>CAWJMN010000002.1:0-2349368 GCA_963844055.1 uncultured Planctomycetaceae bacterium | reverse complement strand
AGCCCGACGCCGCCGGAGCCGTTCAGACCGTGAACGCGGCAGCGATCAGCGTAAAGACCTTCCACCAGGACCGGGAAATCGTCTGACGCGTACTGGCCCTGGTACAGATCGGTGATCAGCCGGTGCGACTGCACCTCCTGTCCCGGACTGACAAACACATAGTCGATCTTGTTGTCCGGCTGCAAATCTTTGCCGAAGCCGTTGAAACTGATGCCACCGCCCGCGGCCGGTGTCGCGACACCACGGCCGCGTCCTGCAATGGGGTGGTCAAGGTCTTGTAGCCGGCAAAATCGGGCCGGGCGTTGAAGTCGCCGGCCAGGATCACGGGCACGCCTTCGCCGGCCTGCACCGTCTGCGCAATACGTCGCGCTTCATCCCGTGCCTGTTTCCCGATATGGTCAAAGTGAGTGTTCAGGAGGTGCAGAATTCCTTCCGGTCCATACAGTTCTTGAGTTTGAGCAGCGTGACGGTGCGTTTCAGCATCGCGTCCCAGCCTGGACACCTGCTGTGGCGTTCTTCTGACAGCCACAATGTCTTTTGCGATTCGATGCAGCGTCGGCGGTTCGGCGCACCGAGAACGGCGTTCTCCGTTTCGCCTGTTTCCCGTCCGTCGTCACGACCGCGCCGACCCAGTCGGAACCGCCCGCGGACACCAGGTCCTGCACCTGGAACATTACCGCTTCCTGCAAGCCGATCACGTCGGCCTGCGATTTCCGGATGACCTCGCTTACCGGAAGACTTGCGCCGGCTACCATGGTTCACGTCGTCCTCAGGTTCACAGGAGCCACAGCGGATGTTGTAGCTCATGACGCGAATCGAAGATCAGTGTCACCAGTTCCCCGGCCTGCGCGAAGGCGCTCAGAAAGGGCAGCAACAGGACGGCGAGTGCCTGGCGGCGTGGAGTCGCATCAAAATTCCTTGTCGTGAAGAGTCGCCGTGTGGGCCTCTTGTGCGTTGATCCGCTGACTTCCTGCCTGGAGTCGAGTTCTTCATCGGCTGCATACGAACAGCGAACGGGTCTCGTCTTGACGAAGTCCGCCAGCGTGTGGAAATCAAAAAGGATTAGCGGTTTTGACTTCGTGACATGGTTCTGCGGTGTTCAGCTGCAATGCCGCGATGCTGACAGCCGGCAAATCGGGTGAAGTTGACTGTATTGCGTTTTGCAATACAATAAGGTCATCGCCCCTAGGAGCCAATTTCTATGTCCAAAGTACCGCCCCCTTCCACCAGTACCAGCCCTTTGATGGTCCGCCTGGATGCGCAAAGCAAGCAAGTGTTGACCGAAGCGGCGCAACTGCGACACATCAGCGTGAGCGACTATGTGAGGACGATCCTCGTGCCGCAGCGCAAAAAGAGGTAGAGGCGGCTCAGACTCGCGTCCTCACCCTATCTCCCCAAGAGCAACTGGACTTTTGGAATGCGCTCAATGCTCCCGTTCGCTTGACCGCCAAGCAAAAGAAGCTGTCGGCCCTCATGCGGCGTAAGCCATGAGCAAGCACAAGCTGCCCAATCTGGTGCTTGAACGGCTAGAGCGAAAGCATGAACGCAAGCACTTTCATAGCGGCCAGTCCGATGTCGACGCGTGGCTGCAAACGATGGCACTGCAACATCAAGAGAAGCACCTGTCGGTGACGCGTGTGCTTGTTGATCCTCAAAAGGCGATTGCAGGTTACTACACGCTTGCCTCAGGACAGGTCGACTTTTCGGACCTCCCTTCCGTCGTCGCCAAAAAGCTCCCCAAACGGCAACTGCCGGTAGCCGTACTGGCCTGGCTGGGTGTGGATCAGGCACATCAGGGAAAGGGCCTTGGCAAGCAGTTGCTGGCCCAGGCGCTGAACGATTGCTATCGGGCAGGACAGACCTTCGCGTTTGTGGCGGTAATACTGGATTGTGTCGACGAAAAGTCCAAGGCCTTTTATCAACAGTTTGATTTTTCGGAGGTTCCCGGCCACCCACACCGCCTGTTTTTATCGGCACCGCAGTTACGAGCACTCGTTGGCGAATAGCTTGCGGCAATCGCCACCGGCCGGCTGATTAGGCAAACCATGGCTGCATTCTCGGCCGGAACAGAAATTGGTAGGATGGCGTTAAGCCGAAGGCGATGACCCACCAGCGTCGCAAGCCAACACGCGCTGCAAACCTAGCAGATCCCGAATCTTGCCAGTGTCACACCAGAACTGTACACCCGCTGTCCTGTTCGTGTCTTTCGTGGTTCTCTCGCTCGCTCCCTTTCGACACTCGACCTCATACGCGTGTCACGCCCTGCTGGCGCAGCCGAAAGGCGTGGCGGTGTTGGGCAATCATGTCGCCCAGGAATGCCGCGAAAAAGGGCCCGTGATACAAAACCACCACGCCCTTCCCGTTGGTCAGGGACGTGCCACCCTTTCGCACGCGAATGCACTCGCCCCACGATTGCCAGGAGTAATCCTGGCCAACGGAAGCTACATCTTTTCGACGGTGCCGATGCCGAGCAGCGATAGGCCAAGGCGAATCGTACGGGCGGTAAGGTCGCAAAGGGCCAAACGGCTTTGCTGGATCTCTTTCGATTCAGCCCGCAAGACAGAGCAGTTTTCAAAGAAGGTCGAGTAGCTCTTGGCGAGATCGAAAAGGTACTCGGTTAAGTGGTTCGGCATGTAGTCGTAAGTCACATCTTGAAGCGCCTGTGATATGCGCAAGATTTGCAATGCCAATTCTCGCTCGGCAGGTTGATCAAGATGAATGGGAGACTTACTAGCACGCACGGCCTCTGGCGTTGTCTCGCATTTGCGGAAGATGCCTTGTACGCGGGCATAGCTAAATTGCATGTAAGTGGCGGTCTTGCCATTCATCAGCAGCATTTTGTCGTAGCTGAACGTGTAATCCGTGGTGCGATTTTGCGAGAGGTCAGCATACTTGAGCGCACCAATGCCGATCGTCTCCGCAATTTGCTTCCGCTCTTCATCCGATAGCGTAGCCAAGTCTTCGTTGGCATTTACAATTGCCAAAGCGCGGGCGACCGCTTCGTCCAAAAGGGATTCCAGACCCACAGAATCCCCGCTGCGTGTCTTATAAGGCCGGCCATCTTCGCCCAGCACGGTGCCAAACTTCACATGCACCAGTTCGGCATCGGCAAAGCCAATAAGGCGAGCAACAGCAAACAGCTTGTCGAAGTGGTCGGCCTGGCGATGATCGACTACATACAAAATTGCATCCGGGTTCCACTTCTCTTTGCGAAAAGCGAGTGTCGCAAGATCGGTGGTCGAGTAAAGGAACGCCCCGTCGCGCTTTTGCACGATCATCGGCGCGTCAAACCCTTCCAGAAAGACGCACTGGGCCCCTTGGCTATCTTTGGCGAGGCCTCGTTCTTGCAAGTCCTTTACCACCAACGCCAAACCATCGTGATAGAAGCTCTCGCCGAACTCATAGTCAAACGAGATGTTCAGTCGCTTGTAAACCTTTTGAATTTCATCCCGGCAGTTGGGCAAAAACTCGTTCCACAGCCGCAAGTTTTCTGCATCGCCGGCGTGCAACTTGGCCGTCTCTTGTAGGACCGCTTGATCGATGGTGGCATGAGCATTGGCAATTGCCGAAAGCTCGGGTGAGGATTCCACACGCTGAATCTTGGCACGCAGCGAATTGACTTCGTCTTGCTGATCTTCGATCTGCTTTTTTAGTCGCTTGATACCATCGCTCGCCTTCTTGGCGACGGCCTTATCGGGCGACTTCGTCAGTTCTTGCTGCGTTTCAAGCTCTCCCGTGCGCTGAGCAAGCTTCTTTTCGGCTTCGGGAAGAGCTGCAAGGCTCTCGCGATAGTCCACAAATTGATGGACGTACTTATACAGGCGCCCCAGCTCTTTTACGGGCTCTTGCTTATAGGCCGCGTCATCACGGAAGTTCTTATAGCCGTAGATGATCATGCCGAACTGCGTTCCCCAGTCCCCCAGGTGATTGTCGGTGATCACCTTATGTCCCAAAATGCGCAGCGTCATTTGCAGGGCATCGCCAATCACCGTCGAGCGGATGTGGCCGACGTGCATCGGCTTGGCGACGTTGGGGCTGCTGTAATCGACGATATAGGTGCGTGGCTTAGCGGTAGGTTCAATCCCTAGGCGTTCATCCTGGGCCGCATGCAAGATGGCGGCTTCCAGCCACGCTTTCTTCAGTCGCAAATTGATGAAGCCGGGGCCAGCAACTTCGGGCGTCTCGCAAACGTCGTCTAGCTTGACGGCTGCCACGACTTCTGCCGCCAAATCACGAGGCGATTTGCCAACCTTCTTTCCCAGTGACATAGCAAAGTTGGCTTGATAGTCGCCAAACTTTGTGTCTTGGGCGGGGCGAATCATTTCTAGTGCGGGACGCAGATCTTCCGAGGCAACGCCAAGTGCCGTCAAAGGAGCCGCAAAGCGAGATTGCAGTAGGGCCAAAACATTCATGGTTGCGACTATCCCGGTGAAGGCCCTGCCAAAGCAAGGGCGCACAAAGCGCTATCCAGAAAGCACGCGGCCAATTGCCTGCGCAAATCCGATTTTCAGAAACCAAAACACATTGGTCCGCAAGGCAGACTACTTGTCTCCCTTGGGGTCCTTCTTCTTCTCGAAGAGTTGCATGAGGTCGGAGAAGGAACGCATCGCTTCCTTGCCCGCTTCCATCTTTTTGGTGATCGGCTTAACAACCTTGGGCTTGGAGCTTTCGCGCTCAATCGTGCGTGGCTGTTCAAAGCGACTGTTGTCGCGGCGACCTCCATCACGACGTCCGCCGTCGCGACGGCCTCCATCCGGACGACCACCGCCATCACGGCGACCACCGTCACGTTGTCCCCCTTGATGCTGTCCGCCCGCTTGCTGACCACCTTGGCCACCGCCACCCTGGCCACCGCGACGATCATTGCCTCGGCGATCGTTGCCGCCGCCAGCAGGACGATTGTCACCAGCCGGTGCAGCACCCGCCCCTGCCTGTGCAGGACGTGGACCACGTGGTGGACGATCTCCGCGCGGTGCGCGTTCGCCACGATCACCACCGCCACGAGGCGGACGAGCTGGCTTTTCACTTCCAGGAGCAATCGCCGTCAGCGAGACACGGCGACGAGACTTATCTACCTCGACAACCCAAACCTTTAGCACGTCGCCAACGCCCACCACTTCGTGTGGATCCTTGATGTAGCGGTCGGCCAAACGGCTGATGTGAATCAGGCCGCTATCGGAAAGACCAATATCGACAAACGCGCCGAAGTCGACCACGTTCAGCACGGTGCCCGAAAGCTCCATGCCAGGGGCCAAGTCTTCCAGCTTCATGATTCCCTTGCGCATCACTGGAGCAGCCAGCGTATCGCGTGGGTCCAAGCCAGGACGAGTCAGCGAATGCAAAATGTCCTTAAGCAGCAGCGTGCCAACGCCCAGTTCCGCAGCCATCGCTTCGACGTTCACGCCAGCAGCACGCTCGGCAATGACGTTGCGAGCCGTTGCCGCAGCGGCCGAGGCCGTCGTTTGTGCGGCATCTGCCACTTCGGCCGCAGGAGCCTCTGCAGCAGGCGCTTCAGCCACCACTTCGGGCGCGGCTTCAACCGCAGGAGCCGTTTCTGTAGCAGCCGCTTCAGGTGTTGCAGCAGCATCGGCAGCAGGCGCTTCGGCAGAGGCAGCCGCGTCAGCCGCAGGTGCTTCTAGTAGTGCCGCAGCGAACTGAGGCTTTTCAGCCGGACGCACCGGAGCAGGAACCGTCGCAGCCAGCTCTTCAACGCTCGAGCCGATCTTTTCCAAAACGCGACGAGCGATCTCGTAGCTTTCGGGATGGATCCAGGTTGCATCCAGCGGGTTTTCGCCCCCGAGGATCTTCAAAAAGCCTGCGGCCTGAATAAAGGTCGCATCCCCAAAGCCGGCAACCTTCTTGAGCTCTTCGCGATTCTTGAACGGACCGTTTTCACGGCGATATTCATAAACGCGGCGGGCCGTTAAAGCATTCATGCCCGAAACATAGCGGAGCAGGGCAGGGCTGGCCGAATTGACATCGACCCCTACGAAGTTCACGCACGATTCCACCACGCCATCAAGCGAATCGCGCAGGTGCTTGGCCTTGATGTCGTGCTGATAAAGTCCAACGCCCACATTGGCAGGGTTGATCTTCACCATTTCAGACAGTGGATCGAGCAAGCGACGACCAATCGAAATGGCGCCACGTTGCAGGGCATCGTACTGCGGCAACTCTTCACGGCCGAGCGGGCTGGTCGAGTAGATGCTCGCACCCGCTTCATTCACAATCACATAGGCGATGTCGCTGGTGGCCAGTTCTCCCGCCAGGACTTCCGCCACCAGTTGCTCGGCTTCCCGCGAGCCGGAACCGTTACCAATCGCAATGATCGAAACGGAGTGAGCCTTCGCAAAGTCGGCAATCCGCGTGCGAGCCTTCTCGCGGCGATCATCTTTGCCAATGACGTATACCACGCCGTGGCCAAGGACGTTGCCGAATTCATCCAGGGCTACCATTTTGCAGCCGCTCTTAAAGCCAGGATCAATGGCCAAGACGCGACGACCACGAACAGGCTGCTGCAACAGCAGCTTACGCAGGTTGCGAATGAAGACATCGACGGCATGCTCTTCGGCCGCATCGGTGATTTCGCGACGGATTTCACGTTCCAAGCTAGGAACGATCAAACGGGTCAGCGAATCGCGAACGCACTGCCGCATGTAATCGCCGTACGGATGGTCCGGACGAACAAGGAACGCTTCGGCCTCACGGGCCAAGGCTTCCAGATCGGCTTCAAACTTCACGCGAATCGCGCGAGCCTTCTCGCCACGGTTGATTGCCAGCACGCGATGCGGCGGCAACTTGCCCAGCGACTCTTGAAAGTCGTAATAGTCCTTGAAGGCGTGCTCGCCGATGACCTTCTTCTTTTTCTTTTTCTTCTTCGTCTTCTTCAGGTCAGGAGCGACAGGAAGTTCGGCAGGCTTCTCAAACAGGCGGCCCGTTGGCAGGACCTCACCCGCAGCACCTTCGGCCGCTGGCTCTTCGCTAGTTTCTTCGGCCGACTCTTCACCCGCTTCATCGTCTGCTTCGTCTTCGGCCGATTCTTCCTCTACTGTTTCTTCGGCGATGGCGTCTGCCGCAGCAGCTGCCACTTCGGCCGAGATTTCTGAGGAAGTCCCTTCCGCAGTTGCCGTTACCGTTGTTTCTTCGGCGGCGGCTTCGTCGCTGAGCGGCGGCATCACTGGCAGCGGCCTCTTCCGTCGCGGCAGCATCCGCCGGCGCAACAACGGGAGTCTCTACCTTGGTGCACAGGATCTTGCCAGTCTTTTGGAAGATCCGACGCAGGCGACCGCGAAGCTCGCCATTTTCGCCAAATCGCTCGGCAATCAGGTGTCCCACGCCGGCGAGGACTTCAGCCGTCGAAGGGAGCTCTTTCTCGGCCGAGATGAACTCACTGGCCCGTGCCAGCAAATCCTTGGTGGCATCGACCGCGTCCACAATATCAATAGCAAGCGGCTCAAGCCCCTTTTCGCGAGCGATGGTAGCGAGCGTTTGCTTCTTTGGCTTGTACGGCAGGTACAAGTCTTCCACGTGCTTGGTCGTGTGGGCGCCGTGAATCTTGGCCGAAAGCTCGGGGGTTAACTTCCCTTGCGATTCGATCGTTTTGAGGATCGTCTGCTTGCGCTCGGCTAGCTGACGCAGCTTTCCTACGACGAACTGAATGTCGCGAATCTGCTGTTCATCGAGCCCTTCGGTTTGATCCTTTCGGAACCGAGTGATAAAGGGAATCGTGTTCCCTTCGTCGAGTAACTCGACGGTGCGCTCAACCTTGGAAAGGGGAAGATGCAGATCGTGGGCAACACGTCCCAGATCGATACTGAGCGACTGATTCATGGGGAGCTCGGACACATCGTTCAATCAAAACAAACCAACGCACGAGGCCAACAGGGCCCCGGCAAGCCCCGCAATGTAAGCTGTAAAGTCCCTATTTGTCAAGGATTACGTCAAAGGAGACGCCATTGCGTTTGGAACATCAAACAGCCCTAACCCACCCATATTTCCACCTCTGT
Source organism: uncultured Planctomycetaceae bacterium (assembly GCA_963844055.1). Lineage (GTDB taxonomy): Bacteria > Planctomycetota > Planctomycetia > Pirellulales > Pirellulaceae > CAWJMN01. The sequence goes on along the minus strand of CAWJMN010000002.1, from coordinate 2,341,362 downwards.
CGCGGTCCCTGTGGCCGATCCCTATCCGATCTTCACCGAAAACCAAAACCCCAAGCAGGCTTTGCACACCCCGGGCTAGTGATTTGCCTCCGCAAGTAGTCATTTAGAGGGACACGCACCGTAGCAAACCCAAGGACTTGCCAAAGCTCCGCACAAAAACTTTGACTATTGACCAGCAGCACCACTATCATCTACGGTTGCCCTGCGAGAAATTCGGGAGCCACAGGCTCTTTATTTTCTTACAATGCACCCACAAAAAGACCGGCAGATAACTGTCCTGGGGCTTAAACCCAACAGAATCGGCTTATGCGTTTTTGAGTCGGTCGCTATGATTGGGCCTGCTTGAGCGAAGAGAAGTGACCAGATCGCCGTATGGTTTGGATTCGTTTCGGGCCGAGAGAGGTTTGATTCCAAGTGAGGGGAAATAAACCACATGAAGACGATGTGCGCAATTTTGTGTTTGGGACTAGTAGCCATTATGGCTACCGCTTTGATCGCTGCTGAAGGGATCAAGTTGGAAGGTATTACTTGTATCTTCGCTGACAAGCCAGCCAAGGCTGACAAGTCGGTTGACTACAAGGGTGGCAAGGTTTTCTTCTGCTGTGACAACTGCCCGAAGAATTTCGCCAAGGACCCTGCCAAGCATGCAGTCGCTGCCAACAAGCAGCTGTTTGCTACTGGCCAATTCGTTCAAAAGGCCTGCCCACTGTCGGGTGGCAAGTTGAAGGATGGCACCGCCGTGAAGGTTGGCGGCGTTGACGTCAAGTTCTGCTGTGAGAATTGCCAAGGCAAGGTTGCCAAGTCCGACGCCGCTGCTGCTTCGGAATTGGTCTTCGCCGACAAGGCCTTTGAAAAGGGCTTTGAGCTCAGCTCCAAAGAAGTAAGCCGATCGATCCCTTGTGGATCGTTTGACACATAGCCAGGGCAGACGGTTTTTCCTTCGGGAAGACCTTCTGCCTTTTTTTATGCTAGCGGGGCAGGGGAGCGCACTGGCCCCAGCCTGCCTAAGAAAACCTCTCTAGGTAGTTCCTAGCAGAATCGGGATAATCGAGGTCATCTATAAACCGTCCCGCTTGAAACCTCGATCCCTGTTGGCACGCATGAAGCTATTCTTTTCTGTTGGCGAGCCCAGTGGCGACCTGCACGGCGCCAATCTGATTGCGGCGCTCCGCCAGCGTGAGCCCGATGTAACCGCGATCGGCCTTGGCGGGCCGCGGATGGCAGCGGCCGGCGCTAAGCTACAAAAAGATATGTCCGACATGGCGGTGATGGGGCTGTGGCCGGTGCTGAAGCAACTGCCCAAGTTCTTTCGCTTGCTGAGCGAAGTCGACGCCAAGCTGAAAAGTGAAAAGCCCGATGCAGTAGTCCTGATCGACTATCCGGGCTTCAATTGGCATGTCGCAAAGCGTGCCAAAAAGCTGGGAATTCCCGTCGTCTATTATGGCCTGCCCCAAATTTGGGCCTGGGCCCAATGGCGCGTGGCGAAGGTTCGCAAGTTTATTGATCATCCCTTATGCAAGCTGCCGTTTGAGCCTGCTTGGTTCCGTTCCAAAGGTTGCGAGGCAACCTACGTTGGCCATCCCTACTTCGATGAACTCAAAACGCGCAAGCTAGACCAGGCCTTTGTGCAGTCCATGCTTGCGCCAGAAAAACGGCTGGTCGCCCTTCTGCCCGGTTCGCGCCGCCAAGAGGTGAAGAACAATTTGCCCGACTTGATTCGGGCCGCTCGGCGGGTGAATGCAAAAGTTCCCGGCCTTCAGTTTGCCATCGCCAGCTACAACGAGGTCCAAGCCAAAATGGCGCAAGAACTTCTTGCGGCCGAAGCTGCTTGCGATTCCTCACTTGGCCCCATGCCGGCCATCGAGATCCACATCGGCAAAACCCCCGAACTCATTTCCAGCGCAACGGTCTGCATGGCATGCAGTGGATCGGTATCGCTAGAACTGCTGTACCATGCTTGCCCTTCGGTGATGGTTTACCGAGTGCCGTGGCTGATGGAACAGATCCTGCTCAAGCTGGTCCAAGTAAAATACATGACGCTGGTCAATCTGCTGACCGCCAAAGAATTGCACCCGCGTGACAAGCGTACCTACGATCCGAACTTGCCCGGCAACGAGGCGGTCCTCTTTCCCGAATATCCTACCTCTCGCGACGAATCCGAGCGAATTGCCAAGCACGCGATTGGCTGGCTAACTGATGAAGCCTCGCGTCAGGAACTAATTGCCAAGCTCGTAGCCTTGCGCGACACCCTCACCTGTCATCAAGCGTCGCAAACGGCTGCCGACTACATCTGCCGAGTGCTAGGACGTGGCGCAACGCTCGCCCCCTCCACTACTCGCCTTGCCGGCTCAGCCTGTGGTTGCAACCAACGCTCCATAGCTCAGCGTTTTCTAGGCCGATAGATATCGGCAATGTGAAGCGGATGAAACTGTAGAACATCACCACACTTCGCGGCCTGATGCTGAGGGTCGTTATCCAGTTGGCCGGTGTAGTAGCCACTCTCGGCGTCCACCTTGGTGATTCGCACCCACATCCGCTCCACTTGGCCATCCTTGCGCTTTGCATCTTCTTTGGCGAAGCGAAAGATCAGCTTGACGAAGTCGCCAGCTTTCCGATTCTCACGCCGTCGCTTGGTCGGAGGTGAAAGGTCATCGCGAAACTGCGCCATCCATACGGCATCTTCCAGATAAAAGCCATCCTCTTGAAACGAGGGAAAAGGATGGTTTTTGTAGCGTCGCCACTTGTGCTTGGGCGATTTCCTTTCCGCCGCCCAACCATACGGCAGATCACAAAGCTCGTCGATCGCATCATCTAGCTCTTGCGCACAAGAGAGGCAACGGATTTCTGCCCGATCGATCTCGGAGGCCTGATCGCCATGGAACTGCCACCAACCGTCATAGTCGTGCGCCACCAAGGTGATAGGTGCCCCTTCCAGCACGAAATGGGAAAAGATGCAGGCCGTATCAGGCCCATCGTCAAACTTCCATTTCTTTCGTCTCATTGGCTCACGCACCCATGATTGGTTTCAAGCTAGGCTCTTCGGTCGTTTCGCAATCGAGCTGATCGCCTTGATTCTGCCCGTCACACAATTCTTACTGAGGGTGAGGGAATTATCAATGGAGAAGCTGACCTCTTGGTAACGTGTATCCTCTCCCATGCCGCGCGTGCAACTTCATCATCAGGGTGGCACCTAGCGGGTAGCACCGGATCTTGATCCGGTGTGGCCGAAGGCCATCGGAGGTTTTTAATGCGGCGAGAAAGTGCAAAGCAGGGCAATCTAATCGCCCACAACTTCCAGTCACCTTGTGGCCAAGGTTTAAAATCCCTGGGGTACTTGATGGCAGAGCTAATGCTAGATTGATACGCAGTGCTGAAGCTCAGGTGCACCAGCAATTGCCAAGCCTGAGTCATCTTCACCTGCTTCACCTACCTACGGACACACCCTAAGGTTTTCGATCATGAGAATAGCACGATGAGCTACCATTTAATTGTCTGCCTGGTTCTATTCATCATCATGGGTCTGTTTCAAATTGCCTCGGCAATCTACTTTGATCGTATCGTGAGGTTTGAACACGACAACTACTATGAGCAGTGGATAAAAGATGGCAGGCCCAACGGATTTTTATGGCGATCACCCAACTGCACGTTCCTCGTTAGCGACATCGCCAGAACCATCTATATGAATCGCCTTTTATTCATCTCCCCTGCCTGGATTCGACAGCACCCAGATCTTCTTCGATATCAAAGAGGCCTCGTAATCACCTCGGTCGGCTTCTTGATTGCACTCGCTTTGTTCGCAGTAGTAAACCTGTTCATTTTTTCCAACATACCTATCGCAGCATGAATGCGGCCTTCGGACCAACGTTACTCATGCGTAGCAATAACGGGCCAATATTCCCGGCCATTTACGCTTCCTTTTTACTATCGCCATCCTGCGTTACCCGGCCCAGCCAGTCGCTATAATGTCCTTCTGCCTTTGCATGACCTGTCCCTTTGCGCCGGCTTTTTTGGACAGAGCGTACGCACGACCTTTTATCGCCCCTTGAAGCAACATGAGTGAAATCCCGTCTGAGAATCGCCCCCCAGTGAGTGGCCAATTCTCTCGATCGACTGTAGGTCGCGCTGCCGGGATGGCATCACGCCTGTTTGCAAGTGCCTCGCGGCTGCAAGCCACCAGGCAGTTTCTGCGCCGACAACTTTGGGCTTGGCCGATTATCGCTGCGGTATTGTTCGGCGGGGCAGGCTGGTGGGTCTATCACTCCGTTGAAAATGCCATGCGCGACGAACGGGCGACCGACCTAAACGTCATGGTCGAAGCGGGCGTGGCTGCAATCCATGTTTGGATGGATGATCAACGCGACAATGCGCAACTCATTGCTGATGACCAAGAACTTCGCGCATCGATCACGCAGCTGATTGTCTTGGCCGACGGTTCATCCACTGCCGATCGCCAATTGCTACAGTCTCCAGCGCAAGAAGCCCTACGACTTCGACTTAAACAACGGATTGCTCAATGTGGCTATGTCGGCTACTTCATCGTCTCTCCAGAGAGCATCGTTTTGGCGGCCGATCTAGATGCTCCGGTGGGCAAGCCTATCGATGGCTATCGCAAGCAGGTTTACAACCAAGCCCTCGCTGGCAAACCCACGGTATCCAAACCATTCCCCAGCCCGCTTCTATTAGAAGACGAAAAAGGGGAACTGCGCGCCAACCTACCCACGATGGTCGCCGTTGCCCCCGTCCTAAACGATGCCGGAAAACCGATTGCGGCGATCGGCCTACGCATTCGCCCCCAAGACCAGTTTTCTCGCATCTTGCAGATCGTACGTTTTGGCAAAACGGGCGAAACGTTTGCCTTCGACAAGTCCGGCCTGCTTCTCAGTGAGAGTCGGTTTGATGAACAGTTGAAGCAGATTGGTTTGCTAGTCGATCAGCCCGATGTGCATTCAACCTTAACCATCGAGATTCGGGATCCCCAGGTCAACATGACCACCGGTGGTCGCCCCTCGCTCCGCCGTCCGGAACAACCACTAACACGAATGGCCGCGGATGCCGTGCAGGGCAAATCGGGGCATGATGCCGATGGCTATCGGGACTATCGAGGCGTTCCTGTCGTGGCCGCGTGGCGCTGGCTGGATGAATATGACATTGGCGTTGCGACGGAGGTCGATGTTGACGAAGCGTTTCATTCGGTTTACATCTTACGCCGCGCATTCTGGGTATTGATGACGCTGCTGGTTCTCAGTGCGGCAGGAATTTTCCTGGCGATGCTGTTTATCGCTCGTCAGCAGCGGTCACTGCAACAGGCAACGCTGGCCGCCAAGCAACTGGGGCAATACGCGCTCGAAGAAAAGTTAGGGGCTGGCGGCATGGGCACAGTTTATAAAGCGCGGCACGCCATGTTGCGTCGACCGACTGCTGTCAAGCTGCTCAATGTGGAACAGATGTCTGAATCTGCGATCACACGGTTCGAACGTGAAGTGCAACTTACCAGCTCGCTAACTCACCCGAATACCGTGTCGGTGTTTGATTACGGCCGCACGCCCGACGGCATCTTCTACTATGCGATGGAGTATCTCGACGGCCTAAATCTGGACGACTTGGTCAAACGCTTTGGCCCCCTCCCTGAATCTCGCTTGGTCTACATTTTGAAGCAGGCGTGTGGGGCATTGGCCGAAGCACACGCCGCTGGCCTGGTCCATCGTGACATCAAACCAGCCAACATCTTTCTAACCTGCCGTGGAGGAAGCCACGACTTTGTCAAAGTCCTTGATTTTGGACTGGTCAAGTCACTGGAGGGTGTCGACCAGGCGAACCTAACTAATCCCAACACGGTAACAGGGACTCCCTACTATTTGTCGCCTGAAGCAGTCAACCATCCCGATCAAGTCGACGCCCGAGCGGATGTCTATGCCTTGGCAGCGGTGGGCTACTACATGCTGACGGGAACCCCTGTCTTTAGCGGCTCCAACGTGATCGATATCTGCATGAAGCATTTAAAGAACGTTCCCGACCCACCGTCAGTTCGCCTGGGGCAGCCAGTATCCGCAAGCTTAGAAGCACTTTTAATGCGTTGCTTGGCAAAGTCCCCCGCCGACCGCCCCCACGATGCCGCAGAACTTTTGCAGGGATTTGAGGCATGCACAATTCAAGGGAAGTGGACCACAACCGATGCCACTGCTTGGTGGGCGAGCCACGGAAATATTGACCTTCCGCACCTTTCGGCGACGACCCTCGTCGCACAAACCTCCGCCGCGGAAGCTACCAATCTCGACAAAACTACCGCATCATAAATCCACGCTCACTACGTATTTGTAGCCGAGCAGTGATTGCACGGATGCAACAAAGCGCGGCAAGATTCTGAGGCTTTTAAAGGGCGTGGTCGATGGGCGAAGGACGGCTCTTTCGCTTTCCACAAAACAGATCGCCGCTGCAACCGGCCTTGCGTTTTTTTAAGGCCGTTTCGCGTCACTAGGTCTTCTTCTTCGTCGCTAACGTCGACGATCCACCTTTCGATTTATGGCACGCCTTGCGATATTCACGAGGGGAGCAGCCACACACGGTTTTGAATGCTTCGTTGAATCGGCTAAGGCTCTGAAATCCAGCGGCCATGGCAATGCACAGAATTGAGTCGTCCTTGGTGGCAAGCAAGCGCTGAGCGTGAGAGATTCTATGCTCTGTGATGAACGAAGTCATCGTCGTGCTAAACGTCTCGCGAAACAAGTTCATCGCGTAATTCGGATGCACTCCAACAGCCTCGGCAATTGATTGCGCCGTGATCGGCTTATGATAGTTGCGGGCAATATAACAAGCGATTTGGTCAGCGCGAGACAGGTTGGCTGCAGGTCGTGAGTCAGCACGCCGGTTGCGGAGCCTACGGGCAAACCGCATTAGTCGGCCTTGAACTTCCAGTCTCGCTGCAGTTTCATTCGCCGGATCCCCTTCGCGAAGTTCACGCTCCCACTGCTTAAACTTGGGGCCATTACACTCGTCGCCGGTAGGCTCTACAAGAAGTTCCCCTCGAAGAATGCGATTGACGAAGTGAGCCTCGTGCGGCATCTGAAGAAATTCACTTAGAGGCAACGTCATTACGAAGTACGGCGAGTCCCCCTCAAAGCTGACAATCTGATGAGGAATCGCGGCCCAGAAAACCGCTCAGCCGATTGGCAGGAATTGTCGTCCGGGCACCGCCAAACAAATAGGTGAGCGAACCCTGCGTCAATAGATTGAGTTCAATCTCGTTATGCCGGTTCGGTCGTGGCATACAGGCTGGCACCCACAACTCACATGTGAAACCGTACGGCGAGAAGTCTGGGCGAGCTGGGTCAAATCGCTTCATCACCTTAGAATACCGTGAGTATTTCTCAAAAAACAGGGAGACATGCTGTTTTCTTAGGGATACTCTGATGCAAATTGTTCCGACATGTATCCGTCCGCCAACACGGCTTTTCGCTAAACCTCAACGCACCCCCAAGTAACAGAACATGAAATTGGCAGAACTACCCTCCGTCACGCTGTTGGTCTTTCTCAGTGCGACGGCCTTTGCGCCCATCTCCAGCGCCGACGAGACGAGCAGCAGCAGCAACATGGCCACAATCAGCACCGCCAAGGGAAAGCGATTGCGGATCGTCGTCACTACTGACTTTCCTCCGATCGGCGTCGTGAAGGCTGGCAATGTCCCAAGCGACCAGAAGAGCGACCCGGACGACATGCAGTCGATGGTCCGCTTTTTATTATATGCCAACGAATTTGACATCGAAGGACTCATAGCGACTTCGGGGACATTTGCCGGCAAAGCCAGGAAACAGAATATTCTGGATGTTATCAGTCGTTACCAACAGGTCTACGAGAATTTGAAAAAGCGCGACGCAAAATATCCTACCTCCGATTACCTTCGTTCGGTAACCTTCGAAGGCAGGGATGGTACTTGGGGCAAAAAGGGGACCGAAAATATTGGCGAAGGCAAAGATAGCGAAGCTTCCAACGCGCTGATCGCCATCGTCGATAAGCCTGATCCTCGCCCCGTCTACATAAGTATCTGGGGAGATTGCAGCGTAGTTGCACAGGCGATTTGGCACGTTAAGCAAAGCCGTAGCACTGCTGCCCTAGAGACATTCCTAGGCAAGCTACGCATCCATCAAATTGCGACTCAAGATGGAACGATTGGATGGCTGCGAGAACAGTTTCCCAACTTGTTTATTATCCATTCTGAGAAAACCTACTTCGGAATGTTCGGCGGCAATGACTCGCTCTCCGATCTTGCCTGGGTCAACAAACATATTCGCCACAATCACGGACCACTCTGCGACATTTACCCTCACGAAGGAATCGGCTGCACGGGAATTTGCGAAGGGGATTCCCCCGCATTCTTATGGCTAATTAGCGCAAATCGGGGTCTGAACGATCCCGACAAACCAACCGAGGAAAGCTGGGGCGGACAGTTCAAGAAGGATGGTGACAAGAACCATTATCTTGACGGCCCTGGAGGCTCCAGCATTGCAAAATGGCGCAAGGACTTCCAGAAAGAATTTGCTGAACGAGCCAATTGGTGCGTCGGTCAATAAACAAGTAAACGTCCTACTGCTCATTTACTGCAATCGACGTTTTGTCTTGCTCAAATTGATCGGCCGTTTCTCGCGTTCAAGGTTAAGGAACGAATAACCATTTATCAAAAGCACGCAACATAATCAAAATGTGCAATAACCCGCTGGCAAGAACGTGTGTCTTGATAATGTCGACCTTTGTATGCTTTGTCGGTTCGAAGGTCTGTTTTGCAGATCGACCAAAGCCGCGAGTGGTCGTGCTGACGGACGTTTCCACGTGGGAGACCGATGACAGCGAATCTCTAGTGCGTCTGTTGGTGCATGCTGACATGCTAGAAATTGAAGGGCTGGTCTTTACGACTGGCTGGAGTCTGGGGACAACTCGCGACGACTTTCTGGATTTAATCCACGTTGCCACTAACGCCTACGAACAAGACCTTTCTAATTTACAAAAACGGTCCCAGCAGATCGGCCACATGAAAGATGAATCGCGTCAAAACATTGGATACTGGCCAAGCCCCCAGTATCTTAAAGACCGTACGATGTTCGGCAGTCGAAAGCGCGGAGCCGTGCACGTTGGCGAAGGTAACGATTCACCAGGAAGCCAACTGATCATCGACTTGGCAGACGAGGACGATGAACGTCCCGTTTGGATTACGGTTTGGGGAGGTGGCAACACGCTAGCTCAAGCGATTTGGCGAGTCAAAAAGGATCGTACCGACGCCGAGCTAAAAGCGTTCTTACACAAGCTACGCGTCTATGCGATCACCGATCAGGATAGAGACCAGAATACTCCATTCAGCGACAGTTCCCATCAATGGATGCGAACGGAATTTGAAAACGACCTGCTCTTTATCTGGGACGAATGTGCCTGGAAATTCCAGAATGGTACGGGGAAGAAAAACTGGAGGGAATATGAATTACATGTACAGTCGCACGGCCATCTGGGAAGCGTCTACCCAAAATATAAATATGGGGTTGAAGGAGACACGCCCGCTTTCCTGCACCTATTGCCCACCGGACTAAATGACCCCAATGTTCCCACTCAAGGAGGTTGGGGCGGATATTTCGCGTGGGGAAAAGGGCAAGACAATGTGACATCGTGCTTCACCAACCATCAATCCCCCGCCTATGGCATCTGTCAGAAATTGGAAGACCACTTCTACTTGGCGACTTTCAACAACTTCGCTGCTCGCATGGACTGGGCCAGGGAAGGTTCCGGAAATCGCAATCCTGTGGTCGCTATTGACGATGACAAACGCTATGAAATAATCACCTTAAAACCTCGGCAAGGAACCACGATCACGCTCGACGCATCGAAATCGTACGACCCGGACGGGGACAGCCTAACGTTTCGTTGGTGGGTCTTGTCTGCCGCGGGATCCTACGACAAAAACGTCGAAATCAAAACTAGCGACCCGAGTGTCGCCCAAGTAAACGTACCGGCCGACTCAGCAGGAAAGACTTTTCATGTAATCTGCGAAGTCACAGATCACGGAACGCACAACCTTTCCGGGTATCGCAGGATCATCTTTCAACCGACGGAGTAAGAAACGAAACAACCGCGTCCTCAAAGCTCCGATAAGATTTCCCTCTCAACCTTCTGCATCTCCTGCTATCCTAAAGGGGCGTCCAGGCAAAATTGAACGACGATGGAAAACGGAGGAGCAGTGTTTCGCTATTGCCGATATGCGCTGCAAGACTTACTTTCCATCGCAGCGATCTGCGTGGTTGCCCTTGTGGCATTACAACAGCTAGGAGCAATGGTCTCGGCCTGGAGCTTGATTGCGGCGATATTCCTAGTGCCGTACGACGATGCAAGATCGCGGCAATGCGTGGCAGGGTGGGGATGCAGCCTATGGCTAGGTCTGCTGGTTTCGCTTCGGATTGTTTTAGGGATGCTAGACTTTGGCCCCGAGAATCCCAGCAGCCCGCAGGCAGATCTCATTCCTACTTCCTTGCAGTATGCTGCGATGCTGGCTATCTGCCTTGTACTTTTTTCGCTGGCCCTTTACCTGTTTCAAATCACAGCACTGAAACACCAACAAGATCCAGCGAACGGCCAAAACTTCACCTCGCGCAAGGCACTGCTTACCCTCCTAGGGATTCAGGCTGGGTTGCAAGTTATTGTGGCACTTGGATTCACAAACGTGATGCCAACCCGGGTAATGGGCTCTGCCTATCTGACACTTTTTATGTGCTCCGCAGTCCAAGTAGTCTGTGTGCTACTGAGCATAGCGAACCTCTATAACTTTCAGGTCGCTTGGCATTGGCGACTTTGGGCGCTGTTCCTTTTTCCTTTGCTAACGGCGGCCGTCCTGCGACAGTAATTGGACTGCACACCACTGCTGGTAACCTGCCGGCGACTATTGGCAGGTTTGTGTCTGAATTGAATCAAAGGGAATTATCCTGTGGCCCTGGTTCTTGATCCCACTTGGGTGGCAAGCACCTGAGGCTTTTAAAGGGCGTGACCGTTGGGCAAGGCAGGCCTTTAATCGCTTGGCAACTCCTGTTTAAAACCTGGGGTACTTAGTGGCTACTTCCCCATCATGATTGTAGCCAGATCGTTAATAAGCACTGAAAACTTAGCATTGTTGCATGCCTTCACATAAAACATGTCTGCAAGTGCATCGAGACGATGCACCCGGCAAAGCAATGCAAGAAAGCAGTATTGGTCAAACTTTACCTGGCCCCTTAGCCAATGGTTCAATCGACCCGAGAAACGAATGGAACTGCCGGTGCACTTAACATGTTTTTTTAGAAGCGTTAATCCATCTTTTCCCCAAAGCTCGACGAAGCCATCAAATGCAGAATGGATGGCGGTAGTGGCTTGCTCTAGAACCACCGGTACTTGGGCCTGATCAGGATCCCACCAAACATCGAAGTCGCCCTTACCGATATGTTTGCCGACTCGCGTCTGCATCCCACAATCTAACAAGTCGAGGTCGGCAACCTTCACTTCGCGAAAATCAAATAGTGAGGCTACACCAACAAAATGGCATCCCAGGTTAAATGTGATGTCGCTGGCAGAGCGTCGGTACTGCAATCCTACGAAATGCAGTTGCTTGCCAACCTGTCTGGTGAAGTTCACTCCCGAACGTTGAATAAACCCCAGCGGAAGCAACGCTTCTGCAACTTGCTTTTGAAGACCACGACGTTTAGCCATAAAAGAAAGCCGCCTTCGACAAAAGCCTATCTCATTGCCACCCAATAGGCTTAGCCTAACGGAGTAGAATGCCAACGGGTAGATAAAATCTGACTGTAAACTTGCAAAGCAGCTTGCTCCACCCGGCTGAAAGTTCCGCACCATTTCCCATCCGCTTTGCAAACCGTCGCGGACGCGCGTACACTTGGGGAACTCCTAGCGGCCTTGCGACCACGGAGGTCGAAACGACTGCAACTCTCCCTACAAGGACGATGCCATGCTTCGCTGGCTATCCCTATCAACATTTTTCCTCTGCGGTTTGCTAAGCACGATCGCTCAAGCGGCCGAGCGCCCCAACATTGTCTGGATTATCGTTGACGACATGTCGCCGAACTTTGGCTGCTATGGCGAAAAGATGATTAGCACGCCGCATGTGGATGCCATGGCCCGCTCGGGTGTGCAGTTCACCAAGGCGTTTGTTACCGCGCCGGTTTGCTCGGCCTGTCGGTCGGCCCTGATCACCGGCTGTTATCAAACGACCATCGGCGCGAAAACCATCGCAGCGGACGAGGCGAACTGAAGCTTGCGCTCTCGCCAGAGATTTCGCCACTGCCAGACCTCATGCAAAAGGCAGGTTACTACACGACCAATTGCAGTTGGCCGCAAAGTAAGCAGATCGGCAAGACCGACTACAACTTCGAATGGGACCCACACATCTATAACGGCGCCGACTGGTCAGATCGCAAGCCGGGACAACCTTTTTTTGCCCAAGTGCAATTGCACGGCGGCAAACATCGAGATGGTGGCGGCCTGCGGCCCGTCGTCAAGAAGGCGCTCAAAACGTTGACCGATCCGACCCTGGTGAAACTTCCGCCGTACTATCCCGATGATCCGGTCCTGCGCGAAGACTGGGCCGCCTATTTGGATGGCGTGCGCTGTACTGATCTGCAAGTGGGAGAGGTCCTCGCTCGTTTAGAAGCAGAGAAGTTGCTGGAATCAACGTATGTCTTCTTCATGACCGACCACGGCATCAGCCACGCTCGTGGCAAACAGTTCTTGTACGATGAAGGAACGCATGTGCCGCTGGTCGTTCGCGGCCCAGGAATTACTGCGGATAGCAAGCGGCATGACTTGGTCGAGCATATCGATCTTGCGGCCACCACGCTGGAACTTGCCGGCCAGCCGATCCCCGCTTGGATGCAGGGACGCAGCCTTTTGAAAAACGATACGCCTCGTGAGTATGTGTTTGCCGCGCGAGATCGCTGCGATGAAACGGTCGACCACATCCGCAGTGTCCGCTCTAAAGACTTCAAATACATTCGCAACTATTTGCCGCAGCGTCCGCACTTGCAACCTTGCCTTTACAAGGATGACAAGCCAACATTGATTCGCCTGCGCGAGCTGCACGCAGCCGGAAAACTGACGGGGCTGCCGGAGCAATTGCTGTTCGCGCCGCAACGCGCGCCGGAAGAGCTTTACGATCTTCAAGCCGATCCTTGGGAGACGAAAAACCTTGCAAGCGATCCAAACCATGCCTCCCAGCTCAAGCAGATGCGGGATCAACTGACCCAGTGGGAAGCCCGCACCAAAGACCAAGGCCAACAGCCCGAGTCCGACGCGATGTACGACAGCGACATGGCCGTCTATCTGAAAGGGCATCCTCAAGCGGCCAAGCTACAGGCCAATATCGATCAGATGAAACGCTGGGCCAAAGAGGCGAAGTAGCGTGTGACACGTCTGGTCACTCGCATGCGATAAAGCGAAAAGTTTTAAAAAGCAAACCGATTGAATTTGCTTGATCGAGGTTTAAAAACTTGTCGCTAGGACGCGTTAGAGCCTATGTACGCCCCGGAAGCCACCTTTTTGACGGGCGCACGGCCTAATCGATTTTAGAGCCCTTGGTGTGGCAGTTAAGAGGGGCTTTTAGCGACTCGAATGCTCGCAAAAATGTTTGCCGGCAAGGCGGGTAAGGACGGCCAATACGGCCAACTACCTCGGCCGGGAAAAGTAGGCAAAATGCCAAGCGAGCAGGGGAGGGGAGTGCGATTCCGCCCGCTACGCCGCATGGCCCGCGGGACCTGATTTCTATCTACAATAGAGCCTGCCCCATTCAGCCCTCCACCACTGCTTAGGAAGACCATGTCACCCTTGGGAGAGTTCGCCTTCGACGCCGACTATGCCGCATGGCTTAGCAGCCTTGCCACGCAAAACATCGCCCGCGTTTGGAAGCTGCGAACCCGAAGCCTGTCGCTGCTGCCGATGCCGCGGCTGATGGGAATCCTCAACGTCACGCCGGATAGCTTTTCCGATGGGGGACGTTTCACCGCTGTCGATGCCGCGCTGAAACAGGCCGAGCAATTGCTAACCGATGGCGCCGACATTCTCGATATTGGCGGCGAGAGCACCCGTCCTTATTCAGCGCAGGTTGGCTGTGACGAAGAATTGCAGCGAGTGATTCCAGTAGTAGAAGCAATACAACAAAAGTTCCCGCAGGCGATCCTCTCGATCGATACTTCCAAAAGTCGTGTCGCTTGGGAAGCGATTCAGCGCGGGGCGGAGATCATCAACGATGTCACCGGCCTGGAAGGGGATGCGCAAATGGTCGACGTTGCCGCGAAATCGGGCGCGGCCGTTTGTGCCATGCACATGCAAGGGACGCCGCAAACGATGCAAGATCGGCCCACTTATCAAGATGTGGTCCGCGAGATCGGTCATTACTTGAAACAGCGGAAGGATGCTTTGCAAGGCGATGGAATTGAACCTGCAAAGATTTGTCTCGATCCCGGCATTGGCTTTGGAAAGACGCACCAACACAACCTTACGCTGATGGCCCATTGCTGGCGCTATCATGCCTTAGAACAGCCCTTGCTGGTTGGCCATTCTCGCAAAGGCTTTATAGGCAAAATGCTGGGGCTAGAGCGGGGAAGCAAAAACTATCCGGTGCTCGACGCGGGAACGACTGGGGCGGCGCTTTCTCTAGCGATGCAGCGGATACAAGTGCTGCGCGTGCATGAAGTCGGCATGGTGAAACGGGCGCTCGAAGTTTTCGTGGCATGCGGCGGACTGAATGGCCGGGAAGCAACGCTTCCTGCCTAGTCCTATAGATTCAATACATGGCGGGGCGATCAATTTGGATCGCATGAACTTAAAAAACTACCGAAAGGGAATGGCATACTGTGAACGGGCGAACTTGGTTGGTGCTAGGAGCGGCTCTCGGCGGACTTGGGGTGGCTGCGGGGGCGATGGGAAGCCACATGCTGCCGGGACTACTGGCAAAGATCTTTGTGGTCGACTCTGAACTTCGGCTGGCGCTGGCACGACAAGTCCAGTGGGAAATTGCCGTGCGTTACCAAATCTTTCACGCCTTGGTACTGCTCATCATTGGTGTCTTCACCTGTGAACGGAGAAGTGCGCTGGCCCATGCGGGAGCGCTGGCAATCTTCCTAGGCGTGCTGCTATTTTCCGGCTGCTTGTATGCGTATGTGCTGACCGGGCAAAAGCAACTGGTCCATGTGGTGCCCATTGGCGGCGTCTTGCAATTGGTCGGATGGTTTTTACTGATGCTGGCCGGCTACTACACGAAGCTACCTGCCGAAGAGTCAAAGCCCGAAGCCACCAAGGCCTAGTGCTTTACGGCAATGCGTTGTCCATTCCCTTTATGGACGCAATTGCCGCCATGGTTGATGGCCGTGGTTAGTGCAGCCGAGGCGCGATCGAGCAAAATGACCATGTCATCTTTTTCTTCTACTTCGACAACGCCAACCGTGATCGAGTAGGTGGACTTCGCAAGCCGGCGAGGCAAATGGGTTCGCAAGATTGTCTTGCGAACACGTTCAGCAATTCTGCCGGCGGTATCTAGGTCGATCCCTGGCATCAGAACGGCAAACGTGCTTTCGTTCATCCGCGTTATATGATCCATCTCACGCATCGTGGCCTTGAAAACTTTGGAAGTCGTTCGCACCACGAGGTTGGCAATATCCGCCCCCTCTTTGACGAACTTGTCGTAGTCATCAATCTGTACCAACATCAGCGAGATCGTCGATTGTCCTCGCTCGCGGCGACATTGAGACAAGCGACGGATGAGGTCGTCTAAAAATGCGGGGCGACTAGAGACTTGTGCTATAGGGTCTTGGGCCAAGTTATCAAACGGCGTCAGTGCAGTGCTGAGCCACTTTCCACCCAGTAGCGCGCCAACCCCTTCGGTTGTCGCAGCAATTTTCGCATCCTTGGAAGAAGACGCACTCTTCAGCCGATGCATGTCGGTGCCATTATGCCAGTGGCAACAATTACGGCCACCCCGTTTCGAGGCGTATAGCGCTTCGTCAACACGTTGCATGAATCGCTGGATATCTTCGTTCGGCTGCAAGTCCGCAATGCCCGCGCTGATCGTGACGCGAATCTGTTTGGATTCAAAGCGAATGGCCGCGCATGCGACAAGGCTGCGCAGGTTCTCTGCCATTTGGCACATCGTTAGTCGAGGTAACCCCGATGCGATGATGGCAAACTCTTCTCCGCCGTAGCGAGCCACCAGCGCTCGACCATCGGCATGATGCTTGAGGATGGCGGCGACTTGCCGGAGCACTTCATCGCCCGCATGATGGCCGTAGGTATCATTGCACTTTTTGAAGTAGTCCACATCGACCAACATCATCAAACAGTTTTGACCGTCGGCATTATGCTTTTCAGCGGCCTCAATCAAGAAGTCATCGAAGGCGCGGCGATTTGCGACCTGTGTTAATGCATCGGTGCGAGCTTCCGTCACATGCGAATCCATCTGCCGAGCTTGGGCAGAAAGTTGCTGCTGACCGGAGGTGAGCTGTTCTTGAAGACGGACGTGTCCTTCAATCAGTCGTATAAACGCGTTAACGACGGCTTGATCTCGAAGGTAGCCGGGAGTCGTCAGCGAGCGCGCAAGTTGCAAAAAGGCGCCCGCTTCTTCATCCATAGGATCAAGCGTTAGCGCAAGCTGTTTAAGCTGTTCCGCCAGGGAATCCGTATCTTTGACCGAAGCCCCTTTCCAGGTGCGAACGTATTGCCAAATCACTACGCCCGACAGAAACAGCGTCGTCAGTAGTAGGGAGGTGGTTATCGTCATGGAATCAGCTTCGAACACGGACCTGTCAACTATTCAAAGGGGGCCAAAAGACCAGCGCCAACGAAGGAGAGAATTCACCCCGCGCAGCCTTGAAACGGCCAGCACCCTTATGGCTTTTGGCGAACCTCCCATCCACTAGGAAGCTAGGTCACTCTGGGGGGAAGTCAAATGCGTCGCCGGCCCCTCGGATTTGAGGGGTTTTTAGGGCCTAAACCGATGGTCGCTGACCATCTAGACGCATTTTCAGACGGCAATTCCGCCCGAGGACTGCCCGCTGGCTATTTGCCCAGCCAGCCCGCTTCGCTGGAAAGCTCAATCGAACCGCTAGAAGCGGCAGGAGAAGAAAAGAGCTCGTAACAGACCGCTTCCACCGAGGCTTCATCCACGGTGTGCAGACCTTGGCCCGCTCCGGCGGCCAGCGCGAGTTGGGCCAGTTGGCAAACGCGGCGTGGAATCCCTTCCGTCAGATCGTGCAGGCGAATGATCGCCCCTTCATCAAACGTGGGCCGATCGCGACCGACCGCGGCCAAACGCTGCTGGATAAAGCGCTCGGTGTCTTGGCAGGTCCAAGGTTCGAGCTCCATCCGCAGGTCGGCCAGATCCACCAGCCGTTCATCCATTCCCGAGAGGCCACTACCGGCAAGCGAAACGATCACACCCAAGCGGGCCGACATCGCGGGCTGTGAAGCAAGGACTTGATAGAGAACAGTCTGCGTCTCAAGAGGCAATTGATCGAGCTGGTCAATCAGCAGCAGCGGCGCAACACCTTCCAGCCGCAAGGTAAGCAGCCGTTCGCAAAGCGCATCCCAAAGTTGGCTGGTCGATTCCTTGCCATGAACGCGCGGATCTAGCTGCATGGCAATCATTTGCAGTAAATGGCGTGGGTCGGCCGGAGGGCGATCGATCGTCACCACGGCGTAGCCACGGCGGCGCATCCGCCGAGCAAACACCCCTAGCACCAGCGTCTTGCCGGTTCCGGCAGGACCGAGCAAAAGGCCCAAGTGCCCTCCTCCTTCGGAAAGGAAGTCCATCCGGGCCAGCGCTTCTTCCTGCGTCGGTAGCGAGACATACGACCGAGCTTCAGGAGCCGCTTGGAACGGAATATCTTGCAAGCCCCAGTATTTCAGGTACATGATCTATCCTTGCCGCAGTGTGCTATCATCGAAGGGCTCAGCAGCAAGCTCCGCCGCTACCTCGACTTGTCAATCTTTATCGGTTGTAGGGGCAGCGGAAGTTGATCGATTGCGGGCGTAGAATTCATCGCCCTGCTGAGCAGTTTTCGGCGTGAAGGAAGGAAGAGCAGACGATGTCCGAGCGGTTTTATGTCGAACAGCCGATCCAAGGCGCTACCGCGCGCCTGGTTGATAGCGAAGCCCAGCATCTGACGCGAGTGATGCGCGCCGCGGTGGGAGACGAGGTCACCCTGTTTGACGGACTGGGGGCGGAGTTCACTGCCGAGATCGAGCGGATCGAAAAGCATGGAGTCTCGTTGCGAATTATGGAAAAGCTCGAACCGCTGCGCGAGCTGCCATTTGAGCTAACGCTGGCGGTGGCCCTTCCTAAGGGAGACCGGCAGAAGGTGCTGATGGAAAAAGGGACCGAGCTTGGCGTGACACGGCTGATCCCGCTGGTGACGAAGCGCGGCGTGGCCCAGCCTGTTGACTCGGCCCTCGAACGGCTTGCTCGGCAATCGATTGAAGCGGCCAAGCAATGTCGCCGTAATCGCTTGATGGTCGTCGAGCCTCCCCAAGAAGCGGCCGACTTTTTCCGCTCGGCCGATGCCAGCCAAGCGCGCTGGATTGCGCACCCGGGCGGTCAACTGCCCACCGAGCTGGGCTGGCTGAATGCAGAAGGAAAGTCGCAAAGCAACTTGATCGTGGCGATCGGTCCCGAAGGGGGCTTCAGCGACGAAGAGGTCGAGCAAGCGATGCAAGCGGGCTGGCAAAAGGTTTCGCTCGGAAGCCGCATCTTGCGAATCGAGACTGCCGCGATGGCGGTTGCTGCTTGGGCTGGGTTGGCCTGCCAAGGAGCAAGCCAAGGATCGTAGGTCGCGTACCAGCGATCTCGCTTCGTCCGTTTTCAAGCTGTTCGTGCCGCTTCGCCTCACAAGTAGTGACAATCACTCCATGCCCGCCGATTGGCAGGTACGTACCGACCTAAGGGCTCAAAAGCAGGGTGTTTTTGAGGCGTTAGGACCCCAAACGGGGCAGTTCCCTGAGCATTTTGTAACCCAGATTGCTAGTGGAGCCTTGTTCGCGGAAGTTAGAATGGAGTTATGGGGCCCCGAAAATAGGACGATGATCTTCGTAGGGAATTGGCTTTCGACCGCCATGACGCATGGACCGCTCGAAAGCGAAGTAGAGCGAAAGGTGGACTGCGATGGCGACTACCTGCAAAACGTTGCTGGTTAACTGCGGCCAATCTTGGCGCACACGCTTGAGCCTTGCTCTGGCGGTTTTGCTGGCGGTGACGCTGGCGTGCCCAACTCTCGAAGCGGCCTATCGCAGAAGGCGCGGGCCGTCACCAACTGCTCGGGCTTATCGTCAATCGATGATCAATGCGGCCCAAGCACAAATCTCGGCCGGCAAACAGGTTCTTTCGGCAGCGGAGGCCAAAGGGGCCGATGCAGACGTTCGTCTGAATAGCGCGCTAACAAAGTTACGCTCGGCCTCGGAAGAATTGAAGTCTGCCAAGAAGGATGCACGCGAACTTGCCAAGCAACTGAAGGAAGTGGAGAAAGAGATTCTGGCCGATGAACCGGCCGATTCGGAATATGCCCTTGCTCGTGCTGCCCTGGATGATGCCAAGGCCAAGCTGGCCTCTCTTGAAAAAGAGCTGCTTAGCAAACCTGAAGTGGAAGCAAAGTTAAAGAGCTTATCGGGACCGGACCTCAGCGAAGCCAAGGCCAAAATCTTTGATGCCAGCACTGAGCATACGCTGGCAAAGCTAACCGTCACCACCCAGGCTCGGCAATTGGAACAAATCACAACCAAGGTGTATCACGAGCATGAAGACTGGAATCACCTGGCGGAAGCACTGGCTGATGCCCACAAGGAAGAGTCGCATGCCAAGGACCGCACCGTTTCCAGCGGTGCTTCCAAGCTAGATCCTGCACAAGACCTGCGTAAGGCGACCAATGCGGCCGCCGCTGCTCGCAATGCCATCGCCCAAGGCGAAGCGGTTTTGAAACGGCTGGGCGGCTCAAACAACAATAACAAGAATAAACCCAACAACAAAACGCCAACCAAGTCATCCGCGAAGAAATAACTTCCTTCGCGGAGCTTGGCGTCCTTGAGGATTTACTTGCCACTCTTAGCGCGAGCGGTGGCAAAGTCCACTAGCTCTTGGCAGCGGAAGAAGCCTTCCCAAAAGTTGTGCCCCTGTCCTTTGGCAACAATCAGGTTGACCAACTTTTCTTCACCCGCCCGCTTGTAGATCTCTGCAAACTCGGCCGAGTTCTCCTTCAGCGGTACCACGGTATCCACATCGCCATGGATGAAGCAGGCCGGAACCTTGGCCTTGGCCAGTAGATGCACACGGGCGATCGGATTGAATTCTTCCAGACGCTTTGCCAACTCTTCCGGCTTGAGGCCGTACGCTGGGGCAGCCTTTTCCAAGGCGGGATAGGTCCGAAAGTCAAACACGGGATAGATGCCGGCAATGCCGGAAACCTTGTCCGGATTTGCTGCGGCCCAGCTGGTTACCCAGAGACCACCACGGCTGCGCCGAAGCATGCAAGGGCGTTTAGAGAAGCCACGCTTTTCGGTCAGCAAATTGTAAAGCTCGGTGAAGGCCATCTGGCTGGCGGGGCTGCCATAACCTTCGCCCACATCGACCCCCGCGACCGCGACCCCTGCCGCCAAGAATTGTTCATGCATCCACTTTTCATGCACATCGGGATAGCCAGCCAACGTCGGACCATAAAAAACCCAGGGCTGCGGCTGAGAACGCTTAGAAAGTTCTGGCAACAGGATGAACGCTGGACGATCACCCACCAGGAAAGATTCGCCCGGCAGAATGAGCTCCTTCACTGGCTTGGCAGGATCGGCCCCTTTTGTGGATTGAACAAAGACAACCAAGCCAAGTAGCAGAGCGATGAAGCGGCTCATGGGGTGCGATTCCTTTTCGTAGAGAGTCTGGCGAATGACTGCAGGGTAAACGGTGAGAAGTGGAGCGTCAATCTGCGGTTTTTTGGAAGTCATGCCACTTTCTGGTCATGCGCAGTCGCCGAAAAAGGGACCTTCGGGGCGTGGCGTTGCCAACAGTCGGGCTACGCGCGGTAGAATAGAGGTTCGTCAATTGCTAGTTGGCCGAAGCGGGCTGACTGGCAACCGGCAAGGGGCTGGGATGACGATGCCAAACGCCCCCTGCAATTCTCAAGGCCTAGCAACAAGAAACCATTGCCATGAATGCACACATTCAGAAGTACAAAAAGATCCTCGTCGCGACTGACTTCTCCCCTAATGCGGATGCTGCGCTAAAGCAAGCGATCTGGCTGGCCCGTCAGAGCAAGTCGCCGCTGGTGCTGGCACATACGCTTCCTGACATGCGTGCGGCCGTGCATACTTCTTCGGCGAAGGCGCGGATGGATATTTTGTACGGCGAAGGGGATGTCTTCCATCGTGAGATTCGGGAAGAGTCCGACACCAAGATGCGGCAAATGATCGCCGACCTGAACGCGACCGACCTCGAGATGCACTATGAAACCCTGCTGGGCGAAGCTTCGGTCGAATTAACGCACGCCGTCCAACAAGAAGGCTATGACCTGTTGATCGCCGGAACGCGAGGCCTTTCCGCCTGGAAGCAGTTCTTTGTCGGTAGCACCTCCAGCAAGCTCATTCGCAAGTGCCCAGCCGACGTGTGGATTGTAAAGGCAGAGCATGTTGGCCCGCCGAAGACGATCCTTTCCACTACTGACTTTTCCGACAGCAGCCGTCGCGCGGTTTTGCGCGGCCTTGAGATTGCCAAACTGGCCAAGGCCGAGTTCCATCTGCTGCATGTGATTGACTCGATGGATATCTCGGAGGACCTCGTCAAGAAAATCCCGCAGTACAACACACTGCGTGGCGAGATCAACGACCAAGCCACCGAGAGCATGGAGAAGTTCATCCTGTCGCTGGGCCTGGACACTGACGATGTAAAGCTTGTGCCGCACCTGAGCTGGGGAAGCCCAGCCAAGGAGATCGGGCGGATCGCGCTACAACTGAAGGCCGACCTTATCGCCATTGGCACGGTCGGTCGCGGCGGCCTGAAGGGACTGTTCCTGGGCAATACGGCCGAGAGCGTGCTGGCCAATTGCGATTGCAGCATCTTGGCGGTCAAGCCCGAAGGGTTTGTCTCGCCGGTCGTTCCAGCGAGCTGGCCGCTGCATCCCGGCCCCGAGGATGACACTGGCGGGAAGAAGTAATCGCCCCTGGGATGTTCCGCATTCGCGCGTGAGCAATCCGTTTGGATAGCAATGAGCACTTACGAAAGTAGACGCGGCAAAATGCAGCGTCTTCTTTTTGCGCCATGGATAGTCAACCCTTGTCGGGCCGGGCGGCGATGGCCTACTGCTGCAACGGCATTTAAATGTCACGCATTTTCAGAGCCGGAAGCGTTAGCGACCGGTCATCCCCCCGTGCCCAACGAGCCGCGTTGTTCTAAGAAGACCATGGCAAATAAATGCAGTTGGTCTACTACGGGAGGTGTACCCGCCTGCTGCGGGATGGACTTCACAAGTCGTCCCGAAAAGGCAGGAACCACGAAAAGCACGAAAGACACGAAAAGGAAAATGGGTAGCACCGGTTCTTGAACCGGTGTGGCCGTCAGGCCATGGGAGGTCTCCTGTGCAGCGCGGCGAAATCAACCGCGTGCGCTTTTGGACTTGGCCGTGATAACGGGTGGCACGTCCCTGACCAGCGGGAAGGGTGTGGTGGTGGTCAATCGCGCGACGTTCTTGGGTGGCACTGGCAAGTTCCCCGAGCAAATGCTTGGCGATTCTAGAAGAACCTGTTTCGGGGCTGGCCAGTGAGTCCGCCTGCTGCGGGATGGACTTCACAGGTCGTCCTGAAAAGACAGGAACCACGAAAAGCACGAAAGACACGAAAAGGAAAATCCGTTGTCTTACTACTGTGGAGATGATCTACCGTTCCCCCGTTTCGTGCTTTTCGTGTCTTTCGTGGTTAGCTACTGCTTGGCCGTGATGACGGATGGCACGTCCCTGACCAGCGGAAAGGGCGTGGTGGTTTTCTATCGCGCGGCGGTCTTTTGCGGAATTCCAGAGTTGCATGCTGGGCGAAACGGCAGCGGTCGGGGGTGACGCGGATAGCGCAGTCAGGCTGAAGCCTGACCTACGAAAAGTGCTTCGGTTTACGAAGTGGCGATGGTTGGGTTGGACAAAGCATTGGACGCGGCAAGATGCCGCGTCTACTTTTTTTATGCGGGGGGATGGCCGTCGCTGTCGCTTCCGGCTCTGAAATTGCACGGCATCTGGTCGTGGTTGCAATCAGGGGGCACAGGAAAACACCTTTTTAGGTTGGCGGATTGTGGGGCGCACGACGGGCGGCCAGAATGTGGCGATGGAAAGTGAAACAACGATACTGTGTCCGTCTTGCCGAGCCAACTGTGTATTGACAGAAGAGATGCTCGAAGGGGAGATCGCATGCCCCAAGTGCGAGCATGTTTTTCGGACCCAAACTCAGATCGATGGCGTTTCGTTCAGCATTACTAGGCAAACGAATCGGTCAGATCGATTTCTCTACGGACTTACGTACTGCATCTTCTTTACCGTCCCCGGTGCCTGGAAGATGTTCCTGCGTGAACCCTTTAAGGGGATGGTGTACTTTATTTCCGTGTTAGCTTGCCTAGCCATAGGCTACGGCTTTTCCGCATGGGGCTATGCCTTCGCGGCCCTATTCTGGTTGTTGTCGATACGGGGCCTGATTGCATCGATCAAATACAAAAAGCTTTGGCCGTTAATGATGGCCCTAAAGCCCAGAACTTGGCGATTCCGCTTTTCGATTCGCACGTTGCTGATCATCACGTTCATTATTTGTCTGCCACTAAGCTGGGTTGGTTATGAGCGGGAAAAATATCGTCGCAAATGGCAACTTGTGGAAAAATTGGGCATAGCAAGCGCTGTCAGAAATTTCGAATATGACACTGAGTTTAATCCCACTCGCCTTTCTCGACTTCGCAATTGGGCAGGAATTGTCCCACCTGACACTCCGCAAATGGCCAGTTTTGTTTACCGTAGCACGGATGCCAACGACATTTACCGGCTCAAAGAATTTCCAGAATTGGAAGCAGCCGCCTTTGATGTACGGCAGCAGATTACCGACGATGGCCTCCGTTCGATAGAGAATCATTCGAAGCTGCAACGCTTGATAATTAAGAACAGCTCAATATCTGACCAGGGAATAAAAACCATCGCCAACTTTGGCGATCTCCGGCAGCTTACGCTGGCAAGTGATCAAATTACTGACCCATCGCTAGAAGCAATTGGTCAGCTGACCAACCTGAGAGCAGTAGAGCTATCCGGAAAGCAACTCACCGGCAAAGGTGTTTTGCATCTAACAAAGCTCCCCAAACTTGAGGAACTGTCTCTAACAAACTGCCAGGTTTCGGAGGAGGCGGCAGTTGCGATTGCAAAAATGGATAAACTAAAGCTGGTAAAACTGATCAATGTGACCATCTCAGATGCGGCGCTAGTCAAGTTGTGCGACTCTCAATCTCTGGAATGGCTTTGGATTGAGTCCTCCGCTGTTAGCGATGCAGGCCTACAAAAGATTAGCCAACTTGAAACGCTAAAACTCTTAGGGCTTGTTTGTCCACTGGTCACCGACGATGGGATTAAGCACATCAAAAACATGCCGAACTTGGAGCGCCTGACGATTCATTGCCCCAAGGTGACCAATGCGGGGATTGCTTCCCTCGAAAATCTTCCCAAATTGTACTCCCTTTATTTGATTGAAGTGAAGATGGAAGGCAAAGGACTCCAGTGCCTCAATCGCATTGAAGGCCTCGAATACCTTGCCTTCGTACAGACGGGATTGAGTGACGCCGATTTGAGCGAACTCTCTTCGAAAGCAATCTTGCTAAAAGATGTCGAACTGCAAGAACCGCAACTAACCGACAAAGGACTCGAGTACCTGCTGGACCTACCTCAACTCGGTAGTCTTTCGCTTTGCGGTACGAAAGTCACCGATACCGGGCTAAAAACTTTGCAGCAAGTGCCAAAATTGAAAGTGCTCGATCTAAGCGATACGGACATCACAGATGCAGGGCTGCGTCACCTTAGAAAATGCCGAAACTTACAGGTTCTCGATCTTAAAAATACGAAGGTGACTGGCAGCGGACTCGTGGAACTTCAAGGAATTCCCAAACTGCTCTTCCTTCAGCTAGGTGGTAACCACTTGAAGGAACAGGAACTTGCCAAGTTCCCTGTGCTTCCTGATCTTCACGAGCTCTCCCTCAACGGCCCAAAATTCTCGGACCGATTTATCCAGCAAGTTGCAGCACTTCCTAAACTGGACGTTATCAGGGTTCGAGGGACGCAAGTAACAATTCCTGCTTTACGCCGCTTCCAAAACACCGGCGGCAGCCGGACTGGTTTCTCATATCCAGACGACGTGTCGTTCTCTTCCGTTTGGTACTACGATCAACCGTAGAGCGTGGCTGGTCGACCAAATCTGCCGGCAAAGGCGGCCCCACCAGAACCACCCCAAAGAACTACCAGCAATTGCCTGAAAGGCTCCCTAGTCTCCTTTCTCCGCATTTCCCCTCCTTTTGAAGCCAAATTGTCGTAACGTAACGATCCCTCCGATCCATAAACAAAGCTGGATGGATCTTTACTTTCCCGCAGGGATATGACAGTATTGAACTGCGGATAAGGTTCCCGAAGTTGTGAAGGGGAGAGGGGATAGCACGATGTTGACGATCTACGGCAATAAGTCTTACGGCGGGTTTTGTGACAAAGTCTCGCGCCGCGACTTCATGGCGATCGGTGGCATGGCGCTGGGGGGCTTGGCCCTGCCGGACATCCTGCACGCGGAAGCCAAGGAAGGGACCCGTTCCCAAAAGGCGATCATCAACGTCTTTTTGCCGGGCGGCCCACCTCACTTGGACATGTGGGACCTGAAGCCCGACGCACCGGCCGAGATCCGTGGCGAATACAGCCCGATCAAGACCAACGTCCCCGGCATGGAAATCTGCGAGCTGTTCCCACGGCTGGCAAAGATGGCGGACAAGTTTGCGATCATCCGCTCCCTGTCGGACAGCGATGGCGAGCATAGCGCTTATCAGTGCATGACAGGCCACCGCCGTAGCCAGCAGCAAGCTCCTCCAGGAGGCTGGCCTTCGTTTGGCGCCTGGCTGAGCAAGCTAAAAGGGCACGCCGATCCGAGCGTTCCTCCGAATATCAGTTTGATGTATCGCTGCGGCAACTTTGGCTGGGGCGATTCTGGCGATGGCGGCTTCCTGGGAATGGGGCACGCTCCGTTCAAAGTGGTCGACCGTGAAGCGACCGAAAAGCGCAAGACCGAAAGCATGACCTTGCAAGGGATCACGCTGGATCGCTTGCAAGATCGGGTCTCGCTGCAATCGGCGCTCGATAACTTCCGTCGCCAAGCCGACACCAGCGGCTCGATGGCAGGGCTGGACGCCTTCTCGGAAAAGGCGATGGGGATTTTGACTTCTAGCAAGCTGGCCGATGCGCTGGACCTTTCGCTCGAAGATCCTAAGAACCTAGAAAAGTACGGCGTGGATGATCCAGCGTTTGAGCGCGATGGCGCACCACGCATGGTTCGCAATTTCTGCGTCGCTCGCCGCTTGGTCGAAGCGGGGGCTCGCGTCGTTTCGATGAACTTCATTCGCTGGGACTGGCACGGCGGTGACGGCATGAACTACGTCAATTCCAAGCGGGACTTCCCGCTTTTGGATATTGGCCTGTCGTCGCTTCTGCAGGACCTGCATGATCGTGGCATGGACCGCGATGTGAGCGTGGTGGTGTGGGGTGAGTTTGGCCGTACGCCACGCCTGAACGCGATGAACAGTCGCGACCACTGGCCACAAGCCAACGGCGCCATCATCGCCGGCGGTGGCATGAAGATGGGCCAAGTGATTGGCAAGACGAACAAGTACGGCGAAATGCCGGTCGATCGTCCTATCAAGTTCCAAGAGGTGTTTGCCACGCTGTATGCCAAGGCCGGGCTCAACCTCAACACGCGTGAGTTCGACCTACGTGGCCGGCCACAATACCTGGTCGAGCCAGGGAATGAGCCGATCCGCGAACTGATGTAATCGGCGAAGGCAAAAACCTTCGATCGCATCCTCTTTGGGTAGCACTGGATCATGATCTGGTGCTACCCATTTTTGTAGGTCAGGCTTCAGCCTGACTGAGATATTCAGGTCACGTTCAGCAGGCGTTGTTTTGCCCAGGACGCCTTTCTGGAATGTCGCAATAGAACGTCGCGTGACAGAAAGCCACCACGCCCTTCCCGCTGGTCAGGGACGTGCCACCCGTTGTCAATCGTGGTCAGGCGGCAGTGAACCACGAAAGACACGAAAAGCACGAAACGGGGGGAACGATTGATCCTGCTCCACAGCCGTAGGACCACGCATTTTCTTGTTCGTGTCTTTCGTGCTTTTCGTGGTTCCTGTCATTTTGGGATGAATGGCGGGATGAATGGCGACGGTCACTCTAGCCCTGGGGCACACTGGCCAGCCCCGAAATGGGTTTCTCTTGCATAGCCAAGCGCTTGCTCGGGGAACTTGCCAGTGCCACCTAAACAATGAGCTAACAACATAGCGTCGCTGATCGGATAGGGCAGGGGCGATAGGCCAGAAGAGAGCTGGCAATCCACGACGCAAAAAAGTAGACGCGTGCATCCTGCCGCCGGACAAAACATGAGGTGGGTTGATGCTGATCCGCTGGAATGAGAGTTGAGGATCGGCACTGAGACAGCCGTTGGCAACGGTTGGCTTTATGACCACTCTTTATCCCCAGCCTTCTTTTTTGATGGAAGCATTTATTGACTTTTGGTTATCCGCTCGTTTTTGCTATACTCGGCGGCGATTGCCATTTCGATACCGCCTAAAGCGCCGTGTGAAACACACTCTTCCTGAGAGGCTAAAATGCTAAAAGTCTGGTGCTTGATATTCTTCTTGCATTGCCATCTGCTAACCTGCTGCGAGGCGCTTGGACAAGAGACAAATGATGGTGTCGTTAGCATTCCGATTGTTAAGTCAATGTTTCCTACGATATCGATTTCCGTCCCTGGTGGATCACCCAAAACATGCACAGTCTCTTCAGCAGGATCGACCTATATCAGTACGGCTTGGTATGAAGAGCTCTCGCGTCAGCAGCAGAGTGAAAACTCCGTTGTAATAAACCTGTTTAATAAGAGCATTCTCTGTAACAAAAGAAGGTCGGGTGTGTTTGAAAATCTGCCTGGCAAAGGTGGTCTGGGCAGGTTTGCGGGGTATCTTGGTACTGATTTCCTAGAACAGTTTGACATCGCGTACGACAATGATTCGCAAACCCTAAGGTTGGGCGAGTTAGACAAAATGAACCTGGACGATTGCGAGAGCATTCCAGTTAAGTACGAGATAGATCCTGAATCAGGGACAGCCGTTCCTAAGATTTTGTTGGCCTTCAATGACGGTATATCGTGTGATGGGGAAGTGCAACTTTCTCAGACAACTTCTCTAACACTTACGACCCACGTTTTTGACTCATTGCTGGAAAAGGGACTGATCACCTTAGGCGAGCCAGCATCTCCACAAGGAGACGAAGTGCCTCAGGAGCTCAGAAGCGGACGCGTTCGGATGGTGAAGATCGGCAAGTCCGAATTGTCGAACGTCATTTGCAAAGAGGGTGCTTCAAATCAAGTTGGGGCATATATTCTGCAGAGATTTCTCATGGGCCTTTCCCTCGATAAAAGAGTGATGCTCTTAAAACTACAAAAGGCCTGTGCCTGGGACCATTCGGACAGTGACGGCATTTCGTTTAAGATTAAGGTGACGCAATCTAAACTTATTCTTTCTGCCAAATCAGTGGCCGAAGGGAGCCTCGCCGCGCAAGCAGGCATTCTTCCAGGTGATGAACTCGTGCAAGTTGGCGATGCTCCCGGAAGTCAATATTACGCAGCAGCGTCCCGCCTGATATTTCGCGACAAACCGGTTGTGGTAGATATCTTCCGAGATAAAAAGCAGTTCAAAATTACACTGCCAGATTCACCCCAGGGCAAGTAGACGACTAGCTTCGATTGGCGAGTGACTTGTACGGGCAATTGGCCGCGTCGTCAGGATCAAGTTCAAAGGTTTAGTGTGGGAGTTTTCCGGAAGTAACGCCACTGGTAAATTTGGTGCAACAAAGACATTGCTTGAGAATCGAAGTCATTGTCAATGATTGAGCAGGAAAACATATTAACCATGAGTGCATCGTCAACAGTCGCGTTCTTTGGACTTCGATTCAAAATTGATGCCGCTGAAGATATTGCAGCGCGAGAGGAACGCAGGCACTTGCACCAACGATACGCAAATCAGGCTTCGCTCAACCACTATTGGGCAAACTTCGACGCGCCGGGCGAATTGTACTATTCCTTTCTCGGAAGGCGACTCGGGATCATCGGTCCGGAAAATGAAAGAGAAATCTCGGTTACCGCTGACGATTTCGAGACGATTCAGCGTGAGACTAAAGAGAAACTACGTTTGTTAGACCTTGAAATAGAACCTCAACTGTACTTGCAGTTGATACCGGACGCTTGACAACCGCCGCAACAAGCGACATCAGCGAAGGTGATCGATTAAGCGACACCACGATGCCGGCGTCCATTCCCCACGATCAATGGAAAGAGGGGAGTAGAAACTGGCTAAAGCAATCGGCGCGATGGTACGCTGCATAGGAAGCCAGTTGGCGGTTCCGCCGAAGGGATCAACGGCCAGAAGATATGGTTCCTCGCCAAGCGGGCAAGTAGCAGAGCCGAACTGCGAGAGTGCCTCTTGTAAACTCAGGTTGGTGAGACGAGGCTAAGGCTATCCGGAAAAGGAAACGACTGGAGTAGTTATGTTCAACTATCGTCTGTGGGTCTGCTTGGTTTCGCTCTTTGCTGCATGCTACGTGTCAGTGGATGCAGCCGTGCTGGCGCAAGACCAAGCTCCAGCGCCAGCCGAAGAAACTAAGGCGAAACGTCCGTCTGTGACTTTTGCAGACGTCAAAGGCGTGCTCGATGAGAATGCCTTTGGCGAAAAATTCCGGCTCCTCATCAAGAAGATGGGCAAACACCCTACGATTTTCTTCATGACAAAAGAGAAAGGGGATAAAGACTCTGATCATGCTTTCATTTGCTGGACTGAATACGGCCTAATGTTCCTATGCACAAAAGAGATGAGGATTGCTGCTGTAGTCCTCTCGCTTCCAAAGTGGGAGGGTGATTTGCCATTGGGCGCACAGGTGTCGGATAGCTTTTTAGATGTCGCCGGGCGGGCTGGGAAGCCAAAATATTATATCCCGGGAAACTACGGCATAAGAGGGACGTTGATTGGATATGAGCAGGAATACGGTACGGTATATATTGAATTCGCCCCAACAGAAAAAGCACGAGCGCGTCAATTGATCGGCCCCGAAACGTCCAAGGAAACAATAGAACAACTCAAAGAAATTAAGATCCTAGCAAAACAGCCCGCTTAGAACTTTTCTAGACATTGTTTTGTGCGTCCAGTTTTCGTAGGTCAGGCTTCAGCCGGACAGCGCTATCCGCGTCACGTTCAGCAGGCGTTGTTTCGCCCGGGACGCCTTTCTGAAATGCCGCTAAGAAAGTGCCGCGATAGAAGGCCACCACGCCCTTCCCGTTGGTCAGGGACGTGCCACCCGTTGTCGAGCGTGATCAGGCGGCAGCGAACCACGAAAGACACGAAAAGCACGAAACGGGGGGCACGCTAGATCATGATCCACAGCAGTTGGACAACGCATTTTCCATTTCGTGTCTTTCGTGCTTTTCGTGGTTCCTGACTTTTTAGGACGAACGGCGACGTTCATTCCAGTTCTGGGGCACACTGGCCAGCCCCGAAAGAGGTTTCTCTTGAATAGCCAAGCGTTCGCTCGGGGAACTTGCCAGTGCCACCCAAGAAAGTGCCGCGATAGAAAGCCACCACGCCCTTCCCGTTGGTCAGGGACGTGCCACCCGTTGTCGAGCGTGGCCCAAAAATCGTAAGCGGATGGTTTCGCCGCGCTGCACAGGAGACCTCCCGTGGCCTGACGGCCACACCGGTTCAAGAACCGGTGCTACCCATTTTCCTGTTCGTGTCTTTCGTGCTTTTCGTGGTTCCTGTCTTTTCAGAACGAATGGCGAAGCGTTCGCTCGGGGAACTTGCCAGTGCCGCGCCGAAAATGAACTGAGCGATCGGCAAGCGCATCAACTTCAGGAGCGACTGCCGCTGCGGCCCAGGTTTAAAAAACCGGGGCGTTCCATTTTGAACCTTACCTAGCGGGCGAGAATTGCCTTAGGCAAGTTCGTCAGCGGCCAAATGCGTGGTCTCGCTGCGAAGGTGCTCTGGCGGTTGCATACGGCGGCGAGGCTTGCGAACGGTCTTGGCGCTGGTCCACTCTTTGGTCAGCGTTTCAAAGACGTCTGGCGATTCATAGCGAACGACGTTCTTTCCCTCGGGCATTGGGCCGATCAAGCCTTTGAAAACCGGAAAGCCGCGTAGGCCTAGGTCGGTGCTGCAGTCATCAATGCCCACTTGCGAGTGCATTTCCAAGATCGGTTCCGTGTTGGGATAGTCGCGGATGCGTAGGGTGCCGTCGGAGGCTCGGGTAACAACGCGCACTGTGGTCTTGGTCGCCATCGGAGAAATGCCTTTTTGAGCCGCGGGTGTGGGTAAATGCCAAACGCAAACCGAGGAAAACGGCGCCCCTCCGTTTGTCCTACACACCCCTCCATCCTGGAGAGCTTTCGATAGCCCACGCGAACTTCGACCCTGTTTAGGAACCAGAGCCGGCAATCGCCAAGGCAGTCGCACATCCTTGCCACTGTCGAGTTGGTAAACCCGGCAGCTTGTGCGTGCATTCTTCATCGACCAACCGACCGCACACCCGCCAGCACATTTTCGCCCTCCTGCGCAATCGCTACATCCAGCACGACAGGCTAAGTGGTCATTGGAAAGCGACGATCCGCGCCCCCGATTTTGACGCTGTGGATTAGGCCGAGAGAAGGGGCGCTCACCAAGGAAGCCGGCCCCCTGAAATGGCAGGAACCACTTGCCTTACTTCGGCTTGTGCAGGCTTTCGTTTACTACGTGCACGGCCGCGATTGGGCTAAGCTAAGCGAGACGGGATTGATCGAGGCGATCATAGGTGTCGAACAGATTGGCGGCCAGCTTCTGAAGATACGCGCGTCCTTTTGGACTGGTTTCTAGCAACGCCACCAAGCGACTGGGCAAACGACCAGCCCCCACATAAGCGCCAGAGATTGCGCCGGCCATGGCGGCTAAGGTATCGGTGTCCCCTCCTAGAACAATGACGTTGCTGATCGTGTGCTCATACGATTCTGGCGTGAGGGCAAAACTGGCAATCGCGGTGGGAACGGAATTCAGCGCATCAATGCTGTTGCCGAGGCTGGCCAAGTCCTGCGGTGTAGCAACCTGTGCTGCCTCGACGATTTTGGAGCGATATGCCTCGGACTGGCACGCCTTGGTCAGCTCCGCAAAGTAATGCTGGCGATCAAAGGTCTCCATGCAAGAGCATAGACCAATCGCGAGAGCCAACAATTGTGCCCCTTCAATGCCAAGCGGATGCACATGCGTTGGCATAGCGGAAAGCATGGCCTGATTACCCAGGCGAACAGGATCTGTGCGAAAAAGCAATCCGACGGGGGCCACTCGCATAGCGGCCCCATTCCCATAGGAGCCACCAGGAAAATGACGCTCGGCAATGCTTCGATGGTCCCCGCCGTTTTCCATGGCCTCTAGTACCGCACGAGCACCACGCCCATAGCCGCGCGAAGGTACATAGTTACTAGCAAATGCGCGGCAGATGACCTCTTCCACAATTTCGCCACGCTCAATCAGCGCCTCGGCAACACCGATCGTCATTTGCGTGTCGTCGGTGTACCAGATCTCCTCTTCAGGATAGGCAATCAACTGTTCGGGACTGGCAAAACGACTTTGAATTGCCTCCGCAGATTGTGCCTCAAACTTTCCTCCTAGCGCATCACCGACGGCAAGTCCCAACAGGCAACCCTCAAAACGCCCCTTGAGCACTGGAGCAGAGATCGGCATTTCTATTACCTTTGGGAGAGTGGATTTGTTACTGTGGAGAACAACCTGCAACGAGGACAAGTCCCGCCACTCAAGTAGCAATCACGAAGGGAGAAATGCGGAGGGTGATTCAAGTTAGATACTGCGACCTTGGGCCACCACGGGGCACCGGCTGACAGAACCGGTGCCGCCCTAATAAAAATACAACGGACAAAAGTAAACTACTTTGGCTTGTGCAGGCTTTCGTTCACTACGTGCACGGCCGCGATTGGGCTGAGCGAGACGGGAATGTTGCGGCCTTCGCCGTAGTAGACGCAGCCAGCTGGGGCGGCATACTTGACGGAGTTGGCAACGATCCGCTGCACGTTGGCATCGTGATAGATCGGGAAGGTCTCGTGGCCGGGGCTAAAGTAGACAACCCGCCCCTTTCCGCGCCGCCAGGTACAACCGCTGCGAAAAACCTCGCCCCCTTCGAACCAGCTGATCGTAAACAGCTCGTCCGGCTGAGGAATATCAAAGAACTCGCCGTACATTTCGGTCTGTGGCAGTTCAAAGCATTCTTCGGTAAAGCCTTCCAAGATCGGATGCGAAGGATCGACCAGCCAAACGCGTTCTTTCTCGGCCGCTTCACGCCAGCGAAGCATGCAGCTGGTTCCCATTAGGGTTTTGAACGGCTTGCTATTATGGGCCGAGTGCAATGCAACCAGGCCCATCCCTTGCCAAACTCGCTTTTGCACGCGGCTGACCACTTCGTCGCTAACGCGATCATGGGCGGCATGTCCCCACCAGGTAAGCACATCGGTGTTGTCGAGCACTTCTTGTGTGAGGCCATGTTCCGGTTCATCGAGCGTTGCCACGCGTACGGTAACGGCAGATCCCAGTTGACGTTCGATGGCCGACTTCAAAACGGCATGCATCCCTTGCGGATAGATCGCTTTGACTTCGGGGACAATTTGCTCGTGGACAAACTCGTTCCAAATGGTGACGCGCAATGGCTTGCTCATGGCAGGGTCTCAGGGGAGAGTGAATAGTGGCAGGGACAAACCACTATTCATAACGTAGCGCATCGATCGGGTCGAGTTGGCTGAGCTCGACGGGCGGGGTAATAGCCAAAAAAGACCCCTACCGCTCCCGAAAAGAGGAATGACATGATGGCCGCTCCGACCGAGATCACAATCGGCCATTTTTGGCCCGACACGGTATTAAGAGCCATGACTAGGCCAATCGAGGCGGCGGCTCCCAGCATAAACCCGATCAGCCCTCCCACCATCGAAAGCATGACCGCCTCCAGCAGGAACTGCCGAAGGATATCGCCCGAAGTTGCCCCGACGGCCATCCGAATGCCGATCTCGCGCGTGCGTTCGGTCACCGAAACGAGCATGATATTCATGATTCCCACGCCCCCCACCAGCAGCGACAGCGCGGCGATCGCCGCCAGCATCATGGTGAGCGAACCGACAATCGTATTGAACAGCGCCGCGAACTGCGTCATGTTGACGAGGTCAAAATCTTGGGGATCGCCGGGCTGAATCCGATGGCGCTCAAGCAGTAGGTGCTTGATCTCTTCTTGGCCGACCGGAATGAGGTCTTGGTTCTTTGCGGCCGCAATGATGAAGCTCACATTTTCAAACTCGGAGCCGGTCAATCGCTTGGCGCGGTTGTATACGGAACGAACAGCACATCATCTTGATCTTTGCCGTCAAAACTGGCCCCCTTCTTTTCCATAACGCCGATCACCTTGAACGGGATCTTGTTCAGGCGGACGGTTTCTCCAATGGGGTTGGTCGTTTGAAACAGTTTGGCCACCATCGTATGGCCGATCACGCAAACCTTGGCGGCCGATGAGATGTCGCGCGTATCGAAGAAGGTTCCTTGCCCTACTGGCCAATCGCGGACCAGCAAGAAGTCTTCGCCAACGCCTTGCATCTCTTGCGGACGATGGTTTGAGTTGCCATAGATCACTTGGGCCGAGACCATCACAATGGGCGAAGCGGCCTTGATCGAAGGGCACTCCTTCGCAATTGCATACGAATCTTTCGAAGTGAGCGTGGTTCGCACCCCTTCAGCCACGCCACCACGGCGCTGGCTGGCAGGGATCACTACGATCATGTTCGATCCGAGGGAGAGGATTTGACCTTGGATGTGCGTGCTGGCACTTTGGCCCAGCGAGACCATCGTAGTGACGGCAGCAATCCCAATCACCACCCCCAGCACCGTTAGCCCCGCGCGCAGCTTGTTTTTGCCAAGCGCTCGAAGGGCGATCTGTAGGGTTAGCCAAAAACTCATGATGCCGAAGAGACCTTTAGCGTTTTGCCTTGGTGCCAACAATCAAACGATCGCCCGGCTTTACATCGCCCGATTCTAAGGCGGTGAACTGGCTATCGCTGATGCCGACCGTTACAGGTATGGCACGCAGCAAACGCCCCTCTTCAATCCAGACATGCCGCTGATTGCGCTTTTTACGGCGAGCACTTCGCTCCATGGCAGAAAGTGGCGCAGGGGTCGTCTTTTCTGCAGCGGTGGGAGAAGGCATGGCTGCTTCTTCGACCCCTTCGACCAAGTGCTTGTCTTCAGGGCGAACTTGGCTGGCGATGGGGAAGAACCGCAGGGCCGCATTGGGCACCTTGAGCCCCTTGGGCTTGTAGCCGACTTGAAACGAGATGCTCGCGGTCATACCGGGGAATAGTTTGAGGTCTGGATTGCCCGACGAGACGATGACAGGATAGGTCACCACGTTTTGTGTGGTGGTAGAGCTATACCGAATCTCTTCGATCTTGCCTTGAAAGAGATCATCCGGATAGGCATCCACCGTGAAGGTGACCGGCAGTTGTTTACTGCGAGCTTCGGAGATCAAACCGATGTCTGCTTCATCCACCGAAGCATGCACATGCATCGTCTTACGCATGTCGGGGGCGATGATAAACAGCTCGGGCGTTTGAAACTGCGAGGCGACCGTTTGCCCGGGATCGATCTTACGATTGATCACAATGCCGTCGACCGGCGCTTTGATATTGGTGTAGTCGAGGCTGGCCTGCGAGTTTTCTAAAGAGCCGCGAGCTTGTTCGACGGCCGTCTTGGCCGAAAGGACCTGCGCTTCGAGCGACATCCGGCTGAACTTGAGCTTGTCCATCTCTTGCTGCGAAATGAAGGTGACATCTTCGGCACGTAGGGCGAGGCCACGCTTTTCATCGTTGATCGCTTGTTGCAAAGTGGCCTGGGCACGTTCGACGTCCGCTTCTCGACTGGCGAGGTTGGCCTTATCCCGCAGCACATTCGCGTTATAGATCAGAGGGTCGATCTTGGCGAGCAAATCCCCCTTCTTCACTTCTTGGTTGAACTCGCAAAAGAGTTCCTTGACTGGTCCCGAGACGAAGGCGCCCACCGTAACCGATTGCGTCGGCTTGATTGTCCCGGTGGAGTTCACCACCGAGATCAGCTCTCCCTCTTCGACCGGTGCAGTTCGCCAATTGCTTGGGGCGCGCGAAATCCAGTACCAAACGCCGCCGCTGGCACCACCGACGACACCTACGATCAACAGGATGATCAGGAAGTATTTCAGAAGTGTTCTCATGAAGTGTCTAGCTTGAACGCAGGCCGCCGGGCGATGGAATTGTCCCAGGGAGAGCCGCGAACCGTCGGGATTAGGTGCAAACGGGGAATAGCACCCCATTCTAGGCAATCCCCAGGGGCCTGCCCATAGTCGATTCCGAACTTGTTGCCCCCTATTCCCCCGGTGAGCTGCCCAAGTCGGGCATGTAATTTACTGCCGATCACTGAATACGATGTGATTTGCTAAACCATGCCTAACGGGCCGGTCAGGAGTCCAACTTCGACCTAGCCCCTCGTTGCTTTGCACTATTTCGATAATGTTTGCGACTACCTAGCCTAAGACACCAGACCGCTGGAGAAAAGTAATTTAAAGATCAAGTCGATAATTGGTGGCATTAGCCAAATGAATCCGAGGAAGACTCCAAGCCAATGAGTCCAAGCAAAAGAGTGCGTTTGTCGGGAGTCGATAATTACCACCCACACCAAGGCAATTTCTAGTAACCAGGGCAGTTCAGCAAAATACGGAATAGGCATTCTGGTCAAATGATCAAAGTCGACGACAAATGCGATAATCCCGCAAGCCATCAAAAACCATCGCCATCTCCTGGCACTGACCTGTGACTCCGCGACCCAGTAAATCGTCATAGAAATAAGGCCGAGCAATACGTCCCACCACCTCTGGTCATCATATCTATGGGATGCCGCAACTAATACGAGTTTTTTGAAGAATGCCAGCGAAATTATGATAGACAACCCACAGAGGTAGTAGTCGCCAGGGTACCACGGAAACGACAATCCCTGCCAACGCCAGCGAATCCACATCAACAAACCGGTCAGCGCCGTACCGCACGATATCCCAAACCACATCTCAAATACGGCACCAAGGATCACGAATTTGGTTGGTAGTGTTTCCGTAGTCGGACTTAGCCCAGCACGTGAAGCCTGGTTCAACGCCTGGTTCACTGCTAAACAAAGGGCCGTGCAAGTTACCCACAGAAATAGATGCTGGAGCGACAGCCTGGGCACGCCCCTCTGCGAATGAACGGGAGTCTCGTCAGTTGGAGGTAGAGGCCATTTTCCAAACTTTCGAATCAGAAGTCGCACAACGATAACCGTTCCGATACTGAACAAAATCGGAAACACCAACATCCAAAAGAACGCCCGGACAAAATCCGCGTTCTGACCGCCACCTCGTGAGAATATTGCTTGGACGATTTCTTGAATGGCACGCCATCGCATAGGTTCACACGGACTCGTTGGGGCACACGAGTTAAACGCCAAGCATAATAGGGCAGCGTAATGAGACATCTAGATCGCTTGGCATTTTACGCATCACAATCGCCTATCACAACGATTTAATTGAATGGCACACAGGGTTTCGGCTACTGACAAAAGCGAGAAACTGCAAGCTTTTCACATATAGCTACCGGCAATCGACAAAAGGCTGGACCAAGTGGCTGCCAAGTGGGCCTCAGTTGCTACAACAGAACTTGCAAACTGCCTACAATGCAGAGAAGTTTTGGTGTTTGGCTTGCCACGGCGCTCCAAGCGCCATCTGGTTTGTACCCTTCGCAATGGCTTGTGTTTCATGTCTTTGATCGAATTGACCAACATTTCCAAGACCTATGACCTGGGAGAGGTGAAGGTCCATGCGCTGCAGCCGACCACTCTGCATATTGAGCGGGGCGAGTTTGTCGCACTGATTGGGCCTTCCGGTTCCGGTAAATCGACCCTGATGAACACGCTGGGCTGTCTTGACCGGCCGACCGAAGGAAGCTATCGGCTGGATGGCATTGAGGTTGCGCCGATGTCGCGCGATGAGCGAGCCAAGATTCGCAATCGGCAGATCGGCTTCGTCTTTCAGAACTTCAACCTGCTGTCCCGAACCACGGCGCTGGATAATGTCGAGCTGCCCATGCTGTACGGCGCCGGCCTATCCGCCAAGCAGCGGCATGAACGGGCCAAAGAGAAGTTGGCGCTAGTCGGACTGGAAAATCGCCACGACCACCATCCCAGCCAACTTTCCGGCGGGCAGCAACAGCGTGTGGCGATTGCCCGAGCACTGGTCAACAACCCTTCGATCCTGATGGGGGATGAACCGACCGGCAACTTGGACTCAAAAACCAGCCGTGAAGTCATCTCGCTATTTCGTCGCCTCAACCAAGAACAACAGCTTACGGTCATCCTGGTGACGCATGATCAAAACGTCGCCCGCTGTGCTCAGCCGTCAAATCGTCTTGCGCGATGGTAGCATTATCTGCGACACTACCGACTTTACCCAGGCGGTAAAAGCTCTCAACGCATCGGTCGAAGAAGAGCTGGCAAGTGAAGATTAAACGGCACAACCGAAAAAGGTGGCATTAGACGCACAGCTTGGCCGAAGGCTAGAAAGCTATGCGCAACAAACTTTGGATTACAACCGCAATGCTGAGCAGCCTGGGGGGCGATCAGCCTTTGGGGCCACGATAGCTATTGCACCGCAGCACCACCTTGGCCGCTCATCTTTCCTGAACAGGGGAAGCTGTCGGTGCGTGATCCTTCGGAACTTCCTGCGGCGCCGCTGCCAGCGATTCCTGCACCCACAACGGTTTCGAGTGGCCAATTTACTGAGCCGCCGAAGATGATGTCGCTGGATGAGGCGATCCATATCGCGCTGCAGCAAACGCGTGTGGTTCGGGTGTTGCAAGGGACAACTGCCACCACCAGTGGCCGGACGATCTACGATGCGGCCGTCTCGAACACGCTCATCGATCAAGAGCAGAGCAAGTTTGACCCAAGCCTGCGTGTAACCAATAGTCTTAATCGCAGCGAGCTTCCGCAGGCGGTTGTTGATCCGGGTGATCCTAACAATCGGCTCATCACCGGCGGAACTAACAATGCCTACAACCTGGGAGTGGGCGTCAACAAGCTCAACCCACTGGGTGGTACTTCGCAGCTGAACGTAAACACCAATCCGCAGACGTTTCATGCAGGGCCGGGGCAATTCGATCCACTGCTCAATCCCAACACGACGTCCAACGCCTCGATTGGCTATTCACAGCCGTTCTTGCAAGGGCGTGGCATCGGCCCCAACATGGCGTC
Source organism: uncultured Planctomycetaceae bacterium (assembly GCA_963844055.1). Taxonomy (GTDB): domain Bacteria; phylum Planctomycetota; class Planctomycetia; order Pirellulales; family Pirellulaceae; genus CAWJMN01. Next base: position 2,301,710 of record CAWJMN010000002.1, on the reverse strand, counting down.
GATTGTGATCGCACGGATTGAGACCGAGCGTTCGTACTTTCAATACAAAGATGCGCTACAAGAACAAGTACGCGGCGTTGTGGAAGCCTATTGGGCTCTTGTGGCGGCGCGAACCGAACTTTGGGCGCGGCAACGTCAAGTAGAACAGGCCGACCAAAGCTATCGCTTGGCAAATGCACGCTTCAATGCTGCCATCAACAATGGTGCAGAACGGGCTCAATCTCGCGTGACCCTTGCCCAGTTCAAGGCCAACCTGATCACCGCGCAGGCCAACGCCTTGCAGCGTGAAGCGGCCTTGCGCAACATCATGGGAATTCCCCCTTCGGATTCGTCGCTGATCATTCCCACGACTCAGCCCACGGATTTGCGATACATGCCGCAATGGGAAATCCTTACCAGCATTGCGCAGGAACGTCGGCCTGATCTAGTCGAGCTTAAGCTGATCATTGAAGCGGACCAACAGCAGATCCTGTTCGCCAACAATCAGGCACTACCGAAATTGGACGGCGTTGCACTTTATCGCTGGAACGGCCTGGAAGGGGAGACTCCCGGCGGCAACTATGTGCGTTCGCCGGCCGGACAATATACCGACTGGACCCTCGGCGTGAACTTTTCGGTACCGCTAGGACTTCGGCAGGGGAGAGCAGGGCTGCGCCAGCGTGAGCTGATCATGGCGCGCGACCAGTCGAACCTGCAACAAGGTTTGCATAATGCCATCCATCAATTGGCAACCAATGTTCGAACGATCGACCAAACGTACGAGCAGTACCTCGCCTATAAAGATGCACGCGAAGCTGCGAAGCTCAACCTCGATCAACAGTTTGCGCAGTATCGCGCCAATCGTGTGATCTTTTTGAACGTACTACAAGCGATCACCGACTGGGGAAACTCGATCAGCGCTGAAGCGGCCGCCCTGGCGTCGTACAACACCCAGCTCAGCCAACCTGGAACGTCAAAGCGGCACCATTTTGGAAACGCACGGCATCACGTTCTATGAAGAACGCTTTGGTTCGATTGGTCCATGGGGAAGGCTCGCGCTGCCGGTTGCATATCCGCAGTCGCAACCTCCCACACGCAACGCCGAGCGTTATCCCGATTCGGGCCAACCTTCCGAAGAGAAGTTCGACCTGCAAAACCCCGAGTCTTGGAAGCGAAAGCCGCTGCAAATTCCTGCCGAAGACTTGCCAGCCGTTCCAATGGACAACGCCAACCCTGCGGGAGAACTGCCGCAGCCAGCGCCCGAGAACGACCTGCCGCCACCGGCCGCGCAAGGCGTACCGGGCGCTTCGAACGAGGGGCGCGGCCAAGGCGGCGTGCAACAGGTGGGGATGAACACGCCACTACCATTCAGCCGCGGCGCAAAATCGCCCTCCGCAGCGCCCCAAACAAGACCACAGCCCGCCGCGACGATTCCTGCCGCAGGCGCCCCTTATCGTCGTCCGATCAATGCCAACTCGCTACGCTTGCCGCCGCCAGGCAGCGTTCCACGCAAACCAGCGGCACCCGGCACAGCGGCTTCGGAGGAAGTGCGTAGACTTCCTCAGTAAAGGTCGATCCATCAAACTGGCGACTACTTTTCGCCTTCTTGATCGTCGCCACGTGGCGAGCGGTGCACCTGCCACGACTCGTTGAAGAAGTCCGCGCTAACCACCTTGCCCGGCCAAACCGCATCCGCAGGGGTGGAGATATCGACAATCGCCCAGTCAGGAAGCATTGGCACTTGGCGAGCATTGTTGAGCTGCGCGAACTCGCGATAGGTAAAGCCGCTGTTCAAAACGACATACTTTTCTGGGCTGAGCGGATTGGGGTAAACCATCGTCAGTGCATGGTTGGCAGCTGGATGCTTGACCGTGCCAGCGACAATTTCCTTGTCGTTCCACTGGATCGGCAGCTTGTCAGCCATCTTGGCAAGCAGAGCATTGCTGGCAACATCGCCCCAAACGATCACATGATGCTGGGCCATATCTTCGGCCGTGACATCGACATCATTCTTGACCCGTGCATCGCCACGGAAGTGACGGCGCCAATGTTCAATCGCGCGGTCCATCTCGGACTTGGTCCACTTTTCGACAGCGGGATTTTGAGCGGTCTTGGTGGGCTTCACAAACAGGAAGCTTCCCATGAAGGCATCATCAATCGGGCCGCTAAGGCCTGGCTTCTTACGCAGCGTCCCCGCTTCATCGGTTCGCTTGCCAACCTTCCATTCCGTTCCGTCCAAATGTAGCGAAACCTTCAGCGAACCATCGCTGGCTGGAATGACGCCATGGGGCGTTACCGATTCTTCCTCAATGAAGATGTCGATCGGACCATTCATCGCCAAAGGATATTGCCCGGGGGCGATGTCAATCGTTAGGTCGGTCACACCGTTGACCTCGAGCAAGATCCCCCCTTCGGTCCAGTCAGCGCGAACGCTGCTTCGCTCCCAGTGCTGGGTCAAACCTTCAACGGTTAGCCAGTAATGCTTGGGATAGCGCAGCGAATAGGTGACAAAGTGCAGCGAAGTAGGAAACTCATTACGGCCGACCTTGGCCAGCACGGCCAAACGGCGTTCGATCTCGGCCAAGGAATCGGGATGGTAAGAGTGTTTGGTCTTTGGGCCAATGATGTGAAGCAGATTCATCTCCCGCACAGAAAACGCCCGTTCCATGATGTCGGCCGCTTGCTTCTGAATGTCTTCGTCACCGCTATAAGCGATGGTCGGCAGGTTTTGCAGGTTCTCGGTCCAATCGGGGCAATCGTACCAATGCCATAGTTTCCGCTGCCACCAAGTTGGCATCACTTCTTCCTTCTGGAAGATCTTGAGAAACTCGGGAGTCTCGCTGAAGCCAGCGCCGGGCGTTGCGGCAAAGAACAAATCGGGATAGTGAACCGCCATTTGCCAGCAGCCAGCGCCCCCCATCGAGAAGCCACGCATCGCAACGAGGTCTTCACTAACGGCGTAGTGCTTTTTGACTGCTTCCATCGCTTCCAAAATGTCGATCTCTCCCGCGAACTTAAACGCGTTGCAATAACGACCATAAGGATGCAAAACCAGCGTGTTTTTCGGCGAGACTTGTCCAACGCTTAGCGAGCGATCACGAATGAAGTTGAGTTCGCTAAGGACTTCGCCCCGGCCGTGCAACCAAATATCCAAACGCCAATTGTTTTGAGCCCCCGCTGCGTAATGCTTGGGGATGACCAGCCCATAGGGCTGTACAGAGCCATCAATCTTGGAGCGATAGCCACGAACCACCAGCCCGGTGGCCGTGGGCCAACTGGGCTTTCCTTGCAACAGTTCATCAGCCCGTTGCAGGCCGACTTGAATCTGTCGCTTGGCCTCGTCAAATTCCTTGACGTCAAAAAACTCCTGATAGGTGAGCGCGGTTGCGGCTCCCTTGTGAAAGATCTCGACATCGGGAAGCAGCTCTTGAACCGCCGCTTCCTTCTTGGCCGACAGCTCCTTCAGCTTTTCCGCCAACGTGGCCAAACCTGACTCGAGTTCTTTGCGAACTTCGGCGGGCACTTCGACCCCCAACTTCGGAACGCGCCGCACATTGGCCAGCTGGTTATCGGTTGGGCCGTCGGCCAGGGCCACGCCTGTCGACAGAAGAGCAAAGCCAAGACAGGCTGCGAAGAGCCTGCCGTACCAGGTACGGAGCAAGTGTTGGGTCATAGTGGGTGGCTACTCAAGTAAGGAAAAACGGGGGAGGATGTTTTAAGGTGGGGCCGGCAAGGTTGCCAGTTGGTCGCCGATTATAGCCCAGATCTCCGCAGATTTCTGCCAGCGTCCGAGGCCGAATAATCCCGAAGAACCAAAATCGTAACCTGCGACAGCGGTGGGGGGTTAGGGTGTAGTCTTCCGGCCGATTTTGGTGGTACGATAAGTCGCTTTGGCAACGAGTTCTAGCGGCCTTTTGGGCCGTCGCTGTTCCACTCCACCGAATGAGGAAGAAAGATCGACGTTATGGCAAAGTTCACTGCCCTGATCACGGATTACGCTTGGCCTGATGTCGAAATCGAACGCAAGACGCTGGCAGCAGCGGGCGTAGAATTGCTGGTTGCCGATCCTGACAAGCGCGATGCCGCCTCGCTGGCCAAGCTGGCCGCCGATCATCAGGTCGATGCGATTCTTACGAACTGGGCCAAGGTTCCCAAGGAAGTGATTGCCGCCTCGCCCAAGGTAAAGATCGTTTCTCGCCTGGGGATCGGCCTGGACAACATCGACGTTGCCTACTGCACCAGCCAAAAGATCCCGGTCACCAATGTGCCCGACTATTGCTTGATCGAAGTGGCTGAACATTCGCTGGCGTTGCTGCTGAGCATGGCTCGCAAAGTGGCGATGTACCATCATGAGACAATGAACGGCCGTTACGTGCTTCAAGCGGGTCCGAAGCTCCGCCGCATTGAAGGCCAAACGCTGGGGATTGTGGGCCTAGGAAACATCGGCCGTAAACTGGCCACCAAGGCGCTGGGCCTGGGGATGAAAGTCATTGCTACCAGCCGTAGCCAACGTGACCCAATGCCAGGGGTAGAATTCGTTTCGCTGGAAACGCTGCTAAAGACCAGCGACTACATCTCGCTGCACTTGCCTGCCACCCCTGAAACGCGGCAAATGATTGGCAAAGCGCAGTTTGCCATGATGAAGCCCTCGGCCTATTTGATCAACACGGCGCGCGGCGCTTTGATCGATCATGCCGCGCTGTCGGATGCGCTCAACGCCGGGCAACTGGCTGGCGCTGCCCTGGATGTACAAGATCCCGAGCCACCAGACCTTTCCAAGGCTCCCTACAATGACCCCCGGGTGGTCGTCACCCCACATGCCGCGTTTGTCAGCGAAGAGTCGCTCGAAAACCTGCGTTCTCGCACTAGCCAGCAGGTTGCCGACCTGCTCAGTGGCAAGCGTCCCGAGAACATTGTGAACGGGCTGTAGGCATTTGCAGAGCCGGAAGCTTTTGTGACCGCCAGGGCACGAAGTATTTGCAGGCTGGGTAGCCCAGGTTCTTGAACCTGGGCCGCGTAAGCGGCAAGAGGTCAGGATTTGCAGCTCGCGGTCGGTTTGCATTTTTCGTCCGCGCACGAGACCTCCGATGGCCTGACGGCCACACCGGTTCAAGAACCGGTGCTACCCGATTGTGCGGGCGTTCTACGATGGCGGGGGCTACAATGCATTTCCCCGAGTCCAACGCGGCAGCACGGAACAAGTCGTGATATTACGATGCCACTAACAGCCAAACAAGAACTGGAACACGGTGCGGGCCTTCTTGCGCCTTTACTAGAGCCGTGTGGGTTTGTGTTTGAAGTCGAATCGTTCGGCGGCTCTTCGGGCGGACAGACGGCAGTCGGGCGATTTGCTTGCAGATCGCGTAGCATTCAGTTACATCATCGCCTGGGGCTGGGTTTCGTGGTCTATCAGTTAGACGCTTGGTATTTGGATCATGAGGAATACCTCCTAGCACTTGGAGTTGCCGATCAAAGCCGATTCCTCTGGCTACCCAAAGAAATCGGCGACGAACGATATACGTCGCTCCGCCTGGACCTAGAACGCTTCTTCTCGGAGTTCCTGACAGGTTCGGCAAAGGTGTTTCTTCAGGCTGCCAAGCAGGCCGCGAATGGCCGCATCGCGATTCAAACCGAATTGATGGTGCAAGCCACTGGCGATACTCGAAAGCGACAAATTGCTCGAGAGGCATTTCGTGACAAACGCTATGAAGACGTTGTGACGATCGTCGCCTCACTCACGATGCCGGAATGCCTGACTCCATCGGAGAAAATGCTTGTGAAGATTGCTCGTCACAAGTTAGGCTGGAATGAGGAATAGCTGGGTAGCCCAGGTTCTTGAACCTGGGCCGCGTTAGCGGCGGGAGGTCAGGGTTTGCAGCTCGCGGTCGGCTTGCAATTGTCGTCCGCGCATGAGACCTCCCATGGCCTGACGGCCACACCGGTTCAAGAACCGGTGCTACCCGATTACAAAGTGATCACAGTGGCCAAACCGATGCCGGCTCGCGGTTCCTATGACGAGGCAAGATGCCTCGTCTACTTTGTGGGGCGAGGTGCAAGGGGCAACGCAAACAGTTACGCCTACAGCACGCCGTACTTTTTGAAGACGTCGGTCGCTTTCATGCCAGCGCGAATGTCGTCCCGAACGCGATTTTCGGTATGCACCTTTTCCCAAGCGCGTGTGATGGCCTCGGCTTCGATCGCCTGCGGAACAACGACAACGCCATCGAGGTCGGCAATGACCAAGTCCCCCGGGCAAAAGCGAACTCCATCAATCTCGACGGCCACATCCACATCAATCACTCGCTGGCGATTGAGGCTGTCATAGACCTGGGCAGATCGTGCATAAACGGGGAACTGCATCTCTCGCATGCGGCGAATATCGCGCACGGCGCCATCAACGATCGCGCCAACGCAGCCACTATTTTTGCAAGCGGTGGAAAGTAGCTCTCCCCACAAGGCCGAATGGTTGGAACCCCCGGCTGCTGCGATCAGCACATCGTCCGGCAAGCAGGAATCGACAGCGGCCAACTCCAACGCGTAAGGTTCTGGATCGTGGTGAAACATGTCGGCCCACAGGGTGGTCTTGCATCGACCGACCAAAACACCTTCCACCGTGTACGGGCGAAGCTGCACACGGGGCGACTGATGACGATAGCCTAAACTATCCAGCGCATCGGCCACGACGGCGGCATACAGGCATTCACGCACCTGAGGAAGGGAAATGGAATAGGTCATAAAGTGGGTCCTTGGAAAGGCAAAAAAGGTGGGATCGTCTACGGTGTAGCGACAAGCATCCGCGTGCCTTATGCTGACCTTCGTGCGGGGGAAGGTTGGCGTCGCTTTTTAGTGTAGCCAAGTTTTCGCGCCGCGTCAGCCAAGCTAGTGCTGGCCTTGATCTTGCCGAAAGCTCGGAGTAGTTGCCATGCGCGTCGGAATTATTGCCCTGATCCAAGAGTCCAACACCTTCATCAGCAAGCAAACCGACCTTGCGCTGTTTCAACAAGAGTTGCTCGTCACGGGCGAAGCGATGCGAGCCACCTTCGCTGGCACGCCGCATGAAGTCGGCGGAATGCTGCAAGCCCTGGAAGAAGCCAACGTCGAAATCGTGCCGATCTTTGCCGCACGGGCGATGCCTTATGGCACCATCACTGCCGACGCCAGCCATGCTTTGGTCAATCAATTGTTGGCCGAGCTAAAAAAGGCGCTGCCGCTGGATGGCCTTTTGGTGGCGCCGCACGGGGCAACGGTCGGCGTTCCCTTTCCTGACTTTGACGGTCATTGGCTTTCGGAAGTGCGTAAAGTCGTCGGCCCCACCATGCCCATCATCGGCACGCTTGACCCGCACGGCAATCTATCGCCGCTGATGGTCGACAGCTGCAACGCGCTGCTCGCTTATCGCACCAATCCGCACCTCGATCAAAAGGCACGGGGGATCGATGCGGGGCGAATGATCGTCCGGACCATTCGCAAAGAACAAAATCCGACGATGGTGGCCAAGTTCTTGCCCATGGCGATCAACATTGAAAAGCAATGCACCAGCGAAGAGCCCTGCCTATCGGTCTTACGCTTGGCCGACGAGATGCAAGATGATGAGCGGGTCCTTTCCAACAGCTTCATGCTTAGCTTTCCTTATGCCGACGTGGCAGAGATGGGCTCGGCCGTCATCACGGTTACTGATGGCGATCCAAAGCTGGCCGAAGAGCTTTCTAGCACGCTGGCGAATTTTATCTGGGCCAAGCGTGAAGAGTTTTTGGGGCACATGATCGACATCCCCACGGCCCTTGCCCAAGGGAAAGAATGGCTAAGCGCCCAAGACTCAGCCGCCGGAAAGTGTGTCTGCTTGCTCGACATGGGGGACAACGTCGGCGGTGGTTCCCCAGGCGATGCCACCTTGCTGGTGCAGGCGCTGATCGATGCCCGTGAGCCGCGCGCCCTGGCATTGCTGTTTGATCCGGCCGTCGCCAAACAAGCGGAAACGCTCGGGATTGGTGGCCGGGCCGAATTTAGCATCGGTGGAAAGACCGACAACCTGCACGGGCCCCCTATCGTCTGCACGGCCGAAGTCATCGGGCTTTACGAAGGTAAGTTTCACGAGCCTCAAGCACGCCACGGCGGCATTTCAAACATGGATCAAGGTCTGACGGCGGTCCTTAAAACCGATGCTGGCCCAACGATCATCGTCAACAGTCGCCGGACACCCCCGTTCAGTTTGAAGCAGGTCACTTCGTGCGGCATTCGCCCGGACGATTTTTCGTACATGGTGGCCAAGGGGGTCAATGCGCCGATTGCCGCCTATCGCGAGGTCTGCCAAAAGTTCATCCGCGTCAACACCCCCGGCTGCACAACGGCCGACATGGAAAGCCTTCCCTATCAGCATCGACGCAAACCGCTCTATCCCTTTGAGCGTGACTGCCCCTTCCCTTCGTAGACTTGGATTGATCCTGACGATCCCCTCGGCGTTGCCCCAGCCTCATCGCCGTTGAGCATCTCAACTTCTTTGCCTTTATCGTTCCGCAATCGTCTTCTTGTCAGGCATTTTCAGAGCCGGAAGCGTCAGCGACGGCCCTCCCCCCGTGTTTTAAAACTACGCTGGTTCTGCTCGCCCACGACGAATGTGCGGCTCACTACTTCACTGCCTCTATTTTTTCGATACGGCAAGATATAATCACGAAAGCTTGGATTTGGCGGGGAACCACGCCCTTCGGCAGGAGCCTCCAGGGCGTGCCACCCAAGTCAGCAACAACCGCACTGCTGGCAAGCCAGCAGTGGCACCCGGCGAGTTAGTGAGGACCGATGAAGCATGTGCCTGCATTAGGACTCAACCTAAAGCTGCTGAAACGACTGCTTGGAGGTTCATAACTATGACTATGACGATACATCAAGACAAAGCAGTACGCTCTGGTGCACCGTGCATTGGTGGAACCAGATTAACCATTGCAGATGTTGTGTACGCATTGACCTATGGGGGCGTCACTTTCTCAGAAGCCACTTCGTATCATCCTGCTTTGGAAAGGGGCACAATCATCCAATGCCTCAAATTCTGCTCAAGCCAAGATTGCAAGCGAAGCGAGCTACAGTCGTACTGCGAGGGATGCACGCTAGATGCCACACCCATCGATCTCGGCGAAGACGCCCCCGAAAACGTATGGGAACTTGCAGCGACAAAACTCAAAGAGCTAGGTGACGAGCCAATGAATACTACCTAGTGTAGCCTCGCCGGGTGCCACTTCTGGCTTGCCAGAAGTGTGGGCGTTTCCACCGGGGCGAGAATCGAAAGACCTTTCCGGAGCAAGATGACGAGGGGATGATGCTTTAGGAATTGACGTTCTCGTGCTCCTGCCAGCCCCCCTTGTTGACCTAAGATAGGTGGGAAGCACTGCTTGTCGGGAGTTTTCGACGTTCTGTTACTAACAGGAAGGCACCGGCGATTACCGCACTGCTGGCAAGCCAGCAGTGGCACACGGCGTGAAATGGGATGACATCCCAGCTTCACGGGTAGACGAAGTCATGAAAATGCCAAAATGGAGATGACTATGCGAGCCGTGCAATTCAACACGAGAGATGCTGAGATTCTCTATTCGTTTCCAAGGCAAGCATCTGACTTATCAATGATCATTCGCTGGTTCATGTTTATTAATCGAGTTGCAACGCCAACGTATGATGAGGTGGCAAGTTGTTTTGCCAAGGCACGGAAAGCTGGAATTCTGTTTGACCTAGGCGGCAAGCTGTCGCTGAACCCAGAGTGGTACAGCAAAGTTCATGCAAGCGATGGAATTGCTGATAATGAAATTGAGTCGTTGCTGGAATTTGAAGAGTCATTTGTAGGTTGTCCGTTCCCAGAAGTGTTTGATTGCGTGAGCGAACTTTCAATAGATGAGTTCGAGGCTGCAATTCGAGGGCTTCAATGAACAAGCAGGCATTCTTTCATTCACTGGCCCGGCGACCACATTGCCTGTCAAGGGAATCGCTAAGAGATGTTTGATTCTTATCTTTGCAGTAGTGGCACCTGGTGCAATTCCACATTCAGAACTTCTCAAACAGCCTTGAACCAATTCGCACGTTCAATCTATCGAGGTAAGCAAAATGAAAATTTCAACAACATTGCAACCAATCGTAGACCTAGAGCTTCAACTTGGTAATGAGATAGCCCGGATCGACGAGCCAGCGGGAACCGAATCGCCGTTGGGTGTTGTATTCAAGATGCCGCTGCATATTCACGAAGCGACGCAATTGGTTCTAAGCGAGTCTGTGTACTCGTGGGAATCAACCGATCCGCACTATGAAAAGGAGCGAGGCTTCGCATGTAAGAAGTCGAAGCACCTTGTATCCGGTCCGCTTCGTTAATTGAGGCCGCCAGACAGTGAACGTGACCGAAGTAGTGGCACCCGGCAATCCCCAAAGGCCCACAGCCGTTGGATCGCAGCAAGAATTCTACGCCCCGGCGGAAAGCTCACTTGGTTCCCATTCACCACCGACAAATTTTGCATCCCTACGATCTATAGACGGAAAGACGATCGGGTCATCGGTGCATTGCAACCTTTTCTGAACGGCCTGAAGCTGTTTCAGCAACTGCGACCTGCAATCTATAAATTCTTTTTCGGACATGACTTCTGCATAGCGGCTGAATTGCCATCGAGTTTTGCCGTCATACACTTTTGCTTCGGCCGCCTTTATCTGCGCCTCAATTGCCAGGCGTTGTAATTTTATCAATGAATCAAAATCCTGTTTTGCGATCCATTCCTTCAACGGCAGAGCGCCGATCCAGTTAGGGCGAATCAACCAAAAGTTGGTGACGATGTCACCAAAAGTCACCATCCGAAAAAGGATTTCCCCAACGGCGCCACTGACAGACCTATCCGAATAGCTATTAGGCGTAAGGTAGGTGAATGAATATCGTTCATCGTCTTTCGTTGCGAGTAAAGCCCGAATCCCTTCAGCGTCTTCCCTTAGTAGTTGGTTGGCTGCTAAATAGACAACGGATTGAGCCTTCCGGTCGTAATTGGGGCCGGGCCGAAACAGCATAGGTGAATCTGGTTTCTCATTGGGGGAAATCAAGCTCTCAATTAAAAACGAAAGCTTGCTTTGCTTCGGTGGACGGGCCTCATTCCCTTGGCCCGAACTGGAGGCCAGGGCACTCGCCCCCAGTGCGAAGCTAATGGAAGCAAGCGCCCTTCGTCTCGCTAACATTTTATCTACAGGGAAAGCCATAACATTACTCCCCTCATCGTTTGCTCATGGAAGGGGGACAGTTCCCGCATTATCGCCTTCCGACAATGGAAAATGCGATTGATAAACAACTCATCTTCTAGGCTAAGATACCTTGGCACCATCGGGCACGTCAAATTTCGTCACCATAGCCCCCTCCGCGTTGCCCCAGCCTCATCGCCCTTGAGCATCTCAACTTCTTTGCCTTCATTGTTCCGCAATCGTCTTCTTGTCAGGCATTTTCAGAGCCGGAAGCGTCAGCGACGGCCATCCCCCCGTGTTTCACAAACCACGTTGGATCAACTCGGCCATGACAAATTAAGGTAGTTGGTCTAGTAGGTCAGCGCCGACAGGTTTGACGAATGTACGGCTCACCACTTCACTGCCTCTATTTTTTCGATATGGCAAGATATAATCACGAACGTTTGAAGGTGGCGGAGGATCACGCTCATCGGCGGAAACCTCCAGCGCGCGCCACGCAAGTCAGCAACAACCGCACTGCTGGCAAGCCAGCAGTGTCACACGGCTTTACAATGATAATTAGACTAGGGATGAGATGTATTTCGAAGAAGACGGCATTGTTTCATTGTGGGTTGGCCAAGTGAGAGTCGCAAAAGGTTCCAATTTCCTTAAGGATCAGTATGGTGTTGACTATTACGACCCCGACAACCAAGAGTGTGTTGTTGAGGAATCGGTCATACCTATCGCTGGCTTGATCTCGCAACTGTCGTATTCTGCGTCGTTCCGCGAGGCTGCCATCAATGCTGCAAGTCAACTAAGTGTATCTTCGGCTCTTTGGGTGATGGCGCAGTACGATTTTGACTACGACCCTGAAGCTGTCGGATTGACTGATTTGCCAGACGAACCAAAATTCATCGGGAAGTTCAATTGGCATGAGTAGAACGACTGCGCCGGGTATTTGCAGAAAGTTCTGCATGGTGGGCGAATGGTAATGGTACCCAGAGGTTGATCGTGGAGAATCTTGTTGACCAATATTTGAAGATGATTCGGGCGGCTCAACGCAGGCATCGAGCCGGTGGAGACATACGCGGCGCAGTATCGGCCTACGATCAGTTGCTGAGTGAACTTCTAGTGAAATTTGAATTAGCATCGGAGTCTGATCGAGAGGCTATTCGCGATTCTATGTCACGTGAAAGCTGTGGGCTGTTGTTGGGCGCAGCGGAAGGCGCAGCGACATGGGCGGTTCGCGAAGGCAATGCGGAACGTCTACGAATAGGATTAGCCGCTTTGCTAATGGAGAATCTCAAAGAAGACTACCGCGAATCTCTGATTAAGTTGACGCTGTTGGACCATGCTGCGCGGAAGTTGTCATCAAGCTTGCAAGGCTTTTACAAGGATGTTCGCCATTTCGGTGCGTCAAAAGGATTAGAGTTGTTTGACTCCTATTTTTCTGAAGGTGGGAAAACGCTGGACCAAATGGGATATTGTGAATCGTGGAACGATGCTGGCGAATTCTGCTACTCGCGCACTTGGTGACACCCCCGGGACAATGGACGTTGCCGAAGGAGAGTGGTCGTCGGGTGCCACTGCTGGCTTGCCAGCAGTGAGGATGTTGCCAGCGGCGGTGAAAAGAAAGACCTTGCCGTAGCAAGATGACGAAGGGGTGAAGCTACAGGAATTGACGGCCTCGTGCTCCTGCCAGCCCCCCTTGTTGACCTAAGATAGGTGGGAAGCACTGCTTGTCGGGAGTTTCGACTTTCCGTTACTAACAGGAAGTCACCGGCGATTACCGCACTGCTGGCAAGCCAGCAGTGGCACACGGCGGTCATGCTTGAGCAAGGGTTCAGTCGCACACGAGTAAACCGCCTTACAGTGAAAGCACTTTGGCACGCATCGGAGAATGGGCGATGAGAGAGGCAGGGGATATTGCGGCGGAATTGGAATCATTTGACTTCGATCGCAACGCGGATTTTAGGCTCAACCGATTAGCAACCGAAATCGAACAGCACCCAGAAGGGGCGAAGCTTGTTTCTGCCATTCTGTCGCTGTTTGAAAGATTTCCACATGAAGACTTCGGCATGCCTGGCCCTCTTGCGCACGTGGCCGAGCGTTTTTATCGCAAAGGCTACGAAGATGAGCTTTTTGTTTCCTTGCGGCGTTTGCCTACATCGCTGACGATTTGGCTTGCCAATCGAATTGTAAATGCAAAAGACGTAAACTCCAGTAGATTCCTTGCGCTGCTGATGCAAGTTGCTGAACGGTCGGATTTGGACGCAGACTTACGTGAGGAAGCTCGTAACTTCGTTGCAATTCACAAGTAGTTCGTCGGGTGCCGCCAATGCTTATTCCGTCTCGCAGTGTTTTAAGTCCGACACGGTTGCTACACAGGGGCCAAGATGATGAGTACGACCGGTAGACAGCAGTCTTCGTTTGAGCTCGAAGTAAGATCGCTTTTGGAAGAATGTAAGATCGCGTTAAACGATGCGACTTCTGCAAAGTCTTCAATATTGCTAGTTCGCGATCTCACAGCGGCGGTTTCGGCGCTTGAACTTATTGATCGGGAGTTGCGCGACCGTAACGGCAGACCAATTGGACGTCGGTCGTGTCAATTCATGCGATACGTGATTGATGAAGGGGAGCAAATGGCTTTGGATGCTGTGACACGGGATCGTATAGTTAGTATTGAAGAACGCTACGCGAAGTTGAACACGTAGAGATGAAGCCCGATGGCACAAAGCCACCGGAAGGTTTTCGCTGGGTGCATAGGCGAGCGCGAGAGAGATTTTCCAATGAGACCCACACCGATTTGCCCGCCGTAACTTATGGGACGTCGCCGAAGTTCCCGGCTTGAAGCGGATTAGCCCGCAAGTAGATGATTTCAGACGCTTTGGAATCACGAACGACATAAGGTTCATTTACTATGATCCATACTAAGGAGCTTTTGATGCTCAAAGCTGGCGATGTTCTCAAGATGCTTGTAGGCCTCAAGGAGGTTGGCGATTTGGACATCGTGTCGAGCGATGCAGTTCTTTCAAGTGCATGCAATGCCGAACATCGATCAGCGGTGTTGGCGATGGCGGAATTAGTCGAGCAACTATTGAAAGGTTTTGACTACGAGAAGTCACCAGAGTTCCAAAGGAAAGTCAGCGGTAAGTCCGCAGATGTTCAATCCATGTATCGAAAGATGCTCTCACCTGATCGCCTTAAGCGTCTTGCGGAGCGTTTCGGGATTTCGTTGACTGTTCTGCCTGTATCAAATGACGCGTACGACCTTGTACCAGCAGAATATCACGATGCTCTTGACCGCTTGAAATTGCTTGCATCAACGCTTCCAAGCTGAATCGAACTCGACGAACCATGTGACCGAAAAAGAATGGTACGCCGGGTGCCACTGCTGGCTTGGTCAGCAGTCAGTACGTTGCCAGCGACGGTGAATAGAAAGGCCTTGCCGGAGTGAGGTGACGAGGGGATGATGCTTCAGGATTTGACGTTCTTGTGCTCGTGTCGGATACCCTTGTTGACCTAAGATATTTGGCAAGAAATGCTTGTCGGGAGTTTTCGGCGTTCCGCTACTAACAGGAACGCACCGGCGATTACCGCACTGCCGGCAAGCCAGCAGTGGCACACGGCGTTTGAGCAACCCTGACGGCACGCAGATACGAAAATTTAGAGAGGGATGACGCCGATGCTTACCAGAGGTCTCGTTGAAGAGTTCGCATATGATGCAAGAGCCGGAGTGTCGTTGGAAATTCGGGGAATTCTCCCTATGGATTACCTGAAAGTCCTTCGAGTTGTGGACGGGTTCATTACAAAAGACCGGCGGTTTCGACTTTTTGGAACTCGCCAAACTGGTCAGCTTCCCTCTGTCTTCGAGTGGAATCAGGCGCCGTGGCGAAACGCTTACGGTCACCTTTTGGCCGATGTACTCATAGTTGCCGAGGACGTATTCGGCGACCAGTATGGTTACGAACTTGATCGTGGAAACACGGGTGCCTTTATAAAGTTTTTTTGCGAAGGAGCGGAGCGTATAGGGCTTTCGCCTGGCACACTTGAAGAGTTTTTGGTCCAGAAGGTATTGGTCACGTCGCCAACTGCGTATGACCATGACCTAGCGGTGAGAGCTGCTAAACGAGGACTCTTACCGCTAGAAACCGAGCATCTCGCATTTGAATTGCCACTCCTTACCAATGGTGAATACGCCGAAACAAATTTAAAAATCGAATCACCATCGCTCCACTTGGGCGTACTCGGTCAACTGTCAAACCAAGTTGCGGGCAAAGACGAAGGGGCACCAATTCGACGTTTCGGCTCATAGCCGTTGACGTCTTGCCCCAAGTAGTGCAGTAACAAGAACCAATGCACAACTTGTCGAAAAAATTTGGACAAGGTCGCCGGGTGCCACTGCTGGCTTGCCAGCAGTGTGGGCGTTTCAACCGGGGCGAGAATCGAAAGGCCTTTCCGGAGCAGGATGACAAAGGGGTGAAGCTTCAGGAATTGACGTTCTCATGCTCCTGCCAGACACCCTTGTTGACCTAAGATAGGTGAGAAGAACTGTTTGTCGGAAGTTTTCGGTGTTCGATTACTAACAGGAAGGCACCGGCAACAACCGCACTGCTGGCAAGCCAGCAGTGGCACCCTTCAGTGTACTACTATTTCAGTGAATAGCATGAATCCTATTGAGTCACTTGCGTATCCGATTCTTGCATTTACGCCGAATGGCGTGATGCTCTACTCGCACTATGACAACGTCCGACGAGTTATGAAACGCGAGTACGATATGGGCTGGTTCAGTGATCTAGAAGTCGTGGATTGCGCAGGAGCATGTGCAGTGATACGAAGTGCTCGCATTGTGAAACAGTCTGTACTAGCCAGAATTTTCGGCGGAATGGTCGAAGTGGAATTCGATGACGTGGAGAGATTGTGTGAGTATGACCTTGCCACAACGAAAGATCGTGTACAGGAGTTCCTCCGGTTGTATCCTGACGCTTATGTGTCCATGGGCATCCTCAATGAATTGGAAGCGAAGATCGAAAAGGCATCGAATGTTCGTCAGGTTGTGGAGGCTTTTTTGAATTAGACAACCTGGCCTTGCCCCAGCGTCACCGCCCTTGGGCCCCTCAACCTCTTGCGTTCCTTCGCTCCCGTAGGGTGGCGTCAAGCCGCAGGCGAAGACCCACCATGCTGGAACTACTCAGCGGATCGCAATTCTCACCGATGCTTTCGCCCCACGGCCCCTACTTCGCCCCAATCGCCTTCCGGCAACAATACTCAAACAGCGCGTCCCATTCGGCACGTGCGATTTTGCGGCAGAGCAGGGCAGGGGAAGATTCGCCCGCAGGGTCTTGTTGCATGATCGCTTGGCAATAATCGACAAACAGGTTCGGCTGCCAAGACATCGAAAGTTTTTGCGCGGCTGGAGGAATCGTTGTACCTACGGCGGCTACGCAGATGTGCCGCGTCGCGGTCGAGATGGCAGAGAAGCAAGCATGCGCGCCAACTTGCCGAAACCAATACTTCGCGTTGCTAAAATCCCCTTCGCGCCGATGCATGATCCCATGCCAAAAGGAACCATCGACGGTTTCAATCTGCTGGCTGATTTCGTGCGATGTCTTTAGATCGCCGTGCAATAGCCACAGCGCCGAAAGACAACCATGTGCGGCATCCACATCGACGAGTGGCTTTTCGTCAAACAAGTCGGCTGGTGAAAGCGCCGCAAGCTGCTTGGCAATTTCCGCGGGACACGGCTCCTCACCCAGCATGGGCAACTTCTCTTGCGAGAGGGGACGAACAGCACGGCTTAACAAGTTATGGCTAGTCGAAGACATAAAAGGATTGGGCAAGTTGAATCGAGCAACATGACAGCATTCCTCCCCATCCTAGCGTTGAAATGCCGACTTCCCTAGGACCCTGCAAGGTACGGCGAACCGTTACGACATGACCCGCGTAAGGCTAAACAGTTTGTGGCAAGCAAATCTAACTGGTTTGTGATTGGCGTTTGGCACGGGCAGGCCTTAAAATCTGGGGAATAACTGTTCTTTTCTTGAGCACGATTTGACATCGGCGTTTTTCAACGTAGTTTTCAGATGGCCTTGAGCGACACACTCTGTCGCCCTCTTGGCCGTCCCGCCTGCACAGCTTGCACCCCCTCCTGGCCAAGGTTCTGCGACGTCGCGCCTTGGCTGGGCTTTTCTTTTTACGTTCGGTCGGAGATCAAACGGATGAGTGGTTCCTCCCACAATGGTTCTGCGAAGAAATCTGCCGGCAATCACTATCAAGGACCCGAACGTCGTTGGCTTTCACGCCGACCCATTCTGGAATTGCTTGAACCCCGGCACTTGATGACGGCCAATCCCTCCAGCGGCCCGGACGCTTCGCCCGTGCTGTCGCATGGCGGTGCTTGCCAATGTCCGATCTGCACGGGGCAGGGACTTCAAAACATACCTGTCGTTCAGGCCGCCACCACACCTTCCGCCGCGGCCAGCCCACTGACGGCGATTCCGCAGCTGTCGAGCAACTCGGCCGCACGAGCCAAGCTCTATCTCGACTTTAACGGCAACTTTGAAGCGACCTGGGGAAGCTATAGCAACGTTACCACGAAGGTCTACAACATCGATGGTGATGCGACCACGTTTAGCAGCACCGAACTTGCTAACATCCAAGAGATCTGGGCTCGCGTGGCGGAAGACTATGCTCCGTTCAACATCGATGTAACGACGATTGACCCAGGTGCCAACGTCGACCGCGTCGTGGCTCGCATTGCAATCGGTGGCAACTATACCGATTGGTTTGGCAGCTCGGCCGGCGGCGTCGCCTATGTCGGCGGATTTTCTAACAGTGCTTCCAATACGGGCTTTGTCTTTTCCGATGCACTGGGCAATGGCAACGCCCGCTATGTTGCCGAAGCCGCTTCTCACGAGGCAGGTCACTTGTTCGGCCTTTATCATCAAGCCACTTGGAGCGGCAACACGCTGGTCAGCGCTTACAGCCGTGGCGATGCTAACTGGGCACCGATCATGGGAGTTGGCTATTACAGCACTCGCACAACTTGGTACAACGGCGCGACAGACAACGGGCCTACCGATTTTCAAGACGATGTGACCATCGTCGGCGGTGCGGCAAACGGGTTTGGCTTCCGCGCTGATGACTACGGGGGAACTTTTGATACAGGCGTATGGCGTGGTGCCACCGGTGGCAGCATCACCTATGCCGGCATCATCAACAGCCCTACCGATGAGGACTTTGCTCTGTTCAATACTGGGGCAGGACAAGTCTCGTTCCAGCTGAATGTCGCGCAGTTCGGCACCAACCTCGATAGCATTCTGGAAATTCGCAACTCCAGCGGCCAAGTTGTTGCTTCTGCCAATCCGACCGACTCGTTTGGCGCCACCATCACCACGACCTTGGCCGAGGGAACCTACTCGTTGGTGGTTCGCTCCACCGGTGGCTATGGCAACATGGGCCAGTATACGGTTAGCGGGACGGCCGTACCGATTACCAGCATCCCTGGTGGCGGCGGTGGAGGTGGTGGAACGACTACCGCTCCTGAGATCGACCTGTTTGTTAACAACGTCGCCCTGGCCAGTGGTGGTACCGTTAATTTTGGCAACGTTGTAGTGGGCACGTCCGTAACGCAGACGATCACGATCCGCAACACGGGAACGGCCGCACTATCTCTCTCTCCGATCAACGCCAGTACTTTGCCTGCGGGGTACTCGATTGTCTCGAATGTTGGGACAACCTCGCTGGCAGCCGGACAATCGACAACGCTGGTTTTGCGGCTGACTCCCGCAGCGGCCGGCACCTTCGGCGGGACGATTGTCCTTTCCAACAATGATGCCAACGAAGGCTCGTACCAAATCCGCTTGAGCGGAACAGCAACCGTTCCCCAAGTGGTCACTCGGTCGATTGATGACGGTGCGGCCGGCGCGACGACGACGGGCTCGTGGCAAGTCCGCACCGGCGTTGGACGACAGGGAGACCTGCGCGTTGCTCGCAATTCGGGAGCAACGGCGGTGGCATCGTACGACTTTACAGGTTTGGCGCCGGGAACCTATCGCATCTTGGCCAACTGGACAGGGGGCCGAGAATATGCAACGAACGCCGCGTACAGCCTGTCCGACGGTGCCAACTTCAATGCGTATGTTCGCGTGAATCAACGGGTGGCGTCGGGCGGCGTTACGGTCGATGGTTCGAACTGGACCGTGCTGGGCAACGTGGTAAGCCAAGGGGGCCGAGTCATCGTTCGCCTTGCTACCAATGGTGTTAATGGCTCGGTGCAAGCCGACTCGATTCGTGTGGAACGGATTTCGGCCGCGTCCCCCTTTGGCAGCCTTACCATTGAGGATGGCGGCACATCGCAAAACGCCTATGCTGGCCAAGCGATCACCGCCAGCACTTCGACGGTCTTTGCGGGAAGCAACTTCTCCCGAGGAACTACGCTGGCAACGCAAACGACGCAGTTGTTCTCGTCGAATGCTCGTTCCAGCCTTTATGACAACCCGCGTGACTTGACGCCCGAGCTTGGGGTTCTCGATGAGACCCTCTCGTTACTTGGGGAAAGCCGTCGAGCCTCGCAACCCAGCGACGAAACCCTCGCCCTCGCTGGCCGTTCAACCCTACATGACAACCTGTTCGCCCTCGAGGGGAACTGGTTGCATGGCAACTAGCCTGCTTGGCCAGGGGCAGGACGCCCTCCCGTCGCCGACGATCCCCTAATCGTCGGCATCCGCGATGGGAGGGCGTCACTTGGCGAGGCCCTCTTCTTGTCGCGCATGCCAGCAGGCTTAAGCAGTAAGGGCAAAACGAGACCGGCCCTTACGGCTGCGGCTGATAAGGCTGTTTTGATTCGTAGAGCGCGATCAGATAGCCGTAAGCGGCTTGTTCTTCCTCGGTATAGAGCGACTGTGCCTGCTTCTGATACTTGACGGCCTCGGCATAGTTGCCAGCGGCAGCAAACGCTGCTGCAAGCGTCCCTAAGCACCGCCCCTCTTTCCCCTGCGAGAGCTCACACGCCTTCGTTGCGAGCTTCACGGCGAGGTCGGCGTTCCGCCACTTGGCTTCGCTGGCTGTTGCCAAGAACCAGGCGGTACCGCTAAGTAGTTCCACGTTTTCGGGGGCCAGTTCTATCGACTTCTGCATGTCAGCCGAGGCCTTTTCCCATTCCTGCATCGCCGCATAAGCAAGGCCCCGATGGTAGTGCTGGCGCGCTCCTTGGGGATTTGCCGTGATCGCCTTGTTGTAAAGGTTGATCGCTACGGCATAGTGCTGCGATGCCAGTTGTTCGTCGCCGAGGGTCAGCAATAGCTCTTCTTCGTTTTTGGGCTGGGGGGCTGCCTCGGCGGCCTTCACCGACTCGTCATAAACCGACGCTGGCCGCTCGTATTTGATGAGGCCTTGCGATGGATCAAGCTCAAACGCTCGCTGCGCGTCTTTGTTGGCTTTGGCGTATTCAGCGCGATAGGCGTAAAGCCTTGCGCGAATGACATAGGCCATCGCCACGGTCGGATCACGTTTTAAAACCTCGTCGCATTCGAGAATTGCCTCACCAACATTCGCATGGTTCTGCGACAGTAATTGAGCGAGATTCAACCTTGCTTGAATGCTGTCGGGGTTTTTCTGAGTAAAGCTCTTGGCCCATTTAACCTTGTCTTCATGGGTTGGCTCTGCTGGGAGGATTTTCTTGTCGTCCTTCTTTTCTTCTTTGTCGGACTTCGAATCTTTTTCCTTCGTTGCGGTAGGGCTTTCCTTTCGATTGAGGATCTCTAGATCCTTCTTCTTTTCTTTGGATTTCTTATACAGGGTTAGCAAATACGACTGCAAAGGGGAGTTATTTGGCAGCTCTGTTATTTCTGGATCCTCCATCCGTTCTTTGGCTAGGCGTAGATGTTCTGCTTGCAGCCCCAACTTAATGGCAGCCTCGAAGTCTTCGCGGGCGCTAGCGGTATTTCCAAAGTGATGCAAGATGAGGCCGCGTGTCAGATAGAGCCTTGCTTCATTTGGAGCGGCCTCAAGGGCTGGATTGCAATGTGCGATAACTTGGTCGTATTGTTTCAAGAGGAACCGAATCTCAATGCCTAACAAATGGAGTTCTAAATCCTTGGGAGTTCTGCGATGGAAAGCCTCTACGTTGGCGAGTGCCTCTTCCAACTCTCCCAGCCGATAACTACAGTAGGCTCGGAGAAACGGAGCCCGCCCATCGGCAGGTTGGCGTGCAAGGATGGCGTCGCAATCTTCTTTCGCTCTGGCAAACTCCTCTTGGTAGATCCGAATGACCGCTCTCATATCTAGTATTTCTAAATTGCCAGAATCGTTCCGCAGGACATGTTCAAGGTCCTTTAGCGCCTCTTCCAATTCTCCCATTTCGATATGCACACGCGCACGGACCATCAGCACCAGACTGTTATCAGGGTGCTTTTTTAAAACGAGATTGCAGCCTTTGATCACGCCCGCAAAGTCAAGCATCGCACCGTGCAAGACGCATCGGCGCATGATTACATCTAAGTTGTCCTTGTCGAGTTTCAAGGCTTCTGCGAAATCGAGCTCCGACCGCTCAAAATGCTTCAATTCTTCATGGACCATTCCCCGCGCTATGTAGGCATGGTCGCGTCCGAGGCCAGCTTCAATAACACAATTCAAATCTAGCAGAGCTTCGTCATAAGACTCGTGACGAATGAACCAAGCCGCCCGCTGGAATCGAAGCTCTTCATGGCCAGGATTTAACTCCAGCCAATTACCCAATTGTTCCATAGCCCTGTCTGCACTGGCAGGCAAATACTTTTGGTCTTGCTGCAGGTCAAATGGAAGTTCCGAGAGTGCATTCCGAAGCAACGTCATTTTTAAGTCCGCAGAGGCAGCTTCATACTGCCCGATTGCTAAGTGGATGTCAGCCCGCCCTTTTAAATACTTCACCGACTTTGGTTGCAAGCGTAACGCCTCGTCAGCATCCGCGAGTGCACGCTCAAATTTCCCCTGTTTGTAAAGTAAACCCGCGCGCACATAATACGAGTCAGGGCGATCATCTTTCTGCTCAATGGCCAACGTGGCAAACTGTTCGGCTTCTTCTAACTCGCCACGTTCAGAATAAAGATACGCTTGCAAAAGGTAGTGAATGGGACGGCTCGGTTGAAGCCGAATCGCCTCCTGCACATCAACCGCCGCCAACTCGGGATACTTCTTTCGATGCCAGACCCGGCGCGAAGGTGGTAGGCAATGTTATCTGCGGGATTATCCGCGATTAGGTTGTCACAAATCTCTTTGGCGGAGTCTAACTTGGATTGATTAATCATGGCTTCCGCCACGTGCGCTAATGCTCGCGAGAACTTGGGTTGCAACGCTACCGCCCGTTGGTAATCCAAAAACATCTCATCGTTTTGATCGTGGCCATCGCGAATCAACCCGCGAAGGAAATACCAATACGCGTTGTCGGGCTGAAGTTCGATCGACAAATTGATATCGGCAATCGCAGCGTCGAACTCATCACAAGCCTCCCAGGCAAAACCACGTGCCGCGTATAGTTCTGCGCTAGACGGTTCGCTGGTGAGCCAAACATTGATTTGGTCGATTGCCAGGGAGTCGGCGAGCATCACATGCTGCGACTCTAGCCAACCACTGCGTTCGCCATCGAGCAGCAGTCGCTCCCCATCGACATCCAAGATCATCGCCGGCCGTCCGCGCCATACAGCATCGCCACACGGGTCGGCTGGGGTTTTTCCTTCCAGGTGCGTGTTGCTAAGAATGACCACATCTTCGCCACGCTTGAAATCGTGGGCGACCGCGAAAGGGCTGGCCAGTATCAAAACGATGCTGGAGATGAACACCGCTAGTGGCACAGCAAAGTTAGGTCGACAAATCATCACGAGCCCCCGGCAAAAAGCCTTATGCGCTACGGAGATAAGCCCCTACTCGCAACGCGGCCGTATCATAGCTCGGATGCACTCTCGAAAAAAATAGCAACTCTCACCGAACCTGGGGTCCCTTACACCCTGCTAGCTGACAAAGGAAAGGGGCGATTACAAATGGCTAGCGAAAGGCTTCGCGCCCAAGAGGCAGGCAAGAAACGAAAAACGCCACCGATGCGATTAGCGCGCAGCGGTGGCGTCGTATTTCTAGCTGAGAAAAAGCGCTGAGGCGCAGGCCGCGTTTATTTGCGGTCCGTCAGGCCCAAACGCTCGATCATGATTTCGGCACCCGGCGTCATGCGGCGGAGCTTGGTTGCCAAAGCAGCCTTCTCCGTTGGGTTGGCCTTTTCAGCCTTGCGCTTGATGATCTCGTAGGCCTTCAAACGCTTGCGACGACGACGCAGTTCTTTTTGACGCTCGATGATTCCGCCCATGATGGCAACTTTCCTAAAACGATGACCGATTCGTGTCTTTTTTAAGGGGCAAACCGTCTGCAGCCTGCACCTGAAAGGGACCAAGACTGGGACTTTTGCAAGCAGTCCTTTGTATCAGACGAAGTCTACTGCGCCAACCAAAGGCCACCTGAAAGGGATGCCTGCAAATCAGGAACCAGCCCTCTTTGGAGACTTTCTTGCCATTGGGGGTCGCTTACCAGGTGTGCGGCCGCCGATTCAGCCTTCCCCAGGCGAGGATCAGCACGCCAGCGGGGGCGTTGTGTGCGGTTTTGACCTACGAAGGGAAACTGTGGAAACGGGCTTTCCCTAGGGGCCTAGGTAGCGGCAAATGACCGCCCGTTTACTTGCGACCAGGGCCTAAACGGAATACAACAGGAGGTCCTTGGAAAGGGGCGGAAGTGGCGTTTTCCGCATGCGGGTTTCGCGCTCCTTTTTCCCGGGACAGCCTGCGTACCGAGGGCTTTGGTTTGTCGCTTTCCTCGACTTCATTTCCATTTGCCATTTTTCCTCAGACCACACCACTTCGAACAGTCGTTGAACGAGACGCAGATGATTCAGCCTAACGTCGTGAAGTCGGACAATGTGGCCAAGGTTTTGGACCGGGCCTTGGACAAGGGTGAAGGCCTGCTTCGTCTGACGCCAACGTGGGTGCCACGTGTTTTCCTTCACCCGGGCAAGCGGATCAAGCTTCATCCCGACGATCTTTACGCTTACGGCGGCAATCGCGGTGGCATCGATGAGCGCTGGTTTGCCAGCACGACCGAAGCCGCCAATGAAGGGCGTGTTTGGAACGAGGGTCTGAGCTTCTGCAGCTTTGAAGGCCAACACTTTTTGCTGCGTGACGCTGTTGCCGAAGCGGGGGCTCGCTTGATTGGCCGTACGATGTTCAAAAAGTACGGCAAGTGGCCTGTCTACAGCAAGTTCTTTGACAACATGGGCCCGATCCCGCATCACATGCACCAAAATGCAAAGAATGCGAAGCTGGTCGGTCAAGAAGGCAAGCCTGAAAGCTACTACTTCCCACCCCAGTACAACAACGTTGACAACAACTTTGCTTATACGTTCATGGGCCTAGAGCCTGGCACGACCAAGGCACAGCTGAGGAAGTGCTTAGAAAACTGGAACCGTGGCGACAACGGCATTTTGGATCTGTCCAAGGCCTATCGCCTCAAGCGTGGCACTGGCTGGCTGATTCCGCCCGGCGTGCTTCATGCTCCTGGTTCGCTCTGCACGTACGAGCCACAGTGGGGGAGCGATGTGTTCGGCATGTTCCAATCGCTGGTTGAGGGCCGCGTAATTCCATGGTCGCTTTTGGTGAATAATATGCCGAAAGAGAAGCACCAAGATCTGGACTTCATCATTGGCCAGCTCGACTGGGAAAAGAACGTTGATCCAAAGTTCAAGGACAACAACTACCTGGAACCGATCATCGACAAGAAGGCGAGCGGCAAGGGTTACACCGACAAGTGGATCGTCTACGGAACCATCGATAACGAGCAGCTGTTCAGCGCTAAAGAGTTGACGATTGAGCCAGGCGCCAAGTGCATTCTGAAGGACCCAAGTGCCAGCGGCTGGGTCACGGTTCAAGGCAAGGGGCGGATGGGTAAGCTCAACCTGCAAACCCCAGCGATGATCCGCTTTGGACAACCTACCGAAGACGAAGTTTTCATATCGCACGAAGCGGCCGTGGCCGGCGTCGAAATCGAAAACACCGGCAGCGAGCCGCTGGTTGGCCTGCGTTACTTTGGTCCCGATGTACACAAGAAGATCCCTGCCATGGGCGACTATAAGAAGCAAGGCTAATCGCCTTGCGTTGTAATGAAGGAGGCCAGCCCCGTTTTGCTGGCCTTCTTTCATGGGCCCCGAGGTTTGGAACGAGGCTTGGCGAGACGTTTCGCCGGCCGTCCACCGCGGGGCAAGTTTTGTAAACCTTTCCCTACACTTCATTGGCTGATATTCAAGGACAAACAATCATGGCCGCCCATTCGTATCCTAAACTGCACAACGCCATGTGGCCCGGCCTCGTGGGTAAAGGCGATGGCGAAGGCCAAGAGCCAGCGATCAGCCTAGAGAAGATGCTCGACCTGACCGCCGCGGCCAATGTCAACGGACAAAAGTTTGAAGGCATCGACTACTTCCTCTTCCTGCCTCACACGAATCCTAATGCGACCGACGACGAGCTGAAGAAGATCGCCGACCTGATCGCCAGCAAGGGATTTGCCATTGGCTCCCTTGTGGCTCCGATCTGGCCAGGGACGGTTGGTGATTCGGCGATGGGTGACGATGCCCAGCAACAAAAGTTCCTCGACGCCGTGAAAGTGGCTTGCCGCATTGCGAAGGTCTTCAATACGCATGGCGTTCGCCAATATGGTGCGATTCGCGTGGACTCGGCCGAGTTCGGCGTATCCAAGTGGCGTGAAAATCCCAAGGCTGGGACGGCACGGATTGTAGATACCTTTAAGAAGGCCGCGAAGATTGCCGCTGACAACGGCGAACGCCTTGTTGCCGAGGGGGAAATCTGCTGGGCTGGCATGCATTCGTGGCGCGACATGCTGGACCTGCTGGAAGGTGTTGGCATGCCGAAGGCTTTCGGCTTCCAAGCCGACTTGGCTCATACCTACTTGTACATGCTGGGCTACAACGCACCCGAACATGCGTTGGTAAAAGAAGGTTACAGCGATGCCGAGTTCTGGGCCGCTTATGAAAAGATGACCGACGCTTTGCGTCCTTGGACTTACGATTTCCACGTTGCTCAAAACGATGGAACCGTGCATGGCGCTGGCTCGCACGATAAGACCGGCAAGCATTGCCGTGCGGATGATCCAAACGGCAAACTGGACATCACCAAGGCTTCGGGCTACTGGCTGAAGGATGCGGCAGAACGTGGCGTGAAGCACATCTGCTGGGATGGTTGCATGTTCCCGAACTCGGTTCTGGAAAACCCCACCACCTGGAACAACATTTTGTCCGCGATGATCAAGGTTCGCGACGCACACGGCTGGGCGTAGTCCGTTACCCACTACATCGATCCTCAAACATTTAATCACTTGCTTCGGAGAAGAATTACGCAATGTCTAAGCCACTGAATATCGGCATGATTGGTTACGGCTTTATGGGCCGGGCGCACAGCAACGGCTACAACCGTGTGAGCAACTTTTTCAATCTGCCTTACCATCCTGTTTTGAAGGCCGTTTGTGCTCGCGATGCCGCGAAGGCTCAAGCGTTTGCCGACACCTGGGGTTATGAGTCGATCGAAACCGATTGGAAGAAGCTGATCGAGCGCAAGGATATCGACGCCGTTGATATCTGCACGCCGAACAACCTGCACAAGGAAATCTCGATCGCTGCCGCCAAAGCAGGAAAGATGATCCTGTGCGAGAAGCCTTTGGCCATGAATACGGCCGAAGGGGAAGAGATGTGCGAAGCGGTCGAGAAGGCCGGCGTTGCCAACATCGTGTGGTACAACTATCGCCGCATTCCGGCCGTAACGTTTGCCAAGAATCTGATCGACTCGGGCAAGCTAGGACGGATCTTCCACTATCGCGCCAACTTCCTGCAAGACTGGACGATCAATGCCGACCTGCCCCAAGGTGGTGCGGCCTTGTGGCGTTTGGATGCTGCTGCTGCAGGTAGCGGCGTGACTGGCGACTTGCTGGCCCACTGCATCGACACGGCCATTTGGCTCAACGGCAGCATCAACAAGGTCTCGGCCATGACGGAGACGTTCGTCAAGGAACGGACCCATCAATTGACCGGCAAGAAGGAAGCGGTCACGATTGACGACGCTTGCGCTTTCATGTGCAAGTTCGGCAACGGCTCGCTCGGCTTGTTCGAAAGCACTCGCTATGCACGCGGCCACAAGGCGCTGTATACGTTTGAAATCAACGGCGAATTTGGCTCGCTCAAGTGGGACTTGCACGACCTGCATCGCCTGCAATGGTTTGACTATCGCGTCGAAGGCCCGCTGCGTGGCTGGAGCAGCATCCACGTCACCGATAGCGACCATCCTTACATGAACAAGTGGTGGGTTCCTGGTTTGGCGATTGGCTACGAGCACAGCTTCGTGCACCAAGTGGCCGATTTCTTGGAAAGCCTGGGCACCGGCAAGCCTGCTGGCCCCACTTTCCGTGATGCGCTCGAAACGCAGAAGATCTGCGACGCCGTTTTGGACAGCGCCAAGACCGGCAGCTGGAAAGACGTCAAGTAAGCCGCAAAGCTTGCTTCAAGTTTGAAAAATCCGAAAGCACCGGCAGCAATGTCGGTGCTTTTTTCGTTTCTTGGGGAGAGGGAAGGGGAATTTCCAGAGCCGGAAGCGTAAGCGACCGGTCATCACTCCGTGGTTCAAGGCCAAAGACGATTAACCACGAAAGACACAAAAAGCACGAACGAAATGCGGGGAAGGATTAGTACACGGAGGAACACGGAAGGACACGGCCAGCAGGAGGAGGAGACGGGGGGAAGGTTTTGCCACAGAGGGCACAGAGAACACAGAGAGAGGAAGTGGGAGAGTAAGAGAGAGCGAGTTTAGACAGAAGTGGAAGAAGTAGCCGGAGCAGGCGATACCTTGGGGAGTCGTGTGAACTGATAGCCGAGCCGCAGGAGGAGGTACCAAGAGACGAAAATGAAAAGGACTTGAATGGGGCTGAAAATCCAAAAAGGAAAATTACCGACAATCCTCGGCCGAAAAAGGAACTCGTGGTGAATGGTTGGGCGGTCGAGAATTAGTTGACCAATCGCTACACCAAACAGCAAAACACTCCACACCCACTTTGGCGTATTGCGACGCAAATAAAGAAGCGGCACCACGATCAGTGAACACTTGAGGATGAAGCAAATCCAGTCGAAAAGAAATAATCTGCTAAAGGTCCACCAGGAGTTTGGGGCATATAATCTTTTGAAGTTGTCGTTATATCCCCAATATTGCTGCGTTCCAAAAGTACGATCTGCCAGCTCATCGAAGCTTACGGGAAGTTGCAATTGCCCAAGCCCAGTCCGTAAGGTTGGAAAAAGGATCGGGGCGAGAAGCAGGGCGACGATTAACTCCCTCATGGTGAACTGCAAGGAGTTGGCTTGAGTTGGCCTGCATTGCTCACGATTAATTTGCCAGCGATAACACCTTGCGATGATCAGTACCACAATCAGCGAAAGAAGTGGCATCATCAAGTAAGGCTCTTCTACTATGTGGTAAAAGAAGTACTGACAGGCACGCTCTTCGTGGCGATACCTTTCGGGAAAGCGGTAGGGGACTAAGTAGAAACAACCCTGATAAAACCAGAAGGCAGCACAGGTGGCGGTCAAAGTCCAAAAGACCTGATGCTTCCTATCGCAAATGACCTTCCCCGTAAGCAGAAAAAGCTGCGCGAAAACCATTGCAACCGCCCCAAATACCAGTTGGCCGCGAATGCGATGCAAGGTATTGAAGTGCTCACTATCATCATTGGCGCTGTCTATATAGCTCGGTGGGCCGATGGCGAAATCAAACAGAATCAGCCAAATCGGCAACAACTGCCACAATACAAACGCAACCCAAAGCCAGCGGGTTTGCTGAGGGGTTGGTAGTGAGGCGGAATCGTCGGTCGTTGAAGTGATAGACATGAAACGATTTTAACCCAAAGGAATCGCTCTGGAGCGATGCGAGGAATCCCGAGGAAGCTCTGATAAGGTTAGAGAGGATGGTAATCGCGGAAGAGAGGCAGGGAAGGGAAAGGGGAATTTTCAGAACCGGAAGCGTAAGCGACCGGTCAACTCCGTGGTTCAAAGCCAAAGACGATTAACCACGAAAGACACAAAAAGCACGAACGAAATGAGGGGAAGGATTGGTACACGGAAGAACACGGAAGGACACGGCCAGCAGGAAGAGGAGACGGGGGGAAGATTGGCCACAGAGGGCACAGAGGGAGGAATAAGAGCAGAGAAAGAAGAAGGAGAAGGGAGAAGAGCAGAGAGAAAATGGAAGAAAGGTTAGAGGGGCCAGGGGGCGTTGGGATCGAAGTTGATGATTGACTCGGCGGGTTGCGTGGGAATTTGAGGGCGAAGGTAAGGTTTGTCAGAAGCCTTATGGCAGGAATAGCAGCCTTGTCCAAGCATCACCTTGTAGGCGCTGACGAAGCGATCTTCATCCTGAGCCTTGACCGATTCTTGAAGCTCTTTGACAAGCGTGTTTTCAATCGCCTGGAGAATGTCGTTGAGCTTGACGTCGGCACCTGACCTGTCTTTTCGGACCGGGATGATGCGCACCGACCAACGCATGTGCGACTTGGTTTCATTCAGATAGAAATCGGCCAGTGGCCAGTTCTTGGCCTTCACCGCAAACCACAGATTATTAAAGTGATAGCCGACGCTGACCATGGCGTGGGCTTGATCGGGCGCTCGATCCTTTAGCATTGTGAGGTCGGCATCGCGCGAGGTATCGGTTGGCGCGGCGCTCTTGCCATTTTCAGCGGCGTGGGAAATGGAAAGCTTCTTTGGAGCCGTTGCGCTGATAGCGATGGCCGCGAGGACAAGTGCACAAGCGATGATGACCAGGTTGCGTTTCATATCAGCTCCTTGAATGGGAACGATGTTGGATGTCGAGTGGTGAAACTGCACTTCCAACTATAGAGGCAATGTTTTGCCGGAGCCAACGAATACAGAGCAAGTCATACGGGTTGTCACTTGTGGAAAATCTAATGTGCGAATGAGCACATGGGCGAATTGCAACTCGTCGTACGATTAGCGAGATGACGAGCAGGCCGACGGACGTTCACCGATGAGGAATCCTTTTACGATCGACGCGGCGGGCTTTGGCAAAATGCAGCCAACATCAATGGCAACGAGACAAGCCCTTCGCAGGTGGACATGGCAACGGCGTGAGAACTTGGGCAAGCTAGAAACCGGACAAGCGACACCGAACTGAACAGGAAAACACCATAA
The DNA here is from genome assembly GCA_963844055.1 of uncultured Planctomycetaceae bacterium. GTDB lineage: Bacteria > Planctomycetota > Planctomycetia > Pirellulales > Pirellulaceae > CAWJMN01. Next base: position 2,271,301 of record CAWJMN010000002.1, on the reverse strand, counting down.
CGGGTGGTTTTTATGCATTTTCATGGCTAGTGGTGACCAAAGGTGTCACACGGGGCTCCTATAATGGAGGCGTATTGCGGCAAGGGCTTGGGATTTCCAAGTGGCTGGCTGCTGGCAGGAATTGACGGGTACTAAGATGTTTTTTGGGGAGCCAAAGAGTTGGGTCGGTAAGAGCGCACCGCGTTTTTTGACGAGCGTCTGTGCGTGGGGGCTGTCGTTGTTTTTATTGGCGGTCGCTGGAAGCGTGCGGGCAATTGCCGATGACGCGAAGAAGGCAGAGAAGGAAAAGCCCGAGGCTGTGGCTGCTGAAAAAGAAACGCCGGCCGAACGCCGCGTCTTTTTAGTGAATGTGCCACTGCCGATTGTGGACCAAGTCGATGCGAAGGTCATCGCGCAGATCACGGCGCTGTTGCCGAGCGAAGCAAACGCTGGCGCAGCGGCCGCTGGTCGTTCTTCAGTTTTTGCCAAGCCAAGATGCTTTGGCCCGCAGTGACTTTGGCCGTTCGATGAACTTGGCTCGGTTTCTGACGGGGCCGAAACTTGCTGGCGTGCAAACGGTTGCCTTTTTGCCAGGTGCAACGACCGGGCATGCGGTGCTGCCGGTGTTGGCGTGTGAGCAATTGATCGTTGGGCGTGAAGGGGCGCTAGGTCCTGCCGACCCAGTAGGTGATGCAGCGCTGGCGGAAGACTATCGACGCTTGGCAGCAGGGCGATTGTTGGTGCCGCCTGCTTTGGCGGGAGCGTTCATCGATGGAAGCAGCTCCATCATCCGTGTGACGACCCAGAACGGCGTGCTGTTTGAAACAGAAGCAGAGACGGCCAACTTGCGGCAAGCAGGAAAGGTGATCGAAGAGCGTTCGGTCTTTCCAGAGCGAAAGCCGCTGTCTTTGTCGGGAAATGAACTGCGTGAGCTGGGGCTTTCCAGCCACTTGGCTGACACGTTGCCCGAGGTGGAAACGGCGCTGGCGGTGAAGACAGGATCGCTGACGCGGATTCAAGCGCCGACGGGTGGCTTTCAGCCGGTGATGGTCGACCTGCATGGGCATATCCATCGTCGGGCTGTCCGCCGGGCGATGAATGCGATCGAACATTACAAGCAGCACAACACGCTGAACGTGCTGTTTTTGAACGTAGATTCTCGGGGTGGCGACTTGGCCGAGGTGTTGCGACTGGCCAATTATTTGGCGACGGACCTGGGGAAGGATTGCAAGTGCGTGCTGGTGGTGCACCATCAGATTCGTGGTAGCACGCTGGCACTGATGACGGCCGTGGATGAAATCGTTGTAACGCGAGGAACGGAAATCGGCGACATTCAAGAAGCGGATTCGGTGATTGCGGATGCCTCTGCGATGCGCGAAGGGTGCGAACAGCTAAGCAAGCTCAAAACGCGAAGCTGGTCGCTGCCGGTGGCGCTGATGGATGCGCAGACCCAGGTCTTTCAGTTTCGGCATAGTGTGACGGGGGAGACTCGCTACGTTTCACAGGCAGAAGCCAACACGTTTCCGGGCAACCGAGAGCTATGGACCCGCGAAGATACGCCGATTGTTTTGGATCAGGGGATCAGCGGCGATCGCGCGGTTGAACTGAACCTGGCACGCGGTGTGATTGCGAACGTGGACGACTTGAAGGTGATGTACGGCCTGACGGAGCCGCCGAAGATGCTGCGGCCGAACTGGGCGCTGGAGTTCATTGAACGGCTAGCGGACCCTCGGCTGGCAGGGCTGTTGATGTTCATTGGCATCTTTGCGATCTGGATTGAGTTCAATACGCCGGGCGTGGGTGTGCCAGGGTTTGTGGGGGGCGTGTGTCTGCTGTTGTTCTTTTGGTCGCAGTTTTTGCAAGGGAACGCGGGCTGGCTGGAAGGGCTGTTGTTTTTGGTTGGAGTCCTGTTTGTGGTGCTAGAGGTAGCGGTGCTGCCGGGGCTGGGAATTTTTGGAATCGGCGGGACACTAATGATCGTGCTTTCCATCATTCTGGCGAGCCAAACGTTCATCGTGCCGCAAAATGCGTATCAAATGCGTCAGTTGCCGGTCTCGATGTCGATCGTGATTGCGGCAGCAGCGGGGGGGCTGGCGGCGATTTATGTGGTGCATCGCTATCTGCCACACACGCCTTACCTGAACCGATTGCTGCTACAGGCGCCGACCGGAAGTGAGCTGGCGGAACAGATGCAGCGCGAAGTCGTTTCGAACTGGGAGCATTTGCTGGGGAAGGAAGGGCGGACAACGACCCTTTTGGTGCCGGCAGGGAAGGCCCAGTTTGGAAAAGAGGTCGTCGATGTGATGAGCGAGGGAGAAATGGTTGAGCGCGGGCAAGCGGTTGTGGTAACCTTGGTGAGCGGCAATCGCATTGTTGTGCGGCCCGTGTAACATTCGGGACGCTGGCCGTTTGAGAGATTTGGTAGCGTTTTGAAAGGGGCTTGCTGCCTAACTAGGCGGTGAGCAGAATCGAACTGAGCTATGAGTCCGTTCGTCTGGTCGATCTTCTTATTACTGCTGGGCCTTTGTGTCTTGGTGGTGGAACTGTTCATTCCGTCCAGCGGTCTGCTGGGGCTGTTATCGGCATTGTGTTTAATCGGGTCGATTGTGCTTGGTTTTTGGACCTCGCAATTGATGGGAACGATCATGCTGGGGATTGAGCTTGTGCTAGTGCCTGTTGCGCTGGGGCTGGCGGTGAAGTATTGGCCCTATACGCCGATTGGGAAACTGACGTTAATCCCTCGGCCGGAACATCCTGATGATGTGCTGCCTGAAACCGAGGCTTATCGCGGCCTGAACGAGTTGGTCGGGCGGTATGGCATCTCGAAAACGCTGATGATGCCGGGGGGAATGATCTCGCTGGATGGAAAGGCGTACGACGCGGTGAGCGAGGGCTCGGCAATTGATCCTGGCCAGCGGGTACTGGTGGTGGGCGTTTCTACGCAGCGATTGATCGTCCGCATGGAAGAGCCAGGAGAGGCATTGCCCGCTGCGGAACCCAAAGTGGAGAAGAAAACGGCGCCTGAGCCACAGGGAATGCCGTTTGAAGATCCGTTTGTGTAGGGGCACGTCTAAATAGGTTGTCGTCCGATACCTTTGACCATGGGTCGCATCGTGGCAATGAGGGCGAGTGCTGCGGGAATGCCTTCCTTGAATTCTAATCCACACGAAATTGGTATCGAATGGGCTAGGCAGCTGGTTACTGATTGGCTTGATTCCGATTTTCAGCCATCGCCGCGTGTCATTCGAGAGCGAGGCTGGTCCACGCTAGTAGTCGCCGACTGTCTCAATGCCATGGAGGCTGAGTGGTTGGCCGAAGCGATTGCTTCTACTGCGCCAGCAACGGTTTGCGGCATCGGATTTGAGTATCGCTCTGAGCCGGACGTTTCCCTTCTGATTCCGGATCGAGACTCCGTCCTGAGTTACAACCGTCTTAATAGCTGGCGATATACGATACTGACTTCACCAGACGCCGAATACCTCTATTACAAAGACGAGGCGAACCGCTTCTTTCTACCCTGCGGACCATCAGACTTCGTGGCCCAGGCGTACAGGTGTTCCTGGGACACGGCTCGGAAAATGTACTTCGACTACTGGGTCAATCTGGAACACAACTCAGAGGATGAGAAGTGCTTTTTGAAGAGTGTTTGGGAGAAGTACAGCGTCGTTTGGCGGCACCCGTTGGAGAACAAAGCATGAAAACAAAAGATCCTCCCGTAGTTCTTTTGGACCGCCAGTTTTCATGGAGGCGGGTTAGCACCGTGATATGGCTGGCGATTTTGGGGAGTGTGTCATATTGGTTGATTTGGGAGCTTGGGCCTAAATTTGTTCTCTATGTTACCGTTGAAAGGCTTGAGCCTATTCGTGATGGTGACCCGCCAATGGTGTATTCTGATTTCTTTGTAGTAATCCTGGGAATTGTCAGTGCATATCTAGCTTTTGTGTCCACAAAGAACTTTATCCGATTACTTTGGTTTTTCGTTATTGGACACAGGGAACAGCAATTAATCACTTCAGACGAGATTAACGTCAGGTTGATATTCAAACGATGCAAATACAAATGGAGCGATATTATGGAATTGCACATAGTTGACGTGTTTTTTACTGGAGGGTATGAGATCGGCATTGTGCATCCAAGCTGGGCTGGCATGAAAGGCAAATACATAAGCGTTAGAACGGACGTTAGCCTGACTGAATCTGAAGTGATTGAGTTTATTAAAATGTCTAAAAGATATGCGAGGCCCAGGCCGCGATTTGTTCTTATGGAGCCATTCACCGAATACCTCTGAAAAGTCTGGCTTGCAAATGTCGATGGGTGGACCTCGGCGGGTTCCGGTGCGGGACAAGGTTGGTGGCACACGGCGAACGCTACCAGTCATAGATTCGCCGCATGAGTCGGCTGGCGAAGTAGATCAGCTTGTTTCTGTGAAATCTGCAAATCGGTGGCGAGATAGCTTGCTCTCGGACTTTCTGAAATAGATCAACAACTTGATCGTGGGATAAGTTGCAATCGAGCCGAAAGCAGGGGTTTGGCATGTTTGCCCCACCAGTAGAACCGAGTTGCCATTTGTTGATCTGCAGGAAAAGGTAATATCCGCTCGAAAAGGGCGACTTCCATGCAATCAGCTCGCCAACGTCACTCCATCGTATTTTGTAAACCTGAGTAGTGTAAGAAAGATGCAAGCCGCCACGGAAGAATATCTGACGATCAACACGACCTTTCAGTATATTCCTTATATAGAATATTGGGACGTACGAAGAGATAATGGCTGCAACTAAAAAGAACGATAGAACGCACATCTCAACTAACAGGTTCTCTCCGGCGCGGTTCCAAACGCGGACCATGTTCACAATCGGATAGTAGGCAAAAAGTCCAGTGAATAACGAGAAGGCAAGTGCAATGAATAAATGATAAAAGCTTCTCCAAGACATCCGGCCTTCAAAAATAATTGTCTCGTCCACACCACTCTCCAATTAGCAATCCCACTTTTGGAAATACGGGTATAGCTATTTAGGCAATTCTACCTAAAACTATCGCCTACAGGAAAGTCATTCCCAGGTGCCACAGCGGGAGCTGACGAAGATGCTGTGACGGCATGGGTGAGCCTCAGCGCAAGACGATCAAGCCTATTCATGAAGCAGAGTACGTTCAGGAACTGACGTTTCGTTACTTGCAGGAAGGGCCCGACTATGACCGCACTGCTGGACAAGTCAGGTGGCACCCGGTGTTAAAGGCGACTACATGGCTGCAACTGATCCAAGAGAAATTGTGAATGCCGCCTTGGCAAAAGGCGAGATTGATAAGCTACTCGTGGGAGCGCCGGAGTATCAATACCGTTCCAAGTGGTCACCGGCACCAGGCGATACCGATTTAACCGAACTTTTAGCGGTGATTTATGACGGACTAGCCCCACAACCAAGAGAAGCGGCGAAGGAAGCATTGGTGAAAGGGTTGTACGCTCTCAGCGACACCTATGAGGGCATTGAGGCTATCGCAGCTTGCATCTTGCTAGAGTCGCTACGCAGATCAAAAGGCCGGCCGTTGCTGGGGTTGCCAATTTACGACCTAGCTGAGAGGCTACAAGTTACCATTCGAGCATTCGAGCCACGGCTGCGAGCGGATAAGGGTGGTGCCGGCCGAGATTGGCCGGACGGGTTGCTTGGAGATCTCCGAAGGCTCAGTCGCATCACCGAGAAGCTTGGCGGGCCGTCATTTTGTAAGTGACGCCGGGTGCCCGATAGGACATTTTGCCCTCGCATCCGTATTGACGAAACAATGAAACATTACCTCTGTCCCTGCTGCGGTTATCCTGACCTTACGGCACCCGCATATGCAGATGCACCGACAGTTGGGCTTATTAGGGGCTATTCGGCTCCATACAGCGTCCATTTTGGAATGCCGTCCTATAAAGTGTGTCCGTGTTGCGGATACGAATTCGGAAACGACGACGAGCCGGGAACGTCATTGCCTTCGACATTCGAAGCGTTTATTGCCGACTGGAAAGCAGAGGGAATGCGTTGGTTTGATCCGTCAAAACGCCCTGTGGAATGGTCTTTAGAGAAACAACTTGCCAATGCAGCCAAGATACCGCCAGGTGCCCCTGTTGACCAATGATATCTGGCGATGTCTGTTGGCTGAGAGCATTTCGCTGGCAATGGAAGGCCACCGATGAAGCATCAGATATTCCTTCTTTACTCCGTGCCATTAGACGGCCGTAGGCTTATGGATTCAAACAACAATTGAATCAGCCGCGAAGTCGACTACTAGATCAACTGAAAGTCTGGCAGCGGCAGGGAGATTTGACGTTTATTCATTGGCAGGAACGCATCGGCTATGATCGGACTGCTGGGCAAGCCAGCAGTGGCAAACGGCCGATGTGGCAAACCTTCGTTGGAGTGGAATAATGGCTAGTCACAATCTGGCGGACGGAATAGCCCGACTGGAGGCGATTTCAGCGGCATTTGATTACGACAAAGCTCAGCAATACGTTGTATTGGCGAAGTCGTTTCTAATGGGGGCTCAACAGATGTCGCAAGACACGCCGCTGTTCGATGTGTGTGATGGTCTTGATCTTGCTTTGCCACAAGATATTGACGGACGGCTCGATGCATTTTTTGACAAGAAGCCTGAGTATGCTCCCACAGTTCGCAAAGTGTGCGTTTGGTACTTACGTGACATTCATGCGAAGGACCTGCGCCTGACGCATGAGGTTCCTAGCATTTATGAGCCGCTGATACAGATGCTTGAGATGGGAGGCGATTTCTATGAGCATCATGGAGCATTGTGTATCCGAGATGCTGCAATGCTGCGATTTGCGAACGTTTCGAGCTAGTCGCGAGCGGGGCTTTGCTCGTTTGCTCGACGGGTGCCACTGCTGGACGAGCCTGAAGAGGTATTGCCTAGTCTCCGACGGAACCTAAAGAGGAGAAGGAAACGGCACCCGAGCCACAGGGAATGCCGTTTGAAGGTCCGTTTGTTTAAGGGCAAGCAATGCTTGTTGCCCTCGGGGTTACATCTGGAGGGCGCGGTCGATGCGGGCGAGGCAGGCTTTTTGGCCTAGTAGCGATAGGCAATCGTAAACGCCGGGGCCGACGCTTTTGCCGGTGACCGCCACACGTAGCGTGTGGACGATATCGCCGATCTTGATCCCTTCATCGGCCAAGAATTGCTTGAGGAGTGCTTCGAGCGATTCATTGGAGAAGGTGCTATCGGTGGCCAGGCGCTGGCGCGAGCTTGGCAAGTAGCTGGCGGGAGGCTTCTGGAGCGACACGCTTTTCAAAGTCCTTGGGATCGTAGACGAGGTCTTCATCCTTCACGAAGAAGAAGTCGGCGTAGGCCAGGATGTCGCCGGCAACCTTGAGGCGATCCCCTGCGGCATCGACGATTTTAGCCAGCATGGGGCCGACGGCGCAATCGACGGGATCGGTTAGCAGCCCGGCCTTTTGCAGGAAGGGGATCATCTTGGCGACCTTTTGCTTGGTCGGCAGCTTTTGCATGTAGCGGTCTTGGAAGGACCAGAGCTTTTTGGGATCGAAGCTGGCAGGGGCCTTGGTGACACGCTCTAGCGTGAAGTTCGCGATCATCTCTGCGATGGAAAGCTCTTCCGTCTTGTCATCCAATGACCAGCCGAGCAGCATCAAGTAATTGAGGATCGCAGCGGGTAGGTAGCCGACCTCGCGATAGAAGTCGACGATCACGGGGTTAAACGTATCGGCCGAAATCTTCGAGTGGTTGGCCTTGTGGATTTTTGGCATCAGCAAAGCGATTGACGATCTCGAGACCATGATCGTAGAGACGTTTGAACTCGACGTTTTTCAGGTACTGCGCGATCTTGCGTTTGCTGAGCTTTTGGGCGCTGCCCGGTTCGGCCACGTAGGGCAAGTGCGCGTAGACCGGCAGTGGATAGCCAAGCGACTGCACGATGAAAATCTGACGCGGCGTGTTGGAAAGGTGCTCGACCGCGCGGATGACGTGGCTGATTTGGAAATCGTAGTCATCTACGACGCTGGCCAAGTGATAGAGGCAGGTACCATCAGCACGCTGGACGACGTGATCTTGCTCTTTGTCCCAGTCGAATTCGCAAGTGCCGCGAATCTGATCTTCGAAGATGCATTTCCCCTCGCGCGGCATCTTGAGGCGAACGACTTGCGTGCGTCCTTCGGCAGCGAACTTGGCGGCCTCTTCGTCGGTGTTGGCCATCCACTTACGACTGTAAAGGAAGGGGCGCTTCTCTTGGTCGGCTTGCTCGCGCTCGGCCTTCAGTTCATCCGGGGTGGCGAAGTCGCGGTAGGCAAAGCCTTTTTCGAGCAGGACCTTCACGGCCGCCTGGTAGCGATCCAAACGCTGCGATTGGTAGTAGGGGCCATAGGGGCCGCCCACTTCTGGGCCTTCGTCCCAGTCGATGCCAAGCCAGCGGAAGCCATCTAGGATCGGCTGGAGGGCCTCTGCGACGTTCCGCTGGGTGTCGGTGTCATCAATGCGGAGGAGGAACTGGCCGCCGTGCTGACGGGCGTAGAGCCAGTTAAAGAGGGCCGTACGCACCCCACCAATATGCAGAAATCCGGTCGGGCTGGGGGCGAAGCGTGTGCGAACGGCCATGGAATGCAGATTCCCGAAAAATGTCTAGACAAAAGAGACGCAAAACGGTTGCTAATAGAGTTTTAGTCGGGCGGGGCAGGATCGGCAACCGGCGCGAGAGGGGGAGCAGGCGTGCCCCGGAAGAAACCGCAGGGGGATCTACGCCCCTTGGTCATGAGCGAAGCGTAAACTCAGGCGCCGTAAGTGACGGGGACTGGGCGCGAGAGGACTTGGGCGGGAAGGTGGAGATGGAAACAGGGTGGCTGATGCCATCTAAGGGCCAAGTAGCGATCTTCCCGCAGGGGGTTAGGCGGCGCGGCGTTGTTCGCGACGCTGCATCTTTTTGAGGCGACGGCGTTCGGACTTGCTGAGGCGTTGGCCGTTCTCGTCTTCCTCATCCTCGAACTCGTCGTCATCATCTTCCTCTTGCTGGCTGGAAGCCGGGGCAGGGGGAGGAGTGACGGGAGCCTTGGGCTTGGCAGCGGGTTGTGGCGCAGAAGCGGCAGGCTTCGCGGAAGTGTGCTGAGCAGCGGGCTTGGCCTCTTCTTCGCTGTCATCCTCTTCGTCTTCTGAAGTGGCTTTGGCGCGACGCTTGGTGGCCTTGGGTTTGGCCTCTTCTTCATCGTCAGCGACGACGGCGAGCTTCGCACGGCTTTTGCGCTTCTTGGGGGCTTGCTCACTTACACGCTGCGGCAGCTTGCCTTCAGCATCGAGGCGAACGTGTCGTGCGTAGATGGCAATGGCCGCGAAGAGCGTGAGATGGGCGAGCATCGAGAGCGTTGCCAATTGGACGGAGCTGGAGAGCGTATCATTATTGCCAACAAACCCAGCCTTTTGGAAAGCAACGGCCAAGTACAGGATGACCGCAGCGCCAAAGGTGGCCGAGCTGCCGACGGAATACCATTGTTCCATAATCAGCCGAACCGCAAGCACGCCAAAAACTAGTGCGTAAAGCCCCATCCAGGAGGCATCTTGCAAATGTGGCATTCTCATCAGGCGAGCAGCGAGCATGCCGACCGCTTCATGGATGCCAGTGGCGGCATCGAGGCTGGCCCAAACGAGAGCTGCGGCTGTCCAGATCCAAATGCGATACTTGCCACGGTAGTCATCCACTCGATGCGAGCGAATGCTATAGATCACTAGCGAGCCAAGCGCTCCGCCGGCAAGCAAGATGCTGCTAAACCAGCGAGCGACGCTGCCATGGGCTTGTGGGTTGAGCAGGTTCAAGCGCGAAGCGTATGCGCCGTCCCAGCGTACTTGCCAGGTGGTGTAAAGCGTGATGATCGTGGCAATGGCAGTGAGGCCAAGCAGCACGAGCACAGAGATCGAATAAGGGCGAGTAGGGATGAGGTCAGAGAGGCGCTTTTGGTGCTCGTCGAGGACGGCCGGGCTGTAAGCGCGAAGCGACGCTTTCACGGGAGCCGAAGCAGCAGGTGCGGCGTCTTCGCCCTCCTCTGCATCCGTCCCTTGATTGGCTGACTCTGAACTTAGAACCCTACGACGACGATCGTCGAGAGGCCCACCCCTTCGAAATTCCATTTTCGCCCGCAAAGTCGGTATGGACTACGCATTTCCCCGGGGTCATCCGCTTTACCCCAGAGGTTGCTATGTACCGGCACCACAAACCCCAATGAGGGTGCGGCCGTACCCGTTATAGTTCGGCACGTTTTGGGGTCAAACTGCAACTCCGCAGACGCGGGATTCTCCGAGAGCATTTTGCTTGATTGGACTAGCACAGTCGCACCTGGCTGGGCAACTTGCGGCAAGTTTAATGGCAGACAAAACGGAGATCGTATCGACGGCTACTTATTTCTCCAGAGGATGTCGTCGCTGAGTGCTCAGCTGCTGTCGCACTTGGGCCGTTTCCTGGAAAAAGCGTTTGGCGTCCTCCGGATAGCCGGCGGTTGGGCGGAGGGAGGGCTGGCGCTGGATGAAGAAGTCGTTGAAGGGGAGCATCGAGACTTCGCGAAGGTACTTGGCGACCATGCTGGCCAGGGCCGTGGGAAGGTTCTTCTCGCCCTTGGCGGTGAAGTGGAAGGTAAGTTGCCAGCCATCGGCCTGGAGGCGGTAGATGCTTTCGGCGCGAGACTCACTGACGATTTGAAGGTGCTGGGCATCAAAGACATGCTGGAGCACAGCGGCATAACGATCGCGGCCGCCATGCTTATCGCAGTAGATGGTCACTTGGCGATCAGCGGTGCTTCCTTGGGCAATGGTTTGCGAAAGGAGCTCTTGCAAGTTGGCCTGCACCAGTTCAAGTGTTGCCTGAGAGAGGAGCTCGCCCTTGCTGCTGACGCGAAGCAGGCGGGCATTGAAGTCTTGGGGGTAGACCGCAACGGCTTGCAGGTGAACGAGGCGTGCGCCAGTCCGCTCGGCCGAGTTGGCAAGGGCCGCTTGTGCCAAGGCGACTTGATCTGCGCGGGCTTCAATCGGCAGGGGGAGTTGATACTCTGCATGCCACGGTATGGAAGCGAGCCGTTTGGCATCTTGCGCGCGAAGGCCGTTCCAGAGGGAATGCCAATCGGTCCAAGCATGGCCGAGGAAAGAGGCAGCACCCAGGATCGCCTGTTCAAGCAGGGCCACGCTGCCGCTGGCGGAGTAGAGCTTTTTGGAATCGGCGATGGGAAGCTGACGAGAGGCCCCGCGCGTTTTGGCAGGGGAGACCTCTTCGGCCAGCAGGTCGTATAGGCTGACGCAGGCGTGGGCTGGTGGAACGTACCACGCGGATGAACCGATGGTGAGCGGCCCTAAATTGGGTCCGTAGCCAGCTTCATCGGTTCCAAGAAGAAAGGGCATAGTGGGAACGAACGGAGGAAGTGGAGGGTGAAGTAGTTTGCAGTATAGAGGAGGGGAGCCGAAGAGGAAGCACTTGTAAGGGGGTTTGTATGGCGGGCGATGGAAAGTCGAGCGACGGAGGCAATCCACACAATCACTCGATATTTTGCCAACAAACGGCTGCATAGTGAACAATAGCTTTTGCAAGCCCTTCTTCTAGCACATGACAGTCGATGCGAAAGAAGTTATCACCTAGGGGCGGACCTGAAACGACCACGGTGTAGCGACCATTATCGTTTGCCTGCATACGTTCACCATCTAACTTAACAACTACAACGGCTCCTTCAGCCCTCATTTTTTCAAACGCGTTCCAAACAGGGTCGCACCCGATCCAATCTGGACTCACTTCAACGATACCACGCTCTGCCAGTAAAAGACTGGCCTGCTTCTTTACCTCTTTTAGAGTCATGGTATTTTCTTTTTCTATCCTTGAAGAGAACATATCCTCAGGCGCAACAAAAAAGGCTGGCTACCCGATGAGTGGTAACCAGCCTTCGCTTTATGTCGCTGCAAAGCGGGGCAATTACTCGCCAGGTTCTTCGAGGTAGGTGTAGCCGTTGAGGCCATCTTCGTAGAACTTCAGGAAGCGGCCCGCTTCTTGATAATCAAGGCGTCCTTCACGAACGGCCGTTTCGACAGCCGTTTGAAGACGTGTGGTAAGGTCGCCGTGGTCGAACTCGACATAGTCGAGCACTTCACGAACGGTGTCTCCCTTGACGATGGCTTCCAGGATCACTTCACCCGTTGGGCCCAGGTCGATATGGACCGTGTTGGTGTCGCCGAACAGGTTGTGCAGGTCTCCCAGGATTTCTTGATAAGCGCCGATTAGGAACGCGGACAGGTAATAGGGCTGGCCATCGTAGTTGTGGAGGCGAATCGTACGTTTGACGTCGCGGCGGTCGATGAACTGGTCGATCTTGCCGTCGCTATCGCAAGTGATATCCCCCAGCACGGCATGCCGTGTGGGGCGCTCATTCAGGCGATGGATCGGCATCACCGGGAAGAGCTGCTTGATCGCCCAGCTATCGGGCATCGATTGGAAGAGCGAGAAGTTACAGAAATAGGTGTCAGAAAGGAGAGTATCTAGCCCTTCCAGTTCTTCGGGGATGAAGTCGAGCTGCTCGGTCATGCGACGAATCTTGCGACAAATGGCCCAAAAGAGCCCTTCCGCCATCGAGCGCTGGTCGAGAGAGAGGTAGCCGCTACTGAAGAGGGTCATCACCACTTCCATCGCTTGCTGGGCGTCGTGATAGCTTTCCAGCGCATTTCGCGTAGTGACGTTCTTGAACGTATCGACCAGATCGTGCAAAGGTTGCTCCGATTCGGGCGAGACTTCTGGAAGGCTGTCGTCGCCGGTCCCTTGGCCGGAAACGCCTAGCACACCAAACACCAGGGCAGCGTGATACGCGACGACGGCGCGACCACTTTCGCTGATGATATTGGGGTGGGTGACATTGGCCTCTTCACAGACCGATTGCACATGGTGCACGACGTCTGCGGCATATTCTTGCAACGTGTAGTTCACGCTGGATTCAAAGTTGGTTTGCGAGCCATCGTAATCGACGCCCAAACCACCGCCGATATCGAGGTACTCTAGCCCCGCACCACGCTTGACGAGATCGACATAAGCGCGGGCGGCTTCGGTCATGGCCCCCTTCACATGGCGAATGTTGGTGATTTGGCTACCGAGGTGGAAGTGCAACAGCTTGAAGCAATCGAGCATGCCGCGCGACTTGAGTTCTTCGGTGGCCTTCAGGATTTCGCTGACAGTTAGGCCAAACTTGCTGCGCACGCCGCCGGACCCTTGCCAACGCCCGCTACCACGAGCGGCCAGCTTGATACGCATGCCGATTTGCGGACGCACGCCGACCTTTTCGGCATACTTCAAGATCAGCTCTAGCTCGGTGTACTTTTCCACAACGGGAATGACTTTGCGGCCGATCTTTTGGGCCAGCATGGCCATCTCGATGAACTCGGCATCTTTAAAGCCGTTGCAAATGATCGGCGTGTCGGCATCGGTCATCGCGACAACGGCCAGCATCTCGGGCTTGCTACCTGCTTCTAGTCCAAAGCCGTAGACTTTGCCGTACTGAACGACTTGTTCAACGACGTGGCGCTGCTGATTTACCTTGATGGGGTAAACGCAGGTGTAACGGCCTTTGTAATCGTGGTCTTTGATGGCTTGTGCGAAGACATCATGGATTTCGCGCAGGCGATCCTTGAGGATGCCATTGAAGCGCAGCAGGATCGGTAGATCGAGCCCGCGCATTTGCAGGCGATCGATCAGGTCCTTCATATCAATCGACTGGGCCTGATCTTTGGTGGGGTGAACCGTTAGATGTCCCTTGGAGTTGATTGAGAAGTAGCCCTTGCCCCAACGAGGCACGTCGTACAACTCACTGGCATCGGTAGTGGACCAACGATCAACAGCATCTTTCAACATTTCGCGCTAAACTTCCTGGGACAGACTTGCTGGAAACCAACGAAAGAACCACGACCACAGCCCGGGGGACATCCTGAGAGAGCCCCCGCCGAAAAGAGACCTGCGCGGGATATTCGCCCGATGCGCAAGTCCCGTATTATATTCGCTCCCCCCCCAAGGCAAGGTCCTAGAGGCCCCTGACGGCAAAAATTCATCAATACGTACTACGACGACGGGGGAGAAATGGTGCGGCTTTGTCTGGCGAATGCTGGCATCACCAAGTAAATCTTCCGGGGAATGTCGGGGCCGAGTTAAATGACGAACTTGCAAAGTTGCTTGCTCCGGGGGGCAAACAGGGCTTAGGATGGGGCGTTGTTCCAGCCGACGGGAATCGGCAAGAACGGGCCCGAAGGTGCTTGGCGCTGGATGTGCAATGCTCTTCTTTTCCACCTAGCTCCGGAGTTAGCCATGCCTTTGCCCTTGCTGGCAACTGACGTCTCGGACAACTTCGCCCAGCAAAACGGCAGTGGACCGGGTCGCCCCCTACGAAATGCCGCCGGATTTACGATTGTTGAATTGCTGGTGGTGATCGGGATCATCGGCGTGATGGTGGCCCTCCTTTTGCCAGCTGTCCAGTACGCGCGGGAATCGGCGCGACGGGCCCAGTGCCAGAACAATTTGCGGCAGCTGGGATTGGCACTGATGCAGCACGAGGACGTGTACGGCGCGATGCCGGCCGGATTTCGGAATGTTCCGCCCACCAGTTCGTTTGTGCCGACGCTGCTGCCGTTTCTTGAGCAGCAAAACCTTGGCTACGATATTTCACTGAACTGGGACGATGCGGCCAACAAGACTGCGATCAGCAAGCCACTATCCATTTTGCTTTGTCCCAGCACGCCTACCCGGGGGCGGTTTGACAAAGCTCGCAGCGACCTGACGCCGGCGGCAGGAGACTATACCTGCACGCATGGCGTTAATCATGGCTACTGCGAGATGGTGGGCTGGCCGCTGTATTTTCCTCCTGACAATAACGGCGCGCTGACCGACAAGCCTTGCCGGCTGAATGAGGTCACCGACGGGCTGTCTAGCACGTTTTTGCTGATGGAATGTTCGGGCCGACCCGAGCTGTGGCGGTCACGCAGGTTTGCGACAGGAGCATCGACAGCTGCTGGCTGGGCCGACCCAAGCTATGAAATTGCCCTGGATGGATCGGACCGAGCCTATACCGGCAGCGGCCAATATGGCGGCCCTTGCGTGATGAACTGCACCAACGACAACGAAGCCTATAGCTTTCATCATGGTGGCGTGATGTTCGTGATGGTGGGAGGCAATGTGCAGTTCCTTTCCGACTCCATGTCCAACCGAGTATTTGCCGCCTATACGACCAAGGCGAGTGCCGATTTCACCGAAGAATAGTCGGCTAATTGGCTGCTTAGGAAAAGCCGCCCGCTGCTTGGGGAGCTTTTCAAGCGGCAATCAGGGCTCCAAGCGGAGATATTCTGGGTGAATCTACCCGTCGGCGGGCTGGGCTAATCGAGCAAACTGGGCGAATCGAGTACGATAGAAGGGTCCGAAGCCAACGCCGGGGAACCAACTCCTCACGGAATGTGGGAGGGTTTGCCGGACTTCTTTTCCTTGCTGTCTTGAGATGCCGCCATGAGGATTGAACAGCTCCTGCAACACCATGGGATTGCCAAGAATCCCTTTGCAGAGGAAGACGCCCAAACCGATCCGGTGTTTAAGGATCACTGCATTGTCAGCACCTACCATCCCACTTGGGACAAGGTGTATGGCGATCCGCGCGAGCCGGCTAGCGCCATCGTGTTTGGTGAGAAGGGTTCGGGCAAGACGGCGATGCGCTTGCAGCTGGCGCGACATTTGGAAGCGTACAACAAGTCTCAACCGGGCAAGCGAGTGTTTGTCATCCATTACGATGACTTCAATCCGTTTTTGGACCAGTTCAAGAACTCTCTTCCCAAACGTCAACAGCGCAGCGAAAAGGTCCTTTCGCAGTGGAAGCTGTGGGATCATATGGACGCGATCCTGGCGCTGGGGGTAACCGGACTAGTCGACCGGATTTTGGATGTACGGCAACCCAGCACCAACGTGAGCTGCGAGCTCGATGCTTCCAAGGTGAGCCAGCTTGATCGCCATCAAGCGCGCGACCTGCTTTTATTGGCCGCCTGTTACGACCAATCAACCAGTGAGACCTTCAAGGGAAGGTGGGGCCGACTGCGCAAGCGATTGCGATTTAACACGCTGAAGGCCCAAATCCCGCTGGCGATTGGCTGGGGATGGTTGGCGATGTGGGTCGCCATCATCATTTTGTTCTTTTACAACGGTAAAGGGGACTGGCTACAGCCGCTTTGGCTTTATTTGGGATTGTCGACGCTAGGATTCATTCCGTACCTGCGCCACTTCTGGAAGAACTTTTGGCTGACCCGGGGAATCTTGCGGCACTTGCGTGTCGGAAACCGTGAACGGGGCCCGTTGCGTCAGGTGCTGATGCAGTTCACGCCGCAGGAGATCTCTTCGCAGCCCCTGCCAAACAAAGATAGCTCAGACGATCGCTATGAGCTGCTGCAGAAGTTTCAAGCACTTCTGCAATCGCTGGGATATCCGGGGATTATCGTGCTGGTCGACCGACTGGATGAGCCGCACTTGGTCAATGGCTCGGCCGAACTGATGAAGGCCCTGCTGTGGCCGATGCTGGATAACAAGTTCCTCAAGCATCCCGGCCTGGGGCTGAAGTTGATGCTGCCGATTGAGCTAACGCGATTCATCGAACGTGAAGAGCGTGAGTTTTATCAGCGGGCACGGCTCGACAAGCAGAACATGATTCCCACATTCGAGTGGACTGGCGAAGCGCTTTATGATGTGGCTTCGTCACGGATTAAGGCGTGTGCCATGCCGGACCAACATCCGACTTTGCGCGACCTGTTTGAGCCAGCCCTTTCTGATCAGCGGATCATTGAAGGCTTACGCAGCCTCCGTGTGCCGCGACGCCTGTTTAAGTTTTTGTTCGCGCTACTGACCAAGCACTGCAACGCCTATCGTGACGACAGCCCGCAGTGGCAAATCTCCCTCGGAATGTTTGAATCGGTGCTGGCCGATCAGGTGCGCGATCAAAGCGCGTTTGACCGTGGTGTGGGAGCCGGGTAACGGGCAACAAGAGGCGGTGGCACGGTGGATTTAGCCCAAGAGCTTGCGCAGTACGGCCCTGATGCGCCGCGCGGGCTATCCCCACGCCACTGGAAGCAGAACGCTATTGCTGGAAACTGGCGACAAGCCACTACGAGAACTTTAGCGTTGTCAGCTTGCTGGCACCCAAGCGTTTGCGCCTGCCGCTGGCGGCGATCTATGGCTATTGTCGCTGGGCCGATGATCTAGCAGATGAGACCGACAATGCCGCGACCTCGCTGCGATTGCTAAGTTGGTGGGAAACGCAGACCGTAGCGCTCGACACGCCTGGAGCGAAGCCTACTCATCCTGTCTTTGTGATGCTGGCGGAGATGCGAAAGACGTTTTCGATCTCGACGAAGTCGCTGCTCGATTTGCTGACAGCGTTTCGGCAAGACCAACACCAAACACGCTATGCCACGCGGGAAGAGCTTTTGGAATATTGCCGCTCTAGTGCCAACCCCGTCGGCCGATTGGTGCTGGGACTGGCCGGGGCTGATTCGGCCGAGAATGTGCAACTTTCGGACGAGATTTGTACGGGCCTGCAACTGGCGAATTTTGCCCAGGATGTAGCCCGCGACTTTGCCAAAGGGCGAATCTACCTGCCAGCGAGCGAGTACCAAGGTGTTGGCTTAACGGAAGCTGATTTTGGACAGCCGGGCAAGGCAGAATGTTGGCGTCAGGTGATCCAGCAACAGGTCATGCGGGCGCGCGAGCATTTTGCGAAGGGGAACACGCTTCCGCAGCGAGTGCCGCCAGAACTCCGGCCGGCGATCGGACTCTTTATCGCCGGGGGCCTCGCGATCCTGGATGCGATTGAGCGGCAGGACTTTGACGTGTGGAGTTGCCGGCCGAAGCTTTCACGCCTTCAGAAGGGAATGCTGCTGGCGCAGGTCGCTTGGCAGTCTTTGTGGCGTCGGTAGGGGAGGGTGATTCGTGCCAGAGAGGCCACTAGAATATTTACCGGTGAACCTCTCTCGTTTCGGCCCTTTGTTTGGAAGCTTGTCGCATGAATCTTTGTCGTGGTCGATCGCTTGCCTGTCGTTTCTTTGTCGGCCTGGCTGTGCTGGCGTCTCCTTTCACACTGCAAGCGGACCCGCCACAAAAAGCGCTGCCACGTGGTTTCTCGATTCCGCTGCTTGACCTTTCGCAAGATTCCGCACGCCAAGTGATTGTGGATCGCGAGAAGGGGCAATATTTGGGGCATCCTACGACGCTGCTGCTAGAGGATGGCAAGACGATTTTATGCGTCTACCCCAAGGGGCATGGCCAGGGAGGTATTGTCTACAAGCGGAGCGGCGATGGCGGACTCACTTGGAGCGAGCGACTTGCGGTTCCTGAAAATTGGGCCACTTCCAAAGAGGTTCCTACCCTCCATCGCACCGTAGATGCGCAAGGAAAGAAGCGGGTGATCATGTGGTCGGGTTTGCACCCAGCCCGACTGGCGGTAAGTGAAGACGATGGGCAATCTTGGAGCGATCTCAAGCCGGTAGGGGAGTGGGGCGGCATTGTTGTAATGGGCTTTTGCGAGCCGGTGAAGATCGGCCCGGGTCATTACATGGCGATGTTTCATGATGATGGCCGATACTTTGCCAGTAAGTCGGCAGCGACGAAGCCAGTGACCTTCACCCTGTTCCAAACAAACTCGACCGATGGGGGCCTAACCTGGAGTGCCCCCAAGGCAATCTATTCGAGCCAAGAGATCCACCTGTGTGAGCCGGGGCTGATCCGATCACCCGATGGAAAAGAATTAGCGGTACTGCTGCGTGAGAATTCGCGGCGCAAGAATTCGCACGTCATCTTTTCTAAGGATGAAGGGGCGAACTGGTCTGCACCGGTCGAATTGCCGGGATCACTTACAGGGGATCGGCACACCGGCAAATACACGAAGGATGGCCGGCTGTTTATCAGCTTTCGGGATATGGCACACGCCTCGCCTACCTATGGAGACTGGGTGGGATGGGTGGGAACGTATGACGACATTCGCCAGGGAAGGGAAGGGGCCTATCGCATTCGCTTGATGGATAACACCAAGGGTTCGGACTGTGGCTATCCGGGCGTGGAGTTGTTGCCCGACAACACCATTGTCACAACCACTTATGGTCATTGGACGAAGGACGAACCGCCCTATGTAGTGAGCGTTCGACTTCAATTGGCGGAATTGGATGCACGGCTTCAGGCAGCCATCCCTGCGAAACCGGCGGCAAAATGATATGATGGGGGCCTTCTCGCGGAAGGGAAACCATTGCCGCTTTTACCCCCATACGACTTCGCCAGACGTGTAAGTTCCATGCCACACTTTGCCGACCTTTTGAATGAACGTATCCGTGCCAAGCGAACCCCGGTTTTGGTCGGGCTGGACCCACGGGCCGAGAGCCTGCCCGAAGGACTGTTAACAGGAACCGGTCCTGCGGCTGTCGCGGCGGCGTATACGAAGTTCTGCCAAGGGGTCATCGATGCGGTGGCAGCGCATGTGGCTGCCGTGAAGCCGCAAGTGGCGTTCTTTGAACAGCTTGGCCCAGCAGGTTGCGTCTCGCTGGGTGAGGTAATTGCCTACGCGCGACAAAAGGGGCTGCTCGTCGTCGTCGATGGCAAGCGAAACGACATCGGCACCACGGCCCAAGCCTATGCCGATGCCTACCTAGGGAGCAGCAGCCCTTGGGGCGGTGATGCACTTACGGTTAGCCCTTACTTGGGTGACGATAGCTTGACTCCCTTTGTCTCTGTTGCCCAAAAGCAGGGAGCAGGGATCTATGTTTTGGTGAAGACCTCTAATCCTGGTGGCGGGCGCTTTCAAGATTTGGTGGCGGACGGACAAACCATGTATCGGCATGTGGCCGCGTATGTAGAACAATTGGCCACGCAAACGCTAGGCGAAAGTGGCTATGGAATTGTTGGCGCGGTGGCAGGTGCAACGTATCCGGCTCAGCTGGCTGAACTGCGGGAAGTGATGCCGCATACGCTATTCCTGATTCCGGGGTTTGGCGCACAAGGTGGTACGGCCAAAGATTGTGCGGCCGCATTTGATAGCCGCGGCCTGGGAGCGATTGTGAACAACAGCCGTGGGATTATTTTTGCTCACTCCACGGATCGCTATCGACACTTTGGATCGGCACGGTGGCAAGAAGCGGTAGAAGCTTCGACGCTGGACATGGTTGCCCAGCTTCGAGCAGACACTTCCGCTGGCAAGCTGTAGATCACGTGCCGGCAAATGGCAGCGTGATAGACCTTGGCCCAGTGATCGAAGATTTTTTGTGCTGAGCGGGAGCGGCCTAACGATGTCGTCCAGCGAAAAAACGCTCAGCAATTGTGCTGAGGGTAATCGATTTCAGCGAAACCAGCGTGATCGTTACGCTGTTTACCCAACAATTTGGGAAGATTAGCGCCTTGGCGAAGGGTGCGCGGCGACCCAAAGGACCGTTTGAGTCTGCTCTTGACTTGCTTGCGCTAGTTCGAATAGTGTTCCTGCACAAATCGTCCGAAAGTTTGGACCTGCTGACAGAGGCCAAGCTCGAGCGTCGTTTTCGTAGTGCCAGCCAAGATTTAGGCCGTTTATATGCGGGCTATTACGTGGCGGAATTGCTGCAAGAACTGACGGATCGAGCCGATCCTCACCCAGCATTGTTCGAGGCTGCGGATGATGCGCTACAAAGTATTGATGCGGGCGTTTCGCTTCCTTCGGTCATCTTACGACTGGAGTTAGCAGCGCTTCAAGAGATTGGGCACATGCCCGCCCTCGATACTTGTGCAGCGTGCAGTGAAGTAATTGATTTTGGATCGGGAAGAATCGCCTTCGGTTTGCTTGCAGGTGGCGTACTGTGTGACAAGTGTCGGCAAGGTCAGCGACAAGTTGTCAGCGTTAGCCAACCTGCGTTGCAAGTTTTACGTTCGCTTAGCGCAGCTGGTCCACAGTCTTGGAAGACGGTGGAAGTTCCGCCGAGTGTCCGTGGAGAACTGCGAGGCGTCATGGGTTCGTACTTGGCACACTTGCTAGGTCACAAACCGAGGATGCATGACCTGTTAGGAACATTGGCCAAATAGGCCCTGTTTTGCGTGTAAGCGCGAAGGGGGCTGATGCTGGCTCCCCAAACTTTCGCGTGAAAAACAGCCTGATGCTGGTATTTCGAATCCAACCATCGCCGCCCGTCCATCGCAGCCTAGCACCTCGTTTCCTTCTTAGGAAAACGACAGGGCTTGGCCTGCTGTGTGTGACTGCGCTAATTGGCCTACTGGGTTGCACTTCCCTTCCCAAGGTTGGAGAACGATTTCGGACTTTAGGAACCTCGGAAGAATCTCGTACCAACCCAACGGCCAGCAAATCCTCCCCAAGCAACGTTCGAAACGTCTCCTATGAGGAAGATGGAGATGCGGTAAAGCCGATCGAGGCCAAGGACTTTACCCCCAAGAATATTAGCGCCACCACCAAACGCTTAGTAGGACGTGGCCCGAACCGCCAAATTGCGGAAACCACTTACAAAGCGGCCGATGAACTCTATCGCCAAGGCCTAACGGCTGAAGGAAGCCGGCGAACCGAGCTCTTTGCGATGGCCGCCAAAAAGTTCATCATTGCCGCAGACCGATTGCCCAACTCAGCCATTGAGCAGGATGCCCTGTTCATGGCAGGCGAAAGTTACTTCTTTGCCGACCACTACTCGAAGGCCAACGCGATCTACGAGCGCCTGATCAAGGCCCATCCGAACAATCGCTATTTAGATGCCGTGGAAGCACGACGCTTTGCCATTGCGAAGTACTGGCTCGACAAGCATCGCAAAGATCCCGAGAGCTTTTTCGAAGTCAACATGTTCGACGAAGAACGCCCTTGGCGTGATACACGCGGGCACGGCCTGCGGATCTTCGACCGTATTCGTGTGGATGATCCGACCGGGCGTTTGGCCGACGATGCCACCATTGCTGCTGCGAACGAACACTTTGCCAACAAGAACTACCTGAAGGCTGACGATTTTTATACCGATCTGCGGACGGCCTATCCGGCCAGCGAGCACCAATTCTCAGCTCACTTTTTAGGCCTCAAGGCCAAGCTCAATACCTACATGGGACCTGAGTACACCGGCACGATGCTGTCTGAAGGGGAAAAGCTGATCAAGCAGATGCGGCGCCAGTTCCCTAAGGAAGCGGAAGCCGAGCGTGAGTTCCTCGACCGTGTGGCCGCTGAGATTCGTTACAAGCAGTCCGAACGCTTGTGGCAGATGGCCGAATACCATCACCGACGAGGCGAATACCGCGCTGCCAAGCATTACCTTGACCGAATTCAGAAGGAATACAGCGATACGCCGTTCATCGACAAGGCAGTTGGCATGGCAGGGACCATTCAAGGGCTGCCACCGGTTCCTGAGCAAAAGCTGAAGTGGTTGGTCGACATGATCCCACGACGCGACAACGTCGAAAAGGTCTTACGGGCCAACGAGCAAGCCAAGAAACTTCAGCCACCAACCGTTACCGAACAACCTGAGCCACGCATGGCAGAGACTCCCCAGGGCGAAAGCGCCACGCAATTGCGTTAGTCCGATGAAGGAAGAGTTTTGCCATGGACCATGCCCCTTCACCACAATGCACCCTAGGCCGCCTATCGCGCCGCCTTCTGTGGTGCGCACTGCTGTGGTGTGGGCTACTTCCGGCATTTACGGGATGTGCCGGCTATCAGGTTGGCCAAAAGTCGCTGTATCGCTGCGACATTAAAACGGTTCACGTTCCGATTGCGCAGTCCGATAGCTATCGCCGTCATCTGGGGGAACAGCTCACCGAAGCCATCGTGAAGGAGATTGAACGCAATAGTCCCTACAAGGTGGTCGATGCGGATTCCGCAGACAGCATCTTGAACGTTCGGATCGTTTCGGAAACGAAACGGGTCTTGGCGGAAAATCGACTCGACGACGTGCGCGATATCGAGACCGACTTCTTCATCCAGATGAGTTGGGTAGATCGCCGTGGCGACTTGATTGCGACCGGCCCACGGATCCCGTTCTCGCCAACGCTGGTCAACATCAGCCAGACGGCGAACTTTGTCCCGGAGGCGGGGCAGTCCTTGGCTACCGCTCAGCTTGAAGCGATCAATCGCCTGGCCGCCCAAATCCGCGGACAGATGGAAGCGCCCTGGTAGCGCCGGGGGACCTCCTTTTATGGCCGACATCAAAAGCCCCACGCTGCTCTATATCAAAGGGGGGATGTTTCTGGGGATCGGCGTTCTGGCGTCAATCGGGTTGCTGCTGGAGCATCCTGAAATCAAGGTGGCCGTGCTGCTGGGCTTGGCCGTATGGGGATTTTCGCGAGCCTACTATTTCGCTTTTTACGTGATCCAGCACTACATCGACCCGAGCTTCAAATTTGCCGGGCTGACCCATTTTCTGCGGTATTGGCTGTCTCAAACCCGGAAAAAGCGTTAGGGCCCCTGCACGATTAACGACTGGCCAGCAGGCCAATTCGTGCAATTCGCGCTTGCCTTTTGAGGGTGGACGCCTAAAACTCCCCAGAGAGGAAACCAGCGTCCAAAGCGGCGACTGGCGATTCTTCGGACGCCTGGCACCTTTCCTTTGCGGACCACTCCTTGGCACTTTCCCCGCTGATTCAGTTGGCAGTTGCTTCCGGCATCGCGTTTTCAATCATGACGCTGATGTGGCTGGTACAGCTGCGCACCAAGAATGCGGGGATTGTCGATGTCGCATGGGGGACGGGGATTGGCCTGGTTGGAATCCTGCTGGCGCTGACTTCGTCGGGCGATACAAGTCGGCGATGGCTATTGGCGGGGCTGGTTGGAGTGTGGAGTCTGCGCCTTTCAAGCTACCTCTATCGGCGCGTCGTTGGGCATCCCGAGGAGGGACGCTACGCAACGCTGCGAACCCAGTGGGGAAGCCAAGCCAATCGCAAGCTGTTTTACTTTTTTCAATTGCAGGCAGCCACCGTCATCTTATTTGCATCGCCCGTTTGGATCGCCGCGTATAACCCGCGGCCCTTGTTTCAAGTTGCGGATCTGGCAGGGATTTTGATTTGGATCGTCGGTGTAGCGGGGGTGGCGCTATCCGACTTTCAATTGGCACAGTTTAAGAAATCAGCAAACAGCCATGGCAAAACATGTCGCGCGGGGCTGTGGCGTTATTCGCGCCATCCGAACTACTTCTTTGAATGGCTGCTGTGGTGGTCTTACACCCTGTTGGCCTTTCCCGCTGGCTTGTGGTGGCTTGCGCCGCTGACGCCGCTGTTACTTCTGTACTTCTTTTTGTATGTCACCGGAATTCCTCCGACGGAGGCCCAAGCGGTGGCCAGTCGAGGCGAGGACTATCGTCAGTATCAACGAACGACCAGTCCATTCGTTCCTTGGTTTCCACGTAAAGATCCCGGCCCGGGCAATTCCTAACCCCCTTTAGCAACCAATTCATCGTACGTTGGATGTGGGAGACCATCGCATGATCCTCAGCCCGATCGCGCTTGCAGAACAAGGCTATATTCCCGACTTTCTCATTCGGTCGAGCATTCGGCGCAATTGTCAGGCGCGACTCAACATGCGCAATCGCCGTATCGCCTCCGATCCTGATCGGACCATTGCACAGTTCGCGGATTTGCTGCGAAACGATCCTGTGGCGATTGCAACTGAGGAAGCCAACCAGCAGCACTACGAAGTGCCAACCGAATTCTTTACCACCGTGCTTGGCCCACGGCGGAAGTACAGTTGCTGCTGGTTTGAAAGCCCACGTGATACACTCGCGCAGGCCGAAGAGGCGATGCTGCAAAAGACGGTCGAACGGGCCGAAGTAAAAGATGGGATGCAGTTGCTCGATCTAGGCTGTGGCTGGGGTTCGCTAACACTCTACCTGGCAGAGAAGTTTCCACAGGCACAAATCTTGGCGGTCTCTAACTCGCGTACGCAGCGTGAGTACATCTTGGGTCAATGCGCCACACGCGGATTTAAAAACGTGGAAGTGCAAACCCAAGACATGCGGCAGTTTTCCACCGAGCGCAAGTTTGATCGCGTTCTCTCCATTGAAATGTTCGAACACCTGCGGAACTACGAGATCGTATTTGGTCGCCTGCGGGGCTGGCTGGCCGAAACCGGGAAGGTCTTTCTGCATATCTTCACACATCAAGAACTCGCCTATACCTTCGAAACCGAAGGAGAAGACAACTGGATGGGGCGACACTTCTTTACCGGTGGAATCATGCCCTCCCAAGACTTGTTTGATCAGTTCACCAAGGATTTGAAGGTGGTCCGGCGCTGGCAGGTGGATGGTCAGCATTACGCACTAACCAGCGAAGCGTGGCTCGCCAATCTCGACCGGCATCGCAGCGAACTGCTGCCTCTGTTTGCCAACCATCCCTCGGGCGACCGCCCCAGCACAATCTTGCAGCGCTGGCGAATCTTCTTCCTGGCCTGTGCCGAGCTGTTTGGATACCGCCGAGGCCAAGAATGGGGCGTCACGCATTACCTGCTCGAAAAAACCGATACAGCTACCCCCAAAATCTACTAATCGGCGATGGATCGTAACGACTTACGACATTCGTCATCTTCGGCGGCTGCCGCTTTAGCCCTAGGAGTAGCCGTCCGGGAGTGATAATCTAAAGAGGGGTAACATTACGCAGTTTTACAGGCCTTGGCTGCGAGTTCGTTTTGGAGGGTTCGGGTGATGCTGTATAGTCGCAAGCGATTGAAGTTGACAGAAGCCGAGCGGCAGTCGATGCGCGCTGCGGGTCGATTCAATGCGCAGTTGATGGACGAGATTCGAAAGATCGTTAAGCCGGGCATCACGACCGAAGCGATTGACAAGTTCGTGCATACGTACACCTTGGACCACGGCCACAAGCCGGCGACGCTGGGCTACCCCGGACACATTTGCCCCTATCCAAAGAGCTGCTGCACCAGCATCAACGATGTGATCTGCCACGGCATTCCTGCTCCCGTCGCCCTCAAGGATGGGGACATCTGCAACGTCGACATCACCTCCATTGTGGATGGCTGGTACGGCGATCAGTCTGAAACGTTTCTTGATCGGTGAAGTTTCCGATCTGGCACGCCGTGTCACGCAGTGCTCATTTGATTGCTTGTGGGCGGGTATCAGCGTTTTGAAACCCAACATGCGTATTTCGGATATCGGCGATGCGATTTTGGACATCGCCGAGCGCGAGAAGTTTGGCGTCGTCCAAGAATACGTTGGCCACGGCCTGGGTCGGGTCTTCCATCAGCCCCCCTCCATTCCGCACAACCCTACGCCTGAATCACGTCGTCAAAAGCTAGAGCCTGGCATCTGCTTCACGATTGAGCCGATGATCAACACCGGCACGCACGAAACCATGCTCAGCAAGCGTGATGGCTGGACCGTTCGCACGCGAGATGGCGGCCTAAGCGCCCAATTTGAGCATACGGTCATGATTACAGAGACCGGCTATGAAATTCTCACGCTGACCAAAGATGGTCCGCAGCGCGGTCACAAGTTCTAAGCAAGATTCAGCCAGATATGCTCCAGCGGTGAATCTCGAAATTCATAGCGGCAGAATCAGCAGGCGACACATCCTAGCCAAGAAAACAAGCAAGGCTTTGCAACCCATCGGGAAGCAAAGCCTTGCTTTGTTTGCGGTGGCTTTACGCCATACCATCATCAGGAACGCTTAGAACACGTCCAAAATGAAATGGTGTCCGGAGTGATACTTCCGGGACTGCGGATATTCGTTGTGCCATTGACGATTGTAGACAGGCGTCCGCATCTCTTGCGGATAGCGATGGTACATGTCTTGGCTGCTACGGTAATACTCATTGCCGTAGAAGTTCTGTGGATAATAAACGTAGGGGTAGTGATAGAACCGGTTCCAGTCTTGCTGGCCAGTGGCTCCGCCCCATACTCGATTGTAGGCTCGTTCTTGAGCCTGCACACTCGTAGCGGAAACGCTGGTCACTAGGACCAGGGCCGCCAACAATAGCAACGCGCGACGAAACATTTTGGTTCCCCCTAACCTATACTCTTCCACGCCTCGGCCCTGATTTGGGTCTGGCCCTACAAGACGTGGATCGCCAACATACCCCTGCCAGTTGGCACCTGCATCCTCGCGCAAAACTAGCGCGAATCGTCGCTGTACTAACTGGGTCTAAGGAATCCATCGGCGCATGTCGCCACCCGGATTGAAGGAATATTCGCCAAAACCCCATTTGCAGGACCGAGCCCGACATTCGCTACAGCTGGCATTTCGCAGAATGGCAGGCTCAAGACTATAATGCCGCTGGCAGGCGTCGCCCGAAAAACTCACTAGGCGGCACTTTTACTATCGTTGCTCAGCAAGGTCGGAATTCATGCAAGCATTCACCAAGCCTCAGGCCCTCTCTCCCATGGCAACGCCACAAAGCGGCATCAGCGCCATGGTTCGCTGGGGGTTCCTGTCGACCTGCGTTTGGCTTTCGCTGGCCGCCTTGGCCTGGGCCCAGCCCCGCGTGGAGATGGAACTAGCCACCGAGCCTGACTTCCCCATCGATGGCCAACGGGCCTGGCTGGAGCTGCTAGGCAAAATGGATGTGGGCAACCTCCGTATTCGTAGTGGACGCCCTGGCGACCGGCCCGAAGTGGTCGCCCGCGGCAAAGGTGCAAGCACCGTCTATGCCGTACGCGGATTACTAACGGACAACAACCAGCTGATTGTGCCACAGGGCAAATTCTCGCTGGCCGATTCCGCCAAGATTCGCAAATGGATCGAAAAGCTCAAAGCTGGGGGTGAAGAACAACTAACCGCGAAGCCCAGCGCCTTTGGCCTTTATCCCAAAGACCTGGTTGCAATCCATACGGCACTGGCCACTCCCTTACTGCAAACCACTAAGGGTGAAGACGCTGTCCGCATGGTGCAGGCGATTGCCAAAAACCTAGCGCCCGATTTAGACCTGCGAATGAGCCCCCAAGTAGAAGAGGCCTTGCGCGGCGAAGGAGAAGTGCGTGACGAACTGCAAGGCGTTTCCTGCGGGACCGCCCTCGCCGCCATCCTGCGCCCGGCAGGACTTGTCTTTGCACCTGAGAAGGGACAAGGAGGCAAGTTTCGCATTACCGTCGGCACGACAAAAGAGGTGCCCGAAGCATGGCCTGTCGGCTGGCCCCCCAAAGATCGGCCTAGCGATGCACTCCCGGCCATCATGAACTATCTGAATGTGGAACTAAAGGCGACGCCGCTGGCCGAGGCACTAACGGCCATCGCCGGCAAGCTAAAAGCCCCTCTGCTGATCGACCACAATGGCCTGGCCCGCAAAAAGATCGACCTGAAAGAAACGAAGGCCGATCTGCCCAAGGCTCGCATGTTCTACGGCAAGATCCTTGACCGTATCCTCTTTCCGGCTCGTCTTAAATACGAAGTTCGCATTGACGAAGCCGACAAGCCGTTCCTCTGGATCGCTCCACTCTAGAACATGCCTGCTATCGACTACTTCCCAGCGACTGCCACAAACTGCGCCGAAGAGCCAATCAGCCGTACCAGCTCTAGCCGCAGTGTAGGATCGGCCTGATCGCTTAGCTCCACGCGGATCGTCACTTTGTGCAGTCCCTTGGTGGCCACCACTTCAAACTGGGCGGAGTCTCCAAACGGCTCGGCATCAAACCAGACTTGGAACTTCTCCTTGGTCTTGATGTCGACCTTCAAAGCCCCTTCTTCGGTCACATCGACTTCGCCTTGCAAGATCACCACGGATGGACCCTCCGCGGGGCGAACTTCTGCCAGAGGAAACTCCCCGGCAACCTGGGCATAGGCGGGATCCCAACCATCGGCAGGAAGCTCCAGAATCTTGGCCCGTACGATTTCTACATTGGGGACTTCGCTTAGCACTTCGGCCGCTGGTTCGCGCAGGACACGCCACCGCTGCATCGTCTCGGCCTTGCGAATGGCGTAAGGGCCCGGCTTTCCCAGTAGCGACACAAACTTCATCAAGTCGAGCGTTTCTTGGTGGGTCAAAAACTTCGTTAGCCCTTGTGGCATCAGCGACTTGCCTTCCACCTCGGTATCAATGTCTTCGGCCGGGATGATCAGGATGTTACCGCTGGCATCCTTCATACGCAGTCGGCTTGTATCACGATCAACGACAACGCCCGTCACCACATTGCCTTCGCTGGTCACAATCGTCTTGGTAACAAACTGCTCTTTGATTGCCAGATTCGGATTCAAAATCGAGTTCACCACATAATCCACAGGCGAAATCGAGCCCAGCGCGCTCAGTTCAGGGCCAACGTTGCCTCCTGCTTGGCTTAGGGCGTGGCATTTGAAGCAGCTGACGCTCTTCGAACGAAAGACTTTCTCGCCTCGAACCGCATCTCCCTTCTCTTGCACTTCGGCCGCAATCTTGGCCACTTCTTCTTGCGTCGGAAGCGGTGGATCGGCAGCAATTCCTGCTGCTTGGCTCAAAACATTCGAAAGGCCCGCATCACTTCGCCCAATCGAGTACATGTATCGCAAGGCCAACTTGGCAACATCGGCAGAAAGCTGCTTGCCCCCCAGCGCCGTTGCCAGTTCATCCGCGCCACTCTTCCTGCCAAGGAACGCATCCAGGAGGGGTTCCAAGTTGTCGCTTCCGGTGCAGGCGACGAGTACATCTGCCGCAACAGGTGCCGCCTTCGCCGAATCACGCTTCGCCCAACCAGCGACCGCCAAAATCCGCAGCTTCAAGGGACTGCTGCTGCCGGCCAACTTTTCCAGGGTAGCCCGCGCCGCATCGTCATCCAAAGCGACAAGCCCTTCAATGGCGGCTCGCTGCAATGCGGCCCCCAGCTTTGGCTTTGCTAACAGCGAATCGAGCTGCGAAGCCACTCCCTTCACCTTCCACAGTGCCGCCAGCTTGATCCCCGCTTGTTGCAATGCCGGATCATCACTGGCCATCAATTGGCCAATCGCAGTCACGTTGCCCGTTGGAACCACTTTGCGGGTCTGCGTCGCTTCGGCCAACCACTGGGCAACCTTTGCGCGTTGCTCGGCCGGAAAGCCATCTGGCTTGGCAAGTTGCTCTGCGATGTAGGCGAGGTCGCCACCATTTCCCCGTTTGCAAATCATTTCGACTACGGTGGCTTGGCGCTCGGGGGGCAGGCGTCCACTTTTCAGTAGCTTCATCAAGGGGGCGGCCGGGCTTGCTTCGGCACCTTCCTCCTGGGCGAAGGCGGCATGGCTTGCAGCGCACATCGAACCCACCACGACACTTCCAGCCAGCAAGGTGGTGGCAAAAGCACTGGTCACTGCCGTTTGCAAAAGCTTGCGGGCGATTGCGCCTCCGAAAATTCCAACACGAGCCTGCTTTGGCGAAGACGACATAACCCACCACTCTCTTTTCCGAAATTCCACCATCCGAAAACGCCAAGAGCCATGCCGACCTGGAAAGGCCTGCGTGGCTCTTGAAAACCTACTTCATTTTACCATCGGGTCCAGCCCCTGGGGAGGCTCGAAAACCTCCCCAGTATGGCCCTTTTACTTGGCGTTCTTCACGCGGCGTTCCAGCGTGTTCATCGTCTCTTGTAGCGTGTACTTCAGGTAGTCATCCTGGTCGTACACCAAAGACTCGGTCGCAATGTCGATCGCATCTTGCGAATGGAAGAAGCTCAGGGCACGAACGGCTTCCAAGCGAACGCGTGGATGCTCATCATTGACTTGAACCTTTAGAAGAGCCAAAGGCTCCTTCACGCGATCACGCCAGTAGCAAAGCACGCGAGTCGCCGCAGCACGAGCACGATAGTCAGGCGAACGAAGCACTTCCTTGAGGAAGTCTTCATTCACGACATCATGTTGTTGATGCATCCACAAAGCTTCCAGCTTGCAGTGCTCGTATTCCTTGTCGGCCTTGTCGATCGAGCCAAGCCAGCTCTTGAAGGCAGCCAAAACTTCGTTCGTGTCACGGCTACGCAGTTCAATACGAATACGGCTGCGGGTACGCTCTTCTGGCTCACTCTTCAGCTGAGCGAGCAAGCTGGGGATCGATTCGCCATGGATCTTTGCCGGCTTCACCAAAGGCTTCTTCGTGTAAGAGACACGCCAAATACGGCCGTGGTTCTTATCGCGATTCGGATCACGCAGCGAATGTTGCATGTGACCTACCAGCGGGTTGAACCAGTCGCAAAGGTACAAAGCACCATCGGGACCAAACTCAATATCCACAGGACGGAAATTGACGTCGCTCGATTGCAGCAAAGGTTCTTGTGGATCGGCAGCAAAGCCCGAACCAGCATCCTTCATCTTGTATTGCAGCACCCCTTGGAAACCAATGCAGTTATTCAGCAGGTAGTTCCCTTGGGCTTCATCGGGGAAGTTGCGGCTGGTAACCAGCTCGCAGCCAGCCGTTGGACGCCACTGCTTCTTCAGGAATTCCTTCAGGCCACCGTGCTTGTGAGGATAGTCCACATCGCCCGAGAAAGCCGTGCCGTAATAGTTGGCACCACCCGAGGCATCGGCCACAAAGTTTTGGCCCCAACCATCCACAATGTGCCCCCAAGGATTGGCAAACCCATAGGAAACAAACACGCTAAAGCGGCAAGTGCGTGGCTCAAAACGGAATACACCCGCATTCATGCAGCGAACAGGGCCATAAGGCGATTCGACTTGCGTGTGATGGAAGGTTCCTTCCTCAAAGTAGAGAGCTCCACCCTGATCCCAAGTAAACGCACTGATCGAGTGATGCGAGTCGGCCGAATCAAAACCGTGTAGCACGATTTCTCGTGAGTCGGCCTTGTCATCCCCATTGGTGTCCTTCAAAAACAGGAGGTTCGGTTGGTTGGCCACATAAGCGCCACCGTCACCCAGCTCAATACCAGTTGGCACATGCAAGCCATCCGCAAACACGGTTTGCTTGTCGGCCTTGCCGTCACCATTGGTGTCTTCCAGGATCAGAACCTTGTCATTCACAGGCACGCCAGGCAGGTACATCGGGTACGACGGCATCGTCGTGACCCACAAGCGTCCCTTGGCGTCAAAGGCAAACTGCACAGGGTTTTGCAGGTCAGGAAATTCTGCTTCGGAAGCAAACAGGTTGACCGCATAACCTTCAGGCAGCTGCATCTTCTTTTGCGACTCTTCGGCCGTCGTGAAAGGTGCAGGATTTTTTGCGTTGGTCTCGATCGGCGTGATGTCGCCCGTGTTGCTGTCATCAATCTTGGCGGGAACTTCTTTCCCTTGGGCAACGGCCCAAATCCGAGCATCACGATTGGCGATCATCTTTCGGAGCTTGGCAAATTCCTTGGGGAAGTTGACCGTGCCGAAGGGATTCTTACGGCCACCGTAGATGTAAAAGCCATTGACGGCACGATAGTCGTAGAAGAACTGCAGGTTCTTCTCTTGCACCTCGGCGTGCAGCTTTTCCATATTGACCTTCTCGCTGCCGGCAGGGCGTGCGCCAAACAGCGAAGTATCCAAGATCGTGGCGAGCTGTGCATCACCAAACGTGTTGAGGTGAATGCCGTTGATCGTCCACTTTTGCTTGGCTTCGGCCATCGCCTTTTGCGTTGGCGTGAAGATGTCCACAAACAGCACATCGTGCTTGGCGGCGATCTCTTTCATCGCAGCCGAGTACAGGGCAATGTTCTTGTTGTTGGCCGATCCATCAGGCAGCTCGCGCTTGCCGAGGTTTTCATGAGCAATCGGCGAGAACAGCACCAATTGCGGTGCTGAAGTGCCGTTGTACTTGGCGGCCTTGGTGGTGGTGACGAACTTTTCCAGGTCGCCACGGAATTTGGGCAATCCCTTTTCGCCGCCGAACGACTCGTTGAAACCAAAGAAGGCCAAGATCACGTCAGCCTTGTGGTCTTCCAGGTTGTGGCCGTGATCTTTGAAGTCTTGCGAGCGAGGACGAAGGTTCACTTCGTCGGCCGACCAACCCAGATCACGCACGACCAGTTCCAAGTCAGGAAAACGGCTATGCAGCTGCGTTTCAAAATTGCCGTGATACTGCATCCGCTCGGCCAAGGTATTGCCAATCAGAACGACATGGTTCCCCTTGGCAAGCTTGAGGGCAGGGGCCTCAGCCCATGCAGGAGAGACACCCAGGGCGGCCAGCACCAGCCAGCACAACGCCACAGAAACCGACGGCCAATTCAATGCACGCATCGCAGAGGTTCCAAAAGGAAAGCAAACAGGAGGGGGGATAGTGGTTGGCGGCGGGCATTTCCCGATCGCGCAAAGCGCCCTGCACGCCGACGAAACATAGCGGCAAGCGAAGCCAACCTTAAAGGAGATTCCAGCACCAGAGTACTCGCCAATAACCGGTGGAATTCTCCCGTCTGGCAATTGTCATCTAGCGGAAGGCCAGATTCAAGCCGCTAACCCCGTAAAAAGGGCTACGAAATGGGCCTGCAGGCTCCGTTAATGCCCTCGCCACACAGAAATTGTGCCGCCAGGAACTTGCCTCGCCCCCTCGGACGATTGACCAGCCCCTACTTCAGCTTGGCTTCGCTGATCCGATAGATCGCCCAGGTGTTGCCATCAGGGCCAGCATAGGGATCAATGTGCAAACGACCTTCGACAATCAGCGTCTTGTTGGTGTACTGCGTCTTCTCCCCTTCGGCCAACTGAATGCGGGCCAAGTGATCGGCCTGCCCACCGGGTCCAAACTTGCATTCCAAGTTCCGCAGTAGCACAAACTCTTTGATCTTACTCTGGCCGGCAGCGCCACCATGCATGAGGCCACTGATCCGCACCTTCTGGCCGTCCAGTTCTTCCGCTCGCTTCCCTTCCATCATCCAAGGACGAAACGGAATATCGGCCTGCATGCCGATGATCAGGTCATCAAAGCTAATCTTATAAGCCTCGCCCGGCTTGGGCTTTTCACGATCCGCCAGCGGGCGTCCCCCGGCAGGCACACCATCAGTCCCCTTCTCCTTCGGCTTCTCTTGCGCTGCGGTCGATGGCTCGGTCGATTCCGCAGGTACTGCCGCCGGCGTTCCTTCGGCCGAACCTGCAGTGGCTGGCGTTTCCGTCGCTGGTGCTTCCTGAACGGCAGGTTTATCCTCCGCAGGTTTAGCCTCGGGGGGCTTGGCTGCTTCCGGTTCCTCGTCCACCTTCGCCGACGATTTACTTTCTTCGACAGGGATTACGGCGTCTGGCATGGTCGAAGGCTTGCAGCCCACCAACAGGCCGGCCAGCAACATCCCCGCCAGGATTTGCCATGCTGCTGAAAGGCCGAACCGCTCTTGAATGACGTTCATGAATCCCAAAGCTTTCATCACTAGCCAAGCCCTTCTACCAACCCATCACCACCCAACCAACACCAGGCATTTCCTTTAGGTCGATGCGGGCTCCTTCGCCTGATTGCTTCCTTTAGAGGCGCTCGCCTTCTCATCGCGAGAAGGACCTGCCTTGATCAGTTCATCCAGCACCTGCTGCTGCGTGACAAGATCGCGCAAGATCACCGCCTCTTCCGGCTTGCCGGCCGGATAAAACACCAAAACAGGGATCGACTTGCTATCCAGCGCATTGAGCTTCGCTAAAACAACGCTGTCATCCTTGTTGGTCCAATCCGCCTTCATCGCGACAACCTTGTTCTTCTCAATGATTTGCTTGGTTGCCTGCGTGTTGATCGCGTTGCGATAGTTCACATGACAGTTCAAGCACCAGTCGGCGGTAAAGTCCAGCATGACCGTCTTGCCTTCCTTTTGCAGCTCGACTAGGCGCGCCTCCGAGTACTTCTCCCACTCAAACATCTCTACCTGGGGGCCTAAGTAGGTGAACGAAAGATAGCCCGTCAGCGCTGCGACCGCCGTACCGCCCACCCAAGGAACCATCACCGTCTTCCATCCCTCGTACGCATGGACCTGGCCAATCCACCAGCATGCAAACCAAACACCAACCACCAAGGCAAGCGTCGGGATAAACAGCTTGCTATCCAGCGTCGAGAACAAGAACACCACCACCCCCAACAGACCAAAGCCCATCAAGCTCTTGAAAGTATCCATCCAGTTGCCCGGCTTAGGAATCACCTTTCGCACGCCCGGCAACAATCCGACGGCAAAAAAGGGCGAAGCCATGCCAATGCCCACCGCACCAAAAATGGCGTACGTCACATACCACTCTTGCGAAAGGGTATAGCCAAACACGGCCCCTAAAAACGGACCGCTGCACGAGACGCCTAAAATCGTCGTGAAGATCCCTTTGAAAAAAGCCCCCAGCGCGCCTTCTTGCGTTTGTAGTTCGCTCGCTTTGTCAGACGTGGCAAAGCCCGGGATGGGAATCTCCCAGGTGCCTAAAAAGCTCAGCGCCATCGCAAACGTCAGTAGCAACATTCCAATGCGGAACCACAGCGATTGAAAGTGCTGCCCCCAGCCAAAGTTCAAAAACGCTGCCAGCGTTGCCAGTGTCATAAATACCACCAGTAGGCCCGCCGTGTACCACAAATTCTGCATCAACACCTTCATCCGGCTTTGGCCTGCTTGCTGTGCAATCGACAACAACTTCAGCCCCAGCACGGGCAATACGCAGGGCATGAAATTCAGCAGAATCCCCCCCACAAAACCAATTCCCATCTGTGCCAGCAGGGTTGCCAAATGGAATTGCCCAAACGGAGCCGGCGCAGTCTTGGCCAGTTTCGCCACCTCGTCGTAGCCCCCTTTTAAGCTTTCAAACTCCAGCGGCTTGGCGGCGTTCGTCCCAACTTCACTTGCCACCTCCACCGAAACCGTGAACTGCGCCGCCGTAGGAGGCAAACAATTCGCATCATTGCAAGTTTGAAATCCCAAATAGCCACTGATCGGCAACTTGCCCGGCTTGGCATCTCCTGGAACGATGATCTCGGTTGTCCAAGTCACCGCCTGATCATGATGGCGCACATCGGCAACGCCCGAACTCCCTTGCGTCGCCGATCCCGTTGGCGCAAGTGAGGGACTTGGCACTCGATGCTTCCAGCCGGCAGGCAGGTTCAGCACAATCAACGTTGGCTTCCCTGCGCCAGGTGTATCGGCATCGACCGCTTGGTATTCGTAAACGTGATAGCCCTTGGTCGGCGTAGCTTGCAGCAGCAGCTTCACGCTTTTACCCGGCGCGACTTGCTCGGCCGAAATCTCTCCCTGCCAGACCACTTCGGCCGATCCCTTTTTCGGGACGTACTTTCCAATCGGCTGGCTGCGCGTAAACTCCCCCGCAAACTTCGCCGTGATCTTGGCGTTAATTAGCACGCAGCTTCCGCCGTTCTTGCACCGCTGCCCCGAGAAATTCAAAACGACGGGGATCGACTTGGGATCTTCGCTGCCAGTAAAGGTAATTGGCGCGCTCCAAGTGACGGTCTCTTCATGCTCTTCACTATTCACCTCAAAAGAGTAGTCACCACCGGGCGGAATCACATGGGGCGGCGGATTGGCAACAAAAGGATCTGCCAGTTTCACCGCACTCCCATTGGCAAAATCCAGCTTAGATTTCTGCGGCCCACCAGTAGGCTGAGTGATGGAATAGATATGCCAGTTTTCAGGAATCGTCGCGGTCACAGTCAGCCGGCCGGTTCGCGTTCCCGCTTCTAACTTCCACTCTGCGTCAAAGGTTACGTCCGCATCATCGCCCCCGCCTCCATCCAGTCCGGGAATGCCAGACAGGTTGAGCTTGGGACGCGGCCCTTTGCCGGTCGGCAGCGGAAAATCTTCGGCAACTCCTCCCAGCCCTGGCGGCGCATTGGTCCCCAGTGGATCGACCGACCCCTCTTGGCCGTAGCCCACCCCTTGCCAGATCCCTAGCAAAGGCAGAACAAACGCCAACAGAAACGACAGCGCCCCATGGCGATTCAATACAACAGACATCCTAAGTACCCACTTCCCTTGTCTGACGGCCACCAAGAACCATTCCTCGTGACGATCAGGCCGAGCACCGGAATTCTAGGCGTTTGATTCTTGCGGGGTCAACGTCGACCCTGGCTCAGCATCCCCCCAACCGACCCGGGAAGCAACATCCCAGGCCCGCAGGCCCACATTATTGCCCCGTAGAGCCGACTTGTGACGTTCCGCCTCATAACCCACCCATGCCCCTGTTTTCACGTTGGACAGAGCCGGACATCGCTCAGGGGCCATTCGTCCACCCTCTCTGTACGGCCACAACGCTACCTTGGATGCCCAGAGCCCTCCTCTTTTCGCCATTGGGGCGCAACTCTAGACACGGAAAAGGCTTACGGCTTCACCCACCAATCCACACTCCCCACCTAAGCGAGGTTGTCTAGAGATGCCAAAAGTTAAGGGAGCACGCGCACCCATAAACCGACGTCGCCGGGTGCCAGGCGGGCCGTAGCGGTGGATCCTCAAGCAAAAAGAGCTGCTTTTACTTGACAATTGTCTCGACAAATGCTTGGAGAACGGTGAGAATTACAGGTATTATCTAAATGGTGAGCGTTCGCTTACCACCCTCGGAACAAGGGCAGGCATTTAATAGAGGTATCTTCCATGGCTCGTCGCATGCGCATTGGCTTCACCATCGTGGAGCTGCTCGTCGTCATTTCTATCGTTGTGTTGTTGATGGGACTGTTGCTCCCCGCGATTCAAGTCGCGCGTGAGACTGCTCGTCGCACCCAGTGCAGCAGCAACATGCGTCAAGTAGCGCAGGCCGCACTCGAATACGAAACGGGACGTGGCAACTTGCCTCCGTCGCGTACTTATTCGCCTGCAACAAAAGTTCGCATTGCGATGGGTGACAACACCAACGTCAACAACAGCATTTACGGCTGGCCAACCATCCTGCTGGATTCGCTGGGTGAAAACTCGCTGTCGACACGCATCGATCAGCTTGATCGCAGCGGGATCAATCCTTACACCAGCCCTGAAATCTCCAAGATCATTCGAATCCTCGTTTGCCCCAGCGATGCCACCAGCCTCACCGACAACACGCCCCTTTCTTACGCCTGTAACAACGGCATGGAAAACGTCTACAACGCCAATCCCGCCGACTGGCCAGAAAATGGTGCCATGGATGATCGCATTGGCAATGCCGGCTACTCGGCCATGACCTCTCGTGCCGACATCAACAATGGCGACGGCGTTTCGAACACGATCATGTTCACCGAAAACGTTGTCACCAACAGCTGGCAAGATGCAACCAGCGAGTTGAAGATGGGCGTGATCTGGGATGCCACTATGCTCGGCAACAATGCCTTCAATTTGCCACTCAATTCCAATCGCACCAATCCAACCCTCGACACCAACAACGCCCAACCTTCGAGCTTTCACTCCAAGGGTTTCAATGTGGCAATGGCCGACACCTCGGTCCGCTTCGTGACCGAAAAGATCAGCTACAACGTCTACGCTCGCTTGCTTAGCAGCAACGGCCAAAAGGTTTGGCCTGCTGGCTACACCCGTTCGATGGCCCCTCCTGGAAGCTGGAGTGCAATCCAAGTGATTCAGCGTACCGCGCTGAGCAGTGGCGATT
Source organism: uncultured Planctomycetaceae bacterium (assembly GCA_963844055.1). GTDB lineage: Bacteria > Planctomycetota > Planctomycetia > Pirellulales > Pirellulaceae > CAWJMN01. The sequence continues at coordinate 2,232,981 of CAWJMN010000002.1, read as the reverse complement.
TCTAGTCGTTGGCCGCAGGGTGCTTAGCAGCCTGACCTAAACCATTTCCATTCAAAAGGCTCCGCGGCGAAGGTCGGGGAGCCTTTTTTCGTCGTCTCATCGAACATAAGAACGAGGTCGATCATGGATGTCCAATCCGGCAATCAGCTCACGCAGAAGAAGTGCGTCCCCTGCGAAGGAGGCGTAATGATCGTTCCGGTCGATGTGGTTAACGCCCAACTGGCACAACTTCCCGGCTGGTATCTGACGCACGCCGGCGAGCGAATTCGCAAAGACTGGCGCATGAAAGATTTCTTAGCCGCCATGAAGTTTCTGGAAGCGGTCGGCCAAATCGCCGAAGAAGACCAGCACCATCCCGACCTGCATCTGGAAAGCTATCGCAACGTCTGGATCGAGACCTATACCCACGCCATCGGCGGCCTTAGCGAGAACGACTTCATCCTTGCTGCCAAAATCGACACCCTCACCCCCGCCGGCAAGTGCACCTCTCCCACTTCTTAGTCGAGTAGGTTAGCGCCGACAGACCTAACGACGCTACGCAAACCACGGGCAACCTTCCGCCCTGCGCTTCCAACCATCAATGCAAATCTGCGATGCATTGGTTGTGGTGGCACTGGCAAGTTGCTCGAAACAGGGGCCGCCATTATTCAAAGCTCTTTTCGAGCCTGGCCAGTGTTCCCCCGCTTCCTGGCCAACAGCCGCGCGGTGCCAACGGCGACTTCACCGAGGGATGGCCGTCGCTGACGCTTCCGGCTCTGAAAATGCCCAGCCATCACCTCGCCTACTAATCCTTGTCGGCGGATTTCTTCGGCTTGTATTCGTGATCGCGCTTGCGAATCACTTCCATCTTCACAATCTTTTCGGGCTCAGGCTTGTCGGCCGCATTCGGATCACGGCGCTGAATCAAAGCCAACACCGGCAGCCCTTCAATCACGCGACCAAAGGCCGTATGACGACCGTTCAAATTGGGCGTCGCGCGGAACGTCAAAAAGAACTGCGAGCCTCCCGTATCTTTCCCCGCATGTGCCATGCTGAGCGTGCCACGGAAGTGGTTGCGATGGTCGGGCCGTTCACATTCGCAAAAGATCTGATAGCCCGGGCCGCCAGTTCCATCCCCCTTCGGATCGCCCCCTTGGGCCATAAACCCAGAAAGCACACGATGAAACGAGGTGCCGTTGTAGAAGCCCTTTTCAACGAGGCTGACAAAGTTGCCTACCGCCCCAGGAGCTTCTTCTTCAAATAGCTCCACAATGATCGTCCCCTTTTTGGTTTCGATCTTCACGCGTGGTAAATCGTTCTTGGCAGCATCCCGTTCACGCTTGGCCAACTCGGCCGCCCATTGCTTCTTTCGCGCAGGCAGTTCTTCCAGGTCGCTACGTCCCTCAGGATCAAGCTTGCCCGCATCCTTCGCCGCCGTCAGCAGCTTCTCCGCCAGATCGTAATCATCCATGCTGTAGGCGGTGCGTCCCAAAATCGCCAGCAAGGCAGGCTCTTTCACGCCCGCTTCTTGCAATTGCTTGCCCAGGGCCGTAGCTCCTTCAAAGTCATCTCGGCCATAGTGATAGTTCACCAGCCCAATCATGACCTTGGTCACTTCGCTATCCAGGTTAGGGGCCGCAGCAAACGCCGCTTGGGCCACCTTTTCTAGCTCAGCAATCTTGGCATCGCTCTCGGCAATCAGGGCCAAATACTCCTTGCGAAGCTTGGCTTGTTCGTCGCGTTTGGTAGAAGCGGCGTACTTCTCGGCAATCTCCGCAAGCTGCTTGTCACGCGCGTTCCAGCTGGCAAAGACCACGCGGAATTTCTCGACAGGATCACCGGCCGCCTCGGCAGCCGCTTCTTGGGCCGTGGTCGTACGTAGCGGCAAACCAAGCCCCGAAATCGCGCCACCTTGCACGAGACATCCAAGCGACAACAGCCCCGCCAAACCCCAGCGAACTCGCATGCCAGAACTCCCTCTCCGAAACGGCCCTACCCTACGCCACAATCCGTTTAATTTCCGTCCCCAAACTAACCCGGCGCGGGTTAGTCCACCTTCTTGGGAACGTAGGCATGATCGCGTTTGCGAATGACATCTGCCTTGATGATCTTGTCAGGCTCAGGCGAGCCTTCCCCTTCGGGATCACGCTTTTGCAGGTGAGCCAAAACATCCATCCCTTCGACTACGCGACCAAAGCAAGTGTGCTTGCCATTGAGGTGCGGCGTAGCGCGGAACGTCAAAAAGAATTGCGAACCACCCGTATCACGGCCGCGATGGGCCATGCTGAGGCTGCCTGCAAAGTGCCGACGATACTCTGGCTTGTAGCATTCGCAGTAGATGTTGTAGCCTGGGCCCCCTTCGCCGGTTCCCTTCGGGTCACCACCTTGGGCCATGAAGTTCGCCAGCACGCGATGGAACGACAGGCCGTTATAAAAGCCCTTCTCTACCAGGTTCACAAAGTTGCCAACAGTTTCCGGCGCTTCGTTCTCAAACAGCTCGATCACAATGTCTCCCTTGCCGGTCGTGAATTTCACGCGAGGAAGATCATCCTTGGCGGCTTCGGCCTTGCGAATCTCTTGTTCCTTGGCCCACAGGTCCTTTTGGTCGCCCACGAACGTTTGAAACTCAGCCGCGGCGTTGGAAAGCTTGCCAACCCCTTCCGCCTGCTTGAAGAACTTGTCGGCCGCTTCGTAATCATCCATGCCAAAGGCCGCCATGCCCGCCACGCTAAACAGCGAGGTTTCATCGCAGCCATTATCCAGTAGCAGCTTGCTCACCTCTGCAGCCGCGGCCCAATCATCATTGGCCGAGGCATCGTTGGCCATCTTTACCAACGTCCGCGTGATTTGCGGATCGGTATTGGGCGCTTCTGCATAGGCGGCCATTGCCGCTTCACGCAGTTTGGCCAACTGCTTATTCCCCTTGGCGATCAGGGCCTTCCATTGCTCGCGGAAGGGAGTGATGTCGGCATCTTTGTCGGCCGAATTGTACTTTTGCTTGACCGCGCAGGTCATTAAGGACCTGCTTCCACTCGCCAAACACCTTTTCGAACTCCGCCCTAGCGGGTCCCGGTGCCGCAGCAGCCTCGGCTGGAGCCGCCTCTTGGGCCATCGCCCCCCCTGGTTGAAACAGATCCCAGCCGCCTAAAACCAGCGATCCCTGGATTGCCACAACCGACAAAAGCCTGAGCCAAGCACGTTTTTTGGTGTTCTTCATGGAACTTTACTCCCTACGAATCGAATCTTGTAGACCGGTAGGTTACCATACATTCAGCCGGGAATTAAGCCACGTGGCAACCTCCTGGACACCACCCCGAAGTAGTGCCCACGACCTTGTTTGTACGAACCAAGCTGCTGCATGGTTCGTCGCCATTGTCAGGCATTTCGCCCGGTTTTTTTCAGAGGGGGGCCTTCCCCTTTCTGCTCGTCCCTTTTTGCAAGCCTTGCGACATGCCCGCCAAACGCGATTCTCGTCCTCCCCGCTCCAAACGCCGTGACCACGATGCGCCCGAAGGCCGCGAGGCCGCCGAAGGGGCCGAGTCCCCCGAGCGTGCCGGACGGCCAGCCCCAGAGGCCCAAGAAGGCCCCGGCACCGTTCGCATTATTGGTGGCAAGCATCGCGGCCGAACCCTCGTCTACAGTGGTGACGTTCGCACACGCCCCATGAAGGACCGCGTTCGCGAGTCGCTGTTCAACCTCGTCAGCACCTTTTGCGAAGGGCGCGTGGCGATTGACCTCTTTGCAGGGACCGGAGCTTTGGGGCTTGAAGCAATCAGCCGGGGCTGCTCCCAGGCGATCCTTCTAGAAAAGCACCTCCCCACCTCGATCACCATCTCCAAGAACGTCGAGTCCCTTCACGAGAAGGAAGCCTGCGAAGTCTGCTTTGCCGACACGTTCTTGTGGGTCCGCCGCGCCATGGAGAAGCTCCATCCAGAAGTGGCTGGCGAAGGGGTCGCTCCCGCACCACGCAAGGTGATCCCTGGCCAAGCATCGAACATTCGCTTCCTGCAAAACGGCCTTCCTTGGTTGATCTTCTGCTCGCCGCCGTACGAGTTTTATCTCTCGCGCGGAAGACATGGATGCCCTCGTGCGGGGACTCTGGAATGCCGCCCCAGATCGAAGCGTGCTAGTGATCGAATGCGATACTCGCGTGAATCCGATCGAGCTGTGGCCCGACCTGACACACGACAACGACAACTGGGACATCCGCGACTATCCCCCCGCTCGCATCGGCATCTTGCTGAAAGAATCTGCCGAGTAGCACCCCGCCGCCCGTTTCCACTTCTTTGGGCTACATGCCCTTCATTGGGTAGCACCGGATCTTGATCCGGTGTGGCCGCAGGCCACTGGAGGTCATGCCCCGCTACCACCTCACGGGTGGCCCGTTTGCTCGCCAAGCTTCGACATTTACCCGCAGGCAATCCATGCCACTTCGTCGACGCGGCATCTTGCCGCGTCCCATGCGTTTTCCCTCTTGTTAGGGCGCGGTTGTTCCAACCTGGAACCCATCGAAGTCTCTCCCCAGCGATCGCAAGAGACAATGTCTAGAACCAGTGGGTAGCACCGGATCTTGATCCGGTGTGGCCGCAGGCCATTGGAGGTCACGCCCCGCTACTACCTCGCGGGCGGCCCTGTTTGCTCGCCAAGCTTCGACATTTACCCGCGGGCAATCCATGCCACTTCGTCGACGCGCCCTCTTGCCGCGTCCTATGCGTTTTCCCTCTTGTTAGGGCGCGGTTGTTCCAAGCTGGAACCCATCGAAGTCTCTTCCTAGTGGTCGCAAGAGACAATCTCTGGAACACAGGTATCCAGACTGACCACCGTGAGCCATGCTTCCTTTTCGCAATAGAATGCACGCGATTATCTTGAGGCCGCAGGACGCGGAAGAATGTCCACATACTTCAAAGAACTCATTCTTTCTTTCAGGAATGCAGCTCCTTCCATCGTAACGTTGCTGCCCTCTACAAATAGGCTCGCAAGGCGAGGCAACGTCTCCAAATGAACTAATCCACTATCAGACACTGACGTATTAGTCAAATCTAGCCACTCAAGGTTTGTCAGCTTGTCGAGATGCTTCAACCCTTCGTCGGACACCCGAGGAGAGCTGATCGCTAGATCCTTAAGTGAATACATACTGCCAATACTCATCAAGCTTTTGTCAGTCAGCGAAGGGCTGCCAATCGTAAGATCTTTTAGCTTGGGCATCGAAGCAATGAGCTGAACACCTTCATCAGTTATAAGAGTGTTCTTTAGGTTTAATGACTCAAGTTGTTTCAGATGAGAAATATGATTTGCAGCCACATCCCCTACCCGTGTCGACTTAATCCGAAGCGACTTTAAATCCTGCAGCAAAGCTATCCTTTCAAGACCACTATCGGATATTGCTGTCTCTTCAAGGTGCAGCTTTGTTATATTTTTAAGATCGCAAAGCATGCGCAGCTCTACATCTGAAACGTCAGACGAGCTAAGCATCAACTTAGTGCCATACTTTGGAGCAGCAAGGCCAAGTGTTTGCGCAAACGAAAACGTTGACGGTTTTTCCACATCATACTCAAACAGCGGATCATGGCGTGAAGCAATCTTGAAAAGTGCAATCTGAGACCTGGCTGCCGCGCGAACGATTCGAAAGTAGCCTGCCAAAAGTACCACACAAATCATCAAAGGCAGTAGTAGCCAAACTTGGTAAAACGTCTTGGGTTTCATCGGCATTCAAACATCTTCATTTACTACTACGGGCCATCTCGGATGGCCCCGCTTGCTCGCCAAGCGGGATTTACAAGAGGCAGCCCTGCCACTTGACTATCCTACGCCATTGTCATTGCAACCTACTACATTTACCAGCAGTCAATCCATGCGGTCGGCAATGTGACTGCTGAGCCTTGCATAATGGCTATTCCCCCGTCTCACTCACAAACGCAAATGCTTCGCATACGAACGAAAAAGCGTCATATTCAGATTCTGTTACCTCAAATCGAAGGCCTTCCAATTGCCTCTCCTCGATGCACCGAATCTCTAGCATGTAACAAACGAGGCCCCCTAAATCCCCAATGCGAATATCGCGCGCTCCCTTAAATTCCAATCGAAGGGCAGGCGACGACGAATCCGTTCCAGACCTAAGGACGATCGTCAGTTGAAAGCCATTACACTTCACTGGATCAACGTCCTGAACTAGCTCAATACGTTCGAGGTAACCAAAATCTCCCTTGCGAACTGCATAGTATTGTTCGATAAGATCGGTGTTTTTGCTCATGGTGTGACATCTCTCGGTAATGCTTGCCAGTTTCAAACGGAATCTCGCCGAGTGCCACAGCTACGATCAGTCCATAGCCGAATCATCAAGCGAGTCGCTCACCTTACGGCCGTTCACTGTCATCTCCAATTCGTCGTCGTGATTAGAGAGCCTGACCTGATGTTCTGTCATAAACAAGGTGACGCTGTCGCAATCACACTCGATAAAGCGGATAACTTGCCCCAGCGTTTGGTGAATCGTTCGTAGTTGCCGATTCCCTGTAGCACCTTCGAGCTTGCCCTTACGAACAGAGATTCCACCGTCACCAGCACAGGATAGGATCAAGCTGTCTCCGTTGGCGAACTCGATTGCAACACAAATTAAATGGTCCAAAGCATTTGGAGGGTCCGACCAATACTCTACACGAAGATTCTGAATAACTACGCCAACGTAACGTTGCAGCTGTCCATAGGCATTGCGATTCCTCATGGCAACGGAACTCCATTTATGAATCGACTGTTGTTGATGATCGATGCCGGGTGCCACTGCTGGCTCGTCCAGCAGTGCGGTAATCGCCGGTGCCTTTCTCTGAGTAACGGAACGTCGAAGCTCTCGGCAAGCAGTTCTTGCCAAACATCCTAGGTCAACAAGGGCGTCCGGTAGTAGCGAGAGAACGTCAATTCCTAATGCACCATCTCCTCGTCATCGAGCTTTGGTTATTCACTTCTATTCCACCCGTTCGCAACATCCACACTGCTGGACAAGCCAGCAGTGGCACCCGGCGCAATATCGCACTAAAGTCTATTGCCTAAAACAATGACATTTGAAGCTACATAACACAGATTAAAAACGAGAGAGGCAAACACAACTAACAAAACGTGTATTGCACTCAATTGTTTTGACTTCAAAAGAAATATTGATAAAGCAATTACAGCCAGGTCAGCAGGAATAACAGCCATACTAAACATTCGCTCATTTTCATTTTGCAATCTAAAAGTTCCAATTACTACAAGCGGAGCAATTAAGAGTGTAGCCAGGTTAATAACTGGAATACCAAAGAAAATAAATACTCGTTCAAAAAACGAAGGGTTTTGCCAAAATGGACTAAAAAGGCTGCCAGCTAAAGAGCCTATAGCAGCCCCAGCATAATACGCTAAGAATAAAATTACACACCTGTCACGAAACTTAATAGTTTGCATACACGTTATTACCAACAACGAGATCGAAAGACGCGGGTGGCCCCCTTTGCTCGCCAAACGGGGTTTACAAGAGGCAGCCTTGCCACTTGGGTATGCTACTATAAGGGCTATATGTGTCACAAGCCATTACTTGGGGCATGGCTACTATCCGTTTAATTCAGTAGCCAAATTCTCCGACAACATCTAACAGCGAAGCCCTCGTTCGATATTTGATTGGCAGTACATCACTCGCGGAATAGCCCGTCGCCTTTGCGTATTGTTGGAGCTGCTCTGGGGCCAGATCTGCTAATCGAATGTTGAAAGGAATCCTGCACCCAGGAACGAATATGTTAATTGCAAAAACTTCCCCTAAGTCTGGATCAAATACTACATAGCCATCGTGTTCATTGCCGGCAGCGGTCTTAAATTGAGAGTAGATCATGAGGACATCTGCTTCTGCTAACCCCTCCTCCGTCATTTCAACAGGGACAACCATGTTCTCTGGCTCCTCCAAATCACCATAGAACCATGTCCATACCGGATGCTTTTGAAGTTCCGAAATACCGAGTTCATAGTGCTTAATTCGAGCCATACTTGCCGTACTGCTTCCGTTGCGTCCGAACTGGTTGCCCTTTTGCTCGCCAAGCGATTTAACCAATCGACACAATAATTGCTCTAGAAAGGATGCAGCGGGTAGGTGTGGCCGCAGGCCATGGGAGGTCATGCCCGATTCGGCCTTATAGTTCGGCTGCGTCCGCCACTACCCTAGCTGCTCTTTCAAAAAAGCATAAGCAGCCTTGCGCGATTCCTCGGGAAAGTCGTGCTCTGCCTCTGGGTACAGGGCCTGCAGCTTCTTCCCCGCCCCTAGCAGGTCAAAGATCGGCTGAGCGCTGGCGATGGAATCCTTTACGCCCGAGACTTCAAAGTTATTGTCGCGCGTGGGGCTAACGGTCAGAAACGCACGCGGCGCAAGGCAAGCCAACAACTCCGGAAAATCAAACGGAACCTTGTCCGGGCTATTCCCATACACCTCTTTGATCCGCGGCATATACCGAGCACTCGTCCAGCCGTTCAAATCTCCTGCATAGTACTTATGAAAACGGGTAAAGCCGCAGCAGCTCACACCGGCTTGAATCCGCTGGTCATGCACCATCGTAAAGATCGTATTGTGCCCCCCCAGCGAATGCCCGATGCAGCCGATTTGCTTCGCGTTGACGAACCCCAGCGAGATCAGCAGATCAATCGCACGCATGTTGTCGTAAACCGCTTTAAGTGTGCCGCTGATGTAGCGATCGTCGCTGGCAAAGTCGTACTTGTACTCGCCAAACGAAGGATAGTCCGGCGCTAGCGTCACAAAACCCTCTTTGGCCAACTCCAAGGCATAGTGCAAACTCTCCTTGCCCCCCAGCCCTGCTGGTTCATCCTTGCCAACATTGTTGGTTTGGTGCAAACACAGCACGGCAGGCAGTTGCCCCTTCCCTTTAGGCCGGAACAGATGCGCATGCACCCAAGCATCCTCCTTGTCCGTATGGTACCGCACCTTCTGCCGCGTCCCGAAATCCAACTGCGTCGTTTCGAGCACTTCCATCGCCAGCGGTACCGGTTCCTTCGGTGCCGGCAACGTCCCCATCACCAACTTCACGTTGGCCAAGATTGCCTCGCGACGCTTTTGCCAATCTCCCTGGGTCTTTAGTGGCCGTTGCGGCGCTCCATCTTTTCCCGGGTACCAAGTCAGATCCGCATGGGGCGGCAAAGGCTCTTCCGCTGCCAGCAACGACCACGCAGGAAGCATCGCCCCCGCACACAAAGAGGCTTGCAGCCATCGGCGACGACTATATTCAACGTTCGGAAGATGCATCACGGGATTCCTTGGTTAGCACGACCCGGAGAGGAGCCATAAAAAGCATCAAACCGCCAGCTCAAAACCGACAAGACCGTCTACGCACATTTGTCAGGTATTTCATTGGGTGGCACTGGCAAGTTCCCCGAGAGTACACCTGGCTATTGGGAATGACCAGTTTCGGGGCTGGCCAGTGTGCCCCAATCGCATTGAAAGGACATGGCCGTTTACCGCTGCTGGTCAGCGACGTTACTTGCTTTCCGCCAAGATCTGGCGATAGACCTTGCGGGCCGCTTCATAATCCTCTTCGGCCTGCTTGAACTCATCCTGGCGATAGCTGTCACGCTTCATCTGCCAGCACTGATCGATCCCTTGCAAACACCACTGGGCACTCATCTTGCTGGCACGAATCGGCTTGTCGTCCACAATCACAAAGAAGGGGTTCGTATGGGCCGAAGGGAACACGCGAATCGCGACCCAGCTGCTTTTGGTAATCTCCGTTTCAAACGACAGCGTCTGCGAGCGACCATCGCAGATCAACTCTTTCGTTTCCACGGGCAAACCATTTACCACCAAATCCACTGGCACTGTTTTCTTTCCCGGCTGCCGGGCTGAAGCGAGCACCGAAAGCGAAACTCTTCCCGCCTTGTCCAGCTTGATCTCACTGCCGTTGAGCCCCACCTCATAGTTTTTGCCGTTACTGGTGGCAACATAATCCATCAGATGCGTCGTCCCATCGCTCACATAGCAGCGACCATCGGCAATCCCTTGAGCCCAAGTATCAAAGTCCAACTTGCCATCGAGCTTCACATAGACGCGGCCAATCCCTACACGTTCGCCGGTCAGGCAAGGAAAGTCGGTTTCGCCACTGGCGCGAACCCGCAGCCCGCAATTCAGCACGTGATACCACATCGACCATTCGGAAACCCGATCCGTATTCATCGTGCTGATGAAGTCCACCGCTGGAACCGCCTTGCCGTCCGGCCCAGGAACCTTCAGCGCCGCCTGAACCACAAACTCATTGGCCCCAATCCCATCGTAGGCCGGGATGTTATAGTTCGGCACCAAGTGCGGACCATCAACGGCTCCGTCCACGCGCCCCACCCAGCGTGTTAGTCCATTGCCCGAGTGAGCAGGTCCGCAAACGGCCCCCTGCTTTTTGGCCCAGCGGAGCGTATTCATGCCTAGTGTCGGCCAATGGTGTTTCGATCCCCCCCCCGGCGGAATCTGTTCCGTCAATCGCAACAGGTTCAGGTGTCCCGAAGCTTGCGATCCAAAGCCGCTCACTTCAATGTCGTACCGCAGCAAATACGGATACTGCGAAACATCGTCAGGCTTTCCGGTAAAGAACCGCTTCTGATAGTCGAAGCAAGGTCCCCACGTCAAGCAGCAGCCAACCTTCAAATCTTCGCCCTGAATATGCCGTAGCATGTCCGAAGGGAGCACACCTTCGGTCGGGTTGTCATAGTGCAAGCAGCCGGCCGCATGAATATGGTGATCACCACTCCACCAACCACGCAGCGACGGATCAGCCCAGCGTTTCACCACATACTTCAGCTTGGCAGGGCCATCTCCTACCACTAACTCTTGTAGTTCCGGAATCGATTCCGGCCCACGCGAGCAAACCACCGTGTATTTACCCTTGGGCAGCTTTACGGTCTCTCCCGTTGCCCGATAGACCTGCGGCTGAAAGAAGAAGTCCGGCGCCAGACGCTTGGCCTGCGGCGGATAGACACGGCCATCCTTGTCCTTGATCAAAAACGCAGCCATCGCCAACGTGCCATCTTCTTCGGTCACGTCAAACGTCACCGTATTGGCAGGACTTACATCAAACGCAAACTTAGCGCCCGCAACATTGCTGTTGGGATTCTTTTCATAGCTTAAAGAGATCCAGTCAAACTTCACCACATCGGGGTCATTCCCGGGATCAATCCGCACCCCTGCCAATTCTTCCTGCACAGGTATCCGAATCATATATTCGGCGCCGCGCCCTGGTTCCAGCATGAAGTTGACCAGCCGCGACCCATCGGGCATGTTGTGCTTTTTGGTCCACCAGAAGATCTGCCCAACGCCCGGCTTATTGAAGTGTGCCCAAAATCGCAAGACCAACGTTCCTTCCTTGGCAACGACATTCGTCGCAAAGTAGGGATCTTCACTGGTGATCTTCACCTTCAGCGAACCATCCACCGCCTCCAGTTCACAATTCTTTTGCGCCATCCAGCCATCGGTGTCTTTGTCAAACTTCCACTGCCGGATCAGGTTTCCTTTCTCTTGACCTTCCTTCTTCCAGCCTTCCAAGCTAAAGCGGATCTCGGCGGTCTTCGCTCCCGTATCACGCGAAAAGACTTGCAGCAGCGTGTATTCCAAACCCAGACCACTTAACGTTGGCAGCAGTGGCTGCCCCGTATAGGGCAACAGTCCCATCCAGCGATTCTCCACTTCATCCGCAGGAGAATTTGGCAAGGGACGCGCATTGGGACTATCGGCCCGCAATACCGCCTTCGCTCCTACTCGATTATTCACCTTCACCAGCATTAGCTGCCAACCTTGCTCTAGCAGCGGGATCGACTTCGCCGCCGGAACAACGCTGGCCACTCCATCGTCACCAATATCGACAGCCGTCATGCATAGTGGGTCGAGCTGCTCCTGCACAATCTGAGTTACCTTGGCATCGCCCGAATCTTCGGAAAGCGCAGCCAATGCTTTGGTCACAGACTCTGGCAAAGGTTGGCCTAGTGCTTCCATCGCTTGCGAAAGCCGCAACACCTGCGAAAGAAGTGGCTGCGCCGGAACCGCCTTGGCACTCGGCCACTTGGCCTCTTGTGCAGAAAGCGAAACCGTCGCACCCAATGCCACCAGACAGCCACTCACCAATTGAAGTAGATAGCGACCATTCATGAGGGACTCACGATATGCAGAGAGGTAGGTTGGAAGGCGTGCGAAAAACATCGACGCTCGCCTGATACAATTCGGGTCAGCTTCCGCCTAAGATAAGGGATACCAACACTCGGGAGAATCCTATGGCGACTCGAATCTTGCTTTCTTTACTGGTAACGCTGCTCGCCTTCCTGGCAGAGACCCGCGCCGCCGACTCCGACGCCCAGTTCCTCCCGCTGCAAAGCAATCTCCAAGCGGTTGAAGGGGCCATTCGTTCCCAAAAGGGGGCAGAAACTGCCAACCAGCCGTTGCTTTCCAAGGTGCAAGCCGCTCTTCAAAAGAAGAACATCTTTGCCATGGAAGAACTGCTTGAAAAATCGGTCTTCTGTATTGTGACCATCAATCCCGAAGGGCGTGTCAAAGTCGCACGCGGCCCGGCCGAGCTTCCCATGGTTCAAGGGCAACCCTCGTTCGCACTGGTTCAGGTCTTCAACCAAAGCGGGGGACAACAAACCATCGCTCCCCACAGCACGTACGTAGGCGCCGGCAAAAACCCTTTCGAAGTGGCCATCGTCCAAACGAACAACAATCCGCACCCACTTTCTGTCGCCCTAACCGGAGCAGAAATGGAGTACCGACTCCTTTCGCTAAAGTGCTCAGCAGCCGGCAAGCGTGAAGTCACGCTGCACTGGAATGCAGGGCAGGGGACGCAGGACATCGGCTTTCGCGGCGAAGTCTCTTTCCTGCTCGACGTCGCCAAAACTTCTGGCAAATAACCCCTAGCGTTTGATTTCCTTACGACAGAATCTTTTTCAGCACATGTCCATGCACATCGGTTAGCCGGCGATCCACGCCATTTTGCCGCACCGATAGCTTCTCGTGGTTGATTCCCATCAGGTGCAGCGCCGTGGCATGCATGTCGTAGCAGGTCGTCTTGTCATTCGCGGCCAAGTAAGAGAACTCATCGCTTTCACCAATCGAGGTTCCTCCCTTGATCCCCGCTCCCGCAAGCCACGTGACAAACGTGCCTCCGTTGTGATCGCGCCCCACGCTCCCCTGCGTGAATGGCATCCGGCCGAACTCCGTCGTAAAAATCACCAGCGTATCTTCCATCATGCCGCGTGCCTTCATATCCTTCAGCAGCGCCGCAATCGGCTGATCGACTTGCTTCGCAATCGGTGGCAACTCGGCCGGAATGCTGCCGTGATTATCCCAGTTCTGCGAAGGTCCTCCCGCTCCACTCCATACCTGCACAAACCGAACATCACGCTCTAGCAGCCGTCGCGCCAGCAAGCAATTCCGTGCAAAGCCACCCTCTTGGCCCGCGCGATCGGTTCCATACAGCTTGTGGGATTGCTCCGTCTCTTTCGAAAGGTCAAACGCCTCTGGCGCTGCCAGTTGCATCCGCGCCGCCAATTCATAAGAGGCCACGCGCGCTTCAAGCCGCGAATCCTCAGGATGGCCGCTCGCATATTGCTTGTTCATCGCCTGCAACAGTTTCAGCCCCTCAGCCGAGGCCGCATCACTCACATACTTGGCCCCCGCCGCCGGCTTGAGGTCGGCAATCGGCACCGTCGCTGCTGGGTTGATGACCGTCCCTTGATGAATGGCAGGCAAAAAGCCCGCCGAGAAATCTCCCATCCCGTTGTAAGGAAGTCCGCGTGGATCGGGCAGCACCACAAACGTCGGCAGATTATTCGAGATACTCCCCAGGGCATAGCCGACCCAAGCACCAAAGCAGGGAAAGCCCGGCAACAAGAACCCGGTCGTCTGCAAATAACTGGCAGGACCATGCACATTCGTCTTCGAGGCCATCGCCATCAAAAACGCCATATCATCCACACAGGTCGCCATGTGCGGAAAAACGTCGCTCACCCAGCGACCGCACTCTCCATACTGCTTGAACGCAAAGGGGGATTTCATCACCGGTCCCACCGTCCCGGTCACCGTCGCTTTCAGCCCCACATCGACGATTTGACCATGCCGCTTTTCTAGCTCGGACTTATAGTCAAACGTATCCATCTGACTCACGCCGCCATTCATGAATAGCTGCAACACGCGCTTCACCTTGGGAGGATGATGCAAGTTCCCTGGAAGCAGCCCGCCAGCAGTCTTGGCGGGTGCATCTTCCGCCGCCAATAGCTGCGACAGCGCCATCTCCTGCAACCCAATCCCCCCCAGGCCTAGTCCTGCAAGTCCTTGCATCGCTCGCAACATCGCATCGCGCCGTGTCGGCAGGATCGAATCCGCATTCGCGTCACGCTGAGGGATAGAACGGTTCATAAACTTCCTCGCCTTCCAGCAGCCTACTCAATAAACAAGAACTCGCTGCTGTTGAGCAGCACGCGGCACAAATTGGCCAAACCGAACTCTTGCGCATACTTCGTCCAGGCCGTTTGCTCTTCCAAGGTTGGCTTACGGCAAAACACTCGCTCACTCACAACAGCCACTTGCGTTGCCAAATCGGGCGAACGACTAACACCCAGCTCTGCCAGGTGCTCTGCATTTCGCAGCATGAACTTATTGTTCCACAGGGTCAGCGCTTGCAGGCCGCTGAACGACGTCGTTCGCACGGGCGCTGCCTGCGAAGCATCCGGGCAATCGAGCACTTCCAAAAGCGGGTCCGGCTGTGTCCGAAACACAAACCGATAAACGCTGCGCCGCCTTGCTGCGGCACTATCCACATCAAACTGCTCGTAATCCGCACCAGGAGTCACATGGATTGCCGGCTTCATCAGGAAGTGCATGACCGGCGGACCATACATCGTCGGATCGAGTCGCCCGCTCACCAAAAGAACCGCATCACGCAGCGACTCTGCATCCAGCTTGCCACGATTCATTCGCCATAGCAGCCGATTGTTGGAATCCACCGCTTCTGCCTTCACATTACCATTACAAGCCTGCCGATAGACGCTGCTGCACACAATCAGCCGATGCAAATCCTTCAGTGAACCCCCATCGCGGCGAAACTCGTTCGCCAGCCATTCCAATAGCTCGGGGTGCGAAGGCTTGCCTCCCATTTTTCCCATGTCATTGGGCGTTTCGACAATTCCCTTACCAAAGTGGTAATGCCAGACACGATTCACAATCACTCGCCAAGTCAACGGATTGTTCGGGTCGGTTAGCCACTTAGCAAGCGCCGCACGCCGTGGGCCGTCCGGCATACTTTCATCCGTGGCAAACCGTGAAGGCAACGTGGAAATCACCTGCAGCGCACCAGGCAGTGCCACCCCCTTGGGCTTGTTGATGTCCCCGCGCGTTAGCACCTGCACCTTGCGTGGCATCGCAACCGGACGAAAGCTTCCATCCGCAGTGAACTGGTTTGTTCCACAGTACACCTTCTGCTCTGGTGGCAACGCCGCCAGCTCTCCCTTTGCTTTTTGTTCCAGAACCAATCGCCCCAGCTCGGCCTTATGCACGTCTCCCCGCTGCGCTACAGGTATCGCGAATAGATCCTGCATCGCCGCCGGTGCGCCTGCCACGGTCGGAGCCAATGCATCCGCAGCATCGGTCACGGAAAGCCGAAACCGACCAATCAAGTGCCCGCCGCCATGTAATTGTTGCAAAACCACTTTCAGCGTTTCACCTGCCGCCAGCGTCAACGGCTGCTCCAGCTGAAACACCGCTTGGTGCGACTGTCCCACCTGCGGATGAATGCCCCAAGCCGTTGCAGGATCACCGTCCAGCGACCGCGCAATTCCCCAGCCCGCCTGATCAAAGTCCGCCACCGCTTTCGTCAGTTTGACATTGCGATTCTCGGCCGGATTGTTCGCACTAATCACCGTCACCTGAATTTCTGACAGGTGCAAGTTGCCGTTGTCACAACGTCCCGGTCCCTTCATCGGCAATGTTTCATCCGCCAAAACTTCCAGCCGCAGCGCCGTCACCTTGGGCATTTCAACCGGCGCCAGCACTTCATAGGTATCTTTCTCAGGCCGCATTCCCATCGCCAAGATCGAGTAATCCAGCAGCGCTTTCAGTACGGCTCCATCCTGCGACTTCCAGCTCCGCGGAACCAGCGTCTTCCAGCGACTTGCAATCGCTTGCTGCGCAAGTTCAATCTTGGCCACTTCCGCTTGCACATCTGCCGCCAGCAAACGGGGCTCTACTTTGTCCTTCAAGCTTGTCAGCCTGTCTAACTCCGCTTTCAAGGCCTTCCGCTGCTGCGCGAGCTTGGGGTCCGCATCAAAGGCCCGCTCGGCCTTATCAATCCCTGCAAACACCGCTTGCAGCGAATAGTAATCCTCCTGCGTGATCGGATCAAACTTATGGTCGTGACAGCGCGCACATCCCACCGTCATTCCAGCAAACGTAGACATCGTCGATGTGACCATGTCGTCCCGATCCAAGTTCTGTCCTGCAAGGCGGTCAATCGAGTCCTCACGAATGTCGCGCAGCGTGCTTTCATCCCAGGGGCCTGCCGCCAAAAAGCCGGTCGCCACAATCGCTTCAGGTTCCGTAGGAAACAGCACATCGCCAGCCACTTGCTCGGAAAGGAACCGCGCGTACGGCTTATTGCTGTTAAACGCCTTGATCAAATAATCTCGGTACGGCCAACTATTGGGCCGTGGTCGATCTTGATCTTGCCCATGGGAGTCTGCGTAGTGCGCCACATCCAACCAGTGCCGCGCCCAGCGCTCTCCATAGCGTGGATCATCCAGCAAACGATCCACCAACTTTTCATACGCTTGTGGCGATGGGTCATTCACAAACGCCTGCGTCTCTTCCGGCGTTGGTGGCAAGCCATGCAAGTCAAACGACAACCGCCGAATCAGCGTGCGACGATCCGCTTCGACAGTAGGCGTTAGCCCTTCCTGCTTCAGGCGATCCAAAATAAACGCATCGATCGGCGTGCGTGCCCATTTTGCTTGCTCGGGCGAAAGCGTTGGCACGGAAACCGCCGTTATTGGACGCAGCGACCACCAGTCGGCCGGATTCCCCGCCGCCTCTCCGCCGAGCGTGTCGGGCCAGTTCGCACCATCATCAATCCAGCGCCGCAAAACGCCGATTTCTGCCGCAGAAAGCATCGCCCCTTCGGGCGGCATCCGCAATCCTTCTTCCAGCCCCGCCACCATCCGCACCAGCGGGCTATCGGCACTTTTGCCCGGCACAATCGCTTGCCCCAGATCACCACCAGCCAGCGCCTTGGCCTTTTGATCCAGCCGAAAGCTGCTGCGCTGCTTCTCCGGACCATGGCAGGCAAAGCAGTTCTTCACCAAGATCGGCTGAACCTCTTTGGCAAAGTCCACCGCTTGCCCCGCAGGCGCAGGAAGCTCATTTGCAGAAACCGAAAGTGGTGCACCGGCAACCGCCAGCAACCCCAAGGCACATCGTATTAAGGAGAGGATCTTCATCGCCGTTTACCCTCGCATCCGCTGGGAGATTTCGGCCGCAGCCGCTTTGACCTGCCGCCCACGTAAGGCAAACTGCTCTTTCGTCAGCCGTCTCGCCGGCCCCGAAATCCACAGCACCCCCGCCAGCTCTTGATGCCGATCCAAGATCGGCGCCGCCACACAGTGAATTCCATCATCCGCTTCGGCGTAATCCGTCGAATAGCCCATTCGTAAAATCCGCTCGCACTCACGCCCCAGCTCGGCCCGATCGGTGATCGTACGTTCGGTTGATGCCTCTAGCGGCTCTTTCCCCAGAAGCTCGTCGCGCTGCTCGGCCGAAACATGCGCCAGCAGCACTTTCCCCGGTGCATTGTTATGCAGCTTGAATCGCAGTCCCACATCGACCGAGATCCGCAAAGGAAATAGCCCTTCCAGCTTCTCAAGGACAACGCCCCCTTGCCCGCTCCGAATCCCCAGCTGCACCGTCTCGCGACATTCATCGCGCAGTTGCCGCATCGTCGGAATCGCCAGTTCCGAAAGCGTCTTGTCACCACTTCGTGGCTGCGCCAGGGCCAACAGCTTTCCCGTCAAAAAGAATCGCAGCGTCGATTCCTCCCGGGTGATGTATCCCCGGTCGGCCAGCGACTTGGTAATCCGAAAGATCGCATTCTTGGGCAAAGAAAGCGTCTCGCTCAGTTCACTAAGCGTTGCCCCTTTGGGCAAACCGGCCAAGTGTTCCAGAATGTCGAGCGCGCGATCCACCGCAGGTGCCTGGCTGGCATCCGCAGCCATTTCCACGGCATTTACCGCAGAGGCCGTCGCTGAAGAAACGCGTTTGGAGGGAGGTGTGGCGGGCATGATTATTTCCATGGGTAGAATACGTTCTATTATTAGAATACCTTCCACCCCAAGTCAAGCAAATTATCCCTTCCGCCAGTCTTCTCCGTTCACGGGCACTCTTCCAGCTCGCCCTAAGGGAAAAATCGACACCGCGAACCACCTCTAAAACGCCGCTACGGGCACCAATCCTCCATTCGCCTTTCCTCCCGCCAGTCAGGCCTTCGGCCGAAACCCTAACAGCCCCTGCCTCTACAAAAAATCCCTGGCACGCGAGTCGCCTCACCTACCAGGGATTCATGGATTCGTCGTCAACCTCGAGTGCCACCACTGCATTTAAATGTCATGCATTTTCAGAGCCGGAAGCGTAAGCGCCCGGTCATCCCCGTGCCTAACGAGCCGCGTTGCTCTAAGAAGACCACGACAAATTAACGCAGATGGTCTACTAGCTATTTCACGACTGGCTTAACCTCTGTTTTTGCAGGCATGTCCAGCGAAGGAAGCTGTAGCAAAAAGTTCGGCGTGCTACCGGCATTGCTGCCTCCCATGAAATAGCGTGGATAAGCGCCATCCCATTTGGTCAGCAATTCCTTTTGCAGTTCAACCTGCTTCAAAGCCAGGTACGACTCCCAGTTCTCTGTCGACTTTTCCAGTTCGTAGATCTTGGCGTCGGCCACCAGCTTGATACCTTCGGCCTCGGCCTCTTTGGTCTTCAGCAAAGCATCGGCCTTACCAGTCGCTTCCAAAATCACTTTCTTATTACGCTCCTCTTGAGCAGCGCTTTCGGCAGCAGCAACCGACTTCTCCTGCTCAGCATTGAACACCTTCACCATCGTTTCCAGAATGGTCTTGTCCTTATAGATAAAACCACCGCTGATACCCAGGTTCGTAATCGTGATTCCACGTTCTTTAAAAAACGACTCGACATTCTTCGTCACATTCGTGATGTGTGGAGTAGCCGCCTTACGCAGCGTGTCCATCGGCAGGTCGGTCACTTCTAAACCAAAATCCGCCTGAATCTTCGACCGCACTTCCGAGTCCATCACCTCCTTGAGCGAACCGTTAGGATAGTTGTGCAAAAACTTGACGGCATCATCCCGCGTTGCGATTCGGGCCGTAATCGTCCAACCCGTTGAGAACTCGACCTGATCACTCGTCATCACCCAAATCGCTTCGTTCTTGTTGCTCGTTCCACTGCTCGGATCAGCCGTCCACTCACGAGTGACAGGCGATTTATCCACCTTCACCAGAACAGCGGCCGGCTGCCAAACACCGTTAGCACCAAACGTTTCAAACCCCCGTGGAACCCACTGCTGAGGAATCTTTACTTGCTTGGTATAGACCAGACTCGCCTTCAGATACTCTTCATTATCCGAAGAGGTCTGCTTTTTCGTGTCACCTAAGTAGGGCAGCAAAAAAGCTTCTTCATTCGGATTGATCACCTCCAGCTGTACCGGCTCAAACGGACGATAACAGCCCGTTAAACCAAGCATCGCCAGCATCAAGATCGTTGCCACGCTCGATCGTGCAGACAATCCTCGCCGCACATCACCAACAAAGGTCAAAAACACAAGTAGCCCCACAACACCCCAGCCTAACGCGTACAAATTGTTCTCCACAAAATGCTCCCGGCGAACTTCATGCGAAGCCGCCTCATTCTCTTCGCGCAGTTGCGCAAGCGATTCTTCCGTCTTACGGCTCGATAGCTCCTCTCGATAAAGAGAGGTGCCAATCGAATAGCCAGCTACCAAGACCACGACCATGACAAACTTGTACCAATGGTTAACTACGTACATATTTCCTTCTCCAGCGAGAGTGACCGGGTGTAGAAGTGCAGCACGGCCAAACACCGTGTAGGCAGGTTTCACCGCGGCGGAGCGATAGCCAGCGTGGCTTCGTCCCTACGCTCAAAAGCAAGAATCAGCGAGCCAGAGTTGCCACTTGCAACTTGGTTTGTGTGCGCCCCATTGCCGTTGGCATAATGCCGAACAACAGATTCATGGCGTCCTTCTTTTGTGCCAGGCCAGTCTGTGCTTTCGCGAAAACTAGCTTGAGCGTTCTGATGCTTAGGCCGCGGTGCTACAAGACACCAGCAGTCCCTCGCATGCTCACTTGTCGTTCCTACGTCGTTCGTTTTCCCCACGCTGCCAAAGAATGCATGGGTGACTCAGTTGCAGATTTTCCCTTCGGAAACAAGTTCCGCAACCGGCCCGTAGTGATACGCAAGCCTTAGTAAAATGCTAACAGCGCCCCTCGCGACTTCAAGCGCTCGCTGTTTTTTTCAACCGAGAATTCTCGATCCGATTTCTAGACTATCGAACCTAACTCCTGATTCGACAAGCCTTAACATCAGCTATCCCGCAAATCCCCACGGACCCCTGAAAGCTGCATACTGCCGCGAAGAAAATTCTACGCCATCGCTAATTGACTTTTCTAATCGTGTCGCCGCTTCTTTATTCATCGAGTAGCACCGGTTCTTGAACCAGTGAGGCCGCAGGCCATCAGAGGTCTCCTGTTCGCTGCGAAAAAACCACCGCTCGCAAATGCCTAGCCCTGACCACTCTCCGTGAAGCGCGCACAAAAAAAGCTCCCCTGCCAATTGGCCAAGGGAGCTCTCTTACATTCGCGTTTCAACAATCCGCGTCAGTCAACTACAACGCTGGCCCGCTCAGTTCCACGCCCGAGCTGGTTAGCTTGCTGCTGCCAAACGCACCGTTCGCCTTGCCGGGACGGGCCATGAATTTAGGCAACGGCTGGCCCAAGTAGAACTCAGGCGTTGGCCGTACCGATTCATCGGCCGCTTGTTGCATCGTCTTGTTGTTGTCCGTATGCAGCACAAACGGCACATCGCGGGTCACGCTGGTCTTCCACAAAACGGTGTCACCTTCACGAATCCCAAACGTCATCGTGACAGGCGTGGCCGTAAACGTGCCATCGCCACCGCCAAAGGGATTACGGCCAAAACCACCGATCGAACGATAGCTCACTTGCCGCGGCGTCCCCGGCTGAGAAAACGCGTCAATCGTGATCTTCGCTTGAGGAACAACACGCATGCCCATTTCCGTCAAGCGCTGCGTCATCCCATTGAACACCTTTTGACGATCCGCATCGGGCATGGCCGCACTGATGTTCAGCGCAATTTCCGTGCCGGGCTTAATCACCATCATCGTTTCGGGATCAAGCTTCTCGGCCGCTTGCGATGCGCCACCATGCGGCAGCGTAACGTGGAACAACCCTCGCTTGCTGCGATCATCACTCTTTTGAACATACCAGTGATAACCACCAAAGGCGCCAAACGCCTCGGCCGTGTGGGCATAATCCCACAGCAAGATCTTCTTGTTAAGGTCCACCAGCGAACGGCCTCCCAGCAAGACATAACCGTTGGCCACCCATTCAATGGCAGCATCGGGTGACGTCAAAAGATTCGAGGCCACGCCCGAAGGAACAAAAATGTCGTGCACTTGCACGCCCGTGGTGATGTCCCACACCAACAGCTGATAAGCAGCTGCTACCGCCAAGAACTTGCCATCGGGGCTAAACGAAAGCCGTGCATCAAAGATCGTCGGGCATTCGTACTTGGCCAAGATGGTGCCATTCGCAGGATCAACCACACACACGCCCGACTTGGTCAGTAGTGCCATGTACTTGCCTGTTCCGCTAACCGCCACAGGAGCAGAATCAGCGCCAGACCCGGCCAAACCAAACGAATAGAGCGCCTTTACGCCGGCCAAATCCCACGTTGTAAGCTGCCCTTGATGATCGACCGTATAAAACATCTTGTCGTTAATGAACGCCGTCGTTTTCACGTCGCGTTGATGAACGTCTTTATCGCCGTGCGGCTTAAAGCTCATCACACTCTTCGCTTCCGAACCATCCAAGCTCCAAACATCGACGCGAGCCTTCGTTCCCGAATGCAACGCATCCGAACGACAAATCAGCATCTTGCCCGATGGCGATAGCGAACGTGGCGTTCCATTTCCTTTTAGTGCCGTCTTACCCAGCGACTTCCCCGCAACCAGATCAACCGTTTCTAGCTCGATCGTCTTCGATTGGCCAGGACGTTCCGCGACGTAGGCAATCACACAGCGAGAAGTTGCCGGATCAAAAAAGACCCCCTTCGCATTTTCAAAAACGTCCGAGGGATTTCCACCAGCAAGTACCGCCCCCTTCTTCGCCAACGTTCCCATGGCAGCAGGCTGTGGATCTTCTTTCAGAATTTCGGGCGTCCCTTCCAAAACGGTGATTGCGCCCCCTTCGGTCCAATCAGGCGTCTTCAGCGTGATCCCTTCGGGGTCCTCACCATCGGTGGGGTTCTTCTTCGTAACTTCTTCTTTCTCGGGCATCGACTCTTCTTCGGCCGACTCAAACGGATTGTCGTCACCGCCCCCCTTGGCCAGTTCGTCCGCCATTTTACGATCGGCTTCCGAAAGCTTATCCAGTGGAATCTTCACCTCTTTACCGTCGGCCTTGATCAACACCACTTTGCCATCGGCGACCGCGCTAAACTTGGCTACCACCTTGTGCTTGCCTGTCACGTCGGTCCAGGTTCGCTCCTTTTGCTCCGAACTGCTTGCGCTAGACGAACTCGATTTTCCACCGGCTGGTTTGGCCGTTTTGCTAACGCGACAATTATCAGGTGGAATGGTCCGTTGGATCGGCGGTGCACCACTGACATTGTTGGCATGCTTCACCGTCAACCAACCCGTTGGAAAGTATTCGACAAACTCTGCAGGAATCCACTTCCCCAAAAACTCGACTTCAAGCTTGTCCCCTTTTTTGAACTTGGGCAGCTTGTCGGCCCCCGTGGCCGAACCGAGTTGCACAACGAACATGCAGATTGCCACCAGCCCGGCGGCGATCACCCAGTGCCATGATCTTGCTTGAGGTTTCATGATTTCACGCCTTCGAATACGCAGCGAACAGAATAGTAAAGAAAAAAGACGTCCCCATTTTGGCGAATCAAAATCCCGGTTTCCAGACCAAAGGCGAAAAAATGACGTGACAATAAATCGCCAGTCCGCTGCTCATTTTTTCGCATCGCCGGCCGTGCCAGCCAGCCCGCAGGGCCGTTCGCCGCTGCAATAACACGGCCATTCCCCGGGCATTTCGCGGTTTTGACGCCGTTTAAGCGGCCAACAGACCAGAAGTACTCACGCCCAGCGCAATAAATCGCCGGGCGAATTCAGAATGTACTTCGGCGATTCCTGAGCCAACTCCGCCGGCGAGCCATAGCCCCACAGCACCCCCGCCGCCGTTAGCCCGCTGCGATGGGCCGCGACCATGTCAAACGCACGATCCCCAATCATTAGCGAAGCAGGGCTCACTTTGCCACTCGCTCGCAATCCCGCCATCTGTTGCCATTTCGGCGTTCCCGACTCGCCACCATCTACAAAACGAAAGTGGTGGCGTATCTCGAACATCTCCAAAATCTGTTCGGCAAAGTCCGTTCGCTTCGCGGTGCATACGCCCATTGGCACATTGCTGTTGCCCAGGGCCGTCAGGGCCTCTTTCACCCCTGGGTACAAAACATTTTCTGCGTAGCCCACTTCGGCATATCGCTCTCGATACTTTTCGACAAGCCTTTGCACCTGCTCATCGCTACCGCCGGTCAATTCGCGAAACGATTCTAGTAGTGGCGGACCTACAAATCGCCCCAGCGAACTTAGCTCGTGTGTGGCATATCCAAAATGCTCCAGCGCAAAGTTGATCGACCTTCCAATTCCTTCCAGCGGATCGCTCAGCGTCCCATCCAGATCAAACACCAGAAGGTCATACATGCGGGCAAATTCCCAAGCACAAAAGAAAGAACGTCACAAGCAACCAGCGCAGCAACAGGCAAGGCTCACCACAACAGATGCCTCGCCAAAAGTTAACAGCCCTATTCATCCTCATCATCGCGGGGACCATCGCGCAAGATCATATCAAGATCGATGTCGCGGGGCTTCACGCTTAACAGGGGACGAAAAATCGCCTCATAGAACCCGCCCCCGACAATCGCGCCCAAAAATGGGGCCATCACATAGACCGTGATATAGCCAATTCCGTTCGGGCCCGGCATCGCCACTTCACGCCAGCCCGCAAAGTAGGCAAACAATCGCGGCGAAAAGTCCCGCGCCGGATTAAAGCCCGCCTGCGTCAACGGCGAAAGGAAAGTGATTAGCGCCGCCAGCGTTAGCCCGATATAGGCCGCCCCCATCCAGCTCGGCGGAGCATGCTGGTTCTTTCGATCAGTCACCGCAAAGATCACCAGCACCAAGATCGCCGTTCCAAGCAGCTCTGCCAAAAAGGCCACCGGCTGTGAAACAACCTCAATCCGAATCGGCTGTCCCATCGAGTTGACAACGTTGGCCGTTCCCCCTGGTGTCCAAGTGCTGGGGCTAGGAAAGTACTGGCCATAACAAGAGGCCGTCACAATGCTTCCCGGCTGACCACGCATCGTGTTCAGGTCGGCATCCTTTTTCAGCAGCAACCCGCCATAGAGCATGTGCAACGTAACCGCCGCCATGAATGCGCCGATGAATTGGGCAAAGATGTAAGGCAGCAAGTGGCTGCCGCGAAACCGCCCCCATAGCGCCATCGCTCAGCGTAACCGCCGGGTTCAAGTGCGCGCCGCTGATCCCGCCGCAAACCGTCGCGATCGCCATGATCGCCACGCCCCACACAATTCCAATCTGCCAACTTCCCAGCGGAGCCGACGCCAACACCGAGGCATGCACCGCGCCGCAGCCAAACAGAACCAATAAAAAGGTCCCCAGCAACTCGGCCAAGAACTTGTGAAAGATGGTGGGAGACATAGCGAAGTCTTCAGGGTACGAAATACGGCCGGCTTTTGAGGAAGTCTGGGGTGAATGCGCAGTCCGGGAAAAAGCAGCAGTCTGATTTCACTCTTGGGTATCTGGGAAGAGTGGCATGAGTTTACCACACCTTACCGGACGATCCCACCGCTATTTTCACCTCCTGGAAGCCTCTTTTAGGGCCCTGGCCGTCCGCCGGCCGAACTCTGACCGACCAAGGCGACTTCTGGGCCATTCTTCCCCTGGCCGTCGTGTGCGAACGCATTCCCGCAGAGGGTCGGAATACGGCCAAAAATCGTTTGGCGCAGGACTGCGATTGCCCATTTTTTCCACAAACCCTATAAGTCCTCCTGATGAAGGTCGGTCGGCGCTTGCCAAGCTGCCCCGCCTTCCAAGTCAGCTGTTGTAGCTGAGCATTTATATGAAAGACCCTGCGATGGCCTCACAAGTTTCTGGATCAACACCAGCCACCCCGATCAACCTGTATACCAACGATGGAACCTGGCTCAGCTGGATCGGCTACTTCTTAACGAAGCGCCGCATCGCCATCAGCTTGGTCTTGTTCACCACGTTGGTGCTGCTCGATCTGTTTGTGTTCAAGGTGAAGCCACGAAACCTGCTGAACTTTTCCGATCCGCTTGTCGTACTGGGGGAAGTTTTGGTCGTGCTGGGTGTGACAATTCGCAGTTGGGCTGCTGGCACGCTGCACAAACTAAAGACCGTTACGCGTTCGGGTCCTTACGCACTCGTTCGCAATCCGCTTTATGTCGGTTCCTTCCTGATGATGTTTGGCTTTTGTGCCTTAATGCAAGAAGCCCACACCATCTGGGTCATCTTGGGTCCGCTCGCTTTCATGTACTGGCTGAAGGTTCGCCAAGAAGAAGTTTGGCTGTCCTCCATGTTTGAAAAAGAGTGGGAAGACTACATCAAGACCACGCCTCGTTTCATTCCTTGTCGCTTTGCTTTGCCATCGGCAGAAGGTTTCTCTTGGTCGCAATGGGCCAAGCATCGCGAGTGGCAAGCACCCGTTGCATCCGCTCTGGCACTGATCGGCATGCAGATTTGGAATCAAATGCGTTAAACCGTCCCTCCACCAGAAGCACTTCCTTTTCCACGCCATGTTTCCTTCGCACCTCCATCTCGTGAAATCCTCTCTCCAGAATCTGCGCCTCGCTTCAAGCCGGCTGCGGGTTCTTTTGGGGCTGGGTGGATGGCTATGCCTCATGGCATTTGCTAGTGGCTGCGGCGTGCAAAAGTTCCGCCTCGCTTCGGAACAACTTCTGGTGACCGACGCCGTCGACCAAGCGATTGCCCGGATGGATTTTAGTCCGCTTACCGATCGCGACGTCTACTTCGACACCAAATACATTGCTTCGGTAAAGTCGCCATCGAATGTCAACGTCGAGTACGTTATCAGCTCGATGCGTCAGCAGATGATCGCTTACAACTTGCGTTTGCGGGAAAAGCCCGAAGATGCCGAGTTCATCTTGGAAGCACGCCTAGGTGCCCTCGGCGCCGACGGTGCAGAATCCACCTACGGCGTTCCTGGTATCGCCGCGTTTTCTGCCGCCTCGCAAGTGATGACCGGCGTGCCGATCACAACGGCTGCCGCTCCTGAATTCTCCCTGGGAAGAAAGAACCACCAATGGGGCGCTGCAAAATTGGCGGCCTTTGCCTATGAACGTGAGACGATGGAACGCGTTTGGCAATCTGGCATCACCAGCGGCAACAGCAAGTCCCGCGAGTCTTGGCTATTTGGCATGGGGCCATTCCAGCGCGGCGATATCTACACCAAAAACGGTGGCGCACGCCGGCGATACCTGCTGGGCACATCGCAGCGGCTAATGGCCAAGAACAAAGATCCGCTTGATCCGCTCGTCGCCTATTCCAGCGCGATCGACTTCCGCGCGATCCGCGCTCCTGAAACATTTGAGCCTCAAAAGCCCAGCGTGGGCGATGAAGGCAAAGTCCTGCAAGCCGGCCATACGACCGAGGCTTCCGACCAAGCGGCCACCAGCCCTTCGGACGTCGCTATGCCGATCGTCAATCGCCCCGCTGCGCCACCAGCGCAAGTGATCATCAGAGAATAGCGTTCCTCGCGGCGAACATTTTATCGTCGCCGCTTCGACAAGATCCGCTGTGCACTCACCAGCGCTGCGGCTAATTGATCGACCTCTTCGGGCGTGTTGTACAAGTAGAAGCTCGCGCGACACGTCGTAGAAACGCCAAGCCGTTCATGTAACGGCATCGCGCAGTGATGCCCTGCGCGGATCGCAATCCCTCGCATGTCCAAATACTCGGCAATGTCACGTGACGACAGCCCTTCAATCACGAACGACAAAATCCCACTATGCCCCGCTTCGCTCGGAGGTGTAAACAGCGTTAGCCCAGGCACATTCTTTAGCAGCGGAATCGCGCTCGGCAAGCAGTGCCTCATGCCGATGAATGTTCTCCAGGCCAACACCGGTTAGGTATTCAATCGCGGCTGTCATTCCCAGGGCCGGCGCAATCGGCGGAGTCCCTGCTTCAAACTTCGCAGGAAGCATCGCGTTTTCATAACCCCTGAGCGTGACGCTACGAATCATGCTGCCACCTCCCAAGAAGGGCGGCATGGCCTCAAGCAGTGCTTCTTTGCCATACAACACTCCCACGCCGGAAGGCCCTAGCATCTTGTGCCCACTGAAGACGACAAAATCGGCGTCCCACTTCTGTACGTCCAGCTCGGCATGAGGCACTGCCTGCGCCGCATCTACCAGCACTAGCGCTCCGGCCGCATGGGCCAAGCGATTCATCTTTTCAACCGGGTTATAAGCCCCCAACACATTGCTGCACGCGGTGAAGGCGACCAGCTTGGTCTTAGGCGAGAGCAATTTTTCAAAGGCCTCAAGGTCCAGCTGCAAGTCTGTCGTCAGCGGAACAAATCGAATCGTGCAACCGGTTCGCTCGGCCAATTGTTGCCACGGAACGATGTTGGAATGGTGCTCCATCAGCGTCAGTAAGATCTCATCCCCGGCGCGAACGTTCGCATCGCCCCAGCTTCGGGCAACCAGGTTCACGCCGGCCGTCGTTCCACTTGTAAAGACGATCTCTTCCAGCTTGGCCGCATGGATAAACTTTTGAATCGCCTCGCGGGCCGCTTCATACAGGCTGGTGCTCTCTTCGCTCAGCGTATGGATGCCACGATGGACGTTCGCATAATGCTTTTCGTAAACTCCCACGAGCGCATCGATTACGCTGCGCGGATGTTGGGTTGTTGCGCCATTATCCAAATAGACAAGCTGCCGACCTTCATGCACTTCTCGCGAAAGGATCGGAAAGTCGGCCCGCAGGCGATAAGGGTCTAGCGGCAAAGTATCAGCAATCGACATGAGCATGCAGCGCCATCAGCGCCGGACCTATTCCATCAAAAGGAGCCAGCCCCAAGCAACAAACCCACCGAGCTTGAAGGCTAGTTCCATTATAGACACCCACCCCTTCCGGCCAGCAGGGCCTAACAAACGCATTTTTGCTTAACGCCCCTGCAAAACGACGATTGCCGCTAGGGAAAACCAGTCTGATCCACTAAAATGCCAGGCAGAATAATCTCACCTAAAGTCCGTCCGCCATTTCCTTTGCAGAGAGCCTGTGCCATGCCTACCGTCGCCATCCTAGGAGCCAGTTCCGATCGCTCGAAGTACGGCAATAAATCGGTCCGAGCCCATTTGCAAAAAGGCTTCACGGTTTATCCGATCAATCCCAAAGGGGGGCAGATCGAGGGTCTTGAAGTCTATTCGTCGCTCGCGGAAATTCCTGCCGGACAGTTAGATCGCGTGAGCGTTTATCTGCCTCCCAAGATTCTGCTGAACGTTTTGCCAGAGATCGCTGCCCGTGGCTGTAACGAGCTTTGGCTGAACCCCGGCAGTGAAAGCGACGAAGTAGTCGCGGCCGCCGAAAAGCTTGGGCTGAACGTGATTCAAGCTTGCAGCATCGTCAACGTCGGCCTCAGCCCCGCCCAGCTTGATTAATCGGCATGCGTTCGGGCACTCCCTTGTAACAACTGTCCGGATAAATCCGGACAGCGCCCTCGGCGCTCCCTCTTTTATCGCGCCGCCCGTCTAGCGATTGACCTTTCATGGCCCAATAGATCGTTGCCACGAAGGCGGAAGAAACAAGCACGAACGTTGCCCTTTTGCCGGTCCGTTGCTGTTTTACCAACGCACGTCACGGCACCATCTTCCAAATCAGGTACTCTTGGACAAAATCTCGCGAACGAAAAGTGTCGATAGCCGGGGGCTGCTCCATCGTTTCCATTCCATTTGCTGGCGAAGTCGACCAGAGTACTACGTTGTCTCCTTCTAGCTTATACCCCATCGGCTTGTCACCAACGGGCAGAAATTCGTAGGTATCAAACCCAACGTTTTTTAGCGCGGCAAGGTTCTTTGGGAATTCGCCAAACTGCTTTTGATAGCGACGTATCGCAACACCATGCAAAACCATGTGCCTATACTGACAATCTCGGCAAATCGCTACAACAACTTCCCGCCAACTCGGAAGCAGAACGCTTGTAACGTACCATTCTCGCATTCCCAATCCTCCGGCAGCCCGCATCTCCTTCTTTAATTGGTATTCATACGTCTCTTGTTTTTCCAGCGCGTCTGCCATCGAGCTACCATCAATGCCATGGTACTTTTCCATGTACTCGACGTAACGAAGCGTATCTTGAGACGCTGCTAAATACATCATCCTTGTTCCCGTTAGGGGATTCTTTTTCGAGATATCTAGCGGCATAAAAAATTGGGGAAGTGCAAGTCCAAGTTCACCATGGACACAGTCGGAAAAGTTTTTAAACGGTGGTGACTCCTGCGACATACCTTGTGCCAGCATCTCTAATTCTGCAGCATCCAGCAAATTCCGTTCTAGCGCTTCTTTCAGGCCCTCAAAGGCCAAATCTCGAACAGCAATAGCGACAAAACGCTGAATAATAAACGCCTCCCCGCAAAACACCGTGGATAGATTGAAAAGGGTTTGTGCAGACGCAGCGATTTGAGCCGAATTTTGATCCACGATTGCGGCCTCAAGCTCTAAGGCGATTAGCCTAGCGGCCCGCCGAAGCGAGCCCAATTGCTCTAAGTCCGCCCAAATCGATGTGAACCGAGTCGGAAACTGGACCGGGGTGCGTGCTTCTGAGAGACGTCGAATTTCCTCGCGTAGTTCCGTTGTTTGGGCGAGCAAGTCTCGAACTGAAGCTTCGCCGGGCCACTGATCATGCGTTCGACTGGAAGAGGTGTACTTTGCGCTAAACCGCTCAACTTCTTGAGATTGTTCCTTGAACTGGGGAGAGTTCAACGTTTCCAATACTTTTAACCAAGCCTCGGTGTTTGTGGGGTCGGTACGCTTGCGATACCACACATCTAGCATTTGGTAATCGACTGGTACCCCCGCAGTTCGTAGCGAATCGAGTTTAGCCGTGACTCGTAGGCTGTCTCGCAGATCCACATAGACCCGCCCCATGGTAAAACAAGCAACGGCAGTCCAGCACATCGCCACAACAACAAACACATTGCGTAGTCGACGATTGGATTTGGACATTACAAGCCCCCGCCGTCAAACCGATGCTGTAACTTGTAAGACAATCTCGCCTTATGACGCTGTGAACCATTAAGTCTGTGACGAGTAGGCGGAAGTTGCAAGCTCGAAAGACATAAATAGGGAGAGAGCCGTTTCGTGCTTGGCGATGCATGACCTTGTTTCTGATCTATCCGCGAAACAAGAACCTCTGCATTGCTTTTTCGTGTCTTTCGCGCTTTTTCGTGGTTCGCCGCTGTTTTACATTCCGTTCGCGAAGGACTACAAATCGCGCCGCCCGTCTAGCGATTGACCTTCCATGGCCGAACTTGTTGTTTCCTGCTGGCATAGCCGCAGAATTTGCCAGGATGAATCCTGGCCTACGGAGTAAACTTCCAAATCATCGACTGAATCAGGTCATAATTCCGGTCGTTAGGTTCGAGAGTGAGAGGCTCAAGCGTGGTTTCCAATCCAAGCGAGGGAGGCGTAGACCAGAGGATGGTTTCATCACCGTCACGGCGATAGCCCATCGGACGCTTGCCCACCGGCATGTAGTCAAAGGTATCAAACCCAATGTCATTCAGCGCCGAAAGATCGCGGGGAAATTCACCCAACTGGTCTTGGTAGCGACGGATCGCAATGCCGTGCATGACCATGTTAAAGTCCTGGCGATCACGGCAGAAGGAATAGAAGGTCGTACCCGTTGTAGGCACAAGCAGCCACGTCAGCATCCATTCACGCGTTCCCAACATCCCAGCTTGCTCGCGTCGGGTTTTTAAATCGGACTCGATTTGCTTCGCCTTCTCGATCGCCTCCGCCATGGGCAATTGTTCAAGCGTCTCTAGCCGCTCCATGTAATCTAAATAGTGCAAAAGGTCTTGCGCCGCGGCCTGATAGTTTTTTGGTATCTCGCTGGCACCGTCGCTCAGGTATTTGCCGGGGGCAAAAAACGCGGGAAGGCCAGATGCTCTCTCGCATCGTATTGCGTCGCGAAATCGAGTACTTGAAAATTGAGGCTGCGACAATTGTGTCGCTAAGCTTTCTAGATCGGCGGCATCGATCAAGTCTCGTTCTAAGGCTTCTTTCAGCGCCCTAAACCCCGTTCCTCGCAGGGCGTTCGCATACAATTGTGCAATCAGTGAACCATCACCGCTGACAACCATCGCCAGATCAATCTGCGTTTTGGCGGAAGCGACAATCTCGGGTGAGTTCTGATCTTGGATTGCTGCATCAGACTCCAATTGAATCAAACGCGACGCGTTTCGAATGAACGGCAAATAATCTGGTTGGGTACGAATGGAATCAAACTGAATCGGAAATTGCACCGCCACCTGTTTGCTGGCTAGGCGATGAATCTCCTTGCGCAGCTCAGTAGTTCCTGCCAGAAGCCTACGACTGGCATCCTCTGCGGGCCATTTGTCGGCGGTTCGCTTGGTGTCTTTGGCTCGTGGATCAAATCCTTCAATTCCTAGGGTAAGCGATTTGAACTCTGGCGATTGAAGCTTGGCAAAGACCACCTGCCAAGCTCGGGCGTCGGCCGGATCGGTACGCTCTCGATACCAAGCATCCAGCGATTCATTATCCACGGGCACGCCCGACGCCCGGAGCGCATCCAGTTTTGCGGTGACCTCCGGACGCCCGCGATCTGCATAGGCATACCATGCGGCAAACGCCGTAAGGAATATTCCCCACAGCAAAAAGCCAATGACGACCATAACCACAATGCCGATAAGCATGCGGTGAAATGTTGTAGACATGTACGAATCCCTTGCCCCACGACTTGCCAAGTCCCAGGAGCCTATCCTACCTCACCCAGCGGCCGATTTCTTCCGAGAAGAGTGAGAGAACTCAGGTTTACTAGGTCGCGGTGGCCCCTTCATTCTCCCATCGCCTAACGATGCCGCTACAAGTCAACGTTTTGAATGGCTGGTCAATTCGACAGGTTGTTGCCTCAAGTGAGACAGTTACGGCTTGGGGGTCTCTTGCTTGATCTCAAGGGGGAGAACGACACGCCCCAGGCCCGTGTATCGGCTTGCAATACCGGCCATGCGAATGAAGCTGTTGTTGTCTCCTGCGTCTGCTCCGCCGTTGGAAAAAAAACTCCCCCCGCGTACGACTGCGTAACCTTCATCGGGCGGAGTGAATGGATCGACTTCGGTCTTATCGGAATACGGCTGGAAACGGTCGAAACACCATTCGCTACTTGATGCATATTGGTCATAGATGCCGAAGGGGTTGGGGCGTGTATTTTCCTTACTCCAAATTGTCTGATACTCTTTCAGCGCCAAAAGATTTTTCGGAACCATGGGTTCCGTTTTGAAATGCCAAAGGGTCGTCGTGCCAGCTCGACAAGCATATTCCCATTCGGCTTCGGTTGGCAATCGATATCCATTCGCATCGAGATTCCGCTTTGGCTTATTACGGACCAGTTGATACGCAGGAGTCTTACCTTCCAGCTTGCTGAGTGCATCGCAAAACGAGACGGCGTCATTAAGGGACACGTTTGCCATCACTGGCATCTCGGGCCTCGCAGGGTCGTTTTCCTCAGGAAGTTTTCCCAGCAGCTTCTGGTAGACACCGTTGTTCACTTCATGTGTCTGCATGTAAAACGGCCGCGTGATTTTCACCCGATGTGGTGGAGAAGACTCAGCAAATTTTTGCCGCACAATTTTTCGAATTTCCTCGTCGTCGTTTGAAATATCGATCCGATCTGTTTCCGCCTCAGAAGCACCCATCGTAAACTCTCCCGGTGGGACAAGTATGAACTTCATCCCTACCGAGTTTGTAAATTCAACCGGCACTTGAAGGTACTTCGCCCATGCTTCCTGATAGGCGTGAGCCTGTTCCGTGTCAAACGGTTCAACCGCCGCATTCGGAATTCCATCCTTGGACACAGGAGGCCTTGCGACCGGAGTCGCCACGACAGGAATCGTTTCCTTCGTCATATCCTTCGGTGCATTGTTTGCGAGTGGATGCGGGATCGGTTTCTCGGCAATCACTTTGCCGTCGCTATTCACTACAAGTTGGTCACCAATCAGCTCTACTTTGACGAGGGTCTCTGCTCCCTTCTTTAGCGCAAAGGTCTCCGTTTCAAAGGAGAGATCTCCCCGGTTAACGATTAGTTTCTTTTCGCCCGTAACTAGCGAAACCGCTTCGATGTCCGTCGAGTGAAACGTGATTTCGGTACCTTTTACTTTCATCTCGACTTTGGGATCGAGAATCTCCACACGCAAGGTTCCATGCGGAGTTTTCATCAGGAACACCACCATCAACAGGATCAGCGCTGCCGCACCACCTCCGGCAAGCAGCACCAGTGGACTGCGATACCATGGCGGCGCTGTGGTTTTACCAGCAACTGGCGATTGCCCAACCGTCGGCAACCGCTCCTGTGGGCGGAGCAAAGCGACGGTCTGCGGATTTGTATCCATCGCAGCATTGGCGACCACCAACGTCGCTTCTAACGGAGTGTTTGCCTTGGTCTGCTCCCTTGGCGCCGAGATCGTTTGCGTTGCCGTCATGGGAGATGGCGAACCTGCGGGCTGTCTATGAAGCGAAAACTGGCTGAACTTTTCCAGGTCGCTTGTCGCCCCTGCCTCGGAAGGCGAACTGGAGCCGCCAGAACAGCTCTCCAGGTCGCGAATCACCTCTGCCATCGTCTGGTACCGCTCACTGGCGTTTTTCGCCACCATCTTACGAAACACGCTATCCAGCGCAGCCGGGATTTTACGATCCAGTGAAGCGAGCGACGGAATGGGCGCATCGCGATGCGCCAGTAGTTTCGACATCAATGTATCTCCGTCGTAGGCACATCTACCGGTGAGTAAATACCATAAGGAAATCCCCAAGCTGTAAATATCACTGCGCATCGGCATGCTTCGTACTCATAGCCTGTTCGGGAGCCATATAATCCACCGTTCCCATCACGGCGCCAGTGCTGGTCAGTCCGCTCTGGTTGCCCGTATCCCCTTCGATTCGCGCCAGCCCCATATCGAGAATCTTTACGGTACCCGAAATATCAAGCAACAAATTGGCTGGCTTGATGTCGCGATGGACCACAGACTGTTTGTGGGCGTACTCCAGTCCGCGTGCCGCTTGCAGGATACATTGCACGGCCTGCGACACCGTAAATGGACCATTCTTTTTCACGAGCTCCGAAAGGTCACTGCCTTGCACATACTCCATCACCAGAAAGTGTGTCCCCTTGGCTTCATCGGCGTCGTCCGTTGCGACGACATTCGGATGACGTAACTTGGCGGCCGCTTCGACCTCACGATGAAACCGCTTCAAGGCATCCGGTGTCTTCACCAGATTGGGAGACATCACCTTCAAAGCAACCAGACGCTTGAGCCGCTTGTGCTCCGCCTTCAGCACCACTCCCATGCCGCCTTGGCCAAGCTTGTCGAGCACCACATAGTTGCCAAGAATCAGCGTCTTGCCTTTGCCCGCATAAATCTGCTCGGCCTGATACTTGGTCAGCTTCTTCTGCCGAACAAGTTCGCGAGCTGAGCTGCTCGGCATCTTTGGGTTGCCGTTCAGGCGACAAAGTGCCTAACAATGCCGTAACCTCTTCCTGAGTCAGCAGTCCGCTGGCGACAATCTGATTCAGGAATTGCTCGCTTGAAAGCGCCATCTACATTCCCTCTTCGTTAACGTGGATCATCTTGGAGAAAGGGAGGGGCATTCGTCAAAGTGAATGATCCAAGAATCTCGATCGATTTAGCATGAGAACATGCTGGAAAGTACGTATTCTGCGGGTGGTACGTACGCAAGACAAGTAGGTCGACTGGTACCATCAAATTTGGCGGCGGCAGGACGGCCTGACTATTAGGAGTTAGTGTCTATTTACTGTGGATTCCCCCGGTGTATTTGTGCCAACAGCACTCAAAAGGGCACCTTATGTAAAAAATGCACCCCCTTCCTCTTTTCGTCAAAAAGGAAAATGGATGAGGACCTTGAGACAGGCCCCTCTTAGGTCAAAACACAGCACCCCCGTTTGGCAAGCCTTCAAACAGTTCGAGCGCTCGCTCTTCTGTGAATCGTGGAAGCATCCGACAAAGTGGAACCACCTTGCCAACTTTTCGCTGTAACGACCTCTCGGCTTGCAGGCACGTAAATGGCGTCTTGCCAATTCCCGCCAACGCATCCCAACATCACCCTGCGGCCACATTAGGGGACCATTTTCCACAGCAGTTGGTCCTGTCGGAAATCGCCGGTGCCTGCTGGGCCGATGATGGGAGGCTGAGGGGACGTTTGCTCGCCTACGGCGGGGCGATTGGACCATAAAATCACATCGGTCCCATCGATTTTGTATCCCATGGGTTTGCCCCCGACGGGCAAATAGTCATCGGCGTTAAATCCAATGTCTTTCAGTGCGGCCAAGTCCTGGGGGAATTTGCCAAACTGATCCTGATAACGCCGAATCGCTATGCCGTGCAAAACCATGTTCAATCGCTGGCGATCGTGGCACAAGGTCGTGAGGACAGAGCCCCAAGCAGGAAACACTTGTTTTGTCATTTGCCACTCGCGAAGGCTCACCTTGCCAGTCGCTAGGATGTCTTTCATCATCTGCTGTTCAAATCGACTTTGCCGTGCCAGCGCATCCGTCATCGAAATGCCATCTAGGGATTCATACTTTTCCATCTGCTCTAAAAAATGCAGCACATCTTGAGGCGCGGCCTTACCGGTCACGGGCTTTCCCCCAGAAACAACTTCTTTCAACTTCGATTCAGAATGCCTTGTCGGCTCTATGAACAAGGGAAGCAGCAACGCACGTTCAGCCTGGACGATCTCTTGAAGATAATCAAACGGCACTGGCTCTTGCGGCAAACTCTGCGAGAGAAGTTCTAGTTCTTTTGATGCGAGCAGGTCGCGCTCCAGCGACTCTTTTAAGGCATGAAAGGCCAAATCTCGAATCGCGATATTCGAAAGTTGTTGGACGTTGAAATACTCTCGACGAAGAACCACTGCCAGATCAAGCAAGGTTTGCACAGCAGCAACGATCTGCGCAGAATTTTTGTCCGCGATGGCCGCACTAAGTTCCAGCGCAATCAATCGAGAAGCCTGTCTTAGCGGCTGGATATGCCCTCGGTTGGTACGCGTCGATTGAAACTCAATCGGAAATCGGACCGGCACTCGCGTTTGGGCAAGGCGTCGGATTTCTTCTCGCAATTCTGTCGTCTCCGCGAGCAACTTTCGAGCAGCAGCCTCTCCTGGCCATTGATGGGCCGTTCGTGCATTGCCCCGGGCATTGCGATCAAACCCTTCTACGCCTCGGGATTGTGCACGAAAAGTTCGAGAGCTAAGGGTCTCAAGAACTTTTAGCCACGCTTCCATGTGGTCCGGATCGGTATGATCACGATACCACTTATCCATCGTTGCATTATCGACGGGAAGGCTAGTAGCGCGGAGCGTATCAATCTTGGCCGTAACCCGCTTGCTATCCCGCAGATCTACATAGAAACGCCTCGCGGCAAACACGGCGACGGCAGTCCAGCACATCACCATAACAACAATTACATTGCGTAGTCGGCGAATTGATTTGGACATGATAAGAACCCGCCGCCAAACTACTGCCAACGATGACTGTCACTATCCTACCTCACCCCGCGGCCGATTTCTTCCGGCCAAGCCGGATCAAAAACGTGCCGCCCCAGCACATGGCGGCCTACTTTTTGGCGATGCTCTTGCGGGCCATGTCGACAACAAAGGGGACCTTGTTCCGGTCAAGGGCCTGCATCAAAGCAAGGGCACCTTCACGCTGTTCGAGCGCTCGCTCTTCTGTGAATAGTGGAAGCATCCGATAAAGCTGAACCACCTTGCCATCCTTTCGCTGGAACGACTTCTCGGCCAGAAGCAACAGCGACGTCATCTTCGTATGAGGGGCCAGCGGCCGGGGCGGTTCTTCGTTGGCCACAATCGTGAGCGGCCCCCCCCAGCCAAGTCTGGTTCTGCTGCGGATACTGCGACACCTTTTGCAACCACTTCCAAGGCCAATTCCATTTTGGATTGCCAAGCTGCTCATCATTCCAGTCGTAGGGTAGCTGAATGAAAAGCTCGGCCAGCGCATATTCCTCTTGGCCGGCAGGCACCTGCATGGCGACTTGCGAAAGTCCGGTTGTAAATAAGGTGAGGTGCGGACGCCCCTTGGAAGGCTTGATCCTATGGATCGTTACTGAAATCCCCGTCGGAATCACCTCGCTAACAATTTTCTTATCGACCGGCCCAAAGGCCTTACGAAAATAGTCGATCACCTCCCGCTCCCCAGTCGGAACGCCAACTCGCTTTTTGACGGCCGTTTTTTTGGCAGGAGCGGTTGCTGCGACATCTTTCGAACTCCCTCTGAGTTCGAAAGCGGGCTTGGCCCCCACCGATTTCAGATAGGCGTAGACATCGGAACTTTTTTCAGTCCAATCTAGAACTGTGAATACCGTGTCTTTGTCACCCATGAAGTCATATACCTGGTTGACGTCGGCGCCATGTTTTACCAGCAACATCACCAGTTCTAAACGCTTGGCGGGAACCTCGCAATTGATCGCCGACACCATCGCCCGCCCCAGGTTAGGGTTAGCCCCTTTTGCCAATAGAAAACAAACTAAATCCCAATGCTTAAAGGCAATAGCGAGAGACAAGGCAGAAGATTTTTCTGGCAGACTCAAGGCATCAATATTGAAACCCAGGTCCAACAGCGTTTCCGCCATCGCCACATGACCAACGAGCCCTACAGTTCGCATCCAGGTAGAACGATTATTCCATTCGTAATCCCGAACGAGCCAGGAGTGCTTCTGCACTAGCTCGCGAACTACTTTCGTCTTGTTTTCTTCGATGGCAAGGTTGAACCGCTTGCCAATTTTGGTTTGCGCTTCCGTCCATTCCATGCTTTGCTCTAATTCCAGCCAAGGCCCAAGGTCGAGCCGTTTTTGAATCGGTTTCGTTTCGTCGAAGACTTTGCTAGTACTAAACTTGTGAGTTCCCTAAGTTGGCCTAGGTTCGCCGGCCCGGCCACCTTCGCCGTTGAAGGCTTACAAACGCCCTCGCATTTGCCCAGCCGCCACCAAGCTTCTGTGCTACCCGGTAAACGGCAAGGTTAGACTCCCCGTTCGTCGATCACCAGACAAGGCCGTCAGTTTTATTCCAAATTCCAGGCGAAAACCATCGTTCCGGGAAAAGCGCCAATGCCGGCGGCTTGAAGAAGTTTTGGCGGAACCTCTAAGGCCACGACCTTTGCCTGCGTCTCCAGGTACGTGCCACCCCTGCCGTTTTGTAGAGGAAAAATGCCAATTGCATGAGCCCCCGTAAAAAGCCATACTGAAGTAGTGCCTCCCAGCGATTCCGTTTCGTGCCTTTGTAGGGTGGCGTCGAGCGGCAACGCCGCGATGACCCACCAGCGCCGAAGGCTAGTTGGGCCTGAACAAAACGATCATGCGAACTTCTCGAAAAGTGTAGGACGACCAATCCCCTTTGGCCGTTCAAACATGGAGAGTCATTGCCTGCGGCTCGACCCACCCTACGAAGAATGCATGACAAGTTTCCGTAGATAATCTGGTCAGTCGTTTTTCGATAGCTCTCCAAGGTGCCCTGCGAAGGGTTTACGCAATGTCTCGCAAGCGATTTGCAAAGTTGACCGCCCTGCTGGTAGCAATCCTCGGGGTGACCTGCATCTTCGGGATGTATGTTGGCAACTCGGCCGTCTGGGCACAAACCAAAGGGCCCAAGAAGATTCGCCGCGTGCAACTTCCCAAGCTCGCTGCAGAGCCCGACGTCTTCTTTGCCGATGCCTTCAAAGAAGCACTCGTTGGCGAACGTCCGGCCGACCTTGGCAAGAGCGTAGCCGCCACGACCGGCGCACCTACAGGGGGCAACACGCCGGCCGCTAGCGCTGGTGGTGCTGCTGGAACGGGTTGGTCGGCGGTGATCTCGGCCCAAACGATCGAAGATGAAATCAAGGCGATCAAACTAAAGGTCGATGGCGCCATCACAACCCCCAGCGACTTCAAAGGAAAAGGCTACCGCGTCATCCGCCGCGACTTCTCGATGCTGGCCATGCTGTTTGCCATCGCGGGAGAGTACGAAGGGGATGTGCGCTGGAAGAAGTCGGCCGCTGCCGCCCGCGACACGTTTTCACGCACGGCCGCCAATGCCAAGGTGGGTACCGACCAAGTCTTTGCCGAAGCGAAGCTTCGCAAGACCGAACTGGCCGACCTCGTTGGCGGTAGTGACCCGTTCAGCGGCAAAGAGGCCGACGCCAAGGCCAGCTGGGCGGCCGTTTGTGATCGTGGACCTTTGATGCAGTATCTGGAAGATGTCTTTGAGCCAAGCCTCAAACCTTCCCTGAACGACAAGGGGCAGTTCACCGCCAATGTCGAGAAGATCTCGCGCGAGGCAGAAGTCTTTGCAGCGATTGCCGCTGCCATCGCCAAGGAAGGGATGGAAGACGCCGACTCTGCCGAGTACAAGGCCTTTTGCAAGACGCTCGAAAAAGCCTCGCGCGACATTGTCGAGGCTTGCAAGGTAAAGAACTTCGACGCAGCCAGCTCGGCCGGCACCGTCATCGGCAAAGCCTGCACCGAATGCCACGAGCTATTCCGCTCGAACTAGTGCTTGTACTCGTAAGTGATCAGGGCGTTGAACCCTTCGCCATCGACGCCCGAACCTAGCACGCGATAGTACTTGTCGGTGATGTTGTAAAACGTTGTGCTAATCCGATGGGCCTGGGTTTCGCCAAAGGTCCGCCCCATCCGCAGGTTAAGCGTCGCATAGCCGGCTGTGCCACCGGTAGGAAAGCGGGCATCGGTCGATTGCCCCAAGTTGTTAAAGAGCGAGCGTGGATAGTGGCGGGCCTCCACTTGATCGACCATCCAGGTATATAGATCGACATAGGTAAGGCGGGCTTCGTCTCGCCAACGTGCGCCAAGCGTTCCCTGGGTGGGCGGAATTCGTGGAAAGACATCGCCCGTGTTGGTGTCATTGCCCCAGGTGTACCAAAAGTTGCCGTACAGGCTCCACTGTGGATCAAGCAAGTACTCGCCATTGAGCTCAGTACCATGCAAGGCAGCATTGCTGTTTCCCAGCACGACGACATTGTTGGCATCGGGAACGCGCGTCATGTAGTCATCAATGTTCATCCACCATTGATAAAGGCCGCCACGCAAACGCTCGCCATCATGCTTCAGCCCGACTTCATACGTCCGGCTATGTTCCGGCTGAACACTAAGGGCACCGACGGTGGGTGTGTTCTGTGCGTTTTGTAAGAAGGTCTTGTCGGCCGTGAGGTCGTCAATCGAAGGTGCGCGGAAACCTTGATAGATACCGCCCACGACGTTGGTCTGATCGGTCAGGTTGTAGGTCATGCCGATATTGCCAACCCAAGCCTGATAGGTGCGATCAAACGGATAGGGCGTATTGGCCACATTGTTAAGCGTTACCAGCGGTGTCGCTTGGGCGTTCACATTTTCGTAGCGACCGCCGGCCAAAATGTTCAGCCGCTGAGAGACTTGCAAATCCCAGGTTGCATAGACGCCGCCACGATCATAAGTGGCATCGTTGGGATACTGGGCGGAGGCCACGGGCACAAACGGGGCCGCATTGTTCGCCCGGCGTGAGCGCACCGAGTCAATCGCATCATTGTAGTAATCACCGCCGTAGCTGATGATGCCAAAGTGCTCAAGGTCTTTGGTCAATGTCATGGTATAGCCCCACGTGTTGACGTCGAACTCACCCCGGGTCAGCTGATTCCCTTGCTGCTCGGTCGTTCCTTCTTTGTTGAACTGCCACGACACCGTGTGCGCGTAGGTATCGTAAAAGGCGTTCATTCCTTCGCCCTGCAGACGAGCATAAATCAAGTCGCGCTGCTGTGGATCAAAATAGGTAGGACGAGCGGCAGCGGTGGGAATGTTCTGCTTCACAAAAGGATCAAAGCGATCACTCCGTGGCACATCCTGCTGCTCAAAATGTTGCATCACCACCGTTAACAGGTCGGTATCGCTGACTAAGAAGTTGTACTTCAGGTCAAAGGCGTACTGACTATATTCGGTTCCCGGCTGACGCCCGAGGCCGCCGCCCCGATCCAAGTTGTCATTATCTAAATAGCTGCCACCTGCATACAGCCCTTGGCGTCCCACCCAACCTTCGAGGCTCGCACGGCTATAGGTGCCCAGGTCGGCCGAGCTAAACGTTTGCTGGAAGTTCGTGCCGGTATAGTTGCCCCGGTTGGGGTTCGCCCCACGCGTGACAATATTCACCACGCCACCAATCGCGTCGCCACCCCACATCGTCGATTGCGAGCCGCGAATCACTTCAATGTGATCGATCGAGCCGGGATCAAACAGAGCCGAGTACTGGTTAGGGCCAGCGACAAGGTGGAATTGTTCACGCGAATGCCATCGACCAAGATCAACACCTGTTGTCCAGTCACGCCGCGCATAAAGATCGAAGACTGGCCACGCCCGGTTTGCTGCACCAGCACACCTGTCTCATTTTGCAAGGCTTGCATGAGCGTCTGCGCTTGCTTCTCTTGTATCGTTGCGCGATCGATGATCGTCGCATTGTTGGGCAAGTCGGCTACCGAACGATTCAGCCCGCGTACGCCCGAGCTTGCCCCTTCAAACAACTGATCCGAAAGCGAGGGGTAGCTAAAGGGTAAATCAAACAGTCCCCCGGACTGTGGAACTTCGCCAATCTCGCCTCCGGTCACAACCGAAGAGGGCAGGTCACTGGGCTGCACTTCCACCGCTGGCAGCGTTCCCATCGGCTCGGCCGATTCTTGCTGGAAGGCGGTCGCCTCAACCGTTGGCGCATCGTCATCATCAATATGCAGGCTCTCCTGGGCAAAGAGGTTTGCCCCATGAAGTAGCGCCAGCCCAATCAGCATGCCCCCAAGGGAGCCAATGCGATGGCCAGGAAAAGGTTTGCGGATGTTCATCGCCTATCAAAAACCTTGTAAAGAACCTGCAATGCTTAGGGGCTGGTTCGCCTTCACCAGAAACTCGCTTTGCTAGCGTTTCTGGCAGAACCACCCTAAGTAAGGAGCCTCTGGTTCCTTACCCGATAGAAAGGTTCGGAATTTGACGGTTAGCGCGTTAGCCAAACGCCGAAAAACGTGCCATTTCCGTAAGGCGTTCGTTTTTCTCTCAAGCCGTGGCGATTTTTTCACCACGCTGGCACGATTTTGACCGATCCCGGTGGTGGAATTTTGACCGCGAACACGTTCCGATGGAGGAAAAGGTCTACCCGTTGGATGTACGATGAATCATCCTAGGAATCATTGCCACGGCGGCAGTTCCACACTCAGTCAATTGGGAGCAAGCGTTCGTTGGTCTCTTCCTGGTTTCGATTGCCGCGATGTCCCTGGACAACGGCCCTGATCTCGCTGAAATCCTCCGTGCTCGTGCACGCCTGTGGGATTGGTGCGTTCATGGTTGGATCGTGGTACGTTCAAAAGCAACTCGATCAAGAGGCAGATCTTGCGGGCCGTTCGGGCGTGATCGTCATCCAGCTTTCTAGCGCCCCGTCGAGCCCGGCCGAAGCTCCTGCGGAACCGCCCATCGATGATGTGGCGATTGAGGTCGCACCCCAGCCGGCTCCATCTGAACCTGCCGCAGCCGTTCCGGTTGACGCCTCGCCGCTACACGTTGCGACCACGATTAGCGAAACCACCACACAGCCCGAAAAGCAAACCGATGAGCCACCTCCGCTCGAAGCGGTCGAAGCGATGGAAGTAGCGACGCAAGAAGGCGTCGTCGCTGCGGAGCCCTCTCGCGCAGAGCCTACACCTTCATCGCCTCCTTCGTTGCAACCTGCTGAGCCGGTTGCAGCAGTTACACCTCGCCGAGCACCAGCGGCTCCCCCTAGCATTGCAAGTCCCGCGATCCCACCGATCGCGACGGGCTTTGAAAAGATGGAACGTCCCGTCTTCTCGGGCAATGTTCCGCCGGAATACCCAGCCCTCGCGCAGCAAAACGGCTGGCATGGCACCGTGCTACTGCGTATCACGATTGATGAAACGGGCTCCGTTGTAGAAGCCAAGATTGAAACCAGCAGCGGCTTTGCAATCCTTGACAGTGCGGCCAAAAAAGCGGTCGAAGCGTGGCGTGCTCAGCCCGCGAAAAAGAATGGGCGATCAATCCGCACCGTTGAACTACTTCCGGTGATCTTTCGTCCGCGGATCTAAGTCGCAGACGATGCTTACCAACTAGCGGCGCTGGTTGCTAACCGAGAGCCGCTGTTCCCAGCGTCCCAGCGTGACCTCGATCGCAATTGGATCGACCTGCCCACTGCGACGCACTTCGATCTTCACCTTGTCGGCCGGCTTATGCTCCGAGATGTGCTTGGTCAGCGTATCAAACTGATCCAGTGGCTTTCCTTCAAACGTGAGCAGCACATCGCCTGGCTGTAAACCTGCTTTTTCGGCTGGGCTTCCTTCGTGGACGATGTTGACGACAAGTTCATTCTCGCTGGAAAGTCCACCAACACCCAAGAAGGCGCCGCGGCGATAGTCGATGCGCACCGCCATCAGCGAGGCAACCAGTTCGACCTTCTTCTCGGCAGTGATCTGGGTTCCGTACAGCTTTAGCTCGTTCAGGCTGATGATTTTGGAAATCGAAGGAACCGCGGCATCCGTTGCTGGCATGTAGTACAGCCCCAGCTCACGCAGCGATTTCGCTTCCGGCAAAACGGCCAAGCCTTGATCGGTCACTTGCACGGTGTCATACAAGTGCAGGCTAACCAGGCCCGGTACTTTGACCGCCATAGCCACCATCGCATCGGTCACCTTTTCGCCCGACAACTCCAGCTGGCTAACATTTTCTAGCCACTCCAGCCGGCGCAAGTCACCGATGGTTCCTTTGAAGTCTGAGCCGAGCTGCAGCGCGATGCCAAAGTTCGCTGCATTGGGAATCCCTTGAATGGCAAAGTTGGGAACCCCGGCCACAAACAGTTCGGTCCGCCGTTCAATCCGGGCGCCCAGTCGTTCAAGGTCGAGCAGTGCCTTGGCCGATCGCTTTTGATTGAGCGCGGCAATCGCCACGGCAAATCGCCGCGACATCGGGCCCGCCTCTTGTGCGGCAGCCACAATCGCATCGCGTGCGGCCGCTTGTGTGTCTAGATTATCGACCTGCGCTAGCTCTTGCAGAATATGGAGCGCGCGGGAGGTTGCTTCTAAGCTGGGGGAAGAAAGCTGCTGGGCCACTGGACCAATTGCCGCAGCCCCTTGCTTCACCAAGGCAATCGTTGCATCTTCACGCTCGGCAAAGTTGGCGCTATCGAGTTGATCGGCCCAGGTTTGAATCTGCTCCGCACTCGCGGGAGGAGCTGGCTCCTCGGCCGCAT
Organism: uncultured Planctomycetaceae bacterium; assembly: GCA_963844055.1. Classification (GTDB taxonomy): domain Bacteria; phylum Planctomycetota; class Planctomycetia; order Pirellulales; family Pirellulaceae; genus CAWJMN01. Next base: position 2,188,048 of record CAWJMN010000002.1, on the reverse strand, counting down.
GGCTATTAGCCCAACAACTGCTTAGTAGGAGGCAGCCTGTCCAAGACAGTCGCCCTAGCCATTGCAAATAGCAAGAGTAAGACGGCATGGATGGCCCTCCTTCAGCACGGAACTCGACAAAACCGTTAGGCCGAGAACTTCTCCGCAAATGCGGCCAAGTCTTCAACCCCCTTGCGATGACAGAAGTCACCAAAGGTCTCGTTGGCTTCGCGGGATTGCTTGAAGTAAGCAAACACCGGCGTGAGCGTGCCGGCAACTTCCTCTTCAGGGACCATGTCCTTGTAGATAAAGTTGAGACGATCACCCAGCAAACGACCTCCGAGGAACAAGGTGTATTTTCCCTTTGCCTTGCCAACGAGGCCGACGTCACTGTTGTAAGGACGTGCACAGCCGTTGGGGCAACCGGTCATACGAATGGTGAAGCGTTCGCCCGCTAGGCCTAGCTTGGCCAGTGCGACTTCAATATGGTCGATGATCCCTGGCAAGGCCCGTTCGCTTTCGGTGATCGAAAGGCCGCAGGTTGGCCAAGCTACGCACGCCATGCTATAGCGACGAGCCAGCGAGATCTCTTCCGTCAGCGTGACGTTGAACTTCTTCAAGATCGCCGTCAGCTTGGCCTTGTCGTCTGGCTTGACGTCCGTAAACAGGATGCTTTGGTGCGAAGTCAAACGGATGTTCGGCTTGAGCGTTTGGCAGATCTCGCGAATCGCACTTTTCAGCTTGATCTGTGCGGTGTCCTTGATCCGGCCATTTTCTACGTTCAGGCCGTAGAACCAATTGCCATCCCCTTGTTCGTCCCAGCCCATGTGGTCGTTAAATCCATGGACATCGGCCGCATTGGGCTCAGGCAACTTGCTGCCGTAGTACTCTTCGACCTTGGCCTTGAACTTTTCGATGCCCCAGCCGGCAACGACGTATTTCAGACGAGCCACCTTGCGATCTTCACGGTTGCCAAAGTCACGCTGGACCTTGAACACCGCTTCGACAATGGCAATGACGTTTTCTGGCGTGGCAAACGTTAGCTTCTTGCCCAAGTGTGGGAAGGTCTTTTTGGCCGAAGGGGTCACGCCAAAGCCACCACCCACCAGCACGTTGTAACCGAGGATCTTCTGTCCTTGGGTGATCGCCATCAGCCCCAAGTCTTGCGAATAGAGATCGACGCAGTTGTCGAAGTCAAAGCCAATCCCCATCTTGAATTTGCGCGGCATGTAATGCTTGCCGTAAAGTGGCTCGACATCAAACCCATCCCCGGCAGGATCGCCACCACCAACCAATTCTTTCACACCGGTCTCGGTGTCGGTCAACCAAAGTTGATGATAGGCCTTGGTTCGTGGAGCGAAGTGCATGGCGATTTGATCGGCCAATGCTTGTGTCTCACGGTAGAGGTTGTTGGCGTAGGGAGCAGGACAGCTCATCACGTTACGATTGACGTCGCCGCAAGCGGCCAACGTGCTGAGCTGAGAATCGTTGATCCGGCGAATCGCTTGCTTCAAATTCGACTTTAGCACGCCGTGCAATTGCAGCGATTGGCGCGACGTGATCCGCAGCGTGGTATTTCCAATTTCATCGCACAGGTTGAGTTGTTCCAGCAATTGGTCGCTGGTCAACTTGCCGCCTGGAATGCGCGACCGAACCATGAAGATGTAAGACTTCTTCTTTTTGCCATCTTCGGCAACGCCGCCGCGCTCGTCCCGGTCATCCTGTTGATAGGTGCCGTGGAACTTCAGCAGGACTTCGCTTCCCTTGCCAAAGAAGTCGTTCCCATCCGTCATCTCGGGACCGATCTCCCCAAACAGAAATCGGCTTTCATCCTTCACCCCTTCAACAGGGCTGAGTTTGGGGGCAGTTGTGGATTGGGTGGCGTCAGTCATGGTCGCAATCAATTACTGTTCAAAGAGGGAGAAACGCGAGCAATCACGCTGGAAAGCGCAATCACTACTAGCTTGACTACTATTGTAAGGATTCGGCTCCCGGGGGCAATGTTCGCGCAATTTTGACCCCAGAATGGCAATTAGGGGTAAATATAGCGAATTTCGGCCGCGAAACCTACGCCAATGCCCCGCCGTGACGCAAATCGGCCCCGCTTGGACACTTAGACCAATGGCTACCTAGTTCCTCGCCCACTTAGCGGCTGATCATCCAGCCGGCAACTGGCAGAATCCGGCCCAAACACCCGGGCGTTGCTCGGCCAGCGGGTGATCCAGCGGCAGTCGGGCCGGTCGCGGATGCTTCCGGCTCTGTCCAGGCATATCCCTTCCACGAAGTGGAGGACCTACTTCTCGGGATAGCCCAGATGCTTCTTGAGGAAGGCAAAAGTCGCTTGGCCGTGGATCTTGTGAGGGCCGATGAAAAAGGCGATCTCGCAATGATCAGGCAAGCGGCGTTTCACTTCATAGTGATTTCGCACCTTGGCAAATTCAAACGCCACCCATTCATCAACGCCAACGCCGTCGAAGTGGCCACGCTCCACCATGAAGGGGCGTGGGCAAATCAGAGCCGCCATCTCGGCATAGTTGAACGTGTTCCCCATGTCGAATTCAAAGATCTCGTACTCGCCGGTCCAGACATAGCTATACGGCGCACGAATCGTGGCATTCTTGTAGACCCACTCATTAAAGTCGGCCGAGCAAATCGACAAGCAATAGTCATCTACCAGCGGCGGAATCCGCATCGCGCTTTTGCCACCGTAAGAGAGGCCGTAAAACGCGATCCGCTTCTCATCCACATTGGGCAGCGTCTTCAGCCATTTGCAAATCTGCTTGTGCTGCGGAACGATCACCGAGAATAGCGTCTTGCCCAGTGGGTTGGCCTTCCGCTGCAACGTGCGGAACTTGTCCTTGCCGATGTACAAGTTCTGTGGCGAGAACGTGATGTAGCCCAACTCTGCAAGACGGCCAGCAAAGCCGCTATAGGCATCCTTCATTTGCGGACCGATCACATCTTGTGGGCGTCCTTCCAATCCGTGCTGGCAAACGATGACGGGCCGCTTTTCTCCGGCGGGCAAGTTCTTGGGCACAATCAAAACACCATACGCGACTACATCGGGAAAGACGTCCATCTCCACTTCGTAGCCAATCCACTTGTCGGTCTCGTAGGTCTTACGCGACCGTGGCTCCGCCTTGTCGAGCGGAATGAGCGGGTTGTTAAACTCGCCAATCACTTCGGTGGCAAACTTGCGCCGATACTCTTCCAGCTTGGTGTTATACGCTTCGGGCGTAGGACTATCGTGCAATGGCTTCATGAACTTGGTCCGCACGGCATCGCTCACCGCCAGCAAATCTTGCGTGTCATCCATGATCGTTTGGATCAGATGCTGTTCAATGGCGCCTTCGTCGGGCAGTTCGCGGCGAAGCACCTTCACGACCGAAGCTCCACTAGCGGGTGCGGCACCAAAAAGCGTGCTCACGCCATCCGGAACGACAGCCACTTTGCCCGCTGCTAATTTTTCCTTCGCGGCGGCGGAAATATTGGCTCCCTCTGTCGTCGCTAGAGTGATTTTTCCAAAGCCCGCTTGTAGCAGTTGCCCCGCACGACTGGTTTCACTGGCAACCTCTTCGAGCGGCACATCCTTCAGCTCGGCTGGCGCACCCCCTTCGCTTTTCAGCGTCACGTGCGGATAGTCTTGTGCATCAATCACCACAGGACGAGGCGCCACCAACGTCAGCAGTTCTGCACCACCAAATTGTTCCAGCAAACCAAACACGTTCCGGTCGATTGGCTCTTGATAGGAACCTTCGCGAGGTCCAAAAAAGCCGCGCACCAACAAGGAATCCACGCGAGTATCTAGCGCTGCCGCCATCAAGGCAATCAGGCCCCCCTCGCCCGTTCCCGCAACGCTGATCGTGTCTCGCTTCTGTTTGGCAAGCCAATCGACGGCCGCCAAAACTTCTTGCGTTTCATAACCAACGAGTTGTCGCCCCATTTCAAAGGCGGGCCGATAGACAAACTCTCGATTGCTAAGCTTGGGGCCTTGATTAGGGCTATGGAACGAACGATGGTTGACCGTTCGGCTAATAAGCTGGGGAACCAAAACACGATGACCACGCTCTGCCAATTGGCGAGCCAGTTGTCGGCTGGGATCAAGGCCGGGCTTCAGGCCAAAAAACTGCTGCGGCGTTACATCCGCATCCGGAATGGCAATTACTGTCGAAAGCTTGACGTCGACTCCTGCCGTATTGGCCTTGTGGGGAATGGCAAGCAGCCCCTCGGCCCAAATCCCGCGCACCACCGGCCAGCGAACATGATAGACCTCGCTAACCGTTCCGATCTCCGCCAATTTGGCCGGATTGTGCAGCGTGGAAACCAGCTCTGGCTCCGCAAAGGGAACACGCGAGTCGCGAATCCCCAGGATGAACGCGAGTCGCTGACGGTTCTTTTCGACTGATTGATTGTAGGCCTCGGCCGAAGTAAAGTCCCGTTTCCAAAAGGCATCGCGAGCCTTAACCGACTCTGCCAACTCTCGCAGCAAAAAACGATCTACCCCTTGCACCAACTGGTCGGCCAGATCGCCCTCTTTAGAAAGCTTGGTCGTCCCCGGAAACGGCGTCTGCTCGGCCTGCGGCACCAGCTTGACCTCCGGCGGATTCTCATCGCCAATGGCTTGGGCAAAGCCGGTTTGGGACAATCCACAGGTGATTAGTGCTCAGCGACGCTCCGACGTAAAGGGAGCCGAGTAAACGACGAACCGCAATCTTGCGAAGGAAACTCTTTGTAGGCACGGCGAACTCTTTCCAATGGTATGCTGGGGCTGTTTCCATCCATCAAACTTGATCAATATAATGCGGTGGGACGGTGCGGCTCAACCAAATTTTTGCCCCATCGAAGAAATCCTTTTGAACCCTCTCGCTTTCGTAAGGCTACAACCATGAGCTTTCCTTTTGTCGTGCGCATGGCCGCACTGCTGGTGATGACATCGCTGAGTGGTTCTTTGCTGGCTGCCGATGCGGAACTGCTAACCATTGCAGAGCGTGGAGACTTTCGCTTTGTGCCGAAAGCGAATGAGAAGGATGTCCCCGAGCGTTTTCGCCTAGGCGAGAAAACCTTCCGGTATGAAAGCAATGTGCTGCCGTTGTCGGCCACGAATCGCTCCGTAACCGAGGTTCGCTTTCCTTCCCCCGTTACAACCGAGTTCGAATGTAACAACACGGTTCATACAGAGCTTTACCTGCCACAAGGGAAAAGCCGACGCGAAGGTAAAATGCCCGGCGTGGTTGTGCTTCACATTTTGGGGGGCGACTTTTCGCTGTCGCGTTTGTTCTGCAACGCTTTGGCCAATGAAGGGGTTGCGGCACTTTTTGTGAAGCTTCCCTATTACGGTCCACGTCGCCCGCCGAACCATCCTCGCCGGATGATCAGTGAAGACCCGCAAGAAACGCTCGCAGGTATGACGCAGGCAATCGCCGACATTCGCACCGGCGCTGCATTCTTAGCCAGCCAAGATTTTGTCGATCCCGATCGGCTGGGTGTGTTTGGAATTAGCCTGGGGGGCATTACCGGTTCACTAGCGCTGGCGATTGATCCACAACTCACAAGCGGCTGCCTGATGTTGGCAGGGGGGGACCTAGGGACGATTGCCTGGGAATCCAAAGAGCTCGACAAGGTTCGCAAAAAGTGGCTGGAAAAGGGAGGGACTCAGCAAGAGTTCCTGGCAATCCTGGGAGACATCGATCCCACCAAGTATGGCGACCGAGTAACGGGCAAAAAGATTTTGATGCTCAACGCGACCGAAGACGAGGTCATCCCCAAAGCGTGTACGGTTTCCCTTTGGCAATCGTTCGGCAAACCGGAAATCGTGTGGTACAACGGCGGCCACTACAGTGTGATCCGCCATCTTCCCGCTGCGGTCCTCAGCGTTCAAAAGTTTTTTAAGTAGGTTCGCTGATCCATCCGCAACGAACAACGCTTACTTTCCCTGCACGTGAATCGTGCGGGCTTTGTCGTCTACTTTGGTGACAGTGCCAAACGTGATTAGCGGTACAACCTTGGCCAGCGGGCCAGTGTACTGCAGCTGAAACGTCGCATTATCGCCCGACCGTGACGAAGACGATTGCGAAGCTCCTCGCGCCTTCCCTAGTGCGTCGCGAACGGCATTGTCATCCATCGCTTTTGCGCCGGTCACCTTGATCGTTACCGATGTGGCTGGATCCATCGTGGGAAAGCCATAGCCCGGCGGAACAGTTCCTGGTGGAACTGAACCAGGGGGAGGATTAGCAGGCGGGAAACTGCCCGGCGGAGCTCCTGGCGGCAAGCCATAGCCAGGAGGAGGCGCTGCATTTCCGCCAGGTCCAAAACCTCCCGGACCAAATCCACCCGGTGCAGCCCCAATCGGCCCGCGCGGACCACTGTAGCCCGGCGGTGGCAAAGGCGGTGGGCTCGAATCAATCGGTAGCGATGGCGGCGCGATGTTGCCAAGGGGAGGCATGAACGAGCCCAGAGTAGGAGCATCGCTAGGACCCTTTTGCGCGAGCAGCGCCTTTTCGACACGTTGCTGCGATGTTGTCCCCAGCGGGCTGCTCCGATCACCAAATGCGGCCGACTCGCAGCGATCTAAAACCATGTCCATATCGGCCAGAGTAAGTGCAAGGCTCGGTGGCAGCGAAGGGATACGCTCGACGGTGGCGCGTGTGGCAGAGTACATCGTTTTTAGAGAATGCTCGGCCGACTTATAGTCGTTAGGAATCCGAATCATGATGCGGTTGCCACCTGCAACTCCACCGGCCGCTTCGACTTGAGCGTTCAGTTCGTCAGCAAGCAGTTGAAGCTCGGCGACAACACTGGCCGCGTCACTAGCCGAGGTACAACGGCTGAGCACCTGGATTGCGTGCCGTTTGTATTCCAGCTGTTTGCCAAACATGGCGGCGGCTGGTTCCGTCGTTGTAGAAAGCTGAACGACGCCATTATTAAAATACTGCGTGACGGCGTAAGAGTTCGTGCCGATGATGCTGCTGAGCTGGCCCAGATCACCATCCATGAAGAACGGGATCTTCCGCAGGTTTTGCTCTAGGTCGTTTCGCTCATACGTCAACTTCTCGGCCGCCATGCGTCGCGTTTTGAGCCCCTCGATCTGCTGCGGGGTAAGGGGGCTGATCTTCGCGGTGCGCAGCAAGATTGCATCGCTTTTCGGCTGCAACTTTTTCAGTTCAGCAATCGCCGCTGGGCGAGTATCTTCGGTCGTAACGCTGCGCAAGATGCTGGCATGCTTTCGATTGCACGCTTCCAAGTCCGACAGGATTCGCTCGGGAGAGTCGGTCAATCCACGCAGGCCAAAATACAAAAGGCCAACCATCCCCACCACAAGGACCGGCACAAAAAAGATGGCGCTCACAATCGCGATGAGGGGCATCCAACTGGGCCGAGGAACTTTTACGGGGGGAGCTTGCCAAGCGCTGGAAGGCAAGCTCATGCTGGGAAAGGACTGCGGATTGGGAAGCGAATTTCCCATCCCAAGCGGCGCCGGCGTAGCGAAGGGCGAAGCAGGCTGGGGCGCTGCGGCCGGGAAAGCAGAAGGCCCAATCGACGACGCCGCCGAAGGCGCTGCCATCGAAATCATGTTGCAGCTGGGGCACTTCACTTTTTTGCCGCTCGCCAAAGCCTCTTCAGGCACGCGAAGCGTTTGGGAACAGCCAGGGCAAGGCATTGTGATGAAGTTCGACATCGAGCACCAGCGCAGAGAATATCCAGAAAAGGACCAAGGCGATTTGGATATTCTCTCGCAAGCAGGCCGAGCACGCAACACGCCGCGATTGCGGCGGATGTGCTAGAAAACAGGCGAAAAATCGACCTAGAATTGGCCTGCGGTTAAATCAGCACTTCGCGAATGACTTCGCCGTGGTCCAAAATAGGACGGGGGCGATTCTCAATGTCGTAGATGAATCGCTTGTGCGGTACGCCGAGCAAATGATAGATCGTTGCCGCCACATCGGCCGGCCCGTAGGGTCGCGTGGTGGGCTTGGATGCGGTTCGATCGGTCTCGCCAACGACAATTCCGGGCTTGGTTCCGCCACCGGCAAAAAAGAGTGAGCCAGCAGGACCCCAGTGATCTCGCCCGCCGAGGGAATTGATCTGCGGCGTACGGCCGAACTCGGTCAAGAAGACCACCAGCGTCGTTTCCAGCAAGCCGCGTTGTTTTAGGTCATCTAGCAAAGCGGCAAACGCTTTGTCCATCCCCGCCAAGTGATAGCCGCGCTGCACCATCTTTTGAATCGGCGGATGATTTTGTGAGGGGGCATTATGATTGTCCCACACGTTGCCGTAGTCGGGGTCGTAGCCGTAATCGACCATCACATAGCGAGCGCCCGCTTCGACTAGGCGGCGCGCTTGCAAACAACGGCCGCCAATTTTGGTCTCGCCGTACGCTTCACGAACAGAGATCGGTTCATCGTCGATTTCAAACGCGCGGCGCACGGCCGGCGTGGTAATCAGGCGCAACGCGTTTTGATGGTGCCCTTCGGCCGCATTGATGGCGTCGGCCTTGTCGAGCGAACGAAGCGCCCGATCAAACGATTGCCGCAGGCGAAAACGATCGCTTAGTCGATCCGGCGAAACGGTTCCATCGAGTGTAAGGGACTTCGGCCGCAGATCTTCTTCGGCCTTTGCAGGGGGATCAAAGAGTTTATCGCCCACGGAAAAATCGGGCTGCTCCGGCAGGCCCCCTAAGCAGTACGGCGCGAACTTTCCACCCAGCCAACCACCCACAAATAAATTGTGCGGCGGTGGACCGGGACGCGTAATACCAGGAACCGCGATATAGCCGGGCAAGCCATTGCGCGAGCCTTGCTGATGCCAAACGATGCTACCGATATTGGGCTCGCTAAAGAGCTGGGTCATGTTGACCTTACGGCCGCTCAGCGTATAGACCTGGCTAAGTAGGTGGTCGTTACTGTCGTGCGAAAAACTGCGCAGCACTGCAAATTCATGCGCTAGCTTCGAAAGGTACGGCAGCGTTTCACAAAATCGAGTTCCCGGAACGGATGTGGCGATGTCTCCCAGCGTGCCGCGCACTTCGATCGGTGCTTCGGGCTTGGGATCGAACGAGTCGATATGCGTTACGCCTCCGGCCATCCAAAGCAGGATCACACTTTTGGCACGGCCTTCGGCAGCCGGGGTCGATTCTGGTTGGCCTTGCGGCGCTGCCAATAAAGAGGCAGGAACTGCCGAGGCAGCAATGCTCAGCGAGCCCACCTTCAAAAGGTCACGACGCGCCAACACGGAATGCAGTTCTTGCGGCAGGCGCGACGAACGATCCGAAGGATGTTTGGGCATGGGGACCCTTTCCAGAAAACGGAAGGCCAATTCAAACAGGCAAAGGCAGGTGCAAGCCAAAAGGAGGGACGCCCGACCAGCAATGAGGCGAGCCCTCAAATTATGCCCCAAAAACAAGGCAAATCGCAAGAGAATTCTGCCCTGATCCGAAAGGGATTGTCATTTGCTAAACTAAGGGGCTTGTGCATTCGTTACGGCAGGACAGCGCGACAGCCTGTTGCCGCAAGTGGTTTTCGCACAAAGACTTGCTCCTTAAGGATTTGAGTAATGGCAGTAGAAAAATCCACCGGCGAAAAGAGCGATGCAGCCCCTTTGGTGGGCATCATCATGGGCAGCAAGTCCGACTGGGAAACCATGCGTGAGGCGGCGGCTATTTTGCAGCAGTTTGAAATTCCGCACGAATGCCGGGTGGTCTCGGCCCATCGTACGCCGCAGTTAATGAACGAGTACGCCGCCCAGGCCGAATCGCGCGGGCTGAAAGTGATCATCGCCGGCGCCGGTGGAGCGGCTCACTTGCCAGGAATGGTCGCATCGCAAACGATCGTGCCCGTGCTGGGGGTTCCGGTCCAAAGCAAGGCGCTGTCGGGAATGGACTCGCTGCTGTCGATCGTACAAATGCCGGGCGGCATTCCTGTAGGGACTTTGGCGATCGGAACGGCCGGTGCCAAAAATGCAGGTCTGCTCGCGGCGAGGATTTTGGCGCGCTACGATGCCGCGCTGGCCACAAAGATGCACGCCTTTGTGAAAAAGCAAAGCGATGACGTCTTGGCCGCAAAGCTAGAAGAGTAGCGGACGCAAAAATGCGGATGGGGTTGCCTTTGTTTGAGCTTGGCAGTGTTGGGGAAGAAAGACAAATTCTATGAGTGGTGCGATTCTGCCGGGTGCAAGCCTTGGAGTTTTGGGAAGTGGCCAATTGGGGCGAATGTTTGCGATTGCCGCGCGTCGTTTGGGCTATCGCGTACATGTCCTCTCGCCAGATTTTGACACACCCGCCGGCCAAGTAGCCGATTTAGAAGTTCGCGCTTCCTATGACGACCTGGACGCGATTGCCAAATTCGCACAGGGCGTTTCTGTCGTCACGTTTGAGTTTGAAAATGTTCCTGCGGCAACGACGGCCGCGGCGGAGAAGTTTGCGCCGGTTCGTCCCGGTGGCAACGTGCTGCATGTCACGCAAAATCGGTGGCGCGAGAAATCGTTCTTGCGCGACAATGGAATTCCTGTCACGCCGTTTTGGCATGTGCAGTCGCTTGAGCAACTGAAGCAGGCTGTCAAAGAGGCGGGGCTACCGGCAGTCTTAAAGACGGCCGACTGGGGCTACGATGGCAAGGGACAAGCCAAGCTAACCGAAGAGAGCAACCTGGAAGAGGTTTGGTCGCAGTTCTCTGGCGGCGATGCGATCCTTGAAGCGTTCGTCGATTTCGCCTGTGAGATTTCGGTCGTGGGGGCGCGAAGCCTAGATGGGCGATTTGTCGCCTATAGCCCGATGCATAACACCCACAGCCGGCATATCTTGGATATTTCGGTCTCGCCATCGCCGCAAGTTTCGTCGAAGCTTAGCAGCGAAGTGCTGGAGATCGCCCGAACGATTTTTGAAAAGCTCGATGTGGTGGGCGTGCTCTGCGTTGAGTTTTTTGTCGGGCGCGATGGCTTGCCAATGGTCAACGAGATGGCGCCACGGCCGCACAACAGCGGTCACTTGACGATTGATGCTCACGTCTCTTGCCAGTTTGAGCAACAGGTTCGCGCCGTCTGCGGCCTTCCTTTGGGAAGCGTGCGGCAATTTGCTCCGGCAGCGATGGTCAACCTTTTGGGCGACCTGTGGCAAACCGGCGAACCGGACTGGGTGAAGGCGCTCTCCAACAGCGACGCCAAGCTGCACCTCTACGGCAAAAGCGAAGCCCGCCCCGGGCGCAAGATGGGGCACCTAACCGTTTTGGCCGACACGCCCGAAGAGGCCGTCGCCCGCGCAGTTGCTGCCCGTGCAGCGCTGGTGCGATAGTCGATCATTGAGCGCGGTAAATTCGCTTTACTGTGACTACGACGACACAAACTTGAAACGCAGCAACAGGGTCTTAACGACCTGAGTTAGCGACAAATACGCAATCATCGTGACGGTGATGATCGGCCAGTAAAGTAGCGGCAGCGGCGTGAAGCCCAGTGTGGGAGCGAGCGGCGAATACGGCAGCGCGATTCCGACAGCGATCACCAGCAGCGTCGTCATCGTCAACGGCCAACTGGCGCGGCTTTGCAAAAACGGAATCCGGTTAGTGCGAATCACGTGAATGATTAGCGTCTGCGTCAGCAGCGATTCCACAAACCAGCCGGTTTGAAACAGCGAAGCCTTCGCCGGGTCCCAGCAGCCAAAAACGTATAGCATCACAAAGAACGTGGTGTAATCGAAGATGGAACTGCAAGGGCCGACAAACAAAATGAAGCGAGCAATCGCGTTCATCGACCAAGGACGTGGTTTGTCGAGTAGATCGGCATCGACTTCATCGGTCGGAATAGGAACCTGCGAAAAATCGTAGAGCAAATTGTTCGTCAAGATTTGCAGTGGAGCCATCGGAACGAACGGCAAGAAGATACTGGCCCCCACCACGCTGAACATGTTGCCAAAGTTGGAACTGGCTCCCATGCGAATGTACTTGAGGATGTTCGCAAAGACTTTGCGCCCTTCGATCACGCCGTGGTCGAGTACCAGCAGATCTTTTTCGAGCAGAATGGCATCGGCCGATTCTTTAGCAATATCGACGGCCGTATCAACCGAGATACCGACGTCGGCCGCACGCAGCGCGGGGGCGTCGTTAATGCCGTCCCCCATAAATCCGACAACATGCCCCGCTTTTTGCAGCATATTGATGACGCGGCGTTTGTGTGGAGGCGAGAGTCGCGCGAAGAGCGTTGCTTTTTCGGCCGCCTTGGTCAGTTCGGCGTCGCTCATCGCATCGACCTGGCTGCCCAGCAGAACATGGTCGGTGGCGATGCCCACTTCATGGCAGATTTTGCGACTGACCAGTTCATTGTCCCCCGTGAGCACCTTCATCGAAACGCCATGATCTTGCAGGGCGATGATGGCTCCCTTGGCAGAGTCTTTTGGCGGATCGAGGAACGCGACGTAGCCGCGCAAGATGAGTTCGGACTCATCCTCTTTGGAATAGGCCTTGTTCGGATCGGCATCCAGATCGCGATAGGCAACGGCGAGGACGCGAAAACCATCGCGACTAAGCAGGTCGAACTCTTCTTGCAGATCGAAGGCGAGCATGTGATCGAGCGTTACGCAGTGGTCGTCCAGCCAAAAGCTTTTGCAGCGACTGTAGACCGCTTCAGGAGCCCCTTTGCAAATCAGGCGATGCTTACCCTCAGGCGTTTTGACAACCACCGACATGAGCCGGCGCGAAAAGTCGAAGGGGATCTCGTCGAATTTCTCGTAGAGAGGAAACTGGGGATGATCGTGATGCTCCGTATGGGAGAGGATCGCGCGGTCGAGCAGGCTTTTGAGGCCGGTTTGAAAGTGGCTATTCAGATAGGCGAGTTGCAGCACTTCATCATCTTGGCGCAGCACCACATCACAGTGCTTTTCGAGAATGATCTGATCCATCGTCAGCGTGCCGGTCTTGTCGGTGCAGAGAATATCCATCGCGCCAAGATTTTGGATCGAGTTGAGGCGCTTGATGATGACCTTCTTGTGGGACATGGCAATCGCCCCTTTCGAAAGGCAAACCGCGACGATCATCGGCAGCATTTCCGGCGTCAGACCGACGGCAACCGCCATCGCAAAGAAGAAGGCCTCGCGCCAGTCGCCTTTGGTCAGGCCGTTGATCAAAAAGACGGAGGGAACCATCACGCCAATGAAGGCGATCATGAGCCACGTGAACCGAGTCATGCCGCGATCAAAAGCGGTTGGCTCTTGGGGCTCGGTCATGGAGGTGGACATGCCCCCCAAAAACGTCGATAGGCCGGTGGCGACAACAACGCCAATTCCTGCGCCGCTTTCCACGCTGGTACCGAGATAGCAAATGTTGGTTCGTTCTAGCGCGGAGGTTTTGGGGTTCTCTTCTTTGGCGGCGACCTTTTCAACGGGAAAGGCTTCGCCTGTCAGGCTTCCTTGCGTGAGGAACAAGTCCTTGGCGGAGATGAGACGAAGGTCGGCAGGGATCATATCGCCGGCCGTCAAGCTGACGATGTCGCCCGGGACAATCACACCGAGCGGAATTTCTTTGTACTCGCCGTCGCGAAGCACGCTGGCATGAACGCTGATCATGGCGCGAAGCTGCGCAGCGGCTTGATCGGCGCGGGCCTCTTGGATGAACCGAAGAGCGACGCCCAGAATCACCATCAGCAGCATCACGGTGCCCGCTCGATAATCGCCTGTGGCGAAAGAAAACCCCGACAGCAGTACCAGCAGGATCACCAGCGGATTTAAGAGGCTACGAATCAGCAACTGGATTCGCGGATGTCGATCCTCTTTGGCGACAACATTTGGGCCGTACTGCAAAAGGCGTTTGGCAGCTTCTTCGGACGTGAGGCCTTCTTTTTTGGAATCGAGATTTTTTAGGACAACGTCGGCATCGGTAGTGGAAGCGTTAAGTAGCTCAGGCGAAACGTGAACGATGGCCGCAGGCTTGTGCGGGCCGAGTGCAACTTGGCGAGGAAGAATTGGGCTGGGCGATGATGACATGCGACTGCCAGTTCTTGTTCAAACCAAAGGGCAAAAAAGGCGAAGCCTTCATTATGGCAGATGACCAAGCACCCAGGGATGAGAATCGGCGGTTCGCGATGGAGATGAAGGAAAGTTAATGGCGTTTGGAGACAGCAGCGCATAAAAAAAGCCCCCGGCGACTGGCCGAAGGCTTGTGGGGCCCGAGCGGAACATGGCGTGGGAGAATCGGGATGGTCTTCACGGAGAGATGCTTCCCAGGGCCAGCGAGCCAAGCCAAGTAAGCGAACCGGTCCTTGCATTTTGCCAGACTCGGGCGCTGCAAGCGAATCCGATTGGGATGGCAAACCACAAATGAAAAAAGGCTAACCCTGAACGCGCGAGAGGCACGGGGGGAGGGTTGGCCACAGAGCACACAGAGGCCACAGAGAGGAGGAGGGGAAGAGGGAGGGAGAACTTTTTGTACACGGAGGGGCACGGAAGACACGGAAGGACACGGCCAGCAGTCGCTTCGGTCGGCTGACTTGCATGGCAGTTGACGGCCAAGTGTGTGGGGACAGTTTTGGCTTCGGGCTGATCGAGTAGCTTCAGGCAATCTAGTCTGCCGTGCAAGATATGCTCGGTCAATTCGCGCCGAGAAACTCGACGCACCCCGCTGACCCTGTTAGGATTGAAGGGCGAATGTCCCTGGGAATTCTCACACGGTTTCTTCTGATAAGCAGAGTTGGCCCTCATGAAAACCTTCGTAATGTCTTTGCTTTCACTGCTCGTCGCCGGTTGTGGATCGAAGTCCTCAGACGTACAAGGATCTATGGACCCAGCGAAGTACCAAGTCGGTCAAGTTTGGAACTACCAAACGCGACAGGGCGAGGAAAGCTCCCGAATCATCATCGTGAAGGCTGAACCTCACAAAAAGCTCGGCGTGATCTACCACATCTATGTCGAAGGCTTGCGAATGCGCAATCCTCGCACGGAGACTGGATTTCAAGACCGCCTCTCGCATTGCCCCGTGTCGGAGAAAACCCTCGATGACAGCGTAACGATGCTCGCGAGTGGAATCGCCGATCCGTTGCCCGACATCTCCGAGGGTTACGCAATATGGAAAAGAGCATTTGATTCAGGGGAAGGTGGCATCTTCACGATTCCTGTGAATGAGATCATTCAGTCCCTCGAGTTTGTCGCAGGTAAGAGCGAGAAAGAGGACTAAGCACCTGATACAATGGACTCGCGTCATAGTCCAGCGTGATGGATATTCTTGCCGTTTCAATCTGTTAATCGGGATTGTTAGACCTACATAATGACACGCTACACAAACAAAGTTGTTCCAAAGTACGATTTCACGGCGGCAATCGCACTGAGCGTTGAACAGCGGTTTGCGCGTTCGCTTGAATCCGCACGGCGGATGGTGGTAGAAAATGGCTACCAAAAAATTTCGGACTTTCCCTGCGTTCCCAATTCTGGTGCTTCGGACACAGAGATCGCGAAATTGGAATCTGATCTTGGCAGACCACTCCCCAGCGAATATCGCACGTTCTTATCGCAGTGCCGATATCTAAAGATCGACGACGGTTGTGAAATCGGCGGTTTAGATCACGATGGTGTGCATGTCACCGAAAGCCCTTGGGTTTCGGATGATCACAGGCCGGGAACGCAATATCTGGTATTCGCCAACTACTGGCGGTTCGCAGACGGCGATCAATTGATGTTCGACCTTTCCGATCCTACTCAGCCGGTCGTTGCTTACCTGCATGAACATGGGCCGCTATTCGAGTCCTACGCCCCTTCGTTCTCTCTGGCGCTTTGGCGGTTGATCCATGAGATCGAAGACGAGGCATAACAAAGCAGGCAACCCGTGCGACGAATTGAATATGTTTTGAAATCCATGTCGTACACCACAACCCGGTTGTCACAAGAATTAGGCGTCAAGATGAAATATCACTTTGACTCGCAGCCACTGCAAGGCATGACTGTAAACGAGCGCCTCGTCCATCTGCACCTTGACGAAGATTTTGATCGCTCTGCAGCCGCACGCGACGCTGCCGCGATGGTCTCAGGGCTGGAGCGGGCCCAGTTTTCATCTAAGCAAGCGGAGGAGACTGCTCAAGCAATTCTTGCTGACCCAGCGAGATACGGTTACTAGGGCAGTCGGGAGTAGGCCGCGTGGTAACTTCCGACAACGCACATAACAAGCATTTCAGCCAAAGCAGCGGGGCATGTGGCTTGCTTGGTGTGGTTCAATGCACGGCGTCGGTCGGGGATTGCGCCCCGCCTTATTACACGCATCCTCCAAAGCAAGCGGTAACAGTCGCAGAAGGGTGCTGCACTTTCTCTACGGGCCACCTTCTTTGCCGTATGGCCTGAAGTGGGCTCGCTCGATCTGACCCGTCGATCAACTGGATCAGCTTGGGCATTCTTTCGCCGGTCGTCATTTTATTTCGGTCAGCTCGGCAGGTTCATCGACTAGCCGAAGGCAGGGACGGGGGGAGGTTTTGCCACAGAGTTCACAGAGGCCACATAGAGGAGAAAGGGAAGAGGGAGGGGGCCGAGGGGAAGGTCGGCGGTCCTGGTTTCACTCAGAGATGTGGTGAGGAAGTCCGGGGAGACGCGGCGAGAGAATGCCGCGTCTTTTTTTTTAGAGAGGGCGAAGTGCGATTGAGAGCACTTGCCAAAATCAAAAGTTAGTCGATTTGGGCGAGCTTGGCTTCGCGAACGGCGCGGGCGGCGTTGTCGAGGAAGTTTTCGATTTGGTTGAGGCCGCGAAGGAGCATGGCGTGGCCATCGATAATGACGGCGTCGAGCTTGGCGTCGTCCATGGCACGGATCAAGGCCGAGAGACGCGTCGATTGCTCGCGAATGCGTTCTTGGATGGCGCTCATCCGCTGGCTGGAGTAGGGCTCTTTACGTGGAATGCGCTCTGCGGAATCGCTAACGGGTGCGGCCGACTTCTTAGCAGTTTTCTTTTTCGCCATGACGTGTTTTCTAAACGAGAGATTTTCGTGACAGATGAATTTGTGGAAGGGAGTTTAATGGAGTGGCCAAGAGAAGTAAAGCAAGCGTGACAAAGTTCTTTAGAACTTCTGAAAGTCAATATGGGGCAAGGGTTTGCGGAAGAGATTGACGGGCGCATTGGTGAAGAGTTACTCAGGAACTCTTGACGATTAGTGTACGCCTGTATAGCATTCGTTCGTGAGGGAGGGGTGAAGCGAAGTAATGCTGAAGAAGAAAGGGGGGCGGAGCATGGCGAAGAAAAAGGCGATGGGGGATTGCGTAGGAGCGAAGCGCCCGAAGCGCTGCGTGAAGCCAAAGCGGCCGAACCTGAAACGACTGTGGCTGGTGATTGTGGAATGTGAAAGCGAAGCGGTGCAGCAGCAGATGGAAAATCGACTGCGTGAACAGGGAATCGCGTGCAGTCTGCGAATGTTGTGAAGAAGGGTGGATAAGGGGATGAAAGCGAATTTTGAAACAAGCGAGCGCGAAGAAGCCTGGGGAAGGGCGTCGTTTCGTACGCGGCTTATCGAAGGGACGCTGGGACTGCGCGGGGAGAAGCCATGCACGACCGGCAAAACGAGAGTCGATTTGCTGAGCCATGACCTCTTGGCTGGTGACTGGATGATCGGAGCGATTGTTGGAGCAAGCGGCAGTGGGAAGACGAGACTTGCCACGCGAACCTTTGGAGATGCGGTCTTGGGAGATGCCTGGGAAAGAGACACGTCGATGGCAATGATCGACGCGGTTACTGACGGAGTTCCTGGTGATTGGCGGGCCGAGTTTTTGATGGGGGTGCTAACGCAGGTGGGGCTGGGAAGTGCGCCGGCATGGCTACGGCCTGTGACGAGCCTTTCTGACGGGGAGCGATTTCGGTTTGGACTGGCACGGCAGATCCTGCGAGGCATTACGAGAGGAACGGCAGAACCAAGCGGCAAGCCGGTAACGCTGGTTGTAGATGAATTCACTTGCAGCTTGGACCGCCTGACGGCGCGGAACATTTGCATGAGCTTAGAGCGGTGGATACGTCGTGCTGGCAGGCAATGGCAGTTGCGGATGGTGGTGGTAACTTGCCACGACGATGTTTGTGCTTGGCTGAAAGGGGATTGGCGGTGTGAGATGCCAGAAGGCGCACTGCAGCGTGGTCCGTTTTGTCGGCCGAGCGTCACGCTGCGAGTGCGACGATGTTCGGCAGGATTTTGGAAGTACTTTGCCGAGCATCACTATTTGAGTGCGGGCATAGGGCGCTGCGTGAAATGCTATGTGGTGACGGAGGAGAAGCGGCTGGTGGCGTTTTGCGCGACAGGGCCAACCTGGGGCTGGCCTGGAATGGAGCGGATCGTGCGACTGGTAACCATGCCGGCGTATCAGGGGCTGGGGATTGCGAAGCGGCTCCTTCGAATCGTAGCAACGGACCGAATGCGAACAGGACGAGAGGTGCGGATTACCACGGGGCATCCTGCGCTGGCCCGATCGTTGGCCCAGGATCCTGCATGGGAATGGTGTGGACAGAAAAAACTGGGGAGTGCTCGGCATGGGTGTGCCGAGCGTGAAGTGAAAACGAGTTTGGGGCGGCCGGTGGTGACGTTTCGCTTTGTGGGAGAAGAAGCGGCTTCAAAAAAGGTTTTTGTGAAGGGACGAGAGGTGGATCATGGGTGTGCGAAAGAAAGTGAAGCGAAAGGTCGTGCAGCCGACGAAGCCGACAGGGCAAGTTCAGGCCGAGCGAAAGTTTTTGCATCGGCGGATGTTTGAGCGGGCCGTCGTGGAAGGTGCCAGACCCAGTGAGCTGTGCGAAGAACTGGGGGTGACGCGCGACAAGCTGGAACGGATTGTGACCGCACGGCAACTGCTGCTTATGCGGGTGAATCGTTCGGCACTTTCGCGAAAGGGGAGCGCCGAGCGAGAGCGACTTGCAAAAGAGGTTTATAAGTTGCGACTAACGTACCTGTGGCAAGAGGCGCTCAGCGCGTGGCGAAAATCGCTGGCGGATCAAGCGACGGAAAAGCAGTCGGCGGGAAGTGAGAGTGAGCGGACGGAGACGACGGTGCGGCCTCAAACGGGTGATGCGCGGTATTTGCAAATGGCGTGGCGAATTGCTGAAGAGGCGTATCGTTTGGAGGGTGAAGTGTTTGCGATCAAGGGAAAGGATCGCTGGAAGGAGTCATCGGCTGCGTGTGACGGGGAAGAGAATTGGGACGAGGAGGAAAAGGGGCAGGGCTATGAACACGAACTTTCTGTGGAACAACGACGAGCAATCGCTAGTGGACTGTTGGCTGCGCTGCGCGAACGAGGAGGAGAAGTTGGCGCTGCTGGAGCAGATTGTCGACGAGACCTACCTAGCGCGGCCGCGGCTGAAGTGGGTTCCGCATCGACCTTGGCCTAAGCAAGAGATGCTACTTTCGCTGAACTGTGTGGAGGCGTTGTACGGAGGGGCGGCAGGGGGTGGAAAGAGCGATGCGCTGTTGATGGCGGCGCTGCAATACGTGCATGTGCCGGGCTATGCGGCGCTGATTTTGCGCAAGGATACGCAGCGGTTGGGACTGGCCGGGGGACTTATTCCGCGTAGCCAGGAGTGGCTGGCAGGAAGTGGCGCTGTTTGGAATGGGACGAAGCGGACGTGGACTTTTCCGATTCGTTTGCGCGAAGGAAAGGAAGGATCGGCGACGCTGACGTTTGGTTATTTGCAAGAGTCGGCGGATAAGTATCGCTATGCGAGCAGTGAGTTCCAGTTCATTGGGTTTGACGAGCTGACGGAGTTTCCAGAGGAGGACTATTTGTTCTTGTTTAGCCGTCTAAGGCGGACGCGCGACTTGCGTGTGCCACTGCGCATTCGCAGCGCGACGAATCCGGGAAATATGGGACATGCCTGGGTGAAGGAACGATTCTTGAGTGTGTCGGCGCTGCAAGCGGGGCGGGCGCAGCGTGAAGAAGGGGAAACCCCAAGGCAGACAGACGATGTGTATTGGCATCATGGCCGGGCGTTTGTGCCGGCGCGGCTGCAGGACAATCCGGCACTGGATGGAAAGGCTTATGAGAAGAGCCTGTCGCATTTGCCGCTGCTCGCGCGGGAGCGGCTGCTACATGGCGACTGGACCGTGCAGGAGCAAGGGCTAATCCAAGGGAAATGGCTGCGGTACTTTCGCATCGCGGGGGAACAGCTGCAATTGTTGGGGGAGGGAGAAAAGGTACTGCTAGGAGTGACGCGAAAGGAGGTGCGCAGGATCATCACCGTGGACCCGGCTGGAACGAGTCGAGAGCGAGCAGCCGAAAAGCGTGGACGTTCACCGAGCTGGACGGTGGTGCAGGTGTGGGACCTGGTGCGAAGTGGTGTTTGGCAGCCGATGATCCTACGGCATCAGTTTCGGGGACGTGTGGGTTTTGATGGGTTGTGCGCAGAACTTCGCAAGGTGCAACAGGCATGGAAGGCCGAGGCGGTTTGGATTGAAAACGAAAAGCTAGGGCAGGCGGCGGTCGATGTGCTCTCGCGCGAGATGCGCATTGCTTGCATTGCGACACGCGGAAAGGACAAGTTGGCGCGAGCTAGTGCGCTGCTGCTAAAGCTTGAGCAAGGCGAAGTGTTCTTGCCGCGAGAAGCGGTTGCTTGGCGCGGACAATTTGAGGGAGAGCTGCTTGCTTGGACAGGGGACCCTGAAGAACCGAGCGATCAGATTGACGCAGCGGCGTACGCGGCGCAGGTATCGCAGCAGGGGGGAGGCGTGGTGCGCATGGAACGCGTAGTCGTGGGATGAACAAGCATTCCTCGAGCAATTCAAGGAAGTGAAAGGGAGTCGGAAGCATTTGTGAAGGAAGTGACTGTCGCGGATGCTTCTGGCTCTGATAGGGGGAAAGCTGCAGGTGATCCATAGAAAAACCGAGTGACTTCCTGGCGATTTAGGTAAATTACCTAGGATGTACGGCCCGTTGGCAGTTGCTACAATCGCGACTGCAGTGCGTTCCCCGCATGCCCGGCAGCTAGTACCGGCGGAGTCTAAACATCAAGGATGGGTCATTAGGGGAACAAAGCTGGCAAACGCTTTGAGGCGTGCGCGATTGGCGCCGCACCAAAGCTAGTTGATGGAATCAACGAGATTTGCACCATGAGCTGAACCGCAGGTCCTCTCCTTGCGGTTTGATGGAAACGCTTTTGCTTTGAGGGGAATCAAAGACATGACACCGCGATGGATTCTCGGGTTGTTGTTTCGTCCAGCTTCGTCCACCAAGGGCTTGCGCCCTTTGAATAAGGGGCGAAAGGGCTTTACGCGGCGATTGCGCGTCGAGCAGCTGGAGTCGCGTGACCTTTTGACAACGCTGCCCGCAGGGTTTCAAGAAGACCTTGTGGCGGGGGGCCTGTATGAACCGACCTCGATGGTGGTGGCGCCGGATGGGCGGCTATTCATCTCGGAAAAGCCGTTTGGCGTGCGCGTCGTTCAGAATGGGCAGCTATTAACCACGCCGCTACTTTCTTTAGCTGTCGAGCGCGGTGGTGAACGGGGCGTGGAAGGGGTTGTGCTTGATCCGGGATTTGCCACGAACGGGTTTTTCTACGTCTATTACACGCATGCGACCGCCACAGGGTCGTTTGATCGACTTAGTCGGTTCACGATCAGCGCGACCAACCCCAACATCGCGGACCCGGCCAGTGAGCGAGTGCTGATCGATGGGATCGCGACGACAACGCCGGGATATCACAACGGTGGCCTGATGCAATTTGGTGCGGATGGAAAGCTGTATGTGGGGATTGGCGATACAACGTTTACGGCATTGCCGCAGGACCTGACGGAGCTACAAGGAAAGATCTTGCGGATTGATCCCAATGGAAGCAGCCTGATCCCGAGCGACAATCCGTTTGTAAACACGGCAGGTGCGCGGGGAGAGATTTGGGCTTATGGGTTTCGGAATCCGTTTACTGGCGGAATGATGCCAGGGACGAACCGGCTGTTTGCCAACGATGTCGGCGGAGACAAGTGGGAAGAAATCAATGAAGTGGTCAAAGGTGCCAATTACGGATGGCCGTTGACCGAGGGACTCAGCACGAACCCGGCCTACACCAACCCGGTGTATACGTATGCCCATGACAATGGCCAAGGGGCGGCGATCACAGGGGGCGTGTTTTACACGGGAACCAATTTTCCCGCGGCGTATGCGGGGAAGTACTTCTTTTCGGACTATGTAAGAAGCTTTATCAAGACGTATGACGCGGCAACGGGCGCTGTAGCTACCTTTGCACCGGATGCGTTCATTCCGGTGGACATTGCCAATGCGCCGGATGGATCGCTGTACTGGCTGTCGCTGGGAACCGGCTCAGGAACGAATGGTGCGCTGTACAAAGTTCACTATGTAGTAGGGAATCGGGCGCCAACGGCAGTTGCGACCGCGACTCCGACCAATGGCCTGCCGCCACTAGCCGTTTCGTTTGATGCTTCGGGAAGCAGTGATCCGGATGGTGATCCACTGACTTATTCTTGGTCGTTTGGGGATGGCACCACGGGAACGGGAATCCAACCGACGCATTCGTATGCGGTCAGTGGAACTTACATTGCAACGCTGACGGCCAATGATGGCCAAACAACGGGGCAGTCGCAGCCGATCACGATTTCGGTAGGTAATTCGGCGCCAGTACCGACGATCTCGCTGCCGCTGACAACTACGACGTATCGCGCGGGGGACACGATTAGCTTTAGTGGTAGCGCAACTGATCGTGAAGATGGCGCGCTTACGGCCAGCCATCTGGAATGGAAGGTGATCTTTCACCATGAGCAGCACTTCCATCCGTTTATTGATTCGATTGCCGGCGTGGCAAGTGGCACGTTTCAGATCCCGCTGACAGGCGAAGTGGACCCCGTGCAGTGGTATCAAATCCAGCTTACGGCAACGGATTCTGGTGGGCTGCAATCGACCACGTTCACGGATGTCTTTCCGGTCACATCGACCTTCACCTTGAACAGCAACGTGCCGGGGATTTCTCTGCTGTTGGATGGGCAGCCAACGCCGGCAGGAACGACCATTACTGGCGTGGTGAATATGGGGCGTTCGCTGGAAGCGCCGATGACGCAAGTTGTAGCAGGAGTGCTGTACCAGTTTACGGGGTGGTCAGACGGAGGTGCTGCGCAGCACAACATTGCTACGCCAGCCGCTAGTACGACTTATACGGCCACCTATCAACCGGCGATCAACAGCGCATCTTTTGCAGCGACGCCGCCGACCGTTTGGGCACCGGGAGTCGCACAAACTTACAATGTGACAATCACCAACAATGGCACCACAACCTGGCAAGCCAATGGCGCGATTCCGACGCATTTGGGAGTTTATTTCAACGGCGGAAGCGATGCGATCTATGATTGGCCGAGCGAGCCGATTCGGCTTTCTTTGCCCAACGATGTGGCACCTGGGCAATCGGTGACGGTACCGGTTACCATTACTGCGCCGCTGGTTGCGGGGACGTATGTGCTGCGTCACCGGATGGTGCAAGAGAATGTGCAGTGGTTTAGCCAACTGCTAAAAACGAATACGGTAGTGGACCTGTTGCAAGCGAGTTATGCGGCAACGATCCCGAATGTTTGGCCGGCGGGAAGCTCGCAGACTTTCCCCATTACTGTCACCAATCAGGGTGCCGAGGTCTGGACCGCAGGAGGATTAACTCCTGTTCGTTTGGCGGCCTATTTTGATGCACCGAGCGATCTGGTGGGAAGCTGGACGGCCGAGCCGCTGCGATTTGCCTTGCCTAGTGATTTGGCACCCGGACAATCGGCGACGGTGAATGTAACGCTGGCTGCGCCGACGCTGACGGGGGACCATGTGCTGCGGTACCGGATGGTGAAGGAGCCAGGAACCTGGTCGACCGCGCTGGGAGTGCAAGGGATTACGGTAGGAACCCTATCAGCTCAGTACAGTGCTGCGACGTTCCCCTTCTTGTGGAATAGTGGCGAAACCAAATCGCTTTCCATCACGGTGACCAACACGGGTGACTTTACCTGGCAAGCGACTGGGACCCATGCGGTCAATTTGGGGGCGTACTTTGACGCAACAAGCGATCTTCCGGGAACATGGCCGGCGGAACCGCCACGATTTGTGTTACCCGCCAATGTAGCGCCGGGACAAAGCGTGACCGTGCCAATCACGATCACAGCGCCGCTTCTGGTAGGGGAGCATGTGCTGCGCATTCGCTTGGTGAAGGAACAGGTTTGGTTTAGCCCGCTGCTGGCAGCCACGGTGACGGTGGGGACGCTCAGCGCAACCTATACAACGACGGCCGCAACGAGTTGGGGGATGGGTGCGACGAAGACCTTCACGACGACGATTACCAACACGGGAAATGTGATTTGGAAGGCCGGAGGAGCCACGCCGGTTCGGCTCGCGGTCTACTTTGATGGAACCAGTGATGCGGCAGGGGCTTGGACGACCGATCCACTACGGGTGGCGCTGACCTCGGATGTGAGCCCAGGCCAATCGCAAACCGTTTCGGTCACGATCACAGGGCCAGCGGTTGCGGGGAGCTTTATCCTGCGGCAACGTCTGGTGAAGGAAGGGGTGTCTTGGTTCGATCCTCCGAAGAAGACGACCGTCAGTGTGGCACAGGCCGTTCTGGCAGCGAGCTATACGAGTACGCCACCAACGACGTGGCTCAATGGACAGACGATTCCCTATAGCATCACGCTGAAGAACACTGGGACGCAGACCTGGAATCGTGCAGGGACAAACCCGGTGAAACTTGGCATTTATTTTGGCGACAGCCGAGACGCGATTGGTGCCTGGACCACAGAGCCCACACGTTATTTGCTGCCCAATGATGTGCTCCCGGGCCAATCAGTGACCATGACGATCAATGTGACTGCGCCCATGACTGCGGCAGGGAGCTACATGCTGCGGGCGCGGATGCTCAAGGACAATGTGGGATGGTTTGAGTATTTCCAGAAGACGCCTGTTGTTGTGCAGACGCTTTCTGCCTCTTACAGCGGCACGGTTCCGACGACATGGACGCGCGGTGAGACAAAAACCTACAGCGTAACGGTCACCAACACCGGCACAGCTACCTGGAATACTTCGGGGACCAATGCGGTAAAGCTGGGGGCCTATTTTGGAACGGCGAGCGATGCTGTGGGGGCGTGGACCGTGGAGCCCAAGCGGATCGTGTGGCCGACGGGAGTATCCTCCGTCGCGCCAGGTCAATCAGTAACGCTGAGCGTAACGATGACCGCACCGACCACGGCAGGGTCCTACATCTTGCGGCACCGGATGGTGAAGGAGAATGTTCGCTGGTTCAATGAGATGCTAAAGACCAGCGTAACCATTCCGTAGGTGATGCGGCGGCAACTGCTGACGGCCGACTATTGCCCTAGAAGGCAAGGGGCGATTGGGGGTGGAGAGACGGGGGGAAGGGACGCACTAAATCCTTTTTTGTGCGTACGCCATTCGGGCAAGATCCACGGGAGAGAGTGGCTGACTGTAATCATTGAGCAAGCCAACGTAGTCACGATATCGCTTCTCGGTCCAAGCTTTCTCGGCTTCTGTTACCCGCACTATCTGCTGCTCTTCTTGAAGGTGCTGGCTTCGAAGTTCCTCTCTCCGCCTATCCATGGCTGCATAAACATCGGATTCCCCGCGAAGGCATGCTTGCCCACAGTCTTTCAGTAGTCTTGCAAATTCGGCGATGAGGCCATTGTATGGCAAACTGGGATTCGACCTCCAATCCCAGGAATTGCGATAGGCGATTTCGCACAGATCAATGTGACTATAACTGTCTTTGTCGCCGACACCGTCTCGGCCTATCCTTCCAAACGCCATTTTGGGCTCAAAGTCGGGGCCCGTACATATTACCCGGACGTAAACGAGATCGCTAAGATACTCGACGTATTTGATTGGGTCGCTGGAGGACTCTCGGCTAATTCGAAATCCCCAGTCTTGAATCAGAAATGAAAACTCTGGTTTGACCATGTCACAGAAGTTTGCGTCGATGTTCATGATCATCGCGGGAAAGGCAACGGGGGGAAGGTTGGCCACAGAGAACACAGAGGGCACAGAGAGAAGGAAGAGATAGAGAGAAAAGTGGAGGAGTTCTGCGAAATGGAAGTTATGCCTCTCGCGATGAAAGCCTTGGGCTAACCCGCGAGGGAAAGGGAACATGCGATAGCGGCGCACCACGCCCTTCCGCTTCGCTTCCAGGGCGTGCCACCCAGAAGCGATGCCTCGGCCATGCGATAGAGCATGTGCACCTTTCGTGTTTTTCGTGCCTTTCGTGGTTACTTGCTTTCATGATCGCCGCTGAAAGGAAACGGAGGAAGCGTCAGCGGTGCGATAAAACTAGGGCTTTTTGGGCCAGGCGGCGTTGATGCCGTCGAGCGTTTTTTCCACAAGGATTTGGCCAGCTTCAGGGCCGACTTCGTTGGACTGCACAATGGCGCTGTAGCCGCCGCCATTGACGGCCCGCTGCGACGGGAGATAAGTTCCTGGGCCGGCCAGCTGAATGATGAAGGTTTGCAGCGCGGGGCTGCGCGACTTGATCTGAATGCCGTAATCGGTGTAGAGCTCAAACGGATTGGTCGCGATGGCGATGTCTCCCAAGCGCAAGACGTGCAACTCCATTGTGAAGGGTTCTATCGTGCCCGCCTTTTGCTTCTCGTAGCGGGTTACCACTTGCTGATGCCACCAGGCCAAGGTGAGCTTTCCTTTGTCCTTGGAATAGTTTTCGACATCGGACTTGGCGAGTTGCCATTCACGTTCGGTCACTTCACGGCGGGGGAGCGTTAGCGTTTCGACATGGTGCGTGAGTGGAACCTCGGTGTACTTTTCCTTTTGGGCCCCTTCGTAGGCTTCTTCCCAGGCGCGGACGATGCGGCGGGCAATCTCTTGCATCCGGTCGAGGCCGCGCAGGCGTCGCATCCGCTCTTCGGCCTCTTTGCGGAACATCAGGTGCGGGGATTGATCGCCGGCAGCCCCGGTCCAGGCAAGTACGACCAGGTCTTTGCCATGCTTTTCGCGAAGGGTCTCACGTACTGGATGCCAAAAGTCGGCATTGATGGAGGAACGTCCTTCAACCTCTTGCGCGGGGCAGGCGACGTTGATGGCGGTGGCTGAGCAGCTTGTCTTGCTTGTCCCAGAAAAAGAGGACATCGACATCATGATCTTCGTAGCCTTCGAGCATGCGAAAGTTTTTGGGGTCGGTCTTGCCGTACATCACGGCAGTGCCATCTTCGTAGACGGCGCGGCGGTTATACGCGACGGTGGCTTGGCCTAGCCCCCAGCTGACCTTGGCCGACTGGCGAGAATCCCAGGCTTTGAGAATGGCGTCGGCCGTACGGTCGGCAAAGAATGCGACGTACTCGGCTACCTGGATCGGACCCTCTTTGGGGATCTCGTAAATCCCTTCAATCAGGACGGGGGCGGTATGGGTATGCGTGCCGCTAAGGACGATCTTATGGACCGGGAAGTTGGGCTGGCGTTTTTTCACTTGCTCACGCGTTTTGGCCAACACATCGTCGGGGATCGCCACCAAATCGCAGGCAACAAGCACCGCTTGGTCGAGCACTTTGTCCCCTTCGCGTGATTCGATGGCGATGGCGTTGGCCATCACGGGGCTTTCGACGGCGGATGAGATGCGCGTATGGAGCTGGCCCCACAAGGCCACGGGACGATCGGGGGTAACACTGACAGAGGCAGCGCCAACAAACAGCTCGGCGGCCTGACTGGCCGAACTCGAAAGTAAGCAGCACCCAACGATTAAAAAATAACCGAGTGATCGGAGAAGCGTCGTCCCAGTTTGCATCGTGAGTTCCTCGCCTAGAAAAGCCTGCTGTAACTTGCACCGCCACTAATGTTCAGCGTCATGCGGTTAGGTTCAGTGACACCCAACCTCGGCATGACCGCTTGGCATCGACGGTCCACTAGGTTTGCACTGTAACACAGGCGGCAGGCAATTCCGAGAGAGGCAGGCCGGGGGAGGGGAGGGGGCGAGAGCTAATACGATGGAATGGGGCGCCGGACGACGTCAGGCACCGTCTTCCGAAAAGGGTATGATCGAATCCCAAAACTCCTGAAACGAGGCCGCTAGCGGAAATAGAGTTATTCCTACCAAGTAATCATCATCACAAATCTCCTTGGAAGTAAACAACCCTTGACGGACAGCTGGTGTGCATGAGAGGTAGAGATGGTCCCCGTCTCCTGAAGGCAAAGCGATGGGGAGATAACCGGGAATGAAACCCTCGATGACAACTCGGCGATAACTACTGCGAAGGCCTTCATCATTTATCGGATACAGTCCCTTGAAACAAATTAGCTTCACAACTTTTTTGCCCTGCCGAAATCCAATGGGCGTTTCGGGCCATCCGCCGTTATGCCGTAACAACCAGGCTTTATAATCAGCAGGCAAAATCAAGCCGGTCTCGTGTTCAAATGCCGTTAAATCGCTAGGGACTAGTGCTGGGCCACATCTTCTGAAAGCGACGTTTAATGCCATCGTTTGATACTCTTTAGTTCAATTCGCTCAAAGTGACTGGCGAGGGACGCTTTCAAAGCTTTGATCAGTAACGGAACGTTGAAACTCCCGATAAGCAGTTTCTTGCAAAACACCTTAGGTCAACAAGGGTGTCCTACAGGAGCACGAGAACGTCAAATCCCAAAGCACCACCTCCTCGTCATCTCGCTCCGGCAGTTCCTTTTTACTCACCCCCGCTGGTAACGTCCACACTGCTGGACAAGCCAGCAGTGGCACCCGGCGGTTTCAGTCATACAGTACGAGATTCGTACCACTTGTGGTATTCGCGAATCGTATTTGCCGATGACGATTGCACCATCGAAAAGTTCTTTTGCAGTTTCTCGGCAAGAGAAGCCATTGTCTTTGAAATGCCTTCTTTGAAAACCTGATCTCGTTGATGCATCACTGCCTCAATCGACTTCATTGTCATACGAGGGAACAGTTGAGGAGCAATTGGCCTCACTTGACCTTTCGAAACGAACTCGACGAATGGCTCGAAGTATACGTAGCGTTCTTTTCGTCCTAGGTCGTCGTTAGCAAGCCGAATGAGAATGCTAAGTGATTTCGCCATTTCGTTCCAAGCTACGTCGATTCTCTCGTCTTCCTTGGAGAATCGAGCAAGAAGGTATGAATCACGCGGGTCGTCATCTACACTCCGCACACCGCGGCCATCAAAGCCACGCTCCGCTTTCAAGAAGCTGAAGTTGCTCTCGATTGATGCTTCAAACTCGCTTGCCATAGTTTCTGTCGTCATTGTCGGATCCTCGCCGGGTGCCACTGCTGGCTTGTCCAGCAGTGCGGTAATCGCCGATGCCTTCCTGTTAGTAACAGAGCGTCAAACTCCCGATAAGCAGTCCTTGCAAAATATCTTAGGTCAACAAGGGTGTCCGACGGGAGCACGAGAACGCCATTTCCTGTAGCATCATCCCCTCGTCGTTTCGCTCCGGCAATGCCTTTCTGTTCACCCCCGCTGGAAACGTCTACACTGCTGGACAAGCCAGCAGTGGCACCCGGCGAAGCTGCTTGTCGAAAGGAAGACATAGATGGCAAGGACAACAGGTGATATGAACCTGGGCATAAACCAGTGACTTTCTAGCCTTCAAGAGCTTTCTCGAAGTGTGGTGATTTGGAAGTGCAGCATAAGCCGCAAGTCGGGCGTCTTCAATCTTTTAGTCCACCCTTGCTCTAAATTCGTTTGTCAGCGACTTTTCTTTGAAACGGTAGGCAATTGCAAATCCGTTTCATGCCATCTAGACGGATTGAGTCTGGGCAATGTATCCAAGGCATTGTTTCATTTTGGAATACAATGATCTGCGACCACTGTTGCGAACGCCATGTATTCCGGAAGCAATTCTGCACGTTTCGCATTCAGTTCTTCAGCCGTTGCGTTTCCTGGCAAGCACCAATGGGCAGGAGGTTCATAGCCCTCGCCAATGGTCGCGGCACAGTATTCATGTAGAACCAGCTGGATCTTAGGCGCCAACGATTGAATCACCGGCAACCAGCACTTCCGATCACTAAGTACGAGATGAATTAACGCGTTCTTACAGAAATCTTCGACGCCAATCTCATTTTCATCGAAAATCTGAGCGAGTCTCGTAACATACTTTTCCACGGACCTACACCCGGTGGTCTTGTCATCCATGTTCATCGGTACCGTTCCGTTAAGAGCCTGAGGTCAAGATCATTGGGCTGTTTACATTACATGAGCCGTCGTATGGCGGACAAGCGTGGGCAGGTCAGGCAGCCACCATCCAAGGCACCGTTTCATTTTGGAGCAGAATGATTTGTAATCGCTTGTGCAAGCGCCATGTATTCTGGAAGCAATTCTGCACGTTTTGCATTCAGTTCTTCCTCCGTTGGAACTCCTGCCAAGTTCGCCCTGGCGGGAGGGTCGTAGCCGTTAACGAGGATTGCCGCGCAGTATGTGCGTAGAGCCGATTGGACCTCAGGCGTCAACGACAAAATCACCTGCAGCCAGCACTTGCGCCCACCCCAAACAAGAATATGTAGTGCATTCTCGCAGAACTCATCGAAAGTAAGCTTATTTGCAACGAAAAAGCGAGCGAGAGTTGCGACTCTTTTTTCCGTTCGACTGCACACGTCCGTCTTGTCATTCACGTGCATCAGTACCACTCCGCTAAGAACCTGCAACAAGGGCCATTTGGTTGTTTGCCCCCGCTCGCCGGGTGCCACGGCTGAACTGGGAAAATTATTGCCGGATGTGTGGAAGGCGGCGCAGGTGTCTACCGAGAAGGAATCTTCTTGAGCAGCTTTTGAAGCTCCTCTAACTTGAAAAAGCCGTCGCGTACTCGCCCATCGCGATAGGCGGCGAAGGCCTCGTTTACCAACAATTCGCCCTGTGTGAAGTCTTCCCGTTCTCCTTTCTCCTCAACCGCCATGCGCAGTCCTAACCGCAAACCATCGAATGCCAAGTCGAAGGTCCATTGATCGTCGGATCCAACGCCCTCACGCAACGGGAATTCGTCCGGTGCGCATAGCTTCACGAACCCAACATAGTCCTTGAACGAATGAAGATCAGAAAATGGAAATGTTGCCGTCATAGAATCCTCACGGGAAGTATAGGCCATAAGAGCCTTGCGCCGGGTGCCACTGTCGGCTTGCCCAGCAGTGCGGTAATCGCCGATGCCTTCCTGTTAGTAACGGAAGGTCGAAACTCCGGATAAGCAGTTCTTGCCAAATATCTTAGGTCAACACGGGTGTCCGACAGGAGTACGAGAACGTCACTTCCTAAAGCATCATTCCCTCGTCATCTCGCTTTTGCAATTGCTTTCTGTTCGCCCCGCTGGAAACGTTCACAATGCTGGACTAGCCAGCAGTGGCACCCGGTGCAAGCATTGCCGCTAGTACTGACGCTCGTATTGTACGATAGGGCACTGGAACGTGTCACGATAGATTTGGCCCTAGGACTCTGACGGGCCGCGGAGCGTCTCGCAGGAGGCAATCTCTGGAACCAGTGTCCCGGCGTGATCACAGTGAGCAGTGTTTTCAGAGAAACAGCCAGCCGGGCGCAAAAAAAGCGTCGAGGGATGAGCCTCGACGCTTGGTGTTTGTCTTTCAACGAGGGGAACACTGACTAGGACGTGAGGCTCAGTCATCGACATCGGGTCGAGGGCTTCGCGAAGGGTAGCTTCGGGAAGGATCCCTTCTTCGCGGCAAAGTTCGCGGACGGTCTTGCCGCTGGCAAAGGCCTTCTTGGCGACCGCAGCAGCCTTTTCGTAGCCGATGTGGGGATTGAGGCTGGTCACCATGGCAAGGCTCTTCTCGACCGAGGCATCGCAGGCTTCTGGATTGGCTTCCATCTCGAGTGCACAGAAGTCGATAAAGGCACGCGTGGCGGAAGCCAGCAGCGAAACGCTTTCCAGCGTCGTTTGGCCCATGACTGGCATCATGATGTTGAGCTGGAATTGGCCACCGACAGCGCCGCTGAAGGCGATCGTCTGATCGTTACCCATCACGCGGGCGGTCACTTGCATCATGCTTTCGCACATGACGGGATTAACCTTGCCCGGCATGATCGAGCTGCCCGGTTGACGATCAGGAAGCTTGATTTCGTAAAAGCCGCAGCGTGGACCGCTACCGAGCCAACGGATGTTGTTGGAAACATTGAACAGGGTGACGGCAATCGTCCGCAGTTCGCCGTGCGCTTGCACAAGGCCATCGCGCTGAGCATTTCCTTCGAAGTGGTTGACCGCTTCGATGAAGGGAATGCCGGTCTCTTTGGCCAGTACAGCAGCGACGCGTCCGCCGAATTCAGGATGGGTATTGATACCGGTACCGACGGCCGTACCACCGGCAGGCAGTTCCAGGATCGACTTGATGGCCAACTTGGCACGCTGGATGGACAGGTCGATCTGACGAGCAAAGCCGCCGATCTCTTGGCCCAGGCGAAGTGGCGTGGCATCGGCCAAGTGCGTGCGGCCGATCTTGATGATTTGGTCCCATTCCTTGGCCTTGTCTGCCAGAACGTCGTGAAAGCGTTGCAGGGAGGGGATCAGGTCGTTTTGAATTTGGAGCGCGACAGCAACGTGGATCGACGTGGGGAAGATGTCATTGGTGCTTTGCCCCATGTTGACGTGGTCGTTGGGGTGAACGGCCTTGTCCTTGGTGAAGCGGTCTCCGCCAAGGATCTCAATCGCCCGATTGGAGATCACCTCGTTGGCGTTCATGTTGCTGCTGGTGCCCGAGCCGGTCTGGAAGACATCGATCGGGAACTGGCAATCGTACTTCCCTTCGGAGACTTCGCGGCATGCGGCCAGATAGGGCTTCGACCTGTTTATCGTCGAGCTTGTTTTTGCCGGTCTTGGTGAGCTTGCCCAGGTCGCGATTGGCGGTGGCACAAGCGAGCTTTACCAGGCCCATGGCATGGATCAGCGCCGGGGGCAATTGCCAGCCCGAGACGGGAAAGTTATCCACGGCCCGCTGCGTTTGGGCCCCGTAGTAGGCCTGGGCAGGAACTTGAACGTCCCCCATGGAGTCTTTTTCGATGCGGAACTGAGCGGCGGCGGCAGGTTGTGCTTGAGACATGGTGGCGCGAGTCGTTAGCAAAAGGGTGGAAGGGCCAAAAAGGGATGGGCGGTGCCCGGCCAACGAAGGCGCTGGGCGTCCTCGCTGGAATACGCCAGTATAGCGAAATTTGGCTGGTTCTTGGCAGGAGTGGGGCAGTTTCTGGCCCCAGGAAATCTCGATGAAAATCGCGTTAGGTACGGACCCTTGCCAAAAAGGGGCATTTACCAAGAAACTCGCATAGTAGAAAAGCAGAGCGTGAAATAGGGCCGCAGGGCGGCATAACAGCGATCGACGGGGAAGGTTTTCAAGCGGGCGAAAATGACTAGAGCAGTCCCCTCGATGGCAAAACTGACGCTGGCAGCGCCGCGCAAGGATGATGAGCGAGAGCCCGACAAGCGGCCGCTGGACATTCACCTGATTACGCGCCTGCTGACGTACATGCGCCCGTACCGCGTCAAGCGGAACTGGCTGCTGGTCTGTGTGGTGCTGCGCGATCCAGTTGCCAGCCATTGCCTGGACGATTGGGGCAGTGATCAATGGACCGATCTCGCACGGGGGCTCACTCGCGAGCATCCTGGGGGGTGCGCTGGGGCTGCTCGCCCTCGCGGGGACGACGCAGATCGTATTCCACTTTCGGCAACGGCTAGCGCTGGAGCTGGGAGAGTCGGTCATCCACGATTTGCGACGCGAGATCTTCGCGCACTTACAGCGGATGCCGATGAGCTTCTACAACCATACCAAGCTGGGACGCATCATCAGCCGGGTGACGAGCGACTGCGAATCGTTGCGGATTGGTGTGCAAGATGTCTTGTTTGTGAGCCTTGTCGGGTTTGGCCAGATGTTGGTTTCCGCAGCGGTGATGCTGTACTACGACTGGGCGCTGTTCTGTGTGGTGCTGGCCATCAGCCCGGTACTGCTGCTGGTCAATCAGTACTTTCGCAAACGGCTTTCTGGCGCGTATCGCGTAGTTCAAGAGAGCTTTAGTCGGTTGACTTCGACCCTGGCGGAGTCGATCAATGGCATTCGCGTGACGCAAGGCTTTGTCCGGCAGGATGTGAATGCGGCCGTCTTTGATGACCTGCTGGAATGGCACGGGGACAACGTTGTCAAAGCGGCTCGGATGGAAGGGGCGCTGATTCCACTATTGGAACTGAGCAGCCAAACGTTCATCGCGGCGCTGTTGATCCTAGGGGGCTATCGTGTGCTGACGCCGGAGATTGGGATGCCGGCAGGAGATTTGATTCGCTTCTTCTTCCTGGCGAACATCTTTTTCAGTCCGATCCAAATCCTGGGGAACCAATACAACCTGTCGCTAACCGCTATGGCGGGGGCGGAGCGGGTGTTTGCGCTGCTGGATCAGCCGCCGGAGTGGGAAGATGTTCCGGATGCCCAAACGCTGCCTCCGATCGAGGGACGCGTAGAGCTGAAGAACGTTGTGTTTGGCTACGATGCAGGCGTGCCCGTATTGCATGATGTTTCGCTGTCGGCCAAACCGGGTCAAAGCATTGCGCTGGTGGGCAAAACCGGCAGTGGCAAAAGCAGCATTGCCAACTTGATTGCGCGGTTCTATTTGCCACAGTCGGGGCAGGTGCTGGTGGATGGCCACGATATCCGCTTCATCACAGCGGACTCATTGCATCACCAGATGGGGATGGTCTTGCAGCAGAACTTTCTGTTCACCGGGACCGTGCGAGAAAACATTCGCCTAGGAAAGCCGGGGGCCAGCGATGCCGAAGTGCGTGAAGTGCTGCAAGAGCTTGACTGTTTAGACCTGCTTGATGCTTTGCCGGAAGGGCTCCATACGCAGGTAGGAGAGCGTGGTGCGCAGCTTTCCTTGGGACAGCGGCAATTGGTCTGCTTTGCCCGGGCGCTCATTGCTCGGCCGCGACTGCTCATTTTAGATGAAGCGACTAGCAGCATTGATGCACTCACCGAAGCCCGCATTCAAAAGGCGCTCGCCAAGCTGCTGGTCGGGCGAACGAGCTTTATTGTGGCCCACCGGCTGAGCACGATTCGGAGCGCCGATCAGGTGTTGGTGCTTGAGGCGGGGCGGATTGTGGAGCGTGGCACGCATGAGAGCCTGATGCTGGCAGAAGGGGTATATGCCGGAATGGTCGGCCAGTTTTTGTCCGTGGGGCATCCGACGGCTTAGCCATTTCGGCGGGATGACCTCCCTTCGTTTTTCGAGGGCGAATCGTATCGAAGCAGAACCGCTTGGACTAAGATAAGTTCAGGAATCAACGTTCCTTCCCAGGGACCCAAAACAACGTTAGACAGGGGAGAGGGCTTTTGCTTTGACGATTACGGTGGTCTGCAGTGCCTGTGGAACCAAGCTGACGGTGGCGGATTCGCACGCCGGCAAGAAGGGGCGTTGCCCACTATGCGAGGCGATCATTCCGATCACGGTGCCTGAACCGCCTGTGATACAGCCCGGCACGCCGCGAGTACGCCAATCGCGCCGCCGCAACCGACAGCGGGAGCAAATGCCAGCGTAAAGACCTCGTTTGCGGCAGCGCCGTTGCCTGCATCACAGCCACCGTTGCAGGCTGTCGTGTTTCCCGAGTCGATTCCGAAGGCGTCGCTGCCGGTGCCACCTCCTGCGGCCCCCGTGAAGAAGCCAACGCCCAAGTT
Source organism: uncultured Planctomycetaceae bacterium (assembly GCA_963844055.1). Taxonomy (GTDB): domain Bacteria; phylum Planctomycetota; class Planctomycetia; order Pirellulales; family Pirellulaceae; genus CAWJMN01. Next base: position 2,152,517 of record CAWJMN010000002.1, on the reverse strand, counting down.
GGTTCCTGCCATTGCGTCCGAGCCGCAAGAAGCGTTTGTCGTGGCGCAGATTGTCGAGCCTTTGGACCCGCCGATGCTGGAAGTGGTCAATGGTGACGCCCCTGTCGCCGAGGCCAAGCCTGCTGCGCCAAGTCCGCTGCGGCCGCTGGAGTCGTCCGATGTGCGACAGATGGTGTTTTCGGGCTTTCGCAACGAGTTCGTGCCGGTGAAGTCGTCCGATGCCTATCGCATGGGGCTGGTCTTCTCGACCGCCTTCATGCTGATGCTGCCAGTTGTGTACATGGTTTTACTGACGCTGCCAGGCTTCCTGCTGTGGCTGGGGCTGCGACTGTTCATGCCGGAAAGCAACGTGGCGATGTGGGGGTTGGTTTTGCCCGTAGTGTTGGTGCTGACACTGTCGAGCTTGTTCCTGATTTTGAAGCCGATCCTGTTTGCGGAAAGCGCAGCCTCTCACACGCGGACGATCACGCCGCAGGGGGAGCCGCTATCTGTTTGAGTTTGTTTACCGCGTTTGCGACTTGGTCAAAGCACCTCGGCCACGCCAAATTGAGATCAACTGCGACATCAATGCGTTTGCCAGCTTTCGCCTGGGATGGCTAAGCCTACTGAGCAAGGACTTTTCGCTCACGCTGGGAATGCCGCTAGTAGCGGGGCTTTCGCTGCAGCAATTTGCGGGCGTATTGGCCCACGAGTTTGGCCACTTTAGCCAAGGGAGTGCGATGCGGCTTACCTTTTTGATGCGTAGCATCAACTGGTGGATGGTGCATGCGGTGTATGTTCGTGATCGGGCGGATGATGTTGTGGAAGACATGATTCGATCTCACACGATCTTGACGCTAGTGGGCCTGACGGCCAAGGCGCTGATGGCAGTGCCGCGCTGGATCATGTGGCTCATGCTGCGTGCGGGGCACTTGGTCGTTGGGAACATGCTGCAACAGATGGAGTTTGACGCCGATCGATACGAGTCACACCTGGTGGGAAGCGAGACGTTTAAGTCGACCTGTCGGCAGATTTGCGTGGTACAGATTGCTTGGGAAGGGGCCCAGCAAGACATGGCACAGTACTATCGCGATGGGCGACTGGTGAACAACCTCCCGCGTTTGATCATGGAGAATGTTTCGCAGATTCCGCCCAAGGTGCTGAAGCTGGTTGAGCAACGGATGGCGGAGACCAAGACGCAGATGTTTGACTCGCACCCGAGCGACACGGACCGCGTCGCCAATGTTGAACGTGAGCCACAGGCGGGGGTGTTCCATTCCACCTTGCCTGCGATGGCGGTTTTTGCTGATTTTGAAAGCATCGCCAAAGGGGTCTCGTACGACTTCTACAAGGAATACTTTGGAGACAAAGTCGATAGCAAGCCGCTGCTGCCAGTGGAGGATTTATTGGCTCGTTTAGAGCAGGACAAGATCACCTGGGATGCGCTGGATCGCTACTTCCTTGATACGTTTAGCGAGCTTCGTCCGCTGGTGCTGCCTAATTTTTATTTGGAGCCACCAACCAATGCCAATTTTTTGCTGGAGCAATTAAAAGTCGCCAGGCTACATATCCTGCACCATTTGGTGGTCTATCGCTCGGCCTTTGAAGAGTACCTTAATGCGCACAATGCAGGGCTTGAAGCGATCCAAGCGCGCGTTTTATTTCAGGCAGGGCTCTCCTTTCCTAGCGACCAGTTTACAAACTCGTTTCGTGACTTATACGACGTAGCCCGTGTGGACAGCTTTGCCCGAGAAGAGCAAGCCAGGCTCGATCCGGTGCTGCGTCCACTCGAAACGGCGGCGGGCGCGAGGCTGTTTGCGGGGCTGACGTTGCTGTTTGAGCCCCAAGTGGCGGCGCGGATTACCCATGCGGCCGCATTTCAACAGGAAGTGCGTACGCTAATGGGGGTGGTGGCACTGGTCGCGCAGAATTGGTCGCAGCTGCTCGGACTCATCGGTCACGATGTGACGGTAGATACTTTATTCACCTATGGCGCTAATCAAGAGACCTCACGGCAGTTTGGCGTGCTGGCCATCGAGGCGTTTGAAGGGGCCCATCGCAGCCTGATCTACTTCCGCAACCTGTTTGAACAGTTGGAGTATCCGTTTGACCACGTGGAAGGGCGGATGACGATTAGCCACTATTTGCTGCGCGTCGTCCCGATGCCCCGCGACTATCAGGGAGTGGCTGAGGCAACGCGCGACGTCGTCAATGGTTTACAAACGATGTACAACCGCAGCGTGGCGCGGCTGTGCGCGATTGCGGAAATCGTAGAACAGAACCTCGGGCTAGAACCGCTGGTCGATCCAGCGCCAAAGCCTGACAAGGATGATGCATTCATCATCCAGGCGAACTAGGCAGCGCGAGCCGACGAGTGATGCCCTGCGGTGGCAGGCATGTGCGGGACGAGCCGCTGAAAGAGTCCGCTCAGCCCGCGCGACGTTTGGAGGCGGCAATCTTCATGGAGCGCTTGGTTGCACTTCGGGCAGCAAGGGCTGCCGCTCGCACTCTTCACCGCTCGGCGGTGGGCGTCACAGGACCAACAGTAGTAGATGTCGCTCAGTTGCATGGCCGTCAAATATCGGCAAGGGAAATGGGGCTTGGAACTGTTTTTATCGGAACAATCGGCACCTCCCTGCAGGAAAAAATAGTGGTAGCCAAGTACCCGCTAAAGCGTCCTTAGTGCAAACAGAATCGCTGCCAGAGCGTGCTCAGCACGCCGGGAATTGCAATAGGCGGCGGCAGGGCACTTAGGAAGTGTGTGCGCACGAAAAAACCCGCGAGGCGATTGCTTTGGCAATCCACCTCGCGGGCCTTAGTGAAATCCGATCGAACCAACCAGACTACTTTGCAGCAGCCAATTGCTTACGCTTGTCGGAGATGATCGTTTCTTGAACCGAGGAAGGTACCTTGCGGTAGCAAGCCAATTCCATCGTGAACGTTCCTTGACCTTGGGTCATGCTGCGGATGTCGGTCGAGTAACCGAACGTCTCGGCCAGCGGAACTTCGCACAGGATGTTGGCAACGCCATCGCGGGCATCGGTGTTGACGATCAAACCACGACGGCTGATCACGTCACCGGTTACCGGACCTTGGAAGTTTTCTGGCACTTCGATTTCGACCTTCATGATCGGTTCCAAAATCGCAGGCTTGGTGTCCTTGAAGTGTTCGCGGAAGCAACCTTCAGCACACGTTTGGAATGCACGATCCGAGCTGTCAACATCGTGGTACGAACCGTCGTTCACGCAGGCCTTCAAACCGACGACAGGGTATTCTGCCAAAGGTCCCTTCACGATGACCGTGCGGAAACCCTTTTCGATCGATGGAATGAAGTTCTTCGGAATGCGTCCGCCGACGACCTTGTCTTCAAACACAAACACGTCTGGGGAATCTTCTGGCAGCGGTTCCAAATAGCCCACGATGTGAGCGTATTGACCCGAACCACCCGTTTGCTTCCGGTGCTTGTAGTTGAACTCGGCCTTTTGCGTGGGGGCTTCGCGGTAGCTTACCTTCGGGGCACCCACTTCCAAAGCGACCTTGTATTCACGACGAATACGTTCGACGTACACTTCCAAGTGCAACTCACCCATCCCTGCGATGATCGTCTCGCTGGTCTCTTCATCGTTGAACACGTTGAAGGTTGGGTCTTCCTTACGGAAGCGTTGCAGAGCCTTGCTCATCTTGTCGGCGTCACTTCGATTGACCGGGCTAACGGCAACCTTAATAACGGGCGTTGGGATGAACATGCTTTCCAGCGTGCAGTACTTATAATCGGCGGCATAGGTATCACCGCTTGCGCAGTCGATGCCCACAATCGCGACGATATCGCCGGCTTCGGCCGTGTCGATGTCTTCACGCTTGTTGGCGTGCATCTTCACGATACGGCTAAAGCGATCCTTACGGCCCGTACGCTGGTTGATGACCATGTCACCCTTGCTGACCTTCCCTTGGTAGACGCGGAAGAACGTCAACTGACCAAAGGTGTCTTCAACGATCTTGAACGCCATGCCTACGAAAGGCTTTTCTGGATCAGGCGTCAGCGGGAAAGCTTCGGCCGGGTTGTCGTACTTCAAAGCCTTGACTTCGCGTTCCAGCGGGCAAGGCAAGTAGCGCACGATGGCGTCGAGCAATGGCTGAACACCCTTGTTCTTGTAGGCAGAGCCCACAAACACAGGCGTTAGACCTTGCTTCTGCACGGCGTTCTTGACCACCTTGTGGATCAGCTCTTCCGAGACCGATTGTTCGGCCAGCAGCAATTCCATCATCTCGTCGCTGTACATGGCCAGCGTTTCGAGCATGGTATGACGCCACTGTTCGACTTCGTCCTTGTACTTGGCAGGGACTTCTTCATAGCGGACGTCTTCGCCGTCGTCGCCATCAAAGTACATCGCCTTTTGCGTGATCAGGTCGATCATGCCTTCGAAGGTTTCGCCACCTCCCATAGGGAACTGCATCAAGACAGGATCAGCACCCAGCTTCGACTTCAGCTCGCCAAGAATGGCTGAGCGGACGAGCACCGGTGCGGTCCATCTTGTTGATGAATGCCAGGCGTGGAACCTTGTAACGCTTCATTTGGCGATCGACCGTCATCGATTGCGATTGCACGCCACCGACCGAGCAAAGCACAAGGATAGCGCCGTCCAAAACGCGAAGCGAACGCTCCACTTCCACCGTGAAGTCCACGTGGCCGGGAGTGTCGATCAGGTTCATCGTGCAACCTTGCCACTTCACCGTCGTCGCAGCGCTGGTAATCGTGATACCGCGCTCCTTCTCCAGTTCCATGTGATCCATGGTTGCGCCGTCGCCGCCACCCTTCACTTCTTCGATCTTGTGAATACGGCCTGTGTAAAACAGGATGCGTTCGCTGAGCGTCGTCTTGCCCGAGTCGATATGCGCCGAGATACCAAAATTGCGGATTTTCGATAGATCCATACAAACACCCTCTATGCGATTAGGTCCAACCGGTCCGGGCAGAAAAACAAAAGCCGCTCACCGCGGCCTACCGTTCCCGAAGCAGATTGCCCCAACCAGAACAATAACGCTCTCCAAAAAACTCAAAATCACCGCCGTCGTCAAACAACGAATCCCGGCAATTTCGCGCACCCTCAGTACGGCCTGCATCCCTTCGGCCACCTAGACCTGCCAAGCGTAAACGCCCCTGCAAGCCAATCCGATCGCCGGCACACCAACCGGGAACCTTTAGCAACGCTCGATTGCAACACACTTCCGCCTGGGCAAACTGCCCCGCTGGATGCGATGCCTGTACCCTGGTCGCGGACGATGGGCGCAGTGCGATGCCAAAAATCCAATCCCTAATCTTACCCGAATCCGATTGGCCCGAAAGGTCAAATAAGATCCCGTAGATCTGGGGCAAGAAACGGTGTCCGGCCGAAGAAAATCGCCGCAAGCGTCACCCTGGTGACACTCCAAAAATGCGCGATTAGGCGAGGACTCGCCGTGGTTTCCAACCTGGTGGAAGTTCCATAAAGTCTTGCTTGGCAATGGCTTAGAGTTAAAGAGACAGGTTAAGGTCCCGTGTAGCTCGTCCAGGCGTCCCCAAAACCGCAGGAATCGAACGGGCAGGCTGCCCGTCAGAAGTCAAACTTATTTTCAGTGTTTTTTGCAACTGGGACGTGTAACGGCATAGAGAGCCCACACGCTTTTAGGAGCAGCCGGCCGGAAAAAGGTTCGCGGGGATTTGGAAAACGGCGACCGTTTGCCGAGGAGGCAAATGTTAGAAGCACACGTCAGGTGCTAGGCAGGGTCTAACCTAGCTTGTTAGCGAGCCATTCCAAGATGAGGCGGCTGACCACTTCGTGCAGCTTTTGATTCTGCCTGCGGGCGACGTCGGCATCTTCGAGATGAATGGTCTGGCGGAGGTCGGCACCGCTGGGCAAAACCGTCTCTTCCCCTTTGGCGATTTTGGCGAGCAGCTCTACCACTTCATCTTGATTGACAGCGCCTTGTTCCATTTGAAGGACCGCTTCGCTGACCTGGATCCCCAGGAAGAAGCTGGTGACAATCAGGGCGACATCTTTATCGGAGGAAGGGTCAATCGCCATGGCCGTTGTTCCAGCGGGGATGAAGGGATCAATCACCAGCACCCCAATGGTCCTGTCCCATGAAGGCCTAGCGACAGATGCCACTATAGTCGCTTTGCCGCCTGCCTGGGCGCCGCGAATTGCCTTCCACAGAATTGAGAGCGATCGTTCCTCGGTAGCCTGCGGCAGGAAATCACTTATCTCGCCCGCCCCAAATGCCACGATAGGTCGAGCTCTTGCTGTCGGAGCTGCCAAAGTAGTCTCGATGCTCGTTCATATTGTTGGTCGTTAAGCCGAGAAAAACCAATGCGATGGAATTGAAGACCGCAAGCGCCGCCCAGCCGGAAAGCTCGACCATTTCCCAGCCCCAACCTTTTGTCCCTTCGGTACACAGGCTATAGATGACCATCACGACGAAGACCGTGGCGACCACGCCCAACACGGCAAGGATCACAGTCCAGTTCCAAGGCTTGGCCTTTTTGAACCAAGGGCCTAGAAACTCGTCTTCGATGCCCTTCACACCTGCGAAGATCGCTTTGGAAAACTTTCCCTGTTTCAAAGGGGGAAGGACTTTCTTTTTGAGGATCCGGGCCGTATCAACATCGCGGCGATGATCGTACGTCTTTCCCAAAGCAATGCACGCCTCGCGATCTTCCTGAAAGATGACAAGCAGAATCCCATTGTTGTAAGCAGGGTTTCCGACGTTGTACGCGGCAACAGCATGGGCAGCGAACTCATCATTGGTCTTGGCCAAGGTTTCGGGATAATCGCGAATGGAACGGATCGTCAGAATGGCGATCTCCAATTCGGTTCCCTCTTCGGCCTCCCAGAGCTCGTTTTCTAGCCGCTCTTCCTCCGCCGGTTTCAGCACGTGGGCCAGGTCGGTCACGTATCCTTTTTCCCAAGCGGGATAGGGCGCGTAGCTGGGCTTGGGAGCGAGGCCGCGGGCCACGCCATAGCCTAATTCGGCCCGAAGCGCGCTACTGCCGCAAAGCCAGACCAGCACCAGGGTAACGATCCGAGTAACCATGCCATGCATAAAAGACCTCCTGTAGGGGGCTGGTGAGGTCTTCGCCCAAGGGGCCGCGGTATTGGTCAAAAAGTTTGGCCCCTTACTTTTTTAATCCACCTTCAGTCGATGAGATACTCATTTTGCTTGAGGTGGCAGAGAAAGGGTAGGGAGACCTTCATTTTCTTACGAACCAAGCCTGCGGCCCGGAATGGGGAAGGGGAGCAGTATTGAGTAGCCCAGGTACAAACCGGACCACCCGCTGATTGGGCCCGAGCCGAACTGATTGCCGCTACCTTCACGGCTTTATCTTCACGGCCTTAGGTGGAGGATTCCAGGTGAACCTCCCCAATACCGCGTAGACCAAACCAGGAAGACCAAAAGCCAAAAATCCCTTGGTTGCAGTACCCACGGTATCTGGCATTGGGCTGCCGTCATCCGCCCATTTTCCGGCCGTGATCGCCGATACCAAACATACGGAACTAAACACAAACGCTAGTGCTCCGACACAGCGCCAACACCAGGAAAATTGCTCAGGGTTGTACAGCCCGAATAGCGCGAGTGTCAAAAAGACCTCAGCGCCCACACAACGATCCAGCCCGATGCCTGAGGTGGATTTGCTAAAAACGGCATCAGGACAATCGTCCCGATAAAGAATGGACCTGTACACCAGAAGACGAATTTCGTCGGACGTGGCAGGTTTTCAATTTGCATGGGATTACCTAGCCTACGGCGCAACACTTTATCAACTACTGAAACATCATCATGTACCGGCTGATAGAAGTACGGAGAAGGATGGCTGCCGAACAGGCCCCCTTATTCCACTTAATCGTAACTGCGGATTGCCCGGATTGAAACTTGGCCGGCATCCTCGCATGACCTAAAAGCACGAACTCTCTTGATAATCTAGCAACGGTCTCAATCGGGCTATCGCCAAAAACAAAGCCACCTGACAAATCGAGACCAAAACCAATTCAAACCTAATTAATCTCGCCTTTAATCGGGGCGTCGTCTTTCATAGACGTAACGTAGAAGTATGGGTTTTGGAGTAAGTCCTTTACGACCCGTTCATCTAACAAATCCCTGTGCCACCAGTGATTGCAATATTCAGGTCGCTCACGCTGAAATACGCGGCCCTCGGCCGTACCGAAAAGTGAAACTAGAAACCGCAAGTGCTGATGCAGGGAATCGCTTGGCAGCGTTTCAATCCACATAGCGATCTCAATTGCTGCCAAATGAGGTTCTACTCGGAGGGAACCTATTCGAAGCACGGTAGGATCATCCTCCGAGATGCCTGCAGCTTGAATCGCCTCGGTAAACACAGCATTATTGACACCAGCCTGATGAGCAAATTCATTCAGAAGATGAAATAGCTGACGGCGATTTTCATCGGAGGATTCGTTGAACCACTGTTCAAATCCAACAAAATCAATCTTGCCTCGAACAAGCTGATTTATTCGTATTACGTCGTGTAGGTCCATTTGCTTAATACTTTGATTATGTGAGCAATAGCCAGATCCGAACTGGTTGATGATGTAGGTGGACCAGTTCACGCGACTAGCTCCGCCCTAAGCTAAAGGAGTCGCATGTGAGCGACTTTAAGCTTGTTCTATCGATCCTATCGACCGGCACCGTTGAAATAGGCGAGCGCGGCAAGCGCTACCACCAGAACCAGCACGGCCGTCAAGATAAGCCCTATCGAGCCCCGCGTCATTTGGGACTGTACATGAGGAGGAAACTCGCTTTTGGAGACGATTCCACACTGCTTACACTTCAGCGGCCCGAAGGCAGAAGCGATTAGCGCCCCACCAAACCAAATGCTGCTGCGCCGGCAGTCCCGGCCGTTCGTTCCACCTTATCGCCACAACGAGGACATTGGTATGCCATGGCTTTACCCTGATAAATGCAAAAGTGAATGATGCAATGAAAACGTTGGCTTACAAGGCATGTCAAACTAGCCAATCGTGACCGAGCGGTCGGCTGAAATATAATGCCTTCGTTTTGCCCAGTCCACTTTTTTCTTAGGGTAACCGGCCGTGGCCGGCCTAAAGGGCGACAGCAGAAAAGTCAGGTTGGGCACACAGGCGCAGAGGGCACAAAGTCAGGAGAAATGGATTCAACCAGCGCCGCTCGATGTTGTTACCGTCTGCGGCATTCGTTTACGACCCCGTCAAAAACCGTTCGGGCTGGTCGGCGCCGATGGCTCCAAGATGTAGTGAGAGAAAGTGGAACGCTGCAGGGGGAACGAGGACCAAGCTATCAAAGCGATCAAGTAATCCGCCGTGGGCCGGAATGATTGTGCCTAAGTCTTTAATGCCGATATCACGTTTGATGGAAGACAGCAGTAGATCACCAAATTGCCCGAGGATGCTAATGCCGACGCCCAGCACAAACAAACTATTGACCCGATCCATCGCAGTTCCCTGAAATACAAAGTGGGCCAGGGTCATCGTAAAGAGGGTGGTCAGGACCAGCGCTCCAATGCAGCCCGACCAAGTCTTGCCGGGGCTCGTGTTTGGCAAAATCTTTGGCCCGCCAACAAGCTTACCGACGCAAAATGCAAACACATCATTCACCGCTACGCACAAGATCAGCATGATCAAAATCGAGCGATAGTGCGGGCTGTTGGCGATGTAACCCAGATAACTAAAGCTGTATCCAAATAGCAAAAAACCAAGCACTCCCAGTGACGTCCGCTGGATGAAGCCTTTGGGACGGTCTTGGGGAATGGTACAGATTGCCATCAAGCCGGCCGTCAATGCGGCACAGGCAAAGAACAAACGGGGGTAGTTATCAAACACCGCAAACGTCAGCACCAAAATGCCAAATAGGGCGGTCGTGTTGATCGTCCGCTCCTGTATCAGGCCGGTTGCATTCGCAAACTCACGGTAGCAGAAAAAGCTCAGCAGGCAGACGCCAACAACGACCCAGCCGGGCCCCATCAAGATCGGCCCCAGCAGCATTCCCGCAATCACCACCCAAGAACGACAACGGACGATCAGTTCGGTATACATCTTGTCGCTAAGTCGTCCGGCAAACCGCAGCGCAAAGATGGCTCCCCACGTCACCAGGAAAAGCGCAACAATCACAATGATCGACCAGCAAGTAATCGGCTCACTTAATGCGGTTTCGAGGCTGAAAAATCGCTGACGCAGCCAAGGACTCATATTATTTCCTCTTCAGGGCGCTTGCGATGCGCCACAACCGCCGTACGGCCGTCACGAAACTACCTACCGCAATCAGCGCCAAGGCTGCGGCAATGATTCCGCGGCCTGGCAAACTTGCAATCTGCGGCTGCCAAGCGGATGGAACCAGGGCCGCATACAAACAGGCAAACGTCAGGACGGCCATTCGTTGCTGCTTGGCCATGGGACCACAGAATTCTTGCTGAGCCCCGGCGACTTTTCCTTCTGCGCGAACATACGCCGTCAGTAGTGCACCCACGGCCGCCAGATAACCGAGCTCGGGCATGGCTCCGGCTGCATAGCCAGCTCCAATAAAGATGGCAGTATCGCTGACACGATCGGGGACTTCATTGAATAGTTCTCCCACGGGCGAGGCCTTCTTGGTTTGAAGCGCCACCATCCCATCGAGCATGTTGGCGATCAAACGCAGTTGCATCATGGCCGCCGCGACCAAAAACAGTAGCCAGCCCCAATTCGTAGAAGCCGTGCATGCAAACGCGATCCCGGCCAGCATGCCAGCGACCATCCCCATAGTAGAAATCGTGTTTGGGGTGACTCCCATGCCGGCCAGCAGGCTTGCTGCGCGAATGGAAAGTGCGTGATTACGGCTGGCAATCGGCCGCCGTTCGGGGACATACGGTTCCTGGGACATGTTCACTTTCCGGTTAGATACATTCCGGCGATCAAAAGGATCATCCCCGCGATGTTGATGGGTTTGATCGGAATGCCGTACGCACACATCGCAATAATCGCTGCCCAGATGAAGGTCGAGGCATACAGTGGATACAGCACGGACAGCGAGCCCCCTTGTTTAAATGCTGCAACAAACAGCACCATCACCGCCACATAGCAAGCGACTCCCACCATCAATCGCCAGTTGAGTAGATAGCTCATCCAGTCGGAGGTGGTTTGATCAGCCCCCGACTTGTAGAGGAACTGCCCCAGCGCACCGAGAAAGGCCGCAATCAGGAAGAGAACCATCGAGATCGCAGGGGTAGCGCTGGCCGCAGCAGGGGGCATAAGATTCTCAGCAGACAAAACTTCAAAGGAGGGAAGGAGCTGTTGCCCATTGCCAAATATCACGCGGCAAACCACACGAGCTTGACTACTATACTTCCCCTGGCCTAGCTAAGCAACAAAGCGGCGTGTTGTACGATTTACCGAGAACTGAGAACACTTAGAAGTGTTAGCCGGAATCTGTGCGGGCGCAACTTGACCCATGGCTGAGAAGGGCAGATTGGCCGCAGCACACAGAGGGCAGAAGAAAAGAAGGGGAGGGCGACGTAGCGGGTATAGCTCACGTCGCATTCGCCCTCACCTGTAAAGTACATGCTCCGATTAGTCCGGCTTGGCAACTTCTTCGCAGACCACATTAAACCCAGCCAAGGTATTGGGGCCAAAGGTTGTGCTGATGGCGACGTCTACGGCGTCTCGTCCACGGGCAATCAGCACGCGGCCAATGCGAGGCGAATTGTTGCGTGGATCAAACACGTACCACTGCCCTCCGAGGAAGGCTTCAAACCAGCCAGCGAAATCCATCGGGCTATAGGGAGGGGGCAAGCCAATATCTCCCAAGTAGCCTGTGCAATAGCGGGCGGGAATGTTCAAGCAGCGGCAAAAAGCGATCGCCAAATGAGCATAGTCGCGGCAAACGCCTACCCGTTCTTTGTAGGCTTCTACAGCGGTACGTGTCGGCCGTGCCTGCGCGTAGTCAAATCGAATATGGTCATGCACAAAGTCGCAAACCGCTTGCACACGGTCCCAGCCAAGCGGCGTATTGCCAAACTGCTTCCAGGCAACCTCGGTCAGCAAGTCAGTCTCGCAGTAGCGACTAGCCAGCAAAAAGCAAAGTGTCTCGGCCGGCAGTTCCCAAACCGGATGTTGCCGAGCATCGCGCACGACCGGTTCAGGAATACCGTTGGAAAGGACTACCGCCGACGTGCTGATGCGCGTTCTGCCTGCGGGAGCTTCTAGCCGACTGCACCAGTTGCCAAAACTGTCGCGATACGGCGTGATGATCACGGCCGGACTGGCGACCAGGTGGTCGGGCTTCACAATTTGGTAGGCGTGGCTGTAATGGATATTGAGCATCAGCAACATGGGCGTTGGCTGAGGACAATCGTAAAGCAGTTCGTAGCCCACTTTGATATACACGAGGGTTCACTTTCGCCGTAGCACGGCCCGAAGTATGCCACCCGAAGAAGAATTCGCGGGCTGGTCTCGCTCAAAGGGAGAGGATTTGAGAAGTCTCTATCGTACGGCAATGCGCTGCGAAGCAGGGGAACAATCCGTCCGCTTTAGCGACAATTAACTGCGATTCACTGCACAGACCGCTACAAATCGCTTGATCAGGTCGAAATTAAATTTCCCTGCGCCACGCTCCGGATGCCACTGGACACCCACACAATACGGACGAGAAGGATCATCAATCGCTTCAATGACACCATCCGGCGCCGCAGCGATCACACGCAAACGACCGGCATCGACAACCGCTTGGTGATGCGAGGAGTAAATCGTGTCACGTGAAAAGTCTTGCGCGGAAAGATCAGCCTCCTTCTCTTCAGCAGGAAGGATCATCGACTTCGCCACTCGAAAGATGACCGGATGCCGATGGTCGTTTTGATGTTCCATGACTGCATTGGGAATTGTGTCAGGTAGGTGCTGAACCATTTTCCCGCCCGCATGCATGGCCATGAGCTGCATCCCCATGCAAATTCCGAGCAAAGGACGCTGCTCTCTTTTGGCAATCGCATCGAGCAAGGCTGAGCTCAAAGGCTTGCCGCTGAGGCTCCATGCAACGGGCTTCGGGATGTCGCTCTACACCAAACGGTTCCGGCAGAATATCGTCGCCACCCGTCAGCATGAGGCCATCACATAGGTCAACATAGTATTCGGCCAGCGCCACCTCTTGGGGCAGCAGTAGCGGAATGCCCCCCGCTTCTGCAACCGAGCGACTGTAGGCCACATTGCTTTTGTATTTGCCGCTGGCAAGGCTGCTGTTGACGTTGTCAACCGTGATGCCAATGAGGGGACGTTTCATGAAGTCGCTTTTGGGAACGGCTATTGCTGCTGTTGATTTTGCTGGAGCACTTTTTTCCGCTCGTGCCATTCTTTCAGGTACGTCCGTCCCTTGCCAGTGATGTGCGCCTTCTTCTCGCCATCGAGCGCGATCATCCCTTCCGCGACGTAGAAATGACACAGCTTTTCATCGGCCATGAGAATCTGTCGATAGAAGTCATCCAAGGGACTATTGGAAGCCAGCTCCGTAAGTAGAAGACCTTTGTGGGGCTCCTGATAATAGTATTCGTTTTGCAAATGGGGATGTGGCGTTTGGTCCATGAGCGGACTCCTTATAGGCTTGGTGATCACCTCTCATTGTACCGCCTTTGCTTCACGGTCCCCCGATTATTCTCTCCGTCTATGGCAATAAACCCGCGCATCGTTGCTGGGTGACGCAAGTAACAGTGCCAAGACTTGCTACTTACTTATTGAGCTTCCAGGAAAGTGGCGACAGCTTCCTGTCTGTTTTCGCGGGCTAATTCGCTCGCCAATCGCCCCGCATGATCACGTAGGGTAGGGCTGGCGCCATGTTCAAGCAAAAAACGAACCACTTCCAACTGCCCCGCTTGGGCCGCCACATGCAAAACACTTGTACGGCCATCTACATAGTTCACAAGCTCGGGATCACGCTCGATTTGGCGCTGCACTAAAAACAAAAAGCCCCAACTGGCCGGCGCCGCAATTCCAAACAGTCGCGGCAAGCATTGCAGGTCGTGATCGCGCAGGTGGGAATCGGCTCCTGCTTCTTCCACCATGGCAATCACCTCGCGTACGCCGCTGAAGTAGGCCCAGTGCAGTGCTGCTGCTCCCATAAAGCCGCGAAAGGAGAAGTCGGGCTGCTTCGTCAGCAAGAACTGCACTGCTTCCACTTGGCCGTTGCGGCAAGCCATGCAAAACGCGTCCGAAACCTTTTCGCGATCGGTCTCCGGCGGGCAAGCCAGCCGATTCCCTGCTTCATCAAAGCGGCTACTCCCCGTGCTGACGACGTTCGGCCGTAACGTACCATCGGGCAAAAAGAAGCTGTGCAAAAGCTCCATGTCTCCCAGCCCGGCCGCCACAAACAGATCAGGCTTTACCCCCAGCCGGATCAGCGTTTGCACAAACTCTATGGATCGACAAGTTACGCCCCACGACAATGCAGTATGCGCAGAGCCTCCCACTTTGGCGTATGGATCCGCGCCGTAACAAAGCAGCATCAGCCCCAACTGAGGATCATTAAACTGCGCCGCCAAGTGCAACGGTGCGGTCCCTTCCGCATTGACGCTGGTTGCCAGCTTCGGTCGACTGCCCAACAGGCTGGTCACCGTTTTGATTTCGCCCTGGCGAATCGCGGCCAAGAAGGTGGCCAATTCGGGATCGTCGGCCGGAACGTCGGGTTCATCCTGTTGGTGCGGCGGAATCAACGCTTGTAGCTTTTCGCGCACCACTTCGACATGGACCATCATCCCTTGCCAATTGGCAAACCCATACTCTTGCGCGAGTGCTTGCTGTGCATCGCTTAGCCGCGCTTGGGGCGAGGTTGCTTGCAATTCCTTCAAGCGATCCTTGGCGGCCTTCTTCAGCCATTCTTGATTCGCACGCAGCGGCAGGAACTTCGTCATGGCACACCTTCTTTAGCAAGGCACCCGTCATGCGCAAGTCACGGGCAAATGAGAAGATGGCAGTCGAATAGGACAGGCGGGTTCAACCCTTCATGCGCACGATGGGCCACCTGTTTTGACCCGTGGACAAAGTGTAGCACGCCTGCGCCGAGTGCTGCAAGAAACAAAAAAGGTGGGCCTGCTCCAAAGCAGGTCCCACCCTAGTCCCGTCACCGCGTCCCGTACCCATCTATCGATGTATCTAGCGTGCCTTTACTTCGACCCGTGCATGCTCCGAGGGAAGAGAGATTCGATAAGGCTTGGAGTCCAAATAGTTGGCCAAGCGAGTTGTTAATTCTTCGGCCTGTTCGCCCTGGACGAGGGCAATCGCTTCCAGCATCGTCTCGCGAGCCTCGTCGTACTTGCCCGCATTGGCCTGAGCCGCCGCCAGCACGTCGAGAAGTTTCGCATCCCGTTTCGGAGAAAGCTCGATAGCCTTTTGGGCATAAGTCAAAGCCAGATCGGCCTTACGCACCGTTGCTTCCGGGCAAGTCGCCAAGATCCAAGCGGCCCCTCGGTAACCACGTACGAGCTTGGGATCAAGCCGAACCGCTTGAACAAAGTCGTTGGTGGCCGCGTTCCAGTTTCCCATGCCGGTCGATGCTTCGCCACGAAGGGCAAAGGCGAGAGCAGAGTTCGGCTGGAACCGAAGGGCTTGGTTAAAATCGGCGAGAGCTGCCGGAAATTTGCCAAGTGTGAGATAAGCCTTGCCGCGCCCCAGCAGGGCATCGGCATCATTGGCGGTTAGTTTTAATAACTGTGTATAGTCGGCGATGGCGTCTTCCCAGCGCCCGAGGGCGAGCCGGGTTTCGGCACGATTAAACCAAGCTTTAGGAAGCGTGGCTTGAAGCTCAATGACTTTATCAAAGTCACTCAGGGCTTCCTGATGTCGACCGCATACGGCCAGACTGATTCCTCGATTGTGATAGGCGGCCCATTTGGTCTCGTCCAACTCAAGTGCCGCGTTGAAGTCTTCGAGTGCCACCGAATCCAAATCGTTGGCTTCGCGAACTTCGCCCTTTTCAACCAGCTGTGCTGCTTGCTCCGCATAGAGTTCTCCCCGGCGATTGTAGGCCCAAGCTTTGAGCTTTTGGGCATAGGTGAGATTGGCAGCATTCAGCGGAAGCGATTCAGCACGTTCGCATTGCTCGAGGATCTCACTCGCGTCATCCACCGTCTTGGCAAATCGCGTGAGCGCAAAGGCGTCCGTCAATAACTTGCGACCTCGTTCCGAAGGTGCAAGCTCGGTTGAAGGAGTTCCTTTCGCCGCTGCGGGCTTCGGTCCGATTTGGGCCGAAGCAATCGCCGGTGACAACACCAACGCAAACCCGATGACCGCTTTCTTACCGAATGCAGCCCAACGAAATTGACCAGGCATCCATGTCGAATGGATCGTCTTTGTTTGAGACGCCATAGCTGAGTTCTCCTTGCTGCAATCATGAACCACAGGGCTGGGTTGTCAACAAAAAGCGTCGCGAAAGTTTGTTGCTTTACACGTGATTTCTCGGAATAAATTTGCGATCACAGGCGCATCGCATGCACCATCTTTCCTGCGTGATACAGCTTGCCAATTGCGAAGCCTAAGAGACAATTTGCGCGAATCGCTAGCGCACGAAATCACCGCTTCACTTGCGACAGGCTCGGCGTCACTTTCCACAGAGCACACGGCAAAAGACGCTCGCTACAGCTTGCCCGATCCGCATGCCCGCCAAGCCGAATCTCGTGGAGACAGGTCTGAACGACAGTGGGACGCTGGCCCACCCATTGCCCCCATCGGATGAAACCCTTTGTTAAATTCTCCGGTCTATGCCAATTGATCTTTGCCGGCTGACTCGTTAGACATGAACCGCAGCCACCTGTCGCCAGCGACTTTGCAAGTTCCGACAGGCGGCCTAATTCCAGAAGGAGTCATCCCCATGTCCAACGTTTCCATCAAGGTTCGCGATAACGGTCCCCTGCTCGTTGAAGGCCCCATCACCATTGTCGATGCGGCCGGAACCGCCTGGACGATTCCCGCTGGCAAGACGAACATCGGCCTGTGCCGCTGTGGCGCCTCTGCCAACAAGCCCTTTTGCGACGGCAAACACCGAGACTGCAACTTCCAAGCAGCCGACCGCGCCCCCGTAACACCGCCTGGTGGCTTGCCAACGCTGTAACAGCAATTTGCTTATTACTTTACTGCCCACTTCGTACATCAGAAGTATGGCAAAAAGGGGGAAGGGTTGCTGTTTTTTGTTTTATTTTAGGGCAGCAACCCCTTATGTTTATGTCCAACTAAATCTGTTGTTGGACAACCCCTCACTCATTAAATCATTCACTGTATGTACTTCTGCTTTGTACTGCTCTGGATTTTATCTCTATTGCTGATGGTGGCCGCTACGCTGTGGCTGGTGGCGCTTTCAGCACGGCTCTGGTGGTTCCTTAATCCACTGGTGCTCCTCTTTTTTGGCCTCTGCCTTGGTGGAGCCGGGTTCTTCCTGTTATGGGTTGCCATCCATAACGAGATGTACGGAAGTTATAAGAATGGTTTGGTTACTTCGCTACTAAATCTCCTGTGGATAAGTGTCGTTGCGTATCTCGTTGTCGCCATCTTTGGCAACTGGCGAGTGGAAGGAAAATCTCGTGCGGCACGCTGGCCGCTGGGAAGGCTGACGCTGGTTCTTCTTGGCGTCGCTGGAATTTTGTCGGGCTATGTGGGCTGGCTTTATCAGCGTGAAAGCGCTGCGATTGCTGACGTCGATAAGAAGGCACTCGAGGAGATCGAAGTGCTGTTTAAGCCCAAGAAGTCCCCCGACGAAAATGCAGCATTGCTCTACAAAGCGGCGTTCTTACTAAGTCCGAATGGGACATGGCCTAAGGAAGTTCAAGAGCTCAGCACCTTTCTGAACAGCAAAGGTAAGTTGCCTGAAGATTTCGCGGCAGATGATCCAGTGATTGTGAAACATGTGGATGCGATGGCGCTCTGTGCTGGCACGATCCGAAACATCGCCGCCCTTCCCTATTACTGCCCGAAATACGATCCAAAGGGTTTCTTGGGAGATGCTATCGAGTCGCGTCATGTGGACAACCTTACGGTGACACTTTTGCTAGACGAAAGGGTGGCGATGTCGCGAGGGGATACAAAGCTCGCGATGGAAAACTTGCTGGCGCTTTTTCGCCTAGCTGACCATGTGGGACAAGTGCCCAAATGGATGGAACAATCGACGTCTAGGCAGTTGAGCCTGATCGCTTTTCAAGAGTTGGAGCATCTGTTTGCGAACTATTCCTTTGATGATGAGTCGCTTAAGATTTTAGCGCAGTGGATGCCAACGCCACGCTGGCAGCAGATGCCCAACATATTCCGACATCAATCGCCGATTGACATTCATCAGATGTTAGATCGACGGTACCTATCAAGAGTCGCGCCGGTATCTTCAAGTGCCGAAGGACTAGAACGACTGGCCGCCGAAATCCCAGCAAAGATCTTCTATCTACCCAGTGACCTAAAGAACTATCAGGATTACTCGCAATTTGCTCAGACCTCCAAGCCACTTCCTCACTATTCGAACGTAAGACAGATTGACGCTCTGGAAAGGACTTGGCGTGATGGGCCTCGCGGCGTAGTGTTTACGGCGGTTGGTGTTTCGCCACAGGAGGTGTTCGCAGAAGCGGCAACGCATGATGCAGTCAATCAACTATCGCTAATAGCAGTGGCCATGCATCGTTATCGAATTGCGAAAGGAGTCTTTCCCGACTCACTGACAGAGCTCAAGGAAATGTTCCCAGAAGTGGATACTGTAGATCCGTTTCAAGGAAAGTCTTTCCGATTTCTAAAGCGATCGAATGACCGAGTCACCCTTCGCTGTGGAAGTCCTTATGGCGAAGCGTATGAAACAGAAACCGTTCGAAAGTGGTCTGAGCTTTATAAGGCCTGGGGGAACATCGATATAAAACTTGTCGCGGTCGATGCTCCTCCCACGAAATCGGAAAGTGCTGAGTCTCCGGCAGAAGGTGCCTCGGGCGGGCGTGGTTCGGACGGGCCATGATTGGGAGATTTTATTGGCTGCATTTAGGCGTTGGCCGGAAAAAGTCCCCTAGGTTGTTAAATCTGCTTAACATTGACGCCTAAACGTAGGTCTGCAATCCTTGTGAGCGGGCCTCGCTGGGCATAGAATAATGAGCTTTCCCAAGCACCGTCCTTTTCCCTGGTAGAGTCTGATGAGCAAGCAATTGAATATCGCCGTGATCGGCGGCGACGGCACCGGTCCTGAAGTTACAGCCGAGGCCCTGAAGGTTTTGGCTGCGGTCTCCAAGTTGGAAGGCTTCACCTACAAGACGACCGACTTCGACTTCGGTGGCGAACGCTACCTCCGCACCGGCGAAACCCTGCCCGCTGGCGCCGTCGATGAACTTCGCAAGTTCGACGCCATCTATCTGGGCGCGGTTGGCCATCCCGACGTAAAGCCTGGCATCTTGGAAAAGGGGCTGCTGCTGGAACTTCGCTTCCAACTCGATCAGTACATCAACCTCCGCCCTGTGAAGCTGTTCCCAGGCGTAGAGACTCCCCTGGCCGGCAAGGGTCCTGCCGACATTGACTTCGTCGTCGTTCGCGAGAACACCGAAGACATGTACTGCGGCACCGGTGGCTTCCTCAAGAAGGGAACGCCAGACGAAGTTTCCACCCAGACGGCCGTCTACACCCGCAAGGGTTGCGAACGCTGCATCCGATGGGCCTTTGAATACACTCGCAAGCGCAACAATCCCAAGGGGAAGAAGTTGACGCTGGTTGCCAAGACCAACGTGCTGACCTTTGGTCACGACACCTGGTGGCGCGCTTTCCAAGATGTTGCCAAGGAATATCCAGACGTTCAAGCCGACTACAACCACGTCGATGCTTGCTGCATGTGGATGGTCAAGACGCCGGAATACTACGACGTGATCGTGACGACCAACATGTTTGGCGACATCATCACCGACCTAGGCGCCATGATCCAAGGTGGCCTGGGCGTGGCTGCTGGCGGCAATATCAACCCCGAAAAGGGTGGCGTCAGCATGTACGAGCCGATGGGCGGTAGCGCTCCGAAGTACACCGGCCTCAATGTGATCAACCCGATCGCTGCGATTGGTGCTATGGCCATGCTGCTAGAACACTCGGGCCATGTTGCCGCTGCAGAGCGGATCATGAAGGCGATCCAAATCGTCACCGGCACCAAGATGAAGAGCCAGTCGGCCGGCAAGATGGGCTACGGCACTCGCGAGGTAGGCGACCTGGTGGTTTCGCACCTGTAGTCTTTGGTAGGTCAGGATTTATCCTGACGTAAACGACAAACAATCCTTGAAGGATTCACTGCATAAGGGTCGGCCAGACATCCGTTTGGCTGACCCTTTTTTCATTCACAACCCTCCTAGGCATAAAGACAAACCATGATCCGCGAACTGTTTGATCTCAAGGGGCGCGTCGCCCTCGTTACCGGTGGCAGCAAAGGGATTGGCAAGACGGTAGCCCGCGGCCTAGCCGAGATGGGGGCCGACATCGCCATCAGCGCACGGAGCGAAAGCGAGCTTAAGGCAGCTCGCGACGAAATCGCCGACGGACTCAGCGTACGGGTCGAGTACTTTGTGGCCGACATGAACGACCGCGCCGCGGTGGAAAAGCTGGCCAAGGACGTGATTGCCAAGCTCGGCAAGGTTGACATCCTGTTCAACAATGCCGGCAGCAACAAGCCACAAAAGCTGGTCGACACGACGATGGAAGTTTGGGACAACATCCTCGAACTGAATTTCACCAGCTGCATGCTGCTGGCCAAGTGCTTGGTCCCCGGCATGATCGAACGCAAGTGGGGCCGCATCATCTACACATCTAGCGTGATGGCCCAGGCCTCGAATCCTGGCCGTGGCTTGTACTCTGCGACGAAGGCCGCCCTTGTAGGGATGGCTCGGGCCCAAGCGTTAGAGCTCGGCCCTTATGGCATCACCGTCAATTGCTTGGCACCAGGACCGATTGCCACCGACCTGACGAAGAACCTGCTCAGCCCTGAGCAAAAGAAGATCTTTGCCAGCCGTACGGCCTTGCTTCGCTGGGGCGAGACGCCCGAGATGGCCGGCCCGGTACTGTTGATGGCGTCCGATGCGGGAGCCTACATCACTGGCTCTGTCATCAGCGCCGACGGCGGCATGCTTTGCCGCACGTTTGACTAGTACTGCAACCGCGCTTCAATATCATGGCCTTTTCAGAGCCGGAAGCGTAAGCGACCGGCCTTCCTCGCGTCTTAGCCGGCAATCGGGTAGCCCAGGTTCTTGAACCTGGGCCGCGCTAGCGGTGGGAAGTCAGGGATAGGCACCGCCTGGGACGCGGCGAGACGTACGCGTCTACTTCGAAGAGTAAATCACAGCGAAGGCGGTCGCTCACGCTTCCGGCTCTGACAGTTCACTCTTTCATTTCTCTCTGTGGCCTCTGTGAGCTCTGTGGCAAACTCTTCCTGCCAAACGCCAGCACGAGTTTTCGATCCATCGCTATTATTTTGCAACCGCCTAGCAGCGTGTGAAGACTTGGCGGCATAATAATTTACCGATGCAGTTCAACGAGCGTTTTTTGCTCCTGCTATTTCGTGTACTCCTCAGCATTTTGGAATTAGCGATTTAACGATGGAAGAAATCAATCTCACCTCATGGTCAGAGTTTCCCACAACAATCGCAAAGGTTGAGAAAGAGTATACAAGAACTTGCCAAACTTCAGATGGCAATGAGGTGTCAACCAAACCCGACATTTTGTTTCGTGGCCAAGCAAGCAGTGAATGGAAATTGCAGACAACGCTCGAACGCACTGACTCCGTCAATAAATATTCCGTTCGTCAATATATGGCAAAAGTTTATTCTGTGACTCACGAGGTAGAATCGCTTACAGCAAAGAGATGGGGAGTCGAAAGTTTTCCAGAGGTTGTCCAGGAACTTGACGAAAACAAAGATTTTTTCAAGCCATATTTGCCTAACGTCGAATACCTAGTCTACCTGCGACATCATGGGTTTCCGTCGCCACTCTTAGACTGGACCAGTTCGCCCTATGTCGCGGCATACTTTGCTTTCGAGTCTAGCTGCAGCGCTGATCGATGTTCAGTGTTTGCTTTTATCGAAGCTCCAAGCGGAATAAAACATCGCGGCTTTGGTGCCGCCTGTATACGTTCGATTGGTCCAAACATCAGAACAGACACTCGCCATTTCGCCCAGAAAGCTCAGTACACCATTGCTACCAGACGAGACAATTCAATTAAGGAGCATGTCTTCTGCTCCCATCATGATGTTGAACGGCCTCGCAATAGAGAAGAGCAGGATGTCCTAATAAAACTTACGTTCCCAAGATCTGACCGTCTCGAAGCTCTTCGTCAACTCGAAACCTACAACATCAATCACTACACGCTCTATCAGTCTGAAGACGCGCTCGTTCGAACTCTCGGGCTTCGAGCATTTGAACTTGATGGCATACTCTAGCAAACCTTACTCGCTTTTCGTTTTTCGTAATGACCTCTTAGGGCCTTGAGAGTTGAGCCAACTTTTCACGGCCGCTTAACCACCCCTTGTGACACGTCTGGTCACTGATGGCAGGTGAATTTTTGCCATTTTTTGCTGGAAAGATAATCTTATATCCTTAATAGATTTTCAATACTTATCGCCTAATTCGTCCAGACGCCAAAAGGCGCCCTGACAGTCGTCCCAGCCCCTCTAAGCTCGTCCTGAGGGGAACCAGGGCCCTTCCTGAGGCTGCCTGTAGGTCGCGAGGAACGCACCTTAGGCGTGAGAGAAATCGGCGGACCTGCCCACAATGCCGTGGCAAGACGCCAGAGGTGGCCAAACGACATTCGGCCGAAGACTTGCTTCATTTATCGCATAAAGATTGCAATTTGCGAAAAAACCAGACAGAATCCTCGTTGCCTGCTACGGCGTGCCTGGGGCGTGATTCGTGGCAGAAATCTCCCCGATGATTGCCAAGGGAAACGAGGGACTTCGATGAAGCTGTTTGCCAAGCACAAGTTCACTTGGAACGAGCCCTCCTTCTTCTTGTATCGCATCCGTAACGCCAAGGATTGGCTGCTCGTGGGAGGCCCGTTTGTCGCGGGGGGCGTCGTGGTCTCGCTGCTGATGATGTATGCGGGCCAAACGATTTTGACAAGCCTGTTGCTGGGGCTTGGGCTGGGGCTTTTGTGCTGGTTTGCCATTGAGTTTGGCGCTTCGCAGCGATCTGCCGAGCTTGATGATGATTCTATCCACGTCTCCGCAGGAGGCGGGAAGATCGAGATGCACTGGAATTATCCGCTGAAGGAAATTTCCCAGGTGGTCATCCGTCGCAAGGGAGAGCAGGACTTTCCGCATGGCTACTTGCACCTTTTTTATCAGGGGAAGTTTGCCGCAATTGGGTTCCCCGATGAAATTCGCGTGGAGCGTTTGGCCCTTGCGCTGCATCGCTTGGGAGTTGCTGTGGAACTTTCGGGCTGGCGTCCGCCTGAACTGACGGAAGGGTTTGAAAACGACCTATTCCTCGCGCCCGATTGCTATGTGCCTCAGAAGACGGTCCAGGTAACGCCGGTTCCTGAAAGTGACCGCATGGAGAATAGCCTGGGGGAAAAGGTTGCCGCCATCACGATTGGAGTGGGACCGTTCCTAGCGTTCCTGATTAGCCTTGTTGTGCTTTTGGTTTGGGGTGGCCTGCATTGGCGGGAACTTACCAGCGTTCACTGGGTGATTGCGATTGTCTACACGATTGGCGGCATGTGGCTGACGGGAGCCTACGTCGCCTTTGTGGGAGAATTTTGGGCGGATAGCTTGCTGATGAAGGCGACGCTGAAACGCTGGAAAAACCGGCCGGGGCTGTCGGTGGACTTGCAACATCCTCAAACGGTGCCGGTTTATCTTTATGCCGATGACCAATGGGACAAGGCCCTGCCGAAGTCGCTCGACTATGGCTTTCTGTTCATTGACGAGCAGCAAAAAGTGCTTCGCTATGAGGGAAGCAAAGAGCGGATGGAGATTCCTCGCGAAGCGATCCAGTCCATTCGCGTAGCCGAAGTGCAATACGGCAGTGCAGGAGAAACCGTCACGGGCGAACTGCGCTGCTATGTGGCGCTGGTGGTGAATCGCCCCGACTGGTCCGGTGAGATTGGCCTGAAACCTGCCATGCCGCAAGCAGGCAAGAACACCGACGCTCGGCGCTTTAGCCGGGCGAGCGACCTGTTTGACAAGGTCGTGCAATTGTTTCGATAAGGCCAAGGCGAACGGTGACGAGATTGAGCCTTACTACCTCGTCCCATGACCTCATAACGTGATAGCCTCCGAACCAGTAGAAGGAAATCAAAGGCATTTTTGCCACAGAGCACACCGAGGCCACAGAGAGAAAGGCAAGAAGAGAGAGAACGGGACAGCTCTCGTGCGGTTCAGTGTCCCTCATCGTTAAAACACCAACACTTCGGCAAATCAAGCGAAGGGCGTATCTGTAAACGCCCTCGGATTTCTCTCTCTTCTCTGTGCCCTCGGTGTGCTCTGTGGCAAACCTTCTACCCGGCATTTCCATTCCTTGGCGGCACACGAAACAACTAGCGGCAACATGCGTTATTACCCGCGCCGTCCGCCTTGGTAAACTACGCGATTTGCCAACTCCTTTTGCCCTTTTTTATTTGCGGCCGGCGCTAGTTGACAGGAGCTGCTACCACGATATCTTGATGAGCGTTGCTGGTTGACCCCAATAGATTGGGGTCACGAAAGATGGGAACTCCGGTGAAAAACCGGGACTGCCCCGCAGCGGTGAACGGAAACGAAAGCCAAATCTCGCACTGGTCCTACCTGGGGCTGGGAAGCGATGGCGAGTAGGAATGGTGTCCTCTAGGCTCCATACGTCCGTGAGTCCGAAGACCTGCCAGCGATTAGGAGACCTGACGTCCGTCGCAAGACTCTGGCAGCCGGATGCTGCTGGGTTAGGTTTCCTAGCTGCCGGACCTCCGTGGGAGAGGACCGTCGAGGAAGTTGCGCCTAAAGTCAGAGCGTTGGTGGGTTGCTGCGCAAACAGATTCGCACAAGATCGTGCGAACAAACGTTTGTGCTGGCCGCATGCTGCACCAGTCCCTCGTTCTTTTCGCTCCTCGGCTGGTTGCCTTTCGCTGCAAGTTCGGCAAAGCCACTAGTTTGCGTACGGATGGTACGCAGAGGAGTTTCTTTGTATGGCAATCGCCCCTTCGGACTGGCTCGTTTGTAAACGGGATGGCCGCGTCGTCCCCTACGATGCTACACGCATTTTGAAGGCGATCAGCAACGCCTTCCGCGCTGAACTAAAGCTTGCGCAAGAGCAGCCGCTCGACAAGTCGATCATGCAGCAGATCCACGATGTGCTGGAATCGGTCTCGGAAGAGATCGTGATCCGCGCCAGCCAATCAACCGGCGTGGATGTCGAGCGGATTCAAGATCTGGTGGAACTGGGCCTCATGTCACGCGGCCATTATCGCGTCGCCCGCACCTACATCCTGTATCGCGCCGAACATGCCAAGATTCGCGCCGTCCGTGGCGAAGTCGTGCAGAAAGAATCTCCGGCCCAGGTCCATGTCGTACTCGCCGATGGAACGCGTGTTCCCTTCCAGGCGAGTCGGGCCGGCAAGAAGCTACAAGAAGCCTGCGCCGGGCTCGAGGATGTCGTCAATGCCGAGGAACTGCTCGAAGAAGTGATCCGCTCGGTCTTTGATGGCATCTCGATTGGCGAAATCTATCGTGCTCAAATCCTTGCGGCTCGTTCCCGCATTGAGCGCGACCCCGCTTACGATATTGTGGCTGCTCGTTTGATCCTGAATGTGATCTATCAAGAAGCACTTGGCGAATCCCCTTCGGCCAAAGCACTTCCGCAGCTCCATGAAAACCAGTTTGAGCATTACCTGATCGATGGAATTCGGGCGGGCCGGCTCAGTGATGAGCTTCGCAGCTTCGATATTTCTAAGCTTGCCAAAGCGATGAAGGTCGAGCGTGATAGCAACTTCCGCTACCTTGGTTTGCAGGCGATTTATGATCGCTATTTGCTGCACCAAGAAGGGCGACGCATGGAGACGCCGCAATACTTCTGGATGCGCGTGGCGATGGGCCTCGCCTTGCAAGAGCCTATCCATCGTGAAGAGCGGGCGATCGAGTTTTACGAAGTCCTTTCGACGTTCCGCTTTACGTCTGCCACGCCCACGCTGTTTAACTCGGCCACGCCGCACCCACAGCTCAGCTCGTGCTACCTCAGCACGGTCGGCGATGATCTCGAACAGATCTTCAAAGCGGTGGCCGACAATGCTCGCCTTTCGAAATGGGCCGGCGGCCTAGGAAACGACTGGACCCCCGTTCGCGCGACCAATGCCCACATCAAGGGAACTAATGGCCAAAGCCAAGGGGTGATCCCCTTTTTGAAGGTCGTCAACGATGCGGCCGTCGCCGTCAACCAAGGGGGCAAACGCAAAGGCGCGGTGTGCTGCTACCTGGAATCGTGGCATCTGGATATCGAAGAGTTTCTCGACCTCCGCAAAAACACGGGCGACGATCGGCGGCGGACGCATGATATGCACACCGCCAACTGGATTCCCGACCTGTTCATGAAGCGGGTGCAGCAGAATGAAATGTGGACCCTCTTCAGCCCTGAAGAAGTCCCCGACCTGCACGACCTGTACGGCAAAGCATTTGAAGAACGCTACGAACACTACGAGCAATTGGCTGCCGCTGGCGAAATCGCCATGTATCGCCAAATGCCTGCCGTCGACCTGTGGCGCAAGATGCTAACGCGCATCTTTGAAACGGGCCATCCTTGGGTGACGTTCAAAGACCCGTCTAACATCCGTTCGCCGCAAGATCATGTCGGCGTGATCCACAGCAGCAACCTCTGCACAGAGATTTTGCTCAACACCTCGGCCGACGAGACGGCCGTCTGCAATTTGGGCTCAATCAACTTGCAGGCCCACGTCCTGGATGGCCGTTTGGACCTAGTGCAGCTGGAAAAGACGATTCGTACTGCGGTCCGGATGCTCGATAATGTGATCGACATCAATTTCTACCCCACGCCAGAGGCGAAGCAGTCCAACGCCCGCCATCGGCCGATCGGGATGGGAATCATGGCGTTTCAAGATGCTTTGCAAACGCTGCGCATCAGCTATGCCAGCCAACAAGCGGTTGAATTTGCCGACCAAAGCATGGAAGCCATCTCCTACTTCGCCATTTTGGCCTCGACGGAACTGGCCAAAGAGCGTGGTACCTACAGCACCTATCGCGGCTCGAAGTGGGATCGCGGCCTGCTCCCGATCGACACGCTGCAAACGCTGGAAGAGGATCGGGGCGTTCCTTTGAACGTGGATCGCTCTTCACGACTAGATTGGGAAGTAGTTCGGCAAGCGGTCGCTCAGCATGGCATGCGTAATAGCAACGTGCTGAGCCATCGCTCCCACGGCAACGATCTCGACGATTGTAGGCGTGACACAATCGATTGAGCCCGCCTACAAACACCTCTACGTAAAGAGCAACCTCTCAGGCGAGTTCACCCAAGTCAGCGAAATGCTAGTCTCTGAACTGAAAGAGCTGGGCCTATGGGATGCTTCCCTGTTGGAAGAGCTGAAGTACTTCGATGGTTCGCTGCAAAACATTGGACGTATTCCGCTGGAGGTTCGTCAGCGTTATCTAACTGCCTTTGAAGTCGAGCCACGCTGGCTGATCGAATGTGCTTCGCGCCGTCAAAAGTGGATCGACCAGGGACAGTCACTTAACCTCTATCTGGCAGAGCCAAGCGGCCGCAAAATTCACGACATGTACTTCCTCGCATGGCAAAAGGGATTGAAGACGACCTACTACCTCCGAACGCTGGCCGCGACGCAGGTGGAAAAGTCGACGGTCGATGTCAATCGCTTTGGCATTCAGCCCAAGTGGATGAAAAGCCGCAGCGCATCCAGCGATGTGGAGGTTCGCCGCAGCGGTGAAATTGCCACGGAAGTCAGTGGCAACACCTGTCCCATTGATGACCCTGCTTGTGAAGCATGCCAATAGAGCGATCCCGTTCGCTTCTCAGCCGTCTCGGATTTGCCGTGCATCATACGCCCGGCATTTCTCGGGCATGGCGATGCGAACTAGCCAGCGGTGACTACCTGCTGGTGATGAATGTCGAAGGGTACGACCTGCCAGCTCCCAGCGGCCCGTACTCGGCCTGCTACATGACGACGCAGGAAGATTGCATCGAGTTTATTCCGCTATTAATCGATCCACGCCAACTAGCTCGCTGGGTATTCCATGCCCAGCGGCTTTCACGGCGGCTCCATTCTCCAACAACCAATCCAACGGATGTCCCAGGCCACCGTTTCTAAACAAGGAAATCATATGTCTTCGACTTTACCATCCTCCGGCTTCAATATGTCCGATGAGATGCTTCGTGGGGCAGGGGATAAGGCACTCACCGCCAGCCAGCTAACCGCCCGCATCGACGCCAACGAAAAACGGCTAATCAATTGTCATCAGGTCGATGTGAACCAGCTCATGCCGCTGAAGTATTCATGGGCCTGGGAGCACTATGTGAACGGCTGTGCCAATCACTGGATGCCCACCGAAGTCCCGATGAACAAAGACATTGAAACCTGGCGTTCCAGCAAGCTAACCGCCGATGAACGCCGCGTGATCTTGCGCAACCTTGGTTTCTTCTCCACGGCCGAGAGCCTTGTGGGCAACAACCTGGTCCTCGCGATCTTTCGCCACATCACCAATGCAGAATGTCGGCAGTACCTTCTGCGCCAAGCCTTTGAAGAGGCCGTCCATACCCACACCTTCTTGTACGTGGTGGAAAGCTTGGCCCTGGATCAGGGTGAAGTCTTCAATATGTATCACGAGGTCCCAGCGATTGCTCGCAAGGACAAGTTGGAACTCGAACTGACCGCCGAAGTGCTTGACCCTAACTTCACTACCGACAGCTTTGAAGGAGCCCAGGCCTTCCTCAAAAACTTGATCGGCTATTACCTGATCATGGAAGGGATCTTCTTCTACACGGGCTTTGTAATGGTCCTCTCTTTCCATCGCCGCAACTTAATGACCGGCATTGGCGAACAATTCCAGTACATCCTCCGCGATGAGACGATCCATCTGAACTTTGGGATCGATCTGATTAATGGTATTCGCCAAGAGAACCCTTCGCTTTGGACGCCAGAGTTCCAGCAAGCGATGATCACGCGCGTTCGAGAAGCGGTCGAGCTAGAGATTGAATACGCTCGCGACTGTTTGCCCCGTGGGATTCTCGGCCTCAATGCCGATTCGTTCCGCGACTATGTGCAGTTCATCGCTGACCGTCGCCTCGAACGGATCGGGCTGCCAACGCAGTACGGCTCGTCGAACCCATTCCCATGGATGAGCGAGACGATCGACCTCAGCAAGGAAAAGAACTTCTTTGAAACGCGCGTCACGGAGTATCAAAGCGCCTCCGCCCTCAACTGGGACTAGCGCCTGCTGCATTTTGTAGGTCAGCGCCGTAAGGCCTGACGAACATCAACATCGCCTTGCTTCTTCTCTAGCAGGCGATGGAACCAGGCACTCGTTTCGCTCGGATTCTCACCATCGGTTGCTCATCCCCACCAGTGCCGACTGACCGTCACAAAAATGGCCATGTTCAGGGCAATGGTGCAGCACCATCCCACGGGCCACAGCCAGTGAATGGAATGCAATTGCGTTCGCCGCAAGAGAAGCCAGCCCATTAGCACAACGCTGGCCAGAACATTGATCGCTGAACCTAGCAAGCCAAACGGCACATCCAAAGCATTGATTACCGCTGCCGGAAGGAGCGCCACCGATCCCCAAAAACAAATCTGCCCCAGATCATTCCAATAGAAGGATCGCGCCGCTGGGCGAAGTAGCAGCCACGAAGAAGAAAGCTGTACCACCCACGTAAAGCTCGGCACAATCATCCCGGTAAGCAGCACCTCGCCAAAACTTGCCTGGGTCGCATGGCGATAGAGCGATGCCGAGAAAAACGCGGTCACCAATCCGCCCCCCGCAAACCACAGCGCGGTGGGCCAAAAGCGAGGCCCAATCTCGGCTTTCGGTAAATGGCCTATGATCGGCCTGTCTGTCGCCATGGCATGCCCTTCTGCGCAAGCACTACACCGTCGTCCCGTGGCAAGTACCGCAGGTCGGCGGCACTTCTAACCGAATTTTGGGGAGCATTTCGCAAAAAGGCTTCGGACTACCCCAGCAGGTTGATCTGGTTAATCAACTGGCGAAGGCGTCCAAGGCTGCGACGGTTAAACGCAAACGTCAGACGGGTCAAATGTTCGATATCCTGTTCATCCTTCTCTTGAGGATGCGGCCCCGATTGTTGAAAGCCCCCTTCGCTGATGATGTCTGCAAAGTCGGATTCCAACTTGTGAAGTACATCGCTGCTGAGCGGTCTTTGTAATCGCAAAACCAATTTGTGTTTCACATAGCGCATGCTGTGATAGACACGGAAGAACTGCAGCACTTCATCGACGGCCGATTGATAGTTGTCGGTCCACAAAAAGAGTGACATATCTTCGGGCGAGATCATCTTGTCCGCCAAAAGCTCCTGCTTGATGAACTCGACGGCCGTCTTCCAGTAGGTTCCCCCCGGCGGATCAAGCAGCACCACCGGAATCATGTCGCGCTTTCCGGTTTGCAGCAGCGTGATCACTTCCATCGCTTCATCAAGCGTTCCAAAGCCCCCCGGCAAACAGACCACCGCATCACACTCCTTCACAAACATGAGCTTGCGTGTGAAGAAGTACTTCATGTGAACCAGCTTAGGATCACCGGCGATCACGGGATTGGCCGATTGCTCAAACGGCAGAATAATATTCAGCCCCATCGAGTGCTCACGGCCCGCTCCCAAGTGTCCCGCTTCCATAATCCCTTGGGCGGCCCCCGTCACCACCAGCCAATCCTTCTCTGCAAAGGCACGCCCCAGCTTGACCGCTTCTTGATAGGCCGGATGCTCCGGCGGTGTTCGGGCCGAGCCAAATACCGTTACCTTGCGGTCTCGCCGATAGGGTGAAAAGACCTTGAACGCGTAACGCAGCTCACGCAGCGTACGGCTAACCAGTTTTAAGTCGCCCCGGCTCGGGTTATCGGCCGCTAAGCGGTCGGCCGAATGCTTGATCGTCTCGATCAAATCTTCAAGAGGTGGGTCGCTTGGAAAATCATCCGCGGGGAGAGGTGCAATCGTCATCTTCAATCTCAATCTCGTTGGGAACTGCGAAAAGCCGCAGGGGTTGCTTCGCCTATCGAAGCAGATTCATCACATGTGCTTTGCCTCAATTATAGGCCACGCGGTCAAGCTGTCCGGCTCAAATTTGTGAGAGTTGCCCCGCCCAAGCCAAAATGTCGTTCCATCCAGGCGTAAAAAAAGCCTGCCGAAAGGGCAGGCTTTGTGAAGTTCTCGTTAGATTTCCTCGCAGCAACTGGTGAGCATTAGGCACCAGGACGGCGAAAATGCTGATAGGCAAGCAGCACTTCGTACAGGTCGCTGGAGATGGTCACGCAGTCACCTTCAAAATCGTCAATCCAAGCGCGACGATCACGAACGGCATCTGCAAGCAGCGGCAGCACGTCGCCAAGGGGAAGCGTCACCATCTGCCGTGCAGTGGTTTGCTGTGCCGACTCGAGGGTCAAGATGTCCTCGTCCGGACCATAGTAAACGCGTAAGCGATTCGTGGCCATCAAGGTTCCTTCCTTAGTTCGATAAATCCTTTTAGGGGGAGGTAGAGGAATCCTAACTTCTGACAGCCGCCAAATCCCTGGCCAGCTGAGCAATCTTACGACCGGCGCAGAAGCGAATCCCGCCATTTCCCTTATCGACCTCCCGATCGGGTAACTGAAATCGTTTGCCAGCGTTTAAGAAGGTTTGCTCCGGCCATCGGCCGTCAGCAGCCCTGCTGAGCAGACTATTAACGCCTTAGAGATCAACCACTTACAGCGGCGTTGGCATCTCGGCATAGGCTCGCGAGAGCTTTTGCATTTCTTCTTCCGAAAGCGAGATGCTCATGGCCGCCAGATTGTCGCGCATGTGCGACAGACGCGTGCTTCCAGGAATCAAAACGATATTCTTGCGATGGTGCAACAGCCAAGCAATCGCCAGCTGAATCGGCGTGACATTACTTTGCTTGGCAAAGTCTGCTACCAGGCCAGTGCTATTTGCCAGCGGTGCCCCATAACGCTGCGGATGAGCCCCGAGCGATCCATAAGGAAAGAATGCGATGTTCTGTGTATCGCAGTAAGCCAGCAGTTCTTCAAACTCACGGTCATTCGGCGCATACCGATTTTGCACCGCCACAATCGGCGTCAGCTTTTGTGCCTGCTGCAACTGCGCCAGCGAAACATTGGAAAGTCCAATCTGCTGAACCTTCCCTGCTGCCTTCAGTTCTACAAGCGCACCGACAGAATCCTCTAGCGGCACCTGTGGATCGGGGCGATGCAAGTAATACAGCGCCAGCGTCTCTTGCTTTAACCGCCGCAAACTTGCTTCTGCCGCTTGGCGCAAGCGATCCGGATGTCCATTGGGATAGATCCGATCAGGCGACTCTTTCGTAACGCCCCCTTTGGTGGCAATCACCAAGTCGGCCGGATACGGATAGAGTGCATCCGCAATCAACTCTTCATTGAAGCCCGGGCCATAGGGCTCGGCAGTATCAATGATCTGCACCCCCAGCTCTACCAAGTCGCGCAGCAACTGCTTTCCCTCTTCCCACTGGGGATAAGGGCCAAAGTTACCGGGCTGCCCACAAAGCCGCATCGCGCCAAAGCCAATGCGCTGGATCGTAGGTCCGCCGGACAAGGTATACGAAGTTTGCATGACGGACTTTCTACAAGCCAAGGACAGCTTAAATCAACTTGAGCTGTTGCGCAATCGCAACGATTCCTAGCAGCAGGAAGTACACGCCACCAATGCAAAGCACTACACGAGTCAAAACGCTCGGCCGCAGCTCCTTCGGCAACAGGTACGTATTCACCGCAACCGTGTGCCAGGCACTAATCGCAAAGACAATGTTGTAACCCATCGTGGCATAGTTAAAGACCATTTTGCCATCGACAGGGCTCCAGATGATGGCAAAGCCAATCGCACAGTACACCACCAGCACGCCAAAGTAGACGTACTTCACGGAACTCGCCTGCATGTCTTTCAGCTGCGGACTAGCGGTCCAGATCGTATCGACCCACCGCCGAATAAAGCCATCCATCGTCGAAACACAGCTCGTCAGCAGTACCAAAAACCCGCAGAACAACGTTCCACACCAGAAGACATCGCCAATGAACTTGCCGTGAATGATCTTGTCAAAGCCCAAGCCCACGATCAACGTCCCTTCGCGCGGCGTTGCCACATGAGTCTGCACGCCATTGGCCGTAAGAACGGCGCTGTCCCAGCCCGTCGCTCCTGTCCCGCGCTTCAAAAACTCGACCGACAAAATGCTGGGCAGGGCTACGCCGATAAAGCAAGCGACCATCCACACAAAGTACTGCTCGCGCTTCACATGCCAAACCCAGTGGGCCCAGCGTTGCATCGCCTCTTTCGTCGTTTGGAAAACACTTCCCACGTGCGAAAGTTCAATGCCATGTCCACCAACAATGCTGGGGATCGCACCGACATGATGCCCCATCCCCCAGCCCTGATCGCGAGTAAAATTACTGGTCGGAGTGTTCGTTAGGCCACCGTTGCCGGCAATGCCCGCCAAACCACAGATCGTGGCGATCAGCGTGAAGTCCAGCGTGCCAGGACGCTTCTTGGAAACGACATTCCAAAAGCTCTCTACGGCTGCGCCATCTTGGGTACCATCGCCATCGACATCGTTGAACTTGATGTCTTTCCCTTCGGCATCTTTTTCCCACGACTCAAACTTGCCGTCGCCATCTTTATCGATGGAGGGCTTGATCGTTTCTTCAATCACGTCCAAATGCCCGTCCGAATCAATATCCTCACCCGGATCGATCACACCATTTGCATTCAGATCTTCTCCACGCGTCACCGGCACCGAACCAAACCGAAAGAACCCGCTGCCAATCTCTTTCCAACTGCTCATGTGAGAGTAGAAAACGCTCAGCGTTAGCAAAAAGCCCACTACCACAAACAGCTTGAACCACATCACCACTTTCAGACTGTTATAAACCTTGCCACCAAAGATCAGTGGCAAGATACAGGCCGCGTAGATGATGGTTCCTAAAACCTTCAGCGTAAACTGTTCCGCCTGCGTGGGAATCGTTCCATACACCATCGTGTACAAAGGCGAAGCCGCATTCACCGCCAAGTACGGAAACAGCGAGCCCCAGTCAAAAATCAAATAGGCCCCCAGCCAAAAGTAAGGGCCGGGAAGTGTTCGGAACTTCCCCGTAAAGATCGGCTCCCCCGTATACAGCGTATAGCGACTGATCTCGACGTTATAAATCACCTGCACCAAAATGCTGATCGTGGTCACCCACAGCAGCGCCCCACCATACCGAGCCGTCACTGCCGGGCCGGCCAGCCATTCACCGCCGCCAATCGCCGAAGCCCCCAGCACGAGCCCCGGGCCAATCATTCCCAGCGCATTGCGCCAAGAAAAGCGGGGGGCGTCAATCAGTTCGTTCGTCTCCCATTGCGGCATCTGTTTAGAGCCGGGATAGGGTGCTTCAAACTTCTCAGGAGCGGCAGTGGCGGGATTCATGCGGAGGGAACTTTCTAGGCACGCGTTCGTAAAACGGTCGGGAGAGACCGACGAATGGCAGCGTTATCTTCGTTGCTGGACGTGCCCAGGTCAACCATTGGAAATGGGGCTTTTGTGCAGGAAATGACCGCGAAATCCTCCCCCCCGCTTGAATCGTCGATATAGACGGCGCGGTGCGGCTCTTTTGAACCAATTTGTGCCGGTTATAATCGAAAGCATGATTTCCAAGCCCCACCTGAAACGCCGCTCCCGTCCTACGACCGGGGCATCTTTTTTTCTCACCCGAAGAGGGCTTTCGCGGTCGGAGATCTTCACCACGCTGGGGGTCGTCACCATCGGCCTAACTCTTCTGGTCCTGTTTATCAGCCGCTCACGCACCTCCAACCGGGCCAGAGAATGCGAGGCCCGCCAGATCGAGCTGGGCCGTACCTTACTTTTCCAAGCACAGATCTCGGGGCAGTTTGTCGGCTCGGTTCAGCCTTATCCCGGTTCCAAAGACGAGCGCCGCATTGCCTGGCCCGTCGCCATCTTGCCCTACCTCAGCCGTCCACTCGATCGAACCACCGGCGAGCTTCCCGGCAAAGAGGTCGTCGGCCGCTATGCCACCTACCACGAAAATCTGGCCAAGCTAACGCCCGAAGCAGCGCAGGCCCAGCTCTCTCAAATGTACCTGCGCGAGTTCGTCTGCCCCGAAGACCCACGTACCCGTACTGCCAGCGGAACCGCAGCCACAAACGACTCCCCAGCTTCCACGGGAACTGCGGTCCTTACTTACGTTTTGAATTGCGGCCTGCCCGATGCAAGTCGGCCAAGCGACTTTAGCGCCAAAGAATTCTGGCCCGACTATCCCAGCAACGGAATTGGCCTGGATCGCATCGCCACCCAAGGTGACCTATCCACCAACAGCTTGCAGGGGGTCGATGATGGCGATGGCCTAGCCTTTACCTTGCTACTCAGCGAGAACAGCGACGCCACCCTTTGGACCGAAGCCAACGAAGCGGCCAGCGGCTTCTTGTGGTCAACATTTCTAGGTGCCGACAGCGAGCCCGATAAACGCTATCCTCTGCCACAGGTCCTACAAATCAATGAAGAACGCGGCCAAGGCAAGCCCTCTCGCTTAGCCTCCGAAGTGCGTCACGCCCGCCCTTCTAGCTTCCATTCCGAACCAGGAAAGCAACAGCCGATCCGCGGCGTGTTTGTTTTATACTGCGATGGACATACCAAGTTCGTTACCGAGCAGATCGACAAACAGCTGTTCGTTGCCCTCATGACCCCCGATGGAACGCACACGCGCCTGCCCGGTACTGGCGAAAAGCTCGCCACACCCTGGAGCGAAGATCGCACAACGACCCAGAAAGAACCCTAATGGCAGCGACCAAGAAGAAAGCCCGCGCATCCGGCGAAACGACTTCCACAAATGTCGAAGGTACCCCTGCGCCGCTTTACCTTCCTACCGCCCATCCTCCTCAAAAGCGTCCGCTGCTCATGATGATTAGTGGTGCCTTGCTTTTGGTCTGGCTAGTAACCCTCGTCTATCTGGCGTTTACGGCCGGACACTTTCGCTAAACAAACCCTCTCCTCTCTGCTAAAGGGAACTTCCATGCGTAGCCAATTTTCCCAATGGGCCCGTACTCTTTGCCTGCTGACGCTGGTCACCCTGGTGGCCGGGCGGTTTTCTTCATCGGTCTCTGCCGACGAAAAGCCCGACCCCTGGGAAAAAGAGATTGCCGCCTTTGAAGAGAAGGACAAGGCCTTCTTTCCCACCAAAGAGGCGTTCCTGTTCGTCGGTAGCTCAACGATTCGCCTGTGGGATTTGAAGGAATCGTTTCCTGGCCTGCCGGTCATCAACCGTGGCTTCGGCGGCTCGCACCTTTCCGATAGTGTTCGCTTTGCCAAGCGAATTGTCATTCCCTATCAGCCCCAAGTCGTTGTGCTGTATGCCGGTGACAACGACCTAGCCGGTGGCAAAACGCCGGCTCAAATCCATGCTGACTATCAACAGTTTGCCAAGCTCTTGCATGAAGCGCTCCCCAATACGCGCCTGATCTACATCAGCGTCAAGCCGAGCCCCTCGCGTGAAAAGCTCCTAGCGGTGCAGCAACAAACCAATGACCTCATCAAACAGGATTGCGCCGCCAATAGCTGGATGGGCTTCATTGATACCCACAAGGCCTTCCTCACCGCCGATGGCAAAATGCAGCCTGAACTTTACGTCAAAGACCAGCTACACCTTAGCGCCGCTGGCTATGCCATCTTGGCAGACCTCGTGAAGAAAGAGCTGCTCAAAAAGTAATGACTAGCCCGCTCCACTAAGCCAACAAATCCGTTGGTAGTCGATGTGTTCAAGCAACGCATTGGACGAGGGGGAGGGTAGGGTATGCCCAAAATAAATTTGGTCGCCGCACCTACCCCCTGCCCGGTCTGCCGCAATGAGTCAAGCCGCTAAGCGGCCAAGGATCAAAGCGTCTTCAAGTAAGCTTCCAGCTTGGCAAATGTGCCACCGAAACCTTGCTCCATGCCACTGCGCGCTGCGTCAAATGTGGAGTTGCCGATGTCATCGGAATTCCATGGCTGCCAGGTGATGGTTACTTTGGTGCTGTCACCGTCAACGCTCTCAAAAACTGTGGTGGCCAACATCTCAAGCGGCCACGTCGCAGACATGGGATGTCTAGTAATCCCGCCATCCTTGTCAGAGAACGATTGAATGTAGGTCAGCCGTTCGTTTGGCACGATTTCACGGAAGACCTGTTTACCCCACATCTGCATGCCATTCGGACCTTCGAGGCCGTAGTGATAGCTTCCACCGACGCGGAAGTCCATGGCAGCATGGATGGTTCTAAATCCCTCAGGACTCAACCATTTTTCCAAGTGCCTAGCTTCAGTTTGCACCTTGAATACCAGTTCGCGAGGTGCTTTAAAAACTCGAGAGATGCTGAACGGTGCGGCCGCTTGCGTCATAACTACACTTTCTTGGGTTGATGAGAGATTCAATTAGGCGGAACCAGATGGCGGACTCTGCTGCAACTCGCGCAAATAGTCGTCAAGGCGATCAAAGCGTTCTTCTGAAAGGCGGCGAAATGCTTCCATCAAGGTCATAACTTCCTTCAATGGGGCAGGTTCGAGTTGACATGGGCGGAATTGAGCGGAGCGACTGCGCGAAATCAGTCCTGCTTTTTCAAGCACTTTGATGTGCTTCGAAATGGCAGGCTGACTTAGCGTGAAGCCGCTACCTAGTTCAGATACCGAAGCATTCCCGTCGGCCAGCCGCAAAAGCATGGCCCGCCTCGTAGGGTCGGCAAGTGCTGCAAACGTGATGGAAAGCGTGTCTGTCATTGAATAGCCGCCTAGTTATATAGCCAAATGGTAATATACAAGCGAAATGCACTGAGTCAAGCGGCGTTTTACGTTCCCTGCGGACGCAGGCGGACTGGACTTGCCCGCACTTTTGGGACGGCCGAGCGGTGGAAGAGGCATTCGCCTTACGCCACGATCGACTTGATCACTTCGCCATGCACGTCGGTCAGACGAAAGTCTCGACCGGCGTAGCGGAAGGTCAGCTTCTTATGATCAAAGCCCAAGAGATGCAAGATCGTCGCATGCAGGTCATGGACCGAGGTAACATTCTCCACCGCTTGAAAGCCAAACTCATCGGTGGCGCCGTGGATCGTTCCCCCCTTGATGCCGCCCCCGGCCATCCACACGCTAAAGCCATAGTGGTTATGGTCGCGGCCTTGTAGCGCGTTGCCGCCGCCACCTAGCTCCACGGTTGGCGTACGACCAAACTCGCCACCAAAAATCACAAGCGTATCTTCAAACATGCCACGCTGCTTCAAATCAGTGAGCAACGCCGCAATCGGCTGATCGAGCTCTCCCGCCAGCTTACGATGGTTCGTGGCAATTTCACTATGGTTGTCCCATGGCTGCCCCGCCCCATGCCACAACTGAACGTAACGCACGCCGCGCTCAAGCAAGCGCCGCGCCATCAGCGTTTGTCGCCCATGCACACCACTGCCATACATCTCTAGCGTTTGGGCCGTCTCTTTAGTCAGGTCAAACGCCTCAGCGGCATCTTGCTGCATCCTATAGGCAAGCTCAAACGATTGAATCCGCGCATCCAGCCGATCATCACCGCGTGCTGCGCGATGTTCGGCATTCCACTGCGCCAGCAAGTCAAGCTGCCGCCGCTGCGCCTTGGTAGAAACCTGTGGATGGGCGATGTTTTCAATCAACCGGCTTAGCTCTTTATGCTGAGAGTCGATATAGGTCCCTTGCAGAGCCCCCGGCAAAAAGGCCGACTGCCAATTCTCGCTATCCTTAATTGGCAAGCCACCAGGACACATCGCAATGAAGCCCGGCAGATTTTGGTTTTCCGTTCCCAGGCCATACAGGGCCCAAGAACCCACGCTCGGCCGAGGTTGAACCGAGTCGCCACAGTTCATCAGCATTAGCGACGGCTCATGATTGGGAACTTGCGCGTACATCGAGCGGATCACGGCAATGTCATCAATATGCGCGGCCGTCTTGGCAAAGATCTCGCTCACCTCAATCCCCGATTGCCCGTACTTGGCAAACTTAAAAGGCGAAGGAAACGCAGCACCAGTTTTACGTTCCGTTCGCAGTGTATTGGTAAGGGGCTTGCCCGCGTACTTTTCCAGCGATGGCTTATAGTCAAACGTGTCAACGTGCGATGGTCCACCATTGAGAAAAAAGTGGATCACCCGCTTGGCCTTGGGCGCAAACTGCGGCGGCCGAGCTGCCAGCAGATTCGTTGGTGACGCATCTGCCGCATGAACTTGTCGGCCTTCTTCTTGCAGCAAAGCGGCCAGCCCCAGCGAGCCGAGTCCCAGCCCGCACCGCGCCAGCACTTCACGGCGAGTCATCGAGTTAAAGGGATGCATCATGGAAAGTTCCTTCGCGAAAAAATACGAATCGGCGTGAGGGTCTTTAAGCAAGCGAAGCGACTAGTCAACAAACAAAAACTCGTTCGAACAAAGCAATATCTGGGCCAGCTGCTCCCAAGGGGTTAGCTCAGGAATGTTTCCCGTCGTGAAATCCCGTTCGGAATTCCAGTCCACAGGCGTTGGCGCATCTAGCTCCTGCAACGTGATTCGCCAAAAATGCTGATCACTATTCAAAACAGCCCCAATATCCACCACAAAGTCGATCGTCTCTCCTTCGCGGACGTTTAGCGTCTCGACATCAAGCGGCGCCGTCTTGTTGTGCACCGTTGCGGTACCAAGCACACCTTGCATCGAGCTAACGATGTGCGTGTGAATTCCATCGCCTGCCGCCACTTCATGCATTACCTGCGACTTCACCTTCAGACGCATCGCCCGAGGCGCCGTCCAGCGACGAATGGTCGCACGGGCCAAATCATCACCAGGATGTCCGCCACTGGCGGTGATCTGCGTCCAGCCTAGCTTGGCGTCCGGCCAGTTGGGGCCTCCTTGCCAGGCCGTGCCAGTAAAGTGCGGCAACTTTGTAAAAGTCTTCATCCGCTGCGTCGTTGCATCGAACTCGCCATAGCCGTACGTCCAATCCTTAGCCGTTGGCAGCTCGGGTGGGACTGCCGGCGGTTCGGCAGCCGCCTGTAGCAGCGCCAGCGCCGAACTAAGTTGTGCCGGCGATGGATCACGCTGATACGCAGCGCGGAACAGCTTGCGAACTCCCTCTTCCGGCGCAGCACCCGCTGGCACCTGCTTGGCCAGCTGCTTCGCTTGTTGCAGCAGGAAGGGATGGTTCAAAAAGAAGAGTGCTTGCTGCGGAACGGTCGTTTCGCTCCGCTGCGGAATGTGCAAATCAGGATTGGCAAAGTCAAACACCCGCAGCACGCTCGGCAGGAACTGCCGATCAACAAGCCCGTACACGGTGCGCCGCTGAGGAAGTCCCGTCCCCAGGATTGGCGACGGCTTGCCCCCCAGCTTCAGATCTAGCCCTCCCGAGACTGCAAGCAACGCATCGCACAGCTCTTCAAAAGTAAGGCGATGTCCGCTGCGCTTCCAAAGGAGGCTGTTCGAAGGGTCTTGCGCCTGAGCCAGCTTCCGCTGCGCCTCATCGGCAGGGCCAGTCACCGCCTGACGATAGGTCGACGACAAAACAATCTGCTTATGCAATCGCTTTAGGCTCCATCCTTCGGCCATAAACTGTGTCGCCAGCCAGTCAAGTAGCTCGGGGTTCGAAGGAAGCATCGCGCGGGTGCCAAAATCGCTTGGCGTGTTTACGAGCCCAACGCCAAAGTGCAGCGCCCAAACACGATTGACCATCACTCGCGCCGTTAGTGGATTGCTAGGGGCAACGATTGACTGCGCCAGTTCATAACGACCACTTCCCGTGGCGAATGGTGCCCGCTGCGGCCCGGCAATTAACGCCAAGTTTTGACGCGGGATCGGCTCACCCTTGTTGGCCGGATTGCCACGGCGGAACACGATCGGCTCATTCGGGGTCGGGCGATCTAATAGCGCCACCGCATACGGAACCCCTGTCGCACTCTGATTGATCCAGCGATCGACTTCCCCCTGCATCCGCCACAGCTCTTCGATATGCGACGTTTGAAAGAAGTTCTCGCTATGAACAATCGGCAGGTCTGGAACTTCGCATGGCGCCGTCGGGCCAAACAAAACGCTTCGCAGTTCTTGCTGGGCAGCTACGGTCTCGGGATTGGCATCCGGCGCAGGAGCTGCGGCCGGCATATTCACCGTCGCAAACAAATCGCCGTACCGTTTACAAAGCTCTTCACGCGAAGCTGGCGCTGTGGCAAAAGCTTGGGCCACCAGCGGGTTTACCTTCCCTGCGGCAATCTCCTTTTGCAAAGACTCTTGTGCCTGCGCACCCTTGGTGGCGTATTCCTCCGGCGTTAGCGGAGCAAATAAGTGCCAGGCCACAAACACTTTGCCTGGATTCTCTTGATCCTTGCGCAAATAAAACTGGAACCGACGCACAAACGCCGGTAGTAAGTCATCCGGCTGCAAGATTTGGTCAAATCCCTCTTCCGGAAAGTCCGCCAGCTTGAACTGCGCCGCTAAGTAGTCCCCAATCCGACCGCGCACACGATTGGAAGACTCTTCACGATGCTTGGCGAGTGTCGTTGAGAGCTTCTCTTGTCGTTTGGCAAGCTCGACTTCAAACGGGTCGGCCATGTCGCCGGGCGGAAGGAGCCGCACTTGCTTTTCCATGCAGCTATCAAACACACCATACAGCGAGTAATAGTCCTTCGTCGGAATCGGATCGTATTTATGATCGTGGCAACGAGCACAACCCACGGTCAGCCCCATCATGCCACGAAATACGGCATCGATCCGATCATCAATCACATCATGCTTCACACCTAAAAAGCGACGGCCGATTGTCAAAAAGCCCATCGCCGCCAAATCGGTTGGCTTGTGATCAGGGACTTGATCCGCTGCCAATTGCAGCAGCAAAAACCGATCGTAAGGCACATCCGCATTCAGCGACTGCACAACCCAGTCACGATAGGCCCAGGCATGAATCCAAAAACGCTCTTCCCGTGCATAGACATATCCCTTGGTATCCGAATAGCGCGCGACATCCAGCCAATGCCGCCCCCACTGCTCGCCGTAGTGGGGCGAGTCGAGCAATTGATCCACTAGCTTCTCATACGCCTTCGGATCTTGGTCGGCAATAAACGCATCGACTTGCTCGGCCGTGGGAGGCAATCCAATCAGCGCCAGATACAAGCGGCGGACCAAGGTACGACGGTCCGCTTCGGGCGAATGTGTTAGGCCCGCCTTTTCTAACCGTGAAAGCACAAACGCATCCACCGGCGTGCGAACCCAAGCTGGCTCGGCCACTGTTGGCACCGGCGGATTCTTGATTGGCTGAAACGCCCAGTGGTCGCGGGCACGCTCCGCAATCGATTTTGGCTTCGGACTTCCTGGGCTGTTAGCAGAGACCGGCCAACTCGCACCTGAATCAATCCAGTGGGCCAAGGCCGCAATCTGCTCGGGACGAAGCGACTTCTTGGGAGGCATCTCCAGCCCCTCTTGATGCCGGACGGCCTTCATCATCAAGCTTTCGGCCGACTTCCCCTGCACCAGTGCCGGGCCAGTATCGCCCCCCTTCAAAATGCTCTCGCGAGAGTCAAGACGCAGCGATCCCTCTTGCTTCTCTTCGCCATGGCACTTCTGACAGTTCTCAATCAGCAGCGGGCGAACCTCTTTTTCAAAGAAGTGTTCCGCATCGTCGGCTGCAAAAGCTGACACGCACATCATGCCAAGGAGCGCAACCACGCCACTCCACATGGGGCGCAGCAAAAAGCCGGGTCGCAAGTTGCGAAGCGTACTAACCATAGCCGTTCAGCCTAGGGTGGGACAATTGCTGAGGAGGGGATTGCGAACATCTCGCAATGCCTTTACGCCGTGCCCCGAAAAGCACTTCAAAAAGACATCCCCTATTGTCGATGATGGCAGGCCGAGCGTCAACCAAAGAAGTTGCTCGATAAGTCCCCAAAAAACCGGTTCTTTTATTAGCCAATCACCCACTTAGGCATCCGGCAGGATCTTTCTAATGCACCCATCAACTGCCATTTCATTGGCTGGCACTGTTCAGATGCTTTCCTGCCACCTTGTCTATTTCTCATCAACTTCCTTAGCATCGAACGCCGAGCGGCATGTAACATGGGTGGACTCTCCACCTTCTACGGGCAAGGAACCATCGATGCGAAAGCTCATGCGATTGGCGATCATCAGTTCAGTCACCGCCACCGCGGTGCTTCTCGTGGCCTGGCTTGCAACAACCTCTTTCTCTTTACTGTCAATCTTCCTCGAGCAAATTGCCGGGGCCAGTTCCATCACGGTCCATGAAGGTTTGCCACATCCGAACCACTTCGGGAAGGCATACGCCGACGAGCTAAAGACCAAGTCCGTAACAACGCTCAATGGCCATGCGTTTTATACAGAGTTACTTCAAATCTCCGAAGCCGACCTAAAAACGCTGAACACGATCCTTCAAGATACCTCCACCTACGAACCGTTCGAGGGCGAGAAAAAGTGCGGCGGCTTTCATCCTGACTATGAGATCCAGTGGCATGCCGGACTTACATCGTATCGTGCGCTTCTCTGCTTTGGATGTGGTGAGGTCAAGCTGATCCATCTGGGCATTACTCAGCGTTACGACTTGAGTTATGCCGCCAAAGAGAACCTTGAGTCGCTCCTC
This sequence comes from uncultured Planctomycetaceae bacterium, assembly GCA_963844055.1. GTDB lineage: Bacteria > Planctomycetota > Planctomycetia > Pirellulales > Pirellulaceae > CAWJMN01. Next base: position 2,108,783 of record CAWJMN010000002.1, on the reverse strand, counting down.
AGCTCCTATCGCAAAAATTGCCCCGATCCGAACAAAACTCCCCTGATGGATTTAAAGGGTGAAAGCAATGCTCGCATGCCTTAGTGAAGCCAAGGCTAACACCACTTCATCGAACACCCTCTGCAAGCAAGCATGGCGCAATAAAAAAGCCCTCGCAAAGGCAAGGGCTTCAGTGGTCAGCATCGAATCCATTCGAGCAAGTCGAAGGCGATTCGCTTCTAGCGATACATGGTCCCGCCGGTCGTCCCTGGATAGGTGCCTGGCGCTGGCGTCGACATCCCCGTACTGCCAGGCCGATAGGTGCCAATAGGGGCTGTCAGGCTTGGAGGCAAAGGATTGCGAGTGGCCATCGTTCCTGTAGGAGCGGCTGGTTGCACCATCGAGCCTTCGCTTACGGGTGGCTGTTGATAACCCGCAGGAGCAGTGGGGCCGTTGCTTCCGGTCGTTGACGATGCCGTTTCAATCGGGGCGGCTGCGTAGACGCCTGCATTGGCATTGGGATCAGCCGATCCATAGATGGCCCCTGCAGGTGAAGCGCCATAGGCAGGCTGTCCCGTGCTGGTAGCGGTGTAAGGTTGTCCGTAGGTCGTCCGAGTTTGGCCGGAATCGGCCGCAGCATAGCCGCTGTTAGGTGCTGTGTTTGCGGGAGGCGTTACGCTGGCACTTCCATACGGGCCAACTTGAAAGTTATTTCCCCCTGGCGCGCTCGTCGCTGGTGGCGCTGAATAGTTAGCTGGCGGTTGTGCGGTACCTGGTGCGGTTGGATAGCTGAAGGCTTGCGGCGTGGCCGGATACGATGCCGGTGCAGCACCACCAGCGGCTCCCGCCGTAGGTGTCGTCGCCGGTGCGACATAGTTATTCGCTGGCGAATTCGGGTTGTAGCTCATCGTAGCGCCAGCGGGCTGAACGCTGCTGCCCGATGGCGGCGAACCACCGTAGGGTCCCATACCCGTCGACGGCGAAGCGCCATACGGAGCTTGGCTCGAAGAAGCAACCGACTTGGCCGGTGGTACGATCGAGCTCGGCTTGGTGACCGCCAACCCCTCTGCCTTTTTCGGCGAGAAGCTAGAACCCCACTTGGGGAATGATGGCATCGACCAAGAACTGGACTTGCAACCGGTGCCAGCGAGTCCCGCTGAGCACGACGATTGAAACCACGAATGTACGGTAAATTGAAGACACTGGCATGGCCGAGGAATCCTTTCCCACGCAACCCAACGAAGTTTTGCCCCTAGCGAGCCCGCCGGCTGCGCCCTCCTTGCGCATCATTGCTAGTCAGTACTTCCGAGATCGTCAGAGCACTACCTGCAAATCCAGCAAAATCGCTAAGCCCATCGCAGCTTCACTAGGATGCTGCGAGGGCGCACCGGTTTTTGGAGCGTCGGGAAGGTAAAAGGATCGCCAAATCCCGTCAACGGCAGTTTTTTCGCTGAGCACGACTCGCGCTGGCGATCCCTGTTTGCACAGCATCGACTAAGCAAGTCGGCCGCGCTACTTCACCATCTTTTGATTGGTGCTTTGCGGATAGAGCCGCAGTTCTCGCAAGATGAGCCATTCACCAGTTTCTACCGGTTCGCGCACGCGAATGACGATGGTGTGCGGCCCCCCTTTTTTGATCAGCACTAACGCCGTATCGGTGCGAGCCTTCACATCGGTGCCGCTTGGCTTGAGGTTGACTCGCGCCGGGGGCAAGTCATCCACAAAGATCTCTAGCGTTTTATCGACGGCCGCTTCAGTCGACGTGTAGATACAGTCCACCTTGAAGTAACTAGGACGAAGCAGGCGAATGTTCCAGGTGGCGGTCCCTTCGGCCCCATTCCATCCCACAAGCGCTTGCTCGCTTCCCTCTCCCTTCACCGTAACGCCCCCCGCCAACACGGCATCTTTGGGAAGCATCTCCAAGTGGCCATCGACTCCTTGGACCACAACGCTGGCCACCGGTGGCTTCACTTCCTTTTCGCTTCCGGCCAGCGCAGGATCAGACTCTTCCTGGCGGACCACTTCGCTCGGCGGAACTACCGGCTGCTTGGGCTTTCGCATCCGCTGCCCCACCAGCACGGTCACACCGGCCACCAAAAGGACCGCCACAACGGCGCCACCAATCCACAGCTGTTTGCTAACGCCCCAGCCAGTGGCTTCGCTCTCTTCCGGCAGAGGCTCACCCGCAGCCGGCGGCGCACTAGCCGTTTGACCAGGGCTTACCGAAATCGGTGGCGGCAAAGGGGGTGGCTGTTGCCCTGGCAAGCCCAGCGCCGCCGCAGCGCCCGGCGGAAGCTGTCCACCTTGCTGCAAATAGCCTTGCAACTGCGTACGCAGCGAATGTTGTAGCCAAGCATCGTAGGGCCCTTTTTGGGCCGGACTCGTTAGGCAGTTGCGCGCGGCAGCCACTTCGTTGAGCAGCTGCTGGGACAAGGCCGAGCGGGGGCCCATCTGATAGCTGCGCAGCTGCGTCATCCGCAACTCGCCCGCGGCAACAATCTTGGCGATGTCGGCCTCAAACCGAACTACACCCAGCAGGCGATAGTGGTCGGGAGGAAGCTCATAAGCTTCGATCCCGAGCCAGTCGCGATAAGCAGCGATAAGTTCTGGTGATTGCTGCATGGCTTTCCTTCATCGCCGATGGGCCGCTGGAAAATACGCAAGACGTACTACCAGGGAGTCATGCCGCCGTTAACGCAAAGCGTCTGGCCGGTGACAAAGCTGGCCTCTTCACTGGCAAAGTAAACCACCGCTTCGCCCACATCCTTAGGGACGCCCCACCGCTTCATCGGAATCAGATTGAAGTAGGCATCCTTCATCTCTTGTGGATCGGTGTCATGGCGCTCTACAGGAATCCAGCCGGGTGCCACCATGTTGACGGTGATGCCAAACGGAGCCATTTCCGAAGCCATGCTTCGCGACCAGCCGATCTGGCCCCCCTTGGCGGCAACATACGCGCTGAAAGGAGCAACGCTGCGCTGGAACACTTCGCTGGTGATGTTGATGATGCGGCCGTACTTTTGCTTCTTCATGTGGGGCAAGCCACGACGAGCCAACAGGAACGGGCTCTTGATGAAGAAGTCGATCATCGATTGATAGAATGCCCAGTCGTATTCTTCAATCGGCTTGAGCGGTTGTTCGCAGGTGGCGTTCGGAACAATGATGTCCACCGGGCCCAGCGCTTTTTCCGTTTCCGAAAAGAGCTTATCAACGCCCGCTTCGCTGGTCACGTCCGATTGAACAAGCACCGTCTCGATACCAGCGGCCTTGTATTCCGCCAATGCCTTTTCGGCGCGAGCTTGGTTATGGGCAAAGTTGACTGCAACCTTGGCACCTGCCAGACCGAGGGCCAAACCTATCGCCTTGCCAAGCCCTGTGCTATTGCCGGTTACTAGCGCTACGCGCCCCTTCAAAGATACCGCCATTTCAACGTCACCCTTTCGAATTCCCACCCAACAGACCGCGACGAGCAAAAAGGAGATTTGCCGCGGAAAAAATGCCAATCGGATGACAATTGTCCGTTGCCATCAGGCCAGCGACCAGCCCCCTTGTGATCTTCCGAATCGACCACTTCTGAAATCTAGTCTAGCCCCCCTGATCTAGGATAGCGGGACCCTCTTTTTTGTCCCTTAAAAAGTTGGCTTCTCCGTTTTTCCCTTGCTATAATCCGAGCCTGGCTGGGCTGAATAACGCACTAGTAACTTGCGTGCTCTACCTGGCCCATTCCCACCTGATGCACCTCCCTCCAGCGATCTACCTCCGATATGAATCTTTTGAACTCGCTTTGTCGTCCAATCGCAATTTTGCTGAGTCCCTTTGCGATGGTTGCCGCTTTGGCATTGCCGATTGGCATTTTGACCAGCTCCGCAAATGCTGATGACAACTGGCCCCAGTTCCGTGGCCCGCATGCGGATGCCGTTTCCAAAAATATGGTCCCCACCAAGTGGAGCGAGACCGAGAACGTCCGCTGGAAGACGCCGCTGCATGATAAGGGTTGGTCTTCGCCGGTGATCTGGGGCGATCAAGTCTGGCTAACAACCGCCACCAAAGAAGGACATACGCAGTGGGCGATTTGCGTCGACAAGAAGACCGGCAAGATCGTTCACGACATCAAGCTGTTTGAAAATGCGGAACCCAAAAAGACCGCTTCCTTCAACAGCTTTGCTTCGCCGACGCCTGTTTTGGAAGCTGGTCGGGCGTATATCACCTTTGGAAGTTATGGCACCGCATGCCTTGAAATGGAGAGCGGCAAAGTCTTGTGGCAACGCCGCGATTTGGAATGCGACCACTGGCGCGGGCCGGGCTCTAGCCCCATCATCTATGGCAAGCTTTTGATCCTGCCGTTTGATGGCTATGACTTTCAGTACGTGGTGGCCCTCAATAAAGAGACGGGCGAGACCGTCTGGAAGTCGAAGCGTGACGTTGATTATGGGACCACCGATGGTGACGTGATGAAGGCCTACTGCACGCCGCTGGTCATCAAGGTCGGTGACCAAGACCAATTGATCGCTCCCACCAGCAAGGCTGCCCTCGCTTACGAACCGACCACCGGCAAAGAGATCTGGCGCGTTCGCTACAGCAGCTTTTCGACCACAGGCATGCCACTGTTCGATGGCAAGACGCTCTTTATCAACACCGGCTTTGGCAAGGCAGACCTGCTTGCCGTTCGTCCTGACGGCAAGGGAGACGTTACCGACTCCAACATCCTTTGGAAGCAAACCAAGGGGATCGGCAGCAAGACGTCACAGCTGTTGGTCGATGGCCTGATCTACAATGTGCATGATGAGGGAATTGCCAACTGCGTCGAAGCCGAGACGGGCAAAGAGGTTTGGCAAAAGCGTTTGAGCGGCAAGTTCACCGCCTCGCCGCTGTATGCAGGCGGGCACGTTTACTTTTTTAGCAGCGACAATGGTTTGGGCCTGGTCATCAAAGCAGGCCGCGAATATGAAGAGGTCGCCAGCAACAAGCTCAATGCCGGCTGCATGGCTTCCCCCGCCGTCAGCGGCAAATCCCTGTTTATCCGAACCGATGAAGCCCTCTACTGCATCGAGCAGTAGTCCCATTCGCGAATCGTTTCTCCTCCCAACTCGTTGCGCGATCCTTCTCTCTCCCAAGGTGATGCGATGCCAAAGTCGTTTTTCGTCGGAATGCTTCTGGCCTTGGGCGTTGTGGCGGCAAGCTTGCTTCCATCCGCCCATGCAGAAGAGCCAAAAGCTCCTGCGGCGCGAATGAACGTCGTCCTCTTCCTGGCGGACGATTTGGGCTACATGGATATTGGGGCCAATAACCCCAGCACCTTTTACGAGACGCCGCGGATCAACAGCATTGCCACCAAGGGGATGCGGTTCACTCGCGGCTACTCGGCCTGCTGTGTTTGCTCTCCCACGCGCGGCAGCATTATGACGGGGCGCTACCCCACGCGCTACGGCATCACCAACTTCATCGATGGCAAAAAGTCGGGCAAGCTACAACCTGCAATCAACGTCACCCAGCTTCCTGCGGCAGAAACCACCGTCGCCGAGCACTTCCGCGATGCGGGCTACACCACCTTTTGTGCCGGAAAGTGGCATTTGGGGGGCGCGGGATCATTGCCACAAGATCACGGCTTTATGATGGGGCTGAATGAGGGTGGCCGGATGATGTTTCCCACTAAGGAACCAGTCAAGCCCATCGCCGAAGATGGCAAGCTGACCGACATCATCTCGCAGACGGCCGTCGAGTTCATCAAAGCTCACAAAGACAAGCCGTTTTTTGCGTACCTCCCTTTCAATGCTCCACACATTCCCGTAGCGGCCCGCGAAAAGCTGATCGCCAAATATCGTGAGAAGGCCAAGTCCGCTCCGGCCGACGCGTTTGCTGCCGATGGCGAATTTCAAGTTCGCCAAGTGCAAAACCAGCCCGACTATGCCGCGATGATGGAGCAGTTTGACGAAGGAGTCGGCCGGGTGCTGGATACTTTGGACGAACTGGACCTGACCAAGCACACGATCATCGTCTTTGTGGCCGATAACGGCGGCCTTTCGACGGCCGAGGGAAAGCCCACTTCCAACGTACCGCTGCGCACCGGCAAGGGCTGGCCTTATGAAGGAGGCGTGCGTGTTCCGTTCTTTGTGATGGCTCCTGGTCATACCAAGGCAGGCTCCCTTTGTGAAACGCCCGTCTGCACGATTGACCTTTTGCCCACGCTGATGGAACTGGCAGGCGTCCCTGCCTCGACGAAGTCTCCTGCTGCTGGTCCGGTCGACGGCGTGAGCCTTGTTCCGCTGCTAGATGGCAAGACGATTGCTGAGCGTCCGCTGTTTTGGCACTATCCGCACTACAGCAACCAAGGGGGCAATCCCCACGGCGCCATCCGCGAAGGGAATTTTAAATTGGTCGAGTGGTTCGAAGGGAACCCGCTGGAACTGTACGACCTCTCGAAAGACATCAGCGAAAAGCAAAACATCGCTGCCGATCATCCCGATCTGGTCAAGTCGATGCACGCCAAGCTGATCGCCTGGCGCCAAGAGACCGGCGCCAAAATGCCCCTTCCCATCTCCACGCCTAAATAGCGCGTGCTATTGCCGGCATTTGCTTTTGCATTTTTGATGTCCCTTTGAAGCTATTCGCTTTTCAGGGCCGGAAGCGTCAGCGACGGCCATCCCCCCGTCTCCTTCGTGGGAATTCGCTGAAACCGATGTGGCCGAAGGCCATGGGAGGTCACGCGTTGCCGACCAAAAAACAATCGCCCCTCAACTTCTGAGTCCCGACCTCCCACCGCTATCGCGGCCCAGGTTCAAGAACCAGGGCTACCCGCTGTACTGCCACGACTTTCTACACAGGACGCGCTTTCTGCACAGAATGCACTTACTACTTCTTCCTAAGAACCACATTAAGCGTGACACATAACAGTCCGGCTAAAGTTAAAACGCCAGCAATTGGCAGTCCAGCAATGCCGCCAGAAGCTATGAGACAGACACATGCGATCACGAAAAGTCCTAGCCCATGCAAAAGAAGAATGTTGTTTAACAACCATTTGGCTTTCATTATGCACACCTTGATCGGGTGAATTCTACGGAATCACCTGTAGATTAATTTAATGGCCCGTCACAAACATTAACTGTCCATATATCGGCAGCTTCCCCAAACAAGAAGACAACCAGGACTTCGGTGGCAAAATCTTCATTTTCTTTTGTTGCAAGTGATCCAAGTCAGCCTACGAGGGCAGCAATTAGACTTGACAATAAGTCACATCGCATTTTTTCCCAGACAGTTATGAATGCATCTGATAGAGCAGAGCCACACCATAGTGGCAGTTTCAAAACCATCTTAGCACGATCATGATGCAGCCGAGCTTGGCAAAGCTGTGGAAGACGAAGGCGTAATATTCGTAGCGGGTGACGAGCCTTCGAAAAGATTGCAGCCAGCTGATGGTGCGCTGCACAACCCAGCAATGGCGATAGCGGCGAAGCGCACAGCCATCCTGAGAAGCGGGTCGCTCACGTCCTTGGCGATGAGGGCAGCCAAGCTCAATCCCGCGATCTGCTAAGCGTTCCCGGAGTGGATTGCTGTCGGCTGCTCGGCTGCTCGGCTGCTCGGTCATAGATTAAGCGTTCGGGGACGCGGGGAATAATTGCCTGATCGATTAGAGGCTCGATCAACTTGACCTCCCGCCGCTATCGCGGCCCAGGTTCAAGAACCTGGGCTACCCGGCTAGTCGTTGCCAGGGCAATGTGATGAGAATAGGGGGGGGCAGGAGCAGCAGTTGGCGTGGCACATTATGCGGCAAAGAGAACAGCTGCGAATTCGCTGGTAGAAAGCACGTTGAACCATGTGGTTTTTGGATCGCAAAGACAAGAAGGGGCTACCGCTACGCTGGAATCAAATCCGGCTGAGCCACTTGCTGATTGCGATGCTAATCCTATCGCTTGGCTTTTGGGTCGCTAGGCAGCGTATAGACTCACACGAGCGGAAAATCTCTGTTCAGGAATTGGAAAGCTTTTCGGGCCGGTTTTACCACAGTGGTTCACGCAACTGGTTTGTTAAAGCAGTCTTGGGTGACGATGGTGATGCTGGATCGGTTAGGGAAATCAACGTCCATATATTTTTCGAGGAATCTGAAAAACTGGCGCATCCCATCCCGTTTCGTCATTTCCCTGAGCTTAAGATATTAAAATGGCGCAACGGATATCAAGGCGAATTGCTGCTGCACATTGATGACGCGAAAAATCTGAATGAGTTGGATTTGTATTCATTCCCTCTTAGTAGCAAAGAAGTCGAGGCAATCTCCCGCCTGAAACGACTGGAGTCACTCACGCTAGAGTCTTGCGACTTCGAAGATGGATGTTTTTCGCAATTGAAGGGCCTAGCTAGTCTTAAGCGACTTGAGCTGAGTTATCTGCACTGGCTCACCGTCAGTGACTTAAAGGTTTGTGAGTCATTCCGCGACTTAGAATCAATTGCCGTCATCCGAACTAACTTTTCCGGCAGTGGTGTGCTGGACTGGAGTTCATTAAGTTCGCTGCGTTCCGTCAGTTTTGAGCGATGCGAAATTCCAGATGAAGTTATGGAAGCCATTGCCACGACGCCCAACCTTCAATCGTTGAACCTTGCCCCCTGTATCTACAATTCCGAAAAGCTGCTGTCACTTCTGACAAAGTGCAAGACGCTGAAGAGCCTAAGGCTTTACCAGGCAAAGCCATTCGGCGATCCTATTTGGGAGTCAATTTCGCAGCTTGACCAACTTGAGGAGCTAACGCTTTTTGAGTCCAAGATTGATCCTCAAGCTTTGCAGGTCCTCAGCAGTGCCAAGTCATTACGGAAGCTGACATTGGTCGACGTTGCCGCAATTGATCCAGCGATCCTCTCGCAATTTCATCACCTTTCAGAATTGCGACTGTTCGGCAAACCGTTCGACAGTGCTTTCGTTGGCCAGCTAAAGGACCTTCCGTCGCTGCGCAGGCTACACATAGGCAATAACAATCTTCGCCTCGATGACGCAAGGCTGCTTTTACGAACCTTGCCGCAGATCACCTATGTAGACCTTTTTCCGCAAGAGCATATTTCGCAGGAGATGCTCCAACCCCTCAGAGACGAGTTTCCCCAGGTGGAGTTTGCGGAATCACAATTATTGTTGTTTGATCCCAGAGCGAGTCAATAGCGACTACTCTCACTCCGACTGTGCAAACCGGGTAGCACCGGTTCTTGAACCGGTGTGGCGGAAGGCCATGGGAGGTCACGCGTTGCCGACCAAAAAATCAATCGCCCCTCAACTTCTGTGCCCTGACCTCCCGCCGCTGCGCGGCCCAGGTTCAAGAACCTGGGCTACCCGCTTGCCCAGAAGCATAAGCCAATCAAACCACCCAGATCATTTACGCCGCCAAAGCCGGTGAAAGTCGCCGTTACAAAAATGGGAACGGTCGTTCCAAAGCATACGATTCCCACCAGATCATCCGGGTGAACCTGCCTCATTATGCCATGATCGGCAACCAGCCACCTTTCGTAACTGACCCAAGAAGGACACCATCGCCGGAATCAAAACCAACGGCGAGCGAGCGTGATGGTGATGTACCGAGCCAAGTTGTAGCACCAATCGTGGCGGCAAGATGTTTTGCTACCAGCCCGGCGAAACCGAGGCAAAGAACGTATTCCCCGTAGCTTGAAACGAATCCCTTCGCCTTGCTAACCGACTGGTAAATCTCGTTAAGAATGTGCGAATCGGCGTAACGGCCATCTGGAAAATAGGCTGGGTCACAGGCCCATTCAAAAGTGTTGTCTTCAGCGTCGAATGTATTCGATCCGGAAAAATACATCCCGCACGTCGTCTTACCCCTAACCACTGGATTGAACAAGCCGAACCAAAAGGCTTTGATGCCCTTCGGAGGCGGTTCATCCGTGAGCAGTCCGTTGAGCCATTGGTGGAGACGCATTTGGTCGTCTGAGAAGTCGAGCTTTCTCAAGGCACTCCAGCCTCGCCACGGTTCATGCTCGGCACAAAAGTCGAACAGCAAAGCCATCCCAGCTTCGAGAGAGCCACCAGCGGCCAAAACCGCTTCGACCTTGGCATGAGATTGGACAATGTCGAACATGTAGGCGTCCATTATGTAAATCAGGCCAAGCCGACGTGATTCGTCGGCCGTGATTTAAGTTTATTGCCGAAGCAAGGATTCTGCCAGTCGGTGTGGCCGAAGGCCAGAAGAGGTCATGCGTTGCAAACTGAATGACAATCGCTCCACAACTTCTGTGCCCCGACCTCCCGCCGCTATCGCGGACCAGGTTCAAGAACCTGGGCTACCCGGCTAGTCGTTGCCAGGGCAATGTGATGAGAATAGAGGGACAGCGGCAATTGGCGTGGTCCACTATTTATACCGCAAAGAAACCGACCGCGAATTCGCCGGCAGAAGGCATTTAAACCATGTGGTTTTTGGGGCGCAAAAACAAAAAGGGGCTACCGCTACGCTGGAATCAAATCCGGCTGAGCCACTTGCTGATTGCAATGCTCGTCATATCCGTCGGCTTTTGGGTTGTTAGGCAGCGTATTGAATCTTACGAGCGGAAAAAGGCCGTTCAAGAGTTAGATAGGTTTGCACGTACTGAATTTCGAGGCCAATCACGTGGTGCCTGGATTAATGCAATCCTGGGTGATGATGGTAGGGCTGGATCACTTACGAAAATCGGAAGCAACTATCTGTTAGAAGAAGGTGAAAGTGGGCTGTTCCGCTTGGTGCGACACTTTCCCAGCCTCGAATCGTTACAGTGGGACAACGGCCTTACGACTGACGAGGTGTTACATATTGACGACGCAAAGAACCTCCGTGATTTGGACCTGACTTCATTTGATTTTCGTTGCGAAGAAGTCAAAGCGATCTCCCGTTTAAAGCGACTGGAGTCGCTTTCGCTAACTTCTTGCGTATTCCAAGATGGTTGTTTTTCACAACTAGATGGGCTCATAGCACTTAAACATCTCACCCTTGATCATCCCCATGGAATTCGTGTAAGTGACTTAAAGGTCTGTGAGTCTTTTGGTGACTTAGAATCGATAACCATAGTTCGGTGTGATTTCACGGGAAGTGGTCTACTAGATTGGCGTTCCTTACGATCGCTCGCATCAGTAAGTATTAGAGAATGCGTGATTCCGGATGAACTCACAGACGCAATTGCCACAGCACCTAACCTTCAATCACTTCAGCTCGGATCGTCTGTGTTTAATGCGGAAAAGCTTCAACTGTCAAAGAAAAGCACGACGCTAAAAAAGCTGTCGCTTCAACCCTCAAGGTCGTACGACAATAGTTTTTGGGAGTCAATCGCACAACTCGAGCAACTTGAAGAATTGACGCTCGCTTGGACGTATATCGACACGCGTTGCTTGCAGCTATTAAGTGGCTCTAAATCGATACGAAAGCTGACGTTAACCTACACGTCTGCGATCGACCCAACAGTACTCTCGCAATTTCATCACCTTTCAGAATTACGACTGTACGGCACACTGTTCGACAGTGCTTTCGTTGGCCAGCTAAAAAACCTTCCGTCGCTTCGCAGGTTTCATCTAGGCTGGAACAATCTTCGCCTCGATGATGTAAAGTTGCTTTTACGAACTATGCCGCAGATCACCTATTTAGACCTTTTTCCACAAAAGCAGATCTCGCAAGAGATGGTCCAGTCCCTCAGAGAAGAGTTTCCCCATGTAGAGATTGTGGATTCAAGACCTTGGTTAGCTCCATCAATGCATTAATATTACGGCGATTATTTTGACAGTGCAAAGCCAGAAGTGCCAAGCCCAGCCCGGCTCAAATACAATCAGCATGAACTCCCGATCCCTGACCTCCCGCCGCTGCGCGGCCCAGGTTCAAGAACCTGGGCTACCCGCTGATGCTGACGACTCGCTATTCGCATTCTGTGCACCATTGGATCTGGGGACCATCCTTCGGGAAGGAATCCGATTCAATGATCCACACGGTTACCTTTATAGAGCGCTGCTGGCAAAGGGGAGCTAGGCTTTCAAAACTATCGGTCGTCCATTTTTCTCCGCGAGCGACGACCGTCATTTTGCGTATATACTTCGAATTTTCAAGGCATATACGGCCAAGCTCACGCACCTCCTGCTCTGTATTTGCATCGGAAATCCCAAGTGCTAGATGCGGTGATGTAGTGAGCTTTCTAGTAAACGTTGTCTGCATGTGGCATTTGCTGACAATTTCGCGTTCGATGGATCGCCTCCGCCAATCGGGATAACATCCATAAAAAATCAAAGCGACACTGGCCAATAGTCCACACAGCACCAGTCGCTGCGTGGTCCACTTTCCTTTTGCGGGGCTACTAGAATTGCTTTCCATCTGCCTTGCCCTATTGAAAGTCCAACCTTGCCGGCCGTGTTCTTCCGTGTACCCTCTATCCCCCCGTGCCCCCGTTCGTGCTTTTCGTGTCTTTCGTGGTTACCTGTCTTTTGCTTTCAATCACGGGGGATGACCGGGCGCTAACGCTTCCGGCTCGGAAAAGTCCCGCTTTCCTTGCTCTCTGTGTACTCTGTGCCCTCTGTGGCTAAACCTTCCCTCTTCCTTTTCCCCTGCCGGCCGTGTCTTCCGTGTTCGTCCGTGTACTCTCTCGCCCCCCGTGCCCCCGTTCATGGTTACCACCCGCTTCGTTGAAATCAAGCACGGCATTGTCGTGGTAGGCCAGCGAGTTTTAGGTCTTCGGTGCTGATGCGTTGCATCTGCAAACAGGGTTTGTCACTTTCCAAAAATTGGAACGCGGATAATGCTGTCAGGTTAAAACCTGACCTACAAATTCTTCGGCAAAGGATTTCGATCACGGGGGGATGACCAGGCGCTGACGCTTCCGGCTCTGAAAAGTCCCGCTTTCCTTTCTCTCTGTGTACTCTGTGCCCTCTGTGGCTAAACCGATTCTACTTTTCCGTACTGCGGTCGGTTCGTGGCGGGGGAAAGCGGATGCGCATTTCGTAAACGTCATACAGCCGAAACAGCATCTCGCGCAGGTTACCATGGTTCCCTTCGAAGGCGTCGCGCACATCGTTCTCGGTAATCAAGTGATGGTCTCCCTGAAGTAGCCGATCTACAATCGCCTGCGCGGTGGCGAGCGTGGGAGTCAAGTCGATCAGCGGCGGCAGTCGTCCCCGTTTGTGCCCGGTTACTAGTAGCCCCGCGCCGGCTTGCTTCACCATCCGTTGCAAGCGCATCGCGTTCCACCAAGAGAGCTGCTCATAGCCGTCGATGATCACCTGCGTGGTGGCGTCCCAAGGCTTGACGCTTTGATGGGCCCAATCGATCACCGGCTTATCCGAATTGAGCGAGTAAACATCGATCTTTCGCCCGCAGGCGACAAGCTGCTGCTCAATCGCATGCAGCAGCGTTGACTTTCCACTTCCATGCGGAGCAATGATTTCGCCCCACCAGCCGTTCTCCTTTAAGCGACCCAAAAGTGACTCGGCAGAATACCCGGGCGGAAAAAGATACGGCATCGCATCGGGGCGAATGAACCGTGTCGAAAACGGATTGGAACCCGTCATCGAAGTGGGTGTAGGCTCGCGAGGGGTGGGCATGATTCTCCTCATCGCAGGCTGAGCGAAAAAGTTATGCGTCGTTAATTCAAAAGTCAGGCAACCTAAAATCGGAGAGGAGAGAAAATCCAGCAAGCTAAGCCTTATCCGTCAGGATCGTGGCAGGGACGGCTCCTAGCGTGAACGGCAGTTCGCAGCAGAGGTCTTTGCCGGAACGCAAGAACAGCCGAATCCGAATGCACCACAAAACTTTGAGGATGGCTCCACGATAGGTCAAAGGACTGCTCGGCAGCGTCACGCGCAACCGCCGCATCGGACGCAGGTCTCCCTCTTCGGCATCCGCTGGCAAGCGACGCTCAAAGTAGTGAACCCCCAGGTCCTCATCCCCTTTGCCTTCGGTATACCACAATACCGAAGCTTCGACCGCTTGAATGTCGTCCCGCGCGACGGCATCAAACTGATATTCGCAAACGAGTTCATCCCCCGCCGAGAATTGTCGCCGTGGGCCGACAAGGCATAGACTGATCAGCGGTTCCATTAAGCCACCACGCCCGTGACGCTTGCCGTAGCGGGAAGCGAGCGAACCACTGCCGGGGCAGGAGGAACCGAGTCGTGCACTTTTAGCGTGTCACTGCCGGGATAAACCACCAGCGGAAAGCCCCGTTCAAACGTGGGCCAATGTTTTAGCTTGCCACGCACCAGCAACTTCCAGCGAAGGGCATTATGCGTTGAGACAAACGAGTGCATCGCTTCGGCCGGAACAGGAACCGTGCACGTTTGTTGAAACGGCGTCCCCGGCTCAATGGTGAACTTGGTTTTTTGAAACAGCGTTTGCTCTAAGACCGTGCGAGTCTCGTGGCGAACGTCCGTCCCTTGGTGATAGGTGACCGCCTCTTCGCAAATCAGGCACAGCTCTAGCGAATCCACTTGCAGGTGTCCCGTTTGGGTCAGGACCACTTGGTACTCATGCCCGGGAAGTAGCGGGTGGTCTGAAATCTCGAGCATGGTCGGTCCCATGCCGGCATGGATCCAGATCTGCTGCGCGGTATAGACGATGGTCCAAACACTGATGGCCATGTAAGGGAGCAAAAACGCATCCAAAAACCACTGCGTGTTTCCGGCCAGGTGCTCTCGAATGGCAAGCACCGTCAAAACGATGCCCAGCGTATTCCAAACCAAAGCGAAGACCGTCTTGGCAAGCAACTGCCAAGCTGGCGACTCGGCCGGGGGCAGGCGATAGGCCAATTCAATGCCGGGGCTGTTCGTCAGACCTTCGTGCGGCGGAAGCGTAGGAAAACTTTCCGGCTGCGAGACGACCGCATGGAACAGGTCGATGGCAGAAGCTTGCCGCGTGAGGGCGCTGCGCCGCTCGGCCGAGATCCCCAGGCGAAGCACCGTCCAAACCAGGCCGACGCCTCCCATGATGGCAAACGAGGCCAGCACCAACACCATCAGCCAAAAGCCCAAGCGAGGCGAGCCGGTGCTCATCACCTGGGTGGTTACCAGGGCGGCTAGCGAGGTGACCCCCAGCACGAACAGGACCGCGCAAAACAACGCCTCACCCATGCCGCCGATCCAATTGGATCCGGTTCGCCGGGCACCACGTTTCTTTTCGAGAAATCGAAATGGACGTAGCAAGCGTTGACGCCTTGGACAAAAAACGATGGTGACAAAACAGTCGGCAGGAAGCCCTACCGAAAAAACGTTCGCGAAAAAGAGCCGACGGCAAGCAGTGGGCCAAGCGTTAAGGGTTAGAATCCAGGCAGTAGGCCCCGGAAGAACCCGCACCAAAAAAGCCCAATTGTTAGCGCGTAACTCCAACCTTTATGATAAAGCATCGGCTTGCGAATCACAAATGCAGCTTTGTTTTTCGCGGTAGTTTTTCGTTTTGCGTCCCCACGTAAAACGCGTTGCCTGTGGTTTTGAACCTCCCTCTTTGGATACCGTTTATGTCTTACGCAGCTCGGATCGGGTTGGTTGGCGGAGTGGCCGTGGCCGCTAGCGTGGTCCTTATGGGGCTGGCACTTCCACTAAGGGCTGGCGACTGGCCCCAGATCCTTGGTCCCAGCCGTAGCGGACTGGCCGAAAACGAGCCCGCACTCGGGGTTTTCCCGGCCAAAGGGCCTACCCAGCTTTGGACGGCAAAAATCGGCAGCGGCTACGCCGGCCCGGCCGCAGTGACGCTGGACAGCAGCCCTCAGGTTCTGGTTTTCCACCGTGTAGGCAACCAAGAACGGCTGGAATCCTTCCATGGCAAAACGGGCGAATCGCAGTGGAAGGCCGATTTTGAAGCGACCTATCGCGGTGGAATCGATGCCGACAAAGGCCCACGCTGCGTGCCACTTGTCCACGAAGGAAAAGTCTATGGCTATGGAGCCGGCGGCGGCCTGTTTTGCGTCGATCAAAAGTCAGGACGCACGCTGTGGCAACGCGATTTGTACGGCGACTATAACGGCGATGAAGGTTACTTCGGCGCCGGGACAACGCCGATCGCCCTCGATGGAAAAATCCTCGTCAACGTCGGTGGCAAAGGAGCGGGGATTGTAGGTCTCGACGCCAAGACCGGCAAAACGGTTTGGCAAGCCACCAACGAAGTGGGGAGCTATGCCGCACCAACGGCAATCGACTGGAAGGGGAAACGAAGCGCCCTGTTTGTCACGCGGCTGAACTGCGTGGTGATTGATCCCAAGGATGGCAAGGTTTTGGCAACGGTTCCTTTCGGCCAGCGCGGCCCCACGGTAAACGCAGCCACGCCCCTGGTGATTGGTGACGAAATCTTTCTTACTGCCAGCTATGGGATTGGGGCCAAGCTCTATTCTACCAAGGCGGGAACGTTGGACTTGGTCTGGGGAAACGACAAGTCCCTTTCCAGCCAATATGCCACGGCCGTTTCCAAGGGAGATGTGCTGTTTGGATGCCACGGGCGCGAAGACGCTGGCCAAGCCGAGCTGCGCTGCGTTGAAAAGCAAACTGGCAAGGTCCTGTGGAATAAAACGGGGCAGCCCATCTGCCACATGATTTTGGTCAACGACAAAATCTTGGTGCTGGGAATTGATGGCTCGCTACGCGTGATCGAAGCGAACTCCCAAAAGTATGTGGAGATTGCCAAGGGAGAAGTCTCCGGCGATTTGACTCGTGCATTGCCCGCCCTTTCCAACGGCGTGCTCTACTTGCGAACCAACGTCCGTGATGGCGGTGGAGAATTGCTGGCCATTCAAGTCGCTGGAAAGTAGCTCTGCGATATGTCGCCTATTGAGTCGCTGGAATCCGAATCGCTTGACCACTTGTGCCAATATCTGGCAGACAAGGCAGTCGAGGTGGGTGACCTTGCCGCATGGCCGCGAGAGCAACTAGCACGCTGCGGCGAAGCGGGCGTCTATCGCTGGTTCTTGCCCAAAAGCGTGGGTGGTTTTGGATGGAGCGAAGTAGAGCTCCTGCGCGGATATTTACGGCTATCGCAAGCCTGCTTGCTGACCTCGTTCATCCTGACGCAGCGGATGGGAGCCGTTCTGCGAATCTTTCAAAGTGATAATCCCCTTCCCAGCGAGAGGCTTTTGGCCGATTTGCTCACCGGCAAAATGTTTGCAACCGTTGGCATTTCGCACTTAACCACCAGCCGGCAACACTTGGCCAAGCCCGCCCTTCAAGCGACGTTGCGCGAGCACGATTTGGTACTTCATGGCTATTCGCCTTGGGTGACCGGCGGAGAATTTGCCGATGTGCTGGTGCTGGGAGCAACAACCGAAACGGGTGAACATGTTTTGGTCGCAGTGCCAACACAGACAAGTGGTTTAGTCGCGCCGACTTCCCCCAAGCTGGTAGCGCTTTCTGCCAGCCACACGGGACGGGTCGAATTGAACCAAGTGGTTCTATCGCGCGACTGGCTGCTGGCTGGTCCCGCAGTCGACATGATGAAACAAACCAGCGGCGGCAAAACCGGCGGGCTGCAAACGACTGCGCTCGCCTTGGGGCTATCGCGAGCGGCCATCGAACTACTCTCGATCGAAGCGTCCAAGCGCCCCGATCTGGAAAGTGTGACCCAGGCTCTATTGCAAGAACAGACGGACTTGGCCGGGCAACTGTTGCACGTGGCTGATGGCAGCGCACCGGCAAACATCACCAGCGGCAGTTTGCGCGCTGCTGCTAACAGCTTGGTACTTCGCGCGACGCAAGCGGCACTTGGCGCTTGTAAGGGAGCCGGCTTTCTTGCCGATCATCCTGCGGGACGCTATGCCCAGCAGGCTTTGTTCTTTTTGGTTTGGAGCTGTCCGCAAGCGGTCCTCGCCGAAAACCTTTGCGAGCTCAGCCGGCATCGAAGCGTAGAGCGGCGAGGTTTAGAACAACTAAGTTCTCAACGCGGGCGATCGGGGCGACCCGTTGCCTGCCAGATGGTGGTCTCGCGATCAGACAGATTATCGGAGTAGACAACGCTGATGGCGTTCTCGACTTCCATGCCGTCGGTCGCCGCGCGAACGACTTCTTGAGCAAGCTGTTTGTGATAGAAGGAATCGACACGCCCTGAAAGAATCAGTGCGTCGCCATCCTGCTGAATCGAGAGACGTCTTAGAACGTAAATCCGACTACGATCTAAAGCGATCCGAGCCTGCCTTGCCACATTCGTCAGCGTAATCTGGGACATCCGTAGTCCCCCTTCTTCTTGGGCCAAAACTCGCTGCCTGTTGCGAACGAGGTTCGGCTGCGAATAGAACACCGCGAAAAACGACGCCATAAACCATGGTGTATGACAATGTGAAAACCGTTAATCGTTAAGTGTAGGCGCGACAACTCGCATGTCAATCTTCAAAGTCGAGATAACTTTTAAGTAATTCTGCCCGACTGTCTAAGGAATGCTGAGCACCTGGTCTGCCAGGATATCGGGAGGTTGAATGCCAGCTGCGAGGTGGAGTTCTGGATTGTGCGGCGGTTCGTAAGGATCGCTAATGCCGGTGAAATGCTTGATCTTTCCTGCCCGTGCTTGCTTATAAAGCCCCTTGGGATCTCGTGATTCGCACACCTCTAACGGGGCATCGACAAACACTTCCAAAAAGCTGCCGGGGCCGCCAGAAAGCTCCACCTGTTTGCGTACCAAATCGCGGTCAGCGCGGTACGGGCTAACGAAGGCCGTTAGCGTAAGAATTGCAGCGGCCGAAAAGAGCTCTGCCACCGCGCCGATGCGACGAATATTTTCTTGGCGATCTTCCGGACCGAACGAAAGTCCAAACCGATTGGCAAACGTTTCGCCGAATTGCCCCTTGAGCATTTCCGGCGAAGGATTGAGCGAGTGCCGCACATTGTCGCCATCCAGCAAGTAAGAATGGCAACCCAGGGCGTGCAGTTTTTGATCCAGCACGTTGGCCACGGTGCTCTTGCCGCTGCCAGAAAGCCCCGTGAACCAAACGACCGTTCCTGGATGCTTGTTGAGCTTCGCGCGATCTTCGCGAGAGACGGAATGGTTATGCCAAACGACGTGGGTATCGGTCATAGTGCAACACTTCGTAGGTCAGGTTTGAACCTGACGTAAATCCGGCTTCTATTTTTAATACACGTTACGATAACAAATCGCGTCGTTAGGCAAGCGTCTCTGTCCGCGTTGCCTTTTCACCAAGCGATCGTTACCGCCGCTACTTGAGCGAACAGTCTGTCAGGCCAAGGCCTGACCTACGATTTCTTTTGGGCGAAGAGCCAAGCGTAGAACTCAGGGTTGGCGTAGGTGGCGGACCAGCTGTTGTGGCCGACGCCAGGATAGAGCGTGTACTTGGGCTTGCCGCCGACAGCCTTGAGAGCATCAATCATCTGCGTCGAGCGAGCGGCCTTTACCGCGTCATCCTTGTCGCCGTGAAACGCCCATAGCGGAACATCCTTAATCGCCTTGGCAAAAGCAGGATCACCACCGCCGCAAATTGGCGCTGCGGCTGCGAAGCGTTTCGGATGGCGCTGAATTGCATCCCATACTCCATAGCCACCCATCGAAAGCCCGGTGATATAGAGGCGATCGCTATCGACAGGAAGTTCCTTTTCCAGCGACGCGACTAGATCAAGCGACGCGGCCAAAGCAGCGGTTGGCTTTTCGGGCATCTTGTGCGAATCGGCCGACCAAGGAACAGCAACCCATTGCAGCTCTTGTGGGCATTGCGGCGCGACAACAAAGGCGGGGTACTTCTCACGATTTTCGGCCGAGGCGAAATCGCTCATGCCGTGCACTAGCTGAACCGCGTTGTCGGTACCACGCTCGCCGGCACCGTGAAGGAACAGGACCAGCGGATATTTCTTTCCGGGCTCAATCTTGGCCGGTGGCATGATGCGGTAAGGAAGCTTGAAGCCGTCAGCCGTTGTGAAAACTTTGGCCTCGTAAGCATCTTTGGGATCAGCAGCAAAAACAGAAGACATGGAGAGGATTCCAAGAGCGAGGAAAAACGTTGCGGCGAGGATTTTCATGGAAATGGCAATCGTCAGCAGGAACGGAAGCAAAGAGAAAAACGCCTACGCCTGAATGTAGCGGCGATGGGTTGCGAGAGAAAGCGGAAGAGGCCCGTAAAGGCGGGGCTGGTTTTAAAGTTTGGCCACTTTTTCGCAAAAGGCCGAAGTGTTTGCCCCCTTGCAGCTTAGGGCGAATCACAGCGGACCTAAGTCCTGTGGCGCACCCTGACGCGCAAGCTTCCCAATTGACGATTGGTGGACATCTGTACATAGTTCGTAAGGAGTTACTAAGAAGTTCTTAAACAGACAAACCAAGCCTAAGGAGCCAGCCATGGAATCGATGGAAAATCAATCCGCGGAAGTTGCGGCCGAAGAAACCGCCCCGGAAGTCATCAGCACAGCCACGCAAAGCGCCGCCGAAGTAGCAGCAGAACTACCAGCCTGGCAACAGCGGCTAAGCCAAGCCAGCGATCTGCCCGAAGGAGTGCGCAAGCAACTAAGCGAGCTGACTAAAGGGGCTGTCACCTCATCGCCAAGCGATGTCGAGCCGCAACTTTCGCTAGGGCGCGTGCTCGAACTGCTGGAAGGGGTCGTCCCCCTTTCGATGCGGCTGAGCGAAGGGGAAGTGACGGTGGCCGAGCATCCTAGCGGTGAAAGCTTTTTCGGCGGAAGCAAAGAGCTGACCGATGCGGATGCCGAACGGTTAGCGCGGGAACAACTGGAGCGGTGCGGGCTGCTGCGGAAGTAGTCACGGGGTGAGACAGGTGTGGTGGTAGTAGCAAGCGAGTTTTTGGAAAGAAGGAAGCAAGATCATGAGCGAGTTTACAAGCGGCAATTTGCCTGGGATGCAAGCGAAGCAGGAATCGGGAGAAGTGCAGGTTTGGTGGTCGGGCCGGCATGGACAGGACCTGATCGCGTCACGTCCCGCGACCATCGATGCTGCGGCCGTCGATGCGGGCAATATGCCAACGACCACGCTGCGTGGCGGGCAAGTGATGGCGAGCGTCGACGCCAGCGGCAAGGCTTTGCCGTACAAGGCCGATGCGAATGATGGCCGTCAGATGGCGCTGGGCATTTTGGAAAAGCACCAGTCGATGCTGGTCGACGGAGTCGCCACCGATCGCGTGGTGCAACTTTTGGTGCATGGACTGCTGAAGGAGAGCGAGCTGGTCGGGCTTGATCCACGGGCGAAACAGCAACTGGCCAGCCGGTTTGTGTTTGATCGAGACCTAGCGGCCAGCGGCGGCGTGCTGATGCATCCGCGTGGCATCTATCGCAAGAGTGCGAACTATGCGGTGAGCGCTGCGGACAACGGCCTGCTGTTCTTGACGACGGCGGCAGTGACGTTCACGCTGCCGACGAAGCAGAACGGCCTAGCATATCGGTTTGGGCAGCTGGCGGACGCGGATTTGATTGTCGCGGGGAGTGGTGGGGACGTCGTCCACCGCGGCAACGCGTCCGCCAGCGCCGTGGTGTTTTCCACAACGGGACAAAAGATCGGCAGCCAAGTGCTTGTCGAGTGCGTGTACACCGCCGACGGGGTGCTGAAGTGGCTGGTGACAAACCTGGGTGGAACGACCGTGGTTGTGGCGTAGCTGCTTGGTCGGCGGCACGGGGGGAACGGAAAGAGTGGACTTTCAGAGCCGGAAGCGTTAGCGACGGCCATCCCCCCGGTGGTTGAAAGCAGAAGACGCTTAACCACGAAAGATACGAAAAGTACGAAATGAAATGCAGGAAGGATTGGTACACGGAAGGACACGGAAGGACACGGCCGGCAGGCGGAGGAGACGGGGAGAGGTTTAGCCACAGAGAGCACAGAGTACGCAGAGAGAATGCGAATAGAAGAGAAGTAAATAGAAGAGAAGTGAAGGGTTAGATAAAGGAGATAGCGATGACGGTTTCGACAGCGGACGTATTGGCACCGAAGACGATTTTGAAAGCGGTGCAGCAGATGGATTTGGCAGGGACGAGCTTGCAACGCTTGCTCGGGTTTGGACTGGGAAGTGGCAATGTCGATCGGCAGTCGGGGCGGAACTTTGCCTTCGATAGCTTTCCGCCGACGCGGCGAATTGCAACCGCGCGATTTGGAGCACAAGCCAGCGGTCGGCAACGTCCGCAAGCGGTGACAACGCAATCAGGAACGTTTCCACGAGCGGCCGAGACGATCTCGCTGCTGGATGAAGACTTGCTCAATCGCCGGCGGATTGGGCGATCACCGGGTGAACTGGATCGGCGTGGCGAAAACTACCTCACGCGGCAAGAGGCGTACTTGGCCCAGCGGTTTGCCAACCTCGTGGAGTTCCAAGCAGCGGCGATGCTGCGCGGCAGCTATTCCTATCACATGGATGGGGATGACCTGCGGCATGGCTTTACCGGCGGGACGATGGCGGTCGATTTTGCGATCCCTGCGGGGAACTTGGGGCAGCTCAACATGCTCGGCGGCGGCAATTTGCTGAATGCCGACTGGAGCGTAACGACGACAGACATTCCTCGGCAATTGCAGGCGATCAATGCAGCCATGGTGCAGCTAACGGGGATGGGCCTGGCACATGTGATCGTCACGGGGACCGGCTGGCAGAACATCATCAACAACCAAAAGGTGCAAACCCAAGGGGGAAGTGCGGCCAGCGCGTTTGAATCGCTTTCACGCCAAGGAAGCGGCGAGTTCTCGGCACGGCTGAAGGCACTTCCTTGGATCACGTTCCATGTGGTGGATTATGGCCTGGAGGTTTGGAACGGAACGAGCGAAGTCTTCACCAAGCTGATTGCGGATGACTGTGCCGCGTTTTTGCCGGAGCCTTCGGTCCGCTGGGTGCAGTATTTGGAAGGCTCCGAAATGGTGACGGAAGGTCCCGGTGGCGTGAAAGGGGAACGCTTTGGGTTTTATGCTTATGCATACTCGACGCATGACCCAAGCGGCTGGGATTTGTGCGCGGTGATGAATGGGATTCCTGCGCTGTACATGCCCTCGGCCGTAGCGTACGGAAAAATCAGTGGTGGCGTTTACTAACGCACGAATGGGTGCCGAGTTTTTTGTATCGGCACAAGTCCCATGCGTGGGCGTGCGAGTGAAGGAGCGAGAGGGTCTGCCGCGGCGGATTCCTCTCCTCCTTTTTTTGGGTTCAAGCGAGGAGGAACAAATTATGAGCGGCACTGTGTATTGCACGCGAAACGATGTGGAAGCGGTTTGGAATCCAGCGGCCGTGCTGACGGCGGTGGATGATGATTCGAGCGGGACGATGACGCCGGCGAAGGAATCGCTGATTGCGATGGCGATTGAGCGCGGCGCGGATCGAATGAACGCGTACCTCGAACAGCGATACAAGCTTTCGGAACTGGCGGGAAATCGGTGGTGCACTGGGATCAATGCGCAGATCGCGGCGTACTTGCTTGCCTTGCGGCGAAGTAGTTCGGTTCCGGCAGGTCTGTCGGAGCAGTATTCGTCAGCCATGGTGGACCTTTTGGAAATTGCGGCGGGGAGGCTAAAGGTGCCTGGCGTGACAAATGGTGTAAAGGGAAGCGAACTACCCAGCGTGAGCCTGTTTAAGGATGATCCCGTAACGATGCGAGTGCGGAAGAGGTGAGGGAGGAAAGGTTTGTACACGGAAGGACACGGAAGGACACGGAAGACACTGACGGCAGGGGGAAGAAACGGGGGGAGGTTTTGCCACAGAGCTCACAGAGTACACAGAGGGAGAAAGAGAAGAGATGAAAGTGAGTATGAGTAAAGCGAGCGAGAAGGGCTGGAGAGAAATAAAAGGAAAGTAAGGGGGTAGGACGATGGGACTGTTTACAAAGCTGAAGAGGGCGCTGTTGGGGAAGGAAGAGACGAAGGCGAAGGCGGCGTGTGCGCCGCAGCCGGTGATGGGGGTGGATAGCTTGCCGCCGTTTCGCTTGGCGACGGCTGACGTGATGCGATATGACCCGCAGGTGCGAATTGGGCTGGGGGCGAGAAATGGCCTGCTGATGGCGGGCGAAATCGAAGTGCAAGGGGATACGCCTGAGGTGATGCGCTGGGTTACGGCGCAGTGGAACCGCATCTGGTCCATTGCGGCGCATCATTTTCTGCGGACGAAGCATTACGGCTTTTTGCCTTTTGAAGTTTCGTATCGCGAGGCGGAAGAAGGAGAATTTGCCGGCCTGATTGAAGTGGATGGCATTTGCGATCGCTCGCCACATGGGACGCGGCTACTCGTGAAGGGGGAAACGATCGTCGGTTATGTCGAGCGTGACCATACCGGGAACGAGCGGCGTGTGATGTCTCCCAAGGGACTCGTTTGCACGTTTGAAGCAGCTTGCGGACAGCCCTATGGTTGTTCGCTACTCGCGCGGGCCTATCCAGCTTGGCACGAAAAGTGGGCCGAAGGGGGAGCGAAGCGAACGATCCGTTTGCGAATGATTAAGGATGCGTATCTGGGAGATATCCTTTGGTACCCCGCCGATCGGCAGGTGCAATTGGCGGATGGACGCGAAGTGAGCTGGCAAGAGATCGCCCAGCAAGTAGTGGACTCTCGCCAGACGGGAAGTGCGATGACGCTGCCGCTGCTGCGTGATCCGGCAGGGCACAAGCTGGTCGACTACACTCCGCCGCAAGGTGTGGGTGGCGCAACGCAGATCTTTCAGTGGAAGAAAGACCTCGACCTAGAGATTTGGAAGGCGCTGGAAGTGCCGCCGGAGATCATTCAGGCTTCGACAACGGGAAGTGGCTTTTCGGGACGATGGATTCCGTTTGTGGTAGCGCTGAGCGCGGTCCATCTAGAACTGGCAGAGATTGTGCGGTGCGTGGATCGCGATATTTTGCGGCCTGTGGCGCAGCTGAACTTTGGCAAACGGCCACGTTACGAGATTCGGGCCAGATCACTGGTCGAGGTGTATCGCAAAAAGTTCGGGCAGAAGATTGCTCGAGCGGAACGGGGCGTGGGAGTGGACGAACGGGGCTAAAACAGGCTGTTTTCCTGCTAAAAACAAAATAGTTGACAGTTGTACACTAGTCGTTATATTGAGCGAGACGTTCAAAACGGACGAGTGATTTTAAGGAACCTTGCCAGCCTGGGTGCTGCCGGCCCGCGAGTCCCGGGGACTTGCTGAAGTTTGTGGTAGTGAAGGTGTCGCCAATACGAAGTTGGTGACCGCAGGCTGGCTATTGGTGGGCTAATTCCTGATCGGAAAAACGCGATAGGCGTTACCTGCTGCGCGAATATCTACGTGCGGCAGGCGTGCGCGTCTTTTAAAAACCCACAGCGATCTTGCGCGCAAGACTTCGGTGACGACACCTGCAATGAATGAGATTCATTTTGGGTCGAACACATGAGGAAAGGGTTTGCAATGAAAATGGTGAAAGACAAAGCCACGTATTGCGTGGTGCTGGTCCCCAGTGAAGAGGTCGTATTGTCCGGCGTGAAGGCAAGCGAAGCGGCCGCTTGGTGCAGCACGTACAACCAAGTGATGCTAGGGCATGACGTGCAAGCGGAGATGCGCGTGGAGCGGCAACGAACCGCTAACCGCCGTATCTTGCAAGCACGACGCACGCTGGCACGCCTTGCGGGGTAAGGTGCGTCGGTTTTGGATCGTGCTTGGCAAACAGGTAGCACCGGGTTTCGATCCGGTGTGACCCTGGGGGGAGACGGGGAGGATTTTGTACACGGAAGGACACGGAAGGACACGGAGAGACACGGCCAGCAGGAAGAAGTGTTTTTTGTTTTATCCTGGCTATTGTTCGCGGTAAGATGGCGGCATGCAGAACAAAGCGAATACAGATTTTTCCGAGAGGTCTTTAAGTCCAACACAATCGAGATGGCTTTGGACGGCGTTTGTGTTGTGGCAGTTGTTGCCCTTCTTTCTGATCCTAATCGACATGGCTGGAGGACCATACCGTTACAAAGATCCCGAAACAAGAATCGAGGCGGTTGAGCCCTTTCACACCATTCGTGGGCTATTAGTCGTTGGCTCTTCTGCCATTATGTTGTCGCAAATGGTGCTACTGACTGGCAAAGTTGTTTGTGATGCATCACAGCAAGTTTTCTGGGGACTCATGACGCTTCCGATGCCCATCTGGTTCTATTACGTATTTCCGTTTGTATGTTATTACTTCTGTCTTCCAAGCACCCATGAAGAAGTGCTCACGTTCGGAGGATTTTATTGCCACTTCGAAATGGATTCGTACTTGACGATGCCATTCATCTCCTTGTCCCTTGTACTCATTACGGTCCGACTCTTCCGCTTTCAAATCACGCACACACAACGATCGCCATCACGAGCCCCTCTCTTTCAGTTCACAATGAGAGAGTTAATCATCATCATGCTATTAGTCCCGCTACTATTTCCAGCAATTCGAGATTGGTTCAGCGAAATAAAACTTCCCTACAACTTCGAAAACTTCTTCGATCGTTTTTTTGATACGGATGAATATATGAGGCGAGCTGGCTCCGGAAATGGAGATATCAGAGCTGCTTTGTGGACCTTTAGCAGCTTGTTCCTGCTTGACTGGACCTGCTTCCTTCTCAAGTTTTCGCTGATTGTGGTGCCGCTTCTTTATCTGCGTTGCAATACGCCAATGTGGGTGTGGAGTGTTTTGCTGGCTGGTGTAGCGATTGGCCAACTAATTCTCGACCGCGTGAGCATCCACCACGAGAACCTCTTCAGTCAGAGTTCTATCTATCATTTCCCTTTTTGGATCTTCAGCCCCATTCAAGTCCTGTTCATCTTCGTCTCTTGGTACCTCCTCCGACAGCTCGGCTATCAGTTCACAAGACCTCCCAAGGTGTCGCCTGCATCGGCTACTACTTCCACTTCGGTTTAAGTTCGCCTCCTCTTCTTTTTCCACTCTCTGCTCTGTGCCCTCTGTGGCAAACCCTCCCCCCGTTCTCTTCCTACTTTCTATTCGTGGCTATTTATCTTTGGCTTTGAATCACGAGGGGATGCCCGGTCGCTTACGCTTCCGGCTCTGAAAAGCCGAGTATCTGAAAAGTGATCGCGATTCAGAATGGCATATCGTAATGCGACTAAACCACGCCCTTCAGCTTCGCTTTCAGGGACGTGCCACCCAGCGTTTACGCCACCCTACGTAGGGAAAATTCACTTCGGCAATATTACTGGCGATTTTGTTGCGAAGTATCTGCGGCTGGATGCGTCATAGTGCTGGCGGAGCGGCTAAAATAAGGTGGTGAGATTTGGTTACCTTTGCAAACCATGCTGACTCCATTTTTCGATGCAAGTAGCATTCGCACTGCCTCATGGCCGGGCGAGGAGGATCGTCGATCATCATGAAACGTGATTACCAATTGCGGTGGAACGTGGGGCGAATGGTCCTGGGGATGGTGATCGCCTTAGGCGTGTGCTGGGGATTATGCGGCACGGTGAGCGCGGAAGATTGGCCGGAGTTCCGTGGCCCAACAGGACAAGGGCTGGTGGGAAAAGGGGAATGGCCTGTGGCTTGGAGTGCCACGAAAGGAATCGTTTGGAAGCAGCCGATTGAAGGGAAGGGATGGTCGTCACCGATTGTCTGGCAAGGACGCATCTATTTGACGACGGCTGTACCGCTTGGTGGAGATCCGGTCGACCACTCGCTACGTGCGGTGGCGCTGGATGCGGCTACGGGGAAGGTCTTGTGGTCTAGCGAAGTGTTTCGCCAGGATGGAAAAACGGCCGCCAAGATTCATAGCAAAAATGGCCACGCCAGCCCAACGCCGATCACCGATGGAAAACGGCTGTACGTTCACTTTGGGCACGAAGGGACTGCCGCCCTCGACTTGGATGGGAAGGTACTGTGGCGGCGGAATGATCTCAAGTATGTGCCGGTGTATGGGAACGGTGGGTCGCCGGCGCTGATTGATGACATGCTGGTTTTTAGCTGCGATGGCGAGGATCAGCAGTTCATTGTTGCCCTTGATAAAGCAAGCGGCGAAACACGCTGGCGCACGGATCGCAAGTGCGAGGTAGAGAACCGCCAGTCGTTCTCAACAGCCTTGCTGATTGACGTTGCCGGAGAGCGACAGATCATTAGCCCGGCGGCCGGGGCGATCCTAGCTTATGAGCCGGCGACGGGACGAGAAATTTGGCGCATTCGCACGCCGCCCGATAGCTATTCCAATGTGCCGCGCCCGCTGTACGGCCATGGACTGCTGTTTGTTTCTGACAGTGCCGACAAGCCGCGATTACTTGCGATTCGCCCCGAAGGGAAAGGGGATCTGACCGATACCAATGTTGTTTGGACCGACCCAACGGCACTGGGGCTAACCTCTTCGCCAGTGCTTATTGGCGAAGAGCTGTATACCGTTTCGGATAAAGGGGTGGGAACTTGCCTCGATGCAAAAACGGGCAAGGTCCATTGGCGGCAACGGCTGGGGGGCAACTATTCGGCATCGCTGCTGTACGCGGATGGGAATGTTTACTTTCAGAACGAGGATGGACTGGCAACGGTGGTGAAGGCTGACAAGAAGTTCGCGGTGATCGCCAAGAACGACTTAGAAGAATCGGTCCTGGCTTCGTACGCTGCCGCCGATGGCGCCTTTTTCATTCGCGGCGAAAAGCATTTGTATCGGATTGAGCGGGACGGGAAGAAGTAATTACACGGCCAGCAGGCGGACGAGACGGGGGAAGGGGTTGCCACAGAGCACACAGAGGAAGAGAGATGAGTGAATTTTCAGAGCCGGAAGCGTAAGCGACAGGGCATCCCCCCGTGATTCAAAGCCAAAGGCGATTAACCACGAAAGACACAAAAAGCACGAACGGGGGCACGGGGGAGAGAGAGAGAGAGAGAGAGTACACGGAGGAACACGGAAGGACACGGCCGGCAGGGAGGAGAAGAGAGGCGGCAGCTTTTTGTTTGGCTACTCCGCCTCGCTTGTTTCGATGGAAGAAGCAGGAATCGGTTCCGTGGTAACGGCGGAAGCAAAAGGAAACGTCACTGGCTGCAGATGAAAGCCTTGCTGACTGAGGAAGTACCAACTGGCGCCAAGGAAAAGAGGAACGATCGAGTGCTGCACCACCGCCAAGAAGCGATCGGCGGCGTCTAAGGGAATCAGGTTGTGATACCAGCAGTAAGGAAGCGACAATACGAGACTCGCGATGATTGCAAAGGCGAGCGGAATCGCCCACTGTGTCAATGGAATGCGGTAGTTCAGTCGGCAACCGATTCCACAGAGGCAGAGAATGAACAAGATCGATGTAATCCAACTGAATGACTCATGGAGTAGTGCTGTGGAGAGCAAAGGCACCAGGTTTTCCACGAAGTAATAGCCAAATATTAGCAACATGCTTACCATCAACAACAGAGGCAAGATGCCTAGCGGCTTAGGGGAGATGGAAGTTTGCAATCGAACGCCCAGGCGCCTCGCAACCCATCCACCCAAGAGGTAGGGAATGAAGGTGACTGGAATCGCCGACATAGACCAGCCAAAGTACTCCACGAACTTTGCAAAGCCACCATCCACACTCTGGATGGTTCGAGTCTCCAACTGAACTTGCTGCACTCCACTTTGGATTCCCACCAAGTAGGCCACCAATAGCAATCGCAGAAGCATATTGGATGCTACCGTTTGCGTTGGATTTCGGATCGTAAGGCTGAGTGCAAGAAGCAGCAATTGACCAGATATCAGCTCCGCAAAGATTGACTCCCAAGGAATGCGGGACAGGATTACCCCCAAACCCTCATAGGGGACAAACGGTCGCAAGATCGTCAAAAACGCGAAAATGACCGGGAGCAGTTGCAAGCACCAGAAATAGAACTTGGCGTGCTCCGTATTGATCTCTTGCGGCGTAAACGGACTGTCGGGTGATGACGCCGAGAGCTTGGAAGAAGCCTCATACGGGTTGATCGGATCGGAGGGAGTGGAAGCGTTCATGGTCTAGCTTTACTTAGGGGGCAGTTCGCACGATGCCGCGAATGTAGCTTAGTAGCAGCCGCAGGGGAGTGCCAGAACCTAAATAGGCTAGCGCGGGGAGACCCCGGTGGCTTGCGGCTGGGGAATAAAACCTATTGGCGTCTGCATGGAATGGAGCGACTGCTGGTAGACTTGTTTCATCGCCAAGATCGAAGACCATGAGGAAGTGCAAATGGACTGGGCCCAGCTTTTTAAGATTGCCAATACGGCCGCATTGTTGGGCTGGATCGTTTTGATCGCGCTCCCTCGCTACGAAGTACTGCTGACGATCTTGCAGCGGCTGCTCATCAGCGCCTTTTGCTTGTTTTATACGATCGTAATTGCGATCTCGCTCTCCCAAGTAAAAGGGGGAGGCTTCAGCACGCTTGCGCAAGTGAAGACCCTCTTCAGTTACGACGTCGTCGTGTGTGCGGGCTGGGTTCACTATCTGGCGTTTGACCTTTTCGTCGGCTTGTGGATCGCCAAACGGGCCGATTCGATGGGAATGCATCGGCTCTTGCAGGCTCCGATCCTCCTCCTAACATTCCTGTTCGGGCCGGTCGGGCTTGGCTTGTTCTATCTTGTCGAAGGTGGCATGAAGCTCACCGGCAAGCGACTTGCCTCGGAAAAGGTTGGTGCATAAGCACCCAACCGCGAAAAAGCACAGGGCAAACCCAGCGGCACTAGCGCACTCGCCTTTCGTGTTTTTCGTGGCTACCTGCCTCTTGCGATCCTCACAACAAGGAAACGGGGGAAGGCCTACCAAATCTGCCTTACACCTTAAGTCTTAGGTCTTAGGCCTTAAGCCTCACCCCTTAAGCCTTTCCCCTACCCAATCACCTTCAGGGGCGAGAACCCTTCGCCAAGGACTGGCACCGAAGGCCAGCCTAGCCAGTTCTCTAGCAGCGCGGCATAGATCCGGCGGAAGTCGGTATGGAACTTTAGATCGCCATCTTCCAGGTCACCCAGGCTTGGCATTTTTCCGATCAGGCCCGGCACCACTTTGCTCCCCATCAGAAACACGGGGGCGGCCGCACCGTGGTCGGTTCCACGGCTGGCATTTTCGGACACGCGACGGCCGAACTCGCTGAAGACCAGCGTCATCACGCGGTCTTGCTGGCCATGGGCGGAAAGGTCTTCTCCAAAGGCGGCCAAGGCATCCCCCAGGTGCGCCATCAGCCCAGCATGGGCGGCCGCTTGATCCGAATGGGTATCAAACCCATCCAGCGCCACATAGTAAACCCGTGTGGCAAGCCCGGCATCAATCAGCTGGGCGATGTTCTTCAGCTTGCCGGCCAAGGAGGTCCCGGGATAGCTAACCGAGGTCTTATAGGTTTGCGTCGACTGCGCCAAACGCTGGCTAACTTCTAGGGCCGAGGTCGCCCGCGTTTGCACGAACTTTAGCAGGTCGTTTGGAGACTGCCGCGCAGTCGCTCGTCGCCCCTTGAATGGCTTGCCGCTGCTGGTCATTGTTGCCGGTGTCCAAACGGAAGTTGTCGAGCGAACGGATCGACAGCGCGGGCATATCACGCGCTGCCAAAGCGAGTGGCTGGACTTCTTCTCCCAGATGAATCACAGCGGGGTCGGAAGACTTCTTCAGCTCAGCCTGATGCAGGTCGCAGGTGTGCCCCAGCCAGCCACCATCACGCTTTTCTGCAAAGGCTTCTTTGCCAGTCGCGGCCAAGTGGGCCGTGTGCCAAATGTCCATCGATTCAAAGTGCGAGCGGTTGGGGTTGGGATAGCCCACTCCCTGCAAGATGGAAAGCTTGCGATCTTCCAGCAGCTTGGCCATCCCTTTCAGCCCTGGATGAAAGCCCAAGTCGCTGTCAATCTTCAAAACGGCATTCTTGTCAAACGCCAAGCTAGGCCGAGCGGCCGTATATCGCTCGTCACGAAACGGAACGACCGTGTTGAGCCCATCGTTGCCGCCGCTTAGCTGTACGACGACCAAGATCTTTTCGCCGGCCGCAGCTTCCGCCCCAAGCGCCGCCGATTCCAGCAAGAATTGCGGAGCCCGTCCCGAAAGACAAACCATGCCGGCCGTCGCGCCTGCTGCCGCGCTGACAGAGGCCAAAAACTTGCGGCGTGAGGTAGTAAGCATCTGGGGAACCCTTCAAACGATCTCGGAAAAGCGATTCACTAAGTCAATTGATATTCCGGCAGCGACAGCAGCGTATGCAGCAATCGCTTGGACTTCTCGGCAGGGCCTGCCCCGGGGGCATCCAGCGTGGCCACCAGTTGCGCCCGCACTTCCGCAGGAACTGGCACCGCCAACAGCAGCTCACACAGCCAATCGACCGTTTCGCCACTCCCCTTGAGCCCTTGCGCAGCCAAGTAGGCATCTAGCGACTTTCCACCAAAGCGTGTGCTGCCGTTTTCTAGCACTTTGCGAACCAGGTTAGAGCGCCCCAGCAGCGACGAAGAATTGATCCACGCCACGCCGCCATTCCAACCCTTTACATTCGGCGGAAAGAAGGGAAGCTGCCCCAGCTCGCGCAGCTCAACCGACATCTGTGGCAAGTTCGAAGCACCTTCCAGCGCTCGCAGCATTCCCACCCCTAGCTCCACCGGCGAACGGACCTTGCGGGCAACGCTCGCTTCGGAATAGAACAGCCGGCTGGTAAGTAGCATCTCTAAAACAGGGCCCGTCGTCAGGCCACTATCGCGGAACTTCTGGGCCAATGGCTCCACAAGACCAGCAGGAATCTCTGGATCATCCGTGATGAAATAGCGAATGAGCTTGGTGGCGATGAACCGCGCCGCCGCTGGCTGGGCCAGCAGTACGCTAATTCCTTCGTCGCCATCATAGGTGCCGGTCTTTCCCAAAATCGTTTTGGAGCCGTAGTCGTGCTGGAACTGGTTGAACTTGAACTGCCCATGCTGGATTTCCCAGCCGGTGAATGTGCGGGCAAGCTCTTGAATGTCCTTCTCGGTGTAGTTCCCCAGCCCCAGGCAAAATAGCTCCATCACCTCGCGAGCAAAGTTCTCATTGGGGTGCGTCTTGCGATTGGTGGCAGAATCTAGGTATAGCAGCATGGCTGGATCGCGCGCGATCCCCCGCACTTGCAACTCAAACTTTCCCAGCGCATGTTCACGCAGCATTTCATTCTGGTTGAACATTAGCTGCGTATCGGTCACCTTGGCCGCACTGGTGGCAAAGTGCCCATGCCAAAACAGTGTGGTCTTTTCCAGCAGCGGGGCAGGGGTGTGCAGCATCCGATGCAACCACCAAGCTGCTAGTGGCTCGGGCTTGTTAGTTGCCAACACCGTCAGCGCAAACTTGTGCATCTGAGAAGCGAACTGGGGATTGTCCCCGGCCGCCATCAGCATGTGCCGAACCGCTTCTTGCGGGCCCAGCTTGACCGCTTCGTCTAGCTCGCGTGAGTTCGCCGAAAAGCCCACCCGCCGATAGAGGTGCGCGGCTTGTGCCCGTCCAAACGGCTGCGCGGCACTTGGCTCAAAGGGCAGCCAAGCCTCTTCCGGCCGAATCGTATCTAGCAAACTCGCCATCGGGTCTCTCTCCACTTACTTGTGCGACAGTTTCACTTCCAGCGAAAGACGGAGCGACTTCTCCACCGTCTTCAGGGAAAGCGAAGCTCCCTGCAATTCCGAGACGGCCTTCATCACCAGCCCAATTTCCTGCTCGGCCGCCGTTTGGTCGTGCCCTTTTTCTAGCATGTTTTGAGCGATCAGCGAGGTCTTGTTGTCTTCAAGGACCTTCCCCAGCACGTTGGCGTCTAGCTGCAGCGCCGTGTTGACATCCTTTGCGGACGCAGGGTTCTTCTGCAGCAAGTCCATCAGTTCTTGTGCCAGCCCCTTCGAGCTCGACAGGATGAACTTGTCTCCCACAAAGGCCACCGTTGGCGAAGCGTTGAAGTGCAACGGCGCTTCGCTCTTATTTTCCAGCTTGGCTGGCGGCAGGTATTCAGCAAATACGATCAGGCCGTTTGAAGTCTTTTCGGTGCTTTGGTCGAGCGGGTCTAGGCCATTCATTCCGCCGACGACATTCAAAAAGCCAATCACACTTTGGTAGGTGATCTTGAATTGGCGGGCGGTCTCTTCGGGCTTCTTCATTCGCACCACAATTGCCCCCGCAGGTAGCTTGATCGTTGGCGTCACGCTCCCTTCGGCAAACTTCGGACGCGTCACCACCAACTGCATACCGGGCTCTAGGTTGCCCAAGATGTCATCCCGGAAATTGCGTCCCGAGAAGATCGTCGTCAGCCCTCCTTCGGCTTCTGCAAACGAGGCGTTTACCTTCTCATTGAACAGGTCAGGAGCATGCCGCCACATCGAGAAAAAGTCGCGATAGGTGCTTAGCGACAGCAGTGTCTCACTCGGATGAAGCAGCGCAGGGGCCGCACCATTGCCATCGGGGCCAAAATAGAACTCACGCTTCTTGGCAGCTTCCTTCGTATCACAAGGGAGATCGGTCGAGAGCCGAATGTGCGACTTCTCTACCTCTAGTGACGCCGTCACGTAAGGTGCCCCTGGCAGCGAGCCAATCACACCCCCGGCAAGCAGTTCCAGCGCCGGATTGTCACTCTTCTTGTTGAGCGCGGCATCGAGCATGCCCGTCAGCCAGAGCACTCGCAAATCAAAATAGGCCCAGGCCGTCGCATGCCCATGACGCGTTTTCAGCGCCGTCTTGAATTGTTCTTCACCGCCGAGCGATTCTCCCTTGCCGTGATAGTTGTCAATCACGATGCGAAGCAGGGCTTCTTTGTTCGTGACCAAAATCCAAGGCCCCATCACCGCCAAACGTCCTTCGCCGGCATGATAGGTTTTGATGCCAGCAATCTCTTGTTCGGCAATCGGGTCCTTACGCCCCTGGCGAGAGGCTTCCGCACGCGCGAGTTCCAGCAGCGTGTCGCGAGCCTTCTCTGCAAAGGCGGCATCCTTGCTCTTGAGCAGCAAAACCGCCCCCTGGGTTGAAAGGTCAAAGCCCAGTGCGATGCCCCCATCGGTCAGCGTCCCGATCGCGGGGCGCCACTTCATCCCCAGCTTGTCTTCCACATGCCCCACCACCTGCATCAGCTGGTGGTACTGCGGCGAGTTAAACGCTTCCTGGTAGGGAGGAAGCTTTTCCACTTCCTTGGCCAGCGGGTGGTCCAAAACCGTGTCTAGCAGCTTTTGCGGCTGAGGAATCTCGACATAGCCGACGGTCGAAACCGGCATCAGCTGATGGGCCGTCTTTTCCTGGGCCAACAGCGACTGCCAGCCACTGCTTACCACAGAAATACCCAGCGCCAGCGCACTCGTCGCGGCCGCCCATACCCACGTCCGACCGATACAGATCCGATTCATCCGGCAATCTCCGGGAAAGAAGCTTGAAACCACGCCGCAACCCATCCCTGGGGAAACCGGCAGATTATACCTACCGGCAAGTACCAAAGAAATCAAAACCCGGTTTCAAATAAACCGCTTTGGCCGACGAAACACCCCTAGAAAACTTCGCATACGCCTTAACCGTGGCTAGTCCAATTCCCTTGGAGTATAACTACACGCGTACGGACGAGGTTTCTCCTGCCCGCCGCGCTCGTCCACGAGACGGACGCCCAGGGACGGGTAACCCCATCGATCACCCAACCACGCCTATCAGGAGCCGAGACAATGACCGAGCCAACTCCCCAAGAATTCGCCGGCAAAAAGATTGTTGCAGGTGTTTGCGGTATCGTCGCCGGAGGTCTTGGCATTCACAAGTTTGTGTTGGGCCTGACCACGCCAGGCATCATCATGCTGTGCGTCACCGTTCTCACCTGCGGTGCCGGACTGATCGTCATGGGACCTATCGGCTTGATCGAAGGGATCATCTACCTCACGAAGAGCGACGAAGAGTTCTATCAAACCTATGCCGTGCAAAAGAAGGGCTGGTTCTAGTCAGCTTGCTTCGGTCTGCAAGCATATCTAACATCCTGGCAAAGGGCACGCACCTCCGTGCCCTTCGGGCTACTTTTCGCCCAAGCAGATAGCCCACGACCTGCACCTGCGTTTTGTAGGTCAGGCTTCAGCCTGACAGCGCTATCCGCGTCACCCCCAACAATCGCATTTTTCGCCAGGCGGCACACCCTGGAGAATCACGTCAACGAAGTCACACGTGCGGCAACTCCAACATGTTGGGGCGCCATCACCTCTGGCAAAGCTCGAATGGACATCTTACCAGTACGGACCTAATTTCCCGCGCCCATGAAAAAGATTATGACTGTGCCAGATCGCTCGCGCGTGTTGCTTTCGACGCAGAGAGCGCTACTTGGAATGATTACGCCGGAACTTAGGGCCGTAGATGTTTCGTGGAATAACGACGAAATTCGACTGCGCTTCACAGTAGACTCGACTTGCAAAATTGAAATGGATGATGAGTTGGCAAATGAGATTGAAGCAGAAATCGAAGGAGATTTCCTTCCTGACGCGAGTGTTTCATCGAACGTCTTGTGCTTGCCCCTCGGCACTCCAATCCCAGTTTTCGACGAATTAGACGGAGGACATGCAAGAGTCTTTGCACGTCGCGAGGATTAGAGCTTTTGTAGGTCAGGCTTCAGCCTGACAGCGCTATCCGCGTCACGTTCAGCAGGCGCATTTTTCGCCAGATGACACGCCTTGGACACTTGGCCAAAGGGCTTAGAGTACATCAATGCGCACAATCAAACTGGCGACCTCCCATGGCCTGACGGCCACACCGGTTCAAGAACCGGTGCTACCCATGTTCGATCTACTTTTCGCCCAAGCAGGGAAACCGCAAGATCAGCACCGGACGATAAAGATTGTTCGGATCGACCGTTTCGCCGTGACTGGTTAGCGCTACCAAACGGTTATCCGGCGACACACTAACCGACAGCGGACTCATCTTGGGCATGTCGGTCTGCGCCAACTGCTTGCCCGTCGCCACGTCGTACACACTCACGGCCGTTTGTGTCGCTACAACCAAGTGCTTCCCCGTTGGTGAAAAGCACATCCGTGACCCGATCCCCTTCACGGGCAACTGCCCCAAGATCTTGCCATTCACCGTGGAAACAAAGCGGATCTCGTCCGTCGTACCACTGGTGACAACCTTGCCATCGGGCGAAAAGCCTCCTTTGGCAAACAAGATCGGCAGCTTCACATGCTTGACCTGCTTCATCTTCAGGTCCACATGAAACGCATCGGATGTCGACGTGATAATCGCTCGCCCTCCATCGGGCGAGATCCACACATCGTGCGCCAAATAGATCTTCTCTTTGCAGGGAATCTTGATTTTCGGATGCCCCTCGGCTTCCAAGTTCACGAGTTTTAGCTGGCTGTCTTCCAGTGCCAGCAGGAACTTCCCCTCTAGGCAAATATTGACCGTTTCAATCCGAGACGAATCGAACAAATCCAGCGACTGAAAATTGTCGAACGCTCCCGACGGCAACACATCAAACACATACGCATGACCATCATGCCCCCGCATCGCAAACTTCTTGCCATCCGACGACCAGTTCGAACGCTCCTTGGGACCGTAGTAATTCGGCAGCGGAAACTTCGACAACACCTTCCCGGTCGCAACGTCCAGCACCAGGATTCCGGTTGAACCACCCACAAACAGCGTCTTGCCATCTGGCGCGAACTTCGCGCAGTCCACCAAGCTTCCCGTCATATCCATGGTTCGAATGACGCCATCCTGCGCTTCATCCTTCACTTGAATCGGCGAAGGAACAATCGTCACCGGCTTTACCCCCGGCGTGAAGTCCGCAACTTTTTCATCGCTTTCCGCCCCCTTATCGTCCGTCCCGCCCAACTTTGCCCGCTCCGCACGCAGGAACGCTCGATCTTCCGCGCTGAGCTTCTCGTAGGGAACCTTGACGACCTTCCCGCTTTCGCTCTTGATAAAGACGACGCCCCCTTCGACCTTTTCGAGTTCACCGGGAATCTTGAACTTCCCCGAAGCGTCCGACCACTCGCG
Source organism: uncultured Planctomycetaceae bacterium (assembly GCA_963844055.1). GTDB lineage: Bacteria > Planctomycetota > Planctomycetia > Pirellulales > Pirellulaceae > CAWJMN01. Next base: position 2,071,117 of record CAWJMN010000002.1, on the reverse strand, counting down.
CGCTGCGCAAGGCCACACCAATCCAGCCGCCATCAGGCCAAACACCATCGCAAAGTGCACTGCGCAGGCAGGCAATTTCCATTGAACGTTCATCGACGGCCGCTTTCATTGAATCCAAGTACCAGGCGCAACACAAACTCCGCCCCAATACCCTGCAAAACCATCCTTCGAGGTGCTGAGGAAGGCTAATTCTGGGGAGCCACTTGGCGTTTGTCAAGTTTTTCCGCAAACTTCCGCAATTACCCGCCAACATCGCCGCCAGACCTCTATATCTCTGCGCTTTCGTTCCTATTAACAGATAGAAAACGGTTTCCATTGCTGTTACGCTAACGAAAAAGGACCGCCTCCTCCCTCACTAGTGCCGTACATGCTCTCCCTCCACCACTACGCCCGGTCGACTCCCCAGCCCAGCGGCCCTGCGCAGCCTCTGGCAGACAGGCATCGCCCTAACACTTAGTTGCCTAATCCCTTCGGCAACAACCTGGTCGGATGAGCCCCAACCGGTTCAGCCCACCCCGACGCTGGAACAGCAGCTGCAATCCAAGGTGGATCGATTAGCGAACGGCCTCTATCAAGATGAGTTCGCCGTGCGCCAACGCGCCATGCGCGAACTGTTCGACCTGGGTTACCCCGCCATCGATCCCGCCATCAAGGCCGCAATCAGTAGCGACAGCGAAGCACGTCGTCGCGGCGAAGCGCTGCTCACCCAGTTCACGCTGACGAACCTCCCTGGCGCCCGTGTTGCGATTCGCGAACGCCTGGCGACGATTGCCAGCCAAGACACCGACTTAGCTCCCGCCGCCAATCGTTTGCGAAAGCAGTTGCAATCCCTTTCGGTACGCGCTGCTAAACAAGATATCGAGCGCAGCGGTGGCACCGTCCGTGATCAACGCGACGTTGACGAAGCCACGAACGGTCCCTTCTCCGTCTCCATTGGTAAGACGTGGAAAGGGGGAGACGAAGCTTTCAAGGCGATCCCCGAGCTAGAGAACGTCGCGTTCCTTTCCATTGATCAAGCACCACTGACCGACAAGATCTTTGTCGAAATCGCCAAGCTCCAAACGCTCGATGTGTTAAGCATTACCCAAGCCCGCGTTACCGAAGCGGGCCTGGCGAAGCTCCCCGCGCATTTGAATCTGCGGATGCTCGCCATCGCTGGCATTCCCCTCAGCGATGAGGGGCTAGAAAAAATGCCCCCGTATGAGAAGCTCCAATTGATCGATCTCTCTAACACCAAGCTAACCGACAAGGGATTGGCCCACCTCGCCAAGTACCCCAGCCTGGAAAAGCTCTGGTTACAACAGACCGATATCACCGCTGCCGGCATGGTGCATGTGGCGAACCTCAACAACCTCGAAGAGCTTGCTCTCAACCGCACCAAGGTTACCGGCCCCCAACTTGGCAGCCTAAAGGTCCTTCCTTCGCTCTCCAAGATCGAGTTCAAAGGCAACCAGCTAGAGCCCGATACGCTGAAGTACCTCGCCGGCTTTCCCGCCCTCTCTGACCTTAATCTCGACAGCACCAACGTCACCGATGCTCAGCTAGCCGACCTCGCACAAATCGCTCCCTTACGAGAACTCCATCTAGCCCGCACCAAGTTGACCGATGCGGCCGTACAACATCTGAAGCAGCTCAAACAGCTCGAAAACCTCTATCTGCACGGAACAGGCATCTCTCCCACGGGCGAGCAAGAGCTGCGCAAAGCCCTGCCGCAATGTCAAATCCGGTCTTAACCAAAGAACCGGCCTCTCCAAACTGCCGTTTCCTTGGCTAGTCTCCAAAAAACCGACTAGCCCCTCTGGGGCCATCTCGGTACGATTCCTTACGGAGATCGCTCGGCAACCTCGCTTGCCTGCCTCCACACTGATCGACAACCTGCTTGCCTGTTGAGGGTCCTCCGATGAGTCGCCTTGAAACGCTGGCTTCTTTCCCAGGTACGGTTCAGTCCTCAGGCCCCGGTCGCGGGCCTTCCATCGGCGAATACCTCATTCGTCGCCTCCGAGACTATGGCATCAAAGACGTCTTCGGCATTCCCGGTGACTACATCCTCTCGTTCTACTCACTGCTCCAGCAAAGCCCCTTGCGCGTAGTGGGTTGCACCCGAGAAGACTGCGCTGGCTTTGCGGCCGACGCCTACGCTCGCGTCAATGGAATGGGGGCGCTCTGCGTCACTTACTGTGTGGGAGGCCTTAGTGTTTGTAACTCCATCGCCGGCGCCTACGCAGAAAAGTCCGCCGTCGTCATGATCACCGGCTCACCAGGGCTGGATGAACGGATCAACAATCCACTCCTCCATCACAAGGTACGCGACTTCCGCACCCAAATCGACGTCTTCGAAAAGCTGTGCGTCGCCGTCACCGAACTTTCCGATCCCGTGATCGCCTTCCGCGAGATTGATCGCGTCCTCGATGCGGCCGCACGTTTCAAACGCCCCGTCTATATCGACATCCCTCGCGATATGGTCCATGTGGTGCCTCACATCTCGCACCTCTATCAGCCCAGCGTCACGCCGCTCGACAATCTCGCTTGCCACGAGGCGGCCGAAGAAGCCGCCACGCTGCTGGCCCATTGCAAAAAGCCTATGATCCTGGCTGGCGTAGAGATCCACCGCTTTGGCCTAAACGACAAGGTCATCGCCTTGGCCGAAAAACTTCAAATCCCCATGGCGGCAACGCTGCTGGGGAAAAGCGTCATCCCCGAAAAGCATCCGCTCTATATGGGCATCTACGAAGGTGCCATGGGACAGCAAGAAGTGACCCAAATGGTGGAAGAGAGTGACTGCGTCCTGCTACTGGGCGCATTCATGACGGACATCAACCTCGGCATCTTTACGGCCAACCTCGATCCTGCCAAATGCATTTACGTCACCAGCGAGATGCTTCGCATACGCCATCATCACTTTCACAATGTGGGGCTTTCCGAATTCCTGGATGAACTTTCGCGCGAGGCCAAGTCCGCCCCCAAGCGAGAGATCCCGGCCGCACTCACCGTTCAGGCCGATCCGTTTGAACTTGCCCCCGCCGCCCCAATCACTATCTCTCGCCTGATGGCCCGCGTCGATCAACAAATCGACGAGAACACGATCGTTATCGCCGACGTTGGTGACGCTCTTTTCTCTGCCACGGAACTAACCATCCATCAGCGAACCGAGTTCATCAGCCCTGCGTATTACACCTCGATGGGCTTTGCCGTCCCTGCCACGCTTGGCGCCTTGGTCGCACGACCCGATCGCCGCGTCATCGCCTTCGTAGGAGATGGCGCCTTCCAAATGACTGGCATGGAGCTTTCCACCATTGTCCGGCTCAAGCTAGCGCCGATTGTCGTTGTCCTGGATAACGGCGGTTACGGGACCGAACGCTACCTGCAGTCCGGAAACTGGCCCTACAATGAGATCCACCCTTGGCGCTATGCCGAGCTGACCAAGGTCCTTTCGGGCGGAATTGGCTATGAAGTCTCTACCGAAGGGGAATTCGATGCCGCACTTTCCGCCGCCTGGAAGGACTCCCAAAACCTCAGCCTAATCCACGTCCATTTGCCCCACGATGACGCCAGCAGCGGCCTCCGCCGACTGGCCCAGCGCCTCGGCGAACGGGTTTAACCCCAGCACTCCCATTCGCCCCAAAATCGACTCTGATATTTCTTCCAGATGCTAGCGACCCTGGCGCGATTTCTCGCTTTGGACCCTCGTCGGCGCACGATCGTAGCGATTGTATCGATAATGCCGCGAGATAGAGAAAATGGATAAAACAACCTGAGATTCAAGCATTTTTTGCCCCGGCTGCCGAAGCAAAAAACTTCAAAGATTTTTGCAAGTCGTAAAGTGTTGTGAACAATTAGGTTAACCATCGAAGGCCAAACCCTCTTTTTAGAAACCGTTTGCTTCTAGGTCATAAATTCGCCAATATTGTTCGTAGAAGAATTACTCAAGTGCACACGCTACCGGTGCCGACAGGTCGAGCCCTTCCAAGGCCGCCAACTGTCGCCCAGTGTCGCACGCGATGGTTTTTTTCCGTGCGTTGAGGGGGAAGTTAGCTTTCGGTGTACAAGCGGATTGTGCCTCGAATCGCTCCACTTCTCCAGGCGGTGAATATGACAGGCCTTAGCGCTAGGGACGCTAACTTCTTTCGTCTTCACATCCTGTTCACGCATGGTGGCCAGAGGTTGTTGTCTGTTCCGGCGAGCGGGAGGCTCCGATTCCGGCCAGTGGGCCTGTCTTGTATTCTGCCTTCCTGTGAGTGAGACAAACATGAACGTTTCCGATGTCAAAACCCGATATCGCCAGTTGCTGGTTGGGGCCGCACTGTTGATGGGTTCCCCGTTCTCCACGGTTCTGGCACAAGATGCCTGCTGTGTGCCAACCACCACGTATCGCGTTGTACAAAAGGTCGTCTACGACGAGACTCCCGTCGTTACGTACAAGGTCCAGTACGAGACCGTCCTGCAAGAAAAGCAGATCACCACCTCGCGCCCCGAATGGGTGACCGAGATGCGCACTCGCCGCACCACGGTGGCCAAGCCGATCACCGAAACGGAAACGCGTGAAGAGCGTTACTTCGTGCTGAAGCCGGTCTACACGACCGAGGTCCAAGACCGCTCGTACGACGAAACCACCTACGTCACCGAGACCGAATCGCGTGAAGAGCGCGTGATCGTCAACCGTCCGGTGGTCGAAACGCAAATGGTGCAGCAGCAACAAGTGGTCCGCCGTCCCGTACAAGAGACGGTCTACCAACAACAAAACTACACCACCTACCAACCGGTAACGACCTACAAAACCCAGTTGGTCGATCAAGGTGGCTTTGTCGATTCCGTCAACTACCAACAGGGCACCACGCGCAATCGCTTGGCCTGGATTCCTCGCGGTTACGGCAACGACCAAATGTCGGGCCAAACCTTCTACCATCGTGGTGGCCTATATTGGACCCCACAAACCACGCCTGGCACTTACACCGTTAATCGTGCCTACGTTCCTAACGTAGTACAGCAACAAATCCCAGTCACCAGCTACATGCCCCAAGTGGTCACGCAGCAAGTGCCTGTCAACGTCACGCGCTACCAAGACGAAGTCGTCACCCAGCAAGTACCTGTGCAGGTGCAAAAGATCGAGCAAGTCGAAGAAATTCGCCAAACGCCCGTTACCGTGCAACGCCCAGTAACTCAGCGCATCAATCGCCAAGTTGAAGTGCAAACCGTTCGCTGGGAAAAGCAGGAGATGGTTCGCCAAATTCCTGTAACGGTGCAACGCATCGAGTACGAGAACGTCGAACAAGAATATCCTGTGCAAGTGATGAAGATGATCACCGAAACCAAGGCCGTTTCGGTGCCAGTGACTACCCGCAAGGTCGTCCCTGTCGAGTCGGTACAACGTACCCCTCGCGTCATCACCCAGCGGATCCCACTCGATTCCAACTACAACGATCTTCCTCTGGCCGGCCAGTCCTACACCTACGAAGGTGGAAACTTGGTCGGTTCGAACAAGGTGACCGGTACCCTGCGTGCCGACGGTAGCGTCGAGTTTGATTCCAACTCGGTTCGCAAGATCCAGGCTGCCCAAAAGGTGGTCGTTCCTTCCAACTCGGGCACCTCGGTCGTCAAGCCAGCTCCTGCCAAGACAAAGCCTGCCGAAGGGGCCGACAAGAAGCCAGCCCTTTCCAAGGAAACAATCGTCGCCCCAGCTCCTGAAGCTCCGGTGACCACCCAAAAGCCTGCCGTCGAAAAGGCACCAGGAAAGCCTGCCGAAGCGACCAAGGCCGAAGAGATCGAGAAGCCAGCCGCCAAGGAAGCGGTCGCCCCTGCTGCTGAGCAACCCTCGGCAGAAGACAAGACCGCCAAGTCCGGCGAAGTGACCCCTGTCACCGATACCGCCAAGGAACTGGAGCCTGTCGTTGCCGAAGTTGCTCCGGAACGTCCCACTTCGCCTCCCAAGGCAGCTGGCGATGGGACCACCACCGCTGCTAAGCCTACCGAAGGCCTGAACCTAGGCTCGGCCGGCAAATAAGCCCTGGCCCGTAAAAAGCCTCGCGTCCAAAGTTAAGGCCGCCTCCTTCGGGAGACGGCCTTTTCCATTGATGGTCGGCCTGTTCCCCTTATCACCGTCCCAACTGGACGCCCGCCCCCCAGGAAGCCACGCTTCTTTCCGGGGCAATTGCCACGCCAACTATTGCCGCAAGCAATGGCGCAGCAAGCACTTACAACCACAGACCAACGTCTTACAAACACGCCGAAGAATGCCAGTAGCACTTGTCCCGGGCTAGGGTGGGGACTATTTTAATAGTTTGGTTTCGCTCCAGAGTCTGCGCATACAGTACGCGCCGACGTCTTCGAGCGGGGAGGTTTTTATGCGTCATGTGATTTCGGCAGTGGTTCAGAACGTTCCAGGGGTGCTCGCGCACGTCTCGGGAATGCTTGCGTCGCGCGGGTACAACATCGATTCGCTGGCAGTCGGGGAAACAGAAGTCCCTAACTTGTCGCGAATGACTTTCGTCGTCGTCGGCGATGACAAGGTCTTGTCCCAAGTCCGCAAGCAACTCGAAAAGATCGTCACCATTGTCCGCGTCGATGACGTTAGCTCGCAAGATTATGTCGAGCGCGACCTCATGCTGATGAAGGTGAATGCTGCCCCTGGCACCAAGCGGACCGAGGTTCGCGAATTGGTCGACATCTTCCGTGGCCGCATCGTCGATGTGGCTGCCGATTGTGTGATGATTGAAATCTCCGGTCGCGAAAGCAAGATCGAAGCCTTCATCGAGCGCATGCGTCCTTACGGCATCATCGAGCTCGTTCGCACGGGCCGCATTGCCATGGTACGCGGCACGGGCAACACGTCCGAAGCGGCTGCCGAAGCCAGCTCGCTCCAAAAGTTCGTCGGTTAAGTTCGTTTCTCTCACTTCCCCCGCGCCATCTTCAGCGCAGGGGAAGCGGAGAGTAGCTGATTATAGAGTGCATAGCGAAGGAAGTTGTCGGTCCTTGTGCGTGTGCCCGTTTCGTTTTGATTCCGGCAGTGGGTTCCGTTTTGTTTCGATAGAGAAGTGGAAAGTTTGATTCATGGCTGCGACGATTTACTACGATAATGACGCCGACTTGTCGGTTCTCAAGAACAAGACCATCGCCATCCTTGGTTATGGATCTCAGGGTCATGCTCAGGCACAAAACCTGCGCGACAGCGGTTGCAAGGTCATCATTGGCCAACGCCCCGGCAGCCCCAACTATGACTTGGCCGTCAAGCATGGCTTTCAGCCCATGTCGATTGATGACGCCACCAAGCAAGCCGACGTCGTCAATATCCTCCTGCCAGACGAAGTCCAAGGCGACCTGTACAAGGCCCATATCAAGCCGAACCTGAAGCCAGGCAACGTGCTGATGTCGTCGCACGGCTTCAACATGCACTTCGGCCAAGTCGAGCCACCTGCAGGCGTTGATGCTTTGCTGGTTGCCCCCAAGGGCCCTGGCCACTTGGTTCGTAGCGAATTCGAAAAGGGTGGCGGCGTTCCTGGCCTGATCGCCATGAGCGAAGGCGCTAGCCCTGAAACCTTCAAGATCGGCTTGGCCTATGCCAAGGGTATCGGCGCCACCCGCGGTGGTGTGATCCAAACCTCGATCGCGGAAGAGACCGAAACCGACCTGTTCGGCGAGCAAGTCGTTCTGTGCGGCGGTGTTAGCGAACTGGTAAAGTCGGCCTTTGATACGCTGGTTGAAGCCGGCTATCAACCAGAAATGGCCTACTTCGAATGCATGCACGAACTGAAGCTGATCGTTGACCTCTTCTACCAAGGTGGTCTGAACTACATGCGTTACAGCGTGTCGAACACCGCCGAATTTGGTGACTACACTCGCGGTCCTCGCATCATCACCGATGAGACCCGCAAGGAAATGAAGAAGATCCTCACCGAAATCCAAAACGGCACCTTTGCCAAGGAATGGATTTTGGAGAATCGCGCTGGCGCTCCTGCCTTCAAGGCAACCCGTCGCCGCGAACGTACCCACAAGATCGAAGAGACCGGCCGTCGTCTGCGCAAGCTGATGACCTGGATCAATTCGAAGGAAGTCTAGTCGATTCCCTGGATGCTGTTTGCCGCCAGAGCCCTATCGCTCGGCGGCAGACAGCCCTTGGGTTTGCATGTTGTGAATTCCTGTAGCGTTTTTTGTCTGGCTTGGGAGGGATCGATGCCATATCCACAATCGCTCGAAGTGTTTGCCTCACTGACCCCGGGAGACCGCGTCCGGGTCGATCACGAGGTAAAGGTCGGCTTTCGCAAGTGGCATACTTCCACCATCGGCACCGTCGTTCGCACCGAACGTCGCCGCCATGCTTTGCACTTCCGCCGCAACAACGACGACAAGGTCTTTAGTGACATGATCGTCCTCAAGCGGGACAGTGGCGAACTCACCACCGTCACCCTCGATGAGTTCTCGGATCTTTCGAAGCTGTAAACCAGCCTTTCGAACCAGCGCCTTTGCAAAGCGCCGTTTGCCAGATGCCCTGCGCGATCTTGCCAGGCATCTTCTCTTCTTGAGGAAGCCGCCATGAACGAGCGTTCTGCTTTACACGCTCAGCATGAGCGACGCTTTCTGGCCAGCAAGTTTGTCTACCCCGTCCTCAGCCGGCGCAGCGGAGGTATCTCTCTCGGGGTGAATCTCAATCCCGACAAGGTCTGCAACTTCGATTGCATCTATTGCCAGGTCGATCGCACCTCACGCAGCGAAGTCACCTTCGTCGAAATGCCGCAGCTCCTCGAAGAGCTTTCGCATTTCCTGCACATGGTCCTCTCTGGCGAACTGTTCACCACCGAAAAGTTTTCGGCCGTCCCCCCACACCTGCGCCGCTTAAACGACATCGCTTTCTCCGGCGATGGCGAGCCCACCACCTACAAGAACTTTGACGAGATCATCGCCGCCGGCGCCGAAGTAAAACGCTCGGCTGGTGCCAGCGACTGCAAAATGGTGCTGATCACAAACGCCAGCATGTTCCATCGCCCCCATGTTCAGAAGGGGCTCGCGATTTTGGATGCCAACCAGGGAGAAATCTGGGCCAAGCTCGAAGCCGGCACGCCTGACTACTTCCGCCTGATCGACCGCACCTCGATCCCGTTCCAGCAGATTCTCGATAACCTGCTTTTGGCCGCTCGCGTTCGCCCCCTGGTGATTCAGTCCCTCTTCATGAAGGTAAACGGCCAAGCACCATCTACAGAAGAGCTTTCTGCTTTCTGCGACCGACTGAGCGAGATCCTCGCCGGCGGTGGCAAGATCAAGCTCGTCCAGGTTTACACCGTCGCCCGTCGGCCGGCCGAAAGTTTTGTCACACCCCTTCCCGACAGCGAAGTCGACGCGATTGCCAACCTTGTCACCACGCGCACCGGCATTCCCGCCCTCCCGTTTTACGGCATGACCAGCTAATGCTCGCGGGGGATGGTCCCTGGCCCCCTTTGTCCGCAAGTCTTGCCGTTCCGCTAAAATACAAGTGCTTGAACGTTTTGTTGTGATCCTTTGGATGGTCGGCTGGTCAAATATGAGTCTCTCCACTTCGGAATCGAAATTTCGCAACCAGCTGATTCTGGGAATCTTTGGTGCGCTCGCGCTGTGGGGGCTTTACCTGGCGATTGGTGGCGGCTGGGGAGCCAATTTCACCACCAGCGGCGCACTAAGTCGCGGTAACAAGCCGCTTCTCAAAGCGCTCATCATCTTTTCTTGCTCCGCCAGCTTCTTGCTCTTTTGGGGCCTCATGCTGTGGCAGCGCAGCATCCGCCTCCGTCGCAAAGCCGAAGCAGAAGCCAAGCTCGACTCCCAAAAAGACAACTCCCCCAAATAAACGCCAACCTCTTGCCGCGCCCCGTGCCTTTTGTAATGCCGCAACTGCATTTAAATGTCATGCATTTTCAGAGCCGGAAGCGTCAGCGACGGCCATCCCCCCGTGCCTCTGCATCTGCTCGCGTAGGTCAGTGCCGTCAGGCCTGACGACGCCAGAGCCCGTCCCTCAAACCACTCCCCCAAGTAGACGCGGCATCTAGTGCTTTGAATCCGTGCGTTATTACCGAACGAATAGCGTTATAATTCTTCGTCATAACGACTAGGAAGGAGCGGTACGGCAATGAGAATCCTAGGGGCCATTGCTCGAAAGTGTGAAGCACTCTATCTCAGCATCGGGCAATTCTTTGATTCGAAAGAGCGGCGATTTCGTAGACAATTGAAGGCGCGCACTCCTGGTCCAAGCTGCAAAAGCGACCAAGCAGAACTTGCCAATCCGTCTGAAGCATTTGCCCAGGCTATCTATCAAGTTCTCAAAGAGCAAATGGACCTGCCGAACGTTTGTCTTACCGATGTCCTCACCGACCATATCCCCGACATCCCCGAAAAAGAAATCCTTGCCGATGCTTTAGAGTTACTCGGTTTCGATGCCACTCCCAAGTACACCTCTTGGGATGGAACTGTCGGAGACCTCGTTCGAATTCTGGAAGAGACAATTCACACGGCACGCGAGACACAATAAACTACCCATGCCCCATCACGACGTGCCGCTCCATCCGCTCACGTAGGGCGACCTCGAGCAGCCACGCCGCGATGACCCACCAGCGTCGAAAGCCAAAACGCTCTGTGTAAAAACCGGGCGTCTTATTCCACACGTCACTGACTACGGCCAATTGCCCTGACTTTTATATAACCAAGGGCTTTTCGCGCGAGAGCATCGACATTGGGCATAAATTAGATGGCAACAACACCTTCCATCAGAGTAGCAAGAATTTCTGGGTACCTGGGGACATTTTGGATCGGCGAACTGATACGGCGTTTTGAAAACATTTGCTCCCAGAACGGGAATCCCCCTGCCCGAATCGCTCGAGAAATTTCATCGCCCATAGATACTGGCCCCGTTCCGGAATCATAGATTATTGGATCGGTCGAAGCGTTCGGGAGCCAAATTCCCTTGGGCATTGAATTTGATGCATAGGTTCCGATTGGAAGAAATTCCTTTCCATCATTTTCAATACTCCTAAAACCGGTCGCTTCGAGCAGAGTCCTATTTTCCTGAAGCTTCGAAAGCGGTTCAAATATCAACGTGCAGTTCAATCCAAGGCCAGCGACTGGATCTTCACACGGCTCAGATAGTTGACTCACTTCCTGACTAAAGTCTATATAGTCAATTCGGTCATACCACGCAAAAAGCAACTCAGGTACGACTTGATACTTTTCTCTTAGTTTAAATAGCGCTGAATTTGTCCCGGATGGTATTAGCTTAATGGCCCCTTGTCTGTTAGCGAATTTATAGCCAAGCAGATGAAGATTGGCCTCAATCCGCGTCAGATTAGAAATAGCCGCCTCTACAAACTCTTGTGGTTCAAACGCGCTCATATGTTAATGCCGATTCCCATGCCAAGCATCCAACAACTGGCCAAGGTGTATCACAAACAAACGAATATTCGATCACCATTTCACACAGACTTCTTCTTTCCAAACGGCGCGGACGGCCACGAGTAACCCGCCAGCGCCCCAAAAGAGAATACGCATTTCCCTTTCGTGCTTTTCGTGGTTACCGTTTCCAGGCGCCTCGCCAAACTTCAGCCGGGTGGCACGCCCTGAGGGCGAAGCCGAAGGGCGTGGTGCGCCGCATGACGATCTGCCACCCGGTTCCCTTCGTCATGCTGAAGCCTGACCTACAGGGCCCGCAACGCGCCCCCTCCGCGTTCCACTAAAACAGCAGGCGTGCATACTGCTCGTGCGGGCGATCTTCTTCTTTAGCTGCGGGCGAAGCAGAACGCTCCGTTGCTTCTTCCTTCGCGTGCGGGCGAAGTTCCAAATCCACCAAGCCCGGAAAGAGAGGATTCTCGCGCAGCTCTCCACCGCGACTTTCTTCTGCCAGCACCGCAGCAGGCGCAACTGGCGCTACGGCCTCCGGCGATACAGCGGCGACCGTCTTGGGCTTGCTCCCCTTTTTCTTCTGCCGATCTGCCAGGCGCTTTCCGGCCGCCGTAGCCGGCGCACTCATCAGCGGTTCTTTCGCCCCATGCAGCGGCTCATCTACCACCACCTGGGTCAGGCGATCTTGGCCACGCTTCACATAGTCTTCGGAAAGCTCAAAGCCGATGAACTGCCGCCCCAGCTTTTTGGCAACGACCAACGTCGTGCCACTGCCGCTGAACGGGTCCATCACAATTTCATCCTTGTGCGAACACATCCGAATGATGCGCCCAAAAGCTGCTCCGGCATTTGGCAGCCATGAAAGCCCGCCCGCTCTTTGAACGTTCCCGCAACCCGTGGGAAGTACCACGTATCTTCTTCTGCAGAAAAGCAGTCTTGCAAATCTTGCGGACGCAAAATCCATGTATCGTCCGGCAAACGACCATCCGGATTGCTCCGCATGTCGTTGTAAACCAGTTGCCGCGCGCTGGGGATGCGATTCTCTTTCGCTTCCGAGCGGAACGTGAACTTTTTAGGATGCTTCACAAAATGGAACAGGTGCGCATGCGAGCGACTGAACTTTTGCTTGCAGTTCACACCAAACGTGTAGTACCAAATGACCCAGCTACGGCACGTAAAGCCAATCTCTTGCGCCAAGATCTTTAGCTCGGCCGCGTACTCATCACCAATGGCCAGCCAAAACGTTCCGTCCGGCTTCAGCGCACGATGCACGCCCGAAATCCATTGCTTCGACCAGTCCAAATACTCTTCGCGCTTCCGCTTGTCTTGATAGACATCGTATTGATAGCCGATGTTGAACGGCGGATCGGCAAACACCAAATCCACCGCCCCTTCAGGCAAGCGATTCATCTGCGCGACGCAGTCGCCATGCAGCACTTGATTCAGCGCGGTCGAAAGGGGCAAGCCACCAATCGGCAAAGCCGCTGTCTCTTTGGCCGCAGCTCCCTTGGCCTTCTTCGTTTTCGAAACCGCCTTGGCCGTCTCTTTCTTCGCAGCGAGTGGCTTAGCCACTTCTTTGGTAACGACCTTGGCCGCCACCTTCACTGCCGCAGGAGCCGATTTTTTGGCAACCGCTACTGCCGAGGACTTCGCCTTGGCCGCGGGCTTGGTGATCACCGGTTTTTTAGCGGTCGCCTTTTTGGCCACCGGCTTAACGGCCGCCGATACGCTCGCCCCCTTGGCTGCCACCTTTTTCGTGGCTTCCTTTTTGCCGGCTACCTTGGCGGGAGCTTCCACTTTTTTGGCCCCAGGCTTGGACGGCAATGCTTTCGCGGCCGGCTGCTTTGCCAGCGGGTTTTTTCCAGCCCCCTTCGCAACGGAAGAGGCGGGTTTGCTGCCGGTTTTTTTAGGGGCTTTTCGAGGCATGGTCACGGAACTCTGTACCAAAGGCAAATCGGCGGGAATTCCCCCGTCGGCAACTCCCTGTATGTTATCGCTCCTAGTCCCCCTTTCCTACGTCCCTTGCCAGAAACTCCCAGACCTCGCCAAGACGATGTTTTGCCTAATTTGGGTGGTGTGGTTGCCGCAGGCACGCCATTAAAGGAAAATCGGACCTGGCAATCCACTATTACGGACCGGGTTTCCCGCATACCCACCACTAGATGCCTCTCACAGCCGCTACGATGCGGTTGGAGATGCCCCAGCCCAAAGCCTGACACAAGCGCCAAGACCGGGGCGGAACGCGTCTGGCGATGGCTGGCGAGATGACCACCAAGGCCGTCGCTTTACTAAACATCCCTTTATCAACAGGTAAATAAGACTAATGAAATTAATTAACACTTTCCTGGGGGTGGGGTTCGCTGTCGCTTTGTCATTGGCCGCGGCCGTCCAGCCCGCCTTGGCCCAGTCGGGCAAGTTCCGGATTTTTGTCGGAACCTACACCGGCAAGGGACAGCAAAAAGTGGACAGCGAAGGGATCTACACGGCCCTGTTTGACTCGGCCACCGGCGCTCTCAGCGATGTCCAGCTGGCCGCCAAGGTGGGCAACCCATCGTTCCTGGCCGTCGCTCCCGATGGCAAGCATTTGTACGCGGTGGGCGAAGGGGGTGGCGATGTTGGCAAAGCGGTCAACGCTTATAAGCTGGATGCCGCCAGCGGCAAGCTAGAATTTCTGAACGCTCAAAGCGGTGGCGGCAATGGTTCGTGCCACATCATCTGCTCGAAAAATGGCAAAGGCGTTTTGGTGGCTAACTATGGATCGGGAAGCGTTGCTTCCGTCCAAGTGAAAGCTGATGGCTCGCTAGGCGATGTCGCCAGCGCCATCCAGCACACCGGCAGCAGCGTGGATAAGGGACGCCAAGAAGGTCCGCATGCCCACTCGATCTTTTTGGATGCCGCCAACAAGTTCGCCTTCTCGCCTGACTTGGGTCTCGACAAAATCATGATCTATCGCTTCGATTCCGAGAGCGCCAAGCTTACGCCGTCGGAGCCTGCGTTTGCCAAGGTCGCTCCTGGCAGTGGCCCACGGCACTTTGCCTTTCACACCAGCGGCAAGTACGCCTACGTGATTAACGAAATGCTCTGCACCGTGACCGCCTTCACCTACGATGCCGAAAAGGGAACGCTCACCGAAATCCAAACACTGCCAACGCTCGCATCGGGCAAGCCTGCTCGCGGCGACAGCACGGCCGAGATCGTCGTCCATCCTAGCGGCAAGTTCTTGTACGGCTCCAACCGTGGCAACAACACGATCGCCAGCTTCACCATCGATCAAGCCACCGGCAAGCTGACTGCGACCGGCCATCAAGGGGAACAAGTTCGCACGCCACGCAATTTCAATGTCGATCCTACCGGCAAATGGTGCCTCGTTGCCAATCAAGACGGCGACAGCGTCATCGTGTTTGCCATCGATCCTGAAACGGGAAAGCTAACGCCAACCGCTCACAAGATCGCCGTGGGAATGCCTGTCTGCGTGAAGTTCCTCGCGCTGTAGTTTTTGTTTCGCAACTGCTTTTGCAAGTGATTTGAAATGCCTGCAAATCCGAGAGTGAGTTTTTCGCCAAGGTCGGCCGGCGTTCGTCAACAGACGACGCTGGCTTTGTGCCTTGTCGGCATTTACTTGGCTGCCCATGCGATCGTTCCGCTGGTTTGGGGCGACGTCTATCCCTTCACTTCGGCGCCAATGTTTCGTGACGCGCCGAAGCAGTACTGCGATTACCGTGTCACCTCACTTGAGGGCCAAGAGCTTTCTTCGAAGGACTGGCTCACCTTTCGCACCTACGATGGCAACCCCGTTGGCTATGGCGTGGGAATCGTCCCGCCGCCGGTGCTAGAAAAGTTCGGCACCGTCCTTACCGAAGAAGAGATCACCAAGCACATTCAAGATCGGTTCAAAGACCCGCTTCATGAAAAGCTGCCTGCCGTGATCGTGGAACAAATCGTGATTGGCCCCCTCGAAAATGAACAGGGCCAATCACGCACCGTGGGCGTACAAACGACCCATCGTTATACGATTGCCAACCCCGCGCTAAAGGCATCTGCTAACTAACGCCACCTTCGTTCCCTTTTACATTCACTTTGAAAACTGCGCAAGCGCCATGGCAACGGACGTTACCCAATCCGTGATTCGACAAGAAGAACAAGCGGTCTCTCAGCAAGGTGACTGGATCGAATTGTTGTCGCGTCGCACGACGCCGCAATTTGGCCAACTGGCAACGTGGCTTTTGCTGGCGACCTGTTTCATCTTTGTCGTGATTCCGTGGGAAGTGCATACGGGTCCACGCCAATCTCCCGCCAGCCTCCTTTGCTGGCTGCCGCCGAACTGGCTGGGCTGTGCCGAACTGTTTTGGGTGTTCCGCACGATGTTGGCGGTCGGTGCGCTCGGCTGGCTCCTTTGCATCGCCGTTCCGTGGAGCTGCTGGCTCACCGTGATCGGCTTTTTGGGGCTCTGGTCGATGCATGTCGAAAACGTGTGGCACACGTCGCACATTTTTCACCTCGCTGGCAACCTGCTAGTGATCCAAGCAATCTGGTACACGCTGCTCGGAAAAGAAATCGTCGCCGCCAAACGCGAAGGAAAGTTTTGGACGACCCCGCTTTACCCGGCCTGGGTCTCGCTCTCGCAGATTGCCGCCATCGGCCTGTTCCATACGGCAGCGGGCATTTCCAAAATCTGGTTCAGTGGCCTAGAGTGGGCCAATGGAACTTCGCTGCAGTTGTGGGCCCACATGGATGGCCGCATCGGCTCGATCGGGCGCACGCTGATCCTCACCGACACCCGTTTGACCGCCTTTTTGCAAATCGTCACCCTCGTGGTGGAGACGGCCGGTATTCTGGCGCTCTTTCCACGACTTCGCACCTGGATCGGCCTGGGGACCATCGGCTTTTATGTTGGCGTGCTTTCCACGTTCAACTACGGCTTTCAATTCAACCTGCTCTTCACCGCCCTTTACCTGCTTCCTATCGAAGCCTGGATTCAAAAGCGTTTTGCGCCACCGACGGAGCCTGCTAAACTATCGGCATGAACCAAAATCCTGCTGCCGATGTGGAATTGCTTCGCCGCCTGTTTAACACGACGCGCCCCGTCGCGCTGGTAACAGGCAGCGGCGCCAAGCGTGTGGGCCAAGCCATCGCGCTTCGCCTAGCCAAGGCTGGCTTTACGCTGGCAATCCACGCTAACTCCAATCGAGAAGAAGCCCAGCGAACCGTCGCCAGCATCCAGGCCGCCGGCGGCGCTGCCGAAGCGTTCTTTGCCGACCTCACCGAGGAATCGCAAGCGACGCGCCTTGTCGAAGAGGTTGCCACGAAGCTCGGCCGGATCGATGCACTGGTCAACAGCGCCGCAATCTGGCGTCCCGTTCCTTTAGAACAAGTCACCGCCGACGAGGTTCGCAAAAACTTCGATCTCAACACGCTGGCGACCTTCCTGCTTTGTAAGTCGGCCGGACTAAAAATGACCGCCCAAGCCAGCGGCGGAGCGATCGTCAACATTGGCGACTGGGCCATCGCTCGCCCGTACTTAAACTACACGGGCTATTTTCCTTCGAAGGGGGCGATCCCCACGCTGACTCGCAATTTTGCAATCGAGCTGGCCGCTCGCAATCCGCGTGTTCGCGTGAATGCGGTTTTGCCGGGGCCAGTCATGCTGCCGCCAGACCTTCCTGCCGAAGAGCGAGCTCACGCGATTGCGGGGACGCTTGTCAAACGGGAAGGAACCCCGGAACATGTTGCAGATGCCGTCCACTTTTTGATCTGCAACGATTTCGTCACCGGCGTTTGCCTGCCTGTTGATGGCGGCCGAACGATTTGCTCGCAAGAGTAAAAGTAATAGTGCACCATTGCTGGGCCCCACGGACCTGTCCTTTCAAAACGAGAATTCCTCCCCATGATCCTCGACCATATCAGCCGTAGCGAAATCTATTCCGCCATGAATCCCCGCCTCAAGCAAGCGTGGGACTTTTTGAAGAGCCACGATCCGCTAACACTCCCCCTGGGGCGAACCGATGTGGATGGCGATCATGTCTTCGCCCTGGTGCAAGAGTATGTGCCGCGCGACGAAAAGGAATGCCGCCTCGAAGCCCATCGCCGCTACTTCGACATTCAGTATGTGGTCACCGGCGAAGAACGGATGGGCTGGGCCGACCGCAACGCGCTAGAAATCATCGACCCGCACAGCGACGAGCGCGACGTCGCCTTCTTCCAAGGCCCTTGTGATTTGCTTTTGGTCAAAGCCGGCTTCTTCACCGTCTTTGGGCCGAGCGACGCCCACAAGCCGATGGTCCGCACCCATGCCGACTACACCCAAACGATCCGCAAGATCGTCATGAAGGTCGACGTGAACGCCTAAGCGCCATCGTACTTTTTTCCTGCAACTCGTCTGTGCGGATTTTGAAAAGAGCTGCTAATGTCGGTCAACATCGTTGGCTTTTCGAATTTCAAATGCTTCAAAGGGGACAGGTCAGACGTTGGCTTGCCACGTGGTATTAACGTGGTAATCGGAAGGAATAACGCAGGTAAATCTTTTCTGATTGACCTAGTGCAATTACTTTGCAAGCAAGGTACACAGCCAACGGCTGTAGTTCCAGCCAACCTGCATTGCGTTGGATCCTTGAGCGAGCAAATCCTAAGGCATGCTTTCCCGGAAAGCGACTCAGAAGGATATCTTGTAGGAAATCATTGGCGTGACCACGGAATCCATCTGTGCAACAAATATATTTCTTATACTACGCACCCTGATTCAACAGCCTCTGTTGATACCATCGGAGACAATGATGTAGATGCTACAAGGCGTCTGTATATTGAAAGACACACCAGGGGAGAAGGTGCTGGGAAGAAAAGCAAGCTATCTGCCTTGTTGTTTCCATTGCCAACATTTTATAAGGGCAAGTGCTTTCGTCGCATATCGGCCGAAAGAAATATTTCGATCGATAAAAAGAACGACGATGTTAGTCACGGCGAATTGGGGCGATCCGAGTATCATTTAGGATTTGACGGCAAGAACGCGATCAATCTGATAAGGAAGTTTTTGCATACTTCCAGCGATGATTTCGACAAGAGTGTGATCACGGTCAAGCTCTTGGATTCACTCAACCAAATCTTTGGACCCGATGGAACATTCAACCATTTTGAAATTTTGGAGCAAGACCATACTACGGGGCTGCCTACGTATGGGCACTATGAATTGTACCTTCACGAAAATAACAAAAGCCGTGTTCCGCTTAGCAGTTCTGGTAGTGGTCTAAAGACCGTGCTTCTCGTCCTGCTGAACACCATTGTAATCCCATCGCTGGAAAACCAAGATCCATCCAAATACCTATTTGCCTTCGAAGAACTTGAAAACAACCTGCATCCTTCTTTGTTACGAAGGCTCTTTAGATACCTCGAGGACTTCGTTGAAAAGACGAAGGCGACCCTCTACCTTACGACTCACTCTAGCATCGCCATCGACTTTTTTAGTGCATCCGAGAAGCACACCATCATTCATGTTACGCAAACGGACGGTGCCTCCGTTGCAAAGCGAGTGAACGCCCATTTCGACAAACTGTCAATTGTCTCCGACTTAGGAGCCAAACCATCAGACTTGCTGCAATCCAACGGCATCATTTGGGTAGAAGGTCCTTCTGACCGCGTTTATCTCAACAAATGGATCGACCTCGTCTCGGCGGGAAAATGGAGGGAGGGACGCGATTACCAGTGCGCCTTTTATGGCGGTGCTAATCTGGCAAACGTTCAGTCCACTGCCCAAGAGACGGAAGATAAGGAGCTTGTCAACCTCATGCGAATCAATCCGAATCATTCGATTATTTGCGATAGCGATCGAATCGGGGATGGCGACGATCAGCCACTCAAAAAACGTGTGCAAAGGATTGTCGAAGAATTTAAAGACAAACTGAATCCGTTATGGGTTACTAAGGCCA
Organism: uncultured Planctomycetaceae bacterium; assembly: GCA_963844055.1. Classification (GTDB taxonomy): domain Bacteria; phylum Planctomycetota; class Planctomycetia; order Pirellulales; family Pirellulaceae; genus CAWJMN01. Next base: position 2,051,855 of record CAWJMN010000002.1, on the reverse strand, counting down.
AAGAAGTTGAGAACTATATCCCTGGCGAAGTATGGTCGAAAGTCTTTGACAAGTCAGACATCCCCGACCCTCAACTGAATGAGCGATTCTTCCCAGCCAAATCAGGCGGCACTTCATATGTTGAAAATCATATGAAGTCATTCGGGAGCAAAGTGGATCGTGCTAGGCAAGCCGTTGAACATATGACCTTGGAGAATATGAGTAGTCGCGGCGATCTCAAGGAGAGTATCGAACGAATCATTAGCGCCATAGAAAAATGGAATTCGTAGGCCAGGATTCATCCTGGCAAAATCATCCGCGCTGCTACTGCGTGGACGTTGCCTCGGGAATGGTCATCGCGGCTGCCTAACCGTACATGCCGCAGCAAAATACTCCGCTTCCCCTTTGCCTTTTCTCCGTGAGCTCTTTGGCCTCTGTGGCAAAATATCTTTGCCCTGTCGATTGCTACCCGTATTGGACGCGGCATCTTGCCGCGTCTACTTTTACGGCAGGCCAGTTTGAAAGCGCGGCCGCAATTTCGTCAGGCCTGACGGCGCCGACCTACGAAGTAGACGGCGTGTCCTCCGGCGGACTTAGGCGGCAAAGCGCTGTTTGCGGGCTTCTAGGTAGGCTTCCGCGCCGGATTCTACCAGCTTGTGATAACGCTCTTCGGCCTCGGCATGGCTGACAAATTCTGCGCTTTGCCAAGGATGGTTGCGGCGGACCCGCCAGGCCAGATAGTAGACCGCGGGGCCACGATTGGCCGAAACTCGCGAGGGAGTGGCCGCAGCGGCAGAAAAAGATTCCAAAAGGATCGACTTGATGTTCAGCGTTCGGGCTTTGGTGGGAATCATGGTGACGGATCCTATCCAAGTGGCATGAGGCGAATCAATGAGGATGGTCGTGCTGCTTGCTGACGAAAGGCAGGACGGCTATCGTGAACGAAGTCGAAGTGCTTAAGCTTGCTGGCTTAAAAGGGACCTAAAAAGGGTTAGAGGGTCAAAAAGGGAATTATGAAAACGCTCATTCGTGGTGCCAGTGTTGTCTTGCCAAAAGAAACGCTAGCGGTCGATGTCTTGATTGACGGAACTACCATTGCCGCGATCGATCCCGCCATCCACACCAAGGTCGATGCAACGATCTCGGCCCATGGCCTGCACCTCATTCCCGGGGCGATCGATGACCAGGTCCATTTTCGTGAGCCCGGTTTGACTCACAAGGAAGACCTGCACACCGCCAGCCGCGCTTGCGCGAAAGGGGGCGTCACCTCGTTCCTGGAAATGCCCAACACCAAACCCGAGACCATCAACCAAGCTCGCTTGGACGAAAAGCTAGCACGGGCTGCTGCCACTAGCTTGGTAAACTACGGGTTTTACATCGGGGCCACGCCGCACAACTTGGCTGACTTAAAGTCCGCAAGCCGCACATGTGGCATAAAGATCTTTATCGGTTCGAGCACTGGCGATCTATTGGTCGATGATCAGGAAGCTCTGGAAAAAATCTTCGCAGAAACTACTTTGCCTCTTACCGCGCATTGCGAAGACGAAGCCACCGTTCGCGCGAATGCGGCACTTTTTGCCGGTACAAGCAACGTCGCCGATCACTCGCGCATTCGCGATGCCAAAGCAGCGATCATCGCCACGCGCCGCGCGATGGACTTGGCATTCCGACACAATCATCGCTTTCATGTGCTGCACGTTTCAACAGGAGACGAGGCCGACCTGGTTGCCGACCATCGCAACCTGATCACGGCCGAGGCTTGCCCGCATCACTTGTTCTTCAACGTCGATGACTACGCACGTTTGGGGACGCTGATTCAGATGAACCCGTCGATCAAGACGGCCGAAGACAACCGCCGAATTTTTCAGGCGCTCCTCGATGGCCGGATTCAGGTGATCGCCACCGACCATGCCCCTCACACCCTCGAAGAGAAGCGCCAGCCTTACCCCAAGTCCCCTTCGGGCCTGCCAGCGGTCGAAAACTCGCTCGCCTTGATGCTCAACGAAGTGAGCCGTGGCCATTGCACGCTTTCGCAGGTCGTCAGCTGGATGTGCGACGCGCCAGCCCGCGTTTGGGACATGGTCAACAAAGGCCGGATCGCCGTGGGCTACGATGCGGACCTTGTGCTGGTCGACTTGAACAAGCAAGCGACCATTCTCGGCAGCGAGCAAGAGACCAAATGCCGCTGGTCTCCTTGGGAAGGGGAAACGCTCACCGGCTGGCCCGTCAAAACCTGGGTCCGAGGCAACTTGGTCTATAGCGACGGCAAGTTAAACGACGACGCCCGCGGCAGCGAGATCCTCTACGATCACGCCCGCGGCGGATACTGGAAGACGCAGGACTAGTCGACTTGGAACGGCATGAAAATCAGAGCCGGAAGCGTTAGCGACGGCCATCCCCCCGTCCCCTTGGTAGGTCAGTGCCGTCAGGCCTGACGAATCAGCGGCCACGCCTCTGCAAATGTCCCGCGAAGTGCTTTGAACCGGCAAAGCATTTTTGCCACAGAGCACACAGAGGCCACAGAGAGAGAGGATGCGAGGAATGATTTTCGGAGCCGGAAGCGTTAGCGACGGCCCTCCCCCCGTCCCCTTGGCCGGTCGCTGGGTAGCCTAGGTTCAAGCACCTGGACCGCGTCGGTGGGAGGTCAGAGATGGACGCCACATTGGACGCGGCGAGACGCGTCCAATACGGTTAGCAATCGACAGGGCAAAGATATTTTGCCACAGAGCACAGAGAGCTCATGGAAAAAAGCCGCAGTGTGTAGTTGGCTTTGCCAGGATAAATCCTGAGCTACAAAAACGCGAGGGGCGGGATGAGGCGGCCATCATGGAGAGCAGAAGCGACTAGGGCGGCGTGACAGCCGTGCTCGGCCAGCGTGACAAGATCTGCCGAGGAGCGAACGCCACCGCCGGCGATAATGTTTAGGGAAGTATGCTCGGCATGAAGCTGCTGACAAAGCGAAAGCGTTCGCGTCCCTCCCGACATTCCTACATCGGCGAGGTCCAAAAGAATCATGCGAGTAACGCCGACGGCAATGGCCATTTTTGCAATCTGCCAGGGCGACTGCGACTTCCATCCTTCGATCGAGGTAAGCGGCAAACCAGCCTTCATATCGAGGCTGAAAATCAGACGCTGCGGACCAAGTCGCGTCAACAACTCAGCCAGCGAATCTTTCGTTCGCAACGTTTCCAGCCCCACAATGAAATCACACGACAGGCCGCAATCCTCGGCGATCTGCTGCAACTTTATTAGCTCCTCGGCCGAGCCAATGCCGGCATCCAGCCAGACGTGCAAAGGGGCGGCGGCTAGCGTGCGATACGCCTCTTCCAAATGGGAGGGAAATTCCGCGGGCGTACTGCGCTGGATCGCGTCCAAGTCGGCTACATAGATCGTGCGAGCGGCGATTTTTGCAAGGCCCTGCGCCACCGCAGCAATCGTTGCATCCTTTGCCAAGGCAGAAACAAGCGGGCGATATTCGTGACGATTGCCCGCGACGCCTCGCACCACTTGGCCGCCAAGCAAATCCATCACCGGCACAATGGCGGCCGGTGAAATCGATTCGCCCCCTACCACAGCCGCATCCAAACGGCTTGCAGGTATTCTCCTTCGGGGCAATGCGTGGCAACAGGATGGTCGGCCGAAGCGCCGGTCTTCGCCAAGATCTGACAAATTCGCGGCGCATGTCGTGGACCACGCTCGGCCGTCGCTGGCGCGATGACCGGCCCCGACTGGCGAGCCGCTTGATAGATGAGTCGCAAAAATTCATCCAAAGGAAGCAGCCCCGCGCAGGTGCAAGTGAGCATAATGCCCCCCGGCGCTACCAGCTGCATGGCCAGCTTGTTCAAATCGAAGTGCTTACGATAGCCCTCTTCGATTTCGTCGCGATTGCGGATCAGCTTGGGAGGATCGAGAATCACCACGTCGTACTTGCGACCCAGCGCGATCATGTCGCGCATGTAGGCGAACGCATCATTCTGAACGAACTTCACGCGGCATTGATTGAGGTTGGCATTTTCTTTGCCCAGCTCCAAAGGATCTTCATCAAGATCGACGGCTGTCACTTCGGCCGCTTGGCCCAACTTCTTGGCCTGAATCGCAAACCCACCGGTGTAACAGCAAAGGTCGAGAACCGTTTTGCCTTTGCAAAACGAAGCGAGCATGCGACGGTTATCACGCTGGTCGCAAAAGAAGCCCGTTTTATGCCCTTCAGCAAAGTCGATGCGAAAGCGAGTGCCAAACTCTTCCACCGTTACGCGAGAAGGGGCCCCTTCCGAAACTTGACGCGGGCCGTCGAAACCTTCTTGGGCTCAGCGAGGCCGGGCCTGATCGCAAAATCGTATGCTTGGTGCCGAGCATCGGCGCAAGCCGGCGTAAGATCGCATCCGCGCGCTGATACATGCCAATCGAAAACGCCTCTGCCGAAAGTACGTCTCCCATTTTGTCGACCATCAAGCCGGGAAAGCCATCTGCCTCGGCATGGATCACACGGTAGGAGTTTGTCACTTCGTCCAGCTTCAGAACCTCTTTGCGCAGGCTAACAGCGGCTTGCAACTTGGCATCCCAAAACGCTTCATCTGGCAGGGGGCCATGGCTGACCATGCGCAGGGCAAGCTCGGCCCGCGGATTAAAGAACCCGTAGCCCGAGTGGTTGTCGTTCGTATCGTAAACGGTGACCAGGTCACCCGGCTTGGCCGTCGGGTCGACATGTTCCAGCCGCTTGCGATAAATGAGCGGATGCAGCCCCACACTTTTTGCGACGACCTCCGGAAGTTTGTCGGCCGCAGTGATTGCCAGCTCGCGCTGCGCGATCAACGGCGATGGCGTGCGATGGGGATTGCCAGAGGATTGGTTCATGCGAAACGTACTAGTCTTTCCAAACAAATAAAGCGAGCGTGTATTTTCAAGAGCGGGTCCCAAGCAAACGGCTAACCCAATGGATCATCAATCAATTCTTTTAGTCGCGACTGAAGCGGAAGAGAGAACCTACTCAGCCAATCGGCATCGATCAGCCCGACGTCGAGCATGTCACGCAAGTGGACACGATCTTTATCACGAAAGCTGGTGAGCTTCATTCGAACGAGAGCCTCTAGCGAAATGGTACGAACGTCGTCCATCAGTTCGCATTCATCGATGCTTGGCACCGGCTCGGCATAATCGGGATGAACCCTTTCGCCAGCGAAAACCACATGCACAGCATCGCGAGCCTTGGCGTCTGGCCCATCAAGAAACATATCGACGCTCGCCGTATGGCGAAACTGAAAGCCAACCGATTCTAAGGCCTGAATCGCCGCAGGGAGCGATTCGCGTTTCAAGATGATGTCCACATCGCGTGTATTACGGACGACAGACTCGTCTTTTTGAGCAACCCAGATCTGCACAGCGTTGCCACCGATCACCGCATAAGGAACTTTGGCGGAATCGAGTGCCTTGGTAACACGATGGAGCCGGTCTTTGACTTTTTCCACGGCGCGTTCAATCCTCTCCCACAGGGCATCGCCTGTGAATTCGATTTTTACCATAGGACCCAACCTCCTTCGTTCCCCAACCTTTGTCAGCCACTACTTCACAAACGGGAACTTCTCATCGAGCGGGCTTTGGGCGAGCTCTAACAGGAATTGGCCGACGCGCTGGGTGACAAGGTCGACGCACTTGCGTCCCTTTTCGGCCGTGGCAGCGTGAGGATAGCCGCTGCCGCTGTTGGTGGTCAGCAAGTGCCAAGGACGCGTAATGCTGACCCAGCCTTGATTGATGCCAGAAAACCGAGAGGGCTGCGTAGCGCCATCGTCGCCGGTAAGCGTGCCATCTGGATTTTTAGCAACCAGGTGAGGGAAGTAGGCCAGGCCAAACGAGGTTTCCATCTCGCCGCCGTGGTCGTCTTTGTGTTCAAAGATCTTGCCGAAGTCTTCGCCGATGCTTTGATACCAGCTGCAGAGGAAGAGATGGCCGTCGATCTTGTCGGCGAGCTCGCGCAAGAGCGGCTTAAAATCGTTGCCGCCATGGCTGTTGAGGATCACGATCTTTTTGATGCCACTACGCAGGCAAGAGTGGATCAAGTCGGTGACAAACAAAAACAGCGTGGAGGGATTGACGTTCATCGCCAAGGGAAAGCGATGCATGTTCGTTTCGGTGCCATAGGGAACCGTGGGAAGCAAAACCACGTTGCCACCGCGCTCGTACGCGTACTGACAAATCTTTTCACCGACGACCGTCCCTTCAAAAAGATCGGTTCCGTAAGGAAGGTGATAATTGTGGGGCTCGGTTGCACCACAAGGGAGGACGGCGACATCGTACTGATGATGTTTGATGTGACCGTAGTTGGCTTCAGCAAGGATGTACGGGCGCATGGAATTTTTCTGTTCGCAAAGACCAAGAGACCAGTGGCTATTTACCCCCCGTTACTGCCTTGAGCTGGGGGAGCTTTGATTGTAGCTGAGCGAGGCCCGTTTTGGTGACCTTGGTGCCGGAAACTTCGAGGGTTTCAAGCGAAGAAAGGGTGCGCAAATGGACTAAACCTTCGTCGGTAACGTCTGTGCCCGTCAAATAGAGGGCGGATAAATTCGGCAGCCCCTTCAGATTGGCCAGTCCCGCATCAGTAATCTTTAGGCGAGACAAATCGAGCTCTTGCAGCGCTTTGAACTTTTTGAAGTGTCCTAGTGAAGCATCGGTAAGCTGGGTTCGCTCTAAAAAGAAACGGGACAACTTCGGCAGCTTGGCCTCGGCTGCGAACTTCTCAAACGCTTCATCCGAAAGAGGGCAGCCAGTCAGATCCAGCCACGTTAGCGATTCGCAAGTTGCCAAAACGGGCAGCGATTTGCCGGTGACCGATGTTGCGCCCAAGGAGAGTTCTTGCAAATGGCCCGTCGTGGGGATCGCTGCAATATCTTCATCGGTGACGTCGGCCAAGTAGGCTTTGTATTCCGCATCGAGCTCGGCAAAGCTTTTGCCAATCAACTTGGCCAGCGTATCGGATCGATCACGCTTCTCGTAGATGGCTCGCAGGTACTTAATTAGGGAAGGGCGATACTTGCCATCGTTGCCATCCATGAAAAAATGGAACAGCCCTGCCGACTGCGAATAGATTTTGCGAATGTCAGCTTCCCCTTGCAATTCTTCGCGCGAAAGGGAGGTGAGCTTTTCCAGCGGCATGTAGAAGTCGCCTGTCAGCGCGCGATAGCGGGCCATTTGCAAACGCTGGGATTCACAGCCGCCAGCGCTCCAGTAATCGCCCCCAACATGCGCATGACGTGCGAGCGATTCGACATACATCGCCGCTCCTTCGATGACCCAAAAGTTTTGCTCTTCGCCCGGCTGATCGGTAAGTGAGTCGTATTCCTGAAAGAGTTGATGGGCTGTCTCATGGTCCCAGCTCGTGCGCGCCTTGCCATCGCCGGCGTAAAAGTAAGCTATCTTTTGCTTGCCAACGTAGAGCCCTGTCGTTAGGCCGATCTTGGGCTCACCGGGAGTTAACAGCGTGACGTACTCTTCGCGATCACGGAAGAAAACGACCTCCATCTTTTTGAGCTTGTTCTCCAGCGGATCTTTGCTGCCATCCAGGCGAGCGGCCAAAACTTCCGGCGACGACCAGTAATCAAAGAACAGTTGCCGCCATAGGAGGTGCAGGTTTTCTAAATGGCCTCCCACATCGACGGCGCCGCCAGAACTTTGGCTGGTGGTGATGCGAAAGTGGGGCGTATCCAAACGCCAGTAGGCGCGGGGCTTCCAGCCGAATTTAGGATGGGCTGCCGTGGCTGCCTTGGGAGTGGGAACGACGGAGCTGGTTTGCCACACTTGGCGTGGCGACAGGTAATAGCCAAGCACTTTGCGAAGCGCGGCCTCATCGGGGTTTTCACGCAGGGCCGCATAGAGCTTTTGATAGGCGAGCGCCCCTGCGCCGTTTTGCAGATCTTCCTTCGCCGCAGCGATCAGTTCTTCGGCGCGAGCCTTTCGCTTGTCTGCGGTCGCTTGCCACTGTGCCTGGTCTGAATCGGCCGCAGGTTTATCGAGCCACTTATTGGGCGGAACGATCAAAACTTGCGCGCCACGGCGGATAGGAATGGGCCAGTCGGCGGGAAGATCTTGGGCACAGGCCCATCGCGCGACGCTTGGCGCGGCAACAAGCAAGAGACAGAAAAACAAAAAGGGCCGAAGGTGAACCAGCCTGCGATGCATGACGGTGCCTTCGGCCCTTGAGTTTGTGACGAATAACTTCTGAGAAAGAAGTGCGATCGACTATTCCTTTTCGAAGGCGGAGTCAAACGCACGGCCCGAAGGAGCGAAGTCGAGCTTGCGAACAAACGCTGCTGCTTCCTTCGCGCCGAATTCGCGTTCCATGCCGCTATCTTCCCATTCAACGCTCAGCGGGCCATTGTAGCCAACTTGGTTCAGAGCGCGAACGATCTCTTCGAAGTTGATGCCACCGCGGCCTGGGCTGCGGAAATCCCAACCACGGCGAGGATCGCCAAAGTTGATATGGCTGGCCAAGATGCCCGAGCGACCATTGAGCGTGGTGATCGCGTCTTTCACGTGCATGTGATAGATGCGGTCAGGGAAGTAGCGAATGAACTCAACGGAATCCACCCCTTGCCAATGCAAGTGCGAAGGATCGAAGTTGAAGCCAAATTCAGGACGATGATCGAGAGCTTCCAAAGCGCGCTCGGCCGTGTAGATGTCAAACGCGATTTCGGTGGGGTGAACTTCGAGGGCGAACTTCACACCACATTCGGCGAAGACATCGAGGATCGGATTGAAGCGATCGGCAAACAGCTTGAAGCCGTCGTCGATCATCTTGCCTGGCACAGGTGGGAACGAATAGAGCAAGTGCCAAATGCTGGAACCGGTGAAACCGTTGACAACGCTAACGCCGAACTTCTTCGCGGCGCGGGCGGTGTTCTTCAGTTCTTCGATGGCGCGCTTGTTGACCCCTTCTGGCTTGCCGTCGCCCCAAACATGGGGTGGCAAGATTGCCTTATGACGGCCATCGATGATGTCGCAAACGGCTTGGCCAACCAAGTGAGCGCTGATCGCATGGCATTGCAGATCTTGGCTGTCGAGGAACTCGCGCTTGCGAGCGCAGTAGCCATCATCCGACAGAGCCTTGTCGACCTCGAAGTGATCTCCCCAGCAGGCGAGCTCGATGCCGTCGTAACCAAACTGCTTGGTCTTACGAGCCATGGTTTCAAAAGGGAGGTCGGCCCATTGGCCGGTAAAGAGCGTCACTGGACGAGCCATGAGAGATCCTTCTAACGAATCAAAAATAAGGAAAAGGGTTCTGGAGGATCGCTGCCAAACCTGTCCCGGTTCCACCGCCAAGGCAGTAGGGGGATCAGGAAGCTCTGGCCGAGGAGGCCAAAATGGTAGCAATCGTCAAGCAGGTTATTTTGCCGGTCCGCTGGCGGCGATGCAACGGCCAGCCGCTTCCTGAAAAACCGGCCCATCCTGCCACTAGCGGTTTATTGGACCCCGGCCGGGGGACGGACCTGGTAGTAGCCACAAACACGAAGAAACCGGCTGTTTATGAGGCGACTGAGACGCCGCTGAACCCTGAGGTTCCTTGCCTAGGGGGTAAAGGATCCCCTTAGCGCGTTCCCAAGCGACCAGAAGGACACTTTCAGGTCATTACCGTTTTGACTGGTCAAAACGATAATTGATAAGAGCCGAAGGGTTGCGTCGCGGGCTTCGTGCCTGCGACCGACTTATTAAAGCTTGGCCGGCGGCGAGAGTTTTTTCCTTGACTGACTGGGGCAAGTTCTTTCCGAAGTTGTCGGAAAGGGAAGAGATTTCTCGCTGCGGGTCCAGCTGGAGGGAGGGGGCACAAAAAACGTGTGAACCTTCCCACGCTAAGGGCGTCCTATAGACGTTCCGTCGATCCGTTCCTGTGGGATTGCTACCCAGGGCCGGGGAAGGGGCGTCGAGGTCAACCAAGGTAGGTGCTTTTTGGACGCTGGTAGATAGCGTTTCAAGGAATGATGAGCCTTTTGATTCGCGTTTGGGCAAAAGCAGATTTCAGCAGACTTCATTCACACCGACACCGTTATGCAAAATTCTAAAATCTTATCTCGAGCCGCGATCGCTTCCCCGCATACGCTTACACAATATCCGCAAACGACAGCGACGACGATTTCTTTGCCGCTGATCCCTTCGGACGACAATGGGTTTGACGAGCGTCAGTGGGTTCACCTGCGTGTACGACGGACGCTGTACTTTTTCCGTGGCGACTATGTGGTTGAGGGCTTCCTTTCGACGAGCCCCGATCCGTTTGATCAGCCTGGGACTCCGATCGATGCCAAGGAACTTGCTTTGCACGTTTGGATCGAAGATCCGATCGGCATGACCTTGAAACAGGTCGAGCATTTTTCGACGAGCTGTAAGTTCACCAAAACGTACAGCGGCCGTACGGATTTTTGCACGCGCCATCGGATGGTGGCGAAGTTGTCTGTGCGGATGCCCAAGGGGTGGACGCCGGAATATATGGAAACGGACGAGATCGCGATCAGCTAACTTTTTTTCGATAAGGCGACGTGCCCGTCTTCGCCTTGGCCCTCCTTGAACTCCTGGGGCCGCACACCAAGCCAGCAACACGCTGGCTTGTTTTGTTTCTTGGCCCCTTCTGGCCCATCTGTTTGCGGTGACACGAAGGCGATGTCCAGTTACCTGCCTGGGCACGCCTTCTTCACTTGCCAGATTTTTTTCCCAGGCCAGCGATCCGCCGCAACAGGCGACTAGATACGGATTTAGACGCATGCGCACAATTCGAGTTTTATTCACTACTTGTTTAGTAGTTTTTTCCGAGTGACCAGACGTGTCACTGGCGGTTCCTCTAATGCTTGTGAGATCTGGGAGAGGGTTCCTGGGGTGACAAAAGCAATTTGAGGGAGGGTAGGGGGATGAACTGGCTGCTGATTGTTCGATTGATTCAGTTGATTTCGGCGGGGTGCGGGCTGTGGAGTTTTTGGAATGGGGCGGCGCTGCGCGATCGGATGATGCTGGGAGAAACCACACAAGGCTGGGAGTGGGTGGCATCGGTGGGGCCGCTCGTGCTGGCGGGGGTGTTGTGGCTCGGGGCGAATTACTTGGGAGTGCGTGTTGGACTGCGCAGCGAGCTGTTTCAAGCGATTGTGGCGTGGCTGCGCGGGCCGCGTGATCGCGCGAGTGAGCGACGTTTGATCCTGGCAGCGCTCGACTTCCTTGTAGAACGAGCGGCAGGAAATCCCGCCATGCAAAAGTTGCTGGCGGACCTCGCAGAGCTGTTGCAACAGAACTGGTACCCCGCGGCGGGAATCTCCGCAGCCAGCGCGCAGGGGATGGAACGACGGGAACAGGTTTAAAGGGGCAAGCGATGCAAAGGGGACGTAAACAAATTGGGCCGATCGTGGGATTGGTGCTGCTGGGGCTTGTTGGCTGTGTGCAGCGTAACTTGCCTGATGTGGTAAAGCCGATCGTCAAGAGCGAAGGGGAGAAGTTGGCAGCGTTTGCCAGTTCGGACTATTCCCGGCGATTAGCAGACAATTTTGAGCAGATGGCAAAGCGATTGGAGCAAGGAGAAGAGGTCACGGAAGAGCAAGCGCACGCGGCCTTGTCGCAAGGAGCGACGCAGGCACGGCAAGCCGCGTTTGCAGAGGTGAATGCTTACCTGCAGAGGGAGTTTACTCGCGAAGGATGGAATCGCGAGACGGCGGTGCGTGTATTTGGAGAGCTGGCGCGAGGACATCGAAGGGGAAAGCCATGAGTTTGGTCATGCAATTGGAAGACGAGTCGGGCGAGTTCACAGGATATGCCATTGATCGTGAGCGCCGCGTGCGGGTGAAACGGCTTTGTAGTCGGTTTGCGATGGAAACGCTCGAAGGGGGATTACGCGATGCGCCGAAAGAGATGGACCCGCGAAGCTGGATGCGGATTGAAAACCAGAAGTCGATGGGCTCTTGCCAGGGGCACGCACAAAGCAGCGTGGGAGAGCTTTGCTTTCGAGTAGCAACGGGCAAGGTGACGCAGTTTTCTCCGCTGTTTGCGTACTATGCGACGCAAGAAGTGGATGGACTAGTCGGGCGTGACTCGGGAAGCACGATTGGAGGCGGTGTGGAATGCGCGATGAAGGTGGGTTTTTGTCCGCTGGAGTTGATGCCGTACCCCGATCCGCCGCGCTATCGATGGTGGATTTCGGAAGAAGCTCGCCAAGCGGCGGCGGCATTTCGGATTCGGCAGCGGGTGTGGATCGAAACCTATGACGAAGCGTTTACCTTTTTGGCCACGGGCCAGGGCGGGATCGAGATCGGCATGGGCTGGGGAAACGGGCTTTCGAGTTGTACGGGGGTGATGGAGCGGTATGTGTCAGGAGGTGGCGGCCATGCGGTCTGCTTTTTGGGGTATAGCGCTCGGCGCGATAGCCAAGGGCGGGCCTATTTGTGGCTGGCGAATAGTTGGTCCGAAGATTGGGGAGCCAATGGCTGGGCAGAAGTGGCGCCGCGCGCGGTAGAGCAGATGCTGGCTAGTTCGCGCACGACTGCCGTGGGGATGAGCGACCTCACGACGCCGACGGTGCGACGAGTGGATTGGCAGAAAGCGAGTGTGTACGCATGAAAGCGCTAATGATGTTGGTTTTGTTGGTGGGAGTTGTTCCTAAGGATTGGTACGCCGAGGAAGAGCAAGTTTCTGCCGAAGAGACGAAGGTGAAAGAGCCGGCGAAACCTTGCGTGCAGTGTGTGGTGCTGTGCTTGCCGGGATGTGGTCCGTGCGAAGTGCTGAAGCGGAATATTCGAGCGGAGCTCGTGCCGCTGGGATGGAAAGTGGGAGAGAATTTGCAAGCGGAAGTGCGCGTGGTGGATGTGAGTCGTGAGGAAGCGATACACACAAGATATCAAGCGAGAGTATTTCCAACGAGCATCGTGCTGTGCGATGGGAAAGAGGTTTGGCGGCGGGTGGGGGTGGTTTCGATGGGAGAGCTGACGGCCGTGATGAACCGCCACCGGCAGATTCGGAAATCCGGAACGGAGGAGGAGCGATGAACGGGATGATGTTACTTGCGGAAGTGGACTATGAGCGGCTGATTGGCAACCTGGGGATACCGGCGGTGTTCATGCTGGTGCTGCTGTATGCCATGGCGACGCAAGGACCACGACTTGTGGCGGCACACCTCGACTTTTTGGAGACGGTGAAGCAGCATGGCGAGCAGATCTTAGCATTGCAAGAGCGACACACCGAAGCGATCGACAAGATCTCGGAGCTGATGTTGCAGCGAGGATGCGGCGACGGTTCGGGGGCGGCCGTAACGACGCATGCGGCCCTGCGACGGTATGCGGATGTTGTGGAAGCGATGCTGGAGGGGAGTCGGCGGGGCCAGCTAGTACAGCCGCACTTGCGGGCGGTGCGGCAGATTTTGGCAAAGGAATAACGCAAACTCTGCTGCTGCAAGTGGTTAGGAAGAAGCAATCGGCAGGCTTTTCCGGGTGAAGAGCCTGCCAGAACCGCGGTTAAAGCTATAGTGACACGTAAGTTCCATCGGTCAGAGCTAGTCGCGATGGGGATTTTGTCCTTTCTGGAAAGCTTGGTCTGATCATGACCGCCACCGTTACCCACGATCGCACGCAAGTGCCTGATGCGGTCCCTGCCCAGGGGCCGTATGACGTTGAAGTATTTTACGACGGCGACTGTCCTTTGTGCATGCGCGAGATTGCGATGCTCAAGCGGAAAGACAAGCAGCACAAGATTCGCTTCACGGATATTGCGGCCCCTGATTTTGATGCGGTGGCCCTCGGAAAAACGTACGAGCAACTGATGGCGCAGATCCATGGGCGTTTGCCAGACGGAACGTGGATCTTGGGGGTGGAGGTCTTTCGCCGGTTGTATGCGGCCGTTGGTTTTGGTTGGCTGACGGCGATGACGCGTTTGCCGCTGATTTCACAACTTCTGGATGTGGGTTACTGGGCGTTTGCCAAAAATCGCTTGCGGTTTACGGGACGATGCAGTGCTGACGGGGCCGCTTGCAAAGTGCCAAAGAAGTAAGTGACCGGGTTTGCGCATCATGAAGGGTTGTGGGCCATGCTTGAGGTTCCGAGTGATGTCCTGCTGTTTGTGCACGCGTTTGCCACACTGATGATGGTGGGACTGATTTGGTTTGTCCAAGTCGTGCACTATCCACTGCTGGCCCAAGTGGGTGAAGCGGGCTTTGTGCAGTATTCGAAGCTGCATCAAAAGTGGACGACGCTGGTGGTGGGGCCGCCGATGCTTTTGGAGTCGCTGTCGGCAGTGTGGCTGCTACGGCAGTTCGACGGCAGCTTGCCGATTGCGCTTTTGTGGTGGGGCGTAGGGCTGATCTTTGTGATCTGGCTTTCGACGGCGTTCTTGCAGGTGCCGATGCATCACCGACTAGAGCATGGATTTGATTTGAAGGCGATTCGATTCTTGGTGTGGTCGAATTGGATACGGACGATTGCTTGGACGGCGCGGAGTGATTGCGCTGTGGCTGATTAAACCGCTTTTCTAAACGAGCGACGGCGATGGAAGCCAACCCTTATGAGCCGAGTCGCCCTGTACCGGCGATGCCGAACCAGCAGAGCGGCATGACAACGGCGATGTTGTTTTTGGCGATCGCGTGGCTGTTGCCGATTTGCTGTTTTGCAATTCCGTGGGTGGCGACAACGGAGGTCGTGAATGAGGCAGGGGTGCTTTCCCTGCTGCTTCTGGCTTTTCTGCTAACTTCTTTGGCCCCCCTGATTTTTCCCAAGCAAGGTGCGATGTTATTTCTGGCGGGGATTTCTGGGCTGGCGCTTGAACTTGTGGCGTATGCGTTGGCTGTGGTGTTGCTAATCCCAGCTTTGAGATGATCAGCGGCATGAATGGGGAACGTTTAACCACGGAAGGACAAGTAGGTCAGCGTTCACCCTGACAACGTTATCGGGCCACCATCTTCTTGGACTCCTACTCTCGCTTGGCATCGCCGGTCGTCCTGCAAAGACAAGAACCACGAAAAGCACGAAAGGCACGAAAAGGGAAGAGGGCAAGGGTTAGTCCACGGAGGAACACGGAAGGACATGGTCGGCAGAGCAGGTGTCTTTCGTGGTTAGATTTTGCCGTGTTGAAGTTAGACGGGGGGAGTGACCGGTCGCTTACGCTTCCGACTCTGGAGAGGTGTACCCGCAAATGACAACAGGCTGCTAGGTGTGGTACGATGCCCGCTTTCTTCCTTATGGAGTTGGCGTAGCCATGAAGCTGAACCCCTACGAACCGCCAACCTCTACCGATCCGAAAGTGCCCCTCGCCGAAGACGGCTCTACAAAGCATGCGACCACCATTGAAGAATGGTGCATCTTAGCGATGCCACTTGCGATCCTCAGTGGGGGCGTTGCATTCGCACTCACGCAGCTATTGATCATTGTAGGGACCAATATTCTGACTCCACTTCCTGAAAAAGCTACAACACACACTACTGCCAACATTGACGATCTCTGGATATATGCAATTATCGGTGGCATGATTGGCTTTTACACCGGACTTTTCTGCCTGCCTTTGATGTCTTTTGTGCAAAAGCGACATCTACTCGGATCAACACTAGGCAGTATGTTGACGGCAATTTGCACGACAGGCCTAGGAGTGCTTATGAATAAAGACGAGGCAATTCCATTCGACGAAATTGTGCCAGCTTCTCTAGCTAGCGCTGCGGCAGCATGGATGGTTCTGTGGTTTTTTGGTTATGAGCGAAGGATTGAGAGAGTTTAACCACAGTATTCAGAAGACACCGAAGGGGGAGTGCGGAGTGGTGTGAGGAAGGTGCGTTTCGTGGTCAGGTTTTGCCGTGTTGAAGTTAGACGGGGGGAGTGACCGGGCGCTTACGCTTCCGGCTCTGAAAAGGCGTAAGATAATCGGGAGTTGTGAATACCCAATCGTGAGATGGCGAGTCAACTCTTGTCAGGCCTTACGGCCATGACCTACGAGATAGACCTACGAAATGTGGAGATGCGGATGGTGAAGTGGTGGGGTTTGATGGTTTGGCTGGGAGTGGCGGGCTGGGCTTTGGCTGCTGAGCCGGAGGTGGTGCTGCGCGGCAAAGAAGTGAGTGAGCTTGCACCGCATGGGAAGGGGAATGTCTATGCGGCCGACATTGTGGAGCACGATGGCGCTTTGTGGATGTACTACGGCGGCCAAGGGAAAGATGGGCACGACCGAATCCATTTGGCGATCTCACGCGACGATCAGAAAAGCTGGAAGCGGGAAGGTGTGGTGTTTGAAGCGGCGGGGGTGAACCATGTGAATGATCCCTCGGTGGTGATTGTTCGAGGGAAGTTCTATCTGTTTTATACGCGGGCTGATGTGGGAGTGACCGACACGATTGGACTGGCGACGTCGGACGATGGACGGAAGTGGAAAGACCATGGAACGGTGCTTGCGGCACGACCTGCGCCGGCGTGGGACTCCTGGCTAGTGGGAAGGCCGAGCGTGCTGCATGATGGGAAGAAGTTTCGGATGTGGTTTGATGGCCGGTCGGATTTGCCGCTGGGTGCTCCCGATTTGAAGGCTCCCAAGTCGGCCAAGTCGCGGCGCTATGTGGGCTATGCGGAGTCGGAAGATGGAATCACTTGGAGGCGGCAGGATGACTATGTGTTTGATCACGATGCAGGGGGCGTGCATGTCTGCCGAGTGAAGGATGCATATCTGATGCTGTTTGAATCGCATGCAGGAACGCACGTGGCGATTAGTCGCGACGGACTGAAATGGAAATATCGCGAATTGCTGGTGGCGAAGGAAGCAAGATCGGCTCCGCACGGGCATGTGACGCCGTTCCTACTAAATCGCGGAGAGAAAATGACGCTGTATCTTGGTGCGGCACCTGCGGCGAATTGGAATGAAAACTTTTTGATGCGACAGGAGATTGGGGAAGAGGTAGAGAAGGCGATGCGGGATGGAGAGTAGTCTGTAGGAGGAAGAATTTAACCACGAAAAGCACGAAAGACACGAAAAGGAAGAGGGCAGGAATTGGTACACGGAGGTACACGGCCAGCAGAGTAGGTGTGTTTGGGTTGTTTGTGTCTTTCGTGGTTAACTGCAGCAGGGGCCAGCCGAAATGAAGGGCAAGCTGGTGCAAGAGACCTCCCATGGCTTCGCCAAACCGGTTCAAAAACCGGTGTTACCC
Organism: uncultured Planctomycetaceae bacterium; assembly: GCA_963844055.1. GTDB lineage: Bacteria > Planctomycetota > Planctomycetia > Pirellulales > Pirellulaceae > CAWJMN01. The sequence goes on along the minus strand of CAWJMN010000002.1, from coordinate 2,034,757 downwards.
GATTGTCGACGCATCGCGAGCCCGGCCGGGGGCTGTAAGAATGGAAAGCGCATGGGACGCGGCAAGATGCCGCGTCTACTTTTCAGCGTGGCGGAAGTTACAGTGCTACGGGATTGTGGGGGCAGGAGGAGGAGCAATGGGGGCGGGCCGGACGGCCGTGCGGTCTTCTTGCGCGGCGGCGACGGGTTGCCAAAAGCTTTTGCCCCATTTGGTGTTGAGGAAGTCCTGTAGCGAGAAGCGAAGCTTGTCTTGCTTCTTGGTGATCGACTTGTTGAGCTTGTCGATCAGGTTTTGGCGATTGTCGGCCAGCTTGTCTTCGACAATCTCACGTACGGTGCTACTAAGAGAACGGATGACGGGGCCTTCGAGCGCCGACCTTGCGGATCTTGAACCGCGTTAGTTCCAGATCGGCCGTCTTGATCTCGGGCTTGGCCGTAATCATCGGCGGGAACGTGGTGGGAATCAGGCCGAGCGTGAGGATGACATCAGCTCGCAGGCGGACATCGATATCAATCTCTGCGCCGACGCTATACATCTGCACGCCGCTTTCGTAGTGCGTGCTGCGCCCGACCGCTTCTAACTTGGCGGTCACCAAGATGGTCATGGCAATTTGATTGTTGCCGAGCTCTTGGATCTTCTCGACGCGGACGTCGAAGTGCTGGTTGGGATCGATCAGGCTGATCTTGTAACGCTGCCAAGTGCCATCGTTCACTTGCTTGAAGCGGCGGCGGGTTTCGATCTTGAAACCTTCACGCTCTACATGCCAGCCGGCAAAGACCTCTTTGGTGTTTCCCCAGTGCTTGGACTTTTCATACTCGTGTGGAATGTTGTCGCGCACAATGTCGGTGATGAGCGTTTGCGAGTCCTCCGAAGGAGTAAAGGACTCTTCGGCCGGCTGCGCGGCGACAGGAGGCATCGGCTGCGCATGGACAGACTCTGCCCCTGCGCACAGCAAGATGAGTGCGGCCAGGAATATTGTCTGGACGCGATTTGTCGAAGCGTCAGAGAATTTGCGACCCATAGCAAAGCCAACCCCCAAGCACGAAACCCCTTATTTGGCACGGTGCGAAGCTTAAAGAGGGGGGCACCCGGACGGAAGGTCAATTCCGCTGGTGCCAGCAGGTACAAGGCTCCTGCCTAGTTCGCCAAAACTACGCCAATTGCGGCAATTCGGGGCTGGGAGAGGCGTTTCTGGGTCGGGGCAGGGAGAGCGAGCGGGCATGGCAGCCGGTGCAAGCGTCATAAACGGCAATCGGCCGGCTATAGATTCTCGGGAAGCAAGGGTTCAAGGTTTTTTCCTGGTAATTGAGACCTAGGCTTTCTTTAGAGCAACAACGATGAGGCGGCGCACGGGCCAAGAGTGCCTAGCGAGGAGAACTTCGATGTTATTACTACTGCTGGCAGTGACGGGTGGCAATTTGATGTTGGGCTTTGGAATCGCCATTGCGATGGGGCATGGTCCACGCATCGACTGGGACAAGATACGTCCTTACGCTTCGGTGACCGGCGTTGTAGCGCTACTTCGTGGCAAGGGACTGGGATCAGCCCCTGATGCACATGGCCACGGACATGATGCGCCAGCTGTGGGTGCAGCCCATGGCGAACCAGACCATCATGGCGCGAAGCCTGATGGTTCGCATGGCCCCGATGCCCACGGCCACGGCTCACACGGGCACTAGTTCCGGGTAGCTAATCTGCCGAGTCTCCCTTTCAAGCGGGTAGCACCGGTTCTTGAACCGGTGTGGCGAAGCCATGGGAGGTCTCTTACAACGGCTTGTGCTTCTCATTGCTGGCCGTGTCCTTCCGTGTTCCTCCGTGTACCAGCCTCTGCATTCTTTCCTTTTCGTGTCTTTCGTGCTTTTCGTGGTTACTGCCTTTGCAGTTCCAGCGTCTGCTTTGCTTCGTGCAAATACAGTTTTGCCACAGAGGACACAGAGGACACAGAGATCACCGAGGAAAGACAAGGCGAGTGTAAGCAACCGGCCCAAGCTACAAAACATCGACATGGCAGCAGCTAACCACGAAAGACACGAAAAGCACGAACAATAAAAACACAGCTACTCTGCTGGCCGTGTCCTTCCGTGTTCCTCCGTGTACCAACCTCTGCATTCTTCCCTTTTCGTGTCTTTCGTGCTTTTCGTGGTTCCTGCCTTTGCAGGACGAACGGCGATGATTGGCAAAAGAAGGAGCACAAGAAGATGGTAGCCGGATAGCGTTGTCAGGGTGAACCCTGACCTACTTGTCGATTTACGTATTCGATCCGAGCCTTTGGGGCACACTGGCCACACAGAAGACCATTGTACAAAGCGACTACTCGGCCGAGTTCCCTTTCAAACGAGCGCGAATGACTTTCAAGCGCTCGGATAGCTCGCGTTCAAATCCACGATCGGTCGGTTTGTAGTACTGACGATCGACGCCCAAATAGTCTTGCGCGGCAATTCCACCGGGATGGTTGTGCGCGTACTTGTAGCCTTGGCCATGGCCGAGCTCTTCGGCACCCGAGTAGTGCTTATCGCGCAAGGCACGCGGAACCGGAATGAGCTGCCCCTGGCGGATATCTTGCCGCGCTTCCGAAATGGCGGTCGTCGCTGCGTTGGACTTCGGCGCGCAGGCCAGATACGCCACGGTTTGAGAGAGGGTGAGCTGCGCTTCGGGAAGGCCGATAAACTCCACCGCCTGCATCGCAGCAACTGCCAGTGGAAGCGCATGGGGATCGGCATTGCCTACGTCTTCGCTGGCGAGGATGACCAGACGGCGGCAGATGAATCGCAAGTCTTCGCCGGCTTCTAGCATCTTGGCAAGCCAGTACAGACCAGCATCAGGATCGCTGCCGCGAATGCTTTTGATGAGGGCGCTGGCAGTATCGTAATGGTCGTCGCCGGTGGGATCGTACGAAATCGCCTTGCGCTGCACCGACTCCGCCGCAAGTTCCTTCGTTAAGTGGATCGGCTTTTCGTTGCAGCTGAGAACACCGATTTCGAGCGCGGTCAAAGCGCGGCGGGCATCGCCATCGCTCACTTGGGCCAGGAATTCGAGCGCGTCTTCATCGGCCTGAACTTCAAAGTTGCCAAGGCCGCGAGTGCGGTCGGCCAAGGCGCGGCGCAACAGTTGCTTGATGTCGTCAACCGAGAGAGGTTCAAACTGGAAGATCTGACTGCGGCTGACGAGGGCGCTGTTAACGGCAAAAAAGGGGTTGCTGGTGGTGGCACCTACCAGCGTAACGACCCCTTCTTCCACATCGGGAAGGAGGGCATCTTGCTGGCTCTTGTTGAAGCGGTGAATTTCGTCAACAAAGAGCAGCGTGCGGGGGCCGCCGGTCACCAGGTTGTCGCGGGCTTTGTCGAGAACTTCGCGCAGGTCTTTGACACCGCTGGTGACGGCCGAGATTTGCTGGAAGACCTTGCGGCTTTCGGTGGCCAGTAGGCGGGCCAGGGTGGTTTTACCACTTCCCGGTGGACCGTAGAAAATCACGGAGCCTAAGCGATCTGCGGCTAGCAAACGGCGGAGCAGCTTTCCTTCGCCCAAAAAGTGCTGTTGGCCGGTGAATTCCTTGAGGTTGACCGGCCGCATCCGCGCTGCCAGGGGCTGCGCCTTGCGGAGGTTATTCTTTTCGGCTTGTTCAAAAAGTGACATGTTCCCTACTATTCTAACCGGCCGCCAAACGGGCGCAACTGCCGACGGTCTTCCCCTGGTGAAGTGGCCACTGGATGAAATGGACTTGCCATCCATGCTAGGATGGAAGATGCCTGATGGTCACACCCTTTCTGGGGCAACATCGTTCGATGACAATTCCACCAGCTGACTCCACCCATTCCAAGCCTGGACGCAGGCCCAAATCCACCATGATGATTTTAATCTATTTCCTGGGGGGAAGTTTGTTGGTGGTAGTGCTGGCAGCGCTGGCGATTTTGCTTTCTCAGGTAGAGGACTGGAATCGTGACCTTTCCATCAACTGGGCCAGCACTTCGGACAATAGCCCCGACCAAAGACTGCAGAACATCGAAAGCGACAAGCCACGGGCCGAACTGGTGGCGACGGTAAAAGAAGCGGCCGCCTCTCTGAAGAACTGGCAGTTCATCGAAGAGCAGGGGGGAAGCGGTGCGGCCAAGATGGGCGTTACGGAGTTACACTTGGTCCGCTCGACGAAGCTGATGCGGTTCAAAGATGATGTTCATGTGAAACTGACAACCGGGGAAGAGGGAAAAACGATCATTTCCGCCGAGAGCCGGTCCCGTGTAGGTAAGGGGGACCTTGGCCAGAATCCCCGAAACCTGCGAGAGCTATTCGCGGCGATTCGCGCACGTTTATAATCGAGGTATCCGCAAAGGTTGCTTCGGGCACTCTCCACTTGCGAGTTTTGACATGCTTTTTTTACTCCGTCTAGGAACGATGACGCACATCGGCCTGACGTTGCTCGCGATCATCTTGGTCCCCCTAGGGATCTGGGGACTGACCAAGCTGTTGGGGCTTGTTGGAAAGTTCATTCTCAGGCCGATCAAAGATGCCACCGACAAGGTTTCGATCCCGGCGCAGTTTTCGATCTTTGACTTTGTCTCGCTTCTGGTGATGCTGCAAGTCGCGCTGGGCTATGCCTTGCGGTTCAATGAGCGAGGGACGCGGGCGTTTTTTCCACAACTGGTGGTGTACTTCTTGGTGGCAGGCGTAACGATTTGGCTGGCGGGTATCTCACTGCTATCGCGGGCAGGCATTCGAGAGCCGACGCGGCGCGGCCTGTTTGTGGTGGTGCTATTGCCCTGCACGGTGATCGTGCTGGCGGGACTGATGCTGGTGCCTAGTGCCTGGGTCTATTGGTTTCAGGAATCGGACAACGCCGAACTGCTGCTGGCGACCGTATCGGGGACCACGCTGTTGCCGTTCTATATCTTGTTGATTTCAAGTATCGGCGTGGCTCTGGGGCCTTGGGTCTTGCGTCGCCTTGCCGACTGGATTGCCGCTCCAACACTGAAAGAGGTTGAGGCTGCCCTCGCTATGGAGGGTGCTTCGCTTCCCAAGCCGGAACCAGCGGCAACGAATGGTTCAGTCGCCCCGGCGAATGACGGCCGCAACCCCGCCTAAGGGCTGAGGGCATTTCCTCTCCCTTTCGAGCGAGCCGAAATCGAACTACAATCGCCCTGTTCGGATTTCTTTAGAAGGATGGGCGACCATGGGCAGTTCAACGGCCACTCGTAAGCGAACTTTTGACGCAATCATCATTGGTGGCGGGCACAATGGCTTGATCACGGCCGCCTATCTGGCCCGGGCCGGCAAATCGGTCTGTGTCGTCGAGCGACGCGGCGTTCTGGGGGGCTGTGCGACGACGGAAAGCCCGTGGGAAGGCTACAAGATCAGCACGGCCGCTTACGTGATCAGCCTGCTACGGCCGGAGATCATTCGAGACCTGCGCCTGCGTCAGTACGGCCTAAACATTTTGCCGCGTGACCCTTCGAGCTTTACGCCGATGCTAGACGGTCGCTCGCTGCTCCTTTCCGCCAATGAGCGGGCCAGCTGCCGCGAGATTGCCAAGTTTAGTGAGCGCGACGCCGAAAACTATCCACGCTATAACCGCCTGCTGGAACGAGTGGCAGCCACACTAGAGCCCACGCTGGCTGGCTCTGCACCTGATCCCCTTCCGCTGCCCCAATCGTGGCGCAGCGTCGGGATGGGAAAGAAGCTGCGCGACGGCGGCAAGCTGCTGAGCCTGTACAACCGCCTGGGCGAACTCGGAAACGACATCCCCGAGGGGATCGAGCTTTTGACCGGGGCTGCCAGGCCCTTCTTGGAGCGCTGGTTTGAGTCCGAAGTGCTGCGTGCAACACTCGCCACCGACAGTGTGATCGGTTCGTTTGCTTCGCCTTCGTATCCAGGCACCGCTTATGTGCTGCTGCACCATGTGATGGGAGAGGCAGGCGGAGCGCGGGGCGTGTGGGGCTATGTCCAAGGGGGCATGGGAGGATTGGCCAACGCCCTAGAGCGAGCGCTAGAGGATCTGCATGTCGATATTCGCCGCGACGCTCCGGTAAAGCGGATCTTGGTGCAGCATGGCAAGGTCGCCGGCGTTGCATTGGAAGATGACACCGTACTTGAAGCCCCCCTGGTCGCTTCCAGCGTGGATGCGAACCTCACCTTCGAGCGATTTTTAGAGCCTACCGAATTGCCGGCCGAGTTCCTTTCGCAGGTGAAGCGGATCGACTATAGCAGCGCCTCGATGAAGATCAACTTGGCCCTGTCAGAGCTGCCAAGCTTTACTTGCCTGCCAGGGACGGCCCCTGCGCCGCACCATCGCGGCACGATCCACCTTTGCCCCACGCTAGACACCATTGAACGGGCGTTTGACGATGCCAAGTACGGCTGGCCCAGCACGCAGCCGATCTTGGAGATCACCCTTCCTAGCAGCGTTGATAACACGCTGGCCCCGGAGGGGAAGCATGTGATGAACATCTTTGTGCAGTACGCCCCGTACAAGTTGGCGGACGGCAAGCACTGGGACGATGTGAAGGAAGACTTTGCCGACCGCTGTGTCGAGCTAATCGCCCGCTACGCCCCCAATGTGCCGGGCTCGATCCTGCATCGGCAGGTTCTCAGCCCGCTCGATTTGGAACGGACGTTCGGCTTAACCGGGGGCAACATCATGCAAGGGGCGATGACGCCGAACCAGCTCTTCTCGCTTCGCCCGGTTGCTGGCTGGTCAGATCATCGCACGCCGGTGAAGGGTCTGTACCTGTGCGGCGCTGCCAGCCATCCCGGCGGCGGCGTGATGGGTGCCTGCGGACGCAATGCAGCCGAAGAGATCCTGCGCGACATCGGGTAGGTTCGGATTTATCCGGACGGTATCCAATTGCTTCTTCCAAGTAGACGCGTGCATCTTGCCGCGTCCCATGCGGTTTCCATTCTTACAGCCTCTGGTCGAGCTCGCAAAGCGTTGACAAGCGGGTAGCACCGGATCTTGATCCGGCGTGGTCGTCAGGCCATGGGAGGTCACGCTTCAAAACGAGGCGGAAGAGATTCACCACGAACCAGCCAAGTAGGTCCGGATTTATCCGGACGGTATCATCCGCGTTGCTCCACAATCGCCAACATTTTGGCGATACCTGCACCGAATAGCGCCGTTGCAAACAAGGCGTACCAGTCTTCGCCCAACCACCGATGGCTTGCGTCGGACGTTTCAGATTGTCAGGATAAATCCTGACCTACGGGGTACCACCGGATCTTGATCGCGCGACCGTTCGCCATGGAGGCATCGGCGTTCGGCAGACATTGATTATTGATCGAAATGTATTCCGATTCGGCAAAGGGACAGGTTGCTAACCATGAAAACCCAGCTTCTCAACGAACTCGACGGACTGATTGCGACGTTGGAAGTGCCGTTATCGTCTGAAGAATTGGCGAACGGCTGGACGGCGCAAAGCCAAGCCGCAATCCTGTCGCTTTTGCAAAATATTCGCGATAGCGTACGTCAGGATGACGTGCTACCGGAATTAAGCATTGGGCGCGGATTGGACCATTGGGGCATCGAGGGCGGTCCGGTGTTTGAAACGGCGTGCACCGTTTCAAACCGCCTACGAGAATTCCGTGGCGCCTGACGTGACGTTGACGTCCGCGCTTACACCGGGTCGGGCGTTGTATCGATTCCACGCTCCTCAAGGAACTGCCGAATCTTTTCATGGAAGTATTGTTCCTCTTTTTGATATTTCGACATGTCTGGATATTTAAGTCGGTGCAACTTCACCGCATTCTGGGCACTCACTCTCCCTTCACCTTCCAAAGAAGTTCCTGACACCAACATTAAATAGGCAGTTGCGCCGGTGCCATGCCTGACATGGCTTTCAAAAGGACGCATGCCGTCCGCATCCTTGGCTTCAAGATCGGCACCTGCGGCAATTAAAAGGGCTGCGTTGGTACACTGTGACGGGTGGTAAGGATAACGGCTGCCAGGAAGGCTCTCTAGCGGCGTTGGTTCTCGCCATTTTGCTGAGCCGACCAACAGGCTTTGAAAGACGAAGAATCCCTTTGGCATTTGGGTTACCACCATGACGAAGCACTGCCACCAGCCAAATCGAATCTTCGTGTCTTGCTGCACAGTGAACCGCACACTTCGCATTATCCCAGCAATGGTTGGGGTCTGCTTTATGCTCTAGCAGTCGAAGGAAGCCCCTAAAATTGTTTGACCACTGCGTGTAAAGCAAGGGAGTCACTCCTTCCTTTCCGATTGTATTGACGTCAACCCCTTCTTTCACAAGTCGATCAATTTCCGCAGTGTCCCCGTTCATGGCAGCGGTGGTGAGTGCGATGACCTTTTCATCGGAGAAGACTTCAGGCAATGGTTTCTGATGTCTAAACATCCCAGCGGGACCACGTTCGCTGGATTCTTGATCAATGCTGTAAAAGCGATATTCCTCTTTGTGGGCCGCGTCTGGATCGTTTGGACGTGGAGTCTTTTGCTCATTGACAAAGTAGGTAGGAACAGGTGCACTATGCGAAGCCGTTTGACTTGTCGCAAGGAAGGCAAGCAGCAGCAAGGCAAACAAGCACAAAAGCCGATTCGACATAATACTTTGCTCCACCAGAGAAGATCTGCGAAGGCCGTTAGACAAGCCCTCGCATTGTAAGAACTGGCTTAGCTAATGTCACGCAAAAGTTGTAGTGGCATCGCGGCACCGGGTAGGTCCGGATTTATCCGGACGGTATCATCCGCGTTGCTGCTCAATCACTGCCCATTTGGCACAAGCCTTCACGGGTCAACCGGGTGGCACGCACTGGAGGCGAAGCCGAAGGGCGTGGTCGCAGTGCGAAAGAAGCTTCGGGCCCTGACCTCCCACCGCTAACGCGGCCCAGGTTCAAGAACCTGGGCTACCCAGCTGGCTGCACTTAGTGGCTCATTGCGCCGTGCCAAGGATAGAACATGGGGCGTTTGCCGCCGAAGCGATATTCCAGCCCCATCGTGATGCTGAAATTATTCTGGGTCGCAATGTTGCCGCTGCCAAAGGCGACGTTGTCGAGGAACTCGACTCGGCCGGACAAGCTCGGCGTGGCAAAGTACTTCATGCCAAACCCGACGGGCATTCCAAACAGCGTGTTGTCCACATCGCCGCCAAACTCATCTTTAAACGAGAACCGCGTTTGGCCAAGGCCAAACAGGCCGTACGGACGCCAGCGAGTGTCCCCCAGCGGATAGTACAGCAGCGAGACGTCGGCCATGTAGTTGTTGGAGTCTCCAAGCGAGACATGATTAATATCGGTGGTGTTGGGATTGGCAAAGCCGTAGCGGAACTCGGTCCCCCAGTAGTGATCAAAGTCCCAGCCGACGCGAAACCCAATCAGGCTGGCATTGTTCTGCAGAACATGACCATTGATCAGGTTGCTGTTGAAGATGCCACCGGCAAAGACGCCGGCCGAAATCGGGCGGTTAAGCCAGCTTGTCCCTTCCAAAGGATCTCCCAGGCCCAGGTGGCGATTGGGGTCGTGGCGTCCTGAATGGGCTCCCGGCGCAGGAATGCGTGAGCCCCAAGCGTGACGTCGCAACATCGGCGCGGGATAGTATCCCCCTTCGGTTTCCCATCCCTGCGGACCTTCCACCGGGGCGAGCATATCATTCCCCATGATTCCTTGCGGCTTGGGAGCAGGACGGCCGGAAGGAGACAAATATTTTTCCGACAACGGAAGCGTCCCCGGAGGAGTCTCCGCCTGCGGTGCTACTTCCAGGTCGCTAGGCATCGGCTCTTCCGCCGGCATTGGAACTTTGTCGACAGAAAGGGTCGTCGAAGGATTGACGCGGATCGGCTGGCCATCATCAGGCAGTACTTCTGGCGCTGCGGCCTGCAATTGCAAATGGCTGGCAGGCTTGGCGTTGGCAACCGGCATCACTGGCGAAACCGGACGAGCCGCGCGCTGTGTCGATACCGATCGAAGCGGGTTAGGTCCGCGCGAAGTTCCGCTGCCTTGGCCGAGTAGTCGGATCGGCAGCATGAAGGCCAAAACCAACAGCACTGGAATGAACCAGCCACGCCACAGTGAATCTTTGGGACCTTTTGGCGCTGGTTCGGGTGGCGTCTCCCCAGCGCGCAGCAACTCCTCATGGTCCATAGACCAGGCGAGGTCGAAGTGCGAGCACAGGTTCAGCTGCATACGAAAAAGCTGCTTGCAAAGGTCGAAGGAAAAGGTTCGTTACGCCCCCAACGCGCGGGATTATGCGCATGCGTTCCAATTCGGTCAATGCGAACGCGTTTGAACCTTGTTTGGGCCAACTTGTCTGCTGGCAATGCTGGCGCAAGGTGCCCGTTTTGGGAATCCAGCCAGCGTGCGGGAATCCGGCCAAGTGGTCAGCGTGAACTGCTCTTGTAAGTTTTTCGCATGTGGCACACACTTCGAATCCCTTGGGAGGCCAACCCGTGCGAATTCTGCAAGGATTGCAGTTTTGCGGCTTCACGAGGAATTTCCCACATAGCCAAAAGGCGGCAAGCGCCCCTGGCAAAACGCTGAATAAGCGTGCAAGCCCAATCCAAGGAGGGATCGGCATGGCGACCATCGAAACGCTTCTGTTGTGGACTGTTCTTTGTGCAACAACGCCCGACACGGTGTTATTGCAGTTCTCCTCCGACAACTGCGGGCCGTGCAAGGCCATGCAGCCCGTCGTTCAGCAACTCACCGCGGAAGGACTGTCGATCAAGCGGATCGATGTCGATCGCGACCCTGCGATGGCGCAGCGGTTTCAAATCACGGGCGTTCCCACGTTTGTCGTGATCTCGGGCGGCAAAGAAGTTGCCCGGCATCGCGGCGCAGCAAATGCCGAAACGCTTCGCGAACTGTTAGGGCTGCCCCAAGTGCCTCGCGCTGAAGCTCCCCTAGCGATGCCCGCTAGGAAATCGAACACCTCACTAGCGACAAGTACGGTGAAACTACTGCCGCAGGTTCGCAACACGCAAATGCGAACCCCGGTGGTCGCTGTCAAAGATCCGGTCACGCTGGCACAGCAAGCCACGGTTCGATTGAAGATCGAAGACCCCAAGGGAATTAGCTACGGCACCGGCACGATTGTCGATACCCAGCAAAATGAAGCGCTCGTTCTCACTTGCGGCCATATCTTTCGCGCCTCCAAAGGAACGGGAAAGATTTCTATCGACCTGTACGGGGCTGGTGGAAAAGAGCCCGTCGAAGGAACCCTGATCGCCCATGACCTCGAGCGCGATGTGGCGCTGGTGAGCATGCATCCAGGAATGCCTGTGACGGCTGTCCAAATTGCTCCTGCCGGCTATGAACTGAAGGTTGCGCAGCAAGTGTTTTCGGTGGGATGCGACAAGGGGAAGATGCCCTCCGTGCAAGATGCCCAAATCACTTCGCTCAATCGCTTTCAACGTCCTTCGCACATCTGCGTCTCGTCGGAGCCTGCCGATGGCCGTAGCGGCGGCGGACTATTTTCCCTTTCGGATGGTTACTTGATCGGCGTTTGCAACGCTGCAATCCCATCCGACCATCAAGGGCTGTTCGCAGGCCTAGGCGCGGTCCATTGGCAGCTGGATGAAATCGGCCATAGCCAGATCTATGCCCGTGGAACTGAACACCTTCCCGAAGAATCTCCTTTGGACAATGAGCAAGAGCCTGCACCACGCGGCAACAATGTGGCTCCTGGTCTGCTTGCAGCGGAAGAACCCAAATCACTCTCGCTGTTTGAACCCGAGATTGACGAAATCGATCCCGAAACCATGGAAGAGAGCCGACCCGTCACACCAGCGGCGTATGAAATTGCCATAGCAGACCTCGAAGATACTGAGGTGATCTGCGTTGTTCGTTCGCGCAAAAATCCCAGCGCCCAGAGCAAGGTATTTGTGGTGGAGAACGTCACACCCGACTTGCTGGCTCAGCTATCGAGTGTTGGCCGTCCAACACCTACACAGCGCGTAGCGGTCACTCCCAAAGCGCGTGAACAAAATCGCGATGATCGCAATTTGCCCCCCGTTCGCATGGCTGACAAGCAACGTTCAAACGGTGTCATTCTGCGTGGACAAAGCAGTCACTAAGATTGCTTCGAAGCAGCTAGGCGGCTCGGTTCATCGGAACCAGCCGCGCACGTCGGCGACTAAACCAGCCTTCTCCTAACACGGAGAGGGCGACGCGATCTTCCAAGTTAGGACGGAACATCGCCAGCAGCGTGAGTGGCAAGAACCAAGCCATGAAAAGGCCCCCATCGTTGCCATGCCAGAACTGCGATGCGACCATGATCGCGGCCGAGCAGCTAAGCAGCGTTCCCAAATTCTTTTGAGCAGGCCAGATGGCCATGCTGCTAGTTAGCGCCACAAATGCGGCCAAAACCGGCAAGCGGAAGATCGGGTCCCAGCCGAGATTCCAAACCCCTTGCAGCCCATCCCGACGCGGCAGCCAAAGACCAAACATCGATTGCAGCAATTCCCAGAACGTCGCGTTCTCGCTGGCACCAGCCAGCAACGAAAGTGCCATCGCCACTAGCGATAGACCCACGCCGCCGACAAACCGCATCACGCCGCGCTGCCAGTAGAAGCTGACCCACAAGGGAAGCAAAAAGAAGGGATAGTAGACCGTTCCCATCGCTAGGCCAATGAACAGCCCCGCCATCATCGGACGTCGATACAAAACGACAGCCCAAATCAAAAGTGCCGCAGGCAATGCATGCTCGACACAGCCAGTAAGCTGTGCCGTATAGGGAAGCATCAGGTACAGCGTGGCCGTACCAATCCCCATGCGAATGTTTTCGAAGTGCCAATAGCCAATCAGGATCAGCCCAACAACAATCGCCAAGTTCGAAAGGATCGCCATCGTCTTGGCAACCACCACAAACGATCGCTCTTGCTCTTCCAAATCGTTGGCAGGCAGCGAGATCGAAGTCGGAATGCTAGGCAGCATGTGCAGGAAGTAATAGCCGGGGCCAAACCGCTGCAAATTGTCGGGGCGAGACTTGGCCAGATCACTCGCGCGGTTGCTCACCATTGCTGCGGCGCTTTTCGCCCCTTGGCGTTCGTCAGCCGTCACATCGCTATGCAGGATGTTGGCCACGTGGAAAGCAAACAGCCAAAACCCTAAAAACAAAAGTCCCCCCGGCGAGAGGTTCGGCTCTAGCAAGGGACGGCGGGTCATCGTCGGATCAAACAACAATCGGATCAGCAAAAAGCCCAGCCCCACAAACAGCCACAAGAATCCAAACAGCGCAATGTCGCGGAACTTGGTTAGTTCCGAAGGGCGTGCGGTCGCAGGGATCTTGGCCTTGGATAAGTTTGATTCCAAATCGGCCGCCGTCGGCAGTGGGCTCCCTGCAGGGGTTTCTTTTTCCTTTGTGGCAGTTGCAATGGCGGGGGATGCGGCCAGTTCGCTCGGCGGTTGATCTTGCTTGGGCGCAGCTTCGCCCGAAGAAGCTTCTTTGGCGGCCTCACTGGCGGCTGTAGAACTGGCGAGCGCGGATTTGGCAGCGGCCTCTTGTTTGCTGGCCGCGACGGCCACAGCTTCTTCACGCTCCAGTTGGTGGACGCGGCGCAGGCCCGAGTTCACCATCAATAGCCCCGGCGCCAGCCAGATCAGCAGCAGCAGGTCGAGGTTACGAACGCTCCAAAAGCGGTTGAACTTGAAGAAGAGCGCCACCATGAGAAGCGACGAAAGATAGGCCCACGAGGTGGGATCTACTTTCTTGTATTGGAAAAGAATTTCGCTCATGGATCGGTCAGACTAACGGAACAATGGGATCTAGCCGTCTCCCTCGATCTCTCCTCGACACCCAGACATTGGAGGAAATCCAACGCAGGGCCGGAATTTACAGCTCTATTAGGATGACGGCGAGGGGGCCAAGTTGCAAGCGTTTTTGCTAAGGGTTTGTGAAGAATGGTTTGCCGTTAAAAGGCGTTTTGGCGAACTTTGTGGATGGCAGAGCCGCTTAAGCACTTTTGGAAGCCGGTGGATTGAGCACCTCTTGCCGGGCCACTGGGTGTATTATGGTCACGAACGGGACATTTGTTTTACCGCAGACGCCCCTTCGCTGGTTCGAACATCCCCCACAAATAAGTAAATCATGAAGGATTGTTCGCATTAGGAAGCCTAGGGAAGGGCGAAAGAACGACGTTTTTCGTGGCAGTGTAGAAAGCGATACGGAAAAAATGGCAAAAAAGCCAAGTGGACAAGGCAGGGGTGGGCATCGTGGGCGCCCCGGCGGTAGGCCAGCTGGCGGCAGGCCGACCGGCAAACCCGTACGCCGGTTTACCGAGGATGAGTCGGCCGACCTAGGAGCCGACCACGATTTTGGCGTGCCGATTCCTGGCACGATCCTGCCGGGCGACCAGTGGGCCAAGACGGCGCTCAAGAAGTTGCCGCCGCACGGTGAGCTTTCGATCGAGGAACTGTTTGGACGTGTCGCGCCTTTGGTGCTCGACCTTGGATGCGGCAACGGACGGTTCCTACTTTCCAGCGCCTTAGCGCGCCCCGAGATGAACCACCTCGGGATCGACATCTTGCCGATGGTGATTCGCTACGCTACCCGCCGAGCCAACCAGCGCGGCCTGCACAATGCTCGACTGGCCGTGATCGGCGCGTACGAACTTTTGGAGCAGTACATCCAGCCCCACACGGTGCAGGAGATTCACCTATATCATCCGCAGCCGTACAAGGACTTGGACAAATCGTTCAAGCGACTTGTGACGCCAGAGTTTTTATCGCTGGTCTATCGGTCGCTAGTTCCTGGCGGCCTGTTTGTGATTCAGACCGACAACCGCGCTTACTGGGAATACATCGTGAAGGTGATGCCGCGGCTATTCACCTTTGAAGAATCGAATTCGCCCTGGCCAGACGCCGTTGCAGGGCGAACTCGGCGTGAGATCTATGCGCGGCGCAAAGGGATGCGGATCTTTCGCGGCAGTGGCATCCCCTTGCCCGACCTTTCCAGCGAGTACATTGCCAAGGTCGTTGCCGAAACCCCACCACCACGATTCTTCACTCGTTAGTGGTTGGTGATGATTTACTTATTGGGTAGCACCGGTTCTACCAGCCGGTGTGGCGCAGCCATCGGAGGTTTCGTAGGCCAGGATTTATCCTGGCAAAACCATCCGCGATGCCTCTTCATGGAAGACGCCATCGCAACCTCATCGCTGCCGCGCCAGCCCGTCAAAGGCTAACCACGAAAGACACGAAAAGCACGAACCAAAAAAACACCGCTCTGCCGGCCGTGTTCCTCCGTGTCTTTCCGTGTACCAATCTTCTGCCTTCCTCCCTTTTCGTGTCTTTCGTGCTTTTCGTGGTTCCTGCCTTTGCAGGACGACCGGCGATAACCGGCGAAAGAAGGAGCCCAAGGAGACGGTGGCCGGATAGCGTTGTCATGGTAAACCCTAACGCGCTAGATCGTCCACGTAATTTTGTCATGGTCGTGTTGAACCAACACGGTTTGTGAGACACGGGGAGAGGAATGCATCTTGCGTCTAAGCACATCGGGAGCGAAAAACGGACGAGGCTGCGGCTGCCACCAGTATAACGGCCGTGTTGGGTCCACCAACCCAAAAAGAGGGCTGGAAAAAGCCAAGAGAGACGCTAGGCGACTGGCTGTTTGGCGCGGGCGTGGCTGTTAAGATAGTCCGCAAGTCTGGTGGAACCTTTTTGACCCTTGGAGCCCTACAACATGCGTAAATTTTTGCTTTGGTCCGTTGCCATGCTGGCCCTCTGCTCGGCAAGCGTTGCCAGTGCGGCCGACTTCTTCTTCAAAGATGGCGACGTCGTCGTGATGATCGGCGACAGCATCACCGAACAGCACCTCTATTCCAACTATGTCGAGATGTGGACCGTCACCCGCTTTCCGAAGTGGAAGCTGACCTTCCGCAACGTCGGCATTGGTGGCGATCGCTCGGTGGGTGGCAACTCGCGCTTCATTCGCGATGTCGTAAGCTACAAGCCCACGGCGATGACGGTCGACTTTGGCATGAACGACGGCGGCTATCGCGATTTCAGCGAAGACACGTTCAAGCCCTATATGGATGGCCTGCAAGGGATGGCCAATCAGGCCAAGGCTGCCAACATTCGCACCGCTTGGGTCACGCCCCAGCCGCTCGATAATGGCGACCAAGGTCCAACCGCTTTGGTTTCTTACAACAAGACGCTCGAAAAGTTTTCCGAAGGGGTGAAGACCATTGCGGATAAGAACGGCGGCCTGTTCGTCGATCAGTTCCATCCTTACTTGAGCGTTTTGGATTCCGCTCGCAGCAAGGGTCCCAAATACGACCGCATCACCGGCGGCGATGCCGTCCACCCCGGCCCGCCAGGCCAAGCCCTGATGGCAGCTTCGATCCTCAAGGGCTTGAGCTTCCCTACGCTTGTCTCGGCCGTAGAAATTGACGCGACTGGTGGCAAGGTAAACAGCGCCATCAACTGCAAGGTTGACAACGTCGTTGCCAAAGATGGCGGCGTTAGCTTCTCGCGCTTGGATGAGTCGCTGCCGTTCTTCCCTG
Organism: uncultured Planctomycetaceae bacterium; assembly: GCA_963844055.1. Taxonomy (GTDB): domain Bacteria; phylum Planctomycetota; class Planctomycetia; order Pirellulales; family Pirellulaceae; genus CAWJMN01. Next base: position 2,018,318 of record CAWJMN010000002.1, on the reverse strand, counting down.
CCGACGCGAAGAGCATTCTCACCTCAACGCCAATTCTAGAAGAGCTGAACAAGTACACGCTGAAGGTCACCGGCCTAGCCGCTGGCAACTACGAAGTTCGTCTGGGTGGCAAGAAGGTCGCGACGCACACCGCTGCCGAACTTGCTGCTGGTGCCAACCTCGCTGCAGGCGCTTTGCAAGAAGGCCCCGTTGCCGACCAGGTCAAGGCAATCACGACCGCCATTGAAAACAAGAATCGCTTCCATCACGATCAGATCTTCCGTGGCATCGTGCTGCAAGGGGCTCCGGGCTGGGTCAGCGAAATCATTCCGCAAGCCGAACTCGAAGCCAAGCGTGACGCCCTCATCAAGAAGCGTCTTGCCCACGTGGCAGAGCTCGATGGCGAAGTCGCCAAGGCGCTTGTTCTTAAGGCCCACACGGTCGAAGTCGTCCCCGTGAAATAATCCTCGCTTCTAGCGACACGGTTTTGAAAACGAAAAGGTGGAGCTTCAAGAGCTATTCGCTTGGGGCTTCCACCTTTTTTGTGCGCACTTGGTTTGAATGCATTCGTAGGGTGGGTCAAGCCGCAGGCGATGACCCACCAGCGCCGAAGGCTTGTTAGGCCTGCTCCAAAAAATGGCGCTCTCGCGGGCGATCTGGCAAAGCTCATTCCGCCATGGCCATTCCAACATGGTGGGTCTTCGCCTGCGGCTTGACCCACCCTACAAAACTTAAGGCCCACACAGTCGAAGGCGCCCCCGTGAAATAACCCTCGCTCCTAGTGAACCATGGTTTTGAAAACAAAAGGTGGAGTTTCAAGAGCTATTCGCTTGAGGCTTCCACCTTTTTTGTGAGTGCGATTTGCGGATGGTGTTTGAAATAGGGTTTCAGGAGCTTTCTGAGAGCTTCATGGTTTCGACTTATCATGTTGTGACTGCTGTGGCGGTCTCCCTCGATGTAGGTTTGCAACTCGCCACAACCAAGGCAAATGAGCAGGTAGTAGTGCTTTTCGTTCACCTCCCATTCCACAATCGCATCGGGGTTGAAGCCGCCACACTCGGGCATATAACTTACATACTTTAGATTGTTGGAATAGGTTCCCCGTTTGAGCACCAGTTCGAGAAAGGTTTTCGCATCCGCCTCGGAAAGTTCGAATGGATCTGGATGAATGGGGTACTTGCAAAGTTGCATCGCTCTTTTTTTGGCTTCGATGATTTGCTCCGCTTCCGCGCGACCTTCCTCTGTCGGCCAAATAACGACTCGATCAAAGCCTTCAAAGATTCGAAACTTGGGAACGGGCCTGACAGCTTCCAAAAACGCCAGCGGAGGTTCGTCACCATTTAATTCCCACAGGTGTCTCTGCCACTTAGCCCAACCAATATAAGCAAACGCAGTTACCACCAGCCCTGCAAAAAGTATTGCCGCAAGTCTCAGATAGAATCGTTTAGTGTTCATAAGAGGGGCCGCTTTCCGGGCTGTCGTCGAATCTTGGGTTAGTATAGTCCCCTTCGCAAAGCAATTCTCCTGCTGGCCGTGTCCTTCCGTGTTCCTCCGTGTACCAATCCTGCCTTGCTGCCGTAGGGTGGGTCAAGCCGCAGGCGATGACCCACCAGCGCCGAAGGCTATTGAGGGTTCTCTTTTCGAACAACCTTGTTCAGCGAGTGACGGCATTAACAAGGTGCGACCACACTATTTGTCCTTATCAATGAAGTTGACTTCATCGAGATAAGGGCGGGATTTTAGCAGTTCCGCAAAGCTGGGCGATTCTTTATCAAACACATCCAGGTCTAAAAAGTCTAAGTGCGTCATTGCCTGAAGATGCTTGGCCCAATCGGCAGGCATAGGTAGTGCGCCGTCGGGTACGTTACGGCGGACTCCATCGTCTGAAATGTAAAGCCTTCGGAGCTTCACAAGGCCCGCAATATCGGAAATATCAAAACCTCCAAGGAGTCGAGTTGTATCCTCGCTTGAGCACCCAAACGCTAAAACTTCAAGCTGATCCATTTTTCCAACGGCCCTACTAAAGGCCTTGCCGTCAAAAGGCTCCTCTGCATACAACGCCAGTTTTGTGACTTGGGAAAGTGTGGCAATTTTGTCGCAGTGTTCTGCGGTCAGTCCTTTGATGTAGGTAATGTCCAGATCTCGCAGGTGCGCGAGGCCCTTTAATGAATCCCAGAAGGAGGGCGGAATTTTTCCTGCGTCAAAATGCCGAATCTCCAAACGTGTGAGTTCACCATGGTCGGCTAACGCGGCAGTTAGCAACTCCGGCGGAAAGGTAGTGGCATCTATGTCTAGGTGCTTCAGCTTTGGAAAGTGTTTCAAGGCAGCGAGGTCATCCAAAGAAGCAAAAGTAATTCGAACCTCTTCCCAATTGCCTGTCCCTTTTATCTTGGCAAGTTCCGCTGCCGGCATGTCGGGAAAAATGACCGTCGATAGCTGCGGGCAATTGGCAGCTACTGTTGTCAATAAATGTATCTGCGTCTCCTGTTGCTCCTGCTGAGTTGATCCGTCAAAAACGTCAAGGTAGTATGGCAAGATCAGCGTTCGAAGTCGCGGCATTGATGCAATGGCTTTGGCATATTCTTTGGATAGCTTCTTGCCTCTATTTGGAAGCATGGAAAGCCTCGTAATTGGAGTCTTGCTGCCAAGCAATTCAAGTGATTTCAGCGGTGGCACATTTGTCCCAAAAGAGCATGTATGCAGCTTTGATAGCGAGTCAATACTTTGATCGACAAAGTCGCCTGTGAGATTTCCACCTAGGTCAACCGTGAGGCGTTCCAGTGTGGGTGTTCCCAGCTCAGGGTGAATACAGTTGCGTTTCAAAAAGTCGACCAAGTTCGAATCGGTGCAGGATGGCGAACCAAGAAGCGAAAGCTTTCGCACATTCCAGCAGCTGCTGTCTCGCAAATATTGATCATCCACATGTCGAAGCCAGAGGATATTTATTTCAAACGCCTCTCCGCGAGGACGATGCAACATAGGAGCTCCATCTTTCATGGAGCTCACGTCAAGTTCTGCGATCGTCAACTGGTTATTCCAAACCTTTTCAGCATCTTGTCCATGGGCAGTAAATGGAACAAGACAAATGGCCCACGACAAAAGAAGCAGACCTCTTTGCATAGTTGCAATCGATACGCCGTACATAAGCACTAGCCTTTCAGGCTTTAGGTCGCTGTTTGGAATTGCAAACAGTAGTCGAATCCCGTCAGCCTTTCCCTTGAGTGCAATTATAATGCAGTTCGCCCAGCAATTCCCCTGCATTCCGTGTCCTTCCGTGTACCTCCGTGTACCTGCCTTGCTGCCGTAGGGTGGGTCAAGCCGCAGGCGATGACCCACCAGCGACGAAGGCTTGTTAGGTCTGCTTCAAAAAAACGGCTCTCGCGGGCGATCTGGCAAAGCTCATTCCGCCATGGCCATTCCAACATGGTGGGTCTTCGCCTGCGGCTTGACCCACCCTACAAAACCCTCTGGCCGTGCCGTTGCTTGTTCTTCCGTGTATCAAAACAAAACTTTGCCACCGAGGAGCAATCCGGCATTTTGGGAGAAGTGGGGCGACTGGCGTTGTTAGGATAAAATCTGACCGATGCGGCAGACCATCGCGGGATAAAAATTGGCCGTCGCGATGAAGAAGGGATCGAATTTAAGGGCCCTGGAAGGCGATTGGCCGTACGCTAACGAGGGAAGGGGTACAACCAGACGACCGACGGCATCCAAACGCGTCCTGGGAAATGCCAGTCCGCACCTAGACGCTCGTGATGACTTATCCACGCATTTGTATATAAGTCTTGACTTATATTGCCCGTTGCCGCATTTTTTACAAAGCCGTGACCTAAGGTGTCACGGGACGTGGTTAGGGGATGCGGCCGACAAATCGCCAGGCCTAACCCCTTATTTTTTGCGTTGGAAGAGAATCCGGCCCATAATGGCAAGGCGTAAGCGAATACCTTGCTAAGGAGTTCTTTCGATGGGCGTGATTCAATCGGTGCTGAAGGCGGTGCTGCCAAAGTCCTGGATGGACGACATGGAGAAAGAGTCGCGCGCTTGGAAGCTGCGCTGCAACACCTGCGGCCAAGAGCAGTCGATCTGGGAGATCGGCGGGATTCGCTACAAGGCCATTGGCAACCCGCGCAAACTGGTCCGCTGTACAAAGTGCGGCTTTGCTTGGCACACGCTAGAGTATCGGCCCGACGAAGCTTCCGGCGGCAGCAAATCTTAGCGCGCGGGTTTGGCTTCCTCGGGCGCTAGGCCAAGCACCTGCGCGATCTTTAGCGGATCAACGCGGTAGGGCGTTCCTTTCCCTTCATAAAATCCATAGCGCTCGATCATGTGCGGCACTAGCAGTGAATAGTTTAGCTTCTGCCCGGTACGCAGATTAGTAATCAGGATCGTCGCGTTGGTCTTGGTCCCATCTTCAAAAGGGGAGTCTTGAAAACCACGCGAAAGGGACGACTGCACCTGAAAAACTTCTTTGCCGTAAGAGACGGCGATGGGCTTCGTGCTGGCGTGGCGTGCGGCATAGTACCCGATCACGAGCAGCGGCTTCGCAAGCTGTGCATGAGAAAGCTTGAGCTTTTGCGTGACGGTGTCGTTGTCGGCGGCAAGGACTTCCAGCAAGCTCTCGGCCTCGCCCAAGAAACCGCTATCAGAGCTGGCGCCGGGGCGCATCACCTTTTCCAGTTCCGCAATCGGCCGCTGGTGCAATGTCTTCAGGTTGCGAATCACCTCGCTAGAATTTTTACCCGCGATGATGAAGCCTGACTCGGCCTCGGTATACGAGGTGACAAAATTCAGGCCCAACTCTTTCGCTTCGTTTTCCGAAAGGGGAACCGGCGGCGGGGGCGAATCGGCCACTGCCTGACGATCGGTTGCCAGTACCAGCAGCACGGCCCAAGCCAGCAAGTTGCGATGCGTGAAAAGGAAGGACATAAATCGACCCGCGTCTGTTTGTGGGAACGGAAACTTTCAAGCAGGGCTTAGCGGACAAAGGCTTAGACGGCCCAGCAAGTAGTTTGGTTTTGTGACGGGGCCAAAAATGTGTGGAAGTGTCGCCTGAATGGGTGTAGGATTCGGCTTTGGAATGGGGTCTGCGGTTCTCTTCCTGGCAGGTAGGCGTTCGCCTTTGCCAATCGCGCCCCCTCAAAATCCCAGGCGATTCCCCGCGATGTCTTCCTCCCCGACAACCGCCAACCCAACGCCCCCCATCCAACCCCGCCGTCGATGGTTTCAGTTTAGCTTGCGAAGCCTGCTGATTGCGATGCTGGTTTTTTCTGTAGTAATTGGCTTCTATTTACCCGCGCGGCGGAAGTCGCAGGAGCAGTGGGAAGCGGTAAACGCATTGCAAGCGATAGCGGTGAGCATGACTGATGTTAACCGTAACGAGTGGATGCTCAAAAAGAAGCCAGTGATGTCGCCAACATGGCAGAGGTGGCTAGGGATTGATTGTCCAGCTTGCACCACGGTGGCGATTGTAAGTTCACAGCGAAATGATGTGGTGATCCGTAATCATGTGATGAAGCTCCCACAATTGGAATCTATTAATCTCTGTGTTTATTGGTTAGACAACAAATTCCTAGAAGCACTTTCGACGTTACCCAAATTGCAAAATCTTGAAGTGACTTCAGGATTAATCACCGATGAGGGGATATTACATTTCGCAGGGAAGCAGAGTCTACGAAGTCTATCTTTTAGTGGATCGCATCTTTCGGATCGCGGATTGGCGACGGTTGCTGGCTTACCGAACTTGACGTCACTGGAATGGGCTGCGGAACATATATCTGACGGTGGCGTTTCTCATTTGCGTGGCAATTTACGGCTAACGAAACTCGTGTTGCGAGGAAATGGGATTTCTGATGAAGGTCTTGAACATCTAGGTACTTGCGAGAACTTAGTAGACCTAACGGTTGAGACCTCCACTGATGAAGGTGATGGCCTATCGGAAAAAGGCCTTCGCCTTTTGACTCGTCTCAAGAAATTGAAGAGACTGAGTCTCCGTAGTTCTTATCCGCCTGATAGCATTGCCGCGCTTTCAACGCTTACCACTCTGGAAGAACTCAGGCTGCAAGGCCCTGTGCTAGATGAAGAATCCATAGCAACCTTAGCACCATTGACTTCACTGAAGATTGTTTCGATTAAGGACGCAAAGCTAACGGGCGCAGGGCTCAGAGGCCTTTCGAATTTAAAGCAGCTGAAGCAGCTAAATATCAGCCTGGCGGGTCTTGGTGATGAAGATATGGAGCTACTCAGTTCTTTTTCACAACTCGAGAGTCTAGATCTAAAAAACAGTGCGGTGACGGACACGGGGCTGATGAAGCTGGTGGGGCTTAAACGGCTTCGCCGTGTTGCGATAAGCGGTTCAAAATTATCAGCAGAGGGAGTTCGAAAGTTTCAGCAGCAGGTGACACCCGGTATGTACATTTTCGGAGTGCCAGAGGATTCAGAGTGAGTTTTGAGGTCTAGAAGTGATGAAAGGGTTTTGATGGAGTCGCGTGGGAAAAAATCGTTCGGCTTGCGGGGCGGGCTGATTGTCGTGGCGGTGTTGCTGGTGGTGCTGGGCTTTTATGGAGTGGCACGCTGGAATGTGCAAAAGCAATGGAGCGTCGTCAATGAGCTAAAGGGGCTTGGGGGGATTTTTCAGCCGGCGTTTCCCGATGTGCGAAAGACAGGAGAAAGGGGAGGGCCTGCGCCCGCTTGGAAGAAGCTGCTGGGAATTGCGGCTCCTCAGGACTTGGTCAAGGTCTCGCTCGATCAAACGAGCGGAGATGCAGCACTAATTGCGAAGTTGGCTCTGCTGCCGCAGCTAGAAGAAGTGAGCCTGCGACAAGGGAGTGCCACCGATGAAGACTTGGCCGTTTTGGCCAAGCTGCCGCAGTTAAGAGTTCTGCAAGTTTATTCCGACCGGATGACCGACGCGGGGCTTGCTCACCTGGCAAAACATGCGAACCTTCAAAAGGTGGAGCTGCGCGGGACGGGGATTCGCGATCCAGGCCTGGCCAGCGTCGCGCAGCTTGCGAATTTGCAGTCGCTGGAATGGGACAATCGGTATGCGGCCCAGGCCGATTTCTCTGCGCTGAAAAACAAGCAGAGCTTGGTCAATTTGTCCTTGCGAGGGAACTCGCAGTGGGATGCGGGGCTGGCCGAGGCTAGTACCTGTGAAAACTTGGAATCGCTTTACCTTGGCTATGGCCAGATCACCAGTGAGGGGATGCGATCTTTGGCCGGCATGAAGAAGTTAAAGCGCCTGGAACTTTTCGAAGTGGCCTTTCCGCGTGAAGAACTGTCGGCGATTGCCGGACTGACCCAGTTGGAAGAGCTGCGGATCGATGGGGAACTGACGGAGGAGGACTTGGCCGTTCTAAGCTCGCTCACCTCGATGCAAACTTTGCGATTGAGCAAGGCAAAAATTACCGGCGCAGGGCTGAAACATCTGGCAAGCATGAAGCAGCTCAAGAATTTAGACGCGCCGTTAAATCTGTTAGGGGATGAGGACATGAAACTCTTTGATGCCCTGCCGAATCTTGAGAGCTTGGACCTTCGCAATAGCCAAGTGACCGACGCGGGGCTTTTGAATCTGCCCGACCTTCCCAACTTGGCGATGCTGCAGTGGAAGGGAAGCCAAGTGACGGCAGAAGGGGCAAGCCAGATTCGGAAACGGTTTCCCAAGGTGATTTCGCTGGGAATCCCCTAAGCTTCAGGTGTTCCCATGCGTGAAACTTTCCCCGGTCGAAGGAATAGAAAAGAGAATCCTTTTAATGCAGACCAAGCGAAGGTGGTTTCAGTTCAGTCTGCGAAGCCTGCTGGTGGCGCTATTGGTGATATCCGTAGTGATGGGGGTGTATGCGCGATACCGGGCAAGGTCGCAGCGGCAGTGGAGGCTGGTGAACGAACTGGAAGAGGCAGGGGGGCTTTTTGATTGGACGGTGTGGAACCAGATGCAGCACAAAAAGGAGCAAGACCCCTTTCTGCAGTGGCAGAAGCGGCTGGGCATCGATTTGCCGCCGGGGCGGAATAGCTTTAGTATCCATAAGTCACCGGAGGCCGGTGCTCCGCTTGCCAACCTGGGGGAGCTTCCCCAGCTAGAGTCGATTTGCCTGGCGGATGGGCGTATCCAAGATAAAGACTTGGCGACGCTGCCAAAACTTCCGCGACTGCGATTCCTAATAGTCGATTCCACGCACATCACCGATGAGGGAGTGGCTACGCTTGGCCGTTGTACGAGCCTGCACTATGTATCAATCAGGGGGAATCAGGTTACAGGAAAGGGTTTGGCCGTGATAGCGAATTTGCCGAACCTGAAGAGTTTGCACTGGCATTGCGAGCTGACGGCGGATGACGATTTGGAATGCTTGCGGGACAAGCGAAATCTGGAACAGCTGTCGTTGCATTTGAACATGGTTCAAGATGCAGGGTTAGAGGCGGTTTGCACTTGTACGAACTTGGAGCAACTCTCGTTTACGTATGGCGAGTTCTCAGGGCCGGCGATGCGCTCTTTGGAGCAACTGCAAAAGCTGAAGCAGCTCAACCTATATAAAGCTTCCTTTCCTCGGGAGAGCGTGACAAAGCTGCCACAGCTAGAGACCCTTTCCTCGCGCGTTAAACTGCTTCCCGAAGACTTGGCCCTGCTGGGGTCGATGACGAATTTAAAATCGCTGACGCTTCCTGGCACGAAGTTGACCGGGGAAGGGCTAAAGAATTTGACGCGGCTAAAGAAGCTGGTCTGCCTGGAGGCCAATATGAAGCTTCTCCGGGATGAAGATATGGCCTGCTTTACACAGTTGCCGCGCCTCCGATGTTTATACCTACAAGATAGTCCGTTGACAGATGCGGGGCTTTGGACTTTGTCCGAATGCCAAGGCTTGAAAGAGGTTTGGCTTCACCGAACGCAGGTGACGGCCGAAGGGATAGCGAAGTTTCGGGCGAAGAGACCAGAGGTGAATGTGATGTGGCCGTAGGGAAGACATGTGGATTCGAAGTTAACCAAGAGAACAGAAGGACCGAATCACAATGCGGCCCAAGCGAATGTGGCTTCAGTTTAGTTTGCGAAGCCTTTTGGTGGTGATGCTGGTGCTGCCAATGGTGCTGGGAGTGTACTTGCGATACCGGGCCAGGTCGCAGCGGCAGTGGAGGCTGGTGAACGAACTGAAAGAGGCAGGGGGAATAGTAAATGTATGGCCCTCGGATCAAGGGGAACTAGCTGAAAAACAAGGTCGCTTGTTGGAGTGGCAAATGTGGCTAGGGATTGATTTGCCGCAGGAACTGAAGAGCTTTTATACCTATCCGCTGGGAGGGGATGATGCGGTACCACTTGCCAACTTAGCTGAGTTTCCGCAGCTAGAGATGATTCGCCTGAACGATAAAACAACGAAGGACGAAGACTTAGCGATTTTGGCCAAGCTCCCTCGCTTGCGATTCTTGCTGGTCGATTCTGATCGTATCACGGATGAGGGAATTGCTTCGCTGAAAGAATGTACCAGCCTTCAAGAGGTGGCACTTTATGGGAAGCGGGTTTCGGGTAGAGGTGTCGCCATTGTGGCAAGTTTACCGAACCTGAAGGGGTTGCACTGTGATACCAAGCTGGCCACGGATGGCGAATTGGACTGCCTGCGCGATAAGCCAAATCTGGAAGATCTGTCGTTACGTGGACACACGGTTCGCGATGCGGGACTAGAGGTTATTTGCACCTGCAAGAATTTGAAACGCCTTACGATTACTAGGGGCGAGTTTTCTGGGAACGCCATGCGGTCTTTAGAGCAGTTGAAAAAACTAAAGCAACTCAATTTGGTTGAGGCGCTTCTTCCTAACGAGAGTGTGACGTTTCCTCGGGAGAGCGTGGCGTCGCTGGCCAAGCTGCCCCAGCTCGAGAGCCTTTACTTGAGTGTTGAACTCCTTCCGGAAGACTTGGTCGTACTGGGATCGATGACGAATTTGCGAGACCTGACGCTTCATGGCACGAAGCTGACCGGGGAAGGGCTGAAGCATTTGACGCAGTTGAAACAGCTTGAGCAACTGAAGACGGATATGACGTTGCTGAAGGATGAAGACATGGCCTACTTTACGGAGTTTCCTCATCTCCAAAATTTAGACCTGCACGATAGCCAAGTGACGGACGCGGGGTTTTTGACATTGGCCAAATGCCAAGGCCTGCGAGAGATCTCGATGTATGGAACAAATGTAACGTCCAAAGGGATGGCCAAATTCCAGGCAAAAAGGGCCGATGTGCTCGTGGGATGGCCGGTTTTTGGTTTTTAGGTCGTCCAAACTTGGAAGTCGTCTGAGGATTTGTACACGGAGGAACACGGAAGGACACGGCCAGTAGGACAGAGTTGGGAATAGGTGCCTCACCGAGTGAGCAGAAGGATAAAAAAGAATGCAGGCCAGGAGACGTTGGTTTCAGTTTAGTTTGCGAAGCCTATTGGTGGTGATGCTTGTGCTGCCAATGGTGCTGGGGGTGTATGCGCGATACCGGGCAAGGTCGCAGCGGCAGTGGAGGCTGGTGAACGAACTGGAAGAGGCAGGGGGACTTTTTGATTTAGTGGTGTTGGACCAGATGGAGCCCAAGCAGGAGCAAGGTCCCTTTCTGCAATGGCAGACGCGGCTGGGGATCGATCTGCCGCAGGGGCGAAAGAGCTTTACCATCTTTAAATCACCGGAGGCCGGTGCGCCGCTTGCCAACCTGGGGGAGCTTCCGCAGCTAGAGTCGATTTGCCTAGCGGATGGGCGTATCCAAGATAAAGACTTGACGACGCTGGCAAAACTTCCGCGACTGCGATTTTTGCGGGTCGATTCCGATCACATCACCGATGAGGGAGTGGCCGCACTTGGCCGTTGTACGAGCCTAAAAGATATTGCGATCGAGGGGAATCAGCTTACGGGAAAGAGTTTAGCCGTGGTAGCCGATCTGCCCAACCTCAAGCTGTTGCACTGGTATAGCGAGCTGACCACGGATGGCGATCTGGAATGCCTGCGGAACATGCTCAACCTGGAGGAGCTACATTTGCGCGGGAACATGATTCACGATGCAGGGCTAGAGGCGGTTTGCACCTGCACGAACTTGGAAAGGCTCACGTTCATGTATGGCGAGTTCTCGGGGCCTGCGATGCGATCTTTGGAGCAGCTGCAAAAACTAAAGTACCTCAAGCTGTTTGAAGTTCCCTTTCCTCGCGAGAGTGTGGCATCGTTGGCCAAGCTGCCAGAGCTAGAGAGCGTTTATTTGAGCGCTCCACTGCTACCCGAGGACTTGGCAGTGCTGGGGTCGATGACGAATTTAAAATCGCTGACGCTTCCTGGTACGAAGTTGACCGGGGAAGGGCTCAAGCATTTGACGCAGCTGAAAGAGCTTGAGCATCTAGAGGCTGATATGAAGCTGCTGCGGGATGAAGACATGACCTGCTTTATGGAGCTGCCGGGCCTTCGATATTTGGACCTGAGCAACAGTCAAGTGACGGCCGAAGGGGTGGCGAAGTTTCGGGCCGAGCGGGCCGAAGTGACGGTGGAATGGCCGTAGGGGCGGGAGGGTTGGTACACGGAAGAATACGGAAGAATACGGAAGAATACGGAAGAACACGGAAGAACACGGAAGAACACGGCCAGCAGGGAAGAGTTGAGAATAGGTGCCTCGCCAAGCGAGCAGAAGGATAAAAAGAGATGCAGGCCAAGCGGCGGTGGTTTCAATTTAGCTTGCGGACGCTGGTGGTGGTGATGCTGCTGGTGCCGCTGGTGCTGGGCTTTTTTGCGCGTGCACGGCAGACGTCGCAAAAGCAGTGGGGCAATGTTCGTGCGGTGCAAGCAGCGGGGGGAAAGTTTGGGGGACGAATTAAAGGCGTTTTGGAATTCAATGATGCTCTATTTCCAGTGCCAACGTGGCAGAAGTGGCTGGGGATTGATCTTCCGCCCTACACGGCAGTCTATGTATTTCAGCGAGACAAGTTTGGGCCATCCGTTACGGTTTCACTGAGCCAGCTTCGCCGACTCGAAGACATCGCTTTGCTGGACGTGCGACTATTCGACAACGACCTAGAAGCGCTTTCCGAATTGCCAAATTTAAAAACCCTCTTGGTGAAATCGGACGACATAACGGATGATGAAGTCTCGCACTTCGCAGGAAATACGAAACTTCAAGAAGTGTTTTTGATGGGTAATCGACTTACGGATCATGGGTTAGCGACAGTCGCCACTTTGCCCAACCTGAAGAAGCTTTTCTGGCATGCAGGGCAAACCACGGACGCTGGGCTGGCACACTTGCGCCATAAGCAGGGTCTTGTTCAGCTCGTAGTTAAAGGCGGCGCCTTTTCGGATACTGGACTTGCGCATCTTTGCACGTGTGAGAATTTAGAGTCGCTCAAAATAACAAACGGAATGCTTACTTTTCAGGGAGTATATTCTCTGAGCCGCCTACGGAAGCTTAAGAGCCTCGAGCTTTCTGGATCATCATTTCCAACAGATGGCCTGGAAGCACTCACGAACCTTCCCGCCTTGGAGGAACTTACCTTAGGTGCAGAGCTATCATCTGAAGAACTAGCGATACTCGGTCACCTTGCAGCGATAAAACGCCTGGATCTTGGCCGGTCGGTACTTACTGGGGAAGGACTTAAGCATCTTGCAAACCTGAACCGCTTGGAGAATCTGCGTATCGATATGAGGCCATTGCGCGACGAGGACATGCCAATACTAAGTACCTTATCCAATTTGACGGAACTGCATTTGAGCGGCAGCTCGGTGACAGATGTGGGGCTTATAAAGATCGCGAACAACAAACACTTGCGAACCATCTTCCTTTATAGGACTCAAGTGACCGCAGAAGGGGTGGCGAAGTTTGAAGCACTTGCTCCCCAAGTTCAGGTTGTTGGTCCCTAGGTCCGCAGGTGGAAATTAGAAGTTGATCAGAACCGCAATAGGACCTAATCACAATGCAGCCGAAGCGACGATGGTTTCAGTTCAGCTTGCGGACGCTGGTGGTGGTGATGCTGCTGGTGTCGCTGGTGCTTGGCTATTGGGGATATGCGCGAAGGAGGGCACAGCGGCAGTGGGAGGCGGTGCGGGCGATTCGGGAGGCAGGGGGGACCGTACGAGATGACAACATGTATTGGCCTCATCCAAACAATTCGCCAACTTGGCAGAGGCGATTAGGAATTGAATGTCCAGAAGCCTTCCATGTGGATGTAACTTTATCCGAGGGAAGTGGTAAGGAAATCATGCCTCATTTGAGGCAGCTACGCGAGTTGAAAGATATCCGTCTAGACGGAGATTGGCTAGACGACGAAGGGATGAAAGCGCTTTTTGATTCTTCCAACTTGACTAATCTTGAGATAGCATCAGATCAGATTACTGACACGGGAATCTTAAGTATTGCTGGAAATAAGAAACTTCAAACCTTGTCTCTATCGGGGAAGCAACTGACGGACCGAGGGATGGCGGTTGTCGCTCAGTTGCCCGAGGTAGTGTTTTTGGAATTGAAGTTGGCCAATGCCACGGGCGAAGGCCTGATGCATTTGCGGAATCATCCGCAGCTAAAATCTTTGACTATCTCTGGAGCAATGGCTTCCGATGCTGGGTTTGAACATTTGAGTGCCTGTGCGAATCTTGAAGAGCTTAAAGCCCTTGAGATTGAAGGTCCCAATACGTTGACTAGCCGAGGTGTCAGTGCACTTGCTTGTCTAAGGCTAAAACATTTGTGGTTAAAAACTTCTCCATTGTCTAAGGATGCTGTTGCGGGGTTGCCTAATTTGACCAAGTTACGGTGCCTGGGAAGTTCCGATTGGAAGATGACAGCCGAAGTCCTTAAGAATCTGGTTCTGCTGCCGAATTTAGAGTTGTTGAAGGTAGATATGTCAGACCTAGGTGATGAGGATATGGAGGTACTGGCTTTGTTTGTTAAGCTAGTCCACATTGATTTGTCGAATAGTTCGGTGACGGATGCGGGATTGATAAAGTTAGCGGTGATGAAAAAACTATGGAGTATAGATATCGAAGGGACAAAGGTAACGGCCGAGGGAGTGAAGGAGTTCAATCGCCTTGCACCGAATGTCAAAGTATATGGTTCGCCTGAGAACTGAGTGGCGATGGTGGGTCAGCGTCTGCGACTTGACCCACCCCACGATTGGTGTGAAGGCCACGCGAGGCGAATGGCAGAAGGATAAAAAGAAATGCAGGCCAAGAGGCGATGGTTTCAGTTTAGCTTGCGGACGCTGGTGGTGGTGATGCTGCTGGTGTCGCTAGTGCTGGGCTATTGGGGATACGCGCGGCGAAGGGCGCAGCGGCAGTGGGAGGCGGTGCGGACAATTCGGGAGGCAGGAGGGGACGTAAACGTTAACAACGAGTATATAGAGGATCCCTCTAGCGATAAATCGTTGATGTCGGAATTGCGACATTGGCGTAAGCGATTAGAAATTGAGTGTCCGGCAGTTACCGCTATAAAAGTGTCCTTATTTAATCAAAGTGGTAAGGACATCATGCCGTATTTGCGAGACTTACCACAGTTGAAAGAGATTACCTTACACGGCGATTGGTTAGACGACGAAGGAATGAAGGGGCTTTCTGGTTGCACTAATCTCATTCACCTTGATATCGAATCCGATCAGATTACGGATGTGGGAGTCTTGGGTATTGCTGGAAATAAAAACCTTCAAAAGCTACGTGTGTCGAGTGAGCAGCTGACGGACCGAGGGATGGCAGTTGTCGCCCAGTTGCCTAAGTTAGAATCCTTAGTTTGGCCTTCAGCGAACACTACGGGCAATGGCCTAGTGCATTTGCGGTCTCATCCGCAGCTAACTCATTTGGGAATCTGTGTAACAGTTGACTCGGATATCGGGTTTGAGCATTTGAGTACTTGTACAAAGCTTAAAACGCTTGTTGTCCATGGCCCTAATACCTTGACCAGCCGAGGCATCAGTGCACTTTCCCGTCTCGGGCTTTGGGGGCTGCGTTTTTACGACTCGCCGTTGTCGAAGGACGCGGTTGCGGCACTGCCGAAACTGACCACGCTTAACGAGGTTACATTGACGGGCCCTTTGTCGGCCGAAGACTTGGCGCATTTGCCGCAACTAGTCTCGCTTCAGTTCTTAAAGATTGAAGAGTGCAAGCTGACAGGTGAAGGACTGAAGAGTCTCGCGCCACTTATTCACCAGGGCACAACTTTGAGCATCAGTATGGCGGGACTACGTGATGAGGATATGGAGCTACTGGCTACGTTCACCAATTTGGGGCATGTCGATTTGTCGCATAGTGCGGTAACGGATGCGGGCCTGATGAAGCTAACGGGTTTTAAGTCGATTAACATCATCGGCACACAAATAACACAAGACGGAGTGAAACGATTCGAGCAGCTTGCGCCAGATGCGATGGTGACAGGACAATATGGGCTGCCAGCGAAGTGAAGAGTAAATCGTTTCGGCAAGAAGCGACGATCAGCGCGTGATGGCGGGGCGACGATGGTGGGTCAGCGTCTGCGACTTGACCCACCCTACGGTGTGCGACAGTGTCACGCGAGGCAGAGAGAGAATGGCTCGGGGGGATGACCGGGCGCTGACGCTTCCGGCTCTGAAAATGCAGGACATTTAAATGCAGTTGCAGCGGTAGTGCTTCATCTGCCCCTCAATGTCATTGTGAATATGGAAGTAAGCGTGGCGAAATGGGTGGCACATCCCTGGAGGCGCAGCCGAAGGGCGTGGGGAAATGCTACGCGGTTTGCCACGCCCTTCCCGTTGGTCAGGGACGTGCCACACAGACTGACAGGGATCGATAGTTCAACAAGAAGGTCAGGGTTTACCCTGACTGCGCTATCCGGCCACCATCTTCTCGGGCTCCTTCTTTTGCCCGTCATCGCCGGTCGTCCTGCAAAGGCAGGAACCACGAAAAGCACGAAAGACACGAAAGGGAAGGCAGGGTAGGGGCCCTTTTAGGGTTTGTGCTTTTCGTGTCGGTCGTGGTTAGAGTTTGACGGGCTGGCGCGGCAGCGAGGAGGTTGCGAGGGGGCGTCCATGAGGAGTCATCGCGGATAGTTTTGCCAGGATGAATCCTGGCCTACGAAACCTCCGATGGCTGCGCCACACCGGTTTAAGAATCGGCGCTACCCAGGAGAATGGGGATGGACTTTTGACGGCGACGGCGTACTTTGAAGCGATAGGCCACAAGTCCAACTGACGGAAAGTGAAGCAGGTCGCGCATGTCGAAACATCGGGTCAACGTTCGCTGGGATCGTGGCGAGGCTCCGTTCACGGACAAGAAGTATAGCCGGGCGCATACCTGGCGGTTTGATGGCGGTGCCGTGGTGCCGGCAAGTGCGGCCGCTGGCGTTGTGCCGCTGGCCTATTGCGACCCGGCCGGGGTCGATCCTGAAGAGGCGTTGGCGGCGGCGGTTTCTAGCTGTCACATGCTGTGGTTTTTGGTCTTCGCTGCCAGCAAGGGTTTTGTGGTTGACCGCTACGAAGACGATGCCGAGGCGCTGCTGGCCAAAGATGCTGACGGAAAATATGCCGTCACCCAGATCATTTTACGGCCCCAGGTCTTTGTCTCGGGAAGCCACCTTCCCAGCGAGGAAGAATTTGCCGCGATGCACCATCAGGCCCATGAGGAATGCTTCATCGCCCGCAGCGTAAAAAGCGAGATTCTGCTTCAGCCGCAACTGGTCGCTTGCGGGTCGGCTTAACCCTAAGGGAGGCGAAGGTGCCGTCAAAGCGCGACATTCCTGGCAAAACGGAATTCGCCAAAAACAGTGCAACCTGTTTCCTGCCAATCACTTAGATTGCCAATCTACCATCCTGTCTAGTGGGTTCATCAGACCATCAGCTATAATTCCCCTGTTGAATCTTACAACTACTGCACCGCGGGTTCGGTCTGGCCGTACGGCAAAGGCCGAGATGGGAATGTCTGAAACAAAAATCTTGTTGGAAAGTCCACAGCGCATCCTGGCGCTGTTTGGCCCGCGGGACGCACACGTTCGCCAAATCCGAGACGCTCTAGGAGTTGCCATCACGCATCGTGATAGCGAGATCCGGGTGAGCGGCGAGGAGGATGGTGTAACCAAAGCCAAGTTAGTGATTGACCTGATGAACAATCTGGTCGAACAGCAGGGAACGATCGAACCGACCGCGATTGGCGAGTTGCTGGATCAGGTGTTGGGCAAGAAGGTTGCGATTGTCCCTGGGCCGATTGACGTTATCAACGTTGCCAAGCGGATTGTCCCCAAGACGGCTGGGCAAGCTCGGTATGTGCAGGCGATTCGCGACCATGAAATCACGTTTGCCATTGGTCCGGCAGGTACGGGCAAAACGTACCTAGCGACGGCCCTGGCGGTGGAGGCGCTCAAGCACCATCACATCCGCAAGATCGTGCTGGTTCGTCCGGCCGTGGAAGCGGGGGAAAGCCTTGGTTATTTGCCGGGCGACATCAACGCCAAAATCAATCCGTACCTGCGCCCCTTGCTCGATTCGCTCAACGAGATGGTCGACTACGACCTGATGAAGCGATACATGGAGCAAGAGGTCATTGAGGTGATTCCGCTCAGCGTACATGCGTGGACGAACGCTGAACGATGCGTTTATCATTTTAGATGAAGCGCAAAACGCGACGGTCTCGCAAATGAAGATGTTCCTGACCCGGATGGGGCAAGGAAGCCGGATTGTGATTTCGGGCGACACGACGCAGGTTGACTTGCCCCGCGCAGCGCGAGCGGTCTTACCGATGCGATTCGCCGGTTGCAGAACATTCGTGGCATTGGAATCGTACAGCTAAATCAGTCCGACATTGTTCGTCACCGCTTGGTCCAGCAGATTGTCGAGGCTTACGAAGTTGAGCTTCGCGGCGATGCGGGCCCCAGGCTCTCCACTTAAAGTCTTTTCGTCCCCTTAAACCGGTGCCAACCCGGGTGCTGTCGTTTTCGACAAGTTAGTACCTTATGTCTTACGTTCCTTATCGCCGTCGTCAGCATCGCGCGTCGTCGCTGTCGTTTGCGCCGGGAGCGTTTGCGCGGTTACTTACCGATATTCGCCGCCCTGCGGTTTTGATTCGGATGGGAATGTGTGTGCTGGCTGGCCTGCTGATGTGGCTGGTCACTGGTGCTTGGGCGCCGCCGTTCTCTTACCGGACGGGATACATTCCCCCGCGCGACATCATTGCCAAAGCGGACTTTAGCCTGCCGGACATCGATCAAACGCAGCGCAATCGGGATGCTGCCCGCGATAATGTGCCTTGTATTTACGACAATGATCCACGCAAGCTGATCCAGCTTCGCCAGGACTTGCTGAACCTGGTTTCGCAGGTGGTTTTGGCCGATTCGTTTGACAAAGTGGATCGCAATTTGTGGCTGCAACTGGTTGGTCGTGAATCGACGGAAGCACAAGATCAAGAACGGTTTGCGGCGCTGAAAAGCTTCTTCTCGGCCTCGATGAGCGCCGACAACTTTGGTGCCGCGCTAACCGATTCGCTGACTGACTTTGAACAAACGGGCTTGGCCTCTGAACTGGCGCATTTGAACAAGGCGCACGCGGGATCAAAAACGCGGATTGCCGTTCGGCGGACCACCGATGGACCTACGCAAATCGTCGAAGTGAATGAAGTGCTCATTCGGGACATTGGCCTGCGTCTTAAACAGCGACTAACCGAGCGGCTTCGCATGCCAGCTCGTGTGCCGGCGGCAGACTCTCCATCGGACCCCGCCGCGGTGGTTTCGGAGATCGTTTTCACCTGGCTTTACCCAACGCGACTGCCTACGACGCTCACCTGGAATGAAGCGGACTCTAACGCAGCCATTAAAAAGGCGGTCGATGGCGTTGGCAATGTGTTTCGGGAATATCACAAGGGTGTGGATCAGTTAGCGGTGGCGGGCAAGCCACTCAACGAGAAGGAAATTCTCATCCTGCGTGAAGAATACAAAGAGTCACGCTCCAAAATGCATTGGGCTGCGAGCTTGCAGCACTCGCTGGCGACGTTTGGCCTTTACCTGGCCATGTATGTGCTTTGCGGCTTCTACATTTACCATCGTCGTCGCAAGGTGCTTTCCGATTTTTGGCAGTTCAGCGTGCTGCTGGCATCGGTGGTGATCACGGTTATCGCCTGTTGGTTTGGAGCGTTTGACCAATGGCGTGTGGAGATCATTCCACTGCTATTGTTTGGTATGACGGCCGCGATTGCTTATGAAAAAGAACTTGCGCTGCTGCTATCAGCCGCTGTCGCTTTGGTGGTTGCCTTCTCGCTAGAGCAAGGGCTGGCCGAGTTTGTGATCCTTGTTTCCTCGGTTGCCGCGACGGTGCTGATGTTCCGCCGGATTCGTAGCCGTACGAAGCTTATTTATGTGGGTGCCTTCACGGGCATTGTGGTTGTAATGACCACGATTGGCGTGGGGGTGCTGGTGGGGCAATCTTTTGGTGCCTCGAATATCGCTCTGTCCATTGCGAGTGGAAACATTAGCGACGTCGAAGTGAACAACGGCTTTTTCACCACGCTGCTGGCGGGTGCCGGCTGGTTTGGCTTTTGCTCGGTGCTGGCGGGGCTGCTGATGACGGGCCTACTGCCATTTATTGAGCGGATTTACGACGTTCAAACTGATATTAGCCTGCTAGAGCTGGGGGATGTTCAGCATCCTTTGCTGCAAGAGCTTGTACGCCGTGCGCCGGGAACTTACAACCACTCGATCAACGTTGCCTCGATTGCTGAGACGGCTGCCGATGCGATTGGAGCGAACGGACTGCTGGTACGTGTGGGGGCCTACTTCCACGATGTGGGCAAGATGCTCAAGCCTTCGTACTTTGTCGAAAACCAAGGCTCGGAAGGGAACCGGCACGATTCCTTGCAGCCGGCGATGAGCAGCCTAGTCATTATTGCGCATGTGAAAGATGGCGCTGACCTTGCTCGGCAGTATCACCTGCCGCAGTCGATTATCGACTTCATCTTTCAGCACCATGGAACCACACTGGTTGAGTATTTTTATCGACGTGAGGCCAAACGTCTGGAAGCAGACCCCGATGCCGGTGAGCTGGACGAAAGCACGTTCCGCTATCCTGGCCCCAAGCCACAAACCAAAGAGGCGGGGGTTTTGATGCTGTCGGACGTGGTCGAAAGCGCTAGTCGGGCGCTGGTAGACCCAACACCGTCGCGGATTGAAAGCTTGGTACACGACCTTTCGATGAAGCGTCTGCTAGATGGCCAATTTGATGAGTGCGGCATCACGCTGCGTGAACTGCGGGCGATCGAAGATAGCCTCGTGAAGTCGTTGACGGCTGTCTACCATGGCCGCGTGAAGTATCCCGAGCATCAGACGGTTTAGTGGGTTTCGACCGCCGCTGAAAAGGTCCGTCGTTCTTTTCCTCTTTTCTATTGGCCAACCTGAAAGAGCGCGGCGTGATCGATATCGGGATCAATAATGATGCGGGGTTTGAGCTGGAAGGAACGCCCCGCCTGAAGAAGGCGATCAAGGCGATCTTGAAGGATCATAAGATCACGCAAGGAGAGATCAGCATTGCGGTTGTCGATGACACGCAGATGCAACAGCTCAACAACCAGTATCTCAAGCATGACTACACCACGGACGTTTTGAGCTTTGTCCTGGAGGAAGGGGAGGGCTGGATCGATGGTGAGTTGATCGTTTGCTTTCCTTATGCGCAGCGCGAGGCGGTGCGTTTTGGCTGGTCCGCCTCGGACGAAGTGCTGCTATACACGATTCATGGAACGCTGCACCTGGTTGGGTACGATGACCAAGATCCCGAGTCCAAGCAGGAAATGCGTGCGGCAGAAATCCAGTATCTGGCGCCGTTTGGCCTTGTCCCAACCTACGACGCGGAAGACTAGCCCGTTACAATAGACGAGCGATTCTTCCCTCTTACCACGATTGCTACGGTTTGCATGTCTTACACGGCCGCCATGATCGCCGACTTGGTTCAGCTTCCGCGCTCCACGGTGCGCACGTGGCAGCGCAAGGGCTGGCTGATTCCCACGGGGAGCGAGCACCGTGTGGCGCAGTTTGACTTTTCGGAAGTGACCGTCGCCAAGACTTTGGCCCAACTGGCGCAGGCGGGCCTGACAACGGCGCGCCTTTCTCGCCAGCTTGAAAACATCGCCAAGCACTGGCCCACCGTCACCCGTCCTCTGGCAGAACTAAGCCTGGTTGCGACCGATGGCCAGTTGTTGGTTCGCCGCGCTTCCTCCTTGGCTGAGGCAAGTGGGCAGCTTCGCATCCAGTATGAAGAGGATGCGGCCGAGCCGGGCTTGTCAGTGCGGCTGCATGATCCTGACGAGACGCCCGACACCATCCCTTCGCCGGCGGCGCTTCTGGCACGTGATCCGAGCCAGCTTCCGCGCGATGTCCCTCCGCACCAGTTGGTCGAATGGGCCAGCGAGCTGGAAGAGGCCGGGCAGCTTCGTGAAGCGGCCGAGATGTATCGGGCCGCCATTGCCGCCAGCAGTCGAGCTCCTGCCAAGGATCGAGCAGAGCTTTGCTTTCAATTGGCAGAGGTTTTGTATCGTCAGGAAGATTTGGCCGCCGCGCGCGAGCGATACTTCACGGCAATTGAGCTGGACGACGACCATGTCGAAGCCCGAGCCAACCTCGGTTGCTTGCTGGCTGAACAAGGGGACCTGCCGCTGGCCGTGGCCGCTCTGGAAGGGGCCCTGGCGTGTCACCCCGATTACGCCGACGCTCACTTTCACTTGGCCCGGCTGCTGGTGCAGATGGGACGGCAAACGCACGCCCAGCCGCATTGGAAGCGGTTTCTGGAACTGGCCCCCGATAGCCCTTGGGCCGACGAAGCCCTTTCTCAGCTAACTGCCGGAGCGGATGAGGGAAGGTAGTTGGTAGTAAGCTGCGGGGCACGATTTGCTCTCGCGCAGTTTAGCTGTTTACCTTCGTCGGAAGACTATTCTGCCGGTTGCTCGACGCGAATCAAGTTGACCTGTTGCGACTGACCGTCGCCCAAATGCACCAGGATGGGCGTAGCGTCCTTCGTGAGGTTGGCGATGCCCGACTCGTAGACAGGAGCTTCATCCTTGCCGATGGTCCAAGCAGCACGCTGGGTCTTCAGGTCGACGGAACCGGAGATCGGCTCCATTTGGTCGGCACGAAGGTTGTGATAGTTTCCGCGGATCACTCCTTGCGGATTGACGGCAAGTTGAAAGAGATCGTCCGAACTGGTGGCATCACCTTCGACCAGTGCAAAGACCCCCAGCGGGAGCCACTTGCTGGTTTCGGCAGGCTCTGCCGAGCGGCCTGTGCTGGCCAGTTGGCTTGCTTGGTCGGCATACTCTTGAGGCGTACCTGCTGCTGTACCGTTGACGTACACCGTTTCGGACTGCACCACGACGTTTCCACCGTAATCGTACGAGACTGGTTGGGCCCCCATCTTTAGGCCCACTGCTAATGCGCTGTATCCGGGATGTGTGTACAGCGATCCCGTCGTCAAGTTGACGGGGGGCCAAGCATTTGGATACCCGGCAATAACCTTGGGGTTATAGACCGCAAAGTTGTTGGTAGTGCGAATGGCAGTAGCCTGAGCATCAAGCGCCGCAGCCGATACATAACGCGTGCCAGGAACTCCAGGTCTTCCGGCCCCAGCACCGGGTAGAACGCCAATGCCGCTGGCTGGGCCACCAATACCGCCGGCGCCAACGCCTGGCCTACCAGCGCCAACACCTGGACGAACACCGATACCGCTGGCAGGACCGCCGACGCCACCAGCACCGACTCCAGGCCTTCCAGCGCCAACACCCGGACGAACACCCACTCCACTTGCCGGACCGCCAACCCCACCGGCACCAACGCCTGGCCTGCCTGCACCTGCGCCCGGACGGACGCCAGCACCACTTGCAGGACCACCTACGCCACCAGCGCCAACGCCTGGCTTTCCAGCGCCAGCACCGGGACGAACGCCAGCTCCGCTCGCAGGCCCCCCTGCGCCTCCCATGGGATGGCCTCCACCGATACCGGCACCCGAAGGACCACCTGCATGGCCTCCTTTTGGTGAACGATCAGGAGAACCTCCTGGCGACAATCCGCCGCCCAAACCACCACTACGTGATGCGCCACCACCGCCGCCTCCCGGTGCGCCATGTCCACCACCACCTGGGCCACCATGCCCACCACCACCGCCAGGTCCCCCTGCGCCACCGCGCACGAAGACCTGTGAATGAGTCCAAGACAGGACAATCACGATGGCGAACAAGGCGCGGAATTTAGCTTTCATGAGGGAACATCCCAGCGGGGGCGATGGAGAATCGAAACGGGAATCAGGAGTTTAATTCGAAGCTTTGACGCGTACGACTTTGACAGGAGGAAGATCGGGGAACTCTTGATCGTCGAGAAGCCGATTGGTGGACTGGAAAGTGATGGTGTCGTCATTAATGCGACGCAAGACATTGGTTTCCGTAAGGGTTCGGCCATCGACCATTGTGCCATCGGCCTCCAGCACCCAGTGCTCTCCATCACGACTCCAGTTAGTTTCACCAACACCACCATCGGCCTCAAACGTCCACGAATGGAGTAGTCCGGTGGCCGGATCGACGCCAATGACTTGCTTGCCACTTAAGGAAAGTCCTTTTTCCTTGAGGGTGAAATCGACGTAAATGAACTTCTTGTTGGTGGACCAGGAGTAAACCGAGCGGATCTCTGCACCTTCGCCGAGAACCGATTTCCATTCGCCGATGAGCCAACCCAGGTCAGCAATCGATGGTCCCTCGGCAGGCGACTCACTCAAGGAGGCCAATCGCCATTTGCCTTCTTCTCGCACCAACAGTGCGTTATAGCGGGCGCTGGTGGCTGGCAACGTTGCGCCGCGCTTGACCGAAACCGATCCGGTGCTGATGGCGGTATCCTGCCCTAGGAACTTCACCGAGTCGGGGCGAATTTCCGCCTTGACCTCTGGAGTCTTCGCAAAGAACTCGGAGAACTTTTTGGCCAACAATTCTCGGCCTTGAACCGACGCTCCGGTCTCGTTTTCGTATTCCCCTTCGGCCGTCCAGTGTGCTGCTAGCGCTTGTCCATCGCGATCAGCGAATGCCTTGGAAAGTGACTCTAGCGTCGCTGCAATCGCCACGCGATCCGCTTTGCGAGCATCTTCGGTGGTGCCCGCCGACTTCTCGGGGGCCTTCTTTTCGGTCGGGGTTTGCCCCAACACCGTGTTCAGCGAGATTCCGCCAAGGGGAGCGAGCGCCAGTAGCAAGATTAGCGCAGTGAGATGCGAATTTTTCGCATGCATGGAATCAAATCCTTTCAGCCGCCAGGACAATCAATCGGGGAGTCGCAAACCGACGAGAAATGAGGGATTTCGTTTCCATGTTGGGCACAAGCGTGCCGTTCAAGATGCCCCCGCGCCATGAATATATCGCCGTGTACAGATAAGTAATAGCCATTCCATCGTGTTAGTAGCTATTCTTCACAAATTTGGCAATCAGCTGCTTGGAACTGCTTCTGATTTTAGGAAGGCGGCGCGTGGTGGCTCACTACTAAAGTGCCGCTCATCGTCTTGAACGAAAGCAGGGGATAACCACGAAAGACACGAAAAGCACGAAAGGGAAGTAGGCAGAGGATTTGTACACAGACGAAAACGGCCGGCGGAGTAAAGAGCAGCGGAAGGATGGAGCCCGGAACTTGTGAAGCGATTGTTCTTCAAGTGGAAGCGGGTGACCTCCCAGGGCTGCGTCACCCGGTCCGTTTGCCAAACCATCTCCCTTGGGACGCGGCAAGATGCCGCGTCTACTTTGTTGGCAGGACAATTGGCTGGCGACGGTGGTCGGCTGGTGTTGTCTGGGTGAAGCGTGACTTACTAGTTGAACTATCGATCCATGTCAGTCTGGGTGGCACGTCCCTGAAGGCGCAGCCGAAGGGCGTGATGAAATACTACGCGGATTCCCACGCCCTTCCCGTTGGTCAGAGACGTGCCACCCATTTCGCCACGCTTACTTCCATATTCACAAGGACATTAACGGGTAGATAAAGCACTACTAGACCGTCTACGTTATTTTGTCATGGTCGTGTTGAACCAACGCGGCTCGTTAGGCACGGGGGGATGACCGGGCGCTAACGCTTCCGGCTCTGACAATGCATGGCATTTAGATGCAGTGGTGGCGCTACGGCGTCTTCTTTGTCGGCAGGAGATGGAAACGCACTAGGGGAGCGAGGTGAACTGCTGATAGTTGATGGGTTGGTGACGGTCGATGCGGGTGGGGACTTCGGGGAGCGGATACTTTAGGCCCGTGGCGCAATTGAAAAGCAGAACCGATTGATCGGCGGTGATTCGTCCGTCGCGGATCGTTTGCTCATAGGCGGCATACGTGGCAGCACCTTCGGGGCAGAGCAAATAGCCCTCTTTGCGAGCCACCGTATCGCGAGCGGCCAAGATCGCCTCATCGGTGACAGCGATGGCAAAGCCTTGGCTTTCCCGAACGGCATCAAGGATCAAGAAATCTCCTACTGCGACGGGGACACGGATTCCGGCGGCGACAGTGTGGGCATTCTTCCAAAGTTCGGCATGCCGCGTTCCTTCTTCAAAGGCCTTTACGATCGGCGCGCAGCCGGTAGCTTGGACGGCGATCATCTTGGGACGCTTGGAGCCAATCCAGCCCAGTTGTTCTAGCTCGGCGAAGGCTTTCCACATGCCAATCAGGCCTGTGCCACCTCCCGTGGGATAAAAGATGGCGTCGGGAAGTTTCCAGCCGTACTGTTCAGCCAATTCAAGCCCCATCGTCTTCTTCCCTTCGATGCGATAGGGCTCTTTCAGTGTCGACATGTCGAACCAGCCGACGGGCGTCTTTCCCTCTCCTACGATCTTGCCGCAATCGTTGATCAGGCCGTTCACACGATAGGTGTGCGCCCCTTGGGCGGCGATTTCGCGGACATTAATTTCCGGAGTGTCATCGGGACAGAAGACAAAGCTTTGGATTCCTGCGCGAGGCATAGGCGGCCAGGGCTGCTCCCGCGTTGCCATTGGTGGGCATCGCAATTTGTCGCACGCCTAGCTCCTTGGCCATGGAAACCGCCATCGCGATGCCACGAGCCTTGAACGATCCGGTTGGTAGTCGCCCCTCATCCTTTACCAACAGATCGCCGGACCCGACTTGCAGGCTGCGCAGGGGTATCAGCGGCGTCACCGTTTCGCCTAAGCTGACGATGTTGGCCGCTTTGCGAACCGGGAGAAGTTCACGATAGCGCCACAGGTCCCAAGGGCGATGGGCCAAGTCTGATCGCTGAAGTGCTTTTCCTAGCGAGGCCAAATCGTACCGCACCAGCAACGGACGCCCCGCTTTGGAAAGTCCGTGCAATTGATCGGCCGGATACTTTTCACCCGTCAACCCGCATTCCAAATGGGTGACGAAGGTCGGGCGTTCCAGGATTTGGTTTTCTAGGTAGTGGCTCATAAGGATTCTCTGCAAAACAAATGCTTCAGTGGAGCGACCTTCGCCGTACTCGGTGACGGTTCGGAAGTGAACATTCTACGCGAAAGTCGATGGTATTGGGGCTTTGCGGGCGAGGTCAGGCGAGTTGCTGGGAGGCAGGAGAGAGGGGCTTGGGCTGTTGCTTATCGGAATGGAAGCCGCAATTATCTTAGAGAGCGGCCGAGCGTGTGGATTTTTGGAATCGATCTGTCAGATGAATGCTTTCAACCGGGAAGCCCAGCGACAGCGGGTTAGCAATCATGAAGCGAATGATGTTGGCGTTGTTATTGCTAGTCAGCTGTGGCATCACCGTTCGCGGCGAGCAGTTGGTGCTAGTGGCAGGGGGTGGTAGCGGCAAAGATGGTGGACCTGCGACGGAAGCCTCGATGGGAGAACCGTTTGGCGTAGAGATTGATAAGGAGGGGAACCTATTCATGGCCGACTTTACGGAACACCGGGTTCGCAAGATCGATCCGCAGGGGATCATCTCGACCGTTGGCGGAAATGGCAAGGCAACGTACGGCGGAGATGGCGGACCAGCCACCGCAGGCTCGTTCAATGGAATGCATGACCTGGTGCTCGATAAGCGTGGAAACATCTACATCGCTGACAGCCATAACTACCGGGTGCGAAAGATCGATGCCAAGACAGGGATCCTTTCGACCGTGGCTGGCAATGGCAAGCGCGAGGTTAGCGGCGATGGCGGACCTGGAACTGAGGCGGGGCTAGATGGTGTGGCGAGCCTGTTCTTTGATCCCACTGCGACGAAGCTCTACATGACCGGTTTTAGCCGGGTGGTGCGTGTGCTGGATATCACAACCGGTATCATTGAAACGATCAAGGATCTGCCTGGTGGACGAAGTGTCGGCGTTGACTCCCACGGAAACATCTACGTCGGTGGTGGCACGACGCTGCGCGTGCGTCGTCCGAATGGAACGGTGGAGGTTTTGCTAGATAAGTCCAAGGCGGAGCCAGGATCGCTGACCATTGGGGACAACACCAAGCATCTAGGATTTGATGCAGACGAGAATGTGCTGATCGCCGATGACTTTGGCCACGCGATTAAAAAGTACCTTGTCGCAGAGAAAAAGCTCGTGCCCCTGGTCGGTTCGGGACAGCGAGGGACGGAAGGGCTAGGGGGTGCGCCCTTGGCCGCCAAGCTTCATGGCCCGCACGGCGTCTATTTTCACCCGGCCACTAAAACGATCTACGTCTGCGATAGCCGAAACAAACGGCTGCTAAAAGTCATTCCTGATGCGCCAACGAAGTAGCCAGTTAACAACGTTAGGGGAGGGGAGACCAGTGATCGAACGTGGCGGCTTGGCCAATGGTTGTGCCCTGGTCATCGACGACCGTCCAGAGTAGCGCTTTCTCAATTTGGAAACGCTGGCCGGTTCGTGAGATGCGGATGCCACGATAGTCATCGACAAAGCCGTGTGCCTGGGTCCGCTCCAGAAGTCGCTGGCGATCGTCCCGGTGCATCGGTTCGGCAGTAAGTCGCGAGGGCATCCCCAGGAATTCTCCGAGCGGCATTTCCCAAAGCTGTAGCGCAAGCTGATTCCCGTATACAAACGCTGGGTCACTTTGCGTGCCATGCGACACGACCACTTTGGGAGCATTCCACAGGGCTACCAGATCTAGTTCTGGCGTGGCTCGCTCGATCAGTTCTTTGCCGGTCCAGCGACGATAAGAATTAAGCAGGTATTGCGTCAACTCCAGCCACGAAGAATAAGGTGCACCTGTGGGTAGCGGATTCATGCGAGAGACTCAGCAAACTCAAGTAGTCAGGAAATGAAAAAGGGAGAGGGAAAAGACATGGTCGATTGTTGGCACAAGGATGTTATCTAACGCCGATTTGTACGGTCCAAATAGTCCTCTACAGCTTGTTTGGCCACGGCAATTCCGACGCCAGCTTCCTCCATGCAGAGCTTGACCGCCTCAATCTTCTGTCCAAAATCCGCCATGGATTTGACGCGGTCCGATAATGGAGGAAGACGCAACAATTCATTGCTACTATCCATCAAACTTGCTGAAGATCGTTGCTTTCGAAAAACCCAAACGGCAACCCAAAATCCTACGGTAAACCCAAACAGGACAAAGGCAAACTTGGCAGTCAAAAACGGAATGTTCAAACCACCCACGGCGTTGACAATAGAAAACACCGTTAACAGCGATAAGAGGCAGCCAAAAACTACCGCCGCAACATTCCAACGAAAGCCTTGGAGTTGGAACGACTTGGCTTGGGAATCGAATCGGAACGACTCACCATCATCTTCGTAGGAATCCATGTCCAATCACCGCACCTTGCTCCCATCAAGCGTTTGTGTTTGAGTCGGCCAGGCCAAGTCGGCCCATGACGGTTATTTTTCTGTGGCCGTCGGTTTGGCCTGCGCGACAAACGCCATGAGATCGGCGACATCTTGCACAGAGAGGTCTTTCTCTAGGCCGTCTGGCATGAGGGACTTGCCGGTGCTTTGCAGCGTTTCGATATCCGTGCGAAGGATGTCGTGCTTCTTTCCATCAGCGGCTGAGCAAGGTCACGCTGACACCGGTCTCGGTTGCCAAGATGCCACTTAAGCTGCGACCATCCACCGTGATGGTGATGTAGCTGAGGTACTTCGAATCGACCGCGCTGCTAGGATCGAGAAGCGATACTAGCAGCGCCTTCGGGGTCTTGTTGGAAAGGGCTGCCAAATTCGGACCAACCTCTTGCCCCACGCCCCCTAGTTTATGGCAAGTGGCGCATTTCTTTTGGAAGAAGACGGCGCCTCGCGTGACATCTCCTGGCAGCTCTGCAGCAGATTGGTAGTCGGCCAGCACCTGCTTGCGATCGGCCGAAGTGTTGCTGGCAAACAGGGTTTCTAGCCGCTTGCGAAGGGCTTCATCCTTGGTGGCGGTCAATCGTGCACGAATCGGGGCGTCTATTTCCCCCGCGTTGATCGATTGCTTCTCTAGCTGTTCCAGCAGGCGTTCTACCCATGTCGGGCGACTGGCGACGGTGGAAAGGATTTGACTACGAAGCAGTGGGCCGTGTGACTTCCAACCTTGAAGAAGTGTTGTGGCAAGTTCTGGCTGCGATTCGTTGGCCAGCTGGGCCACAATCGCCGATTGGACCGCCGTAGGCGTTTGGGGCGTTAACAGCTCGCGAAAGGTTTGCCAGTCGGTCGTTTGCGTGGGGCCGGCATCACGGCCGAGCACACCAATCGCAGCGGCTCGCAGCTCCTCGGCCACTTCGGAGTCGGCCACAAGCTTGCGGGCGGCCGTTTGCAATTCTTGGATGCTGGCCTGCCACTTTGGATTGGCGGCTTGGGCATCGGGACTTCGCCGCCGTAGCGCTTCTTGCATCCCGGCAATTGCCGTGAACTGCCAAGCAGCAGGCTTGCGATGATAGTCGGCCACAACGCGATCCAGGGCCTGGGTTACGGCTTGGTCAGCGGAAAGCTGAGTGGCCAGTGAAAGGTAAGTCTCTTGCAGCTTTGTGTGTCCCGTCGCCGAAAAGCCCAGAATGGCAATCAGCACATCGCCAACGTTCTCCTTGGTAACACTACTAGCCACCGCGCCGGAAATATCGGGGTCGGCCTCGTTTGCAACAGCCAAGCGAGCCAGCGCAGGGCCAACCTGCGGGTCTGAAAATTCACCCAGGGTGCAAGCAAGTTGCAAACGGACGCGCAGATCGGGATCGTCGATCAGTTGGACCATGCTGGGGAGCAGGTCCTTCGCATCTTTGCGTCCTTCGGTCAGAAGCAGCGCATTACGGCGAATCTCGGGATGGGGATCGGCAAGCTTGGCGGCAAGGATTTTTGTTTGCAGACTGCCCAATGCCGACAACGTCCACAGGGCGTGTAGCCGGGCTTGAGGAAATTCAGCAGACGTCAGTTTTTCCAGCAATGGCACCGCCGAGCGATCTTGCTTAGCAATGAGAAGGCGCTGTGCCATGTCGCGCTGCCAACCATTGGTGCTGGTCAGCTTGGCTACGAGTTCGGCGGGCGAAAGTTGGTCGAGGCGAATGATGCCCGAGGGCTTTTTGTCGGTGGGATAGATGCGGTAAATGCGTCCCTTGTCATCCCCTTCGCGATAGTAGGGACGAAGCTCTTCTTTGCCTGCCGGCGGCAACCATTCAGGATGTTCGATCATGTAGCGGTACATATCGACAATCCACAAAGCGCCATCTGGACCGGTGATCGCCATGACAGGGCGACACCAACGATCTTCCGAGGCCATGAAATCGCGGTCGGTTTCGGCCGGATCACGAGTGGCCCGAAACGACACTCCGTCCGGCGTGAGGACATTGTGCTGAACCAAATTATGGAACGGCTCGCAAGTGAAGGCATGCATGCCCGAAAATAGCAACTGGTCCCGATAGATCATCGCGGAACAGGCCGAGGTGAATCGCCCCGATTCCTGAAAGCTGTGAAAGCGCTTCTCGGGAGGCTTGGCAGAGAAGACCTGCGGATTGGCAGGGAGCAGTTGTCGTTTTGGATCAGGGGGAATCACGTGCGGATTGCGGCGGGAATAGCGATCCTCCAAAACGTAGTGCCAAATAGGATGGCTGTTTTGCACGCCAAACCAATGTCCCCAGTCGTCACGATTTCGGCCGTACTGCGAAGGGCCGGACAGCGGTTCAATTCGGCCGGTATCTGGCTGGAATCGAAAATCGCGACTGCCGATGTAGATTTCCTCGCCAGTGAGCGCCGACTTGATCTTGCTCTTTGCACCATAGCCACCATGATGGCTTCCGCTGGCGCAGTAGACCCAGTTATCCAGGCCGACGCGCAGGCCATTGACACGCAGTTGCTGGTTCCCTTCAAGAAACCCCGTAAAGAGTGCTCGCTGGAGATCGGCCTTGCCATCGCCATTGGTATCTTCGGCGTAGATGATATCGGGCGCTGCCAGTGACTAGCACTCCCTTGCCCCACGCCAAGACCCCCGTTGGAAAATTGAGGCCCTCCAGATAAACGGTTCCACGATCGTAGCGACCGTCGGCATTGGTATCTTCTAGGACCCGAATGCGGCCCCCTGGCTTTCCCTGTCCATCGATCCCCAGCGGATAGTCGGCCATCTCGGCCACCCATAGTTTGCCATCCGCACTCCAGTCGATGGCGACCGGGTCAAGGACGAGCGGTTCGTGGACCACAAGTTCCGCTTGGAAACCGGGGCGAACATGCATCGCACGCAGGGACTCTTCAGGAGATTTGGGGGCAGGATCAACCGGGACTTTGGCTGGCTCTGGAGGTGCGGGACGAGCTGCGGCTACATAATGGGCAGCAATTTCATCAGGCGTTAAAGCCTTGTCAAACAGCGCGAACTCGTCGAGCTTTCCTTCCCAGTTAAAGAGGTTGTCGTTCCGCCCACCGAGGAAGAAATCGGTGTTGGCCTGAGGAACGGTGCTTACGATTTCCCCAGCAAGGTCTGGCTCACGTTGGCCATTGAGATAGACGGCCACATGATTTCCCTTTCGCACAAAAGCGACATGGTGCCAGGTGCGATAGGGGAGGGTGGTTTTACCAGCAAGGGCTTCGTCGCGCTTGTTACCGTTGAAGAACAGCAATTTGCCAGCCCAGTCGGGCTTATATACGCCCCCGATGCCGACATGATCGCCGGGAGCAGCGGAATCTTCTAGGGGGCCGTGCGAGAAGAAGTAGCCAGTAACGGCGCGGGCGTCATTGGGAAGCCCATTCCAGATCCAACCTTCGATAGTGTAGTTGTCGCCTATCCCGGCAACGGCGGCATGCATCCGTCCACCAGCAAAATGAGTCGCGCGATTGCCACGTAAGCCCGAAGTGAGCCCCGGTGCAATCTCTCCCGGTAAATAACGAGCAACACCTGGTTCGTAACGGCCGTGGGCATTGCCTACGGAATCTTGGGCAACGCGTCCTTCGATCTCTCCCAATCGCCAGAAGGCCTTGGGGTGATCCGCGAGAACTTTTTGGCTGTAGGCCGAAGGCTCATCCACTAACATTCGTGCAGGTTTTTCGGCAACCTTCTCTAGCAATTCCAAAAGCTTGGCGACAATCTTGGGCTCAGCCTCTACTTCGAGCCCCGCCGTCCGCGCCGCCCAGGTGGTGTAGCCACCCAAGTCGTGTTGTTCGGGAGGAGGAATGTAGCCTTCGGCGCCGTTGGCAAGCTCGATATTGAACGTCGTAGCGAAAGGACTTTTTGCTTTCAGCTTCCAGCCGGTGATGCCATAGACCTCGTTCGGCAAAGTACAGATCGCCAGTTCGCCCAGCCGGACCGCTTGCAGCTTGAGTTCCACCTCTGGCGTTTCATGCAGGAAGATTTGTTCGCGGGCATAGATGGCCTCGCGGCTGTTGAAGGGCTTGTTGCCATGCTCCGCCAATACTTTGCGCGACCAAGCAAGTCGCTCTTCATTCGGGACGCGCCTGCGGAGTGTCAGCTTGCCTTCGGCCATGCCGAGTGGAACATAGTCGTGATATTTAATATCGCGGAGCGCATCGTGGACCACTTTTGCCACGGCATCCGTATATTGATCCAGGTTAATGCGACTGGCGGGCTGGCTGTAGTCCATCCACATGCTGTCGCCACTGGTCCCTTGTGACATGATGCCAACAAAAGGTGGGCTGG
Source organism: uncultured Planctomycetaceae bacterium (assembly GCA_963844055.1). Lineage (GTDB taxonomy): Bacteria > Planctomycetota > Planctomycetia > Pirellulales > Pirellulaceae > CAWJMN01. The sequence goes on along the minus strand of CAWJMN010000002.1, from coordinate 1,985,408 downwards.
CTTGTTCTGCATCGATCAGCTTCGCAAGGCGACTTCCAAAACGACCGCAGAAGTCGGACGAAACGAGCGGCGAACCAAAGTAGTGCATGGCGTAGTTGCCCAGCAGTGCCAAGGGCTTGCCTTCTCGCGTTTGGATCGAAACGATGGTGAGGTCTTGGTCCTCCGGCCCCGACGGGCCAATGTGGTTGGGGCTCTGGTAACCGGGGTGCATGTGGGCTCGTACATTGGTCACACCAAAGGGGTCAGTCGGCATGCGATCCGGACGATAAATCCAGCGCCGGGTGTGGTTATGCTCGCGATCTTGGACAACGCCCCAACCGATCCGGGCTGGCACCAGACGCTGGGCTGCAAGAGCGATGCTTTTGGCAATCAGCGGGGGCAAATACCGCTGGTAAGCGACGTCGGGGCCGCTTCCCAAACAGCCCATGGCCGAGGGGGCAGAATGCGTATGCGTTGCAGAGATAAGTATCCGCTCAGAAGGAATCCCGGTTGCCTTGGTGGCGAGTTCCTTGGCTTCATCCAGCAAGTCACGTGGCAGCATGAGATTGTCAACAACGACAATCGCCAGCTTCAGCTGGCCGTCATCCAGAACGATCGCCCGCGACATGACCGGGTCGGCCGCACCGGTGGCGGTTCGCTCCTCAAACATTCCATTCACGATGACTGGAAACTGCGTTGGCGTGACATCGACTTCTGCCGCCCCCGCCCGGAATTCCTTTTCAGCGGCCTGGAGTTTTGTACCTGCACCGAACCCACCAAGCACCATCGTGATCCAACAGGCCAGGTGAACTAGGTTTCTCATCGTGTGCAAAGTCTTCATCCGTTTTTCCTCAACGCTCGTTCGAAAATCACAACGGGCATGTCGCGATGCTCTGCATCCTAACGCGGCTGATGGCAGGGAGCAATCTTGACACGATGTTAAGCAGGTAAGTGAGCCACAATTTGAAGAGATCGGCCGTCAAGCTTCGCTGGCGACGCCCCTGTGGGGGTAGTATTTCGACGGATAAACTTCCGCTGGCATTTGCGAGACTGAAAAGGTCCCTAGCGTGTAATGGGGACTTGGCGGACGTATAATCGCGGACCGACGGTTTTTTTAGATCCGCTTTGGGTTCCCTTGGCCTATCACGTTAAACGAGTCCCTGATGAAAACTCTCTGTGCCTTTCTATCGCTTGTATTATTATTGACGCACAGTGCTTTCGCGGTGGAATACGAAGGGGATGGCAAAAAGTTCATTACCGACGACGTTTTCACCTGTCCCAATTCGGGCCTTACTTTCCATGCCCCCGACTTGAAGTCTCCAACATTACAGGTTAGCTACCAGGAGGATGCGCCGGGGATTAGTTGGCAACTGCGATTTGCCGAAAAAAAGGGACAGCAGTTGACGGTGACCTATACGAAGATTCGCGAGGGGTACCCCAAGACCGATGCAATCCTGTCTCGCACCGCTGCCCATATCAAAGAGAACTTGTTGCAGGATGGGGGCTATGTGGAATGGTGCGGCTTCCTTTCCGAAAAAGAAGGCCGAGTATTTCAGTGCATCGTTCGCTTCCCCAGCCGTGGTAAGTCGAGTTCTGTAAAAAACAAATGGCTTAACACCATGGAGGCAACGCGAAACGATGTCTATATGATCCGGCAGTATTTGGTTCGGGATGGATACTACCTAGAATACAACCTCTATGTTGCGCAGACTCGCCCAACGGGTACCTATGATGAGGAGAAGCTCATGGATGAGTGGGCTCCCAAGCTTCACCAATTTGTCGCGGAGTCAAGTTTGGTTGCCAAGGATGAACGGTACAAAGAACAAATGAAAGAGTTTGCCCGCCCCAAAGCCTATTTTCGCTTTGTGTTTGATGACCCTAGCCGAGGCCAATAGCCGGAGCCGGGCCGGATGATGGGGTAGGTGCAGCTAACTTTTGCCAGCTAAACAGACATGGTGATTGAATGAGGAAAAGCACGGTTTGGCTGGGTGGAATGCTAGGGATTTGTGCGCTGGTACTTTTTGCCGCCGGGGGTTCAGCTCAAGAGGCGCTGGACAAGCTGCCGCTTAGTCAGATTCAGCTGATCGGTACCCACAACTCGTATCACTTGGCCCCGGATGCGTTTACTTCAGACTTCTTACGCAAGGTAGTGCCTCAGGAAGCTACGGCCAACGACTATTCGCACGTAACGCTGACTCAGCAGTTACAGCAGTTGGGCATTCGGCAGCTTGAACTTGACCTGTTCCTCGATCCCAAAGGAAAGCTGTATCACTCCCCGGCAATGCTTGAAGTTGCCAAGCAGCAAAAAGCTAACTTGCCTCCATTTGATCCCGATGGCCTACTGCGTCAGCCAGGGATCAAGATTTTGCATAGCCCCGATTTTGATTTTCGTACCACGGCCTACACGCTGGCCCAGGCGCTACGAGAAGTAAAAGCTTGGTCGGACCAGCATCGTGACCATACCCCTGTCTTTATTCAACTGGAACTGAAAGCCGAATCCTTTTCACCCGTCACGAAGCCGCTTGCTTGGGATGCTGCGGCGCTGGCCGAGCTGGAAAAGGAGATCTTGGCGGTTCTGCCAGAAGATCGCCTGTTGCGACCCGATGATATTCGTGGGACGCATCCCACGCTGCGTGCGGCAGTACTGCAAACGGGCTGGCCGACACTGGAACAATCCCGTGGCAAGATTGTGCTGCTGCTTGATAATGAAGATCGAGTGCGCGACCAGTACTTGCTGGCGAGCAAGGTACTGGCGGGCCGACTCCTATTCGTGAGTGTCTCTCGGGAGCATCCTGCGGCGGCGTGGATGAAGCGAAATGATCCCGTCGGTTCTTTCGACGAGATTCAGCAGTTGGTGAAGGCCGGATTTCTCGTCCGGACAAGGGCCGACAGTAATACGCGAGAAGCGCGTGCCGGTGATGGAAGCACTCGCGACAAAGCCTTTGCCAGCGGGGCGCAGCTGATCAGCACCGATTTTCCCCAGGCGGATGCTCGCTTTTCCAATTACGCGGTCCGATTCGAAGACGACGCCATGCTCCGCAAGAATGTCGTTACTCCGTAGCCATGTGAAGACCGTTCACCGGTTAAATCAACTTTGCCACGATGGCAGAAACCTACGGTCCAGCGGGCCGATTCTGCGAAACCAACTTTGGTATGAACCGTGCTACTTCACAGTGACCGTGATGGACTCGATCCCTGCATGGCCCGATTTGCGAAAGGGGCGCGGCATGGGTTGCGCATGTCCCTTTTCATCGATGGCTCGGCAGCGAAACGTGTATTCGCCCGGCGCAAGCCCCGGCAGCACGGCCGCCCAGTGTGCATTGGCGAGGCGAAGCGGCCATGTCTTGGGCAATCCCGCATCATCAAAGCCGTGCGTCGGTGCTGGCACCTTTCCACCGGGAAGTGTTCCCCAGGTGGTAGGGGCACCAAGTAGTTTTGCATCGACCCAGGGGGCCGTTAGAAAGTACGGATCATTCTTCGGCCGTTCCGTGGCATTGGGCTCGATCGAAACCTGCACCTTGGAGAGCCCCGAGATGCCGACCTGAGCGTAGCCTGAAACCGGGATCGCTTCATTGGCTTTGACCTCGGTCGGGACCGAAAGTGTGGCCGCAAAGGTCTTGAGCGGGCTATCGACATCATTATTTTGTTCGCCGTAGGTGTCGTTCGCATGAAACAGGTTGGTCAGCACGACATGCGTGAGCCACTTGATCGACTTAAACCCATAGGCTTCGGGGACAACTATCCGCACTGGCCCGCCGCGCTCCGCATCGAGCCATTCACCGTTGAGCTTGTAACACAAAATGACCGGCGGCAAATCGTAGGGATCTTCGAGCACTCGGCCGATTGGTAGTGAGCTACGAAACATCTGTTTGGGGTCATCGTTGTGATAGCCGTAATAAAAGACCCGACGTAGATTCTCACGCGGACGCGTCAGCCAGATTACCTCACGCAGCGGAACCCCTTCCCAGAGCCCCATCCCCAACGGACAACCGAGGTTGAGGCAGGTCATCACTTTGGCAAATCGAACCGCGTGTTTTTCGCCTAGCTTTAGCAGCCCATCAAAGTCGAGCGCTGTACCGTCCGCTTTGGTAAGTGGCTTATCTAGCTTGGCGGGATTGTCCGGGTCGGAAATCACTTCCAGTTTCCAGGTCTCACGCGTGAGCCCCACTTCGCGCCGCTTCGCTTCGTCCAGCGAATGCGGGACGGGATTGCCGCGCGAGACATCGCGAAAGTCCTCTGCCGGCGTGAAGTAGGGATCCGGCATCGCCCCGGCCTTTTCAGGCTTGTCTTCTTTTTTACGGGGGGCGGCCTCTTCAGGTTTGCCATCTTCCGCGCCGAACGCCGTCATGGATGTGGGAAGTAACGCCGCCCCGGCCACACCGACACTAAGAAAGTAACGACGCGTCAGCCACAGATGCTCGTCGACAAACTTGGGGATGCTCATGTTGGATGTTCCGCCAGTTAGGTCGCGAAGGGAAGAGATCGAAGCGAGGATTACTCGGGGCGTCCGCAGGGTGGCTTAACGTGTAACAGGGGAGTCGCTGGAAATCCTAACCCCTGGGGCCGCTTATGAGCTTATTGTTTCAGCTGGCGCAGCGGCAAGCAACTCTACGGCCGAGCACTTCTCCCCTCGGTAACGCCAGACAACTTCAGAGGTACGGAAAAAGACATAAGTCGTTTGCTTCCAGTGTGATGGATTCCTGGTTAGCCCGAGGGAATGAAGAAAAAAACGTGCGATGGATTCGCCCGGCGCTGTTTGCGCCGCCCTAGAAGACGGTATCCTAGGAAGCAGTCATTGCCCCACCCGCCTTTCCAAGGATCTCGACAAATATGACCCGCAAGTTCTTGATCGCTACGACCTGCCTGGTTTTTTTCGCGGCGCAAATCGCCACTGCAGACGAGTCCCCCGAGTGGCGCTCGTGGCGTGGCCCTCTCGGCAATGGCAGCGTTGAAAAGGGGAACTATCCTGACAAGTTCGGCAAAGACGACTACCTCTGGAAAACCAAGTTGCCGGGCAAGGGCTGTTCAACGCCGATCTTGCTGAAAGACACGATCTTCCTCACGGCCCCTGCGGATGGAAGTGATGCGCTACTCTGTTACGATGCCCAAGGTGCAGAAAAGTGGCGTACAGTATTTGGCAAAGAGAACACCGGAAAGCATCGCAACGGCTCGGGAAGCAATGCTTCGCCGGTGACGGATGGCAAGGGAGTGTTTGTCTTCTTTAAGAGCGGGACGTTTGCGGCCGTCGAACTGGATGGCAAGGTCCGCTGGAAGACTGATCTCGTGGAACGCTTTGGTAAGGACACCCTGTTTTGGGATCATGGCACTTCACCCGTGCTGACCGAAAAGTATGTCATCATGGCTCGCATGCATGAAGGCGAATCCTGGGTGGCGGCCTTTGATAAGGTCAGTGGCGAGATCGTCTGGAAGGTTAATCGCAACTATCAAACTCCTGTCGAGTGTGACCATGGGTACTCAACCCCGTTGGTCATCCAACATCAAGGGAAAGAAGCGATCCTGGTTTGGGGCGCTGAGCACATTACGATTCATGACTCGACCGATGGCCATGTCGTTTGGTCCTGTGGCAACTTCAATCCTGAGGGGCATAAGCTGTGGCCTGCCATCGCATCGCCTGTCATCGTTGACGACATGGTTGTGATCGCTTACGGCCGTAATGATCGTGGCACGCCCCTTCTGTTTGGCGTTCGGCTGACAGGATCGGGAGACGTGACGAAGACGAATCACGTTTGGAAACGCGACGATGTGGGGACGTTTGTTCCAACGCCTGTGGTTTATAAGGGAAACGTGGTTTTGGTCCGCGACCGTGGCGAAGTGGAATGCATTGATCCGGCCACCGGGAAGACCGTTTGGGCCGGTGCATTCCCCAAGAACCGGGCCAACTTCTATGCGTCGCCGCTAATCGCTGGTGACAAGTTGTTTGCACCACGCGAAGATGGAACCGTGTTTGTGGCCAGCGTCGCCAACAACAAGTTTGAATTGCTGGCGGAAAATGATATGGCCGAGTCCGTAATCGGTTCGCCTGTTCCTACCGCGAATCGGATTCTGATCCGGGGCGAAACACACCTGTTTGGCATCGGCCCGAAGTAATCTCCCGCGAGCAAGCGAATCTAAATACCGCAGCAGCGTTTGGCTGTTTGCGGTTACGGCTTGAGCTCGACGTTGGCGACGCCTACCGTCCCAGGTGGCAGCACATTATTGGTGAAATGCATGCTTCGGGGCTCATTGGGACCCCCTTCAATGACCACCGCGTACTTGTAGCGGGGGCTGCCAACGCTGTGGAGCATGTTCCCCTGGATGATCACATCGGTTAGTGGCGGATCATCGCTTTGCTGCCCCTTCTCAAACTTGAAGGGAGAGCGCTCGTCACCCCAAATCCAGCGCGCATCGCCATGACCAAAGTCAGAAATGATGTTATTGGCGATGATCGAGCCGCCATCGGTATTCTTGTCATGCGAGGCGGCACCGGGCATCAGGCCAATTGCCCAGAGGCTGTTCTTTACGAACTGATTGCCGGTGATCAACACATTCCGTGAACCGTGCATCGCCTTCATGCCCATGAAGGAATTCGCCACGATGTTATTGGCCACAATCGCATGATCGCAATGGAGATCGATCCCTTGGGCGGCGTTCTCGATATGATTCCCGAGGATGCGCGTAAGATCGCTGACCTCTGGAGCGGTAACCACAATCCCTGACCCTTGCTGCCAGTTGTCTGTGTAGCCACGATCCCAAGCTTGCTGGCTAATGAGGTTTCCCTTTTCCGGATTCTTTTTCACCCAGTCGCCCAGCTTATGCTGAGCCTTGATTTCTGGCGTCGGAAGCAAGTTTGCCTCCACCACACGGTTACCTTCAACGAGCGTTCCCGAGGAGTAGCTAATGCTGATGCCGGTGCCATCGGTGCAGTTGAAGGCATAGCCCCAATCTTTGCTCGCGGTGCGATCTTCCACCGTGATCCGCATGTAGTTACGCACAAGGCAACGGCTTACACGAGCATCTTTGCATTCACGTAGGGTTATCGCGCCGGATCGTGTACGATTGTCGATGACTCGCACATTGTCGATAACCAGATCGTGGCACTTGATTGCCAAGATCCCTTCATTATCCGTCTCCATCTTTCCCACTGGCCGCGTCAGCGTGAGATCACGAACTTCTATGCCTTGTGCGTTTTCAATTTCAAGGATGGGCTGGTCTGCACTCTCTTGAATGATCCGCCCTGGACCAAACAGGCCGGACCGTTCGCCGCGAATGCGAATCTTCTGCTGGATCGGATAGTCTCCCGCAGGAACGAACAGCATCCGCCCTGGATTGGCATCAAGCGCTGCTTGAATGGTGGGATAAGCAGCAACCGAAAGCTCGGCCGCATGCAGCTGGGCAGTAACCATCGCGCAAGTAAGAAACAGAAGAAGGGTTCGCATCCGAAGGAAGTCCTATCATGATTGATTCGCTGCAACATCCAGCACAGACCTAGATAATGTAAGCGACCCGTCCGCAGGATGGCACTGCGCTATTTGCAGGCCGTTTGCGGCTGGCAACTGCTGATCGATGCCCTTGTCGCCCCCAGGGATAGAAAACTTTTTCTGAAATTGCCCCTTGCAAATAACAGACAGGTCTGTATACTTCAGGCATGAGCAAGACACCTGCAAAATCCTCTGATGCACGCCAGCGAATTCTGGAAACGGCCGATCGGCTGTTTTATCAGGATGGGCTTCGGGCTGTGGGGATTGACCGGATCATTGCTGAGGCCGACGTCGCCAAGATGAGCCTTTACAAACACTTTTCGTCCAAGGATGAGTTGATTCTGGCGGTTCTTCAGTACAGAGAAACCAAGGTCCTGGAGTTTTTTCAATCCTCGCTAGAGCAACACAACAAGCGGACCAAGGATAAGCTGCGGGCCTTCTTCGCCACCCTCAAGGATTGGATGGAAAGCCCTTCATTCCGCGGGTGTGCGTTTCAGAATGCGGCCGTTGAGCTGGCTGATCCTGCCCATCCAGGAGCACGATTTGTACGGGAACATAAGCGGCGGTTTGCGGAGTTCTTGACGGGACTTGTCGAGGAAACTCTCGGCAAGGGGGCTGCGAAGGTCGCTCCCGCCGTCGGGTTACTTGTGGAAGGTGCCGTTGTCACAGCAGTCATCCAAGGGACGTCACAAGCTGCTGATGTGGCTCGCGATGCAGCCCTGCAATTGGTCGCGGAAGCGAAGCGTCGATAACCTGTCTCTTTTTTTGCCCATGTATATACAGACCTGTCTGTACTTTTCAATTTTGTGGGTTGCCGTCGTACTGACAAACCGGTGCGGTGTGTCGGACGGAAGCCCTTGTGAACTTTTTACCAGGAACGATAACCATGCAACGCCTACCAGCCATCGACCCAGCCCAAGCAACGGGCCGTACTCAAGAACTTCTGCAAACAGTCCAGGGGGCTTTTGGAACGATCCCCAACACCGCCAAGGTGATGGCGCACTCGCCGGCCGTACTTGCCAGCTTCCTCGCCTTCAGCACCGCGATGGGAGAGACCAAGCTAGGAGAGAAGCTCCATAACCAAGTCAAGCTGCATACTAGCCAGACGAATGCGTGTGACTACTGCACCTCTATCTTGTGTGCAATTGCTCCCTCAGCTGGCTTGTCGGCGAACGACATCTTGGCCGGGCGGACGGGGAAGTCGGAAGACCAACGGACGCAGGCAACGCTGGCCTTTGCGGAAGCGGTGCTGGAGAGCCGAGGGAAGGTAGGTGATGCACAACTGGCGGCAGTCCGAGCAGCCGGCCTGGGGGATGCCGAGATTGTAGAGATCGTCGCCAGCGTCGTGCTGGGGTGCTTCACTAACTTCCTCAACAACGTGGCTGACACGGAACTCGACATCCCGCAGGCAGAACCGCTGGAAGCCTGCGCGACCCATTAAGCCAAGTCGATCGCTTGGCAAAAGGGGCTTGGGCTGCACCGAGCCCCTCAGGTTACAGCATTACCTTCCAACTTCCCTTCTGAACTTGCGGTAGGGAAAGTCCCTCACGCCAACCACCCTCAGGAAACTTGCCATGCATCCCTTTTCCAGTGACGTTGCCTTTACCCCTGCGGTGAAAGCCCTTCAAACGAAAAAAGGTTCGCGAGCGAGTTACGCTCGCATGGAACAAGGGGGAAGCTGGGAGACAACTGCCACGCCGGACCTTGCTGCATTTTTGGCAGACCTGGATATGTTCTATCTGGGTACCGCCAATGCGGCGGGGCAACCCTACATCCAGTATCGGGGTGGCTCGCCAGGGTTCCTGAAAGTGGTCGACGACAAAACGCTAGGGTTTGCCGACTTCGGAGGAAATCGCCAGTTCATCACGCTGGGAAACCTCTCAGAAAATCCACAGGCGTTTTTGTTCCTTATGGACTACGCTCACCGCCGACGGATCAAGGTTTGGGGCACCGCCCATGTGGTAGACGATGACCCTAAGCTGCTGCAGCAACTTCAAGATCCTTCCTATGCCGGAAAGGTCGAGCGGGCAATCCTGTTCACGATCGAAGCATGGGATGTGAATTGCCCACAGCACATCCACCCGAGATTTTCGCAGCGGCAGGTAGCGCCGGTGATTGAGGAATTGCAAGCTCGGATCGCCAAGCTAGAAGGCGAGCTACAAAAGTATCAGTCGGGCGAATGAACCAACTTATGTACTAGCTCAGCCTTTCCTTTTTTCCTCTCAGCACCTCTCCCCGCAAGGAAGTTCCCTTTGCATTAGAATAGACGTTCGCAGAACAGGAGCGTACAATTCTGGTCCGCTCCCCGGCAACGGCTACCTCTTCCGGCAATAAGGCATTTCCTGTCATGTCCTGGATCTTTGAATCCCCGATTCTGATCAGTGTATTGGGCGCGATCGGAGCCATGGTCCTGGCGATTGCCTGGGCCTCCTCGGGAAAACGAGAGACTGCCATCATCGCCGGTGTCTGGGTTGGGCTGGTCTTTGTCATGCTTTTGGTTGAGCGGCTCGTCGTCACTGATCGGGAACAGATTCAGATTCTTGTCCAGGAGATCACCAATGATGCCAAGTCCAATGATCCCAAACGATTGACCCAGCATATCCACAGCGCAGCCAAGACGTTGCTCAACCGGGCCAATACAGAGCTGCCCAACTACAACTTCACCATGCTGCGGATCACCAAGATCCACTCCGTAGAAGTTACGGGAAACAAAGTCCCGAAGACGGCCGTTGTTGATTTCAACGTGGTTGCGGCCGGAAGCTTTTCGGTGGCGGGTGAGCAGCGTTTCGAGTTCTCGCGAGACGAGCCCCTCTATCGCAACATCAAGCTGTTTTTACGGCAAGAAGCGGATGGCAAATGGCGTGTGGAAGATTACCAGCACGCCAACCCAACCGCTTTTATGTTTTCCGGACCCGGTTCCGAAGACTCTCGCTAGGGACGGGGACCAAAATGACAGAACCAGAAGAGCCCACACCAACACCCGTTCCTTCGACTAGCCGCTCACGCCGGCAGTTCTTCCAGGTCTTTAGCCCACGGAAGACGCCTCCGACGGACCCTGTTCCTGGTCCAGAGACGTTGCCCATTCCTGACGGGGTTACGGCAGGCAGCCAAGCAGCGCACAGCATGCTGCTGCACCTCACGCGAGCCGCGATGGCCTGCGAGTTTGAAGTCTTCTTCGACCCTCGACTTTATCCACAAGGAATTGACGCTGCAGATCAAGCACTCGACCGAGTGACGGCGCTAGAAGACCAGCTCACCGTTTATCGAGATCACAGTGAAGTTAGCCAGCTGAACGAGCGGGCCGCCCATGGTCCGGTTCCGGTGGAGCCAGGGCTGTTTCAGCTGTTGCAGATTGCTCAGGACTTTTCACAGATGACCGGGGGGGCGTTTGACATCACGGCCGGCCCACTCTCCAAGGTTTGGGGCTTTCATCGCCGACAAGGACAGATGCCTAGCACGCTTGAAGTACAGCGCGCACTAGCCCGCTGTGGCCATTCGCATCTCTATTTGGATGAGCATCAAAAGACCGCCCACTTTGGCAAGCCGGGCATGGAGATCAACCTGGGGGCGATTGGCAAAGGCTACGCGCTGGATCAATGTGCCCAGGAACTCGTTCAAGCAGGGGTGAGCGATGTGCTCCTCCATGGCGGCATGAGCAGCGTCCTGGCCCATGGCTCCCGCCAACCTGCGGCTCTTCCCGTGAAGGCGAGTACCGAACCAACTTCTGACGATGCACAGAGCCCGGCTGAAGAGGCCTCTGCCCCCGTTACTGGCTGGTGGGTTGGACTGCGTCACCCGCTTCGTCCGGATGTGCGGCTGGCGGAGTTTTGCCTTCGCAATCAGGCGCTGGGAACTTCGGGGTCAGGCACGCAGTACTTCCATCACCAAGGAAAACGCTACGGCCATATCATTGACCCACGCACCGGCTGGCCGGCCGAGGAAGTTCTTTCGGCCACGGTGATTGCCCCCACGGCCACTCAGTCTGATGCACTTTCCACGGCGATCTACGTGTTAGGGCTAGAGAAAGCCCGCTGCTTTTGCCAGCAGCATCCCCAAATCAAAGCGCTGCTAGTTACCACGGGCGAGCGGGTTGGCGAAGTTACTTTGCATCCGCTCAACCTGGAGGATTCCGATTGGCGATTGCTTTCCCCGCAAGGTACGCCGTAAACGCGGCCAATATCAGAAGTGATGTTGCCAAAACGCAACATCGTCCAGCGGCGCGGTGGCACAACGGCGCGAAAAGGGCTTGGCAATCGTTAGAGTTAGCGTTTGATGCTGGGAACTCCTGCCGATTTTGGGGAGTTCTTTTGACACCGATGCCGGCGACAACGTAGATTTGCGGTAGATCGGGTTACAAGCACTGCGCGAACCCCCAGTACTACGAAGGCTGACTCACCGGTGGAAACCTCTGTCGATATGCTGCCGATTCTGCCCCTTTTGGCCGCCAACGACTTCCTGTGGGGCGCAGGCTCTGCCGTGACGCTGTTGCTGGTCGGCCTGCTTGTCGGGGCATGGCTTGCGCGACGCTCCCAAGCGAGTCCTGCCGCATCGGCGGATTCTCAGCAACTGGTACAACTTCTGGCGAAGCTATCCACCTGGACTAATGGCTTCGCGGTTGATATGTCGCACATCAAACAAGTGATTGATGACGCCTCAACCGAAATGCGCCATCTCGAAAATCAGCCTCCTGATCGCGCGAATCAACTTCTCACCCAAGTGGCTGCGGCAAACGAACTACTACAGCAGCGAATCGCCGATGCCGAGCACACTTTGGTCGAGCAATCGCAACAACTTGCTTCGTATATGAACGAAGCACGTACGGATGCCCTTACGGGCCTTGCCAATCGTCGCGCCTTCGATGATGAGCTACTACGCCGCATGGCAGAATGGCAACGACTCGACACGCCGTTCCTGATGTTGCTGCTTGATGTCGATCACTTCAAGCGAATCAATGATACGTACGGTCACCCTGCCGGTGACGCCGCCCTGAAACAGTTGGCGGCCGTCTTACGCGCCACACTGCGGCAAACAGACATTGCTTTTCGGTTTGGAGGAGAAGAGTTTGTCGCTCTGATTCCGGGCCAAGGACAAAAGCACGCGACCGAAGCGGCAGAACGCCTGCGAACGATTGTTCGCAATACGGAGTTCATGGCAAATGGCATTCGCCTGCCGGTCACGATCAGTATTGGCTCGGCGCAGCCTCTGCGAAACGATCATGCCAGCCAACTTTTCAAACGGGCCGATGAAGCGCTTTATGCTGCCAAACATGATGGCCGAAATTGCTCGTATTGGCATGATGGCGAGAAGTGCGTACGGCTAAGCCCGCCTGAACGCTTATCAACACCGTTCGTCGCTAACCTTGCCGCCATGGCCAAGCCAAGTGATGCTGTCCCCGCAGATTCGGCAGTGGCCACACATTCTGCCGCATTGCCACAGGAGCCCGCGACGGCAACCGCAGTCGAAGGGAACAAGCCCGAAGCTCGCCCGATGACCGCCAGCGAATCAGGCCTTGTCAACGAGCCTGTCAGCACCAGCGACTTTGCCCAAGTCTGCGCCGACCTTCGTCGCCGCCTCAAAGAAGTTTCGACGAAGTAGGACTAGATCCCTTCGATTAGCACGGCGCTTCCCATGCCGCCCCCCACGCACAAAGTCGCCAGGCCCAATTGCTTGGCCGCCAACCGGTGGGCCAAACTGACCAGCAGCCGAGCACCACTGGCCCCAATCGGATGCCCCAGGGCAATCGCGCCCCCCCAAGGATTGATGCGTGCATCGTCAGCAGCCAGCGACAGATCCTGCAGGCACGCCAACGACTGGGCCGCGAACGCTTCATTCAGTTCGATCGATTGTAAATCCTCAAGACGTGTGCCGGTTTGTTCGCAGAGCTTGCGCGTCGCAAACACCGGCCCGAGCCCCATTCGTGTCGGATCACAGCCGATGCTGGCCGACGACTTGATCTTTGCCAAGGGCTGCCAACCTTGCTTTTCGGCCACGCTTGCAGAACAAACCAAAAGCAGGGCCGCACCGTCGTTGATCCCGGATGCATTGCCGGCCGTCACACTCCCTTGCGGGTCAAACGAGGGGCGCAGCTTGGCCAAACTCGCCACCGTCGTGTCGGCCCGGGGATGCTCATCTTGTTCCAGACCTGCCAGTGTGACGATTTCCTTGGCAAACGCGCCACTTTGGGCTGCCGCTTGGTAGCGCTGCTGACTTTGCGCAGCGAATTGGTCCTGCGATTCACGCGATAGGGAATACTCTCGCGCTAGGCGTTCGGCCGTTAGTGCCATGTGTTCATCGCTAATGGCGTCGACTAATCCGTCGCGCAACATGGAATCGATGAGCTTGCCATCGCCGAACTTATATCCCGTTCGTGCCCGCTGTAGCAAGTAGGGAGCATTTGACATCGACTCGGTCCCGCCGCACAGCACAACGTTCGCTTCTCCGGCACGAATCGCCTGAGCGGCCAACGTCACCGCCTGCATTCCCGAGGCGCACATCATGTTGACGGTAAACGCCGGGGTGACTTGCGGCAGGTCCAGGCGCAAGGCGACTTGCCGGGCAACATTCATGCCCTGCCCCGCACTAAGCACGTTACCCAGGATGACTTGATCAATGGCGCCCCGATCAATGCCGGCCAATGCAGCTTCACCAGCCGCCACGGCCAAATCGACGGCCGTCAGTGAACTTAGCTTTCCTAAAAAACGTCCCTGAACCGTTCGCTTCGCAGCAACAATGACAACCTCCATCAAAACAACTCCTCTTTAGCGAACGTTAGGCAAGGCAAATAGATGCGGCGGCATGATGCGTGGCTGACGCACCACGGGACGAAACGCCATCTTATCGAGAACATCACGTTGCAAGTCGATTCCGGGGGCAATCTCAATCAGTTCGAGCCCCTCGGCCGTCAATGAAAACACCGCCCGCTCGGTAACATACAGAACTTCTTGTCCCACTTCGCGGGAACGTCGCGCACTAAAGGAGCGATGTTCGACCTGCGGCACGAACTTGCTCGAACGCCCTTCGGCCAAGATGCGCAGCTTTCCTTCTTCCACGCTGACCTGTAAATCGCCTGCGGTAAACGTACAACAGAAGATGAGCTTGCGCGGTCTGGGTGATGTTGGCAAAGCCCCCAATACCAGCCACCTTGGGCCCGAATCGTGAGACGTTTACATTCCCCTCGGCATCGATTTGTGCCGCACCTAGCGCCGCAATATCGAGCGCACGCCCATCGTACATATCAAACTGGGCCGGCTGATCGACAATGGCCTGTGGATGGAACGAAGCCCCAAAACTTAGGCCTCCCACCGGCATTCCACCGATGGGACCACTCTCTACGGTCAGCGTGAATCGATTTAGCCAACCACGCTCGGCCGCAATCCGTGCGATTCCTTCGGGCATGCCAATCCCCAGGTTCGCAATGGCCTCGTGCGGAATTTCATCGCAGGCGCGACCGGCCACAATCCGCCGCGCATCCAGCGGAAGTGGGCTCGGCCAATCGATCGAGGTGTCATCGGGGCTGGCAAGCGTAAACGCGGGGTTGAACACTTCGCCAAACGTTTGGTCGTGCTCATCTCCTTCGCTAACGACGATTCTATCCACCAAGATTCCAGGGACCTTCACCTGATGGGGCGACAGTGGCTTATCAGAAAGTCGCTTCACTTGTGCGATTACAATCCCGCCGCAGTTATGTGCGGCCTGCGCAATTGGCAGGACCTCTCCCACAATGGCTTCGTCTTCCATCGAGAGGTTGCCGTGTGGATCGGCGACGGTGGCGCGAATCATACCTACATGAATCGGAAACGCCTTGTACCATAGCCAATCTTTGCCGCCGAGCGAGATCCGCTCGACCCAACCTTCTGGCGTCGTGCGATTGAGCCGTCCACCATCGTGCAGAGGATCGACAAATGTATCCAGCCCCACATGCGTGATGCTACCCGGGCGACCCGCAGCAATATCTCGGAAGAGTTGACAGATCACCCCCTGTGGAAAGCAGTGGGCTGCGATCTTTTCATCAATCGCCAGCCTTCCCATCCGTGGCACCAGTCCCCAGTGACCGCCGATCACATGCTTTACCAGTCCCTCGTGAGCCAAGTGGTTCAGGCCCCGTGTTTTGCCATCTCCCTGTCCGGCCGCATACACCAGCGTAAGCCCGTTTGGCGTGCCACTGGCAAAAAACCTGCGCTCAATCGCGGCCGAGAGTGCCTCTGGATGCGCAGCGCCCACAAAGCCGCCCGAGGCGACCGTCATACCGTCTGTAATTAATGAAACAGCCTCATCGGCTGTGCAGATTTTATGTTGTCGCCTCAAGCGCCAGTCCCTTCACTAAGCGTACCAGCCGCCGTTGACATGCAACGTTTGCCCCGAGATATAGCTTGCCAAATCGCTGCACAGAAAGAGGATCGCATTGGCGATGTCATTTGGCACTCCCATCCGCGCGAGCGGAATTTGCTTCGCCATCTCGGCTCGTACATTTTCGGGAATGCTCTTTCCCATCTCCGTCAGGACCACGCCTGGCGCGACCGTGTTCACGGTGATCTGACGCTTCGCAAGTTCTTTACTTAGCACGCGAGCCATGGCCGCCACGCCAGCCTTAGCAGCGGCATAATTCGCTTGGCCAAAAAAGCCTACGGAACTGGCGATCGATCCCAGATTCACGATCCTTCCGCCGTTACGCAGGTGATTCGTCGCAGCGCGGCAAACATGAAACACGCCGGTCAGATTCGTCTGAATCACCGTGTTCCATTCCTCTTCGGTCATCTTGGAAAGGGTCCGATCGCGCAGCACCCCGGCATTGTTGACGACAATATCGAGCCCGCCAAAATGCTGGACGATTTGCGTCATCAGCGATTCTACCTGAGCCATCTGCGTCACATCGGCTGCCAAGGCCACCGCGCGCTCTTTCAGGTCGGCCACAATCGCCTCAGCCAGTTTTTGCTGCTCTCCTGCAGGGTCAGGATAATAATTCACAACGACGCTTGCCCCTGCCTGATGGAAGCGGCGAATGGTTGCCTCTCCCAGCCCACGGCTAGAGCCAGTTACCAGGGCTACCTTACCCGTTAAATCAATCGCAATCATGAAGCAGCTTTCTAATTGCGGCCACCGTAGGCGGGCCGAGTCTTTGGTGAATCGGAATGTTGTACTGGAAGGGATGGCGGAGCTATTTGGGCTCAGGAGGGATAGGCTGCGAATTCACGAAACGGTCGCTGCGCACGACTTCCCGGATAATCGACCTTAGCTGAAAGTCGTCCTTCTCGGCCTGGTCGACAATACCATCGATGGTTAACAAATCGGAAGGGCTGAGTTCCTTGGAAAGGGCAAATCTCAGCAGATGCCGGGTGAACGCCTTGGCAAATCGCCGGTTCTCTTGGACAAGCGATGCTTTGAACTGAACGATGCCATCGAACTCGTATTTCTTCATCAAGGTTCCGCTGGCATCAACGGGTCGACCATTTTCGTATTTGTCGCGCCAACGCCCCGTAATGTCGAAATTCTCCAGCGCAAAGCCCAGGGGATCCAGGCGAGCATGGCATCCCGCGCACACTGGGTTCTCTCGGTGCTTGGCGAACTTTTCTCGGATCGTCAAGTTTTCGGCAGCGCTCTCCTCGTTGAGAGCGGGGACATCGTTCGGAGGTGGAAGTGGTGGGTCATTGAAAATGACTTCAATGATCCAGGCTCCACGAGCAATCGGATGGGTCCTTTTTGGGCCGGAAGTCATGCTGAGCATCGCGGCATTTGTGATGACGCCGCCATAGCGTGGATCGGCGGCAGCCACTCGTTCGAACGTTCGGGAGCGGAGCTTGCCGCGGATCTCGTCGTCGTACCTTTGCTGTGTCTCTTGCTGCACCTTGGCGGGATCTTGCGGCGGGGGAACCTTTTTCAGGGCGGCTGCCGATTGCTCGATCGTTTTGGTCCAAGCTTCTTTCTTTTCCTTCTGCGGTGCAGTTAGCGCCTGAGTGAGTTCCTTGTCGGAAACGTAGAGATTGTCGCCGCTGTGCGACGAGGCGACTTCGGCGGCCGTCAAAGCGCGATTGTACAGGCGGGCCTTGTCGACGCTGATCGTTAGGTATTTGTTCCCGCCCGGCGGCAAATGACGCAAGCCGAACAGGATGGATGTGGCATCCTTAGGAAACGTGGCGGCCCCTTTTTGAAACGGTTGGCCGTAAGGCTTTCCATTGCGGTACAGGGTCGTGGTCCCATCTTCGGCATAGACCATTACTAAGTGCAACATTTGATCAGCCAACTCTTCAGGAGTGGAGTCGGCGAAATCTTCTGTACGGCTAAAGCCATTGCTGCCAGATATCCAGTGCTTGGCTTTTCGCTCACCTAAAACGATGGTGTCAAAGAAGTCGCCCGGGCCTTGAACCCCCATCACGCCACCGCCACTCTGATTGAGATCATGCGGCTTGAACCACACCTCTAAAGTCTTGGCTTTCAATTCAAGAGGAAGGTTGGCGCTCTGTAGATATGCCTTATTGAGGACAACCATCCCGTCGCGATATTCCACGGGGCCGTGTGCCTGCAAATCTAAGGAGCTGATCGAGTCGGTAAGGTCGCCATTAAATTCCCAAGCGGCGTACGGCTTGAGATCCACAGGGGCAGGGGCGCTAGGGTCCTTTTTACGGGCCGCCAAGATCTGCGCGGCGACCGGCAGAAGCAATGCGTCGAGTTCGGCCTGCGTACTTTTGATAAGGGTTTCTAGCTCTTGTCGCTGCGCCGTATGCAGGCGATTCTGCTCCTCGATCTTGGCAATATCTATCGGCGCTGGCCTTAAATCGGTTGTGTACCATGCCTTCAGGAACTCACTTTGGTAGCTGAACTTAGGTGTGAGCAGTTCTCGAATGGGCCGATTCTCGACAAACACGGCATCAAACAGCAGCAGCGGCTCTACCACCATTTGCAGGCTGGCCGGGTTGCTTTCGTCCAATCGAAATAGCCTGTGCGTTTTGGGATCGGGCGTTGCTGCCAGAACGTTTTCTAGCTGAAGCCACTGAGCGGGGAAGGAGTCCAAAAAA
This sequence comes from uncultured Planctomycetaceae bacterium, assembly GCA_963844055.1. Classification (GTDB taxonomy): domain Bacteria; phylum Planctomycetota; class Planctomycetia; order Pirellulales; family Pirellulaceae; genus CAWJMN01. The sequence continues at coordinate 1,966,942 of CAWJMN010000002.1, read as the reverse complement.
CGCTCCATCTTGGGATCAGCGAACATTCGATCGATGGTCTTATTCAAGATCTCTGGCTGAGTGAGCTCGCCTGACTCGGCCAGTTGCAGCAGTTCCTGATCTGGAATGCTTCCCCACAGAAAAAACGAGAGCCGAGAGGCAAGTTCGAAAGGTCGATCTTTGCCGTCCGCCGATTCCGACTGATAAAGGAATAAGGGGGAAGAGAGAACCGCCGACGCCACCTTCTTCATGCTATCGGTGAAGGGGAGCCCCTGATCTAGCTTGGCAAGAACATAGGTGGTGTATCTGTCGAGGGTCTCGCCATCCACCGAGGTGCGAAAAGCCATCTTCAAAAACGGCTCTAGCCGCTGCCGAACTTCTGCGCGTCGATCCTTGTCGGCTGGTGGCTCTTGGAAGAAAGACTTCCAGATGCCAACATTGGCTTCGTTGAAATCGGGGCTCTCCACAATGGAGACGCTGAGCCGCAGGAAGGTGTCAAGCAACAAGGGTGACAGGGTGAGCTGATTGGCTTGGTTATCAAAGCCATGCGATGCCCGCAGGTCTTTAGGAAATGCGATCACGTCTCGTAGACCAGGCGCAGGATGGAGCGAATGCGAGGCAGCCTCGACCTTATCTGGCATCTTCCCCGGATTGCCTTGCAGGTAATTTCCGTGCCGCGTCATCAGCTTTTCGGGAAGCTCAAACACATCGAGCTTCAGCTGAAACAGATCTTTGACCGAGTTGTTGTACTGAAAGCGATTCAGCCGTCGTATCTGGACGTGCTTAGCTTCCTCAACGGTTGAGGCATCACGCAGCAGGCCCTTTAGCGTGCCTATCAACCGGTTGCGAACGGCTTCCTGCAACTGCGGTTCCCCTTCGGGGGGCATATCGTTGGCATCGATCACCTCGATCATATCTTTGATCAGGGTCGGGTTATCCAGCAATTGTTGCGCAGTGGTGATCTCTTTCAGATTCACCTTGCCGTTTACTTCTTCACCGCCGTGGCACTTGGCGCAGTGCTCAACGATCAGCGGCTTTACTAGCGTGTCAAAATCTTCCGCGGCCTGAACACCTGGCATCCTTGTTGGGAGCGAAAGTAACAGTAACAGCAAAGCTGCGTACGAAAACATCCGGGCGAGCATCGACATAGCCTCTTAGGTCCACAGGTCAGAGATGACGCCGGTGCTATCTGCATAAGCATCCAGCTTCACTCCCATCAGGTTGGCCAGAGTGAGCCACATGTTCGAGTTCAGCGTGCCGCTCTTGCACTGGATGAAGCGGCCTTGCTTGATCTGCCCCTGGGCCTTACCTGCCACGATCAATGGCAAGTCAAAATACTGATGCGTTGCCCCATCTCCCAGTCCCGCGCCGTAGGTAACCAGAGAGTTATCGAGCATCGACGTGCCATCGGATTCCTTGATCGCCTTCATGCGTGACAAGAGGTAGGCGTATTGCTCCATGTGGAAGACGTCGATCTTTTGCAGATCCTTATAGCCTTCCCCCTGTTGATTGTGAGTCATGTTGTGGTGCTGGACCGGCTGATCAAAAACACCCTCATACAGAAGCGAGGCATCCCACCGTTCTGGCCCCACCATAAAGGTAGAGACATTGGTCAGCCCCATTTGCAAGGCCAGCAGCATCAAGTCGGCCTGCAATCGGATGTAGTCACCACGCGGGAGGATCTCATTTTTGGGAAGCTTGATGTCGGCATTGGAAATCAGCTTTTGCATCTTGGCGATGCGGATTTCGACTTCGCGAATCATCTCCACAAATTCGCCGAGCGTCTTGCGATCTTCGCCCCCCAGTTTTTTCGACAGCGTTTTGACGTCACTTAGCACGAGGTCCGTAACATCGGTGACGTGCGTTCGGAAACTGTCCGCCAGGAAGAGCCGGTCGTACAGCTTCTTGGGGTCCTTGATCGAGGGGGCCATTTTGTCCGGGCCGTACCAAGAGATGTTGTCGAAGTAGATCGACTCCTTGCCGGCCGTAAACCCGTTACAGCTGATTTCTAAAGTCCGGAAAGCGGTGGAATGACCAACGTGGTCACCGACCACCTGATCCAAGCTTCTTCCATTGGGATGGGCCATCCCTTTCTTTTCCGCCTGTTCGGGTGACACACTCGTGAGGTAACACGAGGCACCCTGGGCGTGCACATCTTGGCCATTCTTAAAGGTGCGATCTAGCCCCGTGACGAGAGTGATGTCTTGCTGATGCTCCGACAACGGCCGCATGGTCAAGGTCAGCTCGAGCGGATGGATCCCCGGCTTGGTCGGAATCCTGGTTTGGTTCTTCAGCTTATCGGCGTCAAAACCACCCACAAAGCCTGGCAGCTCCCGATTTTCTTCGCCAGGGAAGAAGCAACGGCGAACCAGTCCGTTGGGAACGTACATGATCACCAGCTTCTTACTGGGGACCACGTTTTTTTGCGGTTCATCCTTCGCGAAAGCGAGCGAGTGCAAAAACGGCAAGGTCAGAATCGCTCCCTTGGACTTAAGAAAAGCGCGTCTGGATATGCTCACCGTAAATTCTCCATCCCTAAGGTCTGCAAGTGCACTGGCAGTGTTCGCCGATTTTAGTCGAAATAACAGGCTCGGTCCACGCGCAAGCCAGGTTTACCAGGGTTTCGTCACTTGGAGCGCTCAGGTCGGCCCCATGCACAATGGATATGCGGCTGAGCTGTGCGCTAAAATCCGGTTGGCCCAGAGTGCTGGAAACTATCAAGGCCGGTGGCTGATACGGCCTGTGGATGAATGGCGGAACCTTGGGGCCATACTGGGGTTTGTAATGGTTTGACGTTGCCGCGCATCTCGGTAGATCTAGCCCGTGCGCCTTTTCGTATCCGGAGGGTTAAGCATGTTACGGCTTTTCAATTGCCTGATCCTCGTCGTCAGCTTGGCTGGGGCTAGCGTTGCTTTCGCCCAAGAGAAACCTGAACCGTCAGCTGCTGATGCGAGCACTTCTTCCGAAGGTGCAGCATTCTTTGAGAAGAAGATCCGCCCGACGCTTGTAACCGTATGTTTTGAGTGCCATTCGTCCGAGAATGGCAAGAAGGTGCGCGGCGACCTTGACCTTTCCTCCAGCAATGGCCTGCGAAAAGGGGGCAAGTCGGGCCCCGTGATTGTACCTGGCGATCCCACCGCAAGTTTGTTGCTGAAGGCGCTCCGGCATACTGATCCTGAGCTCTCGATGCCGCCGAAAAAGAAGCTCGACGACGAGACGATCCAGCATTTCGAAGAATGGATCCGTATCGGTGCGCCAGACCCGCGGCAAGAGACTAAACTCACGGGCTGGGAACTCGATCTTCAAAAGGGGCGAGAGCATTGGGCCTTCCAACTGCCGAAGCAGGCCCCAATCCCGGAAGTAAAAAACCAAGCTTGGCCACTTACCGATGTCGATCGATTCCTTCTCGCGTCTCTCGAAGCCAAAGGACTATCACCGGTCAGCGATACCGACCGGCGGACACTCATTCGCCGACTCTCGATCGATCTAACAGGCTTACCCCCATCACCCGAGGAAGTGGAGGCCTTTGCCGCCGAGAACTCGACAGAGGCGCTGGACAGTGTTGTGGATCGCTTGTTGGCCTCGCCCCGGTTTGGAGAGAAATGGGCACGGCACTGGCTCGACGTGGCTCGCTATGCCGAAAGCACCGGCAAAACGGTCAACTTCAACTATCCTCACGCTTGGCGTTATCGTGACTATGTCATCGCGGCCTTCAATGCAGACAAGCCGTACGACCAATTCATTCGCGAGCAACTTGCGGGCGACTTGATGAAGTCCGAAGATCCATTGGTCAAGGCCGAACGGATCATCGCGACAGGATTCCTGGCGATTGGACCTAAGACACTAAACGAGCGGAACGGCCTGAAGTTCGAGTTAGATATAGCGGACGAACAAATCGATGTCACCACACAGGCGTTCCTAGGAATTACCGTCGCCTGTGCCCGATGCCACGACCACAAGTTCGATCCAATCCCGCAAGCAGACTACTACGCCCTGGCCGGGATTTTTCGCAGTACGGAAACTTGCTACGGCACGGTCCCTTTCATCAACGCCCAGCGCGTATCTCCTTTGCTGTCGCTACCTGAAGAGGCAAAGCCGCCAGTGGCTGTGGCGAACCTGACCGATGCCGAGCGCAAACGGATCGAGGGACAAATCCAAGGTGTGCGCGACTCGATGAAGCGGATGAAAGACCAAGTGCAGCAATTCCTTACCGGCGGGCAGATCTCGCTGTTGCAAGCCCAACTGGATGCGTACGACGCTGACGGCAAACCCAAGCTGCTCGCGATGGGGGTTCGTGACAAGGCAACAGGCCCCGAGATTGCCCCGCGTAGGAATCGGTTCGGCGGGCCGGGTGGTTTTACGTACGATGGCACCAAGACGATTTCCGACAGTCCCGTCTATAACCGTGGCGAAGCAGAGCAGCCTGGCGAAACTCGTGTACCACGGGGCACCTTGCAGGTGATGACACAGTCGCCCCTGAAGGTCACTCCGACGAGCAGTGGCCGGCTCGAACTTGCGGAGTGGATTGCCAGCCCAGAAAATCCGCTAACCGCACGCGTGATGGTGAATCGCATCTGGCTACAACTGTTCGGCCGTGGCCTTGTCCCCACGGCTGATGATTTTGGCCAAGCGGGTCGCCCGCCCACACACCCTGAACTGCTAGACCATCTTGCCCATCGCTTCGTGCAGCAAGGTTGGAGCGTAAAGAAGCTGATAAAGTATCTAGTACTGAGCCATGCCTATCAGTTGAGTTCGACCGCAAACAAATCCGCGATGGAAATTGATCCGGACAACACGCTTTTGTGGCGGACGATGCCCCGGCGACTGGATGCTGAGATCCTGCGTGATGCTTTACTCGTTGTGAGCGAACAACTAAATACTACGCCCCTCGTGGGATCAGCCGTCGCGCGAGCAGGAGAGGGTCCGGTAACACGATTCCGCTTTGGGGGTGACCCTGTCGCCGCATCCATCAATGATCCACGCGATACGCATCGCTCGATCTATCTGCCCATTGTTCGCGATAATCTGCCCGAGGCTTTATCGCTGTTTGATGCGGCCGATCCCTCCTTGATCACAGCCGATCGCGCCCAAACCACGGTCCCTTCTCAGGGGCTCTATTTGCTGAACAACGCGTTTGTGCTTCGTGCGGCGGATGCGGCGGCGGATAAACTGCTTACCAAAGATACTGAAGCCGAAAGGATTCGCGCGGCATATATCCGGTGCTATGGCCGCTTGCCAACGAGTACAGAACAGGCGAGCGCCGAGAAGTTCGTCGCGGCGTACCAAGCCCAGTTAACCAAAGACAACCTTTCCGACATGCAACAGCGAGAGCTATGGAGTGCTTTCTGCCAAGCTCTGTTCGCTAGTGCAGAGTTTCAGTATCGAAAGTAGCTGTGGAAAGTTGTTGCCCTAGATTGTCAGGTCGAATGTGATACCTTATCCAGCGGTTGGAGCCAACGCGATGTTATCCCGGCGAACCTTGCTCAAGACGACCTGCTCGGGATTTGGCTATTTGGCATTTGCTGCGCTTGCACATCAGCAAGCCATCCTGGCGAATGAGGAAAAGCCTCACCCCTTGGCCCCAAAGAAGCCTCACTTCGCCCCCAGGGCGAAACGCGTCATCTTCCTTTGTATGGAAGGGGCTCCTAGCCATGTCGATACTTTTGATTACAAGCCAAAACTGACTGCCGACAGCGGCCAGCCTGCACCACGTGGGCAAGGTGGATTTCGTGGCGGTAAATTGCTGGGCTCGCCGTTCCAGTTTGCGCAGCATGGGACAAACGGCCTGTGGATCAGCGAACTCTTTCCAGAAGTCGCCCGCCATGCCGACAAGCTTTGCGTGCTAAATGGAATGCATACCGATCTTCCCAACCATGCACAGGCATTCCTGCAGATGCACTGCGGCGTGTTTCAATTTCCTCGGCCAAGCCTAGGGGCGTGGGCCCTGTATGGCTTAGGAACCGAGAATGAAAACCTCCCGGGGTTCATCACCATCAGCCCGCCGCAGACAAACGGCGGCGCCGCCAATTATGCCGCATCATTCCTGCCGGCCGTCTACCAAGGAACACGCATCGGCCGCCGCGATTCTAGCGAACAGGTAAGCAACCTCAAGAATCCGCGCCGCACGTTGGATGCCCAGCGGGTGCAACTTGACTATGTGCAGGAGCTAAACCGGGCTACGGCAGAGTCGCTGGGCGAAAGCTCAGAGATCGAGGGGCTGATCTCGTCCTATGAACTGGCCTTTCGGATGCAAGGCGAGATGCCCCAGGTGTTGGATTTGAGCAAGGAGACGGCCGAAACGCTGAAGGCATACGGCATTGATGAACAGCGTGGAGCAAGTAGCGGCCGTGGTGGTTTTGGCGGAGGGTTTGGGCCAGCGTCTGGTGGCACTAGCACCTTTGGTCGACAATGCCTTCTAGCGCGGCGACTGGTGGAGGCGGGCGTTCGTTTTGTTGAAGTGACCGTAGGAGGCTGGGACCACCATCGCAATCTCAAAGAGTCGCTCACCAACAGTTGCGCGGCCGTCGACAAACCAATCGCTGGCCTGCTGGCCGATTTGCAAAGCCGAGGGATGCTCGAAGATACGCTCGTGTTGTGGGGGGGCGAGTTCGGGCGTTCTCCATTTGCCCAAGGGGATGGCCGCGACCATAACAACAAGGGCTATGCCTTGTGGATGGCAGGGGGTGGTGTGAAAGGGGGCATCGCCTATGGCAAGACCGACGACTACGGCTTTGAAGCGGTGGATGACAAGGTCCATGTCCATGATTGGCACGCGACCATCCTGCATTTACTGGGACTGGATCATGAGAATCTGACATATCGTTACGCCGGGCGTGACATGCGGCTGACCGATGTGAAAGGGAACGTCGTCAAGGCAATCCTTGGATAACGAAGCCCGGGATCTCCGCTATCGACCTTTTTTAGGTGGGCCGAACCCGCCGCCCGGCGGTGGTGGTGGCTGAAACCCAAATCCGATCGGCCTGGGCTCAAACCCCTTGGCCGTGCCCGCTAACTGGGCAGCGACCGATGCAGTTCGCTTATCAAGGAATCGGCGCGGGGGCATCGTTTGGCCGAATTGTCCGTTGCCAAACCCGGGTCCTGGGCCAGCCCCCGGACCTGCCCCTGGCCCAAATCCATTTCCGCCGCGTCCTTCTTTCCGGGCGGCGACCGCTTTCGCTTCTGCCGCCATCGGCTCTTTCAGCGCCTTTTCAATTTCTTCCAGGGTTGCCAGTAGCTTGGGCTTGGTGAAGGTCGTTGCGGTTAGGTCTTTGAGGATTGCCAAGTACTGCTGCTTGATCTCCTTGATCGCAAAGAGGCGGTCGATCAGTTTGTTCTCGCCGGCGTGCGGATGATGGATGCTTAACTCCACGAGCTGCTCGGGGGCTCCGCCGGCTGGCCATGTTGCCAGCGACAAGTCCAAGTCCCATGGAATGAACGCGAACTTGTTCGTACCCGGCACCAGGTAAAGATAGTAGTTGTGGCCATAGCCAAGATAGCTGTCGAGATTGGAAAGCAAGGCGTTGGACGCAATAAACTTGAGGAACGCTTCGACATCCAGATACGAACCGATCTCTTTGGCGAACGCCTCATCGGTCCCTTCGCTGATGAGTTTTGTGAATTCAATCAAGCGAGTTTTCTGCTCTTCCGTGGGAGCCGTATCGGGCTTGTAGCGATCTTCGTAGGCCTTCCAGTTAGCCCCCAGATAGGTCGGTCCCCCTTGGAGTCCTTCTGGCTTGAGCAGCATTCCTGTTCCATCCTGGAAATGCCGCTTGAGGAACCCCTTGTTGACCTGTTCCACCAGCGTATAGACGCCAACCAATTCCTTATCGTACTTGCCGGGGACGGTAAGGGTTAATTCAGCAAAGGAAGTTCGCGGCGTGGGAACACCAGCGTCCCGAAAAAATGCATAGGAGAGTGCTTCGCGAGCTTGCGTAGGATCGCTGACGCCGCAATGCAGGTTGAGCATGGTCAGCCCGTCGAGCTTTTGTCCTTCGACATATTTGTTGAGGTCGATCTTCAGCGATTTCTTCAGCGACCGAGCCGTCGCCATGAAGGTGTAGTTCCCTTTGTAGCGAATGCCGACATCCTTGAGCATCTTGCCATCAAAGGTCAGATCACCTTGGGCCCAGGGGAACTCGACACCAAAGGTATTGCGGTGCGTCCCTTCCGTCTGCGGGCGTGGCGGCCCAAAGCCAGGGGGTCCGAACGGAGCCCCAGGGGCAGGGGACAGGGCCGCGAACTGTTTTTCATTCATCGCGAGCTGGAACTGAATAACCTTCGCCACTCCAAAGACGCGATCTCCCGCAGGCGATTTAGGCTCAGCAGCGTTTCCTGGCACCAACAGGACCATCGTCAACGGCAGTAGAAGAGCCAGCCAAACCCATGGTCGGTTCATCGCAAAAACACCTTCAAGAGCAGAATTGGGCACAGGCCTGATTGTGGATTGTACCCCTCCTCTAACCCTGGTTGAAGCAAAAAGTTTCTTTTCTCCCCCTTGCGAAGCAGGAGCGGGCAACCGGCTTCGACCCGAAACAGTGGTCGCTCTATTTCTACACCGAAGGGAGCGAAAAGCTCTTAACGACGACCGAATAAGACGGGCCGCTTGTTCCGCTGAAGTGAATCGGCCTTCGCCCAATCATCGCTGCCGAACCCGATCGATCAGTACGGCGCCCAAGATCACTAGGCCGAGCACTACTTTTTGCGTGTAGCTTTCGATGTTGGTAAGGTTCATGCCGTTTTGAATCACGGCAATGGTGAGCGCTCCAGTCAGCGTGCCGATCATTTTCCCTTCGCCACCATTTAGACTGGCGCCCCCGACGACGACAGCTGCAATCACGTACAGTTCGTACATATTGCCATAGGTGGGAGAACCACTTTTGAGCTGCGAGGCCATGATCACCCCCCCCAGTCCCGCCAGCAGCGCGCTGGCGACGTAAGCGAACATCAAAACGCGCTGCACCGGAACGCCTGAAAGTCGTGCAGCCTCGCGATTGCCGCCGACTGCATAAATGTATCGGCCCAGCCAAGAGCGAGACATGAGCACATGCGCCAGCCCATACAGCACCAGCGTTAAAACCACAGCATTGGGCAGTCGCAACAAGTCGGTACCACGTCCCAGCCATACGAAGGAAGCAGGAACTTGATAGATCGACTGGCCGGCCGACAAGATGTACGCTAGGCCACTTCCCACCAGCATCATCGCCAGCGTCACAATGAATGGCGGTATGTCGAACTTCGTAATCATTGCGCCAGAAAACGCCCCGACTATTCCACAGGCCAAGATCGCGGTCACACAGGCCAGGGTCATGCCCACGGCCGACGCCTCTTCTCCGCCGGCATAATCGCGAATGAATCGCGCAGCCAGAACGGCCGACAGGGCGAGTAGACTGCCTACCGAAAGGTCGATTCCACCGGTGATGATGACCATTGTCATGCCGATTGCCACAATCGCAATCACGGCGATTTGGTTGGCAATGTTCAGCAAGTTCTCAGGCTTTAAAAAGTTAGGCCAGTGATAACTCTCGGGCTTGATCAGGGGTGGATCACCCAGGGCCGGGTAATCGGCCTTCAGATCCGAGAAGACGAGCCAAGCGCCGGCCGCTTCGGTACAGGCAATCGCATCGAGCTTTGCATTTTCGGCAGTCAACTTTTGCAATGCCTCACGGGCATCTTTGGGCTCCCCTTTGACGATCGCTAAGACCTGGGCCCCTTGTTCTTGGAGGAGTGCTTCTACCCTGGCAGCAAAAGCCACTTCTTCGGGCTGGTTACGCGTAGCAATCAAGACCTTTGCTGACTTTCCAGCCTTTGACGCAATTGCCGCGACGACTTGTTTGGCTGCGGCTTCGCCCGTGGGAAACTGTTCGGCGTTTGTGACAATGCTGAAGAATGCGCATAGCAGCAACAGCACCAGCAGCATGCCGTAGTCGGAAAGGAGTTGGCCAAGCGATGCCTTCATACGTCTATCCAATCGCCAATTTCATGATTTGTTCTTGCGTTGCCGATTTGGCATCTGCAATCTCGCCCACCACATGCCCTTGATGCATTACCAAAATCCGATCGGCCATGCCCAGCACCTCGGGAAGTTCCGAGCTGATCATGATGATGCTCTTTCCTTGAGCCACCAGTTCATTCATCAGCAGGTAAATCTCGTACTTGGCCCCCACATCGATGCCACGCGTGGGCTCATCAAAGATCAGCAGGTCACAATTTCGCGCCAGCCACTTGGCCAGCACGACCTTTTGCTGGTTGCCGCCCGAGAGGTTCTTGGCCTTTTGCTCCTGGTGCGGAATCTTGATCTTCAGCGAGCTGACATAGGTTCCAAACTCTTCACGCTCTTGCTTCGCTTGCACCAGCCCGAACTTGGACAGCCTTCCCAAATTCGGCAGGCCAAAGTTGTCCCGCACCGAATGCCCCAGCACGAGCCCTTGCAGCTTGCGATCTTCCGTAAGCAGGCCAATGCCGGCCGCAATGGCATCGCGCGGCGAGCGGATGTCTAGCTCGCGTCCTTCCAGCAGAATCTGCCCCGCATCGCGCCGGTCGGCACCGAATATCAGCCTTACCGCTTCCGTACGACCAGAACCGACAAGCCCCGTTAGGGCTAAGATCTCGCCCGAGCGGACGTGAAACGAAACGTCTTGCACTGCGTTACCACGCGATAGCCCAATTGCCTGCAATCGTGTTTTGCCAAGCTGCACATGGCGGCTGGGAAACTCATTCTTCAGTTCGCGTCCCACCATCAGTTCGATCAAAGCATTTCGCGTCAAATCGCCGATGGGCCTTTCCCCTACACTGGCCCCATCGCGCAGCACTGTCACACGCTTTGCAATGGTGAAGATCTCTTCGAGTCGATGGCTGATGTAGATGATCCCAATTCCGCGTGCTGTCAGGTCGCGAATCACTCCAAACAGGCGGGCTACTTCGTGCGAGGTGAGTGCTGCGCTCGGCTCATCCATGACGAGAATGCGTGCATCGGCCGCCAGGGCCTTGGCAATCTCTACCAGTTGCTGCTGCGCGGTCGTCATCCGCCGACAGGGAATATCCAGGTCCATCTCGACGCCGAGACGCTTGAAGATCTCGGCCGCACGCTGTCGCTCGTCTTGCTGGGCAATGAGTCCGCCCCGCGTCTTCTCTTGTCCGAGGAAGATGTTTTCCGCCGCCGTTAGCGCCGGAACCAGATTGAACTCCTGGTAGATGACAGCAATCCCCGCCCGGCGAGAATCCTGTGGCGAGCGGAACGTGGTCACCGTGCCATCGATGGCAATCGTTCCTTCGTCCGCCAGATGCGCACCCCCGAGCACCTTCATCAGCGTGCTTTTGCCAGCGCCGTTTTCGCCTAGCAGGGCGAGCACTTCGCCGGGATGCAGGTGCAGGTCGACCCCACGTAGCGCCTTCACGCCAGGAAACGACTTGACGATGCCTCGCATTTCTAAGAGGGGTGGCAAGGCAGTTTCGATCGGCCCTGCGGCGGCGCTCATAAGCCAAGCACCGACAAAAGGGTCTTGCGCATCACTTCAGGGTCTGGGTCGATGCCAGTCCAGTACTGCACGCCGATCACCCCTTGATTGACAAGCATTCCCAAGCCATCCAAGGCAATGCAGCCTTTGGCCTCTGCATCGCGGATCAAACGCGTCTTTGGCGGATTAAAAATCACATCCGCGACGACCATTCCGGGCTTGAGCGTTTCAATATCCAGCGCGATGCGGGCATTGCCATCGTACAGGCCAATTGAAGTGGCGTTGATCACAATCTGGGTCCCGGCGGGAACTTGATAGTCCCCTTTCCACAGGACCAGGTCGGCTTGGACGTTACACTTTTCATTTAGCAAGTCTACAAGCTCGCTGCCGCGCGCTTCGCCTCGATTGACGACGATGATCTTCTTGACGCCAGCCAGCGCCAGTTCGACCGCGATCGCACGAGCGGCACCACCAGCACCAAGGATGACGACCGTCTTCCCTTTTGGGTCGGCCACTTCGCAGAGCGACTTCAAAAAACCCTTGCCGTCGGTGTTTTCGCCGATCAGTTTGTCGCCGCGACGAACGACACAGTTGACGGCGCCCATCAGTGCGGCCGACTCGCCTAGGCCATCCAAATGCGGAATCACCGTCACCTTATGAGGCAAGCTGCAATTGAATCCGCGAAAGCCCATCGCCCGAGCGCCGCGAACCGCAGTGGCCAGATCTTCGGGCGCAACTTCCATGTTGACGTATCGCCATGGCAAGCCATGATGGGCGAACGCCGCCTCAATCACCGCGACGGTAGGATTGCCCGCCGCCCCTACCGACATCGAACCGGTCAATTCCGAAAGAAAACTCGCTGGCTTGGTCATGGTGCGTTACGGCTTAGATTTTATGGGGCGATGTATAGGACGGCGACAAAAAGAGGAAGGTTGTGAGTAGACAGGCCAAAGACGTATCATAGTGGATTGCTACCGGTTTTTCTGCCAGTCGCTGGCAATCTTTTTGACAGGATCAAGGCGGGCGTGGCAGTCTTAAACTCTGATGCTCGAAGCATGGCCTGAGGCGGTGGTAGGTTAGGGATGGATACCACCTTGGACGCGGCGAGACGCATACTGACTTGGACGTACATGACAAAACAGAGCCGGAAGCGCCAGCGACGGCCATCCCCCTGTGCCCGTAGTAGGTCAGCGCCGTAAGGCCTGACGAACGTGCGGCCATTTTTGCAAATTCCCCGCTGAGTAGTTTGAACCGGCAAAGGATTTTTTGCCACAGAGCTCACAGAGGCCACAGAGGGAAGTGGGGAGGAAAGATTTAACCACGAAAGACACGAAAAGCACGAAAGGTTGGAAGTGGCTGGGGACCACGCCCTTTGGCAGGAACCTCCAGGGCGTGCCACCCAAGGCGGTAGCGACCGCCCTGCTGGCAAGCCAGCAGTGGCACCCGGGGTATGGAGAGAAACCTGCTTAGAGATCGAGGTCGGACATTTGTATGGTACGTACTGGAACCCACCGACAAAGTAAAATCGGATCATGATCATGGAAGCAAGTTCTAATTTCATTGAGCAAATTCGGGAACACTTCTCGTTCCTGCAAAGCGATTTTGGTTTTCGTATTGACGGTACTAGCGAGAAAGGAGACGTTGCTCTCGTTCGCTACTGTTCGGAAAGGGTTTATGTAATTTTGTTCCGTGGGCCGCCAGACTTTGAGCCAGGACTTGCGTTCGGAAGGCTAAGGGTTGACGACGCGCCGGGGGGCTACAGTTTCGAACAAGGTGATTTAATTCAGTTAGATTCTTGTCGGGATTGGAAATGGCGCAAAAATGATTGCGAACCTTTTGGCGGTTTACTTCCAGAGCTTGCGAGACTTCTGAAAGATTGCGGAAAACGTTGTCTTGAAGGGGATGAATGCGGTTTCGTTGAAATGAAAACACGTCGTGATGCAGCGATTAAAAAGTGGCACTCTGAGGAACGCGAGCGATCGATTCGGTCTAGGGCAGAAATCGCTTGGCGGGAAAAGAATTATGAAACCGTAGCAAAGCTGTACTCGACGATAGAAATCACACTCACGGACGTCGAGAGAAAACGGCTTTCAGTCGCACAGAGACATATGTCAAACGAGTCTTAACCTCAGGTTCGATAACCATGCGGCCGCGCCGGTAAACGTTCCAACGCTCGAATCGCGATGATACGTTGTCTTGTCGTAGGTGTTTGAACTGAAGGGGGCGGGTATGATGCACGCCCAAGGTTTTTGAACCTGGGAAGCGTTAGTGGCGGGAGGTTAAGGATAGATGCCGCATTGGACGCGGCGAGACGCACGCGTCTACTTAGAAGTGCATGAAAAAACAGAGCCGGAAGCGTAAGCGACGGCCATCCCCCTGTGATTCAAAGCTAAAGGCGATTAACCACGAAAGACACGAAAAGCACGAAAGGTTAAGAAGGGCAGGGGACCGCACCGTTCGGCAAGAGTCTTCAGGGTGTCCTACTCAAGTTGCTAGTAAGCGCCGGATAATCCTAGTACTGGTAGGATACCTGGCAAGAAACCGCACAATCCATTCGATGAGTAAAAACTATGGCTTGGACTGAGTTATTGGGCAATAAGCGGCCAATTGAATCCGTCTATCCGGTAGCACCTTCGCTGCATAATGTACGGCTGCTTGAGGTACGACTACATGAGGATGGACCGAGGGTGTCACTGCGTTTTGATTTGGATTCGTATCCAGATAGTCCACCACGTAAATGGGTTGATACCGCGTGTAATCGAGTCCAATTGACGCTTATGCTTATCGAACTGAGCGACCTACAAATCCACGGTTGGGGCTTGAACAACATTGGAAATTTTGAACTTGAAAAGCACGACAACGGTATTCGGTTAGAATTCGTAGGGGGACAAACTCGAATCGTCTCTCTCGCTCGGTTTCTGGAAGTCGAGAATCTTTCAGCGTATTGCGATTCCTGAACGGCAATGCTTCCCTAAGGCCGGGTGTCCATGCTGGACTGGCTTGCAAGGTTTTGATCTTGGACGAATTTTCCGAGGACATCTGCACCGATGAAAATGATGACGCCACAGACTTTAGCTTTAGAGCAGTGGCTACCGGATGCTGTCGTAATCGATGATTTAAAGCGGGTTCTGTACGCCGATTCGCCCGTTGTTGTCGAATTAGAATCTGGAGATGTTTTGATTCCGCTTGAATGCGAATTCGAGGTAGTTTCGAAAGCGTTTATCGAACAGCGTTTTGATGTTAGGTGGGGAACTTGCTTCAGAGCTATCGTGGCGATTGGAAACGTTACACGAGTAGAATATGGCACGATCCAGGCTAAGTATTGCTTTTCTACCTTGTGGTACAATCACGAACGAAAGCTGATTACAACAGACTTTTCCAAGGAGTCTTTCGGATAGGTATCCCAATAATGCCGAGTGCCGCTACTGGCTTGTCCAGGAGTACAGCCCCGCGATATCGAAAGGGAATTAACCACGAAAGACACGAAAAGCACAAAAGGTTAGGTGGGGCGGGGACCACGCCCTTCAGCGGGAGACTTCAGGGTTTGCTACCCAAGTTGATAGTGACTGCACTGCTGGCAAGCCAGCAGTGGCACACGGCATCCAGCGAAGACCGTGAGGAAGTGATATGCACCCAAGAACAAAAGCAACTCTTGAGCAATTGGAGACGGCGAACTGGTTCTCCCAAGTCGGAACTATGTACGGAGTTACGCAGCCGGAAAAAGTCATCATCCTGACTTCGTGGCAAGAAGCGATTGGGCAATGCAGTTCTGTCGAATGGGAGAACGTGTGTCTTGAAGCTCAAAACCAATATCTAGAACGGCTATTTGAACGGTCAAAAGAAAGGCTCAACCAGTGGAATGACGTGGTGAAAATGCTCAAGCCGACTACCATCCCTTTTGTTCAACGCAAAATTGAAGCCGTAGTCAAGCAACATGATCTACCAAAGGTCTTTGAAGGCATGGTTCAGTGGGACATGCTTGGCGTCTGCATGGAGTCGAAATTTGCGGACGTTTATCCTCCCGGCTTCTTCGCAAGCAATGCTTATTGGTATATCCAGGGCCATTTTCCGTGCGGCTGGCAGGGGGAGTTCCCCAAGGGGACGCTCATCATTTACTGATGGGCAATGCCGTTGCTTTAGACCGGCGAAGGTATTTTGCCATAGAGCACACCGAGGGAAGAGGGGAGGAAAGATTTAACCACGAAAGACACGAAAGGTTGGAGGTAGAGTGGGACCACGCCCATCGGCAGGAGCCTTCAGGACGTGCCACCCAAGGCGGTAGCGACCGCACCGCTGGCAAGCCAGAAGTGGCACCCGGCGTAAAAGAGATCGTTTTCAATCTCAGCACTCGATAAGACGACCATCATGAAAGATCATATCGACGCACTGCTTGGCGAGTACACCACGTCTGATGCAGGTCGCTGGAGTACGATCATTGAGACCCTGTCTGACTCAACAGACGAACGTGTCCATTCCCTGTTTTTGAATACGCTCTGCGACAAATCAGAAGAAGATTTCGTCCGTGTCAAAGTCTTGAAGGCAGTACCGTTTCAAGACTACACATTCGATTTTCGCAAACGTTTCTGCGATGCTATTTGCACGGTTCTGAACGACAACGGCGATGATGTACTTGTGAGGCAATATGCAGCTCTCGCAATGCGTAGCTTCGTCAGTGTCGATGGCGTGCTTGATCTACTTGAGAGCCTTGTTTGCAATAATCAAGAAGATATCGATGTAAGGCACAATGCCCTAAGTTCGATTGAGCGGAACGTCAAGCGTCCCGATTGCCAGTCATCCTTGCGGCGACTCGTCGCTGTACCAGAACTTGGGCGAAGTGCGGATAGAACGCTGCAACGAGTTTCAAAATCTTCATAACCGGGTAACGCCGGGTGCCGCTGCTGGCTTGTCCAACTGTCGTGCCGCGCGATAACGAACGGGAATCAACCACGAAAGACACGAAAAGCACGAAAGGTTAGAGGTGGCGGAGGACCACGCCCTTCGGCAGGAGCCTCCAGGGCGTGCCACCCAAGGCGGCCATTGCCGCACTGCTGGCAAGCCAGCAGTGGCACCCAGCACCGGTTGCCAGATTGCTATTACCCTAAAGTGATATCACATGGGGTTGGCAGATTTGGTGTCGCTATTCGTTCATTTTTGCAGCTTGCCTCTTCCGAATGGCCGCAATTCCCTTCGTTCTCGCCCCTTCAACCGGGCTGGTGAAACGGCAATCCCTCTGCTACCTTTTTCTGCATGAATAACTCTGCAAAACACGATTCTGAGACCCAGGCACGCCTCGATTTGGCCGTCTCTGCCGCCCGACTGGCGGGGGCTTCCACCTTGCGTTGGTTTCGGCAAGGAACGGCGCTTGATGTGGAACGCAAGGGAGATGATTCTCCCGTCACGATTGCGGATCGTTCGGCAGAGGTGATGCTGCGGGAGTTGATCGAGGCCCAATTTCCTGACGATGCGATCCTTGGGGAAGAGTACGGCGATAAGCCGGGCACCTCACGCTATCGCTGGATTCTAGACCCTGTGGATGGGACCAAAAGTTTCATCGCCGGCATCCCGCTGTATGTCACTTTGGTCGCCGTCATGAAGGACGATGTTCCGCTGATCGGCGTCATCTATGCACCAGCGACGGGAGAGATTGTCTACTCTGCGATTGGTGGCCCGACGTGGTTTGCCGTGGGCGATAGTGAGCCGACGATTGCTCGCGTCTCCAACACGGAACGTTTGGCGGAAGCCACCTTCGTCACGACAGAGTCCAGCAAGTATGGCCGCATTGCGGAAGGACGCGCTCGCAGCATTTACCAACACCTGGAAAGCTCGTGCCGTCTAACGCGAACTTGGGGTGATGGTTACGGCTTTATGCTGGTCGCCACGGGAAGAGCCGACATGATGATCGATTCGTTCATCAAGCTATGGGATGCGGCCGCACTGCTTCCCGTTGTTGTTGGAGCCGGTGGCCACTACTCCGACTGGAAGGGTGAGCCTTCTGTCTACACCGGCAACGCCGTCGCCACCAATCCCCACTTCGCCAAGCTGGCCCTCGACCTCACTCGCGAGTTTGCGTAGCAGGTCTTGCTGTTCGGGTGGGGCAAGGTGTCTGATAACTGGTTCTTGAGCGTGGCTATCAACGCAAGTTCGTGAATGTCATGAACGGCAGTGAGCACCATTCCCAATATCGACTATCGACAACCTGAATCGGTTTTTAATAACCATGAAACCACTATACTCACCGGCGGACGTTGAGCGATGGGTCGCCCAGAATGCCAAGAAGAGACTGCTACTTGAGCGTCGCTTAGGTACCGACTGGAGTGGCGTGACTGATGCTCAAGGTCTAAGCATGTTGTCGTTGACGCGAGAAGACGAGGGCTACACGGCCATTGCATTAGGCCAACAGGAAGAAGCAATTCGGTATTTCCGTGAGGCAGTCCTGGTTGAGATAAAGATTCTGAACATGGCCCGCATGGGTGTAACCGGAGCAACTGGCTATCTCGTTACGGGTTGTTTTCAGATTCTCTTGAATGCCTTGGCTATTGGTGACGATTCACTAACCGCTCAGTTCGTTGCGGTGTTCGAAGTCGATGGTATCGCTGCTCAGGCCAGCCCTCCTGACTCCACATACATCGCTTGTGTTCTAAAAGCGTTGGCACAAGGGAAACAGGAAGATGCAAAGCATCTCCTGGCAACGCCGCCGCCCGATGTGGACCCGCAGTTTGCCGGATACGTCGAATGCTTACAGGTAATTGCCGAAGATCGGTTTAACGAATTCGAAGGTGAGCTGCGTCGAGCGGCCCAAGCGTGGGAGCGATTTGTGCGAAAGGATTCTCCTGGACAACCGCAATCGGCGTGCTTTATGGGGGGCCTAGGGTTGTTGCGATTGGCCGAGAAAGTCTGGCAACGGCAGCTAGAAGTCAAGGTTGAGCATCTACCCCAACTGCTCGTATGACTCCTACCTTGCTCTGTGCCATCCAATGACCGCACTGCCCGACAAGATAGCGGTGGCACTCCGGGGCTTTTTAACAATCAATCAAGGACAAAAACATGAATCGACATGACTTCTTTCCCTTGCAAATCGTTATTAACGTCTCCAAAAAACTGAAAAGTGCTTTTGTCTTTGTTGAATTTGAATTTTGGGTTTCCGACATTTCTAAACTCATGCGTAAAGCATACGTACCAGTGATCCTCATGTTTTTTCCAGACGCTGACTTGGTATCGTGAAGTACCAAAAGATATCAAATCATTGGAAGTAACGAAATAATGACTCTCGCCCGTCCTCACTTCGTGAATCGTCGCCCTTTTCCCCACTAGTGCCTTGATCGCATCCACATCAGCGGCCTTTTGGCCTTTGGTCGGAACGAAGCCCCCTTCACTCGCAAAAGAAGGGGAACTAATGATTGCTGCCAATCCAATGACCAATGCAGCGCCCCATGCATAGTGAATGAATGGTCTCATTGCGACAATCCTTTTAGCAAGCTACGGATTAGAGTCGACGTTGCTCAAAATCCCTTTTACCCTACTTCAGCTCGGGATCGGCTTCGCCGTCGGCCTTGCGATAGAGTGACGTGGGGATCAGCATTTGGGGCGGAAGTTCTTCACCCTTGGAGTGCCGGATGATGACATCCACGATTTGCGTTCCCATCTTGTCCGGGAATTGGATCGGGTCTGCATAGATCTTGCCTTCCTTGATGGCCTGCTTTCCTTCGGGTTGGCCATCAAAGCCGATGATCAAAATCTGGTCGGCCTTGCCAGCCTTTTCCAAAGCCGCACGAGCACCCAGCGCTGCAGGGTCGTTGATGGCGAAGATCGCCCGCAAGTCTGGCTGAGCTTGCAAGGCATCCTCGGCCGCCTTGTAACCCATGTCCTTGGCACCGCCACTTTCGAGTTCGGAAACAATCTCAATCTTGGCCCCTCCCTTGGCATTGTGGGCATCAATCACTTCGCGGAATCCCTTCACACGTAGTTGGCACGACTCCGCTTGCTTGAGATGCAACACGGCGATCTTTCCACCGGCTTCGCCGAGGGCTTCGATCATGGCTTCGCCAGCAATCTTGCCACCGCCGAAGTTATCGGTGGCGATTTGCGTCACGATTTTGGCGCCGGGTTCATTGCACGGAATATCGACAGTGAAAACCGGGATGCCGGCCGCATTGGCTTCTTGAATGACGGGGACAATCGACTTGCTATCGCAGGGGCTGAGCACGATGGCCACGGCCTTCTTCACGATGAAGTCTTTGACTTGGTTGCTTTGCTTGGCGACGTCTTTGTCGGCGCTGACCACGATCACGTCGTAGCCTTGCTTCTTCCCTTCCTCGGTGATGTGATCCCCAATCACTTTGAAGAATGGGTTATCCAGCGCCAACAGGGAAACCGCGATCGTCCCCTTGGACTTGGTCGGCGCGGAAGTTGTACCACCGCCCGCAGGGGCCATCGGCTTGTCCTTCGATCCACACCCGGCCAGCACTGCCAGGAAGCAAACTAGTAACGCAAGTAGTTTCGTTTTCATCGGCGGAACTTCGGTTCGAGAGGAAGAGGTGCAAGTTCACACGCCATCAGGCGTTCGGCTTCGCCATGAATGTAATCCACCGCCAAGGCGTTGTCGACGCGCAAGGGTCAAAACCCGCTTGTCACCTCGAAAAACCGGGGGTTCCTTCCGGGGGAAACTGCTGGGGGCCGATGAACAGGAGCATTCGCGGTTCTTACAGTATCCTTTCCAACGGCGGCACCAGCATCGCCTATACTCCAAACGGGAAAGGGGCGCGGCAGCAACACCTCACTTGGCCTAACGAATGAGCATAGATAACGAAGCCATTGAATCTCGCCTTCGCCTGCATGTCGATCGACTTGCTGGACTAATCGGGGCGCGCACACCCTTCGAAAGCCCAAAACGATTCAGGCAACCATCGGCTATCTCGAAGGACAATGGAGCGAGATGGGGTACGCGATCGAGCGGGAGTCTTTTGACGCCGACGGCGACGAAGCGATCAACCTGGTGGTTGAGCAGCAGGGAAACAAACGCCCCGAGGAAATCATTTTGCTGGGGGCTCACTACGATACGGTCTCGACAACGCCTGGTGCGGACGACAATGCCTCGGCAGTTGCTGTCCTACTGGAAGCGAGCCGACTGCTTCGGCCCTATGTGGGCAATCGGACGATTCGCTATGTCGCCTTTGCCTGCGAAGAGCCTCCATACTTCAACCTGGGGGCGATGGGAAGCCAGCACCATGCTCGTCAGTCGCGTCAGCGCGGCGACAAGATTCTCGGAATGCTCTGTTTAGAGATGGTGGGATATTACCGCACAGAAAAAGGGTCGCAAGCGATCCCACCGATGATTCCTAAGTGGCTCCACCGCTTCTTCCCACAGCAAGGGGACTTTCTTGCAGCAGTCGGCAACCTATCCTCTTGGAGACTTTGCTGGAACTTTCGTCACGGCTTCAAACGTGGCACTCGGCAGATGCCCCTGTTTTCGATCTGCTTGCCGGAGAAGGTCGGCGAGATTCGGCTAAGCGACAACAGTTCGTTTTGGGATCAAGGTTATCCTGCACTGATGCTGACCGATACAAGCTACTTGCGCAACCCGAACTATCACACGGCCGCGGATACGCCAGAGACTCTCGACTACGCGCGCATGACACAGGTTACGCTGGGTGTTGCAGAAGCCTTGCGACATCTATTGGGATAGTGAAGCACACCTCGAAGTAGTGCCCCAAGAACAGAAGCGACTTTCGCGGGCACGACAAACGTCCGTTTATTGATACGCCTTGGAAAGGGTGTAGCGGAAGTAGGCGGCGAGAAGAAAAACAATCAAGAGGTTGATGGCGAGCGCTTGGTAGTAGTAGGTGCGATACCGTTTGCGAATTGGTTCCGTCGCGCAAAAGATTTGGATAAGGTAATAACTGGCGACAAGTTGAACGGGGAGGCAGAGCAGACCAATGATGGCCGCACGCACGGCGCGAACGGTCGCTTGTTCCGTTTCGGTCGGTTCGGGTTCTAGGTCGTCCGCTTCAATATCATCGGAATCGATCACGTCGGGATCGTAGTGACCTTCGGACTCGTAGTCTTGATCATCTTCTTCGCCACTTTGTTTCGCGGCGTCAGCGTCGTAGTTGCTTTCATCGACTTCATCTAAGATCGCTTCGCCCGAGTGGTCGGCCAATATCTGCTTTGCGCGTTCCACATCTGCTGCCTGCACTTGTAGCTTGATTCCCCCAAACGTGATCGCGGCGTACCACACCGCGCTGACCAGCGCATCATCTACGAGGAATGCTTGGATGCCTTCTTGGGCCAACTGGTTTTTGGCTAAGTTGGCCGTGGTGGAGTTTTCGAAACGAGCGATCGTCTTCAGCTGAATTTTCATCCGACTTGGGTCCCGTTTGAGCTAGGCAGGCCTCAGGAAAACTCACGGCCTTTGCCCCTTGCTGAGAAACCACCTCCAGAGGGGGTGCATCGAATCTTATCGGGTTGGGGGACGGTTTCAATCCCCAAAAATGCCGCCAATGCCAAGCTAGTGGCTGGCTACGCTTTGGCACAACGCTTTTGGCCACAACCCTTTACGAAGATTCGGAGGCAACCCACTTCGCGTTTTCGAGCTAACCAGGAAGGTGAACTAGGCCGCCGCTGAGACTAAGTGGGGCCGGCTGAGCACGAATATTCCGAAAATACAGTTAAGTCTTTACTGGAAAATGAGTTAGGGCCTTGTTGCGCCGACATTCGCTTGAACTTTTTCGACCGTCGGCATACCTTAAAAGGTTCGTCGAACTTGTTTTCGTTGGCGTGCGTCTTCTTTGTTGAGGGCGAGTCGCGCCCCATGGGTCGGCAGTTAGTGCATTGTCACGTAGTTACCGCTCTTGCCTTTACGTTTGGCTGGAGCACTTTTGCAGGGAGATTTTTATGGCCGGATCAAACACAAAATCAGAGACTCAACTGATGAGCGGGGCTGACATTCTTGTCAAGTCGCTTGTGGATCACGGCGTCGAAGTCTTGTTTGCTTATCCAGGCGGTTGCAGCATGCCCATGCACCAATCGCTGACGAAGTATGCGGATAAACTGCGCACGATTTTGCCACGCCATGAACAAGGTGGCGCTTTTGCTGCTCAAGGTTATGCTCGTTCGACCGGCAAGGTTGGCGTGTGCATGGCGACCAGCGGTCCTGGCGCGACGAACCTGGTTACTGCATTGGCAGATGCCAAGCTGGACAGCATTCCTTTGGTAGCGATCACGGGCCAAGTCCCAACGGCCGTCATCGGGACCGATGCGTTTCAAGAAACGCCGATTGTGGAAGTTTGTCGCGGCATCACCAAGCATCACTATCTGGTGACCGATGTGCGCGACCTGGCCCGCGTGATGAAGGAAGCATTCTTCATTGCGACGACTGGCCGTCCTGGACCGGTTCTTGTGGACATGCCCAAGAACATCCAGATGGAGATGTGCGAACCGAACTGGGATGAGCCGATGAACTTGCCGGGCTACTCGGGCAAGAAGAAGCTGGCTCAGCCGGAACAAATCAAGCAAATCGCAGCGGCCATCAAGTTGGCCAAGCGTCCGATCATTTATGCCGGTGGTGGCGTGATTGCTGCCGAGGCTTCGGATGACCTGCGTGAGTTGATCAAAAAGACAGGCATTCCTACCACGATGACCGTGATGGGTTTGAGCGCCTTTCCAAACGAAGATCCGCTATCGCTGGACATGCTGGGCATGCACGGCAGCGTGTACGCTAACTGGGCCGTCCGTGACTGCGATCTTTTGATCGCTCTGGGCGTTCGGTTTGATGATCGCGTGACGGGCAAGTTGGAAGCGTTTGCCAAGCATGCCAAGATCGTGCACGTGGACATCGATCCTTCTGAACTGAATAAGAACAAGCCTGCCCACATTCCAGTTTGCAGCGACGTGAAGTACGCCCTGCAAGAACTGAACAAGATTGTTGAAGCACCGACCGACATCTCGGCCTGGGTCAAGCTGTGCCAAGATTGGAAGAAGGGGAATCCTTACAAGTATGACGAGACGTTCAATGGCATCACACAGCAACGTGCGATTGCCGAGCTGTCTCGCCTGACACAGAGCCGCAACACGTACGTGACGGTAGGTGTAGGCCAGCATCAGATGTGGTCAGCCCAGTTCTTCAAGTTCAAGCGTCCTCGCACGTGGCTTTCGAGCAGCGGTCTGGGAACGATGGGCTTTGGACTGCCAGCGGCAATGGGCGTACAAGCAGCTCACCCCGATGCGCTGGTTATCGATATCGATGGCGACGGCAGCTATCAGATGAACATCCAAGAGATGGCCACCTGCTACTGCGAGAAGTTACCTGTGAAGGTGCTGCTACTTGATAACCAACACTTGGGCATGGTGGTGCAGTGGGAAGACCGCTTCCATCAAGGAAATCGGGCACACACTTACTTGGGCCCGATCGACCATGCTGAAGCTTGCGGCCAAGGTTCTTCGCCGTTCGCTGCGGAGCGTTATCCGGACTTTGTCACCATTGCCAAGGGCTATGGCTGGGGCGCTGCCACGGTTAGCAAGAAGGAAGAGCTCGTCGCTGCACTGGAAAAGATGATCAACAGTGAAGGGCCTTACGTGCTGAACGTACAGGTTCCTTACCAAGAGCACGTGCTGCCGATGATTCCATCGGGCAAGACCGTTGACGATATGATCTTGGAATAGTCACAAGCTGCTATTAGTAGCGATGGGATTTTTGACCTAACGAAAAGGGCCGGGTGATGATTCGCTCGGCCTTTTTTGCTGCGCTCGTGCGATTCTCTGATCGCTCTTGCCTACTTGGCCGCTTGCTTTGGAATCCACTCCGGCTCCAAAAACTCCCTTTGGATTCGCTCCTTATCGGCCGTCAAAAACGCGCCATGCTTCATCGTGGTCCAGTACTCATAGAACGTTTCTCGTAGCTTAGGGTCGCTGATCTTAAAATTTCCTGCTTCCTCCATCGACGTCAGCCATTTGTGCATGGCGTCAAATGCTTCCTGCCCCGCCTGCTGCCACAAGATCCGACCACCACCAAATTTGTCATACAGATGCCGCTGAAACTTCCAGTTCATCAGCAAAAATGTCGCCAACTGCTCTCCCGGCGGATTGAGCCGCGATTCCAAATACGCAATCCGCAACTCCAACTTCTCTTTTTTCCCCTCTGAGAATTCTTTATTCGCCAGCGACTTTTTCAGCTCCTTCAGTTCGCTCTGCAGATCACCACCTTCTTCCTCTAATTGCTTCGCATGCAAGATGTTCAGATGTTTTGCCACGCTGGCAATCTCTTCCTTGGTTGGCGTGATCTCTTTTTCATGCTCCTTGCGATACTTCTCGCTTGCCGGCTCAGTAAACAGCCGATGCAACTCATCGCGCAGCGTAAATCCCTTCGTGCGAATCTGGTCGCGATAGACCGGCTTCCCCAACGACTCGCCAATCTGCTCGCGCCTCGCCGGAATGCCTTCCTGCCCATAGGTAACGCCCACAAGCAACCCCAGCAGTCCCCAAAAAACCACGGACGTTTCCCAAGCTTTTATTGCCCGTCGATTGATCTGCATCGCAGTCCCCTTGCCATGTTTATTCCAGCGCAGAACCATCTACCACGCATACAATTCCTTACCGGCTTTACCACCAAGCCTCCGCTCAAGTTTGACAATTCCACACAGAATCGGTCGAATAGGCAAAAAACCTCGTCTCCGTTAACCACGTTATCATCCCCACACAATCTCGCTCTCGGCAAGGATTTCCCGCGTGACGCCCTCTCGTTCTCCCTTTTCAAGATTTACGCTGCTACTCGGGCTGATGAGCTGGGCCGTCACTTCCTTTGCTCTCACGCTACACGCACAAGAAGCTGCAACTCCCGCCGAACCTGCCGTTATCGATGCCACCACGCTGCACAAAAAGGTGCTCTGTGGTTATCAAGGATGGTTTCGCTGTCCAGGGGATGCGGCGAATATTGGCTGGCGGCATTGGAGTCGGGATGGAAGAAAGATTACACCCGGTACGCTGACGTTTGAGATGTGGCCCGACATGAGCGAGTACGAGGCCGACGAAAAGTATTCGGCCGGCGGCTTTGAATATCGGGATGGTTCGCCGGCACATCTGTTTAGCTCGGCAAACCCCAAAACCGTCGATCGTCACTTCCAGTGGATGAAACAGTACGGGATTGATGGTGTGCTATTGCAACGATTCTTGGTCGATTTGCAAAACAAGTCGCAGGACGATGTACTGTCGCATGTGCAAAAGTCCGCTGCTGACACAGGCCGTGTGTTTGCGATTGGCTACGACCTGAGCGGTGCTCCTCAAGAGAAGGTATATGACCTTTTGGTGACGGACTGGAAACGGCTGGTTGACCAGCGGAAGCTGACAAGCGCAGGCCGTTACCTGCGGCACGAAGAGAAGCCAGTCGTATTTGTGTTTGGCTTTTATAGCGATCGCTTTGGACCTGAGTTGGCGCACAAGATCATCGACTTCTTCCAAGAAGAGTCGCCGTACCAAGCGACGCTGATTGGTGGGTGCCAGTGGTACTGGCGACAAGAGAAAAATGCCGAGTGGGCCCGTGCTTTTCGAAGGTTCGATGTGATCAGCCCGTGGAATGTGGGGAACTACTCGAAGATCGGCGATGAAAAGCACGCTTCAACCGGCTATTGGAAGGAAGACATGCAGGCAGCCAAGCAAGAGGGTATGGAATACCTGCCCGTGATCTATCCCGGGTTTGGCTGGCGCAATCTTTCGCGTGATCCTTCGGGCAAAAACGACCTGCCTCGACTGGGCGGCGAATTCTTTTGGAAGCAGTTCACCACGGCAGCGGATCTAAAGGTGCAAATGGCCTATGTTGCCATGTTTGATGAAGTCGATGAAGGGACCGCGATTTTCAAGGTTAGCAATGCACCGCCCACTCAGGCTTACTTTGCCACGTACGAGGGTTTGCCGACGGATTGGTACCTGCGGCTGACCGGGGAGGGGACAAAACTCCTGCGGGGCGAGGTCCCAAACACGAAGAGGATTCCGCTTCGGCCGTAGTACAGGGGCCCTAATCGCGGAAGATGAACCAGTGGTAGCGATTAACAAGGGCCAAGGGGGAGGGGAGGGGGCTACGGCGGAAAAAAGGGATGCACCCGGGCATCGCTAACTTGGTATAGTGAAAACTGTTACGTTGCAACGCGGGAGCCTCGCGGGGGCGGGCGGTCGCGGTCGTAATCCTTTCGCAAGCGTTCCGCTTATGGTGTTCGTCAATATCTCGCTGTTGGCTGGCGGCCTGTTTATGGCCCTGCCGGTCATCCTGCATTTGCTGATGCGCCCGCGTCCGAAGCGGCAGGTCTTTCCGGCCGTACGCTTCATCCAGTCCCGCCGCATCGATAGTTCGCGGCGGCTCCAAGTACAACACTGGATTCTGCTTGCGCTGCGATGTGGACTGATTGCGCTTACCGCTCTGGCGCTGGCTCGACCGGCGGTCGCGTCGGCACTTTGGACGAGCTATTTGCAGTGGGGACTTTGCACGCTGGCCCTGCTTGTGGTGGCGTTCTTGCTGGCGGTGACCTGGATTCGAGACTCGGCCAAGGGACTGCGGATTGCGCTAGCGATCGGGGCAGCGCTCTTGTTCATCGCCTGGACCTGGCTGGGCTATCGGACGTTCTCTTCCGGAGAGGCGTCGGCCGGCGGGCAAGAATCTCCTGTGGCGGCGGTGCTGATCATTGATACCAGCCCACGCATGCAATATCGCCAAGGGAACCAGCCACGACTGGATGTGGCCAAAGAGATGGCAGACTGTGCCTTGTCTCAGCTTCCGGAAGATAGCGAAGTGGCGGTTTTGGATACGCGGGGCGGGTCTGGCTCCTTCGCGCTCGATCGACTGTCGGCTGCGAAATCGATTCAGCGGCTGCGGACAACGGGTCTGACCCGGACGTTTCCGGAGATGATGGACTCTGCCATACAACTGCTGAGGCGAAGTGAGAAGACTCGCAAAGAGATCTACGTCTTTACGGACTTGGCGCAGACCGCTTGGAAGGTACAAGATGTCGCCAAGTTCCAGCAGCTGTTACAAGAAGAAAAAGAGCTGTTGCTCTACGTCGCCGATTGCGGCGTGAAGAATCCCACCAATTATTCGCTGGGGGATTTGTCGCTTTCCTCGCAGGCGGTTGGCCCCGGAGCCGAAGTGCGCATTCGCACGACGATTAGTGCGCTAAATAATAACAACAAACGTTCTGTCGAAATGGTGCTGGAAGAGCCCGATCCCACGTTGCCGATTTTGCGTGATGGCAAAGCGATTTTGCCCAAGCAACAGATACGTGGGCTGCAGCCCCTGGAGTTCAACCAGATCAGCAGCAACGCGGTTGACTTCAGCTTACGTGGGCTACAGCCGGGAACGTATCAGGGACAAATACGGATCGTGGGGGAAGATAGTTTAGCGGCCGACAACGTTCGGTACTTTGCCTTGGACGTCTTGCAAAAGGTGCCGGTGCTGGCAATTGCGCCGGACAATATTCCAGGCGACCTCCTCTATCTTCCGGCGGCGATTGCTCCCCCCGGCTTTGGTGCGGGAGGCTTTGCTTGCGATGTGATGAAGCAATCCGAACTGGCCAGTAAGGAGCTTTCGGGCTATCAGGCGGTTGCGCTGATTGATCCTGCACCACTGGTGCCGCAGCAATGGGAAAAGCTGGCGGAGTATGTTCGCGCGGGAGGCGGCCTAGCGATATTTTTGGGCCACAATGCGCAGCCGGTCGCCTCGTTTCAGCATCCGATGGCGCAGCAACTTTTTGGCGGCAAGCTAACACGACAAACACGTGCGGCCGGCGATTTATTCCTCGACCCACGCACCTATGACCATCCTGTGCTGGCCAAGTTTCGAGCCGAGCAAGACAAAGTACCGTGGGGCAGATTCCCCGTTTACTACCACTGGAACTTGAGCGACCTATTGCCCGAAGCACGGGTGCTAATTCCTTATAGCAATGGATTGCCAGCGGTGGTGGAGTCGAAGCTGGGGGCGGGGCGTGTGCTGACCATGACGACGCCGATTTCCGATCCACTCAATCCGCCGAATCGCCCCTGCTGGAACGAGCTACCTCGTGGTGAAGATGCTTGGCCCTGCTTTTACTTGGTCAACGACATGATGCACTATTTGGCCCGTGGCGAAGAAGGGAATGTGAACTACTTTGCCGGCGAAGTGGCAACGCTGGGCAACGATCCGGCACGCTTTCCGGAGCGATATCAGATTTTCACACCTACCGAGCAACCGCAAGACATCTTTGCCCGTGAGGGACGTGTGGTGGTTCGCTTTACGGATCAACCGGGGGCCTATCGCTTGCGGGGACAAAAGCAGGGGCCGCTATCGCGAGGCTTTGCCGTCAACTATCCGGCCGAGAGTTGCGATTTGACGCGACTGGACGAAGCAGAGCTGACAAAGCTGTTTGGCAAGAAGGCCTTTCAGCTAGCGCAGAATAAGGAAGAGCTCAGCCGATCGATTGGAACGCAGCGAGTGGGCTCCGAATTTTACTCCTGGCTAATGGCGCTGTTGGCGCTTGCGCTGGCGCTTGAGCAATTGATGTCGGGAGCCTTTTATCGCTCGGGAGATAAGCCGGCGAGTACTGCCAAGGCCGCGTAGTTTTTTTACCAATGCAAATTCAGATTGATTGCATAACATGACGAACTTTGGGACCGAACCTATCTTTGGCAGTCACTGGGCTGTGGTGATCATCACCATGGTTCTGGTGGCGCTGCTATTGTGGGGTCCGCAGTTCGGCAAGTTGACCCGGTCCCGCTGGCTAGTGCTGACAGGGCTCAGGCTGCTAACGATATTGCTGCTCATGTTGGCATTATTTCGCCCAACCAAGCAGACAACCATCAAGACCCCACGCACGAGTTCGCTTTTGATCCTGGCGGACACGAGCCGAAGCATGCTCCTTCCGAGTGGCCAACAGGATGCGACTCGATATAAAGTGCAGCAGCAAGCACTTGAAAAGGTGCAACCCATTCTGAAGGCCATGGGAGATCGCTGGGAGATTAGCCAGTTTGGATATGACTCTAGCCTGACGAACCTTGTCAAAGATGGCAAGCTAACGCTTCCTGCCGCACCGACGGGGCAACAGACCGATATCGCCACCGCATTGCAGGAAGCGCTGAATCAACAGCAGGGAAAACGGGTGGGGGCGGTAATTTTGCTGGGGGATGGTGCGCAAAATGCTATCGACCCGGCCACCGAAACCATGGCAGCCGCCCGAAAGTTGCGCGACGATTTTTCCGCTCCTCTGTTTGCCAGCGCGATTGGACCAGCAGCCGATGCGGCGCAAGTGCGAGACCTTTCGGTCGAACGCTTAGAAGAGCAATTCGCTTGCTTCGTGAAGAATGAACTGACGGTCTCGGCCCTGGTACGGGTGCGCGGGTTTTTGAACCAGGATTTGCCCGTAGAACTGGAACAAGAAGACTCCACCGGGAAGAAAACGAGCCTGGGAAAGCAGACGATTCGCGCGACTCAGGATGGTCAGCAAGTGCCGGTACAGTTTCGGATTGTTCCCGAGACCGTAGGAAGCTTTCGACTACGGGTAACTGCAGTGCCCCAGAACAATGAGTTAGTCATCAAGAACAATCAGCTCGACAGCTATCTTCTGGTGCGAGAAGGAGGCATTCGCATCCTGTATTTGGATGGTGAAAAGCGGTTTGAGCAAAAGTTCTTGCGTCGCGCTCTGAACAATTCGCCTGATATTGAACTGGATGATCGGATCTTGGATCGACGAACGGCCAAGCAAGGGCCCGTCGACATTGTCGAAGAGCTAAAGGCGGGCAAATACGATGCATTCATTTTGGGAGACCTGGATGCAAGCTTGCTAACCAAGGAGAGCCAAGTCGCTTTGGCAGCTCAGGTTGAAAAGGGGAAGGGGCTGGTCATGATCGGTGGCCGAAACAGTTTTGGCCGTGGCAAATATTTTGGAACGCCGCTGGCCGATGTGCTTCCGATCAAGATGCAAGCGATTGAAGGTTCCAACTTTGAAAATGAAGCTCAGCTAGAACAATTCTTCCTGCGGGGACCGATTACGCCTGTCATTACCAAACCCCATCCTTTGACAACGCTGGCCCCGGGTGCCGCCAATGCAGAGGCCTGGAAGAAACTGCCGCCGTTGGCATGGGCCAACAAGATTCGCGGCGTTAGCACAGATCCGGGAACGCGAGTCTTGCTTGAAACGTCTACGCAGCAGCCACTCATGGTTAGTGGTGAATATGGAAAGGGACGCGTTCTTTGCTTTGCAACTGAGTCCACCCATCGCTGGGCGATGCATGGCTTTGAAGTGCAACATCGTCGCTTCTGGCGACAGATTGTGCTGTGGTTGGTGAAGCGCGATGATGATACGCGGGACGAAATCTGGGTCAAGCTGGACCAACGCCGCGTCGCGCAAGGGGGACGCGTGCAATTGACGGCCGGCGCCAGGGACAGCGCGGGGGACCCCGTCACCAATGTTCAGTGGCAAGGAAAGTTGATTGGCCCGGATGGCACGCCCCAGCCAATCCGCTTGGGAACTTCTACCCAAGACCAAGCGACGGCAACCCTTAACCCCACGTTGCCAGGAACCTATCAGGTAGAGATAACTGCGCTCCGCGCGGATAAGCCACTGGGGACCGCCCGTAGCGAGTTCTTTGTTTATGACCGCGATACCGAGCTCAGCAATCCGGCAGCAGACCCTGATCAAATGGCGGCGCTTGCCGCCGTCACCAAAGACGATGGCGGACGGCTGATTCGGATTGAGGAGCTTGAGACCGTCCTCAACACGCTGAAGGACCGCCCTCAGGAATTTGACCTGCGCGAGATCAAGTGGAAGCTCGGAAGTACGCCCGCCGACGCTTGGCTCTTCTTCCTGGTGCTGGTGGGGCTGTTAGGGTTGGAATGGTGGTTCAGGAAAAAATGGGGCCTGGTCTAGCCGAACCTAACGAAAAACCACCCAAAAGTCGCTCTTTGTCACTCTTCCGTAAGCTAACCTCTCCCGTCTGGATGCTATTTGCGCCGGGGTAAAAGGGTTTTCGCTTTTGCCGGCACGGGGCATCAACGGTCGTTTGATTTGGACCTTTCCAACGTGGTGCTGTGTGGTTGTAATTCCGATGCCAAGTGTTCAATCCCAGGAAGCGCTCGAGCCCGCACCGAAGCCGCATCTGCACATTCCTGCACTGGATGCCGTACGCGGATTGGCAATTGTGCTGGTGACGATTTATCGTTTTGCTGGGGCAGGCGTAGATACCAGCCAACCGGGAATGGCCTTCTTCAAGCTGTTCAAGCCGCTCGATATTGGCGTGGACCTGTTCTTTGTGTTGTCGGGCTTTTTGATCACTGGCATCTTGGTGGATGCGAAGGGAAAGCCAAATTACTTCAAGCACTTCTTTGCCAGACGATCCCTACGTATTTTTCCGCTGTACTACGGCGTATTGATTGCTGTCTTTGTGCTGCTGCCGCTGGTTTCTAACCTGACGGCTGAGCTGTTTCCTCATGCGATGGCCAAACAGGGCTGGCTCTGGCTATATGGCACCAACGTCTTGATCGGAACAACGAGTGATTGGATGTGCCTGGATCGATTTGGGCATTTTTGGTCACTAGCGGTAGAAGAACACTTCTATTTGGTGTGGCCGTTTGTGATCTTTGCCCTCACGCGTAAGCAAGCGATGCGAGCTTGCGCACTACTTTCGATTGCTTCGATGATGGCCCGTGGGTTTTATACGTATAAGTACGGTGAAGCGGCAAGCGTGGGTGCCGAAACCTTCACATGGATGCGGCTCGATTGCTTGGCCCTGGGGGGCTGGGGAGCGCTTGCAGCCCGTGGACCGCAGGGAATAGCAGGCATGAATACCAAAGCCTGGGTCATGGGGGCGTGCGGCCTGGGAACGATCCTTCTGATGGTTGCGATTGGCAGGACTAGCATCTTGAACATGTCGATGATCGTCTACGCACTATTCTTCATGAGCTTCATCTTGCTAATGGCCCAGCCCCAGCCGGTGATGGGCCTGAAGTGGCTCGGAAACAACAAGGTGCTGCACTTCTTTGGAAAATACAGCTACGGAATGTACGTCTTTCAGAATTTGCTGATCCCGATTTTGGCTCCGGTGATCTCGGCCGCAATCTTGGCTGACAAAATGGGAAGCTTGGCGGGCGGCCAATTGGCCTACTTGGTGGTGATGTTTGGTCTTACTACGGTGGCCGCTCTGCTGAGCTGGCACTTGTACGAGAAGCACTTTTTGAAGCTGAAAAAGTATGTAGGTGGCTAGGTAAGCGCGGCGCAACCTGTTCCTTCCCATAGGGTTGCGCTGGTTTATCCAATTGTCACGGGCCTTCCATTGGTTGCTTGAAATACCCCCTATCCTCGTCGGCACTGGATTTGACACCTCTGCCCCCTCCTGAATAAGATAGAAGGAGACAACGGGGTGGCTGGGCTTCGAAGACGCCCGGCCAATTGATATGCCCCCCTGTCGCGAGTTGGTTCTGATGTTGCCCAGCCGGGCGAACACCCGCCTTCGCCACTCGCTCTCCTTCTTGTTGCACTTGATTTTTTTCGTGAGAGCGAACTGTCATGCCGTATCTATTTGGAATCATGGGAATGGGAACCACAGAGCTTCTGATTGTGGCCGTGATTGTGCTTGTCCTTTTTGGAAGCCGATTGCCACAAGTGATGGGAGGTCTGGGGAAGGGGATTCGGGACTTCAAAAAGGGGCTGAATGCGCCTGATGAAGAAGAGGACGAGGACAAGGAATCGTCGCCGAAATAGCCCCCGTTTTTACCCGTTAATTCTCCCACTTTGTGGCCTGGGAGGGCCGCAGCCTGAATCTGGATAAGCCCTTGCTGCCTGAGGCAGGAAGTGAAGGCCCAGAGCGTGGAAGACGTTCGGTTTTTTGCCGCAAGTGAGTGCCTTGGCACCACAAGAGCCTAACAGCCGCTGGACGGATGCTAGGATTTCTCAGTGCGGCAAACGACAGAAGCTTCGTGGTGGAAATGGACTGGCCTGCGGGGTGCAACAACAGATCGTTGGCCCCCAACCATCCTCAGGCGTTAAGACCATCTAACCCAACCAACAACGATGTAGCGCATAGGTTTGTCATGTTTAATCTAGGCCCTGGTGAACTAATCTTCTTTGGGATCATTGCGATCTTGCTGTTTGGCAAGAGGCTTCCCTCTGTCGCCATGCAGTTTGGCAAGAGCTATCGCGACCTTCGCCGCAGCCTTTCCGACATTCAATCGCAAGTTGACTTTACCGCCGACATTGAAAAGCCTGTCAGCCCCAGCCCTAAGAAACAACGCGCTTACGATTACGACGATCACGATGAGGCCTCTGCGCCGCGATTTGTACCGCCACCGGCCGCTCCTCCATCGGACGGCGATTCTCCTTCGGATAATGCATGAGCGACTCTGTGGCCAGCGACACTTCGAATTCTGAAGACCTTCGCTGGATGCGACGTGCGCTAGAGGTCGCCCGCCAAGGCGAAGGAAGCGTAGAGCCCAACCCGATGGTGGGCTGCGTGATCGTCAAGGATGGACAACTAATCGCCGAAGGCTGGCACGGCCACTTTGGTGGACCTCATGCCGAGATTGAAGCGCTTCGCAAAGCAGGGACAAACGCTAAGGGAAGCACGCTTTACGTCACGCTCGAGCCCTGCTGCCACTACGGCAAAACGCCTCCCTGCACCGAGGCGATCATCCCCGCTGGTGTGAAACGCGTAGTCGTTGCGATGCGCGACCCATTCCCCAAAGTGAGCGGCGGTGGCATTCGCCAGCTTTCGGATGCCGGGATCGCCGTTGAGGTGGGCGTTTGCGAAGCCGAAGCGGCCAAGCTTTGTCGGCCTTATTTACATTTGCTGAAGCAAGGACGTCCGTGGGTCATGGCCAAGTGGGCGATGACCCTGGATGGCAAGATTGCCACGCGGGCGAGTTCCAGCCGCTGGATCTCCGGCGCAAAGTCGCGGGCAATTGTGCATCAAATACGTGGCCGGGTCGATGCGATCATGGTGGGAAGGCAGACGGCCGAAGTCGATGACCCGATGCTGACCGCACGGCCCGAAGAGCTGGCGGCATTGCCGGAACTAGCAGGGCTGGCCGCAGCTGGCTTTCCACGCGTGGCCACACGGATTGTGATCGACTCCAAAGCCCGACTCTCCCTCAACAATAAGCTGGTCAAGACAGCACGCCAATTTCCAACGCTAGTTGCCGTCGGGCCCGAGGCCGACGAAGCTCACGTACGGCGATTGGTTTCCGCAGGGTGCGAAGTTTTGCCGTTTGCGGCCGAGACCTATTACGAGCGGCACTTTCAATTGCTGGAAGAACTCGGCCGGCGAAAGATGACCAACGTGCTGGTCGAAGGGGGAAGCCAGTTACTTGGCGGCCTATTCGACGGTGGCTTGATCGATGAAGTGCATGTATTTGTGGCCCCGAAACTGGTTGGTGGGCAGAAGGCCCCTTCTCCTATTGCAGGCGCGGGAATCGCGCAGATGCAAAACGCCCTCGCCATTAGCGATTTAGAGGCCAATCGCCTGGATGACGATCTTTACCTACGCGGGATTATCAAGCGGTAGCCGCCGGACGTGTCCGCAGTCTTGGCCGCCGGCGCAAATCAAGTCATTTGCTCGATGGCCGTATTGCCAAATCTTTCTCCCCCTCTCTCCGCCACCGCGGCCCACGTTTTTGAACCTGGGCTATTCGGAGAAAGAAAGGTTAGCCACAGAGCACACAGAGGGCACAGAGGGAAAGGCGAGAGAGGGCAGGGGAGAGAAAACGCTGGATGCTTGAAGAGACGCGGTTTATAAAACCCAGCGGTATCACTTTGAAAGCCAGGAACGCCACCTGGAGAGCCCCATTTCAGTCGCAAGCGTCTGTTTGAATTTCCTCCTTCTCTGTGGCCTCTGTGTGCTCCGTGGCTAAAGCTACTCCCCAGTCCTGGCACTTTGCGCAGGTGTAGCGAGTATCCATCACGGGCCGTAAAAAACAGTGGCAATCCCCCGCGTGGCTTTTTATACTCACAAGCAGTTCGCAAGCTATTCTGAAAGCGGCTCTTCTCGACTGAACTGGGCACTCGGTGAGAACTTCTCTCTCATGTACTTTTTGCTCTGGCTATTCATCTCGCTTTACTTCGGCTTCTTGGCCGCCTGCAATGTCTGCTTTGTTGCGCGCATGCCAGGGGCAGTCTCACGGTGGTTCGCTATTAGCGCTACGAGCATTTTACTGCTTGCTATGCTGCTAAACATGGGATGTTATGTGTTTGTCTACGAACACGGCGGAAATCGAATCTTGTCGCAATACGACTACGCCTATAGCGATACACGCCCAGTCCTCAAAGGATACTTCCTTCCTTATCTAGCACTTGCAACTGCGATTTTTGGGATTCACATTGCTGTGGCGATTGGGGGCCTCTGCAAACTCGGCGATCAACTTCGGGCAGCTGGCTGGCCACTTGCAAAGCTGTTGATAGCGAGCGTCATTTGCCTGTTCGGCGCGGGAACTTCCTACGGAATCATCGACGAGTCAGTGGTTGGTGACTTGGTGAAAAAAGATACTGATGCCAAACTTCAGCTGACTGAACTGCTGGGGCCAAATCTGACAGATTCTGAGAATGCCTGGATCGCCTATCAAACGATTACTTCTTTGCCATCTCATTCAAAAATGCCTTTGATAAATTGGGAAGGGACTAAATCTGGGAAAGGGCTTCCTGTCAGTGATCCGTCCGTTGCCGGGTTTGCAAATCAAATTCATGAGACAGTCTTACAAGTTCGATCAGCCTCAGCCATTCCGCTTTGCCAACTCCACGATAAAGCTCCGCCGATGGGGGCGTTGTCAAGTTATGACCTAGGTATTCGATCCGTTGATGACGCAGTACTGACTTGGAGAGATCTCCTTCACTTTGACGCTCAATTCCAAGCCTCCAAGCATCGAATGGGCGAGGTGTTTTTAGATATTCAGGCCTTACTCCAACTTTCAAAGCACCTCGCACAGGATCGTACGGTCGCCGCTCTAGCAGAATCGCACGCTTGTGAGCGAGCGGCAATTCGAGTGATTCATTCCTTACTAGAAAATCATCGCCTTTCCTCAGATGACCTTTCGCAGTTGTCTTCGCAACTTTCCATCAATCATCGCCTGAACTTAGCGGAAACTCTCCAAAGAGAAGACCTTGACCTACAACGGGACCATGTCACCTATTACTTGCCTCCAAACCAAAACAAGCGGTGGGATGCCATAACCCTAAAAATGAACTTAGGACGCGTGTTTTTTGCCCCGTACGAATTCCAGGTACTAGATCGAACAAGGCCATTTCGTACGACTA
Organism: uncultured Planctomycetaceae bacterium; assembly: GCA_963844055.1. GTDB lineage: Bacteria > Planctomycetota > Planctomycetia > Pirellulales > Pirellulaceae > CAWJMN01. The sequence goes on along the minus strand of CAWJMN010000002.1, from coordinate 1,930,266 downwards.
AGCCGGACGAATCCTTTGCAAGTCTTCTGGATACACTCCAAAGTCGTTACCACTCTTGGTATGAATTGCAGTCTGGATACCTCGACAATATCCCCTCCTGCCATGGAAACGCCATCTTTGGACTAATTGACGATACCGTTCACATGGAAAGCAAGTGCCGACAAACGCAAGTTGCGATTTCCGCTTCTCTTTTTGCTCTAAAAGAAAAGCGATTTCCTGATTCGCTTGAAGAGCTTCAGGCTTTTGAACCATCGCTAAACGCCATTGATCCGATAAACGGAAAACCATTTCAGCTCATCCCAGACGGACGCCGCCTCACTATTTGTGAGGGCCTAGGTCGAAGTGCAACTACCGAGAAAATCACGCTCGGATTTTTCCCTAACCTGTAACCGACTTAGTAATATTGGGCCTCTTAAAGAAACTCGCCAATTCCGTCTAGTCCTTCAATCTCATCGCAAAGCCTACATTATTTGTAGCAATCCGTTTTAACCGCCTTTATACTCACAAGTAGCTCGCAAGCTATTCTGCAAGCGGCTCTTCTCGACTGAACTGGGTACTCGGTGAGAATTTCTCTGGCATGTACTTTTTGCTCTGGCTGTTCATCGCGCTTTACTTCGGCTTCTTAGCCGCCTGCAATGTCTGCTTTGTTGCGCGCTTGCCAGGGGCAGTCTCAAGATGGTTCGCTATCGGCATCAACGGTACCATCCTCACTTCGATAATGAGTCTTTTGGGATTTTTTATGTGGCAGTGGGAGTTCGATGACCACGGTTGGTATTCCGCGTGCCAGTGCTGTTATGGCAATCCCAAAATCATGGAGGGTAACTTTTACCCTTACGCCACTCTGGCCATCACCATTGTTGGTTCTCACTTTGGATTAGCCTACTGGGGCCTCCAAAAAATTGGCGGTCGACCTCGTGCTGCTGAATGGTCGATGAGGCGACTTCTCGCAGTCTCGCTGGCATTCCTCATTGCAGCGGGCATGAACTACCAAGCAATGGACCGGAAGGCCAAGGCAGAATTGTCACGTGCGCACGCCGACTCTATTGAACAATTAATACGCATTCACGGGCCTCCTATTCCCGATTTAGAAAATGGCTGGTTGACTTATAAGAGTATCGATAGAGCCGTTATAGAGGCCAATTTGCCACCAGCCTATAGGACTTGGCGTCAAATCAATGATGAATGGAATCAGGCGTTTCCGTCGAATGACCCCACGGTTTCTACGTATGCAATTCTGATCGCACCGGCCATTCCTCAGATTCGCGCAGCTGCAGATTTTCCGTCTTGTCAGGCACCACTTGTGATTTTTCCAGTGGGTGCGTTTGAGCCCATTGATACCCAATTGACATCTCAGTTGAGGCCGCTCGGCTCGATACTGGCATTCGACGCCTATTATCAAGCGGCACAGAATCAATCCCATGAGACCGTTCAAGATGTTCTCGCCATGCGTAGAATCTCTGAGCACTTAGCTCAAGATCTCGATCGATATTCGCTTGATGCTTCCTTAAGTTGCGAGAACGCTTCTACGGACATCATCCAGTTTCACTTACAGCGGTATTTGTTCTCGGAGAGCGACTTGACTTCCTTGGCCCAAGCTGTAACTCCACATCGCAGTGTTTACTTGCCCCGTTACTTACAAGCGAATGCGCAGCTGCCTCGGGGGACTTACGCATCGGCCTATCTTACAAGCAACATCAACTTCCAATATGGCTCGGATTCCATTCGTTTGTCACTTGGGCGGGTTTTCTTTGCTCAATATGACTTTCGTATCTTGGCCATGACAGAAAAACTGTGTAGTGTCCCTGCCGAACAATCTCCCAAGCAGCTTCTGGCTGCCGCCGACCATCAGGCAAGGTGGTTTCCCTACTTAAATACTGGCTATCTGTCCGTTACTTTTTTGGATGATAGCTCTGGATTATTGCGATCCATCGTCAGAACAGAGACGCGATCACAACTTACGCGGGCTGGCATAGCAGCCTATCTATTTGCCTTAAAGGAGGCCCGATTTCCTGTGTCGATTCGCGAATTGCAAGCGTTTCAACCTGACCTGAACCTCACAGACCCCTGCAGCGGAGCCCCCCTAAAATTGGTCAATGAAGGTGATAAGTTCACAATCTACAGCGTCGGTTTGAATCAGCATGACGACTTCGGTTCCATCGGAACTGACAGAGATCAAGAGCATACAGACATTGTATTTACCGTTAACTTGCCGCCATCGCTGTAAGCAGGCATTCTATCGGCCACATCCGATCGAAAGTCCTAGTGCTCTTCGCCCCCGCCACTAAGAAAAATCCCAAACGCATGGCGGCAATTCCGTCGTCTCCGCCACCGCGGCCCAGGTTTTTGAGCCTGGGCTAATCAAAGAAAGGAAGGTTGGCAAGAGAGCAGGCCTATTGCCCCTTTTTTGCGGCTGGCTTGCAATAGCTCAGCGCGAGCAATGCAAACGTGGTGCAGACATTGGGGTCCCCCTCCATCCACTTGGCGTTGGAATTGATCCAAGCTCCATCTTCCTTTTGCCGTTTGGCGAGCTCGTCGACCAAATCTTTGCGCCAGTCATGTTTGGCTCCCTTCTCGTCGATGATGAAGGGCTTTCCATAGGCATCTAGCCCCTTGGCGAACGTCAGGTAGTAATAGAACAGCCCGCCATCGCCCAGCCCAGGATTGCTGGAGACGTCGTAATGCTTGCCCAGCCAAGCGACCACGGCCTTCACGCGTGGGTCGTCTTCCTTCAACCCTGCGAAGACCATGCTCTTGAGGCCCGAATAGCTCATCGAGCCATAGCTGCGCAGGCCCCCTGCCTCCATCGGCTCGTCCGAATTACCGCCGGCCACCGGCGTGTAATAAAATCCGCCATCATTGATCTTCGATGCGAACGGCGTTGTGTTGTGTTCCGATTCTAAGTTTTGACAGCGGGAGACAAAGATCAATGCGTTCTTGATTGTCTCATCATCGGCGGAAGCGCCCGAGCTGCGGAGGGCTTCGATCAAATAGGCCGTATTGGAAAGGTCCGGCCGTCCACGTCCCCCCGGCTTTGCCGCAACACCATAACCAGCACCACCAAAGTACTCACTATCGCTCTTGTAGCCCTCGGGACCATCCCAGGGGACTTCGCGCAGGAACTTGTCGGCCCCCTTCAGGATCGCATCGTAAGCGCCACGGCGGTTGGCGGTCTTCAGGCATTGCATGGCAATGCAGGTTTCATAGGTTTTGATCCGCCCTTCGGCCGCGTAGATACCACCATCTTCGCGAGCGCTCCCTGCAATCACCTTCAGCGCCTTCGCCACGGCCGGATCATCAGGCGAGCTACCATGCCGCATCATGGCGTCGGCAGCCATGGCGGTGACACCAATGCCGATCTGCTTACTGAAGGTGCCGTCGGTCGATTGCCCCTTGCCGCGCAAATAGACAATCCCCTTTTGCACCATCGCGTCGAGCTTGGCCCGATCGACGCCACTCTCTTCTGAATCCTCCGCAAGGCTCAAGCGGGAGAGTGCGGAAGCGCCCCCCAAGGCAGATACAGCGAGCAGCGACTGAAGCAGCGTTCGACGATCCATGGCTCAATTCCTCCGCACAAGATAAAAGCAGATAGAAGCAGGCAGCAAACGGTCCCGGCCGCATGCCCCTGCCTTGACTTATAAGTCCTTCAGGCGCGAGCAGCAATCCCCGCCACTTCCTTACTGTAAACCCCAGCGTTGCCAGAGGAGACCGCCTGGCGAGGTTTTCACCACGGGTGACGAAAAACTGGCCAGAATCGGGCTAGGAAGCCCAATCGCCCATTTGTGGCATGCCGCCGGTCCCTCCTTTATACTGCAAGCGAACTGTTACCTTTCCATTTGCTTTTCAGGACATCGCCCAAGGTATGCTCATCCTGTTTTGGATTTTGTGGGTCGTTTTTAGTGGTTGTGCCGCAGCACTGGTAATGGCCTGTACGCTCCGGATTAACAATCTGGCACTGCGAATCCTCTTCTTGATCAACAGTATCGCGATTGGTGCCCGCAAGCTTATTTATTACAACGAGTACTTTCGTAACATCGAAGTCAACCATCGATTCGTGGCCGGACATTATTACCCTTTCCTGATCGCGGCCTTGGCAGCCATTGTTGTTTCGATTGTCGTTATTGCCATTGGGTTCACGGTAAAGAATGACCAATTTCGTGCCAAGACCTGGCCTCGGCGATGGCTGTTATTGGCAACCGTACTTAGCGGCCTCGCCCCCTTCATTCCGTTTTACATCGAAGACAGCTTCGTACGGGCCGACCTTGAACGATGGGATTCCGAGGCCAACCAACAACTCCAAACACTGATTTCTGCTCAAGTTCCAGAGGCTGACAACGCTCGCCTAATTTACGACACCGTCACTTCCCAGATAAGCATTGACCCACAACTTGAGCTACTGCGGAAGTGGAATGGCGAACAAGCAGCATTTGGCCCACCCGATCCACGCGAGATTGCTGCCCCAGCCACCCAAGCATATGCTAATCAACTGGCCCCTTTTACTGAACAGCTTCGCAAGGCCTCCCGATTACCCCGCCATCAACTAAAACACGACTTCGCTAACATCGGCCGAGAATTCTGGGGCCCCAACGCGCTAGGTGCCCTTCAGGCTCATCGTTTGCTCGCATTTGAAGCGCGGTTCAAAGCCCATTCTGGCGATCCACAAGGCGCACTGAGCAACGTCGAAGCGCTGCAACGCTTGGCATTGCAAGTCGATCAAGAAACGCACTTGCTGACGGAACTTGTCGCTCTTACGGTTAGTAGAAGTGCGACGACAGAACTCAGCTATTTGCTGCAGTTCTATCCAATGACGGAACAGGACTTGCTTCGCATTCAGAACTTCCGTTCGGATTCGCCTCAACAGCGATTTTACCGTTTGATAGAAATGCATAAGCAACTGGAAACCCGATCGATCTGTTCCCTCTACTTAGCATGCCCGCCGCTTATTAAAGAGGAACCGCTGGCCAGCCTCTATCCTCTCCATAATGTCGCTTATCAACGAGTGATCGCAGCTAGGCGAGATCTTCAGCTATTCTGGGGCGACATGGAACAACTGAAGCCCCTAGCAACCTTCCCTGCCGCAGAAATGCCGATTGCGGGTGACTCGCTCGAAAAGCATATTCTCACCCAACCCGCAGGAGTGATGGGATCGGCCTTGCGGGTAACGCATACGGCCAAGAAATGGTCTAGCTTTCTCTTAGACGTGGAGAGCAACGTTCGACTTTCGAAAACAGGAATTGCCGCCTATCGCTACGCCCTTAAAAATGGCCAACTGCCGGAGTCGCTAGAGCCGTTGGCCGAATTGAACCCTCAGCTTGACATCATGGATCCCTATAGCGGCGGTCCGCTTAAGATGATCCGTAATGGCAACAAGCTGACCTTGTATTCGATTGGCCAAGACCAGATCGACGATGGTGGAAAGCCCTTATTCTCTGAAGGCAAAACCATTCGAGGAGACCAGTGCTTCACCATCCGTGATCCGAATTCTTTTAAGTAGCGCTAGCTGGAAGCATATCCTCTTAGGAGAAATTGCGCGGTGCCCGGAGAGAGGGACCTGTGGAGGAATGAGTTGGCCACAGAACACACAGAGGAGGAGGGAAGGGGGAGGCAGATTTGTACACGGAGGGACACGGCCGGCAGAGAGAGAAGTGAGGAGAGTGGTGATGGTGCGGGATTACGAATTGAAGCTTGTAGATCATGCGGTTTGGGTACTGCAGGCGCCGACCGGTATTTCGATTTACGACTTCGACTTTCACACGTACTTTCCTTGCCGTGGTCGTCGGCCAAATGAAGACGACGTTTGTGCCATTGGCCGGATGGGTGCAGCAAACGATTATCAGGCCACCTATGAATCCCTTTTGTCCGACGGAATTCGGCTGGTTCACGCGCCCGAAGAACACTTTCGGTGTAGCGAACTGTCTGGCTGGTACCCGCTGATTTCTAACTGGACTCCGCGTAGCAAGTGTTATGCGACTGCTCCGACCGCGCGAGAAGTTGAACGGGACTTTGCTTGGCCTGTGTTTGTGAAGGGATGCCGGCAAACGAATCGGCATAAACGCTCGCTTTCGGTCATTCATTCTGCATCGCAGTTTGAAGCGGCGATGGCTGAATACCGCCATGACCCGATCCTCCATTGGCAATCGGTCGTCGTAAGAGAGTTCGTGCCACTGCGACTTGTGGAAGATTTTGCCGGTGATCGGATTGCGACTTCGTTTGAGTTTCGGACCTTTTGGTGGTACGGCCAATGCGTTGGAGCAGGTCGATATTGGTGGGAAGGGAAACCTTATGAGTGGTCGCCTGAAGAAAAAAACCAAGCCCTGGCTTTAGGGGCGAAGGTATCCCGGCAAGTCAACGTTCCCTTTCTGGTGGTTGATCTTGCGATGACCAAAAAGGGCGAATGGATAGCCATTGAATGTAATGATGGACAAGAGAGCGGCTATGCAGGAGTGTTGCCGGTGGGGCTTTGGCAGCGTGTGATTGAGAGCGAACGGAAAAGGGGAGAAGTGGGAAGTTAGTGAGTTACTTTTGGGGAATGAATTGATTTGTGCTCCTTGGCTGGTCTTCTACCTTTACCACATAGAGCGATAGCTCAAAGTGATGTTCAAAAGGGGCTCGCATTTGCATCGCTGGTGCTTCAGGGATGCCTTTGGGAAGGTTTTTGGCCTTGCCGTAGAATCCGCCTCTTTCGTAGGCAATTACCTCAACGGTCGAGCCTACATAGGCAACATTTAGTTGCTCTTTAATCTGGGTGTTTAGAAACTTTGCCTTTTGTCCGGTTCGCATTTCATAGAGCTGAAAGGCATCGTTGGCAATTTTACCAACGGCGAGGTCTGTCACCGTAAATTCGACGCCACCTACGGGACGTGGCAGTTCCTTGCCGTTGAAGTGTGTTACCAAAAGTAGGTAATCGCCGTTGCTTCCCTTTCGTTCATCGACTTCATAAATCTTTGCCCGCAGCTTGACGCATTCGCCAAGTGGTTGGCCGAAGCGGCCTAGGATAATTGCTTTGCCGCCAATTAGATCCCTGGCACTGATGACTTGCGGATTGGCGGGAGCTTCTTGAGCCATGGCAGGCAGGGCCAGTAAAAGGCCGCAAAGGCTAAATGCCAGTGGACGCATGGAGAAGTCCTTTTCGCAGGTGATCAAACGCAGGCAAGGCAGGCAGCATTTGCCAGCCCGCTTTGCCGGGGCGACGTAAAGGGAATTTATACAAGTTCCTGGGTTGCTAAATCAATGTCGAATTGTGCTGCGGGACGAGGAGCGAGGAAGTTTGCAGGAGAGGCAGATTTGTACACGGAGGGACACGGAAGACACGGACGGCAGAGAGAGGGAGAGAAGAGGAAGGCGGCGGCTAGTTGGGTGGGAGGTGGATGGTGAAGTGGATGTCGTCTTTCCAAAAAGTCTCACTGTCAACGACACTTTGATCATCGCGTCTGTCTTCACCAATACTGTAGAAGGTCAGCTTGTCATTCTGGTGAACGATCTTGAATAGCTCGCCTGTGCAGGGATCGGTTACGTTGAGAGTGAAGCCGATTACCCGGAGTTCCTCCAGTGATTGGGGAAATCGCCCTTCTTGCAATGCAAAAAGGTAGGCAGCGATGCCTACTTGAGTTAGACGCATGCGCGCTTCGGCGCGAAGCGTCTCTGACTTCCAAGTACATACACGGACGTCGAAGTAGGAATCCCTTGAAAGCAAACCTGAGTTGCAAAGACGTTGATAATCGGGTGGCTGATCGAAGAACCGCAATTTCCTTTGTGAAAGTCTGGAATCGGCTATTTGCAGTTTCTCCATCTGCTCCTGCGTGCGAAGGTCGTATTGAGCGAAAAACAGACGGCCCCAGCCAGGCCAACCATTGGTGCTATCGAAGTCCTCGAGCTTGAAATCCTCGTCTAAATACCTCTCGATCTGAAAATAGCGGGTCCTCATGCTCTCTCTTTCAATGGCACGTGTCAGGGTGGCTTGCCTTTCTGCAGGAACATACTTCAGTAACTTCTCAAGTTCGCGGGGAGGAAGTTGATGTTTACTTAACAGGTATTCCACGGCTGTTGCGGTGCAATGCTCTAACCGAAACGATAGCGTATAGTTGTCACTGTCCATATCTTGAGCACAATGTTCCGACAATCGCCACATTGCCACGATATCTTGCACCGACTCTTGAGGATTCCCTTGCGCAGCTTGCACGCAAGCATCGTAATGCAAGAGATTTAGCCAACGAGCAAGTTCTGAAAATATTCCACTAACCCGGAAATTGGCGCTCGGTCCGACGTACTTTGTCTTTCCAGGCAATTTGCAGAGAGAAAAACGGGACGCTGCACGCAGCTTCAAGGTCAACGGTTTTGCTGCCTGTAGTTCGCTATCGGCGATGGAGTACTTGCCAACGAACGTTAGTAAGTCCTCATTCTTAAGCGGAAGTGTGTGAAATACACGAAATGCATCGTCATCACGTACGATGGTCTGATAGACCGACCAAGCATTTTCAGACTCGGGAGGTTGTTTGCTGTAAACGCTTTCGAGTTGCTGTTTTATCTGGGCTTGCTCTTCTAGAAGATCTGCTTTGGCAAAGTGATCCATGGTTCGATAGAGGAGCCCCGCTATTGTAAGGCTGAATAGTGCGGCCGTGTAAATCGTGCTTAACGACCAATGGTCTGCTCGCAATTTGCTGCCGACTTTTTGCAATCCTCTAGCTGCGATACATCCGTACGTTCCTAAGATGGTCAAAGCCAAAAGCAGGTAGGGAAGAAAGTATCCCTGCATGATGGGACCACGATAATTCACAGGACAGAACCAGTGAAAGATTGGCTGATAGCCGTATTCGTATAGACAGAAATAGATCCCCATGTATCCAAACAACGTGAGCAGGATGATTCCATGCAGGACGATGGCAAGGTATCGGGAATTGGGCCCCGGCATTCGCACCGCAAAGCGAACATTGCCGGCAGACAATAGTCCGAAGTAAATGGCAACCGATAGACAGAAGAAAAAGAACATGGAGAGTTCCGCCGGGCCGAGAGAGATTGGTAGCGAGTATAAGCGGAGGGGAGGAAGATTGCTACTTTGTGGTCGGTGGTGATGGGGTGGTTTTGGTTGGCACGACTTTGGAGGCGATGGGCAAAGGCGTGGGAACTTCCGGGGAGAGGGTTAACCACGAAAAGCACGAAAGTCACGAACGGGAAGAACGGAAGAGTTAACGGGGAGAGGAGCGATGGGGATGTCGGCGGTACTAGAGGGGAGTGAAGGGTTGTTGCAACGTGGAGAAACGATGGAGTGTTTTTGGCCTGCTACTCTTGAAGTAAAAGCTGCTAAAGACAATCGTAGTCGCCATTGCGAGCAGCAGCGAGATGCTCCAAAAGTGACTTTCGCATCTTGGAATTTCCGACGGAAAGCCAGCGGTCGTCATAACGGGAAAGGTCGGCGTCCATATTTTCCGTGACAAACCAATCGCCGTAGTCACGCAGCATTTTCGGAATGTTGTGAATTGCATCGAGCATATCGTGCACCTCGTTTAGGGTTACGCCGTCGTCATATCGGATTCGCATCCGCAACTCGAGGATTGCTCTTTCAAGCACCAAGATGTAGTCATGAAAGACTTGTGGGCTTGCTGGCGTCATGTGATGGGCCTTGATGAGTATGGCGTAGAGAAGGGGTGCTTCGTTAGAAGCTACCAGTTGGCCACTGCCATGACAACAAAAGGCTAGGAGAGAAATTGATGACTTTTCATTCCCACAAAACCTTACTGTGCGGCATCGCTGGCGTTGCCCAAGGAGCCAGGAGGGTGAGCGAGCGCATTTGTAGCGATGGAAGAGTTGGCAACAGCCAGCCCCCCATAGTCACAACGAAAGAGGTGTAACCACGAAAGGTACGAAAACCACAAAAAAGGGCATACTATAGAAAGGGTTTGTACACGGAGGAGCACCAAGGGCAAGGAAGAAGACACCTGGGAAGCGTCAAGATAAATCGTTACTGGCTAATTTTTAGCAACTGCGGAGTTGCTATTTCGACGGCTTGGCGTTGGTAATCACGGAGGTGAATTCCTGGCCTTACTTTCTGAAGTTGCGCAAGTGCCTCGTCAACGTTCTGGGCATAGCCGTAACCGATTAGCCACGCGGCTGCGACCATTCCTGTCCGGCCATGTCCATTGGCGCAGTGTATGAGCAGACAGCCACCAGGTTCGAGCTTCAATTCTCGCACCAGAAACGTGAGTTCATATGGCACGATGGCTCCGGCATCTAAAATGGGGGCAGAGTAATAGCAATCAGAATGCCTAATGGAAAAGGGATCGCAAAACTCAGCCGTCAGGTCACAAACAAGTGTCACATCCTCTGGATATTCTTTTGCTCGCAATCGCCGCGCGACAATGAGCACATCATTCACGGCGTTGAATGCGGACTCCTTTGAGAACAGGACTTGCAGCATCCAAATCCCATAAGCAAAGGCCAAATACGGGAAAAGCAAAAGAGAGCTTAATAGTGGGCGTATACCGTTTCGCTTTCCCAGCGGCTCTTTAGAACCGATGAAATAAGCCATGGAGACACACGCAAACGAGAAAGCGGGCCACCAAAGTATCCAGCCCCAATCATAAGAGTTACTCGCCATCAGCATGCCAATCGCAATCAGCAACAAGAGGGCTCCATAAAGGTCTTCCGTGCGATTGGGCTTGGGGCTCCTCCACTTGTCCATCGCTGCCTTTGCGACAACAAATACTAGACCAATACAGATCCCTTGAAACACTTCGATGCCAACAAAAAGCAAACCAAGTATTACATACTCATGGCCTTTAGGGGACGACCAGAGCGTCGGCAATAAAAACTCAAACAACCAAGCGCTGGCCGCGAAAAATGAGGTTAGGCCTCCCCACGTCACACCTTGCAGAGCGGTCTCTCCAGGAGACGGCCGTACTTTGGTGTTGCTGACCAACCAGTAGAGACAACCTACTATCGCCATGATCGGCGGCACCCAGGACGCACGCAACGTCACGCCAGAAGTATATACCTCGTCCGTAACATCAAAATGACTGCGTTCCCCATAAACAAAGTTGGTCCGCAGCCCAAGAAGAAGAGAAATAAAGGCCGTGACGAGAATCAGTGAACGTATGGTGAAGCGGAACGGTTTTGCTTTATTCGGCAATGAGCTAGTCATGAAATTGCAACCAAGCAGTGAGGCTCATTTTGTGATGCTTCGCGCATTATAGCCAGCACGAAGAGGCGATTGTAATCCTTGTGTTTCAATGGAGGGAAGAAGATTTGCCGCAGAGAGTTCCGGCGGTAGAGAGGGAGGCGGCCGGAGATTTTGTCAGGATAAATCCTGACCTACCAGAGCGGCAAGCGCGAAAGCGGCGGTGGCAGGGGAGGGGGCGCGGGTGATGGCGCTGCTGACGGCGACCCGAGTGAATCCAGTGGTAAGGACCTGCGGAAGGTTGGCTAGGTCGATGCCGCCGATGGCAAAGGCAGGAATGGCAAGCTGACTGGCAACCTGCTTTAAGAAGTCGAGGCCGGGGAAGTTTTCGAACGACTTCGTTTGGCTGGTAAAGGTTGGTCCACAGCCGATGTAGTTTGCGCCATCGAGAACGGCCTGCTTTGCTTGCGCAAGATTGTGTGTAGAAACGCCAACGAGCATCTCGCTGCCGACTACTTGGCGAACTTGAGAAACAGACAGCTCCTCTTGTCCCACATGCACGCCGTCGGCTTTGGTGAGTAGCGCCAAGTCGGGACGATCGTTCATGATGAACAGCGTGCGGCAATCCTTCACCTCGCTCAGCAGCTTTCTCAGGAGTTGCCCCCGCGAAACAAGCAAGCGATCATCGGCCTGCTTGTCACGTAGCTGCAAAATATCGACGCCTGACGTGATGAGCGAGCGAGCAAGCGCACAAAAGGCCACTTCGGATTCGCAGGTATCGATCAGCACGTACAAGCGGCATGCTTGCAATCGCTCTAGCGAGATGGCGAGCGTGCGGTACGATTTCTCCAGCGTGTAACTTTCGTAGCGCAGCGATTCGATTTCTGCGACGTTCTCTGCCGGCAGCAGAAGCTTGCCATATTCTTCAATCGTGCGTAGCGCTTGTGCCAGACGCGCGCTGCTGGCGGCGGCAACTTGGCTAGTAGAACTGCGAACGTATTCCTGCGGCGTGGTGATTTGTGTACCGACGTCGGCCTGAGTATCGCGGGCGGCCAAACGGTCTGCGGCTGCTCAGCGGCGCGGTTGCGACTGTCAGCCGGTGGCGGATCTGCTTGGTCTTTTCTGCCAAGAAAGAATCGTCCAGCGCAAAGCGGGCGTAGTCCTCAATCACGCGGAGGGCCTCGCTCGCCCGATTGAGGTTGGCGTCGACAATGCGAGCGGCGCTAAGGAGTTGGGGCGAAACGGACATGGGAATTTGGCAGAAAACGGAAGGAATTCGCAAAAACAGGTCCGCGCTCTGGGATAACGCCCCGGGCGGGATGGCCGGCCAAAATTCAATGTAGCCCAAACTGCCTGCTCAGCAAGGTGTCCAGCGTGGCATTTGCCTTGTCCAATTTCCAGAATCTCTTTATATTCCCTGGAAGTACGACCTGTTTTCTAGGGAGGGAATAGGTCCGCAAATTTCGCCCCTGGCGGTTCTCTGCTTGGGTTCCATGGATGGGAGCCTCATTTCGTGTCCAGTCGTTCCCCATTTTGGCTTTGCTTGTGGCCGGGCCTTGCGCGGCTATGGGTCTTGGGGGACGTTATCAGCCTGATCGTGGCGCTTGGATTCGGCGTTCTGCTGCAGGTTGCACTGGCTGTGACGTTTTTATGGCCGGAGCTTTGGGGAGCCGGAATCTCCCCCCTCTGGTCTGCCGGGGTGACATGGGTCTTTGTGCTATGGTTTTGGGTCGCGGGATTTCGCGCCGGCCGAAAGTTTTGCCAAGAAGTATCTAGCGAGGGCGGGGGAACGGATGAAACCGTAAACCAGCTCTTTCGCGATGCTCAAACCAGCTACCTCAAAGGGCACTGGATCGAGGCAGAAACGAGCCTGCAGGACCTTTTGGCACGTCGGCCAACTGATGTGGAAGGTCGCCTGCTGCTGGCGGGAATCTATCGGCGGACCAAGCGTTGGGACTTGGCCCAGCAGGAGTTACAGCAAGTGCAGGAAATGCCTCAAGGGGGGCGTTGGCGGTACGAAATTGGTCGCGAACTGAAGATTTTGCATTCTCTTCAAGAGGAAGCAGAAGGGTCAGGCGATTCCCAGGGTGCGGTTGCGGGGGTGGTAGGCCGGTCCCAAGCTGGCAGCCCGACTCGTGGCGCGAAAGTTGCTTAATAGTTACCCGTATAAATGTTGGGACTGCCAAGTTGTCCACCAAGTTGGTAGTTCGCGACGTAGAGAGATAAGAGCGGCATGTGGGCTGGGCCTTAGGGCCTGACTTCCATGCCAAGAAGCCAGCGAGATCGCATTTTTGCCGGATGACAAGGGGGGTAATGCCCATAGAGGCAGTACTCCTCCCACTTGGCGGAATGGGTGGAACTGGAAACAATGCAGACACAGCCGTGAAGATCGTCGGGTGTTGTAGAGGTACGGATACTTAGGACCGTTGAATTTTTGCCGTAAGTAGCACAGAGATCTGGGTGGCTATTTCGCGAGCGAATTACACAGGGGGATCACCCAATGTACGAACGTTTTACCGATCGAGCCCGCAAGGTGATGCAGTTGGCCAATCAAGAGGCCCAGCGCTTCAACCATGAATACATCGGCACCGAGCACGTGTTGCTTGGGCTGGTGAAAGAGGGTTCCGGCGTTGCCGCCAATGTTCTCAAGAACCTCGATGTGGATCTTCGCAAGATTCGCCTCGAAGTGGAGAAGTTGGTGCAAAGCGGCCCTGAGATGGTGACGATGGGGAAACTGCCCCAAACGCCGCGCGCGAAGAAGGTCATCGAATACAGCATGGAAGAGGCGCGCAACCTGAATCACAACTACGTAGGAACAGAGCACGTGCTTCTGGGCCTGCTGCGTGAACAAGAGGGTGTGGCCGCTCAAGTTCTGATGAACCTGGGCCTGAAGCTAGAAGAAGTCCGCGAGGAAGTGCTGAACCTGCTGGGCCACGGCCTGGAAGGGGAAGGCCAAACCGAACGCGGCGGCCGTGAAGGCGTCGGCGTGGGAGGCAACCAAGGAGAGCAACAAGCTGCCGGACGTGGCAACAAGTCCAAGACACCTGCTCTGGATAGCTTTGGCCGCGACCTGACCGAACTGGCCCGTCAAGGAAAGCTAGACCCCGTGATTGGCCGCGAACGAGAAATCGAACGGGCGATCCAAGTCCTATGCCGTCGCACCAAGAACAACCCGGTTCTGCTGGGTGAAGCAGGTGTGGGCAAGACCGCCATTGTGGAAGGCTTTGCCCAGCGTGTGATCGCTGGCAGTGTTCCTGAAATCTTGGCCGACAAGCGAATCGTCGTTTTGGACCTCGCGATGATGGTTGCTGGTACCAAGTACCGCGGCCAATTCGAAGAGCGGATCAAGGCGGTAATGAACGAAGTGCGTCGCGCCCGTAACACGATCCTGTTCATTGACGAACTTCACACCCTGGTGGGTGCAGGTGGTGCCGAAGGTGCCATCGATGCCGCCAACGTGCTAAAGCCCGCTTTGGCTCGTGGTGAAATCCAATGCATCGGTGCCACGACGCTGGATGAATATCGCAAGTACATCGAAAAGGACAGCGCTCTGGCTCGTCGGTTCCAAGAGATCATCGTGGAGCCAACTGGCAAGGAAGAGACTGTCGAGATCTTGAAGGGTCTGCGCGAGAAGTACGAAGAACATCATCGCGTTCAGATCACCGACGACGCCCTGGTCGCTGCCGTGGAATATAGCGAACGCTATGTGACCGCTCGCTGCTTGCCAGATAAGGCAATCGACGTGATCGACGAGGCTGGTGCTCGGGTACGCCTACGTGCCATGACCCGTCCACCAGATCTCAAGGAAATCGACGATGAAGTCGAACGCCTGAACAAGGAAAAAGAAGAAGCCGTTGCTAATCAAGACTTTGAAAAGGCAGCTTCGCTTCGTGATTCGGCCGACAAGCTGAAGAAGAAAAAAGACACCATCACCCGTGAATGGCGCGACAAGTCGCGTGAGACGGACGGCGTGGTGGATGAAGAAGTCATTGCCGAAGTTGTCAGCAAGATGACGGGCATTCCGCTAACGCGGATGAGCACCGAAGACAGCATGCGGCTGATGAAGATGGAAGAAGAACTGCACAAGAAGGTTGTCAGCCAAGACCAAGCCGTCAAGGCGATTGCCAAGGCTGTTCGTCGTAGCCGCAGCGGACTTAAAGATCCAAAGCGTCCGATGGGCTGCTTCCTGTTCGCTGGTCCTACCGGCGTGGGCAAAACCTTGCTGGCCAAGGCATTGGCAGAATTCATGTTTGGCGATGCGGATGCCCTAATCCAAATCGACATGAGCGAATACATGGAGAAGCACAACGTCAGCCGTCTGATCGGTGCTCCTCCTGGCTATGTCGGTTACGAAGAAGGTGGCCAGCTGACGGAGAAGATTCGTCGTCGTCCTTATGCCGTTGTGCTTTTGGACGAAATCGAAAAGGCCCATCCGGACGTCTTCAACACGCTGCTGCAAGTGATGGAGGAAGGGCGTTTGACCGATAGCTTCGGTCGCCGCGTCGACTTCCGCAACGTGATCTTGATCATGACGACCAATGCGGGTGCTGAAGCGATTAAGAATGAGTCGGACCTCGGTTTCCGCAAGGCGGATGTCGATGCCTCGTACGAAGGCATGAAGGCTCGCGTGATGGATCGGATCGAACGCGTGTTCCGTCCTGAATTCATCAACCGTCTGGACGAGACAGTGGTTTTCCAACACTTGACGAAAGAGAACCTCAAGTCGGTTATCGACTTGGAACTGCTCAAGGTTCGTCAACGTCTGGCCGAACGCGGCCTGACGCTGGAACTTTCCGACGAGTCGAAGGAGTTCATCATCAAGCGTGGCTCTAACACCGACTTCGGTGCACGTCCATTGCGTCGTGCCGTCGAAGGGCTGATCGAAGATCCGCTCAGCGAAGAACTGCTCAAGGGTGAGTTCCAAGGGAAAGACACGATCGTTGTCAGCGCCATCAAGGATGACAACGACAAGATCCGTCGCTTGGACTTCAAGGGAATCGTGAAGAACGCCACGGCGGCACCTGCTGCCACAACCGAAGCGGTCACGACCTCCGGCGATGAACCGAGCAAGTCCTAAGGGCTTGGGCCTTTAGGATTAGGCCAACGGGCCTGAAAATGACGTGAACCTTTGAGACTCTCGGCTCTCCTGATACTGGGGATGGCCGGGAGTCTCTTTTTTTGTTTCGCTTTGTCGTTGGCAGGGCGGTGACGGACTTGCCGGACAGGGAATATACTGAAGGAATCGAGCCGCCGGCATGGAGTCCCACACCGGCAGCCTGAGAGAATAGTTTAAGGTTCAACAGCATGGCAAAATCCGAGAAAAAGGGAAGCAAGCCCGTTGCGAAAGCGGCCGAGCCGTTTCGTGACGTGGTTTCCGAAAATCGGAAGGCCCTCTATCGCTTTGAAGTCCTCGACACTCTGGAATGCGGCATTGTCTTGGTCGGCAGCGAAGTGAAGAGCTTGCGCGCTCACAAGCTATCGCTGGATGAAGCGTACGCACGTGTCAAAGAGGGAGAGGTTTGGCTGGTCGGCGCTGACATTGCCGAATATCCTCAAGCCAGCATCTGGAACCATGTTCCCAAGCGTCCTCGCAAGTTGCTCATCCATCGCTCCGAGAAGGTCAAGTTCGCTGGCCTCGCCCATGAAAAGGGGCTGACGCTGGTTCCCTTGAAGGTCTACTTCAACGAACGGGGCATCGCCAAAGTACAAGTTGGCCTTTGCCGCGGCAAGAAGTTGCACGACAAGCGCGAGACCATCAAAAAGAATGACAGCCAGCGAGATATAGCGCGGGCAATGCGACATAAAGCGTAGGGATGCGGTATAGGGCGCGTTCAGATCGGTTTTGCTGCGGCATGAGAGCGTAGACTAATTGGAATCCGATTGGTCTAGAACACGAAAAGCACAAAAACGTAAAGAAGAATAGGCAACGCTGCAAAGACGCAATTGATTATAGGGGCAAGACAATGTCCATGTACTGATAGGTTTTGAAAGGGCGTGCATGACAACCCTTCTTGCTGAATTCAAAACGAAAATGTGGCATCGCTATCCAGTGGCTTACGTTTTTTCTTTATTGGCGATCGTCAACATCCTTTTAGGCCCTCTGTATTTGACAGGGATTTTGAAACCGGCCGATGGACGACCTGGCCAACAGGCTGGAATTTTTCTGACTTGCTTAGCCGTACCATTTACAGCCACTGCGGTGCTGATGTGGAGCCAACTTTTGGCATTTCGAAGGCCGCTGATTCGCATCTACGACGACGGTATTGAAGTGAATTTCGTTGGGCCGACTCAATTAGACAATACGCCTCTGATACATCCCTTAATGCGAATTGCCTGGTCTGTTCTTTCTGGACAAGGGTTCAAACAAAGAATTGGCTGGATTCCTTGGGAGCATTTTGCAGGCGCACAAATCGTTGGGCCACCTATGATGCGTTGCATCATTTTGCACGGCAATATTTTCTTTACCACGGTTGATGGCGACCGTGCCACAGAGCCAATGGCGACAAGTGTCACCATGCGCGACGCTGATTTCTGCGTCCCGCTGGAAGTGGTTGCAGAAGCGTTGCGTGTGCAACGGCAGCGGAACGCCTCGCAAGTGACTTAGGAAACGAACGTTGTGCGAGAAATGGGTTGCAAAGGGTAGGTTCGATCTTCTTGAGCAGTTCGCCACGCCCTTTGGCGTTGCAGATGATCGCCGACTATACCATGCCGTGGGTTGCCTCGGCACATGCGGACGCTATCGAACTGGGGCTGGCCTGGATTGATTTAAAAAAGGAAATGATGGCTGTCGCGGGCTGGGGAACGCTGGCGGCAGTGGCGTGCGTGCAAAGCGATGAAACGCTACCCATCAAGACGCTGGAAAAGCTACTGGATCGCTGCGCGAAAGAGCTGAAGGGCTCGCCTAATCGTGTACGAGCCGCCATGAACAACTTTGTGATTTGTGTTGGGACGTATGTAAAGCCGCTGGGCGAAAAGGCCATTGCCACGGCCCGGAAGATCAGTCCCGTCGAAGTCGATGTGGGAGATACCGACTGCAAAATCCCGGATGCCGAAAGCTACATCGTAAAAAGTCGGCGTGGCGCAGCGGTCGCTGCAAAGCGCAAGACGATGCGGTGCTAATCGTGGGTAGCAAGCGAACTTACTTGCCGCTGCTGGCGGGCAAAAGTTCGAGCATCGATTCACCCATCGCATGACCGATGCGGGTGAACCAGATGGCGCTTCCTAGATAGTGATAGGCGTGGTCACCGCCGGTCTTGTCCCACTGCTCTTTGTTTTCTTTCCAGCGAGGATAGAGTTCCTCTGCTGCTTTATCGACCAGCAGGTCGGTGCGAAAGGCTTTGACATTCCCTTGAAATTCGGGAACGTCGTTCATGGCAAGTTGTGCGTCGCGAATGACCAGCATAGCGCCTTTGGCAGGCTGTGATCCATTCTGCCCCATGGCCGCAATCACAAAGGGAAGCTTGGGGGCTGCTAAATCCTTACGCACATCTTTGATGAAGTGCTGCATGTTGGCGGCGTATTCTAGCTCCGCGCCATTGTATTGGTCGTTCCAACCTTGAAACCAAACAAATCCGGCCAGCTCCGGCTTGGCATCTTTGAGTTCCGGAAACACCTCCGCAGGAAGGTCGAGCACCTGCTTCACTTCTTGCAGCATGTTACGGTAAGAAGTGCCGTACTCCTGTTTGATGTCGTCGAGTGTGGGCAGCGGTTCGTTTTTGGTGTTCTTCTCATTGCTCTTTTTGACGCGCTCCTGGGCTTGGCTTAGCTCCTTTTGCAGAACCTCCTCTGCCGGCAAGCCTGCCGATGGTGGGCGGAAGTTTTTGAATAGTGAATGTCCACCCCAAGCGGCCTTCACCAAGATCACAGGCTCGTCAAAGTGATTCCCCATCAGGGTTCCAAACTCTAATTCCGCCCCCGTACGGTCGGGCGAACCAAAGCCAATCGTCAGCGCCCCTTTGCGGTTCAAGAACTTAATAAACACATCCTCACGAACCGTCCACTTGTCGCCACTGCGTAGATGGGCAAAAAACTCCTTGGTCGTTTCCGCCTGCGCTTGGTGCTCCAGAAGCTTGTTCGGCGCCTTTCCCTCCATGTTGGATTGCCCCGCCAGTACAAACACCTTGACTGGCCTGTCAGCCGCCGATAGCGAGGCGACCAACAAAAGAGGCACCACAACAAGGGCCAGAAAATTGCGTTTCATCGAGGCGTCTCTTTCCATCGAAAACTAGTCGACAAGCGTACGGTTAAACTGCGTGCGCCATTGGCTAGAATCAGGGCCGCTCTCGGGGCCAGCGACGTAGCATTCCCAAAAGCCAGGAGCGGATTTGAGCCCCTGCGCCACAATCCACGCTTCAAACTCCCCCCAGGCATCCGCCAGCCCCTCATAGGGGCCCTGATAGACCGTTCGAGCCACACGTGCGGCCGGAAGTTCACTCGGCTTCACACGGCCAGCAGCAGTAACAGGAACCGGCACTGGAACGCTGATCTCGAAATCAAACACATCGGCCGGGTTTTGGAAAAAGCGATTGAACCACGGCCCTGTCGGCTGTATCCCTTGCGAGGCAACCGTCGCCATCAGTTCACTAATCCCTGGCCCCATCACCGTTCGAATTTCGGCGCGAGGAACCGTCAGGTGGATCACTGCCGTCAACTGCGGCAACGTGGTAAGGATTTCTGGCGTTTCAATCATGGCAAACTGCTCGACGGTTGGCTGGATTTAGGCGAATGCGATACGCCGAGTTGTAAACAACCTGCCGACCCTTGAACACTGGACGCCCCGACTAAAACAGTTCGTCAATCGGGCTGCCAAATGGCAATACCGAGCGGGGGCGCCCGGCATGGTCGCGGTACTGGATCGTTTGATCGATTCCCAGATGGCGATACATGGTGGCCAGCACATCCTGCGGGTGCTTGGGGTTCTCTTTCACGGTGGCGGCATGACCATCAGTTGCACCTATCGCTCGGCCACCTTTCACACCGCCGCCGGCAATTGCCGCACTAAAGGCGCTCATCCAGTGATCGCGGCCTGCCGTGGCATTCACCCGTGGCGTTCGGCCATGTTCCCCCCACGCGACGACCATGGTGGTATCCAGTAAGCCGCGCTGCTCTAAATCTTCGATCAGGGCGGAATAGCACTGGTCAAATGGCGGCAAGAAGCCATTCTTTAGCGACCAGAAGTTGTCATCATGCGTGTCCCACCAACGCAAATCGACCGTTACGAGGCGCACGCCCGCTTCCACCAACCGCCGTGCGAGCAAAAGCCGCTGGTTCCAGCCGGGGTTATCACCCCCGCGCGCATCCGAGGTGTGTACTGAGGGGGATAGCCATAGCGATCGCGCAGCGATTGGGGCTCCGATTCCAAGTCGAAGGCTTTTCGCACCCGAGGACCGGTAACCATTTCCCAGGCTTGTTGCTGGTAGGCATCCATGGCATCTAGTCGCCCCGAACGATCCACATCGCGGCGGATCGTATCGAGCGAACCAAGCAAACTTCGACGGTCTGTCTGGCGGTCATTGGCTAGGTCTTGGGGAGCGGCCAAGTTGGGGATGACAAACTTCTGCCCCTTGGCGGCCGGATCTGCCAGCGTTTCAAACGGTTCAAAATTAGGTCCTAAGTAGGCCGCACCGGTGCCAGGAATCTTGCGCGGCACCATGACATACGGCAGCATCACAGGATCAAGCTGGTGCAACTGCCGCGCAACAACGGAACCGACGCTAGGGCAGACGTTGTCGGCATCATTGGGTCCCGGAGGATGGCCCGTAAAGACCACCTGATCACCACGCGAGTGGCTAACATCGCCGTATTCTTTGGGATGCTCCAAACTACGAACGATCGACCACTTGTCCATCATCGCTGCCGTCTTGGGCAGCAGCTCACAGATTTGAATGCCGGGCACATTGGTGGCAATCGGCTTGAACTCACCACGCACCTCGATCGGTGCCTCGGGCTTCATATCCCAAGTTTCTAGCTGGCTGGGACCCCCGCGCATGTGCAACAAGATGATCGAGTTGCCACGCTTGTTCTCGGCCGCAGTTCCTGCCATCGCTTGCCGGCGCAAAAGCCCACTAAGCGAAAGCCCGGCCGTCGCCAAAAAGCCCCCTTTGAGCAGCCCGCGACGATCAGTCATCAGGCCATCTAGCGACGCCTGCCATGTTCTTGAATCTTGAGATTGCTGGCCCACACTTGGCTCCTTTGCCGCCACAGACAGAAACCCATAAGCGATTATACATGCTTCCAGGAGGGTGCATCGTTACTCTTTGGGGCAGGAAATCAAGGAAATAGGTTGTTTTCGACGAAAATTGACGAAGTAAAGGGAACCGGTAGACTAGAGCGGCTCAGGGAACGACCTCCTACCGGCGTTCGTATTTTACGAACTCTTCTGATAGACAGTTCGTGTTTTACGAACTAAACTACAACTAGTTGACGATCTTAGGCAATAGGCGTTGCATGCGAGTAATATCGAAAGCTCGTCTGAGACAGTTCTGGGAGGCCCCTGGCAACGAAGAATCAGAGGGGCCACTTCGAGCCTGGCACACCCATGTCAACAGCCACACGGTAACTTGGCACTCCTGGGCTGAATTGAAGGAGGACTTTGCCAACGCGAGCCTTGTTGGTAACTGCGTCGTGTTCAATATCGGCGGAAATAAATTTCGATTAGTAACGCGAGCCTTGTACCCAAGTCAGAAGGTCTTTGTCCTACAGGTGATGACTCACCAAGACTATGACCTTGGTCGCTGGAAAGAGAAGTGTGGATGTTACGAGCCTCCACCCACAAAACCCAAGGCTAAAAAACGACTTAGGAAGAAGCGAGGATAAGCAATGGCAACCAAATCTAAATTTCAATTGAAGGGAAAGGGCCGAGACTCCTACCTGGAATTGATTCAAACATTCCCCCTATCCTCGCTCCGTTCAGAAGAACACTTCCAGGAGGCTCAAACGGTGATGGATCGCTTACTCGCTCAAGTAGAACTTGACGAGGGCGAGGAGATGTATCTCGATGCACTCAGCGACCTAGCGAGTGTCTATGAAGACGAACATCATGCCATTGAACCAGCGTCCGATGCAGACATGCTACGCCATTTACTAGAAGCGCGAGGCATCACTCAGGCGCAACTGAGTGTGGACGCGGGAATTTCCAAGTCCACGATTTCCGAGATTCTGGCCGCCAAAAAGCCGTTTAGCCGACTGATCATTCGAAAGTTAGCGGACTACTTCCAAGTCGATGTAAACCTGTTAGCGAGCAACTTTTGATTTCCGTGGCGACCGTCTGACGGGTCGAACTCTCGCACGGGCTACCATATTCTAACCGGCCATGGCCTCTTTAAGGTGCTTCACAATCGCGGCCTGGATTTGGTTCTGCATCATCATTGCGGCCGCAGGAACTTCTAGGCGAACATCGACGGACGTTGGCGTCGCATCGGTCTGCCCCTTCACACTCCACATAAAGACGTTGAACGAAAAGCGGGTCTGGCTCCCCTCTTGCTCGATCCATAGGTCACTACCGTTAAAGTCTTCGACTAGCCCTTCAATGGCTGGCCTAGCACGGGCCAGAAGCTGATCGACGGCCAAACCATGAGGAACGGAAAACGCAAGCAATGGCATGAGGGCTAAACACCTAATTAAGTCCTTGTTCGATTCGCCGCATATGCCGCGAAACCAAGCCTCAGTTTAACACAGATTACCGAGCTTACCGCGCACCCAAACCTCCGAAAGGTCGCGGAGTCCACCAATAAAAAACGCGACCGCATCCTGCATCAGGACATGGTCGCGTTTTTCGTTAGCAATCGATTATTGACGTGGCAAAACTATGCCGCGTCGTCAGGTAATCATCCCTGAACGAGAGGATTCACCAGACTCATTTCGCTTTACGGCAGCTAAAGTGCCACCCGTGTAATGCCACAATTGGCACGAGCCGAACGAGCGGCCTCCACAACGGCAATCTTCATGTCTTCCAGCGAAACTTTGCGCAAATCGAGGTGAGCGCCACGGAAGGAGTCGAAGACCGCCTCTACCAATTCGTCTTTGTTGTGGGCACCACGTGCCTTTTGGCGGATCGCCCGCCGAATGTTGTCGTTCACAGAACCCTTCTTCCTTGAGAAACTATATGGAAAGCCCGACCCGTTCTTGGATCGGCAGAAAATGCAAATCTGCTGAGCACTCAGGCGAGATGCCAAACCCGTAAGGGAATTAAAATCGCCATAACACTATTCCCCATTTAAGCAAGTCACATGCCAAGATCAGCATGCAGGCTCTATGGGAATACTAGCTCATGTCGTAAGGTAAGACGGGCAAAGGGCCAAAAGGTTCGGAAAAAACTTTGGGGGGCTTTTTCGCAAAAAAACCTTGCGGCTGATCACTGCCATTCTGTCTCGATTGCGCTCCGAATTTGTCTCAAAATGAGTCAAACCCTGAACACCACCCATCGACGTAAGTAGGTACTGAATATGGGACTTATCGTCTGAGGACAAGGCCAAAATCCAGTTAACCCTTAAGGGCGAACTTTGCTCCGGTCTAGCGTCCTTTGGGGCATCAGGCACACCCCGCAGCGACATTCGAGGCAGGCAAAATACCACCTCGCTGGTAGCCGTTTTAGCGACGCCCAAACCATTCCTGCACGGTCAAAAAGAAACGCAGGAAGACCACCAACAACAGCGGGGCGGCGATGGTCAGCAAGATCGCCGGCATTTGCATAGTGGCGTCTGTTCTCGCCTTCATGAAATAGTAGGCCGGCGCAAATGCCACGCTGAGCCACCAAAGTCAGCGCTAGCAAACTGCTCAGGCTGTACTGCAACGGAGAGACAGATACCTGCTTCGGTGGCGAGTTCGGCGTTTGTGACTTCGCGGCCGGATTGGTCGTTTCCCAATGAGCGCCAGCCTTTCCCGGGGCGTTCTTAGGCTCGTCAAACGGCGAAGGAAGTGGCACAGGATGGGTCCAGGTCTGACAAGAGGCTCACGGGTGTCCAGTAACAGCAGGATGCACTAGACCGAAGTCACCGACGATACCGAAGGGGTCGTCGCCGCAGCGGAAGACGGGCGGGCCAACGGGCCCTGGTCATGCAGTTTTTGAATTCGAGCAACCGCCTGAGCATGCGTGATTGGCTGGCTCAGCGGCAAGATCAGATAACTGGCATTCGACGCACAACAATCGAGAATGATCTGCACATCGTTGGGAACCAAAAAGCCATTGGTGCAGGGCTCATGTCCTTGAACAAGCAGCGTCGCACCAACCTTCTTCGCAAAGGCATGCGCGTTTGCGCTTCGGCAATCACGGCCCCACACCATGCGAAACGCAGCACTTCCAGAAACCCAATCGCCACAAGAGAGTGGACGGACTAACACGCCGTCATCAAAGGGTGTGGTGTCACACTTGTCAGGCAGGCTGTGGCTAATGAAGATGCCGTTGGCGGTACGAATCGCAAGCGGACAGCTCGCAATAAACTCCATATAGGCATCGCGCACCGCATCGGCGGCGGGCCCATACATCTCGGCAATTCCCGTGCGGAACTGCACGTTTAGCATTCGCTTGGATTTGCAAATAGGAAAGTCAGCAAGCTCAGAAAGCTCGTGATTGCTCAGCAAGAAATGGAAGCGGCTGGGATAGCGTGCCTTGAGCTCTGCCATGTCTTCCAGCAGTAGGTGTGACATACAGCCACCGCCGCCAGGATACTCCGGCCCACCGTGACAAACCTCTTGCATCACCAAATGACGTCGAGGATGGTTATCGAGGTCAGCGATTTCTAAGAGGCGTTTGAAGTTGAGCCGGTTGCCGTGCATGTCGGCACCGATGAGGATCTCGTCACCCGTATCAAGACAAAGGTTGACGACGTTTCCGCGCCGATAGGGGCACCCTAGATTCGCCTGCGCACCTTGGCGGCACATCTGGATGACTTCTTCAGCAATGGCAGCAGAAACAGACATCGAATCGACTAACGGACAAGGGAAGGGACTTGGTCTCTTAAACCCCAGCGCGACGGCAGGGTGCCTTAAGCATACCCCCCTGCGTGGCCTCGGTAGAGAAAATTGTATGCAGGTTACCACCCGCCAGGCAAACTGCCATTTTTAAGGGGGATTGAGGGGATCTCCCCTGCCACCACCCCTCCCCAATCCACAAAACCCCACCAGGCCGTGCATTTTCACGTGTTTGGACGGATTTGGACCCGCAATTTTGCTTGGCAACCCGTAGAGCCTTGGCCGTTCGACCTAGGTTTTCTTTGAGACATATAAGTTTCTTTGATAACGGCAGCTCTCATGCCGCCGTCCCGAAGCGAGACATACGATGGCCCGCAATCAACGACAATCCTCGCGAAATCAAGTCGCCAACGATCGGCAGGTGGCAACGCTCATCGTGAACAGCCATCGGTTTTCGGTTCGTGTCATTGATGAATCTGCCGGCGGTTTTGCCATTGTCTCCCCATTTCGCCTTCCCATCGTTGAAAACCAAAATGCCGAGTTGATTTCCCCCTGGGTACACTCCGTAGTTCGTCTTGCCCGCATCGAGCAATATCCCGATGGACAACTGATTGGGGTAACTCGCGTGCGAAATGTCACCGCAGAACCGGTCTCGGGGTCGGTCGCGGGATCTTACTTTGGTCAATTCCGGCGGGCAGGCGTCGTTTATTCTCGCGCGGCTGCGGGAGGCGCAATCGGCCTTGTGGCCGCGAGCCTGCTCATTCTGTTCATGGCAACGGAGATGGTTGCTTGGGAACGGCGCGACAGTTCCACCAGCGACAGCAAAGCCTCTCGAGTGGTAAATAGCACTGCGCACAACCTCAACCGGCTTAGACTGCGATATTCAAGCATCGCCAATCGATGCGACCCAGCGCACCTCAAAAGAGCTGACGACGATCAAGCGGGCGAACGACAAAGGCGTTGCCAAAGCAGCGGTTCAGCGTCAAGCGCGACATGCTGCATCCTTTGTAAGCACTTCGCCCCAACTTGCCGACCTGCTGAGCAATCCCCAAGTCATCCAGCAGCTCCATCTGACCGCTGGACAGCAACAACAGATTGACGCACTCCGCGAACTGACCGCCCACCGCAGCTTCGGCACGACCGACTATGCCGCCCAAGCGATCCTGGAAGTGCTCTCCAAATCCCAGCAGCAACAGCTTTCTCAGCTCCGCTCGCTACAATAAAGCCGATGGCTTTTCCCTAGATTACTGTACAGGGATATCTCCGGGCAAATCAGCCCTTCTTTTGCCTCGCTTCTCGAAAGCGAATGCGTGTTTCTTTTGCAATCCAAGGCCTCCTGCGTTAAAACACAGGGGAATGGAAAACCAGAAACGGCATTTGAGGCTTGCGATGAAATCCTCCTTCGGCCTAGCGCTGCTCGCGTCAGGACTAGCTTTGCTCTTGGGGCTGGCCTATGCGCAAGGAGACGAGGCAAAAGACCTCACCGCAAAGCAAGTAGCAGAGGCGGTCGACCTTGCCATTGAAAAGCGGCTCCAAGATGCTGCGATCGCGCCGGCCGCACCCTCTGACGATAGTGAGTTCTTACGCCGCGTTTACCTTGATTTGTGTGGCGTGACACCGCGCGTGGCGGAAGTACGCTCCTTCTTGGCAGATACTTCGGCCGACAAGCGGCAAAAACTGGTGACGCAGTTGCTCGCCAGCCCGCTGCATGCCACCCATCAAGCCAACACATGGCGAAACTTGCTCTTGCCGGGCTCCAACACTCCGGAACAACTTGCCAATTCCATCGGTGTGCAGAACTGGCTGCAGGAACGATTTGCAGAGAACCTCCGCTACGACAACCTGGTCTCCGAATTCTTGGTCGCCACCACCGGCGATGAAGTGGGGCCGGCCGCCTACTACAATTCGCTGGAGCGTGCCCCCGAAAAACTGGCGGCAAGCACGGCGCGGCTCTTCCTCGGTTTGCAGATCGAATGCGCTCAGTGCCACGACCACCCCTTTGACCACTGGAAACAAAGGGACTTCTGGGGATACGCCGCCTTCTTTGCTCGGTTGCAACGCCCGGCCATGGATATGCCGATCGCTCCCAATTCGCCCATCACAGAACTTGATCAGGGGGAAGTGATGCTCCCAGGCAAAGAGGAGCCCATTGCGCCCAAGTATCCGGTCGCCAATGCCAATCACTTTGAACCACAAGGAAGTCGCCGCACCCAATTGGCGATCTGGATGGCGTCGCGCGACAATCCCTACTTGGCACAGGCCGCCGTCAACCGAGCTTGGTCACAACTGTTTGGTCGCGGCTTGGTCGAACCGCTCGATGACTTTGGCCCCAAGAATCCGGCTCAGCCATCCCGATGTACTGGAGGTTCTGTCTCGATACTTTGTCGAGCAGGGTTTCGATTTGCATAAGCTGTACGAAACGCTGGTGATGACACGCGCCTATCAGCGAACGAGTCGTTATTCCGAAGAGAAGCCACTTCCTCCCACCGAGCTGTTTGCCGTTCAAACCACTAAGGTCCTTACACCCGAACAACTCTTCGACTCCCTTTCGCGTGTGGTGGGGCAAAAGGTGGTGGCCAATCCAAACATGGGACTAGGAAACTCACGACTAGCAGATCCACGGCGGCTCACGTTCCTGGGCAAGATGGCTCCTCCCGCCCGATCCCCCATTGAGTACTCCGCCGGCGTATTGCAAGCGCTGGCCAGAATGAACTCTCCCGAAGCGGCCGAACTGACCGATCCCGTACAAAGCCCCGTACTGGGTGCAATCCAGTCACCGCTGTTTAGCGACGAACAGCGGATCGAAATCCTCTTCCTGGCCACGCTTTCACGCCTGCCTGACGAGGAAGAACAGCGGCTGTTTCGCGAGCAACTCGAATCCGTCCCTAGCGAAGAAAAGCCCAAGGCCCTCGGCGACTGCTTGTGGGCACTGCTCAGCAGTCCTGAGTTTGTGGTTAACCACTAAAGACGGCCGTTCTTACGCCCTGGCACCACTTTGGCAAGATTTTTGCCTACCGGCGTGCAAGCATTTTCTGGATTTTTGCTCTCCCATCGGATAGCCTGACGGTTGGAACTTTCCCTGGGCACTCTGCTTTCTCTGACAGGAAACGAACATGGCGATTTCAAAATACTTCCTGCGGATGCCGCTCATCGTGGCACTAGGGCTGGGCATCTGCTCACTTCCAACGGTTGCCAATGCCCAGGAAGAACCTGTCACAAGCAAAGCGACCACCAAAGGGAGCGCAACGACACGGGGAGGCGCCAAAGCCCGTGCAGGTGGCACTCGCTCCACGGGGCCAGCGATTGGTGGCAACAAGGACGGTGGAAAAGAAAAGCTCACGCCTGCGGGAGATCCCGAAGTCCCCATGGATCGTCGCCCCAAAGGTCCCGTAGGACGCGGCGGTGATGCACCCGAAGGGATGGGGCTGGAGGGAAATGTCGCTGTCAGTCGTAACCTGGTGAATGGTCGGCGGATTTTGCAAGTCAGCACCGACAACAAATCGGTGTTGATCACCGAAAAGCCCAGCGGCGCGGTCTCCATGTTGGTGACGACCTATCAGCCTGATGACACCGAAGAGGTTAAGCACTACATAGCCACCAGCCTAGAAGAACTCGCCGCCAAGCATCCTGAAGCAGCTCGCCTGTATCAAATGTGCAAGCTGGCGGCAAAGCCCAAGCCCGAAGAATCGCTACTGGGGGGCATTGATGGAACCGAAGTGGACGTCGATGCCGCCATGAGAAAGGCGCGTGAAAAGCTGGAAAAGATACGCGGCTCGGAAGAGCTCGACGATGGTGGCCGGGCGATTTTGGACCAAGTCCTTAAGGGCCTCGGTGGCTAATGCCACGCCCTTTACGATAAACGGTTTGCAATGTTGGTGTTCGTTATGCTTATTAGCTCTTGCAATGGAAAGCCCTCTTCATGAACAACCTGATTACTTCCTCTGCTTTGAAAAAATGGTCCCGTCCACTGGGCGAGATGGCCTTGGCTGCTGTGCTGTCGTGTGGCGTAGTGACAAGCCCCTTATTCGCTCCATCGGCAATCGCCGCTGAGCCTGGCAAACCAACGATGAAGAACCTTGGCAATATTGAGAGTTACGACCCCTCGTTTGAAAAGCTTGTCGCTCCCGGCGAAAAGACCGAGATCCTCGCTTCGGGCTTTGATTGGTCCGAAGGGCCGGTCTGGGTGAAGTCTGGTGGCTACTGGCTGTTTTCCGACATTCCCCCTAATAAGATCATGCGCTGGGATGCCAAAAGCGGGCTGACAGTCTTCAAGGAAAAGGTCGGCTACACCGGCACGACTCCCTTCGCTGGCGAAGAGCCCGGCACGAACGGCTTAACGCTCGATAAAGATGGCAACCTGGTCATGTGCTGCCATGGTGATCGCTGTGTAAAGCGGATGACGGCCGACGGCAAACTGGTAACCATTGCCGATAAGTACGATGGCAAGCGCTTCAACAGCCCGAACGACTTGGTCTATCACGCCAATGGCGATTTGTACTTCACCGATCCACCGTACGGCCTGCCAAAGCGTTATGACGATCCTGCCCGTGAGCTGGACTGGTGCGGCGTTTATCGCCTGTCGAAGGATGGCAAGGTCACCCTGCTAACCAAGGAAATGACCCGTCCCAACGGCATTGGCTTCTCGCCTGATCAAAAGACGCTGTACGTAGCACAGTCCGATCCTGACGCGGCCATTTGGAAGTCCTTCCCTGTGAAGGCAGACGGCACGCTCGGCGAAGGAAAGGTCTTCTTCGATTCGACGGCTTGGGTCAAAGAAGGTCGCCCCGGTTTGCCAGACGGACTCGCCGTCGATAAGGCGGGCAACGTTTGGGCCACCGGTCCTGGCGGCGTGTATTGCTTCTCGCCTGCTGGCAAGCCACTGGGCCGGATCAACACCACGGTTCCTACGGCCAACTGCAAGTTCGGCGAAGACGGCAAGACGCTATTCATCACGGCTGACATGCACGTCTGCCGCGTGAAGACGCTGGTCGGCGGCTGGTAGTCGCTTAAGTTCCGTGACGTTTGAAAATCGAAAGCCCTTGCAGCAATGCAGGGGCTTTTTTTATGGCCAGGGAAAAAGGGATAGGCGGTAAATAGCACGCGTGGCAACCGAAAGGCAAGAGGCAGGTCCCGCTTTAAATCAGGAACACAAAGCGGAGCTCGTTCGGACGGATGACCGTACGCGGCGTACCAGCTGACACAAACCCAACGAGGAGACCTCTATTGTCTTAAGGGCCGAACTGAAGAACAACTAATTCCCAAACGCAATTACGCGCAAATCACTTAACGCCTCAAACCTACTCGCCTCTAATTATCCATCCTCACTTAGTAAGGTCCTCTGGTTTTCAATAACATCACGCTGTTACACTGGGCTGCTAAAACACGGCCATTAATGCCTTGTTAATCGAGTGCAAAAAGGAACACCTAGATGCCCAATGAATTCATTACAAGCAGAGGTGGCAGAGGATATTCAATACCGCAAACAGCGAAGGAGATGGAGGCAGAGTATTGGTACAACATGTGGGGAAAAAAGCTCTGGCCTTTTAACGAGTTGTCTAAAAGCGATATTTTATACTGGTACGACTCGAAAAACAAAACGATTGCTTGGCAATCTAGAATTCGAATGCTAGAGCGATCTAAATATTTAAACAAACATGAGGCCAAATCGTTTTTGAAAAAACATGGCGCTGACGACACCAACAATAGCTACTTCGATGGAGCAGCCGATCAGGGATACTGCATACTATTTAGAGTGGACATTCTGGGTGAATGTGACTTTGAGAAGCCTACGACAATCGATTTCCCGCGAAATGGATGGTTCAGAGGAATAGACGCCCGCAAAGCCGGATGGCCACTTGATTACAGTATCGATAGCAATGCGCCAGAGCAAACGTTATTAATTCTGCAGCAGGCCAAAACCCAACTATGCTCAGAAGGATATTATGACCCTCGGGATGCTGACAGTGAAATCAAAAAGGTACTTCGAGAGATAACGCAGCGGCAAGGCCAGCCGCTGTTTCGGAGGAACCTCCTTGCCGCCTATTCAGGCCGCTGCGCCATCACTGGATGTGATGCGATTGATGCGCTCGAGGCCGCTCATATAGCCCCCTATGCAGAGCAGAGCTCAAATAGGGTTTCGAATGGACTATTGCTTCGTGCAGATATACATACACTTTTTGACCTCAACCTTATTGGGATTGATCCAACGACGCACAAAGTGGTCTTAGCGCCAGTTCTACTTTCAACAAGCCTAAATGAATTTCATGGCACAAAGGTACAGCTACCCCAAGAGACCAGAAATCACCCGGAGAAATCAGCGTTAACACTGCGGTGGAAACGATTTTGCGAAGAGCCTAAACGGAAGAAGAGATAGACAACGGCATGAAAGAATCAAACGATATAGCAGCGAACGTCAGGGTTCCGCATCGACGCTGAATGGAGAAGCTGAACATCAGAGCCGGAAGCGTAAGCGACGACCATACCCCGTAGAGCGTTGATATGGCGGCGGAAAAAAAGAGGGAAATGAAAGGCCGCTGAACCAGCCTTTCAAGAAAGCCTACGAAACCCCTTCGGGGCCGCGCACGGTATCGCTAAGGCGAATGACTTCTTCCAATGGCAACAGAAAGATCTTGCCGTCGCCGATGCGGCCTTCAGTACCCGTTCGAGCAGCTTGCGTGATAGTCTCCACCGTCTTATCGATGAAGTCTTCATTCACCGCAATCTCAATGGCAATCTTGCGGACCAAGCGAGCCGGCGACGTTGTAGACGTGCCGGCCGTGGCTGTCTTGGGAAATGCCTGCCCCAGTTGTTGCCCATAGCCCGCAGCGTCGCATACGGTCATGCGGTCAACACCGATCTTGGCCAGCGCATCTTGGACCGCCTTGAGTTTCGCAGGCTGAATGAGGGCCACAAGCATTCGCATGGGAGGAGCCAGCTTATCGGCGAGAGGGGAAAGTGGATTTACGTCTACTTCGATAATACTCGAATTAGGGATTTAGTGCAGTGGCGGGAGTAGGGAACGGGACCAAGCCCATCCGCTTAGTCACTGCCCCAGTCGCTTGATTGACTCTGTTTTGATCTGCTCCCAGGGAATGGTCTCCACCTGCCCGGCATCAAAGCGATCAGATCGTCGTTGGATCTCCTCAAGCCATTCTAAAGAGAGTGAAGGACTTTCTTCGCTGTGAAGCGCGTCGTAATCGCTCATGGTCCCCCCCCTGAATTCCTGCTTGGCGGAATTGCCACTAATTCATTTTTGCCGGGATGCTTTATCGAAGCAAGCCGAACCGTAAAAAGCGGGAAAAGAAAAACGCCCCGGTGATGGCCGGGGCGCGTGAGGTTTTTCCGTGTGATTGAACCCGAGAATTACGGGCCGCTCAGCGTCAGACGGGCATCTAGCACCTTCTGAATCCGGCTGCTCGTTTCCTTCAAATGCGAACGACTGTAAGCATCGAGCTTCACCGCTTGGTTGGCCAGCAGGGCC
Organism: uncultured Planctomycetaceae bacterium; assembly: GCA_963844055.1. Lineage (GTDB taxonomy): Bacteria > Planctomycetota > Planctomycetia > Pirellulales > Pirellulaceae > CAWJMN01. The sequence continues at coordinate 1,897,771 of CAWJMN010000002.1, read as the reverse complement.
TGAATGCGACCGTTGAGAGCATCCAATTGATCGAAAGCGATCGTTTGGCAATCCTGAGGAGCCGAAGTGTTCCCCAAGGAAAGGTCTCCAATGCGACGCAAGTAAGCCCGCTGCAAATTGCGGCGGATGCTGCTGATGGCAGGTTTACGCGTGGTGAACTCGCCTTCCTTGATCGTGTCTACTTCCGAGTAGATGCTCTTCGTCAAACGCTCGATCAGTTCCGCAACCGTCAACACATCAGCATCAGGTGCTGCCTTGAGTTCGGAATCGTGGATCCGCTCTAGCGTGACCGGCGAGATCAACTGCGAAAGGACTCGAAGCTGCCAGCCTTCAATGAAGTCATGAACGCCAAAGTCCTTGCGGCGTGGGCCAATCGACTCAACACCCCAATGGTTCCAGTTCGACCAACCCAATTGGTTGTACAGTTCTGGTGGGAACTGGTAAGGCTTGTCACTAAAGACTTGCTCTTCCAGCAGGGCCAACACATCACGTTGCAACTTGGTATCTACCAGCGAAACCGGTGGCTTACCATCCTTGTCACCACGGTGGCTGCGCGAGGTCTTCAGACCACCCACATAACGCGATGCAAAGAAGAGCGATTGTTGCTTTTGAGCCAACAGAATGTTGAACACACGGCGAGCTTGCGTGAAATCGTCCCCTTCAGCGGTCACCCGTTCTACCAAACCGGGCAACAGTTCGGTGAACTGCTGAACCTTATGCTTGGCATATTCAACCGGGTCAGCACCGTTGTCAAAACGGTTGCTGTCTGGGTCAGGATCAGTACCACTGGTATCTTCATCCGTTGCGTATAGCAGGGCAGGTTCGCCACTGCGGTTAGCAATCTTCTTCAGTTGTTCTACTTCTCCCTGGGTTCCCCCTGGGAACGGTGTATAGCCGTAAGAAATCGCCCAAATGTCGTAAGGACCAACAGTCTGGGTGTAGTAATCGCCTTGCGGCTGACCCTTGGTAACGATATTTGGTGGCGTGTAGTCCATCACCGAAGCGGTGGTGCCCCCCTTGGCCTTTTCGGGATTGTTCATGTCAGCCAAGCTGAGCCACTTGCTCGCCTTGAAGTTGTGACGCAGGCCGAGCGTGTGCCCAACTTCGTGCATGGTCACTTCTTTCAAACCTTGCATGATGAACTTGTCGAGGTTTTCAGCAGCGATCTTTGGATCGGCAGCAGCAGCCTGCAAAGCGGCAGCACCATAAGCAAATTGAGCCGTCAAACCACGCGACAAACGGCAATCGTTTCCGACTGGCGATGACGAGAATACGCCTCTTGGACCAACAAGCTTCGTCTTGCCATCGAAATCCAAGGGACCACCCGTCATATCGGCAATGGCTTGGGGCGTCAGGTTCTCGAAGTCTTCCTTCCAGTAGGTCAAAAAGTCGGCATCAAAGATGATGTCCGCATCGAGGATCTGCCCCGTGTAAGGATTGACGCGGGAAGGACCCATCGCAAAGCCGGCATTCGAAGTGATCCAGCGGAACGTGTTGTAATTGATATCTTCAGGATCCCAGCTTTCCTTTTCCGGCTGACGTTCCACGATGATGGCATTAACAAAGCCAGCAGCTTCAAATGCCTTATTCCATTCGTAGATACCGTCGTAAATCGCCTTCTCGTATTTACGTGGAACCGTCTTTTCAATGTAGAACTTGATCGGCTTCACGGGAGGAGACAACTTGGCTTGGGCGTCGGCCTTTTGCAGGTCCCAGCGATTGACGTAGCGAACAAATTGATCGCGATCGCTCTTGCTGGAAAAGTCCTTCACCGCCGTCAGGAAGTAGCCCACACGATCATCGGCCAAACGTGGTTGATAACTGCCCGGAGCAGGAATCTTGCTGATGGAATAGTGCAGGTTGATCCCTACGCCACGGCTATCAGGCACCGTATCGATGTCAGAAGAACCTGAAGATGCATAAGTGGCTGCAACTTCCAGTTCCATGTTTCCTTCAAAGCCCTTGATGGAATGCCAGCTCGACTTTTGTGGCGAAAACCCAAAGCCAGGCAACATCATGCTGATTTGCGGCAGGTCGCTCATGAAGACCTGGGTGAAGTCGACAAGGTCGCCCCCCTTGGGGCCCTTCATGATGATCGGCAAGCTAAACAGCACGCTATCGGTGTAAGAACGTTGGACGGCGGCAGCTTCTGGGCTTCCTTGATTCGCCTTAAAGCGAACGTTGCGACGCACGATGTGAACGTTGTCGTCGACCTTGCGGAATTGCCAAACCCAGTCGTCACCAAAGTACAGGCTCATGCCCCCGAGCAATTGCCCTTGGGCAATGCCCCGCGAAATGCTGATGAGCACCATGTACTCGGCGTTGTAATCATTCGGGCCAAGCTCCGCGATGAGCCCATTTCCCTTGTTGTACATGGTCAAAAGACCGTTGACCGGCTTCATATCCTTGAGGACAGCCGCGTAGGGCGGTGGCGCAGGAGCGGCAGATCCCATTGGGGTGCCAGCGGGTGGAGTCTCTCCAGCGGCGATCGTGGAAGGCTTCTCGGCCTTCACCTCGGGCTTGGAAGCGGCAGCAGGCTCATCCGCCAAAGCGCTTCCAGCCACGACGCCAAAGGCCATGGCAAGGCTCAGCATTAGGGTCTTGCGGCAAACACTCATGTTTTATCTCTCTTCGTGCAAGGCTGCAAAAATCAACGACAATCAGCGGCAGACTAGGGTTCTGAAAAAGGAAGCCCTGGCAAACCCAGACGACTTCACTCCCAACCTCGGACTGGTGCATCCAATAACAATTACGGGCCACTCTCGGAAAAAAGTAACCCCACCAGCAAGAAATTTCGAGAAGGTGCCCGCAAATATACCCCATTCTGCCAGTTTTTCCAAAATGATCCGTCTTTATTTTTTCATTGACCGGGGAATAACTAGGAGACAATTAGTCAAAACCGAAAGAAAAACAGCCTGCCGACACCAAATTGACCACCTAAAAGTAGTGTGCTTGGAAAGCTAGCTGGGCTTCTGGGAGTAATGCGGTGGCATTTCGGAGCCGCTCAGCAGTCTCAGTGGCCGGGATTTTTCCGTTGAACCCATCCACTAATGACGCTTGCAGCCGATGCGCTACTCTTGACCTTGCCGACAAAAATCCTCTATCTTGGGCCGTTTGGTAACGCAGCCAAGCCTAGCTTGGTCGCCGGGAATTGTGCGTAAAATAATCAGCAAACCAAGTCGTACGAACTTGCGGTGTGGACTAGCGATTTCCACCACACCGAGGACTCATCTTTAGGAGGATGGCGAACGTGGCATCCGTCGAAGAACGCGTGAAGGATATCGTTTCGGAGCAGTTGGGCGTTGACAAGGACAAGGTCACGCCAGAAACCTCATTCGTCAACGATTTGGGGGCTGACTCTTTGGACACCGTTGAATTGGTGATGGAGTTGGAAGAAGAATTTGACATCACCATCCCTGATGATGCAGCCGAGAAGATCCAAACGGTCGGACAGGCTATCAAGTTCATCCAAGAAGCTCAAAAGTCTTAGGCTTTTGATCGCAGCGTTTGGAGGCTCCTTCAAACGCTGACGAAACCCCAGCAATGGGGTTGTTGTTTTTGGGGCAATGCAAGTTTGCAGTTGTCCCCGTCGTAGAAAAGCTAGGGAGCGTCAGCCAACGTGGCTGACCCATTCCCGCCACAAGCCCTTGGTTCTTTCAGAATCCTTGCTGACGTGTTCGTGCTCGCGATGCACTTGCGATCGAGGTAGGTGCGACCGGGCCCTGGCCAAGCAGGGAGCGTGGTCAGCAGCACATGAAACGTCGCGTGGTCGTTACCGGTCTGGGCGTAGTCACCTCCCTGAGCTGTGAAGTCAATGACTTCTGGAATAAGCTCCTTGCAGGGGAAAGCGGTGTCCATCCGCTGCGCATTCTCGATACCGAGAAGTTCAAGGTGAAGTTCGGTGGAGACGTTTGGGACTGGAATCCCGAAGCTTTCCCCGGTGTTTTCACCGACAAAAAAGACATTAAGCGTGTCGATCGCTTCACACAGTTCGCGATGGTCGCTGGCTATTATGCCGTGCAAGACTCCGGACTCGACTTCTCCAAAGAGGTTGCTCGCAATTGCGGCGTGATCCTGGGAAGTGGCATCGGCGGCCTGCACGAGATCGAAGAGCAAGTAGCCAAGTTAATGGAAAAGGGACCTGACCGCGTCAGCCCCTTCACCGTTCCCAAGATGATGCTCAATGCGGCCGGCGGCAACCTGTCGATCCGGTTTGGCCTCAAGGGGATCAACTACTCGGTCGCTACCGCCTGTGCCAGCGCCAACAATGCGATCGGCGATGCCTTCCACTCCATCCAGCACGGCGAGTCCGATATTCTGCTCACCGGTGGTACCGAAGCCGCGATTACGCAAATGGGCTTGTCGGCATTTACGAATATGAAGGCCCTCTCCGGCCGAAATGATGAGCCTCATCGCGCCAGCCGTCCCTTCGATGTCAATCGTGATGGCTTTGTGCTCAGCGAAGGAGCAGGCCTCCTCGTATTTGAAGAGCTCGAACATGCCAAGGCACGCGGCGCAAAGATCTACGGCGAGGTGATTGGCTTTGGCGCCAGTGCCGACGCCGGCCACATCACCCAGCCAGACGAGCAAGGCTCTGGCGCAGGACAAGCGATGTCTGACGCGCTGCGTGACGCTAAGCTCAATCCATCGCAAATCGATTACATCAGTGCCCACGGAACCAGCACCCCGCTGGGTGACGTCGCTGAGACCAATGCGATCAAGGGCGTGTTCGGCGATCATGCCAAAAAGGTCAGCATCTCCAGCATCAAGAGCCACATCGGCCACACGCTGGGCGCCTGCGGCGGCATCGCCCTGGTGGCATGCCTCAAGGCGATCGAGAACAATATCGTTCCTCCTACGATCAACCTGGAAGATCCCGATCCTGCGTGCGATCTGGACTACACAGCGCTCAAGCCGCGCGAACGCAAGGTAGACACCATCCTTAGCAACAGCTTCGGCTTCGGTGGTCACAATGCTTGCGTGATCGTGGGCCGCTACACCAAGTAATCAATCGCCAGGCTAAGACACGGCGGTATTTCTAGGGCGGCTTCTGCTATTCGCGGAAGTCTGCCCATTCGATCTGCATCTTCCGCATCCGCGCTCGAAGCGTGTGCGGATTAATGCTTAATAGCTTTGCGGCTCCATGCGAGCCTTCAATCTGCCCACGCGTGGCCACCAGCGCTTTTTGAATGTGCTGCTTCATGGCGGCATCCAGCGTGGCAATCTCGGTCGGCTCTTCTTCTGGGGCTGGCAACACTAACGGCTGCGTCACTTCGGGAATCACTTCGTAATACGTTGGCTGGTTGTCGACAACCGGCGCAGGTGGTGGCGGCGTGGTCCGACTGATGCCGAGCGCCTTGGCCACTTCTAACCTTTTCCCTTCACCCAAGATGGCAGCGCGATCAATGACCGCGCCTAATTCACGAATGTTTCCGGGCCAAGGATAGTTCATCAATATCTGCAAGTCGGCCACCGTCGGCTCGACCGCTGCCAGCCCAAACCGATTGGCCGCACGCAGTGCGAAATGTCGAGCGAGCGCTGGAATGTCCTGAACACGCTCACGCAGCCGAGGCAGCAGAATTGGAAACACGTTCACGCGATACCAAAGGTCTTCACGAAATGTGCGTGCCTTGACCATTGCCGCCAAGTCGCGGTGTGTCGCCGCCACAATTCGCACATCCACATGCAAGGGCTGCTGTCCACCGACGCGTTCAATAAAGCTATCCTGCAACACGCGCAGCAAACGGACCTGAGCAGGAAGTGGAAGTTCGCCGATTTCATCGAGAAAGAGTGTGCCTCCATCCGCTCGTTCGAACCAACCCTTGCGTGTATCGGCCGCACCCGTAAAGCTGCCGCGCTCATGGCCGAACAACTGCGAGTCGATCAATTCTGGGGGAATCGCACCGCAGTTCACACGAATAAAAGGACCTTGCGCCCGTGCGGACCGATTGTGAATCGCGCGAGAGACCACTTCCTTGCCCGTGCCCGTTTCCCCCAAAATCAGAACCGGAACATCGGAAACCGACACCAGCTCCACTCGCTGCATCACCTGCGCAAGCCCGGAGTCCGAGCCAACGATCGTCTCGTTCATCTCTTTGCTGCCGAGCCGAGTCAACAGTGAGCGTCGATCGGCTTCGGCCGCTTCACGTAAAGTAGCAAGCTCATGCAAGCGACGATCATTCTCCAGCGCCGCCGACATCGCCTCGCGCAGAACCTCAAACACCGACTCATGTTCTTCTTTGAACGTTTTCAGGTGCTTGGCCACCAGCACTAGCACCCCAATCGGTGCTTGGTCAAAGATGAGAGGCGCCGCTAGGACGTCTCCTTCCAACTCCGGCGGAAGTACCTGCGCCAAATCTCCCGCGCGACGGCTGGAAGGCAAATGAATGAACTGGCCCCGCTCAGCCCATGCTGAGCAGTCGCTTCCACTTGGCGGGGGTGCAACTGGTCTTCAGCGCCGGACGAATCAAGCTGAGCACCAGATGACCAGCTGAGCAACCGTGTCGAGCGATTCATGATGGGCGTCGAGCTTGCGCACAAGAAGCCAGTCCACCGGCAGATGCTTCGCGAGCATTTCCCCGATGACGCTCAGCAGCGGTCCCAATTTCGCCGTGCCGGGCGACCTCGCGCCAAATCTCCAACAGGGTATCTCGAAAAGCCGTCATCTATGCTGCCCATCATATTTCAAGGGTACCCATCAAATACGATGGGAAGCCGTGACATTTAACGGCCATTGATCCATCATATTTACTGGCGTGCTGCTTTACCACCCGCAGCCCCCCATATTCCTTGGTGAATGGCTCTCATTTATGCGAAACCTGCGCCATTCGTCGCTTTGGCATGCCCATTGCCTTATAGCGGAATAACATCCCGTGAATCCCAAGATTCATGGCTTGATGACAGCATTCAAACCCTTTGCAAATTGGATCCCAGCGGACTTTAAGACTATGACCATCTATCGATTCTCCTCGACTTTCCTGGCCCTGGCCTTTGCGGTGGTATCGCTGGCTGGCTGCGGCTCCTCCCAAGGAGACGCTAGCAAGTCCTCCACTTCGGCGACTTCCTCCAGCGGTGAAAGCGCTTCTTCGACCAAGAAGGCTGACAAAGTCACGCTGCTCAACGTCTCGTACGATCCAACGCGTGAGCTCTACCAAGAATTCAACACCTCGTTTGCCGACTACTGGAAGCAGAAGGCCGGCCAAACCGTCACCATCGAACAATCACACGGCGGTTCGGGCAAGCAAGCCCGTGCGGTCATCGACGGCCTAGAAGCCGATGTTGTCACGCTGGCTTTGTCCTACGACATCGACGCCATCGCCAGCAAGGCCAAGCTGATCGACCCCGAATGGCAAAAGCGTCTGCCGCACAACAGTGCTCCTTACACCTCCACCATTGTGTTTTTGGTTCGCAAGGGAAACCCCAAGCAAATCAAGGACTGGGATGACCTCGTCAAAGAGGGGGTCGAAGTGATCACGCCGAATCCCAAGACCGGCGGCGGTGCTCGCTGGAACTACCTGGCAGGTTGGGGCTATATCCTCAAGAAGGAACTGGGCGATCTCGCCAAGGTTTCCGCAGATCCTGCCGCTGCTGATGTCGTTGCTGCCCAAGAGAAGGCCAAGGCTTTCATTTCCGAGCTGTTTAAGCACGTTCCTGTGCTAGATCCAAGTGCTCGGGCCAGCACCAACACATTCGTCCAACGTGAACTGGGTGACGTTCTCATCACCTGGGAAAACGAAGCCTTCTTGGCCGTAAAAGAACTTGGTCCCGACAAGGTCGAACTCGTGGTTCCATCGGTCAGCATCTTGGCCGAACCCCCAGTTGCCGTTGTTGATACGTTCGCCAAGAAGCATGGCAATGAAGAAGTTGCCAAGGCCTACTTGGAACACCTGTATTCGCCACAAGGCCAACAACTGGCTGCTAAGCACTACTATCGCCCCATCTTGAAGGACCTCGTTTCGCCAGAACAACTGTCGCATTTCTCGGCCGTTGAGCTGTTCACGATCGATGCCGCTTTTGGTGGCTGGAGCAAGGCACAAGCAGCTCACTTTGATGACGGCGGCGTGTTTGACCAGATCTATCAACCCGGCAGCAAATAAGCACTGAACTTGATTCAGGGAGGAAGAAGTTCAATGCGATTCATCTTTCGTCAACACAGCGTCCTGCCCGGCTTTGGGCTGGCGCTGGGCTATAGCACGCTCTACTTGAGCTTGATCGTTCTCATTCCGCTGTCGGCCTTGTTCCTACGAACCGCCTCCCTCCCTTGGGACAAGTTCTGGAAGGCCGTCTCCGACCCTCGCGTGGTGGCATCGTACAAGCTCACCTTTGGGGCCTCCTTCATTGCAGCCGTGATCAATGCGATCTTTGGCTTCATTGTGGCTTGGGTCCTCGTACGATATCGCTTTCCAGGGCGACGCTTCCTGGACGCGGTCGTGGACCTTCCCTTCGCTTTGCCGACGGCCGTTTCGGGGATTGCACTCACTGCGATCTATGCCAAGAATGGCTGGGTTGGGCAGTATCTGTATGCGATGGGAATCAAGTCGGCCTATTCTCCTTTGGGCATCACGATTGCATTGTCCTTCATTGGCTTGCCCTTCGTGGTCCGTACCCTTCAGCCCACGCTGGAAGAGTTAGATGGCGAAGCCGAAGAGGCTGCCGCCAGCCTAGGCGCCAGTCGCTGGCAGACCTTTTGGAAGGTGATCCTGCCAACGATCCTTCCATCGCTGCTAACAGGTTTTGCTCTCTCGTTTGCTCGTGCCATCGGTGAATACGGCTCGGTTGTTTTCATCTCGGGCAACATGCCACTCAAAACAGAAATCACCTCACTTTTGATCATCACCAAGCTCGACCAATACGACGTTGCCGGTGCAACCGCGATTGCGACGGTCATGCTTTTGGCTTCGTTTGTCCTCCTGCTGACAATCAACTTGTTGCAGTGGTGGGCCAGCGAAGGATCGAGGAAGGGAACCTAAACCATGTCACACGGCAACCCTAAACGCGCCGCGCAAGATCCCCTCTGGCTGCGAGCTCTGCTGATCAGCATCTCGTTTGGCTTCATTGGGCTTCTGTTGCTGCTTCCGATTGTGGTGGTGTTTACCGAGGCATTGAAAGGTGGCGTTCAAGGCTACCTCAAGTCCTTCCGTGATCCGGCTGCCTGGCAAGCGATCAAGCTTACGCTGATTGCTTCGGGAATTTCCGTTCCGCTGAATCTGGTCTTTGGTGTGGCTGCCTCTTGGGCCATCGCAAAGTTCGATTTCAAAGGAAAGAGCCTGCTCACCACGCTGATCGACCTTCCGTTTGCCGTCTCGCCGGTGATCTCGGGTCTGATCTATGTGCTGATCTTTGGCTTGCAAGGTTGGTTTGGACCGTGGCTTAAGGCTCACAACATGGATGTCATCTATGCCGTTCCCGGCATTGTTCTGGCCACCATCTTTGTGACCTTTCCCTTTGTGGCACGAGAATTGATACCTCTGATGCAAGAGCAGGGGGCCGAAGAAGAACAGGCCGCTCTGTCGCTGGGTGCGAATGGCTTTCAAACCTTTTGGCGCATCACGCTTCCCAATATCAAGTGGGCTTTGCTGTACGGCGTAATCCTATGCAATGCCCGCGCGATGGGAGAGTTTGGTGCCGTGTCGGTCGTTTCCGGACACATCCGTGGAAAGACCAACACGATCCCACTGCATGTCGAGATTCTTTACAACGAATACAACGTCGTGGCCGCCTTTACGATGGCCTCCATCTTGACGCTTTTGGGGCTTGTTACCCTCGCGCTCAAGACCTATTTGGAATGGAAAGTACGTCAAGAAATTCACCTCACCCTTGAGCCGGCCACGGCAGAGGACTTGTCATGAGCATCGAAGTCAAGAATGTCACCAAAACCTTTGGCAGCTACACCGCTCTCAAAGATGTTAGCCTCAAAGTCAACGATGGAGAGCTTGTTGCGCTTCTCGGGCCATCCGGTTCTGGCAAGACGACGCTGTTGCGCATTATTGCGGGCCTCGAAGTCCCCGATGATGGACCTCGCGGGGGCGAAGTAACCACCGACATTCGCTTTCATGGCGAAAGCGTTGCCCATCAACAGGTTGGCAAGCGCCGCGTCGGATTCGTCTTTCAGCACTATGCTTTGTTCAAGCACCTCAGCGTGTTTGAAAACATCGCATTTGGGCTGCGTGTACGTCCCCGTGCTGATCGCCCTAGCAATCCAGAGATCAGCAATCGCGTCAACAAACTACTGAAGCTGATTCAGCTAGAATCCCTTGGCAATCGCTATCCGGCCCAACTATCCGGCGGTCAACGGCAGCGTGTAGCGCTCGCTCGCGCCTTGGCGATTGAGCCGCGCGTGCTTTTGCTGGATGAACCGTTTGGTGCACTGGATGCCAAGGTGCGGCAAGGACTGCGCAACTGGCTACGCAAGTTGCACAACGAACTGCACATGACCAGCATCCTGGTCACGCACGATCAAGAGGAAGCACTCGAAGTTTCTGACCGGATCGTGGTGATGAATCAGGCCCGAATCGAACAGGTCGGCACGCCATCCGAGGTGTTCCACCATCCTGCGTCCGAGTTCGTGATGGACTTCCTGGGAAACGTGAACGTTTTCCGCGGTCGGATCGAGCAGGGGAGGGCACTCGTCAACGGCGTGGCTATGGATGTTCCTGGCCTGGCGCAACAAGGGGCTGCCTCGCAATCGATGGCCAACGTCTACATCCGTCCCCATGAACTAGAGATCGAACGGCACAGCAACGGCGCACCTGCCATGCCTGCCAGCATTACCCGCATCAATCCCGCCGGCTCGGTCGCTAAGATCGCGCTGCTGGGCGTGGATGGGAACGAAATCCAAGTCGATCTACCATTTGAACGCCTGTCGTTGCTGAGCACTAAAGCCCGGCGAACAGGTGTTTGTCTCTCCGAAAAAAGTTCGGGTGTTTTATCCCGAGTATGTGATTTAATTGGCACGCCATTCGCAGTAGATATTAGGCATTCCACTGCTTGAAAAGTGGTGGAACAGGAAATAGGAGTTTAGTCCATGAGTTCGTCCACCTCACCTGCATCGGTCCCCATTTTGGTTGAGGAACATCGAGACAATGCTATCCCTCACATCCGTGAGGCGCTGGCAGGTCTCAAGTTTGGTGTGGTTAGCATCATTGTCCAAGATGGAGTTGTCGTACAAATCGAACGCACCGAAAAGCGTCGACTACGCAAATCCAGCTCGGACACAAACTCCAAGGCCGTTGGTTAGTTTTGCAGAATGTATCGCCGACCCTGTTTCAGGGAGGCTTGCCTCGCTCTTTCTTTGCATCGCGTGTTGACTGGATCTACCAGAGGCACCGGAACGAAGCTCGCCTTTTGACCTTCGTTCGCTAGATCCAGTCCGTTTTCCTTTTACATAACCCGCGACACTGCATCCTGTTGCCTTTCTCGTGGCTTTTCCCTAGCGGGACAAGTTGTGCGGCGACTGCCTGCTGTGAAGCATTTCAATATCCTCGGGCGACGCCTGGAGGAGGTTTGGTTTTCCCCATGATTTCCATTTTTGTAGGAGCTTTGCCATGACGTGTTGTCGTCCGATGTCTGACCCCGACCCCCAGAACCTTGCAGCACCACTTTTAAACCGGAGAGTCTTCCATGAGTTTCGACCTGCTTCCCTTTGATTCCGCCAGTAACGATCAAGACATCACCACTCGCGTTCGTCTTGCCTTGGGCCTATGCCAGCGCCTTACGCTGCGATCGATCGCTTTAGAAGTCTCGGCAGGAGCCGTTACCCTTCGCGGAACCGTCCCCACCTTTTTTGATCGCCAAGTTGCCTTTGAAACAACGCGTCACGTAGCCGGCGTCCGCCAAGTTCATGATGAACTTCAAGTGCAGTCTGCCGCCCCACCCGTCCAAAACACCAAGCCAGCCGTTTTCGAATCCGAACGGAGTCCGTTTCACGAGGAAAGTTCCATGCAATCGCGTAGCCTACACACACCCGTACAATCTCGTTCCTTCCTTTGGGGCACGTCGGTCGCCGTGATGATGCTGATCCTCGGCGTAGCAACAGGCTGTGGCGACGGCGGTCCGAAGCGTCTGAAAGTACATCCCGTAAGCGGCAAGATCACGCTCGACAACGCCCCGCTGCCCAATGCGATGGTGGTACTGCACCCCAAGGATAAGTCGAACCCCTTGGCGATTGCCGCCCGCGCTCAAACGGATGCCGAAGGCAATTTCAAAGTCTCGACCTATGACGTTAACGATGGTGCACCTGCCGGTAACTATGCGGTAACGGTCCTGTTTTACAAAGCCACCGAAACTGCCGATGGCATTGTTCCCGGACCCAACCTCCTGTCGCCAGCCATCGCCACTCCTGAAACGACCGACATCCAAGTGACTGTGGCCGAAGGGCCTAATGAGCTCAAGCCGATTGAGGTCCGTCGCTAAACCACTTCTTCGTAGTCGCGAAGGTTTGGTCCCTAAGCCTTCGCTGCTACGCTCGTCGCCATCCCCGTTTTTTCCTCTCTTTCATCGCACAAATTTCATTTTTGACCTTTGGAGAATTACATGTCTCGTTCGTTGCAAAAAGGCCGTCACGGCTTTACCCTCGTAGAACTTCTAGTTGTGATCGCCATTATCGGCGTGCTGGTTTCGCTGTTGCTTCCTGCAGTGCAGGCCGCTCGTGAAGCTGCTCGTCGTTCGCAGTGCTCCAGCAACCTTCGTCAGCTTGGCATCGCCTCGCTCACGTTTAACGATACCTACGGCAAGTTGCCTTCCAGTATTCGTCCTAGCGGTTTGACCACTCTGCCACGTATCGCTGGCCTGACGTTGGTCCTGCCACTTATCGAACAACAAAATGCCTACGATCGCTACGATCAAACGAAGAACTGGTTCGATCCCGTCAACCTGCCAGTGACCGCCAATCGTATTCCGATTTACAACTGCCCTTCGTCGCCAGAACCAAAACGTTTGGACGCTGCTCCAGAAATCAGCCCTTGGACTCCGGTCGTTGCCGTTACCGATTACTCGCCCACCATTGGCGTGGACCAACGTCTGAAGACCGCTGGCCTGGTCGATGAAGCCGGCACCGGTGCTTTGCCAAAGAACGGCGAACCTCGTCTCGCCGACATTATCGATGGTCTTTCGAACACCATCCTGTATGGTGAAACGGCTGGCCGTCCTTATGCTTACCGCCGCAATAAGAAGTTTGGCGACCTGCCAACCCAACGTGTGAACGCCGGTGGTTGGGCTCGTCCTGCCAGCGACTTCAGCGTTGATGGCTCGTCATTCGATGGTTCGTCGCTTCCTGGTCCTTGCGCCATCAACTGCACCAACGGTGAAGACGTCGGTTCGGTATCGTTCCCACATCCCTACTACGGTAGCGAAGGAACGGCCGAAGCCTTTGCCTTCCATCCAGGTGGTGCTAACTTTGCCTTTGGCGACGGCTCGGTTCGCTTCCTTGCCCGCAACATCGACATCCGTGAGTTCGCTCGCCTTGTCACTCGTGCCGGTGGCGAAGTAAACACGGCCCAATAGTGATTAGCCGGTTTGAGCCAGCTTCGGTGAATAAGTGATCGGAAGGAAACTCCCCTCGGACTTGTCACTTGTTCAGATAACCGCAAAAGCCCCTCCAGGTGTATCTCCTGGAGGGGCTTTTTGTTTGCGCGGTGGGTAAGGACGTTGAGTTCGCTCCACTCACAACAATCCAACAGTCGCGTCGGCACCTACGGCGATATTCCATGCACAAAAACCAGCTCCAGCTGGTCCGCCAGCGACATTTGTTTGGGCGTTACGATCTCTCGGTCCAGCGGCACGGGGCCCCCTTCAAAATGGATGATCGTCTTCTCGTGCGGACGCCAAGGAAGGTCTCCTAGGCGAGCCAAAGAGCCTAGCTCCTCCCCTGTGGAATCGCGATAAGCCTTGTAGATCAGCTCCGAGCAGTAGATGCACTCGTCATCCATCCGGTAGCGCACATCGTACGGACGGCCCAAATACTTTTTCGCGTTCCGAAGGGTATCGGGAATGTGCTGCCGATACTTCTCTTTCAGCCGATAGACGGCAAACCCCTGATTCCGGCCGCGAAAGAGGAACTCCTTCAGGGGCGTTACTTCGACCTGATGGAACGCTTCGTACACGACCCATGCCCCATCTTCTTTGGCGACGATTCCACAGTGGGAATAGGGGGACTCAGAAACACCTTCAATCGCATTGACCAGGCGCGAGTGCGGCAGCGACTGGAACAAAATATCCCCTTCCTGCGGCGAGTAGCTCCAGTAGGCGACATAGGCCGGACCAAATGCCCACACGAAAACACCCAGTGCCAATAGGCGCAGACCGCCAAGGTAATCACGATGATTCGCCGTTCGCGATGTTGACGTTTTATTGCGCCATTTGCCACGATGAATTGCCTTCCGGCGTCTAAAGAGACTGATCTCGCACTGTCACAGGTGCCATGAAACACGCGTCACCGTCTAGGCATTCCCCAGCGGCCCGCCACACTTGATACAAACCGTACTTGCCAGATCATTAAGTCGCCCACATTTCGCGCAGCAAAAATCACTCGAAACAACTTCGTCGGCACTTGCGGTAAAACGATCCCAGAGCCAAACCACACTCCCTGCCACCAAGCCCATAACTGCGCCAACCGCAATAGAAGCCAGCAGGCCGTTTCCCTTCAGTTCACTTACGGATACCCACGCTCCAAATAGCGAGCCGACCAGCGGTCCGACGATCGGTCCATACTTTCCTTGAAAGGAAATCCTCATTCCAGTCCTCTTAAAACTTAGTAGGAAATGCGTGCGATGACTTGCGAGCCTGCAAGGGAACCATCCGTTGGCAAGACTGGGCCGTACCAATCAAGTAGTCCGGCCAGGAAGCACCTGCGATCTCGTTGGCCGTTGACGATTCTAATCTGAAAGTCTTGACCTCATGCAAAGTAACCATCATCGAGCGGAATAGACCAAAAGTGGCCCGGCTACAAATAGGCCGTTGACTTTGACACCAAGGGGTATCTCACCGGTGCTTGTCGCTCCGACCGACTCCTGGTTTTGATTTGCTACCAACAGACTGCATTTAACCAGGCAACGATCCATGCCCTAGCCAGTCTAAACGGGAGGCGTCGTCGGGTCTAGCAAATCGAAAATCTCCTTCGCATTCGACCGCAATTACACGTAAGGGGCGTCATGCGGTAACACCGCAATGTCGATGGAAAGAGGGTGGACCAGCGTCTGCGGCGCGATCCATCCTACAGCACTGCGGTGGGAAGTTGGAAGCAAAACTTTACGTGAACGTGACCTTCAGTAGCCTGACGGCCGCTCTAAGTAAGTCGTTCAGGAAACGCTGCTACCACTTGTTCTAGCTCGCGAATCGACTTTGCCAATAAAGTCTGATCTAGTGACAACGAAAATTGCAGGCGGTTGCCAATGCCCGGCTGGTCGTAAATCTCTCCACTGAGTGCAATATGCCCCTGCCCATCTCCAGAAAGGCGCAAGCCCAACTGCTCTTCCATGGTCTTGAACTCTGCTGTGCCGGCCAGACTTTCGTAAAGTGAGGCGCAGCGGTGGCAGGAACTGATTCAGTTCGTGCGTCAACAAGGATGCAGACGTGCTTCCGCGAAAGCCGCCAGCCCAAACCCGGATCTCCACGGTTAGCCAGTTATCGTCGTAATACTCACCGACTGGTTCGCGCTCGTACCCGAATACCTCCACTTCGATACGTTCGTTCTTGGAATGGCCAAAGGAAAATTGCATAGGTGCGAAACCAATCTTGCGCGTATTACGAAGGAGAAATAGAACGGCATCCGCAGCAACCTTATTCCCACCTCCCATTCTCGCCGTAGTTACGCCATGGGCTTCCGATAAGGGTTGAGCGGGTCCCAGTCAGGCAAATCCCAAAACTGCTTGAGCCCTAACTTTTCGTACAGTGCGACTTCGCTGCGAAACAGGGGATACATGCCTGAGATATTGCAGGTAAAGTCCCCAAGGGGAACCGCCATCTGCTCCCTCGTCAAGAACGGCGGAGCAAAGATGAGAAACGCATCCAGGTCCGACGCTTCGCTGATGGGGGCATTGAAGTTGATCGTATTGCCGTAGCAAAAGGGACACTTGCCACGAAGCGATTCTGCCATGTAGCCCATTGCCAGGGGCCAAGCTTCGTCAAGCGATTCCATGGAGATCATCAGTTCCGGCCGTCCAAACTTCCAATCCGGATGATTTGCTGTGGATAGACCAAACGTAAAGCCGGTGATGAATCCCGGCTCCGGCCAATTCTTATAAACAAACACGGCTACGGACGGGAGCCCGGAGTGAGTCGATTCGATTTTTTGAATAATGTCCTCTGACCGCCCGGTAATGCTATCCATATGCCGCACGAAAAGCTCTGCATTATTCATATTCGCTACCTAGCTTCCCTTGGTCATATCCAGTGCCATCTGCTTGATCCCCTTCAGATCGAGCTTGCCTGTTCCTAGCACCGGCAGTTTGGCGACCTGCAAAAAGCTGTCGGCCGAAGGAATGAACAAGTTGGGAAGCCCTGCCTCCGAAAGCCCCTTACGCAGTTCATCAATCGACTTATTGACCTGCGTATACAAGACGATCAGCCGTTCCCCCTTCTTTTCATCTGGGACGGCCGTCACGGCAATCTGCGGCAGGCCATCTTCGGACGGCGCAATCAGGCTGCACAAGTCTTCTTCGATCTTGATGTGCGGCACCATTTCGCCGCCGATCTTGCTGAACCGGCTTTCACGCCCCGTGATGTGGATGAAGCCCTCTTCATCCAAAAATGCCACGTCGCCGGTCATGTACCAGCCATCTTTCACCACCTTGGCGGTCAATTCGGGCTGATGCATATATCCCAGCATCACGTTAGGACCCTTGATCCATAACATCCCCGATTCACCTTTCCCGCAGACCTCGCCCGTCTCCAGATGGGTGATCTTGGCCGAGACACCAGGGACAGTTCGCCCCACGCTTCCTTCCACGCGATCCTTTTGAAAGTTGTCGATCGATCGGCTAGGAGGAATGTTCACACTCACCAGCGGTGAAAGCTCCGTGGTGCCGTAGCCTTCAACCGGACGGACCTTAAACTTGGCTTCAAATTCGGCCGCCAAGTCCTGCGGCAACTTCTCGGCGCCACATACTGCCACATCCAGTGTTGCAAAATCTTCCGGCTCGCAGCGGCGCAAGTAGGTGCGCAAAAATGTCGGCGTGCTCAGCAGCAAAGTTCCGCCATGCTTCCGCGCCAGCTTGCCAATCTGTTTGGCATCCAACGGGCTAAAGTGATAAGCCCCTTTGATATCCAGCCCTGCCACACCCCACATCGTCACGGTGTAACCAAACGAATGGAAGAACGGCAAGATTCCAATCAGCACATCCGTGGGGCGAAGATGAATCGCCTGGTCGATGGCTTCGACGTTCGAGCCAATATTGGCATAGCTCAACATGACCCCCTTCGGCGTTCCGGTCGAACCCGAGGTAAAGATCACCGTCAGCACATCGCTTGACTTCACCTTCCCCAGCCCCAGCCACCATTCGAGTACGCTCGATGGCACGACATAGCTTGCCGCTGCGCATAGCAGCTTGTCCAGCGACGTCACTTTGTCTTTGAAGTCTTCCAGATAGACCAGCTCGGCATCGATCTTGATGTCAAACTTCTCCATCGCCTGCCGCGTGGTCAATACATGCTTGATCTCAGCCTGCTTGATACAGGCATTCATCACTTCGGAAGTGACGGTGTAGTTCAAGTTGACAGCCACCTTCCGGTCGAGCGCCAAAGCCATGTTGGCCACAAAGCCTCCCATCGAAGGGGGCAGCAAGATTCCGACGTAGTTCTCTCCCTTGGCTAACACCAAGCGATTGAGCAGTCGTCGCAAAATCAGGGCCCGCGTCAACAGCTCGCCGCCGGTCACATCATTCCCCAGCGAGTCAGCCACCTTGGAAGCACGCTTCCGCTTTTTGCAATTCCGAATGAAACTACGTGTCAACAAATTCATAGACTGGTCCGCTCGCTGTGTAACTGCCTGTGACGATAACTCTAGCAAGGCCTGCCGCATGCTATGCAGGTCTGTCGGCTGCACTAGTGGTTTACCAAAATGAAGGGCCATCGGATAGGGAATCCGCTTGGGCCACTTCCAAAAGAACTTCTCCGCCGAGAAGCTAAAAATACTCCCCCAAAGCCCGTCCAAATAGACGGGGATCACAGGAACCGTCGTCCCCTCGAGGATCTTCATCGTTCCCGGCCGAAATGCCTGCACCTGGCCATTGCGCGTCAGGCCCCCTTCCGGGAAAATGCATACCAGCTCACCCCGATTGAGCGCTTCACGAGCCGTTTTGAATGCCGTCACAATCATCTTGGGCTTGCTGGGATTGATCAAAATCGTCCCGCAAACGTCAGCAAACCACTTTACCCAGCGGTTTTCCAGGTTGGATGAAAGCGCCACCAGCCGGATCGGCCGAGAACTTGCCGCAAACAGCATGGCCGCATCGACCCAAGTAATGTGGTTCGGGATCAGCAGCGCGCCCCCGGTCAGCGGCAAATTCTCTCGCCCCACAATTCGCATCCGATAGATCGTCCGTGTCAACAGCCAAACGCCCATGCGAATGGTCGCCTGAGGAAGCAGGTACAAGATGTAAATCATCACGGGGATGGTCGCCACACCTGCCAACAAGAAGATTGTTTGGGGCGAACAAAGCTCCGACGCTTTGCCATCCGCGCCGACAGGGCCCACCGGCCATCGCAATACCGCAAACAAAACCGACGCCCCTAAGATTCCGCTGAACGTCATGAAGTTGCTGGCCGCCAAGATGCTGCCCCGAGACTCTTGCGGGCTATGCTGCTGCAAATACGAATCCAGTGGCACGCTAAACAATCCCGCACTGATTCCCAAGCACGCCAACAAAAAGCAGGACCAAATCAATCCCCAAGAAACGGCCCCGGCGGCATGGCCTGCCGAAAACAAATCATGAGGCACCGTAAACAGCAGGCCCGAACAAACCGCCATGCCCAAAGCACCCAGCGGCAACAGACCTAGCTCTACCTGATCGCCCGACATCGTTCCCGCCAGCACACTTCCGAGGCACACACCACCAATCAGCGCCAGCAGCAGCGGCACCTTTGACGATTCCGCCTGGGCCCCTGTCTCTGCCGCCAACTGATCGATGTTGAGCTGCGCGATTGCGCCAATCGAGTAAAAGAACAATATCCCCAGCGCCACTCGCAGCAGCGGTCGATCCGAAATCAGTCGTTTTAGGTCGCGCCATGTTTGCTGCGGTGCATCCCATGGAAATTTTCGTGTGGGGTCTCCCACCTTGCCCGATGGAATCAACAGGGACGTGATTGTTCCGATCGCTGCGATCCCCACTAGCACACTGCCGACCAGGCCCACCCCTTCTAGCGCCTTGGGGCCGGCCATGTCTTTCACGCGCAGGCCAATCACCATGCCAAGGATCGTGGCGGCCACGGTGACCAGGGCAAAAATGCCGTTGGCCATCGAGACCCGCTCCGGTCGCAGCAGTTCTGGAATGCTGCCGCTTCGAGCTGGCGCAAACAGCGCACTTTGGGCCCCCATCAATGCCAGCACGCTCAGCAACAGCCAAATCGAAGCATGCCCCGGCTGGTGTCCCAGCAGCACTGCTCCAACCGCTCAGCAACATCACGACGATTTCCGCCACCTTGCACGCCACAATGACCGACCGCTTTCGATAGCGATCCGCAAAGTAGCCCGCCGGGGCAGCCAATATCAAATAAGGCAGAACAAACGAGGCCGTGCCGGCCATCAGAATGTTCCCTTCGGTCAGCCAGGCTGGTCCATTTCCGGTCTTCAGGGCCTCAACGGCATGGTCTTTTCCAATACCGATCACTAACCAGCGAAATACATTGTCGTTGACCGCCGTCAAGAACTGCGTCAGCGCAAGCCCAATGAACGCCAGCGACGAGAGGCCTCGACTGCCAACCGAAACGACTCCGGGTGTGGCTTCTCCCAATGAATCGCCCGGTTTCTCTGTCTCTGAACCAGAAGTTGCCATGTCTAAAGATTTCCCGATCCCTGGAATACCAAATCCCCTAGCCCTAACGGCCAAGCGTTACGGCCCCTATCTTGGCGTAGCCCCCTCTAGCAAGCAAGCTCATCCCGAGCACCCGTTTACGCAGCGCCTTCTGCCCCAATTCCAATCGGCACCCCCTCCCGCATTGGCCGGAAGGGAAAAGAAATGCCAAAAAACAGGAGGAATTGGTAGGTAAGGCTACGAATAGGCACGTTCGCCGCACGGGCCAGCCCCTTCCCGCCTTAGGCACCTGCCAAATATTGACTAAACTATTACTTAGAACAGGCGTCTCCGAAGGCCCCAGCGTCCCCTCGCAACCTGTTCGACCCTCGTCCGATTGCCTTGCTCTGGGTGGATGTTCATGAATAAGCTGCGCGAACTTTCTACCGGCCCCTTCTTCCTCGTCCTGATGGCCGTGGTCGGCGTGGCGCTACTTTGGCTCCCCGGCAAGGTCATGACCCAGTACCAATCCCTGCAGTCCCTCGGCCCCACTTGGGCCAACATCTACTTGGGCTGCGCGATTGTCGGGGGAATCTTCTTTGGTGGCGCGATCCTCCTGACCGGATGGAAGCTTTGGAAAAATAGTGTCTCCAAGTCGCGCAAGCGCGCCCTCGCCAGCCGTAACCCCAGCGAACTCTCTGCCGCCGAGATTGAAACCGAAGTGGCTGGCAACCTTGCCGAAGCGCAACGCCTGCAAAACGAGCCCACCCTTCCTCCTGACGTTCGCGAAGCACTAGAAACCCTGGCCCATCGCGTCACCACCAAGCAGCAATCCCAGCGGCTAGAAATCGTCGCGTTTGGAACGATCTCCAGTGGCAAGTCCGCACTCCTCAACAGCTTGGCAGGACGCGACCTCTTTCGGACCGATCCACGCGGCGGAACAACCACCCAGCGGCAAGAGATCCCCTGGCCCGAGGATGAGCGGGTCATCTTGATCGATACTCCCGGCCTGGGCGAAGTCGACGGCGCCGAACACGTTTCCAGCGCAGCTGAGCTGCGCAAGCTCGGCCGACCTTGTCTTGCTAGTCGTCGATGGCCCCTTGCGCGACAGCGAGTTCTCTCTGCTACGTATCCTTGGCCAGATGGAAAAGCGTCTGATCGTCTGCCTCAACAAAAGCGACCTCTACTCTCCCGCCGATCAGGCCAAGCTACTATCACAACTGCGACAACAATTAACCGGCATCGTCCAAGAAGCAGACTTCGTCTCTGTACGGGCACAAACCACCTCGCGTCAGCGTGTGCTAGTCCTGCCGGATGGAAGCGAGCGAACCGATGCGGTTGAAAACCCGGCCGACATTGCTCCCCTCGCCGGACGCATGTTGTCGGTCCTTGCGCAAGACAGCAATCAGCTTTTGCTGCACAACCTGCTGTTACAATCGCGCGGCCTCGTCGAAAATGCCAAGCAAGAAGTACAAGCCTCAGTAGATCGCCGCGCCTGGGAGACGGTGGAATGGTACATGTGGAGCGCCGGCGGCGCAGCAGCCCTCAGCCCCTTGCCGCTGCTCGACCTCTTTGCCGGTTCCGCGATTGTCACCAAGATGGTTGTCGATCTCGCTGGCATCTATCGCCAGCCGATGGACCTCAAAACCGCTGCGGGCCTACTAGGACAGCTCGGCAAAAACCTGGTGGCCATCTTGGGGGTCAACCTGGCAGCCCCCGCCGTCGGAATGGTGGTGGCTTCCCTTTTTAAATCGGTCCCTTTGGCCGGACAACTAGCAGGGGGACTGCTCCAAGGCGTCATGCAAGCCCTGATCGCCCGCTGGATCGGCGCTGTCTTTATCGAATACTATCGAAATGAGATGCGCATCCCGCCGGAAGGACTGGCCAACATTGCCAAGCAAGAATGGCATCGCCTGACAGCACCGGCCGAGCTGATGAAGCTCGTGCAACAAGCGCGAGAGAAGTTCCACGCCAGCACCAAGCCGGCTCCGCTCGACCATCCTGAAGATCGTTGACCTTTTTGGAATCGTTTCAACACGCTGGCAAACCTCCCTTCACCTCGCTAGACGATCCTCCCGTGACTGCTGACCTTCCCACTGCCGACGACTCTACCCAGCACTATCGTGAAGCCCTGGGCGCAGTGGAAGCGACGCTGGAGCGCTTCCAAGATTGCACGTCCGAAGAGAAGGCCCAACTTCGTGCGGAGCTTGCCGGTCTGCGCGAGATGCAAGAGAAGCTAACCAGTGGCCGCGTTTCGATCGTGATCTTTGGCGAGATCTCAACCGGCAAAAGCGCGCTCATCAACGCCTTAGCAGGCCAGACCATTGCCAGCGTCGACGTCCAAGGGGGCTGGACCAAAGAGGTACAATCCGCCGCCTGGAAAGATGCGGGCTACGTCCTTCCCGGCCTGGGCGATTCCCACGTCCGTCTGATCGACACGCCCGGCATTAACGAAGTCGGTGGCGAAGAGCGAGCCCGGATCGCACGGGAAGCGGCACAACAAGCCGACATCCTGTTGATGGTCGTCGATTCGGACTTAAACGACATCGAACATGCGGCCCTGCTAGAACTCGCCTCGCTGCATAAGCCGATTATTGTGGTGCTCAACAAGATCGATCTTTACACCCCGGCCCAGCGAGAACGGCTGTTGACCGTTTTGGGCAAAGAGCGGATGGCTGACCTTCCCTCGAGCATCCAGCTTGTCACGGCTGCGGCCGACCCGCGCGAAAAAGAATACATCATCCAGTCGGTGGATGGCAGCGAACGATCCGAATGGCGCAAGCCCAAGCCCGATGTGGCCGACCTCAAAGAGAAGATCCTGCAAATCCTCGACCGGGAAGGGCTCGCGCTGGTTGCACTGGGGGCCGCACTATACGCCTCCGACAAAAGCGACCGCATCGCCCAGCTACGGGTCGAGCTGCGTGAGCGTCGCGCCCGGCAAGTGATCTGGAGCTCTGCCACCGTCAAAGCGATTGCTGTCGGCCTCAACCCGGCCGCATTCCTGGATGTGCTGGGAGGAGTTGGCGTCGACATTGGAATGGTTACCACGCTGGCCAAGGTTTACGGCTATTCCCTGTCCTGGAACAAGTCGCGTGAGCTTGTCATGGAAATCGGCAAGGCCGCTGGCTTCATGACATTGGGCGTGATGGCCACCTCCTTTTTAACAAGCACGCTCAAGGCCTTTTCGATCGGCAAATCGACGCTGGTAACTGCTTTGCCTCAAGGTGCCGCGGCCGGCTACGGCTCGTACATTGTGGGCGAGGCAGCCAAGTACTATTTTGAGCATGGCTCTAGCTTTGGCAAAGATGGGCCCAAAGTCGTCGTTCAGCGCATCCTGCAAGCCACCGACAAAGAGTCCATCGTCACGCAGCTACGCACCGAGATCCTGCGCAAGCTGGGCCAGAACTTTCATTCGAAGAAGTAGCATTCCTTCGCAGACCTCCGCTACTGCCACTGGCACTTTATCGACAATACAGAAGCGCTCACGCCCTGAATCGGTTTTTGTAATCAGCACAGGAACTCGGTATATTGACTACCAGGAGTGTTCCTTCTTATGTCGCAAATCAGTGCTAAGGCGAAAGTGCAGTGGTGGGTATTTGGGCTGCTGCTATTGGTGCATGTGGCGGTGAATGTTAATCCTAATTGGGTTGTTGATACTGTTATTGGTCTGGACGATACTTCACACAGGTACGAATACAGCTGGGACGTTAATTCTGTTATCGGCCCGGAAGACGTTACATCGAGTAGGGAAGAAAAATACGGCTGGGAGGAAGTCTTGTTTGCTGGCTGGCCCTTTGATTGCACGGATGACAAAGGGTTTCACCGCAGACCGATTTATCGGCTTCCGGCGATTATCGCTAATGTCGTTATCGCGATCTTTTCTTCTTGGGGTGCGTCGTTCTGTGCATCGCCTGCCATTGTGTATTGCTACCTGCGATTTCGTTGGCGGGCTATCGCGGCATTGGCCGCTACGATCGTTGTGCTCATTTGCTTCCCTAATAATCTCCAATTGCCCTTGTCTCTGCCTTCAAAACTGATGTACCGCATAAGTGATTTGTTCAACTGCGTTACTTGGTTTGTCGCCATTTGGGGTGTGTATTGGCTTCTGAGCTATTTGGTTTCCGCAGTAAAGGGATTTAGGCGTCTGAAGAATGGGCAGTTCAACTTGTCGATGCTGCTTTTCGGTGTCACGGCGTCATCGATCTTGTTTGCCTTTGCCGGGAGTCAGTTTCGAAGTCAACATGCACAGAAACAGGCCGTCGCCTACTTCAATAGGTTCGGATACGTTCTCAAAACCGAAAGAAATTATTATGACGATAGCAGTTGGGGAGTGGTCGTGCCTATGCCTGGAAAGACCTGGCGTGATTGGGAGGCTGCAACTGGAGTGTCACGATATCTATTAGCAAGTTCAGATGGTTTGTATCGAGTTGTTGATTTCGGAGATAGTGGCGAGCGAGAAATTGAGTCTGAAGTTGACTGGAGTTATCTTCGATCACTTCCCTATTTGCAGATGATTGAGATTAACGCAAACTCGCAGAACAGTGGAGAGATGCTTGCCGAATTGGCAAAATGCAAGCAACTTACCTGTATCGTTATGAATAATTGCGATATTCAAGATAATGATCTTAGAGTCCTTGCGAGCGATTCTAAACTGAAGCAGCTGCACCTTTATGGTGCACCCATAACGGACAGAAGCGTTGGCTACCTGATAAAGCTTAAAAATTTGAGGGTCCTCGATATCACGGGGACGAAGATTTCTAAAGAGGGAGAGCAGCAGCTAAAGGAAGGGCTACCTAATTGCAATATTTGGCGCTATGACCAGCAAGATCACGAAGTAGTCGAAGATCCATCTGGGGAATAGCTTGGCACGTATAGTACTTATCAGGGCACTTGATTGAAGCCAACTATGTCTCAATTAGAAAATCCCAGCGTCATCGCCTATAAGGCGGAAGGGGGCATCAGCCCGAGTGCCGCTCCTCCCTTTTCGTATCGTCTGGCAATCTTTGCGATTCTTATTGCCATCTTTTTTGTCAAGAATCTGAGTTGGGGCTATCTTGTTGATTTAGAACAACGATTTATGATCGTTCGACCTTCCCCTGACCTTTTAGCAGGAGAGATCAGATGTGGTTTCTATAAAGTTGGCTGGCCGATTTTCTTTACGCTGGAATGCGAGTATGCGCCGACACAACGAGTGGCAGTCTTGAAGATCAGCCCTTGGAAAGCGATCCTCTTTGCCTGCTTTAATGTGGCGGTTGGTGCTTGGCTGGTTTACGCGGCCTATGGCTATCTTTGTGAATGCTATTTGATGCTCGGGTGGAGGTTGAATGCCACGATCATGATTTCCGTCGTAGTGATCCTGTTTTCCCTTTTTGTGGAAGTCCAAGATGGTTTTGAGTACTACAACGGTGCAGGGGCGGTTTGCGGAGCCATTATTCGGCTAAGCGATTTAGTGATTCCCGGCTTTTTGTTTTGCGGATTTTTGCTGCTCTATGAAAAGCTTTCGCAAGGGTGGCGTTGGTTGCTGGCGAGAAGGAGCTAGTGGGGCGGGCAATCCGAGCGGGACGAAAGTTGTTCGTTATGTCGCACATTAGTGCTAAGGCGAAAGTGCAGTGGTGGATTTTTGGGCTGCTGCTACTAGTGCATGTAGTGCTAAATGTGAACCCTAGTTGGGTTGAAGCTGTTGTTAGTTCACAGTCTGGTAACAGTGCTCCCAAAGTCGCTGGCTGGCCTTTTCGATGCATTGCAGAAAATGGAACTGCTAAAGAGTCACAAGCACTTACCTTGCGACTAGTAGCAAATGGCATCGTTGCTCTCGTTTCGTCGTATGCGATATCGCTTTACGCAGCACAGGCCATTATCCGTTGCAACTGGCGATTGAATAAACGGGGTGCTGTGGCACTGATCGCCACGCTGTGTTCCATCTTCTTTCTTCGAGACATTTCTAGGTTTTCACGTTTCACCAGGTGGGAAGTAATCTCTTCTACGCACGACTTGCTGCACTGTGTCGCCTGGTTTTCTGCAATCTCGGGCGTGTACTGGTGCTTATATCATCTGGTGTTGGCAATAAAGCGAAGAGGGAAGTTAAAAGACGGACAATTCAATCTCGCGATGGCGCTTATCGGCATGACGTTGGCCTGCGTTTTATTTGCGATTGCCAATAAACTGGGACGCGTCTATCGAGAACAGGCTGTTGCGGAGGATTTCTTTAGGACCCACAAGATTGAGTTTTCTTACGAAGACGAAGATGAATATTCTTTGAGTTTAGATCGGCTGAATACCCTGCCCGGACGTGCGTGGCGTGACTGGGAGTCAGAAAGCGGTGTTTCTCGCTACCTATTGGCAAATCCCCACGGCCTGTATCGACCGGTGAAGATGTTTCATGCGGTCGAGGAGGATGCTCCCGTTGATTGGAGTCGACTCCAGTTCCTTCCTTACTTGCAAATTGTTCGTTGCAGAGAAAACGCCACGGTAAGTAGAGAACTGCTCGAGGCGTTAGTTAGGTGTGAATACCTAGAAACACTCGACTTGGCGGAAAGCCGAGTCGATGATGAAGCTCTGAAAGGGCTTTCATCCGACTTGATGGTACACGAGCTCAACCTTCGGTTTACTTTAATTTCGGATGACGGTATTGATAGCATTCTGCAATTGAAGAGCCTGCGACGTCTAGATGTTTCGGAGTCCTATATTTCAGATACAGGCTTAGAACGATTAAAGGTAGGGCTGCCCGATTGTGAGGTGGTGTGTGAGCGATAATGTCGCCAATCGCACAACCGTTCCTATGGCTCATCGTCTTGGGATCGTCTTTTTCCTCATGGCTGTTGTTCTCTTCCAGAACCTTGGCCAGGATTATCTCATCGCGTTAGAGAGATACGCGATGAATGCTCCTAGGTGGAGTGATCCTCGTGGTGGACTTGATGTGGAAGTCGGGTGGCCAATTCCTGTTCTCTACATAGGACTAGAGACGTTAAAGCTCGACGCAGATGTGCCAACGGAAACTTCTCGTCAAATGCAGTTTGCTGCCGTCAATTTGGCGATTGGGGCTTGGCTGGTTTACGCGGCCTATGGCTATCTTTGTGAATGCTATTTGATGCTCGGGTGGAGGTTGAATGCCACGATCATGATTTCCGTCGTAGTGATCCTGTTTTCCCTTTTTGTGGAAGTCCAAGATGGTTTTGAGTACTACAACGGTGCAGGGGCGGTTTGCGGAGCCATTATTCGGCTCAGCGATATAATGATGCCCTTCCTTTTGTTTTGCGGTTTTCTGCAACTACTTGAAAAGCTTTCGCAAGGGTGGCGTCGGTTGCTGGCGAGAAGGAGCTAGGAAGCGCGCGAAACCCCGCCGTTAATGCTCGGTCACGCCTTTCGGCTGCGACTCCAGGGTCCTGCCAGCCAAAATTGGTTGGGAAGTGCGCGGGTGTAGAAGACGTGTGTTTGCTGGACACTTGGCCGACTATCCCCAGCGTCTCCCTCCTCGCCTGCTGCCGATACCTGGCGCTCGCTGAGCGTAAACCGCCTTGCCTTTTCACCAAGAAACCCCAGCTTTTCCGCAGTTTCTGCGGTGCAAATGCACCGAAGCTGGCTGGGAACTTCAGGCGACTGTGCCGTCAAGCAACCACCCGATGGCCGGTATACAATGAGGCGGAATGGCTAAGAGATTTTTCGTGCGATATTTTCTCGCGCAGTCCGCAGGCCGTCCGGCGTATAATCAAAGCGTGGTTACCGCCGGCGTTACGGGGCTGTAAGCGTCGGCACTCTTTCCTCAGGCAAACGACATTCGTGGTTTGACCGAGGTACAACTACAACTATGGACGAACACGCGATATATCAGACTGCCCTCACCAAACGGGATGCGGCAGAACGAGAGGCCTACCTCGCAGAGGCCTGCGGCGACAACACTTGGCTGCGTCAACACCTTGCAGCTCGCATCAATAGCGAGTTTCGCTCGGGCCTGCCTGCCGCTCAGGCCAAGCTCGCCTTGGTCGATAATGCAGAGCTAAAACGCTGGCTGGCAGACCTCGAAAAGAACCCGCACGACATTGAGCTCACCCGTCGTTGTGGCTTTGGCCTGGCAGGACATTCCCGCTTTGAAGAAGCGGTCGATTGCTGGCTACGTGTCGAAGACGCGTTTCCCGACGACTCTGAAGCCTCCGCCATGGTGACCCAGCTCACCATCGAAAAGAGCCGACAGGCCGACGGCGTCCGCAAGCCTTCCAAAAAGGGCGCTGCCGCCGGCGGTATACCAGCACCCGTCGCCAACAAGCCCACCACGGCAACCGTCAGCGGCAGCCTGGTCGACCGCAACATCGAACTTACCCCGATTCAGCAATTAGAACTTGCTCACCGCAACTGCCCTTCGCTGGTCGAGGTCTACAGCCAGTTGGTTCCACTCTATCTGGAGAAGGGGCGCGAGTACGACGCCGAACGCCTGCTGGCCAAAGGGAAGGAAGCCACCGACAACGATCCCACCGTCCTCCAACTGTGGGAAGACGTTCGTCTGTTGCGGATGGAAAAGGTCGTGGCCGTCGCACGCAAACAGGCCCAAGTCCCCCATCCCTCGGCCGAAGTGCAGGCTGCCCTGAACGACGCCCTCACCAAACAAGATCGGCTAGAGCTGGAAATCAGCGAGGCACGAGCCAAACGATCCCCCAATGATGCCCATGCCGCACGGCAACTGGGCAGTCGCCTCCTTAAAAAGGGACGCTCTACCGATGCTCGACCTTATCTCGAAGCAGCCCTGCAAGATCCCGTCGAGTGTTCCGCAGCAGCTTTGTCTTTGGGAGACTGTTTCCGCGACCTCGACAACCTCCCCGAAGCGCTAAAGTACTACGGCATGGCGGTGGAAGCTGCTCAGCAACAACACCAAGTCCCTTTGGAAGAGCAAGCACTCCTCCAATCGGGCAAACTGGCACTCGAAATGAAGCTTCCCAAGGTGGCTCAGCAATACCTTTCGCAGTTGCTTGAAAAAGATCCGCATCATCAAGAGGCTGCCGCGCTCTTGGATGCACTCGCGGCAGGCTAGTCCCGATTTCTCGGCACTTACACCCTGGCCCGCACCCCAACTATCCACATCCTCTTTTCCTGATGCAGGTCTCCTCACCATGGCTAAAGCCGTTGTCGACCCCGAAGAATTGCGGCAGTTCGCGTTGAGCCTTAAAAAGTTCAACGCCAACCTCCGCGAGCGCATGTCCGCGCTATCAAACCAGCTCTCGGCCCTCAACGCCACGTGGCGTGATCAAGAGCACAGCAAGTTTGCCGAGCAATTTGATTCCAACATGAAGGTCCTCCTCCGGTTCATTGAAACTGGCGATGAATACGTGCCGTACCTGCTCCGCAAAGCGGCACACATTGATGACTATCTTCAGTCTTAGGTCGCTTGGTCCTGTTCCTTCCGTTCTTCTACCGTTGCCGGGTCTTTGTCATGGCTGGTCGCAAAGCAAACCTCACCTCTACCGAAGCGATTACCGCCATGCGGGCGTCGCTCATTGTGTTTGAGGAAGGAATGGTCGAAGCGCTCACCGTCCTCGACCTCGAATCGCGGCGGCCGATCGACTGGATCGAGTCCGACCGCAGCCACTATTGGCCCCGCGAGGTCAACAAAGCTTCCGACCGCGTGAGCGAAGCGCGAATCGCGCTGGAACGATGCGAACTAACGATTAGCGAAGACACCCGCAAGTCTTGTATTGATGAACGCAAGGCACTAGAAAAGGCCAAACGCCGCCTCCGCACGGCCGAAGCCAAAGTCATGGCCGTCCGCAAGTGGCGCATCCAGATCAACAAAGAGGTCGAAGAGTTCAAAGTCGCTCTTTCGAAAGTCAAACGCTACTTAGAAACCGACTTCCTCGCCTCGAAGGGGGCCCTCGAACGGATCGCTACCTCGATTGAAGGCTATCTCGATCGCGCCCATGCCCCCTTGGGCTCCAGCGGCAACAGCGCACCAGCAGCTAGTGAAACCTCGGCCGCGACAAGTTCCCTAGCATCCTCCGATATCTCGCCTGCCCCTTCCAACAACTCCCAGGAGCCCCAATCATGAGAGTTTGCGATCTCAACACCGGGATGGGCCGAATTTCCCAGGCGTTTTCTAAGCTAAAAGAAGACTGGGCCCTCGCCGGCGAACATTGGCGAGACGACGCCAGCCGACAGTTCGAAAAAGCACACCTCCAACAGATTCCTCCCAAGCTTCAACAACTCATTTCCTCCGTACAACGCTTAGCCGCTGTTGTGGAAGCGGCCGAGCGTGAATGTGGCGACCACCCCGAAGACAACCAGTGATTCCCTTGGCAACACCTTTGCACGCTTTCGTCGTCGCTTGTCCCTTTGCTTCTAAGGTAACCTCTCGTGAATAAGCCAGAAATCACCACCCAGCGGCAACGAGACCTCTTACGCACCCTGATCCATCAGGTCGACGACTGGTCGCGCCAAGAGGTGCACCTCAAACAAGAACGCATCGAGCGCCTCGCGCAGGAAAAGGCCCAGTTCGACCAGCGCCGGCAAGAACTAATCGATGGCTTTGAAAACCAGCATGGCAACCTGCTGGCGACTTACAAAAAGGCTCGCGAAGGCCTGCTGTTTAACTACTCCTCCAGCAGCCACAAGCTCAACAAAGAAGAAGCCGAACTAACCGAAGGCAAGTCCGAAGCCCATGCCGAGGCACTCGAAGATGGCAAGTCGCTTTGGCAACACCGCCGCGAATCGATCCAAAGCCACTTCCATGAACAAGAGCCACTCCCGCAGCAAGAATGCTCTCAGTTTGAACAGCTCTGTTCGCAGCGTGATGCAGAAATCCAAGCTGTTGTAACCGACGCCAAACGCCTGGTCGCCAAGCGCTGCGCATGGCCCGAAGCCACTATCGCGCCGCCTCCCGTTTCGCCTGGCCTTCCGAAGCTGGCCTATATTGAGCAAACCGGTGCCGCATTAGAGCGGGCCCGCATCAAGCTTTACGAGCTGGGGCAACTTCCTGCCTCCCGCTTTTTAGAAGATGGCTGGCCCTTCCTGATCTTCCTCTTCTCCTTAGTTGCATTGGCCTATCCTTCGTGGCGGTTCCTGGAATCCTACGGAGTGATCGCCGCCGCCTTGGCCTGTGTCGGTTCGTCCGCTGCGATTGCTTTGATCCTGCGCCAATCGGTAAGGCCTTTTTCCCGCATGCAAACCTTGCGCGTCGTGCCAGAATTTCAGCAGCACATTGCTCACGCCCAGGCCTATGTCGCTGCTGCCCTGCAATCGGCCAAGGTCGAAGCCAGTCGCAAGCTCAAACAATTGCAAGACCAGCGCGACCGCGACCTCGCCTCGATTAGCAGCGAATGGAAGCGTCTGCGCGAGTCGATGGTCAAGCAGCATGAATCGGTCCTCGCACAAATCGAGGCCGACTATCGCGCCCGCCGTCAATCGCTCGACCAAGGGCACGACCGCCAAATGCAACAACTCGAAGACCGCTTCCCGCCGCAAATCCAAGATGCCGAAGAGGTCTTCCGGCACCAACGACAACAACAGAAGGAAGCCTATCACGCCGTCCGGCAACAGATCACCGAACAATTCAACCAAGCATGGCAAACCCTCGCCGAGCAGTGGCAAGCGGGGCTCGACTCGTTCCAGTCCGCACTCGATGAGATGAACGTCGTGTGTGATGCCAACTTTCCCGCCTGGGACAAGATCGACTGGTCCACCTGGCGGCCACGGCTGGCACCTCGCCCCCCCGCTGACTCCGCTGCGGCCGAGGAAACTCCCGTCGAATCCGATGTGAATGAAGTTCGCGCCCTCCGTTTTGGCGAATACAAGTTTACCCTTACCAAGCCGGCCGAATGCTTAGCCTCCAAAGTGGCGCAAGATGGCAGCGACGCCCTGCAACTTCCCAGCGAGCCCTATCGCCTGCCCGCCGTCCTGTCCTTCCCCGAGAGCCCCTCACTCCTGCTCGAAGCCGAAGATAAAGGACGTGATGAAGCAACACACCTGATGCAAGATGTGATGCTGCGTCTGCTAACAACCTTCCCACCAGGCAAGGTTCGTTTCACCATCATCGATCCCGTTGGTTTAGGCCAAAACTTCTCTGCCTTCATGCACTTGGCCGACTACGAAGAACGCTTAGTGACCAATCGCATCTGGACAGAGTCGGGCCACATCCAACAGCGGTTGGCCGACTTGACCGAACACATGGAAAACGTCATCCAAAAGTACCTGCGCAACGAGTTCGAATCGATCCTCGAATACAACGCCCACGCTGGCGAAGTGGCCGAGCCGTTCCAGATTTTGGTCGTCGCCAATTTCCCCGCCAACTTTTCGGATGAGGCCGCCCGTCGCTTGGTCAGCATTGCCAGCAGCGGAGCACGCTGCGGCGTCTACACCCTCATCAGCACCGACAACAAGCTGAAGATGCCGCGCAACTTCGACTTGGCCGACTTGCAGTCGCAGGCGTCTAATTTGGTGTGGGATGCAGACAAGTCCCGCTTCCGCTGGCAGTACGAAGACCTTGCCCCTTTGCCCTTGGAAGTCGAAGCTCCCCCTGCTGATGAACCGTTCACCCAAGCCGTCCAGGCAGTCGGCAAGCTTGCCAAAGATGCCTCACGCGTGGAAGTGCCGTTCAACTCCGTCATCCCTGCCGCCAAGGATTGGTGGAAGTCCGACAGCCGCGTCGAGATCGAAGTTCCCTTGGGCCGAGCCGGCGCTACCAAGCTGCAAATCATGCGGCTGGGCAAAGGAACTTCCCAGCACGTCCTCATCGCAGGCAAAACCGGCTCGGGAAAATCCACGCTGCTCAATGCGATGATTACCAATTTGGCAATCCACTATTCCCCCGAAGAGCTTCAGTTCTATCTGATCGACTTTAAGAAGGGGGTAGAGTTCAAAGCCTACGCCGCCTGCAAACTGCCACATGCCCGCGTGATCGCTATCGAGAGCGAACGTGAATTCGGCATGAGCGTGCTTGAACGTCTCGACCAAGAGCTCAAGCGCCGCGGTGACCTGCTGCGTCAGCAAGGGGTCCAAGATGTGAAGGGATATCGCAACGCCAATCCCACCGCAGTCCTCCCCCGCATCCTTTTGATCATTGATGAATTCCAAGAGTTCTTCACCACCGATGACAAGATCTCACACGATGCGGCTTTGCTGCTGGATCGCTTGGTGCGCCAAGGCCGTGCCTTCGGTATTCATGTGCTACTCGGTTCTCAAACCTTGGCCGGTGCCTACACCCTGGCTCGAAGTACCATTGGCCAAATGGCCGTTCGTATCGCCTTGCAATGCAGCGAGTCCGACGCCCACTTGATCCTCAGCGAAGACAACACCGCCGCTCGCCTGCTCAATCGTCCGGGCGAAGCCATCTACAATGATGCCAACGGTATGTTTGAAGGGAATCATCCGTTCCAAGTCGTTTGGCTCTCTGACCAACAGCGTGAAAAGCATCTCCACCAGCTGGCGGAAATGGCCCAAGAGCGTGAAGTGGCACTTCCACCTCCGTTCATCTTCGAAGGGAACGTCGCGGCCGACCCCGCAACCAACCCACTACTTCGCTCACTAGTGGAGTCGGCCCCCTCGGCCGTTACGCCGGTCGAGGTTCGCGGCTGGCTCGGTGCGGCCGTCGCCATCAAAGACCCGACAGAAGTCGTCTTCCGTCGCCAAGGTGGTAGCAACCTCTTAATCGTCGGCCAGCAGGAAGAGCTGGCGCTTGGCATGTTTTCTAGCCTGCTGATCTCTCTTTCAGCACAATTGCCCAAGACCTCCGAAGATGCCAATAAGACACATCCTTCGATCTACATTTTGGATGGCTCCCGCCCCGAGTCCGGGCTAGCCGGGTTCTGGCAAACGGCCGTTCCTCCACTCGATACGCAGCCCCGCATCGTTCGTCCAAGCGCCGCTGCCGATGCCATTCGCAGCATCGCTGCCGAAGTCGATGCTCGTGTTGCTGCAGGCGAACAAGGCAAAGACCCGATCTTCATCTTTGTGCACGGGCTGGCCCGCTTCCGTGACTTGAAGAAGTCCGACGACTTCGGCATCTCCGGCTTTGGCGAAGAAGGTTCCGGTGCGGCCGACAAACAGTGGGCCACCATCCTGCGAGAAGGACCCTCGGTCGGCGTTCATGCCATCGTCTGGTCCGATTCTTACAGCAACACGTCACGCTGGTTGGAACGCCAAACCATGCGCGACTTCGACCTGCGTGTCCTGTTCCAAATGAGCGCCACCGATTCCAGCAACCTGATGGAGAGCCCCTCCGCCAGTAAGTTGGGCGTGCAGCTTGCAATTCTCTACAGTGAAGAGCAAGTCCTGGCCGAGAAATTCCGCCCCTACGGACTTCCTTCCGAAGGCTGGCTCACCTGGGTCTCTCAGCAATTGCACTCGCGCCCTGCGGCCCTGCTCGCACGACGCGAGGTCGAATAAACCCAGCACCCATGCGCAAAAAAGAAGAGCCGACATCCTGTCACAGGTTGCCGGCTCTTCTTTATTTACAATCTGCAAACCGTTCGATTTACAGCAGGCCCTTCAAAGCAGCCAAGGCAGCGTCGTAGTTCGGTTCGCTGGTTACTTCTGGCACGGTCTCGCTATAGACAACCTTGCCATTGGCATCGATGACGAAAGCGCCACGAGCCAGCAACTTCAACTCTTCGATCAGCATGCCCCAGTTCTTACCGAAGTTGCGATCCATATAGTCGCTGCCAACACGCATGTTGGTGATCGACTCAGCACCGCAAAAGCGGTTCATCGCAAAAGGCAGGTCCAAGCTGATCGTGACGGCGTTGACCTTATCCTTCAGCGAGGCCAATTCATCGTTGAACTTCTTCGTTTGGATCTTGCAAACGCCAGTATCCAGCGAAGGAACGATGCTGAGGAACGTTGGCTTCCCCTTGAGGTCGGCTGGCGTGATGCTCTTAAGCCCACCTTCGAAATAATGGATCGTGAATTCGGGAGCTTGTTGTCCAACCTTGACGGCTTCGCCGGCCAAAGTCATTGGAGTTCCCTTAAACGTAACGGCAGCAGAACGAGACATAGCAAATTACCTTCAGCGCGTATCGCCATAAGTCAACTTCGCGAGCAAGCCGGCCGGACGAAACGTCCGCCCCCAAAAAAGCCTGCCGCAAGAAAACAAACCTATAAAGCCAGGATTTCCCGGCCCTTTGGTTGTATCCGACCATCCTTGGGATTGTCTAGCTGTGGCAAAGCCGGGCCCGCCAGGCAGCTAAGCTCAGCGGCCTGCACCCCGCCGATCACCCCAAAAATTTGCCGAATTTCGCTGGAACGTAATCTGCGCACCCTTAAGATGAGCTTAATGGTCCGGGCCACCACAATCGCCTTTGGATCAAAAACACTCTTCAGGCGGAGGGAGCATGCCATGTGGGTTGAAGTTGCACCCGGGTGGACGATGGCGTTTGATCGCGGCCCAGACTGGCTCTTTGTGAGGATCAGTCCACCGCACCACGGCGACACAGCAGAGATCGCTTTAAGCGATGCAATTTGGGAACGGCTAGAGCAGGCCTTCACTTATCGTGTGGTGGTAGAGATGGAAGAAGTTCAAGCGCTCCATCCCTGGATCGTCAAGGAACTTTGTAAGTTGCACGATCAGATTTCTGATCACGACGGAATCATGCGTCTTTGCGGCCTGTCGGACAGCAACCACTGCGTACTAGAAAAGTTGCAGGTGGCTAATCGCTTTCCACAATATCGCAACCGTACCGAATGTGTGATGGGACATCGCCCCATGCAACCACGCTAGTTTCTAAACCGCTTCCGTTCTGTAGGTCAGGATTTATCCTGACGGCGCCCTGCGTGCCACCATTCAATCGGGCACGCCAGGCCGAAGCCGCGACTTACTACTTCCAGCTAACCTCAAGATTGTTGTCGATGGTATGCACTCCTTCGACACGGCGCACCGTCTCTTGCGCCATCTGTTTCTGGAAGTAAGTTCCAACCCGCCCTTGCAGCACAACATGGCCACCAGCGGTTTCAAATCGAAGCTGCCGTCCAAACCGATGCGGGCTTGCCTGAATGGCAGTATCAACGCGCTCAGCTAAGGACGACGTAACCAGGGGAACAACAATCTGCGTCGCAAACATCGTAGGATCCCTAGGGGTCTAATCGGAATCTGTGCGGAAAGGGCGAACGAAGCCACTCGCAAGGCCCATCTGTAAGGACATGCAAACGGACCTTCACCCTATACGGATCGACGGATCGTTTGGGTTAGATAAAAAACTCTGCTAGCAAAAGCGATTTTTGCGCGTTCCCAAACCTCCAAGCCAACGGTCTTTGCCGAGATTAACGACTGTAGCGGGCACGATCCGCTTCCCAGCCGTTTTTTCTATCGATCGGCTCAAAAAACCGTCAACCACTTTCACAGTGCCACTACACCGCAATGCCCACAAGCAAGAAGATCCCTACCACAATCAGCACGTAGGGGATAAGCGCTAAGCGTTTTCGATAACGGGTGGCAACCGCAGGATCTGCCAGGATCGCATGCAAGAAAGCAATTCGCTTGGCAAGCGGCGGATGCATCCAGTCGGTCCCCGCTGTCCCGTGACTAATCCGGCGCAGCGCCACAATCAATTGCTCGCCCGCCGTCCTATCAAGCGTATGTGTGAAGGGGTCAAAGCAAACGGCAGCGTCGGCCTCGTATTCCAGAAGCCGTGAATAGCCCCCAACAACCAACACCACATACAACGCAACTAGCAACCACACCCCCACCATCGCCACGGGTGCAGAAATTCCCACGGAAGCAAACCAAGTTTGCCAAGAGACGCTACTTAGCAGGTGCCACACCAATCCCAGCAGCGACATGCACAATAGCCGCTTCAGCAAATGGGAACAGGCCACATGCGCCGCTTCATGCCGCAGCACCGCATTGAGCGAACCTGGCGCCAGCCCAAGCGTCAATCGCTCGGTAACAAACAAGTAACGCAGCGGCGAAACATATCCCACCACGGCCGCATTGAACGAACGACGCTGACTCTTCCACACCCGAATCTCACGCACTCGGCAGCCAGAAGCCGCCAGCGTTGCTTGCATCGACTCCCGAAGCAGCGGATCAGCCAGTGGTGCCGACGGCCAACTCATCCGAATCACCAGCGGCGAAACCAGCACCACAATCAGCAGCACCGCAATCGTCATAATGCCATAAACCACTAGCGAAGCTTCTCCTGCCGAACCGTCGGCCAACATCCCCAGAGTCGCTTGGCTACTTTCGGGCAAGATCGTCGCGCAAAGTCCCTGCAACAATAGCATCACCAGCGCCGGCACAATCAGCGGCAAAACACTCTGCCGATACTGCCGCCACAAGAAGGGCAATAAACGTGGTTCATGCTGACAGACGTCGCCTCGTAGCAAGCTGGCTGCGTACCAACCCCACTGCAATTGAAATAGCCCCATCCAGGTTATCCCCAGTAGCATCAGCACTGGCAGCAGCAGGCTCATCACATTTATCAGCGGAAGCAGCCCCGCTGGCATCTCTCCCCAAAGGGCCTGACCATTCAAGGGCGTTGCCTGACAACACCAAATGGCGTTCCCCAAGCTCCAAAGCAAGATCGCGCACGATTCCAACATTTGTGCGGCATTGGCAAACCAGCGCTCACTCGCCCGCCCCTGTTTTAGTCGCTGGCAAAGGACCCAGCTCCCTGCCGTCGCCACCAGGGGCCCCCCCCAAGCAGCCAGCAGCGCCCAAGCACCTGCCATCGGCAGTAGCGCACTACTCTCACTGCGCAGTCCGCATGCCAGCGCGGTCACCAGTGCCATCAGCACCATCCACGACATGCGGTAGTTCCTTGGAAAACGAAAGTAGGCCTCATCGACACAAGCGCCTGGCGCTCAAGCTTCAGGCTAATTGCCACTACAAAACTGCCTAGCGCACGAAGAACCGCAAGGCACGAACAACCCTTTGCCACACACGCGTTAGAACGCCTGTAGCGGATGTAGGGGCAATAGAGTCGCCGCGATGGTCCGGCTTAAATTGGCCGATTCTGGTTCGCTTCGTAGAGGGCCTGTACCGAAGGACGAAAGAGCACGATCATCGTGAAGATTCCCAGGGCCATGCCCAGCGGAAAGTTCAAAACGTTCACGCAGCTAATCCCCGCCACAACCAGGCTCAGCATCCGGTTACGATGTCCTGCCAAGCAGCGCCCCGAATAGATCACCAGCGCCGAAAACAGGATCAAAAGTACGGTGACCACACCGCCAAAGATGGCGAAGATCGGACCCACCATCTTCGCTTGCTCTTCCTTGGCCGACGAAATTAGCGCGATCCCAATCGCTACGTAGATCAGCGGAAAGCCGGAGCAAAGCACTCCCAGCCCGCCTAATACGTAGTGCAAAATCGCCAGCAGACGCAGGTTTTCTTCATCCGGGTTACGAAGCTGCGGACCATTGCCAAACTGATCCGGAGGCACAGAAGACGACATCACAACCCCCGGCTTCGGTTTGTAAACAACCTGCGTTTACGTGTTGAACAGGAAGTGGCAAATATCGCCATCCTGCATCACGTACGCTTTACCTTCCACCCGCAGCTTTCCTGCTTGGCGAATCTCTTTTTCACTCTTGTAGGTCTCAAGGTCCGCGACGGAGAAAACTTCGACGCGAATAAAGCCCTTCTCAAAATCCGTGTGGATCACGCCCGCTGCTTGAGGAGCCGTAGCCCCAACAGGAATGGTCCAAGCCCGAACTTCCGTTTCACCCGCCGTGAAGTAGCTCTGAAGTCCCAGCACGCGATAAGCTTCCCGAGCCAGCACAGCCAGCGCCGGTTCCACAATGCCGGCCGAAGCCAACATCTCGGCCCGATCGGCTTCATCCAGTTCGGCAATCTCCGCTTCCAACTTGGCACAGACCGGCACTACCGATGCCCCAACCTTGGTCGCAAAATCGCGCAGCTTTTGGACCAGCGGTCCCTTGCCTGCCAAGTCGGTCTCGTCGACGTTTGCCACATACAACACCGGCTTGGCCGACATCAGTCCAAAGCTCGAAATGGCCAGCGCATCTGCGGGGTCCATCTTGAACTTGCGCAGCGGTTCATCCGTTGCCAGGTGGGCCAAACACTTCTTGATCACTTCCACACGCTGCTTCGCTTCTTTGTCTCCCGTGCGAGCCGAGCGTTCGGCCTTCGGCAGCGCGGTCTCCAGCACCTGGATGTCCGCCAGCATCAATTCGATCTCAATCGTTTCGATGTCGGCCAGCGGATTCACTTCGCCCGCAACGTGGATCACGTCGGGATCTTCAAAACAGCGAACCACTTGCAAGATCGCATCTACTTCGCGGATGTGGCTAAGAAACTTGTTGCCAAGCCCTTGCCCTTCGCTCGCCCCTTTGACGATGCCCGCGATATCGACCAGCTTCAGCGCCGTAGGGACCAGCTTCTTCGGCACGATGTACGTGCTGATGATGCGCAGCCGATCATCCGGAACGCTCACGATCCCTTCGTTCGGCTCAATCGTGCAGAACGGATAGTTAGCGCTCTGCGCGGCCTTAGAACTGGTCAATGCATTAAAAAGGGTGCTCTTGCCAACATTGGGCAGTCCGACAATACCAGCTTTCACAGACGCGATTACCTTACCAAAGGGGATGTGACTCAACCGGCCCAACAAGGCAGCGCCAAAGACCAAGCTTCGGCGACGACACCCTATTCCGGGCTCGAAAAAGCCCATTATACACGCACTAGGGCGATGCGCCTTTGGCCGCAAGATCGTGCGGATTTCCCCCATTTTCCCCGCATCAACCCCGGGCGGGATACCCTCTACCCCGTCGGGACGCTACGATGCCAAAAGGAGGTCCGCCCACCCGCAGATCCCCCGACCGCTTTTCTCTTCGCCAATCGCCAGAGCTGCCATGACGACTTCGCGCACCTCCAAAAGCCCCCTCGCCAGCCAATGTCGCCCACGGCTGAAGCTCTGGCTCGAGTTCGGCGGAGAGCACGTCTTCTGCTCCGGAATGTGCCAGATCCTGCAGGCCATCGAAAAGTCCGGCTCCATCAAGGATGCGGCCGTAGCCATCGGCAAAAGCTATCGGTTCGTCTGGGATAAAATCAAAAAGTCCGAAAAGGGGCTCGGCCAAAAGCTCGTCGATGCCCAGGTAGGCGGTCGCGGACCCCGCCGTAGCTCCCTCACCCCGCTGGGGCAGCAGCTAGTGCAGGAATTCCTGAATCTACGCAAAGAGCTGCTGCAGATGGCCGATTCCCACTTTTCGGCCATTTCTCCAACCTCCTCACCAGCCACCGCCCCCAAAAAACGGGCTCGCTAGGCCCCAGTTCGGGCTTCCTGCACGTTGCGTCGTCGGGGCATCAAATGGTAAACTTTTACCATTAGCTTTTCCGTGCAATTTGCGAGAGGGGGAAACCATCCATGTCCACTGCTTCAGCTCCTTGGCTGGACCATGCCCAACTGCGACGTGCCAGTCGCCTGGCAGGTTCTCGCGCGCTGTGGATGGATGCTCTCCTCCTGGTCAGTTGCGGCGTCACTGCCACGCTGATGGTGGTGCTGATCGACCTCAACCTAAAGATACCCGGCCATGCAATCCTCAAAGGGACTTTACCAATCGCCCTTGGCTTGGCTCTCGTTCCCAGGCGTTTCAGCGGTCTAGCCATTAGCTGCACCGCGGTGGCTACGCTATTCGCGCTAAAATCCTTAACCAATTTAAGTCTGCCCGGCAGTGGCTCCACAGCCAGCCTCATCCTCTTTGGTACCGTGCTCGATCTGTTCCTTTGGCAGGCCAAGCCCGGCGTCAACACTTATGCTCGGTTTGCGTTGGCAGGCCTGCTTACCAATTCACTTGCCTTCGCGATTCGCTGGGGTGGAAAGCGGGCAATGATCGGTCCACTAGGTATGGTGCCCCTGAAAGAATGGCTTAGCTATGCCCCCCTCACCTATGCACTATTTGGCCTCGGCGCAGGCATTGTTAGCGGCCTGATCTTCTTTCGGATGTTTGGTAATCCATCAGAAACCTTGTCCAAAACAAAGCCATGATCCTCGTAGGCATCGACGACACCGACACCCTCGATAGCCGAGGCACCAACCAGCTGGCCAAACAGATGGTAGAAGAGGTTCGTGATTCCTTCCGCTGTCGCTGGATTGTGCGCCATCAGCTCTTAAACGATGCTCGCATTCCGTACACCAGCAAGAACGGCAGTGCCTCCATCGTCATGCAAGCCACCGGCACACAAACCTGGGAAGACCTTCGCGACCGGTTTGAACAGATCATGCTCCGCGAATTCATTCCAGGCAGTGATCCTGGCCTGTGCGTCGTACCCTATGCCACGCCAACACCCATTCAAGCCCTGGTCGACTTTGCTCACCGCTGCCAACAGCAGATCGTCACACAGGATGAGGCCCGCGCCGTAGCAACCAGTGCCGGCGTCTTCCTTAAAGGGCTCGGCGGCACAAATGGGGGCATCATTGGTTCCTTAGCCGCCGTCGGCCTAGCCATGATTGGCAATGATGGCCGAGTCGTACAGCGTGGTAATGAAACTGAAGAGCCCTCCGGGTGGCAATCATTGGCCGCCCTCGATCTTGCGGGCGTAGCGGTCAAAACCTGGCCGGAACAACAGCCCGTTACGGAAGGACTGGTCAACGTCGGCAAGAAGCTTCGGCCCAACCTGCGTTCGAACCAATTCATCCTGTTCGTTGAACCCATCCCTCCGTGCGCCGATAGCACTTCTCCCTCCTGGCGCGCTCTAAAACTCCTATGAAAAGCTATACCCTGACTCCGTCCGCCATACGCCGGCCCGCGTTTACCCTCGTCGAACTCCTGGTCGTGATTGCGATTATCGGCATCTTGGTCGCGCTGCTTCTGCCGGCCGTACAGATGGCCCGCGAAGCTGCCCGTCGGTCCAGCTGCTTAAACAACATGCGCCAGCTGGCGCTCGCCTCGCACAACTACCATGACACCCTGCGCATCTTCCCCTCAGGACTCTTGAACTGGAACACACCAGCCGGCCAGCAAAACCCGCCAAAGTTTCGCTCGGTCTCGCTCTACGTTCAGCTCCTTCCTCAGATGGAGCAATCCAACCTAGCCAACGCCTGGGACTACAATGATCCGCGCACGAATGTCCCCTCGGGCCGCGCTGCCACCATCATCCCAATTCTGCTTTGCCCCTCCGATGTAGTCAGCAACAAGATCATTACGACCTTTCCCAACTTCAATCCTTCTGGCGATCGCTTTGCCCTCACTAGCTACGGCGGCTGCGCAGGAACTCAGTCTTACAATTCAACCGCAGCGACCAATGATGGCATGTTCTATCTCAATAGCGACACCGGCATGCATAGCGCCCTCGATGGCACCAGCTCGACGATCCTTTTTGGCGAGCGCTTTCACTACGATTTCAAATACGATCAAGCCGCCGGAACCGCCTTCACCAAAATGGCCGAGTGGGGCTGCTGGGCTCCTTCTTCAGGCCTCGCAGGCCTAGGCGACGTCACGCTTTCGACCCTTGTCGCCCCTAACTACAAGCATCCCACCGGTGGCACCGTCAATGCGGCCGCCGAAAGCAATCGCGTCTCCGCCATGGGAAGCGGGCACCCCAACGGCGTCAACATCGCGCTGGCCGATGCTTCCACACGCTTTATCTCCAACAGCATCAACTTTGCCGTCTTCCGCGCCATGGGAACGAGGGCAGGGGGCGAAGTTGTCACTGCCGAGGAATAGCCCAAAATCGCCTCCCGGGTTAGGGAGGCCTGCCCAGG
This sequence comes from uncultured Planctomycetaceae bacterium, assembly GCA_963844055.1. Lineage (GTDB taxonomy): Bacteria > Planctomycetota > Planctomycetia > Pirellulales > Pirellulaceae > CAWJMN01. The sequence continues at coordinate 1,855,200 of CAWJMN010000002.1, read as the reverse complement.
CACTTGCCGTTCGACAATAATACGGGACCATGAAAACCCCGTTCGTCTATCCGCGGCAAGTCCTCTTCTACGAGACTGACACTGCGCAAATCGTCCACTTCTCCAATTACTTTCGCTACCTTGAAGAAGCTGAGCACGCATTTTTCCGCTCGCTCAATCTCCCCATCATGTGGCAACGAGAAGATGGCGGATTTCTCGGCTGGCCCCGGATCGACGCCCATTTGCAATTCCTGGCGGCAGCCAGCTTTGGCGACCAATTGGAGGTCCGCCTATGGGTAAACCGGGTTCGGGCCAGCGTCCTGGACATGAAGATGGAAATCTGGCGCGACTCCACTCCGGTCGCCAAGGGGCACCTCAAAATCGCCTGCTGCCTCACCATTCCAGGTAATCCCATGCGGGCCATCGAGATCCCGGCCGAAATCGCCGAATCCCTGCGCACCCGGGTCAGCCCCACCTCCGATTAGTCCGGGCGCAATTTCGCTACATCCCCTACAGCCCGCACAGACACGGCAAGCGAGGGGCGGTTTACCAAAGGCCATGCATGGCCATTTGCGTGTGCTCTTCCCGTGACCTATAGATCCAGTAGCAGCTTCCCATTCTTTTTGAAGAACGGGGTTCGGCTCGCTGGGGACAAAGTCTGCGCTGGCCACCAAGCGGGTGTTGGTCGATGCGTTAGGCAGGAGCGTTTCCCCAAGCAGCTCTAAGGATTGGTTACGCATGTCCACGGGTGAGATTTCCAACGCATTCGACGCGAAGGGCCTGGATTGGCAAACGGAATTTGCCAACCACTTGGACCAACAGCGTGAGCGTGCGCGCCAACTTCTCACCACCAAACAGTCGGAAATCCACTCCCTCGAACAGCGTCTTGCCGATCAGCTGACCAAAATCCAAAGCCAACTCGTTCACTACGAGACCGACCTCGTCGACCAAACCGCTCGTCACTCGGTCGAGTCCCAGGCTACCACCGAGCTGCAGCACGAACTGGAAACACGCCAAGCGGAACTCTCCGCCATGGCGAACCAAGTCCTCCAGCAACAGGCCGCCAGCTCCGCGCAGCAGCAGGCCCTGGCCCAACAGCATCAACAGATGCTGGACTCGTTCAGCCAAGAGCTCGCCAAATTGCAAAGCGAGCAAAAGGCCCGGGCTGAGGTCGAAGCTCGCCTCGCGGCCGAAGAATCACGCCAAGCCGCCGAAGCCGCTCGCCAGGCCGAGATCCAGCGAGAATTGCAAGCACGCCAGCAATCCTTGCTCGACCAAGAAGAGGCCGTTCGAACCACGCGAGCCTCACTCGTCACCGAGCACGAAGGACTTCTGGCTCGCCAGGCCCATTTCCAAGCTGAGGAAGAACGACTCCTTCGCCAACGCCGCGAAGTGGCCCGCGCTCTTCGTGCACAAAAGCAGGCCCTCGCCAAAGAGCGGGAACTGCACGACGCACATTGCCAAGCAGTCCAGCAGTCCGACACGCTCGACCTCAGCCGCCAACTCTCCGAGTTGACCGATCGCCTGCTCGAAGCACAAAACCAACTCAGCCAATCCACCCGGCAACTCGACCGCTGCCAAGACCAGCTAACCCAGCGTGACGAAGAACATCTTCGCCTCCAGGAAGAGCTCGCCCGACTGCGCGTCCAAATCGAACAGTCTCAGGCCGCCAACCAAGCCCTGCAAGCCGAGCTAACCGCCGCCAAATTCGCGGCAGAAGTGGCTCGCTCCGAAGCGCTGGCGACCAATCAGGTCGATAATCAGGCCAAGGTCAACGTTGAACTTGCCTTAGCCGAACACGCCAAACACGCGGCCGAACAAACGGCCGAAATCACTCGCCTCACCGATGAAATCGAGGCCCTCCAAGCCAAACGCCGAAAGCAGGCCTCCCTGGCCGCCGAACAGGCTGTGGAATGGGATCGTGAGCGCAAAGAACTACAGCAACAGCTAGAGTCCCTTCGCCAAGCTCACGCCCAGGCCCAAGCGGAAGCAGCCGCCAGCGCCGCCACCCCAGCAGTAGCCGCGGGCCCCAGCGAGGCCGACCAACAAGAAATCGCTGACCTACGTCGCCGCCTCGAAATGGCGATGCAAGATGTCCGCGACCTCAAAACCAAAAACCAAACGCTCCAGCAGCAAGCCCAGCGTCCCGAGCCTACTCCCACACCCGCGCCGGCCAACGCCGCGAATTGGTCCAAGGGGATGGACTGGGAGACGCAAAAGAAGCTGCTCATGGCCCAGCTCGAGCAAGACTCCGAGCAAGCCACGCCCGAGCAAGCGGCGGAACGCCTTCGCATTGAAGAAGTCATTCGCGCCACCGACAAACTCATCGCGGAAAAAGACAAAGCCATTGCCGAGATGCAGACCGAGGTCATCGAACTCCGCCGTCTGCTGGAAAACCAAAGCGACAACATCGGCCAGTATGCCGTCGGTGCTTCCGCCATTGCCGGCATGCTCGACACCGATGAACTGATCACGTTAGAGCGAGAGAACCTCAAATCGCTCCAAGAAAACCTGCGCGAACAATTGCGCAAGGCCGAAGTCGACATCTCTCTCGAACGGGCCAAGGTCGCTCGTGACCGCCTCGAACTCGAAGATCGCATTGCCAAGTTTGAAGAAGAGCGTACGCAAATCGCGCAGGCGAGCTCCAATGGCGGCAGTGCTCCTGGCGACAAGAACGCCAAGAAGAACGCCGGCAGCAAGTGGTTCAATCGTATGGGCCTCGGCAACGGCGAGACCTAGTTCTTCTGCAGGTCAAACTCATACCGTCGCAGCGGATACTCTTGCAGGATTCGTTTGGCAATCTGTCGCGACTCTTCCCCCAGTAGCACATCTTGGTCGATGCGAATCGGCAGTTCGACCGGGTTAGGCGTACGCTGACGCCAATACTGCAGGCTGGTACAGGCAACCTCTTCCAATCGACGCTGCGCGTTCGAGCTCTCCTGATCGCCATTCCAAATCTTCACCTTACTGTCCCAGCCCATACTAATCATCCGCTTCCCATCTGAGGCAAATTTCACCTGTGTCACGTCGGCTTTATGGCCACGAAGGGTACATAGCAGTTGCCCCGAAGGTACATCCCAAATCTTGATCAGCTGATCGCGACTACCACTGACGAGGCGATTCCCTTGGGGATTGAAAGAGAGCGACATAATCGTCTTCAAGTGGCCAGATGAAGTAGCAATAATCGATCCATCATTCATATCAAGCAAATAGATCATGCCACTGGCATAGGCACAGGCCATTCGATTCGTACCGTAATGCGTCGCCATTGTCGTAAACTGGGATTCCAAATGCGAAATCACCTTGCGCTGCTTGCCTGTCTCCGTATCCCAAAGGCCAATCCCCTCTTTCATGACTCCGACCAGTGTCTTTCCATCCGGAGAGTAGGACATCCTCGCGATAAAGTCATCTCCTTCAAGCGCCACAACCTGCTCCCCCGTCTCCACGCGAAAGATCCCTGCTGACTGATTGGCTTGCAGGGCCACATGCTGGCCATCAGGACTTAAATCGGTCCCTCCCAGTCGATCGATTTGGTCAAACCGCCGAAGTAGCTTTCCCGCCTCGAGGTCCCAGACCGTTGCCGGATGGTCCGAGCCAAAACTCAGGATCCGCTTTCCATCTTGGCTAAACTTCAAGTCGTATAAAATTCCCCACGTCTGCTTTAGCGGAACGAGCATTTGCAAGCCCGCGCGACTGAAAGTGCTCAGCACCAGCAAATAGGTTCCATTACCCGCAACCGCCACTCGACCACTATCCGAGGAAACATCCATCGCATTGAGGATGCCATAGGCAGGGCACTCATACGCATCGACTTCCGTCGCTGAATCCCAAACCTTGGTCATTTTATCCAAGCTGACGCTGGCGATCCGCCTGCCATCCTTGCTGGTCGCCATACTAAAAACGCCTGCAGAATGCCCTCGAAACGTGCGCTGCAACGTACCGTCTCGTTCTGACCACTCACACAGCATTTGGTCCAAACTACAAGTAACCAAATGATCGCCAGTCTCACGCTGCGGCAAATAGACCACACCGGTAATCTGATCACTATGCCCTGTCCAGGCCATCAAGGTCCGAGGGCTCGTCATATCAAACACCTCGATCCATCGGTTCGAGCAAGCAGTCGCTAGGCGATTGCCATCCGGGCTAAAGCAAACGCCAAAGAAGGTCGCTCTCACTCCCGCCACAATATTGGGACCACTCGAACGAAACGAATGAAGCTCCCTGCCTTCATCCAGATCCCAAACCTTCGCCGAATTTGCATCATCACCGCTGGCCAAACGATTGCCGGCCGGATTGAACGCCAGGCCTCGAATAATTCCCTCATGGCCATTCAGTTGCAGGGCCCGTTTGCCCGTTTCAACATTCCATAGATTGATGACATGATTAAAGCCACCGACAGCAATTAACTTGTTGTCAGGACTAAACCTCAATTGGCTGGCTCCCTGCTCATCCAAAACGAACTCGTGCATCAGCTTTCCACTTTCCAACTCCCAAATCCTTAGCGGCTGTTGCCCCACATTTGTTGCCACCCACTTTCCATCGGGGCTAATCGCCACCTGAGAGAAATCTTTCGCCTCGTGCGCCACAATCGTGCGAATCACCTTTCCGGTGACCACATCCAAAATCTCGGCCCCGGTCATTGTCCCCATAACCATTCGCCGACCATCGGCTTGCATGTCCACCGAATATCCACTGGATGACTTGTTTGTCATCGTCAGCAGACTTCCCACCCGCAGGTTCTGAAAGTAATTCCATTCCCAGCCACGCAGGTCGGGACCATCACCCACAGGCAGACATTGCTCCAGCGCCTCTTCCATTGCACGCACATCGCCCGCCTGCCAAGCCGCATTGGCTAACCGAATATTGGCGATGTAGCTATTTCGCTGAGCCTCGGCCGTTCGCTGATCGGCCAAGCTCCGCTGATGGCGCTCTTCCCGTTCCGCATCTTGAGCCTTTTGGGTCGCATCAACCGCCTTCTTCCGCTCCGTCCCCTCCGCCAGCTTGGCATTAACCGCCTTCTGGCGCTCTCCATCCACCACAAATGCGGAAACCGTAGCCACCACAGCAACGACAAAGATCGCCAACACCCCCGACAAAGCCCACGCTCGGTTCCTCCGGATCAGCCGGGTGGCCGCTTCCTGCCAAGAATCACGCTTCGCGCGGATCGGCTCATCTCCCATCCAGCGTTCTAGGTCTTCACTCAGCTCCATCGGCGAGGCATAACGATCCTTCGGCTCCAGCGCCATCGCCTTCAAGCAAATTGCCTCCAGCGCCCGTGGAACCTCGGGGCGATGCGTTCGCGGCGAGTCGAATTTCCCCTCGCGGACCTTCGCAATCGTTTCTGCCACCGTATTTTCTTTAAGCGGGGGCCGCCCTGCCAAAAGATGGTACAGCGTGGCCCCCAAACTATAGATGTCCGTCGCGGGGCCAAGCCGATCCACTGCCCCCATCGCCTGCTCCGGACTCATAAAGGCGGGCGTCCCGACCGCTGCCCCCACAACCGTTGGAGAGCTGCCACTGTCATCAGACAGTCGCAGCGGCTCGCTCGTTAACGCGTTCCCCTCCGCCTGCCCCAGCAACTTGGCCAGTCCCCAGTCCACCACCAAGGTCTCGCCGTACTTTCCCAAGATGATGTTGCCCGGCTTCAGGTCGCGATGCAAAACGCCTCGGCTATGGGCATATTCCATCGCGTTACAAACATCGATGAAACGCCGTAGCAACTTGCGAAGTTCTAGCGCTTCATCCGTCGCAGCGTTTTGCTTCGTTTTTCCTGTTGGAAATCGCTGATGAAATGCTTCGATTGCCTGCTGCAGGCTATCGCCGCGAATGAATCGCATCGCGTAAAACGGCCGACCATCCTGATACTGCCCCAGCCCATAAACGGGCACGATCCCTGGGTGCTCTAGCTTTCCCGTAATCTCCGCTTCTTGCCGAAAGCGAGATCGACTCTCTCCATGGTCCGCAAACCGTTTTTGAATCTCTTTGACCGCTACCTCTCGGTTCAGTTCCGCATCAAAGGCAATGAAGACCTCTCCCAAGCCCCCTTTGGCATGCGACCGCACAATCCGGTATCGGGGCCGGCCCCCTTTGCCGGACGCTGCTCCAGACGCTTGACCACCAGGGGGTAGCGTTATCGTCTCTAGCGAGCCCGAGTCTTCTTTAGACCGACCCACAAATTCCAACGTCGCTTGTAGCGCTCCACCCGAAAGCTGAGCCAGCTCCTCCGCCACCGATCCAATCGAGCTCAACGCTTGCAAGCTGTTCGCCACCGAATTGCCATGTAGCTCCAAGTGCTTGGCCATCAGCCCCAGCAGCAAGTCCTTCTGATCCACCGAAATCGTCTGCTGCTCCAGCAGCAAACCTTCCAGCGACTTGGATCGATCGCGCAGCCAAGCGCTAAAGCCCGCCACCAGCTTTTCGCGACTTACAAATCCCAGCTGCCAGGCGAGCAGTCCAAACAGCAAGTTCCGCTGCAAGTCCTGCCCTCCATCCGATGGCAGCTCCGAGGTTGGCAAAGTCGACATGCAAATCCCCAAATCCAGTTCAAAAAATCGGCCGAAGTCCCACCAGGAATCCCCCGATTCTAACCAGCTTCAAATCCGACTTGCTGAGCATCGCCACCCTGGCAAACTCTAACAAATATGCCGCTTTTCCCTACGGGCTGAGCAGCAGTTTTCAGACGATGACACCTTCAGAACGTTCATTCGCAGGTTGCTCAGCTAACCCCTTTCAGCCAACAAACGCGACGGAACGCTCCACCATTTTTCACGCTAAAGATTTCAGGGAAGAGGAGTGTAAAGCTCCCGCCGTCCCGCGACTGTAAGGGTGACGAACGTCCTTGGTTGCCTTCGCCAACACGCGAAGCATCCCCCCAATGGTCACTGGCTGCCAAAAGCGGCTGGGAAGACCGGACTAGTAGATTGAGCCCGAGCCAGGATATCTGGTCTTTAGTGCCCAAAAACTTTCTGATCCCCGCAAGAGGGAAAAGGGAATTGCATGCGCACCGAGTTGTACGAGCCGCAAGCTTGGCGGCCGAAACCCCACCCACGTACATGGTCCCAAGCACTGCTTGTGGCACTGGGACTCTTCTCCGGATTAACGACAAGCCCTGCATGGTCCCAAGAGCCTGCCGGCACAACCGAGGCCGTCGTAGAGCCCGAAGTTCCGCAGCCCGCACCTGGCGCGGAAGATCCTGCTACAGCCACCATCACTGATGAGCCCGGACTTCCCGAGCTTCCCGAGACCGTCGTTCCCGGCCAAACCAATCCCGCCACGACGTTTCCCGCGCAGCCGCTGAACGATTCCACCATCATCAGTCCCAACCGCATTCCTACGGATGCCTCCAAGAACGCCAGCAGCATCACGGTCATCACCCAAGAAGATATCCAGCGCAGCGGTAAAGCCACCGTTAGCGAAGTCCTGCGTGGCACACTCGGTGTCGATGTGGTTCAGCAAGGTTCACAAGGTGGCGTGACTAGCGTCTTCTTGCGCGGTGCCAACTCCCAGCATACCAAGGTCATCTTGGATGGGATGCCGCTGAATGATCCTAGCAATGCATCCCGTCTGTACGACTTTTCCAACCTCACCGTGGACAACATCGAGCGTATCGAAGTCCTGCGTGGCCCGCAAAGCATGGTCTACGGCAGCGATGCCATCGGCGGTGTAATCAACATTGTTACCAAGCGGGGCGAAGGTCCCCTTTCCGCCAAAGCAACCGCCGTCGGCGGTTCGTTCAACACGGTCCAGTCAGGCGTCAACCTCAGTGGCGGCAACGAAAAGACCTACTATTCCTTCTCGGCAGCGATGCTCCATACCGGCGGCATTTCCGCCGCTTCCCGCGCCCCCGCCAATACCGAGAAAGACCCCTACACCAACGGCACTTACTCGGGGCGATTTGGCTACAACCTGAACGAAGAATGGAACGTCGACTACGTCTTCCGCTATATCGATGCAGTCGCGCATGTGGATGACTACGACTTCTTCCTCGGCAAACCGGTCGATAACCTGATTCGCAAGAACCTCACCAAGAACTTCTCGAATCGTGTTCAGATCACCGGCAACACCCTCGATGGGACTTTGCTGCACAAGTTGGGCTTCAGCTTGGTCGACTACGATCGCTTCGATACTGATCCGGGCCTCTTTACGCCCCCAAAGTATCGCGGCCAAACCCGTGAGGTCGATTACACCGTCAGCGCGCTCCTCACCGAGACCAACACGCTAACGGCCGGCGGCAACTACTTGGCCGAAGATGCCCTCAGCACGTTCGATCCCTACGCAACCCAAAACATCAAGGGTGCCTTCGTCCAAGACGGCGTTCAGATCGGACAAAACTGGTTTAGCACCGTCGGCGTTCGCTGGGATGATGCCAGCCGCGCCGGCACCGCGAAACTTATCGCGCCACCAGCCTCTACAACTTTGTCGATACCGGCTCGCAGCTACATGGCACCATCGGCACCGGCTTTCGCCAACCTGCCTTGGCCGAAAACCTGTTCGCCTTCGGCAATCCGAACCTTCGCCCCGAGCGCAGCAAAGGCTGGGATGTGGGGTGGCGGCAACAACTGATCGAAAACACCTGGTGGTTCGATGCCACCTATTATCGCAACGATTTCCAAGACCTGATCGTCTTCGACTTCAACACGTTCTCCCTGCAAAATGTTGGCCAAGCCCGCAGCAGTGGTGTGGAACTGACTAGCATGTGGACGATCAACGATCTCAACTCGTTGTCGGCCGGCTATACGCTCGATAACACGCTCAATCTCGATACCGGCACCCAGCTCCTCCGCCGCCCACGCGACAAATGGACGCTGGGCTACACCCGGCTCTGGATGCAAAAGAAGGCCTCGTCGACGCTGCAGTTCCTGTACTTCAGCGACCGCCTCGACACCGGCTCGCAAATCTTGCCTGCCTACGCGCTGCTCAACCTCAGCAATCGCTACCAGGTCAATGATCGCATGGAGCTGACACTGCGGTTTGACAACATCACCGACACCAAGTACGAGCAAGTCTACGGCTATGGATCGCTCGGCTTCGGCGTCTACGGCGGTGCCAGCCTGATGTGGTAATCGCTTGGCGGTTTCCGACCTAAAACCCATCCGGCCCAGGCGAAAACGTCTGGGCCGGCTTGCTTTCTTGTCATCTGGTTTCTGCCATAATGGGCGATTACGATTGAAGCTCAGCTCCTTGCCCCTGCAAACTCTCCTTAGAGGACTGCCCCATGAATCGTCGCCTCTTTCTGGCCACCTCCCTTGCCACTGTTTCGACTTCTTACTTGCTGGCCGCTGAAAAAGAAGCAGCAGGGGAGTGGATTCCTCTCTTCAACGGCAAAAATCTCGATGGCTGGATTCCCAAGATCCGCTACCACGAACTGGGCGAGAACTTCCAAGACACCTTCCGAGTAGAAGATGGCGTTCTCAAGGTTAGCTATTCCAACTACAAAAACTACAATAATGACTCCGGCCCACTCTTTGGCCACCTCTTCTATAAAGAGCCCTTTTCCAATTATCGCCTGCGCGTGGAATATCGCTTTGTTGGCGATCAATGCCCTGGCGGCCCAGGCTGGGCCTTCCGCAACAGTGGCGTGATGATCCATGGCGAAGACCCCAGCACCATGGCCAAGGATCAAGACTTCCCTGCTTCGATCGAAGTGCAATTGCTCGGCGGCAACGGCACAGCCGCCCGCAGCACGGCCAACCTTTGCACTCCCGGCACCAACGTGGTGATGGATGGCAAACTCATTACCCAGCACTGCAACAACAGCAAGTCCGACACCTTCCACGGCGACCAATGGGTCACCTGCGAGATCGAAGCCCACGGCAACAAGCTGATCCGCCACTTCATCAACGGCAAGATGGTGTTGGAATACAATCAGCCCCAACTTGACGAGCGCGACGCCCACTCCAAACAGCTCGCCACCAAGCTCGGCGGCATCCAGCTCTCCGGCGGTTCGATCTCGCTCCAATCCGAGAGCCACCCCGTCGAATTCCGCAAAGTCGAAATCCAAAAGCTCGCGGAATAGTGCCTCTGCATTTGGTGGGTCGGCCTCTATCGGGTACCACCGGATCTTGATCCGGTGTCATGCATTTTCAGAGCCGGAAGCGTTAGCGACCGGTCATCCCCCCGTGTCTCACAAGCCGCGTTGGTTCAATACAAGGTCCTGTAGGTCAGCGCCGTCAGGCCTGACAACTGTTGACCCAATCAAGACCCGAGCACTGCCATGAATTCCAAAACTCTGTATCGGTTGGGAATTGCGGTCGTTGTCTTAGCCATCATCGTCTTCTGGATGACGCGCCCACCACGTCAGCCTCCGTGCGAGCGGTTTCAGAACTCAGTCGTTAAGGCTGACACCATGCGCATTTTAGAGGGACTTCCGCACCAGAATGCCTTCCGTGAAGTTTTTGAAAAGGAACTTAAGACAAAGCCTAACCAAAAGCTTGGTGGCTATCACTTTTACGAGGCGACACGGAACCTATCTCCGGACGACAGGAAGAGGGTTGCAGAAATCCTCCACAGATCATCGACCTACTGGACTCATAGGGAAAAGTATTGCGCCGGTTTCCACCCTGACTTCGCGGTTTCGTGGACCGTCGATAAGCTCGAATATCATGCTCTCATTTGCTTCGGTTGCAGAGAAATAACTTTGCTAGGACCGGGCGAAGAATTGTTGTTCGACATGAGCAAAGTATCCAGAACTGACTTGGAAAAAATCCTTCGGCCCTATCACAAGGACGTTCCGAAATCGACAATCCCAAAATAGCATCACCTGAGCCATTCATTTAACTTTAAGCCTAGACGCAGCCTCACAACGTCCTGTAGGTCAGTGCCGTAAGGTCTGACAACAGTCGACTCTCCCTGCCATCGGCTTGCCCCCACCATCCTTCAGCGATGGTCGTCACTAACACGCATTCACTCCACACATTTACGCACGTTCAGCCGCGTTACCGTCCGTGGATTTCCACCGATGAAATAAACTCGCTCAAAGTTAGAGGCGTAAACATGCTGCTTCATCGCTGCGGAAAGCTCAAAGCTGCTCTCCGATCCCCGATTTCCATCGGTATAGATCAACAGCCAGCACCGGCTGCAGTTTTCTAAGTATGCCTGCAGGAGGCCATTCTTTTTATCAATCGCCTTTTGCAGTTCGGCAACAAAGCTCTCATGCACCAGGCCTGTCGGCTCCGACTCCCACGCATGTTCGTGGGTCTTTCGCACGACGATTGACTTCAGCGGTGATGAGGTTGGACAGGCCAACTTGCAGGGGCGATCTACCCCGGTTGGAACCTCGGCCTGCTCGACGATGTCGACTATCTGGTCGGCAATCGTCTCGTATTCATCGCCAGAAAATTCGCCGTTGTCCTTAAAATGGACATCGGCACCAACGGCCGGCAACTGCCGATCAACCGCCTTCTGCTGAGCCAGCCGCACGATCCGTTGAAAGGCGATGACCTTCTGGATCGAAGCCAAGTCAACTAGTTCCGTCAACTCGATCCCCAGCACGCTGCCATCGGCCAGCAACACGCGAAAGTCCGGGCTTTCCGCGTCTTCTTCAATCTTCCCCGCAGGAAAATCCGCAACGCTCCGGCGCAGTTCTTCAAAGAAAGGCTGCTCCGCTTCTTTCTTTTTGGGGTCCTTCGGGTAGTGCATGGCCATTGGTCAACGCGAGTCTCCCTACCCCACCGCCTTGGCCACCGAAGCCTTCATCTTGGCCAAACCGGTCTTCGCCACTTCCAGTGGATCTTGCTTCCAGTAGTTCGGGTTGAACAACTCCAGCGAAAGGACGCCGTCAAAGCCCGCATGCAGCAAGTCGCGCAGCGTTTGCGTCAGTGGGGCAATGCCATCCCCTGGATAGACGCGGGCCGCATCGTTGATTTCCGTCCGAGTCGGCGTCGACGGATAGTCATTCATGTGGAACACTTCGATCACCTTCCCCGACACCATCTTCAGCGAGTCAAACCCGCTGTCGCCCTTATACAGGTGATAGATGTCTGGCAGGATGACCGCTTGCGGATGCTTGGCTTCTACCGCCACCAGCATCACTTCGCTAAGCTTGCTCAGGCACTTCGAAAAGCCCCAAACTTCTAGCTGCGCTTTCACTTCCATCTTCTGCCCCAGGTCAAGCAGCGCTCGATACCGCTCGGCCGCCTTGAACAGGTTCAAATCGGCTTGGTTCGTAGCCCCAGCCGGCGGAGCCGCAATCCGTTTGCCACCAATGCTCTTCACCAGGTCCATGTCTTGCTTGGCGGTTTCAAGCCCTGCCGCACGCTTGGCGTCATCATCGACAATCCATTCCGCAAAGCCAATCGCACTCTCAACCGTTAGGCCGGCGTCGCTGATCTGCTTCTTCAGATCCGCAACACTTCCGCCCCCTTTCACAAAATCGCGCAGCTCCGGAATCCATGGCTCAATCGCTTGATAGCCAGCGTCCGCTGCCAACTTGACCTGCTGGGGCAGCGTCAATTTCTGGCCCCGCACCGTGCTCATGTTCAAACAGTAGCGAATCTTCTTCGCGGCAGATGCCAAATCACCCGCAGGCGCTTCGGCTGCCTGGGTGAATGCCGATTGCGAAGCGCCCAACATCCCTCCCAGCGAAAGCGTGGCGGCCGAAGCAAGTAGCGAACGACGCGAGGGAGTCAGTGCCGAAAGGTCAGGGTGCGATGCCATAAGGTTCAGTGCTTCTGCAAGCGGCTAGAGATTTCCAAAGTGGGTCCAAACGCTCCAGGCCAACGTACGACAGACGCCGTCCTAAGCGAAACCCAGTTTAACCCGAAACACCCATCTGCAAAACGGCTTAGAAAACTGCCCCATTCCCGCCCGTAACGGCCCAAACCAGCCCTAAGTTGCTATCCTGGGGCAGTCCTCCATAAAATCGCCCCCTCCGGTTTTCCGGTCCGTTAGGATATTGAGACCATGTCGGTCAGCCGTCTTGAAGCCAGCTATCGCCATTGCCAAGCAGTGACTTGGCATGCGGCGTCGAACTTGGCTTCCTGCTTTTGGCTCCTCTCGGCAGACCAGCGCCGCGCCATGGAGGTCGTCTATGCCTTCGCACGCCAGGCCGACGACCTGACCGATGGTCTTCCCGACGGGCCTCATGAATCGGCGACAAAATCTCCCGTTTCCCCCTGGTCCCCCGGCCCCGAAGCCGGCATGGCGCAGCTACGCCTCGCGATCGCCAGCTTCGATCAGCACCTCTTTTCGCCGGAACAACTTTTCCAACAGACAGCCGCCGCCCAGCAGGGCGAATGGCCCGGCGCACTCGCCCTGGCCGATGTCGGCACCAAGCTCAAGCTCTCGGGCGAGCACTTGCTCGACCTGCTGCACGGCATGGAGCAAGACCTGCATCCCATTCCGATGGCCAAGTTTGACGACCTCCGCCAATATGCCTACCGAGTCGCTGGCGTTGTTGGCCTGCTCTGTTTGCAGATCTGGCAATGCGATGACAAAGGGGCGATTGCTGGTGCGGTCGATTCGGGCCTCGCTTTCCAGCTCACCAACATCCTGCGCGACCTGCAAGAAGACGCCCTTCGTGGTCGATGCTATTTGCCCACCAGTGAGCTTGCCCACTTTGGCGTAAGCCCCGCAGAGTTTTTGCAGCCGCAGCTTTCCCCGTCTCAGATTGCGCTGCTTCAGTTCCAAATCGAACGGGCCAAGCGCTACTTCGCATCCGCAAAGACAATCGCTCCGCGCATTCCTAAGCAAGGTCGCCGAGTCTTTGCCCTCATGGTCGCACGTTACGAAGCGATCCTCCAAGCCGTACAACAATCCGTTCAGCAAAAGTCGCTCCGCTCCGTCCGCTTCTCGATTCCCAAAAAGCTCGCCATTGCGGCCGGCGCTTTATCGGGCCGATCACTGGTGGTTCCACGCTTACACGGCGATGCCCCAACCCCCAGCTTCCTCACCCAGTCGCGCCGTGTCACCATCGTTGGCGGCGGCTTGGCCGGCATGGCCTGCGCTGCTGCGCTAGTCGATCGCGGGTTAGAGGTAGAACTGATCGAAGCCAAGCGCAAGCTCGGCGGCCGAGCCAGCTCCTACGAGGATCGCAGCACCGGAGAAAGAATCGATCACTGCCAGCATGTCAGCATGGGCTGCTGCACCAGCTTGGCCGACTTTTGCAACCGAACCGGCATTTCCGGCGATTTTTCGCGAGAAACCGTGCTCCGTTTCTTCGGCCCGGATGGCAAGCAAAGCCGCTTTGGCAGCACGCCCCTCCTGCCAGCGCCGCTGCACCTGGCCAGCAGCTTTGCCGGCCTAAAATACCTCTCCTGGTCCGAGAAAATCTCGCTCACCCGTGCGCTGGGCAGTCTGATTCGTACGGGGCAAACCCCAACGCAGCGCGCCGAAGAGCAAACCCTCTCGATCGGCGAATGGCTCAACCAGCACCACCAATCTCCTCGACTGATTGAACGTTTCTGGCAAGTCGTTCTTGTGAGCGCGCTGGGGGAATCGCTCGACCGCGCTTCCATCGCTGCTTCGCGCAAAGTTTTTGTCGATGGCTTCCTCGCCAATCGCGACGCCTACCATGTGCTCATTCCCAAACGCCCACTTAGCGACCTACTCGACGGCAGCGTCCGCGACTGGCTGCTGAAAAAGGGAGTAAAAATCGTCTCCGAAGGGGCCGTTCGCCAAGTACAGCTTGATCCCACAAGCCAGCGCGCGTCGCAGATCATCACCGCTGACGGCACTACCCAGCCGGTTGACCAACTGGTGCTCGCTGTCGGCTGGTGGCAACTCGCTTCCCTCTTTTCGGCCGAACAACTCACTCACTTTCCACGTTTCCAGCAAACGCTCAACCTGGCGCAGCAACTGGTTCCTTCGCCCATCATGGGCGTTCATCTCTGGCTCGATCGCGCCGCCATTCCGCTGGATCATGCGGTGCTCGTTGGACGTCTTTCGCAGTGGGTTTTCGCACGTGGCGAGATGTCGATCGGGCAGGGGACCCTTCGCGGCCATTATTACCAAGTGGTGATTAGCGCTTCCCACCAGCAGAATAAGGCCGACCGAGAAACGATCCTCACCCAGGTGATGGAAGACTTGGCCGCCACTTGGCCGGCCGTCAAACAGGCCCAATTGCTGCAAGCCAAGGTCGTCAAAGAACATACTGCCGTCTTTTCGGTTTCGCCCGAAAGCGACGCTTTCCGCCCTAACCAACAAACTTCGCTCGACAATTTGTATCTGGCAGGTGACTGGACATTTACAGACTGGCCAGCGACGATGGAGGGAGCGGTTCGTAGCGGCTATTTGGCCGCCCAGCGAATCCTCTCCAATTTCGGTTGGTTCGATCAACAAGTTCGCTAAAGCTGCTCTGCCTTACCCGATAGCCATACTATGAAACGCGCGATTGCGATTGCTGCCCATCCCGATGACATTGAAATCCTCATGTCGGGAACGCTGATGCTCCTCCGGGCCAACGGTTACGAGATCCATTACTGGAACCTCGCCAACGGCTGTTGTGGCACCACCCAGTACGATGCCGAAAAGATCACGCGCATCCGCCGTGAAGAAGGGCTCGCCGCCGCCCACTCCATTGGCGCGGTCTATCATGAGAGTATCTGCAACGACCTCGAAATCTTTTACGACAAGCCCACGCTGGCCAAGGTCGCTTCCGTCATTCGCCAAGTGGCTCCTGACATTGTCCTCACGCATTCGCCGCAGGACTACATGGAAGACCACATGAACACGTGCCGCCTGGCAACGACGGCCGCATTCACTCGCGGAATGCCTAATTTTCCGGTCGATCCTCCCTGCCCAACGGTCAACAACAATGTGACCGTCTACCATGCGCAGCCCTATTCGCACCGTGATCCCCTCGGAAAAATCATCGTCCCCGATATCGTGGTCGATGTGACCGACCTGATCGAGCTCAAAAAGAAGATGCTCGCCAAGCACGCCAGCCAAAAGCTCTGGCTCGATCAAAGCCAAGGGCTCGATTCTTACCTGCAAACGCTGGAAGATCTCGATGCCGAACTCGGCCGCATGTCTTGCCTCTTCAAGTATGCCGAAGGTTGGCGTCGCCACTTGCACATGGGTTATTGCGGCCCTAATGACAACCCGCTGCGAGACGCCCTCCGCGAACGCGTCCTCATCTCCGCGCAGTAGTGGCACAACCGCTTTTAGATGTCACGCATTTTCAGAGCCGGAAGCGTTAGCGCCCGGTCATCCCCCCGTGGCTCACAAACCGCGTTGGTTCAACACGACCATGACAAAATGACCTTAGTCGGACTAGTGGATTTACTGTCCCTCCATCTCCATCGCTCCGCACCTCATCCACTGCCGGCCGTGTCTTCCGTGTCCTTCCGTGTACAAATCTTTCCCCTTTCGTGCTTTTCGGGGCTGGCCAGTGTTCTCCAAAGGCTCTGAAAAGGTCTGGTCGCAAGGCCATCTGATGTCTCCTGCTCGCTGGTAAACTCCAAGGCGATACGCTGATCTCCGCCTCAGTTACCCATCCCGATGCCCCCATGCTTTTGTCCCTCGTTTCCTGCGAATCTGCCAGTTTTCAAATTGCGATTTGAAAAAAGTGGGCCGGCAGAATCTGCTGATTGAAATCCTGTCGTAAGGTCACTCTAATTGCCCGGGAGCTCTTTGGCTTTCTGCCGAGAGTGAGGCCATTTCAACCGCAACGGACAAGCCAAACCCTTAGGCTGGTTGGCCGACAAGTCTAGACTCCACGACCGCATCATCGAAGTTCTAAGTGTTCGCAACGTCAACATTAGGATTTACTCATGCTGATCAAAAATGCCCATATCTGGGTTGGCCAATTCAAAACGGCCAAAGCACTAGAAAAGTACATGGAAGAAGATTTTGATGGCGACGATGAAGATGCCCCCATCAGCAAGTTCGCCGCAGATCAAGGCGTTTCCTTTTACGATCACGACTTGGTCTTTGCCGAGTTCAAAAAGAAAGCCACGCCGAAGTCGCTAATGGAAGGATGGGACTTTCCCGAGAAGTCCAAAGCCGCTGTCGTGAAGGCGATTGAAGCTCTCGAAGTTGAAGGCCTCAACACCTGTTTCATTGCCGATGGCGAAGAATTCTCCAAGCCCAAGTCGGTCAAGAAGAAGGACTACCAGCTCTGGTACGTCGGAAAATTCAAGGGTTGCAACATGTAACGGGAGAGCTCAGAAAAAGCGCCCACCTCTGCCGGTCGTGTCCCTCCGTGTACAAATCCCTCTCCGCTCCCCTTTCGTGGTTCCCTAACTGCCGGGTGGCACTGGCAAGTTCCCCGAGCGATCACTTCACCACGCAAGAAGAACTCGTTTCGGGGCTGGCCAGTGTGTCCCCATGACTCGGACCGGGCATAGCAACTTAGCGTTGTGGATGTACCCGCCCTCCATCGCTCCGCACCTCACAACCCATACCCTCCGCAAACTCGCCACCACTCTCAGCTATTTCCCAGCCCCAACTCTCCCCACCCCTGAAGTCCACTCCCTCGTTGGCTCGATAGCCCAGGTATGGAGTACTTTGTCGTCATCCCGATTTTGTATTGGCTCTGGAAGCAGCCCCCCGCGGTCGGCGAAACCGTGCAAGTTGCGACCGACCATCCAGCTGCCGCTGCGCTCGGCGTTGGGCTCGTCCTCTCTGGCGTTGCCCACGTTATCATCCCGCAGTGCTACGCCCAGTTCATGCCCGACTTGCTCCCCAAGGCCACGCTGGTCGCTTCAATCGCTGGCTGGCTGCAAATGGCGCTCGGGTTCTCGCTGATGCAAAAAGAAGTCCGCCCCATCGCGACGCTGCTAACGTTTGTCATGCTCGTCAGCTTCCTGCCGCGCTCTGTCCAGCAAATGATCGCCAGCCAATCCACCGGCCAAGTCGCGGCCATTGCCTACAGCGTGATCCGCCTGGCGATCCACCTCGCCTGGGTCAGTTGGACCATCTGGGTCTTCCTCCCGGCCGAAGTTTGGGGCCCAGAAATGACCCCCGCACCGCCCCAGCTGAAGATGCACCTCAAGCCCCGCCGGGCCAAAGTTCGTCCTCGCCGAATCGAAAGCTACGACTACTAATCACCCGCTTGAGCTAGTTTGAAAACACAATAGATGGTGTTTTCTCTGGCAGGGGACGCTCGTTCCTGCCATCTCCCCTAACTTGCCACCCTCATCCGCCCTTTTCTAACCGGCCCGATTTGCGGTATATTGCGGGGCTTGGCAAATACCCTTGTTCCTAGATGGGTCGCCATGCTTTCGGCACAAGCCGCTTGGTTGTTTTCGCAATTGTTTTGGTAAGAGAAGTGACGTCATGGCGAAGAGTAAGAAGAAGGCTGAAACGGTGTTTTTGGTTTGCTCCGAAACGGGCGACATCAACTATACGATCCGTCGTAAGCCAGGTGGCGAGAAGCTCAAGCTGATGAAGTATTCGCAACGTCTGCGTAAGCGGACGGAACACGTCGAAAAGAAGAAGTAGTCGTTTCTCCCCATCGGGTCGTCCGCCCCTCTATCTTGGCGGAACCCATTTGGAGCCGGCCAGCTTGCACTCCTTTTCGCAGCTGGCCTAAAAGACGATGGACCCTCGCGCAGCACTGTTTTTAAACATCCAGGCGTTTGCTGCGCACCCGGGCCACCTTCAAAATCAACGTGGGGATCTTCCGATTCTCCCGGCCGTTTAGCCTCGCGCGACTAGGCTGCGATGGTGATGCTTGATAGCATTAACGGCAACACTTGGAAGGAGTCTGTAAGCATGCGCAAGCGTTGGCGTATCGTTCCCCATGATGAACAGCGCATCTCGTCCCTCGAAAAATCGGCGGGCGTTTCTTCCATCGTTGCGCAGCTCCTCTTAGGCCGCGGCATCTACGATCCTTCCGCCGTCGCAACCTTCCTCGAAGCCAAAATGACGGGCCTGCGCGAGCCCGACGCACTGCCCGGTTTGGCCGCCGCCGCCGATGAACTTTACGCAGCCGCCCGTGCCAAACAAAAGATCGTTGTCTACGGCGATTACGACGCCGACGGCATGACGGGAACCGCCATCCTGCTTAGCTGCTTACAGCAAGTCGGCGCAGACGTTTCCTACTACGTCCCCAATCGTTTGGACGAAGGCTACGGCCTCAGTTGCGACGCCCTTTCCAACCTCGCCAAGCAGGGCGCGCAGGTTGTCGTCTCGGTCGATTGCGGCATCGCCAGCATTGCAGAAGCCGCTCACGCCAAGCAACTCGGCATTAGGCTCTACGTCACCGATCACCATGAATTCGCCGACCAATTGCCCGATGCGGCCGGCATCGTCCATCCCCGTTTGCCCGGAAACGCCTATCCGTTCGGCGGCCTCTGCGGAGCCGGCGTCGCCTTCAAGCTCGCTTGGGGCATTTGCCAGCGCGCCAGCCAGTCCAGCCGGGTCACGCCTGCGCTGCGTGATTTTTTGCTCTCTGCGGTTGGCCTAGCGGCGATGGGCACCGTCGCCGACATGGTCCCGCTGGTCGACGAAAATCGCATCCTGGTTCGACATGGCCTCAACAGCCTTTTGAACCATCCGCCACTAGGCATCCGCAAACTGCTTGAGGTGACAAAGCTCGCCAGCAAAGAGCGCCTCTCCAGTGAAGACATCGCGTTCACCTTGGCCCCACGTCTCAATGCGGCCGGGCGCTTTGGCCAAGCCCAACTCGGCGTAGAGCTTCTCACCACGACGTCTGAAGAACGCGCTCAAACCTTGGCCGAATACATTCACGCCCTCAACAGCAGCCGTGAAAGCCTCGAGCGCAGCATCCAGCTCGCTGCCGTCAAACAAGCCAAAGAAGAATTCGATCCCGAGAATGACTCGGCTCTCGTGTTGGCAGGTCGAGGCTGGCATGCCGGCGTCATCGGACTGGTCGCGGGGCGCGTGGCCGAAAAATTCAATCGACCTGTCATCCTCATCGCGCAAGACCAACTTGGCATCAAGCCTGGTACCGGCTCGGCCCGCACTGCCAATGGGCTCAACTTGCATACCGCCCTCACCGCTTGCAGCGAGCACCTCGTCACCTTTGGTGGTCACGCCGCCGCCGCCGGCTTGCGAGTAGAGGATTCTCGTCTCGAACATTTCCGCGCCGCGTTTTGCGAATATGCCGCTTCGGAAATTCCGACTAGTCCTCCCTTGGCCGAACTGCTGATCGATGCCGAAGGCCCTTTAAGCCAACTAACGCCCCAATTAGTGCAGCAAATCGAGCAGCTCGCCCCGTTTGGCATGGGGAACCTCCGTCCCGTCCTTTGTGCCACCGGAGTTCAGCTCAGCGAACCACCTAAACGAATCGGCGGCGGCGAACGCCACCTTTCGATGCGACTCGTTCAGCATCGCACCACCATGCGTGGTGTCGGCTTTGGCTTCGGTGATGATGCCGAAGAGCTCAGCAAAATCAATGCTCCTTTGGACATCGCCTTCCGACCCGTCATCAACGACTTCGGCGGCCGTCGTAACGTGGAAATCCAACTTGTCGACTGGCGCGTCAGCCAGCTTGCCAAAGTCCCCACCAGCGTCTAGCCACGCCGCCAAGCCTGTCCCGCAAGCCTTGCTCCACAGGCTAAAATAGATTCGCCGCCTCTGGTTCTTCTTTCACGCTGGCTGCTTCCCATGTCCGGCCCCATCTATCTCGACGCTAACGCCACTACGCCACTTCATCCCGAAGTGGCGGAAGCGATGCTCGCTGCCTCGAAGGATTACACCGCCAATCCCGCCAGCCAACATGCCCTCGGGCGTAAGGCCCGTCGCAAGTTAGAAGAGTGCCGCGAAGGAATCTTGGCCCTACTGGGTGCCAAGACCACTGGCATGACGGCCGACACCCTCCTCTTCACCAGCGGCGGAACCGAGGCCAACAACCTCGCCCTGTTGGGCATTCAGTCCAACTGGCAAAAAGAGCATCCCAGCCCCCAGCGCCCCGAAGATCGCCCCCGTTTGGTCGTCTCACGCATTGAGCACCCAAGCATTCTGCAGGTCGCCCAGCAAATCGACTCCGAAGAGGTCTGCTACCTGGCAACGCTTCCCAGTGGCCAAGTAGACGTCGATTCTCTCACGCCTTGGCTCGAACCTCGGACCCGTTTGGTCAGCGTGATGCTCGCCAATAGTGAGACCGGCGTCATTCAGCCCGTCGAGCAGATTGCCAAGCGCTGCTTGTCGGCCGGCATTCTGATGCACACCGACGCCGTTCAAGCGGTGGGTAAAATTCCGGTCCATTTTGGCCAGCTCGGGGTCAGCGCCCTAACCCTCACCCCGCACAAATTCCATGGCCCACTCGGAATTGGCGGCTTGGTCCTACGGCACGGCGTTTCCCTTCTCCCCCGGCAAATCGGCGGTTTTCAGCAAGCTGGCCTCCGCCCGGGCACAGAAAGCGTCCCTTTGGCGGTTGGTTTTTTCGCGGCTTTAAGTCGCTATTTGAAGCATGCCGACACCTATCGCCAGCAAATGCTCACCTTGCGGGATGACCTCGAAAATCGCCTTCTCGCCGGCGAGCCCTCGGCGGTCATCCATGGCAAAAATGCCCCACGACTTCCTACGACGGTCAACGTGGCGTTTCCGGGTGTCGATCGCCAGCCTTTGCTACTCGCTTTGGACCTCGCCGGGGTCGCCTGTAGCACCGGAACTGCCTGTGCCAGCGGCAGCAGCGAGCCCTCTCCCGTCCTCTTGGCGATGGGGCTTTCCAAGGACCTCGTCGAGAGCTCTTTACGCTTCAGTTTGTCCGCTCTGACCACTGCCGAAGAAATCGCGGAATCTGCCGCGAAAATCCTACGCTGCGTACACGAAATCCGGAGCCGAAATAATCGGTAAAACAGGGAACTTTCACCTCGCAAATGGACCCAAAATTGGGTAGAATTTCGGGGTTGAATTCGTGGGTTTTGGCGGCTTCTTTCGGCCCCTCCAAAACCGACTTTTTCCCGAGCTCTCCGAGCCTCCCTTTTCGCATGGGACCAATCGTGGTCAGCGGTCTGTTTTCTCTTCCTTTGGAATTATCCAAGCACTCAGCCTCCGGCTTATCGGTGGGTTGGAGTGGAGGGGAACCCCGCGCCAATCTCAAGCGTGATCCGCGGTTGTCATCCGCCACCAATAGCTCCGTCACCCAGCGAGAACTTGCCAGCGATCGCCCCGATGAACGCTTTGTCGCCGGTCCCGAAAATCAGTTGGTCCTCACGGTGGCCCAAGCAGTGGCTGAAAATCCGCCACGCTACTCCCCGATCACCATTTGGGGTCCCACCGGTATTGGCAAGTCGCTCCTCTTGGGGCTACTCGTTCGAGAGTATCAAGCCGCTCATCAAGATCTCGCCGCTGGCGATTGTTTGCATACCTGTGCCGCAGACTTCGCCCGTTCGTATGCCAACGCGGTTGATGTCGATGCCGTAGAAGATTGGCGCAATCGCCATCGCCGCTTGCGATTGCTGGCCATTGATGATCTGCAACGCATTGCGGCAAAACATCCCGTCCAGCGTGAGCTGATTCATCTGCTTGATCATTGGCAGTCGGACAATTGCCTCTTTTTGGTGACGCTGCGTCAAACCCCTTCACAAGTTCGCGGGCTACTGCCCATGCTTGCCAGCCGACTGCTCGGCGGACTTGCCTTTGGGCTACAGCCCCCTGCGGCCGAGGCTCGGGCTCAGCTCGTACAAGACATGGCTGATCGCCAAGGGCTCGTCGTCTCGCCAGAACTGATGTCCCGTTTGGTTTCGGATGATGCCAAGCGTGGTTCGCGGCTCATCACCGTGCCACAAATCCGCCAAGCGATCACACAGCTCGTCGCACAAGCTCAATTAGAAAACCGTCCCGCCGATGAACGTCTGCTAGGCCAACTGCTGACCAGCGAAAAGGGCGAGAAGCGACTCACCATGCGACACATCGTCATGGCCGTCGCTCGTCACTTCCATGTCACCATGGCTGACCTCAAAGGCCAATCCCGTCGGCAGCATCTTGTGCATGCCCGTGGTATCGCCATGGTCCTGTGCCGCCAACTCACCGGTTGCAGCTACAACGACATCGGCGACTTCTTCTCGTCACGCGATCACAGCACTGTGCTGCACGCCTGCCGAAAGACCGAAGGAGTCCTCGAACAAGATTCTGCCCTGCGGCATGTTTGTGAAGAACTTTCTTTACAACTTGCCACTCAGCAGGTCCCCAGTGGGGGTGTCTCGTGATCCACTCCCTTGAACTTCGAGATTCAAAGGCTGCCATTATTTTTTACGCAGCTGGCTTTGTCCTATTTGTGTGTCATACTTGCCTAGTCATCGCAGCTTACGCATGCCAAAGGGTCAAATTCCTTTGGCGCGGTGGAAAAGCTGTCGGATCTTGCTGCATGTCAGCGGTCCTACCAACAGCAATCAACAATCCCGCTGAAAGCTTCACAAGGAAGTGCAAGTTATCAACGTCGTATCGACACCCAACCGTCACTTCGCTGACAGGTTTTCAACGCCCTATTTCTTGGCGTTTATTGTCCCAAGTGTTTCGCCAGCAACAACTTGCTTTGGCGGTCTTCGCACTTATCGACAAAACATGCCCGAGCATTCCTACTACTAACAAATAAACATTACTTATCTTAATTCATGAGCGGCAGCCAGAGAGGCATGCCAGACATTCGTCAGAAAGCAATCCTCGATGAAAATTCAATGTGACCGTGAGAAGCTCCAAGCTGCGTTCCATACCGCCGCGATGTTCGCCCCTAGCCGAAGCCCTAAGGCGATCCTGCAAAACGTCCGCCTGGATGTTCGTAAAGATTCCGCCACGATGGTGGCCACCGATATGGAAGTGGGGGTCCGGGTTCGGGTTGAAGGTGTAGAGGTCGAAGTCGAAGGGAGCGTGCTCCTGCCGGTGACCAGCTTTACCGCCATCCTGCGTGAAAGCCGCGACGAAAAGCTCAACATCGAAACCACCGCCAAGGGAACCGTCGTTTCTGGCGATCGGAGCGAAGTGAAGCTCCCTTCCCAGGATGTCAACGAATTCCCGGATATCCCCGTCTTCGAAGAAAAGAAGTACCACGTCATTACGGCCGCCCTGTTCCGCGAGATTATCCTCCGGACGGAGTTCGCTACTGACATGGAAAGCAGCCGCTACGCCCTCGGAGGCGTCCTTGTAGAGCTCGACGCGAGCAAGATAGTGGCAGTCGGCACCGATGGTCGTCGTCTGTCCAAGATGGAAGGCCCTGCAGAATCGGTTGGCGGACATAAGTCGGGCGATTCGATGACGATCATCCGCACCCCTTCGGTCCGTTTGATCGCTCGGGCCATTTCCGAAGCGGACGGCGTGGTTCACTTGGCCGCACGTGGTAACGATTGCCTCATCCGTACCGATCGGGCAATGTTTTACTCCCGCTTGGTCGAAGGTCGCTTCCCACGTTGGCGCGATGTCTTCCCGCAGCGGCACAATGCGGCCCAAATTGAAATGACGGTCGGTCCGCTGCATGCCGCCATTCGCCAGGCAGCCGTCGTAACCAGCCAAGAGAGCCGGGGGATCGATTTCTCCTTTGGCGAAGGGACGCTCAAGCTAACGGCCACCACGGCAGACGTGGGCCAGTCGCGGATTGAAATGCCAATCGCTTACACCGGTGAGACGATTGCCGTCACGCTGGATCATCGATTTGTCACGGACTTTTTGAAGGTCTTAAGCCCTGAAGAGAACATCACGCTGGAAATTGAGAATGCGGAATCTGCCGCAGTCTTTTATGCCAGTGATAAGGCTTATGGCTACGTTGTCATGCCACTAACGCGTGATCGTTAGTCGGCATTTGTTGGCAGGAAGGAATTTGCCCCAATGAATGAGGAGGAAGCTCGGCGGTACGCTGCTCTGGATGAGCGCAACCTGCGTCAAGACTTTGACCGCAGACGCGTTCGTGTGAAGGGGTCGACACCGTTGGCAAATATCCTCAGTCAGTTGCTTGCAAGAAAGGGATATGCCCATGTGCAATCCCAAGGCATTCTTGAGCAAGCGTGGATGGAGTCGGCAGAAGGGTTGGCCGCGCATTCCCGTTGTGGGAAGGTGAAGCGAGGCGTACTCGAAGTGTTTGTGCGGGATAGTTTGGTGCTGCAAGAGATGACCTTCCACAAGGGAGAGCTTCTTCGGCGGATGATCGCCAAATGTCCCGACCAAAAAATCAAGGACATGAAGTTCCGCGTTGCGGTACTTGATTGAAAATCTCAGTTAGCAGAACGATAGACAGTGCCAAAACATTGAGGTTTTGGTGTTGGTTTCGCGCTATGGATCTTTTGCGAAAAGGTAGATGAGCATGAACGATGAATCCGGATCTTCCGCTGGCAATCCTGATATGCAGGCAGACGATTATGACAGCAATAAGATTCAGCATCTAACGGATGTCGAGCACGTTCGTCTACGTCCTGGTATGTACATCGGCGATACCAGCGAAGATGGTTTGCATCATCTCGTCTACGAACTCGTCAATAATTCCATTGACGAAGTGATGGCCAACTTTGCCAAGATGGTAGTCGTCACCATCAACAATGACGGCTCCGTCAGTGTTGAAGACGATGGTCGTGGTATTCCTACCGACCGTCACGAAGAAGAATCCGCCAAACTCGGCCGCGAAATCACCGCTCTCGAAGTGGCGATGACCAACCTCAAAGCAGGCGGCAAGTTCGATAAGCAAAGCTATAAAACCTCCGGCGGTTTGCACGGCATCGGTCTCAAGGCGGTGAACTTCCTGTCGCAATGGTGTGAAGTACAAGTCTGTCGTAATGGCAGCATGTACGCACAAGATTACGAGCGTGGCGTTCCTACCGGCGCACTGCGTCGTGTGGGCAGCACGACCAAGCGTGGCACCAAGGTCACTTTCAAGCCTGATGCAACGCTCTTCACCGTGACGACCAAATTCGTCTACGACCGTTTGCAAAAACGTCTGCGTGAGTTGGCGTTCCTTAACAGCGGCGTACGAATCAAGTTCAGCGATGAACGGACCAACCAGTCCGAAGAATTCTACTTCCAACGTGGCATCGTCGAATTTATTGAGCATCTCAATCGTGCCAGCGAATCGCTGCATGCCGACGTCGTTTACGCTCGCGGTGAAAGTGAAGGGGTCGCGTTTGAAGTCGCCTTCCAATACGCCAACGAATACACCGAAAACCTGCAGTCCTACGTCAATAACATCCATACGCTGGATGGTGGTACGCACGTGATCGGTTTCCGTACGGCACTCACCCGTACGCTAAACAACTATGGCAAAAAGGAAGAGATGTTCCGCGATCTGATCCCCACGGGTGAAGATCTGCGTGAAGGGCTAACCGCGATTGTCTCCGTTCGTGTGCCCGAACCTCAGTTCCAATCGCAAACAAAAAATCGCCTCAACAATGCAGAGGTCGAAGGAATCATCAACGCCGCCTTGGGCGAATTCCTCAGCAAGTTCCTGGAAGAAAATCCCAAGACGGCCAAGGCAATCGTCAAGAAGGGCATTTTGGCTGCTGAAGCTCGGGAAGCCGCTCGTAAAGCGAAGGAAATGCTTCGCAACAAGAAGGCCCTGCGTGGCGGCGGTTTGCCGGTCAAGCTGCGGGACTGCATCGGCAATGATCGCGATCGTAACGAACTCTACCTGGTCGAAGGTGATTCGGCCGGTGGTAGCGCCGAAGGTGGCCGTCTGCGAGAATTCCAAGCGATCTTGCCCCTTCGCGGTAAGATCATCAATGCGTACAAGTCGCGTGAAGACAAAGTGCTTGCCAATGAAGAAGTGCAAGCGATGATCCAAGCAATTGGCGCCGGAGTGGGGACCGACCAAGACCTCTCCAAGCTCCGATACAACAAGATCATCATCATGACCGATGCCGACGTCGATGGTTCGCACATTCGCACGTTGCTATTGTGCTTCTTCTATCGCCAAATGTATGAGCTCGTTGCACGCGGTCACGTCTTTGTTGCACAACCTCCTCTCTTCCGCGTCAAAGGAAAGAAGGAAACCTACTACGTTCAAACCGATGAAGAGCTCAAGCAACAATTGCTCGACAAGGGTCTGGGTGATTCGCAGCTCGACGTCGGTGATGGCAAGCTCATCGATGGCGAACAGATGGCTACGCTCTCGAACATTTTGGCAACCACCGAAGAAGCATTGATTGCTTTGGAACGTCGTGGTGTCAGCCTGCGGGCTCATGCGGAACGTCGCGACAGCGAAGGCCGTTTGCCGATCTTCCACGTCTTTTTGGGGCGTAACGATTATTGGTTCACCACCCGTGCGGAACTCGATACGTTTGTTTCCAAAGAAGAGGCGACTACCGGTAAAGAGCTTTCGGTAAGCGACAACAACAATGAAAAGGTGGCTGCTTCTGAGGCGGCCGAC
Source organism: uncultured Planctomycetaceae bacterium (assembly GCA_963844055.1). Taxonomy (GTDB): domain Bacteria; phylum Planctomycetota; class Planctomycetia; order Pirellulales; family Pirellulaceae; genus CAWJMN01. Next base: position 1,828,031 of record CAWJMN010000002.1, on the reverse strand, counting down.
AACACGTTCGAAAAGACCGGCCCACAATTGCACGTGGTCGAGCTTCACGAAGTTCGTACGATCAACGCCGGCCTGGCCGATTTGAAGAACAAGTTCGGCTACGACCTGCAGATGCTAATTCCGCAAGAGCGTACCGGCCTTGAAGGTTCTCGCTTTATCCTGCGACGGGGTGAAAACGAAATCCCTCTGGAAGACCTGCGTGGCCTGGTACACGCTATTCGTAAAGCGGGCGAAAAGGGGCTAACGGTCACTCGCTTTAAGGGTCTGGGCGAAATGAACCCGGAAGAGCTTCGCGAAACGACGCTCGATCCGGAAAATCGTACGCTCGTCCAGGTCAGCATGCGTGACGCCGGTGCCGCTGACGACATGTTCCGCGTTTTGATGGGTGAAAAGGTCGAACCTCGCCGCGAATTCATCGAGAAGCACGCTCTCGACGTTCGCAACTTGGACGTTTAGGCCCTTCGCCAATCCCGATTTACCGAAGTGCCGGCCGCATCTTTCCTTGGGTGCGCCGGCGCGTTAGTCTCGTCGGTATGCAGGCTCCTCTCCAGATTCGATTGTTTGCTGAAACGGATCGCGTCGCGCTACAAGAGCTTTTCCTTCTAGCGCGTCGTGCCGCCTTTCCTTGGATCGATCCTGCCACGTTTCAGCTCGTCGATTTTGATGAAGCAACAGTGGGCGAGGTGATCTATGTGGCAGAGATACTCGGCCAGATCGTCGGCTTTGGCTCGGTGTGGAAGACCGATAACTTCCTGCATAACCTCTTCGTCGATCCACAACATTTGCGGAAAGGGATTGGTTCGGCACTGCTGCGGGCCTGCGTTCGAGATATCGGCCGGCCGGTTCGGCTCAAATGCCTAATCCAAAACACTAAGGCGATAGAATTTTATACGGCCATGGGCTGGATGATTGCCGAGCGGGGCAGCGATCCCCTGGGCGATTATTTTGTTATGACCTTAGCTCGCTAAATGGGTTCGCCTAGAAAGTCTCCAGCAGGCCCGATCATGGAATGGATGGAAATCTTCGGCAAAGGGGGCTCGGGCGTTGTTCGGCCGACCGTCACCTTCGATGAGGAAGTAATCACTTGCCGGCGTCCCAGCGGCTTGGTCGAAACGGTGAAGTGGGCCGACCTGCAAATGATTATGATCATGACCACCGAAGATGGCCCTGCGGTGAACGACGTCTTTTGGGTCTTCGAAGCGGGCAATTCTGGCTGCGTCGTTCCCAGCGATGCCGATGGCATGGAACGATTGCTGATTCGACTTCAGCAACTGCCGGGCTTTGATAATGAGTCGGTTCTCACGGCGATGGCATCGACCACCAACCAGCAATTTGTCTGCTGGAAGCAAGCTTAGCTAATTCGCGTGGGCTTAAACACTTTCACCGCCGAACCATCCGCCAAAAAGGCGGTGTCAGGCTTTTGCCGCAGTAGCGACGCAAACTCGGGTGGATAAAAGCGAGCCACATCACCAACAACGTTCGCCTCTTTCGCTTGCCAAACGTTCCAGGCCGGGTGTTCCACTTGGTACTCGACCGTGCCGCCGTTTCGCTGCGGACAATATCCCCAGTAATGTTCGGCAATGAATTCTGGATGCGATCCCGCCACCAACGGTTGCCGTGGACCCGCTGCTTTTAGATCCATGCCTAGCCAATCGGCTTGATCGCGCCATTCATAACGGACCTGAGGCGATTCTTCATAGGTGGATTTTCGCGGGTCGTACTGCGTTAGCGTATGCCGCATGCTTCGCGAAACATAGGGCTCGTTGTAAGCCCAGCGGGCGACCGTCGCGATGGCCCAGCGTGGAACAATCTCGCGAATGAACGAGACTCCTCGCCGAACTTCGCCATCGACTTCCCGCCGCACATAGATCCGCAAATTCACCTCTTCAAAGTTTCGGTGCCAAGGAATCGGCAGACCTAGCAGGTAGGTGTCAAGAAACAAAAACCCAACCAGGCTGACGTAGGTCTTTCCCTCATGAAAGTCGAGCTCGACGCCGCGCGGGACATAGGGCCGAACCAGCTCAGGATCGACCACCCAGTTCAGCATCGCCAGTCCGCGCGACTGCGCAGAAAGAAAAACCATCTTGCGATTATTTGGCGGCGATGTCATGCGAGCATTCCTTCAGGCAGGGCTTCAATAAACGGCCCCTGCATCTACAACCGCCAAGTGACACGTTAGGTCACAACTGCCGCAAAATATTTATAAAAGTATTTAGTAATAAAACGACATTTACTAAAACCGTTTAGGGAAAGGGCCTGCCGTATTGACCTAAAACAGGCCAAAATCGTCGGGGTGACTCCTTGGTCGTCCTGGGGGCGTTGCGTGCGGCCAATGCGACGCCAGGGCCCTTCCTGGGGATCGTAGACTGGGCCCTATAATCCCTTGCAGACCGACTTTCACCCAAGGAAGAACGGCCCAAAAATCCTTTATTTTCCGGCTTGCTGTTTTTCGAAAAGTGCATGATAGGGAGAGATCGCCGGCGCAGTATGGATGGCGTCCTCATTTTCCAGACAGGGGAGAACTTCTTCCCACCAGCCGTAAAACGCCTTGATCATGCTCGCTAGGGCCTCAGGTTTTTCGGCCGCAAGATTTGTCTTCTCGCTGGGGTCCTTTTTCAGATCGTAAAGCTCCCAGCCCTTGGGCCGATGCACCGCCAGCAGTTCACGCTGCCTGACGGAGCAGACGCCCAGCTTGACCGGCGGCTTTCCTTCTTTCCAACGGCCAACATGCGTGAACAGGATGCGGTCCTCATGCCACTTGCCATTCGGATCGGCCAGCAGCGGCACCAGGCTAAAGCCGTCGAGCTTTCCTTGCAGGTTTTCAGGGATCGAAACGCCTGCCAATTCTAGCATCGTAGGAAAGACATCCAGGTGAGCAGTCAGCTTGTCGCAGTCGCCGGGCTTAATGCCGTTTGGCCAATGCCAAAACGAAATGGCTCGCGTGCCGCCGTTGTCGGCCGTCACTTTTTTGCCTGCCATGCCGGCATTGAAGATTGGATCGCCCGTCGCGGTGCCGTTGTCGTTCATGAAAACGAGCAGCGTATTATTTTCGATTCCCCATTCGTGCAACTTGCCGCGCAAAATGCCAAGGTTGTGGTCGATGTTGGCGATCATCCCAAAGAACTTGGCGATGTTTGGCGGGACCTTCCCTTCGTAAGGGGCGACCCATTCCGGCGGGCAGTTGAGCGGATCGTGCGGCGCATTAGTCGAGATCCAAGCGAGGAACGGCTCTTTGTTTTGTTTCTGCTGCTCGATCCACTTGAGCGCTTGGCCAAAGAAGACGTCGGTGCAATAGCCGCTAGTCTTTTCAAACGTGCCGTTATGCAAAATCCAAGGATCAAAGTAAGAGTTGTTCGGCGCGTCGGCACAGGTGCCGGGGAACTTTTGCCCGATGCCTCCTGCACCGTGAATGAACATCTCGTCAAAGCCGCGCTTGCTGGGCCAGCGTTCGGGCTCATCTCCCAAATGCCACTTGCCAAAGATGCCGGTGTGATAGCCTGACTTTTGCAAAAGCTCGACAAACGTCGTCGCCTTCAGGCTCATCCGTTCGCGTTCAAAAATCGTATGGGTAACGCCGCTGCGAAACTCGTGCTTGCCGGTCATCAGCGAGCAGCGCGTGGGAGCGCAGGTCGGGCTAACGCGAAAGTCAGTAAAGCGCCGCGAGGCCGCATGCAGCTTGTCAAGCTCCGGCGTTTTCAGAACCGGGTTGCCATGGGCGGAGACATCGCCATAGCCCTGATCATCCGTCAGAATGAAGATGATGTTGGGACGCTTGCCCGCCAACGGATTGTCGGCCGCATCGCTGCTGGCGACGAAAACCAGTAGCGCGATCAATAGCCCGACAAACCCCCGTCGCAAGCAGCGAAGGGGGAAAGAAATTGGACGCAGCGAAAGCTTAGTGTCCTGCACCTTCTGGCACCTTGATCTTAGGAGGATGGAAGAAGAGGCCGAGTAAGATAGCCGCGACGAGGCCAATGCCCGAAAGGGTCAAAAAGACCATCTTGTAATCGGTGCTTTTCGTCACTTCACCGGCAGCATTTGTTACTTCAATAAAAAATTGGCTTTTGAGCCAAGGGCCAAAGATATTTCCCACGAACGGTCCAACGCCCAGCACGAGCAAATTGAACAAGCCTTGCGAGCTAGTACGAGCATCCTTGGGGAAGTATTCATCGATGAAGATGTACAGCGTGGCAAAGAAGAACGCGTAGCAAACGCCGTGCAAAATATTGACGGTGATTGCCACGGCTGGAATCGGTACCAAAGCAAACAGACCAAAGCGAACCACGTGACCCAAAATGCCCAAGATCATCGTCGTGCGCCAGCCGAGCTTGGATAGCGTCACACCCAAGATGGTCATGGTGACGATTTCCGCGATTTGGCCGATGCTCATAATGGCGGGCGACCAGTTGCCGGGAACCTTGATCGACTGCAAGAAGCTGTCGGTAAAGATGAAGTAGCACTGATGGACCATCGCATCGAGGAACGTCACGAAGAACAGGATCATGATGAACGGGGTTTTTAGCAGCTTGAGCGATTCTAAAAGTGCAAACGACTCGCCACCGTTTTGCTTCTTAGGAGGTGTGTGAGGGAGCAAAAGGCTAAACGCAGCCAGCAACAGCGAAGCTACACCCGAAACGATGAAGGCCAATGCAACGCCTTTATTTTTCGCCTCTCCAGTCAGAGGCGTTCCGAAAACCTTGCCGAGCCAATCGACAAAACCGACTTCGCCCATCGCAGGAATATTTGCCCAGTCGGCAAGCAAAAAGATGAAGGGCCAACTGGCAGCGATCCAGCCAATCGTCCCCCAGCGACGAACGAGCGCGAACTCGTTTTGTGCGTCCTTCATGCTGGCGAAGGCAATCGAGTTGGTGATCGAAATGGTTGGCACATAAAACAGCGAGTGAACCAGCATCAATATGAAGAAGGGCCAGAACTTATTGATGGAAGACAAGCCAATAGTCGCTAGGCCAGCAATCAACTGGTCGGTGAAAGCCAAGCCAATAATTGCTAGGCCACCGATCAAATGGCTGACGGCCAAAAACTTCTCTGCGGCAAAGTAGCGATCGGCAAACTGGTTGCTAAAGAACATGCCAACCAGCGACGAGATTGCAAAGGCATTCAGAATCCAGCCTTGTTCGCCGGGAGTGAACTTCAGCGCTTCCAAATAACCAAAGATCAGCGGCAGCCAGGCTCCCCAGATGAAGAACTCCAAAAACATCATGATGGAGAGTTTGGTGCGTAGAGAGTTCATGAATCCTTGACTCGCAGGCAGGGGTAGCGAAGAATCGAGAAATGTTCACAGGCCGCGGCACGCTGTCTTAGCGATCTTCGGCCGAGTAGGACCCCCCTAGTGTACCGATGCGGGGACAGGGATTAAAGCGATAGGCCGACAATTTTGCTTGGCATTTCAGGCCCGTCCGCGACATACTGCAGGGGGGACGTTGGCTCCCAAGCTTGGCAAGTCCCTCGTTAGAAGAGTTTGTTCCATGCGATTGAGAACCCTATTTCTGATCTTCACCATCGTGCCACTGATCGAGCTGGCGCTGTTGGTTTTGCTCGGGAAATACACCAGCGTGTGGGTCTCCGTCGGCCTCGTCTTGGTGACAGGCCTGATCGGGGCCGCCATGCTGCGTCGCGCGGGGGTCAAAGCTTGGCAGCAGGTTCAGGGGGACTTGGCCCATCAGCGTTTGCCAGCACAAGGGGTCAGCGAAGGGCTCGTGCTGCTGGTCTCGGGACTGCTCCTGTTGACCCCAGGCGTGTTGACCGATGTGGCCGGAATCTTGCTGCTAATCCCGGCCGTCCGGCGCTGGGGAGCCAGGTACCTCAAGGACTATTTTGCCCGGAATTTCAAGTTTCAAACCGTGGTCAGCGGGTTTGGCCCCAATGGTCCTTTTGGGTTTTCTAGCAGCAGCGAACAGGGCTGGGGCGGCGGTGCGACGCACGACACTTTGGAGGGCGAAGTGGCCGAAGGGGGCAAGCCGGCCATGGGTCCTGATGGCCCTTCTTCCCATGTGAAAATCCTGGGGACCAGCGTCCGTACCGACAACGGCAGCCGTCAATAGTTTGTGCCGATCAGGCAATTCGAGCCGCCATTCCTGCAGGAGTTCCTGGCGGAACATCCCCATCGACGGAGCCGGCAGCTATAATTGGAAGCGGTTTGTGTGGCTTGGGCCTATTTGTTTTTATCTTGCGAGCATTGCTGATCCCCATGGCGAAAAAGACTTCGGAAGAATCTGCCCCCAATTCTGGCGGCACCCTGATGATCATGATCATGTTTGCGGTCATGTTCTTTGGGATGAAGTATTTCCTGTTTCCCAACAAGGAAGAACAAACCGATTCTGCGCAGCAATCGCAGGCCGTGGGCAAGATGCTCAAAGATATTCAGCTCAGCCCGCTCACAGGCGAAGCCAAGCCAATCGGGATGGCAGAGCTCAAGGGGAAGGTCACGCTGATCAACTACTGGGGCTTTTGGTGCCCACCATGCCGCGTGGAGTTTCCACACCTGGTAGAGATTGCAAAAGACTTCGAAGCCGATAAAGACTTTCAGTTTGTGTCGGTCTCCACCAGCAACAATCCTGAGCCCGGCGATGAAACCGAGATCACTGAAGCCACCACCGAGTTTTTGAAGTCCCAAGGGGCCACGTTCCCGACCTACTGCGATCCTTGGCACAAGAGCAAAACGTTCCTCGCGGAATCGGCATCGATGGAAGGCTTCGGCTATCCAACGACGGTGCTGATCGATCGCACGGGCACGATCCAAGGTTTGTGGACCGGCTACAAGCCAGGTTTGGAAAAAGAGATTGCGCTGACCATCGCCAAGGAGCTGCGTAATAGCGGCTCGGCACCTGCGGAAGGGGCCAAGGAAAAGCCCGCCGAGAAGGCTGCGGAAAAGGAAGCGGAGAAATCGGCCGCACCTGCCGCTGAAAAGTCGGCCGAAGTGCCCGCCGAAAAGGCTCCCGAAAAAGCAGCAGAGCCTGCTGCAACCGAGAAGCCTGCGGAAGCCGCTGCCGAACCTGCTAAGTAGCTTTCACGAATCTCGACCAACGGATTGGAACCTTCTGGGGAGCTTGTCCGGTGAATCGTAGCTTTCAATACCTGCCATGGGGCCGCACACTTTGGCTTTGCAGCCTGCTGCTTGTTAGCAGCTTTTGCGCTCGGGCTTTGGCTGCCCAAGATGCGCCGCCTGAACCGACTAAGCCAGCAGCAGACGCCAAACCGCCGGATAAGGCCTATCAGCGACCGGTGATGATCCGTTTGGCGGGAGAAATTGATCGCGACTTCGAGCACTATCTCATTCGCAAGCTCGATGCGGCCAAGCGGATGAAGGCCGACCTGATCTTGCTCGATCTTGAAAGCCCTGGGGGCCGTGTCGACATTAGCGAGCACTTAGCCGAAACACTTCGCAAGTTGCCAGTCGACAAGACGGTCGTCTACATCCGAAAACAAGCGGTCAGCGGCGGCACTTATCTTTCGCTGGCTTGCGACGACATCGTGATGCACCCGGAAGCCAGCCTAGGGGATGTGGGGGTGATCTTTTTGGATAGCGACTTCATGTTCAAGTATGCCGAGGCAAAGTATTCCAGCATCTTGATCCAGCAGTTGCGAACTTTGGCCGATGCGAAGGGGCGTCCGGCCGCACTGGTCGAAGCGATGGTCGACAAAGATATGGAAGTCTTTCGCTGTAAGCACAAAGAGACCGGCAAGATCGAATACAAAACGGCCAAAGAATTAGAGACCGCCGCCGATGCCGAGAATTGGACCGAGCGTGAGCTGGTTATTGAGTCACAGAAGGGTCGATTTTTAACCGTCTCGGGCAAGCGGGCGGTAGAGATTAGCCTTGCTCAGGCAACGGCCCCGTCGCTGGAAGCGTGCCAGTTGCGCTATGCACCTAAGGAAGCTTGGCGTGTGCTGGAAAAAACGTGGATCGATATTTCGTTCGACATGCTGCGGCTATGGTGGGTGACCCTGCTGCTTTTGCTGCTGGGCATTTTAGGAATCGGCTATGAGGCGATTGCCCCCGGTACCTGCATTGGCGGAATGCTGGGGCTGCTTTGTTTTGGGCTGTTCTTTGTCAGCCGGTTCATGGCGGGAACTTCGGGCTGGCTAGAAGTAGTTCTGTTTGCTGCCGGGCTGGCATTGTTGGCGGCAGAGCTGTTTGTATTGCCAGGATTTGGAATCGCCGGCGTTTCTGGCATTGTGCTGCTTGTCGCTTCGATTGTGCTGGCTTGCCAAGCGTATGTGATTCCGCAAACGTCGCAAGAACTTTCTGCCACGGGCGAAACCCTAGGCATGGCGGTTGGCGCGATGGTGTTGGCGATGGTTGGCATCGGCGTAGCCGCCTACTTCTTGGGGTCGATTCCGCTGCTGGGGCACTTGGTCCTCAAGCCGGAAGCTGCCACGGCAACCAGTACGAATGCTAGCGCCATGAAAGCCAGCACGGCCACGGAGCAAGCGGCTTCGCCTCTGGCAGACCTGGTTGGCAAACAAGGGGTTGCCCAAACGCCGCTTCGTCCGCTGGGAAGTGTAAAGATCGGCTCCGAGGTTTACGACGCCACTGCAGACGGCGATTTCATCACCAAGGGAACAACCGTCCGCGTGATTGGTGCGGATCATCATCGCTTGGTTGTGGAAGCAATCGTTTAGAAGGTGCCACCCAGAATCTGGTGTGGCATAAAGCGACGATCTCTCGTGAAGTTCCAGCCCGAACCGACTAGAAGTAATCGGCGTTGGAAGGCTTGATCACCAATTCTGCCACGTGAGCACGTGCGGGGAGTAGAGCAATGGCAACCGCCATAGCACCTAGATCTTCGGGCAGCAGCATCTTGGCCTTCCGCTCGTCCGAGACGGGGGCGGGACGATGTTCCAAAATGGGTGTGTTCACTTCGCCCGGATAAATGTTGGTGATGCGGATGCCGTTGCAGCTCTCTTCGCACGCGGTGGAAAGTCCGAGGCCGGTGACGGCGAACTTCGACGCATTGTAGGCCACGCCTCCCAGCGGTGCGGCACGCTTGCCTGAGACCGAAGAGATATTGATGACCAGACCTTCTTTGCGTTCACGCATTTGCGGCAAGCCATAGTACCAGCAGTTGTAAACGCCGGTGTTGTTGACGGCCATCACATGGTCCCACTGCTCGGGCGTCATCGCGCCGAACGTGCGGTTCTTGATGTTGAGCCCGGCGGAGTTCACCAAGATATCGAGCGGCCCGAGCGTCTTCTTCTGCCATTCAAACATCTCTGCCACGCGAGGGCGATCAGCGACGTCACAGACAAAGTACGTCAGAGGGGGCGTCCCCTTGTAGTTGTCGCAAGCTTCTTTCAGCGGTTCTTCACGACGGCCGCAAATCGCAACGCGGCAACCTTCCGCGGCCAGCGCCAGCGCGATGCCAAGTCCAATTCCTGTACCACCGCCGGTTACCAGTGCCGTCTTGCCTTGCAGTTTCATCGCAGAGAGTCTCAAAAGGAGGTCGAAGTCGATTGGTTATACGCTGCGCCGTAAGCGGCAGCAGGAAAGGAAATATTCTAACGCATGAACGGGGCGGCGCGATTAGGCCACCACCTGCTTCACCACTTCGCCCGCGATATCGGTCAGGCGAAAGTCTCGCCCTTGGCTGCGGTAGGTGAGCTTCAAATGGTTGATCCCCAAAAGGTGCAGGATCGTCGCTTGCAAATCGTGCACATGGACCGGATCGCTGGCCACATTGTAAGAAAACTCGTCCGTTTGGCCGAAGGTGAGCCCCTGTTTCACGCCACCCCCCGCCATCCAAATGGTAAAGCAGCGGGGGTGATGGTCGCGGCCAAAGGTCGCATCGTCGGGTTCCCCTTGCGAGAAACAAGTGCGCCCAAATTCTCCCGCCCAAATCACCAGCGTATCTTCCAGCAGTCCACGCTGCTTCAAATCGGCAAGCAGGGCGGCTGTTGGCTGATCGGTCTCTTGGCAGCGCTGCTTGAGCTTTGTGGAAAGACCTTTGTGATGGTCCCAGTCACGATGGTACAGCTGAATGAAGCGAACGCCTCGCTCCGCCATCCGCCGAGCGAGCAAACAGTTGGCCGCATACGTTCCGGGCTTGCGAACATCTTCTCCATAGCTGGTAAGGGTCGCTTCGGTCTCTTCCTTGGTATCAAGCAGGCGAGGTACTTCGGCTTGCATGGCAAAGGCCAATTCATACTGCGCAATACGAGCAGCAATCTCGGGATCGGCCTGTTCTTTCAGCGCTTGGCCGTTGAGCTTGGCCAAGGAATCGAGCATCCGGCGGCGCATCGTCCGCGAAACCCCTTCGGGATTCTTCAAATAGAGGATGCCCCCTTCGGAAAGGGCCAGTCGAACGCCTTGATGGGCTGGAGGCAAAAACCCTGATCCCCACAGCCGACCATAAAGGGGTTGGTCGCCCGGTTGTCCACCGCTTGTCAAAACGATGAACGCCGGCAGGTTCTGGTTGAGACTTCCCAGGCCGTACGTTACCCAGGAACCCATGCTGGCGCGTCCCGGTTGCTCAATGCCGGTTTGCAGGAACGTCATCGCGGGATCATGATTGATCGCCTCAGTATGCATCGACTTGATGAAGCACAGTTCATCCACATGCTGAGCCGTATGCGGCAACAATTCGCTAACCCATGCGCCGCACTTGCCATGCTGAGCAAATGCAAACGGGGAGCGATAAAGGGGCTTGCTGGATTGGTCCGAAGTCATCGTGGTGAGACGCTGTCCCATCCGAACCGACTCGGGCATCTCTTCGCCATGGCGAGCGGTCAGCTCGGGCTTGTGATCAAACAAGTCCATCTGCGAAGGAGCGCCAGACTGGCACAAGAAGATCACACGCTTGGCCGTAGGCTTGTGATGGGGCAGTCCCGGCAGAGAACCGAATGCGGCCGCACCAGTGGATTGTTCGGCCTGCAATAAAGAAGCGAGCGCCGCGCTCCCTAGCCCGGCAATCCCCAGCGAAAGGAAGGAGCGTCTTCCCAGCAGCGACGCTTGGCTATTTCCAAACGCCGAAAGTTGACGGGAAGAGTCCTGCACGGCAAAAACTCCGAAAGGCAAAAAGGGATTACCCGGAAAGCCCTTCGAGGTGGCCGGTGCTGTCACCGAACTTGTCGACTTGAACGCCCATGTTGCTGAGCATGGAGCAGTAGAGGTTGGTCAGCGGCGTATCCTTCGCATACTTCAAGTGGCGACCAGTCTTGATCTTGCCACCTGCACTGCCCAGCATCACTAGCGGCAGATCATGGTGGGCATGTGCATCGCCATCGGCGATACCGCTGCCGTACATGACCATGCAGTTATCCAAAAGGTAGCCGTCCCCTTCTTTGGTTTCGGCCAGCTTCTTGGCGAAGTAGGCGAACTGCTCCATGTGGTACTTGTTGATCTTGCTGATCTTGGCTTGCTTCTCTTGATTGCGGCCATGGTGCGACAGATCGTGGTGACCTTCGCGGACATCAATCATGGGGTAGCTGCGATTGCTGGAATCATTGGTGTACATGAACGTTAGGATTCGCGTCGAATCGGACTGAATCGCCAGCACCATCAGATCGAACATCACCTTCAAGTGATCGGCATATTCAGCAGGAACGCCCGCAGGGCGAGCAAAAAGTGGGTTGCCACTTTCTGGTTGTTCCAAAGCGTCCGTCTTGGTCAGGCGACGTTCCATCTCTCGCACGCCGTGCAAGTATTCATCCATCTTGCGTTGGTCGCTAAGGCCCAAACGCGATTGCAACCGCTTGGCATCATCCATCGCAAAGTCGAGCACGCTCTTGTTGCGAGCATTGCGCTTGGCTTGGCTCTTGCCTTCTTCGCTGGAATCGCCATTGCCGAACAAACGATCAAAGACAACGCGCGGGTTGACTTCTTTGGCGACGGGGCTGGTTGGCGTGCGCCAGCTGATGTTGGACGAGTAAGCACAGGAATAGCCCGAGTCACAATTGCCGGCCGTAGCGCTAGGTTCGCAGCCAAGTTCCAGCGAGGGGAATCGGGTTGCCTTGCCAACACGTTCCGCAGCCAATTGATCGACCGAGATATCGTTCTTGATGTTGGCACCATCGGTCTTGAACGGATGGGCCCCGGTCAAAAACGCGGCCACGCTGCGAGCATGGTCACCACCACCATCCTTATGAGCGCGAGCACCATCCAAGGCCAAGCCGGAAAGGATGTTCATCCTTCCCTTCAAGTCGGCCAAGGGTTGCATGGTCGCAGGAAGTTCGTAGTCGGCCCCTTCTTGAGCAGGCGTCCAGTCCGGCATGTGCATGCCGTTGGGAAGGTAGCAGAAGGCCATGCGAACGGGCGGCTTGCCAGTCTCTTGGGCGCCAAAGGCACGGCTAGTAGGAAGCATCGCATCGAGCCAAGGCAGGGCGATGGCGGTTCCTAGTCCACGTAGTACCGTGCGGCGAGAAAGGGGCGTATGCATGGTTTCGATCCTTAAATTACCCAATCACCATCGACAAAGGGACTTCACCGGATTGCGAGCCAACGCTATTTGACCAGCGGCTTGGCCCCTACTTTTTGGAAGGGGTCGCTTTTGACAATCCCCAAAACCAAACTTGTGAACTTGTGGTCGTGTGCTGCCGCTTCTGCCTTGATGGCATCCACCGAGCACTGGTCCTTGTATTCTAATCCTCGCCCGAGGGCGTACGTCAGCAGCTTTTCGCTCAAGCACTGCAAAAATTCGCCAGAACGGGCAGAAATCAGGATCTTGCGAAGATCTGCGGCCCCCCGGAACTCTTCCCCGGAGGGGAGCTTGCCGGAATTATCGATTGCAGCGCCATGGTCCTGCTCACGGAACCGGCCGATGGCGTCAAAGTTCTCGAGGGCAAATCCCAAAGGGTCCATCCGTTGATGACACGAAGCACAGATCGGATTGGCCCGGTGCTGTTCCATCTTTTCGCGCAAGGTACCAACGACGGCCGCTTCATTCTCTTTGAGCTCAGGCACGTTCGGCGGTGGTGGTGGTGGTGGCGTTCCGAGAATGTTTTCTAGGATCCACTTGCCACGTTTAACTGGCGAAGTACGGCTAGGGTTGCTGGTGATCGTCAGCATGCTGGCCTGTGTGAGGATGCCACCGCGTGGTGTGCCGGCGAGCGAGACCCGCTGGAACTCTTCTCCGGTGACGCCACCAATTCCGTACAGCTTGGCCAGCGGTTCATTCACAAAGGTGAAGTCGGCCGACAGCAAATCAAAGACGCTACGATCTTCACGAATGATTGAGCCCAAGAACAACTCCGTCTCGCGCCGCATGGCATTTCGCAAAGCGGGGTTGTACTCGCTGAACTGGGTCAGGTCGGGCGTGCGAATATCGAGGCTACGCAGTTCGAGCCATTGGCCGCCAAAGTTTTCGATGAGCGCTTGCGACTTAGGATCGGCAAGCATCCGGCGAACTTGCTTTTCCAGCTGGTCCCCTTCACGAAGCTTGCCCGCTTCGGCCAACTTGTAAAGCTCTTCATCGGGCATGCTGCTCCACAGGAAGTAGGAAAGCCGCGTGGCCAATTCAAAGTCATTCAGGTTGCGTGGCTGTCCTTCTTGGCCAACGGGATCAAGCTCCATCCGAAACAGGAAGTGTGGCGAGATCAAGATGGCCTGGGTGGCAACTTGCAAGCTTTGTTCGTAGGTGTCGCCATCGCGACGGGCCGCATCAGCGACCTTGGTCAGTCGATCCAGCTCCTCATCGGTGACAGGGCGACGGAAAGCGCGGCTGGCCAGCGGCCGAAGCACTTCACGCGTTGCCTCACGGCGGGTCTTTTTGCCCCCGGGGCGAACGGTGACAATCCGCTTGTGCGATTCGGAAAGGCCGACCCCTTCACCACTCAAAGGCCCGCGAATTTGCAGCTTTTGCACGATCAAATTGCGGTCGCGACGCTCGGGATTGGGCTCATCGGGAAGCCATAAATCGTTGATGAATCGGACGGCCAGCGTGTGGCTTCCGGCAGGCACTTCGGTCTCGACGGAAAACGATTTGGCCTCGTTTTGCGTGACGGGGATGTCGAGCGATCCTACCTCTTTGTCATCGATAAGAAGCTTCACCTTGACGGGATCTTCGCCGGCTTGATGGCCGTAGCCCGTTAGGCGAATTTCGTACATGCCATCCACGGGGGCGGCAATTTGTGTTGAGCAGGTGCCGCTGGTTGCCAGGATGCGATCTTTGTCTCCCATCGCATCGCCAGCGCCCGACAGTTGCTTGCCCACCAGCGTTGCATCCAGTGGCATCTTTCCGCCGGTGCCATCGATCGCCTTTTCGGTGATCGCTTCCGCAGCAGCGAGATACTTTTCGAGCAAGATCGGAGGCAGGCTGATTACATCGGCGATGTTGTCAAAACCGTAGCCCGTATCGTCGCCTGGAAATTCTTCGGAAGGTTGATAGTCTACGCTCAGTAGGTCGCGAACCGTGTTGCGGTACTCGCGACGATTCAATCGACGGATCGTCACGCGTCCCGGATCAACACCGCCGCTGCAATCCAAATTGTTCGCGGCCTTGAGCAGGAACTCCGAAATGTGTTTGCGCTGCGCATCGGTGGGATGCGGCATGTGTTCAGCGGGAGGCATCTCTTTTGACTGGATCTTCCCCACGGCATTGAGCCACACCTTGCGATCCATCAGGATCTGGTCGGTTGAGGAGTACTTGCCCAGGTTGACGCTCCCTTCGGGCTTCTCGCCAGAGTGACATTCAAAACAGAACTGCTTCAGCAGAGGAAGGATCTCTCCCGTCAACTGTCGCTGAGCCTCTTCACCTTCTGCAGCGATGACGTACGTTCCACCGATGAACGGCAGAAGTAGCGCCAGCATCAGCATGGTGAAAACGGAGTTACGCATGGCAATCACAAACCCGTCTGAAGGGCGGTGGAAAAAACCGATCGGCTACAACGCGGGAAGGACTTCCAGCCATTGCAGGAGAGGTGGGCAATGTACGGCGGGAGCGAACGCAGCGGGCCTCGTTTGAAGAAACCCCAATCGCGTTCGCTGGTTCCCCAATTATAAGGGACGGCCGCACAAAAGCCCATTCCAAAGCAGCCTGAAAGGGCCTAGACGCTACTTTAAAGTTGGCGCTTAGCCCATTTCAGGTGGATTCCAAGAGCGAAAGCCCCTGTTTCGATGCCTGCCTTGCTCGCAGATAGGTGGTAGGAAGCAAGGCGGGCGTTACAGCCTGGGCAGGGCAATGTCCGGCCCTGTGAATGGGGCCTGATTACTTGCCCTAATTATTTGGCGGTGGGAAGGGGAGCTTCGCCGGCTCGATCGGCGGCCGTCGCGGCCAGCAGCTTTTGCAAGGTGCCTCGGATCTGCCCCTCGGATTCTCCTTCGAGACAAGCAGTGCGAGCACGCCAGGCGGTGTAGCCTCCCATCGCGATCAGCTCCGGGGTTAGCAGGTAACCTTCGCAGCCGTTAGCGAGCTCGACAACGAAAGTTGTCTTGAGCGGGCTATCCTTCTTCACGTTCAGACCGGTGCTAGAGATCACTTCATTAGGAATGGTCGCAATGCCAAGGTCGCCAATGCGGATCGCTTGAAGTTTCAGCTCACGCGTGGCAGGCATGTTGCTTAGGAACAGGGTCTCGCGAGCGTAGATCTCTTCTAGCGTCTTGGGTTTGCGACCGGCAAACGACTTGCTGAACTCTTCGGCCTCTTTCACTTCTTCGGCGGAAGGCATGCGCACTTTGCATGCGATGCGCTCTTCCTTCATGGAAAGGGGAACCCAGTCAAAGTACTGGATCTTGTCAAAGGCGGCCTTCGCAGCAGCCGCTACTTCGACGGCGACTTGCTCGCGGGAGTACATCCGGCGTTCCTTCTCGGTGTAGTCCATCAGCCAGTTGTCGCCGCTGGTGGCGTTGGCGAGGGCTGCCATGAAGGGGGTGGCGGCTTGGGTGTTTTTGTCGTTGACCAAATGCTTGGTCATGTTGTCGCAGAACATGGCGAAGTAGTCGGCCGAAATCGCCGGTGCCCCGACATAGTGCAACGAATAGGCCGAAAACAGTCCAAGCGGCTTGCCATCGAGTGTTTGCAGAGCAATCACTGGAATTTCTGGATCGGGTGTTCCTGTCGCGCGAATGGCATTGGGGTTGTTGTGTCCGGGGTGCATCATCACGAGGTCATTTTTCGTGCCGCCAAAACGATTGGTAGGAGCAATCCCTGGCTTCATCACCCAGTGCCGGCAAGCGACGTTCTTTTCGTCACGCCCCATTCCCCAGCCAATCCGGGCAGGCTGCAATCGCTTGTTGGCCTCGGCAATTCCTTTGGCGATTTGCCCGGGCAAAAACTTGATGTACTTTGGATCGGCATCGCTACCTAAGCAGGCGTGCGAACTTGGTGCGCTGTGCGTGTGGGTGGAAGAGATCATGATCCGGTCTGCTGGGATGCCGGACGCCTTTTCCGCCATTTCTTTGGCTTCGTCCAGCAAGTTGCGCGGGATCATACAGCTATCGACAACGGCCAAGGCAATACGAACCTTGCCATCGTCCAGCACAAAGCAGCGTGCATGCAGCGGATCGTTGATTTTGTCGGCCAGGACCTCGGTCATGTTGCCGTTGACGATGACCGGAAATTCGGTCGGCGTAACATCCATTGCAAACACGCCTGCCTGAAAGGTTTTCTCGGCGGCAGAGGAAGGGTTTGCAATCAGCGAAAGCAATAACAAGCCGAATAGCATGTGGCGCATAGGTGGGGCTCCGATAGCATGCGGGAGAAGGTGAGGCTTGTCAGGCTACACCCGCCAGGCGCGCGAAGCAAGTATTCTTTGAAGATCGGTTCCCCGCAATGCTATCAGGTTGCGAAGGCTAGTCGCGAATGAAGGTTGATTCCTTCGGGGCTTTGTACTTCACCGCCAGGTGTGGGGTTTCGATCTTCTGTTGGCCTGTGCCAAGCGAACGGGTGCCGGCCGCAACGAGGCCACTGGTCAGCAAAGTACGCTCGATAGGGCAGGGGGCCTTGCCCGTGAGGAAGGTCTCTTCGGCCTTGGCCATTAGCGAGGCGGAGTAGGTGACGTTGGGCACCTCGGGCAAATAGAACAGGGTCGAGAATGGCTCTGGCTGATCCTTCAGGCGAGCGGCCACGGTGATGTCACTGATAAGGCCGTTCATCATCAGCATGGTTCCCTTCAGGCCATCGGCATATTCAAAGCGATAAGCGACCGGGTCCTTCACCCACTGACGGATTTGCGCATTGGTAGGATAGCGATGGCTGAAGGTCTCGGGCTGTGCCAAGGTTTGACTGCGCGAAAGGCAAGCGGTAAAGAGTTTGGGGTCCCAGCCTCCTTTGGCCCAACTGCCCGCTTCCATCGCCTTCCACACGGCCTCGCCGCGCAAAGCATGCATCGAAACGACGCCTGTTTCGCCCCCCCGGCGCCGCTCGGCCAAGCACTGCATCGCTTCGAGGGCGTGAAAGTCGTAGACATCGATACTGCCGATGGTGACCCCTAAGATTTCCTCGACTTCGGCCTCGTACGGCAGATCGACCGCTGGCATTCGCCAAGTGACGGGGAGCGAAGAGCCGGCCGAAAAGCCAAAGTTCAGCTCCTTAGAAATATCGACCATCTCTTTGGCCCATTCCCACTTCCAGGAAAGGTGCTTGTCGTTAAAGACTGGCACGGCTCGGCCATCCTTGCGAAAGACGTCAGTGGTTTGCTTGAAGAATTCGTAGCGTGGGTATTTCTTCTGGCCAAATTCATTCAGCTCATAGTTGCCATGCTCACCGATGATCAGCACCGCGTCGACGGCCAGCTTGTCACCGCCACAGCGCAAGGTTTCGGCAATGGTGGGATAGATTGAGAAGCGAAATTCTTCTGCCCGTTTGCGACTGAGGTCGTTATCAGGAAATTGATCCACATAGGCAGAGACAACATTGAAGCCCGGCCGATGCCAACGCCCTTTTTTGGGATAGCCCACAAGAAACCGCTCCGCCATGTGCCAAGCGTGCGAACCGTAGCGCCATTCTGTAGTGATGACGGCGAGCCGTTTGTTCTCAGGATGGGGTGCTTCTGCCCACAGCGACGATCCCCCCACGAGCCCCGCACCGACCGCTCCCAAAAATGTTCTGCGTGGAATCATGATGTTCATCCTTTGTTGGCAAGGTAGAGTCTCTCGATGACGTGAACCACTTAGCGAGATTCTACCGGTTGCCAAAGGCGAATGAACCACCCAGTTGCATGAGCCCTGGAAAGAACGAAAAAGGCCGCTTCCTTGTTTCCAAAGAGGCGGCCTTCTCGGGTTTACTGACCATGTGCGAGTGTTAGAGCGCTCGCAAGTAGCGTACAGAATTGGCAATCTCTTCACGAGGATAGTCGGTTGCTTCGGCAACTACCGTGATATAGCCGCGGTACTGCTTCTCTTCCAAGATCCCAAGAAGTTCGGGGAACTCGGCACTTCCTTGGCCTAGCTCGGTCACAATCCCGCGGCCGGCGGTCACATCGCGAGTGGCGTCGCTGGCGTGGACGTGCGTTACATATTCTGCCACGGCGGCAGTCACCTCGCGTGGCGATTGGCTGTTCAAAACGATCGCTGCCGGATTGAGGTCCACCATCAGTGCGGCCGTCGGTAGCGCGGCGAACAATCGCTGCCAAGAATCGGCGTCGTCGCCGGCCGTCTCGGCGGCGAGCATCGCGCCGCAGCGCTGGCCATGCCGTCCCAGGTCGGAAATGGCGTCGACCAAGGTGCTAAAGGCGGGGTGGTCGTTGGTGGCAGGAATGCGGCCAATGTAGTTAGCCACCACGTTGCAGCCGAGGTCGTAAGCCAGGGTCATGGCCCGCTTGGTGGCGTCGATTCGGCGCTCCAAATCGGCCAAAGTGTCATACCCCCGGCGCGTCTTGTATCGCACGCAACTAATCCGCAAATTCAGATCTTCCAGCAATTTCCGCACTTCCCGCACCCCCGTACGGGACAGTTCGACGAAATTCGGGTCATTCCGGGCATCTATTTCGACCGCTTCTACTCCCATTTCCGCTACGGTGTGCAACGCTTTGCGTAGGGGAAGTTGTAACGCGATGATCGGAACACCAATTTTGATCGAAAGCACAGCGAATCCTTGTCCTTCTGAGCTGCGGTAAGCAGCCTGCCCAACACCCAGTCGCAAGACCGACGATCCCACGTTCCGCGATGAGTAACCTCGCGGCTTATTTGAAATGAACGGCGCTCTGCTCCTTATTCTATCGCTACTTGCCGCGCCGCCTACGGCCGATGGGCCTTCGTCTGCCTCTGCAACCCAAGCTTTGTACCACTGCGATTTCGCCGATTCGGCCGATTCCGACGTCGATGGCTGGCCCGACGGCTGGACGCGGAAGCGAAGCCGCGATTTTCCCGAATTTGTCGAGATCGAAATCACGCCACTGCCAGAATTTGCCAAACGGCCTGGGGTCATGGGCCTGCAGGTAGGGCTGTCTGGGGGGGCCTCCTCGGTCTCTACGGCCGCCATCCCGATCACCGCCAAGCACAGCCTAGAGGCCAGTGTTGAAATTACGGCCCAAAACGTTGTTCGTAGCAACGCGACAATGATTTTGTCGCTGCTGGATGCGGCAGGGAACGTGGTGGAAAGCTACTCAAGCGCGCCGTTTACCGGTCCACAAAAACAGGCCCTGCTGACGATTGGCCCGATCATTCCTACCAGCGGACGTGCGCGGTCGGCCATTTTAACGTTGCAAGTCACCGTGCCTGGGCCGCAGCTCGATCTGAAGGGGAACCTTTGGTTCAGTGAGCTTCGGCTTTGCAAGTTGCCACGGATGACGTTGCGAACCAATTCTGAGCTGGGCCTGATCACCAACCTCAGTGATGCGACGGTCCATTGCCAAGTATCGGGGCTGAGCACCGAGCAAAGTGAACTACTGTTTGAATTGCTGGACTATCGTGGCGAGCGATTGGCCCAGTCGCGGCATTCGCTATCGACCGTGGGGCCTGGCTCACCAGCCTGGCAGGCGTTTTCGCTGAATACGGCAACCGTCAACAATGCGGCGGCGGCCGAAGCCCAGGTACGAACCAATCAGCAAGAGGGTGATCGCTCGGCATCGTGGAAGCTTCCGCTGAAACAACAGGGGTTCTATCGCGTTCGCGCCACGATGTTTGCGGGAGAGGTTGCGCTGCTATCGCGTGAAATGACGCTGGCTACACTTAGCCCGCTGACGAAATCGCAAGTGGGAGAGTTCGGCTGGTCGATCCCTGCTGGGCAGACGTCGCTGGACTTTACTCCGCTGGCGCTCGTTTTGAGCCAAGCCGGCATTCACCATGCGAAGTACCCGGTGTGGTTTGGCGATGCCGAAAGTGATCTGGCTGATCGTGTGGCCTGGTTTGCCGAACGGCTCAGCTTGCAAAATATTGAGATGGTGGGCGTGCTCGATCGACCACCCGTGACTGCGAATGGAAATGCATTAACCGATGCCGCCTCGATTTTTTCCAGTGCGAACGATTGGCAGACCGCCGTCGATCCGGTGATGACGCGCCTTTCGCTGAAGGTGCGGCGCTGGCAGCTTGGCGCCGATGATGACATGAGCTTTGTCGGCTATCCCGATCTGGAAACCAAGATTGCGGAAGTGAAGAATCATCTGGAGCGATTCGGGCAAGAAGTACGCCTGGGAATTCCTTGGCGATATAGCCATGAACTGCCGGTGTTTCAAAAGCCGACCTGTGGCTATTTGGCCTTTGTCGATGATCCGGGGCTAACGGCTGCTGAAATCGGCGAGTTCCTCTCGGCAACCAATTCCAAAGCTACTCCGACGCCGCCCGCGCTAACCCGTTCGCTGTCGGGGCGTAAGCCTGTGGAAGCAAAGCCAGCCGGTGATGGCAAAGAAGGACGACGGACAACCGCCGCCAGCTTTGCGACGGGCGAAGCCGCTGCGGCGCCACGTCAGACCCAGCGCTGGGTAAGTGTGGACCCGCTTCCCGCCAATGATTACGCGTTAGAGGTTCGATTGGCGGATTTGGTCGCGCGACTCGTCTCGGCCAAGACCCACGGTGCGGAAGCGATCTTTGCCACCAAGCCGTTTGATCCTCAGCAAGGCTTAGTCAATGCCGATGGAACGCCGGGAGAATTGTTCTTGCCATGGCGAACAGTGGCGACGCTGTTGTCGGACGCCAAGTATGTGGGACAAATCGAACTGCCCAATGGCAGCACCAACCATGTTTTCGCGCGAGAAAAAGAAGCGGTCATGGTGATCTGGAATGAAAACGAAACGGAAGAAGTATTGCAGCTGGGGGATGAACTAACATCGGTCGATATGTGGGGGCGTCAAACGCTGTTAACGGCATCCGAGGAAACCCCTGAAGAGCCGATGGGGCATCGCGTGAAGATCGGTCGCATGCCGCAAATCATCACTGGCATCGATGCGGCAATGGCACGTTGGCAAATTGGCGTGCATTTTGAATCGCCACGGTTAGAGAGCATCTTTGATCGTGAACAGACCATCACGCTGAAGTTCAACAACCCATTCCCACGAGGGATTTCCGGCGAAGTCTCGATTGCCGCAAAGAAGTCGTGGAATATCGATGCTCGTCCGCAGCGGTACAAGCTTTTGCCAGGCGATACGGCTTCGCAAAAGATTCCTGTTCGCTTGCAGCCAGACGCGAGCAGCGGTTCACAGCGTGTGCGGATCGATTTTCATGTGACAGAAAGCCGTAGCTATCGGTTCAGCGTCTATCGCGTTTTGTATTTGGGCTTTGAGGACATCCAGATTGAGCTAAGCACCCGTTTGCTTCCCGGGGATATTCTGCGAGTGGACCAAACGTTTACCAACCTTTCCGATACGCCAACCAGCTTTCAGTGCCTGCTTTTCCCGCCGGATCGTCGCCGTGAAACGCAGCTAGTTTCGAACCTCTCGCGGGAAAGCCGTACGATCACGTACTTCTTGCCCAATGGTGAAGAGCTAATCGGCAAACGATTGCTGATGCGGGCGGAAGAGCTTGGCGGCGCCCGGGTGATGAACTTTGGAGTGGTGGCCGAACGGTAGAAGACTAGCGAAGGATGGTTGCCGCAGTCGTTTCGCCCCGTGCGATCAGTTCGCGATCAAAGGCCCAGTACGACTTCTCGCGATTCTGTTGGTATGTAAGGCCGATCCGCTCTTCCGGCGGCGTGTTGGACTCAAACAGGTTGCGGATATCGGCCAAGACAATATCGCTGCTGCCGTAATAGGAATGTCCCCAGGGGCTGTTGTCGATGGTGGAAACATCGATCGTGTCGAGGCCCGGAACAATCACTAGTCCAGCTGAACTGTCGCCCGCGCGAGCATAGCGGTGAACAAGCTGTGATGCTTTGAGGGCATCATCATGCCTGGAAACATAGAGCGTGGTACGACGGGCCGTCTTGCAAATGACAGGTACCAGGTTTTCGGCAAAGTCTTCGGCATCAACATCGGGAGCTGCCAGCACCACTTGATTGAAGGGGGGAGCCGAATCATCCCGGCGTTCCAATTGAATCTCTTTGAGCGCGGAGGATAATGCCCGGTTTCCCATGCTGTGGGCGATTAGGTTGATCGACTTGGCGCCGCTCTTTTTGACTAGCTCTTGCAGGAACTTCTTCAGGTGGGGCATTGCCCAGGCCACATTCGTTTCATCCACCGTGTAGGTCAGCAGGGAGCTTTGATTGGCGGGCCAGCTATAAAAGACAGGCGCCCCTTCGAAGTGCATATCGTTTGCCATTTGTGCGGTTCGCTTGGCGGCATCGTCAAACGAAACATTGAACCCATGCACAAACACAAACAGTTCTTGGTTCGGTCCTTCTTCCACGCGAGAGCGAAGTTCCTTATAGAACCCTTCGGCAGGCATCACCTTGGTTTGCTTCAGCACGATGTGGCGATTTTCGTTCTCGCACACTTCCAGCCGCAAAAGCGAAGCTTCTTCGACCATGCCGGGCTGATGGAACTTGGGAATGCTCACTTCGCAAATGCCCAAGTTCAGTTGGCCACCTGGATTGCGACGGCTGGTATAGACGGTACGCTGCGCACGGGAATCGGCCGCAATGGTTAGCGTTGTTTGCGTGGCATAGTAAATCATTCCCACGCCCAACAACAGCGTAAAGGCCAAGCCGACCATGGCCCAGATCTTGCGAGTTTCCGTCACAAGCCAAGCTAAGGCAAAGGCAATCGCGCAAACAACCGCCGCGGGTAAGAAGCGAAGCACGCGATCAATCACACGGTCCGGCGTATAGACCACGCTGAATCGATCGGTTCCATAAAACACTTTGACGACGGTGTTATCTTCGGGATCGACGAGGCGTTCACCAGAATCTTCTACCAAGATCGATGGCGGCTCGGCATCAGGAGTTGGCTGCTTGCTCCCCACGCTAAGCATGGGGGTGAGCGATGCGCCATAAGCGATAGTTTTGCGAGGTGGTGCGGCAGCGACTTGCGGAGCGCTGGCGGAGGCCTTGGGGAACTGCTCTTCCATCGCCCGATCAAAGCCGCCGGTTGGCGGTGCGCTACCACCGGAGGGTTCGAGAGAAGCTGGCGGAGGCGCAGGCGCAGCAGCCTTAGGGGCAAGCATGGCCCGATGGCTAAGTAGTACGCCGGCGGCCGACTTCTTTTTGGCAGCTCTTTTCGGCCTGGAGCTTCCACCGGAAGGCTGCGGTGAAGTTGCTGGAGTGGGCTCTTCGGGTGCGCTGGCAATTTCTTCAACCGGCGGTGTGATCGTCGGTTCCAAAATGACGGCGCTACTTAATTTATCTGCAGGACCATCATCCGGTTTGAGGACGGAGCCGGGTGCCAAACGGATTTTGCTGACATAGGGAGTTCCCCCCGGCACGCTGGCCGGCTTGGGAACTTTGACTTCATCCGTGGAGGCGACGCGCGAGGGAGGTAACGTAGCCTCCATCGAGGGTGTGCTGGTGTTGGCGGCCGCTTGTCGCTCGGCGGGAGCGGTTGCATTTGGGGCTTGGTCTTTTTCAGCGACGAACAGGCAATGGTGTTGCCATTGTTCGTGCAAAATCGATCCTGCCGCATAGATGGCAGCAATCGCCAAGATGATCACGGTCACGTCAACGACGGTGAACCAGCGATAGAGGGGGCCAAGCAGGGTGCGGCCCGGCTGCGAGGCGGGTGGCGCATCGGAGCGGTTGCTGGAATTGTCGGATTTGTTTCCAGGCGAGGGCATATCGCGACCAAGCAAACCCAGAGTTTTTAAAAATCGATGGAGGGGCAACCGACCCAAGTCGCCGGCAAGTTTCGCTGCCCCTTTTCCCAAAATCCTCGACTTTGTTTTGCTGAGCAGAATGTCGCTACTTGCATCACGCCGTCTTCTCAGGGGACAATCGACAATGCCCCCTCAATTCCTTATGAATCTCCGCATCGATTTTTACTTTTAGGCGAACTTTGTCGTGCGTTACTCCACAAGCCATTTTTCAAAGCTCCGTAGGTTCAGCATCCTTCCTGGTTTCCTGCCTGCGATGCTGGCGACGCTAGCGACGTTTGGCTGGATTGCCAGCTGTACTGCGCAAGAGGCTGCGGCCCCCACACAGGCCACTAAGCCGATGGTCGATCCGCCACTTCCAGATGGAACGGAAGCCGCGAAGCGACAGATCGCTGGCCTGCGCCATCCCGAGAAGTTGCGGATGGAGCTATTTGCGGCCGAGCCACAATTGCACAGCCCGGTCGCCCTTTCGGTAGATGAAAAGGGGCGGGTCTTCATTGCGGAAGAGTATCGATTCAATCGTGGGACGGAAGAGAACCGGACGCGGCCGTTCCTGCTGGAAGATGACTTGCAAATCAACACGGTCGAAGAGCGCGCGGCGATGCTCGAAAAGTTCGCGGACCGTTTTGATGGGGGCATGAACTGGTTTCGCCGCTTCACCGATCAGATCAAGCTCGTGGAAGATACGGACGGGGATGGCAAGGCGGACAAGGCGACCGTCTTTGCCGACGACTTCACCGGAGTGACAGCGGGCATGGCATCGGGGGTGATGGCGACGGATGGCGATGTCTTTGTGACTTGCATTCCGAACCTTTATCGTTTGCGAGATACCGATGGGGATGGCAAGGCCGACACGCGTGACATCCTGCTATCGGGTTTCGGCGTGAATGCAGGCTTTTTGGGGCACGATTTGCACGGTCTGACTTGGGGACCCGATGGCCGACTTTACTTCACGATTGGTGATCGCGGTTTTAACGTCGTTTCCAAAGAAGGAAAGAAATACCAACTGCCACGGCGCGGGGCGGTGTTTCGCTGTGAGCCCGATGGCAGCCAGTTTGAAGTGGTGCACATCGGCTTACGCAATCCGCAAGAACTAGCGTTTGACATTTATGGCAACTTGTTCGCGGATGACAACAACTGCGACAAGGGAGATCACTCGCGACTGGTTTATGTGGTGCCTGGGGGAGACAGCGGCTGGAGCATGCCGTTTCAAACGATGTTGGCCCCTTATGAAACGGGGCCCTGGCATGCTGAGAAGATCTGGGCTGTCGATGGCGATGCCGAAGCGGAACAAGTGCGCCCCGCTTGGGTACTGCCACCGGTTGGCAAGTTGGGAGCCGGGCCGAGCGGTTTTGCCTACAACGGCAGCGTTGGCTGGCGAGACGATTTGCGTCATCGCTTTTATATGTGTAACTACGCCGGTGGCGGAGGGATTGAAAGCTTTCGAGTGGCTCCCAAGGGAGCTTCGTTTCAGATCGAAGATCCACAGGACTTCCTCAAGCCGATCTTTGCGACCGATCTCGACTTTGGTTTTGATGGGCAGATGTATGTCAGCGACTTTGTCGCCCTAGCCTGGGAAGGGAACACACGGGGAGGACGCGTCTATACGTTGCGTGATGAAACCGCCTTTGCTGATGCCCAAGTGGCGGAAGTGAAAGCGCTTTTTCAAAAGGGGTTTGCCAGCCAAAGTGCAGACCAATTGGTTGCGTTACTGGGGCACGCCGACCAGCGAGTGCGGCAACGGGCCCAGTTCACCTTGGCCGCAAAAGGTCCCAGCTCGGTGGCAGCGCTAGAGAAGGTCGCCCAAGGGGCAAAGGAACTTCTGCCACGGCTGCATGCCTTGTGGGGGCTGGGACAGATCGCCCGCAAGGATTCGGGAACGATCACGTCGTTTCAAAAGACCGTGGCCGGCTTGCTGGCCGATCCGGAAATCGAACTGCGGGCCCATGCGGCCAAGCTGGCGGGTGAGCATCGGCTGCAGGGGCTGGAAGCGGCACTGATTGGCGCCGTCAAGGATGATTCGCCGCGCGTTCGGTTTATGGCGCTGCTGGCGTTGGCCGATTTGAAGTCTCGCAATGCGATTGCCCCGGCGTTGGCATTGGCCGAAGCGAATGAGGATGCCGACAAATACCTGCGCCATGCAGTGGTGCAGCTGTTGATACAAACCGCGGATGCTGAAGCGATCTTGCGGGCTAGTCGAAACCCCTCGCCGGCCGTCCGGATGGTCTCTCTGCTCGCCATGCGAAGCAGCAAGAGCCCCGAGCTCGTTAGCTTTTTGACGGATGCCGAAGCGCGACTGGCCACGGAGGCGGCTCAAGCAATCCATGACTTGCAAATGGATGAGCAACTGCCAGAACTGGCTCGCCTTGGCGCCAACCTAACGGTCACGGGAAGTGAAGTTCCCGAGGCGCTGGCGCGGCGGATTTTAAACGCCAACTATCGTTTGGGAAAAGAAGAGAACCTACGCTTCATGGTGCAGGTGGTCTTGGCGAACCATCTTCCTCTTGCGATTCGACGCGAAGCGCTGGAGGAGATCGGCCTTTGGATCCAACCAGAAAAGCGCGACCGCGTGATTGGCATTTGGCGACCGCTGCCAACGCGTGATGCGGCCATGGTCCGTTCCACCTTAGAGCCGCTGTTGCCAAGCTTGCTGGCGGTCAGCGATCCTCAGTTGCAAACGCAGGTGGCCAAACTGATTGGCACGCTCGAATTGAAGGCGGATGCCGAAGTCTTTTTGCAATGGCTGGGCGACGCCAATCGGGCGGCAACGGCCCGCAGCGCAGCCCTGTCTTTGTTGGCGGCTCGTAAAGTTCCGCAGCTAGACGAACAAATTGCCCTCGCGCTAAACGATGCACAGCCACTGCTGCGTCAAACAGCCACACGCTTGTATGTCGCACGTGATCCGGCCAAGGGGCTAGAGCACCTGCAAAAACTGTTGGAACCAGGCGACGCCAACACGGCCACGATCCCTGAAAAGCAAGATGCGATTTCCCTACTGGGGACGCTTCCGGGCGAAGGGGCGATGACCATTCTAGAACAATGGACGCAGCGTCTTGCTCGCGGTACTGTGCCGCTTCCTCTTCAACTCGAGGTGCTACAGACCGCAGAAAAGAAGAGCAGTGCCAAGCTGGCTACTTCGCTGGCGGCTTACTACGATCGTATTACGCGCGAAGGGGATAAGCTTTCGCCGTTCCGAGTGGCGCTCGAAGGGGGTGACGCCCAACGTGGCGAGCAGATCTTCTTAGGTCATCGGCAGGCTCAATGCCTCCGTTGCCATAAGGTAGAAGGGCGTGGCGGCGATGCTGGGCCTAACCTCTCCCGCGTTTCGGCCGCAGCGGAACGTTTTCATTTGCTGCAATCGCTGATCCTGCCAACGGCCAAGATCGCGCCCGGGTTTGGAAATGTGACGCTGGTACTGGATGATGGTACCACGGTGGCTGGAACCTTAAAGACCGAGTCGCCGGACCATGTCGACTTGGTTTTGGCCGATGGAACCAAACGCCGCGTGCCGACGCAAGAAATCTCGGAGCGGAGCGAACCGGTTTCAGCCATGCCTGCCATGGAAAAGGTGCTGTCGCTGCATGAACTGCGCGATGTGGTCGAATACCTTTCTACGCTGAAGTAAGTTCTGTTTTCGTGGGTTGGTGTAACCGTTGATCCCTGTTCGCCTTTAGCCGGCGGAAAGTTTCCCATGCCTGAAGAAGGTTCGCGACTTCCGGATGTTTCGAAGTTCAAGCGTCCTAGCGTGATTGGCTCGGACGGCAAGAATCTCTTTGCCGAACCGGAAGGGAATACGAGTGCCGCCGCCGACTCGGCAGAGAATGCCGCCAATCCGTTTGCGCCGTCGGCGTCGCATGGCGCGGTCCCTTCGTATTCGCCGGTCTTTCAAAGGTCGCTGCCCCATCGCGGCCTGCGACTGCTTGTCTTGGCGCTGATTTCGTCGGCAGGTGTGGTAGGGGGCCTGATGGGGGCGATGACTTTCTATTTTTGGATGTCGGTCTTCATGGTTCTGGCATTTCCACTCAATGTGGCTATCAGCATGTTGGCGTTTCAAGACCTGCGCGCCATTCGGCTGGGAGCCATGCATGAAGAGGGTAACGCGCCTACCAAAGCGGCTTTTTACCTGACCATGCTAAATCATTTGATTTTTCTTGGTGTCGCTATCTTGGGAATCGTGGTGCTTGTGTTTGGGGCGGAAACGTTCAGCGAATGGCTCTCCTAAAGCCACTGCATGGGGATGAAGGTTGCGCGAAATTCCTATCAATTCCCGTGGTTCTACTTGCGGCAAACCGGCAATCGCACGAGTGGTGAGAAAACGTGGGTGGTTTTTGCCCAATGCGCCATAGGCTCGGCTTGCAACGAAAGAGCCAATCGAGGAAACTGAGATTGTTCAAGGATGATCTTCTGTCCGCTGGCATGGAGAGCCGTGCATGATCCTTCAATCGGCGAAGCTGTTTGTTCTGGACACCAACGTCGTTCTGCACGACAGCGGTTGTATCAACAATTTTGAAGAACACGACATCGTCATCCCGATCACGGTCCTGGAAGAACTGGATAAGTTCAAAAAGGGAAGTGAAAACATCAACTTCCAAGCGCGGGAATTCCTGCGGCTGGTGGACCACCTCACCGGCGAAGCATTAACCGATCAAGGGGCTTCGCTCGGTCCAGGACGAGGTAACATTCGCATTGTTTTGGGGGGCGAACTCGATAGCCGCGTGAAGACGGCCTTCGCCCAAGATACGCCCGACCATCGCATTTTGAATGCGGCCCTAACGCTGCAAAAGCGAGAGCCCTCGCGGCCGGTGATTTTGGTCACCAAAGATACCAACCTGCGGATGAAGGCCAAATCGCTGGGCCTTACTTCCGAAGACTATACCACCGACAAGATTGAAAGCTTCGACAAGCTTTATACGGGCAAGCGGGTGGTGGAGGGGATTTCCTCGGAAAGCATCAACCGTTTCTATGAAAACGGTGGGATTGTGTCTGCCGCCGATCTGCCAGAAGTGACGCGCCCCGTTCCGAACGAGAACTTTGTCCTGCGCAATGGCTCGAAGTCGGTCTTGGCGACGTATCGTGCCCAAGATCAATCGTTTATACGAGTCGAAAAGAGCACGGTGTACGGCATCACGCCCCGTAACAGCGAACAATCGTTTGCTTTGCGAGCCTTGCTCAATGAAGATATCCGCCTGGTTACGCTGGCGGGGCGAGCAGGGACCGGCAAGACGCTTTTGGCCCTGGCGGCGGCGCTGGAATGTCGGCAGCGCTATCGTCAGATCTTGCTGGCCCGGCCTGTGGTTCCGCTAGGCAATCGTGACCTTGGCTTTTTGCCAGGCGACATCAAAGAAAAGCTCGATCCGTACATGCAACCGCTGTACGACAACCTGACGGTCATTAAGCATCAGTTTAACGATCATGATCCGCATGCGCAGCGTATCACCGAGATGCGTGAATCGGAAAAGCTGATGATCACGCCGCTGGCCTATATTCGTGGCCGCAGTTTGCAAAAGATCTTCTTCATCATCGATGAAGCGCAGAACCTTACGCCGCACGAAGTCAAAACGATCATTACGCGTGCCGGCGAAGGAACGAAGATCGTTCTTACAGGAGATATTCGCCAGATCGACCAGCCCTATTTGGATGCATTATCCAATGGGCTTAGCTATCTGATCCATCGAATGGTGGGGCAGCCGATCTTTGCCCACATCACGCTGGAAAAGGGCGAACGTTCGCAGCTGGCCGACCTCGCCAGTGAACTGTTGTAGTTACAGGCTTTATCGCTACTTAGCAGCGTCTGCTTCCTGTTCAGGTTCGACGATCTTGCCGCCGTTTTTCTGGATGGCAGTCTTGGCGTCGCCGCCAAACGTGTTATCGAACAGTTGCACTTCGCAGAAGCCTTCCATGCGCAGCTGGGCCTCGAGGTTGTCGCTGCATTTGCAGCTGTCAACCAATACGCGTGAGGCACCGCCGATGCTAATGCCGCTGCGGCCGCAACCGATGGCGGTCACTCGGGTGAGGTTGGTTCGCGTGACGTTGTCATGGGCGTTGATCCCATCGATTTGAAAGCCACGCACGGTCAGATCCAAAATCTCGACATCGTGGACATCGACCAGCGTGACCCCCACGGTCAGATTGGCGATTTGAGGGCGGTACAGTTCAGGGCTGCCATGGGCCGCACACTTCAAAAAGATTTGGCCACGCTGAAGGAACCATTGTCCCGCAGCAGGGTCTTTGCCTGCGGAGACCTCTTTGGAAGATAGGGGGCGCGGCGCTTGTGTTTCGCCAAAGAAAACGGTTTGTGGATTGACGAGCCGAGGTGTAACGGCGTACAGATCTTTGCCGGCGACTTCCCAAGGAGCACTGACGACTGGAGCCAGTCCATCCAGTACGGCGCCGTTGCCAACAATCCGAACGGGGCTTTCGCTGGTGCCGCTATGATAGCGCCCGGAAAGTGTGATAGTCTCGCGATAGGGCTCATCGGGATGTGCCGCCAAGACGATGCTGTCGCCGGGCATGCAAAGGCGCAAAGCCTTGGCGATGGTTCGTACGGGACCTGTTCCCATGCCGGTTGAATCAAGCGAACGACCGGTGCTGCGATCATCACCACCGAGGTTGTCGACATAGATGTCGCGCGCTGGCGACAGTTGGCACCAACCGGCTGCCACCGCGAGCGCACCCGCAAACCAAGCAGAGCGCAGACGAACACCGAAAAGGTTGGTCCTACATAACAAACCCATCATGTTGCTAATCCTGGCAGTTGGCTCGGGAGGTGTTCGCATAGGCAAGGGCCGTTAGGCGGCATCAAGTAGATCAGTCTGGTTGTGGAACGCAGTCATGTCAATTCTCCTGATCACCGAATCAGGCAGGTTCGCGCCGATATAGTGGGCAATTCTTCGCACATGGAGGGCTGTTCGCACCGATTCTTCCCCCCAAAGGATCGGCCGATGTTTCAAGATCTTAGCGCCCGCCGACAGGGGACCAGTGGGGCGGGCATTTGGGATCGCAAAACGGGGGTAGGGGCTTGGGGCTATAGCAGCCGGGCAAACAACTCTTGGGGCCTGTCACGCAGGGGAGCGGCTTGGCGCAATACGGCTCGGGGCAGTTCGTGCAAACCCGGGGTGTACAGACCAGCGGCTTGGGACAATAGTCATCACACTTGGGACAGCCAGGAAAACAAGGGCTGTTGGAGCCGAGCGTCTTTTTTCCAAGCAGCATCTGGGTCCAGTCGGCTGCCGAGGCGGTGCCAACGCAAAGGATGCATCCCCAAAGCATTAGCAAGCCGAGCGCCACGAGGGGCCGTCGGTTTGCTTTGTGTTTGAAAAAGGTGGGAGAGGTTTTCATGGTATTGCATCCCCAGTCATCAACGCATGGAGGGCTTGTACTGCTTGCCGGTTGGTTTACTTCGCAGGGAGCGGCATTGGTACGGCCGGTTGAGGTTCAGGTGGTGGCAGTGGAACCAAACCCGTGGTGGGAAGCGGGCCTTCCGACAAACGAATCTGCCAGCCGCCGCCAAGCCCCTTGTAAACCGCTACCAAGCTGCGAGCCAATTCACCTTGAGCAATGGCCAACTGATCTTGTTGACGGACCTTTTCTGTCTGCAAGAGGAACACGCGGTTGAAGTCGATCGCTCCTTCGCGGTATTGCACCTCCGAGATCGTTACGGTTTTGATGGCCGATGCGACTCCTTCTTCCAGCGATGCAATCCGGTCGTGCGTCTTAATAAAGCTGACGAGTGCGTCTTCGACCTGGCGGTTCGCTTCTAGCACCGAGTTTTGGTAGGTGTAAGCAAGACGCTGAAAGGCTGCATCTTGCAACAGCACATTGTTTTTGATACGGCCATAGTTCAGCACGTTCCAGCGGAAGGAGGGTCCGGCGTATCCGGCGACGCTTCCTTTTTCAAAGAGCGTGCTGCCAAACTTGGACTCGACGCCAATCGCGCCGGTGATGCTGATGTGCGGATAAAATTCCGACTTGGCCACACCGATGCGGGCACTTTGAGCGGCCAATTGTCGCTCGATTCGGCGGACGTCGGGCCGTTGGCGAAGCAGGTCGGCAGGCACGCCCAGCGCCACTTGCTCTGGCGGAAGCGGAATGACACCGGTTCGCCCTAGGATTTGATCGAGATCAACTGGGGGCATCCCCATCAGCGTGCACAAACGATTGCAGGCTTGGCGATGTGCGATTTCTAGTGCTGGAATGGCTGCTTCGGTTTGCTTGACGTTAACGTTGGACTGAGCAACATCCAGTTCCGATACCGCTCCTCCTTCAAACTTTCGCGTGACCAGTTCGAGCGTACCACGCTGGATGTCTAAGTTTTCGCGAGCATAAGCCAAGCGGCGTTCCAGCGTTCGAATCTCGATGTAGGTCGAGGCTACTTCCGCCAGGAGCACTACCATCGCATCATCGAAGCGTTCGATCGACGAGTTCAGCTCTGCATCGGCAGCTTCGACGGAGCGACGGAACCGGCCCCAAAAGTCCAGTTCCCACGCGGCATCCATGCCTAGGGCGACTTGATCAAACTCACGCAGCGCAAGTCCAGGGAAGAAGTTCGCGTTGTTCTGGCTAAGTTGGCGGTAGTTGTGTTGTCCGTAGGCGGACTGCTGTTGTGGGAAGAGGCTTCCCGCCGTGATGCGGCGCTGATAGCGGGCTTCGGCGACGCGCATCCCCGCTTCTTTGAGGGTTAGGTTGTCGCTGGCCGCGCGCTCGACGAGGGCGTTGAGTTGTTGATCACCAAAGACGACCCACCACGATTTGGGATCTTCGAGTTGTCCGACCAGCCGTGGGTTTTCTCCATCGATCCAGTCATTGCCAAATGGGGCATCGGGTTTGCCATATTCGGGGCCTACTTTGCAACCCACAGAAAGGGTGACGCAAAACAGCGCCGCCAACACGGCCCAAAAGCCGCGTGATTTTACCGAGGGAAAGCAAACCATTGCGTTCAATGCGCGCATGGCTACACCGTTGCTCTAAAAGGCGGAGGAAAAGCGAGTCAGATTTCGAGAAGCCGAGATAAGCAGGTGGCGTGCTGTTCGGAAAGGAATGAACACGCCGGCAGGTCGAACTACAGGAACAATCGACCCTTGCTGCTGTGACCGTTCAATCCATTTCAGTCGCTCAGCAACCCTATGAATGCGTTAAGTGGAGGGTAAAGTGGTTGAGTTTGCTGCCTGTTCGGAATACACCCGGCGAATTTTAATTGGCAATCGTTATAAGATGGCCTTCAGTCCGTGTGGTGCTCGCAAGCGGTGCCCACACCCAATCGCTGGCTGGCCGAGGCAAAACGGCCCATTGCGGGCCGATTTTTGGCGGCAAATCCATTTGGCATCGTTCGCTATAATGCAGGCAGGTTCTGCCACGTAAACGCCTTTCTCAGGAATTCGCCCGCTGCAACCGGAAACGACCACGCTCGAAGCTTCCTATCGTGACCGTTGTTACGATTGTTATCGTCCCAAGGGAGATTGCTTTTGCGCGGCGATACCTAAGGTCGAAAATCAAACCGAAGTCCTGATCTTGCAGCATCGCCGCGAACGCTTTCACGCGTTCAATACGGCCCGCATCGTGCATAAGGCACTGCAGAACTCGCAGTTGCTGATCACGCACACGAGGCAAGCGACCAAACCGTTTCACTTTAAGCCA
This sequence comes from uncultured Planctomycetaceae bacterium, assembly GCA_963844055.1. GTDB lineage: Bacteria > Planctomycetota > Planctomycetia > Pirellulales > Pirellulaceae > CAWJMN01. Next base: position 1,794,331 of record CAWJMN010000002.1, on the reverse strand, counting down.
GGTGTGGGACTGCTCTATCCTGGCCCCGGGGCCAAGCTGCTGGAAAATCTTTCCGAAGCAGAAAAGCCACAGCAGCTCGTTGTGCTCGATGGGACTTGGCACCATACCAAGACTTTTTTGCGAGACATTCCCGAGCTGCAACATTTGCCCCGTTATCAATTGGCGCCGGTCGCCCCAAGCCGTTATCGCATCCGCCGTGAGCCCACGCTGGCTTCCCTTTCCACCGTCGAAGCAACGGTCGCGGCGCTGTGTGCTTTAGAGCCCCAGACCGATGGGCTCGATCGGCTGTTGCAGGCGTTTGACGAAATGGTCGAACGGCAACTGGCCCATCCGAAGGCAGCCTCTCGCTGGCATCACAATTCTCGCCGGACGCCGGTGGCAGGCAATATTCCGTTTGTGCTGTTTCATAATCTGGCCAACATCGTGGTGGCTTATGGCGAATCGGCAGCGGGGCAGCGGGGCGACAAGCGGGTTCGTAGGCCGCCGGTCTTTTGGGTAGCAGAACGGCTGGGAACGGGCGATCGTTTTACCAGCGCAATTGAGCCCGAAGTGCCACTTACCGATTCATTCCTGAATCACTTGGACCTTTCACGGGACCACTTTACGGCAGCACAGAACCTGACGCAGGTACAGCAGGCCTGGAGCGAATTTAAACGGCCGGACGATATTGTGGTGGTTTACAATCCCAGCACGGCGAACCTGTTTACTTATCTGGATCGCAGTGATACACCCTGCTTGGTGCTGAAATCGGTCGAGCTTAAAAACGCGCCACGACATCAGTCGCTGGAAGAGCAATTGAACGCCTGGAATGTTCCCATCCCGAGCGTACAACATCCGGGCCGAGCAGGGCGCCGTTTGGCGAGCGCGATTGCCTTCACGCATCATCTGCACCGCCTCAGTGTGAGCGGCGAACTTTCCAAGAGCTAATAACCGCTGCCTCTTGATGGATCATGAGCCAAACAGGGCCATGAAAACATTGTCACGCTCGAGCGGCAGTTGGAAGCCGTCGGAAATGCGTGTCATATAAAGGCCACGGCAGAGCCAATAGACCGTAAAAAAGGCAGATTGCTCGCCTAGCTCACGGCGCAAGGCAGCCAAGTCTTCGTCGTCGATCAGCCAAGGAGTGGCGGTCAACTTGCGAGCAAAGGCGTAGGCCACTTGCTCGTGCGGCAGGAAAGACGACCAGTCACCGCTGGCCAATCGGCGGATGCGATCATCGGTTGCTTCTTTGTCGAGCCCGGCGATTTCGAACAGCATCTCGCAATGCCCCATGCAATAGTTGCAGCGGATCGTGCGGGTTTGAATCCAGAAGAGACTCTCTTCAAAGATGCGATCTTGCTGCGACTCGCCCCAAAAGGTGCGGGTCATCGCGCTCCAAGGGATGGCAAGTTCGGGAATGTAGCCCAAACAAATCAGCATCCACACAATTTCGAGCGGCTGATTCGCGGGGTACTCGGGGGGAAGCTTGGCCTTGACCTCGTCCCAGGTGGGAACGGGCAATCGCGCTTGACGCTGTCTCTGCTTTTCGAGTCGCTGTTGCAGGACGTCGTAGCTTAGCTCGCTCCAACCTTCGGGGATGGAAGTGGGTTGTAAGTTTTCAGCGAGTGGCTGGGCCGGCTGAGATTTTCCATGCGGCGGGAACTCGAGCTGTTTGGGATCGGCCGCAAACTTCACAACCAGGGGCGCGAGCGGCCCGTTTGGTTCAAGCGGAAGCCGCAGAGCCAGCGCCAGCCGATCTTGAAAATTGCCGTACGCGGCCAGCAGCACCATCGCGGCGACTTGCTGAGGACCGTACTTGGCAACCAGTGCCGCAAACTGTTCATCGGTTGCTTCGGGGGCATCGACCGTCAACTGCCAGGCGAACTGGAGTGCTGCGCGATCTGCTTCAGGCCAAGACGCAGGTCCCTCGGCAAGGGATGCAAACTCTTCTGGCCTAGCACCGTGCCTTTGGCCATCGAAGGCGGCATACGCCATGCTGTACGGGCAATGATTGGCGTGGGCGATCACCCAGCGCATTTTGGCTCGGAGGACAGGGGCGAGTGGGCTGCGGTTCCGCTGCACTTCATCTAGCGTAAGAAGGGCCGCTGCCGTCCGTGGTGCATAGCCGGCCAAAACTTTGATTGCGCTCGGCAGTGGTTGGCCGCCACCTGTAGTTGCGCTTGGCATTTTCTGCCAGGCTTCGGCATCGCTTAAAAGTTCAAACGGAACTTGAGGTGCTGGATCGGCCCCGCTGCTTGGCATCGCTGTTGTTCCTTGAGTAACGTGCGTCACTATCGGCAATGGCTTGCGTTAGTATAGACGCTCAAGGAACGACGGGTGAAGTAATAGCGTTGCTTTTGGTGACGCTCCTTCGTTTCCACTAATCGCAGACCCAGCGCATCACGGTTTCCATGCCGGGCTTTTTTGTTCGCTCCATCCAGACCAGAACGAAGTAGCAAGCCAGCAAAAACCCAAACGCCAGCGGCCAAGCTTGGCCAGCAGTCATCGCTTTTTGCCAGTACTCGGTAGCATCTTTGCCGGTATAGACCGCGTAAACCCAAAGGGGCCACAGGTGGACCACATGGTGCAGGATATAGACGGTGAAAGAATGCGTGCTGAACGTCGAAGCCACTTTGGCAATGACTCCCTTCGACCAAACGGGAGAGCTGTCGATCCAGCGATGTAAAAACGTGAAGGCCGTAATCGCAAAGCCCAGCGTTCCTGGCACATAGGTGGCCGAAGCAGGAAACATGGTCCAGCCTGTTAACCATACCGACTGTACGGCAGTCGAGGTGTAGGACTTTGCAAACAATAGCGCCAGGGAGAAGGCAATCAGGCCTAAGCCCACAAGCTGCATCCGAGCGAGGGTTCCCGGGGCACGCTTGGTTTCAGGAAACAGCTGCGTCGCCAAGGCAAAACCGGTGATCGGGTAGATGATCCAAGGAAAGATCGGAAAGAAGCCGTTCACGAAGAAGCCCAGCGTAATGTCGGTTAGCGTCATGTCGCATTCAAAGTACGAGTTCGTCCAGTACTCGGAATAGTCAGACAAAACACGCAGCGGCGGACTGACTGCATACACAAGCAAACAAATGGCAACCAATGCACTAGTGGGAAGCTTTCGCGCCACGTTCAAAAACATCATGGCGGCGCCAATGAAAGTGAGAACGTCCCAGTTGAAGGTGTCTTCTGGCAGCCAAACCAAGATATTGAAGGCAAAGCCCGTCCCGATTAAGAACAAGCCGCGACGGATTGTCACCTTGCTGATTTCTACATCTTTTCGGCCGCGTGCTTCTTGCCCATTAAGCCACAGCCGATAGCTCACGCCGGACAGGAACGTGAATAGCGACGCTCCAAAGCCACTGGGGATCGCGTTGATGACGCCGGATAGATTCTCGACAAAGTGGACCTGCACCATCAGAACAATCGCGCAGGTGCGAAGGATGTCGATCGAAGTAAAACGCACGTCCTAAACCCCTTGTTGCTGCCTGGACATCAGATCGACAAGCAAAATAACCGTCTCGACCGCCAAGAGGATGATGATCAACCACTCTAGCGTTTGCTCCTTGCGCGAGAAAACGAATTCGCTAGAACGTTGGCCGCACATTTCATAGATGCGCTCAAAGACTTCGATCTGCTCCGCGACGAACTCGATGCGCTCGGCAAGTCGTGTCCGCTCTTTAAGGCGTTCGCCCAGTTGGCCTGCCAGCGTGGGTGGATGGATCGAAGGGCGATGAATGACCGGATTGATCCGCACCAACTTGGTGCGCAGGGCAATCACTTGCTCAAATCGCTTGGCCAGTTCTTCACGCTTGGAAGCGGCTTGGCCATCGAAATGGAATGCCAGTGGCGTGTCGGCTTCGAGGTCGGGCCACCCCTTGGCAATGACTTGTTCGATCTGACGGATCTCGCCATCGTGAAAGGAGAAGTCCACCACAGCGCGGCGCAACGTTTCCATGCGGTCGGCCGAGGCAATGATGCCGGCGCGCCCAGGTGTCCAAATGACCCGCGCCCCTTGCAGCGTGATCAAAAAGCCCTGTCGAAATTCGGCGGGAGTTTCGGGCTCGACCCAGTCCCAAACCTTGGCGGCTAATTCCGGGTCTTCCTGGTCGCTGGTAGGAACCAGCAGCAACGTTAAGTCGGCAGGTAGTTGCTCGGCCGTGTCGCTAATCAGTACGGCCCGGCAAGCGCGGCTCTTTGAATTCGACTAGCGTCGTTGGTGCAGGATCATTGCCGGAGACAAACGCCACCTTTTGCGTTTCGGTTCCTTTGGGCAGACCGACCGATTTTGCGGAGGCATCTTTCATACTTGGAATCGTCTGAGTTTGCATGATGGGATCGCTTAATTAATTTTCCAGCATTCGAGAAGCCAACCACTCGGCCACAAAGTCCGCCGAGTCCAGAACGCCGTTGAGCGTGGAGTCGAACAAATAGTCACCAACCACAAATAGATCAGGATGTTCCGTAGGCTCGGGCTGATGCCGCTGGCTAGGGCCACGGGGCGTGCTGCCCCCCGGCATGGCATTTACCGCGTTCACCCAGCGATGCACCCGGCCCTCTAAAAAGTATTCACGCCCTTCCGCCAGTTGGTCCGGCAAGGAATCTAGCGCCGCTGCAATGAGGGCATCATCTTCCATGGCGCTCATTTCTAGCGCGGTTTGTCCACCCAGGAGCCAGCCGAGCACGCCATGCTCCACTTCGGGGTCGCGTGCCGATTCATCGTACAAGCAGCAGCCACCGAACTCGTCCAGCATGAAGAAGGAGTCGCTCACCTTGGATCGCCAGAATGGGCGATCAAACAGCAGCGTCATTCGCAAGTAATGGGCCGGATGGTTGTAGTGTTCATGGTGCGCCTTGATGGCAGCGGCAAGTCGCTCGCCACGAAAGCGAACCTTGGGCAAATAGTTGTTGGGGAGCGCGACCACGACAAAGTCAAACGCCTCTTCGTGCTTGACTCCCTCATGGTCGGAGGTGATCGTCATTTTGCCGTCGCTACCACGGCCGATATCGGTCACCCGATGATTCATCCGATAGGTTGCGCTGATCCGCCGGATGAGTTCTTCCGGCAGTTTTTGATTTCCCCCTTCGATGCAGTACAGGTGCATGTAGCGAGGGTCGTTCATCAAGTAGTTTTGCAGGCCGTACGAGGTGCTGGTGCGCTCGGGCTCGGTCGCAAGGTCGCTATGGATCATGTTTTCGATGTAGTGACGGGTCTCCGGCGAGCGGAGCCGTTTCATGATCGAATCAAAATGCTTGACCGGCGTAGGAGCTCCAATGCAATCGCCGCCACCATCTTGGTAATACTCGTGTGGACTCATCCAGTCCTTGGCCACACGATCAAACGCCAGCAGTTCGTCGCACGCAGCTTTTCCGAGTTGATCGCGGACGTCGTCCACGTTGGACAAGATCTGATGATTCAAGATCACGGCCGAGCCACCAATGGGGCTAATCGAAAGGCCTAAGTCGGCGATCAATTCTTTGAGTGGGTCAGCTCCAACGGGCGAATAGTCGTAGAACTCGGCCGCACCGGCTTCGTAACTGGCCGAGCGACATTCAAACCGAGGGGTACAGATCTTGCCCCCCAAGCGATCCGCAGCTTCAAACAGCGTGACACGAATCGGCGAGTTCGCCGCATTCTGCAGGAAGTATGCCGTCATCAGACCGCCCGGCCCGCCGCCGACGATCCCTACATTCCAGCCACGCATGTTCGACATTATCTCCCGAGTTTCAAAAGCGATATCATCGACCGAAGCACTCGCTCCAATCGGCTGCGCAGCGCGGCATCTTACTTGGACCAACCTTAAGTCAACATGAAGAAGCCATGCCAGCGGGGTAGATTTCGAACATGCCGGTCGCCATTCTAGTCTGAGAGCCCCATCCATCTGAGGTGGATTGAAAATTCACCCCCAATTTGGCCGAGACTCTGTTTTTTCGGCTCCGTAGGCATGTTTTTCGTCGGAATCGACTGGCTGCCATGCCCCCACCTACCCTAGGGAATAAACCGCAGTGGCGCTCTAGGGTTTCGCCACGGCTCGCCGCATTTCTGCCCCCAGTTAAGGTCGTCAGCCATTTATGGCGGGGCTAATCGGGGCTGTTTGAGCCTGTTTCTAGCACCCGAATGCTCAGCGTTTGGCGGGTTCGGCAGTTCCGTCTGGGCAAACTTTAACGCCAGTTTCGGCTCCGCGGTGGCCGATATACCGATCGCCGGAATTCCGTGCGCAGGTACCCCTTTGGTGCTCAGCGGCGAATTCCCTCAGGTGGTCTGCACCATTGGGTCGCACCTGACGTAGAACGCGTGATACGACGATCTCCCTATGTCGACCACTCCCATGCCAGATCCGATGACCAACGCCTTCGTTCCGCCGTACTCCGGCGATCAAGGGGAGGGTGCGCAGGTTCCGCTGGGTGGTCGTCCTGATCCGTCGCTCGTTCAAGAAGTGAAGAATGAGATTCGGACGCTCGTCTCGGAAGTGGCGCAGTTGGCCGATAGCGCTGTTTCGCAAAGCGAATTCTTTGATGGCTTGCTCGGCCGCATTGTCAGCGCGATGGCTGCCGTGGGTGGTGTCGTGTGGATGGTGCGTGACGGTGGCAACCTCGAAGCGCAATCGCAAGTCAGCGCTGCGCTAGTAGGCCTGGATGGTCCCGCCGATGCGCGGCAAAAACATGGCGTGCTGCTGCGACGAGTGCTGACCGGAAAGCAGGCCGTTGTTGTTCCGCCGCAGACGCCGTTTAATGGCGATAGTGCCGCAGTCAACACGACCGACCTGCTAATTGTGCTTGCTCCCCTTGTCGATGAAGGGAACGTCGTCGGCCTGTTAGAAATCTTTCAAAGGCCGGGGGGTGGTCCCACCACGCTACGTGGCTACACCCGATTCTTGGTGCAGATGGCGGACCTCGCCAATCAGTTCCTCAAGAATCAGCGGATGCGGTTGCTGGCCGATCGCTCGCAGCTTTGGAAGCAACTCGAACACTTTTTGCGTGCGATCCATCACTCGCTCGACCTGACGGAAACCTCGCTGGCCATTGTGAATGAGGCCCGGCGTCTTTTGCAGTGTGATCGGGTCTCGCTGGCGATTCGCGAGGGCTGGGGCTATCGTGTGACGGCGGTGAGCGGTTTGGATTCGATTGACCGCCGCGCTGGTGAAGTGCAGCAGCTTTCGCAGCTGACGAATGCGGTGATGAAGACCGGCCAGCCTTTTTGGTATAGCGCGGGGCAAGCGGATGTTCCGCCGCAGATTGATGATCTGCTGCAGCCGTACATTGATGACTCACATTGCAAGATGCTGGCGGTTTTGCCATTAGTGCCGGCCCCAGCTCCTGGTGCAGCGGAATCCAAACACCCGCCCAAGCCAGCGGCGGCGCTGATCGTGGAGCAATTCCAAGAGGAAGCGATCCGCGATGTCCTGCGTTTGCGGGCGGATGTCATTGTTCAGCACAGTGCGCAGGCATTGCTCAATGCGAAAGATCACAGCAGCCTGTTCCTGCTTCCTTTGTGGTCGCTGCTGGGAAAGATCTTTTCGTTCTCGGGACCTCTTACTGCTTTCAAGTGGCTGGTGGGTATCGGCGCGATTGCTGCCATGGTGGCGGCGCTGATTATCATCCCGGCCGATTTTGAAGTGGCAGCCCGCGGAAAACTACAGCCCGCCCAGCGCTCGGATGTCTTTGCAAAGGTAAGTGGCGACGTGGTTCGCATTCCGGTTCAGCATGGGAAGATGGTTCAAAAGGGTGAACTGCTTGCGGAACTCAAAAATGCGGAGATGGATGCCGAACTAGCCAAGCTCATTGGCCGGCAAACGGTCAACCAACAACAGATCCATTCCTTGATGCGTGCGCAGCTGGATAGCTCGCGCACCGGTCCAGGCCGATTGACCCCTGCCGAAGAAAATCGGCTGGAAGGGGACCTGATGCAGTATCGCCAAGAGGCAGAGAACATCCTGCGCGAGCTCGCCCTGTTTGGTGAAAAGCAAAAACGTCTGCAAGTGCTGGCCGAAGAGTCGGGCCAAGTGATTACTTGGAAGGTAGAAGAGCTATTGCTGCGCCGTCCTGTGGAACGGGGCCAATCGCTGATGACGCTGGCTAATCCGGATGGCCCTTGGGAGCTTGAGCTGTATGTGCCCCGGCGCCGTTTGTGCCATTTGCAAGCTGCCATGGCAGAGCTGCGCAAAAACGCTTCTGGCGGTGACGATCCACAGCTGAAGGTGACCTTCACGCTGCATAGCCATTCGGGTCTGGAGTTTGAGGGCAAAATTGTTGAGATGGAAAAGTCGGCCGAGGTTCGAGGCGAAGATGGCAACACGATACTTGTTCGTGTTCAGATCAATCGCGATGAACTTCCTGAGCTGCACGACCAAACGACCGTGACGGCACGCATTGCCTGCGGCCGGCGCTCGCTGGGCTATACCTGGTTCTGTGATGTGATCGAAACCGTACAAACGAAAATCCTATTCTGGCTGTAGGAACTGCTCGCTGCGTTACTCCGTTTGGAATAACGCTCCTTCTCTGCTGGATGTTGCGACTATGGCATTATCGACCCTTCTACTTTTGACCCTCTCTGTCACGGCGGCCCCACCTGCCGGCGAAGCTCCTGCTCCTCGCGCGACCAAAGGGACCTTTGCCAGCAAGCCCCTGCCACTGCCGGAAGCCAACACCAAAGAGCAAGCACCGCCCCTTACGCTTCCCTCGGCCAAGCCGACCGCAGCGCCAACTAGCGGCAAGCCTCGTCCTAAACCTACGGAAGTTTCTACTCCCACAACGATCAGCAATAATCCCCCTGCGACCACTTCTAGCGGCAATCCCTCGGCGCGTCCTTCGGCGCGACCAGCCCCCAGCAATACGGCGCCGCTACCTCGTACCGATGGCAAGCTGTTGCCGATCGCGCCTTGCCTGGTGAGCCTGATCCAAGATGTGCAGGTGCCAGCGCTAGAGGCAGGGGCGATCGTTCACTTAGGCGTTGAAGATGGAGCGGTGATCAAGCAAGGGCAACTGCTGGCCCAACTGGATGATCGCCAACCCAAGTCGCAAAAGATGAAGGCCGAGCTAGAGCGCGATGCCGCTTTGGCCAAAGCCTCGGACGATATTGAAGTTCGCTATTCGATGGCCGCTTTGGAGTTTTCCAATGCCGAGCTAACTCGCCTGCTGACCCTCGACAAAAAGGGTTCGGGCGCTGTCTCGTCCAGCGATATTGAAAAGGCACGCTTGGCCCGCCATCGGGATGAGCTGCAGATCGACCGGAGCAAGTTGGATTTGAAAGTTGCCAAGATGACGGCCGACGTTCATCAGTCCGAAGTCGATGCGGCCGAAGAAAACGTCCAGCGGCGCAAGATCATCTCGCCCATCGATGGCGAGGTCGTACAAATCCTGCATGAGCGGGGCGAATGGGTCAACGCAGGGGAGCCCATCTTGCAACTGGTTCGAATGGACTTTTTGCGGATCGAGGGCTTTGTCAGCATCAGCGAAGCGGAAGTCGGGCAACTGGCCAACAAGCCGGTCCAGGTCGAGGTCGCGCTGGCTGGCGGTCGACGCGAACTGTTTGAAGGCGAAGTGGTCTTTGTCTCTCCCGTGGTTCATGCCGGCGGGAAGTATCGCGTTCGGGCAGAGGTTGCCAATCGGACATTGGATGGCCAATGGCTGCTTCGCCCCGGCATGAACGCCGTGATGAACGTCTTGGTGAAGTAACACGCTTGCTCGGCAACCGCCACTGCAAAGGAATGCCATGTCTGGAGCTGCCGGAAGCTTGACTGCCTCTTCCAGTCGTCCGCTGCAATTGCGGATGCGGGGCGATCTCCTTTCGCGCGAGCAGGTTTACCAGGGGCGTGGTTACTGGGTGGTGAAAGACCCGCTTGAGCTCAAGTACTTTCGCTTTGAAGAGGAAGAGTTCTTCCTGCTGTCGCAGCTAGATGGCAAAATCACGCTGGATGAGCTTCGCAGTCGCTTTGAGAAGAAGTTCGCACCGCAAAAGATCACCAAGGCCGAACTCCATCAGCTGATGGGCTTACTTTATCGTTCCGGCTTGTTGGTTTCGGATGCTCCGGGCCAAGGCTTTCAGATGGCCGAGCGTCGTAAAGAACGCTTGGGGCGAGAGTTTTGGGCCGGCGTGGCCAACCTGATGTCATTTCGCTTTCGGGGCTTTGATCCAGATCGCTTGCTCAAACGGCTTGATGCTTCGTTTGGCTGGCTGTTCACGATTCCTGCCATGCTGGGGGCGATTGCCCTGATGCTTAGTGCGCTGATGCTGCTGCTATCAGAGTTTGAACTCTTTCGGGCGCGGCTGCCGGCGTTTCAACAGTTCTTTGCGCCGCATAACTGGTTTTTGCTGGCCATTACGCTGGGCATCACCAAGGTTTTGCATGAGCTGGGGCATGGCTTGTCTTGTAAACGGTTTGGGGGAGAGTGCCACGAGATGGGGCTGATGCTGCTGGTCGGCACGCCTTGCTTGTACTGCAATGTGACCGACTCTTGGATGATTCCCAGCAAGTGGAAGCGGGCTGCGATTGGCGCCGCAGGAATTTATATCGAGCTGATCTTGGCTTCGATTGCCACGTTCATCTGGTGGTATGCCCAAGCGGGGATTGTCAGTAACGTGGCGCTGAATGTGATGTTTGTCTGCTCGGTCAGCACGCTGCTGTTTAACGCCAATCCGCTGATGCGCTATGACGGCTATTACATTTTGGCCGACCTAGCGGAAATCCCCAACCTGCGCCAAAAGGGACAAACCGCATTGGAGCGCAAGGCGGCCAAGTGGTTGCTAGGAATCGAAGCACCAGAAGACCCCTTCTTGCCGCAGCGACAGCAATGGCTGTTTGCGGGCTACACGGTGGCCTCGGCTTGTTACGGCTGGATCGTCTCGTTTTCGATCTTTTGGTTTTTGTACAGTGTGCTAGAGCCGTACGGGCTGCAGGTCTTTGGCAAAATGCTGGCGGTGGCGATGGTGCTCAGCATGTTTTGCATTCCTCTTTATCGCGCGTGGAAGTTTTTCTCGCAACCAGGAAGGCTGGAAACCATGAATCGCTGGCAGGCTGTGCTGAGTCTTTCGGCCATCGTTGCAGGGGTTACGTTCTTGCTGCTGGTTCCACTCCCTTACTATGTCTGCTGTAGTGTGCAGATCCAGCCGCGCGGCGCCACCAGCGTTTATGTCGATGTTCCGGGGGAGATCCAGCGGGTGCATATCGCTAGTGGTCCGATCCGGCCCGGCGATACGATTGTCGAACTGGACGACGTTGATATTCGCGGCGCTTTGCTGCAGCTAGAAAATCAACAAAGTGATTTGGAGACCAAGCTTTCTAGTTTGCAGGCCCGCGCTCATGCGGATGAGACCGCCCTGTTAGAGATGGCCCAAACCGAAGAGGCGTTGGCCGCCGTCATTACACAGATTAAACAGCGCCGCACCGAACAGGATCGGCTGACGATCCGGGCCCCGATCGGCGGCGAGCTGATCCCGCCTCCTAGTAAGGCGATTCCGCCTAGCCACACCAAACAGCTGGTCAACTGGCATGGCCGGCCGCTCGATACAAAAAACGTCGGGGCGTTTCTGCCGACCAGCACGCTGGTGGGACGAATTGCCCAGCCCGGCGCTTGGGAAGCGACCCTTGTGATTGAAGAGCAAGAGATTGAGTTCCTCGACCGCGACCAGAAGGTTGACATCTTCCTGGATGGCTTTCCGGCCAAAAAGATTCGAGGCCTGATCGACACGATCTCGCAAGAGGATGTGCAAGACACCCCGGTTAGCCTTTCGCAAAAAGGGGGCGGCACGCTTGCCACCCGGACGGATGCGCAAGGGGTAGAGAAGTTGCTGCATGTCTCGTATCAAGCCAACGTGCCCCTTCCCGATTGCCAATTGCCTTTGGTGGCAGGCCTAACGGGAACCGGCAAAATCCATGCGGGCTATCAATCGACCGCCCGCCGGCTGTGGCGACTCGCTTGCCACACGTTTCACTTTGATCTGTAGCGATGCCGCGCTTGCTAGGGACCAGGGCCGCTGAATCATTCCCTAAAGGCCGTTGATTTTGAGCTGTGGCCGTACAGCCTTTAATTTTGCAATCGCTTCGGGCGTGATTTTATTGCTCGTAATATCTAGAGTCTCCAGCGACGGCATCTCCGCCAGGGTGGCAAGCCCGACATCGGTGAGGTGGTTACTTTCTACAAGAAGGTGCTTGAGGTTTTTGAGCTGTGTTAGGGGCTTTAGTCCTTCGTCCGAACAATCGATCCGCTCGAGTTTCAAGCTTTCTAGGTTTTCAAGTGTGGCGATTTCGGCGATCGTGTTATCGACTTGTGGCAAGGAAATCGATCCAGCTCCAGAAGATATAAGCATTGTTAAATACAAATCACTGACATTGAGTCTTCGCAGATTTTTTAGCCTGGACAAATTTGCGTTGCCGTCGTTTGCTGAAAAAGAGAGTTCTTCTAGCGACGCCATGGAAGATAAGACATCCACGGCATTGTGCGCCAACCCATATCCCAAGTCGTGGTAGATCTTTAACCGAGGTAGTTTGGCCATCGCGGAAATATCGTCTTCGAAGAGAGCGGATTGGCCAGCCAACAATGTTAACTCTTCCAGTTCTTGGAAATGAGTCAGGGGACCTAAAGCAGCAGCTGTGCGACAGGGATTTACGATGTCCAGCTTTTTGAGGTGCGGAAATGCTTGCAAGTGAGTAAGCGCCTGAGCTTGTTTTTGTTCGTCGATGTCGTGTAGTTCGATCATCAGTTCTGTAATGTCGACCGGCAGATCAATCCCTAGGGCTCTCTGCCACCAAGGATTTGTGTACCGATCCCAGACGTCAAACGTATTGCCAAATTTATGAATCGCCGCCACATTCTCCCACGCCTTTTGTGATTTGCTTCTCGCTTGCGCAAGCCACCCCAGGCCAATGGGGAGAATCAACATCGCCAGCATCAGCGTCCGCAAACGGAACTGTAGCCACCGGCGCGGTGACGCAGGCCATTCATGGGCCGTCGATTTTTCTGGAGTGATCGACATGGTGGCAACCTGCTTCTTATCGTCGATAAAAGGAACCCGACCAACACTGCCTGGGGAATCAACGGCCATCACTTCTTAGTGATGGTAAGGCCTGGTCGTTTGGTTTCCCACTGATCGATGCCTTCTTGTGTGATCTTTTTGCCCTTCAGCTCTAATGTAGTTAGTGATGGGAGTTTCGTCAGAGTAGCGAGGCATGCGTCGGTGATGAGGTCACTTTCGAGCGTGAGGTGCTTGAGGTTTTTGAGCCGCACAAGGGGCGGAAGTCCATCGTCCGTGCAATCGGTCCCTTCCAGTTTGAGGCTTTCTAGGTTTTCAAGCTTGGCGATTTGGGCGATATCTTCATGGACATGAAATACGATGACTTCCCCAACGTGAGATGCAAGCAATTTGAGTGAAGTAATTTGGCAATTGAGCCTTCGCAAGTTCTTGAGCTTAGCCCAATCACTATCACTGTCACTCGATACCCTTGGTCCCATTCTCCAGAAGGAGAGCTCTTCAAGAGACGCCATAGTGGCCAAAATATCTGCAGATTTTGACGATATTTCAATTCCAAAGTCGTGGTAAATTTTTAACCGAGGTAGCTTGGCAATCACTGCAACCTCGTCTTCCAAGCAGGTCACTTCTCCCCCGAATAGTTTCAGCTCTTCCAGTTTTTGGAGTTGAGCCAGCGGACCTAAAGCAGTTGTTGTGCGACAGGGATTGGTGATGTCTAGCCTTTTGAGGCGTGGAAAGGCTTGCAAGCGAGTGAGCAACTGAGCTTGCTTTTGCTCATTATAGTCGGGGAAGACGACCCACAATTCCGAAACGTTGGCCGGCAGGTCAATCCCTAGTGCCCTTTGCCACCAAGGGCCTGCGTGCCGATCCCAGGCGTCCCATGTATTGCCGGCCTGCTTAATCGCCGCCACATTCTCCCACGCCTGTTGTGATTTGCTGCGCGCTGCGCAAGCCAGCCCAGTCCAATGGGCAAAACCAACATCGCCAGCATCAGCGTCCGCAAACGGAACTGTAGCCACCGGCGCGGTGGCGCGGTGCTTTCATGGGTCGGCGGTTTTACTGGAGTCATTTCCACAAGGCCAACCTGCTTCTTATCGTCGATAAAAGGAACTCGCCCAAGTCTGCCTGGGGAATCAACGGCGATCACTTCTTCGTGATCGTAAGGCCTGGTCTTTTTAAATTCCATTTGTCGATGGCTTCCTGGGTGACATTTCTGCTTGCTACGTTTAGAGTCGCCAGTGTCGGCATCTCCACCAGGGTGGCAAGCCCGGCATCGGTGATCAGGTCACTTTCTAGGCTAACGCTCTTGAGCTTTTTCAGCTGCGTTAAGGGCTTGAGTCCTTCGTCGGAGCAATCTCCCCGGGCAATTTCCAAGACTTCCAGTTCCGGAAGCTTTGCAATTTGGAGAATGGCGCTCTCGCAGTTAGCGAATGTCTTTCGTGACTCGTTCCCATGGGCTGCAGTAATCAATGATGTACGTCTTCCATGGAGACATAGCCGTCGCAAATGCTTCAGTCTGGACCACTCCAGGTCAAACTGCCGGACGTCGTACATAAGGTCTTCCAAGGAAGTCATTGTGAGCAAAGCATCTGGGGGCTCAAACTCCTCTCCGCCTGAACTGCGAAAGCGTTTTAGCTGAGGGAGTGTGGCCATGACGGGCAGGCCGTCCATAGCCTTATCGTCCTTGCGTCCGCCTTGGGCTCCATCCAGATCTATTTCCTCAAGTTCTGAAAAGTGCGCTAGGGGGCTGAGGGCGTTGAAAGTACGCAAGGGATTAGTGATTCGCAATGTCTTGAGACGCGGGAAAGCGCGTAAGTTGGTCAGCATCTGGGCCTGTGCTTGCTCATCGACGTCGTTTAGCAAGACTTCGAACTCTTCAATGTCTACAGGGAGGTCAATTCCCAGCGTTCGCTGCCACCAAGGGTTTTCGTTCCGTTTGAAAGTGTTAAACGTATTGCCGGCCTGCTTAATCGCCGCCACATTTTCCCACGCCTGTTGTGATTTGCTTCTCGCTTGCGCAAGCCACCCCAGGCCAATGGGCAAAACCAACATCGCCAGCATCAGCGTCCGCAAACGGAACTGTAGCCACCGGCGCGGTGGCGCAGGCCTTTCGTGGGGCGGCGGTTTTGCTGGAGTCATTTGCACAAGGCCAACCTGTTTCTTATCGTCGATAAAAGGAACCCGTCCAAGGTCGCCTGGGGCATCAAAGGTCATCACTTCTTCGTGATCGTAAGGCCCGGCCGTTTTTGCTTCCAATCGGCAATCGCTTCATCGGTCACTTGTGTGCGGGTTAGCTCCAGTTGTACTAGCGACGGCATCTCCGCCAGCGTGGCCAAGCCGGCATCGGTAATCAGGTCGCTTTCCAGGCTGAGGCTTTTGAGTTTTTTCAGCTGGGTGAGGGGCTTTAGTCCTGCGTCGGTAAAAGGTGCGGATTCAATTTTGAGGTCTTCCAGGTTCCCTAAGGTCGCAATCTGGAGCAGTTCGACATCGCAGGAGGAGGAGCTTGCCGAGTCGAGGAAGTCGTGGCTAATGTGGAGCCGCCGTAGGTTTTTCAGTTTGGAAAAATCCACGTTGCAGGGAACCTGATCGAGGGTGAGCTCTTCTAGCGAGGTCATCGACAGCAAGTTTTCAAGCTTGGGGATGTCTTCCCAAAGGTCATTGGAAAAACGTGTGAGGTGCGGAATTTTGGCAATGACGGCCAAGCCATCCGCCAAGCCTTCACTGCTGCCGTAACGCAAACGGAGATCCTGAAGTTCTGCAAAGTGCGTTAGGGGATCGAGGGCAGCGGCCGAGCGACTCGCATGGCCCAAGGATAGCTTCTTGAGATGTGGGAAAACACGCAAGCGGGTCAACACTTGGGCCTGCGCTTGCTCGTCAGGTTCGTACAGGCAGATGTCGCACTCTTCGGGTTCTTCGGGAAGGTCGATCCCGAGCATCCGTTGCCACCGAGGGTTCGCACTTCGACTGTTACTAATTGTAGACATCCCGGCCGACCTAATTGCCTCTACATTCTCCCAGGCCTTTTGCGATTTGCTGCGTGCTTGGGCAAGCCAGCCCAGGCCGACGGGAAAAACCAACATCGCCAGCATCAGCGTCCGCAGGCGGAACTGTAGCCAGCGGCGCGGCGACCGGGCGTTTTGATTTTTGGCCGCGTGTTCTGCAATTGTTTTCATTTAACGGCCGCCACTTAAAAAATCGAGACTCCGTTCCTCGGGTGGTTTGACGATCACAAGCTTAGGGTTTGCCTTTTTTAGCTTCGCAATGCCCGTGGCAGTCACAAAGGTCCAGTCGATAGCCAGTTGTTCAAGTGAGGGTATTTCTTCCAGTGTTTTCAGCTCGGTGTCTGTAAGTTTGCTGCCGTTCAAATTCAGCTGCGTCAGCCGCTTTAGTTGTATTAGTGGTTTCAATCCGATCTCAGCAAAAGGCCCTTCAATAGATAGGTTCTCCAGAGTAGAAAGGGATGTCAGCAGCGCGAGCCCTTCGCTTGTGATCGTCTTTTCGGGCAATGCCAACCGCTTCAGTTGTTTCAGCTGGGCAATGGCCTCTAATTCGTCGTGGGAAAGCGTTGGGCAATGCACCTCCAGTTTTTCCAGTGAAGCAAGCTTTCCTAGATCGACTAGTGCAGAATCGTCATTTTGAACGGCTGTCAGGCTTAGCCGTTTGAGGCTCTTCAACTGCGAGAGACTTTCTAGACCTTTTCCGGTGAAAGAATGCGTGTGAACCAGCAGCTCGTCGAGGCTGCTCATCTTCGCCAACGGTGCGAGCCCTGCATCGTCGATGTTCATGCAAATGAGTTCAAACCGTTTCAGCTTTTTTAGCTGCGCTAATGGCCGCAGTTCATCAGGGAGAAGTGTCTCCCAATCGAGTTGCAATTCTTCGAGGTTTTGAAGTGTCGCAATTTTTGCAAACGCCTCGGCAGTTGCCTTGCTATCTGTCGCAACAGGACAGGCAACATGCAGTCGCCGCAGGTGCTTCAGTTGATGTAGATCTAAGAGGTCTGCGTGATCGAGATAGAAGACGAGTAGCTCGATTTCTTCCAGCGATGGCATTGCAGTCAGACAATCCAACCCATGCTCCTTGGACCAGGAATCATTGCTAAAGCGCTTCAGCTTCGGAAGGCTAGGAAGGCAGCAAGGTTTGCCTGCGTCCTCGATATCCTTGCCATTTCTTAGTGCAAGCTCTTCCAGGTTTGGTAGCCTTGTAAGTGGACCAAGCGCCATCGGCGAATTCATGGAATTGGTAATGGCTACCTTTTTGATTTGAGGGAATTGGCTCAGTTTTGCCAGCACATAAGCCTGCACCTTTTCGTCTCGTTTGTTTAGAACACATTCAAATGTTTCAATGCCTTTTGGCACATCAATGCCTAGCGCACGTTGCCAACTAGCTGACGCGGATTGCCTATCGAAAAGACTATAGGTCGTTACGTTATGCTTAATCGCCGCAATGCCGTCCCAGGCCTTTTGCGACCGGATTCTTGCCTGCGCGAGCCACCCTAGGACGGAGGACAGAAACAACGTGAAAAACATCAGCGTCCGCAGGCGGAACTGCAGCCAGCGGCGGGGCGGCCGGGCGTTTTGAGTGGTCGATGGTTTTGCTGAAGTCATTTGCACGAGGGCAATCTGTTTTTATCGCGGTTAAAGGACCTCGCCCGGATTCACCTGGGGGCTCATCGGCAGTTACTTCTTGGTGATCGTTAGTTCCGGCCGTTTCGCCTTCCAGTTGTCGATGGCCTCTTGTGTGACGTCGATGCTATCAAGCTCGAGGATTTCTAATGATGGCATTTCCGCCAGCATGGCAAGGTCGTTATCCGTAATTCGGTCACTGCGAAGAGACAAGTGCTTGAGAGTTTTTATCTGCAGAAGGGGTCGTAGTCCTTCGGTGGAACAGTCTGCGGATAGCTCTAGGTATTCGAGTCGCTCAAGTTTTGCAATTTGTGAAACCGCATAATTGCCATTAACTCTCAGCTTATGCCTATCGTTATTTAAAAACTGAACTCGATTTCCAAAGAGACAGAACCGTCGCAGGTTCTTTAGCCTGGAGAATTCCATTTTGAGATCACCTGTCGCCAACGTCAGATCGTCCAAGGAGGTCATCGTGAACAACAAATCTTGATATTCAAGAGCTTGTCCACGCAGGGCGAAAAAACGCTTTAGTCGCGGAAGTTTAGCGATCACGAGCAGGCCGTCTAATTCCGTTTTCTGTTCACCTCCACCATGAATGCCACTAATCTTCAGGTCTTCAAGCATCGAGAAATGTTCTAGGGGCTTTAAAGCAGTCGCTGACGCAGAGACATTAGAAATCGATAGTCGTTTGAGCCGCGGAAAGGCACGTAGGCGCGTGAGCACTTGAACTTGAATGTGCTCATTGCCATCAGGAACGATGAAGTCAAACTCTTCGATGTTTCGGGGAAGGTCGATCCCCAGTGTCCGTTGCCACCACGGGGCCTTACGCCATTCAAGAAAACTGTAGGTCGTTAGGTGCTTCTCAATCGCCTCCACATTCGCCCACGCTTTTTGCGATTTGCTTCTCTCTTGGGCAAGCCAGCCCAGGCCGATGGGAAAAACCAACATCGCCAGCATCAGCGTCCGCAAGCGGAACTGTAGCCGCTGGCGCGGTGGCCGGGCGGCGAGTGTGGCGGTGGCTGGATTGGGTTCAGGCTTTTCCATGGGAAGATTTTTATTGTAGTGCCTGGTTCCGAAAATCGCCTCGGGCTAATGGCCGGGAAGGGGCAAGCGTTTTGCGACAACGGCTAGGTGATTACCACCAATTGTCTAGTTGTAAATAAGGGCACCCCAGTTCTACTTCTAAATCAGGCCTCGTCGCAATTATTTGATCTACTTCGGCGCCGGTTACCTGAGCCTCTTGGAACCATAGCTCTTTAAGTGTCGGAATGGTGGCAAGTGTCGTCAGCCCCGCATTGGTAATCTTGGGACATGTATCGAGGTTCAAATACCGAAGTTTCCGCAATCGCGTCAATGACTTCAGCATTTCGTCTGATGGGCCCCTGTTGCTCCATCCGTTATGTTCTTTCAACTCTAAGTGCTCTAATGTCGATATCTTAGAAACCATCTCGACTGCCTCAGGATCACTGGGGACTTTTCCTCCAATACTGAGGCTTTTTAGCTTCGGATTTCGCGTGAGTGGTTCAATTATCTCAACAGGCGGTTCATAGATGTCAGTGACTAACTTTTCTAGCTGAGGAATCTCGGCAATCATTTCCATCTCTTGAACTAGGCAAACGAACAGAAGTTCTAGGACTCGCAAGTTTTTCATTTGCTTTAGTTGCGCCGCGGTTTCCGCTGACAATTCTTGCTGATAGATTTCGATACGTTCGATCCAGGTGAATTCACAGAGCGTAGCCAATTCGGAATCGGTGACTGGCCCATGAATTGCCAATCGCTTCAGCTTCTTCAAGTTCGCAATTGGCTTGAGTCCTAGGTTGCTTTCAGTAACAACATCTAACTCCAACTCTTCTAATTCTGAAAGAGTCCCAAGCTCTGACCAAAATGGTATGTTTGAATTAGAGAACCTTCCTTCATTAATAATCCTTCCTTCATCGTCTACCTTGGGATAAGCACTACCCTTGGGACAAAGACGAATACGAAGCCGCTTCAACTTTTTTAAAGCCCTCAATCCGTGCGTGCGTTCCAAATCCAAGGGAACGACAGAAATTGCTAAGCTTTCCAATGCAGGGACCGCCGAGAAGATCTCCAGATCAGGTAAGTCCTTAAAATCGTCAACCTGAAGTCGTTTAAGACGAGGCAGAAATGGCAAAGATATCGGCTCATCGCTATCCTTCACAAAACAAACGTATAGTTCGACTAGGTCTGGAGATTGCGACAATGGCTCTAAGGCTTCTGCGGTACAAAGCGGGGAACTGATCTCTAGGCGTTTCAAGTTAGGAATGTTGGCCACGCGTTTCAGCGCGGCAATTTGACTCTCCTTATTATCAGTTTCCCTTAAAGACAAATAGAGTTCGTCATCAATCCGTGGCAAGTCAATTCCCAGCGTTCTCTCCCACAAAGGATTGAAGGGGCGATGAATCCCAAAGAAGGAGCCTCTGTAGTCTGCCTCAATCGCCTCTACATTCGCCCACGCTTTTTGCGATTTGCTTCTCTCTTGGGCAAGCCAGCCCAGGCCGATGGGTAAAACCAACATCGCCAGCATCAGCGTTCGCAAACGGAACTGTAGCCAGCGGCGCGGTGGTGGTAGCGGGGCTGGCGCTGTGGGGGGCGATGCAGCGAGCGAAGAGGTCATCGTGGAGCCTTGCTGGTTGCCGGCGATGGAGCGTTAGGCCTTCGCGGGAGCTGGCTCGGCTGCGAGCCCACGATAGAACAGGCCAATCACCGCCGCCAGGATCGTCGGAATCGCAAGCGTGATGCCGGTATGAAGTGCCAGCAAAGAAGAGCCGATCCCGTCGGCGATTTCACTCGCTTTCAAGGTCACTTCGTCTCCCACACGAGAAAGGACGATCATCGCCCCAATCACCGAGTCAATCGCGCCATACGCGCCGGCCAACATAGGAAGCATGATCAGCACCAAGATGGCTGTCCCCGAGAATCGGCTATTGCCACGCGACACCAAAATGAGTGTCAACACGAACGAGAGGATCGCCACGGTAGGCAGGAGCAAAAGATTCTTGCCCCCAAGTGCCCGAAGGTACCACATCAAGTAAGATTCGTTCGCTGCAAACAAGAGAGGGAACATTTCAATACACTCCTAAAGAAGAGAGGGAGGTACGCTCGAAAGAGCGAAGGACGTGGAAACATTCATCCTACAGAGCTTTGCCCGCGATTGCAAAACAAAGCTGAAAGCTGGAGTATTGGGGCGACTTTTGCAAAGCACTCTGTGGTGCGTCAAACTGTGGCAACGGGCTACAAGCGGTTTACGGCCTGGCTCTTTTCCAAGTAGGCAAGCATGACTGTGACGGAAGATTGTTCGAGCGAACTTGATCGTGCGGCCCAGATCCTTGCCGAATCGGAAGGTCTGGTGGTGATGGCCGGCGCTGGGATGGGCGTGGATTCTGGCCTGCCGGACTTTCGTGGGCCGACCGGTTTTTGGAAGGTCTATCCTGCGCTGCGTGGCATTCCGTTTGAAAAGATGTCGACGCCCTTTTGGTTTGACAGTGACCCTGCGCGAGCCTGGGGATTTTTTGGGCATCGGCTTTTGATGTATCGCAGCGCATCGCCCCATGTGGGCTTTGGCCGATTACTCGCTTGGGGAAAGGAGCGGCAGGAACGGTTCTTTGTGGTGACCAGCAACGTGGACGGCCAATTTCAGAAGGCGGGATTTCCCGAAGAACAGGTTTTAGAAGTCCACGGCACGATCCACCAATTGCAATGTGGTTGGCACTGTACTTCAGAATTGATGGATTATTCGGACTGGTCGCCCGAAGTGGATGAACAAGCGCTGCGCTGCCTTTCGCCGCTACCGACTTGCCCGAAGTGTGGCCGCACGGCTCGCCCGAACATCTTGATGTTTAACGATAGTGCTTGGGTGACTACGCGCAGCGACCAACAAGCAGAACGTTACGACCGTTGGCTAAAGGAGCAGCAGTCCAGACGCTTGGCAGTCATCGAGATCGGTGCCGGGAAAAGCGTCAGCACGATTCGGTATATGTCACAATGTTTGAATCTGCCAGTCATTAGAATCAACCCGCGTGACAACGAGGAATCTGCTGGCGTCGTTCCGTTGCGGATGTCGGCTGGTGAAGCACTTGCCGCGCTGGATCAACGGCTTGGTTCGCTTGAGAATCGATAACGCGGCAATCTCGCACTAGGTTTCGGACTGGGCCACGACCAACTCATAGTGATGGCGGGCGGCTCGGCCACTGATCGTTTGATGGGTGAGCAGCTCTTTGGCGATCTTGGTGACGGCCAGCCAAGTGGTGTCGTCTTCCAAAAGGTACTCGGCCTTGTCGAGCATCCGCCGTTCGAGCTTTTCGGCTTGCTTCTCGGTCCCCGCGCGAGAGTGAACCAGTGATCGCGCCATGCGAAGGTCTTGCCGGGCGCCTTGCCATGCGTACTGGCCCGAGAACTTGGCTTCGGCGGCGAGCCCCGCCAGGAGAATGAGCACTTCGGTCTCTAGCCAATCTTTGGCGGGCTTGACCCGTCCCTTTTTGAGCTCGCAGATTCCTTGATGGAGCGAGTTGGGAAGGATGCTGACCTTGTGGACATCTCGGCCGAGCGATAAAGCCATGACGGCGTGACCAGCCTCATGAAAGGCGGTCAAGATTTCGGTAGCGGTGCGCTCAGGCGTCGTAGACATGCGAATCGATTGTCGTGCAGCGCCCGCTGATCGTCCAGCGGAGTTGGCTTAGGCCGAGTCGGCGGCCAAAATGCGTGGCTGCCAGTTCGAGCTCTTCACGGTGGCGTATTCGCGCGGCAAAGCGCGGCGTGTTGCAGCAGACGATCCTGCCGAAGCCATGCCTAGGCCGCTGCGGAGGTCGGCCACTTGGCTTGGTTCCAAGCGAACCGTGCTTTGTGTGAACCAACCAATTCCTTCGCTATAGGATTGCTGGCGGAGTTCGAGACGACTTCCCTCTTCGCCGGATGGGCAAAGCACCACGGCAATCCGCTCCGTCTCGCTGCTTCCAGGCAGGATTCGTACTTCGATTTCCAACTGGCTCATGGGTGGGACTCCGCCTGATCGGCAGGTCAATTGTGCAGGTGGGATCTGTGCAGAATGAGAATCAGTCTCAACAGCTTTCATTATAAAAGTCCTGGCTTCGGAGTCAAGCAAGGAATTCACGGATTTTTACGAGGTTTGTCCGCGGGGCCTGTTGGGGGGACGCGGGATTCCAGGTGGCTGGAGGTGGGCCGTAAGGCGTAGGCCGTCGCTGGCCGCGTCCGGGCGAGAAGGTTGGGACTTTGGTCGATTCGCCGGCTGGATGCGGCTAATGTCAAACGGCCAAGCCGATTCCCATTTCCCCCAAAATAGCTAAACACGTCATTTTAAGTGCCTTGCCGTAAGGGTGTGGTACGCGTGAATCGTTTCTTCACGCCGAACAGGAGGCTTCCCGTGGCCTTCGGCCACACCGGTTCAAGAACCGGTGCTACCCGTCTTCCATTTCGTGGTTCGCTGCTGCCTCGATTAAAAGGAGGAAGGCTGTGAAGTAGAAAGGGTTTAGGCGGCAAGCTTCCTTGTCCGATTTTGGCCAACGCACCCGTTTCTTGCGTGGAAACATTCAGGGGTACTTGGTATGTTGCGATGAGATTCGGGAAGAAAACGGAGCTTTAATATGTCGCACGAAGTTCGTCTCATGGTTAGTACAGAAGGGCTGACTGCTCTGGCCGACATGGCATTAGCTCCCAAGAGCCAATCGAAGCTGGACGAACTGTTGGCTCGAAACGGGGAAGGGAAACTCTCGCAAGAAGAGATGCATGATCTTGACCTGCTACTGAAGCAAATCGATGAGCTCAATCTGGTGAAGGCGCGTGCCGCTGTCGCACTAAGTCAGATGACGACAGAGGAATAGTTTTGAGCGACTATATTCCCGTCGAACTTAGGCGACGAGTGCGCGAGCATTTTTCGCAGTGCTGTGTGTACTGTAAATCCAGTGAATCCCTCACCGTGGTGACCTTTGAGGTCGAGCATATCCTTCCGCAGTCTCTGAATGGTTTGACAGAAAATCTGTGCCTAGCTTGTCCAACCTGCAATCGATACAAGTCAAATCGGTTGGCTGGAATTGCAGAGAGTGGCAAAGAGGCCCGCCTGTTTCATCCGCAGCAGGATCGATGGCTGGACCATTTTGATTGGTCCGTTAACGGAACGCTGATTGTCGGGCTTTCCGACATCGGCACGGCGACGATCCATTTGCTGCGCATGAATCGGCCGCAGCTAGTGGAAGTGCGGTCTTTGTGGGTGCTGGTTGGAAAGCATCCACCAAATTGAGCTCAACGAATGATCGCCGAATCAACCCAACAAGCCGTATCGCTATTCGATAGCGGATTGGTCATCAACCTCGATCCAGTGGTAATACAAAGAATCTTCTGCATGGATTCGTTCTGATTCAACGTATACGATTCCATGCGCTTTGTGGGTTTCGAGAAAACTGCGAACGGTAGGAAGTATTTTCTCTAGCCAGTTATTCCGCACGACATACGTCGGGCAGTAGCAACACATTTGCACCTATCTGGAATGCCCTTAAAACGACTTCAGGATATTTTGGGTCACAATTCACTGGAAATGACGCAGCTTTACATTTTGGAGGATGAGGCGCAAATTAACGGATCTCACAGCTCATTTGACCTGCTAAATGGGCTACGATGAAACCTCCGTTTACCGGCGCATGCGCCTGAGAATTACTAGTTATCCGACAGAGATTCGAACTTCATGACAACATCTCTCGAATCCGATCCGCGGCTTCCCAATGACCTTCGGTGGCTTATGGCATTGCGACTATTCCATTTGCAACCTTGGTTCCTCTTCCGGCATCGAGACGAATACCAGTTCGCTTCGAGCGCGTTTGCAAAGGAGGACGTCCAGCACCGCGCCGTACTCACGTTCGCGCGACGCCATGATTGCGACGACTTCGCTGGGCTAGAAATCGTCGATGGCTCTGTGACTTCCCGAGTGATATACTTTCATCCTGTGTTTGGTTCATCGACTTTACCGGTTCCCGATCCGAGAAAATGGGATATCTGTTTGGGCACATATCCTGATGTTTTTGCGTTTCTTTCCGAAGTGATTGTGCCAGCAATGCGTGATTGGGCACTATGCTCGGACGCTTCGGAGATCGATTCATACTACCGTGACGACAGAAACGTCGGATAACAATGCCATGCACGCCGAGTATGCGATCGGCCGTTTTTAACATGGTGGCTTTACTCGCGGGTGCTGGGTGATGGCTGCTGGTTGGCTGGAATTGCAGAGAGTGGCAAAGAGGCTCGACTGTTTCATCCGCAGCAGGATCGATGCCTGGACCATTTTGATTGGTCCGTTAACGGAACGCTGATTGTCGGGCTTTCCGACATCGGCACGGCGACGATCCATTTGCTGCGCATGAATCGGCCGCAGCTCGTGGAAGTGCGATCTTTGTGGGTGCTGGTTGGAAAGCATCCGCCGAACTGAGACTAGCTAGTGATCGCCGGATCAATCCCACCAATTGAATACGACTTGTCCGATTGTTGCTGGTTTCCAATATCTGATTTGCTTGCGTTCCACATCATCCAATAACTCAAAGTCTGATTCCGCAATTGGCTGTGAAAGTTCGAACAAACTAGCAATGATGAGGTTTGGGAACAACGTTTGAATGGTCGCGGCAATACGTGGGCAATCTAAGAATCGCAATTGGCAAGTTTGCTCGCTCGCTAACTCGGCAAAAGCAATTAGTGGATAGATCGAGTGGCCCAACACTTGGGTCGATGATTGAGAGTCATTAAGTTGTGCGCGATGGAAGTTCGGCGTTATGCCGCAAGGCTTGCTATTCGCGATGCTCATCCGCAACGCAACTGCGGCCGCATGGACAACGCTTTGGAACTCTTCAAAAGAAAATCTAGGCAGAGTGTCGCATTCGTGCTTAGGAATGAAGCCAGTGATACCGCGTTTCAGGAGCATGGCTCTTGGCAAAAACTGTTGGCGTTTTTTGAATTGTTACAAATCTCGAGTGTATTTGCGATCAAAAGCGCGTTCGATGAAACTTTGAATTTCACTCTTGGTCGGCATGACACCAGAATCAGCGTCGCGACGCGATTCTAGTATCTGCTGACGCAGCTCCGCCATCTTTTTAGAGCGGTCACACTCCTCAACCAGAATTCCATTTTCGAAGATCAATTCAAACACAGTCTCGTACTTCCATGCAGAGTGAAACCCCATATGAACGTACAACTCTCTAATGAATCCATCTGCTATCAGTAGTCCCCCACTATACTCCATATGAAGATTCAGATCGGCATACGTATTGTTGAAGAAAAAACCCAGCTTTTTCCCCGGCTCTACCGCCGTGACGCCATTAATGGTTGGACCCTGTTGGCGTTTACGGCCTTTGTCGTCTTCAACCAGATTGATGTGTAGGTCCGAAATAATTAGATGTGAGTTTAATATGGAATAAGTGACACGATATCCGCGGTAGCACGCTGTGCAACTCCACGTTGGCTTCAAATCAAACACCGCCGGGTCAAAGAGCTCGCCTTCGCTAATTCCGGCTAGTGAATATTCCTTGTTGCGGTATCGAAAACCATCATTTATTTGGGCAGTCATTAAAGTGCTAAATAGAAGATCAATGCGATCCTCTTGCTCCATCATCCTTTGTGGTAATTCAGGTTTTATCGAGAGCGACTTCTCAAACGGCTTCCTAGCAAAACAGTCACCTAGGTTGGCCACCATGTTTTCCAAGAAGGCGTCTAACATTGCCAAATTCGCTGCAACCAGCTTTCTAAAACCGTCTCGTGCGAAGTTATGTCAATTACGATAAAGTCCGTGATTGGTTTTCTTGAGACGCTTCACGATGGCTCTGTGTAAAAAGATAAAATAAGTGACATTAGAAATCAAACAAAACCATCGCAGCTTTGGAGAGTTGGTTGGCGATGGCGGGGGTAAGTGGCTTGCGGGCGATCAGGCGGTACCAAATAGCCCCGTAGATCATCTCGATCGCTTGCGAGAGCGCGTCAGCGGAAACGGGGCGAGCGATTTCTTGCTGAAGGATGGCGGTCAGCGCTTCGACGCGGCTGGTGAGGTAGTGGTTATAGAGCTCGGCCGAGAATTCGGGGCTGGTGAGTGCCTCGGAAAGGAGGCTGCGGAAGATGATGCCGCTGGGGCCGTTCATACGGCGAAAGACGGCTGCTAAGAAGGCAGCCAGATCGGCTTGGCGATTGCCGGTCAGTTTGACCGAAACCGTGGAGGAGGCGTCGCGCGTGAACGCTTCGAGTACAACGGCCGCCTTGGAGGGCCACCAGCGGTAGATCGTCTGCTTGCCGACCCCCGCTTCGGCCGCGATCCCCTCCATGGTCAGTTTGGCATAGCCAATTCGCTGCGTCAGCTGAAGGGAGGCAGCCAGGACCGCCTCCTGCGTAGCCAAACTACGAGGGCGACCTGGGCGAGCGGACTTGCGAGACGAGTCGTCTCGTATTATGCTGTTTTTCATTACGAGACGTAGTGTATCGTAAATGGTGATCGATTTGCAATCGGCCCGTGCTATGAAATTGTCGGCGTTCTTTCCGTTTTTGGTCCTGGTGGCTGCGCAGCTCAGCCGGCGAGTTTGCCGCGCGCTATGGCAAGCTGCCTGTGCCGGGAAGTGTGATC
The DNA here is from genome assembly GCA_963844055.1 of uncultured Planctomycetaceae bacterium. Taxonomy (GTDB): domain Bacteria; phylum Planctomycetota; class Planctomycetia; order Pirellulales; family Pirellulaceae; genus CAWJMN01. Next base: position 1,767,147 of record CAWJMN010000002.1, on the reverse strand, counting down.
GGGGCGGTTTTGCTTTTTATCGCCCTGTGGCTTGTGCCGGGGCTGCATGCGAAGATCGCGCCGTTTAGTCATACCCTTTTGCGGAACATGCTCGTCCTGTTCGTTCCGGCCAGCGTGGGGATGATGGCGATCTTTGGCGACATCGCTGAGCCAAGGGATCGTGCTGCTGGTGGTGTCGGTGATGGCGACCTGGGGGACGGCTCTCGTCTCGGCCTTGACCTTTGACGCCGTGCGACGCCTGGGGCAGGAGGAGCAAGCGTGATTTCGGAAATGACCTTGTTTGCAATCGGTATTACGCTGCTCTGTTATGAGGTGGCGGAACTCATTTATCGCTGGTCGGGGCAGCGGGCGATCTTCAATTCGCTGCTGTGGTCGGTCGTGTTTGTCATTGTTGTTCTGCTAATGACCGGCGTAAGCTACGACGACTATTTTGCGGGGACGCAGTTCTTGCATTTTTTGCTGGGGCCCGCCACGGTCGCGTTGGCCGTACCACTTTACGAGCAGCGTGAGCGGATAAGAAACGCTTGGCTTCCACTGCTAGCCGCGACGATGGCGGGTGCCGTTACGAGCATTGGCATCACGGTCGGCCTACTGAAGGCGGCCGGAATTAGCTACGCCATCATCGCCTCGTCTGCCCCCAAAAGCATCACCACGCCGGTGGCGATGGCGCTGGCGGAGCAAGTGGGGGGCGTCTCGTCGCTGACAGTTGGCTTTGTTCTTATCACCGGGATCACAGGCTCTGCCACTGCTCCTGCTTTCTTGCGGCTCTCTAGCAGATTGTTCGGCCAACGTTCGCAGGCCGCCCAAGGGTTTGCCTTAGGAATGTGCGCACATGGCGCCGGAACGGCCCGAGCTTTTCAAGATGGGAATGAACCCGGAGCGTTTGCGGGCCTGGCGATTGGACTGCATGCGCTGGTCACGGTGATTCTGGTGCCGATTGTGATGAAGTATGTCGGCGGAGGCGGGGGAAGTTAACCACGGTAGAAGGCCGGGGGAGTGGAACCACGAAAAGCACGAAAGGCACGAACGGGAATGCGGCAGAGATTTGTACACGGAGGAACACGGAAGACACGGACGCCAAGAAATGCCGGGGGAAGTGCGGGTATCTTGAAAAATAGATCGGTTGTTTGGAAATGCAAAAGAAGAGGTGATGGTTTCGTCATTGCTCGATAACAATGGTGTATGACGCAGCTACAATTTCGCACCACTCACCTTCGTTTGAACCAATCAGGTAATGGAAGATTGCCTCGTTAGGACCGATCCGTTGGCAGTCGTTTAATCGATCAATCAACGATGTATCGGCTGAGCGATAGAAGGCCCCTTCCTCGCATTCTTCGTTGGGCGGAAGAAAACCAAACGAAAAGTGCTCTACACCAAAAAAGTGGATAACAATTCCTCGATTCTGCCAATCGCGGTAGCACAGTTTTATCGTGCCACCTTCTGATGATTCGAAGTGGAATCGCGTCTCTGGATCATTGAGCGAAATGTTGTGTTCGATGCGTACCCAGTTCATTGATCGTTCTTCTTAGTTGCCAGGCACATGCATTCACCAATCCATGCGGATTGCAGTTTGCGGCCAATGACTCGTTACGGGGCTTGATAGCCTTAGAGTTGACTCTTGATCGAATCGACATTCTTCTCGACGAAGCCTAGCATTGCTGACCAAAAACTATCCCAGTCAACTTTATCGTGTAGGGTGTGGATCGAGCAACATGCTTCACCCCACTTGTCGCCGTGCAGTTTTTCAAATGATGTAACGGCAAACGATTCCAGACCTACGCAGTCGGCTTGCATTGCATCATATGTCATGCCGGCAGAAATGGCCGTCGATTGAATAGATTCTAAGATGTCCGCATGTTCGTCGGATCCAATAGCACGAATTGCGCGTATAGTCTCAGGGAGTCGACTACCGGCCGAGTTGCCAAGGAAACCGGTGATGCCACTCATGGAATACTCGGTTTCGTAATCGATCAACAGCATGACAACAGCAAGTGGATTGGTTGTATCGGAGATACGTCCATCCAATCGAAAATCTGAAAGAGGCGGGCTGTAAATGAGTACGCTCAGCTCATCAAGTAATTGAGATGCATCCACATTTCATCCTTTCGCCAAACACAGATACGTAGCGACTCTCCGCTAGCTACCAGAAAAATATTGTAACCACGAAAAGCACGAAAGACACGAACGGGAATGCGGCAGGGATTTGTACACGGAGGAACACGGAGGAACACGGAAGACAGGAAATGCCGGAGGGAGTGCAGGCGAAGACGCGAAGAGGTGGAGTGAGTGCGGGCATTGCAGAGAATTGAAGAGTCTCTCTGCAAAGTACTTTTAAGCGAAAGCGAGTAGCTGGTACCAGAATGGCTTCCTATTCGATAACCTTGGGCAACAACCGGTGTGTCGTATTGGGCTCCTCTTCTTGCATCAGCTGGCCATCCATTTCTGCAGTTGAGAAGAGCGTGTGGCCTTTGGGACAGACCAAGCGACGTCCGAGTATGCCGGAGGTTCCTGAGCGAACCTGCCATTCCATCACTTGCATTTGTTCTGGCGTGTAAGCAGCAATGCAAGGAGGACAGAATGCTGTCTGGTATTTGTCGCCGTAGACCAGCAAGGAAAGGTTCACATAGTCAGATAAGTCTTTGGCCGCGTTGTCCCATTCAATAATCGCGTCGCCTGATTGACTGCGAGATTCCAGCCACCGAAGGCGGTTGACATCCGTCATATGCCTCTTGTAGACATCCTTCTCCGTTGTCCATTTGTCGAGTTCTCTAGCGTTTTCGACAATCTTTAAACGCAAGCTTGCCATGATGTTCTTGAGGAAGAACAAAAAGGTGCCGGGGTAGACAGGAAAATCGCATTCGGCATAGAACGGCAACTTCGTCGGCATCGTGTACTTCAGAAGCGGCATTGGAGTTGATCTGTTGGCGAAATCGTCTAGTCAGGAGTGGAGGAAGGACTTTGCGATATACCAGTCGATGATGTTGCATCTGGCGAGGGTTTTTGAACCTTGCGCACTGCCGTAATAGCTGGAATTAGGAGTAATAATAGAATGAGAATAATTGAGCAAGTGACTGCGCCCTCCACTGCGTTGTAGACTCCACCTAAAACCAGCAGAAGATAAAAAACGGCGCCCCCGACAAAAAATAGAAAGCCATAGATACCAAACCCGAACACAATCGTGGTGAGGAAGCAAATGACACTCAACGCAAACAACCACCCAGCGGCAAAGAGCCAGCTCTGTAGTTTGTCCACCTGCGCGTTATATGTTCTGATGACTTCGTAGAGCAGTCCCTCGGAATCGGCGATGTATACCAAATCCGAAGGATTGCGACCGACATGTGCGTACGCCTTTTCTGTGATCGAATCACGGTCATCTGCGGTTGCCGCCGGAGCTGAGATTGGCAACAAAGTTCCAATGACTCCTGTCGCGTCGTTTCGAGTCTTATAGTCAATCTTATGTATGCCGTCACTTGAGGCTGTGTAGGCGAAGAACGACATCACACCATAGTCCCATGAAAAGACCGCTTATAGGTCAAAGTTCCGGCAGGAATTCCAGAACGTTGCTACCTAGATTTATAAAACCAATTATTTCTTCTGTATTGCAGCATGTCTAGAGAATTCTCTTCGTGGACCACTGCCTTATAAAGACTTGGCAGTAAGATCGCGAGGATCGCAATCGTTCCTAGCGCGATGTTCTGGGCCGGTATGGAAGCGCAACTTTGGTGCTTCAAAGGGTGGTGTCTGCTAGGGTGGGAGCCCGTTTTTGCTGGTCCTGTTAGAAATGGCCTGCAAAAACGGACTCGCCATTCAAATAGCAGATGCCTTTTATCACGTCCTTTGCGGGCGTTACCTACTTGTTCACCATGGCTCGGCAGAAGGCATCTCGATAATCCTCAAGGGAGTGTCCAGGACAACGCCGTTCCAGTTCCTCAAACAATTTCAAGCACTCGGCGATTGGTTTGGCGTGTATCTCCGGCAGATGATCCCATTTACCCTCCCAGACTTCGATACAAAGCGAAGTCGATGCGTCACAAAGTCGAATTCGTGCTTGGTTTTTCTTTTGGGTCATCGGCGAGTCATTACCAAAATCTATTCCAGTCGAATTGGTCGCGCAGTGATAGGCTAGAGCTCGTTTCAAAACCTCCACCTTCCCTGTCCGTCCAGCTTGAAAACCGCTGTTTTGTGGTGATTGTCTAGTTTGCGACGGGGTTTTGAAACCAGCTCTTAGCAAAATGCAACCATTCTCAAAGACATCATGTCACCTTACAGAAGCGTTGATCACCTATACCCCCATACCGATGCCAGGGCAAAACTGCCTTTACATCTTATTGCCGGACAAGGTAGTGTCGATTGTGCAAATGATAAATATAATCTCTGGGTACTTGGCGCTTAATTTGGTCATCTCTTCTGGCGCAACACTGTCGCCGGTAACTGCTATATCCTCGTAACCATCTAGACTCAAACTAGCAGTACCATCGTCACCAACATATCGGAACACTTGTCGAAACAACATGACGTTGCTATCGCCTGGGTTGATCACAAATGGAAGATGATCGCTTGATGCGATGAGTCTTGTCTTTTTATCTACCAGCAGAGCCTGGGATAGTATTTCTGTACACGCACCTCCACTCCCAAACCGCAAGAAGAAGGTTCCGTCCTCGTTTGCTTTATAGTGGCTCGCAATATCTACCAGATTGTCTCTTCCATCGACATTGGTAATTTCGACGGAAAGCAATTTGCGAACCTTCCCATCCTGATATGCATTCACCGTGGCAATTGCTGTCGGCACTTCGTCAGGAAGTTTGCACGCAATGCTATAGATCGCTATATCTTCAGAACTTTTACCTTCACGAAAAGTGATATCGTGCCTTACAATCGCCGTTTTGCTCTGCTCTACTTTTGTTTGCGATGGTGTCCCGTTACACCCCGACTGACTTGCAGCAAACGCGACCAATAAAGCATATGTCGCACTGACTGCCACATTCGGCTTATATGTCGTGATCATGCGAAGACCCTAGGTAGAAACAAAACATGAAAGCGCTTCACATCAAGCATAGACAGGGAATATGTCCGCGTTTTGTCATTTAGACTGCAGACGGGTTTCAAAACCTCTGTCTTCCCGGTCTATCGAGCTTGTAACCCGCTGCTTTTCAGAGGTTGCCTAGCTTGCCAATGGTTTTGAAACCGGCTCTAGGCAACAGGCAGTCGGCTATCTCGGCATGGGCACCTTGGGCATGGCGTCCCATTTCATCAAGGCTTTCTCCGTTGCGGCACCATTCTTTTTGAGCCACTCGCCCGTTTCGTTGGCGATCTGCTTGCCATAGATGCGATGCGAATAGACGACGGACGTTCCCACGCCCTCATGCATGCGAACTCGCGCAAAGGCAACCTCGGTAAATTCAGGCCGTATAAAAACGACTACTGCTAAATGCTCCGCTTCCTTCTCTTTGGTCCTGGGAACAGAGTCGGTTCTAAGAATCAACGCCTTGGCCCTTTTGTAGTTCTCCAAAACGCCATTGGCGATGTTGGCGAGCGCATTGCCGTCCTTGGCCGTGGGATAATAGTTGATGGTTACCATGTCCTTCCACGCACCCAGATCTTCCTGCCCCTCCGGCGTGTATTCATGCAGCTCTTTTTCGGTGAAGCGGTGAAAGTACTTAACGTCCGCAAACGAGAAAGCCGCTTCTTTTTCTTCTTTGTCTGCTCCTCGTGCCGAGGTCGCTTGCAAGGCAAATGGAACGCCGCACATCGCCATAAGAACGATTGCAATACGAAAGCTCATGACGAGACCTTTAATTGAAGGCAACACTCAGTCGCATTTTTCAGAGAGGACTACTCCGTGGTGAGTCTACACCATCGAGAATGCCCATGCAAAATAAAAACGTGCCATGCGATAGAGGTGAATATCCATTCACCAGGTCCCAAAAGAAGCAGGCTGCTGATAAACGACAATTGCATCACACCCGCTGGCAATTGCCTGTTATCGCTTCGGCCCAGCTCCTTCCTGCTGGCCGTGTCCTTCCGTGTTCCTCCGTGTACAAAAACCTGCCGCATTTCCGTTCGTGTTTTTCGTGCCTTTCGTGGTTAAGTCTTAACGCATCGGAAGGAAGAGGCAGTGAAGTGGTGAGTCCACTTTCGTCAGGCCTGACGGAGTTCACCTGCAAACGGACTCACCAAGGGAACGACCCGGCGACGAAGGGGCACGAACAAATTTGCCGCCGTTAGTGATGTTTCTCCAATAGCACGATTGGTGTCTCGGACTCACCGGACCACTCAGAGGCAAGATAGGCATACTCGCCGGGATAATCTTCTAGCGAGAACTTTGCGTTAGGATCATTCACCAAATGGGGATTTACCTCGGTTTTCCAAAATTCGAAGCAATCGGATTCATCAACTCGCTGAAGTGGATGGCCACAATCAGCGATATAAAATGTTACGCGACCATTTTGCAGCAGCTCGCGAAGGGAGGTCATAGAAAGCCATCGTTTACGGGTGGCTTCAAGATCGCCTTTTTGATCCCACAAGCGATCCAGCGGAATGTGATTGACAATTCGCATGAAGTACTCGCTATAAGAGAAGTGGTGAGTCCGCTTTTGTCAGGCCTGACGGCGCTGACCTACGGGAGGAGGCGTGATCTTGGCGAGAGGACCACGCCCTTCGGCTTACGCCTTCAGGGACGTGCCACCCATTGCTGTCAGGAAAAATCCATCCACCAAAAACTACGAAAGCAGTTTAGCGCCGTGCTTGGTGTCGCAGGCGGCGACGACGCGGTCGCGGATGGCGTCGGCTTCTTCGCCGGTGAGGGTGCGCTCGGTGGAGCGGATCGTCAGGGAGAAGAGGAGACGCTTTTTGCCGGGGCCGTCTTTGGTGGCGTCGCGATAGGTGTCTTTGTACTGTGCTTTTTCGACGAGGGCTCCGCCGGACTCTTGCACCGTCGCGGCCAAGTCGGCCCAGCGGATCGCTTCATCCACAATCAGGTTGAGGTCGCGAGACATCGTGGGGAAATTGCTGATCGGTTCGTACTTCGGAATCAGCACGGCCCCTTCGCCCAGGACCGCGAGGTCGATTTCCAAAACGGTGGCTTCTTTGCGGAGGCCAGCGGCCTTTTTGCCAGCGTCGCTAAGGGTTCCGATGTAGCCGAGCAGCTTGCCGCTGAGGGTGAGCTCGACGGCGGTGTCGGGGGCCATGGCCGCGTGAGAGAAATCAGCGACCGTTAGAGTTGCCTTAGGGCAGATCCGGGCAATCAGCGTTTCCGCAACGCCCTTGGCATGCAAGAAACCTTGGCCGGTGGTGGCGCAGAGCATGAAGCGTTCGACGGGAAGTCCGGAAGCTTGCGGCAGATAGACGCGGGCCGTTTCAAACAGCTCGATCCGTTCGTTGCCGACCGATTCATTGTAGCGCCGGGCACCGAGGAGGCTTGGCACAATGCTCTTGCGGACGCGATCTTCACCCTTGAGCATCGGCGTGGTGGCGACAAGTGCGGGCTTGTCGCTCCAAGGAGAGAATTGCTCGCTCCAGGCTTGGCTGACGACGCTGCGGGTATAGGCTTCGTCAAAGCCGATGCCGGTCATCACGTCGCGGACCTTAGCAAGGATTCGCTCGCTGGCCGAGCGGTGCGAAGAGGCCATCGGGACTCGGGCATCTTCGGGGATTTTGTCGTAGCCGTGGATGCGGGCCACTTCTTCGACGAGGTCGATCTCTCGGTAGAGATCGCGGCGCCAGGTTGGGGGAACTGAGACGACGTCTGTTTTGGATGCGGACTTTTCTTCGCAGCCGAGTGCTTTCAAGATGCGGCGGGCCTCTTCGACAGGAACGTCAAAGCCCATCACCTCCGGCAAGCGGGAAAGTCGCAGGGTGATTGGCTGCGGAGCGGCAGGGCGTGGGCCTTCATCAATGATCCCCGCGGCCAACTTGCCACCGGCCAGTTCCAAAATCAATTCGCAAGCGCGGTTGGCGGCCCAAACCACGCCGGCCGGATCGGTGCCACGTTCAAAGCGGTAGGAAGAATCGCTGGCCAGACGCAGAGAAGCGCGAAGCGGAGCGAATGGAAAGGGGCGCGAACTGTGCGGACTCGATGACGATGTCGGTCGTTGCTTCGGTCACTTCCGAATTCTCGCCCCCCATCACGCCGGCGAGGGCGACAGGCCGCTGAGCATCGGCGATCACGCATAGCGAATCATTGAGGACGTAATTCTTGTGATCGATGGCGGTGAAGTTCTCTTTATCCTTCGCACGACGGACGATGATCTCCTTTCCGGCGAGGCGAGCAAGATCGAAGGCGTGCAGGGGTTGGCCGCACTCCATCAGGACGAAGTTGGTAACGTCCACCACATTGTTAATCGAAGGTTGACCAATCGCGGCCAAGCGATCAACCAGCCATTTGGGGCTGGGGCCAATTTTTACACCTTGAATGACGCGGGCGGTGTAACGTGGGCAAAGGTCGGCCGCTTCGACGCGCACTTTGATGAGGTCGCTGGTCTTGGTCGATCCTTCGGCGGGCTTGGGCGTGGGAACCGTCAGCGCGCGCTCCAGCAAAACGGAGGCTTCGCGGGCAACGCCGATGTGACCGAGGCAGTCGGGACGATTGCTGGTGATTTCGACGTCGATGCAAAAATCATCGGTTCCATCGACAGGTGTGGTGGACTCATGATTGAGCCCGGCCATCATCAAGCGATGAGCGATTTCATCGGGAGTGGTGCCGTCGAGCGAAACGTATTGCTTAAGCCAATTCCAAGAGACGAGCATGATCGATTAATCCTGTACCAACGTTCGGGAGTGCGCCCGAGAAACTATCGCGTGCCAAATCGGATTTAGAATTGCTGCAAAAACCGGACGTCATTGGTGAACAGAGCGCGGATGTCAGGCAAATTGTGCCGACGCATGCACAGCCGTTCGACACCGAGGCCAAACGCAAAGCCGCTGACTTCGTTCGGATCGTAGCCAACCGCCTTCAGCACGTTCGGATCAACCATTCCTGCGCCGCCAAATTCCATCCAGCGATCGCCCCAGCGCAAATCGACTTCGACGCTTGGCTCGGTGAACGGAAAGAACGAAGGGCGGAAGCGAATTTGCACGTCCGTACCTAGATAGCTAGTGGCGAACATTCGCAGAACACTTTTCAGATCGGCCATCGTCACATGACGATCCACCATCAAACCTTCCATCTGATGGAACATCGGATAGTGCGTCTCGTCCGCTTCATCGGGACGATACACCCGGCCCAGCGAGATGATCCGGATTGGTGGCTGGGTCGCCTCCATCACGCGAATTTGTACGGTGCTGGTTTGGCTGCGAAGGAGCAGCGGCGCGGTGGCGGCAGCGACGGGAGCATTTTCGCCCGGCTTGCCGCTGACCTTGTCGGCAACCGCCAGATAGAAATTGTCCGCGACCGTTCGCGCGGGATGTTCCAGCGGAATGTTGAGCGCTTCGAAGTTGTGCCAGTCATCTTCGATCTCTGGACCGTCCGCGGCCGAGAAGCCAAGACGCCCCATGATGTCTTTGAGTTCTTCGATGGTCTGCGTGATCGGGTGGAGCTTGCCAAGGCGGAAGGGGGTGCCGGGCAAAGTCGGATCAAAGCGCGGGCCACTCTTCGCTTTGGCGGGTGAAGCAGCCAGGCGTTCTTGTGCGGCAGCGAGCGCGGCATCGATGCCGGTTTTCACTTCGTTGAAGTGCTTGCCAGCGCCGGGCTTGTCTTGGGGGGCCACTTGGGAGAGCCCTTTTTGCGCATTCTTGAGCTGGCCACTTTTGGCGCCTAAGAATTCGATCCGGGCATTTTCCAACGCCTGGGCATCTTCGCAAGCCGCAAACGCCTTTTGGGCAGCTGCCAGCAGTTGGTCGAGCTGTTCCGTAAATTCACTCAGCAGCATAGTGGGTCATCATCTTCAAGAGCCAAACAGAGGCCGGGCATAGATCGACATGCTGGCCGCAGAAACGCTCCATTATAGGCCAAGTTGCCCTGGCCCAACAGAAGGAGCATTCCTCGTGAAAACTGGGCCAAATGGGGCGGAATGAGGTCTGACTGGGCGTTGGGAATGCCTCCACGAAAAAGGCCCCGTCCGGTGAGGGACGAGGCCTTAGATTGACATCTTTACGGAAGAAAAAGCGAGGCTTGTTATTCCTTCAAAAGTGGCGAAGCGGCCGTGACCTGCATCTGCTCGATCACCTTGTCCACCAAGCGGTACTCAGCAGCTTCGGCAGCGGACATGAAGCAATCACGATCGGTGTCTTGCTCGATCTTGGCGATCGGGTGACCGGTGTGCTTGATCATGATCTCGTTCATGCGTTGCTTGATGCGACGCAATTCCTTGGCATGGATCATGATCTCTTCGGCCGTCCCTTGCATACCTGCCAAAGGTTGGTGGATCATGATGCGAGCATTGGGCAAAGCGAAACGCTTGCCTGGCGCACCAGCGGTTAGCAGGACAGCGCCCATCGAAGCGGCTTGGCCGATGCAGTAGGTCGCCACGTCGCAAGTGACGAACTGCATGGTGTCATAAATGGCCATGCCGGCAGTGATGCTGCCGCCGGGCGAATTGATGTACAGGTGGATGTCGGCCTTGGGATCATCCGATTGCAAGAACAACATCTGGGCCACAATGGCGTTGGCCATCTCATCGTTGACCTGGGTTCCCAGGAAGATGATCCGGTCCTTGAGCAGACGGCTATAGATATCGTAGACCCGCTCTTCGCGGCCACTCTTTTCGACAACGTACGGAATCACTGGCATGACTATATTTCTCCGGCCCTTGCAAGGATCAGGCTTCGAGCGTGTTTTAGGTTCGAAGGAGACCGCTGCTTGTAGCGTGCATTATGTAGGGTGACTTGGGAAAGACTTGTTTCGTCCAGCGGTTTATTCGTTTTCTTCGTCGGTGCTGCCTGGAACCTTTTGGAGGATGTCATCCACCACGCCGTAGGCCTTGGCTTCTTCAGCGCTGAGGAAGAAGTCGCGATCGGTGTCCTTGGCGAGCTCTGCAACCGTCTTGCCGGTATGCTTCGCCAATACTTGGTTGAGCACGTCACGATAGCGCAGGATCTCGGCCGCTTGGATTTCGATGTCGCTGATCTGACCGCTGATGCCACCGTAAGGTTGGTGGATCATGATCCGCGAATTTGGCAGCGCGAAACGCTTTCCCTTGGTGCCACCGGCGAGCAGCACGGCAGCGCCGCTGGCTGCTTGGCCGACGCAGTAGGTCGCCACGGGGCAGCTCAGCATTTGCATGGTGTCGTAAACGGCCAAAGTGGCCGAGACGTCACCGCCGGGGGAGTTGAGATAGAAGTGAATGTCTTTGCGACGATTCTCGCTCTGTAGATAGAGGAGCTTCATCACGAGCTCGTTGGCATTGCCAACGTGGATTTCGCCTTGCAAGAACACGATCCGGTTTTCCAGCAGCAAATCCCCGAGCGTCAATTGACGCTGACGTTGATAGCTCTGGTACGAGGACGCGTTGTATACCGGCCCAGAAGAGAACTGACTCATATTACCGCAGGTCCTTGAAAGGAAAACCAAGCAAAAAACAAACCGAACTACCCATCGGCAGACGTTACCATCGGCCAGCGGAACCTAGCCGTCCACATTATTTCGTTCTGGTCGCTGGGAGACTAGCCCACTATTGCCTGGGGGAGTAGGTTCTGGGCGGATGAATGGGTTTAGGAGCCTAAAATCTCCCTCCGCTCAGCACTTCGTCGCGGGGCGGGTCGTGGCAGCACTCCCCCTACTATAAGACCAGCGTATAATGGCGTTTATGGAGCAAGAACTTCCCGAAGACCTGACAACGGCCGAGCCAGCCAGCACTCCGCCGAGCCTAATGGATTCGCCCTGGTTTTGGGGATATCTGTTTGCGATGTGCGCGCTGATCGCTTTGTTCTTGATGCTGCCTAAATATGGCCCGATGCAAGCCCGGATCGAAAGATCGGGGCAAGGGCGGATGCGAGCGGCCCAAAATCTCAATAACTATGAGCCGGACGTGGAAATGTCCACCGCCGACAAGACCGAGATCACCCTGACACCGCTGTTTGTGGGAATGGGGGTCCTTTCGGCCGTCGCTTGGGTTGTGATGATGCGCAACCACCGCAAGAGCTTGGCGGCCTGGAAAGCGCAGCAAGCGGCCATGGTGAGTGGGCGGGAATAGAAGCCAGCCCAGAGCCGGTCGAGACACTTTTGGGGATGGGTAGGAAAATGGTTCTTGCAGTTGCACGATGAGCACTACCAGCAATCCCCTCTTTCTCTTTCCAGGCATAGCGAAAGAGTATCCGATCTTTGAACGGCTGATTCCGCTCCTTCCGATGCCGACGAAGTTGGTGAGCTACCCTGAGCCCGACCCGCGTGAGTCGCTTTCGCAGTACGCGGGTCGACTGGCAGAGCAGTTACCCCAGGGTTGCCTCGTAGCGGGGATCTCACTGGGGGGCATGTTGGCGCAAGAAGTCGCTCCGCTGGTTCAGGCCCGCGCGTGCTTTTCGATTGCAAGTATTCGCGGGCCTGAGCAGTTGCCCCCCAAGCTTCGCATGTGGCGATCGCTGGGAAGCGACAACTGTCGACGCTTGTTAACGATGGTGGGAAGTCTTGCGGCGCTGGTGCCCAGCAATCTACGTTCGCCGGGTATCGCGCGCACGGCTGCGCTGGCGGGATCTTCGGGCGCATGGCAGCGCTGGGCAAGTTCTGCGGTGATAGGCTGGAACCCCAAGCCCAACCGCTCGGTTCCAACGCTTCAGATTCATGGCGATGCCGATAAGACATTTCCGATTCGCTATGTGAAGCCAGATGTTGTCATCCCAGGTGGCCGACATGGGTTAACGATTTCTAACCCGGATGAAGTGGCAGGCGCCATGCTTGCGTATTTGGCAAAGATTGAGGGAACGGTTTAAGAATTTGGATCGTTCCAAGCCCCTCCATTCCCTTCGACACTTCCTCTTGTAGGTCAGGATTTATCCTGACGATGCTCTCCGCGTCGCCCCAGCATCACCGCCATTGGGCATCTCAACCTCTTTGCCTTCCTCGTTCCGCAACTGTCTCCTTGTCATGCATCTTCAGAACCGGAAGCGTCAGCGACGATAGGCTTGACGAATGTGGGCGCACCACTGCCACTATTTGTCGGTGCGTCAAGATATAATCACGAAGGTTTGGCAGTAGCGGAGAACCATGCCTTCAGCAGGTCCCTCCAGGGCATGCCACTCAGGTCAGCAACAACCGCACTGCTGGCGAGCCAGCAGTGGCACCCGGCGATCCGGAGATCGAGCCTTGAACAAGAACATGCGGCCCTGGGCAGAATAAAAGGAACATGTGATGGTCTACCTATGGAAGATCCCCGATGATTACCCGGAGACACTGCTTGGTGAGTACGACCGCGAACGCGGACCGGATCGATTTGCGTTGAAACGGGGGAAACCCTTGGAGGAATTGCCGTCGAAACCGCCCCGTTTCAGGTTCGCCGCTGCCGTTTCAACGTTGCGTGAGCTTGACGACTTAGGCAACAATGCTCTCGTACCATTGGTAAGCCCTGCCGTCGCCGAGGTACTGCGGCAGACATGTCCCAACGATGTTCAACTGATTCCGGCCAAAATCAGTTGCAAGGATGGAGTGATTAACGACTATTCTGTGATCGTCATGATACATAGCGTCCATGGGTTGGATCACGAGAAATCGAGCTACAAGTGCGTGCCGGGCACAAAATCGATAATGCGCTTCGAGCAAGCTGTTTACAAGGACGGATGTCTTGGTTCGTATGATGCGGCGCGCGACACGGAGTATCTTTCAAACCTGCTAATCTCGGATCGTCTGTATGAAGCCATGGCTGGACTGAAGAGTCTCGGTCTCTACGCGCCGACCGAAATGGACTGGGCAACTTGATCGTCGACGTGACAGACAATTTCGCGACGCGAACAGGTTGGTTTGCCGAACCTGCGGCGGGAAAGAAATGTTGGTGGAAGGCACGGCGGGCATGGGCGATCGCCGGATGATGACTTCGGCGCCTGGATGGCATCCGAAGGCGCAGGGCGGGGGAGCGAGCGGTACCAACGCTGAAGCGCTGAAGCTAAAAGGACGAAGAGCGCCAATGACCAAGGAGTCCTTCATTGGCCCATTGCTCGGATCGCTGATAATGAGGCCATGCGTGAATTGTCATCCTGGCATCTTCGTCGGCCAGCTACGCCAGCAAAGATCCAAGTTCCTGTAGGTCAGGATTTATCCTGACGATACCCTCCGCGCTACAAAACGCAGGAAACCTTTTGGCGGCCGGGCCATTCGCGTTTACAATTGACTTCATGCGATTCACGCTCAAACAACTGTTTGCCGCACTTACGCTAATCAGCTTGGCAATCTGGTTTGCTCACGGGCTGTACACGCTGCTAGTGCATGTTGAATATGGCGAGAATGAAGCCTCGGTCGAGTGGCTTCCTCCAACGGCTACCAACGTCTCCTACCACAAGACGTTTACTCACGTCGCGTATGAGTTCGATATTTCGGAAGCCGAGTTTGTGAGATGGTCGCCGGGAAAACTCTCTCCGATCACCTCCTCAATAGTGGTCACGCGGTATTGCTACTACGAGAACCCGCAACGGGCCTCCGCAAACGGAAAATCGCCGACTCCGTTTGTCCCCCTTCAATCACGATGGGCAACAATTAGCACAGGGCTCGTTTACGACGACATGTCGGGTCGCGGCGGTGTAGAGGTGGCTTATGACCGGCTACAAGGGCGAGCTTACTATTTCATGTCCCGGCGATAAGGCCAGGCAGCGACGATCTAGCCTCGGCAAGCATAGTGACTTCCATAGCCCACGGCCGCACCGGATCATGATCTGGTGCTACACGCTTAAGCGACCTTGGGGATGCTGGCGTCGATTTCAGATACCAGTTTTTCTGCGTCAGCCAGCGGAAACTGCATTCCCTTTTGCCGAAAAAACTCGAAAGCCACGGCGTTAGCACCGTAAAGGCTTTCGATTACGAACAAGTCTGCCTTCGTGGAAAGAATAATCTCATCAGGAACCGCAACCTGTATCATGAGGAGCTGTTGCTGGCGGGAGAATTTCGAATCTCGTATTCCATCCCAATCAAGTCTACCAGTGCTGCCTGGCACATAAAACACGACGTTGATGGCGGGACTGTTGCCAATCTCAAATTCACCGCGAAGCGTTTTAGCCGCTTTTCCCGCTGCACGGATTGCTAGATCTATTCGTGAGTCTTGTAGCTCAGGCCCTCGAAATACTGCACCAATTGAAATCATGTGGCTATTTTCCTTTTGGACCAATAGTCCAGGTACTAACCCGTGGACCTATGTGGATAAGCGATTGGAATTGGTGCGTCTAGGCGGAATACAATATGGTAAAGGTTGCAATTTCGTGCCGATACACCGTCGCAGCTTACTGTCGAAAGATATACAAATCCATCCACGCTCCTTCGATGAAGCGCGATTGCACGGGGGGCGTCGCCTAGATAGATCGAAGGATTGGCGGCAGGGGGATGGTGCGGATCGGTTTGCCAGACGATTTCGAGCATCGCGTGCCGAGGTTCGAAAAAGACCACCATGCCGGAATCACCCCGCGAATCGACAGCGCCCATTTGTGATAAATTGTTTTAAGGGAGGGATATTCATGCTAGTCGGTGTACTATATTTCATCCTGAGTGCGATTGTCTTTTTGCTTTGGACAGCCAGGATATGGCGTCACTGGTATTTGCGACGCCACCTAATACGGACACGGTACGTTGTATCCATTTGTGTATTGGCATGTTGTCTTTCTTCTGCAACATGTGTGTTCATCCTCTTTAATCAGCCCGCTACGATGCCCGATGATCGCTTGGCACTACGGATTGGGTTAGTATGGCTATTTGCATTTATCGCAGTATCTGACTTATTACTCATCGGCTTGTTTTCGAGGTTCAGGCATATTGATTGACCGTCTGATGCCACTGCTGGCTTGCCAGCAGTGAGGATGTTTCCAGCGGCGGCAAATAGAAAGTCCTGTAGGTCAGGATTTATCCTGACGATCTCCTCCGCGCTGCCTCAGCATAATCGCCATTGGGCAACGGAACCTTCTGCCTTCCTCGTGTAGGTCAGTGCCGTCAGGCCTGACAAAACAGCGGCCCGCCACTCCTCTTTAGTAGACGTGGCATCTTGCCGCGTCAAAGACGTTTCTCCATTCTCAAATCGCTCCATCTTCCTTTCGAGCCAACTTCTCAGAAGCACATATTATCCTGACGGTCCCCTCCGCGCTGCCAAACGCCGGCGACCTTTCACAAGCGCTGCCCGTGCCTTCGCGTCGCAAGCGCGAATCCATAATGGCCAAGCGCAAGCCCCCTATGTCCCCCTCACTTCCTCAAAACATACAAATCCATCCACGCTCCTTCGATGAAGCGCGATTGCACGGGGGCGTCGCCTAGATAGATCGAAGGATTGGCGGCAGGGGGATGGTGCGGATCGGTCTGCCAGACGATTTCGAGCATCGCCTGCCGAGGCTCGAAAAAGACCACCGCGCCGGAGTCCTTCACCACGCGTAGGGCTTCACGCAAAACGGCCGGACGATCCTCTTCGGCAATGTGGTGCAGCACGCCAAAGAAGAAGACGGCATCAAAGCGCTTGGCCGCGAAGGGCATGTGGTTGGCATCGAAGGGCTCAAATCGGATTCGGTCCAAAACGCCTGCTTCCTGCGCCTGCACCGCCCAGTCCTGATTGGCGTATTGCGTGGCGTCTGTGCTGGGTTCGCCGGTAAGGACCTCAAACCCTTGCGAGGCCAAGTAGATCGCAAACGTTCCCTTGCCGGTCCCCACATCCAAGACGGCGGCATGCGGGGGCAAATTCAGCTCCGCCAGGGCCAAGGCACCATCTTGAGCGACTCGAGTAAATCGTGGGCCGAGACGTTTTTCGATTTCACTTTTGCTCGTGTCCTGACTCATCGATGGTCCTCTTTCCAAAAGGGTAGGGAGGTCTCGTATGGGGCAAAGCCGCATAAGCTGCTCGCAACAAATGCCCTGACCTCCCACCGCTTGCGCGACCCAGGTTTAAAAACCTGAGCTACCCGACTATAATACGTGCGTGTGCACGCATATTATTAGAGGGGGCCATCCCCTGGGTCAAGTGGAATTGTTGTATGGACGCTTTCTTTACCTTGTTCGACCTGATTGGCGTGCTGGCGCGGCGGCGGTATCAGACGGCCGAGCAATGCTTTGCGCCGCTGGGGCTGAACCATACGGAGGCGCGGCTACTTAGCTTGCTTTGCCAGGCCGGGGGAACCGCGCCACAAGACACCTTAACTAAGTCGCTTACGATTGATCGGACGAACGCCGGTCGCGGGCTGAAGCGATTGGAGCAGGAGGGGCACATCGTTCGCCAAAGTAGCAACGATGACAAACGGGCCAATCATGTCAAAATCACCGCCAAAGGGCGCAAGCTGGTCAGCGAAATCGCCAAGCGGCGGAAGGTGCTGGCCCAAACCTTCTTTGGAAAGCTGCAAGAGAAGGAGGCTCGCGAAGTGGTTGCCTTGTTGGGCAAGTCACTTACCGCAGAAGAGTTGCAGTTGATGCAATCGCGGCAGCAGGGGGAGCGTTGAGGGGGAATCGTCAGGATGAATCCTGACCTACGGGAGATTGTTGTTGCGGGTTGCCTGCGAAATAGGAGCAGGGATTCCGACTATACTATTTTTAGGATGGGGATGGGTCCTCTTTAGTCAGAGGGGATCAAGGGTTTGCGGTTCGTTGAAAGCAGGATCGAAGTATGACGAAGTCGAAGGGCGAATCGCTGGGAGAATTCGCGCTGGTGGAGCCAGGGACGCTGGAGGGGATGGCCGGCGGTGGCGCACGGGTTGGCGAGCGTGTGCGGCGGGTCTTGCTGCTGTGGCTGGTGACGTGGGGGCCGCTAGTGCTATTGTCGCTGGCGTCGGGCTACCTGTGGAGCGGGAAGATCCTGTTGCCGTTTTTGCACGATCTGGAAGTGCAGGCAAGATTCCTGGTGGTTCTGCCGCTGCTCGAGTTTGCAAAGCTGACCGTGGCCCGAAGTTTGGCGGCCCAGGCGAAGCAGTTTTTGGAAATGGGTCTGGTTTCGGCCGAAGAGCTGCCTCGCTTTCAAGCGGCAAAGGCGTGGGCCGTACGGCTTCGTTTTTCAAAGCTGGTGGTTGTGCTGCTTGTGGTGCTGTCGCTGGCGATTTCGCTAGGAACGCGAATGGGGCTTCGGTTTAGCGCGGGGGATCCTAGCTGGGAACGGATTAATGGCGCACTGACGCCGGCGGGAATGTGGTACACGCTGGTCAGCTTGCCGATTTTGTATTTCATGCTGCTGCGCTGGATTTGGATCTTTGCCTTGTGGGGCGGGTTCTTATTTCGCGTCTCTCGCTTGAAGTTGGCGCTCACCGCGACGCATCCGGATCGTGCAGGGGGAGTTGGTTTTGTCGGCTGGGGACTGGCCAGCTTTTCGATGGTGCTGATGGCGGTGTCGACGGTGTTCTCTGCGGCATTTGTAGATCAGATTGTGCATCGGGGCGAATCGATTGACAGCTTGAAGTACCATGTGATGGTGTATGCGGCCATCGCGCTGGCCGTTTTGCATTTGCCGCTGTTTTCCTTTTCTGGCCAGCTCTCTCGCTGTCGGTTTCAAGGGCTGCTGGAATTTGGCAAGCTGATCTGGGAGCATGATCGAGACTTTGACGAAAAGTGGATCAAGCGTCGTGACAAGACTAGCAAGGAAAGCCTGCTGGGAAATGCTGACATTCAAACCTTGGCCAGCGCTGCGACGGCGTACGAGCATGTGGATCGGATGTGGCTGATTCCATTTGATGTGAAGGCGTTTGTCACACTGTTTTTGGCGATCCTCGTTCCGATGATCCCGCTGGTAGGGACGGCGATTCCGCTGAACGAGATTTTTATGAAGCTGATCGAGCTAGTGCTTTAGTGATGGGCTGGCCCAAGACCTGGAAAGAGGCAAGTAAAGTGATCAAGCGAACGCTGATGCTGGTGATGATGAGTGTGCTGCTAGTGACTGGCGCGGCAGCTGGTGCTGTGGAGCCAATTGCTGCATTTGGAAGCGGCGCGAAGATCCTGTTCCAAGGGGACTCGATCACCGATGGAAACCGTGGACGCAATGCCGACCCCAATCATATTTTGGGGCATGGCTATGCCTTTATCATTGCGGCCCGGCATGGAGCGGCCTTTCCCGAAGCACAGCTCGACTTTCTCAATCGGGGCGTGAGTGGCAACACGGTGCTTGAACTAGAGAAGCGTTGGCAAAAAGAGACGCTCGACCTAAAGCCCGATGTGCTGAGCATTTTGATCGGCGTGAACGATGATGGCCGTGGTATATCGCTCGAACAATACGAGCAGGTATACGACAAGTTGATCACCGATGCGAAAGGGGCCAACCCTCAGCTAAAGTTGGTGATTTGCGAGCCGTTTTGGAATCCGAAGTCGCCGCTGAATGAAAAGCAACGGGCGCGGCAAGCGATTGCGGCCAAGCTGGCCAAACAGCATGGGGCGGCCTTTGTCCCGTTTCAGCGCATCTTTGACGAGGCGACCAAGCGGGCCCCTGCGGACTATTGGATTTGGGACAGCGTTCACCCGACCTATCGTGGCCATCAACTGATGGCGGATGAATGGGAGCGAGTGGTTCGCGAGTTTTGGAAGAAGTAAGTGGTGGTAACTACGGCATCTGGGCTTAGGTATCAGGCCGTTTTCGAACGCAGGAGAACACTGGCCAGGCTCGAAATGAGCTGCGGCAAAATGGTAGTTCCTGTTTCGAGCAACTTGCCAGTGCCACCCAAGCCCCTGCGCACCAAATTCACTGGGAGGGGCTTTTATTTAGGCAAGCACTTCTTTGATGACGTGGCCGAAGACGTCGGTGAGGCGTCGGTTGCGGCCTTCGAAGTGATAGGTGAGCCGTTCGTGATCGAATCCGAGTGCGGCCAGCATCGTCGCGTGCAGGTCGTGGACATGGACCTTCCGTTCCACAGCGCGGAAGCCGAGTTCATCTGTCGCGCCGATCGCCTGTCCGCCACGGACGCCGCCGCCAGCCATCCAGACGCTGAATCCGTAGGGGCTATGATCGCGGCCGTTGGAACCTTGCATGACAGGCGTGCGGCCGAATTCGCCGGCCCAAACGACGAGCGTGCTGTCGAGCAGGCCTCGTTGTTTTAGGTCGGTCAGCAGCGCGGCAATTGGCTGATCGGTTCGAGAGGCGTTGCCGGTATGATTTTGGGCGCACTCGCCATGGCCGTCCCAGTCGTTATTGAATAGCTGGATGAATCGAACGCCTCGTTCTGCCATGCGTCTGGCCAGTAGGCACATGCGGCCGAACTTTGCCGTGGGCTCTTTATCTACGCCGTACAGTTCACGAATCGGGGCGGTCTCGTCCGCGATGTTGATGAGGTCAGGCGCAGCCGTTTGCATGCGATAGGCAAGTTCGTAGTTGGCCAGTTGTGCAGCTAGGCGCGAGTCCTCGGGACGTTCGGCGGCAAAGCGGCCGTTCCAGCGACTGAGCGCGTCGAGCATCATGCGCTGTTGGCCTGGTGCACCGGCGGCGTTGAGGTTCGAGATCGGCGTGCCTTCGGCCCGTAGTACCGTACCTTGATAAATCGCAGGGAGGAATCCGCTGCCGTAGCTAATGGCCGGTCCGGCACGAAAGCCGCCATCGGTCATGGTCATGTAGGCGGGGAGGTTGTCTGTCATGCTTCCTAGGCCGTACGTGACCCAAGCCCCCGAACTGGGATGGCCCAGCAGCGAAGAGCCGGTGTTCATGATCGACAACGCAGGGCCATGGATGAACGATTCATGATGACAAGAACGGATGACGGCGATGTCGTCGGCATGTTTGGCCAAGTTGGGAAACAGCGACGACATCTCTAGCCCGGATTGGCCATGCTTGGCGAAGGGAAAGGGGGACGCCATGAGTTTGCCATCGCTGGCCTTCATGAATTGCAGCGAAAGCCCTTCGGTTTTGAAGCTCTCCGGGATGGGCTGGCCGTTGTATTTGGTGAGTGCAGGTTTGGGATCGAAAGTTTCCAGTTGGCTGGGACCACCCACGGCAAAGAAGAAGATGACGCGTTTCGCCTTGGCAGGAAAATGGGGCTCTTTGGGGGCCAGGGGATTAGCAGCGCTCCCTTCGCTGGCCTTTGTGTCTTGCGCCATGAGCAGCCCTAAGATCGAAGCGCCAAAACCGAGGGCGGAATGTCGCAGGAAGTCACGACGATCTTGTACCGGCAGGTAGCGTTGGCAGTGGGTGGAATTCATGGAGTGGTTTGCCGAAGGGTTGGCATAGTGCGGGGCCTTAATCGACATAGGAAAACTCCTGCATGTTGAAGATGGCAAGGCACAGCATGGAAAGGGCCGATTGTGGATTGGTTACTGAAAGGGACTTGAGCAGCTGCGTCGCTTCCCCTTTTTCTTCAGCCGTTGGTAAACGCCCTAGGGCGAGCCGCCAAGCTTGGTCGATGGTGGCGCCTTCGTCGTTGGCTCGTTTGGACTTGGCCGCTTGGGATAGGGGGCCGCCGCCGTTGGACAGTGATTCGCTGTATTGCCAGCCTTTGTCGGTTGGATTAGCGTCGAGGGAGAAGTCGGCGCCAATTTCAAAAGCGCCTTGCTGGGTTGCAATGCGAAGCTGGACGCCGACAAAATCATCTTCGAGGATTTCTAGGCGGAATGTATCGCCGGGCTGTGCTTGGCGCAGCAGGGCTGCGTCGCCGCCGGTCCCTTGGGAGAGGCTTAGGGGAGCGGCTGAGGTGCCCGATTTGTCGTCGATCGTTCCTTCGGTTAAGAGCGTGTTGTTGTGCCACAGTTTCCAAGGCCCGCTTCGGCCGAGGTGGCGAATGTTCCAAAGGGCGCCACGGATTTCTATCGCGCCACCGCCTGTTGAAGGAACCTTCCAAGCGACGCTTGTCATTCCATGGGTGATGACGGTGCCGATTGGGTCGTCAAAGGTATCAGTGGGATTGCCGTTTTCTTCTCGCAAGGCCCAGCCGGCATGGATGCCTGATGTTTCGCCGACCCAGCCGGATTGGCCTGGGCCAAAGCTGGGCACATTCCAGCCGGCGCTGGCCTCGGCCTTGAGGCGGGCGGCAAAGGCCTGGGATTGTCGAATTGCGGCCGGATTGTTCATCAGCCATAGAGCCTGCGGAGCAACGGTCGTCACATCGCGGGCTGGTGCGCTAACCGCGTTTACCGGCAAGTCGAAAACATCGAACATTGGAAAGCGATAGTTGCGTCGCTGAAGGATATAGAGGCCTCGTCGCGTGTGTTCGGCCGGATCTGCCGAGACGATCCAGTACCCGGGGGCCCCTTCATCGGCTCCTAGGGGTGGAACAACGGGACGGCCTCCCATCTTGAGATTCAAGGTGCCGGCCACGGCATGCAGAGAATCCCAAAGCGCTTCGGCCTCCAGCCGTTTGCGATTCATCTTCCAGAACAAGCGGTTTTGGGGATCGAGTTTTTCATTTTGCTCGTAGTGGCCACGGCTTTCCATCTGATAGGCAGAAGAGAGCATCATCAGGCGATGCATTTCTTTGACGCTCCAGCCCTTTTGCATGAATTGGCTGGCAAGCCAGTCGAGCAGTTCAGGATGGGTGGGCCTTTCTCCCATCTGTCCGAAATCGTTTAGGCTGCCGACGATGCCGCGACCAAAATGGCCGTTCCAGATTCGGTTGACCATGACACGGGCCGTGAGCGGATGCTGCGGGCTGGTAAGCCACTGCGCGAGCGAGGCACGATTGCGAAACTGCCCCTGCATTGGCTGTGTCCAGTTGCTGGCTTCACGCAACGCAGCAGGCAGCCTGGGCGAAATGGCCTCGCGTGGGCGATTTAGTTCGCCCCGGTTCAGCAGATAAATGGTGGGGGCTAGTTCGGGACGTTCATGGCCCAGCACGCTGATCGTGGGCGTTTCCATGAGTCCGGTCAAAGGGGCACCCAACGCGGTTTGTTCTGGAATCGCTAGAACGTTGTTGGCGATGGCATTAAGGAGGTTTTGGCGCTCGGCTTGTTCGGCCGGCGTCAGCGGCCTGCCGCCAATGCGTGCATCGAACATTCGCAAGGCACGGCGTGATTCTTCGACAGCCAGGATGCGAGGATAGTGCTGCTTGAAATCGGTAAGTCCCATAGCGTCGATGACCGGGATTTCGACTTCCTTGCTGCCGGAGAAGATGGCTTGCATCCCGTAGTAGTCACGCTGCGAGATAGGATCGAATTTGTGGTCGTGACAACGAGCGCAGCCGATCGTTAGCCCCATGAATGCGGCGCCGGTCGTATCGACCCAATCGGTATACGTCTCGTAGCGGATCTTTTTGCCATCCATGTTGGACTCGTGCACTTGGGGGCCAAGTGCGTATAGTCCGGTGCCGGTAAGTGCTTCGCGATGGCGCACTTTTTCGGGCGCGATGGTGTAGTTGCCATCGAGCGTGATATCGTCGGGCCAGAGTTCGTCGCCAGCGACTTGCTCTTGCACGAAGATGTCGTAGGGCTTGTCATCGTTGAACGATTTGACGACGTAGTCTCGATAACGCCACGCGTTGCGATAGTAGACATCGGTCTCAAAGCCGCCGCTGTCGGCATAGCGGGCAACGTCGAGCCAATGACGACCCCAGCGCTCGCCGTACTGTTTGGATTGGAGCAAGTTGTCGATCAATCGACTCCAGGCGCTGGGGCTTTTGTCGTTGATAAAGGCATCGACTTGCGCTGGAGTGGGGGGAAGGCCGAGCAAGTCGAAGTAGGCGCGTCGCACGAGGGTACGCGGGTCGGCTTGGGGCGCTGGGGTGATGTTATTTGCGTCGAGCTTGGCCAGGATGAATGCATCGATCGGGGTTCGGACCCAGTCAGGCCGGCTGACGGCGGGAGGTGCGACCGCGCGAACCGGTTGAAAGGACCAGAACGTTTTGGGGTCGGCCACGATCCGTTTGGCGGGGGTGTCGGCGCCGTCACGCGGATCGGCTGCGCCTGATTTTACCCAGCGCTCAAGCAGGGCGATTTGGGCCGGGCTGAGCTTGTTTTCGGGGGGCATTTGCAAGTCGGGATTGGTATGGCGGACCGCTTGCAGCAGCAGGCTATTTTCGACATCGCCTGGAACAATGGCAGCGCCGCGATCGCCGCCGGCTTGCCAACCGCCACGGGAGTCGAGTCGCAGGCTTCCTTCTTGCCGGTCAGGGCCATGGCACTTGATGCAATGGTTGAGCAGCAAAGGGCGAATCTGTTCTTCAAATAGCTTTTCATCGGCCTGAGCAATGACGCAGGTGCCAAAGAGAAGGATCGTGACAAGGCAGGGGCGAAGGGAAGCGTGCATGGATTTACCCCTTTCTCGCAGCAGTGCGGATTTGACTTTGCCAAGCAGAACGACAGCGGTTGTTGAACTCGGTGTTATCCAGATGGGAGGCGAGATCTGCACAGGCCTTTTCGGCATTGCCGCTGAGAATGCTTTTGAGCAAACGTTCATGAATGAAGGGGACCACGCGCAGGTCGCTGAGCTGGGAATTGCCTTGGCGGTGAAACTCTCGCATTCGGCCGTAGATGCCTTGCCAAACAGGAATCATTTCTTCCAGCCCTGCGGCGATGAGGAACATTTGGTGAAAGGCGGCGTCTTGGTTGAGAAGCTCTTGCGGATTTTTGTCTTCCACGGCGCGGTGCATCCGCTTGATGATCGCTTCCCATTGGAGGCGATGCTCTAAAGTGAGCTGCGGAAGGGCCTTTTGGAGGGCGTACAGCTCCAACTGCTTTCGCAAGGGAGTGAGTAAGCCGGCGACATGTTCATCGGATCCGCCTGCTACGACGACACCGCAATTGGGCTTGGCGGTAAGCAGCCCTTCCAGGGTAAGTTGCTGTAGCACCTTTCGAATGGGATGCCGGCTGACACCAAAGCGCTGGGCGAGTTCTTCTTCACGCAGCGCCATGCCGACGGGATGCGTGCCGGCAAAAAGTTCGCTACGCAGGCGATCACAAACCTGATCGGCGACGGTACGTACGGCCGTGGTGGCGGGCATGGGCGGGATTCCTGGTGGTGGGGTGGGACTGCCTGATTGTATTTTGGATACAATCAAGAATCAACCAGGACTTTGCAGGGGGAGTGAGCGTGCTAGGATCGGTGGTAGGTCCATCGGCAAGGATGGAAAAGGGAAACGATCGGTGACTGAGGGGCAAAAGCGATGAGCGAACTGGACCAAGCGGGGTATTTTCAGCGGATTGGCTATGCTGGGAGCCGGACGCCCACCCTTGAAACACTGTCGGCGATCCATGCGGCGCATGCGATGACGATTCCGTTTGAGAATCTGAATCCCGTATTGCGCTGGCCGGTGAATTTGGATCTGGCTTCTTTGCAAGCCAAGTTGGTGCAGGGGGGACGAGGGGGCTGGTGCTATGAGCATAATTTGCTGCTGAGCCATGTGCTGCGATCGTTAGGCTTTGAAGTGACTTGGCTGGCGGCGCGTGTTTTGTGGAATGCGCCGGACGGGGCGATGCCGCCGCGGAGCCATATGTTGATGCGGGTTGATTTGGAGGGAAAGGCTTATCTGGTCGATGTGGGCTTTGGTGGCTTGACGCTTACTGCGCCGCTGCTGCTGGAAGCCGATATTGAGCAGCCCACGCCGCACGAGCCCTTTCGGTTGCTTCGTCAGGGGAACGACTTTGTAAAGCAGGCCAAAATCCGCGATGCATGGAAAACACTGTATCGCTTTGACCTGCAAGAGCAGGCAGCAGTCGGACTACGAAGTGAGCAATTGGTACCTATGCAACTTTCCCGAGTGCTTTTTGATTCACGATTTGCTACTGGCCCGGCCGGCCAAGGATCGACGGTACACGCTGCGCAACAATGAATGGGCTGTGCACCATGTCGCGGGCGAAAGTGAGAAGCGGGTGCTTACGAGTGCGGCCGAGCTGCGCGATGTGCTGACCAAGGACTTTTTGATCACCCTTCCGGAGTCGCCAGAAGTGGAAGTGATGTTGGAAAAGTACGCAGCGATGCGGCCGCTCACATTGAACTAAATTAAGCGGGCAAAGAAGTGTTTTGGCGGGTGGGAATTAGCCAGGGAGATAGCCTTTGAATCGGATTAGTGGCTCTTTGTTGTTTTGATAGGCCGGCGGAAGAGGCGATAGCCAGTCTCGAATGGCATTCTTAATCGCATAGGCAAAGAAGTGGTTTCCTTGTGGCGTGTAGTGCCCGATGTAATAACGGTCGACGTATTCCTTGGCCGATAGTTTAAAGGTATCGAATTCGGCAACGTGGGCGGGGAGGCTATCGACAAGCGGAATTCCTCGGGCGGCGAGATGATCCTTGAAGTATTGCGGATGCCAGTCAACGTTGTCCGGATCTTTTGGTGAACTGCGATTGCAAGCGTGCCAGACAGCGCCAATTGGATAGCTTAGTAGGACCAGCAATTCTTTCTGATGTGATTTGCAAAACTCTTGCAGGCGGTTCATCACGGCTATTCCCACCTGAACCGCATAGGCATGCAGCAACTGGGTGGCACCGGCCTTGATCATTTCCGGACTGGACCGGTCCGGAACCTTGGCGCGACATTTGGCGGCTGTCTTTTCTAGGAGGTCCTTATTCAGGCAGGTGCCTGTGCGCTGCGCAAAAATCAGGTGCACGATCTCGTCGTCCCGAAAGGTTTCCATCAGGAAGTCAAGGTCGCACAATTGGTAGAGGGACTTCTCCGTCGGGCAGAGGCTCGTTTTTTCCACCAGTTCACCTTGGTCATTCAGGCGAGCATGATCCCAGGGATTCGCATGAAACATGGTTCCCGACATCGATTCCAACACATTGTCTGGAAATGCTAACCAGCGCCACGCATACACACTACGCAGGTGATCGTCTCCCCAGATGTTGAAGATGATGTACTTTGCACCTTGGTCGGTCGCCTCGGTTCTTAGCAGACGTCGATAGGCCTGATAAACACCAAAGCCGCCGACGCCAAAATTCCGGATCGGTTCGCAGTAGTGAGCGGCCAGGATTTCTTGCCAGGTTTCCCCATCGCTGACTTGGTGTCCCTGCGTAAAGCTGTCGCCGTAGGTATTGATGCGGCAAGGCTGGTCAGCAAAGTTTACCT
Source organism: uncultured Planctomycetaceae bacterium (assembly GCA_963844055.1). Taxonomy (GTDB): domain Bacteria; phylum Planctomycetota; class Planctomycetia; order Pirellulales; family Pirellulaceae; genus CAWJMN01. The sequence goes on along the minus strand of CAWJMN010000002.1, from coordinate 1,740,159 downwards.
GCTGGCGTTGACCCGCGCTTTGATACCGAGCAAGTGTGTGGCAGCCATCAACACCATCGCGCACGAACGCGTTTCGGAGCAAGTAGCCGAGTTCCGGATCGAACTTCGCCCAAACTTGGGCCTTGGAATCTAGAAATTGATCGAGCGTGCTTCGCTGAAGTACATGCGGGCGTAAAAACGCGCGTAGTGCATCATCCGTTGCCCCCTCCTTTGCAAAGGCGGCGGCGGTTGCGACTGCTACGGGAAGCGCTGCCAAAAAGTCACGGCGTTTGATTGTCATCGTGCATCCTGTAACAAAACGTAAGCGAAGGTCGGTTGGTCGAGTGAGTGAGAGGATCTCGCTTTGCTATGTTCCCTTGTCGTCGAGTTCAGTCACGTAGCGTAGAAACCCTTCCGATTTAGGCCACGGTTCCCAGGCACCGGCATTCGAAACCTCGCCATAGCATTCCGTTTGAGTGGGGTACCCGAAACAATATCCTTGGAAGTCGTCGCCGAGCAATAGGATTCCGCAAAGGTCGGCTCTTGGACCATAGATATCTTCCGGACCTGTGGGACCTTCAAAAATCATTCGACCCGATTCCGTTTCGCCCCAGCCAATGCATGAAAGGTAATCGAAGTAATCGTCTCGCAACTCCGGGTGCTGTTGGCGAAGTACTGCAATCGCATCGGGGGTCAGTCGTGTGGGCATCTGAATTTGTCGTAGCGCGGTGGGTTTGCGTTTTCACGTAATGATCTAAGTAGCTGGCCAGATCCATTTGGCCACCCGGCGCATTCTACTACCGCTCTTGGGGCTGCAACATTCGGCCAATGAAAGTTTGCAAAGCGGTCAACTCGGCGACAGCATGATTAACATCGCGGCCTGTACCTTATTCCATTCCATCCCCAAAGAAGCCATGGTGGTGAAGGGAATTGCCGAATGCCACTTGCGGCGCCCGTTTTCTCCGGGTCAAGGGCCAGGCTTGAGAGATGACTACTCGGCTATGGTGAGCAAGTGTGCAGAGACAAAGCACACACGGTCGCCATCGCATATTAAAACGTGCTTCTATGGGACTCATCTTATCCCGCTGAGTCTTTTTTCTTAGGAGCAATGACATCCTCAATCGCAGAGCCAGCGCATCCACGATTCAACGCTGATGCTTCTTTCTGGCCCAAGCCAGCGAAGCAAAAAGTAGGTGATGGCAAGGAAGAGGGCCCCAAGCGGGAGCGAAAGGGCGACGGGCATCACATCCATCCAGAAGTACGTAGGCTCGTTTCCTGTGGCAAGGCCATAGATCCAGAGTGGCCACAGGTGCACGATGTGATGCAGTACGTAAATCGTCAAGGAATACCGACTGAAGGTCTTGGCGACACTTAAGCAGCCTTCGTAACGCAGCAAGCGTGGATTGCTATCTACAATGTGATGCATCACCCCGAGCAGTACGATGGTGATTCCCAGGGTGCCAAGGATATATTCCGTGGTGGCGGGAAACATGGTCCAGCCTTCTAAAAAGTGGTTGGCGATCCCTTGCGGTATCAACGACTTTGCACACAGAGCGAGCATCGCAGTGGCGATAAACGCCAGCCCGAGGAAAACTGCTGGCCAAGTGTAACGGGCTGAGCTCGTTGGCTGCGAGAGCGTTGTAAACAGAAACGAAGATGTCACGTAACCGGCCAGAGAAAACGTGATCCAAGGGAAGAAGGGGAAAAAGCCCGTTGCTAAGAATCCGATCAGCACGTCGGACATGGTTAGGTCGTATTCGAAATGGCCGCTTTCCCAGTAGGTGGCATAGTCGACCATGGATCGTAGGAATGGACTTACCAAGAGTGACAGGATGGCGAGTAAAACTGAGACGGCAAGCGGGAATCTACGTGTCACATTCAGGACCAAAAGCGCGGTGCCCAGGAAGGTGAGAACGTCCCAGTTAAAGGTGTCCTCGGGAAGCCAGATCAGGATGTTGAAGGCAAATCCAATTCCGATAAGAAACAGTCCACGACGAATCGAGACCTTAGAGATGTTCTCTTCTGTCGATCCGGCCTTCTTCTGGGCATTCAGCCAAAGGCAATAGCTGACGCCCGAGAGAAACGAAAAAAGAGGGGCACCTAGTTCAGCTGAGAAGAACGTGTAGCCGGACAGGTTCTCGCTAAAGTGAACCATGACCATCAAGAAGATGGCAAGCGTTCGGAGAATATCGATCGAAGGGTATCGCACGATTGACCCCTCTTGGTAGAGCATATTTCCAGTGAGGCACCCGGCGTGAAGTGTAACGGCTGCTCAATCCCGTAGGTGGAAAACGCCCGATTCGTAATGAAACCGAGGGAGTGGCAGTTGCAATGGGGCGAGTGAAGTGGCGGGGCAGGGGCCGATTTGCCGCCGTAAACGCAAGCAGCCCTGGCAAACATGGCGGGGCGGCCTAGCCGGCCAAGGTGCGTGAAATTGCTGGGAATTCTTGCTATGGTAGTGGCCAGCCAGTCGCAAGACGAACTCCCTTTCGAATCTGCCGAGATGCTCTTATGCCGATTGAACTGAAGTGTGTGAAGTGCCAGAAGCCGTTGCGTGTGCCTGACTCGGCGGCGGGCAAGCGAGCGAAGTGCCCGGAATGTGGCGAGCTGATGACGGTTCCGGGCGGGGACGTGATGTTCCCGCTGGGTGGTGCTGCGGACTCGGCCCCGATCTTGCTGCCGACGACCAGCGAAGTGCCACTGGGCAGCTTGCCACCGCTGGGAGCTTCGATCCCTGCTGCGGGTGACAATCCATTTTCTGATTCGCGCGGGCCTGCCTCGCCGTCGCTAAATCCGTATGCCTCGTCGAGTCCTGTTCCTTCCTACTTGCCTGTACTTGGGCCAATTTCTCGGGGAGAGGCCTTAAACAGCGTCTATGCACCGGCCATGCTGCTGATTCTGTATGGCTGGTTCAGCCTTTTCGTAGCGGTGGTTTGCGGCGGTGCCTTTGGCGCTTTGATGATCGCTTCTGGTGATATGAAACCGGATGAGCAGGCAATCGTTGGTGTGTTCTATTTGGGCATGCTGGCGTTCTTTACGATCTTGAGCGTGGTGATGATCGTTGGTGGCCTGAAGCTGAAAAACCTAAGCAACCATACGATGGCGCTGTGTGGAGCCATTGCCGCGATGGTCTCGGCGAGCCAGGTTTGCGCTTGTGGCTGTTTTGGTGTGCCGGGCATGGCCGTCTCGCTGGGAGTTGCAATCTTTGCGTTGACGAAGATCAGTGACGCCAGGATCCGCCCGCATTTTTTGAAGTAGTCCCCCAGCGACCGGAAGGCTGAGGCCAGCAGAAAATGGTGCTGGGCCAGACTTGGCTTGGCGGATGGTGCCTAGCCAGGCTGATTGCCTCTCGGTAGATGGGAAAGCACTGGCCGAAGTTTGGGGAGGGTGTGGGGTTTCCTGCGAGATTTTCTGCTGGCTTTGGCGGCGCGAAAGGGTGCGGCTTGCTAGTGCTCAGCAAGCGGTGATGGCCGAGCTGGGCTGTGGCTGGAAACGATTATGCCGTTTGTACTTACGGCGAGGCGTGCTAAACGGGCGTTGGGCCGAGCAAGGGAGTGGGGAAGACCTTTTGGGCAGCCTTGCCGATGTTCAAAACGTGGAGTAAACTAGCGAGTCTATCTTCCCCTGTAGCTCAGTTGGTAGAGCAGGCGGCTGTTAACCGCCGGGTCGTAGGTTCGAGTCCTACCGGGGGAGCTTTGGACTCTGTTTCTCAAGCAGAAGTCTTCCCAAATAACGCTCAGATACCGATTTAGGTTTCTGAGCGTTTTGCGTTTCTTGGCCAAAGTTGGCGGGGTTTGTTGGACCGCCAAAATCGATCTCGGCCAGCTCTGTCGCCACCCCTTTCCGGTTGAACATCGAAGTTCAAAAACAGTATGCCAATTGGTGGTTCGAACTCTCTGGTTCTCTGCCCAAAACCGGCCCAAGTGCTTAGCAGACCGGCCCAATCGATTTTTGGTGGAGGACCCCAGAATCGATATTCCATGAGCATCGATATGGCGTTGAGTAAAACTTGCTTAAGTCCACCTTATAGAACTGTTTTTACGGTATCGAAAGGGTTTGCTTTGGAAAGGCAGGTAATTAAAAAGCCGCTTCCCACTCCCGGGTTTGCCCTGCCCCAACCCCTCGAAAACCCTTCTTGCAGCCCGTTTCGTGCCCTGTTGAGGCTCTGCCATCGTTCCAAAATGGTGCAGAATGAGGGGTCTGGGAGACCGTGCACCGTCCTAAGAATTGAGGCATCTCGATGAGCGACAAGGCTTCTTTATGAGTTGGGCAGAACGCCTTCGAGATTGGGCGAAACAGATCAAGCTGCAAGCCGCTACGGTGTACTTTGCGGTGCGCGATTCTCGAATGCCACTGTATGTACGATTGTTCGCCCTGCTCGTGGTGGCCTATGCATTCAGCCCCATCGATCTGATCCCTGATTTCATTCCGGTGCTGGGCTACCTCGATGACCTGATACTTGTTCCGCTAGGGCTACTGATCGTGATTCGATTGACGCCGCCCGAGGTTCTGCGAGCGGCCCATGAACAGGCCAAGACCATCGTTTCAAAACCAACAAGCTACTGGGGAGCTGCGCTAATCGTCACATTATGGCTGCTCGCCATTCTTGGGACGGCAATGCTTATCGTTCGCTTCAGGACGAACGCCCTGCAGCCATAAAAAAACAGGCCTACCCAATGGCAAGCCTGTTTGATTGCAAAACATCCACGCGCACTTTACTGAAGGTACACAGGCCCTCGCGGGTCGACGATCGAATGGCGAGCCGCATACGCTGCGGCATCGATTTGATCACAGACCTCGCCTTCCACACCTGACCAAGCTGTAAACTCGTCGATCAAGTCTGGGAGCCACGTGGTATTGCCCCGTGGGAAATAAACCTCTCCCTGCTCAAGCTTATTGAGCAGAGCAGTGGCACGCTCCAACTTGCCAGGAGACCTTCCCTCTCCTCGTGCAACGTGTGGTATTGGGCTTAGGAGTGTTACACGAAAGCGAGTGAGCTCTTGACGAAGTGCCGGACCGAAGTGCGCATTCTCGATCATTACTTCTCGAGGATTCCATTTCTCAAGAATGCGCTGTGTGCCTATCTTCAATCCTGACCAATCGACTTGGTCACGCCAGCAGTCTCGTAGCATCAAGAACTTCTGCTGGGCGTAGCAGTCCCAGATTTGAACGACCGACCAACTCGCCTCTTTGCCTTTGCGTTGGTCTGTCTTGTCCTTACTCGTCCCTGCCGTGTCAATGGTTGCAAATCGAAAGCAGGACCGTGAATCGATCGAAAGCACGTTCCGGTCGCTCTTATCCAGAAGCTGAATCATTTGATCCTGCAACGTGTAATAGCGGAACCAATCTGGGCGAATCACCGCGTCTTCCACGGCCGACCAATCACCGTTGAGCAATCGCTGCCTTAAGATGGTCGTAAGATTGTTTCGCATGCGAGCGATGTAATCTTCGATATCTAAAGAGGGATTGTCGGCAACGCGTGCCGGCACAAAAGCCCGGTCAGGGTTCATCCAGAAAATGAACTTCTTCGGGCTAGGCTCGTTATAGCTCGTACTCTGAATCGATTTGATCGCATCCGAAGTGACGAACCGATTCTTCACCCAGGTATGACCGTGACCGCCGGGGTTGCTGGCCGCACGGATTCCCATACGCACAGGAAATTCCTTCCGCATGCGCATACGGCTAAAGAGGTACGTGTATTGATGCTCTGAAAACTGCGTCAGTTCATCAAAGGCCACTCGATGGTAAGCGGGACCTTGGTAGTTCAGCTCACTCCCTTCAAAAGGAAGATGGCCGAACTCGATCGTCGCCCCACTGGGAAAAGTCCAGCGATACTTCGACGCGTTGTATTTGCCCCCTAATGGACGAAACAGCGTATGCGACTTCGTAATCGGAGAGTCGTTGGACTTTTCAAGCTGCGTCAGCGTTCGCCGGAAGAGGATGCCTGAATAGTCAGGGATTTTGACACCCTCTGCCAGATACATCAGCAGGGCCTGCGTCTTCCCACCGCCACATGCACCGCCATAAAGTGCTTCCTCACATTTCAGGTCGAGGAATTCTTTCTGGCGTGGATGGGGAGTGACTGCCATCCTTCCGTAAGCTGACAACGGACTCAGTCGCTGTAATTCAGCATCCGTCATTTGCTCCAGCGCTTTCTTAAGGTGTTCCAGGTTCACTACTAGCTCCTTCAATGGTAAGTGTGCTGGCTTGAGATTCTTCCGATTGGCCAATTTCGGCGATGATCGCCTGGATATGAGCGACGCGCTGCTCATTGGTCAGCGGAGCTCCTTCGGGAGTTGTTGGGGCGATTTTTACTGGGGCATCGAGGCCCAATAATTCACGCCTAGCCTGGCTGCAATCCAAGATGACGGTGAGGTATCGAGGATCGCCGTACTGATTCCGAACCGTACGTTTCGCCTTCTGCGCCAGCCTGGCCATCCGTCGTTGCGGATTGATGAGGTTGCTGGGAGCGCTCGTAGCCCGCCCATGCCTCACGTTCGACTTTATTGATTTTGGCCAGCTCCAGTTCACGCGAATCATCGAAATCACGAATCGAAGATTCTCGCCATGCTTTGCAGATTAGCTTTATGTCCAGCGATATCGTCGATTGCCGAACCTGTAGCTCGTTGGCAATTTCGACCTGTCCCCATCCCTTGAGCCTGAGTTCGCTAACCTTCTTCCTACGCTCAATCGCTTCAAGCTTTTTTGAAAGCTTTGTACCCATAATGTTTCTTCCTTAGCTGATAAGTATTGATGGAATCTTCTCGGAATCCCGCTTGATGTTTTGAAGGTTTCCTGGCTCATGTGATGTTGTTGTTTCGACGCATCCCCGTTTTTTGGAGAACGACCATGACCGCAAAAAAGAAGTCCAAGCCAGCCCCCCATCGAAAACCTGCCGGCAAACGTCCATCCAAGGCGATCTCTTGTCCCCAAGGTGGTTCCCACGAATGGGAAGGGGAGGGGGAAGTTCGTGCATGCAAAAAATGCCATGAACCTGCTCCGTTGGCGATTCGCCGGACCGTGAAACTGGAAAAGCCTCAGTCCGAAAAAGGGATGAGCGCTTTGGACGCTGCTGCCAAACTCTTGGCCGATTCCACCGGTCCCCTCAACTGCAAGGAACTGATCGAAGGGATCGCTACCAAGGGTTACTGGACAAGCCCCGGTGGTAAGACGCCGCATTCCACTCTCTATGCCGCCTTGATGCGGGAGATCAATGAGAAGGGGACAGGCTCTCGATTCCAGAAGGCTTCGCCCGGACGGTTTGCACTCGTGGGTGAGGCAACCTAGTTCGGCAAACGCCACCCAAGCGCCCTACGTTTTGCGACGTGGGGCGCTCGGGTGACAAATGCCACAAGATTACGCAGTGGCTTCCTGCGGGGACTCAGCGGGAACACGTTCCGCCTTACGCCCGGTGAAGTTTTCCCAGCGCTGGACGATCACATCGCAGTAGAGTTCATCGAGCTCCATCAGAAACGCGTTGCGTTTCACGGTCTTCGCCGCCATGAGCGTGGAGCCACTTCCCCCAAACAGATCCAGCACGTTCTCGCCAGCGCGCGTAGAATACTGCATGGCCCGCACGGCAAGCTCGACGGGCTTTTCCGTCAGATGGACCATGCTCTGTGGGTTGACCTTCTTCACCGACCAAACATCGGCCACATTGTTGGGGCCGTGGAATTGGTGAGGTCCACCCTGCCGCCAACCGTAGAAGCACCATTCATGGTTCCCCATGAAATCTTTGCGGGTGAGGACCGGGTGTTCCTTCACCCAAATGATCGCCTGCGAAAAGTAGAGTTCGCAGGCTTTTAGCACCGGTGGATAGTTGGCACAGTTCGCGTACCCACCCCAGATATAGAAGCTTCGGCCGGGTAACAGAACCCGGGCCATGTTCCCGAACCACGCCGCCAATTGTTTGTCGAATGCTTCGTCGCTTAAGAAGTCGTTGGCCAAGGGACGATCTTTGGCTCGTAACTTCTTCTTGGTCGCCTTGGCTTTGCCGGGATGGCGAGCCAGGTCGAGCGCCTGATGATGCTTGGGACCGGCGAATGAACTGAGCCCAGCCGCGATGGCATTATTGCTACGGGGCTCGACTTTGACGTTGTAGGGAGGGTCAGAGTTGACCAAGTGAATCTTGGCACCGTCCAGTAGTCGGTCCAAATCCGCAGGTGATCCACTATCGCCGCAATAGAGGCGGTGGTCACCAAGAATCCAGAGATCGCCCCGCTCCGTAGTAGCCTTGTCGGGTGGGGCGGGGATCTCATCGGGGTCCGTCTCTCCCGGGGCTCCATTGGGGTGCAAAAAGCCTTGCAGTTCGTCGGCCGAAAAGCCCAACAGTCCCATGTCGAAGTCGGCGTCGACCAGGGCCGCCAGTTCCTTCATCAGGAGGTCGTTATCCCAATCCGAAAGGTTGGAAGTCTGGTTGTCGGCGATTCGATAAGCCCTGACTTGTTCAGGACTTAGGCCGGTTGCCACGTGAACCGGAACGGTCTCAAGATGCAGCTTTTGGGCAGCTTTCCAGCGGGTGTGGCCAACGATGATCACCCCCGCCTCATCCACGACGATCGGCTGTCGCCAGCCAAACTCCTGGATGCTTTTAGCGACGGCATCCACGCCAGAATCGTTCAATCGGGGGTTGGTCTCGTACGGACGCACTTGGGCCAAGGGCCAATTTGCTACCTGCATTGCAAGTCCTCTCTAAATCAAAACCAGTTGATGGAAGTCACACTGGCATGAACTTTAGGAAGGGGAGCGCACCATTTGCGCACCATGGCAAATTTTCTTGTACTTTTTTAGGAACCCTGCGGCTTATCGGTGAGGGAAACGAGCCCGCCTTTAACCATTATTCTCCAGGGAATGTTTCTTGTCCGAAAACAGGGTTTGAATCTTGCTTTGCACCGATCGGATTTTGTTATTGCTGGATACTTCGCTTGCTTTGTCTTCCCCCCAAATCGCATCCAAAACTTCGTCAAATGGTGCCTTACGGCCGACCTTGTGCCATAAAAACTTAACGACCTGCCATGGAGTGGGGGGCAATGTGACCGGGACTTCGTCCCAAACAAATAGATAGCCGTCGTGGGGACCATTTGCTGGAATGCCTTGGCCGGCCTGAGCGGGCAGATCATTGAGACGGGTCAATGCTTCGATAGCCGATTGATTGGCGTCGCGGAATATGTGCAACTCGCAGCCGCACAGCGAAACCCTTTCTATGGTGAATAGTGCGAAAGGGGTTGCGTTAAACATTTTGGAGAGCAGCACTGCATACAAGGGCTTGTCGAAAAATTCGAGGGGCACTGAGATTGCAAGCGGTTCTGCGAACTTCTCTTGAAGCAACAATTCTCCTGCTCGATGTGCGTTGAGATGGAATGCATTAGCTTTTTCAGTCTTTCCGAAAATGAAAACGAACGGATATAGATCGCTTTCCTCTTTGGAATCGCTAATGGGCATTAGGTTGGTATAGACTTCGTCCTCCCAAAGGGTAACGTGTCGTGTGTTAGAAAATTTTAGCCAAGAACTAGCGCATTTCTGCATGTCGCTGCGATCGGTGCACCATCCCAGCCCAACCTCAAGTACACCGCTATCTGTTCGCGCTTGCTCAAAGTCTTTGAGGATCTCGCCAAACAATCGTTGATCGCGAAACATGAGTAGTTCTCGCCTTAAGTTTGCTTCAGTGACTCACTGGGTTAATTCAGCTTACCCTAACCTCCATCCTGGAAAAACTAGCCGCATAATTCACGAAACTATCTCCTCTCATGGCCTTGAGGTTTCTCCAAAAACCGTGCTCTCTGTGACCAGCGGGTTAACGGTGTTCGAGATCCCAAGGAGCCAACGATGGAATTCAATGCGGAGAAAGAGCTGGCCTACCTTCGGCAGCTTAAAACAGGTCCCTTACGTGAAAAGTACTTGGAGGTTTGCGGGGAGACGACCAACTCCCGGAATCGTGACTACCTCTACCGCCGCATCCTGTGGCGGATGCAGGCCAACCTCTACGGCGGCTTGAGCGAACGGGCACTAGCCCGGGCGAGAGAACTGGTCTGTACGGAAGACCTGCGGCGAATGATGCCGGGGCATTCCCGGCGAAAAGACCCCGAGCCAGCGCCTGTGGCGGCAACTGCCGATAAACGCGTTCCCATGCCAGGAACGATCATTACTCGGGACTACAAGGGGCAAACGCTCAAGGTGAAGGTCCTCGTCGAGGGCTTTGAGTATCTCGGCGAAAAGTACCTTTCCTTGAGCGCCGTCGCCAAGGCGATCACCGGGAATCATTGCAACGGATTTCACTTCTTCAAGCTGCAAGGAGGTGGCAAATGATTCAGCAGAACCCTCGTTTGGGAAAACAGGCCCAGCCGCCCGTGGTTCGCTGTGCCATCTATACCCGCAAGAGCACGGAAGAAGGGCTCGAGCAGGAATTCAATACGCTCGACGCCCAGCGAGAATCGGCCGAGGCCTACATCGTTAGCCAGCAGCGGGAAGGTTGGACCTGCGTTCCCGATCGCTACGACGACGGTGGCTATACCGGTGGGAACATGGACCGGCCGGCCCTTCAGCAACTAGTCCAAGACATCCGGGCCGGGAAGATTGACTGCGTGATTGTCTATAAGGTGGATCGGCTGAGCCGGTCGCTGTTAGACTTCTCGCGAATGATGGAGGTCTTTGATAAGCATCAGGTGTCGTTTGTTTCGGTCACGCAGCAGTTCAATACGGCCACATCCATGGGGCGGCTGGTTCTGCACGTCCTGTTGTCGTTTGCCCAGTTCGAACGGGAGATCATTTCGGAGCGAACCCGGGATAAGATTGCGGCCGCACGCCGCAAGGGAAAATGGTCGGGGGGCAGGCCACTGCTCGGCTACGACGTTTCGGCCCAGGGTTCGAAGCTGATAGTGAACCCGGAAGAGGCGGAACGCGTGCAGCAGATTTACCAGCTCTATCTGCAGAAGCGATCTCTACTACCCGTCGTTGACGTGCTGGCCAAGCGCGGGTGGGTTAACAAGGCTTGGACGACCCGGAAAGGGGCGGTTGTTGGGGGAAGTCGCCTTCACTCGCACGTCACTTCATCAGCTGCTAACGAACGTGACCTACATCGGCCAGTTGCGCTATAAGGACGAAATCCATAAGGGGGAGCACTCGGCAATCGTGGACCCACGGGTGTTTGAGCGGGTTCAGGCGATGCTCATGGGGAATCGGGTTAGCCCCGCGCAGCGAGCCCGGAGTCGGCCAGGTGCGCTACTTCGCGGTCTATTGCGGTGTAGAGCGTGCAACTGCTCGATGTGCCACACCTATACAAGTCGGGGCGTTAAACGCTATCGGTATTACAGCTGTCTCCACGGCAAGAAGCAGGGGGCGAGTACCTGTCTCTCGGCTCCCTTGCCGGCACTGGAAGTAGAGCAGTTCGTGCTGGAGCAGATTCGTTCGCTGGGCGAAGATTCGGTTCAGCGCTCGGCGTATCGCAAAGCACTGGCTCAAATGCCAGCGTTTGCCCCCGGTGAATCCGAAGAGGAGTGGTTGGTGCAAACGTTCGTACGTGAGGTGGCTTACGACGCGCGGGCCAAAGATCTGATCGTGACGCTTGAGCCGCGTGGGATCTTTCCCATGTCGATCCATGAAGAGTTGGAAGGAGTAGCCCAATGACCGATCAGGTTACGGTGGAGAAGCGAGTGCATTTTGTGCGGGGTACCAAGGGACGCAAGCAAATGCGGGCCGGAAATGCACCGACCGCTCCGCAGCGAATTCCCCGGATTGCGCGCTTAATGGCTTTGGCGATTCATTTCGACGAACTGATTCGAACCGGTAAGGTGAAGGATCAGTCGGAGCTGGCCCGGCTGGGGCAAGTTAGCACCGCGAGGGTTTCGCAGATCATGGGGCTGCTATATTTGGCACCGGAGATACAGGAAAAACTACTGTTTGTACAGCTCAAAGAGGTAAGCGAGCATCGCATAAGGAAATTCCTGTCTAAGCCATCTTGGTACGATCAATATATTGATTTTGGCCAGCAACTATTGAGAGAGGGATCGGTCTCACAAGTGGCGCTAAAATCGCATCAGTAAATGCGAATCTTGGTAGTTACGCAAATCTCAAAGCACTTGACTTTGCATTTGGCTAACACGTCAAACGTCCCTGGGTGAAACCATACGATTGTCGGACAAATGCGAGTGTCCAAACTGCGTTTCTATGCGACTCGAATAATCACGAGTTAAGAAGCAATTGTATAGGTAGGGTTTGCACCTCCGAACGCGAAAAATGCCTTGCAGACAGTCGCTCAGCACACATGTTATACTCACCCCACCGTTGGGTGTTGGCCCCGGAGACAAGTTCGGAGCAAAACCACCCGGTTTTTCTGGAGACTGGTGCATGACTAAGGTGAACAGCGAATTTGGCTGGCGTGTCAAGGAACTTCGAGAACGGTTGTGCCTCACACAGGAAGCAATGGCCAAGTCACTCGGTGTTAGCTTCGCAACCGTGAACCGATGGGAAAACGGATGGACGGCACCCTCGAAATTGGCGCTGCGGCAGATTGATTTGCTCTGCAAGGAACACCAACTCGTTCTAGTTGCTACGGTCAACAGTTCCACTATCTAACCGTAGCGAAGGCAAGCTGAACCGGATTGCTAAATGTCTACAAAAAATTGGACAAAAGTCGCTGAGTCAAGCTTCCCATGGGAACGGGAAGCGCTGGAGTTTGTGCGCTCGCAGTTCCCATCGCATGACGCATATCGCGCTTGGTCCAACTTCGAGTTTGTTGCAGACGATGGCAGCATCTACGAAGTAGACCTCCTCGTCTTTACGCCACAAGGCTTCTTCCTCATCGAGATCAAAAGTAAACCAGGCCGGTTACGCGGCGATGCTGGAACATGGACTTGGGAGACCGATGGAAAACTAGCAACGGTCGACAACCCTTATCACCTTGCCAACACAAAGGCTAAAAAACTCCGTTCTTTGCTGTCACGACAAAAGGCTGCCAAGGGTAAGGGGCAGATACCGTTTGTAGAAGCGCTCGTGTTCTGTTCAGCAGAAAATCTGCAATGCGATTTGCATGGTAATGCCAAATTTCATGTTTGCCTTAGAGACAAAGCGGCTGAAGGTAATAAGTCGGCTCGAAACGGGATTATGGCTGCGATCAAGCGTCGCGAATGCGATGGACTTGACCTGTTTGCGAGAGGAACTTACGACCGACCAACTTCCAAAATAGTAGCTCAGGCCATCGAACAGGCTGGTATCCGTCCATCGCAACGCAGCCGAAAGGTCAGCGACTATGTTTTGGATCGATTAATAAACGAAGGACCAGGTTACCAAGACTGGGAAGCAACCCATTCGACGCTCAAAAGTGTTCGGCGACGTGTACGTATTTACAATGTTCGTGTGAGCGCCACTATCGAAGAGCGTTCGACTATCGAGCGTGCGGCGCGGCGTGAGGCAGAGCTGTTGGAGATGCTTCAGCACCCTGGCGTTCTCCGTCGCGAGGGATTCACCGAACACGAACTCGGCCCTGCGTTGATCTTCGAACATGATCCGGCAGCAATGAGGCTCGATCACTTCCTTGCACAGCATCATGATCAATTGACCGTCGAGCATCGACTCGACCTACTTCGACAGATCAGTGAAGTTATCCGATTTGCCCATGACAAACGTGTGGTGCATCGATCGCTGTCACCCCAGAGCGTCTTGGTGCTGGACAAGGGTAAGGATGCGGGTGCACCGATTGGTCGTGATGGATTCGCGATCAAAGTCTTCAACTGGCAAGTCGGATATCGCTCCGAGAGCAGTTCGACCTCAAACGCATCCTTGGCTGTGTCAGCCACGTCGCACGTCGATCGACTTGTTGACGACGGCAGCACCGCCTACATGGCACCAGAGGCCACAACCGCAGACAATAATGTGGGTGAGCATCTAGATATCTTCTCTCTCGGAGCCATCGCATACCACATCTTCTCTGGTTCTCCACCTGCATCGAACGGACTCGAGCTAAGCAACAAACTGCGCGAGACAAAAGGCTTGCAGATTAGCTCAGTGCTTAACGGAGCCAGCGAGAGTCTTCAGGAGATGATCCAGTGGAGCACTCTGCCAGTTGTCGCGGATCGCGAGGGACTTGTCAGCTCAGTCGAAGACTTTCTCGACCTATTAGAGAAGGTCGAGGTTGAGGCCAAAACAACGGACACCGAATCGTACGTTGATGATCCTGACGAAGCCAAGTCTGGAGCGTTACTGCCTGGTGACTTCCGCGTGCTGCATCGTTTGGGCAAAGGTGCTTCGAGTGTAGGCCTGCTCGTCGAGCAGCAAAACGAGCAATACATCTTAAAGGTTGCGATCGATCCAGATCGTAATGATCGCATCAAGGCGGAGGGAGAGGTCCTTCATAAACTACGCCACTCTAATATTGTCGAGTTCATCCGATCGGTTGAGATCGGCAATCGTGCCGGCTTCCTCATGCGACCTGTACTTGTCACGGTAAATGATGAACCTCGCGTAGAAACGCTGGCACGCCGGTTGGGCAAAGAAGGCAAACTTCACGTTGACTTGCTTCAGCGTTTCGGTGAGTGCCTGCTAGACGCTCTGAAATTCCTTGAAAAGCAAGGTATCAATCACCGCGACATCAAGCCTGACAATATTGCAATCGGGAACATTGGCAGCAGCAAGCAGCTCGAATTAGTCCTCTTTGACTTCTCACTAGCTCGAGCTCCGCTCGACAACATCCGAGCGGGCACAGCAACCTACCTTGATCCGTTTTTGCCACTTCGTAAGTCGCGTCGCTGGGATTTGCATGCCGAGCGTTACGCGGCCGCGATCACACTGTACGAAATGGCTGCTGGCCCTGGCTGCTTTCCCAAATGGGGTGACGGAGCCAGTGATCCATCGCACTTACAGTGCGAAGCGTCCATCGATGGCGATCTGTTTGACGCTTCACTGCGCGACAACTTGATGGAGTTTTTCGCGCGTGCGTTTCGCCGAAATCCCGACGAGCGGTTTGACAATGCAGAAGCCATGCTCGATGCTTGGCGTGACTGTTTCGTCGGTATCGAGAATCCAACGACCACCACTGATGATTTCGATGAGAGCGAAGTTCGCAAGTTGCTCGCGCTTGCTACGGAGGATACTCCAGTTCTTGAATTGGGATTGGGCACCAGAGCGACAAACGCTTTGGACCGAGCCAATTTATTGACCGTTGAGGATCTTCTGACCGTTCCCATGCGCAAGTTGCTTCGCTTGCGTGGCGTTGGTAACAAGACTCGTCGAGAGATCGCTGCTGCGGTTCGCATTCTTAAGGAGAGGTTGGGCACATCGCAGCGTAGTGATGCTACGGAGGAAACTGACTCCGACGCCATAGCCGAAGAGATTGTTGAGAACTTTAACCTGAGCGTCGATCAGCTGGTTAGTCGAATCTCACGCATTGGAAAACGTGAAGGAGATACGGCAAGGGATACACTGCAAGCGTTTCTCGGTTTTGATTCACGTGTATCTGATCAGTGGCCGAGCCAAGCCGAGATCGCTCCTATCGTTGATGTGACACGGGGACGCATTGGCCAGCTAGTTGGAAAGTTCCAAGCTCGTTGGTACAAAGATGTTGCCATCACCAAAATGCGGTCGGATCTTGTCGAGATTTTGACGACTGCAGGCGGAGTACTCGCTCTTAAGGAACTTGCCGAGGCCCTATTGATTGCGCGCGGTTCGGTGGAAGATGATCCGAAACGAACGCAGTATGCCCTGGCCTTGGCTCGTGCTTGCACTGAGGCAGAACGCACACTGGCTGAGCCTCGATTCTTGGTTAAGCGCGATCAAGGCAGGATCTTCATTGCGTTAACGCATGAATTAGCGGGATTCGCGGGACGGCTTGGGGAACTAGCGGACCAATTGGCTTTAGAAGATCCTCTCGTTCCACCGGCTCGTGTAATGCAGCGTCTGCGCGAGGTGTCGCAGCCGGCAGGGACTTCGCTACTAAGCGATGCTCGCTTATTGAGGCTTGCCGCAGCTGCATCCAAACATGCGGCCGTTTCCAGTCGGCAAGAACTCTACCCTCGAGGTATGGATGCATCTCGAGCCATCAAGCTTTCGCAGGGTGCGATTTATGGCGTACCTACACTAACGGTTGCGATGATCCGTGACCGTGTGAGTGGTCGGTATCCCGAAGCGGCCACGGTCCCAGACCGTCCACAGCTCGACACGTTACTGCAAGCTGCCGGATTCGACTTCGAGTGGGACTCGGGTGGCAAGGGAGGTGGGTGTTACGTTGCACGCTTGCGCGATGTTGTATCGATCACTAGTAGCAGCGAATCGATTTCACGTACGGCCACCTCCTTGGGATCAGGTGCAACCAGTCACCTAGCACAGGAGATCACGCCGGAGATTGCCGATGCGCGTCAGTTTGAAGAGCGACTGGAACGGGGCATCAAAGAAGGATCGTTCCTGGCCTTGATCGCTAATCCAAAGTCTTACCAGCGAGCCGTTAGCGAGCTGCAACATCGATTTTCAGTAGAGGTCATCGACGTCGAAGGACTCGTCCTGGATACGCTGCGCGACGTTGCTTCGAAGGCGAATGCTAGGTGGGAAGCGCTCGTTATTGCCGATGCCAAGCCAGGCTCTGAGTCCTGGAAGAAGTTCATGGTCTTGGTCAATCGAGCGATGCCGATTGTCGAGTCGTCCATTGTCAGTGGTCAGGTGTTAGGTGAGGGAATAAAAGGTAAGCGAAACATCTTGATGATTTACCCCGGCTTGCTTGCGCTACGAGCAGCTTGGTTTGCTCGAAAAGATACGCGATGAAATCGGACGGAGTCGAGGATTGCATTCCTGCTGGATACTGATTCCTGGCGACAACCAAGCCTTCATCGATGGCAAAGCCATTCCCATCATTAGCCCTGGTCAAAAGACTCGCATCCCAGACCAGTGGATCAGAAACGAACACCGAGCCGTCCATAGCTCTAGAACAGCATAAAACAGGTTAAATAAAATGGCACTTAAGAAGAATACGCTGACGGAATTCATTGCTGATTTTCACCAAACGCTAAGCTTAGTGAATTTCACCGCATCGAGTAACGACGCCTCCAGTAGGCGAGATATTGCACGCGTTCAACGAGCTCTAAACAGCGGTTTTGCACAGTCATTGATGACGGGGGCAGCAGTAATTGGCAGCGACGTCTACGAACCAGATCCAGCAAAGGCTAAATTGGTTTCCTATGGCGGCAAAATTATTAAAGGCCCCGATACCTTACTGCTTTTGGAAGAATCAAATTCCCAGAATCAGTCGAATGCCATTGTAGATTTGCACGAAGCCATGGAGATGTTTGTCAGGTGCATAACAGCAACGTTCTTATATGCGAAACGTGGTCAAATACCGATCAATCAAAAAGACCGGCGTGCTGTTGCAACGAGATACGGCAAGAAAGCGGCGAAGAAAAATACGTTGCCATATTTCAAACAGCTTACCAGTGTTCTTGCCTCTCGCAATTGCAGCCAACTCTTTGTGCTTCTATTCAAATACACAAGTAACCTCCGAGCACGAGTTGCGAAGGGATATTTTGGCGACTACTACGAGATTCACCTTGCAGTAGAGTTTATTCGGCATTCAAAGACACATGCGAATGGCAAGATCAATCTGGAATCACTTGCAGGCTTGCCCAATAATTCGCAGGCGATTATTCGCTCATGCGTTAGGAAAAGCGTTATGCATGGCGATGTCAGAATATTGCCAACATCCAAGGCGGTAAAAGATTTGATCAGTCGCGAGGCAGAGTTCTCGCAGATTCTGTACGACGAGCTCGCTCGAGAAATGAATATGCAACTTGATTACAAACCAAGCTGAATCAGGAAAGAAATATGATTAATCGAAGTACTCTTCTTTCCGACCTGCAAAAGTTCCTGCAGCGAATCGAAGCGGATTTGCTGGAACGTAGTGAATCAAAAGAGGTTCCCGAGGTACCAGCTGCGCTGCATGCGGAGTATGAGAAGGCGGCCAAGGCAAAGCGCACGGCTCAGAACTACGAAGACTGGCGGACGGATACGATCACGCAGGCGGCAGCGGCCTGGGTTCTGTCGTGCGTGTTTATTCGCTTTCTAGAAGATAACTCGCTGATTGATCCGCCGAAGATTGCAGGCCCGGGTGAGCGTCTGGGACGGGCGCGGGATGAGCACGAGTTATACTTCCGGTCGAATCCAAAACATACCGACCGAGAGTACTTGCTTTCGATCTTTGCTGAGCTTGCCAAGCTGCCTGGAACTCGGGACATTTTTGGTGAGCATAACGCTGTCAACGACTTGCCGAACTGGCTTTCCGGTGATGCGGCAGGGGAGCTTTTGAACTTCTTTCAGAAGATCGATGCTGCTACTGGCGAGCTGGTTCATGACTTCACCGATCCCAACTGGGATACCCGTTTTCTAGGCGATCTTTATCAGGACCTCTCGGAAGCCGCACGTAAGAAGTTTGCACTACTTCAAACGCCGGACTTCGTGGAGGAGTTCATTCTGGATCGAGCGCTCGATCCGGCGATTGAAGAGTTCGGTTTGGTTCCCCAGCCCCCGGCCGATGCTCCGAAGGCTCCGACCTGTTTCAAGATGATCGATCCAGCGTGTGGTTCTGGTCACTTTTTGCTTGGTGCGTTTCCTCGATTGTTGGAGCGTTGGCAACGCAAAGAACCCGGCACTAATATTCGTGAACTGACGCAGCGGGCGCTTGAAAGCATTCATGGAGTGGATATCAACCCCTTTGCAGTCGCGATTGCGAAGTTTCGGTTGCTACTCGCAGCCATGAACGCATGCAACATTAAGCGGTTGATTGATGCACCAGGCTTTCGCATTCAAGTGGCCTGCGGCGATTCACTCTTGCATGGGCCGAACCAAGAAAGACGGGCGCAAGAGAGGCAGGACTTAATGAACTTTGCCGATAGTGCGACCGACGAAGAACTGTATTCCCATTCCTATCCGGGTGAGGATCTACAGATCGTTCGAGCGTTGCTTAAGCCCGCTACGTTTCACTGCGTGGTCGCCAATCCTCCGTACATCGTCCCCAAAGATCAAAAGCTAAACGATTGGTATCGCAAACGATTCTCTGCCTGCCATGGAAAGTATTCGCTTGCTGTACCATTTCTACAGCAGATTTTTCAGCTTGCCGTGCAAGGCGGCTTTACAGGGCAAATCACAGCAAACTCTTTTATGAAGCGTGAGTTTGGGAAGAAACTAATTGAAACTGTTGTTCCCGCCGTTGATTTGACGCATGTGATTGATACCAGTGGAGCATATATACCCGGACACGGTACGCCGACTGTGATTTTATTTGGGCGGAACCGCAAGGCTGTAAGTGCGACGCTTCGTGCAGCGATGGGAATTCGCGGCGAACCCTCAACTCCTATCACGCCTAAATTGGGCTTAGTTTGGCAATCAATCCGAAGCCATCTTGATGAACCAGGGTACCAAAACGCCTTCATAAGCATTCTTGATTCGTCGCGTGGCTACTTTCACAACCATCCATGGTCTATTGGCGGAGGTGGTGCCGCCGAGCTTAAGGAAAACCTTGACAACAGAAGTTCTAAGCTGTCACATTTCGTTCGTTCCGTTGGAGTTATGGCATACTCTGGGGATGACGACGTTTTTGTTGGCCAGCCTCTATCCGATTGGCAACGAAGAGGTGTTCCACTGGCAGAACTACAGCGATATGTCACTGGCGACCACCTCCGAGACTGGTTCTGCACGACGGATGAATACTGTCTCTTCCTATATGACGAGAAGAGTGTGGTGTTACCAAAAATATCAAGAGCAGCATCTCAATATTTATGGCCGTTTCGTTCGATTCTCAAATCAGGCCTATTCTTCGGGAAAACAAAGTCCCAAAGAGGTATGCAATGGTACGAGTACGCGATAGTTATGAGAGATCGGTCTACGCGTACACCGGTCATTCATTTCTCAGCTGTTGCTACACACAATAACTTTGTAGTTACTCGTGATAAGATAGTATGCAATCGGCATAGTCCGGTTGTTGAATTGCGACCCGAGGATCATCCACAGCAATTTGCAGACATTGTTGGCGTGTTAAATTCTTCAGTCGTCTGTTTTTGGCTGAAACAGGTTGCACACAACAAAGGTGATTCAACGGATCAGCACGGAGCACGCACCACGGGCGACCCTGCATTTAATACGTTCGAATATAGCGGGGCCATGGTGGAGAATATTCCGATTAGCAAGACTTTGCCTAGTGATAGAACGCAATCGTTAATTGAGTTGGCTTTAAGTATACAAAAATATTCCGCTTACATGGCGATTGTCCAACATGAGTCTAATCTCAGATCTTCCATCGCTAGCTGCCAACGTTCAGTCGATGCCATCATTGCAAAGATGATCTCAATCCAGGAAGAATTAGATTGGGAGAATTACTTAGGCTTTGAATTGATTCGCGATGAAGCTGAGGTGTTAACTGACAATCCTCCGCCATTGATCGTTGGGCAACGTGCGTTTGAGATAGTCTTAGCACGTCGGATTGCAGCTGGTGAAGCACGGTCAACGTGGTTCGAACGCCATGGCTCCATACCAATCACTGAACTGCCTACTGAATGGCCTGAGGACTACAAGAAGCTTGTCGAGCGACGGATTGAGCTCATTGAAAATGATCCAAATATTCGATTGATTGAGCAACCTGAATACAAACGTCGATGGAACACCGAGCCTTGGGAATCGCAACTTGAACGTGCGCTGCGTGAATGGTTGCTGCTTCGCTTGGAAACTTACTTGGACTTTGATGGCCGGATGAGTGAGGATTCACCACCGAGACACGGAGAGGGCAGGAAAGGGGATGCGGGGAAAGTAGGCACCGTGAACTCTGTGCCTCCGTGGTCCCCACTCTCTGAAGTCGCCATCTACTCCGTCGCACAGCTTGCCGATGCGGCGCGCCGCGATCCGCAGTTCATGGAAGTCGGCGAACTCTACCGAGATGATGCTGCCTTCGATGTTCAGGCACTGGTTGAAGAACTGGTCCTGGCTGAGAGCGTTCCTCACTTGCCGATCCTACGCTATAAGGACTCCGGCCTTCGCAAGCGTGCCGAGTGGGAGAAGACCTGGGACCTGCAACGCCGTGAAGATGCCGGCGAGTCGCTCGGCACGATTCCCGTTCCCCCTAAGTACATTAGCGCCGACTTCTTCTCGGCCGGTGGAGCCCGAAATTGGGCACTGCGAGGCAAGCTGGATGTGCCGAAGGAACGCTGGATCAGCTTTCCACACTGTGAAGGCCCCGATGGAACACTTGCCCTCTGCTGGGCTGGCTACGACCATCTGCAACAGGCTCAAGCCATCAGCGCCTACTATGTTCGGGTGCAAACCGAATTCGGCGGCAGCGACGATCCTCGGCTGATCCCCTTGCTTGCTTGCCTGATTGAGCTTCTTCCCTGGCTGAAGGAATGGCACAACGACCCCAACCCCAACTTTGACGGCCTTCGCATGGGAGACTATTTTGAAGGCTTCGTCAACGAAGAGGCGCGTAACTTGGGCAAGACGCTGGAGGAGATCAAGGCGTGGGTGCCGGTGGTCACTAGGACTAAACGCAGTGCAAAACGTACAAACAACCCCTAACACGAATAAGGACGTTTTATGCAGAATGAGTTGTTTGAGTTTGAGTTCGCCGACGATTTAGAAGGCAACAGCCGGTCGAGAGTTCAGAATTTTAATGAAGCCGTTGTGACATCGACCGACTGGACGACCGAGACCGTAGTCTCACAGCTACAGCGTGGAAATATTCAGCTAACTCCACGTTTCCAACGACGAGATGCTTGGGATATATCAAGGAAGAGCAAATTTCTTGAATCATTGTTCTTAGGCTTACCTGTGCCGCAAATCGTTCTTGCTGAGCAGCAAGGAGCACGAGGAAGATTTCTCGTGCTCGACGGTAAGCAGCGACTGCTAACTTTGCTTCAATTCGTCGGTGGGGGAGTAGGTCGCAATAACGAGTTTGCTTTGAAGTCGCTTGATATTCGAGACGATCTGCAAGGGCGGACATTTTCTCAACTCTCCAATGACGCATCATTTCGAGGCGATATTGACACCTTTTTGAATCAGACGATACGCACTGTAGTTATTCGCAACTGGCCGAGTACCGAGTTTTTGTTCCTCGTATTTGTCCGACTGAATACAGGCAGCGTAGCATTGTCGCCTCAAGAGTTGCGGCAGGCGCTTTTACCAGGTCCATTCGTGGATTTTGTCGACGACAACTCAGCGGAAAGCCCTGTCCTAAGGTCATTGCTCAAGACGGATGAACCTGACTTTAGGATGCGAGACACTGAGTTGCTCCTGAGGTACATTGCGTTTCAGTTCTATCTTGACTCCTACAACGGAAATCTGAAGCAGTTTTTGGACCATACGTGCATGACATTGAATGACAAATGGGATGAATTACATGATCGAGTTAAAGAATGCGTAGCGAATTTTGAGGCCTCGACATCGTTTTGCTTTGAAGTGTTTACAGAAACCTTTGTCGCGAGAAGATGGAATGGATCGGCATTTCAAGGGCAGTTCAATCGTGCGATATTTGATGTGCTCGTGTATTACTTTTCCGATGATAGATTACGATTTGCGGCTGCATCAAGAAGAGACGAAATTCTTCAAGCCTACAAAGATCTTTGTGATTCATCACCTGATTTCATTTCAGCCGTGACAACAACAACAAAAAGTATAGGTGCGACATTCAGGCGTTTTGAGCTTTGGGGCCGTGCCTTACAGAGGCTGTTTCCAGTTGTTGTCGTGCCAAGACTTGTCGACAATCGTATATGTGTTTCTGGGGGGTAGGGGTGGCACGATCTACTCGATTTAAAAAACTGGAAATGTCGCTTAGGGAGCTGCGGAGGCAATTACTTCCACGCCAGTTCGACCCTACCGGTAGCTATCCTGATCGCGTGATATCACGTGCGCGGGGATATCGCGTTTTAGCTCATGCAGAGATTGAGCACTTTATTGAGGAAAGAGCCAGAGAGGTTGTGTTACATGCTCTAAGTGAATGGAAAGCCAGTGGGGTCGTACGAAAGACACTGATTGCATTGGTGGCTTTTAGCGGTCGACTCGCAGATTTTCCTCCCGATACACTTAGAGCTGGTTCGTCAAACGCACAAGTAAAGCACGATGCTCTACTTCATTTAAAGTCCCGTCTTGATCAGGCGGCAAATGCTTTTTTTTCAGCAATTCGAGAAAACCATGGATTAAAAGAGAAGAATATATTGCAGTTACTTTTGCCCGCAGGAGTTGATCCGAACAGCTTTGACCCATTGTGGCTAGCTACTATGAACTCCTTTGGTGAACGCCGAGGCGAAGCTGCTCACGTGTCAAGCACGCACGGTTCTGTACGACACCCACCAGATCCAAAATCTGAGCTCGACATAGTTGAAAATGTCATCAAGGGCTTAAGAGACATTGATGAGTGCCTTTCTAAACTCAAGAAGTAAACCATGTCTACGCTACTCAAAGATCTTATTGATATTCCCGATCACATCGACAAAGGCCAGTTCGTTTTGCGACTGACCGAAGGGATTACTGACCCGCAGGTGACTGTTGCGGCCTATGTGCCAACGCCTCAACTTGTCCTGGCCTTTGATGATGCACTGAACTTTATCAAGGGATCAGTTCAAGGACGTACCAGCAAGGCGACTTATTTGCACGGGAGTTTTGGTAGCGGTAAGAGCCACTTCATGGCGATCCTGCACCTCATCCTGTCGGGTGATTCGGCTGCTCGAGGAATCCCTGAGCTTGCGTCAGTGATTCAGAAGCACAACTCGTGGATCGAAGGGAAGAAGTTCTTGCTGGTTCCTTACCACATGATCGCTGCCCACGATGTGGAATCGGGAATCTTGGGAGGGTATGTCGATTTTGTCCGCCGGGTCCACCCTAATGCGCCGATTCCTGGCGTTTATTTGGCTGAGGGATTGTTCAAGGATGCGTCTGCGCTGCGACAACGCATGGGTGACGACGCATTCTTTTCTGCCCTGAGCGAAGGAGCCACTGCCGATAGTGATTTTGGTGACGTCGATTCAGGCTGGGATGCTGCGCGGTTCGATAGCGCTGTCGATGCTGACCCAGGATCGGAAGAGCGATCACAGCTAATTAGTGCGCTCGTCGCAAAGTTTTTCGGTTCTTATGACTCGCAAGCGGGCGGACATGGCGAGGCTTTCATTTCGCTGGACAAGGGACTGTCGGTTATTAGCCGACACGCAAAAGATCTTGGCTACGATGCGCTAATCCTTTTTCTAGATGAGCTGATTCTGTGGCTAGCCAGTCACGCTGCGGATTTAAAATTTGTGCATCAGGAAGGGCAGAAGCTGGCCAAGCTGGTGGAAGCCCAGACGGCCGATCGTCCGATCCCGATTGTTAGCTTTATCGCACGCCAGCGTGATCTGAGTGAGTTAATCGGTGATTCCGTGCCCGGAGCCGACCGGCTGAATTTTGGTGACGCACTTAAGCATTGGGAAGGTCGCTTCCACAAGATCACGCTGGAAGATCGAAACTTACCTGCGATTGCCGAGCGTCGTGTTTTGAAGTGCCATTCGACGTTGGCTCGACAAGAGTTAAATGCGGCGTTCGAACAGACGGCCAAAATCCGCGAGTCGGTGATGACGACACTGCTGACCGGTGAAGGTGACCGGGAGATGTTCCGCAAGGTCTATCCTTTTAGCCCTGCGCTAGTTCAGACACTCATCGCGGTGTCGAGTGTGCTGCAACGCGAACGTACGGCCCTTAAGGTCATGATGCAGCTGCTGGTTGAGCAACGCGATATGCTTATGGTCGGCGATATTGTCCCTGTCGGCGATCTGTTTGATGTAATTGCTCACGGCGACGAAGCGTTCAGCCAGGAGATGGCGATTCACTTCGATAATGCCAAGCGACTGTATCATCAGAAGCTGTTGCCGATGCTTGAAAAAACTCACGGACGTCGAGAGGAATTAGAGACGTTGCCAAACGATGATCCGAGACGAGTGGGCTTTCGTAATGATGATCGACTGGTAAAGACACTGCTCCTATCGGCGCTAGTCCCTGAAGTAGAAACGCTACGTGGACTTAACGCGGAACGCCTTGCGGCACTGAATCACGGCACGATCAAGACTCCAATTGCAGGACGTGAGGGACTGGAAGTTCTGCGTCGTGTGCGTAACTGGGCTGCCAGTGTAGGTGAAATTCGTATTGGCGAAGAAACAAACCCATCCATTTCGATTCAGCTGTCCGGCGTTGATACCGAAGGGATCATCAAGCAGGCGGAACGCGAAGACAATCAGGGCAATCGTATTCGTCGTGTTCGGCAAATGCTGTTTGAACAATTAGGGGTCTCAGGCGAGGATGAATTTCAGCAGCATTACGACTTCACCTGGAAAAACACGAGTCGGTCATGCGTTGTTCTATTTAAGAATATTCGTGATTTGCCTGATGCATCGATTGAGAATGACAGTGCCGACTGGAAATTGATTATCGACTTTCCGTTTGATGAGCCAAACCACGGCCCAAAAGATGATATTAGCAGGCTTCAAAAATTCAAGACAATAAATCCACTTGGCGCAAAGACGATCTGCTGGATTCCACAGTTCTTTAGTGCAGATGCATTGAAGGACTTGGGAATGCTGGTAATACTTGAACATATTCTCACTGGTGAGCGATTTAGCCAGTATTCTAATCACCTATCTCCACAAGATCGAAATTCGGCAAAGTCGCTATTGGAGAATCAACGAAGTGTTCTGCGAACACGCGTTCAAAATCACTTGGACGCTGCATACGGCCTAGATGCGATTACCCAGGGCTCGCTTGATACAACTCACGAGCTTGAACAGAATGAGCAGTTTGTCTCTCTAGATGATGGTTTCGACCCCCAGCCTCCGGTCGCGGCCAACCTTGGCGCTGCGATGAATCATCTGTTAAGTCAGGCCCTGGCAAGTGAATTCCCGGGAGCACCGAACTTTGAAGCGGAAGTGAAGATTGGTAACCTTCGAAAGGTTCAAGCAGTGCTAACCGAGGCGGCTCAGTCACAAGATGGACGTGTGGCAGTTGACAAGACAATTCGATCGTTGGTGCGCCATATTGCCAATCCACTTCAGCTAGGTGAGATGGGACACGATGCGACCCACTTTGTGATTGGGCATCATTGGCGCAATCACTTCAACAAGAAGGCCGCAGAATCACCCGGTTCGATTAGCGTTGGGCAGCTCCGCAAGTGGATCGATCAACCTCGGGCGATGGGGCTGCCCAAAGAGGCACAGAATCTGGTGATTCTTACCTATGCCGAGCAGACTAATCGAACGTTCGTCTTTCACAACGCGCCAGTGGAAGTCTCACTAACTAATCTCTCAAACGAATACGTGCTACAAGAGCAAAAGCTGCCTGATGAGACTTATTGGGCTGTGGCGGTCAATCGAGCTGCACAAATCTTTGGCATAGCTGTCTCGCCGCTTATGAAGGCAACGACGGTTGCAAGTCTCTCGGCCGAGCTTAAGAAGAGAGCTTCTGAAGTACGTGGCACATGCGCGACGCTTAGGGAGCGACTCAAAGAACGGCTGAGCGAAGCTCGGTGTTGATCCTGCAAGCAGTCCACGGCTCACGACGGCCTTAGCAACGGCAAGTTTGGTCGAGAAGCTGCACGCCACTGAAGCAGGGCAGGTTGTTGTGGCGCTCGCCTCAGCATCGGTCGCCACGACCGAAGCTGCCATGGGAGAATGCCTAAGTAAATCCGCGCAGTTGTCGGCAACAATTGAGAGTGCGAGCTGGGAAATGTTTGATGTGATCTCGAAGCTCAGTGACGAACGGCAGGCTACTGCACAATCGATTCGCTCGTCCATCGTTCAGGCTTTGCAATCCGACGAACATGTCACATCCCTTGGGCCTACCCTGGTGGAAGCTCAGTCCAAAGCGCTTCGTCTCCTGGCTCACGTGACTCCACCAACGCCACCCGCTTCTTCGCCAGTCACAGGTGCCGCCGGAGAGTCGGTGCCAGGTGTGCCGCCGTCTCTGGTTGTCAGACCGACAACCACGAAAAGGATTTTAGAATCGGAAAGCAGGTCGGATCTGTCGATCGGCGAGCTCAAGAAGATCGTCAATGAACTTGAACAGAAATACATCGACAAACAGGTGATTAAGTTCAACGCAAGCTGGATCGTTGAAGAAAATGGGGGCAATCGATGAAAGACGCGTCTCCAACATTTGCCCAAATAAGGGCTCAGGTAGCGGCGATAAGGAAGAAGCTCCCCGGAACCAAGAACATCGCCATTCGTTCCAAAGCGAAATGGTCTGGAAAGAACAGCTACGACGATAATGGTGAAGTCTTCCAGATACATCAGTGCGATTCGCCACTTGCGATGCGATTGGCGCTGCGAGAGTCTGGTGATGATAAAACGACTGTGCTCGTCACAGATCTAGACGACAAAGATATTGGCGACGATATTCTGGTTCGATTGAAGCCGCGTAAGTTGATTCCTCTGGATAGCTGGCAGATTGTCAAAGCATTATTTCAGGTTCGAGCCATCGATCCACGTGTGACTAGATACGGCTGGATGGCTGATGTTTTGATGGACTTGATTCCACCAAAAGGCTATCCGCCAGTGGCGAGCGGTTTTCTGGATGCCGAAACCGTCTGGGGGATCGTGCTAGATCATTATCTGGGCCTTTCAGGGTATTCACTGGATCTCCTGGCGGTTCTCAAATGGTCTACTGATACCAATAATGTGGATCGGTTTTGTAGTGCATCGAGTGTGATCCAAGAAGCTACCAACGAGTGGCTTGCATCCACCGCAGGCGCTACAGTCGCTTCGGTATTAAGCTGTGCTGCTACAGCGTCGTCAACTAACCGGTTACCAGACGCGTTGCCCCTTGGGTTAGCTGCTGGAGTAGTTTTTCATCGCGTGGCAAAAGGGAGATTGGAACGCGCAATTGGGAGGCTAGAAGAGAAGTATTTTGATGGCCATGCGCCCGAGTATTCAATTATTGAGCGTTGGTCTGCAGCAGCCACTGAAGTTGTGCGTCTTCAACTGAGCGACGTTCGAGTCAAGCAAGTGTTGCTGCAACGTGCCGATGAGATTCTAAAGGAAGTCGGTGCGGAAGCTTTTGCCTACCTGAGCGATACATCACCCATCGGCTTTGATTTACGTTTGGGTAACTTTGGCAATCAGTTATCGCAGGTAGTTGCTGGATCGAACCACAATGTTGACAATCTGCTTGAAGCAAGAAATGCGATCTCTCAGCATGATCGGCACAGCCGAGAGCGGCGGCGACTCGAGCGTGTTGATATGGCGATGCGACTTGTGCGCTGGCTTGGAACAAATCAGTCGAGAGGTAATGTTAAATCGCTCGCCGATGCGGCGACGCGTTACTTAAGTGAGGGCAGCTATATCGACTGGGCTCGACTTACTCTGCGATCGGGCGATCCTGTTCGAGAGCTGTCGGAAGCTTATTCTCAGTTATTCGAGAAAGTGACGTCTGCGCGAGAGAATGATTCTCTTCGTTTCGCAGAACTCCTGCGAGATTGGGTTGCGGCTAAATCGACGGACGAGACCATCGTTCCTGTTGAGCAAGTACTCGAACGCGTGGTTGCTCCAATTGCCTCGACAAGGCCAGTGCTGGTCGTCGTAATCGACGGAATGAGTGTCGCAGTCTTCCGAGAATTAATGGCGGATGTGCTTGGGCATGATTGGGTACTGCTTGCCGAAGACGGAATCGGACTGCGACCAGCTCTTGCCACGATTCCAAGCGTGACGGAAGTATCGCGTACAAGTTTGCTAACCGGAAAGCTGTCGCAAGGGCACGCGCCGAATGAAAAGGCTGGCTTCTCCGAACATCCAGCTCTTTTGAAAGCGTGCCGTAGCGGATTCCCGCCGGTGCTGTTTCACAAGGCATCTTTGCAAGAAACTGACGATTCAAGTTTAGCCGCCGACGTTCGCAAAGAAATAGGTTCAGCTCATCGAAAGATCGTTGGAGTCGTGGTCAATGCTGTAGATGATCATTTGCTAAGAGGGGAACAGATCGATACCCGTTGGTCGCGTGATGAGATTAAGGTTCTACCCGTGTTGCTGCACGAAGCAAAAATGGCCGGAAGAACTGTGATCTTGCTGAGCGACCATGGGCACATTCTTGATTGCAACGCAAAAGGCAAGCAGTATGAGGGTGGCGAGCGATGGCGATTTGACGCGGCCGATGCTGGAGAGGGCGAGGTTAGAATCGTTGGAGAGCGGGTTGTGATTCCCGAGACACGGAGGCTTATCGCGCCGTGGACGGAGAGAATTCGGTATGGCATCAAGAAGAACGGATACCACGGTGGTGTCTCTCCTCAGGAGATGGTAATCCCGATAGCCATTCTTAATTCGTCGAATGCCTTTCCCGTGGGTTGGAGCGAGGCGCCAGTCGACACTCCATTGTGGTGGGATATTGCGATTAGTTTGCCCAATACTGAGCCAGAGGTGGTTCCATTCCTGAAGCCAGCGGAACCAAAGCATGTACCCCCTGGCATGCTCTTCGATAACTCTAAGGTGGATCAACACACTGAAATCACCACACAGGTAAGCCCAGCTCCAAAATCGGAGTCACCGACTGCAAAAGCACAGGCTGAATGGATCAGCAGACTTGTTGTTTCGCACGTCTACGAGGAGCAGAAGCGATTGGGCGGAAGGTCAGTGCCAACGGACGCTGTGGTTATGCGTTTGATACAAGCGATCGATGAACGTGGTGGTAAGATCACATCAGCAGCACTTGCTCGCGCGATTCAATTGCCGCCATTGCGTCTTCGTGGACTATTAGCAATCGCACAACGTGTATTCAATGTCGATGGCTATGAAGTGTTATCACGTGATGATGTATCGGACACAATTCAGTTAGACCGAGCATTGCTACTCAAACAATTTGATCTTGTCGAGTAGGCTAACCCATGAAATCATTCTGTTATAAGGTTCTGCGAGCATTGAGTGTCTTGTTATATTTCTACAAGCAAGGGCATCAACTGACACAAATGGCACCTGGCATGATTCCCTCGGGGCGCCGCCTCGAGGCGCAGTATTTGCGTTCGCAGAACAAAGAATGTTTTGATCGGTCTGGTACGCAACATGACGATGGGAAAAACCGAGCGAATACATTTCGAGGGTGGATGTCAGACACCGTAGAAGCGTTTCATGGAATCGAGTGGAAATGCACGGGTTGGCATGCCTCAATTCTAGTTTGCGCTGAACGAGAACATTGTTTCGCCGCATATACCGATTGCTACGAGAAATCCAATCGCCAGTTCTTACTTGTAAGCGGAGGAATGAGCGAACTACTCATTCGTCCGGCCGGCGATGTGGAAGAGGAGTGGTCAGAATGATTAGCCCACAACGTCGACAAGAGATAATTGATGCACTACGGCGCGGTACAGTTCCAAAGAGTAGTTTGGATGCGTTCGCTGTTGGGCTTGAGCGATTTGAGCCTGCACTAGATGACGAACTGCAGAAGGTGGCCGGTGGCAGCAGTGTCTTCAAGGCTGTGCGAGGCGAGTACGGCTGTGGCAAGACCTTTTTCGCGAGATGGCTTGTAGATCGTGCGAAGAAGTTAGGCTTTGCAACATCTGAAGTTCAAGTGTCTGAGACCGAAACGCCTTTGCACCGTCTTGAGACTGTTTATCGTCGTTTGAATGAACGATTGGCAACGGCAGACACGACGCAAGGGGCATTGCGAAACATTGTCGATGGATGGTTTTATACACTTGAAGAAGATGTTTTGGCCGAAGGGGCGATCGATGGTAACGATGAAGCTAAGCTGGCCTTACGAACTGTAGAACTGCTAGAGCAGAGACTTGCCAAGGTAACTGAAGCAGCTCCGATGTTTAGTGCGGCACTGCGTGGCTATAGGCTTGCACAAAGCAGCGGTGATCAGGCCACTGCGGATGGGATATTGGCTTGGCTTTCTGGGCAACCTAATGTTTCCGCCAATGCAAAGCGATTTGCTGGGGTCAAAGGAGACATCGATCACTTTGGAGCACTTGGATTTCTTCAAGGCCTGTTGACGGTACTGCGTGACTCAGGGCATGCAGGCCTTTTGGTCGTATTGGATGAAGTAGAGACCATTCAAAGAGTTCGTGGAGACGTACGTGACAAGAGCCTAAACGCTCTGCGACAGTTGATAGATGAAGTCGACTCAGGGCGGTTTCCAGGTTTGTACCTACTTATCACTGGTACACCGGCGTTTTTTGACAGCCACCAAGGAATTGGGCGGCTTGAGCCACTTGCTCAGCGTTTACATGTCGATTTTACTACCGACGCAAAGTACGACAACCCGCGAGCAATTCAGATTCGTTTGCCAGCATTCGACCTCAACCGACTTTGTTTGGTAGGTAAACGTGTTCGCGACATCTACTTACAACACTCCAAGGGAGGCTCACGCATTGCGAATCGCTGTGATGATCAATATGTTCAAACGCTAGCTGAGGCCGTCACTGGGAAACTTGGTGGAAAAACTGGTGTTGCCCCCCGAATATTCCTTAAAAAGTTAGTGGCGGATGTCCTTGACCGAGTTGACCTCCATGAATCGTTCGACCCACGAGTTGACTATCAGCTAACCATCAGTGATGTCGAACTAACGACGATTGAGAGGCACGCAATGGCAGGAACATCAGTTGACGAGATCGAGTTAGAACTGTGAACGGCTTTGATCACCTCCACCCAGCTTTGCAGCATCACATCGTCAACAGCCTCGGCTGGAGAGAGCTGCGACCATTTCAAGACCTTGTCATTCCAAAGGTGGTCAATGGAGAGCATTTGATCATCCTTGCGCCAACAGCTGGTGGAAAAACGGAGTCGGCGTTTTTCCCAACTCTGTCGCGCATGCTATCGGAGAATTGGTCGGGTTTAAGCGTTCTGTATGTCTGCCCGATTAAGGCGCTTTTAAACAATCTTGATGATCGTCTTTCTCGTTACTGCAACCTTCTCGGACGAAGATCTGCACTTTGGCATGGAGACGTAGGAGCATCTGCACGTCGAAAGATCCTGCGAGACCCGCCGGACTGCTTGCTAACAACGCCTGAGTCGCTAGAGGTGATGTTGGTATCACGTAGTGTCGATGATCAGCGGATGTTCGGTGATTTGAAAATGATCATCGTTGATGAAGTTCATGCTTTTGCTGGAGACGATCGAGGCTGGCACCTTTTGAGCGTGCTGGAACGTGTGTCGAAGCTTGCAGGGAGAGAAATTCAAAGGATTGGATTGTCGGCAACAGTGGGCAATCCGGACGTGCTTTTGACATGGATTGCGGGTAAATGCCAGGGTAGCAAGAGTGTAGCCTATCCTCCACCAAGTGAGGCAGCGCCAGCTGACGTTCAAATTGACTACGTCGGTTCGCTTAAAAACGCTGCCACGGTAATCTCTCGTCTGCATCGTGGGGAAAAACGACTTGTGTTTCTCGATAGTCGCGCTGGCACCGAAGAGCTCGGCTTAATGCTGAAGTCTTATGGTGTCAACGCATTCGTTACTCACAGCTCGTTAAGTCAAGAGGAGCGACACAGAACAGAGAAAGCATTCGCACAAGAGAGTGATTGCGTGATCGTGGCAACCAGCGTTCTAGAGCTGGGCATCGACATAGGCGACCTAGATCGTGTTATCCAAATAGACGCTCCGTTGTCCGTCGCCAGCTTCTTACAACGTATGGGTAGAACTGGACGGCGAGCTGGAACTGTTCGTAATTGCTTGATGCTGGCAACCAAGCCCGAGCGTTTACTGCAGGCGGCAGCTCTGACCGAATTGTGGGAAAGCGGCTTCGTCGAGCCAATCGTTCCTCCACCGGAGCCGTATCACATCCTTTCCCAGCAGTTGATGGCGCTGAGCTCTACAAGAAGGAGGAATTGGACGCAGGGACTGGTTTAAGTGGATAGAAGGTGTTTATGGATTCAGCCAGTTACCCCGGGAATCGATCGACGAGCTTGTTGGCTGGATGATTGACAACGAAATCCTTTCCGATGATGCAGGGCTGTTGTGGATGGGAACCAAAGGAGAGCAGACTTTTGGTCGACAAAACTTCATGGACCTGTTCTCCGTTTTTATGACGCCGCCAATATTCCGAGTTCTGCATGGTCGACAGGAGATTGGCCAAGTAGACGAATCGGCCTTGCTGGTGAAGCAAGACGGTGTTCGCGTACTTTCACTGGGTGGTAACGCATGGAAGGTAAACCATATCGATTGGCAGAGAAAGATTGCCTTCGTAGAACCAACTGATGCTCTGGGGAAAACTCGGTGGCCAGGATCTGGGCTTGGACTTTCGTACAAGATTTGCAAGACGATGCAATCAATCCTGTGTCGAACAGACTTTTCGGAACGTTGGTCAAAGCGATGTAAATCAGAAATTGAACGATTGCGGGATGATTTTACCTGGATTCAGGCAAACTCGACCTCTTTGTTCAAGGAATCTGGTGATCGCTGGTCTTGGTGGACGTTTGCCGGTGCGAAAGCTAATGCAATACTCGCTTATTATTTAGCCCAGGACCTTAAGTCCACAGTATCAAGCGACGGCTTCAGCCTTAAATTCTCCGAAGGCGTAACGTGTGAGCAAATTCAAGTAGCTCAACAGGCCTTGTTGCAAGCAAGTCCCGAAGACCTGCGTCCTATAGCACATGAAAAAGCGATACAAGGTCTCAAGTTCTCTGAATGCTTGTCGCCTCGTTTGGCAGATCAAGTCACGTCTATGCGACTGCGTGATGATGCAGCCGTAGCGAGCATTCTGGGAGAGCAAGTTCGATTAATAATCCCGTCGCCCGACGATAACTTTAAGCCATCAATTGGTAGTCGACGATCCAGCCATGCAACACACAGCACGCTGGATTCCCCAAACACCATTCGCGTAGGCGAGATCGATGTTGAACTTGGAGATTCAGCTACTGCCGACAAGTCTCGTCGGGCTTTAAGTGTCCGCCAACCGTGGGCTGAACTGATCATGCTTGGGGACAAAAAGATTGAGTATCGCAACTATCCGACGGATGTTCGAGGCGTCGTTTACATCTATGCCAGTGCAACACGAGGAGCTGCCGAAGCCGAGCAGGATGTGCAATCCGAGTTTGGATTAGATCTCAATAGCCTTCCGCGAGGTGTCATTATTGGAACCATTGAAATCTACGACTGCCAACAGGGCGCTGATGGTGGGTATGAATGGCTACTCCGCTCGCCAATACGGCTATCTAAGCCATTGAAACCAAAACACAAACCCGAGCCGTCATGGTTTTTTCCGTTTTGAGGTAGATAATGAATGCTTCTTAATTCGTCACCTAGGTGACGGAGATTGCCTTAAATAAGAGTTGCCTGCAATTCTAAATGTTGAAAAGTTACAGAATCTTGCATGGTTTGGCAATCTAAGTCATGTCTGCCCTGCGCCAAAAGTCAGGTTAGTGCACTGCCCAGCAACGGCTTTCTTCATATGGCTAAATCGGTGAGTATAGTTTAGTGATCCGAAAGACGCGGCGCGGTGTTGCACGAGGAGCATTGATAGTGTCCGCATCTATTCTCAGGCGAACGTTCTCCAGCACTCCATCGCTCCAGTTCTAGTTTAATACCGTTCGCACACGTAGTTTTGGCGACGCTAGTTTATTCGGCTCCAAGCGTCGTCAGCGCATAGACATGGTTGCCACTCCGCCGCGCTGAGGTGTGCACGTCGACTGGCATGAGGCATTTACCTTGAGATGTGCTCCAATTCCCCAAATGTTCAAATTCATCCTGGTCTTGTCCGGTTTGGTACGCGATGTCCACAGGACTTCCTTGAGGCACTCGCATGTTTGGAATGAATTTCATCGCATTTTCTCGGGCTCCCGCGTTGTACCCCTGCGGTGTAACACGCAGTGCTTGATCACAATGCAGGGCAGCGTTGCGTCCGCGATATTCGGCGACGATAACCGCGGCAGGCTGCGGCCAGAACTTAACAATCGCTTTGATTGTCGAAAGTAGGCTAGCTGTTGGGGCAAACTGCGCACGCAAGGTGTCAACCGCTCTGAATGTAAGTCGACTTTTCTTGGCAACTTGTTCGACGAGCGGCCTGAACGCTGGTTCGTAAAAGCCGAATTCCGCAGCAATCGTGTCCATTAAAGCTTCCACCGGACTATTCGCCTCAAACTGATGCCGTCGAAATGGAAGAATTCCTTGTGGCGGTTCTGCGATGCGATGTGATAGCTCGTGAAAGCGATTCCAGTAACCTTTGGCTTCTGAGTCTTGTAGATTTAAGATAGCAACCCATCGATCTGGATCTTGCTCCTGTGCATTCATTCGTTCAAACAGCAAAGCATCCACACCTGGTCGTGCGAGTTCATCGGGTAGCTGGGCGAATCCAATTTCCCTTTTCCCCTTGAGGTAGTGTTCCACCAACGCGATAATGTCTTCGGGGCTGCGCACTTCTTCAAATGTAAGTTGTAGATGTTTAGCCAATTCGAGTGCGATCTGTTCGCCGCTGCACGGCAACATTCGATCGACAACCGGAGCGATTCGATCGAGACAAGCTTCGATGACGGCTTCGGTAAATCCTTCCTGCTGGAAGTCGCATTTAAGCTTTAGATATTTAGCGATTGCATCCAACCGCAAGAAGTCTTCTGTCGTCGGTTCTCGTTTCCCCATCCTGTAGAACTCCTAGTGCTCTGGCAGATAGTCCTTCACTTGCTCGTAGAACTTCACCCATTCCTCGACGCCCCATTCGGATTCGTCAGATCTCGAACGGTGCGCTGTCAGAGATCGTTGACCTTGTAAAATTGTGAGAGTGGCACGGTGCGAAAGATTCAACTGATCGGCTGCCATCGAAAGGGCTGCAGGAATCTGTACTACCGCTGAGCCCTTGCTGAGTGACGTCGCTTTCTCCCAACAAACTGTCCAGGCTACTTCCCAGGCCTTCGGCTATCTTTATTAGCATGTCCACAGAGACGGCAGACATGCCTCTCTCAACCTCGGAAATGTATCCTGCGCTGACGCCCGCTTTTTTCGCAAGCTTATCCACAGTAAGTGTTTGCGCCTGTCGACGTTGCTTGATTCGACGGCCGACCTCGATACGGTCGTACTTGTCTGGGAGCACAATTTTCTCACTTTTACATGAAGGGACTTGTCGGAGTTCGCTACAGTGAATAATATTCACCGTAGCGAACAATCGTTCACGCGGGCGATTCTATCTGAATATAGACGTCGCTATGTTCACTGTCCAGTCTTTCAGGAGGCAGTCATGACGAATGTCCCAGACCCCAACAAACCGAATGCCGACGCCAAATGGACGGCGGTGGTGGATGATCGATTGATTCCGCTGCCCCGCCGAAGACTCTCCGCGGCCGTCATTCTGCAGCAGGCTGGTGCAATTCCGCACGCAGCCCTCGTGCGAGACTTCAATTCGACGAACGATGTCGGCTTTGAGCCGGAATCACCGATCGATCTGGCGGACGGGAACGTTTTCCGCACGAGTACGGATTGTGAGCGCCGCGCACATGTCACAGTGGACGCGCCACCCAAGTTGGCCTTTGCGGTTGACGACCGGTGGGAAGTCACGATTCAGGCGAGGCAAACAGGAGAGAGCTTGCGCGGCTTGCTCGCGATTCCCAAATCGCTGACGCTGCTGCGTGATTATGAGTCGCCGATTGACGATCTGATCGAGGATCAAGACCAGGTCAAGTTCGCCGATGGCCCGGTCTTCATCACGCGGCCCAATAAGCCGCATGAGATCACGATCATCGTCGAAGGAACGCCGCATCAGTGGTTCAAAACTACCATCTCATATTCTGAAGTCGTCACGCTCTTCGACCCCAATTATCCCCAACACCCTGACATCACTTATTCGGTGACCTTCAAGAAGGGGCCAAATCACAAGCCAGAAGGCATTCTGTCTCCCGGCGGTTCGATCAAGGTCAAGGACCACATGGTGTTTAATGTTTCAGCAACTGGTCAGTCGTAACGAGGATCTGCAGCGCCTAGTCGATAAGGGATACGCGCTCGCTTTAGATTCAAACGAGTACCTGGTCGTCCGGGACATTCCTTACCTGGACGATCAGGGAAACCTGCGCATTGGCGCCATCGTCATGAAGTTCGTCGACGCAGGAGAAGAACGAATTGTCCAAGACGACCACCAGATCTACTTCGCCGGTGGTGTTCCCTATGGCCTCGATGGCCAGCCAATTCCCAATCTCGGTGGCGGCCCGACCACTTTGCCTCTCAGCGATGCCAGCCCGGTCGTGAAGGTAGAGCGGTCCTTTTCCAACAGGCCAAAGGACACGGGTAAGTTCACCGACTTCTTTCATAAAGTAGAAAGTTACGTTACCATCATCGCCGGTCCGGCAATTGACAAACATGGAGCCAATCCACTGACCTTCCGAGTGGTTGATAGTGCCCCGAGGCATTCGCCGTTTAAGGTTCGAGACACCTTAACCAGTCGCGCCGAAATTGGCGATCTGTCCGCAAAGTTCCACGACGATGTTGTTGCTGTAATTGGACTCGGTGGCACGGGGAGTTTTCTGCTCGACTTGTTGGTAAAGACGCCAATACGAGAACTCCGCGGATTCGATGCAGATGAGTATTACGTTCACAACGCATTTCGATCACCTGGCAAAACTGACCTCGACGAAATTGGCCAGGGTAAGGCTGAAGTGTATCAGGCTCGTTACGACAACTTTCGAACCGGCCTCAATATTCAGCACAAGCTAATCGATGCCACTTGCGCTGACGATCTCAAGGGGGTGACCTTTGCTTTCGTTAGCGTCGATAAGGGGACTGCACGCGCGGGCGTTTTCGAGTTGCTGATCGCGCTCGGCATCCCGTTTATTGATGTCGGAATGGGCCTTGATCGTGGGCGCGGGCCGCTCAGTGGGATGCTGCGAGTCACTTACTACCCACCAGAGCGAGCTCGCGAATTAAGGGACAAAGGCCTCGCGGAACTGGTCGATCGCCCCGATGACCTCTACCGTTCCAATATCCAAATTGGGGAACTCAATGCGCTGAATGCCTGCATCGCGATTCTTCGCTTCAAACAGCTCCGAGGCTTTTACTACGAGGACCAGCCGTACTACCACCTGCTATTTGGAGTAGGCAATCTTACATTGATGGGCGATGCTTAAAATCACTCAAATCCAACTGGTGCGGGTTCACTATGTGCCGAAGGTACTGGAGCCCGGTTTGCTCTACGTGTCTGAAGAATTCGGCGCGGCCATTCACCTCTGCGCCTGTGGTTGCGGGTCCAAAGTCAGCACGCCTTTGGGACCAACGGAATGGTCCATGCATGAGACTAGCCTAGGGCCAAGTTTGAGGCCATCCGTCGGGAACTGGCAATTTCCTTGCCAATCCCACTACTGGATTGAGGCCGGAGAGGTTATCTGGTGTGACACATGGACTCCCGAGCAGATTGAGTCTGGCCGGCAAGCCGAGCAGGCGAAACGCAGGGAATACTACGAGGAATGTGAGCGGCGACGAGAAGGCTTGTTCCGGCGACTGTGGCGTTGGCTCGTCAGTCTGTTTCGCTAGTGCATCGTCGATGCAGGCGCTGTCGCACGGTCCAGGACGTCCGGCCATCAGGGTTAAGAGAGTAACGGTTAGCGGTCGGCGGAGTGGGCTAGACGATAATTGAACACTGCAATCCAAGCTTCCATTTCCTCCTTGAGGATTTCGACTACTGCAGCAACCAATGCATCGTCGATGGCAGTCGGCTCACCGTGGGCGAAAGCATTACGATGCTCTTGTACTCGGTCTAAATGCTGTCCTACTCTCTGAAATCCAAGTGCTGCCAGATCCGCCCGGAAGGTCGTGTTGAATAGCACCCGATATAAGCGATCCATTCGTGCGCCGATGGAGCTGTATCGAGCCAGAAGGTCTTCGGTCACCCTCGTCGGCAGTGTCTGCATGAAAGCTCGCAGCAATCGCTCAAACCGTGTCTCGAAATAACTCCAATACAGCACCACGATTGCGGACCGCTGAGACGCAGCCACTAATGATCCACGTCCTTCAGCGACTGAATCAGTCAGCGGCCGCCGCCACTCCCGTTCAAGCATGTTGAGGTACATGTGGTCTTCGATGCGTCCCTCTGCTCCCATGTAGGTATTTGCGTTGACCGTGATTTCCCGGCCATCGTCCAGCCAAATTTCCTCTGGCGGACGATTAACGATTAGACCTCCGCAGACTGGACAGGCCCCTTGAAGGCAACGAATCGCGCGACATTCACAGATGATGTAGTCATACCAAAGACTGG
Organism: uncultured Planctomycetaceae bacterium; assembly: GCA_963844055.1. Lineage (GTDB taxonomy): Bacteria > Planctomycetota > Planctomycetia > Pirellulales > Pirellulaceae > CAWJMN01. Next base: position 1,701,072 of record CAWJMN010000002.1, on the reverse strand, counting down.
ACCACGAATAGTTCGGTGGCAAATCGTCATACCACATGCATGATTCTCCAATCGCAACTTCTATCAGAGGATGGACGCCGCGCTGTGCCAAAACGCACACAACTTTCGAACTTGCAGCGAATTACGTCAATTCGAATGTTTCATTTTTGGATAGCCCGACCTGAAAGCATTCGTCCATTGATGCGAGTCATTTCAAGGCGACGTTCTCAATTTGGCTCAGGGTGTGTTTTAGCCGGCACTGTGCCAAAATGAAAGCATCTTTTGAACTAGCAACGACTTAAGTTGATTTGACTGATTCCTATTTGAGCAGTCCAATGCTGATAGTATCCGGCATTCGACGCGGGTCCTTTTTTAAGCGAAGGTTTCAATTTGGCACAAAAGCGGGAGCAACTCCTAACGCCAAAACCGCTATCACGTGCAAAGCGACATGGGCTACCATTTTTGTCCGCTTCCTCTCGCCCTGTGCCAAAATGAGCGCAACTCTTTTTTCTATGACGACTTACAACGATTTGCTTGAATCATCATTGAATCGGCGACACTGCTAACTCTATAGTTGAAGGTTAGAGTATTTTCAGCGGAGGGGGCGATGTAGGTATCAAAATGAATACTCTGCGACTCTCTTCCGAGAGAGAGTTCGCTACGATGATGGATCGGGTAGTTGGAAAAAAAGCGAAGAATAGATTTGCCACATAGCGAAAACGATCAATATGGTACCTGATGCAACTGAACTACTTGAGCAGATCGCCAGTGCGAAACCTGCAAACGAAGCCGAAGTAGAAACAAAAATCGTTCTTCATTTGCTGAGATTGCTGGGCTACTCTGACTCTGATCGTGCGGACAAAGTTACCGTCCGAATGCGATTTGGGCGCGAGGTACTGGAGAAAATCGCAGATTTCATTCTCTATAATGGTGCAGAACGATCATTGCCAAATGCATTGCTTTGTATCGAGAATAAGAGGATAGGCGAGTCACTTTCTGGTGCGGACGAACAGGTACGTTCATACGCAACTTGGGCCGGTACTCCATTTACAATGGCATGCAACGGCGAAACAATCATGGTCGCACAATTTCTTCCCGGGGCGGGTGTCATAAACTCGACGACGGTAAGAGTAGCCGACCTTCCGGCTGAGTTCGAGCGGATTCGATGCATGATCGGACGAGCTGAAGCCGTGCTTGCGAAGGAGCGCATCTCATACATTACGACCTATCTACCCGAGGTCGAAAATCTTCCTGCCGCCGAGTTTTTTCGAGAGTATTTATCTCGCTTAGCACAACGTTTTAGTAGCCTCCGAACGGATGTGTTCCCACTCGCACCTCCATCGCATCGCAACTCACAACATTTGCAAATCCCCGTACATGTCCAGAGCTTGAGACGCGATTCAAGGAAATATAGTGTTTCCGAATTCACTGATCTGCTCGCCAATCGTGGGCAATATCTTTTTGTTGAAGGCCCTCCTGGATCTGGGAAGTCTACGTTTTGCCGACGGGTAGTGTCAGAACTTGCAGAACGTTGTTTGGATGCAACCTTGAATATCCCCATGCCACTCTATCTGGACCTTTCCCGAGGAATCCCCGCTTCGATTTTGGCGGCATTTCACAATGCTTGCGAAGATCTTGGGGTGAGAGTCTTTCCCGAACTGTTTAAACGATCGCTAGAGGCGAGCAAAGTGGTTCTTTTGCTTGATGGTCTCGACGAGCTCCCAAGCAGCATTTTCACTACCCCTGATCTTGCGAACTTAATTGACGTTGATGAAGTGGCTGGCGCGATGATTACCACTCGTCCAGGCTGTACAAACAAAACCACGAAAAAGAGGCAGTTTGTGCAGTTCACTGTTCCGCCTCTGTCTGATGAAGAGATTCAAAGTGTTCTGGCACGGTATCTTTTAGACCCATGTAAAGCAGAGGTCATACTTCGGAGCGTTGAACAAGGACGAACCCCAGATATAAGATCGGCAATGACGGCTTTGATGGCAATTCGGGTTGCGAATGAGTTGCCAGAGTGGGATCGGCTAAGTACTTTTGAGCTATACATGCATTATGTCGGAGCATTGCATACATATTTTAACGCAACAACTGTGCGAGGCTCAATTGACCTGGGTTCCGTCAGTCTCGATGAGCTACTGCATGTTCTCTCCGAAGCTGCTTTCGAGTGTGCAGAATCACAGCAAGCAGGCTATACTGTCTCACTAGGCGAACTATCTTCGCGACTAATTACAAAATATGGTGCCTCTGCAACTGCCCTACTGAATTGTGGGCTTCTCTCTTCCAAGAACGAGCACTCTGTCTTTGTCCACCGCACCTTTCAAGAATTCGGGCTTGCATTTCGATTAATACAGGAATTTAGATTACGAGGCGGTGGAGGACTGAACCATCCGTACATAACCGATGATGCTTATCGAATCGCTGCATCTGCGTTAACCTCTGCGGATGAGCCAAAACTTGTCGAGGCGATAAGCAATAAAGACAAGCACATTAGGAAGCGGGTCGCAAACCTTCTACTTTATACAACAATATCATCGGAGATTTCCGATGTCATTCTGCAGCAGCTTCCGACCGAGTCGTCTATCAAGGTATGGGCAAAACTGGCTTTTATCTTGATTCGTAGTCGTGCCCATGGATTCCGACCATGGCTGCAAAAGTCTATCGCAGACTTCACAAGGCCACAGCTCCGAAAGCTCTGTGTTGCGCTCGGCGCTTCAGAGGACGCTTTAGATCTTCGCCTACTGCTTGATTCTTTCCATGCAAAACCCCATCCCGAGTTTGCGCAAGCTGCATTTCGAATTGCGATAAAAGGGGAGCATGAAACACTGATACCGGAACTGGTGGATGCGTACAAGCAACTTTCTTTGGGCTCACGGAGCTCGCTTTCCGGGATTATGGTTTCTAATCCTGGCAAAGTCAAAGAATTGATCGCTATATCTCTTCTTCCAATTGAAAGTGCGCTAGTTCCAATGATTAATCTGCTTTCCTGCATCGACGTAAACATGCTTGTCGGGAATGATGGGCTGATAAATGCGATAACACAGACGATCAGTTCGCAATCGCGGGAGCAGCTACTTAGTGCTAAGGCAAGGCGACGCCTTAGGAGAGTCAATAAGCGAATCGAAGCTTTAGCGAACCCCTCTGCTTCCCTCCTAGTTCTTCGAGATGCGTGTTTAGAAGCTTCAAGTGTGAGCTAGTGGTGGTGCAGCTTCACGTACGGAGCAAGCCAGAGATGAAAGCGTTCCGCTTTTGCAGAATACTGCCGAAGAGCATCCCGTACCATAATTAAAACCCAGTTACAACTAACCAGTTCCCATGGTCATAGCAGTCGGTGTTCACGCAATTCGCTTAGGCCGCCCGGTAATCACTCGTCCTGTGCCAAAATGAGAATATCCTCTTAAACAGCAATGACTTACGACTTTCCGCCTGATTCCAATGGATTGGCCCAGTCCGCCGCGATATTTTCAATTCGGCGCAAGGCGGGAGGTTAATACAACTCGTCTCAACGTTCTACAAGTGCTTGCATACTATATGAGATCGATAATGAACTGGCTTGTTACCAACGTTCAGTTACTTGCAGCCCTAGGCTTCTCTCTTCTCGTACTAAGCAGCTTAAGAATTTGGCTTGTCTGGCCATGGAAAGTCTTGTGGATTCCAGGCCTGATTTTACTCGCCGTAAGCGGCATCACGATTACTTACATAGCACAATCATCTCCTGGATTAGTAGACGTTGTTCCAGAAGTCCCGAAGCCCGATGCTCGACCGCCTCACGTAAAAAGCTTGTCTATTCTTCTGGGGAGCCCATGGAGTTCGGAATCGGTAGCCGACTGGCCTTTTTCAGAAAAAATGGCAGAGTGCTGTAGCATTGCCTATTTAGCACCTGTTGATGCAACTCCAGCATTCAAAGCACTGGGCTTTGAGCAAGTTGAACCCTTTGTTCAAGACTCAATGGCAGGCTACGTAGCGTTTGTAGACGATGTGGCAGTCATCGTCTTTCGGGGCACAGACGATAATTGGGATTGGTTTGTGAACCTAGATAGCCAAACCACACAAACAGATCATGGCCCCATACATCGCGGTTTTCAAAACGCTTACTTTTCTCTCTCTGATCAAATCACAAAGATTCTTGACAAGCGAAAACCCAAGCTTGTTTGGATTACAGGTCATAGCCTAGGAGGCGCGTTGGCGGTTGCATGCGCTTTTGATTTCTGCCAAAGCAGTGAACTTGAAATTGCCGGCCTGATCACATTCGGTCAGCCGATGCTGGTTGGCCCACCGCTTGTTTCCTTCCTTGACGAAAAATTCTATGGAAGGTACGTGCATTTCGTAAATGGATCTGACATTGTGGCAAGGGTCGTTCCATCGCTCCGCCACTGCGGTTCATTAGTTTGGTTTAGGAGCGATGGCATCTATCGCTCGAAACCCAAAATCAAGATGTTTGGAGCAGACTCTTCTACGCCTCTAGAGCAGACGAATGATGTTCAGATCCCTCCACTTTCTGAAGAAGAGTTTGCTAGAGAAAAAGAACGGCTTAAATTGGCAAATAAGCCAAAATACAACTCAGATGGACAGCCGATGTTTGAAGGTAGCTCGCCTTATATCGCTGACCATTCAATGGATTTGTACCTAGCTGCGATTCGAAAATACCAAACTTTTAAAGTCCCAGATGCTCCTCCAGCCCCCTCACCACCTATGCCATTGCCCAAAGGGATTGGCGCACTTCCCGAAACAGAGACTGCTTCACCGTAGAGCGAGCAAAGAGGTCTTTATCCGTTGGCTGGCAATCGCCCTGTGCCAAAATGAGAACATCTCTTTAGCCAGTAACGACTTACTTCTCTTTCGATTGGTTCTCTTTGGACCGGTCGTTATGACGCGTCCTGTGGCAAACCCTCTTCCCAATCAAACATCTCTTCTGGATTCATAAAGCTTTCCTCTACTCAAGGAGAAGGCTATTCCTCAAATACATTCAGCCCTAAAATGCGCAAGGATTTTCGTGAGGGGCACATCTGCAATTCTCTTTGGCAAAGCTCAAGTGGTGCGGTTGCAGAATTTCAAAGGGCAGACTTGCTACGCCGCCTTCCTCGAATAGCTCTTCAGCAGCCCGCCTAGCCGCTGCTTGCAGCGGATCTCTTTGAGGCGCACTGTTGCGTTCGCTTAAATCTTTGTCTTAGCCTTCGGCCGTCCCACGGCGTTTGGGCCTGACCAGCGGCTCATTCTCCAGGGCTTGGTGCGGTCGCTCGTGGTGATAGTAACCCAACTCTCCCGCTGGGAAACGCGGAAAGTCGGCGATGGTGGTGTAAAAACGGCATTAGCTCCGTTATTGTCTCCAGCCCTAGCTATATGCCGGCTCACACCGTTATTATTTTACGAAGCGGCTGCGTTTTAGATTCTCGAAATGGCATAGTTATGTGGGGTACGACAAATGAGCAAACCGCCTTCAATTGAAGAAGTTCTAGAGACATTCAGGGGGAAGCTAACTGCCGAACAGTGCAAAGTTCTCCTTGCCAAAGATTTTCCCAGGGTAGAAGATCTGCACCAAGAAGACTCTTACCTAGAGTTCATGGGGCTTATTAAGGAATGGGCAGTTTTTGCAAAGGAATCAACAGTTGGCAAATTGGCTTTAATTGTCCTGTATGCTGGAAATGCAATATCCTCCTTAGATGCCATCGAAAGGCTTTCGCCGATTACGTTTGAACAAGGAATTGAGTATCTTCGCGTTGCCTCGTCGAACTGTTCGATTCCTGCCACGTTTTTTAAGTTATGCCGAGCGCTCCCTACCGCTGGTGATGCTGTTCCTCTACCTACCCCCGTAACTATTTTAGATAAGAACTATTACGCCGAGTGGAAGATTTACAACGAAACGACTACTACGCGCCCGCGAGAGCCACAGCCAATTGCGCTATATCCAGGGGATAGAATCTTTCCATATGCTCCCGAATGGGATTAGTACTTGTCCTATACCAAGATGAAAACGTGTTGCTACGGAACGGAATGAATAACAAAAAAAGACCTGAGTGTTTTCGAAGTGCTTTTTGGCAATGGGGCGTACTGACTATGGGGCTACAGAATGGAAACGGTAAAAGTGACACAACCGGTTGTGTTAATGTTATCTTAGAACAGATGTGATGGTGCATATTAGCTCGTTGAGTCACGAGTGAATGGATTGAAGCTACGCCGCCTTCTTCGAATAGCTCTTCAGCAGCCCACCCAGCCGCTGCTTGCAGCGGATCTCTTTGAGACGCACGGTCGCGGGCCCTTCCATCTTTGTCTTGGCTTTGGGCCGTCCACGGCGTTTGGGTTTTATTAGCGGCTCATTCTCTAACGCTTGGTGCGGCCGCTCGTGGTGATAGTACTCGAGGTACTCTTGGCACAAATGATTCATGTGCGCCTCCCCAAAGATCACAAACCTATCCAAACATTCCTGGCCAATCGATTGGACGAAGCGTTCGATATAGGCGTTCGTGTTGGGAGCGCGGAACGCGTTCCTCACCGGCTGTACCCGGCGCTGTTTTAAGACCTGCTTGAACTTCTGGGTGAACTTGGTGTCCCGGTCATGCTGTACTAGCCCAATAGGAAGCTTGAGCTCCTTGGCTTGCTCGATGAACGACTCCGTCTGCGCAACCACCCAGGCTTCATTAGGGTGATGGGTAGCGGGCGAGAGGATGACTCGGCGGGTTTTCACGTTCAAGAACGCTAGGACAAACACATCCCGTATCCCCTGAAATGTCATGGTCTTCTGACTGAAGAAGTCGCATTGCCACAAGGAAGCGGCATGCCGCTTCAAAAACTCGTCCCACGAGCCTTCTCCCCGGTTGGGGCCTGGGTCAAACCCATGTTCGGCCAAGATTCGTTTGACGGTATTGCGAGAGATAGAGCGAATCCCCAGCTTCCGGAGCTCGCCCAGGATTCGGGTATAGCCCCACTCGTTTTCCCGGGCCAGTTTGACGACCAAGAGGCAGATCTCTTGCGCCGTACGCCGCCGTCCGCGTTTGACGGGGGTTTGGTGCTTCCCTTCCCGTTCTTCCCGAATCCAGCGTAAGACCGTTTGGGGAGTCACGATGGTGGCGAGGCCATGGATGGCTGTCCCCAGCCTCTGCGCAAAGCGGACCAGCCGACTCCGCTCTTTCCCGGTGACCGTAATCCGGCCTGGAAGCTTGCTCCGAAGGATCTCGTTCTCCACCTTGAGGTATTTGATCTGCCGAGCCAGTTCATTCTTGGAAGCTGTGGCAATGAGCAGGAGGAGGGACTGAAAGAGGTGGGCCATTCGACTAAAATACCTAAGTCGCTTCGTATCATCAGGATGCTCTCATTTTGGCACACCTAAGGGATGCCCAAACGACCATCCTAATTCGAGCTTTTTTCGGCTCAACTTCTTGGGGCATTTTCGCGCTGTTTTGGGCGTGATTGCGTAGGCTTAAAGCCTTGGTTTTTGGAGTGGTAAGTAGGTCTCAGAAGGGAAACTCTCTGTCTCTCTCCCGAGAGAGTGCTCGCTACTCGGATGGACCGGGGAGGGAACCAATCTGGGCGAATCACCGCGTCTTCCACGGCCGACCAATCACCGTTGAGCAATCGCTGCCTTAAGATGGTCGTAAGATTGTTTCGCATGCGAGCGATGTAATCTTCGATATCTAAAGAGGGATTGTCGGCAACGCGTGCCGGCACAAAAGCCCGGTCAGGGTTCATCCAGAAAATGAACTTCTTCGGGCTAGGCTCGTTATAGCTCGTACTCTGAATCGATTTGATCGCATCCGAAGTGACGAACCGATTCTTCACCCAGGTATGACCGTGACCGCCGGGGTTGCTGGCCGCACGGATTCCCATACGCACAGGAAATTCCTTCCGCATGCGCATACGGCTAAAGAGGTACGTGTATTGATGCTCTGAAAACTGCGTCAGTTCATCAAAGGCCACTCGATGGTAAGCGGGACCTTGGTAGTTCAGCTCACTCCCTTCAAAAGGAAGATGGCCGAACTCGATCGTCGCCCCACTGGGAAAAGTCCAGCGATACTTCGACGCGTTGTACTTGCCCCCTAATGGACGAAACAGCGTATGCGACTTCGTAATCGGAGAGTCGTTGGACTTTTCAAGCTGTGTCAGCGTTCGCCGGAAGAGGATGCCTGAATAGTCAGGGATTTTGACACCCTCTGCCAGATACATCAGCAGGGCCTGCGTCTTCCCACCGCCACATGCACCGCCATAAAGTGCTTCCTCACATTTGAGGTCGAGGAATTCTTTTTGGCGGGGATGGGGAGTGACTGCCATCCTTCCATAAGCTGACAACGGACTCAGTCGCTGTAATTCAGCATCCGTCATTTGCTCCAGCGCTTTCTTAAGGTGTTCCAGGTTCACTACTAGCTCCTTCAATGGTAAGTGTGCTGGCTTGTAATTCTTCCGATTGACCAATTTCTGCGATGATCGCCTGGATATGAGCGACTCGCTGCTCATTGGTCAGCGGAGCTCCTTCGGGAGTCGTCGGGGCGATTTTTACTGGGGCATCGAGGCCCAATAATTCACGCCTAGCCTGGCTGCAATCCAAGATGACGGTGAGGTATCGAGGATCGCCGTACTGATTCCGAACCGTACGTTTGGCCTTCTGCGCCGGCCTGCCCATCCGTCGTTGCGGATTGATGAGGTTGCTGGGAACGCTCGTAGCCCGCCCATGCCTCACGTTCGACTTTATTGATTTTGGCCAGCTCCAGTTCACGCGAATCATCGAAATCACGAATCGAAGATTCTCGCCATGCCTTGCAGATTAGCTTTATGTCCAGCGATATCGTCGATTGCCGAACCTGTAACTCGTTGGCAATTTCGACCTGTCCCCATCCCTTGAGCCTGAGTTCGCTAACCTTCTTCCTACGCTCAATCGCTTCAAGCTTTTTCGAAAGCTTTGTACCCATAACGTTCCTTCCTTAGCTGATAAGTATTGATGGAATCCTCTCGGAATCCCGCTTGATGTTTTGAAGGTTTCCTGGCTCATGTGATGTTGTTGTTTCGACGCATCCCCGTTTTTTTGGAGAACGACCATGACCGCAAAAAAGAAGTCCAAGCCAGCCCCTCATCGAAAACCTGCCGGCAAACGTCCATCCAAGGCGATCCCTTGTCCCCAAGGTGGTGCCCACGAATGGGAAGGGGAGGGGGAAGTTCGTGCATGCAAAAAATGCCATGAACCTGCTCCGCTGGCGATTCGCCGGACCGTGAAACTGGAAAAGCCTCAGCCCGAAAAAGGGATGAGTGCTTTGGACGCTGCTGCCAAGCTCTTGGCCGATTCCACCGGTCCCCTCAACTGCAAGGAACTGATCGAAGGGATCGCTACCAAGGGTTACTGGACAAGCCCCGGTGGTAAGACGCCGCATTCCACTCTCTATGCCGCCCTGATGCGGGAGATCAACGAGAAGGGAACAGGCTCTCGATTCCAGAAGGCTTCGCCCGGACGGTTTGCACTCGTGGGTGAGGCAACCTAGTTCGGCAAACGCCACCCAAGCGCCCTACGTTTTGCGACGTGGGGCGCTCGGGTGACAAATGCCACAAGGCTACGCAGGTACTTCCTGAGGGGACTCAGCGGGAACACGTTCCGCCTTACGCCCGGTGAAGTTTTCCCAGCGCTGGACGATCACATCGCAGTAGAGTTGATCGAGCTCCATCAGAAACGCGTTGCGTTTCACGGTCTCGGCCGCCATGAGCGTGGAGCCACTCCCCCCAAACAAATCCAGCACGTTTTCACCAGCGCGCGTGGAATACTGCATGGCCCGCACGGCAAGCTCGACGGGCTTTTCCGTCAGATGGACCATGCTCTGCGGGTTCACCTTCTTCACCGACCAAACATCGGCCACATTGTTGGGGCCGTGGAATTGGTGAGGTCCACCCTGCCGCCAACCGTAGAAGCACCATTCATGGTTCCCCATGAAATCTTTGCGGGTAAGGACCGGATGCTCCTTCACCCAAATGATCGCCTGCGAAAAGTAGAGTTCGCAGGCCTTAAGCACCGGTGGGTAATTGGCGCAGTTCGCGTACCCGCCCCAGATGTAGAAGCTTCGGCCGGGCAATAGAACCCGGGCCATATTCCCAAACCAAGCCGCCAATTGCTTGTCGAACGCTTCGTCGCTTAAGAAGTCGTTGGCTAAGGGACGGTCTTTGGCTCGCAACTTCTTCTTGGTCGCCTTGGCTTTGCCGGGATGACGAGCCAGGTCGAGCGCCTGATGATGCTTGGGACCAGCGAACGAACTGAGCCCAGCCGCAATGGCATTATTGCTACGGGGCTCGACCTTGACGTTGTAGGGAGGGTCGGAGTTGACCAGGTGAATCTTGGCACCGTCTAGAAGTCGATCTAAATCCGCAGGCGATCCACTATCGCCGCAGTAGAGGCGATGGTCACCGAGAATCCAGAGATCGCCCCGTTCTGTGGTGGCCTTGTCGGGTGGCGCAGGAATCTCATCGGGGTCCGTCTCTCCTGGGGCTCCATTGGGGTGCAAGAAGCCTTGCAGTTCGTCGGTCGAAAAGCCTAAGAGTCCCATGTCGAAGTCGGCGTCGACCAGGGCTGCCAGTTCCTTCATCAGAAGGTCGTTATCCCAATCCGAAAGATTGGAAGTCTGGTTGTCGGCGATTCGATAAGCCCTTACTTGTTCAGGACTTAGGCCGGTTGCGACGTGAACTGGGACGGTCTCTAGCTGCAGTTTTTGGGCAGCTTTCCAGCGGGTGTGGCCAACGATGATCACTCCCGCCTCATCCACGACGATCGGCTGTCGCCAGCCAAACTCCTGGATGCTTTTTGCGACGGCATCCACGCCAGAGTCATTCAATCGGGGGTTGGTCTCGTACGGACGCACTTGGGCCAAGGGCCAATTTGCTACTTGCATAGCGCTTCCTCTCTAAATCAAAACCAGTTGATGGGTCTCAAACTGGCTCTAACCTATTGAGTGGTGCGCAGGAATTGCGCAGGAATGCACAGGTATTTTTGTTTCAAATTAAAAAATTTACTCTCCCACATACTCCTCCAATAAGGCGTTTATTTACCGTCCCGTCATCGTCCGAATTCTTTTCTAAGAGCGATGCTGCCATTTAGAGACCGTATTCGATAGGGAAACCCTGCCTCTTCGAAAGTAAGTCGAATCGAATTCTGCACTCCACGGATTCGCCCGTCTTTTTCTTTCCCGGTCCCATCATCGCCCCAGACTTTTTCTCGGACTTCCTCTTCCAGGGCGGCGCATTCAGGACAGTTCCATAAGTAGTCTAGAACCATCCATGGTTTTCTTTCGAGTTCGACATAGTTTCCCAGCCAGTAGAAGCGATTTGGCGGCTCAGGGCCTACTTTCGTGTGAAATGAAGGCGCTTGCGTTAGGTCTTGCGAAAGAGGTATTGATACACCGAAACATCCTACTATCGTTCTGATGGCCAAGAGGTTGGGGGAGGTGAAAAAATGGAACTCGCAATCATCAACCTCCAAATGATCCAGTTCAAGATCTTCCATGTTCCTCCGAAAATCCATCATCTCTACCCAATTTGCAACAGGCTTCCTTTTTGACGCGAGCTTTGGACCTAGTTGTTGTTTAAAGAGATCACTGCACCATGCAGCGTTGATACAAAACGATTCGATCTCTTCTGCCCAGCCGCTTATGAACGCCATCCTTGACAGACACTCGCTATGATCGATCAGGTGGACTGAGAGCGTTACTGTATTGTCGGTGCGCTGGATAAAATAAGGTAGATTGCGCCGCGTGCTCGCAAGTGTAAATAGTGCTGTAGACATTTGGTCAACGTCTTTTCCAATTCCTATTCCGACCTCCATGTACTCTTGTGACTGATGCGCAGCCAGAAACTCTTGCGCCAACTTTGTGGCACGTTGCTCTTTCATAAAGACGTCCGACATTCGACTCCTCCTCCGCAAGAGAACCACACGCTACGACTTGTAATCCTAAGAAACTGCCCCAAAATTTGCGATAGTTTCTAGGCAGCGGCCTTGAGGTTTCTCCAAAAACCGTGCTCTCTGTGACCAGCGGGTTAACGGTGTTCGAGATCTCAAGGAGTCAACGATGGAATTCAATGCGGAGAAAGAGCTGGCCTACCTTCGGCAGCTTAAAACAGGTCCTTTACGTGAAAAGTACTTGGAGGTTTGCGGGGAGACGACCAACTCCCGGAATCGTGACTACCTCTACCGCCGCATCCTGTGGCGGATGCAGGCCAACCTCTATGGCGGCTTGAGCGAGCGGGCACTAGCCCGGGCAAGAGAGCTGGTTTGTACGGAAGACCTGCGGCGAATGATGCCAAGACATACCGGGCGAAAAGACCCCGAGCCAACGCCTGTGACGGCAATTGCCGATAAACGCGTTCCCATGCCAGGAACGATCATCACCCGGGACTACAAGGGGCAAATAATGAAGGTGAAGGTCCTCGTCGAGGGCTTTGAGTATCTCGGCGAGAAGTTCCTTTCCTTGAGCGCTGTCGCCAAGGCAATCACCGGGAATCATTGCAACGGATTTCACTTCTTTAAGCTGCAAGGAGGTGGCAAATGATTCAGCAGAACCCCCGTTTGGGAAAACAGGCCGTACCCCCCGTGGTTCGCTGCGCCATCTATACCCGCAAGAGCACGGAAGAAGGGCTCGAGCAGGAATTCAATACGCTCGACGCCCAGCGGGAATCGGCCGAGGCGTACATCGTCAGCCAGCAGCGGGAAGGCTGGACCTGCGTTCCTGATCGCTACGACGACGGTGGCTATACCGGTGGGAACATGGACCGGCCGGCCCTTCAGCAATTAGTGCAAGACATCCGGGCCGGGAAGATTGACTGCGTGATCGTCTATAAGGTGGATCGGCTTAGTCGGTCGCTGTTAGATTTTTCGCGAATGATGGAGGTGTTTGACAAGCATCAGGTGTCGTTCGTTTCGGTCACGCAGCAGTTCAATACGGCCACATCTATGGGACGGCTGGTTCTGCACGTCCTGTTGTCGTTTGCCCAGTTCGAACGGGAGATCATTTCGGAGCGAACCAGGGATAAGATTGCGGCCGCACGCCGTAAGGGAAAATGGTCGGGGGGAAGGCCGCTACTGGGGTATGACGTTTCGGTGCAGGGTTCGAAGCTGTTGGTGAACCCGGAAGAGGCCGAGCGCGTTCAGCATATCTATCAGCTCTACCTGCAGAAACGGTCTTTATTGCCGGTCGTTGAGGTGCTGGCCAAACGCGGGTGGGTTAACAAAGCCTGGACGACCAGGAAGGGGACGATTGTTGGGGGTAGTGCCTTCACGCGCACGTCGCTGCATCAACTACTAACGAATGTGACCTACATCGGTCAGCTTCGCTATAAGGACGAAATCCACAAAGGGGAGCATTCGGCGATTGTGGACCCATGGGTGTTTGAGCAGGTTCAAGCGATGCTCACGGGAAATCGGGTTAGCCCCGCGCAGCGTGCCCGGAGTCGGCCTGGGGCGCTACTTCGCGGGCTATTGCGGTGTAGGGCGTGCAACTGCTCGATGTGCCACACCTATACCAGTCGGGGCGTTAAACGCTATCGGTATTACAGTTGTCTCCATGGCAAGAAGCAGGGGGCGAGTACCTGCCTCTCGGCTCCCTTGCCGGCCTTGGAAGTGGAGCAGTTCGTACTCGAGCAGATTCGTTCACTGGACGAGGATTCGACTCAACGAACTGCCTATCGCAAGGCGCTGGCTCAAATGCCAGCGTTTGCCCCCGGTGAATCCGAAGAAGAATGGCTAGTGCAAACGTTCGTACGCGAGGTTGCCTACGACGCTAGGGCCAAAGACCTGAGCGTGACGCTTGAACCGCGCGGGATCTTTCCGATGTCGATCCATGAGGAGTTGGAAGGGGTGCACCAATGACCGAGCAGGTAACGGTAGAGAAGCGAGTACATTTTGTGCGGGGGACCAAGGGACGAAAGAAAATGCGGGTCGGAAATGCACCGACCGCTCCGCAGCGAGTTCCCCGGATATCGCGCCTAATGGCTTTGGCGATTCATTTTGACGAGCTTATTCGAACCGGCAAGGTGAAGGATCAATCGGAACTTGCCCGGCTGGGGCAAGTCAGTACGGCCCGGGTTTCGCAGATCATGGGGCTACTTTATTTGGCACCAGAAATTGTAACCATGCTGCTTTTTCTTGGTGATTTTCCTAGCCGGCGACTTGAGACGGAGAGGAAGCTTCGCTCAATCATAAAAATCATTGATTGGACCGAGCAGGCAAGAGTTTGTTGGCAGACATTACTCCTGTTGTGAAACACGGTGCCATCCAAAATTGCCGTGGCAAACGGGGGCACAAGTTTTTGTCCCGAGGAATCTCGTAACTATAACTTCCATGTGCTATTCTAATAAATTCAATCCGCTGGAAAGCGGGGATTCAGGCCCCTGCTTTCGCGATTTGTAGCCTAGCCACTGAAGTAGGTTCGTAGCTAACGTGATTCCTTCTGGTCAAAACGCCAAACCTCTCCGACACTCAACATGGCAAACCCTCAAGGCAACTCGCTCCCTGAACAAGGGCAACTAGTCCAGGTGCGGTCACGCCCTTGGGTCGTTAATGCAGTGAAGTGCAGCAGTCTTCCTACTTCTGCTCTGAAGTCACCGATTGCCACGCCGCAACACCTGCTAACTCTTTCGTCTGTTGAAGATGATGGACTCGGTGAAGACCTTCAAGTCGTCTGGGAAATTGAGCCAGGGGCAAAGATCGTTGAAAAGGTTGCACTCCCTGATCCAACCGATTTCGATTCCCCGGAAAAACTTGATGCGTTCCTTGATGCCGTTCGCTGGGGGGCAGCATCATCTGCAGATCACAAAAACATTCAGTCGCCATTTCGAAGTGGTATCGAAATCGAAGATTACCAGCTTGACCCTGTGGTACGGGCGATCCAGATGCCAAGGGTCAACCTGCTAATTGCAGACGATGTTGGTTTGGGCAAAACCATTGAAGCAGGTATGGTCGGGCTAGAACTCATTCTCCGTCACCGTGCCCGAAAGATTCTCATCGTCTGTCCCTCGTCGCTCCAGATTCAGTGGCGGGACCAGATGCGAGACAAATTTGGTCTCGATTTTCGTACTGTTGACGCAAATTTGATGCGTGAGCTTCGTCGTCGCCGCGGCATACATGTTAATCCATGGGCGCACTTTCCCCGACTCATTACGAGTATCGACTTCCTAAAACGCGAACGGCCGCTTCGACTCTTCCGGGAAACCTTGCCCGCGCCAGGTGAGCCAATCTATCCTCGTAAGTATGACCTGCTGATCGTGGACGAGGCCCACAACTGTGCCCCCTCGGGTGTTGGTCGGTATGCGGCGGACTCGTTGCGAACACAGGCTTTACGAGACTTGGTCCCCCATTTTGAGCACAAGCTCTTCCTTACGGCCACTCCGCACAACGGCTATCGCGAGAGCTTTGGTGCCCTGCTTGAGCTACTGGACAATCAACGGTTCTCGCGTGGAGCTGAGCCCGATCGAAAGCAGCTTGAAGCTGTCATGGTTCGCCGCTTAAAAAGTGATCCTGCATTCGCGTATAATCACCTGGGGATGCGCCGCTTTCCACCGCGCGTCTTGGAGCCAATAGAAGTTCCCTATACGGACGAGGAGCGCGCTGTACATACTGCGCTGCGTCAATACACGAAAATACGTTCCTCTAGAGCAACTGATCAGGCGGAACGTTTCGCCACCGAGTTCGTTCTCAAGACTCTTAAGAAACGCCTTTTTTCCTGCCCAGCAGCATTTCTCACCACGCTCGAGCAACACGAAAAGTCATTGCAAACAGCTAAGAGGAATGTTCCCAAGCCAACCTTCAGAACCCTTCAACTAGAGCTTGACCGGCTTGATGAAGAGTACGCGGATGATGGTGACTACGATGGCGCTACAGGTGACGCATTAGATACAGCTGAGCCGACTCTTTGCAGAGACAACCGCTGATGAAAAAGCCCTACTTCAACTAATGAAGGATTGGGCGAAGCGAGCGCGCGGCCAGCGAGATTCTAAAGCCAGGCAGCTTGTGGCGTGGCTTAAAGAGCATCTCAAGCCTAACGGCAAATGGTCGAAGGAGCGGGTTATTATTTTTACTGAGTACAGGGCTACGCAGAATTGGCTCCAGGAAGTACTTGCCGTCGAAGGGTTTACCGATGGCGACAGACTCTTGACCATGTACGGTGGCATGGAGTCAGACAAGCGAGAGGAAGTTAAAGCGGCATTCCAAACTTCCCCTGATGTCAGTCCAGTTCGTATTCTACTGGCAACAGATGCTGCATCCGAAGGTTTGGATTTCCAAAACTTTTGTTCCCGGCTCATTCATTATGAGATTCCTTGGAACCCCAATCGCATGGAGCAGCGGAACGGACGTGTAGATCGCCACGGACAGAAGGCCGACAAAGTTCTCGTCTACCACTTCGTTGGAAAGGGATACAAGCAGCGTGCTGCCCGTGAGGTGATCGAAACAGCTTCAGACATGGAAGCCGACCTTGAGTTTCTCATGCGAGTGGCGATTAAGATCGAGACGATTCGAGAAGACCTGGGAAAGGTCGGAACGATCATCGCCGAACAGGTCTCAGAAGCGATGCTTGGCCATCGCACAAGGTTGGACACCGAGAAGGCAGAAAAGGAATCGGAATCGATACGCAAGATGTTGAAGTTTGAGCGGGATCTGCAAAAGCAAGTCCAGGCTCTCATGCAGCAGTACCGGGATACGCGGAAAGAACTTCGGCTCTCTCCTGAGAACATTTACCAAGTGGTCCAAGTTGGGCTGAGCACTTGCCGGCCAACTCCCTCTTACGCCTACGAGAACCGTAGATGGTAAGCCATGCTTTCAGTTGCCACCTCTCAAAGGAAGTTGGTCCGCATGTGCTGAGGGACTTGAGCATCCCCATACCAAAGAGATTCGTCCGATCACCTTTGATGAATCTGTGTCTAGAGGGAGGGATGATGTAGTGTTGGCGCATCTCAATCATCGTCTTCCCCAAATGTGCCTGCGACTACTCAGGGCAGAGGTCTGGGCAGGCAAGGGGCGATCAAAACTTCAGCGAGTCACAACTCGCGTTGTTTCCAATGATTTACTTGACGTACCGGCCGTCATTGCTCACGCTCGAATCGTGGCTATTGGCGGTGACAGTCAACGTCTCCATGAAGAAATTATTGTAGCCGGTGGTTCCATTCAGCATGGCAAATGGGCAGGGCGGTTGACTCAGTCACAGTTGGAAGGTGCCCTATCATCGCAATCGAGTAATTCACCGTCCGAGAGCGTCAAAAAGGTACTTCTCGAGATTTACCCGCAACTCAAAGGACGGTTGTCGGAGTCCCTTGAAGCACGTGTCAAAGAACGGAAGGCTGCCATTCACCGTACACTAAGCGCTCGTGCCGAGAAGGAAGCAAAAGATATCGAATCGATTCTAACGGAACTGAAGCGATCCATTGAGGAGGAGCTTGACACTCCGGAATACATTCAATCACGGCTCGCAGGATTTGATGATCCGGAAACGGAAAGGTACGAACGTAACAAAGAGGCCATGCGAGCTCGGGTTAAAGAGATTCCCGAAGAAATCAAGCGAGAGACTGAAGCGATCCGGGCGCGGTTTGCCGAGCCGCAGGCCCGAATGTTTCCCGTCGCCGTGACGTTTTTAGTTCCTGAAAAGATGGTTAAGTGATGGCTTTAACATGAGGATTAACCATGTGTGAGAATGAAAGGCAGTTCACCGTCGATCCGCAGGATGGATTTTTAACTGCAGATCGCCGACAAATAATGCTTCAACTGATTGAAGAGCAACAGTTACCTCGTGTGCCTCTTGTTCGAGTTCCACAAGATGACAACACTGTCAGACTCGTTCAAGGTCCGCTCGTCATTTGGAACAATGAAGCTGAAGCTCTAGAATTTGCGGCTGAACTTCAGCTTCGTACAAGAAGTGAGTGGATCGTTCGCGAACTTGAAGAATAGATCACGTAACCCTATGTCCATCGCACGTCACCATACTGAATGGCTTTCCCTTGTGCCGGTGTCAGGCCCGTTCTTGAGCCTGCCGGTTTTGATGGAAGCTTTTAACACGGGGCTAGAGCCGCACGATCCTGATCAATCGCGTTTGCTGCGGCAGGAGTACGCTCGTTGGCAGGATGCTGTAGAGAAGCGGAAGGCCGATCCTGCTCCGCATCAACAATGGATCAAGTTTGTCCTAACCCAAACGCTTGATCTTGGTGACCGGGTGCTGCTTGAAGGGCAGGCGATCCCG
The DNA here is from genome assembly GCA_963844055.1 of uncultured Planctomycetaceae bacterium. Classification (GTDB taxonomy): domain Bacteria; phylum Planctomycetota; class Planctomycetia; order Pirellulales; family Pirellulaceae; genus CAWJMN01. The sequence continues at coordinate 1,682,911 of CAWJMN010000002.1, read as the reverse complement.
CAAACACTGCAAGCGGAAATTCCTGAACATCATGAGTTGTTGCGCCCCAACATCGTCGTCGTCGACCCGAGCACGAACAAGCCCCGGATGCTGGTGCAAACCTATCCACCGGGGCAACCGCTGACCAGCTACGTTACCGGCTCACCGTGGAAGGCTTCGCCCGATACTCGGATGACCGAGCTATTGCACGGCACAGGCGTACGGCTTGGCCTTGTGACCAACGGCGAACATTGGATACTGGTCGATGCACCCAAGGGGGAAACAACGGGCTACGCTTCTTGGTATGCCGAAATATGGCAAGATGAGCCGATCACGTTACGGGCATTTCGTAGCTTGCTGTCTGCCAGCCGGTTCTTCAACGTCCCGGACGATCAAACGCTGGAAGCCCTACTCACCAAAAGTTCGTCCAACCAGCAGGAAGTCACCGACCAGCTTGGGTATCAGGTGCGGCGGGCGGTTGAGGTGTTGATTCATTCGCTGGACCGGGCCGACCAGGACTTTGGCCGAGAACTCTTGGTCGACGTGATGCCGGAACAACTCTATGAGTCGGCGCTCACCGTGATGATGCGTCTGGTGTTCCTCTTCTGTGCCGAGGAACGGGAGCTCATCCCCAGCAAGCCGTTCCCGGTTTACGAACAGAATTACTCCGTCTCCACCATCAGCAAACAACTTCGGGAACTGGCCGACCAGCATGGTGAAGAACTGCTTGAACGTCGCTACGACGCTTGGCCTCGGCTGCTGGCGGCGTTTCGAGCTGTATACGGCGGACTCAAGCACGACGACCTGCACATTCCGGCCTATGGCGGCAACCTGTTCAATCCAGACCGTTTTCCATTTCTGGAAGGGCGTAAGCGGGGCACCTCGTGGAAGGAGAGCGAAGCGAACCCGCTGCCGGTCAATAACCGCACGGTGCTGCATTTGCTGGAAGCGCTGCAGTTGTTGCAAATCCGAATGCCAGGGGGAGGGCCGGCGGAAGCTCGTCGGCTTAGTTTCCGGGCGCTCGATATTGAACAGATCGGCCACGTCTACGAAGGCTTGCTAGACCACACCGCCAAGCGTGCGGCAGAACCATTCCTCGGTCTCATCGGAACTCGTGACAGAGAGCCTGAATTCCCACTTGCAAAGCTTGAAGAGCTTCTAGCCAAGGGGGAGGCGGATCTAGTCAAGTTTCTGAAAGAAGAAACGGGCAAATCAGAAAGCACCCTAAAAAAGTCCCTTAAGGCCGAACTTGATACCCAAGATGCCGCACGCTTTCGCACTGCTTGTCAAAGTGACGATGCGCTTTGGAATCGCTTGAAGGCCTTTGCCGGTTTGGTGCGACAGGACAATTTCGGTTACCCAGTCGTCATTCCCAAGGGGAGTGTCTTTGTCACATCGGGGACCGACCGCAGGTCTAGCGGTACGCACTATACCCCCCGTAGTCTGACCGAACCCATCGTGCATTACACGCTGGAACCTCTGGTCTACGTCGGTCCGGCTGAAGGCTTACCTAAAAGCGAATGGACGCTCAAATCGGCCAAGGAACTACTCAGCCTCAAGATCTGCGATATGGCTTGCGGATCGGGGGCATTCTTGGTGCAAGCGGCCCGCTACATGGCGGAGCGTCTCTTGGAAGCCTGGGAGGCCGCTAAACAGGCGAACCCCAAAATGCCAAGTATTACGCCCGAAGGGGAGCCTTCGATAGGCACCGCGAATGAATCGCTAATTCCTACCGATCCAGCTGAGCAAAAAACGTACGCCATGCGGATCATCGCCCAGCGCTGCTTGTACGGCGTGGATATTAACCCGCTGAGCAGCGGAGATGGCAAAGCTGTCGCTGTGGCTACTGACACTGGCGAAGGATAAGCCGTTTGAGTTTTTGGACCACTCTATCCGCTGTGGCGATTCGCTGGTGGGGCTGCATAGCATCGACCAGCTAAAATACTTTTGCCTAAAGCCAGAAGGGGACGATGAGGCGAAGTTCTTCGGTCCTTTACTTGGCGGTGTAGAGGAGGCAATCACCCTTCGACTAAAGATCGAAGACTTACCGGCTAACTCGGTAGAAGATATTGAGCGACAGGAAAAATTGCTGCGGGAGGCCTATGAGAAAATCGCCCGGCTACGCTGTGCGGCGGATTTGCTGGTTGCTGGCGAATTCTGGGGAGAGGGATCTAAGGATAAGCAGGAGAAAGTGCGCCATGCGGCAGTTAAGGCGGGCTACTATCTCGAAAAGGGTCCAACCAAAGAGTTCGAGCAAGTTGCCGCTAAGGAGCGGCGGGGCCAGAAGATGTTCCATTGGCCGCTGGAATTCCCTGAAGTAATCGTGAAGCGGGGCGGGTTCGATGCGTTCGTGGGAAATCCGCCGTTCATTAAAGGATCGTTTATTTCTGGATACTTTGGAACACAGTACAGATTGTTCATTCAGTCAATCGTCGCCCATGGGAAAAAGGGGAATGCTGACTTTTCAGCGTTCTTTTTGCTTCGTGCATCATCGCTTGCGTGTCCAAGAGGGATGGTTGGTTTGATCCTTACGAACTCGATTGCGGAAGGAGACACCAGAGAAGTGGGCTTAGAGCAGGTGTTGGAAAACGGATTCAGTGTGATCCGCGCAATTCCAACACTTCCTTGGCCCGGAACGGCAATCTTGCAGGTAGCACTTCTATGGTCCTCGTCCTTCCAATGGAAGGGACTTCTACACCTTGGGGATAATTCAGTTCGCCACATAACGGCGTATCTAGAAGAAGACGACAGCTCTTTTACTACGCCATCCCGTTTGAGTGACAACTTAAACCTTAGTTACACCGGCAACAAGGTGTATGGTGAGGGGTTTGTGCTCTCGCCGCAGGTAGCAGACGACTTGCTCAAGCAGTCACCAGCAAATTCTAAAGTAGTGCTTCCGTATGTCAAAAGCGAGGATCTTCTTGCGAGCCCCGACCAGACTTACAGTTCATGGGTGATTAACTTTGGAGAAATGAGTCTTGCTGAGGCACGACAATATCCAGCTTGCATTGAGATTGTCGAGCGACTCGTTAAGCCTTATAGGGACAAAGTAAAAGAGAAAAAGACACGAGATTTATGGTGGCTCCACGAGAGGAGGAGGCCGGAGCTTTACACTGCCATTCAAGGAATGTCTCGTGTTTTGTTTCACGGGTTCACCTGCAAATTCCTTGCCTTCTCATTCGTACCAGCGAATGTCGTTTTTGCCGCACCACATGTAATTCTTCTGTTAGATGGCTGGGCAGACTTTGCGGTACTACAGTCCTCAATTCATGAAGCATGGGTTCGGCAGTTCGGGTCAGTCCTCCGTGATGCTGCTACGGGCATGAGGTACCCTGCGTCTGACGTATTCCAGACGTTTGCTCGACCCGTGTCTTCGGAAAAGAGCGAAACGATAGGGCAATTGTACTATTCGGAGCGTTCACGGTTTATGAAAACTCGAAGTGAAGGTCTGACGGAATTTTATAACCGCTTCCACGATCCCGACGAGTCTTCCGCCGACATTCGGAAGGTCCGTGAACTACATGGCGAAATGGACCAGGCAGTTGTCGCCGCTTACGGCTGGACCGACCTCGAACTTGGCCACGGCTTCCATGAAACCAAACAGGGCGTCCGCTTCGCCATCTGCGAACCCGCCCGCCGTGAAGTCCTGCAACGCCTTATGAAGCTCAACCATGAACGCTACGCTGATGAAATGAAGCAAGGACTTCACGGCAAAAAGGGAACCACCAAAAAAGCCGTCCCCAAGAAAAAAGCGGCCAGCAAATCCGCCAAGCAGGAAGCCAGCCTGTTCAACGAGGAGGACGACGAGTGAGCAATCCAAAGCGAAGCGATAAGCAGGAAGCGGCAAGATCGGGACTTCCCGAGGATTTGCGACCCATCTTTGACCAGTTTGTAGAAGACTACAAGTTCGCTGGAATCATTCATCATGGATCGCCATTTGTCTCCTACGTCATTTTAGCGGAAATGGTGAGGGCGGGCTGGCGATACACTGGAACACCAATCGGCGATTGGGCGGAGAAGCCAATGAAGCATGCGAAAGGCGAGGCTAACGAATGAGTGAAGCAACCTCATTCCTGCCCACCTTCCAACAACAGGTTCGAGTTGAACTCGAAGCGGTGGTGCTGGGCGAACTGCTGGGCCCGGATGGCAGGGAGTTTGAAGATAACACTACACCCACAGTGGTGGATCGTCACCACGTAAGTGTGATGGTCACTTGCCGCTCCATAGACGCCTCTGCAAAGCCTTCTGTCGGTGAGGAAGTGGACGAAGAGATTCTGCTCATTCTCGATGAGCTCCCCAAGGGAGGTAGCGACACTTCTGGTTATGGTTGGACCGCCCTCGACTTCGACCACGGCTTCCACGAAACCATGCAGAGCGTCCGCTTCACCATCAGCGCCCCCGCCCGTCGTGAATTCCTCGAGCGTTTGCTGACACTCAACCACGAACGCTACGCCGAAAAAGTGAAGCAAGGACTCCACGGCAAAAAGGGAACCGCTAAGAAAGCCACCAACACTCCCAAGAAAAAGCCCGCTCCCAAATCCGTCCTACTAACCCCCAGCTTCTTTGGCAAGGAAGATGAGTGACCATGCCAAACTTCCTCGAATATCACAAGTCTCTCACGGATGAGTTGCACGCCCTGAAGGACAGAATCAGGAACCTTGCCGAACACTGGCCAACAGACGGCGAACATAAAGAAGCGGCACTGCGCACGATACTCCGGCGGCACCTGCCTAAATCATTGATCGTGGGGCGGGGATTCATCGTCACCGAAAACAGCAGTTCGACCCAGATTGATCTGCTGATTGTGGACGGCAACAAACCGACGCTATTCCGTGACGGCGATTTGATGTTCGTCACTCCTGATTGTGTCCGTGCGGTGATCGAAGTCAAAACATCGCTCTCGTCGTCTACTGACGTTGAAGAGTGTGCGATTAAGTTGGCTGAAGTTGGAAGGTTGTGCCGTGAGAACGGTGAGGGAGTACCGTGGCTCGGAATCTTCTCCTACGAGGGCACGCTTCGCCAAGATGAGCCTCTGTTGAACGCAGTCGATTCGGCTTATTCCGAAACGGATGTCGTGATTAACTGTCTCGCCTATGGTAAGGATCGCTTCGTTCGTTTCTGGGGACACGACGAGATCGAGAGGGGAGATGTCCCACAGACTGCCAATGTAGAAAAGTGGCGAGCGTACCGACTTGAACACCTTGCCTCGGCCTATTTTGTCGGAAATGTGGTCGATGCCCTTTCGTCCCTGACCAGGAAAAACAATGCCTTTGCGTGGTATCCACTTTCGGATGGAAAGCTGGTTCACATGCAGGCCGAACGCATACTTCAGAGGCGGTGACAAATGAGTGATGCAACCAAAACATCCTTCCCCTCCCAGCACCAGCTTCGAGTCGAATCAGAAAAGCTCGCCGAACAAACGATGCGGGATCGCTATTTCGTAGGCGTGGCGGTATCCAGCTGTACAGCTTTTGTCGCCCAGCAAGAGGCTAGTCACTTCACCCCGGAGGATATCCGATGACTTGGGATGTTTTCATCAGCCACGCCAGTGAAGATAAAGATGATGTTGCACGTCCTTTGGCGGAAATGCTTCAAGCAAAAGGGGTGAATGTCTGGTACGACGAGTACACTTTAAATATCAGTGATAGGCTTCGTGCGAGCATCGACAATGGTTTGAATAAGTGCCGATACGGCGTCGTGATTCTCAGTCATAGCTTCTTCGCAAAGAAATGGCCACAGGACGAATTGGATGGATTATTTTCGCTCGAATCTCACGGCAAGGATCGCATGCTCCCGGTTTGGCACAATGTCAGCGCAGACGACGTGCGGCAGTTCTCTCCTATTCTTTCTGGCAGAGTAGGCATTCGGACATCTTCAGGCCTGGATAACATTTTGGCGAAGCTTATATCGAAGGTGTCATTGTATTCTGTTCAGGACCATCATGGACGCACTTGGCAGATCAACGTGTCGGATTGCGAGCCACACGGAACACCAATTGTCCCCCCGTGGCTACATTCCGATCCGGGCCGTATGGGCAGTCCGTGGCTTGTAGATAGGTTAACTGCGGGCGCAGAGCTTCGACTATACTTTGGTCGAAACTGGTGCGGAACATGGTTCGTCGTTGATGTACTCCGTGAAGATGGCGAGGTCATCAATCTCGGCCAACTCAGCGACCTTAATCCATCCTATCCTACCACTACTACTAGCACGACTACTAGCACGACTACTAGCACGACTACTAGCACGACGACGACAACGCCCTCGCCATATTCGCATTGAGTCTTCTATCGCCACAAGAATCACATGAGTAAGCAATGAGTAACGTCCTGAATAAAATCTCACAACACCAGCTTCGAGCCGAACTCGAAACGATGGTTCTTGGCGATTTGCTTGGACCGGCTGGCGGTGAGAGCGAAGAGCTGACTGAACGTACGGTGCGGGATCGATACCTCGTGGGCATCTTGGCACCCAGCCGCGTTGCCAATACTGCCACCAAGCCTGCCATGGATGATGAAGAGGAGGACGAAGACACTCCCCTTATTCCCGACGAACTCTCTGAAGGGGGAAGCGATACGGCGGACGATGGCAAGACCGATGCCGACACTCCCGTTACACAAGCCCATTTACCGTCATCCTTCGGCATGAGCTTCTGCTGTGATGGCAACGCTCAGTCGATTAAGGTGAGCGCCACTTGGGGTCAATACAAACGGGAGAAGCGTGAAGACAGAGCCGATCACAAGGGAAATACGCTGCTGGTTTGGAAGAGGTATGTACGGGGGGGCAGCATTGCCATTCCACTTACGGACGGTCCAATAAAAGCCAAGGCCCCCGATCCTGACTTCCCCGACATTTACGTTCAGGGACAGGTCCGCAAGCGAAACACCCAATTCATCGTCACGCTATTTCTGGTCAATGCCCAAGAGGAACTGCGGCCAAAAGACGAGTACCACATCTTCCAGCCGAAGCTAACCGTTAGCGGCGTGGATGGTGAGGCGGTTTTCTGTAAAAGGACGACGCTGGGTACGAACAATGATCTGGAAGAGCGACTGATGGCGCTGCTCTACCGGCATCATGTGGAATTTGCCGTGGGACATGGGGTCAGCGTTCATGCAAGCGTCGCCAAAGATTCGCCCGACCGAGCGACCCACATCGAAACCGTCATTGTGCCATCTTACGAAGTGCCTCGTACCGCTCCGCCTACTGAAAAGGATGCCGAAGAAAATCCTGCTTTCGCCAAGCTGACGGGGTTGGTCCTTGACATGAAGGTGCTGAGCGGAGGCAGACGTCAAGAAGCTTCCCAAGCTGCTGGAACCGTTGGTCATAGCCTATAGTGATTGGATCTACCGGGAAGAGGCCAAGCTTGGTGATCCGGCGGAAGCATTATCCTCGTTTGGCGATGCAGCACGAGTAGCTATCGCCAATTGCCGAATGACGCTCGAACGAATCTCCGCAGGTTTGGAGCTTTTGACGAAGGATTTAAAGGCATTCGAGTCGTTCCAGTTTATGAACCGAGCAATGTGGCTTCAGCGAACGAAATCCATCTTTGCTGAAAATGTTCGGCGTGGTGCCGAGGTGCATTACGATGACTTTGATACTCCTGCAAATCGAAGTTGGCGACCGTTTCAAATTGCGTTCATTCTGCTCAACCTGCCGGGCGTGACAAAGCTAGATCATCCTGAGCGTGGTGTCGGCCCCGAAGCCCTTGCTGACTTGCTCTTCTTCCCTACGGGCGGTGGTAAGACGGAAGCCTATTTGGGGTTGTCGGCCTACACTATGGGACTGCGTCGATTGCAGGGAGTTGTGGCGGGACGAGTAGGTGACGAAGGCGTGGCAGTACTGATGCGGTACACTTTGCGCCTACTGACGATTCAGCAGTTTCAGCGGGCAACGGCACTGATTTGTGCGTGCGAGTCGATCCGTCGTAAGGCACTGGAGCATGGCGATAGTCGTTGGGGAAAAACGCCGTTTCGAATCGGCTTATGGGTAGGCCGCAAAACGACTCCCAACCGTACCGATGATGCCGTCGAAGCAATCAAACAGGCGCGTGGCAATCAATTCGTCGGTGGTGGTATTGGCACCCCTTACCAACTTACGGCTTGCCCGTGGTGCGGTAGTGCCATTGAAGCAGGCAAGCATTTAGAAGCCCAGCCCTACCCGCATGGAGCGGGCCGTACGTTGACATTTTGCGGTGACAAGTTCGGCCAATGCCTTTTTAGCAAGCGACAAGCAGCAAGTGAGGGTTTGCCAGTGGTAGTGGTAGATGAAGAAATCTATCGCCGCCTGCCAACGCTTCTGATCGCCACAGTGGACAAGTTCGCCCAAATGCCATGGAAGGGCGAAGTGCAGATGCTGTTCGGTCAGGTAAACGGTTACTGCGAACGACATGGGTTCAAATCGCCGGAAACTGAAGACTCGACGTTTCACCCGAGGTCAAAATTCGGAATGCCAGCGGCTAAGCTGCTAGAACATGGGCCACTGCGTCCACCCGATCTGATCATTCAGGATGAATTACATCTTATCAGTGGGCCTCTTGGAACGCTTGTGGGCCTATACGAAACTGCCATCGACAAGCTCTGTACCTGGGAAGTCAACGGCAAGGCGGTTCGCCCGAAGTTAATCGCATCGACGGCAACGATCAAGAACGCCGACGTGCAGGTTCGTAGTCTGTTCCTGCGGACCGTCAACATTTTTCCGCCACCCGGGCTCGATGTGCGGGATAATTTTTTCTCGGTTCAACGAGAGCCGACCGAAAAGGAATTCGGCAGACGCTACCTCGGTATTTGTGCGCCTGGTCGTAGGTTGAAGGCTGCACTGATTCGGGTATATGTCGCCTACCTTTGTTCGGCTCAATCGCTTTATGAGAAGTATGGCAGACAGATTGATCCTTGGATGACCCTGGTGGGTTACTTCAATTCTATGCGGGAACTTGGAGGAATGCGGCGTCTGGTGGATGATTCGGTGACGTCTCTTTGTACCAAACAGGACAGAAGAGGATTGGCGAAGAGAAAGCTCTTCAATGACAGCCTCGCCGAGTTGACTAGCCGTATGCGTTCGGAAGAAATTCCGCAGATTCTTGACCGGCTTGAATCAGGCTTTGATCCCGAACTCGAAGAGAAGCGCAAAGAGGCGTTCAGAACCAAAGACTACAAGAGCATGCCGAAGAAGCCGCTGGATGTGCTCTTGGCAACGAACATGATTTCGGTCGGCGTGGACGTAAAGCGGCTAGGATTAATGGTGGTGGCTGGACAACCAAAGGCCACTGCCGAATACATCCAAGCGACAAGCCGTGTTGGTCGTACATTCCCCGGCTTGGTTTGTACTGTGTTCAATTGGGCCAGACCTCGTGACCTTTCCCACTACGAGACCTTCGAGCATTATCACGCTACGTTCTATAAGCATGTAGAACCGCTCTCCGTCACACCATTCTCGCCGGGAGCCTTGCAGCGGGGGCTGGCGGGGCTACTGGTTTCGCTCGTGAGATTACGGGGCGTGGAGTTCAATCCGAATGAAACTGCCTCACGCATCACAACCGGAAATCCCTACGTTCAGGACGCTATCGAAACGATTGCGAAGCGGGCTGAGTTGATTGGTGATGGCACCACAACCGGAGACTTCTGTCGAGCCGAACTGCGGAGCAAGGCTGACTTGTGGCAAGACGAGGCGCAGAATACTACCGGTGGGCGAACTCTGACCTATACGGAACCCTATGGCCCGGACGGCCCGAAGAAAGGAACTACCGTTAAGCTCCTTCATAGTCCAGGTATGGAACGTTGGGAGGAATTCACGTGTCTCAATTCTTTGCGTGAAGTCGAGCCACCCGTTAAGTTTGTCATCAGTGATGGGGGCCTTGATGAGATCAACGGAGAAATCATTGTTGATAACATTCCCGAAGTTTCGCAAGTTGAAGACGGAGGGCAAGTATGACCACTTCCAGCCACATGAGAAAATCCGAAGTTGGTGAAGTACGTCCCAGCCAAACGCTGATGACCTACGGTATTGGCTCGTTAGTCGACTTGCCAAATATGTCGGTAATCGTGATGGGGTTAGACGATTGGCCAAGTGCGCATTCCAACGAAATTTCGGAGGAGCGATTGCTGCGTTCGGCTCAGTCAATACTTGGCCCACAGACAACACGATTTCTCACTCCGCCTCGAGGACCGGAAACGCAAGGCTCGCAAACCAACTGGTTCGACGAAACTCGTCAGATTGGCGTGCCGGTCGCTCCGTTTCCACGCTGGATGGTTTGCTCAAAGTGCCGGTTGCTGGCCCCAATCAGCTCTGGGTTGTTTGAGCCTAAACAACCGCCGTATCGACCCGACCGAGCTTGCTATGTCCACAACTGCACGACGCAAGGAAAATCTCCACTCGCGCTTCCCGCTCGGTTCATGGTGACGTGCGTACATGGCCATCTCGATGATTTTCCATGGGTGGATTTTGTTCACCAGGGGCCGACAAACTGCAAAGGGTTGCTCTACCTGTATGAAACAGGTGCCAGCGGCGAGACATTGGATATGGAAGTAAAGTGCGACGGGTGTGGCATTCGCCGTCGCTTGGGTCAAGCGTTCGGTCCCAATAACCGCACAGTCATGCCCGCTTGCAGGGGACGACGTCCACAACTTCGAGACGTTGATCCTAACGGTTGCGATCAAGACCATGTGAAACCGATGCTGCAAGGTGCATCGAACCTTTGGTTCCCTGTATTGATTTCCGCGTTGTCAGTGCCGCAGGCTTCCGATGATTTGGGCCGTTTAGTGGAGGACAATTGGGCCGTCCTCGATAAAGTGTCGAGCATTGATGTGCTAAAGGCGTTTCGATTGATCGGCCAACTCAAGGATTTCAGTAAGTACAGCGACGACCAGATTTGGGCGGCAATCCAGAAGAAAATTCAGGGGACCGCTGAAGAAGTTGAAGACCCGGATGATTTGAAGTCACCGGAATGGAAGGTGTTTGCTAATCCAGCAAAGGCCAAAGAGAGCCGCACCTTCAAGCTGCGCACCGTCGATCCGCCGACGGACTTCACAAAATACTTCGAGAAGATCGTTTTAGTGGAGAAGCTACGAGAAGTTCGGGCATTAGTGGGCTTCACCCGCATCATGTCATCAAGAGATTTTGACACTGCCAAAGACCTCCCACCGGAAAATCGGGCCAAAATCTCACGCAAGGACCCTACATGGCTTCCTGCCAGTGAAACACGAGGCGAAGGGATATTCTTTCAGTTTTCCGAAGCAATGGTCCAGAATTGGGTGAAACGCAATCAGGCTTACGAGCGGGAATTCGAGCTAGGGCATCAGGCGTGGCGGGCATCTAAGAACCTAGACCCAAATAAGGGATATCCGGGTATCCGCTATGTGTTAATGCACACGTTCTCTCATGCGTTGATTCGCCAATTAGCCATTGAGTGTGGCTATACCAGCGCTTCTATTACCGAGCGGATATATTCCCAGAATCCCTCCGACGGTGATCCGATGGCGGGAGTGCTAATTTACACAGCGGCCCCCGATAGTGAAGGAACTCTCGGTGGGCTGTGTGCCCTGGGTGAACCTGACAAACTCGGTCGGCATATTCGCGGGGCGTTGGAAAAAATGTGTCTGTGTGCGTCCGACCCGCTTTGCTCGGAGCATACTGTTGGCAACGGAGAAAAACTCCACGGGGCTTCTTGCCATGCATGTTCCTTCCTGCCAGAAACGTCTTGCGAGCGGGGGAACAAGTATCTGGACCGGTCGGCTGTAGTCGCAACCGTTGAACGAACCAACTTGGCTTTTTTCGAGTAAACCATGACGCCAGACCGAATAATTGTCGAATCTGCTTATGGTTTGGCACGCAGCTTACCAAGCAGCACGGTAGAAGCGGTGGCAGATGCAATTCTCACAACCTCCAAAGGGTCATTGCGAGCTGAAATCACTAAGCGAGTTGCCCACCATCAGCACCGAGATATAGCCCTATCGTTTGTAGATTGTTGGCAGAATGAAAACAATGACATTGATGCCCGAACGGTTTCCGTGGCGTTGCAAACGGCGGCATTGTCGGAACGGTCACACCGAGATGATCAAACAATCGAGTTAGTTTGGACGGGCCCCGATGCCGAGACGGTTCCTTTTCGTCGAACCGAGCAGGCCATCTTACAAGTATTGGATGCAGCCAAGAGCAGAATTACGCTCGTAAGCTTCGCTGTGTACCGGATCGAGAACATTCGCATGGCACTTGTGCGAGCCGCGAAACGCGGCGTGCGATTAACAATAATCGTGGAGACTCCAGATAAGATCCAAGGCCAAGGTGAGTACAGCACGATCACAGCGTTGGGACAGGAAGTCGCGGCATGTTCTGCCGTATACTATTGGCCGAAGGAGCATCGTCAGCTTGGAGACAACAACAAGTTTGGAATCCTCCATGTCAAATGCGCCGTAGCAGACGGTGAGTGGTTGTTCCTGTCGTCTGCAAATCTGACCCAGCAAGCATTCACGATCAACATGGAATTGGGAATGCTGGTTCGGGGTGGGGTGATGCCTTGTCAGATTGACCAGCACTTCGATCAATTGATCGCAACATCCATTTTGACTCCTATCTAAGTGATCCACCCCAAGACTAAGTGAGGATAAAAGTTTGGAGTATATTGACGGCCGTCCTGCGCCGATATGAGAGCAACTCTTTTTTCTGCAACGACTTACTGCGTTTTGAGAAATTCGCCATTGAATCGACAACCTTGCTAACCCTAGCGTCGCATCACACAGGTTAGAGTCCTTACCTTCCAGGAGACACGTCGCTGCCATTCATGCGTCAGTAGGATAAATTGACATTGGAAAGTGTTTTAAATGAATTACTGAGATCAATACGAACAGCTTCGACCAAATCGTCAACCTCGTCTTGTAGTTCATTGAGGCCATCCAACGTTGCGTGACCATTCGCGAAAAGTCTCCTTGAACCGTCCGGAACATCCAAGCTGTCGCGAAGCGATTTATCACGTCGCAGCAATTCGAGATACAACTTTAGTTGGTACAATAGTTGGATTTCGCCACCTGGGCTTGTGCACAAATGTTCGCTTGGCATGTTGTAACCAATTGCAGCTAGATCGAAGCTGGATAATGAGATTGCGCCACTGTCGTATCGCAATGACTTCATTAATCTTATAACTTTGCGGAGCCCTCCAAATACGGCCTGATCCCTTTGATCGATTAGATAGTTGTGCATAAACGGGGAATTCTTGACCCGTATACCGGTTTTCAAATCGAGGACTTGTATTGAACGAAATCGCTTGGCTTGATACGCGGACCACTGATTTGTGTCGTACCAATTGGCAGGAACTACGTCGATCTTCCGACTAAGCGAGCCTCCAGCGATTGAAACAGACTTCGCACCAGAGTCATCGACTTTTGCGGTCGGGTATGATTTCCGAAGTGCCTCAGCCCCGGTCACGCGGATGTCTGTTAAGTCCTTTACCGGATTGCCGGAATATGGGACCTTCGGGACTTGAGGTGGCTCAAGTGTGGTGAACCGTCTTGTGATGCACAATAGGTCTATGTCGCTGTACGACTTGATATGCGTATCATTTGTAACAGATCCTTGGTATTCAAAGTCGCAGTCCACCATTGCCTCTGAGAATGCCCGTTCTAACTGCTTACGAACTCGCTCGCCCTGCTCGTAAGTAACTTCCGTATACCGCGGATCTAACCGAGCCATGGCTGCAACTGTGTATCGCACAGACGCGCCTTCACGACCAAGCTTGTTATAAACCTCGTAAATGGGTGAAGCTTGATACCTTACGACGGCAGCTTCCTTTAGGCCGCTTGCAGACTTTTCCATCAGCTCAATAGGAGCCGTTCGCCGGGCTATAACAGACTTTAGTCGCCGTTCGTAATCATTTTCGAATCCCTTCACGTGGAATACCCTTTATTGGTTAGCTGCCTCGTCCATTTCATCGTGCCGATGGTACGACGTTGGTGGTCATTGAAATAAAGTGCGTCTGCGTTTTGCAGTTCGTTTGCAAAAACTACCTCGCAAGTGCCATTGTGTGATTGCAGCTCGCTATCTACAAGTTTACGGTTATTGACATAGCTATAGATCAAACGGTAGCCGAATCCAGGGTCACGTTCCAATGACGCCATTGTGCTACGTGAGCGAGATTGTTCGGTCTCGATGCTGATGGCAATGTGCGACCAAGTCTGCTCGATGGTTAGCGTTCCATTCCATTCTCGAATCACCCCATCAGTACCGTTAGTGCTTCCAGTGACAATCCAAGCACCGCTAAGGTCAGGCGTCCCAATCATCGATGTTATCCAAGGCAGCTTCCAAATCCACTTATCGAAGACGTAGAAGAGAGCGGCAAATACAGTGCTTGCCGCGATGGTAACTACAACACCAATGCATCCGGCTGCCTGATTAATGATTTCAACTACGGCAAACGCCATAATCGTCAGGTAGAATACGTAGTTTTCGCGATTGCATCCCTTCATTGAATAGACGTGCATGGTTACTCTTTCGTCTTAATCGTGTGCTTCTAATCGCTCAATCGACTGGGTTATTGCCGCAGTTGTCAGAATCGCGAATCTGGCCATTGAGGCGGTTAGTGATAAGTTCTGTATTGTGGGGTTAGGCCAACTAATGCCTGCTGCATCGTTTTGGGGTGATTGATCGGATAGCGTTCAAGTCAGCCAACCAAATCGCATTTGACAGTCCAGCTTTACCTGCCGGTTGCTACGCGACCATTTGTTTTTGGGTATTTGTTTACTGCAAAAACACTTATAATTGGCTGTCTTTTTCGCCACTTGCAAGGGTTTGTCGTGCGTCACAAAAATGCCCGGCAACCGGGGTTCGTTGGGCGACCTCCCGGATTGTGATTGACAAGTACCTTATCATACACGAGGATATGTATGGGTTAAGTTACTTTACCCTAGTAGAAAGTATACGCATTGAAGTTAGGCCTGCAACAGTGGTACAGCCAGAAAAGTCCGAAATGCGGCATAGTGTGCAGCGACGGCTAGAATTCATTGAGTTCCGTCTTTTTTGGGAAGGGCAAATCAATCGATCTGATTTGGTTGACCAATTTCGAGTCTCTGTCCCTCAAGCTTCGGCAGACCTGAAGCGTTACCAAGAGATTGCGCCGGGCTTTATTAGCTACGACAGTCACCTCAAGACATATCGCCCCACTGCAAAGTTTACGCCTCAGCACCTAGTGCCATCGGGTGACGCCTATTT
The DNA here is from genome assembly GCA_963844055.1 of uncultured Planctomycetaceae bacterium. Lineage (GTDB taxonomy): Bacteria > Planctomycetota > Planctomycetia > Pirellulales > Pirellulaceae > CAWJMN01. The sequence goes on along the minus strand of CAWJMN010000002.1, from coordinate 1,667,743 downwards.
GGCGCATTTGAGGCTCCGTGAATCAGGTGTTGTAGGAGAATCGGATACTTGGGCAAATCATGTACCGGATTTCTCAGTAGTGCCAATACTTCGTCGTACGGTGCGGCCAGAAATACTTCGAGCGATCATGGAAGCTGCTCGGATGTCATTGGCGGTCAAGATCAAATACCAGTCGGCGAGTTCTAATTCTACTACTTGGCGATGGATTGCGCCGCATGCTTTGGGTTTCGATCTCTTTAGCTGGCATGCCCGGGCGTGGTGCTTACGTCATGAACAGTTCCGCGACTTCGTTCTCACCCGAGTAATGGAAATTGGTGAATCGCGCCCAGAGCAGGTGGATAGGGGATTGGACCACGAATGGAATCAATCTGTGACGTTTGTACTTCAGCCGAACCCCAATTTGAACCCTGGAGCGCGCAGGGCAGTCGAACTCGATTTTGGAATGGAAAGCGGAAAGTGTACGATCGAAACAAGGGTGTCACTTTCGTTTTATTTGGAGAGGCACTTGGGTCTAAAACAGTCGCCAGAACCCACGGACCCCAATCACCAGCGTTTAGTGTTGGTGAATCGCAATGAAGTCGAACGCATCCGCGAAGCCGCAAAGGTTCGAAGCTTTAAAGACCCGGAGTGTGCGTGAAGCAAACGCTTTTTACGTGAACAGTAGCGTGTCGCTATGGTATGATTTGCACTATTGGAAAAAGGTGGTTATCGCTCACATAATCATTTTTGGAAATAGGTAAGAAAAGCCACGCTGTTGGCCACGATAGTAGCAATCGCAACGGCAGGGCTTATTGTTTCCCTTTGCCGAAGTGAACGCATCAGCTGAGCTATAGTAGTTTTCACCATTTAGGTAGTTTGTTGGCTCAGCGATTTACTCAAGGACACAGTCAATGTCTAATTCAATCGGGTGTTCCCGACGTAGCTACATGAAACTGTCAGCAGGACTGTGTGCGGGAGCGTTAGCAAGTGACTTTTCGCTCGCTTCAAGTGCTTCAGTCAGAGCATGCTTTCAAGCTGTTTCAGGAACAGAGCTTGGCTATTATCTGCTAGCTTTTGACAGTGATGGGGTCGAGCGTCGCTGGGGCGACGGGAGCTTGTGTAGCGATTCCGTTTCTAGTCACCTAGTCGAAGATCCTGTGACCGACGTTTTCATATTTAGTCACGGCTGGATGGGAGACGTCATTCAGGCCAACAATCAGTACGATAGTTGGATTAGAGCAATGTCAACGTGTAAGAGTGACATAGACAAGATGCGTAGTCGCAAAGTAGGGTTCTCACCTCTACTGGTTGGAGTTCACTGGCCTAGTTTGCCCTTTGGCGACGAAGAGCTTCGAACCAGATTTGGAGCCTCTAGCCCTATCATTGAGACGGGTGCAGCAAATGAGAAGTTTGGCAATACGCCGCGATCAAAAATGGCGCTTGAGCACATACTTCGATCTGCTAGAGAGCGGAAAGGTAATGCACTCTCCACGGATCTGATCGATGCTTTCAAAACGCTTCGAGCAGAGAGCGTCAGATATGAAGGTGGCGTGTCAGCAGCTCCAGGGAGTGATGGTGATTCCTTTGATCCACAGGAGTTATTTCAAGCAATTCAAAAAAAGCCTAGAGAGTTCACGGTGGGCGCTGCATTCGCAAAAAGTGACCCTTGGTACTACAACATCCTCTACCTCTTGGCGACGGTTTCTTTTTGGACAATGAAAGACCGAGCGCGAATCGTAGGAGAGAATGGGGTCAATCGATTTATTAGGGGACTTCAAAGCGCAGTTCCATCAGGTAAGGCGGTTCGATTTCACCTGATGGGGCACAGCTTTGGTTGCATAGTTGTTTCATCGAGCTTACTTGGCGTCCCAGGGCGACGCTCTAGCGTAAGTCCAATTAGTTCATTGAGTTTGGTACAGGGGGCGCTTTCTCACTGGTCGTATTCCTCAACCGTCGAAGGATCAAGAACGCCAGGATACTTTCGGTCGATCATCGATCAAAAACTGGTCAAAGGTCCGATTATCACAACTCAATCGGCGCTGGATCATGCGGTTGGAACCCTATATCCGATTGCGGCAGGGATAGCTCGGCAGACAGTCATGGCGAATGAAGATGGTCCTAAATTGCCGACATATGGCGCGGTTGGGGCCTTTGGAATCCAAGGCACGCATTGCGACCCTAAGGGATTGGAAATACTTGATATCCATCAAACCTATGGTTTTGAGTCTTCAAATATCTATAACATCGACTGTAGCAAGGTTATATGCAAAGAATATCCGCTGTCTGGTGCTCATAGTGACATTTGTCATCCCGAGGTTGCACATGCAGTGTGGGAAGCAGTTGCTCATACTAATTCTGAATTGGATACAAATCCGATTCGTCCACAGCCTCTGCCTCCCGATCCACCGGAGCCTGTCGGCCCACTGCGTAGGATTCTACGACGCCGTAGGTAGCGGATTTGTCGTCGTCTTATCTAAAGGCCAGATGGGATGGCTGTAGATGTAGTCCCTAGCTGGCACGCATGGTCAAAAGTTGCTTTCGCAAACTTGAGCAAATTGCTCTTTAGCACATCGATGTCGGTTGAAATCGCGTCCCTAAGAGGCAATTGATACTCATAAACTAAGCGAAGGTCTTTGTCCCACGGAGCCGCTTCATTTCTGGATGCTCCTTGAATCGCTGAAGTGTTCGTGAAAGGTATCGTCAGTGTGTTGTCAAGCACAGTCGGTGCAACGGTGGCATCTACGTACACAGTTGCGCTCAAAACGTCGTCATTAAATGAATTTGCCTTCAGGCTGGCCGCCGGCGCAACTTTCAGGTAAAAGAGCCGCATGCATGAGTTGGGCTTTCTAACCTGAAAACCAAGCCTAGAACTATCGATTCTGCATTGCGCTCCGATTCCTGAGAAGTAGTCGCGAATGGATTGAAACTGCATTCCAAAGGCCTCAGCGGTGGTTTTGCAGGTGAAGAGATCTCCCCAACCCTTCGGAAGTTCAAGCGGCCTCATTCCAAGAGACCGCATGTATGTAGCAAATTCCTTTTCGATTTTGCCGTGTCCAGTACTAATTGCAGGGTAGAGATCACGCCAGTTAAAATGTGAGCCCTCTCTGGGGCGAATGTAATTTGGGTTCTCCCGAACAGATTGTGCTACGTTGCAGTGGCCCAAAGAAATCAGAGCTACATATTTCTGCCGATGCCAGGGCGTTGAGAGATAGCGTTCGAGTTGTTGATCGCCTAGCGGGCTCATTAACTTGTGTTCGCAGATAATATCGTAATCTTTGCACTCTAATAGAAAATCCGGCCGGCACTCGTTGCCTGATTTTGGGTGGTCCACAGCGCGAACAAACGTTGTGCTTGGCATGTTTGCGTCTGAATGCAGAGCATTAACTAGCTGTTGGCCAACTTCTGGGGCCGATTCGATCAAATAGTGCAAACTGGCTGTGAATCGGTCTTCATCCCCAAGCGAACTCGGCATCATAAAGATATTGGTCATGGACACTCGCTAGGTTAGAGGGCAAAGAGCGAATTTGCCAAAATAACATTTGTTAGAACGAAAGTATGTAGGTGCAGGCAGATTGTAATGAGCTAGATGTTGTCTGCCCGCTGCCCCCCAGGGCTGCAATGGAAGTATCGATTGAACCTGCAACTGCTCATGTAGAACTGCCAGCTTTTCTATGGACTGTACGGCTCGGTTCAATCGTTAGTTTATCGGCTAAGGAATGGCTTCTGTTGTAGCCCGCCCTGTGCCAAAATGAGAGCATCTCTTTGGCCTGCAGCGACTTAGGTCAATCTCGCCTTTTTACTCTTTGCTGAGGCACTGATGGGTTACAACTGCGTGCTGACTAATTCGACTTAAAACATATACCCGCAACGCTTGGCCGCTAAATCCTTTCCCCTTTCAAAACCGGCATTCGCTCCTGACGCGTCATGACTTGGTAATAGTGGCTGGCAGGCTCGGTAAGCGGATAGACGACCAGCACACCGGATTCGTTCCGAACGATTACTGCCTGTACGCCCTCACGGATGCGATACCAAGTCCCACGGTCTATGACGAAATTAGCAGGTATCGTCACTAGTTCGGGAGCGAGGGAAACCCAGTGCCCCGCATCCACCACTTCTCGCCTAACAGATCGTGTTTTGGGAAGCCGCGAGCCTTTTCCGGGGCATCCCCAACAAAGTACCCGAAGCTCACTTCCCACCCAGACCGGAAGCTGTGGGCATTGGTGGTTAAACAGAAAACAATACTCTCTTTCCGCTTCCTCCCCGCGACGGATTGCCCTTTCGCTCAGGTAATGTTGGTGGATGAGGGATTCTGTTAGTAATCGCCAGCTAAGTGACACACCGTCCATAGGGCCACCCTAAAAGCAGATCTTGCCACGGATGTCGCAGATGTCCCACTCGCTTGCATCGTCAGCGTAGATTTCTGGAAGCGCTGCTGTCTCACCCCCTCGCAGAGCAAACCTTCCAATCTTTTCATTGATCTCTGCCTTGACGATACTGATGAGCGAATGCTTTTCAGGTTCGGTATTGGACCATAGCCCTTTCTGGTAGCAGCTACGTGGGCTTAGTTTCTCCGCCATGATCTGCATTCGGTTGATCGGTCTTCCCAAATTGCATGCCTGAACTAGCAGGGCCTTGGCAGCAGACATAAGGTCTAGAAACGCTGCGGTAGGCTCCATGAAGTTCACTTTGCCGAGCCAAGCTCCCCCTTCACGAAACTCCACCCCGTAGACAAGGTTTCCTGTTAGCAGGTGATGAAAGTCGAGCTCTTCGATGAGACGCTCAATGTTTCTGGCTGTCCAGCCAGTTAGCCTTGAAATCGATGTTGTCGATTCCCCTAGGCTTCCACCACGTCCCAAGCACTTGTGCGGCGGTCTGGATGTGTTGAGCTTTTGAATCTGTTCCCGGTGAAGCTCCCACCAAATCGCTTCACCTTTGATGGTCAGCATGTCACGGATCAAAATCCGATCGGTCTTTGCATACTCCCAGCAGGTGTTAATCCCTAAAGATCCCAGCTTGGCAGTGCTCCGACTGCCGATTCCCGTAAGTTCACTTGCGGGATGGACCTGCAGGAATTCCTTGACGTCATCGGGGCTGATCAGCAATCGACAACCAAAGGGTTTGGCGGTATCGCTCACGAGTTTTGCCAAGGTTTTATTGTGCGAGATCCCTAGGCTGACGGGAATCTTGATCTCTTCCAGGATTCGCATCTGAAGGGCCTTGGCAGCGGCCGCAAGGGGAACTGAAAACACGCCCTCTAGTTCATCCGCACTGAAGAACATTTCGTCAATCGAATAGTATTCGACTTGGGGGCTTACGCTACGCAGGAGGTCTAGCAACTTTCGGCTAAGGACCTCATACCAGCGGAAGTCGCGCTTAAGGTAGACCCCTTCGGGGCATGCCTTCACCGCCTCCCAAATTGGCATTCCTGTCTTCACCCCCTTTGCTTTCGCTTCGTACGATTTGGCAATGACACAGGCACCTTGATTGCCTAAGACCCCAGCTGGAATATTTCGCAGCGCCAGATCGCGCACACGTTCCGCTGACACATAAAAGCAGTCGGCATCGAGGTGGGCTATGAGTGTTGACATGGCGGCAAGGATACGTATACACTTGTACACAGTCAAGCCGAAGGATTGAAATTGTGGTGGGTCACCCTGAGAATGCACAAGATGTGTGGCAGATTCACCCAAAGATGAACGAAGGTGAACAGGCTCCTGCAAGAGCTTGGAGTAGAAGGGGGCCAATCTGGATTGGACTCCCCGGTTTGCTTGGAACCTGCCAAAGCATAATGCAGAGGATATTTGCGTGACGCAGTTTGTCGAGGTCCAACCTACCCTAGAAAACTACTGGCGATCCATCATTCTGTTTGGCCGCAATGTGGCGTCCTATAAATTTGCTTTGGGAAAAACGCTGCTCGAACTAGCGCAACAACGCAAAGAGACCGTTTCTCTCGAAGAACTGGCGGAACCGTTTTCACGTCATATTTGCGAGCACCTTGCTAGTGCAGCCAAACAGGCCACCTCATCTTCGAGTCGTTTCTTGGACTCTTGCCGCAAATTCAATGCGGGAGAAATCAAGCAGGAAGAGTTGCTCGACACCACGGTCAAGCTCGGGTTCAGCAATGTCATTGACGCGTTTCACTTTGTGCATGACAGTGATATTTCGCCTCGATTCTTTCATGATGAGCGGAAAGACGGGACGAAAGGAATTCGGCTCTCTGATGACCTTTTCAAACTGACTGAGCACTACCAGTACCGAAACCTGCCAAGTGAAGTCGAAGCTCGCTGGAGACTGGTTGAGACAGCGTGGGAACTGAGCTTGCCCCGTCAGGTTCTCACCGTTGGGTTTGACCCCGATGGCGAGCTTCTGGTCGTGAATGATCGCCTTTACGGGAGAAAGTCGATTACCTCCTGTCGTGACGCATTAAATGGCTATCAGAAAGGCAAGTGCTTCTACTGCTTTAGCGATATCTCCATTCTGGATGGTGCTGACGACCTCGCGGAAGTAGATCACTTCTTCCCACACACGCTCAAGCCGTATGGCATTGGGCAATTGCTTGACGGTGTATGGAACCTCGTCCTTGCCTGTCAATCTTGCAACCGAGGGGCCAATGGCAAGTTCGCTCAATTGCCAGAGCTTCGCTTCTTGGAACGCCTTCACACTCGGAATAGTTTTTATATCGAAAGCCATCACCCCTTAAGAGAAACACTCATTCTCCAATCCGGGGCGAGCGAAGTTGATCGGAGGGCGTTCTTGCAGAATGTCTATCGGCAGTCCAAGGAATTGCTGGTTCAAAACTGGAAACCTGTGTACGAATATGAACCGGCATTCTGAGACTTCGGTAATCCGGTATTACGACGAACACGCCGACGAGTACGTTCGCGCAACTGTCGGAGTGAACATGGATTCGCTGTACGATCCATTTCTATCCCATGTACCCCAGAATGGACGGATTCTCGACGCTGGTTGCGGCTCGGGACGTGATAGCAAGGTTTTCCTGGAGCGTGGCTACCAGATGGTTTCGATAGACGCCTCACAGAAAATGGTGGATGCAACAACCGCTTTGACAAAAAAGTCGGCTCGACTTCTTGCATTTCAGGAAATTAGCTTTTCCGAAGAGTTTGATGGGGTCTGGGCCTGCGCTTCCTTGCTCCATGTGCCGTTCGAGGAACTCTCTGGAGTGTTTGGGAAGCTTGCATTAGCACTTCGTCCATCCGGCGTCCTCTATGCTTCTTTCAAGATAGGCGGTGGCGAACGCAGACAAAATGGACTGCTATTCACAGATATGGATGAAACTCGCATGGATGCCGTGCTGGCGAGCATCGGTGAACTAGAACTACTCTGTCTTTGGCAAAGCGATGATCTGCGTCCTGGCCGTAATGACAAGTGGCTCAATGTTCTACTACGTAAAGTGCGAAGCCGAGAGGGAGCCTTCTAAAAGCGGGGAACGTAATGACCCGCCCCGTTCCAAAATGTGGCATTGGCTTATCCGCAAACAAATCACGTCGCTGTATTTGTTGACAACGGCTTGGAATCCTGAGATGAGAGACAGGAAATCCCTGCTCTTTTGTCATTGATGGGCGTTCCTGTTCGGTGCGACATCCCCATTTTTTTGTGTCGCATTAGATTAGAAAATCACCTTTGCTTTCATTATCGCTTGACTATATTGGCTTGAGACTTTCTTTCTCTTACTTTCTGACTTTGAGTGAGTTTATGGTACGTTGCTTTCCCGTTGTGGGCATGTTCGTTCTGCTTGCCTCGACAGCAATTGCTCAAGACACTGAGCAATGGGTCGGCCGAGAAGTATTCTGGATGAGAAATGCCGTCGCCAAAGTTGGCGATAGGACGATCAACATTGAAAAGGTAGAGTTTCCCGAACGTGTTGGCGATGTCGATGGTGAGTGGCTATGGCTTGCAAAGGCATGGGTTCGTAAATCAGACGTTATGGATGCCCGGCAGGCACTTGACTACTACTCAAACATTATTCGCGGTAACCCATCTGATTCAGATGGATGGAGTAGTCGAGCCAATGTCTGGTCATCCCTTGAAGAGTATGACAATGCCATCAAGGATCATACAGAATCAATTCGGATTGCACCCGGCAGTGCAATGTATTACACCAATCGAGGCAATGTTTGGATGCACAAAACAGAAGTTGACAAAGCTTTGAGAGACTACTCCGAAGCGTTGCGACTTGACCCTCGACATGTCAGCGCACTAAACGGCCGAGGGGTAGTGCGAAACAGGAAGAACGATCTTGACGGAGCAATAAAAGATTTCACCGAGGCAGTTCGGCTAGATCCAACGTTTGCTAAGGCTTACAACAATCGCGCAAATGCTTGGGATGATAAGGGCGAGAAGGACATTGCTTTAAAGGATTATGCTGAGGCAATAAAGATCGACCCCAATCTTTTGATCGCCTATAAAAACAGGGCCATTTTATATCGAGATCGGGGTGACCATGATAACGCCATAAAAGATCACACCACAGTGATAAAACTTGATCCGAGAAATGCTCTCGCTTATTACTACCGTGGTGTTTCGTACAGAGAGAAGGGTAGGCTCGAAAGTGCAATCGATGACCTGTTAGCGTGCATTCGACTTCAGCCTGACTACAAGCATGCCCATAATTACCTAGCGTATATCTGGATAGAAAAAGGGGAGTACGAAAAAGGCGCTAAGAGTTACGGAGAAGTTCTTCGTATCGACCCCGACGATGATTATGCACTCGACGCATTGGCCTGGATACTCGCCACGTCAAAAAGTGAATCTCTACGAGATGGTCGCAAGGCCGTCGAGTACGCCAGTAAAGCCTGTGAATTGACGAAATGGAATAAGTCTGACTACATTAAAACGCTGGCCGCAGCCTACGCCGAATCTGGTAACTGGGAGAACGCCATCAAGTACCACACTCAGGCAATCGATCTTGAAACAAACGAGAAGGCAAGGTCAGAGTTACAAAAGACCTTAGACCTATTCAAAGAGCATAAGCCGTATAGAAACTAGGTTGCAAATGGTCTTAAGGACAATTGAGCCGGATTGCAATTGTGTAGAGTGAACGGATTTACCAGGCATTTTAACAAGGGCGTAACCGGCCGCGTTAGGCCGCAAATTGGCGGACCACAGGTGATAGGCAGAAACTTCCTACAAAGTTATGCCGCTTACGCTCGACGGTGCAGACATGGCTCAAGATCCCCTGTTTCTCGAAGACGAGCATCCGGCGTCAGGGCGCGTTGCTGTCCTCGAAGATGACGGCACGTCGGTTTGGTTGTACCTCACCGAATCAGGCACCCGACAGCCAGCAGCCGATGCGTGGGTTTACAATCGCATCGCGGCTCCGCCAATGGAAGCGATCAGATCATATCGTGGGGGACCGCCACCAGCCGCTCAAGGTTACGCAAGCGAATCCGCCTTGTGCGAAGATCCTGCCGCACATGAATGGTCCTTTCTCTGGTCATCGGATGGCGATTCGGTGGCCATCGTCGAGGATGGTCGTGCAGTGGCGTTTGTCGCCATTGGGCAAAAAGGCGGTTATAGTCGCGAGTTGGTGAAGGATGGGCCGTGGGGCCATCCGTGGTCTGACAAACTATATCGCCAGAAGTTCGGCGCGGCATAACCGGGCGGTGAACGGGAGCCGCCGGTGACGCGGGTTTTGAAACGCCCTGTGCCAAAATGAAAGCATCGAATTATCCTGTAACGACTTACGTCGTTGCGGTTATTCTTTCACTTTGCTAACTCAGTGGTCATGGTGTGGAGTTCTGAGAGGGGAAGTGTGAGGACTTTCTTTGAAGCAGGAGACTTTCAGATAAACGAGCAAGCCTTAGTCTAGAGCAAGTAGCAATAGCCGCAATTCATCTATTTTATTTGGTTGCCAAACTACGCTCAGACCAGACATTCAGAGTGACACGAAGTGATTCGACCATCGAGTCAGGTAGTGGAATAAATCGAAGACCGGACTCTTCTCCTTCGGGGTGATCTTGATCATCAGCGTCTCCCGATTCATCGACCACCAGATCACCACCTGTGAGTACTTCAAACGTTTGGGCGCAGAGTCGAAGTTCTTCATACATACGCTCGTCATAGGTTCCCGCTAAATATGGGACACCTATCTCTAGGTAGGAGTCAGAATGTTCACCTCCATGTTCGCGTTCACGAAAGGTCTTGCTTCCAATACGGTCTGTTCTCCCAGTCCTCTGTTCCATCACCGCAGGATTCCATGCAAGGTCAAAGTGCACAACGTGCCTGCAATGCCGGTGCAAATCAATGCCCTCTTGTCCGACAGATGTACAAATCAAGATTTCGGGTAATAGGGGAGTATTGAAGCCTGAAAAAATGCGTTCCCGAGTCGTTTTATCTTTGCTTCCATGCGTCCCGGATACCAGGGCAACAAACTGCTGGTCTCGGAGTTTCGTCGCATCAAAAAGCGCAAATCTTGCCGAACTCTCGTCGGAGATACTTCCACTTGCTGCCGCTAGATCTTCAAGGAATACGCCAATCTTGTTTGCCATGCTTTCCTTTTGACGCGGAAGTGGGGTAAAGAACTTTTCCACTAATAGCTCGCCCCAGCCAGAATCATCGCGATCCTTTTCGCTGGGTAGTAGTCTTAGTAGAACCGATTCTCGCAAAACCGCACGACGAATCGCTTGAAATGTTGCGCGACGCGATTCCCAATCCAGCTCTCCATCAGAGTACATAAGTCCAAAGGCATGATTTTGCAGCTCTTGGATTATCTGATGTGTCGAATCTGATTGTGTTGCTTTACGTTCCCAAGTCATTTTCGGATGAGTGTGCAGCCATAGGTTCGGACCGGTTGCGTACGCATCCAGGATTGGAACACGACTTTGACTACGAGCGCGATTCCTTCGTTCTATCAGTTCAGCCGCGATCTTCCGATGATCTGATTGTTTGGCATCTCGATAATACTCGTAGACGCTATGAATTCCACGCTCATCGAAGTGCGTGGAATCTTCGCCACCCTCATCATCTCGATGGGAGGTGATCAGTCCATATGGACCCTCCACCCAATCAAGAGTTGCAATGGATTGGAGAATCTCCTTCATTTTGCCACTGGGTTTTGACGTTCGCAAAAGCCGCTTGGCAATCGCATATTCTGTTGCTCGATGTAGAAATACGCGGTCGACTCTATCGGAAAGTAGATCGACGTTGAACCGAATGGCGGTCGTCGCCAACTCGAAAATATCTTCATCGGTCAGCATTAGATCATCTGGTGCTAACCCTACCTTAGACAGTCCTTGAAGTTCGGAACACCACAACAGTGACCAAAGAACCCTATCCATGCCAAGCACGACTAAGTCTCGGTCTTTTCCCGTCAAACGCGTCCTGAGTGATTTCATAGACTCGGGCCCGCCCATGCAACGATTTCGTCGACGGTTGAGTTCCTTTCGGATTCGTTCCCCAATAATCTCATGCAGCCTTTTCGCAGAGTTGGTACGGAAGCAAAATATTAGTGTTTTTTCGCCAGCTTTCCAATTCTCTAGTGCCGCATCCACAACGGCTCGCACCTTGGGGTGCTTGGGATCGTGTCTTTCGCTTACCATCCCCATTAACTGGTCAAGGTAGACTTTTCCAACTTTAGATCCTGTCAAACGATTGCGAACTGCCTTCCCTTCGGCACTATTTATGAGCGTTGAGTAGCATCCTGTAAGTGCGCTTCCGAGCGACGACCGCCCCTTTCCACCCTTCATTTCAGACACGCATCGCATCAGCAAATAATGTGGCAGCTCCCCTTCACCTTTGACATCAATTCCATGAGAGGAATGAAGCACATGACGATCAGGCCTAGCTAGGGACGAGACGTTCTCTAATTCATATTCATGTCCGACCCGAAAATGTCGATGACCGGTTTGTCTGCGATGACGTATGACGATTGCACCCAATTCATTCGATAGTCCTGTGTTCCAAGCAAACAATCGTAAGGCCTCACGAATTAGTTGGCGAATCTCTGGATCGACTTCCTGCACCGCAGTGTTGATCGACTGATCAATCTCAGCAAACTTCGTAAGTCCTTGTTTCTTAGCAAAGCCAGCTAACTTCTCGCGCGATTTGATGACGGCGGTTGATTCCCAAGCAGTCTGCAGCGACGATGTTTTAACGGTTGGCGAAAGTCTCGACCACGCTTTGGAGAATCCACGACCGCAGTTTGCCGCTTGTTCGAGAATAGGGCGAAGAATCTGTTCTCGCTGGACTTGTAGTCTGTTTCGTCGCACTTCAGATTGTGCCTGATCGGGGCATGGATGCAAATGATCACTAACCTTCAATATCTCTAGCATCTCCGCAGGGCGTAACTGAAAAGGCGTCGCCGTAAGTAGGAGCAGCCTTCTAATACGACTTTGAAAGAGATCTGAAAATGCCTTATACCCATTGCTGCCCAGCGATGGGCCTCTCTTCCAGTTGTGCGCCTCGTCGACAATAACCAGCGGCAACGATTGGCGATTTAGGTAAGGCATCAGGCTGCGATAAACGGAATTTAGTTTGTCTGAGACTGTGCGGAACAGCTCGTCACGCCCACGAACATAGGGCTGAGCAATCTCAATGCAGGTGTCGAGCAGCGATTCTAGGCATTTTTCGGACTCGTCAAGTTTCGAAATCGCGATAGAAAGCTCGCTACTCGAAAATCTTAATTGAGAGTTCTCTGTTTCGTTGAACTTATCGAGCAAGCTCGGGTCGCTTGGCCACCCGTCCGGTGCCCCTTTAAGCAGGCTGTTTCTCAAGTCCGTACGAAAGCGATTTCCCCAATAACGGAAAAGTACCCCTAAAAGTTGACGTCGCTTGACGTCATAGTGCTGAAATCTGCTACCGCTAAACACTCCCATGTTCGTAACAATGACGTTTGGTCCGCTTCCATGCCGTCGTAGCTCAAAAACTAGATCGTCTAGTCGTTCGATGGACACAGGCGCAAACCATTTGTTCGCCTTCTCGCGGTTCTCTTGATGAACACATCGTTTAACGAATTCGCCAACCTCGCGGTGCCATTTTGAGAAAAGTGCTGAGTTATTCGGCGTAATGATCAAGACCTTTTGGCAGCATCCTTTTAAATCGTCCACGATCAGCTTGTTTTTCATCGCTTCCAATAAGGAGTATGCTACGCCAAGCCCAACGAACGTTTTTCCCATCCCCACTTCGTCCGCAAGTACTTGTATCTCCCATCGCCGTTTGTCACTAGCATGAAAGAACCTCTCAAGCAATTTGTCGACGGTAAAACTCTGCCGTTTAGCATCTCGCGAATCCTTGATTCTCGTCGTGTCTAGCCCGAGATCGAAATGGCTGGAGCGGGTAACAGTCATTTGTCAGCTCCATGGAGCTTCTTTATTGCCTTCGCATAGCGTTTAAATGCGAGGGAAAGCTCATCTGGGTATCCCTGCTGTAGGTCATCAATCATTCTTGATACGGCTCCAGCAGCCTCATCTACAAGGGAGAGCCAGTCTTTCCTAAATGCCTTTGATGTGTCATAGGTTCTGGCAGTAGATAGACAGCTGTGAATCTCGACGAGCTGAAAGCCTGCAGCCATTGGACTGCGGTGATGTTTAGTGACTGCCGCTTGTACTTGGCGTGCTAAAGCAACTGGACTTACGCTCCCAATCAACGCAAGCCGCATACAGGCTTTTGATGACATCGCGGCCGATTTGAGCACGTCATTGATTCCCTTAATCGCTTCGACGAATTCGCGAACTACGTAAGATTGAATTCGAGAGGTGTCGACGGACTGATCCTCGTTATCGCCCAAAAGCTGTAACGTACCAATATCATCGCCGTCACCTGGATCTGGGAAAAGATCTTCCCATGCGATTTTACCCTGATAATAAGCGATTAAATTATGCTCGTCTGGATTTCCAAGCAATGGACTTATCGGTAGAGTCAGTCGTGCTTCAGAGGAGACGTTGATTGGATAAGTACGACCCGCCTCGCATTCCCACCAAACAACATGGACTTCTTGCTCCCTCAGGAGTCGCGCGAGTTCTGTCTCCGTCAGACTAATACGATATTCGCCCAATATTTCATCAGGAAGTTCCAATCGAAATAGTACTGTAGAATTGGACTCTGATGGAGGAAAGGCAATTTGAAAGGGTCCCGCCACTAGCGACGGATCTATATTCAAGACAAGTTGAAGCGAGTCTTTCGCCTCATTCGCCGGTTCCAACTGCACGCCTAGTAGAAAGTCTGGCCATTGGATGTCGTCAGGCGAAGGGTCAGGTGCTGTAATCTTGCCGCCCGCTGCGCCCGCCAGAGAGACGCGATCACCAACTGTTGTTGGAATCAAGCCCTGGAACGAAGAATCGGCATTGCCGCTGCGCAACAGAAGTAATCCTGCCTCGATATTGGCTGATTCCGTTTTCGGAATAAAGCCCCAGCCACGATTCGTAAAATTTGCCGATCCCAAATAGGCCATGCACTTACTTTCGCCTTCGAGCAGGACTATTTTTGCGTGCAGCGCACGTGAGCCTATAAAGTCTCCATCGGCTTCATTTGTGTGGGATGGGATGCGAGGATCGACCGCAGAAGCATAAGCGTTTACACCAAATGGTCTTGCATCAAAAACGCGAAACGATTCAGGTAGGCGAGGCTTGTAGGTATTTTGCGTGTCAGGTGCTGCTTCAGTGAGCATGTTTAGTTCTACGCTAGGAGCTAGACACCCCATTGCCTTAAGCTCGGAGAGCAACTTTGATAATGGTCCGCTTTTTTCTTCTTCCGACCAAAAGGGAGAGACAATTGTGATGCGGTGGATTAATTCACTCTGAGGCCATCGGCTCAGCACTTCCTGCCAAAGGGGTTTGTTACCACCTCCCCAGATGAACCACTGGTCAACTGGCGAATTGCTGCTCGACGTCCAGGCATCTAGTTGCTGGACTGTTAGCGAGCAAAGCGACGCCATGCTACTCGATATTCGATCCGCAAATAACTCTTCAAAACCACGAATAGCTTGCCGAATCAAGCTCGCATCTCTTGGTCGTTTTGAGGTTGCTGTGAGCACTGCCACTACCTCAAGATTTCTGCGGTAGCCCGGTTCAGTGAGGTTTGCGCTCCCGACTATTAGCCTTACGGCTTCTTCGTAGACGCAGACAAGCATTTTTGCGTGGAGCAGACGTCCTTTCGTTAAAGCCAACGGCTGAATCTCAACTCGCAGGGAACGCGGTCTGCCACGATACGGATGTGCGTCGATCAGGAAACTCGCCGCCTCAAGCTCCGCAAGGTGCTTTTCTAAAGCAATCCGGCTTGTCCAGTTCCGATCATCCCAGTGCGCAAGTCCAAGTACGGTTGGAAGAAAATCTGTTTCGAGAAAGTCGGGCTGCATCTCATACGAAGTGGCAATGACACCAAGGAGACGCCCGTACGATGGCTCTGGCGATAATCGATCCATTAACTTGCGGTCACGTTGCAGCGACTTTTTTCCCGTGCTCACGCGAACTCCGATGCTGCAATGAGAGCGTCGGCTGACGAGATGCGATATGGGTGTGGTGCAATGTTTTCTATAGAGATCGCTTCGTTGTTAAGTCCTCCAACTCTTGTCATTGTCAGGCTGACCCGATTGCCAGTTCTCTCAAGCCAAGGCATCTTTCGTCGACCACGATCAAATTTGCCCCGTTGAACGTCGTCGTGATTTTCCATAATCGCAAGTGCTAAATGTTTATTCGAATCACAGCACGCAGCGGCTTGCACCGTAAATCGACGTGCCGAGTCAAGCCGATTTATATTCGTTCTGAAAATCTCCGTTTGTCCATTATCCAATGCTTGGGCAAGCTTTCTGGCGGCCTCCGGTAAGCTCTCTCGTACGCTCGACATTACCTCGTCATCTACAAGCTCTTCAAGAGTTAGCGATGCAGCAGGTAGATTTTTACAGAGCCACAGCAATCGTTCGAACCCCAAAGACAGAAGTCGAAAGCACTTCTCGTAGCATAGTATCGTCTGGACAGCCTCTACAAGATCGCGACTGTCCGCCTGTGATGTCAAAGTGGGGAGCAGCCTTCTCAGACGTTTTAGTTCGGTATCGCCGTCATCCTGAAAAGGATGCTTAGCAAGTGCCATCGCCATTCGAGCGCGTACGGGATTTCGAATCAGCGCGTCTTTGAAGCATTCTGTTTCAATGGGAAAATGCGTTCCAGAAACATGAGACCTCGTGCCCCATTCGGTAAGTTTATTTAACGGCACCTCGCCTCCACTCGAAATTGCCTTCTTCAATACCTGAGGCATGTCAGATTGTTCGATAAATCCTTCCGCCAGTCGTTCACCAAGGTCGGGCGTTAAGGTGAAGGTTTTGCGATCAACGAGTCGCATTCCCTCGGCGACGGAACCGTAGATACCTACCACGCCATAAGGGACTTGTCGCGACAAGAGTTTAAAGTTGGCTTCAGTACGACTTGCTCCAAGGCGAAGCAGAGGCTCAGCAGCATTTCGCGCATAAGTTACGCCTCTAATGCCAGACTCAGACAGTTTATCGTCATCGTCGGCAGCTTGCGTTGCCAGAACGTTGGCCAACGCCCAAAATCTTTCAGCTCGCAAGATGCAATCCAGCCTGTTCTGATATTGAACGCGAGGTGGATCATTTGTGTCGACTGGGGCAAGGAATGCTCCAGTACAGAGCACAGAAAAGTACCTGGGTTTATCGGCGACGTTAGTTAGGCCAGGCAAAATCTTTTCCGCAAGGTGCAAGTAGCCGCGTTCGAATCCGAGAGGGTCTAAGCTTCCACCTGGGAGGTCAGACGGATCGTATTCCGTCAAGAAGATCGGAAATGGATCGGAGTCCGTCTTCGGGGGTCTTGCAGCCTTCGTCGCCATTCAAAATCCGATTTGCCTATCTGGAGCCCCAATCCATAACTATCTAGAACATAACATAGTCAAGTGTAGGGATGTCTGCTTCAAGTAGTGCTTCTCTCACACCTGGGCGTTGCACATATGATCCCCGCTGGCACATAGGGTGAAGATAATGATTAGCCAGCATTCCTATAGATTTTATTCCCGCTCGCACCAGCCATATTTTACTTCAGAAAAACAGCTTGATAAGTATCGTCTAGAGAGCCAAGACAGCCACCGCCCTGTGCCAAAATGAAAACTCTTTCATATCAGCAGCGACTTACGTCGAGCCTGCGGGCTCCTTTTTGGCTAGTCCAAGATCTGATAATACTAAGCAGTCGCTGCGAGTTTTTTCGAGTCGTCGTTTTCAATTTGGCACTTGGCGACGCGGGTTAGAGACTTTTCAGCGAAGGCAAGGAACTGCGCATTTAGGATCTCGCTGTATTGTCACGAAACCAGATCATCAACTCCTTAAATTCTGCCATCTTCTTTCCAATTGCCTCTATGGGTTGCCGGGTTTCCTTACCCATTGGATCAATGGCGGTTCCAAAGATGTCTGTGAATCGCTTAGCAAATTCCGGGTAGCACTTACTCAATTCTTTCAGTTTCTGAAAGAACCAATAGACTTCAGAAGTTTTGCCGTAGGTGACACTAAAAGCCATTTGCCTTGAAGTTTGTCCCGTTGAGTCCATCCAGGGTATATAGAAACCAAAAGAGCCCTTCTGCTTTTTTCCTTTGGCCACAATCTTATTGCCAAAGCTCTCGGCTGAGCAGAATTCGAGCAGCGACAATAGAACAGGGGCGCCAAGTTCTAAAACCTCTGCTTTGACCTCTTCTTCGCTAAAATGCCTAAGCGCCCCTTTTGCTACTTGGAAATTCTCTGAGATTTCTTCAGCTGCTGTCGTCACCACCTTGACTTCTGGTTTTGGAGTTCCGGCTTCAAACTCCACTGTTACGACCGTTCGAGCTACCGTTTCCGTGCTCCACCGATTGTGAGGCAGGAACAGCACCGAAGAATCGGTCGAATCATTCAAACTAAATGGCCTGATCTCGA
The DNA here is from genome assembly GCA_963844055.1 of uncultured Planctomycetaceae bacterium. GTDB lineage: Bacteria > Planctomycetota > Planctomycetia > Pirellulales > Pirellulaceae > CAWJMN01. The sequence goes on along the minus strand of CAWJMN010000002.1, from coordinate 1,649,904 downwards.
CTAAATCAAGTTCGAAACCAACTGCGGATTGTGTCGATACACCTCTGGCTACATCGAAAAGCCCCGTTGGTATACGATCACATGCGATAACCAAATTTATTTGCCCAGTTCGCATACGCTGATGGAGAAGTAGGGCGAGGTCTTCGGGGTCGTTCTCCAGCGGGAACCAAGTGTTTGTTAACTCCGTCCAGGTTTGATCGCTGCTCGAAGCGAAAGCATTGCAGAGTTCGATCTCACCCAATGACTGAATCGTACTCGCGTAATCTATGACCTGAGCTATCACTGCGCGGTCTCGCAGCTCAGGGTTCCCATATCGTTTTACTTCGACGATAATGATGTGGCCGCTAGCTGTGAAAAAGACGACGTCCGCATAAATGGTGCGTTTTGTAGGTGTCCGTAGAGTCACTTGCGTAAACGACTTAAAATCACCGCTAATCCCGGATCTTCTAGAGTCAAAACCCAAGAGACTCGGGTTTTGAGCTATTGCATCTTCTAGCACCTTCTCATCTAAGCCTAACGCCTCAAGAGTGGTTGGAGTCCAACTGCGGAAGGTGCCGTCCGTGAAACGTTCAATTAGCACTAAAGGATTTCCTTTGCTTTACTTCGGGTGGTGATCACAGTTCTCGAAAAAATCGACACAGAGAACATTCGTAGATTTGGCAAACTGAAACCAGTCTGGCAATCTCGACTAACCAATTCCAAAATGGTGACCGCCCTGTGCCAGAATGAATGCAGTGATTTGTTCACATTGCTAAGTCAGTGCTCATGGTTTGGAGCCCTGAGAGGGAATGAAAGCTTGGCTCATTTACTTGTACGAGTACTTGACCGGATTCGCCGGACCTTGCTTTCGATATTCATCCGGAACGCGCTTGCCAATGTAGAGCTGCCTTATGTCTTTATCTGCATTGTTTCCTCTGAATCCAACACGCCCCGGGACTGGATCACGCCCTGGAAAATTCTCGCTTGTGGCCGGTAGCCAGTCCGTCGGAGTGAAGACTTCGATGATGATGCCGAATCGAACGGCTGCTACAATTTCGGCTCGTTTTGCTTTCTTGACGTCGATTTTCCAAGCATAGCGAGTCGCCTCGTAGAGACTCGTTTCTAAGGCGCTGCGATTGACATTGATTAGAATAGCGCGATGTTTGAATTCAGCGGGCTGGGCAGAGTATTTCTGGATGATCTCCTGAGCATGCATCGCACCATAGTCACTTCCGGGGCCGACTACAATATTGGTGAGACCTGGGTAGGCGTCGATTAGCGCCGCTTCCACTTCAAAGGCCGTTGCATCATCCATACCATGACGATGTATAACATGAGCCACCTCAAAGCCAGCAGCCTTGATTTCGCGAATCCTGCGTAGCTTGTCACCTAGGTCGTCCGATTCAACTTCTTCGCGAATATGTGCAAAAACTCGATTCCCTTTTCCTTTTCCCACATAGAAGGTTTCACCGTTTCGCGGATCAATTAGTCGATACACGTAGGACTGAAGTTTCTCGATGACTTCTGGTGGAAAGGTCAGCATGTGATTTCGTCCTGTGCAATACGAAAGCGTGGGTTTGAGATGTCTGTGAATTGTAGCAATAACATTGGTGCTCTCGCAATTCTCGCACCCTCTTGAATGCACGGCCGTAGAAGCACTACGCCGCCTTCTTCGAATAGCTCTTCAGCAGCCCACCTAGCCGCTGCTTGCAGCGGATCTCTTTCAGACGCACGGTCGCGGACCCTTCCATCTTTGTCTTGGCCTTTGGCCGTCCATGGCGTTTGGGCCTGACCAGCGGCTCATTCTCTAACGCTTGGTGGGGCCGCTCGTGATGATAGTACTCGAGGTATTCTTGGCACAAATGATTCATATGGGCCTCCCCAAAGATCACAAACCTATCCAAGCACTCCTGTCCAATCGATTGGACGAAGCGCTCGATATAGGCATTCGTGTTGGGAGCGCGGAACGCGTTCCTCACCGGCTGCACCCGGCGTTGCTTTAAGACCTGCTTGAACTTCTGGGTGAACTTGGTGTCCCGGTCATGCTGCACTAGGCCAATGGGGAGCTTGAGCTCTTTGGCCTGCTCGATAAACGATTCGGTCTGCGCAACCACCCAGGCTTCATTGGGATGATGGGTAGCGGGCGAGAGGATGACCCGCCGAGTCTTCACGTTCAAAAACGCTAGGACAAACACATCCCGTATCCCCTGAAATGTCATGGTCTTCTGGCTGAAGAAGTCGCATTGCCACAAGGAAGCGGCATGCCGCTTCAGAAATTCGTCCCACGAGCCTTCTCCCCGGTTGGGGCCTGGGTCGAACCCATGCTCGGCCAAGATCCGTTTGACGGTATTCCGGGAGATAGACCGAATCCCCAGCTTCCGAAGCTCGCCCAGGATTCGCGTATAGCCCCACTCGTTCTCCCGGGCCAGTTTGACGACCAAGAGGCAGATCTCTTGCGCCGTCCGCCGCCGTCCCCGTTTGACGGGGGTCTGGTGCTTCCCTTCCCGTTCTTCCCGAATCCAGCGCAGTACCGTTTGGGGAGTCACGATGGTGGCGAGGCCATGGATGGCAGTCCCCAGCTTCTGCGCAAAGCGGACTAGCCGACTCCGCTCTTTCCCGGTGACGGTAATCCGGGCAGGAAGCTTGCTCCGGAGGATCTCGTTCTCCACCTTGAGGTATTTGATCTGCCTAGCCAGTTCATTCTTGGAAGCTGTGGCAATAAGTAGGAGGAGGGACTGAAAGAGGTGGGCCATTCGACTAAAATACCTAAGTCGGTCTGTATCATCAGGATGCTCTCATTTTGGCACACCTAAGGGATGCCAAAACGACCATCCTAATTCGAGCTTTTTTCGGCTCAACTTCTTGGGGCATTTTCGCGCTGTTTTGGGCGTGATTGCGTGGGCTTAAAGCCTTGGTTTTTGGAGTGGTAAGTAGGTCCCAGAAGGGAAACTCTCTGTCTCTCTCCCGAGAGAGTGCTCGCTACTCGGATGGACCGGGGAGGAGTTCATCGAACTTGCGGGTGAACTTGGTATCCCGGTCATGCTGGACAAGACCAATCGGTAACTTGAGTTCCTTGGCCTGTTCCATGAAAGACTCGGTTTGGGCCAGAACCCAAGTTTCATTCGGATGATGGGTAGCAGGTGAAAGAATGACTTGACGGGTCTTTACGTTCAGGAAGGCTAGGACGAACGCTTCTCGGATACCTTGGAAAGTCACCGTCTTCTGGCTGAAGAAGTCACATTGCCACAAGGAAGCGGCATGCCGCTTCAGGAACTCGTCCCAAGAGCCTTCACCACGGGTAGGGCCTGGATCAAACCCATGTTCCGCTAAAATCCGTTTCACGGTATTCCGTGAAATCGACTTGATCCCCAGTTTTCGGATCTCGCCCAGGATTCGCGTATAGCCCCAGCTGTTCTCCCGGGCTAGTTTCACGACCAGAAGACAGATCTCTTGCGCCGTGCGCCGACGTCCGCGTTTGGTTTTTCCCTTCCCGGTCTTCCTTGAGCCAGCGCATGACTGTCTGGGGTGTCACGATGGTCGCTAGGCCATAAATGGCTGTCCCTAGCTTCTTGGCAAACCGTACCAGTCGACTTCGCTCTTTCGTCGTAACCGTAATCCGGGCGGGAAGCTTGCTTCTCAGGATCTCGTTCTCCACCTTGAGGTATTTGATCTGCCTAGCCAGTTCATTCTTGGAAGCGGTGGCAATAAGTAGGAGGAGGGACTGAAAGAGGTGGGCCATTCGACTAAAATACCTAAGTCGCTTCGTATCATCAGGATGCTCTCATTTTGGCACACCTAAGGTGGGCCAAAACGACCATCCTAATTCGAGCTTTTTGCAGCTCAACTTCTTGGGGCATTTTCGCGCTGTTTTGGGCGTGATTGCGTAGGCTTAAAGCATTGGTTTTTGGAGTGGTAAGTAGGTCCCAGAATGGAAACTCTCTGTCTCTCTCCCGAGAGAGCGCTCGCTACTAAGATGTACCGGGGAGGGTGATGACGGAAGATTGGATGCGATATTAAGATGTCATTTACCGAAGCAAGCACATCAAGGAGTCTTCCATGCCTTCCAACTCCAATGACCCATTTTTGCAAGCGGCCATCGAAGAAGCGAAAAAGGGACTCGCCGAGGGGGGCATTCCTATCGGTTCGGTGCTGGTAATTGATCGAGAGATCATCGGGCGTGGGCATAATCGCCGGGTCCAAAAGGGGAGTGCCATCCTGCACGCTGAAATGGATGCCGTCGAGAACGCAGGGCGACTAACAGCCAGCGACTACCGCAAAGCGGTTTTGTACTCCACGCTTTCACCTTGCGATATGTGTTCGGGAATGGCCCTGCTTTACCGAATCCCCAAGATCGTCATCGGAGAGAATCGCACCTTTCGAGGTCCAGAAGATTACGTCAGGTCAAGAGGCGTCACCGTTGAACTCGCCAACAATCCGGAGTGTATGCGACTGATGGAGGAGTTCATTCGGTCTAAGCCCGAGCTGTGGAATGAAGACATCGGAGAGTAAATGACTCAATGCGCAGAAAGCTCGAACTAGGCCGCTCATTGTCGGCACGGCTTGTCACTGTGAGGCGCTAAAGAAATGATCTCGTACGAGCGGTAGGACGGCGAACACGGCCTGTGGGTTCGTCCCAAACGGATGTTCTCTGAGACGGTGACTGTTTATGGAAAGGACGTGCCTCGGTTTCAGCACTTGGGGGCAAACAGTGGGCAGGTCGGCATGTGCGTTACGAATTCCGCTTTGTTTATGGCAGATTGACCGGCATGTTCCCAAGGGAGGGTAGCAAGATAAAGTCTTTTCATTGGATTCAAGGGAAGCCATAATCCTTAGCTAACCCGTTTCTCCTTCTCGCCGAGAAAATCAACATGAACACGCACAGCCAAAAGACAAACCCTATGTTGACGCGACGAGAGCTTCTTGCCCGGACGACGGTCGGTGTGACAATGACGGCCTGCGGACTGACCTCGCAGCTGTTGAATGGCGCTGAGGAAAGTTCGCCGCCGAAAGTCGCATTCATTGTCGTTGGTGACACGCATTATTTAGCGAACAAGGACATGCCAACACGCATGGAGGCGCGCTCGGCCGAGATCTGTGGGCGTTTGGTGGATACGATCAACGATTTGCCGGGTACTGCCATCCCTGCGGAGGCGGGTGGCGGGAAGGTACTTCAGGCGTCTGGACTAATCCATGCTGGCGACATTATCGATACCGGTGATAAGAATGGGCGCGTTCAGGAAGTGATGCAGAAGACCGAGTGGTCTGCCTACACCAGCGACTACGGCCTTACGGGAACGGATGGCCGGCTAAAGGTGCCAGTTTATGAAGTGTTTGGTAATCACGACGCACCACATGGCACGGGCTGGGCGTTGGAGAAAATCATCGAGCGGAATAAGCGTCGTCCCGGCGTCAGTAACGTTTCTGAAAACGGATTGCATTACTCGTGGGATTGGGGAGCGGCGCATTTTCTCAATGTCGGGCTCATCGTTGGCAGCGACAAGCAAGTGACTCGCAAACGCCGATATGCTGCCCTCGACAGTCTCGATTTCCTAGTCGCCGACTTGCGAGAGAAAGTCGGTACAAGCGGGCGACCTGTGATTATCACGCACCACGTGGACATGGCGCACTACACCGTCCCCTGCGACCCGAGCACTCCAGCCGATAGCAAAGAATGGGATACCTGCGACGTGCAGGCATTTTATAAGGCGATAAAGGAATATAACGTCGCCGGCATTTTTTACGGCCACACCCACTTCCGCAATATCTTTCGTTGGGACGGCACTACAGCCAAGGCGGAGACTGGCTTGCAGGTGTTCAATACTGACAACGCAAGCCACTTCAGCGGCGACGCACAGGCTCTGTTTTATGTCGAGCTGCACGATAAGCAATTGGTTGTTCGCGAATATCAAACCCAAGATGGCTGGAAGACAGGCTCTTTCACGCTACAAAAATGGGTAGCGCCGTTTGCGACGTAATTTCTAAAGTCGACCCTTAAGTGGCTGGATACGCAGCCTGAACACTCGAGGTCAGGCAATCACCACGGCGTATGGATTTGCTGCGATTACCACAATCCGCCGCATGGCCAATATTCGCCATGGCCCTGTGTCAGAGTGAGGCACCCTAACAGGCATGACGCAGGGCCTGGAATGAGGCCTATTTTTGTCGCTCCGCACGCGGCCGGATGACATGTGTCACCAGGCCAACTTTTTCTAGAAACTCGACCAAGACAAAGATGAGATCGAATTCCCACCATCGATGACGCGTGGTGGCGCTGGCGGGATCTGCGTGGTGATTGTTGTGCCAACCTTCGCCGCTGGAGAGCAAGGAAACCAGCCAGTTGTTACGGCTGTTGTCTTTCGTCTCATAGCTGCGATAGCCAAAAACATGGGTGAGGGAATTTACCGACCAGCTGATGTGCCAGACGCAGACCGTCCGCAGGATGCAGCCCCAGACGAGCCAGCTCAGGCCGAGTTGCACGCCAGCGGTTGTGGTCCTGGAAAAAAAGTATCCTGCGGCAAAGCCAGCCACAAAATAGAGTAGCGCGTGAGCAAGATAGATCCAAATGGGAAGCAGCGTCCGCTGCAACTTCATATAGAACGGATCGCGGAGGATGTCGCGGGCATAGCGGTCGAATGCCGAGGTGTTGCGGATGGCCGAATTATCAACCAAGAGCCAGCCTAAATGGCTCCAGAAAAAACCTGCGAGCGGGCTGTGTGGGTCTTCTTCGTGGTCGGATTCATTATGATGTTGGCGATGCGTCGCCACCCAACTGGCCGGAGCGTCCTCCAGGCAGCAAAGGGCGACCAGCACAAAAAACCTCTCCAGCCAAAGCGGGCAGCGAAAGCCACGATGGGTTAGCAATCGGTGGTAGCAGAGATTGATGCCAATCCCGCCGTAGACGAAGATGCCCCCCCACAGCAGAGCCGCCCCTGACCAACTGAAGAGCCACGGTACACAGGCCAGCAGAGCGGCCGCATGTCCCACAAAGAGTGGTACCGCATATCTCCACAGGATCTGCCGCGATGCTTGCTTGGGATAAGGCAGATGATGAGCGACCTGGTTACCAAGAACCGGAGCAACCGTTGGCTTTGGAATGGAAACTGATTCAGGAGGTGCCGCCGACGGAGGTGAGAGTTCGACGGACAGCGACATGGGAGCTTTCGGGCGAAATGGTTGACGATGTGAGCGTCAGGGGAGAAGCGCGGCAACCGTCGACACCGAGAAATCATACCGGCCCTCGATTCGATCGCGAGTAAATTCTGTGGTATTCCTTCCTCTTTTTGGAAAAAGGTGTGCCTTGCGCCAAAATGAGAGTATCCCGGCAATCTGTGACGGCTGGCAAAGTCTCCGCCGTGCCGTCGTAGCAGGTTCTCGTCTGCTGAGCACTGCGGAGTCGTGGTGAGCCGCGTAAAAGGTGCTGATCGTGCTCAGCGTCCGATTCGCAAAAATGCCTAAGAATTGTGACTTTGTACCTCTCTCAAACAAAACTGCTTAGTCTCGCTAATCGCTGCGGTCGATATTGTCGGAAATGTCCACCGCTGCGCACCTAAACCCTCGCGTTCCTTTGCTCAGCTGCCGGAAAGCATTTCGGCCGGCTTAGCATTTTGCTGGTCGCGCTCGCCATGATTGGCATGAGTTCGCTAGGGTGTGCGACGCATCGATCGCTGCACCAGCATACGGTGGCGGCCAATATCACCGTTACGGACATTTACTATCAACAGGTGCTGAACAATGTGGCCCTGTTCGTCGAACAACCGGCTTCGATGCCGTCATTTTCCGTGGTGACGGCCGGCACTGTCAACGTCCAGGATCAAACGGGGGGAACCCTAGCCCCCAATTACAGCCCAACCCTGTCATCTCAGCAGCAAGGTGGCGGCGCGTTGCCGATTCTCTCGATTCTGCTTGGCGTGAATGGCTCGCGAACCATATCCGAAAACTGGTCCACCACCCCGGTCACCGATTCGGATAACATCCGTCGTTTGCGCTGTGCCTTTCAACTGCTAGTTGGTACGGAGACCTCGGAGTGTGACCGTTGTACGGATCGTCTGAAAGGCTTTTTCCACGGCGGAACGGAATCGTTTGAGTGCATGCTGCCAAAAGACTGGTACGGAGTTGGTAGAAAGTGCGACGTTCCCGAAAATGCCTGCTACGTTGGGAACCACTGCGATACGTACGTCTGGGTGATGCCGGAGGGCGTTGACGGCCTCAGTCGTTTTACGATTACGGTGCTGGATATCGCCACGGGAGAAATCCATGCGCCGCAGCGCACCGTTATAAAGCGATATAAAGGGGCCCCGATCCCTGAAAACTTACAGGAAACCGAAGTCACCTCCACCGAAACGGATGTGGATGCTCTGAAGGACGCGGAGAAATTCCAGCTAGACCGCGAGCGACACGACGTTCAAACTCCTAACCGCGGCTTATTCTTCGTGCCCCGGTAGGGCCGTTTCGCCACGGCGAGACCTGCTCTGTCTGGCAAGAGTGGTCAGTATCAGTCGCCTTTTTAGAGGTAGGATAAGACACCGCTTCTTAAGCAGAGGTGTGCTTTTCAAACAGGCCCCAACGTTCGCGGGTGGCCTTGGGGTTTGCCGACGGTAACTCGATCCTGTTTTTGTATTGAGGGCGTTGCCATCTGCTCCGGTACTTGCAGTTGTACGTGGCCTCGTGGAAACTTTGAAGTATTCACAGTGATGTTGGTGGCTGCGCCTTTTCATGCTTGTGTGGCCACGCACGGCAGCCATAGTGCTATGGCGCGATGTATGAATACCGCCGTGAGATCCCTAGGAGTCGCAAAGGCTGCGCTAACATCATGCACATGTACATGAAATAGTTGAACTGTCGCAACGGAATCAAGCAGGAGAAAAATCATGCACTCGTTTGATTCTGATGCGGATATATTCGAGGCAATGGGACCTGGCGCTGCTGACAAAGCCCTCCGCGATGCCATTCAACTGTGCTGGATGGCGATGCCAAAGGAGAAAAAGTCATTGCCCGAGTTGAAAACCTTGGTCGAGAAACTGCTAGATCGAGTATTTCGCGATTTGAACGAGGATGAGCAATATTTCAGAGGGGGGTAGCATTGCACGTCCCAAAGATCATTCGATGAGCCGCCAACATTTACACCTAATTTAAAAAGGCGATGGCGGTTCGGCATACGGACGCTACCTTGGTGGGTATTTTGTGGCCACCGTGTTGTTTCCTTGCGTTGGCACCCGGCGTTAGAAAGAATGAGAAGTATGAATAGAAGAAATGTCGTTCTATCTCTACTTATTGTTCTAGCAATCGCTATGTCCTGCCTATTTATCTATGGTTCGCCAATTGCGCCATGGCCGTCGATTAACGTAGGAATGACTCGTCAACAAGTTGCAGCAGAGGCAAGTCGTCGGGGAATGGATTACTTCGTTTTTGGAAAAGATGATGAGTTTATCGTAGTCTCACAAAAGCAGCAAAGATTTTTAAGTGTTACAGAACATTGGATGATGATTGAATTTGATTCAAAACAAGGCGTCTCTAATATTCGCTATAGAAGGTTTACTACAGGCCTTTAATCCGCGCGTCCTGTGCCAAAAACAAAATGTACCTTGGCCAGCGGCGAGCGTTGACAAATAGGTGCCTGGGGTCTCGCAGGTTTTCTTTGGCCATGAGGTAGTGCATCTGTATCCGTGTTGGGCGAACGTCTACGAGAGGTCTTGGTTGCAAAACAATTGGCACGCAAAACAAGTTTGCATAGTCGGAGTTGTCGAGAACCGAAATTAGCCTTGGAGAGGTCGAAAATGGTGTCGAGCGAATTGAGTGATGTGTTTTTAACTCTTCATGTATCAGGGACGCAAAGGCTCTTTTTAATGCTGTCTGCGGATGGAACAATAAGACGTTCAGGCAATGGTTCGGCAGAATGCCTGGATACTTCGATGTATATTGGTATGGACGATGGTACTGCATTCGCTATGGCTAAGTCTCTCGCTACAGATGTTCAGCAATGGATTGGTAGCTATGTTGCACCTGAGCAATGTGGTGATTCATGCCGTCTGGTGATTGGACTCAAGGCAAGTGATGGCAGTGAAGAAATAAGCGAGTGGGAGTATGGGTTGCAATCAGAAGGACCACCACCTGAAATTGTTAGATTCGTTCAGGATTTGGTTGCGTCTACGGATCGGTGGCATGAGAGTCAAAGAGTTGGTCGTTCTGCGCGATAATAAGCACCGCCCTGTGCCATAATTTGAATGTTGTCGCGAACGGCCGTTGTCGATGGTTCAAAAGTGAGCCATTGCTCACACAATTCTCTTTGGAAATGTGGTGATAATGGTTGCGCAGTGTGGACGCTGCCAGCGACGGGAATAGAAGAGAATTGCCGGAGCGAGATGACGAGGGGGCGTTGCTTCGGGAATTGCGTTCTCGTGTTACTACCGGACGCCCTTGTTGACCTGGGATGTTTAGCGTGAACTACCTATCGGGAGTTTCGACGTTCCGTTACTGGCAGGAAGGTCCCGGTTGTGACCGCACTGCTGGATAAGCCAACAGTCGCACCCGGCGAGAATGCCTCTTGTAAACCTCCTGTGGCTAGTTAACGGGGCCACGCGCGGCAATCTGAAATTACTGCCGTTGGCAGGCAAAAGGTCAAACGCCTGCCAGGTAGATCACTTCCGGCGGGAGCCTGTCAACAGAGAGTCAATCGAATCGTTCGCCATCAGGGCATCGCCATCCGAATTCATAGTGGCCACAAGGGCCGCTAAGTCACCGCGGATCGCTTGATCAAGCCAATGAGCCAGCCCACAACCCAGCAGCCCAATACCGCACAAAGCGGCAATCACTGAACGGTCAAAGTTAATCAGCACAATCGTTAGTAGGGCCAGGAAGGGGACCGACACGGTGAGCGCAAGAAAGATTCGTCCCTGTCTGGCAAGCCTTGCCAAGTCAGCGATTTCGTGATCATCGGGAGTTCGATTCCTTAACAGCCACGGGTAGCAAAACCTCACGGCAATAAACGTGATGAGGTAATAGCTTTGCGTGGCCGAAATCAGTCCACACAAAAAATTGGATGCCACGAAGTGCAAAAAGTGTTCGCTGGAAAGTTGGCCGGTGGTTCCTCCCGCGAAGTAGAGCCAGGCCGGAATCACAAATCCGCTGGTTGCCCATAAGCTGGCGGTAATGGTGGCGGTGGCTAGGCCGAGCGTCAAACAGCGACCAGCCAATTCACTGGGCAGAGGAGATTCCATCCGTTCGCCCCGCATCAGCCGAATGAGCGTGATAAACAATTGGCCTCGGGTAAAGCAAATGTAGGCGAGGCCAATCGAGTAGGCCACACTGTTGACCACCAAGATCTGCATCCGGAAGACAGGTTGATGATCCGGCCCGAGGCGATTAAGGATTTCGCTCCAGTTGTACACAATATTGATGAGGCTCATCACCACATTAGGAAACACGCCAGCGACGATGGTGGCCGCTACGGCATGCTGCTTCAAGAAGCCACTTACGCCCCCTCGTGTGTTCAGCAGTGCCTGTGCCCGCGGTTGGAGGCACAAGTCGAACTCCCGTGCCACTTCCTCCGCCGACCGATAACGATCCGAGGGCTCAGGGGCGAGGCATTTTTTGAGAACCTCAACGATCACGTCCGGGCAGCCAGCTGGGATCCGAGCCAAATCCGAGGGTTGAAGTCCCGCACGGCGAATGGCGCTCATCTGGCCTAAGGCTTGGCCCCAAGCATCGGGGAGCGAGTCTTCGGCAAAGGGACGGCGGAGCGCAAGAAACTCCCACAATAGTACCCCCAGAGAGTAGATGTCACTTCGGCCGTCGAGATCGGCAGGCTGTCGCGAATGGGCCGGATCACAAGCTTCTAGTTGTTCAGGCGACATGTACGCTAGGCTGCCGCCGAAATAGGCCGCTGGCGTGGCACCGTCGAGCTTCGAAAAGCTGATGTTAAAATCGGCGAGCTTAGGATGCCCTTCGGAGGCGACTAGCACGTTGGCCGGCTTTACGTCACGATGCAGCACCCCTTTCGAATGTGCATAAGCCAAGGCTCCGGCCAAGCGAGAGCCAACCCAGCAGACGATCTCCGGCCAAGTCGCTTTCTTCAGGCGATAGCGTGTCATCGAATCGCTTGGCGGCGATTCTCCCCGTTGCTGAAGTGAGAAATCAATCGCGTCGAGCAATGTTCGTCCCGACCGCATTGCAGGGGTGACCTTACGGGCATGTTCGATCACCCCCTGTAAAGTCCCGCCGGCAACATACTGCATGTACAGCAGTTGCAGCTTATGTTCTGCCAGTTGACGATGATCAAACACGCGAACAATATGTGGATGGTCGAGCTGCGCAAGGGTTTGTGGCTCGAACCCGCGATCCCGCGAGATTTTTAATGCCACCATCCGTTGCAGCGACATCTGGCGGGCCAAAAAGACCGTCGCAAAAGCGCCCTTGCCAAGCGTGGCCAGCAGTTCGAAATCGTCAACGCGTTGGCCTGCCGCAAATACAGGCGCTCGTACACTTCCCGTTAATAAGGAACTGGTTTGGGTTCCGCCGTCGGGGGGCATCAGCCGGCGCAGCTCATCGGCTCTGCTGGGAAATCGGCTGCAATAGTCGTTGAGTGAGACAGACTCGCCTAACGTACGACGGATGTGGTATTCCTCGTAAATGATGTCGCAGGGAGGCCCGGCAGTTGGGGCGAGCTCGGGAAAGTCGGCGACGTACTGCTCGATCGTCTTGTTCCAGCGCTGCTCTTTCCAGCGGTATTCCAGATCGACCTTGATGATTTCTAGGAGGGTCAAGTGCCGCAGCGCCGGAGGAGCGGCCGGGACAAATTCATGGAGATTAGGCGGCAAACCCGTTTCCCAGGCCGCGATGAAAGCATCCAGTTGCTCGGAAAGTCGTTGCCAAACAACGGTGGAATCGACGCCGGCCACTTGTTCGCCGCTGCCGATCATTGTCATTCACTCCGATCCCGTTGAAGACACCCCTTCGCCTGTAGAGTGTTAGGCCCCGATAATTCATCGGCCTTAGTATAACACCGCCAGGGGGACTGGGGCGAACTGGTTCCCGCTGAGCGCAAAAAAAAAACCACAACGTCGTCTAGCCTCAGGTGGCCAGCCGACGTTGCGGTGCAGTTTGGGACTCGATGAGCCTTGGAGGTGGGGAGTTCACTATCGAGCAGCCTCCAGTGAGCTGCGAGCGATGGCAGCTCCATTGTTGGCCTTGTCACTTTCATTGACGATTCCGTCAACATCAACCATCACCGCCAGTGTATCGAAGGCAGTCACTTGGCCGTTGGCCGAGACCAACTGCATGGCGGACTGAGGTAGACGGAGGGCGATTTCTACCGACTGGCCAGCTTCCAGGCCCAAGACATCGACCACAGCATGGGAATCGGTCATCTTACCTTCCAAGGCGGCAATGACCCCGACTCGAAATGCCCCGGCAGTAGCAAGGCCTTGATTGCGGAACTTCACCCGATAGGCAGGGCCGGCGACTAACGTGGCAGGCTCCAGCAGATGAATGTCTTCGAGCACCAAATCGACGCTTCCAGCTGCGGCAACATAATTCACAGGGGCAACTGCATTGTTAGGAATCACCACAGGAGCAGGTGCCACCACGGGTGCACAGTAGCCACTCGAATAATAACCACCATTGCCGTATCCATTCCCATAGCAATTGCTGTAGCTATTTCCGTATCCACCAAGCCCGACGGGGAAGAGCCAAGGCAAGCCGCAACCAGGCGAGGTTGGTGTCGTAGGAGCGGTAGGAGGCGTCATCGGAGGTGTCACTGGAGGCGTTACTGGAGGAACTGGATTGATAGGACCGACAGGGCCAATCGGCCCAACTGGAGGCTTGACAGGACCAATGGGTCCAACTGGGTTGGCGGGAAAGTTTGGTAGGGACCCGATCGGGGACTTCAATTTGATCAAGTCGCTCGCTGGATGACCGATGTTCTTTTTGACCGGATCGAAGTTGGTAGGCAAACCAGGGAATGGATGCAACTTTTCTTGTGGGATCGAAGCCGAAGACAAATTCAGGTGCTTGAGATTATTCGTCTGAGTCAGACTCATGGACTGATTGGGGAGCGAGTTCTTGGGAACGGTTAGCGACATCATCTGGCCACCCATATGCTTTTGTTGGGGGCTAGGAAGGCCAATCCCCGTAAAACCGGTGTTCCCATTCTTCGCGGCAATGACAGGACCGTTGGAGGGTGCAAACCGCTGAACCTGTTGCATGTTCTGCATTTGTGGGATGTGCTGCTGTCCGCCACCGTGGCCGCCGCCGTTCCCACCGCCATGTCCACCACCGTTCCCACCGCCATGTCCACCACCGTTCCCGCCTCCATGACCGCCACCGTGGCCAGCGAAGGCAGCTTGGGGAGCTAGAGCTCCGGCAACCAAGAGAACAACAACTTTGCTTTTCACATTCTTCAGGATCTTCAACATGGGACACCTCGGTTTCTGGGGGATGGGTCTGGGAAGATCTCGGCGACCATTGCCGTTCCTTCCATACTTAGCCCAGGCGTGAAGCGTCCCGATTTGTTACACCCGAAATGCCAAAATATTGTTTTTGGCAGAAACCGGCCACTTTTCAGCGGATTCCCCCGAATTAGAAAATCGCAGACGGGGGTAATAAAACGTTGCTTTTTGCTTGACGCGACGTCGCCGGCAGGGCTTATCGTGGTGCATCTTCCGGGCTAAGAAGCTTCTGCAACTGCGCTAGCGAGCGAGTCAGAAGGACGCGGATTGCACCATCGGTCTTGCCGAGTTTGGCCGCGATTTCTTTTGAGGGGAGGCCATCGACATAGCGCATTCGCAGGGCGTCTCGCTGCTCCCCCGGGAGCTTTTCGAGTGCGGCCAGCAGGTGCAGCTCCTTTTGGTTACGCGAAAGAGCTTCCGTTGCGGTAGTCATGGAGACCACAAGAAGGTCGATCATGGCGGCATGGGGAGCATCATCGCCCCCAGGGGTGCCCAGCGCCACTTCGCGTCCCGCGTCCCGCTTCTGGGCACCAAAATGATGACGATGGGCGTCAATGATTCGCCGCTCGGCCAGCTGACAAAGCCACGAAAAGACCTCGCGATGGTCGAAGTTCGCCTCGGGCAGCGTGCGAACCGCTTCAACGCTCACTTCCTGGAAAATGTCGTCAACTTCGACCTTGCGTTGCAGGGCGACGCCCAGTTCTTTTTGGATGTACGCCGAGAGTGGCTTCCGTTTGAGATTCAAATAGTCAGCCAGAGCCGCCACTTCGTGGGCTCGAACGCGCTCAGCCAGGATTTGCTCGTCGTCGCTCATGGCACGCTTAAAGTGGCACAGAATTAATAAGGGGCTCGCAATACCCACATCAGGTTAACAGCTTTACCCTGAAATTGCAGCAGGAGGCCAGCATGGGTACGGGCGACGGCGGGCGTTCTATCAGCGATGCGCTCCTGATGGAACCCGTTGCGTTTTGAGCCGCGGAATGTGGCGGAGTAAAATCTATTTGTTAGGCCCGCATGATGTTTCTCGCAACGCTCTGCGGAGAGCGACCACTCTGGGCAGCGACACGGGACAATATCCAACCTGCTGCAGCACCTCACGGCCCATCCATTCATCGGCCAAATCTAGCGTGACACGTTCCCGTGCGCTATCTTACAATACGAGCATCAATAATAGCGACCATGCTTACACTGCCCGGGGGTGCTCTCGCTGATACTTTGCCAGGAGATCAGTTCCTAGAACCACGTGACGTCGCTCAATGTGTAAGACATACGTGAGGGGAACACTTGAATCTTGCATAAAGGCGTATGCGAACAGCCCTGATAATGCGGGCAAACACGAACGACTGAAAGTACTTTACGCAGCTAGAACTGCTTGCGGTTGCAGCACTCCTGGACTTCCAGATTAGCAAAAGCATGAAAAAAGGTATTTGATCCTATGAAATCAAATGTGCAGATAATTAATCAGATAGTAAAACAGATTAACGAGATATATACATGTCCAACTGATTTTACAGGTCATATGTGCGCCTTAGAGAACTTATTGATGCAGGCGCATTGGCTATATGCATTTTCAACTTGTCAGGAAAAGATCTTTGCTGACTCTATTCACATACTTTTCGATCCTCCACATGTCCTTGAACGACTAAACAAGAACGTCACGACGTCAACGGAAAACGCCGAAGAAGTCGATTTCATTTTTTCGAGATGGAAGGAGATTGGAAAGAGGCTTAATATCCGCCTGATAGTTGATTCCGTCCAGCAGGCTGAACAATAGGCATCTTCAGGAATTGACATAGCAGTCTAGAGGCAATTTCAAAACCTTCTGAGGACGATCAATAAGCAAGCGATTCTAGCAAAAGCAAGGAAGAGAAAAGCGTAGTGTTCGTATCGAGTGACAACTCACCGAGTGCCACTGCTGGCTTGTCCAGCAGTGTGAAGGTTTCCAGCGGGCGGTGATGAGGATTCTGTGACGGTATGGTTACGGCTCATCACAAGACGATCAAGCACAATCATGAAGTAGGGCACGTTCACGGACTGATGTTCCGTTGCTGGCAGGTAAGCCCAGGCTGTGATTGCACTGCTAGACAAGCAAGCAGTGGCACCCGGCGCTCAACGGACCAATAGCGTTGACCGAATTCTGGCAAAGTGTCGGCTTTCCTCCGGAGAGTCCACATGAAGTTCAGGGGAGAGGAAACGAGGTCACACCCTATGAATACTACCAAGATCGGAATCTAAAACGATTGCTCGACCGGCATCGGTCTTGGGGCGAAGAGGAAAGAACAGCGATCAAGAAGCGACAGGATGAAGGGACGTAGCCCATACGCCCGTGCTTTAGATTCTGCGACCCTTGGGCTTTAGAAACGAAACAGGGGGCGACCACTTTGCCTGCCATAGAAATCCCCCAGTAGTGTTTGATGGTGAACTCAGCCACAGCGATCACCTTGGCGATGGCAGAGCACGTGGCAGGCCAGGAGCTTATGCCGAGTCGGCGTCTTGCGGCTTACACACTTGTGGGCTGCCGGGGACATTCTCTTTCCCCGCGCTAATTCGCCCCTAAGGTGAATCGGCCGCAATCGGTGCCGGAAAAAGTTCCATAACCGCACACCGTCTGTGTCCGTGCTGCGCGATTTCGCACGCCAGGAAGTTCATGGGGATTCCAAATTGCGTACGGCTGACATCGGTTAAGAGACGCTGCTGTTTGGCATATAAGTTGCGTAAAGAAGAGGGTGCGTTCCTCGATGAAAAATGCCCCTATGCAGCTTGCAGAGGGCAGATCGTGGTTTGCGACCACCCTTCCCTTAGACTTCCCAACTTGCCAAAACGATAAACGACTGTAGGTGTGTGATGAACGTACAAGATTACCTGAAGCAGCACGGCAAGCCCTTTGAATTGCTGCAACATCCAGAGACTTTTGACGCCCAGCACATGGCTGCGGCCGTGCATGTTCCTGGTTGCAAAGTCGGCAAGACGGTTGTGCTGCGACTGGACCATGGGTTTCGATTCGCCGTCGCACTGCTGCCAGCGACGCACCAAGTTGACGTGAAGCGTGTCAGTCAAATGCTAGGAGGTGCTGCCGTAGAGCTGGCAACGGAATCGCAGTTGGCAGAACATTGTCCGGACAGCGAATTGGGGGCTGTGCCACCGTTTGGAACGATGCATCGGATGCTGACGCTGGTAGATAAGTCGCTATCGTGCTGTGACGAGATCACGTTCGAAGGCAATCGCCATAGTGAGGCGATTCGCATGAAATGGCAGGATTTTGTGGATTTGGAACATCCACTGATCGGAGAGTTTGGCGTGCCACATGCCTAGGCTGATATCCCGATCCTTCGGCATTAGGAGTGGCGCTATCAAGCTCGGCTTTACTTTTCCTCAGGGCGTGTTTCTTTTCGCGATTGGCGTAGGTCGGCAATGAGAATCCACAAGCTCACGAGCAGTACCCAGCTCGGAAACAGTATGGCGAGCCAGGGAATGGCGGTGACTGCCAAGAGGAATACCAGAGCAACCGCGAAGCCGATGAACGTTACCCATCGTGACAGTACGGCCGTGCGGTAGCCGATTATTGATGTGACGAGCATGAACACCGCCGCCATTTTCAGTCCGAAGGTTGTCAACAGTGTATATACAATTCGCCTTCCCACGGCATAAGTTTCACTTCCTCCCGGAGGCGGCCCTCCAGTGCCGAAAACACCCAACAAGCCCTGCGAGATGGCGCCGCAAGTGAATAGCATCGCAACAAATAACAAACCACTTCCTAGAAAGACGGTCGCAAAGAATCGATCTTCGAGTTCGCCGATGCGATTGCGTAACACTCCCATAAAATAGAGGAACGCAAGTCCAGAGAATGGAAACAGGTTCAGTGCAAGGCTGATCCACTTCCGAGACACCGGATCGGTTAGCCAAACGCCAGGGTCCGCAGGATCCGCCGGAACAGCGACTCGGAGGATCACCAGGCTGATGATAAACAGCCCGGAAAAGATCATTCCGCTAATGGCGACAACCGGCGGTGGCGATGGAGGAGGCACAGGTTCTGTCGACATTGCGATCATCGCATCCTCATGCAATCCGTGCGGGGCATGTATAAACTGCCCATCGTTTCCAGCAACGCCAAGAGCATCGTAAATTATTGTGCGTATTAGCCGCGCTTCACTAGAGAGAACACTGAGGCCTGCCAAGGAGCCATGTCTAGGTACAGCCCGCGCCCCAGTAGATCGTCGCCATTCCAATCGTAGCTAGCTTGGCGGAGTTGATCCTGCAATTGCCATAGATTGCCGGCGAGGTTCGCGAACGGCAACCGAACATGGCATTGACTCTGATGAGGCGAATAGTTCACGGCGACGACGAGAGCTTCTCCGTGCGTGCTTTGCCAAGCAAAAACCAAGAAGCAGTCATTCGTCCAATTTCCCTCCCAACCTGGAGTGCATTCAAGTAATTGCCATTGACCGTTGCGGACGACGGGCTGTTGAAGCACCGCAAGCAGGCGATCGTAAAACTGTTTCAAGGTTTCATCAGGGGGCTCCTGTGGGCCTCGGACAAGATGGGGCGAGATTCGTTTCGTTTTCCCCTCGAACTGTCCCTGATGGAAGAATCGCAGGCCAGGCGACAGGAATGTGATGACGGCCGCCGCCTGATGTATTTCCGAAGAAAACGTCGCCGCTGCTCGCGGTTCATCGTGGTTTTCCAGGAAGCGGGCAAGCTTGTCTTGGTAGTCGAAGCCGGCGTGAAAATGCTCGCGTACGGGCCGTGCATGGCCTTCTCGGAGGCGATCGTAAAGTCGCTTGTCGTAAGCGTAGTCAAAGCCCTGTTGTTGGAGCGTCCATTCGAGGTCCCAGTAAACCTCAGCCATGAAGAGGAAGCCGGGAACTCGCTCTCGCACACGTTGGGTTGCCGTTGGCCAAAAGAGTGGCGCACGCTGGCCCCAGGTGCGTTCGAAAACGTCTGGCAAAACCAGCATCGCCATGTCGCAGCGAACACCATCGCATTGACCGGCAATCCGTGTTAGTTCGCCGATCATTGCTTCCTGGGTAGCAGGGTTCGCGTAATTGAGCTGCAGGGTATCAGGCCAGCCGGGAAAGTAGGGGTCGCGTCCGTGTGCAAGCACAAGGTTGCCGCTCTTGCATTTGACCCAGGTATAATTCTGCGGAGTACGCGACAGGTCGAGTTCCGTTCCCTTGATGAAATAGTCCGGGTGCTCATCGATCCAGGGATGATCGAGCCCCATGTGATTGGGCACGAAGTCAAGCATCAGTCTGAGTCCACGCTTGCGGAGCCGTTCGCGAATTCGGGCCAGTGCTTCGTCGCCGCCAAGGTCCTTATGTACTGTATAGGAAGTGATCGCGAAGCCCGAGCCAGCGATATCCTCCTCGCGTAAGTCTGGTAGTGTCTCTTGGAATTCGTGGCGCCACTCGGCATTGGTGCGTGAGACTTGCTGTGCCCCCGGACCGGTCTGCCAAACGCTGAGCAACCAAATCCACTCGAATCCCTTTTCGGCTAGGTGATCGAGATCGGCGTCGGGAATATCGTCGAGCGTAACGGGCCGTCCAAGTGACCGCGAGAGTTCTGTCAACCAGACGCGGGTATTGATCTGAAAGAGCAAGGGATAGCGGGAAGTGCTCATGGGTTTTGATTTCGGTGATGTATTGGATTAACGAATTTCCGTGGCAGCTGCGGCCGTCGATGCGGCTTGTTCTTCAAAATACGAACTCTTGCCCCCTTTTAGGCCCGCTTCCGCATTCATCGTTGCGAACAGATGCATCGTTCTGGCGACGACACCGGTCCATCCGGTCTGATGGCTCGCCCCCAGTCCAGCCCCGTTGTCGCCATGGAAGTACTCAAAAAACTGCAGGTAATTGTTCCAGTGCGGGTCGTGCTGAAACTTCTGGGTTCCGCCATAGACAGGGCGCAATCCGTTCTTGTCTTTGAGGAAGATGTTGGCTAGTCGACGCGAGATCTCTTCGGCAACTTGATACAAGTTCATCTGTATGCCAGAGCCTGTAGGGCATTCCACAGTGAATTCATTGCCATAGTAAGAGTGGTATTGCAGCAGGGAGCGAATAATTAGTGCGTTGACCGGTATCCAAATGGGACCACGCCAGTTGGAATTACCTCCAAACATGCCGGTGTTCGACTCCGCCGGTAAATAGTCGACGCGAAATTCTTGACCACCGACCTGAGTAATGTATGGATGGTCAGCGTGATACCGTGATAGCGCGCGAATGCCGAACTCGCTGAGAAACTCTTTCTCGTCGAGCATCTTTGCCAGCACTCGGCGAAGCTTGGTTTCGTCGAGGATCGACGCGAGCCTGCGACCATGAACACCAAGCTTGTTGGGATCATGGATCTGTGCAAGCATTTCGGGACGAGAGCCGAGGAAGAAACGCATCCGCTCGGCGAATTCGGGGTATTTTTTGATCAGCTCACCGTCGTACACGGTGGCGGCGCATAGTGGCAAGAGGCCTACCATCGACCGAACCTTCAGCCGTTTCGTCTCTCCATTCGGAAGGCGAAGGACATCGTAAAAGAATCCATCCTCTTCGTCCCACATTCCCGTGCCGCCCCCCAGGTGCGTCATCGAGGAAGCGATCCACAGGTAGTGTTCGGTGAACTTCGTTGCCATCTCCCCGTATTCGGGATCCGTTATGGCCAGTTCAACAGCGATTTCTAGCATGTTCTGGCTGAAAAGAGCCATCCAGGCTGTTCCATCGGCCTGCTCGAGGTGTCCACCGGTTGGCAGCGGTGCGCTGCGGTCGAACACCCCGATGTTGTCGAGCCCTAGGAATCCCCCTTCGAACACGTTTCGGCCCATGGGGTCTTTGCGATTGAGCCACCAGGTAAAGTTCAGAAGTAGCTTCTGGAAACAGCTCTTGAGCCAATCTCGGTCACCTTCCCCCTTTTGCGCTTTCTCCAGGCGGTAGGTAAAAATGGCAGACCACGCATGCACCGGTGGATTAACATCGCCGAAGTTCCACTCGTAGGCTGGCATCTGGCCGTTGGGGTGCATGTAGCGCTCCCGCAGCATCAGTTTCAGTTGCTGCTTGCCGAAGTCTGGGTCGACCAGTGTCAGAGCGATAACGTGAAATGCCAAATCCCACGCCGCGTACCACGGATATTCCCACTTGTCTGGCATGGAGATGATGTCTCCATTGTACATGTGGTGCCAGTGTTCATTACGGGGTGCTGCCTTGCGGTTTTCTTTGAACGGATCGGAGCCTCGCTCTTCAAGCCACTTATCAACGTCGTAATGATAAAACTGCTTGCTCCACAGCATGCCCGCGAGTGCTTGACGCATGACATTGGCTTGGTCAGCATTCAAAGAACGAGGAATCACCGTTGCGTAGAATTCGTCGGCTTCCTTCCGGCGAGCCTGAAGTACATTTTCAAAATTGGAAAAGGGATTTGCCCCCTTGCCATTCTTGCCTTCGGAAGCAGCAGGAGCGATGTCGCTGAGGCGAAGCCGAATCGTGGAGGATTGGCCGGATGGCACGGTTAGCCGATAGTGCGCAGCCGCTTTGGTTCCTTGCTCTGCGGGATTTACCAACTCATGCTGGCCATGAACGACGTAATTGTTAATGCCATCCTTCACGTAAGGAATGCGGTTGGGGACGCCGAAGATCCGCTGAGTATTGGTCTCGTTTTCTGTGAAGAGTAGGTTCGAATCGCCCTCACAGTAAAGGAACCGCTCACCCAATTTGGAATCGACCCCCTTGATGATATTGCCCAGCCGCTGAAGGTTGGGACGCTCAGTGGTATCTTGCCAAGACCATTGATTGCGGAACCATAGTGTGGGAATGACGTGCAGCTCGGCTGAGTCAGGGCCGCGATTGTGGACGGTGATCTGGATCAAAATGTCTTCTGCCGAATCCTTGGCATACTCCACGAACACATCCCAGTATCGATCCTCGTTGAATACGCCCGTATCGAGTAGCTCGTATTCAAACTCAGCGCGACTTCGCCGGCGACTCGTGTTGACGAGATCTTCGTAGGGGTACGCTGCTTGTGGGTACTTGTAGAGGTACTTCATGTACGAGTGGGTTGGCGTGCTGTCGAGGTAGAAGTAATACTCTTTGACATCTTCGCCGTGATTGCTTTCACTATTCGTCAGGCCGAACGCGCACTCCTTGAGGATTGCATCCTTTCCATTCCACAGAGCAATCGCAAAACAAAGCCTCTGCTGATCATCAGAGATGCCTGCCAAGCCATCTTCACCCCACCGATAGGCACGCGAGCGAGCTTGGTCGTGAGTAAAGTAATCCCAGGCATTCCCTCCCTCACTGTAGTCCTCGCGCACAGTTCCCCACTGCCGCTCGCTGAGGTATGGCCCCCATTTCTTCCAAGGAATGTTCTGCTCTTGGGTTGCCGCAAGTCGTTCTTGTTCAGCTGTCACGTTACACCTTCATCATTTATTAAGAGGGTAAGCCAAGCATGTTTTTGTAATGCCCAGGAACCGGCTCCAGCGCTGTCTCTTCCGTGGGATAGAATGGCTGACGATGCTCCCAAGGGTTTTCTGTTGTCGGCACGATCCACAGGTTGCCCTCTCGATCGCGCACCACCCACTGCTGTTTCGATCGGTCCACAAAAATGGAGATCACGATCCTTGTCCTCGTTCCTTCGGTCACGTCTCGCTCCTTCAGAAGTTGCCACCGCTTCACTTTTGAGCACATAAGACAAGAACGCCTAGTGGAAACTTCAAGCCAAGCGGCAAGATCTTCAGCCACGTGATACCAGCGTGGGCTGTCTCATAAAAACGGAGCCAATATCGTGCGTTATCGCACACCTTAATGTGACGCTGCGCAGTTCCCGCACACCTCGCGTTTAGCGAACTAATCGCCAGGATTTAACACTACCACTTGGTTGTCGATGTGTCTGACGCCTTTCAAATGCCGCACAGATTCCTGCAAAAGCTGCTTTAAGTAATACGACGGAACCTTACCCGTTAAGACTAACGTGTCACCGTTGGATTCGATCTGTATCGCACCTAGTGCCATTCGTCCGCGAAAAATCGGATTAGCTTCGAGAGATTGGATTGCCGAAGATCGCAGGTCTGCTAAGGCATTGCCGCCAAGTCTTTCGGGACACAAGGTAGCGCTGGGTCCCGAAAGAGTTCGAGGAAGAGAGGCGACTTTCATTACAATGCTCCGGAAAGGATTGACGAGAATCGCATCAATCCAAAGCAAGTCATGTGCCACGAAAAGCTGACGCTGCAAAACAAGCCCCGCCATGAGGCCATTTCCGGGTGGGCAGGCCATGGGAATCACCGAGTCAGTCATGCCAATGGCAGGGCCCTTTGGGGATTTTTAGCCCATGTTCAACGTCATTGGAATCACCTCGTGGGTCGGCAAGATGACTGTCCCAGGTGCACATCCGGCCAAAAGGAGAGCATCCTATTGGCAGCAAACGACTTACGCGCTTTTTAGAAAGCGGTGGGAATAGCATTTGCGGCCGACGCATTTGCCGCATTTTGAGAACGGTTTAAAGGTCGAGCCGCAGTTGGGACGGAACGACGATTTTCAGGTTACTTCGGGCTGCTTTTTCTTCAGGTCCTGCTGACCAACCTAGTAGCGTGTGCCATGCATAGGGCCTTTTTGCGCTGGCAGGCATGTCTCTCTGCCAGCGCGGTACGAATGAATGCGCTTGCTTATTTGGTTTCGTAGCCGTGCCACATCCAAACAAGGGTGTCGGCCAGGGTCTGTTCAAACACCTTGCCGTCACAATGTCCTGACGCACGGCTGAAAACGTAACGATAGTCATAGCCCTTGGCCTTGAGGGCCGCTGCGGTCCGTTCGTTGGCCATCACCCAGTTGTGATACGTTTCCTCGGGATCTTTGGCACGGTTATCGTTCTCGGCAACGTGCGTAAAAATTCGAAGCGGCTTCTTTTCGCTGTTTTCAATCAGCTTCATGCTGGAGTGATATTCCCAGGCACCCAGTGGGTACTTGGTTTCCTCGGGGGCATCATCATCTTGCTGATCGACAAACGTGCCGGAGTAGGTGATGAGGCGGCGAAACAGGTCAGGGCGAAACCAGCCCATGGCTAGCGCAGCAGCGCCGCCAGAACTGCATCCCATCGTGGCTTTGCCCCAAGGATCTTCCGTGAAGGCGATCTTGGGATAGGCCGCTTTGATTTCGGGATTGGTCAGTACGGCTGGTAGCACCTCATCATTGATGAAGCGAGCAAAGCGGTCAGACATGGTGTCGTACTCGAGGCCGCGTTGGCTACCTTTGCTATCGTCGCCGCCGTTTTCTACGGCAATCACGATGAAGGCTGGCAACTTGCGCTTGGGATCTTTGGAAATCGTCAGGTTGTCCAGTGCGTTTCGCACCAGGTGCAGTTGGCTAGGGCCATCGAGCGTTACCAGTAGGGGTGCCTTGGTGCCATCTTGATAGGCGGCGGGAACATACACAAAGATCTTGCGCTCTTTACGAACCGGCTTTTTAGGGTCAAGCGTGGTGTCATCGCCACGGAAGATCTTGCTGTTCGCCAGTGGCATAGAGAACGTGAAGTTCTTCCCCTTGGGGTTGCCACGGTCGGTAAGGTCGGGATCGATCTTGTAGTTGGGGCCAACGATGAAGTTGCCATTCTCTTCAGGGCCAAGCTTTGTAGCGCGGCTCTCTTGAGAGAAGGCCCGCGGGGAACAACTTCCCACGATGGCCAGCGACAACAGGCCGCCGGCACAGGCAGAAAGGAAGGGAGATTTTAAGAGCATAATTAGGGTCACTTGTGAGTAGGTAGGGAGAGACGCTCAGTTGACCGGATAGAGTGTATCCATCGGGAACAATATCGATCGCCTACATTGTACGGCCTGACGTGCTCTGAATCAGCCAGATAGGCATTCCCTCACCTGGGAATGAAAGTGACCAGACATTCGACTAGAATCTTCTGCGACGGATGAGAAATCGCCACCGCGAAGAGGATTTTTGATCGATGCCGAATTCTGCTGTGCAAACACCCAGAGAACCCCAGGGGAATGAGGTATCGCTGTTGGTGCTCAATGGTGGCTCATCCAGCCTGAAGTTCGCCCTCTATCGTGCCGACTCCCCGGCCGTGCTGGTGGCCTCGGGAAACATCGATCGTGTTGGGGCAGCAGAGTCGATCTTCACCTTTCGAGGCCTAGCAGGTTCGTCTTGCCGTACAACGATTTCTGCCCCCGATCACCGCACTGGGCTTGAGGCGGTGCTAGATCGTTTAGCCTGCGAGACGGGCGTTACCGAGTTTGGTGCGGTGGGCCATCGGGTTGTGCATGGTGGGCCTCACTATTTTGCGCCCCAGCTAGTGGATGAAGCGATGCTGAGGGAGCTGCGCCGCATACTCCCTTTGAACCCTCAGCACCTTCCGTTTCAGATTGCCTTGATGGAAGCAGTCACGTCCCGATTTCCCACGGTGCCGCAAGTCGCTTGCTTTGACACCGCCTTTCACAGCACGATGCCCCGTGTGGCCAAGTTGTTGCCGATCCCACGCCGCTTCGAAGCGCAAGGAGTTCAGAGGTATGGTTTTCATGGATTGTCGTATGCCTATCTGATGCAGGAACTAGAGCGTGTGGCAGGGGCGACCGCAGCCCGTGGGCGAATCATCCTGGCCCATTTGGGTAATGGGGCGAGCATGGCGGCCGTTCATGAGGGGCGAAGCATCGACACGACGATGGCATTCACCCCAGCGGCCGGCCTCGTGATGAGCACACGCTCCGGGGACCTTGATCCAGGGCTGGTAACGTACTTGGCGCGCAGTGAGCAGTTGACCATGGCGCAGCTCGACCAGCTGTTTAGTCGAGAGTCGGGACTTTTGGGAGTATCACAGACCAGTTCCGACATGCGTGACTTGCTGGCGCGAGAAGGTGAAGATGTGCGGGCGGCTGAGGCGGTGGCGCTGTTTTGCTATCAGGCCAAAAAATGGCTGGGGGCTTTTGTTGCGGCGCTTGGGGGCCTTGATACCTTGGTCTTTGCGGGCGGGATTGGCGAGAACGCTGCCGCTGTGCGCGAGCGGATTTGCTTGGGGCTGGACTATTTGGGGATCGAGCTAGATCCGGCTCACAATGCGGCACATGCTGCAGTGATTTCCCGGGATTCTAGCCGAGTGACGGTTCGCGTGATGCGCACGGATGAAGAAGCGATGATCGTGCGGTCAATTTGCGAACTGGTTGATGTTGGAGTGGTGTCGCATGATTCGGACCACAAGCCCGAAGGTATGGGCGGAGGTTAACTAGTCAATCCCGTGCCGGTGAAACTACTTGTCAGAGCTGTTGATCAAAGTCAGAAGCTCACCAATGGTCCGGTGCGATTCGATAGGATGCCGAAGGGACTGATTGGACCAAATTCGATAGTGGTTCTGGCGCCCAACCTTCTCACGTTCAATAACTCCGCCTGCCTCAAGGTCGGCGATAATCCGTTGGACGGCCCGCTCGGTGATTCCTACCTGCAGCGCGACTTCGCGGAGCACCAACGACGGGTTGCGCGAGAGTAGGACGAGTACGTGCGAGTGGTTTGTCAGGAACGTCCACTGCAAACCAGCCAGTTCTTTGGTCGGTGCCGCTGGTGGCAATTTAGGAGAGGACCGCTCCTTCGATCGCGATGCATTCGGTAGGCCGGCAGCGCTCGCCGATTTCCGGGAAGGAACCTTGGATCGATCGGAGGTAGGTTTCATGGCGGCCTCTCGGCTACTGGCAGAATCGCTGGGGGCTGCGGGACAGAACCCCCAATTTTAGCCGGCAAAAGGCGAAATGGAAATAGCGAATCCAAATACGCGAATCGCTTTCTAGACGGATTGAAGTTCTTGCAAGAAAAACGCCGAATATATGCGACGTGCAATTGACGACATTAATGTCGCGTATTATAGTTCGGTACATGTTTGTCGCATCTAGTGCCTTTCGTCGCAGGAGAACCTCATGAATTGGCTTCCCCCAGGCCTTCTCGTCGCCCCACCTCTAGTTTTGCTTGCTCTCGGCCTGATTCCGAGTCGCCGAGCAAATGGAGCGGCACACCTGTTTGGCGGGGTGACGACGATCTTGGCTGGCGTGTCGCTCCTGGTTTCGCTTGCGGCAGCCGTCCAAGTGATGACTGCCGGACCGATTGATTCCGTATTTTACCGCTGGTCGTCGCCTGTTCCATTCAGTTTAGGCATCCATGTAGACGCAGTCTCAGTCGTGATGTCGACCCTCATCAGCTTCATTGGATGGATTATCGCCCGTTTTTCAATGCGATATCTGCTTGGCGATCCTGGCCAGGGGCGTTTCTTTCGCTGGATGTCTTTCACCCTGGGCTCAACGCTGTTGCTGGTGATGTGCTGCAATCTGGTGATGTTCACTGCCGCTTGGATGCTAACCAGCTTTGGGCTGCATCAGCTTCTTCTGTATTATCCCAACCGAACCTGGGCGGTTTGGGCAGCCCGCAAAAAATTCCTCATCAGCCGCCTTGGGGATGCAATGCTCATCGCGGCCCTGGTTTTAACCTTTCGCTGCTTCGGGACTACGGAATACACAGAGGTCTTTGCGGCAGCAGACGCGATTCATGCCGGGACCAAGCCTGGAGATTGGTCCACCGCAATGATTGGCATTCTGTTTGTGCTTGGCGCTATGACGAAGTCGGCGCAGTTTCCATTCCATAGCTGGCTACCAGACACGATGGAGACTCCAACGCCGGTGTCGGCCTTGATGCACGCCGGGGTGATCAATGCTGGTGGGTTCTTGGTGATTCGGCTTAGTCCCCTTGTGTCGCTATCGCCGATTGCACTTGATCTACTAGCGGTGATGGGAGCGATCACGGCGCTACTGGGAAGCGTCGTCATGCTAACCCAGACAAGCGTCAAACGATCGCTGGCCTATTCCACGATTGCGCAGATGGGGTTCATGATGCTCCAGTGTGGATTGGGGGCATTTTCGGCGGCACTTCTACACATCGTGGCTCACTCCGCCTATAAGGCACACGCCTTTCTCAGTAGCGGTAGCGCGTTAGACGCTGCCGCGAGAATGAAAGCTCCTGTAATGCCGACATGGTCAACCGGACGTAGCGCTTTGGCGTTTGCTGGAGCGGTTACCATCGCAACAGGCATCGTTTGGGGAACGTTTCAAACGGTAGGAATTGACATTAGCAAAAAGCCAGGCGGACTTGTACTCGCCTTCATCATGACGCTGGCTCTCCTCCAGCTCGTATGGAACGGTCTTGCGACCGGCTCTTTGCGGCTTGCGTTCCGCAGCGTTGGCTATGCAGTCCTGGTTGCGACTGCGTACTCCGTTGCGTATCTGGCGAAAGATCGCTTGGTGGCGAGTTCCACATCCCATCATGTGGTCGTTCCATCAATGCTCGATGTCGTGGTGCTGGGATTGGTGGCACTGGGGTTTGCCGGAGTCTTCATGCTCCAGCTTCTGTCGGGAACACTTGCCAAGCAAAACGGGATGCGGGCCCTTTATGTCCACGCGATGAACGGCTTCTACTTGGATATTCCTGCGCGACGAATCACCGCCTGGTTCTATAGGCAATCAGCGCCAGTCCAATAGCCAGGGTTCTGCGTTCCATTTCACGATCCGCACGCAAAGATAGGAACAAATGCGATGTCTGAGCTTCTGATGCCTGTCACTTCTGCTGAAAAAAGTGCCGCTGTAACTGAAGTTACCTGGGACAGTGGGCTAATCGAAAAAACGCTTTCTCAGGCCCTGAAGGATGTGCACAAGGTCGTCCCACCGCTGTGGCCCCTTGCCGATTATGTCGCTGTGAATCCCTGCCTAGGATTGACCGATCAGCGCTTCCTGAACGCCTATCAATCCCTTCGCAGCGTACGAGACTGCGACTTGTTGATGTCTCGCGATTACTTCCAATCGCTGTTTTCCGAGGGACGGCTTCGGGCGACGGATCTCCAGTTGGCTCATGCTCAGTGCCAATCCGAATATCCAGAATGGTACAGCACCTTTGGCGTTACTGAGCTGAAGGAATGGCTGGTCTCCCCTGAGGCATCCACGCCTAATGACGACACGCGTTTTCGCACCGTTGCCGAAGTAGTAGATCTGCAGCACGGAAGCACCTGGCTAAGTCACTTCATCAACGACATCACTCGACATTGCGCTTCGCACTATGACGAAGGACAGGCTGCCTGGACCAATCCTTGGAAAGGCGACACGCTCTACACTGCGTGGCGCGAAGCGGCGCAGCTCAGTCGACGAATGGATTTGCTCGGTCTCAATGGCTTTCGGACATTCGTCGCGAACTTGCCAGCAAATCCAAGGGAAGCCGTAAAGGAACTTCTGGTCATGCTGGAGGTACCTGCCTCCTACTGGCGACGGTTTATGCTTTGCGAAGCGTTTTCCGTAGCTGGATGGGCCTCCTATATTCGGTACCGCGTGCGAGAGGCGGAAATCGCTGGCGATACGAACGATGACCTCCTCGGATTGCTCGCGATGCGATTGGCATACGATGTTGCCCTTGCACAATCGCCTAGCATTGCCTGGCCATTGCTGTTGTGGCCCGAAGATACTGAAAATGATGACAGTAACACGGTTTCGCCAAGGCCCTCGACGGATGTTCTGGCGCGATACGCCCTCCAAGTAGCAGCCGAACAGGTCTATCGCCGGGAACTCCTGCAAAAGCTCAGCTGCTCAGCCCGCCTTGCAGCGCTCATCGGGTCCCAAAAGATTGCAGATGGTTTTTTGTATCGACGTTCGATCAGAAGTCATGCGCCGAAATCTAGAGTCGGTTCATGAGTCCATCGAGACGTTTGGGTTTGCCGGATTTTTCGGTATGCCGCTTGAGTATGTGCCCATCGGTTTTGACAAAGGAACCCCACACTGTCCGGTGCTACTGCAACCGAGCTTCCAAGTGCATGAAACAGTACGAGGAATCAGTGATTCCCTCGAAGACGATGTAACACAGAATCGTCTCGGAATCCGGCGAGCTCGGAAACTGTGGAAGTCGTTTCAAAACTCCGCGACTTCTTGCTTCTCGTTCGTTGAATCGCTGGGGCTTCCCTACATCGGCAAACTGCTGACCGACTCGTTACATTGGACCACGCTGGCCGCTTCCCCCGAGGCGGACGGCCTGTCGGATCGCCTGATTCCGCATCTGGGGCCTGATATTCATGCAGGGAAAAATCGCGGCCTAGATGCCAAACGTCGTATCGACTTGGCCGAGGGAATGCTAAAGAACCTTGGTCTTACCAGTGGCTTCGCCCGGTTTGTGACCCTCTGTGGACACGCATCTGATGTCACGAATAATCCTTATCGGGCTGCATTGGATTGCGGTGCCTGTGGTGGACATTCCGGCCAGCCAAATGCTCGGGTAGCTGCTGCACTGCTTAACGACCCAGAGGTGCGGATTGGCTTGGCTTCCCGGGGAATCGAGATTTCCAGTGACACCTGGTTCCTGGCCGCCGTCCATAATACGACCACGGATAAGATCGATTTGTGCGATGTCCACTTAGTCCCTGCCTCGCATGCAGATGACCTTGCACAGATTGAAGTCTGGTTGCAGGAAGCTGGAAGACTGAGTCGGCTGGAACGGTGCCCTCGACTGGGTTCACTAGACGCGACAGATGTTTTGCGTCGCCATCGCGACTGGGCCGAGGTCAGACCGGAATGGGGCCTTGCTGGAAATGCAGCGTTCATTGTCGCCCCACGGTCGCGAACGGTCGGTCTGAAACTTGATGGGCGAACATTCATGCATAGTTATGACCATCGACTCGACCCAGAATGCAAAGTGCTTGAACTAATCCTGACAGCGCCAATGGTCGTCGCGAATTGGATCAACATGCAATACTACGCATCTTCCGTCGACCCAGCGTCATTCGGTAGCGGCAACAAAGTGATCCATAATGTGGTAGGTCAATTTGGAGTTCTGCAAGGCAATGGCGGCGATTTGATGACGGGGCTTCCCTGGCAATCCGTGCATGATGGCAACAAACTACAACACGAGCCGCTGCGATTACTGGTGGTGATTGATGCTTCCCGCTCTGCGATACAACAGATTGCTGAGAAGCACGAGTTGGTGCAAAACCTCGTCACGAATGGCTGGGTTTCACTCCTGGCATGGGAGGGCGATAGCTTCTATCGCTGGACCGCTCAAGGGACTTGGGAGCCTCAGCAATAGTGATTTAAAAGGCGGTCTAAAATAGAAATTGCAGCGAATCCATCATGGCGAATCAGGCATGTTGGAACGCTGGCAGCGTATCAGTCGAACTTGACCTGAAAGCCGTGGATCATCATCCCTGCATCAACGGTGAGGGTTTGGCCGGTGACTAATTTGCTGCCGGTGATTAGGCTGACAATGCCGTCGGCAATGTCTTTTGGCTGGCAAACTCGCCCAAGGGGTAGAGTCTTCTCATACGCTTGTTTAACCCCTTCGTATTTTGCGCCCAGCCCTCCCTGGGTCCAGCGTCCTTCGATGAAGCCAGGGGCAACGCCGTTGACGCGAATCTGCGGAGCCAGCGTTCGAGCGAGGGAGACGGTAAGGTTGTCCAGAGCGGCCTTTGTACAGCAGTACGGAATCGAACTTCCCTGCGCTAGCTGTGCCGCCACGCTGGAGACGTTGACGATCATCCCGCCACCAACTGCCAGCATCGCCTGGCGAACCGCGCGAGCACAATGAAACGCTCCCACCACATTGACTTGATAGAGGCGCTGCCAGGCTTCATCCGTTACAGCCTCTAAGTCGTGGAACGGAATAAAGTCGGTCGTTCCCGCACAATTGACGAGCACATCAATCCGGCCCAGTTCCTTGACAGCGAGTGCTGCCATTGCCCGGCAGGCGGCATCGTCAGCTACGTCGGCTTGAAAGGCCAAGC
The DNA here is from genome assembly GCA_963844055.1 of uncultured Planctomycetaceae bacterium. GTDB lineage: Bacteria > Planctomycetota > Planctomycetia > Pirellulales > Pirellulaceae > CAWJMN01. Next base: position 1,617,730 of record CAWJMN010000002.1, on the reverse strand, counting down.
CGCGTACACCAAGTGCCGAGATTTCACGCGCGGTTGTTTCGGCCTCGGTTTGGGACCGCGAATAAGTCACGAGCACGTGATAGCCCAGGCGGGCCAGCGCCAACGCTGTCTCCCGTCCAACGCCGGTCCCGCCCCCGGTGATGATGGCCACTTGGTTTTGCAAAGACATGGTTTTTCTCTCTGGGAAGTTTTAGTGCGACGAGTTGCCCGAATATTGTAAGGCACAGGTGCTTTTTTCTGGGATACACCGGCTCGCTCAATCTATAGCAAATAGCAAGCCTCCTATTGTGGCGAGAAGTCTTGGCTTCGGGGAGACCCTAAGCAGGCGACCAACGAAAAGCGGCCGGAGTGAAGAACGTTCTCCACTCCGGCCGCAGTAAGCTGTTCGAATTGCCTGCAAGGAAAGTCGTATTAGACAACTTTCGTCTTGCCGCCACCGCCACCGCTTCCACCACCGCTTCCGCCGCCGCCACCACCACCACCACCGCTAACCGTGGTTCCGGCCTTTACGCTTACCGTAACACTACTCTTGAGCGTAGTGTCAGAAGCGTCGAGGATCGACAACGTTTGGTTGCCCGTGGTGCTGAGGGTTACGGTGAAGCTATGGTCGCCGGCATCAACCCCGTTGAAGGAGTAGTCTGCAGGTAGGCCAGCAATTCCTGCCGTATTGGCAAAGTGGATCGTGCCGAAGTAGTTCTTCACTCGATTGCCGTAGGCGTCAAGGATTGTCACGCGAAGCGTGAAAGGGGAGCCTGCGGTAATGTTCGAAGGAACAGAGATTACAAACTTCGACGCGGCCGCGTTGATCACTTCAAAGTTAGTAATCGTCGCAAGCGTTGCAGCGCTCGAGGCATCGACTACGCTGAAGGAGTAAACGACTCCATTGGGCGTTGCTGTTTTCAGCGAGACCGTAAAGGTGTGTGAACCTGCATCCGTCGCCGTGAAGTTGTAGTCAGTTGGAAGGCCAGCCAAGGTGTCCGTGCTGGAGAACTTTACTTTCCCCTTGTAGGAAGCAATGGCGTTTCCAAAAGCGTCTGAAGGGCGGACGGTTAGCGAGATTGCTTCGCCAGCCGTCACTAGGATATGCCCCTTGCTATCCATCCCATTGGGGACGGAAAGTTGGAACTTCGAGAAGGCGGCCGCGTTGACCACAATACCCGCAGCAGTTCCAGTCAATGTACCGGTAGTGTCCCGAACAGAGATTGACTGAATGCCTGCTGTCTTGAGCGTTGCAGAGAAGGTGTGCACGCCTGCATCAGCAGCCGTAAAGGTGTAGCTGAGCTGGTAATCCGGCTTGTACATCCGAGCTGCTGAAGTAAATCGTCCCCGTATAACCGCTGGCAATTTGTCCAATGGTGTCACGAACAGTCACGGTGAACGTGGTCGCGATGCCTGCATTGGCGGTTGTGATGCCGGTCACATTGAATAGGGCGGCAATCGGTGCCGTCGCATCACTGGAAACCGTGCCAGTAATCGAAGGAGTCACAATGTCGGTTGCAGTAACCGTTTCTACACCAATGGTCAGGAAGGTAACGTTGGCCGTCGCCACGCCATTTACCAAGGTGACGTCGGCTGGCAAGATGGCTGCCGCATCAGAGCTAGTAAAGTGCACCGTTCCGTTATAGCTGTTTGCGGCATTGCCGTAGGTGTCACGGGCGACAATCGTAATGGGCCGAGACACACCGATGGCACCAGCTCCTCCAGCCAGCGACAGGCCAGAAGCAGCGAGCGCGGCAACGTTAACAGTTGCACCACCCCGGATCGTTCCACCGACTTCCGTGGCACCGATGAACTGTCCCCCTGCCGATTTCAAGGTGACACTAAACGTGTGGCTCCCTGCATCTTCCGGGGTGAACGTGTAGTCGGCTGGCAGACCAGACAGAGCATCTGAGCTGGTGAAGTGTACCCGGCTGGTATAGCCAGGAGCGACAACGCCGGCAGAATCCAAGGCGGTTACGGTGATGTTAAAGGTATCACCTGCATTTGCGTTGGCTGGGGCCGCGAAGGAGAGTCCCATGACTTGTCCCGTCACATTGACGGTGGTCGAGGCCGAGACCATGTTTGGTGCTGAGACCTTGACGGATTGATCACCACCTGTGACTAGGCGAATTGCTCCGGTGAAGGCGTGTGTTCCTGCGTCAGCGGCGGTGAACACGTAAGGGATGCCGGCATCCAAAGGATTGAAGGCATAGCCCGAAGCAGTGCTTGCCAAAGGATCACTGCTGCTGATATAGACAACGCCGCGGAAGCCAGGGACGGGGTTTCCATCCACGTCGACTGCGGTAATGGTCATGGGCAGTACCGAACCCGAGGTCGTCGTGGCAGGAGCGGTCACTTGGAAGGTAACTGCACCGGCCAAGCTTTGGGCATCGGCGTTGTCATTGGTGACGACTGTCACGCCGCTCGCGCTTGGATAGGCGAGATCGACAGCACCGTCGCCATTAAAATCACCATGGGTGCCCGCTTCAAACCGGCCCGAAGGTGTGGGGAAGTTCACGGAAGGATAGAACGAGCCATCCCCCTTGCCCAGGCTGAGCATATACTGCGAACCGCCACGAACGGCAAAGTCATCGTTTCCGTCGCTGTTGAAGTCGGCAACTTCAATCTCATAGCCGGTCTGGGCAATGCCATAAGTATGCGGTGCCGAGTAGGTTCCATCGCCGTTGTTCATGAGTACGCTCATGGATGTGGCGGCGTAAGAGTTCGGGCAAGCAAAGTCGAGGTAGCCATCGTGGTTGAAGTCACCCGTGGCCAGATAAACGGGAGCCGTGAAGGCATAGTAATTGATTGCGGCATCAAACGAACCGTCGCCACGTCCGCGGATGACGTTCACCGTGCCAATGCTGTTGGTGCTCGACGAAGCCATATCTACGTTGCCGTCGCGGTTGAAGTCGCCAACGACTAGGTTGATGTTGTTGCCAGCCACGGGGGCATCAAGACGAGTTTGAAGGGTGCCATCACCATTGCCCAGCCAAACACTTGCGCTGTTGACGTTCATGGTGCCGACATCCAACTTGCCATCGTTGTTGAAGTCAGCAACTTTAACGGAGTGGGAGCTAGGTGCGGCAGCAAATTCGATCGGGGCACCAAACGTCCCATCACCATTACCCAGGAGAATATCGATCGCCGATCCAACAACGACAAGGTCGAGCTTGCCATCGCTATTGAAGTCACCGGCGCTGGCGTCCAGCGAATTGGCTCCAGCGGCGTAGTCTACCTTGGGTTGAAAAGTTCCATCTCCATTGCTCATCAGCACGCTGACGCTGCCGGCAAGGTTGCTATTCACAACGGCCATGTCCGATCGGCCGTCACTGTTGTAATCGCCTACAGCGATACCTGCAGGGTTGTTACCCACAGGGAAGCTGACAGGGGCGATAAAGGCCATCATCGACCGGTCTTCCAAAGATTCCATCTTGGGGTGAAAGAATGCGGAGCGACGTGCTTGATTCACACGTTGGCGAGCTACCGATTTCGATTTGCCAAACAATTTTCCGAACCAGGATGAAAACATGATAAGAATTCCTATAGCAACCGGGAGATGAAGGGGCCAAGCAGTCGAATGACCGCGATCGAGCAAAAAAGGGCGGTGATGGGGCGCTGCGAAGGTCACAACGTCTCCACTCGCTTCCCCCCTCTACAGGCGAACGCGTGAGGTTCCTGCAAAGGCTCTCAAGGGGAGTAGTCGAGTTCAGCCCTGACATCCGCCAAAGATTGCCAAGAATTCCCCCAATCGCTCAAAAAAACCTTGCACGGCTGTCGGGCCGTCACCAGGAGCGATGCCTTCGCTAGGCAAAAAAGAGCAGCGTCTAATACGCTGGATGGCCGCTTTAAGTGCTTTTTATTTAATCACTTACGGCGCGTGCCGGCAGCTTCTTGGCTGCTGCCTTAGGACAGAAGGACTCTTTAAAAGGTCGGGCTACTGCCGTCACTTGTGCTGTGCGGCGACTTCCTTGGAAAATCGCTGCCATGACGACGGTACGAAGGGGCTTTCCTACTTTTCCGATGGTGTGTACGCCGGTTTCCAGATCCAGGGAAGGACGTTGGCCCTTGCGGCCCATGCCTCCCACTTTTGTACTAATTGCCGGACCTTTTCTGGGTGCTTGCCAGCTAGGTCGGTCGATTCCGTCCGATCGGAGGCAATGTTGTACAGTTCCCACTTCGATCCAGGACCCTTGGCGACGAGTTTCCAATCACCATCTCGAACTGCTCGGTTCCCTTCATGCTCCCAAAACAGGTGCCGGTCTAGCGGACGATTAGCAAATGCGGCCGTCAGGCTCTGGCCTTCTAGCGGAGTGATTGTTTGCTCCCCGACTTGTTTCGGGTAGCTAACGCCAGCCAGTTCGACGCAAGTCGCAGCAATATCGATCAGGTGACTTGGCTGCGTACGGAGTTCTCCCCGGGCCGCAATCCCTTGAGGCCAATGAGCGATGCAGGGTGTGCTGATTCCCCCTTCATGAACCCAGTGCTTGTACTCGCGGAAAGGGGTGTTGCTCACATTGGCCCAGCCTCGGCCATAGGCGACGTAGGTATCCGGTCCCCCCGGCATGACCCGCGAGCCCATTCGGATGGGAAAGCCATCTCTCGTCTGCTTGGGCACGCTTCCCCCTGCAGCGAACTCGTCCGGCTTCATGGCAGGAAACGTTGGGCCTTCTGGCCGGACGATATTGGGATGTTCCTTGTTGCCATTGCGTCCCATGGGCTCGGCACAGCCACCGTTATCTTGCAGGAATAGAATGAGCGTGTTGTCTAGCTGTCCCGTCCGCTTGAGTTCAGCAACCAGTTTGCCAATCCCCTGATCCATTCGATCGACCATCGCCGCATAGACTTCCATTCCGGCCGCTTCCCAAACCTTGTCTTCCACTTGGTTCCAGTCAGCGGCTTGCGGCGCCATCCCTTGTGCCAAATCCACTAGCCCCAGCTTGGCCGCTTTGGTTAGCCGCGCCTGACGCACGGGCTCATACCCGCCGTCGTACCTGCCTTTGTACTTGGCAATGTCTTCCGGGAGTGCATGCATCGGCCAATGGGCTGCCGTATAGGCGACATACAAAAAGAAGGGCTTTTCGGCGTGTGATTGTGCATGGTCAGCAACATACCTAACGGCGTGGTCGGTGATGGCATCGGTGTAGTAGTACGTCTTGGGCTGATATTGAGGATCAGCGAAGGGAGAGATCATCGTCTCATCGCGCACGAGCGATGAGGGATCATAAAAACTCCCTGCGCCGTGGATCGTGCCGTAGTAGCGATCAAACCCGCGCCCGAGGGGCCAATTGTCTTTGGGGCCGTTTTTGCCAGTGAAGTGGGTGACGTGCCATTTGCCAACGGCATAGCTACGGTACCCAGCCGGCTTCAGCATCTCGGGAATGGTGCGGCAGGCTTGGTTCAAATTGCCTCGATAGCCCGCCGACTTTTGGCCGTGATCTTCCATCATGTGGCCGATCCCTGCCTGATGGGGATAAAGGCCGGTTAGCAAGCTGGCCCGAGTGGGGCAGCACCGAGCACCATTGTAGAACTGTGTGAACCGCAGTCCCCCAGCCGCCAGCGCATCCAAGTGGGGCGTGGAAATTTCTCCGCCATAGCAGCCAAGGTCGGAAAAGCCCATGTCATCGGAAAGGATGACAACCACATTGGGTGGTCGCGCTGCTCGATCACCCGCCAGCGCTGTGCTTCCGAACAAAACGACAGCTAAAACAAGTAAAAACCGGTTCATGAGAGGGCTCCAGCTTCCAGCAGACTCGGCGAAGTCTGGTCGATGATACACCCGCCATCCTCGGATCGCTATCGATTGTCGTTTCTCTAACTTGATAAAACCGACGTAGATCCGAATTCTCCCCCGGCGGCTGCGTAGCTCCCTTTTAGCTCCATCGCATTTGGCCATTCCGGGCAAATGAGCATCATCGCCACCTGCAAGCTAGTTTGGCGCACCTATCTATGTCAAAATATTGCGTCTGTTTGTGAGGGGCCGTGTTTGTCTGGCCAGGCGATGGGGGTAATGGTCATGAATCGTTCTGCTAGATTTGAAGCGAAAGTACGGGGACGGTGGTTCCACTGGCTCGCCGTGGTAGGGTGCCTGTTCGCACCACTTGGCTTATGTGGAACGGCACAGGGGCAAACAGAAACTGCAGAGTCCCCAGCGATGCCAGCCTGTACGTTGCCGCGCCGCCTGTTTGAGGAAGAAGTCTGGGCCAAGGTCGGCGAGCGGACCTGTTTGCGTTGCCACAATCCCAAAGGGGATGCGGCCGACAGCGCCTTCGTACTTGCTCCCCGGCCGCCAGGCCAGGATCGAAAGTGGATCGAGAAAAACTGCGAGTCGTTTCAAGCGATGGCAACGGCCAAGGAAGGGGAGGGGGTTCGCCTGCTTCGGAAGGTCGTCGGTGACTTGGATCATGGTGGTGGGCAAGTTCTCAAGCCCGACTCTACTGCCTATCGCATACTTGAACGCTATGTTCAGCAGCTGAACAAGGATGGCAAAGCTCCAGAAATTGCCGACACCAATCCGGAAGAGTCTGGACGCTCCCTTTTTGAAGGGGTTGCCAAAGTTCCGCAGCAGCAACTCTTGCGGCGTGTGACGCTCTCGCTTGCCGGCCGATTGCCCACGCCTGAGGAAAGGGAGGCGATCCAAAGTGGTTCACCTGATGCGATGGAGAAGATACTCGATCGCGTCTTACAGGAAGATGCCTTTTATACGCGGCTGAAAGAAGGATTTAATGACATCTTCCTGACCGTGGGAATTGAAGACAACGCAGAGACGCTGCTGTCTTACGACCATTTCGAACACACTCGCAACTGGACGGAGAAGTTCGATCTTAATCACATTGCTGAGGCCGAGCGGCAAAAGTCGCGCTGGAACTTGGCCGCTGTCTATCGTGATGCACTGCTAAGAGAACCGCTGGAGCTGATTACTCACATTGTTCGCCATGACCGCCCCTTTTCGGAATTGGCTACCGCCGACTACATCATGGTTTCGCCCTATACGGCGCGAGGCTACGGCATCTTTGAAGAGATCAAAGGGGAGTTTAAGAATGCCGATGATCCGTTTGAATATATTCCCGCCAAGCTGAAGGCACTCAAAGGACGCGATGGTCGCACGCAGGAATCTGCGACAGGCTTGTATCCGCACGCCGGCTTTTTAAGCATGTTTCATTACCTGCGGAGGTATCCGTCGACGGAGACAAACCGCAATCGTCTGCGGGCCCGGATGTTCTATCAGCACTTTTTGGGCATCGACATCATGCAACTGGCACCGAGAACCACTGATGCCGCCGCAGTATCCGCCAAGTACAAGGTGCCAACCATGGAGGCCACCGACTGCGTGGTATGCCATCGCACGATTGATCCCGTGGCGGGCGTCTTTCAAGACTATGATTTTGAAGGACATCTGGGGCCGCGTAAGGCAGGTTGGTATACCGACATGTTTCAAGCTGGCTTTGAAGGGGAAGATATGCCTGCCAGCGAACGTTGGCGTGCCCCTCAGTGGTTAGCAGAGCGAGCTGTCAAAGACCCTCGGTTTCCAATCGCGATGGCCGAACATGTTTACTACATCCTCATGGGGCGAAAGGTATTGCAGCCACCTGAAGATATTGAAGATCCCTTGTTCAGCGCCAAACGCCGTGCCTATTTAGCGCAGCGCAAGATGATCGAAGAGGTTTCCCAAAGATTTACAGAATCGCATTTCAACCTGAAAGTCGCTTTCAAGGCAATCATTGCCAGCGACTTCTACCAAGCCGATGGGCTGGCCCTTGTCACGGCGGATCCTCAGCGAAGGGCAGAGCTAGACGATGTGGGAATTGTAAGGCTGCTTAGCCCCGAGCAACTTGAGCGAAAGCTAGAGGCGATCTTTGGCAAACGCTGGGGACGGCTCAATGAAGGCTTTCAGGTGCTTTACGGAGGGATCGATTCCATCACCGTGACCGAACGGAATGCCGATCCTAGCGGAGCCATGGGAGCAATCCAGCGGATCATGGCCAATGATGTCGCTTGTTACCATGTCGCACGGGACTTTCGGCGCGAGCCCGAAAAGCGTTTGCTATTTCCCCAGATAGAGCCTGACGTCGTTCCGGGCGAAGCCGCTGCGGACCAAAAAATTCGACAGGCAATCGTCACGTTACAGCAACGCTTACTGGGGCACGAACGGGGAATCGATCATCCCGAGGTGGAACGTACGTTCAAACTGTTTACCGGAATCCTCGCTGATGCAAAAGCGCAAGGCCGTTTTGAACCTCGGGAAACCTACTTTTGTGGCGGCCGCGAAGAATTTCGAACCGACGATCCGCACTACACGCTCCGGGCTTGGCGAGCCGTCGTAACCTACCTGCTTCGGCAACACGAATTCCTTTACGAATAGGCAACACCATGTCACGCCGCAACTTTCTGAAACTGTGTAGCCTCGCGGGCCTCGGTTTTGCCGCGCCAATTGGGATGTCATCTCTGGCGCCAGCCAAATCCACCGCTGCGGAATCGTCCGGATATGCTGGGCCGTTTTATGTGGTGTTTAATGCTTCGGGAGGTTGGGATACGACCTACCTGATGGACCCCAAAGGGGTTGAAGGGATCAATCGCCTATACCAAGCAAGAGATATACTCACCGCGGGACAGCATCGTTTTGCCCCAACGGCAAAGCATATCGAAAAAGGGATGAGCAACGAAGATTTCTATGCGAAATATGGTTCGGAACTGCGGGTGCTTAATGGCCTCGATTATTCGGTCAACAATCATTCCCCTTGTGCTCGGTACATGGCTACGGGAAAGCTCGACAGCCTTGCGTACCCCACATTTCCCGCTCTAGTCGCGGCCTGCTACGGTGCCGAGGCACCGCTGGCCTTCCTCACTTTTGGGAACTACTCGGCCACGGGAAACCTTGTTCCGATGTCGCGTGTTCCCTACCTGCAATCGCTGAACTTGCTGGCGAAGGCCGATTCGGTCGAAGGGAATGACCGAGCTCCCTATCATGATCCCTTTGCTGCCAGTCGGATTGAACAAGCGTTAGAAGAGCAGTTTCAGTCTCGCGTTTCCGAAGCACGACTGCCTCGAGTGGAACGTAGCCAAAGCATGCTCTACTCGGCACAAGTGAACTCCAAAGCCTTGCAGCGTGTCGTCCCATTCATTCCCAAGGAGCCCGCGAAAGAACGGCTGGCCCAGCAGGCCGACATCGCATTAGCAGGTTTCAAAGCAGGGGTGTGCGTGTCGGCAAATCTCTCGATCGGGCAATTCGACAGCCATAATAACAATGATGCCGACCAAATGAAGTTGATCCCCGAGTTCCTTGCCGGGGTCGATTACGTCTGTCGCAAGGCGGAAGAACTCCAAATCCGTGACAAGTTGGTCATCATTCTCCAAAGTGAGATGGGGCGCACTCCCACTTATAATAATGGCAACGGCAAAGACCACTGGTCCATTGGTTCGATCATGTTCCTTGGCCCCGGCATTGCAGGCAATCGAGTCCTCGGTGCCACCGACGAAAAGCAGCAGCTAGTACCGATCCATCCGACGACGTTGGAAATTGATAAAGAGCAAGGAGTTCGCGTACGGCCAGAGCACATTCACCTGGCCTTGCGCAGGTTTGCCGGGATCGAGAACCACGCATTTAGCAAACAGTTTCCATTAGACGTTCCAGCCAAAGAGCAGCTACAGAATTTGTGGCAATAAGGTCATAGGGTCTGGTAAATGGGTAATCCGATGCGTCTTTTGAGAATCACAACCTTCGTGCTGGTTGGCTTGGCTTGGTTTGCCACTACATTTGCCGACGAGGCACGCCCCAACATCGTCTTCATCATTACCGATGATCAAGGGCCGTGGGCCTATGGCGCTTCTGGCAATAAAGATGCGTTCACTCCCAACATCGATCGCCTAGCGAAGGAAGGGGTGCGGTTCACCCATGCCTTCACGCCGACCCCTGTTTGCAGTCCGGCTCGGGCCAGCATTCTGACAAGTCGCTATGGGTGCGAGTTAGGCATCACCGACTGGATCAATGCCAAGGTAGAAACCGGCGTCGGCCTCGATGCAAAAATAGCCACTTGGCCCCAGCTATTGCAAAAAGCCGGTTATACAACGGCACTGTTTGGGAAGTGGCATGTCGGTGACCTCGATGAACAGCACCCTACCAAACGTGGCTACGACCATTTTATGGGCTTTCGGGATGGCGGCCGACCACCGCGTAACCCCATTCTGGAAAAAGAGGGTACCAATGCCACACACACCGGGTTTATTGTCGACATCGTGGCTGATGAAGCAATCGCCTGGCTCAAGCAACGCGACTCTGCTAAGCCCTTTGCGGTAAGCATTCACTTTCGTGAACCTCATGCGGCCTACTTGCCCGTGCGCGAAGAGGATTGGGCGAAGGTAAAGGATCTTGATCCGACCGTTCCCAGCCTCGACATTCCTGGCCTCGAAATAGAGCGGGTGAAAAAGACGATGCGAGAGTACCTCGCCTCAGTTGCCGCCGTCGATCGCAATCTAGGCAATATCCTTGCTGCGCTGGAGGAGTTAAAACTCTCCGACAACACATTGGTCATTTTTACCTCGGATCATGGTTACAACGTGGGGCACCATGGGCTGCTCCACAAGGGAAATGCCCAGCGAATGACCAGTCGTGATACTTGGCCCCCTCCCACAAAGAATATCCCGGCCGGACAGCGCCCCAACCTGTTTGATACTTCACTGCACGTACCATTAGTGATCCGTTGGCCCGCAGTGATAAAGCCCGGCACAGTAAAGTCGCACACGGTCTCTCACCTTGACTGGTTGCCAACACTGGCTGAACTTGGCAAAGCCAGCATCCCTGAGGGTACGCTACTTCGCGGGCGAAGCATGGCCCCACTTCTGCGAGGCGAAGCGATCCCCTGGCAGGAAGATATCTATACCGAGTACTCGATGAAGCATGGAGCGCAGGTCCATCTCCGTTCGGTTCGCACTCCTCAATGGAAGCTGATCCGCGACTTTAATAATGAAGGGCGTGACGAACTCTATCACCTTGCGGTTGACCCAGATGAGACTCACAACCTCATCCAAGATGCCGATCCCGATGTTCGAAAAGTTCGATCCGAACTGAATGCTCGCATCCTGACCAAGATGAAAGAGCTGCAAGATCCCGTCTTGCCGTTGGCACTCACTCAATCGGAATGGAAATAAACAGCCATTCGGCAAATGGCCGCTTTGACGGTATTCCTTAAGGTTGCTGGGACTGCATCGTCCGTTGCAAATCCACGAGTGCATCTTGGCCAACACGTAACAGCCCTTGATGCCCCCGATCGAGATCGGTAATGAGGAACAGCACCACCCCAAAGGCCAGTACTAATCCGAGCATGGCCGGCGAACGCCGGGTTGCGGCAAGGCCGCACTCATACCCAACGGCCATCATTCCTAATGCGGAAAGACCGTAAACGCACATCCAGATGACCAGGGGAATGCGACTGCGTACGCCTACCAGAACCCGCTTGGCGTGCATGTCAATCACATCATTAAGTGATTGGATAAAAAGCCCGGTCATGATTGAACCAGAATTCTTCTGGGCCGCAGAATCTGCCTGAGCCCAAAGTTGATCGTGCAAGGCCTCAGCTTTAGCGATTCCTCCAGCGATGTCCCCTGTTTCCACCATCTTGAGACGGGCATCGACGTACTCTCGCAGTAGCTTCGCCGTCTCTGCTTTCTGTGGATCGGGCAAAAGCCGTGTTCGAAGGTAGGCCGTTCCGATCGCATTGGCTTCTTCAAGCACCACTTGCCGCCTCGCATCGAAGCGCGAGGCAGCCAAGTTAAAGGTGAACCCAAGTACCAGCGCGAGCAGCCCTAGGATTGAGGCCACCATGGCCACTACCGGCTGTTCTTTTTCGTCCGGCTGATGCACATGTCGCCATTGACCGATTCGATAACCACCCTCCATCGCACCTGCGAGAAGTGCGATGACTGCGATCAGCAGGAGGCCTATCGGAAGAGTATCGAGCGGTTCGCTTCCCATCACGGAAATCCTCTAGGTCTTATTGGAAAGTGCACTTGGAAGAGGAAGGTAGACTCACAGCGCTATGCCTCTTCTTCACGAAGCGCCTGAATTCGCCCCCCACGTTCCGCTTTGACCATTGCTTCAAAATCTTGCTCGGTTTGATCGGCGTAACCAATGGCGAAAGTTGCCATGGCCTTGTCAAACTGCTCCCCTTTTCCCAAGTACCCGCTGATGGTTGCAGCATCCCCAGACTTGGCGTGAGCGCGGGCTAACGTCCAGCCACAGAGCTCCGAGTAGAGTTCAATTTGTGCGGCTGTAGCTCCCTCCAAGGGTGCGGACATTTTCATGTCTCGCAGTTGTCGCACGTAAAAGTCAAAGCCAAGACGCCCCCTTACCCAGCCCAAAAAGATATCGCTGGAGGATTGCGTTAATCGTTGTCCGACGACAACTCGCTGCCCATGATTCTCATAGCGGCTTGGGGCAGTATAGGGCTCAAGGACCGAACTACGTGCCTCCTTAACTTGCAGTATTAGCGGATGATTCTCTTCCGAGAACATGAGCATGATGTAGCAGCGCGTTCCTACACTGCCAATTCCCACCGCTTTAAGGGCAAAGTCCTCTAGCCGATACCGGTCCAGAAGTACGCGACGTTCATCGGGTAAGGATTGGCGATAGGCATCGAGCCCTTCCAGGATGCGTTCCTCGGCATCGGCTTCCGCCATATGGTAGAGAATTGGTGGCTGATCCACGAAGCGATACCGTCCTCCGACTTGGCTAACAATCTTAGGGAACAGTTGCTCAACGATTCGCTCGCGGGCTCGTTCCGCCAGTTGCTCGCGCCGCTTCTTTGTTTCCGAATCGGGCGCTTGTTTAATGAGGGTTTCCGCGTCGAGCTGCGAATACCAAACTTCCAGCGGACTCATCTGCGAGTATTCACGCAGATGTTCACGATAGCTTTGCGTGCATCGACTGGCGGCAGCTTGGCAATCCTCGTCCGAGATCCCTTGGTCGCGACCGGCAATGACAAAACTGGTCACCAAGCGTTTCAAATCCCATTCCCAAGGGGCAGGGTGCGTCTCGTCAAAGTCATTGATGTCAAATACTAAACGGCGTTCAGGTGTGGCGAACAGTCCAAAATTCAGCAAGTGGCAATCGCCGCAGGCCTGGACCTGGACTCCTGTGTTCGGTGTCAAAGCCAGGTCGCTTGCCATCAAGGCAGCTGAACCTCGGTAGAATGTGAACGGGCTGCGCAGCATCCGCCCATAGCGAATAGGTATGAGCTCTTGAATACGTTCACGATTGGATTCTTCGAGAATTTCAACAGGGTCACGACGATTGGCCGGAGCCTTCCAGGGCGCATGGGCGCTACGTGGTAGCTTGGTTCGCAGTTGTTTACCTGCATCAATCCGTTCGGATCGAGAGTGGAACGATACTCGACTAAAAGTCATTTCGCCAGAGTGGTCAGTCATCGTCAGATCCTGTTGAAGCGTCACCGCAAGTCTTTGGTTATGGCTTCCGCCCTTAGCGGTCTTTGACCTTTGCAACCACTTCACGAACCAAATTGCGGAATTGTCGCGCCTTGAAAGCCAAAGCCACTTGAATCGCGCCAAGGAGGATTGCCCATGCGGCTACAAGGTAGAGCAGGGCTAAGACTCCCGATGCCGGACGTGCCATAATCATGATACCGAATAGGATCGAGACCACGCCACTAAGTCCCATCAGCCATTCCCCTTCGATTTCCTTCCGCAGGCGGATTGCCATCACAATGCGGATCGCTCCGGTAATAATCGCCCAGGCCGCGATGTAAAACGCGATGATCACACCGCCGATGGCCGTGGTTAGTTCGGGCGATTGCAAGGCAAGAGCACCAAAGACGATGCCGAACAGCCCTTCAATCAAAAGCAGACCCCAATGCTCAATCTCTTGACGATGGCCTAGTGCGTGAACCACTTCAAAAACGCCGTCCACAAATGCAAAGGCGGCAAACAACATCGTTAGGGTGACCAAGGTTTGTCCTGGCCAGACGATGGCACTCACCCCAAAAAGAATCGCAGCGATTCCCCGCAGCAGAATTAACCACCAAAAACGTGAAAGGAGCTGTTTGACGGGATGTTTTTCCATGGTGGGTTCTGCCTTCATAAGAGACTTCAATCGGTGAATACCGCTGTTTGCCAGAAGTCCTGATATTCTAATTGCTGTTCCGTTTGCCCCTAAGCAATTTGCATGTGGCCCATCGGAATTGCGGCGACAATCGATTTACCGTTCGCATTTGCCACTTGCCAGGACTTCTATTGGCAGATTCTCCAGCGGCAACGGCTTTCCAAATGCAGATTGTGTGCCGGGTTGTTGCATGACACGAAGCGTGACGGTCTCGCAGCGTGTTCAACCTCTGTGCGAGCGTCTACAGTCGCGCAGAGGCACCCACAATTGAGCGCAGCGATTTTTGGCATAACTCCAACTTGCCAAGCGTCTACGCGGCGGTAAGTGCGCGGATTCGCACAAACAGTCTCCCCGTGTGCAGGTTTCGCACACTTGCCGCACAGTCCCGTTTCAGGGCACAAAAGCCCTATTGGCGGAAATATCGCTTCAGATTGCCGGTCCCGCTGACCGAGGAGAAGAAGTGCGGCGATTTTACGTCGCCAGGCGGACCGGGGTGTTGGAGGGGCGGTCGTGAAGCTGTCATGGAGCGACTGCACAGGGCGTGTTTGCCGCTTGGCCGCGGCTTGCCTACTGTTGTTTTCGCATCCCACATCAGCATGGGGAGAAGACGAGCTTGCACCTGCGGGTAGCGCAAATCTTTCACGAGTCGACTCTCCCGAGGCTGACGCAGTTCTCCAGCCCTTGGACCAGCCACTTCCCTTGCCAGTTGCACCCTGGAGTGGTGACTGGCGCACTCGTTCCCAGGCGACGGGTGATTGGCTGGGGGCACGCAGCACTTTGGCCGCCAATGGCGTCACGGTTTTTGGCGACCTCACGCAGTACTACCAGGGCGTCACTTCCGGTGGGCTCTCCCAGCAATTCAAGTACGGCTGGCGTGGCGATTATCTAATCGACCTCGATTCGCAGAAGTTGGGGCTATGGGATGGTGGCCATCTAGATCTTCGTGGCGAATCGCGGATGGGCCAAGACACGAACCAAATCGATGGCACCGTCGCCCTTTCGAACTTTGGAATGGCGCTACCACTGCTAGAGCAGAACGTAACCGCCCTTACCGGCGTTCAGTACACGCAGGACATCACCGAAAGCACCTCGGTCTTTTTTGGCAAACTCAACCTACTGGATGGTACGCCGGGCACTTACGCGAAAGGGACTCGGCTGAACTATTTCTCCAATGCCGCCATGCAAAGCAACCTCTGTCGAAGCTACCTGTTTCCTAGCATCTTGGGCTGCGGAATGGTGATGCGAAACGAGAACCAGCCTGTATTCAGTCTTTACCTGCTCGACACCAACTATCGACCCACGACAAATGGGTTTCCCGAGCTATTCTCCAACGGCATGGTGATCTATAGCGAATACCGATTGCAGACCAACTGGTTCGACAAGCCAGGATACAGCGCGGTTGGTTTTTTGTATTCCACAGCCACGCGCTCTGCCATTGATACGGATCCCTACTATTTGCTCGACGTGGTACTTTCGGGAGGGCCCATCCCAACCACCAGCAATGCCTGGACAGCCACCTATCGCTTTGATCAATTGCTTTACGTCGATCAAAACGATCCCAGCCGCAAAGTCTCGCTCAATAGCGACGTCGGCATAACCGACGGCAATCCCAATCCGATCCAGTGGTTTGGCAATATCTCGCTTCTAGGAAATAACCCCACAGGGACTCGCGAGCATGATTCCTGGGGCGTTGGGTACTATCACCTTGCCATCAGCAACGTGCCGCTCCTCTCCATTCATGGCCTCCGCGCCGAAGATGGCGCCGAACTGTTTTACAACGTCGCAGTAACGCCCTGGTTTCACCTCACGCCAAGTCTGCAAGTGCTCGACCCGGCCCAGCAGCACAACGCAAATGCCACCTTGGTGGGCATTCGGGGCCGTTTGTCCTTCTAAATCGCCGTCTCCACTCGGTGCCTCCTGAAGAGGGGATATCGACAGTACCTGGCGGCCACGAAGTCGATGGCACTAGACAACCGGCTGGTCCTATTAATGGGCCAATTGTGGCTCGAAGAGGCCATCTATTGGGGCACGCTTACCGGGTCATTTGGGCGAACTTTTATCCCCCCATATCTGCCCGACAGGATTTGAGTCCTTTAAAAACATTAAGGAAAGTTAAGCCCCCTTAATGTCTCTCGATCTGGCTACCCCGAATAGGTCTCTTAAGACCTGCCGATCATGTGCCATGAATTGGAATAAAACGACTGTGGAATTCCAGACGTTTCAGTTTATTCTTGACATTTGTGCGGCGCCCATTGCTTCCATTCCGGCCCGATTAAACCGTATGTCACTAGGCCTGCTCAGCTAAAAATAGCGTTATATAACGGAAAATATATATGTTTTCGTTTTATTATGCTTGGTGGGTTCTAGGGCGGAAAACGCGCTAGGGACGCGTCAGATATTCATTGATCAGTCTTCGTTGGTCTATTGAAAAATTCACATTAATACTTCGCCTAACTCGCCTCTTACTGGTTGTAATGAGTTTGACGGCTGAATAGCCTGGGGTAGGTGAGTATTGTTTAGCGCTGAAATCTACGCCGTAACGGATACCGGAACAGTACTGCAGTTACAGGCGATATTTCACATTAAAACGAGCTGGATTTTCCATCTCAAAAGCGCAATTGAGTGTAGGCATAAGCCACCGATTAAAGAGGAACAGCTATGGTCTTTGGATTTACGAATTTGACGCAGCGGTCGGCTCGCAAAGGTTCTAGCTCCCGGAAATCGGCAGCAGCAATCCAGTCTAGAATTCGCAAACTAGCCAGTCGAAAGCTGCTATTTGAAGGTCTGGAAGATCGTCGCGTGATGGCTGGATTTACGGCCGGCTCCATTCAAGGACAGGATGGTTGGACGGGCGGCAATATCGCCATCTCTTCCAGCGTTTTTCAAACCGTCGATCAATCGGGCCTCAACGCACACACCGGGGTGGGCTCGTGGCAAATCTCCAATAACACGACCAATGGCAGTGCCAATGGTGCGTTCAATGGCTGGCCGTTCACTCCAGGCCTTGCCGTATCAGCTGGCCAACCAAGTTCCGGTGCATTAGCCGATCGCTTCTCTGCCACCTTCTATTTCAAGGCGGGAAGTGCGGTTGCGGATGGTTCGAATATTGAAGTCGATCTAGGAACCGTTTCTGGCGATGACCGCAACACGTTCATGGCGATTACGAATCGCGCCGATGTGGATGGTGGTTTTCAAATTCGCATGTCAGAACCCGATGGAGTTACGGGTGACTTCCTCAACACACAGATTGTTAGCACGGGACTAAACCGAACGGTTTGGCATCGCATCGACATCGTTGCAGTATTCACAGACGGCGCCGGTAATGACAAGTTCCAGGTTTCTCTCGATGGAAGTCTGCTGCTAAACCCCAATGCAGCAAGCCCTAACTTCAACACGCCTAACTTTGGAACGTTTGAAGGATATCGCAACGGCATCAATTCCCCGTATGCACTTAGCAATCGACTTTTCTTCCGCTCGGGAGCAGCCCCCAGCGCTTACGGAGCCTTTGCGGATAATGCGTCGCAGGGCATTTTTGTCGATGACCTATCGTATCGCGCCTACAATTCTTCGAATCCCAGCGCAACCCTCGGCTCCTACTCTGCCGCCTTTGAAGCCCAGCCGACCAACACGTACGTGGATCAAGCGGCCGACTTTGCCATCACGACCGACAACGGAGCTTCGGGACTTGATGCAGGTGACATCGTCACCTGGAATGGGCCTTCCTCCGTGGCAGGGCTTGTATTCGGGACCGATGCATTTACCACAGTTCAAGGCGGCGTAACGGGCGTTGCTGCTGGTGGCAACGTCTATGTTGCTTCGGGAACTTTTGTGGAAGATGTTAGCGTTACCAAAACCTTGCATTTGCTCGGTGCCGGTCCAGGCAGCTCGATCATCAGCGGCGCCATTGGTGGTTCTGGTTCGACTGTTCAGATTGCAGCCAGCAATGTAGAGGTCGCCGGCTTCACGATCACTCGTGAAGGGAATAACCTCATCCAGTGGAATGATCCTGGCCTCAATTCAGGCGGCATCACGATCCAAGGGCAGGCGATTACGGCAGCACTGATTCATGACAATCTTATCACCGGCAATCGTACCGGTATCGACATCAACGATTCGAATGGCCACACGATTCGTAACAACGTGATCAGCGACAATCGTACAGGCCTGCTCTTCCGCAATCAGACCGATAATCAGGTGGTGACGGAAAACGCCATCACGAACAACTTCACCGTTGGTATTTTGTTCATCGATGCAAGTGGCGGGTCAAACTCGCCGGTTCAATCTGCGGTTGGTAGCGTCTTCACCAACAATAACCTCAGTGGTAACTGGTACGGGCAAATTGTCGATCGCCAAACGGGCGGCTCGCTTCCCGCACCAGGCGCCAATGTCAAGAATTTCAGTGGCAACTGGTTTGGGACCGCGACTCCAGCGTTTTCAACCGCCAACAGCGCAGAACCGGGCTATGCGGCCCAAATTCCAGTCGCCTTTGGTGGTAGTGCCCTAGCTCCCGGCGGTCAGCCTGATATCCTCGGCCCCGCTTCGGCCAACTTCGATGTGACGCCTTGGCTGAACACCGGGGTGGACACCAACCTGTCGGCTTATGGCTTCCAGGGAGATTTCAGCTCGATCACCGTATCGGCCCAAGGGGCACAAGTTGGTAGCACAGGCCGAATCCAAGAAGGTATCAACCTCTCGGCAAATGGAGCACTGGTTGCTGGCGCACGCATCGTAAAGGTGGAATCGGGCACATACTCTGCCGCTAACCTGAACGTCAATAAATCGCTGACGCTGCAAGGCGCCAATGCAGGAGTTTCGGGCTCGGGCGTACGTGGTGCAGAATCCATCGTGCTTCCAAGTGGCAATCAAACGGCCCTATTCAATATTACTTCAAGTGGCGTCACGATCGATGGTTTTGTCATCGATGGCGATGACACCACCGTCGCTGGCGTACCAATGGCCAGTGGTGCTGATGCGAATGCCGCCTACGGTGTTCGTGCTAACGGTTCCTTTTCTAGTACCGTGGTACGGAATAACATCATCAAGAATGTTTCGATTGGCTTCCGGGGTGACAGTCTTGCAACCGGCAATACGATCAGTAACAACTGGTTTGATAGCATCGGTGCCTACGACTTTGGCTATGCGGTCTCGCTACGTGGCAACTACTACGCCGACGTCACCAATAACAAGATGACGCGTGTTTGGACAGGCGTTCATCTCAATAACTTCAATGGTCCCGTTGGTCCTGCCACTTGGTCGGTTTCCAATAATGAGATTCATGCCTATGCTGGCGGACTTCTCTATTGGTTGCAATACAACAATGCGACCTCGCTGACGGCCAACAACAACCAGATCAGCGCAGAAGTAGGAGCCGTTGCAAATAACTTTGGCATCCTGATGGTTTCGATCCAAGATGCGGTCAATCCATCGTTTACGAGCAACGCCATCTCGGGTACTGACTACGGCATCGGGCTATTCAACGTTCCTACCAGCAACACCATCACGCTGGGCGCGACCAACTCGGTTACCGGAACCAAAGTCTCGGGTGTGTTGTTCACCAACAACCTGGTCTTCAACCCGATTGGAACGACGAACTTCCTTGCTGGCGGTCCAGGCGCTGCATCAACCGTCAACATCACAGGATTGGCCATTAGTAGCGCTCCTGGCGGTACTGGAATCACCGTCGATGCCACAGGCGGTACGACAACGACACTCGCCCTTAATGCAGGCGTCACGATCAGTGGCGGTCTCATGGGTTTGACCATGAAGGGTTCCACCACGGCGCTGGCTGGCAACACACTAAATAATGTTGCCTTTACGGGACAAACTGCTAACTACGTCAATCTGCTCAATGGTGCTCTCGACAACCTCGAAATCAACGGCACAACTGCCACGTTTGATGGCCTGACCGGTGCAACCGCCACGCTGGCCCAAAACTTTGGGATCGAAAACAAGCTGATCCATGCAATTGATGACGCCACCCTAGGCTTTATCCGTGTGGATGCAGGCGATGTCTATGTCACACAGTCCAGCGGAAGCATTCAGCGCGGCGTCGATGCCGCCATCGCCAATGACACCGTTCATGTGGCCGCAGGGACGTTCATCGAAGATGTGAGCATTCTCAAAACGCTCAAGCTGTTCGGCGCTGGTCCTGGAATGGGCCCAGGTACAACCACGATTAGTGGTGCCATTGGTGGTTCTGGTTCGACCGTCCAAATTGCAGCCAGCAATGTAGAAGTCGCCGGCTTCACGATCACTCGTGAGGGAAACAACCCGGGCCAGTGGAATGATCCTGGCCTCAATATTGGTGGTATTACGATCCAAGGGCAAGCTTTCACGGCTGCTCTGATCCACGACAATCTGATCACCGGCAATCGTACGGGCATCGATATCAATAATTCGAACGGCCACACGATTCGCAACAATGTGATCAGCGATAACCGAACCGGTTTGGTCTTCCGCAATCAGACTGACAACCTGCAAGTTTCTGAAAACACCATCACCAACAACTTCACCGTTGGCATTCTGTTCCTGGATGGAAGTGGCGGGACAAACATTCCGGTTCAATCGGCGATTGGCAGCGTCTTCACCAACAACAACCTCAGTGGTAACTGGTATGGGCAAATTGTCGATCGCCAAACGGGCGGATCAATTCCTGTACCTGGTACCAACCTGAAGGATTTCAGCGGCAACTGGTTTGGAACAACCACTCCAGCGTTTTCAACCGCCAACAGCGCGGAACCGGGCTATGCGGCCCAAATTCCAGTCGCCTTTGGTGGTATCGCGGTAGCTCCCGGCGGTCAGCCCGACATCCTCGGCCCTGCTTCGGCCAACTTCGATGTGACGCCTTGGCTCAATTCGGGCCTGGATACCAATCCAATCGCCTACGGCTTCCAAGGGGACTTCAGCTCACTGACCGTGACGACCCAAGGTGCACAAGTCGGCAGCACAGGCCGAATCACCGAGGGCTATAACGCTTTGACAAGCACCGGAACGTTGGCCGTCCGCGCTGGCACCTATACGGAAAATGTGAACCTGGGTCTTAGCGGTGACAAGGCCGTCACCCTGGCACTTGGAGCAAGTCCTGGGCAAGTTGTCGTCAACGGCAATGTTACGCTCACCAGCAATGACACGCTTCCGATTGAAATCAATGGCACCAATCCTGCAAACGCCTTTGATAATTTGATCGTCAATGGAACGGTTGCCCTCGGCAATGCAACCCTGACACTTAGCGGTCCTTACGTGCTAAATCCTGCAGATTCCTTTGTCATCGTCAACAACGATGGAAGTGACCCTGTCAGTGGCATCTTTGGCAGCCTGCCGGAAGGCTCGCTCGTCACGCTGGCCGGCCAGCAGCTCTTCATCAGCTATCAAGGTGGTGATGGAAACGACGTTGTCTTGGGGACTAGCCCCACGGTGATTGGTACTGCTGGTGCAGATACCTTGGAGTTTACGCCAACGGCAGGTGGCTACAGCTATTCGCTCAATGGCGGACCAACAGTGAACGTCACGGGGAACCCCGCCTTCACCTTCAATGGACTTGGAGGAGACGATCTGATGACCGTCCTCCTTAACAATTTTGCATTGCCAACCAATGGCATCTTCTTCAACGGTGGATCGCAAGATACTCCAGGTGCCAATCCCAATTACGGCGACGTCCTCAAGATCGTTGGCAGTGGAACGCAAACGGCAACCTATGCCCCAGATGGCGTGCTAAATCCGCTTCTCGATAACGATGGAACGGTCACGATTGCCGGTCAAGGTGTGATTCACTTCACCCAGCTAGAACCGGTTGATATGTCGGCCCTTGCGGTGGTGAATGTCAACTTCCCCAATGCCGATGATGCACTGACAGTGGCCAATGGGTTCGATGCTGCAACCGGTCTGATTCCAGCCCTGGTTGTTTCGGGAACCTCGGGGCTTGTCCCGTTTGAAGCGGTCCACCTTTGGAATAATGGACTCGTCAACATCGACACCGTCGCTGGCGGGACCGATGGCAACGACACCGTAGCCATCACCGGTGGCAACAATGGTCACGCCAACGCCAATGTGACCATCTCAACCGGTAACGGTACCGATTCGGTAACGGTCAGCGGTACCTTGGTTGTTTCGGGTAACCTTGCCATTAGCTCGCAGTCGATTGCCTTTACGACCGGAGCCCTGTCGGCCGCCAATGCCTCTTTGAATGCGGGACTAGGAAGCATTTCGGACGCCAATGCGACGACCGACATCACAGTAACCGGTACGCTGGCCCTATTTGCCAGCGCCGGCATCGGTGCAGGAAATCCGATCGAGACCGCGACTCCACAACTGGAAGCAACGGGCGGAAGTGGTGGCATCGCCCTGACGAACAGTGGTGATTTGTTCGTCGGAGGTGTAACCGTAGCCATCGCTGGTTTGCAAGCCACGGCAGGCAACATCAATGTTGGTACGACTGGCACGCTGACCATCGCAGAAGCAGTGAATACGCTCGGCGGCAATGTCACCCTTTCAACAATTGACGGCCTAGGAATTCAAAACCTGATCGTAGGCTCATCGATCAATGCGACTGGCAGCGTACTGCTGAATGCTGGCGATGACCTTACCATCAATGCTCCGATTACGGCTGGCACAACGGTGACCGGCAATGTCGATGCAGGCAATGCCGATGTTGGTACCGGGGGCGTGTTTACGCTGGCCGGGTCTGTCGGAGTGCCGGTTGTGATTACCGCGCCAGGTGGCACCTTCCTCAATGGCAACACGGATGATGACACCTTCAATGTTTACGCTCAAACAACGACCACGTTTAACATCGATGGCGATCTGCCCGTAGGGACACCAACCGGCGACGTGTTGGCAATGAACGTGACGGGGACGGGCGCCAGCCTGACGGTTGGTGGTACTTCGCCTTACAACGGTGCTGGGTCGGGAACTTGGGCTTTCGGTGGCGGACTGCAGTCGATTCGCTTCAAGAGCATCGAAGATAGCCAAATCCTCGGTGGCTACCACCTCATCTATGACTTTGCAAACAGTGCTCCAGCTACGACGAACCTGTTTGTCATGCGGGATGTTACAACGTCGAAGTTGCAACTACGGGATGGCTCCAATGCCGGTCCGATCTTGTTCCAAGCGAACTTGGCCGCAACTCCAGCCAGCAGTGGCGTGTTGTCGCTAAAGGTGGTCGGGACACCGGCAAGTGAAACCGTCACCGTGGATGACATCAACACGCTCCCCGTCTTTGCCGTCGCAGTTCCTGCAACGCCAGACAATTCACTATTGGCTGGGCAAGCGGGCTTGTTGTTCCAGGGTGCAGGGGGCGTTAATCAGCTCAACTTCGCATTGACAGGGGCCGGCATTAGCCAGACCTATGCAATCGGAAATGGAAGCGGCATTGGCTCAGGTGGTGAAGTGCTAACGACGGCCGGTGCTGGAAACTTGACGAGCTACTTTACGGGCCTGGGCCCAACGGGCTCGGTCAATCGAACCGGCGGCAACGCCAACCCAGGCAGCCTGACGATCCTTGGCGATAACCTCGCCAATACGATCCATGTATCGGGCGTTGGGGCGACCACCAACATCAATCCTGTGACCTACACGCCGTTCAACTATACGGCCTCGGGAGGAACGCACAGCTTTAGCGGGCTAAGCCTGTTCGGCCTTGATGGAGACGATACTTTGAATCTGCAAGGGTTCGGAAGTGCCGTTGCAAACGATCCGGTGATCTTGCTGGATGGTGGCAATAACAATGACACCCTCCAAGTCGGTTCCACCAGTGGCAACCTCGGCCTAATTACCATGCTTGGTCAAGCGGGTAATGATACGTTCCGCTTGGCAAGTGATGGGCTCGTCCCCTCGGGCGCCAATCGTTCCGATTTGATCAATGGCAAGGTAGTGGTCGATGGCGGCCCTGCGGCAGGTAATGATCAGTTGTTCCTCGTGGCTTTGGCTAACTCGGCCGCATTGACCAATGTGCAAATCACTGGCACTACCATCGACAATGTGACGCCTGCTTCCAGTGTTGATGTGACCTTCAGCAACATCAATCTTCTGGATGTGACCGGTACCAACTTGGCTGATACCATCACAACGACTTTGACCGCTCCAAGCGTCAATAATGACTTGGCAATCGTCAATGTGCATGGTGGCGACGGTACCGACCAGTTCTATCTGAATGTGCCTGCAACTCCGACCAACACGCCAGCTGGATTGACGAACATCAATCTCTACGGCGATGCGGGGAATGACACCTTTGGTGATGCCGCCAACAAGATTGTGCCTGCTTATAGCCTGGCAACGGGAGCCAACATCTTCATCGATGGCGGTACACCGGATGTTCCGCTTTTCAATCCGCTCTCGAAGAACTCGATTGATGGTGACAAGGCAGGGGATCGGCTCTATTTAGACATGTCCAGCACCACTGGCCCGGTGATTGTCGATACGGTGACTGGTATTGCCGATTCAGCTTCCCATCGTCGCTTGGTCTACAACGGCATTGAAGATATCGACCTGTACGATACCGGTGCCCTGACCAACGTCCACCAAGGGGCCCTCTACATGCGGGCAACGGACTCGTCGGACTACATTGTCCTGATGGGGCTCAGCGGTGGTAAAGTTCGGATTCGTGCCAACAATGGTTACTTCGGAGACTATGCTCCAACGACTAAGCTCGTTGTCTACGCCCGTGGTGGAAATGATTACATTGCCACCTCTGCGATGCCAGCGAACCTACCGCTCGAACTGTACGGCAATGAAGGGGATGATAGCATCACCGGCAGTGCGGCAAACGATCTGATTGTTGGTGGTGAAGGTCTTGATCGAATCTCGGGAGGTGCAGGTGGTGCTGACGAGATCTGGGGCGACGTGTTCAACCCTGTCGTGGCAGGTTTGCCAAACCTCGACGTGATGGTCACTCCGCTTGATCCTGCAGCCATCGCTTGGCGTGCAACGCAAGTGGATCACAGCATCTTCAACTCCCAAGGAGGAGCGGCTTCCAATCCTTCCACAGATGGAAACGACATCCTCACCACAGCTCCGGGTAATGGTGCGGATCGTATCTACGGCCAAGGTGGCAACGATATCGTTACCGCCAGCGCTCAAGATGACACCCTCTACGGTGGCGACGGGATCGACAACCTCAATGGTGCAAACGGAAATGACCGCCTCTACGGTGGCGCTGGAAATGACAACCTAGCCGGCGAAGGGGGTGACGACTTCCTTTACGGCGGTGATGGGAACGACACTCTCAATGGCGGCCTTGGAAACGATGTCCTCGTGGGTGGTCTTGGCCAAGATATCCTCCGGGGCGATCAAAACCGAGATCTTCTGGTGGGTGGCCTTGTTTCGTTCGCCGGCACCAACAGCGGCAATGCAGACAGCAAGGCCTACGGCGATGTAAGCGACCTCGCCATGCTAGAGCTGCTGAACAATTGGAGTGCAGCGGTAGCTCCAGGCATTCCATTTGCTGGCCTGACGGTCACCAATGACAATGAGCGTGACAGCCTGACTGGTGGCGATGGTGCAGACGACTTCTACAACGATTCGGCCGACCTGCTGATCGATTATCTAGTCGGTCAAGGCGATCGCAAGACGCTGTAGTTCACCTACCATTGGTTTAAAAATCCTTGAGGCCTGGAATTTCGATTCCAGGCCTTTTTCGTTTCCCCATTGAACAATCCTATTCACGGATTCACTATTTCGGTCAGGACTGCGGCAACGGACTTTGCCTGTCTTCAATGTGCGCAATGCCTAAAAGCCACCGCTATCTCCTCTTGATTCCTTTGCACAATTCGCAGTGGTAAAATAAAGGCTTGCAGATCCTTTTCCGCAGTTCGTCGATTTCGGGAAGGGAATGTGATGCCTATTAGCCCCACCATCACCTCGCACCGCTGCTGCAATAGGGCCCTTTCACCTCGTAAGGAGATTGCGCGATGGATGATAGACCCATGAAGAGCCCTGGGTGGAATCTCGTTTGCCAAGCGCTGGGAATGGCCTGCGCCTTAATTGCCGGTTTGGTTGCAACCCCTGTTTCCGCCCAGCCGAAAGAGTCGCCCGGCTACTGGAAATTTGTCGAGGCCGTTCGGGTAGAAACTCCCAAGGAGAAAGTTCACAGGCTGTACCCGGCCAAGCTGACATTCGAGGGCAGTAAGCTGACTGCGGTGGCGAAAGTGCTCAACGGTAACAACCCCCAGATCGCCCACACCGAAGAACTGCAAGAGTGGTCCTGGACGGCTCCTCCACAGATTCTGGTGCCCGGCGAAAAGTTCCCCATGAAGTTCGAGCTAAAGCTGGAACGACCGACGTTTGACGCCGGGGCTGGCTTCTACATTGGCGGCCGGATCAATGCAGGGTTCTTGCCTCCCAAGCCCAAGGATGCGGCCGTCTATCACGTCGGGGCGGATACGCGAACCGAAAAAGGAGAGAAGGGAGGGCTCGACCCGCGCGATCCTGCCCAAGGGGGCTCCAAATTCGCCCCAGCCACCTACACGCAAGTATCATTCGTCGTCGTACCTGCTCGTAAGAATCCGACCAATGTGAAGGAACATCCCGATCAGATGTCATTCCGAGTCGGTGGCCTCATTGGGAACTCGTCGGAATTCAACACCATCTATGAGTACAAGTGGATGGAGGGTAATGCCCCCGAGGATCGAGGTCCTCCCGCGGGCCAGACTCCGCCTGAAAAGACGCCCGGCAGTTCCACAAGTAACGGCACCACCAGTGGAAAGTGGGAATACAAAATCCTCGACATTCCTCTAAACCAAACTTTTGACACCGAGGAATTCCAGAAGAAGCTGTCGGACCTTGGTGACGAGGGCTGGGAACTGGTCAGCATCTACATTCCACCGCTACCCCCCAACACCTCGCCGACAGACATTCGCCTCATTCTCAAACGTCCCAAGAAGTGATGGACTCCTTCGAAGTCTAAGGCACACGTACGATTTTCATCGAGCCCCGATCAAAACGTACCGTGCCCGATTTCGCCCGCAGTTCCGCCACCAGTTCGACCTCTCGGACCTCTTCGTCAACGACAAACTCAAACGCCAGATCGGTCCAGTCAGCGGTCTGTTCCAGGTGGTTCTGCCGCATTGTTCCCGACAGACGCAAGCCAGCCCCCAGCCCCCGGTCATCACCTTCCAGCGGTTCAATCGCCGTTGCCTGAGCCCGAGCCACAAAGCGATACCTTCCCTGGGGCAGGATGACATTCGTTCGCCAAGAGGCAATGCAGTGGCCGCTAGGTCCCCCAGTAATACAAAGTAGCGGCGCATCATTTTCGCCGCCGACCTCTTCCAGGATCGCATCTTCCACTTCGGCTGCCGTACGCCAATCCCCAAGCTCTGCCTGCCCATTTTCATCAAAGGCAAGCGGACCTCGTTCCGGCGGTGGTTCAGGGGGTGGGAATGTCTTCTGTGCTTCAAGCGACTGGGCACGAGCGACAATCCGCTCCTTCAGTTCTCGCACCCGCTCGGCCCGTTCCTGGGCGAAATCTTCTCCCATAGCAACGAGCGTTGGGCGCAGCTTTTCAAACAAGGCATCGACGCGCGCGTTCAATTTGTCGGGTGGCGAAAACAAAGGCAACAGTCCATTGACCCGGGCTTGAAATCGCTCACGCCAAGCAGGATTGCCCATCACCGCATTAGCAATCATCGCGCCAGGAATTTCCACAATCGATGCCCCGGGGTCGCCAAACATTTGATCCATTCCATGCGGCAGGAAATGGGCTTTGCCAGTTGTTGGATCAAAGTACAGCCGATAGTTGTTCTTGCTTTGCGAATAACCATCCCAATGCTGGGTCATCAGCTCCATCGCCACAAAGCTCAAAAATGGGTCGATATCAACCAGTTGCTCCAGCCGCTGCCAGCGCTTGGCCGGATCTTCCATTCCACACGCCTCACGCAGCGCAATCAGGTCACGAAAGTCATCAGGACCGTCACCAGCATCTTTCTCAAGGTCCGTATCGATGTCGGTGCAAAAACCCCCGTCGTACAGGTTTCCGTTGGGATTTGTAAAATGCCGAGCCAAAAATCGTGAATCAAACCCCTCTTTGACAACATATAGCCCCACATCACGGCCATTGAGCCAAACCCGGGCATGCGTCACACGTGTGGCAGGAACGCCCGCCTTTTGAAACAGCTCGCTGCAAATTTGCTCTTGCAGGTAGGTCTCATCCTGAACCGAGTTATTCAGATGAAATTTTGTCAGGCCATGAAACGTCTGGCCGCTGGCAAACTTGTCGGGCCGCACCGTCAACGCAGGCTTGTCGCCAAATCCTTGAAAGCTCCCCGCCGCCCCTTTTAGCTTGATGCCAACCTTTTTGTACTCCGCCAGGACTTTGCCCGAAGCATCCTTCTCAACCAAGGTACAAGGGATGTAGGGGCGCTGCTCGCCGTTGATTTTTTCTTCATCTTTGGGTTTTACGGTCAGCTCTAAATGAACTATCGGACTTGCAAAAAAATCGTCGCTGGCATCGTGGATCACCTTGGGGCCGGCCGGCGCAGCAACCGGCGATCCGCCGCATCCCCCAAGGAATGCCGCCAAAAGCACTAGGCAAAGTCGTTGCTTCGTTGGCATCATAAAAAATGGCATTAGTCCCATGGGTACCCAGATTCGCCACTGCACCGCTTTAGGCATTGTCTCGCAGGTGATACTTCTCATCCACGGGCCTGACCATTGCGTTGGCGACAAAAGCAATCGCCAACAGACCCGCCATCAAAAACATGGTGGAATTATACAGCGTACAGGATGGGTCAACGGTTCCTGCCGGTGCCACCTCCATCAGCCGAGCAATTGTCACGGTCTTCTGCTGGATCAGTAGCGATAGCTGACTTACCGGTGCGCCAAAATGCGATTCAAACGCCTCCGGGCTCATTTTTCCGACGAGGTCTGCAATGGCATGGTGAACGGCTCTCTCACGAAGTGCTGTCATCGCCAATGGGCCCAGCACGCCCGCCACGCTCCAGGCTGTTAGCAGCCTTCCATGGATCGCGCCAACAAATCGTGTTCCGAACAGATCGGCCAAGTATGCCGGGATCGTAGCAAACCCGCCCCCATACATCGTGAAGATCAGCATCGTCACCCCGTAAAACGCCACCAGCCAAACACGCTGCGGCGAACTGCTAACCTGCCATGCGATCCAGGGGATCAAACAATACAGCACCACTCCCGCACTAAAAAAGATTGCATAGGTCGTTTTGCGCCCCAGTTTGTCAGACACCGTCGCCCAAAAGAACCGTCCTACCATGTTCGAGACGCTTGTCATCAATACGTAAGTCGCTGCAAAGCTACCAGTCACAATCGTCGGCAGGGCAGAGCTGAAAATCTCCGTCAGCATCGTCTTCGCCACCCCCAGCACCCCAATGCCTGCGGTCACATTGAAGCATAAGACAATCCACAGCAGGTAAAACTGTGGCGTTTTCAGTGCCTGATCAGGATCGACATGGTGTGTGCTAATCAGTTGTCCTGCCACCGCTGTTTCGGATGGGGGCGTCCAGCCGTCCGGCACCCAGCCTGGCGCAGGAAGGCGATACAACATCGCGGCACTCAAAATAATGATCAGGTGAGAAACGCCAAGGACCAAAAACGTTTCAAAGATGCCGCTCCGTCCGGTCCCTACCACATAAACCCCGGCCTTCCCCGGAACGAGCATCTGTTGAACTTCACTCGCTCCTACCACAACCACTTCGCGACGTTCGCTTCCCACCGTCGCCCAGCGCTTTCCCTCGGTTGTTGTTAGGCTGACATCATTGGCCGCTCCTAAATACTCCGGCGCTTGATAAAACGACCGCATCAGCCATTCTTGTACCGGCGCTCCCAGCATCGCCCCTCCGCCAAAACCCATGATCGCCATTCCTGCCGCCATCCCCCGCCGATCAGGAAACCACTTGAGCAGGGTGCTCACTGGCGAGACATACCCCAGCCCCAGTCCACACCCGCCAATAAATCCATATCCCACATACAGCAGCCACAACTGGTGCAGATAAATCCCTAGTGCTCCCAGCATCAAACCGCCACCCCAGCACAGGCCGGCCACAATCCCCACGGTCCGTGGTCCGACCCGCTCTAGCCATTTGCCCGCAAACGCGGCGGCAAGTCCCAAGAACACGATCGCTACCGTAAAGACCCAAACTACCTGCGACAACGTCCAGTCATCGGCCGCAC
Organism: uncultured Planctomycetaceae bacterium; assembly: GCA_963844055.1. Taxonomy (GTDB): domain Bacteria; phylum Planctomycetota; class Planctomycetia; order Pirellulales; family Pirellulaceae; genus CAWJMN01. Next base: position 1,587,513 of record CAWJMN010000002.1, on the reverse strand, counting down.
TGGCTACAACACCCCGAGCACGAATCAGCGAAGGGTTAAAAATACTCCACGCATACACCGACCCAATACAAAGGTGGATCGCAATCGACGCCGGCGGAACCTTCCAGCGATTGAAGCCTGGGGCCGCCAGAATGCTCTCCTTGGAAAAGAAGCCAGCTAGGTTCATAAAGCGATCATTCATCGAAAGGGAAGGGAAAGCAGGCAGCAGGCCGCGCCAAAAGGATACCGCTGTCTCGGCAAAATTTTCCCTTTTTTCACCTCTCTTTTCTATCCCCCACATTTTCGATGGTGTTTCATAGGAACGGCCGGCATCTTTAAAAATGGCGGCATCTCTCCGGAGCGATTTGCCCACGCTCCTCGTTTGACACTTGTAAGTTACCAACAGCAGGCCGTAGACTTTCTGGTGGGGCTAGTGTGGTGGATTCCGACAATTAGGGTGTTTTCATGTTTTCCAAGTTTGCATGGTTCCTGCTGCTGGTTGGCGCTTGCTGTCCAGCCCTCGGCCAAGAAAAAAGCAGCCCAGAAAGCAGGCAGGCACAAGATGCCCGGATCGAACAGCTGATCAAAAAGCTCGGCGCAGATGCTTTCAAAGACCGTGAGGAAGCCACAAGCGAACTGATGGAAATCGGCAGTGCTGCCCGCATGGCACTAGACCAAGCTGCCCTCAGTCCCGATCTGGAAATCGCTTCTCGCGCAAGAAGATCATCGCGCAGCTCCCCAAGTACACGCACTCCCTCGTCGATGCCCTCGGCGCTCCGATTCCCTCTGCCAAGGTAACCATCCAGTTTTTTCGACGATTGATGCCTGGCGAGTTTACCGAGGTCGAAGCGGCCCCCTCCCAGAGTTCCACAACCGATGAACAAGGAGGCGTTGCCATTCCCTCAATGATCGATGGCAGCGTCCGCGTCGTCGTCACCATGCAGCACGATAATTACGGCCGAGCACGCAACGAGCTTCATCCCGATCAGAAAATCACCACCATCCAGATGCCCCTAGTCCCCAAGGGGTCCGAAGCACACTCCCGCGCCCTCATTGGGCAAGTAACCCAGGTCGAGGGCCAGCGGATCTTCGATGCCGTGATCCATTGTGAGAACGTTCGCACCCCTGGGGCCGGCTTGATTAACGGTCGCTTTCCAATCGGCGAAGCACTGACTGACAATGATGGCTTCTTTGCCTTCTATTTGCCCAGCACCAATGAGGGAAAGCAGCGAGGTGAGCTCATCCCCCAGAATTCGCGTTACTCCATCCGAGTTTCTGCACCGGCGGCGGATTCTCGCTTTCCAATGGCCGGCTCCTATCCCAACACAGGTATCAACGTCCTGCGAATGGTGCAAGCGACGCGGCAATTTCGCTTTCAATTCGAAGCTGCCGACGGAGGAAAAGTGGAAGACCAAACCCTGTTACAGCAGGCCCGAATTCAATGCGAACAAACCCATGAAGGGGAACTGAATTTGGTCCCCCTCGATCCCTCGGCCGCCGTGAAAGGCTACAAGTTGATCGAAGGGAAGTACCTGGCGCAAATGTTTACCAACAGCGGGGTGATCAGCTATCTACCGCTAACGGTGACGGCCGACAGCCCCGAGGTCCTGCGATTTCGCCTTCCGCCGACCATCACCTATCGTGGGCGAATTCTCCACGGGGTGACCGGCAAGCCGATGAAGAACGCCTTTTTGATGGGCTGGAAATCGACGGCACGCAATAACCTAGCGCTCCTCAATTCCGACGAATGGAAGGCCCTGCAGGACACCCCCACCAATCCCGAGCTAAGCGATCCCGCTGTGCGTCGCCTCGGAGAACTCTACGGCGTGCAGAGACTTGTCCGCACCGATTCCGAAGGTCGGTTTGAACTCCTTCGAAAGCCCAATGAAGACCTTTACGGACTGATGGCGTTCGATCAGGATTTTGTCCCGTTCAAAGTGACCGTTGCGCGCTCAAGCCGAACGAAAAGCATGTGGTCGACATCGGAGACCTCCCTCTCTTTCCCGCTGCTAAGCTTTTGGTTCAGCCAATCTTTGAAGGCCCCCGCCTTTCCGTCTCTCCCGACTGGGTCTATTCCGACAAGGGTCAGCCCGAGTGGTTCGAAAAGTTCCGTACCGCACAAAAAGGCTCCGATCGACAATTCGAATATGTGCACTGGCTGACAATAAATGAAGCCCAGCCGATTTACATCCCTGCGGACATCCTGCTTCGTGTGCGGTTTGACTCTCCCTACGATGACAAATGGACGGCGAAGAACATTGACACCGTTTTCAACCTCAAGCAGGGAGAATTGCAAAAGCTCGGTGAACTCCGCTTCCTCGCCAGCCTCCCGATCACGGTTCGCGTGGTCGGCAAGGATGGTGCTCCCGTCGAAGGATTGCCCGTCCGCAAGAAGTTGTCGGCCAGCGATAGTTGGAGCATTGTCCACAACACCGACAAGAATGGCGAAGCCATTTTTCACGTCCCGCCTGGTTCTATCGGACAGCTTCGCGTTTCCGACCTGCCAGGAGACCCCGAAGGGAACAAGGCTGCCAACCTCGTTACAGACTTTGCCATCAAGGAAGAGGCACTGCCCCAGCCCTTCGTTATCACTGTCACTCCCGAACAGGTTGAGCTACTCAAGGGGGCGAAGAAGTAGCCCGCACTTCGCGGCTCATTTCCCTTCGAGTAGTGCGCTTAGCTTTCGCGTCGTTCCTTCCAGCAGTGTCTCCAGTGCTCCCGGCGCGACCGCAGCAATCACATCCTGATAAATCCCATACCCATACGAATAGGCGTCCGGCAGATAGCCTGGCTGCCAATTGTTCGTCAGCGTTCCCACAATCATCGGGCGTGGCGCAAACCGCTTTCGCAGTTCCGTCTGAAAGACCTGATACATCTCGGCCGGCACAAACACCCACAGCGCATCCCCTAGCTGACCAATCGTTACTGGCAACGGGTAGCTTTTCCCCTGCGGCAAACTGGCAAGGCGAAACTGCTGACGCGTCATCTGCTCGATCTGAGCATGATAGTCACGCTCTTTATCTGTCTCTCCAGCAGCCTTCGCGGCTTGTTTGAGTACTTCCAGCCGTTCCTTCTCTTGCAGCGTCTCTTCCATCGTGGGCAGTTCCGCCCGATAGGTCAGGTCGACAATCGGCTGGCTCCAGCGCCACGCCTGTCGCTCTTCATTAGCTACCTCGGTTTGCGGCTCATGCTTCCAGGTGCCAATCCACGTCCCCGAGATCACCGGCCCTGCATACACAAAACGGGTTCCCGTTGCTGGTGGCAAGCTCTCCAGTGTTGTCGCCACGGCATAACCCACCTGCCGTCCATTGCGATCCGCGACGGCCCAGTCCCCTACAAAGCCCTCCTTGGGCCCCAGCTCGCCCGAAGCTCCCTGCACAAACAGGCACATTCCTCCCGTGATCCCTTCCACCGTTTCACGCATCGCCCCAATCCAGTCGGGACTGATGGCGCGGTTATCCCAGGCTAGTGTCGTTGGGTGGCAGGCATAGTTCACCAGCACGCCGCGCGTCGCCCCCGCTGCATCAGTAATCCGCACCACCACTAAGGTGTCATCCGCAAAGCCATCGGGATTGAACCCGCACACAAATCGCTCTGCCTTCTCATCCCAAAAGTCGCGATGGGCGGCCAAGTTGCACCGCCCGATGCCATACGTCAGTGTCGCTGGCGCCAAGGTTGCCTTGGCGGCTCGTGTCACTTCGATCAGTTTGTCGCGCAGGCCATCTAAGTAAGGCCCAATCAAATCTCCCCCCGGCAAATGGCTCCGTGAACGGGACATCCAGCCCGAACCATGGGTATGCGAAAGGCAGATCGAGACTTGTTCGATCGTGCTTCCGGCGGCATCGGCGATCCCTTGCCGCAGGCGGAGCATTTCCTCCCCGTCGAGCAAGCAGTGATCAATCGCAATGACAATTTGCCGCTCGTTCGAGGTCGGCTCCAGCGGTTCCAGCAGCAAGGCTGTCGCGGTCAGGGGCCGATGCACCCCTTCTGCTTGGTCATGCATCGCTGCGCCCCACATCCGATGGTAAATCCCAATCGGCGGCGTAATGTCCACCCGCGCCAGCCCCACTCGGCAGCGAGATTGTGGCGTATCGACAGAAGTGGTCTGAATGCGCTTTTGATCAGGTCGGTTCATAAGCTTTTTCTTCTTCGTCTCCAAACAAGGTTCCACGCGGGTTGAGTAACGACCAGCAAACCGCATCAACCGCCATCAGCCCTGCAAAAATGAACAGGGCCAAGTTCCAATTCTTCGTCCACGTAACGACCAGCCCCACCGTCACCGGAAAGAGCATCGCACCAAAGTTGCCACACATGTTCATCGCGCCAAAGACGGTTGCCACATGCTTGCCACCAAAGTCAATTGCCACGGTATAGCCACTCACACCACCAAATGAGGCTGCAAAGGCTCCTACACTAATCAGGGCAATCGCCATCGACACGTTGGATACAAAGTACGAAACCACAATCAGTACCGCACAGGTCGCCATGCCCGTGATGGCGATTCCTTGCCGGCTTAGCCATTTACGGCCCGTTGTTTTATACAGCCAATCGGAGAAAAAACCGCCTAGCAAGCTTCCTACCATCGCGGCCACGCCGGCATACATCGTCAGCGTTCCCGACTTGCCCATCGTCACCCCGCGCGTCTCCATCAAAAACGTTGGAAACCACGTCAAAAAGAAGACCATCCCGGCCGCCCGCAAGAACTGCTGGGCGCACAGCAAGATCAGCGTAGGGCTAGTGAGCATCAGCGTCCAGCGAATCGGCCGCGCCGTCGAGGTAGCCGTACTTGTTCGCTTGCCAAGCTGAGCCTCGCTGGTTCCCATCGCATAGGCCATTACCCACAGCACCCCTGGCACACCGTACAGCATCAGGCAAAGTCGCCAGCGGTCCACTTCCCAGGTCTGTGCTGGCACGGTGAACCATTCCAAAAGTTTTGCTGTCAGCTGCGATCCGATCGCGCCCCCCGCGAGCATTCCGCACGCCAGCAAGCCTGATGCCCGTGATCGCTCTTTCTCAGGAAAGATCATCCCGATCGACTTCACCGTGCAAGGAAACACTCCCGCCTGAAAAGATCCCATCAGCGCCCAGACAACTAGCAGCCCCCAATACCCTGAGGCAAACCCGCTCAGCGTCGTCGCAATCGATGAGCAAAGCGCAAACAGCAACAGCCCTCGTCGTGCTCCCACCCGATCGGCAACCCAGCCTCCAGGCAATTGAAAGACGGCATACCCCAAGTACCATGCCGACTGGATATAGCCCATCCACAAGGCCGCATCTTCCAGCTTCAGATCGGCGCCAATCTCTTTGAGAGGAACGCTAAATGCGCTTCGCTGGATGTAGGCAATCATCGCCATCAGTGACACAGCAGCGAGAACGCCATAACGCATAGGTCACTTCATCCATCACAAAGAAACATTCGTCCGCAATCCGCGCTATCCCTCAATGGCCGCCATCAATCGCTCAAACAGCCGATCCACTTCCGCGCGCGTCTCATCATCCAAGTTCCAGCCGTTCGGCTCACGCCGCTTGTCGCTACGAAAGAGCCCACGCTTTACCAGCAGGTACTTCTCAATGGCCAAAAAGCCATCCAGCCCCGCCTGCAATTGCAGTGCGACAATCGCACAGATCGGAAAATAGAGCCGATAAATCCGCGACTCATCCCCCGCCTGAAGCGCCTTCCACAAAGCCACAATCCCATCCAGCAAATCCATCCCTGGCATTGTCCCACGAATTCCACGGCGATAGCTATCGACCAGCAAGATTCCCCCCGACCCTTCAAAGATCGCCGCTCGCCCCTGCGAAGCATAGCGCAGCGCGGAAAGGTTCGGCCCAATCGGCGAAGCCTCCGGCTTGAAGACAATCTTCTCCGCACCAAACCGATCTAGCAGGTCAACGTAGACCGAGTGCGGAATCGCTTGCCCGACATAACCCGAGGCATCTTGCACAATCACCGGCAAAGAAATCGACTCCGCGATTTGCCGAAAGTAGTCCACAATCGCAGCGCTCGAGATGCTGGTCGTCAAAGGTGGAACCGCCATCACGCCGTCACAGCCCGCCTTCTCAGCTGCGATTGCATACTGGCAGGCCTGCTTGGCACTTTCTGCCCCAACGGCCGCAAACACCCCCCCCCGACCTGCCGTGAACTCCACAATCTGCTGCGTCAGCTGAATCCGCTCGGCATACGTCAGCCGCAATATCTCCGAGACCATCCCCGTCCCAAGGCCATCTGCCCCCACGGAAAAAGCCCAGTCAATCTCACGCTTCAAGTCGGCCGCATCGATTTCATCCCGTGCATCCAGCGGCACATGGACAATCGGCAGCACTCCCTGCAGTGTTTTCGGCATCACGGCACACTTCTACGAGAAAAGATCCACTTGAGGAAACGTCAGCAGGCCCGCTCGACCGATTTCGCCACTACCAATCCCCGACGCTTCCATCGGGATAGAACACCCGCTGCAATTCTTCCTGTTGGAACGGATGCTTTTTCACTTCGGCCTCATTGATGCTGATTCCCAGCCCCGGGCGCGTGTTGGGGCGAACGATTCGTCCTTCGCGTTCCACCGCAAAGCCTTCTTGCACAACATCTTGTCGCCATGGAACGTCGGCATGCACCGTTTCGCAGATGATGTAGCTCGGCTGCGAGAATCCAAACTCCAGCGAAGCCGCAGTGCTTACCGGTCCTTGCGGATTATGGGGCGCCAGTGCCAGCCGATGCGCCTCGGCCAATGCCGCAATCCGCTTGGCCTCGCTCAATCCGCCGCAGTGCGTGATATCCAACTGACAAACGTCGCACGCCCCGGCCGCAAACATCTGCTGGAATGCTGCGAGGTTCGTAACCCGTTCGCCCGTCGCAATCGGCATCCGCGCTGCGGCCTTGATCGCTTTCAGCCCCTGGATATTTTCGGGCCAGCAGGGCTCTTCCAAAAAGTACAGACCATAGGGTGCCAGTGCATGCGCAAATTGCAGCCCCATCGCCGGCGAAGGGCGAGCATGGCAGTCAACCATGATGTCAATTGACTCACCAACCGCTTCTCGCATCGCTGCGACCGCTTGTTCTGCTGCCCGGATCGGCTTCAGTCCATCCAGTGGTAGTGTCGGTGGAACCGCCATCGACTTAAACGCGGTAAAGCCGTCTGCTACTGCTTGACGTGCTAGGTCTGCAAACCGCTTGGCATCATCTGCGGCCGTCTCATAAAAATCTTCCATCTTGCCGCCACCCAGGTGGCAATAGGTCCGCACATGATCGCGTACCGGACCTCCCCACAGCTTCGAGCAAGGCATGTTTGCCACTTTGCCCAAGATGTCCCACAGGGCTAGGTCGATACCAGCCATCGCCGTCGCTCGGACGATTCCATGTCCGTGCCAAAAGTGCTGGCGATACATCATCTGCCACAGGTATTCAATCCGCGTCGGATCTTCACCAATCAGCAGCGAAGCAATATCTTCCACCGCGCCAACAACGCTGCGTGTATGCCATTCCAGCGTCGCTTCCCCCCAGCCAAACAGGCCATCCTGATCGGTGAGCACCTTCACAAATATCCAGTTTCGCATCCGCGCATGACAGACGTGCGTTTCGATCCGCGTGATCTTCATTTCGACGAGCCTTCTAGGTGGGAAATCAGCAGGGCAGGGGGGCGCGAAGAGTCGTTGGCCGAGCGCTACTAACCTACAGCGCCCGTAGGGGCTTATCAACCGCCGCTTCGCCGCCACATGGCAAAGCGTTCGGCAGAGAGGACGTTGCCCAGGCGCTAGCGGCTTTCATCTAGGGAGTCGATCCAAACCCGTGCTCCCTGTTCGTGGGAAGCAACGCCCGCAAAGAATGCTTCAAAAATGTCCGATGTCTCAAAGTCTTGACAGTTCTCTTTAACCAAAAGCTTTGGCTTATGAACGGCAAACTTCCCTGTAGCGCACGGCGTATACGGAATTCCAATCACCACTTCCGACTCTGGCGAAAAGTACGCTCGCAATTCCAGAATGATGGCGTCTGATTTCCCCGAATCCAGCTTTAATCGTCCATCGTAAACCAGCACCGCATCATTGGCATCCATCGGGTTGTTGATCAACTGATGCTTGCCAAACTCAATCGCTTCGGCAACGTTGTCGTGGGCCAGTCGCTGCATCTGTTTATCGCCAGCCTCGGTGGTGAAGGCAAAGATCGGAATGAACCCTTCGCCATCGGAGACACACCAAATGGCATGGGCCGCAAAGTAACCTGCCAGTTCTGACGATTTGATCATGGTGTAAAGGGCTTAGCCAGGCGAAGGAAGGAACAGTCCATGCGTATGAGTGCCGCCAAGATTCTACCCTGCATCCAGCCACGAAGGAATTGTCACAAGGCCACTAACCGAAATAGTGCGCCTGCCGTCAAAGCCCGATTTTCCCTAGCAGAAGTCCAGCGATTCTTTCTCGCCGCCGATTCTGCGGCGAATTTTCTGTGCGAACATAGACGGAATGGGGGCTCGCGATGCTAAAATGAAAGTTGCCCGCCTGGACCCGTTCCAGAACGAACGTGGAATAAAGTGTCTGGTTATGAATTGTCTCGCTATGCGTTACTCTCCCTTCCCGTCGATATTGCTCTCTGCCCTCCTTCTCCTACTGGGCTTGATACGGTCCCCGCTTGCGCTCGCGGCAGACCTTCCGCCACCTGCCCAGCAGTCCGTCGATTTCGAAAAAGATATCCGCCCGATTCTTGCCAGTGCTTGTTTTGATTGCCACGATGGTGAAACTCCTAAAAAGCAACTTCGCCTTGATACCGTCGTGGGCATTCTCAAAGGGGGCGATTCTGGCGAACCCCTGTTCGTACGCGGCAGCAGCGCCGATAGCCTACTGATCAAACGCCTTGTGGCCGACAATCCCAAGGAACTGATGCCGGCCGATAGCGATCCCCTCACCCCACAGCAGATCGGCCTACTGCGAGCCTGGATCGACAGCGGCGCCAAAATGCCGGGCGAAGAAGCGGCCGCCGCCTCGTTGCAACTCAAAACGGATCATTGGTCGTTCCAGGCCGTCAAACGCCCCACGCCTCCAATCAGTGGCAATCCCTTCGTCCGCAATGCCATTGATGAATTCGTTCTCGCCAAACTCCAAGAAAAAGGGCTAAGCCCATCTGCCCCTGCCGACCGTCAAACGCTCATGCGTCGCCTCTATTTGGTCATGCAAGGGCTACCTCCCACTCCCCAAGAAGTCGAGGCCTTCGTCAGCGATGATCGGCCCGACGCCTTTGCCCGGCTGGTCGACCAAGTCCTGGCCAGTCCTCGCTACGGCGAGCGCTGGGCTCGCCACTGGATGGATGTCGTGCGCTATGCCGATACCAACGGCTTTGAAACCAATCGGGAACGCAAGACCGCCTTCCACTATCGTGACTACATCATCGAGGCCTTCAATGCCGACAAACCCTACGACCAGTTCATCCGAGAACAGATCGCTGGCGATGCACTCGGCGCCGATGCCGCCACGGGCTTCTTAGTCGCCGGCGCGTACGACATTGTCAAAGCTCCAGATATCAACCTCACGCTGGCGCAGCGTCAAGATGAACTTGCCGACATGGTGAACACCACCGGCACTGCCTTCATGGGGCTGACGATGGGGTGCGCTCGTTGCCACAATCACAAGTTCGATCCCATCCTGCAAAAAGATTACTACTCCATGCAGGCCGTCTTTGCCGGCACCAATCATGGCGAACGGGCCATCGCTCGCCCGCTCGATACCGCCGCCGCCAAAAATCTGCTGGCCCTTAAATCCACACTCTCCAGCCAGCAAGCCGCGCTCGACCGCTTCAAGCAAAAGGCTGCGCTCGTGGCCCAGTCCCCCGGCACAAAGTCCCTTCGCCCACCGGTCAATGCCCGCCTCAATGAAGAGGTCTTCGCACCGATAGAAGCGACAGCGATTCGCTTCACCATCACCGCCACCAACGCCTCTGAGCCCTGCATCGACGAGCTCGAAGTCTATGACACGGAGGGCCAAAATGTGGCGCTCGCTTCCAAGGGGAGCAAGCCGACCGCTTCCAGCACACTCCCTGGCTACGCCATCCACAAGCTCGAACATCTCAACGATGGTCAGCCTGGCAACAATCGCAGCTGGATCTCGAACACTTCCGGGTCTGGCTGGGTACAAATCGACTTCTCCGCGAAGTCCCGCATCCAGCGGATTGTCTGGGGGCGAGACCGCTTGGGCCAGTTTGGTGATCGGGTTGCCACGCAGTATCAAATCGAAGCCGCGACCCAGCCCGACAAATGGATTCCCGTTGCCAGCTCGGCCGATCGCATGCCCTTTGGCGGCATGGAAGACCCCAATGCCTTCCTTGCAAAGCTCACTCCAGACGATGCATCGGCCGCTCGCCAGTTGCAACAAGCAATCACCGACCTCCAAGGTCGTATCGCCCAGTTGGCCGGCACCCAGACCGGTTGGGTAGGAACCTTTAGCCAGCCCGATAAGACGCATCGCCTCTATCGCGGCGAAGCGATGCAAAAACGTGAAGTCGTTTCTCCCGACGCCCTCACCGTGCTCGGTACACTTGGCCTCTCCGTGAATGAGCCCGAGCAAAACCGCCGCATCAAGCTCGCCAGCTGGATCGCCGATCCCCAGCATCCCCTGACGAGCCGCGTTGTTGTCAATCGCCTCTGGCACTACACCTTCGGGCGCGGCATCGTCGATACCCCCAGCGACTTTGGAATGAATGGCGGTCGTCCCACACATCCAGAATTGCTCGATTGGTTGGCTGATGAACTGGTTCGAAGCAACTGGTCCATCAAGCATGTACAACGGCTCATTCTCCTGTCGGCCACGTTCCAGCAAGATTCTCAGCCCCGCAAAGAAGGGCTCGCCATCGATGCCGACAGCCGATACCACTGGCGCTATTCCCCTCGCCGACTAGAGGCCGAGGCGATTCGAGATAGCATGCTCACCGTCTCCGGAGCCATGGACCTGCGCATGGGAGGCCCCGGCTTCTACCTCATGGATGTCGTGGTCGAGAACGTGATGCACTACTTTCCAAAAGAAAAGTACACGCCACAAGAATTCCGCCGCATGGTATACCTCTTCCGCATTCGTGCGGCCCACGATGGCGTCTTCGGTTCTTTCGATTGCCCCGATGGCGGTCAGGTAATGGCCAATCGCAGTCGTTCGAACACGCCGCTGCAAGCGCTCAACCTCTTCAACAGCTCCTTCATCCTCCAGCAGTCCGAAATCCTGGCCACTAGGCTCCAGGCCGAAGCGGGCGAAGCTCCAATTGCCCAAGCCAAGCTCGCCTTCACGCTCTTCTACGGCCGTCAGCCCGACGCCTACGAACAGCAGCTCTCTGCCGACATGATCCGCGAGCAAGGGCTAACGTCCTTCTGCCGCGCCCTTTTCAATACCAGCGAATTCCTCTTCGTTTTCTAGCTTCCTATGCATCCTCTACTCAATCGCCGACATTTCTTCTCCCAAACCGCCACCGGCCTGGGAAGCATCGCCCTTGCGCACCTGTTACAGCAAGAGTCATCTGCCGCAGACGCCACCAAAGGTCCCATTCGCCCCGAGATCAATCCGGCCAATCCCAACGCCCCTCGCAAGCCACACTTTGCACCTCGTGCCAAGAATGTGCTGATGATTTTCTGCTCCGGCGCTGTCAGTCAAATCGACACCTTTGACTACAAGCCCGAACTCATCCGCCATCATGGTAAACCCATGCCCGGCGGTGAAGGGCTAATTACCTTCCAAGGTGAACAAGGCGCACTCAACAAAAGCCCCTGGGAATTCCGCCCCTACGGTCAAAGTGGCAAGATGGTCTCCGACCTCGTTCCGCACCTTGGCGCTCTTGCCGATGACATGTGCTTCCTGCACTCCCTCACCGGAAAGACCAACACGCACGGCCCGGGTGAGAACTTCATGGCAACGGGTTACACCCTTGATGGCTTTCCCAGCATCGGTGCCTGGATGACCTACGCCCTGGGAAGCGAAAATGAAACGCTCCCCGCTTACGTGGCGATTCCAGATCCCCGTGGGGCCCCACAATCTGCCGGTAACTTCTGGGGCTCCGGCTTCCTTCCGGCCGCATTTCAAGGGACCGATTTCACCGCCACCCAGCCCCTCCGCAATTTGTCCCGTCCCGCCTCGGCCACACCAGAGAACGACCGCGCTACGCGCAACTTCCTCACACAGCTCAACCGGCATCATTTAGAGAAGTTTCCCGGCGACTCCGAACTGGCCGCTCGCATTTCCAGTTACGAACTCGCAGCCCGGATGCAGCTCTCCGTCCCCGAAGTTGCCGACATCAATAGTGAGCCCGCTCACATCCTGAAAATGTACGGTGCCGATCAGTCGGGAAGTCCCGTCAAAGATCTGAAGGCCGCCTACGCTCGCAATTGCATCCTTGCACGTCGACTCGTCGAGAAAGGGGTGCGATTTGTCCAGCTCTTCAACGGCGCTTATCAGACCGGTGGCGAAGGGACCAGCAACTGGGACGGCCACAAGGTCCTCCACGAGCAGTACATCAAGCACGGCGAAGTGATGGATCAACCCACGGCCGCACTCCTGTCCGACCTCAAGCAGCGAGGCCTCCTAAAAGACACCCTCGTTGTTTGGTGCACAGAATTCGGCCGCATGCCCACTTTCCAAAAGGGTGCCAGCGGTCGCGATCACAATCCGGGCGGCTTCACCGCTTGGATGGCCGGCGCTGGGGTGAAAAAAGGCTACAGCTACGGCGCCACCGACGAGTTCGGTTACAAGGCGGTCGAGAACGTTTCCACCGTATACGACTTTCATGCAACCATCCTAGAAATCCTCGGCCTCAATCATGAACGGCTCTCGTTCTATCACAACGGGATTGAGCGCCGTCTAACCGACGTCCACGGCCATGTAATCCGCGACATCTTGGCTTAGCGATTTGTTCCACTTGCGGACTATAAGAAAAATTCACCCCTATTGGACAAAAACGCGCTAGCAATGCGTTGCTAGCGACAGCTTGGCGTGCTATTACCGCACACTACACCCCCGTCGAACAGCATCGCACGCCCCTAGCACAGGTGGAAGTGTTGAAATCTGCGTAAACTAAACAGCTTCTATCGCTGTGCGGGTAAGTGAATCAACGCACAGTTCCAACCTAGTCGATACCACCCTCACAGACCATTGACCAACGGTTTGTCACACGTTGGCTCAAGAGATGGTGAAGTGTCGGAAAAGTGTTTGCTGGAAGGAACCGGCTATGTTCGGCGTAAAGAATTGGACGAAGTTTGCTGCGTTTATGTTGTGTATGGGCGGAGTCGCCACTGCCGAAGAATGGGCCGGTCCTGAAGTAACGCCCGCTCCAGTCGTTGAAGAGCAACCCTGCTACGAATGTGAAAACGACTGGTGCAGTAAGAGCCCGCTGCTCGGTATCTTTCAGGCCACAGACACTCGTTGGTCAGACTTCATCAGCCCGATGACGAACCCGGTCTTCTTTGAAGATCCCCGTACTTTGACGGAGGCCCGGTTTATCTTCCTACAGCACAACATTCCTGCCTTGGCTGGCGGTGCGATCCCTTCCAGCAATGTGCAACTCCTTGCAATGCAGGTGCGTGCTGCTCTTACCGAAGACCTCTCGATCATCGCTACCAAAGACGGTTTCATTTGGGCCAGCCCAGGTGCACCGCTAGATGATGGTTGGGCCGACGTTTCGGTGGGTCTGAAATATAACCTCTGGAAGGACCTCGATTCGCTACGCATCCTCAGCGTAGGAACGACGTACGAACTCCCTGTCGGCAGCCGCCAAGCTTTGCAAGGGAACGGTTCGGGCGAGTTCAACCTGTTTGCCTCTTACGGTGCTGCCTTCGGTTGCGGCAACCACTTTTTGACGACCGCTGGTCTGCGTCTTCCTTCGGACAAGGTTGACGAAAACCAAGTCTTCTACTGGTCGGGTCACTTGGACCGCCAAATTAGCGGCACTCGCCTCTACGGCTTCGTGGAAGGCAACTGGTACCACTGGATGAGCAACGGTGGAAACGCCGGCCTCAACGGTATCCAAGGTGGCGACCTCTTCAACTTTGGCTCGACCGGTGTTGCAGGCAGCAATATTGTGACCGGTGCCTTTGGTATGAAGTTCAAGCCAACCCAATTGCAAGAAATCGGCATTGCCTACGAACTGCCATGCAGCTCGACCCATGGCGTTCTCACGAACCGCCTCACGGTTGACTATATCCTGCGTTACTAAACGTAACGTCAACCCTCGTACCCAATCCGAAGGCCGGCCACTCACTGAGGGGTCGGTCTTTTTTTGCGCGGTGGAATGTCACGCTTCTTCGGGGCTGGCCGGTGTTCAGCCCCAATCCCCGAATTGGTCACTTTGCCGCCAACTTAAACAGCCGCTCAAACAATCGCCAAAGTCGAGTCGACAGCTTAGGCGTCCACCAACGCGCAAACTTTCGCAATTCCAAGCGAAGCTTCCGTTCTTTCGCTGCGGCCAGTTTTTCAGCCAGCTGCTTCCTGGCCTTGCTCTTCCCAGCCAAAGACCACTCCAGCAGTCGATCCCGCCCTACGGTCTGGTCATGAACCTTGCCAAGATATTCCTGTAGCTGCTCGATGATCGGATAGATCTCTTCGCGAAGCCCCTTCGGAAATGCCGTCGCCAGCAACTCAATCGTATACCGCAGCTCTTTACCTCGTATCCGAAAGCGGTGCAGGCTCGGCAAGTCCTGCATGTCCGTTGGCGCTGCCTTAAAGAATCGCTCGGCCGACTTCCTCAGCCTCAAAATGCCCCACGCCAGTAGGCCCGCCTCATCTCCATCGTCTTGCTCAGCATCAATCTTGGAAATCAGCTTCTTGGTCCGCTTCCGCAGCGTTCCATCCCGCTTAAGTTTGCGGTGGAGGGCCAGCAAGGGCTTTTGTGCTTTAGAACGCTGCATTGCCGCATCGCTCAAGATCGACCGAGCATCGTCCCCTGCAGTGGCAACCAAGTCCCGCACCAAAACATCCAGGTCGCGAGCCTTCCCTGCCGTTCGTTGCAGACTTCGCAACGTCTTGCGAAACCATTTCAATTGCTTCTTCGGCAATAGCTCGCGGTACAGATCCATCGCGGCCATCGTTCGCCGCGCAGAAACTCGCAGCCGATGCACATGCTCAATATCTTCGTCAGAATGCTTCGCTGCCAACGGCAAGGCACTCTGCACCGCCGCCAACCGCGACTCCAGCGAGATCCGTGCGGCCATCCCCACCGAATCCTCGGCAGCA
The DNA here is from genome assembly GCA_963844055.1 of uncultured Planctomycetaceae bacterium. Classification (GTDB taxonomy): domain Bacteria; phylum Planctomycetota; class Planctomycetia; order Pirellulales; family Pirellulaceae; genus CAWJMN01. Next base: position 1,572,354 of record CAWJMN010000002.1, on the reverse strand, counting down.
ATGCCTTCAATCCACTTCTCCAGCTTTGCCATCGGGTGCTTCCCTTGAATGAGACGGTTGGTTGGCTCGCCAACCTCCGTGTTCGCGGGAACAATAATCTGCGGTACCATCCACCCGCAGGAAAAATTTCATTACTACGAGGGCCTCCTAGTATAACACGCCCGGCCAAGACATTCGACCAAAAACCGACGCTTCAAAAACGCCCAACAGTCCACAAATCCGAAGCTCTTTTCCCTCCCTTTTCACTAATTCGCCATTGCCACAGGCATCACATAATTCACCGCCAAGTCCAACCGCACATTGTTGCACCGGTCAAGATAAAACTGACGCGGCTCTTCTCGGCTTAGGCACAATCCCAAAAAGCGATCGTTTCCCAAGAACCGAATCGGGCTGACAACGCGACGTGTTGTCGCCCCCTTCGAATCCAAATACTCAAACACGGCTACCAAGTCATCCGACTGACGCATGGCACGGCCGATCATGGGGCGTTTGTGAGAAGTTTCCATCGTTTGCTCGCTTATCAAAAAAGGGGGTTGGTTTCGCTCTTGGAAGTCCCTCGACTCCACACAGGTATTTTCGCGACCCCAGTGACACGTCTGGTCACTCCCCTTTTTCCGCCTCGCTGCTCAGCAGCCCTGGCCTTCGCCGCAATGGCTTGTCTTTTAAGCACTTACGTCACACGAAAACTTTTTCCAATCTTTCAGGGCCGCAGGTTGCCGTCGTGGACATCCGGCCGTTTTCATTCCCGTTTTTGGTCGTTTCGACTACTTCCCGGGCCCCGTTACTCGAGCCAAGCGGTACCCGCTCCATCTCGCAGACAGCGTCACCACCAACACCCAAGTCGCCGCGCCGCAATTGACCAAAGCAAACATGTAAAGGCTGTTTTTGTCGTTGTCTTCATCCATCAGCATGATGAGCGGAAGTTCTATCGCAGTTCCAAATCCAAACAGCACCACGCCAGCAAAAATCGCCAATATCCACCACCGCGGAAGTAGCGGCGCCAACATCAGTGGCAACAATGGCACCACCGCTGCCAGGAACACAAAGGCAATCACCAAGAACTCTTGTAAGGAAGCCCGAAAAGGGATGAGGGTTACCACCGCCCGTCCAATTGCCAAGATCACACTCACAATGACAGTGAACTGCATTAACTGTTTGATTCCAAACTGCCGATGCCCAGCGTCACTTGCTAAAGAGGTCTCTTGATCCGTTTGCATTTTCAGTCCCGTCGCCAGCGACAAGCACCACAATATTCCTTGGACAAAAAACCACTGCCCCATCAAGCAGAAATTGAACACAAAGAAAGGCCCCAAATCATAGAAGCCTGGACCGTAGGCAAAAAAGTTAGCACTAATCGAACCTCCTGCGAGGATCATCCAGCTCACCGACAGCAACGCTCGCTGCCAGTAAACTCCAGGACCAAGTGTCAGCCACGCCGCCGAAAGAATCGTTTGGCCAAACAGTGAGCCAAACACAATCGTGGAAATTGGTACGGAACCAGTCGGGTCGAAAAAGATCGTCGTCAACGTAGCTGCCAACACCAATAGGCCGGTCACTATCGCCAAATGATAACGTCGAGGAATCACAGTGCCCGCTCCCAAAAGTCTTTCGCCCGCCAAAATCCCTCCGTCAATCTAACACAACTTCCTGCCGCAGCGACGCCAAAGCGCCACGCATTTTCAGACCCGGTAGCGTTAGCGACGGCCACCTTCCAAAGTAGACGCGACATCTTGTCGCGTCACAAACCACCTCAGCAATTCTATTCCGCTCCTGCTCCCCAACCGTCTCTTTCACACCTCTCTCCATTCCCGTTCCTGGGATTTTGGCCTACTTCCCGGGCCCCGTTACTTGCGCCAAGCGGTACCCGCTCCATCTCGCAGCCAGCGGTACTATTAGCACCCAAACTGCCGCGCCGCAATTGACCAAAGCAAACATGTAAAGGCTGTTGGTGTCTTTGTCTTCATCCATTAGCATGATGAGTGGAAGTTCTATCGCAGTTCCAAATCCAAACAGCACCACGCCAGCAAAAATCGCCAATATCCACCACCGCGGAAGTAGCGGCGCCAACATCAGTGGCAACAATGGCACCACCGCTGCCAGGAACACAAAGGCAATCACTAAGAACTCTTGCAAGGAAGTCTGAAAAGGGACGAGGGTTATCACCGCCCGTCCAATTGCCAAGAACACGCTCACGATGACAGTGAACTGCATTAACTGTTTGATTCCAAACTGCCGATGCCCAGCGTCATTCGCTAAAGAGGTCTCTTGAGCCGTTTGCAATTTCAGTCCCGTCGCCATCGACAAGCACCACAATATTCCTTGGACAAAAAACCATTGCCCCAGCAAACAAGAATTAATTACAAAGTAAAACCCCGGATCCTTGAAGCCTGGACCGTAGACAAAGTAGCTCGTGCTAATCGAACCTCCTACAAGGATCATCCAGCTCACCGACAGCAACGCTCGCCGCCAGTAAACTCCAGGGCCAAGTGTCAGCCAGGCAGCCGAAAGAATCGCTTGGCCAAACAGTGAGCCAAACACAATCGTGACTAATACAGCGGAGGGAGCCCCAGCGTAAAAAAAACGTCATCAACGTAGCTGCCAACACCAATAGGCCGGCCACTATCGCCAAATGATAACGTCGAGGAATCACAATGCCCGCTCCCAAAAGTCTTTCGCCCGCCAAAACCCCTCCGCCAATCTAACACACCTTCCTATCGCAGCGACGCCAACGCGCCATGCATTTTCAGAGCCGGAAGCGTTAGCGACGGCCATCTCCCAAAGTAGACGCGACATCTTGTCGCGTCACAAACCACCTCAGCAATTCTATTCCGCTCCTGCTCCCTCAAACCGTCTCTCCCTGCTGGCCGTGTCCTCCGTGTCTTTCCGTGTACCAATCCTCTGCCTTCTTCTTTTTCGTGTCTTTCGTGCTTTTCGTGGTTCACTGTCTTCCATTCCTTTTCTAAGCAGCGAGGCATTGGAGGCATGACCGGTCGCTGACGCTTCCGGCTCTGAAAATCCACTCTTCCGTTGCTCTCTCTGTGTACTCTGTGCCCTCTGTGGCTAAACCTTCTCTCTTTCCACTTCAGGCTGTACCAAGTTCCTGATCGCTGGAAGTTCCCACAGTCTCCCCTTACAATAGGCCGATTCTCCAAACCTGTCCGTTGTTCGCTGAAATTCCCGGGAGTTCACCGATGAGAGCCCTCCTCTTCGCTCTAGTCACGCTGGGGCTGTTCACTTCGACCTGCTCTGCCGAGACTATTCTCGTCGAGGCCGAGTCGTTTGAAAAACTTGGCGGTTGGTCGCTCGATACGGCCTTCACACAACTCGTCGGTTCTCCCTACCTACTAGCTCACGGCCTAGGTAAGCCGGTCGCCGACGCCACGACCACCATCAAAGTTCCCAGCGCTGGCCGCTATCAGGTTTGGGTTCGTACCAAAGATTGGGTCGCGCCCTGGAAGGCCCCCGGCGCTCCCGGCCGCTTTCAATTGCTCGTCAACGGCCAGCCACTTCCTACCGACTTCGGAATCGAAGGGGAGCCATGGCATTGGCAATCGGGCGGCGCGCTTGATCTTGCCGCTGGCGACTTGAATCTCGCGCTACATGACATGACCGGCTTTGACGGCCGCTGCGATGCGATCCTGTTTAGTAGTGATCCCCAGTTCCAATTGCCTGCTGCCGAAGATCTAGCTGCGGCTCGTAAAAAATGGCAAGGTCATCCGCCGCAAGCAGAGTCTGCGGGCGAATTCGATCTAGTCGTTGTTGGCGGTGGCTATGCAGGGATCGCAGCTGCCGTTTCGGCCGCACGTCAATCGCTCAAGGTCGCGCTGGTGCAAGATCGCTTTGTACTGGGAGGCAACGGCAGCAGTGAAGTTCGCGTTTGGGCACAAGGGGGAACGCTCCGTGGCAAGTATCCTCACCTAGGAGAGATCGTCGAAGAGTTTGCCGACCACGCCCCCGACTCTCCCGGCGCTGGCGAGCACTTTAGCGACGACCGCAAAGAGCAAGTTGTACGTCGCGAAAAGTCCCTCTCGCTATTTCTCGGCCATTTTGCGATGGGGGCGGCATTAGATGCCGATGGCAAGATCAACTCGATCACCGCGCTCGAAGTTCGAACGGGCAAAGAACGACTCTTCAAGGCCAAGCTCTTTTGCGATTGCACCGGCCATGGCGTAGTCGGCGCAATCGCCGGCGCCAAATACAAGATCGAGCCTCAGGGCCGGATGGGAATGTCCAACATGTGGTACTGGCAAGACGAAGCCGGTTCGCAGAATTGGCCGCAAACTCCCTGGGCCCTTCCGCTGGAGCTAAGCGACTTTCCAAAGACGGTGAAAAGCGTTTCGGAAATTGATGGCAAGCCCTTCATGAAGGGCGAATGGTTTTGGGAGTCTGGCTTCAACAAAGATCCGATTAAAGACCTTGAACTCATTCGCGATTGGAATCTGCGGGCCATCTTCGGCGCATTCACCGCCATGAAGACCGGTCCCGAAAAAGAGAAGTATGCTCAGGCCGCTTTGAAGTGGGTCGCCTATGTCGGCGGGCCACGTGAATCGCGCTTACTGGAAGGGGACGTCGTTCTCAATCGGCAAGACATCATCAGCGGCCGAGAATTTCCCGATGGCTGCGTTCCCACCACCTGGGATATCGACCTGCACTATCCCAAAGAGCAGTTCGCCAAAAAGTACGCTGACAATCCCTTCATCTCACGAGCAGAGTTCGGAGCAGGCGTTGATCGCAAGAACGGCTATCCTGTCCCTTATCGTTGTTTCTATTCCAAGAATGTTCCCAACCTGTTCATGGCAGGCCGCTGCCTTAGCGTCGATCACGAAGCGCTCGGCACGGTTCGCGTGATGCGCACGTGCGGCATGATGGGTGAAGTCGTCGGCAAGGCCGCGTATCTTTGCGTTCTGCGCGATGCCAAGCCGCGCGATGTTTATGATCGTTACCTCGAAGACCTCAAGGGACTTCTCAAAGAGCCCGGGGCCATGCGTCGTGATTCGCTCAGTGGCGATCTCTATCGTGATTCTAATTCCCCCTCCGTCGTCCCCTATCTGTCGAAGGCCACCGACAACGTGGTTGGCGTTCCCAAGGCAAAAGGCAAAAGCGTCGCTGTGAAGAACCTGCAAGGGATCGTGGTCGATGATGCTTCCGCACAGCTCACCGGAAAATGGACCGCCGGCATGGGGGTCAGTCCATACGTCGCCGAAGGCTATCACTATGCCAGTCCGCCTGAAAAGTCCGAGGCTCGCTACGAGCTCACTGTCCCCGCTGCCGGCAAGTACGAGCTGCGGCTCTCTTGGGTCGGCCATGAGAACCGCTCCACACGCACTACATGTACCGTCGAGCGTGAAGGACAAAAACCCTTAAAGCTGCGCCTTAACCAGCGCGAGACCGGCACCGATCCCGAAGCCTTCCATTCGCTGGGGCAGTTTGAGTTCCCTGCCGGTAAAACGGTCGTCACACTTTCGACCGAAGGTGCGGATGGTGTCGTGCATGCCGACGCGGTTCAGCTCATCAAGAAGTAGCTCTTCCTCATGCGCTCCACGCCCCCACTCTCAAAGAGCAGTCGCAGCGTTCAATCGCGACTGCTTGCGCGCTGCCGCGTCTTTATCGAGGGGCCGTTTTAGTCGTCGTCGCTTGGCTACTTCATGTTGCCGCAGTCCAGCCCAAGCCTCCCGATGATATTCCACTTTCCGCAGCGAAGACCTTCTTTCCCGAGGCCGATCATTTTGCCGGTGGCGATCCACAATGGGGCGGACAAACGGTTCAAGATCAAGAAGGCCACACCCTTGGGCTTTTGCTAACCACTTCGCCACATACGGATGATTTGGTGGGTTACACGGGCCCCAGCAATTTGCTCATCGCTCTCGATCCACAGCAGCAAGTGATCGGCGTCCGTCTTTTGAGTAGCGGCGATACCCAGGCCCATGTGGATGACATCAAAAGTAACGACACCTTCTGGAAGCAGTTCATCGGCCTGCATCCGAGTGCTCCGCCGCCGAAGATCGAAGGGGTCAGCGGATCGACCCTTACCAGCCTAGCGATGGCGGAGGCGATTCAGCGTCGGCTCAATGGCTCTGTCGTTTCACTCCGCTTTCCAGAACCCGTCACCCTTGCCGAAGTACAATCCCTTTTTCCAGATGCCCATCATTTTCTGGCGGATGATTCCCGTCGCGGCTGGCTAAAGGTCGTAGGCAAAAAAGAAGACACGCTGGGCTTCGCGGTTCGTACGTCCCCTCAAACCGATAATGGGCACGGCTATCGCGGCCCGACCGAATCACTCGTCGGCGTGAGTGCCGATGGCCAAACTGTCGTCGGGTTTGTGATTCGTCGTAGTTACGATACGCCCGACTATGTAGATCGTGTTCGAACCGATGAAGAATTTCGTCGCCTCCTCTCGGGACGCAGTCTGCACGACTGGGCGCACATCGATTTCTCTCGCGAAGGGATCGAAGGGGTCTCCGGTGCTACCCAAACCAGCTTTGCCGTGGCCGATGGCATTCGCCGTCGATTCGCATTTGAAGAAGCACAAGCTCAGTCGATTAGCGCAGCGCGTCGTTGGTCCCCAGGACTGTTGGCGATTCTCGTCGGTGGGCTGGCCATGGCGTTTAGTCCGCTGCGCACGTATCGACCTGCCCGTTGGGTTTGGCAAGCGGTTTTGGTGGTTGCTTTTTTAGTTTGGATTGGTGATTTGCTCTCGCTGGCTTTAGTGGTTGGCTGGGCGCGACATGGCATTCCGTGGCAGACAGCCCCTTCGGTCGTTTTACTGGTGGCGGTTGCGTTACTCATTCCTTGGACGACCCAGCGTCAGATCTATTGCCAACAACTTTGCCCTCATGGCGCCGCACAAACCTGGCTGGGTCAGTTCAAACGTCTCCATCTACGCATCCCCAGCAATCTTCAGCGTTGGCTTTTGCGTCTGCCCGCCGCACTGCTAGTCGCCAGCGCACTGCTGGGGATTTTCTATCGAAGTTTTGATCTAGCCACGCTGGAACCGTTTGATGGTTGGGCGCTTAAAGGTGCTGCGCTAATTTCAGCGATCGTCGCCATTGTGGGACTAGTCGCTTCGCTGTTTGTACCGCAAGCCTATTGCCGATACGGATGCCCCACCGGTGAGCTGCTCAAATTTATCAAAGGGACGGGTAGTCGCGACCAAGTCGCCACGCGGGATTGGATTGCTGGCTCGCTTGTTTTAATCAGCATGGCTCTATTGCTGGGGCCCAAGCTGCTTCAATCGTCCAGCACCCCTTTGTCAAAATCCAACAAGCCACTGGCAACCAAGCCGGCTGAATCTAGCTCGGCCGAAATCAGCGGCAAAGCATTTGGTACGACTTGGTCCTTAAAAGTACGCGGCCAGCACGACCTAATTTCGCTCGCGCCGATCATCGCTACGGAACTCGACCGGATCGAAAGCACCCTCTCGCACTGGCGGCCGAATTCCTACACCGCGCAGTTCAATGCCAGCGAGACCACCTTAGAAACCGAGCAGCCGGCTGAGCTAATAAAGCTTGTTTCCCATGCCAAGCAGCTCAGTGAAATGTCCGACGGACGTTACGACATTACCATTGCACCCCTTGTCGATGCTTGGGGCTCCGGCCCCAGTGGTCAAAAAGCGTCGCCACCAACCGATGAACAAATCGCCCAGCTCCTCGCGCGTGTTGGCTGGCAAAAGCTGATTGTCGATCCCGATCAAAACACCCTTCGCAAGACCGATCCGCAATTGCAGATCGATCTGGGCTCACTATTGCAAGGTTATGCGGCCGATCAAGTGGCCAAGCTGCTAGACGATGCCGGCGTAAAAGAGTACTTGATCGATGTCGGCGGAGAACTACTTGCCAAAGGGGCTTGGTCGGTCGCCATCGAGAACCCTCGTGATCCATCCCGTCCCTTGCAGACTCTAACGCTGCAAGATCGAGCACTCGCCACCAGTGGAATCTATCGCAGCAAACAACAGCTTGGCGAGACGACCGCGCATCACCTCATATCGCCCAAGACCGGTCGCCCCGTTCCCGCTACGACAATTTTGGCAGCGGTCGTGGCTCCTACTGCGCTCGAAGCCGATGCTTGGGCGACGGTGATGTTGGCCGTTGGGCTTCCCGATGCTTTGACCCTGGCCGACCAGCAATCCCGACCGGTTTTACTGGTCGATCCCGATCATCAAATCCACCTTTCACCACTTGCTCGCCAGCAACATTTGGCCAAGTAGTTTTCAAGCACCTCAGCCATCCTTGGCAGCTAAGTACCCATTTCTACGCGGGCGAAAGAACCTGTAGCGTGGTGCGAATCACGAACGGCTTGATCCGAACTCGTAGCGCTTGCATGTGTGGAGCAACGCTGTGAGCGGTAAGCGTTTCAACGCTCGACCATTTTTCTACCACGGTGACAACATCGTCTCGCAGAGGAATTTGTGCCGGGCTGCCGCTGGCAACGTCGACCGTGGGACCGTATTCGATGCAGCCTTCTTCGGCGTGGACATCGGGAACCACCTTGGCAAACTCGGCAAGGAACTGGGCACGCGTACCAGGGTGCAATTCAATCGTAGCGATGACGTGGATCAACGGTATCTCCTTCAAAGGCTTTTTGTAACGGTGAATTGGCAATTCAAAATGCCTTGGCAGAAAAGGCGGACTGCATTCTACCCAAAGCGCTGCCGTAAATCGTCGGGGCACTTGGGCCAAAGGCGGGTCGCAAGCGGTAGCCACTAGATTGCCACTTCTAACTAGAGAATAATCACGTTTACCTGGTCCCAGGTTCTAGCAAATGATAAACCCTCTCTCGGCCGTGTGAATATTGGAGCGCCGTTCCATGGAACAAAAACCTGCGTCTCGCAAATGGCTGCTTTTAGTCGCCAAGTGGCTTGTTGTTTTCGTAGCGGTTGGCGTGGCGATTCACCAAATGTGGAAAGTTCCCATGGGCCGAGAGTACGGGCTGCAGATCATGTCCTATGCGGGCTCTGTATCGGTGCCGTGGCTGCGAGCGGCCATGGACGACGAAGAAAATAGTGTTCGCATGACGGCAGGATTTGCTCTGCAACGGCTTGGTTCATCCGCTGTCCCTTCGCTTCGTCGCTCCTTGAAAAGTAGCGATCCTGCCGAACGCAGTGCGGCCATTCGAGCGATTGACTTTATTGGCCCGGCAGGAAAGCCAGCCTCTCCAGAGCTGATTGAATGTGTCAACGATGCCAGTGCCGAGACGCGCGCTCACGCCCTTAGCGCTATTTGCTTTGTCGGCACCGATCCAATTGAAGCGACCCCCGCAATCCTTATCGGCCTGACCGATCCCGATTACGAAGTTCGCAACCAAGCGCTCGAAACCGCTTGGCGATTGCAGGCCAAGGACCCTCGCATCACGGCCGAGATCATCAAGCTTCTCAAAGACAAGTTTGCATCCGTTCGCACCAATGCCGCCGAAGCGCTCAGCCATTCGGGCACGTCGACCCCTGAAGTTATCGCTGCTTTAGAAGAAGCGCTGAGCGATACCAATGATGATGTTCTCGAAGAAGTGCGTGATGCGCTGAGCGTTTTGAAGAAGCCTGCCGCTTCGGAAGAAAAGAAGTGAGCCGCCTTTTGTAACTTGACTGGGAATTGTTGTAACCACCTCTCTTAGGAGCCTTTACCGATGCGTCTTTCTCTCTTGCTGATGGTAGCTCTTTGGATGAGTGGCTTCGCCGGCGCGATGCATTCGGGCCAAGCCGCTGAGCCTGTGCGTGTTGGCATTTTAGGATTTGATAATTATCAAGCGGTAGAGTACGTCCAGTTCTTTAACAATCCTAAGGCCGAAGGGGACCTGGCCGGGCTGCGCGTTGTCGCGGCGTTGCCGGTGATTAGCCCCGACTATCCCGAAAGCGCCGCACTGACCGAGCGCTGGACGCCGCAGATGCTGGCGGCCCATCAAAACCCTGCCGATCCTAAAGACAAGGTTCCGCCGGTCAAAATGGTTGGCACTCTGGATGAACTGCTGGCCAGCTGCGACGTCGTGATGATGTGGAGTCTCGATGGACGGCTCCATTTGCAACAAGCAACGGCCGTCATCAAATCGGGAAAACGCCTGTTCATCGGTCGGCCGCTCGCTTCGTCGCCGGCGGATGCCGTGGCGATTTTGAAACTCGCCCAAGAAGCCAAAGTTCCCTGTTGGAGTTGCTCGCAACATCGATTTAGTCCCGGCTTCATCGGCATGCGAAATCATCCCGAAGTCGGCCGCGTGATCGGCTGCGACGTGTACGGCGGATTTGATGTGAAGGCCTCCGACGCCGACAAGTTCATCCGACCTTTGCATAGCATCGAAACGCTCTACACCATCATGGGGCCGGGCTGCGTCAAAGTCACTTGCACCTCCACGCCGACAGCCGAGGTTTTCACCTGCACCTGGAGCGATGGCCGCGTCGGCACCTATCGTGGAATTAAAGAAGGGGCGGTTAAATACAGCGCGACCGTCTTTGGCGACAAAGGGGTTTCCACGGCTGGCATCTATGGCCATGGCGTTCCCGTCAAAGGGGTCGTTCCCACAGATGACAAGTACATGGGCTACGGCGGACTTGCGATCGAGCTGGCTAAATATTTCAAAGGGGGCGAGCCTCCCGTCTCTTCAGCGGAGATGCTGGAAATCTTTGCTCTGTTGCAAGCCGCTGAAGAAAGCCGCACCCAAAACGGCGCCGTTGTTCCACTCAAGCCGCTGTAGTGGGATTTTGTAGATCAGGCCTTCACCTGACAGCTTCATCCGGCCAAGAATCTTTGCACGGCGATCAATTGCCAGTTGGTCGCCGCAAGGGCCATGCGACTTCGATTGCTTTTTTGAGCTGGCCCACGTGAACCGCGAGTGCTTTGGCCATGTAAAGACGCATGGCTGAAGCATCGTTTGCTGCGCAGAAGTTCCCCTGCGAAAAACTTTCCCCTCTACTATCGCAGCTGCCAAATGGCCGGGGTATCATATCACGCCTAATGACCCAAGATCTCCCCCGGCCTAGCCTGATATTCTGCTATGAATCGCCAGCCTTTTAAGACGCCGCCCACTTGGTGGGAGCCGAAAATGACACCGTGGCTCGTCCGTTTGTGGCGGCCACTAATCAATCGCACGCTGCGAAACCATACAAAGTTCAAGCACATCGAGGTGCAAGGAACTGAGCACATAAAACAGGCGTTGGCGAGTAAAGCGGGGATCATGATCACCCCCAATCACTCATTCCATTACGACTCGTACGTGATGATCGAAGCGGGCCATCGCGTTGGCTCGCCGTTTCATTTCATGTCGGCCTGGCAAGTCTTTGAAATGAGTTCAAAGCTCGAACGCTGGGTACTACAGCGTCACGGCTGCTTTAGCATCAATCGCGAAGGGAACGACCTGCGTGCTTTCAAGCAAGGGGTGGACCTCCTGAAAGAAAGTCCTTATCCCTTGGTGATTTTTCCCGAAGGAGACATCTACCACAGCAATGATCGCATTACGCCGTTTCGAGATGGCGCGGCAGCCGTGGCTATGTCGGCCGCCAAAAAGTCTGATCGTCCTATCGTGACCATTCCTGTCGCGCTGAAGGCCTACTATGTAAAAGATCCGCTTCCGGAACTGGAAAAGCTAATGACGCGACTGGAAGAATCGCTCCATTGGCGACCTCGGACTGAGCTCACCTTGCCAGAGCGGATTTACAAATTTGCCGAAGGGGTGCTAACGCTGAAGGAGCTGGAATATCTCGGCCGACCTCATGCGGGAACGCTCCGCGAACGAACGCGAAATCTCGCCTGCGCCGTTTTGGCACGTATTGAAGCTAAAAACAATGTGCAAGCGGAAGGCGGGCCAATTCCTGAACGGGTCAAAGAGATGCGCCGCGCCGTGATTGGTGCCAGCGAAAAGGAAGGGGTCACGCCTGAGCAATTAGAACAGCTTGCCATTGATATGGATGATCTCTTCTTTGTGATGCAGCTGTTTAGCTATCCGGGTGACTATATCGAAGAGAAGCCTTCGCTCGAACGGATTGCCGAAACGCTCGACAAGTTTGAAGAGGATGTGCTGAAGGCTGACTATCCCGGCATTCGGGGCGAACGGAACGTAATCGTCCGTTTTGGAGAGCCGATAGAAGTTCCTCGCGAACGTGGCTCGCGCGATGCGATTGCACAGTGGACCGATCAATTAGAAGGTCGTGTGCAAAACCTACTGCACGAGATCAACGCCGCCCGAGGAGAGTCTCGATGATTGAACTGATTAACGTCGCCAAGAAATTTGGTGACTTGCAGGTCCTCAAGCCGACGACGCTAAAACTGGTTCCCGGTCAAACGACGGTTTTGATCGGTCCTAGCGGCTGCGGCAAAAGTACGCTCCTTCGCATGACGCTCGGTTTGCTCTTGCCCGATCAGGGCGAAGTGTGGATCGGTGGCGAGTGCCTTACGCTGGCAAACATGCTGAAGATTCGACAGGGGCTGGGTTATGTGCTCCAAGATGGAGGTTTGTTTCCGCATCTGTCCGCGCGTGAAAATGTCGGACTGCTGGCGAAGTACCTGGGCTGGGATGCAAAGCGAATTGCGCAGCGTGTAGAAGAGTTGGCTGACCTAACTCGGTTGCCCAAGACGGCGCTAGATCGTTACCCCACACAGATCTCTGGCGGGCAAAGGCAGCGCGTCGGCATCATGCGAGCCTTAGTGCTCGATCCTGCGGTGGTTCTGCTGGACGAACCGATGGGGGCACTCGATCCGCTGGTTCGTTACGACTTGCAAGAAGACCTACGGCACATTTTTACCTCGCTCAAAAAGACGGTGCTGCTGGTTACGCACGATATGGGTGAGGCGGGCTTCCTAGGTGACCATGTAGTACTGCTAGGCGAAGGGCAAATTGTCCAGCAAGGAACCCTGGCCGATTTGATTCAGCATCCGGCCAATGAGTACGTTTCCCGATTTATTAAAGCCCAGCGTTTTCCCACGCTAGAAAAGGTGGGGTAAAACGATGCGCCTTCGTTTGCTAATTGCCCTGTTGCTGCTGTCTTTGGTTGTATCGCCTACGCTACAGGCGAAGGAGCCAAAGTTAGTTGTTGGTTCGAAGAAGTCCTTTACCGAGTCGATCATCTGGGGCGAGATTCTAAAGCATGTTGCGGAGTCTTGCTCCTTAAAGGCCGAGCATAAGCAGGTCAGCGGCACGCAGCTCCTTTTCAAAGCGTTGCAACGTGGAGAGATCGACGTCTATGCGGACTACACCGGCACGCTCGCTTCCGAAGTTTTAGCCCAAGACAACATTCGTGATGAAGAAGCCCTGCGAGCATCGCTGGCCTCTCGCGGGATTGGCGTCACCGGGCATATGGGGTTTAGCAATAACTATGCGCTTGGCATGAAAGAGGCGCTAGGAAAGGAACGAAAGCTCTCTAAGATTTCGGACCTGGCACTGCCAGAAAATGAAGACCTGAAGTTCGGTTTCAGTGACGAGTTCATGAAGCGGGGAGATGGTTGGCCCGGCTTGCAGCGTCGCTACGGCCTGAAGCAGCAGCCACGGGGAATGGACCATAATCTGGCGCTGCGTGGGATTGAGTCAAGCACGCTCGATGTGACCGACCTGTTTTCGACCGATCCTGAAATCCAGCTGCATCATTTGCATGTGCTGGAAGATGACCTGGGGTATTTCCCGTCGTATCACTGCGTCGTTTTGTATCGTCTGGACCTTGCTGAGCGTTCGCCGCAATTGGTTGAAGCTTTGCAGAAACTGGTAGGTTCGATGGACAACGCGCGCATGACGGAGATGAATGCGCTCGTGCAGCTTAACGGCAAAAGTGAAGACGAAGTGGCCGCTCGCTTCTTGCAAGAGAAAGTCGGACTGGATGTGCAGGCGCACAAGCATCCGATCTATGCCGACATTTTGCGATACACGCTGGACCACTTGTTGCTAGTCGGGGCTTCGCTATTTTCTGCGATCGTGGTTGCGATTCCGCTAGGTATCTGGGCGCGAACGCGTCCCCGTGCCGGGAAGTTCATCTTGGCCATCGTTGGCATCGTGCAGACTTTGCCTTCACTGGCGGTGCTAATGGTGATGGTGCCGATTTTAGGACTAACGCCCCAGTCGGCCATCGTCGCATTGTTTTTGTATAGCCTGTTGCCGATTGTGCGCAACACCTACCAAGGGCTCACCGAGATCCCCGCCAATTTTCGCGAGTCGGCCGAAGTGCTGGGGCTTCCTTCACGTGCCCGATTGTGGCTAATAGAATTGCCGCTGGCATCTCCTTCGATCATGGCGGGTATCAAGACCGCTGCCGTGATCAATGTGGGAACGGCGACGCTTGGGGCATTTATCGGCGCTGGTGGTTATGGCGAGCCGATTCAAACCGGCCTGCGCCTCAATAATCCTTGGCTTATCGCCCAAGGCGCAATCCCTGCCGCGATCTTAGCGGTGACCATCCAGTGGCTATTCGACTTTGCGGAACGATTTGTCGTTCCCAAGGGACTGCGGATCAAATAATCGGCGTACGCAGGGGGAGTGACACGTCTGGTCACTCTCCAAGAACAAATGGAAAAGTAATTCGGTCACAACTTCACAAAAGAAGTTTAAGTGGTGCACTCGGCCGGGTGGCGGGCAGATTTATAGGAACCGCTTTTAAAAGCCCCGGGCGACTGAAGGCGTAGGGAATGTCGACTTCGGGTGGCCGGCAGCATTCTAGAGGGTCTTAGAGGCCTTGCCGCGGGTACAAAGGCGACGTCCATTCGCCCCGAAATCGCAGGGCGAAGCTTTGGTACGGCTGACCAGGTAAAATGCCCAGCTGCGGCAAACGGCGGGCAGTTGCTGCCTTTGCCCAAGACAAAATGCGAGGCCACTATTTTTTGAGCAGCTCAATCGCTTCGTCCCAGGTTTTTGCGCCGAAGACGGGAAGGGCGAACTCAAAGACTTGGTCTTGCTGGGGCGTGCCGGCGGCCATAAAGACGTCGTACATTTGCCGTTTGCGATCAGGGGTCGCAATGCTGCCGGGTTTGTTGGTCCATAGGCCTAAATTCAAACCTCCTTCGCCGGAGTGATCGACATGGCGGTGCAAGATGAACGCATCGACTAAGTCGAGGCGTGCCACATTCACATAGGCCAAGGCGTAGGCCGCGGCCTGATCGCGCTCGCCCGTTTTGCGGTTGTCGCAATGAAAGCCTTGCTCAGAAAAGATGACACGACGCGGCTTGCCTTGAAAGGTCATTGGCTCGGTGGCCAGAAAATCGCAAAGGACTTCGAGATTACGAAACGAGACAACCTCTGCTTCGGGCGAATGGGGCGAGTGCTTGCGATCTTTCCAAAAACGACAATCGGTTAAAGGCTCAGGATAGGGGTGATGAGCCAGGTGCCAATCGAAGTCTCCCTGTCTGCGGGCCAATGCTGCAAAGGCTTGCAGGAAGTCTCGCCCAGGAACGGACTGGGTCTCGGTGCCGGCTGGATAGCGCTTGGCCCAGTAGTGTTCAAGAGAAAGATAGACCCGCGCATGGGTAGAGAACTTTCGAACGGCTGTGTGAATGAGACGAACGCTCTTTTCGTAAGTCGTGACGACTTCATCAAACGTGGCATGCCCCATGTTGGACCAGTACCAATGCGAGTTGACTTCGTTGCCGGCAATGTAGCCCCAAACACGTCCTTGATCGGCGTTGTGGCCGCTGTATCGGGCGGCTAAAAATTCCATGGCCGCCGTCAGCCAGGCTATCCCGTCATCACTGGTCACGTTGAACATGCCAATCGGCCCCGTGTCTTTTTGGCCGCGAGCATAGGCTGGATGCAGCATGAGCGCATCACGGGCGGGATCATTCGAGGCATACGTTAGCAAGATCAGATAGACGACGACCCCTTTGTCACTAAGGGGCTTGACCCGTCGGTCTAAATCTTCCACCACAGGGCGTGAAAACGCGAACTCTTTGCCCCTACTGGTCCAGCGAACGCTGCTGGGATTGTTGGTCGGGTCGACCAGGGCTGTCAGGTTCAGATTGAGTGCAGCATGCCCCACGCCCAGGGCGAGCGCATCGTCGATCATTTGCACCTGCAATCCCTTTTTGGTAGCAGGCGTGGGAAACGGATCGGCATTGGGTTCTGCGGCCGAGAGGGAGGCCGTAAAAATGCAAAGCAGGCAGGCAAGCAAACCTTGAAAAGACATAGCAGGGCCAAGCGGGGTGGTGGGAGGATTGGCGGGCGAAAATAGCAGTGGGGCGGGGCAGGGGGACCTTTGGATTGTCGTGGTTTTAGTCGAGATTGTCGACCCTTGCCCAGCATGGGGGCGTCAATGGATCGGCGGAAAGCGAGGGTTTTTGCCCTGGAAAGGGAAGTCGCCGGTTTGAAACTCTCGGCCGCATCGGCGAGTATGGTTACCTAGCGGCAAATCGCGTGGCAACTGTTGCCTCGAATTTGCTGCACCTTCGGATACATAAGCAAGGGTGGATTATGGCACGCGGCAAGTCTTCGGTTTGGATGTGGGTGCTAGGGGCCGGTCTTTCTTCCGTGCTGGGTCTGGGCGCCGTCATGGGGACGGCCTACTGGGTTGCCCGAGTTCATGCGGCTGATCCACCCGCCACGGTCTCGCTGGAAAAAGATGTGGTCTACATGAAGGCCGGCGATAAGTCGCTGAAGATGGATATTGCGAAGCCGAAAAATGGCGACGGTCCCTTTCCTGCAGTAGTTTGCATCCATGGTGGAGGTTGGCGCGGCGGTGACAAGAGCCACATGCACAACAGCCTTTTCGGCCTGGCACAACAGGGCTATGTGGCGGTCACGATCCAGTATCGGCTAGTTCCCGAGGCTCGCTTCCCTTCCCAAATCCAAGAGGCGAAGGCGGCAGTCCAATACGTGCGAGCCCATGCCAAAGAGTTGAACGTGGATCCTGATCGAATCGGCGTCATGGGCGGTTCGGCCGGTGCACATTTGGCTCTCCTGATTGGCACCACTGATGACAATGAATTTGAAGCGGTGGGAGATAATCCCAAGGTCTCGGCCAAAGTGAACGCCGTGGTTAGCTTGGCCGGTCCAACGGATCTTACGCCAGAATTTCCTGCTCCTGCCCAAGCGATGGTGAATGACCTGCTCAACAAGTCGAAGAAGGATGACTCCGACGCGTATGCCAAGGCGAGCCCGCTGCACTATGTCACGAAAGGTGATGCGCCGATTCTGATGGTGCATGGAACCAAGGATGAACTGGTTCCTTACGACCAAACCACCAAGCTAATGGACGCCTGCAAAAAAGCCGGGGTCGATGCGGAGCTTGTTACCATCAAGGATGGTGGGCATGGCGGCGGTGGCGATCCTAAAGAATGGGTCGCTGCGATCGGGAAGATGGCAGAATTTTTGAACAAGCACTTGAAAGACAAGCCAGCCGCTGCTGCCAAATAGTGGTGGCAAAGAATCCTCCCCTGCATCTTTTCCCTAGCTGGCAATCTGTAGAAGCCAGCTGAGCACTTTGGCGATCGACCCTAAATGGACTGGGTACGTAGTCAGAAAGTAGAAAATCGAATTGCAATCGGTCCGTTGCAACCGATAGACTAAACCCGAAACCCGCATTCGCGGTCCTGGGTATTTATCAGGTTCACTCGAACAAACAACTTGGTAATTACCTTCGGTCTTCTCTCCTATTTGCGTCTCAAGGAATTGCACGATGTTGCGATCATTCCGTTTGGCCGTTTACTTGTTAGCTGGTGGGTGCCTCGTGGGACTTCCCACGGCCTTTGGAGACGAACCAAAGACACAGGCTAAGCCGGCTGAGGCAAAGCAAGTGGAAGTTGAGAGCACCGAAGAGAGCTCTGGACTTGTTGTGCCCGCCGATGCCGACGCGGAGACAAAGAAGCTGATTGAGCGGATGCAGAAGGAGCAGGCAGAAGCGGCCAAGTCGCTGAAGAAGCATCGTTCGGCCGCTCCCTTCCAGCAAAGTGCAACGATTCGCTTGCCGGCAGGAGAGGGACAAGTGCTGGGATTCTGCGTTCTTCCTAATGGAAACATCGCGGCCATCTCGGGGGCGTCACAAGCGTATGGCGATAGCGCCCTTTCCTTGCTGGGGCGTGCTGTGGGAGGCGCACCGAAGGGGGCTCATCGTCGGGTGCAATGGCTCGATGATTCCGGAAAGGTGCTTCACTCGGCAGAGCTCAATTTTGCACCCAAGGCGATTAACAGCGCCGCGGATGGATCGGTTGTAGTGGTCGGTGATGGAACGCTGGCTCGTTTTGACGGCATGGGAAAGAAGCTGGTACAGCTCGAATCGCCGCACATTACCCAGGCGGTTGCCAATCGCGAAAAGTTTGACGCCGAAGTCATGGAACGGCATGAAGAAGAGATCGCTCAATATCAAGAGCAGGTCAACCAGTTTACCGATGCACTGAAGGAAATCGAAGAAAAGCCAGCTGCGGATCGCTCGCAGTCGGAAAAGGCTCAGTTGGCTCAAACGAAGTCGATCGTATTGCAGTACACCTCCATGCTGAAGCAAAAGAAGGGGATGAAGAAAGAAAACATCGTGGCCCAGGCGATGTCGCGTTTGAAGGAAGTGCATCGCGTCGCGGTTTCGGACAAGCATGTGTTTGTCGTTACCGGCGAACCGATGGGCTATGGATTTTGCGTATGGCAGATGACGCACGACTTTGCCGAGCCGAAGAAGATTGTTTCCAATTTGGCGGGTTGCTGTGGACAAATGGATGTGCAAGTGGTGGGTGAAGAACTGGCCATTGCCGAAAATTCGCGGCATCGCGTCCTGTTTGTGGATTATGAAGGGAAGACTACTCGCAATTTCGGAAGCACGAACCGCACCGATGTTACCAAGGGGTTTGGTGGTTGCTGTAATCCGATGAATACCTGCTGTGATTCGGAAGGTTATGTGCTGACATCGGAATCGAACGGCCTAGTCAAGCGCTACAAGCGTGACGGCGAATTCCAAGCGGTTGTGGGTGTGGCCAATGTGACCGAAGGTTGCAAGAATTCTTCGATTGGCATTTCGCCCGATGGAAACAGCGTTTACTACTTTGATGTCACCAAGGGAGAGATCTTGGTGATGAAAAAGAAGGCCTAGGAAGTGGCCCCTTGCCCTGGCGATTGTGCGGGGCGTCTCTTTTCACTTCCTTTGCAGGAGATCGACCGCCGTGCTAGTTCTTTTTCGCTTGCTTGTGCTGGGCTTGGTTTCGCTGATGGTGGTAAATGCCGCCGTGGCAAAGGAAGAGCCAGCTGTGGTGGTTGTGGTGATGGACCCGCTGGCAGCGCCCCTTTCGTGCCCTTGCGTGAAAGGTTACGCCCAGCGTGACTACGACAAGCTGGGCCTGTTCCTGGAAGAAAAGCTAGGACGCAAGGTCGTTGTCAAGTTTGGAGAGTCGCTAGACAAAGGGCTTGTCGAAATTGAAAGTGGACGGGCTGACATCGTCATCGGCAAGCGCTCGGTCGTGATTGCGGATGGAGCACGGCTGGGACAAAAGCTAATTCCGTTTGCCGACCTTTCGGGCAAAGATGGCGGAACGACCCAGCGTGGGCTGATTGTTGTTCGGTCTGACGATCCCGCCAAGACGGTGGAAGACTTGCGGGATTACCGATTGATCTTGGGACCGGCCGAATGCGATGAAAAGAATGGTGCGGCTCGGGAACTGCTTGCCAAGCATGGTGTAACGATTGCCAAAGACGCTCCGATTTCAGCGGCTTGCAGTGACGGTGCCGCAGAAGTGGTCGATACGGGGGCCAAGGTCAAAGTGGCGGCGGTGATTTCTAGCTATGCCCGGCCGCTGCTGGAAGGTTGCGGCACGATCAAAAAGGGAGACTTGCGCGTTGTGGGTGAAACGCAAGATATCCCCTTCGTTTCTGCCTTTGTGGAAGATGGTCTGGATGGCAAGCTGAAAGAATCGATCCGGGCGGCGCTATTAGAGGTTCGTACGCAGCCCTTGTTACGCCTGGCGCTGGAATCCAAAGTTGGATTTGTGGCCATCGAGGTCGGGCAAAAGCCAGCAAACACTAAGCCTGCTGCGACGCAGCCTGCTACGGCCGTGCCAAGCACCAAGGCCACCTCGGCGACGAAAGTTCCCGGCTTTGAAGGGAATGGCGACTGGCCCAGTTGGCGCGGCAAAGATCGTGATGCCGTTGTGGCCTATCTACCTGAAAAGCTGCCGACAGCCGTGAAGTGGAGCTGGAAGAAAACGCTACTGAACCAAGGGCTTGGAGGGGCAGCAGTTGCCCAGGGAGTCGCCATTGTTGGCGATCGTGATACGTCCGACGAGTTTGACGTGTTTCATGCGGTGAAGGCGGCCACCGGAGAACGCCTGTGGTCGTTTCGCTATGCGGCACCGGGCCGGCTGGACTACGGCAACTCTCCCCGTGCGACGCCACTGATCGATGGTGAATTCGTCTATTTGCTAGGGGCGTTTGGCCATCTTCACTGTGTCCGACTGGCCGATGGAAAGGTCGTTTGGAAGAAGCATTTGCGTCAGGAGTTTCAGGCCGAAGATGAGTTGGTGTGGGGTGCTTGTTCATCGCCGTTAATGGTGGATGGAAAGTTGATCGTCAATCCAGGTGGGCAAAATGCTTCGCTGGTTGCGCTTCATCCGCAAACGGGCGATGTCATTTGGAAGTGTCCCGGTGCACCCTCGGCCTTTGCCTCATTTGTGGTAGCGGAAATCGGACAGCGGAAGCAGCTTGTGGGATACGACAAAGTATCCAGCGGCGGCTGGGATGTTTCTACCGGTGAACGATTGTGGTCGGTGCTGCCACGTTCGCCCGGGGACTTCAATGTGCCTACACCGCTGGTCGTTGGCGACAAGGTGCTCTTCACCAGTGAGAACAATGGGACGCGCTTGCTAGGTTTTGAGAAAAATGGCGAGGCAAAAGAGCTAGCCGCCTCGTCGGCCTGTGCTCCCGATATGCATACGCCCGTTTTGGCAGGGGATCGAATCTTTGCCGTCAATAAGAACAAGGTGTTTTGCTTTGCCGCCAATGATTTGCGATTGCTCTGGAGCGCGACGGACCGTTCTTTGCAGGGGCATGTGTCGCTGATTGCTTCCCAAGATCGGGTGTTACTACAAACCCAAAAGGGAGAGCTCGTTTTGCTAGATGCGAAGGCGGACAAGCTTTCGATCTTGTCCCGTTTGCCGCTGTTTGAAGAGGAAGTGTCAATCTATACACATCCGGTGCTTGTCGGGGAGCATCTTTATATTCGCGGCCCTGGGCATTTGTTCTGCCTGCGTCTGAACATGCCTGTAGAGTCTTGATGCCCGGTCGGCCGAAATGGCGATCAACCCTGCCGGCCCGATTGAGGCAGCGCGGGGAAAGGCAAGGTGCCGCAGAATCCATGGGTGAATCTGCTGGGCGAGCAGGCTATACTGACGGCGAACTGTAGCGTCTTGTGCGGCTACCTCTTCCCCTTCGTTTCAGGAGTTGCCATGCTCTGTCGCCTTTTTATATCGCTTGTGTGGCTGTCATCGATAGCGATGGCCGCTTCCCTTGTAGTGGCTCAAGATGAAGTGCCAGGAATGGCGCTAGTGTTTGAGGATAAGTTTGAAAACGGGCGAGAACGGTGGGAGACGACCGATGATGCCTCTTGGAAATTGCAAGAGGAGCAAGGGAATCACTCGCTGGCCCTCACGCAGCGGGTAAGCAAGTATCAGCCCAAGGTTCGCAGCCCGCATAATATTGCCCTGATCCGCGATTTGACGGCCGGGGATTTTGTGCTGACGTTCAAGGTGCGAAGTACCAAAGATACGGGGGACCATCGCGACTGTTGTGTGTTTTTTGGTCATCAAGATGCAGAGCACTTCTATTACGTGCACTTGGGAGCCAAGCCCGACCCTGCCAGTGGACAGATCATGATCGTCAATGGTGAGCCGCGGCGACCACTCACCATGAATGAAAAGCTCGTTCCCTGGGATGACAAGTGGCACACGGTCAAAGTGGTGCGCGATGCGACGGCCGGCACGATCGATGTCTACTTTGACGACATGAGCAAGTCCCACATGTCCACGACGGACCAGACGTTTGGCCCGGGACAAATAGGGATCGGCTCGTTCGACGATATGAATGAGTTTGACGATGTGCGCCTGTTTGTAAAAAAGGAAGTGCCGCCCCAAAGCAAAGAGAAGGAAAAAGCGGCTGCCGCGAAGAAGACACCAGCTCGGCCGGAACCGACGGTCTCGGACTATGTTTATGGCAAGGATTCCGAGCGTCAACGGTTTGACTTTTGGCAAGCCAAGTCGGACAAGCCAACGCCGGTCGTTCTTTTGATTCACGGCGGAGGCTGGGTGAATGGAGACAAGACAAGCTACGGCAATCGTCCCATTCAGCAGTACCTGGATGCTGGCGTTTCCGTGGCGGCGATTAACTATCGTTACATTGCCCAGGCGATGGAGCAAAAGATTGAGCCTCCGGTGAAAGGCTGTTTGCATGATGCGGCCCGAGCGCTGCAAACGATTCGTTCAAAGGCGAAGGAATGGAACATTGATCCCACGCGGATCGGCGCGTCGGGAGGTTCGGCCGGCGCTTGCACTTCGCTGTGGCTGGCGCTGCACGATGATTTGGCGGACCCGCAAAGTGCTGATCCGATTGCTCGTGAATCGACTCGTTTGCAGTGCATTGCCGTTACCGGTGCCCAAACCTCGCTTGATCCTGTGCAGTTACGCAAGTGGATTTCGAACGCGGTCTATGCGGGGCATGCTTTTGGCTTTGCGGCCAAGGGGCGCACTCGGCCGCAAGAGTTTGAGTTGCTACTTCAAAATCTCGATCAGGTGAAGCACTGGTTTGGCGAGTATTCACCGATTGAATTGGTGAATCCGGGGGACCCGCCACTGTATTTGGAGTATCCCAATCAAAAGTCGCCGCCGGTGCTTGGTGGTGCCGAGGCCGATCCCACCCATTCCGCTGTGTACGGCGTTCAGCTGCTGGAAAAGTGTAAAGAAGTGGGAGTCTCGTGCGAGTTGGTCTATCCGGGCTTCACAAATTCCCAGTTCAAGTCGATGCCCGACTTCTTGATCCACCATTTGAAGGCCGAGAAGTAGAGTTCTTGGTTTGCACACGGGTTGTTGAACTAGCCAGAGGGCCAAAAGAGCCGCTGGCTAAAGCCGAGTGATCTTGGGCGTCGCATTGAGTTCTTGGCTCATCTTTATTGTCGCGGGGATGTCTTTGTCCAATCTTTATCCCTCGGTACAAAATCGCGAGGATCGTCGATTTCGCCCAGTTCCAGCTCGATATCCCTTTGAGTTTCCAATTCGATCTGGCGATAGTTTTGAATGAGGCTTAATAGCATGGGTACTGGGATGGGATATTCTTCTCCATTTGTTTCTCGTGAGACGATAAGAGGCAATGTTCCCGCTTCGATCTGTTCCGCTATTTAGACAAGCGTGTGCCTGGTCTCTTTCCAGTCATTTCGAAAAGCCTTGATCCCGAAAAGGGGTTGAGACTCTGCAATACGATTTCGAATCTCGGATATCGATAGCCCAGTCAACGCACGCAGCGCAGGTATCTTCTCAGTTGGGCAAACCGTCTCCGAATATCGAAAGAGTAGCATGGTCATCACCTGTTTTGCGAAACGGGAATGCCTAACACGTACTAAGCAATGTTCCTACGGGTCAATCTTCGTTTTGTGTGCCCAAGAGGGCCAGCCTTCCTTTTCGAATCCTCGCTCAATCCAGTCTTGGTAGAGCCCGCAAAAATGGATGGCCCGTTCAAGCGTGGGACTCACGCAGCGTAAGTCGTAGTCGCAGAGAACTCGGACAGCGTAGACCTGCCTTGTCGTCTGGTTCCGCTCATCTAGCTGCTCCATCGGCGAGATACGAAAGTGCGTGATTGTAAAAATCCGCCACTCCTCAAAATGTTCCCAATAGCCCTGCTCTTGAATCGCTGCACGGACCTTGTCGATATTGAAATAGACCATGGCGTTTCGAGTGGCTTAAAGACGGATTCTTTCGGGAAAGCAAACAGGTATTAGGTGACGTCGGATTGCGATGCATCCTTGTTGTGCGCGACAAGATGAATAACCGGCGATGGGCTGCGAATCCAGAATCCATCGAAGCCGGCAGGCAATTGCTCGATCTCGTCGCAACGTTCAATTTGGTTGGCAGCCAAGTGTCGCTTGGCCTCGGTGGTGTTGTTGGTAAGAATTTCCAGCCAGACTTCCGCCTGGGAAAGATGTTCACAGCGGTCGAGCCAGAGGTAGTTGTTGCCGAACTGGAAGACGTAGTTGGGAAGATGATCTTCAAGCAATGGTAAGCCAAGCGTATCACGATAGAAAGCGAGCGTCGGTTCAAAAGCGGCCGGCGGCAATTTGATGGCGATGTTGGGGCCACCTTGGAACTTGGGGGTGTTCATGTAGATAGTCGTTTAAGGAAGAGGCTGGCGAGGTCGCCTAACTACGGCGGTAACGGGGCCGCCGTCAAAAAACTATGATTTCACAATCCCGCGTTATCGGCGGATCCGGTTGACCGCTTTGTTATCCCGCGATGTCGTTGTTCGGCCACGAATTCACGAACGCGTTTTCGCGTGACTTCGTCAATGTTCGATCGGTCAGCATCAGGGTAATAGTACTGAAAGTCTCGCTCGCGCAAATCAGCCCTAGCGAAATACAGTGCGTAGAAATCGTAAATATTCGATTGGTAGTCATTGGCAGTACATAAGTCTTTGACCTCGGCAAGGGCAGTATCAACATCGGATTGCCCATTGTCGGAAGCCTCGAGAAGTTCGGCGGCGTACATTGTGATAGCGTCGTCAATTGAAGTTTCAATCAAGCCGAGTTCACACAAGATCTGGTCACGAAGCGCGGCGAGTTCGAAATGGTTGTGCGGCGGCAAATGCGCAGAGAGTCGGCAGATTGAGATGTCTTCGTGGCCGCTTTCAAGCAGACCGATTGCCCAGTCAACGCACTGTTGTCCGCATGAGACTTGGAGCGCTCGCTCGGCGAGAATCTGGGCGGTACTCACCATTGATTCGTCTGTCTCACAGTCCTTTGGGACCAGACTCGTACTCGTCGCGAGTTAAGTATAGTCGATATTCGGTTTGAATTGTCTTTGCCCACGCACGAAGCGCAATGAGCAGATCAACGTACTCGGATTCGGAAACCTTCAGATCATACGGCCAAATGCCAACGTAACCATCAGGGGTGTCTTCGCAAGGAATTTGCAGTTCAAGGTTGTGCTTTGATGCGGTGAGGCAGTGGCAATACATGTGAACATTGCGTCGGAACCTAATGCTCCATCCGTTGTGGACGACTTGTTTCTTCTTTCGCGGTGATGGCATGTCGTTACGATTCAATTAACGCTGGACGCAATCTTGCCGCAGGTCTGATGACGCGATAAGGTCTCGCGTTGACCGGGCCGCCGCCAATCAACGTTGACTTCACGATCGACGGCTCCGCGTCCAACGCTTTGTTCTGCCTTCTCTTACGAACGACCGGCGATTTCAATGGTCAACGTTTTCTGTCGGCAGCGTGGACATTGGACGGAACGTTTTAGGACGAACGTCAGAGGCATCAGCTTGCACCCACTACACGCGTCACATCGATTGGTCTGGTGCGGAACCGCATTCGTATGATAACGGAATCGCACGTATCGATCAATCAACATCGAGGGAGCAAACATCGCAATCCAAATAAGTATGATCTCAATAATGGGGTGAAGTCTGAACAAAAAAAGGTTGCATAGGATCATTATGGCAGCAAGAACCAGGCCAGTAACGCATCCTGCTCCACCAACGTGTAGTGAGGCGGTTGTGTTTTGTGTGCCGCAGTCGGCGCAAATAAGGTTGTGAATATAAAGCAGTCGACCGTGGATCGCCGCGTCGTCCCATGTTCCGCCAGCGGCAGCCAACGCATCAGATTCAATTGGATGTGGAAGAGGAACGAGGTCGCCATTGTCGGCGATGTATGCGACGTGACCCTCGGAAACGATTTCGCCTCCACGCCGCGAATTAGTGATAGCAGCACCAACGAAACCATCGAATGTGACGTTCGTGTCGGCGTCACCATCACACGCAGGACAGAATTTTCGATACAGAGTTCCCATGCGTGTCGGCGGTCATCTCCATGGCAGAGCAGGTATTTGGGCCGCAAAATCGCGGTGTACCACGCGATCTAATTGCAGCCGAGCGGGATTCGTAAAATGTATTGGGTGATTCGGAACAACGAGCTGCGACGGGTCGCCCGGAACAGGCAAACTGCTATGCTGCAATCTTCCCATTCATAATGTTACGCCCGTCAAAGTCTGTCCACAACAGGAAGGTCAGGGATGGATACTCTATTGGACGCGGCGAGACGCGCGCGTCTACTATTTTGTTAAGCGTGACCTCTCATGGCCTGTCGGCCATACCGGTTCAAGAACCGGTGCTACCCGGTTTGTATAGAAAACGCCCGATTCGCCGACTCGGGTGGATTGTGCCTACTATTTTGGTCTTCGCTCTTCGAGCACAGCTTTTGTTATGGTTTTGAAGTCCTGCGGTCGAGTGATTGACGAACTGTATGCTGATGTGTCGACGCTCTTGTCATGAACAACGCGTCGCATGAAAATGCATAGTCGCCACCAATCAGGATGCGCAAATAGTCTACCGGGCGTGGCAGAAAAGTCGAAGTCAATTCCGCCGTGTCCATTCTTGCGAACCATATCGACACCGATTCCGTGAGTCCGATAACGCCAGCCCGTGCCGGGCAGTTCATGATGTCCGCGAAAACTTGGTCTTAGGACCTCCTTCGGTGATTCAAGGTTTAAGCTTGTCACAAGTATTTGAGCGGCCATATCGCGATATGCGAGCCAAGCATCGATCAATTTGTTTGCAGCTTCAACGTCAGACATAGCATCAATGTCTTTGGAAAAATGAAAATTATTCAATAAAAAAATGCGATGTGGCACGCGACCTAATCGCAGTTGCGACGCCCTCGCCGTGTTCGCCGCGGCGCGTGGTTAGGCGACATAATTTTCAATGAGTGCACAAGCTCCTATAGCCGCAAGGGCCAAGATGATAGCAACGACAAGCCCTACAAGGCAACTCCAAATGCGTTGCTTGGGTGGATCGCGCCGTGCGACGAATGTCGCTGTGTCGACAATGTTCAACTCCATCACCCTGTCGACCGGAATCTCCGGCAAATCCTTGAGCTGTTCGCGCAAGATCGCGGTAAGCAGCAAAAGCGTCTGGCTCGCAAGCCAACTCAAGATAGCCACGCTTCTCGTCAAAATGGATTTCGATTCCGTCTTTGGACATACGCATGAAGCCGTCTATGTGCTGCGTTAACGGGGCCGCCGGCAAGAAGCTATGATTTCAAAACCCGCATCACTGGTGGGCCCGTTGACCGCTTTGTTATGCATTTTCCGTGTAGGTGTACAAATAAGGATAGAGGTCAGAGTCCTTGATCTGCGTTGTAATCATACAACGGTTGCGGACCAATTCAATCATTGAAGAACGCGGTATGTTATCAACCGTGACGGTAGGGTCATTGAGCGACTCACGACCACCAATATTGTAATGATACCGATCCTTCGCTCGGTAGTCACGACGATGTGCGGTGCGCCACTGCGAGTTGTGCCCCCAGCCGTAGGATTGGTCGTGGCATGGACGATCTTTGCGATGATACGTCCAGTAGAGCGTGCTTGATTCTGCGACTTCTTTGACGACGTGCGATTTCCCAGCAAACACGGAAACGCCACTGCGACAGAAGATCATGTCGCCAAGCATGAAGCATGGCCAATGGGTTTGTGTGATCGCAACCGGTTGTTCGCTTCGCTCTGCTTGATCGACGGACAGGATTTCATGGAAGAACGGATGATATTCGCCGGTATCTGGAACGTGGAAGCCAAGCTGTTCGAGAAAGAGTTGGATTCCTTCGAGTGGAAGCGAAGGGCTTTTGTAGTTTGCGTAAGTCCCACGGTCCTTCTGGAAGCGAATTAACAATAACGAGATGACGCGAAACAGTGTGTAGAGACGGCATTCGTCTTCGTTGGTGGCGGCAGACCAATCGTTGCTCGTTCGCCGCTGAAAGTCGGCGAGCCAGTTGAGTTCGTCGGCGTTGTTGTCCGGCCAAGGTTCTAGGATATCGGCGTACGCGTCGTTCCCGGCGTAGTCATTCAGAGCACAGAAAAGCTCATAGATAGGCAATTGAGTTTTGTACATTTCGCCTTCGATGCATAACAAGGTTTCGGCCGTAAAACCGCAGTGTCGCGCGACTTAGTTGCAGCCGCAATGGCTCCGCAGGGTTGGCAGCGGCGTGTGGTTAGGCTCATGCCCAATCTTAAAACGTAGCGGAATGATAAGCAAAGTGTACGCGATTCTCTCTCGAAAAAGGGCTCTCACGAACCAATGCTCGGATGTGGGAATGTGTTATCTCTGCAATCTTCACCCCATTTAGCACACAAGTCCATGTGTGTCCGATTCCGGCAACTGACGGCAGATAACCAGAGGAGACCTCTCTAGCGAATGTTTCTGGATCAATAAACGAATAAGCCTCGACCGTTTTTACGTGACTCTCGCAGTCATCTCCCGCGCAAACCGAATCACGGTCTAAAACGACCTGAATCTTTGGCCTGTCTTTTAGAACTTGGAATTCTGCCTTCATGCAATATGAGCCTATTGACCCGCATCAGTCGGTTGCGGGAATATAAGGTCTAATGTCAAAACCGAGCCATCGCAACTCGACTGTATGCGCTGGTTCACCGTGGTTTCAATCGTGCTCACACTCGAAGTGTGCCTGCGTGTATTCTTTTAGCTTGTTCCATAGTTCGGCGACCTCATTCGAGATTTTCTTCTCCATCTGGTTGATCTTTTTCGAAGGGTCCGCTTTTGCCAGGAACTCGCTCCACGTACCGGATTTTGGAATCGACGCATTCTCGACGATGCTCACGACCTGCCGCAGACTCTGAGCAATTTCAAGGCTGCCCACGGCCGCTACGCACTCGGCGGTCTCGCGTAGCTCTGTCCATTCTTCACCAGTTCCTGCCGCCGGACTGAGATTGTATAACCAACCTCCGCACTCGAAGTTGAATAGGAAGGCGTTCACACGATTGATCACCTGCTCAGTCGGCGACAATTCGGATGGCTGTCGTTCGATGATCTCATTCCACACTTCCCAAGTTTTTTTCGTCTTCATCAATCCACAACCCTAAACTCAATCTGTCCGCCTTCGGGAAGGTCACGAATCTGCCGGGCTATATCTGCATGAAAGAAAATCACCTCGCCAGCACGAACAGGCTTCAATGAAACGCCATTAGCTGACTCCTGAAAAACAAAAGGCGGGTACGCAAGCAATAGCTGGCCGGGCTGCATCGTATGATCCAAACTAACGTTCAGAAATTCCTCAATGTCCTCAGCGACGTGATTGAAGAAGTTGTCGAGACCATCTGCAAACGGCTCAAGGTCTCCAGTCTCGCTCGACAGTCTGAGTACTCGACCATCGCGAAGCACGAACTGATCGCCAACCTGGTCTTGAGCAAAAGGAATGTCGGTGGCACGGACACTCTCATAGAGTGTATGAAAAGCAGCCGGGCCGTGCAGTGCAACACGAAGCGAATGCCAATCTGGTATGATGCTGAGCTCCCCGAACGTGAAGCGCACCGTCATGAAGAATAAAGCCGTTTGTGTCGCTGAGGATGCGAACAAGGTCGGGAGGCAACTCGCGCAATATCTCCATGTCATCAACGCTCTCGCCTCGCCAAGTGATGCCAGTAATGTTCATGCGCTCGAAGACTCCTAACGACCAAAATCACCCGGTTGTCGCTAGGTGACTCAATTTTGAGGAAATGCCCAATCGGCAACTCGGGTTGAAACCATTGTCAGCGTCTCATTCTTGATATGGAGTGAAGGGCGTAAGTGAGACGATCGCGTCCCAAAGGCGGCAATATCGCAATGCCTTGGTCTTATCCGTCTCCTTTTCGCCCATCGCTGCGACTGCGTGTGGCCCGTACGCATCAATTACAGTTGTCCTACCAAAGAGATGGAACATCAACCGCGTTTGCTCTTGGTCGGTGATGCACAAGTCCGGAAAAACGCCGAAGTCGGCAAGAGACTCGTCTTGAACAATCTGTTTCAACGACAAGAGCTTTTCCTTCGCTACATGCTGTCGAAGAACGACAACCTGCTGATCGAACCTTGGCGGTTGTGAAAGTAAAACTGTCTGCGTCAGTAATCCATGCTTGTGAATCGTCACCGTCCAAGTCGAAAGGTCAGATGTTAACGCAGGTAATAGAAGTGCCGCACCGAAAAGGTCGCCATCACCAAGCGCAAGTTCTGGGAGGATTTCTGTCGACATAGATTTGGAGCGAAAACAAGATTTCAACCGTAAAAACGCGGTGTCGTATGTCTGGCAATTGCAGCCGAGCGGGGATTCGGGAGATAAAAATGCAATACTATGCAAAGAGTTGCGACGGATAACTCAGGGAAAATGCCATGCTACGCCACAATCTTCCCATTCATAATGTTACGCCCGTCAAAGCCTGTTCACAACAGGAAGGTTAGGGATGGATGCCGCATTGGACGCGGCGAGACGCGCGCGTCTACTATGTTTTGAAGCGTGACCTTCTATGGCCGGATGGCCACACCGGTTCAAGAATCGGTGGTACCCGGCGGGTTCTGTGATACGGGAAGGATGCCAGATATTCCCTTGAATGTCCTGATGAGTTCTTCGTAGAAGCCGCCGTTCACTTCCATCACAAGCGAGGATGCGTTCAAAACTAGGGAGTGGTAAAAGTCACCATCTCGAAGCACATACACGCGCCATGATGATTCACCGTTTTTGTCTTGAGGATCGAGTTGTAATGTAAGAGCGGCCTTGCCATCAATGTCAATCGTGGTGGCTTCTGACCGGCGCCAGTCTCCTTTGATAGAAGAAACCATTGTCTCTTGAAACTCTTCTAGAGATCCGCTTCCTGCGACAGTGAATGTAGCGACGCTGATGACTGCGTGACCATCGGGCGACCACAATCGAAAAGTATCCCCTTCGTCTTCGGTTAACCATTGAGATGGATAGTTGATCGTGTTGCCGATTTGTGATTGGAACTTAATGAACGTATCCTGCCCAAAGATCGTGTTATCAGCGGCGTTGTCCGTTTTGAAAATGAACCAGCATCCCACGAAAACTACAGCGATGATTACGATCAGCAGGAGTACGAGTAGCTGAGGTGGAATGGTCATAGGCCTTGTTTAATTTTACAGAGTTGGCAGGCAGCCACACCGTAAAGGTGTGCCGCTGGGATCGACCTTCGGTTGCGGCCAGTGACTACTTATCCAGATAGGCCTTGAGATGGGCGCCGGTGACTTTGCCGTTGGCTAGGCCGATTTCTAATTCACGGCCGCGTACATAGCGCCAGCTCTCGGCCTTTTGCGTCTGTGCCTCCCTCGGGGCGCTCCACCAATCACGTGCGAGGCTTAGCTCTTCCCCAAACAGATTCTCGACCTCCTGCTTGGTCATCCCATCTTTGAGTTGGCGGAAACGCTCGGGCGTTAGGCTCTTAGATTTTACGGCAGGATGGAACGTGGCGGAGCGCGACGAGACTTTTCCATCGGTGAACTCGATCACGAACTCCGTTTTCTCCGCACAGACGATGACCCAGTCGTTTCCAGAGTCGGCAGGGGTGGGGGCAAGCCGGTAGGCAATTGGCAATAGCTTGAGAACCTCCGCCTCGGTGAGTGCTTCCGCCCCAATTTTTGCAGGCCGCTGCGATCCCGACTGTGGATCAATCCGCTTTAGCAGTTCCGTTGTCAGTTGTAGCTGATTCGGATCGGCCAATTGTGCGAATGCCGTGCTTGTGGTGAACAGTAGAGCGAGTGAAAGGAAGGCGATGCGAAACATCTCATTTCTCCGGGGCCGAACGGCCGTAATCACGATGAGTGATGGGTTAGTAAGAATGACACGACGATCGCCCCTGGTGAATGGCTGGGTTCCTGTTGTGTTAAATCGGAACCAGCTAATCACAAGTTTAGTATAGCTGTGCCGGAGTTGAGCCTGCAAGGTTTTTCGGGAGTGCCGGTTTGACGGCTTAGCCGCCGTGAAAAGGCGTAGAAAGCGGCTTATTAATTAGCAGATCATCTACGCGCATTTGTCGTAGGCTTGGCAATAGAAGTGCGGCGGGCGGTCCAAGGGGAGTAAACACGAACGGCGTAGGGGTTGGCGGAGGATGGCCGTCGCTAACGCTTCCGGCTCTGAAAATGCACGGCATAGAAAGGCAAAAACGGCACTAGCCAGAGAGCAAAACGTCTCTGGCTAGAACCGTGCAAGTTTACTTGCTGGCTTGATAAGCGTTTGTCAGCGGCAGAGACTTAGTTTTCCATGCATTCGAGCGTGAAGCGGGTGACGGTGGAGCCGCCTGAGGTATACAGGGCATGATCGCCGGCAACCTTGCCACTCTTTTGACCGTCGGCAAGCGTGACCGACGTATTGAAGTCGACCGAGTTAAAGACGGTGACGTCTGCAAACCAATTGATCGAGACGGTCTTCTCGCCGTCTACCTTTTGAAGCGAGGCGGTGAAGAACTTGAAACGAATGCGAGTGGAGAAGTCATCAAAGAAGGTGTCGCCTTCTTGCAGCGAGAATTCCTTGTGATAGGTCTCGGTCCCAAAGATGACCCCCGATGAATTCCTGGACTCTACCACCACGGTCATCTTGCAGGCGATTCCCTTGGAGTCATCGGCTTGTGCGACATCGGTCAGCCCCAGCGAGTAGCTGCCCACAACCACCGTCATTACCAAAAGCGAAAGCAGCAACTTCTGCACCTGAAACATAATCCCGACTCCTCAAAAAACAGGGTTAGTAAGCGGCCGGATGGAAATCGTCTTTGGCCGTCACGGGATAGAGTCGGAGTAGGGGCCATGATCCGCCAAAGAAAGTGGCGATTATTTTGTTTTGTCAGATGGCCGGGGTACCAGTACGACGACCGCGCTACGGCAGGGACATGCAGAAACATGATCGCGAAAAATGGTGAACTGTTTTCCACGCCCTTCGGCTTTGCCTCCAGGGCGTGCCACACTACCTGCGGCTTATGCCAGCGCATAAAAAAAGGCTCCTCAGGCAAAAGAGCCGGAGGAGCCTTGGGTTTGTTGAAAAGTTACCTTAGTGGTGATGATGTTCGCCGAAGAGCATGTGCTTCTTGTCCCCCTTGGCGTAAACATACGCCACAAGGTCCAAGATCTCTTCACGCGTCAGTTTGTTGAGCAAGCCCAAAGGCATGATCGAAACAGGGGACTTAGTCCGCGTTTCAATTTCTGCCTTCAGCAGGATGGCCGGGTCACCCTTGGCCAGCGGATCGGCCAAGACACGCACTTCGGTAGGCGTTTCCGACACAATCATGCCGGCGACGACCTTGCCCGAGTCCATCACAAACGTGTACGACTGGTACTTCTCAGCGATTTCCTTGGAAGGTTCCAAAATCGAACGGAGCAGGTGCTCTGTATTGTGATTCTTGGGGTCGATCTTGGTCAGGTCAGGACCTAGTTCGCGGCCTTCATTGTTGAGCTTGTGACAGCCCACGCAGTTGGCCACTTTGAACAGGTTCTTCCCCACATCGAACGACCGGCCATGTTCTAGCTTCTTCACATCACCAATCAGGTCATCGTACTTCCATTCCGTGTTTCGGCCGATGGACTTGAGCAGTTCATCACGCAGAGGCAACGGGTTGGCAGCCAAGTACTCATCGGGCTTGGCTTGGTAATCTTCCAAGTTGGCTACGACATACAAGGCCCCAAACATGCGGCGCCAGTGGCCGGGGTAAGTGCAGACGTACGGGTAAATGCCCGGCGTCTTCGGAACATCAAAGGTAATGGCCTGCGTTTGGCCCGGTTCGATCAGACGGCTGGCGAGCATCACCTTGTCCGACTTTGGAACGAACTGGCGATCGCGAGCATCGGGATCACGCGCGGTGGCTTCCGCGAGAAGGCCGATCTCTTCCAGCGACCCAGGCTGCACAATGGCAAAGTTGTGTGGCATGTTGTCGGTGTTGGAGAAGCGGAACTCGACCGGCTTGCCGGCTTGAACGACGATGATTTCCTTGTCGTAGATCATGCGTTCTACCACGGTGCCAACGGCGATCACGCGGACGTCTAGGTTCTCTAGGCGATCGGCAATGGCCTTGGCTTGGTCCGCAGGGAGTTTGCTGGAAAGGGACTTTGCCAGCGAGACGGCTTCCGTGGCAGGGCCGGCCGTACGATAGCGGGCAGGAATGCCGCTGAGGTAGCCGACGATGTTGTCGACCAGCCCAGGGATTTCCTTGGGAGCCCAGGCCTGCTCAGGAAGGGTGAGCAGCACGCTGATGGCCGCGGCCCGGCTACGATCTGCCTTGATCAGGGAGGCCAGGTCGAGGAACTTCTCGGCCTCATGACCAGGGATGGCAGATAGCGACCGGATGGCCACATCGTGCAGCGTCTCTTCACCGCCGCTTACCGTGAGACGGTCAGCAGCGATCTTTTGCTTGGGCAAGTCGGGGCCGGACCAAGCCACTGCTAGGCCGTCTCCACCGCCGTTGTCGAAATAGGTCACCGTTATCGGGTGCGATCCGGCAGCGAGCTCTACCGAGCCGTTGCGTTCGGTCATCCCTTGCAGGTGGTCATTGTCGACCAGCAGCTTGTTGTCGATATAGATCCGTGAGCCATCGTCCGAAGCAATGTAGAAGGTGTACTTGCCGGACTTTGGCACATTGATCATGCCCGTGAAGCGCAGAGCAAACGTATCAGGCTCTTTGCGCTGTGGGACGTTCATTACAATCTCGGGCACAATGCCGCTGGCTTGCGGCTTGAGCTTGGCCAAGGTCTCGACGGAGACATTAGGCGGATTGGGGAAGAAGTAGTCGACCTGAATGCCGTTTTGCAAGAGCGAGCTTCCGCCCCCTTCGGCCTTCAGGTTGGGTGGCAGTTCAAACATCAGCGAGCGAACAGCATTGTACAGGCCGCCGCGCAAATCCTTGTTGGCAATGGCAGGGACAGCCGCCAGCAGATCACGCAGGCTTTCCTTGCTGCTGGAGGCAGCTAAGAAGGCCGCATCGCCCGAGCCATCGGCAGCGATCCAAGCGACATAGCCAAGCTGACGCGTTTGCGCCAGCTTGCCCTTCGTCGCCAGCTTTTCTAGGCGAGCGTGCGCCTTCTTGAGGTCGGCCGTTGGCTGTTCGGCCAAAAGTTGGTTCAGCCCAGCAAGAGCTTCCACCTGATTATTGGCGTCACGATCTTCGATCAGTGCCAGCAGGACTGGTACAGAGCTGGTCTTGCGCAGGCCAGCCAGGCCGTTGAGTGCCTCACGCATGGCTGCGGCCGATGCGTTAGGACGATTCAAGATCGCTTCGTAGACCGCTTCGGTCCGTGGAAGCTTGAGCAGGTCTTCGACGCTGGCATTGCGGAGTGCGTAAGCCTGGGCTGCCTTGGAAAGTGGCTTGCCCGAGGCAACGGCATCTTGCACCAGCTTGTCGACGCTGATCTTGCCACGTGCGTAGTTCAGCACGGTGTCGAGTTCAGGATCGGTTGGTCGCGTTGCGACTTCGAAGATGATTTCGGCAGCAGCGAGCCCTTCGAAGTTGACAGCGGCCTTGACGGCCTCTGCTCGAACCAGCGCGGCACTGTCGCGAGCGGCAGCGGTAAGGGTTGGCTCCCAATCTTGGAGCTTGGTGCTCCAGTGGCCGAGCGTACGAATAGCAGCGGCCCGAACACGTGGCTCTTCGGCCTTGAAGACAGTCTTCAGCAGTTCGAAGTTTGGTACACGATGTTCTTCAAAGACCCACAAGCATTCGAGGAGTGCTTGGGCTTGGTCAGGCTTGGCAGGATTCAAGGACTGAGCCCACTTGCCAACCGTGGCAACCACTTCAGACGTATCGCGTCCGCTGAGTTCCAGGCGAGCACGATAGCGAGCGCTGTTTTCCTTGGCGTAGAAGGCTTCGCAGACTTCTGCGATTGGCTTGCCCTTTAGCTGAGCAGCCTTGAGCAAGGGGCGATCTTTCGCGGTGACGCGATAGATACGTCCGTGCTCACGATCACGGTTAGGGTCACGCATGTTGTGTTGCATGTGCCCGATGATCGCATTGCTCCAATCCGAAACATACAGCGCACCATCGCCCCCGACTTCAACATCCGAAGGACGGAAGTTCGGGTCGTCCGAAACGAGGATCGGCTCGATCTCGGTCGCGGTAATGTCGGCGCCGTTGTACTTCACTTCATGCTGAAGAACGCCCAGGAACCCAATGCAATTGCAAATGAGGAAGTTCCCTTGGTTCTTTTCGGGGAAGTGGCTGCTGGAGAGGATGCCGGTAGCGGCGACAGGCCGTACACGCATCTTGAACCATTGCTTGTTGCCAACGCCCTTGCCGATATTCACGTACGAGCCGGTACCGCTGGTACCATCATTGGCGAACTGATAGCCCCATTGGTCGATCACGTCGCCGTGTGGGTTAGGACCAATCGGGAAGTGAAATTCCATTTCAAACGTGCGCGGATTGAAGCGATGCACGCCGCTTGCTCCCGAGCGAACGGTCTGCGTTGGAGTTTCCATGGTGGCGACATTGAAAATGCCGCGAGACCAATAGAGCCAGCCATCGGGACCCATCAGCAAGGCATTGGCGGAGTGATGCGAGTCGGCGCTGCACACGCCTTGCAACATGCGAATCTTGACGTCGGCCTTGTCGTCGCCGTCGGTATCCTTCAAGAACCAGATTTCTGGCAGTGCAGCGACCAGCATGCCGCCTCCCCAAAATTCAAAGCCGGTGACGCTGTTGAGTTCATCGGCGAACACAACGCAGCGATCGGCAACGCCGTCGCCATTGTCATCGGGTAGGCAGATGATCCGGTCACGACGTGGCTCCACCGGATTCCAGTGTGGGTATGAAGGCCAGACCGAAGCAAACAGCCGACCATTGGTATCGACGGCCATCTGCACCGGGTTTACTAGTTCGGGAAACATCTCTTCCGAAGCAAACAGGTTGACCTGCATCCCTTCGGCGATTTTCATCTTGTCGATGGCTTCTTTGCCGCCGAGGTAAAGGTGCTTGCCACCGGGCAGCTTGCCGGGGATGTTGGTTTTGACTTCGAGTTCCTTAGGAAGGTTGTTGTCAACAACCTTTTCATCTCCACCGCGAGCGACCGACCAAACCCGCTTGTCACGGTTGGCAGTCATCACGTCAAAGATTTCCATTTCACGCATCATGACGTCGGCATTGGATTGCCCAAACCAAGCGAGCTTGGAACGGCCGCCGAATACGTTGTAACCATCCACCACACGGTAACGGCTGAACCAGTAGTAGTTCTTGTCGAGCACGGCCTGACGCAGGCGTTCTAGCTCCTTTTCATCCTTCTGGATTTCGGCGGCACCGAAAAGTTCCTTCACAATGACGTTGGCGACGGCGCGGTCACCGTTGTCCAGCAAGTGAATGCCGTTCATGGTGAGTGGCTTGTCGGCCGAGGCATATAGCTTTTGCGTGGGAGTGAACAGATCCACAAACACGACATTCTTGGCCTTGCAAACTTCGTACATCGCTTGCGAGTAGAGGGCCAGCTTTTCATTGTTGGCCGTACCGTCGGGAAGGTTCGGGTTCTTTAGGTTTTCATGAGCGATGGGGGAAAAGAAGACGAGGCGTGGAGGTGCTTCGCCATCGTACTTTTGAGCGAGCATGCCATCGATGGTTTCGGCCAGATCTTTGCGGAACGCATCGAGCCCGGCGGGGCCACGCAGGGCCTCGTTGTAACCAAAGAAGGAGAAGATGACGCTGGACTTGTTCTTGGCCAACCATTCATCGGGGCTGCCGAAGTTTTCTTCGCGCTGACGAACCTTCAATTCGTCTCCCGAGTAACCCAGGTTGCGAACCGTCAGGTCCAGCTCGGGATAGAGGGCATGGATGTAAGTCTCTAACCAGGCGGAGTGCTGCATCCGGTCGGCCAGGGTATTACCAATGTAGGAGATGTGGTCTCCCTTCTTGAGCTTCAGGACCGGATCTGCGGCCGAGGCCGACAAGGAAGTGAGGCTAAACAGCGCCGCGAGCAGCGCTGCAATCCACAGGGGTTGGCTTCGCAACATAGGTAATCTTTCCGCCATTTCTTAGGAAACGCTTCGAGGCGCTCCTTCCCCCCAATGCAAACAGGGCAGGCCTTTTCAGCAGATGCATCAAACTGGCAAGCAGGGCTTCGCCGCGATGGCTTCGCAGCAAGCCTGGAGGTGGGGAGGGAGCAGGGACTTTTCAAGCCGCAATTCTAATCCAGCGGTCGGCGTGAAGCAATTGAGCCGGTTGGGGATCGATTAGCCGCGAAGGGGACGAAAAACACAGTCCCGCGAAGGTGCGGCCGCGGACGACGGCACAAGGCGGGTGAACACGGGTCAGGCTCGAAAGTAGCGGGAACAGAAAGGTGGTTATTCCTTCTTGTCCTTGGGGGCGCTAGCACCCTTTTCAGGCTTGTCCCCCTTCGTGCTGCCAATGAGAGGTTTGACCTTGCCGCTGATGATCCCTTCGACCATCTTTTTGGTCTCTTCGTACGAAGGCTTTTCGTTGAACATCCCAAAGGTCTCATGCTGGGTGCCGCCAGGTATGCGGCGATAGCGGTCAAGGTGGTAGGAACGCTCCCCCTCTTTGATCAGTCCGAGTTCCTTGTTTATTTGGTTCGTAAAGTCGTAAGAGCCCAGCGAGATGACGTACTTCACTTCTTTGCCTTCTCCATCGGCGATGTGGAACCGATAAACCATCGGCATTTGGCCTTCAAGCTCGTAGAGCTCAAAGACTTCGACGAATTCTTTGCCGACAGAAAAGCGGTCGCGGCAGAAATAGGGGCTCTTCAGCTTCTTCTGTTTGTGTAGGGCGTAGAGCTTTTGAATTTCTTCGTCTCGTTCGGCGGTCTTCTCCTGAGATTGATAGACCTGTACAAGGCCGGCCAGGGCGCCGCTATTCTCCGGCTCAATCTGGAGGGCAATTTTGTAGTAGGTGATTGCGTCGTCTAGCTTGCCAGACTTTTGCAGCAATTCCGCAGCAATCGCATGAGCCAGCGGGTTTTTGGGATCGATTTCCAATGCCTTGGTCCAATAGGGGCGAGCCTCTTCATACTTGGAGAGCTGTCCATAGCAGTTGGCGATCCCCAGGTAGGCGTCGACCGATTGAGGATCGAGCTCACTCATGCGCTTGAAACCTTCAACGGCTTGGTCGTACTTGCCGGCGGACATTGCCAAAGTGGCCAAGGTCGCAGCGTATTGCGGATTCTTGGTCTCCAGTTCGGTGGCCTTCTTGAAGGCCTTAATCGCCTCATTATTCTTTTTGGCGTAACCAAATAGTTGGCCCTGCAAGGCGTAAAACTTGGCTTCCTTGGGAGAGAGGCGGATCGCTTCTTTGATGTTGGCCATCGCCTCATCGTCGCTTTGTAATTCCACCAAGAGCTGCGCTAGGTCGAAAAGGTTTTCTGCGTTTTCGGGCTCCTTCGTTTTGATGCCCTTTAGTTTGGCAATCGCCTCCTTCAGCACGGCCGCCCCTTCGGCCCCTTTGCCGCTGTCGCGCAGCATGCGTGCCTTCGCCAGAACGGCGTCGGCTGAATTTGCCGGTGCGTCTTCACCAAGGCAAGGAGCCGTCACCAACAGCAGCGTCAGTAAGCACAATCCCAAGATGCGAAGCAACATAGATTCAGGGACTTTCTAGGGGCGAGGGAGAGGAGGTCGTGTTGGGACTTTGTAGAAAGCGTAACCAACCATCAGCCATGGGCTGACGATTTTAGCCTGCTGACAAAGTGGATTGCAAACAAATGTAAGGAACAATTTGCAGGAGGCTTGTCCGCAACCTCTCGACGGCCTGCGTCATTTTAAGAATGACCCGTTTAGGTCTCGCCATGTGATAGCAGTGCCGGTTTTGGGGAACTATATTGCTAAGCGTTTACGACAGGCTGAATGCAATCGAGATGGATGGGATTTAATCACCTTATGTACTTCTGGCTGCTTTGGATTTTGCTGGCGTTGAGTGGCGGGCTTGTTGCCGCTTGGTGGGTGGCAGTTGTGGCGAGGATTCGTCACTGGGTGCCGCGCTATTTGCTGCTGGTGATTGTGGTGGCGGTGGGATTGGTGCCGGCAGTAATGTTTGGTGCTTATCTGTTTGCGCTGGAATATATGTGGAGGACGGTTGGCGGCCTGTTTGTCCCTTATGCGACACTTGTTGCCGTTGTCTTTGGCGCGTGCGTCTTCTTGGCGATAAGGGGACTGCGAAGGAAAGACGAAGTTCGCCAAGCTTCAAATTGGTCGCTTAAAAGGCTAACGCTTGGGGCGGCGGGAAGTTTTGTAGCTTCGCTGTTTGTCTTTTGGCTGATGGATCAGGCAGTGCAGCGAGAGTTCATTGCCTGGGAAAAAGAACTGAAGGAGGAACTGCGGACGTACATTGTTCCGCTTGAGGAAACTCCGGAAGACCCCAACCCGGTCTATGAAAGGATTGCGGGCGAATTTCCTGAGGAAGTTATTTCCCTGTTCCAGGAAGCAGGAAAAGCAAATCCGAGCGACTGGGCACCCCAGAGCGTGATGGTGGCACCCGAGACCATAGCGTTTGCGGAGAGTCGACCAGAGCGGATGGAAGAGCTTCGCCAAGCTTCACTTTTGCCAGACCCGCACAACCAGACGGCACTGGCGGAGTCATGCAATGAATTCCTCGATGACAGAACGTTTTCTGGCGGCATTGCATCAAAACTAGACAAAACTGTCACCGTCTATACTTACTTAAAAGCAAGCCAAGGAGACTTGCGAGGAGCGATGGAAGATCTCGCTATTTTTCAGCAGCTTAATAGGCAAGTGGCACAGCGTAAGTCAACCTTTGGGCAGATAGTATCGATGGTATTTGAACGTTCTGCGCAAGGACTATTAGAAAGCTTGCTGAAAAGCTATCCGATTCGTGAGGCTGACTTGGACTTGTATCCTCAAGGATACGGAAAATCAATTCAGCAACGATTGACTGAAGTACGTCCAATAGAACGAATCATGATTTCACGCGACATGATCGAGCTTTATTTAGGGACGTCGCCAAGACTTCAAGTTACACCCTCTACAAAAACTCTGCTCTCTGTGACATTAATGCCGAAGCGAGTGTTTGCCGCTCAATATGACCGCGATACTTTCTTGGCAAAAATGAAGGAAATTGAAGCCTATTCCAATCTCCCCTCGAAACAAGCGATTAAGCGGGCCAGAGAGATTCTAAGCGAAGCTCGTTCGTCGCGAATGGGAATATTTGGGCGACTTCTATATCCAGGGGTGCCCACCTTTTGTGAGTGGGGTATGCGAAGCGATACGGAAAGACAGGTTGCGGAAGTGGCAATTGCCGCGTATCGGCATACACTTCGGCATGGAGACTTTCCCGAATCGCTAGAAGTGCTGCGCGAAATTGATCCCAACCTTAACGTCGTCGATCCTTATTCTGACGCGCCACTGAAGATGCTTCGTAAGGACAATATGCTGACGATTTTCAGCGTCGGGCCCAATGGAACAGATGATGGTGGGGCTCCGTATTCGCGTGAGCGTGGAAAGGAAGTGGGCGACCTTCCCTTCACCATCGGCAAGGGGGCCGCTGGGATGCAGTAGCGGGGGCCGTCCTTTGGGCCGGCACCATGGCAGAACCCCCTGGGTTTTCACTGCGAGTAGGGACTGTCGCTAAAAAAAGGCTGGCCGGCAAAACGGTCGGGGTGGCTGAGGCGTCTAATGGGGTGAGGGCCAGTGTCGCTAGGACGGCCGGCCCAAGGTACAGGCCCAAGTGAGGAGTTTCCGCGTGAAGACCAGCGTTCTGATGGCGTTTGCTTTTGTCGTCTGCATGGTATCGGTCGCGTTTGCCAAGCGATCAGCCCCGGCCAAGGTTGAGTCACTAAGGGCTGACACCCTGGAATTCCGTGTGCCGCACGAGCAGATGGGATGCGTCGAAGCTTGGGATACCACAAGCAACAAGCTGGTTTGGCGGCGACAGGTCTATGTGGTGAAATACCAGGTCGACTTGGAACGGGACGTACAGGATGTCTTTATCACAGCAGTGGCACGAGAGGGTAAAACGCTGCAGGTGAAAAATGAGCGGATGTCCGAATACCAGCTCGACCTGGAGACGTTGCAGGTAAAAGTGATCAAAGGATCGCTGGTAGAGTCTCGCCAATAGCTTCTATTTTGGGCCGGATGGCCTAGCTGGTGCCTCAGCAAAAGATCGCCTCTACTTTTGGTTGTGTCAGTGCGCGATCGCATCCACTAAGATGGGGTCCGTGTGCTTAGCAAAAAGTCTATCGATCTCTGCTGTGGGTTCGCTCATGTTACGAATGCTCTGGCTGCTGGTACTGGGGATCCTCTGTAGCGCATCGCTGGCTGTGGGAGCAGAGCCTGTTGGTGGTTGGCGTGGCAACGGAACCGGCATCTGGAAAGGGAACCCGCCGCTCACCTGGCACCGCACGGCAAAGGGAGCGATCGAGGGGCTGCGAGCACAAGTCCAGCGTCCTTCGGACGATAGGCCGGGTGATGCACCGCTTGTCGAGAAGGGGCAGATTCGCGAATGGTTAGTGCTAGGTCCGTTTCCCGTGGCGAGCACTCAGGCCGAGTTTGATCGGGACCTGCTTGGTGGTGAAGGAGCGGCGCAGCCCCACAGCGGTGAAAAGTTAGCGGAGCGCGAATGGCGTCCCTGGAAGTTAGATGTCATTGATGACCCGAACATCTTTGGCACCGCAGGGGTTCCTTGGCTCAACTTGGGCACCGCCTTTGGATTTAAGCAAAACCAGATCGGCTATGCACACAGCTATGTTTATTCTCCACGGGGTGGCAAGGGACAGATCGTCGCGGACCATAGCTGGGGATTGAAAGTGTGGGTGAACGGCCAAGAGGTCTTTCGCCGTGTAGATCGTCAGGTAGCGCTGGGGAACTATCCCAGCCTCAGCCGTGCCGAACTGGAGCACTGGACGACTTCGTCTTCGAAGTGCGATATCACACTAAAGCCCGGCTGGAATCGAGTTCTGCTGAAGCTGAGCACTCCCGGCCCCAATGGGCACGAAGAGATGGTCGTCAGTTTGCGAATCGTCGATTCGCCCG
The DNA here is from genome assembly GCA_963844055.1 of uncultured Planctomycetaceae bacterium. Classification (GTDB taxonomy): domain Bacteria; phylum Planctomycetota; class Planctomycetia; order Pirellulales; family Pirellulaceae; genus CAWJMN01. The sequence continues at coordinate 1,529,507 of CAWJMN010000002.1, read as the reverse complement.
ATGTCGCCTACGAGAGCGAGAACATCGCCTGGATGGCGGAACTTCCTGGTCGAAGTACGTCTACCCCGATCATCGTCGAAGACCGCATCTTTCTGATGGCGGAACCCGATGAACTGCTCTGCTTGGACAAGCATTCGGGCAAGATACTTTGGACTGCTGCTAATAACCACTACGAGGCATTGACGGCCCAGCAGCGCGCAGAAAAGCCTGCGTACGAACAAAAGGTGGCGCCACTGGTGGCTGAGCTAAAAACAGTGACCGATCGTGTGGAGCGAATTCGCCTGCGCGCGAAGATCCAGTCCGAGCTTGAGGAGATTGACCCCGCCCGATACAAGATTCCTCGCGACGGGCACTTTGATTCACATTTTGGGATCGTGGGCTATACGATGCCAACCCCAATCAGCGATGGGAAGTTTGTGTACGCGTGGTGTGGCATGGGAGTCGCCGCTTGTTACAACCTCGAAGGGGAGCGGCAGTGGATCACGCCGGTGAAGGCGGGCCCGCTGACTTATGCTTCGTGTCCGGCATTGGCGGATGGCGTGCTGGCGGTATATTTGAATCGACTGTTTGGTCTTGATGTAAAGACGGGGGAGATTCTGTGGGACCAGCCCAAAGTTGCCAAGAATACTGCCGCAATCTTGTCGGCAAAAATCGGTGGACAAGAGCTGATCGTTACGCAAGAGAGTTATGTGGTTCGACCGAAGGATGGACACATCCTCTTTCGGCCGCGGGGCTCTAGCGCAGGTGATACCGGGTGGTCCCCCGGCGTGTTTGTGGGGGATGTGCTTTTTGCTCCTCGGTACGGCATTAAAAACCTAGTGATGACGGACTTTTCGGGGCAATCGGGCGACAACTGGAAGCCTAAAGATCTAGGGGTGATTGATACGCATGGTGTACTGGATCGTAAGCCGGACGGCAGTTGGCTCGATCGATCAACGGCAGCATCGCCTTTGGTTGTGGGGAAGTATGCCTATCTTGTGGACATGTATTCGCAGCTCTGTGTCTACGATTTGGAGCTAAAGAAGGTAGTGCACCATCGCGAACTCGAACTGCATGGGTTTACGCACTACAATGCGCTGGCGGTTGCGGCAAGTCCGACACTCATCGGCGAACATCTGTTGATTTTGGACAATCAAGGGACGGCGCTGGTATTGACGTTGGGGCCGGAACCAAAGCTGGTCCATCGCAATGTGATTGCCACGCAGCTGGATCGCTCCTATCCCTTGCCGGCGCAAGAGATTTTGTCTTATGCTCCGCCCATTGTGGATGGAGATCGAATCTTTTTGCGTGGTGAACGCTATCTGTATTGCATTGGGAAGTAGTAGATAGCCAGGTCCTGCCTTGCTAAATTTCTAAACACAGGGCGATGTCGCAGCGTGGGGCAAGGTGCTGCGGCGTGTAGGGCTTAAAGCCAAATTGCTGGTAGAGGGCCAGCGCCTCTTTTAAGACTGATGCGGTTTCGAGGGTGATGCGTTTGAATTGCAGAGTGCGCGCTTTCAAAAGCGCATGTTCCATCAGAAGTTTGCCTAGGCCGCGACCCCGATAGGCAGAGTCGAGATACATCTTCCGCAGTTCGCAGGAGCCATCTCCTTGGTTTCTTAAAGCGACGGTGCCAATAATCTGTTCACCATCGACCAGCACCGAGAAATCGCCGCCGGCACCCAAATAATAGGTTTGCAGATCGTACAGGTCGGCGTCGGTATCCTCCGGGGAGGGCTTTAGGCTGTACGACTCTAGCACGGAAAATACTAGGGACCGGATCTTGGCCTCATCAGCGGAAGTTGCACTGCGAATCATACGGTCGGCTGCCAAGCAGGCTTAGGGAATGTTTTCCGTGAGAGATAATGAGGAAGGCCAAGTCGTTACTTGCCAAGCTGCCCCTGGGGAGCATGGTTTTCTAGCAAGCTAGTGAGCTTGTCGCGCATCTGTTTAACGCGCTCGGGCTCTTGCGAAGCGAGGTTCTGGGTTTCGCCAACATCGGTGGCCAAGTTGTAAAGCTCCAGAGTCTCGCCCTGTTTACGTTTTCCCTTTTTGGACTTGCCGGCAGTTCCCTCTTCGTCATCTTGCTGCGATGCATTCATAAGCAGCTTCCAATCTCCCATGCGGACGGCCGCCCGGGTTGGCGACTGCACACAGAGGATCGCATCGTGCGGCGACTTTTCTGCTTTGGTTAGCATCGGCCAAACGTCGCGGCCATCCAGCGGCAGCTTTTGCTCCAGCGAGCCTCCGGCCAACGTGACTAGGGTAGGGTACCAATCGACGGCGTGCATCGGCTGCTGAATGGTGACACCGCCCGGAATATGGCCGGGCCAGTTGGCAAAGGCACAAACGCGAACGCCTCCTTCGTAAATGGTTCCTTTGCCTGCTCGCAGGTTTCCATTGGTGGAGAGGCTCTTTGGGTTGGGGCCACCATTGTCGGCCGAAAAAACGATCAGGGTGTTTTCACGCATCCCCTGCTTCTCGAGGGCGGTTACGATTTGGCCAATCGCCTCATCGACGGCGGACAGCATGCCCGCCAGCGTGCGGCGATTCCCCTTCAGTTGGTCGTAGGGTTTGAGGTAACGCTCCGGGACTTGTAGTGGCGCATGGACACCATTGAAAGGAACATATAGAAAAAGGGGCTTGGCCTTGTCTCGCTGATGGATTCGCTCGACTGCGTGTTTGGCAATCAGGTGTGTGCTGTAACCTTCTTCCTGGAAGGCTTTGTCATCCTTGTGCCAGTCGTGTTTGCCATCACGCGTGTGGGCAAAGTAGTCGATGGCGCCAAAGTAGTGGCCATATTGATGATCAAATCCACGAGCCGTTGGCAGATAAGCAGGCTCGAATTCCCCCAGATGCCATTTGCCGGTAATGGCCGTTTCATAGCCTGCTTCTTTCAGCGCGGTGGCCAGCGTGCGCTCTTGCAATGGCAGGCCCCATTTCGCGCCGGGGCGAACAATTGTGTAAACCCCGGTATGAGTTGCATAACGGCCAGTTAGAAGTGCCGCCCGTGTTGGAGAGCAAACCGGCTGTACATAGTGGGCGTCGAGGATTGCGCCACCATGGGCCAGCTTGTCGATCTCCGGTGTTTGAATCTCCTTGCCCCCCATGAAGCCCACATCGGATCGGCCCAAATCATCGATTAAGAAGAAGACGATGTTGGGTTTGTCCGCCGCGTTTGCAGAAGGGCAAAGCCAAGCCAGCGCCAGGGCCAAAGTAGCAAGGTGAAGTGCAAAACGCATGATCAGGTCCACCAAAGGGGCGTGGTTGGGCTTGGGACTTAGGTGACTGCTTTCCACACTGTTGATGATATCGCCTGCGCAGTACAAAAATCCAGATAGCAGGCTTCGCAGCAATAACTTAAGGGGAAATGCTGGGGCGGACACGGCGGGCTGTCGCTGAGGCGACTGGTCCCGGCTTCACTTGGCGAGGTTCATTGCTTGATGACCGCTTTTGATTGACAACGCTATACGAGTTGCAGGATGATGTCGAAGAACTGGTGGATAAGTCGATCGGAAGCTTGAAGAGGAATGAACATGCACAAGGCTTGGTGGGTGGCCTACGTGATACTGGCGGTGCTGTGGGGAGGAAACCAACTCCCCACGAATGCCGCCGAGCCGAACCTTAACGATGTACCTGCGGACCTTGCTGTGCCGGCCGTGACTTCCGAAGCACCTCAGGCGGGAAAGCGAGTTTGGCAAAAGTTGCCGGGGTATGAAGATTGGAAAGTGGCCCATGCGATCTACTTGCCGACCGATTGGAAACCGGGAGAAAGCTACCCCGTTATTTTTGAGTATCCAGGCAACGGCAACTATCGCAACGCGTTTGGCGACAAGAGTGACGGACGGGTAGAAGATTGCCAGATGGGGTTTGGGCTGTCAGGGGGCAAGGGAATGATTTGGGTATCGCTGCCGTTTGTCGATCCGAAGACGCGTGACCATACGATTGCTTGGTGGGGCGATGCCGATGCAACGGCCCAGTATTGTTTGAAGGCTGCTGCGTATGTCTGCAAGGAATTCGGTGGCGATCCGAAGCGGCTGATCCTGGCTGGGTTCTCGCGCGGGGCAATTGCAGGCAACTACATTGGCCTACGCAACGACGAGATTGCCAAGCTGTGGAAAGGGTTTGTCTTGCATAGTCATTACGACGGCGTCCGCCGCTGGAACTATGCCGGCGATGATGAAGCATCCGCCAAGGCGCGACTTGCGCCTGGCAAACCGGCCGCAATTTGTCAGCCATGAAACTAGCGTCGCCGACACGGAGAACTATTTGCAACGAGTGGGGTACAAAGGGCGGATCACTTTGCGCCCGCTTTCCTATCCCAATCATTCCTCGGGCTGGCTGCTGAGGGAGACAAAACTACGGGCCGAGGCCCGGAAGTGGCTCGTAGACGTGCTAATGGAATGAAGTCCATCGGTAGTTCATGGCCGGAAAAGTGGCTTCGGCGGTGAATCTTTGAATCGTTTTGTTATCGGGAATGGCTGCACCTCGGCTGGGGGGAGGTACAAGCTCGTATCGAACTTACGAAACAGGTCGATTTCGGATAAACTTGTAACGCTTCCTAGGGGATAGCCTAACCTCCAGTTTTTCAGCCCCCACCTTCGATTTGGCGATCAATTCGGGCTGTCCCTCCCTTCCCACCACATAATTTCGTTTCAGGACATGGCGAAGGCCTTCGCAAGTGCGCCTTTCTGGACCGTTCCCTATTTTGAGTTCGTTATGCCCTATCGAAGTCTGTTGGCCAATCATGCGACGCTGATGGAAACCCTGTTTGAGAATGCGCCGCTAGGGTTGTCTGTCGTTGATCATGATTTTCGATTTGTACGTGTCAATCAGACGCTGGCGGGTATCGATGGCGCTCGAGCAGGCGAAATGCTTGGTAAGCAGGTACGTGAAGTCGTACCGCTACTTTGGCCCAAACTCGAACCGTTGTATCAGCGTGCTCTGGCAGGGGAGACTATTGTTAATCAGGACGTCAGCGGGATTGCAATTCCAGGCTCAGGAGAGGTGCGTCACTGGTTGGTAAGCTACTACCCCATTTGGCATGAGTCCAAGGTGATCGGCATCGGAGCGATCGTCAACGATGTGACAAGCCGACGGCTTGCCGAAGAGTCTTTGCGAATTCGAAATGATCTGTATGCGATGTTGTCTCGCACGAATCGCGCCGTAAGCCGCTGTCGATCCTGCGAAGAGTTGTTTCAAGAAGTGTGCAATATTGCGATTGAGACAGGGCGATTCAAGTTTGCTTGGGTAGGGGTTCCTGAAGACGGTCGCGTGAAGATGGTCGCCTCTGCCGGCGATGATGGTGGCTATATGGAGTCGCTGGTCATCACGCTTGACGAAGCCGACCCGCGTTCGCACGGCCCGACGGGACGGGCTGCTGTGCTTGGAAAGTCGTTTGTCGTGAATGACTTCATGCACTCTCCGATGACGGCACTTTGGAAAGAAAAGGCCCAGCGTGTGGGGTTCGCGGCCTCGGCTGCATTTCCCTTGAAGGAACGCGATACGGTGGCGGCAGTATTAACGCTCTACGCGCCGGTTGCTAATTTCTTTACGGAGGATTTGGTCTCCGCTCTGAGCGAAGTGACCCCTAGCCTTTCTTTCGCGCTGGATGCCTTCGTGCAAGAACGAGAGCGTAAGCGAGACGAAGCGGACTTGCTGTTGCGAGATCGCGCCATGAAGGCTGTTTCACAAGGGATCATCATCACGGATACAAGTGCTCATGATTTTCCGATTGTGTATGTGAGTCCTGGCTTTGAACAGACCACCGGCTATTCAGCCCGCGAAGCGATGGAGCGGAACTGCGAGTTTCTGCAAGGAAGTGAAACCGATCCGGCCGCTGTAGCGCAGGTGCTTGCGGCGATTCGTGATGGAAAAAGTTGCAACGTGGAGATGGTCAATTATCGCAAAGATGGAACTCCATTTTGGAATAGTTTTGCGCTGTCTCCGGTTCGTGATGAAGCAGGCCGTGTCACGCATTTTATTGGCGTAGTTACGGATGTGACCCAGCGCCGAAAGCTGGAAGAGCAGTACCGGCAGGCACAAAAGATGGAGGCCATCGGGCAGTTAGCGGGTGGCATTGCCCACGACTTTAATAACCTGCTGACGATCATTACTGGATATACCGAGTTGGTGCTGGACGCAATGTCGAGCAGTGATCCGCAGCGTGAGCTTTTGGAAGAAATTAGTGATGCGGCGGCGCGGTCTGCATCACTGACTCGGCAGCTTTTGACATTTAGCCGAAAGCAAGTATTGCTGCCGAAAGTGCTTGACCTGTCTGAGGTTGTGCATGGTGTAGAGAAGATGTTAAAGCGAATCATCGGCGAAGATATCGAGCTGATGACGAACCTTACGGAGGGTGGCTCGTGTGGGGTAAAGGCTGACCCAGGTCAACTGGAACAGGTGTTGCTCAATCTGGCGGTGAATGCGCGCGATGCCATGCCGCATGGCGGAAAGATCACGATCTCCACCAAGGTTGTGGCATTATCCAAGTTGCACGGCTTTTCACCGATTGAGCAACCCGATGGTGAGTATGTCATGCTCTCGGTTGCCGATACCGGTACAGGGATGAAGGAAGAAGTGAAACGTCACCTGTTTGAACCGTTCTTCACCACCAAGGACAAAGATAAAGGGACGGGACTAGGACTTGCAGTAGTTCACGGCATTGTGAAGCAAAGCGACGGAGAAATCGAGGTCATCAGCCAAGCTGGCGAAGGGGCAACGTTCAATATCTACTTGCCTAGGCACTTGGCCGCACCGAATCCTCAAGACCACGCTCGGTCTGGCAAGATTCTGGCAAGTGCGGAAGAAACCATACTTGTGGTCGAAGACGATGAGGCGGTTCGCACCCTGGCTCGCTTTGCTTTAGAGGGATACGGATACCAAGTTCTGGAGGCGAGTTGTGGAACGGAAGCCTTAGAGTTGTCCGCCCAGCATCAAGGGGCGATCGATTTGTTATTGGCCGATGTTGTGATGCCAGGAATGAACGGCCGAATCTTGAGCGAGAAGTTTGCCGAGCTGAGGCCGGGCACGCAGGTGCTGTTTCTGTCGGGCTATATGGATGATGCGGTGGTCCGAAGCGGAATTCTTCACGAACAGGTGGCATTCCTTCAAAAGCCATTCTCGCCTCGTGATTTGGTCGACAAGGTCCGTGCGTTGCTGGCGAAAGGTAATGCGGAAAAGTCACTTCGTAAGCCCTAAAGCGAAGGAATTTGTATTCGCAAAAGAGGTGCTTGCTGGTCAACGGGGCATCCCTTGTGTTTTTTGTGGAAATTGAGGAAGTACCCGGTTATCCTGTGGGGATGCTGGTTTTTAGTAGGCGACGGTAAAAGATCTGAGGGAGAATCTTCCATGCGAAAGTCATCGATTCTGTGGGCGCTAATGATTGCGTGTGGATTAGCTGGCATTGCTACGGCGCAAGATCAGCCAAGCCAACCGGTGGAACCGAAGCCAGTTGCCGTTGCTTCGACAGGTGCAGGCGAGGTCTATCGTGTGAGCGTCACCGAGGTGCAATTTCAAGGAGAGGCGGAAGTTCCCAAATCTGGCAAGGACTTTCCTCAGCTACTAGAGCAGCTCAAGCAAGGGGGCAAGGTCAAGCTGGTCGAGACGATCCAGATGTCAGCCCTCACTAATCAAGAAGCGATGGCCCAGTTCGGCCGCACGGTGGATGTACTGGTGGGGATGAATATGGTGCCCCCGGGTGCCCGAGGCGGTGGCGGCGTTCCTTCGCGAATCACTTCCATGCGACAGGTGGGAACGCTACTAAAAGTTACCATTCAACCCGAGCAGAATAAGCTGCATGTGAAATTGATGTACGAGGCTTCCCGCATGGGAACCGATGGGCCGGATGATCGTCCACAAGAAATGACGACCAATGTGTTTGGAACGACATTGCTGGTTGAGCCTGGCATGCCGATTCTGATTGGCAGCCGCAATTCCGACAAAAACTCGCTAATTTATCTGGTGGTCGAAAAGTAGGCTGCGGACGACTACAGCCTGGTTTGCTTGCCGCTGCGCCTGCCAGAAAGGAATTGTTTGCCTTGCTGGGATGGACTACGATAGGGGACAGGGAGCACCTATCGCATGCAAAGCACGAATGTACATCACGGCCGACGAGAGCTATTGCGCATTGGTGCGCTTTCGGTGCTGGGTGGTTTGGCCACTAGTGGTGCTTCGACTGCTCATGGCGCTGCGGTAACTGCTTCGCAGCGGAACTGCATCTTCTTGATGCTGCAAGGTGGGCCAAGTCATCATGACTTATGGGACCCCAAGCCGCACGCTTCGATCGATATTCGCGGCCCATTTGAAACGATCCCCACGACACTGGGCGATATTCGCTTTGGCGAGTTGCTGCCGTACTTGGCCAAGGTGGCGGATCGGCTGTGCATTGTGCGGTCGATGACGCACCAATTCAATAATCACATTGCTGGCACGTACATTGCGCTCACCGGTTCGAAGAATCAGCCAAATCAAGATCGCGAAGCGCATAGCGACGACTTCCCGGGCCCTGGTGCAATCCTTAGCGCACTTCAAAAAACGGTGCCGAGTGCTCCACGAAGTGTTTCTTTGCCGACTTGGCTAAGTATTCCTGGCCCATCAAACCGAATGCCAGGGCAATACGGCGGTTTTCTAGGAGGCGTGCACGATCCCTTCTTGATTGAGGGAGACCCAAACAGCAAGGAATATCGCCCTCTGTCCCTCACATTGCCGGAGGGGATGGATGTGTCGCGACTGGATCAACGGCTGAGCCTTTCTAGCCAGTTGGATAGTGCGGCTCGCCTGTTGGAAAACGATCTCAAGGAAAAGTCCGATCGCTTGCGGCGGAGTGCTTACGACTTAGTGGTAGATGGCCGCGTGCGCAAAGCGCTTGACCTACGTGAAGAGTCTGATGCTGTGCGTGATCGATATGGACGGACCAAGATTGGGCAGTCGGTCCTGGTGGCACGCCGTCTGGTAGAAGCAGGTGTGCAATTCGTTGCGTTTAATGCGTTCAACCAAGAATGGGATACGCACGGCGGTCTACAAGGACGTTACAAGCAAATCGTTCCCCCCATGGATCAGGCCTTTGGCGCGCTGGTCGAAGATCTTGATAGCCGAGGAATGCTCGATCAAACGTTGGTGGTCAACACGGGCGAGTTTGGCCGTACGCCACGCATCAACAAGGATGGCGGCCGTGACCATTGGCCCAACGCGTACACTACGGTGCTGGCAGGTGGCGGGATGAAGCGCGGCATCGTCTATGGTGAGACAGATCGGCAAGGGGCTGAGGTTTTGCAAAGCCCGATTGAGCCAGCCGACATACTTGCAACGTTGTGGCATCAGCTGGGAATTGATCCTGCAACGCTGATCTATGATCGTTTGCATCGCCCGCACCGAGTTTCTGACGGGCAAGTCCTGCGTCAATTGCTGGGCTAATTCATTCCATGGGCCCAACGTATCTTGGGCCTATCGCTCGCTTTGTTTGGCGAAGCTTTCTTCTTCTGGGCCGCATGCCTTGAGCATTCTTTTGCGCCCGTTTCTTGTCTGCAAATGCCAGTGGGTAAGTGTCAAATGAAAAATGAATTGGCAGCGGCTTGCCGCAAAGGTGACGCTGTAATGTCAAGCTGAGCACGCCATCCTGCCAATAGTATGTGATAGTTACGCAGATGATTAATGAGCACACTAATAAGTGGGGGTTATGCTTGGTGAAGGTGGTGTTAATTAAGCGTTTTGTGCGGAAATAACGCGCAAACGCACACGTAAGCGTGCGGAGATTGGGCGGTTTTCAGAGGTGCCATTGAGGACGGAAATAGCACAAAAAATGAAGGCGGCATTGGTCGGATTACACGAGCCGGAGCTTACGCATCTGCGTTCCATCGTTACGCGACGAGGGGTGGAATGTCCGGCTGCACTTGCGCTTTCCTACGAGGGGGCGCTCAAGCAGTTGCTCACCCCCAGTGCCGGTTGTGACTTGATCTTTTTGAATTGTTCGATCACGGCCGAGGATGCGGCTGCCTTCATCCATCGCTTGCGTCGCCAGTCACCGGCGCTAGTAGTGGCAGTCGGCAGCGGCATCTCGGCTGATCATGTTTTACGGCTGATTCGTTGTGGCGCTTGTGACTTTTTGGACCTTCAGAACCCCCAGGCGCTGGAAGACGATCTGCTGGCGATGCTTGGCCGATTGCGACACGACGATCAAGGGACTAATGGGAAAGGGCGATTGATCTCGATCACTTCGGCCAGTGGAGGCTGTGGTGTTAGTACGCTGGCCGTAAACCTGGCGATTGCTTTGGCTAAGAAGATGGGAACATGCGGCCTGGTTGATCTCAAGTTACGAGGGGGAGACTTGGCAGTGCTGCTAAATCTCGTGCCACGTCACACGCTGGCGGATGTTTGCAAACAACGTGACGAGCTAGATGCCACCTTGATCGAACAGTCGTTGACGCCCCATGCCAGTGGTGTTCGCCTTCTGGCGAGTCCTCACTTTCTGGTGAATCATGGCAAGTTAGATGCCGAGGTGATCGGGCGAGCGATCCAATTGGTAACTGCCGCGTTTCCGCATGTCGTGGTTGACATTGAAGATATCTTTCATCGAGAGCAGCAGGAAACATTGCTGGCCAGCGATCACGTTGTTGTGGTAATGCGACTGGACTTTCCCTGTTTGCTACGAACCCAGCGAATGCTGCAATATTTGGAGAGCGTGGGAGTTCCAACCGGCAACATTCATCTTGTTGTCAATCGATTTGGGATGGACACGCAAATTTCGCAGCGGCAGTGCTGTGAAGCGCTGGGCGCAGCATTGGATATTTCGTTCCCGAGGATTTTGAGGCGATGCTTTCCTCAGTGAATGTTGGCAATCCGGTCGTGCTAGAGCTTCCGGCCGCCAAGGTTTCGCGGGCCATTTTGTCGATGTCCGAGTGCTTTATTGCCTGAGACGTCGCTCAGAAGTCACAAGAGGTAATGTGTGTTTAGTTCCAAGGCAGATCCAGCGACCGGCACAAAAGAGAAGCGTGACGATGCCGAGCATCGGTTTGCCATGCTGAAGCAGGGGCTGCATAACCGTTTGGTGCAGGGAATTGATCTACAAGCCCTGCGAAACATGGATGAATCGCAGTTACGCGTCGAACTGCGGCGGGGGGCTGAAGAACTTTGCCGCAGTCGGCCTGACCTACTAAGTGCCGCTGATCGAAAACGACTGGTCGACGAGCTGGTGGATGAGACGTTGGGGTTCGGGCCGCTCGAACCGTTGCTCAATGACCCGAGTATTTCAGACATTTTGATCAACGGTCCCAAGAACGTCTACATCGAACGCAATGGCCGTATGGAACGGAGTTCCGTCTCATTCTATGACGATCAACATTTGCTTTCGATGGTGCAAAAGATCGTCGGGCGGGTTGGTCGGCGAGTCGATGAATCCAGTCCGATGGTCGATGCCCGCCTGCCGGATGGAAGCCGGATTAATGCGGTTGTGAAGCCATTAGCGCTGGATGGCGCACTTGTCTCGATTCGTAGGTTTGGTAGTCGGCCGACAAGTCCCAATGTTCTGGTGGAAAATGCGACCCTCTCTCGAGAGATGTTGATGTTCTTAGCAGCTTGCGTGCAAGCGCGGCTAAATGTGCTGATCTCTGGAGGGACAGGCAGTGGCAAAACCACCCTGCTGAATCTGCTGTCGGGGTTCATTCGAGACGAAGAACGTGTGGTAACGATTGAAGACGCCGCTGAGCTTCAGTTACGCCAGTCCCACGTGGCGCGGATGGAGACACGGGCTTCGAACCTAGAAGGTTCGGGGGAAGTGACCGCCCGAGACTTACTGAGAAATGCTTTGCGGATGCGGCCGGATCGAATTGTTGTAGGTGAATGTCGAGGCGCAGAGGCTTTTGACATGCTGCAAGCGATGAATACAGGACACGATGGCAGCTTAACAACGATTCACGCCAATAATGCGCACGATGCACTAGACCGCTTGGAGGTATTGGTAGGGATGGCGGGGCTTGATGTTCCGATGTGGTTTATCGGGCGGCAGATTGCTTCGGGCGTGCAGCTGGTAGCGCATGTGTCGCGTTTGGCGGGTGGGCAACGCAAGGTGGTGCAGATCTCTGAAGTGGCAGGCTTTGACGGTCAGCGCCAGAAGCTAAATGACATCTTCTTGTTCGAGCAAACAGGCGTAGATGAAAAGGGAATGGCCTTAGGCCAATTTGTGGCTACAGGAGTTGTGCCGAAGGCCTTGGAGCGATTTGCTTCGCACGGTATTCCGCTGAATGCAAGCTTGTTTGCGACAACCAGAAAGACATCGCCCGTGCCAGTGAAACTTCCGACCGGTTTTGATGTGTTGAAGGCCGAGACCATGGGGCAAATGCTTTAGGTCACTGAAGTAGAAAGGCGTGTTTCATGTCAAAGCCCATCATTATCTTGTCGGTCTTCATCAGCGTCGCGTTTGGGATTTTAGGTCTATCAACGCTGCTATTTGAAATGTATTGGCGTCGCCGACAGCTGATCAATGATCGTCTTCGGCAGGCATTTCGCGATCAGATGAGCGATCGTGCCAAACAATCGCCGTTGTTCAAGGACCTCAAATGGATGTCCATGGAACGGAGGCAGATGCACGAAACATGGCGCTGGAAGATTCAAACATGGATTGAACAAACGGGGCTGGGGATTTCCAAGTGGCAGATTGGCATGCTTTGTGTTTCTGCAGCAATCTCCTGTGCTTTGGGAGCGGCACTTTTGCGGGTCGCGTGGTGGCTGCCGCTAGGTGCTGGTGTTGCGGGGCTTGCTCTGCCACTGTTAGTACTTCATTTCGTTCGCCAGCGACGTCGCCAAAAATTGACGCAGCAGTTGCCCGAGGCCTTTGACGTGATGAGCCGTGTCTTACGGGTTGGACAGACCACGCAGTCGGCGTTTCAAGTGATTGCCAACGATTTTCCCTCTCCGATTGCCGAGGAGTTTGCCCAAAGCTTTGAGCAGCAGCATTTAGGCGTCGCTTTTGAAGTTGCCTTGCGCGATTTAGGGCGGCGAACCGGCATCATGGAGATGCACATCTTTGTGGTGGCGCTGATCGTCAATCAGCGTGTGGGGGGAAACCTGGCTGAACTTCTGAACAAGCTGGCCAATTTGATTCGGATGCGAGTGAAGATGCAGGGGCGGGTGAAGTCACTGACGGGGGAAGGGCGGATGCAGGCGGCTGTGTTGTTGGCACTGCCTATTGTAGCGTTTGGAGCGCTGCTGCTGCTCAATCGTGAATATGCCCAAATCCTTTTAGATCATCCTAAGTTGTTGTCAGCGACGGCCGTGGCCCAAGTGATTGGCGCGTTTTGGATTCGCAATATCATTCGAATTGACGTGTAGCCATGCATGAGTACTTTGCCAATCCGACGGTCATCCAGGTGTTTGTGTTCTTGACGGTGACTACGATCATTTGGGCCGTTGTGGCGGCCACATGGCGAGAGGACGAGCGGACAAGTCGGCGTCTTAAAACGCTGCGAAACATGCAAGAGGACCCGGACTGGCCAAAGTACGAAACACCCTGGCAGATGGTTGTTCGCATGCTGGGAACACCCTCTTTGCCCAACTTGGCGGAACGGCTGTTACCTAATGACAGCCAAGCACGAAGCCATATTCAGAAGGAACTCATTCAGGCCGGCATCTATGCCCCTTCGGCTCCGACAATATTCATGGCAGTAAAGCTGCTAATGATGGTGTCACCGCTGGCGATTGGCTTGGTGGCGGGTTCGACAGGCATGGTTCCCTTTCAGCGCGGGGCACTCATTGGAGGAGTGGCTGGCGCCCTGGGAATGTTTGTGCCCATCGTGTGGCTGGAGCATGCGAAGGCAAAACGCAAGCAAGGACTGCGCCGGTCTTTGCCTGACTTTTTGGATTTGATCGTGGCTTGTTTAGAGAGTGGCATGAGCATTCAAGCGGCCTTGGTACAAGTGGCAGAGGAGTTACGCCGAGCTCACCCCGACCTTTCGACAGAACTATCCATTGTGCAGGGCGAGGCGGAGCTAGGACGCAGTATGGATGAGGCGTTTTTTCGCCTTGCTGACCGAACTGCCCTTGAAGAGCTTCGTTCGTTAGCCACCTTTGTACAGCAAGCGCAAAAGTATGGAGCCACGATGGCGGATGCCCTGCGTGAACTCTCGGAAATGTTGCGGATACAGCGTGAGCAGAAAGCCGAAGAGCTGGCTCAGATGGCGGCCGTCAAAATTCTGATTCCCACGGTGCTGTGCATCTTTCCGGCGATTTTTGTAGTGCTGGCCGCACCAGCCGCGATCAAGATTCGCGATAGCTTTGCCAAACAATCCGCCACGCAGTCACCGGGAGCTGTGCGATGAGCGTATGCCGAAAAGGTGGGCAAGCTCCGGCGCGACGAGCGACAGCAGCCACTGAGCTGAGCGATTATGCTGCCGCTGCTGCTGACGTTTTGCTTAGCGGGAGTTGACATGGGGCGTCATGCTCAAACGACGATGACGCTTGGCAATTCTGCCCGCGTCGGCGCGGAGTGGGGGGCTGGCCGTAGGGTAACCAGTTACACAAGTGCCTCTTGGGAAGCGGAAGTAAAGAACGCTGTGCTGGAGGAGTTGTCAAACGCTCCTGACTTTCAGGTCGCCAATGCAACAATTACGGTCTCTCGAAATACTTCAACCTACGTCACTCCCGTGGTGACGGTCGAAGTTAGCTGTCCGTTTCAAACGGTCGTGAATTGGCCCTTTATGCCACAGCCCCTGACACTGACCCGAAGGGTAGCGATGTGCGAATATCGCTAAGGCAGGTAGCAAAAATGACAAGACGGAAAATGCGACTTTGCCATCCTCGCTTGCGCAAAAACCGCCGAGGAGCCAGCCTTCTGGAAGGGACGATGGTGCTGGGAGTGTTTTTGATGCTGATCCTGGGGACGCTGGAGTTGTCGCTGGCAGTTCTGGAGGTCAACACACTTTCTTTGGCCACTCGTCATGTTGCCCGGCAAGCGATCACGCGCGGGACGCTTTGCGACAGTCCGATGAATTCTTGGGGACCGCAGACCATCACGGTAAAGGCCAGTCAAAACCATGAAATCGCCGATGCAGTACGGCCGCTGTTGGTGACGATGTCTCCCGCCAATGTGGAAATCACCGTTACATGGCTGGATGGGGCCAACGCCTATGACAATCGTGTGAAAGTCCTCGCCAAGGCGAAGCATCAAGCGATTTTACCGATGCTGACTCCGTGGTTCGTCAATGATTTGCAGGCCGTGTCGACGATGCGAATTGCGCACTAACCTACAGATCGCCTGAAAAGGAGATATCGCCATGCCAGTAAGGGAGAAGTTGTTGGCCTCGACGTTTGCCGCTTCATTCTCGCGGCGATTGGCTCGGCGAGGCAAGATTCTGGTGACGATGGCGGTTCTTCTGCCAACGTTGATTGCCATTCTGGCCCTGGTTGTCGATACAGGCCTGTTGATGGTGCAGCAGCGTGAGTTGCAACATGCTGCGGATGCTGCGGCAACGGCCGTGGCGATCCATTGTCAGCAAGGAGGAGCAACATCGCAGTGTAGTTCGGTCGCACAAAGTATCGTTTCGGTCGAGAATCAGATTAGCGGCACGGTAATCACCGTCAATCGACCGCCCAGTTCGGGGCCGTTTACAGGATCGGATAAGCATGTCGAAGTCATCGTGAGTCGTGACGCGACGATCTATTTCATGCCGCTGCTGTTTGGCGCCAATTTTCGTACGGTCTCGGCTCGCGGAGTGGCGGGATACGAGAACTCGACTACAGGAGCTGCCATTGTGGTGCTTGACCCCGATCCAGACAATCTTTCCATCGCGGGAATTCCACTGATTCTGCCAGCACTTCCCAGTTTGGTAGGTGGTCTGGAGGTACTGGGGGCTGGGTCAGTCGAAGTAGATGGTGCAGTCCATGTGAATACGGAGTGGGGTGGAAAAGATGAGAAGGGGAAGCCGGCCGGAGATGGCCCTGGTTTACCCTATGGAATGACCTGTACGCCGCTGTTGCCTTTAACAAAGCTCAAGGCGATCGACATTCGCGTCGTGGGGGGAGTGGATAACCCAACGTTCTATACCAATCTGATCTCCGGTGACCCTAGCCCACTTCATGCGAACCGCTTGCCGGTCCTCGACCCCTTTCGGACCATTCCTCCCCCGACGTTGGCCTCAGATCCTGATAATGTCAAAGCAACAACCTATGGTGGGAAGACGATTGTCGGGATTCCTTTGATTGGGTTGCCAACGGTGCTACAGCCGGGGGTCTATGACTGGATAGTTGTCGTCTCGGGAAAGGTAATTTTTCAGCCGGGAGTGTATATCATTCGCAGCAAGGACCCTGTGACACAGCTTTCACTCAGCGTGGTTGCCGGCGAAGTTCAAGCCAATGGAGTGATGTTTTATATCACCGATAGTGCGGGATATTCGCCGACAACTGGCACGCCTGACATCACCGATGGTGAGACTAAACCTGCACCAGCTGGAGTCACGGCGCTGCTACCTTCCGTCGTGATCGACACCGGGCTGCTCAATAGCCAGTTTGCCTCTTTGAGCGATGCCGACAGCCCTTACAACGGCATGATGATTTTCCAACGAAGGAAAGATCGTCGGCCGATTGTGCTGCTGCAAACGCAGGCACTACTGGGAGGAGGTATCGAAGGATCGATTTATGCCAAGTGGGGACATGTGATTGTCTCGGGGCAGGGGACCTACCGTTGCCGGTTAGTATCGGGAACGATGCGGTTCTTGACGGTGCTGGATTGCAAGGTGAAACCGACCTCGTTATTGCCAGCCGCGACCGATGTCTTCCTGACCGAGTAATGGTTGCCAACGTGAAGTAGCAACGGTTAAGGAGTTGCTCCTCTTAACCGGAAGTCTTTTCACGCGTGAGTGTGCAAGTGCGAACGACTTTTCGTCCGCCAGTAAATCGCGGTGTGATCCAGCAGACGCTATCCAAGTTGATCGTTACCGTAACGGTAACCGTGCTGGTGGAGTTGGTAATTGTCGAAGGGCTGACCGCAACTGTGCCCCCGGTGACTAGATTTGCAGAGAGGACCCGCTGCGATTCGGTGGTTGCCATGCTGGCCGATCCACCGGGAATAATGGCCTGTCGGCAGCCTTGGTAGGATGCGAACGAGGCGGCGTTGATCACCTGATTGACGCGTGCAAACTCCAGCGATCCCAGTAGCACCATGAACAGGAGTGGTGATATCAAGGCAAACTCGACCGTCGTCGCACCGCTGCGTTGGCGACCGGTACGTTTGATATGATGTTTGTTCATGGTATTGGGTCCAATCGTTCGCAGAGATTACTTCGTCAAAACGACAGGAAGTGTATAGGCGAGGTCACGGAAAGCGGCATCCAGCGAGGCAGCATCCGTGGCGTAGTAGAACTTACCACCCGTGATGGCAGCGACTTGTTGCGTGGTGGTTTGATCGGCGTTCTTCAAAAAGCAGACGCAATGGATGGTGATGTCGGCCGCATCGGCATCGTTGGCAGCCAGAATGGGATCGCGTCCCGCATTCCATTGGCCATCCGTCATCAAGATCATGATCTTTTTGGCGTAAGAGCGGGTCCCAGCAGCCGTTAAAACCGAACGGCCGCGATCCATTCCGCTGGCCATGTCGGTACCACCCAAAATCACATTGAGCGACCGGGCATGTACGGCGTTGTAAACGGCCGTCATATCGGTGGAGAGGTTCAAGTCGGTGGATACGCCGACAGAGGTTTGCTTGGTTAGCGAATACTCAGTGGTGTTGGTCCCAATGTCGGTGGCCCAAGTGACGAGGGCAACACGTGGCGGGGCATTGGCAGTTTTAAGGATATTGCAGAACGAGTTCACCGCACTATCCAGAGCCAGCCAGCGGCTGCCGGTAGCGGGTTTGTTCTTCATGGCCGTTTGCCAGTCCGTATAGTAGGGAGCTGGGTAAGTCCAGATCGTTCCCGACTGATCGAAGCACATGGAGTGCGAGCGATCGAGTACGAGGCAGACTTCGCAAGCGAAGGCGGATGCTTCCGATACGTTGGAGGTGCTGTACTTGTTCGTTCCAATCACCGGCGCAAAGAACAGCGGAACAGCCCCATTGGCATTGCTATCCGACAGGGAAGAAGAAATCTGCATTGCCTGGGAAGGTTTCGCACCGGCGACAAATTGCCAGGTTCCATCAGCCGACTGTTGAGACTGACCTACTTTGATGTCGGCTGAAGTGAGTCTCAGCGGGTGGCCGGCTACACCGTTTTTGGCAGCCATGGCAATCGCTGCATCGATGGCTTGTTGGTCGGTTTTGCCTTGCACGAGGGCAGAGGTGCCTGCCTTGGCGGCGGCGTCAGTCCCGGCTTTGAGCTGTGTCTGAACAAGCTCCATATAGGCCACGTCAATGGAGAAGGCTGCCATAGCCAGCAACACAACCACAAAGACGGCCATCAAGGGAATGACGGCGCCACGTCGCTTGGCGGATTTGTCTTTGTTGAGTCGAGCGGTGCGTGAGGAAGATTTGCTCATGACGCGTGCGTCCTATCGGAGTGAATCAGGGAGCTGGGCAAGGTGGATTACAGACGTGGAATAATGAACTGCGCCGTTAACGTGGGACCGCCTAAGTATCCAAAGGTCAGGGAGTTTGCAGTCAGTGCGGCCGAACAGGTAACGGTGATTTCCGTACCTACGGGTGTACTGGCGGTAACGGCGGGAGAGATCGTTACCGTTGCCGAAGTGACACCAAGACCGGTGAGAACGGCAGTGGCTCGAGACTGTGCATTGGCGGACGTTCCGCCGGACGCAGAGGCCACGTTGCCCGCTTCATAGGCTGCCGAAGTGAGTGCATTCTGCAAGAAGACCGCGTTGGAAACCTCAATAACCCCAAACACCAAAGTGGCGATCAGGGGAAGGCAGACCGCGAACTCCACGGTAGACGTACCGCTACGCCGGTTCCGTTTCGGAATGCGTTTGTTCGTCTTGAAGTAGGAGGCGATGCTAAACATACAAAGCTCAAGTTGCAATCGACGTTAAGGTAACCAGCTAAGGGAAACCTAGGTCAGATTCAGACGATAGCAAGTCAAGCTTCTTGAGAAGAACTAGAAAAGTTTTGCGGCGACTTTCGCTTAAAGGTAGGGGTGTAACGGTTGTAGCGAACTGCTGCGTGATTTGCGCCCATAGCTTGGGGTTCACCAGCGAAAGTAGCGGACCTAACATCCGCTCAGTGGCGAAAACCCTATTCGCCGGGGCGAGTCAGGTTGTTCTCGGCCAAAGAGTACACGGTTTGAAGATGGCTGAAGAACGATTCTTCGTGGAAGACGCGACCGCTATGTAGCGCGAAGTTCTTGCACGATGGCTGCGAGCCAAATTGCACTTCCACCGCATGCATTCCTTCGGGAGTGCAGAGGGTTTCGATGGCGGTGATCCCCTTGGATTCGAGGATGATTTGACGCAGGAGCTTTTGTCCTTCTGGGAAGGAGCCGAGTCGTTCTAGATGGTCAAAAGCGTGCGGCAAATGAGCGATTTGTCGCATGGTTTCCGTCCCTTTGGCCGTACGGAAAAGCCCAACCATATAGTGGCTTTCCGGCAGGTAGGGATCAAACCCTACGGCGCCCGCTTCGACGTTAAATCCTTTGCGGGCCAGCTGGGCCAAGATCGGTTGCAAGTCACGCTTGGTGAGAAGGTCACCCGCTTGATAGCCAGGGATTTTGGCCAAGTTCTCCTTGACGATGGCCTTTACTTCCTCAAACGGAATCAGGCGATCTGCAGCTGTCGTAGGGAAAATGGTAACTAGGCCCACAACGACTAGCAGGCTCGCGACGACCCATAAACCAAAGCGACGGAGACTGGAATTTTGGCGAACGATCATCGGCGATTCCCTCGACCACTTCGAAGCGATTGCCTTCCTTCCGAATAAAGAAAGGCTCTAGGGAATCTATAGCTTACGAATGGCTAGAAGGCGGGAAGCGAATTGATGTTGCTTTTTTGCAACATTACCGCTCGACATGCTCCGTGCTGATAACGCAGTCACGCTGATCAAACAGGTTGATGTAAAAGACCTTCGCATCAGCCGGAATCTTGGCGACTACCCCCTTGGCGGCGGCATCGATTTCCGCAGGAACCTGCTCCCATTTGCGGTCCTGCCAACGTCCCGTGTCTCGTGTGAAGGAGAGTTCGGCCTTGACGATTGGAACCTCGGCTTGGAATGTGGCCCAGGCTTCTGTGGCGGATTGGCCTTGGTCGACAATCTTGGCCAAGGGCTTCTCCTTACGAAGGATTTGGTTGGCAAAAATGTGGATCTCTTCGGGGTTTTCACCGACCGGGCCATGGCCGTGCGGCATACGAATCCTGAGGCAGAGGGAGCGAGTCCCTTGGGGAAGTCGATACGACTTTTGCCAAGAGTCCATCGGATAGGCAAAATCATTGGTGCCATTGACCCATAGGATCGGCATCTTGGCCTGAGGCAAGTACTGGGAAGGGTCCCATTGCGTTAGCCAAAGATTGGCCTTCTCTTTGCCAAGCTTTTCAAACTGGGGGACCCAGACGGAGTTGTCTCCCAGAAAGCCGCAGCCATAGACCGGTACCGCTAACTGAAAGCGTGAATCCACGCCTGCCACAATCGAGGTTAGGTAGCCTCCCCAAGAAATCCCCGTAACCCCAATTCGATCAGGATCCACTTCTGGATACGACCGAATCAGCGAATGGGCCAAGGCAACCGAGCTAACGGCTTGATGGGTCCATTGATCTTGTACCGGAGTCTCAAGTTGACCAAAGCTGGCGTCCCAGCCAGGCGGGCCCCCTTGGTCATGTCGCTGCCATTTGCCGTAGCTTCCAACGGGCACGCAGCCACAGAGATCCATGGCGATGGCTGCATAGCCGCGTGCGTTCCAAACTTTGACCCAGCGGTCAAACGCCGTTCCGCCGCCACCATGAATCAGGACCATCGCCGGAAATCGCTTGCCGGGGTCCTTCTCATCCTTGGGAGGCGCACCGTAATAAGCAAAGACGCGGGTTGGCTTTCCTTGGTAGGTCGGCCCTTCGAAGAAAAAGGACTTCACTCCCTCGGCCGGAGCTTCTGCGGCGGGAAACACGGCGGGAACTTTGGAAAGTGCCTGCAGATCAAAAGGGACGCCCCCTTTGGTTGCTGGTGCTGCGGCTGCAGCTACTTGGGCCTGTGCCGCAGAGACCGGAACCAGAAGCGGCAGGGCGCCAAATAGCGTCAGCAGAAGAATACGTAGCGGAAAGCGTGGCATGGGGCGCGGCTCCTAGGGAGGGGTTCAGAATATGCCCAAGCTAATGGAGTCGTTGCCTGTTGTCGATTAGGTGACGGCAGGGAAATCGAGTTCCACTGCCGGATTGAAGATGGCCCGGGCTTAGCGTACTGGCTTAGCTGGCAGGATTTCTGCCAGATCGAGTAGCAACACCAGTTCCGACTCAAGCCGGTAGACGCCCTGAAAGACCCGCTTCTCCATATGACGAAAGTTCGGCGGAAGTGGGGCAATGTCGGTGGGAGCCATGGTGATCACGTCTTCAACACGATCGACGGCGAGCGCTATCAGCTCTCCTTCGTAGGTGACAATCACGCTTTGCCAACCCTGCCGGCTTGAGCTGAGTTGCAACAGCTTCCCGAAGTCGAGGACGGTAATCACATCGCTTCGCAGGTTCATTACTCCCAGGACATAGCCCTCGGCATGCGGAGCCCGCGTGACTTGCAGATGACAGTTAATCTCTTTGACGTGATGGATATCTACACCAATCAGCATGTTGCCAATGCGAAAGGTGAGAAGCTCTAGGTCCTGGGTTTTGGTAGCAATAGGTGCAGTTAATGTACTGATCATGATAGATTCTTCTGGCGATGTTGTTTTTAGAGCTGGGAGGCAAACTTCTTCGCTTGGGGTAGCTTGCGACGAACGGTTTCAATCAGACGGGCGCGGTCCATCTTGATCTGATACTCATCCACACCCGCTTCAACGCCCATGCGAATATGGCGAGCATCCGACATTGAAGTGAGGGCAATTACAGGAACCCGTTGCCATTGCGGGTCGGATTTAATGGCTCGGCAAAGCTCAAACCCATTCATGTTGGGCATTTCCACATCGGTGACCACAAGGTCTACCTGAACAATTCCCTCTCGCAGGGTGTCCCAAGCGATTTTGCCATCTTCGCAGGCTACGACGCTGTAGTTTTCGGATTCGAGGAACTTGCGAACCTGTTCACGGAAGAAGGGAGAGTCCTCGGCCAGAAGAATCGTTCCGCGGCGATGGGCATTGGGTGGAACTGGAGCCCCATTGGCTTGGCGGGATGGGCCTTCTTTGATGACGCTTTGCGTAAATTCGTGCATGTCGAGCAGGCGAACGAATTGGCCGTCAATGACCATCACCCCCATGATGCCGGTCCCTTCGCAAGCGCGGGTGTCAACGTCGGCGGTGGCATCGCAGATATCCACAATGTGTGGCACAATCAGCCCCACTTCGCGGCCATCCATATCAAACACCAGCACATAGACATTCTCAGGAAGTCCCTTTTGCGGATCGAGATTCTTGGGATCAAGATCGAGCAGGGCCAGCGCTCCGCCCCGATATTGCAGAAGCAATCGCTTGTCGACCCGTTCGATCTGGTTGCTTGTGATTCGCTCGATCCGAGAGACCATCGCCATCGGGGCAGCGTATAGTTCATCCTGGCGACTGCGGAAAATGAGGATGGTGTGGATCTCTTGGGGTAGTTCTGTTGTGGTGGTCGTTGCCGTACTGTTGGCGATCTCCATGGCGGCCAGTTCTGCTTGCGAGGCAATCCCTGCAACGTCCAAAATGAAGGCGACTTGGCCATCCCCAAGCACGGTCGCACCGGCAAGGCAGCGACAGTTCTTCAGGTGACTCCCCAGCGGCTTCACGACGATCTGCTCGGGATCAAGCACCGCTTCTACCACAAGTCCGTAGCGGAACATGCCAGCTTCTAGCACGATGATGTTGAGGGCCTTGGCGGGGCTGGCTTTTTTGCGCGCTGAGGAACTTGCTTCTTCAGCCGCTTTGTTTTAGCGAGTCGGCGTGTTGCTGGGGAGGTCTGCTGCTTCGTGGTAGAGCTAGAACCGGTTGGCGTGAGACCATTTTCTTCGAGCAAGGGTTGCAAGCGAATCAGCGGAAGCAAGTCACCACGATAGCGAAGGACCTCCGAGTTTTTGAACCGTTCTAGCCGCATCGATTGGTCATCGGGCGAGAACCGAACAAGTTCTACAATCGCACTTTCAGGGATGGCATAGCGTTCGGTACCGCTGGCGACGATGAGCGAAGGAATGATGGCCAGCGTTAATGGCAGCTGGACGTGAATTGTCGTTCCTCGGCCGGTAACGCTCTCGATTTCTACGGTTCCCCCTAGTTTTTCGATGTTGGTTTTCACCACATCCATGCCAACGCCACGACCGCTAACTTCGGTGATGACTTCGGCAGTCGAAAACCCTGGACGGAAGATCAGGCGAATGGCTTCGCGATCATTCATCGTGGCTGCTTGGGCAGGGGTGATGAGCCCCTTTTGAATTCCCTTTTCCTTTAGACGGGCCGGATTGATGCCAGCGCCATCATCCGCCACGGTGATGTGGACTTTTCCCGCTTGGTGATAAGCGCGAAGGATGAGCGTGCCCGAACGCGGCTTGCCCGCAATGACGCGAGCGGCAGGGACTTCGATTCCATGGTCGAGCGAGTTGCGAATCAAATGGGTAAGTGGGTCGCAGATCGCTTCCAGGATCGTCTTGTCGAGCTCTACTTCGGTCCCTTCCATTTCTAGTCGGCATTGCTTGTCGAGCTTTTGACAAACATCCCGCACCAGACGTGGAAAGCGATTGAATACGGCGCCAACTTGCTGCATCCGGGCGTTCATGATCGCCTCTTGCAGGTTGGTGGTGACCTGATCGATCCGTGTTCCAACCGAGTCGAGCCCTGGCTGAGAATGGTTTGTCACATGTTGCAACAGTTGATTACGGCCCAGGACCAATTCGCCGGCCAAATTCATCAGGCGATCAAGGATTGCAACGGGAACGCGAATGCTTGCCTCGGGGGCAGCACGCTTGGCACTTGAATCTTCCTTTCCCTTGATGGCAGGTTCTGCAGCCGCGGGAGGCTCTGCCGCTGGCGGCGTTGCTTGTGCGGTGGCCACAGGAGCCACTGCACTAGGAACAGCCACCGGAACTGGTGCGGCAGTAACTACAGCTGCTGCTGAAGGCACTGCGGGGGTTGCCATGGGGACTACTGGTGCGGCGTCTGTGACAGGAGCCGGCTCGGCAGGTGCGACCAAGGCTTCTGGCGCGACCGCTTCATCCAAAATCGCTTCGGCTTCTGCCATGGCGTGCTCAACGGGAAACGCCGGGTTCACCGAAGCTACGAGTTGTTGAAGCTGAAGGATGGGGGTGAGGATGTCAAACTCTTGTTGACGCTCGACCTCGTGGACCATTTTCCGCAGAGTGTCAAATCCCGCGAGAAGCGCTTCGACCACCTTGCCATCGGGACAGATCTCATGATTGCGGATCAGGTTGAGAACGCTTTCCAGATGGTGGGCGAGCTCGCTAATTGCGGCAAAACCCAGGAAGCCAGCGGCTCCCTTCATAGAATGCACGTTTCGAAAGACCTGATGAACTAGCTCTTCATTGGGATTGTTGGCGGACTCTTCAATGGAGAGAAGCTGGTTCTCGATATTGGCCAGATGTTCGCTGGCCTCGGTAATGAACTCATCGACGATCTGTTGGTCTTCGGCAAACATCAGACAGGCTTCCTGAGTGCAATGGGGATTCAATGCCGTCCGGTGGTCGCTCTGAAACCAGCTGGTTGTCTGGTTTCATGGTCTGTCGGATCGGGTTGTGTGGGTTGTATTGCCTGGTGCGTGCGATTTCCGCCTTCGCTGCTCCGTTGCGGCGAGCAAACGTAGCTTGTGGCTTATTTTCGTCCACTGTCAGATTTTTTTGCGACCACATTATTTCGGAGCTAGGGTTGCTCGCCTTGAGTGGGGTGAACTACGTGTAGGCGACACGATTTCACCAGGCCTGCCACATCAATCATCGAAGTCTTAAAGGAAAATGGAAAATGCGTAGTGCTGTCGCCGACCCCCAAAAGAAGTTCAACCCCGAAGCCGTTGCGGATCTGACCCGAGAGCTGGATACGGTAATGGATCGCACCATTAGTGCGATCGACAATGTGAATGACCAAATTCGCGTGTTGGCCCTGAATGCACGGATTGAAGCCGCACGAGCCGGCGAGGCAGGCAAGGCATTTAACATCGTGGCGATGGAAATTGCAGGCCTTTCGAATAACTCTGCCAAGGTGGTATCGAATCTCAAGCGTCGTAGCGGTAGCACGCTCGAGCGAATTGGGAACGTCAGCACCCGGATGGCAACCGAGTTCAACGGTATGCGTCTTTCGGATCTGGCTCTGATGAACATCGATCTTGTGGATCGCAATCTTTACGAGCGGTCGTGCGATGTCCGTTGGTGGGCGACCGACGCCAGCCTGGTTGCGGCCCTTTCGCAAAAGAAGAAGGACGCTTTTGACTATGCGTCGCAGCGTCTGGGAGTCATCCTAGATTCCTATACGGTTTACTTCGACCTCGTCCTGTGCGACCTAAATGGCAAGATCGTTGCCAGTGGCCGTCCCGACAATTTCCGCTCGCAAGGGACGGAGCACTCGCAAAGCGTGTGGTTCCAGTCGGCGTTGCGAACCCGCAGTGGCCGTGAATTCGGCTTCGAGAGCGTACACCGTAGCCAGCTAGTTAATGATCGCCATGTCTTGGTTTACTCTTGCTGCGTTCGCGAAGATGGCGATGTCAACGGCAAGCCAATTGGCGTCCTGGGCGTTGTCTTCAACTGGGAAGGCTTGGCTCAAACGATCGTTAATGGCGTTTCCTTGACGGCCGAAGAAAAGAGCCGTACCCGCGTTTGCATAGTAAATGACCAAGGGGCTGTTTTGGCCGACTCCCACAATCGCGCCCTATCGGAAACGATTGAATTTTCGGAGCGTAGTGATTTGTTTGCCCAGAACAAGGGATTCTGTGTTGCTCGTGTGGGTGGCAAGCAATGCTGTGTTGCCCATGCCTTGTCGCCAGGGTTTGAAACCTATGCCACCGGCTGGCATTCGCTCTTGATTCAGGAGTTCCGCAAGAAGAAGTCGGAGTTCACTGGCGAGAAGCGTGTTAGCAAAAAGAGCCGCCTCAAGAAGCGTAGCCGTGGATTGAATAAGGCCGGGCGTGACGGTAGCGAAGACTAGTTACTCGCCTAGATAAGCAAAGCGAAGCACTTGCCCAGTGGCCGAACCTCGGTCGTTGGGCAATCTCGTTTCTTGAACAAGTGGTTCCGCCAGGAACCTTGCGTTAGGTGCAAGAGCAGACAGCCGTTATCTTGCGCACCGCTGGTGACTGCGGCTTCTCACGTGCGATAGAATGTGCATCACAGCCCCATTGCTTGGTGGTTGGCCAAGAAGATTCCTTGAGGAGATTTCGCATGCGCTGGATTCATGTGTGTCAGGTGGCCGTTGTTGCTACGTTCATGATGGGCAGTTCGAGCCTGTG
Source organism: uncultured Planctomycetaceae bacterium (assembly GCA_963844055.1). GTDB lineage: Bacteria > Planctomycetota > Planctomycetia > Pirellulales > Pirellulaceae > CAWJMN01. The sequence goes on along the minus strand of CAWJMN010000002.1, from coordinate 1,503,059 downwards.
GGGAGCGGACGCCGTTGATGGCCCAGCTGCGCAGCTAAAGTCCTTTGTGGAAAGCCATGTATTGGCAGGCGCTGTAACGCTGGTTGCTACTCCAGAAAAGGTTGTCAGCCTACAGACGGTGGGGTTTGCCGATATTGAGCAAAAGAAGCCAATGCAGCCGGATACTCTGTTCTGGATTGCTTCGATGTCTAAGCCCATGACGGCCACTGCCGTGATGATGCTGGTGGATGAAGGAAAGGTGAAGCTGGACGATCCGGTGGAAAAGTACCTGCCGGAATTTCGTGGCCAGATGGTGCTGGTCGAAGGGGATGACAAGCATCAGGTTCTCAAAAAGCCAGCCCATCCCATTACCGTTCGAGAGGTTCTATCACATACCAGTGGTTTGCCGTTCCTATCGCGGGCCGAGCAAAAGATTGACAAGCTTACCCTGGCGGCTGCGAGCATTAGCTATGGCATGAGCCCCCTGAAGTTTGAGCCGGGCACCAAGTACGACTACAGCAATGCCGGGATCAATACGGCCGGCCGAATCGTCGAAGTAGTCAGTGGCCAGCCGTTTGAAGTCTTTATGCAAGAGCGTCTGTTTACTCCCTTGGGAATGAAAGACACGACTTTCTGGCCCAATGAAGAACAGTTAAGTCGCCTTGCTACGGCCTATAAGCCCAATGCGGCCCGTGACGGTTTGGAACCGACCGACATCGGCCAGTTGAGCTATCCCTTGGTTGATCGTCAGCGTGGCCCATCACCGGCGGGAGGCTACTTTTCGACAGCGGCTGATTGCGGTCAGTTTTGCCGCATGTTGCTAAATGGCGGAACGCTGGATGGCAAGCAGTACATTTCGAAAGCATCGATCCGCGAGATGGGCTCAACGCAGACGGGCGATCTGCTCAATCAGGGGAAAGGGGAGGGGGGCTATGGTCTGGGGTGGCAAACGGAGCGGAAAGCCAATCCCGAACTAGAGACCATTACGGCCGGCACTTTTGGCCATGGCGGTGCCTACAGCACCAACATGACGATTAACCCCCAGCGGAAGATTGTCACCGTGTTTCTGGTGCATCATGCTGGCCTCCCCAATGGCGAGGGTGGCAAGATGCTTGGCATTTTTGCCAAGGCTGCTGGCGATACTTACGGCAAGTAAAGGATGAAAGTTAGGGAGACCGTTTATTTCGCATTGCATTGACAACGGTTACCCCTGGCGATTTACCACGGGAAAGCGACTTGTACTCGTCACTTTCCATCGCGACCAAGCGGATCTTCCCTTGGTCGTCAAAGTGGATTCCCCAGCCGTATCGCTTGGGAAGCGACGAAGCCCGCAGGCAAGCATGGGACTTGCCGAAGAATTCTTTCCACAGCTTGGCACGCTGGGACTTTAGTTCGGCCCGCGTGATGTTTTGGCGGCGAACATGCAACTCAAACAGGATCTCTTCCTGGGTGTACTTCCCGGGATTCTGGGAAAGCAATTCGTATTCTAGCTGGGGCACGGTGGGGGATTCGCCGCGCCCAGCTGGCGCCGTCCCTTGGGTGACCGGGCAATCGGCGGACACGCAAATGAACGTCTGATAGTAGTTAAGGGACTTCATGGACCGCGATTCTTCTGCGCAAGTAGGTAAGTAAGGCCGCAACGGTCATTTGCCGGCTATGTCTTTTGGGGTGAGCCCCGACGGCCGATCGTCGCCATGATTTTAGCCGACGCCCCATTCTGGGTTCCCCTGGCCGACGCCGGAAAGTGCTATCACTTGCCCCGTGCGACAAGGAACGACTTCCCCGGTTCCCTTGCAGGAAACGTTCATGGGGTTGCTTTTATTCTGTGCTAACCGATTGCAAAAGTTGTACTTGAAGGGACGTTTGCGAAGGTTGGGGCGAGTTCGTCTGCTCAAAATGCGGCGGAATTAGAAATGGTGGCAGAAAAGACTCAATGGAATGTGAATGTTGCGCACCAATTAAGCACCAATCGCCAGATCGCCATGCAGGTAGGCCGAGAACGGGCGAAAACCTGTTGTCGCAAGTGCTTACTTTGTAACGACTTAAAAATTTTCTAATTATGGGAACGCGGAATGCTATCTGGTTCCTCCACGAGTAGCAGTTCATTTGTCCTATGGCGAATTAGAACGCGTTTTGATTCAGAAGGTGGAATTAGATTTAGGCGGAGGCGACGCAATGGTTAGGTTCGAGTGGAAACGAGTGATTTATCCGATGTTTTGTGCAGCGACATTGATGATGTCGACTGTAATGGTGCGAGGACCGCTCCATGCTCAAGAGGCTGCACCGGCCGCTGCAGAAGCAGCGCCAGCAGCAGAAGCGGCTCCGGCTGCTGCACCAGCAGCAGAATCGACGGCTCCTGCCGCCGCAGCAGCTCCAGAGACTCCCGCTGCTGCCCCTGAAGCAGCCGCTGCTCCTGCAGCACCAGCACCAGCTCCTCCACCAACCAATGGTGAGATTAAGGTGATGTTGGATACGTTGTGGGTGATGATTGCAGGCATGCTTGTGTTCTTCATGAACTTGGGCTTTGCCACGGTAGAATCCGGCATGTGCCGGGCGAAGAACTGCGTGAACATCCTGTCGAAGAACTTCGTTGTATTTGCCGTTACCACAATTGGTTTCTGGGCAGTCGGCTGGGGTTTGATGTTCGGTAACAATCCAGAATCGGGCTTTTACGGTAAAGAAGGCTTGTTCTTCTTGACCGGTGCAGACAACAGCCCTGCTGTTTCTGACTACGCCGGTAGCTACACAGCCATCGGTTGGGCTGGCGTTCCTTTGCATGTGAAGTTCTTCTTCCAGCTGGTGTTTGCTGGTACTGCTGCCACGATTGTTTCGGGTGCAGTTGCTGAACGGATCAAGTATCTTGCGTTCATCATCTTCAGCTTGGTGATGGCAATTGCGATCTATCCAATCATTGGCCACTGGGTATGGGGTGGTGGGTGGTTGGCCGTCAAGGGCTTCGTCGACTTCGCGGGTTGTACCACGGTGCACTCGGTCGGTGGCTGGGCTGCCTTGGTGGGTGTTTATGTTCTGGGCCCCCGCATTGGCAAGTACACTGCTGATGGTAAGGTTCAAGCGATTCCTGGCCACAGCATGACTTCGGCCACGATTGGCTGCTTGATCTTGTGGCTCGGTTGGTTCGGTTTCAATCCAGGTAGCACGATGGCCGTTGATCCTAAGGCGATTGGCGACATTGCTGTCACCACGAACACGGCTGCTGCTTTCGCCACGCTGACGGCAACTGCCACGGCTTGGATCTTGCTTGGCAAGCCGGATATCGGCATGACCTTGAACGGCTGCTTGGCCGGTCTGGTTGCGATCACCGCTTCCTGTGCTTTCGTTACGGTTCCTGCTTCGGCTCTAATCGGCTCTATCGCCGGTGTGATGGTTGTGCTCGGTGTGCTGTTCTTCGACAAGATTCGTGCAGATGACCCTGTCGGTGCGACTTCCGTCCACTTGATGTGCGGTGTGTTTGGTACGATCTGCGTCGGCCTGTTCGGACACCCCGATCTGATTGCTCGCAGTGCCAACACGGCCCACAAGGCTGGCTTGTTCTACGGTGGTGGCCCAGATCAATTGATCATGCAACTGTTCGGTATCGCAGTATGCGGTGCCTACGTGGTTGCGGTCTCCTCCGTCGCTTGGTTTGCTCTCAAGGCAACCATGGGCATCCGCGTTACGGCTGAAGAAGAGATCGAAGGCTTGGACTTCGGCGAACACGGCAACGAAGCTTACCATGGCTTCCAAATGACCTCCGAATAGTAGTTCCTAGACACTACGATTCCTCAAGCCTCGCTTGCCACTGGTGCAGCGAGGTTTGAACTGTCCTCAAAAGTTAGTCTCTCCCTATCTGAATACTCCGGATGATCCACCAGCTTGCACCTGCGGGCTGGTGGATTGTTTTTTGCGCTAGTGACTCTGAGCACTCGTCCGGACAGGGGGATTTCTGCTATTGGCTAGGTCGCAGCTTGCCCATGCTGGCATCGGCATGAAGTGAAAATCTAATCCGCCAAGCTTTTTTCCATGCTTTTCCTTGGCGTTATCGCTATGCTGCATAGAAGCTTCTGCGGACTTCTGCTGCGATTCCTGGGTAACGTAAGTGAGGATTGCCATGCGTACCAATCGACGTCGGTTTTTGGAAAATGTCGGATGTGGCATGTTCGTCGCCAGCGTAGGAAGTGGGCTCGCCCTCGATATGGGGCTGATCCATGCTGCGGATGGGGCCGAATCGGATGCCCGCGTTTCCTTTGGTGCCATGGACCCGCTGGTGGACCTACTCCAATCCACCCCTTTGGAAAAGCTGCTGCCACAAGTCGTGCAGCGAATGAAGGACGGCACTTCTTTACGTGACCTAACCGCTGCGGCTGCTCTGGCTAATGCAAGAGCCTTCGGTGGCGAAGACTACATTGGCTTTCACACGCTGATGGCTTTGGGCCCCGCGCTTGCCATGGCGAAAGAGCTTCCTTCGGATCGCGCGGCGCTGCCGGTGCTGAAGGTGTTGTATCGCAATAGCGGTCGTATCCAAGAGACTGGCGGTCCTGCCACAGAGATCCTCAAGCCCGTTCCTGCTGGTGAGGTCGCTGTTTCGCCAGGTACTTCTACGGCGGCTGCCCTGCGTGAGGCAGTCCATCAAGGGGATCGAACCAAGGCGGCCCAATTGCTGGCGGCATCGACGGCCCAGTCTCCTAAGCAGGGGTTTGAAGATTTGCTACCGGTTGTGGATGAAGCGACGGATGTGCATCGCGTGGTGCTGATGCATCGCGCGTGGGACATGCTACCGATTGTTGGTGAACAGAATGCCCTTTCGATGTTACGCCAATCGCTTGGCTACTGCCTGAAAAATGAGCCGCACGCGCTGAAGTATGCTGCCGAATGTCGCGCCGTGTTGCCCAAGGTGATGGATCAGTTCAAGTTGGAATCGCTTGTTGCCGGCAAGCGTGAGGCTGACGACGCCTGGATTTTGGGCTTTGTTCAAACCTTGTTCACCGCGACTCCGCCACAGGCGGCTGAGGCCGTGGGGGCGGCCCTTGCAGAAGGGTTTAGCCCGTTGGCCATTGGTGAAGCGATCTCGCTAACTGCCAATCAATTGGTACTGCGAGATGCAGGCCGCACCCAGCGTGAGGTGCAAGTCGGTAAGCCGGAAGGAAGCGTGCACGGAGACTCAATTGGCGTTCATGCCAGTGATTCGGCCAACGCTTGGCGCAACATCGCGCTCAACAGTGGCAATCGCAATCAGAATGCGGCCCTGGTATTGGCCGGCTATCAAGTGGCGCTGGATCGGGTGCAGCGTGGCGGTGATTTCTCGGTTTGGCAGCCACGTCCGCTGGTCGAACACTTAGAAAAGGTGACTGCCACGGGTGAGTCTGACCTAGTGAAGGAGTTGACGAGGGCGGTCGAGGCCAATGATCAAACGATGGCATGTGCCGTCACCGCACGAATGGGGATGCAAGGGATTTCGGACCAAGCGGTGAAGGGGGTACTGATCAAGTATGCCGTCAGCCAAGATGGCGCTCTCCATGCTGAGAAGTACTATCGCACCACCAGCGATGACTTTGCCCTAACCCGTTCTTCCCTTCGTTGGCGGCATTTGATTGGCCTGGCGCGGGTGACCGCCAGCGAGTTCGGCCGCGAAGCACCGGGCTTTAAAGAGGCATGTGGTCTGCTGAGCCTCTCTTAAGAGGGCTGGGCATTTTCTGGATTGCCGCAGATAATCTTGGATTGCAAAGCAAGAAACGGGGCGCTTTGAAGTGCCCCGTTTGCGATGTTGGTGCTACGGTTTCCCTAGCACCTGCCTATTCCGATTGCCTGCTCCATGAAATCAAACCCCTTCCAGGTCGATCCTCGATTTTCTGCGCAAGACCAACGTCGTTGGCAGCAGGTCATGCAGCGAGACAAGCGGGCAGAGGGCAAGTTTGTCTACTCGGTGCGTTCCACGGGTATCTATTGTCGCCCCGGATGTGCTTCTAGGCTGCCGCTACAAAAGCATGTCCGTTTTCATGCATCTGCACTTGCGGCCGAGCAAGCTGGCTTTCGGCCTTGCAAACGTTGCCGCCCGCAGGAAGAAACCCCAGCCGCGCATTATGCCTCGATCGTAAAGGCCTGCCGGGAACTGCAAAAATCGCAAGGCGAGCTTGGCCTTGAGCAGTTGGCTGCTCTAGCGGGAATGAGTCCTTCCGCCTTTCATCGCCAATTCAAAGCGCTGGTAGGCATTACCGCAAAGGCGTTTGCCAGTGCGGTTCGCTCGGACCAATTGCAAAAGGCCTTGTCAAAATCGAGCAAGGTCACGCCTGCCATCTTTGCAGCGGGCTTTCCTGCGGGCAGCACTTTCTATGCATCGGCTAAGCAAACGCTAGGCATGACGCCAACGCAATTTCGTAGGGGTGGAAAAGGAACAAAGATCCGGTTTGCGGTTGGTTCGTGTTCGCTGGGAGAGATCCTGGTGGCGGCTACGGAAGTGGGTGTTTGCTGCATTCTGCTAGGGGATGATGCCCAGGCACTACTGCAAGACTTGCAACAGCGATTTGCTCAGGCCGAACTGATTGGGGCCGACAAAAGCTTTGAAAAGGTGGTTGCAAACGCGGTGGGCCTGATTGAACAGCCATCGCAGGGACAGCAGCTTCCACTGGATGTACGTGGGACAGCCTTTCAAAAGAAGGTATGGAATGCGCTCTGCAAGATTCCCGTGGGGAAGACGCTCACTTATGCCGACCTGGCAGAAAGGATAGGCTCGCCTCGCGCCGTGCGGGCCGTGGCGAGTGCCTGTGCAGCCAATCCATTAGCGGTGGCAATTCCGTGTCATCGCGTGATACGAAGCGATGGCTCGCTTTCGGGATATCGCTGGGGCATCGAGCGGAAGGCAAAGCTCCTTGACCGAGAAAAGCAATCGGCTGGGAAGCGATAGTGCGACTACCGCTCATTATCGTGCAAGATTCCACGCATCACAATTTCTAGCGTGGTATCAACCTGTTCATCGAGCGTTACCGTACGGCCCACAAACTGGTTAGTGAACATGGTGCCGTAAAGCAAGTTGCCAATCGTGTCGAGCATTCGTTCGATCGGAAGGTCGCTGCGAAGTTTGCCTTGTTCTACCAGCGAGCTGTATAGCAATCGCCAAGGGCCGCGGTTGGCATCGCGATATTCAAAGTAGGTCGGACGTTTGCGGTTACGAAAGTTGGCTCGCTCTTGGATGAGCAGTTCTACCAGCTCGGGCCGATCATCAAAGAACGTCAAATAGGCGCGAATCGCCTTCTCGATTTTTTGCAGGGGAGTGCGGGCCTCTTCGGCAGCTTCTCGCACGACGCTTTGCATCTCCTTCATGCCATTATCGACGCAGGCAAAGAAAAGCTCTTCTTTCCCCTTGAAATAGAGATAGAGCGTCCCCTTGGCCACCCGTAGCTTGGCGGCCACTTTTTCCATTTCGCATTCTGCATAACCTGCACTGGCGAAAAGCTTTGTGGCAGCAGCAATGATCGACGCTCGCCGTTTATTACGGCGGTCTTCAAGGGCAGTTTCCGTGGATTTTGGTCGAGAAGTAGCCATCGCTATCCCTCCAGATTTCCCGAGGATTCTGGGGAAGAAGTTGAAACTTGCGGGAGCTCTCCTATAATATACTTAACGGATGCACTGACTGACTAGTCAGTCAGTATGCGAAAATTTCCCGCCGAGTAGGCTCCCTCCCCCCCGATCCTTAGATAGTTGAATTTGCCCTATGTCGAATGCATTGCTGGCAAGGATGAATAATAGGTGCAACCGCAGTCGCCTGACGCTACTAGGATGTTTTGGCGTTTTGGCGCTATTGGTAGTGGGATGTGACAAGCCCAAAGCAGCGGCGCCACCACCAGCGAAGATTGTCGAAGTCGCCTACGTTAATCCAACGCAGAAGACCATCACCGAATTCGAAGAGTTTACGGGCCGAACTGCCGCAGTCGAGTCGGTCGTTATTCGCGCTCGGGTGAGTGGCTATCTCAATACGATCGGCTTTAAAGATGGGGCTCGTATTGAAGAGGGGCAAGACCTTTTCACGATTGATGATCGATCGTTCAAGTCAGAATCTCTCCGCGCCAAGGCGATGGTTGAGCAATGCCAAGCTCGCTACGACCGCCTCGACAAGAAAGACAAGCGGGCTTCGCAGCTCATTCAGTCCGGCTCGATTACGCAAGAAGAGTTTGAAATGGTGTTGGGGGAAAAAAGTGAGGCAGCCGCTGCGCTCGATGCCGCACGCGCCGCTTTAGAGATTGCGGATCTCAATCTGAGCTTTACCCAGGTCAAGTCTCCTATTAAGGGACGCGTCGGGCACCGGATGGTAGATGCCGGAAATCTCGTGCAAGCCGACACCACCATTTTGGCCACGATCGTTTCCGATCAAGAAGTCTTTGCTTATTTCGACCTGAACGAGCGATTGGAACTACGCCTGCGACGCTTGTTGCAACAGAACTCGACGCAGTCGATTGCAGATGGCAAGCTCGAGATTCAAGTTGCACTCTCCGATGAGACCGAGTTTACCCATCGTGGCATTGTCGACTTCTCTGACAATCAAATTGATCCAGCAACGGGGACCCTGCGATATCGGGCACGCATTGCCAACAACCAGGGGCTACTGTTGCCAGGGCTCTTTGTGCGAATTCGCTATCCGATTGGCGAGCCGCATGAGGCCTTGCTCGTTCCTGAAGAGGCACTACTGTTTGACCAAGGCCAGCGAAAGATCTTTGTTGTGGATGAGCAAAGCAAGATCGTTTCACGCCAAGTGACGCTAGGCGTTCAAGATGGCAAAAACCGGGTCGTGCTCAGCGGGTTGCAGCCCGAAGATCGAGTGGTCGTTACCGAGCTGCAGCGGATTCGCTCCGGATCGGAAGTGAAGGCGAAGCCACTCTCTGCAGCGGAAAGCACGGCCGATGCAGCGCCTGCCGAGTCGGGTGGAAAAAAGGCTGCCAAGGGGCCGGCGACCTAGCCAGCCTCTTGATGGAATTGGCCCTGTAGGATGCAGGGCTCATGGAACCTGCGTCAGCAGTGGATGACCCAGCCAGGGAACGTTTTCTGTAGGTGAGGAGTGCGGCTTGTTTTCTCGTTTCTTCATCGACCGACCGATCTTTGCCACCGTACTATCGGTGCTGATCACGCTTGCTGGCGCGATCTCGGTAGGGACGTTGCCCCTGTCGCAATATCCTGCGGTGACACCACCGACAGTCGATGTCGCCTGTAACTATCCTGGTGCCAGCGCTCAGGTAGTGGCTCAAACGATTGCCGCACCGATTGAACAGCAAGTCAACGGCGTGGAAGACATGCTCTACATGTCGTCGCAAAGCACCAGCGACGGTTCCTACTCTTTGACTGTAACATTCAAGCCCGGCGTCAATCTCAACTTGGCACAAGTGCTCGTGCAAAATCGTGTTAACTTGGCGCTGCCCGCCTTGCCTGAAGTGGTGCGGCAAACGGGCGTCACCACGAAGAAGCGATCGCCGGACATTCTTCTGACGGTTAGCTTAAGCTCCCCTGATGGTCGCTACGACCAACTTTTCCTTAGCAACTTTGCCGTGCTACGGCTGGTGGATGAACTGGCTCGTTTGCCTGGCATTAGCGAAGTGCGTGTGTTTGGCCAGCGTGATTACAGCATGCGCGTTTGGCTAGATCCCGATAAGCTGGCCGTTCGTAACTTGACCGTATCAGACGTGGTGGCCGCAATTCGCGAACAGAACGCCCAGGTTGCTTTGGGCCAGATGGGGCAACCGCCTGCGATCGATGGCCAGTTGCGGCAGATTCCGCTGAGCGTCACAGGACGACTCAAAGAGCCTGAAGAGTTCGGCAATATTGTCATTCGAACATCGACAGACCGTCGGATGATTCGTATTTCGGATGTGGGCCGTGTTGAGATCAATGCCCGAAGCCAGGATATTGCCAATCGCTTTGACGGGAGGCCCACGGTCGGTCTAGCGATCTTTCAGTTGCCTGATGCCAATGCGCTCGAGACGGCGGATTTTGTGAAAGAAAAGATGAAGGAGCTCTATAGCGAGTTTCCGGATGGAGCAGTCTACGACATTGGCTATGACACCACGCCATTCATTCGTGAATCGGTCGATGAAGTGTTTAAGGCCTTACGCGACTCGATTATCTTAGTCGCCTTGGTGGTGCTCGTCTTTTTGCAAGGTTGGCGGCCTGCCATCATTCCACTGATCGCTGTTCCCGTTGCCATTGTGGGAACGTTTGCGGCTCTGGCGCTGTTTGGGTTTAGCCTGAATAACCTGACTCTGTTCGGCTTGGTGCTCGCGATTGGAATTGTGGTCGACGATGCCATTGTCGTTGTGGAGGCGGTTGAACAATACATTGAGCGCGGATTTCCTCCTCGCGAGGCGGCAATTCACGCCATGGATGAAGTGGCTGGGCCGATTATCGCGGTGGGCATGGTGCTTACTGCCGTGTTTGTCCCTTGTACTTTTATCTCCGGCGTCGTGGGGCAATTCTTTCGGCAGTTTGCGCTGACGATTGCCGTCTCGACCATCATCTCGACCATCAATTCGTTGACTCTCAGCCCCGCACTGGCGGCGATGTTGCTTCGGCCACGCGGTGCCAAGCGTGACCCGCTGACCTGGATCATCGACTTCTTCTTGGGATGGTTCTTTCGACTGTTCAACTTCGGTGTGATGAAGTCGACCGGGCTTTATGGGCGCCTTGTTGCCGGGATGATTCGCGTACCACTGCTTGTGCTGATTGTTTACGGCGGCTTGCTGGTGCTTACCTATTGGGGTTTTAAGAAATTGCCAACGGGTTTCATTCCGTTGCAAGATAAGGGCTACCTCGTCGCCAGCGTCCAATTGCCCGACGCTACGGCTGCCGAGCGAACACGCTTAGCGATCGCCAAGATTGAGAAGATCTGCAAAAACACACATGGTGTCAAAAATGTGAACTCCATCGCGGGCAATTCGTTCGTGCTCAGCGCCTATGGATCGAACTTTGGCTCGATGTTCATCATTTTGGAAAGCTTCGATGAACGCCGGAACAATTCAAAGCTGACTTCTGATGCGATTACCAAAGCGATTCGTGAGCAGTGCGCAAAAGAAGTGCCCGAAGCGATTGTGAATGTCTTTCCGCCGCCGGCCGTCTCGGGCCTGGGACGTGCGGGAGGCTTCAAAATCATGGTGGAAGACCGGGGAGACATGGGGCTTAGTTTCCTCGAACAGCAGACCAACAACTTGGTCAAAAAAGGGAACGAGACCAAGGGGCTCGCCGGGCTGACGACCGTCTTCAAGGCGAGTTCGCCACAGTTATACGTGGATGTCAATCGTGAAGAATGCATCTCGCAAGGTGTACCGCTGGCAGAGCTGTTTGGCACCCTGCAAGCCTACCTAGGCTCACGCTATGTGAATGACTTCAATCGCTATGGCCGTACGTGGCAAGTGATTGTTCAGGCCGACGCCGACTATCGCAACCAAATGGAAGACGTCGCGCGGCTGAAGGTGCGCAATCGACATGGCGACATGGTTCCGCTGGGGGCGCTATGCAACGTGAAGATGACGGGGGGCCCGCTCGTTCTGACGCGCTACAACATGTATCCATCTGCTGCCATCAATGGAAACGTGGCAGCCGGGTTTAGCAGTGGTCAGGGGATTTTGTCCCTAGAAGACCTCGCCCGTTCAGAGCTGCCGCAGACGATGTCGTTTGAGTGGACCGAGATTACCTATCTCGAACGCCTCACGGGCAATACGGGTTTGCTCGTCTTTATCCTTTCGGTGATCTTCGTATTCTTGGTGCTGGCCGCACTTTATGAAAGCTGGGCGATGCCCCTGGCTGTGATTCTGGTGGTGCCGATGTGCGTGTTATGCGCCATCACGGGCGTGTGGATTGGCAAGATGGACATCAACATCTTCACGCAGATTGGCTTTGTTGTGTTGATCGGGTTGGCTTGCAAGAATGCCATTTTGATTGTGGAATTCGCCAAGCTCAAACACGATGGAGGGATGGATGTTTACGAAGCTACTCTCTCTTCTTGCAAGATTCGTCTTCGCCCGATCCTAATGACATCTTTCGCGTTTATCTTGGGAGTCGTTCCCTTGGTAATCGCCTCTGGCGCAGGGGCTGAGATGCGACGCGCCTTAGGTACGGCCGTGTTCAGCGGTATGTTAGGGGTGACCTTCTTTGGAATCTTCCTAACCCCTGTCTTCTTCTTGGTGATGACCGGCATTTCTCACTGGAAGATTTTTCAAGTGGGACTGTTGCCGAAGATTGGCCGAGTCTTATTGGCCCTTGTTCGAATGGCTCCCTTGGTCGCCCTTTTGAAATGGGCTTTCCGTCGGCGTGAAAAGCCGGCCAAAGTATCGGCCCCTGCTCCCGCTCCTCAGCCCGCCCCCGCTCCTCAGCCCGTGGGTCCGGTTCTTTCCGTACCGGTAGCCCCCTCCGATCCCGAGCCGGCAGCGCCAGCTGATAGCAATCGTACTTTAGAGAGGAAGTCGGATTCGTCCGGCTCTTAAATAGGCAGCCATGTTTTCCCGTTTCTTCATCGACCGCCCTATTTTTGCCACGGTGCTTTCCGTGGTGATTACGCTTGCCGGTGGCATTGCGCTGTTTGTGCTTCCCGTTACGCAGTATCCAGAAATCACGCCCCCTACGGTAGAAGTTTCAACAACCTACGCCGGTGCCAATTCCCAGGTCGTGGCGGATACGGTGGCGGCGCCGATTGAACAGCAAGTCAACGGCGTGGAAGGGATGATGTACATGTCATCCCAGTGCACGAATGATGGCAACTACATCCTTACGGTGACGTTTCGTTCGGGCGTCGATCTCAATCTGGCACAGGTGCTGGTTCAAAATCGTGTGGCCCTCGCGCAGCCCATTCTGCCAGACCTTGTTAAGCGTCGCGGCGTGACGGTTAAAAAGAAGTCTCCCAGCGTGCTGATGATTGTGAATCTCTTCTCGCCCGACAACACACGAGACAATCTCTACCTCAGCAATTACGCCACGATTCAGTTGCGCGACGAGCTTTCGCGCCTGGAAGGGGTCGGCGATATCTCCTTCATGGGGCAGCGTGACTATAGCATGCGGGTTTGGCTCGATCCGCAAAAGATGGCGGTTCGAGGATTAAGTACTGGCGATGTGGTCCGCGCGATTGAGCAACAAAACACGCAGGTAGCAGCAGGCCAGATCGGCCAACCACCGGCCCCTAAAGATCAGGTTCTGCAATACACGATGACGACGGCCGGCCGACTTACCGATGTGGAAGAGTTCAATAAGCTGATTCTTCGGTCAGATGAAGAGGGTCGGCTGATTCGTTTGAAAGATGTGGCCCGTACCGAACTAGGGGCGCTCGCTTACGACCAGCTTTGTACCTACGATGGCCAGCCATCCGTTGCACTATCGATCTATCAATTGCCTGGCTCGAATGCGCTCGAATACGGCGCAGTCGGTTCGTCGCAAGATGGAAGAGCTGAAGCAGCGTTTTCCTGACGGCGTCGACTTCTCCATCGTCTACGATACGACGCCGTTTATTGAAGAGTCGGTCAATGAGGTGTTTAACTCGCTGCGGGATGCGGTGTTTCTGGTGGCGATTGTCGTGCTGATCTTTTTGCAAGGTTGGCGGGCTGCGGTCATTCCGCTGGTGGCGGTGCCGGTTGCTATTATCGGAACTTTTGCCGCGATGGCAGCCTTTGGATTTAGTCTGAATACACTCACGCTATTTGGTCTGGTGCTGGCGGTGGGGATCGTGGTTGATGATGCCATTGTGGTGGTCGAGGCGATTGAGCACCATATTGAACACGGCCTGGCGCCGCGAGATGCGGCCATCAAAGCGATGGATGAAGTGGCAGGACCGGTCATCGCCATCGGCTTGGTGCTTAGTGCCGTGTTCATTCCTTGTACGGTAATTTCCGGGATCGTGGGACAGTTCTTCCGGCAATTTGCCCTTACGATTGCAATCTCTACCCTGATCTCTACGTTTAACTCCCTTACACTAAGCCCTGCTTTAGCGGTGCTGTTGCTGAAAAAGCGTTCTGCTGGCGGTGGCGAAGCGCTTCCACGAATGGGCTTCATCTTGGTCGGTGCTTGGGCCGGCTATATGTTTCTGGCACCGGTTTGCAATGATTGGCTAATCGCTAAGTACCCGCAGGTGCCGCATCAGTATTGGAGCTGGATTGTTGGGGCAGCGCTGGCAATCGTTCTGTTCCTTGCTAGTTGGCCTATCAACATGGTCCTACTGCTGTTCTTTCGTGCATTCAACTGGCTCTTCAACTGGATCACGCGCGGCTATGTCGGCATTGTTGGTTTGCTGCTGCGTGGCAGCTTGGTCGTCGTGGTGGGCTATGGTGCCTTGCTCTTTATGACCGTGCGCATGTTTGAAGTAACGCCCACCGGCTTTATTCCACCGCAAGACAAAGGCTACCTTTTGGTGAATGTTAGCTTGCCCGATTCGTCCTCCCTGGCTCGGACGCAGCAATTGCTCAGCCAAGTGGATGAACTTGCCCGGAAAACGCCCGGCGTGAAGCACACAGTGGCGATTGCCGGCCAGTCACTGCTTTTGGGTGCAAACTCGTCTAACTTTGCCTCCATGTATGTGATGCTGGATGACTTCCATTCTCGCATGCCGCAGCATCAGACGGCCGACCTGATTGCTCAGCCAGTTGCGTCAGTCGTTCGATCAAAGCATCACCGATGCGCAGGTGAATATCTTAGGAGCACCCCCCATTGATGGCCTGGGAACGGCAGGGGGCTTTAAGATTGTGATCGAAGATCGTGGCGGTAACGGCCTTTCATCCTTGGAAGAAGTTTGCAGTCAAATCACTCGGCAGAGTGATCGTTCGCCCGAGCTTTCGAATGTCTTTAGTAGCTTCCGCGCAAACACGGTTTGGCTCTATCTGGATATTGATCGTGAAGCGGTCAAGTCGATGGGCATTTCGATGGCAGACGTCTTTGGAACGCTGCAAACGAATTTTGGCTCCTTCTATGTGAATGACTTCAATCGATTTGGTCGTACTTGGCAGGTCAATGTGCAGGCCGATGCAAGTTACCGTATGAGCCCCGATGATCTAGAGCGGCTGTATGTTCCCAAGTCCGATGGCCACATGGTGGCGCTGGCTACGTTTACGAAGGTTCGCGAAGTAAGCGGTCCTGCGATGCTCATTCGCTATAACCTTTACACTTCGGCGTTTGTGAATTTGGATTCTGCTCCTGGTGCTCAGCTCAAGCCAAGCGATCGCTCGCTCCGAAGCGATTGCGAACGAGCACCTGTTGCAAGGAATGCGTGCCGAATGGACCGAGCTCGCCTTTTTGCAGCAGAACGCCGGTCAGACAGCCATGTATGCCTTTTTGCTAGCGGTGGTTTTGGTGTTCTTGGTCTTGGCGGCCCAGTACGAAAGCTGGTCGTTACCACTGGCGGTGATTTTGGTTGTTCCGATGTGTTTGTTGTGTTCTGTCGTGGGAGTTGTGATGGCCCACATGGATATCAACATCTTCACGCAGATCGGCTTTGTGGTGCTGGTCGGATTGGCTTGCAAGAATGCCATTCTGATTGTTGAATTTGCGCGTACCCGTCGGCTAGAAGGGGTGCATCGATTCCAAGCAACGCTTGATGCGTGCCAACTTCGTCTTCGCCCGATCATCATGACATCGCTCGCCTTCATCTTTGGTGTAATCCCGCTGGTGATTGGTGAAGGTGCCGGTGCGGAGATGCGTCGTACGCTAGGGACGGCCGTATTCGCAGGAATGCTTGGGGTAACGGTGTTTGGAATCTTCCTGACGCCCGTCTTCTTTTACGTCATTCAAACGCTGGTCGATTGGCGAGCCTATTTCCGTCCCACACCGGCGGAAGCAGTTGCTCCGCCACCACCTTCGCCCCCCGTGAATAAACACCCACACGCCTAGCAACGGTGGAATTGCATTATGGCCGCGCCGAAGAAGCAGTCCCCCAAGGCAGCACAAAAGCCTCGCTCCCTATTGGATTGGAGTGAGGTGCCCAATGTTGGACCGGCCGTCACCAAGTATTTTCAAAAGGCGTCGATCGCTCACCCGCAAGATCTTGTGGGCCAAGATCCGTACCAACTGTTCGAAGCACTATGTGCCAAAGTTGGCAAACGATTGGACCCCTGTTTGCTTGATACTTTCATCGCGGCCGTCCGCTTCATGGAAGGGGGAGAGTCGCAGCCCTGGTGGGCTTTCACGCCCGAGCGAAAAGCACATCTAGCACAGCAAGAGAAGTCCGCTGAGCTCCAAGTGCGCCAAGCGCTAGACATTCAATCCTGATAACGCGCATCGCGTAGATGGCAGATGCCTCGCTGGTGTCGCATGTGCGCAGCTGTAGTGATTGTCTAGCGATAAACTTCTTAAAGCAGCCGCAATCATGATGGTACGCATGACGATTCTGTAATTCTCGCACGTAAAGGTTGTCTGTATTCCGAGGGGTATCAAGAATGGAGAGTGTTGGAACCTCTCCCCCTTTGCGAAAGTACCTTGATGACTGCCCCTGATGGTTCTCTGGTTCAGGGAGATCGGCTTAGCGTTTCGCCCGGACTGACCTCACTACTTGACCAAGCGCAAGTTCCTCGCCGAGTGTTGCTGGTGGATCGACGTAGCCTTTGGATTTCATTTCTGGCGGTGATGCTGGCCGTACTGGTTGCTCAGCCTGGGCCAGTTCCTCGTGCGGCTTATCTACTTTGTGACGAGCCTCTCTTTCTACGGCACGATCAGCTTTGAACGATGCAGTCCGGCAGGCAACACGCTAGGCCTGTGGGTCATCCTGGTTCCAGTAACAGGGGCGATTCTGATTGGCTTGCTCGCCCGCTTTGGCGCCCAGGGCATTCGCGGACATGGAATTCCCGAAGCGATTGAACAGGTGCTGCTCAATCAAAGCCGTATTCCAGCTCGCATGACTTTACTGAAACCGTTGTCGGCAGCGATTTCGATTGGGACAGGCGGTCCCTTTGGCGTGGAAGGCCCGATCATCGCAACCGGCGGTGCCTTTGGTTCCTTGTTGGGGCAATTGCTAGAGACCTCTGCGCTAGAACGCAAAACACTTCTCGCGGCGGGTGCGGCTGCTGGTGTGGCCGCTACGTTTGGAAGTCCTGTGGCTGCAGTACTGTTGGCAGTTGAGCTTCTTTTGTTTGAATATCGTCCCCGTTCGATCGTGCCGGTCGCATTAGCTAGTGCGACGGCCGCCGCACTTCGCGTCGCTTTTGAAGGCCCCGAACCTGCATTCTCGCTGCCGGGGCTACAGGCCCCAACGCTGGAAGCGCAGCTGTTCTACATTGTGCTGGGGGCGATCACCGGCCTAGCCGCAGTAGGAATTACCAAGCTGGTTGGCATGCTTGAGGAAGCTTTTGAGTCATTGCCGATCCACTGGATGTGGTGGCCCGCCATTGGCGCCCTGTTTGTGGGCCTGATTGGCTATGTATTGCCACGAACCTTGGGGGCCGGCTACGAAAATATCAACGACCTGTTTCATAACCGCATGATGCTAAGCGTGGTGATGATGCTGGGTCTGCTAAAGTTGGCAGCTTGGTGCATTGCCGTCGGAAGCGGCACTTCGGGCGGTACACTGGCTCCCTTGTTTACGGTGGGGGCTTGTATCGGAACCGTCGTTGCCAGCATCGCTAGTGCGATCGTCCCCCACTGGGGAATTGATGTTCGCGTGGCGGCCTTAGTAGGGATGGCAGCGCTGTTTGCAGGAGCTTCCCGTGCACTGTTGACCTCTGTGGTGCTGGCCTTTGAGACCACACTGCAACCACTAGGACTTTTGCCCCTCCTGGGCGGCTGTACGGCTTCTTATTTGATCTCATGCCTGCTGATGCATGAAACGATCATGACCGGCAAAGCGGCAAGCCGAGGCGTTCGCGTCCCTAGCGAGTATCGCGCCGATCTTTTGGACCAGATCCTTGTACGTGATGCGGCACAATCCAAAGTGATCACTTTGCCGGCGGATCAATCCGCCTTGCAGACGAAGGAGTGGGTTCTGGCAGGTGCAGATGGCGCGACGCATCAAGGCTATCCGATTGTCACCCCCAGCGGTCAACTGGTTGGCGTGCTGACACGGCGTGATCTAGTGCAAACCCATTTTCGTGAGGATGCGGTTTTGCGCGACCTCATCACCCGTGTTCCACGATATGTCTACGATGATTGCACCTTGCGGCAAGCGGTTGAACACATGGTTGTGCATGATATTGGACGCCTTCCAGTCGTCTCGCATCAGACGCCTCCTTGCGTGGTAGGGATTCTCACACGCAGCGATATTCTCTCGGCCTATCGTCAATCACTCGACGAGCAAGAATTGGCGAGCCCCAATCTTTCCATTTCGCAGTTGAAGTCTGGAGTTCTAAAAAAATCCAAGTTCACGCAGCCATTGCACAAAGCGTAACGCTTCAGCACCAGCGATTAGCAAGGTGACCGGCTTGAGCCGGGTGCACGACGTTTACATTTGCGGCTGGGGAGCTTGGGAAGTCTGTACGCGTGGAAACTATGTCCATGGGTACGATGCGAATGCTATCACATTTGCCCCGTCTGCCGGACCGCTAACGTTTCTCAGTCCATGCCGGGCCAACCATGCGACCATGGGCCTGAACGGGTGCTGGGGCACCGATATCAAAGTGCATTCCAACTACATTCGCTCGATGTTGGACAATGTTGTGACCGACAAAAGCAATTGCAGCATCTATTGCGCTTGGCTTGAGATCGACTTTTAGCCGAAGACAATCGTAGCTGCCCAACGGGAAACCTGTTTACGGACTTCCCCCATGCGACACGTGCTGCAGCACACTAGCTTTCGCCTGGGTAAATGAAGAAAGACTTTCGATATGAAATCTGCTCACCTGATCGTCGCGGCATTTGCCGCCTTCCTTTTGCTGCCGATCCTTTCCGCCCATAGCAATGGTCGTCATTGCCATCGTTGCCAATGTGAATGCAGCCCACAAAAGGTCTGCCGCTTGGTTTGTGAAATGAAAGAGACCACCAAGGTCACTTACGGCTGCAAGTGTGAAGACTTCTGCGTCGCTGGTCCTAGCCAGCGCTGCCAAGCCGATTGTGCCTGCGGCCACTGTGCCGAGTGCAAGGCCCAATCTTGGGTACCAACCTGTGCCAAGGTAAAGACTCGCAAGGTGCTTGATAAAAAAGAAGAAAAGGTCATGAAGCCCAGCTATAAATGGGTTGTTGAATACCTTTGCCCTGAGTGCGAAAAAGAAGCCACCGCAAAGTAGCTTCGCGGCAGCCCATCGGCAGTTTAGAATGAAGGCACTTCCAGATGAGAACGCCTTCTAGGACTCCTGCCGTGGCCAAAAAGCAATCCAGTACTGTCGCCTTAGGAATTGGCCTGGGATGCCTGTTCCTGTTCGGATTGCCCTTTGCCTTGGTCGGGCTGCTGATGGACCTGCTTCTGGTCCGTGCCGGCTATGAAGAGGTCCGCTCCTTAACCTGGAAAGCGGTCCCCTGTACGATTCTCTCGGCTGAACTGGCCGAGGAGAAAGGCTCTAAGTCGACCACCTATCGTACGAAGGCCACCTATCAGTACGAAGTGGATGGTAAGACCTACACGAGCCACCGTGTTGCCAGTGTCGAAGCGGCCGATAATATTGGCCCCTACCAAAAGCAGATCTTTGCTGAGCTGGAGCAGTATCTCAGTTCGGGCAAGCCGTTTCGCTGCTACGTCAATCCGTTTAAGGCCGAGGAAGCCATCCTCTATCATCAGGGGAACTGGGCGCTGATCGCCTTGCAAACGCTTGCGGGCCTCTTGTTTAGCGGCGTTGGGTTTAGCATCGTTGCCGTGGCGATTGTTGGCTGGATCGAGCAGCGCAAACTGGCCCCTTCCGACCCGTCGGCCGAGCTGCAGCCTTGGCAAACCCGGGCGGACTGGGCCAAGGGAGAGATTCGTCACTCGGATCGACGTTTGAGCCAGTTCCTGCTGTGGGGAAGTTTTGGCATCGCCCTGATTAGCATTCCCAGTTTGGTTGCCGGCCTGCTGGAGATCGTGCTGCATCGTACGCCGCTGGCCGCATTGGCCTTCTTGCCGATGGCGGTCAGCATGCTGGTCTTGCTGCTCGGTTGGCGGGCCCGTGCTCGCTGGCGTCGCTATGGAGACTCGGTCTTGCAAATGGCCTCGGTGCCAGGGGTGCTTGGGGGAACCTTCGCGGCCGTAGTGAGCATTGAGCGAACCGTCATTGCTCCCGATGGTTTTCAAGTCCGGCTGGTCTGTACCGAGACCACGCAAAAAGGGAGCGGCGACGACAAGACCACCCATACCGAAGTGGTTTGGGAACAACAGCAGATCGTCGCACGTGACCTGCGCTCCAGTGAGGAAGAGGGCTCCAACATTCCAGTCCTCTTTACGCTCCCTTATGATGCACCAGAAACAGACGACACAACTTCTACGGGTGACTACGGCCGGAAGCATACTTGGCGGCTATCGATTCATGCAACCGTGCCAGGGATCGACTATCACGCCGAGTTTGAAGTTCCCGTCTTTCGAACTGCAGAGAGTGACCCGCATTTTAAGCCTGACCCGACGCTCGTCGCCGAGTACCAAGTTCCTGCCGATTCCGACCTGCCGCTGAAAAATGCCGGGCTGACGATTGAGCCCTACGAAGGCGAAGGCTTTACGATTGGCTTTCCACGGTTTCGCGCGATTGGGTTTGCCATTGCCATGATGATTGTCCAAGTGGCTTTTGTTGGCGCCATCATTGGTGCCTGCTTCTACTTTTGGCATGTGGCTTGGCCTTATGTGGCCTGTTTCTTTGGCTACTTTTTGTTCCTTTCGCTTGTCGATCTCTTCTTCTATTACAGCGCGATCGACGTTACCAAGTCCATGCTGCGTATTCGTAGTGGCAGCTTTTATGTCGGGGGGCCTATCGAAGTCGCCGCCACCGACATCGACAAATTCATCGCCAGCGCCGCAGGTTCCGCTGGCAACACAACGGCCTACGATCTGGCAGTCCGTCTTAAAAACGGCAAGATCTATAACCTTGGCAAACGGATCATCCCCAAGAGCGTCGTCGACGACATCATCCGCCGCACGGAAAAGATACTGAATAAAAATGGAACGCCTTTGGTGGATCGGGTGTTTTCGTGATAGGTTGAGTGACGGTGCGACCTTGTACGCATTACTTTAATGCGAGGGAAACAGGAGATCTGAACACGGAAGGACGTGCCAGTCAGAAGTAGGCCCACAGCCTACGGAGGATAGCGGAACCCTGCGAGAAAAATGCCGTTGGGCACGTTCGCATTTTGATATGGCTACTTTTTTGAATCGCGGGGGACGTCGCCGAGATAAGGCATTGGAGTATAGTCTAATTCGATTCTTAGGATCGCCTTTAAATGCGATCTGATTTCAATTGATCTTTGGTAACTTTGTGGAGCTTTCAATGCGGCGAAAATGCGCAGGCAACTTGGCGGTAGAGCTATAAACCTCGCCACAAACACCAACCCATTGAACAGGAGTTGGTTGCTCGCTTCTTGAATATAACCCTCACCACTGCTACTCAATGCCCCCCTCTTGGTCGCGTAGAGCACAGGTATTTTGGCAAGAGGAAATAGATAGACTCCACACAACTGATGTTAACCCCTACAATGTGGTGGTCCTCGGATAGTCAGCGGCACAGGAAGTAGTCAATGCTAAGACAACCATCACTTTTTGACTTTGTACCCGATGAAGTGGTGCAAGCCGTGGACAAGATGGCGAATTCTTCATCAGAAGATCGAGGAGCTGTATTCACAAAGCGAACGATTGTTGACTTCATCCTAGACCTCGCCGGATATGTCACCTCTGCCAATCTGGTAAATCTAAGGATCTTGGAACCCTCGTTTGGGAATGGAAATTTCGTTTTTCCAATCGTCGATAGACTGCTTGCTACGATCCCCCTAAACTCACGGAAGAGTAAGGATATCGTACCTCAATTGGCAGGCTGTATTCGGGGTGTTGAGCTCCATCAAGCAACCTTTACTGAGACCCAAAAGAAGCTTCTTAAAAAGCTTGAAGACTCTGGGTTTCGAAAAGTAGACAGCGAGGAACTAGTCAGCAAATGGTTGGTTTCAGGTGACTTCCTTTTGAGCGAATTCGACGAATCGTTTGATGTGGTTGTCGGCAACCCACCGTACCTAAGACAAGAACGCATACCTGAAGCTTTGCTCTTGGAGTACCGAAAACGTTTCAGCACTATCTACGATAGGGCAGACTTATACATCCCCTTCATCGAGCACTCGCTGAACCAAGTTTCTGAAGGTGGAAGGCTTTGCTTTATCTGCGCGGATAGGTGGATGAAGAATAAATATGGTGGGCCTCTTCGAAAGATGGTGGCGGAGTCATTTAGACTTAAAGCTTTCGCCAGCATGACAGGAGTTGATGCATTTCACGATGAAGTATCAGCTTATCCAGCCATAACGCTCATTTCCCGCGAAGAATCTGGCCCAACAAGAGTTGCCAAATTAACAGGGGAAGATGCACCATCACTCAAAGTGTTTGCAAAGAATCTAACCGAGGGCATTTTAGTAGAGTCGGAAGATATTCAAGAA
This sequence comes from uncultured Planctomycetaceae bacterium, assembly GCA_963844055.1. Lineage (GTDB taxonomy): Bacteria > Planctomycetota > Planctomycetia > Pirellulales > Pirellulaceae > CAWJMN01. The sequence goes on along the minus strand of CAWJMN010000002.1, from coordinate 1,480,619 downwards.
TTGGAAAACATTGCCAGGGGCTCAGATCCATGGTTACTAGAACCTTCCATTGCTCTCAATGTTGTTAGGAGACTCGAAGCAACTTATCCATTGCTTGAAGAAGCGGGTTGCAAGGTTGGTATTGGTGTTGCTACTGGTGCAGATAGAGTTTTTATCGGTCCGTATGACAGTCTAGATGTTGAAGACACTCGAAAGCTTCCCCTGGCCATGACAAAGGACATCACCAATGGCGTGATTGAATGGAAGGGGCTTGGTGTTGTGAATCCCTATGAGGGAGATGGAACTCTTGCCTCGCTTGAGGACTATCCCAGATTTAAAAGGTACCTACGTGCCAGGGAAGCAGAAATCACTGCAAGGCATGTAGCAAAGAAAACGCCAAGCAGTTGGTATCGCACAATTGACAGAATCTACCCTGAGCTTGCGGCTACACCTAAGCTGCTCATTCCCGATATTAAAGGGGATGCAAACATTGCTTATGAGATGGGGATTCTCTATCCGCACCACAACCTTTACTACATAACCTCTCAACACTGGGATCTTCATGCTTTGAAGACCGTATTGAGTTCGGGCATAGCTAAACTATTCGTTGGAACATACACGACGAAAATGCGAGGGGGATATTTCCGATTTCAAGCCCAGTATCTCCGTAAGATTCGATTGCCAGAATGGAATTCAGTTCCGACAAACACAAAAAGACTTCTTATAGAAACCTGCTCCCTTGCCAACCCTGAGGCATGCAATGACGCTGTTTGTGTCTTGTATGGAATTAGCAAAGATGAAAGGAAGCTTCTGGGATGGCGCTAGATCTAGCAGACTATGACCGCAAGGCTCGTGAGTCCGTAAAGGCATTTTGGGGAAACCGCAAAAAGGCACAGCAAAAGCAAGTTAAAGCAGGGGCTACGGACCAAGGAGAACGCAGTGGCGTAACTGCCGGCAAAAACATGGACGGTTTTTTATCCTTGGTTAAAGATTTGGTTGTTGCAAACGGTCTTGGGCATGCAGAAATTCACCAGAATAGAGCACTGCTAACACTCCCAGGCTATTTCAGACCTACCAAACTGTGGGACATACTGGTTTTTCACAGAGGCAAGCTGATAGCTGCCGTGGAATTGAAAAGCCAGGTTGGGCCATCGTTCGGAAATAATTTCAACAATCGAACTGAAGAGGCAATTGGCACTGCTCACGACCTCTGGACGGCGTTTCGAGAAAAGGCGTTCGGTGAAGCAACACGCCCTTTTGTTGGTTGGCTTATGCACGTAGAGGACGCCCCTGCGTCAAGAAGTCCAGTCAGGGATCGAAGCCCACACTTTAAAGTGTTCCCAGAGTTTCAGGAGGCTTCCTACCTAAAACGCTATGATATTCTTTGTCAGAAACTCGTTCGAGAGCAACTCTATACCGCCGCCACTTTGATTACGTCGAAAAGAAAAGCCGCGAAAACGGGCGAATTTTCGTCAATGTCAGAAATGACAAGCCTTCGCACATTCGTCGCGACTTTCGCGGGACACATTGCGTCGGAAGCGGCTCAACAAAAGTAATCTAATAGCCGGAACTATTGATGTTGAAATGCGATTGGTTTTAGGCAACCTCAATAACTTGCACGTCATTTAACCACAGAAGTCTAACTTCTCGGGAAACGAAATCTGCAGGATTTGGCTAAACTTCCGTAGTAGTGGACATCGCTAGAGTTACGGTAGCACTGAAATGTGCATGTGCGAGTTAAAGCAGATCCTAAAGTAGCCATCCGGCCACCACAAATACCGACGTCTCTACCTCGCTGCATTCCGCCACCTAGCTAAATGCGCAGGCAGCACCAATCGAATTTCAAAGAGCCGTTCAACCTTCCCTTGCCCTACTTCGCAAACTTGTAAAGCACGGTGTCGGTTCGCAAATACATGGCGCCGTCGGAAATGGCAGGAGTGGCCAGCGTACGGCCAGGAACTTCATTCGTCCCCACTTCGACATACTTGTGCCCCGGCTCTACCCAGGTTGCTAGGCCATCTTCGTTCAGGAACAAGATCCGGCCATTCACAAACAGGGGCGATGCCGAAAAATTGCCGCCGATCCGTTCCATCCAGTACGACTCGCCGGTCTTGGCATTCACGCAAGAAGCCATCCCCTTGTCCGAAACGTAGTACAGGTCTTCACCAATCAGCAGCGGGGTAGGCGTGCTGGGGGCACCACGCTTGATGCGCCATGCCACGTGCGATTCGGTGATGTCACCTTGGCCCCCAAGCTTCACGGCATACAGCTCAGGATTGTCGTAGTCGCTGTTATAGATGACCAGGCCATGCGCGACCGTTGGTTGCGGCACGACCGACCAGCCGGGCGCCTTCACGATCCACAGTTCTTTGCCTGTGGCCAAATCATAGGCGGCCATGTGATCAGGTCCAGGAGCAAGTACTTGCGCCTTACCATCAACAACGGCAATCGCGGGGGTCACAAACGAATGGTTGACCCGTCCCTTTACCGATCGGAAGGTCTTCCAGGCTACTTTGCCCGTCTCAGCATCGACCGCTGCCACAAAGGGGTTCGTGCTGCCGTCGCAGACAACCGCCAACTTCCCATCGTGCAGCACAGGCGAACCGCCGCAGCCATGCATCGGAGGATATTCTAGCTCCGTGCAGGACCACACGATTTTGCCATCATCGGGTGAAAGGCGGAACATGCCATTCGTTCCGTAGTGAACAAAAACGGCGCCATCACGCACCAACGGCGTCGGGCTGGCGTGGCTATTCTTGGAATGGATCGCCGGTGCTTTTTCCAGCGCCCGTACTTCACGGTCCCACAAAATCTTGCCGGACTTGGCATCAAGGGCCAATACCCGCAGCGAAAGCCCTTCACCTTGAGGAACGGCCGTCGTCAAAAAGACCTTTCCATGCGCGATTGCAGGGGATGACCATCCCAGCCCAGGAATCGCTGTCTTCCAGGCGACGTTCTTGGTGTCCGACCATTCCATCGGCGTTGCTGGACCTGTCGCATGGGCATCCGAATTCGGGCCGCGGAACTGGGTCCAATCGCTAGGAAGTACAGCGCACAGGACAAAGAAAAGAAGCAGCATAAGGAGCGTACCTTGTAGGTGGGAATTCGTGCGGCGGGAGTCAATCAGCGGGAAGGCCACATCGCGGCCAAAGAATCGGCTACGGCCAGAAGGGGAAAGTTGTCTGGGCCGTAACTGCTTCAACCAGCCCAAGATAGAGACCGCACAGACCCATGTCAACTTTTGCCGGGTGGAGGCTAGTCCTTTTGGGCTGTGAAACCCAAGCCAGGCCGCTGCCCCAAAGCCAGGGCAGGGCCGTTTTGTAAGGGTTCAACCTTTTTGGTGTGAACCCGACAGCGTTTTACGTCGTTACGATCCGGTGCGTTGGTACCGGCCGGCCGGGGCGAAAGCTTTGCAGTGTGTTGATCTCGGCACTGGCACCATATTCCGACGAGATTGCTGCAACCGCACCGCGAACAAGCTCGGTCAGGGTTTCAGGATCAACCGCCACGCGGGCATTGATCACCACGTTGGCTTCCTTCGTCAAACACCCCGATGGCAGCGAAAGGGCAGGGGCGGTAAAGCTGCTGACCAAGTTGGCCACGCTATAAAAACCTTCCCACATGCCAATCACCTTCAGGTGGGCCGTCTCGGCCGGGATCTTGGCCAAATCCTCTTGCAACCGCTTCAGCAAGGCCAGCAAATACGCATCCAGCTCGATCGGATTGGGGGATTTCAGCGTTAGCTGGCTGTTCAGCCAGCCCAGTTCTGCCTCTCCTTCGGCGTACACATCGTAATCGACTTCCATCAGACGCTGGCCGAACTCTCCGCTTTGATCCAGGAATTCGCACAGAGCGTCAAAGCCGTTGCCCGTCTTGGCCGACATCCGCACAATCGGCCGACCAGGAAAGTCCTTTTCAATCAGCTTGGAAAGGTGGTCCACTTCTTCTGGCGAAAGCTCATCGGTCCGGTTGATGATGACAAAGTCCGCTTCTTCGATCTGCTTGCGGAAGATGTATTCTGCCTGCGGCGAGAAGCCCCCCTTGGCGACCTTCTCCAAAATCTTCCGGCCATGGCTTGGCTTTACAATCACGCCGTACGGAGCAATATCAAACGGCTGAGCATAGATTTGCTGTAGTGGGCGAATCACGGTGGCAACCAGGTCGGTGCAGCTTCCCACAGGTTCGGCCAAGATGATGTCGGGGCGCTCGTTTTCGGCAAGCTGTTCAATGGTGCCCGTGAGCGCATTGAAGTTGCAGCAAAAGCAAGAGCCTGCGACCTCTCCCACGTCAAAGCCTTGCGAGCGAAGTGCATTGGTATCGACAAGGTCGGTCGTTTGATCGTTCGTCACGATGACGACGCGTTTCCCTTGCGATTGATAGTGCCGCGCAAGCTTGCCGACGGTCGTTGTCTTACCGGCCCCAAGGAAGCCGCCAATCATGATGAAACGTGGGTTGCTGGTCATTGAGGTTTATCCTGAATCGTCTCGAGAGTTTTCCAGTCAGCAAACGGGTACGCCACCTTGCGGTCGGCGCTATAGCGATGTGCGGTCATCCAAGTAAAGGCGGCCTGCGACTTGTCGGCCGGATCAGGCTCTGCCAGAGGCACGCCATCCGCTTCAATATAAGCGGTCCGAACCACGCTGACACGCTTGCTGGCCTTGGGGGCCAGTTCGTAATCGGTGCCGCGCGTTTGCAAGTACCAAGTATTGTCGCGAAAGCCACTCGCCAAACGCTGCTGGGCCAGGGCAATCAGCCGCGTGCGGGCTTCCTCATCCAGGCCGTTTGCCTTTTTAATCTCCGCCGCCAGCCTTTGCGTTTCGGAAACGTCAAAGCTCACCCAGCCGTACGGCGCTAGGTACGCTTCCAGCTTGCAGTGCGACGGGCTGTTTTTAGGAAACGTGTTGATGCCATAAGTGACGCGTGTCGGAACACCGAGCGTCCGCCCCATCGAAGCGCAAAAGCTGTGATAGTCGCTGCAATGCCCACGATGCTTGGTCAAGGCATGCTCTGCCTTCGCAGAGAGTGACGCATCGTGATGATCGTATTCAAAGTTCGCCTGCACCCAGTTGATCACGCTCCCCAGGCCGGCGTGCGCGGTCCCCTTGCTGGGGACGATCTCATTCAGCAGTTTTTCGAATCGATCATCGACGATCACCGCTTGGCTGTCTCCCTTACGATAAACGTCAAAGCTGCTGGGCCATTGGCCGACGGCCTGCACTTTGTCAGCCTGGATATTCCACCGCAGTTCCCACGTCTTTAGCTTGAACTGATGGCGAATGATCTGCCCTCCTTGGGGCGAATCGATCTCAAAGTAGGCAAAGCGATTGCCGTAAACCTCTTCGGTGGCAAAGGTCGGCTTCACCTCGGTGGGAAACGTGCTCAGCTGGCTTTCGCTTACCTCTTGTGCGAGGTCATTGGGAGGAATCGGCAACCAAACTTTTAGCTTTTTGGTCTTGTACGGGGCCGTGATGATGACCGAAAAATCGACATCGTAAGTGACGGGGTTGTTCCGCTCTGCCTGATAGGGAAGGTTCGGATCTAGTCGCGTCGGTCCTTCTTGCGCATAGGCCGGCAAGGCAACGACCAGCCCCAACAGCAATGCAAACCAGTGCCTCAGCATCTTAGGACTCCAGTTCGGGCAATTGAGGCCGTAGCAAATACTGATAAACGCCACCACCCACGACAGCTCCAACCATCGGCGACACGATATACACCGTCAGCCAGGCTGGGTCTGCCATTCCCGGAATCGCCACGCTTCCCCAGCCTGCAAAGTAGGCAAACAGCCGTGGGCCAAAGTCGCGCGCGGGGTTAAAGCCGGCTTGGGTCAGCGGCGCCAAAATCGAAATTAGCGCCGACACCGTCAGGCCAATAAAGATCGGCGCTAGGTTCGCTTTAGGTCGCGCACGGTTTCGTGGCTCTGTTAGAGCAAACACCACGCACGCCAAGATCATCGTCCCTAAAAACTCGGCAAAGCAGGCGGCCGTGTGGGAGAACCTTGCTTTCAGCGATTCATGCTGGACCGCATCGTAAGGGCCGGCAGCACTCGCCAGCGATCCCGGGTTGGGGGAGTACTCGCCATAGCACATCGCGGTCACGATGCTTCCCGGCTCACCCCGAACAACCCCCTTCTCCTGTTCCTTGGCCGCAATGTGTCCTGCAAACTGCGCGAACAAAACAGCGGCCCCTAAAAATGCTCCCGCCAGCTGCGCCAGGATGTACGGCAAAACGCGCTCCCACGGATGCCTGCCCCAAGTGGCAAACGCAAGCGTCATCGCCGGGTTGATGTGGGCTCCACTAATCGCGTCAACCGTATAGATCGCCAGCGCAATGCCAATGCCCCACACCACGGCCACTTGCCACAGTCCGTTTTGTGCTCCCAGCAGAACGGCCGTATGCACCGATCCGCAACCAAACAGAACCAGCATGAACGTCCCCAGCCCTTCGGCAAACATCACGCCGACCAGCGATTTCTCAGCGGGTTTTACGTTCGATCCAGGTTTCATGACGATCCTAGCGGGAAGCGAGGCAGGCTTAACACGCTCGCCATTCTAAAGATCGTTAGAACGTGTTTCAAGCTCCCTTGGGGAGGCTCGCGCAGGGGAATTGAGAGTTTTCTCTCGCGACGATAGGCTAGGGTTAGGAGAAAACGACGTGGTGAAGGATGAGATTTCGGCCAATAAGTGTGCAGAACTGCTGAAGGCCTTGGCCGATGCGGAACGTCTGCGCCTGATTCAAGCGCTGCGCGAGCGTCCGCAAAGCGTCTCCGACTTGGCCGCACTTCTGGACAATGAAATCGGCAATATCTCGCACCATTTAAAGGTGCTGCGCAAGCAAGGGCTCGTCTCGACCCGTCGCGAAGGGAAGATGGTCATCTACTCGCTGGCCGGCTCGGTCCTTGCCGCCCACGGCCCGAAGTCCGACCGCCTCGAACTCGGCTGCTGCTGCCTCGAATTGCCCAAGTAGGCCTGCCACCTCAGCAGAAACCTCAGGGCTATTCCCCTTCTTCCTCGACCGTCATCGGAAACGGCGCCCACAAGCGGATGTCATCTTTCACAGCAGTATTGAGTGGAAAAGGTGCATTCGATTTTCCTGCGGTGCATCACCGTCCTGTGCCAAAATGAAAATGTACCTTGGGCAGTGGCGAACGTCGATTTGGCAGAATCCTTAATTCAATGCACCGGGGTGTCCATCCGAGTCGTTTCACGATGACGCTTGAAATATGGTGCAGGGTGTTCAGAAAAAACCGCTGACTCTCTTCCTAGATCGTTGGCTACAATGATGGACTGGGTAGGGACACAATTGCTATATTCAGCTCACGCTGAACAGTCTGTAAATAAATGATTTCGCAAGAAATTCTCCATCCCCATGCTCTCTACCATTGTCGCTATCGTCGTCTTTGTTGGCTTGCTATTGGCAGCAGTCGTACTTTGGGCGTTGTTCCTTGGACTCGGATTGCGCTGGGCGAAAGTGCCTGATGTGACTAAGCGGCGCATCGTCTTCGCAACCGTGATTGCGACCGTTCTGCAGTTCACGCTTAATGTCTTGTTCCTCTTCATCTCTCCGGCCTCTGGCGCTCCATTGGTCGTTCTTGGTCTTGTGCAACTCGCTACAGCCGTTGTCGTTCCATGCGTGGTGATTAGTACGACGTTCAAGACGCCGTTTGTTCGAGCACTGCAGGCTTGGCTTCCAACTTTACTGGCAAGTGTGATGACACTTGCCTTTACTCTCCTCGTGCTGCGACCTTTTCTCTTCCAAGGGTTTGTGATGCCAACGAACTCTATGGCTCCGACGTTGGTGGGACAGCACTGGAAAGGAACCTGCCCGGAATGCGGCAAGCCAAGCTATTGCACCCCCATACTCGGGCAAAATGAAACAGCGGGTCCGCTGTACATGATCTGTAAAAATTTCCACGTCACAGAAGCATCGAATGATGCCGCGACCGTTCATGCTGGCGATCGCTTTATGGCGGCAAAGTTCCTCAAGCCAAGAAGGTGGGATCTTGTTGTCTTTCAAAATCCAGAGCATCCCTCCAGATTAGACGTCAAGCGTCTGGTCGGATTGCCCGGCGAAGAGGTCCGTTTTCAAGACGGAGCGGTATGGATCGATGGCGTACGTCAATCGCCCCCCGATTCTACTCAAGGCCTTGAGTACCTTACGGAGTGGGCCGGCCCAGACTCGTGGGGCTCGAAGGATCGCCCCGCGCTATTGGGCAAAGACGAATACTTTGTGATCGGTGATTTCTCGGTGCAATCCTACGATTCGCGTTTTTGGCAGCAAGGTGCTCCCGGCCATAATCCCTTCGCGGTCCCCGAGTCGTACTTGAAGGGTATCGTTACACATACCTACTGGCCGCCAAATCGCCTGCGCATCCATCGCTGAAAACCGCACTGAGCCGAATTGAATGCATCACATTGGCATTCAACTTTTCGCGTTGCTTCACGCGTTCTTCCGCTGGGATCACCGAGCGGTCGCACGTGGGCGTACAGGGAATTGCAGCGTGCCACTCAAGAGGATCCGCTGAGGAGGTTATTCCTTTTCATCCGTAGAGATCGGAAACGGCGCCCAAAGGCGAATGTCGTCTTTCATAGAAGCATGATTGGCGGGAAAGGTGCGTTCGATTTTGCCGTCATCATCAACCAGGTTGTAACCCACGGAATAAAGCAGGGGGCCGTGCGGGGTCATCTTGTAGCGCGGCAGCTCGCCGGTCATGCGGTCGGGCAGCAGTTTTGGCAAGTAAGCGGGAACTAGCTCGTCCAGCTTTGTAGGATAAACGCCATGCTCTCGCCGAAAGAGCTCAATGGCGATCGCGTAGAAAGCGGCATCGCGATGCTGGGCATAAAGTTCTCTTGTGAACGGGAGTCGATCCATTCCCGAAGTAAGTGCATACGCGGGAAAGTACTGCAGCAGTGTTAACTTGCTTTGGTTAGCCTGTTCAACCAGCGGATTAATGGGAGAACGGCCCTTCCATGTCCATTGTGGCGAATCTCCCTGCTGCTCAATCCGATTCAAGATCTCTTCGATCCTGGCGAGTATCTCACGCCGGCTCGCCACGAGGGTCCCTACCGCAGGTAGTGCAGTTTGAATCGTAAGCTCGGTGATCGCATCCTCTTGGTTGTGTTTGGCGTGCCCAACTCGCTGTTGCATCAGCAAAAAGACCCCATCGCGAGTCAGTCTTCCATTACCAGAGCCATCGTCTGTAAAGGACCGCTGGATGGTGTCTTCTGCCATCAGGCGGAACCCTTTAAGTTGTTCCTTGATGGTGGCCGAGTGAAACGAGCCAAGGATTACTCGCAGTTCTTGTAAGTCTTCAGCCGAAAAAAGATCAGGCTTGATAGTCATGGTGGTGAGCGCATTGTTAACTGCTCGCTCAAACATGCCGAGGGCATAGAATTTGATCGTCACCAGCGGTAGATCTTCGTTTTGGAGTTGCTCTGCAATTCCGACCAAAGCTTGAATGTCTTGCTTGATTCGCTGGTTATCGCCGGACTCTATCGCAAGGAAAATATCCCAAATCAGCAGGTCCCCTAGTGTGTCAAGTTCCAGCAAGTGCGGCAGTGGCATTCCGAGTAGAGCCAATTCATTCTTCGAGACAGCTGTTTGAAACTGCAGGACGTCCTGATCCAGGGATCCAGAGGCAATCGCCATCCACGGTTGATCGGCCGGATCGTCAAAACGAATCCCCAGTCGCTTCGTTTGAGCGGCCTTGCGAACAAGTCGTAATGCGTCTTGGCTTTCGGCGCCATACTTCGCGATCGTCGGGTTTGTGGAGGGTGAAAACCTGTTGTTCGCTCCTTTCTGCGCTTCCGCAGGAATCCTGGTTGTTTTGACAGGACGCTTCAGCCCCACTAAAGCTTGCCTGTACAAGGGCCAAGCCCGGTCCGCTTCCGCGACCGGATGCACCTCCGCTTGGATGTTTGCCAAATAGTTCTGTTTAACCGTCGGCCTACCCGAATAGAAGCGAATCGCTATCCCGGCATACAGCACCAAAAACGTGAGCGTGAGAACGCTTCCGGTCTGCCAAACCATGCGCCACAAACGGTACGGCCATGCCCGGCTGCGCAGTTTTGCCCGGCGGATCAGTTTGACCGCAAGAGGAACCTCACCAAACCCAGCTATCAATTCCTGCGCGCTTTGCCCCGCGTCGATTCCATCGCGAAAGTGTGCCGCCAACTCTCGGGCCACATCCAGCTTTTCACTTCGCCACAATCCGGTTTTGCGAACCACCTGCCACACAACGGCAGAAAGGTCATCACCCAGACCAGCGGCCGCAATGACGCGCCGCGCATCGAGCTGGCCCGCAATGTTTCCACGAAGGACATCTTGCAGCGGCGTATGGCGCAGCCGTTCCCAAAAGGAATCAGAAGGAAGCGGCATACGAGGTGGGATAGTGAGTGAAGCTTCCATGATTTTGTAAACCTCCGCGGTTTAGTTCTTTGAGAACCGTCCACCAATTGGCCAAACAGGAAAGTCGTAAAGGGCTCCCCCGGCATTTGCGTCGGGCTCTAGACGCCCACCATCGTCTTTCCCGTTGGCGCCAACCGTATAAACCAGTGGCCCGTCTACAGTTAGTTTGTAGCCAAGCGGCTTACCAGTTGCCCAGTCGAGAAGAAGGTCTGCAGTGTACTGCGGAATCAGTTCATCTAAGGAATGAGGCCAGCGACCATGTTCTCGTTTGAAAAGTTCCAGGCAAATGCCAATACTCACGCCACGAGCCGGAGGAGTGAGTTGGTCGATACCGACAAAATCAGGACCATCCACATGCAAGACGGCTTTTAATGGTCGATAGCGAGGTTGCTGTAGTTTCTGAAGCAATGCAATCAGTTCCGGCTTATGATCCGATTGTTCCCATGGGGGAATTGCATAGAAGGCAGCAAACTTCGTCAAAATCGCCTCGCTCAATTCGTGAACTTGTTCGCGACTGGCGATCGTGCTCGCTCGTACAGGCTCCAAAAGTTTGAATTGCTGGTTCCACCAAGTCGCCGACTGGTCGTTGGGACGACGATAGGTATCTAAAAATGGCAATCCTGCAGCCGTGATACGGCCGTTTCCATGGTCATCATCCGTATAGTAGCGCTGGAGGAAGTCATCGACGGATTTACGTTGCCCGTCGATAAAGTCGCCATGCGATTTGGCACAGGCCTTCCAATCAAAACGCTGGAATAGCAAGTGGAGCTTCTGTAAATCTGCATCCGTTAGCATCTCTGGGTGATTCCACAGGGCATGACCGACTAAGGAATCCCCTTCAAAGTAAATCAGCGATGCTTTCGATGCGTCTAACAGAGAGTTGTTCGAATGTTGCGTAATTCCCATTAGTGCCTGGACATCCGCAGTAAAGCGGGCTGAATCCTGCTCTCGGATAGCAACGCAGGTGTCAATCGACAATAGCTGTCTTAAGCGACGCATGCCGATATGCGTGGGTATATTGTAAACACGGAAAATGCCCTGATTCGTTCGAACGTTGTTGGCGTATTGATTAATTGCCTCCGCGACATGGCTATCTATGGCTAGATCCATGGGTTTGTCTTCGGGATCGTTCGTAGTGAACCCCAGCAATTTCTTTTCCGCACCTTGGCGAATCAATGCAATCGCCTCTCGATTTTCTACTACATACGCTTCAGTGGAGGGCCAGCGATCCTTCTCATTGGGTAGGCCGATCGTTGCGTTGATGGCGCTGGAGTAAACGGAATCGTAGTTCTCCTGCGGGTCCACTTTCATCTTTGCCAATGCTTGCCGATAGATTGGCCAAGCGCGATCTTCAACCGCTGTTTTTTCAATCTGTGATTGCAAAGCCGCGTAGTAGTTTTCGCGAATTACCGGTTTCGCTGAGTAGAGCCACCAGAATTGTGCCCCATACAGAAGTAGGAAAGAAGTCACTACTAGCATGATTCCTCGGCAGGTCCACTGCCAAGCATGATACGGCCATGCTCTACTGCGCAGCTTGGCACGGCGAATCAGCTTCACTGCCGTCACGCGGTCACCAAAGTTCTCGATTAATTGTTGGGCACTTTCTCCCGCGTCGAGTCCCTCACGAAAGTGTGACGCTAATTCTCTGGCTACATCTACTTTCTCGCTCCGCCACAGTCGCGTCTTGTCTACGATCTGCCATACGACTGCCGAAAGCGTCTCTCCCAAATTAAACGAGGTAATCACGCGTCGAGCGTCGAGCTCTCCTGCAATGTTTCCTCGTAGCGTTTCGCCTAGCGATGTATAACACAACCGGCTCCATAAAGAGTCCGAAGGTGTCGGCATTCGCGGCGGATTAAGGAGCGAGGCGACCATGGCTTAGGCTCCTTCGGTGGCAATGTTCCCGTGGCTGTTTCCAATGATGCCGAGGCTCGACATGGCTTGTGCCACGGCGCGCCATTGTTTGGTTTCATCGGCCAAGCGGCGACGTCCCGCTGCCGTCAGCGAGTAGTACTTCCGTTTGCGGCCGGTATCCGCTTCGCGCCATTCTGCCTTAACGAGCCCTTGCGCTTCCAAGTTGTAAAGCATCGGGTACAGCGTCGATTGTCCCATTTGCAGGACATCCCCCGTCCGCGTCTTCAGCGCTTCTACAAGTTCATAGCCATACATCGGCTCCCCTTCGAGCAGCTTCAGGACGGCCGGCGGCCCGGCGCCTCGCATCAATTCGCGTTCGACTTTCATGGCATGGCTCCTAGAACGAATTCATCAAAAGGGCTCGTGCAAAGCCACGTTTGATAATCACTTCGCTACGCATACTATGTATGACATAGTATAGGTTCGGACGGCAAGGTCAAGACTCTTTTGTGCAAATTTGAGAATGGACAATTCCATCGCGTCGTGCCAACTAGCTCCGGCCATCGTTGCCGTCCCAACATTTCTCGCGTGGATAACAACGACGTACGACCCGCTTTTTGTCGCCATGCATCCCCTTGGGAAATTCATCGATCGATTATCGAAATGTTTAAGGGAGTAATCGTTACCCTTGTTCTGCCTTGAACCGGCCTCTGTGGGGCGGTAGGATGAAGGTTCACCAGTTGCCCGTTGGCAGCTCCCGCCTATAACCAATCACTTGGCCGCACCTTTCCTTCCCTCGCCGACCAAGGAGAACTTGATGTCCTCTGTTCGCTTCGGCCGATGGGCTGCGCCACTGATCCTATTGGCTTTGGCGATTTCGTCGACAGGCTACGCTGATGAAGCAGCGCAGCGTGAGCACTTTGAAAAGCACATTCGCCCCGTGCTGGTGCAACATTGTTATCAGTGCCACTCTGTATTGGCCAAAGAGGTGAAGGGTTCGCTTCGGCTTGATACGCGGGAGGCGATTCGCAAAGGGGGCGAAAGTGGGCCTGCCGTGGTGCCGGGCAAGGTTGCAGAAAGTCTGCTCATCAGCGCTCTGCGGCATGAAACGGTCGCGATGCCCCCCGACAAAAAGCTGCCCGATAGCACAATCGCCCATTTCGTGCACTGGATTGAAACCGGCGCGTTCGATTCGCGCGATGAAGGCGCCACCCCTGATCTTCAGTTTGCTGCCGCGCGCGCCGCTCAGTTTGAACAGTTTCGCCAGTGGTGGAGCCTGCAACCGGTTGTTGAGCCCGCGATTCCCGAAGTGAAAAACGCTGCCTGGTCGGGCCAGCCCATCGATCGTTTTTTGCTTTCTAAGTTAGAAGCCAGCGGCCTAGGGCCTGTTCCGCGTGCCTCGCGTGAGGTCCTCATTCGCCGGCTTAGCTTTGCCCTCACCGGCCTACCTCCAACGCCTGCCGAGGTAGAGGCATTTGTCAAAGACGATTCCAGCGATGCTTGGAAGAACCTCGTGGAGCGTTTGCTGGCATCACCCCACTTTGGCGAGACCTGGGCGCGTCACTGGATGGATGTGGTGCGCTACACGGACACCTACGGCTATGAATGGGATATGCCCGCCAAGGGTTCGTGGCGCTATCGTGATTATTTGACGCGTGCTTTCAATCAAGACATTCCCTTCAATCAGCTGATCCGCGAACAGATCGCAGGAGACCTCTTAGAAAATCCGCGCATTGATCCTCAGGAGCAAATCAATGAGTCGCTGATTGGCCCCATGTTCTATCAGATGGGGGAAAAGCGGCATGGCGACAGCGCCGAGTTCGATGGCATCCATCAAGAGATGATGGATAACAAGGTCGATGCGTTCTCAAAAGCGTTCCAAGCTCAGACCGTCGCCTGCGCTCGTTGCCACGACCACAAGCTCGACCCCATTTTGCAGTCCGAATACTACGCCCTCGGTGGCGTCTTTATGAGTTCACGCTGGGTCACGCGCACGCTGGATACTCCCCAGCGAAATGCGAACACCTTTGCCGAACTAAAAACGATCAAGGCCAACTTGCGTAAGGAGCTTGCAGCACGCTGGCTGGCTGATGTTGCGGAACTTCCCAAGGTGATGCTCCCCACGGCCGCACCGCCCGAGTCAATCACCCCCAAGCAAAAGGTCTGGCAGGAAGTTCTGACGCCGGAGACCAAGGAGCCCGTCTTTGAAGACCTGCGGCACACTTGGTGGCACGCCTCCCGCGTCATCGATAAGCCGGGCGAGACTGCCGTCGTTTGGAAAAATGTCGATGCTCGCATTCATGAACACTCCAATGCCCGCATCGATCAGTTCAAAGCCAATTTCACGGTTGCGGCCGACTTTTCTAAGGAAGTCCCTGCTGGATGGTCGGTCGATGGCGTAGGCCTGCGAGAGCCGGTTCGCTCAGGCGATTTTGTCGTCGCCCTAGAGGGGCCATCCGCCGTCACGCGTTTGCTTCCTGCGGGCTTATTTACCAACAGCTTGTCGCCGCGTATGAATGGCGTCATTCGTACGCCGCTCCTCAACACGTTTGATAAAAGCTTCATCAGCTTTGAATTTGTCGGCGGCGATTTTAGCGCCCATCGAACGGTAATTGATAATGCCTTCTTGACGGAAAAGCAGGCCTATTTGCAACAGCCGTCGCTGGGCTGGCTGACGCTTTCTACCTATCGTGCGATGCCTCAGCGGCGAATCTTCTTGGAATTGGCTACGAAGACCAGCAATCCGAATTTCCCGCCGCGCGTTGGTTTGGGAGGGGCTTGCAGTGAAGAGCAAGTGGCAGATCCACGTAGCTGGCTGGGAGTTTCGCGTGTCATCCTGCATGAGCAGCCCGCGCTCCCCATGGATCAGTTGCAACGCTACTTCAGCCTATTCGAAGGAGAAGCTCCGCAAGACATGGCCGGCGTCGCTGCGGCCTTTGCCCGCTGGTTTAGTGCAGCGCTTCGTCGGTGGGAACAAGACCAAGCAACGGACGATGACGTTCGGCTGATTAACTGGCTGCTTGATAATGGACAGATCACCAACCAGCACGAAGTGGCCCAGCAGCCTGCCATTGCAGCCCTCGTTTCTCAGTATCGTACTACGGAAGCTAAACTGCTAACGCCGCAAACCGTCAACGGCATGGCCGACATCGACGCGGGAATCAATTTGCCACTCAATAAGCGCGGGGAATACGACCAGCCGGGTGACATCGTCCCGCGCGGCTATCTATCGATCATGGGGGCCGCAAAATCGGGCTTCACTTCGCCGCATAGTGGTCGCCGCGAATTGGCCGAGATCATTGCCGACCCCAAAAATCCGCTCACCGCCCGCGTGTTTGTCAATCGCGTTTGGCAATGGCTCTATGGTACAGGGATCGTCGCCACCTCCAACGATTTTGGGCATGTTGGCGCGGAACCATCGCATCCTGAACTGCTCGACTATCTGGCCGCTCGTTTCATGGCAGAAGGTTGGTCGGTCAAAAAGCTCGTGCGCGAAATTGTCCTCACCCAGGCGTGGCAGCAGACTTCCACGGCCGATGAAAATGCATTGACCATCGACCCCGCCAATCGCCTGCTGCATCACTATCCGTTACGACGTCTGGAAGCTGAGGCGCTGCGGGATTCGGTCTTGGCTGTTTCTGGCGGCCTTGATCCGACGCTGTATGGCCCACCGATCAATCCCCATCGGCACAATGAAGATGGACAAAAGCGTCTCTTCTCGGGGCCGGTGGATGGCAATGGCCGTCGCTCGATTTATACCAAGCTTTCCATCATGGAGCCCCCGCGAATTCTGGCGGTTTTCAATCAACCACCTCCCAAGATTCCCACGGGCCGTCGCGACGTGACCAATACGCCATCGCAAGCCCTAGCGCTACTGAACGATCCATTCTTCAGTGAACAAGCCAGTCGCTGGGCCACGCGCCTTTGCAAGCAGACCGATCAATCCATCCCACAGCGCATCGAGCAAATGTTTCAGGCCGCCTTTGGCCGACCGGCAACGCCCGAAGAGCAACAGCGTTGGCAAGCCGTGGTGCAAGACTTTGCTAACTTGCACCAGATCCCCGCAGCCGAAGTCACCACCAGTGTGAAGGTCTGGCAGGATGTTGCGCACGCCCTGCTAAATACCAAGGAGTTCCTCTATGTTCGCTAGCATGCCAAGCAGGTGGCCCACTTCGCGGCGGCAGTTCTTGCAGCAGGCCTCGGCCGGCTTTGGCTGGCTGGCCTTGGCAGGAATGGCAGCGCAGCAAGCTCGCAGCGAAGAGGGGAACTCGCACCTCCATTTGAAGCCTCGCGCCAAGAACGTGATTTTCTGCTTCATGGATGGCGGGCCGAGTCACGTAGATACCTTTGACTACAAACCGGAACTGAAAAACCAACAAGGCAAAGCCATCGGCGAGAAGGCAACCTCCAAGCTTTCGCAAAGTGCGGCCAGTCGCGTTTGGATGGGCTCTCCCTGGGAATTTTCGCAGCGGGGCAAAAGCGGGCTGTGGGTGAGTGATTTGCTGCCGCATATTGCCACGTGTGCCGACGACTTGTGCGTCGTTCGCTCGCTTGTGGGAAAGCAGCCCCTTCACGGCCAGCAAAACCTGCTGCTGCATACAGGGCGCGTGACAGGTGGGGCGCCGAGCTTTGGCTCTTGGGTATCGTACGGACTGGGGATGGAGTCCAAAGAGCTTCCCAGTTATGTGCTGCTAAACAATGACTGGATTCCTAACGGCGGCTTTGAGAATTTCGACAGCGCCTTTTTGCCCGCCACGACCAGTGCCTCCATGCTTCGCGCACGCGGGACGCCGATTGATAATATTGTTCCTGCAGATGTTTTGGCGGTGCAGCGACGAAAGCTCGACTTGCTTCAGCAGCAAGATCAGCAGTTCTCGCAGGCCAATCAAAAGAACAACCTAATCGAGTCAGCTATTCGCAATTATGAGACGGCATTTAAGATGCAGTCCGCCATTCCCAAAGTGGCCGACATCTCCGGCGAGACGGCCGAAACGCTGCAAGCGTATGGTGTGGATTCCAAGAACGACTATCAAAAATATTACGGCCTGCAATGTTTGCGTGCACGGCGTTTGGTCGAGGCAGGCGTTCGCTTTGTCGAAATCACCTGTCCACTGACGCATCCCAATAACAGCCCGTGGGATCAGCATGGTGAGCTGAAAAAGCACCATTCCGAAAACGCCATGATCACCGACCAATCGGTGGCAGCGCTAATCAAAGACCTCAAACAGCGTGGCCTGCTCGATGAAACCATTGTGATTTGGGCTGGTGAAATGGGACGAACTCCCCATACACCGGCCATTAATGAAACCTGCGGCCGCGATCACCATGTGAATGGGTACAGTATCTTTCTCGCCGGGGGTGGCTTTCGCGGTGGCATGGCCTACGGCGCGACAGATGAATTCGGAAACACGGTGGTAGAGCATCCGCTCACCATTCATGACATCCATGCGACCGTGCTGCATCAACTGGGCCTCGATCATGAGCGTCTCGTGTTCCGCTACGGCGGGCGCGATGTCAGCTTGACCGATGTGCATGGGGAAATCATTCGCGGCATCCTTTCTTAGGCGTACTCTCCTTTATGGTTTGTCGTATTGTTTTTTGTGCGCTGGTTTTGCTGGCCGTTTCGGCCATGGCCCAAGAACCTGCGCCGCAGCCCGCATCTGCTTTGCCAGCCGATCCGGCTGCAATCGCCTTCTTTGAAAAAGAGGTGCGACCAGTACTTATCGAGCATTGCCAATCTTGCCACGGCGAAAAGAAGCAAGAGGCTGGCTTGAGGCTCGACTCAGCGTCGGCGCTCCAAAAGGGAAGCGATAGCGGGCCTGTTCTTCATCAAGAAAAGCCGACCGAAAGCCCGCTATGGGAAGTGATTCACTACGCGGGGGACATCAAAATGCCCCCGGATGGAAAGCTGCCTCCTCCCGCTCTTGAAGCTCTCTCCACTTGGCTAAAATCTGGTGCCCCTTGGCCCGCTGAAGTGGCAAAGTCGGTCACAGCAGCGCGGCCCAGTATTCAAGAAGTGGCCAAGTCGCACTGGTCGCTGCGCCCGTGCATGCGCCGCCTGTTCCGCCCCAGGCAGTCGGTGACTGGGGCACATCCGCCATCGATGCATTCATCCTGGCAAAGCTCCGTGAAGCGGGCCTTTCGCCGAGCCCTGCTGCCGATCGTCGTACGCTGCTGCGCCGCGTGACGTTGGATCTACATGGCTTGCCCCCCACGTGGGAAGAAGTGCAGGCGTTTGAAAGCGATAGTTCGCCGCAAGCATTTCAAAAAGTGGTGGATCGCTTGCTCGATTCGCCGCGCTATGGTGAACGATGGGGTCGGCATTGGCTGGATGTGGCACGCTATGCCGATACCAAGGGCTACGTTCGCTTGCGAGACAATCCGCTCTATGCCAGTGGCTGGACCTATCGCGATTATGTGATCCGCGCGTTCAATGAAGATCTTCCCTACGATCAATTTGTCTTGCAGCAACTTGCGGCCGATCAATTGCCAACCGCCAAGACCGACCCACGCACGCTGGCGGCCATGGGATTTATTACACTCGGCCAGCGCTTCCTTAACAGCCAGCACGACATCATCGATGATCGAATTGATGTCGTCTCACGTGGTTTGCTGGGTCTGACGGTCGCTTGTGCCCGTTGTCACGACCACAAGTTCGATCCGATTTCAACTCGCGACTATTACAGCTTGCATGGCATCTTTGCCAGTTCTGAAGAGCCGCACATTCCACCCCTGATCGCCTCGGCCGAAGAACTGCCACGCTACGAGGCCTACAAAAAGGAGCTTGATCGGCGTCTTGAACTACTCGACCAGTTCATGAAGTCCCAGCAAGCCAAAATGCAGACGGCCTTCCGGGCGCAAATGGGCGAATACATGCTCGCCTCGTACAAGGAGAAGGTGCAGGCCAACTTTGTGGCGGTGATGTTCTTGATCGATGCGACCAAGGACCTTAACCCCGTCATGATTCAGCGCTGGGCCCGTCTGTTTGAAAAGACGCGGCTCAAGCATCATCCGGAACTTGCTCCGTGGCATGCCATGGCGGCCCTTACGACTTCGCCCGATGCCAATGGTGGCTTTGCTGCGCAGGCAAAGCACTTGATTGACCAATGGAATCAGGCTCCTTCGGCCGAACTGCCGCTAAATCCGCTTGTGGTGGCGGCCCTCACCAAAGAGCCGCCACAGTCCCTGGCCGATGTCGCAAAAGTCTACGGCCAACTTTTCAAAGAGGCCGATGTGCAGTGGCAAGCCTTGCTGGCTACTAATCCCACGGCAACGGCACTGGCCGATGCTAACGCGGAAGAACTTCGTCAGTTGATCTATGGCCCGGAATCGCCGCCGACCGTGGCGCTAACCGATGTGGAAGAGTTCCTTTTCGTCGATGCCACCACGCAAAACCAGTTGCACGAACAACAACGCCTAGTGGAAGACTGGATCGCCAGTCCGGGGGCTGCTCCCCATGCCCACATGCTGATCGATGCAGCCAAGCCCGTTACACCCCGCGTCTTTTTGCGCGGCAACGCCAGCAACCCGGGCGATATCGTTC
This sequence comes from uncultured Planctomycetaceae bacterium, assembly GCA_963844055.1. Taxonomy (GTDB): domain Bacteria; phylum Planctomycetota; class Planctomycetia; order Pirellulales; family Pirellulaceae; genus CAWJMN01. The sequence goes on along the minus strand of CAWJMN010000002.1, from coordinate 1,460,839 downwards.
CGCGTCAGTTTTTAGAAGTCCTTTCGCTCGACAAGCCCCAGCCGTTTCAGCAAGGAAGCGGCCGGCTAGAACTGGCCCAAGCGATCGCCAGTGCCAACAACCCACTCACGGCACGAGTGCTCGTCAATCGTGTTTGGATGGAACATTTTGGCCAAGGCTTGGTGCGTACGCCCAGCGATTTCGGCCTGCGGGGTGAAGCTCCCACTCATCCGGAGCTTCTCGATTATTTGACCGAGCAGTTCATTCGCGAAGGGTGGTCGATCAAAAAGCTCCATCGCCATGTTCTGCTCAGTAGTACCTATCAGCAGCAAAGTGCGGATGTAGCGGTCGCGATGCAGAAGGACCCGGAAAATCGTCTGGTGTGGCGGATGAATCGCCGCCGTCTCGATTGGGAATCGATGCGAGATTCGCTGCTGGCTGTTTCGGGCGCCCTCGATCTGACGATGGGGGGACCTTCCGTGCAGTTGCTTAATGCTCCGTTTCCGCCGCGCCGCACGGTTTATGGCTTTGTCGATCGCCAGCACCTTCCCAGCGTCCTGCGCACGTTTGATTTTGCGGCTCCTGATACTTCGGTTCCACAGCGGCATCAAACCACCGTTCCTCAACAAGCCTTGTTCCTGATGAATGGTCCCTTCCTCAAAGAGCAAACGCAGAAGGTGGCGGCGCTTCCGGACTTTGCCAACACTCCCGATGATGTAGCGCGGATCGACAAACTCTATCAGCGGGTGTTTGGTCGGCTGCCAAGTTCCGAAGAGAAGGCGATCGGCCTAGCGTATTTGTCTGTACCCATGAAGGCAGAACCAAGCCCCGCTCCCTCGCCGTTTCTATCGCCGTGGCAAGAATATGTGCAGGCCGTTTTGCTGACCAATGAATTCCTGTTTGTCGATTAACCAAGTTTCCTTTTGAAAAGTCGCTGGCTATGTTCAATCGACGAGAAATGCTGACGCAGTGCGGAACCGGCATGGGAATGCTCGCGCTGGCCGACCTGATGGGATCAGCTTCGGCTCAAGCGGCCGCGCCTCCTAATCCGCTCGCTCCCAAAGCGCCTCACTTTGCCCCCAAGGCCCAGCGTGTCATCCATTTGTTTATGAATGGAGGGCCGTCGCATGTGGATACGTTCGATCCCAAGCCGATGCTGGACAAATACCACGGCCAGCCCCTGCCAACGTCGCAGCGGACCGAACGGAAAACTGGCGCAGCATTTCGCTCTCCCTTCAAGTTTTCCAAGCATGGCCAGAATGGACTGGAGATCAGCGAGATCTTTCCGAACGTCGCCAAATGCGCCGACGACCTGTGTGTGATCCGCTCGATGCATGCCGACGTTCCCAATCATGAGCCGTCGTTCATGCTGATGAATTGTGGCGACGGACGACAAGCCCGCCCCAGCATGGGCTCTTGGGTGACGTACGGGCTTGGCACCGTCAATCAAAACCTCCCCGGCTTCATCGCCATGTGTCCCGGTGGCCAACCCACGATGGCCGCCCAAAACTGGCGCTCCGCCTTTTTGCCAGGAGCGTTCCAGGGGACCTACATCGACACCCGCCATACGGAACCTGAAAAGCTTGTAGAAAATATCCGCAACGAATTTATACAGCCCGGCCGTCAGCGAAAGCAGCTCGATCTGCTGCAGTCCCTCAATCGGCTGCATAGTGCCGCTCGTCAAGAAGACCCGGCCTTAGAATCGCGCATTCAGTCGTTTGAGCTTGCCTATCGCATGCAAAGCGAAGCGACCGAAGCCCTGGATATTCGCCAAGAGCCACAATCGATTCGAGATATGTATGGCGACACCACGTACGGCCGGCAATTGCTGATCTCCCGTCGCTTGCTTGAACGCGGCGTCCGTTTCCTACAAGTCTGGCAAGGGGCAGGCCAGCCGTGGGACGCCCACGATGCGATTGAATCCAATCATCGCACACTAGCAGGCGAGTGCGACAAGCCGATTGGTGCTTTGCTAACTGACCTCAAGCAGCGTGGCATGCTCGACAGCACGCTGGTGATCTGGGGTGGCGAGTTTGGGCGTACGCCAACTGTCGAGATCCCCACGCCCGGAGTTTCTTCGGTGGGCAATGGCCGCGATCATAACCACTACGGCTATACCACATGGCTGAGCAGGCGGAGGCGTCAAAGGAGGCTACGTTCATGGTGCCACCGATGAACTCGGCTGGAACGCGATTGAAAAGCGTGTGCACGTGCACGACCTGCACGCCACGATTTTGCATCTGCTTGGCTTTGACCATGAAAAACTTACTTATCGCTACGCTGGCCGCGACTTCCGCCTGACGGATGTGCACGGCCATGTGGTGAAAGATATTTTGGCCTAGCCAAGGATCACTACTTGGCTTGCTCAAGCTCAAGTCCGCGTCCCTTGATTGTGATCTCGGAAGGAAGTATGCCCGATTCGGTATAGCTGATCTCGACCGAGAGCTTTTCCTTCTTTAGCGATACTTCGCCGAACAAGTCCCTTAGCATTTCGTCTTCAACTTCCCAGCCGGCATCCTGCAATTGCTTCTTCAGGGCCGCCACCGTGGCTTTGGCTTTGCCAGCTTCTACCTGAAACTCAATTCGCTTGGCGGTAACTTCGACCTCATCCGCTCCTTCGGGAATGGTCACCGCGAGTTTTGGCAAAGGCTTGTTCTTTTCGGCCTTCTTCTTTTCGATTTCGGCCTGAATCGCTTTTTCGGTCGCTTCTACTTGAGCAGCGGTTTGAAAGCGAACCATCACGCGCGTCATTTCATCAACAGTCGTCAACTGAACTTCCATCAAGTCTTTGGCCTTGTTGCGAAAGATGACAAAGTTCTTCCAGTCGATCTTCACCGATTCTTTTGTAGTCGCTTCCCAGCCCTGCTTGGCCAGGGTCGCTCGGTAGTAGTCCGCCACTTCCTTTTGTTCACTCTTGGAATCAAATCCCATCTGAGCAGGATTGTCCGAATACTGCACGGTAGAGTCGATCGCTTTGGGGAAGAGGGGAATGTCGACAGCAAGTAATATCGTGCTGTAATCGACCACCGTCTTGCCCCCTTGGGCCGGTGCCGCCGAGACACGCACCGTCAGCTTGACGGCATTTTTACGAAAGCTGTAGGTATCGCCCGCCATGCCGTACGGTTCCCAGCCCGCTTTTACGAATAGCTCTTTGGCTGCGCTCGTGGCATCTTCTACCGAAGCATCTGATAAAAACGCGCAGCTAATCGGCGTGCTATAGAGGCTCTTTCCTCCCTTGGGCGGCGGCAGCTTGTTGGGGTCAATGTTTCCATGATGAATGACCGAGACGCTCACCTCACCCGGTTTCCCCACACTAAAGACCGAAGCCGATAGCTTGTAGTCTCCATTGGCAAAAGTACCGCTGGCCCCTTGGTCACTGGAGTAGCCTCCGGGAAGCTCTTTCCATTTCTGCGCAGTCAACTGCTTCTTCAAAAAGCCATACACATCGGCCGCACTTCCCCCCGCGTTACAGCTGACGCTTGCTAGGCTGTGTCGGCCGCTCGCATTGGGTTCCGGTTTGCCAATGGGCTTTTCCTTTTCCAGCGCTGCCCCTAGTACACGCAAGTCGAGCAGTTTGGCAACGTCGGCCTGGGTCGCGGGAGTCACCCCTGCGGCGCTGGCCGCTTTGGCAGCGGGCTCTGCCCCTTTTTTTGCGGGCTTATCGGCAGCATCAATGCCGGTGCTTCCGAGCAAAACCGAAGATCCAAGCGATAGCATCCAAACAGCGGTACGAATCTTCATAGCAAGGGGCTTTCTCAAAGAGCATTAGTGACAGCATCGCCTGCCCATGATTTTCACTCTTGGACGCCTGGCTGGCAAGCCAAGTTCGTGTCGTATGCTGGCGAGCTTGGATGTCCTGCTGGATTTAATCAAAAAGCTGCGAGAAAACAGGGGTAAAAAATGGTGTGACCTAACGTGTCACCCATGGTTCCTAGGATGGAAACGGACAGGTGGAGTAGACGTGTTACCCGTGGAGGGTTCTACTTCACCGAGCATCAAAAGACGATTTTTTAGGCGACGCGAAATCATGACAGTCCCTTCGACGACATCCGGTTCCTCTTCAAGCACCATTTGGCTTGTCGTTGCGCTCCTTTGGCCGGTGGCGCTGCTGAATTACTTGGATCGCCAAATGCTGGCGGCCATGAAGGCCTCCGTCATGGTAGACATCCCCAGCATTTCAAATGCCGAAAATTGGGGCTACATGCTGGGGCAGTTCAAATGGGTCTATGCCTTTATGAGCCCGCTGGGGGGCTATGTGGCGGATCGTTTCAGCCGTCGCTTTATGATTTGCGTCAGCTTGGCCGTCTGGTCGGCGGTGACGCTCGCCACCGGATACGTCACCACGTACGACGGCTTGCTTTTTACTCGCACCTTGATGGGAATCAGTGAAGCGTTTTACTTCCCGGCAGCGCTGGCGCTAATTGCCGACTATCACACCGGCAGCACACGTTCGAGAGCGGTGGGCATTCATCAAATGGCCATCTACTGTGGCGGCATTGCGGGCGGGTTTAGTGGATACATTGCCGATGCACCAGACTTTGGCTGGCGCTGGGCCTTTCATGCGACTGGCCTACTCGGGATTTTATATTCCGTCCCGCTTTTTCTGTGCTTACGTGATCGAACGAAGGCCCTCGTCGAGAAGTCGGCACCGGTGGAGAAGTATTCGGTATTGGTGGCGCTTAAGGAACTTTTCCGTAATGGATCATTCCTGCTGCTGGTCGGCTATTTCACGCTGCCCGGCATCGCAGGCTGGGTGGTGCGCGACTGGATGCCAGCCATCCTGAAAGAGAAGTTCGACATTAGCCAAGGCCTCGCAGGTGTTTCGGCTACGTTGTATGTCAGCCTCGCGGCAATTGTTGGGGCCATGGCAGGCGGCTGGTTAGCGGACCGCTGGATGCTGCGTAGCCCACGCGGAAGGATCTATGCCAGTGCTCTGGGAACGAGCCTCTTCATTCCTGCCATGTTTGGCGTTGGCTATGCCAACTCGCTGACGGTGGCGATCCTGTTTCTGATGGTGTTTGGCTTGGGCTGGGGAACGTTCGATTGCAACAACATGCCGATCCTGTCCCAGATTGTAAAGCCGCAGCACCGCGCGACAGCCTATGGCCTGCTCAACTTCGTCGGTATCAACTTGGGAGGCATTGCCGATTGGTGGTTTGGAGTTCTGCGCGATCGTCATGTTCCACTGGAGACAATTTTCGCCGTCTTCCCCGCGCTGGCGATCATTTCCATCGTGCTAGTGCTACTCATTCGTCCACGGCCCAGCGAAGTAGGGGCCGGTGAAGTCACTTTTGGCAAGTAGGCGGTGATCTTCCTTGCCATGTCTTTGCAGAGCCGGACGCGTCAGCGATGGCCCTTCTCTTCGTGCCGTACGCAACGCTTCCGCTGGCGAAGTTGACGACAAAGGGTGCACAGCTGGTCTATGGTTCCTAATGAATGGCGGAACAATGCTTGCCTAGACAAGTCAAACCGTCCACAAAGCGATTGGAAATGCCTCTAGTAGTTGTATCGCAAGGACTTAGAGCGAATGAGGGCAGCGGCCTCTAAGCTTGACGACGCCCCAATTGTGAAGCTACGATGAAGTTCCCGCCTGAATTTTCCCACCTACACCGCCGCTTGGGCCTGCCATGGTTTCCCTTCGTCTTGCGATTGTCGCGGCCTGCTTGCTGCTGACGCATGCACCGCAAGGTTTGGCGCGGAAGAGCCTGCTCCCCCTCCCGCAGATAAAGCGATCGAGCCCACGGCAGAGCAGCTACAGTTCTTTGAAAACAAAGTCCGACCAATTCTTGTTAGCCACTGCCAAAAGTGTCATGGCGAAGAAAAGCATGGCGGGCAGCTTCGGCTCGATTCACGTTCATCGCTGATCACAGGGGGCGATAGTGGTCCCGCCGTCACACCGGGCAAGCCCGAGGCCAGCTTGCTGATCGATGCGGTGAATTACAAGTCGTTCGAGATGCCCCCAACGGGCAAGCTCAAGCAGGAAGAGATTGATGTACTGGTCGAATGGGTCAAGGCTGGCGCTGTTTGGCCCGGCGGTGATATGGCAAGTCCGATTCGCAAGAAGGTCTTCGAAGTAACGGCCGAAGATCGCAAGCACTGGTCTTTTCAGCCCATTCAACGGCCCAGCGTTCCAGATGCCGGCAAGTTTGCATCGCTTGCGAAGAATCCTATCGATGCTTTTATCCTGCGCCGGTTAGAAGAACGGGGCCAATCGCCCTCCCCGTTGACCAGCAAGCGGACTCTCCTGCGAAGGGCGTACTACGATCTGATCGGCCTGCCGCCAACCTTGGAAGAGGTCGAAGCCTTTGAGCAAGACACCGCCCCAGATGCGTATGAACGTGTGCTGGATCGGTTGCTTGCCATGCCGCAGTACGGCGAGCGCTGGGGACGGCACTGGCTGGATGTGGTTCGCTTTGCCCAAACCAATGGTTACGAACGGGATGGCGAAAAGCAAAATGCCTGGAAGTATCGGGACTATGTCATTGCCGCGTTCAACAAAGATAAGCCCTACAACCAATTCCTGCGCGAACAACTCGCCGGCGACGAACTTTCGCCCGCCACGGATGAGTCCATTGCGGCAACCGGATTTTTTCGGCTAGGCGTTTGGGATGATGAGCCGGATGATAAGCAGCAGTCCCTGGCAGATGAACTGGATGACGTCGTCAGCACGATCGGCTCGTCCATGCTGGGGATGACGATTGGCTGCTCCCGTTGTCACGACCACAAGTTTGATCCGATTTCGCAAGAGGATTACTACTCGCTGACTGCCTTCTTTGCCAACTTAACTCCCTACGGCAAAGAGCCAGAGACCATTCAAATCGACCTGCCAAGTGGGCAAGGCAAAACCCTGGGCCTGAAAGAAAAGGGAGGAGTCCCTCCCAAAACGCACGTTTTGGTGCGGGGGAGCGCTGCTTCTCCTGCGAAGGAAGTGCATCCTCGCTTTTTGGAAGTTCTCTCCACTGCCGAACAGATGAAGCCAGCCCTTCCGGAGCAAGCTGCTGACTACCAAGCCGAGGGACGCAAAACGGTAATGCGTCGCACGGTCGTTGCCCAGTGGATCGCCAGCGAAAATAACCCGCTCCCCTCGCGTGTGATCGCCAACCGAGTTTGGCAGCATCACTTTGGCCGCGGGATCGTGCCAACGCCCAGCGATTTTGGCAAGTCGGGACAGCCCGCCTCCCATCCAGAACTGCTTGATTTTCTGGCTTCTGAACTCATTGCGGGGGATTGGCAGCTCAAGCGTTTGCATCGTCAGTTGATGACTTCCCATGTCTATCGGCAGGCATCAGCCGCCGATCAGCCTTCGGCAATCGCTATCGATCCCGATAACACGCTGCTATGGCGACAGAACTTGCGTCGACTCGAAGCCGAGGCGATTCGTGACAGCGCTTTGTTGGTAAGTGGCTCGATCAATTATGCGATGGGGGGCGGCGGCATCTATCCTAAGCTCTCGCCGGAAGTCTTGGCCAGTCAATCTCGTCCGGGCGATGGCTGGAACAACAATACTTCGGAGGCCGAACAATCCCGCCGCAGCGTTTACATCTTTGTGAAGCGAACATTGGCGGTGCCGATGCTAGATACGTTCGATTCTGCCAGTGCCGATACTCCAGCACCCAAACGGAACACGACAACCGTTGCTCCGCAGTCGCTCATCATGCTCAATAGCGATTTCTACGAACACCAGTCGCAGCGCCTGGCGGACCGTATCCTGCAAGAGACCGATGGAACCCTCGATGCCGTGCTCGAAAAGGCATTTCGTGCGGTACTGGCGCGATCCCCGTCCGAAAAGGAGCGAACCATCGCTCGCAACTACATCTCCCAGCAACAAAATCACTTTGCCGCCAAGGCCTTAACCGTCGTCACCGCAGAAAACGCTCCCGCCAATCCGGAAGCCGTACAAAAGCAAGCCCTGCGGCAAGCGATTGAAGCGTATTGCAAGGTGATGTTGAACCTTAATGAGTTCGTCTACGTTGACTAACGTCGCGAAGATGCCAACTTGCAGAAATTGTGAGGCAGTCATGAACCCCAAACAACCTCTTTGCACCGGACATCGCCGTGAGTTCCTCTGGCAGATGGGAGCCGGCTTTGCAGGCATGGCCCTCACTTCGATGCTAGACCAAGAGGGCTTCTTTGCAAAACATGGCTACGCCGCCGAGGCAACGCCGGCACTGCCGTCCGGCTATATCAGCCCGCTTGCGCCGAAGCTGCCACACTTTGCCACCAAGGCGAAGCATGTGATCTTCTTGTTCATGTACGGAGGCCCCTCCTCCATGGACACGTTTGATTACAAGCCCGAATTGCAAAAGCGCGATGGCCAAGAGATTGAACTAGAAGTCCGCCGCCATTCCATCCAAAAGCAAAAGCTCCTCGCCAGTAAACGGACGTTTAAGCAGTATGGCGAATCGGGCATGTGGTGCAGCGACGCCTTCCCCCACATCGCCCAGCACATGGATGAACTGTGCGTCATTAAAAGCCTCTATGCCGATACCTTCGCCCATGGCTCGGCGATGCTGCAAATGAATAGCGGCCGAATCATTCAGGGGTATCCTTCGATGGGTTCCTGGCTCGGCTACGGCCTGGGGACAGAAAACCAAAACCTGCCGGGCTATGTAGTGATGCTCGATCCTCGTGGTGGTCCGATCAGCGGCGCCGCCAATTGGTCCAGCGGTTTCATGCCTGCGGCCTACCAAGGGACGCAGCTTCGCAGCAAGGGAGATCCCATTTTGGACCTCTCCCCCAAAAGCCAGCTGACTCGCGAACAACAGCGTGAACAGATCGATGCCCTCAACGCCCTCAATGGTGAACATCTGCTGGGGCATCCTGGCTATAGCGAGCTTCAGGCGCGAATCGCCAGCTATGAACTAGCATACCAGCTGCAAACCACGGCCCCCGAAGCGCTCGATCTTTCCGGCGAAGATGCCAAAACGCTCGAAATGTACGGCCTCAATGAGCCCAAGCCCGACACCCACAAGCTGGCCTTGGGCCCGGCCCATTTTGGACGCCAATGTTTGTACGCTCGGCGCTTAGTGGAGCGTGGTGTCCGATTCATTCAGATCTACTCCGGCGGTGGGCATCAGCAGGAAAACTGGGATGCGCACAATGGCCAGGAAGAAAACCTCCTCATCCATGGCCCAGAAATCGACCGTCCCATTGCTGCCCTGCTGACCGACCTCAAGCAGCGCGGCCTGCTCGATGAGACACTGATTGTTTGGGGTGGCGAATTCGGTCGCCAGCCGGTCTCGCAAGGGACCAACGGTGGACGTGATCACAATCCCAAAGGCTTCCTGTACTGGATGGCTGGCGGTGGCGTGAAAGGGGGCACCAGTTACGGCGAACTGGATGAGCTGGGGATGGAAGCGGCCGTCGACCGCCGCCATGTTCGCGACTTGCACGCCACGATCTTGCACCTGATGGGACTCGACCCCAAGAAGCTCACCTATTTCTACGGTGGACTAAATCACAAATTGACGGGCATTCAAGAAGCTCGAATTATTCAGGAAGCCATTGCCTAGAAAAGATGGTAGGATAAAGGGGCCGCTCGGCGACAACATAAAAGCGCACAGATTCTGCGGCTCACTATCTTGTAAGCATCCCCTACGGTAACCACGAAGGCGTGGCGATTGTTTCTGTTTGCTACTTGTCAAAAATATTGCAAACCGAATCGTCGATTCGCGGGTATTGCTACACGGACGGTGGAGTAAGACGCAAGGGTTGTTGCTTCGATCTCCGGGTTTGAAAAAGCTTTAGGGAAATCCTTCGCATGTTTCAGCAGTTCGGAAAACAGGTACTTGTTCGCTGGTGTGCCGCGATTTTGGGAGTAGCTCTTGCGGTAAATCTGCCATGCCGTATGGCGCAAGCCCTCGAGGCTGGTTTTTCGGATCAAGATATCACCCCGGATACCAAGGCGAAAAAGCCGGTTTGGCTGGCGGGCTATGGGATGGGGCGGCGTGCAACCGGCGTCCATGATCCCTTGATGGCGCGGGTCGCTGTCCTGCGTGAAGGCGATAAAACCATCGCTCTGGTAAGCGTTGATCTGATCGGCCTGCAATACGATGAGGTCCTGCGGATTCGGACCAAGCTGCCAGAACTTACCTATGTGATGGTCGCCAGTACGCACAATCACGAAGGGCCCGATGTGATCGGCATTTGGGGGCGTGGCCCTTTCTCGCGCGGTGTTGACGATAACTATATCGATCTCGTCGTCAATCAGGTTGTCAAAGGAGTGAAAGAGGCGGTCGCCAAGTTGCAACCGGTCTCCGCTCGCTTTGGAACGGCCGAAGACGAAACCCTGCTCAACGATTCGCGTCAGCCCCAAGTGAAGGACGGCGTCTTGCGTGTCATTCGTTTGTCATCGGTGGCCGTAAACGGCTCGCCGGAAAAGAACGTCGGCCTGATTGTGCAGTGGAACTGTCATCCTGAGGCTCTGGGCTCACGCAACACGCTGGTTACCGCCGACTTTGTCTCGACGACCGTCAACGAACTGGCCAAAACGCATCAATGCCCGGTCGTCCTGTTTAGCGGTGCAATCGGAGGACTACTAGCTCCTCCTCGTGGTGATCGAATCAAAGCCGCTGACGGCACCGTTTTGAAGGAAGGGGACTACGCCTACAGCGAAGCATACGGGCATGAGGTCGCCCTCCTGGCGAACAAAGCGATTGAAAGTGCGCAGCCACTTTCGCTGGCTCCGTTTGCCATCGCCTCGCAAGAGGTTTATCTGCCGGTCAAGAATGTGCTCTACCGTGCCGCCCGTGTGGCGGGAGTGCTCAAGCGACAGGCCTACGTCTGGACGGGCGACCACACCAAGCGGGGCGAGCCAATCACCATGGAAATGATCGAGGTCCCTTCTTCGGTTCCCACCGAAGTCGCCTGCATTCAGTTGGGCGAGTTCTGCCTGGCCTGCATCCCTGGCGAACTTTACCCCGAGCTGGTCTATGGAAAGTTCCAGCTACCCCAAGACAAAAACGCCGACTTTCAAGGTGCACCGCTGGAACCCACTATTGAAGGCCTGCTACAAGGCAAAAAGTGGATGATGATCGGCCTTGCCAATGATGAGGTGGGCTACATCATTCCCAAGTCGCAATGGGATGCTGAACCTCCTTACGCGTATGGCCGTCAAGAACGCCAATACGGGGAAATCAACAGCTGCGGCCCCGAAGCGGCACCGATCTTGATGGACACGTTGTCCCTGCAGGTGAAAAAGCTGGCCAAAAAGCAGTAGCTGTTTGCCATCGCGCTTGTCGGGCCGGTTGATTACTCTTCGCCAAACTCCAAGATCATTCCTTGGCGATCCACGCGCACGCGCCCCTTGCATTGCGGGCAAGCACACCACTGAGAGAGCTCCCCTTCTGACCACCGTGGCAAAGGAATTTTGCTATCGCATTCGGGACAGCCAGTCTGCGTAGGGTAGCCGGCGTCATCCCAGCTGCATAGCGTCAAGCAATCGGGGCAATGATCACTGCCGGCCGCTGCTGCCGGAAAGACCTGCTCGCACAATTCTCCTTGGCAACGAACTTCCAGAGGCGAAGTAGAAACGAGCTTCCCCTTTTTGTCACTGGCAAACGTCCAGCCGCAAGCAGGGCACAGGCAGGTCGATCCCGCTTTTCCCACGGTGACAGCGATCCGCTCATAACAAAACGGGCATTCCACAATGCTGCCATCACTGGCGGATTTGTTAGTTGGCGATTCTGTAATCGAGGAACCGCGATTGTTCTCCAACAGCAGGTGACAGTCCGCGGCAAGTTGCCAGTTAGTATTTTTTGTGGTGGTGCAGCAATCGCTCCCTTCACGCAGGACCGAGTTTTGCAAGTTGGCATTGGTCCCGCTGGTCAGCGAGAGCAGGGGGGCACTGCACTGCTCCGCTCGCACACGATTAAGGATGCTTCGCAAAGCGCCGTCGAGCACGATGGCCGTATCGCCAAGCCTTTCAAATTCACAGCGATCCAGGGTGAGCCGGCTTTTGCCCAGCGCGTGCACCGCTCCTGCCGGGCAATCGAAAAAGTCGCAGCCGACAAGTTCGCCACGACTTTCCGTGGCGAGTTCCACCGGCCAGTGTTTCACCTCACGAAACTGGCACAGCTTCAGCGAGACTTCGCTCTGCCTTTCTGCATGAATTCCCGAGCCGACCCGCTGAAACTGGCATTCCAGCAGTTCTCCCTTGGCGTTTCGGCTCAGTGAGACGGCCACGCCGCTGGCATCGGAAAAATGGACTCGTTCCATCTTCGCGACTGCGCCATTTTGCAGCAGGATGGCCGGCGACGAGAACTCGCCACGAACCAGACACCCTTCTAAATGCACCCGCGCAAAACCATCCGTGGCAGAGCCAGCCTTTCCCTTTTTGGCCGGCCCCACGGCAATTCCTTGGCCCGCTTTACGTTCGCTGGCGGAGGAAATCACGCACGCTGATAGCCGCACGTTCCCCTGCTGCACTTCGATCGCGCTAACGCCACGGCCCGCTTGCAATTCGATCCCTTGCAACGTCACCGTGGGAACGGAATCCTCCTCTTGCCGGCCCGCGTCGAGGTTCACCCGTACTGCCGGCGCGCGCTTTCCCTGCCAAATAACACACGCATACATCTGGCCCGTGTGCTGCGCAAGGGCGGGCTGCGCATAAAAGGGCAGCGGCTCTTTAGCAGCTCGAATCGTCACCGGAAAAGTCAGCAATAGCTCTTCCGAATACGTTCCCGCTTCGAGCTCGATGATAGCGCCGCTCTTTGCATCGGCCAGCGCATCCGCAAGGGTTGCAAAATCCGCTTGGTCCGAGGTTCCCACCAGCAAGGGCATGACAAAACTTTCTAGCAAAGGCCGTACGAAAAACTACGGCGTCAAAACGATCTTGCCTGCCAGCGAACCTGCTTTTTGCAAGGTGTTCTGCTCTTGCAGCTTGTGCGCCTCGGCCGCTTGCGACAGCGTGAACCGCTGCGAGATGTTGGCCTTGATCTTCTTTTCGCTCAGCCACTTGGCAATGTCAGTTCCGCAGGCGCGCAGCTCGTCGGCCGTCCCTTTGAACATCACAAAGCCCAGCAGCGAACATCCCTTCACATAGAATGGCCCCACAGGAAACGCTGGCCGTGCATCACGTCCCGCCATCAATACCACACGGCCACGTTCTGCCATCAGGGCGACAATCTTGTCAAAGTCCGGTTCGCGCACCGTCTCCCAGTAGACGTTTACACCATGGGGCGCAAACTCTTTCACCGCAGCGGCGATGTCAGCCGTCTTATAGTTGAGCGCCAGGTCCACCCCCAGCGTCTTAAGTGCTGCGACCTTCTCGTCACTTCCGCCGGTGGCAATCACGCGCGCTCCCGCCGCCTTGGCCATCTGCACCACCATCGAGCCCACGCCCCCGGTGCCGCCGTTCACAAAGACCGTCTCGCCCGCCTTGAGCTTGGCTTCGCGAAACAGTCCGAGGTGTGCCGTAACACCGACCAGTGCACAGGCCGCCAAATCTTCATCCTTGACATCGGCAGGCGAAGGGTAGAGCCAGTATTCGCTGATCGCGCTGTATTCGGCAAACACCCCTTGGCGTCCGAGGAGTCCTTGATTGGAGCCCCAAACCCGATCCCCGACTTTGAACCGCTTGACGGCCGAGCCCACTTCCACCACCGTCCCGGCGATATCGCTTCCGATCACAAACGGCTTGGGAAGTTCCCAATAGTTCGCCCCGTTGCGCAAATAGGTATCAATCGGGTTGACCGAGACCGCCCCCATTTTTACCAGTACTTGGTCCGGACCAACCTTCGGCCGAGGCAGATCGCCGTACGTGATATTCTCTGCGGGGCCCGTTTGCAGAATATACGCTGCCTTCATCGTCGGTTCCGACATGGTGGTTGCCTTTATAGGGAGGGGAAGGTTGGATTTTTAGGAACCGCTCATTCTAGCAAACGCACCCCACATTTTTGTAGGTGCACCGGCTACCTTCCCGATCAAGCCTTTTCAGAGCCACAAGCCTAAATGCCTGGCCTTCTTCCCGGACCGTTCGAATATCTGGGCCAGCAATTGGGTATCCCACGTTCTTGAACCTGGGCCGCGTAGCGGTAGGAGGTCGCGCTCTCCATTTCGCACTCGCCCCGATACTCTCTGCTGGCCGTGTCCTTCCGTGTACCAACTCCTCCCCCCCGTGCCTCCCGTTCGTGATTTTCGTGCCTTTCGTGGTTACCGTTCTCCCTCGCCTTCCTGTGTGTCTTCGGTAAGCATTTCCACACGCGTAATCGTGTAATACTGCACCTCATACGAATCTTTGCCGGCAATGGTTGTTCGAATGGCAATTCGCATCGGCTGTATTTCTGTCTTGCCAAGAAGAGCGAATCTTTGATCCGCGGCATTTGGAATCATCTCCGGACTTGAGGATTGTGATTCCAAGAGGATCGCATTGAGCAAAAATGCTTCTTGCCGAGTTTTGCAGCGAATCTCTACGAGAGGTTTGTTCTCCCCCTCTGCTTCCCTTTCTGTGGGCCGAAAGAATAAACACCCCTCTTTCACCGTCGCAAACTTCACGAAGCACAGAAATTGCTTTTCATCGCCAGCTCGACCTGCGAGGATCATTCCCGCAACGGTTCCGCTAAGCACTAGCAGCACCGCAGCCACAGCCACCTGCGGTCGATTTAGAATGTTTTGCACCGGCATAGGCCCTTCATGCAAACTGTCTAAGCCAATTCCCCTTTAACTCCTTGCTTGACCATCGTCACGAAGACTTCAAATTCTTCTTTGCTCGGAAAGGTGGCACTTGAAACCGACCACTCTTCCTTGACGCTCTTGGCCTCAAAGGCTTCCTGGCTGACGGCATTTTCGAATTCAATTTTTGTGCGACGCCATCGGACGGCCGAGTTGAATGGTATGAACATCATCCTCCACGATAGCTGCGCCATGGGCATATAAACCCCAATCTTTGTTACGGCGATCACGCGCGGCTTGCGATAACTAGTCCAGGCTATATTCGCAAACATGATTCCTGCAAAGGCGAGGATGGGTGTAAACACATACATGACATATAGTAAAGGTATGCCGCTGAGGTACCAATCAGTGAATGTCCCATCGAATATCCCAATAGCAAAGAGTATGGAAACGAAGAGGCAAGCCGCAGAAATGCCGAGCGTGCTCCTAAGCGGTTGGTGATAGGGCCACTGCCGGACTACCTCACCGAACTGCGACGGAACATGGTTGATGGGAAAGCTGGAATCTATTTGCACATCTTGGAGGGGCTTAGACTCTACAGGAGCTGCTGTGTTAGTCGCGGCAGGTTCCGTTGCTGTTTGGCTGGCAAACGAAAATTCATGCGAACACTTCTCGCATCGAGCTGACTTTCCTGCAAACTCTGGCCTAAATTTGTAATGGGTTTTGCAGTTGGGACATTCAATCGAAGACATCTCGTAAGACCCTGAAGTGGATTCTCGTTTCGGCAAGTCATTGCATCCCTAGGGAGATGCATGCTAGGCATAAATAAGTACCAGTTCAATCACTTGGATGGTCCGTTTGAAGCGAAATTGCCATCAATTGGAAAAAGTTCGCAATTCAGCGTCAGAAACAGTACGATACCGTTTGAAACAACGAGGATGATCCAGCCCGAATTGCAATTGAATCCTGCTCATCCCAAGAGCTAGCCCCATGCCAACTCCCTCCACTCCCTTTCAGTCTACGCCGCATCCGCTGTCGCGTCGGCATTGCTTGCGAGCAGGTTTTTTAGGTCTCGGCGGACTCACGCTGGCACAACTCTTTCGTGCCCAGGCCCAAGCGGCCGCTGCCCCCGTCCAAGATCGCGCGATCATCATGCTGTTTGTGCATGGCGGTCCCAGCCATCTGGAAACCTACGACATGAAGCCCAATGCCTCGACCGATATTCGAGGCCCGTTCATGCCGATCAAGACGAATGTCCCCGGCATCGAAGTATGCGAGCACCTTCCCAAACACGCCCAAGTTGCCGACAAATTCACGCTCCTCCGCTCGGTCTGCCACGATGAGGCGGACCACTTCGCAGGTCATCGCCGCTTCCTTTCTGGCTATGGGAAGCTCAAGGCCGGTACCCAGTACGAATCGCACTCGCCCCAGGTCGGCGCTGTCATCAACCGGATGATGCAAAATCGAAAGCCCGGTCTTCCACCTGCCCTCTCCGTCGGTGGTGTGATTGCCAACGGCCCCGATTATGCCGCCGGCATTTCCGAAGGGTACTGGAGCAGCGCCTACCGTGTGCCGATCATCAATGGCAGCCTTCGCGATGCCAGCCTCGCCATTGAAACCAATCGCCTCTGCGACCGCCGCGAACTGGCCAAGAACTTTGACCGTCTCCGCCGCGATGTCGATGCCTCCGGCGTGATGAATGTCACTGATGAGTTCAACCGTCGTGCCGTTGATATCCTCACCACCGGCAAGGCGCAGGCCGCGTTTGATCTTTCGCAGGAAGATCCCAAACTACGTGAAAAGTACGGCGATGGTTACGGCCAAGAAGTCCTCACTGCTCGCCGTTTGGTCGAAGCCGGCGTTTCGTTTGTTACCGTGCGTGCCCCTGGCAGCGGCCCCGGTACGACCGCCTACGACTGGGACGATCACGCGGTGAATTGGGATATGCGGATGGCCATGCTCGCCCGCCTTCCCAAGTACGATCAAATTGTCTCGACACTGATTCAAGACCTTTACGACCGCGGCCTCGACAAGCGTGTGCTGCTGATCGTGACGGGGGAGTTCGGCCGGACGCCACGCATAGAAAACAAGGATGGCAAAATCGGCCGCGACCATTGGCCTGGCGCGATGTCGATCTTGCTCTCTGGCGGTGGAATTCGCACCGGCCAAATCATCGGCGCGACCGACCATCACGGCGCTCGTCCCAGCGAACGGCCACTCGATCCGCACGACATGCTGGCCACCATCTATCGCTATCTAGGGATTGACCCACATCAGCAAGTGAGCGATGCCTTTGGCCGTCCGATCTCGCTTTGCACTGGCAAGCCGATTGCAGAGCTGGTCTAGTTTTTAGGGCCATTGATTGCCGACAGCTGGCCCTAAACCTGCCGCTGCTATTCGTCGTCGATCTCTAGCGGAGAGAACTGCAGGCGAAACTTCCGCTGCACTTCGTCGTCAAAAAACTGCACATGGGCGACACGTTTGACCCCTTCGCCGGAAAGGGAGATGATTTTGCCTGAACCATATTCGGGATGATTGACGATCATGCCCAGTTTGAATTTGCTTGGCGGCGTACGGGGGCGTGAACCCGCGTCGAGCATCTCGGCGGCCGTCTGCATCCCGCTGACCAGGGAAGGGGGCTTTTTGACCACTTCCTTCACCGGCTCAACTTGCGAAAACTCATCCACGTCAAAATCGATCGAGCCCTCTTCCGCGCTGTCGTCGCCTGCCAACTCATCATCGGCAAAATCATGGTCGGTTAGCTGCGATTCTTCCCATTCAATGCCCGGAACGCGTCCCGTAAAGCTGTCGTTCACCTGCATCTCATCCCGCGGCAGCTCCATCAGGAACGAGCTAGGGATGGTTGGCGCATTGGTGCCACGAAACATCCGGTAATGGGCATACGAAAGTTGCAGTTCTTGCTCGGCCCGTGTCAGGCCAACGAACAGCAGTCGTCGCTCCTCTTCCATCTTGTCTTCTTCACGAAGCGAACGCTCGTGCGGCAAGATCCCTTGCTCGCAAGCGACGATAAACACGACAGGAAATTCCAGTCCCTTGGCCGCATGCATCGTCATCAGCGTCACTTGGTCGCGATCCCCCTCAAAGGCGTCCGTATCCGAAATGAGCGACGCTTGTTCCAGATACTTTTCGAGGCCACCATCCGTTGGATTGCGAATGTCAAACTCGCGAGCTGCCGTGAGCAGTTCTTCAATATTGGCGAGGCGCTCGTGATCTTCTTCGGTATTGCTGGCCACTAAAGAGTCGCGATAGCCCGTTTCGGAAAGGACGCGGCCGACAATCTCTTCCACATGTGCCGTTGCCACTTCTCCCAGGCGATCCATCAATGCTACAAACTTTGCCAGACTGACCGCCGCCTTCTTCGGCAGCGTTCGGATCATCCCGGCTTCGCGTGCAGCGCCGAGAAGCGGCAACCGCCGAACCCCAGCATGCTCTTGCAAGCGATTGAGGCTGGTCTTGCCGATGCCGCGCGCCGGTGTGTTGATCACCCGCAAGAAAGCTACGTCGTTTTGCGGGTTGTTGATCAGATGTAGATAGGCCATCACATCTTTGATCTCTTTCCGCTGATAGAATTCGACGCCATTGACGATCTGGTACGGCACCGCATGTTCGCGCAGCGAATGTTCTAGTTGTCGCGAGAGGGCATTGGTCCGATAGAAGATGGCAAAGTCGCGCGGCCGGCGGTTGTCGTGCGCAATGCCCAGTGCAATTTGCGAGGCAATATCATCCGCTTCATCCCGCTGACTCGGATAGGCACAAAGGCGAACCGGCTTTCCCTCGGCATTGTCGGTAAACAGTTTCTTTTGTTTGCGACGTACGTTGTAAGAGATCAGTTGGTCGGCCACACGCAAAATGCTTTTCGTGCTGCGATAGTTTTGCTCCAGCCGGACCACGCGAACATTCGGAAAGTCCTTTTCAAACTCCAGGATATTGCTGAGCGTGGCGCCGCGCCATCCATAGATCGATTGATCGGGGTCTCCCGTTACGGCCAAGTTGGGATAGTTGCAGGACAGCGCCCGCACAATGGCATACTGGGCCAAGTTCGTATCTTGGTATTCATCCACCAAGATGTATCGATACCGCTGGTCAAGACCGGCCCGCACGGTCGGATTCTCTTTTAGCAGGATCGCCACATGCATTAGCAGGTCGTCAAAGTCCACCGCGTTGGCTTGCAACATCCGCCGCTGATACGCAGGATAGATTCGCTCGACCACGCCGGCCAAAACGTTACCTACCTTCGTGCTTTGGGCGTATTGATCCGGCGTTAGCAATTGATTCTTGGCCCAGCTAATCGCCTGCGCAATCGCCCCCGGCGAAGCGTGCGTCATCTCGATCCCTTCGTCTTCGATCGCCAGCTTCAGCAGCTTCTCGGCGTCTCCCATATCAAAGATCGTGTAGTTCTCGCTAAGGCCAACCAAGCTGGCATGTTGTCGCAGCGTACGGGCGCAAAAACCGTGGAACGTTCCCATCCAGACCGGCGAATCCGGCGCAAGTTTCGCGACGCGAGCTTTCATCTCGTCGGCTGCTTTGTTGGTGAACGTCAGCGCAAGAATTTGCCAAGCAGGAATTCCATGCGCGAGCAAATTCGCAATGCGATGGGTGACGACGCGCGTCTTGCCGCTACCTGGGCCTGCCAAAATGAGTAGCGGGCCATCGATATGTTCTACTGCCGCAAGTTGCGGCTCGGTCAAACCGGCTCGGCGAGGATCAAACAGAGGCATAAGAACATTTTTGTGGCGACAAAGGAAACCAACATTCACGCGGGCCAAACGATTGGCCTAGCAACATATCCATTACGTCAAGTATACCGCCTTTGCTCGACTTGCGTGTGCCTGTTTGCTAGCAATGCTCAGCCGTGAATGCACTGCTGAGCATATCTTAAAAAAGTTGTGAAAACTTTCCACTAAAGGCTTTGAAAAACTAAAGTCGCGTGTATACTCCGCCTGTCAGAAAATGCCAGTGGCGAAGGGATTTCGTGGCTGGTTGGGTTTTTGTAGGGTCTGGCTTCACCCGCATCGAAGCAGTGTCCTCTTAAATCCTGTTCGACAAAGCACGCAAGGCTTCAACTTTTTGGGAGGGAACCCACATGAGCAGGACTCGCATTCCGCTAAGCCGTCAAGAAGAACAAGCCCGTCTAATGCAAGAAACGCCTGGAGATGAGCACGGCCGAAATCGGCCTCTCCGTCCGGACAACCAATTGCTTAGAAGAACGAGGCATCTTTACCGTTCGCGATCTTTTGGGCAGCACGCCTGACCAATTGCTCGGTATCGCCAACTTTGGCGAGAAGACCCTCGAAGAAGTCTACAAGGCTCTCGAGAAGATCGGCTTCTTCCGCGCCAGCCGTACTCGGCAAGTGGCTCGCTAGTCGATCTCGGTCAAAACCGGCTGAAATCCAAAACGGGTGCGCTCTCCTTTCAGAGCGTGCCCCTGGGGAAGGTCTTTCCTTGCCCAGCCCGATTTCATCCTCAGGGCCAGGGCTTCCGTTCTAGTAACTCCAACAGGCAATTTTTGGGTGGCACTGGCAAGTTCCCCGAGTGAACGCTTGGCTATTTGGGAAAAACTTGTTTCGGGGCTGGCCAGTGTTCCCCCATGCCTCAAAGTGGGCGGAGAGGGTACGTCAGGGCCGTTCTACGGCCATCAGCCGTGGCCAAAACCGCTCCTTGCGGTAAATACATTGCAAAATAAATAGATTATCTAGAAATCGCTACTGCTTTCAGGTGCCACATTAAGCGGGCTTCTAGGTGGCGATTGGCCGCATTAGCCTCCTGGCCCGACTTTCGGGTCGTCTGAACCTGGCCGGACGCCTCCGGCAGCCTCCAGGCCGTTCCGGCCATGCCTCCCTCGGCTCGCTTCAACCAAGTCCACCAGTTCTTGGGCCTATCCCCTGACGGCGTTAAATAGGCAAGATGCGAAGACCGCGACGCCGAAGTAATTTGCTTTTGTCCTATCGCATCGGTTGTGCCGATGGTGCTTTCAGATAGGTCTTTTGCGCTCGGGGGCGGATTTTGCTACCCGGCATCTCAATTTGCGGAGGTAGCAGGTATGAAGTCGCGTCTGTTCGCCCTGGCCGCGCTGTTCGTGCTAGGCATTGTGTCATCGAATTTGGTTAACGCAGCTGAAGGCTGTGCAGCACCTACGGGACCAAGCTGTGCTGCTCCTTCCGCAGCGGGCTGTGGTTGTGCAAAGAGTTGCAAGCCTCGTTGCGGCCTTATGGCTGGAGCGCATGGTTGCTGCCTCAATCAATGTGGCAGCAAGTGTGGTAGCGGCCATTGTGGAAATGGTGGCTGTGGAAACGGTCACTGTGGTAGTGGTCATTGCGGCAACGGTGATTGTGATTCGTGCGGCGATGGCTGCTGCGGACGTGGTTGCCACAAGTGCTGCCGTGGTCTGTCTTGCATTGACGGCAC
This sequence comes from uncultured Planctomycetaceae bacterium, assembly GCA_963844055.1. Taxonomy (GTDB): domain Bacteria; phylum Planctomycetota; class Planctomycetia; order Pirellulales; family Pirellulaceae; genus CAWJMN01. Next base: position 1,439,824 of record CAWJMN010000002.1, on the reverse strand, counting down.
CGATCCCTACTTTAACTGCAGCTGCGAAGGCAGCTACAAGTTTCCAGTGCCACCACTTTATACCTATCACTGGCCAGGCATGTTCTCGGCTGTCCGTATGACGGATTACCACAGCCCTTGGCGTTTCCCACCGATCAAGCCTTACACGGAAGAGCCAACGTACCAACGTGTCAGCGCTTCGGTGGATGATGGCTACGTTTCGGTCAACGGGACCACGACCGCCGTTGCACCAGCCGGCCGCGTGGAATCGGTTAGCAGCCGCCTTGGCCGTCTTGGTCAATAATGTAATCCATCGCAGCTTCCCCTTGGGCCTCAAGCTCAAGAGAGTTGCTACCAGATAAAACTGCAAAGCCCTGGGGTAAGCCATCTGCTTCCCCGGGGCTTTGTTGTTTCTTGTCAGTGTCTTCGTTCTAACTGGGTAGCCCAGGTTCTTGAACCTGGGCCGCGAAGCGGCAGGAGGTCGGAACAAGCGAGTTCGTATTTCATCCCGTCCGCGTGGCACAAGTCGGAAGAGACCGTCCGGATAAATCCGGACCTACGAAAAGGTGGCCATGCCGGCCTAAGAACTGGTGCTACCCGCTTGCGGTAGCCGCTACTGTCTGGATTCTTGCAAGGGCGTCCGTTCCAATAGAGGCGTTGCTCGCTCGCCAGCTTCCCTTTCACCCGACAAACTGCCATGCCTACTTTTCACGGTCTTGTTGCATTCAGTTTTCTCTTCGTCGCTTTGCTAGGTGCTGGTCCGGGGAAGACTGCTGCCCAGGAAAATGCCTACAATCCGCTGGCCGTTCCAAAAAACTGGAAGGGCGAGACGGTGGACCTTACGGTGAAGGATGCGGACCGCAATCGGGAAATTCCGCTGCGAGTTTATTTGCCAGCCGCAAAGACCAAGGCTCCGGTGGTTTTGTTTAGTCACGGCCTAGGAGGCTCACGAGAGAACAACCCCTATCTAGGACAGCACTGGTCAGCGCGTGGCTATGTGGTGGTCTTCACGCAGCATTTGGGAAGTGATGAATCGGTCTGGAAAGATGCGCTGCCGCTGCAACGATTGGCCGCAATGAAGAAGGCGGCCAACTTGCAAAATATGTTGCTTAGGTTCAAAGACATTCCGGTTGTGATCGACCAGCTAGAGAAGTGGAACGCCGAGAAAGAGTCCCCCCTTTTCGAACGCATGGATTTGCAGCGAATCGGCATGTCAGGCCATTCGTTCGGCGCGGTGACAACGCAAGGCGTCAGCGGTCAAAAGCCACCCCGTGGTGATTTCTCTTTCACCGATAAACGGATCAAGGCAGCCATCGCAATGAGCCCCAACAGCCCGAAAAATGGTGGTGATCCGAAAAAGCTCTTTGGCGAGGTGAAGATCCCTTGGCTGCTGATGACCGGGACCAACGATGTCGCTTTGATTGGCGATGCCGATGTCGAATCTCGGCTGTCGGTGTTTCCCGCGCTCCCTGCCGGAAGTAAGTACCAACTGGTTCTCGACGGTGCCGAGCATGAAGCCTTTGGTGATCGTACGCTTCCTTCCAGCCAAAAGGTTCGCAATCCCAATCACCACCGCGTGATCCTCGCCACCAGCACCGCCTTTTGGGATGCTTACCTTCGTGAGGATACCGCCGCCAAGGCATGGCTCGACGGCGCTGGCCCATCCAGCGTGATGGAAAAAGCCGACAAGTGGGAAAAGAAGTAGCGTCGGCTTCGCTGAAGCGGACGGGGCCGATTTAAGGGGGCTTTCAAGACGTCGCTGCATCACCATGCGCGAGTGGCGCTATGACTTCAGTTCCTTGATCCACTTCTCGATCTCTTCCACTTCCTTGGCGGGAATCTTGCCGCGTGGGGGCATTTGATAGTCCGCCTCTTCGTATTTGATGGCCCGCAACAGGAGGCTGCCGGCAGGGTCCCCCGGTCGGACAGCCACCCCTTGGGCACCGCCACGCAGGACATCGGCTAAGGTATCCAGCTTCAGCTTCCCTTTAAGCTCCTCGGCACTGGCCGAATGGCACTCAAAGCAGTGCTTGCTAAACAGCGGCTTGATCTTGTCGTCAAATTCTTTCTCGGCCGCGGCCGTCGGAGCCGCAGCCAGCAATCGCTGGGGAGCGATTGGCAGCACAACTTGCCAGGCCGTAAAAAATAGTGCTGCGGCCAACATGGCTGGCAACAGAGTAGGTCTCAGATGCGACATACGAATGGGGTTCTTCGTCTGGGTACGGAGGTAAGGAATCGGGGCATCAAAAAGTGACAGCAATCCGTCGCTCACGACAGGCTCGAAAGCGCTGCAATCACCTGCTGAGCGGGTTCTGTCGATTGCGTAACAGTTACAGCTTAGCGCCGGGCCGTGCGACCTGCAATGGTTTACCCGTCTTAAAGGCAGAAACGGCAAAGTCTGCGCAGCCGGGCTCCCGATACCACCGATGGCGCATCTTCAGAGGGATTGGGGAGGCGCTACGCCTGAACATCGAAGTTCAGGTGGGAAAGGCTCATTGCAGCAGCGAGCAAGGGTTCGTGCGAGGTGTTGGAACCGCAAGAAGTGGTCCCCCTCGTTTCCAGGCAAGCCCCGCTCGTTTCGTGATCTCCCAGGGAAAGGGAACTCGCTTCCATGGCGCGCAAAGAATTTACATCAGTCGCATCGATTGTTACGTCGTTCATTCGCAATCTCTTTTCGTCGAGCAGTCAACGTGACCGTCGTCTGCAACGAGCACGACGAATGGGTTTTGAATCGCTTGAAACCCGTACGGTGATGGCTTCTGACTTTGCAGCGATCTCGGGCTTGGTCTATCAAGATGCGACCGGCAACGGATTCACCTTAGGTGAGCAAGTCGCCAACGCCACGGTCGAACTCTATAGCGATGACGGCAATAATGTTTTCAATCCTGGGACGGGTGACAACCTGCTCCAAACGACAACGACCGATGTGAATGGTCGGTATCGATTCGATACTCTCACGGCCGGTGATTACTGGGTACGACAAATCGCCCAAACCGCAAGCGGTAAGAGCCTTAGCAATACGGTTAGCTCCCGCGTGACGATCACTCCCAGTGATGCCCAAGGAACCGCCGGCACGACCATCGATGATTTCAATGATACCGTAGCCCAAACGGTCAATGCGGCATTCCCTGTCGGTTCGGTTGGCTCCAACACTGCCTTGAATTCTGGGTCTGTTGGTGGTGAACGGGATATGTCGGTGGAACTGACTTCGGGTATCGCCGGCGAAAACGTCGCCATGGATAGCCAGGCGGCTCGTCTGCGGTTCCAGTCTTCTGACTTGGCCCAAGGAACGTTTGACGTGACCTGGGATGGCGTCGATGGCGACGCATCGACCTTAGCAGCAACGGGTCTGGGCGGCATCGACTTGACCTTGGGTGGCGCGGCAACTGCTTTTGAAACGACGATTAGCGCCGATCAGCCCAATGGCACCGCTAAGATTCGCGTGTATAGCAGCGCGACCGATTGGTCGGAGTCTGCCGCGTTTACTATTCCTGGCACCAACACGCTGACGAACCATACTTTCCGCTTTGCGGACTTCACCGTTGGTGGCGGAACCGGCGCTGACTTTACCAACGTCGGCGCGATTCGTTTGGAAATCGTTGGTTTGACTGACGGCATGGATGGCCGTGTGACTTTGCTTCGCACGCTCGGTCCCACCACGTCCACGACCGACTTTGCCAACTTCGCTGACCTTAGCCTGACAAAGACCGTCGACAACGCAACGCCAACCACCGGCGATACGGTGACGTTCACTTTGACGGCTACGAATTCAGGCCCCGGCAATGCCAACGGCGTGCAGGTAACCGATGTGTTGCCCGCCGGTTTGACGTTTGTCTCGTCGAATCCTAGCAGTGGTACCTATAACAGCGGCACCGGCATTTGGAACATTGGCGCCCTTCCCGTAGGAACACCTGCCACGATTACGATCGTGACGACGATGACCGGAACATCGGTGGTGATGAACTCGGCCGAGATCACCGACAGCGATAACTTCGATCCAGACTCGACGCCGAACAACAACATCAGCACCGAAGACGATCAAGCTTCTGTGACGGTAACGCCACAATTGATTGATCTTTCGGTCACCAAGGCCTTTGCGTCGGGTAGTAGCGCCAGCACGAACGTTGGCCAAAACGTTTCGTTTGTGGTGACGGTTACTAACAGCAGTGCTTCGGGAATTTCGACCGCCACGGGCGTGCAAGTGACCGACCTTCTGCCGGCCGGCTTGACCTATGTCTCTTCGACGACAAGTGGAGCGACCACCTATAACAACAGCACCGGCATTTGGACCGTAGGGTCGCTTGCCGCGGGTGCCAGTGCAACATTGAATGTGACCGCTACGGTTGCTTCGCTGGGCGTGAAGACCAACACGGCCCAGGTGACGGCAGCCAATCAATTCGATATCGATTCGACACCGAACAACAGCGTCGGCACCGAAGATGATCAGGCCAGTTTGACGGTGACACCGCCGCAGATTGATCTGTCGGTCACCAAGACCGCCACTTCTTCCGGCAACACCACGCCGTCGGGAAGCGTCACCGTCAATAAGAGCGAGCCGATCACGTTTGTGATCACGGTCTCTAATAGCAACGCATCAGGCATTGATGCGGCCACGGGCGTTCAAGTAACCGACCTAGTGCCTGCCGGACTTGTCATTCAAGGAACGCCTACCACCAGCCAAGGAACCTATGTCACAGGTACGGGCGTGTGGACTGTGGGGACTTTGGCTTCGGGAGCCAGCGCAACGCTAACGGTGATTGCGACGGCCACCACGACGACCATTTCCACCAATACGGCCCAGGTCACTGCGGCCGATCAAGGGGACATCGATTCGACGCCGAACAACAGCATCTCGTCGGAAGATGATCAAGCCAGTGTGACGATCACGCCACGCGTGACCGATATCGCCTTGACCAAAACGGTTGACGACAGCACCCCAAATCGCAATCAACAAGTGACGTTCACGTTGACCGCGACCAACCAAAGCTCGGTTGGTGCTACCGGCGTACAAGTGACCGACCTGCTTCCTTCGGGCTTTACCTTCGTTTCTGCCACACCTAGCGGCAGCACGACCTATTCGAATACGACCGGCATTTGGAATATCGGTTCGCTGGGGGCGTCTGCCAGTGCCACGGTAACCATCGTTGCCACGGTGGCCGCTTCAACGGCAACATCCAATACGGCCCAAGTAACGGCTACGGACCAATTCGATAGCGATTCAACGCCGAACAACAGCGTTTCGACGGAAGATGATCAAGCGACCGTGACCCTCACGCCAAACATCGCCGATCTGTCGGTTACGAAGGTCGCCAGCACGACGACCCCCAATCGTAATCAAGTGGTGTCGTTCACGGTTGTCGTTAGCAACGCGGGCCCTGCTTCGGCCACAGGCGTTCAAGTGACGGACCTTCTGCCTAGCGGATTGACCCTGCAGGGGACGCCAACGCTGTCGCAAGGAACCTACGTCGCAGGAACGGGCGTTTGGACGGTGGGAACGATCGCCAACGGCAGCAGCGCTACCATGACGATTTCGGCAACGGTGGTAAGTTCGACGAGCATTGTCAATGTTGCAGAGGTGACGGCCGCCGATGGCTTTGATCCAGACTCGACCCCTGCCAACGGTGTGACGACCGAAGACGATCGTGCCGCTGTGACGCTGACGCCCCAAGTGGCCGACGTTGCGTTGACGAAGACGATCGATAATTCTACGCCCGCCATCAACACCAACGTCGTCTACACGGTGACGTTGATCAATCAAGGGACGATCGCGGCCACCGGCCTGCAAGTAACCGACTTGCTGCCCAGCGGCTTGACCTTTGTGAACTACACTTCCACCGGAAGCTCTAGCTATAACGCTGAGCACCGGGATTTGGAATATCGGAACGGTAGCGGTAGGACAAACCGCCACGCTGACGATCACCGCGACGGTGATTTCGGCCGCCACGGTGAGCAACACCGCTCAGGTAAGTGCGATGAACGAATTCGACGTGGACTCGACACCTGGTAATAGCGTTGCCAGCGAAGACGACCAAGCCACGGTCTCGTTCAACTCGTTCCACATCCTGTCGCCACGTCCTTGCCGCCGTCGCCAATAAGGGGCGAGGCAATCGCGAGTCTTTCAAGGAGTGTGCGGTAGGTGAAATCTGCCGCACACTTTTTTATGCGCCGAGCGGGCCTTGCAGCGGGGCAAATGCAGCTTCTAGCAGGGCTGCGGGCAGAAAATGCGGGCCTAAAAAAAGTTCAGCCCGGATGCCACCCGTAGGTGACACCCGAGCTGAACTAAAAAGAACCCTCGGCTGATTGCGACGGATTGGAGTCGCTGGGAGATTGGCGAGATCTGGCGAGCTACTGCACGTGCCATTTAATGATCTAGGCCAGCCCGGAAAAGTTGGTCCCTCAGTCGGATCGTGCCGAAGGTTGTCTCTTAAGTATTGCTAGATTGTCTGTTCCCGGCAAGTGAAAAACTTGCGAGGGCAGTGTGTATATCGGATGTGCGAACTCTGCACAACAGCGGAAATATCATAAAAGCCCCTTGCTATTTGCTGGGGAATGCGTTGCGATTTTGCCTCGCTTGGGAGCGGCAACGGCGTGAGATTCGCCTCACAGCGGCTTGCTCGCCTGCTCGCCATGGCTTAACGTAAATAGGTCGCCAAGTGATGTTCAGGTTTTGTGAATCATCCGCGACAATAGGGGTGGATAATGGCCGATCGCTGGGTAGAGATTTCGTTTGATTGTTTGCCGTTGCGGACCGTAGGTCGGCTGGACATTCCTTTGGATGCTTCCCCCAAGTTCCGCCAGCGATGCGAGCGTGTGAAGGCGGCCATGGAGAAGCACGGCTCTTTCAACAGCTATTTTCTCTACAGCGCTAGTTGTAAATTTCACCTGACGAACCATCCGGTCAACGGGATGCTCGAATTCAAGTTCGAAGGGACTGTGTTAACGGACCCGACCGATACTCGCACCGATCGTACCGACTTGACGGTCGAGCTCGTCAAGGAAACTTGCGACTGGTTGACGGCGCCGATTGTGAATTGGTTTCAAGAGAGCGTCGCGCATGCTGTGCGAGTCGAGTTTGATCGCTACATCGAAGCGGGCGACTTGCAAAAGACCAAAGAGCGGATCGCGCAGCTGCAAGCCCAAACCGACCAAGGGGGTGGCTATGTGGGAATGTACCTTTAGTCGCTAACGCTGCATTAAAATGCTTTCAATGCGGCGATCTGGGATGAGCCAAGCCATCGCAACCAAAACATAGATTGCGCTAGAGGCAATCGGGCTCCACAGGGCGACGGCAATTGCCACGGCATAGGCTGCAAGCGACAGCCGTTCTTTCCATTTGCTTCCCACGGCAATCGCCAGGGAAGAATCGGGTCCTTCGGAAGCAATCAGGAGCGCCTGCAAGATCCAGAAGGCCACTGCAGCCATGAACAGCACGACGCCGTATAGCGCGGTAGGCATGGCGGCAAAATGGTTCATTCCCACAAAGCCCGTCGCAAAGGGAATGAGCGAAAGCCAAAAAAGCAGATGCATATTGGCCCACAAGATTGAGCCCGTAATGCTTCGCGTTGCTTGCAGCAAGTGGTGATGGTTGTTCCAGTAGATCCCCACATAGATGAAACTTAGCACGTAGCTAAGAAACATGGGCACCAGCGGCAGTAGTGCATCAACATTGTTGAGCTGCGAATCTAGAAGGCGTGGAACTTTTAGCTCCAGCACCATGATCGTCAAAATGATGGCCAGCACGCCATCGCTGAATGCCTCTAAACGTCCTTTGTCCATGGTGAACCTACAGAGAACAAAAATGGAGATTGCTGGCGCGATTCACCTGGGAGGTTTAGTTGCCGATATAGCGTGCGTAAATGCTGCGCGCTGCGCAATATCTTCGGTTCCGCCAATGACGGCTCGCCCATCGGGAAACAGGGTGATCAGATATTCGCCAACGGCTAAGCGTAGCAAGTAGCGATTGCGTGTGACGGTCCCCACGCCCGCCAGGGATTGTTCGAGCTGTTCCAGCGACAAGGGTTGTGTGCTAGGAAAGTTGAGCTGGACCGAATTGCGACCACACAGGACGGCCGCTTGGCTGCCGCGCTCGCCATCGAGCCAGGGAAACGCTTTTTTCGTGCAGGTGGGGCACTCACTATTTTCTAAGAATGAGTCCACCTTCAGTTGACGCGAAACGTTTTCCCACAGGTCGATCACCGTCCAGCAGCGATTGATTGCGGAGAGGTTGCCGGTCAAAATCTTGATCGCCTCGGTTGCTTGGATCGAAGCGATCACTTGGATGATCGTCGCCAAGATGCCGCTAGTATCACAGGTGGGCGAAGTGCCCGGCGCGGGAGGCTCTCCCATGAGACAGCGCAGGCAGGGCGTTTTGCCAGGGAGGATGGTCAGCGATTGCCCCTCGGCACCGATGCATCCGCCGTAAACCCAGGGGATGTTCAGCGCGAACGAAGCATCGTTCAGCAAAAATCGCGTTTCAAAGTTGTCAGTCCCATCCAGAATGAGGTCGATCCCTTCGCAGAGCTGCCGCATGTTCCGCGAAGAGACATCCGCCACATGGGCATCGATGGTGATGCTGGAATTGATCTTGCTAAGCTGCTGCTGGGCGGCGATCGCTTTGGGAAGTCCTGCGGCCACATCCTCTTCGGTATAAAGAACCTGCCGCTGGAGATTGCTCAACTCTAAAAAGTCACGATCGACGATTCGCAGATACCCGACACCAGCGCGGGCCAGTGTTCCCGCCAAGACAGAGCCGAGCGCTCCACAGCCGCAAAGCAATACGCGGCTCACTTGAAGTCGCTGCTGGCCGGCGGGGCCAATCGGGGCGTAACGCATCTGCCGCACATAGCGAGCCAGTGCTGGGTTGGTGGCCGTCGATGGGGAGTTCTCTTCCATGCCCCCTAGTATAGCGACGAACGAATTCAAACAGCAGGGCAGTCGATCCGCCAGCCCCGCGTCATACCATAAGCCCCCAGAAGTTTGCCTTCTGGCGATTGGAGATATCAGGTCGCTTCTGCCGATCCCGCCTGACGATTCCTGGCATTCACCTCTCTCCGAAGTTCGGCGACCTCCGTTTGCAAGAGGAGCAGGCTTGTGTCGCGAATCTGTTCCTTGATGTCTGCGATCTTAGGTCGAAACCGAGAAAAATAGATCGCCAGTGCGATTGGCCAAGTCACATTGGCGATTACGTTAATCCCTCCAAGGGTTATCGAAAGGAGGGTGGAATCGTCCGACCAGGGATCGAAATCGCCAACAAGTTTGGTCCCCCCCACAAACATCAAGATCATGGCAACTGCAAAGGCGGTAACAGCAATCCGGCCCGTGAGCTTTTGGCGACTTTGGGCGAGAGTCAATGCGCTTTCAAGAGACATCCGATACTCCTTGTATTGACGATCAGTAAGAGGTTCGTCCAACTGCAAAAGTTGCGATGCTAAACGGTTGGTACTTAGTGAGCTATTCATTGGTCAGTTCCCCAATTCGACGGCGTAACGCCAGCTTTGCGTAATGCAGTCGGGACTTTACTGTTCCGGCATTTGTTCCTACGACCTGGGCGATTTCTTCGATCGTCATCTCTTCGAGAAAACGCAGCGTCAGCACTCTTCGGTGGTCGATCGATAGGTCTTTCAATCCCTCGTGAACGAGTTCTGCATTGTCGAATGCTTCGACATCAGAACTTTTGTCATCCGCGACGATCTCTACTTCCAGATCATCGACCGGCACTTGGCGATTCAGCTTTCGACGCAGTTCAGAAATCGCCTGGTCGTGCGCGATTCGATAAATCCAAACGCGAAATGCATCCGGTGCCTGAAGCGTTGTCAGTTTGCGATGCACCAGGAGCCAAACCGATTGCAGTACATCCAGTGCGCCGTCGAGGTCTCCGAGAATTCGCTTGATGAAATACAACAGCCGTTGATCATAGGTATCGATCAATTGGGAAAACGCTTCACGATTCCCCTGCTGCGCGCAAAGGACGAGCAAACGCTCGCGGATCTTTGGCAGTTCGTCCGGCGACGCCATCCCTTGCGCGATGGCGTCTGTTTTCGGCGGCTCGGGCTTGCTGGCGTGTTCGTTAATCGTCTGGTCCGCCATGCCGAGTTGCTGAGTTTTTGTCTTGGAGGATCACACGTGTGATTCCCTGTCTATTATCTCAGTCGCTGGCGGACGGCGTGGGGTTCAATCTGCGAAGTGAATGAAATGCAGTTTTTGCCGCCGCCTTGGTTTTGCATCGGCAAGCACCAGCCTTTTTAGATGTCCTTTACCTTCCTGGCGGCGGCAAAGCTCCAAAGCGGAGATGGCTGAGAGGTGGCGATTTAGAAGCTGTGACCGGCCAATAACCGCTAGGCAAATAAAATCCGGTGAAAATTTCTTGCTGGGTTGGACGGGCGGGGGCTGATGGCCGGAAACGTCTAGCGAGCGGCCATGTGCCCGACACCGGTCTGCCGAGCCCGAAATTTCCCGCAGAGGGCCCGTTCCTGCGGGGAAAAAACCGTGGCGCCAGCCAAAAACGGGGCGCTTGCCCAAAATCCCCAGCTGGGATAATCTGAAGGGGTCGAATTCAGGTCCAAGGATCTTGTCAGAATTCCTCCATCCCGGCAGCGGGCTTGGTCGAAATCAACAATCCTTTGACACCAGTCCACACCGGCTGGGGATCACGATTCGGGCGGTTAGCTCAGTTGGTTAGAGCATCTCGTTTACACCGAGAGGGTCGGGGGTTCGAGTCCCTCACTGCCCACTAGGGGGGTTGGTATCAAGCGGATGGGGTAAGTACCATTCGGCAAGGTCGCCCCATTTTGTGCGGGAATCGTCGATGATTTCCCGTTATTGGCCGTCTGTGCCGCTTCGTGCTGCTTCGGATTGTGCAGCGCTGCTTTGGAAGCCCGTGCTTCGGATTTTGCAGCGCCCTTTTGGGTGCCATCCGTCGCCCCGTCAGTCGCCTTTGCGAAGTCGCTTTCTGTGACCTGCCAATAGTGAGCGGTGGCTATCCGTACACTATGTCCCATCCACTGACTAGCAATATGGGGCGCAAACTCCGTCACCAGTTCGGTTGCTCTGCTGAGCACGCAGGTTGTGGAACAATTTTGGCCACGCCTCCAAGCCAGCCCGTTCAATGATCCGCTCCAGCTGTGTCCGTAGGTTGCAATTGGCTTGGCGATACTTGGTGATGACGTACCGGCCCGGGTCTGCTTGGTGGTACACGTCGTCCAGGTAGGGTCGAAGCTCTCGAAAGATCGGAATCACTCGCTTGTCACCATTTGGGTGATGTTCGGTCTTAGGGGAATGGATCGTCATGCGTTGTTCGGCCCAGTTGATGTCGTCCCAGGTAAGTGCCAAGTGCTCGCTAGGACAACGCAGCCCACCGTAACGGCTCAAAGCAAATAGAAGTCGCCACTGCGCATCGGGGCAGGCGTCCAGCACCTTTGCGGCTTGGTCCCGTGTAATGAAGTAGTCCCGCTTGTCGTTCACTTGGTTGGCAGACTTTAGCTCTGCAAACACGTTCACCGTCACCAGTCGCCGCTTCACTGCGTCGCGCATGAACTGCTTGGCGATTCCACAACGCCGGCAGATTGTGCTTTCAGATAGATTTTGCGTGCCCAGCCAAACACGCCAATCGTCAGCATCGCCGGCGGTGATGTCCCGCAGCATCTTGTCTGCCTTGAAGAATTGGATAAGGCATCGCTTCGTATGTCCTAGCACCAGTGCCGTGCTTGGTTTGATATTGGCGTGCCGTTCTAGGTACGCTTCCAGAAACGCGCCCAGCATCATTACGTCACGCTTGGGGACTAAGCCAGCACGACAAAGTCTGTCGCGTAAGGTGTCGTCAATTTCCATCAGCCAGCGCGTTGTATCGTCGTCCAATGCCACGGCGGAAAGTTGTGCAGATACTAAGTTCTCCACACGCAGCTTGATTGCTTCGGCTCGTTTCTTGGTGCACTTTCCCAGCCGGATTGAATAGCGTTTGCCATCCTTGCCAACGAATTGGATCATCCGCCGGTTGCCTGATTCGGTTGTGATACTTGCCATTTTATTTGCCTCGTTTCTGGTTGCTGTAGATCGGATGTTAAGCCTAGTCGCATTAAACAAGCAAGCTAGGACGTTGAAGTTTTGCGGCGATTCGCGCTAGCACTTGCTCGCTAACGATCAGGAAACAAACCGCTTACCCATCGCAGATAAGCCTGATTTGTCGCCAGCTTTCGCGTCACCAATGCCAAGCGCCCATCTGGTAACTTCACTTCCACTGCGTTGACAAAAAAGTCTGGCTTAGTTGTCGCCGCCGGCGGAAGTGGCTTTACGTTTGCCGGCATCGCCGTTGTCGAGTTCCACAGTTCACGCAGTTCAGCGGATAGCTTGCCGTCGATGGTCGCTTGCATTGCTTGCTTCTCTCTCTGGTGGCCCCTTTAGTGCGTCAGCACATTAAAAGGGGACACCCTATATGGTCCCTTTATGGGATGTCCGTCATGGGTGTCGGTAGCTTTGGACGTTCTATGTCGGGTTGATACCGACATGGGTGTCGGTAACTAATCGGGGGAGTTTGGCCACTACTCGATAGGTCGAAGCCCCGCAGTTCTTCGCTCCCCTTCGCACCACCACCAGCAATTGCCGTTCGATCAACTTGCGAATAGCACGTTCCATCGTTCGCAGCGTTGTCCCTGATCGCTTGGCAAGGTCCCCCTGTGACGTTCGCACCAGTCCGTCCTTCTTGGTGTCACGCCACAACAGCAGCCAAGCAAAGGCCTCTGCTCTTGGTAGGTCACGAATGATCGCATCGCAAAACAGATTGACTGTGGCAAAACGATCTCCAGCACTACGCTTGCCGGTTGCTTTCTTCGGTGGTGTCGGTGTCGCCGCTGCTGTTAGCGGTGGAAGTACCTTGCAGCCTTTGAGCTGGTTAGCGTTGCCATTCATCGTAGCCGGCCTCCCTTCCACTGCTCTGGTTAGATGCCTTTACCGCTTCCGCAAGTGCAGCGTGGGCGGGTGTTAGGTCGGTGGTAGGTCTGTCGTTGGCACAAAAACCGTCGAAGCTCTCCAGCGTCGTGAACGATTGCCGCGCCCTATCGAAATTCAATTCGATGTCTTTTGGCTCGCTGTGTCGTGCTTTCAGGTGTCGCAGCGTTACGCGATTCTGGTCTTTTGGGTTGGGTGCCAAGATGAAGGCATCATCTGCGCCAAACTCTAGCTCGCTGCTTTCGCGGAAGCTCGCAAGGTTTAGGCCGTCGCCGTCATAGCTGGTTCGTCCTGATCGGTCTTTCGTCCTACCCACAGCAGACGCAGCCACAATGCCGATGCCGGCCTCTGCAAACTGTCGCAGGTAGTTCATGGCAGCATCTACGTTGCCGCGCTTATCTGCGTGCTCTCCAGGTGGCGCGACTCGCTGAAGGTAGTCGATCACTAAAACGTCAGCCTTGAAGGCATCCGCTGCCAGTGCGCAGCTTTCCAGGTTGAACGGGGGCCGAACGAAGCAAAGTCGCTCTGCGATTTGTTCGATGGTGATTAGACCAATTTGAATCCTCTCGCTGTGCTCGCTGGTGAACTGTCGATGCCTTACCGTTTGCAGGTCGATACCGCTTAGGCGTGATAGTTGCCTGTCGAGTAGCACGCTTGGTGCCATCTCCACATTGCACACGCAAACGCGCAGGTCCTCTTTCAAACGCAATGCGTCGATCATTCCTTGCATGATAAACGCAGTTTTGCCGGCTCCAGGTGCACCACCTAACAACGTCACCAGCCCGGGACCAATGGGCACCTGTGACAAAGCACCCTCGCCAATGGCGTAAAGCTCGGGACCCTTGCCGCTTAGCACTGCGTCGCGCCATCCGTCGTAGATGTCCGCTGCTGTCTGAAACTTGTTTTGGCTCATATCTTTCTTATCCTTTATGGTTTAGTCCGCACTCGATTTGTCGCTTTACGTCGCTAGGGGTTAGCCCGCTGTCCCGTGCTGGTTCTGTCAGCAGTGCTGCTGCGAGATGCAAAGGACAGCCGAATTCCCCTAGGTTGGCAGCTGCCGAAAACAACAGCCGATGTCGATCTCCAGCACTTGCGCCGTGCTTAATGAATTCCAGCGTGCTACGGTTCAGCGTCGGCACGGCTTGCAGTTCCTTCCGCTTGGCCCTATCAACCGCTTGGCTTGCAATGGTCGCTTCCGCCGTCTGCCAATCGGCAATTGCGTTGGCGTTTGTTGCTTCGCAGGTAGGTAGATCGCAGGGCAGGGGATGCGCAGCCAGTTCAACGATTCGCTCCAGGGATAGCCCGTGAAGTTCTTCGTAGGTCATTGGCCGTTTATGCAACCCCGTTTTGGGATGTCGTGAATTGGGAGCACGAAAGGCCCGCACCTTGTCGTAAACCCCTTCGTCAATCGCAATGCCGGCGCGGTCTGCTGCCTGTTGGCAGAATCGCTTGGCCACTTGGTTGAAACTGTCGCTAGGCGCAGGCATCCAAGCCGATGTAGGAAGTCCTAGGTGGAAGCCTTTGCTTCCGCTGAAGAAAATCCACAGCTGGTCCTCGCTGGATAGATAACGCTCTGTCAGTTGTGCGGACAATCGCCGCGCATCTGTCAGCGCTTGTGGTAGGTCATGCTCTCGGTCGATGTCGAACCACACGAAACTTGCCCAGCAAGGCCCCTTAAAGCCCGCTGTGCTGCGTGTGGTTTCCAACTGGTCTACAAAGTCGTCGCCATACTGAAACGCGCTTAGGTACGCTTCCAGGTGGTTTTGTGCTTTGGCATCACAGGTAGCGTGACCAATAAGCGCAGCGGTAGCTAGAACTACTCGCCGCGCTTCACTGGTCGCCCCTTGGATGCGGTATCCATAGGGGCAAGTCACTAGAATGGCACTCCCGCAGCTGCGTCACCTGTTGTTGCGGTTGCGTCAGTGGTCACGGGTGCAAACGGATCAGGTGCCGGCTTGTCGATTCGCAGGAATTCAAATGACTTTACTGCGTTTCGTTCGCTTCCGTCGTCCTCTTTACGAAGCACAACCCGCAGCTTAACCACAATGCCCGCCGGCAATGGTTGGTACAGCTGGTCCACTGTGTCGATGCCAAGTGGTTTAAGGTCTTTCTTCGTGTAAGGCAACGCAGCAGGCGTCAGCCAGCAATCATGCCAGCAGCGTGCTCCTGTGTGCTGCCCTTCCACAATGCGAAACTCCAGGCGATAGCTTGGGGTCTGGTTGGTCTTGCTTTCGGAAGCACCACCAGAAGCGACCAATGCGACATATTCGCCAGTCGGGATCGGGGCACGTTCCGTCGCCGCTTCGGTGGTATTCCAAGCATCACGTAGCTTGTTTACGCCGGCGGCACCACCTAGAATTTCTGATAAGGATTTTCGCTGGTTCATTACAGTACTTCCTTGTTGTTGGTTGTTACGGTTCTCGATGTCAGTGTCGGGGTCGTTGTCGAATCGCCAGATGGGACGGTTGCCGCCGTTCCGTCTGGTTTTTTTGGTTGTAGGGAAGTGGCAACTGCTGCTCCTCCTAACGGGTCGTCGCCCATCCGTTCTAGTTCTTGCCGCAGCCAAGCCCGTTCGGCCTCAAACTTAGCGGCATCGCCAATCGTCCAGACACGCCGCAGCCCACGGTGACTGTGTGCACGTACCGACGCCTTAACGACTACAAAACGGATGATGCCGCGTCCCGATAGGCCCGACACAAGCCCGCCAATCCAATTGCCTCCTTCTAAGCGTTTCTCGGTAAGGTCGTTGCCGATGTCGTCTGTCGTTGCCTCCTTGTTTGGCGATGCCGCAATTGCATCCAACAGCTGTAACGAGTAGCTACATTGCAGCCAGTAACGTCGCAGGGGAAGCATTGCTCTTGCTTGGCCGAGTTCCTTCCGTCGCTTTGCTTCGTTCTTGCTGTCGTTATGGTCGGGAAAACTAACCATTAGAACTGTCTCCTTGTTGTTCGCTGCTGAATTGAGATGCAAACGCTTCCAGGTCCTTGAGTCGAAAAAGTACAGACCGGCACCCTGGCACGTTTACCGCCTTGAGGATGCCCTGTGCTCGCCAGTTGTAAAGCGTCTTGATGCTGACGCCGCCTAGCAAGCGTTTGGCAGTGCTGTTGTCAACCAACAGCGGTTTAAGATCGTCAGCCTTTGCGGGCTGGTAGTGGGGAGTGGTCACTTTGCACCCCCTTTACGCTTGGTGGATTTGCACGGTGGCTGGCAGCCAGTGCTTTCCCATTGCATCAGGTCGGCAAGCGACCATCGCACTACGCGTCCAAACCGCGTCGGTTGTGGTGCCTTGCCGGCATCCACTAATCGCAGCCAATGCCGCTTAGAGAATCCATAGCGGTCGCCGCAGGCCTTGCTGGCCAAATAGCGGCTTGCAGGGCAGTCCCCTGCTTCGTTCGTTTGAGCCATGCCCAAACTCCTTTCCCGAGAGATTACATTCCCAGTCGCACCCAATGCACGACTGACTTCTGTAATCATCCCAGGGCAGGAAAAGTCTTCAGTGGTTGACCGGTAGTCGACCGGTGGTTAACCGGGGATTATGGGGCAGATTGCTTTGCCGCTTCGATGATTGCTTCGGCTCGTTTAATTCCTTTTGGTGTTAGCCAGTATCCACCATCACTGTGTGCAATAGCTTTTGCAAAGCCAAGCCGAACAAGTTTTCTCGCTTGCTTCTTGTAATTGTCGTGATCGACGTGCTTTCCAAATGCCTTCTCGCAAATTTCCTTGAGTTTCATTTTGGCATCTGTTGAAATCGCCTTTTGTTCATACAGTGTTTGCAAAAGACACCTGTCCACACCAGTAAGATTCTCATCTTGCGCTAAATCATCATTTACGCTTAACTGATGGTCTGATTGCGTAGCGATCTCGGCTTCAGTTGGGTTGCTCTGGTTGACGCTACCGTTGATTGTAGGCAGCTGATTAGGAGCGAGTGCCCAAATTGTTGCATGTACTTCGCGTTGAATGTCAATCGACAAGTCGGGAATGGTAATTGAGTCCACAAAGTTCTTGAGTTCCGGAAGGCAGTCCCCGCCGTCATTTGCGACAATTCTTGCATTTGCATCGCGGTATGTTTTTCGAATCAGTTCGCACCATAACCAACAGGCTTCGCTTGCTGTATGAGCATAAGACTTGCCAATTCGATAATTACCACGGCAGTTGTCGAGTATTAGATCAATCTCCTCGCCATCACCAGCCGCTTTGAGGAAGGCCGAAATAGCTGACTCAATTGTGCCCTCGATCTCTGCTTCAACCCAAGCACGAAAGGCGTTTGAGTTGTCCGTAGTTAGGCTGTCAACTTTGCTCTTGGCATCAGAAACAAATTTTGATGCAGCATTTTGACAGCAAATTGCGACCTCAGCAATTTTCCGCAGGGTGGCGATTGCTAGTGTTCGCCTCGCTGCTTCACGTCGTGCCCATATCGCAACGCGCATAAGCTCGCTTGATATGGCATTAACTGTTCGGCGATTGCTCCTTTTACTTGAGCCCCATTTGGCAGTCTCTAGCATAGGAAAATCGTCGCGATTGTATTCTTCGAGGTTTACCGCAGCATCGCGAATAGACGAAAGCTTCGAAAGGTTTTCCAGAATCTCTTTTTTTAAATCCCGGCTTTGGTTCGTGAGGCTTTCGAGCTGGTTGCGCACCAGACAGCCCCATTCTTGCTCGGATTTGTCTTTAGACTTAGCAACGGCAGCGAGTTCCTTAGAAGTCGTTGCGTGACAATGCATTGTAAATTCGTGTCGCTTAAAAAGTGCGACAAGACTTGCCTCAAGATTGTCTGCGTCTGCGGATAACTGCGTAAAGAATTCCGCATCTGGTTCCATCAGGATTGCCTTTCGTGTTAGATGGGTCGCACCCTGCCCACCGTCGAAAGGCATTAAGACGATAGGCAGGGCGCAGGTTTAAGGCTTAGCGGTAGCGAACCAACAAAGCCCCCGTTAGCGGCATTTTATCCGGTGGTGGCAAAATGTACACCTGTAGGTGCTTTGTGCCGCGCAAGTCTTAAAGAGTTAGTAAAGAAAGTTGCATAGCTCGGCAGTTCCCATCTCCCCTAAATGCAATTCAATTGCAGGAAGGACCCAAGCGCAGGGGGGTAGGTGGCTCTCGATAGGTCCCCCCTAGGCCAATTGGCACAATCTGTAGCGAGGGTCACTAGCCGTCGTGCCCAGCATCCGCCGGCAGTTTCTTGATACCCCCGGGTGGCACCCGTCCCGTGTTAGTTCGCAGGTGGGTCAAACTCGATACCGATAACTGAAAGCTCGCCATTTTTGCCGATTGCCATCGTCACGTAGTAATCGTGTGTGAGCTTAGCACCTATGCGACTGGCTATCTTCACCGTGCCATGAACCTTACATTCCCCAACAAATGGTTGGCTAAAGTCTGAGGCAACGCTTAGCTCTGCGTCCCTTGGATACTTAAGCACCAGAAGCACGGCCTCCCTAGCTTTGAGTCTCGCCTTAATGGCAATCGGCGTGGTTCCCTGTGCGTCCAGCAGGTAATAGATCAAGCCACACAGCAGCAGTACGGCGGTGGCGATACTGCCCCACAGAATGAAGCTATCAAGCCCCGTCGATTTCCTTCTCCGTGGTGCTGTCCTCGTTAGCTGTTGTGGTGCTGGTGGTAGTTCAACGCTAATCGGTTGCCCACAGTAGGGGCACGCCACGACCTGCCCAGCGTGTGCCGGGTCGATCAGCAGCGGATTGTTACAGCGTGGGCATGGGGTCATGGGATCAGCCTATTTGCCCAGCGCGTCAGATGCAACTGCGTAGCCTGTTTAGGTCATGCCCTGTAATCGCACCAATTGCCCTAGGATCGCTTCCGCTTGTTTGCCTTTGCGATGATTCCCAAAATGGCTTTACGCGATTCGTGGGGCAATTTAGGCCACGCCAATTGGATCAGACGAAGTTCGGCGGCTTGCTGGTCGTTGATGGTGTCGGCTTGGTTGGCATCCAGCGTCGTTGCTGCTTCGTTTTCTTCCGCTTCGTCGTGCCGTGCTTCGGATATTGCAGCGCCTTGCTCGGAAAATGCGGTTTTCTGCTTAGGAAATGAAGGTCGTTCGAGTCCCTCACTGCCCATTTTCTGTTTTTTCTTTGTCCCGACTGTGATCGGGAGCTCGCAAGGTTTCTGTACCTGCTGAGAATTCTAAGGTCTGAACTTGAAACCGGCGTTTGTTGGCTTTGACGTTCGTCCGCTACTGCTTCGGATTTTGCAGCGCTTTATTCGCCGGTAAAGCAGATCAAGCGACAGCCCTAGTTCGATTCCCGTTAAGAGGATTTGAAAACGCCTGTGGAGGACGACATCAGCCGTCTAGCCCTGAAGCTTCCAATAGTTTCATGATACCCCAGGGTGGGCCGGCTTTAGTGCTGGCGATGGAGCGCCTACTAGCTATCGATGGTCACGTTGCCCATATACCACAGCTCGCTTGGCTCATATCTGGTAATTACGGCGCGATACTTAATCCGTATGGTGCCTTTGGCACCCAGCGTGGCCGTTGCCCTACCCGATGCAATGTAGATGTTTTCTGCCGTCATCATTGCCACGCTCATTGGCTCATCCAGTTTGAGGGTTACAAGTGGCCCTAGCTTCTTTTGAACAGCATCAACCACCATCGCTTTGGTTGCTTCTGGTGTTAGGCCGGGTGGGCACTGGAATTCCTTTGGCTCGGTCTTTAATGCGCCGGCATCAACGGCATGATTGACCATGGTCCAACCACCGCAGCAAGTCACCATCAAGGCCACGGCAGACAGCGCCACCACGGCCTGGACCGGACCTGCATTGCTCCGCTTGCGATTGACGGGTGGTGGGCTGTAGGGAACTGACACACTTGGCGCTGCTCACCGGCCAATTGACGTTGATCTGCTGGCCACAGTAGGGACACGCCACCACCTGCCCAGCGAGAGATAGGTCGATCAGCAGCGGATTGTTACAGCGTGGGCATGGGGTCATGGAATCAGCCTACCCCCCCCCACAAAAACACCACCCCCGGCCTGTGTGTTCAATTTGCGGGCTGTGGAGCACCGGCGGTAGTCATTGGCGTCGGTTCTAGGAACTTGGCTAACGACGTATTTCGCAATTCGGCAAGGCCTTACTGAGTTCCGAAATTCCGGCATTCGTGATTGATGTGTCTTTAAGGTAGAGTTCATAAAGCTGTGTGAGTTCCTTTAAATGCTCCAGTCCAGCGTCTGTGATTGCCGTGCCCTTAAGGCGAAGGACTTCAAGCTGTTTGAGCCCCTTCAGATGTTTCAGCCCGGCGCCTGTGATCGACGTGCTATTAAGGTCGAGTCTTTGAAGCAGTGCGAGTTCCTTTAGATGCACCAGACCGGCATCCGTGATCGGCGTGCTATTAAGGTCGAGTCTTTGAAGCTGCGTCAGCCCCTTCAAATGCTCCAACCCGGCGTCAGTAATCGGCGTGTTGTCAAGCCTGAGTTCATAAAGCTGTGTGAGTTCCTTTAAATGCTCCAGCCCAGAGTCAGTGATTGATGTGCCGTTAAGTTCGAGAACTCGAAGCTGTATGAGCCCCTTTAAATGCTCCAGCCCAGCGTCTGTGATCGATGTACCGTCAATGCGGAGGTATTGAAGTTGCTTCAGCCCCTTCAAATGCTCCAACCCGGCGCCCGTAATCGACGTCTTGTAAAGGGTGAGATGTATAAGCTGCGTCAGCCCCTGTAAATGCTCCAAACCGGCGTCAGTAATCGGCGTCTTGTCAAGCTCGAGTGCATAAAGTTGTGTGAGTTCCTTCAGCCCGGCGCCCGTAATCGACGTGCTGGTAAGGGTGAGGCTATAAAGCTGATTGAGCTCCTTCAAATGCTTCAGCCCGGCATCCGTGATCGGCGTGCTATTAAGGTCGAGATATAGAAGCTGCGGCAGCCCCTTCAAATGCTTCAGCCCGGCCCGTAATCGACGTCTTGTAAAGGGTGAGTTGTGTAAGTTGCTTCAGCCCCTTCAAATGCTCCAACCCGGCGTCAGTAATCGAAGGTCCCTCAAGGTTGAGGCTTTGAAGCTGTTTGAGCCCCTTTAAGTACTTTAGCCCGGTAGGGTCGGACGTGGAAATCGAAATTACTTCACTAAAGAAATCCTTAATCAACCATTTGCTACAAAAATTTGTAAGGGGGTTGAAATAGAGAAAGGAGTCGTCGTGATTCACAATCGCACCTTGGCCTCTCAAGGCCTTCACAATCGCTGCCTGCCTCCGCGCTTGCCGTAGTTCCTTGCCGAACCAGCTGCAGGTGATCCCAAAGACCGGGATGAACAATAGCAATGTTGCTAGTGAAAATTGGAACGCGGGAGCAGAGCGTTTTGTTCGCAATTTCCAGAGCCAACTCGCCAGCCCCCAAAGTCCGAAAGCCAGCACAACCACAACCAAGCTGGCCACCGCAATCAGGACGGTCAACCCTCTGTGATGATTGAACTCGAACCAGACAAACTTTTTCGAGAGATAGAGAAAGCCGGTCCAAACCAGCAGCGCAATCAGGACGCGATTCGGGGTGATGGTGTACCAACGAAGGCCGGCTTTGCCGCTTTGTTCCCCTTTCCCTTTCGGGGGCTGGGCTTCAATGGGCGAATGTGCCTTGCTGGTTTCGCTTGCGCTGGTGTTCATCGCTCCCCCTTGAATCAATTGCCGAGACTGCCGCCGGGAGCATTTTACCATCCCCATCGACTGCAAACGACTTGCCGCTTCGCGTATACCCAAAAAGCCACCCCGGCTTGTCATTTCCATCGATTACCGGCTCCCTAGTTTCGTTTCTGCCGCTTCTGCTTGTTTGCCTTTGCGATGATTCCCAAAATGGCTTTACGCGATTCGTGGGGCAATTTATGCCACGCCAATTGGAGCAGGCGAACCGCACCGGCGTGCAGATCGTCGAACGCTTCGCTGGTGTTTTTTAGAAACTGCATCGGATCTTGCAGCGCCGTTGTTTTCGGATGGTTGCAAGTGCAACTCATGCCAAAGGTTTTCTTATATTTGTCCCGACTGTGTTCGGGAGCTCGCAAGGTTTCTGTACCTGCTGAGAATTTCAGGCGTTCATCGACGCTAAAAGGTCACGTCCATTAAGAGCCTATAGGGCACACTGGCCAGCCCCGAAATAGGATTTGCCTGAATAGCCAAGTGTTCTCTCGGGGGACTTGCCAGTGCCACCCAAAAGAATCTGCCAGTCTGCTTTAGCGTGGGTGGTCTGACGGGTCTGAACGCGGAACTAGCGTTTGTTGGCTTTATCCAAGTGATTCAGGACTGCGACGCCGACCGGATCGACCAAGTGATGGCCGTTGGAAAGTACGACCACGCCCAGCCCTGAATCGGGAATCGTAATTAGCACGGTTCGATAGCCGCCGGTGCCGCCGTTGTGCCACAGCATGTAGCGTTTGCCATCGGGCAGATTGCGGCGCATCCAGCTAAGCCCCACATAGTCTCCTTTGCGGACCATCTCGCGCCACGGCTGGTGTGTCATGGCAAAGGCTTCCTCTAACGAGCTCGGCTTGTTCTTTAAGTCGGCGTCGGCATAGAGCAGCATGTCGTTCACATTGGAACGCAGGCCGCCACA
The DNA here is from genome assembly GCA_963844055.1 of uncultured Planctomycetaceae bacterium. GTDB lineage: Bacteria > Planctomycetota > Planctomycetia > Pirellulales > Pirellulaceae > CAWJMN01. The sequence continues at coordinate 1,417,376 of CAWJMN010000002.1, read as the reverse complement.
AGCTTCGAGGCAGGCAAACGTCCAAGGGGACGTCGGCTTGCCTTCGGCATCATGGCCGACGGCCAATCGCTTGGCTTGCTCGGGCGAAAGTTGGATGCAGGTGCTTGCCATCTTTAAGGGACCGGTAATGCGCTGGGCAAAAAGTTCCTCAACGCTGGCGACCTTGGCATTATTGGCAAGTGCCATGCCCAGCAGTCCCGTCCCCAGATTGGAATAGGTGAACTCGCTGCCGATAGGAACGGATAATGAAAGATCCTTCAGCGTGAGTTTGAGCTGTTCCTGGTCGTATTCCGCATACGGATTGTTGGGATCTTTGGTTGTGTTGGCGAATGCGACAATCGTGGGAGGTTGAACGGGCAAGCTGGAAGTGTGCGTTGCCAGGTGCAACAGAGTGATATCGCGATTGTCTCGGCGTGGGACGACAATTCCGGCGGGCAAGTGCTTTTGCACGGGGTCATCCAGTTGCATGGCTCCCGCAAGTACCTGCTGCGCAAGGATCGTCGCGGTAAACGTTTTGGTGATGGAGCCAATTTCAAATAGGGTGTCGCCATCGGGCGTCTTTTGCTCCCCTTCGAGCGTGACTTGTCCATAGCCGTAGACTTGATGCTCGCCCCCGCGCGTGATGCCGATGACTAGGCCCATGTAGGGTTTGTCTTTGAGGAAGTCGTTAGCCGCTGCATCGGCGGCTGCCTTGTCGCCACTGGCTTGATCGCCGCTGGCTTTATCATCCGCAAGGGCCGCGCTGGTCGGCAGGAAGAATAACAGCGTAAAGAGCGAGAGGAAGGCGTATCGCATGGGATGTCACACGAAAAGGTGAAAGGCAATGGGAGAGCTCTGCTGTTATATCAGCTTTGGCTACGAGGGCTTCTTGGCCTTCTTCTTAGGCGGGCCTGACAAGGACTCGACAAACGATTGCATGCAGCGGAGTGTCTCCGCGCTAACATGATGCTCGATCCCCTCGGCATCGGCGGTGGCATTGGCCTCGCTTACGCCGAGCGCTCGCAAGAAGGCATAGACCCGCTGATGCCGGCTCTTGGCTTGGGCGGCCAAGGTCTCGCCCGCCTTGGTTAGCGAGATTGGCGCGTAGGGCTTGGTCTCGACCAGTCCTTCGGTTTGTAATCGCTGGACGGTTTTGATGACCGAGACGTGCGAAACAGCAAACCGCTTGGCAAGCTCCACCGCGCGGCAGGCCCCTTTCTCGGCAATGAGATCGGCGATCGCTTCGACGTAGTCCTCGGCCAACTCGCGGGAGTGTTCGCGTCGGACTTGAGCGTGGGGGTTGTTGGTTCGCGAGCTGGGCATGCGAAGGATGGTTAGAAAAAGGCCAAGAAAATAGGGTGTACAAACAATATCGGGCAAACTATTGACGCGCCAGGACAACTTGCTAGACTTGCACAAGTGTAGCCTAGGTTACACTTTCCCGAGTTGTCTTCACTCGCCTGGAATGGGAGTTCCCATGCCTGAACGTCATCTTACCCGAAATCGGGCTGCGCGCGGATTTACAATTGTCGAGCTTTTGGTCGTCATTGCGATCATTGGAATCCTCGTGGGGCTGCTACTTCCTGCGGTGCAGGCGGCCCGCGAATCTGCACGAAAAATGCAGAGCCAATCGAACCTGCGCCAGATTGGATTAGCGATTCATAACTATGAAAGTGCGACGCGGCAAATCCCGCCGGGGTACATGTCCAATATTCCTTCGCCGCAAGCCAATGCGATGACGCTGGATGCTCCGCCCGGCTGGGCTTGGGGTGCCTTGTTGTTGCCCTATTTGGAACAAGGGGCTCTACAAGATCAGCTGAACTTCAACTTGCCCTGTTGGCATCCCAGCAATGCAGAGCTTGTGAAAAAGCGGATTCCAATCTTTTTGAACCCTGGCGCGGATAATCATGGGGGCGATACCAACATTACCGACAACGCAGGACAGATTTTAGCGAAGTTTGGAAAGTCCCACTACGTTGCCAATAGTGGCCAAGATGAGGCCTGGGGATATCAGCCGCCGCTGGCCGAATGGAGCACGGTTTGTACGGGCCCCTTCTATCGCAATTCGGACGTCCGTCTGGCGCAGATTACGGATGGCCTTTCCAACACGGTCTTCATTGGCGAACACACTTCTATCAGCGATAAAACTTGGGTCGGAGTTGTGCCGGGAAGTTATTCCTGCCCGCGAGATCCCCATCGTTTCCGATTTACGGCCTGTGATCATGGAGCGACCTACGTCCTTTGTCATGCTGGCCCTGCCATGGATGAGCCGGGCATCATTCATCCCCCTTCGTTTCCAACGTGTCACGTCTGTCAAATGTATGCCCCTTGGGGTGGCGGCGGTGGCTATGTCCTAATGGGAGATGGAAGCGTTCGTTTCATTGCGACGACGATCAATCTCAATGCTTGGGCCGCGATGTGTAGCTGCTCGATGGGAGAGGTGACCAATGGCGCGGAATAGATCGCTTGGTACTCAGGCACTGCTGGGACTGATTCTCTTGGTGGCGATGAGTGGGCTAGGGTGTCGCGAATATCCGCCGGTCACCACGCGGGAGTCGCAGGACTTGATTAAGCTGGTCTATACGGCCAGCAACACGCGCAGCGAACCTCGACTGGCTGAGTGCGAGCGACGACTGAACTTGTTGATCGAAGAGAAGAAAATCAGCGATATTGAAAAGGCAGCCTTCCAAAAGATTATCCAGCAGGCCAAGCAAGGAGACTGGCAAGCCGCCCAGGATGAGGCCCTGCAATTTGCCCGCGATCAAGTGCGATAAGGTTTAGGGGGTGTTGGAATCGGTCGCTTTGGTGGGCTGGTCCTTGAAGAAGGCGGCAAAAAGGACTAGCAACACGGCCGAGAGAATTGCCGGCACCATCCAGATTTGCTGCCAGGCGTGCGTGACGACGTTGCTATCTGACGTGGTGGCATAGTGCTGGCCGACGACGCCCCCCAGCCAAGTTCCCACGAACATGCCGATCCCCAGCGTGAGGATCGCGTGCAGCCCTTGCGCGGCACCCCGAATTTCTGGCCGTGCGCGCTGGTCGACGTACATCCGGCCCATCACAAAGATGTAGTCGTAACACATTCCATGGACGCCGATGGCGAGGTAGAGCATCCAGGTGATATTGCTGCTTGATTGCTGGCCGGGAAGCAGGCTCAGCAGCGCAAATCGAAGCGTCCAGGCGACCATTCCCAGTAGCAAAATCCCTTTCACGCCTAAATGGACAAGCAGGACCGGCAGTAACAACAAAAAGAGGACATCCGAGACTTGGCCCAGCGTCATTTTGGCAGCAGCTCCTTTGATGTCGAGTTCATTCATGAACAGGTTCATCCAGTTGAAGTAGAAGCTGAGCGGTATGCAGATCAAAAACGAACAGAGCATGAACATGGCGAAGGAACGATCGCGAAAGAGCTCGATCGCATCGATCCCCAAGATGGTGCGAATGGAAAGAGGCTCTTTGGTTCCTTGCGGAGGCGTATGAGGAAGCGTGAAGGAGTAAACCCCCATCACCAGAGCAGCCAATGATGCTAGGCGAAACATGTTGACGGAGTTTTCCAGGTCGAGCCAACTGACGACCCAGCCTGCAGCGATCCAGCCGACGCTGCCCATCATCATCACGATGGGAAACTCTTGCTTGGGATTTTTCGAGTGGTGCAAGGCGAGCGTATTGGTCAAGCCATGCCCGGCCATGTAGGTGATCGTGTACAGAATCAGCACGGCGTAAAACGGCGGAAAGCTATGCAGGGTGGATACCCAGTACAGCAGCCCCGCGCCGATCAAGTGCAAGGTGCCGAGCAGTTTTTGGCTGGCAAAGAAGCGGTCCGCAAAGATGCCGGCAATGAAAGGCGAAACCATCGCGCCAACGGCCGTCGTTCCGTAGGCGAGTCCGACTTGGTCGCCCGGAAAGTTAAGGGTCTTGGTGAGGTAGGTCCCCATCGTCACATACCAAGAGCCCCACACAAAGTAGTGCAGAAAGACCATCAGCCACAAACGAACGTACATCAGTGGTGACATAGCAGGGATGCTTTTTGGCAAGAGGGAACGAGGGGGCAGGGGAATGTAGTGGGCAAGCCACTAGGCGGGAATGCGAACATTGTACGCCTGGCCCGAGGAGCATCCCAGCAAATTCTGCATGAGAATTGCAAAGGCCCAGGCGTGCCGCAGCGCATTAATCGGCCTGGGAAACGGAGCACATCGCGCGGGATCGCGTTAGACGATGTAGCCGGCGAATTGACCCAAGGGGGCAATTTGCCGTTGCAACGCATCGCAAGCGGCGCGGCGCTGTTCCAGCGGAAGCTGAGGATGGCGAGCAAGGATCATGACCGGAGCGGGGAGCTGAATCGCTGCTTGCAGGCGATTCGCCAAAGCAGCGCGGCTTTCTTCGGCGAGCAAGCTTGGCGAAAGTTCTAGCAGTGCGAAGTCAGCCCAAGCGGGGATGGCAATGTCCGCGCTGGACGTAATCGCAAATCCTTTGAGCCAGTTGAGAGGAAGCTTCTCTTGCGCGGCTTGCGTTCCAACGGAGTCGGGTAGGATCGCTGCGATGATGGCGGGATTGCGCGAGAGGTTGCGAAGGTCCTGCCGGATGGAATCAGACGTTCGAGTTGGAGCGTCTGCCATGGTGACGATCAGCGGCAGGCCGAGTGTATCGGCCTGGGGAGGAAGTGGTGCGTCTGCTGGAACGAAGCAGGCCAGTTCTTCGGTTTGCTGGAGCCATCCCGTTGGGGAAAGTTCTTGAGGGTCGAGTGCGATGTCTTGAACGGCGGCGCGAATGACCAGCGTGTGGCCATCACGAACAAGCTTGGTGCCGCGCGCCCCATAGCCGTGAAACGCAAACGAATATTGTTCGGTGGCGAGCAGTTGGTCACGCTCAAAAAGTTGGAGCGTGACTTTGTACAGGGCAGGCTGATCGATGCTCCAGCGAACAGGATCAGGAACGATTGCCCGAACAAGGATTGAGTCACCTGGGCCTTGATCGGCAAAAGGGTGAGTGGCTGGCAGGGTTTCGCCGCGTGAAGAAAAAGGGCCGCGAATCTGTCCTACGAGGCGCTGTCCGGCCTTGGTGGAGTAATTAAGCAGGCGAACGTAGACGGTTGCGCGCTGCGGCGCTAGTTCGCCATGAAAGAGATCCACTTGTTGCAGCGAAGAAGGGCTCATTGATCGTCATCCTCTTCTTCGTCGTCACTCTCTTGCAACGCATCTTGCAATTCGGCATCACGGGAGAGGACTTGGGCCAAAAAATGCCCCGTGTGCGACTTTGGACAAGCGGCAATATCTTCGGGGGTGCCGGTAGCGACAACGGTTCCGCCATTCTCGCCCGCTTCCGGGCCAAGGTCGATGATATAGTCGGCGGCGCGAATCAGCTGCAGGTTATGTTCGACCAAAATGAGGGAATGGCCAACGCTCAGCAGCGCATCAAAGCAATCGAGCAGCGTCACAATATCGGCAAAGTGCAATCCGCTGGTCGGCTCATCCATGAGGAACAGCGTGCGACTGCGTGTGACTTCTGAGAGGTGGGAAGCAAGCTTGAGTCGCTGTGCTTCGCCGGCGGAAAGGGTGCTAACCGGTTGGCCCAGGCGGATGTAGTCCAGGCCGACATCCATCAACGGCTTGAGCCGCGATTGAACCTTGGGTTGGCCGCGGAAAAAGCCGAAGGCTTCTCGGGCACTCATTTGCAGGACCTCGGCGATGTTCTTGCCGCGATAGGTGACCTTCAAAATCTCTTGGCGATAGCGTGAGCCATTGCAAGCGGGACACTTCATCAGCACGTCGGCCAGGAATTGCATATCGACTTCGCGAAAGCCGTCCCCTTCGCACGCTTCACAGCGACCACCGGCCACATTAAAGCTAAACGACCCTGCGCCGTAATTGTGGGTGCGCGCTTCGATTGTCTCGGCAAAGACGGCGCGAATGGGATCGAACGCCTTGATATACGTGGCAGGGCTCGATCGAGGAGATCGGCCGACCGGAGATTGGTCGACAAGGATCACCTCATCAATGGCGCCATCCCCTACAACATCCGCGTAAGGAAGCGGAGTGTCGCACGGCTTGCGTTTGCGTTTGCACAGCGCCCCGTAAAGGGTCTCTTGCACGAGCGAGCTTTTGCCAGCGCCGCTGACGCCGGTCACTACGCACAGAACGCCCAGCGGAAACGAGACGGTAAGGTCTTTTAGGTTGTGGCCTGTTGCTCCCGACAGTTTGATCCAGCCGCGACTGGTAGGGCGGCGCTGGCCTGGCAGCGAGACGCCGCGACGACCTGCAAGAAAGTCGCCGGTCGAGCTTTTGGGAGTTTTCAGCATTTCGTCGAGCGTCCCTGTGAAGACGACGTCGCCCCCCAGGTCTCCGGCACCAGGGCCAATCTCGACCAAGTAGTCAGCCGATCGCAATAGCGTCTCTTCGTGCTCAACCGCGATGACGGTATTGCCACGATCACGCAGGGCCAGCATCGCGGTGACAAGTCGTTGCACGTCGCGCGGATGAAGGCCCGAGGAGGGCTCATCCAAAACATAGAGCATGTTAACCAGCGTGCTTCCCAAGGCCGACGTGAGGGCGACACGCTGGGCTTCGCCTCCGCTGAGCGTGCGCAGGGGGCGATCGAGCGGCAAGTATCCTAGGCCAACTTGGCGAAGGTAATTGAGCCGAGCAAGTACTTGCTTGAGCAAGGTGAGGCAGCCTTGGCGGCGCGCATCGACCAGCGGCAAGTGCGTGAGGTGCTGATAGATGTCATCGATGGAGCAGGAGGAAAGCTGTGCAATGTTTTTATCCCCCAGGAGCCAGGCCATGGGCTCAGACTGGAGGCGCGTCCCTAAGCAATCGGGGCAGATTCGCGTGCTTTTGTAGCGACTGATAAAAGCGCGCTGCGGAAGCTTGTGTTTTTGCTGCTGTAGGGCTTGGAAGAAACCATCGATTCCACTCCAGCCGAGCGCAGCATCGCCGAACTGCAAAAGCTGACGCTGCTGTGGTGTGAAGTCGGCGATGGGCACATCAACCGGCAGGCCAAGTTGGGGAGCGATGGCAAGGAGTGCTTCGTAGTCTTCTTTGTAAGCGGACGATTCCCACGGCGCGACGGCATGGGTTTGAAGCGTGCGAGTGGAATCTGGAAAGACCAGGTCCCAGTCGAGATCGAGCAAGCTGCCAAGCCCTTCACAGCGGGGGCATGCGCCGAGTGGGCTGTTGAAGCTAAAGAGCTTTGGTTCTGGCTGGGTGAATTCCCGATTGCAACCTAGGCAGCGAAGTTGGCTGGAAAAGCCAACGCGTTGCCAGGCTTTGCCATCGAGCATGATCGGCATACAAGCCGGTAGTTGTGGATTTTGTGAGTAGTCGGCGGAATCCTCTAGGAGAAGGATCGCGTGTCCTTGTTGACGAAACGCAGTGGCGAGTGAGTCGAGTCCGCGCGAGCCAAGGCTAGGGCCCGTGGTAAGGCGATCGACAATGACTAAGGCAGACCGTGGATCGGCCTGAGTTGCTTGGTCTAGTGAGGGGAGGAACAGCCGCAGGAGGTCGGATTGTTCGGAGAGATCAAACGTTTTGCCGTCGAAGGTAAGTCGTAGAAAGCCGGAGGCTTTGAGCTGGGCGAGCTGCTCTTCTAAGGAAACGAGTGGATCGCGCACAAGGGCGAAGCCAACTTGCAGTTTGAGCCCGGCTGGAAGTGTGCCGAGAACTTCTAAAACGGTTTGTGGGCTGAACCGGGTGACGCTGGTATGACAGGTAGGGCAGACGAGATCGGCGCCGCGGGCGTACAGCAGGCGCAGGTAGTCGGCCGTTTCGGTGGCGGTCGCAATGGTGGAACGGCTGGTGCGAGTGCCGCTGTCGGTGGTGACGGCAATCGCAGCGGGGAGGTTTTCGATCCGCTCGACGGCGGGCTTTTCCAGACGCTCTAAAAACTGACGCGAATAGAGTGAAAAGCTTTCGACGTAACGGCGCTGGCCTTCAGCATAGAGCGTGTCGAGGGCGAGGCTGGTTTTGCCGCTGCCGCTAACGCCGCAAAAGGCGATCAGCCTTCCCAGTGGTATGTCCAGATCGACGCCACGGAGGTTGTGAACCTCGGCACCGCGAACCTGAATCATTCGGGGAGACGACACGGCAAATCCGATGGAAAATGAGGTCGCTGATGTACTCAATCGAATCCCGTATGATACAAAATGCAGGGGAACCTTGCTGGGGGTGATGTGACCTTCGCGAGGGGACTTTGGCGGTTGCTAATCTTTGGAAAACAAAGCTTTACCCATGGCAAAAGAACGAACGAACCCTTTTTATATTGCGCTCTTGATTGCAGGAACTGCTTTTGCCGTGACAGCTTGCGCTTACGCGATGATGATTGTCGTGAAGCAGCGGGATCGCGGTGCCGGGCCTTCGCATCCGCTGGTGGAACTGATGCAAGATAAAGGGCTAATTATTTTGCTGGTGGAACTGGGACTTCTGACGGTGTTCACTTTTGCCGCCATTGGGACCGACGATTGGTGGCAGGGGGGAAGTGGTGGCAAAGAACCTGTCCAGGAAAAAGAACCCCCAGAAGACCCGACCAAAATCGAAAAAAGTTGACCGGCCGGTAAGTGTACTTTAGTATACTATTCAGAGTCGGGGTTCGTTTTGGTGGCGGGGCCTGAGGTTGGTGGCGGAAGCGAAGTTTTAACGTGGGGGAGCATGTGATGGACGGCCAGGTGCAGCAGCGTGTGGAGGCATTGCGAAACGAGATTCGCGAGCATGACCGCAAGTACTACGTGGAAGCTGCGCCGGTAATTTCGGACCTGGAATATGACCGCCTACTGGAAGAGTTGACGCGGCTTGAAGTGGCCCATCCGGAATTTGTCACGCCGGATAGTCCCACGCAGCGAATCGGCGATGCGCCAGTTTCGGACTTGGTGCAGGTAGAGCATCGCGTGCCGATGCTGTCGATCGAAAACACCTACAGCGAAGAAGAACTGCGGGCCTTTGCGGCGCGAACCGCGAAGTCTTTGGAAGGGGAAACGGTTGAGTGGGTGGTGGAGCTGAAGATCGATGGCGTGGCGATCTCGATCTTGTATGAGAATGGCGTTTTGACACGGGCGGTGACGCGCGGCAATGGCCAGGTCGGAGATGATGTGACGCATAATGTGCGGACGATTGAAGATGTTCCGCTGCGATTGATGGGAGAGCATGTACCGCCGGTGCTGGAAGTGCGCGGCGAAGTGTACATGACGAACGCCGACCTGGTGAAGCTGAACGAGCGGCAACAAGCGGCGGGCGAAGCGTTGTATAAGAATCCGCGGAACTGTGCGGCGGGTAGCGTACGGCTTTTGGATCCCCGGCTATGTGCTGAGCGCGGGCTGAAGGTGTTTGTGCATGGGATTGGCTACTGTGAAGGGATCACTTCGCAAACGCATGCGGAGTTTTTAGAAGAAGTGGCGCGGCTAGGGTTGGTGCCGACGCCACATGCCAAGCGCTTTAATGACCTAGATGCAGCGATTGCGTATTGCAACTTGCAGATTGAGAACTTTCACGAGCTGGATTTTGAAGTAGACGGCTTGGTGCTGAAGGTCAATCGGTTTGATCAGCGCGAACGGCTAGGAGCGCGCTCCAAAAGTCCCCGCTGGGTTGTGGCCTACAAGTTGGAAAAGTACGAGGCAACGACGAAGCTGAACGAGATCACGGTACAGGTAGGAAAAACCGGGGCAATTACGCCGGTGGCCGAGCTAGAGCCTGTGGAGTTGGCGGGAACGATTGTGAGTCGGGCGAGCCTGCATAATGCGGACGAAATTGCTCGTAAGGATGTCCGCGTGGGGGATGTGGTCGTCGTTGAAAAGGCGGGGAAGATCATTCCGCATATTGTGCGTGTGGAGAAGCACTTGCGCGGCGACGATGTGAAGGCGTTTGAGTTTCCGACGCAATGTCCGGAGTGCCAAACGGCGCTGGTGAAGGATGAAGGGGGCGTTTATATTCGCTGCCCCAATGTGGAATGTCCGGCACAGCTGAAAGAGCGATTGCGTTACTTCGCAACACGTAATGCGATGGATATTGAAGGGCTGGGGGATAAGTTAGTCGATCAGCTGGTGGCCAGCAAACTAGTTCGCAGGTATGGCGACTTGTATCGGCTGACGAGTGAGCAGCTTTTAACGCTGGAGCGGATGGGGAAGAAGTCGGCCGACAATTTGGTGGCAGGTGTAGAGGCCAGCAAGGGGCGAGGCCTTGCGCGACTGCTCAATGCGCTGGCCATACGGCATGTGGGGCAGCGGGTATCGCAGGTTTTGGCCGATCGCTTTCAAACGATCGAAGCGCTGATGGCCGCGAGCCGTGAAGAGCTGGGGCAGGTCTCCGACGTGGGCGAGATCATTGCGAAAAGCGTTTACGAGTATTTGCAAAGTGACGTTGGGCGAGAGACCATTGCCGATTTGCAGCAGGCCGGGATCGTCATGGTTGCGGAAGCGAAAGAGGCTCCGCCGGCGGATAGCCAACTTGCTGGAAAGAGCGTTGTGGTAACGGGAACGCTGGTGAAGTACACGCGTGACGAGATTGAAAAGCTGATCGAAAAGATGGGGGGCAAGGCTTCGTCAAGCGTTTCCAAGAAGACGGCGTTTTTAGTGGCCGGCGCGGAAGCGGGAAGCAAGCTGGCCAAGGCCCAGGAGTTGGGAGTGAAAGTAATCAGCGAAGACGATTTTGAAAAGCTGGTCGCGGGTGTGTAAACGACGCTGCTCTGCTGTGTCTGCAGAGCGCCAGTTTGTGAGGGATTGGCGAGGCGATCTATCGCATGTAGGACTGATCGACCTTGGACTTTTTGCCGCCGACTTCGACGACGTCGCCCAGGCTTAGCTTGCAACGGCGGCGCGTTTCTACCACGCCGTTCACCTTCACGAGGCCCCCTTGGATCAAGAGCTTGGCTTGGCCGCCGGTCTCGGCGATAGAGCTTAGCTTCAGGAATTGATCGAGACGTAGAGGTTCGGATTCGGTCACGGGGAGCTCGCAGCGAGAGGCGGGGATGAAGCGACTGATTTTACTGCGCGAGGCTTCTGGGGGGCAGTAGCAGCGGCTCTTCACCGGGAGAATTCACGCGGAATCCGCAGAATGTGAACAATTCGGTCATTGAGCACTTCATGCAGATTGGCCTGTGGTGGCGCAGGCCGAAACGCTGCTTATGCAGTTCGGCTTTAAAAATGCGTGTCGTTTAAGCGAGCAAAGTTTTGTGGCTAGGCAGCCCAGCGCTTTGGCAAGAGATTCTTGAACCAAGCGGACCAGCCGTGCCGGCGTTCAGAGCTGTCGACGGCGCTTTGGTCGGTGACCCAGTTGAGTTGCAGCACGCGACGATCTCCTTCGAAGGGAAGGTGTCCGTGCCAGGCGTTGGTGCGATTCATAAAGCAGACGAGTGTGCCTTGGGCGGGAGGCGTTTCGGCGATGACATCGTTGATGTCGTTTTGCGAGCGGAGCAGTCGCAAGCGACCGCCGGGAGCTTCCCAGCTTTGGTTCATATAGAGAAGTACCGTGATCAGCTTGGTGCGGCTGTCGATATGGATCTTGCCATCCTTCATGCGGCAACGCCCGCGAACCGTGAGGGTTGTCGGACGCATAGAGAGGTCGATATCGAACTTCTCTTCGAAGGCACGCTGCATTTCTGGGCCTTGCAGCTCTTGGCGTAGTTCTTCGAACGCGGGACCGTAGTTGAGATGTCCGAGGGGAAAGCTGCCCCCTTGGCCGATCTTGGGATAGTCGGCAGAGATGGCCGGGATGTTCTCTGGCTTGAGAAACTGCGGGATGATCAAGTACTCAAAAGGTTCGCGAACGAGTGGGGTGTTGCGAAAGGCTTCGAAGTCGAGAAGTGACATGGGCTTGATCCTGCAAAGCGAAAGGGACGTGAGTGGTTATGCGGCCGCGACAATTCGTGGCGTGGCAGTAGAGGCTGTTTTGGAGGAGGTGATTCCTAGTAGGCGATCGCAGTGCGGCGTGACATCGGCCACTTCGATCAAACGCATGGCGGAGTTGTCTGCATTGCGACGTTCCGTACGCGAGCCTGCGTGGAAACGCTTTTGAAGTCCGATATGGGGTTGGCCGTAAGGGCCGCAATCTTCGGGGCGCGTGCTGCCGTAGAGTCCGATGCTGGGGGTACCAACAGCAACGGCCATGTGGAGTGGGCCGGTATCGCTGCTGACGAAGAGTGAACCACGCTGGATCAGAGCGGCCAGTTGTGGCAACGTCGTATTCGGGGCAAGCTGTGCGGCCTTGGGTGCTCCTGCAACGATTTCTTCTGCCCAGGCCTTCTCTCGGCCGCCACCCCATACAACCACGGTGGGCAGGTTGTAGGTTTGCTGAACATAGTTGGCGACGGAGGCAAAGCGATCCATCTCCCAAAGTTTGGAGTCCCAGGTAGCACCCGGATTGATGATGGCAAACTGTTTGGGCAGGGTGCCATCTTTTATCCAGTGGTCGACATCGGCGCGGGCTTGATCGACCAGGGGAAAGTCCCAGCGGATCTTGGGAGCAGTGATGCCTAGCGGCGCAAGCAGGTCGAGTGAGCGGTCGGTGAGGTGCGGATGGGACGGTAGGACCAGTCGGTTATTGAGCCAAGGACTGAGCTCGGCACCGTATTGGCCTTTGCAACCGATTCGCAGCGGGGCACCACTGAGCCATCCCAGCAGCGCGGACTTTGTCACGCTTTGGCAGTCGATGACCGTGTCGAAGCGTTCGGCCCGTAGTTGGCGACGAAGTTGCCAAATCTTGAGTGGCGATCCAAACCAGCCACGATCTAGCAGGATGACGTTATTGAGGGCCTTGTGATTTGTGACCACCGAGGCCGACTTGCGCTCAATTGCCCAGGCAATGTAGGCGTCCGGAAAGTGATCGCGTAAGGCGCAGGCAACCGGCAGCGTAAGGATGCTGTCGCCAATAGCGCTCATCCGGGTTATGAGGATCCGCCGAGGGGTGGCCATGCGAAGTCGTCTGAAAGTGGGGGTCGTAGTGGCTGATGGGTTTGGGCCCGGCCTTTTGGGCTAGGGCTTAGTGGGGTGCAGGCTACGGAAAATGCAGGAATCGAGTCAATGTCAAACAAAAATCGTAAAGTTAAGTGTTTGTAATATTGGGCAGTTTGGGATGGGGGCGATGAAAGGCACGAAAGCTTTCCAAGTTGCCTGTTTATCCTGTTTTGTTGCAATTGATTGCCTCCCTGATTAGATTCGAGGGGTACACTTAAAGGGCATTTATTGCGTCGCTGCGCTAATGCCGATGCGTAGAATGCTTTTGTGACGGAATTTTGTGGGGCGGTCTGGCGTTTGTGTGGGTTGTCGAAAGCATTGAAGTTGTCGAGATGCTTCTGGGGAACTTGGTGCTAGGTGCGGGCAAATCTTGTTTGCCCAACGAGGAAAAAACTATGAGATTTCGAGGCTTGGGCCGGATTGTGTTTGCATTGGTCGCTGCCTGCTTGATTCCCAGTGCGCTGGTGCACGGCCAGAATAACAACGGTGGCAACACCAACAACTCCAACAATCAAAACAACAATAACAACACCAATAACCGTGGTGGCGTTCAAGCTGCTGGTGTTGTGATCAGCCCTGAGGGCATTCTGCGGGTAAAGCAGTTCGGCGTGAACAACCCGGGCCTGGTGAAGAAGTGGCGTACGGAGGTGAAGAGCCGTTTGCCTGGCGACTTGGCCAAGGGGAGCGAACTTCGCAAGGTATCGCTGAATCGCCTCGAAGCAGCCGTAGCTGCTTCGCTAGAGAAGGGTCAACCGCTGCCTGACGAAGTGAAGTACTTGGCGGGTTTGACTCGCTTGCAATATGTCTTCTTCTATCCTGACACGAAGGATGTTGTGATCGCAGGTCCTGCAGAGGCTTACGCCTTGGACGCTTCGGGGCGTTGCATCGGTGTGGACTCGGGCCGAGCTGTACTGGAACTGCAAGATCTGGTTGTTGCTCTACGTGCCTTCAAGGCAGGTGGTGACCCAACGGCCCAGATTGGCTGCTCGATCGATCCGACGAGCGAAGGTCTGGCGAACATGCAGCAGTACTTGGTCAGCATCTCGGGGCGCGTATCGCCTAATGATGCTGGCACGATTGTCGAAAACCTCAAAGAGCGTTTGGGCCTGCAAAAAGTGACGGTTCAGGGGATTTCTCCTGATACACACTTCGCCCAAGTGCTTGTCGAAGCTGACTACCGGATGAAGCTGATTGGGATTGGGATCGAGACCCCACCAGTCAAGATCGCCAGCTACGTCTCGAAGGCTTCGCCCGCTTCGGTGTCGCGGAATGCTCTTCAACGCTGGTTCTTTGAACCGAACTATGACTGCGTCTCGATGAGCGACGATGGTTTGGCCATGGAACTGGTTGGCGAGGGCGTGAAGCTGATTGGCGAAGGGGAACGCGTTCAAGCGGATGGCACCCGTGCCAATGTTGGCAACACGGGAAGCCGTGCGAGCGAACTGTTCTGCCAAGGGTTCACAAACAACTATCCAGCTTTAGCCCAGAAGGTTCCTGTTTACGCTCAACTGCGTAACCTGATGGACATGGCGATTGCCGCTGCTCACATCCAAGAGCAAGACTTCGCGACGAAGGCTGAATGGAACATGGAAGTCTTTGGCGACGAAGAGAAGTTCGCCGTTGAAGTCTATGAAACCCCGAAGACCGTCGAGACCGCTTGCACAGCGGTATTCAAGGGTTCGACCCTGATGACGCCGGTTGGTGGTGGCGTGGTGATGTTCCCTACGAAGGCTTTGGAAAAGCACAACGTAAAGGTTGATGCGAAGGTGTCGGAAGTTCGCACATCGGTCACGCTAGAAAAGCTTGAGAAGAGCCAATGGTGGTGGGACTAAGGCTGTGAATCTTAGCGGCCGAAAACGTCGCTGAGATCATGCAAATTGTGATTAACGAAGGAGCGTGGCCGTTTGGTCATGCTCCTTTTTTTGCGCATGGATAACCAGGGATCGCAAAACGGCTGCCGACGGACACCTTGGCAGGCTAGTATTTGCAGGGGGTGTGGTGTGAGCTTGGAGGGCAAAAAACGATTGCCATATCCGGCTGCCTTACGAAAGTAATCTTTTTGGCTGGCTGGAATTCTAACTTTATTGCAAGGTTGTAAGCTTACAATTAGAGTCAGCGGACGGAAAGTTGACCACTGCGCCGACAAATGCGGCGGGGATGGTGCCGTTATTCGCTAGGCGAGTTCTTCGTCGGCGGAGTCATTTCAGGCGACTTCTTTAAGTGACTTAAGCGGCCGGGCGGTTTTCAGGCGGTTGAGATCTGGGCACCAGGGGCAGCGGTGCGTTTCTAAAGGAAACAATGGCGATGCGAATGTACGTGAAGTGGTTCCTGTGTTTGTTGGTATGCATGGCACCCTGCAATGCTGTGTTCGGCCAGAACAATAATGGTGGCAACACCAATAACTCCAACAATCAGAACAACAATAACAACAACGGTGGCGGTGGTGGCGTACAAGCTGCTGGTGTTGTGATCAGCCCTGAGGGCATTCTGCGGGTAAAGCAGTTCGGCGTGAACAACCCGGGCCTGGTGAAGAAGTGGCGTACGGAGGTGAAGAGCCGTTTGCCTGGCGACTTGGCCAAGGGGAGCGAACTTCGCAAGGTATCGCTGAATCGCCTCGAAGCAGCCGTAGCTGCTTCGCTAGAGAAGGGTCAACCGCTGCCTGACGAAGTGAAGTACTTGGCGGGTTTGACTCGCTTGCAATATGTCTTCTTCTATCCTGACACGAAGGATGTTGTGATCGCAGGTCCTGCAGAGGCTTACGCCTTGGACGCTTCGGGGCGTTGCATCGGTGTGGACTCGGGCCGAGCTGTACTGGAACTGCAAGATCTGGTTGTTGCTCTACGTGCCTTCAAGGCAGGTGGTGACCCAACGGCCCAGATTGGCTGCTCGATCGATCCGACGAGCGAAGGTCTGGCGAACATGCAGCAGTACTTGGTCAGCATCTCGGGGCGCGTATCGCCTAATGATGCTGGCACGATTGTCGAAAACCTCAAAGAGCGTTTGGGCCTGCAAAAAGTGACGGTTCAGGGGATTTCTCCTGATACACACTTCGCCCAAGTGCTTGTCGAAGCTGACTACCGGATGAAGCTGATTGGGATTGGGATCGAGACCCCACCAGTCAAGATCGCCAGCTACGTCTCGAAGGCTTCGCCCGCTTCGGTGTCGCGGAATGCTCTTCAACGCTGGTTCTTTGAACCGAACTATGACTGCGTCTCGATGAGCGACGATGGTTTGGCCATGGAACTGGTTGGCGAGGGCGTGAAGCTGATTGGCGAAGGGGAACGCGTTCAAGCGGATGGCACCCGTGCCAATGTTGGCAACACGGGAAGCCGTGCGAGCGAACTGTTCTGCCAAGGGTTCACAAACAACTATCCAGCTTTAGCCCAGAAGGTTCCTGTTTACGCTCAACTGCGTAACCTGATGGACATGGCGATTGCCGCTGCTCACATCCAAGAGCAAGACTTCGCGACGAAGGCTGAATGGAACATGGAAGTCTTTGGCGACGAAGAGAAGTTCGCCGTTGAAGTCTATGAAACCCCGAAGACCGTCGAGACCGCTTGCACAGCGGTATTCAAGGGTTCGACCCTGATGACGCCGGTTGGTGGTGGCGTGGTGATGTTCCCTACGAAGGCTTTGGAAAAGCACAACGTGAAGGTCGATGCGAAGGTGTCGGGCGTTCGCTCATCGGTCACGCTGGAAAAGCTTGAGAAGAGCCAATGGTGGTGGGACTAAGGTTGTGAATTGTGCGTGGCTGTCTACGAACAGACTGACAAAAATAAAAGGAGCATAGCCAAGTTGGCAATGCTCCTTTTTTGTTGTTTGTACTAGTCGAGCTTAGTTCTTTTTACCAGGACTGCTAAATGGCACATTGGAAGGTGCCGGTACGGAGCTTTTGGGTCTCTGGTCATTGCTGGGTGGATAGATTGTTCCCGGCACTGGCGACGCACCAGGTCCTGGCACGCCAAAGGAAGAGCCTGGAGGAACGGCGTTGTTCGGGTCTGGTACAAGACCTCGAGGGGGCTCGTAGCCGCTGTCAGTGCGCGGCGGAGAATTATATGATCCGGGAAATCCTGAGGTTCCGGGTGGGTATACAGGTGGTGGTCCGCCTCCAGGCGTCAGGCTAGGTGGGCCCATGCCAGGCATGCCGGGTGTACCCGGTATTTGGGAAGAGGGGTGGTAGAAGTCCATACCCTCGTTCGACTTAGAGGCCGATTCTCGCAGCATGGTCAGCACGTTTTCTACGCCTAGATGAACGGCAGCGGTCTGCGTTACGACTAAGAGGCCATCGAACTCAGCAATTGCACCGGAACCACCCACTTCACTCCACGAATCGGGGCTGACGGTTGTGGTGATTAGCGACATTAGTTGACGGGCACGGCGTTGATGCGTGGTAGTTGGCGCTGTTGCAGGTGGTTGTGGTGTGCCTAGTCCGCCTCCCATTCCAGGCATGCTTCCTGGCATTGCGCCGGCACCTCCGCCTCCCATGCCGCCCATTTGCGGAAGGGCCGCTTGAGGGCCCGAGGTGACCTCATCGTTGATGCCAAAAAAGCCATTGCCGCCTCCCCCCATGCCGCCGCCCATCATCCCGCCACTCATTCCTGGTGGAATTCCGGTGGCATGCGTGGAGTATTCGTAGGTGCCAATGGCTCCGCCAGAATTAGCCAGGGCACCAAAGAAGTGCTGGTGAGAGAACAGAATATCGCGACAGTTATAGACGCGAACCGTAATCTGGCTATCCGCCTTATCCAAGGTCGTGACTTTGATGAAACCATCATCGGGAATGTACGTTAGTTGATTGCCACTCAAAATCAGCTTTAACGCACTTCGTGTGGAGATCTGTTTGAGCTGAATCGAGATGGGCAATTCAGGTTCAACGCCCGAATCCTTCAAAGCAGTCGTATCTATATAAAACTGCAAGTCCGTTTGCTCGCTGAGTTTTGCGAGGACATCTTTCAGTGGAATATTTTCAAACTCGAGATCGATTCGCTTGTTGAGGGATTCGTTGATCTCGGCCTCAATCTGTTTTTCTAGGCTCAACGCAGGTTTATTCGCAGGGACGACCGGTGGTGCAGGTGTCGCCTCGCCGCCTCCTTGTGCGATGGCTCTTGCCGGCGCGACCGCTTGGCGGGCATCGGGCCAGAAGGACAATAAGCCAAGTCCCAGCAGGACACAGGCTGCCATAGACAACGCGGAAACACGCATGATCCACCTCTTTCTGCGAATCGAAGAAACGACGGAGAGTTCTCCCGCAAGTCCGGCGGCGTCGCCAAACTCCGAGAGGGCCATTTCAATCGCCTGGTCTCGTGAGATTCCACGAGCGAGAAGATCTTCCAGGCGATCTTCAAGATGAGAACGGAACTCGTCGGCGATGGCGGCTCGCTGTTTGCGATTCAGCCGAAGCATGCTCGACAGTAGATTTAGATAATTGTCGAATTCTTGCTGGGACATGTTGGGGTCTACAAATGTTGGAAGCGAGTAGAGCAAGTCCTAGTGCACGATATGACTAAGCGGGCTTGGTGCTGGGGATCGCAATCGCCAGCAACCCTTGGATGTAGTTTGCATACGACTGCCATTCATTGGCTTCGACCTTTAACTGGGTCAGTCCTGCGGCAGTGATCTCGTACCACTTGCGTTTGCGACCAGAGTCATCGTCCCAGTCGCTTTTGATCCACTTCTCTTCTTCGAGGCGGTGGAGAATGGGATAGAGCGTGCCGGCGGGCAAATCGACGCGAGAGTTACTGCTCTCACGCAGTTGGCGCTGAATGAGGTAGCCGTACTTCTTGCCGTGGGCAAGCGAGCTGAGCACCATCAGTTCCAGCGTCCCGCGGAGGAGTTCGCGTTGAAAACGACCTGTCATGGTGGCAATCGCCTTGGAATAGAACAGGGAGAATTAGGCTGCGGCTAACGATTTTGACGCCCAATGTATCGACATCCTATGTATAGTTCAGCGATACATAGGGAGTCAACAGAGTTTTTGGGGAAAGCAGCGATTTCTTTGACGGAGGGGGTAGGTGGGGAAAATTTAAAAATGAGGTTAAGGGAGCGAGCGTTGCCGTAAGGGGTTTGGTGGAAAGGATCTGTGGAAGTTACGACCGCGAAAGTGCTATCACGCGCCCCTTGCGACCTGCGCGAAAAGGATGCTAAAGTCGAGAAATTTTACACGCAGCCCGGAGACAGCCGGGATTTCGCGCGCGTGTTCGAAGTTGGTAATTGGGTCATTGGGGCGAAGATGACCACCGGTCGCTATGGGATGAGGTTTTTGTAACCGTGCCAAAACGTACAGACATCAAGCGTATTTTGCTGATTGGTTCGGGCCCGATCATCATTGGTCAAGCCTGCGAGTTTGACTACTCGGGTACACAAGCCTGTAAGGCGCTGCGCGAAGAGGGCTATCAGGTGGTGCTGGTCAACAGCAACCCTGCCACGATCATGACTGATCCTGGTACAGCTGACCGCACTTACATCGAACCTCTGACGTGGGAAATCGTCGAGAAGGTGATCGAGAAGGAACGTCCTGATGCGATCTTGCCGACGCTGGGGGGCCAGACCGGCTTGAACCTCGCGATTGACTTGGAAAAGCATGGTGTGCTGGCCAGGTACAACTGCGAAATGATCGGCGCGAATGCTGCGGTGATCAACAAAGCCGAAGATCGCGAGCTGTTCAAGCAAGCGATGGACAAGATTGGCCTCGAGGTTTGCCGCGGCGAGACCGTAAAGACCGTCGAGCACGCGCGCCGCGTGCTGGAAGATGTCGGCCTGCCCACTGTGGTTCGCCCCAGCTTTACGATGGGTGGCAGCGGTTCCGCGATTGCTTACAACCGCGAAGAATTCGACTTGCTAGTTAGCCGCGGGCTGGAGCAATCGCCGATCCATGAAGTGCTGATCGAAGAGAGCATCATCGGTTGGAAAGAGTACGAGATGGAGGTGATGCGCGACATGGATGACAATGTCGTGATCATCTGCTCGATCGAGAACTTCGATCCGATGGGGGTTCATACCGGCGACAGCATCACGGTTGCCCCTGCCCAGACGCTTTCCGACAAAGAATATCAGCGGATGCGCGATGCAAGCCTCGCCGTCATTCGTGAAATCGGCGTGGAAACTGGTGGTTCTAATATTCAGTTTGCGATCCATCCCAAGACGGGCCGGATGATCGTGATTGAGATGAATCCACGTGTGAGCCGCTCTTCGGCACTTGCCAGCAAGGCGACAGGTTTCCCGATTGCCAAGATCGCTGCCAAGTTGGCGGTTGGCTATCGTTTGCATGAGCTGTCGAACGATATTACTCGCAAGACGAAGGCCTGCTTTGAGCCAACGATCGACTACGTGGTTACCAAGATTCCACGGTTTGCTTTCGAGAAGTTCCCCGAAGCCGATGCCACGCTGATGACGCAAATGAAGAGCGTTGGCGAGACGATGGCGATTGGCCGGACGTTTAAGGAGTCGTTCCAAAAGGCGCTGCGTGGCCTTGAAGTGGGCGCGTTTGGCTTTGGATGCGACGGCAAGGACAAGTGGGGAACCACGGAACAGCCGGGAGAAGATGAGATTCGCGCCAAGCTGTCGGTGCCGAATGCTGATCGTGTTTGGTACCTACGGTATGCCCTCAAGAGTGGCATGACGGTGGAACAGATCTATGCGATCACAAAGATCGACCTGTGGTTCCTTGACCAGCTGCAAGACTTGGTGCGGATGGAAGACCAACTGCGTCGCCTGGGTGACATCAACCTGGTGGATAACCCAACCTTCCGCAAGGCAAAGCAAGCTGGTTTCTCGGATCGTCAATTGGCCACTTTGTGGCAGACGAGCGAGATGGATGTACGCGAGAATCGCAAAGGACGCGGGATCATTCCGACGTACAAGTCGGTCGATACCTGTGCCGCTGAGTTTGAGGCCTACACTCCTTATTACTACAGTACGTACGAAGACGAAGATGAGACGCCTGCCAAGCTGCCTGGTCAACAACGGGTGATGATCTTGGGTGGCGGTCCTAACCGGATTGGCCAAGGTATTGAGTTTGACTATTGCTGCTGCCATGCAAGCTATGCTCTGCGTGAGATGGGCATTCAGTCGGTGATGGTCAACAGCAATCCTGAAACGGTCAGCACGGACTATGACACCAGCGATTTGCTCTTCTTTGAGCCGCTGACGACGGAAGATGTGCTGAACATTCATGATCGCATTCAGCCCGACGGTGTGATTGTGCAGTTTGGTGGCCAAACGCCGCTGAATTTGGCCCGCGCCTTGTCGAATGCTGGTGTGCCGATCATTGGTACCAGCGTGGAAACGATTGAAGCGGCCGAAGATCGCGAAAAGTTTGCCGCGATTCTGACTCGTCTGGGGCTAAAGCAGCCAGCCAACGGCATTGCTCGTACGATGAATCAAGCTCGCACCGAAGCGGCCAAGATTGGCTTCCCTTCGCTTGTGCGTCCTAGCTTTGTGCTGGGTGGCCGGGCAATGGAGATTTGCTACGACCAATCACAGTTTGAACGCTTTGTGCTCGAAGCGTTTGTGGTCGCGCAAGGTCAGCCGGTGCTGATCGATCGCTTCCTGGAAGATGCGACGGAAGTCGATGTCGACTGCATCAGCGATGGCGAAAACGTCGTCGTGATGGGGATCATGGAGCATATCGAAGAGGCAGGGGTTCACTCGGGTGACTCGGCCTGTGCGATTCCGCCCTACAGCTTGCCTGGTCCTGTGGTGCAAGAGATTCGCGAAGCCACACACGCCATGGCCAAGCATTTGCGCGTGATTGGCCTTATGAATGTGCAGTTTGCCGTGAAGAAGGAAGAGGGACGGATGCAGGTGTATGTGCTGGAGGTGAATCCTCGCGCCAGCCGTACCGTGCCGTTTGTCGCGAAGGCGACGGGCGTTCCTGTGGCGAAGATTGCTGCCAAGGTGATGGCAGGGATGAAGCTGCCTGAGTTGGGTTTGGATCGCGAGCCGATTCCTTCGCATGTTAGCGTGAAGGAGAGCGTCTTCCCGTTCCGCAAGTTTGCCGGCGTAGACATCGTCCTCGGCCCCGAAATGCGCAGCACGGGCGAAGTGATGGGAATCAGCGAGCGTTTCAGCATCGCCTTTGCCAAGGGGCAATTGGCCGCTGGAACCGTGCTTCCCAAGAAGCCAAGCCAGATCTTTGTGAGTGTTTCTGCACGTCACAAAGAAGTGGTTGGGGATCTTTGTCGGCGACTGGTGGCGCTGGGGCATTCGATCCTCGCGACCGATGGCACGGCAGATCGTGCGGAGGCAGCGGGGATTTCTGTTCAGCGTGTGAAGAAGATTGCCGAAGGGCGTCCGAACTTGCTTGACCACATGAATGATGGCAAGATCACGCTGGTGCTGAACACGCCAAGTGGCAAGGGTGCTCGAACCGATGAAGGTCGCATCCGGGCCGCTGCGGTTCAGGCTGGCATCCCTTGCATCACGACGATCCAAGCTGCCGAAGCTGCGATCAAGGCGATGGAAGCACTTGAGCATGAAGGGATGACCGTGCAGGCCTTGCAAGATCGCTTTCCTGCCTTGGCTCCTGCTCCCGCAGGAACCGCCAGCACGTAGTCTGAATTTGCTGGTGTGTTTGCTGAAACAACCATCGTAAAGCCAGGGGATTTCTCCTGGCTTTACTTATGTAGCGGCTCGATTTCCCAGGAAGAAACTTTGCCAATCATCCTTGGGCATGCGTGCCAGTGCGATGCAGATGTAGGTCGCGTGGGCCATGGTTCCTAAAACCAGGAACAGCAGAAGCCAAAGCATCTTGGCCGCGATCGACTTCTCCCGAAAGCAAACCCAGGCGTAGATGGTCAGAAAGCTCAGATAGGTATCGACCAGTGTGGCGATAAACCAGGGGTGCCCGCCAACTGCTGCTGGAATGTTGAGGATGCTGACCTTCAAGCTGGCCCAGATCGTGGTGGCCAGCATCAGGCCGAAGAAGGAGCCAAACAGAGCGAGCAAGAAGGTGCGCATGGCGGTGGCGATTCTCGGTGAGTGGAAGGAGCCCTCGGCCGGCAAGCCGTGAGGTGCATTATTGGCGTCCCCTTCTGCCGCGACCACTGCTCCGATACGGCAGATGCCGCCAAGTTTATTGCCAGTGAAAGGGAAACTCTGGCGGCGAATCTACCCAGCTTATGTGCTGGCTAGGCGAAGGAGTTACGCTGCGAACAGGCTGTAACTGCTGCTGCACTGGTGGTTTAGGGGATTTGCTGGGCTTTGGGGCTACTCGATTGCGGAGTCTTTTCCCGCCCCTAGTCCGCATCGCGGGAAAAGACCTATAATATGCGGTTTTGATGGGCCAAACGGGTGCCTCTTGCGGGTCGCAAAGGATCGCCGTGGCACCCTTGTTCGAGGAGTACAGTCTGTGTCAGCCGGAAAGTTTTTGTTCACGAGTGAATCGGTCAGCATGGGTCATCCGGACAAGTTGGCGGATCAGATTTCGGACGGAATTTTGGATGCGATCTTTGCCCAAGATCCGAACAGCCGCGTAGCTTGCGAAACGCTTGTTACGACCGATTTTTGCTGTTTGGCAGGTGAGATCACCACCAACGCCAAGGTCGACTTTGAAAAGGTTGCTCGCCAAGTCATCAAGGAAGTCGGCTATACGCACGACGACATTGGTTTTGACTCTGCAACTTGCAAGGTAGAAGTTCGTCTACACAGCCAAAGCCCTGACATTGCGATGGGCGTGAATGACAACGCTGACGCAGGCAAGGATATCGGCGCTGGCGATCAAGGTTTGATGTTCGGCTTTGCCACCGACGAAACCCCTGAGTTGATGCCGCTGCCGATTGCGTTGTCGCATCGCATTTTGAATCGCCTGACGGAAGCTCGTCAAAAGGGTGAAGTCAACTGGCTTCGTCCCGACAGCAAGAGCCAAGTCACGGTGGAATATGATGGCCAAAAGGCTGTTCGCATCGACACGGTGGTTGTCTCGACGCAGCATGCTCCTTCGGTCTCGCAAGAAGAGATCAAGAACTACGTCATCGAAAAGATCATCAAGCCTGAACTGCCCAAGGACCTAGTCCAAGGGGAGATCAAGTACCACATTAACCCAACCGGCCAATTCATCGTTGGTGGTCCTCACGGTGACTGCGGCCTGACCGGTCGTAAGATCATCGTTGATACCTACGGTGGCTGGGGTCGTCACGGTGGTGGTGCATTCAGCGGTAAAGATCCAACGAAGGTGGATCGCAGCGCTGCTTACATGGCTCGCTACGTTGCCAAGAACATCGTTGCTGCTGGCCTGGCCAAGCAATGCGAAGTTCAGCTCGCCTACGCGATTGGCGTTAGCGAACCCGTCAGCGTGCACGTCGATACGTTTGGCACCGGCAAGGTAGCCGACAGCAAGATTTGCGAACTCGTTCGCCAAGTCTTCCCGCTGACGCCAAGCGGTATCATCAAGCACCTCGACCTGCGTCGCCCGATCTATCGCAAGACGGCCGCCGGTGGTCACTTTGGCCGCAGCGAACCTGAGTTCAGCTGGGAAAAGACAGACTTGGCTGCCAAGCTGAAGGCTGCTGCTGGTCTGTAAGACTAGCGGCTCGTCAGTAAATGATCGTAAAATAGTGGGCCTTGCTTCACGTGGAGCAAGGCCCGCGTCGTGGAAAGAGGGTATGCCACGATGAACAGCCAGTCTTCCTAAGAAGACTAGCTACTTCGCAAAATTCGTTTGGGGACAGGCCAATACTTGGCTCCAAAACGTTGCAACCAGAAGGAGCGTGCATGACACCAAATGGGTGGCGGCTTTGGCACCTGCTGAAAAAGTCAGCGGATGCAACCCAGCAAGCAGCACCTGAAGTTCAGGCCTGGGGCCGCACGATTTGGTGGCTCGGAACCGGCACGCTCGCCACTCTCTTCCTTCTCGCCACGGCCATCCGCTTCAGCCTTGGCACATCGCTGCTCGAACGCTTTTTTCCCGCAGGACATGCGGCCACTTCGGCCGGCCTCCTCCTTTTTTCCGCTGCCTGCTGCGGGCTTTTGCTGGTTCTCATCCTCCGCTTGGTTCGTCTCGCCTGGGTTCCCTTAACCTCTACCTTTTGGGAGCTTCTCACCCCCGGCGCGTCGCTCCTGGGCCTGTTCCTTCTCCTTTCCGAAGGCGAAGTCAGCCGTATTCCCTTACTTGCAGGCCTAGGTGTCATCCTGCTCAGCGAAGGGGCCTTCTGGGGCTATCTCGTTGGCAATTTTGGCCGTGCGACCGACAAAGTTTTGCCAGCCAGCGAACTTCCTCCTCTCGCATCGTCCCTTCTCGAGGATGAATTTCGAGATTCACCACTCGCGGAGCTGCCAAAATCCCCGAAATTGTCCCTCGAATTCGATGACGAGTCTTCATCAGACGAATTCGCCGAAGAAGCCGCCAGCCTCTACCAGCGCTGGACCCGCCAGCGCGATGAAGAGTCCCAGCAAGAAACGCTCCACGGCATTTTGCGGGCCGACTTTGCCGCCGGCGATCCGCTTGTGATCCTGCACGTCAGCTTCTGCCCCGTGCTTGAGTCCATCCCCGAGCTTCAATGCGAAGTCAGCGGCGATCTCTCTCCCGAAGCGCCCGATGCCACGATCAAAATCACCTTGGCAGAAACCTTCGGCGCCCGCATCGAAGTCCGCTTACAACAAAAGCCCTCCGCACCCCTCTCCCTCTTCGTCGAACTCTTCGGCACAGCTCCGAAAACTGGGTGAAATCAGCAACTGCTAAGTCATAAGATTTCTATCGTAAATGCGGGCACTTTAGTTGCGAAGATTTTGAGCTAGAACTTGGATGATTGAGTTCCCTTGCTCGTCAAGTCAATGAACTTATTGGTTGTGAAATACTTGTTCTAGTACAGAATGTTGGCGACTGTCAAAAGCTTCTGTTATAAAAATTTATCCCACGCTGACATTGCATCAGTGGCGACTGAAAACGCATCGTATGAAGTGCCGTTGTGCACAATTTCCAGTTTAATCGCTAGTGATTGCCGAGATGTTCCTTCTGCAAAGTTGTCTTCAAAGCTAACGTTAAACGTTCTTTTTCCAAAGCTAGGTGCATTGCCGCTTCGAGCATGAGTTAGCTTCATGTGCTTTAGGCCATTGCAGATATCGGCACATAGTTGTAAGGCAAAGGTTGCATTAATATGATTCTCTATTTGCTGCTTGGTAAATTTTGTGAAAGTCGGGTCGTTAATTAAATAGTCCTTAATGTGGTAGCACGCATTGAAAAACGCATGCATATCATCGATGTGTTCATCTGAAGTCAATCCGCCATCTACTATGCCGTCATTGATTCTCTCAAATCGTGCGTAATATCTCTTGGCTCGTTCAATCTGTTGTGTGTACATAAGACTGTGCTTGTTCTGGGCTCAAAATATGCTTCTGGATCGCACGGTGAAAAGCGTGGGTGGCGACGAGCAATAAGGCCCCTCGATGTTAGCATCGTCGCGATTGCTTGTCGTGGTCAAAGAGCAAAGAGGTTCTAACCGCAGAAGCCTCTACCAGATACTTGTAGGGTTGGACGTGCAACTCTGATAGGTTGTCGTGGTTGCTCAACTCTCCGAAGCATCTCTTCGGAGAGTCCTAACTTATCTTCGATCACACTAGAAAATCCCTAGAGCAGCTAGGCTGTAGCGAACGACCATGCCCGCCACTACCACGCTGACCATGCTCATCAGTTTGATGAGGATGTTGAGGCTTGGACCGCTGGTATCCTTGAAGGGATCACCGACGGTATCGCCCACGACAGCGGCCTTGTGGGCATTGGTTCCCTTGCCACCATAGTTGCCGGCTTCGATATGCTTCTTGGCATTGTCCCAGCTTCCACCAGCATTGGCCATGAAAACGGCCACACAGAAGCCGGTTGAAAGACAGCCGACGAGCAGTCCCAGCACTCCGCTAACGCCTAGTAGCATGCCAACCACCAAGGGCGTTACCAGTCCCAGCAGCGATGGCAGGATCATTTCCTTCTGGGCAGCGATGGTACTGATTTCCACAGGTCGAGCATAATCCGGGATCGAAGTTCCCAGCATGATGCCGGGGTTTTCATGGAATTGGCGCCGCACTTCTTCCACCATGCCACGTGCCGCACGGCCAACCGCCTGCATCGTCATGGCACAAAAGACAAACACGGCCATGCTTCCGAGGAACATGCCGACCATTGCTTTGGGATTCATCAGCGATGCATCGTAGTAGGTCGCAAAGTCGGGCAGGGTGGCGGTTCGCAGTTCGATGATGCGAATGCTATCCTTTTTGTCGTTGTCACCCGTGAGGGCCAACGTGCTTCGCTTGGTGGTGTTGGGGTCGGCCTCGAGCACCACGTTTTCAAGTGGCTTAGCGCTGCCAGCGACCACCTTGGCATGACTTTTCCAAAGGGGGCTGCGGGCTTCACTAGGAGTGACCAAAAACATCGACCACTTCTTGGCGTCATCGCCGACTTTGTTAACGATAAAGCCATCGTTGATCTTGTACAGGCCATCGACGGCCGTGGCGGTAATGAGCTGCGGATCGCGGCCCCAGCGTTCAAAACCGACGCGGACTTCTTCAACATAGGCGGCAAGCAGCGCGAGTGCCGTGAGTGCGGCGGAACCGATGGCAAAGCCCTTGCCGGTGGCAGCGGTTGTGTTGCCCAAGCTATCGAGCGCATCGGTACGCTTGCGAACTTCGGGGCCTAGGTGCGAAAGTTCTGCATTGCCCCCTGCATTGTCTGCAATTGGGCCGTAGGCATCGGTCGCCAGTGTAATGCCAAGCGTGCTAAGCATGCCGACCGCAGCGATACCCACGCCATACAGACCGAGCGCGAAAACATCGGCGTCGCCAAAGACCCAGCTTGTGGCAAACCCGAATGACATTAGCGTGCCGATGCAAACGACAACCACAGGGAACCACGTGCTGTACATGCCTGCTGCAATGCCTGCGATGATGACCGTGGCGGGACCCGTTTGAGCCTGAGCGGCCACTTCTTTGGTCATGGGATATTCGTCGCTGGTGGCCCATTCGGTGTATTTACCAATCAGCCAGCCAGCAACGAGTCCGACGACCACGCTTCCCGAAACACCAAAGTATCCGGGCAGCATTAAGTATGTCAGGCCAAATGTAGCAACCAGTACTAAAGCGGTTGCGGCATTGATGCCGGTCGCCAAAGCAGCCAGCAGGTTCTTTTGGCTGGAGTTTTCATCGGTGCGAATGAGGTACATGCCGATGATAGAAAGAAAAATACCCGCGGCACTAATCGCCATTGGCAAAAGGAGGGCGCGAAGTTGCATGTCGGGTTGATCAAGGAACGCCGCCACACCCAAGGCTGCGGTGGCCAAGATCGAACCGCAGTACGACTCGTAAAGGTCGGCACCCATACCAGCCACGTCACCGACGTTGTCACCGACGTTGTCGGCGATCGTTGCAGGGTTGCGGGCATCATCTTCTGGAATGCCGGCTTCGACCTTACCCACAAGGTCGGCGCCGACGTCAGCAGCCTTGGTAAAGATACCGCCACCCACGCGTGCGAAAAGGGCTTGGCTACTAGCGCCCATCCCAAAGCAGAGCATGACCACCGTGATGGTGCTCAGGTCGTTGCCGTAGACAAAGAAACGTAAGACGGCGTACCAAATGCTGATGTCTAATAGGCCCAGTCCCACAACAACCAGGCCCATCACGGCGCCCGAGCGGAAGGCAACTTGTAGGCCTTGGTTTAATGACTTCTGCGCCGCCGCTGCCGTACGATTGCTGGCCTGCGTTGCGGTTTGCATGCCGAAGAAGCCGGCTAGACCGCTAAACAAACCACCGGTCAAAAATGCAAACGGCACGAATTCGTTTTGCACCTTGAGAACATACGCCTGTATGGCGAGCAGGATGGCGATGACCACAAAGAAGATAAAGACAACCTTGTATTGTTGTCGCAAGTAGGCGGCAGCACCTGTTCGCACATAGCCGGCAATTTCCACCATGCGCGGCGTGCCGACATCGCTGGCCAGCATCTGCTTATAGAAAACCCAAGCTTGGATCAGAGCAGCGATCGATGCTACTACTCCTAATCCCCAGTAGATGTACTCCATGGAGCCTAGTGGTGAGACTGCTTCGTCAGCAGCACGCAGCGACGACGGGAGCATGCACAGCGCGACGGCCATGATGCAGGCAACCCAAGGGGGCATTCCAGTGCGAGGAATGCCAGCGTTCCATCGAACAGCAAGAGGCAGGTTCATCGATTGCGACTCCTTACTTTGCAGGCGGGAAAATGGATGTGAGTCAGAGGGGGACAGCGTTTTAGGCCGTCCCATCCACGTGCGATTCTCTGGCAGTCTATAGGGCTAATTTTGCATAAGCAACCATAAAATATAGCCTTGTGGCGTAGATTGTTTCTTTATTGCTTGTGTGGGACATGCTCTGGAAGGAGGAGGGGTTTGGGGTGCCTGGGTAGAGTTGCGTCTTATGGCCCGCCTATTCAGAGCGGGTTGTCATACAATGGGTCGCTCTCAGCGGCAGAAGTCGCCGCGATTTGCCCCCTGCAAAACGGCAAAGGTGTGAACGAAATCAAGGGATCATCGATGCCAGACATAAGTCCAGAAGCGAAGCCGAGCGGCGATGGTGATTTCGCTTTGGAAAAGGCGCGATTGGTTCGGGGGCGCTTGCTGGTATTGTTGGCCGCAGTGATGTGGAGCAGCAGCGGTTTCTTTGCCAAGTCGCAGGCCTTCAAAGGCTGGCCGGGGCCATTGCTGGCGTTTTGGCGAGCGCTTTTTGCGTGCTTTGTGATTGTTCCGCTGGTTCGTCGGCCGCGATTTGCGTGGCTTATGATTCCCTGTGCCTTGGCGTATGCCACGCTGAACTTCTCGTATCTGATGGCCCTTTCTCAAGGGACGGCCGCGAATGCGATTTGGCTGCAGAACATTGCCCCTGTCTGGGTGCTGTTGGTGGGCGTGTTCTTTTTAGGAGAACGGGCGACGAAGCACGATTGGTGGATGATCGGGGCGGCTGCCCTAGGAATTGGCCTGATTTTAGGCTTTGAAATGGGGCTCTTTCCTAGTGATCGCACCACAGGCGAGTTCACGCCAACCCAGCAAGCGGAAGCAGCGCTGTGGGGTTTGCTTTCGGGGATGATGTACGCCGTCGTGGTGCTCTGTTTGCGGGCGCTGCGCGGGTATGAGTCGGCTTGGATTCAAGCGGTGAACCACATTGTGACGGTGATCGCCCTTTCTCCTTATGTGATCCTCAGTTTGCAAAAGGGGGAGCATTGGCCGAGTGGGTACCAATTTCTGCTACTGGCGGGGTTCGGCATTTTGCAGCTTGGTTTGCCTTATGTGTTGTTCACGCGGGCGCTGCGTACCTTGCCGGGGCATGAGGCCGCCGGGATCGCGCTTTTGGAGCCCGTCTTGGTGCCGGTTTGGGCCTTTTTAGCCCACGGCGAGGTTCCGGCCTGGTGGACGATGGTAGGCGGGGGGCTGATTTTTGCGGGGCTTTGTTATCGGTATGGCCCTCGCTGGAAAACGGCTTCGGTGGCGGTTGGATAGGGTGTAAATCCAGGGGGCCCGTCGTCCACGTGAGGGCCTGAATTCGGTAAGATATTCGCATGGTTTTTTCTACCGTTGCTATCGTTGGCGTGGGATTGCTGGGAGGCTCCATTGGCCTGGCGCTGCAAAAGCGTCAACTGGCTCGGCGTATCATTGGGATTGGCCGAAACGAGGCCAAGCTGATCGAGGCGGAGAATCGCCGCGCGGTGACAGAGATCACCACCGATTTGGCGCAAGGGGTGGCTGATGCTGATTTGGTCATCATCTGCACACCCGTAGAGACGGTTGTTTCCCAGGTCGAGGCGATCGCCAAGGCTTGCCGCAAAGGGACGATCATTACGGACGTCGGCAGTACCAAGGGAACCATTGTGGCCGGCGCGGACAAGGTGCTGGCGGATGGGAAAGGGCTTTGGGCCACATTCGTGGGGAGCCACCCGATGGCCGGCAGCGAAAAGACCGGCGTCCTGTTTGCCAAAGAAGACTTATTCGTCAACAAAGCGGTCATTGTGACCCCCTCGGACGAGACGCCAGCGGACGCCCAATCTCGGGTAGAAGCCTTTTGGCAATCGCTGGGAGCGCGGACGATTACCCTGCCAGCGGACCGGCACGATGAACTTGTTGCTTTTGCGAGCCATGTTCCGCATTTAGTTGCTGCGGCCCTCGCGGGGAGCACACCGGCGGATGCCCTGCCGTTAGTTGCCGGTGGATGGCTGGATAGTACCCGTATTGCAGCGGGAGACATTGAATTGTGGCGGCAGATTCTCTCAGAGAATCGGTCGCATACCTTGCTGGCGCTTACGCATTTTGAGAAAGTGATTTCCTCATTTCGTGCTGCGCTAGAATCGGGCGATCAGGCCCAATTATCTCGGCTTTTACGCCAAGGAAAAACGACCCGTGACTCTGTGGGAAATTGACGTTTACCCGGCTGCTGGCGAACCCGACATTCTTGGCCGGGATACGATCCATCAGGCGGCCGATTTGGGTCTGGGGCAAGTTTCGCTTTCGGCGGCCCGTGGCTTTTTGGTACAGGGAGAAATCTCGGCCGATCAGATCCAGACGCTGGCCCATCGGCTGCTCGCGGATGTGGTAGTGGAGCGAGTGATTGTTGCCCGCGTGGGTGATGCGGCACTTCAAAAGGCTCCCGAGTTTGTGAAGCAGCAAGCTGGCCAGTTGGTGCATGTGTTGCCACGTCCGGGCGTGACCGACCAAGTCGCCGACAGCGCCAAAAATGCGATGGCCGACTTTGGGATCGTTCCCGAAGCGGTATGCACGCTGCGTAAATATTGGATTGAAACGCTGCCCGCCGATCGGCTCAAGCTGCTCACAACCAAGCTGCTCGCCAACGACTCGATTGAGCGCGTGGTGAATGGCCCGCTCACCTTCGACCATATCCAACTCGGCTCCCCTTACAAGTTCCAGTTGGAGATCGTTCCGATTCGCGAGCTGAGCGATGAGGCGCTGGTTAAGCTTAGCAAGGCGCGGACGCTTAGCCTGACGCTGGTCGAGATGCAAACCGTGGCGCAGCACTTCCGTGATCTGCAGCGTGATCCTACGGATGCAGAACTGGAATCGGTCGCCCAGACTTGGAGCGAACACTGCAGCCACAAAACCTTGGCTGGCCAGATTCGCTACGTCGACGAAAAGGGTGAACGCCAATTCAAGAACATGCTCAAGGAAACGATCTTTGCTGCGACGCAAACGATCCGCAAAACCTTGGGTGAGAACGATTGGTGCGTGAGCGTCTTCCGCGATAACGCAGGCATCGTCAAGTTCGACGATCAATTCCATGTTGCGTTCAAAGTCGAAACGCACAATCGCCCCAGCGCCATTGAACCGTACGGCGGAGCCAACACCGGCGTCGGCGGTGTGATTCGTGATACGCTTGGTACTGGCATGGGAGCCAAGCCGATCTGCAATACCGATGTGTTTTGCTTTGCTCCGCCAGATATGCCTGTGGAAGAACTTCCACCCGGCGTTTTGCATCCTCGCCGGATTATGCGCGGCGTGGTGGCAGGCGTTCGCGATTACGGCAATCGCATGGGTATTCCAACGGTCAACGGCGCGATCTATTTTGATCCCCGCTACGTTGGCAACCCGATGGTCTATTGCGGCAACGTTGGTTTGATCCCGCACGACAAGAGCTTCAAAGAAGTGCAGCCTGGTGACCTGATTGTTGCCATGGGTGGCCGTACGGGACGCGATGGTATCCACGGCGCGACCTTCAGCAGCGTCGAACTGACCAGCAAGAGCGAAAAAGAATCGGGCGGCGCGGTGCAGATCGGCAACGCGATCACCGAAAAGATGGTGCTCGATGTGTTGCTGGCCGCACGCGATGCAGAACTTTTCACGGCCGTCACCGATTGCGGCGCAGGGGGTTTCTCCAGCGCAGTGGGTGAAATGGGGGGCGAGATCGGGGCCGAAGTCTGGCTCGAAAAGTGCCCGCTGAAATACGAAGGGCTCTCCTATACGGAAATCTGGATCAGCGAAGCTCAAGAGCGGATGGTGATGAGCGTTCCCGAAGACAAGTGGCCCGCTCTGCAAAAGCTGGCTGCCGGGGAAAGCGTCGAAGCGACCGTGATCGGCCGGTTTGTCCCGACGCAGCGCCTTGTGCTGAAGTATCACGACCAAGTCGTCGCGGATATGTCGATGGAATTCTTGCACGAAGGGCGTCCACGCATCACGCGTGAGGCCACCTACACGCCGCAAGCGGCAAAGCCACTGACTCGCGATCCGGGAAGCAAACAAACCGCTTCGGCCAATGCTGGCGAGTCGCTGAAGAAGTTGCTCGGCTCGCTCAACATCGCCAGCAAGGAATGGGTGATCCGCCAATACGATCACGAAGTGCAAGCCGGCAGCGTGGTAAAGCCGCTGGTCGGCGTTGCCAACGATGGCCCTAGCGATGCGGCCGTCATTCGCCCCGTGCTCAACTCGCGCCGCGGCGTTGTTGTGGGCTGCGGCATGAATCCACGCCTCGGCGATTTTGATCCGTATCAAATGGCTTTGGCCAGCATTGATGAAGCGCTTCGCAACTGCGTCGCGGTCGGCGCTGACCCATCGCGAATTGCGATCCTTGATAACTTCTGCTGGGGCTATACTGATCGGCCGGAAACGCTTGGCTCGCTCGTACGTGCGGCGCTTGGCTGCCAAGATGCGGCGGTCGCTTTGGGGACGCCGTTTATCAGCGGTAAAGACAGCCTCAATAATGAGTACTCGTACGAAGTCGACGGCCAGCGGACCACGATTTCCATTCCTCCATCGCTGCTGATTAGCGCCCTCGGCCAAGTCGCCGACGTCCGCCAATGCGTGACGATGGATCTGAAGGAAGCGGGCAACTTGCTGTACATCGTCGGCCAAACCGCTTGCGAACTGGGCGGTTCGCACTTGGCACTGGTCGAAGGTTTGGCGGGCGGTCGTTCCCCTTCGGTCGATCTGCCAAAGTCCAAGCAAACGTTTGCCGCGATGCACCAAGCGATTAGCAACGGCCTGGTTCGCGCTTGCCACGATTTGAGTGAAGGTGGTTTGGCGGTGGCCCTGGCCGAGATGGCTTTTGCCGGTGGCTTGGGTGCCAAGGTCTCGCTTGCCACGGTTCCAAACAACTTGACGGCCGACCAAGTGAAGGCCGACGGCGTTCCGGGCGGCATCGATGGAGCTTTGCTCTTCTCGGAATCAGCCACACGCTTTGTGGTAGAAGTTCCTGCCGACAAGGCACGCCGGTTTGAAACGCTGCTGGTTGGCGTTCCTCACAGCAAGATTGGCGAAGTCACTGCCGACGCCAAGCTGCAAGTGCAAGGGACAAATGGCTCTATCACGATTTTGGATGAGTCGCTGCAGACGCTCAAGGAAAGCTGGCAAGCTCCGCTTCGCTGGTAAGAACCGCTTGGTTCGTCGGATGGTTGGGCAATGGTGGTTGGTCGAGAAGTTTGCCCCTCGGCCTAACAGAGTAGACACACTGAAAGAAACGCTGAACGCATCATGGCTCCTCGTGTAATTGTATTGCGAGCACCCGGCACCAACTGTGACCGTGAAACTGCCTACGCCTGGGAACTCGCGGGGGCAAAGGCCGACGTCTTTCACCTCAACCGAGTGCTGGAAGCTCCAGCCCTGCTGAACGACTATCAAATCCTCTGCATTCCCGGCGGTTTCAGCTATGGCGACGACATCTGCGCGGGCCGGATTTTCGGCACGCAGATGCGCCATCACTTGTACGATGCTTTGCAATCGTTCAAAGCCGCAGGCAAGCTGATGCTCGGCATTTGCAACGGCTTTCAAGTGCTGATGAAGTCGGGCGTTTTGCTGCCCGATACGGCCGATCAGCCGCACGCGACGCTCACGCTCAATGAGTCGGGCAAGTACGAAGATCGCTGGGTCAACTTGCAAACCGATGGCAGCAAGTCGGTCTTTTTGCGTGGTGTGGACCGGATGTATTTGCCGGTCGCTCATGCCGAAGGAAAGTTCGTCACGCGCGATGCCGACACGCTGGCCAAACTTGGCGTAAGTGGTCAGCTTTGCCTCCGCTATACGTCCGAAGGTTCAACCGGCCCCGCCAAGAACGATGCGATTGCCTATCCGGTCAATCCCAACGGTGCGCAGTGGAACGTCGCAGGCCTTTGTGACGAGACCGGCCGTGTGATGGGGCTGATGCCACATCCTGAACGACATATCGACCCGACACATCATCCCCGTTGGACGCGGAAGTGTGCCGACCGTGGCGATGGCCTTGTCCTGTTTGAAAATGGCGTGGCGTACTTTAAGTAGGCTGCCTGCTTCGCCGAATCCGTTATAAAGGAAGGAAGCCTTACCGGCTTTTTCTTTCTCGCGTGGATCGTGCGACCCTATGAACTATCTGGCCCACGGCTTTCGGTTCGTTAGCGATCCCTACTTTTTAGCAGGGACGGCCGCACCCGATTGGCTGAACGTGATTGATCGCAAAATGCGATTGCGATCAAAGACCGCCGCACTGTGGCAAGACCATGCCGACCCGCGCTATGCCTCATTTGCTAAAGGGGTGATGCAGCACCACCATGATGATGGCTGGTTTCACGGGACGACGATTTTTACCGAGCTGAACCTGCAGTTCACGCGTACCATTCGAGACCTGCTGGGCAAGGATGATAGTTTTCGCCCGAGTTTTCTGGGGCACATTCTGGTAGAGCTTTTGCTCGACAATACGTTGGCCGAAGAGGATCATCCGGGGCGTTTGGGCAGCTACTACGAAGCGATGGGGCAGCTTGATCCTGCTTTGTTACAAACCATCATCAGCCAGATGGCGACCAAGCCTTCGGATCGCATTACGCTCCTGATTCCCCGCTTTATCGACGAGCAATTCCTCTACGACTATGCCGATGATGAGCGTTTGCTGGTCCGACTGGGGCACATCATGCGGCGAGTTGGCCTACCGCCCTTGCCCGCGGAACTGGCGACCCTCTTCCCCGCCATGCGGCAGCAAGTGACCCATGCGCGAGCCGAGTTAACGGTCGGCATGACGTCCGAAAACGGGCCTAGTTGATCTAGTTCCATGCGGCTCATGGTTCGGGATAGAATAGCTCGCTTTCCCAGGCGGCTGTTTTTCTCAATGCAAAGGTGTGGAGTACTGGCGACATGAAATATGGCATGAACTTGCTGTTGTGGACCGGCGAAATGCATGAGGGGATGCTTCCCACGCTGGAACTGCTGAAGAACCTTGGCTACGACGCTATCGAAATGCCTCTGTTCAATACCGACCTCAACTACGCTCAGTGGGGCAAGTGGCTTGACGATTTGGGGCTGGCCCGGACGGCCGTCACCATTCGTGGCGAGAACGACAATCCAATCAGCGCCGATCCTGCCAATCGTCAGCGCGGCGTCGATTGCAACAAGAAGGTGCTGGACTGCGCCGCTGCGGCGGGCTGTACTACAGTGGTTGGTCCGTTCCATTCCGCCATCGGTGTTTTTAGCGGCAAGGGCCGTACGACTGATGAGTGGAAGTGGGGCGTGGAAAGCATGCGTAAAGTTGCCGACCATGCTGGCAAGGTGCAAGTGACGCTGGGCGTAGAATGTCTCAACCGCTTTGAGACCTACTTGCTCAACACGCATGCTGACTCGGCTCGCTTCTGTCGCGAAGTGAACCATCCAAACTGCCGGATGATGTACGACACGTTCCATAGCAACATTGAAGAAAAGAGCATCGCCCTAGCCTTGCACAGCTGTGCCGACATGCTTTGCCATGTTCACATTTCGGAGAACGATCGCAGCACTCCCGGCAAGGGGAACATTCGCTGGGAAGAGACTTTCGACGTCCTGCGCGAGATTGAATACAATGGCCTGCTGGTGGTAGAAGCCTTTGGCCAAGCACTTCCTGAGATCGCCGCCGCCACCAAGATCTGGCGCACGATGTTTGAAAACGAAGAGCAGCTTGCTCGTGACAGTCTCGCCTTCATGAAGAGCGAAGTTGCCAAACGCTGGTTCTAAATGGCAGCAGACCGCTATACGAATTCAAAGTAGGCCCCGGCAACTCCGCTGGGGCCTTTTTGCTGCGGACCTACGCTACCAAATCATCCAGGGCCGGACGCCAGAGAGGCAGTTCGGGAAAGAGTGCTTCTGCGGCAGTTTGCACTTCCGGAGAACTAGGACGCAAGTCGCCGCTTTGGCAACGCTGGGCAACATTCCAATGCCCCATGAGCAACGGTGCCAAATCGCGGTAGCACAGATGGAGCTGTTTGCGCGGTATCTTTCCTTGTTCAATACGCACGCCTTTCTTCGTAACCACAATTCGCCAATGCCGACCCTTGGTGGGCTGCTGATTGTCTTCAGGGATGGTGGCCGAATCGGGGCCAGCGACTCGCGGTCGAGTGGTGGCGGGAACGCCCTCGTCATCGCGACGGAACGAGCCAAAGGGATGGGGAATGAGGCCGATCTCAAGCCCCGCTCGCAGGCCCGCTTCTTTCGCCCGTTGGCTGAGCAATGCGGTTTGCTCGCGTAGAAAGTTCAGTGGCGATAGGAGCTTGGCCATGAAGACCTCTCCATGCATCTCCGGCTTGGACACCAGCCCACCACCAGACTTTTGCAAAACCTGATGCCCTGGGTCGTTGGCAGGAGCATCCAGTCGTAACGAGCCCCAGCCACGTTCCAGCCAGTCAGAGGCCAGGTGCATCAATAATTGCGTGCGGGCGGCCGGAAAATCACTGCGAATGAGCAGTTCCACGATTCGACTGCGGCGAACAAACGCTACGCCACAGACTATCTCTTCCGCACGTGCTCCACGCCCCGTAGCGGGTTTGGCATCGGGAGCAGGAATCACCGCCACCAGCGCACGCTCAAAGCCACCGCGGCTCATTAGCCAATCCCAGTAGGCCTCGCTACGCACGGTGCCGCCAAACGAAGTCTTGGCCTGAGATTCATACAGGGCTCGTACGGCCGGAAGCTCCATCCGCCGCATAGGACGAATCATGATGGGGGGCGTGTTGCCATGTTCACCCAGCAGCGCACGCTTGGCAGACGATTCGGTAGGAAGTCCGATCGATTCCCAAAACGTTTGGGCGACGGTGGATTGTTGTAGGTGGGCAAGCAGTTCGCGCGGGCTGGCGGCAGAGAAAAGGTGCTGTCCACACTCGGCCCAGCCTTGTCGCGCAAAGAGCTCAGGCGCGGTTGTTCGCACCAGGGCGAGTGTTGTGTTTTCGGCGCGGGCTTGGCGTTCCCCTGCGGCTAGCAAAATGGTTGCCAGTCCTAGCCTTTGATATTCAGACGTTGTGGCGAGGTCCA
The DNA here is from genome assembly GCA_963844055.1 of uncultured Planctomycetaceae bacterium. Taxonomy (GTDB): domain Bacteria; phylum Planctomycetota; class Planctomycetia; order Pirellulales; family Pirellulaceae; genus CAWJMN01. The sequence goes on along the minus strand of CAWJMN010000002.1, from coordinate 1,379,282 downwards.
TGAAGTGCGAAACGGGAACTTCTAGTCCACCGAAGTGGATCGCACGCGGACTAAGCCGCAGATGGGCGATGACAGCATCTCCCTTTTTGATCAACAGACGGTTGGTCGGTTCGTACTGAGGCTCATCGAGCTGAGCTTGAAACTCCATGCTCGAAGGTCCGTGAAAGACGCTTTGAAGCAAGTTCCAAATGGAAAGGTGATCTCCCGCCTTTCCAGCCACAAGACGCCACGGGGCGTTTGCCATACTGAGTGAACGCGGCCCACTCTTTTCCACATGCATCAAATGCGAGCCCATGCCGACGACTCCTTTCCGACATCACCTGTCATGCCTCCTCGCATGGCGTCGCGCGAGTGATCCAGCAAGAATCACACCCACGGCGCACCCAATGAATTGGGAAGTCAGTCATTCATGCACTGACATGCAAAACGCGAAAAGCAAACGACCAGATGAATGCCCAGCGATGATGGATTCTGCCATTGCAGAATAGCGATGACAGAAGCTAAACGCAGAAGAAACTACGCCCAACCTCTGTGAGCTTACGCCTACCCCTGGCAGAAATCCAGTAGCAAGCGAGGTAAATCTTGGCGATCAAATAACGCCAAAGAGAATTCGCGCGAGCCCAAAAGGCGGGCTTCCGCTTGGCGGCTTTCGGCGCGAGCAGCTTCCCGCAATAGATGTTGGGTTACGGGCGTCAAAACCTCCAATAGCTCTTTGTTGCAATCGCTCACCCGCTGATGCCACTCGCTTTTGCTTCCTTCGCTCCAGCCAGAAAGGATGAAATTCTTTTTTTGCGTGGCGAGGGTTTCTAAACGACTCCAGCCTGCTGCATCAAACAGCGATCTCCACCGCGAATCGAAGAATGCTTCCCCCCGATGGGCTGTATCGCGCAGCAATTGATGTAGGTTTAGCCGACGCTGGCCCGCCTGCATGTCGATGGGTAAACCTAGCCTGACCGTGGCGGTAACGGTTTGATAGATCGGCGGCTCGATCTCCAAGAAGTCTCGCATCAGGGCATCGGTTAGCTCGTCATACTTCGCGCCACCAATCCCATGGATAAAGGTATCGCCCACCACCAGTCGCGAAAAGAGCGTTGTAATGATCGCCCGTGGTCGCACCTTGATGCCGGCTCGCTCGGCCTGTGCCAGCACCGATTGGAAGATAGCCGACCGATCTTGGCGATCACGCTCCATCGAAAGCGTGGTTCCGTTCCGGTCCGACAGTTCCCAAGCAGTTCCATGCTGACGCAGGAATAGCCGCTTTCGCTGCGGTGAATGAGATGTCCAGATCCAGAATGGTGCTTCGTGCCAATCGCCATCGGTGAAAAGGTCAGGCATCGGGTGGGCCGAGCTGCGGATCTTGTTGACGTGCCGATACTGCTTCAGCAGGCGATTGTAATGTCCGGCAAACGAAGTTAGCTGGTCGAGCAAAAGCTCACTGAACTGCTGGAACTCGGCCGTCTTGCAGATGCGGCTCAGCGGAAGCTCTAGCGTCTTCAGCCCGCAAGCATGCTCTACCTGATGCCGGGCTTCTGCCAGGATTTCGCCATAGTTGATCCGGCCATCATGCCGGGCGCACTGCGCTGGCTCGCCCGCTTTTACATGCTGCCAAAGTTCCGTGATTAGCGGCTGCTTATCGCTGCGCAACATCTCTGGCATCGCGGCCAGCAGCCTTGGTTCAAATGTATGCCACAGCCGTTCATCTTGGACGAAGCGTTCTTCGTAAGGGCAAGCTTCGACAGCATGGTCCAGCTGAACTGCTGTCACGCCGTAGTGCGGCGAGGATGATTCGTCGCTGTTTAGCCACGGGACACGGACTTCGGAAGGGCTGGCGTTGTCATTATCAACAACCCAGTTGATGGCGATTCCCCCCAGCTGCTCAGCCAGGCTCGACAGCTGGAAATTCTTCAGCCAAACGCCCGGGTGAAATAAGTAGGGCTGATGTCCCGCAAGTATCAAAGGAGCCGTCAGGCTACGGCCTTCGGTCCAACTGGTATCTTGATAGGCCGAAGTGTATTCCCGGGCCAGCTTTACCGCAGTGGCTCGCGCCCGAGTGCTAAGTTCGGCCAGCAAAGCCGCAAAGGGCCCACGAAAGCCTTGCTCTGCGAATTGACGAAAGGAACGTGCGGACTCTGCCACCGCGAGGGTGGCGGGATGGATGAGGCAAGTCCTGTCGTCTTGAGGCGCACGCAGACGGCGGTGCACCAAGTGCTGCTCACCAACCGAAGCCATTAATCCGTCTCGGTACAAGGCCACTCGGACGATTCACCACAGCCGGCCAAGCATCCCCGTTGCATTTCCGCAGCGTTGATCGCGCGGTCCAGCGTCAAGTGATAGTATTCCAGCCGTGTTTGAGCATCGTCGAGCACGCCGCCGAACGATCGCTTCTCATCCAGATAAATCAGCGGTACGGGCAACTCCTTGATCCGCAGGCCCGCATTCGCCGCCTGAACCCAAACCTCCAGCGGCATGGCATAGCCTGCTTCGGAGATGTGAAAGTGCTTCAGCGCTTCTACACGATACGCTTTGAAGCCACAGAAGGCGTCGGTCAGCGAAAAGCCCAGCCGACGATTGAGTTCGGCCGTCACTTGTTCGTTGATCTTACGCCGTTGTTCCGGCGGCAGGCTATCCCCGGCAAAATGGTGCAGGTAGCGGCTTCCCGAAACGATGTCGACATCCCCTTCACAGGCTTCAAAAAACAGCGGGATCCGTTTGGGTTCGTGCTGGCCATCGCAGTCGATCGTGACGATCCGCTCCCAGCCGTTTTGCTGGGCAAAGTCAAACGCCGTCAACAGCGCGGCTCCATAGCCACGGTTTTCTGCATGGGTGACAACCTGGATGTCTTTGCGAGCGGCCAAAAGTTCGGCCGTGCCGTCGCTCGAACCGTCATCGACGACTAACACGTGCTCGCTATAGCGCAGCACTTCGTCCAGCACGCGATTGACATGCTTCGCTTCGTTAAACACGGGAAGCGCTGTTAGCCATCGTCTAGACATTGTCAAAGCTCCTGTTCGGCTCATCTTCTATCCCACCGCCCCAAATCCAGCGCTGGAGGAAGGGAAACCGCCATCGTTCAAGCGACGTAGGCCGCCTTTAACCAGCGAACCATTCTAGACCGGCTGCCCCGGCAGTCAACTTTTGACCACCGCCATCACCCCCCGAATAAACCAGCACAACCCACAGGAGCGCTGGATTAAACCGTTTGCGGACTTTGGTACGGCAAGCATTCTTCAGGCACGAGACATTTTGTCACAAGCGACTAACCTTATGCAAAGAGTTTTTTGCGAATATTTTCAGGCTCGATCCCAAGCAGGGGGGAGCGGCACAAGGCGCTGGCTCGGGCTATAATTCAGGGGTGAGCCGGATTCCCTTGCCTTAGTTCCAATGGCATGGTGAAGGCCTTTGTTGGACAGGGTTGTGTGCGAAGTAGAGTCCAGCAATCGGCTTGAGGTTTCATGGGCTACCTGGGGATTCCCCAAAGGTTGGCACCCTCGGTCAAGTCTGTGGTTTGTGGCCCGTGTTGGGCCCCGTGATGTGGTTTTTGAGGCGCTCGTTCAGGTGTACTATGCCGGTCGCTTTGATTGTAGACGGATCGGCAGAAGAGCGTCGTCAAGTGGCGGCCGTGCTGGCGGCTGTGCCGGACCTGTCGATGGAGTTTGCCTCCAACGTCTCTGAGGCGCTGGAAAAGATCGAAGCGACTCTGCCCGATGTCGTCATTGCGGGTGTGACTCCGCCGCACATGGATGGTCTCGACCTGTTGGTGCAATTGGCCAAAGTCCACAGCGGATTGCCCGTGATTCTTCTGACAGGGCATGTCACCGAAAAGTTGGTGCTGACCGGCCTGCGCTTGGGGGCGGCAACGTACGTTCCCAAGGAATCGATGGAGCCGCTTTTGGTAGAGGCGGTCACTTCGGTGTTGCAGGTCTGCCGCAATGCCGCAGCGATCGAAGGGGCGCCACGGTCGCTTGGTCATGGTGAGATCGTCTTCACCGTGAGCAATGATGTGGATATGATCCCGGCCGTCATTGGCTATGTACAAAACCTGGTAACAGCCGTTGGCTTGTGCGATGACTCTAGCGTGCTGCGCGTTTGCATCGCCGTCGAAGAGGCGCTTCGCAACGCCATGTTCCATGGCAACTTAGAAATCTCCTCCGAAGTGCGTGAAGGGGACCCCGAAGTCTATGAGGCAATGCTGAACCATCGCTTGGCCAATGAGCCCTGGGGGTCGCGCAAGCTCTTCATTCGCCTGCACATTGATGAGAAGATGGGCACGTTCATGATTCGTGACGAAGGACCCGGCTTCGATCCGACACAACTTCCCGATCCCACCGATCCCGCCAACCTCGACAAGGTGAGTGGTCGTGGCCTGCTTTTGATCCGCACGTTTATGGACGAAGTCCACTTCAACGCCACCGGCAACGAGATCACGATGGTCAAACGCCGCGCAGCCGAAGAAGCCGTCGAACAATAATCTTCGCGGTTGCTGACCTCAACGGATGTGTGGCACGCCCTAGACGCGCAGCCGAAGGGCTTGGCTATTGATGATCCCCAAGACGGGCAACGCGGCAGGCATGGGGAATCTAGCCACAGAGGGCACAGAGAACACCGAGGGAAGGCGAGTTTTCACTACGGAATCGTGAAGAGGTGATGTGGACCAAGGAGTGGAGAAATCCCACGCGAGCCAGTAGAGAAGAAGAGGAACCACGAAAGGCACGAAAATCACGAAATAGGAAATGGGGAGCGATCGGTACACGGAAAAACACAACAGGACGCGGCTGGCATCAACGCTACCCGCAACGAGATCACGATGGTCAAATGCCGCGCTGTAGTGGACGAGTAGCGGCTACTGGGCTGCTGGTGCGGGAAGAATGTCGGAGAGGGATGCGACGACGCGGAAGGGAATGGAACGCGTTTCGGTTTTGCCAGAGACGACGTCGGTTATCTTGAGGACAAGGGTGTACGCGCCAGGCTCTTCGACGGCGAGCGAAATGTTTGTGTTAAAAAAGTCTTTTGCAAGGGCGGGGAAATCCCTTTTTCTCGGCGTGCTTTTTTGCGGAGAAATTGATTTGTTGTTGGCATCGAGAATATCCATATCTATTTCCAATTGCCAAGTGTCTTCTTTTGCCTTGGGGTGGTAAACGCGCAGGCATAAATAGAGAACTTGACAAGTATCAAAGGTAGTGCCCAGAGGAATGCTTGCCTCGGAATCAGCACAGAAGCAAAAGTCGCCTAGCGCGAAGTCCGCTTTGGAAAGAATCGTAATCGGGCGACTGCTGCGAAAGACTTCTTTTGTCTTTTTGTCTCGAAGTTCCATGACAAAATCGAACTTTCCTGCGTCTAACAAGTCTGGGAGTTGGCATTGAACCATGACCTTGGCAAGATTGGCTCCCCCTTCTAATTCAATAATGACTTTGTCATCGGCATTGGAGAACGCTACTTTGCCATCTTGGTCGATGAGGGAGTAACGCATCGTGCATTGGCAGATGCCGTTAGCAGGAACCTCATATCTGAGCGCAGCGACAGTTGCAAAAATACCTTCTCCGGCTAGGAAGCGGTCGTCGGTTCTGATGACGCCGTTATGACCGTAGGTGAAGCTGACGGAGAGAGGCTTTGAATTTACCTCGTCCGCACCCCGAAGGAATTGGCCAGAGGGAACGGCGATTGCCATCGCAAGTGCAAAGCAGGTAAGCAAAAAGAATCGCATGGCAGGTTGCCTCGTGGAATGGACTTCGGCGGAAATCCGTTGGTGAAAGCCGTGTTCCATCAAAGTGTAGGAGCCCGTGGAATTCCTCTGAGTGAATCAAAGACACGGAAGGGGATAGACTTCTTTACCACCTTGCCGCTCACAAGGTCTTTGACTTCGACCACGGCGAGATAGTCTCCAGGGGTGGTTATGCAAATTCTCGCACTAACAGGGACAACTCCACGACTTGTTGAAGGAACTTCTTCGGAGATCTGATATTGGTCGCGATCAATATGTTTTCCAGCTTTGTTGAAGAGCCAGATGTTTCCTTTTAATCGCCAATTTCCTTCATCATCAGCCTGAGGGCCTTGAATCACAGCGTGCAGAAGAATCGTTTGTCCCACTTCAAAGCTAGGCCCCAGCATGACAACGGGGTTAGTAATGCTACTGAAACAGAGTTGGCTTACTGCAAACTCATCCCAGGGTAGAACAAGAAGAGATTGCCGATTGCGAAAGACTTGGCCTGTCGCGGCGTCCTTCATTTCGGTCACGAAGTTATACTCCCCGGCTTCTAACCGAGAAGTTACCGGGCAATCAAGAAGTAGTTTGACGGTCGATTCACCAACCGCAACTGCTGAATTGATTTTGTCATTTCGATGGCTATAAAGTACTCGATCATCCTTGTCGACGATGTAATACCGCATCGAAAGCAAGCACCGAAGTGTTTCCGGAAGCGGATAGTCCTTAGCGACTACTTTAAAGTAGAGATGTTCGCCTGCGATAAAAATCGCCGTGCGAGGTGCGCCGTTGGGGCCCTGCGTGAAGGTGACAGAAAGCGGCTTTTCGTTTTTGTCAGCGGCGAGGATAGCGCTAGAAAGGGTGAAGCACAACGCGAGGGTTAATGGGGTGAAGAAGACGATGCTTTTCATGGCGTTGTACTTGGGCCGGATTTTGCGGCGCTAAAGTGATATACAGAACACCAAACACAAGGGGTTCCCCTAATCCATCGCGGCATCGTACCCGCTTTAAAGAGGATGTTGCAATCCAAGTTCTAGGCTTGGTGACGCAATTGCCTACGGATGTAATCGAAACCTCGTTAGTCTTCGATGGCGCCGGGGCCAGACGTGAAGCACAAGAGTGCTCAGCAGAAAGTGGAGAAGTGCGGCGTGGTTGGCCGCGAATGCGCACGGGGTTTGGGCCCAAAAAAAGAGCCGGTTGCTTTACGCTTCCGGCTCTGAAAAGTGAATATCGAGAACGGCAGCGGAACGCTAGTTCAGCTTGGCTTCGACTCGCTGGATCGCTTCATCCATCTCTTCCATCCCTTGCTCCAGCGCGGCCCGGTACCAGGTCAACGCCATCCGCAGATCGATCTTGGTGCCGATTCCTTGCTCGTAGCATTCGCCCAGGTTGGCTTGGCACATCGGCTCTTCCAGTTCTGCCCCTTTGCGATACCAGCGAAGGGCGGCCTTCTCGTCACGCGGAACGCCGATCCCCTCTTCGTAGCATTTGCCCACAAACGCCATCGCAATCGGAAAGTCGGAATTGGCGGCCGTACGGTAGAACTTGATGGCGGCATGCGGATCTTGATCGCAGCCAACCCCTTCTTCGTAGCAGCGTCCCAGGAACAACAGCCCCGGCGGATACCCCTGGGCGGCCGACTTCGCATACAAGGCAAACGCCCCTTCAGGATCAGGGTCGCCAAAGTCACCCGCCTCTAGATGCTGCCCCAGGTGGAACTGAGCGTGCGGGTCACCCGCTTCGGCAGCCGCCTTCAGCTCTTCAGGATCATGGTCGCAGCCATGTTCGTGGTCGTGATCATGTTCATGCAGTTCATCTTCGGGATCGGCGCCGAAGGAATCGGTCGATTCCATCGAGTCAAAGTCGTCGTCAAAATCCATCTCATCCAAGTTGGATTCTGCAAACCGCTCGGGGTTGGCCAGCAGTTCGGCATGTTCGTCGAGCATGCCGCTCAGGTTGGCAACAAAGCGTTCCATCGTGCCCAGGATCTCGGTTCCGCCTGGCGCGGTCTTTGGCGAGAAGAACTCGATCACAAACGACAGCGGCTCAAGTTGTTCGTCAGGGCCGGGCAGCTTCGTCGGAAGCGGACGCATTTGCAGCAGGTCCCCAGTACGGGCCAAGCCTTCGACCCAGGTCGCCAAGAACTGCAACGCCAGCCACCCATGGTCATCATGGGTAAACCCGACCTGCAAGCTGACCAGGGTCTCCCCCGGCAGGCCGCCGCCCGAACGGCGCAGCGCAACCCAGGGCAAAGACTCTTGAGAAGACTTGCCGGCAGTCGGCGCGGCAGAAACTCCATCCAGGCTGGTCAAACTGACCTCGGCACGGGCCACCCCTGGAAGCGTGTAAATCGCATCGTGCAGGGCTTGGACGGTGGGGTGGACATCAGACATGAAAGAACCTCAAAAAGCAAAAACAGGCAAATCCTTACGCGAACCGGGGGCGAAAAACGGCTGGATACCAGGAAAAACTCGCCGCGGCGCCAGCCAAACGACGGCTAACTTGCACCCCTATGGCAAATTGTATCGCCTAAGGGAATTTCAACACATTGCTGGCAGCCACTTGCCGATGGAGAAATAGGAGAAAGCTCGGTTCCCGACTGCCACCTGCCTGAACAGGTGGTTAAATGCCCCTCAGAGGGCCTTAAGTCAGAGCTTTTTGGGCCTGCGACGGATCGACAGAAGGCACGACAGGAGGATCGGTTATGAAAAAGAGCACGATTGCTAAGGTACTTGCGCCCGTCGCGGCTTTGCTAATTGCAGGAACGGCCCAAGCGGGCTGGCACGAATTCTGGGCCCGCGCCAAAACGGACTATCATCGCAATAATGCCTGGCCCGAGCCGTTCCAAACGATGGATCGCAACTCCACTCGCGAGCCGTTTGAGCTGCAAAAGAACAATGGCTGGCGCCTGCAAAATACCATCGGCACGCTGCTGTTTGACAAAAACACCAATGAGGTCAACCAAGCGGGCGATCAACAGATTCGCTGGATCCTCACCCAAACGCCTCCCAATCGCCGCGCGGTTTTCGTTCTACGCGGGGACACCAAAGAGGTCACCGACCAGCGCGTCGACTCGGTCCAACGTTGCATTTCGAAGTATGTGGGAGATGCAGAACTTCCACCGGTTCTGCTGACCAGCCAAGATCAGTTTGGCGGGCCCGGCGAATACTTCCAGCGGATTGACGAAGCGATGAAGAGCTCGATGCCCAGCCCCCGCATTAGCGCTGGCGGCAACGGTGTCGGTAAAGGTGCAGCCCCTAGCGGCAAATAATCGCCGCCGCAGGCTTCTCTTTTACTCGGCCCAGTTACTAGGCCCGCTTACTCGGCCCACTGCGGCCGAGGAGCGACAAACGTGATTCGCTGCTTCTTCAGCGGATGGTCTAGCGTGATCTGCCACGCATGCAAACAAAGGGGCGCATCTTCCGTCCCTTGGGTCTGTGTATCACCACGCTGTTGGTTGGGCAGATAGGTCGGGTCTCCCACAATTGGAAACCCAAGTTGCCACAGGTGGACCCGAATCTGGTTGGTCCGTCCGGTGATCGGCACCACTTGCAGCAGTGATGTTCCATCGGCATTACGGCGGACCACTTCAAATTCGGTCTTGGCCGCTTGTCCATTCTCGAAATCCACATCGCGCGAACCCAGTTCAACCGCCTCAGTGCCAATCGGTGCGTCGCAGATGAATCGGTCTTCGGCCGGATGCCCAATGACTTTGGCTAGGTACAGCTTTTCAACCTTGCCGGCAGCAAATTGCTGCTGAATCATTTTGGCGAAATGCCGCGTCCGGGCAAAAACCACGAGGCCTGTCGTATTGGCATCCAGCCGATGCGTGGGCCGAGGGCTTTGGGGCTCATAGGCCATCCGTAGCAAAGACTGCAGCGTATTGCGGTGAAAGCGTCCGCTCGGATGAACCGGCAGTGGTGCGGGCTTGTTCAAAACGATCATCGCGCTATCTTCATGCAGCACTTGCACGTCAAAATTGACGTCGGGCTCCACATCATCAACATGCAAATGCAAATACCGAGCACCAGGCTGCGTGATATGCGAAGCGGCCAGCGGCTGATACTGTTCGTTCAGCATTTTTCCGCTATCGCATTCCGCTTGCCAATGTTCGCGAGCGACGTGGGGAAAGATCGCGCAAAGAAAATCGACGAGAGCCTGCCCAGCAAGATGCTCGGGCACCGTGACCGGCCGATAGTTGTTGCACGGAACGCTGCCCGGAAGTGGTGTCGTGAGCGCTTTTAGCTGCGCTTGGCGGGCTTCAATCGCGGCCGACATCTTCTGCTGCTGAGATTGAAAACAGTAAGGGCAGGATACGCCCGGCTCATAGCGAGAGTCTTCTTGGTCTTCCACGGTCAGCGGTGTCTGGCAGCGAAAGCACTGGGTGTTATCCGTTTCAGAAAGGCTAGGGTCTAGCCCGACCCGCTGATCAAATACAAAGCATTCGCCGTCGTAGTGCTGTCCGCCGCACTCTTCAAAATACTTGAGGATGCCACCATCGAGCTGATAGATCTTTTCAAACCCTTCTCGCTCCATCAGTGGCCCTGCTTTTTCGCAGCGGATGCCACCAGTGCAGAACATGACGATCGGCTGCTTCTTCATTTCTGCCGGCAGCTTGGCAACCGCAGCAGGAAACTGCCGAAAGGTGTCGATCCCCGCCGGCAATGCATTCTTGAAGGTCCCCAGCTTGATTTCGTAATCGTTGCGTGTGTCGTAGAGCGTGACGGGGCGCCCTTCATCCAGCCATTGCTTCAGTTCTTTGGCAGAAAGCTTGGGGGAGGGATTTTGGGCAGGGTCAATTCCCTCGACCCCCATCGAGATGATTTCCTTCTTGATCCGCACCAGCATTCGCGTGAAAGGTTGGTCGTCGCTTTCACTGATCTTGGGGGTAAGCGTCTCTAGCCCTGGAATCTGGCGCAGTTCAGCCAGCAGATTATGGATGGATGCTTCATCACCGGCGACGAACAGGTTGATCCCCTCCGTGCTCAGCAGGATCGTCCCTTTTAGTCGCCATCCCTTGCAAAGTTCCAACAGTCGAGCACGCAGTGGCTTCAAGTCGGTAAGGGGAGCAAACTTGTAAGTCGAGATATTAGTAACGGTAGGCATGACAAACCATCAAAGAAAGCGAAGCCAAGCACAATCGGCATCGCGGCCGCAAGTAAGGGAAATGCAATCCCTTAGATTATGACGTCCCTTGCGACATTAGCCCAGGAGGCCAATCGGTGTGCATCGTGTGCGATTACGCGCACTTGGTAGGTCGTTACGCCTTCTTTCGGGCGGAAGCGATGCGAGCCAGACCTGCCAGATCTTTGGTGAGCTGTATCTGCTCAAACCGTCCATCGCTATTTAGTAGGGCAACCACGCTATCGGCAATGATCGGGCTAAGTTCCATCGCCAGAAGGCCCCCTGGGATCAGCCGCTCGGCCGCTTGGGGAATCAGCCGGGCAATGATTTCGCTGCCATGAGGACCTCCCACCAGCGCTAGTCGTGGCTCATGGTCTTTCACTTGTGGCGCCAGGCCCGCCATTTCCGATTCGCCGATATACGGCGGATTGCTGACCACAAGGGCGATCTCCGGCTTGGCCGGCAGGCCGGAAAGCAGGTCCCCCTGCAAAAAGCGGACGTTCTTTTCTAGGTGCAGCTGCTGCGCATTTTCTTGGGCAACAGCGAGCGCCTCAGGGCTGATGTCGATGGCAGTAACCTGCGCATGCGGAGCGTGTTTGGCAATCGCAAGCGCTACGGCGCCGCTGCCGGTTCCTACGTCAACGACTTGGGGCTGGGTGCTGCCTGCTGGGTAGCGGGCCTTGATTTCATCCAAGGCCGCAATCACCAGGAACTCGGTCTCTGGACGTGGAATCAAGACGGCCGGCGTGACCTTCAGTGGCAGAGAATAGAATTCTCGTTGCCCCACCAGATAGGCAACCGGTACTCCGGCCGCACGCTGCTTCACTAGGCCGCGAAACTTGGCGCGAATCTCTTCGCCAACCTCTTCGGCAAATGCCATGTAGAGGGCGATCCGCTCGCAGCCCCTTGCATTGGCCAGCAGCACTTCGGCATCAAGGCGCGGGCTCTCAGCACCATTTTTTTTGAGGAAGTCGGTGGTCCACTCCAGCAGCTTTCCAACCGTCCACTGTTCTACCTGCGACATGCCAAACCTACCATCCTTGGACCAGCAGCAAACTCTTGCAACCACCGTGATTGTGTCGGCCGTTCTCCCTTGGCAGGGCGCACCGGCGCGACCTTTTTATTGTAGCGTGGGTACCGAGGCGGCGTAATGCGACGCCCCTGTTTCCTGCATCGGTTCATCCCTGCTAGCGAGCATAGTAAGACTGATATCGGGCTCCGTTTGCACCGCGAGGGCGTCTGGCCTGAATCGCTTCGCCTGACATCAACTTGATCTCTGCCGGGGGCTGTTCCGCAGGTGCTTGCGGCACTTCGGCTTCCGGTTCGGTTCCTTCTGGCGCCTCTTGTAGTGGCGAGGTTTCCTCAGGTACTTCGCGAAGAGGCCCATCGACGATCGGAGCAGGCAGCTGGTCGCCAGGACCTTCCATTTCACCAACTTCCTCGTTCGCACGTGGGACGTCAAACGGCTTGCGAGGTGTTGCCGGACCAGCTGGCTTGCCTGCTGCAGGAGGCAGTACTTCAGCTCCTCCTGGTGCCAACATCTGCGAAGCATCAATTAGCGGATCGGAAGGCTGAGCCTGTGCTCGCAGCCAAGGATCGTTCATGCCGTAGTTGTTGTCGATCTTTTCTGGATCGATCCAGATCCCTTCGCTATCCAGTTGCAAAGTTCCCAGGTCAAGATCCAGCGAACGACGCAGTGCTTCGTAATTGACGTAGATGCTCATGAAGTTATTCTGTGCATCCAGCAAGTCGGTCAAAGCCGAAACCGAGTCGCGTGCCGCAGTAGCCCCTGTTGCTTGGTTGCTTAGCTCTTGTTCAATGCGAATGTCTTCGTTGCGATCAATCTGACGAGCCGCCTCAAGCACGGCCAATCGCTGAAGTTCGAAGTTGATCTGGTTGTTAAGGGCCGATCGCAATTGCGTACGCAAGCTGCGTGCGACCGTATCTTCGTACGCGTAGTAGTTCCGGCGTGCTTGTTGGAACTCGATCAGCGATTGGCGATACGTATTTCGCTCCGCCATACGCGTTAGAGGTGCATCAAATTGCACGCCCACTCGCAGGCGTCCCGTGCTTGCCTTCAGGTTGAGTGGGTTATCCGTTGTGTTGCCAACATCACCACTAAACAGCAGGTCCAGCGAACTTTCCAGGTTGTCGGCATTGAATTCGATCAAACGCCAAGCATCCACAAGCGTAGCCCGAGCGTTCATCCAGTCTCGATTGTAGCGCCGTGCAATTTCCAAAGCTTGGTTGACCTTCATCGTCACTGGAGCAAGCTGAATCCCTTCCGCCCGAGAGCGAGCCTGGATCAACTGCAGTGCCAGCATGTCGCTAGGCAGGACCACCATGATATCGGGAACGCGTGAAGCCGAATCCGTATCTTGTTTGGGGTAAAGGACACCATCGTAAAGCTTGGCAAACAGCTCTTCTGGTGTTAGGTCTTTTCCCTTTTCGCGAAGTTCGGCAATTCGACCCGTGCGAACCTTCAGGTGATCCGCATAATCCACTTCGACCTTCGATGTCAGTTCCGTCAGCGAACGTTCAAGATCCACAATCGACTGGTCGAGACGTGCTGTCTTGATGAGATCCGGGTTGATGCTCGGAAGCGGCAACAGCGGACAGGGATCGTCGCTGAGTTGACGCAATGTTTCCTGCATCTCGCGAATCGTTTCTAGGCGACGTCCCTTCGCTGCTGCAAACCGCTGTAGCGACAACTTGGTGGTTGGCAGGAACTCGCTCAGCATCTTCTCGCGAACTTCGGTAAGTGGTTCGAGAGCATTTTGCAGGTCAACCAGGTCTTGATCGAGCCCTTCATACCAGCGAAGGATTCGAACGACCTTCGTACGTGAGGCATCTTCAGGATCGACCACTGCGTGCGACTCAATATGGCTGGCGATCCGCAAGCGAATCTCACCAAACTCATTGGCCAGTTCTTCCAAGCGAACCTGCATCTTCATGGTGTCGCGATCAATCAACTGGAACATGTCTAGCAGGTTGTCTTGGACTTTGACACACATCTGGGGTGGCAAGCCCAGCGTGAACTTGAAGTTGTCAAGCGTCGCTTGATACGTATTGCGCGAGTTCATCAAGCGACTTTCTGCATTCACCAAAGCTTGGCGTGCTTGAGCCACTTGCAAGTCCTGTCGCAAGATGTTGCTGATCAGCTGATCCTCGGCCGAGCGAGTTTTCAGCTCTTCCAGCACCTGTTCCAGGCGGAACAGATTGTTGCGTAAGCGGTCAACGTTATCCTCTTGGTTGCGAATTTCTTGCTGGTTTTGCAGCAAGCCCAAATAGCCGCCAACGGCTGCCGCACCCGCGCCTTGCGCACCACTTCCTGAGACACCGCCGCCAGCACCTGTGGTGGCAATTCGTCCGAAGCCACCGCCCGTTCCCGTAAAGCCGTCAAAGCCAGATCCGAGCACACCGCCGCGCCGTGCAGGGCCGGCACCCGGATCACGACCTGTCATGACCTGCACATAAAAGCCTCGGCGATACTGTTCCATGGCACGTACGTTGGCCAGCAGCGTACGCTCGGCAACCGTCAAGCGTTCCATGATCCGATCACGACCCGCGTTCCGCAGCAATGGCTGAACGAAAGCAAAATCGAGCAGCGTGTTGCCACGATAATCGTTCGGCCCCGAAAACTGCCACACCAGCGAATTGGCTACGCCGACCACCAGCGAACTGCCGGTTGTATATGCTTTTTGATAGGCGATGCCACGTTGACCTGTGGAGTAAGTTCCCACTGCCAGTTGGCTGGACGACTGACCACCGCCGCCAGACCGTTCAGCGCCGTCGGCCGTATAAAATGCTCGCTGTCCGGCAAAGTACTGTCCATCAAACCGGAAGCGTTCAAAGCTTACGTCCAATGCCGAAAGGTACAGCTCTTCTAGCTCGACTTGATAATTGCGCGAATGGACCAAGCCTAGCCGAACGGCGTCATCCGCCGTCAGTGGCAGCACGCCATCGCCATCTAAGTCGAGATACGCTTGCCACGCCGGGTTTTCTGCCAGGAACACATGCCCATTGTCATCCCAGCCTGGATAGCCACGCTTTCCATCCACACAGCGCATGAACTGGTGCGATGTCGGATCATCTTCAGGCATCGGGGGACGATCCGGATTGTAGGGCGAATACATACGCGAGCGCGGATCGATGGCAATCGTATAGTTGTCGAGCGTCCAGTGCGGGTTGGTAGCTTTCTCACGCACCAGCGCATACGCTTCCGCATCAGCTTGTCGGCGGTAATAAGCGCGGCGACAGCCCGCATTGCTAAAGCCGATTGCTAACACCAAAAGGAGTAGCAGCCACTCCTTGGGAAGTGTAAAGGGCTTCGCCAACAACGCCGCCAAGCGTGCTGTGCGACCAATATTTTCAAGGGAGCGTATCATGCGGCACCTCGCAGTGTGCTGGTTGGTTCAACCGGAGTCGAAGAGACCGTTCCGCTAGGCGGAGGGCTCTCCAGCCGTAGGTGAGAGAGGGCCAGTGTCAGTTGCGATTCAATGCCACTGACAAGGCTAGTTGGGTTGGCGCTTTCCCACTCACAAGCAATTTGTGTGAGTAGTTGCTGACCAAGGAGGGTGGTTTGACAGAGTTGGCGACGGCGATCATGAATCGAACGCAAGCTTTGAAGCAGCCCTTGCTGCTGAAGCTTGTCGACAACACTACTGGTTTGTGCGGGGGAGAATCCCAGGCCAAGGGCAATGTCATTTTGTACCCAGCCTTGTTCGCGCCGTGATTTGTCGCTCGCAGCACTTTCTGGGGCCGCGTCTTCGGGCTCTCGTGAGCAGAGCCAAAGCACAAGGAGTTCGCTTGCCGACAGCCCGTGAGCCTTGGCGAGCTGGGTCAGGTGGCTCCCCAGCATCTGGTGGGCACGGGACACCGCCAGCGTCAGCTGCGCAAAGTTGGCCAGCAACACCTTGCCATCCTTGGCAGTTCGCTCTCCCGCCCCGTTTTGCGCAGGGGGGCCCGCCGTAGACCGGAGGGAAATCAAAGGGGATGCGTCTGCCAAAGGGGAGTCTCCCGAATCCGTGGGAATCGTTAGCGGCAGTTCGTCCTGAACCTGCCCTTCAAAGAAACTTGGTGGTCGCTGCCGCTTCCCGCCTGTGCACAAGGCGAGCAGTTGCACGCTACAACCGTTAAAATTTCTTTGTTGCAAAGACTCTTTATTTTTTCGCTAAGCCTCCCAGCTCACCGGCATGAGGTAAGCTTAAGGGTCTGTGCTGCGCGACTTCCGAAGCCTCGATCTGAGTTTTCCCCTGTTTTTGATAGACAGAAGAACCCAGAAACTGCTTCGGTACCGAATCGTTTGCCTCCAAACCATTCGGGATTTAATGGTTCAGACTTGAACGATATTGCAACTTAGATGGGCCAGTAGCGGCCTGGATAATACGCAAGTTGTTGAAATAGAAGGGCTTGCGTCAAAAGCTCCCTAATGGGAAAAACTTGACACCCCAGATCTCCCAGTTTATCATCGAAGAGCTCGGGCTTTGTTGGTCGAAATGAGAATTGGGGCGGTTGGACTGGCAGGGGATGCTGAGCTAAGTCGATAAATAGTTTGGATTTATTCGAAGCAGACATTTGTGGACGGCTGGCGAAAGCCTCCCCGCGAGCATGTGAATCCGCGGGAACTCCTTTTTCGTTTTTGGGGCGGTAGCGAAGCGATATGGCACTAGCGTTTCAGATAATCGGCGGGCTTCTGGCGCTGTTCGTCTGTTTCTTGACCTACATGAACACCAAGGTCTGGAGATGGCCCCACGTCACGATGTTCTTTTTCACCATCGTCTCGATGGTGGTTTTCATGGTTTATGCTGCGCTCGTTCACAAGACGCGCTTAGAGTGGCAGAAGAAGTACGCTGCGGTTGAGAAGCAGTACGAAACCGAAAAAAAGCAATTGGCCGAAGCAACCGAAGGCGTTGTCAGCACCAAGGCAGACGGCCTGTTTGCCCTGCGTGAACAAGTAAAGCGTGAGATCATTGATCGCGGTCGCGTTTGGCGTGGTTGCACTCCGGCTGTAAACGCCGACGGCACCGTGACGCTGACCATGCCGGGTGGTGCTGCTAAGAAGCACGGCATCGAAGAGAAAACCGTCGTCCATGCCTTTTTGGAAACGCCTGCTCAGTCTCCTTACGGACCACTAGCAATTCCCGTTTTCTATCTGGGTGAATTCCAAGCTTCGGGCGTGACCGATACCACGGTCACTTTGGCCAGCAATCTGCCTCAAGGGGCGATGCAGCTAGAAACCATGAAGCAGCCAGCCAACTGGGTGCTCTACGAAATCGCTCCAGCTGACGCTCATGAGCCGTTCGAAGGTTTGACTGCCGAACAACTGGCTCCCATGATGCCAGAAAACATTTCCGGCCTGGACCCACAGCAGTACCAAGCCATGCTCAATGAGTACCTGCGAACCGGTCAACGTGCCGAAGATAGCGACCTTCCCGACAACGTCTACATCAAGGTCAAGTTCAAGCAGCCTCACGAGATCGTGGTGGATGCGGCCACGGTGGTTTCGCCGCTGGACGACTCCAACTTCGATGCCGAAGGAAAAGCACAAACGGGCCGTCTGCTTCGTAAAGAAGATAAGGGAACCGTCAAGTTTGCCGTCGACAGCATTGGCATCTTTGATTCGGCCACCGCGACGAAGCTGATCGACGATGGCATCGCCGACAAGGTCGAGCCTGTCTTCCGCCGTCAGCTACACGACTACGAAGCCGAGCTACAACGAATCCACCATCGCATGGTCGATACCGCCAATCGGATTGCTGCCATCACCGATGCGAAAAACACGGTAGAAACCGCACAAAAGTCTGCCGAGGCGCAGGCCATCCAGGTAGAAGCGGTTCGCACACGTTTGGTCGCTGACAAAGAAAAGCTGACCGCCGAACGTGATGGCGTCACCCGCTATGCCGACAAGCTTGCCAAGCAAGTGGCTTTGGTGCGTGACCAGGTGAACAAGCTGTACCGGTCCAACAAGCAACTTACGCAGGAATTGGCCGAGATTACCACTCGGCTCACGGAAGAAATCAATCGCCGCAGCAAGGACGCCACGGCCATGGCCAGCCCCGCCCTGTAGCGGCTGGCAGTTATCAGCAATCCTGTCTGTTATTGGCACTTAAGGAGAGGTGCGCTTTCGCGTGAAGATCCCTCCGTGATTCCTTCCTGGTAACAACCGGAAGTGGAATCCGGATCGATGCTTCCGTACTCGATGGCGCCACGGAAGTTATGGGCTACAACGATCGAGACTACTACCGCGAAAGCGCTCCTGATGGGAGCTACGGCGTCAATTCGATGTCGATGGTAGTTCGTCTCATCATCGTGAATGTGGCTGTCTACCTGCTCGACTACATTTTGCGTGCTCCTACGTCCGATGGTGGCGTCTTCCGGCTGATGCACGATTGGTTGGCCGTCAGTGGCGAAACGCTTCGTCGGCCGCTGCTGTGGTATCAATTGCTGACCGCAGGTTTCTCTCATAGTTCTGAACTGCGGCACATCGTTTTCAACATGTTCGCTTTGTACATGTTTGGGTCGCTTATCGAACGCCGTTTGGGCTCGATGGAGTTCCTGCGGTTCTACCTAGTGGCGATTGTCCTGGGTAACCTCCTGTTTGCGGCTCGGGCGATGTTCATGGAAGCCCCGATTTATTGCTTGGGTGCATCGGGTGGCGTGTCGGCCATTGTCGTTTTGTGCTGTTGGTACTATCCCAAAGAAAAGGTCTATCTCTACGGCCTTATCGCGATGCCTCTCTGGCTGCTGGGCATCCTGATGATTGGCCTGGATATGTACGGAGCCATAGGCTCCAACGATGGCGTAGCGCATGATGTCCACTTGGCCGGTGCGACGTTTGCGCTGCTGTACGGTGCTTTGCACTGGAACCTTGGCTGGATTGCGTTGCCAGGCCGGGTGCGTCGCTGGATGGAAGATAAACGCTGGATTGCTCGCGGCAGCCGGCGCGGCAATCCTTCGCTTCAGATCCACCGTGGCGAAGAAGAGGAAGACGCCCCTTCTTACTTCAAGCCTTCGTTTTCCCTGCATACCGGCGGTCAGGACGATGAGGAGGACGATGACGCCGATGAAAAGCGGCGCAACCTCGATTCCCAAAAACAGGCCGAGTACGATCGCTTGCTGAGCGAAGATTCTGCTCACCGGCATCGATAGCCTCACCTCGCACGAGCGTGAAACGCTCAACGAATACAGCCGCAAGATGCAGCAAAAGCTGCGCTAGCATTCTCTGCCAGCTTCTGGATCTTCCCGGGAAGCCTCTCTCTTCGCCTTGCTAGCGCCTAGCTGAGCACCGCTCAGCGGTCGATCGGCATCCCCTTGTTCCTTCAAGCTGCGCAGGATGCAAAGCCTGCGGTGATGCACGGCTTCGGTCGCATGCAAATTCTCTCTTCGGCTTTTGTTGTTCTGTCGTTAAAGTCCGCCCAATCCTCAAGACTGACCCAAGCGATTCCGATAACAGAGGTGCCTTGCAAGAAGTTGATCTTGCGCGGTGGGTTGTCTGCCAGCCTGTTTCTCGCTGCTGCATCATGCGGCGGAAAGCATGGAAGGTAGACGATTCACTAGGCCAGCCTAGAAATGGCGTCCTTTCCCATTTAGGGAGGACAGGAAGTGGCTGGGCCCACGGTTTGGAGGAGGAACGCTTCCATGACAGCTTCATCGAACAATTTTTCTCGAGCGTCGGCCATTGAAGAGGGGCATGCAGCCCGTCGTCAGGTCGCTGCGCAGTGCGACCTCTCCACGCGCCGCAGTTTCGTCCGAAATCCCCGTTCTCTTCCGTATTCCTGATGCCGCACTGATTGGCAAAAGTGAAAAAGAGGAAGCAACCACCGCATCGCCTGTTGCCAGTGCATTTAGTCGCGCGATTGTTGCTGCGGCCGAAGTACCAACGGCCGTAACAGAAGCTCCCAAGCCCACATCGGCTGCCGTTGAAGTGGCGCCAAAGGCTACCACGCCAGCAACCTTGCCTGAGCCCGTCGCTGCTGCAGTCGCCAGTCCAGTGGCTGAGGCCAAAGCCGAATCTGTCGCTTCGCGTACGGATCTGCCTTCCACTCGTACCACGTCGGAAAAGAGTGCTGAACCCCTTTCCAAGGCGGTTGAGCCCTTTTCCTCGCGCCGTCGCTTTTCGTCCGCTGCTTCCGATACAGCCACGACGACCAAGGCAGCAAATACGGAACAAATCAAAGACACTACTCCGCCGACCGATGCCGCGGCGCCTTCGACTTTGGAACGTGCTCGCCTTCGTGAGCGTCGCCAACAAGAGGAAGTGGCTCCACCTGCCGCCAGCGGAAATTGGTTCCAGACGCAAGGCAAGTTCATTGCCATTTGCTTTGTGATCGCTTTGATCGGAACGGTCTGCCTCGCACGCTACAAGCGAAACAAGCTCCAGCAAGCTCCTTCCCAGATGGCCCGCGAAGAATCGACTCCGGTCGATGTTCGTGAGAAGTCAGCTGCCGTTACGAAGCCTACCGAACCAGCGGCACAGACCGTCAAGCAAACTAGCGGCGTTTCGCCTGCTTCGTCGACGGCTCCTAGCCTTATTCCCGAAGTCTCGCCTGCCACCAATGATGGCGGTCCTGACTTTACGGCCTCGCCTGCCTCGACCGAAACACCCGATTCAAAAAGCCTGTTTCCTTGGAAGGGGGACGGTTCGCAAGATCGCACCGCCACTCGTCCTGATGCTCCTGTAGGCACTCCGGCTTACTCGCCTGCTGGAACCGAGGCCGAGGCACCTGCTTCCAGCCCCGCCTATCCCGAGACCAGTCCCGACACGCATCGCACCATCGATCCCGAGAATCCTAACCAACTCCGCCAAGGCACGAAGCCAAAGTCGGGTACGCTCCGTTCGGATTCTGGCAACAGCCAACCAAACCCCTCTACGATTAGCGGAATTCGTTATGAGCGCTAGCGACAAGGCATTCATCAAAGCCTTTGCCAAGATGGCACCGGCGACCGAAGCCCCTACCGAATCCTCGGCTACCATTCCCTTCGTAGCGCCGATTGCCGCGCCGAAAAGTGGCCCGTCGATGGCATCCGCTTCTAGCGGTTCCTCCGCGACAACGGTCGCCCCTCGTAGCGAACTGGCCCAGCGCCTCCGCAATCTGCAAAACTTGCAGGATGCTCGCCCAGCCCCGACGGTCATTGAAAACGTCTATGCCGCTGGCTCGCTCTATCGGATGGAGTCGCCGCAGCCTGCAGAATTGCCCGCTCCGCATTTTGCTCCACCATCGAATCAAGGGACTCGCCGTACCGTTCGTCGCTTTTCTAGCCGGATGCGTGGCGCAGAGCCTGCGCTGGATGAGACCCTAGAAAAGCCAGCCGGCATGCCACCAGCCATGGTGCGGCGGATGCACGCTCGCGGCCTGCTAGAACAAGCCCGACGGATGACAGGCCCTGCCTCGCCCGAGGCCGATGCCATTGCACCTCCGATCGTCACCCAAGAGATGGAACCGGTCGAAGTACTGCCTGCGACCGTGGCCAAGGTAGCGGCACCCGTTGCCCCCGTGGCACCGTCAGTTGCTCCGGTAGCAGTTCCTGCGGCTCCTGTGGAAGTATTGCCCGAGCCCTATCCGGTAGACAGCAGCTTTGTTGCACAGTTTGTCGACTTCTCAACGCATTCGCCAGCGGCCAGCTCGGTAGTGATTACCGAAGGCTACTCGATGCTGGCGGAAAGCGAACCTATTGCAGAGCCAACTCAGGTAGCTCCTGCCGCGACCTTGGCCAAAAAGCCGCTGCTCGATCTGCCACTATTGGACCTGCCGATGGAAGAGGCGGAGTTGCCTTCGCTGGCGACCGTCGCACCTCCACCAGCAGCCGCCAAGGCTCCTGTGCAAGCTCCGGTCGAAGAATCGTTCCCGACGCCTGTTAGCAGCATGCTGCACGATGCGGCCCTTGCCGCAGGCCTTTCGGCCGATGAGCAAGAGTCCCTCTTTTCTAGCATGTCGGCCGAATCCGATCCTGCCGAGCGCTACTATCGCATCGATAGTCCCGAGATGGCGGTCTCGCCTCCTCATCATGAGGCCTTGCTGCGTGGCGCAGAATCGACCACGATCGCTGCCGAAGAAGAGCAAAGCCGTTTGCAAGAAGCGGCCGCGGTGAAGGCTGCCGACGATGCGGCCGCCCAGATTGAAACCGCACGCCAAGCGGCGGAGCTGGCCGCGAAGGACCTCAAGAACAAATCCAAGAAGACTTGCGTACCTCTGTGGGAAGTCGATCGCTTCTTGTGGCCTGAAACCGTTCAAAAACTGCTGAAGGACGACAAGTCCTACTTCATGCAGGCTGGCGCTAAATTGGTGGCTGCGGCCAAAGATGGCCTGAAGACGCTTGCCATCACCGGCAGCCGTCGTGGCGAAGGTCGCTCGACTTTGGCAATGTGCCTGGCACGTTGTGCCGCCCAATCGGGAATTAGCGTGGCGATCATCGACGCCGATTTTCAACGTCCGAATTTGGCAGGGCAAATCGGCCTAGAAATCGCCTACGGCTGGCAAGATGCTGCCAGTGGCAAGATTCCGCTGGCTGAGGCTGCCGTCAAATCGATTGCTGACCGAGTCACGGTCCTGCCGCTGGAGACGTCAACGGCTGCTACGCCTTTGAGCCTGGCAGATTCGAATGTCACGTCGATCTTTCGTACCGCTGCCGATACGTTTGATCTGGTCGTGATCGATCTGGGGCCAATGGCTGCCGGCGAAGAGCCCTTGTTTCCCACGGGCGAGGCAAGCCCTTTTGATGCGGTCATCGTTTTGCGAGACCTGCGTTACGCGACGGCCACCGAAAGCCAAGCGGTAGCACGTCGCCTGCAAGCCAGCGGTGTCGAGGCGGTCGGCATTGCTGAAAACTATTCCACGACGGAAATCTAAGACGGTCCGATAAGTTGCCTGTCGCCTATTGCGGCCTAGCGTTTGTGAGTTCACACGACCATGTACGAATCGTACTGGGGCCTGACTGCCAAGCCCTTTGAAAACAGCGGTGATGGTCGCCTACACTATCCAAGCCAAGCTCAGCAAGGAGCGCTGCTCAAGCTGCGCTATGCGATTGAAAATCATAAGCCCGCCAGCATGTTGGCCGGGGCATCAGGCCTTGGCAAGACTTGGCTGATCCAAAACCTTTTGCGTGGCCTTCCCGAACGCTTCTCGCCGCGCGTTCAGGTGGTGTTTCCGAAGCTGCCGCCGGAACAATTGCTCTCTCATATCGCCGACAAGATTGCGGGCGAGTCGCTCGATTGTCGTTCGATGGATCAAAGCCTACGCCAAATCGAAACACGCCTCGTGCAAAATCGTCAGGCAGGCCGATACGCGGTGATTGTCGTAGATGAGGCACACTTGCTGCCCGAATCGCAAAACCTCGAAACGATTCGCCTACTCTTGAACCTGCAATGGGAAGAGCAGCCCCTGGCCAGCTTTGTACTTGTTGGGCAAACAAGCTTGGCCCTCGGCGTGGAACGGCATGTAGAACTGGATGAGCGCTTGGCGGTGAAATGCTTCTTGAAGCGCTTCTCGGCCGATGAAACGAGCGCCTATATTCAGCATCGTTTGGCCGCGTGCGGCAGCAATCGCGAGATCTTCACGAGCGACGCCGTACAAACCATCCATGAGCAAACCAGTGGCATCGCTCGACGTATCAATCGCCTGTGCGATCTGGCCTTGTTGGTCGGCTTTGCCGAAGAGTCACAACAATTGACGGCCGCACAACTGGAAGCAATCTCGGAAGAGCTAGTCGGTGCTGGCGGCGAAGCGACTAACTAGTTCCGCCCTCCCAAGTAGACGCGTGCATCCTGCCGCGTCCAATTTGCTTTCTATTCAGATTGCGCAGGCCACATCCTTCAGAGCCGGAAGTGTTAGCGACGGCCATCCCCCCGTGCCTCTCTTAAACGGCTCGCCAAGTAGACGCGTGCATCTTGCCGCGTCCAATTTGCTTTCTATTCAGATCGGGCCTGCCACACCCTTCAGAGCCGGAAGCGTTAGCGACGGCCATCCCCCCGTGCCTCTGCATGATGATGACCACTTCACATTATTCCCCCGCTAGATCGTGCTCAAATCCTTGAGCAACAATTCTCGATCTTCGGTCTTGGTCACTTGGTTGGCCAGTTGTTTGGCCTTGGCAAAGTAGTCCGCCGCCGCTCCTGCATTACCAGCGAGCTTTTCGGCCCGCGCCAAAGCTTCGTACGCATAGCCTAGATAAAACGGCGGTTGCCCCTGGCTGTAGTTGAGGCAAATCTTGCCGTAGTGTCGCGCCTCACTTGGGTTGTTCAGCACGGCCTGAATATGCGAAGCCTGCCAATATCCTACCGATAGCCGGATTCGTTCGCAGTCGGCCCGCTGCGACCAATGGTAAATCGAGGCGTGGCAGAGGGCGACCATTTTCTGGTCTTCTTCGGGCGTGCGATCCTTCTTATCAATCAATTCCCACGCTTGATTGAAACAGTGTGCTGCAAAATAACGATGTGCGGCAGCGACGTCGAACTCTGGTTGTCGATTCATGGAGTCGATTCTCGCGGTAGTCGTTCGAAGAGGAGTTCTATGCGGAAAAAGCCAATAAACTAGCGGCCCAATCGGCACTGCCAATGCGTGCCTTATCGCCTGCTGGCTCTCCTCTTGCAGTATATCACCATTTTGAAAACGGGAGAGAAGTGCGCTTGGCCGCGACCCGTTTTTGATCCGAGAAATTTCTCCCTGCAAGAGAAATGCGAATTGCCGCATTTGTGCCAGGATCTGCTGCACGCAAGGAAAACATCAGGTTGTAAATGCAAGCAGCCTAGTATGGGATAGATTACGACAAACGGCGCGTTTGATTGTGCCTACCAATCGTACTGTGTTATGCTCCTAATTCACTAAGCAGAGGAGATTCTGCGGCAGGGGGAGATTTGAAAAGAAGCAGGAAAGCCAGGTATCGTCTGACGATTTCTAAATTCAGGGGCGGGGTATTTTAATGTCGGTTACAATTGTTGTTGCTTCTGCAATCTGCATTGCCTCCTCTAGCATCAGTTTTGTACTGTCTATCATTGAATGGGATGCAATCGTAAAACATCAGTATCTTTTTCATCGTGAAGAATGGCGTCGAGATGGCAGCCCAAGAGGTTATATCTGGAAATCTCCCGAGCCATCTTTCTTCGAGTCATTTTCTCGCGACTGGCAACTTCTAAAGCTGTTTTTTATTTCGCGCCCTTGGATTGATGCAGATGAGGTGCTCCGCGGACGCAGATGGAAACTGCAGGTTATCTTTTTTTGTCATATCGCCATTTTTGCAACAACGGGTGCCGTATTGCTGGCGATGAAAGCCCTGTGATTCTGGCAGTTCACTTTTGTGCAGATCGTCAGTTAAGACGACTCTCAGGCTTTAACGTCGCTCACACTCATCCCCATCCCAGGAATAGCACCGCATGGCAGCCGCTGGCGATTCAGAGTTCGTGGCTTTCGACGTAGAGACAACAGGCCTCTCTCCCTTTTCGGATCGAATTGTGGAGTTCGGTGCCGTTCGTTTTCGCGCGGATGGAACCGAGCTAGAGCGTCTGCAAATCCTCGTTCACCCCGGTTGCTCTATCCCTGCACAGGTGTCACGAATTCACGGCATCACCAATGCCATGGTTCGCTCTTGCCCGACGCTCGAAGAAGTCTTGCCAAAAATACAAGCCTTTCTCAGCACGCCTAAGGCATTGCTGTTGGCCCATAATGCATCCTTTGACGTTCGCTTCCTTACCGCCAGCTTTCGGCGTCACAAAGCGAGCGTGCCAACCAATCCCGTTTTGGATCTTTTGCAACTCGTTCGTCATAGCCTTCCCGCGCTTTCTAACCATCGCCTAGAAACGGTTGCTCGGCACCTGCGCATTTCCAATACGACGGAGCATCGTGCTTTGGCGGATGCGGTAATCGTCCGTCAGGTGTTTCATCACCTGCTCCAGCGACATGCTCGCCTTCAAGATCGCAGCCATCTATTCGGCATTGCTCGGCCGCTCTATTTTGAACTCGCCCATACCCAAGGGAATAGTCCATCGTCGCATTTGGAAGCCATTCAGCAGGCCATCGACGCCGAAAAGCACCTAGAGATCATCTACGATGGCGGCACCAAGGGCTCCTTCCCTCGGCGAATCACTCCGTTAGAGCTCATCGACGAATATGGACGTCAGTACGTCATCGCCCTCTGCCATGTCGATGGCGAAGAAAAACACTTTCGCCTCGACCGCCTTCGCCAAGTAAAACCATTAGATGCAGCTCCACGAAAAAAGCCCAATGGCTAACCCCTGGGCTTTGGTAAACTGCATTGCGATAACCGCGTTGCTTACATCGTCGCCAAATCGCCAGCGAACATCGTTTGGGCGCGGTCGGGACCGACGGAAACGACTTCGACAGGCTTGCCAACCAGCTCGCTGATTCGGTCCAAGTAAGACCGAGCTCCCGCAGGCATGTCCGATAGCTTACGCACGCCGGTCACGTCTTGCATCCAGCCCGGAATCGTCTCGTAAATCGGCTTCACCTGGCGCAGGTCATCGACATGGCTGGGGAAGTGAGTCGTCCGTTCGCCGTTGAGTTCGTAGGCAACGCAGATCTTGATTTCTGGAAGTTGGCTTAGAACATCCATCATCATCATCGAGAGGCAATCGATACCACTGAGGCGTGCGGTGTAACGAACGGCAACGGCATCGAACCAGCCGCAACGACGTGGGCGGCCGGTCGTTGTGCCGTATTCGCGGCCGAGCTGACGAATCCGCTCGCCGACTTCATTGTTCTGTTCGGTTGGGAAGGGACCACCACCGACGCGCGTGCTGTAGGCCTTGGCAACGCCGATCACTTTTTTGATCCAACGGCCAGGAACGCCCGAGCCCGACGAAATTCCAACTCCCGAAGCATTGCTGCTGGTGACGTAGGGGAATGTGCCGTGATCGATATCGAGCAGCGAACCTTGTGCCCCTTCGAACAACAGCTTTTTGCCATCTTCCACGGCGTCCAAAAGGTAGGCGGTCGTGTCGGTGACAAACGACTTGAGCTGAGCGGCGTACGCGGCGTATTCCGTATGGATAGCGACGGCATCGAGCGGGACAAACGATTCGCCAACAAGCGCCGACAGCAGGCGATTCTTGGCCTTGACGATGTGCGCGACCCGTTCGGCAAAATCGGGGCGGAACATGTCACCCAGGCGAACCGCGTGCGAACGTCCGACCTTGTCGCGATAGCAAGGGCCGATACCACGAAGCGTGGTGCCGATGCTTTCGCCGGCGGTCCCTTCGTTCATCGCCTTGTCTTCGGCAATATGCCAAGGGAATACGACGTGAGCTCGATCGGAGAGCATCATATTCTTGACGCTAACGCCCTGCGTGGTGAGGGTCTCGATTTCTTTGAGCAGCGTAGGCGGATTGATCACCACGCCTGGCGTGACGACGTTCATCACGCCGGGCGAAAGAATACCGCTGGGAACGTGGTGCAATTTATAGGTCTTGTCGCCGACCACCACCGTATGCCCGGCGTTGCGCCCCCCTGATAACGGACCACGATCTCGAATCGTGAGGTCAGCAGGTCTACAAGTTTGCCCTTAGCTTCATCCCCCCATTGGAGGCCGATTACGCAAGTTCCCGACACGGCAAAACCCTTTACTCGACATAAGCTAGCGCAAAACAATGCCTCAGCTCGGCAGAATCACCGGCTGTTTGGCCCTGCGCGAAAGTCCAAACTTTTGATGGTAAAGGTCGTGGACGGTCCTCGTCAAGTTGGAGGACCCTCCCTAACTCGTGGTTCTGGAGGCAATTTCAGGCAGGGAGCGAGAGAAATCTGGGTAGGAGCCGGTTTTTGCCGGCGGGAAACGAGGGGCATTTCTCTTTTTTGAGCGAAGGGATGGTCTTCGCTGGGGCCCGATTCAAGCGAAGCGACTAGCGGCGGGCGGTTCGGCTTTGCAGGTATTCCAGCAGCGCTTTGTCGAACTGCATGCTGGTATCCAGCGGGATATAGTCGACGCCGGTTTGGAAACATTCGCGGCGATAGAGTTCGCGAAAGGCTTCGACTTCGCTTTGGTATTCCGTGCGATAGTTGCTGGCGTCAACGGTGACGACCTCGCCCGATTCTGGGTCTTCGAATTCCATCATCCCTTGGTAGGGAAAATTGACTTCCGCTTCGTCCAGAATATGGAACAGGATGACATCGTGGCCGCGGTGCCTTAAGCGACGCAAGGCTTGAAGGACAGGAGCGGGCTCGGTCAGCAGGTCGGAGAAAATCATGACCAAGCTTTTGTGCCGGAACATGGCGGCTACTTGCGTGAGGCTGTTGCCGATGTTGGTCTTGCCGGTGGGGGCGAGCTTGGCGAGTAGCCCGAGCACATTGGAGATTTGCGTCCGCTTGCTTTTCGGCGGAAGGCTTTCTCGCACCTTCTCGTCAAACGTGATCAGGCCGACGGGATCTTGTTGGAGGATCATCAAGTAGCACAGCGAGGCGGCCAAGCAGATCGCGTAGTCGAACTTGGTGAGCTCTTGTCGCTGCGTGAACCCCATCGAACTGCTAAGGTCCATGACCAAGTAGCCAGTGAGGTTGGTTTCGGCCTCAAACTTTTTGACGTAGTACTTATCGGTCTTAGCAAAGACGAGCCAGTCGATGTCTTTGGGGTCATCTCCGGTGCTATAGCGGCGATGCTCGGAGAACTCGACCGAAAAGCCATGGAAGGGGCTGGCGTGAAGTCCCTGTAAAAAACCCTTCACCACAAACTGAGCGCGCAAGTCGAGCCGCTTGATTTGGTTGATGACTTCGGGGCGCAGGTATTTTTCAACAGACATGCAAAAGGGCCTTGCGAGCGGCGTAGCTACGCGAATTTAGCAACTTCGGGCTCTTTCACTTCTTTGAGCAGGCGTTCGACAATCGTGTCGTTCGTCATTCCTTCGGCCTGGGCCTGGAAATTGGTGCTGATGCGGTGTCGCAAAACGGGGATGGCGATTTTACGAATATCATCGACACCCACGGAAAAACGGCCATCCATGGCGGCGATTGCTTTGCCGCCGTTAATCAAGAATTGTCCAGCGCGAGGGCCGGCGCCCCAGTCGACTAGTTCGCGAACAAATTTCGGAGCCGAGTCATCCTTGGGACGAGTCGCACGAACGAGACGGGCGACGTACTTCACCATGTGTTCGCTAACCGCCACCGAGTTGACGAGCTTTTGCAGGTTGATGATCGCGCGGGCCGATAGGACTTTGCGAACTTCGACCTTTTCGTTGCGTGTGGTGTTGGAAAGGATGCGCTCTTCTTCCTCTGCTGATGGATAGCCGACCTTGATGTTGAACATGAAGCGGTCGAGCTGTGCTTCGGGGAGCGGATACGTTCCTTCTTGATCGATTGGGTTTTGGGTAGCGATCGTAAAGAAGGGATCCGGTAGTTCGTAGGTTTGTCGGCCGACGGTCACTTCGCGTTCTTGCATTGCTTGCAACAGCGAGGCTTGCGTTTTGGGAGGCGTACGGTTGATTTCGTCCGCGAGCAAAATATTGGTGAAGACAGGGCCTTCGACGAATCGGAAGTTGCGTTTGCCGTTTTCGTCTTCATCGAGAACGTTCGTCCCGGTGATGTCGCTGGGCATGAGATCCGGCGTGAACTGAATTCGCTTGAAGCTGACATCAAGGATCTTTGCCAGCGTGCTAACGAGCAAAGTTTTGGCGAGGCCGGGCACACCTTCGAGCAAGCAGTGGCCGCGCGTGAAGATGGCCGCAAAGACCTGTTCAATCACTTCGTCTTGGCCTACGATCACCCGCTGCAATTCTTGTTGCATGACCTGGCGATGTTGGCTGAACTCTTGGAGGATGTCACCGAGGGATTTTGGTTTGGAAGACATTTCGTTCGCTGGCTATCGAATCGCAGGGAGCAGAAAACCGAGAATGGAGCCGATTGGCCGCATTCGTCCCTTGATTCTATGGGGAACCGGGGCTGATTCACAATCATCGGGCGACTGGATAATCTGCATAAGACGCGTCAAAATCCAAAGTGTCCAGTGGGAAAATGGTCGGATTGTTCGGGTGGTTCCTGCCGTGACCTAACGTGTCACTGGGGCCTGTAAGATTAACGTGTGCCAGGGCCGATACGTAGTTAGGCCGATTTTCTTTGGAAACTTCACCCTCGGGAGGAACAGATCATGATGCGATTAGCTGTGCTGGTTGTGTGTGCTTTGCTTTCTGGGGTGTTTGTGCGGAGTGTGCGAGCGGAGGTAAGTGCCGAAGAGGTTCGGCATGCGATTTCGGTGGGCGTGGACTTTTTGAAGAAGCAGCAACAGCCGCAGGGGAATTGGAACGAGGCGGTTGCAATTCACCTGAGCGGACGATCGGCCCTGTGCACTTTGGCGCTGCTGCAATGTGGTGAAAGTCCGGAAAGCAAATCGGTAAAGCAGGCACTGAAGTATTTGGAAGGGGTGAATCCCGATTCCACGTATGCGGCGTCGTTGCACATCATGGTTTACTGTGCGGCCGATCCTGTGCGTTACAAAGTGCGGATTGGACAACTGGCAAAGTGGATCGAAAGTCATCAGCGAACCAAAGGGGATACGCGTGGAGGTTGGGCGTATCCTGAACAGGGGAACGGCGACAACAGCAATACGCAGTTTGCGATGTTGGCCCTGCATGAGGCAGAAAAGGCTGGCGTTGAGATTAAAGACTCTACCTGGCGGATGGCGCTGGAGTATTGGATTGCTCCGGAGATGCAATACAAGGATGGTTCGTGGGGATATGTTCGCAAGGATGCTCCGACGGGGAGCATGACCTGCGCTGGTATCGCCTCGGTGATCATTGCTCAGGATCGGCTTGCCGCACGAGATGCGATTGCCCAAGGGGATGCGCTGCAGTGTTGTGGTGGCGGCAATGATGGGGACTCGGTTCCACGGGCCATTGAATGGCTTTCGAAAAAGTTTACGACACGTACCAATCCCAACACGTTGGGACTGAATGGCGCAAGTCGGAGCGAGATTTGGCTGCTCTATTATTTGTATGGTGTGGAGCGCGTGGGACGGATGTCAGGCCAGCGGTTTTTAGGAGAGCACGATTGGTATCGTGAGGGATGCGAGTTTTTGGTGGAGAAGCAGAAGGAATCGGTGAATGGAAGTTGGACGGGGACCGGTGTTGTCGAGAATGAGCCAATGGTGGCGACTTCGCTTGCGCTGTTGTTTTTGGCAAAAGGGCGACGCCCCGTCGTGATTGGCAAGCTCAAGCATGAAGGCAATGGCGCTGGGCCTGGGACGGACTGGGATAACCATCGGCGGGCGATCCAGAATTTGACGGGCCGCATCGAGAAGCTGTGGAGAAAAGAGTTGTCTTGGCAGTCGGTGGACATTCAGACGGCGACGGTGGCTGACATGCTGGAATCGCCGGTCCTTTTTCTGAGTGGAAGTAGCGGCTTGCGATTGGATGCGCAGCAGAAGCAAAACCTGCGGGACTATTTGAACCAAGGGGGATTTCTGTTTGCCGAGGCCTGCGATGGAAACGGCTGCAATGGTCAGCAGTTTGACAAGGATTTTCGGGCGCTGATGGCAGAGCTGTTTCCGGATTCGGAGCTGCGCAAGTTGCCGCCGGACCATGCGGTTTGGTACGCACAGGAAGCGATCAAGCCGAATGACCTGCCCAAGGATAAGGACTTTTGGCTGTGGGGGCTGGATACCTGTTGTCGGACGAGCGTAGTTTATTGTCCGCGCAGTTTGTCGTGTCGCTGGGAGTTGGCGTTTCCTTACCGCGCTTTGACTTTGCCCGAGAAGATTCGGGGCGAAGTAGAGGTGTGTGCAAAGCTGGGGGCCAATGTGGTGGCCTATGCGACCAATCGACAACTGAAGGAAAAGCTGGATCGGCCGACGGTCACGGTGAATAGGGATATGGGGAAGCTTGAGCTGGGTGCGCTTTCACTGCCGAAGTTGAGCCACGGCGGCGGTGCCGATGATGCGCCGAACTCGGTCAATAACTTGTTGATGGTGATAGAGCAGAAGCTGGATATGAAGGTGGATCTGCGAAAGCGGATCTTTGCGGCGGATGATCCGGCTATTTTGGACCATCCGTTGATGTTTTTGCACGGCCGATCAGGGTTTCGCTTTTCGGCCGCAGAACGTTCGCAACTTACGGCGTATTTGAACAACGGTGGCGTTTTGTTTGCGGATGCCATCTGCGGGAATGCGGAATTTGCGAGGTCGTTTCGTGAAGAGATTTTGGCGATGCTTCCGCAGGCCAAGTTTGAGAAGCTGTCGGATGGTCATCCTTTGTTCACGGAAGAGTTCAATGGTTTTGATGTGCGCCGAGTGAAGCTGCGTGATCCGCTGCGAAAGACGGCCGATGGTCCGCTTGAGGCGCAATTGGTGACGGTTCCGCCGCTGTTGGAAGTGGTGGAGATTGAGGGACGTGTGGTGGCGATTTTGTCTCCCTACGATTTGAGCTGTGCGCTAGAGAAGGGGACGTCGCTGGAATGTAAGGGATACACGCCGGAGGACGCTGCTCGGATTGGGGCGAATGTGGTGCTGTACGTATTGCGGAATTAGGGGCGGGGGGAAATTTGGTACACGGAGGAACACGGAAGGACACGGCCAGCAGAGGAGAATGATTTGGAAGAGCTGGATGGGTGGACAGTTGCTTAGGCCCGACGGCGCTCAAATAGGGGAACACTGGCCAGCCCCGAAACGAGGGTTTTCTGGATGGCTAAGTGTTCTCTCGGGGAACTTGCCAGTGCCACCCAGGCAAGTGAATGGATCAACGTGGTTTGAATGGGGAGCGGATTGGACGCGGCAAGATGTGCGCGTCTACTTTGGGGGGCGGTTTAAGGGGCGGACTTGTTTGTTGTCAGGCCTGACGGCGCTGACCGACGGGATGCACGGGGGGATGACCGGGCGCTTACGCTTCCGGCTCTGAAAATGCGTGACATTTAAGTGCAGTTGCGGCACGACGGGGGAGAAAAGCTTGCGGGACCCTTCGTTGTGGGGAGGTGGCAGGCGTTGGGAGGGGCGTTCATAATGGTGGTTTGGGCGTGCCACGCTTGGCGTTGCCGCGAAGACTTCAGAATTGACGTACTTTCACGAGGAATGGTCTATGGATACTCGCCTCTCTCGGCGGCGGTTTGCGGTGATGGGAGCGGCAGCGGCTGCCGGTGCCCTGTGGTTCGATATGCCCCAGGTGTTGAAGGCTGCGAACTTCAATCTTGCTGACGATCCGTTCGGCGGTTTTCCTGTAGGTGCCCAAAGCTACTCGCTACGGAACTTCAACCTGCTGGAATGTGTACGTCACTTGCATGGCATGGGGCTGCACTATGCTGAGTTCTATGGGAAGCATTTGCCTACGACCGCTTCGGCCACTGAGATTGCTGAAACGCTGAAGTTGCTGGCTGACAATGGAATCAAGTTGGCTGGCCACGGCGTGCATGGCTTTACCAAGGATCATGAAGCCAACAAGAAGTTGTTTGCGTTTGCCAAGCAAGCGGGCGTGAAGGTCATCACGGCCAATCCTGAGCCAGACTCGTTTGACAGCCTCGACAAGCTGGTTGCCGAATATGACATTCGGATTGCCATCCACAACCATGGTCCGGGCGCTTTGTACGACAAGATTGAAAGCGTTGTGAAGGCGGTTGATAAGCGGCATCCTTACGTGGGTGCTTGCGTTGATTGCGGTCACTTCTTGCGAACCGGCCAAAACCCCGTGGATGCCGTTTTGCAATTGGGCCCACGCGTGTTTGCGACCCATATCAAGGATGACGTCGAAAAGGGGACAGCCTCGAAGAACGTCGTGATTGGTAAGGGGAACCTGGACGTCGTAGGGATGTTCAAGGCACTGCGAAAGGTCAAGTTCCCTGCGTACGGTTCGCTGGCGCTGGAATACGAAGCCAATCCTGAAAACCCGATTGCCGAGATGAAGGAATGTATCGAAGTGGCCAAGGAGGCCATTGCAAAGTCGGCTTAGTTTCTGCGGGCTGATATACGGAAAACAATCGAAGGCCAATCTCTGCAAAGAGGTTGGCCTTTTTTATTGGTGAGACAGGGGAAAAACGCTTGCTTATTGGCTGCCGGCGGCAAGCATGGAGCGAGCGGCCTTGGCGACGCGAGTATCGGGGTCGGCGGTCAGTTGTTGCAGCCAGACCTTGGGCTTTATGCCGGCGACGCGTGGGATCTTTTCGATGGCAACAAGGCGATCGGCAGGGTCGGGGGAGGTGATTTCCTTGGCCAATTGTCGGTGGTTTGCCTGATAGCCACGGCGTGCAAGTTCTTCGCTGGCGAGGTCGGCTTGATTGCCCCAGAGGGCCTGCATGACTTCACGGTCGGTCGCATTCTTTAATGGTGTGCCGACGGGTAGCTCCGCCTGGGCGGGGCGAATGGGGGTGAGGCCTTCGACGGGCTCTGGGCTGTCGGTGGGTGCTTTGGGGACACGATTGGGAATGAAGCGACGTGGTTCGACGCTTTTAATCGGTGGAACGTAAGGGGTGAACTCTCGCGGCTGGCTGGGATCACGCGGCAGTTGGGGCGGGGGCTCTGGAAGAGGTGCCCCGGCAGGGAGCGGGATGTTTACGTCGCTGCTGGAGACCGGAAGCGGCATCGGAGAGGTAGGCACTTGATCGGCCGTCACCGGTGGTGGAGCTGGGCGCGTGGCAAGTTGCAAATTGTTGGGGGAAGCATCGTCGACCGTGGGAAGGAGGAGCAGCTCACAAGCAGCGACAAGGTTGGCGGCTGACCTGGGGGTGACATCGGATTCGGGCTTGGCACGTAGGGCACGGCGGCACCAGGCCCTGACCTGGGGGCGAATGCTGGCGGGAATCTTGGACGGGTCTTTTGCGAGCAAGGGAAGCAGTGTTGCTAAGTGGTGGTCGGCCTCTTGGGGAAGGTTCGTCGACTGGGGGCTGTCGAGCCGCTGGCTGATGGCGTCTGCCATGGTTTGGGAGACTTCTGGCCGTGAGCTAAGCAGCAGGGAAGCAGCGGCTTGCCAGCCGGGCTGATTCAGTTGCAGAAGAACGTCTACTTGAACGGGCACGTCTACGGCAGGGGCGTGGTGGATTTTCTGGGCAAGCTGGCCCGCGCACCAAGCCTCTAGACGGTTTTGGACGGGCTGGGCAACGAGGACCCCTGCCAGTGCGGCCAAGGCCAGCAGCAAGAGGATGCGATATCGGACGATGTAACGAGCCACCATCGGAGACATAAGCTGGTTGGGTAGGACTTCAATCGGGAGGAGGCCAAGCGATCAGATAGGAATCGGTTTTGTCTAGCTTTCGGCCGGTTTTCACAAGGTCAGTTTTGACGCTCCGCCGGTGTGCGGGACGCTAGTTTTGGTGAGGCATGTGAAGCTGGCCAAGATTGCTAGCGACGAGGTTCAAAAAGTCGCACACGTTTATGAAGCTTTTAGTGCGGGAATGGCATACTGACGTCCGAATTATCTGTGTGACCGGCAAATTTTGCCTGAGTCTGTCTTCGCGAACGATTTTTGGTTGCTAGCGGGACGGGTTTCTAGGGGGCAAAGGAATGCTGGGATTTTCCGGGGGGAAAAACATGCAGGCAGATCGGCAACGAATGCTTCCTATGATGCGTCATCATCTGACAGGCTGTTTGGGTCGTCCCGCCACTGGTGGGAAGTGGGCCCTACCTGGCGTACGGATGGTGGCAGTGCTGGTTGGTCTTGCTATGGTTTGCGCCGGACTGCGCCAGGGAATCAGCGCGGATAAACAGGAAGCAGATACTTCGCCCCAGACTCAAAAAGAGGCCTTGGCGGCGATTCCCTTTAATAAGCTGACCGATGAAGCCCGTCGCAAAGTGCTAAGCGTCGTGGAACAGCCAACCCTGTTCCGCCGGATGCCAACGCACGTCGCCGAATGCGACCCGGACCTGCACGTATGCCTCATTCGCAACCCCGAACTAGTGGTTGGGATGTGGCAAGTGATGGGGGCCTCGAATATGACGGCCGAGCGGACTGGCCCCTACAATTGGGTCGGCAACGATGGCGCGGGGACGCGCTGCAAGGTGGAGCTGATCTATGGCACCAGCCAATTGCATGTGATCTATAGCGATGGCTATTACGAAGGTGCTTTGTTCAAGCGGCGGATCAATGGCCGCTGTATCTTGGTGCTGAAGTCAGACTTTCGCCAAGGGGAAGATGGACGTAGTCTTGTGAATAATCAGCTGGATGTGTTTCTAGCGATTGATAACCTGGGGGCTGACCTTGTGGCCAAGACGCTACATCCTCTGTTTGGTAGCACGGCTGATGCGAACTTCTCGGAGACGACCAAGTTCCTGGGGCGGGTGCATGAAGCCGCTGAGCGGAATGGAGCTGGCATGCAGCGTTTGGCGGATCGTTTGCCAACGGTAGATAATTCGGTGAAGGCCGAGTTTGTAGAGTCGTCGGCTGTTGCTGCCCAGCGTGCAGCGGCCCGTGGTCGAGTCGTACCGGCCGCAGCCAATCAGCCGGCTGCATCCAATGCACCTGCAGCGACCAAGCGTTAGCCTTGCCGGCTGATGAGGCCGCAAACGGTTAAGAATTTCTAAGCGAGCTCTTGAGGGGCTCGCTTTTTTGTTAGCCAGCGCAGGATCACGGGAATGAGCCCGAGCAGCGCCAGGGCGAGGAGCAGCTTGGGCTGAACGAGTGAGCTGACTCCTTGCTGGGCCATTTGCTCGAGTCCAGGGCTGCTGGCTCCTGCGAAAACGAAGACGCAGGTGGCGGGCAACATTCCGAGCTGACTGGCCCACCAGTAGGTTGTCACGCGAATGGGGGTGAGCCCCATCAGCAGGTTGACGACGAAGAAGGGGAACTGCGGAACCAGCCGTAGGGTGAGGAGCACGACCCAGCCCTCGCTGGCAAAGGCCCGATCGATCCAGAGAGAGAGTTTGGCATAGCGGCGACGAACGGCGTCGCGAAAGAAGCAGCGGCTGGAGAGGAATGCCAGCGTTGCCCCTGTGGTGGAGCCGAAGCTGACCAGCGGCAGGGCGACCCAAAACCCAAACAGCCAGCCGTAAACGAGCGACAGGACGGCTGCGCCGGGAAGGGACAGCCCGGTAATGGCGATGTAGAGAAGCAACGCTGCTGCAAGGAAGAGGGCAGGGTGGTCGGCATAGGTTTGCCGGAGCGCGGCTTCCTGATGCGCGAGCTGTTCCAGGGAGAGGCTTTTCGGCCCCAGGAAATAGAATGCGATGATGGCCGTCAAAAAGAGGGCCAGCAGCAGGAAGCGGATTTTGTTAGTGCGTGGGGCCGCTGTGCCGCCTGCGGACGCGTCGTTGGAGGGGAGTGAAGGAGTAGGCTGGCTCATGAGCGAAGACCCTACTCCTACGAGATGGCTGAGTTAGTGCATTACGATGAGGAGACGTTGCTAGGCCAAACTTGGCGTAGCACGCGCAAGGTCGCTTGGGACTTGTTCAAAACGTAGAAGTGCATGCCGGGAACGCCGGAAGCGAGCAACTGTTCTACTTGGCGTGTGGCGAATTCAACGCCGACCTCAAAGTGCCACTGAGGATCTTCCTTTTCGCTGAGCCGGCTGACGAATTCCTCCGGCAGGCGGGCCTTGCAAAGGGACGCGATCCGCTGGATCTGTCCGAAGTTGGTGACAGGGAGGATGCCTGGAATGAGTGGCACCTTGATGCCCATGGCATCGCAACGGTCACGAAAGCGAAAGAAGTCTTCATTGTCGTAGAAGAGTTGCGTGATGACGCAGTCTCCACCGAGATCGACCTTGCGTTTGAGGTTATCCAAGTCGGCTTGAGGGCTGATCGCTTCTTGATGGGTCTCTGGATAGCCCGCGACGGCGATGCCCAGCTTTGGGAATTCGGAATGGATTAGGTGGACCAAGTCACTTGCCCAGCGCAGGCCGCCAGCGACTGCGGTAAATGTGGTGGAGCCTTGTGGTGGATCGCCACGCAGCGCGACAATCCCTTCCACACCTTGGTCGATGGCTTGTTGAAGGTAGGTTTTGAGCTGATCGACCGTGGACCCAACGCAGGTGAGGTGCGAAGCGACGCGAACGTTGAATCGGCTTTTGACTTCGCGGAGGATTTCTAGCGTTTTGGTTTGCGTACTTCCCCCGGCCCCGTAGGTACAGGTGATCATGTCCGGAGCAAACTCCATCAGCTCCCCGACGCTGGCGTACATGACCTCTTCCGAGGCAGCGGTCTTTGGGGGAAAGAGCTCAAAGGAGAGGGTCGGGGTTTTCTGCGGGTAGAACATAGGATGCGTGGGAGTGGATCGCGGTTACGGGCGAGATAGTGCCGAGTGTGGAACCTGGCCGTCAGTATCCGAACATTCTACGATCCAAGTCGGTTGTCGGGTAGGCTGTAAAGGGGCGTCGTGCCCCCTAGGACCGCGAGAAAAGGCTTGAATTAACTAGGCGAAGCCCAGGGGGCGAGTGCATGGAGCAACTGCTGTAGTTGCTCGGGGGTGTGTGAATAGCTGAGACTGATCCGCAGCAGAGACTCTCCCTGTGGGACGCTGGGGGGACGGATGGCCGGGACAAAGAAGCCGGCGGTCCTCAGCTGCTTGGAGGCATCCAGGGCTTTCTGAGGATCGCCAAGGATCACAGGGATGATTTGGCTGGTACTGTTGCCGATCCGATGGCCCGAGCGAAGAAGAGCCTGACGGAAGGTTTCGGCGCGGGAGAGTAGTTCGTGGCGGCGATGCGGCTCTTGCTGCACGATTTGAAGTGCGGCACGGCTGGCGGCGGCAACCGCTTCTGGCATGGCGGTTGAAAAGACATAGCCACGAGCGCGGTTGGCGAGCCAATCAATTAAAGGCTGGGAGCCGGTCACAAAGCCGCCGAAGCTTCCCAGGGCTTTGCTGAGTGTGCCGACATGGATATGGACGCCGTCTTGCAGACCGAAAGCCTCGGTGAGGCCACGCCCTTCTTTTCCGTAGACCCCTGTGGCATGGGCCTCATCTACCAAAAGCATGGCCTGGAACTGTTTGGCTAGTTCGGCAATGTCGGCCAAGGGAGCAATGTCTCCATCCATGCTGAAGAGGGTATCAGTGACGATGAGGCGTCTGCGAGCTGGTGGAGATGCCTCGAGTAGCTGTTGCAGATGCGTGACGTCGGTGTGGTGATAGATGTGGACTTGGGCGCCACTGAGGCGGCAGCCATCAATGATGCTGGCGTGGTTTTTGGCGTCACTGAAGATGGCGTCTTCGGGGCCAACGAGGGCGGTGATGGCTCCGACGTTTGCGGCATAACCTGTGTTGAACAGAAGGGCGGCTTGAGCTTGCTGGAATTGGGCCAGTTCTTTCTCTAGCAGAGAGTGCTGACGTCCACGGCCTGTGATGAGGGGGCTGGCGCCGCTTCCCCAACCTTGTGCTGTGGCGGTTTGAACGGCGGCCTCGGTTAGGCGTGGATCAGCGGCCAGGCCCAGGTAATCGTTGGAGCCGAAATGGCACAGGGATTGGCCTTGGAGTTGGATTTGCGCAGGGGATTGGGGGGAGTGGCGATCGACCAAGGTGCGGCGCAGGGATTGCCGGGTGAGGTCCTCAAGCGCAGCATCTAGCCAGTCCAATGACATAAGAAAAAAAGCGAGAAAAAGTGTGGTTGCTTAGCGGAAAGATTAGGACCGTTACCTTCAATTATAGCCAAGGTTGTGGCACCACTTGGGGAGGTACGGCGGGCCGGGGCATGAAAACAGGAATTTCGCCTGCCACTTTCGTGAAGGGGGCCAATTTGGGACGATAACAAGAGAGTAAGAAGTTGTCTGACCGTGATGGAGAATCGGTCAGTTCTTGTTCCCTGAATCAAGGAGAGCGTGCAGCCGTGGCCGAGTACACCAAATTTCAGCAGAAGGTGATCAAGAACTACTACGACAACCGTGAAGGGGTCGCCCTGCAACGGGTTCAGGAATTAGTGACCGAGCTTTATCTTTCCGAAGGGAAGAAGCTGGAAAAAAACTGGGAAAGCTTGGGCTTGCATCTGGGCAAGCTGGGAATCAAACCCGACGTGATCGAGCATTTGCAGAAGCAGCGCAAGCCGGAATTGGTTGCAACGCTGGTGAAGAAGTTGATCGACAAGGCATAAGAGCATTTTTGCGATCTCCCTGGGAATGAGTGACTGGCATGCGCACACTTTGGAACTTCTTCTCTCCCGGACAACTGGTTTTTGGTGAGGGGAGCAGCCAAGAGCTGGGGCGCTTGCTTCTGGGGCGTCATTTAGAGCGGGTCTTCTTGGTGACAGATCCGCGACTGGTGCAGGCGGGGATTGTAGGGCGCGTGGAAGACACGCTGCGTGAGTCGGGGATTGTGGTGGAGTGTTTTGCCGAAGGTGAGGCAGAACCTGCCATGCTAGTTGCCCTGGCGGGAGCCGCGAAGGCGAAGAGCTTTGGCCCGCAAGCCATTGTGGGGCTTGGTGGCGGAAGCAACATGGATTTGGCCAAGATGATTGCTGTCTTGGTCACCCATGGTGGAGATGTGCGACGGTACTTTGGCTTTAACAATGTGCCGGGACCGGTGATTCCCTTAGTTTGCTTGCCAACGACGGCAGGGACCGGAAGCGAAGTCTCGCACGCAGCGGTCCTTACCGACACGGACAACCAAATCAAGGTAAGTACTCTGAGCCAGTTCTTGCGGCCGGCACTAGCGATTGTTGATCCGTGCCTGACTTGGAGCTGTCCTAAGCAGGTGACTGCCGACAGTGGCATCGATGCGCTGACCCATGCGATTGAAGCGCTGATGGCACGGCACCACACGGAGCTTGGCCAAGACAATGCCGAGCCTTTGGCCTATGAGGGGAGTCATCCCTTGGCCACGGCCTTGGCGGAACAGGCGATCGCGCTGGTGGGCAAGCATTTGAAGGCCGCAGTATTGACCCAGGATCGGGCTGCGCGAGAGGGGATGTCCTTGGCGGCGACTTTGGCCGGCTTGGCGTTTTCAAGCAGCGGTGTGGCACTGGTCCATGGGCTGGAATATCCGATCGGTGGCGCGGTGCATGTTTCGCATGGCGCGGGGAACGGTTTGCTACTGCCGTTTGTGATGCGGTTTAATAAACCGGTTCGCTTGAAAGAGCTGGCGAGGATTGCAGAACTGCTAGGAGTGAAGGTGGCTGGGCTTTCCGCAGAAGAGGCGGCAGAGCAGGGGATTTTGGCGGTTGAGCAACTGAAGGAAGCGATAGGAATTCCTTTGCGGCTACGGGATTTGGGGGTTCGCGAAGACCAACTGCAAGGCCTTGCCGAAAAGGCGTATGCGATTAAGCGACTGCGCGATGTGAATCCGCGCGAGTCGAGCGTGGCGGACCTGGCGGGGATCTTGTCGGCCGCATTCTAGTCGGTCGACGGTGAACTTACTGTTCGATTGTGGGCTTCTCGCGATAGGCGACGAAGCCCTTCTTTTTGCGCGCTGGAATAGCGCGATTTGCGCCGCCAGAAAGGGCTTTTTCTTTTGCTCTGGATAGCCATGCAGGTGGGCCAAAAGGGCGTTTGTGGTTGGGCTGTAACGGCTGTGCCTGTTTTGTCGTGCGGTTCTCTGCAGGTTTGCGGGTTACCGTACTGGATTGCAAGCTAGGGTTTAGTCTCTCCCAGTTGTTTATGCGCGCAATGACTGCGCACATAACGATGGCAATAACCAGGCGGTTGCCACCATGTTCAGCAGGGAATTGTTGGCGGTGGTCATTTTTTGAAAGGTCAAGGCGCGTTTAGAACGGGCCCCCCTTAGGGCGGCTTCGTAGAAAGATGGAAACGGGATTCACGCATGGGATCTGCGTTTAGTGATGTCGATTTGGTTTGGCTACTGATGTGTAGCGCGATGGTCATGTTGATGCAGGCAGGTTTCTGTCTGTTAGAGACGGGCTTTTCTCGTGCGAAGAACAGCATCAATGTTGCGATTAAGA
This sequence comes from uncultured Planctomycetaceae bacterium, assembly GCA_963844055.1. GTDB lineage: Bacteria > Planctomycetota > Planctomycetia > Pirellulales > Pirellulaceae > CAWJMN01. The sequence goes on along the minus strand of CAWJMN010000002.1, from coordinate 1,337,738 downwards.
ACCTCTTTGACTTTTGTATTTCGTCGATTGTGTACTGGGCCGTCGGCTTTGGGCTGATGTTCGGCGCGAGTTTCCATGGCATCGTGGGAATGACGCAATTTGCCCCCAGTGCACCTGACGATACTTCGCTGATGACATTCTTGTTGTTTCAGCTGATGTTCTGTTCAACCTCTACCACCATTATCTCGGGGGCCATTGCTGAGCGAATTCGCTTCTCTGCCTATTTGATTGTGGCGTTTGTGATGTCGCTGGTTGTGTACCCGATATTTGGCCACTGGGCATGGGGGGGAAGCAACCTGGGCGTATCTACGGGGTGGCTTGCGCAGCTCGGCTTTATTGACTTTGCAGGTTCAACAGTAGTGCATTCCCTGGGGGGCTGGGCGTCGTTGGCACTTGTGCTGATCATTGGGCCACGTCTGGGGCGGTATGACGACAATGCGAAGCCGATGCGTGGGCATAGCTTGACGCTCTCTACTTTGGGGGCCCTTTTGCTTTGGTTTGGCTGGTTTGGGTTCAACGGTGGAAGCACGCTGGGGGTGGATGGACGGATCCCGCTCATCTTGATTAATACGAACTTGGCGGCAGCAGCTGGAGGAGCAGCCGGGCTGGCCGTGTCGTGGTATTGCGAGCGCAAGGCGATTGTGGGTCAGGTGATCAATGGTGTTGTGGCGGGACTTGTAGGGGTAACCGCCAGCTGTAACATAATCTCGCCGGCGAGTGCCATTTTGCTGGGCGTGCTGAGCGGCGTTGTGAGTGTGCTGGGGAGCTATCTTCTCGATCGGATCAAGATTGACGATGTCGTGGGGGCGATTCCTGTCCACGGCTTTTGTGGAGTGGTAGGAACGTTAGCGGTTGCGCTCCTGGGGGATGTCAGCAAATTTGGTGGACATACTCGGCTAGAACAATTGGGCATTCAGTCGTTGGGGGGATTGGCGGCGGCCGCTTGGTCCTTTGGCATGATTGGCATTTGCCTGGGGACGGTGAATTACTTCTGGCGTCTGCGTTCCAATGCGGAAGATGAGCAAGTGGGGCTGAACGTAGCGGAGCATGATGCCAGTACGGACCTGGTTGACTTGCTAACGACGATGGATTCGCAGCGACGAGAAGGGGATTTCACGACGCGTGTTGCGGTAGAGCCGCATACCGAAGTGGGACAGATCGCGACGGAATACAATCGTGTGCTGGAACGGGTCGGGACGGAGATCAAGGCTCGCGAAGAAGCTGCCGAAGCGGCTCGAAAAGCAGAGCAGCGCTATCGCGCCTTGTTTGAAAACGCGGTAGAGGGCATTTTTCAGACGACTCCGGAAGGGCTGTATAGCAGCGCTAATCCTCGGCTGGCAGAAATCTACGGCTATACCAGCGCCGAAGAGTTGATGGCCGAAGTGCGAGACATTGGTTCGCAACTGTATGTTGACCCTGAACGCCGCGAAGCGTTTCGCCAGTGTATGGCACGGCAGGGGAAGGTTGTGGGGTTTGAGTCGCAGGTTCGGCGGCACGATGGCCAAGTGATTTGGATTTCTGAGAATGCAAAAGCAGTAAAGGACGCCGCTGGAAAGTTACTGTATTACGAAGGAACCGTCGAAGATATCACGGAGCGCAAGCACAATGCAGAACTGCAAGCGGAAGTTTCCGCTGCGGTTGCCGCCAGCCATTCCAAGAGTCTCTTTTTGGCGAATATGAGCCATGAGATTCGAACGCCACTCAATGGTGTGATCGGGATGCTTGAGCTGCTGCGTTCTTCCACGATGACCGCGCAGCAAGCCCGCTATTTGGATATTGCCAATGGATCGGCCACCATGCTGCTGGGGCTGATCAACAACATCTTGGACTTCTCAAAAATTGAATCAGGCAAGCTGGAACTAGAGCGGATTCAGATCGATCTTTACGCGCTTGTGGCACAGCAGCGCGACTCGTTTATGCATCGTGCGGCGCAGCGAAGCGTGGTCCTGGAAGCCGAGATAGCACCGACGGTTCCGGCACTGGTTTGGGGCGACCCTGCTCGTATCCAGCAATTGCTGATGAACCTCTTAAGTAACGCCTTGAAGTTTACCCCTTCGGGTCGAATCGACGTCGATGTGAAGGTTGTCGGAGAGCAGCAAGGGGCGCTGCAGATTCGCTTCGCGGTGAAGGATTCTGGTATTGGCATTCCTCCAGATCGTCGTAATCGTCTGTTTGAACAGTTTAGCCAAGTAGATGCTTCCACTACCAGGAAGTATGGCGGTACGGGCCTGGGGCTGGCGCTTTGCAAAGAGCTTGTGGAGGCCATGGGGGGAAGTATTGGCGTCGAGAGCGAAGCGGGGGTGGGATCGACCTTCTGGTTTGTCTTGCCGCTGGAAGCTGCGATTGGACCGGCTGATAAGCCCGTTGACGCGATGGTTGTACCTGCACCCGTGGCGATGAACGTTGCTAAGGAACCGGTTCGGATGGCATTGCCTCAGGCAAGTGCAAGCGAGCAGGGAACAGCGGGGCGGCCGCAGATCTTGATTGTGGATGACAACGACATCAACCAGTTAGTTGCCGTCGAGATGTTGCAGGCCGCTGGTTTTTCCTGCCGTACGGCCAGCAATGGACGCGAGGCGGTGGAATGGGTGCGTCGTGAGCCGTTCTCGCTGGTTCTGATGGATTGTCAGATGCCGGAAATGGATGGTTTTGAAGCGACCGAACGAATTAGGGAGTTGGAAGCGACGAACCCATTGCATGGCAGTGACCAACGGCCGATTCCGATCATTGCATTGACGGCCAGCGCCGTTCGTGGTGATCGTGAGCGCTGCATCGCCTGTGGCATGAACGACTATGCGACGAAGCCACTGATTCGTGACCAGTTGTTGCGGCAAATTCGACGACAATTGGAAGTGGAGCTTTCGGCCGGTCCGGCAGCAGCGCCAGTACCTGAAGTGAAGAGCGATGACGCAGGAAGTGGCGGTAGTGTCAGGCGTTCCGTGCCTGCGGTAGCCGTGGAGATGCAGGAGTCGGCTTTTGTGGCGACGGCGATCGAGCAGCAAGAGCTAGAGGCTATCGATCAAGAGGCACTTCTGGAACGGTGCAGTGGTGATGCGGCCTTTGTGAGGAAGATCTTGCGTAAGTTTCGCGAACGATTGCCCAGTGATTGTCACAAGATCCAGCTGGCAATTGAACGGCGTGATACGACGCTGGTGCAGCGTTTGACGCACACCTTGAAGGGGACATCAGCGAACTTGGCGGCATGGCCATTGCGCGAGACGGTGGCCCAGATTGAGACCTTGGTGGGTGATGAGAACTGGATCGAGGTCGAGAATGGAAAAACGGAATTAGAGGCACGCATGCAGCAATGCATCGACCTTATTGATGCATTGATTCAAAGCGATAATCAGGCGTAGAGATTTTTGGGCAACGAGTGTTCTGACGGGCAATAGATTATGGCACTTACCGCTTTTCGAACTGCAAAGCCAATGAAGATCTTGGTGGCCGACGATGATGATATCGGGCGGTCCCTGGTCGAGCACATGCTGGAACAAGCTGGCTTTGAAGTCTATGCGGCGGCCGATGGTCGCGAGGCGATAGAGATCCAGGCACGCGAGGGGATTCGCCTAGTGATCTCTGACTGGGAGATGCCAGAGCTGACAGGGATCGAACTGTGTAGCAAGATTCGTGAGGATGAGTGCGAAGGCTACACGTACGTGATACTTCTGACGAGTCATGCCAAGCCTGCCGAAATTGTGGCAGGGATGACGGCTGGAGCCGATGACTTTATCGCCAAGCCGTTTAATGCGGCAGAATTGCTAGTACGCGTGCGCGGGGCAGCGTATCTTGTCGATGGAAACCCGAGAGATGACCATCTTTGCTTTGGCGAAATTGGCGGAATCTCGCGACAACGAAACAGGGCAGCACTTAGAGCGTGTACAGCGATACTCGCTGATCCTGACGCAGGAACTGGCGAAGAATTCTAGCTATGCGGGGCAGATCGATCCCGAGTTTGTGCGTTTGGTCTATCAGACCAGCCCACTGCACGATATTGGCAAAGTGGGAATTCCCGACAGCGTTTTGCAAAAGCCGGGCAAGCTGACCCCGGAAGAGTTTGAAATTATGAAGCGTCATCCGGTGCTGGGGGCCGAGACCTTAGACGCCGCTTTGGAGAAGTATCCTGAAGCGCGATTCCTGCGCTTGCGCGAGAGATTGCCGCCACCCATCATGAACGCTGGAATGGTGCTGGATACCCCTTGGGGCTGATGGGCCTGGATATTCCCCTTTCGGGACGGATTGTCGCTGTGGCAGATGTCTATGATGCTTTGACCAGTAAACGCTGCTACAAGGCGGCCTTTTCCCATGAGAAGGCCCGCGAGATCCTGGTGGAAGACTCTGGCAAGCACTTTGATCCGGAGATCATTAAGGCGTTTTTAGCTGTCGAAGCCGAGTTTGTGCGGATACGCCAGAAGTTCGCGGAAAAAGAAGATCGATCCGATGCGGAGGTGCTTTGGGAAGCAGCCAAGGCCGCAGCGGAACTGCCTGTGGTACCGACGCAGCCCACGACGGCAGTCTAGCAGCATGGCCGAAATCGCTAGGCAGGCACTTCTTCGAGAAGAGCGATGCTGGCGGTAAAGCCATGCATGAAGTTTTGCCCGCCCACCGGCCCGATTTCTCCGGCGGCGAAGAAGCCGGCCACGGGAATATTGCCCATGTACTTTTGGAGCATCTGCGCATCGTGATTGGGCTGGCTAAATAGGCGCGAGCCACGGCCATTGCAGGTGAAGAGTAGTCCCGCCAAGATTTTGGCGTTGGGGGTGCGAGGGAGCGTCGATAAAAGTTGACGCAGTTCCGCATCGGCCGCTTCTTGGTCGCGCACATGGAAGCGAACCGTTTGGCCGGCACGAATGTAGTCGCCAATCGCGATGCCACCCACGTTGGGAACCGTTCCGACCACATTGCGTACTAAGAAATCGCCTTGGTCGAAATGGCTTTGGTATTCACTAACCACACGGCCGACGTGCAAGTTGCGTTGCACTAAGAGTTGTTCGCGCGTGGGAAGAGAATCAAAGAGTTCTTTCAGGCGAATCAGCGCCGACTGTCCACCGAGGTCGTAGATGACGTTGCGCTCTGCTTTGGTGACCACATAGGGTTTGCCAATCGGGCGGCATCCTTGGGATACTACCGTACGCAGACGCACGCCACCTTGAATCACGGCGACGACGGCTCCTTCCGCAAAAGTTTGGTTCCCCAGGATCAGGCGGTTCTCGCCTGGAGTGCTGCCACTGCTGGCCATGCCACCAATGACCGAGATGCCGGGGCGATCCTCATTCATCCGTTCCAGCAGCAAGTCGGCAGGAAACGAGAAGGGGTCTCCCACCAAGATGGCAAACGTATCTTTGGACCAAGCAGAGGTCAATTCATCGGGCCAACCCTGAATGACGCCCCCTTCAGGTGTCCGCTCAAACTCAAGATGCATGAGCTGAACGTTGGAGCGCGGCAGGTCGGCAATCCAGAGTGCAATGGCAGGGGAGGATTCAACCTCGTCACCACCTCCCACAATCGATTCACCGCTGCAGCCAAAGATTTGTGTAATGCCAAGTCGCTGGCAGAGCTCTTGCGCAATTTGGTCGGCAGCTACGAGATGGTCTGATGAAAAGAAGACGGTTGCAAGGGTTGGTTGACGGCCCAGCTTGGCCATTGCTTCTTCGACAACTTCACCGATTGCCTGCATGGTGTTTGCGCTACGCGACAAGGCAGCAGCAAAGGCCGCAGTGCTCAGCCGTTGAAGAGGTGGAATTCATGCCGCTGTTCGTCCGCCAAAAATCTGCTGTAGGAAAGCTTGGAGCTGGTGTCGGTGGAAGAAGCTAGAGGCCACCGGACTGCCCGTATGATAGCCATCAGCCACGAGAAGTTCTACGATTATTTTGCGAACATTTTGCCTTGAAGATTAGGCTTGGTCCTTGGGCAATGGCCGCTTGTGTGGCCGAGCGTGGCTAGTGGGGGGACGGTACGTTGGTGGGGGGAGAGCCCGCCACGACAACTTCGGTCGCGGTAAGGAAATTGTCTTGATCCTTGTCTAGCTGGTCAAACAGGGTGCGGTCCCCCAGGAATTCCAGCCGGCTAACAAGGCCATCGCCGCTGGTGTCCATGGCGGTGAACCAAGCAGGGGCATTGCCACTTGGTGTCGCAGGGCGCAAGGCGGGTGGGGTGAAGAGGAGGTCGGGATTGGTGAGGTCGCCGCGTGCCAGCGTAATTCGGACCACGAGGGGAATCTCGTCACTGCTTAGGCCCACCTGCGGGGCGGTCGCCAGGCTTTGCAGGCGTGCAGAGGCGGCAGCGATCTCTGCCCCATCGAGCAGGTCATCCTCCTGTTTGTCGAGCCAAGCGAAAAGGGAGTCTGGGTGAAGCTCGACACGTGTATGCACCTGCACTTGCAGCGGCAGACGACGTTTTCGAAAGAAGGTGACAAGCTCTTGGGGGTAGATCTTGCCATCCTGGTTGGCATCGACTGCGGCAAACGGAATCTGCGTATCGCTAGGCTGGGTCACTTCGGAAGGTTCCAAATATCCATCACGGTTTTGGTCGAGCTGGGCGAAAAGGGCCTGGGCTTGTTGGTCTTCGGCCGTCGTTAGCTGAAGTTGATCTGCGATGACGAATTGCAGCTTGGCGTGGGCCGAGCGCCACGTGAGCCTGCCAGGGCTAGGCTGGGTCAACTCAGCGCCCTTGAGGGAAGGCGTTGTTGACTCTAGTGAGGCAATATCGCCTGTGGTAGGGAAGTGGACCGTCATCGACAGGTCGACGGGGGCGGTCAACAGGCGCTTGATCTCAGCACTGACGAGCTTTCCATCCTGATTTTCGTCCAGGTAGGAATAAAGGGTTGGTGAGGCGACAAAGGTGTTGGGGTGGAGGTTGCCTCCCAGCGCGTAAAACTCGCTGAGCTGAATGAAAACGGAGTTCCAAGGAGTCTCTTCGTTGATCGCGTAAACCATGGCGCCCTGCAAGCGGCGCCGCCCTGGGTTGCGACGTGGCATTCCTGCTGCGGTTAGGCCACGGGCAGGGCTAAGGTCTTCGCGAGTAACGCGGTCGTCGCTATCAGAATCTTTGGCACGAAGGTGTTGGCTGGCCGCGGCAATGGCAGTGGGAGAAAGGTTGGAGCCGGTCTCCATACCTTGCAAGAGTTGCCAGGTGTCGGCCAAGCGTGGGCTGGCTCGAACCAGATCATATTCGCCCCGGACAGAAAAGGATCGGCCACCCCCGGCGCTTCGGGTGACAAACCGCTGGAGCTCGACGAGGTCGACATTCCCATTGCGATTGAGATCGTAACGACGGAGAACCTCTTTCTCGTTTTCTGGCGTGGTGATGGCGACGTTGCCATACGACCCACTGCGAATGGTTGTGTTTTTGAGCAGCTCTTCCCAGGTGGTGGTCCCGTCGGCGTTGGTATCTGCTTCCTTTTGAAGGTCGCGGGCCATGGCCTCAAACGCTTGATCCAAGGGCGTATCTCCCAGCATCAGGTTCAGGCCGATGATCAAGGGACCCTGTGGTGTAATGACCAGCATTCGATGGTCAAACGAGGGTGAGCTAGCGCCCTCCTTCGGCAAGTCGGTGCCTGTGTCAGTAGTAGCCGCTGGTTCTGTGGGCTTTTCCTCGGGGATGGTGGCAGGCGCTGGTGGAGACGCGGTCTCTAGTGCAGCGGCGCTAGCTTGGGGATCAGCATCAGGCGGCGAAGGGCTTTCAGAAACGGCCATTGTTGCTGGCGCGGCTGGTTTGGCTGGGGGTGGGCTGGGCGGGGAAGGCTTCTTCCCGCAGCCAGCAGCGGCGACGATTATCCCGGCCAAGAGGAAAGGGGCTAGGGGCCAAGGGACCAGGGGCCACGGTACCAAGGGCCGTTGCCAGCGGAATGGGAACCATTCGTCAGGGGAGAGGACCATGACTTAGCTCCAACGATGAGGGGATGACCGGTCCGGGGGTGGTGAAGTGGGAGACGTGCCACGCGCCAGTTCCTGGTTATCGAGCAGTGGGATCTCTTCATCAATCGCGCGTACGCCGAGTCTCCCCAGGCCGACCACGAGTCCGCGAAGCTCTGCCTTGGATTTTGATTGGCCAATGACAAGGCTCAACAAATAGCCTAGCAGGCAGGTGAGCGTTGTTCCAATCGATACCGTCCAAATACTGTTGGGACGCCAGGTGAAGGGCCAGAACCAAACGCCCTCTGGAAACCGACCCGCAAAGACCATCCCTATGGTAATGATGCTGCCGGCAATCATGCCCAGGCGAATTCCTTGGGAAGTGGCGCGACGAGTGAGGATTCCCAGTAGGAAGATTCCCAGGAGTGGTGCTCCAAACGTGTTGGCGACATCGATCATCACGGTAAAGACTTGCCCCAGTTGTGCGACAAGGAGCGCTGCCACAGTTGCGCCAACACCGACAATCACCGTAAGAGGCTGTGCAATCCAAAGACGATCGGTGTCATCTAGGTCCTTAGCCTGTTTGCCGCGTAGTCGGGCCAGCAAGTTGGCTCCCCAGCCAAACCGTTCATGCATGTCTACCACCAGCAGCGAGCAAATCGAATTGAGGCCCGAATCAATCGACGACATCGAGGCAGCTAATAGTGCAGCGATGATTAGTCCGGCCGCACCGATGGGAAGCTCGTTGGCAATGAAGTAGGGAAGTAGTTCTTCTCCTGCACGACGGTGCAGGATTACCTCGCCACGAAGTTTGGGGTGGTTGGGCTTGCGCATGGCCAGCTTTTCAATCACCGGCTTGCCGGTCTCTTCATCGAGGAAGTCTTTGTCGCTGGAGAAAGGCTCACGCGTGTTGGGACGAATGATGCGTCCTTCTTCGACCAGCTGCGTTGCATTGTTGGCTTGCAGGGCATGCTGTGGATTGTCCCAATCGAGATAGCGTTTGGACCCATCAGCAGATTTTAAGGTGTCGTGCGGCGGGAGGTTGTCGAGACTCGTTACCCATTTGGGCTGAAGGTGTTCAGGGTGGTCATAGTAGAATGTCAAAAGGCAAAGCCCCACATACGTTAGGCCTGGCATAAGGATCGAGAGAACAACACAGTTCAGCACGTAGGAGCGCTGGGCGGCGCCAAGCGTCGAGGCACAGATGAATCGCTGGGCGGTGATTTGATCGGCGATATAGAAGGAGAGCATGGCCAGCACCCAGTGCGGCAACGCCCCCCAAATCTGCCAGGTACTTTTCCAGTCGAATTTTAGCTCTACTAGCTGCGTCCGCCCTAGACCTTCGGCGACTTCAGCAACGCGGGCGGCACCCCCATCCAAGGACCACCAAGCACCGACGATGATCACGCCGATGCCAGCGATCATAGCAAAGCCTTGGACCACATCGGTCCAGATGACCGCTTTCATGCCACCAAGGCAAGTATAGAGCGTGGTGACCGCACCCAGAAGCAGAATAAGAGGCCAGGTGGGCCAGTGAAGGCCCGACGCAATCAGCAGCACTTTGCAAGGTGCATAGATTACGCCTCCGAGCCATAGTAATCGCCAGATCAAAAAGATGAGGCTGGCCCACAGTCGCGTTGTGGTATCAAACCGGAGTTCCAGATATTCGTAAACGCTCGTTAGTCGAAGTCCATGATAGAGCGGCAAAACCCAGTACACCATGATCGGCAGAATGAGCCAAACTGAAAGTGGCATCAAAAGAGTCTTCAGTCCCACCGAATAACTTTGAGCGGGTAGCCCGGTATAGGTTAATGCGGAGATGAGCGTCGCCATGAGCGACATCCCCAGCGGAAACCAGCTCATGCCACGACTGGCAAAGAAGAATTCTCGTGTTGAGACTTGTTCGCCACTGAACCACAAGCCGATGGCGACCATCGCCAGTAGGTAGATGACAATCAGCGTATAGTCGAGTGCCCCCATCACCGCAAAGAGTGGCGCGGGAACGGGAAGCGACAAGAGATCAATGGACAGCATGGACACAGTGTCCCATACAGCAGATGTACGGAAGATAGAGCGGGGAAGATAGCGGAGCGAGTGCATCGGATCGGTGATCCGGTTCGCCCCGTTAGAGTAGCAGGACCGACAGGCAAAGCCTAGTAGCTTTGGGCCGGTTGCTAAGTACGAAAGCCCGCTTGTTGACGCGAATCACGTCGAGAAAAGGCCGCGAAGAATCGAGGATCGCGGCCCTTTCAGGAGAGGTAAAAGGAAGGTCTCTCCTTGGGAAGAAGTTTCGAATACAAATCCCAGCCCATTAGGCCAGGATCGTTTCCATCTCGCGAAGGATGGATTGCTCCGCATACGAGATTGGTGAAAGGAGTCCGGGGATTCCTCCCGAAGCGCTGGCAACTCGCTTGGCTCGTGTGAGGGTTTGTGTCTTGAGCGACTCTCGCGCTTGTGGCGAAATCTTGCCACAAACTGACTTGGCATAGACGCTCCAGTCCGACCACAGCCGACTGGAAGGGCGATGGTTAAGCCATTCCTCAATCATGCGGTGGCAAGGGGTTCCTTCGCAAATCCCCGCTTCATGGACGGAATCCAGTACGGCCGTACGATCCTTGGTGGAAGGAAAACCATCGGCCCAAGCGATTTGAACGAGTGGGAAAAGGGTCAGGGCGACGACCGTTTCGCGATCAAGCCCCATCTGGAAGAGGTCTTCCAGGATCTCCTCATCCTCAAAGCCGAGTGCAGTTGCCATTTCTGCAATTTGGCTTTCGTGTTCGACTTGCTCACGCAGTTGCGTTAGCAGTGCTTTGTCTTGGCGGTGGAAAAATGCGTCAACCAATGCCCTACGATGAAAATCATCCATTGTTGCTCACCCCGTTGCGTGTACATCGTGTTAACCAGAGTGCGGTGGAGACCCCGTTTGTCTTCCGCCTGAAGCCTTTCTTCGCCGGAACGAAGGAAGGTGCCTGCCATCACTCGGTAACGAAAGTGTAGGTCGAAAACCTGCCGGAGTTTGTGCGTATTTTTAAGGTGTCTGAAGGCGATTTCGGCCGGAATCTGTCGATTATTCAAGGGGGTAGCTGACGTCCTGTTGCCCAGAGCCTACGATGGTTGCACTTTGGCAACATCTCCTTCCGATCGCCGGACATAGCCTCGTTCGGCCTTACTCGCCTTGCAGGAGCCCTTTCTATGGGACGTCGCGTACGCCTGGCTGCGGTTAGCTATTCTCCCTCCGCAAAAGATCTTCAGCGCGGTGAAATTGACCTGCGTGCGATCGGAGATATTGCTCGGCAAGTGGTCGCCAGCGATCGGGCTGACTTCGTTTGCTTTCCGGAGATTTGTGCCTGTGGTGGTGATTTAGCGGGAGGGGTGAAAAATGCTCCAGAGCTAGAGCCGTTTGTCAAAGAAGTGGCCAAGCTGGCGGTGGAGCTGAAGGTCAATCTGATCATTCCCTTTCTGGAAAAGTTCGCGGGGCGTGTCTACAACTCGGTTCCGATTGTGGATCGAAGCGGAAAGCTTGCGATGGTCTATCGCAAGAACTTTCCTACCACGGGCGAGATGGAACATGGCGTTTCGCCGGGATGGGAAGTGCCGGTTGCGGTGTGCGATGGCGTTCGGGTTGGTGCGGCAGTCTGCTTTGATTTGAATTACTCCGAGGTGGCGGAGCAGTTAGAGCGTCAACGGGCGCAAATTGTATTTTGGCCCACCATGTTTTGGGGAGGCAAGCTCCTTGAGCACTGGACGCTTCGTTATGGCTTTGCCATGGCGGCCGCTTTTGGCGTGGAGAGCGCTATCGTCGATATGAGTGGCAGCTTTTTGGCCCGCCAAGGTCAAGATACATGGCAGGTTCGCGGCGGCCGACTCTCACCTTGGGCCGTGGCCGATATCAATGTAGAACGCGAACTGTTTCATCTGGACTTCAACCAGAATAAGTTTGTTGCGATGCGAAAGAAGTACGGTGCCGACATTCGCCTGGAGATCCGGCAGCCTGAAGCCTACTTTTTGCTTAGTAGCGAACGCGAAGGGCTTACGATTGATAGCCTGATTGCTGAGTTCGAACTGGAGTCCTTGCGAGATTACCTGGCTCGTAGTGCTCGCATGCGTGACGAGCATTTACGCGGTCATCCCGAAGCATCGCAGCAGCCCCCACGCACCGGGCCCATGAAAGAGCGCTAGTGGAACCGTTTGCTAGTCCTTCGCTAGAAGACTAGCTCAATTGACTTCCAGTAGGTGAGGATGCCATCGCCACCACCAACGTGATGCGCTTCCAGCGATAGCCAGCCCGTTTGCCCAGCAAAATCGGCGAGGTCAATTTCGAGCGTCTTCCAGCGATCTGGGAAGGTTTGGTCGCTCACCTCAATGGTTTTTACAAGGGTGTCGCCAAAGCGTGTTTCTAGCTTCCAAGAGATGCCTGGATCACTGGCAATGCGAATTCGTATCTTGGCCTTCGAGCCGGCAGGCAGCATCAGCCCCCGTCCAAGGACAGTGGGAAGGCCTCCGATCCCTTTCAGGCCCAGAACATCCTTCTCGCCATAGACTTCGGAGACAATGCCTGTCCGGTCGGCGGCAACGCTCGACAGCAAACGCCACTCGGGCAGTACTTGGAGAGCGGCCTTCGATGAAGCAACAGGAACATGTCGCAGCCAAGTGTTGGCAATCGATGTTGCGGCAAGTTTGTCAGGATTGCCATTGGGTGTTAGCTGGATCAGATCGCGCGTTGGCTCGACTTGACCATTGCCAAAGAAGGTCCAAATCGAACTTCCATGCAGCACCATCGGTCCTTGCCGTGGATCAGGTTGGATGGAATCTGCTAGTGGCGTGGAGGCAACGGCGACGCCATCTTTGGGGTTCAACCACACCCAGTGAATCTGTTGCTGATTCGGGGCACTCACGGCCGGCTGCCGCTGGGCGTAGACGATCCATTGCGAGTCGGCGACAAGGTAGCTCAGCATTTGGGGGGCGGTGTGCTTCCAGATCAGCTTGCCATCTTCGGGTTGCAAGGCACGCAAGTCCTCTTCTGATCGGACAAGTAGTTTTCCTTGCACGATCCCTTCGATCGCGGTGAGGTCTGGCAGCACCTGACGCCATTCCAGTCCTCCTGTTGCCAAATCCAAACATTCCAAGCAGCGCATGCCAGGCTGAAATGCATAGATCTTGCCGTCGGCAATATAAGGGCGATCAAAACGCTGAAGAATCCAGCGCGGCTCTTCTTCGGCCGGAACGAGCGTGTGTCTGCGAAGCCAATCCACCTTGCCATGTACATCAAGGCACAGCGTGGCTCCTCCGGTAGCGACGATCAGTCGATCCTTGGCGACGGCCACTTCACAACAGCCCCGTGCGCCCAACTGTTTCGTAGTCGCATGATGTCGCGTTGGTCACGGATTTCGCCGGTGGTGGCGTCAAAGAGGTTCCAGCGTAATGTTCCTTCTTGGCGTTCTTCATACACAATACTAAAGGCGCCAAGCTCACCCTCTAGAATGACGGGATCGGAGGCGAAAAACTCATTCTTGCGGTCGCCTGTTCCCCAAACCAGCTTGCCATCTTGTTTGGAATAGCAGGTTAGCTGCGGGCCGCTTCCATAAAGCTGCCGGACGAAGATTCGATCCTTCGTGAGCAGCGGCCGCATGGCAATACACGCCCAGTCTTGCGACTTGAGCATGTTGCCAGGAGGGGGAGCGGTCTGCCATGCCCTTTGTCCGTTCGTCAAATTGTAGGCAGCAATCTGAAAACGATTGCTCACGTAAAGTAGGTCCCCTTCCAGGGCTGTAGCGATCTGCCGATCGACCCAAGGAACTTGGAACTGATTCGTCCGTCGTCCTACTTCATCGCCGGGATTGTTTCCGGTCGGACCATCGAGCCGAGAGTGCTTGGTGGTCTTTAATCCGGTCGGTGCAGGTAGTGGAGGCGGTGCTACTTCGGCCATGGGGGAAAGGGCCGTTGTTCCCCGGGCACGTAGGTCAGCGACAAGCTTCTCAAAGTCTGCCGCAGAAAGTCGAATGTCCCCGACGCTCACTTCATGCGTCACGGGACTTCCCCAGTCCTGCCCTAAGCAAGCTGCGGCCAATCGGCGACGAGGCTGTAGTTGCGCGCTGAGTGACGGAAGGAGCGACTCGGCTTTGGCATAGTCCGATAAGGCCCGAGAAAACCGACCATCGGCCAATGCCCGGTCACCCAGCCAGCGGTGCGCATCGCCGGCCGCTTCCGTATCGGCAAACTGGATGGTGGCGAGTTCCACGGTGGCCGCATCCCCTTCGGCAGTCGCCTTGGCGAGACGTAGTTTGGCCAGTGGAGCAAACTTGCGGGCGAGTACTGCCTTCAAATCGGGATTTTTGGAAATAGCCAAACGTACGGCAACCGGAAGCGACGTGAAGAGCTCTTCTTCGCCAACCGCAGGGCTCAGCCCAATAACCCCTTCAGGACCTAGGGAAGTAATCTGCCGGGCGGCATCCTCCCAGGCGGCACCTTCGAGGCTGGCGCGAATTTCTGCAAACAGGCTATACGACTCTTTACTAAGGTCTTCAATCCAAGGGTGGCGCCAACCCTCCTTCATACGAACCGTGCGGTCGCTTGTGGAGCGCGCTTTGCCTCCCCAAACCACTTCGACCCATTCCAGCAGCATGTTTTGATCCGGCTGAACTCGGAAGAATCGTGCCAGCTCGGCCGTCTCTTGCGCGGCATTGCGGTCTCGCTTGTAAACCTCGGACAGCAATTCCCAGCGAAGGTTCTTCTCTTGGTTCGCTGGGCTTACTAGCCACGTTACCGTAGGTGAAGTGAGAAACGCTTCGCGAATGCTGGACCAGGGAGCAAGGCCTTCTTGCTCAAACCCTTGCAGGCCCAGTTCAAGCATTCTCGACGGAATGCCCTGTCGCATGGCAGCGCCATCACGCAGGTCCCAGCACAACAGGTACGAGTCGACTAACGCCTCACGCTGCTGCGCAATGGGAAGGTTCCGCTGCTTGGCATCATCGAGCAGCAATTCCAAAAGCTGATAAGCCAAGTCACGTGGGCATCCTTTTGCCAGCGATTGAATGGCACAAGCGCGACGCCAATCATTGGCGTCCACATCCTGAGGTTGCTTGCGAGTTACTTCGGTAAGCCAAGGGCCCATGGTCGGTTTGTCGAGGATCGGAAGTCCCTTCTCCAGCACCGACTTGCTGGCAAGTTGTGTGATGCCGACCAGTTCTCGAACCGAAACCTTCTTCAGGGTGATGCCCGAATTGGGTCGATTGGCGACCACCTGCAGGCCAAACGTGGTGCGCAGCCCAACCGGGTTGTCGTTGGCCATATCGGGCTGTGCCCAATGGAGGCCGTCAGGGCTAAGCCACCAACGGAAGTTGCCGCAGCCGTACACAAACTTGATGAAGCAATGCTCCTTGACAGTTGCCAAGGCCCGATTAGCAAGGGGCTCGGCATCGATTTCATGCACATCATCGGGGTACATGACACGGGCGAACATCTGCTTGGATCGACGATCAAGCTGGAACCGGAGGACATTGTCAACCACGCCCTTGTCTTGCCCTAAGAAAAGGCTCGTGCCTGGTGAAACGTTATCTAGCTCAAAGATAAGTTCGTACAGGCCATTATTCGGAAGCGTGGTAAAGATCTCACAGCGTTCCTTGGCAGGGTTGGCCTCCAAGCGAACGGAGCCATCAGGCAAGTTGATTGCCTTGGCAATTTCGGGCTTGCTGGCCTTCCATTCAAGTTCAGCAGGCTTCGTGATTGCCCGGACTTCAGGATGGGCGAGTGGCGAACCGGCTGTTGCCGTATGTCGCACCAACGCAATTCCGGGAACCATCACCCCATTTCCTTCGAGGTAAATCTCGTCAGGAATCTTTTCCAGCGGTGCACTGGTCAGGATGATGTCGCCGCGTGAAATGCGTAACTCTCCCGCCGCGTAGCTCAGTTCGAGTGGGCCGCCAAACCGTAGTTCTGTGCGTCGCCCGCGCCCTCGTCCGTTCCTGACATATAGAGCAGGTTCGGCCGTGGCTTTCCTGCTTCACGCTTGGTGCAGTAAGCCACCCAGCGAAAGTCCTGGTCTTCAAAGTATTGGAACGTGACGCCTTGCTCTCCTGAAAAGCAATGGATCTGTAGGCGGTTTGCTTTTTCTAGTGCCAGCTTTAGCGCACTATTTTCCAGTAGTGGTGCCTTGAGGCGACCGATCCCTTCAAAGAAAGCACAGAGGCCCCGACTAGAGCCACCATCTTGGATTTTCAGCGGCTCATTGGGCACCGGATCAAGCCAGAGAACAAGTTCTGTTCGGCGAGTGACCGCCTTATCAAATGCAAACGGAGCGAAAGCCACCTCTTGAAGTGGTGGAGCATCGCCTTGGAGGTGAAGGGCACTGGCCCAAGGAACCGTTTCATCGACGGCGGGGGCCATCGGCGCAGGCATCGGGTTAGGAGTATTGCCCGGAGGAGTGTTGGCTGGTGGCGTCTGCGCAGCTGGTTTTTCAGGTGTTGCTGGGGGCGCTTTGGCCGATGGAGCGGCTACGCTTGGCTGACTGTCTTTCGACTTGTCGTTGTTTTTATCTTGGTTGCTTTTGGTGTTGTCGACTATCCCTTTTTTGGGATCCGCTTCTGCCACAGTTACGGGCTTTTCCCCTGGAGCTGAATTCCACAGCTTGAAGGCCACCACTGCCAAGAGAAGTAGCAATACAATTCCAGCGAATGCTGTCCATACGCGGCGGGCTGCTTGGGCCCTTTGCTGGGTGCCCCGCGCAATCAGGCTTTCGGCAGAAACATTGGCCTTACCCAGTGCAGCGGCCAAGTAGGCTTCCATCTGCACGCTGCTGGCCAAGGCGGCCTGAAGGATAGGGGAAGACTTCAGTCGCTGGCGCAGCAATTCAATCTCTTCGGCCGTCAACTCTTCCGGGGTTTTGGTTTCTAAAAGTGTAAGTAGCTGTTCGTCAGTCATGGCGGCCGATTAGGACACTTTCAATTTGTGGTCGAGGCAATTCTTCAGCGCCTGACGCGCCCGATGGACCAAAAGTTTTACCGCGCCCTCGCTTCGTCGCAGGCGAAGGCCGATCTCACCCCAGCGGAGTTGGCTACGATAGCGAAGGTCAATCGCTTCACGAGCGCTTTCGCCAAGCGAGGCCAAACATTGCGGCAGGTGGGCCATGGCATGTTCGTTTTCTCCCTCACGATCCATGACAAGGGCATCGAGTTCCAGGCACAGCTCGGTCCACATGACCTCTTTGCGGCGGGTTAGCTTGCGTGCATGCTCGCGCAATAGGTTGCGTGCAATCCCAATCAGCCAGGGTCCGACCTCAGCGGCGCGGGCCAGTTTTTCACGTCCAACAAAGCAGCGTAGAAAAACTTCCTGGCAGAGGTCGTCCGCCACCGTTTGATCGGTTAGCCGAGCACGCAAAAAACCATAGATCGTTTGCTGGTAAAGTTCGACCAAGCCTGTAAACGCTTTGCGGTCCCCCTTTTGTGCGGCGATTGCAAGCGCTCGATGATGATCGACTTCGACAGCCATGTTGGAGGAACGAGCCATCGGCTCGGGCGGAACGGCACCTAAGGTTGTTGTGATCGTCTTGAGCATTGCGTAAGCGCTCCGGCCGAAAATTCCATCACGGTTTTCTAGGCTGTAGTCTAGTTCAGGGGCGAGGCGGATCGCAAACTTTTCATCTATCCGGATCCTTGAAAACTTGGACATAGTTTTCGCGTGGCTACCCATTTTGACAGCCCCTTTACTGGGGGTGCTGCCAGCGGATGGCGACCAGAGCGTTCGAATGTCCTTTGTTGTGTGGCAGCAGACCAAGCCGGCGTTACGACGAAAGCTTCAGTCGGAGGGGATTTCTTGTATAGGATATTTTCGGGAAATGTTTCTACGGTTTTTTCCATGGACTTTGCAGCGGTCAATTTTTCGGTCGCTACGACAAGGCTTACATTCTCGAAGATAGCCGTTTGCGGTGTGTTGTTAGAAACGCAGTGAGCTCACCAAAGTCTGCGCTCTTGGCAAAAATTCTGGCAGATATTTTTCTGCTGCGATTGGCACGAAAAATTCGTGGCGCGTAGTGGACTTCAATCGAAACGAGAAAGCTAGGCCCTCACGGCGCACAGTATTCTGTCAATAGGCAAAATCCCAATTTGGCGACGGCTTGAAACTGCGTTTGTAGGCGTTGGAACGGGCTCGTATAATGAGCCGTGTCGGGCCGCATGAGATAATGCATGATGGCTCTTCGCAAGTAGCAAGAGATTGATGGTTCAATCTGCTGCGATGTTTTGGGGTTGCCGTTTACCGAGGAATATTTCACGTGCTTTCTGTTAGGCCAAAAGTTGCGGAGTTGTCTTTCCAGCTGTTCGGCCGAGCGCTGCACCCTGAATTATTTGCCGTACACAAATCGCAAGTCGTTCGCTATGGCGACTACGAAGCCAAGCTAGAGATCACGAACGCAGGACATGTTGTCACTTGGCGTTATCGTGGCATGACCCTTACGGAAGTGGCCTGTTCCGCTCAGCATCCGCTGCCTGAAAAGCGGCGCCTTCTTTCCTATCGATTGAAGGGAGATCGCAGTGACCATGTCGAGTGTCGCGGTGGGATCTCGTACCACACCAGCTTTCAGCTAGAGTCGGTTGTCCCTGCGGTCTTCTGGTCGTTTCAGCAAGAGCTGAACAATGCGTCGGAGCCGGATGGCCTGATGCACACATTTGATTCAAGTGGACGGATGGCAATTGGAGCCCTTAGCCTAATCAGCTTCCAAACACGCCAACGAAGCCTCGTCGTTCAGGCGTTCCATACGTTCCCCGATGACTATGCGATTGTCAAAACCCGTTCGACGTTTGAGATTCCTCAAGCGACGTAATTGCGGCAGTTTGCATCGCAACATCACTTCAAGGCAGGGCTGTGTTTCCCTGCCTCTGCTTTGAAATTTGCCAGGGCTTTTTAGCCCTTCTCGGCTGCTAAAAACGAGCGAACGGCCGAATTGAACTCGGCCGGCTTTTCCAGTGGGGACATGTGCCCAGCATCTGCGATCTCCTGATAGGTTCCTTGTGGCAGACCTTCAGCAATCTCGCGCATTTCCTTGGGGGGCGAGAGGGCGTCCAGTTGCCCGCAGATTACCAAAGCGGGAATCGCGATTTCGTGCAGTCTTCGTGACATGTCGGGACGCTCTGCCATGCCGAGCAGCGCGCCGGCTACCGTCTCTGGACGTGTGGAACACATGACCTGAAAGGTGCTTTCGACAAAGGCTGGGCGGGCCTGCACGATCCCAGCAGGGAAGAGGCGGGGAAGCATCGCGTTTGCCACCAGTGCCGAGCCTTCCGCCAGCACGCTCTTGGCGGTTTTGATCCTTCCAGCGGCCACGTCGGGCTTGTCAGGAAGTGTTCGCGTGTCGGCAACGATCAATCGGCTAACACGTGTGAGGTGTCGCACGCAGAATTGCCAGGCAACGTAGCCACCCATCGAGAGCCCGCAAAAGGCAACGGGACGATTCACTTGCAGTACGCTAAGTAGCTGCGCCATGTCGTCCGCATGTTGTTCCATGGAAAGGGGGACGGTTGCCGGATCGCTTTGTCCAAAGCCTCGCAGGTCCGGGGCAATGACTTGATAGTCGCGGGAGAATTCCTCGATTTGATTCTGCCACATCGTATGATCGAGTGGAAAGCCGTGCACGAAAAGCAGCGGATCACCTTCTCCTTGAATTTGAACAAAAAGACGCGTATCACCAATCGAAAGTAGTGGCATGCCCGATGCTTTCCAAAAATGTCAGTAGCGATGGCTGAAAGCCAATTAGAGTCTAGAAGAAGTGATCCACAAGCGAATTGCGAGAAACTATAGCCAATACGATACGATCTCGGCTAGCCATTTCGCATATCCAATCGCTATCCCCAAAATCATGACTGCCACCAGCCAAGGGCCCCAGGTTAGTAGCGCCTTCCCTTGGCGGATCCGCCATAGCTGCAAGATCCGATAGGGAATCTGAAAAGCGATAAGCGAAAAAAGAATCGCGCCCGAAGGGTTATATCGCCACGCGGCCGACAAATCGCCATGCCCAAGGGAAATAAAACTGCGAGTCATGCCACACCCGGCACAAGGGAATTGGGTCATCACCTTCATCATGCAAAGTTCAGGCACCAGAATCTCTGTCCCTGGAATCGTCACACGGGTTTGTTCCTTAATCCGCATGGTCATCGACAACAGGACGATCGCAACACTGGCGACTAAAAAAATCCAGTGCACCCGAATATCCAGGGTCGATAAGGCGTATTCCGGCGGTGGTGTCACCGCTACGGTAGGAGCTTGGCTCATGACTTCGGCTTTGCTTCCGTGCCAGCGCGGCGTGCTTTTTCCTCTTGGAAGAACTTCAGCTGGCGGGCGATGGCTCCCGAATGGGGCTCCAGTTTATTTGCCATCGACTGAGAGCGAATGGCGGAATCCACATCTCCCTTGGCATAGTAACAACGTGCGAGGGTGTCGATTCTTCCCGCTTCTTTGGGGTCAATCTCTACCGCCAGTAGCCCGCACCTTAGCGCTTCGTCAAAGTCTCCATAGGTGTTGGAGACAAGCCAAGCGTATTGGTTGCAGGCCATTCCCAAATACCGCTTGTGCTCAATGCTGAGTCCGTCAATGCCAGTTCCCCCAAGTTCTTCGAGCGGTTCGCTGGCTTCTTTGACATCCGCGACGAATTTCTCGGCAGTGTTGTCGATGAGGGCTTTGGTGTCTCTCTTTTCCGCTTCCGTTTGATTGGGAAGTCGATAAAGCGCGATCAGCACATCCGCTTCGGTAGGATCTTGAACGATGGCATCGAGCAGGTGCCCCTTCGCCTTAGCCAGGTCTCCCTTTTTCAAAGCGTCACAGTAAAAGAAGTAATGCATCCGGGCCCGGCGTGAGTCGATTGGGCTTCGTTCTTCCAGCCAGTTCCGCGTGAACTCATCCTTGAGCCCGCGATCCAGCAAATCTTTCAGCGCCAGCCCCGCCCGCTCATCTTCTTGAATGTCGTGCAGCATCTCCGAGAGTTGCAGTAGGCCAAAGGGGGCTAGTCGACCATCGATAGAGATCATGGCTCGAAATTCCGCTTCGGACCAAGCAAATAACCCTCGTTGTTGCAGGTTGACGGCAATCTCCGCGTGATGATTAGCCTCTCTGGGATGCAGCGCAAGTGCCTCGGCCGCCATTTTCTCAGCCGCAGCTTTATCGCCACGTCGCAACAGGCTTTCTGCCAAGAGGTACAGCAGCTTCGGATCGCTATGCACTTCCATTCCTGACTTGGCCGCCAATTCGTCGATAATCACAAACCCTTCATGGACGACGAGCCAGTCAAAATGCTCCGCGAGGTCGGTTGCATCCTTGGTCGCCAACGCGGCCGCTGCCCGCATCGCGTCGAGTGACTCGGCAGATCGGCCAATCTGCTTCAGCAGGATGGCATGAAATCGATGCAGGTCTCGAACGATCTCGCGGCTGGTGCTGCCGGGCTGGTTTTGTAGTGCCACCTGCTCTTCTTGGGTTACCTTCTTCCAGGCATCGGCATGTTTGGCACTGTCACGTAAGGTTTGCGCATAAAGGCGAAGCCATTGACCAGCAGGGCGACGTGCGCTGCCACAGATGTCTTCAATCTGTTTGGCGGCAGATTCTCGGCCTTCGCTCGTTTCCGGCGCGGGCAGTTGAAGCAGTTGCAGCGCCGCTCGCTTGGAAAGTTCGGACGAGGGTTCGTAACGAGCCAAACGACACAATGCCGCCGCACCATCCCGATTAGACATCTTGGCTAGAAAGTCGATTCGGCTGCTACGATCGGCGTCCGATTGCTCTCCGTATCCTTTAAGTACCTTGGCAACCTCGGGTAGGTCGGTCTCGGTGAACCACTGGACGTTCATTCCCCGCACCAGTTGACGAGCGCGCAGAGAAATCTCGATATCGTCGCTTTGCTGGGCCTCTTGGAGGTCCTCAAACACGAACAGCCCCAGCCGTGCAAGCTCTTGTTGGGCTCGCTGCCGAACGGTGAAATCTGCCGCGCCGAGCTTCTTGATGAGGTCCTGCACCTTTTCCGGGGTCACCGGAGGTTTGGCGTCTGCAGGCTGCTTCACCTCTTGAGCACATGCGACAGGCAACAACGGACCGTAGCCCATGCCAAGGACCATAAGTCCGGCCGTACAGCCCACAAGCAAGGACCGCCACGGGTTGTTTCTGTGGGAATTCGTGCCGCCAAACATCGTTGATGCTCTCCAGAATACGGGGACCCGCCCATTGCTAACCCCTCTTTAGGATAACCGCCCCAGGGTAAGCGTGGCAACCGATTACGCAGAACGACCTGGGGAGAGTTCCCTGGGCGTATTACGGGGGCGGCGCTGATTTCGCTGCTGGCAGAGCTTTTTGGCGAAGCGGCTTTTCCCATGTCCACCCGATAAAGCTGAACGCCACGCGAGGAAAAGTGACGGTACACCTTGAGTTGAGGGTGAGTTGCTTTCCAAGGAGTGACAAACTGCGACACGATCGCGGTTCCACGATTGGGCGATGCTCGGGTCAGCAAAAAAACACGCGGGGACTGACGCACCTTGCTCCAGGCATAGGCGGGGATGGTACCAGGCTTGCCATAGGGAAGTGGAAAGAGGTTGTGGCGATCACCGGGCAAGTAGGGCCCCAGCACGGGCAATAAGGCGTAGGTACGGTCCATCTCCGAGCTGGTTGACTCTGCCACAATTCGGGTTTCCATCAGGCCGCTATCGACAAAGACTGGCATGTCGGCCGACTTGCCGGAGCGAAGCAGTCGTAGGCGTTCGAGAGCCCCTCGCCAGTCCTCGCCCCGTTCGGACTCCCAGGTTCCAGCCAAAATCTGCCGGGCAGGTCCATTCACGTTGAGTAGCGGCACCGCCAGCGCAAGGCCTAGTCCACCTAGCACCGGCAGCCAACGCCCCGGAAGCAAGCAAATCGTAATGGCGAGCAAGATGGAAACCGCAGGAATACAACCGGCTACATAGCGGGGCATCCAAAGCCGTGCGATGTCGGTGGTTGTTAGTATCCAGGTCAGTACCACCGGTACCACCAACCACGCAATGATGTGGGCGAGTAATGCCGAGGCCGTAATGTGGCGATAGGAGGTTGTCGCTGCCTTCTTCGTCCGGCGGAGTCGCTCGACAATCAAATAGGTCAGCGGAAAAAGGGCCAGTTGAACGCCTGGAAAAAGCTGTAACAGGTCGACCAGGGTTGGCTTTTCAATGAATGTCTGCCAGTCCTCACGATGAGAAAAGGCACGCAGCAGCGTCGGATACTGCAGAGCCACGCTAAGCATCAGGGTGATCAGCGCCGCCACAAAGGCGTTGCGCCCCACCTCGGGCTTGCGGATCGCAAGCCAGGCTAGGCCCACCAAAGCGGGCAAAAACAGAAGTAGCGCTGTCGGGTGCAGCAAACTGCAGCCTAGCGCCAGTAACAGCGCCGCTACAAGTCGACTTTGCGTGGGCCTTATGATCCAGGCGACGGAAGTCAGTTGCTGGCATACCACCAAAAATTGCAACAGCGCATAAGGCCGCGCTTCTTGGGAAAGGAAGATCAGCAACTGGTCCCAGGCGGTTAGCCACGTGGCGAGAAGCCCGATCCAAAAGGGACGGAATCGCAATCCGAGTAGCCAAGGCAAGGGGGGCTCTTCTTCTGTCGCCTCTTCCATGCCGCTTGCGACCTGAGTGGTCAGCAAAAATACAGCCAACAGCAACGCGGTTCCACTGAAAAGGCTGATCGCTCGATAGGTAATCTCCTGATTGCCTTGCACCTGAACCGCAAGCCATTCCAGCCAAAAGTAGGTCGGCGTTTGGTTGCCGTAAATGGCGCGAGGAGCTACATCTTCTAACCGTTCGCTAACGGTCCATGCGGTATGTAGCTCATCAATCCAGAGGCTCTCTTGGGCGTGCCACCGTCGAAGCAAAAAGCCGACCGCGATGACCGCCACCAGGAAAAGGCCCAGCCACCAACGCCTCCAACCGAATAGCGGAACAGCGGAATGCTCCGCGGGGTGCGGTAGACTGCTCAAGCGTTGGGGACGAGCCATGATGATTGCCGGGGAGGAGCTAAATTATTGAAAACAACCGCCCCGACGACGGTTAGCAGCCTTCCTTAAAACGGGCTGCTACAAACGCGGAGTGTTTCCCACGGCTAATCTTTCGCAGGGTCCTTATCAGACATCTCTTCTTCCGATATCGGATGGTCATGTTCTTCATGATCATCTTCCACCTTCACAGGAGAATGCAAGAATTCTGGCCGGGTACCCAATAGGTCTACCGCAGCATGGTGGCGCGAAGCAACCCCCGGTTGTGGATAAAGACCGCCCACTAAAATCAGCGCCGTTAAAGACAGCACCGCAATGCGCTCGTGCGTCCCCATTTGTAGCGACACGGTAGAATAGTGCCGTTTTCCCGTAAAAAGCAGGAAAAACACGCGTACCACACTGATGCTATTCAGTGCCGCTACCACCACCATGGCCACGCCAATATGGGGAAACGCCTGGATGGCGGCATCCATCAAGATTTCCGTACCGACAAACCCAAAGGTGCCAGGAAATCCAATGCTGGCCAGCCCCGTCAAGATGAAGCAGACCGCCAACATCGGCGCATGATCATACAGCCCATGAAAATCATTTAGCGACAGACGTCCATGCCGTGCTTCTAATGCACGCAGCGTCGTACCGAATCCACCCATGGCCAGGCCAATCGAAAGCCATACGCATAGGGCTCCGGTCACACTAATCGGCGTCACGAGTTCCAGTCCGACCAGTACCAAAGAGGAGTGGCTCAAAAACAGAAACGCAAAGAACCGCCGGGCCTCTCGCTGAACCAGCGACATCGCCGCCGCATAAACAGCAGTCCCCAGGGCCATCATACCAATGCTTCGCAAAACCCAGTCCGGTGCGATCGGCAGAACCAATCGAACTGCTGCCAGCGCACCGACAATCGGCACCACAAACAGCAGCGATGTACCGAACGAAGCATGTTCAAACAGGTCGGTAATCCAAATGTGAAACGGAAAAACACCACAGCGAACTAGAACCGCCACCAAAAGTGGAATGACAGCCCATAGGCTTTGCTCTAAAGGGACTTTCCCACTGACAACAAACGATTGACCAACAATGAGCAGTCCCACAAACAAAGCAGCATGCAGCAAATAGATCCGTGTTGGCCGACCCCGAGTGCGCAGTTCAAATAGCGGCGGCACGGTTCCTAAGGCCAAAAGGCCAATCACAATCCACGGCTCGTCCGCACTGGCCGTAAACGTTGCAAGTGTAATCGCTTCGCTAATCAGTGTCGATGTAAACGAGAATCGCCGAATCTTCGTACTAAGGGTCGCAAGAATCGTCAGCAGGTAGAGCAGCGACACCAGCGGAACCAGCGGCGCTGTGAGCTCATCCAGTACCAGCACCTCACGTCCAAAGATCAGCCGCATCAAATGCCCAGGATCATCCGCTTCATGGGCATGTAAGAGCCAAAAGTCCTGCCATTCGCAGAAAGCACAAAGTAGCGCCAGGCCAGAAAAGACCAACGCCCAATTGCGTGCGTAGTAGGAATCTTTATGGCACGCTACCACTGCTGCACCGATAAGCGGGAGCAGGATAGAGATTTCTAGCCAGGGCAAACTCAGGTCTGTCATAGGAGATCTTCTAGCGGAGCATCATGTTGGCTATCGGAAAGCTCTCGCGATTTTCCCCCCACCAGGAAATCCGTCCAGCATTTTTCCATCCGGTCACAAAAGACAAAGATCCGCAGAAACGGATTCACCAAGTAATCATCCAGGAAGCTATCCAAATAGCCCCGCTGTAACGACAACCGATAAACCCAAATCCAGTTCTTGTTTTGGGAATTAGGAACAGGAGAAGTGATCCCCTGTGGCAAGTGGTCGCCGATTGCATTTTCCATCAAGCGATAGTCATGCAGCAGGGTCGGCGCCCGCAAAAACTGCAGCGTACGCAAACAACCATGTCCCAGGATATGGATTAGTGCCAAATAGCGAAGCCCCAAGCCAATCTCGGCCACAATCAAGCCGACCTGGGCCATCGAAGCAAACGAAAGCTGCGCACTTGATATCGGTCTGCACCCGTCCCGTGACCGTAGCAAACAAGGCGGTCGTTAGTCCCGCAAGGACCAAGATCACCTTTAGGGTGATAGAGTTGTCAAATACGGGGCTAAACCGCAACAGGAGGAACGCTCCCAAGTGGACGGACAACGCACCGTAAAACACAGCGCTAGAAGGGGTTGGCCCTTCCATGGCTCGCGGCAACCAGCCCGAAAACGGAACCATGGCCGACTTCCCCATGGCGGCAATCAATACCAAACAGCCCACTAGCAAGGTGTTCCCCGCTGTAAACACCGCCTTACCTTGCGGCCACGACCCATCGTCCCCACTTCCCAGGAAAGCATCAAAGTCACCGCTTTGCAGCAAATGGTGAATCACGATCGACGCCATGAGTAATGCCGCGTCCGAGATCCGATAGACAGTCCACACTCGCAAACCATTGCGAACCGGAGCGGGGCGTTCTTGAAAGAAGGCTACCAGCAATGCGGACGACAATCCAACCAGCTCCCAGCCGGCAAATAGTGTCTCAATAGTTCCTGCCAGCGGAGCAACAACAATCCCTAGCACAAAGAGCGAATAGAGCACAAAGAACCGATTGAATCCGCGCTCCCGATGCATGTAGCGCGTTGCAAAGGCACCAATCGTCCCGCACAGCACAAAGCTCATGATGACAAACGGAACGGAGAGTCGATCAAACAAGAACTTCAGCTCAAAGTCATAATGCCCATGGTCAGCGCCGTGCCCATGGGGCGCCATCGCTGCCATCTCGTCGGTCGTATGCACCTCACCCGCAGGAATCTTGACCCAGTCTCCCAGTTCAATGGCCACGTGGTGATTGTTCGTGGCCAGCATGACCACCAAGATGGCGACGGCCGCCAGAAGTCCAATCATTACGGCAAGCTGCACGCAGCGTCCTGTCACCCGTTCTGAAAACGGGTAGCCAAATAAGGAGCTTAAGCCCAGTGCTGCAAAGAGCAGGGCAGGGGAGGACACAACAATGACCCCCAAGACCTGAAGCAGCGTTTCGTAGTTATCCATGTTCCCGTTCCAAACTGAGGCTGGTTAGATTGGTAGTCACCTCAAGCCCTTAGGCTAAGGCAACCGTTTTGTTTTCATCGCGACGGTTTGTTACGCATCCCCGATTTCTGCAAATCCAAGATGGTCGCGCCAACCTCGATACCATTCAATCGAACTCGTCGATTGCGGCAGCTCATCCGTGCTTGGTTCGTACGGTCGATAGGTGCCGTTATCGTACACTTGAATCGCGGAGGAATGGGGGTCGAGCAATGCCAGCTGAACCCAGCCGTTACGCAAAATCCTTCCAACCACCTCATTCCGCTGCATGATCGAAGCAATCGCTTCCGGCGTCGATTCGATCAAAATGAGCAATCGGACCGGCTCATGGATTTCTACGCCTTGCCAAGGCAGCCCCATTCGCATGTCGCTGGCGGCTCCATCCATTACCCCCAAAAGCGACGTCACATTGTGAGGTAGCTTCGTACCAGAACCCCAACCAGGCGAGTCGATATAAGAAAAGAAGTACTGCAAGTTGATGCCCGAACAGACCGGGACAACCGCCCCTAAAATCCGGGCCAAGATCGCATGGTCGCTCGTGTCTTGCAAAGGATCGTAAGACTGAAAGAAGCAGCGCCGATCCAGGTACAAGCCTCGCGCCCGTGCATGGCGTCCCACATAGGCCATCGCATTGGTGGCATTGCCAAACTCGGGCCGGGTTTGGGCCAAGTCTTCCGCTCGCCCTTCCACATGTTGTAGTGCCTGGGCTGGTGTCAGGCTTAACGGGGCCGATTGAAAGCGGCGACAACGTTCATGCGCATTCCGCTGGCACGCTTCTCGCAGGGCTGCTCGCGCCCAGTTCAGATCCGACTGATGAGAGGCCGGCAGCAGGTCCAGGTCCGAAAACGTGATCGAATCCTTGGCCGTGTTATGCAGTCCTCCCAAGAACCGCGTCGTTTCGGGAATGTGAATCCCCCGTTCCTTCAGCGCGGTACGAACTCGCGGATCATTGAGCATGGCTGCCAATGCCCGTGCATTCGGTCCCCCAGCACTTCCCGAGCAAGCGCCGCAGTCATAGGCCGACTTGTGCGGGTTGTTCAGGCAGAAGGAACCATGGCCAAAGAAGGCTACCAAACGTGCAAATCCTGTTGTCAGTCCAATCGCTCGCAGGAATCGCTCGCCTATCCCAATCATCTCATCAATGTTAAAGCCAATGCCATCATCAACAGGACCCGGTTTTTCTGTAGATCGCTCTAAGCGAAGGCGAGTGATCGGTGGTGGCTCTACAAATCGGTTGGCGGTCGTTCGCAAAAGTGCTGTCCAGCGTGGAAACAAAACCCGCATCACCAAAGGCACCGAAGCCAGTACCCCCACGCCTGCCGTTAGCAATGCACCGCTGGCAAAGTTCCGGCTTGCCACGTGAGCTCGGTGAGAGGCCGTTCCAATCGCTTTGCGCGTTTTTGCCCGGCGGCGATCTTCATCTTCTAACGACAACACCACTTCTTCCGTCAGCCAATGTTGTGGCTTTACCACAATTGGACAGAGTGTTTGATAGTGCGCATCGGCCGCACCTCGGAAGTACATCGCCACGTCAAAAAAGCCGGCCGACCCAAAGGTTTCGATTTCTGGTTGCGCTTCCACCAAGTGCCGGCGAAACGATTCCTCGCGTGTGTCGATGCAAAACACCGCTTGAAAACGGGGGTTTTCCGGCCGTTGGGCCGCCTTGCGGGTGTGAATGCTAAAGGCATCCAAGGCACGAATCCGAAAATTGCGCTCAAACGCCAAATGGAAACATCGCCGCCGCTCCAGCCCGGAAAACCCTTCCAGTTCCGCCAGCAAAGCGATCCATTCCTCGCGTGTAAGTTCCGCCAAGCGTGAAGGGCCAATCCCCATCACCTGCATCAATTGAAAGATCAGAAAAGCCCGCTGGGCATGGTGCAACTGCTGCGGATGAGGGACAGCACCTTGCAAATGGGCTCGCAGGTCGGCCAGAGGAATCGCTTTCGACAGGGATCGTGCGGCCACGTACTCCACGGCCAATCGCTCTAAGATCAAACGGACGGCCAAGTAGTCATAAATGGTTCCTTCCTTGGCCGGAAGAGGCACACGGTCGCCACGCACATCCATCTGGTTAAGCAGCGCCGCCCAGCCCCGCAACGCAATCAGCGAGGAAGTGATGTACTCTTCCCATTCTTCCTCAGGCACGTTCAGAAGGGTCAAGGATTCGGCAATGCATTCCAGTGGCGACAGCCCCAGTTTTTCAATCCGATCCAGTTCGGCCCCCAGCCCATTCAGCCAGCGATCAGGCGGCCCGCCTCCTTGTCGATAGAGTTCGACAAATGCTTTGAAGAACCCTAGTTCTCGGTTGGGAAGCGGCCAACTGGCAAAACCTTGATCAGCATAGGAGGCGCTAAAGCGAATTAGCAATTCATGGACTAGCGCATCGCTATCCTCGCCACCATATTCCAGAAGCCAATCTCGATGGCGAACCAAGGAGGGCGGTGCAACCGGAGTCGGTGGGATTTGCTGGGTCGAGTTTTCGCAAACCTGCCACAGCATCTGCAGCGTGAGAGCTTCCCAGGTGGGTTCGGTCCAGCGCTCGATCGAATCGAGATGATGCTTATGAAACAAAGGACGAAGGCGTTCTGCCCAGTTCGCTTCATCGGCGCTTAGTCCAGCGGAGGCACGCTCGGCATACAGCTTGTCTTCACTTCGCTTTTCGCCATGGTCGTCAACGCGTACATCATGCCCACGAACCGCATTCCGTAAGTCACGCATGACCCAGTGACGCGTTTGCTCGATGGCAGCAGTGCGGGCCGTAATTGGGGCCTCAGGCCGCCATTTCTTCAGCGCATCCGTTTCCGACATGAACCAACCCAGTTCTGAACTGGGCCCGGTGCGCAAAGGAAACGTCAGCATTGCCTTGCGCAGTTCAAACCGAGTGAACAGTTGGGCGATTGTCTCCTCGGCATGGGTTCCAAGGTCGTCCGTAAGGACTGCGTCAATGTCCTGCTCTTCAATCCGGCCACGCTCCAGGTCGTGCCGGTAGCGTTCTTCCGGCAAGTAGGGATGGCATCCGAATAGGCGTCCCCCCTTTTTCACCCCCTGGTCAAAGGGGAGGTCTTCCAGGGCTTGGAGCGTGTTGAGGAACACGAAAGCCGTGATCGGGCCTTGCTGAGGAAGCAGGTTCACCCCTTTTTGCACAAGTGCCTGGATCTTCGCCAGCTTGCCGTTATCTGTGTCGTTAACGGCAGGAATTCGCAACTCAACAGAGGTGTTCGGCACGGGAAAGCCTTGTTACCTAACAAAAGAGGGATGCGCAATGCGGAATACAAAAGACAGATCCCGCACGTCCAACCAGAATTCCAAGGGGGAAAAAGGAGGGACGGCCATCGAAGCTCAGCACTGGCAGATCCGCCATTTCCTCAACTGCCTCGATGCCTAACAGGACAGAGGAAGGTAGCGTGGTGCGGTTGAAGGGAACAGAAATCCGCCTTTTATCGTCATCGTTCGGATATTTCTATTGTCGGGGTACAAACCGACAACGCCAAGTTCCACTAGATTAAAAAACGTTTAGGTGCGGGCAGAGTCTTTGCTTCCCTAAAGAGTAAAGGATATTCTTTCGCCTAATGGGTCATTAGCGGAAAAAATGG
Organism: uncultured Planctomycetaceae bacterium; assembly: GCA_963844055.1. GTDB lineage: Bacteria > Planctomycetota > Planctomycetia > Pirellulales > Pirellulaceae > CAWJMN01. Next base: position 1,307,224 of record CAWJMN010000002.1, on the reverse strand, counting down.
GTTGTTAATTTCGCACAACCCTAGGCGGCTTTGCCGTGCCGGGCCTGTTTGGCCCAAGAAATCCAGTTGGTCACCTCAACGAGGTCAGGGGCAGCACCCCCGCGTAGGTTGCGCTCACCCTCTTCGCTACTCACATAAGGCTGGATGAGCTCTAACAGCTCTTCGGGCTCCAAGCTTTCCATTTCTCGGGGATCGCTGATCCCACTTCCCACCAAAATCTGGGCATCGTGCCCACGCAGTTCCGGAATCCGCGACGCCAAATCAGCCTGCGTCTGCCAGTCGCGAACCACCTGCGGCGTTATATGCTTGGCCTTCAACCGAGACGAAAGCGAATCGGGATTGGCCGTCAGCAAGTCCTTAACCGTACGAACCCCCAGCGACTTCAGACGCTCGGCCGTCTTGTTGCCAATTGATGGAGCTTGCTCCACATCGTCATCCTGTTCCAAATGGAAGCGAAGCCGGCGGCTGCTCGGTGCGTTAGCTGGCGCTGCTTTGGAGGCCGCTTCTTTGTGCAGAGATTCTAGCTTTTGCGTTTTCTCACTGGCTGCGGGAGGGGGCGATTGCAGACGAGTAACCCGCGGCGACTCTGCCTGCCGCGGATCATCATCTTCCTCTTCGTCGCGGTCAGCCTTCATTTCCTGATACCGGGGCTTCGGCTTCTCCGAGTGCGACTTGGATTGACGCGGGGCTGCTGCCTCCTCGCGTTCATCATCCGCCTTGGTGGGCTCTGCCTCGGCAGGGCGCTTTCTTAGGCCGGATAGCTTGTTCCAAATCGGGCTGAAGAACTGCTTAAGCCGTGAAGGGGCCCGCGGGGCATCATCCTCCGAGGCATTGTTGTTCTCGCTCCTGCGATCCTCCCCTTCAGCATCGAGATCGGCCGGGCGACGCCGTTTTGGAATATCCCGCAGTAATGCGTTGGATTCCAGGCTCGCCAGGGTGTCGGTCACATAGGAATCGTCTTCGGCATCAACCGATGCATCCTGTTTTGACTCAGCAGCCGTCTGATGCATGGCGACCGAATCTTCGGTCTCGCTGGGCGGAATCGTGTTCTCCGCCAGGCGTGCTGCTACTTCGCCCCCCTTCGACGAGTTCGACGGAGCATAGCCCTTCCTGCGCCGACGCCTGCTGGAAGTTGTTCGATCTAGCGGTTCCAGCGGGCTAAGCGGTGTTTGCAGCAGCTGTTTCGCATTGCCACGTGGCTTGTTCGCTGCCAGGTTTCGTGTCACCGGCGCGTTGCTGCGGTAGCGATCTTTGGCTCCTTGCCCGTAAGCCTTGCCCGGCTGGCGAATCGGCTCAGCGTTGAGGTCTGCCATTGACTTATGCAATACTTCGGCCGCATGCAGCTTGCGAACAACCTTCTCATCTTCTGGCAGGTTCTTCAGTACCTTGCCCGTGACTTGCAATTCATTGTAGATCGCGCGAATCTGTTCGCGCTCGGCACCGTCAATGATGTGGGACGTGATCCAGTGCACCGGCAGTGCCATCGTCGTCAGCACGCCTTGCAGCGAGATATCCACCAAGGGAGGCCGCACCCCCGCGTCTTCCAGAGCCCGTTCAAGCACGCGAGCAAAGCCGACCGTTGCAAAGCCCAAACACTGCGCCGTTCGATCCTTTAGTTCTTGATCGAGTCCGAGCGTCGGCTCTTTGAGCCCTTGTGCCAAGTTGTAGTGATCGATGAACACTTCGTAGTGCGGATTCGCACGCAAGGCTCCCTGCCGAATCATCTCAGCCAGCCAGTCATCTCCCGCCGGCACTTCCAGGCGCGGGTATCCGCCGTGATCCACCTCTAAAATGTTTTGCAGTTCGTGATACGACTTCGTGATGCTCCACTCGGCCGCACGATGCACAGCTCCCTCGGCTTCTGACTGTCCCGTATGCAAAGGCATATGCGGATCGGTGAAGTAGTGGCTCAGCACGCCTGCGGCGAACACCCCTTCTTCCCAGTCGCCGTGACGCATTAGCGCTACGGTGCGGTCGTACCATTTCTGGGCTGCCCCAATCGCGCCACCCCAAAAGTTGTCGCGCACATGCAGCACATGGTTCTTGAAATCTTTGAACTGGTCATCAGGAGCCTTCGACCCATCCAGATAGACCACATAATGCTTCAGGAAGAGGTCGGTCCACTGTTCTGCTTCTGGGCCTCGCAAAAAGCGCAGCGCATCCATCGCCATCTTATGATGGGTACTGCGACAATTCGTAAACACCACCCGAAACAATAAGGACACCCGCGCTACCCTCCCTGGCAGGTCGCCAGACCATAGTTGCGGCAGCCATCCCAAGGGGCTCGTTCCGCAAGACAGATCTCCAAACGACGCCGGAGTTTAGCCGAAATGCCTACGCCGACCAAGCCGAACCATTGCCGCTGAGCACCAGGTTCCACTTTGCCCGGGGCCGGTCCCTTCTCTCCCGGATCACTTCCTGCCACAAACATCCGCTTGCGGCTATATTAAAGGCCCGTCGGAAAGGGCATCTGGTAAAAGATGCAACGGAAACGTCCCGTCCTTCTTCCGCCGGTTGGCAGATTTGCTGAGCAGAAGTTGCCGTGGAAAAGTTCACCGCAGCAGTCCGCGTCCCTCTTTCTCGGTTTGTATGGTGAAATGCTCGACGACCTACCGTTTCGATCGCTAAAGCATGGGGATTACACCGTCGAGGGCTACTCGCGGGCTGCCGTCCAAACCTGTTGGCGCATTCCTGAACTCAAGCTCGGTTTTGACCTGGGTGCCCAGCCTTGGGAGTTCATGGGAACTCCGACTTGGTTTGTGACGCACACCCATCTCGATCATATCGGCGCGGTGACCAACTACATCGCTCGCCGCCGAATGATGAAGATGGAGCCACCACGGATCTACCTGCCTGATCATGCGGTTGATCTGGTGCAGCACGTCCTCAAGGCCTTTTCCAAGCTTGATCGCGGCAAGCTCCCCTGTGAGCTTGTTGGCGTTCGTGCCGGAGACGAGATCGCCATCTCGCGCGATCTACTCGTCACCGCCAGTACCACTAAACACACCGTCCCTTCCTTGGGCTACATCGTGTGGGAACGCCGCCGCAAGCTAAAGACCGAATATCAATCCCTCTCAGGTGATCAGATTCGTGACTTGCGCCTGGCCGGTACCGATGTGACCGAAGAACGTCGACTGCCGCTGGTTGCCTACACTGGCGACACCTCTCCCGAAGGGCTCGATACCTGTCCCGCCATGTACGAGGCCAAGATCCTCATCAGCGAGATGACCTTTGTCGCGCCGGGCCATCGTCGCGAGAAGATCCACAAGCATGGGCACATGCATCTGGATGACTACATTGCCCGGCAAGATCGTTTTAAGAATGAGCGGATCATCGTGGGGCACTTCAGCACGCGCTACAATGAAAAGCAGATTCGGCACTATGTGAAAAAAGCGTTGCCTGGCATGCTCGATGGCCGGCTAGAGCTCTGGCTGTGAACGAAATTCCTCCTGTCGACGGTGCCCAGGTTAACCCGCCTGGCACCCATCCTGAGCTGGCAGCCCCTCGCGCCGCCTATATCCACGTCCCCTTCTGTCGGCATCGATGCGGCTATTGCAACTTCACGCTAATTGCGGGCCGCGATGATCTCATGCAGCGCTTCCATCAAGCGTTGTCCCTAGAACTAGCTTCCCTTCAGCACCCTCGCGAAGTTGACACGCTGTTCCTTGGCGGTGGCACTCCCACGCATCTTCCCCCATCACAATTGGCAGAGCTTCTTTCGCTCGTCAAGCATTGGTTTCCACTTGCAGCCGGCTATGAGTTCAGCATTGAGGCCAATCCCCTCGACCTTACGCCTGAGCGATGCGCCGTCTTGGCCGACGCAGGTATTAGCCGCATAAGCCTGGGGGTTCAGTCGTTTGACACCAGCAAACTTTCCGCGTTAGAGCGAGATCATCGTGCCGCCGATATTGAGGTTGCTGTTGCCCGTGCTAAGCAAGTGGCAACCAGCGTTTCGATCGACCTCATCTTTGGCGCCCCGGGCGAAACTCTGGCCAGTTGGCAGTCCGACCTTCGCCGCGCGATCGCCCTCGATGTTACCCACATCTCAACCTACGGCCTCACCTTTGAACGCGGCACCCAGTTCTGGAATCGTCAGCAGCGTGGCGAGCTGGCTTCGCTTCCAGAAGGGCTCGAAGCGGCCATGTATGAAGAGGCGATCCAGCAGCTGACTGCCGCTGGCTTGGAGCACTACGAAGTTTCCAATTTTGCCCGCCCTGGCTTTCGCTGCCGGCACAATGAGACTTACTGGCTCGGCCGTCCCTACTTTGCCGCCGGACCGGGCGCCGCTCGCTATGTAGAGGGGCGTCGCGAGGTCAATCATCGCAGCACGACAACCTACCTCACTCGCGTCGAACGGGGAGAGTCCGTCGTGGCTGACCAAGAACAGCTCTCGTGGGAAGAACGGGCCCGCGAGCGACTCGTATTTGGCCTCCGCCGACTCGAAGGGGTTTCCTACACTCAGTTCGAGCAAGAGACCGGCTTTTCGATCACGCAGCTGGGTGGCGCACCACTTCAGCGATACCTTGCCCAAGGGTTCTTGCAGCAAACTCCCTCGCATCTCCAGCTGACACGAGCCGGCCTACTGATTAGTGATTCGCTGTGGCCTGATTTGCTGGTGGGTGAGTAGAGAGAAGATTGGCACAAGGACGAACAAGGCTATTGATTAGTGATTTGCTTTGGCCGGGCATTCCTGTTGCAAGGATTCAACATCATGATGGAACACAAAGCATTTCTGTTTGATTACAGCCGCTTTGAACGAGAACTTCAGCCGATTCTTGTACACGCGTTGTCTTCTGGTGAATGCAGCGGTCTCGTCCATTTCATTAACAAAAACTTGCGAGAGCTTCGGGATCCTTATGATGGCGATCCTTTGGATGCCAATTGGGAATCTCTTATCGAAATTCCAGACTCGCACCAGTATGGTGATTTTGCGTTGACGAAATACTACGATCCACGTGTCGACATAGGACTTGGGGGAGATTGGGAGGATGTTCAGCAGCAAATCGCTGAAATTTCCAACCTGACATCGTGCCCAATCCTTGGCGACACAATTGGGCCGAAAGTCACCCCATTCGATCCAGGAAAAATGGGGGCCTATTTTCAAAGTTTTCAACAAGCTCAAGATAATCACGCTTACCTTCTAATCGTTTCGCGGAAGTCATCATCTCTCTTTCTAGATGAAGCGATGGAGTTACTGGCCAAAGCCGTCAATAAACAATTGGGCTTGTACATCACTTTTTAGGTGGTACATCGAATGGCTTGGCGAATTCACGAAGTAGGCTGGGTGGCACGCCCCTGACCAACGGGAAGGGCGTGGTGATTCTCTATCAAGTTCCCTTATCCTAGCAGCGATGCTTTTTGCGTATTTCCCTAGAGGCCTACATTGCCCTTTACCAGCGCTCCCTGAACATTCCACCCGCGAGCCAAGCATTTGCCTTCTTCCCCGTTCGTGCTTTTCGTGTCTTTCGTGGTTAGCTTCTTTCAACTCAGAGCCTTTGGCGGTGCAGTCTGGCGAGCAAACGGCAGATCGCGAAAGCGGGTAGCACCGGATCTTGATCCGGTGTGGCCGTAGGCCATGGGAGGTCACGCTTCGAAGGGAAGCGGAAAAAATCACCACGAAAGGGCAAGTGTCGAAGGGGGCGTTGGTGATTCCGGGAGAAGGTGGAAGTGGTTGGAATTTCTCGCGAGCAACCGAGGCCAATCACGTTGCGTTATCAGTAGATCAGCAAGATGGCTCCCAAATGTATTCTCCTTGCAGGTCGATGTATCCCGTTTTTACAAAAGGTGTCATGGGGTTTAAGACCACCTTTGCAATGCCCTCGCAAAACTCCCACGCATCTTCAAAGCACGGTTGGATCACCCAGTCCCCGTTTTCGTTTACAAAGCCTAGCTTGGCATCCTCTAGTTGACCGCCAATCCAAGTTCCTCCACTTGCCGCAACAAATAACCCCTCAGAGAATCTTCCAATCCAAGAAAGACTCGGCTTGATAACCCAGTCGCCGTTGTTACTTATAACGCCCCATGTCTGGCCATCTAGTGACACCCCCCAATACTTCTCACTTCCCACGTCCTCAATGGATGTATATCGAAAACCTGTCACCTCAACACCAGTCTCATCAACAAGCCCATATCGCAATCCATTGGGAGTGCGCTTGCAAACCGGAATTCGAGCCCCTCTTCCTCTGTACCCACCGGCATATACGTTCGCGGAAATAGGAGTTCCATCACTAGATATCAGATACACCCCATCCTCGTCAGGTCGCCTTCGCCCAAGGCAAACGCTGCACCCTTTCGAAAACCCGGTAAGGTATGTGAACTCAGGATTCAATAGCCATCGCCCACCCTTGTCGACAACCCCATACAACCCGTCCACATTTTCTACTAGTGCTGTGCTGCCATCATAGGGATGCACCGTTGTGAATTGAGGAGGGACAATCCAGTTGCCGCCAGTGTCCAAGATGCCGCTAAGCCCACCACTCTCCACAGCAATGGCATTTTCCCTAAAGCCAATCCAGCAAGGCTCAACGGACGTTGCAATCAAGTAAGCAGACCCACTGGGCTCAACTATCCTAAGCTGCATATCTAAAAATGCTGCACCAACACCCCCATTAAATTCGGTCGCAAATTCATATTGGGGACTAACAATGCAAATTCCCCGTTGATCGATATATCCGTATTTAGCATCTTTCTGAATCGGATATAGTGTTGGGTGTTTCACGAAGTTGCTTGCTTCCAGAGGCCAGGGTATAGGTCAGGCAATTCGGTTTCTACTTGTCGAAGCTTATTCAAATTTTAGGTGTCGATCAACGGACATAGCATCCCACCCGCCTAGATTCCGATTCTCGGGCGGGCGATAATTCAGGCATGAATCCCCCTTCCTGCTTTCTCACCTGGCGACGACTCCCCATCGGCCTCTTGGGTTTCGTGCTGTTCGCTTGCTGGTGTGACACAAAAACAACGCACAGCGCCGACCCGCCTACCAAGCGCGTTCGACCGGTTGCGCTCGCCTGGGTCGAGTCCGCCAAAACCTTGGTAGTTGCTGGCGAAGGTACTGGCGAACTGATTGCTATCGATCCGCAAAGTCAAAAGGTGACGGGACGTCAACAAGTGGCTACCTGCCTCGCCGATGTCGTTTGGTCATCATCGCTACACTCCTTTTTGGTGATCGACTTCAAGCAGCACACGCTTTCGCAGTGGCGTCCGGCCAAGCTTGAATCCCTTTTTCCCTTAGAACAAGTTCGTAAGCTCTCGGTTCCCGATTATCCCTGTCGCCTCGCCCTCACAGCCGATGGCAAAACCATTGCCGTCAGCTCCCTTTGGTCCCATGCGGTCTCTTGGGTTCACTTTCCCGTAGCTCCCCTTCCATCTTCCCAGTCGCTTGTCGTCAACTCCGTTGCGCTCCCCTTTGCTCCCCGAGAACTGCGCTGGAATACGCATTCCGATCCTGCGCAGCTTTGTGTCGCCGGTGCTTTCCGCGCTCAAATCGCATTGCTAGACACCAAAACCCAGCAGCTCACATCACAACAGCCCTTGGTAGGGCACAACATTCGTGGCCTGCTCTGGTCAGAGAAGTCACAGTCCTGGCTCCTAGCCCAGCAACAGCTAGATGAAAAGCTCCCTGTCACCAAAGAGAACATCGGCCGTGGCTCGGTCCTTACCAATGTCCTTGTTTGGGTTCCCTTCGACTGGATCAGCGCTCCCGCGAAGGATTCCAGAGGTCGCAAGCCCCGCAAGCCAACGCTCGCCAACCTAGATACCCTGGGCAACGGTGCCGCAGACCCGTCAGGGCTCGTCGAATTGGCCGATGGCAATTTCGCCGTCGCCCTTTCCGGCGTGAATGAAGTAGCCCTCGTTCGTCCCACCGGCAGCGTCCTCTCGCGCACACCGGTTGGCATCCATCCCACTCGTCTGCTAGAGGTGGTTCCCGGTTTGCTGGCAGTTGCCTGCCATCTCGAGGACCGCATCGACTTCCTGGAAACCGAATCCGGCAAACATCGTGGCTCGGTTGTTCTTTCTCAGCCCCGTGAACTCTCGCCGCAAGAGGCTGGGGAGCGCCAGTTCTATAATGCCAACCTTTCTCATGATCGCTGGTACAGTTGCCACAGCTGTCATCCCGATGGTCACACCAATGGCCTCAAGGCCGATACCCAAGGAGATGGCTCCTTCGGCGCACCCAAGCGAACGCTCACCCTGCTGGGCACCCGCATGACTGATCGCTGGGCCTGGAATGCATCCATGCAAAACCTGCGCGACCAAGTGCTCAAGTCGCTCGACACCACCATGCAAAGTGGCCACTACACCCCCCAGCAAACGTCCCAATTAGTGGACTTCCTTCACACGCTCCCTCCTCCACCCCCTCGCCATCCGCTCGACCAACTTGCTCCCGCGCAGAAGTCGCTTGTCGAACGTGGCCGCCAGGTCTTCCAGGACCGGGGCTGTATCCAGTGCCATGTGCCGCCACTCACCTATTCTTCCCACGACCCGGTCGAAGTCGGCCTGTCAGATGAACTGGGCAACAAAAAGTTCAGCCCGCCGTCCCTCCGTGGTGTGGGGCAGGGCGAAGGCTTTTTGCACGACAGCCGAGCTTCAACCCTCCGCTCCGTCTTTGAGGAGCATTCTCACCAGCTTTCCACGCCCCTCGAAGAGGCCGACCTCGTCGCCCTGGTTCAGTTCTTGGAAAGTCTCTAGCGACTATGGTAGGCTTTAGCCTGTAAATGCTAGGTACCAGCCCCTTGGGGGCTCCACCTGGCCAAAACTTTCCTGCCAAGGGGCGTCTCACCTTCCCCTAATTTTTCCCTGCTGCGGCAAAGGATTCCCATGTTGTCCTTCTCTGCCAATCGTTTCACCTGCCAACTTCTCCCCTTCGGGCTTGTGGTCGTTGCTTTTCTCAGCACCGTAACCGCCGCCGAGCCCGAGATTCGCGTCCCCGAGGGCTACACACTCTCGATTGCGGTTCCTGCTCCGCTGGTGGCGCATCCGGTCATGGCCGGGTTTGATGACCAAGGCCGGCTCTACGTGGCGGAAAATGCGGGCGTGAACCTTCCCAGAACCGAGCTAGAAGCTCAGCTACCTAGCACCATCCTGCGGCTGGAAGATAAAGACGGCGACGGACAATTCGAAACTCGCACCGTATTCGCCGACAAGCTCACCTTCCCCCAAGGTGCCGTTTGGTATCGGGGCTCGGTCTATGTCGCTTCTTCGGGAAGCATTTGGAAGTTCACGGACACCAATGACGATGGCGTCGCCGATCGGCGTGAACAGCTAGTGGGCCAGTTTGGCTATACCGGCAATGCGGCCGACATCCACGGCTGTTTCATCGGTCCTGAAGGGCGCATATACTGGTGCGAAGGTCGCCACGGCCACGAGTTCCGCACTCCCTCAGGCGTTTTGTACAGCAAGGGGAAAGCGGCGCAGGATTTTCTCTTGCCGCCCGGATGGTTCCGATGTGCAAACGCACTGCGGCGGTGGCATGGATAATCCTGTGGAGATCGATTGGACGGCCGGCGGCGACATGCTAGGAACGGTCAACATCTTTTACGAGAAGCGCGGCGACTGCCTCGTACACTGGATGCGTGGCGGCGTTTATCCTCGCAACGATCAGCAGGATGTGATTGCAGAATTTCCTCGGACAGGCCCGCTGCTGGATGCCGTTCATGATTTTGGGCACGTCGCCGTTAGCGGCACCATGCGAATCAAGAATACCACCCAGCGCCTTCCTCAGGATGCAGCACACCCCGAGGCCTCCACCATTTCCGAAGAGTTCCTCGTCACCCAGTTCAACACGCACAAGGTCGTTCGCTGTCGCCTCACGCCAGAAGGCTCAACCTTCGCCTGCCAAGTAGAAGACTTCATTGTCGGCACCAATGCCGATTTCCATCCCACCGATATTCTTGAAGACGCAGACGGCAGTTTCCTGCTGGTCGACACCGGCGGTTGGTTCCGGATCGGCTGCCCCACTTCGCAGATCGCTCGCCCCAACATTTTGGGAGCCATCTATCGCATTCGTAAAAACGAGACGGTAAAGCCGGCCGATCCGTGGGGAAAAGAGATCGCCTGGGGAAGTAAGTCGTCATCTGACCTGGTAAAGCTGCTGGAGGATGGTCGGTTTGCCGTGCGCGAGAAGGCGGAGGATCAGTTGGCGCAGCGGATTGCGAAGGCAAGCGATACGGAGGTTTTACAGCTACAAGAAGTCTTAGAAACGGCGCTCGCCAAGCAAGGGAATATCGCCAAGGTGGCAGTGCTGCGGGCTGCCAGCAAGTCGGAGCGAACGGAAATGCTCCCCGTATTCGTGCGAGGAACGACAGAAGCGGACCCAGCAATTCGTTCCGCGGCGATTTATGCGCTAGGATGGCTGAATCATCCCGGGGCAACGGCAGTTTTGCAGGAACATCTGGCACTGGATCATGTACCGGCCGTGGATCGGGCCGCAGCGACGGCTCTTTCGCGAAAGCGGGAGGCTTCTTCGGTGCCGTTCCTTTTGGGAAGCTTGCAGGTAGAGCAAGATCCCGTCATTCGCCATGCGATCACGCACGCGCTGATTGAGGTAGGGAATCCCAATGCCACACGGAATGGTTTGACGTCCGACAATCCAGCCGTGATTGCCGCAGCCCTAACCGCCCTTGATCAAATGCCACGCGGCCGTCTCACACAGGCCGAGGTAGTCCTGCATCTGGGCAATTCTCATCCCCTCGTCCAGTCCGCCGTGCTCGCTATTCTTACTCGTCATGCCGACTGGAGCGATTCTCTCATCGAATTGGCCTCTTCCGCCCTTCGCAAGCCGGAGCTTTCCGAAGTCGATCGCCAAATCGTCCTCGGAGCGATTCAGCTCTTTGCCGCCAAGCCTTCCCTTCAGTCCCTGGTGGCAGCTGGTCTGCAAGCCGAGAAGTCCACGCCTGCGGTCCAGCTTCTGCTGCTCGAAGGGCTGGCCCAGTGTGAACTCGGTTCACTTCCTCCCACTTGGCAGCAACCCCTAGAGAGCCTGCTCTCCAGTTCCAATCTTGAACTGGTTCGCAGCACCCTAGTCGCCATCAAGAACCTTCGCGCCTCCTCAGCCCTCAAGGATGCGCTAGAAAAGTTTGTCAGCCGCGACCTCGAAGACCAGTCCCTCACCCTGGAAGCTTGGTCGCTACTCCTGGCGGCGGGCCAACCCTTGTCCGAAAAAGGTTTTGCCCAGCTCTCCTCACCTTGGAAGAAAGAGTCACCAGCAGGGGAACGCCTCGCTGCGGCTCAGGGACTAGCCTTGGCCGGGCTTTCGTCGGCCCAGCTCGTCGAAGTCACCAAGTACTTGCCGTCGGCCTCGCCGCTGGAGCTTCCGGTCCTGCTCAATGCGTTTCGTCAGTCCAAAGAAGCCTCCGTGGGCCAAGCCTTGGCCGCTGCGCTCGTCAAAACTCCATCCGTTACTGGTTTGACCCCGTCACAGCTCCAGGAAGCCCTCTCCCAGTATCCCACCGAGGTCCAAAGTTCACTTGCCGACCTCAAGGCCCAGCTTGAACTAGCCACCAAGCAACAACGTGAAACCTTGCAATCGATTGCGGCAGCGCTTCCCGAAGGGGATGCACGCCGTGGTCGCGATGTCTTCTTCGGCCGCAAGACCGCCTGCTCCAGTTGCCACCAAGTCGGCAAAGAAGGGGGCCGCGTCGGGCCCGACCTAACCGATGTCGGTAAACGGCGGGCACGTCCCGACCTCCTCGAGGCCATCGTCTTTCCCAGCCTCTCCCTCGTTCGCGGTTTTGAGTCCCACAATGCCCTCCTCGACGACGGCCGAGTCGTCACCGGCATCCTCGTCAGCCAAACCCGGCAGTCGATTGTGCTCCGCCGTCCGGACCTCTCACAGCAACGCCTGGCCGCCGCAGAAGTCACCAGCCTTTCCCCCAGCCCGCTCTCCCTCATGCCAGCCGGCCTAGAAAAAACGATGTCTGCCGCGCAATTGGCAGATCTTCTGGCCTACCTGCAATCGCTACAAGGAACGCCGCCTCGCTGATAGACTAAAGGGACCACAATCCTTGTGACGGCTGGCCCATGGAAAGCTTTTTGTGTTCTCAACAGACAGTACCCCCTACGACCTCCGGTTTTCTATTTTTGGATTTCCGGTTCGGATTAGCTGGACGTTTTGGCTAGGTGCACTGCTGCTAGGTGGAGGCAACCTCGACAGCTTCTTTGTCTTGGCGGGGGTCCTCTTGGTCTCCGTCCTGGTACACGAATTAGGGCACGCCGTTGCCATGCGATATTTTGGCCGCAATGCCTCCATCGTCCTGCACTGGATGGGAGGCTACGCGATGGAAGGAGGCGAAGGTGCCTGGCAAGATTACAGCCGTGGCACCTACCGACGCCGGACAACAGGCCAGCAAGTCATCATCAGCCTCGCCGGCCCCGCGGCGGGCCTATTGCTGGGGGCCTTGGTCCTGTTCATGGTGCTCCTTACTGGCGGAACAATCAAGGTTTTCCTCCGTGGGGGCTTCATCCCATATCCCTTCGCCGTTGTGAATGCTGCCCCTGTCCTCGCCCTCATTGCCAACGAACTCTTGTGGTTCAATATCATCATTAGCTTCATGAACCTCGTCCCCGCCTGGCCTCTGGATGGCGGACAGGTGGCACGCGCGGTGATGGTGGCGAAGAATCCCTACCAAGGCCTGCAAAACTCTTTGCAGCTCAGTATGGTGGCCAGCATCTTGATGGTCGCGGTAGGGCTCCTCGTCTTGAACAGCACGTTCATGGCGGTCCTCTTTGGCAGCTTGGCCTTTGGCAGTTACCAAGAGCTCGTAGGGGGCGGTAGACGGAATCCCTGGTAACCTCCTCCGTCACGCTGCTGAAGGCCGGTCCATCGCCATGTCACCCTCTCCCCACCGACAGCAGTTGATCGTCCTAGGAGCTGAGCAACTGCGCTCGTGGCCTGGTGAGCCTCGTGAACACCGCACGGGCTCACGCACAGGCTCCTATCGACTTCTACGGGGCCATTGGCCACGGCCGGTCCTATCATAACGAAACCGTAGTAATCGTCCGTAGCCTCCCCGGCATCCTCTCCTGCGGCCTCTGGAATGACCTGCGCCCCCAATCTGACATCCCCTCAATCGGATTAGTCACAGATGTTGGCAACGATCTGCTCTACGGAGCAGAGCCCGCTCAGATTGAATCGTGGGTCGATACCTGCCTTGCGCGACTCACCGCCCACGGCGCCCGGCTAGTGCTTACAGAACTCCCACTAGCGAATTTAAACAAGCTTGGGCCCCGAAAATTCTGGTTTTTCAGTCGTCTATTTTTCCCATTTTGCCAACTTTCACTCTCAGACGCCGTTCGTAAGGCGAAAGAGCTCAATGATCGCCTTCTGAACCTCGCTTCACGCTGGAATGCGACCGTCATCAAGCCCTCTCCAGACTGGTACGGCATCGATCCGATTCATGTTCGCTACTCACACTACCCCCAAGCATGGTCGCAGATGGTGGGATCACTCCTCGAGAGTCGTGAAGAGACATCATCAGGTCTCACACCATCGATGTCGTGGCGAATGAAAATGCGTTTAGCATGGGTCGCGCCACAGCGCCGAAGGTTATTGCGATGGGTTCAGTCCACCACGCAGCCCAGTCTGATTTTGGAAGATGGAAGTCGCATTGCAGTCTACTAACGCAAATTTTTTTTGCTCTACGCGAAAATTTTTTTCGCCGTGTGCATCAAGTCGCACACGCTGCCTCTTGCATCATGATCATTGGCTAAAGTATTGCGATAAATCAGCCGCACGAAGTCGATTTTTGCATCCACTACGCTCGATGATCGCTGCTTCTTCACAGCGTTGCACCAACGAGACTCGCGATTGCTTCGTAATTGCGTGAATGCAAAATCATTCGGGATTTTCCGATGAAAATGCATGCGATGAATCTCGCTCCGTCGCAGGAGAGACCTCGATCAGACCACGCATCGCGGTTCTCGCGGCATGTTTTTCTGCACGTCCACGCCATCGCATTCCATCGACGGCATGATCGCATGCGAACATCGTTCATCATGCGTTCCAAGGCCCAAGAAGTCCCTCTTGAAAGTGTCCGACGCACTGTCCGATCGACAATTCTTTTAGGATTTGGTATTGACGATGCGCAATCTGTTCGCAAGATATACACGTGTTGCTGATGTGCAATCACTGCACGGAAAGCAACCTCCACTGACTGACGAAACTTTGTCTTGCAAGGTTGCCAGTCGAAAGTGCGGTAGATGACGAGAAGTTCTTAAGAACTCACCTCACTTCTGCCGAACGGAAAGTTATCAGTGGAGGCTTTGAAGCGAGTGCGAGGGGGCCGGCCGACCAGGTCAGCTCAGTTCGAATTGCTTCAGGGTGTATGCCATGGAGTTTACAGCCACTTGCTGTTTCGGGTCATAACATACGGGATGTTTTGATTCGGCCAGCCTCATCTCTGATGTGTCAGGTGGTTTGTGGCAATGGGTGGATGTCGGGCCAAATGACCGTTTCGGTCATCGTTCGGTATTCGCTGATATTTTTTTGAAGGATGATTGAAATGGCTAAGAAGAAAGCTGCTGCACCAAAGAAGGCTGCTAAGAAGGCTGCTCCAAAGAAGGCTGCAAAGAAGGCCGCCAAGAAGAAGTAGTAAGTGTGTGTTGATCGCCCCCTGGGAATAGCCCGCCAGTAATGGTGGAAATCGCCTAGGTCTGGTAGTCGATCCTGCACTTCGCTTTTCTAGAAAACAACGAGAAAGAGCCGCCAATAGGTATCACCTACCACTGGGCGGCTCTAATCATTTCTTGACCCGGCGTTTCCCTCGCAAACGCTTTGCAGACACTCTTAAGTGTCTCGCATTTTCAGAGCCGGAAGCGTCAGCGACGGCCATCCCCCCGTGCCTAATGCAACGCTTTAGACAGTTCGTTTTCTGGGTGGCACTGGCAAGTTCCCCGAATAACCACTTCGCTATTCGGGAAGAACTTGTTTCGAGCCTAGCCAGCGTGCCGCCAAGCTCGCAATGAAAACGCTCCTTCACCGCATCAATCCACTACTTCAAAATCGGTAGCGAAGGAAGCGGCGGTGCAACCGCAGCCGCTTGCGATAGATTTCGCACCAGCGTGCTGACGATCTTCGTCAGGAATGGCCCAACAATCGGATCATCGAAGTTCCCCAGCGTAGAACCCTCGTCACCATTCACGCGAATCAGCATGTTCAGCGGAATGTCACCCAGGAACGGCACGTTCAATTCTTCGGCCTTCGTTCGTGCGCCACCCTTGCCAAAGATGTCATACCGAATCCCATTGTCCGGGCAAATGAACCCGCTCATGTTCTCAACCATTCCCAAGATCGGAATGTTTACCTTGCGGAACATGGCAATCGCCTTCACAGCGTCCAGCAAGGCCACCTCCTGCGGCGTACACACGACAACGGCTCCCGTTAGTGGAAGCGTCTGCGACAGCGTCAGCGCAATGTCACCGGTTCCTGGTGGCATGTCGATGATCAGATAATCCAAGTCACCCCAGTTCGTGTCACGCAAAAACTGCGTGATCGCGCCATGCAACATCGGGCCACGCCAGACAACCGCTTCACCTGGCGGTACCAGAAAGCCCATCGACATCACAGGCATCCCTTCAAACCGGATTGGCTCCAGCTTGTTGTTCAGCGCCGCAGGACGTCCTTCAAGTCCCAGCAGATGCGGAATGCTCGGACCATAAACGTCCGCATCCATCAAGCCAACCTTGCAACCCGCACGCTTCAGCCCCAACGCAATCGTTGCGGCCACAGTGCTCTTCCCAACACCACCCTTGCCAGAGCCAACCGCGATAACGCTCTTCGCTGTAAGTCCGATCTGGCCAATCTTCATCGGTGGCCGATCAAAATTCCCTAGCGTTACCTTTGCATCAGTCAGGCCAGGAACGCGCGACCGCAATTGCTGCGCAAATTTCTCGCGAGTCTCTTCCGCAATCGGCGCCGAATGCGACGTCAGCAGCAGCGTTGCGAAGGCCGTGGTCCCTTCCAATCGCAGCTCCGCGAGTTGTTTGGTTTGCACGACGCTCCGGCCAGTCTCGGGGTCTTTAAAATCGCTGGCGGCAGCCTGAAGAGCAGCCAAACTAAGGGTTTCGCCTGACATCGATCCAATCTCCAAAAAACGGCGTGAGTTCACTTTCTCCAAATTGCCAGTACTACGGCAACCTGCCATCGAGGGTCCACCGCTCACCCCCAACGTTGCTCCATTGTACGAATCGGACGTGACACGTAAGGTCACTGTCCAGCTCTCACAAAAAACAAATTTGCCCCATTTTTTATTAGATCGCCTAATTCCCCAATAATTTCGGGGGTACCACGTGTCGCATCCTTTTTTATCCCCCACATTTTCAGAGCCGGAAGCGTCAGCGACGGCCATCCCCCCGTCCCTAATTCAACGCTTTGGCCAGTTTGTTTTCTGGGTGGCACTGGCAAGTTCCCCGAGCGCACACTTAGCCATTCGGAAAAAACGGGTTTTGGGGCTGGCCAGTGTGCCCCAAGTATTCAAGCCAGAGCCGTGCCTTCCACCCACGATCTGCTCAGATCATTCTCCCCTGCTGGCCGTGTTCCTCCGTGTTCCTCCGTGTACCTCCGTGTACCTCCGTGTACAACCTTTCCCCGTCCCTTTCGTAACTCGCTGGTCAAGGAAGACGATGGCAAACTCGCGTAGAGGCCACTACGTGCGATAGGCGGGCCAGGGAAGCAATTGGTCCAGTTGTTCTTCCCAGCTCAGCTCGGCCTGGGGCAAGGACCGGACATAGCGTTTCACCATCGGGGTCAAGCGGACCAAGTCCATGGAGGAGGTGAACACGTCGCTGGCCCATGCTTCGCGCAAAAACGGAATGGCCCAGCTCAAAGAGTTTTCTGCGAGTGCTAAAAACTTCGCGTTCCCAAATCGCTGCTGCAGGTCGACGCCTTCCGCGTACGCCATCGTCAAGTTGGCCGGCCTCACTTCGATCATAAGCATGGCATAAGGATTCTCTTGCAGAAGCTCCTCCGCTTGTGCCAAGGCGCGCACTTCACGAATCTGCCACCGCACTTTTCGCGAATCGCTTGCCGCGATCACCGGTTGCAGTTCGCGTCGCAGCAGGCCACCCCAGCGGTTGCCCCGTTCCAAGATCACGATCGACGCCGTTTTCATTCCGCGCCTCCCATGCTGGGCTTGTTCCCGCCGGTGGGCTTCTCCGAAGTATCATCAATCGGTTCAAACACAACGGTTTCCTGTTCAGCAGGAGCCGTAATCAGGCCGAGCTGAACCAATCGCCGGATGAGTCGAGCCCGGCTCACCGATAACCAATCGGCCGCCTTCGTCTTGTTCCCTCTCGACATTCGCAGCGCACGCTTCAGCACTTGGGTTTCAATTTCCGAAAGCAGCTCATCTAATTTGATCGGATCTTGTCCACGATCTTGGTGGGCTCGCTGTTGTTCCGCATGATGCAATCGAGTCGGCAAATCTTCTGCCGTGATCAGGGCCCCTTTGCATTTCATGGCCGCCGCGGTGACAAGCTCTTTGAGCTCCTGCGTCTCGCCGGGCCAGTCATAGGCAATCAACCTTTGCAGCGCATCCGCCGTAAAGCCTTCAGGTCCTGCCGTCCGTTCGCCACTTCCATTCGCAGCATCACGCGGCACCAAGCGAGCTTCGACATAGTACTGGGCCAGCAGCGGGATATCCCCGGTTCTCGTTTTAAGTGATGGTATCCGAATCGTTTGTACCGAAAGCTCTTGGGCCAGCGTTGCAGAAAACGTTCCGCGCTTTACTAGGCGTTCTAAAGGCACTCGCGAAGTTGCCATGATCAGCGTTTGGGCCGGCAGTCGTGCCAGTTCGATTTCCAGTGCAACCTGTGCCGCCTCAGGCAGCCGATCAATCCCCGCCAGCAGCAAGGGGAGCGCCGGATCGGCCGGCGTACGTGCCATTCGAAAGCCTCCAGGCGACAGCGCAGCAGAAACCGTCTCCGCCACCAGCAACTCGCAGTCCACCATCAACAGCGGCTTGTCCAGCCAGCGCGGTGCTGCCGCATGGATCGCTCGGGCCAACGTGCGCCGCCCACTTCCTGGCCGTCCAACGATCACCACATGCGAACCTGCCGTCGCGGCTAGTTTCGCCTGGGCCAAAATCCGTTTGGCGGCGGCGCTCGTTCCAAAAAACTGCCCCACCTGAAACGAACGGTGTAGCCGTCCACGCAGTTCCAAAAGGCTCGCCCGCAGTAGCTGGGGGTCCAGCCCATGCTCATCCGGCGCAGGAACAATTGCCTGCTGCGAAGTATGGACCACCACCAATAACTGCGTCAGTTGTCCCGCTGTATCTAGCAAGGGGATAAAAGTCGCTGGCCGACGATCCCAGTCACCTTCATCGGTTTGGGCGGCCACTGTTCCGGACGAGGTCTGCGTCGAAAACGCCTGCGCGGGAGGACACAAGCTGCTGCGTCGCAAGGCATCTGCCTCGCCCGAGCCCGGCGCGTATTCCAAAAGCTCGCCAACCAATGCGGGGCGCTCTCCTTCGGCCCAGCTGCTGAAGGCGGCGTTGGCAAACACCAAGCGTCGTTCGCTATCCAGCACGTAGACGGGCGTAGCGACTCGGTCAAAAGCAGCAGCCAGCGTTTTTGCGACCTTGGCTGGGCGTGCCATTGCGCGTTCCTGAACAAGAACTAGAGGAGGAATCGAATCGCCGAAGATTGGCCACGCCACGCACGAAGGTGCATTCAGGCGCAGGCTTCATCGTCCTCTAGTCTAGTCGTCCGCTAGGCTCTTGCCGAGCGTTCTGGCCCGTTTGGCCCGGATGAATATCGATCCGTGGCCGATCACTGCAGGCTTTGCTACGGCAGTTCGACAGCGGCGACCGCATCCGTTGCAGCAGGCTCGGTCGTGGCCGAGACGGCAGCAGCACGAGGTTGTAGGCCGCTCCCACCCTTATCCGCCAGCTTGCCAAAAGAATCGGGTGCAATGCCGGCCATCAGGATCAAGATGCCACAGACCGTTCCAGCGGCGAGCGCAGGCATCCCGCCGGCTGCGCGTGGCGGTTGGCCGGCAGCAGGGCTAAAGAACATGACGCTGATCAGACGCAGGTAATAGGCGGCACCAATCGCAGCATTGACCGCCGCCACAATCGCCAACAGCAAGAACCAACCGCTGGCAGGTCCTGCGGATTTTCCCAAAGCCAGTTGCAGCGAGCCGCTGAACAAAGTCAACTTACCCCAAAACCCTGCAAGTGGTGGAATGCCCGCAAACGAGAACATAAAAATCGCCAGCATGCCGGCAGCCAAAGGTTCCGCCTTGCCAATCCCAGCGAGGTCTTCCAGCGAGTTCACTTCCCGTTCGGCAGATCCCAAGTAGGTAAGGATCGCAAAGGTTCCCATGGAAGCGATCGCATACATGGCCAAATACAACAGCGACGCCGAAACGCCCGTTGCGGCCGTCATCTCTTTGCTGGCAAGGCTTCCACCCGCGACAGCGATGCCAATTAGCAGGTAACCGCCGTGAGCAATCGAAGAATAGGCCAGCATCCGCCGGACATTCGTTTGCCACAGGGCACATACGTTGCCAATCGTCATGCTTAAGACGGCCAAGATCAACGCGATTTGCCACGCGTATTCGCTTTGGCCCTGCATCGTCACCAAGACAAGCCGAATGATGCCAGCCATGCCAGCGATCTTTGGCGCGACGGCTAACAGACCCGCATTGGCGTTCGTCGTTCCCTGATAAACATCGGGGGCATAAAACTGGAAGGGAACAGCGGCCAGCTTAAACGCCATGCCGGCCATGATCAGTACCAAAGCCAACGGAGCCAAGCTTGCAACTGGCGAGCTACCGGCAGCCAGGGCTTCGCGAATGCCGGGCATTTGGCTATTCCCAGACAAAACCGTCGTTCCTCCTAGGCCGTACAAGAAGCTCAGGCCGTACAGCAACAGGCCCGACGAAAGTAAGCTTAAGAAGAAGTACTTCATCGTTGCTTCGCCGCTCGCCCGATCCTTGCGACCAATGAACAGCAGCACATAGGTCGGAACCGAGATCAGCTCAAGCCCCAAAAACAGCACGACCAAGTCATTGGCAGCTGCCGTAATCATCGCGCCGAGCGTTACCAGCATCAGCATCCCAAAGTATTCGCTTGATAGCTCTTCCGCCGCACTCTTGGACACAATCGCCGTAAACACCAGTCCCATGCCAATCGACAAGGCACGCAGGCCAAATGCCAACGCGTCAACGATGATCGGCCCGCTGGTTTGGCTATCTTCGGGAAGGCCACTCGAGGCCAGAAGCACTGCCGCAACGACATACAGAACCTTCGCAACGGCGCCCCAGGCCAGACGGTTGCGGAAGAATGCGCCGCCGACAAATAGCAGCGTCGCTCCCAGCATCAGGACGATTTCGGGGGTCAATAGAGCGATGGTTTTCGATTCGACGAACACAGCAAGGCCTCAATCTGGCAAAATTTCTGCCGCAGAATAACTATTCAAAAACCCAGCCCACTCGCTACGGTGTTTCCATCATCGTGGCAGCCACCTTCGCATCAGCCGAAGGCTTAGCTGCCCGCTCTGCCGCAAGTTGTGTTTTCAGCTTGGACGAGGCAACGGCGACGGACTGATTCAAAGTCCCTTCCATCGGCTTGAGGAAGTCGCCCGGCCGTAAACCAATCCACAACACAAAAACCACAATCGGCAGCAGTGCAAAAATCTCTCGGACGTTCAAATCCGTAATCGGTTCATGATGGTCGCCATGATGTTCTACTTCAGGCTCCTTCAGCGGGCCAAAGAAAACGCGGCGAACCAAATACAGCATGTACCAAGCTCCCAGCACCACGCCGCTCACGGCCACGACGGCCACAATCAGCAGTTGACCTGAAATCGCGGCAGGAGCGCCGGTCCAAGCCCGTTGGAACATCCCCATCAGAATCAAAAACTCGCCGGGAAAGCCGTTCAGGCCAGGCAAGCCAATGCTTGAGAACGTAAACACCAGCATGAAGAACGTCAGCACAGGCAGCTTGGCAGCAATCCCCGAAAAGTCAGAGATCTTGCGAGTGTGGTATCGCTCGTAAAGCATTCCCACGACAGCGAACAAGCCTCCCGTAGAAAGGCCGTGGTTGACCATCTGCAACACCGACCCTTGAACGCCAATCGGATTCAGTGCAAACAGCCCCAGCGTGCAGTAACCCAAGTGGCTCACCGAAGAGTAAGCAATCAAACGCTTCATATCGCCTTGGGCCAGTGCGACGAGCGCTCCGTACACAATGCCGATGGCCGACAGCCACAGCAAATACGGCATGCAGACCAGCGTTGCATCGGGCAGCATCGGAACATTGAATCGCAAAAACCCGTACACGCCGATCTTCAACAGTACGCCGGCCAAAATCACGCTACCTGCCGTCGGTGCTTGAACGTGGGCCAGTGGCAACCAGGTATGCAGCGGGAACAGGGGAACCTTGATTGCAAAGCCTGCAAACAGGGCCAAGAAGATGAGCAGTTGACAATTCAAGTCGAGGGGATAGTCACCCAGCAGACGCGTCAATTCAGGAATCGAAAAGACGATCTTCTCTCCCCCCGAGCTTTTGATCGAACACCAAAAGGCGATCGCGAGCAGGCCCAGGAACGTCAGCACCGAACCGGCCAGCGTGTACAAAAAGAACTTGATGGCGGCGTAGCGGCGGTCTTCGCTGCCCCAAATGCCAATCAGGAAGAACAGCGGGATCAGCGTGAACTCAAAGAAGACGTAGAACAGGATGATGTCCCGCGCGGTAAACACGCCAAGGCAACCAAACTCCAGCAGCAACAGCATTCCAAAGAACAGGCCTTCGCGATCCTTGATTGCTGTCCAGCTAACTAGAACTGCGGTCACCATCAATAGCGCCGACAAGCCAAACATCCAAAGACCAAGGCCATCAAGCCCAAGGCTGAACTTGATGTCCAAACGGCTGGCGCCGGTCGAAAGCCACGAAACATCCGTGACGGCGTAAGTGGACTGCGCTGCAACATCCGTGGGGAACTGCAGCACCATCCGGGCGGCGCAAATGAACGTGGCCACGGTGGTGGCCAGCGCCACCCACTTGACCGCCGAAGCACCTAGCGGGCGGACCATCCACAATACCCCCGCCCCAAGCAGCGGCAGGAATACTGTCAAAATCAATAAGTCGCTCATTTGAGTTTACCCTGCAGCCAACAGCAACTTGGCTGCGACCAAAACCAAAACGCCTAGAACCATCACCATGGCATAGAACTGCACCAGACCCATTTGCAGCGAACGCATGAGCGATCCTACAAATCGTGGCACAGCCCCGACAAAATTCACCAGGCCATCCACCACATTGCGGTCTAGCCAATACAGCAAGTCGCTCATCCAGCCCAGCGGCGTGATGATGACCCACTGATACACTTCGTCAATGAAGAACTTGTTCAGCGACAGCCGGTATGGCGTCACAAAGTTGCCAATCAAAAGCGGTGCAGAGAACAGCACCAGCGTCAAAATCCCCAGCACATAACCGACACCCGTCACCACGAAGCCCAGGCCCACTTTCCGAAGAGGACGCGTGACCAGGCCAATCCACCAAACCTTCTCTAGCTGCATCACCCATTGCGGGTCGGTCAAACGATCGACACCTTGCAGATTAAACAGCTGTTGCAGCACGGTCACTTCGCTGCGATCACCCAGGTACAGGTACAAAGCCAGCAGCAAACCTGCGACCGCGACGGCCGTTCCTAAACCAGCCACACTCAAGTGGAATTCCGCATGGGCAGGAATCGTCGAGACGACAACGCCGGTTGCCAGCGATGGGGTGTGGCCGAGGAAGTTCACCAGCGAGTTCTGAGCCCAGTCGCCACGCAAGTTGATAAAGTACCCACCAACCGCTACCGCACAAACGGCCAGCACGACCAGCGGACCAACCATCAGCCAGGGCGATTCATGTGCATGGTGACCAGCCGCTTCGGGAATCTTCTCTTCGCCATAGAACGTCAGCAAAAACGCGCGGAAGGTATAGAACGCTGTCAAAAAGGCCGTAAACATCGCGCTGTAGTACAAGATCGAATAGACGCACAAGCTGCTGCGAACCTGAGAGTCCGACCAGCTGGCCAGCGGGCTTGCCGAATGGGCTGCATGTTCGCCACCGGCCGACAAGCTGACCATTTGCACTGGCGTGCTCAAACCCGTAGCTGCATGTTCGCTACGATGTTCCAACTCATGCTCCAGGCTGTGGATTTTGTCGTGCACACTTCCCAGAACGGCGTCTTTGCTCCAGAAACCTGCAAAGGGGAAGATGCCAGCCAGGGCCAGCGAGCCAACGAGGAACGTCGCATGCGTGTATGGCATGATGCGGCGCAAACCGCTGAATTGCCGCATGTCGATGATATGTCCCATCGCATGCATCACACTGCCCGAACCCAAAAAGAGCAAAGCCTTGAAGAAGGCGTGCGTGAACAAGTGGAACATGCCGCCGGTGATGCCCAAAAAGCTACCCGTACCAAGCGACAAAAACATGAAGCCCAGTTGGCTGACCGTTGAGTAAGCCAGAACCCGCTTGAGATCGTGCTGGGTTAGCGCGATTAGCCCGGCAAGCAATGCCGTGAAACCACCGATGATCGCTACCACCATTTGAGCGTCGGGTGCCGCACTAAACAGTGGCGTGCAGCGCGTGATCATGTAAACGCCGGCCGTCACCATCGTTGCCGCGTGAATCAGAGCGCTAACCGGGGTCGGGCCTTCCATCGCGTCTGGAAGCCAAACATGTAATGGGAACTGAGCACTCTTGCCGCAAGCACCGAGCATCAAAAGCAGGCAGATCGCCGTGGCGACTCCGCCGGTCACATAGTCGCCGGCAAGCAAACGGCTCTTGCCCAGTACGCCGCGAACCAGCGTAGGCTTCACGGCGTTTTCGGCAGTTGCTTCGACCGTACCAGACGTGACGGCAGCAATCTTGGCAGGCTCTACCGTGCCGTCGCTGAGCGAATCATGGAAGTTCAGCGAACCGTAAGTTGTCCAGATCAGGAACAGGGCGAGGGCGTAACCAAAGTCACCAACGCGATTGACGAGGAAGGCCTTCATGCCAGCCGCAGCCGCTTCGGGCTTGTAGTACCAAAAGCCAATCAGCAAATAGCTGCAAACGCCGACCGCTTCCCAAAACACAAACAGCAAAACAAAGTTGCTGACCGAAACCAGCATCGTCATCGAAAATACGAACAGGCCGATGTACGAAAAGAACCGCCAATAACCCGACTCGCCGTGCATATAGCCGGCAGCAAAGATGGCAACCAATGTGGCTACAAACGTGACCATCGCCAACATCATGCTGGTCAGCGGATCGGCACGCAGGCTGATATCAATGCGGAAGGGGTGTACGCCCGCATCGGGGCCACCACTATCGGTGTTGTCGTAAGCATTGGGAATGTCCGCCCACGACCATAGCGTAACGATCTGTTCAAAGCCGGCCTCTTTAGCAGCATCCGAGACAGCTTCTTTACGAACCTCTCCCAGCAGCACGAAGCTGGCCGCAAAAGCTCCCAGCAGCGCGATGATGATAGGCACATGGCTAAATCCACGAAGGACCTTCGCGCCGAGGGTAGCGACTAGAATCGCCCCAAGCAGCGGCAAAGCCGGGATTAAAACCAAACAGGTAGAAATGGTATTGTTCATACGATTGCGACACTCAAAAAATGCCCCACAGTTCAGGGCTTTGTCTCGTTCCTACCCCATCCGCTTCATCAGCTCGGTCACCTTTACTGGGCTAGGCCAGTGAAGTGGTGAAGAGCCCACTTTTGTTTAACTACAGTCGCCCACGATGCGTGAGACCTTCCACGTCGGGCGCGGGCTCTCGTCCAGCAGGTGTGAGCGTTGGCCAAACATGATCTTCTTCACGCTCCGCAGGAACCTGACGATCCACAAACGGGGCGAGTCCATCTTCGCGTAGGTCTTGCCAACCTGCGGCATCCAGCTTTCCGGTCCGCTGTGCCAGCATCAACACCAAGGCCATGGCAATGCCCGCTTCGCAAGCGGCCACCGTGATGATGAAGATGACCAGCATTTGGCCACCCCAATCGCCATGGAAACGGCCCCAGCCAATCAGGCTTAGCGAGACGCCTTGCAGCATCATCTCGGCGCACAGGAACATGATGATCATGTTGCGACGCACCAAAAAACCAACCATCCCGAGCGCAAACAAAATGCCGCCCACGATCAAATAGTTGTATAGGAGGCTGACTTCATTCATCATCGCAGTGCCTCTTCCATCCTAGTGGCCAGTTTGGGCTTGCCTTGAATGGCGATGGCAACAGCGCCAACCAAAGCCGCAAGCAGCAGCGTTCCAGCCAATTCGATGCTCACCAAGTGACGGCTAAACAAGTAAGCCCCCAGGTGTGCCATGTGATCTTTTTCCAACACACGATTTTTGGCAGCCTCTGGCTTGGCGGGGAGTTCTGCCTTAGCTTCGCCGTCTTTGCCCGCTTCATCACTAGGAGAAGCAGCAGCTTCGGCGGTGGCGGCGGCAATCGACTTTTGGGCGTCGCTACGCAGCGTGCCAAGTTGCATCGTCAGTAGGCCAACCAGCACGGCAGCCGCCAAGACCGAAGCCACGCCCGTGGCGGGGCCCCAGGTGATGCGGTCGTAGGAGGAATGTCCTTCGGGCTGGGCCAACATGATGACGAACAAAAACGTCACCACGATCGCACCGGCATAAACGACAATCGTCGCCACGCCCAGGAACTGCGACCCTTGAAAGAAAAACAGGCCGGCCGTCCCCAGCAAGGAAAGTGCAAACCAAATGGCCGAGTAGACAGGGCTTTGCGAGGTAATCGTGGCTGCCGCGGCGACGAGCGTCACCGTGGACAAAATCCAAAACGTGGCTTGAGGGCCCAGTCCGCCGACAAACGGCATATCAGCAAAGAATAGTCCCAGCGACAGGATGCCCAGGACGCAGCCGAGCACTTTACCGCGGCGCGTTCCGTGTGGCAGGGCCAAGCCCAGCCCAATAGCGCCCACCAGCAATGCCCAAAACGTGGGACAGCTGGCCCAGTGGACCAGCGTTGCCTGGAGGGAGCTGGCTGCTGCTGGCGCATCGCCCGCAACTGCTTCTTCGGCAGCACCGATCAGCGTCCAGGCCAACAAATGTTGAAGAGGAGCAGCAGTGATCATACCGTCCCTCCCATGCTGGCCGACTTCATCGGCTCGGCGTCTTTGGTCATGTCGTAAACGCTGAGTAGCTTCTCTTTGTCAAAGATCATTTCTTCGCGGCTACGGCCGGTCAGGTTGTACAAGCTGGTCAATTCAATGGCGTCGACCGGGCAGGCCTCTTCGCACATGCCGCAATAAATGCAACGGAGCTCATCGATCGAAAAGCTTTCAGGATACTTTTCGCGATCGTCCCAAGGGCTCTCGGTGCCGATGATGTCGATGCAGTGAGCGGGGCAAGCCGTCGCACACAAGAAGCAGGCGACGCATTTCACGCGGCCTTGGCTGTCTTTGTTCAAACGATGCACGCCGCGATAGATGAGCGGGTTGCCGATAGCCGGTTCTTGGTCTGGGTAGCTGACCGTCACCACGTCTCCCTTAAGGGAGTTGGTCAAGTGACGGAAGGTGGTCGTAAGCCCCTGCACGAACAACGGCAGATACATCCGTCCCGCGAAGCCCAGCTTGGGCTCCTCGATCCACTTGATGTTAGGGTCGTCGCTTTTCATAACTTTGTCACGCTACTTTCGCAATTACGGTGAACCACCCAAGGCATTTCACGACGGGTAATCCGTACAAGCCCAAACCAGTTCTTCTGCGCCTCGCCTAAATCTGCGAGTCCACTTCATTCGTTCCCAACATGTGACGCGGACGATTGTCGGTTACCAAAGGATTGGTAATCGAAGCCACCGCCCAGCCCACCAAACAAACCACCCAGCCCAGGCCAATCGTAAAGGCCGTCCAGCCGATATTGGTGCTGGTGGGGTCGTTCATTTGGCGCAGTTCTTGGATGATCGCAACCGCAACGAAGTTAAAAATCCCCAGCGGAAGCATGATCTTCCAAGCGAGGTTCATCAGCTGATCAAAACGGAAGCGAGGCCAGCTCCAGCGAACCAGCATGAAGAACAAAATGACAAGGCAGATCTTTCCACTTAGGACGGCAATTCGCAAACCGGCCTGCAACCAAGTGATGGTCGTCTCGTCAGCGCCGGTGAGCGGATACAGATGCCAGCCTCCTAGGAACAGGATCACAATCAAAAACGAGGCCGTGATCATGTGCAAAAATTCAGCAACGAGGAACAGCAGCAGTTTGATGCCGGCATATTCGGTGTGATAACCACCAACCAATTCTTGTTCGCACTCGGGCAAGTCGAACGGCAGACGAGAAGCCTCTGCAAAGGCGGCAATCACAAACACAATAAAGCCCAGCGGCTGAGCAAAAGCGTACCAGTAACTTCCCGCTTGCTGGCGAGTGATCTCGGAAAGGTCCATCGACCCAGCCGCCAGCACCACGCCAAGCAGGCCCAGACCCATCGGAAGTTCATAAGCAATGAGCTGCGCACTGGAGCGTAGTCCACCCAAAAAGCTGTACTTGTTGTTGCTGGCCCAGCCTCCCAAGATCACGCCGTAGACGGCAATGCTGGAAAGAGCAAACACATAGATCAAACCGACGTTAACCCCAGGTGCAACGACGAGATCAATCGGGCCGTTGCTCTTGATGCCGGCAATATCAATCGCGGGCAGCATGCTTCCAAACGGGATGACGGCGAAAATCGCCAGCGCGGCAGCGAGGATCGTGATCGGGGCAATGATGAAAAGTCGCTTGTCGACATGCCCCGGCGTGTACTCTTCCTTCATGATGAACTTCACGCCGTCGGCCAGAGGTTGGCCCAAACCAAACAGGCGGATGTTCGTCAGCGGGATACCCACGCGATTAGGACCGATGCGGTCTTGCACCCAGGCGGCCATACGCCGCTCTAAGAGCACGAAGTAGGCGGCTGCGGTCATCAGGCCGCCGATCATCACGCCAATCTTGATCGATGCTTCGATTAGTAGGTTCATATCACGTTCTTCGCAGGAAACCGTTGCCGTTTAAGGGCACTGACTTGATTTGTTTGGCTAATTCTTAGGTGCTGGCAAGCTGGACAACCTTCAGATCGACACCTGTCTCGGGAACCCCTTCGGCCGCTGCCGCAAAGTGGGCGATCTCGCGAGCCACGTCGGCCAAAACGGTTGCTCCCTTAAAGAGCCCCGGCTTGCCCAGCAGCTGCCAGTAAACTTGCCCGTCGACTTTGACCCCTTGCGGTGGTCGAATCGCCCAGCGGAACGATTGGAGCCGATCCGCAAAGTTGACGTACGAACCTTCACGCTCGGCAAAAGTGGCGCTAGGCAGTTGGAAGTCCGCCTTGTCCCACAGTGGCGAAGCAAAGCAGTCTTGAACGATTAGAAGCTTGGCCGCGGCAAACGATTCCGCCGTGGCGGCATCGTTCCAGTTGGTCTTGTAGCCACCGGTGATCCAGACGCCACCGAACTCGCCCGCGGCAGCACGCTTCGTGAATTCTTCCCAGGTAACCAGGCCGCCATTGAAGCGGCTGGCAATCGCTTCGACGCCACGGCGGTTGGGGCACTTCTCGCCATGGATGGTGAAGCCGTTCTTGAACGTCTCATCGGCCCCTTCGGTCGGGATTTGACCAACAGCGATGACGGCGTCGGCATCCAGCGACTTGACATAGGTCGCCAGCAGGTAAGCCTCTTCCACCGTGAGGTGTGGCGAAAGCGAAACCGCCAAACGCCCCGCCTTCTTCAGCGAAGCCTCTAGTTTGGTGGCAACATCCGACCACTCGGCCGTTTGCAGCGTCCCTTTCTCGCGAACCTTGAGTTCGACCAGACGATTGGCATCGTGCACATGCTTGAAGCCATAACGGCCTTCGTCGCACATCCAGTAGCCATTCACTTGGGCGTTGGGGCGAGGCTTCAAACGATAGACATGGTCTTGATTCTCTTCGACCTTGATCGAGCAGCCCGTGCTACAGCCGGCACAGACGTTGTTGTGGCTCTTCATGAACCAAACTCGCTGCTTATAGAGGAAGTCCTTGTCGCCCAGAGCGCCGACGGGGCAGAGGTCGACCACGTTGCCCGAGAGTTTGTTTTCCAGCGGATAGCCTGGGAAGACGTCAATCTCTTCCGCGGCACCGCGGTTGGCAATCATCAACTCGGCCGTGCCGGAAATCTCGCGCGTAAAGCGAACGCAGCGAGTACACATCACACAGCGATCCACGAACAGCGTGACGGTGCTGCCCAGGCTGCGGCGACGGCTAGTAAACGGCTTGATATCGGCGCGACGTTGATCGCGGCCATGTTGAAAGTGGTAATCTTGCAGAGCGCACTCGCCCGCCTTGTCGCAGATCGGGCAATCGACAGGATGGCGAAGCAGCAGGTCTTCTTCCACCATCGCCCGAGCGGCTTTCACCTTGTCGCTGTTGGTGACGAAGACGGTGCCATCGGTGGCGGGAGTTTGACAAGCAGGAACGACCTTGGGCTGCATGGCGATCTTGCCGGTTGCAGGATCTTTCTTGCCGCATTCCACCAGGCACATCCGGCAACTGGCAACGATCGAAAGCCCAGGATGCCAGCAGTAGTGGGGCACGTCAGCGCCAGCGAGCGCGGCGGCCTGAATGCCGTTGAGGCGATCTTTGTCACCGATCGTGATTTCTTTGCCGTCAACAATTACCGTTGCCATAAAGTCCTACTGTCTAACTTTCCCACCAAGGGCCCGTTGTCACGGAAACCTGTTGTCGCTGATCCTGTCAAAAACTTGGAGCCTTCGATTAATGAATGCCCACAAGGTTAAGCGCTGGGACGGGGTTGGTCTCCATCCAGCCGGTTGGGTTCGTTCGCTTGATGTATTCTTCGAATTCAGGACGGAACTTCTTAATGCAGTTCTTGATCGGCCAAGCCGCACCATCGGCCAAGCCGCAGATCGTCGTCCCTGGCATGATGCCGATCGTGTCGCCGATTTCTGCCAGCAGGTCGAGATCCTTCAGGCGTCCCTTGTTGTGCGTGATGCGCGTCAGCAAGCGTGTGGCCCAGGAAGTACCTTCGCGGCACGGCGTGCATTGCCCGCAGCTTTCGTGCGAGAAGAACCGGCAGCTGTTCATCAGGAAGTCCATCATCTGCACGGTCTCGTCCATGACGACGACAGCCGCAGTCCCCAGGCCCAAGCAGCCAAACTTGCCGGGGCCATTAAAATCGAGCGGGCAGTGGAACTCATCGGCCTTGAGCAGACCCATGCTGATGCCACCAGGGATGGCCGCCTTGGCCTTGCGTCCCTTCCAGACTCCGCCGCCGTATTCATCGATCAACTCTTGGCAGGTGATGCCAAGGGGTGCTTCGTAACAGCCGGGCTTGTTCACATGCCCGGAGAGGCAATAAAGCTTGGGCCCGTAGCTGCCGGCATCGCGTGGGTTGTTGGGATCGGGAGGAACGCCGATCGACTTGAACCAATCGACGCCGCGATCAAAGATGTGCTTCACGCAAGAGACGGTCTCAACATTGTTGACGACCGTTGGTTTGCGAAATGCCCCTTCAATCGCAGGAAATGGTGGTTTGATCCGCGGCCAAGCACGCTTCCCTTCGAGGCTTTCGATCAGGCCCGTCTCTTCGCCGCAGATGTACGCACCGGCCCCGCGATGGACAAAAATGTCGAGCGAGTAGCCGCTTCCTAAAATGTCTTTGCCGAGGTAGCCCGCCTCATAACACTCTGCCACCGCGCGACAGACGCGCTCATAGGCCAGAGGGTATTCGCACCGCATGTAGAAGTAAGCGGTGGCGGCTTGTGTGGCAAAACAGCTGATGATGATCCCTTCCAAAACTTGGTGAGGATCGGACTCCATCAGGATGCGATTGTTGAAGGTGCCCGGTTCGCTCTCGTCGGCATTGAGGCAGAAGTAGATCGGCCCAGGGTGGTTTTGTGGAAGGAACGTCCACTTCAAACCCGTAGGAAAGCCAGCACCACCACGCCCGCGTAGACCGCTGGCCTTGGTTTGTTCTTTCACGTCGTTAGGCGTGAGTGTCTTTAGCACTTTGCGCAGTGCTTGATAGCCTCCTAGTTGCTCATACACTTTGCGCGTATGGGCATCGGGCTTACCAACGTTCGCTAGAAGTACAGGTTCAAATGGTGGCACTTGGGCTACCTCCCCCAAGAAGGTTTGTTCGGTCATCACTCGGCAAATCGCTTGTCCTTTGGCAGGAAAGCCGTTTCGCCGAAGCGTTTATGTAGTTACGGTGTTGGTTTTTTACTTCAGTTCGTTTACGTACTTGTCGGCTTGTTCGTGCGTCACGTTTCCGATGAGGTCTTTATCCGCAAGCATGCAAGGCGCTTGATCACAAGCACCAAGGCATTCGGCAAATTCCAAGGTCACGCGGCCATCGGCCGACGTTTCGCCTGGCTTCAGGTGCAGCGTGTGACTCAAATGGTCGAGCAGTTCATCAGCACCACGAAGGGCACAGGAAACCGAACGGCAAACCCACAAGCGACAGCGCCCTGCGGGGGCATCTTGCTTGAAGTAGCCGTAGAACGAAAGAGTGTCTTGCACTTGCGACGGAGCGAGCCCGAGCAGTTCAGCAACTTCCACGATCGCTTGCAGCGGCACATGGCGCAGGTGCTCATTGACGATGTGAAGCGCCGGGAGCGTTACCGCCTGCCGCGAAGGGTAGCGAGGGAAGAATGCTTTGATCTCTTCGATCATGGCATCCGTCAGAATTTTGGGGCTGGTGCTCATAAGCAATGGTCTTTTTGCGAAACGCGAATCAATCGTTCACTCTCAGGCAGGGAAAGCTACCGATCCAGTTCAGCGGCAATGATGTTCAAACTTCCCAGTACTGCAACCACGTCGGACAGGGTATGGCCCCGAATCAATTCGGGGAAAATGGCAAAGTGGATATAGCTTGGTGGGCGGCAGCGGGCACGGTAGGCCACGTCGCTTCCATCACCCACCAGATAAAAGCCCAGTTCACCGTTGGGGGCTTCGATCGCGCTGTAGCATTCTTCTTGCGGAACGGTGAAGCCACGGTTGAGCATGACCAATTCGAAGTGCGTGATCGTTCCTTCGATGGTTTGATAAACCTGTTGCTTGCTGGGCAGGGCGGTCCGTTCGTCCACGCCGACATTCACCGGGCCCGAGGGAAGGTTTTCAATCGCTTGCTCGACGATCTTGAGGCTCTCTCGCATTTCGGCAATGCGAACGTAGTAGCGAGAAAAACAATCGCCGGCCGTAGCACAGCAAACTTGGAAGTCGAAGTCTTTGTACGACAGGTAAGGCTCATCCTTACGAAGGTCGCGAGTCACACCGCTGGCACGTGCCACAGGGCCGGTTGCGCTGCGGCTGGTAACTTGTTCTTTGGTGATGACGCCGACACCCTTCATGCGATCCACAAAGATACGATTGCGATTGAGCAATCGCTCCATGTCGTCGATCGTTTGGGGGAACGTCTTGCAGAACTCGCGGATCTTTTGAATGACCAGCGGCGTCATGTCTTGCGAAACACCACCGGTACGCGTGTAGCTATTGGTGAAGCGGGCGCCGCACAGCGTTTCGAAAATGTCGTACAGCCGTTCTCGTTGATAGAAGGCGTACAGGAAGAAAGTGAAAGCGCCGGTATCAAGCCCCATAGCCCCAGTGGAAAGCAAGTGATCGCTGATACGGGCCAGTTCGCAAATGATCGTGCGAATGTAGGAGCAGCGCGGCGTGATATCGATGCCTAGCAGTTTCTCAACCGCGCCGTGCCAAGCCACATTGTTGGCCAGGGGCGAGATGTAGTTCATCCGGTCGGTGACGGTGACGTACTGGTTGTAGTCGAGCTTTTCGCCGATCTTTTCAAAGCCGCTATGCAGATAGCCAATGTCGGGAATGGCATCGACGACCCGTTCGCCATCTAGCTTGAGCACGATGCGGAGCGTGGTGTGGGTTGCCGGATGCTGCGGGCCGAAGTTGAGCGTCCAGAGGTAGTCCTTGTCTTGGACCGGGCGTTCGCTCATCGAAGGATCAAAGGCAATGGCCATGATAGGTTCTCATCCGTCCCAAAAATTGTCGCTGGCTGTTCTGCGTGCCGAACTTTTAAACCACTAAGCCTGATTTCGTGTGATGACCGGAAAGTTGTGACGTTCGCCACGCCCTTGCATGGGGTAATCCTTGCGCAGCGGGAAAGCGGTGAACTCTTCTGGCATCAAGATCCGACGCAGGTCGGGGTGCCCTTCAAATACGATTCCAAACATGTCGTAAACTTCGCGCTCCAGCCAGTCGGCTCCGTTCCACAGGTGGAACATCGAAGGGACCGTCAGGTTGGGCTCGTTCAAATAGGCTCGTACCGTCAAGCGTTCGGCGGTGATGGTGTTGGCCAGCAAGTAGACCAAGCCAAAGCGGTGTTCGGCGTCGCGATAGTTCAGATAGTCAACGCAAGTCACGTCGACGAGCAGGTCAAAGCCCCCTTGTTCCTTCAAAAGCTTCATGGCGGGCATGAGGCCTGGGACCGAAACCACGACGCGCGTATCACCACGAAATTCCGTGGCCGGCGCGGTCACATGCATTTCAATCAAAGCAAGGGTTTCAGGGCGGGCTGGCATGACGATTCAAACTCCAAAGGACAATGTCATTGCATGGGCGTTTGGCATTCGCCCCGGTGCCATCCAACAATTAACGCTTGGCGAAGTACGGGGTTTTGCCGTAGATCGGCAACTCTTGCAAAGCTCGCTTACGCTCTTGACGCTCGGCCGTCTCAAACTCGGCACCGGAGATCGTTCCTTCGCTTTGAATCTTGTCTTGCAGATCCATGATCGCTTGGATCAATTGCTCGGGACGTGGTGGGCAACCCGGGACGTACATATCAACAGGGATGAAGCGATCAATCCCTTGCACAACGGCGTAGGTATCAAACACGCCGCCGGTCGAAGCACAGGCGCCCATCGAGATACACCATTTAGGCTCGTGCATCTGTTGCCAAATACGTTGCAGCACCGGCAGCATCTTCATCGTGACGCGGCCTGCGACAATCATCAGGTCGCATTGGCGTGGGCTGAAGCGAAAGACTTCTGCGCCGAAGCGAGCCAAGTCGTGCCGGCTGGCACCTGTCGCCATCAACTCAATGCCGCAGCATGCGGTCGCAAACGGCATGGGCCACAAGCTATTCTTGCGGCACCAGTTGGCCAGTTTGTCGAGGTTGGTAACAACCACATTCTCGGGAAGCTCTACCGCCATTTGAAAACCCCTTTTCGCCATGCATAGACAAGGCCTAAGGTCAGCAAGCTGAGGAAGACCAACACTTCGCCAAACACCAATCCACGAGTAAACCCAATCGTCGTACCGGTTTGGCTCGCTAAGGCACTGGCTTCAAGGACGGCCGCATCGATCCCATTGGGATTCTTGCTTGCCACCGCCCAGGGATAGAGGAACAAAAGTTCCACGTCGAAAACCAAGAAGGCGATCGCCACTAAGTGGAATCGCACATCGAACTTGCGATGCGCATCATGGATTGGATCCATGCCGCTTTCGTAAGGCATTTGTTTGACATCGCCTTGGCGCTTTGGTCCAAATAACGACGCGACGACAAGCAAACCCACCGCAAGGCCTGTCGAGGCCGCGATGAACAGCAGAATCGGAAGCAGCAGCTCAAAGCTGTTCATAGCGACCGCCTCAAGGGGCTAGTGAAATCCCGTTTTGCCCGACTTTGTGAATCTTGTCACAAGGGCCTACCAAAAAACACTCGGACCGGAAAAAAGCTTTCCGCCGAGCGGTTTAGGTGATCGTATCGCCCCTTGCGCAGGCGGTCAATTGGGCGAGAGTACCGTCAGGGGGAGGCTCTCCTTGCTTTCCGTGCGGAGGCTGCCTATAGTCAAGATTCTGGGGCGGCTAGCTCAGTTGGTTAGAGCGCCATGCTCACACCGTGGAGGTCACAGGTTCGAGTCCTGTGCCGCCCATTTTCTTTCTAACTGCTTGTGTGGAAGCAGTTTAGGTAAATTGCCGTTTGGTGGCAAATTGGATGCTTGTTCCTCTGGTATGAGTGCATCTTTCTTTGCCCGCCACCTAGTGTCCATCACTATTTCTTGGCCAACGCTTTCATAACCTTTGGCAATTCTTTGCAGATCATGGATTAGCGGTTGCTATCGACCCCTTTATGGGGTGGGTTCAATAGGCGCTTAGTTATCTGGGCGGTAGGATGAGCGGTTATAGGACTTAGCGAAGTTTCCGATCAGATTGTGTGTTGCCGAAACGCTTAGGGTCAAGCTTCTAAGGTCTGAATTCGCAGCACGTTAGCATCGATAGAGATAGCGAAAGACGAGCATTTCATGGCAGCGGTAACACTGGACTCGGTCCGCAAGAAGGTGGAATCGGGAGAGCGTCTGGACTTGGAAGACGGCCTATTCCTGTACGACCCCTCCACGCCACTACAGGAAGTTGGCTTCCTGGCGAACATGGTCCGCGAGCGAATCAGCGGCAACGCCGGCTACTACAACATCAACACGCACCTCAATCCAACGAACGTCTGCGTCTATCGCTGTACCTTCTGTGCGTTCCGCGCCGATCTCCGCAGCCCCAAGGGGTACGCGATGAGCGACGAGCAGATCCTTGCTCGCGGCCAAGAGGCAGTCGATAACGGTTGTACCGAAATGCACATCGTGGGTGGCTTGCACCATCAGCGCGATTACGATTGGTACGTTCACATCATTCGCATCTTGCACGACAAGTTTCCCGCGCTGCATCTAAAGGGGTGGACGGCCGTCGAGATCAACTGGTTTGAATTCCTCACCAAGAAGGATGTGAAGCAAATCCTGACGGAGCTCAAAGAGGCCGGGCTAGGTTCGATGCCAGGGGGTGGCGCTGAGATCTTCCATCCGGAAGTGCGCAGCCAGATCTGCGAACACAAGGCCGACTCTAGCAAGTGGGTCGAGATCCATCGCGCCGCGCACGAATTAGGAATCAAGACCAACTGCACCATGCTGTATGGTCACGTCGAGAATGCCTATCACCGGATCGATCACTTGCTTCGCCTGCGCGAACTACAAGATGAGACCGGCGGCTTTCAAACGTTCATTCCGCTGGCCTTCCATCCTGAGAACACCGGCCTCTCGCATTTGAAGAAGCCTTCGGCCCTGATGGATTTGCGGACGATGGCGGTCAGCCGTTTGATGCTGGACAATGTGCCGCACATGAAGGCTTATTGGATCATGCTGGGCATTGGTACGGCCCAGACGGCGCTCAGCTACGGCGCAGACGACATCGATGGCACGGTTCGCCATGAACTGATCTATCATGATGCGGGAGCAACCACGCCAGAGATGCTGACGGTGGATCAGATTCGCCAGCTTATTATCGAAGCGGGGCGTGATCCGGTAGAACGTGACACCGTCTATCGCCGCATCGAACGTGACCCCAACAATTTCTCGCAGTGGCGCGTTGGGGAAGACGTTTTGGTAAACGTCTAGTTCTATAAGCGACGCTCCAGGCAATTGCCGATGCCACTTTGGCATCGGCGCTGTGGCGCTTGCGCTTGTTAGCCCGCTTTTGAGTTGACGCTGCGCTGCGTGGTTTGCGCCAGCCTCGGGCTTGGCCTTCGTACCAACGGGAACTGTCGGCGTTTCCTTCGTGTTGCTGGCGGCCTCTTCCGGCTTGTTTTCGTCGCCTTCATCTTGGAATCGCTGTTCACGTTCGGCGGCCGTTCCGTTGCGATCATCTCCCCACTCGCCCAAGACAATGACCTCGACACGCGGGTTGGTTCGGTCTTCTGTGCCGTCGACCTTCAACGTGAGACGTTCATTTGGGCCGGCTTGGCTTAGTCGCATCCGCTTTTCTTCCACGCCTTGGCCATTGAGATAATTCATCGTGGCGATGCAGCGTTTGTACGACAGATCCCACGGGTCGGAATTGGCGGCACGTGATCGCGTGGCATGGCCTCGGACTTCGAGCTTGTTGGGTTTGCCTGTAAAGTTCGGTGCAAAGCGATCTAGTAATGCCTTGGCATCATCATCCAGCTCCACGGAGTTTCCCTTGAAGTAGATGACGGTACCGGGGGCTAAAACCTCATCGGGCCTTGGTAGGGGAACGCGCGGCTTTTTGTCCTCTTTGGCATCAGGCCGATTCGATGGGGACGGCTTTTGTTTGTCGTTAGACGCTTTGCCCGATTTGCGTTCATGTCCTGAGCCACTGCCGCCGCCGCTGCCACTGGGGCCGGCATCGGGATCGGGTTCAAGATCGAACAGATCAGGATCTCGAAAATACTCAGCAACGGCCTGTTTGACATCCGGTTTTTGCGCGGTTAGCCACATCACCATGAAGAATGCCATCATGGCCGTCACGAAGTCGGCATACGCCACTTTCCATGCACCACCGCCACCGGCTGCCATAATTGGATTCCTTTATCGACTACTCTGTATACGAAGGATAGAACAGTTGCTGCGTGGGGCGAAGGCTCACTAGCTTTCGACCGACTTCAACATCTCTTCCATCTTTTCCTGCGAAGGACGGAACTCACTAGGCATGCCACGACGGGCCATTTCGATGGCGACCTTCGGTGGCAAGTCGTTGACAAAGCCAAGGACAATCGTCGAGATCGACTTGAAGAAGCTCATCTCGGCTTCGCCCATGAATTCCATGTTGGTGGCCAAAGGGCCAAGGAATCCGTACGAGGCCAAAATCCCAAGGAACGTACCAACAAGTGCCGCACCTACCTTGTGACCAATTTCTGCTGGAGGGCCATCGATGGCACCCATCGTGATCACGATACCGAGCACGGCCGCGACGATACCAAACCCAGGAAGTGCGTCAGCCGTTTTGGAGAGCACGCCAATCGGAGCATGATGCTCGTGTGCCATGCACTTTAGTTCGGCGTCGATCATTTCGGGCAGACGTTGGGGCGTTACGCTTCCATCCATCACCGGCGACAGCAGGCCGCAGATGAATTCCGTCGTGTGATGGCTTTTCATCAACGTGGGATACTTCTGAAAGATCGTGCTTTCGTGCGGATGCGAAAGGTGGGGCTCTAGTGCGAGAAACCCGCTACGGCGAGCCAAGCGAAACAGCTCGTACATCGCTTTGAACATCTCTTCGTAGGCCGCTTTGTTAAACGGCGTTCCCTTGAGAGATGCCAGAATGCCGCTGACAAGGTCCTTCAGCACCTTCAGCGGGGACATCACAATCATGGCCCCTAAGGCCGCACCACCGATGGTGAGGATTTCGGCCGGGTGAATGAGCGCGCCGATCTGTCCGCCAGAGAGGACGAACCCTCCCAGCACGCACCCAATTACCACGATGAAACCAATGATCAGAACCATGGCTGCCTCTTTGAACCAACATTCCTGTCGCGAACGGAGTGATGCCAAGAAAAGTCTGGCACACCGCCTCGTGGGAATAACGGCTGGCAAGGGCTGCCGGCTGGAGAAAATGTTCTAAGTGGGTGGTTTGGCTGGTTGTAGCGATTTTGCGGGCGGCTAGTGTGTTAGGCGTTGCCAGGAGACTTTTAGCCACATGCCAAATCGGACCGGTTGCCTTCATGTACGAAACGGATGAGGCGGCTACCGATGCGATTACGAAAGCGGTGGACAACGGTACTAATCCCATGGACCAAATCAGCTCGCCGGGAAGCAACTCGGGGCCATCGCGTTGTGTCATCTGGAATCAGGGCGCACGATACTTCCGTTGTCGCTTCCATCATGATCACGGTTCTCTAGAGAGTTCAAATTTGCAATGGCGCAGCTTGCCCAGGGACAAAGAATAAAGACCAAGGAGCATTGGTGGATTTAAAACCCACTCAAGTTGAAACCGAGGAAGTTATGTAAGGAGCAAATCGGTTTGTGGGCAAGCGAGATATTACCTAGCATCGTTCAATCAGGTTATTTATAACCAATGCAGGTCTTGGGCTATGAATTCTGCGGCCCGCAGATATTGATTGTGGGGATTCGTTGTAAGTAAGTCGGCCGACTCTTTTGAGCAAATGGCGAGTCACCAAAATGCGATGCAAATGTGGCACCGAGTTTAATGCCAAAGGTGTAGATGGGGTTGAGCGGACCTGTTGCCCCATCTGCCGCACACCGATTTCTGGGGCAGCGATGGCTTCTTCAGATACGTTGCCTAAACGAGTTGTCCCCAACCCGTATGCGACGAGCAGTGTGCCGCAATCCTCGCATGTTCAAAGTGAGAGAGTAAATTGGGTTCCGCCGCCGGGCCTTAAGGATCATTGTGACCAGCGTGTGACGGCCGCCCAAGAATTCCCTTGGGCGCCACCTCCAGAAATTGGTACGATTCTTTCCGCCGATAGTAACATCTGGCAGGGCCGGCGGCCCAACTACGTTATTCGGTTAGTTGGCGGTGCGCTTGTTGCGGCTACTATCTTTTCCGTGCTCGTAATGGGAGTATCGGCCTTATCGCCAGCCCAACAAGAGAAGCCCAACCCAGTAGTCATTGGAGCGTTGGCCGCGTTTACTAGCTTGGTGGGCGGACTAATGTTTGTCGCTGCCGTGTGGCCAGCCTTGCCAAGCTGCACTTACATAGGGAGCGAAGGTGCTGCCTGCTTTACAGGCAGGTGGAAAGATCTTGCATGTCAGGATCGGCAGATAGCCATTTATAGTGACACGAATGCAATATATTGCTCAAAGGTCCATCACTATAAGGACCTGGTGCTTTATCAGGGAACGAGTTACAGCTATCACCTTGTTGGCGAACAAGGGAAACGTTCGTTGTTGTATGTAGAAGGTTATCACTACCTTAAAGACAATACTCCTGTAGATGATCAGAAAATGCACTTCGCCATTAAGGTAGAAAAAGAATACTCAGAGAGGGTAATCAAAAAAGTAGAACAATATTTTATGTCGGGTGGAACGTTGTCATTCCGCTGTCGAGAGATAAAGTGGTGGAACTTTCGGCCACGTAGCTGGCACAACTATTCGATAAGGGAATTGCGTTTAAGCCTCAATCAGCTTCAGATCGTCTACGTAAATCAGGTAGAAGTGTTAGACGATGCTCTATTTCCTGGTATAGGTCTGGATGCCGGAATTATTCATCTGCGTCCGCGGAGGAATACTTGGTTTAGGCCCTATGGTAAACAATCCATAGAGTTTCAGCATTTGGAAAATGCTTATGTATTCATGCACTTTATTGCTAAAGCAATTGAGGCGTTAAATAAACGCTACTGAGATATTGTTGCGTTCTGTTTTGCGAGACTACACAAACGCACGCTTGGTTTTGGGCATGCTTGTTTTGGCTAGTCCAGCAAGCTTTTTGCTGGTTGCAAAGCGGCCCTCGTTCTACGTTGTTGAACAGCCGCAGATTGCTTGCTCAGAGTCTCTTTGTCGTACAGTCTCTTGTTATGTGTGTGCAGTGGCAGGGGCAGCTAAACAATTGGTGATCGTTACTACCAAATTCGTTAGCGGTGTTTCCAGGGAGTTGCCACTTTGCAGGTCCTTGATCTGGCAGATGCCAGCCTCCAGCTCGCGTGAGCCAGCGATCACCGCCAAGCGAAAGCCTCGACGATCGGCGTATTGCAGTTGTTGCCCGAGCTTCTTGGGCTCGGGATAGAGCTCGGTACCAATGCCCGCAGCCCGCAGCGTCGAAGCCATTTGCAGGTACCGATTCAGTTGGTCTTTGTCGAAGTAGGCGACAAGCACAGGAGCGGGCGTGCGCACCTGGGGAATCATC
The DNA here is from genome assembly GCA_963844055.1 of uncultured Planctomycetaceae bacterium. Taxonomy (GTDB): domain Bacteria; phylum Planctomycetota; class Planctomycetia; order Pirellulales; family Pirellulaceae; genus CAWJMN01. Next base: position 1,266,658 of record CAWJMN010000002.1, on the reverse strand, counting down.
TTCAGTTCTTCCATGGCCGCAAGCAGTCGGTCCAGGCCAAGCGAGGCACCAATGCCTGGCAGTTCTTGCTTGGTGAAGAGTGCCGCGAGGTTATCGTAGCGTCCGCCAGAGCAGACGCTGCCGATGGTGGGCAGGTCGCCCAGGAACGTCTCAAAGATAGCGCCGGTGTAATAGTCGAGCCCACGTGCGATGGAGACATCCAATTGCAGCTTCTCTTCCGGGATGCCGCCAGCGGCGGTCCCTTGCAGGATCTCGCGCAGTCGTTGCACGCCTGCTTCACCCAGCTCACTGCCAGCGACCAGCACATCGAGCTGCGACAGGACCGAGTCGCTACTGCCAGAAAGTTCGGCCAGACGCAGCACTTGCTCGGCTTGTTCAGGCGAGGTCTCGGCAGCGGTCACCATCTCTTCGGCAACCTTCTCGCGGCCGATCTTGGGGAGCTTGTCGAGCGCACGCAAGATGGAGGTGCTCTTCTCTACGAGTCCCAGCTTGGTGAGTAGGCCCGTGAGCACCATTCGGTTGTTCATGCGAATGGTGAATTTTTCAAAGCCGATAGCGCGAAGCAAATCATGGATGACGAGGGCCGTTTCGATGTCGGCACACACATTCTTGGTGCCGATGGTGTCAAAGTCGCATTGCATGAACTCGCGATAACGACCACGCTGGGCCCGTTCGCCGCGCCAGACCATGCCAATGTGATAACGCTTGAAGGGCAGGCCCAATTGATCGACGTGTTGTGCGGCAAAGCGTGCTAAGGGAACCGTCAGGTCAAACCGCATGCCGACGTTCCGCCCACCATGATCGGCGAAGTGATACATCTGGCGATCGGTCTCTTCACTTCCTTTGCCGGTGAGGACCTCAAGGTATTCCAGCGCGGGCGTGTCGATCGGGCTAAACCCGTAGCTGCGATAGACCTTTTGTGCGGTAGCAATCAGTCGCTCGCGCGGGATCATGGCTTCGGGCAAATAGTCACGAAAGCCACTGAGGGTCCGAGGTTCGATACGACGATTGTCCATGACACTTAACCTGCGTGAAAAAACGGGCCAGCGTGGGAAGCGGCCAACTGCGGATTCCGCTTACAGATGGCACGTGGCGTGCGAAAAATCCGCTTGCAGAAGAAAGAGTGAAGCGAGCGCAAAAAAGTTCGCACTCAAATTCCACCGAGAGAATTATACCTTGACCGAGCGAACAATCGGCAGCCCCTTGGGCTTAGGGGAGCGAAAGGTCTCGCCCCGTTTGCGTGGCTGGGTCGCTTCGATGTATTCCTGAACCTGTTCAGGCGTTTCGAAGTACTGTTCGTAGACCCAGCTATCGTCGTACTCGCAATTGTCGGTGGTGTAGTCGCGACAGATCTGCGGACGGGTCTCGTAGATGCCACACAGGTTGTTGTCCTGCAGGTGGCGGCACTGGGTGTGGACCAAGAGGTACCAGGTGCCATCTTCGGTGAAGATTGTTGCCTTCTCGTGCAGCAAGAACCAGCGCACGTAGTCGAACTCTTTACGAGTCTTAGGCTTATCGATGGGAAGAGCGAAGTACTTGCAGCACTTGGCTGTGCAATGGTCGCACAATACCTCGCCCGGCTTCAAATCCTCACGGGCAGGCTTGATCCGACGGGGTGGCTGCATAGATAAACTCGCTTACTAACGACCAGGGCCGAAGTAACTCCGTGCGAACGCCTGAACCTTACGCGAAAGCGTAGGAGGCCGCAAAAGGCTTTGCCAACTGGTGCAAAGCCTCTTCCTCTTACAAGGATTTACTATTTTTTGCGATGACGGATCCGAGCCCGCATCCGACGCTTCTTTTGACCCAGCTTGCGCCGTCCCTTGCCTGATTTCTTAACTCCCACCGCAACCTCCACAACAGTTAAATGTCTTGGAAACTCACCATCATCCTGACGTTGTGAGTCCCACTAAACTTCCACTTGAATTATTAACGAGTGATCGCGCCAGGACGCTTTTCATCGTCGCTACCAGCATGCTTGGCTTCAGCGATGTCGCCCGAAGGGCCACCCACGCTGAATGCAACGCCGGTGATTTCGTTCTTTGGAGCAACGAAAGGAACGTCGTTGAAGCTGGCGTTGTCCTTGATCAGGCCGATGACCTTGCGTTCCACAATTTGGTTGCGAAGGGTATCGATCTGGCCACGCTTTTCAAGGCGAGCACGCACGCGGCGGGCCGACTCGTTCATTTGGTCAGCGATCAGCTGAATTTCAGCATCGTAATCGCCTGGCTCTGCATCAACCTTCTCTTCTTCGGCGATGCGTTCCAGGATGAAGTGCTCCTTCAGCGAGGTAGCGGTCGACGAGAGCGTGTTTTGACGCAGTTCGTTGGCGTAGGCTTGGATCGTGTTGTTGTCGAAGCCGTTACGTTGCAGTTCAAGCACTGCACGTTCCAGTTCGCGGCCAGCTTGGCGGCGAAGTAGGTCTGGTGGCAGGTCCCAGTTGGCAGCAATCGTCAGCAGCGAAGTGATTTGCTTGCGAACGCCTTGGTCTTGTTGGTAAGCCAATTGACGTTCGAGTTCCTTCTTCACTTCCGTACGCAGGTCAGCTTCGCTTTCAAAGCCACCAATGCGGTCGAGGAAGCCTTCGTCGAGTTCAGGCAGCTTTACAGCGCGAACTTCGTGAATTTCAATCTTGATATCCACTTCTTGGCCACGGATGGCTTCATTGGTGGAGTCGTTGGAGATCTTGACCTTGCCAGTGACCTTGTCGCCAGCCGACTTACCAACGACTAGTGCGTTGAAGTCTTCTAGACGGCCATCGGTAAAGCTAAGGACCTTGCGAACTTCCAGCTCTTCGTCGGCCAGCGTGTTGAGGACTTGATCCCCAAGGCGGAACGTGAGCGAGGCACGGATGAATTGGCCTTCGCCATCCACCACAGGACCGTCTTGGGTAACGCGGGTGCCGTAGCGAGCGAGCAAACGCTTGAGGTGCTCTTCGACGTCGGCATCGTTGTATTCACGAACCAAACGTTCGATCTTGAGACCCTTCCACTGTGGCAGGTCAAACTCTGGACGAACTTCGATGTCGAATTCGAACGTGAGTGGGCCAGCGTCAGGAATCGAGACCTTGTCGAAATCAAAGTCAGGTTCGCTGATGGCCGAGAATTCATGGTCGTCGCTGATTTGAGCGAGACTATCCATCAGCAGCTTGCCTTTGACCTGTTCGGTCACTTGGCTGCGGAAGGACTTCTCGACCAGCTTGCGTGGGGCACGGCCCGCACGGAAGCCAGGAAGTTCAGCCTTGGGGGCGACTTCGTCAAATTGCTCCTTGAGATACCGATCCACGTCTTCGCGGGAAACTCCCACGGTGACATGGCGTTCACAAGCCGAGGGCTTATCAATCTTTACTTCCAGCGTCAGCTTGACCTTTTCAGGGGCGGCGGTGGTTTCAGCGGCGGTATCGGTGCTCATAGCATTTCACGCAAGGTGTAGCCTTGCAAATCCACGAAGAAACAAAGCACGGAGGAAACTCGAAAGGGAGGCTTCCCTGAGGCCATTGGTTCACAAATCCTTGTGAAGCACTCAGGAACGCTTCCTGTAAACAAAAAAACCCGCACGCGATAGGACCATTCCAGCTCGCGGCTGCGGGACTTCTGGGCCCTGGGCATCCCATCCCAGGGCAAACGGAAGCACAGCGTTTGGCAGGGTCAATGGTGGCAAATGCCACTCACAGACCAGGGTTTGCACGCCGGCTGTTTGCAGAGCGGGTGACCGGATTCGAACCGGCGACAACAACGTTGGCAACGTTGTGCTCTACCAACTGAGCTACACCCGCAAAAGCGTAGCCCCTTAATATGCCAATTTTGTGGTGGGCTGTAAAGAGGCTGGCGGCCTCGGAATCACGAGAAGAAAAATTCTCCCGCCATAAAGACTCACCCGAAAGTATTGTAGTCTGTTTAGTGTGATTAAAAACCCCTCTGTGTCTGTGTTAGCGGTCGCGATTGCGTCTCTGTCGATGTCACGGGGCATTCCCAAAATGGGGGTGCATGGCTAAACGGCTCCGTTTTCTTACCTAATAGACCCCCGGTTTGGCAGCAATTTACAGCGCGATCTGATACGTTACCGGTTGTTGCGGGTAGGGCCAAAGCGGCTCTCGCATTTCTCTTTGAGACGTATCTGGGGATCTTCCATGCTGAAACGATGCTCTTTCTGGTTGGCAGCTCTAGCTTTGGTCGCGGGTCTGGCGGTTTCCTCGGTTGGTGCGGCCGAATTTGACAAAGAGAAGTTGGCAGCGATCAAGCCTCGCATGCAAAAGTTCATCGCGGAAGCAGGCGTGAACCAAGTGCCGGGAATGGTGGTCGTTGTCGGAAGTTCAAAAGGCGTAGCCCTTTTGGAGGCTGTTGGCTCGGTAGATATAGAAGGCACAACGCCGTTGGCCCCGGATGCGCTTTACCGAATCGCTTCGATGACCAAGCCGATTGTTGCGATTGGTGTTATGCAGTTGGTCGATGCCGGCAAGGTGAAAGTCGATGATCCGGTCGCAAAGTACCTGCCTGAGTTTCAAGGGCAGTTGTTAGTGACCAAGCGAGAGGGAAGCCAGGTTACGGCCCAGCCGCCAGAGCGTCCGATCACCGTCCGTGACCTGCTTACTCATACCAGTGGGATGCCTGGTGGATATCCATCCGGCTATTCGAACCTTTACATGGATCGACAATTGACGCTAGCCGAGGCAACGCTTCTGCAGTCGCAGCGTCCGCTCGACTTTGCACCAGGAAGTAAATGGTCGTATTGCAATGCGGGCATCGATACGCTGGGCCGTATTATCGAAGTTGCATCCGGCGAAAGCTTCCAAGACTATTTGCAAAAGCATGTTTTTGCACCGCTGGGGATGAACGACACGACGTTCTTTCCCTCGCCAGAACAACTGAAGCGACTTGCACGCCTGTATGACTTCAAGGATGGAAAGTTGGTTGCACAGACGTACTCCTTGCTGGGTCCGACGGCTCATGCCAAGCATCCCATTCCAGCTGGCGGACTTTACTCCACCGCAGCGGACCTTTCCAAGTTGTACGCCTTCTTGCTGCAAGGCGCACAATCAAAAGATCTTACGCTCGTTTCCAAGGATTCGCTTCAGGCGATGACGGCCGTGCAAACCGGCGACCTTGTTTGCGGCTTTACGCCCGGCATGGGCTTTGGATATGGCTTTGCAGTAGTTCGCAAGCCAGAAGGGGTGCACAGCATGATGTCGGCTGGCACGTATGGACATGGTGGTGCCTTCGGTACGCAAGGCTGGTGCGATCCCCATCAAGACCTGTTTGTTGTACTGCTGATTCAGCGGTCTGGAATGCCTAACGCCGATGCCAGCCCACTGCGTGGTGAGTTACAGCGTCTGGCGGTCGAGGCTTTGAAGAAGTAGCGTTTTCTTGGCGGGAAACGTCTGTATTGGATGTTTGAAGTGCACGTCGGCAAAGTGCCATGGTCAAACGCGACAACCATTACGAAGCGGCCTTCGAAGCTTTTCTTCGTGCCCATGAAATTCCTTTTGTGGGCATGGATGAACAGCGCCGAAGTGTTGTGGGCGAACAATCGCTGAAGAGCCCCGACTTTATTGTCTCGCCGACAGGGCAGGGGTTCTCTTGGCTGGTGGATGTGAAGGGGCGGCGCTTTCCCAGTGGCAAGTCGAAGCAGTTTTGGAAGAACTGGTCTACGGCCGATGAGTTAATCAGCTTGGCCCGCTGGGAATCGGTAATGGGGCCGCGCTCAGCAGGGCTGTTGGTCTTTGCTTACAATGTGGTGGGCGATCAAGCGCCACTGCCGGCAGAGCAGTTGTTCGAATTTCAGCAAGGTCTGTATGGCTTTGTCGGGATTCGGCTGGATCACTACACCAGTTGGGCTCGGCCGTTATCGGTCCGCTGGAATACGGTCACCGTGAGCGTGCCGAAATTTCGAACGCTTGCCAAAGCCGCGCAGACGTTTTTTCAAATGCCGATGTCGTCGCTGGAGGCAAAGTCGCCGCAGGCTTCGTCTTGAGGGGTGGCCGTGCCTTTCCGGTGCGGCGCATGGGATGCGTTTCTGATTGGACTGTGATGAATGGCCGACCTTCCCGACAATCGCACCAAAGACTCGCTAGAGCTGCAGCAACGGCGTAACACTCAAACGCGAGCAAGCTGGGAGGGGTATGCATCGCATCGTCACCAAGTGATGCGTCTCCTCTTGGAGGCGGCTCTTTCTCATTCGGCTTCTTCGCAAAAGCCGAGGCTGCTACTCCTAGGGGCAGGCAACTGTAATGACTTGGATTTATCCGACTTGCTGACTGGCTATTCGGAGGTGCACCTTGTCGACTGGGATGCGGAGGCGTTGCAGTTGGCGGTGCAGCGTCAGCAGGTGGCATCGCCGAGTCTGCATTTACACCCTGGCGTGAATTTGATGCCTCCGATTCCGCCCAGCGTTTTGGAAATCCTGCCGCAGGCGCAGGTAGTAGCCTCGATATGCCTGATCAGCCAGTTGCTGGAAGGGGCCTTGGGGGCCGCCAGGGATTCAGTCGGCCAGGTGAACGATTTAGGGGCGCTGTCGCAGGAAATCGTTCAAGACCACCTTCACGACCTTTTCCGCCTGACCACTTACGGTGGTCGGGTTCTGCTCGTCACAGACATTGTCTCGTCCGACACCCTGCCCGCCTTGCTGACAATCGAGGAGGCAAAGCTTGCTCCGCTCCTGGGCCAGGCGCTACAGGCTGGCAACTTCTTCGCGGGGCTCCACCCCGGCAAATTGCAGGCGATGTTTCAAAATCTTGACCTTACTAATAGCGCTAATCTTTCTTCTCAAGTCGCCAAAAACGGTGATCCACCTTCTGTGAGGGTCATTGGGCCCTGGAAGTGGCTGGTTGGCCCCAGGGCGTTTGGCGTGGTTGCCTTCGCCGCTGATCGCCCTGTGCGATAACCCAAAAGGGGTGTGTTGCGAACGAGCTTTGCTCAGCCGCAATAGCTTACTCATGGCTCTTACTTTACCCAAAATGAATTGAAATGGGTTGTTTGGGGTATTTGGAAGGCCGGCTGTAGGGCTTAAAACGAAAAAGTGTAGGTCGGTGGGAACGAAACGCAAAGTGGCTGCGTCCAAGATACCAATTTCGTTGCATCGACATTCCGTGCAACTATAATCCGAGCTGGTCGGTAATATCAGCAAGTTTTACCTAGACTTTGCAGCTTGTGCCGCAAAGACCTTGGTGGCAGAGAAGTTACGGCAAACGAAGCTTCTGCCTTGTTGGTGATAAGTAGCGCTCGTAGGCGCGGATGATGGAATCTGGCATGGCCGCCGGAAACATCGCGGTTGGCTAGGCGTAAATCCCTGTCGCAGAAAGAGTTGGTTCATGTCCACCGGGCATTCTCCTAAATTCGTTTCGCAGCTGAAGAAATCTCGTAAGTACCGGGACCTTGCACGGAAAACCTCTCGCAAGATGTCCCTAAGAGCGCCTAGAAGATCGTCGTGTCATGACGACCGGGCCGCAGCTAGTGGCGATTATCAATAACGCCAACGGCAATACTACGAATGACGCTGCGGATATGATCCATGCGGGCGACATTTTTCACACACCACCTCGTGGTATCACCCTTCGCTTTGGTGAGGGTCAAGTCATTGACCCGACAACCATCGCCAACGGCGTGAAGATCACGCGTGCGGGGCTCGACGGCTCGTTCGGTCAGCCGAACGACGTGGTGATCACTCCCGGCTATGTCGGGATTGAGAACTCCACGCGAGAAGTGGTGATCCGTTTTGCGGACACTCTTCCCGACGACACCTATCGCGTCACGATCATTGGCGCCGGCCTGACCCCGCTGAAGGATTCGCTGGGCAACGCCTTCAACTCGGGTGTTAACCAATCGGTTGACTTCAAGTTGGATCTCGGCGCAAAAGTCGTCGCGGTTGTGCCACAGCCAATCACTCGCGCAGCCAATGTGCTGTCGCAATCGGCGAACACGGTTGAGGTTTACTTCAACCAGGACACGCTCAATCAAGCTTCGGCGGAAAACCCAATCTTCTATCGCTTGACCGACCAAGCGACGGGAACCGTGGTCAATCCAACCGGGGTCACGTATTCTTCCGCCAACAATCGGGCGATCTTGACGTTTGGTATCACGCTCAATGGCAACTACAAGTTGTCGATCGGTACCAACACCGGCAATTTCTTCACGACCTACACCAACACGGCCGCTGGCAGCGACATCAATTCGTCGTTTGCCACCGCACAAGACATCGGCACTGTCGGTGTGGTTGGTCAAAGCATCAATGGCGCGATCACGGGTCAGCCAAACACGATCGCTTGGCCAGGCGCTGGGGATGACCCAGGACATCGCGACATTCCGTTTGAAAGCCATCTCAACGGTGGGCCAGACACCACCGGTGGCTCGTCGACATTCTTCTACAATTTCCGGGATAACTACGGAAGTGATCCTAATGGTAATCCGCTGCACAACCTGATTACCGAAACGCAAAAGCAGCGTGCCCGCGAAATCTTTGAACTGTATAGCCGCTACCTCGGCATTCAATTCGTAGAATCGGCCGCTGGTGGTGCAATCATCGCCACCGGTGACTTGCGTGCGATCGACCCAAGCGCACCAATCAACGGTGCTGGCGGTTTGGCTGGTGGTGGTAAGGCCGTGATGAACGGCAATACCAATTGGGGCGAAAGCGAATATGGCGGGGCTTGGTTTACCACCGCTATGCACGAAATCGGACACTTGCTCGGTCTGGGTCACGCTTACGACCTGCCCGATTTGACGATTCAAGGTGGTTCTGAAACTCCCGGAGCTCCCTCGGGCACCGAACCTGTATTTCCAGGTACGGCCGACGTCATCCACGGTCAAACCTTGGACCGCCCTGATAGCCGCGATATCGACATCTATAAGTTCACGGTGACTGAGAAGGGGCGCTTCCGCGCGAGACCACTGCAGAGCGGATGGTCAATTCCAGCTTGCTCAACACCGTATTGACCCTTTATCGTGAAACGACCGATGGTTCGGGCCGTCTCACGCGGGAAATCGTTTCTCGCAACGATGACTACTACAGCAGCGACTCCTACATCGACCTCGATGTCGAGCCAGGCACCTACTATGTGATGGTGACCAGTTCGGGCATGACCGGTGTCGACCCCACGATTTTGGACAGCGGTTTTGGTGGTCGTTCGGACGGTCTGTATAACCTGAAGGTTAGCCTGACTCCGCCAGCCTCGCAAACGATTGTCGACCTGACCGGTACTGCCTTTGATGGCGACTCGGACAATAAGCCAGGTGGCGCTCACGACTTCTTCTTCCGTGCGACCGATGCGGCCAATTCGATTTATGTCGACAAGGCCTATGTTCCAACGGTGGCTTTGCCATCGATCGGTACCATTACCCAGCCATTCACGACGATTTCGGATGCACTGGCCGCTATCCAGGCGATCATCGACCCGATTGTCGGTGCTGGTAATCCTGCTCCGCAGATCAACCTACGCATTGTTGGCAACGGTGGTACAGACGGCCTGCTCAGCACGCCAGGGGACAACAAGCCTTACATCATCGGTAAAGACAATGCCGATGTGGCCCTGCCTGACGGTGCCGATTTTAAGGTGCCAAGCAACGTCAACGTCATGATTGACGCGGGCGCGATTTTGAAGCTCAGCCGTACCAACATTGATGCCGGTACTTCGGCTCAAGGTGTGGACCGTAGCGGCGGTTCGATTCAGATCCTCGGCACGCCGCTGCAAAAGGTTTGGCTCACGTCGTACAACAACGACACCCTCGGCGGTGATAGCAATGGTCCTGCGGGTAATGCCAGCCCTGGCGACTGGGGTGGTATCGTCTTCCGTGATGACTCCGACATGGAAGGCCATCTCGACAACGCCAGCAATGTCGCACCGGTTTACTTGAACTACGTCAATAATGCTCTCATTACCTTTGGTGGTGGTGAAGTTGACGTTGATTCGATTCGTCAGCGTTACAGCCCGGTCTATACGATCGCTGCTCGCCCAGAGATTTCCTACAACAGCATCACCCAAAGTGCTGACTCGGCCATTTCGTCCGATCCAAACAGCTTCTCGGATCTCAACGATCGCTTGGGTCCTGACGTTCACGGCAATACGCTGACGAACAACACCGTCAACGGCTTGTTCGTGCGGATTCGTACGCAGTTCGGCAGCCCGGTTGATTATCTGGATGTGACCGCTCGCTGGGACGATACCGATGTAACTTACGTCGTATCGGAAAACCTGCACTTCCGTGGCACGCCAGGCGGCCCAATGCTAAATTCAGGGGGTACTTTTGATGCCCGTCTGGATGCTCGCCTGAAGATTGATCCAGGGGTGATCGTCAAGTTTGAAGGTTCGCGAATTGAAGCTCGCGTTGGTACTCAGCTGATTGCTGAAGGTACTACGGCTGACCCAATCATTCTGACCACGATCCGTGACGACCGTTACGGTGGCAGCGGCACGTTTGACACAGGTGCCGATGGCTCCGGTGGTGCAACCAATTCGCCAGCTGCCGGTCAGTGGGGTGGTTTGTTCTTCGCCGCTAACAGCAGTGGCAGTATCGACAACGCTCGCATCTTCTACGGTGGTGGTGTTACGCCAATCGAAGGTAACTTTGCCACGTTCAACGTGATCGAAGTACATCAAGCCGATGTCCGCGTTACCCAGAGCCTCTTCCAATTCAACAGTGATGGAACTGGGGTAGGTGGTAACCGAACCGGTCGTGGCAGCAACGGCTCGGCCGTGGTTTTTGTCCGTGGTGCTCAGCCGATCATCGTTGACAACACGTTCCAAGACAACGCTGGCAACGTAATGAGCATTGATGCCAATGCCATGGCAGCCACCGTCAATGCCGACATGGGACGTTCGTCCGGCCCAGTCGATATGTACAGCGAATACGCCAATAACTTTGGCCCGATGGTTCGCAAGATCCGGATGAGCAACAACACGACCAACGGCATGGAAGTCCGTGGCGGAACCTTGACGGCCGAAACCGTTTGGGATGATACCGATATCGCGCACATCCTCCGTTCGGAAATCATGGTGCTGAATCACCATGTGTTCAGCGGCCTACGTCTGCAAAGCAGCCCAACGGCCAGCTTGGTGGTGAAGGCCAGCGGTGCTACCGCCGGTTTGACCGCCAGCGGCGTGCTGCAAGATATTGACGACCGGATTGGTGGATCGGTCTATGTCATCGGTCAACCAGGCCGTCCTGTCATCATGACTTCGCTGGGCGACGATACCGTTTCTGCGGGCGTTACCCCAACGAACGATCTGCCGCTGTTTGATACCAATAACAACGGTACCAGCACTGGTTCCGCCGGCGATTGGCGCAGCATTCGGTTCGACAAGTACTCGAATGATCGCAACGTTGCGATCATCAACGAGGCCGAACCAGCACTGAACGTTACGCCACAAACGACGAATAACACTCCTGCCAAGGCCCAGTCCTTGGGGAACTTGGCTCCCACCGATGTCAGCGGTGACGAAAACCGCCGCCTCGGCTTCTTGGTCTATGGCGTCATCGCTTTGGATGATCCAACCGACCTCGATGTGTACAGCTTCAAGGCCGATAGCGGCACCGAAGTCTGGATCGACATCGACAAGACCTCTTACGGCCTGGATGCCATGCTGGAATTGGTCGATGCTTCGGGCAATGTACTTGCTCGCTCGCTCGACAATACCACGCTAACCGGCAATGCGTTGAGCCTCACCAAGGATGATTGGAATGGCCGTGACACCTTCACGACCAACCCAAGCGACGCTGGCATGCGTTTGATTCTGCCAGGTACCAACCTCAAGGATCAAACCTACTTCGTCCGCGTCCGTAGCCAAGGGACGGCAGCATCGACGACCGATACCAGCCGTACGCCTGTCAATCCTGCTGATACGACCACGGGCCAAAGCCGTGGCGAGTACCAACTGCAGATTCGCATTCGTCAACAAGATGAGAAGCCAGGTTCGACCGTTCGCTATGCCGATATTCGCTATGCGACCACCGGTATCGAAGTGATCGGTCTGCCTTACCATTCGCCACTGGTCTCGGAAGCTGCCGAAACTCGCGCCGATAACGATGGCTTTGCCAATGCTCAAAACCTGGGGAACCTGCTGACGGTGGATCGCAATACGATCTCGACCAGCGGCAGCATCTCGTCCGCAGGGGATGTCGACTGGTATCGCTTCCAGCTTGACCTTACCTACGTACAGGTGATTGGTGGGTTCAGCGATGGTGGCAAGTCTTGGTCCACGATTTTCGACATCGATTATGCCGATGGTTTGGCTCGTGCTGATACGTCTTTGTCGGTCTTTAACGAGTTTGGCCAGTTGATCTATGTGGGTCGTGACAGCAACATTGTTGACGATCAGCCCTCCACGGCTCCAGGCCAAGGTCTCGATGCGGACGACCTGTCTCGTGCCTCGTCTGGGAAGTTCGATCCGTACATCGGCTCGGTGCAATTGCCAACAGGCTTGAAGTCGAGTCCCGATGCCCCGGCGATTCGTACTTACTATGTGGCCGTGTCGTCCAACCGTCGGGTTCCCCTGGCACTCAACCAAGCCTTCTCCTCAGCTGCCGCAAGTTCTTTGGCTCGGCTGGAGCCAATCGATTCGCTTCGCCGCGTTATTGACGACCGAGTTAATTCGCAAAACGGAGCTGGTATTGCTTCGGGCCCTGACAGTGCCTTGTTCAATATCTCGGGGCCGCCTTCGGCTGGTAACGAAATCCAGCTGCAAAAGTACGTTCGTCCGTTCGAACTGTCGGACGTTGTGGCTTACAACTTGGTTGGCGATACGCTGACAACGGTTAACCCATCGACGGGTGCTGGTGCAACCAGCATCGCGGGCGGGTTCAGTCCAGGCAATGCCAACTTTGTGGACCTGCATATCCGTGAAGATGGCCGGATGTTTGGCTATCGCACGCAGCCCGGTGCAGCCAACACGGTGGGTCAATTGGTGGAAGTTGATCCTGGGACCGGTGCCATCACTCCGATCGGCACGGACAACATCCCTGATTTTGACGCCAACAATCCGTACCATTCGATCACGTCGGATAGCCCCACGGCGTTCGCCTTCACCGGCTCTAACAGCGGTGGTGGTTACCAGCTTTGGTACGCGATTACGGATACTAGCGGCACTGCATCGCGTTTGTATCGCGCTGATCCAAACACCGGTGTAGGTTACATCCAAAACACCGTTATCGGTCGTACGGGTCAGCTGATCACGGGTGCCTCGTTTGGAACAGTTACCACGAACCTGGGTTCTGCGGCTGCTACGCTGACATTAACGGCCAATGTTGCCGGTCCGTTGGCAGGTGGTCCAGCGTCGTTCACGTTTGTTAGCAACGCCGGGTCTAGTAGCCCAGTAGTTACTGCCATTGGTGCCAATCAGTACCAAGTGGATGTATTTACCGGGTTCACATCGTCTTCTGCTTCTACCGATTTCAATACCGGTGGTGCAGCATCGCTGGCCTTTACCGCTACAGCGGCTGGTACAGCGGGCGACGGTATCCGGATTACCTTTACTAAGGCATCGCTGGGCGTCGGTGCTCAGCCCACGGTTTCGGTGGCTGGCCGCAATATCTCGGTCGTGCTCAATAGCAATGCGGCATCGCCAAGCACGATTCAGCAGGTCATCAATGCCTTGCAAGCCAATGCAGCTGTGAATGCTCTGGTAACGGTCACACTGACCGGTGCTGGTACAACCAATGTCGGTGGCCCTGCGATTAACCCAACCGTTCTGACAACGACCGGTGGACGCAATCCAACGTCAATGGCTGACATCGAGTCCGCGATCAATGCATTTGCGGGTTGGGGTGCCTACTCGGTCACTGCCAATGCTGCGGGAACTGTTTCTGCCAACGTTTCGACGCTTGGTGGTGTTTCGCCACGGACCGTTACCTTGGCTGATGGTGTGGGTGCCAACTTCATCACGACCGGCATGGCTTCCTTGAACGGACAGCTCTACGGTGTAAGCGATCAGGGACATTTCTTCCGCATCAATCCTGGTACAGCCAGTATGGCGGCAGGTGTAATCCAGATCCCTGGTGTAACGGGATTCAGGGGCATTGAGCGTGGTCCGCAAAGCCTGGAAAACGGTTACTACTCGAACTTCTTCTTTGCCACGACGAATACGGGGCGGATAGTTTGCTTCGATACGACCGGCCAATTGCAAACGGTATTTGATACCAATGGCGATGGTAAGGCCGACGCTTCGAGCGTTGCAACGAATGGTGTTGGGGCAGGGTTTACCTTCTCCAATCTCGACTTCAACCTCTGGCATCTCACCACGCAACGTGGCGGTGAAGCAGGTCACGGGCTTGCCGCAGCCCCGGATAATAGCCACGGTGCAATTGCTGGGGGAACCAGTTGGTACTTCGGCTTGGAACAATGGAGTGCCGGCGGTGGTGGCTACAATGCTTCTACTACTGGAAATGTTCAGCGTGGATTTAGTTCCGGAGCAATCCACCAAGAGCTAACTTCTGGCTCAAATGCCCTGGGCAATACCTACAATTTGCCTGGTGGTGCCTATGGTTCGCTGGCAACAGAATCGTTCAGCTTGGCCAACTACAATGCGGCCGACAAGCCAACGTTCTACTTCAACTACTTCCTGGATACAGAGAGCCGTAACTCGACGGCCTCGGGGCCAGGGATGCGCGATTCGGCTCGTGTGTTTATCTCGAGCGATGGTGGTAGTAGTTGGAAGTTGCTTGCAACCAACAACAGCGTACTGGAATCGCAGGATCCGAGTCGCGATGCCGAGTTGTCCACAGGCCTCTCGACTTCGATTACCCAGAATCCAAACAACGCCGGTCGTCAACAGGTGCAAGAATTGTTCGATAACACGGGTTCGTGGCGACAAGCCCGTGTCGATCTTGCAGGATTTGCTGGCCAAAAGGACTTGCGATTCCGGTTTGATTTCAGCACGGCAGGTGCTTCGGCCGACCGCAACAATACGAACATCGAAGTTGATAGCTTCGGTGGAATGGGAAGCTCCGAACGTGGAAAAGACAATCGGCATGTAGGCTTCTATGTTGACGATTTCGTCGTCGGCTTTGCCGAACGGGGTGAAATGGTCACGGGAGCTGCTGCGGGAGTGACTGGCTTTTTCGATCCGGGGCAGCCTAACAATGTATTCCTACCTGCAGGTCCACCACCACTAGAATTCCTCGGCGGTAATTACCAGCTTGAGATCCGTCGTGGTGCCGAGTATGGGTCGATTACCAATCCAACCAAATCTGACATTGCGTTGGTTCAGGCTTGGGATGTCAACGATCGTATGATCCAGGATCAACGTCAAGCTACGGCCCAAACGTTCGAAGACAGCACCAGCCTGCCAACCGGCTGGACGACGACGGCTCCTACCAGCGCCTTCAACTGGACGGTCTCCAACACGAGCAACGATGGTGGCAAGCAAGCCGCTCGCAGTGGTATCTCCAATGCGACGGGGATCTCAAGCTTGCAAGTAACGCGGGTTACTGGGGCTGGTGAGCTTCGCTTCACCCGTAAGGTGTCGAGCTTGGCCGGTTCGAACTTCCTCCGCTTCTATGTGGATGGAGTTTTGGCCACGACGACGACGGGATTGGCCGAATGGTCGGGCGATGTCGACTACAGCGAAATCGTGGTTCCTGTCACCGCAGGTTCGCACACTTTCCGCTGGTCGTATGAGAAGACCAATGCCGATAACAGCCGCCCTGGCACACGCCTGGATGCTGGCTTCATCGACAACGTTGACTTCCCTGCGGCTCAGGAGACCGACTTCACGAACCTAGGTGTTGGTGGCTCGGGAGTAGCGGGTGGCTATAACTGGCACACCGATGCCGAAAAGCACACGGCCCTGGATACCAGTGCGTTGCTGGTGAACGGCCTGAATAATAACTTCACGTTCTCCACGACGCCTAACACGCAAAACGCTTGGTTCCGTTCCACCTTGACCGCTATGACGGGGCCGCGAAGTGCTCAGTCGGGTGCGATTTTGGACAATGAAACCAGCTACATGGAGATCACTCGCAAGGTGGGCGATGGTGACATGACCTTCGCACGCAAGGTCTCCAGTGCCGTTGGTGACGTACTAACCTTCTCGATTGATGGCGCGGTCCAAAACACTTGGACGGGCGATCAAGATTGGTCGGTCATCACAGTGCCTGTGACCGCAGGTACGCACGTCTTCCGCTTTGCTTACACGAAGAATGGAAGCGGCACGGCCGGCCTCGACGCCGCGTTCATCGACGATGTGAACTTCCCGAACCCCGCTGTGGGTGAGGGTGTGATCGGCGATCAGAACTTCTTCCGTCAGCAGGGAAATATCGAGATCCTGAACAACTCGATCTTCAACACCTCGCAGGTCGGTATCTTGGTTGATGCGGGTCCACGTGACTCCAACGGCAACCTGCCATATCCTGGTGGCGTCATTAGCCTGCCAACGCTCAACAATGATCGTTTGGCTCCAGGCGTGGTGCTGATGAACAACGTGGTCGCTAACTTTGGCTCGGCCGGTATCCGCTTCAGCGGTGACGCCCAAGCGGGTAGCGATCCGCTGTCGGTGGTGCCATTTGGACGGATTGTCAACAACACGATCTACGGCGGTGCGACAGCAACCGGCGTTGGTATCGATGTGACGGACAATGCCAGCCCAACGATCCTTAACAACATCGTTGCCAACACGGTATCGGGCATCCGAATCGATGGTTCGTCCGCTGGCTTGAGCAGCCCGCCGGTTGTTGGTGCTAACTTGTTCCGCGGCAACACCGCCAACGGAACGACGGGTAGCAACCCGATTCAGTTGGCTGCTGCTGATCCGCTGTTCGTGAACCCCGCCAATCGTAACTTCTACTTGGCAGCCGGTTCGCAAGCGATCGACAGCTCGCTCAATAGCTTGGCCGAACGCTCTGCATTGAAGACCACCAAGAACGACGTCGGAATTCCTGACTCGCCAATCTTGGCTCCTGACCTTGATATCAACGGCTTGCTCCGTCGTGATGATCCATCGCAAGCTCCTCCTCCAGGTCTGGGAAGTAACATCTTCAAGGACCGTGGTGCTGTGGAACGTGTTGACTTCCTGGGCCCAACAGCTCGGATGATCGATCCGGTTGATAACGATACCAATGGCCGCGACCGCAACCCTGCCGTCACGCAAATTGCGATTCGTAACGAAGTGCTGTACCAATTCCTGGTAAAGCTGGAAGATTCGGGCACCGGTATCGACGACTCGACCGTTTCGTCCACGCAGCTCGTGCTGATGCAAGATAATGTCCAACTGGTTGCAGGAACGGACTACATCTTCGTCTACGACGCCAGCAAGGATGAGATCAAGCTGTTGCCAGTATCGGGTGTTTGGGCTCAAGAGCACACCTACAAGATCCTCTTGGCAAACACGGCCACGGGTATCCGCGACATTGCTGGTAACAACCTGCAAACGAATCAGTCCAACGGCGACACGTCGTTCTCGATCTTTGTTGGCACGTTGCTCGACTTCGGTGATGCTCCCGATCCAAAGGTTCCAGGTAACCCAACGGGTGGCTATGCCTCCTTGTTGGCCAACGACGGTGCCCGCCACTTGGTCGTTCCTGGCTATAGCCTGGGTGCTGCAATCTCGGAAGAGAGCAACGCCAAGCAAACGGCCAATGCCGATGGCGATCTGGAAGATGATGGTTTGGTCTCGTACACCTTGTCTCCAGGCCTTGCCGGCGAGATCAAGGTATTCCTCACCAACACTCCAAGCTTGGTTGCCAAGCTTGACGGCTGGGTGGATCTCAACGACAACGGCGTGTTTGAAGCCAGCGAAAAGCTGATCAACAACGTTGTACTTGTTGCAGGCCTCAACACGATTCCTACGCCTGCCTTGGCTGCCAACCAACAGCTGGGCGATCGCTTCATGCGTCTCCGCCTCAGCAGTGCTGGTAACTTGCTGCCAACCGGCTACACCGCTGATGGTGAAGTCGAAGATTACAAGATCAAGGTCACCGGACCGAAGTTCCAAAACCCAGGTGATGGTGCAAGCAATCCTCTAGGACCAAACGCGAAGCTGGATGTGAATGCAGACGGGTTCCTATCGCCGATTGATGCGTTGATCCTGATCAACTTCATCAACCTGCACAGTGGCGACGCTGCCTATCTGGTTCCACAGAACTTGCTAAGCGGCGGCTTCAACCTGGTTGCTCCTCCGCCACCATTGCCAACTGGTTCGTACTACTACGATCCAAGCGGCGATAACAACATCGCGCCAAACGACGTCAACTTGGTGGTGAACTACCTCAACGGTACGAACCCCAACCCAGAAGCCGGCAGCGAGGCCATGGGTGGTTCTGTAGTGGTCAGCAGTGCGGTCGCTTCGGATTCGACAGCGGCTCAATCGGCCAGCAACGTGCCAAGCACGCTGTACGCCGGCCCAAGCTTTGTTGTCGAGGTGAAGGAAAGTTCCACCAGCAACAGCAAGTCGCAAGACGATGCTTTGCTCGCCTACAACAACGACAGCTCTTTTGACTCCTTCGAACCAACCTTGGATCCATCGGCCCCTGAGTTTGCCTACTCTTGGTCGGTCCTGGACACCAAGGATGAGGACGAATCTTCCGACAGCAGCAGCTTGTTGGACGATCTGGCCCTCAACCTACTATCCGCAAACATCTAAGAGAGTTTCTCTCTAAGGTGTTGCTGTAAAACGGTTTGTATTCATTCGGGGCCCCCGAGAAACAGCTTCGTGCTGGGTTTCGGGGGCCCTTTTTCACAATCCCAGCGATTGGGCCTCTTGCCGAAGGTCCGTTTGTCAAAAGAATTCACCTCACCAATACCAGGGTGGCGGGAACTTTAGTGCTTTCGTCCGCGTCTTACCAAGTAGGCGCGGCGTGAACCAGGAATTGACGGAATAAACGGTACTTTGGGATGGCTGCGTAGACTTGAGGGTTGGGGTTGTAGGGGATCTGTCGCCTTTGGCGGCAAGTCGCCAAGGTAGTTTCAGATTCGTGCCTATAAGATCGTTGCAACGGTTTTGGGGCGTAACTAGTCTGAAACCTAAATCCTGTCACAAGCCTTCACTTTCGGGGGGCAGGGGACAAGGGTCGGTTTGGATCGAAGTGGTTACCAGCTAAGGATTTAAGCTGTGTTTCCTTGGTGCTTTGAGGCGCACGGACAGGCGTTTTCAAAGGAGTCCTGATGCTGGCTTAGCCGTAAACAATGGCGGGCGGCCAAGTCGGGGTTCTTCAAGGCACGTACAACAGAAAAGTCGCATTCGCAGCACGGGAAATTTTATGAACCTGTTTCGTCGCTCGCTGTTAGCTAAGAAGAGTGCCATTTTGGCCGAACGCCGCAAGGCTTTTCTGCAAGGGGGCGCACAACGCCGTGGCCTACAAGCCGAGCGTCTTGAGACCCGCGCCATGATGGCAGGAGACGTCAACCTTGTCCAAGGTTCTGACTACTGGAATCCACGCAATCCAGAAGATGTGAATGCCGACGGCTACGTCGCCCCCAACGATGCGTTGGCGGTAATCAATTCGCTTAATGCGATGGGCTCGGTGAGCTTGGCTTCCACCTCGAAGGTCAGCGCCGCTGCCGCCGGTGAAGCTGCCTCGGCTCAAACCAATACACTGCTGTACGACGTGAACAACGACGGCTTCCTCTCGCCGATCGATGCTCTTGCCGTTATCAACAAGCTGAATGCAGAAGGCGAAGCCACGCCGCAAATGCAATACACCGTGAAGGCAGTTGCCACCGGTGCCTCGTTTGGCTCTGCCGCACTGACCTCGGTCAACGTCGGTCAAGACTATGACCTTGTGATCACGGTTAAGGATCTGCGGACGGGCGGCACGGGCGTTTACGCCGGCTTCCTTGATGTTCAATTCCCAACGGCCACGACCGATGTTGAAATTCAAGAGCTTCAACAAGTCGCCATTCCTGACACCGCCACCGATGGCGGCACCTTCCGTTTGACGCTTGGTAGCCAAACCACGGCCGACATCACTTACAATGCTTCGTCCCTCCCAGGCACCGCCAGTGCGATTCAGTCTGCACTGAATGCCACCTTGGGTGCCGGCAGCGTGACGGTAACGGCCGATGACCTTTCGCCAACCTTCTTGGTTCGTTTCCAAGGTGGCAAGGGAGATCAAAACATCCCGCTGATGACGGCCACGAATATTTCGCTCGGCGCTGGTAATACGCCAACCGTGTCGAACACTGTAACCGTGGGCGAACCTGCCGCTGTCAACGGCGACTTCACCAGCTCGCGTGCCTATCTCAACTCGTTCCGTTTCAATTCCCTGTACACGACCGCCAAGTCCGGTCAGCCAGGTACGGCCCAAGTCTCGCCAGGCCCATTTACGGGTATCGACGATGCCGGTGGTGCCTACTCGCGTACTGCGGGTACGCTTGGCGCCGCGGAGCGTGAGTTGTGGCGCGTGCGGATGAATGCGAAAGCTGGCGGCACGGTCAACTTCGTTGGTGATACGACCAACGAGCTTACTCCGTTCCACGATACGCTCATGTTTGCTACAACCGGGTCATCCAGCGTAGCAGTGCCTCAAGCCGAAATCAGCATTATCTCGACTTCGCTGACGATTCTTCAGCCAGTAGACGCGAACAACGACGCCTACACGGTTCCAGAGAAGTCGGTTGCCGTATTGCTAAGCCCTTCGCCGCTGGCCAATGATACGCAAACCACGGCCCCTGCCTTGTCGATCGTAACGACCGGTGGCACCACGGCCCAAGGTGGTTCGTTCACTCGCGTCGGAACGGGTGCCAGCCAATCCTTTACCTACACGCCACCAAGTTCGACCTTCAACGGTAGCGACTCGTTCAACTACACGATCACCGATGGTACGAACGTCGATACTGCGACGATCTCGATCACGGTAACGCCAGTCAACGATGCACCTACGCTGACCTTGCCAAGCACGCAACAGGTGAATGAATATGCAACGCTGACGCTTTCCACCGCCAACAGTAACGCCATCACAGTTGCTGACGTTGACGCTGGTTCGTCCAATCTGCAACTTTCGATCACTTATACCAATACCGACGTTACGCCAACGCTTCCTGCGGCTGTTCCGGGAATTGTGTTGGGAGGCTCGGTTGCTGGTAACTTGACGACGATTACCCTGACGGGCACCGCCAGCCAAATCAATCAGCAGCTTAACGGCTTACAAGTAACGCCAATTGCTCGCGAAGTCAACTTCAGCACTTCCGCGTCGGTGGTGATTAGCGACCTTGGTAATACCGGTTCAGGTGGCGTTAAGACTGCCAGCGGCACGCTAAATCTCAACGTCATTGCCACGAACGAAGCACCGATCAATTCAGTTCCTGTTGCACAGAACACAACCGACGAAGATGTGCTGGTCTTCTCTACTGCAAATGGAAACGCCTTCAGCTTTATCGACGACGGGCTCAGCACCGCTAATTATCAGCTGAATTTTCAAGTTACCAACGGCGTGTTGACGGCCGGTGCATCTGCTGGTGTCGTGATCACGAACAACGGCACTGGTAGCGTAACTCTTAGTGGCACCAAGCAAGCTCTGCAGACCTTCCTGTCAGCTTCAACGCTGTCGTACACTTCGAACCTGAACTTTTTGGGCACTGATACACTCACCTTAACGACCAACGACCTCGGTAATCGTGGTACGGGTGGTGCTAAGATCGATGTTGATACGGTTAACATCGTTGTGATTCCAAAGACTCGCCCCAAGGCCATCGATGATACCCAGACGGTTTCGGAAACCAATGGTGCAACGACCTACAAGATCGACGTCCTTGCCAATGATCGTCCTCACGATGGCTTTGCCGCAACCTTGCTAAGCATCGGTTCGATCCCAGCAAACCAAGGGACGATTGCGATTAACGATAATGGTACGCCAGCTGATCAAACCGACGACTGGGTCGATTACACGCCTGCCGCAGACTACTTCACGCCTGTTGGTAGCCCGGTCACCTTCACCTATGTAGTGAATGACACGGTTCCCGTCGGAAATGTAAGCCCAACCCGCGGCGTTGACTCCACCGGAACGGCCCGCGTCACGGTAACTAACACGCCGGATGCCCCAACGGCAGTGCAAGATGGACCTTACGCCGCTACCGAAGACACGCTGCTAACGGTTAATGCTGCAAACGGTGTGTTGGCCAACGATTCGAGCCTCGACCAGGTCGGCTTTACGGCCATCCTGGTAAGCGGCCCTTCGAACATCGCCCCCGGTGGTTCCTTCACGCTCAATTCGAACGGTAGCTTCAGCTATAAGGGTGCGACCAACTTCAACGGAGCCGATAGCTTTATCTACAAGGCTCGCGACGTTAACGGTCTGGACTCGGCACCGATCACCGTGGTGATCAACGTGGCTCCAGTCAACGATGCTCCGACGGTTGCTCCGCTGGCTCCCTACGCCGTTGACGAAGATAACACCCTCACGGTAACTCCTCGTTCCGCAGGTGTGCTAAACACTTCGTCGGACGTCGATTCTCCGGTTGGAAACTTGACGGCCGTGCTCATCTCGGGTCCTTCGGCAGCGGCTACGCAGTCGTTCGTGCTCAATCCCGATGGCACGTTTGTCTTCGTGCCAAAGTTGGACTTCAACGGCCAAGTGACCTTTACGTTCCAAGTTCAGGATGATGGTTCGCCGGTTGGGATCTCTGCAATCGCCACCGCCACGATCACCGTTCGTCCGGTAAATGATGCTCCGATCGCTGTTGATGACGGCACCTCGGTTTCGCCAGCTTTCACGGTCCAGGAAGATACGCTGCTGACGGTTCCTGCTCGTGGTGTGCTGATCAACGATACGGATGTGGATTCGCCAGCATCTTCGCTGACGGCGGTTCTGGTTTCGGGTCCAACCAATGCATTAAGCTTCACGCTGAACTCCAATGGTTCGTTTACCTACAAGGGTGCGTTGAACTACAACGGTCCTGATAGCTTTACCTATCGGGTCTCCGATGGAACCGATAACTCGGTCGGCACTGCCACGGTTTACTTGAACGTAACCCCTGTCAACGATCCGCCAGTGGCTGTGGACGATGTCTTCAGTCTTGATGAAGACGTCCTCACCAGCTTCAGCGTGGCTGGACCTAAGGGACTTGGCGTTCTGGCCAACGATACCGATGTGGATTCGGCCACGCTTACGGCTCAGTTGGTTAGCGGTCCTGCTCACGCATTGAACTTCACGCTGAACTCCGATGGGTCGTTCTCCTACAAGGGTGCAGCGAACTACAACGGCCCCGATAGCTTTACCTACCGCGCCTTTGACGGTACCTCGCTATCGGCAACCTTTGCTACGGTTCGCTTGACGATTAACCCGATCAACGATGCTCCACCGATCGCCAATGACTCGTTCACGGCCATCAAGGACTTTGTCAATCAAACCATTAATGTGCTGGCCAATGACGGGGTCAACAATCCTGACGGTGTAGAAAACCTGACGATCACTTCGGTAACCTCGCCGACAAACGGTACGGTATCGATTGCTGGCGATTTCAAGTCGTTGCTCTACACGCCAACCGCGGGTTACGAAGGTCCTGACTCTCTGACCTACACCATTAGCGACGGCAACGGTGGGGTTAACACGGCCACGGTCACCATCGATGTAGTTCGGTTCCGCCCGACCGACGTCACGGGCACGGTCTTCATGGACCTGAATGACGATGGAGCGATTGCTGCAAATGAAGGTCGCCGCTTGGCCGGTGTCGAAGTGACGCTGACCGGTATCGACTTCCAAAACGCGGTTGTCTCGCTGATGGCAACGACGGACATGAACGGCCAATACCGCTTTGTCGGTGTTCGCCCAGGTGAATACACGGTTACCGAACTGCAACCCGAAGGTACTCGCGACGGCAAGGAACTCTTGCTGGCCAGCTCCGTGGGGGCCTCGGCCAATGGGAATGACTCCTACCATGTCAGCCTGCCAATCCTCGGTGTGGCAGGGGGCGTCAATGATCTGAACTTTGCAGAAGTCGGTGTCGATTCTCAATTCACCAGCATCTCGGACCTCTTGTCCAGCGATGGCGGATGGATTGGAAACAACACGGCCAAGGGTATGATCGTTGCGATGGGTCCAAGCGATACCCTGTGGGCCAGCAAGCTCGACGGTTGGGCGAACCTTCGCTCCATCTCGATCACTGCGACGGCCGACGCAAATATTGCAACCCTCAACGTGACTGACTTGGCTGGCAACAGCTACACCCGCACGATCTACCAGATTCCACCATCCGGTACTGCTCGCTTCCGCGTCATGGGCAGCACTGCCTCGGAACGTGTCTATCGTCTGGAGGGCTCGGCCAGCGACTTTGGCTTGAACCTGCTGTCGGCGGCTGCTCTGCCAGCTGCTGAAGGGGAAGCCGAAAGCTACGCCGAAGGTGTTGACGCCGCGATGACCCAAGAAAACTGGGCCTAGCCCACAGTCGGAAGCTTGCTTCCGACGATAATCAAGCCTCTAGCTCGCCCCTGGCCAAGTACACCACTTCGCCAGGGGCTTTTTCGTGCACCCCTGTCATCCATCCGGTCGTACCTGCCCCAGGGCGACAACCCCTGCGGGCGTTGGTAGGATGAACCGACCGTTGGATGCGTCTGCATGCCAGACCATCAGGAAAGCTTGCTTCGCATTCGCTCGGGAACGTTCGATGAACCCCATTGTTCTCTCCATTCAGCTCTCCCTTCCCAAAACCTTGGGAAGCGATACTGCCGAACTGCCGCACGACAAGCTATGGACCACCGGCTTCTTCAAGACGCCGGTCACCGGGGGCCAGTGGGTGCACAAAACGGGCATCACCGGCGATGGGCAAGCCGACCTGGAAAATCACGGCGGCGTGGACAAGGCGGTACTTGCGTATTCGGCCGATCACTACGCCCGCTGGCGTGCTGACCTGGCCGACATCGATGTAGCTTCGCTCGAATCTCCGTGGGAAGGTGCCCACCCCAGCCCGCTGAAGGAACTATTGTCAGGCAAAGATCCCTTGGGAAGCTTTGGCGAAAACCTGTCGATCGCCGGTTGTGATGAAACGCAGGTCTGCATCGGCGACACCTGGCGCAGCGAGAACATCGTGTTTCAGGTATCGCAGCCCCGGCAACCCTGCTGGAAGCTCTCTCGCCGCTGGCGGATTAGCGATCTGGCCAAGCGAGTGATTCAAAATGGTCGTTGCGGCTGGTACTTCCGCGTGCTGGTCTCTGGGGTGATCGAACCCAACAGCCCGATCTTCTTAGACGATCGCCCTTTTCCTCAGTGGACCGTCGCCCGCGCCCATGAGGTGATGCATCACGGCAAAGCCGATTTGCAAGCCACGGCCGAACTGGCCGCCGTACCACTGCTTTCCGCCACCTGGCGCAAAACCCTTTCCGACCGCTTAAGCCGCCACCCCGAAAAGCCCGACTTCACGTAGGTCCAGTAGGTTCGGATTTATCCGGACGACGTCTTGTGGCGCTGAATGTTCATTTAGGTAAGCGTAGGGTGAACAGCGATCTCTCGTTGGCATACGCAATCTATTGCAAATAATTGATTAGATGTTGTTTTCAACAACGCAAAAGTGCCACTAATCAAATCCTGCCATCCAAGTATGTTTTAAGGAGGGAGATGATGGCAGCGAGTGCGAGAAAGATGACAACTCCAGAAAAGTTAACCCCAATGCAAAACCAGTGTAGGCGGTCGCGCTGCACGCCCGTTTTAAGGTCTGCTAATAAGGCTATAAAGAATAGAATTAACATCGAAAAATTACAAAGACCGGCCAAGATTCTTTCACCTAAATAAACAAAAAAGAGGTCTTCTTTCCCTGAACCATAAAGCGTTCGGTCAAGATATGTGCCGAATATTCCGAGCAAGTGCGTCGACGCTGTCAGCCATGCAAATGCGTTCCAGGCTTTGGATTCTGTATTTCGAAGCCCAATCGTGATAAATAAGACGCAGCCAAGTAAGTTCCGTGCTGTTTGTGTTACCAAACCATGCATCGAAACTCCCCAGGCGGGATGTTTCTCAAAAAAGATTCCATAGTTTGATTGCCAAGGTGCTGCCACTATTTCGCTTAACAGATATGCGAGACTCCAAACGGCGATCCAATGTCCGGGAGTGAGTAAGTCGATACGCTTGCGTAGGATAGCTGCCGCAAGAACCATAACTCCAACCCCTGACAGCGATCCGGTAACAAGTGTTGCGACCATGCCGAGCAGTTTATTCGTCAGCGTCTCGCTGGGGTCCAGATAGCCAGTCCAGGAAAGAGCGATCTTAATCGCAATGCATTGGAAAACTGCAATTCCGAGGAACCGGTAGTTAATGGCAAACGGTTGTGTGTAAATCTCCGCAGCCTGTGCGACCTCAGGGCTGAACGCACGCATGTACTTTTCATCAAATTTGAGTAATCGTTCCTGGCCGATTACTTCCGTTTCGTAGGAAGGACCGTCGTCTGTAAGGTTGCGAAATCCTTCTTTTCCAAAAGTGACGATGTGCGCATTTTTATACCCCAAGTTGCGTATGAAGTTGCTTTTTGAAGTGTCGTTGGCGATTCGCAGCATTGCGGCAATAAGATCCCGCCGTCCAGTGCCATCAAACGTTTCGCCAACAATAGTCAAGCAGAGGGAAAGCAGGCCGTTGTGAGATTCACCGGCGAGTACGGGCACGATAATCCTTTCAACCACATCCTTGGAAAGGCTCCCTTTCCAGATAGCGTGACAACACTGAAGTGCCGCATACCTCACTTCAACGTTGGGATGAGAGAGTAGCGCAATGCAACCAGCCTCATCTTTAAGCAGCTGATCGGCAAGCTCGGAAGGGATGCCAGAATAGTTGCGAATATGATTCTCAACTGTGCGACGTGGGTCTGGCATGCTTGTTGTCTTTGACTTTTGCTGGAACCGACTTCTTATCTTGACTCGCTCAACCTATCGAGGCGCACTCTCGAAAAACTCCGTGACTTTCGGAATGGTTTCCAAGGAGTCAATCAGCTCGACGGTCCTTTGCGTGCGCAGGTCGGTGAATGTGGCGTTAGAGGTGTAGATTCCCAAATTTAGTTCCATAAAGCGATGGTTTCGATCAATGTCGGCATTGAATAGCAGGCGTCCGTTTCCATCATCGACAACGATTGAACCTTCAGCCTTAGGCATTCCGTCGCGGCGAAGCTTCCATTCTTTAGGCAAGTCGTCGGCATTCGTCTTTTCATTAATGACAAAGCCATTTGCGAACTTCACCTGAAAGCTTTCATCAACTTTCCATGCCAAATATGGAGTGCCACCATGAAAGATGGTAATTGCAGGATGAGGGTCAGATGTTGAAATGCCTTGGCTTGAGGGATTGAATGCCCTCGCCAAGCTGTAGATGTAAAACAGACCAAGCCCCCCAACCAGTAGACCTATCAGCAAGATAGCCGCAATCACAATCGCGATAGTTTTCAAAATACTAGAAGATGACGGATTGGAAGGCGTCATGAAGAGATTCTATTTCTTAGGTGGATGGAGGCTGAAATGACCGCAGCCAATAGCGGTGTAACTTAGCACGGCATGGAGTCGTACTGTATACGGGAAGCAAAACCTTAAGCCGTAGCGATCCTTGCCGAGAATTTCTGGCACGAGCCCCTGTTTATAGATAACTGTCACACGACATTCCACCTAAATGTTGGGCGTTCGTTTCGCCGCTGTAGAAGCTCGTTCCCAATAATTTGTCATGCTTTGATCGTAGGGTGGTGTCGAGCCGCAGGCGATGACCCACCATGTTCGAATTGCCAGTGCGGATGGTTGATGGCAAATCGCGTTTTAAAGGCCCGTTTGGTCCGTTGGTTCTGGCCGGACAGGCTTTCAGCGCTGGTGGGTCATCGCGGCGTAGCCGCTTGACGCCACCCTACAACGCCATGCCATCGCATCTGCCCGAGTAGGTCCGGATTTATCCGGACGGTATCCTACGGCATCCCTTCTGCGTGGATTGCCAAACGGCAAACTCGCCTTTGCTACTACTGCAAGCTTTCCAAACAAAGCTCGTACAGCGACTTAATCACCAGTTGTTGTCGGCGGGTGCGCTGGCTGTTGGGAGATAGTTGCAGCTTTACCACGGTGCAACTGGGCTTGGCCTTTCCTTTGCCACGCAGTGCGCAGGCCAGATAGACGACGCCATCCAGTTCTTCAGGAGCATCGGGGCCTAGATGCCCGGTCACAGCGGCAGAAAGTGTGGCTTCGGGAGTCTTGTTCAGCACGCCCAGCGCCATGGCCTGCGCCACTTCTTCGCTGACGGCTCCCTTCTCTTTCAGCAGCTTGGCCGATACCTGCAAATACGCTTGCTTGGTTGTCTCGCGATAGACCACCACTCCGCCGCAATGATTAGCAGAGATACCCGGAATTTTTGTCAGTTCGCCACTGGCGAGTCCCCCGGTGCAACTTTCGGCAAACACGATCATCGCCTTGCGCTGCTTGAGCCGGGCCGCAAGTGTCTGGGCCAGTTCACTGAGCTTCATCGTGCATTCCTTTTTGTTCTGTTACCGGGCCGGCTTTACTGCGCACCAAGTCCAGTGCCGATCGCTGGTCGCTTGGACGGTGGATGCTTCAAACCCTAGTTCTGCCACCAGCGCTCGAACTTCTTCCAGCGTTAGCGCAGCCTGCAAAGAGTCTGCAAACAGCTTTTGTTGGCGGTCGGTAGCGTCTCCCGCATATTGATCGACAAGTTGTTTAAGCTCGGGAAGCGTTTCCGGACGAAGCAAGTCGCGAAAGAAGAGCAGGCCCCGGCTGGTCGTCACGCGAACCGCTTCCTGAAAGGAAGAACGCGGCTCGGGAATGTGGTGCACAATGCTATTGGATATAGCGGCTACAAAAGTCTCGTCTTCATAAGGCAGCCCCTTGGCATCCACACATGCCAACTGAATCCGTTCGCGCATGCTGGCGGCTTCGATGTTGTAGCGAGCCAGTTCAAGCATGTTGGTAGCCAGATCGACGGCCAAGACTTTTATCTCGGCATCTTGGCGGCAGATTTCAATCGGAATTTGGGCCGTACCGGTCCCCAGGTCGAGCACGACTGCCGGTTTGGCGGTGCCATTGGGCAGCGTTCCCACGTCAACGGTTGCGGCCATCGGTTTCCAAACGGACAAAAAGTCATGGGCAAAGAGGGTGTTAACCGCGCTATGATCCATGGTGTCATAGTCGAGCGCCTCTTCGGCCGTATCCATCACTTCGTCTTCAAGGATGCGCGAAAGTGTCATGGGATGCCCGTGGATTGTGAAACGAAAGACCTAGGATGGATGATGGATACCCGTGATGGCCGGTTCTTCTTCGATTGGCAATGGCTTGACGTAATAACTGGACACCAGAAGCGCCACTCCCACAATCCCATATCCCATCACAAACGCGACGACATCCTTCTGCTGTTCTGGAGAGAGCTGCGTTGGCAAAAAGATCGAGTCGTTCATGATGGGCGAATGCATCAGTCCGAACAGGGAGCAAATCATCGCCACAAAGAAAAACACGGAGGCTGCCTTCAAACGATGGTCAATCAGCATCGCCAAAGCCGACGACCAAATCACGCTGCTTAAAAAGAACCCGTTGCTAATCAGCATCAGCGTATGCGTTTCGGCCTGCAAGCTTGGGGGCATCTCGCCCGTGATCATCGGCGAGAGTTTCTTCACATACATCATGGCTAAATAGGCTAGCGCTGGCACGCAGGCCAAGGCGACGGCCGGAAAATGCCGCTTCGACGTGGCTTGAAAGCTCTGCGCGGTGATTTCCAGCCCCACAAAGATCAGGATCGGAAACACCGTTGCCTTGGGAATCAGGACATACAAAAAGCCAAAGAAGCCCAGCGCCCCCGCAGCCCCAATGAACAGCGCCGTCGCCAGGGTATAAGCGCTGCGGCCTCCCATCGCTTTGTACGCCGGGTGACCGATGTACGGCACGCTTTGAATCACGCCGCCGCACAAGGCAGCAGCAATCGTAGCGACCGCTTCGATGGCGATCACCTGTCCGGTGTTGTATTCATCGCCAGCTGCGGCAGCGCTCTCGGTGCAATCGATGCCGCCAATCACCGTGGCAAGCGCAAACGGCAGGATCACCGGCAAGTAGTTCAGCGAAGCCACTAGCGCGCCGGTCCATTCAAACTGAAATGCCGATAGCCAGCCGGTAGGCCATAGCCCTTGCCACGGATCGAGCTGTACTTCGACCGGGGGCAGGTGCATCACGCTTGGCAGGACGCCCGCCGATTGCAGCCCCTGCATCAGGTAGTACATCGTTCCCGCTACCAGCATCGTCCCGAGTGCTCCGGGAATCTTCCAAGGGAGGTCCACCCGGGCTACCAGCGTTGTAAAGATCATCGACAGCGCGATCAGGCCGATCATCGGCGCGTGCAGCACTTCCAAGAGGGGCAAAAAGCTAATCAGGATCAGGGCCACCGCCGTCAGCGAGCCCAGCAGCCCGGCCCGTGGAATCATCCGCCGGATCCATCCCGAAATGGCTGAACACCCCAATTTGAAGAGTCCACTGATGAAGATTGCGCAAATTCCGATATGCCAGGTATGCTTTGCCGCTGCAAATTCTTCCATACCTGCGGCCTTGGCCCCGACAAAGGCCGGCCCCAGCACCAAGAACACCATCCCAAACGTACTGGGGGTATCCAAACCTAAAGGCATAGCAGTTAACGAGTTATGGCCTGTCTTTTTGGCCACATGCAGGGCCAAAAAAAAGAACAAAAGGTCGCCTACAAGCACCCCAATTGCGGTCCCTGGAACCATATGTTGCAGGGCGAAGTTTGTAGGAAATGCAAAGGCTGCTCCGAGCAAGCTGACCGCTGAGCACGAGGTCGGCAATATTGTCTAACATCAAGCCAAAGAAGGCGTTAACGTCGCCGCGAGCGGCCCAGGCGTAGGTAGATTTTGGCACGTTTGGCCTACTGGCACGGGTTTTGCAAAGTAAAGGAATTGTGAGTCTAAGCCCCTCCAAAAAGGATGTCAAATCCGAGGGAGACGACTAGAATCGATCGAACCAGGAAGTCTTGGAAGACGTAACGGATTATGAATACCACCTCCTTCGCCAAACCGAACAACAAACGCGTGCAACTGGAAACCGCCCAGTCCGACGAACAGCTGCTGCTCGATTACCGGGATACCGGCAACCGAGAGTACTTTGCTGCGCTCGTTCGCCGGTATGAGCGGGAGCTCTATGGCTATTTGCGTCGCTACCTGGGCGATGCCGAAATGGCAGAGGACGCTTTCCAAGCCACGTTCCTTCAAGTCCATTTGAAGTGCGAACATTTTGAGCCCGGCCGCAAGCTGAAGCCTTGGTTGTACGCCGTGGCCACCAATCAAGCGATTGATGCCCAGCGCCGCAACCGCCGTCACAAGATGGTAAGTCTTGATCGCGGCGGCTCTGGCGACCAGGCCGACGTAGGCAAGCTGCTCGATACGCTGCTCAGCGACGAGCCTTCTCCTACGGTTCAGCTGTCGGAATTTGAAAAGCGTGAATGGATGGACGAGTCGATTGCCAAGCTGCCTGAAGGGCTGCGTGATGCAATTACACTTGTCTATTTCCAAGAGATGAAATACCGTGAAGCCGCCGATGTACTGGGTATCCCAGTAGGAACGGTCAAAAGCCGTCTGCATGCTGCCATCGCTAAACTGAACGAATCTTATCACCAAACGTTCGCGGAAACTCCATGAGCCTGGATCGCGAAACTCTGCTTGGTTATCTGTTAGGAGCGCTCGATCCGTCGGAACAATCACGGGTCGAGCAACTCGTATCAGAAGACCCCCGCCTGCGTGAAGAAGTAGGCCGCCTTCGTAAACTGCTCGAAGAGATGGGGATGGGAGACCAGCCCGAAATTACAGAGCCCCCGGCGAATCTGGCCGATCGCACTGTCGAGGCTGTCCTGCAAAATGCCCCCGACGCGGCAGATGTTCCGGTTAGCTTGCCGCCGGTGCGTGGCCCCCGGCTAGAACTCGGTTCGTCGCCGCTGCAATATCGCCTTTCGGATTGGTTGATGCTGGCTAGTATTCTGGTGATTGTCGCTGGCCTGATGTTCCCCATGGTTTTGGATGCTCGCGACAAGGCTCGCCGCCTAGCGTGTGAAGATAACCTGCGTACCGTTGGCCAGGCCCTGCATGAGTACGGCCAACAACATCCTGAGCACCGCCTTCCCGAAGTGGCCTCGCAAGGCAACCGTGGCGTTGCTGGTGTCTACGCGCCGCAGCTCATTTCTAATCAGCTGATTGATCAGCCGCGCACGTTCATTTGCCCTTCGTCGCGCTTGGCCGAAACCCGTGGCCACTGGCGCGTTCCCACCCTAGAAGAATTGGATCAGGCCTTGGGCCCAACCCTTATCTTCTATCAAGAGACGATGGGGGGAAGCTATGGCTACCACTTGGGACGTATCGAAGATGGCCGGCTGGTTCCTGCCAGCGACCTACGCCGTGCGAACTTCATTTTGGCAGGGGATGCTCCTAATCCGAATGGTCCGCTCCGTCGCAGTATGAATCATGGGATTCGCGGCCAAAACTTTCTGTATGAAGATGGCAGCGTTCGTTTTGTGGTGACGGTGATTTCGCCCGGGGATGATCCCTTCGTCAATCGAGACGGCTTGGCGGCCGCTGGCATTGGCCCAGATGATTCCGTCGTAGGTGCCAGCTCGCAGCGCCCTTTGCTAGAACCTTCCACAGTGACGGTTCCCCCTGTAGTAAAGCCTTGGTACATTCCCTCGTTTTGGCCCTCGCGATAGACGAGAGCACCAGGGCGATGCACTACGCCGCGATGTCGGAAGTGGCTACCAGCAAAGGCCCGCCGAAAAGTTCATAGCGTAATGAACATAAAGGTAGCTAGAAATTCCTGCAATTGCCCAGCGTAGGCTAACCGGAATTTGCGTCAGCATGTGTCCCGCCACGATGTAAGCTGGAAAAATGACGCTTACGAATCTTCCTTGGCAAGCCATATTGTTGCGATCGGCTTGAAACCACGTGCAAAATGCAAAGAGTGAAGCGCTGATCCAAAGCTCCTGCGCAGTCAGCCACCGCTTCCAGTTGCCGTAAAGAATTAGGCCTGCAAATAGTAGCCAAAAGATAGCATCGCCCACTTGGTTACTCGTAAGCCAAGTCCAGTTCATCTCACGAAAGTTATCGGAAGTGGTGGATAATGCGCGATAAATCGGTGCTAGTGTGAAAAGTGAAGTCAGCTTCTCGGGTAGAGTGTGCGATACTTTCTGAAACTCCTCCTGAGCATGAACAAACTGGAGAGGATCACCATAGTTTTGAGCCAAGGCCAGCATATAAAGCTCAAGCCCCCATACGCAAAGAAGTATTGCTGCCCCGCGCTGCAACCATCGAGACGTTCCGTGGGCAGGAAATGTCCAAGTGTAATGCAAGACAAGAGGGACGGCGGCAATTCCAGGAGGCCTGATGCCGGTGAGTGCCCCGCAGACAACTACCACAATCCAAGGTGATACGCGGGCCTGCATCAACACAAACAGAAATAATAGCGTGCACAGGAATGTTGCTTCGCTGTAGAAGAACCGCATTGAAAACGCCATCGGATTTAGCGCAAGTGCCGCAACGACCAAAAGGGCCATGGATTCCGAGGCCGGAAACCGGCGCATCGTATAGCGATGCAATAAATAGAAGGCTCCTCCCAGTGCAAGCCAATTGGTCAGAAGCAGCGACCATTTCGACGAAAGCCCACATTCCCAAAAAAGTCTTGCGACAACTGGATAGCCAGGAAAGAAAGCAGCCAGTGTTGGGTAGCCTCTCGCGTTCGCATAACCATACAGCAAGATCCGTTCATAGAACTTGCCGTCGAGTTGGCTTAGCGTGTGAGGGATATCTACCAGCTTCGGCGAAGTTGCAAACCAGACCCGACCAGTATCCAGTTTGGGGAAGTAGACAACCGCCAAAATCAGCAGAACACTCCACGTGTAAAGTCCAACTATCCTCAGCCGTGCAGAATTAGGCGATGGCAAGGCTACGGGATTGGGGCTCGTTTTCACGGTCATGAAGTTCGCCAAGCTTGGTTTTGCAAACGCCCTTGGGGGTTAGCGACGGAAGCGGCGACGAAGCCAAATGCCTCCGGCCAAAATGGCGATACCAATCAGCCCAATTCTTAGCCAACCGGGAATCCATGCACGTTGAAAACTTGGCTCTTCTAAGCCATAGTGTGACAAGTAAAAGATCTCAGGCTTGTTCTCGCCGGATTTCCAATCCGTGAGTTCTATTTCTAAAAAGGCATATCCATTTTCTGCTGTACCCGATTTCACGGAGCTCTTCGTTAGCACAGGATAGCCGTTTAAATTTTGATTGTATTCAAAAGTCTCGGAGGTAACATGCTCTTCACCATTGGATTCTTGTCGTCGTTCCCATAGCACCAAGCGATAATCTAGAGCTGGATCCAAATAGATTTTGGAGTTTTTCAGAATTGGCGGCCCTTTCCCTTCACCTAGCGATT
The DNA here is from genome assembly GCA_963844055.1 of uncultured Planctomycetaceae bacterium. Classification (GTDB taxonomy): domain Bacteria; phylum Planctomycetota; class Planctomycetia; order Pirellulales; family Pirellulaceae; genus CAWJMN01. The sequence continues at coordinate 1,232,385 of CAWJMN010000002.1, read as the reverse complement.
CCACTTCGCGGTATGGTGCAAAATCTCCTTGTAGTAGCAGCACTTCGCGTCCATCAAGCTGCGTCTTTTCCGCTTTGAGTCGCTTGGAATTGAAGGCCAACAGGTCTGCAAAAGAGTCAATCGGAAAGCCTGTTAAGTTGTTGTTTGCGTTTTTTGCCTTTTCAACAATTCCAAATAGTGCTTGGTTAGCCAGGACTCCCCGAAGGGTCAGTTCACTTCGCTCACCCACTTCGGCTAACGAGCGTAACTGCCCAGGATTGATTTCGCGAATGATGAAATAGTATTGCGGGTTTACCCCACTTATTGAACGGAGTCGCTGCTCTCCTTCATCCGCAAGGAATAGCAGGGACTCTCCAAGCTTGAAATACTCAAATGACCGAATCACTCTCGTGTCATTTTTTTCGCCAGGCGATTTAATATAGTCGGTTCGCGTCACTTTAGCCGAAACATTTTCCGTATGCTTCTCCACGTTCTTATAGGCCTGCCGAACGTCGTTCAGCCAATCTGCGTCACCGCCCAATGCTGGCATAATGAGCGTGAGTAACGTCGTTAAGCATGTTCCCCATAGTACAGACCAGATTTGTAAATCACGAAGTACATTGTGCACCATGTAAGTAACCTTGCAGGAACGCAGGGAAGTGCTTGAATGCCGATATGGCGAGAGGAGCTGTTAACAAGACGTGCGCAACACAGATTAGACGTTTGCGATTCTAGCAAACCAAAACTGATAATCTACTTAAATATCGTCGTAAAAAAACATAAACAACTATGCGGTAGCTAGGTGTTTGCCGATGGTGGAAAGAAAAAAAGACGCAAGAAGAGGAAGCAGAATACTTGCTGAATCACTATGCGCTTCAGAAAGAATCCACCGCACTACGCCGCGATGTCGGCAACCTCAACCAATTGGCTGAGGATCACGCGATGGTTCTCATGCGATTCGCCATTGGCACTTGTCGCTTTGACCGGCTTGAATCGCTTCCCCGCCATGACCAGCAAGTTGCGTCCCAGGCGTTTGGCCTCGGTCAAATAGGGCGTGACCTTTGCCATAATCTCGGTGACCGTTCGCTCTTCCTTGAGGGGGCAACTTCCCAAAGAGATGCTCAGCAGTAGTTCTGTCTCTTGATAGCGGAAGGTGGTTGCTTCCAGGGTTTGCCGAAGCAGCTCAAGGATTTCGGAGGCCGCCGCCTCGTCCTTCGCAGCCAGCAAAACCAAAAACGTCCCCCCGCCCATGCGAGTAAGCTCCGCAGTGGGGGCAGCTTCGGCCAGTTTGCTTTTCAGCTGTTGTCCCAGGGTTCGCAGCGTGCAATCGCCAGCTCGCAGGCCCAACCGATGGTTGATCGGATGGAGGCCGTCGACTTCCAGCAGTGCTGCAAAGCGTGTTTCCCCTTCGGCCATTTCGGGGACCATTCCCTTTTCCAGCAGGCGGACCGCCAGGCCAATCCGCTGGGGCAGGCCAGTGCAAACATCGAGTTGTCGCGGCTGATCAATGCGGGAAAGTTGTTCGTACGATTGGAAGACCTGTTCAAGCAACGTTAGCAGGCTGTCACGCAGGTTGTTGACCACGCCTCCCAAAGCGGAAAGCTCAACCAAGATGTTACGGCCACTTACGCTGGCATCTTTGGCTGTTTCCAGGCTGGCCATCCGTTGTCCGATCCATTCGACTTGCGAGCTTTGGTCCCACAGGACCGCTTGCAGTCGCTTGCCAACCTCTTCACAGGTTTCGAGTCGTCCCATCCCTTGCGCGATTCGCTCGGCCGCTTCTTGTTGCTGGGTAAGGAACATTCCATTAATGCATTTTAGATCGGCGAGCAGTTGCATGGCCCCGGCTGAGTCTTGATTGGCTTGGGCGGTGCGAGCGCGACTTTCTGCCGTAATCAGTTGTGAACGGTAGAGATTCGTTTCAATTCGCAGCCATTCGATGACCCCTTCGAGGAAGGACTCAGGCAGAATGCTTGCCCGGGCCAGCGGCTCTCGCCACGAAGCTGGCAAATCATGGAAGGTTAAGGGGGGCAGGCCAACGGTGGCAGGTGCATCGTCGTGCGCAGCATGCTGGCCGTCGTCGTCAGCCGTTGTTCCCTTGGGCGCACGCTTCTTCCAGCGGTAGCCATTTCGAAGATCTTGCCACAGCTTACGCCCCACATCCTTAAGGTTAAGGCCACAAAACGGCGGGTCCGCTAGGCTCATGGCTAAGCCATAGCCGAGCAGCAAGTTCATTAGACCCATCGCAATGATAAAAGCGATCACGTTTGGTTTGCCCGATTCCCCGAGGGATGACGCACTACCACCTATTCCACTGAGGGAATGCTACGTCACCTGCTGGCGCCTGCAAAATCGTCGCCTCCACTTGCGGCTCCCCACATAGGTATCTACCCAGGGAGGTCCGGCGTTTTCGCTTTAATCGCTACAGACGGAATCAAAGCGGCTCCCTCGCGCTAGCCCCAGTTTTCGCTCCCAGCTATCCCGTGGCGTCGTTATACTGGCGCCACCATGCACAACGACGTCTCCAAACTGATTGACGCTGTCCAAGCTGGCGACCGCCAAGCCGCAGCGGATCTTTTGCCGCTGGTCTATGACGAGCTGCGGAAACTGGCCGTTGCTCGCATGAAGCAAGAGGCACCCAGTAAAACCTTGCAGGCGACGGCCCTGGTGCATGAGGCCTATTTGCGAGTCGTTGGTGTCCAAGATGACTCCGTTTGGGAAGGGCGTGGCCATTTCTTTGCGGCCGCTGCTGAAGCGATGCGGCGAATCTTGGTGGACAGCGCCAGAAGCAAGGGACGTTTAAAGCGTGGCGGAGATCGAGACCGGGTAGACCTGGACGACGTTCCGATCGAAGCCCCCGAGATCCGCGAAGACCTCGTGGCTTTGGACCAAGCCCTTAACAAGCTCCAGACGGAAGATCCTGTGGCTGCCAAACTGATCGAGCTGCGGTATTTTGCGGGGCTCTCGATCGCCCAGTCGGCCGACATCCTTCAGGTCTCCCAGCGAACAGCCGAGCGGACCTGGACCTTTGCCAAAGCTTGGCTACACCGCGAAATTTCTGGCGAAAACGGACTTCGCTAAAATTTTTGGCGGTTTTTGCCACCGATGACGCATTGATCTATGGCGGACCCGTTAGCTCCTACCCAAAAATAGGGGCGGACGGCGTTGCATGGCCGGTAGGTTTATCAATGTCGAGCTTGGAAAGGGCAAAAAGGCCCCAGCTATGAGCCAGCGAGAACTCTTTGAAGCAGCACTAGAAATCTCCGATCGGGAACAGCGGCAAGCGTTTCTTGATCAGGCCTGCGCAGGAAATCCAGCCTTGCGCGCCGCCGTGGAATCGCTGCTCAAGTCCCATCATGAGGCGGGCTCCTTCTTGGATGTCCCGGCCGTTGACCAAGCCCGGGGCCAGCGAGAAGTTCCTTCGCAGCAAACCATCGACTTTGCGGCTCCTCAGCACTTCGCTGCGGACAAAGGCCAAGAAGAGCCCGACCTAAGTTATCTATCGCCTTCTTCAAAAGTGGGCTCCATTGGCAAGCTGGCCCATTACGAGGTGATTCAGGTGTTGGGGCAGGGGGGCTTTGGAACGGTCCTCAAAGCCTTCGATGAAAAGCTGCATCGCATGGTGGCGATCAAAGTGCTGGACCCGCGAATGGCCTCCACTTCACCTCCTCGCAAACGATTCTTGCGCGAAGCGCGAGCGGCTGCGGGCATTCGCCATGAAAACATTGTTCAGGTCTATAGCGTTGAAGAAAAGCCTGTTCCCTATTTGGTCATGGAATACATCGATGGCCAAACCTTGCAAGAAAAGCAAAATGGGCAGGGACCATTAGAGACAGGAGAAATCGTGCATATTGGACGACAGATTGCCAGTGGCTTGGCCGCTGCTCACGCCGCAGGTTTGATCCATCGCGACATCAAGCCAGCCAATGTGCTGCTAGAAAAAGGAATCGCACAAAAGGTAAAGATCACCGACTTCGGCCTAGCTCGTGCGGCCGACGATGCCAGCCTTTCGATTTCGGGGCTAATTGCTGGCACGCCCATGTACATGGCCCCTGAACAAGCCAGCGGCCAAGCGCTCGATCATCGAACCGACCTGTTTAGCCTGGGCAGCGTGCTGTATCAAATCACCACGGGACGGCCACCATTTCGTGCAGCTTCAACCGTTGCGGTCTTGCGCCGCGTGGTAGAAGATACGCCCCGTCCCATCCATGAAATCATTCCGGAAGCTCCCGAATGGCTAGTGGCGATCATCGGCAAGCTTCACCAGAAGAACCCGGATGATCGGTTCCAGTCTGCGGCCGAGGTCAGCGAAATCTTTGCGAAGTGCCAAGCCGTGATGACCGAGTCCGGCAAATCACAGATCCCTGCTGAACTGCTCAAAACAATCACCATCGCGAGTCATCCATCGCTGGTGCAAAAAGTTCCCCGATGGGCCGCATCGGCGCAAAATGTCACAACGTTTCTCGGGACGTTGCTGCTATTCCTGATCGTTAGCGCGGGCTTGATCTGGTGGGGAACCAAACTCACAGGCCTGTCGACACGCAGCATGCATGGAATCCTCGCGGGCGTGACCTGCTTGGTTTCTGTTAGCTGCTGGCTGGTGGAGTACTTGCTTAGCCGTCGCAACTTGCATGCGATGGCACAAACGACAGCCAGCATTGCCGGAGCTGCGTGCTTACTTGCTGCTGGCAATGGCTTCATGATGCGTTTCGCCAGTTCAGGTGCGGCCCCGGTTGTCACTACGACTCAAGAAAGTGTGGAGAAGACCGAAGTTGTTCCGCAGGTAAAGACCAACAACACGGAGCCCTCTCGGAAGTCGGCACCTGCAACGGATAGTGCGGGCTGGCAAGGCTGGCCTACGGATGCTCCAGCACCTGCAATGATTCCTTTTGATTCCACCAAGGCCAAGGAACATCAAAAGGCATGGGCCGCCTATTTGAAGGTTCCTGAGGAGTACACGAATTCTTTGGGGATGAAGTTTCGTCTTGTTCCCCCCGGAGAATTCACGATGGGCTCTACGGAATTCGAACGGGCCCAGGCCTTACTGGCCGTTCATCCGGATGACAAGATGCGAAAGGCCTACATCGAAAGCGAAGCTCCCCAGCACCCGGTAATAATCACGCAGCCCTACTATGCAGGCATCCATGAGGTAACGCAAAAGCAGTATGAAACGATTGTGGGAAAGAACCCCTCGGTCTATCAGCCCAGCAACCCCGACAAGAAGTATGCCGACAAAGTCTCTGGCATTGATGCCGACAACCTGCCGGTAGATAGCCTTAGCTGGAATGATGCCTTCAAGTTGGCCGTCAAACTGAATGAACGCAGTTCCAGCGAGCGCGGCTATCGACTGCTCACCGAAGCTGAGTGGGAATTAGCCTGCCGCGCAGGAACGACCGAAAACTATTGGACGGGAGCAGACCACGCAAGCCTTTCAAAGGGAGCGTGGATCATCGTGAATGCAGAAGCTCGTCCACATCCGGTGGGACTGCTACTTGCCAATCCCTTTGGCCTGTACGACACCCATGGCAATGTTTGGGAGTGGGTGCAAGATGCGTGGCACCCCGACTTCTATCGCGAAACTTCCGGTAAGCCTGCCGTAGATCCTTGCTGTGTTACAGGCATGGACAATCTTTATGTGCAGCGCGGCGGTGACTGGACCTATGTAGCGACGCACACACGCTCGGCAGCCCGCGGTGCCGACCAGATGACATCGCAGCAGTTTTTTGCAGGCGTACGGCTGGGATTGTCAGTGGAGGGAGTTCGGGAGGCGCTGGAAAACATGAAGCCTACCTCAAAGAACACGCCGGAAACCGGGCCTGTTTGGCCTGCCGATGCTCCACTCCCTGCGATTGCGCCATTTGATGCCGAGCTCAGCGAAGAAGCACCAGCAGGACTGGGCCGACTATTTGAACGTGCCGGTGACTTATACAGACCAACTGGGAATCCGGTTTCAATTGATTCCTGCCGGGCAATTCACCATGGGCAGCACTCCAGAAGAAATTCAAGCTGCGCTGAAGTTGGATCCTATTTTGTATTGGCAAACACGTATCCAAAGTGAGGGGCCACAACATCAAGTGATACTTTCACAGCCCTTTTATTTAGGAACCTATGAGGTAACTCAAAAGGAATACTTGGCCATCATGGGCACGAACCCTTCCTATTTTTCTTCGACCGGAGATGGAAAAGAAGCGGTCGCTAATCTCGACACGGCTAATCATCCGGTTGAAAGTGTGAGCTGGAGTGATGCGACACAGTTCTGCATCAATCTCTGCCAGAAGCAATCCTTGAAGCCGCACTACTTTCGTGCTGGCGACACGATGACTCGCCTTAAAGGCAATGGTTATCGGTTACCGACCGAAGCGGAATGGGAATTTGCGTGCCGAGCTGGATCAACAACACCCTTTTGGTTTAGCAACGATTTCCCAAGCCTTGCGCAAATCGGTTGGACCACGGAAAACAGTGGTGATCGAACGCATGCTGTTGGGGAGCTGAAAGAAAACCCCTGGGGGCTATTTGACGTGCATGGAAATGCGCTGGAATGGGTCGAGGACTACTGGGAACCGACTTTCTACCAACAGTTTGCCAATCAAGTCTCCGTCGATCCGGTTTGCTTAACCTCCTTCAATTCAGAACGGATAATTCGAGGTGGCCCCTGGAATGCCACCGCAACGCATAGCCGCTCTTCCCATCGACATGCCACCAATGGCGTTCCTCGCGATACTCGCGTTGGCTTCCGCGTAGCCTTGTCGGTAGAAGCAGTTCGAGAGGCGCAGAAGAAAGACTAGGTTGGCGTTATTGGCGATATGCTAGGCGTTGCCAGAGGCCTGTGAAAAGCAAAGATCAAGTCGCGAAACGATGTTTGAGGTGTTCTGTGATTAATGCTCTCCAGTGGCTGGTTTCGATTGCTTGCTTGATCGGTGGTGTTTTTGTTATGACGATGAACTGGCTAACCATTTACACATGGCTTGCCAGTCGCAAACATAGCTCTTGGACGCCAGGAATTGGTGGGGCTTTATTCGGCATTGGTATCGCGTTGATTCCGCTGCCTCTGGTTCGTTCCTACTGGTGGACGGGTTTGCTGCTCGACTGGGGTTGTTTACCTGGCATGCTTCACGCAGCCGTTTATCTGGCGATTTGGCGGATCAAGCAGTAAAGCAAAAGCCTGCTTGTGGGGCTCATGCCGTTTTGAACATTCATAAAGTGGTCACCCGCCATTGCCTGGCTGACTACTTGCCATCCTTCTTCGGTTCTTCGCCCAATAATTGAAGTACCTCATTCACTAACTTTTCAGCTTCGTTCATTTTTCCTTGCTGAAGCAGCGGGCCGACTCGCTGCATCACCTTTTGAATGGGGCTGATGTCCTTCCCCGCACGCGCCATCGCTTCGGCAGCCTTTTGCACTCGCTGTACCTTCATCATCAGCTGAATCGGCGGGCCTTGTTGGGGGCGATGAACGACGGCCGGGCGTGGGCCAGGGTTTTCTAGTTGCTGATGTGCGCTGATATAGCGTTTGCGGATGAAAGTCTTCATCGACGCGATAATGTCTTCATAGTTTTTGTCGCTGGGGTTGGTAATTCGCCGCGGGGGAAACGGATCTTCTTGAAGAGCTTCCTTGATCAAGGCGTACTTGGCATCAATCTTTGCGCAAAGCTGCTCTGGCTCAAAGTACTTGTCCAGAATCTTCATCGCCTCGCCGCGATACCGCTTCAGCAATTGGGGATCGGCCACAATTTGCTCTAGCAGCGGATTAGGAGACGGCCCGGGAATAGGCCAAGCGGCGTTCCATTCATCAAGAACTCGAACCTGGCCAAAGGCCACTTCGCAAAAGCCCACATCCAAATCCCACGGCAAATAGCGCCAGCGATCATGAACGCCATCGTGATACAAGTAATAGTTGTGGGGATTCCAGCCTGTCAGCTGATCAAAGGCTCCCGCAAAGAGAAGAACCGAAGTTACCCGCAGAAAATCGTCTGACTCCATCTTGGCGTCAAACGGTTTCGCGAATTCGCCCGGCTTGGATTGGTTGATCAGCTTGATGAAGCCGATGAGTTGCTCTGGCGATTGCTTCGATAGCTTCGTTTCCGGCTCAAACGTTCGTGCATAAGGCGCGGGATCATCGCCCAGAAATTGAAGATTGCCCCCCGGCCCTCCTTCATCGACCTTAAACAGAAGGCCCTGGGGATCGGGAAGGTGGTTTTCGAGGAAGGTCTCATCGATCCGTTCCACGTTGCCATAGACCCCTTGGTACTCGCCGTTCAAATAGAGCTTGGCATAGTTGCAGCGATGCGCAGGAATTCCTTGATCTTGCAGGATCTCGGTGATGATCGGTTCGCTGAACAGGCTGCCAAACTGCACGCAGTTATCAAACGAGACGCGGCGTAAACCAAGAAAACGCTGCTCGCTTTCGTACTCATTAAACTTGACCAGATAGCTTCGCTTGTGCTGCTGCTTCGGGCCGCTGGAACTGTTCCCTTTGTAGCGAACCGCCACATTATCGACCGAAATGTCGTTCCAGCGAAAAGAGCCCTTCACCGAGATCCGCTCTGGCAATGCCGCTTGCATCCGCTTGAGCTCTTGTGGTTCAATCGTTAGATGAACCGACTGGACTTCATCGCTGCGATAGAACGCCTCCGCAGGATTTGCCTTTTTGGGAGCGGGGTCTTGCGCTACACAGGTCTGCTGCTTAGAAAAAGCCAAGCAGGATAACGCCAGTATGACTAGCATCCTTCGGCAGTAGCAATTCGGCTTTTTCATGGTGGCCTTCTTTGAGGGTGAATCGTACTAACGGGATGTGCACCGAACCTAGATCGCTCGCGACTCTCTAGGACTACGGGCGTTACCGTGGGGCGTTTCTGAAAAACTCTTGTAGTGCTTCTTCGGTGGCAGGCGCACCATTGATTTCGAAGGTTCGACCAGTGCGACGGTCGGTAATAATGATGTGGTGCCGTGGGTCGGTATAATCGACCGACAATTCAAGAATAATTTGATGCTGTGGTGTCACTGTTGCCAAAAACACCTCCACACCTGATTCGTCGTCGACAACTACCAAGCCGCCCATGGGACTATCGTTGTCACGAATCTTCCAGCCTTGGGGCAAGTCTCCGAGTTTTGTGTTCTCATTGACGACAAACCGCTTATCGAACGATATTTCAAAGCTATTGTCGACTTTCCAATTAAAGCTTTCAGTGCCAGCATTAATAAACGTAATAGCTGGATGTGGGTTGGCGTTCGGCATTTGCCGACTCAACTGCGGATTAAATGACTTGGCGGCGCTATACATATAGACCACCAGGAGACCACCGAGCGTCAGCCCAAGAATGCCCAATACTGCAAATACGATTGCAGTGGCTCGAAGTGCTGACGGCCAAGTTGAAAATCGCATCAAATACCTTCTATCTCACAAAAGAGCCAATAAAGACACCTTGCATTGAAATGCCTATGCTCCTCGATTGTGCCCTGCGTAATTCCTAACACAATGCGACGGGTAACCGGTAAACCAGTTGTCAGTCATCGTTCTAATTTCGCCCAAGCGGTGGCTTCATTCAGTTGCTGATATTGTAAAGCAGCGGAATGCAATCTGTCATAAGGAATTGGAAAATGGTTGGCAATCAGATGCGATCCTCCATCGTAAATGCTTCTTGGAAGCCCGAGGCTAGGATGATTTGGCTTCTGCCGGGTGATAGAATGTAACAACTGCCTGGGCGAGTTCAGTCTGACCAAGACTAAGGGGCGCTATGTGAAGGAGCCGATGAAGTGTTAGTCGTTGCGGCGATACTGTTCGTTGGCGGCATATGTTTGACGTGTCATGCAGTCAGGGTCATGCTCTGGTGGCCTGTGGCAACCGCACAAATCGTGCGATATCGGATTAGACGCAACGACGGCCAGCCTTTCTATCAAGCTGTGGTCAGATTCGAAACTGCTGATGGGCGACAGATTCTCACAGTTTGCAACTCGGGGTATTGTTATAGACGCTGGTCGGCTGGCCAGACCGTGTCGCTGTACTATAACCCAGCGAATCCATTATGGGTGGAGATTGGTTGGCTCGACCTGTGGATGTTGCCACTTACGTGTTATGTGCTCGCAGCGAGTGCGTCGATCTTTCTTTGGTGCTCTAGGCTTGCTTAGTCGCTGGTGCTGGCCAATTGGACGGAATTACAGAACGTCAAACGAGCGGCAACTTCCCGTGGAGGGTTTCTCACGTTTGATCCATTCCAGTTTTATCTATCGGCTTCAAAACGGCGGGCTCTCTCGCAAGTGACTTGTCCACAGGCACAGCAAAATTGCCGAGGGAGATGACCGGGCGCTAACGCTTCCGGCTCTGAAAATGCAGGTGTAAAAGACCAAGCGTCAGGATCTGCAAACAGGTCACTCCCCGCTTCCCCGAAACACCTTGTATTGCAGCGGATTTTTACTGCTGGTAAACGGAGTGCTGCCCGGTTCTTGCAGAGCAGTATACAGCGTGTGGAACTTGGCGTCGCAGTCGTCGGCAAAGTGAACCAGCATCGCTTCGGGGGTCATGGGCGGCTTGGGGGAGCCCCATTCGGCCAAGCGCTGGTGCGAGACGATGATATGCTCTAGCCGCAAAAGCATCTCGCCCGAAAAGTTCAGCTCGGCCGCCTTCGCGCGGATCATGTCGCGCCCTAGTAAAATATGTCCCAGCAGTTCGCCCACCAAGCTGTACTCGGCGCCGCCGGCCGTCGCTTGCAACTCTTGCACTTTGCCAATGTCATGCAAAATTGCCCCGGCAATCACAAGGTCCCGGCAAAGAGGGGGCACCAAGTCGTCATAGTCGCGGCCGTACTTGTCCGCCAGAAAAACGGCATTCCGCGCGACGCTTAGCACGTGCTCTAAAAAGCCGCCTACAAACGCATGATGGTTCCGCCGGGCGGCAGGTAGCGTCAGTAGGATCTCGCGATGTTCGATCAGCAGTTCCTTGGTAATCTGCCGTAGTGGCGTGGGGGAAAGCTCTTGGTCGGCAATCGCCAAAAGCTGCTCAAACATGGCGGCCGGATCAAATCGTGTTCGCGGCTGACACTCTTGAGGGTCAAAGCCATCGTCGGCGTCCGTGGGGACTACCGCACGGATCTTGCGAATGTCGAGCTGTGGACCAAAGTTCGTCACCCGATAAACGGCCCGCAGTTTATAGCACTCGCCAACCTTCCATTCCTTGCTGGCCGCTTTGGCCCAGGCGGAGTCGCTCCAGATCGGAAAGGTCACCTCGCGAATCGCATCGCGAAAGGTGACGCGCAAATACGGCTTGCCATCGCGCGTCGCCGCGTCCGACTTGGCGGAAAGCATCGCAAACGTATCCGCCTCTTCGCCGTTGGTGAGGTCACAGAGCCTAACAGGCTTGGTCTTCGGGGCCATCGCTTTCTCAACTTTACAAAAGCCAATTCCTAGAAACAGGCAAACATCGCCTCTATTCTGGCCTGCCGAAACTCCCCGGGAAAATGACCTAAATAGGCCATTTTCTCTTGGCCTGCTATCGGCTAGAGACGGTGGCTGAATCTGCTTTGCTTTTGTAGGTCAGAGCCGTCAGGCCTGACAAAACCACGGCCCAACCCTCGCACCACTCCCCAAAAAGTAGACGCCGTACCTTGCCGCGTGCGAAGCGCTTTCCAACTTCTACTGATCTAAGATTGTCTCATCACTTTCCCGCTTTTGCGATTCTCGGCTACGATCAATAAGCTTGTGGATAACTCGCACACCAGCCCCGAACTTCGCTCATGCACATTCGCCCTGAACAACCTGCCGACTACGAAGCCATCTTCGCCCTAAATACGGCCGCCTTTGGCCAGCCAGGCGAAGCAAAGCTTGTCGATGCGCTTCGGCAGCAAGCGACGCCGTTTGTTTCACTCGTGGCCGTAAAGGATGCTGCAGTGGTGGGGCACATTGCGTTTTCGCCCGTCACCCTTCCAGGCCATGCCGACTTGAAAATCATGGGCCTGGCACCGATGGCCGTCGCTGAGCGATTGTCAGCGGCAAGGGATCGGTTTGGAGTTGATCAAAGAAGGGCTTGCACAGTGTAAGACGTTTGGCTATGGAGCGGTGGTCGTGCTGGGGCACCCGAGCTATTACCCCCGTGCGGGTTTTGTTCCCGCGCACCACTTTGATATTCGCTGCGCGTATGATGCGCCGCCCGAAGCGTTCCTGCTAATCGAGCTTCTGCCTGGCTATCTCCAGAATGCCAGCGGCACCATTACCTACCATCCGGCTTTTGCGATGGTCGAATAAATCGTGCCTAGCGAAAACCTATTCCGGCACAATCGACAGGCCGCCACTGGCGCGAAGCTCCAGTTTGTAAGCCTTTCCCTTTTGCACCTTCATGGAGACCGCTTCACCGTTGGCGGCCCGAATGCCCAGGGCCTTGGCCTTGTCGGGATCGTTGGCGATGGTCCAGAAGTCGCCCCAGATCTTCTTCTCAAAGTCCGTCAGTTGGCCGCCACGCCCATAGGCCTGGGGACGCATTCCCACTTCATCGAGCGTGAAGCCGTCGATGGGCTGTTGTTGCTCGCCAAAGATGCGACGGAACAAACAAAGCGAAGTCGACCGATCCAAATCGGCTTGCTCCACATATTTGTCGTCAAACTTGACGATCCAGTTGTCGATGTACAAAACCTCTCCATGTACTTTGAAAGAGCGCTTGGGCCCGATCGTATCTCCTTGTGGGGAGAGTTCTTCAAAATCCACCGTGGTGAAGACTTGCTTGGTGACAGGATCTTCCGATTGGTCGGTCACGGTAAGGCGGGCCAGGCGGCGATCCACTTTCAAAAGACGCATCGCCGTGTGCAGGCGATCGATGTCGGCATTCAGCTTGAGGATCTCTTTCCCCTGGGCGACGATTTGGGTCTCTTTTTCTTCGATGGTGGCTTGGGCCGTCTCTAGGTCGGCCTGCGCTTTGGCGAGTGCCTTGTCAGCAATCTCTTTGGCATTATAGGTTTGCAAGCCGTAGTAACCGGCGAATGCAATAACGCCAAACGCAACGGTTGCCAGCAGCGTGCGAACGAAGCTGTTGATCTTTCCTAAGGTATCCATCACACCCGTCATGGCAGTGCCTCTTGAGCTTTTCGAAAGTCACTTCGTTCTGAAGTGAGATGGACCAGATTGACTGAGTCGTTACGCCTATTTGCCAAGCAGCTTCCGAACGGCCACGGCGATATCGCTTTGCCGCATCAAGCTTTCGCCTACAAGCATCGCGTCAACGCCGGCCGATTCCAGCATCGTGGCATCTTCGCGCGAGTGGATGCCGCTTTCTCCCACGAGTACGCAGTCTAGCGGCACTTTTTGGCGCATCCGCACCGTACGTTGCAAGTCGACTTCAAAGGTACGCAGGTCACGATTGTTAACCCCGATCAGCGAAGCACCGGCAGCCAAAACACGCTCGAGGTTTTCTTCATCGTAGAACTCGACCAGCGGCACCAGGCCCAGTTCGACTGCTTCATTGTAAAGCTTGCGCAGATCGCAATCTTCCAAGCATTCGGCAATCAATAAGATGGCGTCCGCCCCGGCAACCCGCGCTTCGACCAGTTGGTAGGTATCTAAAATGAAGTCCTTACGCAGCAGCGGGGTAGGAATCGCTTTGCGAATGGCCCGCAGATAGTCGAGGCTTCCTTGAAAATATTTCTCATCGGTGAGGACGCTAATGCAGGCCGCACCATTTTGCGAATAGATCTTGGCGATCTGGACCGGATCAAAGTCCTCGCGAATAACTCCCTTGCTGGGGCTCGCCTTCTTCACTTCCGCAATCAGCTGGATCCCTTTTCCCAGCGCGAGCGGTTCGAAGAAGTCACGCAGCGGCGGCGCATCCTTCAGTTGGGCTCGCAATTCGGCGAGAGGAAGCTTCGACTTCGCTTGCGCGATCTCTTCACGTTTGGTCGTTACGATCTTATCCAGGATGCTGGCCACGAAGACGGGTCTCTTAAGTCAAAAGTTGTTGGCGCTTAACCGCCAGGGATAAGAAGGAGTCCAAAGAGAGCTTGCAGCCGAATTTGCCGACCGAAATCCCTCTCTAAATATAGTACATTCCCTCGCCTTGGCTCTGAAGTTGTTCGGCCAAGTCGCCAAACGTCGTTTGCGAGAGGAGTTCACGTTGAATCGCGTCCACGCGACGGAAAGTCTGCAACAGGACGCGGGTTGCGGCCGTTTCGCGGCCGGCGCTACTGCAAATTTGGTTGGGCTGAGGATCGACCACCGCCATGACTTCGCCCAGCGTGATTTCATCGGGGGACTTGGCCAGTTGATAGCCACCGGTGGCGCCGCGTGTGCTGCTGACGAACCCAGCCCCTTTCAGCTGTAGCAAAATTTGGACGAGGAAGCGGTTAGGAACGCCGTGACGATCGGCGATCTCGCGAATCCGCACCGGTTCGCCACGATCAAACATCGCCGCTAGTTCTAGCATGGCAATGCAGGCGTATTCGGTCTTGGCGGAAACGATCACTTCTTCTTCCTTCGTCCTATTTTTCTGGCAGGCAACTGCAAAGCCAAGTTGGCCCCAGCTCAGGCGAGCTGGCTAGTCCTTGCTGTGCAGTCCGCATTCGGTCTTGGCAAAGCCGCTCCAGCGTCCCGCCCGTTCGTCTTCTCCAATGCCAACCGCGCGGGTGCAAGGCCAGCAGCCAATGCTCGTATAGCCGTTATCGTGAAGTGGGTTATAAGGGACGTCGTTGTCGGTGATGTATTTCCAGACCATCGACTTCGACCAATTGGCCAGCGGGCTGACTTTCACCAAGCTGAACTTTTTATCCCAGCCAACGATCGGAGCGGTTGCTCGGTCGGGGCTTTGGTCGCGGCGAATCGCGCTGGCCCAGGCGTGGTAGCCAAGTGCGGCACGCTCAAGCACTTTGACCTTGCGATCCAAGCAGCATTGGTCCGGGCGAGTTTTGTAGAGTGGGCCACCATGCAGTGCTTCGTACTCTTCCACCGTGGTGTCGGGCTTTTTCAGTTCGACGGTGATCCCGTATTTCCGGGCGACTTCATCTCGCAGAGCGAGGGTCTCTGCAAATTGATAGCCGGTGTCCAAATTAAAGACCGGGGTTTTGCGGTCGATCTCGGAGAGCATGGCTAGGATTACCATTCCCTCGGGACCAAAGGCCGTAGCCATGGTGAACTTGCCGGGGAATCGCTCAATCGCCCAGCGCAGGATTTCTTGCGGCGTGGCCAGCTCAAGCTTTTGGCTGACCTCCGCGATCTCTGCTTGGAGCTCGGGCGTGAGCACAATGCGATCGCTTGTCGAATCTAGGGCGCTGGTACCACTGTCCGTTTGTCGGGTTGTGGTCGAAGCACCTGCTGGGCTGTCACTCATTGCAAATCGTCGCTCTTTTCAAAAACCGGCTACAGCGAAACGCCTATCTTCGCCCGACTGGATTCTTTTCCCAACGCCAAACTCCTGAGCTTCAGCCCAGGTGAAGCGGCCACCATCTGCTCTATTCGCCATCGGGTGACGGCCGGCTCCTCTTGTGAGGACACCCTATTTCAGGTGGTTTCCTGAGACTGCTTCCCATCGAATCCTATCCATGTTGACAAGGAAAGTCAACAAAGGAACCTGCATGCCCAGACGCATCGGCTTTTGGGGGTGGCTATCGATACCTTTTTTGTCTGCCGCGCTTCCTGGAAGGACGGCCAGGGGGCTTAAAAGCGAGGCCGTAAGGATGCCAGTTCCTGCCCCAGTTTGGCCGGGCGATTTCACACTGAATAGCATGGGGTAAAGAGGGTGTTTTTGGACTATGCGTAAACTGGTGACTTTGTACTCTATGGGCAGCAGCGCCCCCTTATTCGTGGATACAGGCCTGCGAAGGGCGGAATAATCCACTAGATACTTGACTTTGCCTTCCTATCGCCGATAACAGTTTCCAGCGGCAGGGAAGTGCGCGCACCGATCGCACATTTGGCTCGTTCCGATCTGCAGGATTCCCTGACAGATCATCACTCTAGAGGAAGTCTTCATGAGTTCGCTTGAAACCGCCCGGGGGCAGGAGACGCCGCCGATGGCCGGCGAGATGTCTGCACAGGCCTTGTACGACAAGTGCTGGAACCTTGCTCGCAATGTTTGGTGGACGTGGCACTCGGAGGTCAACAACCTCTTTCGCGACTTGGACCCGATCCGGTGGCGGCAGCTTGATCACAACCCCTGTGCGCTCCTGCGCGAATTCACGCCAGAGACACTAGCGGCCCGAGCTTCCGAAATGGTGCTCTACAGCCGGATCAATTACGCCCATCGTCGCTTGAAGGAGTACATGGCCAACAAGCAAACTTGGGCCGCCACAAATGCAGGCGTACTGGGCAACAAGCCGGTCGCCTACTTCTCGGCCGAGTTCGGTTTGCATGAATCGATTCCGATTTACTCGGGTGGCCTCGGCGTGCTTTCGGGTGACCACGTAAAAAGCGCCAGCGGTCTAGGCGTGAACCTCGTGGGGATCGGCCTGTTCTACGATCAAGGCTATTTCAAGCAACAACTGGATGAGTCGGGCTATCAGCGGGAAGAGTATCTCGATACGAAGGTCGAGAACTTGCCGATGGAGCCGGCGCTATCTCCCGATGGAACGCCGATCACGATTCGCGTGGACACGCGCACGGGGCCACTGTTCGCCAAGTTGTGGATGATGATGGTCGGTCGCGTGAAGCTTTATCTGCTGGACTGCGACGTCGATGGCAACAGCCCCGAAGATCGTGAGCTAACCAGCCGTCTGTACGGCGGTGATGAGCGCGTTCGTATTCGCCAAGAATTGGTGCTGGGTGTTGGTGGCGTGAAGGCGCTGCGAGCACTAGGCATTTATCCCGGCGTATACCATTTGAACGAAGGGCATAGCGCCTTCGGTCCGCTGGAAGTGGTCCGAGAGCGGATGCACGATGATGGGATGTCGTTCCATGATGCCTTGCGTGAAGTGGCGCAGCAAACTTGCTTCACCACGCACACGCCGGTACCTGCCGGACACGATCGCTTTTCGGGCGAGCTTGTCGAAGAGCACTTGGGCCCACTTCGCGATCAGCTGGGCATCAGTTATGACCAACTGATGGGGCTCGGTCGTGTAGAACCGCAAAACAATCAAGAGCCATTCTGCATGACGGTGGTCGGGCTAAAGATGTCGCGCCGCGCCAACGCGGTGAGCCAATTGCACGGCCATATTTCGCGCCGGATGTGGTCTCAGTTATGGCCATGGCGAGTGGAAGAAGAAATTCCAATTGGCCACATCACTAATGGTGTGCATATTCCCTCGTGGCTGGCGCAGCAGATGCTTCAGCTTTATGATCGCCATTTTGTGGCGGGCTGGATTTTCCGAATGGGTGAGCCCGAAGTGTGGCAAGCCATTCATCAGGTCGATCCGGGCGAACTTTGGGAAACGCATAACTCGCTGAAGAATTCGCTGCTGGCGTTCGTGCGTCGCCGAATCAGTCGGCAGTGCCGTCGTCGGGGAGAAAGCGATGAAGTGGTAGAAACCGCTCGCAATCTGCTCGACCCGAATGTTTTAACGATTGGGTTTGGTCGTCGCTTTGCTACGTACAAGCGTGCCACGTTGCTATTTAGCGACTTGGATCGTTTGGCGGCTATCGTCAACGACAAGGAGCGTCCGGTTCAGTTTGTCTTTGCCGGTAAGGCGCATCCCAAGGATGAGCCAGGCAAGGGATTCATCCGCGCGATCGCTAATTTGCGGCATGATCCACGCTTTGCTAATCGGATCGTCTATATCGAAGACTACGACATGAATGTTTGCCGTCACATGATCCAAGGGGTCGATGTGTGGCTCAACAATCCACGGCGTCCGCTCGAAGCTTCCGGCACGAGCGGTCAAAAGGTGGTTCTCAACGGCGGGCTTAACCTGTCGATTCTCGACGGCTGGTGGGCAGAAGCTTACGACGGTGAAAATGGTTTTGCCATTGGCACCGGAACCAGCCACGTCAGCGACGAGATCACCGATCGCCGCGATTGTGAATCGCTCTTTAAGGCGCTGGAAGACCTTGTCGTTCCGATGTACTACGAACGTGATGTGGACGGCCTGCCACGCCGCTGGATCAAGCGGATGATGAACTCCATCAGCACGCTGGCTTGGCGGTTTAGTGCTCACCGTATGGTGATGGACTATGCCCGTGCGTGCTATGTACCGGCCGCAGGTGGTTTGAGCTGTGGAATGGATGAGGCCTAGTTCACCGCGAACGTGGTCGATCGCTAATCAGCATTGCCGCCCCCGAAGAAACGTTGTCTTTTCGGGGGCGTTTTCGTTGAGCCAATAAAACGTGACGACTACTTGGCTGCCATAAAGCGAACCGCATTTTCTAGGACGCGCAGGTTCTCGGCTTGGCGATAGATCGGAAAGGTTTCATGTCCTGGGCGGAAATAGAAGACCTGACCTTTGCCAACTTTCCACAGTAGGCCGCTGCGGAAGCTCTCTCCCTTGTCCCACTTTTCTTCAAAGAGAGTGGCGTCGGCCTTGGGAACATGGAATGGGTCGGCATACATTTCCGTTTGTGGGATGTCCCACTTTTCAGGAAGGCCTTGTGCGATCGGATGCTTGGGAAGTAGTACGGTGACATGGCTTGGGGCCGCATCCGCGCGCAGGCAGGAAAAATGCAGCCCGGCGGTGTTAGCTTCCAAACGCCATCCACTTTTTCTAGGAACGGAGTCGTCGGAGCATTCGGCTTGAGCTGCGCACGAACCAGTGGAGCGCTAAAGTCGAACTTGGCCGTTGCCCGTTCCGCCTCAGGAATTTGCAACGGTGCATCTAGCTTGGCCCGTTCTTGCATCAGCCGCATGAAGGGAGGCGCAAAGTGGGCCGAGTGCAGCGCGATCAGCGACAGCTTTCCTTCCATCACACGTTTGACCACTTCTTCGGTCGCTTGAGGGGAAACCTTGTCGTGCTGGACATGTCCCCACCAGATAATCACATTGGCTTTGTCGAGCGTTTTCGCATCAAGCCCTTGTTCAGGCGATTGGATCGAGACGGAATCGACGGTAATTCCTGGCAACTTTTCGAGATGGGCGGCAATGGTGCCACCGAGGAAGTTTTCGCCGTACGCCTGCTTTTGGGCAGGCTGCTGTTCGTCCCAAACGAGGACATGGATTTTGCCCGCTTCTTCCGCGGCATTCGAGCAGAAGGCCCAGGCCATCGCCAGAAGAAGGGACAGGGTAAACATCGCAAACGGGTTTCGGTTTTGCATGGCGTTTCTCGGGGAGGTTAGATTTGGCGAGCCAATCATCGGCCGTCGATTGGACGATTGTACTATACTAGCGATATGCCTTCCTCTTCGATCAACGATGATTTGCCCCCCACGCCAGCCGACGTTGCGCTTGCAGGCGCTGGCCCGGGTGCGGAACGGACGAGGGAGTTCGGCCCGGATGAAGAACGGCCGCACGAAACACGAAACTTTTGGACGCTTGTCGTTTACAACATCGTGATGCGGACGGGCTGGATCTTTAAGACCGAAAGTAGCATCATGCCGGCCGTGGTCGATTCCCTTTCGGGAGCGGGCTGGGTCCGTGGCTGTTTACCGCTACTCAATCGCTTTGGCCAAAGCGTTCCACCCCTGTTGATGGCGCGGCGGATCTCGCTGCTGCGAAAAAAAAAGCGAGCCTTCGTCCTAACGACCAGCAGTATGGCGCTTTTGTTTGGCGGTCTGGCTTCGATCTGGCTTGTGCCTGGTTTGGCCAAGTCTCCCCTGGCACCGTACCTTTTTCTGGTGCTGTACACGCTGTTCTTCATGGTGATCGGGATTAACCAGTTGGCGTATAACACGATTCAGGGAAAGCTGATTCGGACGACGCATCGTGGCCGCCTGCTGATGATTGCGGATACGGTCGGGGCGACTAGCGCGGTGCTGTGCGCGATCATTCTGTTGTCACAGTGGCTTACGCCCGAACGGGCAGACTTTGTAAAGATCTTTGGCTTCTCGGCGTTTCTGTTTTCCTTCTCGACCATAACGGCGATGCTGCTGAAGGAGACGCCCGATAATTCCGTCTTGCCAAAGCAGCCTTGGTACGCCCCGTTTGGGCAAGCGGTTGCTTTGCTGCGGAGTGATCGACGCTTGCGGCAGGTCGGTTTAGTCGCGGCACTGTTTAGTACGTCGCTAGTTCTGTTTCCGCACTATCAAAACTTAGCATCCAACAAGTTGGGGCTTGATGCGTCGTATCTGCTATGGTGGGTTGTGGCCCAAAACATCGGGACGGCCTTGTTTAGTTTGCTAACGGGGCCGCTGTCCGATCGATTTGGTAATCGGCTATCGCTCAAGATTTTGACACTGGCAATTTGTGCGGCGCCGCAACTGGCGCTATGGATGGAGGCGCACCCACCGAGCGACCTGCGCTGGTTTGGGCTGGTCTTTTTGCTGGTGGGGATGACTCCGGTTACGCAAAAGACGCTGTACAACTACACGCTAGAGATTGCGTTTCGCCCGGATCAGCCGCGTTACCTCAGCACGCTGAACCTGTGCATGGGTGCGCCCATTTTGCTTTCTCCACTGGTGGGTGTCGCGATTGATGCACTGGGGCATGCAGTGGTCTACCACATCGTCACGGCGATCTTGGCTTTAGGCGGCCTTGCTTGCTGGCGCCTTTCCGAACCTCGCTTCCAAAGTCATGAAGCGGAAAAGTTTTAGCAGCGAACGAAGTAAGACGCGTCAGGATGGAAAAGCACGGGCAGACATGTCGAAGCAAAGGTAGGCGTGGAGTAGGACCAATCACGAAGACCGTAGCTAGTCCCCAAAACGTCTGTGTTAGAAGAAAAGGTTTGCGCACGGGGTGTACCGTGCAATACCGGGACAGCCGTTTGTTTATGTTGGGCGGGTTGCTGACCACTGGCGTAAAGTTACTGACGAGACGCCACAATCCAAGTGCGGCACAGGTTTACGAATATAGGCGACTCAATTGCAAATAAAAGTTGCCTTCGCTTTTCCAAGCGTGCCCTGTGAATACATGGTTTTGCGGGCATTTGTCATTTTCGAGTCCTACTGTAGGACTCGAGTTGTTTGTAACAGTAGATTTCTTGTTCGCCCTGATCGTTACAGTGGAGATCACTCGGAATTGCAGAAGGCGTGTGATGCAGTGACGTGATGTTATTTGTGAATTTGGATACTCTTGGTGGTTCAGGGTTTGCATAAAGAATATATCTTTTAGATGATTGAAATGTGCCTCCACATGGTGGACGTAGTCGCATGTTCAGTTTGTGACCATCGAGAATGAGATAGGGTAAAAGCAAAATGTCGCAGTTGTGGAACGTTGTTCGTCAAGACTTTGATGATTTGGCAACACACCTCAGTGATTGTCTTGAAGGCGAAGATTTGGCGGCTGTTTTTGACGAGTTTGGGGATGGTGATCTGAGTGCGATGCTACGGCCGATTACTCAGTCATTCAGTCAGGCCGACAGATACCCGCTTGGGTTTGCGGAAACGGTTTTGGCGAATGATTGTCTGGCATATATTGTGGCGACGATGCAATCTGTGAGTGGTTTAGATGGTTTTAAGAGTTGGCCGGAAGTTCGTGCATTCGTAATTCCAGTCAGTAAAATCTATGCGACAAATATTTTCAGGTATGAACGGTATCGAGGACTTCACAAAACAAGTAGTTCCTGCGGGGCGTTTTTCGAAGCCTACGTGAAAGATAGTTCAATTTTCGGAGGAACCGGTGATGGTAACCCACGGTTCATTGGGGCAACGGTATGCTTTACGATGGCGATTCGTAGAGGTAGCCAAAGACTTATTCGGCTATACGAATCACTATTTAAAGCATTAATTGTAAACCTCTTAAAGTGCCCCAATGTTCCAAAAGGAGAGCGGCGCGTTTTAGATATTTTCGAAAATCTAGTAGGTGCTGCGAATAACGCATTTCAGAACATTGAAAACAACTCGCGCGGCTCGGAAGTAGCGGATCTTCCGCATGAGATTGCCCACGATTCTCAATTAGAACCCTCTGTCAACTGTGATGCGAGCCGAGATGAAGTGCTCGGTCGGGCCATTAAGGAGCTCGAAGGAATGGTTGGCCTGCAGACGTCAAAAGCAGAGGTTAAGCGATTGGCGAGCTTTCTAAATGTGCGTCGAGAAAGGGCCAAGCATGGATTGCGTGATGCTGCCCAAACACTTCACTTTGTGTTTACTGGCAACCCTGGCACGGGCAAAACAACCGTAGCTAGAATTCTTAGTGCAATACTATTTGGCTACGAGGTTTTGAAGACGCCAAAGCTAGTGGAATGTGATCGATCACAACTTGTTGCAGGGTATGTCGGTCAAACAGCCATTAAGACCAGTGATGTCATACAGTCAGCGTTGGATGGTGTTTTGTTTATCGACGAGGCATATTCGCTTTGTGATGGTGTGACTAATGGAGACTTCGGTCAAGAGGCGGTCAATGAATTGCTTAAAGGCATGGAGGATTACCGTGATCGGTTAGTTGTTGTGGTCGCTGGGTATCCAGACAAAATGCAGGGGTTTCTGAAGTCTAATCCAGGGCTAGAAAGCCGGTTTACAAAGTTTATTCATTTTGATGATTATGATGCAGGGGAGTTGTGCCAGATTTTCGAGAAGTTCTGTAGTGATGCAGACTATCTTCTGACTCACGGTGGAAAGATGGCGGCGTCGCTGTATTTTGCTATTGCGTACAAAAAACGGGACCAATATTTGGGAAACGCTAGATTCGTTCGAAATGCCTTTGAAGCGGCTATTTCTAGACAAGCGGAGCGCATAGGATCGGTCTCGGCTAATAATATTGATCGTAACCTACTCCAGGCAATTGAAGGGGAAGACCTGGCGTTTGAAGTGTTGCATCAAGGCTCCTTTAGGTTGTTCGACTTCAGTGAAGCGCGTTGGAAAGCACAATGTCCAACGTGCGAGGCTAGATACCTGGGGGACAAAGATATGTTTGGAAGAGATGTTGTGTGCAACAAATGCCAAGGAGTTTTCGAATTCTCTTGGAGGCAAATCGCTTTGTCCACCGTTAAAAGGCGAGCGGAGCTAGGGTAGCCACTTTCGCGGAAGTTCAATACACTTCGAGGTGAAACAATTCCCAGGCCACTCGCAACAGGCGCGGCTCAAGGTTGACAACTTTTGAGCCCCGATGAGATCCGAAAGCGCGTGATTGTCTCTTGTGGAGGTGTGATGTTGGAGGTGATGTCTGAATTAGACGGGCAAAATGCCGCGTCTGCTTTTCTGATGCCAACTCAATGTCGGCTGGGGCTGCTGGCTAAGTGGTCATACACATATTGAGCCATCTGAGCACGCTCGCCAAAAAGACCAGGGGCTTACGCCACCTGGCTAGTGATGTGATGCCCCTTTCGGGGCTAATGGAAAGTAAGCGTAAGTCAGGCTGATCGGATCTGACCTGCTGAATCGTGAATGCGATCGCAGGATTGAGTAGGGAGTTTTATGACGCAGGTGCTTGCTTCGACGTTTGTGTTGGCCGTGTGTGATTTGGAAGCTTCCAAGCAGTTCTATATGCAGAAGCTAGGATTTCAAGAAGACTTCAGCGTGGAGGGGTGGGCGTTTTTGAGCTTGGGGGCGTGCCAACTTCGGATCGGAGATTGCCCGGGGATCGTGCCGATGAGCGGTGCTGCCGATCATTCCTGGTTTGCGTATCTGCATGTCGATAATGCTCGCGACCTTTATCAGCAGTACGCGAGAAACGGCGTCGAGATCTGGCACGCGATTCGAGATACGCCTTGGGGCATGCGCGAGTTCGGCATTACAACACCCGATGGCCATCGGATCGTGTTTGGACAAAAAATCGCGGGGTGAACGAAGATGGTACGCGGATAATGTTGTCCGGATAAATCCGGACCTACAAAGGCTGGCGAACGGTTCTGGCCCGGACCTCCAACCGCTTCGCGGCCCAGGTTCAAGAACCTGGGCTACCCGGTAACGATCTTGGCGGCGATGTGTCGGCCGGTGACGCTTAACGGAATGTGCGATAGGTCGGCGGGAGCGATCCAAAGGATTTCGGCCGTGGCAAGTTCGGCGTCCGAATAGCTGGCGATGCTGTCGGTTGCTTTGGACTTTCCCTTGGCAGGAAGCTGCGACTCAAAAACGTCCAGCGTGATGCGAAAGCGAGTGACGCCATGCCGCAGCGTAAAGATCGGCAGCACACCGGTGAGCGTTTGGCCCGTTTGTAATTTCACTTGGGCTAGAATGTGGTCGTGCTGTGCATTGTTTTCGGCGGGACCTGTCAGCTGGTCGAATCGTGGAAAGTCCCACAGGCCTGCAAAGCGTTCTTTGGGGCCGCACTTTCGCACGAGGACCTTTCCCTTGTGCCAAAGGACGACGGCCGCTTGATGCAGGTCTTCGTACGCGGTCTTCTTTTTGGGGGCCGGGATAATCTCTTGCCAGCCATGCTGGAACGTGGGGCAGAGATTGGAAACGGGGCACGTTTCACACAGAGGCGAACGCGGCTTACAGATCTCGCTTCCGAGTTCCATCAGCGCTTGGTTAAAGGCGCCGATTTCTTCGGCAGGCAGCAGTTCCTCGGCCACTTGCCACAGGTATTTTTGTCCGGACGTCGTTTCTGTCGCTCCTTGGTAAGCGGTCAGGCGACTAAAAACGCGGATGGTATTTGCCTCTAAGATCGGCAGACGCTGGCCCAGGCCAATCGAAAGGATCGCGCCAGCGGTATACCGGCCAATGCCGGGAAGGGCGCGGACGCTGGCAAAGTCGCGCGGGAATTTGCCACCATGGTCGCTGACGATCTTTTTAGCGGCCGCATGCAGCTGTCTTGCCCGGCGATAGTATCCCAGCCCTTCCCACATTTTGAGGACTTCGGACTCGGGTGCCTCGGCCAGGTCGGCCACAGTGGGGAAGCGTTTGAGGAACCGCTGGAAGTAGTCGATCACGGTGACTACCTGGGTCTGCTGGAGCATGATCTCGCTGACCCAGATCCGGTAAAGATCTTTGTTTTTGCGCCAGGGGAGGTCGCGGGCGGCGGTCTCAAACCATGCCAGCAGTTGCTTGGCCAGCTTCTTGCGCCCCGCCGGGGTATTGGCCAGGGCAGGGGCGCCGGCGGCAGCCGCCGACTGGGGTGATTTAGGAACTGCTTTGGGTTTGGCGGGCCTCATGCCGGTGCCTTCGCGACAATTTCTTTCGGCGTAGGGAGCGACCACAGAACAATGGTGCTCCGATTCACGGTAGAATCTGCGATACGAAGAAAGGGAGATCGGGACAAGGAAAAAAAGATTCTAGTTGCCTAGGCGAACTCTGTTGGTGCTTGCTACGTAGCGACCCCAGTTGACCGCATAAAGGTCGCTAGATGACCCTTGGCAGCCCGCTTCCGTAACTTTGGGCAATTGGTCAGCCATGTCAGCCTTCCCAGCTAGGGTGGGGTGAGTAGGGTTGAGCAGTTGTCGCAGTTTACTATATTGACGCAAGTTGTGGCTGGAGCCGGTAGGTTTTGCCGGCTTGTTTTCTTGGTACATGGCCGGATTGACCGGCGCTTGTCGTTGTGGATTTTTGGAGACCTGAAGCGTGCCCTCCTCCCCCCATTCTGGCAAACATTCGCCACGTAGTGAAACTCCGATGATTGAGGCCGTTGGCCTTAGCAAATTTTACGGAGTGTTTGCCGCGACTCGCGATGTGAGTTTTCAGGTAAACCGTGGTGAGCTTGTTGCGTTTCTGGGGCCTAACGGCGCCGGCAAAAGCACGACCATGAAGATGCTGACCGGCTATTTGGCCCCTTCGGAAGGGAGTGCTCGGATTGCTGGGCACGACATGTCGAGCGACCGCCTAGCGGGTTCGGCCCGATTGGGCTATTTGCCAGAAAACGGCCCCCTCTACCCGGATGAAACGCCGCATTCGCTGCTGAGCTTTTTTGCCGATGCTCGCGGCATGACGCCGGACTATAAGAAGACTCGCATTGAGGCAGTGATTGAATTGTGCGTTTTGGGAAGCGTGGTCTACAAGCCGATCGGCAAGCTTTCCAAGGGTTTCCGCCAACGTGTGGGCATGGCACAGGCCCTGCTACATGAGCCAGACGTCCTGATCATGGATGAACCGACGGCCGGCCTGGACCCCAACCAAATTGCCGAAGTGCGTGAGACGCTGACCAAGATCAGCCGCGACCGTACGATTTTGCTTTCGACCCACATCCTTCAGGAAGTGGAAGCGATGGCAAGCCGGGCGATCGTGCTTAGCGAAGGGAAGAAAGTTTACGATGGCCCCGTTTCGGGACTCGACCCGGACAAGCATGGGCTGGAAAACGCGTTCCATCGTTTGACGGGCTATGCCAAGTACGTCAAGCATTAGTGGTGGATCGGTTTGTTAGGGTGCTTGTTTCTCGTTTGGAACTTTAGAGCGGGTAGGTTAATCGGCGATGACTGAAACAGTGACGAGAATGGTGGCGGAGTTTGGCACGTTACTCGCGCTCGACATGATCTTTGTGGTGTTTTTGCTGGTGCTGGTCGTGGCGATTGCCGGCCTGCGCGTGGCGGCTTATGCCGTGCTGAAGCGCAACTTTCGTAGCTACTTTAGCAATCCCACGGGCTACGTGTTCTTGTGCTTGTTTGTGGCTTTGACGGCTTTGGCCGCCTTTTGGCCCAATGAATTCTTTTCGTCGAACTTGGCGAACTTGGACCAGCTGAACAAGTACTTCCCGTTCATCATGTTGGTCTTCATTCCCGCGATTACGATGGGTATTTGGGCCGAAGAACGTCGCCAAGGGACGGATGAGTTGCTGTTGACGTTGCCGGCACTTGATTTTGACATTGTGCTGGGCAAGTACACGGCTGCCGCTGCAACGTTTACGGTCTCGCTAATCTTCTCGCAGATTGCGAACTTCTTTGTGCTGCTAACGCTGGCCGAAGGCAACCTCGATACGGGGATGTATTTCACCACGTATCTGGGCTACTGGTTTATTGGTCTGGCGATGTTGGCGCTGGGCATGGTTGCTTCGTTTTTGACAAACAACCTGACCGTGGGCTTTATCTTGGGCTCGTTGTTTAATGCTCCGCTGGTGTTTGCGATTTATGCGAACGTGATTTTTCCCGACCGCCTTCGTCCTCAGCTGATTACTCGCTGGAGCTTTGCCGAGCGGTTTGACGATTTTGGCCGTGGTGTGATTGCTCTTTCTTCCACCAGCTATTTCGTGATGGTGATCTTCCTGGGCGTCTATATGAGCCTGGTGTTCATTGGCCGTCGGCACTGGATGGGTGGTCGCGATGGAACCTCGATGCTGGGGCACTTTATCGTTCGTGCCTTGGCGATGGTGGGGATCTTGGTCGCGGTGAACGTGCTGTTCTCTAACAATGACCTGATTCGGATCGACACGACCGAAGGGAAGGCGAGCTCGCTTTCTCCCGATACGAAGAAATTGCTGGCTGACATCAGCAAGTCGACGACGCAGCCGATCAAGGTGGAGGCTTTCATCAGTGCTCGCGTGCCAGATGACTACGTCAAAACCCGGTACAACCTGGTTTCGATGTTGAAGGAGCTCAAGCGTTACGGCGGCAACAAGATCAACTTGGAAATGCATGATAACCTCGAAGAATTCAGCCCCGAGGCGGTGCTGGCCGAGGAACGCTATGGGATTCGTCGCCAAATGGTGATGAGCCAAACTCGCGGTGAAATTCGCCAAGAGCAGGTCATCATGGGCGCTGCCTTTACGTGCGGCCTGGAACGGGTTGTCGTTCCCTTCTTTTCGAGCGGTGTTCCGGTTGAGTTTGAAATCGTTCGTGCGGCAAGCACGGCAGCCACGGCCAAGCGCAAGAAGCTGGGCATTGTGAAGACCGATGTGGAACTCAACGGCGGATTCTCGTTTGCGGGAGGCGTGCCACGCCAAACGCCAAAGCTGTTGCTTCTGGAAGATTTGCAGCGTCAATACCGTACCGAAGACATCGATCTGTCGACGCCACTTCAAGTGCTGGACAGCGATGGGAATTTGCGTTTTGACGCGATCCTGGTTGTGCAGCCATCGTCGCTGGGTCCCCAGCAAATGATGAACTTGGTTCAAGCAATCAAAGAAGGACAGCCTGCCGCGATCTTTGAAGATCCGATGCCGCAGTTCTTTGAAAATGTTGTTGGTACGGCGGACGATAAACCATCGCCTGGCGGCATGTTTGGTGGCGGTGCTCCACCACAGCCGAAGGGGGATTCGCTCAAGCAGCTTTGGAAGGTGCTGGGGATTGATTCCGTCGGCAATGCCAAGGTGCAAGGGAAGCTGCCGGGGAATGTGGTTTGTCAGCGTTACTTGCCTTATCCACGCTTCCGCGATCAGGTTCCACCGATTGGTCCGCTAGTTTTTGTCGGCGGCGAAGGGGGAACTTTCAACTCCGAAGAGCCTGCGGTGAAGAACTTCCAAGAAGTCTTCTTTGCATTCGCAGGTGGCATTAAGAAGTCGATCGATTCGAAGCTGAAGTTTTCGCCACTGGCAGAAACCTCGGATGTGCAAACCTGCTTGATCGATGCGGGAACGTTCCGCGAAACGATTCGCTCGGGCGACATGACTGAGCTACAAGCCCGTTCGACCAACCGCAACAACAGCTTTACGTTGGCCGCTTGGATTCGTGGTAAGACCGAGAGCGGAGCTGACGAAGAAAAAGAAGAAGGTAAGGACGACAAGGCCAAGGAAGAAAAGAAGGAAGGGGATGTCAAGGCTGACGAGAAAAAGCCCGCACATCCGATCAACGTCGTCTATGTCTGTGATATCGACATTCTGGGCAACCAGTTTGTGGAACTGCGTAACACGCCTCCTGTGGGTGAAAACTTCCGCTGGAACAATGTGCCGTTTGTGCTGAACCTGATTGATGGTGTGGCCGGTGATGATCGCTTCCTGGCGATTCGTCAGCGTGAAACACGCTATTTCACGTTGCGAAAGCTGGAACAGGTGGCTCAGCGTGCTGATGAGTATCAAACCGAAGCGATTAAGACGTTCAAGGATAAGTACGACAAGGCTGTGAAGGCCGAAGATGATGAGGTTGCCAAGCTTCAAGAGGAGCAACAGAAGTTCCAAGAGGACTTAGGCAAACGGCAAGCTGCCGGTGAGGCGATCGACCTGAA
Organism: uncultured Planctomycetaceae bacterium; assembly: GCA_963844055.1. Taxonomy (GTDB): domain Bacteria; phylum Planctomycetota; class Planctomycetia; order Pirellulales; family Pirellulaceae; genus CAWJMN01. Next base: position 1,203,460 of record CAWJMN010000002.1, on the reverse strand, counting down.
CGAACAGCTCGCACGCGTGCGAAGCTTGCAGTTGAAGTCGGCCGTACGGGCCAGTGCTGCAGAAGCCACGAAGAAGCAGTTGCAGCTGGATTTCAACAAGGAGCAAGAAAAGATTCGTCGCGATCGCGACTTGCAAATTCAAAATCGGCAGAGCGAAGTGAAGTTGTGGGCGGCATTGTTGCCTCCGATTCCACCGCTGCTAGTTGGCTTTTTGGTGTATGCTCGCCGAATGTTGCGAGAGCGCGAGGGGATGTCGAGAAAGCGAATGCGGTAACGGATTCGCAGACAGGTTGGGGCGGGGTTTTCTTGCGACTTGCTAGGTGAATGGTACGAGACAGGATCTAGGGTTATGAGCGAGCAGATTCGAACGACGATTTTTGTGGTGGTTGCCGTTGTACTCGGCGCGGCTGCTTACGGTACTTTGCCGCGCTCGTCGTCGCAGCCACTGAATTCTCGGGTAAACCAGCCGCTGTTTAAGGATTTCGATCCCGAGAAGGCGGTCAGTCTAGAGATCACTCGGTTTGATACCACGCTGGGTAAGGCCGAGACGTTCAAGGTTGCCAAGGTGAAGGATGCCAAGGGAAACTTGAATTGGTGCCTCCCTTCGCATAGCAACTATCCTGCGGATGCAGAAAATCAATTGCGTGATGCTGCTTCCAGCTTGTTGGCCGCTAAGGTGTTAGGAATTGCCACCGAAGACCCCAATGAACATAAAGAGTATGGCGTGATCTCTCCTGAAGGGAGCAAGGCCGAAGCCAATACGCAAGGTGCGGGCATGTTGGTCGTGATGCGGAATGAGTCCAACGACGACCTCATTCGGATGGTGATTGGCAAGCAAGAGGAAAAAAGCCCCGATCATCGCTTTGTGCGGGTTGGTGCTGGTGCCGAACTGCAAGATACCGTTTTTGTTGCGAAGATCGACCCGGAAAAGCTCCCCACCGACTTTGCCAAGTGGATCGAAGCCGATTTGCTGAAGGTCAATCCGATGGATGTGGCCAAGGTCACACTGAAGGATTACTCGGTCGTTCCTACGGTGGATCCGAATGGTCGTCGCGTGAATGTTTTGGACATGCGAAGCGATGCGACGGTCAGCTTCAACAATCAGCAGAATGCTTGGTCGCTGGAACGGTTTCGCGTTTACCAAAAGAACAAGCCCGTCGATGTGGGGCTGCGTGAAGAAGAAGAGCTGAACAAGGCAACGCTCGACGAGCTGAAGAAGGCCTTGGATGATCTGAAGATTGAAGACGTGGTTCCTAAACCAGCCGGCATGAGCAAGTCGCTGAAGGTTTCGGCCTCGTTTACAGAAAACAATGAGACCCTGCAATCGCTGATGGAGCGTGGCTTTTTGATTCGTGCAGGCAAAGATGGCGAAGAGCTCGACATCGTCAGCAGCAACGGTGAAGTGCTGCTCGATACGGTTGACGGCATTCGCTATGTGTTGCGGTTTGGAAATGTTGCCCAAGGTCTGCTGGGAATTCAAAAGGGCTCCGGCGGGGCGAAGGTGAATCGCTACTTGCTTGTGACGGCAGAGCTGTCCGACGAGACGCTGGTTCCACCGGTACTGTTGCCCGAAGAAGTCCCTGGCGAAGCCAAGAAGCCAGCCGCCGCCGAAGGCGAAGCGGGTTCGGCCGAAGAGGCCAAGCAAGAGCCAGCCAAAGAGGCTGACAAGCCTGCCAAGGCAGAAGGGGATGAGGCCGAAAAGCCTTCGACCGTTCCACCGCCCGAAGCTAAGGTGGCCGAGAATCCCCAACTAGAATTGAACCGCAAAGAGAACAAGCGTCTCATGGATGAGTTTGAGACCAAGAAGAAGAAGGCCACCCAGCGGGTGATGGTTTTGAACAGCCGCTTTGCCGACTGGTACTATGTGATCTCGGAAGATGTTTATAAGAAGGTCCACTTGGGCCGTTCGGACATCATCAAGGAAAACGCGCAAGCGAAGGATGGTGGCTTTGGCCCCGACGCCTTCCGCAAGCTGGAAAATGATGGCCTCAAGGCCGATGCACCAGCTGCCGGTGGCCCGCCCGGCGGAATCCCAGGCTTCCCTGGCTTCCCGCCGATGTAAGGGGGGGGCAGGCTTCAGGGGACAGGCTTCAGACTTCAGGTGGAATTTGGACGCGATCTAAAACTCGCGTTTAAAAGAAGAAGTGTCGTATTCCACTGTCAGCCTGGGATACAAAGTAGGAAGCATTTGCCGTTGTGACTCCGATACGGCAGTCCCGTCGATACAAAGCGTTGTCAGTCCGCTTTTCGCTGCTATGCAACAAACGCCTTCAAAAGTCACAGGCGTCCCGCAGACATCAAGTTTTCTCAGTGACTTGCATCCTGAAAGAACTTTTAACCCTTTGTCGGTAATTTTAGTACTTCTGACAGACAAATTGGTTAACCTGCCAAAATCAAGCAAGTCATTGGTTCCGCTATCTGAAATGCTGGTTCCATTTAAACTCAGTGACTCTAGGTGCGATAGCTGTGCTACATGTTGCAATCCGGCATCGGTAGCCAAAGTAAAGTCTAAGTTTAGTTTCTTTAGCCGTGAGAGCTTTGCTATGTGTTTTAGGTTAGAGTCAGTAATGTCAACTCCGTAAAAAAACAGTGACTCTAGATGATCTGACTGGGAAAGAGAATCGATACCCTTGCTGGTAACGCGATAATTCCCCGTGAACGCTATCCTGTTGACATGAGGTAGTTTCCCAGTTTCGATAAGCAATTCATCAGTCGCGTCAATAAGTGCAACTACCCGAACTGGCTTTGGTAGGTCTATCCCTAACATCCCCTTCCAGCCACCATCATATTTTTCTTCGAGCTCATTTGCCCAGCGATCGGGCGGCAGAAAGCTGACGAACCCCGATCGATTGATTGCCTTTATGGGTGCCCATTGCTGTGACGAATAAGTTCGCAGGTTCGCTATCACCCCAAGTACGCAGCAGATCAGCAAAACCACACCTAATAAGGCAGAAAGACCGAACCGCAACCATGAGGCTTTTTTCCGGACGGAAGGGCGACCGGGCTCTTTTTCTGGTGGCGTCACGTCATCCATCTTGATTTGCCAGTTATTTAGAGAGTGTTTTGGGATGAGCCACTATGTACCTTTAAGAGACTCTAAAAACGCGATGACATCCTGTTCAGTAACATCGTAGAACTTAAAACGCCTCTGCGTTTTTTGGTCTACTAGCCAAACGCCATCTTTCTTATACAGCGACAATTCCACTCGCAAAATATTCTCCGAATCGTCGACGGTAATTGCCATAAAATCGTGAGCTGAATCCGTGGACGCATCGTACATCTTAGCCCCCCCAATTGCCGCCGACGGAATTTCCGATTTTATGAGAATCCAATCTTGAGGAAGACTACTTAGCTTCGTTCCAGATTTAATAACAACACCATCACCGAACTCAAGTAAAAAACGCCCATCAACCTTCCACTCAAAAGGAAGTGATGCGGATTCACCTACAAATATATTCTCGATAGGTTTGTAAACCCTGCGAGCGGCTTGCGAATCGGCATAGGGACCCGCCACACTTATCACCATAAGATACGCGCCGATCAAACCCAGCAAACAAACAGCACTAAAAAACAACATCTTTAAATAGCGCAACATAAACATCTTCCATAAGGACATGCAAGGAACTTAAAACAGCATCGCCCCTTGCGAAATGAGGTGGCCCTAGGACCTGGCCTCCAGGTAATGTCGATAGCCTATCTCCGTGTGGTTGCCCCAGTTGGTCGCCAGTCGGATTTTGTTCGAGGTTCAATCGCGGCAAGGTCTTCGAGTCGTCGATTATACGTGGTGAGTCTGCGGGGAAGACCATCCCGTAACGGATGCTTCTTGGATTTCCGGTGCGGCGAGCAAGCAGAGCCATCCGCAGTTTATAGAGGAGAGTCAACTCACATCCCATTTTGGGCGGGCTCTGAGGTTTCTAGCCCAGCACCCATGCAATATAGCGGATGAGAAAAAATATATATCTTGCAGTGAGCGCAAATGCCGCAACGCCATTTGCAATAAATGCCATCAATCCTCTTGTTCGGTCACTAAAGAGCTTCATGCTTTCGTTGTCTATTGCGCCCACGGAGTTGGGGTCAATAAATGCCAAATAGCATTTTCGAATCGACGATACGTATACAGCTAGGAAAGCTATTTCAACGAGCGTTGGAAGAATACGCGTGAGACCATCTTCAAACTGTCCAGCTACCAATAAATACTTGGCTAACAAATGCATAAAAAGCCGTCACACTTAAAAGCAGCTATCAAATGCAAACGCTGCAATACGACAATTCCTTGCAAAAACATCGCACCTTACTAGGTATAGCATTGAAGCACCGTTGGACTCAAGCGAACTCGCCAGACTTTAGTTGCATTGCAGCGGGTTTAAACGGCCCGGCCTAGAGCAAGCAGTTGTGAATTGAGAAGTTCGGGTTTCGAGGCGCATCAAAATGCAGGGGTAATGTTTGAATTTAATGGAGGTCAGCTAAACCCTTCTCAACAATTGCCCTATTTACTTCATATCAGCTTCGTATTCGTGGTTTACTCAGAAAATTACGCTAGGAGTTTGCCTCTCACGTAATTCCTAAGCATTTAGCGACATAGGGTCACTCTAAAAAATTGACCTGCTGGTAATGTCGAGCAGGCGTCACGCATTAAACTTCGGGTCATGAGGATTAGGCTCTTAATTCCCTAGCCCTGGAATCTCACCACTTAGGTAGCGCCAGTTCTTGATGAAGGCGAGAAGGTCGGCCATTTCTGCCTGAGGAATGTTTCGTTCCAGTCCTTCTGGCATCAGGCTGACGCCGGTAGATTTTAGGATCTCCACTTCACTGCGCGGAACGGTTAGCAATTTGCCGTTTTGCATTTTCAGCGTGACGCTGGTGCTGGTCTCGGTGGAGAGAATACCGCTGGCCGTTACGCCATCGGTGGTAACCAACGTGTAGGCGACAAAGTTGGCATCAATGGCGCGATTGGGCTGCAGGATATCCCCTAGCAACTGGGCGGCACTCTTGGTGCGAGAGTCGCTGATGTCGGGGGCAACGTTGACGCCGACATCACCAATCTTGTGGCACACGCTGCAATTCTTGGTGAAGACTTCCTTCCCTTTGCGCGGGTCACCCGTCACCGCTAGGACCGGCTGATAGTCGGCCAAGGCCTTTTTGCGATCTTCGCCGACACTGCTGCCGATGATCGCGGTCGCACGCTTGCGAATCTCGGGGTCGCCACTGGCCAGCAGGCGATTCTGCTGGGTCACATCCAGTTCGGTCGGCTTGATCTGGCCGGCCTGCATCAAGTCGAGCAGCAGCGAAGTTCGTGGCTGGCTCGAAAGGACCCCTTCGACAATGCTTTGCCGCATGGGGGGAGACTGGCTGGCAAAGCTGGCCAGTAGTTCCTGCCAGGGCTCTAGCGGTGCTTGCCGAGCGAGGGCGGTGATGGCTCGTTGCCGTACAAGCAAGGGAGCATCCATTTTTGCCAGCGCGGTTAGGGAGTTGGCGGCATCAGGCAGCACACTTAAAACGTCGATCGCCAACAGGCGAGCCGGAACAAGTTGTTCTTCACTGGTCGCTTCGGCCTGGGCCTTTTCTTTCTTCTTTGTCAACAGTGAAGCGAGTTCCGCCTTGGACGCAGCGACATCGGCCAGCGTTTTTCCCTGTCGGGCGAGTCCTTGGCCAAGGCCAACCAGCGCCCCTTGCGAGACCAAGGACTTTTGTTGGCCCTCGGCCAAGAGCTTGACCAGCAGCGGCGTGATGGCCTCCAGCGAGGCCTTGCTTCCGACTTGGACGGCCAACGTGCGAACCAGTTCGGGCGAGATGTTCGCCAAAACATCGGGCGTGATGTTGGCATCCACCAATGCCGAGAGCCAAGCGTCGGGATCGCCCTGGGCTAACATCAAGACGCCCGTTTTGGGAAAGAGATCCTCTTTGGCGAGTGCGGCCAGGTGCTGCATCGTGGCGGGCGAAAGGGCATCGGCCGGGAATTGGTCCTTGCTAGTGCCGGCGAGCGTTATCATGGCCGTAAAGGCAACAAAGGGGGCCGGATCTTTGAGTAGTTCGGCCGCACGAGCTATCGCTTCGGGCTGACGATCTTGGGGAGGCACCTGGCCAAGCAAACGCAGCCCGAGCTGGCGCAAGGTGGGATGCTGGGTATCGGCCAGCAAAAGTTGAAGGTCGGCGGGCTGTAACGCGTGGCGACTTTGTAGCAGGCGAGCTGCCAAGTGGCGGGCAAGCGCGGGCTTGGTCGTGTCTGCTAAGGCCTTTTGCAATGCGGCCTTGGCATCGGCAGGTAAGTCGGACTCCAGCAATTGACGAACGGCCGTCTCACGCTGCCAAAGGTTAGTAGAAGACAGTCCTTCCACTGCTGAAGCAGCGGCGGAGGGGACTTCTCGCTTCCAACCTTCTTGTGGAACGATCCGCCAAATACGGCCATGTTGATCGCCGTAGCGTTCATCGGGGCGTTTCTTCTGTTCGTCGGGAACCCACTCAGGATGTTCGATCACGGCGCGGGCCATATCGACAACATAGAGCGCACCATCGGGTCCAACCTGCATGCTGACTGGACGGAACCAATCATCGCTAGAGCGTAAGAACTCGGAGTTTTCAAAGGCGGGGAGGCTCGTAAACACCGAGCCGCTGCGATCGATGTTTTCTAGGTGGATGAGGTTGCCCGTTGGATCGCAAGTGAGAACGTTGCCGCGATAAATCGATACGCCGCACGCGGCCGTGAATTGCCCGGCATGCAGGTTGGACGTCGTCCAAGCTTTGCTGATGGCATAGATGCGAGATTGCTCGCCCGATTTGGCGACATCGTGCATGACGGCAGGCACCGCAAATTGGGGAACGCGGCGCAGGTCGGAGTTTTCAAACACCACTTGTTGTACCGGATTGCGATTGCTGCAAACAAAGCGATTGCCCCAGTCGTCAAAGGTAAGGCCAAATTGTCCGGCACCACTGACAGCTTCGGCCGTATTGCCGCTGGGGTCGAAGCGGAAGTCCATGCCGCTGATGTTGATCGGTTCTTTCGAAGCTGCATTGGGGCGACGATCGATCACCATGCCGCCGCGCAGACCACCGGCGATGTAGACATAGCCATCGGGGGTAAGCGTAGGATGATTGGCACGCAACTGGGAGTTGGTCTCGCTAAAGCCTTCGAACCACAGTTCCTGCAGATCGGCCTTGCTGTCTCCGTCGGTATCTTTCAGGTAAAGGACCTTGCCGCTGACAGTGACGATCACGCCCCCTTTCCAAGGTTGTAGGCCGGTCACAAACAGCAGCTTGTCGGCAAAGAGTGTGGCTGTTTCGTAGGTGCCATCATGATCGCGATCTTCGACCATGCGAATGGTGGACATTCCGGGCTGGCCTGGAGCAGGGCCGAGCGGATAGTCGCGCATTTCGGCGACCCACATCCGCCCCTTTTCGTCAAAACGAATCGCCACGGGATCGACAACGGCCGGCTCACTAGCGGCAAGTTCCACGCGATAGCCCGGCGCAACCTGGATCGTTTCCAAGGCCTTGTCGGTGGAAAGAGGAACCGTTCGGCCTTGAGCGCTGGCGATGTTCGGCATCAGCGGGGCACAAAGCGAAAGGGCAAGCGCCACCGCTTGGGGCAGGCGAGAAGACAAGGACTTGCTGGCAGGGGGAGGGGGCGTACGTTGCATGATCGGCCTTCAGGTGGGCAAAGTGAAGTAGCGATTCGTCCCTGGGACGATGCTGCGGTGGGGGCCTCGTGGGTAGGGGGCATCCGCTGAAGTGGCAGAGGATGCCGTGGTTGTAGTATATTGCATGACGGTTCTGGTTGTCGCCATTTATCATCGCAATTTCTTCGAAGGTGGCTGTCTGTGATTCGGGCTAAATCCTTTTGTTCGGTGGGGCTTTCGCGGGGGCCTGTTTGTGGCGCATTGGCGCTAGTACCAAAGGCGCTGGTGGCTGCGCTAATGCTGGTAGGTATGGTCCTGCCCGTGATGATGGGCACAACTTCAACTATTTATGCGCAGGATGAAGCGAAGCCTTCGGAAGAACAGGCCGAGGCACTGGCAAAAGTGCGCAAGGCCTTGGCGGGAAGGGATCTTCCTGGAGCGCTGGCAGCGCTCAAAGATGCCAAGCAGCTAAGTGGCGATAAAGTGGCCGGTGCGCAGTCGTATAGTTCGCAGCTAGAGCGACTGGATGAGCTGGCCAATTACTATGGCCAATTTTGGAATGCCGTGAATGGCTCGCTCAAGGGACTCGAAAACGAAGCGGAGCTGGAGCTGAAAGGGGGCGACCTTGCCGCGGTGGTTGAAGTGACCGGCGAAACGTTGGTGCTACGTGTGGCAGGGAAGAATCGAACCTACACGCGCAGCAACATGCCAGCCGGCTTGGCAATGCTGCTGGCTGAGCGCGTACTGCCCAAAGATATTGCGGCCAACCTAGTGGTGCTGGGAACCTTCTTGGCCCTCGATGCGGAAGGAGACCAAGAGTTAGCCCGCAGCCACTGGGAAGAGGCGATGAAGGCCAAGGCCGACATTGCTCACCTAATGCCAGAGCTTGACATCGCGCCCGAGCTTCCGCCGGTGGAACTGCCCGATGTGACTCCGATGATGAAGAACCTGCTTTCGAATAAGAACTGGCTGCTGCGGTATGCGAAGGCGAAAGAGGATAAGCCAGCCAAAGGTGCTGGCGCCTTTACGAAGGGGGCGATCGAAAAAGTCGCCAAGGTGACGGAAGAGGGGCGATTGGTTATCACGCTTCCTGAGGATGCACCAAATGATGGACAGGTCTATTTCAAAAAGCCTTTGTCGGGCAATTTCCTCTGCCGAGTGGTATTGGCCGAGGTGGGCCCCAATCAAACGATTGGCCTGTTGGCCACCGATCGCGATGGAGAGGGGTGGCGGCAGAAGTTGCCGGCCGGAACCCTTCAGATCGAAATTGCACGGACGAACGGCAAGGTGTCGATGAAGGTGGCGGGCAAAACCTACAAGCCTTCTCCGCTGGGAAATGCTGGCTTTACGGGCCCGGTTTTCCTAACGGTCGGCGTACCCCCAGGGGGCAGCTGCACGGTGGCTGGCCTGGAGTTTTCCGCGCGTTAAGTGGCGGGAAATGCTGAATTTGCCTTGCGACTGTCCGGCCTAGCAAAAGTTTAACATTTTCCTGGGAAATTTCGCCCCGGTTTTCGTCAGCTAAGCTGCTGCGCCGCTGGTAATAAAACCGATTGGTGACTAGGTTAAGGGCAGTCGCACGGGGTGCTCGTGCCCCCGTCGCGGGAATCCTGCGGCACATTATTTTCAACCCTTTCCGTCCACGACCGATCCACTGCCCGGGTGGGTTTCTTCATTTTTGCCATGCCGAATCCCCGCGATGTCGTTGTCACCGGTCTTGGAGTAGTTTCTCCGTTGGGGATCGGCTGCGAATCCTTCTGGACGAACCTCCAGTCTGGCGCGAGCGGCGTTTCTGTATTGCCCGAGTTTGTCGATTCTGGATTGCCGTTTCGCTTTGGCGGTTTGGTCTCGGGCTTTGATGGCAAGGACTTCGTTCAGCCGCGCAAGACGATGAAGGTCATGTCGCGCGAGATCCAGATTGGATACTCGTCGGCGATTTTGGCGATGCGTAACGCGGGGCTTGAAAAGGGAAGCGTCGAGCCCGAACGTTTGGGCGTCGTCATGGGGAGCGAGCTTCTCTACGGCGACCTGGAAGAACTGCGCGAGTCGTTCACGCTGGCCAGCCCCAACAATGTCTTTGAATGGCCATTGTGGGCAGATGCGGCGATGAAGAATCTCTTCCCGCTCTGGATGCTGAAGTATCTGCCCAACATGGCCGCTTGCCATATTGGGATCGCGCATGATGCCCGCGGCCCGAACAACTCGATTGTGCAAGGCGATGTATCGAGCCTGTTGGCAATTACTGAATCGGCGGCCGTGATTCGTCGTGGGCATGCCGACGTTGTGATTACCGGCGGCAGTGGTTCTTATGTTTCGTATGCAGCCATCGCCTTTCGCGGCTGGCAGCACCTCACCGGCTGGACAGGCGATTCAGAGTTGGTGCCACGTGTCTTTGATGCGCGACACGATGGGTTTGTGCTGGGCGAAGGGGCGGGCTCGCTTGTCTTGGAATCTCGCGAACATGCAGAGCGTCGCGGCGCAAAGATCTTGGCCGTGGTGGCAGGGACGGCCAATCGTTTCCAAAAGCCGCTAGCCGCTGGCGACCGTGCTGCGGTACAGCCGACCCATGGGATCGTCGGTTCGATTGAGACGGCCATGAAAGCGGCGAACCTAACACCCGATCAGTTGGGACATGTGGCCGCAGGGAGCAGCGGTGTTCCTGAAGCGGATCGGGCCGAGGCCCAAGCGATTGCCAAGACGCTGGGGGATGTTCCCGTGACGGCTTACAAAAGCCGCTTTGGCCATTTAGGTGCGGGCAGCAGCGCCGTGGAGGCGGTTGCGGCCGTGCTGGCGATGCAGCATGGCATGGTGCCAGTAACGCGCAACTGCGAAACGCTCGACCCTGCATGCCCGATTCGCGTGGTCACCGAAAAGACAGGCGGGCCAGTAACCGGTCGACCTGCCTCGGCATTGGTGCTAAGCCAAGCCCCGATGGGCCAATGTGCCGCCATCGCGTTTGTTAGCCCAGAAGCCTAAGAACCTGCTTCTGCATTTTCAGAGCCGGAAGCGTCAGCGCCCGGGCATCCCTCCGTGCATTCAGTTATGCATCTGGGTAGCACCGGTTCTTGAACCGGTGTGGCCGCAGGCCATGGGAGGTCACGCCGGATGTAACGCAGGCCTGAAAAAAATCTTGGCTTCCATGCAGCCACGGCGAAACTGCTAACTCTATGGTCGTCGGTTAGAGCCTTTTCAGCGGAGATGCTCGCCATCAGACGCCCCCAGCTCTCGGAGGACTACTCGGAGCGGTAAAAGAGGTGTTTCAGGTGACAGGCCTGGGCTACCTGCTCCAAAAAAGGCCTCGTCTCGGCTGGTTGTTGTGAACGGGATTGGAGACGGGTAAAACTATGAAGGCTGCGGTATAGCACTGTGTTCAGTGTGCCATCGCATGGCCAATTGTCGAAGCGATCTGTCGCAACTCCTTTCGTAGCATCGCATTTTTATTTCTCTAATCCATGCTCGGCTGCAATTTAGTCGCGTGCTACACCGCGATATTGCAGTCGAATACCTGTTAGGCATCACTCGCACGCGCTCATGACTCAGACGCCCCGCAATCTTCTTTCTCTGTGGGATTATGGTTGGTGTGAGCACGAGCGGCTTACGCTTCCGCGCTGTCAGTCTCCGCAGGATTTCATTCGCGGGTATCGGCACAGCGACGCCTTCGGCACGAGTTTCGTTGGCCCAGAGCCGCCGCACACGCCAGAGCTTCACGGTCCATTCCTCAGTTCTTCGATTTCCGAGTCAGACTTTGAGTTGGTTACGCCACAGCGTTTTCAGGAGTTGGTTGCAGCCATCCCGCAGACTTCTGGCTTCACAGAGCCGCCTTCTTCCGAGCAGTGGCAGGCAGTCCAGCGGCTTGTGTCAGAGGTGAGCAGTTGCCACACTTGGTTGTTCAGTTTGCGTTTCACAGAGGACGACCAGAGCCGTTTCCACGAGTGGGGATTTGTCCTCACCATCTTTCGAGAGTTCATTTGCGCGAGTCCCGACAGTGAGTTTGCAGAGCGTTTAGTTTTTGGCTATGACTGAGACCGTGATGCCTAACCATGCGCTGCAGCGAACCCGGCAGGGGCGTCATGGCTGCAATTAAGTCGTGTGCTACACCGCGATTTTGCGGTCGAATACTTGATAGGCAAAGAAAATGAAGACCGTCATCGCCACCGAATTCCGCGTGCTGGTCTCATTAACGTCCGAAGAGATTTTGGCGCTGGCCAATTCTATAAACGAGGTGCTCCACAATTCCTCAATAGATGAGCACGACTGCCATAGCCGCATCGGAATCGATCACAATGATTTGCAGGAGCTTCACCGGAGTTTACTGGAGACAATGCGATCAGCAAAGTCAACTGAGCCCGAGATCTTTGATGCTTGGCGAGATGGTGAATCAATTCAGATTCGCGCCATATCGGCATTTGGCGATCCCGCTGACCTTGGAATCGACGAGGTCTCGGATAAGTTCCGTGCATTGCTCGATAATTCAGAAGCCTATCAAGTCGCTAAATCCAACGGCGATAAGCCACCAAATTGAATTCAAGCTTCCATTCCGCCGTGGATGAGCTCTAACGTTCTGCCGTAAGACATGAGACTTAAATCCCTTTCATCTGATGAGCTCATCGCGCACGGCGTAAGTCCGGCCTTTGCGCGTATCTTGGTCGATCCAGAAAGCTACCATCGCGATTTGTCCATACACATCAGCAAGACGAATTGGGACTACTTTATTCCCGATGGCGTCACCAACATCGTGCCGCTGTGGGACTCAAATGCAGACTCCTTCGTTCGATGGAATCGCGACGGCAACAATGAATACGTATGGCTACTTCATGACGATCCGAATTGGATAATGATAGCTCGTAGCGAACAGGGGATTATGGCGAAACTATGGCAGGAATGGGCCGAGTTTCAAGAATCCGACGAAGAATGCGTGCGATTTGCTGACCAAATAGGATTCCGACATGCCGTCGAAGGATTGAAAATCATCGAGAAAGATTCGGATACAATTAGCGAATGGCGGCTCGCGCTGACTGACTAAAACTGGCAGGACAAAGCCGTCAACCGGAGCACGCGATCCGGCGTTTTTATAATGGCAGCCGTACTGGCGCGTGCCCGGTTACGGCAAGCGTTCGCCGACGAAAACATCTTTCTTCCAACTAATGTCATGAAGGCTGTGATCCATCACTTGGAGTCGAACAACCATGCCGAATGGGATGACTTCGTTCAGTACCGGTCACCCGATCCATACGATGACTACGGTTGGTTTCATTTGACGATTGGGGCGACCGGGGTCACTGGCGGCAATGATTTTCAGGTATGCGTCGCTACACCACGTGCCGTCGGTCGAATCAAACGGAAGGGATTCGTGCCAGGTATATTGGTGGACGAATTTGATCCTGCGATTGTGGAAAAGGCAATTCGTGATCGCGTCGATTCGGTCTGCGTTCACAGTTGGGAACAGATTGTGGATCACTTGCGCGAATTCATGGACTGGGAATACGAAGGAATGGCTGGATCGTAGTGTCCAGTCAACAACTGCGGCGAACAATCGGATGCACCAAAGTCGGCGAACGGTGCGTTTTGGCAATGGAGAGATCATCGCGCCGACTTGGTGATCCGTAACGTTATCTGAGCGAAACTTATTGCCGCCGAAATAAAGATGGCCGATACCAACATAAAGCTACTCGGCAATCTCCTTGATGCACTTGATCGCTTGTACGATAATGAAACAACCGTTACCGATTTACATGCTCTAACATTCGCGACGGAAGTCGCTCTAACCGGAACCGTACACACGCCAGTTCTTGCAGAGGCAACACAACGATTACAGAACATTCTGAGATCGCGACAGTCCGCGTCAAAACAACGTGACGCTGCACTCAATTTGACAGACGATCTGAGGCAGTATCTTGCCGGGGTTGTTCCGTTTCCGTAACTTTCAGATAACAAACGATTGCAACCAAGCCCTCAGTCAGGCGTTCTGACTTGCGTAAAGTCACTTGCTCGAGCTGGCTGAATCTTGCCGTTAGGCCTCACAGCAGAATGAGTTTCACCATCACCCACCGCTACGGCAGCATGGATCGCGACCCGCCTCTCACGGAGTTGCCTCGCCTGCTTCAAGAGCTCCGTGAAAGGCCAGAAGACACCGAACACAGTTCAGTCGCCGTCACTCATGAGTCCGAGTGGTCCATGTCTGTCTCCAGAGGCGGCTACGTTGTCCTTGAGAACCTCGAAAGCGGCGGCGAGCGCCACATGCTCAACGTTCAAGAGCATGAGATTCTGCGAATGTGGCAATTGCTCGCGGCTGGAAACGTCGCTCAACTGGAATCTTTACCCTGGCAACCAGGCTATGAATAGCGTCCGCTTGAGCGGCGAGTTCAATAATGTAGCAAAGTAGGTAGGCGGCCGGCCGCCGGCCGCTCAGCTCAAACGTTCGGCAGAGAGGATTCAGTGATGGTGCAATGTGCACTTTTGGTTCCGGGGCCGGACGGAGTTCTGGATTTCTGGGAGCACGATAATGCCCTAAACGCAGTCCACTTGGCTTGGATCGACGAGGCGGAGTGGTTGGGCCTGTCCCAGTGGGCCCAATTCCATGCCACGGACCTACCTGCTCTTGCGGGTTTGCTGGCTCACATTCCAGTTCGGGTGACCCCTACCGGAGTGTCAGCCTTGGCGCAGGAGTGTGAACGAGTGGATTGGGATTCCCTCAGCGGCCCGGCGCTCGAGGGGTTTGCATCTCTTTCACTTGTGGTCAGTCAAGCTGTCGGGCAGGTCGGCTGCGGGCTGCAATTCGTGTCCGACGCCGAACCATGCGTTCTACCTGACTGCGGCGGCATGGTGTAATATTGAGTGGCGGTCTCACCAGCTGCCGCAGCAGGTGAACTGTTTCGTTATGCCACCAAACCTACAGCATGAAACGCCTTTGCCCTCAATGTGATTTCCCGCTTGGCAAGGTCTGGCGGTATGGCGACATCGAAATGGGAGGCTGCGAAAACTGTGGGGAAATCCCGCTCGCAACTGTGTGCGACTACGCACCAGCAGTGATTGCCATTGAGACGGAGTTTGTCGCGACAGCGGTCAACGACAACACCAAAGATTTCTTCCTTCGACTGTCGCGTCTCGTCCCCGAGTACAATGTCATCCAGTTGAAGAAAATGCAAGTACTTGTGGATGATCGACATGTCGTTCCGCTTGGAATCCGAACAAACACAATTGATCTTCCCGCATTCAAGGGCCGCGTGAGAGACCTAAACCTCACAATTGAACTTCAGTCTGCTGAGCGATGAGTGAGGTTCACAACTCGGCGATGACAGAAAGGTTTCAGTATAAACAACGCATGGCATAACAATCCAATGCACGCGAGTTGCGGGTCGCGAGTTTCCCGATAGTGAATCACTTGGCCGCAACCGCGTGATTGGTAACGTTATCTCCCAAAGGCTGCTTCTTGAAAAAACTGCTCGACAAGATCCGCCGCGCACGACTGCCCGTGAAAGCCCCTATCGAGTTGGACGAACTTGAACGCTTCGAGGTTCAAGCGGGCCTCGCGCTCCCAAGCGACTACCGTGATTTCCTTCTCACTTGCTGCAACGGTGGAATTGAACCCTGCCGGCTTGTTCCGTTGAATCGTTGGGCCGATTGTTATTGGACAGATGTTGATGCTAAACGGGCAAATTCGCAATGTTTACTTACTCCCGAAGCTGTGAACCACGGGGAAAAATGGCTTGAACACCTCGGCATTCCGGATTGGGAATCGAAATGGGACAGTGGCGAGTGGGATCCCATGTATGGCACTATCGCTGTCGCAGAGATTGGCTGTGGCCTTTTCTATTCACTGATCATGAATGGCGACTATCGTGGGCGCATTTTCTCATGGGGTGATCATGCGTTGAACCCGCCTTATTTTGTTGAGTACGAGGATTTCGCTACGTGGATCGAATCGTGTCTCGATGCGTTGATT
The DNA here is from genome assembly GCA_963844055.1 of uncultured Planctomycetaceae bacterium. Classification (GTDB taxonomy): domain Bacteria; phylum Planctomycetota; class Planctomycetia; order Pirellulales; family Pirellulaceae; genus CAWJMN01. The sequence goes on along the minus strand of CAWJMN010000002.1, from coordinate 1,187,908 downwards.
GCCGGACATCCGGTTCACTTCCTTGATGGCCGAATTCGATGATCGCGTGCCTGGATGTCCATTACGACGACCATTCTGCGCTTGCCGCTGCAATCGTTTTTCATGGATGGGACGATGAAACCTCCGTCGATCAGTGCATTGTCAAGGTGAACGATGTTGGTGATTATCGACCGGGTCGTTTCTACGAACGTGAATTAAAACCCTTGCGTGAATTGCTTCCTTTGATCACGTATCCGGTTCGTTACTACGTAATCGACGCGTACTGTCATCTCTCGGAAGATCGGTCCCCTGGCTTGGGTGTTTATCTTCAAGATCTACTTCCTGCCGAATCCGTCGTGATCGGCGTTGCCAAAAACCGATATCGCGACACCAGTCACGCCATCGAACTATTGCGTGGTGGCAGTGAGCGGCCGTTGTTTGTCACATCAATCGGCATTGACTACCAATGCGCCGCCGATCACATAAAATCTATGGCCGGCGAACATCGGATACCGACTTTACTGAAAATGGTAGACGGTCTTTCCAGAAAAGGGGAGGTAACCAAGCCATGACGACGTATGACAAGTTGCGACCGTGGACGGCAATCGAGGCGTGTCAATGCGAGACGCTGACCGAATTGTTACTCGTTGACCTGCTGACTGACAACCCGATCCATTGTGCGTCTTGCCGTTGTGAAGTTGACCCTGAACGCCTGCAGTTGACAGACAATGAGGTCGAATCGATAGCTGGATGGTATTCCGTGGCGAGTGCCCTGTACCGCCTGTGGCTCGACTTTGGAGAATACGAGGACTACGCGAAACAGAAACTCCTTGACCCGTGCGGCCAGATCAACCAGCAAGCACGGGAATTGGCGATCGCAATGTCGATCCGCCTGCCGACGCGATTCTGGTACTTTCACGATGCAGATGACGCCGATCCCACACATTGCCCTGTCTGTGGCGGGCAACTGAATACTGCGGTAGATTGGGGCATAGGAATCTGTCGACCGTGTCACATTCAAATGTAGACATAACGGAACGTGACAGAACCAGGCGGTCAACCCGAGCGGCGGATCGGGCGTTTACTCAAATCAAAGTCACTTGGCCGCAACCGGGTTATCTTGGTCGTTAGGCATATACACAGCGCCATTGCGATGAGCCATCGAACCGTCATCCTGTCGAGCTTTGAAGCGTATCTTGCCGAGGACTGTTTACCAGAGTTCCAGGGCGAAGCGGAGCGCGAGCGCGCGAGCAGATTATCGCAGTTTCCATACCCGGTCACATTGCAGGTTTCTTTTCCGGAGTTGGACTTTGCGAATCGTTGGTGTTGGCAGCACTTCGGTCCTAGCGATGGCGATTGTCTCCAGCGCCATTCTCATTACCCTGCGTGTAGCGTTCCTGAGCCCCATTCACACACTGGCAAGTGGATTTGGTATTTTTGGGGGAAGACCGACTATGATTTTGGATTTTGCGAGTGGTATTTTTCCGAGCAGTCTGACCTGGATCGCTTCCTCGCCAGTGTGGGCGAGATCAACTGGGGAGAAAAATATGCCTAACCATCGGAAGAAGCTGACCGGGCCGCCATACTGGTTTCGCGCGGCATGAAGGTCTTGCAGGCGGCCCCGGCAGTTTATCCTTATCGCTCGCTGGCAGAAAACATGTCCTCACACTGGCACACGATCATCGACGTCCTTAGAAACGAGCATAACGTTGAATGTGACAATGGCCTGACAGATGCCGAGTTGACTGCGTGTGAATCTGAATTTGGTATTCGTTTTCCTGACGATCTTCGCTCATTCTTGAAATGTGCTCTACCAGTGTCAGGCCGTTTTCCCGATTGGCGAAATGGCAATCGTGACGATCTTCGATCGTGGCTTGAACTTCCAGTGGAGGGCATTCTATTTGATGTGGAGCAGAATGGCTTTTGGCTTCCCGAATGGGGCAAGCGGCCGGATGAATTGAGTCATGCAAAAGCTATTGTTCGCCAATTGGTAGTCGGTGCGCCGAAACTAATTCCTGTTTATGCTCATCGAATGATTCCAGATCGTCCGACTCTCGCTGGCAATCCAGTATTCTCGGTTCATCAAACAGATATCATTTACTACGGCTGCGACTTGCGTGACTATTTCATTCACGAATTCTTTTCCCGCTCGGAAATAGGCGTCTGGCCAATCACCGATTCCGTTCGAGTAATTGAATTCTGGGATCTGAATCGTTTTGCTACACGATGGGAACGTGGGCCAAATGTCTTTGATGGATCGCGTAGTACAATGAGATAAAGCCAGCGAACAATGCGGTGAACGGAAGCCGCCGTTGACGTGGGTTTTGAAATCACAGATTTGTTTTTTTGGCGGCGGCCCCGTTACCGCCATCGTTATGTTCCCGGAGACTCCTCGATGCTTGGACAACTCCTTGACCAAATCCGCGACTACTACGTCAGTCGTTTCATTGAAGCGATCAACGAGCACTCCAACGCTGATGGTGTAACGCTCACGCACGAGCCCGCATTCTGCGATGCAAATGGTGAGGTCGTCATTGAAGGCGAACTTGCACTTCCATCGCGCGGCGATTTGCTCGTAATCCGTGATGGCGCTGTGTCCGATTCAGTCCAGATCGACACTGATGGAATGCTGTCGTTCGAACCTATCGCATTTGATTGGCCAGAGAACAACCTCAATGTTGATTTACATCCGTTTCAATGGAATTGGATGCAATTACGGATCTTCGGATTGAAAACCGACGCTGATTGGACACCGATTCGCGACTGGTTCATCGGTTGGTTCCAAGAGAATGATCCCGCAGATGATGAGTTGCTCGGCGGCGTTCACTTTCTGTCCGATCCTGAATATGAGAACGACCACTCGCAGTTGTCGATCGACCTTGGCACGGCTCCCGTCGAATCGTTCGAGGAATTACTCGATGCGATTGGTCAAATGGGAGCGACGCGTGTACAAATTGGTCAGTTTGAGGAAGGCACATAACTAACCGTTGCACCCAAGCCTGCGATCGGGTGCATTTGAAATGGAAACCTTCATCGCGCGGGCTGGGTGAACGGTACCATTCGCCAGGAAGGATGGATAAGCCGCTTGTCTACGTACGACCGATTTGCCGTAATCACGCGGGAAGCGTTTGCTAACTTCCTCGATCGATATGCCGACGGTCAAGGGAGTACTTGCGAATGGGACCATTTCGTCATTCGGCATTATGGCGATTATTTCCTTGAGGAGATTCGACGCTGCGTTGTTCGTCTAGTGATCAATGAGCTGCCGATACACGGCAACACTGAGGTCGCTCGCGAAGTACTCCGGTCATGGGCGCTTCTGCTTCGTTCTTCCACGAACGCCTCAATTGAACAAAAACCGAACGTCGCAACAATTGACATGACGCCCGCAGAGGATGTTTTGCTCGATTCGATTTTGCATCGATACTCTACATCGGGTAAACTGACCGTCGAGAATTCTGCTGAACAGCAATGTCTCTGGAATGTTGAATGCCTACTTGAAAGACATGGCGACCGTCCCGGTTGGCCATCTCTCGATGAAGCAATCAACGGACTCACTCCCGAAGTGTCCTGACGAACAAAAAGATGCAGGCGAGTTGCAGTCGTCGGTTTCTCACATGGCAAGGCCGCAGGCCAGGGGAGGTCACGCCTAACAGGATATTACTATTCGTTCGTAAAGGCCTATGCCCCAAAGCTCGCTCACAGCAAATCAATCGAAGCGGTAATAACAGGCCAACGCTGATGATCTTGATTCGATCGAATGCCCCACTCGTGATGCACGCTCATTCTCGTTGACGATTGGGCTATCGATGAAATCAACCACGTTGGTGACTCCTCATAACTCACCTGCTTATTCTGCTGGCAATTCAAGGTTGGAAAGGGAATTCTTCGAATTTGCCGATACCCAAAAAAAGACGTAACAAGCCCTCTTCATCCGTCTTGCCAATTCGAAAAAAGGGGATGCTAGACAAATTCCACGATCCATCATTGCCAATCCACAAAGTGGAATGATTGTCTACTACGCCAAGTGGAAAGTATTTGCACCCAGTTGATAATTCCCATCGAGTGACAGATTGCCTCAGCTCAGACCTGGGATCAAAAACAACTTGGCACCGACCTTGGTCCTCGTCGCCTTCGTATTCCAGGCCCCCAAGCTCTGATAGCAAAGCTACCGCTTTATCAAACGATTGAAACCCCTTATCGTTCAAGATCTTAAGCCAAGGTGCTATGTCAATTTGGCGTCCGGGGAACCATCCAATCGACTCTAGCTCTGCTCGCAATAACTTGTTGCTTATTTGAATAGGCACGGCTAGTTTTCTTTTTCAGCGGGTAGCACCGGTTCTTGAACCGGTGTGGCCGTAGGCCATTGGAGGTCGCGCCGTATACTTTGTCATCACCTACGCCCCAATGCTCGCCCGCAGCAGATCAATCGAAGCGGCAATAAACAGGCCAACGCTGATGATCACGTTGATGTTGAAGAAGGCGACGTTCACGCGAGATAGATCGCCGGGCTTGACCAGCAAATGCTCGTAGATCAGAAGGCACGCCACCAGCGTGACAGCAATGCCATAGACCCAGGCCAGTTTGACTTGCGGGCAGGCAAACGGCAGCAGGGCAAAGATCACCAGCGTTAACAAGTGACAGCCCGCCGCCAGTCGCAGCGCACCCTGAATGCCTAGCCAGGCTGGCACGCTTCGTAATTTGGCCGAGCGATCGTAGTCGGCATCTTGGCAAGCGTAGATGATGTCAAAGCCTGAGACCCAGGTGAGGACGGCCAGTCCCAAAAGCGCTGCCGGAAGAAGATCGGTGGGATCGGTTAATAGGATCTCGCCTCGCAAAGCGATCCAGGCAGAAACGGGAGCCAGCATCAGCGATAGGCCCAGCCAAAAATGGGCGAGGCTTGTGAAGCGTTTGGTGTAGCTATATGCGAGCAAGATTGCCAAGACGGGAAGTGACAGGTAGAGGGGCAAACGATTCGGCAAGAACAAAACCGTCCCTGCCACAAACAGCGCCGACATCGCCAGCGTAAAGATCACGACGCTGGCCGTGGATAGCAGTCCCGCAGGCAAATGTCGCATCTTGGTGCGTGGGTTCTGGGAGTCAAACTTTTGATCGACCAATCGGTTGAAGGCCATGGCCGCGCTGCGTGCGCCGACCATGCAGATCAAGATCCCTAACAGATGCTCCCAGCGAAAGCCAACCTTGATCGTATCAGCCAAAGCAGCAGGAACGGGCGTCGTCCAGGCCATCACCGCGGCCAGCATGGCAAACGGCAACGCAAACAGCGTATGGCTGAAGCGAATCATTTCGAGCAGATGCTGAACTTGCTTCCACATGTCTACTTGGGCCTAAACGAAAAGTGCGAGTCGCGCGATGCTTGGAAAGTTAGGAATTGGTTTCTGAGCCCCAGCGCTTCATCAGCGTGTGCGAAATTTGGAGTTGGTCGAGAATCCGGGCGACGACAAAGTCCACCAAATCCGACAACGAACGGACGCCATGATACCAGCCGGGCATCGCTGGCAAGACAACCGCGCCGGCAGCCGCGACTTTGTGCATGTTGTCTAGCTGGATGGTCGAAAGCGGAGTTTCACGCGGCACTAAAATCAGGCGTCGATGTTCCTTCATGTGTACATCGGCAGCGCGCTGGATCAGGTTGCTGCTACTGCCGTGGGCAATGCCGCTGAGCGTGCTGCCTGAGCAGGGGCAGACCACCATGCCCGAGGTCAAAAACGAACCACTGGCCACAGGGGCCATGAAGTCGCCGTGGTGATGGTAGGTCAGCTTGCCCGCATGCGTCCCCGCTGGAGAAGCAATCGGGGCAGCGTCTTTCAAATAGTGACTCAGCCCAAGCAGCAGGGGGCTCGGATCAAAGTGATCGAGCGATAGATCGATGTTGAGTTCCTGCTTGAAGACGGCCTTGCCGCTGGGGCTAATCATCAGGTGGACATCGTGTCCCGATCGGTGCAGCACCTCCAGCAGGCGTACCGCATAGACGGCACCGCTGAGCACCGGTGATCGCAACAACAATTGGTCCAGGCATCGATCCCACCTTTCTCAAGACGCGCGAGGCTTCGCCAATTACTTCGGAGAGAAAGGCTTAACGCCGATGTACAGCGTGGCAATTCCAAACGTCAGCGGATGGAATTCCGTCTGGGTAAGTCCCGCATCATGCATCCGTTTGCAAAGTGCTTTGCCTTGGGGGAACTGGCCAACACTTTCTGGAAGATAGTTGTAGGCGCTGGAATTATTCTTGGCGAAGAATTGGCCTACGCGTGGCAGTACGTTGCGAAAGTACCAGCCGTAAAACCCTTTGAACGGTTGCCAAGTCGGCGTTGAGAATTCGAGGACGGCTACTTTGCCGCCCGGTTTGCAAACGCGAGTCATCTCCCGCAGGCCTTTGTCGGTGTCGGCCACATTCCGCAGACCAAAGGCGACCGATACGATCTGAAACATGTCGTCGGCAAAGGGAAGCTGCTGTGCATCGGCTTGGACGAAGGTGATCTTGTCGCTGATGCCGCGCTTAATCTTCTTCTTTTCACCAATAGCGAGCATCTCGGGACAAAAGTCCGCCGCTGTGATTGGTGCGCTCCCTTTCATGTACGAATGGAAGGCGAGGGCCAGGTCGCCGGTGCCTGTACACATGTCGAGGATGGGCGTTGTCCCTTGCGGTTTCAATTGACGAACTGTCCACCAACGCCAATAGCGATCCACATTCATGGAAAGCAAATGATTCATGAGATCGTAGTTGTCGGCGATCTCTCCAAACATCCGCTGGACGCGCTCTCCCGATTTGTCGAGTGTCGTTGCGGGCTTTTCGAGTGTAGAAGCAGTAGCGTTCATGGCGAAAATTCTATAGCGAGCTGCGTTGTCGATGTGACAGATTGCAAACTGCGGGCTATTGCAAAAAGAAACCTTTGACCGGGCTACCCAGGCGGATCAGCCATCTCACGCGAGAGGCAGCCTCGTAGGCCAGAATCAAAATCGTACAAAAATCGTGAACCTTGTTGGTGCGAGTCGGGACTTTTCCCCAGAGGGGCGAATCGAGCAAAAATCGGGAATAACGGGTACCCGCCAAACGTCTGCCTTACAGGGATGAAGCAACGAAAAAAACCGGTGCGGCCTGACCGAAGCGATGTAAAGTCGCCAAGAACCGACCACGACCGGTATTATCCAAACTTGCTTATCTGTTTGAGCTGGCGTATGGTTTTTCGAGGTTGCCCGTAAAAGCCGTGATTGCTAAAGAAGCCTGCTCCTCTAAGAGATGTACCGTAAGCACGTTTGATAGTTTAACTGAATGTTGTCAGGTTGCCATGAGCGTGGTCGTTTCGAGAATTTTGCCAGATCAGCGAGAACAAAAGCCTGCCTTGGATTCGGCTGCCGTAAAAAGCACGCAAGTCCCGGCAGACAAGCCGTTTAAGGCGTTTTCATCGCGGAAGAACCTGCGCGAAAGCACGACCGACGCCCTCTTCTTCAACGTGATGGTCGGCATGGGCGAGAACTATTTCTCGGCATTTGCCTTGACCGTCGGTGCGGGCCAAATTTTTGCGGGCCTGATAGCGACCCTCCCCATGTTGGTGGGTGCCAGTTTTCAGCTGGGTGCTCCCTGGATGGTGAAGCGGCTGGGATCGCATCAGAAATGGATTGTTTGGCTCTCCGTCCTGCAGGGGGTCGGCGTTTTGCTGCTTCCCCTGTCGGCCCTGTTTTCGGGGTGGGGGGCTGCGGCCATGGTCTTTATGGCGGTGACGCTGTACTGGGGCGCTGGTCAAGCGGCGAGCCCTGCCTGGAATACTTGGATTGAAGAAGTCATTCCGCGACGTGTGCGGACCCAATATTTTTCGCTGCGAGCTCGGTTTAGCCAGCTGGGCATTTTGGCCGGCTTTGTGCTGGGTGGGCTGGCGCTACAGTGGGGCAAGGGAAGTGGGTATTTGGTCCCCGCCTTTGTGACGATCTTCTGCATTGCGGCCGCATGTCGATTGGTCTCGGCCCGCGCTCTTGCTCGTCACCAAGCGCGTGGCAACAACAAGCGCATTGTCGAGCGGACGTTTGGCATTCAAGGCTTGTGGCATAACCCAGCAGCACGCAGCGCGATCCAGCTGGTTTGGTTCTTGCTTGCGATTCAAACGGTCGTACAGATTTCTGGTCCGTACTTTGTTCCGTACATGCTAAGCGATCTGCTGGCCCATGATGAGCTGAAGTACTTTAGCTTCTTGGTTTTGATGGGCACATGCTTTGTCGCCAAGATGGTTGCAGCTCCGTTTTGGGGCCGATATGCACGGGCGACTAGCAGCAAACGATTGATGGTGGCCAGCGCGGTGGCGATTGTGCCGATCTCGGCGCTTTGGATTATTGGTGACTCGTTTGAGCACTATGTATTCTCGCTGAACCTCAACTTTGGAACGGGCGCCTTTGATTGGCAGTTTACGGGGGAGTTCCTGTTTTGTTTAGGCGTGCAGGTCCTTTCGGGAATCACTTGGGCCGGCTTTGAGCTGGCGATGGTGCTGATGTTCCTGGAAGCGATTCCGCGCACAGATCGGACGAGCCTGCTGACGATTTATAACTGGGGTAATGCCGCTGCGATGGTGATGGGGGGCCTGATCGGCGCCGCCATTTTGCGACTGGCCGGACAATCGCACGAGGCTTATCTCTTCCTGTTTGGATTGTCGAGCGTCATGCGTTTAGGAGTGGCAGCCATGTTCATTGGCCTGCCGCATGTGCTGGGTCGAACGGGCTTCTTACGCTCATCGGTTCAGGTGACCCGCTTGCCGCGTGAAGCTGCTTAAGGGACTGCGGAATGCCCGATGGGCGTTTCGAGAAATAGCACAAATTGAAGGCGTTGTGGAGCATTCCACGAGGCCTTTTTTGTTGAATGGGGCCATGAACCAATCCTTGGCTAGGTTATTTCTTCGCATATCTCGGCGCTACACCAAAGTGTGACCTACGGTTACAGCGGGAGGTCTGCGCAAACAGCTCCCATCCTTGATTTCCCCATGGTGGGCAATCGCTTGGTTCCACGTTGAGGTATTTGGCATGCCAGAATTGTTCACTCTGACAAAAGACGCGTATACGACCCAGCCTTTGTGGGACAACTCCGAGATTCGACTTTCGGAAATCATCTCAGCGTTTTCGATGGCGCTGGACATTACCGAAGGGCAGCCGCTGGGGCATGCGATCCGCACCTGTTTGATCGGGATGCGCATGGCCGAGCACCTCGACCTGCCGGCAGTCGATCGCTCGTCATTGTTTTATGCCTTGCTACTGAAAGACTTGGGCTGTTCCAGCAACGCGGCCAAAATGTGTTGGCTGTTTGCGGCCGATGATCGAGGCGTGAAGCGCGACCTGAAGTTAGTGGACTGGACTAAGATGACGGAGAGCCTCAAGTTCTCGCTGTCGCATGTGGCACCTGGTGCTTCGCCGATGCAAAAGGCGATGCAGATGTTTGCGATGGCCCGCGAAGGGACCGAAGGAGCACGCAAGCTAGTCGAGACACGCTGCGAGCGTGGGGCTGATATTACGCGAATGCTGCAACTGCCAGAAGATACGGCGCTGGCCATTCGCAACTTGGATGAACACTGGAATGGGCAGGGGCATCCTGATCGTTTGCGCGGCGAAGAGATTCCTTTGCTGGCGCGAATTGCATGCCTCGCACAAACGGTAGAGGTCTTTTTCACTACGCAGGGACTGGAAGCTGCCATCGAAGTGGCGCAGTTGCGCCGTGGATCTTGGTTTGACCCGGCCTTGGTCGATACGTTTGTTGCCTTGCGTCATGATGTGGAGTTCTGGCAGGGAGTCGCTGGCGAAAACCCCAGGGCTACGCTGAATCGCTGGGAGCCCGAAGACAAAGTTCAATTGGCGGATGAAGCGTGCATTGATCGTGTTTGCGAAGCGTTCGCCCAAGTGGTGGATGCGAAAAGCCCTTGGACGCACAAGCATTCGCAAGGCGTGGCAGACATTGCCGTGGGAATTGCCAAGGTGCTGGGGCATTCCGAACAAACGCAGCGTGACATTCGCCGCGCGGGGCTACTACATGACATCGGCAAGCTCGGCGTTTCCAATATGATCTTGGACAAGCCAGGCCGTCCTACGGATGAAGAGTTCATTCAGATTCGCAAGCATCCCGACTACACCGAACAAATCTTGCGACAGGTTCCCAGCTTTAAAAACATTGCCGATGTGGCAGCGGCCCATCATGAACGACTCGATGGCAGGGGCTATCATCGTCGTTTGGAAGAAGTGCAAATTCCTTGGCAAGGGAATCTGCTGAGCGGTAGCTGATATCTTTGAAGCACTGACAGCAAAGCGACCGTATCGCGCGGAATTGCCGCTGGAAAAGGTGCTTGACATCATGCGCAAGGACTTAGGGTCGGCGATTCGTCCGGAATATTTTGACGCGCTGGTAATCTGGCGCGATCAAAACAATCCGGCATCTCGCGCTGAGGCGCAAATCGAGCGAATCGAACAGTTACTCACAGAACTGTGATGCGAAATTGTCGCACAAGCCGATTATGACTTAACGGCCTGGCGCAACTGGCGCCAGCCTTACAAAAACGTTAAAGCTCACTCGACTCGATGAATGGATTCATCATGGTTTTTGGCTTTCGAAGGATCGATGCCTGCGCTGCCGTTGTTGCAGGTTTCTTGGCGATGGTGGCACGCAGCACGCAGGCCCTAGAGATTCCGTTGCCTCCCGAAACAACTCAGGAAGTTGGTTCCGAGGTGGGCTCGGGCATTGTTCCGATGGGCACAAGTACTTCGTACTTTGCCGATCCTCCAGCGGCACCTGCAGAATCGTTCTCGTCTGAACTGCTTGCCGAAGAGACATGGCAAGACAACTTCTCGATCTTTACGGGACTCAATGGCGCGAAGCAGCCGCAAGACCTTGGCATCAATGCCAATCTGGGGGGCCGAATCGCGTTTAACAGCGGGTTTGCCCTCTCGCGTGATCGAGGCATTGGCCTGCAAGTGGGCATGGGATATGACTATTCCCAAAATGCGGTTGGCGTCTTGAAGTTCATTGATGGAACGCATGGCCGTGAGCAGCTCTTCACGACGGTCGGCATCTTTCAACGTCGAGATTCCGGGCTCAACTGGGCAATTGGGTATGACATCTTGAACGAGAACTATTACGACAACTTCCTGCTGACGCAGTGGCGTGGTCGCATTGGTTATCAGCTGAATGAATACAATGAGATCGGCGTGTGGGGAACCGTGCGCGATCGGCAAGATGATGGCTTTGTCGGCGGAATTATCCCCGTGCACTTGCGTGGCATCAACCAAGCGAACTTCTTCTGGCGTCATACCTGGGAGACGGGACCGCAAACGATGTTTTGGGCAGGGATGGCTTCGAGCCATTCTAAGAACGTCCTGGTGTTGCCCTTTGATGAACAGACGGGCATAACGCCGATCATCGGGGCGTCGATCAATGTCCCGCTGAATGATTGGCTGAGCCTCTATGGCGAGTCCAACATCATCCTGCCGGGCGACACGGGCACGGTGGATGCTTTTCTGGGCTTCTCGATCTATCCCCGTTGTGGCGCGAAGATCGCACCATGCCGAAGGTTTGCCCCGATGTTGCCAACCGCAGGTAGTCCGTCGTTTGCCGTGGACCTGCAGGGCCCCGGTGCGACTTAGCCGCCTGATCACCAGGCCATAAATAACAATAGCTTCGCCGCCCAGGCCACCAACCTTGGGCGGCTTTTTTGTGCGCCGGCGAAAGTGGAGGGGGCAGGTGGGAGCCAGTCCTACGGCCAGGGACATCTTCTGCATCGCTTGCGTTGTAACGCTAGGCAATGGAAGGCGACGTTGTCCTGCAAAAAAAGGCTAATGTCGAGGTTTAGTGGCAGCTTGTTTTCCGTTGGGCGAATTCGAAGTGCACTCCGCCTAACGTGCCAACGAAAAATTACATTTTGGTTTGCGTTTCTTGAGAAAGTCGCCTAAACTGCGACTGGTATTCCCCCACAGATGCGGGAGAATCCAAAGTGCGGCCGCGGTTCGAGGGATGTACATGCTTTCCAAGACAAGATTGCATGTCCCTTCATCGAAACTATTCAACGTGGAATTGGCACTGCTTCCGTAAGGTTCCTTAGTTGCTTGTTGGATTTTGCGAGGTTGATTCATGCGCTCGTTCATGATCGCTTGTGCGTTGGTGGTTGGCTTGGTGTTTGTGGGATGTGGCAAGTCTCCGCATGATCCGATTTGGGCTAAGGCCACCAGTGGCTTCGAAGAAATTAATGTTGCTTTAAAAGAGTTCGGCTCAAATCCGTCGATGCCGGCTTGCTCTGCGAAGTTGCGTATTGCGTCCCAGAAATTGAAAGAAGCTGCCAGCGAACTTGCCGCACTTAATCTCACGCAGCAACAGAAGTTGCGTGCCGAAGCTCCCTATTCTGCTCGATTGGGCGCGGCGATGGGAGCTATTGGGAAATTCGAGCCTTCAGAAGCTGCTATATCATCTTCACCAAGAGATGTGCCAGAGTTTTTATCGGCTTTGTCGGGCAGTGATGAAGCTTCGTTAAGTTGGAATGAGGCGACAGGTTATCTTCCCCCAGCCGAAATTGCTGCACAACGGGCGAAGGTTAGTAAGCAAAAAGCTGACATCGCCGTTTTAACGGCACAGATTCAAGCTGCATTTCCAGCAGGAAGTCCGCCTGCCGGCGCTCCAGGTGCTTTGCCCGGAGGAATTCCTGGAAGCATCCCAGGTGGTGCGCCAGGTGCCACACCCGGTGGTGCTGGATATGGCTTGCCCCCAGGCGGTCCTGGTGGTGCACCCGGTGCCGTCCCTGGTGGTGCTGGATACGGTTTGCCTCCCGGTGGCCCTGGTGGTGCTTCGGCAGCACCTGCAACCGGTGCTCCTTCGGGCTTCGGACTTCCTCCTACAGGCCCTGGTGGCGGTACAGCTCCTGTGGGTGCTACAGCCACGATTCCGCCTGGCTACGGCGGTACTCCTGGCGCTTCGACCGGTGTGCCTCCCGGCTATGGCCTTCCTGGTGCCAGCTCGGCGGCTCCAACTTCGACCGGCCCCATGCCGGGCGGAGCAGGCTACGGTTTGCCTCCAACGACTTCTTCCGCGCCAACAGCGACGGGACCGATTCCTGGTGGCCCGGGTTACGGCCTGCCTCCGACGGGATCGAACCCCACCGCGCCAACCGGCGTGGGTGGTCCTGTTCCAGGTGGACCCGGCTATGGTTTGCCTCCGACTGGCTCCAATCCAACTGCACCGACCAGCGTAGGCCCTATTCCCGGTGGCCCTGGTTATGGTCTGCCTCCAGGTGGACCGTCGGCCCCTACGGGAACTTCGCTTCCTCCAACCGGCTCTTCGCTGCCGCCGGGGGCAACCGGTGCTTCGATTCCTGGTGGTGCATCGCCAGGGATTCCAGGGCAGGGTGGCTCTGGCCCTAACTTGTCGATCATTCAGCAAAAGGCCAAAGAGATTGTCTCGCCAGATCATCAAGGTATCATTCGCGACCTGCTGAGCTGCAGCATGGATGTGGTGACAAGCCTGCAACAAGCCAACAACAAGAAGGGGGCCTTGGCTGCCAAGGGGCAAGCTACCCGGGCCAGCGAAAAGATCCGCGCTTTGGCCAAGAAGCTCGATAAGCTGCCGCCACTGTCGGAATCCGAAGCCTCGGCGTTCCATCATGTTTATGATGAACTTGTGGATTCGGTAAACTCGACGATTAATAACTCCACCCAACAAGTGAAGTCGCAGTATCCGCCACTCACAACGACGCTGAACCCAATCGGCACCGAAATGAAGAAGGCCTTTGACGTGATGACCACCGCCGTGAATGCTGCTGAAAAGCGGGCCATTAACGCAGGTGACAAGGCGGCAGATGAGGCCAAAAAGGATAAGGCCGAAGCAGCTGCCGATGAAGGATTTGGCAATTAAGTTTGCCGCAGATAGTCACAAGGATGTGTGATATGCAGTGGAAGACATTAGCTTGGCCAGTGACGATCATCCTGGCCGCTGCGATGGGATTTTTTGTGGGGCGTCGCTGGGAAAGCCGCCATCACCAACAGGGACCGTTTGGCTGGATGCAGCCTTTGGGGCAGCATCCTTACTCGCCGGCTCCACCGAATTACTATGGTGGCGGCCCTGTGCCTTCAGGACCAGTGAATCCTGGTCCCGGGCTTCCCGATTTCAACTTGCGACCGACGTATGATCCGGCCTTGCAGTCTCCCTCGTACACGCAAGTTCCTCCTTCGGCACAGCCGCAAACCACGCAAGCTCTTCCGGAGCTTACTCCGCCGCCTGCTACAGTTGCGCCCCCCAAGCTTTCCGCTGCTGGTGAAGCGAAGGTGGAAGATATTCGTGCGATTCGCGACCTAATCGGCAAGCAGCTTCATCCTGACGGCCTACCTTCCGAAGAAAATGCCGAAGCGAAGCTAATGTTTGAAGATGCTTTGCGAAGCGTCGTTGCCGAGGAGATGGCCAAGACAGGCTCGGGCAGTTCAGCGGTCGCCCCAGCCTCGGTGGAGGATTCGATTGTGTCCCCTTCGTTACCACCTGTCGGCAGTTTTGCTGCTGGAGAGGGGCCCGCATCCGTTCAGCTTCCGTCCCCAGCTACTTTGGAAGCTTTGGCCGAGCCTCCCCCGAGCATCCCTGCAGAATCGCCAGATGCGGTCCAGGCTCCGCAAGGTGGTGGCGAGCTACGTGCCGCAGCACGGATGGTGGAAGAACGAGCCGCCAAGGCGGAGGAAGCAGGCGATTACGAGCGGGCCGATGCTCTACGCCTCATTGCCCAGGCACTGTGGCAAGTGGCTCGTTCGGAGAAGAAGTAGGCCCCTTTCAGCGATGGGAATCGGGGCGGCTCTGCACAAAGGTCGTTCCCTAGCCCAAACCCCTCCCAAGTAGGCCTGTCGTGCCGTGCTACGCGGTCATGCGGGTGATATCGGTTTTCTTGGCATTTGAGGCCGTTAAGTCACCCTATTTTGTTGACAATGGGGGGCAATCTCACACAGAATGACAAAGAGTCGTCCGTGCCGTTTCTTCGGTGGGCCGTTCTGGTCTGTCCCGACGGCCACGGAGTGAGAAAAGCCGACCATTAGGTCGGCTGCGGATTGATTTTTAGGTCGGCTTGGTCCGAAGAATCTTGGTCCTCTGCCGTACCCCGCTGCCAAAGTCCGTTTCTCAGCGTAGGTTTGTGTTGCGAGTGGGTGCGTGGACGACGGCAATCGTTGGTGATAAAGCGTTGATTTGATTGGCTTTGTGTGGCATTAGGAGTGTAATGACCATGGTGGCGCGGAAGGGTGATTTCAGCGAGATTTTGTTGCGGCGCCGCTTAATTAGCCAAGACCAACTGGTGGAGGCAAGACAGGTTTCGAAGTCGACTGGCGAATCGTTGCCGGCCAGCATCGTCAAGTTGGGCTATGCCTCGGCGGATGACGTGATGCGGGCCGTTGCGCAAGAGCATGGCCGGGAATTCGTCGACTTAACGGAAGTGACCATTCCTGAATCGGTCATCGAATTGGTGCCGGAATCGGTCGCCCGCGAAAATACCGTGCTGCCCCTTTCGGAAGATGAGGACAGCCTCAAGGTTATCATTAGCGACCCGTACGACATCGATACGGTCGAGAAGCTCCGGTTCATCCTGAACCGCAAAATTGACATCGCCCTCGCCCCTCGCGAGCGGATCTCGGAAGCGATCAATAAGTACTACAGCCAGTTCGAAGGCGAATCGGCGGACTCCGTGCTGCAGGAATTCACCGACACGGCCATCGACTTTACGGAAACAGAGGCCCCTACGGCAGGGGGTGGTGTTGGTGAGGGCTCCGACGAGAACAGCGCTCCGATCGTGCGTCTGGTGCACCTGATGATTTCGGAAGCCGTTCAGTTGCGGGCGTCCGACATTCACATCGAACCCTTTGAAGACGTCGTTCGCATTCGGTACCGCATTGACGGCATTTTGCACAAACGGGATAGTCCACCTCGACGGCTATTAGGGTCAATCATTTCTCGTATTAAAATTCTTGGCAAGATGGACATTGCTGAACGCCGTCGCCCGCAGGACGGTCGTATCAAGATCACCGCCGGCGACAAAGAATTGGATCTTCGCGTCAGCGTGATTCCGACCAACCACGGCCAATCCGTGGTTATGCGTCTTCTGGATAAGGACAACATTAAGGTTGGCGTTCGCCAGCTCGGTTTGTCGGAAGACAACTTCAATACCTTCCAGGGGCTGATCAAGCGTCCCAACGGTATCGTGCTGGTGACGGGACCGACCGGTTCGGGCAAAACCACCACGTTGTACGCGGCCCTCAATTCGCAGAATCGCCCGGATAAGAAGATCATCACGGCCGAAGACCCTGTGGAATACTATCTGCCGGGCATCAACCAGGTTGAGATTCGGCACAGCATCGGGCTCGATTTCGCACGCGTTATTCGTGCCATGCTTCGCCAGGCCCCCAACATCATCTTGGTGGGTGAGATGCGCGACTCTGAAACGGCTTCGATGGGAATTCAAGCCTCTCTGACTGGACACTTGGTATTTAGTACTCTACATACGAACGATGCGCCCAGTGCTGTAACGCGCATGACGGACATGGGTGTTCCCGGGTATCTGGTCGCCAGCTCGGTGATTGCCATCTTGGCCCAGCGCTTGGTTCGTGTGAACTGTTCCCGTTGTAAGCAGCCGATCACGCTGCCGGAGAGTGTGCTCGAGGATGCAGGGATTTCAGCGCGGCTGGCTGCCAAAGCAACCTTTGCGAAGGGGAAGGGCTGTGCAAACTGCAACAAGAGCGGTTTCCGTGGCCGACTTGGAATCTTCGAGTTGCTGTTGATCGGCTCCAAGATCCGCGAGGCAATCTTTAAGAACTCGTCGTCGGTAGAGTTGCGTCATCTTGCGATAAAGCTCGGCATGAAAACGCTTTACGCTGACGGTATCTTGAAGGTGCTGAAGGGGATCACCGTGCTGGAAGAGGTTTACCGCAACGCCAAGCGGACCGAGCAAGACACATTTGCTTAGGGCCTGTTCCGGGGAATCAATACTTACAGGGGGGCGTGTATTAAATCGCCCCAAATTCGCTGTAAGTGCAGCTGGCGGAAGATTTTGCCGGCCTCCTGCAAAACAAGTAACGGGGCATTATCTGCCACAGTTACGCCAAAGGAAGAAGTGGGTATCTCCGCCTGAGGTGCCCACTGGGGACTGGAGCATTTTTAGACAGTAGGAAAGGGGCGTTACGAACTGCACCGTACAGGTCGCTTTTTCACCTCAAAATTTGAGATTCGGAAAAACGTTGCAAATAATGCTTACGTGGAGTGCTGTCGAAAGGATGCTGCACGCGCGATGACTCTCAAGTTCCACGTTCGTGGCAATCGCGAGTACTGGCAGATCGGAACGAAAGAATCTCAGCAAGGAATCCCTTTCTGAGCATTCGCCCAAAAGAAGTAGAAGCATATTTTGCAACTCGCAAGAGTTGAAGTGGCAAGTTCGCGATTTACCTAAGGATGAGTTGGTCGACCTATGGCAAGCATTCTGATTGATAAACTTCTGCAGGCAGCCGTAAAGCAGGGGGCCAGCGATATTCACATTGTCGTGGGCCAGCCTCCGGTGTTTCGCTTGCATGGTCGGATGCGGAAGCTTGATACGAAGGTTTTGGAACCTGACGACACCCAGTCGCTGATGAAGAGCATCGCTCCGGAACGTTCGCAGCGTGAGTTGCAGGAACGGGGAAGCGCCGACTTTGGTTTTGCGTTTGGCGATCTGGCCCGCTTTCGCGTGTCGATCTTCAAGCAGCGCGGCAACGTCTCGATGGTGCTGCGTCAAATTCCGACCAGCATGCTCACGCCGCAGCAGCTCGGCCTGCCCGACGTGGTGGTCAAGCTGGTGCTTCGTCCGCGTGGTTTGTTCCTGGTAACAGGTCCAACCGGTTCGGGCAAAAGTACCACGCTGGCCAGCTTGGTGAACTACATCAACGAGAACGTCGATCACCATATCATTACGATCGAAGATCCGATCGAGTTCTTCCACTATCACAAGAAGTCGACGATCAATCAGCGTGAGATTGGCGTGGATGTGCCCAGCTTCTCGGAAGCGATTCGCCGTGCACTCCGCCAAGATCCTGACGTGATCCTCGTCGGCGAAATGCGTGACTTGGAAACGATTGAAGCGGCGATCAGTGCTGCCGAAACGGGTCACATGGTGTTCGGAACGCTGCACACCAACAGCGCCCAAGGAACGATCAACCGTATTATCGACGCGTTCCCCGGTAACTTGCAGGATCAGATCCGTACGCAGCTCTCCACGTCGATCGTGGGTGTTGTGGCTCAGTCGCTGATTCCCAAAATCGGTGGTGGCCGCTGTGCCGCTTACGAAATCTTGATCGTGAACTCTGGTATTGCGAACTTGATTCGTGAAAACAAGACGTTCCGTATCAACTCGGCGATTCAAACCGGTGCCAAGTTCGGCATGCAGCTGATGGATGATGCACTCTTCCGCCTCTGGAACGAGCAGAAGTGCACGCTGGAAGACATCTTGGCTAAGGCCCAAAACCAAGACGACTTGGCGAAGCGCATTGTGAACTATCAAAACGGAATCATGGAACAGCAGCCGCAAGAAGACTCCGGTCCCGGAGGGAAGCGGCCGCTGCATTAATCGGCAGTGGGCAGAAAAAGGCGAGGTTGAAGCAGCAGGGTGTAGATAAAGTCGGACGGAAGTAAGACAGGAAAACGTTGCCATGGCAATGCGTCGAATTGGTCAGATTTTGGTCGATCTGGGGTTCATCACAGACGAACAGCTGGAGCTCCTGCTTGAAGAGCAGGTGACCCGCCCAGGGACCCTGCTTGGCAAAATCGCCCTAGAAATGAACATGATCAACGAAGAGCAGCTGGTGCAAGCGCTCTCCGAACAGATGGGTATGCAGGTGGTGGAGCTGGGTGATGTGAATTTCACCCAAGAGATTCTCCGCAGCATCTCGGAATCGATGGCCCAGCTTTATCGCGTGGTGCCTGTGGCCCTAGATGGTAACCGTCTAACGGTCGCCACCTGTGATCCGCAAAACATCATGATCCAGGATGAGCTTCGCTCGCTCTTGGGGATGGATGTTCGCGTTGTCATCGCGACCGAAACCGATTTGCGCAAGTGTCTGGATCGGAATTACAACTCCGACAAGGACACCATCCAGGGCATCATCGAAGAGATGGATGACAACCCCGAGATGAAGCGCAAGCTGGCCGAGCTAGAGGCTGGCAAGCCGATGGAATTGGCGGAAGTTGAGGCCTTGGCCGATAGCGCGCCGGTTCGCAAGCTTTTGAACATGGTGCTGCTGCTGGCGATCAAGGACCATGCGAGCGATATTCACTTTGAACCGTTTGAAGACGAATTCCGCATCCGCATTAAGGCGGACGGCGTTCTGTTTGAAATGGTGCCGCCGCCACGTCACTTGGCGTTTGCCATTACGACGCGTATCAAGGTTATGGCAAACCTCGACATTGCCGAACGTCGTCTGCCGCAAGATGGTCGTATTGAATTGACGGTCGGTGGTCACCCGGTCGACCTCCGCGTGAGCGTGCTTCCCACCATGTTTGGTGAAAGCGTCGTTATGCGGGTACTCGATCGCTCGGTGGTGTCGCTGAACTTGAATAAGGTGGGTATGGATGCACCCACGATGAAGCTCTTCCGCGAAGTGATCGATCGTCCCAACGGCATTGTGCTGGTGACGGGGCCAACGGGCTCGGGCAAGACGACGACGCTTTATTCCGCGCTCAGCGAACTGAACCGGATGGAAGACAAGCTCATCACCACCGAAGACCCGGTGGAGTATGACATTGAAGGGATCGTGCAGATCCCGATCGACCATGAAATTGGCGTTACGTTTGCCTCCTGCTTGCGTGCGATCCTTCGCCAAGATCCCGACGTGATCCTGGTGGGTGAGATCCGCGATCTGGAGACGGCTCAAATTGCGGTGCAAGCTTCGCTGACCGGGCACATGGTGTTTAGCACGCTACACACCAATGATGCCGCCAGTACCGTGACGCGTATGAAAGACATGGGCATTCCCACGTTTTTGATCACGGCCACGGTCGAGGCGATCTTGGCCCAGCGTCTGGTTCGTCGCGTTTGCAGCCAGTGCCGTGAAGGCTACGATCCCGGTGATGAAGTGCTGGTGGAAATCGGCATGAAGGCGTCCGAAATGCAAGGGCGCCAGTTCTTCCGTGGCAAGGGTTGCGAAGTTTGCAACAACACGGGCTACAAGGGACGCGTTGGCTTGTTTGAGCTGATGATTATGAACGATTCCCTACGAGAAATGGTGATGCGAAATGCCTCGATCGATGAGCTGCGTGATGCCGCTCGTGGTTTCGGCATGGTGTCGCTGCGTGATGCAGGGATGTCCTTCGCATTTGAAGGGGTGACGACGATTGACGAAGTCATTCGCGAAACGATTACTGAGGCATAATGCCGTGCGGTTGGTTTGTGTCGGGTTTATAGCGGTCTGAGTTCTTTGTCGGTGTGATGTAAGGATAGAAGCAATGCCTACCTATCAATTTGAAGCGATGGACGCGACTGGTCAGGAAATCCGCGACCAGATCGATGCGCAGTCCGAAGAAGAGGCCCAGGCCACTATTCGGCAGATGGGCTATTACGTCACGAAGATTGTCCTCAAGCGGACTGCTACGAACACACGTACCGGTGGCAAAAAGAAAAAGCGTGGTTTTGCCATTGGTGGTGCCAGCAGCAAGATGCTGGCCATGTTCACCAAGCAGCTCTCCATCCTTCAGGATGCAGGCCTGCCGATTCTACGAAGCTTGCGGATTCTCGAAGGCCAATATCCGGCCGGGCGCCTCAAAAATGCGCTGGGGGATGTGGCGGACGAGATCGAAGGTGGTTCGACCTTGTCCGAGTCGATGGCGAAATCGCCCAAGGTTTTCAGCCGCTTGTATGTGAACATGATCAAGGCCGGTGAAGCGGGCGGTGCACTCGAAGTGATTTTGCGTCGTCTTAGCGAGTTCTTGGATCGGTCCGAGTCGCTCAAACGCAAAGTCAAAGGCGCTATGATCTACCCGGTGGTGGTCGTGCTCGTCGCCGTCGGTATTTTGATCTTCATCATGCTCAAGATCGTGCCGGTGTTCGACAAGATGTTCACCGAATTCGGTCTGAAGCTGCCGGCGATGACGGTGCTTCTGGTCAACCTGTCTCGCTGGATCGTTCAGTACGGCTGGTTCTCCATCCCGATGATCCCGGTTTGCTTGTGGCTGTTTGTAATGCTCATTCGCAAGTTCAAACATGGTCGCATGGGCTGGGACATGTACATGCTCAAGCTGCCGATCATGGGGATGCTCATTGAAAAGAATACGATGGCCCGCACCACGCGGACCCTCGGTACGCTGGTCACCAGCGGTGTACCTATTTTGGAAGCCTTGACGATCACGCGTGAGACGGCGGGTAACGCCATGTTCGAACGGATCTATGGCAAGGTGGCAGAAGCCATTCGCGAAGGTGAAACGATCGCCCGTCCTTTGGGACAAAACGCCCGTCCTGGCTTTCATCCGGTGGCGGCGTTCCTGTGGTTCTTCACCGGGGCGTTTGTGCCGGCGGTAATCACCGTTCTGCCTAACGTCGGAAGCAAGCTCGGCTATGACAACATGGCCATGCTAACCGGTATCGCGGGCGTTTGCGGCTTGCTCTTTTATCTGATGAAGATGAACGGCCGGATTGTGGACGACCTCGTGGTGAACATGGTGGACGTCGGTGAAGAGACCGGCGAACTCGACACCATGCTTTACAAGGTGGCCGACGTATTCGACGAAGAAGTGACGACGCTCACCGATGGTTTGATGAAGCTGATTGAACCGCTCCTGATCGTGTTCCTCGGTGGTGCGGTCGGCTTTATCGTGATCAGCCTCTTCTTGCCTCTGATTTCGCTCATCCAGGGCCTCAGCGGCGGTGGCGGCGGCTAGTCGGAAAGTTCAATAACGGCAAATCGGCTACGTGTCCCATCGCAAGTTGGGACGCGTGGGAAAAAGGTCGAGACGGCGGGGAAGACTTCTCCTCGGCCGGCAATCGTTCGACCGGTGTAAGACATCAGCGGTTTTGGAATAGCAATCGGGCTTTTGGTTTTTGGATGAGGCTTATTTATGATCACTAACAGGCAAAATCGTGGCCGACAAGCTCGCAGCGGCGGCTTTACCTTGGTGGAAATCCTGGTGGTCATTGCCATCATCACCATCTTGGCGGCACTTCTCACGCCGGTGGCGATGCGTGCGTTAACCTCGGCGCGTGACGCTCGTATGGCGCTGGAAATCGCCCAGTTGGAGCAAGCGATTGAAGCCTACCGCTTGGAGATGGGGGACTATCCTCCTAGCTTCGGCGAAGACTACAGCGCAGCCAATCGCTATTACACCGCTTGCGAGCAGCACTTCCGCAAGTGCTTCCCCAATATGTCCAAGGCCACCAAGGATGCCTTCTACGACATCCTGGTCAACATGAAGGCCAGCGGTAAAGAGATCTCGCAAGATGAAGCCTTGGTCATGTGGCTTTCAAAGCTGTCGACCGATAAGACAAACCCCTTCCGGGCCGATGGCCCTCGCAAGGTCTACCGCGATTTCGATGCTCGTCGCTTGAGCGATGTCGATGGTGATGGCTTTCCTGCATTCGATGCAGGCTATGCCAAGGGAACCCCTTTCGTCTACTTGGATAGCCGAACCTATCGCTTGCACACTTCGATTAACTTCGCTGCGACCACACAGGTGGGTGCTAGTGGCCCTCGGATTCAGCCCTACTTTGATGTCTCGGGCAAGTTCATGCGGCCAACGTCGTTTCAAATCATCTGTGCCGGGCAAGATGGCGATTTTGGTGCTGCGAAGGATGTCACCTACAACATGGCAGGCATTCCCACCGCTAATCAGCGTGTGTTCCCCAATAGCTTGGGCTACACCGATGAAGACATGGACAACATTACCAACTTCAGCGACGGCAGACGTCTGAAGTTTTTGATTCCACAATAAGGTTTTCTGGTGACGTTCGATTTTAGGGTTTAGCGGTTGTGGTGTGGGATTTAAGTGGCGTGGTAACACGTCACCATGCAGAGTGAAGGCAAGCGTTATGAATGATCGACAAGCACAAACCAGCAAGCGGGGCGGTTTCACGCTGACCGAATTGCTGATGGTGATGATGATCCTGTCGCTGCTAAGCGCGATGGCGGCCATGGCGTATGAACGTGCCTCCGCTTCCGCCAAGCAACAGCGCACCGAAGCCATCATCCGCAAGCTCGATACCCTACTGCTCGAACGCTGGGATGGCTATCGCACTCGCGCTTTGGCAATTCGTATCCCAACGACGATGCCACTTCGCGGTGATCGCTATACCGATGCGAACTTGAATGGGCATTATGACGGTGGCGAGTCGATCACCTACGACACGAACATCGGTGGCAACTACGTCGGTATTTACAACTACGGTGCGGCCGAGATTCGCTTGCTGGCCCTACATCAGTTGCAACGGATGGAAATGCCCGAACGGATCACCGACATCTCTTATGGTGCCTCGGGTATTGGCTTTGCAGCTTACGGCGGCAACATCCCAACCAGCAATCCTTCGCTGCGTCGCACCTACTTGGATGCATTTCGTCGTGCGTCTGGCCAAGTGGGCGTTGCGGAAGGAAGCTTGAACTGGTCAAGCTGGACGGCACAGCATGAAGGGGCGGAATGCCTTTATTTGCAAGTCTCCACGATGCGTGACGGCGACAAGAGTGCCCTCGAATGGTTTGGTTCGACCGAGGTGGGGGATGTCGACGGCGATGGGATGAAAGAAATCCTCGATGGCTGGGGAACTCCGATCTCGTTTTTACGCTGGGCACCAGGCTACACGCCGACCAACCCCAGCGGTAATCAAATCGTCTCGATTCAAAATCGGGACTCGAAAGAGAACCCCGATCCACTCGACCCGCTCAAGGTGGATGGCCGTTACTCGGTCAACGAGAACCCTGCCGATCCTTTCCAGCCCTTTGCACTTCGCCCGCTGATCTTCTCGGCCGGTCCTGACAAACTGTTTGATATCAACAGCGGCACAATCGTCTATGCGACGCTGGCAAACCCCAATGATCCGTACTTCCGCGATCGCTCGGGAGCTCCCATTGGCGACTACATCGGCACGCCACTGGATGCTAATGGCGATGGGTCCCTGAACTTTTCTGACAACATCACCAATCACGATTTGAAGGGGAACTAGCGCATGGCACGGCATTGTCTTCGTGGCCGTCGGGCGGCCTTTTCTCTGGTGGAATTGCTGATCGTTGTGGCGATCATGGTGCTGATGGCGGCCATCGCGCTCCCTCAGCTCAAGAACAGCTTGCAAGACAGCAAACTGCGTGAAGGTTCGCGGCAAGTTAGCGCCTTCTTTGCGCAGGCCCGTGCTCGTGCGGCCTCTACCGGTCGTCCTTGCGGCGTTTGGATGGAAAGCTTCCTGGTGCCTGGTGCCCAGTATCGTCAATGCACGCGGATGGCCCTCTGCGAAGTGCCGCAGACCTACGCTGGTGATACGATTGGCGCAACGATCTCGCTGGCTCCCCAAGATCCCTCGGATCTTTCGCAGGGGGTGAAGCAAATGCTTTCAACCGCCGTTGATCCCAGCATTGCGACAGATACCAACATTCCGCAGCGGCTCATTTACGATGGCAACGGCAATCCACGCACCTGGATCGAGATCGATGTCGGCTCAAACGTCGGACTGTTCACCATTCTCGATCAGACGGCCAACAATGGCTCGGTTTACGCACTAGAGCCCTTTTCGGTCCGCTTTGGTTATCGTGGCCACACCTATAACTGCATTCGCTACAAGGCTCGGATTTACCTGGTGGTTGATGGCACGCCACTTTCCAGCAACTTGCAAGCTCCCTGGCGCTGGTCGACGTTCCAAGTAACGCGTCGCCCTCGCAAGGTAGGTGCCTATCGTGAGCTTCCCAAGGGGGTCGCGATTGACATGGGCTACAGCGGTATGGGCCTGGGCGATATGACCAACTGGGGCTTTCAGCCACAAGCAATTACCGCCCCCAACTATCAGCTGTCGTACGGGCAAGAGTTTGGCGTCGGGCTCGATACGTCTAATGTCATGCAAGACAATGGGGCCGACAAAATCGTGGTGATGTTTGCTCCCGGCGGCGGAGTCAAACAGGTCTTCATTGGAAACATCGAAGGCCCCGCCAGCAGCACGCTGTACTTCCTGGTCGGTTGGGCGGAGCGTGTTGGCACTGCTCCTTATGCGGCCAACTACGAAGACATGCGAGGCAGTTCCAATATTGTGGATTCAACGACCCTGTGGGTGAGCATCGGCCGAGTGACGGGAACCATCGCCACCAGCGATAATGTTCCGCCGGTCATTACGGCAGCGGGTTCCATTACAACACCTGCGGCTCGTACTCTGTTTCTAACTTCGGCACGCGCTGCCGCTCGTGACTACTCGTTAACGAGAGGGCAATAGCCATGATGATGACTTCTCACAAGTTGTTGGTTCGCTGGGCGAGGAATGCTCGCAAGCAGCGTTCGGCCGTAACGATCCTCGAAGTTCTCTTCGCGGTGATGGTGGCCACGATTGGTCTGCTGGGTGCTTTGGCGGTGTTTCCCGTCGCCAGCAGCCAAGCCCGCAAGGGGCAGATTGCCGACCAGGTTGCCAGCGGTGGCGATATGGCCGTCCATGCGTTTGACACGATGGGAATGCGTCGCCCTGATAAGTGGATCTGGTGGGACAGCACCAACGGCGTCTTCCGTTTTTATACCGATACGACCGTAACGCCCGTAGATGCCGCCAACAACAGCGCTCGGGGGCGTGAATCGCTGCTGATTGACCCGATGTTCATCTCGGATAACATCTCTGGCGGCGCGCTAACGGCCAATGCCTCGCTGAATGCTTCGGTCTTCCCTTCGATCTTCTCCGTCGGTGGAACAGTGGCTACGCCGTCGTACTTCATGCGACGCATTTCGCTCAATAGTGGTTTGGGTGGCCCGATGGGGCGGTTGCAGGCTGAAGGCTTGTTCCGGTTTGACGATACGCCTGCTTGGGTTCGTCCTGGCAATCAGGCCGTCCCTGCGCAGCAGATGTTTACCAGCCTCAATGGCAACGCTCAGGGGCTCAATCAAAATCCTGGCAAGCGTCAAGATGAAGGACGTCTGTCGTGGATGGCGATGCTTGTGCCAAAGCTCAATCGCCAAACGCAAATGGTCGCCACCGATGAATACACCCTCTCCATCATCATCATGGAGAACCGTGTCAACACGTTGACCCTGGCCGATGTTCCCAGCACGGTGAACAATCCGGTCGATTTCCTTTCCGAATGGTTTTTGAACCCAACGCCAGCGGCCGACTTTTTGTCGGGCGGTTTGCAGGGGGGCGACGTCGTGGTCTCGGCTTCGGCTCCGCAGTTCCTCGCACCGATCAAGCGTGATTCGTGGGTAATGCTCTCTACGACATTGCCCGTCAAGTTGGATGATCAATCCAACCCAATGAATCCGTTCTACGCTGCTCCCTATCCTCAGCATCGCTGGTATCGGGTAGTGGAAGCCAGCACAGTAGATACTTCGACCAATCAGATGAACCTGACCTTGCTGGGGGCCGACTGGACCGTGGGGGCTACCAATCAAGTGACAGTAATCCCCGGTGTGATCGCCGTACACGAAAAGACGATCCGCCTCGAACAAGACTAAGAGAGAATTCCTGTGGCGTGGGCCCTTAAGGGACCCACGCGACGGTGCCACGATAGAAGCGTCCCCTTCGGGATCGCTTCGCCGCGGGTTTTCGCCCGCATTCAGTTTGCAGCAAGAACAGAACAGAAAAAGAGTCGAGTCTTTGTCGGTCTGCCTTCGGAAGGAAGCTCTTCTTTCCAGCAGCCAAGGATGAGAGAACATGTCCACAAAATCAATCAATCGCAAAGCGTTTGCCAGGGTGACTCCTCGTCGGCGACGAGGCATTATCTTGCTGATGGTGGTCAGCTTGCTCGCCCTCTTTCTCTTAATGGGGATCACCTACGCGCTGGTCGCCAGCAGCTACGAGCAAACCGCTCGTACGGCCGCTCGGATCGGCGCCCAAGGTGACCTGCCACAGGATGAATCCCGGGCCGCACTGGATGCGGTGATTGCCGGTCCGGTTTCGACCGAGATTACACCCCTTTCCGGCCATAGCTTGCTGGAAGACATGTACGGCAACGACAGTGTGACGGGGCAAGTATTTGGCGCTACGGCCGAGGTCGTGGTTTCTTCGGGCCCACCGGTTTGGAAGATCGTTGTAGCGACCAATACGCTGGCTCGCACTCCTGCCAGCGCTTCCAACAATGGGAACTTCCGCTGGAACCTGGATAACTATTTTTCGGGGCGCGTGCTGACGTTCCTACGTCCTGATTTTGACTATCCCTCCTGCCGCATTTTGGCCCACTCGGTTACCAATATTGCTGGTGGACCGGGCGCAGCGGTACATACGCTGTATGTGACGGCTCCTTCGGGCTACACACCACAAGCCAACCATACGTTTTTGATTAACGGTGGCGCGTTCAATGGTACCGGGGCCGGCTATCAGGCGGTCTACGACACGACCGATAGCAATCAAGTCAATGCCGTCAACGTGATGTCCAACGGCGCTCTAACAGACATTCTGGCCGATCCAAGTATCAACGGTGGCAATGCCTATCCTGTGGCGCTACTTCCCAACTACGCCGGCTACCTCCAAGCCGTTCGTTATCAGATGCGTTTGCGTCGGCTTGACCCAGCTCACTCGGGCCTGGATGAAGACTACGATGCTCCCGACTATCAAAACATGGCACTGGCCTGGGTTCCGCCGGTTCGTGGCAGTACCTACGATGTGATTCCTTCGTTCCATCGGACCGAATTGGTGAACTACTGGGTCAACATCTGCCAACAGATCATTGATGCGCAGTTGGTGATTGATCCTTCGAACCCTAACGGCGCCAATAAGCGGGCACAGCTAATTTTGCAGCCTTTCGCCACCGTCCCTGCATCTGGCACCTACGTCATTCCATCAGATGATAATGGCACGGCGATTCCGCTTGCGATTCGGCAACGCTTATACCAGATCATGCACGGTTGCATTTTCCGTCCGCTGCAAGGTGACCACCTGAACTTCACGGGTAGCAATCCTGTGATGGGAAATAGTAACGCGTTTGTGGTTTTGCAGGCTCTCGGCTATCAGCCACAGCCAGCCCATCAGCCAGCGGGTTACAACACGCCTGGGGGCAACATGGGGCCAGTGGCTCCTGCTTGGGATATCGATAATGACAACGATGGCATCGCCGAGGCGATCTGGATTGATCCCGGCATGCCAGTCATGACCAATGGCCAAGGGAAACGCTACAAGCGATTGGTGGCTTACACGATCAAGGATCTGGATGGCCGTATCGACCTAAACGCAGCCGGCAACTTTGCCCAACTGGCCAGTGTGGGTGGAACGGGCGTCGGCTTGCCATCGCAGGTCGGTCTTGCACCGGCAGGGGCGACGATTTCGCGTGGGCAAGGCTTTGGCCCGGCCGACATCGATTTCAGCTTTATGTTTGGTGCCGCCCAGTATTCCAATATTCTTTCGATGCGTTATGGCAACGACGGCCAAGCCGGCCAAGCGGGGGTGCGTGACGCGTGGAGTACGGTCCGTCATTATGGCGTGCCAAACGATTTCTACAGCAGCTATCCTTCGTCGCCCCAGTTCACCAATCCTTCGACCTATGGCTCGGTTCCCGACGTTTACGGCCGTGGCGTTGTCGCGCTGGATGCCTCGGGGCAACCGCTGTATGCGAATTCGGGCCGTTTGAACGAAATGCTCGACACGCCTTACGAGATCACTCCTCGTTCGTCGCTGGATGCTCCTTACAACCTGTCCGATTTGGAAGCGATCCTTCGTCATAAGGATGCAGACATCTCGACGATTCCTAGCCGTCTTCGTCCGGTGTTTGCCGGTGCACCAACCTCGGTGATTGACTCCTTCACCGTTCGTAGCAGCCACGTTCCTGTGTCGGTCTTCTCTTCGCCACGTGGCATGCGTGCGGATCAGAACCTCAGCCTTGCTACGCAGTACCAATTCGACACGTCGAAGACGGTCCTTACCTCGGGGAACTCCATTTTGGAGTTGTATTACTCCAAGGTCGCTCCCAATATCTACAACAACATGGCGATCATGAACAAGGAGCAAGGGATTCGCAACGTCATGTCGGCGATTGTCCCTTGGGAGCTGAAGCGTGGCCAATTGTTTGATATCAATCGTCCTTTCGGCAACGGTGCCGACGACAATAATGATGGCGTTGTCGATGATCCATACGAAGCTTACGCAGGCGAGACTTCCGTTTCGCAAGCTCCCTTCAATACGGCCTTCAGCCAAAGTGGCGACATCACGTTTGACCTCAATGGTGATGGTTCGATTGACAACAACGAACTCAAGTACGCTCGCAGCATGGCCCGGCAGATTTTTGCCCGTCACTTGTTCTGCTTGATGTTGGTTCTGACCGACAACGGCTACAACCCAGTCACTGTGGAAGATGGTTCGCTCACTCCTGACCAACAGCGAGAGTTGACGATCCGCCGTTTGGCCCAGTACGCCATCAATGTGGTCGATGCTCGTGATAGCGATAGCGTCATGTCGGCCTTTGAGTACGACGTCAATCCTTTTGATGGCTGGAACGTTGATGGCAACGTAGCGACCAATGAAAACAATGGCACCTACGATCAACGCCGTGTTGTTTGGGGCTTGGAAGCACCAGACCTGCTCATTACGGAAACGACGGCCTTCCACAACAAGCGGATTAAAGACACGATTTACGACACCACGTCCAAAGATCGTGATCGTGAACGCGACAATGACCTCGATCAGTTTGCCATTCCTCAGGGTTCGGCCTTTTTGGAAATCTATGTTCCACGTCCATCCCAAATCAATACCAGCTACGTCCCCAATGGCACCGCGCAGAATCCCAATGCACTCGGCTTGCCTCGTGAGATGTACTTCTACGACAACACAGCAGGGAAGTGGCGGCTGAACATCGGCTATACGCATCCAACGCCTAGCAGCGATGGCGTGCGGCATCCGGTTTTCCAAGTGGCCATCTCGGCCGATACGCCCAGCAACGGTGCCCAGCACAACAATCGTCCGTACCAGCGCCGCATCAGCAGTTCTCAGCCGGAAAGCAGCAGCTTCCAGCCAGAAGATATGACGTTGCTGTCCACCAATTACTGGCCTAATGGTGGTTCGGCCGCACCCATGAACATTGAGCGTTACGTATGGTTTAGCAACGTGGCTCCCCCTGCTGGCTACTGGCAAGATCGTGTCTTCCTCAACAGCCAAGGTTGGGATGTTTCGCTGGAGCCTGGTCAATACGCCGTGGTTGGTCCTCGTGCCCAAACCGTGTTTGGCTCGGCAGATGATGGGATGGCTTCGACGTTGTTCGATGGCAACTCGTCGCAGTACCTGTCGCTGAACAGCTTTAACCGTGGCAACACCACGCAAACCGGTGTGACCTATTCGGATACGAATGGGACGACTAACGGCGGCTACATTACCGGCACGAACATTCGTAGCACGGTAGGCATCGTGGCCGATATGCCAGCTCCTTCGACCTGGACCAACAACAATCGTCGCGTGGGCTTCAATATTTCGGAACCACTGCCCAACAGTGGCAACTACTACCAAGAGCCTAATCCTAGCAACGATGGCCGTCAGCCAACCGATGCTTACACCGATCCTGCGAACCCCGTTCAAGGTGAATTGCCTGATGCGCCATTTGACTATCAGCCAGGTCGCCCTTTGACCGATCTGGGCATGCAGCGCACGGGCCTGTATCAAGATCGTCGCTCGATCTTCTTGCAACGCTTGGCAGATCCTACGCAGCCTTGGGATCAAAACACGAATCCCTACATCACCATCGATTGGTCGTTGATGGATCTGCGGGTATTCAACGGTGACGAGAACATTGGCCGTACCGTTCGCAATGCTGCCAATACGGCCGACATTGCAATTGATCCTTCGGATGATCCTAATGCCGGTCCGATCTCGCAAGTATTTGAAACTCGCGAGCGTGGAGCGACGTTTGATTGCTATTCGACCAATGTCAACAATCTGACGCACCAGAATGCTGGGGCGGGCATGTTGTACATGAACTACAACTTGTACAACACGCTGGGCTATCTCAATCGCAGCGTGAACAACAATGGGGCACCCCAAGGTACGCCTAATGTCGGTGAACCAAGCTATCCATTCCCTTGGCTGCCGTTCCATAACCGACCCTTCAACAACCCTTACGAGTTGATGCAAGTTAGCCAAAGCTCGGCCGCACGGCTCTATCATGAGCTGAGCGGGATGCCCAACCCTGGTGCGGGGCGAGACTTCTCACGTCGTTACCAAGTGACGACTCCCGGTAGTGCCCAAAACGTCTATCGCAACTACGGCGATGGTACACGTTTGGAAACATCGCCGTTCGGCCAGATGGTGAACTTCTTCCAATCGTCCGGCAATGTGAACCAAGCTCCGCATTGGTATCGACTGTTTGACTATTGCGAAGTTCCCTCGGCATTTGTCGATGCTCAAGAATGGTTGAACCCAGCCAGCTTTGCTAATGTGACCAGTCCAAGTGGATGGGATGCGTTCAAGCCTCCGTTCAACTGGATTTCACGGTTCCGCGATCCAGGCCGAATCAACATCAACACGTTGGCCTCGGACAATGTGTTCTATGCCGCTACTCGTTCGCTGCCACAACTGAGCCAGCCGGCTCAGATGACGGCCGTGATCCAAAGCCGCCAAGGTTATGGTGGAGCCTTCCAAACGCTCAACCCGAACTTCCCTTCGCGCTTTACGGGGGTCTTTACCTCGGCCAATACGGCGGACCTTGCTCCTTTGCAAAACATGCGTATGCATAGCCAACCTGCCGGGGCCGGCGTGGAAGGCCAAGGGATCGAAGGCACGCTGCTACGTCGCAAGCTTGGCAACAACAATGAGCCATTGCTGGTGACTCGTGTGTTCGATGTCGGCAACGCCTATCGTGACACCGATCGCAACGCCTACTTCCAGTACGAAAACTACCAGAAGGTTGGCAACCTGTTCACCACACGGTCGAACGTCTATGCGATCTGGATTACGGTGGGTTACTTCGAAGTCGAAGACACGACCGTTTCGGAAGCCTGTCCGGATGGCTTGGCACTTGGCCAAGAATTGGGGGCCGACACGGGCGAAATCACCCGCAGCCGTTCGTTCTTCATTGTCGATCGCTCGATTCCAGTCGGCTTCATGCCCGGCCGGAAGCTCAACACCGACAACGTGATCCTCCTCCACCGCCGGTTGGAATAACGGCGCGGACGGATTTCGCGGTAAACGTCAACGTTGGTCCGGTTTTTACCGGACCAACAACCCGCGTCGCATTTGCGTGCACATCGGGCGATTTTTATCGCCGCAACGCACAAAACGTTTGACCTTGTCTCGGCGGGGCGATTCGCGCTACACTGCCGCCGTATGGCGCGACAAAAACGTACTCCTGAGCCACCTCCCGCTCCTGCACCCGAGCCGGCCAAGCCCCTTGCGCAGGTCGATGATCTCGGACTAGCCGACTTCTTCAAAGAGCCCGAAGATCAGGGGCTTTCTCTGGAAGAACTGGGCCAAACCTACGCCGCTTTGCTCAGCGCATCGGATACGCAGGCCCTCGACCCTTACCCCGACCCTGAGGTTGACAGTGCTCAGCGAGCTAACCGAAGAGGATGCCGAGGCCAGCCCGCTGAGCAGGCGAAGTCCCTGCCCGTGTGCTCGATGGCGATGATGACGCCGCCTGCGAAATTACCCCACGCAGCATTTTGGAAGCGATCCTGTTTGTGGGGCATCCCCAAAATGAACCGCTGACCAGCAAGCAAATCTCCAGCATCATGCGCGGCGTTCGGCCCAGCGAGATCGACGACCTCGTTTCGGACCTGAACCAGCAATATGCCGAGGAGGCCGCTCCCTACCAAATCGCCTCGGTTGGGGCCGGCTATTTGCTGAGCGTCACCGATACCTTTGCCCCGCTTCGCGACCGGTTTTACGGTCGGGTGAAAGAGGCTCGCCTAACGCAGCCCGCGATCGACTGCTTGGCCATCGTGGCCTACAACCAGCCGATCAGCCTGGATGAAATCGACCGGATTCGGGCTCGCCCCAGCAGCGGCATTTTGGCGCAGCTCGTCCGCCGCGACCTGCTGGCCATCCAGCGCCCGGCCGAGAAGAAAGAGTCTCCTCGGTACAGCACGACTCCCCGGTTTTTACAGCTATTCGGGCTGGAGAATTTGGCCGACCTTCCTCAGGTAGAACGTAATTTGTAATTCTGCCGGGCCTTTCTTTGGGGCCTGGCTCGAGAAGTTTGTGTGAAGAGATAAGTGCTTGTCCTGCATGTGGTTAGCGGGCCTTGAGCGCCTGCGAAACGGAAGTGCCTGGAAAGGCTAACGGGGGTTGTTTTCGCTCTGCATGGCACTTAGTGGGGTTTGTGTCTCCTTTGGTGGATTGCTGCGGTTTGGTGGTAAACAGAGGCTGACGCAGGTGGACGCCGATAGTAAAATGAAGGTTTGGTTATTAGGGGAGCAGCAAGGTAACTGCCGTTGGCAGTTCCGGTGTTTCTTCTTCGATCCAGTTGCGTGGTCGATGGACCGATAGGCTTTGGGCCTGGGGTTTTCCGCGCAGCGCATGTTTTGCGGTATATGTCTCGAATCGAAACGGTTCATAAGCTGGCGACGCAGCGGCCGATGGTGCTCCCCTCGCTGTTGCTTTGCGACTTTGCCAATCTCGAACGCGAAGTGCGTCGGCTGGAAGAAGCTGGCGTCAAGGCATTACACCTGGATGTGATGGATGGGGTCTTCGTTCCCAATTTCACCTATGGGATGACCATCGTCGAAGCTCTACGGCGAGTGACCACTTTGCCGATCGACGTTCACCTGATGATGGTGGAACCGCAAAAATATCTGAAGGCATTTGTCGATGCCGGCGCCGACCTGCTGACGGTGCATGCCGAAGCAGTAGCGCGCCCGACCGATGTGCTTTTGCAAATTCGTGAGTTGGGAGTTGCATCGGGCTTAGCCTTGAATCCACCAACGCCGTTATCGGCAATTGAGGATTCGCTCGCCCTGTGTGATTTGATTTTGGTGATGAGTGTGAATGCCGGTTTTGGTGGCCAGAAGTTCAATCCAGTCGCTCTTGAAAAGTTGAGCGCCTTGCGGGCCAAGTTGGGCCCCGAGGTCTTGCTGGAAGTGGATGGCGGCATCAACGATGAAACGATTGGCGAAGTTCGCGCAGCAGGTGCCGACCTGTTTGTCGTGGGCTCAGCCATCTTTGGAAAGGCCGACTACGCTTCGGCAATCCAAGGATTGAACCAGAAGATCGGCGCAACGTAACAACTAGAAGTTCCTTGGTCGCGGCCGTGATGGGCCACGCGACAAAGGGTGTTTCCTTTTTGAGGTAACCACCGATTCCTGTATGGTCAGAATTATATTGGTTCGTCCCGGATCGACTGACTTTGATGAGCAAGGGCGCATCAAGGGCACACTCGACATTCCGCTGAGCAAAGCCGGTACTACGCAAGTCTCTCGGATTGTCGATGAATTGCATGAGACAAAAATCGACTACTTATACACCTCTCCTTGTCGCAGCGCGATCCAAACGGCAGATGCCATCGCCAAGGATCACCGCCTGCGGAGCAAGTCGCTGGAGGATTTGCAAAACTTGGATCACGGCCTGTGGCAAGGGAAGCTGGTCGACGAGGTCCGCCAGAACCAGCCCAAGGTCTACCGTCAGTTGCAAGATCATCCCACCACCGTTTGCCCTCCTGAGGGAGAACCGGTTGGGATGTGCGTTGATCGCGTGCGAGCAGCGCTCGTTCGCCTGTTGAAGAAGCACAAGACCGGTTCGGTTTGCTTAGTCATTCCCGAGCCTTGTGCCAGCCTCGTTCGAAGCACGCTACAACACTGTGATCTTGGCGACCTGTGGAAGGCCGAGTGTGAGTGTGGTAGTTGGCAATTGATTGAGGTGCAATCCACCGATTTGGCCGTTGCGCAGTAACGCTCAACCAGCGAGTGAAGGCCTTCAGGACTAGGCCAAGCCTTTCCTTTGATAAAGTGAAGTAACCATGGCGTCAGCGATTGAAACGATGAAACCTCAAAAGCCTAAACGCGGCGTGCCCGAAGGGCTCTGGATCAAATGTCCTGGCTGCGATGCCATGATCTTCCGCAAAGAGGCAGAGAAGCGGCAAAACGTTTGCCCGCAGTGCGATTATCACTTCTACGTTTCGGCCTTGGATCGCATCAAGCAAGTGCTGGACGACGGCACCTTTGAAGAGCGTGATTCCCACCTCATGCCGGCCGATCCTCTTGAGTTTGCCGATTCGAAAGCCTATCGCGATCGCCTCATCTCCGAACAAAAGCGCACCGGCCTTAGCGATGCAGCAGTAACCGGCACCGGCATGATCCGTGCCCGTCGTGTTGCCTTTGCCGTCACCGACTCTGCCTTCATCATGGGGAGCATGGGCTCCGTCGTAGGCGAACGCCTAACACGCCTCATCGAACATGCCACCGAACACAAGCTGCCTCTGATCATCGTCAGTGGTAGCGGCGGCGGCGCTCGGATGCATGAAGGCATCCTCTCGCTCATGCAGATGGCCAAGGTTTCGGCCGCACTCGCCCGCTATGATTCGAGCGGCGGACTTTTCATTTCGGTTTTGACCAATCCCACCATGGGTGGTGTTGCCGCTCAGCTTTGCCTCGCTGGGGGACCTCGTCTTTGCCGAGCCTAAGGCGCTGATTGGCTTCGCCGGACCAAGAACTATTAAGGCCACGCTAAGAATGGAGCTTCCCAAGGGGTTCCAAACGAGCGAGTTTTTGCTTGAACACGGCTTTGTCGATCGAATTGTTCCGCGAACCCGATTGAAGAGTGAAATTGCTCGCGCAATCGATTATTGTGGGAAGTAGTTGGGCGGCGTTCGCCGGCCCATTCCACGCAAGGACGGCCTTCTATTATCGGCCGTTCTCACAGACAGGTGCCGGTAGGACTGTAGGCCGTCATGAGTTTTCTTAACAAGCTTGTCGGGATGTTTCGCACCGCGAAACGCGTCGATCTGAACGAGCGTTTTCAGCTCGTGCGCGAAGCGGTCAACGGCACGATGTCGAGCTTCCATCAAGCGATCGACAAAACGACTGGCAAGTCCGTTGGCCTGAAGATCCTCGATACCGAAAAGACCAGTCAGTTCGAAAGCCGCTTTAAGCAGCTCGGCAAGCCAAGCGAAGGAACGATCTCGCTGGCGATGAAGCATCCGCGCATCGTCGAGACTTACGAGGTTGGTACGCTGACCGATGGTCGCCAATATTTGGTGATGGAGTTCATTCCGGGGACGGTGCTCAATGCACTGATCAATCAGCGGTCGCCCTTACTAAACGGCAAACGCCATATCATCATGCGACAAATGGCAGAGGCCATCAACGTCGTCCACAAAGCGGGCTACATCCATCGAGACATCTGCCCACGCAACTTCATTGCGTCGCCGGATTGCTCTGAGGTGAAGCTGATCGACTTCGGCCTAACGCTTCCCGCCAGCAAAGATTTTCAGCAGCCCGGCAACCGAACGGGAACGCCGCTTTACCTCTCGCCAGAGATCGTCCGCCGCAAAGTTACGGATCAGCGGGTCGACATTTTCTCTTACGGGGTTTCCTGTTACCAGCTTTTTACGAACGAGTTTCCTTGGCCGGCATCCGATGTGACGGGACGTGGTGCTTTGCAGCACGACAGCCATCCCCCAACGCCGATCACGAACTACCTGCCTAACTTAAATCCGGTGATCGTCAAAACCATCATGCAATGCATTGCGGCCGAGCCTGCCAGCCGTCCACCCTCGTTTGAGGTTATCTTGAAGCAGCTGAAGAACGTCACCAGTGACGAAGGCTAATCTGCAAAAGAGCTCAATTCTCGCAGGGAGAACGAGCATTTGACGACCGGGCGTTTAGCCAGTAGATTAAAGAGACAGAAAACGGCCTTACCGTAGTGGAAGGCTGTTTTCTTTTGCGGGTGTAACTCAGTGGTAGAGTGCTGCCTTCCCAAGGCAGTTGTCGCGAGTTCGACTCTCGTCACCCGCTCTTTTTCGAACCGAATTCAAGGCCCTGCTTGTCTGATATAGGCACGCAGGGCCTTTTCGTTTGCCAGCGAGAAGAGGTGCCTTGGTTACGGCGTCTTTGCCCGCTTCAGCGTGGCCCCCACATAGTTCGCCCCATTGTGCAGGTCTTCTTCCACCAAGACCAAGATGCCATCACGATAGTCCCAGGTGAAGTCGTGAACGTTGCTCTCGCGAGTCTCCACCAGCACCAGCCGGTTCTTCTGACAGGCAAACGTTCCCAGTAGAGTTAGGTTCTTTTGGCACTTCATCATTAGCAGGCCATCTTCACGCTGTTCTAAGGTGATGGCGTACTCAAATCCACGAGGCAATCGCATCGTCCATGCCCCCACGAACTCGCTGCCGGTGCCGCGATCATTATCCTTGATCCGCTCCGCACGCAGGGCGTTGTAATCGATGGCCGGCGGTGCGGTCGGTGCGGTCGGTGCGTCAGTCAGCGGCTTTCCCTCCGTCGCTTGCACATGTTTGAGAGGAGTGACAATCAAATCTCCCAGATCGACGACTCCCTCTTCAACGTCGGCATAGAATTTCCTGCCGGGGTCTTTCTCGCACTTCAAATAACCATGGTCAGGATGCCACAGACGAAACTCCCATTTGCCGGTTTGCAGGTGCCTCAGGTGGAACTTTCCGTTTTCGTCGGAAGTCGTAAAGCAATCATGCGGGCAGGGAAACAGGAAGACGCTTTGATTGGGGTGCAAATTGCTTTGCAGCGGGTAGGGAAGCCGCTGCGGGGCGAGTTTGTATTCAAAGGACTCGCCCGCCTTTAGGAGGCGATTGAACGAATTGCCCGCGAGGGGATTCCAAACGATGTTGGTGGGGACTTCATCCTCGCTTACAAAACGGACGACCTGCCGGGCATCGTACGCTAGTATGGATGGCGTCAACTTGCCGCCGCGGAATATCATTTTCACCGGCTCTTCAAAAACTTCGCGGGGCCATTCATCGTTTTGTGAAGGGGGCATGACTTGCCGCCAGATGACAACGTCTTTCAGCGGAGTGCCGCTTTTGTCCCCCGGCTCGATCCGCTTGGTGGCATGCGACTCTGAAAAGATGAATCGCCCCGTGATTTCACCACGGCGTTTGGCTTTTTCGGAACCTATAGCATCGGAGTCAGCAGGAGGGAGCGGATGATGCTGCGTGGTGCGCAGGCTGCCATCGTCGTTGTAGAACCGCCAGTATCCCGCTTGCTTCCCTTCGTGATAGAGAGCCGTGTATTGCACGTTGCCACTGGGAAAGTAGCCAATGTCGCTTCCATGGGCGACGTGCATCTTGTAGTGCTGAACAAATAGTCGCTGGCCAGTGGGATAGTGAACGATGAACAGGCCGTTGTACTTGCCATCTTTGTACTGGATGTGGTTACAGACTTGGCCGTTGACATAATAGGTGTTCCATTCACCTGTGAAGTCTTTGGCAGGTTCAATCCACGCCACCTTCATCTTCTCCACCAGAAGCACGCTACCGACCGTTTGTGATTCTGGGGTCATCACGCAGCGCAGCACCCAGCGCTGATCGAGGCGATAATCTTCGATCTCGTCGTTGGTCTCTTCGGCGGTTGCATTCACTTCGGCAAGGATGGTCTTTAGCTGCTCGCGCGATAGCCCCACAGGAATCCGCGCCAGCAAACCTTTCCATTCATCGCGCGGCGGAGGCAAGTAAATGGGCCGAAGCTTGGCTGCCGCTTCTTCACGAACTTTGGGATCGGGTGACTTTAGCGCCTCTTGCAGCTTGGGGATGCTTACCTCTTGCGGCTTGCCAGGCAAAGCGTTACGCCGGCGAGCGAGAAAGAATTCGGGAAAGCCCACTTCGGCTTGTATGGCCTGCGGACTGGTTTCTGGGCCCGGTTCTCCCTTTCCTAGTGCCAGCGAAGAGAGCCCCGCAGCCGTTACCAGCAGCATTCCCCCCGCCAGCCCCTTGATGCCGATGCGAAAAGCGCTTGCTTGCTTCTTTGCCTCACCCATGGCCCACCTCCGTTTTGCATCCCGCCGCTAAATTCCCTGCGCCTACCCCCGCGCGCACCATCCCCATTACCTTTAAGACGTTTTAGCATCGCCAGCGTTTCGAGAGGGGTGGGAAAAAGGTTGGAAATCTAAAATGAACGGCGAATCTCGAACATTTTGGACCTAGGAATTGGGCTCCTTCGGCCGTTGGGGATTGGGAATTCGCGGGCTGGCCTTTTCGTAGTCTTGCTCGGGTTCTTTGTGAGTTGACTCTTTAGAAAGGCCTAGAAGGCCGAGTTTTTCGAGGGCGTCGGTGATGGAGCGAAGGTCATGGTAAGAGTACTTGGGGTCGATCTTGAGGGAGGCTTGGATCGGACGGTTTCTTCCCTTGGCGTCCTGCGTGATGAGGATGCGAACGTCGGGGCCTTCAAGCTCAGCAGCGAACTTCTTCCAGTCGTCTAAGGTGAATGTGTAAGGAACAAATAGCGTCAGCCTAACCGGAGCATTCAAGTTGGTGGAGGCAGCTGCTCCTTCGCGAATGTCGATTCCTCCTTGGTAAGTTTTGTCGTCGTACTCCACGCGGAATAGCTGTAGCGCGGTGGTGGCCGTCAAGGTCTGCGGGCCTTTGCGAGATAGGTCATCGACTTGCTTGAGGGCTAGGCTGGCGGCTTCGTTGCTGGGGAACAGGAAGGCGAAGCGTTGCGACTGGTTTCCCAAGGATAGCTGATAGTTGCCATTCAACGGCCAATCGGAAACACTGCTGACTAAGGGGTAGTCGTGAAAGCCGTTTTGCATATCGGCCGAGGTGAGGGGGCGGTCGGGTCCGAGGTAGAGCGAGCGAAGCCATGACGGTGTGAGGGCAACGTTCATTTCTATATCGACCAGCAGATGGTTGCGAACCGTGCGGGCCGATTTGATGATAACCTTGTCGGCCAAAACCTTAGCAGCAGGCGGAGACGAAGTCGCGATGCTGTTGGGGTTGTTTGTCTCTGGAACTTTTTCCAGCAGCAGGCCAATTACGCCAGCGGAAGAACTTCTAGTTAATGGGCGTTCCGTAGTTAATGGGCGTTCCGGGGAAATGCCAAACTGAAGTAACAACTTTCCATCGAGGAAGGTGAGAATTCCAGGAAACACTTCGTTTTCAGATTTGATCGTGATCCAGGCCGGATACTTTGCGGCGTCCAGTTCAAAAGTAGCAGTCGTTTTCTCTTCAGGCTTTTGGCCACGGGCGAAAATGTGCAGTTGCTCGCCTGCAAATCGTACCGTTTCCACCTGTTTGAGTATGGCGGGGGCTTCTTTGTTGGTTCTTAAAGTTTCGATGCACTTCCAGTTCCCTTGCAGGGCCTTCGAGAAGGCTTCTTTGATTTTTTCGGCCGATGGGGAAGCCAAGGTACGCAAGTTTTTGCTCTCGGCGGGGCGTGTACGAATCCGCATTTGCGTGTGATGGGAAAATGCGTGGGTTATGCTGGCTAAGATTTCAGGCTTTAGATCGCTAGAGGTTTGCAAAACCAAATCGTGCGAGCCATCAAGCCCCGCCCCTTGCGTGTAGGGAGCGAGCATTTCTAGCTGCTGCATCTGAACATTCAAGTCGTTCGGGATTCCTGGGTCCAGCGGTAAATCGTATCCCTCGTTGGAAAGAGGGATGGAAAGTTCTACGTCGGCCGTTTCCGATTCGGGGCGAGGATAGCGGAGTGCTTTCCAGGAGGAGCCGAGTGCTGTGTGGAAAGCATTTTGTGGCCTGATATTTTGCGGTAGAGTGTCGAGCGAAACTCGCAGCCAGATTTCATGCTCGATCTGATCGGCAGAGACATCAAAAAAGAGGAGTGCTTCTTTGGTCTCTCCGCTGGCAACTTCGAGTGGCAGATCGGAGCCGCCGATAAAGGGAACGACTAAGTCGATCTTGGTCACCGCCACATTCTCTCGTGTCAGGGGATTGAAGAGATTAGGCTCAATGATGTATTTGTGTTCCTCTAGAAGCGTCGCGGATTTCTCTCCCTCTTTTTGATTTGCAGACGTTGCGTAGAGTGTTTCCTGAATTACGGGAAAAGAATCGGCCTGTTCGGAAGGCTTCACTTCCCAGCTTAACCGACCCAACGCATCTTCTCTTTGACTTGTTACATGAAATCGGCGTAGAACTCGCGCTGCGTTCTTGCCTCGAGCGATGATCGCAACGTTTGCGATATATCCAGGAGGTATGCAGAGGCCGATCTCGCGTTTATTCTCTTGGCGAGTCTTGTGCAAATCTTGCAGGAGAAGGAAATTGGATGTGAGTATGGAAGTGGGGAACAGCCGCATTCGATTCTCTTTGGGAGCCGAAGTGTCGCCCAAGTCCCAGCGTTTGACTTGCAGTTCGATTTCTAACTGCCAGCCGTTCTCCTGATAAGTGGCAATCGGAGTAGTTGACTCGTGTTTGCATGTAATCGTCTCGGGGAAGTTTGGCGAGGTTCTGAGAGTCGACAAAGCCTTGTCAGAGAATGCTTGCTGCCCCATTGGTCGTTTAAGTGTGCCCGACTGAAGCTGGTAATACGACGTCATTAAATATCCGGAATTCAAATCGGGGCCGCCTAGTCGTTCGAGTTTTGCTACTGG
Source organism: uncultured Planctomycetaceae bacterium (assembly GCA_963844055.1). Taxonomy (GTDB): domain Bacteria; phylum Planctomycetota; class Planctomycetia; order Pirellulales; family Pirellulaceae; genus CAWJMN01. The sequence continues at coordinate 1,146,335 of CAWJMN010000002.1, read as the reverse complement.
TGTCCCGACGTCACTTTCGTGTACTTCAACTACTTGATAGCCAAGCTCAGCGATGACGGGGAGGTTGTTGGGGTTTTTAGTTTCATGCCGACGTGAAGAAATGCTCAGCCGATAAATGCCTGGCTGCTCAAACGCGATGTCGCAACTCGACCTGTCATACTCGATTGGCTTGAGTGGCGAAAAATTAGGGCTAAAGGGATAGGTGAACACTTGACCGCGCAGTTGGCGAAATTGTGCGCGTTGACGTGGCGTTAGTTCGTCGTAAATTTTTTGCCAGACCTTCAAAAGGAGAACTCGCCCCTTTTCGTTGTGGGTCAGTCGATACTCCGCTCTGAAGAGGTCTGGTAAAGAAAGAGATACATCGCCCGACTCCTTGGCTCAGCAATTCAAGCTGGCCTTGGTATGTCGCAATCGCGGATTGAATCGCAGATTCCTGGTCTTTAGATAACTGGATGGGAGCTACAATCTCTGGGATTGTAAAGGCGCGAAAGCCGTACTGCTGAATCGTTAGTTCTAGAAGGCGTGCGTATTGTGCGGGGGTAAGCGACTGGAAAACTCCTTGGCTATTGGAGCGATAAGGTTGCTTCGATTCATCGGGGCGAGTCTTGGCAACTTGCTCCAATTCTTTAGATAGGCTCTCTCCTCGCACATCCTTACCAATCTGTGCCAGTTCATTCTGAACGCTTAGCAGGGTTGTCACCTCAATCTTTGCGTTGGAAAAAGTATCAAGTTGTGGAGTTGGCAGCGCGGGGAAGGGAATGTCTCGATGCCAGTCACTTGCAAAGTTTTCTAGACTGCCATCCACCTGGTACGTTGCGTTTTGCATCTGGGGTTGTGGCGATCCTGATTCACCTTGTTTGCAGTATTCAATCTTTAGCCATAGCGTCTCGTGCTGGATAGTCGACTGGATGGTAGGAAGCTGGATGAATTGAGTTCTCGAAGGTGTGAGTGTCTCTTGAGATGCGGAGCTAGTCTCCGTGAGAGCGGATTGTTCTAGATAATCTTGAAAGAGGTGTAATGAAGTACCTTGGTTTGGAGCTGACAGTGAAAGACGCCAGTGTGGATGTTCGTTTTTGGCGTCCGTCATGAAGTCCAAAGTAAAGTCGCCTGGATCATTGGTCGGTGACGCGAAGGCAATTGAACCATAGTTGGTAAACTCTGGATCGCGAACCGAGTCGCTATATCCGCCTAGCACCTTGCGCTGACCATGTAATGTAAAACGGTAGATGCCCCCTTCTCTCATTTGGATCTTGCGGCTCCATGGAATGGTGGCATTCTGAGTGGGCTGCACAAAAGCTTGGTTGGAACTGCAGGGGAATTTCCCATCCAGCCAAACGTCTTGGCGTATTGCATGAGACGATTGCAGGGCGTTAAGGGCGGCAGATTGCTCCGCAGTTAGAATTCGCTGGTGAATATCGCTTGCAGCATTCAAATGAAGCGAATCAACCTCCGCCATCAATTTGATTGTTCGACTCTCAGGGCCAAGTGGTCCCCGGTCTGTGGGATCGGGATTGCGTTGTAAGTTGTAAAGCTCTTGGCGTTTGGCATGGAGCCCTGCCAAGCGTAAAGCGATGGCTGCTTGTTGATCGCGAGTGATGCCAAGCCGCTGCATGACCGCAGGAGTCTCAAAAATATCTAAGCGGAATCGTTGATTGAGCTCAAACTGAACTTGTTCTTGTTGCTCCGCAGTCAAAAGGTCGTGGATTTGCCGGCTGCGATTGAACCAGTTCTCGCTGGAGGTGGCCATTACCTTCGCAATTTCTTGCCGCTGGTTTGAATTTAACCCAAGGTCTTTCGTGGCATCTTCACTGGTGATGTATTGCAGATAGCTGCGGCGTCCTGTGGCGAGGATCGCAGGCATTGAGCCACCGCGAGGTAGAAAAGTTTGCGGTGAGCTGTCTGGCCGAAACCACTCGGGGCTATTTGTGCGAACAAGGGTAGCGGCATCTGTGTCATAGCCCAGAGGGCTAGAGTGTGTTGTTGGCTTTTGTCGCAAAGGGGGGCCGCGGAACTCATTGAACTTTTCGCGTTGTTCTACAGTAAGGATGTAGTGGATTGTTTGCCATAAAACCAAGAGGTGTTGCCGTCCAGGGTTTTGAGTGTTGAGCCATTTGTAGGTGACTTGCGATTCGTCGGGTTTTGTTCCATTGATTTTACTCAAGCGTGATTTCTCTTCGGAGGCAACCTCGGAGATGTTTTGTTCGTAGTCGCGAATAGCGCGTTTAATAGCCAATGCTTGCGATTGTGTTGTTCCAAGTATGTTTTGGGTTTGTTGAAAGTTAAATGTACGATAGCCCTGGGCTTGAGTTGTGAGCTGAGCGAGGCGCGACCGCTGAATGGGGTTTAATGCCGTCACAATTGGTGAATAGATTGTTCCCAGTTCTAGCGTTGAGAAAAGTGCTTTTCGATATTCTCCAGGCTCCCTCTCCCGAATGGACTTCTGGCGAAGTGCAACTTCTTTCATTAGTGAGTTTATTAAGTCAATTTGATTGGGAGTCAGTTGAAGGTCGTCTTGCGCGGGTGGGTGAAGTGCGACGGCTACTTCTGTGACGAAATCACCATCGATGTTTGCTCCTGGCAGATCGATAAAGGGATTTTCGCGAAACCAGTCTTCGGTCTCTGGGGAAAGAAGCGCATAGCCTGAAGCGGATAGGTTTACGCGATTCTCTTTGGGGGCGGCAGTGTCGTCGGGGGCCCAACGCTGGACGTGCAGTTCGAGTTGGACTTGCCAGCCGTCTTCCTGAAAGTTGGCGAGTTGAGTTACCGATTGATGCTCGCAAGTAACTATTCTGGGAAGGCTCAGATTGGTTTGAAAAGAGCTATCCTCTTTTTCGCTTAGGGTCTGACTGCCAAGAGACCGAGTCAAAGTTCCTGACAAAAGCTGGTAGTGATAGGTGGGGGATTTGCTAGGAAGTTTATCGAAGCTTCTGATGCGCTCGATTAGGGCCACAGGATGCGAGACATCGCTGGCGAGTACTTCTACCACCTGTGTGCCAAGTTCTTTGATGAAGGGGCCTGCTTCGGGATTTTCGTTTGCTCGGCGGCGAGCATGGATGCTGAGGCGATAGATCCCTGGATAGTCAAACAGGATGTCGAAGCTCGACTTGTAAATTGGAATATTTTCCAGCGTGGTTGTCTTAGAAGGAGAGGAAGGATTCGATGCGGCTGGAGGTGTGGTGCGGGTCCAGGTGAGGTCGGCAAGGCGCGGTGTGGCGGGGTTGGTTTTGGAATTAGCGCTAGTGGAGTAGGCACCACGAATCTGCCGATCGACGAGTCGCAACGAGAGATCGCCCAGTCGTTCGTCGCCATCTTTCCAAGAGCCGTTGTAGCGGCGCTCGATTCGAGACCACTTCAGATGAAGTTGGCCGGGGACTTTGCCGACCGTTTCGGAAAACTCGCCCGCATATTGGCCTGCGGCTTCGGATTTCAAAACGACGCTTCCCCAGTCTTCGCCTTGCCAAGTCCCTGCGATCTCGGGCGGGTTGGTGGCAAGCATACCGAAGTAAACGCCAATCACGGCAAGGAGTAGGCCGGAAGCAATTGCGATGGAGCGTTTTGAGAATGTGCGTGAAGGGGCTTGCGCAGGCGAGGCGACTGCTGGGGCTGGGGGAAGCAGTTCCGTCGGTAGGGAGACGAGGCTCGGCTGTTCGACATGGGCGAGGCATTTTTCCAGGAGCTTAGAGACTTCGTCGGCCGAGGCAAATCGGTCCGCTGGATTTTTGGCCATCAACTTGCCAATCAGCATGGAAAGCCAAACCGGAATGTCGGGATTGAGCTGCTGAATCGGGCGGGGCTCTTCATCGGTGATTAGTCGCAAAATGCCGTAGCTGGTTTCTGCCCGGAATGGTGGCCTGCCGGTGCAGAGGGTGTAAAGGACGCTGCCCAGGCTGAACAGGTCGGAGCGGAAGTCGACCGCTTGGCCGCGAGCTTGCTCGGGGGACATGTACTGCGGCGTGCCAGCGAGTGTGCCGGTGCGAGTGAGCGTGGCATCATCAACCGCGCGGGCCAGGCCAAAATCCGTAAGGGCGACACGTTCGACGCCACTTGCCAGCATGATGTTGGCGGGCTTGATATCGCGATGGACAAGGCCTTGCGCGTGCGCTGCGGCAAGTCCTGCGGCCGTTTGCATGCCGATGCGAAGGATCTCGCGCAGCTGAAATGGGCCTTGATCATCAATTCGCTTTTGCAAGGAAGCGCCGCGAACGTAAGGCATCACCAGGTAGGGCGTGCCTTGCCAGTCGGCGACGCCGTGAATCGCCATCACATGATCGTGAACGATGGCGGCAGCGGCTTGGGCTTCGCGCTCGAAACGTTTGCGAGCAGCGCCGCTGGCCGCGAGATGCGGGGCAAGCATTTTGATGGCGACGAAACGATTGAGCGCAGGATCAAAACCCTTAAAGACAACCCCCATGCCACCACGGCCCAAAATGCCAACGATTTCATAGCTGCCGATCCGGCCAAGCATCTGCGGATTATCGGTAGGGCCGAGCAGTCGCAAAATATCGGCATGAGGAGCGATGCTGTTTTGATTTTCGGGAGGAAGGGTGGCCGTACGGTCTTGGGGAGTTCGCAACGAGTCTTCCGCTTCTTGCCACCAGTCGGCATTGCCGATGAGGGACTCCACCTTGTCGCGGCAGCGCTGGCAAGAAGCGAGGTGAGCTTCGCAGTCGGCCGCATCTTGAGGAAGCAAATCGTCCTCAAGCAAACAACGCACTTGTTCATCTTGCAAGCAGAGAGATGCTGGGTTCATAAAAGTGCTTTGCGTGTGAGTGTTTGGAGTTGTGCTGGTTAGAGGTCCCAGCCGTTGGTCGCTTCGACAACTTTTTCTTTGAGACGCTGCATCACACGATATCGGGCCATGTAAACCGCGCCGGTCGTGCGGCCGTTTTGGCGGGCCACTTCTTCGGCGGGCTGTCCGAGGATGGAAGTTTGCCAGAAGAGGTTCCAGGTCACTTCCGTAAACTCGGGGCGGATTTCTTCAGCCGCCCAGCGAAAGGCTTCGCGCCGACTTTCCTTGAGGAAAATGGCAGAGCTTTCGTCGGCGGTTGCTGGATAGTCGTGCAGCAGTTCCCATACACTGGTGGAGCCGGCTGGTTGATCCGGGCGTTTTCGGCTGATGGCGTTTAAAATCGCGTTGCGCGTGATCCTAAAAAGCCAAGCACGAAACGGCGGACCATCAGCGGTCGGTTGCCAATTGCCAATGGCATGCGAGACCGAAAGGAAGACTCGCTGGGCGAGATCTTCGGCGTCGCTGTCTTGCAGGCCTTTGGCGCAAGCCATCCGATAAACCACGGGGCGATAGAGGGCGAGGAACTCGGTCCAAGCGGCCGCATCCGCCGGGTCTTTTACCCGGGCGATGAGGCTAGCTTGGGTTTCCGGCAACTCGCTCATGCAATCTCCCTATGAAGTAACACACGGGGGAAGCGAAGATCTTTCGCGGTAGGGGAAAGAATTTTTGAAAAGGTCGGATTATCGTACCACAAGCGGCGGGATTGGGTAGAAAATGGGGCGTCGAATCGGGCGAGACTGGGCCGACCTAGCGGGAGAAATGGCGATGCGTAGATTTTGGCTGGCGGGAATGATTCTGTGGAGTGCTGGGTGCTTGGCCGCCGTGGGGGCGGAGCCGCCGGGAAAGATGCCGGTGGTTGTGGTCAGCGGGGACGGCAAAACGTTCGTAGAAGAAGGGACCGGGAAGGAACTTCGGCCTTGGGGTTTTAATTATGACCACGATGAGAAGGGTCGGCTGATCGAGGACTATTGGCACGACGAATGGGAGAAGGTCGTCGGCGACATGCGCGAGATGAAAGCGCTCGGCGGGAATGTGGTGCGGCTGCACTTGCAAGTGGGAAAGTTTTTAAACGGGCCTGGCGAAGAGAATGAGAAGGAGCTTGTGCAGCTAGAGAAGTTTGTAGCCTTGGCGGAAGAGGTGGGGCTGTATTTGGATGTGACGGGTCTGGGCTGCTATCACAAAAAGGATGTGCCGGCTTGGTATGACGAAATGAGCGAAGAGGATCGCTGGAAAACGCAAGCATTCTTTTGGAAGACGATTGCGGGGCGTGTGGGAAAGAGCCCAGCAATCTTTTGCTATGACCTGATGAATGAGCCGATTTCGCCAGCGGGAAAACGGGGCGAGAAGGAATGGCTGGGCCCTGCGTTTGGTGACAAGCACTTTGTGCAGATGATCTCGCTGGATGATCGGGGGCGGCCGCGAGTGGAGATCGCGCGGGCCTGGATCAAGCAGCTGACGAATGCGATTCGCGAAGTGGATAAGAAGCACTTGGTAACGGTGGGGATGGTGGACTGGAGTTTGGATCGGCCTGGGCTGACGTCGGGCTTTGTGCCAAGCAAGCTGGTGGAAGAGCTCGACTTTTTGTGCGTGCACCTGTATCCCGAAAAAGGAAAGTTGAAAGAAGGTTTTGAAACGGTCGCGGGCTTTGCTTTGGGAAAGCCGGTGGTGATTGAAGAGACGTTCCCGCTGAAGTGCAGCGTGGAAGAGGCGATGGAGTTTTTGCAGAGCGACAAGAACCGAGCGGTTGGCGCGATCAGCTTTTACTGGGGAAAAGATTTGACCGAGATGCAAAAGTCTAGCGAGCTGGTGGACAAGGTTATTTTGGCTTGGCTCGAAAAATTCACGCAAGGGAAACGCCTGAGCGGAAACTAAACGTCCAGCGAGAAATCCCTCGGGAAATTACGGCTTGTTGACTTGTGAAGAGTTAGTGATAAATTTATGGCAAGTGTGTGGCGGGGCAGGAACGTATCCAAAGGTGGTGATGGGATGTTTGGGAAGCTGGGATTGGGATTGAAGGTTTTGGGTTTGGCATTGCTGTTGTGGGCTGGTGCGGCGCCGCTGGCTTTGGCCGAGGTGAAGCTAACGAATTATGCCGATGGCGAGAAGGTTCGGCATAGCGTGGTGCTGCTTTGCGGATCGGTCGATGGTGAAGGGGGCAAAGCGGATGGTCGGCTGCTGGTAAAGAACCTTTCAAGCGAGCGGGAGAAGAAGGAGCTTTCGTTTCCGGTGGTGGAAGGGAAGTTTCGAGCGCTGGCCGAACTGGTTGCGGGGGAGAATCGGCTGGAGCTAAGTGTGGGGAGTGAAAAGCGAAGCCTGGTATTGCATTACGAGCCGCAAACGAATGCGTACTTTGTGCGAGTGATTTACTTCACGGACAATTCGGGGGCGACGGAGTACCAAACGCCAAAGAAAGACGACCCGCAGAACTTTGCGGCCAAGCTGGATACGGGAATGAAGTTATTGCAGACGTTTACCGCAGAGCGGATGAAGGACGTGGAGCTTGGGCGGCACACGTTTGCGATGGAGCACGATGATGCAGGAAAAGTGAAGGTGCATGTGCTGAAGGGGGCGAGAAGTGCTGATTACTATCGCTCGATTTCGGACAACGAGCTTTACTCGCGGATTCGCGATGAAGTGAAAAAGGCGTTTCCGGATGACAAGACGAAGAACGTGGTGCTGATGGCGTTTACTAAGTTCGATCCGGTGCAAAAGAAGGCGCTGGGGCATACGGCACTTGGTGGTGGAGATCAGGCCCTGTTTGGTGGCGGCACGCTGTATAGCTGGCCGAACTCGCTGGCGGATGTGGAGCGAGCTTTTGGCGATGACACGCTGGTGGATGGCGCGCAGGTGTTTGACGACAGCGCAGGGCGGGGAACGATGTGGGGGAATGCAGCGACGGGACTTGGGGCGACGCTGCATGAGCTGGGGCATACGCTGGGGCTGCCTCACGTGCGGGAGCGGAACTGCATCATGAGTCGGGGCTTTGATGGCTTTAATCGGGTGTTTTGCCTGGTGGAGCCGAAGAGTCGGCTGCGCAAAGGGCCTGACGTGATCCGGGAAAAGAACATGGCGTGGTTTTCGCCTGAGAGTGCGAGCTCGATTCGGGCGAGTGAATGGCTGCGGATGGATGATGTGAAGGAGCTTGCAGAACGGCAGGGGAGCCAGGTATCGCTGGATGCCGAAGGGAATTTGAAGGTAGAGTCAGCGGATGGCGTGCGCTATGTTGGCTTTCAAGTGAATGATGAAGTGGTGGGGTTTAAAGATTATTGGGTCATCAAGAAGAATGTACCAACGAAGGTAACGCTCTCTGCGGAAGAGGTGGCGAAGCTGACGGGGGGAAAAGAGTGGAAGGTTGGCGTGCGCGATGATCGGGGTGGACTACGCTGGACGGAGCAGAGAGAGCTGAAGCAAGCGGGGCAGTTCGTACGGCGATGGAGCTTTTCTAAGGAAGTGATTCCGTGGACGAAGACGCGCGAGTTTCCTGAACTGAGTGATGAAAAGCGGGAGGCGATTCAGAAGGAAGCCTTGGCTGGGAAGTCGGTCGAGTTTGGCAGCGCTTATGTAGATTACGAGCGGCAGTATCCGGAGGGATCGCGCGAGATGGTGGCGGGATATGCCGTGGCGAAGTTCACGCTGAAAGAAGCGAAGACGTTGCGACTGCTAACGGGAAGCGATGATGGCTTGCGGGCGTGGATTGATGGAACCTTGGTGCAGAAACAGCTTGCCTTGCGAAGTGCGCGGCAAGATCAGGACCAAGTGCAGGTGACGATCCCTGCGGGCGAGCATGTGCTACTGGTGGAAGTGATGCAGGGGCGTGGCGGCTGGGGGGTGTACTTGCGGTTTACGGATGAGCAGGGAAAGGCGTGGGGAATTGATGCGGAAGGAGTGCTGAAGGAGTTGTAGGAGGAGAAGCGGGTGAGGAAGGGGAGTATGAGAAGGCACGGGGGGATGACCGGGCGCTGACGCTTCCGGCTCTGAAAATGCGGGGCGTGGCTACACCGGTTCAAGAACCGGTGGTACCCAGGACTGCGGCGGGGGGAGGGAACCACGAAAGGCACGAAAAGCACGAAAGGGGAGAGATTGGGACACGGAAGGACACGGAGGAACACGGCCGGCAGGGAGGAAGAGGGAGATGTCGGCGGTCCGGGGAATGGATGGTGCCAGGGGAGAGAAGGGTACGGGGGGATGACCGGGTGCTTACGCCTGGCGGCTCTGAAACTGCGGGGCGTGACCTCCCGTGGCTGCGCCACACCGGTTCAAGAACCGGTGGTACCCAGTGAGGCAGGGGAGTGAGAGAGGAGGCGGGGGGATGGCCGTCGCTTACGCCTTGCGGCTCTGAAAATGACGTGAAGTGGTGGTTTGTAAGCGACATTTATAAATATGATTGACAAGCAAGGAGTGAAAGGTAGGATGGGGGCGTAATTCGACATTTTTCACCGTTAATGGTGGTGTAATGAGCAATCGGGTCGCCTCGCCGCTGTTGCGGAGAATCAATGAGCGCCGGGTGCTGGAAGTGATCCAGCAGCTTGGGCCGGCGTCGCGAGCGGTGGTGGGACGAGCGTCGGGAATGACGGCTCCGACGGTTTCGAAAGCGGTCGACTCGCTTATCAAGCTGGGGTTTTTGGAAGAGGACCTGCCTCTGGAAACGACGGTCGGTCGGCCGGGCAAGGTTCTGCAGTTGGCGTCGCGGACCGCCAATGTTTTGGGCGTGGTGATCGACTCCCGAATGGGCTGGGTGTTGTCGGCCGGTCTGGAGGGGAAGATCTCGCCCGAGCGGATGCGACCGTTTGAAATGCCGGCGAGCTATTCGGATCTGTTGGATGTGATCGAGACCCATGCTCGTCAATTGACGAAAGAGTTTGGCTTTGAGCCGCGCGGCGTCGGCGTCAGTGTGCCGGGGCTGGTGAACTCGTCTTCGAATGAAGTGGTCTTCTCGCCGAACTTGCGTCTGCTGGACAATCGTCAGCCAGGAGTAGACCTTTCGGAACGCTTAGGTGTGCCGTGCGTGATGCTGCAAGAGTCGCATGCGCTGTGCTTGAGCGAGCGGATGTATGGCGAAGCGCGAGGCGTGGACAACTTTGCCATGCTAGACGTGAGCACGGGCTTGGGCCTGGGAGTGATGATCGGTGGAGAGCTACTTTCGGGGCAGAGTGGCCTCGCGGGTGAACTGGGACATATTACGGTTGATCCGCTGGGCGAGCGTTGCGGCTGCGGGAACTTCGGCTGCTTAGAAACGGTAGCGACGGATTCCGCATTGGCACGATTGGTTTCTGCCAAAGTAGGGCGGAGCCTCGATATTGAAGGTGCGGTCAGCTTGATTCGTGCGGGCGAGATTGATGTCACGGAAGAGCTGACGCGGACAAGCGAGTATTTGGCGATCGCGATTGCGGCCGTGATCAACATCTTCAACCCCGCAACGCTGTTTGTGCATGGGCGTTTGCTCGATGCTGCGGATGACTTATTTGATCGCGTGGTGGAACGCGTCAAAGTGCGAGCGCTCAAGCCTTCGTTTGCAGACTGCAATGTGCGAAAAGCGCGAGGCAGCAAGCGGCAGGGAGTGATTGCCGGCGTGGTGCATCATTTGACGGCTTCCTGGGCGCCGACCCTTTCTTAAGACCTCGATGTGGGGATTGCGTAATGACGCGAAGCATTTGGAACACGTGGGGACGGCATGCTTTGGCGATGCTGTTTGCTATCGCACTGGTAGCGGTAACGCGTGCGCGGGTTGGTGCTGAGGAGGGAGTCGATTTTGAAAAGCAGATTGCGCCGCTGCTTTCCAAGTATTGTTTGGAATGCCATAGCGCGAATCAGCCGAGTGGTAACTTGAGCTTGGTATCGCTGCCGAAGATTTTGGCTGGGGGTGATGGCGGCGCAGCCCTAGTGCCGGGGAACGAGGCGGAAAGCCATCTGATTCAGCGGGTGGTGAATGGTGAAATGCCGCCGGAGAAGAATGGAAAGAAGCAGCCGCTTTCGGCGGAGTCGATCGAACTTCTTAAACGCTGGGTCAAGGGCGGGGCGACTTGGCCTGAGGGGCGCGTGCTTGATCCGTTTTCGACCACAACGGAAAAGCGTGGCGGGCGCGACTGGTGGGCGTTTCAGCCGATTGTGAAGCCTGACCTTTCGAAGATTGGCGGAGATGCGGCGACGGGAAACGCGATTGATGCGTTTGTAAAGGCAGGCCTAGCGAAGCGAGGGATGGAGTTTGCTCCGCAGGCCGATCCGCGTACGCAAGTGCGACGCTTGTATGTCGATTTGATTGGACTGCCACCGCCGATTGAAGTGGTGGATAAGTTTTTCGCCGATCCGAGCGATGCTGCCTATGAGAAGCTGGTGGATGAGCTGCTCGCTTCGCGGCACTTTGGCGAGCGATGGGGAAGGTACTGGCTGGATGTGGTGCGGTTTGCGGAGACGAACGGCTATGAACGGGATGCGGTGAAGCCGTTTGCTTGGAAGTATCGGGACTGGGTGATTGCGGCCATCAATGAAGATAAGCCCTTTGACCGATTTGTCATTGAGCAATTGGCGGGAGATGAGCTTCCCGAGCGCGATGAATCGACCGTGGTGGCGACGGGGTTCATTCGACTGGGGACTTGGGACGATGAACCGAACGACCAGAAGGAATATATCTACGAGCGGCTCGAAGACATGGTGCATGCGACCTCGACCGCCTTTTTGGGGCTGACGGTGAAGTGTGCGCGATGCCATGACCATAAGTTTGATCCGATTTTACAAACGGACTATTACCGACTGGCAGCGGCATTTTGGCCGGGGCCGATTCAGGGAGGCGTTCTGGGAGGTCCGACGAAGGAGCAACTGGGATTTGATGTGCTGGGGTGGACCGACTTGGGGCGGGATGCACCGCCGCTGCACCTGCTGAAAAAGGGAGATCCGCATCGGCCGGAGCAAGTTGTGCCGGCCGGGCCGCTGAGCTTTGTTCCTGCGATTGCCAAGGAGTTTTCACCGCCGGCGGAAGGGGCGAAAACGACGTCGCGACGTTTGCAGTTTGCCAAGTGGATCGTGGAGGAGAAGAATCCGCTGACGGCGCGGGTGGCGGTGAACCGGCTGTGGCTGCATCACTTTGGCGAAGGGATTGTTCGTTCTACGGACAATTTTGGCTTTGCGGGACAGAAGCCAACGCATCCAGAACTGCTCGACTATTTGGCGAGCGAGCTGGTGGCGGGGGGCTGGAAGCAAAAGCGGCTGCACAAGCTGATGGTGATGTCGTGGACGTATCGGCAGTCTTCTTTGCATCCGCGTCAGGATCAGTTTGCGGAAAAGGACCCGACGAACTTGACTTGGTGGCGTGCCAATCGGCAGCGCCTGGATGCCGAGACGCTGCGGGATAGCATTTTGCAGGCGAGTGGCAAGCTGGATTTGCGAGCAGGGGGACCGAGCTTCTTTGCACCGATCAGCGCGGAGGCGCTGGAAGGGTTGTCGATGAAGAGTGGTGGATATCCGAAATCTCCGCCGGAAGAGACGTTTCGGCGGAGCATTTATATGTTTACGAAGCGCGGGCTGGGTGTGCCGCTAATGACGACGTTTGATGCGTGCGATACGACGATGCCTAATAGTCGGCGTGAGGTTTCGATTGTGGCTCCACAGGCATTGGCGCTGCTGAACAATGACTGGGTGCAGTCACAAAGCAAGTCCTTTGCGCAGCGAGTGATTAAGGAATCGGCCGATGCCAAGGGGCGAGTTGATCGGGCGTGGCAATTAGCGTTTGAGCGTTTGCCAAGCGATGAAGAACGGGCAGGGGCACTGGCCCATGTGGAAGTGCAGCAAAAGCGACTGGCGGCTGCTGACAAGGCAGAAGAAGAGGCGTGGGGCTCGCTGTGCCATGTGCTGCTCAATGCGAACGAATTTATCTATGTGGACTAGTGCGACCGAGGCCTGGTTGGTGTGGAGGGCTTAAGCGATGACGCATTCCCAAAAGCGAGTGAACATGATGCGGCAATTTCCTTGTGGGCTATCGCGGCGTGAGGCCCTGTGGCAGATGGGGGGAGGCTTTGCGGGGGTAGCGCTCGCTTCTTTGCTGGAAGGAGAGGGCTTTTTTCAGCGTGTGGGGCATGCGGCCGAAGTGGGCGTGGCCTCGCCATTGGCGCCGAAGCCATCGCACTTTCCTACCAAGGTGAAGAGCGTCATCTTTTTGCTGATGAATGGTGGGCCAAGCCAAGTTGATACTTATGACTATAAGCCGGAGCTAGAAAAGTACGCGGGGAAGTCGATTCCCGAGGATAAGAAGTACATTAACTCGGGTGGTCGGGCGGTGGGCTTTTTGACGCCCGCAGCACGGAAGTTTTTGCCGGGGGGTGAAAGTGGGCTGCTGATTTCGGACTTCTTTCCGAACATTCGCAAGCATGCGGACAAGCTGGCGATCATTAAATCGTGCTATACGGATACGCATGCGCACGGTTCGGCCTTGGTGCAGTTCAATACGGGAAAGCCGATCATTGGTCGGCCTTCGCTGGGGAGCTGGGCCGCGTATGGATTGGGCTCCGAGAATCAGAATCTGCCGGGCTATGTGGTGATGCTGGATAAGCGGGGGGGGCCGATTGGTGGACAGCCGAATTGGTCGAGCGGGTTCATGCCGGCGTCGTATCAGGGGACACTATTTCGGCCGGTGGGAAATCCGATTTTGGATTTACAAAGTGCGCAGCCGGTAGACCGACAAGTGCAGCGAGAACAGCTTGACTTGCTGGCGCAGCTGAACGAGAAGCATCTGAAGCAACGGCCCGGAGGAGCGGAACTGGCGGCGCGAGCAGCGAGCTATGAGCTGGCGTATCGGATGCAGTCGGAAGCGCCGGAAGCGGTCGATATTTCACGCGAGACGGCCGAGACGATTGCGGCGTATGGTGCTGACAAAGAACAGACATCCGAGTTTGGGCGGAATTGCCTGATTGCAAGGCGGCTCGTGGAGCGTGGCGTGCGGTTTGTGCAGTTGTATTCGGGCGGTGGGCACTTGGAGCAGACTTGGGATGCGCATGAGAGCGTCGAAAAGAACCATGGGCAGCATGCGGGCGAGACGGATCAGCCGATCGCAGCGCTTCTGGAAGATTTAGAGAAGCGTGGGATGCTGGACAGCACGCTGGTGATTTGGGGCGGAGAGTTTGGCCGGATGCCGTTTAGTGAAGGGGTGAATAAGCCGGGGCGGAACCATAATCCGTATGGCTTTTCGATCTGGATGGCAGGGGGTGGCGTGAAGGGGGGAACGAGCTATGGCGCGACGGACGAGATTGGCTTTGCGGCCGTCGAAAATCGCGTGCATGTGCATGATATTCATGCGACGATTTTGCATTTGATGGGGATGGATCACACGCGGCTAACGTATTTTCATCAGGGGCGTGACGAGCGTTTGACGGATGTGTATGGGAATGTGATTAGGGGGATTTTGGCGTAGGGGGAGAAGGCACGGTGGGAGGGATTGGTACACGGAGGAACACGGAAGGACACGGACGGCAGGGGAGAGAGCGGCGTGATCTTCTTTGGCCTGAGGCAGCAACGAATCAAGAAACGGTGGTGCCTTTTAAGAAGTGGGGGACACATTGGACGCGGCAAGCTGCCGCGTCTACTTTTTGGATAGCCGTGGAAGGCTTGTTCTTGTGGGCCGTTAGGCAAATAGTTGGTTGACTGCGATGACTGCTGCCGTGCCTAGTCCAATGACCACCCAGAAAGATATGCCCCAAACGAAAACCGCGGTGTTTTCAAATTCGTATTGGTCGTATGGCCTGCATAGTCGGAGCAGCATGTAGCCAGGAATTCTCAACGCCAATTCCAAGAAGTGCTCGAAGAAGAATTGCAGGAATTCGAAAACGACGTCTTTCATGGGAGATTTGCCTTTGTAGGCAAACGCGGAAGGTTTAGGTAGTTTAGGAGCGGTGATGAGTCAAGCTATTTAAATGCAACGCGGATGGCGCTGCCAGGGTGAACCCTGGCCTACGAAGGAAAAACGTTACTTGGTGCGGGTCATTTCGAAGAGGTTGGTGGCTTGGGGGCCGAGGAAACCTTCGAAGCGAGAGGCAGTGCCGGTGACAGGGTCGGTATGGATGTCTCGCTGAGCAAGCTCAAAGTAGGCATAGGACCATGGCATTTGGGTCGGGCGTCCCTGATCAAGAACGTCAACATTCACGGTGACAGCCTCTGTGGCGGTTTGGCGTAGCTTGCTGCCAACGGCCCCTTCAATCTCCGCTTTCATGGGAACTCCCGCTGCTTTCAAGGCGGCGATCGTTTTTTCGAGATCATCGAGCCCTGCAATGCCATGCGAGTTAACGAGCGAAGTGAAATGATTCACTTGATAGCCATGCACCAAGACCCAGGCGGCGTACTGGCTGGCATTGTTGAGCTGGATGACACTTTGCTTTTCGGGGGCGGGCCAAGGGGGTGTCAAAAACCAATCGGTTGCTCGGGCCAGAAGCTCGTCGAAGGTTTTGCTGGGGGTCGTGTCGCTTAGGTTGGCAAGATCGGCCAGGAAAGCATCGTCGAGCGGCTCTTTATGGTTGGCGAAAGTGCTGCGCAGGATTTCTTGGCAGGCGGTTGGGAGCTTCCAAGTTTGCAGCTCGGAAACAAACAGCTTGGGGAGCCGCGGGTTGGCATGTTGGAAGTGAATGGCGGCGAGGTGCTTGTCTTCAAATTGGTAGCAACCTGCAGCGCGGTAACCGAGTACTTCAAACAGTCGCGCGAGCGTGACGATGCCCAGCGTCGGGCGCTGCCAAGCGAAGGTGCGAAAGGCGATATGGTCGTTGAAGAAGGTGGCGCCATGCTGAGCGACCATTTGCTGGTACGTCTGAACGTAGGTGACACGCGAGCGATAGGTGTCCCACAGCCGATCAAAAAGGGCCGCGAGGAATTGTTCGCTCGGATTGGCTGATGTGGGAAGGCGATGCGGGCTGACGAGGCTTTGGTGCGAAGATGTGGTGCTCATGGTGCTGGCTCCTTGGGGCGAAAGCAGAAGAGGTGCCCAAAAGCGGAGTGGATTTGGCCTTTGTTCCAATTGTAGGCAGTGAAGTTAGTGGAAGCTGTAAGGTGTTGTTGGACAAGGGGTTGTGCAACTGGACATTGGGGGTGGGAGAGATCGGCCTGCCGATTCGAGAATTCTAAGGCTTAATCTGCTCCGAGGTCTTGGACAATTCTGGCGCTGGGGATGACGGCAGATTTGTCGATGTCCAGCGTAGTGGCGATGATGTGCTGGAGCGTACTCCAAGTGTCTGCCGGGAGATGGGCTGAGTAACGATTGGCGAGTTTGCGATAGTTTGTCGCGACGAGCTCGGTTAGTAAATCTCGCATTGTGAGGCATCGAATGCACGGGACAACTGCGAGTGGCAAGGTTAAGAAATAAAGCACCGTGCCGCTTAGTGCTGTGATAAGAACAGAACCCAATACGACTTGGAAAAAGTTCGTACTGGCAGGCTTAAGCAGCGGCATGGATCCGAAGGCGATGAATGCCACTAGTAGGCAGTTAAGTAGCGCGAGCCAGGAGGGACGTACAAGCCGTGGAAGTCGCACCTGCATGCTTTTACTTAGCTCGTGCCACAAGGAACGCTTGCGAAAAATGGGAAACACTTCTTTTAGTGTTGCGCTGGGGCGGATTTTCTCTCTGGCAACTCCTAGGGCCTGTAAATGTCGACGCAAGTCATAAAAGGCAGCAGACTTTAAACAGACGGTTGAATTTGCGTTGGTATTGGCGATCGATAGGATGAGGAATTCGTAGATATCGGCAACGGTCTCCATTTGAGACGCTTGTTTGTCCGTGATAGTTACATCGAAAGCTTCTTCGATGTTCATCACCAGTTCGACCGTGTCTAGCCCCATGAGGTTAAACCAGCATTGTGGGTTGAAAGTAAGCGAGCCACTAAGAAAACTTGCAATCAACTAACCATCGCGGTAGACGATAGCCATTTGTGTGGTGATACGAGGGACGGATTTGTCATTGTTCATCGGAACACAACAGCCTACGGCGATCACTAAGGTCTGTGTGTAGTAGGGCGAAGGCATCGTTGGGGAGGCTCCTCTTCCTATTATCTTCACAAAGATTGCCACCCAGCCATCCGTATCAAAAGGCAGATCGGCCGAACTTTCTGTCGTGTCGTAAGTGCTTTTGGGCAAATGGGTTGTGTCGCGATTTGGTGTGTGGATTGTGCGATCTTTTCATCTAATCCCGAGAAATCGAATTAGCGAGCGAATAGGTAAATAAAAAGCTAACCTTGCGAAGACATTGTGTCTTTCGAGGGCCCCGGAAGGGGCTAAAGAATAGTTGGAAGTACCTGTTGCCTTTCAGGATTTGGACTGGGTGCCCTATGGGAATACCGCTGATGCTTGCTGTTGTGACCAACCAATTTACGATTGCGATAGTGGCGAGCGCCGCGCTGGTGGGGATTATCGTCCTCAGCATGACGCTGCTGCTGGCCCGGCAATTCAAACGTTGCCCTAGCAATCGAGTGCTGGTGATCTATGGCCGTACGGGCGCGGCCAAGCGAGCAAGACGATTCACGGTGGGTTTGCGTTTGTGTGGCCCTTGCTGCAAGATTGCGAGTTCCTCAGCCTGGAGCCGATCCAGATTGAAGTGCCGCTGCGTGGGGCGCTCTCGGCAGAGAACATCCGTGTGAATGTCCCTAGCGTATTCACGGTGGCGATTGATACCAAGCCCGATGTGATGGCCAATGCGGCCGTTCGCTTGCTCGGACTAAAGCCAGAAGCGATTCGCAAGCAAGCCGAAGAAATCATCTTTGGTCAATTGCGACAAGTCATCGCTTCGATGCACATTGAAGAGATCAACAAGGATCGCGACAAGTTCCTTTCGCATATTCAGGTCTCTTTGGAGCCTGAGTTGGCCAAGGTGGGCTTGCAGCTGATCAACGTCAATATCACGGACATCACGGATGAGTCGGGCTATATCGATGCGATTGGCCAAAAGGCTGCTTCGCTGGCCATTCAACAGGCACGTGGTGATGTGGCCGACAACTTGAAGATGGGTGAAACCCGAGTTGCTGGTGCCGACCGCGACAAGATGATTCAAGTGGCAACCGCTCGCAAAGATATGTCGATTGGTACGCGTGAAGCCGAGCAGATGCAGGCGGTGAAGATCGCCATGCTGGAAAAGGAACAAGCGGTTGGTGAGAAGGCTGCCTCCTTCGAGCGTGAAGCGGCCGTGAAGAGTGCTGAACGCCAGATGCGTATTCAAGTGGCGGAATCGGATGCGGCGGCCATTGCCGGTGAAAATACTGCCGCAGCCTCGGTGGCGGCCTCGCAGTCGGAATTGGCGATCAAGAAGGCAGAAGCGTTTGAACGTTCGCAAACGGCCCGCAACTTGGCTGAAGCGACGGTTTTGGAATCGCAAAACCGGGCAATGGCCAAGGCGGCTTTGGCCGAAGCAGAACGTGTAGAAGCCGAACAACGTGCCAAGCTGGAAGCTCCCGCGAAGGCCCAAAAGGCACGCTCGATTGTCGATGCCGAAGCGACGGCGGAAACTCGCCGCATTGAAGCAAAGGCGGAGGCAGATGCGATCTTTATGAAGCTGGAAGCGGAAGCCCGTGGTCAGTATGAGATCATGGCGAAGAAGGGTGAAGGTCTCAAGTGCATCGTCGACGCGTGTGGCAGTGCGAACTCGGCCTTCCAGATGCTGATGCTAGAACACCTCGACAACTTGGCGGACGCTTCGGCGAAGGCTATCTCCAACATCAAGTTCGACAAGGTGGTGGTGTGGGAAAATGGGGGTGGCAATGGCCGTAGCAGCACCGCTGACTTTCTGAGTGGCATGGCCAAGAGCTTGCCGCCAATGATGCAGGTGATGAAGGATATCGGCGGTGTCGAACTGCCTGAGTCGCTGCTAAAGATGGGCGGGAATGATGTTCCAAGCGATGGCGACAAGCCGACGGTAGCCGGCCCAGTCAAATAAGCGTCGGCAATCGGTGATTCAAAGAGGCCAAGCGGCATGATGTGCTGCTTGGCCTCTTTTGTTGGTGCACAGGAATTCAGGAGAATGTGGAGGAGGGAACCACGAAAGGCACAGGGGATGGCCGGTCGCTGACGCTCGCGGCTCTGAAAATGCGGGACGCTATTTCACTTCGAGTTCGGCGGCCCGTTCGCCACGGGTGGCGCGACGCTCAATCGCTGCAGCGACAAACGCGGCAAACAGCGGGTGCGACTGGGTGGGCTTCGACTTGAACTCTGGATGGAACTGGACGGCCAAGAACCAAGGATGGCCGGGGATCTCGATGATCTCGACCAGCTTGCCATCGGGGCTTGTGCCAGTGACGTTCATGCCGTGCGCGGCGAACTGTTGGCGATAAACATTGTTGAACTCATAGCGATGGCGATGACGTTCGGCAATGTTCTCTTGTCCATAGGCGGACTGAGCATGGGTGGACTCTACCAGACGGGTTGGCTGTGAACCCAGTCGCATGGTGCCTCCCTTTTCGGTGATGTTGCGTTGTTCATCAAGCAGGCAGATCACAGGATGCTGGGTGTCGCGGCTGAACTCCGTGGAATGAGCACCGGTTAGGCCGATCACATTGCGACCGAACTCAATGGCGGCGCATTGCATGCCGAGGCAAATGCCAAAAAAGGGGATCTTTTTTTCGCGAGCATATTGGATCGCTTCGATCTTTCCTTCGACGCCTCGTTCCCCAAAGCCACCGGGGACCAAAATGCCGTCGTAGCCCTTCAGCAGCGGCGCTGCCCCTTCATGCTCGAGGTCTTCGCTTTGGATACGGCCAATGCGAATTTGAGCATGGTGCTTGATGCCCGCATGGTCGATGGCTTCGTAAATCGACTTGTAAGCATCCTTGTGTTCGGCATATTTGCCGACGACGGCGATGCTAATCTCGTGTTTTGGATTACGTAGCGTATGCAGCAGGTCGCGCCAGTCATCCATGACCAAATTGCCAAGGGGAAGCTGCAAGCGTTTGCAGATGAGGCTGTCGAGCTTGTTGTCCATCAGGCTTAGCGGCACTTCATAGATCGAGAAGTCCTTGTCCTTCTCTTCGATGACCGCTTCTAACGGAACATTGCAGAACAGGGCAATCTTCTCGCGGTCGTCGCGGTCGATGCTGCGCTCGGTACGGCAAATCAAAATGTCGGGCTGAATGCCGATTTGGCGTAGCAAGCCTACCGAGTGCTGGGTGGGCTTGGTCTTCAGTTCGCCAGCGGCTTTGAGATAGGGAACCAGCGTCAAGTGAATGTAGAGGCAGTTCTCTTTGCCCACATCCAGCGAGAATTGACGGATCGCTTCAAGAAACGGTTGGCTTTCGATGTCGCCAACCGTGCCGCCGATTTCTGTGATGACGATATCGGTGGAATCATCGGCCAGTTTGTGGATGCAGTTCTTGATTTCGTTCGTGATGTGCGGAATGACCTGGACCGTCTTGCCCAGGAATTCGCCACGGCGTTCCTTTTCGATCACCGACAGGTAGATTTGCCCTGTGGTGTAGTTGGAATCGCGGGTGAGAGGGCTGGAGGTGAATCGTTCGTAGTGACCTAGATCGAGGTCGGTCTCGCTCCCATCATCCAGGACGTAGACTTCGCCGTGCTGGTAGGGGCTCATCGTGCCGGGATCGACGTTGATGTAGGGGTCAAGCTTTTGCATCTTGACGCGTAGGCCGCGACGTTCCAGCAGCATGCCGTCGAGGCGCTGGTGAGTCCCTTTCCCAAAGAGCTAACGACGCCACCGGTCACGAAGATGAACTTGGTCATGTTGCTAAACAATCTGCGGGAGGCCAATGAAAGATGTCGCGTCGATTTCGACGGAAGGGACGCCCTCATGAACGTGAGGAACAGCCGTCAGCCGTGGTGGCCGCGGTTACTGTCGCCTCCAGTCCAAGGAAAGATTTTAGCGGCTTGGAAGCTGCGCGACAAAGGCCCGGAATTCTAAGCAGGCCGTGCGAAAAGATCAGGCGGCAGTGCGCACCGGAATGGCCGTACGCTGTTGGTGGCGAGCCACAAATGCTCGGTAATCCTCGGGTGTATCGACGCCAATCGTCGGTTCATCGATGACGCCAACGAGGAGCGTGTGCCCCGAATGGAGCACGCGAAGCTGCTCGAAGATTTTCAATTTTTTCCATTTCGCAGCGCGGAATCTGCGCAAGCTGCAACAGGAAATCGCGGCGGTAGGCGTAGAGGCCGATATGTTGGTGATAGTGGGGCGGATTTGCCCCTAATAGGCTGTCGTCCCAATTGCGAGCAAACGGGATCGGGGCACGGCTGAAGTAAATCGCTTTTCCGTGGCCATCAAAAACGACCTTCACGCAGGAAGGATCGAGCAGTGCCTCCTTCGAGCGGAGGGGGGTGGCCAGTGTAGACATGACGGCCGAGGGATTCTTTTCGAGCAGTTCAACGGCCAGGTCGATGGCGGCCGCCGAGATTTCGGGCTCATCCCCTTGGACGTTGACGAAGATGTCGACGCTGGGAAAGTCGCGAGCCACTTCGGCCACACGGTCGGTGCCGCTGGCACAGTCCGGGCTGGTCAGCACGACGTTGCCCCCAAAGTTACGAACGGCTTGGGCGATTTCTTCGCAGTCTGCGGCAACGCAAATGCCACGGGGACGCGTAGCCTTTTGGGCGGACTCGTAGGTGTGCTGAAGGAGCGTCTGTCCCGTCTCTGCGACCAAGAGCTTTTGTGGCAGGCGTGTCGAAGCGAGTCGAGCAGGAATGACAATCTGGCTGCGCATAAAACGAAAGCCCTGCAAAGTATGAAAAGACGGACGGTCGCCTACCGCTTGGCGGTTTCCTTCTTGGCCGGTTTCGCCGCGACAGGTTGGCGATACTCGTCAAAGGGGACGGCCTTGAACTGGGTGAGGTAGTCGCCGGCTCGCGATAACCGCTTTTGGTCTTCACCCGAGAGGGACCAGTTCACCAAGTGATGGCTGCGAACTTCGAGCGTACGGCTGAGGGCACCTTCTTTGGTGACGCGCGTAATCTCGGTGGGAATCAGGTCGGCCGTGGCAAGTTGCTTGTTCAGTTCGATCCGTGCGCCTGCAGGCAGGTTGCCAGGGCGAAGGCTGTTGAGACGGCTGTACCAATCGGCAAAGTTGCGATACTCACGCGATGCATCTTGGCGAGCCGGCTTTTTTCCGGTGGCGGTGTAAGTGATGTACTTTCCGGCCAATTTGATTTTGGTGACTTCGTCGAGGTCAGAGCCTTCCTGTTCGGAAGTGACTTCAAACTTGGGGCGGGCAGCTTCGGCGAACATGTCGCTGGCATCTTTGACGGCGTGTTGTTCGAGCGCAAAGACTTGCTCTAAAAGGTCTTGAGTCTTGATGATCGTTTTGCGTTGGTTGGGAACATCAAGCAACGTGATGGTGCCACGCGTGGGATCGTAAAGGGTGACTTCACTAAGGGCGCCTGTTTCATCCAGGACAAAGTCATAGACGCGTCCTTGGGTAAAGATCGTGAGGGTGTCGGCAATCGGCTTTTTGCCATTTTGCACGAAGACTTGCGTGTCGATACGAAAGCCATCTTGCGGCTGAGCTTGAAGGGCCACTGGAAAGAGAAGCAGCAGGGAAGCGGCCAAGGCTAACATCCCCAAGCGGCCGTAGAATCGACCGGGTGCGCTATTGCAAAGTGCCTTAATCATGGCGGGATCCATCCCTGATGCGAAGTTGTGCTGGCAGTCAGCCGAGAAGAAAGTTCTTCTTGGCGATGGCGAGCGGGTTCCGTTCGTGGAGCAGGGTATCGCAAATGGCCCTGTGCTACCAGATGGATTTTGCTTGAACGGAAGTTAGCAGGGCGGTGCTCAGCGTCTGGCGAGAGGCAGGGGGAAACGATCTTGAGTAAATGGGGGATTTTTTCTATAGCTCCTCCTTGTTGAGCGGAGATTATGCGCGGAATGTGGCAGGAAGTTCTTGTGTAGGGCAGTGTCCTATGGCTGGGCAAAACCGAATTTGGGCCGTTTGTGCGTGGCTGCTGGCTTGTAGCGCTGGGCTAATTTCGCAGCCATTTAGCGCTTGCGGCATGGACCCTTATACGGCCGTTGTGAACATCGATAAAGCAGAACTTTTAAGCCAGCCCGGCAAGCAAGGTTACATCACGCATTACCTTGTCGAAGGGATGGAAGTTGAAGTCTATAAAAAGTCGGAAGATGGCTGGCTGGGGATACGTCCACCAGAAGGCTGCTTCAGTTGGATCGATTCCGAACATGTGCAAATGACCGATGAGCCTGGCGTTGGTGAAGTGATCAAAGACGATGCGCCATCTTGGGTTGGCTCGGCCGCAGAGACCATTGCCCGCCATCATTCGCAAGTGAAGTTGCCTGTCGGGACCAAAGTAGAAGTTCTGGATAAGCGGCGGATTGCAACGGCGGATGGCAATACGCAAATCTGGCTGAAGATTGCGCCGCCACCGGGAGAGTTTCGCTGGATTCATGCGGGTGAAGTACGCAAGCAATTCTCGCAGCGTCCGTCGCTTGCATCGCGCACCCCAACGCCCGCAAAACGACCAAATGCGGTCGGTTCCGGAGTTCGATCCTCCTTGGTGCCAACACAACCTGAGCCAGAAATGGAAGCGATTGAGAACGAAGAGACTGATGTGGTCGCAGCAGAAGAATCGCTCGACGATGCAGGGGCCGATGTGGCTCTGACTGGTGCGCAAGAGGATATTGGCCCGCGCCGTAAAAGCGTCTCTCGTGGTGCACGTGGAGTGAAGTCGAAGTCTGCACCGGTACGGATGAATGAAACGCTTGAGCGTATTCGTGATTTAGGAGAGTCGCTCAGCGAAAATAGCCTTTCCAGCGGTGAACCCAGGGAGTTTGCCCCAGTGGGAGACGCCATGCCACTGGAGCCACTGGTTACCGAACCTCCTGTGCAGCGCCAGCCAACCTTCAATTCCATTTTGGCCAATCAGGGGCCTGCGGTTGCCACGCTGCCGGAACAAGAACGAAATGTCATTCAGCAAACCGCAGGGGGAGAGGATGCTTCGCGCGGCGCTGGAGTAAACGCGGTTGCGGGGGGCGATGGATTTGTGCCACGGAAGCGTCGCACGAACGAACCGCTAAACCCGACTGGTCGAGCCAATGAGCTTTCCGCACGGCCCGGTGTGAATTCGAGCTTGGGTGGAAATTCGTCATCCAAAGGAAGCTCGATTCCGGTTACGGGGCTCAATGATGCAGCACCCAATCGTCTTGCAAAGAATACTCCTTCGGTGCCAATGACACCGCGCAGCCTGGCGACGAACAAGCCGGGCGAGCCGCTGCTTTCCGGCGGGATGACCGCTTCCGCTAAAGAGAAGCTCGATCAGTTGGAGCTTGAGCTTTCGCTGATGTTGTCGCGTCCGAAAGAGACCTGGAATTTGCTGGCGCTACAACGTCGGGCAGAAGCCATCATCGACAATGGCGCATCGCCGGCCGATCGAGGGCAAGCACGGATCATGCTCGACAAGATCAAGCAATTTCAAACAGCGTTTGATGTTCCAGCCCCTTCCATCGCGCCAACCTCCAAGCGTGGCGGCATTGAGTATGCGACGGGGCCTGCGAATAACAGCCCGCACTATGACTACACAGGTTTTCTGAAGCCCGTCTTTTCGCGTGAGCCTGGAGCGGCTCCTTATGCGATCTACGATGCAGAAGGTCATCGGTTAAGCTTCGTTTCACCATCGCCCGGTTTGAACCTCACCCGCTTCATTGACAAGGAAGTGGGCCTGTACGGCAAGCGGGGCTATATCGAGGCTCTGTCGACTCCCCATTTGACGGCCGTAAAGGTGATCGACCTCGAACGGCACCGACGCTAAACCGGGGCATACTCTCCCCCAACAGCGGCCTTTTACGGGCCGTTAATTTGGCCACTTTGCTGCGTTGCAAGGGGATTTTGGGTACGAATGTCGGCCGTTATCTCTTTTTAACGGTATTCGTAAAGCTTTATTCCTAGTGCACTTAGGTGCTGCACTTCGGAGTGTAAACGGGCGGTTACATAACTATTACGCAACCGGCACGGGCACGTGACAAACCACGGCTCGATAACCCTTACAGTTAGGAAGTGCTCAGAGGCAGCCACGCAGCGAAGATGCGTGTGGCGGACGTCCGAGCAGGGCAGGTTTGTGGGACACCTAAGGATTTGGGTGTGTCCGACCTGCTCCGAGTCGAGTCCCTTTAACTTGCCTTTTGTAATGGGAGCCCAAAGAAATGGCCACCGTTGTAAATTCGAAAAAGAAAAACAAAGAAGCCACCGCCAAAAAAGCAAAGTCGGATCAAGCCGTTGCGGATGAAAATTCCGTAGGCCTGGTCAAAGAGACGGACGTAGAGTCCACGGTGGTCAGCGAACATAAGCAAACGCTGGTAGAACGTCGCAAGATGCTCGATCAACGCCGTGCCCGGTCCGCCGGAGCGGAAGACCTGTGCGAAGAGACCGAAGAGGTTGTTGACGTTGCAGCGATGAACATTCGCTCGGCCTTCAACTGGCCGGTGTTTTCGTGGATCGCCATTTTGCACCTTGGTGCCTTGGCTGCCCCGTTCTACTTCAGCTGGCAAGCCGCTGTGCTTGTTGTGGTTTTGCACTGGCTGACCGGTGGAGTGGGCATTTGCCTGGGTTATCACCGTCAATTGACGCATACCAGCTTTACGACTTACCCTTGGGTTCGTTACTTCCTGGCTTGCATGGGTTCGCTGGCTGGTGAAGGCTCGCCAATTGACTGGGTTGCCAACCATCGCAAGCACCACGCTCTCAGCGATAAGCCTGGTGATCCACACAGCCCTCATGATGGCTCTTTGTGGAGTCACATGGTTTGGATTTTCTACATGAGTGCTTCCAAGGCTCACGAAATCCATCAAAAGCGTTGGGCTCCCGATTTGGCCAAGGACGTGGGAATGCAACGGATCTCTTCGTTGTTCCTTCCTATGCAGTTCGGGCTCGCTCTGATTTTGGGCACCTTGGGCTATGCTCTGGGGGGCAGCTACATGGCTGCTTCGTTTGTGGTTTACGGCATTTTTGTACGCCTCGTCGCTGTAATGCACAGCACTTGGTTTGTGAACTCGGCCAGCCACATGTGGGGCTACCGCAACTACGAAACAACCGATGACAGCCGCAATAACTGGTGGGTCGCCCTGGTTACCTACGGTGAAGGCTGGCACAACAATCACCATGCCTTCCCACGGATGGCTCCTCACGGCCACCGTTGGTGGGAAGTCGACCTGACTTTCACGACGATTCGCGTGATGAAGTTCTTTGGCTTGGCTTGGGATATCGTAGATTACAAGCGACGTGGTAACACGAATCCTGCCTAGTGCAGAATTCCACCTAATACGATAAGTTCTTAAGAGGGAACTCCGATTGGCTCTGCCAAGTTGGGGTTCCCTCTTTTTTCGTTGATGCAAGGGTCTGCTTGGAAAGTCGCGCCGTATGTTGCAAGGGATCATCTTTGACTTGGACAACACCCTGGTCGATTCACGCTTGGATTTTGATGCCATGCGGGAAGAGATGGGATTGGCCAGCGACCTGCGCATCTTGGAAGCGATTGCCGAACTTCCGGCCGAACATGCGGCCCAGTGCCACGCCATCCTGGCGAAGCATGAATCGGAAGGGGCCCGCCGTGCGACCCTGTTGCCCGGAGTAGCGGAGCTGCTAGAAGAAATCGAGCGACGAAAATGGCGGCTGGGGATTGTCACTCGCAATAGCCGCCATAATGCCCATGCGACACTTGAAAATGTCGGGCTTCGGCCGCACGTATTGGTGACGCGTGACGATGGTCCGATCAAGCCCGATCCCTGGCCGGTCGCTAAGGTTTGCAAGGACTGGGGAATTGAACCTCACGTCGCCGTGATGATTGGCGACTATCGGTTTGACGTCGATAGTGGCCGTGCGGCTGGGACACATACCGTCTTGCTGAGCCATCCTGTCGCACCTCATGAATATCCCAATGAAGAAGGGGCAGACCTGGTGCTATCATCGCTGGCAGAGTGGAAGGAATTGCTAGCGTGGCTTGATACGCTGTGCGTTCGGCAGGGATAAGTCGCGCCAGTTGATCTAGGTCATTTGGGCGCGGCTTGATAAACTCTCCGCTCGATAGATTCTCGCGACTTGGTAGGCGGATGGTCGCCGCCAGCGCGGGCCAAACATTTGCTGACGTCTTGTCGCAAGGAAGCGGTAGAGATGAATCGTACTTCACGCTCACGGTTGTGTGTTCGCCTTGGTGGAACCCTGTTGTCACTTGGGTGTGTCGTCGTGACGTTTGAAGGGGCGCTGGGGCAAGCGTATGCTCCGCGTCCTCAATCTGGCAAGCCTGCCGCAGGTACGGGAAGTGCCGCACCGTCTGGTGCACCTTCCGGCTCAACCGCCAAAGGTCCGGCTCGTCCCATGACGGGGCCGCGTACTCGCGAAGTTCAACCAGTTGCCGGTGAAGAGCCCATTCGTCAACCTGCAGGCAACGGTCCCGCAGGAGCAGGTCCCGCTCCCGCAGGCCCCGCACCTTTTAATAAGGCACCCAAAAAAATCCCTGCCCCTGCAGACCAAGGGCAGCCACTAGCAAATCCTGCCGGCCCGGTAGTTCCGCAGCCTGCGCCAGCGGCCGCCGCCCCTGTTGCCCCCGACTGGGTTGCGAACCTAACGCCTGAACATATTGAGTATGTGGATAAGGTGTTGAAGTTCTGGGAAGGACGCAGCGACGCCATCGAACAATACAAATGCGAGTTCAAGCGTTTGGAATTCGATCCGATCTTTGGCCCCAAAGACCCCCTCACCCCGAAGACGATTTCGACCGGGACGATTCAGTACGGCAAGCCAGACAAGGGGCTGTTTAAGGTCTCCCAAATCAAGAATTTCGTCCCTCCGACAACGCCTGAAGGAAAGCCAACCTACGAGGTAGATGCCGAGGCGATTGGCGAACATTGGGTTTGTGATGGCAAGCGAATCTTTGAGTTTGATCCTCGCGCCAAACGCGTGATCGAGCGGCCGCTTCCCGCAGAGATGCAAGGCAAGGCCATCACCGATGGTCCGCTCCCTTTCTTGTTTGGTGCTAAGGCAAACCAAATCAAAGCGCGTTATTGGATTCGTGCGGTCACCCCAGACACGGTCAACACGCAGTATTGGCTGGAGGCGGTTCCGAAAAATCGTGAGGATGCCGGCAACTTCTCGAAGGTGACCATCATCATCGATCAAAAAGAATATCTGCCAGAGGCCATCGCCGTGTTTGCTCCTAACGCAGCCAAGGGAGGGGGCCGTGTGGAATACTCTTTTGCCAAGCGTGAAGCTTACGGCAAGAAGAGTTCGCTACAGATGGGTATCGCAAGCCTCAACGTATTTCAGCGCGAATTCTACGAGCCTAAGGTTCCCTTTGGTTGGAAGAAGGTACAGGACAACGCCCTGCTTGGCGATGCCCAAGGCGCACAAAACGGCACTCCACAAGCGAATCGGCCAGAGACTCCCGCAACCGGCAAGCTGCCACGCTAGTTGGCAGCCCCTGGGTTGTTTCGGGTAGATCGCTTTAGCGCTTGGCCCCATGGAAGTAAATTTTGACATTATGCGTGGCCCGTCCGACGGCCACGATGTCGGCTTGGCCATCTCCATTGAGGTCACCGACGGCTAGGTCTTCAACGGCAACGCTGCCGGGGTCAAGCATCTGTCGCTGCCACTTGCCAGCAGCCGCATCGACCGGATCATAGATCCGCACGCCGCAGGGGTTCTCGGGCGAAAGTGTGTCACGAACGCCGATGACCAACTCTTGCTCTTCATCATCGTCCAAGTTGACGCAGGCCACCGCATGACCCCACTTGAGCTGGTCATCAAGCAGGTGCCGATCCCACAACCATTCATCACTCGTGGGGGGCGTGTTGGGCTTGGTGTAAACGACCACTTCGTTGCCATGCCAAGGTTCAATCGTTGCGATGTAAGGTGCGTTTCCCTTGAGGTGTCCGGTTTTGATTTCGCTGGCACCACGATTAGGAGATTGCTTCTGGTTGCCGCTGCCGATGCGCGTGTGCTTCCACAAGGTTCCGCTTGCAGGGCGTTCTAGCAGATAGACCCCTTCAAAGGCGACCACCAAGACATCGGTGTGGCCATCCCGATTGAAGTCGGTGATGACAAAGTTATGGCATACGTGAAGCTGGTTGCTGATGATGGTTTTGGGCCAAGGATCGGTCAGCGGATTAGCAGGAATCGAGTAGACAGAAACCTCCACTGGCGCTTCCGCAAAGTTGGGCTTGGTGGTCCCACGTCCCATCAGTGGAACAACGACCAGCTCGGGCCGTTTGTTTCCGAGGATGTCACCAAAGTTCATCCGGTGGACCGTAGGAATTTCACTGATCGGCAGGACTTTCCAGAGGTCGGTTGGTGTGACGGTCCCTGCGCCGCTGATCCACTGGATTGTGCCGCCGGTTTGCGTATCGAAAGGACGCCAGTCGGCTCCCACGGCAAAATCCAGCCGGCCATCACCATCAATATCGTGCGAGGTAAAGCAAACGTTGTCCTTCTTGGTTTGCTTTTCGATCAGGAGGTGTTCTTTCCAGGTAGGATTCTCTAGCCACAAGATCCGCTCCTGATCGACAATGCAAATGTCCAGTCGCTGGTCGCCGTTCATGTCCAAGAGCTGTACGGCATAGCCCACGCCCAGCTTGGTCGGAAGTTCGACATCCGAAAAGGGAATCTCTGCGGCATGAACTTCGGTCATCCCCAGGGCGAGCGATAGGCTTAGGCCCGCCAGGGCGAACGTTCGCTTGAGTAACGGCAGAAAGAAGTGGCGAAAAGAGTTGCTAGGCATGGAATTGCCCTTTGATCAAAAGTTCGAGGATTTCGGAGTAGGCCCATTTGCCCAGGGGCCTTATTTGGATGCGGAATCGTCGGCCGGCTTGGCCGCATCGGCCGCTTTGAGGGCAGCCGTCAGTTCTGCGGTGAGGTCTTCGGTTTCATCGAGTAGGACCAACCGATTGAGCGCTTGGGCAAACAATTGGGGATGCAGGTCTTCTTTGAGCTCTACCTCTTGCTTGCGCAAAATCATCTTCAGGCCATGCTTCTTGGCCAGTAGTTTGAGCTGGGCATCAATCTTGGCAAAGACTTCGATATAGATTTTGGCTTCACGCTTTTGGAATACTTGCGTGGTCCGTTCAAGCTGTTGCCGCAACTGGGTCTGAAGTTTTACCACCTCTCGTTGCAAGTCATCATGCTTGGGAGTGCCCGGCGGTGTGCTGCGCAGCTTGGCAATGGTGGTTTCGGCTTCCGCCTGTTGCACTTCGAGTTCTTCTTGAGCGGTTTTGCGATCCGCCTGAAACGATTGCATTTGTTTTGCAAACGGTTCATAGTCTCGCAGCACCAGGTCGATACGAACCGTGGCGATTGGGAACTTTGCCTCTGTCGTAGCTGCCTCCTGCGCCGAAAGCTCTGCCCGGCCAAGCATCAGTGCCAGAAGTAATGCAGCAGGAAGTTTCCAAAACGAGAAACGGCGGCCTGCCGTAGCGGCAGTTGCAAAAGAAGCATGCATGGTGGGCCTGCAAACTTGGTGGGAACAGCGGAAGGAAAACCGACAAACCGACTTAGCGCAAGATAAGCCTTCGCAAGGCATGGGTCTATGCCCCGCCCTTGTGTTAAGACCGGGCGACGATCTGTGCCAGCGACTGTTCGATCAATTGGCAATCGGGCAAAGATTCTAAAAAGATGCGGCCGTACGGCTTCGTTTTGATTCGGGGGTCTAAAACGACAACCTGCCCATGGTCCGACTGGGTCCGAATCAGCCGACCAAAGCCTTGCCGCAATTTGATGACCGCTTCGGGGATTTGATAGTCTTGAAACGGATTCCCGCCGCGCGCCTTGATCGCTTCGAGGCGGGCTTGGATCAGCGGCGCATCGGGCACGCTAAAGGGCAGGCGAGTGATGATCACATTGGTGAGCGCATCTCCCGGAACATCAACCCCTTGCCAAAAACTGTCGGTTCCTAGCAGCACGCCACGTGGATTCTTTTTGAATCGGTCGAGCATCTGCGATCGGCCAATCCCTTCGGCTTGGCTGTAAAGAGCCAAGTCGTGCTGTGCCAGCCAGGGAGTCAAAAAGTCTTGGGCCCGCCGCAGGGCGTCGTAGCTGGTGAACAAGACAAACGCATGCCCATCGGTCTCTTCGATGAAGTGCTTCATCAACTGCCAGCTTTGTGATTCATGCTGCTGCTTGGCGGTTGTGGGGTCTGCCATGTCCGGTACAAGCACCAGCTTCACTTGCTTGCGATAGTCAAAAGGGCTCCCCGCACGGAAGGTGCGCGTTTGCGTCAGCCCAATTCGCGACTTGAAAAAGTCAAAGCTTGGGTTACGCCCAATGGCCAAGGTAGCGCTGGTCATGATCACGCTACGCGTCTTTTCAAACAGATGCTCCCGCAGGGCAGGGCCGGTATCAATCGGAGCGGCGCTCAGGGTCACGCGTGCTCGTCCATGTCGCATCGCCGACTGCTCGACCCAGTAGACGCTTCCATAGGATTGCTGCTCTAGCCAGTGCGTAAGTCCCCCAGCCAGCGAAAGCAATCGGTCGTGTGCCGAAGTAAAGTCGAGCTTTTCGGACTCGCTTTCGAGCGTCTCGGCAAACCGCCGTAGTTCGCGTGATAGTTTCAGTAGGGCCGGGCTGAGCTTGTTCTTTACCAGTTCGGGCTGATAGACGCGCCCTGTCGCATTGCCCCCCGTTTTGGCCGCCTGGGCGACATCTTCAAAAAAGTCCTCGGCCTGCGCGTAGCACTCAATCACCATGTGCTGGGCCTGCGTCAGTTTTTTGGTGACCAGCAAGCCCTTGTTCGTTCGGTCATTGTAGAGCTTCTTCAGCTGGTACTCGACTTGCGTGTTCGAGACCGAAAGCCCCAAATGGTCTGCCGCAATGCTTTCCAGCGTGTGGGCTTCGTCAAAGACGACAGCCTCGTAATCAGGCAGCAGGCTGATTCCTTCACGGCGCAGCGCCAGGTCACTAAAGAATAGTGCATGGTTCACAATCAACAGCTGCGCATTGTGAATCCGCCGCCGTGCCCGCTGATAGAAACAGTCCTTAAAGGTGGGGCAGTTTCTGCCTAGGCAATTGCCACTGTCGCTTTGCACTTCTTCCCAGACTTGCGGCTTAGGTTTGAAGTCCAGATCGCTTAGCGATCCGTCGCCGGTCCCCTTCGACCAGGCCACGATGCTGCGCAAATCGTGCAGTTCTTCTTCGTAAGGAAAAAGGGCCCCGCTCCGCTCGGCAGCGAGGTTCATCCGCCGAAGGCTTAGGTAATTGCCGCGCCCCTTGGCAAGTACGGCCGTAAACTCGTCGGGCATGATGCTCCGCAGCAGCGGAATATCTTTGGCCAGCAGTTGTTCCTGCAGACTGACCGTATGGGTCGAGATGATGATCCGCCGCTTGGCCTTGGAAGAAATGTCGTCCGAGGCATCAAGGTCACGATTGGGATCGGCCAGTACGCGCAGGATGGCAGGCACAAGGTAAGCAAAGCTTTTCCCCACGCCGGTCCCTGCTTCAGCGAGCAGGTGACCACCCTCTTCCAGGCTCTTTGCAATCTCTTCAGAAAGCGCGAGCTGCTCCGGTCGATCCTCATACTTGGTGAGGCGCTGGGCAATTCTTCCTTGCGGTCCCAGAATGTCCGCCACACTAGCCATGTTGATCTTTCTCAAACAGGAATCTTACCGAACTACCACTGGTCCGCTTTGTTGACGGCAATGGCAGCGGCAAGTTCGGTCGTCTTCGGATTGAGCTCAAGGCCGACATAATCCTTGTAGCCCAGAGCGATCGCTTCTCGCAAAACGCGTGGATAGAAAATCTCGCCGGTGCCAGGCTCATTACGGCCCGGGTGATCGGCCAATTGGAGGTAGCCAATTTGGTCAATCCCGTCCTTCATGCGCCCGCAAAGGTCTCCCTCGCTGATATGCATGTGGTACAGGTCCCAGTTGATCTTCACCATGGGCGAATTCACGTCTCGGCAAATCTTGACGGCGTCAGGACTTCCGTACAGGCAGTGTCCCGGGTGATCCACGCGGCCATTCATCGATTCGAGGATGATCATGACCTTAGCCTTCTCCACGATCGGAGCGGCACGCTTGAGCGCCTTGGTCACTTGGGCCAGCATCGCTTCCTGCGACATCCCCTTTTGGTTGTTTCCTGCCACCACCGTCATCTTGCGGCAGTTGAGCGTGTGGGCAACTTCACAAGCCTTTTCAATCGTCGCGATGAACTTGTCTTCATTGGCGGGATTGTTCATGCCCGGCTCAAAGCCCCAGGCCGTGAACTGCGAAATCTCGATCTTCAGCTCTTGGGCCAGCTTGGCGATGCCAGGAATGTCTTTTCCTTCGAAGGGCCAAAACTCAACGGCCGGGTAGCCAAACTCTGCTGCCTTTTTGATCCGGTCCATGAAGGGAAGCTTCTTCCACCACATCTCAATGTTGACGGCGAACTTCGTGTGAGCGGTTTTGCCCAAGCTGCCGACGTCTACGGCGGGCTCTTCAGCGGCGTTTGCGATCGGCGCAACTGTCGAAGAACTGGCCGCTAGGGTGGCAGCAGTGGCGGCCGAAGCACCAAAAAATAGACGGCGAGACAGATCTGTCATGGCAGGGACCTCTGGCTGGAGAGAAACCACAAAACGAAGTTTTCGACAGGATTCTGCAAATCTTTGCAGCTTTCGAATTATCTGCGCAAGCACAACACAACGCGAGGGGGGCTCTTGGGGCCCCAAATCGGCCCATTTGGGGCGGCTTGTTCCCACATTTTTTGCTCGCGGGGCATTCGCCGGAAAAACAGCACTAGCCCCCCCGGCCAAGACGTGTAAAATTGGCCAGTTCATTAGCGCCTTGTTTTGCAAGCATAAACGGAATTCTGTAGGGTTAGCGAAGAACTATTTTGGGGAGCGGTAAGGGCAATGAGCAGCTGGAATCCTTCAAAGCAAGAGCTGTTGACTGACACGATTCAGCACATTGATGTCAAGAAGCACAATGTGGTTGGCTTGGTCGAAGCCATGCAGGGAATGGCGTTCAGCGCGCGTGACCTGCATCGTGCGTCAGACATTTACGACCGGATGTTGCGCGATCCTGATTGCGGCATCATCCTCTGCTTGGCCGGTTCGCTCATCAGCGCCGGTTTGAAGCAAGTCTTCATCGACATGATCCAGCATCGCATGGTTGACGCCATCGTCAGCACCGGTGCCAACATCGTCGACCAAGACTTCTTCGAAGCCCTGGGCTACAAGCACTACGTCGCTGCCGAACAGCTAAAGTCCGGCATGTATGACAGCATGCTTCGCGACCACGCGATCGACCGCATCTACGACACGCTGATCGACGAAGATGAGCTTCGCTACTGTGACGAAACCGTCAAGAAGATCGCCGATGAACTTCCACCACGGCCCTACTCGTCGCGTGAACTCATCTACAAGATGGGCGAATACCTCAAGACGCACGGCAAGGATGAATCGATCATCGGCGCTGCTTACCAGCACGGTGTGCCAATTTTCTGCCCTGCCTTCTCGGACTGCTCGGCAGGCCTGGGAATTGTCGCCCACTACCATGAGCGTCGTGGCAAGGAAAAGACCTCCTTCGACAGTGCCAAGGACTTCTACGAGCTGACCCAGGTCAAGCTGAACAACCCAGTAACCGGCCTGTTGATGATCGGCGGCGGCGTTCCTAAGAACTTTGCCCAAGATATCGTCGTTGCGGCCGACATCTTGGGTGCCGACGCTCCTATGCACAAGTACGCGATCCAAGTGACCGTTGCCGATGCTCGTGACGGTGCCCTCTCGGGTAGCACGCTGAAGGAAGCTTCCAGCTGGGGCAAGGTAGATACCACCTACGAACAGATGGTCTTTAGCGAAGCCACTATGGCAGTGCCTCTGATCGTTGGTTATGGCTACCACAAGCGTGGCTGGGAACAGCGGAACTTCCGCAAGTTCAACGAGATCTACGATCAATCAGAACAAGCCGTCAGCTAAGCGGGCCGGCCATTCGATAGCAGATAAAAGAAAATCGACGGTGCTTCGTGAGGAAGCCCGTCGATTTATTATGCGCACAGCCTACGTTTTATATGCCATCCCTTTGTGCGGAGTTTCCTTCCGCACTGTGGCAACCAGTCGCAACTACTTCTCGGTTGCGCCGCGATGCCAAATCTTGATGATCACACTATTGGACTCCGTGCCAGGCATCGGATACTCAACGACCTTTTTCACGTTGAGCTGCGGAAGTAGGTTCGCGCTGCGTGCCTCTTCCTTTTCCTCTTCCCAGCGAGGACCCTTCACTAGCAGCAGTCGACCAATCGAGGCCCAGTACGGCTTGAACCACAGCAGCATCTTGGAGATCGGTCCAACAGCTCGCGAGACAATGGCGTCATAGCGATAGTCACGCAAATGGCTCTCCGCCCGTTCGGCCAATACCATCACGTTTAGCTTGAGGTCCTTTGCGATCTCTTGGACCACGCGGGCCTTCTTCTGCACGCTATCGCACAGGTGGACCGTGACATCGGGCCGCAAAATCGCCAGCAGCAAACCTGGCACGCCCCCACCCGTTCCAACGTCCAAGATCTCTTCACCCGGATGCAGCAGCTTGGCCAGTTGCAGGCTGTCAGCTAGGTCACGTCCCACGAACTTGTCGTAGTCCGTGTGGCGAGTCAGGTTGATCTTCTCGTTCCAGGCCCAAAGTCGACGAACATACAGATCAATCAGCTTCAATTGATCGGGGGGAAGCTCAATCCCTTCTTTGGCCAAGGCTTCGGCCAAGGTGGCACTAGGGGGGATCGCAGGAGCCACTTCGGGCAGTGCGGTTTCATCCACTGGGGCGTCGTCGGAAGGGGGCAGATCGTCTGGATTAGTCACGAGGGGGCTCTTGGAGTCAAAAAAATAGAATTTGCTTGCGAGGAAGCAAGCAGTCCAGTATGACTACAAGGCCAATGCGTGCAACCCGTTCTTAGGGGCGAAGTTGCTGCATGGGTACAACTAGGAAGCCCCCTCTTCAATCCGTTCTGGAAACAGGCATATGTCAAGCGGTTCTCCCTTTGGTCCCGGCCCCGGGCAACAGCCTTCAGGCAACCCTTTCCAAGACCAGCCAACGCCCAATCCCTATCAATCGGGCCAATATCCGCTCCCCGCTCCCACAGAAAACAATGCTGTCGTGCGGATGCTTGTCCCGGTGGACCGCTCAATCTGGGCCATCCTTGCCGGCTATTTTGGCCTGATCTCGGTCTGTGCGTTGCCCGGCCCATTGGCGATTTTGTTTGGCATTTTAGGTCTTCGCGAAATCAAGAAAAATCCGAAAGTTCACGGCGCCGGGCGGTGTTATTTTGGAATTGTCATGGGCGTTTTGGGAACCCTCATGCTGTTTTTAGGCTTGATTGGGATGCTTCTAGCCTAGGGCCCAATACGCTTGCAGGGCGTGAGCGCTGCTTGACTTTGGGCATCCGGTGTGAGATACACATTTCGGTGGGATGGAAGATTTGTCGGGCCTGATTGCAGGCTTCTAAGGAATTACAGCATGGCACTACTACTCGCGCAAAATCCCGATGTTCAGCTTGGCAGCGTACTAGCCCTGGTGGTGGCTGGCTTCGTGCTGCTGATGTGCTTGGTGCTGTTCTTCGTCTTCGCCAATTACTTCCGGCTCTGGATTCAGTCCGTCCTCACTGGCGCAAACATCTCTCTGTTTGACCTCATCGGCATGACCTTTCGAAAGGTCAATAAAGATGTGATCGTCAAGTCGAAGATCATGGCGGTTCAGGCCGGCCTCACCGATGATCCAGAACTCAGCAGCAAGGCTCTCGAAGCTCACTATCTGTCGGGTGGCAATGTTCCACTGGTCATCCGCGCCCTGATTGCCGCACGCAAAGCCAAAACGATCAAGCTCTCCTACCGTGAAGCAACCGCCATCGATCTTGCAGGTCGTAACGTTCTGGAAGCCGTTCAAACGAGCGTTTATCCCAAGGTTATTGACTGCCCTGCAAAAAGCGGTGGCAAAGACACGCTGGAAGCGATGGCCAAGAATGGTATTTCTCTGCGGGTCAAGGCTCGCGTGACGGTGCGTGCCAACTTGCAACAGCTGATCGGTGGTGCCACCGAAGAAACAATCATCGCCCGCGTGGGTGAAGGCATCGTCAGCGCGATTGGTTCTGCTGATGATCACATGGAAGTGCTGGAAAACCCAGATCGTATTTCCAAGGCGGTGCTGGCTCGCCGCCTCGACTCCCAAACCGCGTTTGAAATCGTCTCGATCGATATTGCCGATATCGATGTCGGTGAAAACGTCGGTGCTCGCTT
This sequence comes from uncultured Planctomycetaceae bacterium, assembly GCA_963844055.1. Lineage (GTDB taxonomy): Bacteria > Planctomycetota > Planctomycetia > Pirellulales > Pirellulaceae > CAWJMN01. Next base: position 1,109,407 of record CAWJMN010000002.1, on the reverse strand, counting down.
GCGTGCTGACCAAGCCGAAGCGGATACCCGCGTCGCCCGCGCTCAGGCAGAAGGTCGCCGCGCGATGGCCGTTGCAGCCGAACAAGAACAGTACGCTCGCATTGAAGAGAGTCGTGCCAAGGTGATTCAGGCCGAGGCCGAAGTTCCCAAGGCCATGGCGGAAGCGTTTGAATCGGGCATGCTGGGTGTTATGGACTACTACAAGCTCCGCAACATCCAGGCCGACACCGACATGCGACGCACCATTGCAACCACAGGCAATGCCCCACCAAAAACGACCTAAAGTGAGGTGCCGCCGGTGAACAACGAAGTTGCAGAATTCCTGAAGCGTGCCGCCCAGCGCCGTGCCCAATTAGAGCAGCAAGCCCGCGCCCAAGCTGAGGCTGCCGCGCGAAGTCGTGCACCCGTCGCCAAGCGTGAAGAGGCTCCCATCCTCCTCTCCGCGGCCGACGAAGTGGTCGAGGCCCAGGTGATCGACCCAACGCCGTCCAACCGGATTTCGGCCGACGTCCAGCGAGACTTTGCCGGCTCCAATCGGATCGGCAAGCAAGGTGCACGGCTGGGAAAGGGTGTCGACCAAGCCGACGACGTCATGGAGGCTCACCTCCACCAAGCCTTCGACCACACGGTGGGCACCTTGAAGGGGGCTCCTGAGGGGCGCCCCGCTTCGATTGGTCCATCCGAGGCCGTTTCGTCGCAGGGGGGCGCAACTGCCGATTCGCTGCGGGCACTTCTGAAATCGCCCGCCGGAATGCGAAACGCCGTCCTCCTTAACGAGATCCTCCGCCGCCCGACCGAGAACTGGTAACGGGGCGAGCGCTCCTTCCTTTTGCCCGGGGCGCTTGACGGCCAGAGAGTCGCTACAATACGAAGGCATTCAGGGGCGGCCAAGATTGCCAAAGGCCCCATGTTTACGTCCGTTCGCTAGATTTGCATTTGCCAATCCAGTCAGAATCGGACTAGACCGTGCATCGAACGACTCTGTGCAACCGTTAGTGTCCAAGCAAAGTGACGAAGCAACATGACTACAATTCCAAGGATTGCCCCTGGTGTAACGCGGCTAGGTTGGATCGGGACCGGAGTAATGGGACAAAGCATGTGCTCCCATCTCATGGCACGCGGCTTTTCCTTGACGGTTTACAACCGCACTCGCAGCAAGGCCCAAGGCCTGCTTGATCGTGGCGCCGCTTGGGCCGACAGCCCTCGGCAGCTCGCGCAGCGCAGCGATGTGATCTTCTCCATCGTGGGCTATCCTCGCGATGTACAAAATGTCTTCCTCGGCCCCGAAGGGGCGCTCTCCGGTTGCAAGCCGGGCAACGTGCTGGTCGATATGACCACCAGTGATCCGTCGCTGGCCGTTGAGATCTACCGTGCGGCCGCTGCCCAAGGGGTGGCCAGCATTGATGCTCCTGTCTCGGGTGGTGATATCGGTGCCCGTGAAGCACGCCTTTCGATCATGATCGGTGGCGATCGTGCCGTGGTCGAAGCGCTGCATCCCTGCTGGGAAGCGATGGGCAAGACGATCATTCATCAAGGTGGACCAGGCGCAGGCCAGCATACCAAGATGGTCAATCAAACGTTGATTGCTTCCGGCATGGTGGGCGTGTGTGAAGCACTCCTTTATGCCCACAAAGCCGGCCTGGATCTGGCGACGGTGTTGCAATCGGTTGCCCCCGGCGCAGCAGGAAGCTGGTCCCTTTCCAACTTGGGCCCACGAATCATTGCCAATAACTTTGACCCCGGCTTCTACGTAGAGCACTTCATCAAGGATATGGGGATCGCGCTCGAAGAGGCTCGTCGCATGGGGATTGCCCTTCCCGGCCTTGCTTTGGCTCGCCAACTTTATATCGCGGTCGAAGCCCAAGGTCATGGCCGATCTGGTACGCACGCTTTGCAATTAGCACTGGCATCCATTTCAGGAATCGATTGGCGACGTCGTTCGTAGCCAGTCGAGAAGTCGCGGGTTTACGTTGCCATCCTTCAGTGGGTGGCAATTACAGGAGAGCCGCCGATGAATCGAGGCTGGGATCTCTACATGCCACAGCTTCGGCTGTTGGTGCTCGTGATGGTTTTGATGGGGATCTGCTTGCTCCCCTTTGCCGTGTTCGACGCAGTAAAGCACGCCCTGGCCAAGCTGCACCTCAGTCCGTTTGCCGCCACCGCAACGATGGTCGGCATCTTCTTGGGAAGCATGATCAACCTTCCCTTGTTTCGCCTTCAGCGGGATGAAGATCAAGCTTACCCAACCGACCTTTACGACCGGCAGCTAGGCTGGGTTCCCTTGGCTGGCACTAGTCGCCAGCAAACGATTCTGGCGGTCAATGTCGGTGGCTGCATCATTCCCCTGATGCTCGCGTTCTATCAGCTTCCCTTGGTCCTGCATGAAGCGGCCCACGTTCGCTTTGCCCTCGTCGCCTCATCCGCACTAACGATTTTTGTTTGCTACCGATCGGTCCGTTTAGTGCCAGGCATTGGCATCGCTCTGCCTGCGTTTCTGCCTCCTCTGGTGGCGGTCGTGTCGAGTTGGATTTTGCTTGGGCCAGACGAATATAACCACGTCCGGGCCAGCGTTGCCTTCATCGCAGGCATCCTCGGCCCATTAGTAGGGGGCGATCTTTTGCACCTCCGCCGATTTGGGCAAGTCTCGGCCGGCCTCATCTCAATTGGCGGGGCCGGTACCTTTGACGGGATCGTCGTTTCGGGGCTGCTTGCGGCTTTCCTCGCCTAAACGGCCGTTAAACCGAAGTCCCGCAGGCAAACTGCCATTTCTGTTCTATACTTCCGTTCTACCGGCAGGATCTTCCGGCCTTGGACCCTTTGAGAAGTAATTGGTTTTGGTGTGAATATTTCATCTGCAGACCTCCCCAAGTCACAGGAGCCAGACGCTACGCCCCCTTCGATGTTTGCCGGCGTGCATGAACGAGAAAAGGTCCTCCTTGCCAAGTACGCCATGTTCAGCCGTGACTCGGCAGGCCGTAAGCATCCCGAGGCCGAGCATCCCTATCGCAGCCCCTACCAGCGTGACCGCGATCGCATCCTGCACAGCCATGCCTTCCGCCGCCTCAGCAACAAGATGCAGGTCTTCACCGGGGACATGGGGGACTACCATCGCACCCGCCTCACGCATACCCATGAAGTGGCCAGCATTGCCCGAACCATTGGCCGTGCACTCCGTCTAAATGAAGACTTGATCGAGGCCCTTGCCCTCTTTCATGACATCGGCCATCCGCCGTACGGCCATGCTGGCGAAGACGCCCTGCATGACTGCCTCAAAGGCCACGGCGGTTTTTCCCACAATCAAAATGCCCTCACCATTGCCGAAGAGCTTGAACTGCGCTACCCCGGTTTTCCTGGGCTCAACCTCACACGAGAAGTCTTAGAAGGACAGCTTACGCGCACCGACAAGACCAGCAACTACGGCGCAGCAGCATCCGGCCTTGGCCCACTATTAGAAGTGCAAGTCGTTGAAGCGGCCGACAGCATGACCTACGATGCTCACGACAGTGACGATGCCGTGAAGCTCGGCCTCGTCACGCTGGATGAGCTGCAAGAGAATGAGCTAGTCAAAGACGCGGTGACCAACGTTCGCAAGCAGTACACCGCCATTTCCGAAGACCTGCTTCGCAAGTGCGTCGTGCATGAACTGATTGACCGACAAGTTTCAGACTTGCTTCGCCATGTCGGCAAGTTCCTGTACTCCGGCCTAGAAGCTGGTACCATCACCAGCAGTACCCAGGCCCGGATGCTCGATTTCCGAGTCGGCGTCAGCCCCGACATTGCCCAGCGGAAGCGCCAGCTCGAACGGTTCCTCTACGATCGCGTCTATCGCCATCCACGGCTGATCGAAGTGCGTGCCCAAGCCCAAGAACGCCTGCGTACGATGTACGACGGCTATGTAAAAGACCCTCTGCTCCTTCCGCCGCACTTTCAAAAGCGGGTTCCGATTGCCGGCCTGGAGCGCACGGTCGGTGACTACCTCGCAGGCATGACCGACCGCTTCTGCGAAGCCCTCTACCAACAACACTTCGCCAAGTAGTCCCATCCCTTAAGCTTGAATCGCAGCGGGTGATTTTTGCCGGCTGCCGGCTGCTACTCGTGTAATGGGCGACCCTGTTTGCTCGTCAAACGCGGTTTGCACGAGGCCCAGTTCCCCTGCCTAAACCCAAAAAACAGGTGACACTCCCTGAACTGGCGGGTATATTCGTCCTTAGCGGTAGGGCCTAGGGGGCGGTTTGCAAACCCGCAAAAAAGCACGGCCATCCCTCTCTGCTAATCGATAGGAGCAAGAAGATGAAGTCGCTTTTCCTGTCTCTCTTTACGCTTCTGATCTGCCTCGGATCTTTTGCCTTGCGTGCCGATGAGCCTTTGAAGCCCGGGCCGCAGGCCAAGCCTGAGGCCAAGAAGAAGCTCGTCGATGACACCAAGGAAAAGGTTGCCAAGCATCCAGAAGACGCAGAGGCTCACTTTGAATTGGCTAACGCTTACCTAAAAGCCGATGACTGGCAAAAAGGTTTGCAGGCAATTGACGAAGCAATCAAGCTCAATCCCAAGGTGGCCAAATATCAAGCCACACGAGCGATACTTACGTGGGCCAACGAAGAGTTCGAAAAGAGCTACAAGTTCTGGCATCGCGCCTTAGAACTGGAACCGCAAAACGCCAACTATTGGTTTAGTTTGGCGGAGTCAAAAAATGCGGCGCATTTGTTTATGGAACAAAAGGACGACGGTGCAGCAGAATTTGAAAGGGTCTTGGCAATCAACCCCAAACATGTTGGCGCCCTGTTCTATTCAGGCGTACTTCAGTTGGAAGCTAAAAAATACGAGCAGGCAAAAGCTTACTTTCAAAAGGCGCTCGAAATCGACCAACAGAACGGGCCCCTAACAAAAAAGTTCGTCAATCAAAAACCGAGCATACCAGGGGACGAAGTGACTCTGGAAAGGCAAGCAGTTCTTCTAGAACCAACCGAGCGGCAAGAAGTCCATGCCTACCTCATTCAAATCTTTGAATCCGAAGGGAAGATCAAAGAGCGAGATGGCTATCTAAATCGTATCTATGCACTAAATAAAGGTGACGTCTCAGATGGCGACTTCTGTCGCGATTATTTCAAGGTGGAGGGCGTAAACTTTAGCGCTCACGAGGCCTTTGCAAACAACAGTCCGATCATCCCCAAGTTTCGCTTTTCAGGTTTCGCCTCACCCAACTCGTATAAAAACTACCGCCTCATTGCCATACCACGGAAAATGCCTGCTGCCAATCCTGCCGACAAATCTGCCAAGGCGCCACCCCAATATCGCTATGAGTTCCAGTCGTACAAACAAGGCTGGTTATTTGCCTCTACCAGAACCTACAAGATTTTCGACACACAACCCTCCTACGAAGAGGTTAAAACCTTGCTTCACGAGGTAATGCTCGGCAACGTCAAACCAATCACCCGTGACGAATCCAACTGATCCGATCCTAGGCGGCCCCACGTGGAGTGACCCGTTTGCTCATCCCGTTCGTCTACAAATCCAAAACGAGGTGGTCCCATTTGCTTGCCGAGTGGGGTTTGCGAGGCGTCAACCCTAGCAACGCTCGAACACTTCTTTTTGAGAATGATTAAATCATCGATCTTGCCGTTATTGACCTTTTTCGAGAAGCCGAGAGTCGCTTGCGCACCCAACAGTGATAATCACATAACCTGAAGATGCATGGATAGCAGGAAGGGGTATGTCCATGATGAGTAAGATTCCGGAATTTGTTCAATTGATTGAAACCGTCTTGCGCTGTCGTAATTGCGGCCTGGTCTTCGCATGCAGAACATCCGAAGACAACGCGCTCGTAAAATTTGTCAATGACTCTGGAAGGGAAGAAGCGTGGCTTCCAACATTTGAAGAGGGAGGGTACCTAGACGTTGTAGAGCAATGTGTCCCTGAGTATTCACGGGATCAAACACTCACGATGCAGGTCGCTCGAACCTTCGAAATGAAGTTCCGAAACTTTTTGCATAAGCCCTCTACAGGTGGTGCGTGGAAGGTTGCGTGCGGATGTTGCTGTCCTGACTGCAAAAGCAAGAGTACGGAGATCCAATCTGAGCGAACAGTGATCAATCCAACAATAAATTGGCTCACGTACGATCCGATTCAATGAAACTACGGATGGCCCCTCTCTACTTACCAACCGGCATCGTCAAGAACGCACACACTAATCATCGCTTATCAGCACGCTCCCATTCCGGCGCGGGCCGAACCGCAAAGAATCTGCAAGTCGCGCAAAGCATCAGCTACCGGCAATCAACTAAGGATTGCCGCGATTCATGGTGATCGAATAGAGGATCACAATCGCACCCGTAGAAAGCAGCGACCAAGGCGCCCACTCTGGTGGCTTCATCACTTTGGGGCGTGACATCGGTAGGCCGGTCGAACCGCCAAACAGCGTATTAGGACTCGATTCCACTTGCTGGGTCTTGGGCTGGTCGGCAAGGACGAAGCTGTCCACGACCAGGCATTCTGCTCCCAAAACGCAAGCCGAGATTCCCATCGCCAAAAAAAATGCCCGCCACATGGATCGTGTTGCTCCCAAGATGCTAACCAGGGTCAGCGCTTGAAGTAGAAACAGGGCGCCGCTTGTTCTTGGTTATCGTCGCAACAAAACGGCGACTGAAGAACTCCGCTGAGCTGCTAGGCGTAACCGCTACATCCGCTAAGTACAGGGCTTCGCAAGCCGCAAACTCCATCGCACAGCCGAAAAAGCTGTCCTATTCCAATCAGTTGCCAATCCCTACCCAGCCGACTTGCCAAGTGATGACAACAATTCCCAGCACGATGCAGTACCAACCAAAGAAGGCCATTTGACCCTTGGCCAGCCAGCGGCTAAGCAAGTGCAGCGTTCCAATTCCCACCACAAATGCCACCAAGGCTCCCAGTGCTAATAGCCAAGGCGAAGTAGCCCACTCCTTCTCACCAGTGAACCAGTCTTTGCTTTCCAGCACGCCTGCGCCAGCGATCACCGGTATCGCCATCAAGAAAGAAAACGCAGCCGCAGACCAGCGATTCAGTCCTGTTCCCACTCCTGCCGCAATGGTCGAACCACTGCGCGAAAGACCCGGCAATATCGCGGCCGCTTGGCTAAATCCAATCACCAACGATTGTTGCCAAGTGATGGAAGAATAGTCGCTCGCTTGAGGATCAGGCTTTCGACTCAGGGACAACACCGCCAGTCCCGTAATTGGAAACATGATGCCCGCAACAAGAGGACTTTCCAAGATGAACTCGGCGTACTTCTTCAGCGTCAATCCAATCACCACGGCCGGAATCGTTGCGAGGATCAGCATGAAGATCACGCGCCGATCGACAGTCAACAACTGCCAAATCCGCTCGCGATAAAACACCAAGATCGATCCTAAGCTTCCAAGATGCAACACAACGTTCAGCTCAGCCAGCTCAGGAACTTGCAGCAATCCCCCCAGCACCACAATGTGTCCACTGCTGCTGATCGGAAGAAACTCTGCAACGCCTTGCACGACCGCCAATAACAGGAGTTGCCAAACAGGCATGATGCTCACGATCCCTACGACAAAGACCAGCCCGACAACAACTCGCCAAGGCTCAAACGGCAAAAAACAGAGGTCCAAAAGTATACGTCGCATCTGAAGTTTTCCCCGTAATTTCTTTTCCGGGGCTTGGTCCATGCATTGGTATTTTTGGCGCAAGTGATTGCAAATTAAGTGTTTGCGCACTTCTGTCTGGCTAGTTCCGTCCGCAAAAACCGGGTCCGTTTGTAAAAATGTCCTCCCTTGCATGGCTTTTCTCCGCTTGAAATCTCCTGATTCTGTCTCGGTTTTCTGGCCGCTCCCGTGCTCCATTTCCATTTTCGCGATGTCCATGACACGTCTGGTCACTCCGCCCAAAAGAATTTTTGGGGCTCGCAAGACCAGTTTTTGCGATTGCCAGAAAGTCTAGGGCGTTTGGGTAATCGCCTTGGCAAGTTGGGAGAGCGTCAGTTTCGACGGCGGATAATTTTCCAAAGATTTTCCACTTCCCAGCGCAACTGATATTGACCCATTAGCGCTCTGGCAAGTATTTACCCGACCCTGATCTACCACAAACGTGTCATGCCGTAGGTGTATGCAAGCGTTGTTCGTGGGTAGGCAGTCGTCGTTTCCAAATTACGAGGGCTGTTCATGGGAGAGGTGGCCAGACTTTGAACAAGTCTGTCTTCCTCTCTTCTGAGCAGCACGGCACTTTGGAGGTGCACGAATGCTTACTCGACATGAGAACAGCTCTTGTGCACTTTCGGCTTGGCTGGGGAACCTCTCGTTACAGGAGAATCGCTTTGAAAGCGAGCTTGCAATTGCTAACAGGATGCTTAGCGAGTTGGCTAACGCTCCTACCGACCACGACCCAGGCGGCGCCCTATTGGGCTCCGAGTTTGGGCATTGCTTCGGCAGTCGCCGGCCAGACGGCCGGTAGTACCGACGCGAAAAGTCAAGCGGATGAGCTGCTGCGACAAGCTCGCACAGCGATCAAGGATGGAAACTTCCAACAAGCGGAAAAGCTGATCGGCCAGGCGGAAGCGCTTAAGGTCGAGTACACCAGCTTCATGGCTCGTTGGAGCGACACGCCAGACAAGCTACGAAAGCTGCTGGCCGAAGAAAAGACACGCAAGGTTGCCGTGCCGCAAAAGCCAAGCACGAAATTCCCTGCGTTGCTCAGCCAGACTGCAGAAGCAGCTCCGAAGAACACGGCAGCCGCTCCTCCTGGCAACTCGGAAGCCGCCATCGGTCAAATGATGGACGACGCCAAGTCGAAGGCAAAGATGCTGGCGGAACAAGGTCGGGTTGCTTTGCAAAAGGGCGACAAGCTCGCTGCACAAGCTGCTTATCAAAAGACCATGGGCCTCAAGGCAGTCTTTGCAGCGGGCGAGTATTCGCCTGAGCACTTGGCAGCCGACCTGAAAAAGTCTGGCGTAGACGTCAGTCGCATGGCACCGCCTGCGGCCGTCGCTGCAGCCAGCCCTTTCACGCTTCGGCCAAGCGATGTGGAATCGTCGGGTGCTCCCGAGCGGATTCCAGCATTGCCAACCTCGCAAAACCTGCCTGAAACCAATCCAGCAGACGCCAGTCCTTACACGGCTCCTGCGGATGCGTTTCCAGTTGCCGCCGGTGGCAGCGTGTACGGTGCTTCGGAAGAATCGCCTGCCGCCGCTCCTGCACCAACAACCCATCCTGCAAAGGCAGAAGCCCAACGCCTCATTGCTCAAGCTCGTGCCGCTCTGGATAAGGGTGACATGAATGGGGCGATGCGTTTGGCCGAACAAGCCACTGCGCTCGGCGTTCCTGAGACGGCCTTTGCGAAGGGTGAAACTCATCCATGGCAAGTCCAGCTCGAAATCAACAAGCATATGACTCGCCGTGCCGGCATGATGCCTGCCAGCGGGAACGTTGCTGATGGTGCCAAGGGAACGGTTGCTCAAGGGGTTTATGCTCCTGCCAGCGACAACACCCGCGTGCAACCTGCCAGCACGGCAGCTGCCCAACTGGGTCCTGGAAATGCTGATGTAGGGGCTCGCTTGTATGGTGAAGGCCTCGTTGCCTTGGAACAACAAGACAAAAAGACCGCGATGGCAAAGTTCACGGAAGCTTGGCGCCACCAAGCTCAACTGGACCCTGTCATGCGTCAACAACTGCAAGACAAGTTGACGTTCTTGCGTGCTGCGATGGCACAACCTGCCGTTCCTGCGGTTCAACCCGCTTCGGCCGACGGTGCTCCTTCGCCACTGGAACAAGTCAACAGCCAGCAAGAAGTTTTGCGTCAGCGGATGATTCGTGAAGTGACCAGTGAACGGAGCGAGGCCGAGAAGTTGGCTCAGTCCGACCCACGCGGTGCACTTGCGAAGCTCAACGCCACTCGCGAACGTGTTAGCGCTGCTGAACTGGATGCCGCTGGCAAGAAGCAACTGATCGCGATCCTTGATCGCAGCATCAGCGAGCTGACTGCCTATGTGGAAGCCAACAAGTCCAGCATCGAAAGCAAGGAACGTAATGAATCGATCAAGTCCGACATCGCTCGCGACCGTGAGATGATCTACGTTTCGCAGCAAAAACTGGCAGACCTCGTCGAAGAGTTCAACCGCTTGATGGATGAACAACGCTTCGCCGAAGCCGAAGTGATTGCTAAGAAGGCTCGCGAAATCCAGCCTGATAGCCCAATCACCGAAACGATGACTTGGAAGAGCACCTTTGCCCGCAACATGGCACAGGCCGACTCGATCAAGTCCCGTAAGGAAAATAACTACATGGCTGCGATGAACAACGTCGAAGAATCGGCCATCCCATTCAACGACAACGAGCCTTGGGTTATTCACGATGTCCGTGGTTGGTCGCAATTGACCAAGAGCCGTAAGAAGCTCTTGCAAGAACGCACCAATCTAACGCCGGCCGAACGCGAAATCCAACAAGCCCTCAATAAGACAGTTGAGCTCCGCTTCAAGGACAAGCCGCTGGTCGAAGTTCTGGACACCCTCAGCAAAATGGCTGGTGTGAATATTCACGCCGACCAAGCCGCCCTTCATACGGAAGCGGTAACTGCGGATACCCCAGTTTCGATCGAACTGAATCAGCCAATCTCGCTGAAGAGTGCTTTGAATCTAATCCTGGGCCCACATCGCCTCAGCTATGTGATCCAAGACGACGTTCTCAAGGTCACTAGCGAACAAACGCGTGATTCGAATGTTTACGCCAAGGTGTACTACGTGGCGGACTTGGTCATTCCAATTCCAAACTTCGTCCCTAGCTACAACATGGGCTTGCCTGGTGCACTTCGTGAAAGCTTGACTTCGCTCGGTTACGGTGGACAAAGCCGTGCCATGTCGCAAGGCCCGCTAACGATTGCCCAAAACGAAGAGAAGAACCTGGCACCTACGACGACCAGTGGTATGGTGTTGGCCCAGAACAATGGCATGATGCCAACGGCTCCTGGTGGAATGCGTGCTCCTCAAACGGTCGGCCCTGGTGCTGGCGGTATGGGTGGTGGCGTTCAAGCTGACTTCGATACGCTGATTGAATTGATCACCAGCACGATCTCGCCTAACAGCTGGGATGAAGTGGGTGGTCCAGGCTCGATCGCTGGCTTTGATGCCAACTTGAGCTTGGTCGTAAGCCAAACCCAAGAAGTTCACGAGCAACTCGCCGACCTGCTGGAGCAACTCCGCCGCTTGCAAGATCTGCAAGTGACGATCGAAGTTCGCTTCATCACGCTCAGCGACCGCTTCTTCGAACGTATCGGTGTCGACTTCGACTTTGCCATTAGCGACAAGTCCGGATTGAATCGTAACGCGGCTCAGTTGACCTTCCCAGAATCGTATTATGACGGTTCGGGTCCAAGTGCCACGATTGGTATCTCTTCGACGGGTGCTCCTACTAGCACGCTCGACCTCGCCCTGACAACAGGTAGCGGTCCTGGTGGTGGTGGTTTCCTTTCGACGACTCCACAGTTCGGTAGCTACGATGCGAATACGGCCACGAACTTCGGCTTTGCGATCCTCAGCGATATCGAAGCTTGGTTCATCCTGCAAGCTGCCCAAGGTGATGACCGCACGAACGTGCTGCAAGCACCAAAGGTAACCTTGTTCAATGGTCAACAAGCATTCGTTTCGGATACCTCGCAACGTCCATTCGTAACGAGCGTTATCCCTGTCGTGGGCGATTTCGCAGCTGCTTATCAACCGGTGATCATCGTTCTGAATGAAGGTACCTCTCTCAGCGTGCAAGCGGTTGTCTCTGCAGACCGTCGCTTCGTCCGTCTGACCTTGGTTCCATTCTTCAGCCGCATCGGTGATGTAGAAACCTTCCAATTCACAGGTTCGACGACCACCGACACCGGTACGGCCGTCAAGGATCCTGCGGATGCCACGAAGGGAACGCGTAACAACCAATCGACGACGAATTCCGGTACGACGGTTCAGCTGCCAACCTTTGCGTTCACCACGGTGACGACAACGGTTAGCGTGCCAGACGGTGGTACGGTGTTGCTTGGTGGTATCAAGCGTTTGCGTGAAGGTCGTAACGAACGTGGTACGCCACTGTTGTCGAAGATTCCTTACATCAGCCGTCTGTTCCGCAACGTCGGTATCGGACGCGATGCTCAAAGCTTGATGATGATGGTTACGCCACGCATCATCATCCAAGAAGAGGAAGAAGATAAGCTCGGGATCAACGACGAGCAATAAGCTCCTCGTTGCCCAGGTCCATGGGTAGCCAAAGCACCGGCGGAAAGTTCCCCTTCTCCGGTGCCAACGGCCAACCTTCGGATCGTTACAAAGTACATCTGGGTTGGCGGTGCGTGATGTCGGTCACCACCGCTGCCCAGTGTTGAGAACCGCCGCATGTTTCCACCCCCCGGACCTGCGGCGGTTTTCTATTTCTTGACCGGCCTAATCGGGCCTTTTGAGCTCTAAAAAATATCTATATAGAGCCGTTGTTTTGGTGGGTATGTGATTGTGCGGCAGGGGAGCTCCCTGTTATACAAATGGCTCATCAATCACTGGTGGCGGCTATCGGGCGAGGTAGCGACTGCCATCTCGCTGGGCAGAAGGTTGCATGGCAAATGTGCAGCAATCTTGCGCAGCGAGAGATATAGCCAGGGCTCCCAGAAGCGTGCTTCACCGCAAATCGTTGTCCAGCATAGGTTTGTGCTCAGCGACGAGCCGGCGAGACGATCAGTCGGACGGGTGTGGCACAGAAGGTGCATTGATGGTCGCGTCTTACGGGCGGTACCCTGTTTGTATCTTTTTTCTTGATTCACCCTTGGGTAGGAGCGGTAGCACAGTGAGTGGTAGTAAAGCACGTCAACAGGCGATTTCGGCGGTTACAAATTATCAGCCAAGCGACCCACCAATTGACTTTAAGGCAAAGTCTTCCAGCGAACTTTTCGGTTGCAATGTCTTCTCCATTGGCGAGATGCAAAAGCGTCTTCCCAAGCCAATTTTCAAGACCCTGAAGAAGACCATCGAAACGGGCTCCGTTCTGGATGGCTCCGTAGCCGATGTCGTTGCTTCGGCCATGAAGGATTGGGCTCTGGAGAAGGGTGTTACCCACTACGCTCACGTTTTCCAACCACTCACCGGGTTGACCGCTGAAAAGCACGATAGCTTTCTTTCGCCAGAAGGTGATGGCAAGGCCATCGCGGAATTCACCGGCAATCAGCTGGTCCAAGGCGAACCCGATGCTTCCAGCTTCCCCTCGGGCGGCATTCGTGCCACGTTCGAAGCTCGTGGTTACACCGCTTGGGACGTGACCAGCCCTGCTTACATCTTGGAAAATCCCAACGGTACGACGCTGTGCATTCCCACGGCATTTGTTTCGTGGACGGGTGAAGCCCTCGACAAGAAGACTCCTCTTCTGCGTTCGATGAAGGCTTTGAATACCCAAGCCCAACGTATCTTGAAGTTGTTTGGCCATAAGAACACGACGATGGTCTCTTCGTCGGCTGGTGCAGAACAAGAATACTTCTTGATCGACCGCAACTTCTACTTCGCACGTCCTGACATCCTGAATGCTTCGCGTTCCTTGTTTGGTGCCAAGCCTCCTAAGGGACAAGAATTCGAAGACCAATACTTCGGTGCGATTCCTGATCGCGTTCTAGCATGCATGCTGGATACCGAACGTGAACTGTACAAGCTGGGCATTCCCGTGAAGACTCGCCACAATGAAGTGGCTCCTTCGCAATACGAACTAGCCCCTGTTTATGAAAATGCCAACGTCGCTGCTGACCATCAACAATTGGTCATGCTGATGCTGCGTAAGGTGGCCAACAAGTACGGCATGGAATGCTTGCTGCACGAGAAGCCCTTTGCTGGCGTTAACGGTTCGGGTAAGCACTTGAACTGGTCGCTGGGTAACTCGACGCAAGGCAACTTGCTCGAACCAGGTGACACGCCTCACTCCAACATGCAGTTCCTCGTCTTCTGCGCTGCCGTTATTCGCGCTGTGCATAAGTTCGGTGGTTTGCTTCGTGCGGTTGTGGCCACGGCCAACAATGATCACCGCCTCGGTGCGAACGAAGCTCCTCCAGCGATCATCTCGATCTTCTTGGGCGAACAGCTCAACGATGTGTTCGAGCAGATCAAGTCCGGTGGCGCTAAGTCGTCGAAGCAACCAGGCCACTTGTCGGTCGGTGTGGATACGCTGCCACCATTGCCAAAGCATGCTGGCGATCGTAACCGTACCAGCCCGTTTGCCTTCACCGGCAACAAGTTCGAATTCCGTGCTGTCGGCTCCAGCCAAACGATTGGCGGTCCATTGGTGGCCCTCAATACGATCGTGGCAGAATCGCTCGACTACATCGCAACCGATCTGGAGAAGTCCACCGGTGGCGACATCGCCAAGTTGCCAGCCGCTGTTGAAAAGCTGCTGCAAGAACTCTACACCAAGCACAGCGCTGTGGTGTTCAACGGCAACGGTTACTCGCAAGAGTGGCATGATGAAGCTGCCAAGCGTGGCTTGCTCAACCTGAAGACGACTGTTGATGCCTTGCCACAATTGACGGAACCAGAAGTCATCGCTGTCTTTGACAAGTACGGCGTTCTGACCCCACGTGAAACCGCCAGCCGTCAAGACATCTACCTCGAGCAATACGTGAAGACGATTGCAACCGAGGCCCGGTTGATGATCGAGATTGCTCGCACGTCGATCTTCCCTGCTGCTGTTCGTTACCAAGGGGAATTGGCTTCGACTTGCACCAGCCTGAAGGCTCTGGGCTATACCTTTGATACCGACACCTTGGACGAGATGACTCGTTTGGTGAAGGGGATCCAAGATAGCACGGTCGCTTTGGAAAAGGCGTTGGCTCACCACGGTGCTGCCAACGTTCTGGAAGAAGCGAAGCACTACAACGACGCAATCGTTCCTGCGATGGCGAAGGTACGTGAATACGCTGACCAGTTGGAAGGTTTGGTGGCCGACGATCTATGGCCACTGCCAACCTATCAAGAAATGTTGTTCATCAAGTAAGCCGTTGTGCTGCTTGATTTAAATAGGGATGCATGGTCGCACGGCCCAAAAAGCCGTGCGATAGCTCCTCGCAGGGGGTAGGCCACTTTGTTGGGTTATTCCGAAAGAGGGCTTTAGGCGCATGTATTCCCGGCAAAACTAGTAAAGCGGGAGGCTTCTTTGACGGCCTCTCGCTATTTTTTTGCCATCATGCCTGCAAGCACAGCCCGTTAGGGATTACTCTGTTGTGTTGGCTCGTAGGTTTAAGTGCAATGAACTTCGAGATTCGCAAATCATCTACAAGGCGGATGGTAATGACTCCTCGCGAAGTGCTGGCGCTCTGTCGTGAAAAAGACGTGAAGGCTGTGGACCTTCGTTTCTGCGATCTATTGGGAACGTGGCATCACCTCACGATTCCGGTTAGTCGCCTCAATGAAGACCTCTTTGAAGATGGCCTAGGGTTTGACGGCTCAAGCATCCGTGGCTGGCAAGCGATTCACGAAAGTGACATGCTTGCGATCCCGATGAGTGAGACCGCGTTTTTAGATCCCTTTGCCGCGCTCCCTACGCTTGCGCTGATCTGTTCCATCTCCGATCCGCTACGGGGCGAACCGTACTCGCGCGATCCGCGAAACATTGCGGTGAAGGCCGCCAACTATCTGCGCAGCACCGGCATCGCCGACACGGCCTTCTTTGGCCCCGAGGCGGAGTTCTTCGTGTTTGATGATGTGCGATTCGATCAAAACGCCAATGAAGGCTACTATCACTTGGATAGCAGCGAAGGGGCGTGGAATCGTGGTCGAAATGAGCAGCCTAACCTGGGCTATAAGGTGCGGACCAAAGGGGGCTACTTCCCTTGCCCACCTGCCGATCAGTTGATGGATCTGCGCAACGAGATGATGCAGACCATGATCGATTGCGACCTCGATGTCGAGGCGCAGCATCATGAAGTGGCGACTGCAGGCCAATGTGAGATCGATTTGCGATTCCAGCCGTTGCTCAAAATGGCCGACTGGATGATGACCTACAAATACATCGTGCGCAACGTCGCGCGTCGTCGCGGAAAGACAGCCACATTCATGCCAAAGCCGATCTACGGCGACAATGGCAGCGGCATGCATACGCATTTCTCCTTATGGAAAAACAATGAGCCCCTGTTTGCCGGGCGTGGCTATGCGGGGCTCAGCGAAATGGCCCTGTATGCCATTGGTGGCATTTTGCGGCATGCTCCTGCGCTGCTGGCGCTAACCAATCCCACCACCAACAGCTACAAGCGTTTGGTACCAGGGTACGAAGCTCCGGTGAACTTGGTTTATTCGCAGCGGAACCGTTCGGCCGCCTGCCGGATTCCGATGTACAGCCAAAGTCCGCAGGCCAAGCGGGTTGAATTCCGTTCGCCTGACCCAAGCTGCAATCCGTACCTCGCCTTCGCTGCTATTTTGATGGCGGCCATCGATGGCATTCAATTGAAGCTCAATCCGCCGGCCCCGGTTGATAAGGACCTGTTCGAGCTGTCGCCCAAAGAGCTGGCCGATGTGCCGCAATGTCCCGGTTCGCTGGAAGAGGCGCTCAAGGCCTTGGAAAAGGACCATGAATTCTTGCTGAAAGACGATGTCTTCACGCCGGATGTGATCTCCACCTGGGTGAACTACAAGCGGAAGAATGAGGTCGATGCCATTCGCCTCCGCCCCCACCCCTATGAGTTTTGCATGTACTATGACGTTTAGTGCCGAAGCAACTTTCCAAGTTGCCGGCGTTACTGCGTGATAGGTTTGCTGCCCAAGGGGAGTTTGCGCTAATGCAAGACATGGCTTCGCTGCTAAGTAAGTTGGCCAAGGTAGACACGCCAACCATTTGCAACGTGATCGAGCTGTTTGACGTTCGGCCACGTAATCAAGGTTACATGGATGGTCGGGTCAAGGCAGACTATCCCGATCTGCCTCCGATGGTGGGCTTTGCGTGTACCGCCAGCTTTCGTAGCGACGCCCCGCCGGGCAAAGGGGATGCCTACGGTAGCATCCAAGCACAACTAGAACAGTTCGCTTCACTTCCTGGTCCTTCGGTCGTCGTCTTCCAAGATCTGGATGATGCGCCGGTCTCGGCCGTCTTTGGCGAGGTGATGTGCTCTAGCTACCAAGCCTTTGGCAGCGTAGGGCTGGTCACGAACGGAGCCGGCCGCGACATTCAGCAGATCGCGCCGCTAAAGTATCCGACGTTCACAGGCTCTACCATTTGTTCACATGGCTATTGCCATCTGCTACACCTGGGGATGCCGGTCCGTGTCGGCGGCCTGATGGTAAACCAAGGGGACCTGCTGCACGGCGATGCCAACGGTGTGACAAACATCCCGCTAGATATCGCGGCAGAGGTCGCGGACATCTCCCCCGAGTTCTTGGCGGCCGAAGACATCGTCCTCAAGTACGTGAAGTCGAGCGAGCCCAAATCGGCCAAGCGTTATGCCGAGCTGCGTAACGAATTCCAAGCGGTCGTCGCCGCATTGACCAAACGGGTCTCGAGAAAACGCTAGTTCGCGCGTTCTTCTGTTTCAATGACATTTGCCCTCGCAAGGCCGGTAGCCTGAATGCCCGGCCAATTCCGTTCAGTGCCGAATATCGGGCGATACGGGCCGAAGCCTGTGAACGAGATGGCTCCACTACCGTTCTGGTTGTAGTGGCTGTAGCGGCTATGTTGCTCGCGGGATATTTTCTGTGTGCGTAGTTGGTGATGGGCCGATGATAGAAGAGAGACCAGGAAGCCTCGATCCCGCTCGCCCGTTTTGGATCGAGGAAAGCCCATGCCGATGGAGTGGCGGCCTTTTCCGATCGCGTCGTGACCCGACTGCGAAACCACTTCGATGAACAATTTCTCGCACGAGACGGCAACCATTCTGATCATCGACCACGATCCCATCATGTTGACGGGAATCGCGGCCGTTTTGAACATGTCGGGTTATGAGTGCTTGTGCGCCCGTAACCGGGAGACGGCCGTCAAGGCTGCTCAGGGAAATGCACTCGACCTGATCATTTGCGATGTTTCGCTGGCCGGCGAAAGTGGCATGGAACTGTGCCAAGACCTTGTGCAAATGACCGGCATGGAAGATGTGCCGCTGATGTTTATGTCATCCGCGCAAGGTCCCGACATCATCCGTAAATCGGAAGAGATGGGGGGAGCCTACTTCCTGCGTAAGCCCTTTGATCCCACGGTACTGATTGAGGTGGTAGGCCGCGCCTTGTGGATGCCGCACTTGGTCCATTCCCGCGTCCAGCAGTTGCAGGCGGAACATTCACCGGTCCATACGGCCCACGGCACGCCTAGCCCCATGGCAAACCCCGCGGCACACGCTTCGGCAACAGCTTCTCGTTTGGCTCGCACGATGCAAGCGATCAATGGGCTGAAGATGCCCATGGCCTAGTAGCAGCTGCTCACGCTGGAAGACACGCGTTTGCCTTCATGCCACATGTTGTTGACGCCCCATCTCCTCAAGAAAGAAAAGCAGCCGAGGTAGGCTTTCGCCAGCTCGGCTGTCGTTTTTCGCGCTTGCCCACGCGTCAACCATTTGCCACTGAAAGCGGACCCACCTGCCGAGTGGATTTGCTTTCATCGCCTCTTTTCTCTTGCCCCGAAACCTGTAGGGATTGGGTTCCTCCAATCCCTAGTGGATAAGTCTCTGAGCCAGCCTTGGCGATATAAATGGGGAGATGATTGCAAACGCCCGGCCTGCCTTCGACTGCCTCTATGTTGCCCCGTGACAGTCGTTAGCCAAGTCGGGCGTCAATGCTGTCTTCGGTAGCTAGTATCAGGCCTTGTTAGAAAATCGCCCCCCCAAACGCTGACTTGCGCCGGTCCGCATAAATCCATTCAGATATCGTGGCGGTTGGCAATGTGTAATGCCGCGTTACACGACAGAGAGTTAACCCGTATCGCCTAGCGAGAGTTTGCGTTGCAGAAGGCCGCGAGGCTGAGCCAAGAAATAGAGCGAGCCGCACAGAAGGGCAATTTCTTTGCGGCTCGCATCAACGTTACCGCTGATGAGGGGCAATTCATCAACAGCTTGCTTGAATATCAAAGGAGATCGTTAGCAACCTAGATGCAGTATCGGTCATTTTGAATTCGCTACATGGTTGATTTGAGATCAGGCCTATCGGCAATTCGGGAAAGCTATCGACCCTGCCTGGTCTTACCGTCATAATCGTAACCAGCCCTTAGTGGACAACCGCAAAAGACTAAGGCCGTAGAATTTTTCGTAACGCAGCTAATATTTTTTCCTCGGCATCCGCAGGAACCCAGCTGTAGTGGTGTTCTGCGAGGAATCCCTCTTTTCGGGCGGAGTCCGAAGGGATGTAGCCGGGTGCACATTCGCCAAACCCGGCAACGCATAAGAAGGTCTCTGGATCAATCTTTTGCGCTTCCAGTTGATAGGCCACAAACATCTCGGCTGGCAACACGAGGTACTTGGCCTTTCCCAGATCGATTAGCGGAACGTCAATCGCTTGGCCAGCGAGGCAACGCTTGCGATAGCTAAGGCCCATGGCGGCATCAATGCGTTGGTTAGGCGTTGCCTTGGCGTCGTCTAAGGTCTCTTGCAGTTCCTTGGTGGAAAGATCGCCTTCATCCGGGGGAATCAGCTCAAGCGGCGTCGAGCGAAAGCCAATCGTTGTTAGTGGTTCCTTTTTGGTTGCCTTCCAGGCTTCTTCCATGGCATTGGAAAGACGCTGGGCCAAATCGTGACGAGCCGCTTCGTTGCCGTCATTGTATTTTCCGGCTACTACGTCACCGCTGCAACCGCTGACGTACATCTGAAAAACTTCGGGGAGGGCACGTTGCCGCATATCTCGGGCAATGCCAGGAAAATCGTAGCTGACTTCTCCCTTGCCGTAGTAACTCATGGGATGCGTGGCATAGATGCTAATGGCTGCGACCGGCTTGTCACCGTTCCAAAAGCTAAGCGTCTTGAGAAACGGGTCGATCAGGCCAGGCTCGGCCGAGCGGATCGCGGGATCTCGCGTCAGGCTGTAGCGAGAAAAACGGGCCTTGCCATCGGAATACATGACCCGTCGATTGCTGGCGACCTTGTCCACTTTGGCTTGTCCCATGCCGTAGTGCGTGATCACCTGCTTGGTCTCAAGGCTCTTCTTTAGTGCGGTGGCCAAGGTGCTGGCCGTGGAATCGAAAAAGGCGGGATCAAACATGGCGTCTTTAAGGCCTGCCGCCGTCACAAGCGAGTTGGCCGTAATGTCGCAGTAGGGGGCATCATGCTGATGCACGCAGGTTAGCAGTACATGCACGCGCGAGGTGCCTGCTGCTTCGGCCAGAATGTCGCGCATCTTGTCGTAGGCATCGTTACGCAGTTCGCACCAATCCAGCGACACGATGACAATCGGCTTTTCTCCACCAAGCAGGACCGCCCCTTTGCAGGCCAGCGGATCTTTGATGGTCTTGGCTGGAGCGATGAGGCCTCCCAAAAGTGGATGCCCAATCGGAGGCGTGATGTCGGCCGAAAAAGTCGCCAGCTCAAAGGCGGTTGCAGGCTTGTCTTGCGCGGCACCGATTTGCACCGCCAGCAGCAGCGTTAACCAGATGCTGGCCCATAATCCAAGGCTAAGTGGCGATTGAATAGGGCAGCCGGACTGCAATAGATGGATGCTCATGATTCGAGGGCTCGGCAAGGAAAGAAGGGAACGTCTCAAGACGCAGATTTGCACCTGGCAGATGCGACCACAGCAAAAACGAAACGGGCGAAGGGCAGGAATTACGCCCAGAATAACATGATTGGAACTCCCTTGGGGCGTGCTATAATCAAAGTTGATTGATGGGTGATTGTCAACCGATTTTTGAGTAGTGACATGATGCAACGAGCTTTTGTTCCCGTGTTGGCTTGGCTGGCGGGTATTTGTGCGCTGGTAAGTCCCTTGGGTGCCCAAGAGAAGGTGGACTTCAATCGCGAGATTCGGCCGATCTTGGCCAAGAAGTGCTTTGCCTGCCATGGGCCGGACGAAGAGCACCGATCGGCTGGTTTGCGCCTGGATCATGGGGATGCCGCGCAGGCCAAACTAGAATCGGGGGAAACCGCGATCGTTCCTGGTGATCCGAAGCTGAGCGCGCTGGTCAAGCGTATTCATGCGACCGACCCGGCGGAGCAAATGCCGCCGGCCGAAACCGGTATCACGCTGACCGACGCGCAAAAGAAGTTGCTCACCCGCTGGATTGAAGAAGGGGCCTCCTACGCGCCCCATTGGTCCTATCAACGCCCGGTGAAGCATCCACTTCCTGCGGTAAAGCATCCAGAATGGTGCACCAGCCCCGTCGATCACTTCATTTTGGAACGGTTGGAACTGGCTGGCATTAAGCCCGGCCCGATAGCGGACAAGTACGCGCTCATTCGTCGCGCCAGTTTAGACCTGCGCGGCCTGCCACCAACGCCGGCCGAGGTGACGCAGTTTGTAAATGACTCTGACCCCAAAGCGTATGAGAAGCTGCTGGACCGCTTTTTGGCTGATCCTGCTTATGGCGAGCGCTGGGCTCGCGTTTGGCTGGATCAAGCGCGGTATGCCGATTCACGCGGTTATGGAAGCGATCCGCTTCGCCCCAATATTTGGCCGTATCGTGACTGGGTAATCAAGGCGTTCAACAACAATCTGCCTTACGACCAGTTCACCATTGAACAGCTTGCGGGAGACTTGCTGCCTAATGCAACGGTTGACCAAAAAGTTGCCACGGCATTTCATCGCAACACGATGACGAACACCGAAGGAGGAACCGATGATGAAGAGTTCCGTGTGGTGGCAGTGAAGGATCGTGTTGATACGACAATGCAGGTTTGGATGGGGGTGACGATTGGCTGTGCCAAGTGTCACTCGCATAAATACGATCCGATCACGCAGAAAGAATACTACCAATTCTATGCGATGTTCAATCAGACGGCGGACAGCGACAAGGGGGATGAGTTTCCTCTGATGGATGTCCCTTCTTCGGAATATCAAGAAGCGGTCAAAAAGATCAACGAGAAGATCGCAGGCTTGCAAAAGCAATTGCAAACCAGCACGCCCGAGCTGGTGGCAGCCCAGTCCGAATGGGAAAAGTCGTTAGCAGGTGTCAGCACTTGGCAAACGCTTGCTTTGGATAAGGCCGAAGCTGCATCGGGGGCGGAGCTCGTTTCTCAGCCTGATGGTTCGCGTCTTGCCCAAGGCAAGTTGGCGGATACCGATGTTTATACGTTGTCGGGCGTTACGAACTTGGCAGAGATCACCGCGTTTCGCCTGGAAGCACTTGCCGACCCCACATTGCCTGGGCAAGGTCCCGGTCGAAGCTCCAATGGCAACTTTGTCCTCAGCCGAATCGGCATTACGGCCGAAGATGCCAATGCCAAAACCAGCAAACCCATGGCTCGCTTCCTGCGGGTAGAGATGCCGGGTGACAATAAGTACCTGCACTTTGCCGAAGCGCAGGTATTTGTGGGTGAAGAGAACATTGCACGCAAAGGGAAGGCCACCCAGTCCAGTGTGGACTACGAAGGGCCGCCAGAATTGGCCATCGATGGTAACACCAGTGGCGAATACTTTGCCGCCAAGTCGACGATCCATACCAAGGCAGAATCGAATCCTTGGTGGGAAGTAGACCTGGGCTCGGCTCAGCCAATCGATCGCGTTGTCATTTGGAATCGGACCGATGGTGGCACCGAAGCTCGCATTGCCGGGTTCCGTTTGCTGCTGCTGGATGAAAATCGTAAGCCACTATGGCAAGAGTCTCCTCCAGAAGTTCCTAAGCCTAGCAGCACTTTTTCACCGACGGGCGTTGTCTCGGTAGCGCTTACCACTGCATCGGCCGACTATTCACAGCCCAGCTTTGACGTCGCTAGCGCGATCGGCAAGGGAAGTTTGACCGACACCGGCTGGGCCGTGGGGGGCAGTTTGGGCAAGAACCATGAAGCGGTCTTTTTGCCCAGCACGCCAGTAAAGGTGGCTGCTAACACGCGACTATCGCTCACGCTGACACAGAACTTCAAGATGGCCAGCCATTTACTGGGGCGGTTTCGCGTGTCGATCAGCGACAATCCTGCGATGCGGACTCGGGCTTTGGTCCCGGCCGACATCCTTGCCCTTGTGGATGTGCCAGTTGCCAATCGTACTCCCGAACAAATGGAAAAGCTGGCGGACTACTATCGTGGCGTCGCTCCTGCGTTGCAGCCCATTCGTGAGCAGATCGCACAAGCCGAAAAGAGCCGTCCTCCTGTTCCCAATGTGCCCGTGATGTTGGAACTGGAAGAAGGCAAGCGACGCACGACCGCGATCATGATCAAGGGAAACTTCCTCTCCAAGGGAGAGGTAGTAGAGCCCGCCTTACCCGCCGCCTTGCATGCACTTCCCAAGGGAGAAGCGGCCAATCGTCTGGGCATGGCACGCTGGATTGTCAGTCGTGATAACCCACTCACGTCGCGAGTTGCGGTCAATCGCCTGTGGTCGCAGTTGTTTGGTGTGGGGATCGTCGAAACCGAAGAGGACTTTGGTATCCAGGGAGAGCTTCCCACGCATCCTGAACTGCTCGACTGGATGGCCGTCGAATTCATGGATAAAGGTTGGGACATGAAGGGGATGCTAAAGACCTTAATGCTTTCCAAGACGTACATGCAATCGTCGCACGTCACGCCGGAATCGCTCGAAAAAGATCCACGCAATCGACTCCTTTCTCGCGGACCACGTTTCCGCTTGGAAGCCGAGATGGTGCGAGATCAGGCGTTGTCGCTGGCGGGACTGCTCAGCAAAAAGATGTACGGCCCTAGCGTCTTTCCTCCACAACCCGATGGATTGTGGCAAGCCGCTTTCAATGGTGAACGCACCTGGTCCACCAGCCCTGGTGAAGATAAATATCGCCGTGGGGTTTACGTCTTTTGGCGGCGGACGATCCCGTATCCATCGATGACAACGTTTGATGCGCCAAGTCGCGAGATTTGCTCGATGAGACGCATTCGCACGAACACCCCCCTGCAGGCGTTTGTCACGATGAACGACCCCGTCTATGTCGAGGCGGCCCAAGGGCTGGCTCGTCGGATTTTGAAAGAAGGGGGAGCCGACGCAAAGTCGCAAGCTGCTTTTGCGTTGTCACTTTGCCTGTCTCGACCTGCGACACCACAACAGATTGAAACTGTCGTCGGTTTGCTTGAATCAGAAAAGGGACACTACAAGGCCGATCCTGCTGCCGCGAAGAAGATGGCAACCGAGTTCGCTGGTGCACTTCCCGAGGGAATGAACGAAGTGGAAGCCGCGGCCTGGACGGTGGTCTCCAACATCCTGCTTAATATGGATGGTGTGCTGATGAAGGGTTAGTGGCACGAAGGCGTGCTGCGTGAGGTCCTACTGGGTTTGTTTTGAGTTGTGAAGAGGATTGGAAATCGATATGCATCCTTACTACCAAGCCATTCGGCATGAAACCCGTCGCCAGTTCCTGCAAAAGTGCAACATGGGCCTGGGTGCCTTGGCCTTTGGCCAATTGGCGGGACAAGCACTTGCTGCCACGCCCGAAGGACCTGCCGGCGGCGTTGTGAACCCACTGGCCCCCAAGGCGCCACCGCTTCCTGCCAAGGCCAAGCGAGTCATTTACCTGCACATGTCAGGTGCGCCGCCACAGCATGACCTTTGGGATTACAAGCCCGAACTGGTAAAGCACAACTTACAGCCCTGTCCCGATGAGCTGTTGGCGATCCTGAAAAAGGAGCGTTTGCCGTTCATCGATCTCAATGCGCGTCGTCCCAAGATGCTGGGAACCCCGCACAAGTTCATCAAGCAGGGAGAATCGGGCATCGAAGTAAGCGAACTGCTGCCAGAAATTGGCAAGCAGGTCGACAAGCTCTGCGTGATCAAGTCGATGCACACCGACCAGTTCAATCACGCTCCGGCCGAGCTCTTTTTGTATACTGGCACGCCGCGCAGTGGTGGAGCCGCGATGGGCTCATGGATTACCTATGGCCTGGGGAGCGAAAACCAAGATCTACCTGGCTTTGTGGTGCTGATTTCGGGCGGAACCGATCCGACTGGCGGCAAAGGCTTGTGGAGCACGGGCTTTTTGCCCTCGGTCTATCAAGGGGTGCAGTGCCGCAGCATCGGTGCGCCGATTTTGTATGCATCCAACCCCAGCGGAATGGATCGTGAAGTTCGCCGCCGCAGTTTGGACGCCCTGAAGAAACTCAACGAGTTAGAACTGGCTGAGTTTGGCGATCCAGAAACGGTCACACGGATCAGCCAGTACGAACTGGCCTACCGGATGCAGATTGCCGTGCCCGAAGTCATGGACATATCAAAGGAGTCTAAAGAAACGCTCGAAGCTTACAATGCCGTTCCTGGTCAAGCTTCGTTCGCCAACAACTGCTTGCTTGCGCGACGTTTGGCAGAGCAGGGGGTTCGCTACGTTCAGCTCTACGATTGGGGCTGGGACATGCACGGGACCGCTGCTGACAACGATCTTGTGACCGGCCTGCCGAACAAGTGCAAGCAAGTGGACAAGCCGATTGCCGCTTTGCTGAAAGACCTAGAGCAGCGCGACATGCTCAAAGATACGCTTGTGGTTTGGGGAGGCGAGTTCGGCCGTACGGCTTTGAATGAAGAGCGTGGCGGTTCGAAGTTCCTGGGCCGCGATCACCATCCGCACTGCTTCTCGATCTGGATGGCCGGCGGTGGTATCAAGCCAGGCATGACGTACGGCGAAACGGATGAGATTGGCTACTTCGTCGCAGAAAAGAAAGTCGGCATTCGCGACTTGCAAGCGACGATTTTGCATCAGCTGGGGATCGACGCCAAGCGGTTTAGCTATCCCTACCAAGGGCTGAACCAGCGGCTAATAGGCCCCACCGATGAAGGCCGCGTCTTGCAGGAGATCTTGAGCTAAACGCCAATAGAACGGGTTTGACGAAAATGCTCGTCAAACCCGCGAATTGGATTTAAGCTGTAGCGGCCGCTGTAACACGGCCAGGTAGCGTTTGGCAATTACTTCTTCTTGCTCTTGACGTTATCATTCCCATTGCCAAGGTCAAGGACGGTGTCACCATCGTCCAAGCCGATGACGAATTCATCGTTTCCGGTTCCACCACGCAGGGCATCAGCCCCCTTGCCGCCGTCGATGTTGTCATTGCCAGCACCGCCGTCGATGTAGTCGTTACCATCACCGCCGGTGAGCTTGTCATTGCCAGCACCACCAAAAAGGGAAGCTGCAATTGCAATCTCTTCAATTTCGATATGATCGTTGCCTGAATAGCCAACCGCAAAGATGTGATCGATGGAAGCGGTAAACACCCACTCTTGCTCACCTACCTCCACTTCGAAACCGCTTCCTTCGCGTTCGATCTCGATATGATCGTTCTTGGAAGTACCAAGTACGACCAGAGCCGTTGGTGCGGTTGTTGCAGGGGTGATGCTGGCCGCATTGTATCCCAGCCCAGCAATTGCGCCGGTCTTCATTAACAGTAGTTGGCCTCCCTCAACCAAAGCGGGGTTGGCATTGGGGAAGTGAGCTTGAACATCGAGCAAATACGTCCCTTCGCCAAGGATGTCGGACATATCGATGACGCCAGAGGATTCTTCATCCTGTGTTGGCAGGCTATTGCTCCCAGGTACGTAGGGACCTGTGAACAAGGCGGGGTCATGTTGAGCAAGTTCAATTAGCGCACCGGAAGTGGTGTCGTACATCCACACTTTACCCAGACGAGGTTGGTTCCCAACATCTTCTTGCAGAATGATTCGGCCTTGCTTATCCATCGTGATATTGTCAAACATCTTTGCCACGCCTTGGCCATTGATGAGGACTTCAATCGAACCACCGGCTAAGGGGTTGTTAATATCGTTGTATCGCAAGCGGAAGAGTTGGCTGTTACCGCTAATGCTGGCCGTAGTGACAAAGTAGTAGTCGCTTGGGTTGTTCGGGTCCCAAGCGCCATCTTCGGGGCGGGCAAACTGAGTGCCTGCACCAGGTGTCACTAGGCTAAACGTTCCGTTGCCGTTGTCCTTAATCGAATAGATGGCCCCATTCGTTAGGCCGGCCTTCTCGATGTCGTTGCCTGTGGCTTGTTTGGTGCCGATGTAGGCATAGACATTGTTGGGTGCACCGTCTGCATTCGCCATAACCAGGGTGGTGTCGCCTGTGCCTGGATTGGCAAGCAGGTTTTCCCATGCAGCCCCGCCAAATTTTGGCAACGTATAAGTGATACCGTTACCCGAACCACTAACAATGCTGGCTGTGGCGCGACCGCCAGTGGTCTCTTCACCAGTCAAGTAGATGCGAGCTTGTGTGCCGAGGCCGCTTGCAGAATTGTAAAACGCGCTGACTTCGGGCAGGTCGGCCGAGCAAAAACGATTGAAGTTCAATGCATTGCCGGTTAGCGGCGTGAAAGTGCTTCCGTTTAGCACGGTTTGGATTTGATCGCCACCACTCAGGACGGACAGGTCAGACTTACTGATGACGAGTCGGTCAATGAACGAACCGGATGGAGTTGTGGCCGAAGCATTGTGAGTGTGTGCAGTGCTCGATCCTACGCTAAACTCATGATTCATCAGCAGCGTAAAAGTACCATCACCATTGTCAAATGCGCCAAGGCCATCGGGAGTGCCGGCCATCGTGTATGCGCCGACTGAATCACCTGTGGTGAGGATTGGTTCAAACTCAACACCACTGGCCGTTGGCAGCAAGTAGGGCGTACCGCTAAACACTTCGCGACGCTCTAGCCTTTCCATTTGAGGAACGAACTTGGTTTTGAAGCTGCGGACTTTCGCGTTCTTGCGGTTTGACAGTTTCATAATGCATCAACTCCCTTGAGATACGGTCATGGTTGCGGGCGACATCTGCCCGGCGAACGTTGGCGTCAATCTAGGGCGTAGTGTCAAGATTTAGCGCACGCTTTGAGGAAGATCTTGCGAAAGTGGTGGGTTTGGTGGGGCTTCATCACAGTCTTTGCGGAGAATTGTCGAGAGCTTAACTTCGCAACACCCAAGTACGCGCCGAATTTAGTAAATGGAAATAAAAGTAAGTGGGGCAGTGGATGAGGTAGTCGTATCTGGCACATTGAATTTGAAAATGTTACCGATCCTAGGAAGCGACAGACCTCTCTGTCGAAATAGGGGCGTACTCTGCGATCTGAAGTTCGAAGCAAAACAAGCCTCCCGGATAGCGAACAGAGGAAAGTTGAGATGGGCTTGGATTTTGGCCCCTAGGGCTTTAGTCGAAGGGCCGATGTGGCAAAAAGCCTCTAAAATGCCTGCCGCCAACGGGCAGAAAAACGGAATTGACTTTCAGGGCAGGCCTCCCCACAATAGCGGTGTGCTTTTGCACTTCCCGTTCGGGCTTGTTCTGTGCAAAGTCACAGCATGGCGTCGGTTTACGGCGGTTGATCGAAGCTGTTCGCAGTGGGATTGGTTCATCATGAAGTCGTGGCATGTTCGGTTCTTTCATGGGATCGTTTTGACAGGGGCACTTCTGCTCGTGCGCCCGTACGTCCAGGCTAGAGAATGGACGTCAGGCTCCTTCAAGATCGAAGCCGAGCTTGTTGAGATCAAAGACGAGAAGGCCGTTCTGCGCAAGCCCGATGGAAAGCTGGTAACGATCCCCGTCGCCAAGCTCAGCCAAGCAGACCAAGACTTTCTGAAGATGGGAAGCAAGCCGACAGCAGCGCATTCCGATGACGACGATGCGTTTGGCTCGGTAGAAGGTTTGCCACCGCCCGAAATCATTTCCGGTGGCAAGTCGACCAAGACGACAACCAAGTCTCCTTCCATGCCTGCAGAAGGGGCAACCACCAAAACAACTTCGGAAGAGCCAGCCGCTGCCGATACAAGTGCGCCGAAATTTGCCAAGATCACCTATTCCGATCCAACGTTTGTGGGCATCGTTCGCACGCTTACTCCCGATGAACGGAATTCGGCCTCGTATACCAGCGTCGTGTTTTCGCCCAATGGAGGCTGGCTGGCGGTTGGTGGCGGGGGCGAATCGGTGGCGCTTTACGACATCAACCATGGCAAGATCCTTTCGACGCACCAGTTTGGCGAGCGGAACTACTCCGATAATGTCAGTGCGATGGCATTCACTCCCGATGGCAAGCGATTGATCGCGGCGACCGAAAAGGGAAGCGTCAATATCTATCGCGTTTCGGCGAGTGGCCAGCTTACTGTGGCGGCTCGTTTCCTCGGGCACGATGGCAAGGTGAACACCGTTTCTATCACGCCCGACGGTAAGTTTGGCGTATCGGGCGGCGACGACAAAACCTTCCGCCTGTGGCGCATCGCCGACGGCGAAGAAGTCAAAGCTTTCACGGGCTTCAAAGATGAGGTCAGCTGCTCTTGGATTTCGGAAGATGGGGCGCGAGCCATTGCCAGCGATGGAAAGGTGGCCGGGCTTTACGACCTGCCCCAAAAGCGATTTGTGAAGGCGATGACGATCTCCAAGTCCTATTCAGACGTCAAGGTTTCGATCTCTCCTTCGGGAACCTACATGGCTGCTAAGGATTATGAAACCCTGGCCATTATTGAGGTCCGCACTGGCAACCCCTTCCCCCTTTCGACCAAGTTCTCGTTTGGCCGATTCCCGCCGATCTTCTCGAAGGATGGAAAGACGCTGGCCGTAGCGAATTCCTCCACGATCGATCTGTGGGACTGGCGTAACGGTCGCAAGGTTCAGTCGTTTTCCGATTCATCGATCCAGGGAATGGCTTTCTCTCCCGACAGCAAGCATTTGGCCACCGTGGAATATCGAGAAGCGAAGATCTATCGCTACGTCCCCGAGCAGAAACCGGTCCTCCCGGCGGAGGATGAGCCCGAATAGGCTCCAACAGGTTAAGCCTCGGCGTGGCAGGCTTTTCGCCGCCGCCAGGGCACACTGGGATCGTCCCCAGGGGGAAAGTGAGGGCCGGCGCGGTTTTGCCGTTTGTACCGACGGCCGTTAATTCGGAAAAAAGGGGGCGATCTTTCCTGTTTTTTGGGCTCCCCCTCCCTGTCCGTTGACCGCCGCTGCGGGTCTGCTTAGAGTGAAGGTTTGTCTCTCTACCTGCGGGGCGTGGGGCCTGTGTCCGCCACTGCGGCCGATGGCTTTGCAAAATCGCTCGAGCGGCTAAGTCGGGGGGGACTAGGACTTTCGTCCTTGCTTCTGTCGGTCGGTTTGTAGGAACGTATTCGTCGCATTGGAGGTTATCCCTATGTCGCATTCACCCTCGCCAACTCCAGCAGTTGCTGCACCTGTGCCTAGCGCAGAAGACATCATCAAAAAGATGGCGGTCCAGAAGGTGGACCTGGAAGTGGATAAGTACTTCCGCGCGCTGGTCAAACTGGAAGGAAGCGACTTGCACATGAAGGTGGGGCGTCCACCGATGGTGCGTATCCGCAATGAGTTGCGGCCCCTCAGCCGTGGTCCGATTGACCAATTGGAAATGGCCCAGTTGCTGGTGCCGATGATGAATGACCGTAACCGCCGCATCTTTGATGATGAAGGTGGTGCGGACTTTTCGTACACGTGCGATGTTGAAGGGACCGTGTGGCGTTTCCGCGTGAACTTGCTGCAACAAAACGGCAGCATGGGTTTGGTTGCGCGTCGCGTGAATAACAAGATCCCCGATTTCAACGGTCTGTTTTTGCCACCGTCGATTGAGTCGCTCTGTCACTTTGATCAAGGGATGGTGCTGCTGGCAGGCGTGACGGGCTCTGGCAAAAGTACGACGATCGCGTCGATGCTTGACTACATCAACAAGCGTGAGCGTGTTCACATCCTGACGCTGGAAGACCCGATTGAATTCGTTTTTACCGAAGACAAGGCGCTGATCAATCAGCGTGAAGTGGGCTTCGATGTGAAGGACTTCAAGATCGGCATGAAACACGCGGTCCGCGAAGATCCCGATATCATGCTCGTGGGCGAAATGCGTGATGAAGAAACGTTCCTCACTGCTATCCATGCTGCCGAAACGGGACACTTGGTGTTCGGTACGATCCACGCTTCTAGCGCACCTTCGACCATCGGTCGTATTTTGGACTTGTTCCCTGAAGCGATGCACAAGGCCATTCGTTCGGCCATCGCGTTCAACATGAAGGGAATCGTCGCACAGAAACTATTGAAGTCGATTCGGCCCGGCGTGCCGCGCGTGCCAACGTGCGAAATCATGCTCTTCACCGCGATGATCAAGAAGATCGTGCTGGAAGGAACCGACAGCAAGCTGCCTGATGCGATCCGCATTGGTGCTGCCGACGGTATGCAAGATTTCACCATGAGCTTGAAGAAGCTCATCGATGACCAGTTGATTGACCGACCCACCGCTTTTGAAGTTGCACCTAACCCCGATGCGCTGAAGATGGCGCTCAAGGGCATCAACGTCTCGCAGCCTGGAATTATCTAATGCAGAGAAAGTTATTGTGGCTGCTTTTGGCATGCCTCGTCCTATGCGTGGCCGGGGATGTGCTTTTTGCTCAGGCTCCGTACATTCATCCCTCAGGTCCCGATTCGGATAACCCCGATCGCGGTCCCGGGTTCTATTTTGCCGCTTGGAAGCTGATCCTGCTGTGGTTCACGTTCCTGGCTTGGTTGTTCTCGACCGATCGCATCGGCCAAGATGCCATTCAGGTCGGGGATGGGATCGGCATGCCTTTTGGCGTGTGGAACTGCATCACCGCGTTTTCGTTTGTGGCCGTCTTCTTGCTGGCTGCCTTGAACATCCCGATATTTTTGATCGGGTATCCTGTGCTGTTGCTCAGTTGGTTTGTTCCGATGCTGATCTACATTGTGCAGCGGAACTCGAAGGTCACGCCAGAACGCCGGATCATGACCCCGGCCCACATCGCGAAGTGGTTTGCGAGCATGGGCAAAAAGGGAGAAGTTCAAGTTCAAGTGCAGCCTTGGGAAATGGGCCCCAAGGTGGACTTCACGCCGATCGCCGATGAAGCCATCCGTGTGCAAACGTTGCAGATTGAAGCTCGCCAATCGCCAGCCTATGTGGCGACCAAAATGTTGGTGGCGGACACGCTCGAGTATCGTTCGGAAAAGATGATGCTCGATTACACGGCCGACGCCGTGACGGCCCGCTACTACATCGACGGCGTTTGGCAAAACGCCAACCCCAAGGTCCAAGAGAAAGGGCCCTTTGATCGTGCGATTGGCGATCAGATCCTGTTTGTGCTGAAGAAGTTGGCCGGGCTGAATGTGGCCGACCGCCGCGGCAAGCAAGAGGGGCGGATCAAGATCGAATATGCTGGCGCAAAGTACGACGCTGTTTTGCAAACGCAGGGAACTCCGACTGGCGAACGCGTCTTGTTGACCATGCCCGTCATCACCAAGACCCAGCCCACGCTGGAAGCGTTGGGGATGCGCGAAAAGATGCGCGAGCGCTATACCGCCCTGTGCGGCTTTGGCCAGAAGGGGATCTTTGTCTTCGCTGCGATGCCACAAGATGGTTTGACATCGATGTGGGTTGCCGGCCTCAAGGGTGTGGATCGTCTAACGCGTGACTTTGTCTCGATTCAAGATGTGGCCCGTCAAGAGC
Source organism: uncultured Planctomycetaceae bacterium (assembly GCA_963844055.1). GTDB lineage: Bacteria > Planctomycetota > Planctomycetia > Pirellulales > Pirellulaceae > CAWJMN01. Next base: position 1,076,947 of record CAWJMN010000002.1, on the reverse strand, counting down.
CCGAAGTTGAGAACGTCGAACTGGTTAAATACAATTCGGCCGCCGGCGAATCCTCCGTCACGCCCATTCCGAAACTGCTGCTGAAGATGCCCGAAGTGTTGTGCGTTCCGCTAATCGAATCGGGACAGACGCTGGGCATTTTGACCGACCTTTGCAATAGCCAAGACAAGCTCAGCTTGGTCAGCATCCGCGCGAAGGATGGCATTGATGCGATCTATCGGATGATGGCCCTGCAGCCAGAAGATATGGCCGACTTTGCCAAGGCATTTACGGGCGTTGTCTACGTTCGGCTGCTGCGTCGTCTGTGTGAAGGGTGCCGCGAAGCATTCCAGCCAGACCCACAACTGCTCCAGCGTCTGGGCATTCCACCCGGCAAGGTGAACGTCCTGTATCGTGAGAAGCAACCCCTTCCACCCGGCACGCCTCCACCACCCAAGAAGAAGGGTGAGCCAGAAGTTTGTCCGCAGTGCAAGGGGATTGGCTATCGCGGAAAGATCGGCCTGTTTGAGCTGATCGCCGTGAACGACGCCATGCGAGCAGCGATGGTGAATAAGGTTGCTCCCGAGGCGATGCGTCAGTTGTCACGTCAGGCAGGAAACCCAACCCTGCAAGAGGAAGGCATCTTCCTCATTGCGGCCGGTGTAACTTCCATCGCCGAAGTGCAGCGGGTGCTCAAGCCACAGCAGTAGTTTCAGGAAGGTGTGCGTCTCGTCATGGACGCCGCCGCAAGGTTGTCGGTCTGAGTTTGTAATTGTCCTTTGAAGAAAACGTGTTTGCCATGATGACCCTCTTCCTGCTGTTGATCTTCCTGAGTGTTGGTGCCGCGATCTGGTTTCAGGGTGCTTGGAACGGCCTTGTTACGCTGATCAACCTGGTGATGGCCACCATGGTGACCACCAACTATTACGAGCCAATTTGCGATGCGCTGGAAGGGGCCGGATTGGCCTCGTTCACGTACCTGTTGGACTTCGTGGTGCTGTGGTTGCTCTTTACGTTGGTCTTTTTGATCTTCCGCGCGGTGAGCGACCTTGTCAGCCCAACGCGAGTGAAGTTTGAGTTTCCTGTAGAGATGGGCGTTCGCTCGTTTGCTGCGGTTTGGTCTGCCTGGTTGATGGTTTGCTTCGTAACGTTCACGCTGCAAACGGCTCCTTTGAACTCGGCCCAGCCTTTGGGAGCTTGGAACACCGTGGGTGAAGGTTCCTTCCTGGGAATTGCTCCCGATGGCCTGTGGGTCAGCTTCATGCGAAATCGTTCGATGAATGCACTCTCGCGGGGCAAGTTTTCCACAAGGCCGAACCATGCTCAAAACGGTGATCGCTCGGTCGAGGCCTTTGATCCGCAAGAAAATTGGCTGGGTTATCAAAAATATCGTCGGGAGCACTACGAAAAGGCCAGCGACATGCGTATTAGCCGTTAGTGTTTGCGTAGCGAATCGAAGAAGGGCAGGGGAGCCAACCTAAAAAGGCTCCGGCTCCTCTCTCGCACCAGTGGCTCCTTCTAAGGTACGGCGGATGGCAGAATTTTCCATGAATGACGCTTCAGGCGAGAGCTTTGAAGCAACTCCCGAACTGGAAGGCTACCGCTCGATCTCTCGCGGGACAGTCATCGCCCTAGCGGTTGCCCTAGCTTCCGGTGTGGCGGTGTTTAGCCCGGTGCTGGCCATCTTGCCAATGTTTGGCGTCGCTTGGGCCATCTATGCCTGGTATCAAATCGACCAAAGCAAGGGGCAGTACGGCGGGACTTGGGCTGTGGTCCTGGCCCTGGTTCTGTGCGCGATGTTTCTTGGCTGGAGCGTAACGGCCAACCTCATCCGTCAGCAACAATTGGTTGCACGTGCCGAGGAACTTGCTGAAGACTTCCTGACGTTGATGAACCGTGGCGACAAAGAAAAGGCCCATCAGCTGATGACGCCTCCGATCCGTCGCGTCAATAATGTGCGGCAGATCGGTCAATACTACAAAGAAGATACGCTGGCTCAGGAAACCATTGCTGCTGCGTTTAGCGTGGAACCGCTCAAAAACCTGGTAGCCTGGCAAGGGAAGTACTCTTTTGAACGGCTAAAGGTCGTTAGCGTCGATCAAGAAGGAGTCGCTGATTCCATCACCCTCGACTATCGTTTGAAGGGGGAAGGGATTCCTGAGGGCGAGGTGATTCGGATTATCTTGCGCCGCATCGATGAACCACGTTCGCCCGATGGACATGAAGCAAGCGCTAGCTGGCAAATCGACAATGTGATCTATCCACCCAAGGAATAGGCGTTCGCCTCTTGGGGATTTGTTTTGCCTGCGGAATTTTCCCGGGCTGATCTGCTTTCGACCTTCTCACATCTGGAGTTGCCGTGTCTGCTTTTCAAGCCCTGATTGATCAATACGTTCAAGGTCCTGATGCTTTATGCAGTGCGGTATCAGGCATGACGGCGGCGCAGCTAAGCAGTCGCCCCATTTCAGGGAAGTGGAGTTCGCTGGAGGTTGTCAGCCACATCGCCGATTTTGAGCCGGTCTATATCGATCGCATGACCCGCGTGATTGCTCTGGATCGGCCCACCTACTTCAGCGCTGACGAGAATCTCTTTGCCGCGAACCTGGCTTATGGGACGCGGGATATCGAAGTCGAATTGGCAATGATCGCCGCCAATCGTCTCCACATGGCAACGATCCTGCGCACGCTGCCGGATGCAGCCTTCGCTCGCGAAGGAATCCATTCTGAGGCCGGCGTACAAACGCTGGAAAAGCTGCTGCGGAACATCACCCAGCACATTCCCCATCACATCGCTTTCATTGCAGAAAAGCGAAAGGCATTGGGGCTTTAAGGTCGCCGAATATGACTGCGGGTGGGCGTTGCGGTTACCAAATTGAATAGGGCCCCCAGCGCCATCCCTGCGGCAAGTCCACCGCCGTGGCAGTAGTTGGCCATTCCGTTTCCGCCGATTCCCCGCACCCCTTGGAACTCTTGCAGGATTCCCAGGCCAAACCACACGAGCGCGAAGATCAGCGTCGAGCCCTGCAGGAAGTAACCTTGCCCCGAGGGGCTCAGTTGGCGAATCCAAATGAAGCCAATCAAGGCATAGGCAATGCCCGAGAGGCCACCAAATGCGGGCCCCACCATGATGGCTTGCAGCGTGTTGGAAAAAGCTGCGCTAACGGCCGCCACAAGGATCAGCCCGAGCTTGCCATCTCGCAGCTCTACTTGCCGAGCAAAGTTCCAAAGGCACATCGCATTAAAGATGATGTGAGCAATGCCAAAGTGTAAAAACACCGGCGTAAAAAAACGCCACGGCTCGTACCAGGGAAGTTGCTGCGTCAAAACAGGCAGCAGCCCCGTCTCCGTAATCCGCCAATCCTCGGGGGACAAAAAGTAAAGGTAGTTATCGATGCCCGATTTGCGAGCCAGCAGGAAGACAGCAATGCCAGCCGTCAAAACCGCCATGCTAATCGGCGTGGACTTATAAGCCTGGGATAGCGACGTCCCTCCGGCAACAGAACTGTTTCGCCAATCTCGTCCGGGCGCAATGGTGTTACGAGCGATCCGTTCGCGTCGCGCTTGCTCGTCGGCTAATTGCTGCTGAGCAGCGCGCTCATGTCCCGAGAACTCTTGAGATTGCGGGTCGGCCAAAAACCGTTGCAAGATCACCTTGGCCGCATCGACTTGGTCTTCATTCTTCACCCACAGGCCCAACTCCGTCGGCTCCTGATGGATTTCGACGTGAATGCCCTGGACGATCAAATAAGAGAACAGCCGCTGGCACTGCTGGGGGTCGGTGAAGGTGGTCAGCTGACGCATGAAGTAGGTCCCAAAGTGTGGCTCCACAGCCAAGTAAAGGCAACGTTACAAGGCGCCGCGGATCGGCCGTGCAGCCGCTTCCGCTTCTAGAGCCGACTGCGCTTGCTCCACTTCGGAATAGTAATCGCGCCGCGCGAGCAGCTTAGCGGCCCCTTCGTCAAAGATGCCGATCACTTCCCGGTGCAGTTGAAGGGCTGAAGCCGTCACTTGAGAGGTAATCGGGCCTTCTACCGTATCACGTACGGCCATCGCCTTTCCCTCTCCAAAGGCCAACAGCAAACATCGCCGCGATTCCAGGATCGTTCCCACCCCCATCGTGATGGCCAAGCGTGGAACCTTGTCTTCGCCGCCGAAAAAGCGAGCGTTGTCCCGAACCGTCTCTTTGGCCAAGCTCTTTAGACGCGTGCGACTTCCCAGCGACGACCCCGGCTCATTGAAGGCGATATGCCCATCCGAGCCGATTCCCAAGATCTGAAGGTCGATCCCGCCGGCGTCCTTGATCCGCTGCTCGTAGTTTTGGCAATGCGCTTCAAAGTCGAGCGCTCGGCCGTCGGGAACGTTTGTCTTGCTCGGGTCCACATTGATGTGGTCGAAGAGCTGCTGCTGCATGAAGTAGCGATAGCTTTGCGGGTGGGCGGGGCCGAGCCCCACGTACTCATCCAGGTTGAAGGTTGTCACCTGCGAGAAATCGAGCCCCTCTTCCCGGTGGAGGCGGATTAGTTCGCGATAAGTCCCCGTTGGGGTGCCGCCGGTCGCTAGCCCCAGGACACATGCCGGCTTCTTACGCACTAGGTCGGCCACAAATCGCGCAGCCCGCAGGCTGGCAGTTTCGCTGTTTGGCTGAATGATCACGCGCATCGTTTGCAGATTCCCCCAAGCTTGGATTCAGGTGACCAAGTCATCGTAGGGGAAGGGGTGCGGGGTGCCAAGACTGGCAAGCGAGTCCGGCAGGGGCCCCGTTGGGGGAAAGCGATCTCCCAAGAAACGAGCCAGGCCCCGTCCTAGGTGGTGTCATGAAAGCCCCGCCCGATTTCAGGGCGATCGTCACTTTCAAAACGCCACCAGGGGCGAGGCCCCAGCCAATCATGTGATCCTGACCTGTCCGATGACAGGTCCTATTTGGCCACAAACCCGGCTAAACGCATGGGAAAGCCGGGTGTGGCACGTATGCGGTTTATCGTCCCAGCGATGCCTTCAGGCTGTGGACAGGCTTCAGGTAGCAGGCAAAACGGTGTTCCAGCGATTCAAGTTCGGTGGTCATGTGGGCGTCGAATTCGCGCCAGGCCGCCGTGTTGGTTGCTACTTCGCCGACGCATTGTTCAAGCAATGCAGTCGCCGGAGCCTTGGCGTGGAGGTCCGCTTTTGGCGAATTGGCCCCGTTAGATGAATTTGGTCGAGTAGTCATGGCAAGCGACCCTCCCCTTAGTTGGAAGACTTTTCTGTCCCCGTCGAACAATAAACTCTCATCCGTGAAAGCCAGGCAAAACTGCAGGTCAAAGAACAAGAGTCCTTCAAATGCAAGTTGCGTGCCCGGAATTACCCCGCTACTAGCGAATCGCCTTAATCCCCGTGTACACAACCGTTTGCGTAAATTAGGCAATTATGCTGGCACCCTGCCATGTCAACGCGCCCGCCACTTCGCGTCTCTAAAAGGCGACATTCTCTGTCTCATTTCTATACGGACGGCGGTCCCCCATTTAATAAGCCGAATTCTTCCTACCGGTTGAAATTGTGTCCAGATCAACCGTGTGAAAGGTTTCACAATCCTTTAGCCCGGAAAAGCCAAAGGGTACATGCGGCACGACCAGCAATCTCGTACTTGGGTCGTTCCCAAAAAAATTCCAGACGCTTCCCAATATCGCCACCGCGTCAGCGAAGTACCTCCATGGCTCGCAAAGCATGATCGCCGCTGTTTGAATCGATCGTCCGGGCCATTCCAAGAGGCAATCTCCCCCGCGACAGATCCTCTTCGGCCACGGAATCGCAATTCGAATCACTCGGAGGGACAGGACATGTTGAAAAAAGGACTAGGGATCGCGGTTGTCGCCGCGCTGTTGTTGGGGCTGGTGTTTGGCACCGGTGCTGGCAGCTATGTAAGGACATCACTGGGGTGGGTGCGCCAGTCCGTCAAGGATGCCGTCCCGCTCGAATTTGAGCTTGGACGTGCCAAGCAGATGTTGAAAGAGATTGATCCAGAGGTGCAACGCAATATGCACCTGATCGCCAAGGAAGAGGTCGATGTCAAGCAATTGCAAGATCGCTTGGCCGAAGCGGAAAAGCATCTAGCCAAGAGCGAAGCCGACATGAAGCGGCTTTCCACCGACCTGAAGCGTGGCGAAAGCAGCTTTGTCTATTGCGGCAAGACCTACACCGCCAAGCAGGTCGAGACCGACCTGGCCCAGCGATTTGCGCAGCACAAGACCAAGGACGGCACCGTTAGCAAGCTTCGCCAAATCCTGGCAGCTCGCGAACAGGGGCTCAATGCAGGGCGCGACAAGCTACGCGAAATGCTGGCTGCCAAGTCCCAATTGGAAGTAGACATTGCCAGCTTGGAAGCTCGTAACGAGATGGTGCAAGTGGCACAAACGACCAGCAACATCAACTTCGACAACAGCCAACTGGCTCGCACCAAGGATATCGTTCGCGAAATTGGCACTCGTATCGACGTGGCCGAAAAGCTCGTCACGGCCGAGTCCCCCGTTTCGGGACAGATCAACCTTGATGAGACCGCTAACGCCAACATTGTCGACCAAGTCCTGGCTTACTTGAACGATGGTAGCCACAGCGAAACGCAGTCGGTCGTCAAGCTCGACTAGTCTCCTTCGCCAACAACCGAAGATTTTTGGAAACCACTACGCCCTTGCCTCACCGCAAGCCGCGTAGTGGTTTTTTGTTTCTTGATGTCCTTTTTTGGCAGTAAGAATCGCTGAGCGGTTGCCTGAAGTATTGAGCCGAACAGCATTGCTGAGTCGACCCATAATCGCTTGCCACGCAACCCTTTATTGCCCCAAGCCACGTGATGCAGCCAATCAAAAGAAGGTGCGACGACGTCGGGCCAGCCTAATACTCAGAACTAGAATGACACCGATAATGACAACGCCTAGAATCCCTAGCTCTGCCCGCAGCAGTGGAAGATTCTTCTCGGCAACCAATACTGCTTCGTCCTGCGGGTTATCGACTGAGTTAAATAAGACGGTAACGTTTCGATATCGTCTGCTGGCATCTGCGACGACGGCCAGAATAGCAGTGCAGAAAGCTACGGCCAGCAAGCCCCGTTTGAACTCGACAGATTTCGATTGACGAGTCATGACGAACCTCTCAAGCGAGCACACTCTCTAGGTACGAATCGCGTTGCCTTATCCACTGGAATGTTGTCGTGCTCCGCCCCGGATCAGAATACCACTCGTTAAAAAACACGGCCTTCTGACGGCGAATCTGTATTGCTCTTCTTGTGAATTCAATTCATTACCTAAAATTTGTCCACATTGGCTTTGCATGAAAAGCGTGGTCTCCTACTATAGAGCAACCGCCGAAGGTTGACAGCTAAAAAGTTGTTCTGGTAGATTCCCGCTACTTGGACCGGGCCGACAATCAGTCCAGTGACTGCTACTTTTACCGCACCATGAAGTCTCTCGCACCGACAACTCGGACCGTGAGCCCTCCCGGAGCATCAAGCAAAGCAAAGCAGCCCTTTGCCAGCTTTGGCCAAGAAATCCATCTAAGGCCCAAAGATTGGGGCCGTCCGCCAACACCCTTCCAAGCTTGAACTTCGTTTGCGAAAACGGATAAGAGTGGAAATTCCTATCTTTCGTGGTAATCTCCATTAGCCTTAAGGCTAAAGCCTTTACATCGCCAATGACTGCCGGACAATGGCTAGAACGCTCCCACTGCCGTCCTCTTGACCTTCCTAAGCCCGCCATGAAACGCCGCGTTATTGCCGTTGGATTAGATTCTGCGGATTTTGATCTGCTCCAGCGATACATGGATGCAGGACATCTTCCTCAGATCACGCGTCTGCGCCAGCAAAGTGCTCTCGCCCGGCTAGAGACCAACGCCACGTATGCCGATGGAGCCATTCCCTACGCTTCAACGGAAGGGAACTGGGTGATGTTTCAAACGGGCGTTCGTCCGGCAACATCAGGCTACTGGGAAACTGTCACGTTTGATCCGCAATCGTATCGTTCCACCAATGACTTCGTTCACGGCGGTTACAACTATCAAGAGTTTGCCCCGTTCTTTGCGCTGGGGGACAACTACAAAGTAGCCACGTTTGATATACCGGTCTCGGCCGTCGCTAAGGATGTCAATGGCTTGCAGGTGGTGGGCTGGGGCGGGCATTTCCCTTATGTGGTGCGTGGTTCACAGCCGAAGGAACTTCTCTCGCAGATCAATGCTCGCCATGGTCGTAACCGTGTGTTGTATCGGGACCACGGCGTCTTTTGGAGTCGCAAGTATCGGCAGTGGCTAGAGCAAAACACGATCCAGGCTATTCAGCAGCGAGAAAACATCTGTCTCGACCTGCTTCAGCGTGAGCCCTGGGATCTGTTCATCACCGTTTTGGGAGAGACGCATAGCGCACTGCATGACCTGTGGTCGGCCAGTGATCCTTCGCATCCTGTTCATGCTGCTTGTGATACGGATGGAGATCTGCTGCTGCGCGTCTTTCAGGCGGTGGATAAAACGGTCGGGGCCTTGGCCGCTCAGGCCGGCGAAGATGCTTACTTCGTTTTGTTCTCGGTGCACGGCATGCAGTCGAATGCGACCGACCTCCCTTGCTTGTTCTTCCTGTCGGAGGTGATGTATCGCCTTAACTTCCCGGGCCAAGCAGCCCTTGCGGCAGGTGATATCAAGGCTCCCGTTCCACCGCCGGTAACTTCAGGCCTGCATTGGTATTGGTTTGGCGAACTATGGCGAAAGAGGCATGTGAAAAGCGATTGGCTTCGCCCCTGGCTTGAGAGGTTGCCCGCTTGGATGCGCTGGAACTTGCCAGGCAGCGACCTTCGCTTTCCTTTCTTCATGAATATCATGGGGCCCGAAAACGGCTGGATGCCCGCGATGTGGTATCGCCCCGCATGGCGAAAGATGCGGTCGTTTGCGATCCCTGCGTTTGCCGACGGCCACGTTCGAATCAACGTCGTCGGCCGAGAGTCGCACGGAATCGTCGCACCACAAGATTATGATGCCGAGTGCGAGCGAATCACCAAGCAGTTGCTACGTGTACGAGATGCGCGAACAGGCCTGCCGGTGGTTAAGGGAGTTTATCGTACGCGAAAGACTGCTTTCGACGATAATCCGCGACTGCCGCCGGCCGATCTGGTGGTGCAGTGGGATGACAGCCAGCCCTTCGATGTGATCGAAAGCCCAGAGATCGGCCGGATCGGTCCTGTCCCTTACTTCCGTACGGGTGGTCATCGCGCCGGTGGCTTTGCTTTGGTCAAAGGCCCCGATGTTTCCGCAGGTGCCACGCTACCCACAGCGAATGTATTCGACCTGCCCGTCACGATCTTGCAGATGCTAGAGGCACCGATCCCTAAGCACCTGGAAGGGAAGTCATTTTTGGATTCGCCTGTGTCAGAACCTGCGCAAAAGATGGATGAGCCCGTCTTGCAGCGGTAGATAGCTTCGGCCTGAGCTACTCGACAATCTCGCTCTTGAGCGACAGCACAAAGTTGACCACATCACGCTGTTCGGCCTCACCGACTTGGAACTTAGCCAGCGTAGCGCCGGCATGTCCTAGGAACACGTTCCAATCGCTTTCGCTGATTCCCATGCCACGATGGGTCAGCACCATGTTTCGGCCGCGGTAGTAAACTGGCCCGCCGGAACTCGAACACAGGAAGTCAATCAACAGTTGCTTTTCACGAGCGACGCCATCCGCGCCACGATGGGCCCAAAAACGTCCTAGCTGAGGATCGGATTGCAATCGTGGCAGCAAGTCATTCGCCACGGCTGAAATCGCATCATATCCACCCAGCCGCTCGTAAAGGCTTTTGCTCTCGCCGCTCATTACTTCGCTCTCCATGTTTGAGGTTATCGCTACTTCGAAGCATTCTAATACCTAGACCCATTTTGCCAGCCAGGGGGCACGCTGCAAATGGTGAGTCGAGGTGCCGGCACGCAATGGCTCAGCAGAGATTCGCGCTTACTTCACATCGCACAGCGGAATGATCGGACTGGTCGATTCAAGAAGTTGTTTCAGCGTCACGCCTCGAAAGGCAGCCTCCGTAGCGGCGTATGCCTTGTCGAGTTCCGCGTGCAAGGGACAGAGGGACGTGTGCGACGTTAGCCCCAGCGGGCAGGACTTGATCCGCTCGATCGGATCGACCGCTTTGACCACATCCAGGATCGTTAGCTCGCCAATCGGCCGGATCAGTTCGTAGCCTCCCCCTGGGCCGGGCCGAGATCGAACCAGCTTGGCGGCGACGAGATCTTGCAGCACCCGGTGCAGGTACCTTCGGGGGGCCTTCGTCTTTTCCGCCAAGTAATCGGCCGATTCCGGCTCGCCGGACTTTCCGGCCAAGCATGCAACGGCTCGAAGGGCGTATTCAGCGGTTTTGGAGATCACAGGAGCGGTTTCCAGGCGGTAAACACACAATCTGCACCTTGACGTGCAGGTTTAAATCTGTATGCTGATGTGCAGATTTAAGTATAGGACTGGGTCCCCGCCTCGGCAACCTGCCCCGCATTGCCTTACCCGACGCTCCTTTAGATCTTCCGGCTCAGGAGAGCGAACTTCCATGAACACAAAGCAATGGTGGAGTTTGTCGGCCCTCGACGGCCTCGCACGCTGGCTTCCTGTTTTCCTGACGCGGAACCTTCGGCTTCAAAGGCCCGCTTGGGCACTTGCTTACCACGTGTGCCGCCAAAGATAGGCCTTGATGGCTTGGGACCTTACGGAATCACCTGATGAAAAGCTCGGCCTTCCTGCTACTGTTGCTGCTCACGTTCAACGCAGGTCCTTTGAAAGCAGACGAGCCTGCCAAGCCCGCCACTCAAGAAGAACTGCCCACCGTGAATGAGGCACGTGGTCGTGCGCGCCTGCTGCACGAGACCATGCATGCCACGCTGCAAGTGGTCCATCGTGAGTATTATCGCGAAGGGGAGGCGCTCAAGATCCCCGCTGCCACCATGCGGCAAGTCTTTCGCGAATTGGAAAGCAGGCAAAAGGTGGAGCTCCGCTGGTTAGCCGTCAATGCACAAGCGATGAATGCCGACCACAAGCCCCGCAACGATTTTGAAAAAGAGGCCGTGGATGCGCGATCTGCAGGCAAAGAAGAGTTTGAGCGTGTGGAAGGAGGCGTCTATCGCCTGGCTAGTACCATCGCGCTAACTTCCGACTGCCTCGGCTGTCATGCGCCGAATCGCAAAAGCAATAAAGACAAGGCGGCTGGATTGATCATTGCCATACCGCTGGCCAAGCCATGAGTGTGCAGCGTCGTTTCCTACCAAGAGCAGGATCGTTAATCGAATTTGCGAAACCTGCTTTTCTAGTCCTACCTTTCCCGAAGGAGTAGCAATGAATCGAAGTTTCATTTGTGCATTGTCGCTGGTTTTGGTTGCCAGCATGACGACATTCTCGCTCGCGGACGAACCCAAAAAGCCCAGCGCCGGAAAGCCCGACGCCGCAGCAATTGAGCGTTCTCGCAAAACGGTCCGTATGCTGGATGAAGTCTATAAGACGGCCGTTGTTCTGATCACCGACAAATACGTGAACAAGCCTGAAGACTTTGCTGCGGGGAGCGCAGCAGTTGCACTCTTTAACGGTGTTTCGAAGTCGGGGCATCAACAAGTTCGTCTGATCGACGCCACTGGTAAGCCATACGAAGCTGCCAACGTCGCGAAGGAAGCCTTTGAGAAAGAAGGGATCAAACGCCTAAAGGCTGGCGATAAATCTTACGATGAAGTGGTCGAAAAGGATGGCAAGTACGAGCTTCGGGCCGTAACACCGATTCCGGTTGTTATGGACAAGTGCATCATGTGCCATTCCCACTATGCCGACGCCAAGAAAAAGGGCGAAATCATCGGCGTGATCAGCTACATCATCCCGATTGAATAGCTAGTCGCGTTCATGCGCCAAGTGGCGCAAGTCAACCTCTCCCAAGCACAAGTTAGTCTGCGGACTGGCTTGTGCTTTTTCGTTTACTTCACCTTGGGCGCATCAAAGCTCGTGCCATTTTGATGATGGATCGCCTTGGTGACCTTGCCATCGTCACCTTTGACAAACTGCACCTTGGCCGTCACGACGCGCCATTCAAACTCCGTCTCCGACTTCGGGAAAATGGGAAACTTCGGTTGTCCCGTCAATTGAGCAAACAGCTGAGCCCCATCGCGATTGACGGTCATTGTTGCACCTGGGCCGTACTGATACTGGCCGACAAATGGTTCCACTTGGTCGGCAGTTAGCTTTACCGCATCGGGGGCGAACTTCGGTGCGCGAAAAGTGCTGCCTCCCTGCGTATGTCGAGCAGCGTTCACCGCCCCTTTGTCATCACGCAGAAACACCACTTCGGCATCGGCGACCTTCCAAAAGAATGTGTCTTTGCCCTTGGGATAGATGCGAAGCTTTTCTTGCCCCGTGAGGTGCGAGTAAATCGCATCTCCTTCGACCGAGACGGTCATGATCCCGCTTTTATAGTCATACCGTCCAACAAACTGCTGAAACGTTTGGGGATCAATCGACTTGTCTTCTGGCAATTCGGGCAGCTTCTTAATCTCTTCCGCAAGTAGCTTTTCCGCTAGCCCTCGCGAGATGGCCCCCGGCGTTAGCTTAGGTGGACCGGGCAAAGCGTTGGTCAAAACCACAACCGTACAATTCTGTTCTGGCAGGCGTAGTAAGTCACACGACCAACCATTGAGCCCTCCGCCATGGCCGATGGTGGGAAGTCGCTTCATCTCCGAAAGGATCAGGCCATAGCCGTACTTCATGCCATCCACATTCTCGGGCAAAGTTACTGGTGTGGTTGCCCGCTTCAGCGATTCAGGATTTAGCACCTTGCCGCCATAGAGTGCTTCATTCCAAAGGAACAAATCTCCCACGGTGGAATAGAGCGCTCCTGCGCCCCCCGCCCAAGTCATGTCCCAGTCGAGCGAGGGTTCAAGCTTTTCATTCACCAGCGAGTAGCCCAGCGCCATGTTGCTCGGAGGAGATGCGTTGACAAAGATGCCGGTGTTCTTCATGCCGAGCGGCTCAAAGAAGGTTTCACGCAAATGGTCGGCAAACGATTTGCCAGATACTTGGGCTACAATCTCGCCTAGCAAGAAGTAGGCCGAGTTGTTGTAGTGGAACCCTTTCCCTGGCACAAAGTCGGGCAAGTCGAACTTAAACCATTCGATCAGCTTTGCCGGTTCAATCGGCTGTTTCACGCGGCCCAAAAATTCCTTTTTGTCGGTATAGCTGTGGATGCCCGACGTGTGCGTCATCAATTGTTTGATGGTGACATCACTACCGCGAGGAAAGTCTGGATAGTATTTGTCGAGCGTGTCATCCAGCGACAACTTCCCTTGTTCGGCCAGCTTCAAAATCGCCGCCGCCGTGAATTGTTTGGTGATCGAGCCGATGCGAAACTTCGTGTCGGTTGTGACGGGCGTTTTGTTCTCAATATCGGCTAGGCCAAAGCCACCCTGAAACACGATCTTTCCATCGCGTGCAACCAGCGCCGCAACGCCAGAACTATCTGCGGCAAGCGATTCACGAAAACGCCGTGTCGCTTCCTCATCAAAGGTTGGCTCGGCCGCCAAGGCTTGCAAGATCGCGATGCCGCAAAGCAACATGGCCACAGGAACTACACGAACCCAAGAGAAGTGCGTAAGCATGATCTGCCACCGAGAGAAGAGGTTTATCACCAGCCGATTGCACCACGACCCATCCCAGATGTGTCGGGAGTGCATCTCCTTGCCAGGATTGGCTTCCCAGATTCTAGCGAGATGTAGCGAAGACTACAAAGGATTTCGCTCATGAGGCCTAATTCTTGAAAGGCGACCTATGAAATCGCTGGAAACGTAGATTCGCCTGTGGATAGGCCGGGCCAATAGGTTTCCTTCCCGCTTATCTGACCCGCAAGTTTGCTTCTGTCATCGCTCCTCGCTAAACTGCAACCTGTTAAACTCCCACCATCGCCTCCTACCTCTCCCAGAACCATGAAGCTCTTCCTTGCTTTTTTCTCTCTGCTCTGGCTTTCTGTAGCAGTCCAGGCCGCCGAAGAAGTTACCGCCACCCCCTGGGGTAGCATCGCTTGGCAAAAGCAACAAGCCGATCTGACGATAACCACCGTTCCTCCGGATCGCAAGCTAAAGATCCCCGCCCTTCGCGCGCCGCTGGAATCGCTGCTACGGAATCATGAGGGGAAGCTCAAGAGCGTCTCTCTTTCGCCGGAAATCGATTCTTGGCTGATCACGCTTCCTGGCGACTTTGTTGCCGGTCAAAAGATCACGCTTAAGACGGCCGCACCGATCGACCGAGGCACAGAACCTCAAACGGTGGTTGGCGTGCAGGAGAAAAGCGATGCGGAAAAGTGGTGGACGGAAACAATCCTCCTTCCCGCACATGCGGCCACGATTCCTGGCGCCAAGCTCCTGCGCTACGAGCCCCAGATCTATAAGAACACCGTGGGCTACTGGGCCAATGAAAAAGATACTTGCCAATGGCAGTTTCATAGCGAGGCGGATCGCACCTATCGCGTCATCTTGCAACAAGGTTGTGGCCAAGGGCAGGGGGGAAGCGAAGTCGACATCGAAGTGGATGGCCAGCGCCTGACATTCACCACGCAAGAGACCGGCCACTTCCAGCACTTTCGCCGCTTGGACCTGGGGACCATTACCATCAAAGAGGCCGGAGTCAAAACGCTTAAGATCGTCCCTGTGAAGAAGGCGCACGGCGCGATCATGGATGTGCGCGAGATCCGACTTCTCGCAGCCAGTTCGCCAGAGCGATTAAATCTCCCTGCCCATGGCGATCGCTTCCTAACCAACTCCATCGGTGTGCAGCTTGCCAAGATTCCCGCGGGGGAATACCTGATGGGCTCGCCCGAATCCGAAGAAGAGCGTTCCGACGATGAAGATCAACATCCGGTCCGCATTTCGAAGGCCTTCTTTCTCGGCCAGCATGAAATCACCTACGGCCAATTCCGAAAGTTCGTAGAAAGCACCGGCTACGTTACCACGCAACTGCAAAAGGGCTTGCCGGGCTTTGGCTACGACGAAAAGGCCAAGGCGATGGAAGAGTTGCCCCAGTTCAATTGGCAGAATACTGGCTGGGTTCAGCAAGACAATCACCCAGTCGTCAACGTCTCTTGGGAGGATGCTGTCGCCTTTTGCGAATGGCTAAGCAAGGTCGAAGGAAAGAAGTATCGCCTGCCGACCGATGCCGAATGGGAATACGCTTGCCGCGCGGGGACCAAAACGCGTTACTACACGGGCGAAGCCGAGGAGTCGTTGCGACCTGCCACCAATTTGGCCGACATCTCCTTCAATAAGATGTACCCCAATGCCACTTGGAATGTGGACTGGGATGACCAGCATCCCTTCGCGGCTCCCGTGGGCAGTTTTCAGCCGAATGCTTGGGGCCTGTATGACATGCATGGCAACGTTTGGGAATGGTGCCACGATTGGTACGCCCCGATCGTGGTCGATAAGGCCAATCCGCCGGCAATCGCGGCCGATCCCCGGGGCCCGGAGCAAGGCGAACTGCGCGTGCTGCGTGGCGGTGCGTTCACCAATCGCCTGCGGTTCGTTCGCTCGGCCGATCGCAATCGCCTTCGTCCCAAGTACCGCGCCAACTTCACTGGCTTCCGAATTGTGCTGGAACAATAGCGAGCCGCTATTTGCCAAGCGTTGAGTGGCACGACCCTGCAGGCGAAGCGGAAGGGCGTGCAAAGAAAGTCGTGGCGAAGTTTCGCCGCGAACACGATAAGCCGCCTTGTCCTTAAGGGACGATCGTTCCCGTCGCCGTGTTCGATCGTCCGACAAAGCCTGTTTGGCCTCCTTGTCTCACTTCCGATTCAGACATCTGAATCGAGTATTCCGCTGGGGCAGGTGCTCCCCTCCCTGGCACGACAGGAAGTTCAAACTCCCATTCCAGCGTGCCCATCGTGCTGAGGTCGGTTCCGATAAACCGCTTGGCTTCGTAGACAGGTACCCCCGTGAACTGGATGTGTACCAAGTAGACCAATCCGGTGCGTGGCCGACCGTTCGTAAAGTTGTAGTGCAACGTTGCCTGGTACTTTTGCGGAGCAAGGCTCTTAATTTCTGGTTCTGTTAGTTCAATCTGTGTTCGGGATGCCCCGGTTGGCAACGAGGTTGCCGGCGCAGGATTCGTACCTGGCGGCAATCCATACATCCGCTTGGCACGGGATGCATTGCCATTTGCCGTTGATCCCTCTTGGCCGCAGCCCAATAGCAAGCTTGCTACCAGCACCAGTCCCAGCATGTTCGACATTCGACCAGCGGACAGCATCAAGCTTGCCATGAACGTCGTCACTTCCTAATTGCAGTCAACTCAAGAAGGGCACTAGCACCAAACAACTAAGCTTGGTTTTGCAGCGGCGATAGCATCTGCAATTGCGGCTGAACCGGTTGCGTAGGAATTGCAGCAGGGAGGCCGGGAAGCATTCGCACCGGCGCGGGCTCATCACCGGGGGGCAGTCCATAAAAGCGTTTGGCTTTTGGACGCTGGCCATTTGCAGTTTTTGCCCCCGCTCCCCCCTTGTTACATCCCATCAAAATGATGGCGACGAGCAGTACGCCCAGTAGTAAATGGAAACGGTCAATCTGCTTAATGAAGCGGGCCATGGGCAATTCACTTCCGCAGCGAAGGGGACAAGTCATTTGCGACCAATCGCTCCAAGTTGTAACGTTTTACAACCGGTCACGCAAACAAAACTTGCAGGCTTCTGATAGGTGTTCCATTTCAATCTGAACGGGGTAGTTGCCGTACGCTCCTGCAAGGCATTCGACGTAACCCCTTTGCCGGTCGATGGTTGCTAGTGGCGGTTAACCCGGCGTTAGCCGTTTTCGATCGCACGGTCAGCAAGTATAATGGGAACGCACGAGCGATTGCGCGTGCCGCTCGAACGGCCGCAACCGATTCCCGCGTAGCGTTTTGTCTCCCCATTGGCTCTACCCCGATTCACTATGTTTTTCTCTTTCACTTCCGTTCGTATGGGTCTTCGATCCGTCTTCGTTGCTTTGCCGCTGATCGGCGTTGCTGGGCTTAACGCCTTGGCTGCTCCGCCACTGGTGGTGAAGGATTCCGAGGCAGCTTCGGCCGACCAGATGAAGCCCTATTCCGAACTGGTAGAGCACACGGAAGAAAAGGTAGAGATGCTGCCAATCCCGGGCGGCAAGTTCATCATGGGCAGCCCCGCCAGCGAAGCCGGCCGTGGCGATGATGAAGGGCCTCAGCACGAGGTCGAGATCAGCCCGTTCTGGATGTCCAAGTGCGAAATCACCTGGGACGTTTACGAAATTTGGATGGCCGACATGGACATCGCCCGTCGCAAGCTTGTCGGCACGCCTCCTAACGAGCGCGATATTGCTGCCGATCCTTTTCAAATCACCAAGCCGACCAAGCCTTACACCGACATGAGCTTTGGCATGGGGAAGCGAGGCTTTCCCGCCATCTCGATGACGCAGCACTCGGCCCGTACCTTCTGCCAATGGCTTAGCGCGAAGACCGGTCGCTATTATCGCCTGCCGACGGAGGCTGAGTGGGAATACGCTTGCCGCGCCGGCACGAAGACCGCCTACTCGTTTGGCGACAACGCCGACAACATCGATGATTACGCTTGGTACTACGACAACAGCGACGAAAAGTACCACAAGGTTGGCAAGAAGAAGCCAAACGCTTGGGGCCTGCACGACATGCACGGCAACGTTTCGGAATGGGTGCTCGATTCACACTCAACCGACTTCTACGCCGCTGGTGAAGGCAAGGTGGTTTCTAATCCGCTTGCCATTCCACTTACGGAATACAATCGCGTAGCCCGTGGCGGTTCCTGGAATGATCCAGCTCCTGCTCTTCGTAGCAGTCGTCGCCTAGCTTCGCACGAAGACTGGAAGCAACAAGATCCGCAGATTCCCCAAAGCATTTGGTATCTTACCGATGCTCAGTTCCTCGGCTTCCGGATCGTTCGCCCCTTGGTGGAACCCTCGGCCGAAGAGAAGGCCGCCAAGTGGGACAAGTCCGAACCACCCCAAATCGACAAGCATAAGCCGGAGTAAGAGGCTTAAGAGTGGGGGCTAAAGACTTAAGACTTAAGGCTTAAGGAAGGCATCGCGTTGCCTTCTACGGTCTAACTAATCTTCTGCCTGAAGTCTGAAGCCTAAAACCTTTAGCCTTTAGTCTTCAGCCTTTAGCCTCCACCTACTTCTTCTCTTCGCCCGGATTGAAGAACATCGTGCTGTCTAGCCGTGCGGGCGATGTTGTGCCGGCTTTGGTCGGAGGAGCGAGCGCCGCTCGACTTGCTGCCAGCGGCGGAACGGGGCCCTTTTCGGTCGACGTCGGATTCGTTTGCTGATTCCGATCATGACGTCCCCACCATGCTTCGGCGGCATCGATCGTCCAGCTTTGAGCCATGGGCGAACGATTGAGCAGCGCCGCTAGGTCGCGTGCCGTTTGGGGACGCTTGGAACGACTCTTCTCCAAGCAAGACATGATTGCACTTTCCAATTCCGAAGAAATCGGTGCGTTCAGTCGTTGCGAAGGCAGGTCGGGAACTTCGGTCACATGTTGTTGGCAAAGTTCTACGAGGGTTCTTGCACTAAAAACAGGCTGGCCGGTTAGCAGGAAGTAGCCCACCGCACCGACGGCGTACAAGTCGCTTCGTGCATCGACAAGGTCAGGCGTTTGGATCGACTCAGGCGACATATACAGCGGTGTTCCCGATAGGCCACCATACTGCTGTCCTTGCTTGGGATCATCAATCGCTTTCACGAGGCCAAAGTCCAAAACCTTGACAACGTCCGACTCGCCACCACGCCGATTGAGCATGATATTGGCCGGCTTGATGTCACGATGGACCAGTCCGAGTGAATGGGCTTCATACAGCGATCCGCAAATCTGCTTCAGGATCTGGATCACACGCCCTTCCGGCTGTGGGCCATACTTATCTACCAGCGTTTGCAGGTCGATGCCATCGAGGTATTCCATGGCATAGTAGAAGACCCCTTCTGGCGTCCGGCCATAGTCAAAAATGGCGATCGTACTGGGGTGATTTAGTTTGCAGGTGATCTGTACTTCATGTTCGAAGCGTTGGATTGAAGCATCATTTACATGCTCTACATTCAGCAGCTTGATCGCCGTGGGGCGACGCAGCATGGCATGATGTCCCTTGTAGACCACGCCCATCGCTCCTGCACCAATCAGGTTTTCCAGTTGGTATTGGCCCAGTTGCTTGGCTTCGATCGCTGCCTTTTGAGCTTCACGCTGAAGCTTGGCGACCGAGATCATAAAGATGAAGATCGCAACCGAGCTCATGACGAGCAAGCTAAACATCGAAAAGAACGCCCATCGCAAAATGGTCAGCGGCCGAAAGGCTTCCGAATAGTCCATCTCGGTGGCGATTCCCATCTCATACTTGGGTAACCAGGTCCAGGCTCCTACAACGGGCACGCCGCGATAGTCGCGATAGCCTTGAACATCCACGCCAGGCTTACCCTCTAACGATTGCGTTACCATTTTCGTCAATGGAAGTTCAGCACGCCTAACTTTGGGGCGATAGCCGGTCACCATGTTTCCGCCCGGATCACGTAGCGAGATCATCAAAATCGACTGGGCTGCTTCGATATCGGGAAGTAGGCCCAGCAAGATTAGCTGTTCATCAAAGCGGCTGTTAGAGACCATCATTCCCGACTTATCAAATGCGAATGTCTCCCCCGACTTGCCGATCTCACCCATCTGCAAAATGTGCGTGAACTCTCGTTCAGGGCGAATACGCAGGGAAAGAACTCCGATCACCTGCAAGTTCTGATCGCGAATCGGTGCGCTGGCGAACATCGTAGGTACGCCAGTGCGCAGGCGTCCCAGTTCATCCTGCATCATGATGACGCTTGCAAAAGGAGTGGAGGTGATTGCGTCTCCATCCAAGGCTTTGTTCAGGTACCGCTCATACTGCGGAATGATCTTGCCAAGGAGTTCTGGTTCAGACGAGGCAATGATCCGATTTTGCTTGTCGGTAAGATTGAAGCCCACGAACCCTTGCGAGGTCATACCGGGTCCCAGTTCCTTATTAAGGCGATCACGCAACTTAGCCAGTTCTAATGCGCTGGCGGTGGTCTTACCGTCTTCTAGTTTGTTTTCTGTCGTCGCCAGAACTAGTTCATCGGTCGTCAGGCGGATCGCTTGGCTGTTGGCTAAGGACTGCACATTGTTCTCTTGAATGTGCATCCATTTTTCCAGCATGGAAGACTCAACTCCCAGTAGCGTTTGCAGCTGGGACTGTAGCGTCGCTTCCATCGTGCTGCGGATGGCCGAATTAATGCCGTAGCCCACAATCGCCAAAATGAAGACGGCAATGATCGGCCAAAGCCAAAGTTGCTTTTTGAGGATCACCCCAGCGCGCGACACCGTACGGCCAATCGACGTCTTCCCAAACGTCATATGAGCTTGGGTGAGTGTTTGCCCGCTTCGTGAAGAGCGAAAGCTCTGCCAGAGGTTTCTCAGGAATTGCATGCGTAAGTTACTACTTCAAAAAATCGCCCAAGACGTCATGCATCCCTGCCAAAAACGTTCAGCCCTCTATCGTAGTTTGTGCCCCTGGCAGCCACCACAAAAATGGACCGATTAGGCATTTTATGCTTGATATCCAAAGGCAGACCTGGCTGATCGTAGCGATTGCAGCAGACGGCTTATCCCTTTGCTGCCCCAAAGCGGGGGACCACCCTGCAATGGGCACCTGCGCGATCGCGAGTGTGCAGTTGGGAGACGCTGCCCCCGGGCAGCTTTCGCCTTTTCATCGGCCTTGTCCCCTTGGGCATGCGTTGCTGCTGCCGGGACGCTGGTTTGTGGTGGCTTAGTTTCCCTTAACGCTGGTCGCACATCAGATTTCTCGGACTGTGCACACCTTAAAAAGTTGTTAAGGGCGCATGCGCCCCCGAAAATCGGCCCTAACGATGGCAAGCCGTCCGCTGGTTTGGTAGACTAGGGCCACTGACCCATGCTCTCGGTGTCGTCGTGCGCCTGTCGCAGTCCCCGCCTACCTGCTTGGGTTTCCAACCTTCCGTTTTTTCCCACCAAGGAAATTCGTTCATGTCTAAGCCCGCTTCTGATAGTGCTTCGTCGCGCCGCGACTTCATCAAAACATCTGGTTCGCTTGTCGCCGCTTCGGCATTGGCTGGCGTTGCGATTCCTTCGGTCCATGCTGCAGAAAACAACACGATCAAGGTCGCGCTTGTGGGTTGCGGCGGTCGTGGTACCGGTGCTGCTGCGGATGCGCTTTCCACCAAGAGCGGCCCGATCAAGCTCGTCGCAATGGCTGACGTGTTTGATAACCGTCTGAAGTCGAGCTATCAAAGCTTGAAGAGCAAGTTCCCTGACACGGTTGACGTTCCAGAGGATCGCAAGTTCGTTGGCTTCGAAGGTTACAAGCAAGCCATGGACTGCCTCAGCCCTGGCGACGTGGTGATCTTCGCAACGCCTCCCGCTTTCCGTTGGGTGCAGTTCACCTACGCGATTGAAAAGGGAATCAACACGTTCATGGAAAAGCCCGTCACCGTTGACGGCCCTAGCACTCGCAAGATGCTGGCCCTGGGCGAAGAATCGGTCAAGCGTAACCTGAAGGTTGCCGTCGGTCTGATGTGTCGTCACTGCGATGCACGCCGCGAATTGTTTGACCGCATCCAAAACGGCGAAATCGGTGACATCGTTACGCTTCGCTGCTACCGTATGCACGGCCCCGTTGGTTCGGCCTTCTCGCCAAAGAAGCCAGATGGCATCAGCGAACTGATGTACCAAATCCAACGCTTCCACAGCTTCATGTGGGCTTCGGGCGGTTTGTACAGCGACTTCTACATTCACAACATCGATGAATGCTGCTGGATGAAGAACGCTTGGCCCGTCAAGGCTCAAGCTTCGGGTGGCCGTCACTTCCGTGGCGACAATATCGACCAAAACTTCGATAACTACTCGGTGGAATACACGTTTGCTGACGGCAGCAACATGTTCCTTTACGGCCGCACGATGGCAGGCTGCCAAGATCAGTTTGCCAGCTACGCTCACGGCAGCAAGGGGCTCGGCACGATCTCGACCGGCGGTCACTCGCCAGCCAAGTGCCGTATCTACAAGGGCCAAAGCGAAAACAAGAAGGACATCCTGTGGGCTTACCCACAACCTGAACGCAACCCCTACCAAATCGAATGGGATGATCTGATCGAGTCGATCCGCAAGGACCGTCCTTACAACGAAGTGAAGCGTGGTGCCGAAGCGAGCTTGGTCACGTCGATGGGTCGTATGGCAGCTCACACGGGCCAAGTCATCAACTATGACGACATCCTCAACTGCGAACACGAGTTTGCACCAAATGTGGACAAGCTAACGATCGACGGCCCAGCCCCGATCTTGGCCGATGCCAATGGCAAGTACGCCATTCCACAGCCAGGCCTCAACAGCCGTACCGAATACTAGTCTTTCAAAACTAGTCCCGGTCACGAAATGTCTCTCCCGAAGAGGCGACAGCAATGTCGCCTCTTTTTTTATCAATCCACATTAACTACTCTATGGGGATTAAATATTTACTTCCCTTCGAGTAGGTAAAAGTGCTATGAAAGACGTTGAGAATGCGAAAATTGCAACATTAGATGAAATGTTGCGATACTTGCTTGCGGGTACGACGTTTTTTGCTGCAGTTGTGACCGCATTTGAGGTGCCTGGCGAGATCTATTGCTACCTGCGGACTGGAGGTGCAATTCCTTCGTCTCTATTAGCATTAAGTGTCATTGTTGTTGGGACTGTGATTTATTCTCTCCAAAGGGCAGTGCCAATATTTCTAATAGGTACACTATTCCTCGATTTAACCGGCAAAAAGGTCAGCGATAGCGTTGCCAGCTTGAGTGACGAAGGTGCCAGTAAAAACCGCACAGATATAATTCCGTGGTTTTCAATGGTGCCCGGTCCTGAATTTCCCTACTTTAGCAAGGTCAATCTAACTCAACCACGCAAGGATTTGAAGCCAAGTACTAATCGGAAGTGGTTCTGTTTAAGGTGTTTTCTCGTCGTATT
This sequence comes from uncultured Planctomycetaceae bacterium, assembly GCA_963844055.1. Taxonomy (GTDB): domain Bacteria; phylum Planctomycetota; class Planctomycetia; order Pirellulales; family Pirellulaceae; genus CAWJMN01. The sequence goes on along the minus strand of CAWJMN010000002.1, from coordinate 1,053,957 downwards.
AGTACTTTGCGGACCAGGGCTATGGAATTATTGGTCAGCTCCGGCCAGTCCATTGTTTTTTCGACCGCTTTGTGGTGGAACATTTGTCATGGGTGTGATGTCAATTGTTTCGGACCTGACGGTGACGCTATTTCCCGCTAGGAGCGAAACGTTTTTCACAATGTTTCCCCTTACTATCGTTGGATTTGCTGTCGCGTTGGTTGTCATTACTGTCGCGGCTTTGTGCAGTTACCGCTGGGCGTATGCCAATGTTGCTGGGGTCGATTTGGTACGGTGGAAAAACCTTGCTAACACGAAGCATATTCAGCACCGCTTGCGAGAGTGGGCAACGCAAATTCACTTTATGTACGGAGTTGGTTGGTCAGGGCTTTTCGCACTTGATTTCGGGAGGGTAATCGGATGGCCGCAAGGGCGATATTATTATCAAGTAAACTGGGCGTCTACTGTGATGTTGATATTTGCATTGCTTTACCATGTGCGTTATCTGCGATGGGAAGCAATTGTTCTTGAGGAATCGCTTTCCGATTGTGACACAGAGGCCAAAAGCAAGCCAACGGAAATGAATTCAGTAAATGACGCTAACGAGTATGCACGGAATTTCAAGGTTAAGCCGCACGGGAATTTGTAAAATGGTATGTAGATCGGAAAGGTGTTAAGGGCCTTTTGGGCTTTAGAATAGTGAGTCTTTGAGAGATGTGAGAGATGATAGTCACTATCTCTAACTCGCAATCATCTCGTGATCTTATTTCTGTGTATTCCGTGTTTCCATCCTCCTCGTTCCGCCAGCTAAGCCGTTCTCATGTCTTCTACGATCACGCGTGCCTTATCCGAAAACGCTTTTTCCGGTAAAGAGTTTGCCTTCCTGCATGGCGTAGGCCGCTGCGGCCGAGATGTACAGCCGCTCCTTCCTTGGGTCGCGGGCGCTGCGCACGTTTCGTGCTTTGATCATCGTGGGCATGGCAACTCGGCCCGTACGCCGGGCGCTTACCTGGTGGAAAATTATGTCCAGGACCAAGTCGCCTGGCTAAAGACGCGCGTTGCTCCCGTGGTCCTTTACGGGCATTCGCTGGGGGCGCTGGTTGCACTCGGCTCGGCCGCTCAAGTGCCAGAAAAAGTTCGCGGCATCATTTTGGAAGATCCACCAACCCCCAACTTCTTGCAGCAGATTCCAGGCACCGGCTACGAAGCGACGTTCAAGGCGATGCAGTCTTTGGCGGGAAGCACGCAGTCCGTTTCGCAGATTGCGCACACCTTTGGCGAGACGATTTTGCCGCTCAGAAATGGCCAGTCGATTCGCTTGAAGGAAACTCGTGATGCGCCGTCGATTCGTTTTAGCGCCGACTGCTTACGTAAGGTTGATCCGGCCGTCTTTACCCCCATTTTGGAACTTCGCTGGCTCGACGGATACGCCTATGAGCAGTACATGGCCGCCGTGCAGTGCCCGGCGATGGTTCTGATCGGCCGGCCCGAAAAGGGGAGCATGATTTTGGCAGGCGAAGACCAATGGATTGCGCGTCACATGAAAGATCCGCAGATTGTTCCCGTGACGGAGGTGGGTCATCAGATTCACTGGCAATCGCTCGCAACCACCGGCAGCTTGCTTTCGGCATTTGTCCTTGCCCTTGATTGATTGCGGCCGTCAGACCCATTAAGTTGCAGGCACAACCTTGGTGCGTGGTGCCTTAGGCGTTTCTTGGCACCCTTATCGGCAGGAGAGCAATGATGAAGTTGGCAAGCGGCGTTACCGTAATTAGCAATGGAACGGTCATACTTGGTACAGGGGCCGCCGCGATTCCTAACGGTGTCGTTGTCATCCGCGATGGCAAGATCGAATACGCTGGCGCTGCGGCGGGTGCTCCGCCGGTTCCTCCTGACGCGGGCAAAATCGATGCCCTCGGTGGTACTATTCTGCCGGGCCTTGTCGAAGCTCACTTCCATCCGACCTATTTCAACGTGGCGGCGCTAGAAGATCTCGATATCAAATATCCGGTCGAATATGTCACGCTCTTGGCGGCACACAATGCCAAGCTCGCCTTGGAATGTGGCTATACGGCCGCACGCAGCGGCGGCAGCCTGTTCAATATCGACGTTTGGCTAAAGAAGGGAATCGAAGCCGAAGTTTGCCCCGGTCCTCGCTTGGCTTCGAGCGGTCGCGAGATTTGCGGCGTGGGGGGGCTGATGGATTGGAATCCGGACTTCCGCCGAATTGGTATGGAAGGTTTGGTCCTGCTGGTCAATGGTCCCGAAGAGGCGCGTGCCGCCGTGCGAAAGCTCGTCAAAGATGGTGTTGAATGGGTGAAGACCTATCCCACCGGCGATGCTGCTTCGCCCGATACGAACGACCATCACACGCTGTGCATGACCTTTGAAGAGATGAATGCAGTTGTTGCCACGGCGCATAACCATCACTTGAAAGTGACCGGGCATTGCCGTGCCAACGCGGGGATCAAAAACGCGCTGCGGGCCGGCTATGATGCGATTGAACATGGCACGTTCATGGATCAAGAAGCTCTCGACCTTTTGCTGAAGCGTGATGTCCCTTGCGTTCCTGCCTTGCAATTTGAATACGCAAGCATCGTGCATGGTCCTGAGTTTGGCATGAGCCAACGCGTTGTTGATGGCCATCAAGAAACGCTCGACGCTGGCGCCGAAAGTGCTCGGATGATTTTGCGTGCCGGCGGCCGACTAGGGATGGGAGGCGACTACGGCTTTGCTTGGACGCCGCACGGCACCTACGCCAAGGAGCTGACCTTCTTTGTGAACTTCGTCGGCCTAACTCCGCTGGAGGTCCTCACCTGCGCCACCAAAACCGGCGCAGAGATTATGGGGCGAGGGGACGAGTTCGGCACGCTCGAAAAAGGAAAGCTCGCCGATGTCCTCGTTGTCGACGGCGACCTCCTCAAAGACATTTCGATCCTCGAAGACCGCAAGAACATCCTCGCCGTCCTACAAGGCGGCATCATCAAAGCCGGCCGCCTTTTGTAGGCCTTTCGCTTTGTTGTAGGCCAGGATTTATCCTGGCAGCATTACTCCGATAGGCCAGCCAAAAGCCCAGGTAACCCTGTTAAAAAGTGCTCAGGGAATTAGGGGAAAGATACTGCCAGAAGTATGGCGGTGTTAAAATTCTCTGCCATCCGTCCGCCGCTGTTTATTGGCCTGCATGTTTTGTTGGGGGCCAAGCACTTAGGGTAACTCTCGGAGCTGAAGATTCTCTCGCCGCTCCTAAGTCATGCCGTAGAATCGCATTAGCCACCGACAATCTCGCGACAACTTGAGTTTCCCCGTGAAGAGGTGTATAAGTACACACGCAATCTCATTGTGCGGCAATTGTTTAGGTTCAGTCTCTGCTTACGGCAATGATTAGTTTTGCCCCTTTTCATAGAGATATGTTGCTATGCGTTCCTTAATATTGCTTGCAACATTTGCTGTTTTAATTTCGAGCGTCGTTGCCCAAGATGGAACTCCAAAAAAGTTCGCATTGCCCGACGAAGAGTCTCAGAAGAAAGCAACGACTATTATCTTAGAAGCGTACAAAGCAGATTATGAAATTGCAAAGACTAGTATACAGAAGGTGGAACTAGCGAAGAAGTTGATGAAGGAAGGCTTAGCTACAAATGACGATCCCGTAGGTCGATTTGTCCTATTTCGCATGTCCCGCGATCTGGCTGCAGGGCAAGGAAATCTGCCAGTATCAATGGACGCAGTTCAGCAAATTGCTGATAGCTACGATGTCGACAAATCAGCAATGCAGCTCGTCACAGCCAGAAGTGTTGCAAAGGTACTTAAGACGTCAAGAGAACACCAGGATTTTGTAAGCCTGCTAAAGCCCCTGATAGATGAAATGATTAGTCAGGATCAATACGAGTCTGCAAAGGCGCTTGCCAGTATTGCATTGACGAGTTCGAAGGAAGGCCGCAATTCCTCGCAAGTCAATTGGCTGATCAGTAGACTTCAAGAAATCTCAGAGATTGAAAAACACTTCCTATTGGCCAAAGTTGCTTTGGAAACTCTGGAGAAAGAACCTGTTGATTCTAGGGCAAATTACATTGCCGGAAGGTTTTACTGTTTTGATAAGGGTGAGTGGGCCCGTGGGATTCCCATGCTTGCCTTAGGGAACGATGAGGCACTAAAAAAACTTGCAATCTTAGAACTAAATGAACCTGCACGTGAATTGCAGGTGGGTGACGAATGGTGGGCGTATGCAGAGACGCTGAGTAACTTGAGAGAACAGGAATCAGTATATCTGCATGTGGCGGTGAAGTATGAGCAAGCAATTGACTCGCTTACAGGGCTTCAGCATGCTCGAGTTTCGAAGAGACTTGCAGATATAGCGTCAATTGAAAAGAAGTCCGTTTTGTGGATTTCGCGTGCAGTAAAAGAGGTTTCGCTTGAAGGGCGAGGTAGGACTGAAAAGAACAGCAGGCCCATAGAAGTTGCCATCACTAATTCAATCGGGCTGAGTTTAAAGCTAATCCCGGAAGGGGAGTTTTGGATGGGCACAAACGAGGTGGTGCGTGAGCTTAATGCGGCTGGGATTATTCTCCCGGAAGGCGACGGGGTGGATGATGAGCAACCAAGACATCGAGTAAAAATTACTCGGTCATTTTATATGGGGCAATATGAAGTAACTAAGGAGCAGTTTGCCAAGTTTGTCAAGGCAACGTTATACGAGACAGACGCGGAAAAGGACGAAAAGGGAAGTTGGGGCTACGATATTAAGTTGCAGGATTTTAAGAGAAGTAGGGAATTCAGTTGGCGTAATACGGGGTGGCCTCAAACTGACCAAGATCCGGTTACTTTCGTGACGTGGAATGACGCGAAGGCCTTTTGTAGGTGGCTTGGCGAAAAAGAAGGTAGAAAATATCGCTTGCCGACGGAGGCGGAGTGGGAGTATTGCTGTCGTGCGGGTAGCGATAAGCGATTTGTGGCAGGTGATATTCAAGATAGTCTTCAAGGCTATGGGAACGTGCGAGATGTGTCCTACCAAAAGAAGTTTGTCTACGAAGATTATAATAAATATCCATGCTGTAGATTTGAAGATGGGTGGGTTTTTACGGCACCTGTTGGTAGGTTTCAGCCAAATCCTTTCGGCCTGCATGACATGAATGGAAATGTCGCAGAGTGGTGTGAAGATGTGTTTGATGAACGAGCCTATAAGTCTCGCAAAGGCGTGACATTAGATCCGCTGGTTGCTGCCGGAAGCGCCAATCGTGTATTGCGAGGTGGGTCTTGGTTTTTTAACCCCTCGTCGACGCGTTCTTCGGATCGTTACAGCCTTCCGCCGGCGACTCGAGATGGCAATGACGGTTTCCGAGTCGTTCTTGTTGTGTCTGAAAAGGTAAGTCCTGCAGCAAAAAATGGTAAACGGTAGTCTATGGGTTGCTGTGTATGCTGGAGTGGCCTTAGTGGAATATCCTTTTGCACTTGTGTTGTTGGGGTCCCAACAACGAGTTTGCCTCGTGCTCGCAAAAAGTATTCTCGCTTTGTTCTTGTGCGTGATCGTATTGCTGCGTGGGTCGGCTGGTTTTGCACAAACGGTTGAAGGCAAAACGCTTGAACTAACGATCGTTGTGGACGAAATGCCTCCAGAAAACAGGAGGACGCTCCGTGTCGATAAGGAAGCCGAGGTATTTGGCGATCGAGTTGAAAACGTTGGCTTGCGTGTGGATGAGAAGACGCTTGGGCTGGCAGATATCTTTGTTTCGACAAGGGCGATGGAGCCCATCGAAAATAAAGAGCCAAAGCGGCATATGGTAACGTTTGCTAAAGGCAACTACGATCCGCCGGCTTTGGTTGCCTCGAAGGGTGATCAGTTGCGGTTACTGAATCAATCGTCGGTCGGACACAATCCACGTACAGAGTTTGCCACGATCCCTTTGACGGATGGTTCCAAAATTGGAATAGATAAAACCTACTCGCTTTCGAAGCCGACGGATCGCTCCGTCGACGTGGATTGTTCGATTCATCCATGGCTGAGAACGCGTATCTTTGTGCAGCACAAGCAATCTTGCTCGCTAACCGACCGCGAAGGACGCTGCCGTATCCTGCTGTTGCCAGGTAAGGCAGCAGGGGAACGTTCTAAAGTCCTATTCTCTCATCCAAGCTTGAAAGCCATCCAGCCAAAAGAGCCAACGACTGGTATCGAAGTGGCAAAGAGCGGTGTCTTGGAAATCGACTTCGCCAAAGTCATCAGTGGTCAAAAGCTTGCCTTGATTGCTGTTCTCAGCCCCTAGACCGCATGGCTATGATGGCATGCTGTGGTGAACTACCTACCCACTCGCTTTGCCGGTTTGGATGAGACTGCATCTTCTCCAACCGTCTCTGGATCAATGACGACAAACGGAATGAGCCGCTCCGTCTTTTGATTTGTCTCTAGATCTACTACTTCGATCTGCATGTAGTATGATCCCGCCACATTCAGATTATGGCCACCCACGCTTCCTCGCACCTGACCATTGCTGGGAGCATACGCCTCGATGATTTGAGGCGGAAGTTGGTCGTTAACAACCTGCTTCTGATGGTTCAGTAATTTGGTACCAAATTGCAATTTCCATTTGTTACCACTGGTATTGGGATTTTGCATCCTGAAATTGGCGGCGAAGATTTCTCCAACATTGTAACATTTGCCCGCAAAGACCGTGCCTGCTCGATCCCTCGATAAGTGAATCGTGCCGATCTTCATTTGATCGGCTTGCACAACTTGGAAGGGAATGAGAGTCTTTGTCGATTTGTCACTGTTTGCATCGTTGGCGGAGATTTGCAAAAAATATTCACCCGCTTTCATTCCATCAGGCATCGGCAGCGTGGCAGGAAGTGAAAGGGGTTTGCCGGGAATGATTGCCGAGGAATTCCATTCCATTGCTGGATAGGAGTGAACCAATGTTTTATCTGCGTCCAGCAGGCTTGCATTAAACCAACAGTGGACTAGATCTTCAGCATCTACTGCTGCTCCTCGAACCTTGATTGAAACCATCAGCGATTCGCCATTCAAAAACTCACTAGAATCGTTTATGGGGCCTGCTTTGCCATGTGTGAAATGAAGGTCAATGTGAAAGTCTTGCTCGTCCCCAATCGCAACGGTTCCTGCATGCAGAAGTAAGACGTATACAAGCAGTGAAACAATCCGATTCATAAATCGTTACTTTGTTGATGAAGGCGTACTGTTGGAAAATAGGTGCGGCTTGAAAAGGGTCTGTTTCACAGTGCAATTAAACCAGATATCACCCACTTACGGGTAGATCAGTTTGCTGATGGAAAGGCCGCTTGAAGAGTAACGCTTGCTAGCGTTAGATGCCGTAGAGGTGTTAGGCGTCGCTTAGCCTCACTGATCTTACCGCTGCACATTTGACGAAGCGGTTGTGATTTTCTGGATGACTGAAATATCCCCGTGGTTTAGGAAGCCAACTTGCCGCGTCGCGAGGTTGCTCAACGCGGTCGCCACACAACGGTTTCAAACTAAGCTCTTCGCGTCAAAAAAAGTTGGTCCAGCGAGGCGTGACACGTTAGGTCACGTGTGAAGAATAATAACGATATAAATATCTGTTATGCAGAAGTGGCTGTATAAGTATTTAGTAATGCAAATGGCGAATATGGCAGTTTACGGCTTCGCTTGGGACACGTTTGGGGCGTGGGGTGGGCTTTGAGGCGAGGAAGGGCGTCCGCGTGCGGCCAATGCGATTCTAGAAGCCTTTGGGAGGGCGCTAATCGCTGGGCCTAAGAGAGTACTGGCGCACGAGGGGCAAAAATAACTTCGGTACGGCAGGCTGGGAGAAAGGCAATTGCGGCCGTAAGCTGCTCAATATTGGCAAATACGGCCGACGAGGAAAAAGCCCTCGGGCAGGCTGAGCGGTTGCGACGCAGTGGCGAGGGGGGAAGCCGGGTTTGGTCCCAAGCACCACTCACGATAGGAGCGGGCTCATAGTAGGCCTCATCCTCTTCGTAGCTGGCGGCTTCATCACGCGAAAGGATGTCGGGCGTGGTGGGAAGTTTGTTTCCCATGCCCAAAGGGCGGCGATCTAGCGCACCCTTCACACCCAGTTGGCGAGGATCGCGGGCAATCTTGTCGGTAAAGACGCGAACGTCATCGAGAATCGGACGAAGGCGAAGCGTAAGGTCTTCGGTGTTGGCCAGCGTGCGATCAAGGCGGCGATAGATCGTGTCATCGTGCAGCAATTTCCCTAGCGTGCCATCACGTGTGTTCAGGCCGGTGCTAAAGTCGTTGAGTTGTTCGGTCAAGTCGTTGACATTGCTAAGAATGCCATCGATGTTGTCGACCATTTGCGGGCCGCGATCGGCAAGGGGCTTGGTAAAGGCTTCCAAGTTGGCCAGGTTCTGCTCGGCCCGTTTACCAACGCCGGCAAAGCTATCGAACGTGGCGTTCGCTTTGGTCAACGTGCCACGAGCTTCGCTAACCAGTGCCGGAACTTCCGACATCATCGTACGCAGACCCTTGCGAAGTTCGGGATCACCAACGACATCGTTGACGCTCGAAAACGTGCTGCGCATCTGCGTGAGCGTTTGTTCAAATTCTCGCATGACGCGGGGAATGTCATCGCTGCTGTTGGCGACGGCCGTATTCACATTGCGTGCGGCAATTCGGACTTCGTCGCCTGCCGCGCGAATACTCCCCAGCGCGGATTTTAGATCACCTTCCAGCGCGACGATCACTTCTAGCGGATTGCCGGTAACAAGGCCATCGATCTCGTTGCCATCCACCAGGACGGCCGCATCAGGGCCTTGCTTGTCTCCCAGCACGAATTCCAGTACGGGATCGCCCAGGACGGAAGCCGAGTTGATGTGACAGGTTTCGGCCACAAAGATTTTGCGACGGCTATCAATATCGACGGTAACTTGCACGCCGCCATTGTCGGTAAGGTCGACGTTCGTAACGCGGCCGATCGAGATACCACTTTTGCGAACGGGTGTGCCCACCTGCACGCCGGGAGCGCGGGTGAAGTTGATATACAGCGTATACTTCGAAGTGCCTGGCAATGGCATGTCGCCAATGCGCATCACCAGAATGCTGGTGATGATGGCGGCGGCCAAGACGACCACCCCCACTCGCAACTTGAGTACTCTCTCGTCCATGACGCCTATTCCTTCATGATCTGCATGGGGATGCAGAAAAATCCATTCCGGATTGCAAATGTATTTTTAGTAGCGGGTGCTTGGGGCATTAGCTTCCGGCTCCATGATGCTCGTTCGCTTCACGGCGCATTTCCATCAGTCGTTCGCCTGCCTCGCCTCGCACAAATTGACGCACCCGTTTATCAGGAGTGGTATCGAGCTCACTGGGGGGGCCATCAAAAATGATTTGGGATTCGCCAGGGCGAAGTCGTGGATTGGGATACAGCATGATCACGCGATCGGCCACTTTGCGAGTGGTGTGCATATCATGGGTCACGACAACGCTGGTGACGGGTTGGTTTTCTGCCGACTTTCGGCCGGCGCTCATCATAAGTTCATTAATGACGTCGCTCATGATCGGATCGAGTCCGGTTGTGGGCTCATCGTAGAGCATCAGTTCCGGGCTAAGGATCAGGGCTCGCGCCATACCGACGCGCTTTCGCATACCGCCCGAAAGTTCCGCCGGCTTTTTTGGAACGACCGTATCGGGCAAGCCGACTTCGGCGAGGCGGGCGAGTACTCGCTCTTGCACTTCTTGCTCGGAAAGTTGCCGATGCTGGCGAAGCGGAAAGGCGACGTTTTGGCCGATCGTCATGCTGTCAAACAGGGCGGCATTTTGGAACAAATAGCCAAAACGAATCCGCTGCTCGGTAAGGTCGCGGTCGTTGAGCTTGCTGAGGTCGCTGTTGTCAAACAGGATCCGTCCAGACGTAGGGCGAATGAGGCCAATGAGCGTTTTGAGCAAGACTGTTTTGCCACAGCCGCTTTCGCCAATGACCGCCACGGTTTGCCCGCGCGGAATCGAGAGGCTAATGTCCCGCAGAACTCTCTGTCGGCCGAACTCAATCGTCAACGACTCCACCTGAACCAAGGGTGGTTCATTAGAGCCGAAGGATTCAGGAGTGACGGCGGAGACCATGGTCGTTAGCTTTTACGTAGTAGCGGCGTGGATCGAACGAATGGTTAGAACAGTTTGGACGCGTTGGGATAGATCTGATAGTAGAGCGAATACATCATGTCGCCCAAAACCAAGTCGATGATCAGGATCATCACAAACGAGTAAACGAAGGCAGCCGTGGCAGCTCGTCCAACCCCCTCGGCACCAGGCGAGCAGTTGAATCCTCGATAGCAGCTCATCAAAGCAATCGCTGCTCCGAAGAAGAGGCTCTTGAAGATGCCGCTAAACAGGTCGAACAGGTTGACGAACTTTTCGGAGTTGTACCAATAGTGATGTTTGTCGATATCGAGCAGCACCACACTATAAAAGTAACCACCGACGACTCCCATGAAGTCAGCCATGATGGTGAGTGTGGGAATCAAAAATATGCAGGCGACAAATCGCGGCACGACCAGATAGTGAATGGGATCGGCTCCCATACTTTCTAGGGCATCGATTTGTTCGGTAACGCGCATCGTGCCAAGTTCGGCCGCCATAGCACAGCCTACTCGGCCGGCCAGCATCGTCGCGGCGAGCACTGGACCAAGCTCGCGAACGAGCGTCATGTTGATGACCGCTCCTAGGCGAGTTTCTAGGCCGAGATCGCGAAAGGTAAAGTAGCTTTGGACGGCCAGCACCATGCCGATGAACGTGCCCGTTAGCGCGATCACAGGGAGGCTGAGCACACCGACTTGATAGAAGTTGGGTAGCAGCGTTTCCCAGCGAGCTCGGCGCCAGAAGAGCCACGAGAACGTGCGAAAGCAGAAGATGCTGATATCGCCGATCGTGGTGAAACCATCGATGACAACACCGCCCCAATCGGCAACGGAATCTGCCAGCGCAGAGCGAAGCGTCTGCGGCGTGCGCTGGCTAGGAACGTTGATGGTGGGATCGCTGGCCATGATGGATTTACTCGATACCGACAAGACACACGAAGTGCAAATGCTGAGCGTCTTGCTGCCTAACAGCGCAAGACTTCGTTTGCGTTTATCGACTGTGTGACTTTGCGGCTTGAGTAAACTTTGCGGGCTGGTGTGCGATGGTTAGCTGGTGGAGATGCAAAGTCTGGTAGAGGGTGCTCAGCGGGGAGACTGGGGCATGGATAGTTGTGAAAGGTGCGAGCGGATGGAGGTCGGGGTTTCGTCAGGCCTGACGCCGCTGACCTGCGGGGGGAAGGCACGGGGGGAAAGATTGGGACGCGGAAGGACACGGAATGGCACGGAGGAACACGGACGGCAGGGAAGTTTTTAAGAGGGGCGTGGGCGAGGGTAGAGGCACGGGGGGAGGACCGGGCGCTGACGCTTCCGGCTCTGAAAATGCGGGAGGAAGGGAACCACGAAAGACACGAAAAGCACGAACGGGGGAATAGAGGTTGAAGGTTAGAGGTTTGTGAGATGGTGGGCACGATCTTCGTTCGCTGCACGACCCAGGGGTTTAAAATCCTGGGCTACCCGCAATGCCCCCCCCGTTTATTTTTGATCGTGGCGTTGGGCCACGACGCGGGAAGGATTGTGGCTCAACGACAAGAATGCCGTGATTGGTCTGTCCCTTCAAGCCAACGCCACCGGCGACGTTCAAGATGAAGCCATGGTCGGTTGAAGCGTAGATTTCATCGGAATACGAAGTTCACGACCCGCTTCCACGACCTTGATTCCACCACGATCCGTGACAAGCGTTCCCGAAAGCTCAGAGTTGTTTCGTCCGAATTCCCTTAGTCGCTGGCGACCACCGACCACAAATCGTAGCTTAACTGTTTCGCTGACGGGACTGCTGATGCCCGACTTAGAATAGCCGGAATTGATTTGCCGGTAGTGTTCAGCCGCCTTCTTGTCCGAAGCAATCATGTCAATTCTGCCACGACACTCGCCAGCCTCAGACACAGCCAGTGTTTCACTTTGTCCAACCCATAGGGAATCTTCGCCCTGCGAATCTCGATAAGAACGGCGGCACGAGTAAATTATCTGCGTTCCGACCGGCAAATCGGTACGAATAACAAAATCCACGATGGGGTTGTCGCCGCCACTCACGTTAACGGCTACCTCAAACAAGTTGCACACGATCATTGCCTGTCACCTCCCACATTGTGGACCACCGAGAGAGGAGAGTGGCAACTCAAACTCTCGCAACATCGACTGAATCTGCGTTCGGATGACTGAAATCTCAAAGTTCGGATTTCGCCGCAACCATTCCCGCCAAACGGGATTCCAGCCTTACGCATGAATTTGCATGTGCCGGCCGTTCGCGAGGTCAGCAATTTGACGATTGACAAACGCGATGGCTTCTTCGTCCGTATAGCCCAATGCATTCATTCGATCCATGAATGCTCGACTTCAGGTCTTTTTTTGAGGAACCAAGCGATGCCGACGTATGGCCATACAGCTCTCGCCATTTGCCCCGATGCCCACTTTCGCCAAGGCGACTACGAGCAGACGTGCTAAGCCCCACGAACTCTCGAAGTGCAAACACAGCCTACCAGATTCTCCGGCCGAAGTCGTCGGTGCGAATCCCTGCTGCGTCTGATGCAATCAAGCTTCCACGGCAAGCGGCAAATTCGAGGGGCATCATAGTCCGTGAGGAAGAGGCACAGGGGGAGGACCGGGCGCTGACGCTTCCGGCTCTGAAAATGCGAGAGGAAGGGAACCACGAAAGACACGAAAAGCACGACCGGGGAGGAAGAGGATTGAAGGTTAGAGGTTGGTGAGATGGTGGGCGTGACCTCCTGTCGCTGCGCGTGCCCAGGTTCAAAAATCCTGGGATAGCCGCTGATGCCCATGTTTGGCTTCAATTTCCAGCTTGTTCGTTTCGGTTCAATGCGTCCTTGTATACTTTGAGGCGTGCAAACAGCAAACCGTGAAGTTCTTGAGCGGTATCTTTGGCTTCATCAATGTCATTCGCATCGAGCAGCCGTACGATTTCGGACGTTAGGTCTGCAAGGTTACTCAAGTAGTCGCCTTGCACAACAACGCCAGGGTATCGCCGTCCCGAGACTTGAACAATTTGGCAATTGCTCTCGTCTTGGAGTAAAGTCACTTCAACAGCCATATCTCAGTCTCACTGTTTTGGTGTTGGGGTAAGGATAGCGTGCGGTTTCAGAGAACGTATTCGTAAAGCACTCCATCGGCTGTATCAAATTCCTGAATGCCCATTGTCTTAAGCGTATTAATCTCGTCGGGCCGATCTTTGAATGCTGCAAGTTGTCGTTGCGTTTCAGTGGAGGATAGTGACGCGGTCCAATCAAGCAATTCGTTTGAATTCAGACCCAGTTTTTTCGCGACATGCGTTAGCAATACTAGGCGAAGAATGTTTTCACGCTCGTCATATCGAAACCCTTCGATCGAATGTACTGCATAGCCCTTTCTTAATAGCTCTTCACTTTTCGCCCTTGCCGCCAAAGTCGCGAATCGATCACTGAAACCTAATGTAACAAGCCTGCATTCATCGGGAATCGATTTTCGGATTACCTCGCGACCAGCCGCATCTGTACCAAGGTACATACCCGCTAGTGACGAGAACGTGTCATCGCATGGGCCAGGCAATCGCTTACTATAGCCCCTCTGCGAGTATGTTCTCAGAAGGGCAATGCAGTTATCAAGTGAATGTTCCATTACGATTCGGGCTGCAAAGTCCAGCCTCCACAGATTGTGTAACCATCTTCTTTAAGTTGATGCAGCTCTCTTCTGGATAACGTGGAAGGAAACGCTGATCCTGGAGGCGTCTTGAGCGTTGCTCTGCTGATCGGTCTTAATAGCTTCAACGGCTGGCCTAGCATCAATCGTCGTGTGCCTTCCTATCGCTGCGTGACGCAGGTTTAAAGACCTGGGCTACCCGCTTATTCGGATCAAACAATTCTTTGTTTAAATTGGAGATGTCAATTCCTGCTTCGCTGGCTGCCACGGCTACAGAAAACTGCGAGACCGCATACTCTGAATTTGCCAACGCTAGCCGCTATCCAGGCCGCGTTTTCATTTTGGTTCAGGACGTTTCAACGCATAGACTCTGTTCCCCAACTCGTCGCAGTCCGTCACTGCGTTATCGCCGATAAACCGACATGCTCCACGAACGAACTGATTGACTTGATCTTCAAATCCTGAAAGTTCGGACTTTGACCGAAGTTCTTTCAGGTGTATCAAGACTTCACTTACGATCCAACCCGGGCAGCCGTTGCAGACACCTCCCGAATCGATATCACTTATCAGCTCATCAATCTTTTGGATCGCACTCATCATCGTAACACCTCTGGTAGGCGGAACCAGAAATCAATAAGCCACTCCTCCGGTATGAACAAAGAAGCCCTTGTGCTGCGGCGGGGCCTTCCTGCCAGTAACGGAACGTCGAAACTTCCGGCAAGCAGTTCTCGTCAAGCATCCTAGTTTAACGAGGGCGTTGGGTGGTAGCACGAGAACGTGAGTTCCTGAAGTGGCAACCTGAATTATCTCGGTTGGGCAATTCTATTCTATTCGCCCGCTGGAAAAGTTCACGCGGCTGGACAAGCCAGTCGTGGCACGTGGCGAAGCTATGAAAGCAACGACGATTTCCCTCTAGCCTTCTCCTTCTTCATACCATCCGGTGTGTGGTACTCGTTGAAACCACATCGGCGGTGTTTCATTCTTACCATGCATTGCAAGGTGCGAACTGTCGTGGCTGCACCGAACGAAAAATCTCTTTCCGTCGTTGTTCACTCGCAATATCAACTTGCCACCACATTGGGGACAGCTTAAGTGTTGGAAATCTTCCTCCGAACAATCTGAATGCAAAACATCACGAATGAGATCGTATTTCGCATTCACTTCGTTGGCATCTATGTTCTCATCCACAATTATACTCCTAGGGAATTGGTTGCCTAACGTGGTTGCCACGGCTGGCGTGCATCCATTGTCGTGTGCCGTCCTGTCGCTATGCGACCCAGGTATAGAAATTTGGGATGCCCGCTTGGGCAATTCTATTCCCTGCTGGTAACGCCCGCACGGCTGGACAAGCCAGCCGTGGCACCCGGGGGGAGGGCCGTCGCTGACGCTTCCGGCTCTGAAAATGCAGGAGGAAGTGAACCACGAAAGGCACGAACGGAAATGGAGAGGGATGGAGGCCGGGGGTTTATTAGGCCTGACGGCCCTGACCTACGGGATGGGCTAGAGCCGGAGAGTAATTACGAAGTAAGAGATTGTTACTCGTGGCGGAGGGCTTCGATGGGGTCCATGCGGGCGGCACGGAAAGCGGGATAGATGCCGAAGAGAACGCCGACGCAGACAGAGATGCCGAACGAAAGGGGCAGCGAGAACAAAACGATCTGCGGCTTGATGTTTCGCACGACGTCGGGCAGGCTGGCCATCAGGTTAGGGGCGAGTCGCTCGGTCAGCCAGAGGGCGAACTCGATCGTGGCGGGGCAGAGGAGCCCTGCCAAGATGCCAAAGGCACCACCGACCACGGAGAGAGAAATCGTCTCGACGAGGAACTGCAAAATGATGTGATGACGCTTTGCCCCAAGCGCGCGACGGATGCCGATCTCGCGGGTCCGTTCGGTAACCGTGGCGAGCATGATATTCATAATACCAATACCGCCGACCAGCAGCGAGATTGCTGCGATCAGGCCCATAAACATCATGAACATCAAGCGAGTGACGCGTGCCTGCTCTAGTAGTTCTTCGGGAACAACGACGGCCACATCGCGACGAGGAGGGCGCTGCAGCTTGGACGTTTCTGACTCTTTGCCTTCTTCGCCTTTGGCTTTGGGAGCTTCGCCGGAAGCGGTTTCCAGCTTGGCCGTGGAACGTTTGTCTTCTGGAATGCCAAGGGTTGAGCGAACCAAGCTGGCTGTTTGGCGAACTTGATCGACCGAGTGCACTTGCAACGTGATTTGGGATAGTTCGACGATGTCGGCGCTGAACTGGCTGCCACGGCGCGTAACGACAAGGTCACCCACTTGTTGGCGGAGCGTTGTTACAGGGGTGTAGACGTCGCTGCCAAAGTCTTGGGCATCGAGCGAGCCGCCGATGGCCGCCGTGGGAGTGCGATACTTGAGAATGCCAACGACTTGGTAGTAGTCTTTGCTTTCCGGCATGTAGATGCGGCGGTTGAGCGGATCTTCGAAGGGAAACAGCTGCTCGGCCACGCCGGAGGAAAGAACGCAGACGTTCATCTTGTTGCGAACGTGCGTCTCGGTAAGCAGTGTGCCGCTTTCAAGTTCTAAATGCGTGACGTCGAAGTAGTCTGGAGTACAGCCGACAAGTCGACCATCGACCGTGCGGCTGTCGAAGCTAAACGTGCGGCGGACTTCGCGAATGGGAAGGATGCTTTTCAGCGTGGGGATCGTGCTGGCCAGCAGGTCGAATTCATCACGCTTCAGTCCGTAGGGAACGGGGCCCGAAAAGCTGGCGGTTAGTTCGGCCGGCGGTTTGACCGAGCGAACGATAATGTTGTTTGTGCCGAGCCCTTCGATTTGACGCTGCGCTTCTTGGCTGATCCCTTCACCAATGGCGAGCAGCCAAATCACGCTGGCTACGCCAATGAAGATGCCAAGCGCAGTCAGTACCGACCGCATCGGATGCAGCAGTAAGCTTCGCAGGCCTAGTTGAAAGGTACGCAAGAAGAACATGACGGGAATCGGTCTGAAGGAGAGAGGGGAGAGAGAGTTTTACTAATGGGCAGGGGCGGCGACGGGCGCGAGTGGCTGAGCGTATTTGGTGATGATGCGATTGGGAGTTGGGATATCGGATTGCAGGAGGCCGTCTCGCAGGCGGATGATTCGCTTGGCGTGGGCCGCGACATCGTCTTCGTGCGTCACCATGATAATGGTGCGCCCTTCATCGTTGAGCTTTTCGAACAGGGTCAGGATTTCTTCGCTCGTAACGGAGTCGAGGTTACCGGTCGCTTCGTCCGCCAGAATAAAGTAGGGATCATTGGCCAGGCTGCGAGCGATGGCGACACGCTGTTGCTGACCGCCCGATAGTTGGTTAGGGCGATGCCCCAGCCGATTGGCAAGACCCACTAGCATTGCAAGTTCGCGGCAACGTTTGCGAGTTTCCGGGGTGATCTTTCCTTGATAGAACAGCGGCGTCTCGATGTTTTCCAGCACGGTGTACTGCTGGATAAGGTTATAGGCCTGAAACACCATGCCGATGCGCGAGGCCCGAATGAACGAGAGCTGGTCATCGTTCATTTTGGCGACATCGTCTTCACCCAAGAAGAACGATCCGCTGGTGGGCTTGTCCAAACATCCCAGCAGGTTAAGCAGCGTACTTTTGCCGGAACCGCTAGGCCCCATGATGGCGACGTAGTCCCCTTCGGGCACGGTGAAGCTAACGCCGCGAAGGGCGCGCACGGTTTCACTTTTGAGGACGTACTCTTTGGTTACGTCCACCATTCGCGCGGCCGTTTTCATGGATTGGCTCCCGCGCCAGGAGCGCCGGAACCACCGGGCCCGCCTGGGCCACCACCACCATTGGCTTGCCGTTCACGCATCCGCTTGCTGATGGCGATTAGCGCTTCTTCGCGGCTGATGGCACCATCTTTGTTTTGGTCAAAGTCTTCCATCTTGGGCTTGTAGGGGCTTTGATAAGCGTCAAGCTCTTCTGGGGTGATCTTGTTGTCGGTGTTGGTGTCGGCGCTGGCGAACAGGCGTTCGGTCGCATCCTTGGGGCTAGGTGGACCTTTGGGGCGACCACCTTCCGGAGCACCACCGCCGGGAGGGCCGCCACCAGGAGGACCCTTGGCGACGTTTCCGCCAGCTGCTGCGCCTTCGGTAGAACCCGGAAGGCCAGCAGGGCGAACGGCCGGTGAAGCTTTCCCGGGAACCATGGAGGCGGGGGTCACTTCTTTGAGGTCGGCCGGGAATTGCAGCAAACCGATTGTGCTGCGGGGGCTCATGGCGACTTCGTCTTTGTCTTTGAGTTCATGGCCAGCGGCAGGCGTGATGACAGCGACCTTGTCATTGGTCGAAGTGACGCTGACTTCTAGCGTCTCAAACTTTTCGCTGCGCTTCACGACGCAGAAGTAGTGTCCCTTGTGTTCGACGAGGGCTTGGATTGGAATCTGCAAAGCGTTGTCGAGGCGTTCAATGAAGATGCGAACTTCGGCATTCATGCCCGAGCGAAGGGCAGGAGGTGGATTCAAGATGCGAACGATGGCTGCGTACTTTTTGACGTTGCCGCTGGACCAACCGCCGGGCTCTGCATATTGGTTGACCTTGATCACTTCGCCTTGGATCATTTCATCTTTGAGGGCATCGACGCGAATGGCGACTGGCATGCCAACGCGAACCATCGTGACGCGGGCCTCATTAACGAGGGCCTTCACTTGCATGTTGGCCGCATCGGGCAAGCGGACGATTGGCTGTTGCTCACGAACGAGGGCGCCGGCTTCTACGACGAATTCTGCGGTAGAGCCACCACGGCCGGAACTGTTGAACTTGTTGGCATAGACTACTTGGCCTGCTTGTGGTGCGACGAGGATGCACTTCGCGATTTGCTGTTCAATCTCGTGCAGCTTTTGTAGTTCGAGATTGTAGCTGCTCTCTTCGGATTTGACTTTGGCTTCGGCCGTTGCGATATCGCTATCGAACTGTTTGAGCATCTTTTCTTTGGTGTAACGGCGAAGCACATCGAGCTTGCCATTGGCGGCGTCGAGTTCGTTTTGAGCCTTGTCTACCGAGAAGCGAGCTCCTTCAAGTTGCAAAGAGCTGATGATGTTTTTGGCGGCGAGACGTTCGGCCGAATCGTAAGCCAGCTGTGCGCTGCGGAGATTTTGTTCTGCCACAAACACTTCACCTTGAATGGTCCGTTCTTCTTGGCGGAACGTTCCTTCGAGATATTCTTTGCGAGCAATCTTGGCGGCGTCCAACGTGTTTTTGGCCTGAACGACCAAGGACTCGCCAGAGTTGCAAGCGATTTGCTGTTGGATGCGATCTTGTTCCAGTGAGCTGGAATCTAAGCGGACGAGTACTTCGCCCCCTTTGACCATTGTCCCTTCGGGAACGACTTCGAGGATGGTGATGCCGCCACCACTGCCACCGGAGCGAGATTTGACTTCGCAGCGGAGTTCGACGTTGCTGGCACTTTCTACTTCGCCCTGTTCAAGGACGACAAGTTCGTAAGGGCCGACGGAGGCATTTTTGACGAGTGGCCCGACGCCAATGGCGGCCGCCTTCTTTTGCGACAGGTACCAACCCGCGCCTGCGATCACGCCAACAACAACGAGGCCGACGATGACCCGCGTCGCGATCGAACCGCGACGGAGCGATCGAGGCAGAGCGTGTGCCAAGTTGGCCTTCGACGAAGGGGAGAGGTTTGTATTCATATTTCAAACTTCATGCAGACCTGGGAGCAGCAACGTGGGAGCGGAAGTTCGATTGTGGCCGTTTTGGGCCGGCAACCTTTTTCGCTAGAACGAGACTTGCCCAAGTGAATGGGTTGGGAGGGGGTGACAGGCGTTTGGGAGGGACCTGGCAATCATCCAAGGAGGGGACCAAGGAAGTTGGCTCCGCGCAGGGAACCACCTTCCTATGTAAACCCTCATTTTACTCGTTAGTTGCGGTCCTGACAGAGAATTTCGGTCGCGTTTGCGGTGGAAAAACAGAGGCAGGCTGACAGGATGGATGTTTTGTAACCTATTGCTGAGAAAGGCCTTAGGGGTTGGTCGGAGTCTGTTTCGTGGGTTGGCGGTTTTGAGTGTTTGCGGGAGACAGGCCAGTTGGGTTCCCCTTGCCGGGTGGTTGGAGGTGGTTCGGGAAGTGGCCGGACGGGTGGGGGCGGGAAAGTGGCAGGGGGCTGAGACGGCAAAACTCGCGACGGCTTGGGACGCTTAGGAAAGGGGAAGATCGCATTCGTGCTAGACTGCGAACTGGTTTTGAAGCGGCGAGTTCTTCCTGAGAATTGGACCCAAACAGGGATAGGGGGCGGGCAAAGATGCATTCCGATCATGGCGAAAAAAGTGAAACCCGGGTGCCACAATTTGCAGGGCCGTCGAGGGAACGACGGGATTGGCTGAAAGCAGGCGGAGCGATGGCGGCGGGCCTCGTGACGGGGATGCTGGGGGAGAGTGTTTTTGCGGCCGAGTCGCTGGAGCTGATTGATACGCACACGCATTTTTATGATCCGTCGCGACCTGAGGGAGTTCCTTGGCCGGGGAAAGATGACAAGCGGCTGTACCGGACCGTGCTCCCTTCTGAGTTTGAGCGACTGGGGGCCAAGCATGGCGTGAAGAAGACGGTCATTGTCGAGGCTAGTCCTTGGCTGAAGGACAATGATTGGTTGCTGGGCCTTACCGAAAAGTATTCCTCGGTGATGGGGATTGTGGGTAACCTGGACCCGGACGCGGATCATTTTGTGGAAGAGGTCAAGCGACTGGCTGCGCATCGGGCCTATCGCGGGATTCGTCTGAGCGGTGATCGCGTGCCGAAGCTGTTGGCTTCTGCAAAACAGCTTTCTTCTTTGCGAGCCCTGGAAGAAACGGGGCTGATCTTGGATCTGAACTGTGATCGAGTGTTTGAACACGCGGTCACCATTGCGAAGCAGTTTCCGAAGCTGCGGATCGTGATCAATCACATGGGGAACGTTGCCATTGATGGCAAGACGCCGCCGAAAGCGTGGGCGGATTCTCTCGCGCCGGCGGCAGAATTTCCGCTCGTGTGGTGCAAGTTGTCGGCAGTTGTGGAGGGATCACGGCGGAACGACGGGACAGCACCGAAGGATTTGAACTTTTATCGGCCGACGCTAGAGACTTTGTGGAAGGCGTTTGGTGGCAAGAAGCTGGTGTATGGCAGCAATTGGCCGGTGAGCGATTTGTTTGCGACTTATGACACGGTGTTTGAATTGGCATCGACGTTTGTCAAAGAGCAAGATGCCTCGGCGTTTGCGGCAGTTTTTCGTCAGAATGCGATTGAGGCCTATCAACTGACGGCGAAGCAATAGCGGCCAGACTTAGCGAGTTGATGAAGGTCTACGTTAGGAACCCATGACAGAACTGATTGCCCAAGGAACGCGCGTGCAAGATCGGTGGCGCAAGAAGCTGCCGTCGAATACATGGATTACGCTGGGGCGAACTTGCGAGCCTTGGGCCACTTCCTGGGATGAGCGGATCTCGCGGCAGCATGTGCGTGTGCAGTTGCAACAGAAGTCGTTGCGATTGGAAGTTTTAGCCCAAGCGCGGAACCCTGTGTTTTATCGCGGTCGCCAAGTGATGTCGGCGACCCTGGCACCGGGGGACCATTTTGTCATTGGGGGGACCTCGTTCTATTTTGTCGACGAAGGGGATAGCCCTGTCGTTGAAGCACCGGTTCCTGCCATCGAAAAGACGTTTCGGCGGCATGAATTGCAGTCGAGCCAATACCGTGAGGCGTCGCACAAGCTAGATGCGCTTTCTCAATTGCCTGGGTTGGTGGCAAGCAGCCATAGTGATGAGGAATTGCAGTCGCGCGTGATCGCGCTACTGCTGCGAACGCTTTCGGGGTGTCAGGCTGCGGGGATTGTTCGGGTAAGTACTCGCCAGCAAGATGATGTTACGCAGTCGTACGTGTCGATTGGATACTTTGATCATCTGCCGCAGATTGCAGGGGATCGAAGCAGTTCGCCGTTTAAGCCGAGTGCGCGTCTAGTGAAAGCGGCGAACCTGCAGCAAGAATCGGTTGTCCATCTTTGGCAACCCCAAGTAGAACCAGGTGAGCAACCCTTTACATTGGCGGCCCAGGGAAGCACTTGGGCGTTTTGCATTCCGATTTCGAGCAAGGGGAACGATGGCGAGTTGCTGTATGTTTGCGGCGCATTCGCTGGCGCCCAGGCAGCGGGGGATGCGGATCTGCTGCATGATGATGTGAAGTTTGCCGAACTGGCCGCGATGACGCTGGGGCATGCACAACAGGCGAGACGGCTGGCGGTGCAGCATGTGAGCTTGTCGCCGTTTTTTGCACCGGTGGTGCTTTCCGCTTTGGAAAGCCAAGACCCGGAGCAGGTGCTTGCGCCGCGAGAAGCGGAAGTGACGGTGCTGTTTTGCGACTTGCGTGGGTTCTCGCGCGAGTCGGAGAAGCTGTCGGGGAACTTGCTGGAGTTGCTGTCTCGCGTGAGTTCCGCACTGGGGGTGATGACGAAACACATTTTGGCTGAAGGGGGCGTGGTTGGCGACTTTCACGGCGATAGCGCGATGGGGTTTTGGGGATGGCCGCTCGCTTCAGAGCAAGCGGTTGCCCAAGCATGCCGGGCGGCGCTAGCGATTCGTCGCGAGTTTGCGCAGATCGAAGCGGAGAATGGCCCGCTCGCCAATTTTCGCGTGGGGATTGGTTTGGCGTCGGGAAAGGCCGTTGCGGGCAAGATTGGGACGCGCGATCAAGTGAAGGTGACGGTGTTTGGACCTGTCGTCAACTTGGCGGCGCGACTGGAAGGGATGACGAAGGTTTTGCGGGTGCCGATCTTGATGGATGAGGTGACGGCAGAGCAAGCACGCACGCAGCTTGGGCCGGAAGAGGGGCGTGTGAGACGACTTGCAAAGGTGCGGCCGGACGGAATGACGGGAGTTGTCGCTGTTTCCGAGTTGTTGCTTTCGGCCGAAGAGCTTCCGCTGATTACCGATGCTCATCTGGAGCGATTTGAAGAAGCCGTGGCGGCGTTTGAAGAGGGGAACTGGGAACAGGCAGTGCGAAAGCTGCGCGAGGTTCCGCCCGAGGACTTAGCGACCGACTTTTTGATGATGCTGCTTGCCAAGCACAATCGACGTCCGCCCGCCAACTGGGATGGAGTGGTGCCGGTGATGGATCGGTGATCTGGGCGCGTTGATGGCGCTTAGCGACTCTGAAGGGGAGCTGCGCGGATGGCGCTGTCAGGATAAATCCTGACCTACTAAAATTAGGGCATGTTGCGGACGCAGAAGACTTGCATCGAGCGTGGGCCGTGGGCGCCGATGACGAGGGATTGCTCGATGTCGGCCGTCTTGGAAGGGCCGGAGATGAACACGCCGAACTTCTTGTCGCCAAAGGAGAGGCGGTCGTAAGCTTCGTGCATGTTGTTGAGGAGCGAATCGTAGGGGATCACCAGCGAAAGATGCTGCACGATGAAGTAGATCGCGCGATGGCGAAGCTTTTCATCGGTGACCCAGATCGCGCCGTTTTCTGCCACGCCGAGAAAGCCGGGCAGGATGGCGTAGTCAATTGTCTCGAGCTTGTGCGGCGTATCGAGCTTTGCCGTATCGACATTGGGTTTGCCGACACCGGGCAATAGTGAGACGATCTGCTTGGCAGAGGTATACGCGGGAACGGTTTCGAGGACGGCAGTGATTTGATCGAGGCTGTCGACCACGTGGCAATTGCCACCGATGGTCTCAATCATCTGTGCGAACTGCGCGTAGCGATCGGGATACTGGATCCAGGTGTGGTCCAGCGATGGCGCGGCAGCAGGGGGGACCGTTTGGGCCCGGATGGCAGAGAGGATTTCTTCGCGGCTTCCCATAGTTGGACTTTTCGTAGTTACGACGATTCTTTGCTGGAGGAGGCCGACTTGTTTTTACGGTTGGCAAACTCTTCACGGAAGCTGTTAGCAGGGAACGTAGGAAGTTCTCGCTGCTTGCCCCATTTGTTGAGCTTGTTGTAGATCAAAAAGCGAGGGACCCAAGGCATGATGGTGCGTGCCACCTTGCCAGCGATGGTATAGATCCACGTGCTGCGGAAGACTCGGCTGGCGAATTGCATTTGCAGACGCTTGATCCACGAGAGGTGGCCCAGCGTGGCAATCTCGCGACGCCAAGTTAAGAGTTGATGGTGGATATCGATCTTTACCGGGCAGACATCGGTACATGAGCCGCAAAGGCTGCAAGCACTAGGCAGGCTGGCGTACTGCTTGGGATCTCGCGCTGGAGCGAGGATCGAACCAATCGGGCCGGGAACCGTGCTTTCGTAGCTGTAGCCGCCACTGCGACGATAGACGGGGCAGGTGTTCATGCATGCGCCGCAGCGGATGCAATTGAGCGAACGGCGGAAGTCTTCATTGCCCAGGATTTTGGAGCGACCATTATCAACGATGACGATATGCAACTCGCCACCGTTCATGGGGCCATGAAAGTGCGAGGAGTAAGTCGTGATGGCTTGGCCTGTGGCCGAGCGAGCGAGGAGCCGCAAGAAGACGCCCAGGTCTTTCGCACGTGGGATGATCTTTTCCATGCCCATGCAGGCGATGTGAATCTTGGGCAGCGATGCGCCAAGGTCGGCATTGCCTTCATTGGTGCAAACAACAAAGCCGCCGGTCTCTGCGATGGCAAAGTTCACACCGGTCAGGCCGGCTTGAGCCGACATGAAGCGATCGCGCAAGTGATGGCGAGCAGCTTCGGTAAGGTAGTTGGGATCGGAGGCACCTTTGGCAGTGCCGAGGTGTTCGTGGAACAGTTCGCCGATGTCTTCCTTCTTCTTGTGAATGGCAGGAAGAACGATGTGACTGGGGGGCTCTTTGGCAAGCTGAACGATCCGCTCGCCCAGGTCGCTATCGACAACTTCAACGCCGTGGCGCTCTAAGTACGGATTGAGATGGCACTCTTCGGTGAGCATCGACTTGCTTTTGACAAGCTTTTTGACGTTGTTCGCCTTAAGGATGCCGAGGACGATCTCATTGTGTTCGGCGGCATCTTTGGCCCAGTGGACCTTAGCACCGAGGGCGGTCGCCTTGCGTTCGAACTCTTCGAGATAGTCGGCCATGCGTGACATCACATGCGCTTTAATGGCGGATGCGCGTTCACGGAGGGTTTCCCACTCGGGAAGGGACTGCGGATTTGTCGCGCTTGGAGCGAACAAACCAAAGCGTCTTGTCGTGCCAGTGGGCGCGTTCAAGATCTTTGATAAAGCCTTCCGCCAGGATGGCATGGTTGCCAACAGGCTTGTGCTCGTGCTCGGCTTCGTGGGTATCGTTTGCGGTTTGAGTGGTCATGGTTGGGGATGCCTCGCTGTACTAAACCGGATGGCCGGCCAGGATCTCTGCAATGTGCATCACGCGGAGTGGCTTGTGTTGGCGTTTGATCAGACCTTCAAGATGCATCAGGCATGACATGTCGTTAGCAGTCATTACCTGCGCACCGGCTTGTTCGTGGTCGTGGATGCGGTCGTCCCCCATCATGCAAGAAACGGCCTCTTCGTTGACAGCGAACGTGCCACCAAAGCCGCAGCATTCATCGGGGCGGGCAAGGGGAACGATCTGAATCCCTTCGAGCAGTTCGAGGAGCTGCCGTGCCTTGCCAAACGATTTGCCGACGAGTTCGCTGGAGCTGCCGAGGCGAAGCTCTCGCAGGCCGTGGCAGCTTTGGTGAAGGCCGACACGGTAGGGAAACTTGACTGGGATCTTGTCGACCTTGGCGACGTCGGTGAGGAACTCGCAAAGTTCAAAAGTCTTCTTTTTGAGCTCCTGAAATTTTGCAAAGCCGTGCAGATATTCGTCGTAGTGGTGCCGCACCATTGCTACACAGCTCCCCGAAGGAGCGACGACGTAGTCATAATCTTTAAAAATCTGTAGAAATTTGACGGCGAGCGGACGTGCTTCTTCGGTGCACCCGGTGTTGGCCATTGGCTGCCCGCAGCAGGTTTGCGCGGTGGGGAATTCAACGTTAAAGCCATGCCGCTCTAGGAGTTCCACCGTGGCCATTCCCACCTTGGGGAACAGTTGGTCGACGTAGCAGGGGATGAACAATCCGACGGTAGGCATGGGAGCGGTTTTTTCGCAAAGGGTGCGGGCGCGCTGATATTCCTAGGACCGTCTAGTTTAAGCCCCTATAACCTTCCGCAAAACCACCCCGCGTGAGGTGAATCGGGATTGCCGGCGAGAATCTTAAGGAACCGTAAGCCTGGTTGGGGCCTAGAAAGTGACGGGGATGCCTTGGAATAGGTCCTGTCGATACTTTAGGCGGCCGACTTAATAAAGCCATACTCGACCAGCCAATTCCAGGCGTCGTCGATGGACTCTTGGAGGGGGCGAATGTGATAGCCGAGGTCTTCTTCGGCACGGGCGCTAGAGAAGCAGTGCTCTTGGCTGGAGAGGGTGAGCCCGGAGGAGTTCATTTCTGTCTCATGGCCGCTGAGCTTGGCCCAGGTGTCGCCGACGGCACCGAGCAGGTTGACCGCGATCGGACCTAGGCGGAAGCGTGGCCCGGGAAGGTGCGTCTTGGCGGCAAAGCGTTGCCAGAGCGAGAAGTACGACAAATTATGCCCCGCCAAGATGTAGCGGTCTGTCTTGCCGATTTGTCCGATCGACTTGAGGATGCCAAAGCAGACGTCGCGGACATCGGTCACGCTGAACGCGCCGGCCGGGGCGGCGGGAACTCGCTTGGTGGCGATTTCAATCAGCATTCGGCCAGACGAGGGCTTCCAGTCCCAGGGGCCGAGCATGAAGGCGGGGTTGATGATGATAGCGCCCAGTCCGAGGGTGCGCTGCTCGAAGATGATTTGCTCGGCCTCGCGCTTGGTAATGACGTAGGGGATTTCCGCGATGCCAGGGAGGGCGGTCACTTCGGTGGCGGGGTTATCCAGGGCACCCAGCCCGAGGGCGTTGACGCTGGAGATATGGACCATTTTGGCGCCAGCTTTGCGGGCGGCGATAGCGATCTTGCGAGTCCCCTCGACGTTGACCTGAATGTGCTTGTCCATTTCAGACCAGCCCATGTGGACATGGCCGGCGGCATGCAGGACGACATCGACTCCGTTGCAGGCGGGGGTGAGGTCCGTATTGCTGGTGAGGTCGCCCCAGTAGAACTCGATGGGGAGCCCGGCAAAGGGGCGGGGGTCGGTGGTCTTCCGTGCTCAGCACGCGGACAGCATGCCCCTGTTTGAGCAAGATGCGAACCAGGTTGTTTCCGACCAATCCGCTGAGCACCGGTTACCAGGTAACGGCTAGGAGGAGTGGTGGGCTTTGAAGTTTGAACCGTCGCCATAAAGTTTTTCCAGGCCAGCCTCTGCTTTCCGCCGAACGGGAGTTTTGCGTTAAGATGGGGCAACTGAGGGGAGATCCGGCTGTGGATCGGCCTTCAGCGTTTCCCCATGGGAAGGCTAAACTGCACAATTCCTTCGCATGTCCCCATTTGTTTGTGGGGTGGTGCGTTTCCGCTTATCGACTGCCGACATGTTTGGAGTATAGCCCCATGTTCGCAGCACGTTTCACTTAGTCACTTATCGGAAAAAAATCTGCATGAGCTCCTCTCTCTCCGTTGCTAGCGTGCAAGTTGTTCCCGCGAAGTCTTTTTGGCAGCGGCGGGAGTTTTTGTACCTGCCTTGGAAGATCTATAAAACCGATCCGAATTGGATTCCGCCGCTGCGGCAGAACCAGAAGGAGATGGTCAACTATACCAAGCACCCCTTCTACGATGAGGCCGAGATCCAGACGTTTTTGGCCTATAAGGATGGGCAAGCGGTGGGGCGGATTGCAGCGATCGTCAACCGTGCGCATAACCAGCGGTTCAACGACAAGCTGGGCTTCTTTGGGTTCTTTGAATCGATTGACGATGTGAATGTTTCTCGCGCCTGTTTACTGCGGCCTGGGAATGGCTGAAAGAACGGGGGATGACCTCGGTGCGTGGGCCAGTGAACCCTTCGCTGAACTACGAGTGCGGACTATTGGTGGATGGGTTTGACTCTCCGCCGACGTTCATGATGACGCACAACTGGCCTTACTATGGAAAGCTGATTGAAGACTTTGGTTTTCAGAAGTCGCAAGACCTGTATGCGTTTTGGGGACATGTGGACCAACTGAGTTCTTTGGACAAGAAGCTGGACTTTGTGGTGGAGGAATGCAAGAAGCGTTTTTCTGTCAACCTGCGACGACTGGATACGAAGAAGTTTTCGGCGGATGTGAAGTTGTTTTTGGACATCTACAACAAGTCGCTGGTGGGGACGTGGGGCTTTGTGCCGATGTCGGACGCTGAGCTGAACCATGCGGCAGGCGGCCTCAAGATGTTGATCGTGCCGGAGATGACCACGATTGCGGAGATTGATGGCCGGCCGGTGGGAGCGGTGTTTGGTTTGCTGGACTACAACCCACGGATCAAGCTGATCGATGGTCGGCTGTTTCCGTTTGGGTTTATGCGTTTGCTGTGGAACCGTCGCGCGATCAAGAAAATCCGCGTGATCAGCACGAACGTGATTCCCGAGTATCAGAAGTGGGGCGTGGGGCTGTTGGTGGTGGCGCGCTTGGTCCCCGAGATCAAGGAATGGGGCGTAGAAGAGGCGGAGTTTTCGTGGGTGCTGGAAAGCAACTCGTTGTCGGCCGGCACGCTACGTCGCGGGGGCGCGAAGATCGTGAAGACGTACCGCTTGTACGACTATACGCCGGGGACTTAGCGAGCGAGTTTTGCCGGCTAGTTCCTGCAGCGGAATCGCCTGTGGGAATAGTTGCAATCGCGGCAATTTGCGTGCTATAAAAAATGGATCGTCGGCTGCTTTCTTTGGTGGTGGCCGAACGTTTACGGGGTATAGCTCAGCCTGGCTAGAGCGCTACGTTCGGGACGTAGAGGTCGCAAGTGTATCTCTTGCTTCATCGACTAGCTGTAACCATATACACAGAAATGACTTGCGAATGAAAAAATGCCGGCCTAGCGAGGCATGATCCCGATTCCCAAAACGGTATGTACCGTTTTAGCCACCATTAGGGAGATATGCCGAATGCCACGACTTACCCAAGGAATGCCGAAGTATCGAAAGCATCGCGCCAGCGGCCAAGCCGTTGTGACGATTCAAGGCAGGGATCACTATCTTGGCCCGCATGGGACGGCGGTAAGCAAGGCGGAATACAACCGGATCGCCGGCGAATGGATCGCACAGGGACGACCGACAGCGGCACCATCGCCACCGGAGGCAGTTTCAGTCTCGGAAATCTTGGCGGCATTCTGGAGGCACGCCAAACGCTATTACGTGAAGAACGGCCAACCGACCGGCACAGCCGAAACATTTCGGCCCGTCATATCGCTGGTTAAATCGTCCTATGGTCCTATGCCGGCGATGAATTTTGGCCCGCTGGCTGTTAAGGCGATTGTTGCGCGGATGATCGCAGAGGGGCAGTCAAGGCGATACATCAACGACACCGCCAACAAGATCAAGCATATCTTTCGCTGGGCAGTTAGCGAGCAATTGGTTTCACCGTCGATCTATCAGGCCATCGCAACGGTTCCAGGCTTGCGTGAGGGGCATTCTCAGGCCCGTGAAACGGAGAAGATTGGCCCCGTAAGCGATGAGATAGTAGAGAAAACGCTGCCACACTTGCCAGCCGTTGTTCAGGCCCTTGTGCAATTGCAAAGGCTAACAGGGGCACGACCAAGCGAGATCTGCCAGATTAGGCCATGCGACATCGACCGCAGCCAAAAGGTTTGGTGCTATACGCCGGCCACCCACAAGACCCAGCACCACCACAAGTCGCGCCAGATCTTCATTGGCCCCAAGGCGCAGGCGATTCTTGAACCCTACTTGAACCGCGAACCGACCGCGAATTGCTTTAGCCCAAGCGAGTCGAGAGCCGTACAGCAGCGGAAGCGAACCGCCAAACGGGTCACGCCGGCTAATGCTGGAAACAAAGTCGGGGACGTTAAAAAACGCTGGCCCAAGTGGAAGGCTGGCGACGTGTTTACGACCGATACCTACCGCCGGGCGATCACCCGGGCGTGTGAAGTGGCGTTTGGTATGCCGAAGGACTTGCGCCGGGCGAGTCGCAACGAAACGCCAGAGGAGAAGGCCACCCGCCAAGCCAAAGCGACCAAGTGGCGTGAAAAGCATTGCTGGGCACCGAATCGATTGAGGCATTCTGCCGCGTCAGACATTCGCCGGCGTTATGGGCTAGAGCATGCACAGGTTTTACTAGGTCACGCCGAAGCGGATATGACCCAACGATACGCCGAGAAAGACGCAGAAAAGGCCCGCAAAGTGGCTTGGGAGATTGGATAGGCGATGGAAAACTTAACGCAAGCTGAATTGCTATTTGAAATCGACATGTCCATTGATGGTTTGCAGTCAGGTCTGCATTCCGCAGCAACTGAATTTCGGCGTATATTGAACGCCCAATGGAAACGAAACAGTTGTTCGAGGAAGGAGCAAGTGTACGGAATGTTTCGTACAGTACCTACTTCAAACGGTTTGCAACTAAGCCAGCGCTCACTATCCGGGACAGACTAAATAAAGTGCTAGAGCTTGTTAATCAACTAAGCGATGAGCACTTGCAACTGAAAGAGGCGATCATAGTAGAGGGTGCTGTTTTGCTGCAATCTGCCGAAAGGATTATTTCGCTAAGGAAAGATAAGTGGAAGTTCTTCGAGTGTAATGAAAACTTGCTGTACATGTGTTATGCCGAAAATCTATCGGCGAACCATCGGGAAGAGTACCAGACTGCAACAGAGGTTTTAGGGACATCGTTTCTTCTCTTATGCCACGCAGAATATCGTGAATGGGAGAGAGATCACTACACAGAGTTCATGCGGCTTCGGCACCGGGTAAAAATGGCAAGGGCAGCAAAGGCAGGCACTACCGAAGTAAAGCCTCTAGATGATCGAAATAGGTGGCTTTACGAGCGACGCCGGGCAGGAGCGAAGTGGGGCGATCTTCAAAACGAACTGTTAATACGAACTGAGACAGACAAGCCTGACTGGCGTCCCCTTGCCGACATTCCGTGTGTAATCAGGGTGGTTCGAGACTTTCAGGACGACAACAGGCACTTGCCTAGGATCAAAAAGGGAAAGGGCGGTCGCCCACCAGGCCCGTCGAAACACTTGCGCGATAAATGACAACTGGCGCATAATTTTTTATTTCTTCCCGAACGCATATGTTCCTTCTAGTCGAGTTCATTTACTCCTAGGAGGCATGCGAATGCGGATTCTTTCAGAGCAGCGGCTATCTCTAGCCGAAGTGGCCCAGCGAGAGGGCAAGGCAATCTCCACGATCTGGCGCTGGGCACAGTCAGGCGTCAGAGGGCACAAGCTGGAAACGTGGCATATCGGGGCCATGCGGTATACCAGCGTCGAAGCCCTTGAGCGTTTCATTGAGGCGATCAACAGCCCCGCCGGCACACCAGCGCCGATCAAGTCCGCCAAGCAGCGTGAAGCGGCACACAGAGCCGCAGAGCGTGAACTGGCAGCGGACGGCATCTAACGCGGCAATTCTTTACACGAAAAAAGCCGCAGCGTCCTAATGTCACTCGGGACGCCACGGCCAAAAACAGGAGCATCGGCATGGCTGATTGTAGCGATGGAACGCCCCCGCCACTAGATAAACCCAAAAGACGCAAGCAATGCCCAGCGGAGAAAAGCCGCGAAGCACTGAAAGCGGAGGGACGGCGGCGCAAGGATGCGGGCATGGCACTGGCCGCGAAGATTAAGTGCATCCGGATTAAGAGGGGCGTTCTCTGCAATGCTGGAAGCGTTGCTGCGATCGCCAGACGGGACCGCAACGATTGACGACGCGACCAGCATCTACGAACTGGCCCACCCATTCGATGACGATGGAAAATGGCGCGGAAGCGTTCCCCGTGTATTGTCGAGTCGCGGAATCATCGTACCAGCAGGACTGGCCACGTCTTGCCGTCCAAGCCGTCACGGTGGCGACGTGAAGCGATGGCGGCTAGTTGACCGAGCAAAGGCCGAAGCACTAGCCGAAGCGATTCGGAGCGATCTGGCAGCGTTAGAGCGGGCATGCTCAACAAACAAGCCGGCTACCCAGCAACAACTACCGCTGGAGGGTGCCGAATGAAACGAGGAACGCCAGAACACCCGAAAGTGAAAGACCTAGCCAGGTTGCTTGCGCAGCGTTGGCCGGAACGCTTCACAGGTACGCTTGCCAAGCATATCGCCTTGACGATGGCCGTTGGCATCTTGGAACGGCTGATCCATTTCACGTCGCGTTATGCACCACGGGGCGACATTGGAAAGTATGCCGACAGCGCACTAGCGGATTCCATTGGATGGGACGAGGACGACGGCGAATGGCTTAGCGAAGCGCTTGTGGAATGTCGGTTCTATGATCGCAGCGTAGAGCATCGCTTGCTATTGCACGGATGGCCCGAGCATTCGGATGAATATGCTGATCGCTGGCTGGCCGATAACGGCGACACCTATGCCGATGGAAGCCCACCACGTCACAAACCACGGGAAGGATCAAGAGCTAAATCAGGCAATCTGCCCCACCACAAAGAACACCCGCCAGCGGATGCGGGCGACGACGGGCGGACGCCAGCGGATGCGGGCTATCAGAATCAGAAACAAAATCAGAAACAAAATCAGAAACAGACACAGGGCGACGCGGCTAACGCCGGCGGTAGTTCTTCTGTTGAAAGTGAGGGAAAGAAACCCAGAGGCCGTAAACGCGACAAGAGCGATCAGGACGTTGAGATACCAGCGGAGTTGCAAACAGAACCGTTTAAGCAGGCTTGGGCCGAATGGCTTGCCTATCGACGTGAAAGAAAGCTGCCAGTGACCGCTAGAGCGCTTCAGGCTCAACTTAATTTGTTGCAGCCACTCGGGGCAGCATTGGCCATCGAGTGCGTTAATACGGCGATTGCAAAGGAGTGGATGGGATTACATCCCGAGAACCACACGACCAGGGCAAAGGGGCACCAGCCGGCCCATGCGCCAAAGCCCCTAACCAACATTGCAGACCGACCAAGGCATTTCCACATTCCAAAAGGAGCTAAGTAGCCATGATTCAACGCCCCCCTCAATCAAGAGCAATCGTTTACGCTGATCCCGATTCGGAGCGTTCCGTTATCGCTTGCATGATCGTTGCGCCACAATGTATCTCAGAAGTGGAAAGCTACCTAGGCGCGGACGACTTTGCAGATCCCGCCAATGGCAAGCTGTTTCAATTCATCGTCAGCGCAAACGCAGCCGGCAAGCCAGTAGGCGACCAGAAGTGGCTGGTTTCGCAGATCAAGGGAATCGACCTAGGCACCAACGGCATTGCCTACGTTGCGAAGCTCTTTAACGATATGCCATCGACCCACGCAAACGTTGTTTTCTTCGCGGAAAATGTTCTCAAGAAGGCGACGTTACGACAACAGGATGAACTACGGACCCGGTTTAGCAATGCACTGGATAGAACCGACGCAGATCCTCAAGCCATCCGGAAGCTGTTGGAGAGCGGTCTTGCTGGAATGATCCCCAGCAGGAGCAGCGAGGCTTGCCATATTAGCAAGGCGATGCGGGAAGCGATCGAGCGCCAGGATGAGGAACGCAAGAGCGGCAAGGCTGTTGGCATTAGGTTTGGCGTTCCGAACATCGACAACACGATTGGCGTTATCCGAAACGGTGAACTGGCAATTGTCGCAGCACGGCCCGGATGCGGAAAAACGAGCCTTGCGATGCAGGCCGCGGTTGCCAATGCGGAAGATGACAAGCGAGTTTTGGTTGTCAGTTTGGAGATGCACCGCAGCGAAATAGCGATGGGGCACGCATGCCAACGAGCGGCGATCGATTCATCCGTGATGCGGTCGGGACTGGCTACCGAAGAAGATATTGAGGAACTACATCGCGTAGCAGCAGCCGACGAGAATTTGCCGATCTGGATTGTGTCACCTAGTTATCAGGCCACGTTTCAAACGATCGCAGCAGAGGCGCGGTTTATGAAGCTAACCACGGGGCTAAATGCGATTGTCGTTGACTACCTGCAATTGATTGCTGCTGATAAGGCAGACCGATACAAAAGCCGTCTTGACGTTGTGACTGAAACGAGCCGTAGCATGAAGGCATTAGCACGGGAGCTAGATTGCCCGATTATCTTACTGGCCCAGTTGAATCGCGACGCCGCCGAAGGACCGCCACTTCCAAGCCACCTACGGGAATCGGGAGCCATCGAAGCCGACGCGGACGTTATTCTTCTGATCGACCTTCCCGAGAAGCGAGGCGCAGCACCAGACAATTCGATACCAGCGGAGCCAGGGGCGATTCCCGGGACTATCTTCATTCCCAAAAATCGCCAGGGCGCGACAGGAGCGGTCGACGTTTGGTTCTATGGGACCGCTAGAATGTTCGCTGATCGAGTTCCCAAAGGCTTTAACGTAGACCTAGCCAATTGGAACGGATAAGGCCCGTGAACGCATTAGCGCCCTCTGACGCATTCTGGCGCATTGGGGCTAATGATACGCTTTTGCAATCCAGTTGCGTTTAACGCGATCCTAGGAGGCTGGTTTGGCAGGGGATAGAGTACTGGGCCAGCGATTGAATCTACTTTGCCGGAGCTATCGCCAAATAGAGGATAAAGCAGGTCGTTAGAAAGATGACTATTCCCATCACGGTAAGAAATACCATTGCGAAAAGGCACCCCGATGCACCTTGGCGAACCGGCTTGCGTTTTGAGATGCGCACCTCTCCGGCTGAATAGCTCTCTATTGGATACGATGGCCGATCTTTAACGGCTATCCTCGTACCGGGTCTAATATGACCAGAGTAAGCCGGCTCATATTCGCATTCACAGTGTTCGTGATGGCAGCCAGGGAACGGCGGTAAAAACGTTGGATCTGATACGGCATCATCCAGAAGTACCAGCAAGCCATCCGTAGATTTTGCGTGTGGGCAGTTACGACCAACGCGAACTAGGAACCCAACTAGGTTTTGTATGCCGAATTCACGCCGGTAGTCCCGCTCGTATTTTGCCATCTCCCGAACATCTTCTCTTACATCACTACGACAGTCTCTAAACCATTCCTTTTGATACTCGGGGTCGTCGTCATCGTCAGGTTGCTCGACATTGCCATACTTGCGTTTTTTGGTCATTGTTAGGCCGCTGTTTTGGATGGCACCCGTGTGCTAGTTGGTAAAGGATTGCTGGCTAACGTAGCGGTGCCAAAATGGGTTGTCAATTTTCAGAGACAAAGTACCAACGAACGTATCTGCCACCCCGGGTATCAAGATTCTGCCGGCGGATGCCGGGCACGACGGCTTGTGACCTACGCGACAGATTTTGCCTAATCGTGCAGGGGGGAGGTATGACCGGGCAGGGGCCAAGTTCAACGGTGAATCACCCGGATGAGCGTAGGTGAGTTGGGCACAAGCGAGTTGGACAATACAGGGTGCCGGCAAGGTAGAACCACCCGGCAGAAGTGCGACCCACCCAGCACATAGGACTCAACATTCATGGCACATTGAAAGAGTTAGCCAGCCGTTGTTTATGGGTACGGGTAGACCTCGATCGGGCATGCAGGCCCCAATGCCGGCGGCGCATGCTCTGTATGTTCACCGAGAACTGCCGGTACCTAGCCTACGTCAGGCCCCCCGGGTGCTTGGGTCCTTGCTCAAGAGTTTTTCAAGAGTGGGGCAGGGGGAACTGCCGAACTGTTCAAATCTCTTTACCGAATTTTTGTTGACAAAAGCTGCGTAATTTGTGGCTTGGCGTTTGTACCGTTTTGCGCCATTCACGTAGTTGTCAATTTGTCGATTTTAGGCTGAAAAACGATCGATATTTAAAAACGGTATGTACCGTTTTGCGCAAGGCGTGAAATCCAAAATACCGCTATTCACCGGCATTTATCGACATTCGATAAGAGGGATTGCAAAACGGTATAAAACGGCCTATTATCGAAAAACCATCGGGAAAAACAGTGTTTTTGGCGTTTGTGTCTGGTTGTTTCGGGACGTAGAGGTCGCAAGTTCAAATCTTGTTGCCCCGATTATGTTGCGGTGGCATTGCAGTCACGTTGCGGTGGTGTTGAGTTCTGTATTGGAGCAGGAATAGGGAGAAGCAGAAGGAGCTCTCGCAAGCGGACAAACGACCATCGAAATGCAGATGCCCAGAAACTGATCCCATCTTCCATTCGCGAGCAATTTAGGCAGCGTCGGTGTGTCGGACTGGAGCACGCTGCGGTTTGTTATACTGCTTATCGTTTTCCTCACGTTAGGGGGCCAACAGAACCATCCCATTAGGCCACATAAGTCGCTGCAGATGTCCAAGCACCTCGTCACCGTCAGCAAGTTCTTGAGCAAGCACTTGCGGCATGAGCCGGAAGTCCTGGGACTCGCGTTCGAGCCCGGTGGTTGGGTGGTGATTGAACACTTGTTGGCTGGTGCTGCCAAAATTGGCTTTCCGATCAGCCGAGATGAGCTCGAACAGGTCGTGGCCGAAAGCGAAAAGAGAAGGTTCTCTTTCGATGAGTCGAGGACTCGAATTCGAGCGAATCAAGGCCATTCGATCGAAGTTGACTTGCAACTCCGCGAAGTTGAGCCTCCCGAGCATCTCTTTCATGGCACCGTCGCAAAATTCCTGGACGCAATCCTAGCCGAGGGCCTGAAGAAAATAGGCCGTCACGATGTACATCTGTCGAAGGATGTCGAGACGGCCACCAAGGTCGGCCAGCGTCGTGGTAAGCCCGTCATTCTCGAGATTGACTCGGGCCGTATGGCAGCAGGCGGGTTCAAATTCCGAGTATCCGAAAATGGAGTTTGGCTTACTGACAACGTGCCACCGCAGTTCATTCGGATACTGTGAACTTATTGAGGTAACTGGTATGACAACGAGATTTCGCGTCCTCAATTTGGGATGGAATGCCGACCCCAATGGCAACGACGCGCGGGTCACGTTTCACGGTGAAGATCTCGTGCTGACTTTTGTGCTCAACCACTTCCTGTACCCTGCCTTTCACGAGGGCCAGGAAGGGCGCCTCATCTTCCCAAAGTGCTGGCGATATCGACTTGGGCAGACAAACGACGAAGGCTGGTACTACGGTCAATGCCGGTTTACGGGAATCGCCCCGGAATGGGGAGAATTCTATGAAGTTTCCGGCGACCTGCTTCTCGATCGTGCTGTAAAAGACTGGAAGGGACAGCAACACAAGCTGATCTGGGAGACCGGGCCGGGACCGCCGACGGCCCAAAGCAGGCACTTCCTCTTCTACATGAAAGACGAGACGTTTGAATGCGACGCGGAAGATTGGAGATTCGAAGCCCTTCCGATGTATGGGTCATAAGACGTCGTTCTACATTCCCTGCCTCGGTCACATCGACCGAAGTGAGCTGGAATCGCACCCTCGACTCAGATGTGATGCTCTTTCTCAATTTCCAACGGTTTCTGATGAGAACCGCGAGGCGATGCGAACCACGTCAATGATGCGTGACTGCAATGCGAATGTCCTGACACCTGCGAGAAAAAGTTCAATAGCCGTCTTGTTGTCCCGATTGTTTTTCGAAATGAGCCATTCGGCAATAACGGCGAAGGGTTTGCAATGTGAGATTTCCCACTATGGCATTATTCGAATTTGAACTCGCAAGCGTCGAAGATATCGTGCCATGGGGAGAGCCGGACAATCAGAGTCTGAGTTGGTTTGCCTTGACCGATGGTCGGTTTCGTATGGTCGTTGGCGAGCATACGTTATATCGCTATACCGACGAGATTCTCTTACATTGGGAACAATCAGAGCGAGATGCCGAGTACCAGGTTGCTGCGTTCGCGCGGGACGTGTTAGGAAGCGTTGCAGCTGCAGTAGCACCACTTCCACCAACAATTGAGCGGCTTGCCTCGGACTGGCAGCTCTTACTGGAACTGGAGAAGCCATTCGATGAAGTCGGAGAAACAGACGATCTCTGGTCAGAGGCGTGGCGATGGCTTGGCGAGCGTTCACCTTGGACCACATATCTGGTGGCGTGCCCGAAGTTTCAATTTGTGCGGGTTGGCACTGAGCTAAGAATTCACTGGGACAACCGGAAGCAAGTGATCGATGGCATCCCGGTTTGGACGGCCCGACATGGCGTCCATGTTATGTCGGCTGAAGCTTTTCTAGATGAAAGTCGTGACTTCGTACAACGTCTACTATTTGCAATGCACGAGCGCATCTCCAAAATCGAGGCTGGAACAATGAATCCACAAGTCGAAGTGAGCATCAGTTCGCTGCGAGAACAACACGAGAGCTGGCGTGCAGAGTTCGCCTCGTGCTTTGGCGAATATCAGCCGGACATCCCATGGCAGAAAACTGAAAAATCTCTATTGGCAATAGCGGAGAAAAAGGGGCTTTACTTCTAAGCACGAGAACTTTTCCACCACGTATCGGGGCTGGACGGCTGCCCCGAGCTTACACTGTACTGGAGAAAATTTGTTTGCTACCTTTCATGACTGGAATAATACGGTCGCTTTCCAATAGTTGAGTCTCGATGGAATCCCCACATAAGCGCCCGCCGCAATCCGGCTTCCCACCACTTCACGCAAGAGACAAAAAGTTCAATAGCCGTCCCGTCGCCCCGATTTGATTCTTGGAACATTCCTTTCCGATCATGGCCGACGCATCTCCTTGTCAGGCTTCTAGTTAGCAGACAAACGCGAGTTAAAAGTTCGCACGGGAAAAGCTCCAAAAATCTGCGATTGCGCGCGATTGGCAACGGGATTTGAACTTTCCTCGCCACATCACGTGATCCGAAATCTCCCAAATGCCCGAGAAGCAGTAGGCATTTATAAGTCGCCATAAGCATTCGCATAGATGACGGGCAGTTCGAGGGACGGCATAATGAAATCCATCAGCAATGAAATCGCTGGACGTAGCAAAGCTTTTTGAGAGGCCGCGTTGAGAATATGGTGAACATTCGAAGACATCCAGATGAGGCCGTTGTAACACTGGAAGTGGGCAAGTACGGCCCCCGGGCCGTTCTCAACGCCGATTGGTCAGATCAGCTTCTTGGGTTCTTCGCTGAAAATGAGGTCGTCGAGCTAGAACTGAATCAAGCGAAAGGATGGAAGGGCCAGCAGTTGTCGTTTTTGACAAACTTGCCTGGCCTGAAGTCGTTCGAGATTTTTGATTTCACCATCCGTGACATCCGGCCGATCCACCATCTCCATAATCTGAGACGGCTCGGTGTAACGACGTATTGTTCGACGCGGATTGACTTCACTGCTTTCCCCGAACTTGCGAGCTGCGGTTTGGAGTGGCGTTCCCAAGCCACCTCGCTGTTTGAATGCTTGACGCTCAAGGAGCTTTTCGTCAATCGCTACAGCGGCAAGGATGCCGAGCCATTCGGGAAACTGGTCAATCTTGAATCGTTGGCAATCTTGAATGCGCCAATGGGAAACCTGCATGGACTAAGCACCCTTACGAAGCTCCGGTCTTTGCGGCTGGCCAACTTGAAGCGACTCGCTTCGCTTGCGGGCATTGAGAGGTTGGTGAATTTAGAAGAATTGGAAATACACGCCTGTCGTGCAATCGGTTCGATCACGGAAATAGGCTCGCTATCTCGGCTGAAAAAGCTGAATCTGAACAACGACGGTGAGATCGAGTCGCTTAAGCCGCTGGAAAAGCTGAACGAGTTGGAGCTGGTGGCGTTCTACGAATCCACCAACATCGTTGACGGCGACCTTTCGCCGCTGTTACGACAAAAGAATCTCTCTCGTGTGTCGTTCCAGAATCGTCGGCATTACTCCCATAAACGAGAAGACTTTGGCGCTGCTTATTCGGGCTGACGAATGTCACGAAGTGTGATTTGCGAGTCAGACTTCGGTTTCGCGTTCTGATCGTCGTCAAGTTCCATCAAACGTAAGTCCCGAGGATGGCCCGATGGTCAATGAAACACGGGGCACCAAGGAGGGGGCAGCACCATCCAGCAGAATTTCATCCTCGGCGTAGAATCTGAAAGAAGCGATGAACAAAACCTCAAAGAAACGAATGTTCAGCGCCATCCAAGACAAAGACCTGACCTCGCTCTTTGCGATCCTCGATGAGAATCCCGATGCGCTGGAGACCGTCGGCGACCACAACGCAAACGTTCGAGACAAGACGCCGCTGATGTTTGCAATTCAATGCTCAAACATCAGTCTTGCCCACGCATTGCTTGACCGTGGGGCAGAGGCGTCAGCGATAGTGCCGGGCGGACCTGGGTCCTCAGTCCTGGCTCTATGTGTCGAATTCGCTTACTGCGACGAGCCCCGGCATGACGACTGGATACGGCTTGCAACTCGCTTACTTGATGAAGGAGCCGATCCCAACTCGGCACTGTGGCCGGCGTTGCATGGTTTCGGCGGGATTGTCGACCGCGCAGACCTAATTCGCCTTTTGCTTGATCGCGGTGCAAATCCAGATCAGGCATTGGGCAACTGCGGCGACACAGTGCGCGAGCTCGTCGGGATTAACCGGCACTTGTACACGGATGAGGTGCTCAGGTTGTTCCACCTCAGCCCAGGGGAGTCGGTGCCAAAACCCGACAATGCGGACAATGCCAAGTTAAGGCCCGTGCAACGACCTCTCGTTGAGCATCCGTCCGGCGATTTTGAAACCGCAGTGGAGGCGATGGCTTTTGCCATCACATCGCTCCGGGCTCTGCCAGTGTGGGACAAGTGGATTACATTTTGTGCCCAAGGCATGGGGCCCCGCGTGGATACTTACGATTTTGCCTTAATTCGAATGCGACAAAGTGACATCACGTTTTTGGTCAAGGCGAATACCGCATCATCGACCCAGAAAACACTTGAGTTGGATATTGAGGCTGTGACGAACCGATTGGGCGTTCCCCAATCGTGCCTCTCCAAGACCGAAGAGGGCTATTCTGTGAGTAAGGCAACGCCGATTCAGGCAGCTCGACTTATGGATGTGATCTTTCGCCAGTATATGGGGATTCGTCCGCATACTGGCGAGGGCGATGACTACGCCTTGGGGGTCGAGTGGGAGGCTTAAATCGGATTGGGTTCGGTTTCCAGACAGGATTGTTGACATGTTTGTCGGCCATGTCGTTCTGCAAGGTATCGGTATTGCTGGTCAGCCACTATTTTAAGTCGCCGAAGGCAGAGGGCCATCGAGTGATGCGCTGGAGAAAAAGATCTAAGGGCGTCCTGCCAGCCCGATTGGAAAATAAGCACGGCTCATTGCAATTCGCGTGTGACGAGCTGTTTCTCATTTCTCATCCGTGACTTATGTCGAGTTAGGTCCTTTTCGGACAACGAAGCGGCCTGGTCAGCTGAGCTGTGCAGCAATAGAGGGTTTCAGTAAGGTCTTTTCTCAAGTTTTTTGAGTCCTTACTTGTCGAGTTCAGATCTCGTTACCCCCTTCTTGAGGTTGAGTTTGAGGTTCGATGATGGGGCGAACCGTCCCCCGCCTCGTTGATGTTTTCGCAAAAGGAGAATATCCTTTATCTCCCCAAGATGTTTTGGAACCGACACTTTCCTTTCAGGCTCTTTGAGGAGCAATGCTCATGGTCGTTTCGACCTCCATTCTCGCCGATAAACTGCACGAATACCCCAAGCAAAATGTGATCGACGGATCCAGCGGAGGAGCCGCGTCGATTCTCGATGCCTGCCTCAATAAAACTGGCGGGGTGTTGCAGCTTTTGCACCGCTACGCCGGCCGGACGTTTTGTACCCCTGGTAAGCGTCTTCGCCTGGATGAGCGGTCGTATTATCCGGACTACATGAGCGGTACTGGCCTGGATGAACTCTGGATGTGCTGCACCGTTCCGATCGTGACGGGGGTCATCGATTCGCGCACGAAGAAAGCGCCGTTTCGCGAAGGAGAAGCACACGTCCTCACTGCCGACGGGCAGGTAATCTCCCTTCAGGATTTGATCGTCGCCAATCCGACGGCTGTCATGGGCGAAAAGATTACGGCTTTTTCGACAAAGCTGTTCGGCAAGCCGACTTGGCCGATTGTGTCCAAGAAGTTCGACAATCTGAATCCGATTCCGGATCACCTCCACTGGGCAAAGTGGGAAGTGTATGACATCAACTCTTTCGACAATCCCGGCGTCAGTGCGTCGCATTATCACACGACGGCGATGGGGCTTTACTCGTTCGTGACGCGAGAGAAGTTCCTCGCCTGCATGAAGAGCTTTGGCAAGGGTGAGTACAACGGCATCCGCCACTTGGCACCGCATGTGATGATGAAACTGGATGATGGGTTCGTGATGCCGAATGGTGTGCTGCATTCGCCGACGAACCTTTGCACGCACGAGCTGCACGTCACGATGGATGAGCACTTCTTGGCGGAGGATCTTACGCT
Source organism: uncultured Planctomycetaceae bacterium (assembly GCA_963844055.1). GTDB lineage: Bacteria > Planctomycetota > Planctomycetia > Pirellulales > Pirellulaceae > CAWJMN01. Next base: position 1,012,026 of record CAWJMN010000002.1, on the reverse strand, counting down.
TGACGGACGCATCGGTGCCAAGGATGCATTTTACGCTTGCCGGGAAGAGGACTATCCCAAGGCCCGGCATGAAGACTGGGATTACCTGGTTGAAAAGTTCGACTTTGCAGCCAACCAAGACCCGGACTTCGTCTTGAAGAATTCGCGTCCTGCAATTCCGGCCGAAGAATTTAAGGGCCCAGGGGTCGACGCCAAGTGGATCGTCTACGGTGATTTCCTCGGCGACCAGAAGTGCTCGATTCTCCGGCTCACCTTGGCAGCCTGGTGCCAAGATGACGTTTTGCCCCGAGTCCCCCACGATGTTCCACACGAACGGCGGAAGCGGGCGCGTTGGAAAGCTCAACGTTCGCTATCACCAAAATATGATTCTGGGCGAGATCTATCCGGAGATCGGATTCATCACTCAGGTGGCATTGGCGAACGGTGGTGTGGAAATCGAGAACACGGGAACTGAACCATTCGTGTTGACCTTCGACTTCCCACAGCACGCGCATTCAAAGACGCCCGGTGTTGCTGCGAAGTAATCGCGCGGCGACGCGAGTCTACAAACAGGACGGCCTGATGGGTCCTATCGACCAAGGCCGTTTGGTTAAAAGGACTCGGGGCATAGGCTGGCAATTTGCCTGACCGTCAGCTCGACATGCGAAGGGGGGCATTTTGCATTTACGCAGAATGTCCCCTTTGTTGTTCTATGCACCAACTTGGCCGAAAAGTCGAGGTCCAAGTCTTTAGCACCTACCGAGTGTTTCGTCGAGCCGGTCAAATACCTGCTCATTGCATCGAGACCGGTTTCCTCGCTCGCAGTGCCCTTGAGTTCCGTCGGCTGCCGTGAAGTAGACCAACCGCTTCGGGCTGGTCAACGCCTCTGCTGAACGACGTCCGACAATCGGTAGCGTACAAGGTCGAGTAGATACTGGCCGAGCGTTTGGACCCCGTGAACCCAAAGGCCCCGCTGGGTCAGTTTCCAACGGGCCACGGGATTGTTTAGCAACGGCTGCAGAAATGGATCGAGTTCCTCGGCCAATACGTCAGGGAACCGCCTCGCCATTTGCGGCGGCAACATCCCGCGAATCATGCCGATCTGGTCCCACTGCCCCGGGTCGGCAATTAGGCCTGTGACACGCGGCTCTCTGGCAACGGTCCACGAGGCGATAGGCCCACCGAAACTCCGGCAACAATTCTCGATTACAATGGGGGTTGTCTCGAAGCATTTGGTGGGACGCTAGGGAATGACTGAAAGGTTATGCGGTTATGCGCGATTGTATTGCGGCAAAGGGCTTGCGAAGTTCAAATCTCACCGACTGTTACGCGTTTCTTGCCTGAGCCTGGCAAAGCTGCTTTGCTGCTTATCTAGGGAATTTGATCTGTTGACGCAAATGTCATCTCTCTATCTATAAGAGAATGGAAAACAAAATGGCACATCGGAAATCAATGATCATCGCTTTTGCTCTGCCCGCGCTTCTGCTATTCAGCACGACATGCATGGCACAACCGTCCCCTGCTAAATACAAGATGACGACTGAGGTTCCGAAGGGGATCGCAATTCCTGATGAGGTGGAAACGCGGTTGGGTCAGCTCAAATTCTTTGACGGCTTTCCCGACGACTCAACCGTCGAAAAGCTCTATGACAACCTCGACTTTCAACGCGCTGTGCAAGCATACCTGCTGGGGCTCGCGCCAGTAAGTCAATTGGCCAATCGCAAGGGTATTGCTGAACTCGGCCAGATCAATTTGACCGTGCCGATCTTTGAGGATCGCATGGATTCGAAATCGCTCTTCCTCACGCCCAACAACAACACACCGTACACCTGGTTCTGGCTCGACCTGCGGGAAGGGCCGCTAGTGCTAGAAGTGCCCCCGAACGTTCTCGGGTTGATGAACGACATGTGGTACAGCTTTGTCACGGATATCGGCCTCGTCGGCCCCGACAAGGGAAAAGGTGGCAAATACCTGATTCTGCCTCCGGGCTACACTGAGAACGTCCCAGCCGGATACTTTGTCGTGCGCCCCGCGACGTTCAGCGTCTGGGTACCGTGGAGATCTTTTCTCGTCGATGGCGACCCGAAACCTGGCGTGGATCTTGTGGAGAAACACACGAAGATTTATCGGCTGAAGGACTCTGCCAATCCTCCGCCGTTGAAGTTTGTTCATGTCTCTGGCAAGTCATTCAGCACTCTTGCGCCAGCGGACTATTCGTTCTGGGACTATCTCAACCAAGTTGTACAAGAAGAACCGACCGATTCGGTCGATCCAGTCACGCTTGGTCTGTACGCTTCAATCGGTATTCAGAAGGGCAAGCCATTTGAGCCTGATGCCCGCATGAAGAAAATCCTGACCGAGGCCGCGTTGGTCGGTGACGCCACCGCGCGCGCGATGAATTGCCGCTTGCGGATCAAGGAGAGCTACTACTACCCGAACAGCGCATGGCGCTCCGGCTTCTATGGCGGCTATAAGTTCGAGCAGGACGGCGCGCGAGTTCTCGACGCCTATTCGGCTTTCTTCTTTTACGCCACCGGCGTGACACCTGCGATGGATTCAAAAACTGTGGGAGCGGGGTCGCAGTATATGGCAGCCTTCGTTGACGCCAACGGGCACGCCCTCGACGGTGGCAAGAATTACAAACTGCATCTGCCGCCCAATATCCCCGTTAAACAGTTCTGGTCGGTGATCCTGTACGACAATCAGACGCGCTCCATGCTCCAGACTGATCAACGATGGCCAGCAGTCACCAGCCAGAACGAGAAGGTGTTGGTTAATGCAGACGGTTCGGTAGATGTGTACTTCGGGCCGAAGGCTCCTGCTGGGAAGGAAAACAACTGGGTGCAGACCATCCCCGGCAAGGGCTGGAATACACTGCTGCGGCTCTATGGCCCGCTACAGCCTTGGTTCGACAAGACGTGGCGGCCGGGGGAGATCGAACTTCAGCAGTAACTTACGGTCCGAAAGCTTTGGAAAGTGTTGCCATCCCGGGGCGCTTCGAGACGGAATGCGACTGTGAGCAATGGCCTGGTCGATGAGGTCTTTGATGGCCGGTTGGGATAGGGTGGATAAGCTTTCTAGGTTTGTTGCTCGGACTTGTTTGCCGGAGCCCCGCAGCAATTTTGCTGGATCGGCAAGTTCTTTGCCGCGATTGAAGTACAGTTTGACGCCGTCTGCACTTACGCGGATGCCCAGAACGCCCTCGTATCCATGCTCGTTTGGGGAATAGCTGATGACGAAGAAGTCGCGATATTCATAGACCAATTCCACGGCTGTGGGGAGGCGTTTTTTCAACGACCGCCGTGTGGCACTGATGAGCCGCTGATATTTGGGAGCGGATTTGGCGATGAGGGTGCGCAGTTGGGCCTCGGCCAAGCGTCGATCTTTGGCGGACTGAGCGCTACTTGGAGGGGCGGCTTTGGCCGGGGTGGAACCGCGTTTTGTGGGGACCTTCTTTACACTCATCGTGGTAGCCTGGGGCTGGAATTCACTTGGTTTGCCTGTCGCTTTTGCGTTGCAGTCAACTCGAATGGATGTCGTGGCAATTTGATTAAGTTGTCGTAGCGTCTGCTGGGGCGGGGGAGGGAAAATGTTCTACATGAGATTCTCCCGTGCGACCAAAGTAGATGACGCGGCGGCCGGTGATTTGGACGAAGTAGCCCACGCAGCCAGCGGACATGGTCTTTTGGATAAAGTCGAGGTAGGTGTGCTCGTTTCGCTGGCTTTGGCGAACGGCGGCCTCGACGGCGGAAGCTGAAAAAACGGCGGCCGTCGGGTGAGCGGGGTGAGGGGTGGCGATGACCAGCGAATCGCCGTCCGGCAAATAGTAGGTGATTTCCTGACGGCTGTAGTCGGCATGGTAACGCTCGATACCGAGTTGGGCGAGCTTTCCCAAGATCTCCGGAAAGGCAAGCTCCCCGGTCAGCGCTCCGCGAGCGCATTGCAGTAGTACCGCTGTTTGTTCTGCGTTCATGACGTCTTCCTGAAAGAAGCCTTGTTGGATGTCATTCGACTGGCAGGTTTTTCCAGCCGTGCTGGCGAACCATGTTTTGAAGCAAAGTAATGAGCCACGATTTCTCGTCGGGCTTCAGGTGGCCGAAGCACTCTTGATCGTTCTCGTCGGCAAGCTGAGCCAAGATAGGAACCAGGTGCTTTCCCGCCGCGGTGAGCTTGATGGTTTGAAATCGCCGGTCGTCGCCCGAAGAGGATCGCGTGACCAGCTTCTTTTGGCAGAGCCGCTCGACAAGCTTGGAAACCGCACCGCGTGTCATGCCCACGGAGGTTGCTAGTTGGCTGGGATTCGCGGTTTCTGCCTCGAAGATTTGCCGCAAGAGGACCCATTCCGCGACTGTGACGCCTTTCGCTTCGACTTTCTGGGCGAAGGCATGCGAAACGTGGTTGGAGACGTAGCGCAGCCAGTATCCCGCGTGGTCTTCCAGGTTGCTTGCAGATTTCTTGGGTGCCATTCTCGCTCCAATGGTTTCCTAGGAAACTATATCGGCAGTCCGATGAGGGATCAAGTAGGAAAACGGCGGCAAATTTGGCACCTCGGTGCGTCTGGTCGACGGTTCGTTGATGGATACTGTGCCGCACAGCCTTTAGCGGGCGTTTTGGGGCTGTCTTCTGGTGGCGATCGATTCCAGAAAATATTTCGCTTGACGTGTGTGTCCTGGTGTATTATATGTGTAATACACTTATGCAGCCGAGCACATCTTACTTTCAGGTGAATCCTTCCTCCGGCGTGCCGATCTATCGGCAGCTGATGGACCAGGTTCGTGCGCTGGTGGCCAGCGGGCGACTGGCGGAAGGGGCTTTGCTGCCGTCGGTGCGGCAGGTGGCCCAGGACCTGCAAGTCAACCTGATGACGGTGTCGAAGGCCTATTCGCTGCTGGAGCGGGAAAAGGTCGTTGAACGGGTGCGTGGAAGCGGGATGCGCGTCAACCTGAAATCATCGCGCGGAACGGTCAAAGAGCGGCTTGCGGAGTTGCGGCCGTTGCTTGAGCAGGTGGCCACCCAGGCGTATCAGTTGGCCCTGACACGGGAGCAAGTGTTGGCGGCCCTCGAACCTCTATTCAAGGAACGCGGCAATGACTGAAACGATGCTCGACCTGCGCGGAGTTTCGAAAAGCTATGGTCAGAAGCTGGTGCTCCACGAAGTCGATTTGAGTTTGCCGGCCGGCTCGGTCTTGGGCTTGGTGGGCAAGAATGGTTCTGGCAAAACGACGCTGCTGAAATGCGGCTTGGGACTGCAACACCCGCAGAGTGGCGATGTTACGATCTTGGGCGAGCCGGCAGGGGAGCTAAGCGCTGCGGGGAAGGAACGGCTGGGCTATGTACCGCAAAAGATCGACCTCTATCCTTGGATGAAGATTCGGCAGGTCACTGGCTATGCTGGCGCTTTCTATCCACGGTGGAACAAGGCCCTTGTCGAGCGACTGCTGCGCGAATGGGAACTGAACCCGGAAGATCGCGTAGGGCTATTGTCAGTTGGCCAGACGCAAAAGCTGGCCATCATCTTGGCCCTCGGTCATGAGCCCGACTTGCTAGTCCTCGATGAGCCGGCTGCCAGCTTGGATCCAGTAGCGCGGCGCCAGTTTTTGGAAACGGTGCTCAACATGGTCGGTGAGCGCACGGTGCTGTTTTCCACGCACATCACCTCGGACTTGGAACGCGTCGCGGATCGTGTTGCCGTTCTCAAGGAGGGCAAGATCGTCTACTGCGGAGAGCTGGATACGCTGAAGGATAGCGTGAAGCGGCTACATATTCAGGCGGCCGCGATGTTGCCAAATGGATCGTTTGGTGTGCCAGGCATGTTGCACGCGAAGGTAAATGGCAAGGAGGCGGTGGTGAGTGTACAGGACTTCACGCCGGATTTGCCCGAGCGAATCGCCCAGCAATGGTCGGCAAATGTGACGGTGCAGGATCTCCATCTTGAGGACATCTTCCTGGAGTTGCATCATGGGTAATTACCTGCGGATCGCAAGAGCCTACCTGTGCGGAACCTCCGTGGTGGTGTGGTGCTTTCTATTCTTTTGCCTTGTGACCTATTTAGCCGTCGGGGAGAATCTCGCGCGCAACTCAGGTGCTGTCCTGGGTGGCCTCTTTTCCAAAAAATCGTACCTGGCCATGTTTGCGTACTTCAACGCGTGTCTTTTGGGAGTCCTTCTTCGCGACAATATTGCCCACCCGTGGGCGACCGTGTTGCCGCATTATCGCCAGAAGCATCTTGGGGTTGCTGCGATTATCGCCTTGGTTTTTCTGGCGATCCCAATGCTTTGTGTGGCGATGGTGGGAACGAGCGAAATCACACTGATGAGCGTTGCTGTGATTTGTTTGGCTTGTTTGGCGGCCGGATTGTGGACGCTGCACCATCCGGCGCTGGGGGTGTTGGCTTTCCCCTTTTTGGCCTTTGTGATGGCCCCCGCTTCGAATTTTCCTGGCCTTGCGGACCTTCTTGCGGGAGCCTATCCGGCCGCGTCTGCGGTTTTGTTGCTCGCGAGTTTACTTGCGCTGTGGGCCTTTGCTTGGCGGGTGCTTGCGATCGATGAGCAGGGGCTTGAGTATGCCACGGCTCGCATGTGGGGCGATCTGCTGCGCGGAAATGGTGGGCAAATGTTTCGGGGGCAGGCTGCCGAAGGTTATCTTGCGGCATTGCCGGCTCTGCAGCGAGCCCGCCTGCAGAACCGCGACTCGATGAATGGCCCTTTTACGAACCTGATACAAGTTGACAATCTTTCTGGGTACTGCGAGCGAAGTCTATGGCAACGTTTGCAGTTATGGCGACTGGGGACTGGCCCGACGCCAGCGTTCGTCTCCGTGGGGCTGCAGATCTTGATCTCGCTTGCCGTTATTCCGCTTCTGGTGTTTGTCCCACGATGGTTGGGACTGGAAAGTCCAGCTCGGGACAGTGTGGTGATCATGTCCGTGATGATCATGACGAATCCGTTTAATACTTGGATTTCCTGGTTCATGCGTCTTCAGCGCCTGGGGTATGAATCATTACGGCCGCGAACGCGACAGGATTTCGTTTGCGAGCTTGGCCTGGCGCTGTTGTGGGACATCGTCCAGTGCTGGAACGGAGGCATTCTGTTTATGGGAATTGCCGCAGCCATTTTGGCGCCGGAACTGCTGGAAGCCAAAAACGCTTTCCTGTTCATTTTAGGTACAGGGGTGGGCCAACTTTGCATGTACGCCATGATGGGTAACTGGCTTTTGAAACGACGAGGGCTGGCGGCAAGTATCTCGTACGCATTCTGTCCATTCTTTGCGATGGTGATCTGGGTTCTATGGATTAGCGGCCGTATCGGTGTTGAACTGAATGTTGTGATTGCATTGGTCCTGGCCGTAGCGAGCTTGGCAGCCATCGCGATGGCTTACCGCCGCTGGTGCAAGGCGGAGTTGGATTAAGTTGGTTGATTGCTTGGTGATGCGAAGCGGATGGTGTTATCGGGTTAAAACCGGACCTGCGGGGAGGTAGCTCATCAGCGTTATGAATGATCTTTGGACGAATGTAATAAAGTGTTTTGATACTGATGATGGGTCTCTTCCCGGTATTGAGGTGGCCAGGCTTTCGCCGGGTGGTGTGTCCGCCATCTACGCAATGCTTCGCCGACGTTCACGATTGGCAGGCAATCCTTTGAGTTTTGGATTCGTACAACCGAGGAATCGGTTTTGGTCGACTCCGTTCCAGATGCAGCCAAACTTGTCGCGGAAGAAGATGCTGAGCCATTTCATCATTGCATTGAAGGTATTGTGGCCGCCGGGGTTGTGTTACCTGTATTAGGCGTCTTCGTATGGCAGGATTGTGTGGAGCTGGATTACCGGATGGGGCAGGAATGGGGATTGGCTCAAATTGCCGGGTTCTTTGAATTGCTTCGTGACTGCTGCGAACTGGATCCAGCAGCAACGGTTGCGCCGGCCGAGTGGGAGGGGCCGCCCCAGCCGGATTGTTTTTTGCGGACTTGGTTGGCTTATAGGGAAGCCATTGCCTAAGGTGAACGGGAATTGGTATGCGTCGAAAGCGACTGAATCATGCTGCGGATACGCTCTGCCAAATGTTTCGTGGTTGGAGAATCATGAACTCGTATCAAGGATTGGCTGCGTTAGGATCAGGAGTCCTCGTGATCGATACGATAGCGGCGACTTGTACTTTCAACGGCAAACGAATTGAGCCGCTGCACATCGCGGGAGAGCTCCATGCTTGGTTGGCAGAGGATCTGCACGATCATCAGATTCCTCTTGCTGCGATTTGTTCCGCCACACTGACCGTTCAAATGACGCTCACGCAAATTGCAGCAAAGCAGCGGACTACGTCCGTTCAGCACATGGCAGTTGGTGGTCAGCCAATCAGGAAGGGAGGTTTTCTGCGACTTGCGGTACAGTGTGCAAGTTGCATCACGACCGACGAGGATCGTTATGAAGCGACTCTCAGCGATGTCATTGAATGGCCAGAGGATTGGCCGTAGGGTGCTGCTGAACTGTGATGAAAAAGCAGCTTGGGCATTTTGGTACGCGAATTTGAAGGACTCGCCGCCATGGGGATTCGGCTTGGTGCGTCAGGTTGTCAATATATTGAGTAGGTGCAAATCATGGCTAATCTGTGTTTTTGACGGGGAGAGAAAAGAGTTAACCACGAAAGGCACGAAAAGCACGAAAGTGAAGGGCGGGAGTGTAAGGCAGGATAGGGGGCGATGGCTGCGAACGCGGTTCGCTGCGTGCTTGGTGATGGGAAGCGGATGGTGTTATCGGGTTAAAACCTGACCTGCGGGGAGGTTTGCTGGAGGGACTTGGTTACCGCCAGTAGTAGAATAGGCTGCCCGAATAGTTTTTGTCGAGGTTTTCTTTGCTGTCAAAGTTCAGCCGGAATGACGCGTCGGAAAGGTAGTCGAATTCGTCGTACCTTTTAACGGCATCAAAGCATTGCTTTGAGATTTTTGAACAGTTGCCGTTCCTTTGATTGTGTTTAATGTCGTCGTTGGTGTTTAGAAACACCACGAGGTCTCGAGAGAAGCCGTTAATTGCCCAGATTGGAATGGCCGCAAAGTCTTGAACAATTTGATTGGCATCAGCCCTCAAAAATGCGTTGCATGCGCGACCGAGGCATTCCGCCGAAAAATTATCGAGAGTCAAAAACAGGTTGTTCGTGTCATAAGGTTCCGGACTTGCGCTTGCAAGTTTTTTGAACTGCGAAAGAACGCGGCAACTGACATCGGGCCGAATAGTACAGGCATTCTCTTTCCAAGAGTTGTAATCGGCATCTGTTTCGAGAATGACATTGAGGCGTGGGCGGCCTGTGGATGGTCCAATTTCGACTTGATCGAAGACAATATGAACGACGTGGACGCCGAATTCCTGGTGGATCCATTCGCGCAATTGCTCAAGCACCGGGGGCAGTGCAAGTTTCCCCAGCTTTGCAGACCGTACCAGAAAAAAGAGTTGGTCGTTGCCAAACAGCATGTTTTTTCGTCGTGTCAGAAGGACTTGAAAAGTGATAACGGAATAGCATGCCTGCATGGGGTGCAGAAGGTTACAGGTTTAAATCCTGTTGGCCTCACGGCAATTGCGAGGGTAATGTCGGACGATTTGCCCTGATTGCTGGCTTGCCATGAAGCAAGGAGTTTTAACCGACGGAATGCCGTGCGAGCTTCTTCAGCCGTTCGACGCCGATAGGTTCTTCTGCCTGCAACGGAACGACAGCCCAACGCTTGGCATGCAGGGTCGTTACGGCCGCGATCTGGGCCAGTTCATTTGACGCACGTTGGCGCATAAGTGCTGACGTAGGATTTGCCATCGCCAGGCTGTTGTTGATGATCCAGGCCCAAGGTTCAATATTTGCGCGGCGAAGATCGCTTTGCAGGTTGGCGGCTTCTAGAACCGGTGTGTTTTCAGCCAAGGTAACGATCAGGACTTTGGTTTGACTGGCGTCCTGCAACTGCATCATGGGGGTGGTGAAATGTATGCCGCTGGCACCCAGTTGTCGTGCTGTTTCGCGGTGATAGGCTCCCGTCGCATCGAGCAATAGCAAGGTGTGGCCGGTCGGGGCGGTATCCATCACAACGAACTTCTTTCCTGCTTCACGGATAATCCGTGAAAACGCTTGGAATACGGCAATTTCTTCGGTGCAAGGCGAGCGCAAGTCTTCTTCCAGAAGTGCTTTGCCTTGGGCATCTAGATCCTTCCCTTTGGTTTCCATGACGTGCTGGCGATAACGTTCGGTTTCGCCATGAGGCTCTATCCGGCTCACTGCCAGGTTTTCCAGGGAGCCCTCCAACGTTTCGGCAAGATGTGCGGCGGGATCGGAGGTGGTGAGGTGGACCGGAAATCCACGGCTGGCCAATTCGACAGCTACGGCCGCAGCCATCGTTGTTTTGCCGACGCCTCCCTTTCCCATGAGCATGATTAAGCCGTGTCCTTCGCCCACGAGGCTATCAACCAGTGTGGCAAGATCGGGAGCTTGCAGTTTGGGCAGCGTGACAACAACTCCCTCGGGAGCAACTCGTCCCTCGATCAAAAGTTGGCGCAGGGCAGGCAGCCCCACCAGATTGAACGACTTCAGCGAGACATGATCGATCGGCAGAGTTCGTAACGCATCAGGCATGGCAGCTAGAGCGGCCTGCTCCCGTCGCCACACAGCCAATGCCAATGGATCATCTTTGGTATCGGCTTCGGCCAGCACACCATTCACCACTAGATACTGCCGTTTAAATCCTATCGCGGACAATTCTTCATGGGTGCGATTGGCTTCGCGCAGTGAAGAGGCTTGGGCGCGGGTCACGAGTATCAGTCGTGTGCGATTAGGATCCGACAAGGCATCTACGGCGGATTTATACTGTTCTCGTTGTTTTTCCAAGCCAGCGAGCGGACCTAGGCAGGATGCGTCGCCCTTGCCTTCCTCCAGAAAACCGCTCCACGCCCCAGGTAGCTGCAATAGACGAATGGTATGCCCCGTTGGCGCCGTGTCGAAGATGACGTGATCGTAGTTTTGGAGGATTGCCGCGTCGGTCAGTAGTGCGGTGAATTCATCGAAAGCGGCAATCTCTGTCGTGCAAGCACCTGATAGTTGTTCTTCGATGCTTTTGACCACGGTTTCTGGCAGAACTCCGCGAACTGGCCCGACAATCTTGTCGCGGTAGATTTGCGCGGCAGCTTGTGGATCGATTTCTAAGCCGGACAGCCTTGGCACCGACTCGAATGGCGTGACCTTGTTACCGATGGTCACTCCAAAAACTTGCCCAACATTGGAGGCGGGATCTGTGCTAACCAGAAGCACACGCTTGCCGGCGTCCGCAAGTTGAACGGCCGTGGCACATGCCAGTGAAGTTTTGCCGACTCCACCCTTCCCCGTAAAGAAGAGAAAGTTGGGTAGTTGGTCGAGAAACTTCATCATGTTTGATTCCCTTGCGAACTTAGATTTAGCAACTGCGCTTGCCACTGCAACAACCGCCGCTTTGAACGATGTCAAGCGAAGGGGTGCTGATCTTGGCCCACTTTGCTAATTCCGTGCGATGGGGATAACGGCCCGCCAAGGCTACTTCACCATCGACCAAAACCAACGGCAGTGCTTCCGCGCCCGACCTTTCCAGAAAGCTTTTTACAACAGCGTTCTCAGCAAAAGCCATCGGTTGCTGCGCAAGATTGAAACGTTCAATCTGTCCGCCTTGGTTTTTCAGCCAATCGACATTGGCGGCAAACGTGACCTTTTCCTGGTCAACGTCCACGCCGCAAATGCCGGTGCTGCAACAGAGTGCAGGATCGTAAACTTGAATCTTGGACATGTGAGTCATCCTTGTTAAATAGTTGTTCACCGTCGGTAATTGTTTGTTGCACAAATAGGGCGGATCAAACGGTCTGCCAAAGTGGTGTGCAGGCACTTCATGAGCAAGCCCCTTCCGATTTGGGAGAGCAACGCGCTTCCGCACTTTCGCGAATGCAGCAATTGGCCAGCAAGAATTCGCCTAGGCTTTGCAACGCGTCAATATTGGCGACATAGATCACTTGGCGGCCATTGCGCCGAGAAGCGACTAACCCTGCACGCTCTAAGTGCGACAGATGGAACGAAAGTGTGTTATGTGGCACGGCCAGCCGATCCGCCAAATCGCCAGCGGGCAATCCGGTGCGGCCATGTTCCACCAACGCTCGTAAAGCTGAGAGCCTTGTCTCCTGGGAAAGCGCCGCAAAGGCGTCCACTGCTTTGGTGTTGTCCATGTGTCTAGAATAATGGACATAATTGGCTTTGTCAAGATTTGGCTTGCGTTCCAAGCAGCGGAGGGGCTTAGGGGGGATGGCCCCCGACGGGTGATGAGGTTCGACGCGACGGGGTGGCGGGTTGCTGCGGCTGCTTATTTCTTCCAAGATTTAGGGGCTCAGGCGATCTTCTGGAAACCGGCGTGAGGGACTTCCGATGCGATATGTGTTAATGGCGGCTTTCGTTTTCTTTGCAGTAGTAACCGACTTGGAAGCAGGGCCCGTGCGGCGGTCTCGGCAATCGATGGGGGGAACGGCTGCTCCGGCCGTAGCTGCGCCTGCGGCATCCGCAGCAGTACCTAGCGTAGCGGCGAAAAGTGCGACCCCCGCTGTGGAGAAAGCTGCCACGGTAAATGGCGTGGAGGATGCGCTAGCGGAAGTGAATGCTGCGCGAGCCAAGCGGGGCTTGGCGCCGTTCTCTGCCCGATCCACAACTCAATCAAGCGGCCAGGACTTGTGCCAAGATACGGGCCGCCAGTTTTATTGAGGCGCACTTGGCAAGTGACTTTGCGTATGTGCCAGCAGGGACGACCGCGACATCGGCGGGCTGTGGGGCGCTGGAGCCTTCTTGGGGCTGGGGAACATGCTGCACCTATGACAATTACACCTATGCAGGTGCGGCCTGGGTGATGGGGGCCGATGGGAAGCGGTACATGCACTTGTTTGTGCGGTAGGGATTTTCGAAGGAGAAGGAAGGTTGGTACACGGAAGAACACGGCCGGCAGGGGAGAGGGATTGTGGTGCTCGCGGTGGCGTGCGGCGGAGGGCAGGAGTAAGCTGGGGTGAAAGAGGCGGTCATTTTTGATTGCCTGAGAAGTTGGCTTTGGCCGGATTGAGAACAGCCCATGCCCGAGAATCCGTATTTGCCACCCACTGAGAGCGGAGCGGATTTACCGAAGCCGAGAAAGACGACGATCACGAAGATCGTGGTGACATCGATCTTGCTTCTTTTGATTGGGGCTATTCTGGGGATGTGCGTGCTGCCGGCAGTGACTCGGCACTACGTGCTTACAAAGAGTGATCGCTGCAGCACCAACCTTCGGCAGATCGCTATTGCATTGCAGAGTTATCACGACAAGTATCAGTCGTTACCGCCTGCTTACACAATCGATGCCGAAGGGAAGCCGCTGCATAGTTGGCGGACGCTGCTTTTGCCGTTTATCGAAGGGGAGCAGGAGCTTTACGATTCCATCGATCTGAGCAAGCCCTGGAATCATCCGGTCAATCAGCAGGCATTCGCTAAGGAAGTGGCTTGCTATCAGTGTGAAAAGCGCGGGAACCTGACGACGTATCAAGTGGTCTCTAGTCTCGAAGGATGCTTTTATCAGTCGAATTGCCGAAGCTTTTCGGATATCACCGATTCCCATCATGATACGATTATGCTGGTCGAGGTACTAAGTGATCAGGCGGTTCCTTGGATGGCACCACAAGATGTGGATGAAGCTCAGCTTGTGGCGAATCACAAAAACTCCAAGAAGCCACATGCTTTCTGGTTTCACATTGCGTTTTGCGGTTGCGGGGTTCACCACTTTTCTAATGGAGATTCACGGGACATCCATGCCATGATCACGATTGCGGCAGGGGACCGAGTGGAACCCCGATAAATGCTGGTGGGGATGATGCTTTTAAAATTTGCTTCGCACCATGGCGAGGGTTAAAATCACGGTGGAGATAGTAAGTAATATTTTACTGCTTACATCATCGTGGTCGTCTTTGAGGGGCAGCGGCGATGGCAGAGAATCCGTATACGCCGCCGAAGGAGATGAGTCTGCCGCCATCGCCTCGTAAAGCAAGTGCTTCCGCTGGCGCTGTGATCTTTATTGCGATGATTGCCGTTCTGCTACTGGTCGCATTAAACGTGCCGATTTGTTTTATTCCGGCTCATGTATCGCGAGAGTTGTCGTGTCACAGCAACTGTCGCCAGATTGCCTTAGCGATGGGGGCATATCACGATCAGTACCAGGTTTTTCCGCCGGCCTATACGGTGGATTCTAATGGCAGGCCGCTGCATAGCTGGCGGGTGCTCCTATTGCCGTATTTGAACGAGCAGTCACTCTACGATTCCCTAGACCTGACTAAGCCATGGGATGATGAAGTGAATAGGCGGTTTTGGAATTCTATGCCTGCAGTCTATCGTTGCCCTGAAAATCAAGATGTGGCCGATCACACAACGTATTTGGCTATTGTTGCTCCGGGGAGTTGTATTCAGCCTAAAAAATCGGCCTCGTTTTCCGACATAAAAGACGGTGCTGGCAGTACTATTGTGATAGTCGAGGTATCCAAAAGGGAAGGAGTGGTTTGGATGTCTCCGCAAGATGCAGATCTTACACTGTTTTTGGCGATTGGCAGCAAACTCGCTCCTCCCCATCGTTCGGCAGTTTCAGCGGCCTGTTGTGATGGCAGGGTGATGCGACTTAGCGCTCACTCTGATGATAAAGATCGAAGGGCGATGGTCAGCATCGCGGAAAATGACACGTGGGAATAGTTGTGTTAGATAGAATGTTGAAGTTTGAACGCGTTGGGCGTTTGACTTGCCGAGGGCAGGGAGATGGGGCATGCACCAGTGCTATCTAATCCATGGATCGAATTCGACGGGGCAAAGCGATGTCCGAAAATCCGTATTTGCCACCTGTGGAAGTAAATGGTGCATCGCAAAACCAGCGCGGCAGCCGATTTTGGAGCATCGCGGCACCCTTGGTAGCGCTCGGAGCAATCGGTGGGTTGTTGGGGCTATACTTTCTGCCTCTGATTCACCGGCCCTATTATGTGGGTAGGCTGCATTCGTGTGAAAACAAGTTACGACAGATACAAATTGCTCTGCACAGCTACCACGACCAGTATCGGTGTTTACCGCCGGCCTACACGGTGGATGCGGAGGGAAAACCGCTGCATAGCTGGCGGACACTGCTGTTACCCTATTTGGAGCAGAAAGAACTGTATGATTCTATTGACCTAACTAAACCCTGGAATCATCCCGTCAATCAGCAAGCCTTTCAGAAAAGCGTGTCTGTGTACCAGTGCGGCGTGGGCAAGAACCTAACAACCTACCAGGTCATTCAAAGTCCCCAGGGATGTTTTTACCAGGCAACTTGTCGAAGTTTTTCTAAGGTTACCGACCCGCAAAATGAAACCGTGTTGGTGATTGAAGTTCCGACTGATCAGGCCGTCCCTTGGATGGCGCCTTACGATACGGATGAAGAGCGATTCTTGGCGATAGGCCCAGATTCCAAGTTGTCTCACGGTGATTGTCTGGAGGTGGTTTTTTGCGATGGGTTAGTGCGCACGTTTCGCACTGATTGTTCATCGGCTTTAAGACGGCGGCTGATTACCATCTCGGCAGAAGACAATCCGTCTGATCGCTAAGTGAACAAGCAACGTTCCAGCATTAAAAACGTTGACTCATTCCCGCGTGGTCCGTTAGACTTGCTGAGGGCAAGGGAAACACCAGTACGTGATTTTCAAAGAAGCGGGCAACCAAGGTGGGCATAGGCGATGGCAGAGAATCCGTATACGCCGCCGCAGGAGGAGAGTCTGCCGCCATCGCCTTGGATAGGGCGAGATGGCATTGTTGCCGCTGTTCTTATTGCGATTTTTGCTGCACCTTTGTTAATCCCTGTTTTTAGCCGAGGTCCGAGTCAAAGGGCGAAACAGGAATCGAGTTGCCAGAGGAATTGCCGTCAGATTGCTTTGGCGATGCAGTCGTATCACGATCAGTACCAGGCTTTTCCGCCGGCTTATACAGTGGATACTGAAGGCAAGCCGCTGCATAGCTGGCGAACGCTCATTCTGCCGTATTTGAACGAGCAAGCACTTTATGATTCTATTGACCTGACTAAGCCCTGGGATGATGAGGTCAATTTACACGCTTGGAAGTCTACTCCCCAAGTCTATCGCTGTTCCGTTCATCGAGATTCAGGCAATCGCACCACCTATTTGGCAGTTGTTGCTCCGGGAAGTTGTTTGCAACCTAGAGAATCGGCTTCATTATCTGATTTTACGGACGGTGCAAGTAAGACGGTATTGATGATCGACGTCTCCGAAGAGCAAGGGGTGATCTGGATGTCTCCCCAGGATGCAAACCTTGACCAGTTCCTGGCGATGGGGACTAAGCTTCCGTCTTCCCATCGTTCGGCAAATATTTTCACTTTCTGCGATGCGACAGTTAATCAGTTTCCTCGCGACTATGCTGAAAAGGGTCGGAAGGCGATGGTCAGCATTGCAGGAAATGATAAGTGGGAATAGCTGCGTTAGCTAAAACGTTGACGCTTGAGCGCGCTGAACATTAGCCTTGCTTCAGGCCAGGGCATGGGTAAGCAAAGTGCTGCCCAATAGATCGAGATAACTTAAGGGGCATAGGCGATGGCAGAGAATCCGTATACGCCGCCGCAGGAGATGAGTCCTGGGGTGGGTCCTAGGATGAGTTGGGGCTCGTGGCTTCTTAATGTTTTTGCGGCAGGATTTAGTCTCCTCGTTATTGCCGTTTTGCTACTGCCTATGCGACGAGGGTCGACCTCTGTGGGACGTGCATCATCCTGCAAAAACAACCACCGGCAAATTGGCTTGTGCGCTGCAGAACTACCACGAGACCTACCAATCCTTTCCACCGGCCTATACGGTGGATGCCGAAGGCAAGCCGCTGCATAGCTGGCGGACGCTTTTGTTGCCTTTTTTAGAGCAAGAACGACTTTACGAGTCAATTGATTTGGACAAGCCATGGGACGATGAAATGAATATGCAGGCGTGGAAGTCCATGCCTGAGGTCTTTCGATGTCCTGAAAGTCACTATGCGGAAAACCTTACAACCTATCTGGCCGTGGTCAGCCCGGGAAGTTGTATGCAACCCGGGAAATCGAAAACGATGTCAGAGATTGGCGATGGTCCTTCGCGTACTGTCATCCTTATCGAAGTGCCCAAGGAAAAGGGAGTGATATGGATGGCCCCCAAAGATGCCGACGAAGCTTTGTTCCTGGCGGTTGGCCGCGAACTTCCCGCGACCCATGGCTTACAGATTCACTTCACTTTCTGTGACGGATCCACTCAGGTCTTTCCGGCTGAACTTGCGAAAGAGGACCGGCAAGCGATGCTTAGCATCGCAGGAAAAGATAATTATAAGAGTAAGGCGATCCTCTCCCATTAGACCGCAGGAGCTTTTGTTCCCCAGATGAAATGGCGATAAAGTTCATAGCCTGCTAAGGGAAGTAGCCAGCTGGCCCAGGCGGAGACGGGATAAATCCATTCGGCCTGCGTGTCTGTCACCAATGCCAGGCCACCGATCATGCGGATCACCACCGCAGAGCCGAGCAGCATGTAGGTTCGCCACATCCAGATGCGATGAGTGGCAAACTGGCGCTTGACGGCGGTTCTCCAGCCGAGCGTCACAGAGGTTGCCGTGAGGATCGCCAGGGTGGCAAACCCCAGGCTGGCAACAGGTTGCGGCCGGGCAAACAGGGCCATCCAAAAGCCACTCGGGGCGACAAGCAATAAGACATTTAGTACCTGCACTCGCCCCAGCGCACGATGCCAGCCGGGAAAAGTCTTGCGGAATGGGTCGTTAACGAGGAGGAGGCCAAGTACCAGCGAGATGGGGCCCGATAGAAGGTGAGCGTAAAAGGCCCACTGATAGCTTCCGAAGAAATACGACTCTCGGCCCTCCAAGAATTCGTTCGCAAAGTCAGGGGGAAGGTAGTGGCGATAATTCAGAACGACGCCGATGGTCACCTTCATGATGAGGAAGCCCGTCATGAACATCAGCACCCGCTGGGGTGTTATTAGGCGAATAAATTGCATGCGGCAAGGAAGCACGGTGGCGATTGTCGGGTAAGGTCTCACGCCATTTTCTAGCCCTGCCACGCTTGAGGGTCAATGCTTTGGCTTTCATTTACCGAAGAGGAGCACGGAGGAGGCTTGAAATGGGCTAAAAATGCTCGCACTTGCTGTAAGTAACCGGCTGATGCCACGCCGTGAGAATGCAGGTGCAATGAGTATTGGTGAATCGTAGGGATGCGAGAAAAATGCCTTTGTGGCGGATTGTTTGAAACGAAAGAGACGGGTGTTCGTCTAGTTAATGGGGTTTTGTTGCCGTTTGTAAATGAGGAGGCGTGCCATGGGTTTTCGGAAGGTCTGTTTGGCGGGGCTGGCGTTTGTGGCATGCATCTTGGCTGCTAACTGGGCATGGGCCATTGGGTTTGAGCTGGGGGAGACCAAGGAGGAGCTCAAGCTGAAGTATGAGGTGAAAGCTACCGACCACAAGACAGGTCGGGTGACGGTCACCTTGACCCTAGAAGACGAAGGGAGGCTGGGGCCCCTCGATTCGATTGACTTGCAAATTGCGGATGCAGCAGGACCAGGATATGTCGACCTCTCGATTTCGTTGGCCGTGCGAAAGGTGGATGGCAAGCAGGTGGTCACAGCTCACTTGTTGCGGACGCTGGCCGAGCGGGGCAGCCTGCAATCGAAAACCCATTCTTTAGACGGAAAAAAAGAGGGGCTGACTTGGTATTACCACGCTGTTCCTTTGGCACCGCACCTGCCCCCAGCTTCGCCGGGCAAGTAAACGGCTAGGCCGGCGTCTTGTGGTACGCCGTGCGTTCATTCAAGGGGCCGCTTCTTAATGTGATTGGTTTGTTAATAATTTCACAATCTTTTGCCTACCCTTCGCGACCGGTACGGCTTGCTGGGGTTCTCTAGCCGTTGGCTTTTAACTGTAGTTGGAATGATCACTACGGTTTGAAAGAGAAGCCCTGTTTTTTGAGATAACCGCGAAAAACTCTCGGGCAATTTATCTTGCCAAGGTGGCTCCGCATCTTTGGCTTTAGCCAATTTTGGCATATCAGTTGCTTTTGATTCGCGACGCGAAAACGAGACCGCTATAATCGCTCTCTCCGTGATCACGGATGTCACACGTATCGCACACTTCTGTGCGATTTTGGCACATCGGACTGCTAATTCATTTGCGCACTTTCGAGAAAGCGATCCATGCAACGTAGAATTTGGTGGTTGGGAATCAGTTGTTGTTTAACGCTGTGGGCGGCGATCACTGCTCAAGCGGCCGATACTTTGGATCGAACGGTATTGCCGCTGGCCGAGCCAAAGCTCGCACCGATAACGGAGCTTGATGCGCGCAATGTCAAACCACCTCCGCGCTTTGAGGTGAAGGCACCTGCTGGTGCGCCAAACGTACTGATCGTTTTGATCGACGACATGGGGTTTGGGCAATCGAGCGCGTTTGGCGGCCCGATTCAAATGCCGACGCTTGAACGTGTTTCACGCGGAGGGCTGAAGTACAACCAGTTTCACACGACCGCGCTTTGTTCACCGACTCGTGCGGCGTTGCTGAGTGGTCGTAACCATCACATGGGAAACATGGGTTCGATCACGGAAACGGCGACAGCCTTTCCGGGCCAAACGGGGCAGCGTCCCAACAGCATTACCCCGCTGGCAGAAATCTTGCGACTCAACGGCTATAGCACGGCTGCCTTTGGCAAGTCGCACGAGACCGCAGCCTGGGAAGTGAGCCCCGCCGGTCCTACGGATCGCTGGCCGACGCGTTCTGGCTTTGACAAGTTCTATGGGTTTATTGGTGGAGAGGCCAATCAGTGGTCACCGGGGCTTTATGACGGTTTGACCAAGATCGAAGTTCCAAAGACTCCTGGTTATCACCTGATGACCGACTTGGCTGATCAGGCAATTAAGTGGACCGGCTATCAAAAGTCGCTCACGCCTGACAAGCCGTTCTTCACTTACTTTGCGCCCGGGGCGACCCATGCGCCGCACCATGTTCCCAAAGAGTGGATTGCCAAATACAAGGGCAAGTTTGACCAAGGTTGGGACAAGCTGCGTGAAGAGACTTTGGCTCGACAGATCAAGCTGGGGGTTGTTCCGCCAGGAACAAAACTGGCCCCGAAACCAGAAGCCATCAAGGACTGGGATACGCTGAGCGCGGATGAAAAGAAGCTGTTTACCCGGCAAATGGAAGTGTTCGCGGGCTTTGGCGAGTATGCTGACTACGAAGTGGGGCGTCTCATTGCAGCGATTGAAGATCTGGGACAGCTCGACAACACGCTGATCTTCTACATCGTGGGAGACAATGGCGCAAGTGGTGAAGGGACGATGAATGGCCTGTTCAATGAAATGACGTATTTCAATGGTGTTCCTGAGACCGTCGCCGATATGCTCAAGCATTATGACGATCTGGGTGGCCCGCAATCGTACGGCCACTATGCCGCCGGTTGGGCAGTGGCAGGGGATACTCCGTTCACTTGGACCAAGCAAGTTGCGGGAAGTTATGGTGGGACGCGTAACGGGATGGTGATCCATTGGCCCAAGGGCATTGCGGCCAAGGGGGAGGTCCGTTCGCAGTGGCACCATGTGATTGATGTTGCTCCAACGATTCTTGAGGCAGCCAAACTGCCTGAACCGAAATCGGTCAACGGCAATGTGCAATCTCCGATTGAAGGAGTGAGCATGCTTTATTCGTTTGCCAAGCCGAAGGCTCCTAGCACGCATAAGACGCAGTACTTTGAGATCTTTGGCAATCGAGGCATCTATCACGATGGCTGGCTGGCCCATACAGTGCACCGCGCTGCTTGGGAGTACAAGGTGCGGCACCCTCTGTTAGAAGATAAGTGGGAACTGTATCACGTGGCGGAAGATTTTAGTGCTGCGAATGACCTGGCTGACAAAGAGCCGGCCAAGCTGAAAGAGATGCAAGCCTTGTTTTTGAAGGAAGCGGAAAAGTACAACGTGCTGCCGCTGGATGATCGCACCTTAGAACGGCTGAATGCTGCTTTGGTGGGACGCCCTGACCTGATGGCAGGCCGACGCTCGTTGACGGTTTTTGATGGAATGGTAGGGATGTCCGAAAACGTCTTTATCAACCTCAAAAGTCAAAGCCACTCGATCACGGCCGAAGTAGATGTTCCCAAGGGGGGCGCAAATGGCGTGCTGATCGCCCAAGCGGGACGGTTTGGTGGTTGGAGCTTATATGTTCACGAAGGGAAGCCTTGCTACACCTATAACTTCCTCGGCTTGAAGTTCACCAAGATTGCCGGAAAGGAGCCATTGCCGGAAGGAAAAGCGACCATCGAATTTGAGTTTGCCTACGATGGCGGCGGTCCTGGCAAGGGAGGTGCGTGCAGCCTGCTAGTGAATGGAAAAAAGGTGGCGGAAGGTCGCCTGGAGGAAACCCAGGGCTTTGCGCTTTCGGTGGATGAGGGGGCCGATGTGGGCATGGATGGTGAGACACCTGTTAGCACCGACTATGAAGAAGGAAACAACAAGTTCACCGGGAAGATTCGCAAGATCACGATTGAGCAGAAGAAGTAATGCTAGTGTGTCGCTAATCGAGAGGGGCTAGGGAGCCCCTCTCTTTACCTCCATAGAAGGAATCGCTTACATGAAACGAATTTCACTTTCTTTGATCTTGTTGTTCACACTGGCTACAGGCCAATTGTGGGGTGATGAGCCGGCAGCGCCTGCTTCACCAGAAGTAGAAGCGGTTAGCAAAGTAGTAAAGGGATATGTAGACGCTTTCAATAAGCGTGACGCCGCGGCTTTGGCAAAGCTGTGGTCGCCTGAGGCCGTTTATCTCAACCGAACCACTGGTGAAGAAGTGGTGGGGCGAGAGGCGATCGGCAAGCAGTTTGCGGAGTACTTTAAAGGTCAGCCGGAACTAAAGCTTTCGGTTACCACAGAGTCGATTCAGCTTATCTCCCCCAATGTGGCTTTGGAGCGAGGGATTTCGCAGTTGGTGGTTCCGAAGGCCGAGCCCGAAGTGGTCGACTACACCGCGATTTATGTAAAGCGTGATGGACAGTGGTTGCTCGACCGAATCACCGATGATGCCAAGATCGAAATTCCCTCTCACTATGAGCATCTGAAGGTGCTGGAGTGGATGGTTGGTAGTTGGGGTGATCAAGATGAAGGGGTGCAGATTCAAACCGAATGCAAATGGGCGAAGAACCAAAACTTCTTGGTACGGTCGTTTTCCATTGTGGTGGGTGATCAGATTGACACTTCAGGGATGCAAATCATTGGCTGGGATCCCGCTGCCAAGTCGATTCGCTCTTGGACCTTTGATTCCAACGGTGGCTTTGCCGAGGCAACCTGGAAGAAGAAGGGAGATCGCTGGTACATCAGTAATCGTGGAGTGCTTCCCGATGGTCGCCTTGCCACGATGGTCAATGTGATGAAGCCGGTCGATAAGGACTCCTTCACCTGGGAAACCATTGAACGTACGGCCGGTGGTGAACTACTTCCTAATATTTCTGCGGTAACCGTCGTTCGTAATCCGGAGTAGGCTCTCAGTCAGGTTCGGGTTTATTGACACCGTTCACAAACAACTACAACTAAAAATAGGTTTGCCATGAAGCGACTTTATATTATTCCAAGCGTGTTGTTGATGGCCGTACTTCTTATTGGATATCAGGTGCATGGCCGTGGCCCAGGTGGCGGCGGTCGTGGAGGCGGCGGTGGTGGAGGAATGGCTCGTGGTGGCGGTGGTGGAGGCGGGATGGCCCGTCCCTCTGGCGGCATGGGACACTCGCCTTCGTTCGGTGGTGGAAACATGGGGGGCATGCCGGCGCAGCGTCCCAATCCAGGCGCGGGTGGCGCGCGACCCAATCCGGGCGTTGGTGGCGCTACACGACCTAATCCAGGCGGAGTAGGTCGCCCCGGTGGTGTTCCAGGCAACGCACTTCCCGGAGGAGTTGGCGGTGGCGTTGGTGGGCGACCATCGGCAGGTCAGCTGGATAAGTTCCTAGATATGCCACGTCCATCGACGGGTGCCATTGCGGGCAACAATGGCCTACGTCCTGGTGCTGGTGGAGCCGCAGGTGATTTCCTGCGCAATGAGGGGCGACCTGGCCAGCTTCCAGTAGCGAGCAATCGACTGCCTGGCGCCAATGCCACTCGTCCCGGTGTGGCAAGTGGCGAGCGTCGGCAAAATGTTTCGGACAATCGGGCAGGGCGAATTGATAACCGCCAGGAATGGCAAGGTAATCGTGAGCAACGTCGCGATGAAGTTCGCAATCAAGTGCAAGAAAACCATCCACGCCTCGACTTTTGGACAGACCATCCGAACTGGGCCGCTTGGCGTATCAATCGTCCCTATCGCTGGGCGACTTGGGCAGCTGTAGGGGCCTGGGTTGGAGGTGGCTGGTCCGAACCTGCTGCTTATAGTTATGGAGAAGAGGTCTATTACGACAATGGCCAGGTTTATAACGGTGACCAAGCGGTTGCGACCTCGGATGAGTACGCTCAGCAAGCGGCCGACATCGCAGCCAGTGCTCCCCAAGGGGATGCTAAGGATAGTGAGTGGTTGTCGCTGGGAGTCTTTGCATTAACGCAAGATGGTCAAGCAACTGGCCCTGATCCTACACTCTACATGCAGCTGGCTATCAGCAAGCAGGGAGAGATCTCTGGCACGCTGAAGAATATTGCCACAGGCCAGACCCAAGCTCTGGAAGGAATGGCAGATAAGAAGAGCCAACGCGTCGCTTGGACGGTGCAGGACAAGAAGTATCCGATTGTAGAAACGGGTATTGAAAACCTCACCAAGGATTCGGCTCCTGCTTTGCTCCATTTTGAGGATGGCCAAACCCAGCAATGGCTGCTGGTCCATTTGGAAGAACCCAAAGAGCAGCAATAGAGTCTGTCGAAAATCGGTTAAGCAGCCGCTTGTGTTGGCATGGAAGCACAAGCGGCTGTATCGTTTCTCGGTGCCAGCTAAGCGACGGAGATCGCCTTCTTGGATGCTTACATCGCTGTTTTGATGTAGGCCAATAGCTGGTCCATATTCATATTCTTGGCAGGAGTTGCCGATGTCTGCAGCGAACGACGCAAGTGCTACGCTTAGTACCCAGCGGTTATTGTCAGCCAGTCCGCGAGCGGTGTTTGCGGCATTGGAGAATCCAGATCGTTTAGCAAAATGGTGGGGACCAAGCGGCTTCACGAACACGTTTGAGCTGTTTGAATTTCGGCCGGGGGGCAAATGGGTCTTCGTGATGCACGGACCCGACGGCGTCAATTATCACAATGAGTGCCTTTTTCAAGAGATTCAGCCCGATTCCAAGATTGTGATTGAGCATGTTGCAGCACCTTGGTTCACGCTTACCGTGACATTGACCGCTCGCGGTGATCAAACGCACTTGACCTGGGATCAAGAGTTTGAGAGTGCAGCGGTTGCCGATCGGTTGCGGCCGATTTGCGAGGGTGCTAACGAGCAGAACCTCGACCGGCTGGCGGCAATTCTGGCCGGCTAAGCGGATTGAAGCCTAACAAAGAAAGCAATGCATGTGGATCTTCACGAGACACGGATTCTTCAGTGTGGTCAGTGCTCGCCAAGGGAATGGAAAGTACGGCCAGCCGGTCGATCCTGATCGCATCATGGTCCGCGCGCGTGTTCGAGATCATCTTTTGGCTTTGAAAAAGCGATTTCCCGATCTGCTTGGTGATTGCAATATCCAAACAACACGCGGGACCGATTACGCATTTCGCCTGTTCGTGCAGAAGTCGGCTTGGAAGCTGGTAGCAGCTGGGCTGGCCGAGGAAACCGACTACGACAATTTCAAATCAGAGGTTGCTCGGCACCAAGGACAGGCCGGGGCTGCCTATGAACATTCTTTGCATCAAGTCTGGTCGATCATGAATCGGCTGCAGGGGAGCAAAAGATTGGTAGAAGAAGCTCCCGAGCTAACGGAGGAAGACGAGAAGATTTTGGATCAGATTTGGGACGAACGCGGAAAAGAGAACGATTGATCGCCCTAATACCCTGGCGCGATCCCGCTTGCGAAGGATCATACGTCCCAAGGAAAGAAATAATCGCTGAGCTAGTGGGGTTCAAATCTGCCCAGATTCTGCTGGAGCGCTGGCGATTTGTGCGGGAGTTGTGTTTACAATGAAGGTGCATCGAAGATCGGTGCCCCCGCCTTGCCTTTCCCTCCCACCTAGCTCTGAAGTTTCTAAAAATGCAGAAGCTAACCTTTCTTGGCTGCCTGTTGATCTTTGGTTTTGGGATGCGCGTGCATGCCGAGGAACCGATTTCGTTCAATCGTGACATCCGGCCGATCCTGTCGGAGAACTGTTTTCAGTGTCATGGTCCGGACGAGCGCCAGCGGCATGGCGGGCTGCGTTTGGATCAACGGGATTTTGCCATCCAGCCTGCCGAGTCGGGCAAGGTTGCGATTGTCCCCAGCCAAGCCGAGGCGAGCGAACTGCTAAAGCGGATCGATTCGACCGACCATGATCTGCAAATGCCGCCGCCTGATTCAGGCAAGTCGTTAAAGCCCAAGCAGCGTGCCTTGCTGAAGCAGTGGATCGAGCAAGGAGCCAAGTACCAGGGGCATTGGGCCTTTGTTCGGCCGGAGCGCCCCGCTGTGCCGGATGACCCTGCGGTCGCAAAGTATAACAATCCGATCGATCGCTTTATCTTGCAGCGACTTTTGCAAAACGGCTTTTCGTTTTCACCCGAGGCAAGCCGCGAAACGTTGATCCGCCGCGTCACGCTTGACCTAACCGGCCTACCACCCACGCCCGAGGAGGTGGACGCCTTTTTGAAGGATGATTCGCCGCAGGCTTACGAGCATGTGGTGGATCGGCTGCTGCAATCGCCGCACTATGGCGAACGGATGGCGATCCAGTGGTTGGACCTGGCACGCTATGCCGATAGCAACGGCTTTCAGATTGATAGCTCACGCCAGCAATGGCCGTGGCGCGACTGGGTGATCAATGCGTTCAATTCCAACATGCCCTACGACCAGTTCACGATTGAACAGCTCGCAGGCGACATGATTCCTAATGCGACGCTATCACAAAAGGTGGCTACCGGCTTTAACCGTAACCATCGGCTCAATGGCGAAGGAGGAATCATCGCTGAAGAATGGCGTGTAGAGACGGTGATTGATCGTGTAGAGACCACCGGGCTCACTTGGTTGGGGCTAACGCTCAATTGTTGCCGTTGCCACGACCACAAGTACGATCCGATTTCGCAGCGGGAGTTTTACTCACTCTTTTCGTATTTCAATAATGTGGCGGAAAGTGGCACGCTGCAGGGGGAGTCGCGTAATACGGACCCAGTCTTGCCGGTGCCCACTGCCCAGCAACAGGCGGACCTTACCAAGTATGAGGCGGCCGTTGCCGATGCAGAAAAGTCCTTGGTGGCCGTTCAGCAAAAGCTACCAGAGCTAATTGCCGCCTGGGAACCGGACTTTCGCAAGCTGGTGGAGGCCAACACCGCCCCTTGGAGCGTGCTTGACGTCCAATCGGCACAAGCCAAGAGCCCCGCCAAGCTGACACGGCAGGCGGATGGATCTTACTTGGCAAGTGGCGAGAATCCTAACCAGGATGTTTATGAGATCACTGCTCCTCTGAAGCCGGGGGCATGGACGGGGCTCCTCTTGGAGTGTTTTCCAGACCCAAGCCTGCCAAACCAAAGTTTGGGGCGATATCCCAACGGTAATTTTGTGCTGTCGCGTGTGGAAGCGATAATCACTGCCCCGAGTTTGGCTGCTCCAATCGTTGCCAAGTTCACACATGCTGAAGCGGACTATTCGCAAGCAGGCTGGGATATCAAAAACACGATTGCAGGGGATAAGGCGAAGGGCTGGGCAGTGGATGGTCCATCACGCCGCGAGATTTGCCGAGCGATGTTCTTGGCCGATGCTGCTCAGCAGGTTCCCAGTGGGGCAACCATTACAATTCGCCTTGTGCAGGAAACGCTGGGGCAACACAACATTGGCCGCTTTCGGCTTTCGTCGACGGGGCTGCCACTGGGATCGGTCACGATCGCCGGTTTGCAGATTCCCGATGCCTTGCGCACGATCCTAGCCACCGAGCCCAGTGCCCGCACAGAAAAACAGCGGGCTGAGCTGACCGAGTTCTATCGCGAGCATGCCGATGGGCCGCTACGCCAAGCCGAGAACCTAGTAGCGGCGTCGAAGAAGCAACTTGCTGACTTTCGCACCAGTTGGCCCACGGTCATGGTAATGCAAGAGATCGAAAAGCCGCGTGAGGCATTCGTTTTGGTGCGTGGCCAATATGACAAGCGTGGCGATGCAGTGACGGCCGGGCTTCCCAAGGTCTTTCCTTCGCTGCCGGAGGGTGCTCCGAACAATCGGTTAGGTTTGGCACGCTGGATTGCGAATCGGGATAACCCCCTTACGGCCCGAGTGTGGGTCAACCGCGCCTGGGAACGGTTCATGGGGACCGGGATTGTAAAGACAACCGAGAACTTTGGCTCTCAATCCGAATGGCCCAGCCATCCGGACCTGATCGATTGGCTTGCGGTCGAGTTCATGGAGCCGACGACGCTTCCCGGCGTTGGCCAACCAATGGCACATCCTTGGGATATGAAGGCACTGCAAAAGTTGATTGTCATGAGCGCGACCTACCGCCAATCTTCTGGGCGTCATGGTGCCAGCAAGCTCGTAGAACTAGATCCCGATAATCGGCTCCTGGGGCGTGGACCACGTTTTCGCCTGTCGGGAGAGATCCTGCGGGATCAGGCCCTGCGTGTGAGTGGCCTTTTGACCGAGCGGGTTGGAGGTCCTAGCGTACGCCCCTATATGCCCGAAGGCGTGTGGGACGAGACCAGCGTGTACGGTGACCTGCGCAACTACAAACATGATAAAGACGAAGGTCTCTATCGCCGTTCACTGTATACGGTTTGGAAGCGGACGGCCGCACCTCCTACGATGCTTCTGTTTGATGCCCCCAATCGCGAGATCTGTACGGTGAGCCGTTCGCGAACCAATACGCCCCTGCAGGCCCTTTCCCTTCTCAATGAAGTGACGTTTGTCGAGGCTTCGCGCAAGCTTGGAGAACGAATGCTTCGCCATGAGGCGGCCAAGATAGAAGATAAATTGGCCTTTGGATTTCGATTGGTCACGGGGCGGAAACCAACTGAAAAAGAGCTTGCCGTGTTGGCGGCTGGATGGCGTGAAGACCAAGAGTACTTCAGTCAAAACCCAGGAGCGGCTGATCAACTGCGTAAGCAGGGGGATTCGCCGTCGAATACAGACAACGCTTCGGAGCTCGCGGCCTACACGCTGGCTGGCAATGTTCTTCTCAACCTCGATGAATGCGTAATGCGAGAATAACCATGTCGTACGACCTAACCAATATGAACCGTCAGCAGTTCTTGCGAGGTGTCGGCGGGGCCATGGGGCTTGCTGCCCTTTCCGCACTGGGAGATCGTCGCGCAGTTGCAGCTCCCGGGGCAATTACCACCCATCATCCGCCCAAGGCAAAGCGGATCATCTATTTGTTTCAGTCCGGTGCTCCATCCCAAATGGACCTGTTTGACTGGAAGCCCAACCTAGCTGAAAAGCGGGGTGAAGACTTGCCAAGTTCCATTCGGATGGGACAGCGGTTGACGACAATGACATCGGGACAGGCGACATTCCCTGTGGCCCCCACGGCGTTTAAGTTCAATCAGCATGGCAAGTCGGGTATGTGGTTTAGCGAAATCATGCCCCACATGTCGACCTTGGCCGATGATTGGTGTCAAATTCGCTCGATGCATACGGAAGCGATTAACCATGATCCCGCCATTACATTCTGCCAAACGGGATCACAATTGGCCGGTCGGCCGAGCATTGGTTCTTGGCTTAGCTATGGTCTGGGAAGTGAAAACCAAGACCTGCCTGCCTATGTGGTGCTGACGTCCTTTGGAACGGGACGGCCCGATGATCAACCGCTGTATGATCGCTTGTGGGGCTCGGGCTTCTTGCCGTCCAAGCATCAGGGGGTAAAGTTTCGCAACAAAGGCGACGCAGTTTTGTATCTTTCGAATCCTGCCGGCATCTCGCGAGACATGCGCCGCAAGACGCTGGACCGTCTTGCCCAGCTCAACGGCCAGCGTTTTGACGAGCTTGGTGATCCGGAAATCCAGACCCGCATCAGCCAGTATGAGATGGCGTTTCGGATGCAGACGAGCGTTCCCGATTTGCTGGATATCTCCAAAGAGCCCCAGCATGTATTGGATAGCTATGGACCCGATGTAAAGAAGCCCGGCTCGTATGCGGCCAACTGTCTGTTGGCTCGTCGTTTGGCAGAACGGGACGTTCGCTTTGTGCAGTTATTTCACATGGGCTGGGATCTGCATGGCAACTTGCCCAGCGCGATCCGCTTGCAATGCCGCGATACCGACCAGCCAACGACGGCGCTGATCAATGATCTCAAGCAGCGAGGTCTGTTCGAGGACACGCTTATTGTGTGGGGTGGTGAATTTGGCCGGACGGTCTATTCGCAAGGGGCCCTCACGGCAGATAACTACGGCCGCGATCATCATCCCCGGTGTTTTACAACGTTGCTCGCAGGGGCAGGGGTGAAGGGGGGCGTCGTCCATGGGGAAACGGATGATTACAGTTACAACATTGTCCGAGACCCCGTCCATGTGCATGACTTGAATGCGACCATCATGCACCTGATGGGAATCGATCACACACGATTGACCTATCGTTACCAAGGGCGCGATTTCCGATTGACCGATATTCACGGTCAGCTGATCTCTAACATTCTCAGCTAGTGAGCTTTCTCGGCAAGGAAAAAATAGTGGTTTGTCGGCAAAAGGGGGCTTCACCTAAAACGTGAGGCACCGGGCCGATTGAACGCCGCTGCTGGCCTAGCATGGCGTCTTTCTTTCCCTTCTTGGATGGCCGTCGGTAGCCTCTGCAAGCGGGTCATAAAGGGCTATGCTGAGTGGGTTGGCCCGCCTCTCCATGCGTTGGCCAGCACCTTACGCCACCGGAAGTTCGCAAAGAAGCTAGGTGTTTGCCGTGAAAGCGTCCGAGTTGTTCATTAAGGCACTCGAACATGAGAATGTTGAGTATATCTTTGGCATTCCTGGGGAAGAGAATCTCGATCTGCTAGATGCGTTGTCACGCTCCAGCATCAAGCTCATCGTTACACGCCATGAGCAGGCGGCAGGCTTCATGGCGGCGACGTACGGCCGTCTGACGGGAAAGACAGGCGTCTGTCTTTCGACGTTGGGGCCAGGTGCGACCAACCTAGTGACGGCCGCTGCCTACGCACAACTGGGCGCCATGCCCATGCTGATGATCACGGGCCAAAAGCCGATCAAGTCGAGCAAGCAGGGGCAATTCCAAATTGTTGACATCGTCGACATGATGCGTCCACTGACCAAATTTACGCAGCAGATCGTTAGCAGCGGTAACATTCCTTCTCGCATTCGGGAAGCGATTCGTCTTGCAGAAGAGGAACGTCCCGGCGCGACCCATTTGGAACTGCCGGAAGATATCGCCTGCGAAGAAACCAATGAGCCCTTGCTAACCGCCAGCATGGTGCGTCGTCCCGTCGCGGAAGAAAAGTCGGTTCAAGCGGCAGTTAGCCGGATCGAACAATCGCGGCATCCACTGCTGTTGGTGGGAGCTGCGGCCAATCGCCGTACAACGAGTCGCATGCTGCGGCAATTTGTAGAGAACACCGGCATTCCGTTTGTGACAACGCAAATGGGCAAGGGGGTGATTGATGAAGCCCATCCGCTGTTCATGGGAAATGCGGCCCTCTCTTCGAATGATTTTGTGCATCGTGCATTTGATGCGGCAGACCTGATTATCAATGTGGGGCATGATGTCATTGAGAAGCCGCCATTCTTTATGAAGACAGGTGGCCCGCAGGTGATTCACGTCAACTTTTTGACGGCGACCGTTGATCCCGTTTACTTCCCACAGCTAGAAGTGGTGGGGGACATTGCCAATACGATCTGGCAATTGAACGAGCGGATCGTGCGGCAGCCGACATGGGACTTTCGGCGATTCACCCAGGTGCACCAAGCTTCTGAAAAGTATTTGCAGGTAGGTGCGGATGATTCACGCTACCCAATTTATCCGCAACGACTGGTAGCGGATGTTCGCCGCGTCATGCCGGACGATGGGATTTTGGCGCTCGACAATGGAATCTATAAACTGTGGTTTGCTCGCAACTATAAGGCCAGGCTGCCTAATACGGTGCTGCTGGACAATGCACTAGCGACTATGGGCGCAGGGTTACCATCGGCGATGGCGGCGCGCTTGGTTCATCCAGACCGCAAGATCATGGCGATTTGTGGTGACGGTGGGTTCATGATGAACTCGCAAGAGTTGGAGACTGCTGTACGGCTGAAGATGCATTTGGTTGTTCTCATTCTGCGTGACGATGCCTATGGCATGATCAAGTGGAAGCAATCGCGAATGGGGTTTGCCGACTTTGGCCTCAACATGGGGAATCCCGACTTCGTAAAGTACGCCGAAAGCTATGGCGCTCACGGCCATCGGATTGAAAATGCGGCAGAGCTCATCTCCAAAATGGAGTATTGCCATAATGCGCCTGGGGTTCATGTGATCGATGTTCCCGTTGACTACTCCGAGAATGATCGCATCCTGCATCGCGAAATTGCCGAACTCAGCGCCAAGATCTAAGGAGAAGCACCATGCCCAAAGATTTTCCCTACTATTTGGCCAATGAACCGGTCGCTGCCAATACGGAGATGGCCGTCACCGACAAGTTCACCGGCGAAGTAGCGTTTCGTGTGGCGGTGGCCAATGCGGCGGCGATTGAAAAAGGAATCGCGGCGACGGTAACCGCCAGCCAGCCACTGCGTGAGATGCCGCCATACGAGCGGCAAGCCGTTTTGAATCACTGTGTGAAGCGATTTACCGAGCGGTTTGATGAGCTCGCGATGACGCTGTGCATTGAAGCGGGTAAGCCGATCAATGATAGCCGTGGCGAAGTTTCGCGATTGATTGATACGTTCCGCGTCGCTTCGGAAGAGTCCGTTCGCATCAGCGGCGAAGTGATGAACCTAGAAATCGCGCCCCGGGCGAAGGGTTATCGGGGGATGTTCAAGAAGGTGCCGATTGGACCTTGCTCGTTCATCTCGCCGTTTAATTTTCCACTCAATTTGGCGGCTCATAAAATTGCTCCAGCACTGGCAGTGGGTTGCCCATTTGTTTTGAAGCCTGCCAGTCGCACTCCGATCGGCGCGCTGATCATTGGCGAGATCCTGGCAGAAACCAATCTTCCCAAAGGGGCTTTTTCAATCCTTCCGTGCCAGCGTGAAGGGGCGGAGCTGTTTACCACGGATGAACGCCTCAAGCTGCTAAGCTTTACGGGGTCTCCATCAGTGGGATGGGATCTAAAGGCCCGCGCCGGAAAGAAGAAAGTGGTCTTAGAGCTGGGTGGCAATGCGGCCTGTATCGTGGATGCGGGGACCGACCTCGATGATGCCACCAAACGGCTGGTTTTTGGGGCGTTTTACCAATCCGGCCAAAGCTGCATCGGTGTTCAGCGGATTTTGATTCACGACAGCATCTACGACGAGCTGCGCGACCGTTTAGTAGCGGCGACAGCCAAGTTGATCGCCGGTGATCCCAAAGAAGAGACGACGTTCATTGGGCCCATGATTTCCGAGTCGGAAGCCACGCGGCTAGATAAATGGATTCAAGCGGCAACCAAGGCCGGTGGTAAAATCCTTTGCGGCGGCAAACGAACAGGTGCCATGCTCGAAGCAACGCTCCTTGAGAATGTGCCGAAGGATCAGTCGCTGTGTACGGAAGAGGCATTTGGCCCCGTCGCTATCCTGAGTCGTTTTAGCTGCTTTGAAAAGGCACTTCAGGAAGTGAATGACAGCGTGTTTGGCTTGCAGGCGGGCATCTTCACCCGAGACATCTACAAGATCCAGCGTGCCTGGGATGAGCTAGAGGTTGGGGGCGTCGTGATTGGTGACGTTCCTTCCTGGCGTGTGGATAACATGCCTTACGGCGGCGTCAAAGATAGCGGCCTAGGACGCGAAGGGATTCGCTTTGCCATGGAAGACATGATGGAGATCCGCAACTTGATCATTCGAACGCCGCCCAACGTGGTGATCTAATCCAGGCGGTGTTAACCGCGTGGATTTCTGGCAACAAAAAAGTGCCTGGAGAGTGAGGCCTCCCCAGGCACTTCTCGGTTTTGTTCAAGGGGTGTTGGAACGGGGCAGTTCCAACACCGTCATGAACACAGAGCCACGACGGTGTAGAGAATGCTTGAAGGCATTCTTTCTAAGTACTATTTTCCACGACGTTGGCCACGGAACTTTGCCAGGTGTAGCAGCGAATCGTCGGAGACTTTGCTGGTGGAGCCATGGTCTTGTTCCGTGGAAAGGGACTGGATCGCAGCATCCCAGGCATCTTCGACATGCTTCCGTGTTGGGGCAGAGGTTCGTTCCTTCGAAGAAGAGGTCATGCCGCTAATTGGCTTCGACTTCGCTGAGGAATGTAGGTCACTTCCCTTGGTGTGCACTTGGTCGAATGCCAGTACGGAGACTGGGGAGCTTTCGCTCTTGCTGGCCTGCTGGGCCATCTTCGGATCGGCGATCCCTTGCGGGTTGCTATCGGCAGAGTTCAGGGCGAAGCTGATCGCGGCCGACTGTTGCCCCGCTGTGCGAGAGACGGCACCAGAGTACTGGTACACACGGTCAGTTCCTGCATCCACCACCCAGATGTGATTGACATCATTGGGATCAATGGTCAGGCCGGTTGGCTTGGAATTGCTGGCATCCATTTGCCAGCTACCTTCTAAAGCCCCGCTGAGCGAATACCGGAAAACCTTGTCGATCGTGGCCGTATCATTCACAACCCAAAGGTGAGCGCCATCGGTCGTGATGTCCATGGGGTCAAGATTGGTCTTCGATAGAGCAAAGCTAGACGTTGCACTAACCTTTCCCGTGAGGCGTGCAGCCCCGCCTGCGAAGAAATAGACGCGATCAGTCTCCCGATCGACAATCCATAGGTCTTTGCCATTGGTGGCAACACCCTCGGGCTTGTCCATTCCCTTGGCTTCCCAATTGCCGATTAGTTTTCCGGCAGAGTTATAAACGAACACTTCTCCCTTGGAATCGACAACCCAGTACAGCGATCCATCCTTGTTGGTCGCAATGCCACGTGGAGTTTCATTCTCTTGATTGAGCTTGTGGTCTACCACCAGGTTGCCAGCGGTATCGTAATTGAATGTGTCACGAGCGGCCCCATCCACGACAAGGAACTTCGTGCCCCCAGTTACGGGTGCCGCGTTAACGGTCAATGTCACCGTTACTAAGTTGCTGGTGAGTGCACTGTCGCTTGCCCGATAGGTAAAGGAATCAGTACCAAAGAAGCCAGCATTTGGCGTGTAAGCAAACGAGCCATCCGCATTAAGTACCAAAGTGCCATGGGTTGGTCCAGCACTAAGGATTGCTGTCAGCAAATCGCCATCAACATCATGATCGTTGGCGAGCACTCCCGAAGCGACGCTTACGGTCAGGGCTACGTCTTGCTTCGTTTGGTAGGCATCACTCGTTCCCACGGGAGCATCATTCACCGGTGTGATGGTCAAGCTGACCGTCGCAACGTTTGAGTTGGCTACTCCATCATTGGCCTTATAGCTGAAGCTGTCGGTGCCGTTGTAGTTAGCGTTTGGCGTGTAGGTAAACGATCCGTTCGCATTCAAGGTTAGCGTGCCATGGGTGGGCCCACTTACCAAGATCGCAGACAGCACATCCCCTTCGGTATCCGAGTCATTAATGAGAACCCCACTTGCTGCAATGGCGAGTGGAACATCTTCGGCCGTGACAAAGTTGTCGGCCACAGCAACCGGGGCGTCATTGACCGGCGTGATCGTCAAGCTGACTTCCACAACACCAGAATCCAGCAAGCCATCATTGGCCTTATAGCTAAAGCTATCGACGCCGTTGTAGTTGGCATCTGGCGTATAGCTGAACGATCCATCCGTGCCGAAAGTGAGCGAGCCATGCGTTGGTCCGGACACGAGCAGGGAAGTCAGGGCGTTGCCATCCACATCGGAATCGTTGGCAAGTACACCAGTTGCAGGAACAACCAGAGCTACATCCTCGGCTGTCGTATAGGTGTCGGCGGTAGCGACGGGTGGATTGTTGACCGGCGTGATGGTCAAGCTGATCGTCGCTACGTTCGAATCGGCTGCCCCATCATTGGCCTTATAGCTGAAGCTGTCGGTGCCATTGTAGTTGAGGTCTGGCGTGTAGGTGAACGATCCATTGGCAGCCAAGACGAGGATACCGTGGCTTGGCGCACTCACGAGGATTGACGAGAGGGAATCCCCCTCGACATCGGTGTCATTGGACAATACGCCACTGGCAGGAATCGTCAGTGGTGCATTTTCGGCCGTCGTATACGAATCATTGTTGGCCACAGGGGCATCATTGACCGCTTCGATGGTGATCGTAAACGACTGCGGGGCACTGGTATCAACACCGCCGTTAGCAGTTCCGCCATTGTCATGGGCCTGAACCGTTACAGTCGCGGTACCAAATGCATTTGGTGCGGGCGTAAAGGTGAGTGTGCCATCGCTGGCAATGCTAGGTGGGGCACTAAACAGCGAGGTGTTGTCATTGCTTACCAGGAAGTTGACAACCTGCCCTGATTCACCAGTAGAAATGCTAGTGGCCCAAGCGGCAACCGTTTGAATTCCGGCATCTTCGAGAATCGTTTGGTTTCCGCCAGCCACGAAAGTCGGTGCGACATTCGAGGCGACGGTCAGACCTGTGTAATGATCGCTGAAGTCAACACCGGTTCCAATGGCACCATCTTCGAGGTCTTCAAACTCGTAGCCGTCACCAGGAACGGGGGTTCCTAGAACCACGGGAATGGAGCCGAGGACAACATTGGTACCGGCACGAACAAACTGCAGGTCAAAACGATGGGGAACGCCATCGCCAATAAACTCGACATCGAAGTTCGCCGTCGAGCCGGCCCGAACGCTGTGCAAGATGCCGGTATGGTTAATGATGCGAACCCGTGGATCAGATGCCCGCAGTTCCATGTCGACGGCAACGTTGGTAACCGCGTTCTGAATAGCGCTAACCACGCCATTGGCGACGCTGGCACCAAAGCCCGAGGCGATTTGGAAGTAAAGTGGGTCTCCCGGTGCAATGGGGTTTGCCGTACCGTTGGCGATCGTGGCCGTCGATTGGTTGGTCGCTCCGGTGAGCTTGGAAATCGCTTCCAGCCCTTGGCGTGGATCGATTGTGGCGTCAGGATTGGTTCCCAGGCCGATGACCAGCGCCCCCAGTGCGTTCAGCCCCGTAATGGTCTCCTGAATACCAGCGCCATTGTTAAACGGGGTCGTCGGCCGCGAAGTCTGCGTGAAGGAAGTGATGGGAAGCGAAACTCCACCTACACCAGTGATCGAGGTCTCCCCCTTAGGCTGATAGGCAAAGCCGGTGTCGGTTGCCAGCAGCACGATTGGAAGCGCACCCGATCGGAAGCCAGCTCCGCCGACGTTGCCAGCAGCCGCCATGACCGAATTCGTAGGGTCTGCCGTGAAGGAGGCGAAAGATGGGACGTCGCCACTGCTGCCTGGATTGAGCTGCGTGGATGCGAGACCTGCGGCACCGCTATCCGAGGTTGTGCCATTGTTGTTGCCGTCAAAGCCCTTTCCTGTCACCAATTGATAGAGGGCTTCAATGTCAGTTTCTGGTTGATCACCACCGTAACCAGGGGTGGTTCTGTTCAGTGCGGCCTGGATGGCGGTCATATAGCCTGCTGAGCTTGCGGCCACAACTGGCTGATTCAAAATGAAGGGCCGACCCGTTGCATACTCATAGGCAAAGTTGCCGTACTCTTCGAGGCGTCCCACACCAAAGCCCAGGTCAATGCCGGGCAGGGATGTTTGCAACTGAGAAATGATGTCCGGGAAGGCCGACCGTACGATCGGGCTGTTATTGGTAAAGCTACCGGTATCATCAAACAGAAGGAACACATCCACCAGGTTCGTTAGCGCCCCTGTGTTAGGAAGCGTCAGGCTCACGGTTTGGCGGTAGCTCTCACCTATCGACAGTGACTTGGTAATGCTAGTAGGGCCAACATTGCCAACGGCAGCGTTACTGGTCCCCGCTGGCCACAAGATTCCACCGAGGGTCGTAGGCGACGTCTGAGAGTAGCCGGCCGACACCACTTCCCGAATGACATAGGCACCTGCCGTCATGTTGGTAAAGGTATAGCTACCATCCGCTTGCGTGGTGGTGGTAGGTTCTCCCGCATCCAAAAGGTCGTTGCGGTTCATGTCCACAAAGATCGTTGCACCGCCAACTCCTGCCTCGCCGGCATCACGTACGTGATTGCCATTGGCATCGTCGAACTTGGTGCCGTGAATTTCGTTAGGACGAAACACAGCGGCCGAGTTAACCCCTGTGCGATCTTCGGCGGCCGTAATGGTAACCGTATGTACACTCTCCGCTGCAGGAGTCGATCCCAAGATTGCTGGGATCACTTCGCGAACGGTATAGGTTCCCTTCGCCAAATGGGTAAAGCTGTAAGTTCCCGCTTCATCAACATCCGGCGTATAGAACAGGTCTTCTGAGGTGGCAACCTGGGGTTCTGTAGGATCGAGCAGTCCATTGTCATTCAGATCGAGATAGACGGTAATGCCAGCAAGGCCCCGTTCACCAGTGGCGCGAACACCATCTTTGTTTGAATCCGAGAACACAGCGCCGCTGATGCTTGAGTCTTTTAGCTGTGCCTCACCAAAATCGAGACCCACAGCATTTTCGCCA
This sequence comes from uncultured Planctomycetaceae bacterium, assembly GCA_963844055.1. Taxonomy (GTDB): domain Bacteria; phylum Planctomycetota; class Planctomycetia; order Pirellulales; family Pirellulaceae; genus CAWJMN01. The sequence goes on along the minus strand of CAWJMN010000002.1, from coordinate 974,261 downwards.
CTCTTCAGGGCAATCGTACGCATGTTGGTGATCGGAGCGGTCCCCTTCCAGCCAACGGTTGACTGAACCAAAATGCTGACCGAACCAGGAAGAACTCCGCTCAGCGAATAAGAACCATCGGCCCCGGTAACGCCCTGGGGTTCGCCAACGCTCGCCAGTTTGTCGGCATTTAGATCAACAAACACGGTCCAGCCGGAAAGGCCAGGATCGCTATAGCCGCCGGTTGAGGTGAGGTCACGCACACCATTGCCATTGAGATCGTTCCACACAACGCCACTGACCGAACCTGGCGAGGCAGCGCTTAGGTTGAAGTTGGCAAAGTCTGGTGCGACCGAATCAACACCGGAACGGACGGTAACCGTTTGGCTGTCACTGAAAGTAGCGGCAACTTCCCAGCCAGTGGGGATAACTTCTTGGACTTCGTAATCTCCCACCTGCAGGTCAGGGAAAACGTATTGCCCATTGGCGTCGGTCAGGGTGGAGGGCTCTCCCGCATCCGCAATACGGTTACGATTGAGATCGAGGAACACAGTCCAATTGGCCAAGCCCGGGTCGGTGGTGGCTCCTGTTAAAGTGCTTACATCGCGTACGCCGTTGCGATTGACATCGTTCCACACGGTTCCACGAATGGACCCATTGAGGATGGTAAAGTTCGCAAAATCACCGGCGGTCGTAGCGGCCCCTCCCGAGACACTTACCGTTTGCCGGGAATCGTAAGTAGGAGAGATATTCCAGCCTGCAGGAACAACCTCGGTCACTTCGTAATCACGGGCGGGTAAGCTGATAAAGGAGTAGTGACCATTCGCATCCGTAAGCGTCGTCGTTTCACCAGGATCTGCGATGCGATTGTTGTTGGTATCGAGGAAGACCGTCCAGTCCGCTAGGCCAGGTTCCGTAAATTCACCGGTGGCTGGATCCGTTTCGCGAATCCCATTTGCGTTGGTATCGTTCCAGATCGTTCCGTCAATCGAACCATTGGTGAGGCTAAAGTTCGCAAAGTCCTGGGTAAACTGCTGACGTGCCTTCACAGCCGCCGTTTGTTTGATATCAAATTTGCCCGGCGACACATCCCAGCCAGCCGGCTTAATTTCGGTGACTTCGTAATCTCCCGGGGGCAAGCTTGAGAAGGAGTAGCTACCGTCAGCACCAGTGACCGTTGAAGGCTCCGTAGGATCAAGTGCCCCATCATTATTCAAATCGAGGAACATCGTCCAGCCAGATAGCCCAGGATCGGTATAAGCTCCTGATCCGTCAACAGCACGGACTCCATCAGCGTTGAGATCATTCCAAACCGTTCCGACAATGTCACCACCGCTGAAATTGAAAAAGTTGACAGACTTAGTGGCTTTGTCTTTGATCGCGGTTACATCTTGCGACTCAGGTGAGGTGGGGGTCCAGCCCGCTTGGATCACTTGCCCAACCCGATAATTGCCTGGGATCATCCCCTTGATGCTGTAAGCGCCATCGATATTAGTGATTACCGAAGGTTCCATCGTCCCATTGGCATCAGCATTGAGTGTGCCGCTTTGGTCCAGGTCGAGAAAGACTGTCCAGTTTTTGACTCCGTTTTCTCCATTGTCCTTGATGCCGTTAGAATTCAAGTCTTCGTAGACGGTGCCACCGATACTCGTGTTGGCGGTACCCGTCATCACATCCGCCACCAAGGTTGCCAGAAGGGATCGTCCTTCGAGATTTTCCATCGTTAGAAAGCGACGACGAACAAGTTCATTTGATCGCTTGGAAAGCCGGCGCTGAGTGGAGGTGATTTTTTTGGTGGGAGCTATGCGTGAAATCATGCGACTCATGGCGATATCCTGTGCGGAGAGGGGAGAGGTCGAGAATTCGACTTTTTGACTCGAAATGAGGCGGGAGGGAAGGAAACCTTTTGCAAACTACACACGTAGGATACGCGCCGCTGTATTTTGAGGATGCCGGGAGAATTACCCAAGTAAAATATTCCTGTCAGGGTTTCCCCTACAGACGATCAATGGGCCCCCGACCTAGGGTAGAGTCAATGGCGACCTCCTTGCGGGTAAACTAGAGCTATCGCCCCCCAAAAATGTCCATTCAACTGGCCGCTTTCATGCCAACGCGACAAAATTTAGAACTGGGAAAGATTCAGCCATTACGGCTGTTTTTGACCCTATTAGCAGTCCTCTTTGCGATCGAAGCGATCGTGATGCTGGTATTGCCCTACCTTGTTCCTGCCGAAAGCAGTGTTGCGTATGGGGCGGTGATCGATGCTTGCATGTTGACCATCGTGCTGGCACCGCTGCTTTGGTACATGATCGTTAAGCCATTGCAAACGCTAGCGGCCACACGGCAGCGATTGCTAGCGCAGGCCCTTTCGGCCCAGGAAGATGAACGGCGGCGGATTGCCCGCGATCTGCACGACAGTCTCGGCCAATCGCTCACCGGGTTGATGGTTGGCCTACGGACAATTGAAGAAGCCTCTTCAGAGCCTGCGGTGAAAGAGCAAGCACGCGAGTTGCGACGGATTGGTGGCGATACACACGATGAGGTTCGCAGGTTGGCTCGCGGCCTGAGGCCCACCATCCTTGATGATTTAGGATTGCTGCCCGCACTAGAGCGTTACGTTGAAGAAATCAGTACGACCCATCAGATAGAGGCCACGTTCCATCCACAGTGTAGTGAATCCTTGCGACTGTCAGAGGATGTGGAGACGGCTATCTATCGCATCGTACAAGAGGCCTCGATCAATGCAATTCGGCATGGTAAGGCAGCCCACCTGCGTATCAGTCTGGGCTGTGATCCCAGGTGCTTGGATATTCAAATCAACGATGATGGGCGTGGGTTCGATGTTGTATCCGCGCTTCGTGTAAATCGCTCGAAAAGCCCCTTTGGGCTTTTGAGCATACAAGAGCGTGCATTTTTGTTAGGAGGTGAAGCAGCTTTCACCTCCAGTCCAGGTTCGGGAACTTTGGTGCGAGTACGCATTCCACTAAGCCCGTCGGAGAAGGCTTATGTCTAAAATTCGTGTCATCGTGGCAGACGATCATGCAGTCCTGCGCAGCGGGCTCAAACTGCTGATTAACTCCCAGTCGGATATGCAGGTGGTGGGAGAAGCAGGCAGCCATGATGAGGCATTAAAAGAAGTCCGGGCGATAAAGCCTGATGTGTTAACACTCGATATGACGATGCCCGGTGGGACGGCAGTACGCGTGATTGAGACCTTGGCGCGTGAATGTCCTATGACGCGCGTCGTGGTGTTAACGATGCATGATGACGCGGCCTATTTTCGCGTCGCGATGGCGGCCGGTGCTTTTGGGTATGTTGTAAAAAAATCGGCCGATACCGAACTGCTCGATGCGATCCGCGCCGTAGCCCGTGGGCGAATCTACACACAAGTACAACTCGCCACCGCTTCTGATCGCCTTCCGGTGACGACCACCAGCGAAACCAAAACCGACAATAACTTGCTGGCAACGTTGAGCGACCGCGAACGAGAGGTCTTGGTGATGGTTGCGCAAGGGCACACCAATCAGGCCGTCGCCGATAAATTAGACCTCAGTGTAAAAACGGTGGAGTCGTATCGCGCCCGACTGATGTCAAAACTCGGTTTGCGCAATCGAGCAGAACTCACGCAATTGGCAATGGAAGCTGGGCTACTTTCGGCCGGAAGCAATTGATTCCTCGATGGTCAAACCACCCGCAGGCTCGCTGAGCAACTACAACTCAGCGCATCACCTTCTAAAACTTCTTCCTGTGTATGCGCGGATTTGTCGTTTCAAAAAAAATCACGGTGACGAGATATGCCTACCGCATCTGCAAAAGAAGAGTGATGCATCCCAGCCGAAACAACTAAACGACGTCGATTGTGCTATCGCTGCAGTCACCGGTCGCATCACTCTTCTTTCCAATTTACGGGAATTTCCCGGCAGACTTATAGAAAGTTGCGCCCTACGATTGGCTCCGGTGAGGTTGGGGCTAACGTAAGCGGTCGCGGCGTTAGCAACCTCATTCTCCTCTTACGGAACCTCTTTGCGACCGGGAACATCTGACGGCACGACCGTCGAGGGAGCATTGCGATTATGTCCATGAGCCGCAAGTCATCGTCCTTTCAAACCAAGCTATCTCTAGAGTCACTGGAAGCTCGCAGCCTATTATCGAGTATTCACTCGATTGTGGCTGCCCATGTGCCCGAACACCATCCAGCGATTGAGCGTTCGGCCCAAGTCGTTTCTGCCAAGTCCAGTTCGGCGAGTACTAAATCGACCGAAACCCACTTGGCAGCCAACCTGACCTCCGAGTCCAGCAGCACGGTTACAGCAACCGCCAAGTTTGAGTCAGAACTCAAGAAGGGGGTTGAAGTCCGCGAGCTAAGTGTCCAGGTCAAAGGTGCGGCTGCTGGCACGGTTGTCAACGTCACCATCACCGATGCCGCAGGCGCCAGCACACCTGTGGGATCGATCACCATCAAGGCGGATGGAACCGGCCAGCTAAAGCTAAAAGCGGGCTTGCCTGCCGTGGTGGCTGGCACCTCCATTTCCATCAGCTCGGCCGACGGAACTCTGCTGGCGAAAGGGGATTTCGCAGTTCCCACAGCCAAGCCCAGCGGATCGGACGACCATCATGATGACCATGCCGAAACCCATCTTCGGGCATCGCTGATCGATCCCAATAGCAAGCTCACTAGCACGGTTCAGTACGAAAGCGAAACCGAGCATGGCTTGGTTCTTACGCAACTAAAGGTCCAGGTGAAGGGGGCAAATCCTGGCGCCGTTATTGATGTCTCGGTTTCGGCCGATGGCACAAGCCCAAGTGTCTCGATCGGATCGATCACCGTTGGTGCGGATGGTACCGGGCGACTCAAGTTGAACACAGGGGTTCCCACCATCACGACGACCAGCACCGTGACACTTACTTACCCAGGAGCGCCTGCGGCCGATGGAAGTCCCACCACGACGACCATTACGGCCCTCTTCACCCTTCCTACCCCTTCCACAAAGAAGTCTGGCCACTAAATCGCTAGTCGATCTGTGGTGTAGAGCAAGCCTTCCATTTCCCGCCCCGGCACAATCCCTTTTGTGTCGGGGCTTTTTCGTGGAATGGCTTCCCCCACGTTCGACACATTCCAGGGTAGATTCTCTGACTTTGCCATGCTAGGTTGACCACTGCGTGCCGATACGGCCCATATGTTTTGCATGGTTTGATAAGGCCGGCTGGCTTAATGCGCAGGCTCTAAGCGGTGCAGTCATCGAAGCCATCCTTGGAGCGGCACAAGAACCGTGAAGATGCTTCCCGCAGGTTGATCGTCAGGAGAGTGGGCCTTCCCCCATGGGAAACTTCTATACCAACTTCACGGTGATGGGGTGCGAGGCCGAGGCGGTCGTATCACTCGCACAGGAACTGCGGCGAGAAGCGTTCATTATTGATGCCGGACGAGGGGACGTCATCCTGTATGACGCCATTTGTGACGACCAAGACACCGAGGAGATCGTCCGGCTAGGAGAAAAGCTCTCTTCGAAACTTGCCTTGCCCATCCTGGCAGCGTTGAACCACGATGATGATCACTTGCTGCTATGGATCTTTTACGGCGGCAAGCAGGTTGCCTTCTACGACTCCATCTTGGATGCTGCCCCGTTTGCGTGGGCACTCTGCAAGTGGTGCGGCAGTTTTTCAGCGCTTCCAGGATTGATGCTCATCCTGGGCTGGCCGACCTTCATCTTCCAGGTCTTCCGGCACCTCTTCATTGCCAAACTGCTGGGAATCCCCGGTTCGCCCATGATTCTGGGGCACACCTACCTAATGCGCGGAGACCTTCCCGGAGGCTTTACGGCCGAAGATGTTCGCAAGGTCTAAGGCAGGCCTCAAGTCAGGTCCTGCCTTGCTCGTTCCAAGGCCGAACGGCTATTTGCTCTCCGGCGCCAGGAACTGGAAGGGCTCAGCCTTTTGGAAATTGCCGGTTTGGTCGCCCCCCAAATCAGGATTGCCAACCAGGGTCAGTTTTCGCGTTCCTGATCCTGGTTGAAAATCAATCTTGTCGAGCTTTACCCACAAGACGCTAGGGCTGGCGGTGCTTTCGAAGTAGTAAACGCGATTCTTCTGGTCACTGACGGTGCGCCATAGCGTTGTCGAGATGTTTGGTTGGTCGGCCGTGCTGATCCCGCGCGGTACGCTTACATTGCGCATCACACTAAACACGCTGGCTACCGCTTCTCGTGGGTTGGCAGACTGCTGACAAGCATTGATGTAGAACGACGTGCGAGCAAAACGATCGGCCGCTCGGTTCGTACCCGGCAGCATCACCGTCCCGCCGATTTGTTGCCAGTATTTATTCAGCGCGATCTGCTCATCAAAGATCGGCGAGTTCGTCATCACCTGGTACTGACGCCCATGATGAATGACAAGCTTTCCCTTTACATATTCAAAGATGGCGGAGTCCCCGGAAGGGTCCGAGATAGCAAGGTGCACGGTTCCTGCAGCTCCATTCGGGGCTACCACCGGCACCACGCGAAACGTTTCCTTCTTAAGTTCTGCAACCGCTTCTTCCACGGTGGCAAAGCTATCTAAAACGTATTGCGTCCAGGCCGTGATGCAAACCCCTGGGCGTTTATCAGCGTCGCCCGGATATTCCGATTCCGCCAGATACAGCAGGTTGGCCACCAGCCCCTTCTCATTGATGCCGTCGGCCGTCCCCCCTTCGTAAATCGAAGTCACCACGCTGCCGTGTTTGCTGGTCCACTTGTAGGAGTCCTTCCCCAGGCCCCCATCACGGGCCATGTTGCGGGGAAAAATCCACAGGTTGCTGTGCAGGTCTTCCTTCCAGTCCATCGTACGGCCCGTGACTGTCTGCCCTTCCTTGCCGAAGTAAACCGCACGCGTGCAGGCATCTGCCGACGGTATCCCGGCCGTCCCGAAAACCAAGGTAAACATGGTGGCAAGGGCAAAGAAAGGTCGGCGGAAGAATCGGAGCATAGGAACGTTCCTGGGTTTGCGATGAAGGCTGGCGGATAGATAGGAAACCATAAGTGCGACTGAGGCACTTTGCCGATAGTTTAGGAATGCTCTCACCGTTTGGCGAGTGCTTCTTTCCCTGGTCTGGACCATGTTTTTTTCACAGTGCTTTGCAATTCCGCCCCTTTCCGCCCCATTTCACGCCCTGCACATCCTACTTTCCAATTCGTGTTTTTCGTGCGTTTCGCCGTCGCCTCCTCCCTCCCGATCTCCCTCGATCGTCTGTGCTGCTTTGTCAGGCAGTTTTGGGATGGAACTGGCAAGTTCCCCGGGCGAACCTTGGCTACTCAGAAAAAACTCGTTTCGGGGGCGGCCAGGGTTCCTCAGTGCCTCGGCATATCTCATGCATTTTCAGAGCCGGAAGCGTTAGCGACGGCCATCCCCCCGCACCCTTAGGTAAAGTGTCGGTCTGGAAGGACTATGACTATGACTTTGTAACGCAGAGGATCTATTTGTACATCTCAAGATGCCGACATGGCCACGCACCACAGATGGATTATTTACACGCATTACGTTCGACTCAAGTAATTCAAGAACGCGATATGAATGTCAGGCTCAATCACTAGTTGTACCGTAACTGACATTGGAAAGCGTTGTGAATCGAACGGGTCGCCAGCCTGCATGTACCAGAACCGATCTGGAGCAATGATGCAGTCTTCAAAGTCGATGTATCGGCCCCGCTTGTCGTTGATTACTCGAACCTCGCCTCTAACATAGGCGGCAAATGTAAAAAGGGCAGTATGCGATTGGTCTCGAAACAGCGATGCCTGGATCACGCTTTCGAATTGCCAAAGCGTCAAAAGTAATCGCAGGCCGTGGCGTTCAACTTCGTAGTTGTAGGAGACGAAATAATCTTCGACGGCAGGGTCTACGTTGAAGAAGTCGAGAAAGTCAGTTTCGTTCCATTGAAGCGGCGGCATTAGACTTGCATCTCCTACAGCAAGTTAGGTGCAACGAGCGTCGATTTGGTATAGCTTACCTCCTTCCTAGCCGCTCGACTTGCCGCGGAAGGCAAAGAATCAAAGTTGCTTAATCCAGGCACGCAATACCGATTCAAGCGCAACCCGTGCCGACTTCACTTCGCGAGCGGTTTTAAAAGTCACCATACAACGATCCTTGCCAAGCCAATGGAGTAAGTTGGCAGGATCTGCGATCGGTTTTGCCTTGGTAGAAGCGGCCTTGGGCTTGGCACCTTTGTGCAGGATCAACCGAACTTGGTCCTTGGCGTGAAGGTGGAACGTCGCAAAGTATTCCTGTGTGCGAAAGCTAGGAGCGTTCCATTTGATCCCTTCCTGAATCTTGGGACTGACCCCGAGGATAATCTTTCGAAGGGCTTGCACGAGTGGTTTTAGAGGATGGTCAAGCACCTTTAAAAACGCGGTCACTTCTCCATCCTTTTGCGAACCCGCCGCCAACGGTTTTGTCGTACGCTTGGTAGTGGTCGGGGGTTTCGTAGCCACATTCGGGTTCTCTTCAGCAGCATTCTCGGCCAAGCGCGCCTTCACAAGCTTGCGAACTAACGTCGCTGGCAAGGGTTTGTCGGCCGAAAAGCGGATCGTTCCTTTGCTTGTGTCGTAGCCCTGAAGTTCTTTTGGGAACTTCTCCACCAGAGAGCCACTGAATAGGTAAAACGCGCAGTGCTTAGAAGTGGCACCAAATCCCACGAGCATTTTCTTTTGACGAAATGCCGCCAATTGATAGCTAATACACTCTTCCGCTTGTGGTGCTGCCGCCCGAATCGCCTTGCGTAACTTTTCGAGTGCGCAGCGTTTTTCCTCACCCACGTTGGCAAGGTATTCGTCAATGGTCGTAGGTTTGCCAGCCATCGTGGATTGCACCGAAAGAGGAAGGGGGCATGCAGCAGCCAATAGAAAATGAGTTTATGCCTTCAGGCACGAGCTGACCAGCATGGGAACCCGTTCATTGCTAGTCACGGCCGCCAACCCAAACCGACAAGCCCAACAGCCTTTGAGGCACACCCTCACCATCAGAAAAACGCATGGCAAGCTGGATGACCTCCAATCCTGTCCGCTACACTGCAAGTACAAACGGTGCTTGGTGTTACTCGCCGTCAAACCGTTTGGGGCACCCTCTCATGTTTGAGTATTGCCGGTTTCTCTCCGTACATGGGCCCTCGAATCACAAAAGGATCGGCCATGCGAAGTTGCTTGGGCGGATTGTTGGTACTCTGCTTGGCCTCCATCGGTTTTGCACAAAGTACAAAGCCATTGGCAGAGTCGGAAAGGAAGTCGCTGCAAGAGCGCGCACAATCGTTACACCAAGCTCTGGATAAGCAGGCAGTTCCCAAGACTGCCGCATGGGCCGATGCCGCCATTTTTGCCAAAGGGCTCACCTGGGGACTCGACTACGATCAAGAGTATTCCCCAGCAGATATCGACCTCCTAGAAAAAGCGGTCACGCGTGGCACCGAGCGTCAGCAAGCCCTGCAGCAGGCATCCCCCTCTTGGACATCTCGTCGTGGCAAAGTGGCACTTGGGTATGTCTCGCGTGTGGATGGCTCCGTACAACCGTACGGCCTCATCATTCCCTCTAACTACGATCCCAAAATTCCCATCCGTTTGGATGTCGTTCTGCATGGCAGTTCCAAGCCTGTCGGCATGAGTGAACTTCGCTTCCTGTCGCGCTTTGATGAAGGGGATGGCGAAACTCGCTCCGCGCCAGAAGTTCCCTACATCGAACTGCACCCCTTGGGCCGAGTCGAAAACTGCTATCGCTGGTCGGGCGAGACCGATGTATTCGAAGCGATTGAAAACGTCTGTCAGCGCTATAACATCGACCGAGACCGAATCGTGTTGCGGGGAATGTCGATGGGGGCCTCGGGAACATGGCACCTGGGGCTCAAGCATCCAGATCGCTTCGTCGCCCTAGGTCCCTATTGCGGCTATGTAGACACGCACCGCTTTTCAGAGACACCGATTCCCGGCTTTGTCGTAGTGGGCGAACTTCCCCAGCATCAAGAGCTGGGCCTGCGTATGCTCGATTCCGTCGACTATGCCGCCAATGCTGGCGTTGTACCCGCCATCGCTTGCATCGGCGAAAAGGATGTCTTCTTTCAGGCCCATGTGATCATGGAAGAAGCGATGAAGCGTGAAGGGCTAACCATGATTAACCTAATCTCGCCCGGAACGGGGCACGTGATCGATCCAAAGACCCATGCAGAGCAACTGCGGCAGATCGGCCAGCATGTGGAAAAGGGAAAGCGGCACCCAGCAGAGTTGCGGTTTGTCACCTGGACGCTGAAACACAATCGCTGCCACTGGTTAGAAATCCTACAGCTCGGCCAGCACTATTCACGCGCAGAATTCTCTGCCAAGCTTCAGCAGCAGACCTTAGAAATCGCAGAGCCCACCAACATCATGCGCATGGCGATCGCGCTGGATCAGCTCCCATCGATCCCCAACACCATTCGCATCGGTACGGCCGAATTGCCAATCCCAAAGGAAATTGTCGCGGCTCCTCGGCCAGTGGTCCTTGCGCTGAACGGCGGCCAATGGCAGATCGAGAGTGTTGACGCTAAGCCTTCGTCCTTGGGAAAACGCCCTGGCCTACAAGGGCCCATCGATGATGCTTTCACCACCCCGTTCCTTTGCGTTCGCGGAACAGGCCAGCCTTGGAGCTCGGCCGTACAAGCCTACGCCGATGCCAGCCTTGACCGCTTCGCCGCAGAATGGCGGCAGTACTTTCGTGGCGATCTTCCAATCAAGAAGGATGTGGATGTCACGCCGGACGACGTACAAAACCGCAACCTCATCCTGTTTGGTGACCCAGGCAGTAATCCCTGGATCGCCAAGGTGCTGCCACAACTCCCCATCGAGTGGTCGAAAGAAACGCTAAAGATGGATGGCAAAACATTCGCTTCGACAGACCATCTGCCGGCGCTCATTGCCCCCAGCCCGCTTCCCACGGCTAGCCAACGCTATGTCGTCATCAACAGCGGCCACACATTCCGCGAGTCAGAACTCAACAAGTTCAACTACCTTCTCTTTCCTCGCTGGGGTGACTGGGCCATCCTGCAAGTTGACCCTGCTCAATCGCCCAGCCAGCCACCAAAAGAGACCGTGTTGCACGCCGGCTATTTTGATGAAGCGTGGAAGTTCCCTGCTCTGCAAAAATAGTCGCCTGTTGTGCCGAACATAGCCAAATCGCGATCACTTCTTTCCCACCGATTGAAAGAACTCCACGATCAGCTTCGGCGCATCATCAGGTATGCCATGGCTGCCCGGGTGAATGTACGTGACAACCGGCGGGCCATCCTTGGATGTGTACTTGGTGACCATTTTTGAAGTAGCCTTCCCTTCTGCATCACAGCCGTTGAGCTTTCGTACCTGCTTTATGGTTCGTTCTTGCTGCGCGAAGGGGACGATTCGGTCCGCCTCTCCTGCGATATGCAAAACTGGCTTGGGTTTTTGGCGATCGAAGTCACGTGGATTGGCAAATGCCGCTATCGGCGCGACTGCCGTCAAGGTGTCACCTCGCGCTGCCCACAGGACATACGTGAAGAACCCACCGTTGGAATGCCCCGTCGAAAAGATGCGACTCGCATCAATCGTATAGTCCGCCTTAAACGATTGGAGCATCGCGTCAAAGAAGAGAAGGTCGCGGTCATCCTGATCCCCCTCGTACTTTTGCCACCCCGGCAATTTGCCTTCCACATCAATAACCGGCACGGGTGTAGGTAGTCCCTGCGGATAAACACAAATGGCATTCGGCCACAGTTCATGCATCGGCAGCTTGCGGGCCGAGTACTCCGCCCGTCCGCCATGCCCATGAAAGGCGAACACCAAGGGATGCTTCTCCTTGGTGTCATTTACCGGGGGAATGTAAACGAGGGCTTCACGCGTGGTCTCCCCCACCTTCCACGTCATTCGTTTCAGATTCGTGTTGTCGGCATTGGACTTCTCCAATCGCTCACGAATTCGCTTCAGCTTCTCCGGGTCAATGCGTCGTTCAGCGACTGCTTTCGCCTTTGGTCCCGCGCTTGGTTGATCCTTGGGCTCGTCGGCAAGCAGACAAGTACTAACGCTCGACACAATCAACAGACCCACAAGACAGAGCCAGCGCATCATCGAATGGTTCCTCCAGGATTTAGGGTGGCAAGTGTCTCAGTGGCTAGCGACTCAAAAGCCCCCCAACCATCCTTTTAACCCCCGGGTGGAATCCAAGTGCCGGTAGAATTGGACCTGGCCCTCTTTTTTCCTCGTACGGCCTAAAAACCATTTCCCCTTGCGCACCAGAATGCTGCGGTCAACCGCCAGTTTTCTGGTTGCTTGGCAATCACAGGTAGCTTTGCTGGCAATGCTATCAAAGGCGATTTGCTGATGAAAAATACACAGGTCTGGTGCGCTAAAATCCCGTTGAAACGCGGCAGTTTTCGAATGTCCTTCAGTTTTTTCTGTGCACCAAAACATCCGATTAGTTAATTGTGCGCATAGCAGTTGCTGGGTTGCTGAAACCAGTTCATCATCTAATCAACTGTAACAGCGGTATTTGCCAGTTTCGCGAGAGCTTTAATGGATCAACGCATTTTGATGTGGGTGCTTAAAAGAAATTGAATTTGGTGGGTACGTTCGGGCGACAAGTACGTTACTAAGATGGACCGAACCGCTGCGAGTTGCCGCAAACGGTTCCCACGGCAGCTTTGATTTTCGACGAGGTATACCATCGTGAGTGACGAGATTCAGCAGCTTCCGCCCCCAACTTCGGAAATCCACCCAGTGGACTTTCCCGCAGAAGCCATCGTTACCATCGTTGATGATGAGTCGGACGTGGCCGATCTCATCGCGGATAGCTTGGTCTCCCTTCGTGTAAAGGTTGAGCGTTTTACCAGCCTCCAAAGCTTCCTCAAGTCGATGCCAGGGCGTGAGGGGCAATTTGGCTGCGTTCTGTTAGACGTCTTTCTCCCCGATGGCAACGGCCTCAAGGCTCTGGAGGCCAAGGCAGACGAATTTCAACGTTCCGGCTATCCGGTGATCTTCATTTCCGGATACGGCAACGTACGAATGGCCGTTTCTGCCATGCAAAAGGGATCTTGGACCTTCCTCCCTAAGCCGCTCGACATCCAGCAATTGCGAGAAAACGTCGCCCAGGCCTGCGAATGGAGCCGGGAAGGGCTCGAAAGGCGTCGAAAGGTTCTCAGTATTCAAAAACGTTGGGACCTGCTCACCCCGGCCGAAGTCGAAGTGGCGATGATGATGTTTGCTGGCATTGCCAGCAAGGTAATCGCTTCACGCTTGGATTTAGGGCAGCGCACGATTGAGCTTCGCCGCCACAGCATTTTCGAAAAGCTCGGTGTAGAAACTGTTAGCGACTTCGTAAAGCTCGTCACGTTGCTGAGCTCCCAAGGCTCCCGCCACGTCGGATTCGCAGCGCCGCATCGACAGTCCCCAGCCAGCGCAGCCTTGGGCTCCACCAACGACTTCGCGAATTCCCCGACAATAGTTCAGGGGCGAAAATCTAACCCCATATAAAACGGCGCCGCTATGCGGGGCAATCGTTAGAGGGGGGCCCTTCGTTCGCTATGAGGGGCAACTGATCCTCTGGCAATAGAACGCCCTATTTCAAGCGGCAATTGCCGAGCAATTTGCGGTCCGCCGTGACCTAGGGAAATGCACATTTCTCTAGTCGCTTTTCCTAGCCACTTGTACAATCGCTCGTTGCTAAAGCTTTCCATTGTTGCGTGGTTCTTCCTGCCAACATTTTTACGGAGGGCCTAGCTAGAGAGCCACCATGACGACGATACCCTCATCGCCTGCCACCTCCGGCGACCCTTTTGCACTGCTTGTTGATGCCGTCGTCGATCAAGGGCTCCTGCTGCTGGACCCAAACGGCCTAATCACAACCTGGAATCGTGGTGCAGAGCTAATTACTGGGTACGCTTCCGAAGAGGTGATCGGCCAACCCTTGCACACCTTGTTCGAAGTAGGGGGCACACGCTTAGCATCGTTTCCGCGGACCGCAGCACTGCTCCATTCACGCTCTGCCTGGGATTGCGAAGAAATCCTTCTTGGAAAGGGCGAAGTTCGAATTCCAGTGACGGTCGGACTGTCCAATCTGGCCTCGCCACAACCTGCGCCGGCAAAGCAATGGGGTCCCTGGGGCGTGGTGCTTCGCAAGCGAGAGAAATCCTCCTACCCTACGGATAACCGCTCACCTGAACTCAAAGCCAGTCAGCAGCGATTCCTCGATTTGGCCGACGCCATCCCGCAAATCGTTTGGACGGCCGATCCCGATGGTGCCCTAAACTATTTGAATTCGCGAGCCCCTGAATACTGCGGCATTTCCGTCGAAGGCTTAAAGGGGTGGTCGTGGGAGCAGGTGATTCATCCGGACGACCTCCCCGGTGCGCTGCGCGATTGGGGATCGGCATTACGTACGGGAATCCCTGTCGATTTTCAGTTTCGAATTCGCCGACATGATGGCGTTTATCGCTGGCATATCGCTCGCCAATTCCCGGGACGCGATGCCGATGGGGCGATCAACCAATGGTACGGCACCTGTACCGACGTTGAGGACCAAGTCCAAACGCTCGAAGCGCTCCAGGTGAGTGAACAACGTTTCCGAAGCACCTTCTACGATTCCGGATTCGGAATTGCCATGGTCGGCTTCGACGGCAAATTTTTGCGGGTCAATCCTTCCTTCTGTCGCATCGTAGGATATTCCGAAGAAGAACTCCTGTCACGCGACTTTGCACTCATCACGCATCCTGAAGACTTAGCGAGCTGTGCCCAACACTTTCAATATCTATTGGATGGACTGGTCGAAAAGTATTCGGTCGAAAAACGTTATGTCCACAAGCAGGGACATCTTGTCTGGGCGCTGCTAACAGTCACGTTGCTTAAAAATTCGGATGGAACCCCGATCCAATTCGTTTCCCAGATTCAGGATATCTCCGAACAGAAGGCTGCTCGCGAAGCGCTCCAGCGCAGCGAAGATCGCCTTCGGAGCGCCCTCCATGCCGCCCGCATGGGAACCTTCGATTGGGATTTGCAAACCAACCAGTTGGTTTGGTCAAAATTCCATTACACACTATTTGGATACTCAGGCGACCACCTATTCCAAGCAGAACTTCATCACTTTGCGGATCGAATCCATCCTGATGACCGTGCGGGTGTTATCGCCGATCTACAGCTTGCCCTAGAGTCAAAGACGGACTACAGAAAAGAGTACCGAATCGTACTGCCTAGTGGTGAAATCCGTTGGATCTCGGGCCAGGGGCAGCATGTCTATAATCGCACCGGCAAAGCGATTCGAATGCTAGGTACGGTTCAAGATATCACTGCTCGCAAGCTGGCCGAGCAGGCCCTCGTCGACAGTGAACGCAAGTTCCGCTCGCTTGCGGAGAGCTTGCCCGACGCCATGTTTGTATTGTCGATTGAAGATGGACTTCGAATCATCCATTCCAACCCAGCTGCAACCAAGCTCTACGGTTATTCCGCCAAAGAGTTTCTGGGGCAGTCAATCATGCAGTTGCTCGATACGCAGGAAGCGGCCGACCAAGCTCCTGATCGCATCGAAAAGATTCTCGCAGGAGAGGCACAAACGTTCGAAGTGCTGCAAAAAAACAAGGAAGGCAAAGTCTTTCCAGTGGAAGTGTGTGCCACGCTGATCATTTGGCAGGGGGGGCCTGCCATCCTGGGGCTCTCGCGCGATATTACTCAGCGAAAGCAGGCTGAGTCGGCAGTCGCGGAGAGCGAAAAAAAGTTTCGCGTGCTTGCGGAATACTACCTCGACCCGGTCTTTGTCCTCGATCACGAAGATGCCGAGGTTCCACTGCGGATTCTGTACACGAATCCTGCCGTTCGAAAAACGCACGGCTACGAGCCGTCCGAACTTATCGGCACCTCGATTCTCAGGATCGATGCCCCCAGTACCGCCGCGGAAGCTCATGGTCGCGCCGAACGCATCAACGCGGGCGAGGTCATCGAGTTTGAAGCAGCCCACATCCATCGAGATGGAACGACTATCCCGATTGAAGTGAAGGCCGGCCTCATTCCTTGGAATGGACGCCAAGTCATCCTGGGGATCAACCGCGATATTTCTAGGCGTAAGCAAATTGAGCAATTAATGCTCTGGCAAAATCGTGTGCTAGAGCAGATTGCCACCGGCGTACCTCTTGCCGAGACCCTCGATCAAATCGTGGACCTAGTCGAAAGTCAGGTGCCTGGTGCCACCTGCTCAATCGTGCTACTAGACGAAGACCTCAAGCACATTCGCTTTGTCGAGGGAAAAAAGCTGCCAGCAGCCTATCGAGCCGCCTTCGATGGCGTGGCGATTGGGCCCAGTGTAGGAAGTTGCGGCACCGCCATGTTTCGCGGTCAACCAGTCATCGTTTCCGACATTGCCCAAGATCCCTTGTGGAGCGACTATGCACACATTCCTCTGGCCTATGGACTGCGTGCCTGTTGGTCCGTTCCGATATTTGCCCCCACCGTGGGTGAACAGACCAATCTCGATAAAGTGGTTCTAGGTGCATTCGCAATTTACCATCATGAAATTGCTGCTCCATCCCCACAGGATCTTGCCACACTAGAGTCCGCCGCACATCTGGCCGGCGTGGCGATTGGGCGGGATCGAGCACTCCGCGCGATCCGCGACAGCGAACTCCGATATAGCCTCATTTCGGAAATCACTCGTAGCGTCACTTTCGGGCTTCGCATTACACCCGAAGGGAAGATGCTGGTCGATTGGTGCCGCCCCCGTTTCGGACTCCTCAGCGGATATACCCAAGACGAGATCAACACTGGGGCTCCAGAAAAATTGTTCCACCCAGATGATCGCGCTCGGTTTAAGTATCTGATTAACGAGATCCTCGCAGGACAAGTTGTTCGTAGTGAGGTTCGATATCTAAGGAAGTCCGGTGAAACGCTCAACGTTCTCTTGCATGGCAAACTGCTGGAGCCATTCTCGCCATCCCGTGATGCGATCATCATTGGTGGTTTGCTCGATATCACCGATCTAAAGACCACCGAAGAAGCGCTCCGCAAGAGTGAAGAACGCTTCCAGTTAGCAGTAAAGGGGAGCAATGACGGTCTGTGGGACTGGAATGTTTCAGATGAGGACGGGTACGTCTACTTTTCTCCACGCTGGAAATCGATGCTTGGCTTCGACGACTATGAGCTGTCGCCAACCTTTGAAACCTGGGTCACGCTGTTACATCCCGACGACCGCGAGTCTGCGATGCAACGAGTTGCCGTTTTCCTTAAGGATGAGCACGGAATCTACGAAGCAGAATTTCGCATGCGTCACAAGGCGGGAGGCTATCGCAACATTCTCTCCCGCGCCTTTGCGATCCGTAATGAACAGGGCGCTGTCGTCCGGATGGTCGGCACCCACCAAGACATCACGGAACGCAAGGCAACCGAACTTGCCCTTCGTCAAAGTGAAGAAAAGCTCCGCTTTGCCCAGGCGATCGCGCACATTGGAAGCTGGACCTACAACGTCATTGATCAGGTCTGGGTTGGCTCCCTCGAAGCAGAACGCGTCTGCGGCATTACGTCGGGAAGTTGTATGGATTCCGAGCAGCTATTAGCAGTCGCTCACCCCGATGACCGAAAGGCAGTGCAAGATTATTGGCTAATGGTCTTGCGCGGTGGCCGACATGAGTGCGAATATCGCCACATTGTCGATGGCGAAGCCAAGTGGGTTCACGTTTGGGGAACGGCCGAGTGTGATAATAACGGCAATCCCCTTGCAATCCACGGCATTACTCAAGACATTACCGTCCGTCGCGAACTGGAAGAGCGAATCCAGCAATCCCAAAAGATGGAGGCTGTGGGACAGCTGGCCGGTGGTGTCGCCCACGACTTTAACAACTTGCTGACAGTGGTCTTGGGCTACTGCAATCTATTGCTCGAACAGACGACGCTCGATGATCATAAACGTCGGCCAATTACCGCCATTAAAGAAGCTGGGGAACGCGCCGCTTCTCTCACACGGCAGTTACTCGCCTTCAGCCGCAAGCAGATGCTGGCTCCGGTACTGCTTTCGCTCAATGAATTGCTCCTCAAGTCCGAGTCGATGATTCGCCGTTTGATCCGCGAAGATGTGAAGATGGAATTTAACCTCTCTCCACAACTCTACTGGATTAAGGCTGATCCGATCCAGGTCGATCAAGTGCTGCTGAATCTTGTTGTCAACGCACGAGATGCAATGCCAGAAGGGGGCACGCTAACGATCAAAACATCAAACGTGGAGCTAGGCGAGACGCGAAATTTCAGCGATGTGGACTTGCCCAATGGACAGTACGTCAAACTGAGCATTACCGACTCTGGCTGCGGAATTCCCCACGACATCAAGACACGCATTTTCGAGCCGTTCTTTACCACCAAACGCGTCGGTAAAGGTACGGGCCTAGGCTTGTCGGTGGTACATGGCATCGTCAATCAAAGTGGCGGCCATATCCGCGTTCAAAGCACCGTCTCTGTTGGCACCCAGTTCGACCTCTACTTCCCAGCTTCCTTGGAAGAGCCGCAGGTCAAAGTGCCGCCATCCGCCGATGTTCGTGTGCCCATCCGTGGCCAAGAGACAATCCTCATTGCCGAGGACGAGCCTGTCGTACGGCAAATGGTGCGCTATACGTTGGAGTCGCAAGGCTATCACGTCTTGGAGGCGGAAAATGGCAAAGACGCGCTCGAAGTAGCTCGGCAGTGCACGCGGCCGATCCACCTTTTGCTGACCGACGTCATCATGCCAGAAATGGGAGGCCGACAGCTCGCCCACCTGCTCCGCCAAGACCGTCCCGGCATCCAAGTGATCTTCATGAGTGGTTACATCGATGATGAAGCCCTCTTGCGCGGACAGAATGACGACACCGAAACATTCCTACAAAAGCCCTTTTCCTCACGGGTTCTCATCCAGAAGATTCACCGTGCTTTTGAAAACGCCGGCTAAGCGAAGGGAAAAAGAGACGCCCAGCCCACCGGTGCAATCGCTTGGAAGGAGCCCCCGTTCGCGTATAATCGGGGCATCCGAAACTTCTTCCTTGCTGGAGCCCGTCCATGTTTAGTCGCCGCAACTTCCTAAGTGGTTTGGCCGCCTCGTCTACATGGGCCCTCCTGCAGCAAGCCAGCCTCCATGCCGAGGATTGGCCCCAATGGCGCGGTAAAGGGAATGCCGGGCTCTGGAAAGAGGAAGGGATTATCGACTCTCTACCAAAAGGCCAACTTCCCATCCGTTGGAGTTCCCCCATCGGCTCCGGCTACAGTGGTCCCGTAGTTGCCGAGGGGCGTGTCTTTGTCACCGACAAGCTAAATGAGCCCGAGCAGGTGGAGCGCATCCTCTGTTTCGACGAAGCCGATGGCAAGCTGCTCTGGAAGCAAGAATACCCCTGCAAATATTCAATCGGCTATCCAGCTGGTCCCCGCGCCTCCGTCAGTGTGGCCGACGGCGTCGCCTACGCGCTCGGCGCGATGGGGCACCTCTACGCCCTCGAAGCCGCAACCGGCAAAATCCTTTGGAAGCGGGATCTCAACGCCGACTACAAGATCGAAATGCCGATCTGGGGCATTTCCGCGTCGCCGCTGGTCTATAAAGATTTGCTCCTCATCCAAATTGGCGGTGCCGATGGTGCGTGTGCTCTCGCGTTGCAACTCGCCGATGGCAAAGAACGCTGGCATGCCCTTAAAGAACGTGCCCAGTATTCCGCTCCCATCATCATCCGGCAGGCCAATGCCGACGTCGTGGTCTTTTGGACCGGCGACGCCGTCTCGGGCCTCGATCCCGCCACCGGCAAGGTCCACTGGAGCATTCCCTTCAAGCCAAAGAACATGCCAATCGGCGTTGCAACGCCCGTGGTCGAAGGGGATCGCCTGTTCCTGACGTCCTTCTACGATGGCTCCATGATGGTCCACATCCCCAAGGAAAGTGCGAAGGCCGAAGTCCTCTGGCACGTCCGTGGTGAAAGTGAACGTCAAACCGATGCCCTCCACTCCATCATCAGCACGCCTATCTTCCGTGGTGGCTACATCTACGGCGTGGATAGCTACGGCGAACTCCGTTGCCTCGATGGCAAAGATGGAAAACGTCTCTGGGAAGATAAAACTGCCACGCCCCAAGACCGCTGGAGCACCATTCACTTTGTGGAGCACGGCCAACAAACCTGGATGCTCAACGAACTAGGCGAACTCCTCATCGCCAAGCTCTCCCCGGAAGGTTTCACCGAACTCAGCCGGGCCAAATTGATTGAGACCACACTGCCGCAACTCGCTCGTCGTGGTGGACGTGGCGTCTGCTGGTCACATCCTGCCTTTGCCGACAAGGCGGTGTTTGCTCGCAGCGACAAGGAGCTCTTGCGAGCCGACCTGGCCGCCAAGTAGCACGCGTCCCTTGCAGCCTGACCAGTCTTCCCGCCGTAGCACTACCCCTCGTCGCCCGAGGGGCCATAAATCGACGGCACAGCCACATCGTTCAGGCGTAGGTAAACCGTCATGATCGCGCGATGATGGATCAGGTGATTCAGCACAAACGTGCGAATCACCGTCGTTCGTGGCATCGTAAACATCGGGCTCCCGTTCGCCAACAGCGACCACTCTTTGCCAAAGTCTTCGTCCGAAGTAGCTGCGATCGCCTTCTTCGCGGATGCGACATTCTTGTCGAACAAATCGAGCAGCTGCTGGCGACTCTCGGCCTTGGGCGATTGGTATTTCGGACCATTGGCCGGGGCCACGTCCCAAGAGTCCATCGTCAACGTCCCTTCGACCCAGCCAGGAATCTCCACAAGGTGCGCCGCCACCCAGCCAATCGTGTTGGACTTCGGATGCGCTTTCCAGTCGAACTTGTCCTCAGGAACACGCTCCAAAACCTTGCGCGTACTGGCCATCTCGCTTTCAAACTCAGGCAAAATCGTTTGGGCAATGCTCATGGAATCGTTCCTCGTGCAGGGTTGTTAAAAATCCAACGCTATTGGTATTTACAGGATAGTATACGGATGTCCACTAATCGTCAATATTACCAGAAGCACTTTTCAAAGGCCATGTCGCAAGTCTTTCACTGGCAATGGTTTGTGAGAAACTGTGGTGGGGCAGTTAGCCCGAGTTTTTAGATTCCAGTCGGGCTCCATCGGCAAATTTCGCCAAGTCGTTCCCCTTCAGGACGGCCGCGAGCAAATCAGGCAGATGGTCCGGCGTGCAACCAAAGCAAGGCATCCCCATCTTCGATAGCTTCTCGGCCAAGTTTGCGTTGTACGACGGCTGTCCCTGGTCCGAGATCGCCAGCAGCGTCACCGCCTTCACACCACTCTCCAGCAGATACTCCATCCGTTTAACGAACCGACTTTCGTTGGGACTTGTGTCGTACAAATCTGCCAGCAAGATATAGAGCGTCTTCGCCGGCGTGTGCATGAACCGCTCGCAGTACGAAGTCGCCTTCCAATAATCTTCAGCTCCTCCCAGCTGTACACCAAACAGCAAGTCCACCGGATCAGAGCAATGCTCCGTCAAATCGACCACCTCTTCGTGATTGAACGCAACCACATGCGTCTCAACAGCCGGCATGCTTGCCAAGATGGCTCCCATGATTCCGCCATAGATCAGCGACGATGCCATCGATCCCGATTGGTCCATCGCAATGATGACGTTCCATTCGTTTCGTCGTTGTTGGCGACTAAAGAAGGAGATGTTCTCCGGAATGAGCACTTTGTGTTCGGCATTGTAATGCTTCAGATTGCGGCGGATCGTGCGTGGCCAATCCAAGTTCGGCAAGCTTCGAAACGGCGAGTGCTGGTTTCGTTGTAGCGCCCCACGAATCGCCTGCGCAAATTGAGTCTCTAATCGCTTACGAACTTCTTCCACCACTCGCTTCACTAAATCGCGTGCTGCGGCCTTCGCCTTTTCTGGCACCAAGTTCTTCAGCTCTAGCACCGTGCTTGCTAAATCCAGTGACGGCTCAACCTGCGCCAGTAGCTCCGGCTCAAACAGCAGTTCCTTCATGCCGCGCCGTTCAATCGCATCATGCTGCAGCAGTACCACCACATCCTTCGGAAAGAACTTGCGAATCTGGTCGAGCCACCTTGCCACGCGTGGCATCGACTTCCCCGCTGACGATCCCGCCGAGCTCTTTTTCCCCGGCTTTTCCCACTCGTCTCGCGTAAGGTCTTCTTCGCCAGCGCCGCCGTACAGCGTTTCTAGCGCTTCATCCATTTCGGATTGCGATTCGGAAAGCGTACATCCAGCCGGCACCAACTTCGAAAGCGACTCCTGAGAATCCTTTCCCAGAATGAGCCGCCATCGCAGCAGTTGTTCAGGAGTAAAGCTTGTCTTGGGAGTGCTCACAGGTCACCAAAGTCAAAGTCGTTCAGGTTCTGCAAGGTCTCTTCTTCTTTTTCCGTCAGTGGCTTTTCAATCAGTTCGCTGGCCGTATCTGGATGAATGCTCCAGCACTCCGCCAAGTTCTCAGAGATCTGCCGCTTTTCTCGCGGGCTGAAAGTGCTAAACGCCCGCCGCAAAAAGACGAGCGCTCGCCCAAACTGATCATCATCAAGCGAAGCCGTGTACTCGGCCAACTGTTCCCACAGCGTTTGTCGCGCCAGCAGTGCATAACGATTCCGTTGGGCCAGCCCCTCAAACCAGCCCGCTCCCAAATCGGCAGGAACTCCCGGCGACAGCCGACGAGAAACCTCAGGGGCCAAATCTTCCGATGCGATCAAGCCTCGTTCCAGCAAGATCGCGCATGCATAGCCGGAAAGAAGCGGATTGCGATCGTCAGCATCTGCCAATCGTCGCAACTGTTCAATCCAAAGTGGCTCTTCCACACTCGCGTGAAATTCTAGCCCTACCTTGTTCATTTCATCGATCGCAATGATCATCGCAACGGCAGCTTTCGCATCGCAAGTGGCTGCGGCAAACAGCGCTAGCGAACCTTGCACAAACAGCTCTTCCAAAAGCGGCATCAGTGAAGTCGCATCGAACTTTCGAACATCTCCATACCGAACGACCAAGCTCAGTTCCCAAGCAGCCCCGGCAATCTCTAAAAAGTCGCGGCTCTCGATCGCCAGTTCTTGCAATCGCTTTCGCGCCAGCTCCATCGAGTCCATCAGCCCGCATTGGCACGCATCATGAACCATCCGAGCCGCCGACGCGATCGAAGTGCATTGCTCCAAAGATGACTTGAACTTATATGCCGTGGCAAGTTCAACCGTTTCTCCGAGCAGCACTGCCTCGACCAGCGCGATCTCGCTTTCCGGCGACCATTGCAACTGCCAAATCTCAGCCCAAGTGGTCGACTGCTGCTTCGTTCGCTGAGATTTAGCAAATGCGATCTCAAGCACACGTAGCCGATGAAAAAACGAAGACCTTGCCAAGTCTAAGAATGCCGCCTCTTCGGTTTTTGCCCGCCGATTTTCCCGCAGATCGAGCGACAACTCTTGTGCGACGGTCGTCTTGTATTTTTCCAATTTCAGACGCGAAAGTTCAAATGCAAAGTCGCTTTGAATCGAGGTCTGCGCGATTCCTTTGGGCAATTGACCAATCTCGGTCCCGATGTCCACTTTGGCAATCGCGTCTTTTACCGCGACCAAACTCCCTTGCCCCAGCAGTGTGACAGCCGAGTCATGCAAGTCGGCCAGCGTTGGCGCTAGTCCTTGCTTCAGGGCCGACAAAGTCTCGGCCAAGCGAACGCCATCAATCACCTCGGCCGTAGAGCGATGAGTTCCTGCTTCCCGCAAATGCCTTGCAATTTGCGAAAGGTACCTGCGCGATAAGTCGGCCAAGTCTCCACGGTGCAGCGATTGCCATAGGAGCTCAAAATAAGCCGGCGCTTGATTTCCTGCGCCATAGCCCGATTGCGAAGAGAGCTTGAAATACGAATACGGCATCAGCGTCAACTTGCTCTCGCGAGTGGGAAGCCGCTTCCGCTCGTCATCCGTCATTGCCGGAAATGAACCGTTTAGCACCGGCGCATGATAGGCCCCCACAATCACCACGACTTTTTCTGGCTTGTAACCAGCGGCCAACGTCTGCTCAATGCGATGCCGCATGTACGCTTCACGAACTAAGTTTTCTGCCTGCCAGCGCGGTGCATCCTCTTCGAGTTCGCGCAGCGCCTTGCCAAGTTCAAACGTCGCGCCGTGATAGCTTCCATAGGCCGTGTTGTGTTCGAAGTTCCGTTCCCAGTAGGTATCGTAACTCGATTCGCCCCCTTGTTCTGCAATGCGGTCATACAAAGAGCGCCGCACCTCTGGCACTTCTTCTTCTACTGCTGCGTCAGGTTCCTCTTTGTCGGACTTGGTCGGGGCCGCTTCTTCCGCTTCCTTGCGTTGCTTGGCCTGCAGAGCAATCTCAGCATCTTGCAGCCCTAAGAAGATTTGCGAAGGAAGGTCGATGAACTCAACCGTTGCTCCATGTTCTTTCCCCCACAGCATCGCTTGGTATTCCGGGCTATACGCAGCCAGCGGATAAACCAGCGTGCGAACCGGCTGAGCGTCGGTATAAGCCAAGATCGCAATCGGTGGCTTGGTATCGCGCCGCACAATGTCAGGAATCAAGTCGGTGGCGTCAGAAAGCCCTTCGATCAGAACAACGTCCGGCTGGTGCTGCTCCAAAAAGGCGCGCAATTGCCACGCCCCCATCGGAGACAAGTGTCGAACGCCAAAGACCGGAATTTCCCAGCTCACGAATTGTGCTCCGAACAGGCCGCATACAACGGCCGCCATTCAGCCCCGCGTTTTTTCAGCACGTTCGATAAATACTCGTGCCAAACCCCTTTGTCTTTTTCTTCATCCTTCACGACCGAGCCTTGCAGGCCAGCCGCCAGATCGTGTGCTGTGACGGTGCCCGTTCCAAAGCTTCCAGCCAGTGCCATACTATTGGCCAATACCGAGATCGCTTCGGCCGTCGAAAGGACTCCTGATGGAGTCTTCAGCTTGTTCTTACCATCGAGTGTTTGCCCCGTACGCAACTCGCGAAAGATCGTCACCACTTTTTCAATCGCTTCGTCTGCCGGAATCTCGGCTCGCAATTCCAAGCTTGTGGCCAGCTCACGCACACGCCGCCGAACGATGTCAATTTCCGTCTCTAGCGAATTGGGCGTCGGCAAAACGACGATGTTAAAGCGTCGTTTTAGTGCGGCCGACATATCATTCACGCCACGGTCGCGTGTGTTGGCTGTAGCAATAACAGAAAATCCTTTTTGCGCCGGCACTTCTGTCGCCAACTCCGGAACCGAGAGCCGCTTTTCCGAAAGGAGCGAAATCAACGCATCCTGTACCTCGGACGCACAGCGAGTGATTTCTTCCAGCCGCGCCAAAGAGCCCGATTCCATTGCGCGGAACACCGGGCTTTTGATGAGTGCCTCTTGGCTGGGACCGTGAGCGATCAGCATCGCGTAATTCCACGTATACCGAATCTGTTCTTCGGTCGTGCCGGCAGTTCCTTGAACGACTTTCGTCGAGTCGCCATTGATGGCGGCCGCCAAGTGTTCCGATAGCCAGCTCTTCGCGGTTCCCGGCTCGCCAATTAGCAATAATGCTCGATCGGTCACAAGCGTAGAAATCGCAATCTCTACCAGGCGCGAGTGCCCGATATATTTGGGCGTAATGTCGAGTTTTCCCGCCTTTCCGCCGCAAATATAGGTATGCACCGCGCGGGGCGACATCTTCCAGCCCGGAGGCTTCTCCTGCTTGTCTTCTGCAATGAGTGCTTCCAGCTCGTTGGCATATAAAACCTCGGCCGGCGCACGAAGCATTCCTCCAGAGTTGTTTGAGGTCTCGCTGGTGCTGCTGCTAGTGGCGGGTTTTTTCGACATGCATCCTCCAAGGGTGGAGCGAATAGTGGATTCAGTTTTAAGGTTCGGTGTAAGCGATGGTCAGCAAGATCATTCGGGCCGCGTTTTAAGCTGCGTCATGTAGTCTAGCAGTTGGTCGATCATCTTGTCGGAAAGGGTCGACATCATCGCTTCTAGTTGGGGTAATGAAGTCTTGGGCAATTCGGCAATCGATTGGCCAATCGCATATAGCGAATAGTAGGAGTTTGACGCGTTAAACTTCTTGATCGTCGCAATGACCGCATCGGTTGCCTTGGGGTGTTTGATGCGAGTCATCGCTCGCACCAATTCTTGCAATTCATTGAGGTTCGTCGACGTCACTAGCTTTTCTTCAAACCACTGCGAAAGTAGCAGGAGGCACCGTTTATGACCGGACGTTGCCAAAGCGTTGGCCAGTTCTTCGATCCGTTGATCGAGCGCTAAATCTAACCAGCGCAGGTCGTACAAAATCGGCGCATCATCTTTGGTGTCGATAAGGAACTGGCGGTGAAACCATCGCCAGCGATACGGATGACAAATTCCTTCGATGATGGCTTTGCGACGCAGAAACGCCGGATTCCCTTTCTTCTTCGCATCGAACGGGGCAGTCAGATAAGGACTGAACGTTTCAAACAGCTCCGCTGGCGATAGCAACTTGCGAGCCGCCCAAAAGACGTCGGCCAGTTCCTCCTCCGTGAGCGTTGTGTGCACCCCAATGACGGCCTTTTGCAGCACTGCCGGACCGACGGAAAACAGCAGCACCAACCGGCGATGCACATCTTGTCCTCCAGGATCTCCCTTGATGCTGGCCAGCTTGTTTCGGTCAGCAAATAGCTCCTGCAAACAGGCGATGCTTAGTTTGTCATTCCTTTGACGGAAGCAATTCAGCAATAGCAATAATCGCGTGGCCCGTTTGGAGATCGCCTCTCGATCCTTTGAATCGGAGCCCAGCAATTCGCTCCACTCCGCCTTGGTCTGCTCGATCAGGGTCTTCACGACCAGCGGGTGCTGGCTATCACAAATGGGAGCCGATGCCACTTCTAGCTCGGCACCTTGTATCGCTTTGCACAGAACTTGTGCGGCTTCGTCCGAACTGCTTTTGGCGAGCGCTTTCATGGCCGCTAGGCGAACATCTTTAGCCTTGGCCTTGGATTGTTCGAGCAAAAACGACAGGTCTTCGGGAGAGCTTCCCAGGCACTCGATCGCCACCACGCGCATCCCCTTCGATCCTTCATCAAGAGCGCGCTTCACGATTTCGCGTGTTCCGTCAGGATCGAGTTGATGCATCAAACGTAGGCGACGTTCGTGTCCCGTCTTGCCTTGCAAGTTCAATCGCTCTCGCAGTTCGGGCAGGATCGCTTGGCCATAAAGAGGCAGCACATGTTGCATGATGAGTTCCGCGACTTCACCATGGGGATCATCCAGTGCCCCCAGCGCCGGCCCGACCAATCGCAAATCCTTGAAAGTACCACGCTCGATGGCCTCTTTAACGGTCTCTGTCCGCCCGGAACCCGTTTCCGAAAGTGCCTGTAGTAGCGGCTTCAAAACCCGAGCGGAGGTTCGTATCTGTTGCTGGCCGAGGTCGGTTGTCACAATCGGCGTTAGCGTGCCAGCGATTCCCGTTTCACCTTGGGTGTAAAGGATCGCATTAATCAAGGTGCTAAGATCGAGCAGCGCTTCGGCAGAAGTCTTTTCCGTCGATTCGACGAGTTTGGTAACCGCCTGAGCCACCTTGGCAAACACCGGCGCCTTTTGCCCGGATTGTTCTAGCGGCGCGACAAGCTTCTTCAGTCGAAAGTCGCCGCTGGCAACCAAGCTGCCCGCGATCGAAAGCCGCCGAACCTCGTCATAAACTTGCGTCAGAACCGGAATGCTCATAAGGATCAGTCCGCCACGATTAGAAGGAGAGGTAGAGCAGCCGACAAAAAGGATGACCGTTCAAAGAGCCCAGTACAATTCATTCAGTGCAATGCGTTAGAACGTCAGTCGTACGATGGCATTGGCCGTGACAAAGCTCAGCGGTTTGATTTGTAATTTGCGAGTGTCCAAATCATGCCGAAAACGAGCAATGAGCGTGTTGTTTTGGAAAACCTCCGCAGGCAGAAGTGGCAATAGGTGGCAACTTCGCGGCTCTTCTGACATGCCGCGATCCGTCATCACCAGCCGTTCTCCCTTTTCATCTTCAACGACCAGCGAGCCTTCCACCTGGCCAATCCGCTGGAAGTTCAAAGCATAGATGGGCTGCTTGTCGGCCAGCGGCCCCTTTAACTGCGACTTTACCTCTTTGATGACCTTGGCAAAATCGGCCTGTCCGTGACGACGAATCGCTTGCAAGTCCTGGGGTTCAATCGGGCGCGAGAGCATTCCCTCCCAACGAATACGAGGATTGACGTCCCCCGGATAGATGCATAGCTCTTTGATTTGCGCGACATCAAAAAAGCTGTCTTCGCTTTTGATGTACTTTGCCGCCTTGAAGGGACGAAAGTTTTGCGACGCCTGGATTCGCCCCGTGGCTAGATTCATCCAGATGCCTGTATCTACATATTCTTGCTTCGCCAAATCCTCGTGCAGATTAAACGCCAGTTGCACAAGCTCGACATCGGTCTCAACCAGGCCCGATTCTTTGAGCTCTCGCAGTTGCCAAGCATGCCCCAGCCAAGCCGCGATGCCCGAATTTGTCTCGGCGCAAGTTCCGGATCGGCCAATCGATTTTGCAAATAGGTTCGCCCCTGTTTGACAAGCGAATGCAGTCGGCCTAGCTGGTCGAGTGCTTCGCTATAAATCGATTCACGCGCCGAACTCGCGAGCTTTTCTCCATCATCGTTGGAAAACAGCTTGGTATAGCGATGTAAGGCAGCTTGTGCGCCGGGCAGGTAGGCATTTCCTAGTTGCTTGGCTTGTTCTTCAACTTCGCTGGCTGACTTGGCGTTCATGTTGCCAATTCCCAGTCGCACAAGGTCCAGAGTTAGCTTCTCAAGCAGGTCGATCCCTTCGAGTTGGGCCTTGATCTTTTTCGTCAGGGCCGACTTGTTCACCACGCGTGGCTTCTCGGCCTCTTCCTTCTTTTTTTCCACCCGTGCGGCCGACTTTTCACGCTTCGCAGAAATCTCCGGCGGAACTTCGGCAACGGTGAATGGCTTGCCTTGGGCGTAACAGAACAGAAGCCCTAGGGAGTGTTTGCAAGGAAACTGTCGGCTGGGGCAGTTGCAGCGGTAGACGGCCGCTTCCGGCGCAGCAAAGTCGGCCGAGCATAAATAGGGAGTCTTGCCACTCCCTTGGCATTCGCCAAACAGCAGCGTGTCATCAGCCGAGCGATGTAGTGAAAGGAACTTGTTTTTTAGGACCAATCCGCGTCCGTTTTTGGCTGCCTCGGTATTGGGGGCGGCCGCCTCCACAAACTGCTCAGTGATCGAAATCATGAAGAGTTCCCTACACACTGTCGCTGGAGGAGTTTCGCCGGGTTACGCACTCGGGCGTCACAGCCAGAATGTGCGGGCGCATTCTCCGTTAATGGGTAGGTGGCCTACCCCAGTATGTGTGGATTGTGCGGGTTTTCGCAGGCGATGTAAAGCAGCCCTGCTTTAGAATTCTTGCCAACCCATCCGCGCAGAGGTTTTCGAGCAGGCAAGTGATTGCCTGCAGTGATGGAAATCGCAGAAAGCGACCAGCCCTTTCTAAATCAAGGCGTTCTATTAGCAGCCCAAGCTATTTCGAAATCTGGCCCCGTTTTTCAATCGCCTTCCAAATGGCGTCGGCGATGGCCTTCATGCCGGTATCGCCAGGGTGGCCAGCAACGCCGGCGTGTTCGATCTTTTGTTCCGAGCGAGCAAAGTTCTTTTCGTCTTTGTCGAGGCCGCCGAGGTCAACAAAGATATCGCTATCACGATGGCAGCATTCGGCCATGATCGAATTCTTGGTGATGTCGTTCCAAAAGGTCGAGCGAATGAAGATGGTTGCGTTTTCGTGCTTGTGCAACTGATCGAGGAGGTTGTCAAAGGCCTTGTGATAGTTGGCTTGAGCTTCGGGCGTTGCGAGGCCAGGCACGTTTTCGCCAATCGCAATCACGATGATGTCGGCCTTAAAGTCGAGTGCCTCTTTCAAGGACTTTTCCACATCGTACGTTGCATGATTGCGCTCAAAGTCGGCAATGTTTTTCACGAGGATCTCTGGCTTGCCGCCGGCGACCTTTTGAATTTGTGCAGTGACCAAGTGGACATAGTCCTTGTCTTGGCTGGTTGCTGCCATGCCCCAATTTCCCTTCCAACCGATGCTCTCCAAAGGGCCATGCAAGGTGATGCTGTTACCCAGGAATAGAACCTTGTTCGCCTTCAGCTTTCCGACGTGAAGTGGCGCGGCAGGTTGGACCTTATCGGCCGCTTGAGCGGAAACGCCAACAACGCTCCACAGGATAAGCAGCAAAAGAGTCGGCAGTTTTTGAGTTAGCACTGGCATGGTCGTTTCTCAGCAGAATGCAGGAAGGTGGGGATTTTTGCAGGCCCAATTTATACCATGCGGCCAGGAAATCAGTCGCGGGCCCTCTCTCGGTAGGTCCCCTTAGTGGCGATAGGGCCGCCAATGAAGCTCGCTTAGTGGCAGAACGGCTTTCCTTTGTGGTTTGTGCCGGCCGAAGAAAACCTACATGGGTGCGTCCGCCCAGGAACGTTGTTTGCCTAGATCTTGGGCAACCTAAATCTAAATGGGCAAGTACCTTACGGTGCAAAGTCGGCTCGCAATTCTCGCAAACCGCTGGCGTGATTGTGCTTAGAGGGAGTAGATTGGAGGACGCTAGCTGCGGCATAGAATTTGCCGTTAAAGCAGTTTTTCTCCTCTCTAGGGGCAGGCGGATCTTATGGCTATGGTTAGCAACGAACTTCTACGCCGCGACGTGCAAATGCTCGGAGACATGCTGGGCGAGGTGATCGTTGAACAGGCGGGGGCTGGTTCGTTCGATCTGATCGAAGGGGTGCGACAGCTTTCACGCCGCCGACGAAGTGGCGATCATACGGCCGAGCCCGAACTTGCTGAAAAGATCAAAGGGCTAAGCATGCCCGATGCCCGCGTGGTCGCTCGCGCGTTCAGCATCTTCTTTGACCTTGCCAACCTGGCCGAGGATCGTCATCGCATCCGTGTGCTGCGCAGTCGAGAAAAAGAAAAGTACCCAGGTTCCATCAGTGAGTCGATTGGGGCTGGCATTGCGAGCCTCAAAGAGAAGGGCTTCACGGCCGAGCAAGTTCAAAAAGCTCTTGAGAATGTTTCGATTGAACTGGTCTTTACGGCACATCCCAGCGAAGCAAAACGCCGTTCGATTCGGGCCAAGTTACGCCGCATGCGTCATGCGTTGCAAGAACTCGACCGAACCGATTTGTTGCAGCGTGAGCGAGAGCGGCTGGAGCAACGGATTCGGATGGACCTAACCGTGCTTTGGCAGACGGACTTCCTTCGTCCTGAAAAGCCAACGGTGCTCGAGGAAGTTGAACGCGGTCTTTCGATCACTCCACGTTTGTGGGAAGTGGTGCCGCAGGTTTATCAATCTTTGCGTAAGGCCTTGGCGACGCATTATCCCCATGACGAGATTCGCGTCCCGCTCTTTTTGCGATTTGGTTCTTGGATGGGAGGTGACCGCGACGGCAATCCGAATGTGACCGCGCCGGTATCTCGCAAGACGCTGATCTTGCTGCGACAGATGGCCATCAATCAGCACCTGGCGCTCTGTAAGCAAGCCTATGACTTTTTGAGCATCTCCGTCCGTGAGACAGAAGCCGATACGGTACTGACGCGTCGCACGGAAGAACTGGCCAAGCAGTGGCCTGATTTGGCGAAGGCGCTGGAGCCGATTGCCCCGCTAGAGGTTTACCGACGCTGGATCACGCTGGTGCAATGGCGGTTACGACAATCGCTGGCATTAGTTCCAGGCGAGGCGATGGCCGTTGGTGCCTATCGCGATGGTTCAGATTTAGCGGTCGATCTAGAAGTCATGCGTGACAGTCTGCAATCCCATCACAGCAAACTGTTGGCAGATAGTGAAGTGCAACGCTGGCTCGATCTGACCCATGTGTTTGGTCTGCATCTCACTCGGCTGGATATGCGGCAAGATGCCCGCCGTTATCGCGAAGTGATGACCGAGATCTTTTCCAAGCTGGGCCTGGCAGAGAACTTTGCCGAGTTGCCCGAAGTAGAACGCTGCGAAGTGCTTTCTAAATCATTGTCTTGGAAAGAAGCTTTGCCGGTTGAGAGTTTTTCAGAGCTGGTGCGTGATACGCTCGAACTGTTCCGGCTGTTGCATCAAGCCCTCGCAACGTTTGGTCCTAACTGTATCGGCGGCCATGTGATTTCGCTGACACAGTGCCCCAGCGATGTGCTGAATGTCCTTTGGCTGTGGCGCTGGGCCCAGGCTCATGCTCCTGCAGATGAGAAACCTTGCGAGCTGCGGATCATCCCGCTGTTTGAAAAGATCGACGACCTGCGAAATTCGCCCCAGACGTTGGCGTCCATTTTGGAGCATCCCCTTTATCGTGATCATCTTTCGCGCCAAGGTGATCGACAAATCATCATGGTGGGATATTCGGACAGCACCAAAGACGGTGGCTATCTCGCGGCCTGTTGGGGTTTGTACGAAGCGCAGAGCGGGCTGCAAGATACGGCGGACAGACATGGCGTAAGCGTGACGTTTTTCCATGGCCGAGGCGGTTCGCTGGGACGTGGCGGTGGTCCGGCCGCTCGCGGGATTTCTTCGCTTCCGCCGAACGCTTTGGATGGAAGCTTGCGCCTTACGGAACAAGGGGAAGTGTTGGCCGAGCGTTACGATGATACGCAGGTTGCCTTCCGCCATTTGGAACAGGTGACCTGGGCAACGTTGATGGCGTCGGCATTGCCTGGTGTTCAAGTGAAGCCGACCTGGCGGAAGATGACCGAAGAGCTTTCGCGGCGATCGTTTGTCGCCTATCGTGAGCTTGTCGATCAGCCGGGCTTCATTCGCTTTTTCTCCTCGGCGACTCCGATTGAAGAGATCGAGAATTTGCCGATTGGCTCTCGTCCATCGCGCCGACGTGGCGAAAGAACGCTTAATGATTTGCGGGCGATCCCCTGGGTGTTTTCGTGGACGCAAAATCGCTGCATGATTCCCGCCTGGTATGGACTGGGAGCAGCGCTTAGCGAGATTAAGTACCGAGATCGCGCCTCTTGGCAGATCGTGTGCGAAATGTATCGAGAGTGGCCCTTCATGCAGGCCACGATTGACAATGCGTCGCTGGCACTGGCGAAGGCGGACATGTACATCGCCCAGCATTATGCCGAATTGGATGATGAAGCGGACGAGCGCGGCAATTGTTGGGGCATGATCGCCCGCGAGCGCGATCGTACGCGGCAAGCCTTGCTCGATTTGGTTGGCGGGAATGAGCTTTTGGGTTCGACCCCTTGGTTCCAAAGCTCGATCGATTTCCGTAACCCGTATATCGATCCATTGAACTTGATTCAGATCGACTTACTTAAACGCCGTCGCAGTTTGCCGGCCGACGCTACGCCAGAGCAAGCTCAGCAGCTGCGAGATTTGCTTCGTTTAACCGTACAGGGCATTGCCGCTGGTATGCGGACAACGGGGTAGGGCAGGTTGCAAATCGATAAGCACTCGTTTGCTAATGCGCGGTCGTAACGTTGCTGAGTTTTTGACGTAGTAATTGACCTATCTGTCCGTCTGGGTGGCACGTCCCTGACCACCGGGAAGGGCGTGGCAAACCGCGTCGTATTTCACCACGCCCTTCGGCTGCGCCTCCAGGGACGTGCCACCCATTTCGCCACGCTTACTTCCATATTCACAATGGCATTAAGGGGTAGACGACGCAGTAGGGTGGTGTCGAGCCGTAGGCGATGACCCACCATGCACGCACTCAGTGGACGGCCCGATAGACTAGCTCGCTCCGCCCGACAAATCTGCGGGGCTTTTGATCGACAACAAGCCAATCACTTCTTCCCTTCGGCAAGCGTGCGTCGTGCCCGCACCAGTGGATCAGCATCTACCCACCACACCTTTTGATGGAAGTGAAGTCGAATCGGAAGCGTTACTTTTGCGGAACGGCGCGAGGCGGCGTTTTGGGACGGTTATCTTTTAAAAACTGCAGAGAGATGCTAAGGCTAAATGGCACCCCAGCAATATTGGCAGTCAACTCGCGCTCCAGTTCTTTCGGAATATCGACGAGGCCATGGTAACCACAGGTCTCATACACAAAGAAGTCAAAAGGTGCACCTTTTTCAAGCACCGGAGATTCTGCCGAAGAATAAGAAGTGTCAATTCCACGATAGTGGAATCTCTTGATGGAACGCTCCAGTTTCTTCCCATTGACCGACTCGATTTCTAGCCAAGTGACGTCATCAAACCCCTTTGCGCGGGACTGATCCCTTCCGAGACTTTTCCCTGTGATGCGAACAACCGTCCCCATGGGATACCCCAAGTCGCCAATCAATTTACCTCTTTGAATATCTGTGATGTAGAAACGCTTTTCCGACTTTTCATCTGCCGGTGACGAAAAACCAAGCAATGCAAGCACTGCGAAAACGCTCAAACAGAGTACCCCGAAACTGTACGGCATTTTCATGACTAGCACTTTCTAAAAGGAGAGTTGCTACGCTGACAGAATGAGCAACCAATCACGCCTAGCTTATCCTAGCTTGGCCAGTGAAGCCACATTAAACGCCAAACGTCTAGCTGGCTAGAGAATTTCTTAATTGTATAAGCGCCTGCCCTAGAAAGATGAATAGGGCAAACGTGCTTTCTACGCTGGTGGGTCATCGCGGCTTTGCCGCTCGACACCACCCTACGTTAGATGAAAGGCAAGAACCTATGGCTCGCAATGAAATCGCCTCTGAACATTTCGAATGATCTCCACAAGATCTTTCCCTTCCGCAGTGAACGGAACTTTTTGTGGACGTATATTGCAGAGTGTATCTAGTACATCATGAAATGGTATTAGCTTGACTTTTCTTTTACTCAGGAAGCCAAGTTCACGTTTGTCACGGATTTCGCCATATACGAAGCAATTCGACCAATTCCCTTTGTAAAAGGCTTCATGGATAGTCTTCAGTTTTTCATTAGCAAACTTTTTCGCAAACCACTTTTCCATGTCCGCTTCCAGTTGCTCATCGGTACGCTTTTTTGCGTTGTTTGCCGACAAAAATCCAATCGGATCAAAACTAACCTGAACCTCAACATGTACAGCCTCAGGCTTTCCCGAGGCAATGCGAATTGCAAGCAAGTCCCATTCGTTATATCCCTTCTTAATCCCCTGGACTGTGGCATAGCCAGCGCGATTGAAGTACTCAATAACAAGAGTCTCGGCAAGCTTGGCCATACAGAAGTCCTTGCCCTTTCGAGATCAAGCCAGCCGTCCTGAGGTGGCTAGTCCCCATGAAACTTGTACTAAAAATTCCACAGTAGGAGCGTGCTGTAGTCGAGGTCGTTGGGCTTGGCGCCGCTGGGGGTGCTGTCATATCGATCAATCACGCTGAACTTGAGCGACAGGCCCCATGATTGGACGAGTGCCATTTCCCAACTGGCTTGGCTGTTCAAGCGAAAGTCGCTAAACGCGGTGACGTTGGGATAAAAGTCGACCTTTGTGCTGAAGGCGTGGGTGTCGGTGAACTTGTGCTTGAACTCGCCACCGAGGTAAAGTTCGGGATTGACCTTCTTGTTCGGACCGCCGATCTCGTGCGACATGGCCAAACCGGTTCGGCCGATTAGCGTTGTCATGTCGGTTTGGATGTACTCGTAGCCAAAGCCGGTATCTGCCGAAACACGGGCGTCAAACGCTTTGAATTGGTCGTATTCAAACAGCTTGTGGATGAAATAGTTCCACTTGGAGTTTGGCATCGGCCATTCAACGCGGCCATCGATCAGCGCTGTGTTGGCGGTTGTTTGGCCGTTGGCTCGTTTTTGAATGCTCGTGACCTGAATGGTCTCGCTGCGGAACTCGGTCTTGTGCTTGGCAGTCGCTCCAAAGCGGATGTTGAAAGTTTCCGTGTTGCCATCGGTACCATTCATGCCAAGCTCGACGTTTCCTTCCCAAGGATCCCAGAACTTTGGTGTCCAAAACTCCCAGCCGGCGCCGGAATTGGTAATGAGCTTGTTGGCTTCTTTAGAGAACTCTGTATTGGCAGGAAGTTTGGCGTCGGCGGGTTCGGGTGCTGTTAGCGAAGCATCCGGCGGCGGCAAATCTTCGGGAGCGGGCAAGCGGATCGCCTGGGCACCGGCGGCCGGCAACTCGAGCGACGGGCCTGCATATTCTTGAGCCCACGCCAACGAGCCAGCAAGTCCGATCAGCGCCGTCAGGAACAGCGGTTTTAGGCTGCGCCAGATTGCATGCGTTCGGGATGGTGGAACCAAGGCCATGGCGGAATTCTCGCGGTGGACGTGATGGTGTGTGCTCGGGTATTTCGGGGGGGGTGGGAGATTATCAATCGCCTCCGGACGATGCAACCCACAATTCTTGCCCTCCTGATAGCAATGCTGGCAAAAATACGGCCTGTTTTTGGGGATCGGGGCGGTTTGGAATTTCTGGGGGTGGTAGCCGGGGCATTTTCCGAGGATCATTGCAGGAATACGAAGAAGCGTACTTCCAAAAGTGGGACGTTTATGAGCACGCAGGTTGGCGACAAAGCAGCAGCCCGATTTTTGCTGTGGGTGGATGGCGTTGGCGGCTACCTCGTTTGTCCCCAGGAAGAAATCCGAATTGGCCAAGCGCTGCCCGATAGCGAGGTAGAGATTCCGCTGCGCTGTGAGCTTGCTCGGCATCAGATCACGCTGCGCCGAACGCCCGAAGGATTTATTGCCAGCCCTGCGCTCGAAGAGGGAGGGCTATTGGTTTCGACCTCGATTTCTGGGAAGCCGCTGGTGGGGCCGTCCCTTTTGGCAGATGGCGATACGATTGAACTAGGAAGTCAGGTGAAGCTAAGGTTTCGTAAGCCGCACGCGCTGAGCAATTCAGCCCGGCTGGAATTTTTGACCCCCCACCGGACGCTGCCCTATGCGGATGCGGTGTTGCTGCTGGCGGAGTCTTGCGTGCTAGGTCCTAAGGCACAAAGCCATGTGGTTTGTCCTGAGTGGAACGACGAGGTGATCCTGGTGCGGCAGCAAAACCAGTTGTTTTGTAAGTCGGCCAAGCCGGTGAAAATCGATGGGGTTCAGCAAGAAGGGCGAGCCGCCCTGGGGGAGAGTTCGCAGGTAAGCGGGGCCGACTTTTCGTTTGCGCTGGAGCCTGTGATGCGGGCGACTGCCGTCTAGGCGCTGCGGTTTCCGCGTTAAGTACTTGCCGGCAAAGTGTTTGCGGCTTCCGAGATGTCGCAATAAAATTTTCTATTGGGGGCCAATAATGGTCCTGCTTCGGCGAATACCCAGGAGTAGGGCCCTGCTGTAGTTAGGGGCTCCGTCCCGACCGGGCCGAAAAAACCTCGGTTTGTTAGGCTAAAATCAGAGGGGCGGAAGAGAGCATAAAAGCTTCGCGAGGAGCGCGACGTCCATCGCGTTGAGGCGTCACTATGAAGTTTCAGTATGCCAGCGGTTCACGACCGTTGGACGGCTTTACGATTAAGCGTGGC
Organism: uncultured Planctomycetaceae bacterium; assembly: GCA_963844055.1. Taxonomy (GTDB): domain Bacteria; phylum Planctomycetota; class Planctomycetia; order Pirellulales; family Pirellulaceae; genus CAWJMN01. The sequence goes on along the minus strand of CAWJMN010000002.1, from coordinate 936,947 downwards.
ATTGGCCGCGGCGGCTTTGGCGAAGTTTACTTCGCCCTGAGCGATGCCGGCAAAGAAGTTGCGCTCAAGCGAGTTCAGCGAAACCTCGAGATCGAGCTGCGTGGCGTGAGCCAATGCTTGAATCTAAAACATCCGAATCTGGTTAGCTTGTTTGATATTCGTCGCGACCCTCAAGATGAGACTTGGGTGGTGATGGAATATGTCGCGGGAGATAATCTGCGACAAACGCTCGATCAAAATCCGCAGGGCCTACCGCAAGAGCAAGTTGTGCACTGGATGCGCGGAATCTTGGCGGGCGTGGCCTATTTGCATGATCAAGGGATTGTGCACCGCGACCTTAAGCCGGGCAACATCTTTGAAGATTACGGCGCGATCAAGATTGGCGACTACGGTTTGTCGAAGTCGCTGTCGGCAAGTCGTCGTAGTGGACAGACCGAAAGCATCGGCACCGCGCACTATATGGCTCCCGAGATTGGGAAGGGAACCTATGGAAAGTCGATCGACCTGTATGCCTGCGGCGTGATGCTATTTGAAATGCTGACCGGGCATTTGCCATTTGATGGCGAGAGCAGCCACGAAATCTTGATGAAGCATTTAACGCAAGAGCCTGACCTCACGGCGGTGCCGGTTGCGTTTCGACCGCTTCTGAAAAACGCGCTGCATAAAGATCCGCAGCAACGCATCGGTACGGCCAAAGAATTCTTGCAGCAATTAGCGGACGCGGACGCGGGCCGGGTTTCGGCGGAAGCACCGGTAACGGCGACGGTGGCGCAGCCTGTGCCTGTGCCAGTGGCGAAGTTTTATGTGCCCCCTGCGGTGGCTCCGGCAAATATCAGCCAGCCTTCGAGCTCCTCCAGCTTTGGCATGTGGATGGGGGCGTTGCTGCTGAGTGTGCCGCTAATTGGATTGTTGCTGCTGGTTGGGCTGTTTACTTTGCGAGCGGGAGTGGTTCCGCTTTCTAGCGGAGGCGCAAGCCCGATTTTGATCTATCGGCCGATCATGGCGCTGTCGGGCTGCATGGCAGTGGCCTTTACCATTGCGATGGGAATTCGTCTGTTGTCGGGAAGCAAGAAGAACAATTTGCCGCGCGTCGATGCGGAGCTTCCTCGCAACTTGCCAGGCAATGGCGATGATCAGCCAGGCAATTGGCATGGCCACTGGGATGGTTCTTCGACCGTGGGAAGCTTTCAATTGCCGGCGTCAGTGCATGGGCAAACGTGGAACGATTATTTGCGAGGAATGCTCGCCCGGCGAAGCTATTCAGAGCGTTCGGAAGAGTGGGTGGGCTCGCTGCTTCTATCGGCGATGGTGGTTGGCATTTTGCATGTGCTGGTGTGGATGGCTCGCAGTGAAGTCCTGTTGAATTCGCACCAGCAGCCGATCCCTGTTTTGGCCTGGAGCTTTTGCGTGGCAACGCTTGGGGCTTGGATGGTTTTAACGCTGGGCAAGTTTCAAGAAGGGGCAACGCTTGATCCGATTCGTCGTCGTGGCGAGCAGTTGCTGGTTGGTTTTGTGCTGGGGCTGGTGGCCATTGCGCTTGCTAGGTTTTTGACGATCGATTTTCCTCTGGATTCAGCCCCGAAGCCGACAAGCCATTTGGTTGCCCAAGAGTTTTTCAATCCCAGCACGCTGGGACGAATCTTAGTGACGATTGCCGCATTGTTTGCGACGATTGGTTGGTGGAAGCAAAGCGATCCGGTTCGCGAGAATCGCATCTCGTTTGGCAAGCTAGTTTTGGTGGTGGTGGCGACTTGGGTTTGGTCGATGTGGTTATCGACGGCAGAGCCGATGCTCTTTTTGGCGATGGCTAGTATGTCGCTGGCGATCCAGTTTGCTTCGCCATGGATTCCAACGCAACGTCGCCTTCAACTGCGACGAGCGATGCAAGAGCGGCGTGGCCATCGTCGCTAGTCGGTTTGAGTTTTTTGGGAGCGTATGGAAGTAGAGTCGATCCGATGATGAGCCTTGCTACCTTTCTCCTGTTGTGGCCGATGTTTTGGATCGCGTGCCTGGCGCTGGCCGCTTGGCCGTTGGTTCATGAGTTGAAGCTCACGGCAACCTTGCGCCGGATCAGCGGCGCGGCCCTGGTTGTGTTTGCCTGCGCGGGTGCTTATGGGCTGTGCGATCAGATCGTCTTTGCCAGCGACGGCGAAGGAGCAAGCGCGACGGAAAAAGCGGCCGTCACTGTTACTGCGCCGACTGGCGAATCGGCCAACAAGCCGGCCAGTGAGGAAGTTCAAAAGCCAGCGAGTGAAGCGCCTGCCAAAACCGAGCAGGTAGAAGAGGCCAAGCCTGCTAAAGTGAGCGATGATCAACCGCTGAACACGCCGATTGGTGAGTCGTCGCGGGTGATCATTCCACCAGGACGGCCGACCTGGGTCGAGAAACCGCCGGTGCTGGAGGATGGAGTGCAACGGATCGCAGTGAAGTCGGAGCCGTTTGCGCGGCAGTCTGACGCGCGGCAAGCACTCGATCAAAGGTTACAAAAGCAAACCGAAGACTACGTGGTGGGGCTTTTGCATGATGAACGGGCTCGGAATTTGGTGCAGGTCGATCTGAAAACGATTCAGGATGAGCTAGTTCGTGAAGAAAATATTTACGAAGAGCAAATCACGGTTTCTATCGGCCCGATGTACCAAATGCACGCCTTGCTGGAATTTACTCCGAAATTTCAGCGAGAGATCACTCAGCGGTGGAACGCTTTGCGTGAAGAAAGCCGACTATTGCAGCTTGCACTGGTTGTAGGGAGCATTTTGCTGTTTATCGGGGTGGCATTCGGCTATTTACGACTAGAACATGCGACCCAAGGGAAGCAATCAAGTCGCTTGCAGTTCATGGCGGCGGCAGCGATACTATTGGTCGTGGGAAGTGGGGCCGCACTCGCGCGATTTTTGATCTGGCTGTGATGAGCTAATGGAAGAGGCCCGGCTCATTCGGCCGTACCTTTGACAACTTGAGCTTATCGAAGATGTCGGTCAGTTCTGATGTGGACTCCCTGTTGATCGATCGCATTCGTAGCGGCGACGATAGCGCTTGGGGAGATTTGATCGCGCGATACGAAGGGCGTTTACTCGCCTTTGTCGATAGTCGTTTGGGACGGCGCAGCCCGGCCGAAGACATCGTCCAAGAAACGTTCATTGGCTTTCTTAGCAGCTTGCCCAACTACGATGGGCGACGGTCGCTTGAAGGCTATCTGTTTTCGATCTGTGCTTACAAGCTAACCGATCATCTACGACGCGAAGGAAGACGACCTTCGGTGCCGCTGGGTCCTTCCAGCGATTCTTCGGGCGACTGGCAACCGGTTGGCAACGCGCGCGGCGCAAGCAGCATCGCCATTAGCGTTGAACGGCGCGGCATTGAAGAGCAAGCGATTGCCGCAGCGCTACAGGATCAAATCGAACGCTGGCGCGAAAAGGGAGAATGGACCAAGATCCAGTGCGCGGAGCTGTTGTTTGTGCGGGGCTGGGGAAATAAGGAAGTGGCCCAGAAGCTAGAGCTGACTGAACAGCAAGTTGCAAACTACAAGTTCGATTTTTTAGCGAGGCTCAAGACGGTAGTGCAGCGCCAAAATCTTTCCCGAGAACTTTTTCCAGAACTCTATGTGGACGAGTGACCAGACGTGTCACACCCTGTGCATCTAATATCAAGAGGGCAGGGGGCAGAGAGTGGAAATAGGAAAATCGGGAAGAGATGTAAGTTTGGAGAAAGGGAGCGAGAAGATGTCAACGCCATTGCCGACGGCTGATTTGGAAGCTTACTTGGACGAGGCGCTTTGCGCTAGCGAGATGACACGGATCGAGGGGATCTTGCGTGGCGATCAAAGCCAACTGGCCCGCTTAGCGGCGGTTCATGCTCGGCGTGACCAAGGGGTGCACAGCCTGGGTGAAATTTGGCGGCGACATCGGCTGAGCTGTATTTCGCGCGAGCAGCTGGGAAGTTATTTGCTGGACATTTTAGAGCCAGCGCACGCCGCCCATGTGCATTTCCATTTGGAGATGGTGGGGTGTCGAATTTGCCAGTCGAACCTCGAAGACTTGCGGAAGCAGGCGGAGGAATCGGGCGAGCAGATTCAGAAGCGACGACAGAGGTACTTTCAGTCGACGGCGGGCGTACTTCGGAAGGGGTCTTAGCAGCGCTTGGCGACCTGCTAGAGCGGGTGATGGCGTGGTAAGATGTTTGGCGAAGTGGGAAAGTTGAAAATTCGTTTTTTGTAGATGTTTAGGTAGGCTATGTCTGACAACCGTTTTGCTGAGCTGCAGAAGTCTTTTGAGCAAGGGCAAGAGGCCCAGATGTTGGCGTCGCTTGCCGAGACGTTCTTGGCGGAGCAGAAGTTTCATGAGCTGTTTGAAGCACGCAAGATGCAACTGCGCCACAAGCTGGGGCTGTCGGTACAAACGGGGGAAGGCTCTGACCAGCTTGATGAAGCGGGACGGCAAAAGCTAGAAGAAGGCCTGCTGGCGGCATGTCGCGAAGTGGGAACGCTGATGCTGAAAGCGGGCCGCGTGCGCGATGGCTGGATGTATTTGCGTCCGGTTGGGGATAAAGAGCTGGCAATTAGCTTGCTTTCCAAGATTGAGCCAGACGAGGACAACACGGAAGAGCTGATTGAAGTTTTGCTGCATGAAGGGGTGGATGTGGGGCGTGGGTTTGAGATGGTGCTGACGGCGTATGGTACGTGTAGCAGCATCACGACGTACGACTCGGGCGTTGCACGTTTGCCACGCAAGGAACAAGTTCCGGCCGCACGAGCACTGCTGCGTCGCTTACATGCGGACCTTTTGGCCAGCGTGAAGAATGACATTGCTCGGCAGGAAGGGACCCATCCGACGGCGAATACGCTGAAGGAATTGGTGCATGATCGGGAGTGGCTATTTCAAGGGCACTCGTACCACATCGACACGACCCACTTGGCATCGACGGTGCGGATCGCTCGTGCGACCGATCGGCCTGAAGACTTTCGATTGGCCTTGGACCTGACCGAATATGGTCGACGCCTAGACCAGCAGTTTCAGTATCCTGGTGACGAGCCCTTTGCCGAGACGTATCCTTCGCACGCCTTGTTTTTTGCGGCGCTGCTGGGAGAGAACGTGGACGAGGCGGTGACCTATTTCCGACAGAAGGCAGAGATGCTGGATGTGCAGTATCAGGGGATGGCGGCGGTGGAAGGTTATGTCGATTTGCTGGCTCGCCTGGGGCGCTACGAAGAGGCGATGCGCGAGGCAATTCGCTTGACGCCACCAACGGCTCAGCCAATTGGCTATGCCCCGACGCTGTTGGAACTGGCTCGCTCTGCGGGCAGTTTTGAGGGGGTACTGGCATATTGCGAGCAAAAGGGAGATTTGCTGGGGTATGCGGCAGCGCTGGTGGAGCGCGGAAAAGTGGCCCCTAAGGTGGCTGGCTAACGGCCATGAAACGCGCAGGAAATGGCCTGCGTATAACTTTCGGCCCTGAAACGCGGGGCTGGGGGCGGATGGATAGGAAAGGCGTGTGGGGATAGAATAAGGGCCGCGGTGAAAGCGGCTCGCTTTTGACTATTCTCTTCGTGCGTTTTTCTTGTTGTAGGCCGGAATGAATCAGCCCCTTAGTTACCACAATACGGGCGTCAACTACGACGTTCTGGACGAATTCAAGCGTAATTGCCAGCGGAGTGCGGCCACGACGGTCGATTTGCTGGCCCAGCATGGGGCGAAAGAGCCTGCGGGGATTCGGGGCGAAAGCGCGTACCTCGTTGAAACCGAAGATCAGTACCTCGCCCATGTGGAAGAGGGGCTGGGGACGAAGAACCTTGTTGCCGATGCCATGATCAAATTGGCGGCGGGCAAGGGGATCGAAGCCGAGAATCGTGCGGCAAAATTCTATCACTCGATTGGCATTGATACGGTCGGCACGATTGTGAATGACCTGCTGACCGTGGGTGCGTTGCCGCTGGCGGTTGCGATGCATGCGGCCGTCGGAAATGCCAAGTGGTTTGAACAAGTGGAACGGGCCAAGCAGTTGGCGGAAGGCTTTGCGGCAGGCTGTCGCCAAGCGGGCGCGGTTTGGGGGGGCGGAGAGACACCTGCCCTGCGCGGACTTGTCGAAGAAGAAGCGATCATCTTGGCGGGATCGGCCATGGGGACGATTCGCCCCAAGCACTTGCGCATTTCTGGCGAAGTGAAACATGGTGACGCGATGATCTTTGCCGCCAGCAGTGGCGTGCATGCCAATGGCCTGACGCTGTGTCGCCAACTGGCAGAGCGATTGCCTGAAGGTTATCTGACGAAGCTGCCTAGCGGGCGCAGCTACGGCGAAGTGCTGCTTGATCCTTCGGTGATTTACAGTGGGCTGATTCGGGGCTGTCAGCAAGCGAATTTGCCGATCCACTATGCCGTGCACCTGACCGGCCACGGCTGGCGGAAGCTGATGCGGCTGGAAGAGTCGTTCGTTTATCGCGTGACGATCATTGGCAAAGTGCCGGAGATCTTCCCGTTCATTGCGAAGACGGCGGGCCTGGATGCGCAGGAAATGTACGGCACGTTCAATATGGGGCTGGGCTTTGCGCTGTACGTGGCGCAGGAAGATGCGGCCAAGTGCGTGGCGATTGCTAAGGCGGCGGGCTTTGACGCCTGGATTGGCGGCACGATTGAGAAGCAAGGTGATCGCAAGGCCGTGGTAATTGAAGGGGCCGGGGAGAGTGGGAAGAGTTTGGAATATGATGGGGCGTCGCTATCTATTCGCGCGTAGGCGAATTTCTTCAAGTGAGATTCGTGGGCGGGAGATTTACCAGGGGCTGACGCCGCCTGGCTAGAGGTGTGTCGCCCCTGCGGGGCTGGATGGCAGTCACTGGAGAATTTGGCCTGGGGGATGAAGGCTGAATCGAGCGTTCGACCCTCTTCTAAGCACGAGAAAACCATGCGTGGCAAACAGATCATTTTGATCGCCACCTTCTTGCCACTCTGCTGGCTGCTCATGCAGGTGGTGCATGAGGCTGGGCATGTGCTGGGTGCGCTAGCCACTGGCGGGAAGGTGACCCAGGTGGTGTTGCATCCGCTTGCCATTTCGCGAACCGATGTCTTGCCGAACCCGGTGCCGCTGGTTGTAGTTTGGGCAGGACCTTTGCTGGGGACGGTGATTCCGCTTGGCCTTTTTTTGCTGGCTCGACAGACCAAGTGGCAGGCGGCATTTTTGCTGCGTTTCTTTGCCGGCTTTTGTGCAGTGGCCAATGGCCTTTACATCGGGATTGGGTCCATTGAAGGGATCGGTGACGCGGGAGAGATGATGCACCTTGGATCACCGCGCTGGAGTTTGTGGCTAACGGGGCTGATCTTTGTTCCACTCGGCTTTCTACTATGGAATCGGCAAGGTTCTTTCTTTGGTTTTGGCAAACAGTCGAAAGAGATTTCGATGCCAGTGGTTTATGGTGTGGCAGCGACGTTGATGTTGTTAGTGGTTGCCGAACTATTGCTGAGCAAGGCAGGCTGATGTTTGGCCGCCAGGGGCTTACGCCGCCTGGCTAGAGGAGTGTCGCCCCTGCGGGGCTGGAATGCGGTTTGGGTGGGACGCGCCGGGTGAGAACGTATTTGCCGAGGCAGGGCAGGGTGGTTGAGGGCGGGGTGCCAGGGGCTTACGCCCTTGGCTAGAGGAGTGTCGCCCCTGCGGGGCTGGAATGCGGTTTGGGTGGGACGCGCCGGGTGAGAACGTATTTGCCGAGGCAGGGCAGGGTGGTTGAGGGCGGGGTGCCAGGGGCTTACGCCCTTGGCTAGAGGAGTGTCGCCCCTGTCGGGGCTGGAATGCGATTTTGAGTGGGGTGGCGCCGGGTGAGGATGTCTTTGCCGAGGCAGGGCGGGGTGGTTGAGGGCGGGGTGCCAGGGGCTGACGCCGCCTGGCTACGGGAGTGCCGCCCCTTTCGGGGCTGGAATGGGGTTTGGGTGGGACGCGCCGGGTGAGAACGCGTTTGCCGAGGCAGGGCCAGGGTGGTTGAGGGCGGGTAGCCAGGGGCTGATGCCGCTTAGCTAGAAGAGTGTGGCCCCTGTCGGGGCTGGATAGGGCTCGGGTGGGAGTGCCTTGGTGAGAACTGCCTAAGAGCGGAGACTCCGCATGAGGTGGAAATTCTTACGTGAGAATTGGCTTGAGGCGGGCGAGGACGTCGGGGTCGGCGAGTTCCTTTTTGCCGAAGCCAAGCAGGGCGCCGGCGGCGAGGGCTTGTTGCTGGTATTCGGGATAGTTGGTGACCAGCATGCAAGGGACATCGGCAAGCTCTGCATCCGCCTTAATTGCTTTGATGATGTCCAGGCCATCGCTGTAGTCTTGGTCGAGCTTGCGATTTACCAGCACCAAGTCGAATTGGCCACGGCGAAGCAGGTCGAGCGTATCTTCTAGGCCATGGGCTTGGACCACATTGGCAGAAAAGTTGCGCGAGAGCATGCCGGTGATATGACCATGATCGAGGCTGCAATTGCCGACATCGAGAACTCGCTTGGGCATGGAAGTGACTCGCAGGATGAAGTAGGGCGATAAAAAATGCCGCGTCCAGGAAATCCTAAACGCGGCATGGAATGGACAATCAAAACCACGAACTACTTCGCGGCAGTTTCCTTCGCATCGGCCTTCGGAGGAGCGATGGCGAAGATGTGATCCTTGTTGCCGATGTAAAGTACACCGTTAGCAACGATGGGAGTGCTGTACACGCTGGATAGCATGTTGATTTCAGCCACTGGATCATGCTTTTCTTTCTTCAGTTCAAAGATGGCGATGTCGCCGTCTTCGTCACCGATGTAGACATGGTCACCGGCGATGAGCGTCGAGCTCCAGCTGGCAGCCAGCATGTCGTAGGTCCAGTGGACCTTGCCGGTCTTGGCATCCACACAGTGGAACAGGCCGCTGAAGTCGGCTACGAACAAGAGGTCATTCTTAATGGCCACGGTGCCGATCGAACGGTGGAACTTCTCGAGGAAGTCGTCGACCTTGCCATCACCATCATTGTCTTGCTCGGTGTACTTCCAGACGACGCCCGAGTTCGGGTTGGCAATGGCCAAGTCGCCATCGGCTTCGACCACAGCTTGGATACGCTTTACTGGAATCGGCTTTTCAGGGTCGGCACGATTGACGGCCAGCTCTTCGCTGATGTCGCCACGCTTGGTGGGGTCGATGCACCAGAGGGTGCCGGAACCTTCGCCGTGCTCTGGATCTTGTCCGGTCGCAAAGTAGACCTTGTTGTCGTAGATGACAGGGGTGGCGATGATGTCGTTGCGAGTGCCACGACCACCTAGTTCCAGAATGCTGGCCTTGGCGTTGACGTCAAACTTCCAAAGGAGGTTTGGCTTGCCATCGGTGCCGGCATCGGCTTGATAGCTGTAAACCCAGCCGTCGCCACCACCAAAGATGACCTGTGGAACACCGTCGATAACGGCGACCGCAGGGCTCGACCATTGGCCGTGCAAGACGTTGGCACGTGGCATGTTGTCGGTCCAAAGGACCTTGCCCGTGGTCTTGTCCATGGCAATGAAGCTAGGAGCATCTGGCGAAGGGATGGTGATGTGTTGTTCATCGACACCGTTGGAGGTGTTGACGAACAGGATGTTGCCGTAGCTGGTGACGGAGCAGCTGCACATGTTGTGCTGGCTGGTGCCGAGTTCCTTCATCATGTCGAAGGCCCAGATCACGTCCGCTTCGTCTTTGTCTTCGGGGGTGATGACCTTCCAGCCGCTGAGGCGAGTGCCAACCAGCGTGATTGATAGGTTGCGCTTGGCACCGGCGACTTCGGCTTCGAACGTCCAACGCTTGCTAGGAGCCTTGGCCTTGTCATCGGCAGTGACGGTAACCTCGGCAGGAAGTTCAACACCTGCCTTGGCAAAGCGGCTACGTAGGTCGTCGATTAGCTTGCCTTCTTCGAGGCCAGCCAAGATGGGGGCCACTTTGTCTTGGGCAGCATCTTCGGCCTTCATGACGTCGAACAGGCGACCGAGTTCATTTTGAACCGGGCCGTCATCTTCGCCATCATGGAACCCTTCCATGTCGACGCAGCGGACTTCGCCACGGCTGGTTACAAACCACCCACGATCACCTTCGATCAGCGATGAGCAGCAAATGCCCATCAAGGGCCAATCGTGCACGCGGCCGGTAGGAAGCTTTTCGCTGCTGTGTTGCCACAGGAACTTGCCATCGGCTTCGCTGAAGCAGATCAAGCAGCCAAGATCGATATCGGCGGGATAACGCTTGAGGTAGCCGAAGCTATTGTTGGTGCCGACAAGCATCTTGCCGGAAGCGACGACCGGATTGCCGTAGGTTTGGCTCCCAACGTTGGCAACCCAGCGGATGCCCTCGGCGGCTTCACTCTTCCAGGCGCCGGTCTTGCGATCAAACTCGCCGGGAACCCACTTGGTGAGGACCGGGTCGCAGACGGGAACATTGTTGCGATGAGGATTGCCACCCCATTGGTTCCAGTCGCCAGCCTTAAGGGGGGCGATTGGCAGGACCTTGCTATCGCCGGCAGCAACGGCGGCGGCCGCAGCAGCCGCGGCTGCTGGAACGGCAGCTGCCTTTTCAGGGGCTGGCTCAGCAGCAGGTGCCTCGGCTGGCTTTTCCGCGGGCTTTTCTTCAGGCTTGGCCTCTGGGGCTGGCTCGGCGGCAGGCTTTTCCTCCGCGGGCATCTCTTCGGCAGGCTTTTCTTCTGGAGCAGGCTTGGTCTCTGCTTCGGGCTTGGCCTTCTCAGCGGCAGGCGTTTCGCGTGCGCTTTCCGTCGTGCCCGAGGGGCGCTTGGGACGATCTTTGTCGGAGCCTTGGCAGCCCACTAACAGGATGCAGGCCGCGAGGCCCGTCGAGGTAATGGCCGTCAGAGGACGGCGAAGTTTTGCGATGTAAGTCATGGCTTTTTGATGGCGTAAAAAGGAGAGCGCTGAACCCGGGAATTCTCTGTTAGCCTTCGCGAATGAGTGTTCCCGGTTTGAAAAGCACTGGCAATGCCAGCGACGCACAAGCTAATCGTTCGTGAGGCCACGCCTGATGCCAGCCAGTGGGTTGGCACCAGGGTGGATGAAAAGGTTACGGATTGGGGATCACGGAAACATTATCGAGATAAAGTTCCGCATTGGTGGCGTTTCCGAACATGCCGGGGCTGCCCTGCGTGTTGGGGAGTGGGTCAATCAGTTCGACAGTCCAATCGGCAGGCTCTTCCGAACCACGCTTCCAGACCTTGCCGCGTAGGATTGCCTTGCCGTCGGAGTTCTCTGCCCGCAACTTGATGGTGTACCAGGCATTGGGTTCCAAGATGAAGGGAACTTCCTTGGCCGAACGATGCTCGTGCGAGCCCCAGCTGTTGAGCTGAATCCGCTTGTTGAGCCCTTCGATGGCAAAGGTGTAACCTTGGGCGATCAGCCCCACATCGGGAAGCTTGTTATCCATGATGCCGGCTTTGAAGTCGGCCTGGATCGTGTAGTCGTGCAGATTGCTTTGGCCCATCGAGAGGCGGCTGCGCGTGCCACGAGGAATCGTCGTGATCTTCACCATGCAGGTGGAGTTGTCCACGGTACGAACCACGTGACGGTAGCGAGCACCAACCCACGTTAGCGGAGCATCCTTGAGCCCTTCGAAGTCGAACTTCCAAGGGAGAGGGGGAACGATCCGAATGCGTGAACGGGCGGAGAGGTCTCCTACCTTGGCAGTGACGATCGTGGCTACGTGGGCGGCGTCCGCAGGAGCACTGAACGTGCCATCGGCAGCGATTTCGCCAGGACCTTCGAGCGTGAAGGTTGCAGGCTCTTCCTTGAGGAAGACGCCATGGCTGTTGAAGGTACGAACGACAAACTTTTGCTTGTCGCCTGGTTGCAGCAGGACTTCGGCAGGGAAGACCTGAGCCGTTGCAGCCACGGCATCTTCGGCAGCGGGCTTCTCGGCGGCAATGGCTGGACGTGGCGTGCTGCCAGCGGTCTTAGCCTTGTCGGCGAAGCAATACAGGGCACCAGTGGTTTGCAAATAGAGCTTGCCATGGGAAACGACGGGCGATGACCAGCACTCATCCCCTGCGGGGAACATTCCGGTGGTCTTGTTGCGAACGAACTTCTTCACCCCTTCTTTTTCATCGGGAGTGAGGATGAACCAGCGGCTTTTTTCTAAGCAGTAGATCTTGCCATCGGCAAAGATGGGGCTGGCATGGTTCATGGTGCCAAGGCCGATCTTCTTGCCGACTTGCTCGCCGGTTTCGGCATTGAGGACAAACAGCTTGCCAGCATCGTCAAAGCAATAGAGGCGATTGTCTACCTTGAGCAGCGACGACTTGCCAACGGCGATTTCGATTTGCTTCCAAACTTCGCCGGTCTTGTTGATGTTTCCCGTGAGGTCACCCTTGAGGCAAACCACAGCGCCGACCTTGGTCTTGATCCCAGCGGCATCGTCGCCGGTGGCGGGGTTTTCTTCACTGTGGCCCATGTAGACCTTGTCGCCATCGACCAGTGGAGAAAGGTTCAGACCACGGCGAGAAAGTTGGTATTCCCAAACTTGCTTGCCTGTGCGGGGCTGAAAGGCGTAGACCCAGCCGTCACCCGAGCCGGTCAGGAGAAGCTTTTGGCCACCGAGCATGGCAACCGTCGGGCTGCTGTAGATGGTGTCTTCCGGACGTAGACGAGTGCTAACGAACCAGGCAACTTCGCCGGTATTCTTATCGAAGGCGATCAAGCGGTGGGCAGGAACGGCCATATCGCCCCAGCCGATGATGACAGCGCCAAGGATGACGAGGTCATCGACGACCACAGGAAAGTTCGTACGTCCGCCGTAGGTGCTAAGCAGGCCGAAGCGTTCGTGCAGGGGGAGGGACCAGAGGGTCTTGCCCGTTTCGCCGTTGATGCATTGGAAATAGCCGCAAACGCCGAGGGCAAATACATTGCCCGTGGCAGGATCGGCCACCACGCTGGACCAGCCAACGCGCGTGTTGGGAACGTCGCTCGACCAAACATTGAAGGCGTTTTCCCAAACGACTTCGCCAGTTTCTGCATTGAGGCAGATGACCTTTTCACGTTCGGTGGCAGTGCCCGGATTATCTCGCACCAGCGAGTAGAGCTTGCCATTCATCACTACCGGAGTGCTGCGACCTGCGGCAGCTTCGCTCTTCCAAAGCAGATTGCTCCCTTCGCCCCCTGCGGGATTGATCGTGTCGGGAAGGCCGGTCTCGCGTGAGATGCCGTTTCCTTCGGGACCACGCCAATAGGGCCAATCCAGTGGGTCTGGATCAGCAGCGCTGGCAATAAAGGGAGTAAGAGCTAAGACCAAAGACGCGATAGCCGTCATGACGCCACGGGCACGACAAGGAACGGCAAACAGAGAAAGCACGCTGCGACTCATAAGGATAGCGTCAGCCCTCCGCAAGGTAGGATTAAGGGGGTGGGATTAGTCGTAAAGGATATTCCTTTGGAAACGGCCAAGCAAGTCACCCGACTAGAAAATGACGGCAAGTATTTTTTGTAAGTGTTTTTGTAACAACGGCTTGCGGAGGCCGGTTCGGTGACGAACTCCCCCGTTTTTCAGTGCTAGACAGCACCTAGTCGAACCACTCATCCGTGGGGTCGAACTTGGGGATCGCGACGATGAGAACTTTCATTTTTCCGACCGCTTTGTGGCGCGTGCCGGGGGGAATGACGATGCACATGCCCGGATGAACGGGAATGGTTTCCTCATTGAGCTCCATTTGGGCGCCCGGCAGGCATTCGAGGAAGTAGTAAGTCTCGGTCAGGCGTTTGTGATAATGGCGCTGGGCATCGAGGGAGATCTCGGTCACATGGACGGTGCCGGGAAAGGCGTCGACATCGGTGAAGGCTCGACGAGCTTGGCCGCAAGGGCAGGGTACCGGCGCAATGTTGGCGAAATCGGCCAAGTGATAAGCAGGTTGGGACATCAGGCAGGGCTCCTGGTCGATGGAGGAGACACGGGGTTTATCTGGATGATTGTACTGGGGGTGGACCAAAGCCGCCGCCTCCAGGAGTTTCCATGGTGAGAAGGTCACCCACAGAGACGGGGCATTGAACGCGGGCCGGCAGGTCTTGCGAAGTGCCGTCAGCGTGCCGCAGGGTTTGACGCCCTGGCTGGCCGGGCTGGCCCCCCGCGAGCCCAAAGGGAGCGTAGGGGCCGCGTCTTTGGGTTAGAAGCGACAAGGTGAGCGGACGGCGGAACTCGATCTGGCGGAGGATGCCGTCGCCACCTGCGAATTGGCCGGCACCGCCACTGTTGCGGCGGATGGCGAACTGCCGCAGCAAAACCGGAAAGCGAGATTCAAAGACCTCGGGATCGGTCAGGCGGGTGTTGGTCATGTGGGTGTGAACCGCATCGGCACCGGGACCGCAGGGAGAGCCTCCTTCGCCGCCACCGATGGTTTCGTAGTAGCCGAATGTTGCATCGCCAAAGAGCAGGTTGTTCATGGTCCCTTGGCTGGCCGCTGCGAGGCCGAGTGCGCCCAGTAGCACGTCGACAACGCGCTGAGATGTTTCTACATTGCCGCCGACGACTGCGGGCAGGTCGCTGGAGGTTAGATCAACCACTGGAGAGAGAATGCCAGGAGGAATGATCAGGGTGATGGGCTGCAGAATGCCTTCACAAAGTGGGACGGGCTGGTCAACGAGCAATCTTAAGACGTAAGTGACCGCCGCTTTGACGATGGAACGGTTCGCGTTGAGATTGTTGAGCTGGGTGGGTGCGCTGCCCGTAAAATCGATAACGGCAGTGTCGCCCTCGATGGTGACAGCCACACAGATTGGTGCACCATCATCCATGGCATCGGCGAACTCATAGCGTCCGGCTGGAATCTCGCGCAAGGCGGATCGCATTTTGCGTGCGGTGGCATCAAGCAGATGCTGCATCGCTTGCTGGGTAGGCGTCAGGCCGTAGCGACGGGTAAGTTCGAGAAGATCAACGGCCCCTTTTTGATTGGCAGCGACTTGGGCCGCGATATCAGCCAGGTTGTCGGCAATGGAGCGAGAGGGATAACGGGCCGAGTGCAAGAGGGATTCGATGTGCGCAAAGCAAGGCTTCCCTTGCTCGATCAGCCGTAGGTTAGAAAGGAGCACCCCTTCTTCTTCGAGTCGCGTGCTAAACGGGGGCATCGAGCCGGGGGTAATGCCGCCGATTTCGGCATGATGGGCGCGGCAGGCCGTAAAGAAGGAGAGTAGCGGAGGGGAGTTGTTGCTGATTGCTGGGTCGGGCTTGGCAAAGACCGGCGTAATCACGGTGACATCGGGAAGGTGCGAGCCGCCGCGAAAGGGATCATTCGTGATGAAGACATCGCCGGGCTGCATCTGAGGATAGGCACGCAACACTTCGCGCACGGCCTCGCTCATGGCCCCCAGGTGAACAGGAATGTGGGGCGCGTTGACCACAAGATCAGCATTGGCGGTAAATATCGCGCAGCTGAAGTCCAGGCGTTCTTTCACGTTGATGCTGCTGGCGGTGCTTTGCAGCGTGATTCCCATCTGGGTAGCAATGGATGTGAAGTGGTTGTGCATCACCTCCAGGGCAATGGGGTCTAGCAAGTTAGTGTCGGTCGGTGTCTCCACAGCAGGGACGGCAGGTGCTTGGTTGTGCCTTAGAAGCAGTTCTCCGCCGCGCGAGTGAAACGCCGTCCAGTGCGGGTGCAGAACGAGCGTCGAAAGAGGATCGACAATCAATGCGGGCCCGGTCACTGTCATGCCAGTTGGGATGGAGGAACGTGGAATGATCGGCACCGCTGTCGACGATGAAAGGTTTCGTAATATCTGAGTAGGAAATGAAGAGATGGGAAGTGAGCAAGCGGCTGCGTCTTCAAACGGGGAGGCATCGATTGGATCGGCGGGAGTAAAGGGGGTGCTGCGTCCTTCTTCGCGCAAAGCGACCAGTTCCAAGGGCTTTTGGGGGTGCGTGTAACCAAAGTTCTTTTGGTGCAAGGTTTGAAAATCGGCGGTGACTTGCGCTAAGGATTGGTACGGAATGCGAAGCCCAGCATCAACGCCACGATAACGAACTTCTAGTTCGGAATGGAACTGCATTTGATCCAGCGCGACCCCTTCGGCCTGCAATTGCTGGATGAGCGAGGCCTGAAGTTCGCGTTGATGCTTCTGAAGTTGGGCGTCGGTGAGTTCGACGATGGACTGGTAGAGCCCCACTTCGGCATGACGAACGACGGGAGCCAGGCCGATGCCGCGAGCGCTGAGGATTCCAGCATCTTCATGGCAGAGGATTTGCGAAATGCCAAGCTCTTCGGCCACGGCGCAGGCGTGTTGCTGGGCCGCTGCACCGAACGGGACCAACCAATAGTCGCGCGGGTCGTAGCCTTGCGCCACCGAAATCTGCCGAACGGCCGCCGCCATGTTGGTGTTGGCAATACGGTCGAGCCCTTGGGCAATTTGGAGCGGGGTGAGTTGGCTAGAGTTGGCCGTGTTAACGGCCTGGGCGAGGTCCAACAGACGCTCTACCACGGCATGATGATCGAGAGGAAATGGAAAATGCGCCGTGGAGAGCTTGCCGAGAAATAGGTTGATGTCGGTGACGGTTAAAGGGCCGCCGCGACCATAGCAAGCTGGGCCAGGGTCTGCACCGGCACTTTGAGGCCCCACGACAAGTTTGACTCCGTCAAAGTGACAGATGGAGCCTCCCCCGGCCGCGATGGTCTCAATGGCCAGGGTTGGCATTGCTAGTCGAACGCCGGCTTTTTCGGTTTCAAATTGATAGGCCAGTTGGCCATCAAAGCGAGCAACGTCCGTACTGGTGCCCCCCATGTCAAACCCGATGGCCTGTGTCTGGCCGATGGCGAGGGCTGCTTGGGAAAAGCCAAGGATGCCACCGGCGGGGCCGGAGAGAACGCTATCTTTGCCGGAGAAGCTTTCGGGCCTGAGCAGCCCACCCGAGGAGGTCATGAGGCGCATCGAGCTGCCGGGGAGGGCTTCGACCAAGTGGGCTGCGTACTGTTGCAGTACCGGACTGAGGTAAGCATCAACCAAGGTGGTCTGGCCGCGAAGGACCAGCTTGCGTAGTCCAGTAACGCGATGAGAAAGGTTGATGTGGGTAAAGCCGAGCTCTCTGGCTAGTTTTTCAAGTTGCAGTTCATGATCGGGACAGACGCAGGCATGAAGCAAGGCGATGGCAAGGCAGGTGATGCCTTGGCTTTGCAAGTGGCGCAGCGATTGCTGAGCTTGTTCTAGATCGAGCGGACACTCCACGGTGCCATCGAACAAAATCCGTTCATCGATTTCTGCCGTCGCCGCATGCAGGGGGATCGGCTTTTGGATCGAACGGGCAAAGAGGTGGGGGCGATTTTGATAGCCGATAAGTGGTAGGTCGGCAAAGCCTTTCGTCGTGACCCAGGCTGTTTTTGCCCCCTGGCGAGTCAGCAAGGCATTGGTTCCTCGCGTGGTCCCTAGTCGCAAGTCGCATGGGGGAAGTGGCTCGGACAGAGGCAGCCCGAGAAACTGTCGCATTGCCAGCAGTGGAGCTTCTTCGGGGGAGACAAGCTCGACGGGAACGCCCGAAGGAAGTTTAGTTAGATGCAGCAGTGCTGGATTGCCACTGGTATCGCCCAGCGAAAGCTGCGTGCTGAGCCCGAATGACTGGCTGGCACTAATCGGGAAGGAAAGGACAGTCTTCCCGTGTAACAAGCGGACTTGGTAGCCAGCCCAAAAGTTGGTTGGAAAGGACTCGGCCAATTCCATGGAGAGAGTTGCGGGCTCTTGGAAGTGAACCAGGCGCCCTTTCACAACGGCAGAGCTGAGTACTTTGCGGCGTAGAACCCTACCCGCTGAAGCGCTTTGCAAGCCGGCCCCCTGAGCCTGCGGAGGGACGGCGATGCAATCGGTGAAGGTTCCACCGGCATCCATCCAGAACTGCCAGCGATCCTGAGGTCGGACAAGCGTCATAGCAAACGGACAGACGAGCCTGCCACAGAGGAAATCCAGTTGCGGAGTGGCAGTGGAGAAACTACCACTCCGAGAGATTGCGTGAATTACTTGCCTTTTGGGCCGGCACAGACCAAGTGCGAAACGGTCCGGACAAAAATCTGTCCATTGGCAACGGCAGGAGTGCTGCGGCACTCTTCACCCAGGTCGGTACGGCCCAGTTCTTCAAAGCTGTCACCCGCCTTGATGCAAACGACAACGCCCGCTTCGTCAACGCAGAAGAGCTTGTCACCAACGCGAATCGGTGAGCCGCTGTAGCCAGCGCCGCCGACTCGCTTTTGCCAAACTTGCTTGCCATCGGCCGCATTGATGCAGGTGACGATCCCCTTGTCAGACCAGAGGAAGATCAGGCTTCCCTTGGCGACTGGCGTAGGTACGTAGGGGGCTTCCTTCTTGATCTCATAGACGGTCTTGGATGTCTTGCCGGGCTGGATTGCGACGACATAGTTGCCACCGCCGCCAGAGCCGGTGGTCCCTAGTAGCAGGCCATCCACTTGGATGGGCGAGCTAACCGTCCGCATGCTAAAAGCAGGATGGGCCCAGTTTTCGCGGCCCGTTTTGGGGTCGATTGCGAAGAAGCCTTCGGCCGTACTTAGGAAGACGAGTTCGTCAGCCCCTTCGGGAGTCTTGTGGATACAGGGAACGCTGTAGGAAGCGGTGTCGACTCGTCGTTCTGTACGCCAAATCCGTTTGCCGGTGGTCTTGTCGAGGCCGACGATAAAGCTTTCTTTGGCTTCGAGACCACCGGGGCGTTTTTCCTGCTCTTGCGAGCTGGCGATGATGACCAGGTCTTCGTACAGCAATGGTGATGTTCCAAAGCCGTGCTGGCTGATCCAGGTGCCGAGATCGACTTGCCAGAGATCGCGCCCCGCATGATCAATGGCGGTGATCCAGGTATGTTCTGGATCGGACCAAGCCACAATCACACGGTCGGCATCCACGGCAGGGGTGCTAGAGGCGTAGCTGCTGCGCACGTGAAGGTGGTGAACCGCGCTGGCGTATTCACGTCGCCAAAGTTCTTTGCCGGACTTGGTATCAAAACAAAGGACAAACCGCTTGGCGGTTTTGGGGTCAGCACTGATGAGGAAAAGCTTGTTGCCCCAGATGACTGGTGAAGAATGCCCCACGCCTGGGATCTCTACCTTCCAGCGGATCTCGTCGGCACCCCATGTGGCAGGAATCCCCGGGGCTTCGCTTTCGCCCGTACCATTGGGGCCGCGGAAGCGAGTCCATTCTTGAGCTGCGGCAGTGTTGATGCCCGCAGCGAATGCGGCAATCGCGACAAGACTAAGGAGGTAGGTGCGAAGCTTCATCGAGGTTCTCCAGGTGCGCAAGTACGTAGTCGGTCTATCCGACGGGCTTGATCGTAGCACTCGGAATAGGGCCGATGCAAACCAGCTTTGGCAAAAATGGAGAGATGTTTTCCGGTCGAATTGGGTTTTCCGGCATGGCCTGCAAAGATATTGGCAATTGCGCTTGGATTCTGGCGAGAGGATGGGCCAACCACCTGACTGAATGAGGGGGCTCGCGGATATACTAAAGCGCAGCAAAAACGGGCGGAAAAATCTGGTTGCCCGTTGCATTTCACGGTTTCCTGTTTGGCGAACGTCCCTTCCGGACATGTTGATTTTTTATGACAGACTCTCCCGCTTCCGACTTGGTTCCTTTCTCTTCCATGGATGGGCAAAGCATTGCACGTGTTGTGCTGAAGCCCCGCAAGGCGTTGCCCTTTTATGGTCGGCATCCTTGGGTGCTGGATTCTGGCGTGGACTGGGTAGAGCGGATCCAGGCTCCGGGGGTTGTGCTTCCTGAAAATCTGGATGGGCAGGTTGTCGACTTGCTGAATGAGAAGCATGTCTTTGTTGCCCGCGGTTTTTTCAACAGCCAAAGCCGTATTCGCGTTCGCTTGATGACGTGGAATAAAGATGAGTTGTTAGATCGGGGCTTTTGGAAGCAACGCTTGCAAGATGCCATCGAACTTCGGCGCTCCATTGGTTATGAAACGTCGACGGGTGGACAAGGGACGGCACCTGCTGGTTGGGAACATACGGCGACTCGCTTAGTATTTAGCGAAGGGGATCGGCTTGGAGGCTTGGTCTTGGATCGCTACGGCGAATATCTGGTTTTGCAGGCGACGTCGCTGGCAGTAGCACAGCGAGCTGAGGCAATTGCCGCAATTTTAGGCGAACTGTTGCCGGTGAAGGGGATTTTGCTCCGTACCGAAAAGAGCACCGTGCAACTAGAAGGGGTGACGGCCCAGGAAGGATTGATCTGGGGGGAGCAGCCGCCAGCCGAAACGATCATCGAAGAGAATGGGATCAAGTTTGCGCTAGAACTGACGTCGGGACAAAAGACCGGATTCTTTTTGGATCAGCGTGATAACCGCTTGGCTGCTGCGAAGTATGCGCGGGGTGCGCGGGTGCTGGACATGTTTTGCTACACCGGCGGTTTTGGCCTGACGGCAGCCAAGGTTGGCGGAGCAAGGGAAGTGTTGGGGATCGATGGCAGCCAGAAGGCTGTTGATCATGCTCAGGCAAATGCCCAGCTCAATGGTCTTTCCCAGTGTCGGTTTGAAACCGGAGATGGCTTCGACCGCTTGGATGCGATGCGGGCCGCTGGCGAACAGTACGACTTGGTCGTTTTGGATCCCCCCAAGTTCTCGCGTAATCGTTCGCAGTTGAACCAGGCGCTGATGGCGTACCATCGGCTGAATCGTGGCGGCGTCTCGGTTCTTCGGCCGGGGGGCATCCTGGTGACGTGTAGCTGTTCGGGAACCGTCGGGCGAGAAGATTACCTGCAGATGCTTTCGGGCGTGGCCCAGAAGAGCAAGCGAGAGCTGCAGGTGCTTGAGGTGCGGGGGGCGGCTCCGGACCACCCGTTCCAGGCGACCTGCCTGGAAAGCGAATACCTGAAGTGCGTCATCTGCCGCGTGATGTAGTAGATGCGAGGGGTGTTAGCTTAAGGAGAGCAACTTTTTGGTGGGACTGGGGTTTAGGGTAGTTGGCCTGGCCCCAAAATGGCAACTCTGGCGAATCCTAAGCCCTTAATTGCCAAAACGTTGACACCGATTGTCTGTCAGGCCAACATAAGGGGCGTCTAGCCTTGCCAAACCCTGTTCGGGACGGGGGAATGGCGTCTTTTGGGGAACTTCTGCACGGGATCGTGCGTCAGAGTGAAAGTGCGTCGCTGGTGAACTACACGATTGACCAAGACGACGCCGAGCTCATTGATCGGGTTCGGGGTGGAGATAGCTCAGCCTTTGAGGGATTGGTGCGAAAGTACCAAAACCGGCTGTTCACCGCCCTGGTCCATATTAGTGGCTCGCGGCAAGAGGCCGAAGACATCGCTCAAGATGCTTTTGTGCAATCCTACCGCAAGTTGCATTTGTTTGCGGGTAACAGTTCCTTCTACACGTGGCTCTATCGCATTGCAGTCAATGCGGCCATCAGCCGTAAGCGTAAGAAGCGGGCCGAATATTCCGTCGAACAAACGCAGTCGGTCACCGGTGATGAACCGCTCGACCGATCAGAACGGGTGGATGAGCGTTTGCTCCGTGAAGAACGAGCAACGCTAATCCAAACAGCTCTAGCAAAGCTGCCGGAAGAGTTTCGGGTGGTGCTGGTGCTTCGCGAGATGGAAGCCTTTGATTATGAGGCGATCTCCGAAACGCTGGATCTGCCGGTGGGAACGGTTCGCAGCCGTTTGCATCGTGCGAGATTGCAACTGAAAGAGATACTGTCGAAGTTGATGCGAGACCCTGCTGAAGGGTAACGCTTTACAGAAATAGGGCCCGCCTGATGAACAGGTAGGCCAGTGCCACTCCCGATGGGATCGCCAAGTAATTCAAGCGGTCATGGGGAGTGTGGGTTCGCAAAGGTAGGAGTTGGCTGTAATGTCCCACGAGTTTTCTGACGAGCTGCTGAGTGCTTACCTGGATGGTGAGCTGTCTGCGCCCGATGTATCGGCAGTTGAGTCGCGGTTGAAGGCGGATGCGAGTGCTCGTACGTTGCTGACCGAACTGAAGCAATTGCGAACCACGTTTCAGTCGCTGCCGACTTACCAGCTTTCGAGCGAAGCCGACGCCAGCCAAAGCTTTACCCGTCGGGTCATGGCACGAATCCAAGCGGAAGAGTCCGTTGTTGCCCCAAAAGAGACGCACTATCGCTGGAGCCTTGTCACCAAGCTGTCACTGACGGTCGCTGCCTCGGCCTTGGTGGTGGGAATCTGGGGAGCCAGTTCCGGTTGGTTTAGCACGACCAGTGTGGATAAGTCCAATTCGGTGGCAACGACGACCCCGTCGAATATCCCCAGCGAGACGGTAACGCCCGAAGTTCCCTCGGAAGGTCCTGCGAAGGAAACCCCGGCCTCGATTGCGATGGATGAATCTTCGCAAACGCTGATTGTACGTGTGTCGCTTTCGAAGGATGCCATTCGTAACAAGTCGCTGGATGAAGCACTTGCTGCTCAAGGAATTGGTGAACGCTCTGCCGCAGGGAATAACCCATTAGCGACGGCGTTGATTGCGAAGGCCCGCAAGGGAGAATTGGCCGCTGCCGGTGCACAGGTGGAATCGAATGCTCAGGGAGCCGGCATTGGCGACGTGGTGCTGGTCGAAGCGACTCGCGGACAGATTGCCAAAGCACTTCAGCAGTTGGCGGAAAAGTCGCCGCAGCATTTAGACAAAATGGCTCTGCATCGCGTGCAAGTGGGGGCCACTGGCATGGGTGAAGCAACCACAGCGGAGTCCGAAAGTGGTGGCAAGTTTGGCAGTGCTTCGGCCGTCGAACAAGGGCCGTATGCACAGCACCTCAATCCACGCCTGTTTTCTGCAAGTGGTGCCACTTTGAGTGCTGCAGAAATCCGGGGAGCCGCAGAGATTGAAAAGTCGCTTTCAAGCGATTCGGCCCAAGAGAAGCCTTGCCGCGTGTTAGTGCTGGTCGAAGTGGTTGACTAGTCAAAGCAACTAGCGGCTGACCAAGTTTCAATCGCCGCTAGTAAACCGAGCCACGCCCTCTCCTTAGGCGGGCTCTGCCTTGTGGCAAGCCACAAGATGCTCACGCCCCAATAGTTCGGGACGTTTTTCGCGGCAGATCGACTCCGCGATTGGGCAGCGATCCGCAAAGGCACAGCCCTGATAAACTTTGTCGGGCGAAGGGACTTCTCCCGAGAGGATCGTCCCTTGCCGCTCTCGTTCCAGTACGGGATCGGCAATCGGAATGGAAGTGAAGAGGGCCTGGGTATAGGGATGCTTTGGGGCAGCGTACAGTCGGTCCCCGGTCGTAAGTTCCACCAGGCGTCCTAAGTACATCACGCCAATGCGGTGCGAAAGATGACGCACAACGGCCAAGTCGTGCGAGATAAACAGGTAGGCCAAACCCAGACGATCTTGCAATTCCGCCAGCAGGTTGACCACTTGCGCTTGAATCGAAACGTCCAAAGCAGAAACCGGTTCGTCACAGACGATGAGTTTTGGCTGTGCGGCCAAAGCACGGGCGATGCCGATCCGCTGGCGCTGTCCCCCGGAGAACTCATGCGGGTACTTATGCATTTGCTGCGGGCTAAGACCTACCAGCTCCATCAGGCGTAGCACTTCTAACGGGCGTTCGCTGCTTGTGTGGAGGTTGAAAATATCCATCGGCTCGCGAATGATCCGGGCAGCCGACATGCGTGGATTGAGCGATGCAAACGGATCCTGAAAGATCATCTGCATCTGACGCCGTAAGGGAAAAAGCTCAGATGGCGAAAGATTGTCGATACGTTGACCTTGCAGATAAATCTCACCTGAGGTGGGCTCAACGAGTCGCAAGATGGCACGGGCAGTGGTGCTTTTGCCGCAGCCCGATTCACCAACAAGCCCCAGAGTTTCTCCCGGGGCAATCTGAAAGCTGACGCCGTCGACGGCACGAATCGTACGCGAAGCGGTAAACAGTCCGGTCTCTTTCTGAAAGTGCACCGCCAAGTTGCGAACATCCAGCAGCGGCGTGGCGCTAGGTGCCATGGCGGTGCTAGGTTTGCTGGAGGGGGTTGGCGTTGAAGGAGACATGGTGTTGGTTTTCAGGATTCAGGAATGGAGATTTGGTGGGCAACGCTTAGTGAGAAGCGGATTGCACAGGTGTTTGGGAGAGGTCGACAAAGCAAGCTTTTTGTCCCCCATGCTTGGCGCTTTCTAGCGGTGGATGCTCGGTTTCACAGCGTGGTACATGGAAGCTGCAGCGTGGGCAAAATCCGCAGCCCACGGGGGGATGCAGCATGTTGGGAGGTTGCCCCGCAATGGCCGGCAGCAGCGATCGAGGCGGAGCATCTAGACGTGGGATCGAATGGATGAGTCCACGCGAGTAAGGATGTTCGGCGCGCTGGAACAGGTCGTCCACGCGAGCTTGTTCCGCAACACGGCCGGCATACATCACCAAGACCCGGTCGCAGTTCCCTGCGACGACACCTAGGGCATGCGTAATTAACATGACGGCCGTCTGGTGACGGGTTTTGAGGTCTTTGATCAGTTGCAAGATTTGGGCCTGGATCGTTACATCCAGGGCCGTTGTCGGCTCATCGGCAATGAGGATTTCTGGTTGGCAGGAAAGGGCCATCGCGATCATTACTCGCTGCCGCATACCGCCAGAAAACTGATGCGGATAGTCGTCGATCCGCTGGGCCGCACCAGGAATGCCAACCTGCGTTAGCATTTCAATCGCATGCTTGCGAGCTTGCTCTTCGGAATGCCCCAGATGAAGTCGAGTGATTTCGGTAAGTTGCTCAGCAACGGTCAAAAACGGGTTGAGCGCCGTCATGGGATCTTGAAAGATCATCGCAATGCGTCGGCCGCGGATCTTGGAAAGCTCCGCCGGGGAAAGGCGTAGTAAATCTTGGCCGTTGAGCATGGCCTTTCCACCCGCAATGAAGCCTGGCGGTTGGGGGATCAGTCCCATGAGTGCCAGGCTGGTAACCGACTTTCCGCTTCCCGATTCGCCGACGATGCCCAGTGTTTCGCCCCGATAGAGGTCAAACGAGACACCGTTGACGGCGCGGACCAGTCCTTCTTCCGTGCGGAAGTGAACAGCAAGATCAGTAACGGTAAGAAGCGGGGTCGCCATGGTGCAAACTATCGATTCTTAAGGCGTGGGTCGAGTACGTCGCGCAGGCCATCTCCTAACACGTTTAAGGCCAACAGCGTGGTGGCCAAAACGAGTCCCGGGAAAAGCACGACCCACCAGTGGATCTTGATCGGCGTAATCACGCGTACCCCTTCATTCACCAAGAGTCCAAGCGAAACATCCGGAGACTGCACGCCGAACCCAACGAACGACAGGAACGACTCAAACAGGATCACGCTAGGAATGGTAAGCGTCAGATACACAACGACGATGCCAAGCACATTGGGAACGAGGTGATAGAAGATGATTCGAGCACTGCTCGCTCCCATCGTACGCGCGGCATCCACAAAGGCTTCTTGCTTCATCGATAGGACTTGTCCGCGCACTACGCGTGCCATGGTCAGCCAAAAGATGGCACCAATCATGACGTAAAACAGCGTCATGCGATCAATGCCGAATGACTCAAGCTTGTCCTTCACGCCCGGAGCGGAAAAAATCGTCAGCGCAAAGATCACCACAAAGATGAAGGGGATCGAGTACAGGATATCCACCAGCCGCATCAGGATGCGGTCGGTCCAGCCGCCAAAGAAGGCGGAGGAAGCACCATACGCCACACCAATCACTAACGAGACCGAGGTGGCCACCAGTCCGACGATCAGCGAAACACGAGACGCCCAAAAGATGCGCGACAAAACATCACGTCCCAGTTCATCCGTTCCGCACAGGCTAGGGATGGCCCAAGTGCCAAAGAGGCTTAGCCGCAAGCGAACCATCCAGCGTGCGACAGGCCCCAGATTCGGCCAATAGCGGGCGATCGGATGTTTGCGATCGAGCGTAATGAGCTGATCGGCAAGGTCTTTCTGTTTGTCCCCTGTCGCTTGCCGGATCTGCTGGCGAAGAGTGGCCTGGGCTTGCTCCAGCTCTTGCAGGGCCTTTAGGTCCATCCCCAAATCCAGCTTCGTACCTTTTAGGCTGGGGGGCTGGTATTGGTGCTCCTTGGAAAGCCGCTGCTGGCCTGGTGCCTGCAAAGGAAGCAAGGGAGTAAAAACTGCGGTCAGCACAACGAGCAGCAAAAACAGGAGGGCCGCAAAGGAAGGCCGATTGCGCCGCAGACGCCGCCAAGCATCTTGCGTGGGAGAAGATCCCATTTGCATCCGGGCTTCTTGTAGCAAGGCTTCCAGACGTGCGCGATCTGCTTCTGCCGCTGGCATCACTTCAAGGGTGGAACTAGAGGTGGGGTTCATGTTTACTCTCCTGGCTTGATCCGCGGATCGATCATCGAGTACGACAAATCGACCAGCAGGTTCATGAAAGAGAGCAGGAACGTAAAGACGAGTACCAGCCCTGTTACCAGGGTATAGTCCCGCTGTAGAGCAGACTGAATGAAGTGCGAAGCGAGTCCAGGCACATTGAAAACCTGTTCGATCACCACCGAACCGGTCAAAATGCCGGCCGTCGCAGGCCCCAGGTACGTAATCACCGGAAGGAGTGCCCCACGCAGCGCATGTCGCAAAATTACCGTACGGCTGGGCAGGCCCTTGGCATAGGCCGTTCGCACGTAGTCTAAGTTAAGTACTTCCAGCATTCCCGATCGCGTTAGGCGAGCAATGTAGGCCGCGTAAGGGGCCGCCAAACAGGCCGCTGGCAGAAAGATCTGCCGCACCGTCCCCCAGCCTGCCGGGGGAAAGGAATTCAGCCAAAACACGAACACGATAATCGCAAGGCCCGCCAACACGAAGTTGGGGACGGCAATTCCCAGGGTAGATAGCACCATCAACGACACGTCGTAGGGAGTGCCTCGTTTGACAGCGCTAATGACCCCCGCAGTGACGCCAACCACAATCGCCAAACTTAGTGATACAAGCCCCAGCGCCGCCGAAATTGGCAGCCCAGCCGCAATGATCTCACCTACGGTGAAATCTTCCAGCGTATAGCTGGGGCCAAAGTCCAATCGCAGGAGGTTTCCCATCTCGCGGAAGTAGCGAACATGGAGCGGGTCATTCAGTCCGTAGCGGGCTTCCATGTTCCGTTTGATCGATTCCGGAATCGGCTTCTCTTTGTCGAAAGGGCCACCAGGAACCATGTACATCAGCAGGAACGTAATCGTAAAGACCGCCCACAGGGTGAAGGCCATCCCGGCGAGTTGTCGCAGTAAACGTAGGACAACGTTTCTCACGGTTTGGCCCCCTTCGGATCAATGGAGATCATGGTGAGGGGATGCAGGTCTTGCACGTTAAGAAAGAACCCTTTCACGTGTGGCTTCACCAAGTTTTTGGAAACGTAGTGATACAGCGGAATGATCGGTTGTTCTGCCATCAGCAGTGCCTCAGCCTCCTGCAAGATCTTCAGGCGAGTCGCAGCATTGGGCTCTTGCCGAGCCCGGTCGATCAATTCGTCAAACTGGGGATTCTTCCAGCCCGTCTGGTTCTGTTCGCTGGTGCTGGTGAACATGTCGAGAAATGTGTTGGGGTCGGGATAGTCCGCAATCCAGCCGGCCCGAGCGATATCGTATTGCAGCTTGTTTTGTAGGTCGAGCGAGACGGCAAACTCAAGCCCGCGAAGGTCGGTTTCAACCCCCAGGTTCTGTCGCCAAAACTGCTGGATGATTTCTGCGATCGTACGATGGGCGTCAAGGTCGTTGTAAAGGAGCTCCATTTTGGGAAGTCCTTTGCCGCCGGGATAACCTGCCTCGGCAAGTAGTCGCTGTGCTTCGGCAACATTAAATTCGCCGCCGCTGGCTGCAATGTATCCATCCAAGCCTGGGGGAACCAAAGTCTCGGCTGGCACTTCGCCCGCTTTGGTGGCGATTTCACAGATCTTACGCTTGTCGATGGCCAGATTTAACGCCTTGCGAACCTTGACGTTTTCTAACCCCGGCCGCGTGACATTCAAGCGGTACATATACACCGTTAGCATCGGTGCACTGGGGAACTCGCTTCCCAGTTCCTTTTTCAGTTCGGGAATCATCGCCACCGGCATGACCGTCGCCCAGTCGAGCTGCCCCGACTTGTACATGTTGAGGCTGGTCGTCTCACTCTTGATGGCAAAGGCATCAATCGTTTGTAGTTTTACTTCGTCAGCATTCCAGTACTTCGGATTCTTGCGCATCCGCAGTCGGTCTCGAATGCGGCGCAGTTCGAGCGTAAAGGGACCATTGCTGACGATGTTGTTGGGCTTGGTCCAGTTCGGAGTACCGTACTTCTCCACACATTTGCGATTGACGGGATACAGTGGATAAAAGGCGACCAGGTCATTGAAGTAGGCCGTCCGCGATTTAAGCGTGATGATCAGCGTTTTGTCATCTGGCGCTGAAAACCCAACGGTCTTTTCAAAGTCGGGCAGCACGTGCAACGATTGATACTTCGGTTCACTGCCGCTTGGATTTGCAGAGCCCACTTTGGAAAACAGCAGGGTCTGTCCAGGCTTGATCGCTTCCGCGCCGGCGGACAAAGTCCCAGCAGGCAAATGCTCAGCAGAGGTGACAGAGGCGACTTCCACTTGATAGGCAAAGCTGTCTTGCCAGTCGCCAAGGATCTTCGCCTTTTGCTTTTTGGTCGCCTTCTCGGGAATCTCTGGCTGCTCGGGCTTGAGGATCTCCTTCAAGGTTCCACGCACAATCGTTCCACGCGGGAAGTTTTGTAGCGGATCGCGGCGGTCGCCTAGTTCAATCTCTACGGGATCACCTGCCTTGACCTCCATCGCATTGTAGGCCTGAGCGCCAACCACATAGCTGGTGATTTGATAGGCGTATTCGCTGGCCGTATCGGGATGCAGCATTCGCCGCCATGACCAAACGAAGTCGTGCGAGGTAACTTCCGATCCATCGGACCAAACTCGCCCGGGCAAAATGTTGAACGTGTAGGTCCGCCCGTCTTCCGAGATCTGCGGCATGTCTGCCATGCCTGGCTTGGTGATCAGAGGGACGTTTTCATTTGGGCCGTACTTTGTCTGATAATCATCGGGAGGGAGGCTGCGTAGCAGGCCCTCAAACAGGCCGTTGATGATCCGGTTTTCGGGGTTGCCGGTCGCCTTGGCCGGGTCGATCGTTTTGACCTCATTGCCATTGTCGAAAGAGAAGTCTGCCGGCGGCAGGGCCCCAAACGAAACCGACCAAACGACGGCAGCTCAGCAGCGATAGCGCTGCCAATCCAGGAAACCACTTTCGTAATGATCCGGACGAAACCATATAGGAAAAAGAGTTGCAATTTTGAGCGTGCGATTTTCGGCCAAAAACGACTGCAAAGCCATGTCAGCAGGCTGTGAGGTCATCGTAGACCACGGGATACAGGGGAACAACTATCCCTGGACGCCTCTAACCTGCTGCCCTCCGCTGGCTTTCGAGCCCGTTTGTCAGGAAAAGTCGCAGGCATTTTGAGGCAATTCCGACCTCCCTGCGGAAAAACTGGCGGACTCTATTTCCAGCCAAGGCGGTTCCTGCATAGAATGAAGGGCGTGGAAGAAGCCGCTGCAGGGACCCAATTCCCATGCGTCACGTTCTGTGTCGCCCCCTGTAAGTCAATCCACGCTTATCCCAAGTCGGTACCTTTTTGCACGGTCCTGTCGTTGCATAGTTACAGCCTTTTTTCGTAATCGCCCCTCAGCCGTCGTTGCACTTTCGTGCAGCACCTGCCAAGGCGTGCGTAAGAAGTTGTATTTTGGCATACGGCAGGCCAGGTTCTACGATGGAAACCATGATCACCACAGCTGCTCTTCCTGCCAAAGCGTTGGGAACGGGTGAAGTTGCGTCTTCACGTGCCAAGGTGGCTTCGGAAAGCTCTCACGGATTGCCGGTGGTTTCGCCACTGGATGATCAGACCACGCATGACCTCGTGCAACTTTTTAAATTGCTGGCCGATGAGACGCGAGTTCGCGTCCTGCACTACTTGCTGCAAAGTGAAGAGATTAACGTCCGCACACTTTGCCAACTCCTCGAACAAAGCCAGCCTGCCGTTAGCCACCATTTGGCATTGCTTCGTCAGGCAGGTCTGATTCAGTGCCGACGCGATGGAAAGCACAACTTCTATCGCCTGGTCCCCAACCGATTCTCGGGCTATGCCGATCTGATTGCGCTAGCCACGTCCAGCTCGGGCAAGGCTGCGGCGCAAGCTGAGCCAGCCAATGTGGTCGACGCCCCGCAAGCATAGCCCGGCCAAGAAGCACAGCCGGCCAGAAAATTTAGCCGGCCCTATACTGGCCATCTAGCGACGAAGGCCAGACGCTTACTTCCCTTGTCGTACGACCTCAGCCACGATCTTGTCTTCGACCTCGGGAGCCCAACTAGAGGGAAGGCCGTAATAAATCATGGCGGTCGCTCCTTCGTATCCCCCTTCAGTGAGAACTCGGCGTGAAGGGATATACGCCATCACATCGTTGGAGTAACCAGCGATCCAGGTTGCAGGGCCACTGGCGGTTCCTTGAACCGGCTCGGGATGCAGATCGTGGGGCAGGCGCAACGCAAAGTCCACAACGACCTCACCTCCCAAAAAGACCCAAGTCAATCCTTGCCCTGGTGTTGTCGCATTTAGCTTCCACACACCAACCGGATAGGGATAGCTCTTGCGAACCGGCTTTCCCTCTTGGATTCCTAGCAGCATCAGTTTGGCACGAGCTGCCACAAAGCTGTCGCTGCTGGCCGCATCCTTTTCAAGCTCGGCTTGGTCGGGAATATGGCTAAAAGCGATGTCGACTTCGGCATAGCTGGACGAAAGCGAGCCATCCAGAGTTTGCATCGGACCTGCAAGCACATCTTGGACGGTCTCTGCCAATTGTTTTCCGTATCCTTGCGAAAGCTCTACCGATCGACGCGGAAGCGGGTTCTGGTCCGCGCCGCAGCCAGCCCAAAACAGGTTGATCGCTTCCGGAAAGACCTTGTCCAGTTCGATCTGGGCATAGCCGGGATAGTCTCCCGACCAATCGTAAAAGGAGACCACCGTTGCGTGACAGGCGTAGCCATAGGTTACCGCGAGCAGCTTTCCCTCCGGGCTGCGAACCGCCAGCACCGGTACCGAATGATCGACGGGGCCTTTCAAACGTCCCACTTGCCGTTGGGCAGGAACCTCTGCTTCGACGTTCGTCCGCCGATTGACGGCAAAGCTCGTTTTGCCACTGCCAAATTGCAGTTCAGCGGGAACCATCTTCTCGCTGGCACTTTTTACCACCTCCACTACCCGGTCTTCCAGCCATTGGGAATAGCGATCCACCAACTGCTGCTGAGTTTCATCAAGTCGAAGGTAGGTCATCGCCGCGAGGTTCTTGCCAACGACAGGGCCACTGTGAGTATGCGAACAATTGATGGCGATTTGGTGGCGTGCCAAGGCGTGGTTCTTTTCTAGTCGGGCGCAAATCGCTTGGGTCAAGCCACTATCAATTCCCACCAGGTCAAGCGTGATCAGGCAAAGCCTCTTCTGGTCCTTCCCTTCAAGCAGCAACGCCTTGGCCCATAGCTCGGTTGCCTTTCCTTCAGCAGGATGGTTGCGGCTGCCATATCCTGACATC
The DNA here is from genome assembly GCA_963844055.1 of uncultured Planctomycetaceae bacterium. Taxonomy (GTDB): domain Bacteria; phylum Planctomycetota; class Planctomycetia; order Pirellulales; family Pirellulaceae; genus CAWJMN01. The sequence goes on along the minus strand of CAWJMN010000002.1, from coordinate 905,479 downwards.
CACATCGGTACTTCCGGAGTGATGAGGATCTTTGCCGCTCCTGCACGAAACGTCGCATCGGCCCCTTCGACCTGACGCGTCGGTCCAACTAGCAATCCCAGAAGTAATCCCAGGCAACCAAGGATCGTACGAAGTGTAACGCTGTTCATTAGAAAGGGTCCTTACTACCGCGATAAATTTCCAGGCGGATGAATCTGCTTTGCAGGTAAGCCTGTAGGGGTTCATTACTGCAGCGACATCAAATACGCCACAAGGTCTGCCATGCTGGCCGGATCGACTTGCTTTTCAATTCCTTCCGGCATCAAGGAGCGACCCGTGCTGCGTAGCACTTCGATCTCGCTGCGTAGGATTGTGTCACTTTGCCCTTCGCCCCGCTTGAGCGTGATGCTCGTTGCCGTCTCGGCCGCAAGCATCCCTTGAAGGGTTCGACCATCGGTCAGGACAGCGGTGTAATTCAAATACTGAGGGTTGACCTCTCGATTCGGGGCCAAGACATTCAGCACAATGGCTTCTCGTCCCCGGTTTCGCATCGCTGCCAAATTGGGACCCAATTCGTGCCCCTGGCCTTGAACACGATGACAGTTTGCACAAATCTTTCGAAAGACTTCCTGCCCCTTGGCGGCCGTTCCGGCACCACTTTGCGTAGCACCCTGGTACTGTTTGAGCAGTTCTTCCAGGCTTGGCGTCACCTGTTTTGCCAAGACGGCCAAGGCCATCTTTTTGACCGATTCATCGCTGGCCTGCGCTAAGAGGTTCCATTGCTCGGAAGAGACTTCCCCGGTTGGTAGTTCTCCCTTTTCCACCTTTTGCAGCAGCAGTTCGCGCCACTTCGCCCGAGATAACAGGGCTTCGATCGCTTGGCTTTTTAGCTTGGGGCTGAAGGATCCCAGCTTTGCCAGGACCAGTTCAGCCGCTTGGGCATCCGCAAAGCTGGCCATCGATCGAAGAGCTTCTGCCTGGATAGGAGAGCTCTCGGCAGGAACCAATCGTTCATCCAAGTTGGTCACAACTTGCAACAGGGTTCCCAGACGCAGCGCGCGGATCGCCTTGAGTCGTTCCTCTTCCGGTTGATTGACATCTGCCGACCGCTGCAGCGCCTCTTCAATCGTCTTTTTCAAAAACGGCTCCGAAACGTCGGGGCTCGCAGCAGCTAGTCGTGTTCGCAAAGCAGAGCCAGGCGTCAAGTCGAGTGCCAGGCATAACCCGGTGGCGGCCGAAGCACTTGCCGGATCTTTCATCAAGGTAGTTAGCAGGGTGAGCAGGCTGGCTTGCTCTTGTTCTGGCAGTTTGGCAATCCCCTTGGCAAGTTGCGAGACCGTTTGATTCCCTTGCGGAGAAGAGCGGAAGTCTTCCCGCGTGGCCAGTCGTGCAAGTAACTCTCCCATGCTGTGGCGAGCGGACGAAAGCACTGCCGCCTGCACATAGGGCTCATCGCGATCCTTCAATGCAATCGCCGCCAGAACGTCCACAGGTTTCTCAAGGACCTCTGGGGCCGAAAGTGCCAGTTGGAATCGTACTTCTAGTGCTGGGTCCATGGCGCGATTGGCTAGTTCTCGCTTCAATTCCTCGGTCTCTAGTCGCGCAGGCAAATCTTCCGCCAGCAAGATGGCATGGGCGCGAACCCAGGCCTCTTTCGCTTGAAGGCCAACAATCAGCACTTCCGCATTAAGCATCCCCAGGCCACTTAAGGCATGCAGTGCATGGATCTTTGCCAGTTGCGTAGGTCCCTCGGTCACCATTTGCTTTAGCGCGGGGGCCACCGAAGTATCTTGCCGCTCATACAACAGGCGAGCGGCCGTGTCGCGATGCCAACCATTGGCGTGAGCCAAAAAGGGAATCAGTTCCGCAGAGCTTTTGCTCCCCAGCTTTTCTAGCTGGGGTTGCTTAAAACCGGTGGGAACAATCCGATAGATTCGGCCTCGATCGCGGCCACTGGTCAAATCGACATGCTTCTTAAGGATCGGTGGAATGCTGGCCGGATGCTCGATGGTTTCGCGGTACATGTCGCACACGAACAAGCTGCCGTCTGGGCTGTTGGCGAACTGCACCGGACGAAACCAATTGTCGGTAGAGGCAACAAACTCCGCCTTGTCATCGATCCGTTCTCCTCGGTAAACGATCCCTTGAGAGGTCAGCTTTTTGCGATGGATGATGTTGCTTCCTACGTCGCCAACAATCGCGGTCCCCAAATGCTTCGCATCCCAGGCATTCCCACGATAGATCGTGACCCCCGTCGCACTGGTGAAGTAGCCGGCCGGACGTCCGCCCCCTTCAACCAGCCCCGGAACAACCTTTTTGGCCCGTAAACGAGTACGTACAATGCGCCATGGTTCCACCGGGCTGGTGCGAAAGACATCGGCCTGCGGTCCATCGGCCGCGATGCTTTGTCGGGCAGGGGGCAGGGCGACAAGAGGATTGCGAGCTACATAGCGATCTTCCAAAATCACCTGGATTAAGTGGTCGCTGTTATGGCAAATGAAGCGTTGACCATAATCATTCACGGAAAGCCCATGCTGGGCGCCCCCTGTGACCGCTCGCACATTCATCGACTTAGCATCCAGGGCAAAGTCGCGGCCACCCAGATTGACCTTCTCTTCCTTTTCATTGGCGACCTTCCCCTCGGGCGTGGTGCGGGCCAGGCTTGCGCCGCTGCTACTGGTAGCGCCATAGATCCGGTTATCGAGCCCCCACTGGAACGAGTTCACCAGTCCTTGGACGTTGCCCACACCAAACCCAGTGAACAACACTTCCTTCAAATCGGCTACGCCGTCTCCATCGGTATCGCGAAAGTAAAACAGGTCGGGAGCATCGGCAACGATCACGCCCCCTTTCCAGCAATGAATCGCCGTCGGCCAGCGCAGCCCTTTGGCAAAGATGGTGCTGCGATCGTACTTGCCATCGCCGTTGTCATCGAGCAAATAGCGAATACGGCTCAGGTCATCCTCACGATTCTCGCTGTAGCCTCGCATTTCTACCGCATACAGCCCAAGGTTCTCATCAAAGGCTAGGGCGATTGGGTCGGTGACGAGTGGTTCGCTCGCCAGCAGCTCCATCGCAAAGCCTGGTGCAACGGTGAAGGTTGCGATCGCTTTATCAGGCTCCGTTGCCGGAATGCGCGGCATTTCCGAGGCATAGTCTCGGTCAAGCGAATCCATCGGTTCTTCCGCAGCGACCGGCGGCTTTTCCTCGGCAATCGCTCGGTTTTCTTGCACGGTTTGCCGAAAGCCACCAAGGGTAACCATGCCCATTAGGGCAACCGCCACGACCTGTCCTCTCTGAATAAATCTCCAGGGGGCAGCGCTACGTGATCCATGGCTGGCGGCGAACTTCATGGTTTCTTCCTCGAATTCTCTATAGGCTTTTCGCAGACAAATGAGAGCCTAACGCATCCTGTTTGGCAAAATGCCACTTTTTCTGTTTCCAGGCACGCGGGGAGAGACGCTCGGTTAAGGCGGGTTTTACTGGCAGAATGACCACCCTAACGCACATACAGAGTCTCTGTCAACAAAAACCTTTCCCTCAAAAGAAGTTGACGAAAGCCTATGGCTGGGCTACCTTTATGACAAGTTAAAAAAGGTTTTTTCGCATCTTGTAACGCAGGATGCTCCTGCCAAAGCAGGGAACTGGGTGAGGTATTTTAAAGCATACGCAGCCCTCTTCCTGTGGCTCTGCTTGCAAGCCCAAACCCGGGTGCGTTCTGTGTAACGTGCCGTTTGATTCTTCTCGTTCTTTCTAGTCAGACAAGATTTCTGTGGATCGTTCAAACCCACCTGGCTCACCTGAGCAAATTCAAGACAAACCCACCTTCGCAAGTCTCGGCCTTTCGAAGTCGATGCTCGCCGCGCTCGAAGCTGCTGGCTACGAGTTTCCTACGCCAATTCAATCGGGCGTTATTCCTCGTGCCGTTGCTGGCGTGGATGTTATCGGGCAAGCACGCACCGGTACCGGCAAGACCGCATCTTTCGTCATCCCCATCCTCGAGAAGGTGGAGATCGGCAAGGGGCATGAGCCACAAGCGCTGGTAATGGTTCCCACACGGGAACTTGCCGTCCAGGTTGCTGACGAAGTGGACAAGCTTTCGCTAGGCCAGCGCATTCACTGCGTTGCGGTCTACGGCGGAAAACCCATTCGCGGCCAGATCGACAAGATCCGCAAAGGGGTCGATGTCATTGTCGGTACGCCCGGCCGCGTGCTGGACCATCTTGCCCGTGGAACTCTCAACCTCGGTTCGCTGAAGATCGTCGTCTTGGACGAAGCCGACCGCATGCTCGATATCGGCTTCCGGCCTGATATCGAAAAGATCCTCCGTCGTTGCCCCGCCTCGCGGCAAACGCTGCTGCTCAGTGCAACGGTTCCGCCTCCAATCGCCAAGCTCTGCGAACGCTACATGCGTGACCCAGAGACATTGAACTTCTCTCCCAAAGAGATTTCGGTTGATACGATCGAGCAATCCTATTTCACGGTCGAGCATGATCGTAAATACGATTTGCTGGTCCGATTGCTCGTCCGTGAGCGACCAAAGCAAGTCATCATTTTCTGCCGTACCAAGCGTGGCGTAGAAAAAGTGTACCAGCGTCTACGCCGTCGCATTCCTGAAATCGGCTGCATGCATGGCGATATGACCCAAGGGGCTCGCGATCGTGTGATGGCTGCCTTCCGCGCTCAAAAGTTGCCGCTCCTGGTGGCAACCGATGTTGTTGGACGTGGTATCGACGTCTCAACCGTCTCGCACATCATCAACTACGACATCCCCAGTTACAGTGACGACTACGTACACCGTGTCGGACGTACCGGGCGTATGGGCCGTGAAGGAATCGCCTTCACCTTCGTCTGTCCAGATGAAGGGCTAGAGCTCACCAAGATTGAAGAGCGCATCAATCGCCTTCTCAAGCGGGATGAAATCCGCGATTTTGAAGCGGTTGCTCTGAAGTCTCCTCCAGTCGCTACGGTGGATGGTGATGGGCAAGTCATCCCTGCCGAAGAGGCTCCCCCCAAGCCAGAGGTTGCCAACAGCCTCAAGAAGCGTCCCCAAAAGCGCTATCGCCGCGCTCTCTAAGCATCTTTCACCCAGCACCACGCCCCTTGGTGGCGTGGTTTGATGCGATTTTTTCGTTCCGCAGGGCAAATGCTTTGCGGAGCCTGCAGAATCGCGTATCTTAGGGCGGTTGGCATGCTCCACAGCCAACCTTTACGTCCCGTACGGTTCGAGAAATTCCTCCTCGCGATGGTGTCTGCTGGGTTTTGCCATGCAACCACAACCCGAAGATCCCTTTGATCCCTACGATGTATGGTTTCAAATCCCCAGGCAAGAGCAGCCCGCAAACTTTTACCGGTTGTTGGGACTGAGCCTCTTTGAAGGGCGGACCGCTTCCATTGAGGATGCGTACGAACAGCGGATGATCAATCTGCGTTCGCGCCAAACGGGGCCGCGCGCCCTCTATGCCGAACGTCTGAAGACCGAACTCACCCAGGCCGTCCATGTTCTACTGGATGAGTCACAGCGCCAGCAGTATGACAACTACTTGCGGCACCTCATCTCACAGGCCAACTACACGCAGGCCCCTCGTCAGCCAGAACCGGTTGCGGTCGTCGCTGCGTCGGTCGCACCGACCCCAGAAGCCTCCATCACGATCTCCACCACTTCCCACGTCCCTGGCAGTGGTGCAGCTAAAACGAAATCCTCCTATACCGCGGAGATAATCAAGGTCATCTTGGCCGGCATTGCTGCAATCCCACTTGCGATTTTGTTCCTCCACTACGGAATGAATCGCGATCCCTTCGGCCTGTTTGGAAAGGGACCCCCAGCAAATTCCGGCAGCATCGCTACTTCGGCAACACCTCCGGTCGAGTCCCCTTCAAACAGCAGTAGCGCTGTATCGCCCAACACCCAGGGCTCCGAAGTATCACCCCCCAGCAATCCACCACTCGGTTCCATCCCAACCGCACAGCAGCCTCCACCAGTCGTTCCCTCCAATCTGCCTCCTGGCATGATGAATGGGCCACCCGGCCGGAAAAAAGGAGGGCCAACCCTGACGATGGTCCCCGCGATTCCACTTCCGCAGGGGCTGAAACCCAAAGATCCTCGGGCAGGCTATTTAGCGGTCTCCACCGATGACGATGCTTGGTATATCGAGGATGACATGCTGGTCGTCGAAGCGACGAACGAAGAAGCGATCGTGTTTGGTGATCCCACTTGGGTCGACTATAGCTTTTCGCTGGAGTTTCAAAAGACCGCCGGCAGCGACGTTTTGGGGCTCCTCTTCCGTGCTCCGGATCCCCAGCATCGTTATCAGTGCATGCTCGGCTGTCTCGACAATGCGTGGTGCAACTTAGAATATGTTCAGCGTGGTGCGACCCGTGCCCACTACAACAATGCGCAGAATCCCTCCGAGGTTCCACTGCCGCAAATATCCACGCCCAATGTGATTCAAGCCAATAGTTGGCAAAAGCTTCGCGTCGATGTCCGTGGTACACGTGCTCAATGTTATTTGGATGAGCAGCTGCTATTTGACTTTAGCAGTGTGAAGTTCAATTTCGGTGCTGTAGGCATTCGCACCTGGGGAACTTCCGCCCGCTTTCGCAATATCAAGGTTGTCACGCTCGATGATGCCCGGCGACCACTTTGGGATGGGCTTCCTGTCATTCCAGATGACTCGCTCAACCTTGCCGGACCCATTCCCCCAGGCAAAGCACTTACCAAAAAGAAGCGTTTGGCCAAAGCACCGATCGCCAAGGCGCCCATGCCCAAAATGCCAGAGGCTCCCGTTCCCTTTGCCGAGCGTCCCTTCATCACACGTGGCTATTCCCCCGAACAACAGGCCTTGGCCCTGCAGCCAATCGATGAAGACCTGAAGTCATTCCAGATCAAGCTCGAAAACAACCGTAAAGGAATGCTAGAAGACTTTGACCAAGCGCTAGGGTTGGTCTTGGGGAAAAAGTTGCGCTGGAGCACCTCCAAGAATCCCACCCAGCAAATGATGGCCGATCAGATCAAGCGAGAAAAATCGTTGTTCCAGCGTCATGGCTATCTTCCCTTTAGCGAGCCGATGCGCCGCTACTGGGTCAACTACATTCAAAAGGGAAGCCGTGCCGAACAGTTGTTGGTGGCAGCGTTCAATAAGCAAATTGAGGAATACAAAACCAATGGCGAGCAAGAACTGGCCGCAATCCTCGAAAATGAAATGAACATCCTCTTCCAGAAGACCATTGTCGCCCGGTGGCGCGGCGGGGCAGGGGACTGGACCCTCTATTCCAACTTCACGGCCGATGGCCCCAGTGGTACCGCCCCTTGGGAGGCCAAGGGGAATGCCTTCTACATCTACTGGAAGACGGCCGACGGAAAAGAGGTGATCGACACCTGCAATCTTGGCCCTTTAGGCAGCGACTTTGCCGGCGTCAATGATCGCGGGATAAAGTTCAAAGGCACCGCCGTCTATCCTGAGTGAGCCCGCATCGATTCCAAGCTGGCTCCTATTCGCTTAGCGTCTCATTTCATGGATTGCGGCAGGTCAATCAGTCTGGCGGTGATCGCTACCAAGATCATTCCTTCCGAGTTGCCGCCCCGCGATGACTTGACCACCTGTGGATAGGCGAGCAGGATCGATTCCCCCTTCTTCAGCTTCACCGTGGCTGTCGTGTTCGTGACAGCCACAGAAGGAACTTGCACACGCACAGGATTCGCTTTATCGTCCGGAAAGTGAATCGGAAGTGTCGCCGTTGCCACGTCGGCAATCATCGAGGTTTCTACCTCAAACGCCAGTTCCATTTCCCCGTTGTATCGTACCAGCGGCGAAAACTGCAGCTTCTGCCCGTCATAATGCACCGTCACGACAGGCTTAACCTTTCCCCCTTCGCCGGGTTCAATCCCTGTTACAAACGGCCGTTGTATTTGGTCAGCAATCGTGGCCGTCTGTCCGTTGAATAGCGTTATCTTGGGGGCCTGCAAGATATTGCTTCTTGCGTCAGCTTGCATCAGTTGGATCAACCGATTCAGCTTCCCTTCCGAAACCCGCACGGCCATCGCCATCGTCGGCCCTTTACTGCGTAGCCCCTCCACACGATTCTCTAGCCAGTCAATCGACTCGGCCAGCTTCACATCAGTTTGCATCATACGCGTTTCGATGCATATTTGTTGCAGGCCACCAACCTTCCATGCTTCCAACAATCGTTCCAAGGTCGTGTGCTGCTGCGCGGTTAGTTCGGCACTCAGGCTTTCCCCTTCGATTTGAAACTTCCCTTCACTGGCCACAAGTCGCAGCAGCACTTCCAGCTCTTGGTCATTAGAAACCTCTTTCGGCTCGGCAGAAAACAGCTGCTTGCGAACCTCGGCAATATCATACACACGCGTCAGTCGTGGCCCTTGGTCTTTTTCGTCCACCAGCACCTGGGGAGCCATCGTCGGCTGAAGAAAAACGGCATCCTTCTCCGCATGATCTTTCTCTGCAGCATCGGTTAGCCCAAAAAACGCCAACGCAATCGCGCTCACCACACCTAGCATTCCCACCCAGCCCCGATACTGCCGCTCTTGTACCAGCGACTCCATCCGCTGCTTCAGTCGATCGTTTTCCGCAAACGAAATCAGTCCCATCGCTGGACCCAAGTTTCCCGCCCCATCATTTCCCTCCGCCAATCGCAAAATCAAATGCCCATAACAGGCCCTTTCGCTCGGCGTTGCGTTTTTCATCGCCATCTGGTCGGCTGCCGCTTCCATCGAAGAGCGCAAGTTCCCCACGGAGAACCAAACGAATGGATTGAACCAGTGAAAGGCCTGCGCAATCGAGGCCAGCACCATCATCCCCGGATCGCGCCGGCGAATATGGGCCAACTCATGCCGCAGCACCCAGCGCAGTTCCTCGCAGGAAACCGTTTTCGCAAAATCGACCGGCAAGCAAATCGTCAGTCGCAGTACACCAAATACGGCCGGCGTTGAAAGTCCCACTACCTCTCGCATAATTGGCCGCCGCACCTTCAGCGAATCGCACTCCCGCAATAGCACATCAATCAGCGCCGGCTCCTTCAGTTCCGCACTCCTCCGCAGCATTCTCCAAAATCGCACGTGCGCGATCGCCCCGCGCAGCACTAGCGTCAGCGAAACGAGCGCCATCGCCAACAATCCCAGCATCAGCAGAGTCTCTGCCAGCGAAAACGCTGCTGGAACCATCGCAGTCGCGGCCGGTTCCAGCGCAAAGCTTTCCGTGAGACCATTCGCAGGGACGGTCGCCAAATCAAGCGCCAACGGAGGCAATTCCTCGAGGGGCTGTGGCTGCGCCCAAGCAGCCTCTACCGCTGCATCCGTCAGGCCATGCAAGCTCCAGCCATTTCCCAGCGAAAGCGGCAACAAAAACCGGGCAATTACCACCGACCACAATAGCCCGTTAACCGTGGGTGAAATCTTTCGCCGCAAGGCCCAGGTCACGCCCCACGCAACCACAAATAAGGGAAGCGCGCGCCAAGCTGCCAGCAAAATCAGATAGCCCCAAACGCCCAATAAAAAGAGTATTCCCTCATAGGTCTCGTGCCACATTATTCAGCTCCTTCTGACTTGTTAACCTTCTGGTCTAGAATGGCCCGAATCTCCTCGGCTTCCTTCGGGGAGAGTTTCGACATCTTCACCAAATGAATCAGTGCCGGCGCAGCATCTCCACCAAACACCCGCTCCAAAAACGAGCGACTCTCTTGGCGCACGCAAGATTCCCGCTTCACGGCAGGATGATAGATATACTTCTTGCCGACCTGTTCCGCCTGAAGCGCTCCCTTGCGCACAAGCCGATGCAGCATCGTCTTCACCGTTGCCGCCGACCATCCATTGGCCTCGGCAATCTGTTCAATAACTTCGGCCGCCTCGATGGAAGAACACTTCCAAACGAGGTTCATGACGACCCATTCCGCATCGGATATCTGCATGCCCACACCCTCCTTGAGTGATTCGCACAGATTACACTTGTAAACGATTTCGCGTCAAGCCTGCTTTCCTCAAGAAAAGTAGTGGCACAGCTGCATTTTCAGAGCCGGAAGCGTTAGCGACCGGCCATCCCCCCGTGCCTTACAAGCCACGTTGTTCCAACAAGACCATGACAAATTAACGTAGTTGGTCTAGTAGGTCAGCGATGATAGGCCTGACGATACACCGACCTCAACTTCCCCTTAGATAGCACCGATTCTGCCATTCGGGGTGGCAGCAACTCACGAGCTAGATCTCCCTACCCCAACAGGCCCTCAATCGGCTTTCCTTCGGCCAACTTGATCGGCCGTCCCTCGGGCGAGATATTTTCCATTTCAGGACGCAGGCCCGTCGCCTTCACAAGTGTGGCCAGTATATCTCCCACGTCGACTTTCCCTTCCGCCACTTCCATCCCATCGTCGGTTGTCTTGCCATACGCTTGTCCGCCACGGATTCCACCGCCGGCAAACGCACAGCTCCAAGCAATCGGAAAGTGGTCACGCCCTCCTTGCGGATTGATCTTGGGAGTCCGGCCAAACTCGCCCATCCATAGGATCGTCGTTTGCTCCAAAAGTCCTCGCTCGCGCAGGTCTCGCACCAACGTTCCAAAACCAGCATCCAGTTCTGCCGAAAGCTTTTTCACTTCCGCAAAGTTGGCCGCATGGGTGTCCCAGCCCGCTGGACTTGCGCCGCCGGGGCCCAAAGAGACCTCCACAAACGGAACGCCACGCTCGACCAACCTGTGCGCCATGAGGCACCCTTGGCCAAACCGACCAGTCCCATACGCATCCCGCAGCGCTTTGGGTTCTTCTTCTAGTTCAAACGCCTTTGCCACTGGACTAGCCATCAGGGCCAACGCCCGTTCGTACATCGTTCCGTGCGATAAGACGGCGCTTGTTGCATGCTCTTTTTGAAAGCGGCTTTGCATTTTTCGCCACAAAGCAGTTCGCCGATCGGCCTGTGCTGTGGTCACGCCCCCCGGCAGCGTCAAATCATCCACGCGCAGTTGTGCATACCCTTCCATCGGCTGATTCGCCATCACGGCCGCTAGGCCATCGTTGGCCGCCACAGTCAGCGGTGCATACTGTGGCCCCAAAAATCCCGGCCCAAAGGCTGCCGGGTTGAACGCCCGGAACGGATTGATCGCAACTTGCCCCAGCGCTTCAAAGCCGGCCGCCGTTGATCCCGTTTCTTGCAGTCCCTTCGAAAGCGTGGCCCCAATGCTCGGATAGGCAATCGGCCCCTGCGGGCGTTGTCCCGTCCGCATCAGATAGGTCCCACGTCCATGGTCCCCTTCCTTGGTGCTAAGGCTACGTACCACTGCTACGCTAGCGCTCTCCTTGGCCAGCAAGGGCAAGTGCTCACTCCATCGTAGCCCTGGCGTCTGCGTCGCGATTTCCTTGAACTCGCCCCCATTCGCATGGCCAGGCTTCATGTCAAAAGTGTCCAGTTGCGACGGCCCGCCAGACATCCATAACAAGATGCAGTGCCTTGGCGACTTGCGCAAGGCCGGCGTCTCTTCGGCTTGGGCGACAGACCAGTTCCCCAGCAGGCTGGCCCCTAGGCCGCTCAGAGAGGGCCCTAGCAGTCCCAGCGACGCCGCAGCCATAAATTGTCGTCGGTCTACCCTATGCATGCTCTGCGCTCCATCCAAGCCCACTGCTGTCAAAACATCCCCGGGGATGCCCCATCTTCAATTTCTGAATTCTCAACCATTAACCACTTGTCTGGCAAGGGATTTTTATCCAGATTGAAGTTGAAAGAATTGTTCGTGGCGTAATGTCCATGGATGAATGGCCAGATACAGAGTGCCAGTTTCCTGCTTTCCGCTTCCCGCGAAGCAGTTTATTCAAAGGATGGCCGACTCGCATGGGCTTCTGGGACTACATTCGCAGCTTCTGGGAGCCCCCGTCCAAGGCCCAGTTTGTTCGGCGCTTTCTCAAGGAAGCACGCCAAGTTCGTCCCGATACCCAGTTCACCTACAATGAGGCCAACTTTGCCATTCATTACGGCGAAGATGGCTTGGTCAACTTAACGAACTTCTACCAGGAATACCTTCAGCTGTCTCGCGAGCACCGCCCGGCAGCGCTCAAACGCTTTGTCGGCGCTTTATTGGTCAGTGGCAACTTTGAAATCCCTGCCGACTTTGAAGATGTCCATCCCGACCTTCTGCCGGTGATTCGCTCGCGAATGTATTTTGAGTCGGCCCGTTTGCAGGCGGCCACCTCCAAAAAAACGCTAATTGCACCGGCTGATTTTCCCTACCAGATCCTTGCCGGAAACTTAGCTGTCTCCTTGGTGTATGACTTGCCTAACGTCATGCAGTCGATCCTCGGCGATCAATTGCAAACCTGGGGTGTTACTCTTTACGAGGCAATCGAGGCCGCGACCGAGAACCTCAAGCAGATGGGAAGCGTTCAAATCGTACAGCTCGGTAAGGGAACCTATGTCTCTTGCAGTGGAGACAACTACGATGCCTCACGCCTGCTGCTCAGCGGCCTACTTGATCAGCTAGAAGTGAAGGGGGACTTAATTGCGATGGTCCCCAATCGAGATCTGCTGATCATCACAGGAAGTGAAGATCTCGAAGGGCAAGAGTCGATGCTCGCCCTTGGCTTTCAAAGTCTGCAGCAGCCGCGCCCCATTTCTACCTTTGCCCTGCGGCGCGAGTTCGGCAGTTTTTCCGTCTGGCTTCCAGATGCCGCCTCACCACATTACAAGCAATTCAAAGAGTTGCAGCAGCAAACCATCGGTCAAGAATACGTCGATCAAAAGGACCTTCTCGATCAACTGCATGAAGCTTGCCAAGAGGATGTTTTTGTCGCCAGTTATCAATTGCTTGAGGCCAACAACGGCAATCGCACCTCTTTCACGGTTTGGAGCAAAGGGATTCCAACGCTCCTTCCTGAGACCGACGCCATTGTCCTGGCGGTCTTTGACTCCACTCCCGGCGATGTCCCTTCGGAAAAAGCCAAAGTGACCGAGTCCCTAGTTGTTCCGTGGGAGGCTGTCCGGCAACAATGCTCTCACCTGATGACGCCCACCGATTACTATCCTCCCCGCTGGAAAGTCGAAAGCTTTCCCGATGAAGAGGACCTCGCCAAGCTTCGTCAGGTTCCTCCTCCGCAGTAGCCTCCCTTAAAAAACTCCCTCTCTCCCCGGGATTCCTTCCATGAGCAGCGTTCGCGACTTTGGTGCAGCCGGTGACGGCAAGATCGACGATACCGATGCCATTCAGCACGCCCTCAAAGACAGCGATGGACTCGTTGAATTTCCTCCTGGCGATTATCGGATCACGCGCACGATTCAAATCGACCTTGCCAAAACCCGCCGCACGTCGCTTGTGGGGCTAGGCACTAATGCCAAGATCATCATGGCCGGACCTGGCCCCGCCTTTTCCTTCCTCGGCTCGCACGGCAAGAGCGCTGCTCCCAAAGACTTTGCCAACATCGTCTGGCAGCGTGAGCGCATGCCCCTGGTCAGCAATCTCGAAATCACCGGCGAACATCCTGAGGCGGACGGCATTCGTCTGGAAGGGGTGATGCAGCCCACCATCACCGGCGTTCTCATCCGACAAGTCCGCAACGCCATCCACATTGCCAATCGCTCCCGCAATGTTTTGATCAGCCATTGCCACATCTATCACAACACTGGCATCGGCATCTTTTTGGACCATTGCAACCTCCATCAAACGATCATCACCGGCTCCCACATTAGCTACTGTCGCCTCGGTGGCATTCGTATCCAGGGAGGCGAGATCCGCAACCTACAAATCACCGGCAACGACATCGAATACAACAACCGCAACGGCCTGGTGGTTCCTCCGAATAGTGCACCCTACACCGATGAGCCTACTGCAGAAATCTACATCGACTGCGAAGAAGGCTCGATCCGCGAAGGGACGATCGCCAGCAACACGATCCAGGCGACCTATAGCGCCGGCGGTTGCAACATCCGCTTCATAGGCAGTGGTGATAAGGGGAACCATCGTGTTGGCATGTGGACGATTGCCGGCAACTTGATCGGCAGCCAAGCGATCAATATCCATCTCACCTCCGCCTTAGGCTTCGCGATCAGCGGCAATTACATCTACAGCGGCCATGAGCGAAACATCTTGGTGGAAAGCTCCCGCAGCATCTCGCTAGGAACCAATACGCTCGGCCACAATCCCGACTACGCAGACAAAGAGCTTTGCACCGGAATTCGTTTCGTAGATAGTGAAGACTGCGCCATCACCGGGCTCATCATCCAAGATGCGCTCGCCGGCCAAAACACGGTGGCTGGCGCTGTCATGTCAAACAAAGAAGCGCTTGTGGAACTCGTTCGCTGCCGCCGCATGACCCTCAGCGGCTGTCAGATTTTAGAAGGGACCCCTGTGGGGCTCTTGGTCGATGATTGCCACGATACAGTCATCACTGGCTGTTCCATCCTGGATCAGCGAACCCCGCCGCAAATGAAACACCCCATCCTCTGGCGAGACGCCGAGAACAAGCCCTGCCACGGCAACCTCTTAGCCGCCTGCCGCCTCAGTGGCACCGCCGCTTTTCCCATCCCCGCCACCGTCACCCAGTCCAACCTCCTCCGCGACTAACCCCCTCGCTCCTAACCTCTCTACCGCCCCTTTTGGTTCGCCTATCTCCTGATGCCGCCAAAACGATCCAGCCCCGTAGGGGCGACCCAACTCTAGCCAGGGGCGTCAGCCCCTGGTGCCCATGTTCCGTCGCGTCTTTCTTCGCTCCACTAACACGCTTGTCGTCTTGTCCTCTCTCGGCGCCTTTGCGTCGCTCACACACCAAGCCCCGTAGGGGCGACCCAACACTAGCCAGGGGCGTCAGCCCCTGGAACACAACCACAAACAACTCCCCGCCCCATTCCACGACAACGCCCAACTCCAAACCCATTTCCCTCGCCCCTCGAACAAGCCCCGATAGGGGCGACACATCCTGCAGGGGCGTTCGCCCCGCAGATTCACAACCCGCGTTCCTCTTCAAACAGATATCGAGGATCGTACGTAATGTTATGCTTCAACAAAATCTGTCGAAACTCATCTTCAAAAGACCAAACCCGATGGTGCTCGGCCTGCGTTTCGATATACGTCTGCACCGCCTCAATCTGAGACTGGCTCACGCTGAACGCCGCATAGCCCACTTGCCACGCAAAACCACGCATCCCTTGCTCTTCATGCATCCACTTGGAGGAGTTCGCCTTGATGTCGCGCACCAGGTCGGCAATCGCAATCGTCGGACTGCACTTCACCAAAATATGGACATGATCTTCCATTCCGCCAATCGCCATTAATCGCCCATCATGGTGCTCGATAATGCCCGAAATATACGGATAGAGCACCTCGCGGTACTTCTCCATCAGCACCGGGCGACGATACTTCGTACTAAACACGAGATGAAACGTCAGGTTGCTAAACGAGCTTGGCATGAGCAGTCCCTACGCAAATGCTTCGCGCAACATCGCCAAACTCTCAGGAATCGCCGTCATCGGGTCCTGCTTCCCTTCAAACTCTAGCGAGATGAATCCGCGATAATGATGCTTCTTCAAAAGCGTCGCAATCCGCGCGTAGTCCAGCTCCAGCGTGTACCACAAGCCGCCGCCGTAATACGTCTTCGCCTGAACATAAATCGCCTTCGGCGCCATCAGTTCCAAACGATCATATGGATCTTCCAGGAAGTTCCCCGTGTCCAGCGTCGCTTGAAGCCACGGACTCTTGATCGCGTCAATGATCTTCAGCACACCCTCAGGCGTTCGCCCCAGCCCCCAATGATTCTCCAGCCCCAGCGTCACTCCGCACTTCTCTGCCACAGGCAAGATCTTCTCATACGCCCCAATCACCCAGTCAAAACCCTCTTTCTCCGTGTAGCCTTCAATCGGTGGCTCGATCCCTCGATTCGCCATCAGCGCATCAAAGTCCTTGCTCGTCCCCCACGTCCCCGTATTCACGCGCATCGTCGGAATCCCCATCGCATACGCCAGCTCAATGCAATGGATCGTGTGGTCGATGTTCTTCTGCCGCTTCGCTTCATCAGGCGACAAAAATCCCTGATGCGTCGAAAACCCACACAGGCTAATTCCTGCTTCAAACGCCCGCCGTTTTAGCTTTTGCAAGTAGGCCGGCGTTTCATCCGTCATCTGCCGATGCAAAACCTCAACCGCGTCAAACCCAAACTCACTTGCCAGGTCGATGCATTTTTCTACGTCGCGCAGCGCCTCGTGTCGGAACTGCCAAAACGAATAGGTCGAGATCGCGATCCTAGTCCGCTTGCCACTGGCAGGGGTACTTGCCCCGTTTGCTTTCTGCAAAGCAATCGCCCTCGCCTTATTGGCCGCGTCCGCTTCTGCAGCAGCCTTCGCACGGATTTCGTTTGCTTGCTTTTGTGCCTCTTCCGCTGCCCGCTGGGCCGCTTCATCCGCGCTTAAGATTCCGCCCCCGACAAGCGCAATCGCACCGCCCCCAATTGCTTGCTTTAGCATTCCCCGACGCGATACACCCTTTGCGGAATCCATGACCCAGCTCCTTACAACGATGCCAAATGACCAAACGCCCAACATTCCCTACAGACATAAAAAAACGCGGCCCGCTGCATGACAGCGACCGCGCCTTGAATCGTAACTGGATTGGAAGCACCTTTACAAGCAACTTCACATCAAGCGCGACAGTTTTTCCTTACGCTCGTCTCGTGGACTAACCGCGAGCCGAGTCCATTGCCTCTTGCAAACGCGACTTGGCAGGAATGCCTTGGAAGCGCTGCACGGGTTGGCCATTTTGGAACAGGATCAGCGTAGGAATCGCTTCGATCCCGTACTGCTGAGCGCTCGACATGTTGTCGTCGATGTTCACCTTGCCAACCTTGACCGTAGCGCCGTACTCGGCAGCCAACTCGTCGATCATCGGGGCGATCTTACGGCAAGGGCCACACCAAGGAGCCCAGAAGTCAACCAGCACGGGCGTAGCCGAGTTCAGTACTTCTGCCTGAAAGTTTGCATCCGTCAGTTCCAACACGCCAGCACCCATGATCGTCACTCCTAAACCGTATGAACCAAAAACTTGTTGATGTCCAAATCCAAAAATGCTCGGCCCCAATCTCCCGGAACCTAACCACGGTCGCTGAGCAGGCTTCCACTGGGGATTTGCTCCCCCAAAATTCTGCCCAAACGACCAGCCCCAGTCCTTGTTACCGACGCCCAATTCTAGAGGTCTCCGTTTCCCGGTGTCAATGATCCGGCCCGGAATGCAATTCTTTAACACGTTGACGGGAAACAAGTTAGGGTCAATCGAAGCACTCGTGGGACTTCTTTTACCCCGCTCACGGCCTAAGGACTTAACAGCCAGACACTTTTTTCAGACGATTTCCCTTGCTTTGGGCCCCGTAAATCGTTCAGTTCCGCCCTGGCACTGGTCACACAGCCCGGCCAGGAGGTAATCTCGCAACTAGCCAATCCCCTTCTGATTTTCGTCGCCTGAAAGTGACTTCCTATGAACAGCATCCCCCAGGACCGGTCTATCTCCGACGAAACGACCTTCACTTGTTGGTTGGCTCAGCGGCAATCGGCTGAGGGGCCGGTTACTAGCGGTCTCGTAACGCGCCGTATTGCCGACCTTCCTGCCGGCGAGGTTTTGTTTCGCGTGATCTACTCGTCGCTGAACTACAAAGACGCGCTCGCCAATCAAGGCCATCCCGGCGTTGCTCCCAAACTTCCGCATGTTCCGGGGATCGATGCGGTCGGCATCGTGGCGAAGTCGGCCGATCCTCGTTACAAGGTGGGCGACTGGATCGTTGTCACGGGTAATGAGTTCGGCGCACCTGCATGGGGCGGTTGGAGCGAGTTCGCTCGTGCTCATGCCGATTGGATCATTCCTCTGCCCGCCGGCATGACCCCGCAAGAAATGATGGCCCTAGGTACTGCGGGCTTTACTGCCGCGCAGTGCGTTCTCGCGATTCAAACCGGATTGGTTACGCCAGATGCGGGCGAAGTGCTCGTTACCGGCGCAACCGGCGGCGTAGGCTCGCTCGCGGTGAAGCTGCTTGCTCAGCTTGGCTATCAAGTGACCGCCGTCACCGGCAAGCCACAAAAAGAAGAGTGGCTTCGAACCTGCGGGGCTTCTCGTGTAATCGGCCGAGAAGAAATTCAAGAGGGCTCAAATCGCCCGCTGCTTGCTTCACGCTGGGCAGCCGTTGTCGATACCGTCGGCGGCGCCACCTTGCAAACGGCCATTCGCGCGACGAAGAACTACGGTGTGGTTGCCGCTTGCGGACTGGTAGGAGGAACCGAACTTCCCCTCACGGTCCATCCGTTTATTTTGAGAGGCATCACGCTGGCCGGAATTGGCTCTGCACTTTTGCCCTATCCGCGCCGCAAAGATATCTGGCATCGGCTCTCTACCGATTGGCGTATTGCCAACCTCGATGCGATGACCACAACAATTCCACTGGCAGAAGTCGGCAACGCCTGCGCGACGATCCTCCGTGGAGAGATCGTCGGCCGCACCGTGATCCAGGTTTGTAAAAACCTGGTTTAAGAAAATCGCTGCCTATCAGGTAGGCAGCTCGCTCTGCTTACTCTTCGTCGCCGCGAAGCTTGGCCAAAATCGAGTAGTCTTCCAGCGTGGAAGTATCTTGGATCGACTCCTTGCCACCGGCAATGTCACGCAGCAAACGCCGCATGATCTTGCCGCTACGCGTTTTTGGCAAAGCACCCGTAAAGCGAATGTCGTCCGGCACTGCCAAAGCACCAATCTCTTTGCGAACGTGCTTTTTCAGCTCGGCCTTCAGTGCATCATTCGCCTCGCCCCCCTTGAGCGTCACGAAGACAGCGACCGCTTGTCCCTTTAGTTCATCGGGACGACCCACTGCTGCCGCTTCAGCGACCATCGGATGGCTGACCAGTGCGCTTTCGACTTCGATCGTGCTCAGGCGATGGCCGCTAACGTTGATCACATCGTCGATACGACCCATGATCCAGTAATAGCCATCGCTATCGTGGCGGGCATTGTCGCCCGTCAAATACGCACCCTTAACCTTGCTCCAGTACTGCTGAACGTAGCGATCTTCATCGCCCCAAATTCCACGCAGCATTCCAGGCCATGGCTTGCCAATGCAAAGCATGCCACCTTGGTTGGCTCCGACAGGCTGTTGGTTTTCGTCCAAGATGACCGGGAAAACACCGGGCAGCGGCTTGGTACAGCTGCCGGGCTTGGTGGCAATCGCGCCAGGAAGCGGCGACATCATGATGCCCCCCGTTTCCGTTTGCCACCAGGTATCCACAATCGGGCAACGTCCGCCACCGATCTTGTTGTAGTACCACATCCACGCTTCAGGATTGATTCCTTCGCCTACGCTACCAAGTAGCCGCAAGCTCGAAAGATCATGCTTATCAACATGGTGGTCGCCCCACTTGATGAAGGCGCGAATCGCGGTCGGGGCCGTATACAAAATGTTGACGCGATACTTCTCGATGATCTCCCAAAAGCGATCTTCGGCCGGAGCATTCGGAGCCCCTTCGTACATCAGCGTCGTGGCGCCAGCAGAAAGCGGTCCATAAACAATGTAGCTGTGGCCCGTGATCCAGCCGCAGTCGGCCGTGCACCAATAGATATCTTCGTCGCGATAGTCGAAGACCCATTCAAACGTCTTCTTCGCAAACAGATTGTAACCCGCCGTCGTGTGCCGAATCCCCTTCGGCTTTCCGGTCGAACCACTGGTATACAGGATGAACAAAGGAGCTTCGCTGTCGAGCTGTTCTGCCGGACAATTCGCGCTCGCCTTCGCCATCAGGTCGTGCCAATAGAAGTCACGCCCTTCTTGCATGTTTGGATTATTGTTGCACCGCTGATAAACGACGCAGTTCTTGACCGTTGGCGATTTGGCCAAGGCATCGTCTACCGTGGCCTTCAAAGGCAACAGCTTGCCACGCCGCCAACCACCATCGGCCGTGATCACAAGCTTTGCACCGGCGTCATTGTTCCGGTCGGCAATCGCTTCGCTGGAAAAGCCGCCGAACACCACGCTATGGACGGCGCCGATCCGGGCGCACGATAGCATCGCAATCGCCAGCTCAGGAACCATCGGCATATAGATCGTGACAACATCCCCGGCCGTCACGCCAAGTCCCTTCAGGACGTTGGCAAACTTGCAAACTTCGTGATGCAGCTGCTGATAGGTCAGCGTCCGTTGGTCGCCCGGCTCACCTTCCCACAGGATCGCGGCCTTGTTGCGACGAGCCGTCGTCAAATGCGCATCGATGCAGTTGTAAGAGACGTTCGTCTTGCCGCCGACGAACCATTCCGCATACGGTTCATTCCAGTTCAGCGTTTTCTCAAACGGCTTGAACCAGTGGAGTTCTTCCTTGGCGAGGTCTCCCCAGAATTTCTCGTGGTCAGCCGCCGCCTTCGCATACAGCTCTTCGTATGCTGCTGAGCGAGCCAATCCGCGCCTTACTGGCGAATTCTTGTGACGGGGGGAAGAGCCTGTCTTCATGCATTACCGAATCGATTTGGCCGCCACTCATGTTGTACGTCGCCGAAGTGAAAGAGGACAAATTCTCAGCCTTAAATCTCCGCAAAAACCAAGCTGCGATTTTAGAAGGGGCCACTAGGCCTGTCAAATCGCCCATTTATGGGGCTATAAACCGCATTAATTGCGATCACCATTCCCTGGAACGCCCCATCCATCGTCGATTCGACCATGCTATCAGCTTGCGTGACTGCGGTGGGGCCTGTTTCCGCCAAAGGCTGATCCAACTCGGTTTTGCCCGCTGCTGAGCTCCCCCAAACCCACCTAGTAACAATAAATTCAGAAAAATCCCTACGATCGTCAAAGTTCCGCGCCCAGCTAGTCGATACAAAGCCTGACGATCAGAACGGTCGTAGGGGCTGGGCGGATGGAATCGCCTCCCCACGACGTTGATCCTTTTGGGGGCTGCCCCAAAATTACTATCGCCAGCACGGAGAGTGGGCCCGCGTCATGAAGACTTTTTCCAAGATTGCAGTACGGACGGCTCTAGGTGGAATGGGATTCGCCTTGCTGGCCATTAGCGCGACCGGCTGCCAGGTTACCGAAGGCGGCCAAACGCTTCCTAGTGGTTACTACATCCACGACGACATCCAATATTTTGCTCCCGGCCCTGAGTTCAAGCTCAGCCGTGAAGCCGCCGCTCAGGCTGCTTACAAGGCTGATCAAGCTGCTCAAAAGGCGGGTCGCTAGACCTAGGCTCCTGAAGTTGGCCTAAGACTTCTTTGCTGGGGGACAAACTCCCAGCAAGAATTCCAGGTCGACTAGCGGTATGCCAAGTCGAGCGCTGATACTCTCGGGCGAAAGCCCGGCAGAGGCAAGCTGCTGCGCGGCTTGCCTTTTTTCGTAAAGGGCGGCAGGGCTTCCCTTTTCTCCGGCGGTAAGTCCCGGCAAGCTTTCCAGCAGCTGGTTGACTTCTTTCAGCGATGCCTGCCCCAGCTGTTCAATCGTTAGCAGCGGATCGCCTTGCCCACCGGTTGAAACTTTGCGGGCGCGAGCGATGGCCTCTTCGAGCCGAGCTCGTTCTTCTTGGGCCAGCGCCACAAGGGCTTGTAGCATTACAAGCTTCGAGTCGATCTCCGCTTTGGTGTCACGAGCCATCTCGTGCATTTCGACCTGCCACCGCAGTAGTTCCACCGGAGCACCATCGAAGCTCCGTTCTCGCGCTTCACCGCGCAGCAGCTCTTTAATGGGGCGGTCGATCGCCCCCTCGTCCCCACTGCCATCGCGCAGCAGGTCCTTACGCTCGCCAAAGGCTTGGCGTGCTCGCATCAGCAGTAGCCCGCCGACGGCAAGTCCGCCAAACATCAGGATTTGCGGCAGGTAGTCGCGAAGGAGGTCGGCCACGAGGGGTTCCAAACAAAAAAGTGAAGCGGGCGAAGCTCGCCCTAGCAATCCTTATCGGCGGCATCGTAGCCCGGAACGGGGCCACGTGCCAAGAGAATCCGCCGCTTTCCCGCTTCTATCTTCCGCTTGGGATGACCTGCCACACGTGTGTCACTCGCAACAACTGCGCAAGCTTTGCTAGCGAAACGCAACAACTTTGGCGCAAACTCCCGAAATGATGGCCGAAAATTCTATGCATCATACGCAGCCTGCCGTCACTGCCACGTTTTTACGATTCCCGATTACGGATTGTGAGGGACGACAGCCGATAAACCAGAAGAGGGTGCGTCCTTGCCTCGTGCTCAGCTAAAGCGAGGGAGGTGGTCTTTTGCCCGACAAGGTTAGTACACGGTATAGGGCGGACCTATTCGTTACAGGATGGAACAGTTGCCATGAATCGAATGGATCGACGAAATTTCTTCCGACATGCTGCTTTGGCATCGGCGGGAGGCGTGTTGGCGTCGTGGAGTTCCACGGCAAAGGCAGATCCTGCCCTGTCTCCATTGGGACCTGCCCAGGTAGGAACCGAATTCACGGCCGCTGTTTTCAGCTGGCCTTCTCGCGCGATCCAGTTGCCAACGGACCCTGCTGATCCGAAGCCACCTGTTGTTACGGCGCTGCGAGCACATCGCGATGGCCAGCTGTTAGCTTCAGCGGGCGATGACCACGTCGTTCGCGTTTGGGACCTTAATGATGGTCGCCTGCGTCAGCGCCTATCGCTGCATACGGACTGGGTTCGCACGGTCGACTACAGCCCCGATGGAAAAATGCTGGCGACTGCCGGCAATGACCAACGCATTTTGCTGTGGGACGCGATGGAAGGCAAGCTTTCCGGCGAGCTGAGCCAAACGCGACCAAGCCATTGCCAATATCCGCTTCAGCCCCGATGGTACGCAGATCGCTGCGGTTGGCTTTGAAGGGACGGCCGTCGTTTACGACGTCGCGACCGGCAAAGAAAAACACAAGTTAGAAGCCCCTTGCCACGACATGCGGCAAGTGATGTTCTCGCCCGATGGAACCTGGCTGGCCAGCGGCGGACGCTGCGGCACGATCCGGATTCATTCGCTGGATAATCAGCAAGTCTTGCGCGATATTCCCGCTCACAAACTACGCATCCGCGCGATCTCGTTCTCACCCGATGGCAAGTACTTGGCCAGCACCGGTGAAGATCGAAGCGTCCATGTGGTTCCGCTGGATGACATGGGGGTTGGCTATCGCTTGCCAGCCCGTCCGGTGAAGCTGCTGGCTTTGACGTTCTACGGAGCGGCACAGTTGGCCGTTGCTGGCAGTGACAATCTGATTCGCCTTTGGGATGTGGCCCAGCGTCAAGAGATCGGACTACTTGCCGGGCATACCGGCAGCGTGGCCGCGCTAGACTGCTTGGGTAAATCACTCATTTCTGCAGGTTACGACACGACCGTTCGCGTTTGGACCATCAGCGACAACATCGCGGATGACAACTCGAAGGATGGAAAACGTGTAGGTAGCTTGCCGGGCAAGAAGCTCGAATAAACACAAGCCGAGTTTGGCCGTAAAAGTCTGATTTTGAACGTGCCGACCCTTGGTGCATGGAGGTGCCTTGTGGGACTACTAAGTCGATTGTTCAGCTGGGGTAATTCGAAGGCGAAGCCAGCTGCCGTTGTGAAGAAAGCTCGCCATGCGGCTGCGCGCCGCTGCTTGTTTGAAGCAATGGAGCCCCGCACGATGCTCGATGCGGACCCGATCAAGATTGGTATCACCTACGTTGAAGGGGACAGCGGTTCCGACAAACATGGCGATACGTTTGAAGTCAAGTTTGAAGGGGGCGATCCAGGAACCGAGCTTACCCACCTCGAAATCAACGGCGAACATGGACCAAACGGCCTAAGCTTTGGCGACATGATCTTTGATACGGTGAAGGGGGGCTATGGTGCAGATGAAGCATTCCCACTTCAGATCGTTTCGCAAGGTGGAATTCAGCAAGTTCATTATTCCGTCGTTGATGGCACATCAATCCTGCGATTTGATTTCGTCGGCTTCCATGCAGGGGACAAACTTGTCTTCAGCATCGACGTGGACGAAGTTCAAGACTTCGATCCTGCCGAGACCAACCTAGACATCATCAACCAAGGGATTGACCCGATTGCATCGGGTGTCGAATTCCAGGGTTCGAAGATGACGGCTACATTCAAAGAGCCCCATAACTTCGATGTCACAGGAACCAAAGAGTTTCGCAATCTGTACGATCCACTTTTTGCTGGCTCGGGCTTGCTAATTTCGGGTACCAATCCTGACGGCCTTCCCTATGATGACTACTTAGGCCTTCGCGACCGTTCCACCGGTACGATGCTGACCTTGCAGCAGACGCCACTGCCGATCAGCATTGCGGGCCGCGTCTATTTGGAAAACAACCTCGACCTCCATCAAGATCCGGGAGAGCCCGGTTTGGTGGGCGTGCAATTGTCGCTTTGGAAAAAGGTCGGCAATGACTTCGTCGATACCGGGCTGAAGACCAACACCAACTCGCTGGGTGACTACGAGTTTGGGACCAACCTCAACCTAAAGCCAGGCACCTATCAGGTGCGTGAGACGCAGCCTGTTCAGTACTACAGCGTGGGCGCGATCCCTGGCAATGTTTCGGGGACCGCCAGCGGTTCAACCGTTCCGGGCAATATGGACATCCTGACGGAAATCAACATTCCGCGTGGTGGCCTATATGCGGTGCACTACGATTTTGCTGAAGCGGCCCCATCCTCGCTGAGTGGTCACGTCTATCTGACCGACCGCGACGGCAACTGCGGTGAGGAAGAAGGGGCAACGCCTATTCCACTAGCGGGCGTGCTGATTGAACTGCGCGATGCACAAGGTAACCTGCTGCAGACGTTGCTCACGGATGACAACGGCTATTACGAGTTCAAAAATCTTCGTCCAGGCAACTACACCATCACCGAAAAGACCCCCGACGGTCTGATTGATGGTGATGAACATGTTGGCAAGATCAATAACGCCAGCGTGGGGGCCATTACGGCCAACGATACGGTCAGTCGGATCACGCTTGGTGCTGGCCAAGACGGCGTGAACTATGACTTCTGCGAAAGCGAGCCTGGACGGATTTCGGGCTACGTCTATTACGACAAAAATAACAATGGCCAGTTTGAGGTAGATGAAACGCCGATTGCCGGTGCTGTCGTGCGGTTGCTCGATAGCAAGGGACAACAAATCGGCACTGCCATCACCGATGACAGTGGCTTCTATGAATTTACAGGCCTTTCCAAAGATCTGTACTGCGTTGTGGAAGAGCAGCCAACTGGCTATCGCGATGGGTTGGATACGCCCGGAACGATTGGTGGCCAAACCGTTGGCTCCGCGATCAATCCCGGCGACAAGATTCGCGAAATTGATCTTCGCTGGGGCGACTCCGGCGTGAACTACAACTTCGGTGAATTGCTGCCAGCCAGCATTGCCGGCCGAGTGTTTGTGGATCGCAACGGCGACTGCATCAAGCAGCCCGATGAGACCAGCCTGGCTGGCGTGAAGATCGAACTGCTCAACGAACTAGGGATCGTGGTTTCGACCACTTACACCGATTCCAATGGCGAGTACGAATTCAAGGATTTGCTCGCGGGTAAATTCTCGGTTCGTGAGACACAGCCAGCAGGTTACTTGCAAGGTGGAACGGTTGCAGGCTCCAAGGGGGGCAACACTTCCGTCCAAGATTTGATCTCGCAAATCGATATTGAGCCAGGCGATGCTCTCACGGAATACAACTTCTGCGAACAGTTGCCCGTTAGCATCGAGGGTATGGTCTACGTCGATACGATTCATAACTGTATCTATGATCCGGGCGAGCTGAAGTTGGCTGGCGTGAAGATCCACTTGCTCAATGGCGACGGCCAAGAGATTGGAACGACCTTCACGGACGCCAACGGTCACTACAAGTTTTCCAACCTGCGAGCGGGTACTTACACCGTCGTCGAAGACCAGCCAGCGGCTTACCTTGACGGTGGACAGACGGCTGGCAACTTCGGTGGCGACGATTCTCAGTCGAACGTGATCGGCAGCGTGCATTTGGTCGGCGGAAACGTGGCGATCAATTATGACTTCTGCGAAGTTCCCACCGGCATGATTGCGGGTACCGTCTTCCGCGATGGGCCTGTACTGCAAACCTTAGATGGTACGTTGCCAAGCAACCTGTACGATCTGCGCGATGGCAAACTAACATCGGATGACTTGCGCATCCCCGGCGTGTTTCTAGAACTGCGGCACACCCTCACCGGTGAGCCTGTCATGACCAGCGAGACGCTCCCTGGTACGTACAATTACAATGGCCGTTTGGTAGCGGTCACCGACGCCAATGGCTATTACGAGTTCCGTGGTTTGCCACAGGGCAACTATACGGTGCTCGAAATCCAGCCCAAGGATTACTACGACGCGATTGATACCCCCGGCACCAATGGTGGCGTGGCCGTCAATAAGAACACCGTGGTAAGCAACATCCTGGTGCAGACCTTTGCACTGGCGGGCGTGTCACTCAATGATGATGCGATCTTGCAAATCCCGTTAGGCGCTGGCCAGGTCTCGCTGCACAACAACTTCAGCGAAGTGCAGGTGGTCAAGCCGATCATCCCTTACACTCCGCCAAAGGATCCACCACCGCCACCGAAGGTCGCACCACCGCTGCCGCTGATTCCGCTGCCGGTCAATCGTCCTGCTCCACCACCGCCACGGCCAGAACCCGAAGTTAATACGGGCGGCGGAGGCGAGGCCTACACTTGGCACTTGAGCGTCGTCGATGCAGGCCTGCCTCGCGTGAACGGCAAGGGGACGCGGATTACCAAGGTGACCTATCGCCAGGCGTTGCAAGTCGACACGGTGAACTGGCGTGCCGATCAATTGCAGTCGGGAATTTGGCGATTTGACCAAGCCGAAAATGCTCCTGCAGACAGCCATATTGCCTTTGGGCTGCCTGGCGCGATTCCAGTCGTAGGTGACTGGGATGGCGACGGAACGGCCGAGATGGGCCTGTTCTATGAGGGCGAATGGTTCCTCGATCTCAACGGCAACAAGCGTTGGGACAAAGATGACTTGTGGGCCAAGCTCGGTTCGCAGGCCGACCTGCCCGTGGTGGGTGATTGGGACGGCGACGGCAAAGACGACATTGGCATCTTTGGCCCTGAATGGCCCGGTGATCCGCGCCACATCGAATTTGAGCCCGGCTTGCCCGATCCTGAAAATCGTGAGATCAAGCAACGGCCCAAAAATGTGCCACCATCGGCGGAACAAGCCACCGATGGTGATCGTTTGCTACGGCTTACCTCCCAAGGGAATGAACGGGCCGATCTTATCGACCACGTCTTCCGCTTTGGCGAAGGGAACCAGTTCCCCATCGTTGGCGACTGGAACGGCGACGGCATTAGCACGATTGGCGTCTTCAAGGATGGCAAGTGGACCCTCGACAGCAATGGCGATGGCCGTCTGACCAATGTGGACGACGAATTCGCCATGGGCGAAAAGGGTGACTTCCCTGTGGTCGGCGATTTCAACGGCGATGGCATTGATGAGATCGGCGTCTATCGTGCCGGTCGCTGGATCATCGATACCAATGGCAACCGCCAGATCGATCCCGAGGACAAGTCGTTTGAAATGGGAACTGCCGCAGACCGTCCGGTTGTGGGCGACTTCAACGGCGACGGCACAGATGACCCGGGCCTCTATCGCGAAAGCGGCCCATCAGGCGTAGCTTCGAACGACTAACGTCTGTCGCTAACCTTAGAACTCGACAACATCAAACGGCCCGGGCGAAATGCCTGGGCCGTTTTTTTTTGTGCGTCCACCGTGGAGCTGGATTGAGTAGAAAGCTTTGTTGTGAGGAAAGTGTCTAAGTCAACATAGCCGAGCGGTTTAGCTTAGGTTTGAACACCAAAAGCAAATGGAATTCGAGCAATGGCAATTGCAATGTGTGCCAATATGCTTTCGAAAAAAACGATAACCCGATGTGTCGCTTGCAAATGACCTGTTTAGGTCATTTGCAAGGGTACGGCGTGGATAAACAATGAGCGATTGTTTTGTTCGCATCCTTTGCAGGGAAAATATCGCTCTTTTTACGAGACAGGTATGAAGACCGGTACTCGATTTGCGAACGGCTTAGGTGTGACGCGTTGACTTCTTGGGCAAGAAGAAGCGATTCGTATCGGAGAGAATTTCATGTACTACAAAGCTGCTGCCTTATTCGTGTTGACGTTTGCCGTCCATCACATAGCCATTGCAGATGAAGCTACTGTCCGCCTGCTTGAGAAACTGAAGCCTGCAGTAGTGATGGTCGAGACGGATCGTGGGCTGGGAAGTGGATTCGTGGTGTCAGCGGATACCATCGTGACGAATTATCATGTTATCGAAAGTGTCTCAAAGGTCCAGGTGAAATTCAGTAATGGTGAGTCGTTGACTTCCCAGGGAACTCTGCTAGTTGATAAGGATCGTGATCTTGCACTTTTGAGTGTTAAGCAGATAAATAGATCGATCGTGCCCCTTGAGGTGAACAAAGAGTTACCTAAGCAAGGTCAAGACGTAATTGCACTTGGCACTCCGCGCGGTTTTGAGTTTAGCGTTACACGTGGGATCGTAAGCGGTGTACGAACCGCCAGTTCAATCAACACTGCGTTAGGTCGTGAAAGTCTAGCTGGTACTTGGGTGCAAACCGACGCAGCAATTTCTCCAGGCAACAGTGGGGGGCCGTTGGTGGATCAAAATGGAAAAGTAATTGGGATGAACACGTTTTGTCGCACTGATAGCCAGAACCTGAATTTTGCGATTTCGTCGATCGACATTCAAAACGCGATATTGGCGTCTAAAGTGGCCAAGGTCACCGCGTTTTTGCCGTCACCAAGAGGGACGCCTGACCTTGGTACAAACGAATTGAATCACTCACTTGTGAAGAAGGGGTTTGCCGAAGCCGCGAAGCAAAGAATTAAAAGGGTAAACGACCGAGACTTGCGTGCGCTCGGAAAAGATGACGTGGCGTTTAAGGATCTAGAGCTTCTTTTCTCACCGGAGGGGGCCGTTTCGATCAAGCCAGGTGCAATGGTGCGAGTGAAAGGGGAATCGGTTGTAATACAAGTTCTAAAGGATGGAGCACTTGTTGAAATTGATGGGGTTCGATGTTTGGTCGTCTATACCGATGGACAAGGTGGTGAGGTCAGGGCCAAGGTGGGAGATGATATTGTTAAAGTGTCTGTCGATTCGCTGTACCTTGCTGGGAAGCCAACGGAGTACTTAACGCGCGGTGGCAATACCAGTTTTTACATTCCTATTCTGCCTATAAGCACAGTTCCAGTTGACGTGTGGAAAGATACTCTAGCAAGTATCGTGAAAGAGGAGGTTGCAGCGAGAGCCGAAGCAAAAGTCGTTGGTGCTAAGGCTGATCTTGAGCGTTATTTGCAAAAGATTCGGCGAAAGTTCAAGGCTTCGGCAGGTGATGCTGAAGTGGACGCGGTTGCCGTTTCTTTTGATGGCGAGACGCTTGAGCTATTGCGAATGGATACTAACAAGGTAATTGCGGTACGCTTGGATAAGTTGAGTCAAGACGACGCGGCATGGGTCGACGCTAATAAGGCCTGGATTAAAGTGTATGGTCCCAAAGTCAGGGCCGTATTAAGCAAGTGATCGGTGCCTTTTATCTTCCGGTAAAACTGAGAGTCGACGTTTTGCGGCGAACTGATTTGCTGCTAACGACGCTTCGAACCGATGTGAGCGCTGAGGTGATCTGGCGTATCTATTCTCGCGACATTTTTCGTTTCCAAAGTTGGAATATATTGGGCTTTTCGGGATGATCAATTTACAGCTTGCAATCACGCTCTCGCGGTAATTTAGTCAGCCGTAGCGAAGGTTTGAGGGTTCTAGATTTGCAGACGTTGTCCAGTTCAAGCTGACTTTGTTGTAAGCCACTCGTGTAATGCGAAACTTCTTTCAGCGATTAACGTGACCCGAAGCGGGGGTGTAGATGAACTGGAAGAGTTTAGATGGGTCAGGGCAGGTGGATGGTCACAAGATTGTAATGTCCCTCTTTCACGGGACAGGTCCATAATGGAGGTGGAAAGCTTCTGCACCTCTTCCTAGGATCTAAGGAGTTTGGAAATGAAAACTTCATCGCTTGTGTTTCTGTTCGTGATGGCCTTCGCTTGTTGTTTGGCGACAAGTGCCACTTTTGCCAAGGCACCCGCCAGCCAGTACGTGGCCAAGTATGTGCATGGCAGCCATTTGCACAAAGGGCATAGCTCGACAGGGCATCACAGCTCGCGCAGCCACCTCAGCAAAAACATGACCCACTCTCACTCCAAAGGCTACCATCGAAGTCGGTAGGAATCGCTAGTGCAAAGGCAGTAATGGCGTATCGAGCAAAGTTCGAAACACCAACGCTACACTTGCATCGGGCCAGGAAAAGCCGTTATCCTCTTGCTTAGCTAGAAAGAGGAACGGCTATGTTTAAAAACTGCTGCAATCGAATCGTACGAGCCTACACGCTGGTACTGGCGTGCTGTTTGTGTGGAGGCCTTGCGCTAGTGCCACAAGCGGCGCAGGGTGAATCTACGAAACGGCCGAACATTGTCTTTCTGTTTGCGGATGACATGCGAGCCGATGCGGTGGGCTATCATCCCGGCAGCGTGGCGATAACGCCGAACCTCAATCGGTTGGCCGCACGCGGTACGAACTTTCGTAACGCCTTTGTGACGACCTCGATCTGCTGTGTCAGTCGCGCTTCGGTCCTTTCGGGGCAATGGGTTCGCCGGCATGGGATTGAAAACTTTCAAACCCCTTTCACCCCCGAGGCGTGGAAGCAAACCTATCCAGCCCAGTTGCGCCAGGCAGGCTATCGCACCGGCTTTATCGGCAAGTGGGGCGTAGGGGATGCCAAGGAAGTGGCGGCGATGAAGCCGCACTTTGATTTTTGGCGCGGTCTACCCGGCCAGGCCGGTAACGACTTCATCGACCCCAAAGATCCCAAGAAGCAACATCAGACATCGAAGTTTGGCGATGAAGCACTTGAGTTCCTCTCGGGGGCCAAGTCGGATACGCCGTTCTGTCTTTCGATTAGCTTCTCCGCGCCCCATGCGCGGGATCGCCATCCGGTGAATGAGTTTGAGGCCGACACCCGTGACCTCGAATTGTATGCCGATCAGGATTTGCCCCGTTCGCCACTCGAAACGGACGAAGCCTATAAAGCGATTCCGCCGTTTGTGCAAACGTCTGAAGGTCGGCCACGTTATGAGCGTCGATTTTCTACGCCGGAACTGACTTTGCGGACCAAGCGGAACTACTATCGTTTGATCACGGGGATTGATCGCGAGATTGGCCGGATTGTGGAATCGCTCAAGCAACAAGGGCTGGCGGATAATACCGTCATCATCTTTACGGCCGACAATGGCTTTGCTCTAGGTGATCGCGGCATGAGCGATAAGTGGTACATGTGGGAAGAAGATATTCGCGTGCCGATGTTGATTGTGGACCTGCGAATTCCGGCCGAGAAGGCTGCTCATCAGGTGGATGCAATCGCGCTGAATGTGGATATGGCTCCCACGATTCTTTCGCTGGCGGGCGTTCCCGTGCCAGCAGCCATGCAAGGGTCGAATCTAAGCCCGTTTGTTGCGGGACAGACTCCGGCCGATTGGCGAAAGGATTTTTTCTACGAACACCACACGCTAGAAGATCAGTTGGCCCCCAGTGAAGGAATCCGAACGGGCGAACTGAAATACATTCGCTGGACGGTTCCTCGCAAGGAAATGAAAGGAAGCGAAGCTCGCGCGGAAGAACTGTACGATCTGACAAAAGATCCATATGAGCAGCACAACCTGATTGCTGATGCTGCTTATGCCAAACAACTGGAAACGCTTCGCAAACGCTGGGCGGATCAAGCGGAAAAACTTCGCTAGGCAATTAGCCCCACCGGATTCACCCGGCCTTGCGGCTTGGTAAAGACCATTTGCACAAGGCCAAGCTGCTCTTCGCGAAAGCCCGCTTCGCAATAGCAGAAGTAAAACTCCCACATCCGCAAGAACTCTTCGGGCAAGTTCATCTGTCGCAGTTGTGGCTTGGCTGCTTGGAATAGTTGGTTCCAATCGGCCAGCGTCCGTGCGTAGTGCTGCGGCAAATTCTCTTGATGGGCGAGCGTTAGGTCGGTGCTGCTGGCGACGGAAGACATGATCGCCTGTGTGCAGGGCAAGTGCCCGCCGGGAAAGATGTAGCGTTGGATGAAGTCGACGCCGCGACAATACGAGGCGTACAAGCGGTCGGCAATGGTGATCCCTTGCAGGGCCATCACGCCATTGGGCTTTAACAGCTTGGAACAAGTGGCAAAGTACTCGGGCAGGTGTTTATGGCCTACCGCTTCAATCATCTCTACGCTGACAAGTTTGTCGTATTGACCTTGCATTTGGCGATAGTCTGTCAGCAAGATTTCTACTTGGCCCGTAAGGCCCGCTGCTTTCACACGCTCGGTTGCTAAGGCGAATTGTTCCTGAGAAATGGTGATGCCAGTCACACGACAGCCATAGTTTTGGGCAGCATGGATCGCGAGTCCTCCCCAACCACAGCCGATTTCGACAAGGTGATCGCTGGGCTGGAGCGACAGCTTTTTGCAAAGGCGATCAAACTTGGCCGTTTGTGCTTCGGCCAGCGTGGTGCACGGCGTTGCGTAGACACCGCTGCTATAGGCCATGGTCGAATCCAGGAACGTGGCAAAAAAGTCGTTGCCAAGATCGTAGTGGGCGGCGATGTTGCGTTTGCTACCGCGATGCGAGTTGTCACGCCAGGCATGCCACCAGCGCAGTAGCGGCTGAAACAGCCAATTCGCAACCCCTTCCAGACTTCCCAGCAATCGTCCATTCCGAATCATGAGCTGAATCACCTTGGTAAGGTTGTCCGTCTCCCATTCGCCATCCATATACGATTCCGCAGCAGCAATCGTTCCCCCGAGGGCTACGCGCCGATAAAACGCGGGCGAGTGAACGGCAATCTGCGCCTTGAGCCCGTCAGCAGCGCCGGTGCCGAACTTTTCGGTAACTTGCGATTCTTGCAGGATCAACTCGCCATTTTGAATGCCGGCCAAAAGGTGACGAACCTTGCCACGAAACAGTCGCTCCATGCCAGTAGGGGGACGCTCGCTTGGTTTGGCTGTTGAGGGAAGCCGCCTGATCGTTGCGCGATCGGCAGTTACCGAGGAATGAACTTCTGTTATGGCATGGCAGACTCGGGTGAGGTCTGGGGCGTGGGATGGGGATAGTAAGGAGACTTCTTCAGCCATAACTTTAACGCCTCGTAATAAATCGCTGCTACCACTTTTCCAGACATCCAGCCGTGTCGCAGGGCATTGGTTTGTAGCCGTCCCCAGGTGAGTTCTCTGCGTTGCAGTGTGAGCTTCGCCGAAAACAAGCGACTAAACCCGGCCGTCGGTTCTTCGGAAGTTAGCGGAAAAGCCGTAAAGGGCCCCGCCGCCAAATCCCAATTTTCTAACTTCACTTCCAGTCGTTCGCCCGGCTGCGAAATCTCCCAGCGATACTGCTGGTTCATCGGCATGAATGGCGAAACATGAAACTGCTTGCCGTGCGCATGAGCGCCAATCGACAGGGCGTTTGCTTGCGAACGGTTGCCTTGCCACAGCACATAGCAGTGCTTCTCGCGCCAGGGAATGTTGTTGACCTCTGCCACGACGTAATCGAGCGTGGTTCCATCGGCCGCATAGCAGTAGTACAAATTCAGCGGGCTAAAGTAATAGCCCCAGTACCGAAGTTGGCACAGCATGCGAATCGGTCCGGTGATGGTCCCTTGCGTTTGCTCGTGCACGATCTGTCGTACACGATCCGCGATGCCTTGGCCGGTTGGATCGGCACTGGCCAGCAAGTAGTCCTCCGGGCAAAAGGCTACGGGAGCTAGTCCCTTACGCGTGCGCAGCAGTCGGCGGTCCCGAAGTTCTGCAAGCTCATCCAGATCCACCATCAGCATGAATAGCCGATAACGGAAGGAATGGTTTACAGGCCGGACGCGACTGTGCTCAACCTCTCCCTCGTAGATACTGCTGAACATGCTTCGAGCGTAATTCCCCACTGCGCTGCCACGGCAAGCGCAGCTGTTGACCCCATCCTCATGAAACCCGGCACCCCAGTAGGCGCCGCAAAAATACGTATTCCGTTTACCACTGATCTCGGCGTGTCTGCCTTGTGCCAAAACCGAGTCGACGCCAAAGATCGGGTGATGATAGACAATCGTGCGATACGTCTTCGCCGGATCAACCATCCCCACATCATTCAGCGTGGCCAAAATCGGTCGCGGCGACTTCACCTTTTGCAGGCGAGACAAGTCATAGGTCACAACGACGTCCGCAGAATCCTGGTCCGGTACGGCCTGACGTTCGCCTTTTGCGGGAACCAAATAGTTCCAGCTGGCCCAGGCCCGTTTTGATTTTGGCAGGATGCTGGTGTCCTCATGAACCTTCACCACATTCTTTTGATACGGGAAAGCCTGCAAAACTTGGCGCTCGGCTTGGCTGGCGTCGGCCAGCATGGAGAGCGACTGGTCAGCATGACAGGCCAGCACCACAGCGTCAAATATTTCGGTGTCTTGGCCGGCAACGGTGATATGGACTTGTTCTGACTGGCGCTCAATCCGGGTCACGGGAGACTGCAAGCGGATTTGGTCGGCAAATGGGGCAATGATTCGTTTGACGTACTGCTTGGCACCGCCGGGAATCGTTCGCCAAATGGGGCGATCCAAAATTTGTAGCAGGCCGTGGTTGCGATAGAAGTTCAAAATGAACCGCGCGGGGAATTTCAGCATCTGCTGTGGCGGAGCCGACCAAATGGCGGCCCCCATTGGAATCAGGTACTGCTCAATGAAGCTTTGGCTATAGCCGCGTGCGGCGGTAAATTCCCCAAGCGTCAACTGCGAAACTTCCAAGGCCTTGGGTCCGCTGGCAGGAAGCTCTGAAAGCCAATCGGTCGCCTCTCGATTGAAGCGAAGGATGTCGTACAGCATTCGCCAAAAACGGGGGCGAAGCAGATTAACCCGCTGGGCAAAAACTCCCGACAGCGAGCTTCCTTCGTACTCAAGCCCCGAGCAATCGCACCGCACGCTAAAGCTCATGTCCGACTCTTGCGAAACGACTTCTAATCGCTCCAGCATTTGGCAGAAGTTCGGATAGGTGCGGCGATTGAAGACCATGAAGCCCGTGTCGACTGGATAGTTTTTGCCATCCATTGGCACTTCGATGGTGTTGGTGTGTCCCCCTAGATAGTTTCCCGACTCTAGCAAGTGAACATCATGTCGGCTGCTCAATAAGTTGGCAGCCAACAAGCCACTGATTCCAGAGCCGACAACGGCAACTTTCATAAGGGAGTTCGCAAGTACTAGAAGCGGAAAAGAATCGGACACTGAGGGGAAGGGTAAGCTTAAACTCCCTCGGGAGGAGCCAAACGGATCTCTTCTGCCATCGACCGTAACTTGCTCATGGCACGCATCTCAAGTTGGCGGACTCGCTCTTTGCAAACTCCCATTTCGCCTGCCAAGCTTTGTAGCGTTTGCACTTCATCATTGCTATCCAGGCCAAACCGCCGACGGATGATGGCCCGTTCGCGCGGGTCTAGTTTGGATAACATCTTTACCAAGGCTCGCTTGAGTTCATGCCAGCGAGACTCGGTCATGGTTCCTTCGGGAGCATCATCAGCCGCTTCTTCAAAGACGGTTGACTCGGACGTCAAAAAGCGGCTACGGTCACGATGATTCTGCTGAAGCAAACGGCACAGCGTACGACGAACCGCTTGGGTGGCATAGGTCGAGAAACGGAAGCCACGGTCAAAGTCGAACTTTTCCACCGCCCTTAGCAAGCTGGTGATTCCCTCACTCAGAAGTTCGTCAAACGTGTTTCGCAGGTCGGAGAACTTCTTGGCGATAGAAACCACCAGCCGCAGGTTGGCCCTGACGATGCGATTTCGGTCGGCCGCTGCCTGGGCTAACAGCGAAGCGACCTCATTCACCACGGCAGGCACAGGAGCATTCAGATTGATCTTACGACGCAGTTGTTCGGCGCGGAACTTTGCAAAGTTCATGCGGCGAAACAGTGCCTTTTCCTCTTCTGGCTTGAGCAAAGTGGTTTCACACATGCGGGCCAGGTGTGCGGGCATCTCCTTGACTTGCTTCCAGGTCGCCTTGGCAACCGGTGCAGAGCCGACTAGGGCTGCGGGAGCCAGAATCTCTTGATAGTGGGCCTTTTGCTTGAAGAGCTCATTGGGAATGAACTCGCTTTCCTGCTGGGAAAGCTCTCGGGCAAGGTCAAGAAGGTCGGCCGAGGGTTCGGTCGCTGGCTCTTCGACCTGCGTGGCAATGCTCGCCTTGGCAGCCCGACGGTTCCGCCTGGCTGTGGTGGACAGTGATCTCTCTAGGACTTCCAAGGAGCCAGCGCCCCGGTCTTCCGAGTGCGAATTGCCGGCAATCGCCTTGGTCTTCCGGCTTGGCCTTACTTTTACAGCAGCAACGATCATGGTCGCATCCTCGCTAAAACGTTCAAATCGGTCACATGAAATCTACCGGGGAATGGAGATGGCGGCAACCAAGAAAACGTGCAAAACGTTCATTTTGGTGTTGGAAACGGTGTAATGCCTTACTGGGTAAGTGGTTATGTCATGTGTTATGTTTTCGGGGTGTCCGATGTGGTACACTTCCCTAGGTGCAATTTGGCGGCCTAGTCCCCTGTGTCTACCTTGAAAGTGATCAAATCGTTCATGCCCGTTTCGGGCGAATTGTGACTTCCATGACGAGGCTATTAACGCCCAAACAAGTGGCTCGAGCGATTGGCGTCAGCGAATCGTCCTTGAAACGCTGGTGCGATAAGGGGCTGATTCCCATGAGCTGTACGGCCGGCGGCCATCGCCGTTTGCCGATCAGTGGCGTTTTGGAATTCATCCGCACGAACCGTCATGGCCTTGTCGATG
The DNA here is from genome assembly GCA_963844055.1 of uncultured Planctomycetaceae bacterium. GTDB lineage: Bacteria > Planctomycetota > Planctomycetia > Pirellulales > Pirellulaceae > CAWJMN01. Next base: position 868,682 of record CAWJMN010000002.1, on the reverse strand, counting down.
CAGCTGCGATTGGACTTCCGCCCAATACTGGCAATCGCCGCTTGAGCCTGGCCGAGTCGTGGGCAGTGGTTCGCGATGCTTTGGTGGCCGGCGATGAAATGCTCGTTCGGCAGGTTGTGCTTGATCTGTTTCTCGATGGGAATCGCATCAGCAGCATTTGCGATCAGGTCCTCACGCGGTCCTTCCATGAGATCGGCGCGATGTGGGACTGTGGCCAGGTAGAGGTTTATCAGGAACGCCGCGCATGCCGACTTTGTACGGGAGTCCTTCACGAGCTACGTCAGCTGCTTAGCCCCGCCCAATCCTCGGGGCCGATTGCCCTGGGGGGAACGCCCGAAGGGGACTTCTACGATGTTCCAACAACGATGGTGGAACTGGTAATGCAGCAAGAAGGATGGCAAGCGACGTCTCTGGGCAGTAGCTTGCCGTTTGCCACGATGAGTGTCGCGATTGTGGAAAATCGGCCGACGCTGTTTTGGCTTTCCGTTTCGCATATTGCGGATGAAGAGCGGTTTGTGTCGGAGTATATTCCGTTTTTTGAGACGGCCATGGCTTACAAAACGATGGTGGTCGTTGGTGGCCGGGCGCTAAGCGAAGAGATTCGCAAGCGGATTAAGTACTCGGTCTTTTGTGACAATCTAACGCATCTGGAAACCTACTTGGTTACCAGTGCAAGCCACTTGCTCGCGGGTGCAGATTCAGCGGAAATCAATTAGGGAAGTCGCCCCTTCAGAAAAGGCATTTACGATGCAGTTGAAGTCCCTCCATCATTATCAGATTCTGGTAGTCACTTCGCTTTGTGGCTTGTTGGGCGGTGTGGCGTTTGCCGCTGATGCGGAGCAACCTTGGACGCAGTGGCGCGGCAATAGTCGTGATGGATCGTTTGTGGGCCCCGCTTGGCCGGACACGATCACGGCCGACAACCTTCAGAAGGTCTATCGCGTACCGCTCAGCCCGAGTTATTCGGGCCCTATCGTTCTGGGCGATCGGGTTTTTGTCACAGAGACCCGGGATAAGAAAACAGAAGTAGTCTCGGCCCTGGATCGCAAAGATGGCAAGGTGCTGTGGTCGGTGGAATGGGATGGCGCAATATCCGTTCCGTTTTTTGCTGCTGCGAATGGGAGTTGGATTCGTGCAACGCCAGCCTGCGACGGGGAAACCTTGTACGTAGCAGGGATCCGAGACGTCGTTGTTGCTTTGGATGTAAAGAATGGTGCCGAGCGTTGGCGTGCGGACCTCATGCAGAAGTTCAGCTCGCCCTTGCCAGCGTTTGGTTTTGTCTCTTCCCCCTTGCTCAGAGGCGATGCCCTGTTTGTGCAAGCAGGCGGCGGCCTCGTCAAACTGGATCGCAAGTCGGGCGAGGTCTTGTGGCGCGTGTTGGAAAACGGCGACGGCATGAACGGCAGCGCTTTTTCGTCGCCTGTTTTGGCGGTTGTCGGCGGACGAGAACAACTGTTGGTGCAAACACGGCAAAAGCTGTGCGGTGTCGATCCTGAATCTGGCAAAGTGTTTTGGTCGACGGATGTTCCTGCTTTTCGAGGCATGAACATTCTTACGCCCACCGTGATTGAAGGGAACATCTTTACAAGCAGCTACGGCGGCAAATCGTTTTTGTACAAGGTGGCTGGCAACACCGATGCGCAGGAAGTATCCCCTCTATGGGAAAATAAGACGCAGGCCTACATGTCGTCGCCGGTGGTCGTTGGTAACTATGTCTATGTGCATTTGCGGAATCAGCGATTCACCTGCATCGACCTTACCACGGGTAAAGAGCAATGGACCACCAAGCCCTACGGCCAATACTGGAGCTTGGTGCTACAAGGGGACAAGATTTTGGCCCTGGATGAACGGGGCGAGCTACTGCTCATTCGAGCCAATCCCGAAAAGTTCGAACTGCTTGGTTCACGCAAGATTAGCGAAGATTCTACTTGGGCTCATCTGGCGGTTAGCGGCAATCAAGTGATTGTTCGCGAACTGAAGGCCTTGGCTGTCTACGAGTGGAAGCGGTAACTTCGCCAGCTTTCTGTTGCGGTGCGGCAGTCGCCTTTGGGGACCTGCCTGGACTAGCCCTGGCTTGTAAACGGCCCCTTTACGAGCCTGCTTAGGCCGCTTTGGCACTCCTAGGAAACAAATCCTTCGCTTTGGCTTCGCTAGATTGCCGTGGCCCCCTCGCTTGTTGGGGAGCGGGGTGCCGTGAAAGCCCGTTTTCAATTAAACTGAAGGATTCTGACGGTGCCTCCTCGGAAGGGGGTGCTGCATTCTGATGTCCTGAGCCAATTTTTGCCATGCCAAGCGTCACGCAATCCGCCATCGCGGGTGGGCCGCAGCGTTCGAAGACCTACGATCTGCTCGAATCCCTTTTGGAAGACCGCATCCTGATTTTGGATGGCGCGATGGGGACAATGCTGCAGGCTTTGAAACTAACGGAGAACGATGTCCGCGGGGATCGCTTTGCCGATCATACCAAGGACCTTGCCCGGTTCAGTGACATCCTGTGCATCACCCGGCCAACTGACATCTCCAATATCCATCGCAAGTACCTCGCGGCCGGTGCGGACATTGTAGAAACCAATACGTTCGGCGCCAGCTTCATCGGCATGGAAGAATTCCATCTGCCCCGAGAGCTGGTCCGAGAGATTAACTTTGCCGCCGTGAAGTGCGCGCGGGTTGCTGTCGATGAGTACAACGAAAAGACGCCGCACAAGCCGCGCTTCGTTGCAGGCTCGATTGGTCCTACCGCCAAGCAGATGACCATCTCCACGCGAGTGGATGATGCCGCCTATCGTGGCTCTTCGTTTGAAGAGCTTTCCGAAAGCTATTACGAACAGGTCGTCGCTTTGATTGATGCGGGCGTCGATTTGCTGCTGCCAGAAACGTTCATTGACACGCTCAACTTGAAGGCGTGCTTGTTTGCGATTGATCGTTATTGCACCGAGACAGGCGTGCGCGTGCCGATCATGGCATCGGGGACCTTTGGCCCCGGCGGCGCCACCTTTGTTTCGGGACAATCGGTCGAAGGTTTTTGGAACGCCATCTCTCATATTCCACTGCTCACCGTGGGCATGAACTGTGCCCTTGGTCCAGAGACCATGCGGCCGCACATTGAAGAGTTGGCCAAGGTTTCCACAACGCGGGTTCACTGCTATCCCAATGCGGGCCTTCCCAATGAAATGGGCAAGTACGATCTCGGGCCGGCAAAGATGGCTTCGCTGGTGGGAGACTTTGCACAAAACGGCTGGCTGAATATTTTGGGCGGTTGCTGCGGTACCACGCCGGATCACATTGCGGCCATGGCCGAAGAAGTGAGCCGCATTCGTCCTCATCAGCCGACGCAAGTCCCTTCTTACCTTCGTTTGAGCGGAACGCTGCCGTTCACCCTTCGTCCTGAGTCCAACTTTGTGATGGTTGGCGAGCGGACGAATGTCACCGGCAGCAAGGCATTCGCAAACTTGATCCGTAACGACAAGTTTGAAGAGGCGGTAGAAGTTGCCCGTCAGCAGGTGATCGGTGGCGCGACTGTCATCGACATCAACATGGATGATGCGCTGCTGGATGGCGAAGCGGCGATGACCAAGTTCCTGCGATTGATCGCTGGCGACCCCGAAGTCTCCAAAGTTCCTGTGATGATCGACAGTTCGAAATGGACCGTCATCGAAGCGGGCTTGCGCTGCGTACAGGGCAAGGCCATCGTCAACAGTATTGCCATCAAGGATGACATGAACGCGTTTTTAGAACGCGCTAAGCTCATTCGTCGCTATGGAGCGGCCGTGGTGGTGATGGCTTTCGATGAATCGGGACAGGCTGTTGAGATTGACCATAAGGTTTCGATTTGTAAGCGTGCCTACGACATCCTCACCAAGGAGATCGGCTTCCCGCCAGAAGACATCATCTTTGACCCGAATATTTTGACAGTCGCCACAGGGCTGGAAGAGCATAATAACTATGCAATCAATTTCATCGAGGCCACGCGCAAGATCAAAGAGGTTTGCCCGGGTGCCAAGGTAAGTGGTGGCGTTAGCAACATCTCGTTCTCGTTCCGTGGTAACGACATGGTTCGCGAGGCGATGCATGCTGCGTTCCTCTATCATGCCATTCGTGCCGGCCTGGATATGGGAATTGTGAACGCGGGCCAATTGGCTGTCTATGAAGACATTCCGAAGGAACTGCTAGAGTGCGTTGAAGATGTGCTGCTCAATCGGCGCGATGATGCGACGGAACGGCTGATTGAACTGGCAGCTCGCGTGAAGGGAAAAGGCAAGGCAGCGGCAACAGAAGATTTGACCTGGCGTGAAGAGCCGGTTGAAAAGCGGCTGGCGCATGCCTTGGTGCGCGGCATCGATAAGTTTATCGAAGTCGACGTCGAAGAGGCCCGCCATAACTACGATCGCTGCTTGCGGATCATCGAAGGTCCGCTGATGGATGGCATGAGCATCGTCGGCGACTTGTTTGGTGCTGGCAAAATGTTCTTGCCCCAGGTGGTGAAGAGCGCCCGCGTGATGAAGAAGGCGGTGAACTATCTCCTTCCGTTCATGGAAGCCGAGAAGGCTCTGGCCGGCGATGTGGCGCAGTCTGCCCGCGGAAAAGTGCTGATGGCAACCGTCAAAGGGGATGTGCACGACATCGGCAAGAATATCGTCGGGGTGGTGCTCGGCTGTAACAACTACGAAGTGATCGACTTGGGCGTGATGGTCTCGGCCGAGAAGATTTTGGAGACCGCCATTCAAGAGAAGGTAGACGTCATCGGCCTTTCGGGCCTGATCACGCCGAGCCTGGATGAAATGGTGCACGTCGCCCGCGAGATGCAGCGTCGGAATCTGAATTTGCCGCTGCTGATTGGTGGTGCAACGACCAGCGCCAAGCATACGGCCGTCAAGATTGCTCCGCACTACAATGAGCCGATCATTCATGTGCTCGACGCGTCACGCTGTGTGGGCGTTGTGGAGAAACTGCTTAGCGCCGAGATGAAGCCCGATTTGGACAGAGACAATCGCGCCCTGCAACAGCAGTTGGTAGCTTCGTACGGCCAACGCCAAGTGAAGCTGGCATCGATTGAAAAAGCCCGCGAGGCAAAGTTCGCCACCGATTGGAATACCGTCACGATTGATACGCCATCGTTTTTGGGAACGAAAGTCCTGCGGGAATTTCCGCTGGAAGAGATTGTTCCCTACATCGACTGGTCGCCGTTTTTCATGACCTGGGAACTGAAGGGGAAGTACCCTCGCATTTTCGAGGATGCGGTGGTCGGTACGCAGGCTAAAGAGTTGTTTGACGATGCGGTGAAGCTACTGAACCAGATTGTTGAGCAAAAGCTGCTCAAGGCTCATGCGGTGTATGGGTTCTGGCCGGCTGCTTCCGAGGGGGACGACATCATCCTTTACACGGATGAATCGCGCACGAAGGAAAAGACGCGTTTTCATACGCTGCGGCAACAGTGGGAACGTGTGGGACAAAAGGACTTCCGTGCGTTGTCCGACTATATCGCTCCTGTGGGAAGTGGCCGTAAGGATTACTTAGGGGCCTTTGCGGTAACGACGGGCATTGGCTGTAACGAGCTGTGCAAGAAGTTTGACGCCGACCACGATGACTATAACTCGATCATGACCAAAGCATTGGCCGATCGATTGGCCGAGGCGTTTGCAGAATTGCTGCATCAACGGGCTCGCGCGGATTGGGGCTATGGGCGGGAAGAGTCGCTGTCTAAAGATGAGCTCATCGAAGAAGCCTATCGCGGCATTCGGCCCGCGGCTGGCTATCCTTCGCAGCCCGACCATACCGAGAAGCGAGCCTTGTTTGATTTGTTGCAAGCGGAAACGAACGCCGACATGCATTTGACGGAATCGTTTGCGATGATGCCCGCTGCCAGTGTGAGCGGCTTGTACTTTGCGCATCCTGAAGCACGTTACTTCGCGCTGGACCGGATCACGAAGGAACAAGTCGAAGATTATGCACGGCGGAAGAAGATGCCGCTGGGTGAGGTCGAACGCTGGTTGGCACCTAACTTGGGCTACGATCCATAATCGTTGCCGGTGAGCTTAGGCGTACGGCGACGAATACGAGTTGGCGATTGGAAAGTGTAGATCTGTAACATGTTTTTTGAATACCTTGGTGGTCTTCCTCTGCTGCTGGCAGAATTCGATGTCTTTGGCCAAAAGGTTGCCAGTGGCGACTTGGCGGTCATTGGGCTTTTGATTCTTTTGGAAGGTGTGTTGTCGATTGACAATGCGTTGGTGCTGGGGATTTTGGCCAAGCGTTTGCCAGCGGCCCAGCGTCCTCGTGCGCTGTCTTACGGTCTGATTGGGGCGTTCGTATTTCGCGTCATCGCGATTTGCACCGCCAGCTTTTTGCTGCGATGGACCTTCGTCAAATTCTTAGGTGGAGCATACCTCGCTTATATCTCGCTACAGCACTTGCTCTTTTCGGGGCATGGTGACGATCACGAAGAAGCGGTCAAGCTGGATAGCAACGGCCATCCGATTGTGGATGTGGAAGAAGCTCCTGAAGTGACCCCGGAAGTAACGCCAGAGGTTAGCCGGCAATCGTTTTGGGGTACGGTCGCGGTGATTGAGCTGACCGACGTTGCCTTTGCCGTGGACTCGATCTTGGCAGCGATGGCTTTGGCAGGCAGTCGACAAGAGAAGTTGTGGGTGGTGGTTTCGGGGGGCATCATTGGCGTTGTCCTGATGCGTTTTGCCGCCGCGGTGTTTATCAAGCTGTTGGAACGCTTCCCACGGTTCGAAATGACGGCCTACCTGTTGGTGCTGGTCATCGGCGTGAAATTGCTGGCAGATTGGGGCGTCAATTCCGATTGGAGCTGCCGTGAGCCGGCCTGGTTTGCCAAGAGCTTAGGTACTTGGCAGCCAGCGATGGAAGGGATTGAGCAAAAGCGAATCGGAATGGTCAACTCTTACGAGTCGTGGCTGGAAAAGAATTGGATCTTCAAGATCCCAGCCCATGGCCACCATCAGACGTTGCCCGATGCCCACAATCATGAAGGGTCGGCGGAGAAGGAAACCGGCAAGGAAGCTACAGAAGCTCCTGTTGCGACGGAACCAGGCACAGAAAAAGAGCCCAAGCAGATGCAGCTTCCAAGTTCGCCGCATTTACTCGACTTCCACGATTTGCGTCGGCCAGAGTGCATGAGCTTTTGGATCTTGATGGCGGTTTTTCTGGGCTGTGGCTTCTTGCCCGAGTCCAAAAAGCCTGCCAAGGCGAAGGAAGAAAAGAAGGAAGCGGCGCCCCCTGCCAAAAAGAAGTAGGGGAGCGGCCTGTTAACTTCAGTCGCGGTATTGCGGTAACGCTAGGTTGGCTAAACGGGAACTTCGGTGGTGCCCATTGGTTGATCAAGAGGCCTTTGGCTTGTGAGCGATACGATGATGCAATTACATCGGGCTTGGTTGTGTTGGCTGGTGCTGGCTGCGATTGTTTGCGGGGCAACTGTTTACGGAGCAGAGCCCAATCCTAAGTCCAATGGCACTAGCGACAAGTCGGAGGCGCTGACGCCGGCGCAGCGGGGCTATCGCTTTCTAACGCAGAAGACCTATCTGCCACTCGACTTCGACCAAGCGACCTTCGACGAAACTTGGACGACTTGGCCCGAGCCACTTCGCTCCCAAGCGGAAAAGGCGACCGTGGAAGAGCGGCGCAAGATGGCTTTCAGCCGGTATGGTTTAACGCCACGCCTGGAAGACCCGTCGAAGCCGCTGCAGTACGTCGTGGACGATCAAGGGATTTGGACGATGAACTGCTTTGCTTGCCATGGCGGCAAGGTAGCAGGCAAAACGATTCCTGGTGCCCCCAATTCGCGCTATGCCTTGATGACGCTCACCGAAGAGACGCGGCAAGTCAAGCTGGCCAAGCAATCGGCGCTGGGGCGAATGGATGTAGGAAGCATGTTCATGCCGCTGGGCAATAGCAACGGCACGACCAATGCGGTGATGTTTGGCGTGGTGCTGATGGGCTATCGTGACAAAGATCTAGGAATCCATCCCGAACGCCGTGTTCCCAAAATGGTGCACCATGATATGGACGCCCCGGCTTGGTGGCATTTCAAGCGGAAGGACTTCATTTACATCGACGGCTTTGCGGCCAAGGGGCATCGGGGCTTGATGCAATTCATGCTGGTTCGTCAGAACGGACCGGAGAAATTTCGCGAATGGGAAGATGACTTTCGTGATGTGTACGAATACATCAGCTCGATTGAAGCTCCGAAGTATCCCTACGAAATTGATGCGCCGCTGGCCGAGCGTGGTCGCGTTGCATTCAATCGCGTCTGCTCCGATTGCCATGGAACGTATGGCGATGGCTCGAAGTTTCCCAACAAGACAATTCCGCTGGCCGACGTGAAGACGGATCCTGTTCGGTACCAATCGCTGACGCCGGCGCACCGTGCCAGCTATGGCAACACATGGTTTACCGATTATGGCAAGCTTGGCAACATCGACGATCCGAAAGGATACGTTGCGCCGCCGCTAGATGGGATTTGGGCATCGGCTCCGTACTTTCATAATGGAAGCGTTCCGACCCTGTGGCATGTGCTACACCCGAGCGAACGTCCGGCCGTTTGGAAGCGGACCGAAGACGGCTATGACCAAAAGCTGGTAGGTCTGGAAGTGACCACGATGAAAAAAGTGTCGGACGAAGCAACAACGGCGGCCGAGAAGCGCGAGTATTTCGATGCCCAGCTATTCGGAAAAAGTGCGGCGGGGCATGACTTCCCAGACCTGCTTTCTAAAGAGGAAAAACAGGCCGTCCTAGAGTATTTGAAGACGCTCTAGGTTTTTGTAAGTCGTTAAGCTACTTGGAAATACGACTTCTTTTGTAGACTGATGTTGGATTGTAGGGGGGTAACTGCCTACAATTCGGCCATCTTGTCGGCTCTCGTCATTTCCATTCGCGCTAATCTGGGCTTTTGTCTGTCATGTCTGAAAAACTGTCTGCTGCTGCGCCAAGTTCCAAGTCACCAGGTGAAACTTCTAGCTCGACGACTCGTCGATCATTGGGATGGTTTCCCTGGGTCGGAATTGTCATCGCGATCCTATTCTGGCTGATGCAGGTAACCGTTCCCACAGTACTAGGAATGGTGCCGCTCACTTTCATGTTCTTCATGATGGGGCCCTACATCGCGCTTCTGCTGATGACGATTTGGTGGCTCGTTTATAAGTTTCGTGAAAAGGAGCTAGTGCACGCATTTGTCGTTATCGGAACGCTCATCTTAGGCGCCGTCTTAGTGAAGTTCTTCGGGCATGCATCGATGGGATTGCCGCTGATGTTTTTTGCGCCGGCGATGACTCTTTTTGGATGGGCGGTGTTGGAGCGATTGACTCGCCCTCTTCCGGCGAACGTACGGCATGTGGCACTTCCTGTTTTGATCTTGGCTTGTTGGTCGCTGGGGCTGGCCTTGCGATCCAATGGCGTGGATGGCAACTTCCAAGGGGAGTTCGCCTGGCGCTGGGACAAGTCGGCCGAAGAGAAGTTCTTGGCAGAAGTGGAACAGGAAAAACTCGCCCCTAAGCCAGCTAGTGATGAACCCGCTACGCCGCTGGAATTGTCGGCAGGTGATTGGCCCGGTTTTCGTGGTCCGGCACGCGATGGACGTTTGACGGGTGTTTCTATCGAAACCGATTGGAAGGCCAGTCCGCCCCAGGAAGTGTGGCGACATGCCGTTGGTCCTGGTTGGGGAAGTATGGCCGTGGTTGGAAACTATGTTTTCACCCAAGAACAGCGTAGTACGGCGGAATGCGTGGTGGCTTATGACAAAGAGACCGGCAAAGAAATCTGGGTCCACAGCGATGCAGCTCGGTTTGATGAACCGATTGGCGGTCCTGGCCCGCGAGCTACCCCACAGTTTTTTGAAGGACGAATCTACGCTCAAGGAGCCAGTGGCAAGCTGAACTGTTTGGATGCGGCAAGTGGCAAGTTGATTTGGTCACAAGACATCAGCAAAGATGCCAATGCTAAGCCGCCGATGTGGGGCTTTTCGAGTTCGCCACTTGTGATCGATGGCGTGGTGATTGCTGTTCCCGGCGGTGCCAAGCGTAAGGGACTTTTGGGATATCAGTTGGCGGATGGCAAGTTGCTGTGGTCGCAAGGTGGAACCGAATCGGAAGAGAAGGGAGAGCATACGTATTGTTCTCCGCATGCGGCGGTGATTGATGGGGTTTCTCAGGCGATCATCCTTTCCGATACAGGCATGTATTCCGTATCGCCGACAGATGGCAAGTTGTTGTGGAACTATACTTGGCTCGTAAAGGAGATGAACCGGGTTGTTCAGCCGCATCAGGTGGATGCGAATCACTGGATCATTGGCACGTTCTACGGCGAAGGTTCGCGACTGATTGAAGTCACGAGTAAGGAGGGGAAGTTCGACACCAAAGAGATTTGGCAGACGAAGGATCTCAAGCCGTACTTCAATGACTTTGTATCTCACGAGGGATACTTATTCGGCTTTGATGGGGACATCTTCGTTTGCTTGGATGCAAAAACCGGAAAACGGACCTGGAAAAAAGGACGTTACGGAAATGGCCAAGTGCTGCTGATTGCGGACCAAGGGGTTTTGCTGGTGATGGGCGAACATGGCGATGCAATTCTGTTGGAAGCCAACGGGAAAAAACATGTCGAGTTGGCCAAGTTCACGCCCTTTTCCGGAAAAACTTGGAACCACCCCGTCTTAGTAAACGACCTGCTGTTTTTGCGAAACGGCGAAGAGATTGCCTGCTATCGCCTGCAATTAAAGAAATGATTATCGTTTGACATTCGCTCAGCATTACCCAAATTTGAACCCCGCTGGAGCAGTCTTCGTAAAGGAGGGGAAACTCTGGACTGGACATAGGGGGCGACTTGAGCCATTCTGAAACGTGGAATGGCTTTGCGGCCTAGGCGATTTGTAGGGCCGATTGCCGCTTGTAGGGACTTGAAGACCCAGCGTTTAAGCGTGGGTCGTTTTGGGTGGGAAGCTGGGTTTATGAACGCGATGGAAGGGCCAAGGATGCCGAGTCAAATTTTTGCCATGCAAGGATGGGCATGGGGTGGCGCCGCGCTGGCGTGTGCTTTGTTTGCCGGATGCGGTGGAGTAGGAGCTGCTCCCAAGGTACGTGTTGAAGCCGAGTCACCTCGTAGCAAAGCGGTTGCGGCCGAAGAACCCAGCTCACGTCGTGAAGTTATCAGCGTGAGCCCAGCCACCTTTGAAGCGAGCGAAGACGGGATGTTGCCGATCATCCCGGAAATTCAGCTGCCGTTTGATGCCTGGAGTGAGCAACAAGTTGCGGCCGATGCGCTTAGTCGTATTGGCAAGCCGGCAGTGCCGCAATTGGTGCAGGCTTTGTCGCATCCCGATCCGAAAATTCGTCGCGCTGCAACTAGCGTTCTCGCGCGGATGGGAAGTGAAGCCAAGGATGCGGTTCCCGCCTTGGTTCAATTGCTGGACGACGAAGATGCAAGTGTGCGACGAAGCGCCGCAAAAACGCTGGGCCGAATTGGGCCAGACGCTGCTGAGGCAGTGCCTGCTTTGGTGCGTTCGCTCATGGATTCTAAGCCTGTTATTCCGGCTCAGCCATATAACTCCGGCCAAAGATGGGGCTGCGAAGCAATAGTTGGCCGATCCCTTCGCAGGGAATGATCGATTAGAATAGAAGGGTGTCCTTCAGGGACGCTTTCCTCTTTCCTGCGAACCGATCTTTGGTGCTGTATGCAAAAAGCCGATCTCCTTGCGACGTTGCAAAAGCTAGAGCGTGACCTTGAGGAAACGACCGACCTCGATAATGAGACGCGTCGATCGCTGCATACGCTGATTGGCGATATTCAGCAGAAGCTCGCGCTGTCTGCGGAACAAACGGCCGATGCGACGGAAGATGACACGCTAAGCAAGCGGTTGCTGCATGCCGTGGCAGAGTTTGAAGTTCAGCACCCGCAACTGACGGCCACGTTGTCGCAGTTGGTGGACCGCCTCGCGGATATGGGAATCTAGAACAGCGTTTTCTCGGCGCTGTACTTGCGAAGGTAACCTTTCACGCTGACTTTGCGTGCGGTGTTTTCGCTGGTCATGTAGCGGATGGTTCCGTAGATTGGTCGTTCGGGTCCCCAGGCGCAATCGTAGCGCCCTAGCACCCAGAAAATGCCGCTATACGAGTTGGGATTGCGGCCGTCGAGTGCGTACTTGTTGTTAAGCTCAATCATGATGGCCAGCGCATCGCGCGGATGTGCGGTCCACTCGAGGATCTTCTTGCCCCACAGCATTCGCAAGTAGTTGTGGATCTTTCCTTCGCGAACGAGTTGCCTTTGGGCGGCATTCCAAAGCGGGTCATGCGTACGAGACTTTTCAAAGTCTTCGAGCGTATAGATATGAGCTCGCTTATCGTCGGCATGCTTTTCAAGGGTCTGCTGCGCCCAATTGGGAAGGGATTCGAACTTGTCGTAGTTGCTGCAGCGTGAGGTGAAGTTGTAGCCGATCTCTCGCCAGGTGATCAATTCATCGAGGAAGGATTCTAGGGGAACCGACCCGCCCCACCAGCCGGTGTTTTTTCCGTCGGGCTTTCCCGAAATGTTAGAGAGCTTCCAGCGTTCTTGCTGCGCAGTCCTGCGAAAGACCTCATGAACGGAAATGTGTCCAAAGTGCAAATAGGGGGATAGTCCGCTGGCTACATCATCATCGGGGATGTTGCGGTCGGTTGCATATTTGGAGAGCCTTCCTTGCAGGAACTTAGCCAGGGCTTGCTCGGCGGCCAAAGGACCGCCAGCGATCTTGCTGATCCGAACAGCATGATCGATGGGAAGCTTGGCAAGCCCTTCTTCACCCTGGCGCAGTTTTGAAAGGTCGGCCATGGGCCAACGCCGCAAGATCGCGGGGGAAAGTTCGGGCGTGGGGCCAAGCTTGACTCCCGCCAGCGGATCTTCAAGGGGGAACTGCTCTTCGTGCAAATAGGGTTCTAAATTCTTTTGGAGCCAGCGGCGAAAATGGAAGGCCATCGTGAAGACTTGTTTGCCTGCCGCGCGAATCGGCAAGATGCCATTGCTATCGATGGCCTCAAGTCGGACGGGGACTCGCTGGGCTGCCAGCTTCACCATGGCAGGCAAGAAGAAGCAAGGGAAGTCGTCGGTAACAATAAGGCACGAATTTTTGGCAAGGGTCTCCAGCAGGCCCGCGCCAGCGCTTTGCTTAGGCTCGACATAGGGATAGTACAAGACGCCGCGTGAGGAGTACTTTTCAAAGTGGGCTGCGTTGTCGGCCATGCCGTCGATCACGAAGCGATGGATGCGATCGCTGGCCCACTGATAGCCGCTGCGAAGGGCCTCTAAAATGATAAGAGGCTTTTTCAGATCGCGTGCCCATTCGATGGCGCGTTGCAGGCCGAAGTTAAATCGGCCGCGACGCTGAGCAATCATCCAATAAAGTACATAATCTCCCTCGGCCGCGACCCCGGCGGAATTCATGGCTTGGATGCGAAGTTCTGGAACGGAGGTCATGGTGTGGTTTTAAGTGGCGATTTTGCAGGGAAAAGCTGCAGGGGATAGGGACGATTGCGGTACGGACCGTCTGAGCATTGTAGAGGGCCGGCAAGCCCCCTGTTTGCGGTGAAAATGGCGGCGGGCAAATGCGCCCGGCTTGCCCAGGGATGGGGACCGGCGATACTGGAGGACCACTAGGGATCGATTGTCACTTTAGGGTTTTGTAATGCCAGTGCCGTGCCAAGTTGCCGTTCTTACGCCTACCGGGAAAGGGGCGGTCGCGACGGTCTGTGTTACGGGAGCCGATGCGGTGGCAACGGTGGGGCGCTTTGTGCGGCCGCTGAGGACGAAACGGCTGATTGACGCCAAGCATGACGAGATTGTGGTGGCACAATTTGTCGCAGCAGGACAGACGGTTGGCGAAGAGTTGGTGGTGACGGTGTTGGCGGCCGATCATGTGTTGCTGCATCCGCATGGCGGACTTGCTGCGGTGGAAGCGATGGTGGCGACGTTTGAAACGGCGGGCTGCACGCGGCAGAGTTGGCAAGACTATTTGCGTCAACGGGCTGATGATCCTTGGGAGGCGGAGGCTTCGATTTTGCTGACGCAGGCGAGGACGCTCTCGGCGGCGCGGTTGATTTTGGATCAGCAGCAAGGAGCGATGCGGCGGGGACTAGCTGAAATTAAAAACGCGATCCAGTCCGGCGATAGAGAGACTGCCAAGCAAAAGCTATTGCGACTGCAGAAGTTGGAGTTACTTGGCAAAGGGATTGCCCAAGGTGGTTTCAGGCTGGTTGTTGCTGGTAGGCCGAACGTAGGGAAGAGCCGTTTGATCAATCGCTGGTTAGGCTACGAACGGTCCATTGTGTTTGATCAGCCGGGGACAACGCGAGACATTGTTGAAACACCGCTGGCCCTGGGTGGATGGCCGTTCATGCTGATGGATACGGCAGGCTTACGCGAGACGGAAGACCCGATTGAAAGCGAGGGAGTGCAGCGTGCGAATCGCGCCATTCAAAATGCTGACCTAGTTCTGTTGCTGTTTGATGGATCGGTCGGCTGGACGGCGGAAGATGCACGATTGCAAAGCTCTATCGAGCGAGCATTTTCGGCCGATGATTCTGTTCGTACGAAGCAGCGATTGCTCGTAGTGCAGAACAAGTCGGACCTGCTTGTTAAGGTTGGCGCTAGTGAGCAACTTCCAGGCAAGCTAGATGCGGTGGCAGTGAGTGCCCAAACCGGAATGGGGATGGAGCAGCTTGAGGAAGCCATTTTGAATCGTCTCGTTCCGATCACACCGAACGCTGGGGAAGCGGTTCCTGTTTTAGAGCAGCAGCGACAAGCGGTGGATGAGCTTTGGCAGTTGGTCGCGCAGGCCGATTAGCCGCGGCATCTTTTGGCGACTTTTTTTCTGTCGCAGGACAGTTGGGCAACGCGAAGTTGCCAGGAGCTGTCTGGCAAATCGTTTTTCTAAGCGGTTTTTCGCACCTTTCAAAATTTAAAAAGAGGCAGTGACCAGACGTGTCACTAGGTGTGCGTCTAATTCTCCTGTGGGGCAAGGGAGCCAGTTTTACCGGGAGGTGTGCGATGATCGGGGAATGGAAAAGTGCGGTGGCTTGGTTAGGAGTGGTGTTTGTTTGGCTGATGGGGTGGCTGTGGAGTTTGGCTGTGTCTGGTGGCGAGTGTTGCAGGAAGGGATTGCGTCACCTGCAAGGGCGGCTTAATCGCTACAGTCGATTTCATCGGCGATTTTTGACTGACCGTTATAGGCTTTGATCGGGTTTGCCGAATAGGGATGATGCGCGGGTGTGTACCCGCATCACCGGGGCAAAACGGGCAAAGGGCTGTAGCGATATGAAGCGATCCATCAACACTTTAAGGCTGTTGCTAGAGATCGCTGCGACCGTAGCGCTACTGGAAGTCTTTGTATTTTTTACGCTGCCTTACATTGCGCCGCAGCTTGCCGGGAATGGATGGCTGGCACATCACCTGCTGTTGTTGGGGTTGATGGTAACGCCAGTGGCGCTTTGGCGCTACTACGAGGCGGGCAATCACCCCTCCAGGCAGAGTGACCTGGCAGGTGATGCGATTTGGCTCACGACGATGGCTCGCATTGCATCGGCAGGGGCACTTTGCATTTCTGTCACGGTGATGATGGGCTGGCTGGTGAATTGGCAGAGTGTCTGCTGGGTGGTCTATGGGCTGCCGACGATGAAGTTCAACACGTCACTGGGGCTAACGTTGTTGGCGCTAACGACGTTTGGATCAACGGCCGTCAATAGTCGTTTTTGGATGCGGGTTTTGCTGACCGCGTTGTCACTGATGGCGGCATGTTTAGGTCTGGTTAGCTTGGCCGAGATATTTTTTGAGGTCAATCTGGGGATCGATACGCTGATTGTTAGCGATCCGATGGGAATGTCTCAAGGAGGAGATCCTGGGCGGATGTTTCCCGCGACGGCTGTCGCGATGTCGCTGATGGGAGCGGGGCTTGCCTTGGGTCGATGGCGATCAAGGCCTGTTGCATGTTGGTTGGTTTGCGTGGCCGCACTCATTAGCGCGATATCGATGGTGTGGTGCATTATTGAGATGCAGTCGGCCATTGGGTCGATTGTGTTTAAGACGATGGCAATTCATACGGCGGTCGCGTTCTTGCTGATCGCCTTTGGCACGTTGCTGACCGAGTTTCGTGAGAGTCCTGTGCGGCGGCAAATCACCTTTGCGAATTTGCGGATCTGGGGGAGCGACATGTGGCCCCTGATTGTGGTCGTGGGGTCGGTTTTGGTGGTGGGATTGGGGCTTTCGACGGTTGCCGTACATCGGACGGAGAGCGCGATTCGCCAGGAAGCGTGGGCCGAATTTCATCGGCTGGCAGATCGGGTGACTAGCGAGGTGGAACGGCGCGCCAATTTGCCTGCGTATGGTTTGCGGGGAGCACGGGGCGTATATGCAGCGAGTAAGTCGGTCGAGCGACTGGAGTTTCGGGCGTATGTGAAGTCGCGTGACTTGTCCGTCGAGTTTCCGGGTGTGCTGGGGTTTGGCTTCATTGAGCGTGTGCTACGGAGTGACCTAGACGCGTTTGTCACGGCGGAACGAGCCGATAATGCGCCCGATTTCCAGGTGAAGTCGGCAGGGGATAATCCGGTCCTTTACGTCATTAAGTTCATTGATCCGATGGAGGTCAATGGGGCTGCTTGTGGATATGACATTGGGGTCGATCCTGCACATCGTGCGACGATTGAGAAGGCGATCCGAACGGGTAAAGCGACGATCAGTTCTCGGATGAAGCTTGAACAGGGAGGGATCGACGGCTATTTGTTTATAACGCCGATCTATCGCAACGGAACCAATCCTCAAACTGCTGATGAGCGTGAAGCGGCGCTGCTGGGGTTGGCGTTTGCTCCGATCACGATCCATGAAACCTTCAAGGGAGTGATGGACTGCGCGGATGGGCTGGTAGATATCGAGGTGTTTGACGGGCTTGAAATGACGGCAGAAAACTTGCTGTTTGATGCCGATGGAAACACGATTGCCGAGCAAAAGGGGAAGAAGCACGGCGCATTATTTGATGGCCGGGTTTTTCACGAAGTGCGGCATGTTCGCGTGGGTGGGCATGAGTGGTCGCTGGGACTGTTTACAACGCCCAAGTTTGAACATGCCGTTGATCGAACGACGCCGGCCCTTGTTGGTGCGGGGGGCGTGTTGTTGACGACGTTACTTTCTGCCGTGGTTTGGTTTTTGGGACGTGGCAGGGCAAGAGCTGTTTTGATGGCGGAAGAGATGACGCGCGAGCTGCGCGATAGTGAGATGGCCGCCCATCGCGCACGCGTTGAAGCAGAGCGGCTGGCGGAAATTGCCCGCCGTACTTCGAATGCTGTGGTGATTACGGATGTGTTTGGCAAGGTGGAGTGGGTCAACGAAGGGTTTACGCGTATTACCGGGTACACGCTGGAAGAAGTGAAGGGGAAGAAGCCTGGCGATGTGCTGCAAGGGCCCGCGACGGACCCGATCGAGGCAACTCGAATGGGTGAAGCGATTCGCCGTGGGCAGGGCTCCACAGTGGAACTTGTGAATTACGCCAAAGATGGTCGCGAGTACGTTATCAGCATTGAGATTCGGCCGTTGCAGGATGATTGCGGGAACCTTACCGGGTTCATGGCGATTGAAACGGACATTTCTGAACGGCGAAAAGTAGAAGAGCAGGTTCGGTCGGCGGCGGCTATGCTCAGCCGGACGGGAGCCATGGCCCATGTTGGCGGCTGGGAGCTGGATACGATCACGAACCGATTGACTTGGTCTGACGAGGTTTATCGCATCCATGAACTGGAAGTGGGAACTCCTATTACTGTCGATCAGGCGGTGGCGTTTTACTCGCAAGATGCGCAGTCCACAATTGCAGGGGCGATTGAAGAAGGGGTTGCCACCGGGCGGGGCTGGGATTTGGAAATGCCGCTGAACACGGCGACCGGGCGTCAGATCTGGGTGCGGGCTCAGGGGGAAGCGGTCATTCACGAAGGGCGAACTGTAAAACTGTTTGGTGCCTTTCAAGATGTTACCGAGCAGCATGAAGCCAAGCATGAGCTGGCAATACATGCGGTGCAGATGGAGCAGCTCAAGAATGCTGCCGATGCTGCAAGTCGAGCGAAGAGCGAGTTTTTGGCCAATATGAGCCATGAAATTCGGACGCCGTTGACGGCGATCCTGGGATATGCAGATTTACTGCACGAAGAAGGAGAGCTATCGCGGGCGCCAGAACGTCGCGTGCAAACGATTGATACTATTCGCAATGCGGGACAGCATTTGCTTACTGTGATTAATGACGTTTTGGATCTGTCGAAGATTGAAGCCGACAAGATGACGGTTGAGAGTGTTGATACTCCCGTTGTGGAGCTGTTGGCTGAAGTGGAGAGTCTTTTCCGATCCCGCGCTGCGGGGAAGGGGATTGGCTTTCAAGTGTCGCTGGAGTCACCAGTTCCTAATCGGATTATGAGTGATCCGACACGTTTACGGCAGATTTTGATGAACCTGGCTGGGAATGCTATTAAGTTTACCCAAGTGGGGAGCGTGACCATTCGTGCCACAGTGGTGAAGGAGGGTGCGCAAGCACGGCTGCGGATCGATGTGGAAGATACGGGGCCGGGAATTCGAGCCGATTTGGCGACAGCCCTTTTTGCGCCATTTAGTCAGGCGGATAGCACGGTCAGTCGGCAACATGGTGGAACAGGATTAGGGCTGACGATTAGTCGAAGGCTAGCGCGGTTGTTGGGGGGCGACGTGACGCTCTCTTGGACCGAGCTGGGTAAGGGTTCGACGTTCAGTGTGCAAATTCCATTGGTTCCTGCCGAAGGGGCGGTCGACGTTGAACGCGTAGAAGTTCCGACGCGTGAAAACAAGTCGCAAGTCACGACATCGGCGCCAAAGTTGAGCGGCCGCGTGCTGCTGGCGGAAGATGGTCCTGACAATCAGCGGCTTATTACCTTCTACTTGAAGAAGGCAGGGGCAGAGGTTGAGATTGCGGAGAATGGCCGGATCGCGCTGTCGATGCTGCAGAAGGCAGAGGCAGACGGGAACCCATTTAAGCTGCTCGTAACAGACATGCAGATGCCGGAGATGGATGGATATTCCTTGGCCAGGACGTTGCGGGCGAATGGCAGCTCCATTGCGATTATTGCCCTTACGGCGCATGCGATGGCGGAGGATCGTCAGAAGTGCATGGATGCTGGTTGCAATGATTACGCCAGTAAGCCGATCAACTCGAAGTTGCTGATCGAGACATGCCATGCTTGGCTCGCGCGGCAGGTCGACAATGCTGAGGCAGTGTCGACCTAATTGAGTGTGGCGGATGTGGATGTAGGGGATGGCAATTCTCGCCGGTTTTCCGCAGAAAAAGCGGCGAATTCTGGATGGGGGCGAGAAATCCCATTTCCCAAATGGAACTAGCTTCCTAAACTGAACGAGTGCTTGGCTTTAAGCACAGCTCGCCCATCGTAGTCAGCCTCTTGCGCATTCTGCGCGGCGAGTGATAAGGAAAAAATATTTTATAGCTGCGGAGTGCATCAGCCGGATGCCATCGCGCTAGAAGTAGAGGATGGCATGGAGGATCTACCTCTCATTTCCACGATTGCAATTGCCTTTACGGCGGCGTGGTTCTTGGGGCTGCTGACCCAGTATTTGCGGCTTTCGCCTATTGTGGGCTACTTGCTGGCGGGAGTGCTGATTGGGCCTCATACTCCGGGCGTGCGTGGCGACATTCATATGGCGCACGAGTTGGCGGAGGTGGGGGTGATCCTGCTGATGTTTGGTGTGGGGCTGCACTTTCATCTGAAGGATTTGATGGCGGTTCGAATGGTGGCGATTCCTGGCGCGATCATTCAAAGCGTTGTCGCTACGCTTGCGGGGGTGGTGATCTTCATGGCATTTGGCATGCCTCCGGTAACGGCTGCCATTGTGGGAATGGCGATGGCTGTGGCGAGCACGGTGGTGCTGATGCGCGTGCTGACGGATGCGGATGCGCTGCAATCTCCTTCAGGGCATGTGGCAGTGGGTTGGCTGCTAGTGGAAGATGTGCTGACCGTGGTGGTGCTGGTGCTGATCCCGATGCTGGGAGGCGAGGTTGCCAGTGCTGAAGGTGCCGGTACAGAGGGAACCGCTGGCCTTGGCATTTGGGGAGCCATTGGACTGGCGCTGTTAAAGCTGGCGGTGCTGGTGGCGATTGTGATGCTGGCAGGTTCACGACTGATTCCGTGGGTACTGGTGCAAGTGGCACGGCTGCGTTCGCGCGAGCTTTTTACGCTGACGGTTTTGGTGCTGTCGATTGCAGTTGCGGCCGGGGCGTATGCATTTTTTGGTGCATCAATGGCGCTGGGAGCGTTTTTAGCCGGCATGGTGGTGGCGCAGTCTCCGGTGAGCCATCAAGCGGCGGCAGATGTGCTGCCGATGCGAGACGCGTTTGCAGTGCTGTTCTTTGTGTCGGTGGGAATGCTGCTTGATCCGTACTTTGTGGCGGAACGTCCGGGGCTGATCTTGGCGGCGCTGGGGATTGTGGTGCTGGTAAAGCCGCTAACCGCGCTCTTGGTGGTGGCGGTACTGGGGTACTCGGCACGGACGGCGCTCACGGTGGCGCTGGGCCTGGCGCAGATTGGCGAGTTTTCTTTCATTTTGTCAGAACTGGCCCGGAAGAATCATTTGATGCCGGACGATGGGCAAAATGTTTTGGTGGCGGTGGCAATCTTGTCGATCACGATCAATCCGCTGATCTTCCGCTATTTGCCACAGATCGAGAATTGGACACGGCAGCGGAAGTGGCTGTGGACGCTGCTCAATGGACGGGCGGAGTATTACGCGCGACTGAAGAATGAGGCGACGGAAGGGAAGATCATCGAAGTGAAGGGGGATCGCCGATTGGCGATTGTGGTTGGGTTTGGTCCTGTCGGTCGGGCAGTGAATCGCCTGTTGTGCGAGGCGGGGCTGACGACGGTGGTGATCGACATGAACATGGATACGGTTTCGGAGCTGAAGGCGCAAGGCGAGCTTGCCATTTTTGGCGATGCATCGCATGAGGCGATTCTCGAACAGGCAGGGATGCACCATGCTTCGCACTTGATTTTAACGTTGCCGCACTCGGGAGCGCGGCTGGCGGTGGTGACGGCAGCACGGAGCATGAATGCCAATGCACGTGTGTTGGTGCGGGCGCATTACTTGCGCGAGCGGGAAGATTTGGAGCGGGCCGGCAGCACGGGGGCAGTGTTTGAAGAGGCGGAAGTGGCCGTGGCGCTGGCGCGATTGGTATTGGCTGATACGGGCGTGGGGCGTGACGAGCTGAAGCAGAAGGTGCGTGATTTGCGGTTGCAGCTGATCATGGAGAACACGACAAGCATCCGTTCGCAGCGGGTGCGGAACATCATGGTTCCCTGGACGCGCGTGCGGCGGCTTTCGGTATCGGCAACACGGCAAGATGTGCGACGGCTGATGGCGGAGCATCGCCATTCACGCTGGCCCGTGGTGGAACCGCGCAGTGGCAAGGTGGTGGGATACTTGTGGACGCGGGAATTACTGGCCGATCAAGAGCTGGATAGTGAATGGACTCGGCTTGTGCATCCGATCCGCACGGTTCGCTCGGATGATGACATTGAGTTTACGCTGCTGCAGATTCAGAGTGACAATGTAGCCATGTGCGTGGTCGAGGATTCAGGCGTGCCGGTGGGGCTGATTACGCTGGATGATATTTTGGAGCAGACCGTTGGCCGGATTGAGACCCCCTTCCCCAGTGAGCCTACACAGTCGGTGATGGAGGCGATTCATAACGGCGGCGTGCTGATGCAGCTTCAGGGTACCTCAGCGGAAGAAATGATTGCCGAACTTTCGGCCGCTATTCCACTAGGGCATGTTCCCGACGAGATGAACGTACGGCAAATTGCCGTCGAACGAGAGCAGGAGGTGCCTACGGATCTGGGCGTGGGAGTTGCCCTGCCGCATGCGCGGTGCCCGCACCTGAAACATCCTGTAGTGATGGTAGGGAAGTCGGCAGAGGGAGTTTTGTTTTCGCCGGATGCGGCCGAGAAAGTACGGCTGGTGTTCTTGCTGGTGACTCCGCTAGAACAGCCAAGCATGCAGCTATTTTTGCTGGCGCAACTGGCTAGAGTGGCCGGCGACCATGCCACGCGTGAGAAGCTGTTGGCAACACAGACCGAAGAAGAGATGCTGGAAGTGTTGCGAACGGGCCTTTCGCACGTGGGGAGTGGGTAACGCGAAGTAGGAGTAGGCCTTGCTGCTTGGTTACGGAGAGCCGAAGATTGTTGAAAGAGTATGAGACGATGGAACACAACGACAATTGAGCTAGATCTATCTCGCAAAGAAGAAGGGGCACCGTGATGCGGAGCCATTTACTGCTGGGAATACTTTTAGGAGTTTGCTTCTGTGGAGTGAATGTAGGAGCCGCAGAGAAGTGGACCATCCAAACCGTTGCGGGAAATGGGACGCAAGGTGCTGCGGGCGAAGGAGGACTAGCGACCGCCGCACAAACGGACAATCCGTTTGGCGTGGTGCGTGGTCCCGATGGGGCGATTTGGTTTTGCGAGTACACCGGGCAGCGTGTGCGCCGCATTGGTGCTGATGGAAAGTTGCAGACCGTGGCTGGGAACGGGAAAAAAGGCTACTCGGGCGATGGTGGGCCAGCGCTTGAGGCGACGTTCCATTTGCCGCATGAGATTCGCTTCGATAAGAAGGGGGATCTCTATATCGTGGATATGGCGAATCATGTCGTTCGCAAGATCGATCAGAAGACGCAAGTGATTTCGACCGTGGTAGGGACGGGAAAGCCGGGCTATAGCGGAGATGGTGGAACAGCAAACAAGGCAGAGCTGAAACAGCCCCATAGCATTCAGTTTGATGCCGCTGGTGACCTATATATTTGTGACATCGGCAATCATGTGGTGCGCAAAGTGGCGATGGCAACGGGAACGATCTCTACCTTTGCCGGTACTGGAAAGCCAGGGCCAACGCCCGATGGATCGCCGATTGCAGGTACTCCTTTGAATGGCCCTCGGTCGATTGATTTTGACCAGCAGGGGAACTTATGGCTGGCCACCCGTGAAGGAAACCAAGTCTTCCTGCTGGATTTGAAGTCTGGAAAGATTGTGCACAAAGCGGGAACGGGCAAAAGTGGCTTTGTGGGGAATGGCGGGCCGGCAAAGCTCGTGCAGCTTAAAGGGCCCAAGGGAATTGCCATTGATGCTGAGGGGAATGTTTGGCTGGCCGATACGGAAAGCCATTCGGTTCGGCGGATCAACGCCAAGACTGGCATTTTAGAATTGATGGCGGGCACGGGAGAGAAAGGGGATGGCCCCGAAGGAGATGCGCTGGGGTGCAAACTCGCCCGATTGCACGGCATCTTTGTCGATGCTGATGGGGCAGTATTTATTGGCGACAGTGAAGCGCATCGCGTGCGTGTGATGCGCAGGCAGTAGGGGACTAGGTTGGCTTGTGGTCGAGGATGTCGCGGATCTTTTGAATCAAGATGGCTGATGGTGTGGGCTTTTGCAGGAAGTGTGAGCCATTCTCCTTGTGAGAACGGTTATTTGATCTTACATCCATGTCGCCCGACATGAAGAGGACCTGCAAGCCGGGGCGTTGTTGCTGGAGCTGTTCAGCCAGTTGACGACCGCTCATTTTCGGCATGTTCATGTCGGTGAGAGTGAGGTGCAGCTCCCCCGGATACTCGCTACTGATTTTGAGGGCTTCTTCCCCGTTGGCCGCTTCCACCACGGTAAAGCCTTCGCCTCGCAGCAGGATCGCGGTACTCTTGCGAACGGCTGGCTCATCATCGACCAGTAGAATCGCCTCAGAAGGAACCGGTGCTGGCGCATGTGGAGCGGGCTGATCCAGTACGTCCCGCACCTTGTGGGCCAGTGCGATTGGCGAGAAGGGTTTTTGCAAGAACTCGGCCTCGGCATCGAGCACTCCGTGCCGAACGACGGCGTCATCGGTATACCCTGACATGAACAGGATCTTGAGGTGCGGATTGCGACGATGAATCTCTTCGGAAAGCTGTCTTCCTCCCATTTCTGGCATCACTACATCGGTTACGACCAGTTGAATGGCTTTTTGGTGCCGTTCAAACACTTGCATCGCTTCGATGCCATTTTCGGCTTCGAGTACGGTGTAGCCATTGGAACGCAAGACACGGCAGGCGAGCTTGCGGACCATCGGTTCATCTTCCACAACCAGGATGGTTTCTGTGCCTGCGATCGGAGGAAGGTTCGTCTTTACCTCTTGAGCGATGGCCCCCTGAACTTCGGCGCGAGGAATGTAGACTCGGAAGGTAGTCCCTTGATTGGGCTCACTATAGACGGTGATGTGTCCGCCACTTTGCTTGACGATGCCAAATACAGTGGCCAGCCCTAGTCCCGTTCCCTTGCCTGGCTCTTTGGTGGTGAAGTAAGGTTCAAACATGCGGGCTTTGGTCTTGTCATTCATCCCGCAACCGGTATCGCTGACGGCGACCAGGACGTATGGACCGGGTTTGACATCGGGATAGGTGCGACTATAAGTCTCATCGAGGTCAATATTGGAGGTTTCGATGGTAAGTTTGCCGCCATTGGGCATAGCGTCCCGTGCATTGACAGCCAGGTTGACCAAGACTTGCTCCATCTGTCCTTGATCGATCATGACGAGCCATAGACGCCCGAACAGCTTTGTCGAGAGGAGAACATCTTCACCAATGATGCGTCCCAGCATCTTGGTGGTCTCCACGACCACTTCGTTAAGATCGACAATCTTGGGGTGCAAGATCTGCTGCCGGCTGAAGGCCAGGAGTTGACGTGTGAGCGCGGCAGCCCGCTGGCCGGCAAGGCTAATCTCTTTTACGGATTCGTGAGCATCGTTATCGAGGCTCGAGTTCTCGTCGAGGTACTCACAATAGCTGAGAATCACCGTTAGTAAGTTGTTGAAATCGTGGGCCACTCCGCCAGCCAACCGCCCGACAGCTTCCATCTTTTGTGCTTGCCGGAATTGACCTTCCAACATTTTGGATTCGGTCATGTCGCGGAAGACAAGCACGACGCCGATGATATGGCCGTTGACATCGCGAATGGGGGCCGCACTATCGGCAATGGGGCGTTCCTTCCCATCTTTGGCGATCAAGAGCGTATGGTTAGCCAGTCCCACGATAATGCCATCGCGCAGGGCACGGATCGCAGGATTTTCGACAACGTTTCGAGTGTCCTCATTGACGATATCAAAGACCTCAAGCAGTGATTGACCGTATGCTGCTTCTTCGGTCCAGCCCGTCATCACCTGGGCAACCGGATTGAGCAACTGCACTCGCCCTTCCACATCGGTAGCGATCACGCCATCGCCGATGCTTTCCAGCGTGACGCGCAGTCGCTCACGCTCTTCCCAGAGTGCACGGGAGTGCTCTTCGGCAACGCGCCGCGCTGTTTCCTCTTGCAGTAGACGGCGCTCAATTGCCTCTGCCTCGCGAGCCTTGGTCATGTCTCGCGTGATTTTGGAGAAGCCACGCAATGAGCCGGAAGCATCTCGCAGGGCGGTGATAACAACGTTGGCCCAGAAAAGCGATCCATCCTTGCGGACTCGATAGCCAGTTTCTTCATAACGGCCATTCAGAATCGCCAGGCGAAGTTCATCCGCAGGCTTGCCACTGGCCTTGTCAGCCTCGACGTAAAAGGTGGAGAAATGGTGGCCAATAATCTCGGGGGCGGAATAGCCTTTGATTCGTTCTGCTCCGGGGTTCCAGCTGGCAATTCGCCCCTCGCGGTCGAGCATGAAAATGGCGTAGTCTTTGGTTCCCTCGACGAGCAATCGAAACCGCTCTTCACTAGCCAAGAGTTCAGCCGTTCGCTCGCGCACTTGGCGTTCAAGCTGCAGGTTCATGTCCTTCTGCAGCCGCTCCAGGCGACGTCGATCGGTCACATCTTGAAACGTGACGACTGTGCCCAGGACTCGATGCTCATCGTCGATTACTGGAGCCGCGTGGAAGTCGATTGGACGATTCGCACCATTTTTGGGGATGAGGATGACAGGATAGCTGACTTCGCTGGCGACTTGCCGAATCATGGAGCAGATTTTGGCAATGTCGAGCGGTTGCCCTGTGGTTTCGTGAACCACATGAAAAACGTCGGCAAGATTTTCACCCAGAACCGAGTCACGTGACCAGCCGGTATAGATCTCGGCCACGCGGTTGATACGCTCGATATTGGAGTTGGCATCCGTGACGATGACTGCTTCTCCAAGACTTTCCAGAGTAACGCGGAGTTGTTCTCCTTGGGTTGCAAGCGTTTGCTCGGCCTTTTGTCGTTCTTCGAGCTCCGTTTGCAAAACGCGGTTAACCTTGTTGAGGTCCGAGGTGCGTTCGGCCACGCGTTGCTCTAGCTCAGCCTTCATTTTCTCCAGTTCTTCATTCGCTTGCTTCAATTGAAGGTTGACGTCGCGGAGTTCGCTCGATTGCTTGAAAACCTCCAGTTCCATCTGTTGGCCGGCGGTGTGTAGTTCTTTGAACCGAGCGGCCTGTTCCGCGTTTTTCTGCTGGAGGGTGACGAAGTCGGTTACGTCCTCCGTTCGCAAGATGAGGTATTTGACATTGCCATCCGGTCCGAGTACGGGCGAGGTCACTGGGCTCCAATAGCGGACTTCGAAGGCTCCTCCTTCGGACTCGGGCCGACGAATATCGTACTTTTGTACGGGCATGATATCGACGACGCCCGTTCGCAAGACGCGGTCGATCGATTTTTGGAGGTTGCGCGGGCCGTCATCTTCTGGCTTGCTGGGGTCAATGGGAAAAACGTCGAACAGCTGACGGCCGATGACGGACTTTCGCTCGGTCATGGTGACCCGAAAAAAGGACTCTGTTCCGGCGACGATCTGCAAATTGGGAAGCAGGGCGATACAGTGGTATGGACTAAGCTCAAACAGGGTTTGAAAGTCTTCGAGCGGTAGGTCGCAGGGTACGGAATCGGTCATGCGGAGTTCTTTAAGTGGTCAAGCAGTGCCCTCAAAGCATTGCTTCGGGGCGATTTTGATTTGATGGTGACTTCGGCGATCACAGCCTTGATGCCTAAGCCTATCTTTGGCCGTTCCAACAATTGACCTTAGTTTACCGGCCCGATAGGTAAAAAGCAGCTAGAGGCGTTGGGATGTGGGGTGCCAAGCGGGGGGCCGGTAGAGAGCTCACGCGATTGGCAAGTGCGCAGGTGGAGTTTGCTTACATCGAAGCGGCCAGGGCCAGAATGCCGCTACAGTGGCGCTAAAGAATTCATCCAAGAAGATCTAATGCTTGGGAATTAGAATCTCAATCCCGTACCGGGGAGCGATTTCTAGCAGTTTATCAATTTCCGCTTTGGTCGGTGGGAGGGCAGTTGTGGAGCCCTGAGGAACAGGGACGCCGAATTCAAAGAACATGTTTTCAAGGCCGGCTGGGGCGACGGAGATGAGCATTTTGGCAGGGTGCTGCGACGCATTCTTGAAGCTGTGTGGAACTCCCTTGGGCATGTTGGCGAACATGCCAGGGGTGGCGACGACCTGCTTGTCGCCGATTTGAAAGGTGATCTCTCCTTCGAGAATATAGAATCCTTCTTCCTCGCGCGAGTGAACATGCGGTGGTGGCCCGCCGCCAGGTGGAACGATGGCTTCCCAAAAGGCATACTGGCCATCCGTCTCTTGTCCGGTGACCAGAAAGCGATAGACATCGCCTACAACAGCGATGGTACGGCCTTCGTGGAGGGGGCGAACCGTGGGTGCGTTTGTCATGGAGGAATGGGGGCGGAAGGCTTGGGCGGGTAAGATGTTGGGGTATTCTAACAACCTGCAAGCAACTTTCCAGCCGCGAGTGAGATCCGGGAAGATCGAGGATTGCCATGTCTGACAAGGAACGAGTGCCCGTACTGCATCCTGAAACGCGAATTGGGCATGTGCACTTGAAGGTTTCTGATTTGGAAGCGTCGCTGCAGTTCTATTGCGACGTGCTGGGTTTTGAACTTACCCAGCGATATGGAACGCAGGCGGCGTTTGTTTCAGCGGGAGGCTATCACCATCACATTGGCCTAAACACCTGGGAAAGCAAAGGGGGCTCGCATCCGCCACGCGGCACCACGGGACTATTTCACGTGGCGATTGTTTATCCGACGCGGAAGTCACTGGCCGATGCGCTGCGGCGATTGATAGCAGTCGGCGTTCCGCTGGATGGTGCGAGCGACCATGGGGTGAGCGAAGCCCTGTATCTGCACGATCCCGATGGAAATGGGCTAGAGCTGTACTGGGATCGGCCACGTGAAGCGTGGCCCAGAACCGCTGAAGGAGAGATTGCGATGGTCACGGAATGGCTCGATTTGAAGGACTTACTCGCAACGCTGTAGGGGATGGCGTTATTCGAGATCTGCCTCGCGCAGGAGTTGGGATTTCTCTTGTGCCGAAAGGCTGCGCCAGTCTTTTCCTTGCAAACCCGCTGCCAACGCCCAAAGTAAGTTAAGGCTTGCCTTGGGCTGTTCTTGCTTAACGAGGCGGTAGGCGACGACGGGGCCCATTCGGCGAAGCTCGGCAAGGGTGTGAATGCCCGCTTCGCGCAGCCACTGGGCGCTTTTAGGGCCTAGGTTTAGCAGAGCTTCGATGGGCGAATCGCTGGGCTGTGTCATGACCGCATCAATCCTATTTACTTCCAGTACAGTTTTTGAAACTGGGGAAGTGGTCCCTGCCACTGCTTGCTGCCCATGAGCTTCTCTCCCTTTTGGTAATAGGCTCGCAGGGAGAGGATGTCGATGTTTTGCCAGGAGGCAAGAGGCTCTCCCGATGGCGATTGGAAGTCGCTTGGCCTGAGCGCAAAGGTTTGTAGATCAGGGCCGCCGGGAAGCGGTATGACGGCGACGTACTCTTCGGATTTGCCACGGTAGAAGCGAAAGAAGTTTTCGGTCAGCACGATCACCAGTTCATTCGGCTTTTCGGACTTGAGTTCTAGAACCAACGATTGCCCCGCTTGGCCTTGCGATTTGGGATCGGAAAGCTTGCGTGTCGAAAATTCCCAGTGGTGTGGGTTGCCCGCTTCGAGCAGGTACCAATCTTCCCAGTCGTGCGTGAAGTCTTCAATGAGTGGGCTAACGGAGTCGGTGGGCCTTACTTTGGCCTGCTGTAATTCTTGAGGGGCGGCCGTATGCAGCATCGTGCTAATCGCAAATTGCTTCGTAGGGCGGGCGTGAGGCTCGGATTCCGAAGGTGGGAGGGCATAGTGGACGTTGGCAAACGCAAAGAGGGGCTGGTCAACGGAAAGGATGGGGAGCTTGGCCGTCCAGACTCCCTTACTAGCTTGAGCTGTCGCAGTGCGCCAGAACCTGGCACGAGGATCGGGATCGAGGGAGTAATAGATATGCACTGCCTCGATCGGTTTCGAAGCGTCTGGCTTGACCTGAATTTCTGCGATCGAATCTTTGCCATCGAGAACGAGTTTGGAGTCGGGAGTTGCGGGGAACGTAAAAGTCCCCTTGAGGTGTTGATCGAACCAAAGCGGCCGAGTGACAGCAAACGCGGGCGTGAACCGATGGTTCATGTGAGGCGTGAAAGAGTAGCGAACGTTTGCGTGCGGAATGAGAACACCAGTACGGTAAGTGTCATCCATGATCCCATGGAAATCATTCGTCGCCCCCAGCCATAGCAGCGGGGCCTTGATTCGCGGAGCGTACGACTCAAACCCGAGGGTGGCGTTGAAGAGCTGGAGATTGCCATGGGGTAGCGGCTTTTTTTCCTGAGGAAGCAGGGGAGATGTTTCATGGCGAAAGCCAGAGCCTCCTACAGAAGGAGCTGCTGCTTTGACGCGGCTGTCGGTCCCCGAAACATAGACGGTCAAATTGCCTCCCATGGAGTGTCCATAGACGCCTAGCCGATTGGCATCGGCTTCGGGTTGTTGTTCCAAATACGTCAGGCCACGCCGAGCTGCCAGCGTTAATAGGTACCAATTATTGTTGCGAGGAGACTCGGCCGCATCGAGATACATTTCGCCCGGCAAGAGGTTCGCATAGCCGGGGACATTGTTTTGCGTGGGATCGACTGCTCCCCAGTCGGTATTGGGTTCGCCTGGCTGAGCATTTTCCATCTCTCGACCACCCCAATTGATCGACAGGCAGGCATAGCCCCGCTTGGCGTAGAATTCGACCTCATGCAAAAAGGCCCGCTGACCACCGCCGTGCAAATGCAGCAGGGCAGGAAGCTGCTTGGCCCCTTCGGGAAAGGCGAAGTAGCCAGCCATTCGTGCCGGCTTCCCCTTGAAGGTGCCGACATGATACGTCACATAGCGATAGACGATTCCCTCTTTCGTCCATTCACGCACCACTTGGGCATCGAGTGGGGCTTGGCGAGGATCAAACCCATCCGCAATCTGCTGGACGGTTTGAGGAGGCTGGGCCTCATCCGCATGGAGGTTGGCCTGATGAAAGGACAATAGCAACGCCGCAGCGAGAAAGGCCAACGTATGCGACGGGGAGGGAGTCATGGTTTTCATGCTTGATTGGAGGTTTGGGGTTGTGTCCAGGATTCGATAACCCTTGATAGATCGCAATAATAAGCCTGTCATCGCAAGGCCGTCACCCTAATACGCAATCCGGTCTTCCTTCTTCAGCCATTCGGCAAAAACAAGATTCGCCTCGTCGCGCATGGCCTGCTGCATGGGGATCGAGCGATTGGCTATCGGCAGTGAAAGCTCGCGATAAATGTTTTGGTCGTCAAAGCCGGCTGCGGCAGCATCTTGCGCGGTGCTGGCAAAGTAGACCCGGTCGAGCCGCGACCAGTAAATTGCCGCGAGGCACATGGGGCAAGGTTCACAGCTGGTGTAAAGCTCGCACCCTGAAAGCGTAAAATCCTTCACCTGCTGACACGCATCGCGGATGGCGACCACCTCCGCATGGGCGGTGGGATCATTGGTAGAGGTAACACGGTTCCAGCCACGGCCAATAATCTGATCATTGCGAACGATGACCGCTCCAAACGGGCCCCCCTCATTCGCCTCCATCTTTTCGCGGGAAAGCTCGATCGCTATACGCAGGTATTCCGGTTTCAGCATCGTAAAAGTACCGCCAAAAAAGGATGCGAAAACTACTTGAGCAGCACCAGCAGCATGACCAATGCTGTCTTGGCGTGGATCGAGTGAACCAGCCCGGCCGGCATGTGAACCCATGTCCCCGCTTGGGCAGGCTGCTTGTCCTCTCCCAACCCAACCGCCCCCTCTCCCGAGACAAAATAGAGCATGGCAGGCTTCGGCGCTTTATGCTGCGCCAGCTCTGCCCCGGCCGCAAAGGAAAAGACAACCGCCTTGATCTGCTCATCCTGAAAAACGACCTTGTTGACCATGCCGCTTTCCGGCGGAGCGACTTGCTGGGCAAGATCGAGGAGGTGCGTGTAAGGTGTGGTCATGGGGTTCTTCTTGTGAAAGAGCGATTGCTTTAGATGCTAGATCATTTGCCAAAGCGACAAATTGGCAGATGCTTTTTACCATCCTTCAGGCCAGCCACCTGCCGGAGGTTCTAATTGAGACTTGATGAAATCTAAGTACTTGGGGTCCTCATCCTCGAACAGCTTGGTTCCTTCTTGAAGGTAGGCACCGGCCAGCCAGTTCGCTGCTTCCCTTTGTTCCCCCAGCTCGAACAAGCATTGTCCCAGGCGTAGACGCAGGAACGGGTTAGCGCGGGCATCGTCTCCTTGCATC
Source organism: uncultured Planctomycetaceae bacterium (assembly GCA_963844055.1). Classification (GTDB taxonomy): domain Bacteria; phylum Planctomycetota; class Planctomycetia; order Pirellulales; family Pirellulaceae; genus CAWJMN01. The sequence continues at coordinate 837,049 of CAWJMN010000002.1, read as the reverse complement.
GCCAGCATCAGCGGCTCTCGCATGGCGGCAAAGTTGTCTTGAAAGAAATGCGCGTCGGCAATTGAGCTCAAAATCCAAGTGGCTGCATCCCACTTCGAGCGCGGCTCGGGCAGAAGCTCCCATGCGGCAACGAAGCTGCTCAGGGCGTCTTCGTAGTCGCCTTCATCCATGGCGGCGTTGCCCGCATCACAGAGTGCTTCGATCTGCGCAAAGGTTTCGTCGGAGAGTTTACCGTTCATGAGACTTATGATACCTCGCCTGACCAACCCAAGCGCCAGGGTGCCGGGGTGTCTTTATTTCGCAGGCAACGGAGCTTGGCTTTGCCATGGCAAAGGTTCGCCAATCCCCTTGGGCCGTAAAACGTCGAAAAAAGTTTTCGGAAAATCGTGTTGACGACACCTGTCGGCGTCGATTACAACACGTGACGACACGTGTCGTTTATGTGGACAAGGAGGCTTTGCCATGCCAGACCCCGAAGGTGATCTTACCCCAGCCCAGTTTGAGATCCTGCAATTGCTTTGGAAGGCGAAGGCAGGACTCACTGTTGCCGAGATTTGGGAGGCAACCTGTACGCAGCGAGAGGTTGGTCGGACGACCACGCTGAATTTAGTGGATCGCCTCGAAAAGCGAGGCTGGCTTCGACGAGAGAAAGTCGATGGAGTCTTTCGGTATCACGCTGCTGTCGATCAAGAACCCACAAAAGCACACATGGCAACAGACTTTGTAGGGAACTTCTTTGGCGGTTCTCCCTCGCAGTTCATTCTCAGCCTGCTAGGCACTCAGAAAGTCTCCAAGGCAGAGCTAGAGCGTTTGAAGTCGATGCTGGAAGGTCACGCCGCACCACCGAAAAAGCGAAAGGGAGGATAGGATGATGCTCATCGAATCACTCCGTTTGTGGATGGCCAATTTGGCGATTGCCAGCGTGTTGATCATGGCTGTTGCTTTATCGTCGTCTTACCTCTTCCGCTCACTTCCCAAGCAGTATGCAGCCTTATTGTCTGGCATTTTGGCAAGCTTGCTTGCACCGCTGCTAGTGATCTTGGCGTGGTTTTTTGGACTGGGGCAACTGCCTATCGCCCAATCGTGGACGACCGCAAAAGCCCTTCCTGCTGAAGCTTTCACTGCCATCCCCCTGTCAATTCCTTCAGATGTAAACGCCACACACCCAATAGCTGAACAAGCACCAGAATCGCAAGCCTCAACAGCTTCCCCAGCAAAAGTCGCTGTCTCTTCTCCCATGGCCCAGGATTCCAGCGAGAAACCCCAAGCACTTTCAGCCATCCCATTTTTGTCCGTACCAACCTTCCATTTTGTAGTCGATGCCGTGCTGATCACCTGGATTCTGGGGTCAGTGGCCGTGCTTCTCTTCCAGCTAAAAAATTACTTCCGCTGCCGAAAGTTGCTGCAGCACTGCACCCCTGTTCATTCTGCAGCAGTAAGGCAAACGCTTTCCGCCGCAGCCCATCATGTCGGAATTCCTGCAGAAATTCCGCTCCTATCTGCAAGTGGCTTGCCTGCTCCGGCCGTCGTCGGAGTTATCACACCAACGGTCCTCATCCCCGAAGATGCCGAAACCCAATTCACTCCCTCTCAGTTACACAGCATCTTCGTTCACGAGCTCTCCCACATCGCAAGAAGGGATCACTGGATGACAGGACTTACAGGCGCTTCTCAGGTTCTGCACTGGTGGAACCCGCTGCTCTATCGAATGATGCGCCGCATCTCGGAAACGCGTGAAATGATCTGCGATGATATTGCCTCTCGGGCAAGCGCTGCATCTAGCGAGTACGCTGCAACCATTGTCGACGTTGCGGAGCGATCCATGCAACACTCTGGTGCCCTTGCATCACTAGGAATGGGTGAATCTTCACCAACCGAACTCGAAAAAAGGCTCAAGCGGATTTTATCAAGTGGCAACCACGCTGTCGAAATCCGCCTCAGCCCCAGGGCACGCTTTTCAGCTGCCCTACTGGTGCTTGCCGTATGCACAACGGTTTTGTTTGCACAGGTCCCAGGTCCTGCCGCTTCGGCACCCCAAGCTTCCCCCAAGAACGTCGAAAATGCAGAAGAGACTCGTATTGTGCGAGGAAAAGTCATCTCCGAAGACGGCAAAGGAGTGGCTGACGCTTACGTGGTGCTCCCCCTATCAGATAATCAAACCGTTCTAGAAACACGCACGGATCAAGATGGCCGCTTTGAACTGAGAATTCCTCCGCACAAGATGCGACGACAAAGCCTTCGATCCATTTGGGCGTACTCCAAAATCTACAGCCTTGGCTCCGCAACCCCTTACCGCCAAATGTTTGAAAACAGCCAAGAGCCTCTCGAAATTCGATTGCCTCCTTTAACGAATGCCTCGTTTCAAATCTTGTCGCCGTCGGGAAAACCAGTTAGCGATGCCTTGGTTTCTCCGTGGAATTACAATACGCCACTTGGCTCTGACATCATGCCAGACAAATTGCGATCTCTTTTTGCAAATCGCACAAATGCGGATGGACGAGTCACGCTACAGGGCATAGACACTCAAAAACTCTACACCCTAAGTGCAGACCATCCCCACTATGGCCAGCAGCGCATGCGAATGGATTGGCCAGTCCCCAATGCTTCACAGGTAACGACAAAACGCATGCAGCTTTGCCAAACCGGCAGTATCCAAGGGAAGCTAATGGGAGATCCTGCGTATGTTGGAAATGTGAGAATTCTAATTTCCACACAACAGTCTGAAATAATTCCAAGTGCCACAGGACATGCAGAAGTGCTAACCGACAAGCAGGGGCATTTCCACATACCAGCAATTGCAGGCGGTTCTATCGATGCATACATCCGAGTAGAAGACTCGTGGCCAGTACGTCCACGAGTTCCCCAAAATGCTCGTGTCGACGATGGCCTTCCTACTTCACTAGAAATAAAACTGGATCGAACTAGAAAAGTTCATGGGCTGGTCCGTGGAAAGAAATCGCAAAAGCCACTTTCCAATCTGGATATTTTCTTTCGGAGTGGCCGCCTTAGTTACGGCATTGTTACCACAGATGAACATGGAAAGTATGAAGCCAATGTGCTATCTGGACCTATCGACTTCCACGTAGTCTCGTCAACTCCTGGCTACTCCACGCATCTGTCGCGCTGGCAAGAAGCTGTGAATGTCCCCGACAATACGGAAGGTTACGAACTGCCAGTGATCTCACTGATGGAAGCCCAAGAACTGAAGGGACAATTGCTTGGCAAACAGGGACAGCCCTTGGCAAACAAGGCTGTTAATGCCCAAAAAGCTTTCCGAACAGTGGGCTCCGGGCGGACCGACAAAGAAGGAAAGTTTGTGATGCAAATCCCGGAAGGTCTTTTGACACAGCTTGAGTTTCAAGTCTCGGACGAAAACTTCGATGGTAGAAAAACGGCAGTTGAGCAAAAAGATCCATTGGTACTACGCTGCACCGATGATCAAGAAGAACAAGAAGCGGAACGACTAAAAAGGCCTGGCGTTGCTCTGACAGGACGCGTCATGCTAGACGACAAACCCGCCGTGGGAGTTTCGGTTTTACTCCACCGCAGCATTCCTGTCACCATAGAAGGCTCAAGAGGAATGCAAAGTAGGCCCATCGGCACTTTTGCCACAGACGATAGAGGTATATATAAACTGACTGGTCTAAAGGCAGGCGACCACTATCACGTAGAGGTGATGCCTTACAATTCTGCGTCTCCGGTTTTCTGGCAACTCATCAGTTCCCATCCTCAAATTCCAATTGATACAAAAAGCGATCTGGAACTCCCCGATGCCTACCTTATAAGACTTTCACAGACTTTATCGGGAAGAGTCGTAGATTTAGAAGGCAAGCCTCTGGCAGGGGTACACATCGCTGCTCAAGATGAAAATGGCGACGATCTCCCTTGGTCAGCAACCACAGGACAACCTCGCACCGTAACGGACTCGGAAGGGAAATTTCGACTCGCAAAGCTTCCCGATGTTCCTTTGAAGTTAACTGCCTATCGTCCTGGTCAACCCATACGAAATGCAGATAAGAAAGACGCAGAGAAGAATCAGAAGGACATTCGATTTGTTCTGGAAAGAACTTCAGAAGTATCCAAATAATCAGAATGACCAGCTTTCGGTAGCAAACTCCATGTAACGGGGTGAGGTATTCATACGATGCCTCACCCTGTTTCTTTATCCACAAGACCGGAAATCTCAACCAGAACAAATTCTAAAAAATCCTCTTGCCTTTGTTATTTTAGCCTGTCTATAATAAAGGCATGACAACCATCACCGGCGATCAATTGCGTGGCCATCTCGATGCGATGATTCTGGCGTCCCTAGAATCGGGTGAATCGCATGGCCTGGGGATTTTGCAGCGGCTGGATGCGGCTGGCTGTGGGCTGTTGAAGCTCAAGGAGGGCTCGCTTTACCCGGCCCTGTATCGATTAGAAGCGGCCGGGCTAGTGGAGTCGGTGGCTGCGGCCGTTCCTGCGGGGCAAAAGGGGGCTCCGCGCCGCGTCTACCGTTTGACGCGTAAGGGGAAGGGGACGCTGAACCAAGAGCGAAAGCAGTGGCGTGAGTTTGTTTCGGTCGTCGGCGGTATTTTAGGAGTGACTCCATGTCTGAATCCATCACCCGCGAATTGATGATTCTGGTGGAAAGGGTCGTACGACCATTGGCCGTTCCCCTGGCGCGACGCAAACGGATCCGCAGCGAGTTTCTCGAACAGCTGCAAGCGATCTTTGTGGAAGAGATGGATCGCCAAGGGGATGAGCAAGTCGCTTTGGCCGCTACTCAGGCTCGTTTTGGCGATCCCGCAGAGATTGCCGAAGAGCTGCGCCGAACCGTTGGCTGGCGCGACAAAATGCAATTGTGGTTTGAACTGTTTTGGGCACAAGACCTGGCAGAATCGGTGCCGCAGTATGTTGGCCGCGTGATGCTGCGGTTTGTTCTGTTTGTTTCGACGCTGTTGTTTCTTACGATGGCGGATCACTGCCTGTTTGGGACGGAGACCTTTCGCCTGTCGTCTGTAACCGCCAGTGTCGGTGTGGTTGGATTTTTGTCACTCTGGCTGGGAAGCTTTCTGTATTTTGGAATACGCCTGGGAGACGAACTAGAACAGGCGAATCGCCGCTGGGGCAAGATTGTGTTGTATTCGTTGCTACTTTTGGCAGCGTGGCCGCTCAGTTTAATGACGCTGCCCCTGACGGTTGGTGGCACGCTGACAGAATTCTTTGTTCCCTGGTACGGCCAAGTGCTTGGCAGCGCGATTACGCTGGTCTCTGGGGCGGTTGTTGGCGTCTTGCACTCGCAGGAGATTCGCTATCGCCGAGAGTGGGCCGCCTTCGATCTGGATGTGGCCTAGCACCTGCCATAAATGTGGGGGAAACCTGTGAGGATAATTCCTACCATGGGCGAGGTGGTTTCGACTATATTCAGGAAGTGCTTGGCACGATTTGCCGTCAGAGGTAAAGGCGTGCCGCTTTCTTTGGCCAAGTCGAATACCTCCTGGAAGTAACTCCCCATGCTTCACCGTCGCTTGTTTGGTTTGCAATTGTTGGCGTTTGCCTTTGCGTTTGTTGCCGCTTCGTTCTTGATTCAAGCCCGCTCGATTGCAGCGGAGCCACAAGCCCGCGAGATGTTGGCCAAGGCCAAACGCATTTTGCTTTTGGGCGACAGCATCACTTACGCCGGCGGATACGTAGCCAACCTAGACGCTTGGCTGCTCACGATTCCTGCCGAGCAGCGTCCCAGGCTGTTTGGTGTGGGGCTGCCGAGTGAAACCGTTTCGGGCCTGAGTGAAAACGGACATGCGGGCGGACAATTCCCTCGGCCGGACCTTGGCGAACGGCTTGATCGTGTTCTCGAAGCGGTAAAGCCTGACTTGGTGTGTGCTTGCTACGGTATCAACTGTGGCATCTACGAGCCGTTTGATCAGGGCCGACTTGAAAAGTATCAGCAAGGCTACACCAGCCTCAAATCCAAAGTCGAAAAGGCCGGGGCGAAGCTAGTAATCCTGACGCCTCCCTTCTACGACGATCAGCAAGCGCCCAAGCCGTTCTCCTATAATGCGGTACTCGACAAGTACAGCGAATGGCTCCTCAGCCAGCGCAAGCAGGGCTGGATCGTCTTTGACCTGCACTCAGCCATGACCAAGGAAGTCCAAAAGCGTCGCCAGAGTGAGCCCAAATTCACCTTTCAGCCCGATGGCGTGCATCCCAACGATGAAGCCCACTGGTTCATTGCTTCGCAGCTCATCGCAGCTGTAGGGGATGAGACGGCCGCCGCGGCGAAGTCTCCTACCGAGATGCTAAAGGCTAAGGGGTTGCCGCCGCAGGTATTGCCATTGGTGCAAAAGCGCATGGCGGTCATTCGCGATTCCTACCTCAGTGCCGCAGGGCATAAGCGTCCCGGGATGGCCAAAGGCCTGCCCATTGCGGAAGCCGAAGCCAAGGCGAAGGCATTGACCGCCGAGATAGAGAAGATCATCGCGGACGCGAAGAAGTAGTTGGCGAGAGGACTTTGTAAACCCAATCGGCGCAGGAACGTGAAGGTCTGCGTCGAGCGATTTGCCCGGTTCTGAAAGGCTCTTTAGCCCAGCCATTTGCAAAGGGCTTGATGGGAATTCTAGAAGCTTGATTTCGTGAAAAAGCAGTGGCCGTGAACATTCGTCTGACTCTACTTGCGATATTGTTTTTGCTCACGTCGGCTTTGCTGGCTGCTGAGCCGACTCCCAATCCGACCGCTGCCGAGCGGATTGCTGCCCGCCAGTTTCCCTCGGTGTTTCAAGCGTGGAACCGAGCGGACAACCTCCAAGAAGTGGATAAGTGGACGACGCTGGCAAGGCATGACTTGGTCTTTCATGCCCCCGACTTTTTCGGCCTGAAGTGGGCAGGCGAATTTCAGGGACTGGCTACCAGCTTTACGAAGGAGAGCCAAGCAGCGGCACCGCGAACCAGGAAGATGCTGCTAGGCAAGAACCCGAATCTTGTCGTTTTGGCCGAACTTCGGTATCGAGATGCCCACAAGTCTTATCTGCCTGAGAGCCACGCTTGGTGGAAGCGGAAGGATGGTAAACCGGTCGTTGGATGGGAAGAGGGGGGCTATCTCGTTTTAGACTTCTCGAACCCGGACTACCGCAGGCAAGTTGCCCGACAAGCCAAGGCTGTCATGGATTCCGGCCTGTTCGATGGATTGATGCTCGACTGGTGGGAAGATGATGAAGACCGGCTGGCATTGGTGCAGGCCATCCGAATGGAGATTGGCGATGAAGCACTCCTCTTGGTCAATGCCAATGACCGTAAGACTCCTAGGACGGCGGCATTCGTCAATGGATATTTTATGGAGTGCTACAAGTCGAAAACCGTTGAGGACTGGAAGCAGATTGCCCAGACGCTGGAGTGGGCGGAAAGCCATCTCAAGGAGCCGCACATCAACTGCATCGAGACTTGGTTTCACAAGTCTCGCAACGACTTGCACTTGATGCGTGCAACGACGGCGCTTTCCCTTACACTGTCAGATGGATACTGTCTGTTTTCGGATCCTAATCCGCTTCCGACGCCCGATCACCTTCATGACTGGTACGAGTTCTGGGACCGCAGCCTTGGTCGGCCCAAGGCCAAGGGGCGAAAGAAAGAGGATGGGAGCTTCCAGCGGGAGTTCGATCAAGGATTGGCCGTTTACAACCCGCTGGGCAACAAGCCGGTGACGGTAAGCTTTACGACGCCACACACGGCGGCATCGACCAAAAAAACGGCGATGACATTTACGGTTTCACCGGGCGACGGTGACTTGTTCTGGAAATAAGGTCAAAGATGCCTTGGCTTGAATGGTACAACTCGCTCGCAAAGCCGAGCTGGACGCCTGCACCGGCGACGATCGGTCTGATTTGGCAGATACTTTACCCGGTCATTCTCCTTAGTTTCGGATTTGTATTCGTGCAGGCAGTGCGGAAAAAGTTGCCGTGGAATGTAGCGCTTCCGTTTGCCATCAATCTTGTCTCCAACCTGATCTTCACACCGATTCAGTTTGGGATGCGAAATCTGCCACTGGCGGCGCTAGACATTCTGATTGTCTGGACGACGATCATCTGGATGATTTGCGTCGTTTGGCGGCACTATCGCTGGGTGGCCGTGGCTCAAGTACCGTATTTTGTCTGGGTGTCACTCGCGACGGTGCTGCAACTGTCAATCACGGCGATGAATTGGTAGACGAAATGATTTTCGTTGCTGTTTGATTTTTGAGGGAGCAGAGGTCAGCGTCCCATGACCAAGCGAAGTATTACTGACTACCTGTATGACCCACGCAGGGGCGATCAGGCAATCCGGACGCAAAGCTTGCAACTTCAAAGTAAAGCGAGTGAGCCACCGCGCACGAATTATTTTTCCATTTACTTTGTCGAGACTGGCTCTGGCACTTTTTGGGCCGACGCTTCCTGTTTTGAGTTTGGCCCGAGGTCGCTACTGTTCTTCGTACCGTACCAGCATATTCGCTTTGTCCCTGATGGCCCGGTTCGCGGTGAGGTCATACAGTTTCACGCTAACTTCCTCTGCGTCGAAACGTTCCATGCGGAGGTCGGTTGTAGTGGCATCTTGTTCAATGACCCCTACGGAATTCCTGTGGTTCCACTGGATAAAAAGGCCAAGACAGAAGTAACGCATCTGATCGATCGAATTCGGCAGGAGCAAAGCGATAGCAAACTGGCATTTGGCGAGGTCATGCTTGCTTACCTGAAGGTGCTGCTGATCTTGGCCACACGCCTGAAGTCATCGAAGCCAGGTATCTGTGTCCCTGGGACAAATGAACCGCGACATCCGATCCTCGTTCAACTGCGTGAATTGATTGACCAGAATTTTCAAGCCTTGCATTCCCCCGCTGAGTACGCCAAGCGGTTGCACGTGACCGCCAAGACCCTGGGAAGAATCGTTCGGGAGCATTTGGGGACTACCCCAACGGATCTGATCCGCAACCGAATCCTTATCCACGCCAAGTGGCAACTGCTTCACACCTTGAAGCCTGTGAAGGAAATCTCACGAGAGCTTGGCTTTCAGGATGAGCTGTACTTCAGCCGCCTATTCAAGAAAGCGACTGGGTTTTCTCCAACCTTCTTCCGCGACTTTGAGACGGAGATTCGGGGTGGGAGCAATCTGTCCATGTTTTCGGCCCATGCGCCCATTCAGCCTTCTGCCGTTGCCTCCGATACTTGAGGCATGGCGGCGAGAGAATTGACTGCTCGCCGCTTCTCACTGGAATCGGAGAAGCAAAAATGGGGATACGGCAACTGTTTGAACTCGCATCTGGGATGGACAAATGGGGCGTGGCGGTTACCAGGCTGGGCCTCATTATTGTGCTCGTTTGGATCGGCGGGCTGAAGATATTTCGCTATGAAGCAGACGGCATCGTGCCGTTTGTCGCTAATAGCCCCACCATGAGTTTTTTCTATGCCGATCCGGCAAACTACAAGTCTCACAAGAACTCGGAAGGAGCGCTCGTGCCAGAAAATCGAACTTGGCATGAAGCAAACCGCACCTACGAGTTTGCTTATGGTCTGGGAGCGGTGATCGTTACGTATGGCCTGCTTCTGTGCTTGCATCCCTGGCTTCCCCAGGCAGCGGCCGTCGGCAGCTTTCTGGTGTTCACGATGTCGTTTGTAACGCTGTCGTTCCTGATCACAACGCCCGAATGTTGGGTTCCGTCGCTTGGCGATGCCCAGCATGGGTTTCCTTACTTGAGCGGAGCAGGACGACTGGTGATCAAAGACGCGATCATGATGGGAGGGGCCCTCGTGACGATGGCCGACTCCGCGAAAGCGTACCTCCGAAAACGATCGTAGTTCGGCTCGGTCAGGTTCTTCTGCGGGTCGAGTTCATTCTGTCTGGGAAAAAACGTGATCAGCGACGTTTGGCTAATTCCCCGCTGGCCATAGCTGAGCAAATCGTTCGGCAGTCCAGCCGACGAGGTCCGACACTTGCCCGTCACCCAATTCGACGATTCGTTCGGATCCGGAAGTCGTCATGGCCGTGTCCACGGTAAAGAAGGGGCTGTGAACACGCTGCGCTGCGACTTGAACTGGCGTTGGAATCGGGCGATCATCTGGAGCGTGAGGGACCCACTGTAAAACAAAGTATCGGCATTCGGAATCTGGCAGGAAGTCTTCGACCCGACGTAGACAAATGCCTCCTTCCAGTTCGTCACGATACTCCAGCATCCTTTCTACCCACCGTTTCGCTTGATCCGGGGTACGTACGATTGAACCGCCATCCACTTTGAGGGACTTTACAAAGTCCTTAAGGAAGTAGCCGTCCCAACCCAGTTGTTCGACCATGCCAAGAAGTTCTGCCGGGTTAGAGATCGACACTGTCTCGGCCGTGTAATCGCGGAGGAGTGGATACCAGTTCGGAAGATGGTGGGTAAGTGCGTACAAAGATGGCGGAGTTAGCAATCTTGCCCCTGCCGCTGTCACGGCAGCGTCGAGCAGGGCGTATTCATTCAGCTTCAGCATCCAGCCACGATAGACAATCGTCGCGTTGGCCATAATTCCGCGTAGTGGTTGGCCATCTTGAAGGACATCTTCTTTTAGCAGCGCTACTGAATAGCCGCGCTTTAACAGCGTCTCCGCTTGATCACGGAATAATTCTTCGAACTGTTTATTGTCGAGGCCATCGGCTGGCATCAGGAATTGATACATGTGTCAAGCTTTGTGTGAAAGTAAAAAAGCTTAGGGTCGTGTCGAAGAACGATGTGCACAGTGTGCAAACTGTGCAGGTTGTGCACGGCGTGCACACTTATGGCACTGTTTGGGTAGTCTTCGCATCAACAACCTCGCATGCAGAGTTTGTCATCTGTATTGCGCCTCTTTCTCAGCCCTCAAAAACCGCCATGGAGAAGGAGTAAGGGTTGGGCCGTTGGGGGGTGAATTTGTCACATATCTATCCCCTTTCTAACGGAATAGACATATTCTGAGGGAAAGCAAAGAAGCTGGTTTCCCCAACACTTGGTGACTTTTCATCGGTCGTTCGACCATCCGCCAAACATGGGGAAGGCATTTAGGCGACACCAGCCATTACTGGTGATTGCAAAGTGGATCGCCTCTCCAGCATCGTTCCATGATGGGCAGCGCGAGTAAGGTCATTGGCCGCTGAATGCATGTTACCTAATTACTGCCTGCATGAAATGACGTTATGCATTCTTGCTGGTGCCTAAAGCCAACGGTTTGTTTTGTCAAAAAGTCCGAAAGTGTAAACAATGCTTAAGGCAACGCGAATGAAGAAAGCGAATGCCGGGAGCATTTCAAATCCCGAAGTAGGCAAACCCGTTTGGTTTTGCTGGACCGGACTTCTGCTGTTCGGGGTTAGCGCATGCGTTGCTGCAAATTGGCTCACGCGTGACAGGTCTGAAGCGCAGCCTGCTCATCGCGTCCTCGTAACAAAAGCTAATGCTCGCGCTACCGGCCCAGTGCCAGACATGGCAGTAAACCAGACACCGGGATGTCGCACGGTGATTTTTCAGTCTTTCAAATCTGCAAAAGCGGTCGCGAAACGAGGCACCAGCGATGTCTCGTTGTCCGAATAAAGTTTGTGTTCTTAGTTACCCCCAGGAGAGAGTCTATGAAGTTGACAAGTTGGTATTCTAAATCCCTATGGACGGTCGCCATCGGCGCCGCCTTGGGGTACATCGTCGCCTTGAGCCAAATCGAAAGGCCGTTGAACGCGGCCCCCTCGGCGACGCAGCAAGGATCTGTCTCTGACGATCTGAATGCAATTGGCGCCAGTTCGAAAGGTCTTAGCCGTTCGGAAGAGCAGGCTTTGGCTCGCCACAACCAGACGGTCGCCGTCAACGCATTGCAGGCCGGCAAGAAGCCAAACATCTGCATCATCTGGGGCGATGACATCGGCTGGAACAACTCAAGCGCCTACAACCGTGGGATGATGGGCTATAACACGCCGAACATCGATCGATTGGCCAAGGAAGGTGGGTTGTTCACCGATTGGTACGGTCAGCAGTCGTGCACGGCAGGACGGGCGGCTTTCATTACCGGCCAAAGCCCATTCCGCACCGGCTTGCTAAAAGTCGGCTTGCCAGGGGCGAAGGAAGGGTTGTCCGAAAAGGATCCAACCATTCCAGGGTTGTTGAAGAATCATGGTTACATGACCGCTCAGTACGGCAAGAATCACCTGGGTGACCGGGATGAGCACCTGCCTACCAATCACGGCTTTGACGAATTCTACGGTAACCTTTATCACCTGAATGCCGAACAAGAGCCGGAGCATCCCGATTACTTCAAGAATCCTGCGCTGAAGAAGGCGTTTGGTCCTCGCGGGGTCATCAAGTCGTTCGCTGGCGGAAAGATCACGGACACCGGTCCGTTGACGATTGAGCGGATGAAGACCGTCGATGAAGAAGTCACCAAGGGTGCACTGGACTTCATCGACCGTGCGGTCAAGGCTGACAAGCCGTTCTTCCTCTGGTGGAACTCCACTCGTATGCACATCTGGACTCACTTGAAGAAGGAGTCGGAGGGGAAGACGGGCTTGGGCGTTTATGCAGACGGCATGGTGGAACATGATGGTCACGTCGGTCAAGTGCTTGACAAGCTTGATAAGCTTGGCGTTGCCGACAATACGATCGTGATGTATTCGACTGACAACGGTGCCGAGTGCTTCTCGTGGCCAGACGGCGGCAGCACGCCGTTTCGCAATGAAAAGAATTCGAACTGGGAAGGTGGCTACCGGGTTCCTTGTGTGATCCGCTGGCCTGGCGTGATCAAGCCAGGTTCGGTCTTCAACGGCATTTGCTCGCATGAAGACATGCTGCAAACATTGCTGACAGCGGCCGGTGAGCCAGACATCAAGGAAAAGCTGATGAAGGGGCACTCCGCGAATGGCAGAGACTACAAGGTGCACGTCGACGGCTATAACCTGATCCCGTATTTCCGCGGCGAAGTGAAAGAGTCTCCACGTCACGAGTTCTTCTACTGGACTGACGACGGCAGCTTGGCCAATCTGCGATACGACCGTTGGAAGGTCGTGTTCATGGAACAACGCGCACACGGGCTTGATGTTTGGCAAGAGCCCTTGGTGACTTTGCGTTTTCCAAAGCTATTCTGCCTTCGTACCGACCCGTACGAGCGGGCCGACCACGAGGCAGGGGACTATAACCGGTGGCGGGTAGACCATGCGTTCGTGCTGTTGCCAGCCGTCGCGTTCGTCAGCCAGCACTTGGAAACCTACAAGGAATTCCCACCGCGTCAAAAGCCCGGTAGTTTCAACCTGGACCAAGTCCTGCAGAAACTCCAAGAGGGGGGCGGGGCGACCAAATAGTTTGGTTTGATCTCGCTGTTGCGAATGGTTGTTGTTGCAAGCGGCCGGCCCTTAATGGTCCGGCCGCTTGTTTGCGCGGTCAGAACTTGCAATATCCATTCCTTCCGGTAGCGGATTCACCCAAAAGGGTAGTCAATCTGCGCTGTACCGACTCTTCTGGCGAATACACGGTCTGATGTTTAATGTCACTTCGCATCGGGACAAGTGAGTGAATTCAACAAGTCCACAAAGGCAGTGACAAGTGTCGTAGCGATTACAGCGTCGCGTTGACTCGCACACCATAAACGAATGCATCATCGGCAATCGCACCCGCTTCAGGGCGAATGTACTGAACATCCGGGCTGATGTTTAGCCAAGGCGTAATTTGGAAATTGTAGAATGCTTCGACGCCTGTTCCGTTGCGTGGTCCAAAAACGGCTTGCGGTAGGGGGCCAAATTGGCTGCTGGCACCAACATAGTACCAGCCGATTCCAAACGTATCGCCACGGTGCTGACCGACGGGACTGTAGCCTCCCAAGCCCGCGCTGAGGAAGTGTCTGACGGGGGTTGGATTTCCATCGCTGATGGAGGCACGCCCAAACAACCCACACCCACGATTGGGATTATCCCCGTATTGCACCAAGTATTGGTCAAAGCCGTAGTAGATCGTGTAGGAATCGTTGAGGGTGGGAAATCCTGGGACCGTCGGCTCGGGGTATACACCAGGGGGTGGCTCATTAAATCGAAGGTCGGTCAGTTGAACATGTTTCCACATGGCTCCCACATGGTGATCCCCCTTCTTGCCGAAGAATTTGGTATTCACCGATACTTCGCTTCCGAGAATCACGCCTTGAGAAAACAGATCTCCTAAGCGAAAGAAATCTCGGGTGCGATCCTGCGGGTCATAGACGAACGTCTTCATCATGCCCCACTGTCTGGGCATCACCGCACCGGCCGTGAAAGAGCTATAGGGCAAGCCGAGCAGAAATGCTGGGTTGGCGACAAAGGCCTGGTTGATAAACTGGCTCGTGCCGTCGCCCCCGGCAAACTCATCCTGATCGGCCGCGCCCAGCACATCTTTTTTGCCGGCAAACAGTACCAGCCTTTCGGACAATGGCTGGGTAACCACAAAGTTCGTAATGTACGGTACGCCCGGATCATTGGGCGAAACAGGGGTTGCGGCCGGAAACACCGCCGGTGAAAGGGAGCCTACGTTCGTGGTGACGTTTCCGTATTGGCCATACCAGTGTTCCGCACGGACCAGCAAAGTCCCGCGAGGCATTCCGCCAAACTTCTCAAGATCAAAAATCAGATCGTATTCGCCACGTCCGGTGTATTTGAAGGTGTCGCCCAGGCCCAGCGGTGGAGGTGGGGCAACATTGATACCGCCGTTCACCCCAAACGCAAAGTGCGTAGACCTTCCCGCGAAGGTGATTCCAGATTGCTGAAGGCAAGACCGGCGACCAAACCAATCGCCCGTTAATGTGGAACGGTTCCAGATGTCGCTTCCGCACTCGCAACTGTCGAGGTATTCGGCATTGTCGGAAACAGAAAAGCTTTCGCCACTCTCTGGCGCTTCGATGTCACCGACTGCGGAACTATCCTGCGCAGTTGCCAACTGCGACCAGGTCAATGATACGACAACAAGTGCGCAGTATCGAAGGGTCGAATTGAGCATTTCCGTTGCCTTTCATGAACGTTTGGCTTGGCCGCTGTGCTAGCTGTCGAGTCTCGAAACGAGTTTCCATCTCGACACTGCATTTTTCATCGACGCCAAATATTCATCCCGCGCCGATCATTTCGGCAATAAGGTCCATCAAGTAAAACTGTCGCTGTATTAAGCGTAAAATCGGTTCGGTCGACACTCGCTAAAATGCTTGCAAGCCCATCTAGCTCAGCGAGTCTGCTAGTTCAAAATGCCATGTTGATTTGTGTGCGAATTAACAGCCCCGTCTGACCTGCCACAAAGCCGGTTCGATTCTGATCGGCGGGGGAACTCTCTAGCCAAGCTGCATCCATGGTAAATCGCAGGTTGCTTTTTCCAGGAACGATAAACCAGTTGAAGCCGCTGCCAAGTTCTGTGCCCGAGCCGTAGCCGCCGGTGACATATGAGCTACGACCATACCATTCAACACTTTGTGGAATGATGAAGTAGCCTCCCTGCACGACACCGCCATGCGCTCTCACTGAACTCATAGGAAGTGGTCCACTTCCCTGCAGCGATGACAGTTCCTGAAAGTACATCTCGGTAGATAGGCTGAACCCTTGGTATTTGAAGGATAGGTCAACCGCCATCAGCGACAGAGAGTACCCTTGGATGGTTACTCCGGGAGCCAGTGCGCCAAGCTGAGTGATCAACGTGCCATCTGAAAGCCGTACAGAGGAGTTTTCTGGGAAATCACTGGCTTGGCTTCCCTCTTCTTTGGTGTTGGAGAAACTTGCGCCGATGCGAGTCGCCCAATCTTCATGGTGCTGGATGTCGGAATAGCCTCGCCCAAATTCCCCCCAAGGTTCCCACCAAATCGATTCCGACAAACAAATCCGGCTATCGATCTGATTGGGCGTTTGATTAAGGGTATTAAAACCGTTCGAAACCATCGCATGGTAATAGACTTGGTCGATCGGTTCGCCTGTAAACCAGATGCCTTGGCTGAGACTAGGGCGGAAGAAAGTTGTCGCCATGGATCGGTCAGGACCTTCCTGAGCATCCCAGGAACTTGCCAACCATTCACGGCTACCTGGCACCTTGTTCTGCCCAACATGCATTTCCAAGGCGCGGCTAAACTTATAGCTGAGGGCGTAAGCCCGAAACCCGATGGGGTTGTTGGAAACCGTGTTGTAATCGATGTTCAGCAGGTACGAGAGATCCGGCAAGAAGGCCTTACCGGAGAAGATCAGCCGGCCACGAGGAATCATGGCGGTGCTGCTGTTGAAAATCGGATTGATATTCCCGGCACTGTCGGTCCAAGTATTCGCATCGCGGGCGAAGCCGGAATAACGAAAGGTAGTCTGGCTGTTGATCTTGAGCGAGAAGGGTGACTCCTCAATAACCTCTGGACGAATGAAGAACCCGTTGTCATAGCCCGTTGTATAAGCGGGTTGGTATGGCACGTCAGAATCGGATGAAATCGCGACTGGGGATTCGCTCGATTCAGATTCCGCTGGCACTTCCGGCAGGCGAAAGCTGGCATGCTCCTTTAGCGCATCAACCTCTTCAGCTCAGCCGACGGTTCTCTTCGACAACCGATTGCAACTTTCGCTCGAGTTGGTCGACCCGCGAATTGGTTGTGCTTGAATCGGGAATTTTCTGTTCCGAATGCGCGATACGCGTCTGCACCAACAGGAGGATCGCTACTACGAACCAAGCACACGGGGTGCGGACTGTCGTGAAATGGAATCTCGCGAAATGGAAGGTTGTCGGCTCCATTTCACGAGGCTCCTCTCACAAGACGGTGATCTTCGCCAAGCCTCAGCAATCGACTCGCTTGGACATCACCCCCAGCGATTCGATGAGACTTCGCCACGCATGCTGACCTAGTCCGGGTGTTCTCCGTACGACGTTGGCGTCGCACTTAGTTGAGTTCCTCGTACGTTTCGCCCACATCGCAAGGTGTATGGCATGAGCCCCGTCCGAACCGCCAAGTCATGCCGAAGCCAAGCCAGTAGCTCATGATGGAGGTTTGGGTCGCATCTCCAAGCTGCTGTTGGTCGCGAAACATGCCGCCACCCATGAGGTCCATATCTACACCGGGAAGAACATCAGTGACGCCGATGCCCCCTGTTAGCCGGTGTTGGCTGGTGATAGCGAGCAAGCCCTGCGTATATCGAATCGCCCGAATTCCACCTGGCTCAATGATGCCGCCGAGGTCTGGTCCGGGAGCCGAATCCAAGGGATTCTGTGCCCAGGCATATCCTGCCCGCAGCTTGTAGTTCCCCATGGTGTACTGTGTACCGAACTGTACGACCCACTGGTCGTTATAGATAGATTTGTAGAGGTCCGCCTGATCCCACATCTTGTAGAGCACATCCACCGAGACCAGCAGTTGCCCATCCATTAGCGACGTATTGCCAATGCCTAACCCCAGGTTCTGTGGCAGTTGCATGTTAACGTCCGAGGCGATCGGTCCCACCATAAAGGCGTTGTCAAACCGGAAGGTTTGTTCCGTCTGATAGTAGGCACCGACGGTTGTTGCTTCCGTCAGAAGATAGTTAGCTCCCAGCGTGCCACGCAGAGCGTAGTCTGGCGTCATACCGCCGGTTCCCACGAAAGGACCGTCGAACAGTGCAATTCCAAAGGCTGCGCTCGCTCCCAGCGATAGTCGTTCAGAAACCTGGAGGCCCATGGTGAGGGGTAACGAAAAGATCGCCATCCCCGAGTTCGTCCCACGGCTTTCAGGAACGCTGCGGAAATCAACGAATCCACCGCTGGTGGTTACAAAGCCGATGCCAAGCGTCACTGGCAAGCCGTACGCGCTCAGCTCCTGCGTCACGCCGATATTTCCGCCAGGAAGGCCAGGAGCGCTAGACTTAGCAGAAAACGGATCGATTAGCGATGGGCCAGCAAATGGAATCGGCCCTGTCTGATTCAAATTGAAAGTCGGCTCCGCCCAAGCGCCGCCGAACATAAATTGAGTGCCACTGAACTGCGTGATGGAGGCCGGGTTTCCATTTATCGCCGAAGTCAGATCCTGCGGCCGAGCAATGCTGGCACCCGCCATACCGCCCGAGGCAGGCATGAGCGCATTATGTGCTTCTACGCCAAACGTCTGGGCCTGCGCCGTACGGCTAACGAGACCCGACAGGCCTACAAAAACAAGAACATGAAAGACGATAGCAAGCCGGCTAAAGCAACGCATAAACTTCTCTTCCCTGAAATCCGCCTAGACATCATGTCTTTTGTGCTTATTCGGCATACCTTTCCACTTTATTTCAAATTCTTCATCTACCCCGCATAGGTTACCAATCACAGACTTTTGAGATCACTACACATCACACGGCACTTATCTATTGCATAGCAATTGACCTGCAAGCGTTGCTAGCTTTGTCATTCCGCGAGCGTCCACCGAGGAATAATCGATGTTGGAAGGCTTCGAAGAAGTCAAAGTATCAACCAGCGCAAAAAAACGGGCGAGGAGTACAGGTTCCCCGCCCGCTGTGCGATTTGCCTTGAACCAACGTTCAACTACAGTGCAAAGATCGTCAAGTTGTTATTCATGCCATCGAATGCAATCTTCAACGCTTCCTGATACTTCCGGAAAGCGTCGAAGGTCGAACCACTTGTGGTATTGGCATGGGCTGCCAGTTCCGCATTGGCGGCAGCGATCAGACCATTGATATCCGCGAACCCGAATTGATTGACGAGCCCATCCGCGTCCGAATTGTTGGCATCACCATCATTATCGAGGTTTGTCACCAGGTTCACTCCCTGGGAGTTGCCGCCCCAGGTCGATAGCGTACCGTCGACGTAAATCGAAGTGCTGCTGCCGAAGAACCCATGGCGGAAATTCAGAACCGTGCCCGCCAATTGTGCGGAAAGCATGTTGGCCATGTTCGTGGCCGTTGCACCAAGCATGAAGGATTTCACCGAAGCCGCATTCGTGAACACAGCATCTGCGCCCGTTGCCGTCTTGAGATTATATCCATTCAATGCCGTGATGTCGGATGCGGTGATGAGGGCTTGGCCGTTCTTATTGCTCCAGAACCCAATCGTCTTGCCATTCTCCACGCCGACGTCGGTGTTGCCGAAAATGAGGTCAATCGCGTTGACGCCGCTAGAGGCGGCGGCACTGTACCCCGTCTCGCCTTGTGTTTGTACCCAGTTCGCACCAGCATAGGCCTCAGTGATCGTCCAAGTACCAGGACCAACATTGGTAATGCTCCAAGTACCGTCTGCGGCACTCACGGCAAACCTTTCACCGTTATTGACGATACCGTCGCCATTGTCATTCAGGATAAAGGTGAAGTTACCCAGCGCCCCGTCGGCCCCATCCTTAACGCCGTTGCCGTTGTGGTCTTGGTACTTCGTACCGGAGATGTTGATGTTCTTGAAGTTGGCAAAGTTAAGGCCAGTCTGATCGGCGCCCGAGGTGCCGGCAATGGCGTAGCCTGCTGCGCCCAAGGTCTGGGTGTAGCCACTAGGCAGTACTTCAAGGACCTTCTTGCCGGCATAGCCGGTGCCTAGGCCGTTGAAGGACCAGCTTCCGTCCGCTGCGGTCGTCGTGGTGGTGCCTGCCCCATCGTTGCTAATCGTATCACCGTTCATATCAATGAAGATGGTGATGCCCCCCAGGCCGCTGTCGCCAGTCGTCAGCCCGTCACCATTGTGGTCTTCGAACTTCGTGCCCGAGAGATTGAAGTTCTTGAAGTTGGCAAAGTTAAGACCAGTCTGATCGGCGCCCGAGGTGCCGGTAATGACATAGCCTGCTGCGCCCAAGGTCTGGGTGTAGCCACTAGGCAGTACTTCAAGGACCTTCTTGCCAGCATAGCCGGTGCTTAGGCCGTTGAAGGACCAGCTTCCGTCCGCTGCGGTCGTCGTGGTGGTGCCTGCCCCATCGTTGCTAATCGTATCACCGTTCATATCAATGAAGATGGTGATGCCCCCCAGGCCGCTGTCGCCAGTCGTCAGCCCGTCACCATTGTGGTCTTCGAACTTCGTGCCCGAGAGATTGAAGTTCTTGAAGTTGGCAAAGTTAAGACCAGTCTGATCGGCGCCCGAGGTGCCGGTAATGACATAGCCTGCTGCGCCCAAGGTCTGGGTGTAGCCACTAGGCAGTACTTCAAGGACCTTCTTGCCAGCATAGCCGGTGCTTAGGCCGTTGAAGGACCAAGTTCCGTCCGCTGCAGTTGTGGTGGTAGCATCCCCTTCGTTACTAATCGTATCATCGTTCATATCGATGAAGATCGTAATGCCCCCCAGACCGCTATCGCCTGCCGTCAGCCCGTCACCGTTGCGGTCTTCGAACTTCGTGCCGGAAAGACTGAAGTTCTTGAAGTTGCCGAAGTCGATGCCTGCCTCGAAACGATCGTTCTCAGAGAAGGTCCCACTGTAGCCTGCGGTGCCGTAGGTTTGGGTCCAGCCTGCCTGATTGATCTCAAATACGGTCCAGGCAACGGGATGATCGGAATGGGGCACTTCCTCAGCGAAGGTCCAATCGCCGTCTAGATTGGTCGTGACGACGTGCGTCTCTTCCGCTTCGTGCGTACTATTGCCGTTGCTGTCAAGCCATACGCTGATTTGCCAGTTGGCGATGCCAGGATCGCTATCATCCGCGCCGTTGCCGTTCAGATCCTCAAACTTGCGGCCGGAAAGTGCGACGAACAACGGCGAATCTTCGATGCAATCGTCGTCGAGGTACCCCAGATCCCTATCGCCATTGTCAAAGTTCTGATTAATGGCTGTTGCGGCTGTGTTGGCCTCAGCTGCAGAGTAACCGGTATTGGTGATTCCGCTCAGAATCGCATTGGCCGTATTGAGAACAAACTGAACGGTTTGGCCAGCAAACGGTCCACTACTCACCTCAAGATCCTTGAGATGGACGGTGCTCTCGGAAAAATTCGCGTCGTACAGGTCGAAGCCAACATTCAGCGACAACGCTAGGGTTTGGCCTGCTAATGTTCCGTCATCGGGAGCAGAGCCAAGCAATGGGTTAACGGTATCGCCACCCAGAGCACCTGAGGGACCGCCGTGCGGCAGCCAATTTGTGATTGCCTGAGCAGAGGTGAACTTCGCCGCTTGGTTGCCGGCAGTTACGACGGAATCGCTGGCCGCACCCGCAGTTTGGCTACCGATCTGCACACCATTGGGAAAGGCTGCCGTAAAATTGCTATGTAGGTATACCCCTGCGTTGCCACCGTTCGGATCGGCTCCCCATCCCCCCTGGGTAAACGTAGTAAAACCATCGCAGGCCATCATCGCTCGCAGTTCGAGTTGTTCTAGCCGCGGGCGGCGCGACGCCTTCAAGAGTTGGCGTGATCGGACCTTTTTGGATGCCCGAGAGCGAAGCGACTTTAACATGTGGAATTCCTTGAGTCTGATTGGTTGGCGAGCTCGTAAGGTGGGCTGAGCTATTACGTTGGGCTGAGCTCGTGTGGTGGGAGGATGCCTGACAAAGTAGACTAGTGGTAACGCTAATACTAGGTATTGTTTGGGTTAAAAGGTAACACGCTGGCTGTTTTATTTTGCCTTTACCTGTCCTAATGGGGGTGGTTTGTGTTTGTTTACAGCGCAAAAGAGGGGTTAAATATTAGCATGTGAGTGGTTTTTGTGACCGTTTTGTGGATGAGGGCTATGGTTTTCGGTCAGGCTTGTCCATTTGAGAGGGCCATTGA
This sequence comes from uncultured Planctomycetaceae bacterium, assembly GCA_963844055.1. Classification (GTDB taxonomy): domain Bacteria; phylum Planctomycetota; class Planctomycetia; order Pirellulales; family Pirellulaceae; genus CAWJMN01. The sequence continues at coordinate 815,452 of CAWJMN010000002.1, read as the reverse complement.
GGCCTGTTTAATTCACGACCGAGTTCGGGTGTGACTAACAGATGCTGGCAAGTCAATTAGCTTGGCCAAAGTAGAAAGTGCGGCAAATGCAACGGTGTTCGATTTAGCGTTGCTAGAAGCACAAGCCCTAAGTCGCATTGAATTCGTGGAATGCTCAGCAGTCGCATTCGCTCCCTGCCGAATTCCAGTTGCTGCTAGGTAACCCCTTGCCAGCCATGGAGGCGGTGCAGAAAGCGGCGTAGCAAATGTCCGCAGGAGGGCGTATCGCCTCGCAAGCCGAGGAGTCCGCGCACGAAAAAACCCCGGATTTGCAGAGTATTGCGTGTTACTGCGATACCTTGCAAAACCGGGGTATGGAGGCGGCGGGAATCGAACCCGCGTCCCGAGAGGATTCCATGAAGGCTTCTACGTGCGTAGTCACTGATTTGTATTTCGCTGCTCAAGACGTCCAGTGCCGGACTTCTTGTGCCGCTAGACAGGAACTTTTCTAACCGCTGGCGTACCCGACGTGACCTGCGGTGGTCCGGATTTAGTGACGGATCGTGGGTCCTCTCCGGCTAAGGTCCCATTCTCCGCTTACCGCTTAATTAGGCAGCAAGGGCGAGATTGCTCTCGGCACGTAACATTGTGATCAGCTTTTAACGTGGCCAACTGATCAACCACGGCACGCCACTCTCACTTCAGCCATCCGGTCGAATCCGGTGCGCCCCCGTGTAATGACTCTGTCATCATATAAGGATTGTCGTCCCAGATAAAGGTTCGCCCCACTTTTTACGTTTTCACCGCCAGGCTTTGCCGGCCTTTTTTGGCAGAATCGCCCCCTTTTTTCGCCCAAACGCCCCGAAAAACCTTTTACGCACACAGTTCGCCGTTTCGCGCCAATTGCAAGACACTTTCGTTCGCTGCTGGCGTTTCCCTGTACACCCCCCACGGCATCGGCGGTTGCCCAGACCCTGGTAATGTGCGACGATCCAAACGCTTGGCCGATGATGGACGGAAACCTTTTGGCCAGCGCAAGTTACAGGATGGAAATAAGCGGCAACATGGACATTCAAACGATCGAGGGACTCACTTCCGAGCAGGCCGCCAGCCGGCTGAAGCAAGGGGCTAATGAGCTTCCTTCGTCGAAGGCCCGTAGCTTTTGGGCAACCGCTTGGGATGTCGTTCGTGAGCCGATGTTTTTGATGCTGTTGGCCTGCGGGCTGATCTACCTGCAATTGGGCAGCTGGGACGAAGCCTGCATGTTGCTGGGGTTTGTGTTCGTTGTTTTGGGGATCACACTCTATCAAGAGCGAAAGACCGAACGGGCACTCGAGGCCCTTCGCGATCTCTCCAGCCCGCGCGCCTTAGTCATACGTGACGGCCAGCGAAAACGGATCGCCGGCCGTGAGGTGGTTCAAGAAGACATCCTCATCCTGGCAGAAGGGGATCGCGTTCCTGCCGATGCGGTCTTGCTCTCCTGCAACAGCTTAACAACCGATGAGTCCCTGCTCACGGGAGAGTCGGTATCGGTACGCAAGTCGGTTTGGGATGGCAAGCAACCGCTGACGCGTCCTGGTGGCGAAGATCTTCCATTCGTGTTTTCGGGCACGCTAGTAGTGCAAGGGCAGGGGGTGGCTCGCGTGCTCTCTACTGGCATGCAAACAGAGATCGGCCGGATTGGAAAGGCCTTGCAGGAATTACAGCCCGAGCCGACCAAGCTGCAAACCGAGATTAGTATTTTGGTGCGCAAGCTTGCCCTCGTTGGCCTTTCGCTCTGCTTGGTGGTTGTCGTGGTTTTTGGCTTGACGCGACGCGATTGGCTGCAAGGTTTTCTGGCAGGCATTACGCTGGCTATGGCAATGCTTCCGGAGGAGTTTCCGGTCGTGCTTACCATTTTTCTGGCCCTGGGTGCGTGGCGTCTTTCCAAGATTAATGTTCTCGCCCGGCGTGTCCCCGTGATTGAGACCCTCGGTGCCGCAACGGTGCTTTGTGTGGACAAGACCGGCACGCTGACGGTGAATCGCATGTCGATTCGGCAGTTATGCTTTCAAGCGGAAGTGCTCGATCTAGAGACAACAAAAGGGCAGGTCCTTCCCGAAGCGTTTCACGAGATTGTCGAGTTTGGCATCCTGGCCAGTCAGCGTGACCCGTTCGACCCCATGGAAAAGGCTTTTCATGATCTGGGAAACGAACAGTTGGCCCAGACGGAACATCTGCACGCCGACTGGTCCCTTGTCCGTGAATATCCTTTGTCACCATCGCTACTGGCCCTGTCGCATGTGTGGCAATCGCCGACCGGATCGGACTATGTATTAGCGGCCAAAGGTGCGCCTGAGGCCATCGCCGACTTATGCCATCTATCCACCGAGCAAACGCAGCAGCAGGCGACGCAAGTGGCTGCCATGGCGGCCAGGGGCTTGCGCGTGCTTGGGGTTGCGCGCGGCACATTCCAGCAGCAAAACCTGCCCGGCGAACAGCATGACTTCACCTTCGAATTTCTAGGGCTGGTCGGCTTGGCCGATCCGGTACGAGAGACGGTCCCCAGTGCGGTGAAAGAATGCAATGCGGCCGGCATTCGCGTGGTGATGATCACGGGTGACCATCCAACAACAGCCATCAGCATTGCCCGGCAAGCGGGGATCTCACCGCTGGAGCACGTCCTGACCGGCCCCGACCTAGAAAAACTGGCCGAACTAGAACTCGCCCAAGCGGTAAAACGTGTGAACGTCTTTGCACGCATGGTGCCCGAACAAAAGCTCCGCCTAGTAAACGCGCTCAAGTCCAATGGTGAGATCGTTGCCATGACGGGCGACGGTGTAAACGATGCCCCCGCCCTGAAGGCCGCACACATTGGAATTGCAATGGGAGGCCGTGGTACCGATGTGGCCCGTGAGGCTGCTTCCCTGGTGCTGCTTGATGATGATTTTGCTTCGATTGTCAAATCGGTGCGGATGGGACGGCGCATTTTTGACCATCTCCAAAAGGCGATGACCTACATCGTGGCGGTGCATGTTCCGATTGCAGGAATGTCGTTGTTGCCTGTGATATTTGGCTGGCCACTCGCCCTCAGTCCCGTTCACATCCTCTTTTTAGAACTTGTAATCGATCCTGCTTGTTCCATCGTCTTCGAGGCAGAGCCCGAAGAAGAAGACGTCATGCAGCGTCCGCCGCGCAACCCCAATTCACTCCTGTTTGGGCGAAACATTTTGGGCCTCGGCCTGCTGCAGGGGTTAAGCGTTCTGCTGATTGTGCTCGCCGTTTATTTGGCTGCCCTGCTAGGTTGGCACGATGCCGAAGATGCCGTCGCCCTAAGCTTTACTACCTTGGTGGTGGCCAACCTGGGGCTGATCTTTGTGAATCGTTCCTGGTCTCGCACTGTATGGTCGACCCTTCGCACGCCAAATGTAGCCCTGTGGGGCGTGATTGGCGGCGCCATCGCGTTTCTAGGGCTGACGCTATACGTCCCAGTTCTGCAAAAACTGTTTCACTTCTCGCAGTTGCATCTCGACGACATTCTGCTTTGCCTGGCAGGAGGACTGGTTAGCATCCTGTGGTTTGAAGGCTGGAAGATCATGCGTTTGCACCGCGCATGATGTTAAGTATTGCCGCGCGAAAAAACTATTTGCCCGGTACAAACAGACGATAGGTCTTGTACCCGCCGCCGATATTCACCGCATCAAAACCATGCTGACGCAAGATGCGAGTCGCTAAATAGCCCCGCTGTCCTACTTGGCAATACACGGCAATCGGCTTCTCCTTGGGCAACTCGGCCAGCCGTCCCCGCAATTCATCAACGGGAACGTTGATTGCTCCCGGAATCTGGCCTGCAGCAAACTCACTAGCCATCCGCACATCAATCAATAGCGGCCGTTGTTCGGCAGGCATTGCCAAGTACGACTCAATATCCATCTGCGGATGATCGCCCCGCAGTAGGCCACTCGCCACAAACCCGGCCATGTTGATCGGGTCCTTGGCCGACCCATATTGCGGCGCATAGCACAGTTCGGTCTCTTCCAGATCGAAAACAGTTAGGCCTGCCTGAATCGCCACTGCCACAACGTCAATCCGCTTGTCGACTCCTTCACCACCGACTGCTTGAGCCCCCAAAATCGTTCCAGTAAGGGGCTCGAATAGCAGCTTCAAACTCATCCCTTGCGCGCCAGGGTAATACCCCGCATGGTTGGCCGGATGGATGTATATCTTGCGAAAGTCTTTCCCAGAGCGGCGTAAAACCTTTTCTGAAGAGCCCGTCATAGCAGCCGTGCAACCAAACACTCCCACAATCGCCGTTCCCTGGGTACCGCGATAGCTCGTCTTTCTTCCGGCAATATGATCGGCTGCCAAACGCCCTTGCCGATTGGCCGGCCCTGCCAAAGGAACCTGCGTCGCATCGCCCGACACAAAGTCCTTCACTTCAATCACGTCGCCTACGGCATAAATATGGGGATCGCTTGTCTGCATGGAAGCATTGACGCGAACGCCCCCTCGTGGCCCCACTTCTAGGCCCGCATCAACGGCGAGCTTGTTTTCGGGGCGAACACCCACCCCTAAAATCACCAGCCCTGCGGTCAATCGCTCTCCCGATTTCAGCTTTACCACAATGCCTTCAGGAGACTGCTCAAACCCTTCGGCCGACTGGCTCAGGCGAACATCAACTCCCTTGGCTGCTAGTCGTTCCAGAATCGGTGTGGTCATCTCTTTATCAAACGGGGGAAGCACCTGATCTTGCAGCTCTACTACCGTCGTGGCGACGCCACGTTTGACAAAATTCTCTACCAGCTCTAGGCCAATGAAGCCGGCACCAATCACCACGGCCGAGGCAATCCCCTCATCAACCTTGGCTTTGATGCGGTCCACATCCCCCAAGTTGCGCAGCGTATGAATCCCCGGCAAATCCAGCCCGGAAAGTGGTGGACGCAGCGGCGCCGCTCCCGGCGCCAAGATTAGCTTGTCATAGCTCTCTTCATACTTCTCCCCCGTGGCCAAATTGTGGACCGTCACCTTTTTGGCTTGGCGATCAATGGCTTCTACGGAGGACTGCGTTCTCACATCCAGATTAAATCGCTCGCGCAGTCGCTGCGGCGTGGTGACCAGCAACTTGCCACGCTCGGCAATTTCGCCACCCACATAGTAGGGCAGGCCGCAATTGGCAAACGATACATCGGGGCCACGTTCAAACAGCACGATGTGCGAATCTTCCGAAAGACGCCGAAACCGGGTCGCTGCAGACGCACCGCCAGCCACGCCACCCACAATTAGCAGTTTCATCGCACGAATCCCTTCACCGCAGCATCATCAAAGAAGTATTTCACCAGCTCTGCTTCATCACCCATCGATGGATGACTAGCGAACTTGGTTCCAGGGCATTTTGGCAATCAGCATCCCCATGGCACAGGTGTCGGTGATGCCTGCAAACATCAGCCCCGCACCCACAAAGCCCGACAAGGCGTAAAACCACGGATGCACAAACGTCCCCAGCATCACGCCGGAAAAGACAAGAAAGCCAGCAGCAATTCGCACCTGGCGCTCCAGGGACATTGCCTTCTTTCCCCGTACCACACCCAGCCCGCAATCCAGTGCAGCCAATGTTCCCCCTTCGACATTCACCACATTGGTAAAGCCAGCTTGCAGGAACTTGTCGCAAGCGGTTTTGCCACGGCTGCCGGATCGGCAGATGACATAGATCGGCTCGCTCGAATCTGCGTGAGCTTTCGCAACTGCTGCGGCATCTAGTTGATCTAGCGGTACATTCTTCGCAATCTCCAAATGCACTTCGCGAAACTCCACCGGAGTGCGCACGTCGATCAGGTCAATCGACTTTCCACTTTTGCAGATTTCCGCCAGCTTGGCCGGGCTAATCGTAGTAATGCTCATTGTAAGAATCCTTTTCTGCACGAACCGAGAGGAGAATCTATTGAGGTTGGCCGCCGAACCGAGCTTCGATGCAGGCCAAGATGTTTGCCAAGTGCTTTTCCGCAACTTGGTAATAGACCTTCCGTCCATCTTTCTCCATGGTCAAAAAGCCGCAGCGCTGCATCAGCCGCAAATGCTCCGACGCCATATGGCTTGGAATTTCGCAAGCCTCGGCGAGTTCGCCCACGGTGTAACGCCCCTGCAGCAGCATCTGCACGATCCGCAAGCGATGCGGGTGCGCAAGCGTCTTCAGACACTCCGCTGCCTGTTCCAGTGCGGGCAAAGGGGTCAGTTTGATGGGCGATGGCGTGGTGGACGTTTTTGTAGACATCTTGTTACCTCTAGTTATTAATATATCGCAATATATCGACTAGACATTTGGCTAAAATCGAAGGTTTTGTAAGTCTATAGTGGGCAAGGAGTTGCGTGAGCACTGATTGACGGGACACGTCGTTAGGCCGGCAGCCATTCCGCCTGAATTTGGTGGTTCAGCAGGCTCGTCGCCCGGACCTTCGTCAGATAGTTGACCGTTTCGGGCGGTGCTGCGGCCACCACCTGGGCATACCGACACGCGGTTCCTTGCACCGTCGCAAAGCCCCCCGGAGCGCTCGCCGGCTGTAGCGCTCCCTCCACCAAAATCGAAAGCTCGCGTCCCAGTAGCGACCGATGGTACGCGTCGCGCAGTTCCGTTTCCACTTCGGTCAATCGTTGCAGGCGTTCATCCTTCAGCCCCTGCGAAATCGGCTCCGCATAGGTGGCGGCCGGCGTTCCTTTACGAGCGCTGAACGGAAAGATGTGGATCTTCGAAAAGCCGCAAGCGCGAGAGACGTTGATGCTCGCCTCAAACTCTTCTTCCGTCTCTCCCGGAAATCCCACAATGATGTCGGTGGTAATGGCCGGGTTGTCGAGTGTGTCGCGCAGCAGTTGGCAGCGATCAATGAACAGTCGACTTCCCCAGCGACGCCGCATCCGGCGCAAAACACTATCGCTGCCACTTTGCAAACAGATGTGCAAGTGCGGCGCGACCTTCTCAGGAAACTCTGCCATCACGCCGATCAGTTCGCGCGTCACTTCGGTTGCTTCAATACTAGACAGCCGAATCCGAAAATCGCCAGGCAGTTTTGCCAGCTGCCTCACCAGGTGCGAAAGCCGCAGCCATTCTTCCTTGGGCTTGTTCCAGTTCCCCTCGACGCCGTAGTGCCCCAGGTGCACGCCCGTCAGGATCAGTTCACGATAGCCATTATCAACCAGCCGTCGCGCTTCATCCAAAATATGCTGCACAGGACGGCTAATCAGGTTCGGCCTTACATGCGGGATAATACAGTAACTGCACCGCAGCATGCAGCCATCTTGCACTTTGATATAGGCCCGGTGACGCGTTCCAAACCGAGAAATCCCGGTCGGAATGTCGATGACGCCAAATCGCCCCAGCAAATCCGGCAGCTCTCGCTTGTCGGTCACCACCTCAACAACATTGGGCAGCTGCGCCACTTCTTCTGGCGCACGTGTGGCATAACAGCCCATCACCACAATGCGTGAATCGGGGTTTTCACGGGCCAGTTTGCGAATGGTGTAGCGGCTTTTGCTATCCCCTTCATTGGTAACCGTGCAGGTATTCACTATGCACAGGTCCGCTTGATCGACCTCTTGCGCATCTTCATAGCCGATCGAGAGCAGTCCCTCGCGAACATACTCGGTCTCGTACTGGTTGACCTTACAGCCGAGAGTAACCGTTTTGAGCTTGGCAGGCATGCAGCGATCTTACGTTCTGAAAAGGTGAGCCCCGCAAAAGCGGGTCGCCGCTTCGTTCGAATTGCTCAAAAGGGAAAATGCTTAAGTCACTACGCCTCGGGTTCAATGGTAGAAGCCATCGAACCTTTGCAACGTGCAATCAGTTTGTCTTTGCCATAAGCGTGGATCTGATCCCGCTTCAGTTCGGCCCGTTCCAAGGTGGTGGTCATGCAGATGGCCTTCCCTTGCGAATCGACTTCCTTCGCAATTTTATAGCCAGCAGCTTCCCCGTGGCCGAAAAGCTCCTGCATCATCTTAATGACGTACTCGTAGCTATGGTCCTCGTCATTCCACAGGATGACGTGGTAGCGGGGCTGTCGCTTCGGCTTCTTCTTGCCCGCGGTCTTTTCCTCGACCTCGGGTTCTGCCACTGCGGCAGCAGCTTGGCCTTCTTCGGACACGCAAAAGTCCCTTCCTTAAGAGTCGAACCTAGCAAACGCTTGGCACCCTGGCCAGTTTTGCCCGGCCTTCCTACAGGGCCGACCCGTTCATTACAGTACCTTGGCCATGGAAAGTCAAGTCAAACGCCCCCTCTCTCAAGTCACTCGCTTTGCCATCACAATATGTCGTAAGTTCAATGAACTAAAGCGATTTCGGCCTGCGAATTCTTATTGTCATCACAGAATCCGAACCATTCGGCGCGGATGAAGGTGCCATCTTGGCGGGCCTTGATGCGCTTTGAACGGCCACCAAGAAAGCCATAGTGCTGGGTTTCTCACTGACGGTTATCGACAATCACTTGGTTCGCAACACCAGTGAAGGGCACGTCGTCATTGCGTAATTGCCCCGCCGAATAAAGGTAAACCAGCGCAGCAAACGAGCTTCTTCGTGAACTCGGCACCGTCTTTCTGGTGCCCCAACCGGAATAGGCGAGCCTTCGCATCCGCATTATATTAGCGGGTTGAGTGAATTCGGGCCCCAGGCCGTATCCCGCTAAGCCCTTGTCAGAACTAGGGTTATGCGATTCCTCCGATTTGAGCATCCCCATGACGTTGGCCCCCATCGAAGATTACCTGAAGCAGCAACAAAAGGCCTTTGAAAACAGCCTGATCGAATTGCTGCGCATCGCCAGCGTCAGCGCCGATCCCGCCTTCCACCCCCAATGCCGTCAGGCGGCCAATTGGGTATACGACCTGCTCAAGGGCATGGGCCTGCAAACCGAGATAATCGAAACTCCCGGCCAACCCCTCGTCTATGCCGAATCGCCCGATGTTCCTGGCGCACCGACGGTCCTCGTCTACGGCCACTACGATGTGCAGCCCCCAGATCCGCTAAACGAATGGCTCACTCCGCCGTTTGAGCCTTCGATCCGCAATGGCAACATCCATGCTCGCGGCGCGACCGATGACAAAGGTCAAATGATCACGCACTTGCTCAGCGCCCAGGCTTGGCTAAAGACTGTCGGCAAGTTGCCTGTCAAACTCAAGTTCCTCATCGAAGGGGAAGAAGAGTCCGGCGGTGTTGGCATCCATCACTATTTGAATCTGCCTGAGTCCAAGTCCAAGCTCGCCTGCGATATCATCGTCATCAGTGACACGTCGCAGTTTGCTCCTGGCCAACCTGCCATCACGTACGGCCTGCGCGGCATAGCCTATTACGAAGTCCGCCTCACCGGTCCTAAGCAAGATTTGCACAGCGGCACGTTCGGTGGCGCGGTGACCAATCCTGCGAATGCCCTCGTCAAGATTTTGGCGCAGCTGGTTGACTCCGAAGGTCGCATCGCTGTTCCCGGCTTCTATGACGAAGTGGTCCCACTCTCCGATCAAGAGCGAAAGCAGCTTGGAAGCTTGCCCTTCAAAGAACAAGCCTTCATGGATCAAATCGGCGTGACTGGTGTTACCGGCGAAGCGGGCTACACCACGCTGGAGCGCCGCTGGGGACGTCCGACCTGCGATATCAACGGCCTGTGGAGTGGCTATCAGGGCGAAGGGGCCAAAACGGTTCTTCCTGCTCGCGCCGGTGCCAAGTTCAGCTTCCGCTTGGTCCCCAAGCAAGACCCACAAAAGATCACCCAGTCCCTCACCAAGTTTTTAGAATCCTTATGCCCGCCCGGCATCAAGCTCGAACTGATCGATCTGCACGGCGCAGGTGCTGCTGCCGTGCCGCTGGAAAGCCCCTACATGTCGGCCGCTGCAAAGGCGATCCAGCAAGGCTTTGGCACAGCGCCGGTTCTGATTCGCGAAGGGGGCTCGATTCCCATTGTCACCACCTTCGCTCAAAAGCTGGGCGTTGACACGCTCCTCTTGGGCTGGGGGCTCGATGATGACAACACGCACAGTCCCAACGAAAAGTTCTGCTTGGCGGACTTCCATCGTGGGATCAAGTCGAGCGCCTTCCTCTGGCAAGAGCTTAGCAAAATCACCAAGCCCTAAATTTCAGGGCGACTACGTTTACTTAGGGCTTTCATTACTCACTGTTACTTGATGCGGGAACGACGCGGATGCTAGATCGTAAATTCATTGTGGAAAATTCCGAGCAAGTGAAGCAAAACTGCGTCCACCGGGGCGTGACTTGTGATATCGACTTGATGGTTTCGCTCGAAGCTCAGCGTCGTGCTCGGATGCAGGAAGTGGAAGAGCTCAACCGCCAAGGGAACGAAGTTGCCAAAACCATTGGTGGTGCCAAAGACCCTGCCGAGCGTGAAGCTCGCAAGGAAGAAGGGCGTCGCCTGCGGGATGCCAAAGAAGCTGCTCAAAAGGCTCATGACCAACTTGAGTCCGAGATCCTTGCACTGCAGTTGCACATTCCCAACATGACGCACCCTTCCGCGCCGACGGGCAGCGAGGCGGACAGCGTCGAGATCAAGCTCGGCAAGACGCCGATCAAGCCACTTGGCTTCAAGGCCCTCGATCATGTGCAACTTGGCGAGAAGCTCGAACTGTTTGACTTCGAAGCCGGCGCTCGCACGACCGGCCACGGCTTCTACTTCCTCAAGAATGACTGCGTGCTACTGGACTTGGCTTTGCAGCGCTATGCATTGTCACTTTTGATGGGACGCGGCTTCGTTCCTACCACCACGCCTGACCTGGCCCGCGAAGACATCCTCATCGGCATCGGCTTTAACCCACGCGGCAACGAGACACAAATCTACAGCGTTGCCAATACCGACCTCTGCCTCGTCGGCACCGCCGAAATCACGCTGGGGGGCATGTACTCGGGCCTGATCGTGGAAGAAGAAAAGCTTCCGATCAAGCTGTGCGGCATTAGCCACTGCTTCCGTACCGAAGCCGGCGCAGCTGGCAAAGCCACCCGTGGCATTTACCGCGTTCACCAGTTCACGAAGGTCGAAATGTTCGCCTTCACCACGCCAGAGCAAAGCGAGGCCATGCTGGCCGAACTGCTAGAAATCGAATGCGAGCTGTTCGATGGTCTGGGCGTCCCTTATCGTGTGATTGATACCGCTTCGGGCGATCTGGGTGGCCCTGCCTATCGCAAGTTCGATCTTGAAGCCTGGATGCCAGGTCGTGGTACCGCAGGCGAATACGGCGAAGTTACCAGCACCAGCAATTGCACCGACTACCAAGCCCGTCGCCTCAATACCCGTTACAAGCGTAAGGGTGAAAAGGGAACGCACTTCGTCCACACCCTCAACGGCACCGCTATCGCTATCAGCCGTGCGCTAATTGCCGTGATTGAAAACTACCAGCAAGAAGACGGTTCCATCCTCGTCCCCGAAGTCCTGCGTGCTTGGGTCGGCAAGGACCGCATCGTCCCTCGCAGCTAAGAACGTAGGCCAGGATTGATCCTGGCAAAACCATCCGCGCAGAAAAAAGCCACGCTAGTTTTTCTAGCGTGGCTTCTGTTTTTTTGAGGATGCTTACCTTCGTTTAGAAGGTGAAGTTCACACCGAAGTTCATACCTTGGATCCAGTAGCTGCGGTCATTGAACTGGAACGCAGGACGGGCAGGGCCCACCAGCGGACCCGACTGCTGCGATAGGTTCACATTGTGATCGATCTGGTCACCAGCCACCAAGACGTTCGTCAGCAAGATGCCGGTGTAACCCATGGTGAAGTCAAAGCGACGGGTGCAGTGGAACACCAAGTTGGCATTGATTTCTGGAATCGCGGTGAAGCGATCACGGTTGTAGGAACCAATGTTCGTTCCTTGAGCGTACAGGCCGCCGTTAACATTGGTCGGTGGCGAGACGCCAGCCGTGATGATTTGACGCCCGGAAATATCAACCGTTTGATGGTTGCTTCCAAAGCTCACCTTGGCAAGGCCGTTGAGCGAGACACGCCCGCTATGACGTTCACCCAACAGACCAATCTGGCCGCCGTGGAATTCATTCGTTGTCTTAAAGCGATCTTGGATATCGAAGGTCGTTCCAGCCAAGCCCCCCAGGCCGTTGATCAGGCTGTTCATCTGGATGCGATCATCAAGGCGAGCAAAATGATAGCCAGCGATCAAGTCAACTCGACCACTTCCCGACTGTTCCATCATCAAGCGGCCGAAAGCTTCTGCCGCAGTGAAGTCTAGCTTTTGCTCAACCGTGACAGTTCCTTCCGATACGTTGGGATAGCCAACCAGCAGGGCATCTTCAAAGCCAATGCCTTCATTGAAGAACGGCAGGCCGATGATCGGGGCACCCGCGACCGAAGTAAACGAGCCCGTCGAACCGCCACCAGCCAAAGCATAGTAACGAAGTCCAACGCCAGCCGTTTGCTCAGGATCAATCCACTTGCCAAACGTCACGCGACCACCGGTCTGCATGTTTTGGCCAACTTGTCCGTTTCCGTAGAGCGTATGCGTGGTTGGCTGGCCGTTCACCGCTGCAATCGGAACGCCCAAGCTGTTACGTGGGGTTCCGGGGTCGGCCGTGTTGACCAAGGCAGGAACATGGCTTCCCTGGGTCCACCACATCAGGAAGTCAGCGCTTCCCCAAACGTTGAACCGGTTAACCGGGTCATCGTAAACCATGTATTCCGAGCCGCCACCCATTCCCCCTGCCATGGGGTTCATAGGGGGGCCTGCCGGTTCCATCGGACCCGATGGTTGTGCTGCACCAAATGGCAATGGCTGAGCCGGTGTAGGACTTGGTTCCTGGGCATTTCCCGTAAAGGGCATGCCAGCTGCCAAAGCCAAAGTTGCCGCCAGGAGAAATCGTGTGCTGAGCATGACCCAACTCGTCTTGCAGGAAAAAGCCTTCCGCACCACCCCACAAAGGAATCGTCCGTTGCGCACGGAAATTCCAGAGGAATCGCTAGAAACGGAAAAGTTTGTCTATTTTCGCCATTTACACCGCAGGCAATCGGAAGCTCAAAGCGGTTTGGAGGACTGCGTAGTCTTCGTAGAATTTACGCTTCGAGCCCGCGCTCTGGTGTCCTCCACTTTTTCGGCAGTATCAGTCAGTGAAGATAAATCAAAAGTATCGGCTTTAACGATCTTGCTGCCTTGCTGAGCACGTATAGCACCTACCAAGGCCACGATTTGGTACGAGGGTTGCTTTACTTTATCTACCCACGTGGGGTATCCCTATTTTGGCAGTTGTGTAACGAATACGCCGGCTGTCGCAGGTAGCGAAATCTCCACAAAGGTTGCAATCCGCATTGAGCAGGTTGCTTTTTTGCAACGGTCGTCCTCGCCCTAAATTAGGACGTAGATTCCTCCAGGTTCCAGTAGTTTTCGGGAAGGGGTTTCCCCGGCTGATTTGCCCCGCTCGATGACTTAGGGTGGTGGAATAACTCGGTTACTTTGGCGGAAACCACACGTGAAACCGACTACCTAGGAACTGATGAAGCGACTGGCACGTCTTTAGTACGGCGGAACGTAAGTACATAGAGGAGTTTGGCTTGGCAACGGTGAACGGCATTCCAACTGGATGGCAGGGTGATCTGCTGGCCCTTGTGGGCGGGCCGATTCAGCGTCGTCTTGCGCAGTGGGGAAAAGTCCTGCCGCAGATTGCCGCCTTTGAACCAACGTTGCAAAACGAAGGGGATAAGGAACTCAAGAAACGCAGCCTTTCGCTGAAGTACCGCGCCAAAAGTGGAGAGACCCTCTCCTCTCTATTGCCCGAAGGTTATGCGCTGGTTCGCGAAGCAGCTCGCCGGACGATTGGCCTGCGCCACTTCGACGTACAAATGATTGGTGGCATTGCGCTGTTTCACGGCTGTATTGCTGAGATGGAAACGGGCGAAGGCAAAACCCTTACCGCAACCTTGCCAACCTATTTGCATTCGCTCATGGGAAAAGGTTCGCACGTAGCCACGGTGAATGATTACTTGGCCGAACGCGATGCCAAGCTCATGCGTCCTGTCTTTGAAGTGCTGGGTTTGACCGTTGGCGTGATCCTTACCGATCAAAAATCGGATGAACGCCGTCCCAACTACGCTTGCGACATCACCTACGGCACCGCAAAAGAGTTCGGCTTTGACTTTCTGCGTGATCGCCTGCTTTTGCGACAACTAGGAATGCTCCGTTCCAGCTTGTTGGGAGAGATGACTTCGGTTTCGGCCGATACCAACAGTGAAAAGCCGGTTCAGCGCGGCTCGCACTTCTGCCTCGTGGATGAGGCCGACAGTATTCTCATTGATGAAGCACGTACGCCGCTGATCATCGGTTCGCTAGGAGACAAGGCGATCGAAAAGATGATCACCATGTACGCCTGGAGCTCGACGCAAACCGGTCGCTTCACCGAAGACGAACATTACACCTACGATCACGACGACAAAAAGGTCGAACTTACCGCGGCCGGGCGTCAATTGCTGCGTGCCCTCCCCAAGCCAGATATCCTCTCAACGGCAGGCTTGGTTGATCTTTATCAATACATTGAACGAGCAATCAAGGTCGAGCGCGACTATCACCGCGACCAACAGTATGTCGTCAACGATGGCGAGATCGTTATCGTCGATGAAAACACCGGTCGTTTGGCCGAAGGGCGGAAGTGGCGCGACGGCATTCACCAAGCGGTAGAAGCCAAAGAGCAAATCGAGATCTCCGTTCCTACGGGCCAGGCTGCACGCATTACCGTTCAAGATTTGTTCTTGCGTTACAAGCACCTTGCCGGCATGACCGGTACGGCCATGTCGGCCGAGCGTGAGTTCCGCAAGGTCTACAAGATGCGGGTCATTCCTGTCCCTACCAATCGACAGAATCAACGTGTCCGCTTGCCCGCCAAGGTCTTTGCTAACGAGCAGGCCAAGTGGCAAGCGATTGTTGCCGAAGTTCGCGAGCTCTATCTGAAGGGACGCCCGATCCTGGTTGGTACGCGTTCCATCGACAAGTCGCAGATCCTTTCGCGGCAACTTACCGATGCCGGCATTCCTCACCAGGTGCTCAATGCTCACGAAGTCGCTACTGAAGCGGAAATCGTGGCTCGCGCCGGTGAACCTGGCAAAGTGACGGTCGCCACCAACATGGCCGGCCGTGGTACCGATATTAAACTTCCCCCCGGCGTTAGTGAGCTGGGTGGACTGCACGTCATCTGCACAGAACTACACGACTCGGCCCGTATCGATCGCCAGCTGATGGGACGTTGTGCCCGGCAGGGCGATCCAGGCACCGTGCGTGAGTATATGTCGCTAGATGATGAGGTGATCAAAACCGGCTTTGGTCCTAGCGTTGCCGAACGGGCGCTAAAGGCGGGCCAAAACGGTGTGGATCCTCAAACCTACTTGAACTTGCTCAAGCGAGCTCAAGCCAAGGTAGAGCGAAGACATTTGCGAGACCGGTTTGTGTTGCTTCATCATGAGAAGGAGCGAAAGAAGCTCCAACAAGAGATGGGGCAAGATCCGTATTTGGATACGCCGGACTAGTGGGTAAACGTAGGTGAGTCTGCTTTAGGTCGCAGTTTGGCCCGGATATTGCGTCTAAAGGAGATGTGGTTTGAGTGATGCTCAGGCCCGCGAAGGTGTGAAGTGCAAGGATTCGCCTTGTAAAGCACGTCTTTCGCGTCAAAGACATACAATTAATGTGGCGGCAAGTTGTTATTGGGTAGGTGTTTATGTCAACAGGATCGCAATCCGTGAGCCAGAACGCAGACGATAGCATCGATAAAGCCAAACAGCAGATTCGTGGCTTGGTTGGTGAGATTGCGCAACTTTCGAAGAGCGACATGTCGCCAGAAGAATACCATGCTGCATTTTTGCAACGTGTGATTCAGGCTTTGGCGGCCGTGGGCGGTGCGATTTGGATTTTGGGGGAAGGAAACCGCCCTCAACTTTCTTACCAAGTGAATCTCAGTCCCAACCTGCTGGAAAAAGACTCCGAAGAAGCAGACAAGCATTCTCGCTTGCTCGACTTTATTGTTGCCAGCAAGCAGCCACAGTTGATCCCACCGATGTCCGGTGCCGGCGATGAACGGATGGGGGGCAACCCCACTCGTCAATTGCTCGTCATCGCTCCGCTGGGGCATGATGGCGCTGTAGAAGGTTTGATCGAAATCTTCCAGCGTGCCGATACGCAGCCCGCCACGCAGCGCGGCTACTTGCGGTTCCTGATGCAGATGTGCGAACTCTCTGCCGAGTGGTTCAAGAATCGCAAGCTTCGTCAATTCACCGATCGCCACTCCCTTTCGGCGCAGGCCGACCAATTCTCTCGCTCGGTTCATGAGTCGCTCGACATTCGCGAGACGGCCTACACCATCGTTAACGATGGCCGCAAGCTGATGGGTTGCGATCGCGTTAGCTTGGCCGTCAAGCATGGCCCTAACTATTTGATTGACGCCGTCAGCGGACAAGACACGCTCGACAATCGCTCCAATGTGGTCACGCTTCTGGGGAAATTGGCCACCCGCGTGATCGCCACGGGAGAGCCCCTGTGGTATCTCGGTTCAACCGAGGACATGCCGCCGCAAATTGAAGAAGCGATCGAAGAATACGTCGATAGCTCCTACACTAAGTCACTTGCCGTGATTCCACTTCGTCGCCCACTTGCGGGTGCGGGGCCAGAAACCACGGGCGATGCCGAAGGCAAAGACCAATCGCAAGGAGAGATCCTCGGCGCTGGTCATTGAACAGATTGAAAGTGAAATCCCCCGCGAGATTCTCACGCCCCGTTTGGAAATGGTCTACGAACATTCGTCGCGTGCCTTGGCCAATGCGGTTGAATACAACCGCTTGTTCTTGATGCCCGTTTGGCGAGCCATCGGCAAAAGCCGCTGGGTCGTGGAAGCGCACAACTTGCCGCGTACGCTGATGATTGGTGGTGGTGTGTTGGTCGCGATTCTCGCGCTACTCATCGTTCCTTGGCCATTTGATATGCGTGCTAAGGGAACACTGGAACCCATCGACAAGCAAGATGTCTTCGTTCCGGAAGATAGCCGCGTGACGAAGGTCCATGTATCGACCCAGCAAGACGTCACCGCGGGCACCGTTTTGGTAGAGCTAGAAAGCGACGAGCTGAAGCAAGCCCTGACCGAAATCACCGGCCAAATGGAAAACGCCAGTTCGGAATACAGCGCGGTCACCAATCAATTGACTAAGCCCAATGCACAATTGACCGAACAAGACCGGGCCACCCTGGTTTCCAAGCAAGAACAACTCCGTCAACGGATGGCGACCTTAACCGATCGCCTGGACAATCTCGAAAAGCGAGCAGCTCGCCTCAAGGTGGCCAGCCCATTTGATGGCCAAGTGATTACTTGGGACCCTGAAGGAACACTCGCAAGTCGTCCTGTTAGCCGTGGCAGCGTCTTACTGACCTTGGCCAAGAAGGATTCGCCTTGGGAAGTGGAACTGTACATGCCAGAGCGTCGCATCGAACACTTGCGAAGCTACCAAGCCAAGATGAACAAGCAAAACAAGCCCCTTACGGTCGACTTCATCCTGATGACCGAACCGGGCAAGAGCTACCACGGCGTCGTGGCGGAAATTGGTGGAGCTGCCGAAATGCATGATGAACAAGGGACGATGGTCCGTGTGAAGGTTCACCTCAATGAGGGTGAGATGATCACCATGCCAAAGCCAGGTACGACTGTCAAAGCCGACGTCCGCTGTGGCTGGGCTCCCCTGGGATATTCCGTCTTGCATGAAGCATGGGAATGGGTCCAAGCCAACGTTTTGTTCTAAACCGATTGTTACCTGGGGTGAATGCGATCACCTGATGTGATCCTTGCTCCAACCGTCAATAAATCATTTGAAAATTTTGTGCCCCAAGCGATGTGAGGCGAATGTGAATCGGACTTCTAAGCAGCAGTACACGGTACGACTTCTGGCCGCAGGTTGTTTGGCGATGGCTACTACGGCCATTGCACAACCACCTTCGACGACCGCTCCCAAGGGCGCACCTGCCACCAAGGCCGCGACTCCCGAAGCCGCCGGCAAGAAGGCCCCTAAGTCCTCCACGATCACGCTGGAATCGGCGCTCGTGGTAGCCATTGATGATCCCAACGTCTCCGTGGGCGAGGCCGGGATGCTTATGGAACTGAATAAGAAGGAAGGGGATGAGGTTGTTGCTGGCGACTTGCTCGGCCAGATCTATGATCTGGACGCGAAGGCCAAGCTTGCCGTGGCAGAGAATGAACTGCTCGCAGCGACCACCCAGGCCGAAAGCAAAGCGCAAATCGAAGTGGCCAAGGCCGCCGTCGAAGTGACCAAGAACGACTACTTGGCTACCAAGGAAGTCTTTGACAAGTCCAATGGCGCTGTCTCTCGCCTTGAGCTCGAGAAGAAGTACTTCGAATGGGAACGTGCCAAAAAGCAAGTCGATGTTGCCACGACGGAGAATCTCGCCAATCAAGCCACACAAAAGGTGAAAGAGGCTCAGGTTCAAGCTGCCAACAATGAACTTGATCGTCGTCGCATCAAGTCCAATGCGGCCGGCAAGGTGGTCAAGATTTACAAGAAGGTCAACGAATGGGTTCGTCCAGAAGAGCCTGTCATGCAGCTCATGCGGATGGACAAGGTTCGCGTAGAAGGTTTTGCCGATGCCAAGATCACTTCCCCTGGCGAGCTCAAGGGCTGCGTTGTTGAAGTGCATGTGCAACTGGCTGGTCAAGATAATCGCACTCATACCGTGAAGGGGAAGATCGACTTCGTTAGCCCCGTGCTCGAAGGAACGCGTGACTATCGCCGCTTCCGAATCTTCACCGAAGTGGAAAACACGCAAGAGAATGGTGAATGGCTCATTCAGCCAGGTTCGCCAGCCAAGATGATTATTACTGTGAGTGGTGCCAGCACGACCGCTGCCAACAGCACGGCCAAAAGCAAATAGTCGATTCCCTTCCGCCCCCTATTTCACCGTTTGAACTTCGTCATCGCTCCTTAGCGGATCTTACTCGTTATGGTCACCCTTGCAGAAAGCCTAGTTAGCAGCACCTCACGGCCGCTGCTTTTGCGGATGCGGCCGGACCTCTCGGCACGCCGTCACCGCTACCATGGGCGTACGTTTTGGGTGGTGAAGGAGCCGGTCGGGCTGAATTACTTCCGATTTCACGAAGAGGAATACGCGATCCTCGGGATGCTCGATGGCCGCACAAGCCTCGAAGAAATCAAAGAGCAGTTTGAACAGCAGTTCGCTCCGCAGAAGATCACTTACTCGGACCTTTTGCAGTTCGTCGGCATGTTGCATCGCAGCGGCCTTGTGATTTCGGAGGCTGCCGGGCAGGGAAAGCAACTCGTCAAGCGCGCCAACGACAAAAACTGGCGAGAGCTGATGGGCAAGTTGTCGAATGTGTTCGCGCTTCGCTTTCGTGGGGTTGATCCAGAACGCTTCCTCAATTGGCTTTACAAATACACGGGCTGGTTCTTCCGTTGGCCGACCGTCGTCATGGTGATGATGTTCGGCCTGTGTGCGCTGTCACTGGTGATGGTGCAGTTTTCCGTCTTCCAGTCGAGACTTCCTAACTTTCACGAATTCTTCGGCCCTCGTAACTGGTTCTATTTGGCCATTACGATGGCGGTCGTCAAAGTGTTGCACGAGTTTGGCCACGGCCTATCTTGCAAACACTTTGGTGGCGAGTGTCACGAGCTTGGCGCGATGATGCTGGTGTTTACGCCGGCACTTTATTGCAATGTTTCCGACTCGTGGATGTTGCCCAACAAGTGGCATCGCGCCGCCATCGGTGCAGCGGGAATGTATGTCGAACTTTTCCTGGCGTCTTGCGCGACGTTTGTCTGGTGGTTTAGTGAGCCTGGGCTTTTGAACCACATCAGCCTTAGCATCATGTTCATCTGCTCGGTGAGCACGGTGATCTTCAACGGTAACCCACTGCTTCGCTTTGACGGTTACTACATCCTGATGGATCTGTTGGAGATTCCCAACCTTCGCCAAAAGTCGACCGAGATCACCAGACGCGTTCTTCTTGAATACTGCTTGGGGATTGAACAGCCAGAAAATCCGTTTCTCCCTCAGGGAAACAAGTGGCCGTTTGCGGTCTTCACGATCGCGGCCGTGATTTATCGATGGGTAGTGGTGTTCTCGATCATGTTCTTTCTCAACAAAGTGTTTGAGCCTTATGGGCTAAAGATCATTGGTCAGGTGATGGCACTGTCGGGGTTAGTAGGGCTTGTAATACAGCCGCTTTGGGAGCTTGGAAAGTTTTTCTACACGCCGGGGAGGATGAACAAGGTGAAAAGCCAACGTGTCACAATCACGCTAAGTTCGGTGGCCGTGGTACTGGCGCTGTTCTTCCTGGTTCCACTCCCACACTCCGTCAAATGTGTCTTTGAAGTCAAAGGACACAAGGCGCAGCAAGTGGTAGCGAATGTCGTCGGACAAATCCGTGAAATCAAAGCCAAGCCGGGCGACCGTGTGAAGGCTGGCGATGTTTTGCTGGTCCTGCATAATCTTCAGTTGGAAGATCAACTGGAAGAAGCAGAAGGTCGTGTCAACGAAGCCGAAATCGTTCTGCGTAACTTGCTTCGTTCGCAGTTCTTCGATTCCGAAGCGATTAAACAGATTGAGCCTCAAGAAAAGATCCTGATCACGGCCAAAGAACTGCTGGCGGAAAAGCAAGCAGAGTTTGATCGTCTGACGGTGCGTGCTCCTTGCGACGGCGTGGTGTTGGCGCTGCCACATCGTGCCGCTCCTGCACAAAACAAGGGAGATGGACGTCTGCCGACTTGGACAGGCTCACCTTTTAGCACCAAGAATATCGGCGCTCAGCTAGAGCCTACCGATCCAATCTGCTTGGTCGGTGATCCTGAAGATCTCGAAGCGATGTTGCTGATCGATCAAACCTATTACAGCTTGGTCCGTGAAGGCCAAGCGGTAAAGTTGTTGTTCGATTCCAAGACGGGTAACTCGTACAAGAGCAAGATCACGCTGATGGCTGGTAAGCAGCTCGACGTGGCAAACCCAACGCTTTCGACCAAGGCCGGCGGTCGCTTGGATACCGTTACCGATAAGTCAGGCATGCTGCGTCCGCTTAGTACAACCTATCCCGCCATTGCTCCAATCGGCGCCGCTGCTGGCAGCGTTCCGATTGGTCTTCAAGGGCAAGCGAGGGTCTATACCGATTGGCAGACATTGTTCGCTCGTGTCGCGCGTTACGTCGCAAAAACCTTCCATTTTGACCTGTAAAGGTGATTAACCCCCGCCGTATGTGACATATGTTTAGAGTATCGGCAGTTGTTGCCGAACTCCTTGGTTTTCAGTTTCGTAGCAGGTTTCGGCAAGCCGTGGCCTGTTGCATTTACCTTTTGTGCGTCGTCCTGGCAGACGACAGGAGAACTGTAGAATGTCGAAGTCCGAATCCCCCGTAGAGTCCCCCGCTGAAACTCACGCAGAAGAGCCCAAGGCCGCCGCAGCACAGCAATCGTTTCAATTAGAAGTTGATGATTCGCATGTTGCTCCTGTCTATGCGAACTTTTGCCGCGTTACCGGCACGCCAGAAGAACTGATTGTAGACTTCGGCCTCAATCCACAACCTGTTGGCGTTCCTACCAAGCCGATTGCTGTAACTCAGCGCACGATCGTGAACTACTTCACCGCCAAGCGTTTGCTGCATGCACTCTCGCTGTCGGTACAACGTCACGAATCTGTATTCGGCGTTTTGGAAACCGATATCCAAAAGCGTTTGAAGCCACAAGGTCAACGCTAAGCAAACGCGGGTTAACCGCTGCTTAGTCAAACGATCTCAAAAAACCACTCGACAGCACGCAAACGCTTCGAGTGGTTTTTTCGTTTCTTGCTATTGCCGCCGAACTGCAGCAAGGGGATAGAGTACGATCCGCGAGAATTACTCGGTCCGATGGGACGCTGGATCAAGCTTGTAAGGAGCGTGGGTGATTGGGCTTACGGGGATGCCATGCGGAAAGTGCCGCTTGTTTTGCCCAATATCGCTTAGGTCATCGGCAGGCCAGTTGCTTTGCTCGATGTACCAGCGTTCTACGGCCGCATTGATGGCCGCCTTGTACCGCTTGTCGGCAATTTTTAAATCCGAGGCGACACGAGAGGTGAACGAGCTATCAGGGCTGGTAGAGTCTGCCACCTTGGGAATGATCACGATCACGACGACGCCCAGCACCGTGATGGCGGCGAGTAGGTCCAAAATTGAAAAGCCACTGCGAGTTTTGGAGGTCAGGCTGATCTTCATCGTGCGGAGCCAACAGAGGTTCTTCCCATCGCCGGTTCCAAGCCACGTCGGCCAGGAATTCGTCTTACAAACGTAGGTTGCAAATCCTTGAAGCGGAAACGTGTAAGTCGCGGCCACGCTGGGCGAAGAATGCGCCGGGATGGATGTAGCGGTTGTGGCGATTGGAGGGCTGGTTTTCTGGATGCTCGGCCATCCGCCTGCAAAGTATGGCCTAGGTTTGCGGTCAGCTTTATTGAGCCCGCCGTGGCGTCCCTTCTTGGCGGAAGGCATTTTCCAACGCGCGGCCCGGCTTGATCTAATCACCGTGAGCTTTTCCATGAGTCGATTGCGTGCCGTATTTTCCTGGGTAGGTCTTGGCCTGGCGGCTGGGACGATTGCTGAGCTCGACGAAGCCGGTCGACGACCGGACATCGCCATCGGAATCGGCAACCGCATCGATCTGGGCCAAACCTCTGGAGCCTCTTGCGGGGCAACCGATTCCCGCAGAGCAAGCATCGAGCCTTTGGAACTGGTTGCCGAGCGAATCAGCGCCACCTTCTGGCCAGGCGGAAATGCCATCGCTTCCGCCGTTGCCGCCGATGAGGGTTCCCGCCGCTTGGGATTCTTTATGGCGTGGATCACGGCAGTCGGCCGTTGCGCCGCTTCCCTTGCCGGAAGACTCGGTCCCTTCCGCCCTGGACAAAGAAGCTTAGATTCTTCCAGGATTTGCCATAAAATTCTGAGGCCTCGCTCAAACCCTTGGGGATAGAGCGAGGGATTCTCGGTTTCCGTTTGTTCCCCGTTGCGGGAGCCTTCTCTGCCCTTGGCTATCTGCAGCCAGCCGGAACCGTGTTTGTTACATAGGCTTAATGAGTACGAAGGGTGAAAGTTTGCGTTTGCAATTCTTGAAGGGACTGCGTTAGTTTAAAGCGGTCCTTGGTCGCCAAAGTTGGTTTCGCAGGCGAGGCTCTCTTCTAAAAAACGGTTTTTCTGCCTCTCGCTGTGTAACGACTTGGCTTCTAGCCTTCACCTGTTAGTGGTTGAACTTGGCTGGCGGTAGGAGTGCTTGCAATGGCTGATAGTATTGTTGCTCTTGCGTCGGAACGTGACGGAGTGACGGCTTCTAAGCCTGTCTCGCAGCGCATGTTGTCTTGGTGGCGAGGCCACTGGGGAAAGCGACTGCAAACTTTCGTTGCAATCGTGACGATCTTTTGGTCGGTGCGAACTGCTTACGGTACACCCGTGGGACGCGAATACCTGTTGCAGTTCTTAAGCAACTTTGGCAACCCAGGAATCTGCTGGGTGCGTAACTGTCTTTCGGACGAAGAGCATTCGGTTCGCTTGGCCGCTTTTGATTGTTTGGAAGAACTCGGCCCGCGTGCTGTTCCTGTGCTGCTGACAAGTTTGAAGAGTGAGCAAACCAAGGAGCGATTAGAATCGGTTTGGGCACTGGGATATATTGGCGAACCCGCCCAGTGTGCAGGTCCTGCTTTGATCGAATCCGCTGCGGATGTCGATTATCAAGTGCGAGCCAGCTCTATCATGGCGATGTGCCGCGTCGGCGTAGAGCCTAAACAGGCACAGCCTGTTGTCGATGTTTGTTTAACCGATTCGTCGGCTTATGTTCGGCAAACGGCCGCACGGGCCATTAGCTTTATGAATCTTCGCGATCCTGTACTGCATGAGAAGTTGCATTTGTTACTTCAGGATCATAGCGGCGAAGTGCGAGCTGCTGCGGTCGAGACGATTGGCACGATGAGTGAGCCAACCGATGGACTTCATGCCATGCTGATTAGCTTGAAGTCGGATCAGCATCCGAAGGTTCGTATGGAAGCCGAGCGCACAATCATGCGTTTTAGGCACCGCTCAGCGAAAGTTTCCAAGGCTGTCGAAATGATGTAGCCGACTAGCTGACATCATTGGTTCTGCGAAGGTCGTCCAGATAAAATGGCCGACCTACTTCTTGCCACGCTTTTGAGCGGCCGTTCGTTTCTCGCCTTTGGATGACATTTGTGGCGCGCCACTATCGGGCGGCGCCAGGAACATGCCAAGTCCCAAAAACGTCATGCCGCAAATCGCGATGGTGCACATGTCATACATGAACCAGGAACTGGCGAAGGCCTGTTTGTCCATGGCCGACTTCGCAATGGTTTTGAGGAGCATGGAAAGCGGAATTGGGATGAGCAACAGCAGCGATAATAATCGTGCCTTCAAATCGCGAACGATGTATTCATTGGTGATATACAAATAGCCGCTGGCCATGACGGCAGCGCCCCAAACCGCCATCACGAGATAGGATGCGAGGAAGACCATCTCGATCAGACTCATGTTGCGGACGGATTCGGGCAGTAGCGAATACAGATAGTTCATTTTCGTTTTCCTAACGCCGCAATCTTGGAGGGCGAAGCGTCCTACTTCTCTTGAATCCCAGCCTGCCGGAAACGGCAACCTACCAGCGACCGCTGGAGCAATCTACCAGTATCCAGGGTGGCCATGCTGATCGCCATTCCCCGATCAAAAATCGTCACCGCTTTGCTTTTGGCATTGGGACGGAACTGGTCCGCTGGGGTTTGGCCGATGGCTGATTTTGTGTAATTGGCCGTAAGCCGTTATTTTGCCAACCTTTATGTAAACTGCTCATCTTGCCGTGTTTGGCGTTTAGCAAGGGCCAGGTGTTATGAGTGAAAAGGATTTACGGGAAAGAATTTGCAGGGCATTTGCCGTACGCGGGCGTTAAGGTGGCTCGGAAGTCGATTGCCGCTTCTGCGTGCGGCCAATCCTCGATTAGGGGCTTTAATGGCGATGTTTGGGAGCAACGTGGGGGAGTCTATTCGCCCTGTTAGCCGCCAGGGTTGGGGCTTAAACTACAGGATTACCCAGTTGGCCGTTCGTTCCCAAATCCTAGGGTCGGTGCGGTTGGCCTAGGCGGGGTAAAGTCACAAGTTCGTTGCCGTTTTTTGTTGAAAGGGGCTTTGGGAAAAAGCCTATTTGCCATGCGGATCGGTGCGGTTTCTTATCTCAATACCAAGCCTTTGGTCGAAGGCCTCGCGGAACACGCGAAGGGGCATGACTTGGTATTTGATTTGCCGAGCCGGCTGGCCGACGATTTGGCGAGCGGCCAATTGGACGTGGCGCTGATTCCTTCCATCGAGTTCTTTCAGAATCCAGCCTATCGAATTATCTCGGATGCGTGCATCGGTTGTCGCGGCCCGGTTTGGAGCGTGAAGCTTTTGTCGCGAGTTCCGCTGGAACAGATCCGTACGCTGGCGCTGGATGAGGGAAGCCGGACCAGTGCGGCGCTGGCACAGATTCTTTTGGTCGAGCGTTTGGGGTTACGACCCAAGCTGCTGCCGTTTCCGATTCATCGCCCGATCGAACAAGTAGAAGCCGACGCGGTGGTGGTGATTGGCGACCGCGCGATGCATCCGTTGCCAGGCAACTGGGTTGTTGAGTGGGACCTGGGCGACCAGTGGTGTCGCCACTGCGAATTGTCGTTTGTGTTTGCGATGTGGGTAGCTCGTCCCGGCGTTGATACCGAAGAGTTAGAAATTCAATTGGCCCAGGCACGTGATCGCGGCTTGGCCCGGGTGAAACAAATTGCGGAACGCGAATCGTCCAAGCATGGATTATCGCCGATGCAGTGTATGGACTACTTCCAGCGAAACCTCTATTTTTTCTTGGGGCCTCGCGAACGAAGTGGCTTGAAGTTGTATTACGATCATGCTGTGAAATTAGGGCTGGCCCCAGCCGGGTGCGAGATCAAAGCACCCTATGCCGAGATTTCTCAGGTAGGTAGTTAGCGAGTAGGTTGCGTTGTTGGTATCGCTTAGAAAATGAAAGGTCCGCGTGGCGGGCTGCAAATATGATTCAGCACATTTTGGACAAAGCCGTTGATGGTGGCCGTTTGACTCCTGAAGAAGGGTTGACCCTTCTGAAGTCGCATGATTTGGCACGAATTGGCCGGGCTGCAGATGCTGTGGCTCGTCGGCTTCATCCAGAGCCGATTCGAACTTATAACATCGATCGCAATATCAATTATACGAACGTTTGCACGGCCGTTTGCGACTTTTGCGCGTTCTATCGTAAGCCAAAAAGTAGCGAAGGTTATGTCCTTTCTCGCGAAGAGATTTTGAAGAAGGTAGGCGAGACCGTCCAGCTTGGTGGTGACCAGATCTTGATGCAGGGGGGCATGCATCCCGACTTCACCTTGGATTGGTACGAAGAGCTTCTGCACGACATCAAGTCCACGTATCCGCAGATCAACATCCATGCGTTCAGCCCGCCAGAAATCCATGCCTTTACGAAGGTCAACAAGCTGCCACTGGAAACGGTGTTGTCGCGGCTGAAGGAAGCCGGACTGGGAAGCTTGCCCGGTGGTGGCGCCGAGATCCTTGTTGATCGCGTTCGCAAAGAGATCACTCGCGGCAAAGTTTTGAGCGATGATTGGCTAAACGTGATGCGAGTTTGGCATCGACTAGGTGGCGTAGGAAGTGCGACGATGATGTTCGGCCATGTTGAAACGCTGGAAGAGCGGATCGAACATTTGGGCCGGCTGCGTAGCCTGCAAGACGAGACGGGTGGTTTCAAGGCTTACATTTGCTGGACGTTCCAGCCCGAGCATACGGCAATGGCCCACATCAAGCCGTCCGGCTCTTTCGAGTATCTCAAGACGCAGGCCGTCTCGCGCTTGTTTCTGGACAACATTCCCAATATCCAATCTAGCTGGGTTACCCAAGGTTTGAAGGTGGGGCAGTTGGCCCTCATCTTTGGCGCTAATGACATGGGGAGCTTGATGATCGAAGAGAACGTTGTCGCGGAAGCGGGAACGGTTCACTTCCTGACGCTCGACCAGATTCGCGATTCGATTAGTGAACTGGGGTACACGCCGCGGCAGCGCGACGTGCACTATCGGTTGCTGAGCGAAGAGCAGGAGCAGTTTGCGGTCAACGCGAATCGCAAACGGGCTAGCGACCCGCAGGTTTTGGCGCAAATCGCCACCTAGGACGACGGTCCAGGGAAAGAGTCGGGGAAGGGAGTCCGCCGTTGGCATTGCGGCACCCTGTGGAGGGACGGCGTGCCAATTCTGCAACCGCGAAATTCGATCATTGACATTGCCAAAATCGCAAGTTTTGATACAAGTAGTGATCTGAAAACGGCTTACGTCAAATCGTGGGCGGTTTCCTGTCCGCTCGGCATTCGAGTTGCATTGAGTGGACTGAGCTTGTTGTTTTGTGGTTTTCTGGCCTTTTTGATCGCCGTTCCCGAGCT
Organism: uncultured Planctomycetaceae bacterium; assembly: GCA_963844055.1. GTDB lineage: Bacteria > Planctomycetota > Planctomycetia > Pirellulales > Pirellulaceae > CAWJMN01. Next base: position 788,044 of record CAWJMN010000002.1, on the reverse strand, counting down.
TGGGAGTGGGGCGTTTCAGAGAAGGTTTTATGAAACTGGTAACCCCGTCCATTCTGATTACCGATGACGATCGCGATTTTCGCGACACGTTGTACGGCGTCTTTGAGTCCCGCGGCTTTCGAACTTTGCTGGCGGGTGACGGAGAAGAAGCGCTCGATATTATTCGGCATGAAGACGTGCATTTAGCATTGTTTGACATGCATATGCCGCGGCTTACTGGCCTGGAGGCGATGCGTCGCCTGCGTCAGCTGGAGCTGAAAGATCCCTCCCTCTCTTTGCCCTGCATTTTGATTTCTGCGGCATTAGATGCGGAAATTGTGCAGCAGGCTCGCCAACAAAACGTGTTTACCGTTTTGGCAAAGCCGGTTGGGCTAAAAGAGGTGACCTTGGCCGTTAATCAGGCGCTGCAGCAGGCCTACCAGTGGCTGCCGGAAGGTCGTTAGGGCTGGGGCTTCTAGGGCTAGAGAGCCGGGCATTCGCAAGTTCCGGCCAAGCCTAAAATCTAAGCATGGGCTGCTCTCAACTTGAGATGGTGAGAGACGCGGCTCCCCGAATTGCTTCACAAGTGAACGATTTTTAGCCTGTAACCGGCCACTCTTTTTGCGGGACCTCTGTTCCGTTACGGCGTTCATTCTTCCTAAACGCTGTAGAAACCTTCAGAATCCGCTTGATAAGCCGGGGTTATTGGCTTGGCCCACCATTTGCATTTCGATTTCGTTAGTTTCGCGGATATCGTCCTCGCTTAGGTTTAGGCGGCAACCTAAGGCCAATTTTGGTGGGAATGCTCAAAATGAATGATCAAATCAAGTCGCAAGCTGCACGTTTTCTGGGCACGGCTGCAAACCTCAAGGACAAACTTTCGTATGTCGTCGTGATTTTAATCCTTTCGGGGATTCTCAAGCTGGGACACATGACCCACTGGACCTTCAGTTTTGGGGAGCATGGTCACACGGCTGACGCTGCCCATGATGCAGGTCACAAGGAAGCGGGCAAGGATTCGTCCAAGCCTGCCGTGGAAACTGCGGAAGTTCCTGTGGTGGCAGAGGCCAAGTCGCTTAATGGCGTCGAGGTGAGTGTTTCCAGCGAAGGCTTGGCCAAGGCCGGGATCGAAGTGAGCACGGTGGGGCGCAGCCCTGTTCAGGAAGAGCTCGTAGCTAACGCGATGGTGGAATACGATCAAAACGCCCGCGCTCAGTTATCGTCGCGGGCTCCTGGCTATGTTTGGAAAGTTGTGCGTCGCGTGGGCGAGCACGTCAAAAAGGGGGAAGTCCTGGTCATTATCGATTCCGCTGCTGTAGGGGAGGCTAAGGCCGACCTGTTGCAATCGGTAGTGATGCTTGATTTGAAAACCGCTCATTACAATCGCCTGGTGGAAATCCAAGAGGGTGTTGCTGGTCGATTGATTCTGGAAGCGGAAATGGAGATGCGTCTGGCGGAGATCAAAACCCGCAATTCGATCCAGCGTCTTGTGAATCTCGGCCTTCCATTAAGCATGGAAGACATCGAGAAGTTGACGATCGAACAACGCACACGCTATTTACAATTCTTGGGCATACCTTCCCAGTTCACCGAACAGTTGGACGCCCGCTCTACGACGGCAAACCTAATCCCGTTGTTTGCTCCGTTTGATGGCGTCCTGATTGGACACGAGATTTGTATGGGTGAAACGGTTTCGGTCGATAAACCATTTTTAGAAATGGCCGACATTCGTCAGATGTGGGTGATGTTGGAAGTTCGGAAAGAGTATGCCGGTCAATTGCAGGTGGGACAGCCCGTGCAGTTTGATGCCGATGGCATTTCGGGCTCGGTGTTTGGGAAGGTGGATTGGATCAGCAGCGAAGTTGATCCGAAGACGCGTACCCTTACCGCCCGTGCGGAAGTTGCCAACCCGATGGTAAAGATGGACGACGACATGAAGGGGGAGCGACTTCTTCTGCGTGCTAACTCTTACGGAACGGGACGAATTCGCATTCGTAACTCGATGACCGCCTTGGTCGTTCCAAGAGAGGCCGTGCAGTCGACGGGTAATACAAGTTTTGTCTTTGTGAAGGGTGACAACGGTTTTCGACGTGTAGATGTTGAGACCGGAGTTGTGATTGATAAGCAGATTGAAGTGTTGAAAGGCCTCAAGGAAGGGGACTTAGTAGCAACGACAGGCAGCCATGTGTTGAAGGCGGAAATGCAAATCGCATCTGCTCAATAGGGAGCAGGCGAGAGGGCTTTCGGCCTTCCTTGAAGATCGAAGCGAGTGATGTTAGAACGAATAATTGGGTGGTCGCTTCAGAACCGGTACTTTGTTTTGGCCGGTGCTGTGATAGTAATCCTGCTTGGCGGAGCAGCCTTACGAGCCCTGAACATCGACGCTTTTCCGGATACAACTCCGGTTCAGGTTCAGATCAATGCCTATGCTCAGGCAATGGTTCCTGAAGAGATTGAACGGCAGGTCACGTTCCCGATTGAAATGTCGATGAGCGGCATGCCGGGCGTAGAAGAGATTCGCTCGCTGTCGATGTTTGGCCTGTCGCAAGTGGTGGTGACCTTCAAGGATGGCACCGACATCTACTTTGCACGCCAGATGATCTATGAACGACTGGGAGCCGCCAAGATGCCTCCCGGTGTCGATATGCCACAGATGGGCCCGGTCTCTACCGGCCTGGGCGAAGTGTTTCACTACTTCCTGGTTGGTGAAGGGCAGGACCTGACCGAACTGCGGACGCTGCATGACTGGACCGTCAAGCCGGCGATGCGGATTGTGCCTGGGACGGCTGAAGTGAACTCTTGGGGTGGCTTTGAAAAACAGTACCAGATTCGGATTGATCCCCAGGGATTGTTCCGGCATGACATCACGTTTGAGCAAGTGATTGATGCGGTCAAGAAGAACAACTTGAACGTTGGCGGCGGCAATTTGGATCAAGCGGGTGACATGCTGCTGATTCATGGCTTGGGACGAACGCTCAATGTTGAGCAGATCAAGCAGATTGTGATCATGGCCAAGGAAGGTGTGCCGATTTGCGTGCGCGACGTTGCGGACGTGACGATCGGTCATGAGATTCGCCGTGGTGCGGTGACAGCAACAATGCCCGACCCGAAAAATCCTGGTCAGGTAAAGCAAGGGGAAGTCGTACTGGGGCTGTGCTTCATGCTGATGGGGCAAAACAGCTATGACGTCACCCGGCGGATGCGAGAAAAATTCGATGAAGTGAAGGCGAAGCTTCCTGAAGGGGTGGAAGTGGCAACCGCCTATGATCGAACCGAACTAGTAGACCGCGTTATTGCGACGGTGCGGAATAACCTGCTGGAAGGTGCAACGCTCGTTGTGCTGATCCTGTTTATCTTCCTGGGAAATCTGCGGGCGGGGCTCATTTGCGCGGTGGCGATTCCGCTGGCCATGCTGTTTGGCTTTTGTGGAATGTGGTGGGTGGGTATTGCGGGTTCGCTGCTGAGCTTGGGGGCCATCGACTTTGGTGTGGTGGTGGATAGCTCGGTGGTGGTGATTGAAAACATCGTCAAGCGACTGGGACATGCGGGGCCTTTGTCTCCGGTGGAGCGGATTCGCGCGATTCGAGATGCGGCGATCGAAGTTCGTACGCCAACGGTGTTTGGTCAATTGATCATCATGATCGTTTACATTCCGATCCTTTCGCTGGAAGGGGTGGAAGGGAAGATGTTCCGGCCGATGGCACTGACGGTGATTTTTGTGCTGGTCGGATCGCTGATTTGCTCGCTGACGCTGACGCCGGTTCTGGCGAGCTTGTTCCTGCCTAAAAACTTGGAAGAGAAAGATGTTTTGCTGGTGACGGTAAGTCGCTGGCTGTACAGCAAGGTCTTGCAGTTTGCGATGGGGATGCGATGGGTCATGGTCAGTGCGGCGCTGGCGTTGCTCGGGCTGACACTGGGCATTGCCATGAACATGGGAAGCGAATTTGTGCCGCGCCTTTCGGAAGGGGCGATTGTTGTGGGCATTGTGCGTCCGCCTGGAACGAGCCTGGATGAATCGCTACGGCTCAATCAGCGGATGGAAAAACTGCTAGTCACTGAGTTTCCTGATGAAGTGAAGATGGCTTGGAGCCGGATCGGCTCGCCAGAAGTTCCTACAGATGCGAGCACGGTCGAAATGAGCGACTTGTTTGTTTCGCTGACTCCGCGTGAAACGTGGAAGAAGGCGACGAACCAAGCTGACCTTGTGGCGCTAATGGAGCAGAAGTTTAAAGACTTCCCCGGACAGATCATCTGGTTTACGCAGCCGATTGAACAGCGCATCAATGAAATGGTGTCGGGTGTGCGGGCCGATGTAGCGCTCAAGCTGTACGGGTCTGACTTTGATCAATTGGTCGCCGTATCACGCCAGTTGGAAGGGGTGATGCGGAAGGTTCAAGGCAATGCCGACTTGGCAACCGAGCAGATGTTAGGTCAGCCGATCTTGCAACTGGCCATTAAGCAGGACCAGATCGCTCGGTACGGAATTCCGGCCCAAACCGTGCTGGATGTGGTGGAATCTTTGGGAAGTAAAGCAGTGGGTGAAGTGGTGGAAGGAGCTTACCGGTTTCCTTTGTCGCTGCGGCTGCCGGATGACTTCCGTGATCGCCCAGAATCGATTGCTTCGATCATGATTGGCGCTCCTTCGGGCGAACGGATTCCTCTTTCACGCTTAGCCGAGGTGCGAGTGGTTGATGGACCTCGTTTGATTGCGCGAGAATGGAGCCAACGCCGGTTGACGATTCAGTGCAATGTTCGTGGCCGCGACGTGGGAAGCTTTGTGATGGAAGCTCAGAAGCGGATTGCGGAAGAAGTGAAATTACCAGAGGGTTATCGCTTGGAATGGGGTGGCCAATTCCAAAACATGCAGCGTGCCCAGCGACGACTGGCCATTGTGGTGCCTTTGGCACTGGCAATGATCGTAGGGCTGCTGTTTTTGAGCTATCGCAATTTGTTTGACACGATGTTGACGTTCATCAGTGTGCCTTTTGCCTGCTGCGGCGGTGTCATTGCACTTAACATGCGTGAAATGCCGCTTTCGATTTCCTCAGCCGTGGGATTCATCACGCTGTCGGGCATTTCTGTGCTGAGCAGTATGGTGCTTGTCTCGGCAATTCGTCAGTTGCGTCAGCAAGGTCATACGCTGAATGACTCAATCTATGAGTCGTGCAGCGAATGCTTGCGAACGATCTTGATGACAGCCGTGGTGGCCAGCGTCGGCTTTGTGCCGATGGCGATTGGCGAAGGGGCAGGGGCTGAGGTGCAACGTCCTTTGGCCACGGTGGTGATTGGCGGTGTAGGAACGAGTACCTTCTTTAGCTTGTTCCTGTTGCCGATTTTGTATCGGATGATGGCCAAGCCTGGCCCTCAAAAGCCGGTCGCCATTGAAGCCGTAGCGGCATCTTGCTAGTGCTGCGGATGCTTTGATTGTCATGCATCCCTCGTGTCGTCAAAGTGTCACGAGGGGAGGGCCGGGCGTTTACGCTGCCGGCTCTGAGAATGCAAGTTAGAGGCCGGGGTAGAACCGCCACTGGCTTTGGTAGTCACGGGTGATCTTTTGTTTGGTCAAGATCACGCGGACCAGATCGACAGGAATGCAGTTCTCGTGCAGGATGGCATCGTGGAATTGCTGCATCGTGAGCTTGCCGGCAGGGGGCTTGGGCTGGGCATCTGTGGGCGTGTGTACCAGCTCTTTTTGAAGTTCGCGGAACTGGAGGCCGCCGAGCATGTAGGCAGCTTGATAGAGGGGGCTGTAGTCGCCGTTGATACTACGGCGAACCTCGGCCGTCGCGTTGTCTCGTTCGTGGCCCACTTTGGTGACGAGAAAGTCCACGCACTCTTGCGGCGTCATTTGGCCGAGGTGGAACTTGAGGGAGAAGATGATCCGTGCGCAGCGATGGCTGCGCCAGAAGAGCATGCCGACACGGTTTTCGGGTGACTTGGCAAAGTCGAGGTCCCACAGGAACATCTCCCAGTAAAGGGCCCAGCCCTCGGTCCAAAACGGAGTGCGAAAAAGTTGGCGATAGGTGCGATGCCGGGCGTTCATGAAGGCTTGCAAGTGATGGCCGGGGATTAGTTCATGATGGACGGTGGCCCGAGCGAAGTGGATGTTGTTGCCCCGGAGGGACATCATCTTTTGCTCGTGGGTCATGCCGCTGGTAGGGAAGGAGATGCTGATCACCTCGCCGCCAGTAAAGAATGGGTTGACCAGTTGGCGCTGTGGCGACATCATCTCCATCCGCCAGGTTTCCTTGGCAAGGGGAGGAACGGTGACGAGGTTGCGTTCTTCGACGAACTGCGTTGCTTCCAGCGCTAGCTTTTTGATGAGTTCTGGCTGCTTGCCAGGAGGGACAAATTGCCCCTTTACCTTTTCGAGGGCGGCGGCCCAGTCGGGACAGTTCATGTCGCTGGCGGTGCGCTTCATTTCCTTTTCGCACCAGGCGAACTCACGTTCGGCAATGACGAGCAGTTCTTCTGGCGTGTAGGGGATTTGCTCAAAGGCGAGCTCTGCGAGCAGGGCCTCGCGGCCGATGGAGTCACCGACGAGCGAAGTGGGGTCGCTGGCACGAGTGCCAACGAGTGTCTCTTCGATTACTGTGTGGTACTTTTCGATGGCCTTGTTTAGGGCTTCATAGGGCTGCTTGTTCCACCAGGTGAAGTCGGGATCGTAGTCATGATAGAAGGCGTACCATTCGTGTAACGCATGTTGTAGTTCACGTAGGGCGAGAGCGGCGCGATAACCGGTAAGAGGAGAGAGCTTATCTCCTTGGCGGATCGCTTTTGCAAGGGCGGCCGGTGCGGCCTCTACCTCGGCCGACATTTTTGCAAGGGATTTGGCACAGGACTCAGAATCGATGGGAAGCATCTGCCGCCGGGCATCGTCGAGGGAGATGATCGGTTCGGCGCAGGCGAGCAGGGGTTGGATCTCGGCCAGACGCTTGGCGTTACGCTGGAGGAGTGCCTCTTCATGCTGGACGTAATTGGCAAGCAGTAGGTAGTCTACCTGTCCGGGTTGGCTCATGCTGGCAAAGTCTTGACGGGCCAGCAGCGATTGCCAATGGGCGAAGAACTCTTGAAACCGGGCAAGGTGCGCCGGTGATTGACGCAAGGGGAATTTGCGCTGCAAGGCGTTGTAATCGGCATCGAACAGATCGATCCAGACCCGCATTTCAGAATCGGCCGCATGGGTTTCCGTCGGGGCCGAAGAGGGCTTCGTCTGGCACAGGCCTGTCGACGCCGAAGCGAGCAATAGTAATGCGGCGAGCAGTGGGCGAAAGGCTGGCGATGTGGCGCGAAGTGGGTACAAGGGATGGCCCTTCGTGAAATTCGTTGCAGGAGGGAAGGCCGGGAGGTCTTCTGGGTGGGCTTTAGGATACAAGCCTGCTAGGTGCTGTGACAACCGGCGTTTGGAGGATCGCCTATTGAAAAGGGAGGCGACCGTTGGCCGGAAGTCACTTCGCTGCTACGGCGGAGCGTGAATCTTGTCCAAGAAATGCCGCAGGCCCGTCAACCTTGGTGAAGAGGTTTCCGGGCCCGATGGCCTTAGGATGGAGAGGCGTCTGTCGGCTTAGCGAAGGTCGGTGCCTACCGTTTGGCGACGGGCGGAAACACCCGTGGCGGTGGTGCGAGGCATCGACGATGGCGTTGACAAGCTTTGCGACGTCTTCAAAACCGAAGGGGTGTCGACACTACGGGGTGCGGATGGGGTGGTGGCTGGAATTTCTTCCGGACCAGGTCCTTCCATGATCATGTTGGAGGGGACATCGCCAGGCATCGATTCCATCAGAGGAGCACCCTGAGGAATTTCGCCACGGCTGACCACGGCTGGGCGAGTGTAGCCGTAGTCGATGAAGTGACCGGCGTCACGTTCACGAGCACGATTCATAGCATCCCAGTAAGCCTTTTGTGGCCATGGACCTTCTTCAAACGCGATGTTGTTGTATTCCATGATCGAGCCCTTACGGGTGTGCAGGTCAGCGATCGACTTGTTGTATTCTGCAACCGAGTTCCAGAAGGCGTTCTGGGCAAGGGCACGGCGACGTTGTGCTTCGAGTACAAGGTCGAGTGCGGTTCGTCCGGCATCGTACGAGGCTTGGACGGCTTCGACTTCTTGGCGAGTCGCAACCCAGCGGTTGGCGTTGGTGTTTACCAGTTGGTAGTTGGTGTCCAGGTTGCGGATCGCCTTGGCGAGACCGGTCGAGACGTCCAGTTCCATGTCTTCAAGCAAGGCCTTCTCACGAGCCAGTCGCAATTGAGCGTGGCGTACGCCAGCCAGTTCGCGGCGGAAGCCGATTGGCATGGAGTAGTTGAAGAAGACACCCCATTCTTGGTACTTGCCACCGAAGAGTTCTTCGTAAGCGGTCGAACCCTTCTGAGGAAAGTCGAGGCCCGTGCGATTGGCATTGATCAAGTCGTCACCCAAGCCGACCCAGCGGTAAACACCGCCGACATCGAGTTGTGGCAGCAAGCGATTGCGTGCCCAGACGAGTTCTAGTTCACGTTGCTTGATTTCCCAACGCTTCGAGATCAATTCAGGACGACGAGCGACGGACTCGGCCAACACATCGACCCATTCAAAGTTGACGCGGGCAAAGGTGGGCTCATCGATGGGGCGAATCAGACGGCCATCGGTGGCAGCCAAGCCCATCAGCAAGCGAAGTTCGTTTTCGGTGTCGTACAGGTTACGCAAGGCGTTTTCCACTTGGGCACGGAAGGAGAAGTATTGCTCACGAGCTTGGGCTTCTTCTTGCGTGGTTTGAGCACCGGCGATCTTCTTGTCGTAAACAATACGCCAAATGTTAAGTGCACTGTCGCGACCGATCTTGGTGGTTTCCAAGGTGCGATAGGCAAAGTGCAAATCCCAGTAGCGGATTTCCAAGTTGTTTAGCATGTCCTGCAGTTGTCCTTGCAGGTTCATGATTTCGATATCGTTACCGATACGAGCGATCATGATTGGCATCCGGTTGACTTGGGCACCACGGCCACGGAGCAAGGGATGGCGGAACTCGGCCTCCATGGTGGAGGTCCAGGTGCTAACCAAGGGTTGGAAAGAGGAAGGACGCGTGAGGCCACGATCGTAACCATTGCTGTTACGGAAGGTGAACTGCGTTCCTTCGACCGTCTTCTTGGTCAACTGCGTGGTCATACCGCCGTTGGTGGTTTGCACCTTTGGCAAGCCGAACGCAGCACCAGGTGGAATGTTTTGTGGTCGGTCGGTGTGGCCGAGGAACTGTTGGTTTGGGCCGTTGCCGATGACGCTGAACTGGGCGTCGAAGTCGGCCAGGGCAGCTTCCGTACCGAGGCGAGCATTGGCGACACCGCCGTCGACGTTCGGTGCATCGTTGATGATGCCCGGATTCGAATCGACCACGGCAGGGTTGTACGACGAGGCAAAGGCGCGAGGGTTCAGAACGAGCGAACCTTCGTTCGTACCGGCGGTGAGTTGTCCGTTTTGCAAACGGGCAGCTTGACCACCACGGATCACCTTGCTGTTGTTGAGTGCCATCGAGACGCAGTCTTCAAGGTGAAGATCCCACATCTCGCGTGGTTCAGGATTGCTGATGGTCAGCGGCTTTTCAGCACTGGAGACTTCGGCGAGCGGTTCGACGTGTACGTCGGGGTGCTCAGCACGGGTAGCCTTGTCCAGATAGTGCGAAAGATCGCCGTCCTCGTGCAGGTAGAAGGGCTGGATCGGACGGCAGCCCGCCAGTGCGACCCATGCACAAAGGATAAAGATTCGTGTTGTATTGAAGTGTCGGCTCATCGATTTCGCATTCCTGTTTTGTGGTGAAGCGTTCTCTCACCACGATGCCGTAGTACGGATCAGGAGGTCCTCATAATTGCCTCGCCTTACCCAGCGGCCTTTTTTCCTGCAGAATCTGCAGCGCCGCGTCTGATAAGACGCAAATCATGAATCAAGTTGTTCAGGCCCCCCTGATCCGACTTCCACATCATCCGAGTCCGGCATGGTTAGATGCCTCGCTCAGAATGCAAAAATCGGTAACCCAGTTATCGTCGCCCTAATCGTTAGACTTTGACAAATTATAAAAGGGGGTGAAGATTTTGCAGTTTGACTTCGCTCAGCATGCAACGTGCTGGCAAGCACCCATAGCTAACTAGTGAGCTTGGGAGAGGATGGAAACCTCGCTAGCTTGCGGACAAGCGATGGGAACGTGAGAAGGTGGAAAAGCGGGGGCCGCGTTTTGCCGCAAAGGGCATGGGGTCTATTGGAAGGGTGAAGTGAATGCGACAGATTGCTATCGCCTTGTTACAGCATCAGGGAAAGTACCTGGTGGGGAGACGGCCTGCCGGGGTCGCACTGGCGGGGCTGTACGAATTTCCTGGAGGGAAGGTTGAAGCGGGCGAGACAGCTTGTCAGGCGGCCGAGCGTGAATGTCTGGAAGAGACCGGGCTAGTTGTGCGTGCGACAGAGTTACTACTTACCCAGCAGCAAACGTATGACCATGGGACGTTGTCGCTGGAGTTCTGGGAGTGTGTGCCGGCAGGCGAAACTGTGGATTTAACGCCCAATGAGCCGTTTTTTTGGGTCTCTCGCGGCGAGTTGTTTCAGTTGGAGTTTCCTGCTGGCAATCGTGGGATCTTGGCGCTTCTTCAAGAGCGTTGCGGCCCAACTGCTGGCTAAGTAATGGGTTCGCCTGACTTCTTATCTATGCAGGCAGAGCTTGTGGTTCGATCCAAAGAGATTTGAACGTCGTACCTATCTAATAGGTCGTGCTGCGAATGGCCCATGGGCTTGCTAGCAAACCCGCAGGGGTTTCCTAGGTGGTTTGCGTGGCGAAGTAATCTTCGCTAGCAGGCTGGTTGTGTGGGTTCGAGCATTGCCTGTAGCTGGCTTTGGGCGAAAAATCTCTCTAGGTGATTTTTGAGCCAGTGAGTAGTCTGCTCCCCGCTGCAAGGGTTTTCGGAAGGCAGAATGTTTTGTGATTTGGCCTCTGGCTGGTCACGAAAGTTTTGCAACCGACGCCGAAAGGCCTTGGTGGCGACGTTTGAAATGCTGAGCTGTCTGTGACGCGTGGATAAAAAAGGTCTTTCCGCAAAAGACTTCATGCGTAGGGTTGGCGAGTGCTTTTGAGCGGAGGCAACGATTGGAAGATGAAGTAACTGCGGTTAAGCATGGCCATTGGAGGGCCGATTAGCCGTCACGTTTGCTTCTCACACTGCAAGATGTAGTGTGATCGACTCAGTTCCACGGAAGGAAGATCTTTGCATGGCTGCAACACTTGCGCGATTGCTTGTCCTATTGCCGCTACTTATCGTCACGATGGGAGCTGGCTACAGTGCTCGATCACAGAACTTTATCGTCACGGCCGCCACTCCGGAATTAGCCGTCGAGATTTGCCAAGTCGCAGAGAAGTGTCGCCGTGATCTAGCTTTAGAATGGCTGGGTCGTGAGCTGCCACCTTGGATGATCGATGGCATGCCTGACCTTTGCCCCATTGAAGCGATGAAGGTCTCCCCTGCGCTGGGCGCCGGTGGCGTGACTAGCTTTTCCTTTCGAGGAGGCGTTCCTTTTGGTTGGCAGATGAGCGTTACCGGTTCGCGTGAGCGCGTGCTGGATAGTGTAATTCCCCACGAGGTAACTCACACGATTTTTGCAACGCACTTTGGCCGTCCTTTGCCAAGATGGGCTGACGAAGGAGCCTGTACGACGGTAGAGCACACCAGCGAACGGACCAAGCAAGAGCGTTTCCTAATTGAATTTTTGACAACCGACCGCGGCATTGCCTTTAATCGTATGTTTGCGATGAAGGAATATCCGCGTGACATTCTGCCGCTGTACTCGCAGGGGTATTCGCTGGCTCGCTTTCTAATTCAGCATGGTGGAAAGCCAAAGTTCGTTCAGTATGTTGGCGATGGTATGCAAAGCGGCAATTGGGCGATGGCTACGCAGAAGCATTATGGCTATCGCGACTTGTCGGTACTGCAATTGACTTGGTTGGAATGGGTTCGGTTTGGAAGTCCAACGCTGACTCCGGGAGGGATTGATCCGAATCGCCTAGCAAGTGCAACTCCGCCGGTACCGCCAGTCGCTGCGACGTTACCCGCTGGGGCTGTTGCGATGGCCTCCAACGAAGAGCTCGTGAAGCCACCTGTGAAGGTATTTGATATCGCCGAAGATTATCCGAAGACAATGCTGTCTCATCCGGTGAGCGAAGGTTGGGCGGCACGAATGGATGACAATCGCCCCAAGAATACTGCCGCTGCTCCTAGCCGAAGCACAGCGGTCAGGCGTCCCGATGCGGGAACAAAGAATTCGCCTCCCCAAGGGGAAGTGCTGATGTCATGGAGCCGCCAGCAAGATCAGCCGTGGACGAATCCCGAGACGGCGATCGCACGGGATGAACAAGTGGGACGCGGAGCTGCCGCAGAGACGGCCTTGAACGACCGCCGCATGTATCCCATGCCCGCAAGGCAGCTCCCAGCGGACCAGTTCGACGCACCGACCCGCAACAAGGGTACGCTGTTGCGATAAGACTTTAGCAGTGGGGAGGTTCGTTCTGTATAATGAGGCGAACCTATTGTTAGAGAGCCGTGATTAGCTGGCGCGCAATTGTGTTGCTTCAGCTTCGAGCTTGGCGATCTCGTTTTCGAGCGCCTTCACTTCGCCGGGCTCATCTTCTTGCTTCTTGGCACCGGCCAGCTTCTGCCGCAGCATTTGCAGCTTTTGTTTGATGACTTCCAGGCGTTTTTTCGCTTTGCCGTCCAAGTGAGCACCGATCCTTGCCATGCATCGCATGACGATGGAGTGATGGAGATATGTCGGAAACATCCCTACGGTGGGCGGCCGACGTTGAGCTTGCAGTGTAAGGGCTAGGTTGCATCCTCGGAAGATGTGCCCTGCTTGGAAGAGGAATCTCCCAGCGATTTTGAGCGGTTGTCGGGCTGACTTTGGTAAAGAATATGGGCAGCCTCCTCGCTGGTAAGCCCCAGGCATTCCACCAAGAGGAGCCGGGCGCCTTTGAAGCTGCTGGCTTGTAGCTCCATCTGCAGCTGAGCAATTCGAAGGAGTAGCCGGGGGTCTTCTTGCAGCTGTTCCGCAAAGTAAGCGGCACAGGCAACCGCACGTGGGAACTCAATCCCCAGCATTTGGCTCAAGGTATGCCCTGCAGCGGAGAGGTCTCCCTGCCGTACCTGGGCAGCAAAGATGGCAAGGTGCGGCGCTTGTCCTGAGGTCGGGGCGCTAATGAGCGGACGGAGCGGAGACTCTTTGCGTGGCACCGCCAGCCCACCGGAGATATTCCGGCGCGGGAGCGCAATAGGTTGCCGCAGTGGCTTCGGAGATTCCGGCGGAAACGGGGCGAGGGTCTCAATCGCTTCTGCAGCGGGGCGAGGAATGTTGGTCGCGCTGGTGGATGGAGGCGAAAGGCCCAGTTCTGCGGAAGGTTCAGCAGCAGGCTTGGCGCTGGCAGGTGGAGCGCTGGCCGGGGGCGCTTGTGCAGGGCTGGGAGGTGAGGACGATTCTACCTCCAGATCGGCAGGGAGCCCGGCGAGCATTTGATTGACATGCGCGAGCTTGATGCCAACTTGCTCGTAGAGGGTTTCAATCTCGTTCATATAGGACTCGCCACGGGCATCGGCAAGAACGTCTTCCTGGGCAGCCAGGACGAGTTCCGTAAGCCGGCGGGCGAGTTCACTACGGGCGGCCAAAAGCACTTTGCGGGCGGAGGGTTGCTCGTTCATAGAAGTTGCAGGGTCCTACAGTTGCACGTGCAAAAAGGGATGTCCGAAAGAGTGCATCCCCGTTTATGCCACACTAAACATGGTCCGGCAAGTTGCCCAACGCATCAAACGGCATCGGGCGGGGCTTGGTCAGGATGGTTAGGTCGCTACGAGTCTGCGCTTCTTCATAGTAGGCGACAGAACATTCGAGCTCGGCGACTTCGAGTGTGTTGTGAATCCACATGAGCTTTGCCGCTGGTGGGTCGGCCAAACCAATCAACGGAAGCATCGCATCAAGGACGTCGCGGTCGGTCTCGTAATCGAGTGGAAGCATGGCGGCCGTGGGGTGGCCTCCTGTTAGGCAGTTGATGCGGGTGATCTTTACATCCATCTGCTGAACGACACGGGTGCGGCAGAACTCGGCCATGCCGATGCCCGTGGCGTTGCCATGCGTAGGTTCGGTTAACCCACGGACGCAGATCCGCTTCACTTTGGGCCATTCATTTTCCCAGGCGACGTGATCATTGTATTTGCGGCCAATGACATTGGTATCCATGCCGGTTCCCGAGACGTTTTTGCCGATCTCGTCAATGAGCAGGATGTCGGCCGTTTTGAAGGGAAGCTTGGGAAGCCAGTTGCGGGCCAGGATGAGCAGTTCTTTCTCTCGCGGCTCAAAGTCTTGGGGAGCGACTGCCTCGATCTTGGCGGTTTGGTCGTAGGCGTTTTCTACGATGCCGATGCCGGCAACAATACGGCACTTTGCCAAGACTTCTCGCGCGACGCTGCGCAGGATCTGGCCAAAGCTGTAGTTCATGATGGCGCGGTGATAGATTTTTGCGCCGTTGTGCTTGCCAAGGCCGATGAGCATCATCTTCATCAGGCCGCTTTCGATTTCGCCCACAAATCCCGTATGGGGTTTGACGCGACCCACCACCACAACGTGGTCGGCGCTAAAGGCGTGTTTGTCAAAGTGGACCGGAAAGCCTTCGGCCGCATTGCAGACGATGACGGTCTCCATGCTGGAGCGGATTTCGCAACCCATGTTTTCTTCGGTAACGCCATAGCCTTCAATCAATTGGCGTTGCCCTTCGGCCGTACCGCCGCCGTGGCTTCCCATCGCGGGAACGATGAAGGGAACCGCGCCCAGCGAGCGAATGTGGTCGACGGTTGCCTTGATGACCAGGTGAATGTTCGCGATGCCACGGCTGCCGCAGGTGATCGCCACGTTTTGGCCTGGCTTGATCTTCTCTTTCAGAGCGAGCTTGGCGAGTTCTTCGGCGACGGTCGCGGGCACATCCTGGACCTGCGGTGCTTCAAACAACTGGCGGACGCGGAAGACATCGGGGTAAGTAGTGGACATTGGAGTAGTGACCCAGGCGTGGGTGAGTTGGAGGGAGAACTTTGATTTTCTGCGAGGGGGCGAGGAAACTCAATGCCGGGGAGCTGGTCCCTTGATCGCACCAAAGGCGGCGAAGCAGGAGTTTTTGTGCAGGATCTCTACCTGGGAAAAACCGACACGGCGGAGGAGATCTAATTGGTAGGTAACGCTGCGCGGAGAATCTTCCTGGTCGATGTAGGCCATTACGTCGTCGCGGTATTTCTCTCCACCAATACTAACCAAGTATTCGCCGTATCGCCTCCACATGAGGGAGTGGATCGAGTCGGATTCTTGGGAAACCAAGTCGGTGATCCATAAGCTGCCACCTGGCCGGAGCAGCGAAAAGGCCTTGGCGAAGGTTGTTTCCCAGTCTTGGTCGTCTCGTAAATGATGGAAGACGGCTGCCGCAATGAGGATGTCAAAACTTCCTGCTTGAAGCGGAGCGGTACGAAAGTCGGACTGGATGGTGGAGACTGTGCCGGTGCAACTGGCCGCGAGGCGTGTTTGGGCCCGGTCGAGCATCGGCTGGCTAATGTCGAGCAGCGTGCAGTTTAGGGGCGGGCAAAGTTGGAGCAGTTTCAGGCTGTTGTTGCCTGCCCCGCAGCCAATGTCGAGCAAGTCCTTGGCGTGGGGCGTGGCTGCTAGAGCTGCCTGGGTGATCAGTTCCATGGCCAAAGGAGCATCGATCGTCGCTTTTTGGCCGGTCTCGAGGACTGAGAAACGCTCCACGTCGTTGTCGAACCGGTGGCGAATTTGTTCGAGGCTACTTTTGCGATCCAAAGGGGTTGGCATAGTGGCTGGCAAGCTTACGGCTTTGATGAGGGGATTATGGTCACGGCGAATGCTGCCCCAAGCGGTCGTTCAGGAAGTCGATCCTGCGGTGGGGGCGATCGGGCGATGATTTATTGCGGCAAAATGTTGTGCCTTACTGGCGAGTGCCCCCAAGCTTCCGGCTGTCCGGGCGATTGAGGGAGCTGTTGTCCGCCATTCTATCGGCAGCGGCCAGGCGTTGCAGGCGACCGGTGGAAGGGAAGGAAAGTGGCTCTCCGCCTTGGAGAAAGGGTTTTGAAATGCATTTCGCAGTTCTTTGGAGGGGGTGTTTGTGGCTGGGGAGTGTTGCAGGAGGGGGCCCGTGGCTCTGCCTTGCCCTTGCGAGTGTGCTAGGGGGTGTATAAAATTTGGGGTTTCCCGGCATTGGATGTCGCCGCTTTACCGCGTGTGACTTCCAAGGATGTGCGATGCTTGGGACTTGGGGGCTAAAGCGATTGGTTCGCGGTTCTCACCACAAAACTGTTTGGCACGTCCGTTTTTGGCTAGTCGCTTTTGGAATAGGTCCGACCATGCAATCCGGCATTCATCCCCAATATCACCAAACAACGATTTCGTGCAGCTGTGGCAATTCCTTCCTGACGGGCTGCACCCGCAAGGAACTGCGCGTCGACATTTGCTCGGCTTGCCATCCGTTCTTCACGGGCAAGTTGAAGTTCCTCGACACTGCTGGCCGTATTGAGAAGTTCCAAACGAAGTTCGCTGCCGGCACTTATGCCAGCGTGAAGAAGCCAACCGCCAAGAAGAAGGTTGTGGCCAAGGAAGAAGCTTAGCTCCCGCGTATTCTGCGGCCTCTTTTTGCCGCTGCGGTGTAAGGCTGATGGATTTGGCAGAACTCCTTGAGGGTTCTGTCCCACAGCCAGAGCCATGGGGAACCACGCTGGTTTTGGTTCCCTAAGATGTGCCCCTCGCCTGCTTGCGAGGGGACAAGTTCTCCGGACTCTGTTGGAACTGCTCGCGATCGAGCATTCACAAGTAAGAGCTGGTTTCCCTCGAAGACACAAGTTTGGTCTCTGCTCGCTTAGGAATATGACAATGCGCGAGATGCTTGAAGAAAAGCTGAAACGATTTGAAGAGCTTGAGCGGCAAATGGTCGATCCAGCGGTGCTGGAGGACGGCGCGAAGATCGCGCAAGTTGCTCGCGAACATGGTTCGCTGATGCGCTTGGCGACGAAGTATCGCCGGTTCAAAGCGATGGTGGATGAGATCGTCGAACTGAACAAGATGCAATCCAGCGCCGATCCCGACGAGCGGGCCATGGCGGAGGCAGAACTTCCTGTGGCACGGGCCAATCGTGAAGAGGCCTGGAACGAACTGCTTGATATGACGGTGGGTGGCGACGACGCTGGCCGTAATCGCTGCGTGATGGAAATTCGCGCGGGTACGGGTGGAGCGGAAGCGGCCTTGTTTGCGCAGGACTTGTTTCAAATGTACAAGCACCATGCAGAACAGAAACGCTGGAAGATGGAGATCATGGAAGCGAGCTCAACCGATATGGGTGGCTTCAGCAAGATCACTCTGGGCTTTGAAGGTGAAGGGGTCTACCGCGAATTGCAGTACGAGAGCGGTACGCATCGTGTGCAGCGCGTTCCCGAAACGGAAGCGAAGGGACGTGTTCATACGTCGGCCGCCACGGTTGCCGTACTGCCTGAGCCTGAAGATGTGGAAGTCGATCTGAAGTCCGATGATTATCGTCTGGACAAGTTCTGCGCGAGCGGTCCTGGTGGTCAGCACGTGAATAAGACGGAGTCGGCCGTTCGTCTAACGCATTATGAGACGGGAATTGTTGTCTCGATGCAGGATGAGAAGAGCCAGCACAAGAACTTGGCCAAGGCCCTGCGTATTTTGAAGTCTCGTCTGTACGACTTCTATCAAAAGCGAGAGCACGACAAGCGGGCTGCTGAGCGGAAGAGCTTGGTGGGATCGGGCGATCGTAGCGATAAGATTCGCACCTATAACTTCCCCGATAACCGTTGCACGGATCACCGGATTGGCTTGTCGTTGTACAAGCTAGACCAGATCATTCGTGGAGCGCTTCAGCCCGTGACGGACGCCCTGATTGAGCATGATCGCAATGAGCTGCGTGCGCAAATGGGTGGCCTGGAGGCCTAAGGCTTCGGACGGTTGGTGAAATAGCACGTGGAAAAGTACGCGTGCTATTTCTTGCCGAGCTGACGCTGGGCCTGAAAGAAGAGCGAGAGGATCTCGCCACATTCGGGTGCCAGAATGCCTGAAACCAGCTCGCAGCGATGATTGAGGCGATTGTCGGAAAGAAGCTTAAACATCGAAGAGACGCCGCCCGCTTTGGGATCTTGTGCCCCAAACACCACTGTAGGGATGCGGGCTTGCAGAATGGCGCCGCTGCACATGATGCAGGGCTCTAGCGTTACATAGAGAACGCAACCTTCTAGTCGCCAATCTTCAAGTGCCTGCGCCGCTTGGGTGATGGCGATCATTTCAGCATGGGCCGTCGGATCGTGCAGCGTCTCTCGCTGGTTGTGAGCGGAGGCAATCACCTTGCCATCTTTGACAATGATCGCACCGACGGGGACCTCGTTTTCATCGCGAGCGGCCCGCGCCTCGGATAGGGCGCGGCGCATGTAGACTTCGTGAGGCTGGATCATGGTTGGCAAGCTGGAGTTTTGCAGTTGGACGAGAACCCGACGCTTACGAAGGACTATTCGTCGTCCTTGGGCTTGGGCTCGGCAGCGATTTCTTCGGCCGAGAGTTCACGCAGCGTGAAGTTGCGAATGGCGGCCTTGGTGTGGTAGGTGGAAATGCCAAGCGGCTTGTTTTGGTTGACTTCTACACGGGTAGAGATCTTGCGATTCTTGATTACTACCTTCGCATATTGTTCTTTATCGATCCAGGTTTGGATGCGGTCACCGCTTACGCGAAGGCGAAGCTTATACCAGCGATCCGAATCGACCTTAAGGTATTTGGTCGTCTCATTTTCCGAAGCATCCATCCCGTTGATGCTGCTAAGGCCAACAACGCCACCTCCCCAGCCACCAACGATGAAGCTGCAATGCGATTCGCCGACAGGAAAGGTGAGGCCGCAGAAGAAGTCTCCCCCTTCGACTCGCATGGCTTCGAGTTCGATCTCGTAGTTGCCTTTGGGAAGTTTGGAAGCGTCGCCGGTGTAGACAATGCCCGTCATGGGATCGCCAGCACCGATGACGAGGTTGCCGTTTTCTACGGTGACAGCCCCTTCACCGCCGAATGCAACTGCCTTCCAGCCGTTGAGGGTTTTGCCATCGAAGAGGGACCGCTTTTTTGTCTCTTCTTTGGCCTCTTTCTTGGGCTCGTCCGCATGCAGCGCAGTTAGACCTAAGCTAAGGCAAAAGAAAGTGGCTAGAAGCAAACGAACGGATAGCGAAAATGTTTTGGTCATGGCTGGATCGTGGGGGAAGGAGAAGCTATCTGCAAAATTGCCGATCGAATGATTCTAAAGGGTTTTGGCCAGCCAAGCTACGTATTCCTGAACCCCTTGTTCGATCGAGACGTGGGGCGAATAGCCTAGAAGACGCTGGGCCTTGGACAGGTCGGCACAGGTAAGGGGCATATCTTCCATGCGGTGCGGCTGCTGATCAATGAGGGCTTTTTTGCCAGTGACCTTTTCCAAGATCGCGATGAGTTGCTTGATGGTGATGGGCTCTTGATGGCCCAAGTTAATGGCTTGGCCGATGATGCCAGGGGCGGTGAGGGCGGCCAAAATGCCACTGCAAACGTCGTTGACATGGGTGAAATCGCGTTGGGCAGAGCCGTCGCCGTAGAGTGTAAGCGGTTCGCCAGTGAGGATCTTTTTGGCAAAAGCAGCTAAGGCCAGTTCGGGGCGAAGGCGCGGTCCATAGACGTTGAAGAAGCGAAGCGAAACGAAAGGGACTTGATAGAGGTTGAGATAGGTCTGTCCGAGGATCTCGCCAGCTCGCTTGGTTGCGCCGTAGGGGCTTAATGGAGATCCTAGCGGTGCGTCTTCTTGGAACGGGGCCCGTGCTCCTCGGCCGTAGACGGTAGAGGATGATGCGAACAGGAAGCGATCCAGTGGGAACTGCCGAGCGACTTCGAGCAGGGTGACGGTGCCCGTGATATTGGCTTCGATGTAGGCCAGTGGCGCTTTGAGGCTGGCGGGAACTCCTGGATAGCCCCCCAGGTGAACGACTTGCTGAAAGCGGTGCTTGGCAAACAGCGATTCCATCAGGGCAAGATCGCAATAGCTTCCATCCACAATGGCTACACGGCCATCCTCTGCGTAGAGGTTAGCGTTGGCGTGTTTGAGTGCGGGATCGTAGAAGTTACAGAAGTTGTCGAGGATGACAACCTGATCGTAGCCGGCGGCCAGAAGGTGACTTACCAAGTGGCTTCCAATGAAGCCGGCTCCACCAGTGACCAGGATCGACATGGGGTTTTCGTTTCGGAAAGGAAGCGGGAGTTAGAAGTACCGTCTATGCCGGGAAAATCGGCTGGGGCGGGAGGCGACTTGAGGATTATTACGGCCGTCATAAGCCAGCGGAAGTGCGCTGCGTTTTAAGCCTGACCCCATGATATACTGAGGTCCAGTAAGCTGTCCCCACTAGGAGAAACTTTTCCATGGGGGGATTGGCCATGCCAGCGCTGCCGGGTCTTTGCCAAATACATTCCCATGAAAACGACCTTATCCGTGCGATTTTTGGTGGTTTTGGGAATTGCCCTGGGTTACTGGGGGTTGATTTTCACGCTCACCCATATTCCGAACCCTCCCAAGCTGCACGTTAGCTGGTTTGACAAAGTGGAGCATGCGGCCGCGTACGGTGGCCTAGCACTGCTGCTGAGCGCGGTTGTTTGGCGAATGACTCGATCGATGTCTATGACAGCCGGGATCGTGCTGGGATTGGTGGCGGGCTATGGCGCTATCGATGAGCTGACCCAGATGCTGGTGCCTAATCGCTCGGCCGACTATCGGGACTGGATTGCCGATGTTGTAGGGGGCCTGCTGGGAGTTGCTACTTTTCGGGTCTTGGGGCCGCTAGCGGGACTTCGTATATCCCCGGTGGTGTCGGCGGATTCAAAGGGGAATGCTTAACCGGCGTCAAGATTTGATCTTGGAGCAGGCCATCGATGAATGCATCGGTGAGTCGCGGGTCGTAGCCATAGTTGCCTGGACTGCGATACCGAGCAAGCTCTCCTTGATGGATGTAGACGAGTTGAATGTTGTGCTGGTGTAGGGTAGCGAGCTTCTCATCTGGTGTTCCAGCTTCCAGCAGGTTGACCAGGATGCAATCGTCGAAGCAGGTGTTGTAGAGCACTGGCATCTCTAGATCGAAGGGCTGTGCATCTCCCACAAGCAGAACGGATTTGCCGGGCTGGGTGTTGGCGTTAAGCCAGCGATGGGCGGCGGAAGTGCGCGAGAAGGCCGCGTCGGAAAGTGGTGCATCGACGCGAAGTTCTTGGAGTGGGACGAGCCAGCGGTTGTCGCCCTTCAGTAGAAAGCTGGCGGTGACGCTGTACAGCATGCCCGCAACCATCAGTAGCGAGATAGCGCAGCGAGCGATTGCTCCCTGTTTCCATGCGAGGGCAATTCCATAGGTGGAGAGTAATGTCAGTAGTGAAACGATGGGAACCAAGAAGCGTTCGAGGCGATGGGTACAGAACCACCACAGGATAACAACGACACAAAGCCAGAGCAGTAAAGCTCGCTGTGACGTCCGTGACCAGTCGTTATTTGGGACGGAGTCTTTGGAATCTGATGGCGAAATGTTGGTGCTGGAATAGATCGCAATTGCCAATAGTCCTAACGCGGCCAAGGCGGGAACGATTGGGCTGGCTAGTTCCGTATGTAGCAGCATAGCGGGAAGCGAATTGGTAAAATCGCTCCAGGAAAATCCCGGTGGCGCATGGGCATGCGACCACTGTGCCACTTGATCGGGCGTTCGGCCGGCCGTTGGAAATAGGCTGCCAAGTAGCGGAAATACGGGATTGCCAATTAGTAGCCAATTTTTGAGATACCAGAGCCCCGCCGAAACGGTTGTGCCAGTCATGAAGAGCAGGGAGGCGCGCCAGCGACGATGATTGACTGGAATGGTGGCTGCTGGGGATGTTCCCATTAGTCGATCAAAGAAGATCGTTGCTGCTAGAAGTGGTAGGACCACGAACACCACGGCTGGATATTTACAACTGGCGGCCGCACCGGCGAATAGTCCACTGTAGAAGAGGGGAGTAATGGCTGAGCCTCGTGCGAGAAGGAAAGCATAGCCGGCCAGAAACAGATAGGTGGCATAGACTCCTTCATTGAGCCCCTGGGAGGAGACATGAAAGACCCAGGGATTCAATAAATAGATGCCGGCGGCGAGTAAGCTCCATCTGCCATAGCCAGCGCGCTGGGAAAACGCATAGAGGGCAAAAGCCGTCAGTAGCGTGTGATAGGCCATGATGGCTTTACCGGCAAGTGAGCCCCACCACCACGCCAAAGGACCAGCGGCTAGGTGACTAGTTGCGAAGCAAGGCATCTCTGCCCCTAGGGGCATATTGCCGTAGATGTTATGTGGAAGGTAACTAATGTGTCCGGCTTGGAACCACTCTTTAGGGACTTGGAGATGGTATTCACGAACATCGAAGTCTGACGGAGGCAGCATCGCGGCTAAAAATAATGGAACGGCCATCGCTAGAATGGCAAGGAATTGCCAAAGTGGCGTTGGGCTTGTTCCTGGCGGGGAAAGTTCGTTCGTGGAAAGTGCAGTGGGTTGCAAACGCGTGCGCAGGATCGAGACGATCGTTAGGCCAATGCCGCAGGCGATAAGTAGACGAACCGCCAAGGTGATTGCGAAGTTGTGAAAGACCAGTCCAGCCGCGAGCGTAAGTAGCGACAGAGCTTGAAGACCAAGAGCGTGACCAAATATCCATCGCTCACACGTCGACAGGAGGACGCTGTTGGTGAGTGGCTTTACGAGATAACTGCCTAGGCCCCATGCGGCGAACAAATAGGTTGTCGCCAGCAGAAGAATCGGCCAGCGGTCCATCAGCGTGGCCCCTTGGGCAGCACTGCGGGCTTGGCCGGTCCAGTTCTGAATGAGTACTTCGGGGATGAGCCAAGTCGAGAGAAGTGACAATCGACTGCCGGCGGCAGGTTGCGAGGGGATGACCGGCTGCAACAGGAACCAGCCCAGATAGAGGCAAAGGCCTAAAACGACGGCTAAGATAATTGCCGAGGCAGGTGAAGCGGGTGCCAGGCCAGAAGGTTGCGGCGAGTTGCCAAGGTGCGAGACTTTGCCGTCTGGAGGTACTGCGCCAGGTTTTTTTCCAAAGGATTTACCCAAGGGAAAGCACTTTCCGGGAAGGTAGCGGCCAAGGTGACAAGACGTAAGGTCCTATTCTGCCAATAGTTATGGTTGTCAAAAGGTGGTTAACTGTAAAGCACGCAGGGCAGAAAACCTAAGTTGCCTGGTTTGCCAGCCTTTGTTTTTGGTTCGTAGGAGAAGTCGCTGGGAAATGGTGGCCGCGTCCCTTGTGACACTTCGGGCCGTTCGCTAAAATGTGCGTTTCCCCAGAGGCCACGGTGTGGACCTTCGGCGGGGAAGTTTAAGCGTACGGTTTGGGTTTCGGGAGAGAGTATCGTGGCCGGCACAAAGACTTACATTGCAAAACCTGGCGAGTTGAAAGAACATTGGTGGTTGGTAGACGCCTCCGATAAGATCGTGGGCCGTTTGGCCAGCGACATTGCCATGATTTTGATGGGAAAGCATAAGCCTACCTACACTCCTCACGTCCTGACGGGTGACTTCGTTGTCGTGACGAACGTGGAAAAGCTCACGTTTACCGGCAAGAAGTGGGAACAGAAGGAATACTCCTGGTTCACTGGCTACACCGGCCAACGCCGCGTAACGGCTGACCGTCGTCGCGAAACGTATCCTGACCGGATTCTGCGTGATGCAGTCCGCCGGATGCTTCCTAAGAACAAGCTTGCGTTCAAGATGCTTGAGCGTTTGAAGATTTATAGTGGCACCAACCATCCTCATCAGGCCCAATTGCCTGAAGTGAAGGAACTGGGCACGAAGTAAGTGCCGGTTGGTGGGCGTTTTTGACTTTGATCTGGCATATTGTTGGTCGTAAAAATAAGCGGTTTTAGAAACATGGTTGCAACCAAACGAGACAAGCAAAGCGGTGAATCGCTAGGTACTGGGCGTCGTAAGAGCGCGGTTGCTCGTGTTCGCCTAAAGGCTGGCACTGGCAAGATCGTGATCAACGATCTTCCTATGGATCAATTCTTCTGCGTGGACGGTGATCGTCGCGCTGTTGTCGAGGCTCTCGACGTAACCGGCCACATGGGCGACGTTGATCTATTCATCCGGGTTTCGGGTGGTGGAACGACTGGCCAATCCGGCGCTTGCAAGATGGGCATCTCGCGTGCTCTTTGCGATTTTGACGCTGCTACTTTCCCTGCCCTGCGTGGCGGTGGATTCCTAACGCGTGATTCGCGTATGAAGGAACGTAAGAAGTACGGTCTGCGTGGTGCCCGCCGTGGCGTCCAATTCTCGAAGCGTTAATTCGCTTACTGCACTTTGTGCAGTTATGGATCAAAACAAGAAAGCTCTGCCGTTTGGCGGGGCTTTTTTTATGCGCCGATCTTTGCGACAACCATACAAGCGACCAGCGCTTCTTTTGTTTGTCCTTTCTAGGAGCTCGCGTGATGCGACAAATCTTCTTTGTTCTTTGCAGCCTGATGTTTTGCGGGATGCTGGTTGCGGTGAGCAATCGCCCGTCCGTTGCTGAGGAAAAAACGCCAAGCGCATTGGTTCGACCCAAGGAGTGGGAAGTCTTTCAGCGGCGCGGGCTAAAGCCGACTCAGGCGCATTCCCATGCCGTCGGCGGAGCGAAACGGGGTGCGGCGCAGGTGCCAGTATCCATCAAGTTGCCAGCGGATGCTGCAGCCGATGGTAAGTGGCGACTGATGGTGCAGGTGGAAGAGACGGCCGGGGAGAAGCCGGCCGAAGTGATTCCTTGGAAAGAGATTGGGGCCAAGGTCGATGGTTCGTCACTGGGGGGCACGGTCGAAGTCCCAGCTGGCGGCTGGTACCGGATGAAGGTCAAGCTGATGGCTGGTGATGCGGAAAAGGGATCCGCTGTGGTAGAGCGGTTTGGTGTTGGTGAGTTGTTTATCGTTGCGGGACAGTCTTATGCATGTGGGCACAATGATGAAGTGCTGAAAGTGCAAGATGAGCAGCAGCGTGTTGTTGCTTACGACGTGGTGAAAGATGATTGGCGTGTGGCTCATGATCCACAACCTAACTTGGCGGATGGTGGCACGATCTGGCCACCGATGGGAGATTACCTAGCGGGGGTGGCCGATGTACCTGTTGGCTTTGTGAATGTGGCGGTTGGTGCGACGTCTTCTGCACAGTGGTTGCCGGGAGGCAAGCTGCATGAACAGTTGAGTTTGGCAGGTAAGCGGCTGGGAGATTTTCGTGCGGTGTTGTGGCAGCAGGGAGAGTCTGACGTGATTGCGAAAACGCCCATCGCCACCTATGTAGAGAACATCGTCAAAGTGCGTGACGGGGCAAGCACGGAATGGGGAAGCCAGCGCCCCTGGATCCTGGCAAAGTCGACGCTACATCCGACGGTCTACAATGAGCCGCAGCGTGAAGGGGAAATTCGCGAAGGAATTGACGTGCTGGTTAGAGAGCATGCATTCGTAGAAGGGCCGGACACGGATTTGCTGGATAAGGAGAATCGTGGTCCCGTGAATAGTCGGCGGCACTTTTCGGGAATTGGCCAAAAGCGAGCGGCCCTGATGTGGTTTGCCAGCATTTGGCGGGCGATTCAGGTTGAAGATTCCAAATAGTGTTGATGGTTTGCATCGTCTGCATAAAGGCGATGTTGCAGGAACGCAACCTTGCCCTTCCTTGGGTAAGGTTTGTCAGCGAATTGCCGCAAGAATTCGTACGCGATTTTACTTTGGAGGGTTCTTAGCGTAGGTTTTCGATACGGCCTTACTGATCGAATGTTGCGGGACTTACCTAGCAACAGTAGTTGGCAATCTGGGCCGTAAGATTGCTATTGGGATGAACCTGGGAGCCATCATGGTCACTACGGAACCTTTTCTCGGCCCTGCGGCCATTATTCCGCTGCCAAGCACCTTTCAAACGGTGGAGCGTTTGGTAGAGACGGCGCGCTGTGAAGAGCTAAAGGGAAAAGACGTGGTCTGCGAAGGCGTGCATTTAGCGTTACGGAACGCAGATGCCAATCGTGGCTTCAACGAGAACCGTTTAGAAGCTCGCCATCCTTATCCGTATCCGGTTCACCTTACACCACTCGATGCGGAAGGTCGGCCGATCCATGATGACACAGTGGTGGTACTTGGTCGGCATCTGAGCGATCACGGGCTGGACTTTTATCATCGCGAGCCGCTTGGTGGACGGCGCTTCATTGCATCGCTGCCGGTGGGAACCAATGGCTGGATCGCCTTTGTGCTGGAACTGAGCTGGACCCGCTTTAGCCGACATGGATGGTATGACAACGGCGGCAAGTTCTTGCAAAAGGTAGCGTCTCCACTGTCGGCTCGCGCGAACTAGTTGCCTTCTGCGGCGAGCGCAATCGCTCCCGGAAGAACGACTAGTTCGCCCAGTTCTGCGGGAACAATTCGGTAGCTTCCTAGCAGTGGCGGGAAGACATACCGAGCGGCTTCATCGCGAAGCGGGGCAAAGAAGAGCTCTTCGCCAATCAGGGAAACGCCCCCGCCGATGACTATGCATTCTGGCGCTGTGAGGGTAATCACCTGGGCGATTGCCCAGCCTAAAACTTGGCAGGCATGCAAGATCGCTTCCCGAGCGATGATGTTTCCTTCGGTGGCAGCGATGGCAATCATCTTGGCGGTAAGGTCCTGCGGATCTTGGTTGCAGCGCTGCAAAAGGTCGGCGATGTACTCTGCATCGGTGCGAAGCTGATCGGCAATTCGCAGGCGGATTTCGGACTTGCTGCCGTGTAGATGGCGACGAAGGGATTCGAGCGGCCGAGAAACTTGTCCGGTGATGCGGGCGACAACGGCGCCGGCAATGGCCGGACCCGCACACAGGGATTCTACGGTGAGGTTGGGGGTGTCTTCATGAAGACCTGGCCGTAAATGGCCGATCTCTGCGATGGCGGGGCGGCCAGCGCCTTGCAACTTGCCATCCAGGACCATACCACCGCCGACGCCAGTTCCGACGGTGATGAAGAACATGCGGCTGGTACCGCGTGCTGCGCCGTAACGAGCCTCTGCCAAGGCGGCAACATCGCAATCATTTCCTAAGACCGCAGGCAGCTGAAACGCCTGTTGGCACCAACTGACGATGGGGATGCCATCCCAGCCGTGGATTTGATGGCTCTTTGTGATGGTGCCATTGTGGCTGTTTACGGGGCCACCAAAGCCGATGCCGATTCGCTTGAGCGGATACTTCTGCTTGAGGATGAGCGTACTGGTCTCGATTTGTTCGAGAATACCGGCAGCGCCACGAGTGGGATCCACATCGTGCCGCACAACTTCGGTCAGTTGTGCGGACTTGCCATCACCAACTGCCAATTGCAGTTTGGTGCCACCGATTTCAATGCCTAGGTACATGTTCAGCTCATCTTGGACAGGAGCAATCGACAAGGAGGTCCCATGTTGCGGCGACTACTTCTTGTAGCGGCCTTCATGGTTGATCCGAGCAAACACATCATTGAGTACCCAGTGGAACAGGCAGAGATGGATGCTTTCCACCATCCCCATGTCGTCGAGGGGAACGTGCAGGCCACATTGCTGCGACTTGAGGAGCTTGCCGCCGTTGTAACCGGTGAGTCCAAAGGTGGTGAGGCCGTGACGGTTGGCCCAGTCGACTGCGGTGAGGATGTTTGGGCTGTTTCCGCTGCCGCTGATGGCAATGAGGACGTCGCCCGGTTGGCCGTAGTTCATGAGCTGCTGGGTAAAGATTTGGTCGTAGGCGACATCATTGCCGACCGCCATGATCCAGCCGAGGTTGTCGGTCAGGCTTAGGACCTTCAGCCGCTTCTTGGATTCGTCGCGTAGGTCTTCGGAGCGAAGCGAGCTTTTGCCGAGGTCTTCGGCCATGTGTGAAGCGGTGGTGCCGCTGCCGCCATTGCCGATGATGTAGACGAACTTGCCCTCTTCCCAGGCCTTGTAGATGAGGTCTGACCAAAGACGCATGTGATCTTGGTTGACGCGATCAAGTTCGGCATGAAGGCGGCTGAGATAGGTATCGGTCGTGAGCGTGGCACCAAGCATGAGAAGCAATATCCTTTACCGTGTTGAGGTGTGTAAGTTTGTGAGTGAGTTAGTCTTTGCTGCCGGACTCTTCAGGAGTAGGAAGCTTGTAGAGTACTGCCACAGGCAATACGAGCAGTGACGAGAAAAAGAAGATCGTGCTGGCGGGCCAGTTTGCCTTCGTGACGATCCAGTTGAACAGCCAGTAGATCGCCCCCGAGAGGAAGATCGCGATGAAGTTTGAAAAGTTCATTGTGGCAATCGCTTGCCCTTTTTGATTTTCAGGTGGCCGAGTCTGAATGAAGACCTGCACCGGAATGGCGAACAAACCGGCGAAGGAGCCCAGTGCGATGAGCGCTGGCATGGTGCCGTAATATCCCAGCAAATGCTGACCGCCGGGTCGCGACAGTGAAAGGATGATCAGCGACACGACAATGCCCCAGGCACCGATCGTCACCGTGCGCGGAGCCCCTTTGCCAGAGCCGAGCTTTCCTGCGGCGACTGCGCCGATGGCAATTCCGATCGAGATCACACCGGCCAGGAGGCTGGTCTCTTTCTTTTCCACATGCAACTGGGTCAGGCCCAGCGAATTGATTGTTTGCATCGTGAGGCCACAGATGAGCCAGAACAAACAGGAGGAGAGGAGGGCCAACAGCAACTTGCGATCACGAGCGAGGAGGGCCATCGTCTCTTTGGGGATGGCAAGTGATGCTGGTGAGAACCGTAGTTCTGGATTGGCGGCGGGAGAAGAGCGAATGAAGTGGGCACTGATCACGCCTAGCACGGCAATGCCGATGCAGATCACCGACCCGACCCATAGTTTTTCGGGCTGAGGCTTGCCTGCTACGGAATCTGCCATATCTCCCAGAAAACCTGCCGATGCGGTACCCAGGATGATGGCGAGGAACGTCGTCATGAGGATGATGCCGTTGGCACGCGACAGATCCTTCTTGTGAAATAGCTCCGGCAAGATTCCATACTTGCCTGGCCCAAAGAAGGCGCTGTGTGTTCCCATCAAGAACAAGACAGCGAGCAAGCCCGAGTAGCCAGTGTTTTGATAAAACAAAAAGCCCAAGAGGCCCAGTGTCATGATCCCAATTTCTGCGTACTTGGCCGTCTGGATTACCGTTTGTTTGCGGTATCGATCAGAGAGGTAGCCGGCAAAGCCAGAAAAGAGAATGAACGGCACCGAGAAGATCATTGTGGCCAGCCCTTGCTGATCGCCACCAACAGCTTTTGCCGAAGATTCCCCAGCGTTTTCGCTAATCGAGGACGCCACTATAGGCACTGCCAATAGCAGCATCAGTTGCTTAAACAGATTGTCGTTGAAGGCTCCCAGGAACTGCGCGACCGTCATCCCCCAAAACGCTTTGTCTTGGAGGAGCGGAACATCTACCAAGGCGGACGGAGAATCTTCGTTCTTAGCCATGAAAATCCTCGATCAGACTGGAAGAGTAAGCAGAAACGTTTGAGAGCGGCACGAACTAGCGAGGTTCTTCGGGGATGTTGACCCAGGCTCGCTTTTCGTGCGATTCGAGCACGCTGTCGGCCACCACTTGGGCACGTAGGCCGTCGTAGAAGCTTGGAACGGCTTCACGCCCTTCGCAAATGGCCGAGACAAATTCCCAGACCAGATCATACCGGAAAACCGTGGCTGGCTCGCCTTGGCTAGGGTCGCGCGGACTGCCCTCGGGGGCCAAAAACTCTTTCGGCACATCCACAAAGTCGACGTCCTGTCCCGTCTTGCCAATCATGATTTGGTTGGGTGTGTGCAGGCGATAGACCACCGAGCCCTCGCTGCCGTTGATTTCAGCCCATTCGTGTCCGAATCCTTTGAAGCCGTAACCCTTGGCCAGCGTGGTTCCTTCCCAAACGCCTACAGCACCGCATTCAAATTCACCGATTAAGCTCGACCAGTCATCCACTTCCGAAGGAGCACAGTCCCGGCCATCCACGGTCTTGGTACGGGGAGCAAACCGGGCAGTTGCACCGCAAAGGCTCTTGATCGGCCCGAGAAGGTCGATGGCAAAGTCGATGCGATGGATCGTCATGTCGAATAGGTCGCCCGCGCCGGCGGTTGACTTGTATTGACGCCAGCCCCAGCTAGTTTCTGGCCAATCGAGGAAGCGTTGGCTGCGGAAGTGGCGAGGTTCGCCGATGGCACCACTCTTGAGGAGGTGCCGCAGGTAACGCATCGAAGGGGCAAAGCGATAGGTGAAGGCCGTCATGTGAACGACCTTGTTATCACGGCAAGCGTGGTACATTTCGCGGACTTCATTGCCATGCAAGCCAAGGGGCTTTTCGCACATGACATGCTTGCCATGCTTGGCGGCCTCGATGGCGATGTCTTTGTGGGTGAAGTTGGGGGTAGCGATGATCACGGCGTCTACACGTGGGTCGGCACAGAGTGCCTTGAAGTCGGTCGTGATGTTGTCGCAGCCCCAGTCCTGCTTCCGCTTGTTGAGCAAGTCTTGGCTGGAGTCGCAAACGCCCGTCAGCACGGCGCGAGGGTCCAAGCGAATGGCAGGAACGTGGTGGTAGTCGCTGACCGCGCCTGCTCCGATGATGGCAATTTTGACGGGGTTTTGAGCGGAATGTACGGGCATGGGAAATAAACCTTCCAGTAGGTGCGACGTCAAAAACGGCCGAACGACCCGGGGCGCAAGGAAAGGAACAAAAAGGTGGACGGGCGGATGGCTCTGCCTGATCCGTTAAAACCTCCTATTTTGGCCATAAGGACCCTAGATTGGCAAAGGGGGGAGAACGGAAATCCACTGATCCGAAAACCTTGCAGGCCAATAGGTTGCGACATGGGCGCTGGTGTAGGTGGATGATGGAATTTGGGCCTACAAACGCTACAGGTGGCGGATCCAAAAGTGCGTTTTGCGTCATAAAATAATTTCCCGTTAACCACCTAAAAGAAGGTGTACCTTGGTGGTGGATACGGATAGATTGATTGAGTACCTGATAGAACGTTTTCCGGTGTTATTCTTCAAGATTTCACCCAAGAGAAAGCAGAGCAACGACTTATGTGTCTTTTGGCGATTCAGTATCGGTCCGTTCCCGAAGCGCCCATTTTGGTGGCCGCGAACCGGGAAGAGGCCTACGATCGAACAGCGCTCGTCCCATCGATCCAGCCTGGTAAGCCCCGAGTGCTATCGGGCGTGGATGCTAAGGCTGGGGGAACCTGGCTTGGCGTCAATCAGAATGGTCTGTTTGTGGGGGCCTGCAACCGTATCAAGGGCGTCGTTCCCGCCTCTCCGAAGTCTCGTGGCATCCTTTGCCGCGACCTGCTGCGGGCTAACTCGGCTCGCCAAGCGGTCGACATGGCCCTCGAAGAGCTTTCTGGAGCAAAATACGACGGCGTGAACTACGTCATTGCCGACTACGAGTCGGGATGGGTGGTTCATGGTGGCGACGAAGTAGAAGTGGTAGAGCTGATGGATGGCCTGAACATCATCGGAAACGGCGATGTGAATGACCCTCGTGACGAACGCCAAAAGTTGGCCCGTCGCCTGCTAACGCTGCAGACGCTTGATTCTTCGGTGAAGTTCCTGGCTGTCGCAAGCAAGGCGTTTGCTCGCCCTTCGGCAGGCCCTGAACGTCCTGGCATGATCATGCGTGGCAAAGAACGAGGAACGGTCAGCAGCACGCTGATTGCCTTGGGCAAGAAGCCACGCGACGCGATCTTCCAATACGCATCAGGTTCGCCAGATGTGGCCAAGTACGAAGATTACTCGCCACTGTTGCGGGATATCCTTAGCCGCGGCTTACGCGAGTCGCGGACGAAGGCGAAGGCTTAAGCGGTTAAGCCTGGTGAAAGTTGCTCCTACAAGTCCTTGAGACTTGTAGGAATTTGAACCGTTAACGAAAAAGCCCCTCGAATCATCACTGGTTCGAGGGGCTTTTCTTTTATCTGTGGCTGTCGCCATAAGCGACAAGCCTGTTTAACGGACTAGCTCTTAGGCTCGTTGCCGATCGAAACCAGTTCTTGTTCCGTGGCGGCCATCTTGCGGATCTCTTCGGTGATCTTCATCGAGCAGTACTTGGGTCCGCACATGCTGCAGAAGTGAGCCGACTTGAACGTGTCTTGCGGCAGCGTCTCATCATGGTAGGCGCGAGCCGTTTCGGGATCGAGTGCCAAGCGGAACTGTTCGTTCCAGTTGAATTCGAAGCGTGCTTTGCTGAGGGCGTCGTCACGCTTGCGGGCATTCTTGCGATGGCGGGCCAAGTCGGCTGCGTGGGCAGCGATCTTGTAGGCCACAACACCTTGCTTGACGTCTTCCTTGTTAGGCAGGCCCAAGTGTTCTTTCGGAGTAACGTAGCAGAGCATTGCGGCACCGCTCCAGCCGGCCAAAGCAGCACCGATGGCGCTGGTGATATGGTCGTAACCAGGAGCAATGTCGGTTACTAGTGGGCCCAGCACATAGAAGGGAGCCCCTTTGCACACGTCAATCTGACGCTTGATGTTCATGTCGATTTGGTCCATGGGAACGTGTCCCGGACCTTCGACCATCACCTGCGTTCCCTTGTTCCAACCACGTTCGACGAGGGAGCCAAGAGCGTCTAGCTCTGCAAATTGGGCTTCGTCACTGGCGTCGGCGATGCTGCCTGGGCGAAGTCCGTCACCGAGCGACCAGGTCACGTCGTACTCACGCATGATGTCGCACAGGTCATCAAAATGTTCGTACAGGGGATTTTGCTTGCGATGCACCATCATCCACTTGGCAATGAGGGAGCCACCACGGCTAACAATGCCGGTGACGCGCTTGGTGGTGAGGTAGAGGTGTTCCAGAAGAACGCCGCAGTGGATCGTCATATAGTCGACCCCTTGCTTGGCTTGGTGTTCCACCATGTCCAAGAAGTGCTGGGGACGCATGTCTTCGATGTTGCCACCGAGCTCTTCCAACATTTGGTAGATCGGCACGGTTCCGATGGGAACGGGCGAAGCATCGATGATCGCTTTGCGGATGTTGTCGATATCTTTGCCGGTGGAGAGATCCATCACGGTGTCGGCGCCAAAGTGGACCGAAGTGTGCAGCTTGTCGAGCTCTTCGGCCACGTTGCTGGTTACCGCGCTGTTGCCAATGTTGGCGTTGATCTTACAGGTGGCGGCGATACCAATTGCCATTGGCTCTAGACGGCCCGCCAGGTGGACCTTATTTGCAGGGATGACCATGCGGCCAGCCGCTACCTCTTCACGGATGGTCTCTACGGGAAGGTCTTCCCGTTTGGCGACAAATTCCATGGCGGGAGTGACTTCGCCAGCACGAGCAGCAAGGATTTGCGTTGTCATGGGACGGTGTTTTCTCTCAAGCGAATACGAGGAAACGCGAAAAACAGGAAACGTTCGCGAAGTAGGCTAGGCCAACATCGTAGGGACAGCCCTGATTATACGAATTTGTCAGGACTTGGGGGACCGCTCGGGGAAACTGCCCCCAGAAAATGAGAAGCTAGGCAGGTTGATACCGTATTGCCCTGAAAACGTTCAATTGGGAACGGTGCTTTTCCATCGAGGTTGGGCGTCCCGCCGGCGCGGTGCCTTCCTATCCGTCGGGACCAAAAACAAAGCCCCAGAGGTGCGAGAGCACCCCCAGGGCTTGAATTTGGCAGCCGCAACCGACACCGGTGGTGTCAGTCGTTTATTTGCTCAGCGGCTTCGGAAGGTTCGGCCGATTCGCTGGAATCTTCGGTGGCGGGAGCATCGGTTTCCGCAGGCATTTCCTTTTCGGGTTCTTCGGAAGAGCCATCTGGGACTTCGATGGCGCCAGGTTGATCGCCTGGACCTACTGCAGTAATCGTCAGAGGGATTTCTTCGCCGGAAGGAAGGCGAAGCTTGGCTTCTTTGAATTGGTTGTTAGCTTCCCCAGGGACTGACTTTCCAATGAGTTGGCCTTTTCCCTTGTCACCCTCTACGTCAATGATCATTACCCCATTGTTATTGTTGGGATTCTTTTGGGCCTCTTCCATCATGGCAGAGAAGTTGATGCTGGCCGACTTCACGTTTCCAATGTGTTGCTGGAAGGCAGGGTCATTTTCAAATGGCTTAACCAATTCTTTGCCGGCTAGGCTCGCTACCTGCTGAACACTTGAATAGCCGAACCATACCACGGCTCCACCGCATCCGCAGCAAATCAGCATCAGCACAAGTCCGATGACGATGAAGTACGTCCAGAAGTTGGACTTTTGTGGCGGGGGTTGCATGCCCGGCGCACCCATGGAAGAGAAGCTTCCTTGAGGAATCTGTCCGCTTGGAAATCCACTGGTGGAAAAATGCCAGTACCAGCCCGCACTGTGAGACGCTGCATCCATGGAACGAGATCCTATTTTGAAAGAGCTGAGGAATTCCCCATTGAAAAATAGGGCGGCGATTCAACCAGCAAAAAACCAACGTTAACCCACTGCTTGTTATAACGAAAAACCAGTGGGAGAGCGTGCGCAAAGGGAAAAAATGTAAGTGCCGTGAGCTACCAACGCCAAACTAAGTAACGGGTTTGGCAGTAGCCGCCTGGCTCTCGGCATTATTTAGGCGGTCATCCAGAATCGCGGCCCCGATGGCATCTCCAAAAATGTTGATGCAGGTGCGAAGGCGGTCCAAAAACCAATCGATGGCCAGGATGGTCCCAATTCCCTCGATGGGAAGGCCAACTGCCCCTAATACCATCACCATGGTCACCAAACCGGCCTCAGGGATGCCGGCAGCGCCGACGGCCGCCAGCGTCGCGGTAAGCATTACCACGACCAGTTCTCCAAAGCTGAGCTCAATCCCCAGGGACTGGGCAATGAAGACGGCCGCGACCGCTTCATAAAGGGCCGTCCCATTCATGTTGACGGTAGCGCCCAGGGGAATGACAAATCGTGTGACGGTCGGCGAGATCTTGGCATTTTCCTCAGCGCATTGAAGAGTAATCGGGAGCGTGGCCGAGGAGCTGGCAGTGCTAATGGAGGTGATGATCGCCCGTAGCATGGCCGATAGGAAAGCCAGTGGGCGATGATGGCTGAACACTCGCAGGATGACTAGCAAGAGTGCGGCATGTATGAGCAGGCCAGAGATGACGGTCATGGCGTACATCCCCAGGCGAGCGAGTTCGACTAAAAATTCGCTGCCGCCGCCGCGACGAGCAATACTCGCCGCCAGCAATCCAAAAATGCCAAGGGGAGCCAGCCTCATTACCAAATGGACCATCCCCAGTAAGGCCTCATTCAGGGCGTTGAAGAAACGGATGGCGGGCTGGCCGGTTTCACCAAGTGTGCTGAGCGTGCCACCGAGCACCAGCGAGAAAATGATGAGTCCCATCACATTGTTATCAAGGGCGGCCGAAAAAATGTTCTCTGGAAACATCCCGCCACCGGGGTCTTCGCCATGCCCTCGAACGACAGCCAACAGGGTTTCCAGGGTGCTTGTCTTTTGTTTGGCCGCAGCACTGCTGGTTGTGTAAGCGTAGGTGTCGTCGGCCTGGGTACCGGGCTTAATTCCCATGACAAGCACGAGGCCAATAAACACGGCCAGTCCGGTTGTCAGCAGGAAGTAAACCAAGGTCCAAGTGCCAAGCCGTCCGACTTGTCGTACATCGCCCAGTGAAGTGATGCCACAAATCATGCTGGTAAACACCAAGGGGAGTACCAGACACTTCAGCATTCGGAGGAATGTCTCGCCAAGGAATTTCAGGAACGTATACAAGCCCGATGCGAAGCTTTTGGAAACGGGCGAGTCCTCGTTCGCTGATTGGATCAGGTCCGAGATGCGCTGGTGTTCTTTCTGGAGGGTTTGAATTTGCGAAGTGAGCTTTTCCGGCGATCCATGGGCTTTGTCGTCGGGCTTGGTCTCGCCTGAAACAAGACCGGCCAGTTGCTTTTCCTTTTGCGTTTGGATCTCGTCAATGCGTGCCAGAGCCTTGGCAGGTTCTGGCGAAGAAAGCCACATGGCTTGGCCGTAGATGGCCCCAAGCAACACGCCACAGACGATCGCTCCCAGCAGCCAGAGGATCGAGTGAGCGCCATGCCCTGGAATTGGCGGGGTGTTATTCATGGCGCTAGTTGTTGCTGTGGAATTCATGGAGTCAGGGCCTTACCACTTCCATGTGGCTTTGAGCTGATGGTTGACGACCGAACCTTCGGGCCAACGATTGTTGTAGAGGTTCACAATATTGTTGGCGGATTCGATCCCCATGTTCTGCAGCGAGAGCCAGTCAATTCCAGCCAGGTGTGGTGTAACGACCACGTTGCTTAGTTGAAAAAGTGGGTTGGCTGCGAAGGTGGGCTCTATTTCAAACACATCCAGGCCGGCGGCACGAAGGTGCCCCGACTGCAATGCAGGAAGCAGGTCGGCTTCCACAACAAGTCCACCGCGGGCGGTGTTGATGAGCGTGGAGCCCTTCTTCATTTTGGCCAGCGAGGTTTTGTTGATTAGGCCGCGGGTATCGTCATTGAGTGGGCAGTGTAGGCTGAGGAAGTCGCTCTCCGCATAGAGCTGGTCCATCGAGACCAACGTGACGGGGTGCTTTTGTAGGAAGTCGGTTGGTGGGTAGGTCTCAAAGGCGATGACACGCATTCCCAGTGCGATCGCTCGAACCGCAAGCGCTTTGCCAATGCGGCCGAGCCCCACCAGGCCCAGAGTCGTGCCACGGATCGGTTCGGTAAGGGGACGGTTCCACAGTCCTTGGCGTGTCTCTTTGTCTCCTTGGACCACGAACTTGGCCGAGGCGAACATGAGGGACAACGCATGTTCCGCAACGGCTTCGTAGTTGGCCGTTGGAGTGATCGTGACGGCCATGTTAAGTTCTGTTGCTACGGGGATGTCCACTTTGTCGTAGCCGACGCCACAGCGGGCAATCACGCGCAGCTTTTTACAGGCCCGAATGATTGGTGCGGAATAGTTGTCGATACCGGCGATCACGGCGTCGGCGCCATCCATTTCAGCAATGGCTTCTTCGTTGCTGAGAGTTCCCGCGCCCAGGGACTCATTCTTGGGGAACCGGATTTCAAACCCTGCCTTACGAAGGATGTCAGTGCAGGGGGTTTCGCGATGACGCATGCTTTCTGGGGTGATCAATACGATTGGCATGATGGGCAGCTTGGGAGAAGGCGGAACAAAAGTAGCACGAATGGAGGAAGTATGACTGGAGGCACTGCTATAGGAGAAGCGGGGTGCCGCACGTCACGGATTGGTATCTTGGGCGATTGGCGTGGTCCTTGCAAGACAAGAAGCCAAGAGGATTCAGCCCGGAAACGCGGTGGAGCTTCAGCGATCTGCCGGGTTAGTGGGCATTTGGCAGCTTGGTTTGGGAGTAAACCTCGCTTCTAGCGGGCTTGGATGTTGACATGACTGCGCAGCGGCAGAGAGAATAAAAGTACTTGGGCCGGAGGGGCTTTCGGTGCCGATCAGGAAAGCATTATGAAAATTGTTTGTACATTTTGCGGACGGCCTTTTGCCATCCTGCCACAACAGTTAGGGACACAGCGACCGTGCCCTCACTGTGCGGCCGTCGTGCAATTGCCCAGTGCCTCGGGAACGGCCGATGTAAAGCCTGTCGATGAGCGAGAACTCCGTCACCCGCTTGCTTGGCTGGATGGATCGATCTCGGGGCTGGTGTCACTTGTTCTGCATATGGTGATCATGATTGTGGTCGCCCTCTGGCAGGGGAACCCAGATTCTGGGGGCGTTGATACCGGAATCGGTGAAGAGGTGAGCATCGGCGTGCTTCCCACGAGTGAACTGACAACGCGACAGGAGACGGAAATCTCTTTGGCGGACGCTGCGCAGGATACACCGTCGCAAGTGGGCGAATCGTTGGAAGTTACTCAGCCTGTTCCAAGCCCTGGTGGCTCTTCAGGGGCAGGTTTGCCCGATGTGGGCGTCGGCTCACCGGTGGCATCGGCGAGCGGCACCGGCGGATTTGAGGTGGGGAGCGTTGGCATTGCCGGTGGAGCACAATCGGGCGGAGGAAGTTGGGGCGGAATGCTTCAGACCCTGCGCAAGAACGGCTTGGACGTTGTCATCTGCTTTGACAGTACGGGAAGCATGGGGGGGGAGATCGACGAGGTCAAAACCCAAATTCGACAGATTGGCACCGTCCTGTTTACTTTAGTTCCCAAAGCACGGATCGGACTTTGCACCTATCGGGATACGACAGACTCCTATGTTGTTAAGGGAGTTCCCCTCACTGGTAACATTCAAGAGCTGGAAGCATTTTTAGATAAGGTAGAAGCCGGAGGGGGTGGCGACTTGCCCGAAGCGGTGGATGAAGGGATGTACTGGTCAACGACGAAGAACCAGTTTCGCCCCAATTCACGCAAGGTGCTGCTCATCTTTGGGGATGCACCGCCCCACCCTGATCGCCAAAAGGCCTGTGTGAGCATGGCGCTCGACTTCAAACGCCAGATGAAGGGAATTGTCAGTACGGTGACTTGCCGTAGTGAAGAGCCACTTCCTGAGTTTTATGAGATTTCTGCGGCCGGTGGCGGCGAGGCTTATCTAACGCGCAATCAGCGTGAGATCGTGCGTGAGTTAATGGTGCTGGTCTTTGGAAGTCGGCATCGTGACAAGGTGCTGGAAGCGTTTCGTCTGCTAGGACGCTAAGGCTTGCTTGTGGTTGGGGATTGGCGTGACTAAGCTACAGGTGAGGCGAGCTTGAGGATGAGCTTTCCCGCGATTTTGCCTCTGTCCGAAGACTACGCGGCTATTCATGTGTGGAATTACCGGAGCCGTTTGGACGCATCCTGATAAGGCAATCGCGCCGGATGTGCTGGCCCGGATGACGCAAAGCCTTGCGCATCGAGGACCAGACGATGAGGGGCTTTACAGCGCTGAGCTTCGTCATCGTCCTGCCTACGAAACGGTGCCAGGTGTGGCACTTGGCTTTCGTCGGCTTTCGATCATTGATCTTGCCGGTGGACATCAACCCCTGTGCAATGAAGATGGGTCGATTTGGATCGTCTTCAATGGTGAGGTCTATAACTTTGCCGACTTGCGCCGACGCCTCGAAGGGGCCGGGCATCAATTCAAGACCGACAGCGATACAGAGTGCATTGTTCACCTTTATGAGGATGAAGGGCCGGCCTGCTTTGAACATCTGTCGGGGATGTTTGCGATCGCCATTTGGGATTCACGCCATCGCCGGCTGGTGCTGGGGCGAGATCGGCTGGGAAAGAAGCCGCTGGTCTATCGCCATGATCCAGGGCGACTGTTGTTCGCCAGTGAATTGAAGAGCTTGTTGCAAGTTCCGGGGATTCCACGTGAGGTAGATCCCGCAGCAGTCGATGAGTATCTGACCTACCAGTATGTGCCACATCCTGGGACGATCCTGAAGGGGTTTCGAAAGTTGCCCCCAGGATATTTGGCGATCTGGCAAGAAGATCGGCTGGAGGTTCGTCCTTACTGGAAGCCTGATTTCAGCCAGCAGCAGACGATCTCGCAAGGCGAAGCACTGGAGCGACTGGAAGTTTTGCTTGAGCAGGCGGTAAAAACGCGGATGCGCAGTGACGTTCCGCTGGGAGCGTTCCTTTCGGGAGGTGTCGACTCTTCCTTGATTGCAGCACTCATGCAGCGGAACTCGGGGCAGAAGGTCAAGACCTTCTCGCTTGGGTTCTCAGTGAAGGAATATGATGAAACGAAGTACGCTCGCCAAGTGGCAGAGCACCTCGGGACCGAACACTATGAAGAGACGATCACCCCTGAAGCATTAACGATTTTGCCGAAGCTCAGCCCACCACTACGATGAGCCTTTTGG
The DNA here is from genome assembly GCA_963844055.1 of uncultured Planctomycetaceae bacterium. GTDB lineage: Bacteria > Planctomycetota > Planctomycetia > Pirellulales > Pirellulaceae > CAWJMN01. Next base: position 748,242 of record CAWJMN010000002.1, on the reverse strand, counting down.
CGATAGCTCGGCCATCCCGACATGGTACGTCTCTGAGATGACACGCAAGCACGTTACCGTGGCGCTCAGTGGCGATGGTGGCGATGAGCTGTTCGCTGGCTACTCACGTTACCGGGCCGTTCAATTGGCGTCGCGCCTGGATCATTTGCCGCTGATTCGCTGGCTTGCTTCAAGCCGTGTATGGCAGTGGATTCCCAGTTCGAGCCGGCAAAAGTCTCGTTTGCGACAGATGAAACGCTTTGCTGAGGCTTTACAGCAGCCCCCCGCGCAGCGTTACCTTAACTGGATCGGCATATTCTCCGAGCAACGTCGGGCAGAGCTGTACCATGACGATTTTGTAAAGACCTTGCCCAACTCGGACCCAGCCGACTTCCTGCGGCAGGCCTGGGGAAGGGCAGGCAACCGAGATAGTACGACGGCTGCCACCGTGGCCGATATTCTTACCTACTTGCCTTGTGATCTCCTCAATAAGGTGGATATCGCTTCGATGGCGCACGGTTTGGAGTGCCGCCAGCCCTTTTTGGACCATCACTTGGTGGAGTTTGCGGCTACTCTCCCGCTTTCTTACAAGCTTCGCCGTGGCAAAGGGAAGTACCTTTTGCGGAAGACGTTTGGCAACTTGTTGCCGGAGGCGATTTGGTCACGCCGCAAAATGGGGTTTGGTGTTCCCCTGGACTATTGGTTTCGTGGGGCGCTTAGGCCGCTGCTGGAAGATGTGTTGTTGAGCGAAAGTGCGCATTCGAGGGCATTTTTCCGCGCAGAATCTGTGCGAGCCTTGGCCGAAGAGCATTGGCGCGGCACGTTTGATCATAGTGCTCGGCTTTGGCTGCTGCTGATGCTGGAAATGTGGATGAAAACCTGGCTTTCGCCTGGATGAATCGCGGGCGGCCAGAGGGTGAAACGTCGATAAGAGAGGGTGGGCAAGCCTCGCTTTGCAAAGTAGGGAATGACTTTTGCAAGGAAGTCGTGCGGGCGATGTTTTCGCTAGCATCACTTCTAGAAGTGTGAAAGATTGTTAGCCAGGGATCGTCGCTATTTAGCGAAGTTCGCTAGGCAGCTAAGATACTCACTCGCGGTTAATGGGATCGACCCTGGCAAAAGGGACTGGATTCCGTCTTCGCGAAGTGCTTGGAAGGATTCCGGGGCAAGTGGCTGAAAGGAAACAGACGATGCGCAGCACGTTGGCAGTTATCTTGGCGGGTGGTAAGGGGTCCAGGCTTGAACCGTTAACACGGGATCGGGCGAAGCCAGCCGTTCCCTTTGGCGGTGCTTATCGCATCATCGACTTCACACTTTCCAACTGCCTCAATAGTGACATTCGTAAGGTGTTGATGCTTACGCAGTACAAGGCGATAAGTCTTGATCGGCATATCAACCTGGGATGGCGTCACTACTTCAACCGGGAACTCAATGAGTTCATCGACGTGGTTCCTCCCCAACAGCGTATTGACGAGCAGTGGTACCAAGGGACCGCTGACGCCGTGTATCAAAATATTTATGTGATGGAAAAGGAGCGTCCAGACTATGTGGTGATCCTTGCGGGGGACCACATCTACAAAATGAACTATCGCTCGATGGTGGAACATCACAAGGCGATGAATGCCGACCTGACGATCGGCGCCTTGCGAGTGGATCCCATTTCCGCAAAGCAATTCGGCGTGATGCAGGTCGATACGCAGAGCCAAGTCATCGGGTTTGAAGAGAAGTCCGATACGCCCAAGACCATTCCTGGGGATGAACAGCACTGCTTGGCTTCGATGGGGATCTATGTCTTTACGGCCCGATTCCTGTTTGAGCAGCTTCTGAAAGATGCCAACAAGGCCGACAGCCGTCATGATTTTGGGCGAGACATCATTCCCTCGATCATTGCGACCAATCGCGTCTTTGCTTTTCCCTTTGTGGATGAAAACCGAAAGACCGATGCCTATTGGCGCGATGTTGGTACGCTGGATGCCTACTACGAAGCCAACATGGATCTGATTGCCGTCGATCCACTACTCAATATGTATGATGACGATTGGCCGATTCGTACGTTCCAGCCGAACCAGCCACCGCCGAAGTTCGTCTTTGGCAGTCGTGGCGAAGAAGGGCGCTCTGGACGTGCAATGGATAGCATTGTCTGTCCAGGTACGATTGTTTCTGGTGGACGTGTCGAACGTTGCATCCTAGGGCCGCGAGTACGCGTCAATAGTTTCTCGCACATCGAAGACAGCATCCTCTTTGAAGGGGTCGATGTGGGGCGTCATGCGCAGATTCGACGAGCCATCATCGATAAGGGAGTTTGTGTCCCGGCCGGTGCGAAGATCGGCTATGACTTGGAACTCGACCGCCGCCGTGGTTTTACCATTAGTGATGCAGGTATCGTCGTCATTGCCAAGTCTGACGGCGCAGAGCACATGCTTGAATCGATCAAGTAGTGATCGTACCGGCGTGAAGAATAATCGCTTCCACTGGCAGCGCGAACAGCCTGCCAGTGGAAGGATTCACCGTGAGTTGTGGTTTAGCTCTATTGTGCCGCAACAGTGGCAGGTGCTCCGCCAGCGGGAGTTGCTGGGACCACAACGGGAACTTGGGCCAACGTCCGTTTGGCTTCTTGAATCACGAACTTGAAGTCCATGAAAGGTTCGAAGCTGATATCTTGCCAGCGAACCAGGCCGTTGCCATCGATGATGAATGTGCCGTGGAGAGGCTGGTTCTCAAAGTCGTCAAAGCAACGGTAGGCTTTGAACACACTCAGTTGGTCATCCGAAACCAGCGGGATCGGAATGGCTCCGCCGGTGTAGTTCTCAATCGACATCTTGAGCCCTGCAGCGTCGTCGCTACTGATTGCGATCAGGTTGAGGCCCGCATCATCAAACTCCTTCTTGGCTCCGGCAAAGGCTTGCAATTGCTGAGCGCAATGCAAGCAGCCATGGCCGAGGAAGAAGATCGCAACGACCGGTTTGCCTTGGTACTGGGCCAGGGAGTGATCCACGCCAGCCTGATCCTTGAGTTGAAAGGCGGGGGCAGGGGAGGGCTGCCAGCGGAAGGGGCCTAGTGTATCCAGTGCAGGGCGTTCGCCCGTGTCGGTCGCTGGCGCCTGTTTGACTCGCCAATCGGCTGGAAGTTGCAGCTCCTTGGCAATTGGCTCCAAACGCTTCAGCGGAGTGGTAGCCAATGCTCGGTCGTCAATACTGCCCGAGATCTTGCGCAGTTCTTCAAAGGCGGCTTTTGCCTCCTCCTTTTTGCCTGCATCCCAAAGGAGCGACACATAGGTTGCCGAGGGAACCACTTCATTCTTGTTGTTATCGCGATATTCGAGGGCTTGCTTGATCGCCTCGTCCTTCTTGTCGGCGCGAAACAGCAATTGAGCCAAGTAACCACGGTCCGCACGTCCCGACTTTTTGATCTGGTCGTGTCCCTCCATAAACTTTCCATTGGCGACAAGTTGGTGTCCCAGTAGCTCGTCGATGGCCCGTTGTTGTTCTGCTAGTCGCCCTTGGTTTTTGTTGTGGGCTTCATCCTTGAGCTTCTTTTGGTCTTCAGGCGACTTGTTTTCGGCCTTGGCCTTGGCTTCGGCGTCTGCCACGGCTTTGGTTTGGATCAACCGTTGATCGGCATGGGCCTTTTGCAGTTCGGCCAGCAAGACGTCCGCTGCCGCAACATTGCCACGGCGATAGTTGGCGCGGGCTACAAACCGCATTTGCTCAATCTGTTCCTTTTCGTCGCTAGTAGGCTCCAAGTAAGGCGTAGCGGCAAGAGCCACCAGTTGATCCCAGTCTTCATAGGTAGAAAGGGCTTCGACGAGTCGCTCTCGGCCGTACTTGGCACTCCCTTGACGATCAAAGGAATTGTATTTGGGATGCCGTGGAAGTTCGCAGAGGTTTTTTGCCAGCTCGATCGCATCATGAAGGCGACCGACGTGAAGCATGTTGCGAACAAACCACTCATTATTGTGGGCGTAGTTATGGATTTGGTCCGGTAACACGCGATCACGCATCATGTGGGCATGGTCAACACGAGCCGAGGCCTCTTGTTGGAAGCAGGCGTCGTCATAGCGTCGCTGTCCCGAGTAGATATGTCCCGACATGTGCCACATGTGGGCAATGCCCGGCGCGGCTTGGCCACACTTGGCGGCCGAGGGAAGTGCCTTTTCGGAACGCTCTTGATCCCACAAGTGAATCCGGTAATGGTGGGCCGGGTGCATCGGGTTGGCAAGGAAGATCTGATCCAGAATGGCATCGACCGCGATGTAGCTAGAGATCGGCAGTTCGGCATCGCGATTCTTCCAAAGTTGTACGGCCAGCAGGGCACGCGCTTCGACATCTTCGGGAAACTTGTACAGGATCCGCTCCAGGGAGCGAGTGTAGGCTTCATGGCGAGCTTTGTTTTTCTCGCCATCACGAGGTGCGTTTACAAAGGTGTTCAGGGCATCAAAGTACATTCGTTCCCGTTCACTGAGCTTCTCTTTGTACTTAGCCCCTTGCTCCATGAACTTTTTGGCACGCCCTTCGTTTTGAAGGTTCGACATTGCCATGCCCCAGTAGGCCATGGCGCATTCACGATCTAGCAATGCCACTTGGCGAAACGAACGTTCCGCCTCGTAGTACCAAAAGCCATGCAGTTGTGACACACCTTGGTTGAAGAACTGCTGTGCTTCGGGATTCGCGGTGGTGATGGCAAAGTGAATCTTGGCCATACCCGGCATGAGGTAAGCCTTTTGCCGTGGGCCTTCGTTAAACACTTCAGCGTGAAGTGAGTGCCCCTTTTCGGGCGGCTTGGGAGCTGCCGGAGTCTCTTGCGCAAGTGCGGCAGCTGAGACACTTCCCATCAGGAAGCTGGCCAAGGCGGTAAGGAAAATAGATCGTGCCATAGGAATGTGTCCCGTGGTATTAAGCATCGTGGTGGGCAATTCGGCGAGGGTGAGGGTGTCGGTGGCCTGTGTTTCCAGAACTCACCGGCAATCCTCCATTATACGTCCAAAAAAGCGGAGGAAACTCTCTGACTTGCCTCGGCAGGGACGGAGTGGTGTAATGGGAAATTCGAGTTAACGCGACGAATTTGCACCTTAGAGGGCTTTTCCTCATGCTTCCCATCGCTTGGTTTTCTGCGTCAACCCCAGCGTTTTGCTGTGTTTTTGGCAGGCAATGCCGTTGCTTGCTGGTACCACTGTTTTTAACGGGGGGACTATTGCTTGTGGGGCGTTCTGTAACGGCCCAGGTTTCCGCTCAGCCCGCTCCCACGCAGGAGTCGCAGACTCTACTGCAGGAAAGTCGCTTTTCTGCTCTCGTAAAGCAGCAAAGGGCGGAGCGGCAATCTCGGTTAGAAGTTATTACACCGCTACTTGCCAACAAGCAAATCGCTCAGGTTGGCGGCTTGATCATAGAGCAGCTTGTTGACCCAGCCCAGCAGCAATCGGCCTTGCAGACGGCCGGACTAATCACAGGGCGCGATGTGCGGTACACGCTCGTTTATCGTCCTCAACTCGCCTCGGGAAAAGGATCCATGCGTTTTACGCTTACCTACGCGGACGCTGTCGCTGGAACCGATTTGATCTACAACGTGACGGATGGATTCTTGCAGGGGAAAGCTCGGCCGTTTGATGTAACCCTTGCCCCAGGCGAAATGCTGCTGTTTTGCATCCTTCCATTTCAGATGGAAGGTGTAGAAGGCTCAGCCAAGAGGGAGGGTAATCGCTGGCAGTATTCCGCCCGTTTTTTCTCAGGGGCTTCGGACCCAATTCTGGGCCACTTGCCTGTCGCTGTGGTGGAACAGCCGGTGTCAGGACCTGCTCGTGTAATTGCTTATGGCCTTACCGATGCGAAAGGCAGCTATGCCGGCTCGCTAATTCAAAAAGAGAGGGAAAGGTTGCAGGCGGAGAAATCCAAGCTTTACGTCCGATCCTTGCTGGGCGATTTCGAGTACGCAGTGCAATTATCTCCTGCGCAGGGCAAGTAGCAAAGACATTTCCGAGCTACGGCAAACCTATTCCGCATGGGTAGGCATCGCTTCTTTTTCGGTTCGCCCCATCACATAGTAAATCATGCCAATGCTTGCCACGCTAATTTGCAGCAGGCGATAAACCAAGGCGATCAAAAAGCCCTTTTGTCCAATCGCGTTCTCCAGCTGGTCGGCAGGAATCATCGCGTCATAAAGCACAGAGAGCACGACTTCCATGCTTCCCAGCGGTAGTGCGCCGGCCGTCATGGATAGTGGCCCCATCACAAAGTGGGTTGCAAACGAGGGCTGAGCGGTGGGCTTGCCATCTTCAAGCAGGCTGCTTCCGACGAGATAGATCATGATCACGTACAGACCGTGTACGGCAAGGCTCATCAGGATGGCAACCAAGATTTGATCGGCCCGCTTGCGATACAGACGCATCGCTTCCACGAGCTTTCCCAGCTGTTTGCCAACCAGTGGCAACTTGGACAAATTGTCCCACAAGGAAAGCCCGGTCAGGCCGGGAATCAAAAAGACCATCAGGCCGCAAAAGCTAATTCCGCCTGCCCAGCGAGTGGCTAGACAAATGTTGGTGATCAGGCCCCGGTCTTTCTCGCCAAACGAGTCCAGGTCCAGTTGCAATGTGGCAATGCCGGCAAACATCAGCAGGGCAGCTAGGCCGATGACCCGGTCCAAAAGAACGGTCGCCACGGCCTCTGTCGCATGGGAAGGAAACTTCTTCGCGACGAAGTAAGCTTTCAGCCCGTCGCCTCCCACGAGCCCCAGTGGCAGCAGGTTAAACAGGTATCCCAGAAAGCCTACCCGCAGTGCATCTGGCATCGACAAAGGAATATCCAGGGCACGAACGAGCAATCGCCAGCGAAACATCGTCAGACTGACCGCCAAAAGCACCGTCAGCCCGGCCAGAAGCAGCATCCCCCAATCCTTTTGGCCTTCAACGAGAGCCCAAAAGCGTTTCTCTTGGGATGCTCGATATCCCAAATAGCCAATTGCCGCTGCGGATATCCCCACATTCAGGGCGATGCTGGCATACTTTCTCAATTTTTGCGGCTCCGGCAGACGTTGGCAGGGAAGATTTTTGTGTGGCAGCGACCCTGTTGTAGCGAATCAAGCGATTTCAGCCCACCCGGAAACTTAGAGATGGACCAACGAGCCTAGTCCGGGGCTATTTGCTGCGGCAATCGTTGCACTCGGTGTAAGTGCTTGAAATAAAAGGACTTGTGGGCGCATCTTCTCCAACGTTTAACAGCTTTACATGTGTCGGTCCGCTGATCAGCCCAGCAATCTTGCAACAAACAGGTATGGCCGGGCCAAACGGCGGGCGCAGAATTGCAGGCCGTCCTTGACACGCGAGAAAGGATGGAATACTTTCACGCATCTAGCTGGAACTTGTCGTTGGCTCAATTCATTACGGGCTGAGCAACTTGCGACAGTCTACCGATGGGGGATTAGCTCAGTTGGGAGAGCGCTTGCATGGCATGCAAGAGGTCATCGGTTCAAGTCCGTTATCCTCCACTTCCCTAGAAGAGCCCTTGATCTAAGCAGATCGAGGGCTTTTTTTGTTGGCTGAGAACGATTTGTGGTACTTTGGATAGTGCTTCGCTAGGCTCCATGGAGGCGTAGCAATCCCTGGTTAAATCCAAAAGTCGTTGTCTCAAAAGAAGTTACAGCGATTGTTAACTGCCATGTCTGAAGGGCGCTGTCGTCTTTACCTTCCCCATTAAATGGGGGCCAGCCAATTCCACGAGGCTAACGGCTCCTTGGTTCGTGCCAGCCCAGATGCGGCCATTCCCTGCACCTTCATTACCCCGCCGCAGGGAGCATCAACCTACGGGCCTAGAGGTTCGGCACAGCGTAATCCGATTGCGAAAACCAATCTAGCAAGCGAAGGTAAATCTCGTCGGTCTTCACAGGGTGAGGAGTTTTAAACGCATCGACGACGCGGTTGGTATCACAGACACAAATCGCCCAAATAATTCCGGTGCTTCCCAAAAAGACGCTGGGTATGAGTGGCTTGGCTTGTAGATCGGGATCTGCGCCACGGATGATTACGCCGACCGTTTGAGATCGAAGAAAATGTCCGCCGCAATACTGGTAGGCGATTCGATTAACTTCCTGCCTCGCCACGTTCGCGGCCATCGGTTTCTTTGCCGTAAGCGAAATCACGGAGGTGTTGAAATCGAAGGTCGTCGAATTGACAACCCAATGGATTTCAAAGTATTCCGACGTCACTGATCCGAAGCAGCGTTTGAGGCAAAGCGTCGTGTCTGCATTGATGAGGGCGATTAATGGATCAGACGAACCTTGCAGGTCATTCCATTCTCGATCCTTAAGCACTGCTTTGGCCTGAAGGCTATCGCCTAAAGTCAGGAACAAGCACGCAGTCGTACTCATTCCACAGAAAAGGAGTGTGGTTTTAACGTCGACGGCTTTGCCCTTCACCAAAGCATATCCAGATAGGAAAAGCCCGACGACGACTCCAAGAGCCAGCGACGTCAAAATGGATTTAAGCACCTCAGCACTCCACGCACATTCCCGGCTCCTCAGTCACCGGACGATTAAATTAACAAGGGGTTGCACCTCCGGCAAACGCTAAGTGCAGAATCGCCCGGTAATCCTGATCGGTAACCTGCTAATCCATACTGGTTACTAAACGCGGCCGAAGACGGCGCTGCTAAAGGTGCTAGTGCTGTCGGCGAACGACTCTTGTTCAATGCCCATCGACCGCAGAATGCTCAGATAGACGTTCGACATTCGAGTCTCGCCATTGTGCCAATAAGTGCCATGTTTGAGCCCCAGATTAGCACCGCCGGCAAGGAGTGTCGGCAGGTTGCGAGGGTTGTGGGTAGTGCTCGCACCGCTTCCGAACAGTACGATCGTATTGTCGAGCACACTTCCATTGCGGTCTTGGAACTTCGTCAATTGCTTGAAGAAGTAGGCCAATTGTTGGCTTAAGAAGAGGTCATATTTGGCAAATTCCAACTGGCCATCCTTGTCACCGGCATGTGACAGCGAATGGTGCGTTCTTGTCAGACCCAGCTTCAGTGGGAAGGTATCGCTGATCCCCATGCCATCTTCACGGTTCAGCATGAAGGCGACGGAACGGGTGATATCCGCATCAAACGCCAAGGAAATCAGGTCGAACATGTTGCGGTAATACTCGGCCGGCTCTCCTTCATTGGTGATGTCCAAATTCAAGTGGGAGTAGTCCTGCTGCTTCAGCGGAACATCAATCCAGCGTTCCGAGGCAATCAGTCGTGACTCCACTTCATTGAGCGAAGTCAGGTATTGGTCCATTCGCTCGCGATCCGATTGGCCCAGTTGCTGCTGTAGCGACTTGGCACTTTGGGCCACGGCATCGACAAGTTTCATACGCCGCTGAAGCGCTGCCCGTTCAGAGGTGAGCGAAGTACGGTCACTTCGGAACAGGCGATCAAAAACGCGGCGCGGACTGTTTTCTGCCGGAATCGGCCTTCCTTCCAGGCTGTACGAAATTGTCCCTGTGCGAGAGAGAAAGCCCGTTCCTGCATCAATCGAAAGTACCAGCGATGGTTGACGGCAGTACTGCTTGGTGTGCAGCGCTACCACTTGGTCGAGTCCGGCCGAGTTGTAAGTTCCTGGTTTGGGATTATGGAGCGGGGCTCCAGTTAGCCACATGTCCGAACAAACGTGCGGATCTGCCTTAGGGCCACTTGGGTGATATAGGCCGCCAACAAAGCTGACTTGCTTTCGAAACGGGCTCAGCGGCTCGGTCGATTTTCCGAAGACAAACTCGCCATTCTCTTCCGCGGTAGGGAACCAGCTCCAATCATTAATGCCATTCTCCGTTCGTGGCAGCGACATCCCATTTGCGGTATAGAGGGCACAAAAGCGGCGAGGAATACTTTCGGCCACTTCGGCCCCCATCGCGTCGAGAACCGGCAACGCCAATGCAACGCCGCCAATCCCTTGGAGAAATGCACGGCGATTGAGTTGTGGAGACTGGCTCATAAACACTCCGGTACCGACTATCGGTTAGGGTTCGCGTTAATCGACAAAGTGGATTGGGGCAGTGGAAATCCGGCGGGGTTACTTTTCAAGGAAGATGGGGCTGTTGGCCACAAACCGAATGAGGTCCTTCATGCGGTACCCGTCGGCTTTTAATTTTACCCCTTCACGCTTCAAAAACTCCAGCTCATTATAGGTGAGGCTACGGCCCGTTGCATACGTCGCCAAGTGCTTGAGAACGCTAAAGGCCACTTGATCGATACGATCATCTGCCAGATACCGTTTCAGGTCGCTGACGCCCGCTACTTCCGTCTTATCAGGCAAGGTCGACCGTGCGTCGACGGGCTGCTTTTTCCAAAGCCCTCCTGCATCGTATTCCTCAAAAGGAACCCCCCAAGGATCAATTTTCGAGTGGCACTGCGCACAGCCCGGCTGATTGCGATGCCGCTCCAGTCGTTCTCGCAGGGAAAGCTGCATCTCTTCCTTTAACGTGGGAACATTCGGTGGCGGGTCATCGGGTGGTTCAGCAACAATTCGACGCGCCAACCAAGCACCCCGTTTCACCGGATTGGATTCTCGTCCGTCCGATAGACCTGCCATAATCGCTGCTTGACCAAGCACGCCACCAAGCTCGCGGCGACCATGTGGGATTGCAACGAAAACAAATCCGCTCTCTACCTTGTCGGCTAAGTCGTAGTAACTAGCGACCGTTTCATTGGCGACGACAAAGTCCGACTGGATCAGATTCCGTACCGGCAGGTTGTTGCGAATCAGGTACTGAAGGAACTGAACAGGCTCTTGCCGCAGTTCATTACGAGTATCACGCGTCAACTTGGGAAAGCGATTGCGATCTGGCTCGAGCACATGGAACTTTTCTAGCGCTAGCCACTGGGAAGTAAACTCGCCGATGAACTGCGAGAAACGTGGACTTTCAATTAAACGATCCACTTCTGTGTCCAATTGGCCACGAAGCTTTCCTTCCGCCGCCAGCTTCAACGTGGTCTCGTCCGGAGGACCATTCCACAGGAAGTACGAGAGCTTCGATGCCAACTCATGTTCGCCAAGTGGCTCTGGGGCAGGTGTGCTGCTATTTTCAATCAAAAAGAGGAACTGCGGCGAAGTCAGAACAACTTGCAACGCATCCTTCACACTATTGGAAAAGCTATTTCCCTCTCCCATCGACTTCTCAAATACCTTTAGCAGCGCCGATTCCTCGTCACCTGAAACAGGCCGACGGTAGGCGCGAGTGGCAAACGTTCGGATGATCTCGCGTGCGTAGGCAGGCAAGTCCTCTTTGCGATCAAAGTCAATGAACAGGTTGCGGTGGGACGCCGAGGGCCAAGTATCGTAATAAGGCCCTTCGAACTCCACCGACCGGATCAGTAGTTGCGGCATGTCGCGACCATCGGTGTACTCGCTTCGCACGCCGATTTCGCGAATGCCTGCTAGATAGTTGACATTGTCTTTCTCAACGTCCGGACTAGGGAAATTGCGAATCGCCCCTTCAAATACATACTGGGTAAACGTTTCGGTCGTTACAGCTTGAGGAGTTCCCACAGGAGAAAGCGTGCTGCCGCAATCGCGACGTAGACCCAGATGCACGCCCAGTTGTGGCGATCGCTTTTCAAAGTCCTCAAATCGCTTAGCCAGTGGAAGTTCGGCAGCAAGCGGAGTCAAAACAATGCGGTCTAAACCACTTCCGCCCGAGTACTTTACGCTCAAATCCAGCGTTCCAGCAGGCAGTCGAACGGCAACAAACGCCGGCTGTTGCAGTACGGCATTAAACTGCCGTTTACCTAAGGCCAAGGTTAGCTCTTGGGGCTTTTCCAAAGGGGGCGGCGACACAAATCGACGTCCCGGCTCCACAAGTGCCTGAATCTCCGCCTCACCAAGGGCTCGGCCGTAAAGGCGAGGTTCATCGATTTCACCGCGAAACTGCTGAGCGTCCTGAATTCGGCCCAGATACAGGTCCACTTTCGGATTATCCAGGATGGCTGGTCCAATCGTCCCTTTTGCAACCTGATAGCCATTGACGTATAGTCGAGTCTCGCCTGTTTCACGCCGCACGACGGCCGCCACATGTTGCCAGGAATTCACACGGATCACGCCCGGCGGAGAGGCGACCGTTCCATTGGTTTGATTGTTGGGGCCAGCAGTCTCAATCCTCAGCACGCCTTGATCATTAGGCATGTCCAAGTACCAGCCATGCGTCCAGCTATATTTGCCGAGGCAAACGATTCCCGCTTGTCGAAGTTGTTTGGGGTGGATCCAGGCCGCGACGGTAAAGTCGCCACTGCCAACATTCATCGATTCATGACGAGGGACCACTACAGCATCCCCCTCGCCATCAAGAGAGACAGCTTTGCCGAACGGCGAATCCACAAACTTTGCATCACCCACGAGTCGACCACTTAATTCCTTGCGGTCAGGTGTGCTTGTGGCATTCCCCTCTAGCGACCAAGCCCCAATCAGCCCCTCGGTCAGCCGAGAAGAGTCCGGCTTGATCGCCGGAACTTCGCGCCCAGCCGTATAGGCATCGATTTGGTAAATCCCCGCCTGTTTGATTTCCACCGATTGTGGCTTGGCAAGGTCGCGACAGTGGATCGCCCCCGCTGCATCAGCGGCTTGGCTGGCATCACTCCCCTCCAGTAGCAGGCCATCCTTGTATTTCGCAGCAGTGACCGTGACTCGAAAGCGACCATTATCAGGCAGATCACGAAGCGAGATTTTAAAGTTGGCGCGAGGACCGTACGTGCTTTCTACGCCAAATACTTCGGCACTGGGGATGGCTGGGCGCAATAACAGTCCTTCCGGAACCGTGCTATAAGCTCGCCCCTTTGGATAGCCATGTGAGCCACGCATGCAGGCAAAAACAGCGTGGTAGATGCTGTCAAAATCACGCCAGCCCCGAACGGTATCATTCCCTTGGTAGCCTTCGATGAAGCGGTACTTCGTTGGCATGAAGAACGGCTCGTATTCGAACGGCTTTTGTGGCGTCAGTTGTGTTACGAGCAAGTCCTCATTATTCAAAAGCAGGCTGTCTGCTCCCAAGATTAGCTTGTCGGGGCAGGGCTTAGGATTGATCGCTGCTCCCAGGTCAACCCGGAAGTTCTGAATCGTCGGCTTCGCCTTTTCATCGACGAGGCTACGGTCCAAAGCCTTTTCGGCAATTTCAAAATACGCTTCCAGTAGCAGCGGCGACAGAACCAGCGTTTCCTGGTTATTTACAAACCCATCCCGAGAGACCGCATCAGGGGGAAGTGCCTCTGTCAGGTCATCTTCGAGCAGCAGCAGTTCCTTCAGCGTGTTGCGATACTGCGTTACGGTAAGGCGGCGTGCTCCACCATTTTTTGGCGTCGGACGGGAGCGTGCTACCTTCAAGGCTTGGTCAATCCAGGCAACCATCTGTTGGCGTTCTTCTGCCGTGGGTTGCGGTTCATCCTCAGGAGGCATCGCTTGGCTGTTTACTTGCTTTTGGATTCCCTCCCATAGCTTCAGATGACGATCCTCCAGCTTGGCATTCAGGTGATCCACGCGGACACCTGATGTCAGCTTCTCCGCATGGTGGCAACGTTCACAGTGTTGCTTTAAAAACGGCTGGGCCTGTTTCTCAAACGAAGCCTCCAGTGCCTGGGCTCCCTCCTCGGCGCGGCATACATTCGCCACCAGCAAAAGTGCCAAAAAACAGCACAGCCCGTGCGATAGTAGGGTAAGTTTTGGAGGGATCATAGCAAATCTTGAGCGAGTTAGACCAAAATCTCTCGTAGCACTTCGCCGCCGACATCGGTCAGACGGAAGTCACGGCCGTTGAACCGATACGTGAGCTTCGTATGTTCCAGCCCCATCAGGTGCAACAGCGTCGCGTGCAAATCGTTGACATGCACCTTCTTATCAACCGCTTTATAACCAAAAGGATCGGTTGCACCATAGTGCAAGCCTCCCTTGACCCCAGCTCCTGCCATCCAAATGGTGAAGCCGTTAGGGTTGTGGTCCCGTCCCTTGTCTCCCTGCGAATCGGACGTACGGCCGAACTCGCCACCCCAAATTACTAGCGTTGAATCGAGCAAGCCTCGCGCTTGCAGATCCGCTAAAAGGGCTGCGGCAGGTTGATCCGTATGCAAGCCACAAGAACGGTGGTTGGTCTGCACGTCGCTATGGCAATCCCAGGGAACATCATTGACGCTTCCATCTCCCCCCACGCCCTTGCCGGCAAAGATCTGTACGAAACGCACGCCCCGTTCCACCAATCGCCGGGCCAAAAGGCACTGGCGAGCAAACGTCTCGCATTCTGGCTTATCAAGGCCGTACGCTTGATGCGTCGCCATCGTTTCTCGCGACAGATCAAGCGCCTCAGGGGCCGCCATCTGCATGCGATAGGCCAATTCGTAAGAGTTAATGCGTGCCGCAAGGTCGGCCTGTGTGGGGCGGCTTGTTGCATGTTCCTGATTCAATTGTCGAATCAGTTCCAGCTGAGAACGCTGTTGTTCATCGCTGTGCCGAGCATCACGGGCGAGGTTGTCGATGGCCTCTTTTCGACGTGCATCCAGCGCCAAGGCTTGATAGGTCTTCGGTAAGAATCCCGAAGACCAAATCTGATCGTCGCCGCGAGGCCGAGTATCATGCAGCACCACATACGATGGCAGGTTCTGATTCTGCGAACCAAGCCCATACGTCATCCAAGCGCCAAGGGCTGGCAAACCGGGGCGATTCGTGCCGCACATCAGCTCAATCGAAGCCGGGGCATGGTTGTTTTGCCGCAGGTACATCGAGTGCAAAAAGCACATCTTGTCGACGTGCTTTGACAGGTGCGGAAACAGGTCCGATACCCAGGATCCCGATTCCCCATGCTGCGCCCAAGCAAACGGAGACTTCAGGCACTTGCCGCTGGTGGTAAAGAAGCCAGTTTTGGGATCCGAGCCCGCCAGTTCCTGACCATCTCGCTTTTGCAGTTCAGGCTTATAGTCCCACGTATCCACCTGGGAGGGCGCCCCCGTCATGAATAGCCAAATGATCGATTTGACTTTCCCCGGGAAGTGTGGCTCTTTCAGTGCCAGCGGATCAACCGGTCCCGGTGCCGCAGCACTTTCACCTTGCAGCATACTTGCCAGCGCGAGTGATCCAAATCCAAGCCCGGCCTCTTGCAAAAAGCGTCGACGGCCTGGCAAGTCGATTTCTGCGGGGGAGTAAAAATTGAACATAGGTAATTCCGCAACAGCGATGGTAAACCAAGGGAAAATAAAGTCGCAAACCCAAGCAGCTAATCGATGTACACAAACTCGTTCAGGCACAGCATTACCTGGCAAAACTCAACCAGTGCCTTATCGGTCGACTCTGGCGTTTCGGCGCCCATGGCAGCCCGCTGCTGTTCCACAAAGGCCAACATGCGACTGCGCTCAGCATCCGTCGGAGTTCTGCTAAAGGCGATCTGATATCCGCGATCAATGGAGGTTGCCAGCGGAACATCCTTATTGGGATGGATTCTCGCCGCCAGCTTCTCTGCCTGCTGACGCACCATTGGTGAGTTCATCATGGCCAGAGCCTGCGTCGGAACCGTCGTGACGACTCGTTCCCCAATACTTTGCGTCGGCTCAGGAGCATCAAACATTGTCATGATCGGAATCAGCTCGCTCCGCTTCACCCGCAAATAGACGCTGCGTCTTGTGCTGTTGTCGAGCACGCTTTGCCCGAACATTGCCGTGTCAAGGTTTCCGCCCGCCACCAGCAGCGCATCGCGAATGGTCTCGGCTTCGAGTCGTCGTGGACGGAAGTGCCAAAGGTAACGATTGGCTGGATCAATGGCTAGGTTTGCTGGATCGACTTCGTTCGATTGCTGATAGGCATCGCTCAGCATCAGCAGCCGATGCAGCGGCTTGAGCTTCCATCCGCCGCGAACCAACTCGCTGGCCAAATACTCCAGCAGCTCTGGGTGGGAAGGACGTTCTCCTTGAAAGCCAAAATCATTCGGCGTTCCTACGATCCCCTCACCGAAATGATGCTGCCAAACCCGGTTGGCCATCACACGTGCCAGCAGAGGCCCTGCACCTCGGTCAACATCGGTCATCCAGTTTGCCAACATCACGCGTGGATCGGTGCTTGGCGAAGCAGTCGGAATCGCCGCAGCATCTCCACGAAACAGAACCTGGATCACACCAGGATCTGACTTCCCCTGTTTGTTGTCGACTTCGCCGCGCCGGAGAAGAAAGACATCTTGCCCGCCATCTACCGTCGTATAAATCTCATGGATGGGAGGGCGAGGCCGTGCTGCAAAGTGAGCCTGCTCATCCCGCAGCACCTTTCCGGCTGATTCATCAAAGGGGGCAAACCAACGCAGCATCTCCGGCCGTAAAGCCTCTGGCAAAGTATTGCCATTAGCAGCCAGGATGGCGCGAATCTCTCCCAAATGCTGCGGGGCCAAATCGCCTGCCCAGGTTGCTGGATTCGGTTCCGTAGAAAACGAGCAACGAATCCGTCCCAGGCCCCCATCACGGAACTTCAGTTCCCACACCAATTCCGTTCCACCCGGAAAGCCTGCCAAGGGCGTTTCCAGTTCAAATACGGCCGCATTATCCTTGCGAGCCGTCGCGTTCACCACCCAGGCTGTGCCCGGCTGACCATCCACGGCATGATTGATCGGCTGATCAGGGTCCGCGAACGCGGCAAAGACTGGCTTCAGCTTCAACTCTACAGGAGGCTGATTCGCTGCCGCTGTGATGGGCCGCGCCGTGACCTTCAGCTCCACCAGTTGAAAGCTACCATCACCATTCAGGCCTGGGCCACGCGATGGCAAAGTCTTGTCGGTCAGCGCATCGAGTCGCACCGATTGAATGTTTTTCTGATGGGTTCGATAGACGATACTTTGCAGTTCTTCGTTTCGAACTCCGCGCTTCTCACCATTGCGAGTAAGCAGCGTTCCTGGGATGATTCCGGCGTCAAAGGCAACGATTCCACCGGGCGACCGCTTGAGCCATGATCGTTCCGCATCGAACGAAACGGGCTCTAAAACTTGCCAACGAGGTGCATCTGGTTGCTTCGGCAACTCAGCATTCCGCCAAGCATCAAACTTCGCGGGTAGCTCGGTCATCGCAAAAGCTCGCGATGCCTCTAGCACTTTCTCGTGTGCCATCGTGTGCTGGGCCAATACTGCGGCTGAAGCGGCGGGATCTGGGTCCAAGAACCGCGAGCCATGCGAGGTTTTCCCCAAGCTGGCAGCCAACGCGTAGTAATCCCGCTGCTGAATAGGATCATACTTGTGGTCGTGACAGCGGACGCAGCCAAGCGTTAGCCCCAGCATCGAACCGCCAATGGTCATCATCATGTCATCAAGTTGGTCGTAGCGAATGCGCTCTACCGTCTTGGCGGTGATTTGCCCAGGATACGGGCCAGCTACGAGAAACCCGGTTGCTGCCGAGGCCAGGTAATCTTCCGGGGCAATTTTGTCCCCCGCCAACTGCTGCCGCACAAACTGATCGTAAGGCATGTCATTATTCAGTGCACGAATCACCCAGTCACGATAGTGAAAGGCACCGGGGCGAAACCCGTCGAACTCATAACCGCCGCTCTCTGCAAACCTTGCCGCGTCAAGCCAGTGGCGTGCCCAGCGTTCGCCATAGGCAGGGCTGGCCAGTAATTCATCAATTACCTTCTCAAACGCTTGCGGCGATGCATCGTTAACAAATGCGGCAACTTGTTCAGGCGTAGGAGGTAGGCCAATCAAATCAAAATAGGCCCGGCGAATCAGTTTTTCTTTCGTCGTGGGATGATTCGGCTTCAGCCCTTGCGATTGCTGCGCTTGTCGAAGGAAGCCATCAATCGGCTTTGCTGCATCAACCGGCGGAGCGTTACTCAAAGGTTGAAATGCCCACCATTTCTTCCCTTCCTCAATGTTGATCTCACGCTTCGGTTTTACAGGGGCATCTCCGCCGCGTGGGTCTGGTGCTCCCATGTCGATCCACTTGGCAAAGTCGGCAATCACTTCATCAGGTAATTTTCCGGTAGGTGGCATTTCCATGCCATCGTACTTCAGCGCCTTCAGAAGCAAGCTTTCCGCCGACTTCCCCTTAACGACCACGACCCCAGATTCACCCCCGGCCGCAACACCCGCGGCCGTATCAAGGAACAGGGCTCCTTGCAGCTTTTTGGATTCATGCGCTTGGACGGAATGGCAGCTATAGCAATGCTGTACTAGTACTGGGCGAATCTTCTGCTCGAAGAATTGGACACCATCGTCATCTGCTGCTTGAGCAGCCACAGACAAGGTCGTCACCAACAGCACCGCGATGCGGGCAAATAGTTTCATGGGCGGGAGGGGGGCAAAGGGCAGGGCGGGATCGAACGCCAAAGGCGGGATTTTTGATTCTAACCTCCCTGGGTTTCAATAGCCAACCCCGACGCTACGCCTACCCGCGTGGGGGCGATTGCCACCTCGCCCAATGGGCTGAGCAAAATTCCGAGTTTTGCCCAAAAAGGGCCCATTTGTGCAGCACTTCGCAAAGGAAGGGGGTGTATGGGCCACTTAGGCACTCCTACCCCTGTTTTTAAACTTATAGGCCAACGGCCAGCACATGAGGAACCTGTTCCACATTCCCGGCCGCATCGGTAGCGACGGCCGTCAACTTGGGAGTATCGCTGGCAAGCTCAACTTCCCATTGAGAATAGTCGGGAAGGGTTGGCACTACTGGCTTGTCGTTGACGGTCACCTTGATGATTTCGCCATTGTCGGACGAGTAGCCGCGCACAATCAACTTATCCCCCGCACGCTTCACGAAGGTGATCACCGTAGAAGGGTGCAGGTCGTCTGTCGGATGAAGCAGGTTCGGAAACTCCGATTGCGAAACATTGGCCGCCCGCGACTCATCACCGGTGAGGTCCTTGACCTGAACATACTTGCTCGGGTTGGCTTTGTACTCAGGAGATCGCATGCTCACAACCTCTGCGTCTTGACCTTCTCCAAACCAATCGTGAAGAAAGATGCTGACCCCTTTTTCCGACTTCGGTTGCGGCCGAGGCCCACCCCCAAGATTCACCACGGCCCGTGCTTTGCTATTGTCAGACCAGTTCACCACTTTGACATTTCGAAAGTGAGACTGGGCCAATCCCGTGGCATTATCGTCCGAAATCTGAATAAGGGGCATTCCGCCGGATCGGACGTTGTCAAACGTTAGGCCGTCAACGCTTAGCAAGCCATGCTGTACGCTCAGGTCATCATGCCCGCGATTGAACGGCTCAGCCGCATTGGCGTTGCTTAGCAGAATGTTGCGATACACGTGGTTGTCGAAGTTCGGATGGTATACGCCATACGTAAAATGGTCGATGGTCAGGTTCTCCACGAGTAGAGAAGGAACTTGAGGCCGAAAGCCATAGTGGATGTCCCAAATCGTGGTGTTACGAACTACAAACGGATGTGAGGCATCGGGCCCTACACGATTTACCCCTTCGCCCAGATTGATTCCATACAGTCCCTCGGTCGAGTGCACTTCATTGTTGTCGAAGCGAACAAAAGGTAGCGTGCGAATGTCGACCTTTTGCACCGAACCATCGGAGGACTGCACGGGTAGTGTCAGGTTAAAGGAGCTCGATGGTGTTGCTTCAAACCGAAAGCCGTATTCGCCGCAATTCGTAGCCACATTGCGGGTAAACGTGTTCAGGCTATTGGCCCACCAAAATCCGGCTCCTTCATTTTGGTCAAATGGAAGCACTTGCTTCGGTAGCCGCTGCGTGCGTCGTGCGCCAACAGCAAGATTGCGATCCAGGATGTTGAAGACTTCCGTTCCATCCTCCAAGAAGAAGCCATGTCCGGCACTTTTGTAGCCAACGTTGTCTCTGGCGACCAAATAGTTAGTGCCATGGATGGTCAACCAGCGATTGCCACTATCCCAAATCGAGTTCCCCACGACAGAACTTCCCCGCATCGTGTCGCCAACCAGATGAAAGTGCAGGCTATACCGCCCCAGCACCCCCGGCTTGCCCAGGTGACGAAACTCCGTATAGCTCAGCGATCCCGAAGAATCGCGATGGTACATCGTGTGTCCTCGCACACCCTCCGGATCTGCCGACTCAACAACGATGTTGCGACTGAGGTTGGCAACCTCTCCACGAAAGGGTCCCAGCCCACGATGGTCATGCTTCAAGTTTTGGTCAAGCTTGATCACTGCTCCATCAATGGCCACAATCGTCCGTTCTTCAGTGTTGGATTCGCTGCGTGCGTCGCCATGCGTATTGGTCGCAGTGACGATCAACCGATCCCCCACGTTCCAGCCCGTCACGGGCTCGGCCAACGTGATGGCATCGCTTCCCGATTTTGCATCCGCCCCTAGCTTTACCCAGCTTCGGCTCAGTGGCGCGCCATGCAAATCCAAACGTCCACCACAGCACACCAAAGCCGGGCAAGACTGCTTGTCCATTCCTTCCACATAGGTCAGGCGAATCACCGCCTTGAACTTTGCAGACAGCGGCTCGTCCGGTGTGCCAATTTCCAAAGCGGCCTGAGAAGTACTCTTGGCATGATGCCCTTCGTGAGCGTCATGGGCCGGGGCATCGCAATCAAAGCCCTCTTCCGAGTACTGATCGCCTGCTTGAATCTTGATCAAGCCTACATTCAGTCGCGTGTCACGGTCTGTGGCGAAATGAAGCGTGCCAGACAGGTTGATCGCCCGGATCACTTGGTCGGAATTCACGTCATACAGCACGCGATGGCCTTCCAGGATCACGACGCGTGAACCTGTTGAAGGAACCTTCCCCCCAATCCAAGTCTTGGGGTCCGACCATTTCCCACTTTGGGCGGTTCGCAGTACATCCAGGGCACTGCCGTCCTCGGCGTAAAGCTTTGCTTCAAACAGCGAAGTGGCAAAGGCAAGCAGGACGAGCGTTGCAAGCAGGCGAATTGCAAAAGGGTGTGCAAAGCGTTTCATCAGTCGGAGGCTCCGCCAGAGAGGATTTCGGCAAGGCCGCATCAAACAGGTGACTTCACCGTGGACGGCCCTAGGTGGCACCTCAGATTGTAACCATCACAAACCCCACATCGTCCAGGAAAAAACGATGGGTTTGTTAGGATTTTATTCTCCCGCCTTCGTGCTGAAAGCGTCGGCAGCAGCGCGTTGTTAGCTGGCACGTTGCCATTGCAACGGTGCCCAAAGCTTCGCGAAGGTCAGATAGCGCCGTCCGATCCGATCAAGCGATGATTCCCTTGACCACGTTGCCGTGCACATCCGTTAGGCGGTAATCACGCCCTTGGAACCGGCGTGTCAGACGCGTATGGTCAAAGCCAAGCAAGTGCAGGAACGTGGCATTCAAATCGTGGACATGGACTGGATCGGCGGCTACGTTAAAGCCAAAGTCATCCGTTTGCCCATAAGTTTGCCCCGCCTTGATGCCGCCGCCTGCCGTCCAGACGCTAAAGCAGCGGTTGTGGTGATCGCGACCATCGTTTCCGCCTTGAACCATCGGCGTCCGGCCAAACTCACCACCCCAAACCACAAGCGTATCTTGCAACAGCCCACGTTGTTTGAGGTCTTTGACAAGGGCCGCACTGGCTTTGTCAGTGTCGAGTGCATTTTGCTTCACTCCACCTGCCAAATTGCCGTGTTGGTCCCACACCTCATGGAAGAGCTGAACAAAGCGAACGCCACGTTCGATGAGTCGTCGGGCCAAAAGGCAATTTCGTGCGTAGCTCGACTCCTTCGGGTCCTTTACCCCGTACATCTCTAGCACTTCCTTCGGCTCGCTCGCCAGATCCATCAGTTCCGGCGCGCTCGATTGCAGGCGATATGCCATTTCGTAACTCTGAATCCGTGCAGCCGTCTCGGGATCGCCAATCACATCCTGCGACAGTCCATTCAGCCGTTGCAACGTATCCAGTGACGCCCGCTGGGTCTCGGCATCGATTCCCTTCGGATTGGAGAGGTACAGCACCGGGTCCCCCGCACTACGGAACGGAATGCCGCCATACATCGTTGGCAAAAAGCCACAGCCATAGTTGCTCGCGCCGCCGCTAGTTCCTTTGGCGCTTGTTAGCACCACAAAACCTGGCAAATCCTCGCTCACACTTCCTAGGCCATACAGTGCCCACGACCCAAAACTAGGCCGGCCAAACTGCTGCGACCCTGTGTTCATCAGGATCTGCCCCGGCGCATGATTGACGGCATCGGTCTGCAAGGTGCGGATCAAACAGATCTCATCGGCAATGCTTGCCGTGTGCGGCAGCACTTCGCTCAGTTCCATGCCGCACTGGCCATGTTTGGCATACTTGAACTTCGGACCCAGCAACGCCGAATTCGGATTGATGAACGCTGCCCGATATCCTTTTAGCAACTCCGCCGGAGGTAGCTGCCCATTCCGTTTGGTGAGCTCTGGCTTGTTATCAAACAGTTCAAGATGGCTTGGTGCGCCCGCATTGAACATGTAGATCACCCGCTTCGCCTTGGGGGCAAAGTGCGGCTCGCGCGGGGCAAGCGGATTGTTGCTTGCGGCGGCGCTAGCCGATAACTCTTTCGAGGCCAAATAACTAGCCGCAATCCCCGCTAATCCAACGCCGCATTCCTTGAAGAACCAGCGGCGACGAACGTCGAGTGCAATCGCGTCTTGCAATGATGGTTGTATAGACATGGTGGTTGGTTCCGCTTTAGTTCTTGCTGATGGTTTCGTCAAGGTTCAAGAGCACGCGAGAGACAAGCGTCCAGGCGGCGGCATCTTGAGGTGTTGTGTTGGCTGGGAGAGTTGGCAGTTTGGCTGGATCGCCAGTCGAAACTTCGCGAATATCCAGCCAGCCATCCGCCAGACGTTGGCGACGCGACCGAAGTAACGCCAGCACTTCCTCTCGCTCGGCAGGGGTCGGCATCCGCGAGGTACATAGGCGGTACGCATACTCAGCCCGTTGTTCGTCAGTTGCCCCGCCTTCTCGCAATAGCCGCAAAGCCATCGCCCGTGCAGCTTCGGTAAAGATCGTTTCATTGAGCCCCGTCAGTGCTGCCAGCGGTGTGTTCGATCGCACGCGACGAGCACAGGAGGAGTCACCGTTGGGCGCATCAAAGCTCGAAAGCACAGGGTCCGGCATCGATCGCTTGCGGAACGTATAAAGTGTTCGTCGATAGCGATCAGGCCCTTGCGTCGGGGTCCAGTACGAAGGGTAGACATAGTTGTAATCCAGCACATTCTGTGGCACTGGGGGAATGATCGCCGGACCGCCAAACTTGTGGGTAATTAGTCCCGAGGCTCCCAAGGCAATATCACGCACCACTTCGGCTTCCACGCGGAACCGTGGGCCACGAGCCAGCAATTGATTGCGTGGGTCCATCTCTCGTTGAGCTGCGGTCGCACTCGACGATTGCTGATAGGTAGCACTTGTTGCAATGGTCTTAATCAAGTGCTTCTGGCTCCAGCCATGTTCCATAAAGTCAACGGCCAGCCAGTCCAGTAGATCCCGATACTCAGGCGTAGCTGCGCGGGTGCCAAAGTCTTCAGCCGTTTCCACAAGGCCTTCACCAAACATCGCTTGCCAGACACGGTTCACCGCCACGCGAGCGGTCAAAGGCGATTGCTTGTCGGCCAACCATCGGGCAAAGACGAGGCGAGGTGGCTCATTCGTCTTGGGAAGAGGATGCAGTGCCGAGATCGCATGGGGCTCAACAACTTGGCGTGGCCGATCCCATCCACCCCGATCAAGCAAGTGCGTGGGGCGAGCAAACTCGCCAGATCGCTCTGCCAGGTGCAAGACCGACGTCATTGCCGTGGGGAACTGCTTCCACTGAGCATCAATCTCATCGTTGATTGGCTTCAGGTCGGCAACCGTCATTCTCCAAGCAGAGAAGATCGCGCCATTTTGCTCGGCCGATCGCTGCGCGGCAGGAATTTGCATCGCCAGGATGGCCGCATGATCTACAGGGCTTGCTGCGGGGTTTGGTGCCTTGGTCAGCGACACTCGGCAGCAGCAGAGCATGTCGTTTGTTCGCAAAACAAATTTCAGCTGAGTACCCGCTGGAAATTCCAGTGGCTTTTCAAACTGCACGATTGCGGCCGAAGGTTGGTTGCGGCGACCAATGCCTCGGTCTGCCTCCCAAGAGGTCTCATCGGTGCCGTCAATCAAGAACTTCACCGGCCCACGCATCTTCTTATCTTCTTTTTGCTCCGGCTCAGAAAAGTCTGCAGTCGCATTGACGAGCTTCAGTTTCTCCCAGTCCTTGCTGTCTGGCTTTTGAACCTGGACTTCAATTTCGGTGATGCCCCAAATACCAGCACCGCCACGTCCCGGTCCACCAAACGGCAGGTCGCCATGCGTTAAAGCTTCCAGCCGAAGGCCGGTCACGCCGGCCAACTCAGGCGTCGAAACCATAAACACATCACCGCTAGGATGGCCACGCATCAAGAAGGATTTGTCTTGCAGCTGCGTAGGATGGTTGAGACCACTAATGCTTCCCATTTCGGTCGCGACAATCGGCGTCCAGGCCACTTGTTGCTTGACCACTTCCCCTTCCCAGGCTGCCAATTCTTGTTGCCATTGGGGGCGCTGGGCTCGCACCTTCTCTTCTAGGTCAGCAATCGCCTTGCGTGTGCTTTGCAGCTTTTGCTGTTGCTCGGCATTGTAGACCCAAGACTGCGCCTCGTACGTATTATTCAAATACGCAAACATCCCGTAGTAGTCATCTTGTGTGATCGGGTCAAACTTGTGCGAGTGACACTGGGCGCACTGGGTTGAAAGACCTAGCACCGCTTTCCCCAAACAGTCCATGCGGTCGAACATTTCGACCATCCGAAACTCTTCGGCAATGATCGCTCCTTCTTCGTTGAGCATGCTGTTGCGCAAAAAGCCTGTAGCCACTACTTGATCTTGCGTCGCTCCGGGAAGCAGGTCGCCGGCAATCTGTTCGATCAAAAACTGATCGTACGGCAGATCGCGGTTCAAAGCCTGGATCACCCAGTCTCGCCAGATCCATTGGTCACGCGAAATATCCTTCTCATATCCATTGGTGTCCGAATAGCGAGCAACATCTAACCAGTGACGCGCCCACTTCTCGCCGTACCGCTCACTTTGCAACAGCGAATCGAGCGTTGCCGCCAAGCCATTCTTCTCAAACGCTTCCACTTCTTGGGGCGAAGGAGGAAGGCCTATGACATCCAAATAGACT
Organism: uncultured Planctomycetaceae bacterium; assembly: GCA_963844055.1. GTDB lineage: Bacteria > Planctomycetota > Planctomycetia > Pirellulales > Pirellulaceae > CAWJMN01. The sequence continues at coordinate 723,199 of CAWJMN010000002.1, read as the reverse complement.
CGTCGGGCAAGTGTCGAAGGGGCTGCCGGAGGCGATGGCTTCATTTGCGACTGCTTCAATCGCGCAGCAACAAACGCATCTACGGGATGAGCAGGGCCCCCCGCAGGAATTGGTGCTTTTTGCGGTGGCACAAACGCCCAGTGGGCCGAGTAAGGTGCCCCTTCTGCGATCCATTGTTTCAAAACTTCAATCTGGCGGGCAGTCAGCGGCTTGTTCTCCTTGGGAGGAGGCATGACTTGCTCGGCGTCAGTCGAAGTGATCCGCCGAATCAATTCGCTGGCGTCAGGCTTGTTCGGCACAATGGCCGGCATTCCCGATTCGCCCCCCTTGAGGGCCGTATCACGCAGATCTAGTTGCAATCCCGCATGCCGATTAGCGGCGTCGCCACCATGGCAAGCGGTACAGTGCTCAGAAAGAATCGGTTGAACGTCCCGTTGAAAATCAATTGGGTCTGCGTGGGCAACGCCTTCGTAAGGAAGCAAAACCCACAGGCCAAGTAGGCCGGCGACGTACAGCGAGAGTGATCGAATGGAGTAGATCATAGGGGGCCGTTGGGTGGAGGGCTTTTGCTCGGCGGCACGGCAACTTGCAGTAATCCAGGCTCTGGCGAGCCAAGTTACGCCGAGGACTCTATTGTATTCACGTCCCCTAGCGAAGTACAAGAACTAGAAACGGCCCAAAAACGATCAATTGCCGTCCCTGGGCCGTTAAATATGCACCAGAAGTGTGCGAACTGTGCGAGGGGTGCGCAGCAAGGCGCAAGAAATCTACACATCGGCCTACCGCCGTTCGCGGGTCGCTTTAATTTGCCTCACCTGCGAACGGCCGAACTCTTCCTCTCTAAAACGTCCACATCCATCAGCGCCGACGAGTGCTTGAGTTAACGTCGGTCGAAGTGGCGAGAAGTCCCGTATCAACCGACGTTGCCGATGTAGCACCGGCCGAGGCAAGTTTTGGCGGAGGTGCGACCGGGCCAGTAGGAACCTGCGGACGTCGAGTTAGCTGCAATCCAAAATCAATCTTGCCAATGCTGGTCCCACGAGTGATGGAAATTGTCGCTGGGTCCTTGGTCGTTTGCCGCCCTCCCGAAGGAAGTTCTACCTTCACACGATACGATCCTAGGTCCAGCCCCGTAAACTGGTAGCTTCCATCAGGCCGTGTGTGGGTCGACTGCACGACAACTCCTTTCGTGTCCAGAAGTTGCACCAGAATACCGGCCAACCCAGCTTCCCGTGGATCAAGCTTCCCATCACCATTGGCATCATTCACAACCCGGCCCGCGACCTCAGCCCGGAAGAAAAAGACATTGTCTTGAAGGTTGGTGGTTGTCGTGTTGCGACGAATGATGTCGGCCAAAGTGGTGTTTCGCAGCTGATCCAGTTCCTTCCCCTGGAACTGACGTTCGTACCAGAAGCGGTCTCCATCCCGAAGCCGCTGGAATTGATCGGCAATAATTCTTTGGAACAGTGGACCCACGCTGGAGTTTGGCAGATGTGCCTCCGCTAAGCCTCCCACCCAAAGGTCAATGTTATTGACATTGCCGTAGGTCTTCTGCAAAGCAGTTTGCACTGCTGTATCCGGAGTGATCTGGGCAAAGCTCGTCACGGCAGGTAGTCCATAAGCAACTCGAACGGCATTGTAATCAGCCAGCCCATGATCGCGTCCACGCTGAATGTTCAGCGCTGCAAGATCAAGGCCCCCTGCACCAGGAGGCCCAAACAAAAAGTTGCGAACATCATCAATCACCCGCGTATCAATCTCTTGTGCTCGGTCCGATCCCAAATACTTAAAGATGGAATCAACCCCCGTAGTTTGAACCAATTGCGGATTGAAGAACGAGTCGCGCAGTCCTACAGCATCGTGAACGCTGTTCCCTTGGTTGTCGAGAAATTCAATGTCATCGCCAAGCATACTATGGCCGAACCGGAACGCTGCCGTTGCAAACTCATTGGCAATCGTTGGATTCACCTGCGGATTGTAACCCTGGTACGGCTTCAAACCGGCCGAGCCCAATATCGCAGGAAGGAACTCATTATAAGTAATCGCCTGTAGTTCAGCGACCACGACCTTGCGAGCTTGTTGGTACAACTGTTCGTCCGTAAGCGAGGGATTAGCCGCTGCAAACTTGTCGGCCAAACGATTGTGTTCACGAACAAACAGCGTTTGCATCGCCGTTAGTTCGATGTTCTCATTCGCTCTCACATCACCGGCCACAAAGTAAGCCGACGCCGGTCCCCCAGCGGTTGCGTTGTCCAGTCCCATCGTATTAAACGGCAGCAAATTGCCGCTACTCGTTTTCAGGTGCCCACCTTGCAACGTGCGAAGTGCCAGTGCCCGCGTGCTGTCCGATCCATAAACCTGAGAGCCATCCACAAACGCCGTGATTGCATTCATCTGCTGCCGGACATTGGAAGTTGAGGTACCTGTCGTCGGATCGTACACCGATCGCATTAGTCCAATCGTCTTGGTACCTGTTCCAGTCGGGTCAAACTCGGGGTCCCCCTTCGGTACAGCAATGTTGAAGGCCTCGGTCGTTCCCGAGTTCGTCAGGTCGATGTCATGATCAAGGAACTGTCCCCAGGCATAGACAAAGGCCGACAGATTACGGTCGTTGACAATGTTTGCATCCCCTTGCGCAGCAATCGCTTCGCTAACCGCTCGCGCACTAGGCCGATCTGCCCCAGCAGGAGTTGACACCCCGTCACCATATTCGGCAGCCGCTTTGCGCAGAAACTGTTCTGCTGTGCTTCCCCATTCAGGATGAGCCAAGTTGTTCCCGGTACCATCAAACGCTCGCAGGTCGGCGGCACACAGGGTGCGTGTTTCAAGTGGTTCAAAAAAAGCACGTCGCCGGGCCAGCATGTCATGGCGACGTGTTGCGTTGGATTTGCGTGAAGGTCCAGCCAGCCAGTTCCAAAATGCGCAGGGACATTGTTGCCTCTTTTCAATCGGGGAGTGGATGAACGACGATTCTGCCCTGTTCCGGAAGGCAGAGTTCGCAGTAGGCAAAACGGCTGGCCGAACGACTCAGATACGTGGCAGTTCAGGACTATCGACGCCAAAGAACGTTTGCCAAGGAACCCCTTCCACGTTCAATAACGAAGCTGCGCTGATAGGGAGGCCAAACCGGCCTATTCGCCACGACAGGGCGCGTTCGGGCAGGAATCTGCCCAATACAAGCATCAGCATAGGAAAGAGAACCTTAAGGCAAGATGAAGCTTTCCAAGAATTCCAGAAATCCTGGAAGGGCTTCCATCGCCTCTAGCATCCGCAGTCTTTGAGCGGGCTGAGATGCCCAGAAAAACAGGCGTTTTCTAGCCTGTAAACCAACTGACAATTAACGCACCGACGCAAGCGGTGATCAGCACGATGCCGCTCCATCCAAATACGGCCGAAACCTTGCCGATTCCTGCCTTGCCCACAACCTTGGCATCGCTTGCCAAAAACTGCACGCGCGATCACATGCAGCGGCAGCAGCACCGCATTCACCACCTGGCTCGAGTAGATGAGCGGAATCAGCGGCAGTCCTGGCAGAGACACCACACTAACGGCAGCCACCGTCAAGCCGATAAATGCGGCATAGAAATATTGAAAGTGGCTAGAGTCCAGGTCCAGCGACGCCGGAGCATCAATCGCTTCGGCGATCGAATAGGCCGTCGCCAGCGGAACAATCGCCGCCGCCAACAGGGATGCCCCCAGTAGTCCCGCTCCAAACAGCACTGTTGCAAATGATCCCGCCAAGGGACGAAGTGCAATTGCGGCATCCTTCGCATCCTCAATCGGAATCCCCGCTTTATGCAGCGTTGCAGCACAGGCAACCGCAATCGCAAGGCCAATCACTCCCGTCAGTACCGAGCCGATCACAACGTCCACGCTTTCCCAGCGCAGGTCTGTTACCTTGATCTTCTTGTCAACGGCATACGACTGAATGAAAGCGAGTCCCCACGGTGCCAAGGTGGTTCCAAGCGTTGCCGTGATGGCAATCCAGCCCGCCTCATTCAGCGGCATGTGAGGGATCAAGGAATTGTGCACCACCTCCGACCAGTCAGGCTGGGCCAGCACACCATCCACAATGTATAGCGCAAGCGTTGACGAGATGACCAGTAATATGGTCTCGACGCGATGAAACGAGCCCAGTACTACCACAGTCGAAATCAACAGCCCAGCTCAGCGGCGTACTAATCCACGAAGGAATTCCCACGAGCGATGCCGCTGCCGAGATCCCTGCGTATTCGGCACAGATCGTTCCGAAGTTCGCAAACAGCAGGCCAACAATTGCAATATAACCTGTGCGAACGCCCCATCGCTCGCGAATGATCGCCACAAAGCCCTTGCCACTGGCTGCGCCAATGCGTACTGCCAGCAAATGGAAATAGACCAGCAGAATCGTCGACGCAGGAATGATCCACAGCAATCGATAGCCGTGGTCCGTTCCGAGTAGCGAATACGTCGTGATCCCGGCCGGATCATCATCCGAAAGCCCCGCCAGCATCCCTGGCCCCAACACCGCCAGAAATGATGCCAAAGCGCCCGCACCGGCCTGGCGCAACTGCGAGAACCTCAAAGCAATGCCTCGTCGCTGGTGCGTCACCGCGTGGGGTGGCGCATGGGCACGCTCGCGTCGTCGCCGCGCGGCGCGATGCAAGGCATCATGTAGATCGCGCAGGCGACTGCCAGTTCCTGGCGACTTATGGCGACGAGAACTCATAGAATTTCAGACAATTGCCGACGGATGCGTAAGGCCCAGGAAAGTCCCGGCCCTTTTACGAAGACCTCAGCATAGACCATTCCCTGGCCCACAAGGCGATGCGAACTCACAAATCGCCTTGGCCGCAGAAGATCTTGCGAGAATGCTCAGATTAAGAAATCCTATTCTCGTTAGCAACCTTGCTAAGCAAGGGCATGCGGCAAACGGCGGCCACGACCAGGATGTCGGGCCGCTTTGTCCCTGAGAAAGTCCTACCTATTTGGACTTGGGCTTTTCGGTGATGCAGTACAAGTGCTTGCTCGACCGAATGAATAGATCGCCATCGCTGACGGCCGGCGTCGAACTAAAGTCTTCGGCATCCTCCGTCACGCGGTTGGTCGCTGAGCAGCTCAAACTTGTCTCCCAGCTTGATCACATACATCGTTCCATTGCGAGCGACGTAATACAGCTTGCCATCGGCTGCCACACCCGAGGAATAATCCTGTCCGCCACGGCCGCCTCCCCGTCCACCAGGACCTCCGCCACCGGGGCCGCCACCAGGTCCACCAAATCCGCCTGGCCCTCCGCCGAGGCCGCCCGGCCCACGCGGTGCTTCTGGCTCTGCGGCCGGTGCTGCTGCCCCGCCCGTGCCACCCCCAAGTCGTCCTTGGTACAGCCGTTTGCCGGTTGCCGCTTCAATGCAGGTCGCAACCCGATTGGAGACAAAATACATCTTTCCATCTGTCACGACAGGCGTACAAATCCGTGCGCTGTCGCGTCCGTTCCATACCACGTGCGTCTTGGAAATATCTTTGAGTCCCCCCGGCATCAGCGCCATGCAGCCGCTGCCTTCGTCGCCGCTGGCATAGATCAACGTCCCATCCGTGACAACGCTAGCGCAAACGGAGCGGTTGTTTAGTCCTTCGCAAAACCATCGTAGCTTGCCCGTGTCGGGATTGAATCCCCAAACCTCATACGGCACACCCAGCACAAGGTCCGTTCGATTGTCATCTACCTTGACCAGGATCGGCGTTCCCCAAGTTGAGGCGAGACCATCGGCCTGCGCCTTCCAAACTTCTTTGCCGGTTTTCTTATCGAGTGCATAGATCGCTTGGCTTTCGGCAGCAGCCGTAATGATCACATAGTCCTTGTAAAGAACCGGGCTTGAGCTCGAACCCCATCCCATCGCCCCCGATCCCGTCCCCAGTGGCGTTTTCCACAATTGCTTGCCATCCATGTCAAAGGCCAAGGCCCCCGTCTTTCCAAAAAAGACGTACACTCGCTCGCCATCCGAGACCGGCGTGTGTGTGGCGTAACCATGCTCAGCAAACATGCCGCTGTAATTGTCTTCGGGCAAGTAAGGATCAACCGTTGAGTCCCAAATTGTCTTGCCGGTCTTGCGATCCAGGCAAACTAGGTGCCGTTTGAGATTCTCTTGCTTTCCCGGCGAGCCCCCACGGCTTTCTCCATAGCCCGACCAGCAAGTGACAAAGATCTTGTCGCCAACAACAATCGGACAAGAAGAGCCCTGGCCAGGAAGCGGAACCTTCCAAGCCAAATTCTCCGTCGGCGACCAAGTCACCGGCATCGACTTGGTATCGGTGCTGACACCGTTCCCATTTGGGCCGCGAAAGCGGTCCCAGTCACTGGCCGCCACATCCCCCAGCGTTCCCAAACCCACAAGAGCTGCAGCAGACAAAAACCATGGCAATAAGCGACGCATGGTAAACTTCTCCAGAAAAGGCAACGAGACAGGCAGAATAGGCCGACAGCCTAAACCACAGGCCGAAAAGAAAGTTTCGCCGAAAACCCATATTTTGTGCAATCCCGATACCAAACGCCACGTTAAGCATCGTATTCCCGTCGCGGGGATGGACTTGCGTTCCATTTGCCTCCGCGCTGCTGTCCCTACCCACGCCAGGCCAAGCAACCCATGAGCCAGTCTCACGCCTTCCTACGGTCGCTCTCACCAATCGTCCTGACCAAGGCGTTTCTCCTCCCCCTGATCTGTTTGGCGAGCCTACTGGGAGCTGACCCACACGCAGCCAGTGCGGCAGAGCCAACCCAGCTCGGGGCCTCCTTCGATCTGCAAACCAACATCGCCTTCCCGGCATGCCATGCAGTCGTCGATGTCACCAAGCCTCCCTATAACGCCAAGGGAGACGGCAAGACGGATGACACCGACGCCCTCCAAAAAGCCCTGCACGATGTCATGGGCCAGCACAAGCTCCTCTACCTTCCGGCCGGAACTTACCTCATTTCCAAGACGCTTCTCTGGTCCAAAAAGAACTCCAGTGGCAAAGACGCCTGGGGCAAAAACTACATCCAGGGACAGAATGTTTCGAAAACCATCATTCGTCTCAAAGATCAAACCTTCACCGATCCGACCAAGCCTGGCTCCATCATGTGGTGTGGCGGCTTTGGCTCTGCCGATTGGTTTCACAACTACGTGCAAGACATCACGTTCGACGTTGGCAGCGGTAACCCCGGTGCCATCGGCCTACAGTTCTATTCGAATAACTCCGGCGCCGTTCGCAACTGTCGCTTTCTCGCAGGTCCCAGTAGCGGTCTAGTCGGCCTCGATCTAGGCCATCGGGATATGAACGGCCCATTGCTCATTAAAAATTGTGAGGTGGTTGGCTTCAGGCGAGGCATCGCATCGTCCCACGCCGTCAATGGCCAAACCTTTGAGCACATTACCTTGCGTGGCCAATCTGACGTCGCCTGGGCGAACCAAGGCCAATCGATTAGCATTCGCGGCCTGCTCAGCAAGAACTCTGTCCCCGCGCTGCGCGTCTACGGAAATGTCTCCCTCGTCGATGCTCGTTTAGAAGGGGCAGGGGATGCCAAAAACGTTCCCGCCATCGTCAATTACAACGGTGGACACATTTACCTCCGCGACATAGCTACCACAGGATACAAACGGGCTTTAGCAGACGTGCAAACTCCGGATATTGCTGCCGCCTTTCGGATCACCGGCGAAGACAAGCCCGGCAGCCAAGGGCCGATCATTACCGAATATCACTCACACCCTGCCACAAGTCCCTTTCCTAGAAAGCCCGGCTCTTTGCGTTTGCCAGTGAAAGAGCCTCCCAGCATTCCCGCCGATCCACCATCTACATGGGCCAACGTAGATTCCTTCGGCGCAGATCCCACTGGCCAAAACGATTCTTCAGCGGCCATACAACAGGCCATCGACTCTGGCGCAACCACCTTGTTTTTGCCAGGAAACTATGCTTTGAAGAAAACGGTGATCGTTCGGGGCAAAGTTCGACGAGTCGTTGGCGTGGGCGGCATGATCGACTACACCAGCCAGGTCCGGCCCGACTTTCGAATCGTCGACGGCGATTCGCCCGTGGTCAGCTTTGAACACGTCGCCTATATCCACGGCGGAATCGAAGTCGACACCCGTCGCACGCTATGTTTTACAAGCGTCGCCGATTGCGATTTAACGTTCACCGCCAATGCCAAACAGGGCGAACTCTTTTTCGAAGACTTTGTCACGCACGATTTGAAGCTGAGCCATCAATCCGTTTGGGCACGTCAGCTGAATATTGAAAACGAAGGTACGCATTTGCTGAACGAAGCCAGTAAGCTTTGGGTCTTGGGCTACAAGACCGAGCGAGGAGGGACTCTGCTAGAAACTCGCCAGCAAGGGGAAAGCGAAATTCTCGGCGGGTTCAGCTACACCACCACGGCCGGAAAATTGGCTCCCATGTTTGTCACCAAGGATGCTTCAGTGTTTGCCTTCTTTGGCGAGGTCTGCTTTAACGGCGATCCGTTTGAAACCATTATTTCTGAAACGCAAAAGTCCAGCACCAAGCTGCTGCGTCGTGGCGAAGGAAGCACGCTTCCGTATATCGCCAGTCCCTAATCGAACGGCCTTGCCGCGTCTCACCTTCGCGTGTCGGTCGTGTTTCCACTTGCCGCTTTGAGTCCGCGCGTCCCCAGAGAAATGGCCGTGCGAGTCAGCGCCACGATCAGGCCAATGGAAACGATGGCCAGCACCGCCACCGAAACACAAATCGCGTCGCTCCAAAAAGCGTACTGCGCATAAGCGGCTTCCGCCTCATTGAGGGGAAGCCCATCGCGATAGGAAATCATCGCATATCCACACATCGTGGTTGCACCTGCCCCCACACCCCATCGAAGCAGCGACGGAATCGAAAACTGGATCACGATGCTTACCACCCACAGCGCCAGCGCAATTCCCGCCCCCACGGCAAATGCCAGCAGCCCTTTCCCCATCGCAAATACAATCGCCAGCAAAATAATCATGAATCTTCAGCTCTCGTAGGTCACGGCCGTCAGGCCTGACAAAACACCGCTTCCTCAGTAGACGCGTGCATCCTGCCGCGTCCAAACCGTTTACCATCCTTGCTGATTACGACGGGAGTTTGATTCCGTGGTGATGCCATGCCTGCATCTATATGGCCAACGAAATGCTGCCGAGTCGTATAAGTAGCCCCTGCATGATACCCAATACTCACCGCAAAATGCGATGTACCGAATCGGCCTGTATTAGAAGCTACCGCCGTGGATAGGTACTGTGAATCAATATCGCCAGTTCTTCCGACCCAGCGTCCATGCCTGTCTCGGATGTCAAGTCTGCTCGAGTTTTTGAGAAGCGCTCCCGAAGCGTTGCATCATCGATCTCCACCCCATGTTGTTTAACTGGTAGCGAGAGCTTTCTGCTAACAGCATAGGTAATATCGACAAACGTATTGGTGAGTTCATACGGCAGTGTTGCGAATAGGTAACGTAGTAGAATGGAATCCCACTCTCCTTCATGGAATCCAAACATCTCTTTGCCATTGCACCGGGTCTCTATCTCGACAATCGCTGAATGCTGCCAAGGGGGAATCCTTCCCTTTCTGTCTAGGCTTACTACGTCGTCATGACGCTTAAACCCCAGTTGCGGGAATAGCGGAAGCAACTCTGCTAATGGACGCCGAACTGGTGTGGTGATTTCGACCTGTTCTACCTCGTGCAGGTACTCGTACGTCATCTGTCAGTTCCCACTATTGTTCACCGATTTCCACCAAATTCGAAACTGTTCTGATCGCCAAACCGATTTGTCCCCTCATATATTTGTACCGCTGGTCTTCCTCATCCTTCCGTGCATTCCCTCTCCCTCTTTCCCTTCCTCACTCCGTGCCCTCTGTGTTCTCTGTGTTCTCTGTGTTCTCTGTGGCCAACCTTCCCCCCGTCTCTTTCCTTCCTGCCGTCCGTGTCTTCCGTGTTCTTCCGTGTACAAATTCCTTCCCCCGTTTTCTCTTTCGTGAATTTCGTGCCTTTCGTGGTTAAATCTCCCTGTCCCACTATCCTCTGTGGCAAAATCTCCCCGCGTCTCTTTCCTACTTCCGCACCCCAGCACCATTCAGCCCCGACTCTTCCAGCGCTACCATCTGTTCATACCGTTTCACCATTTCTGGCTTTGCCACCAGCGGCAAGTTCTTTTCCAGCACAATCGCTTCCAGCGTGGCAATCAATCGCCGGAATTTCACCGACTTCACTTCACGTTGATCGGCCACCTTGTCTGCCTCTTCCCGCTGCTTCCGCCGTTCTTCATACGTTTTGAAGCTTGGCAGTTTCTGAATCTCCGCCAGTAGCGTCTCTTGATTCCCTTCGCCTAACAGTGAAGAGTCTTCCCACTTGTCGTCGTCCCCCAGCTCAGGCCATTTCTCCGTCACTTCCTTCAGCAGTTCTCGCCGCCCAGAACTTTGGCGTCCTCGGCCTCTTCCCGAACGGCCATTTTGTCGAAGCTCTTCCGACCTCTTCAAAACCTTCGCCACATCATCTTGCAGCGACAACTCCAGGCCCTTGGCCAGCTCTCTAACAATCCGCGCCGAAACCGGCCGGCTGTTGGCAATCAAATCTTCCAGCTTCCCACTCATGGAGAACAGCTTGGCATCTTCTGCCGCTTTCGCAGCAGCTTCCTTCGCCTTTTCGCCATCCCCTTCGCGTCCCTTTTCCGTAGGGAGCTTGCTATAGGTCTGCAAAAACACTTCCGACGTTCGCAAAGGTATGTCGATCGTTTCCCCCGCGATGACCATGTGGGCATACGCTTCGGCAAACGAGATGATGCCATCACCATTAGCATCTACTCCGGCGATCGGTACGCCGTTGCGACTCCGGCCAGCGATCGCGCCCAAAAATAGCTGCTGAACTCTTCATCGTGTTCAATGTCAGGGCGACAACCAGCGGCAGGCAAATCGTGCTGCTGGGCAAAAAAGCCCACACGCAAATGGGGAGCGATTCCCTTCTCTTCGTTCAGGTCCGTGAAAATCGTCCGGCTAAATCCGCCGCAATAGCACTGGGCCATCACCATCACTACCGGCAAGTCGGTCGGTAGCTTGTCTAGCCAACCCGTAAAATCACGAGCAAGAATCTTCCGATCATTCCAGCAGTCGATGGTCGTGTTGTACTCGTCGTCATCTTCTTCCCCTTCGCTGCCATGCGCCGTCACAAAGATGATCAAGCGGTCGCCACTACGCGCGGTCTTGGCCAGCGTTTCAAGAGCGCTTCGCACCAGTTTCGGATCAAGCGGCCCCGCAACTCCTGGTATTTGATGGTTGCGATAGGTGACTTGCTCATCACGTTCCTGACGATGCAATGCCGCCAGCAAATCGGTCGCGGGCGTACGGCTTTTGGCAGGCTTATCCACCAGCACTTGCAAATCAGCAGCCGCATCATTCCCATCGGCAAAGAAGATCTGATGTTGCAGCGGCCCTTGATGCTTCTCGGCCAAGATCTGCTGAAAAAAGACGATGTTCGCTTCCAGCGACGCCTGATTCTCCGAGGCCTTATACCCGCCACCAATCGTCAAAAAATAGTCGGTCGCCAGCAGTTGCCTGCATTCGCACAGGCTGCCCAAGCAAACGAGCACCACCACCAGCACACGCCACCACTCACGAATAGGAAACAGATTCATCATAGTTTTGGCTCTACTTGCCCAGCGAAAATCTCTCGCACTAGCCCTGTCAGTCTACCGCATCCCCGCCTGTGCCGATACTCAATTTATCATCGGCAAAAGTCGATGCGTCACCCCGCTTCCACCATTCTGTGCTGCCAAGAAAATTTCAGAGCCGGAAGCGTCAGCGACGGCCATCCCCCCGTGCCGCGCACATCCGCACGCCAATCCCTAACGGCCACGACATCGCAAATCCCTTATGATGGTGTCTGGATCAATAGCGATGGAAAAACACACGTTATCGCGAAGGCATAAAGCGTGAATGAATCGCAACTCCTCGCAAGGGACCCCCAAAAACTGCTGCACAGGCTAGTACTGGCCATATTGCCAGTAGTAATTTGCTTAGGTCTGCTGGCTGGGAAAATAATGCTCGACAAACTGCGGCGCGGCGCGATCACCTCATCAAATCTGGGTCGGGTTAATCAGATTCTCTTGGCCACAGACTACGCCTTAGAGAAAAAAGATCGCTGCCTCTTCGACCAAAGCGAAGGCCATCTGTGGAAGAAAGAGGTCAGTAAATTTACCTCATGGGACGCCAAATCGGCCGACCAACCCGAGATCGCACCGTTCTTCTTTCTTGAAAATAATGTTTACGATCACTCCGACATCGTCGCCGTTTGCGCAAGTGCAGACGCCGGCCATCCTGAATGCTGCGACGAGGATTTCTTTATCCTTTGCTCGGACATTCCTGAGTTCCAGTTTGCCCCCGACAGTCCAGCAGTCCTAAGCGTCGACGATTTTATTTCCCTTTGCAAAGGATCACGCGACAAAAAGATCATGTCTGGGCAGCTTATTGTTGGACAGCTAGGCCAACGCCCTTATGTGACAACGGTCGGCGAATTCATCACGAAATTGCGGCCATAGAGGCACGCTCTTCTCGCCCTACTCATCGCGCAAGCCTCCTCCCTCTTTACCGCTCCGGTATAATAAAAACTCTCGCAACGGGACCATTCCAAACGGCAACGCCGTGCGGCTAATTGTCCCTGCAAGCAATCGCAAAAAATGGAGGATTGGTAGCGGAATATCGTCAACTGGGCGGCTCGGGTTTCAACGCGCCTGGGTAAAGTTGTGAATAATCTTGCTACAAGTGAAAAGCTGCATGCGTTTGCTCGCTAGGTACGCATTCCTTCATATCATTGATTGCTGGGTGTTGTAGGTATAGCTTTTCCATGTGACCGCACTGGTGGGCTCAAAGGTTGCCTGTCCTCAAGTTTTCTGCGGCAGGGCAAAATCAGGGAAGTCAGATGGGAAAATGTATTACGCTCTCTTGAAATAGCTTTGTGTATGACCTCTTGAATCCGATAGAATCGTTTCACCCCTTGAGGTGTGTCCCGATGCAAGGATCCAGCACATCGTACGAATGCGAGGTGGGAAATGTGAGGATGTCTGGGCGATTTGTATCGTCGATACAGACGGCACGGCATATGAGTACAGGCCGCCCGCGCCAGCGAGGAAGTAAAGTCGCAGTAGTTCTTGGATGAAACATTGCTTGAGGTAGGGAGCAGCCACATGTGGAAGAAGAATTTGCCGCTTGGTGTACGAGGCTCGCTACTCGCATTGATGGCGGTTACTGCTTTGGTGCCGGGTTGGGCTCTCTCAACCTCGAATATGTCTCAAGAGGTTGCGCATGCACAAGAAAAGCTACAGTCTTTTCCGAATGAGGGATTTCAGGCATCGATCGTGCAACTACTCGCCAACCCCGAAAAGTATCATAAAAAGAATGTGCAGGTCAAAGGATTTGTGCACGTGCAATTCGAAGACTCATCTATTTATCTGTCTAAAGATGACGCTGACTATGGCATCACATCTAATGGATTTTGGGTTTCGTTCGAAAAGGCAACTATCCCATTTGATGGGACAGTTGGGCCTAGCGAGTTTGATCGCAAATACGTCCTAATAGAAGGGACTTTCAACGTTAATAACCGTGGCCATCAAGGTGGGTGGGCGGGTTCTTTCGAGAAGATCAGCCGGATAGTTGAATTGAAGAAAGGCCAGTAGCCTTTTTTGACATCATCTATCCCCTCTATCATGCGAACCTGAATCCGCTTCATGCGATATGGGCGGCCCTGATTGCTCTCGGCAGCAGAACATGAATCCATACCTGCGTCAAGTTTTGCCTTGACTCAAACGAATCTTCGTCCCAGGTATCCGCAAACCTCGTTCCCCTTTACCGCCCCGGTATAATGAAACCTCTCGCAAAACCTTGTTCGCAATCGTCGGAGGAACGAAAATGGAATATCGAAAGCTAGGTGGCTCGGGTTTCAAAGTGCCGCAGCTTTGTTTAGGGACAGGGACCTTCGGCGGCGGTGGCGACTTCTTCAAGGCCTGGGGTAGCAGTGACGTTGCGGAGGCCACGCGCCTGGTCGATATCTGCCTCGAGGCCGGGCTCAATATGTTCGACTCGGCCGACGTCTACTCCGGTGGCATGGCCGAAGAGATCCTCGGCCAAGCCATCAAGGACCGTCGCGATCAAGTCATCATCTCCACCAAGGGAACCTTTCGCTTAGGGACCGGCCCCAACGATGTCGGCTCGTCGCGCTATCACCTGATTCGCTCCGTCGATAACAGCCTCCGCCGTCTCGGCACGGATTTCATCGACCTTTACCAGCTGCACGGCTTCGATCAAGTCACCCCGATTGAAGAAGTGCTGGGGACGCTAAACGACCTCGTCCGCGCGGGCAAAATCCGCTACATCGGCTGCTCGAACTTCTCCGGCTGGCATCTGATGAAGTCGCTCGCCATCAGCGAAAAGTACGGCCTGGCCCGCTACGTCGCTCACCAAGCCTATTACTCGCTCATCGGGCGCGATTACGAGTGTGAGCTAATGCCACTGGCCGTCGATCAAAAAGTCGGAGCCGTCGTTTGGAGCCCGCTCGGCTGGGGCCGACTCACAGGCAAGCTTCGCCGTGGTCAGCCGATGCCAGCGGTTAGCCGGCTACATAGCCAGCGAGTCAAGGACCTTGGCCCACCGGTTTCGGACGAGCATCTGTTTAACGTGGTCGATGCTCTGGAACTTGTCGCCAAAGAAGTTGGCAAGACAATCCCGCAAGTCGCCCTCAACTGGCTCTTGCAGCGCCCCACCGTCTCCACGGTGATCATCGGCGCTCGCAACGAAGAGCAGCTTCGCCAAAACCTAGGCAGCATCGGCTGGAATCTATCGAAAGAACAAGTCGCCACGCTCGACGCCGCCAGCAGCATCACCCCCGCCTATCCCTACTGGCACCAACGTGGCTTTGCCGAACGCAACCCGTTCCCGGTATAGTCCCGAATTTCAGAGCCGGAAGCGTCAGCGACGGCCCTCCCCCCGTTTCCCTGATTGCTGGTATTGTTTGCCAGCAACCACCTACACAATCGGCGCCAAGTTCAGCACAAACTGATTCTGCGCCGACTCGTTACGCTCTTTTCGCGTTGGCGAATAGTCGTAAACTTGCACCGTCTTGCCGTCGGGTTGAAATTCCAAAAGCCGTAGCCAGCCATCGCCCCCTTGGGGACGCATCTGAAAATTCACCAAAAGCTGCGGCACTTCCCGGCCCCCCGGCGTTTTCGTCGTAACCCGGCCCAGCCCATCTCCCAGCACGTGACCATTGAGCGTGAATAAAAAATTCTCGTGCTTGCTGACAAGTTCGGTCCACAATTCTTCGCCGTCGCAAACGTCGTCGTTGGTTGCTTTGGCAACGCCGTAAGCATGCGGATTCCACGATTGCTTGTCGCCAAACTTCTTCCAGTCGTAACGCGTTTCATCAAAATAGATGTAGGCGTGCGTGATCAAAATGGCGCCGCGATCTTTGTGCTTGGCCGCGACTTCATTGGCCCAGCGAACCACGTCGCGGCGAGGGCCAAACTCTAAACAGATCACCACAAAGTTTTTTCCTTCGGCCGAAAACAGGTGATAGCTGTTCTCCATCCGCTCGGGCTCTTTGTCATAGGTCCCGCCAAAGGTCGCTCGCTTTTGAAAGTCGGCAATCGGAAAATACGTGTTCAGCATCGTGGTCCGATCCGAACAGCCGCCCCCTTTGCTGTAGTCGTGATTGCCAGGCACCATGAAGTACGGCACCTTACCATCGAGCAGCTTCATCGCCTTCACGGCATTGTCCCACTCGCCCGGCACATTGTTGTTGGTAATGTCTCCCAGGTGCAAAACGCAGGCGATGTTCCGCTGCTTTTGATTGGCGACAATCCATTCGGTTTGAGCCGAATACGTGGCAGGAAAATGCTGGCTATAGTTTTGCGTGTCAGGCAATACGGCAATCGTAAACGTCCCCGGCTTAGCCGCCGGTGGCTCACCCGCAACGAGCACCGCATCCGCATAGGGCTCAGCGGCCTGAAGCGAGGCGTCTAAGTTTCCAAGCAGCAGCGAACTTGCTGCCAGTGCCGATCCCGTTTGCAAAACCTGCCGCCGTGTTACGTCCGCCATATCGTTTTCCTTCGCTGGAGAGTTTTCTATTCAAGGATAGTTTAAGGCCGATGTCGCTAAACTTGTTTCGCACCAGGCTGACCTGCTTCGACGACAAAGCTCCGCCGCGTATTCAGCGGCGCATCGGGCTTGGTCACAAATTCCACCGTGCGATAATGCGAAGTCCACTGCTTGGGCGTCACTTCGCACGAAACATAGCCCCGCTCAAAGTTGAAGAACTTGAGGAACGGGTTTTCGATCTTCATTGCCAATTCAACCGTTGGTGCTTCCGCGCCGTCACCGCCGGAAGTGATCGATGTGCCGACAAACTCGGTCGCCACGACCGGCGACTTTTCATTGCTGGAATCGACCTGCAAATCATTCACCCAGTTGCTGTGAATGTCTCCCGTTAGCACCACCGGATTCAGCTTCGGATGATCGGCAAAGAACTTCAAAACGCGTTGGCGATTCGCCTCATAGCCGGGCCACTGGTCCATGCTGTAGGCCGTCACATCACCGACCGTTCGATCAATTCGCCCCATCATGACCTGCTGCGCGAGTACATTCCAAACGCCTTGCGACGCTTCCAGCGTTTGTGAAAGCCACTTTTCTTGCTCCATTCCCAAAAGCGTTGCGTTGGGATCGTAGGTTTCGGCGCAGGGTGGCTTGTTGTTGTCGCCGCACGGCTGATCGGTGCGATATTGCCGCGTATCCAGCACCGCAAATTCAGCGAGGCGTCCAAACGCAATTTTGCGATAGAGTTGCATGTCGGGCCCCTTCGGCATTTGTGCAGCGCGAAGCGGCATGTGCTCGTAGTAGGCTTGATAGCCGTTGGCCCTTTTGAACAGCAATTGCTCGGTCGTTTCCTCCGGTTTTTCGCTGATCGAATCGGCGTAATTATTGGCGACTTCGTGATCGTCCCAGGTCACAATCCACGGGCACATGGCATGGGCCGCTTGTAACAGCGGATCGGATTTGTACTGCGCGTGACGATTGCGATAGTCGCCAATTTCGTTCAGCGTTGGACCCACATGCTTTCGCAGCTGCTTATCGCGACCGGCTCCTTCGTAAATGTAGTCGCCAAGATGAGCGATCAAATCGAGGTCTTCTTTCACCATGTGCTGATAAGCGGTGAAAAGGCCTGTTTCATAATGCTGACACGAGGCAAACGCAAACCGCAAACGCTCGGGCATTTCATCCGCCCGTGGCGCGGTCTTCGCTCGACCCTTGGGGCTCACTTCGCCCGCGGCAGAGAACTGATAAAAGTACCAGCGATTGGGCGTAAGCCCTTGCACTTCAATATGCACGCTATGAGCCATGTCGGGCGTGGCAACCGCAGTACCATGCGCGACAATTTTTGTCATCGCTTCATCATCGGCCACTTGCCAAGCGACTTCGACCGGTTCGCTGGGCATGCCGCCACCTTCTAGCGGCTTGGGGGCGAGGCGTGTCCAAATCACAAAGCCATCCGGAAGCGGATCACCTGACGCGACGCCGAGTGAAAACGGATAGTCGCTGAACTTCACACTCTTGCGGGCAAAGGCCGAAGGAGTCATCCCTAGCAATGGCCAAGCCAGAACGGCCGCTTGGCCCGCCAGCAAAAAGGCACGGCGATTCCAAGTTCTGCCGGGCACGTGTATCCGTTGTGTTGCCATGTGATCGATTCCATCGCCTGAGTGGAAGACGTTACTTGATGATTGTGCCGCCGTTTGACTTAAGGTTCCCGACGGCCAGCAGCCCCGCAATATACCCGCCCGAAAATCAAAATTCGAGCATATTTAGTAAGTCGTCCCATGGCAGGGGAGGATTGCTGGTCTGATGCAGTGGGGCTACACGAAGACCGCGCACGGCCACGCCCCGCGTGCCCGCCGGTTTTTACACAACCCCATTGTCAAAGATCAGGGAAGTGCCGGCATAGTTTCTGTACCCATCCTGATCGCGAATCAGAAACGGGGTGACCTGTCCCGGCCAACTTCCGCTGCATTATGGAAGTGTCCAGTGACACGTCTGGTCACTTTGTAAATAGATTTTCCGGCCGCAAAAGTCTTGACCGGTCTAAGGCGAAATCCCAGGGGATTAGAGGGCCCTCGGTTTGGCGATTTAGCTAACTTTGCGAGACTTTTTGCGTTTGATGTGTTTGGTTCCCCATTCGCACATCAGGGCAGTGATGGGGCGAAGGGTTTTGCCGTAGTCGGTCAGCGAGTATTCGACTTTGGGGGGTACTTCGGCGTAAACCTCGCGGTGGACGATGCCGTCTTCTTCGAGTTCGCGCAGCTGCTGCGTGAGCATGCGCTCGCTGACGCCGGGGATTTTTTTGCGCAGCTCTGCAAAGCGGTGTGTCCCTTCGTGCGTCAGGTGATACAGGATGACCACCTTCCATTTGCCGCCGATGACTTCCAGCGTGGCTTCTACCGGGCAGGCAGGGGCAAAGCATTCAGCCTCGGCAGGTTTATTTGCACTTACTTTCATGTTAGTACCCCACTTTCTCATGCGTACTTGGCTGACAGATAGGTACATCCTACCATTACTTGCCAGGGGAGGCGAATCGAATTTGCCAAGATGGTAAATTGCTGCTTCCTGGCTCCCTGTTAACTGTCTGTCGAGGAGAACTGCCGTGTCTAGCCTGTTTCAAGAATTCCGCCTGAAGGATGTCACGCTTCGCAATCGTGTCGGCGTTGCGCCGATGTGCCAGTATTCGTCGGAGGATGGTTTTCCGAACGATTGGCACTTTGTCCACTTGGGATCGCGGGCCGTCGGTGGTGCGGGGCTTGTCATTGTCGAAGCGTCGGCCGTTTCGCCGGAAGGTCGGATCAGCCCCGCCGACAGCGGCATTTGGTCGGATGCGCATGTCGAGCCCTTTGCCAAGATCAATCGCTTCATGAAGTCGCATGGCGCGGTTCCTGGAATGCAGATTGCCCATGCCGGACGAAAGGCAAGCGTCAGCAAACCTTGGGATGGCGATAGTACGATCACGCCAGCTGAAGGAGGTTGGCAATCCATCGCGCCGTCGGCCGAAGCATTTGGCGGCGGAATCCCTGCGGTTCCCAAGGCGATGACATTGGAAGATATTGCTCGCATTCAAACGGCCTTTGTGGATGCGGCCAAGCGATCACTCGCCGCAGGTTTTGAATGGCTAGAGCTGCACTTTGCCCACGGCTATTTGGCCCACGAGTTTTATTCGCCACTGGCCAACAAGCGAACCGACAACTACGGCGGCAGCTTTGAAAATCGGATTCGTTTTTTGGTAGAGACCTTCACGGCCGTGCGTAAGGTTTGGCCAGAGCGATTGCCACTGACCGCGCGTCTTTCGGTGACGGACTGGACCGATGGTGGCGTGACGATTGAAGAATCGATTGAACTGATTCGTCGCTTGAAGGGCTTGGGCCTAGATATGATCGACGTAAGCCAGGGCTTTGTCATTCCCGATATTTCGCGCATCCCTTGGGGGCCAGGATTCATGGTTCCGCATGCGGCACGGATTCGTCGCGAGGCACAAATCCCTACGGCCGTCGGCTGGATGATTAACGACGCTCAGCAAGCCGAAGCCATCTTGCGAGAGGGGAATGCCGATATGATTTTGCTGGCTCGCGAACTTTTGCGAGATCCGTACTGGCCCTACCATGCCGCCCAAAAGCTTGGCCTGGAAACACCACAGAAGATCCTGCCAATTCAGTACGCCCATTCGCTGAAACGGCCATAGTGATTCGCGCCTTGTTTGATGTTTCACCGGGTAGCCCAGGTTTTTAAACCTGGGCCGCGCAGCGGCAGGAGGTCACGCTAAGGAGATATTTGGCGGATTGCTATGCCACTGCGAACAGGAGACCTCCCATGGCCTTCGGCCACACCGGTTCAAGAACCGGTGCTACCCTTGGCGGCAACGGTGCTGAATTTGGAATAGGCGTAAAAGCTGCCAAAGGTGATAGCGCCAATCGCTCCGTATCCGATCATCGCGTACGCATGCTGCGGAGCGGGGGCTTGAGGGCCGGCAAAAAGTACCAAGAATAGGCCGTACAGAAGCATCCCTCCTGCGGCGCAAGCTGCGATCAAAAAGCCCCACTGCACGACTGGAAAATGATAGATCGTAATCGTGCTGGGCGATTGCCTTTGAAAGGTGTGCTCGGGAAGCAGATCGCAAATCTCGTCAACGTGGTTACTTGGCCATTCGAGCAAATGGACAAAGCCCCATTTGCCCGCGTACCAGATTTTGACTTCCCCTTCGTACGGCACCACGTTGACGATTTGTGAAAGTGGGATGGCTTGTTCGGCAAACGATAGGACGGGCCAAAGCAAATAGCTGCTTGACATTAGATGTAAATGCGTATCGGTAATCACCAGGCGCAGGCCATGTGGACGTTTGCGATAAAAAAGCGGATATCCACGCGGACGCCAAAAGGGAGTATTTTCCGCAAAGCGAATCCGCTGTTTCCAGTCAGCTGGCAGTTGCGATCTGTAGGCCCAGCGTAGCAGCAGGCTATACGGGAGTATCATTCCGAAAATGAGCAGCATAGAAACCAGCCCACCCCAGTCGGGAAATGCTGGCCCATTTAGCACCGCCATGATCGGCGTGCAAATCAAAAAGTACGCCACCATATACGCGACGAAGCACACCCAGCGGTAGTTCACCAGCAACTTTTGAAAAGAAGAGAGCACGGTAGGAGCCGCTTAGAAAATAGAGAAAGCACGATTGGTTATCGACATTCCATTGTACCATTCCCCAAGAGATGCCGTGAATTTGCAAGAGACCATCTGCCAGTAGACGGGTGTATGATGCAGTTGTAAATGCTTGAGGGGAGAGGGCTTCTGATTTGGTAGGGGCATAATTTTGCAGTATGATACAAAGGAATTTAGAGGGGATCGTTGCGCTGTAGTTTCAACGATCCCGAGACAACTAGTTCGGTTTGTTGCTGCACTATTTCTTGCGGTGCCACGGTAAAGGCGAAGTATGAGAAGTAACGGCAGTTTGGCTCGCAAAATCAAGGAAGCGAAAGTGCGGAGGTTATCCATTATCCGCGTGATTAAGATGCTCTTACTGCTGGCAGGGCTTTGCGCAGCAATTGCGCTTATTGATTTGGTATCTTTTTGGCTGATAACATCGCCAGCAGAATGAATGTGTCGTAGGCGATCAAGTGAATGCAGTTCGCCCTGTGTTGAAGGCGTGTTGCCAAGCGAGGATGTGATCAGCGGTAGTTATAGACCTTACGCCAAGGCAATTCGGACTGCCGATAGGTCCCAAAGTGAAGCAGTCTAAGTCATCGCTTGTTTCGCAAAGCATTCACTAAGGTAATTTCGTTTTAAGGTATCCTCTATAAGGACCAAAAGAATGGCAAAAGGTAAAGGTAGAGGTAAAAAAAGGATCAAGAAAGACTCCCAAAAGGCTGCATTTCCCCTGTTCGACGAAAATGGCAATTTAAGGCTGCATTTTTATCTGACATCAGAAGGATGTCCTCAAATAGCTCTCTATGGAAACGATGGCTGCGAACGGTTGGTACTAGGCGTTCACAGTGACAATACACCATTTATTACATTGCGCGATGCGGACCGTGGAAGTGCTGGCGTTGCGTTCGACACTGATGGGCATATACGGGCGGGGATTAAAGGTGACAAAGGTTTTCCTTCCTATTCAGAAGATATTGACCCCAGCGGTGAAAGACACTGCAAGGTCGTTGATGCCAACGGCCTAATGACATTTTTACTTCGAACACCAGCTTCCGGTGCAGAAGTTCTCAGCGGCCCGCCAAAACGAGGTTGATGAGCGTCCTGTGCCAAAATGAAATTGCAGCATGGGCAGTGGCGGACGTCGGCAGATTTAGTGTCTGTGGTCTCGCAGTTCTCATCGGCAATGAGGTTATGCCGGTATCAGTTTCGGGCAGAACACCTGCAAGAACTGGGAATTCATTGGTTCACCCAAAACGTGTGTATGCATGGCCGTTGAACCGGGTAGCCCAGGTTTTTAAACCTGGGCCGCGCAGCGGCAGGAGGTCGGGGAAGGGAAATCGCAAGCGGATTGATCTGCCGGGCCGAACAGGAGACCTCCGATGGCCCATATGATACGCAGCATTTGGAAATGGAAATTGTAGGGTGGCGTCGAGCGGCAAAGCCGAGATGACCCACCAGCGCTATTGGCAAGTTCGCCTCGCATTCAAGGCGCGTTGCAAATCGAGGGTGTGATTGTGGGTGGTAACTTAACGCCCGACTTTCACAGTAGTAGGGTGGCATGCGATCTTGTTTGCCACCTTGGTGCGTCTAGTAGATCAATTTACCATTATCGTATGATACTATGCTGAAAAGATGCTGGGAGTTGTTGTGACCGCAGATACGCTGCGCGTTGAATAGTCGCAGTTGTAATGACGAAGAGTGAGTAGCGGCCCAAGAGATGGAGAAGACTTTGTCTGCTTCGGGTTCTTTTCTAATCATCAAATATCCATGCAAATCTATCGACAGACAACTTTACTTTGTGAAGAAGCGGACTTCACAAAGTTCAAGCAGTTACTTGGTGCTTCAATCCTGGCCGGTTCTTCTGAGCCATTTCTGCTGATTCGTCAGGATGGCGTTCGCCTTCTGCTCGTTACCTATGAAGGGAGCATCATGCTTTGCTTGGCAAGCGGTCCGGTGGAATGTTTGGTTTCCTACGGCCCGACCTATTCTGATTCGCCAATTAACTTTGTAGGGATACTGGGTTCAGGCATCGCCAAGTCAGAGAATTTTGTAGACCCCATTTTTGCGATGCTGGCAGTTCGAGCATTCTTTGATTGTGGCCGGATGAGTGACCATGTCGATTTTCGACAAGGCATACCGGACAAGGCAATCGTTACGTTCCCCGAAGCAATTTCCAAGCGTCCGCGCGAAGAAACGGAATCCCTTCAGTTGAGTGTGGAAGTAACGTCAGAGTTGAAAACGGACATGAAGGACGTCTGCGAGTATTTAGATGACGTTGCTAACGACCCCGATGAGAACATCGACTTTGACGATGCGATTCAAATCGGCTCTTTGGTTGGTGGACGTATCAGTCGTCGGAAAGATACGTATCTGTTCTCCCATCGTACGGCAAATGGGAGTGTCTGGACGTTTTCCGTTCCAAGAACGGTACTGGAAGGAATTGCCGACGGAACTATCGCTAAGCTATCGGTGGAGGCCACCGTTCCCAAGAAGAAATGAGCTGTGAATGCTCATGTATATCTTGGCCTTTGATAATACCAATCGCAAAGCGGAAGACGATTGAGGGATAGGTGATCGTGGGAACCGGGTAGCCCAGGTTTTTAAACCTGGGCCGCGCAGCGGCAGGAGGTCGGGGAAGGGAAATCGCAAGCGGATTATGCCGGTCCGAACAGGAGACCTCCCATGGCCTTCGGCCACACCGGATCAAGATCCGGTGCTACCCACAATGCACAGGGTGGGGCATCGCCTTCGGCTTGACGCCACCCTACAACACCGGCTGGCAGGATCGATTGTGCCCGCTGCGTCGTCGAATAGGTCACAGTTTATCGGGTGGGTATCCTCGAAGAGTTAAAGAAAAACAAAAGTACTTGAGCCACGAATGCCAAGCCAATGGCCGACCAGTGAAGGCGATCACGTTTCACCTTGGACGCCACTTCCCCAAGAATCAAGATGAGAAACGTCACCCGGCACAGCCAAAAGGCACCTAGAGCAGCGGCTCTGTTCGCCCAAAGCGCTTGGGATAAAAATTCAAAACCGCCGCGAGCGTATAAAAGGGAAAGGGGAATGTTTAGCAGGCTAAGCGCGTAGAAGAAGACGCAAAGCCAAGCATAGAATTTCCAGCGAAAGGGCTCCGTTGTGAAATACCCAATGGTCCCAAAACAGATCGCTCCAAAAAGGTGTCGCACCGTTCCTGAAACAATCTGTGCCATAAAAAAGCCGTTGACACCAATGATGAAACCAAGCTGGTTTCGCCAAGGTGAACTCAAAATGTCGCCCAAGTAAACTCCAAGCGTTGCAACGGCTAGCCAATGGCCAGGAGCAATGGCCCGAACTTGCTTGCGGTAAACGGCCAAAAGTAGCACATAGCCGCTAATCCCAAACTGAGCGCCGATTGCGACGTCAGTAACGAGAGCACCTAGCCTGACTGGCAGCGGAACTCTCGGGTGAAAATAGGCCACCATCGACACAATGACCTTCAGAGCAATTCCGGCCAAAATAGCGACAATCAAGCCCCAGTTTTTAGAATGAGCCTGCGGTTCATCGGGAGGACGGCCAAAGTCACGGGATGGAGCGGCGTAGGGATTGCTATCAGGAAGTTCATCGCCGGCGTAAGAAGGCACCATGCAAACCGATCACCGTTCTACTTCAAAAAAGACCTTGCGGAGTTAGGGCAGAGTGAATTGTGCCAAAGGCATTTCAGCCAAGCAGTACAGGCAGCGCTACTCAGGCAGACTTTTGAAATAGGCAACCACTTCGTCGAGAGTCTCAAGCGAGTCGTACAGCTTTTGCGTTTTGCCAGTCTTCAAGTCCTTGATGGTTACATTTGGACGATGGAGTTCCAGGTCGGCTGAAAATACTTTGTTGTTCTCGTCAATTCCTAAAGAAAAAACAGGATCTAAGTCCTTTGTTTTGATGTAATAGTACGCTTTCAAACCATGGATATTCGACCGGCCATAAGTATCAAGATGGCCGACCCATTCTTCGGGAAGGGCATCAATATCCGTTGCCGAACTAAGAACAAATCCATTTTCAAAGGTTGCCTCGAATCGATCACCTAGAACCAAGGTAAGATAGGGTGCGCCAGATAAATGGATGGTCGCCGATTTGTGGGGTGAAAGTGCTGGCGCAGGACGCGGCGGTTGAAAGCTCAGCGAAGTAAGCCTTCGTAATAACAAACAAAGCCATGGCGACAATCGCAACCAATGGTGGAATTGCCCAAAAAACCCACGAAGCGTTCGATGTCTTCTGTAGTGACATAGCAATCCTAAGAGAACTAAAAGTGAACTTACGTGATTGCAACCCTCCCCAAGTACTGGACGAATATTGGTGCCATGGTTGGTCTCGGTAGCTCGCCACCGGAGTTCACGCGAGGCAGTCTTGCCGTGAGAGTAAGCCAGTGCATTGTGCTTGCAGCTTCTCGCGTTTACAAGCAGTCGATCCGTTCGGCAGGCAAACTAAGCAACCGGGGGGCCGTTATGGACATTACGCCATGGCAGTTCGGACATGGTGGGTCATCGCCTTCGGCTTGACGCCACCCTACGGCGGCAAATTCCGGCGGGCGTAGGTTTTTGAAATGTCGCAAGCGGTTTGTTATGCCGGACCGAATAGGAGACCTCCCATGGCCTGCGGCCACACCGGATCAAGATCTGGTGGTAACCGTTTGTGGTTAGCGCATGAAAAAACGGCGGTCGTGGGGCTGTTTTTGGGGACAGCCGATCACGATCGCCGTTGGAGAGAGGTCACGCCTCGGTCGAGTGAGCGAAAGAGGCGGCTCACTTAAATTCGCAAAGGGTTTAGCGGCGCAGCGGTTCTTTTTCCGAAGCCATTCGATTCTTGCGAACGTACTTGTGGCACGAGACGCACTTCATGGTGGCATCGACATAGGCTAGCGCGGTCGCTTCCAGCTTGTGTTCGCGGGCAGCTTCGGTCATCGAGTCAACCGTACGGCGGAACTCGTTGCTGCGCTCTTGATACTCGGGGGTCTTGAGGACCGACCAGTTTTCATCTTCGCACAGAAGGCTCATCGCTTGCGAGTGCTTGGCGATCATGGCGAAATCTTCCGTCGCCAATCCCTCTAGCACCTTTTGCGAATGTGTTAGCTTCATTCGCATGAACGTCGCCAGCTTGTCATCTTCGGCATGGACGGTGGCGCTATGTTGATAGAGGCATTGCGAGGCAACAAACAGCAAAAGGAGCAAGCCAGCGTTTCGTAGCATGATTAGTTTTCTTATGGCAAGAGGCAGGTTACCGAAAGGATCAGGCACAGCGCCTTACACCAGCGAGTTTTACTAGGTCGCAGCGGCCGCTTGTTTGACGGACTGCTTCACGGTGAGGACGGGGCAGGGGGCCGCGCGGACAATTGCTTCCGCGACGCTTCCCATTAGCAAGCGGGTGATCCCTTGTCGGCCATGGGTGCCGATTACGATGAAGTCGACCTTTTCCGACTCGGCCGTCTGGATGACCGCATCGGCGGGATCGCCGGTCAGCAGCAGATGCTCCACAGGGATCGTGCGGTCCTTTGGAAAGACCTGGCTGAGCTTTTCTTGAAGTTCGGCAGTTCGTGGCTCGGGGACGGCGTAGAGGTAGTCGCTGCCGCTGGCCGTATAAGGAATGATTTCGACGTGGACGATGAGCAGTTTGGCTCCGCTATCGCGGGCCAGGGATGCCGCCATCTCTAATGCAGCCTCGCTGCTAGGCGAGAAATCGGTCGCGACGAGAATCTTCTTCGCTTGCATTGCAACGTCTCCGGAAAATGAATTCAGCAACCAACAGAAGCTTGCCCAATCCTTCTGCTGTTCCCAGGGGGCAAATGCATGTGGCATCTAATGGCATCGCTTCGGGCCTTCCCGCGAGTGCGTGCCAGCACATTTCACTGCCGGGCAATTCCAAGCTTTTATCCTACGCAATTGGCGGGCCGAATGCGCCAGATTTCTTTTTCTCGCTTAGCGTCCCCCTGCGACATGACGACGCAGGCCTATCGATTGTTCCTAAATAGGGGCAGGCCTTTACTTTTGAACTTGGGAGTGGCCCAGGCATCTTTTGTGCGACCTGGGTGTGCGAATGTGCGCAGTACCGCGCGCTTGTGTGCACTCTAGCGCGCATGGATCGCCGTTTTGCGTGAGGGTTGGGATGATTTACGGCAGAAATTTCTCCGCTGCTAAAATTATTTTCGCCGGCGCGCAACGTGCAAAGGAGTCAGGTAACTGGATGCGTCACCGTACGCTAGCAGCGCTCTCCCACCCTCACGGAGGTTTGTGATGTTTAGGAAGTCTTGGTGCCTTGGCTTGGTCCTACTTTCGGTCTTTACGCTCTCGGTAAATTGCCAAGAGAAGAAAGAAGGGGGAGAGGCAAAAGAAGGGGCAGAACATGCGAGCGTTTGGATGCGGAAAAAGATGGAGTATTCGCAGCATTTGCTCGAAGGAATTGCCACCGGCGACCTAGACATGGTGGCCGACAATGCCCGTGCGATGCAGGGGCTGGGCAAGGTGGAAGCCTTTGTGCGGGGGCGTACGCCGGGCTATCGCACCCAGCTACAGATCTTCCAAGCGGCAACGGAAGACATCATTCGCCAAGCAGACAAAGACAATCTCGATGGCGCCGCGCTGGCGTTTACCCAAATGACAATCAGCTGCGTGAACTGCCACAAGCATCTACGCGAAATTGTCAAGCGTTAAGAGCAGGCGTTTGGTATAGCGTTTGCTTTTGCGAGTGTTCTCGTTTTTGGTCGGTTTTTAGTTCTGTCGAATCCATTGAAGTCACCATGCAATCCATTGTGAACCTGAATTGGTACTCCAGCTGGCGCGTTTGGCAGTTGGGGTTTGTGTTGGCCGTAGTCACGGGCTGCTCGAACTCCTCTGATCAAGCCTTCACGGTGCGAGAAGAGGTAAAGCAACTTCCCGAGAAGCATCAAAAGCAAATCGGCGAATTTTTGCACACCTACTATGGCACGCCGATGTTGCCGCGTCACATGACGCCGACGTCTGCTGAAGGTTCTGAGGAGGGAGCTGCTCCCGTTCCGAAGGACAAGCTAGAACGAGCTCATCTTCAACAAGGGCGTTTGGTTTATCTCGAGCAGTGCGCTGCTTGCCATGGCGTAACGGGGGATGGTAAAGGGCCAGCGGCCCCTTACTTGGACCCGCCGCCCCGCGATTACCGCGCCGGCAAGTTTAAGTTCGGATCGACCCCACGCGGTACCAAGCCACGCCATGAGGACTTGGTGCGGATTGTGCGTCGCGGTGCCAAGGGAACATCAATGCCTTCGTTCCGCTGGATGCCAGACAACGAAATGCAAGCGGTGGTGGACTATGTCATCATGCTGAGCAGCCGGGGCGAAGTAGAGCTGGGCCTAGCTCGTGAATCAGAAAACTCGCTTGACGAAGCAGACGACTTTCCCGCCGACGTTGTGGGGCAGTATGTCACACGTGTTGAAGGTGACTGGAAGAATGCTGCCGACAAGGTTGTTTTGCCAATTACGCCAGCCACCCGTTTTACGCCGGAATCACTCGAACGTGGTGCCCGCGCCTTTGTGGAGCTGAGCTGCTTTAAGTGCCACGGCAAAGATGGTCGCGGCAATAAGACGGCCGACGTGGGGAAGGATGACTGGGGACGGATCGCATATGCGGCCGACCTGACAACAGGAACCCTCCATGGTGGTCGCCGTCCGATTGATATCTATCGCCGGATTTACTCGGGCATTAATGGCACTCCGATGCCAGCCTTCAATCAGCCTGATGCCGCCAAGGGAGAGACCGAGCTGCAGCGATCTGAAAAGATCTGGGACTTGGTGCACTTCATCACGAGCATCGTCGAAGGGCGTGAGCTTCCTTCGGAGCTGATCGATGCGGCGGTAAAGGTTCAGCTAGAGCGTGAAGCTGCTGGTGCGACGGGTGCACCGGCCGCAGAAGGGGCTCCTGCAGAAGCGGCGGCACCAGCGGAGCCGGCTGCGGCTCTTGCCGAACCTGCTGCCGCGCCTGCCGAGCCTGCCAAAGAAGGTGCAGAGCCAGTACCTGCAGAAGCAGCCGCTGCTGCCCCTGCTGAAAGCGGCTCGTAAATCTCTGACTTATGACGTTTTACTCTCTCTAGGCAATTGCTATGTCCAAGCCAGATACCGATCAAATTCAGCAAGAGCTGCAATCGCTACGATTGCGGGTCGAGCAGTTGGAGCAAGAGCTTCAGCAGGAAGAGTCGCAAAGTTCGCCATCCGATTGGCGAACCCGCGGCGACTATTGGACCTATTACGCCACGGCAGGGTTCTTTTTAGGAATCCTGGGTGCCTGCACCAGTTTGCTGGTCAATGTGATCGGCGCTGCGGCAGTCGGAAAAGATCCGCTACAGCTGATCCGGGTCTATTTGACCTTTGGCATGGGTGAGCAGGCGCTTACCGCGCGAAGCAACGACGGCTTGATGCTGGCGATTGGCTGCTGCTTGTATTTGGGAACGGGGATGCTGCTGGGAATTCCTTTCCAGTTGGTGTTTAGTCGTTATGCAGCGGATGGCGGCCTAGGTCGACGTCTGGGGATTGCGACTGCCCTGGCTATTTTGCTGTGGATTTTCAATTTCTATGGAGTTTTGTCCTGGCTACAGCCACTTTTGTTTGGCGGTAACTGGATTGTGCAAGAAATACCTTTGTGGGTGGCCGCACTAACGCACCTTGTCTTTGGTTGGACAATGGCTGTGGTTTACCCCTGGGGAATGTACGTGCCTTATCGTTTGCGGAGGGAGTCCCTATGAAATCGCCGTCAGCCGCTGCTATTGCTGCTCCGCGACATGAAGATCTGGTCGATGAACGGTTGGTCTGTTGGTTCTACTACGCGGCTTTGAGCTACCTCCTCATCTCGATGACGGCAGGGTTGCTTGTGGCACTGCAGATGGTCAATTGGAACTGCCTCAACGGCATTGAATTATTGTCGCCAGGTCGCTGGCGCATGATTCATACCAATGCGGTTGCGTATGGATTTTTGGCCAACGCCTTTTTGGGAACGTTGCACTGGGCCGTGCCACGGCTCACCTTTAACAAGGTGGCCAGTACTTACCTGTCTTACTTTATTTTTGGCGCTTGGCAGGTGATCGTGCTGAGCACGGCCGTCGGCATCATTGTGGGTCCTTCGCTGCAAGATCAGCCTTGGGTCGCTGCGATATCGAAGAGCACGGGCTTGGCATTCAACTTGGGTGCCCAGGGTTTGGAATGGGGCGAGACTCCTTTCTGGATCGATCCGCTGGCACTGGTAGGCCTGCTGTTGGTGGCAGTGAACTTCCTGGTTCCGATTTCGCGCTCGAAGGGGCCGATGTACGTGACCTTGTGGTACTTCATGGCTGCATTCGTTTGGACCTTCCTCACGTATGCGATGGGTAACCTGCTGCCTGAATATGCTGTTGCTGGTACGAGTGCCGGTGCGATTGGTGGTTTGTTCATTCACGATCTTGTCGGTCTGTTTGTGACGCCACTCGGCTGGGGCCTGATGTATTACTTCGTTCCGATCATGCTCAAGAAGCCGATCTGGAGCCACGGTTTGTCGCTGGTTGGATTCTGGGGACTCGCATTCTTCTATCCGCTGCAAGGTATCCACCATTTCCTTTACACGCCGATTCCGATGTTCCTGCAATATGGTGCAGTAATCTCGACGATTGCGGTGGAGTTGGTGGTCGCCACGGTAGTGATCAACTTCATGGGAACACTATGGGGTCGTGGACGTGCCGTGATCGACAACTTGCCGATTCGCTACTTTTACACCGGGATGATCTTCTACTTCATCACATGCTTCCAATGCTCGCTGCAGGTAACGCTGACCTTCCAAAAGCTGATCCACTTTACTGACTGGGTTGTGGGGCATGCTCACTTGGTGATGTTTGGTGTGTTTAGCTTGTGGCTGTTTGGGATTATGACGTACCTGTTCCCACGCATCTTGCGTCGCGACTGGTATAGCCGTTACTTGTGCGAATGCCATTTCTGGCTGTCGGTTGTCGGTTTGTTTGTGATGTTTTTGGATCTGACTTTGGCAGGGGTGTTCCAAGGGTACTACTGGGCTTCGATGCAACCTTGGGAAGCTTCGACCAATGGGTCGATTCCATTTTGGATTGTGCGTGTGTTTGCTGGTCTTTCGATGTTCGGTGGTTTGCTTTGCTTCCTTTACAACCTGTATCGGACGCTGCAGTTGGCCCCTTCGCCATCGTATCAGCCGGACGGAATCCCAAGCACGACCGCGACCCACTAAAGATTTGCCGACGTCATTTCAGCAAGAGCCGTTTGTGACCGGCCGAGGAGAGTTCGATGTTTGAAAGTAAAGCTGGTATCTTGTTCATCGCGGGGATTGGATTCTTTGCCATTGCTTTTTTAAGCAACGGATTGGTGCCGATCCTGATGTATAAGGACCTGCCCGAGAAGACTGCGGAACAGCTTGTTAGCGGCAACCCCCGGATCATGCGGCAGTTCCGCGATCTGGACAATCGCTATGCCGAGCAGTTCAAGAAGTACTTTGGCGAAGTGACCGAAGAGAGCTGCACCGAAGCCCTTCGTTTGGGACGCCAAGTCTATGTGGGCGAAGGCTGCTGGCACTGCCATAGCCAGTTCATTCGTCCTGTTTCGAACGAGTCGCTTCGCTGGGGCCCTGTGGCCGCTACCGAAGAGTATCAAAACGAATTGCAACGCCCCGTGATGTTTGGAACGCGGCGTGTTGGCCCCGATCTGAGCCGTGAAGGGGGGCGTCGCAGCAATGACTGGCATGCGGTGCACTTCTTTAAGCCGCAGTCGGTTTCGACCAATTCGCCCATGCCCAACTATCCTTGGATGTTTGACGGTTCGCCCGACAAGCCCAACAAACGCGGTCTAGCTCTGATCACTTATGTGCAGTGGCTCGGTTCGTGGCAGTCTAGCTATCCCTATTACGAAGAACTCAAAGAGATTGAAGTCGAGGAATAGTACTATGGAAACTTACAAGGGCGCAACGGTTTGGCAGACTCGACTGACGTTGATCTTTGCAGTGATCATCCTCATTCCCAGCATGTATGGCTTCACGGGAAAGTTCATTGAGCTGGTGCATGTGTATCGCGGGGCACCTGGCGGAGCTTTTGCCGTTGCCCCCATTATGAATTACCTGCTTGCATCGGCTGGCTTCTTTTGCATGCTTCTGTGGGCGACACGCAATGGGATGTTCAGAGACATTGAACGTGCCAAGTACGCCTTCTTGGAGCACGAGAAAGAACTCGACAATAAAAAATAGTGTGTGCCATGAAAGAATGGTCACTTGCTGAAGCCACCCGCTAGGAAATGATGAAAGGTTCTCCTATGCCTCCGATCGAAGACCTGCCCGCCGAGATTGAAAATCAGCATCATGATTACGAGGGAAATGAGATTCCCTGGTACGTTCGTGCCATCTGGATTGGCTTTTGGATCTTTACGGTTGCGTATACGATCCGCTACCTGTTTCCTGCCCTGCAGACGGAGTTTCTGAACAAGCCGTGAATGCTGCGCCAAAGTCTGCTGCTCACTGTGATTACTGCGGTCTTCCTTTGGGGGCGGATCTTGTCGGTAGTGCAGTTTCAGACTCGGGGCCATCGGCCGCAATTGAACTAAAGCATGTCACCCAGGCTGCGGACGAAGTCCAGTACTGCTGTTATGGCTGCCGTTTTGCGGCATCGATCACCCAAAGCGGCGGTGATGTAGCGCAGGCACGCTGGATGATGACCAGCTTGGGGTGGTCGGTATTCTTCACGATGAACGTTATGGCGTTCACGATGTATCTTTGGTCGCAGCCTGAGCAATCCAATGAGCCGGGCCAAGCACTCTTCTATGACCTGGGCCGATACGTCTGCCTATTGTTTACCACGCCGGTCATACTGCTTCTGGGAATGCCCCTAATCGCAGACGCCTGGGATGCCCTCAAGCAGCGTCGGATGTCGATGAGCTTGCTGCTAGTCGTTGGTGTGGTGGCGGCTTATGCCTACTCGTTGTATTCGGTCTTTCAAAATGAAGGGCATGTTTACTTTGAAGTCTGCTGTATGGTGCTGGTGATTGTGACACTAGGACGCTGGTTAGAAGCGGCCGGCAAGTTGCAAACGACCCAGGCCTTGCGGGCCCTCGAAAAGTTCCTGCCCGAGCAGGTTCGCGTCATTCGCCAAGGGGAAGAAGTAACGGTTCCCCGTGGGGAAGTAAATACTGGCGAGGTTTTGCGTGTGCTTCCGGGCGAACGCATTCCTGTGGATGGGATCATTCAGCGAAGCTACGCCGAGATCGATGAGCAAGCGGTCACGGGGGAAGCGGTTCCGGCTGCGAAGGGGCCGGGGGATAGCGTCTATAGTGGCACACTCAATTTGGACGGCGATCTTGTCATCGAAGCGACGTCGACGGCCGAAGGGGGAACGCTCCAGCGAATCATCGCGGCGGTGACCAGTGCCAGTGCGGCGAAGGAAGTTTATCAGCGATTGGCAGACTGGCTTTCTAGCTGGTTTTTGCCCCTGGTGACGCTCGTCGCCGTTGGCACCTTTATGGTGCACTGGAACCGAGCCGGCTTGCAGCAAGGGATTTTGGCGGCGCTGGCGGTAGTGGTGATATCGTGCCCTTGTGCGCTCGGACTGGCAACGCCGATGGCCATTTGGGCAGCGCTAGGAAGAGCGGCACGTCGGCATGTCCTTGTGCGCGAGGGGGATGCACTCTCGCGACTGGTAAAGGCCAATGTTGTTTGCTTTGATAAGACGGGGACGCTTACTTCGGGGAAGGCCTCGGTTGCAGCGTTTCGCCTTGCATCGGGGGAGTCACCTGCCGAGGTAGCAGCCATCGCATCGGCGCTTACTAACGCTTCTTCGCATCCGTTTTCCAAGGCGATTGCCAATTACCTCTTGGAAGAAGAGGGGATTGTGGCAACGGTGCCGCTACGTGATGGAAAGTCTGTCACTGGCCGTGGCATGATGGGTTATGCCGATGGGATAGCGGGGCCGGTCTATTTGGGCTCGGGCCGGATGATGCAAGAGATGGGACAAGTGAACGACGAGCTAACGCAGGCCATCGAGGATGAGGCTGCCTTTAGTGTGACGTATGTGGCTTGGGCTGGGAAAGTGCGTGGGGCATTCTTGTTGCAAGATGAACTGCGTCCCGAGGCTCAGCAGGCAATCCAAGAGTTGCAGCAATTGGGCCTGCAATGCATGCTGTTGTCGGGCGACCGAAAAGTGCGCGCGAACCATCTAGGAGGACGGCTAGGCATTGAGGTGCGTGGCGAACTTCTTCCTGAAGAGAAGCTGGAAGTCGTCCGCTCGTTTCGGCAGGATGGTAAAGTGGTCGTGATGGTGGGTGATGGGATTAATGATGCCCCCGCCTTGGCTGCGGCCGATATTGGAATCTCTCTAGCCAGTGGCACCGACATTTCACGAGAGACGGCCGCTGTCTGCTTGATGCGCGACGATCTGTTGGGGGTTGCTTGGCTGATGCAGCTCTCTCAGAAGACCGTGCGGACCATTCGCTGGAACTTGGCATGGGCCTTTTTGTATAACGTGGTGGGAATTGGCATCGCAGCGACAGGGGGACTCAACCCGATCTTTGCCGCTGTGGCGATGGTTGCCAGTAGCGTGCTCGTGGTGACGAACTCGTTGCAGTTGGCCAATGGTTCGGACGATCCGCCGGCGAAGGTGGGGCCGGATTCGCTCAGCGGGCGATGAAGATCAAAGTGTCAGTCGCGACGAACCGGAAGCGATGACTGCGGATGTGGTTAACTCATGATTGAACTTCCTTTGCTATTCATGGCTGGTGCCTTGGGCTCCTCGCACTGCGTGGGGATGTGCGGGCCGTTCGCGCTGATGATTGGCAGTGGTTCACGCAGCGTGGGAGGGAATTTGCTGCGGCAAACGCTCTATACGGCCGGTCGCGTGTTTACGTACTGCATTTTAGGGGTCGTGTGTGGCTTTGCCGGCAAGACCTTGCAAGAGTCGGTTCCCTCGATGATGAATCTGCCGGCGCTACTTGCGACAGGGGCGGGGCTGTTCTTGGTTTACCAAGGCCTTGTTTCGACAGGTATTTGGAAGAGTAAGCATGTGGTGACGGGCAAAGGGGGCTGCCTTTCCAGCGGCCTGTTTGCCTCGTTCTTAACCGATCCCTCGCGGCGGAGCGTCTTTTTGGCGGGAGTCTTTACGGGACTTTTGCCATGTGGATTGCTGTACGGCATGCTGACCCTGGCGGCCAGCACACGAGATGTGTTGGCTGGGGCAGGGACGATGGCCGTGTTTGGCCTAGGGACGGCGCCGATTATGTTGGCGACGGGCCTGGGGGGCGGAATGCTGAGTTTTGCGATGCGACGCCATTTAAATCAGGTGGCCGCGTGGAGCCTAGTGCTTACGGGCGTGGTTTCCGTCGTACGAGGCGTGGTGTTTTTTGTGGAGCCATGGACCCAAGCAGGAGGGTGCCCATTCTGTAAGATGTAGCAGTGTACTTGGGTGGAGGTGAGGATGGTTTCATCCCGCCTGCAGATTAGTCCCCTTTGATCATCAGGGCGGCGGCGGCAACGCCAAACCCAATGATCAGAAGAACGGCGATCAGCAGGCCCACGCCGTAGATCGTTTTGGTCCCATCATCAATGGGAACCTTGCGATTGCGAGAAAGTGAGTTGGAGACAATTCCGCAGACCCAATTCCAATGCAGCATAATGTGAATCAAGATGCCAAAGGCGAGAACACAGATTAAGTTGTATTGGAAGGTCGACCAGGCGACGTAGTCCTTGCTCCAGAGGGTCCAGCCAGCAGCCATGGGGCCTGAAGGGAAGACGAAACGAACAATCGTGCTACACCAAGCGAGCAGCATGAAGAGAATTAGCAGCAACGTGTCGAGCAGGAAATTGAGTTGAGCGCGTGACATAACGGTACCGAGTGGCAGAAAAGGAAGTAAACAGTCTACTACTTGGGGAAGCGGGATGCCAAGTGCTCCATGCAGGGTGAAGGCCGCAAATGGACTTCGGCCGGACGAACATCGAAAGAACTGAAGTTAACTAGAAAGTCGCAGCGAAAGTCTCGCAGGTTTTGGCGTTAAGCCGCTGAAAGCGAGTTTTTCATGCGATTGCATGAAATAGACGGACGAGGCGGGGCCTCACTTAAAACACCGAAGATTTTGCTTGAAAGTTTAGTTTATGGAACTTGACCGCATCGACCTACTGTTTGTTGATGATGATGCGGAGCTGCGCGAACTGCTGGTCAAGCGGTTTCAGCAGCGCGGCCATTGTGTGGAAGGGGTCACGCTGGGTGAGCAGGCGCTGGAGCTTTTGCAGCGCCGCGAATTTGACGTGGCTGTCCTCGACATGATGCTCCCCGATACGACCGGGCTCGAGCTCCTTCAGAAAATGAAGGCTGGCAACTCCGAGTGTGAGGTACTGATCCTGACGGGGCAAGCCACCGTAGAAACGGCTGTCGCGGCGATGAAGGCTGGGGCGTTTGACTATCTGGTAAAGCCGTTTCCACTGCGCGACTTG
The DNA here is from genome assembly GCA_963844055.1 of uncultured Planctomycetaceae bacterium. GTDB lineage: Bacteria > Planctomycetota > Planctomycetia > Pirellulales > Pirellulaceae > CAWJMN01. The sequence continues at coordinate 687,050 of CAWJMN010000002.1, read as the reverse complement.
GAAGCACTGATCGAGAAGGCCTTTTTGCATCGTCAACTGGCCAAAGAGAATCAGCAGCTCAAGGCGATCTTGGCACGTGGCAATCCTGCGCCGCGAATGGTCGGCAATTCTCCGGCAATCCAAGAAGTGTTTCGCCTGATTGAGCGTGCAGGGCCAAGCGATAAGGCGATCCTCATTCAAGGGGAAAGTGGTACGGGCAAAGAGCTGGTTGCCCAGGCGCTACATAGCAGCAGTCATCGCGCTAACAAGCCGATGGTGGTGATCAACTGCGCAGCATTGCCCGAAGCGTTGCTAGAAAGCGAACTGTTTGGTCACGAAAAGGGCTCGTTCACGGGCGCTATCGGCACCAAGCAGGGGCTGTTTGAAGTGGCCGATGGTGGAACGCTGTTCATCGATGAAATCGGAGAGATGCCAGGTTCGCTGCAAGCGAAGTTGCTGCGAGTTTTGGAAGATGGCTCGATGCGGCGGATTGGTTCGATCAAAGAGCGACGCGTGGACGTTCGCATTTTGGCGGCGACGAATCGCAACATGGCACAAGAGGTAGCGGCAGGGCGGTTTCGCGAAGATCTGTATTACCGGATCAACGTCATGTCGCTAGAGCTTCCGCCGCTGCGCAAGCGGATGGGGGATGTGCCGTTGTTAATCAATCACTTCCTTGGGCCGGGCTGGGAGATGGATCCTGCGGCCATCAAGCAGATGCAGGTTTATCACTGGCCAGGAAATGTGCGGCAGTTAATCAATGTGATGGATCGAGCGAAAATCATGGCGAATGACCATTTGATTCATTTGAACGACTTGCCTCGTGAAGTGATCGAAGCGACTCCCAATGATGGGGTGGCGAAGCCCACAGAACGGATTCCGGACGATTTGGATAGCTTGCAGCGTTCAAAGATTGTGGATGTGCTCAAGCGGGTTGCCGGGAATAAGAGCCACGCTGCCAAGACGCTGGGGATTGAACGGCGCAAGCTCTATCGGCTGCTAGAGAAGTTTCAGATTCAAGACGCGGAGTTCGAAAATCAGAAGTCGCCTCTCTAACGTTTCCACGATTAGATAGATAGAAGTTGTGTCTTGTTCTCGTTAGTCGGGTGTAAGCCCAGTGGATTGTGGTGAATACTCAAGAGCTTTACGACCGTTACCAGGGATTGCAGCGTTACGTCGGTTGGACCGCTGACGATGCTACTCGCCTTCAGGTAATTCGCCGGTTGATAGCGCCGCGCATCGGGGCACTCATCGACGATTTCTATGCCGAGATTGAACGCCATCCGATGGTGCGCAAAGTGATCACCGGAGGTGAGGCACAGGTCAATCGTTTGAAGGGGACTTTGCGAAGCTGGATGGACCAGTTGCTGACCGGTCCGTACGACGCGGCCTATGTTCAAAGGCGGTGGCAAGTCGGTTTGCGGCACGTCGAAATTGGTCTGGATCAGGTTTATACCAATGCGGCCCTGGGGCGACTGCGACAAGGGATGTTGCAGGTGATCGGCGACACCTGGGATGACAAGCCGGAGCTGTTGGTGCCGTGTATTGGATCGCTTTTGCGGTTGATCGACCTGGATTTGGCGATCATCGAAGATGCGTATCAACATGCCCATGTTCAGCAGCAAAGGCGAATCGATCGGCTGGTTGCCCTGGGGCAGATGGCGGCTGGCATCGCCCACGAGATGCGTAATCCGCTGAATGTTATTCAGACATCGGTTTACTTCTTGCAAAATGCCAAAAACCCAACGGCTGAAAAGCAGCTTCAGCACTTAGAGAGAATTCAGCGGCAGGTATCTGTGGCGGAGTCGGTGGTTAGTGCCATGTACGATTTTGCCAAGCTGCCTTTGCCGGAGCTTGTGCCAATTCCCGTGCAATCACTGCTCGAACAGTCGCTTGTTAATCAAGAGATTTCTAAGCGAGCGATTACCTCGGTTTCCTGTGAGCCGGAGGGGCTGCGTGTGATGGGGGACCGCAATCAATTGCTGGTCGTCTTAGGGAATTTGATCCGCAATGCCATAGATGCAATGCCCCATGGGGGCGAATTGCGGCTAACCGGGGTTCGCGACGAAAATGGGGTCGTTTTGAGCGTAGAGGACAGCGGTGTGGGGATTGGTTCGGACCAAATCCATAAGGTTTTTGAGCCATTTCACTCGGATAAAGCTCGTGGGCTTGGGTTGGGACTAGCGATTTGTCGTTCGATCGTGGAAAATCACCATGGCGTTATCGGCGTAACGAGTGTCCCTGGAGAAGGGACTCGTTTTACGATACGATTGCCGGCCGACAATCGTTAGCCTCTTTGTGCCCAAGTCACGATTGGTTCCCAATATGAGCACCGCCACTTTGCCACGCACGGGCAAGCTGCATATTCTTGTTGTCGAGGATGATGCTGATACTCGTGCCAATCTGTGCGACCTGTTGGAGATGGACGACTATCAAGTCGTTACGGCGGAGTCCCTTACCGAAGGACTAGGCCGCGTTAAAGAAGATCAATGGGATGTAGTCATCCTGGATCGCAAGCTTCCCGATGGCAACGCTGAGGATTTTCTTCCTCGGTTTAAATTGCAAGCGGGAAGAGCCACCTATGTGATCATCACTGCGTACGCTGACCTTAATGGGGTTATGTCGGCACTACGACATGGCGTGGATGATTATCTGCTTAAGCCATTCAACCCGGATTTGCTGCGCAAAACGTTTGAGCGGATTGCAACGCTCAAGGATGCGAGGCAAAAGGCCGTGCGGGCGGAACGCCTAGCGGCGATAGGCCAGATGATGACTGGCCTAACCCATGAAAGCCGCAATGCGCTACAGCGCTGTCAGGCCTGTTTAGAAATGTTAGAGATGGAAGTGGGGGATAACCCGACCGCGCTAGACCTCATTCAGCGTGCTCAGCGGGCCCAGGATCAGCTGAACCATCTTTTCGATGAAGTGCGCGGATATGCCGCACCGATCTTACTAGAACGCACAACTTGCACACTTTCTAACTTGTGGCACGAAGCCTGGGATCATTTGGCGGCCCAGCGCGAAGGGCGTGATGCCGTCCTTTACGAAACCGGAGGGGAGGCCCATTCGGACGTCCGAGTGGACCGATTCCGGATGGTTCAGGTCTTCCGCAACCTGCTAGAAAATGCACTTTCTGCCTGCAAAGGTGCCGTGGAAATCACGGTTTCCTGTTCACGAACTATGCTAGAAGGAGGAGAGGCGATCCGCGTTGTTGTATCGGACAACGGACCTGGTCTTTCCCCCGAACAGCGTAGGCGCATTTTCGAGCCCTTCTATACCACCAAGACGCAGGGTACCGGTTTGGGCATGGCGATTGCTCAAAGAATCGTCGAAGCACACGGTGGCAGTATGGGTTTGGGGGATGCTGCTGCAACGGGCGCTGAAATCGTTATCGTCCTTCCTTCCATGTGAGCTAGCAAACATGGATAGCCTATTTCCCACCGAGCCCAAGCCAGCAGAGCCACCCATGGTAGCCGCTAAACGCTTACGAATCGCGATTGCTGACGATGAGCAAGACATGCGCGACTACTTGCGATGGGCGCTCATTCGCATGGGGCATGAGGTTGTTGCGGTGGCACAAAATGGCCAAGAGCTGGTAACTTGCTGTGCGCAAAGCAAGCCCGACCTGATCATTACCGACGTTAAAATGCCAGAGCTAGATGGCCTGTCGGCGGCGCGAGAGATCTTTCATCAACGCCAGGTGCCGATCATTCTGATTTCGGCCCACCAAGAGCCGGGCCTGCTTTCCGAAGGGCAATCGTGTGGAGTTGTTGCCCTGCTGAATAAGCCGGTCAAGCAAGCGGACATTCAAAAGGCGCTCTTGCCATTTGATGGCAAATAGGCCGTACGTTTGCGGACTGAATTGTTCGACTGGCTTGCGCAATAAGGTATCGATTGGTTTTGGCGAAGTTGGGAATGTTATAGTTCGCCAAGTACCTGAAGCGCCGCCTCTTCATAGATCTTTTGCCATTCGGGGGCCAACAGGCAATCGCAATCTTCTTGCGCCTCGCCAGAAAGCATCTGCTCTGCCGTGGGAGCGTAATAGATGTAGCCATTGGAATAGGCCGAGATGAAGGTTTGGGGGTGAGGGGAGACCTTCTTGAGGTTGAGCCCAATCTGTACGGTCAATTCGCCTGGGAAGGTAGCCAAGACAAAGTCACCGATGCGAATCCCTTGAACTTCGACATCGATGGTCCGTTTGCCGGCCGCATCATTCTTGGCCTTATGCATTTTGAGGAGGGCCATGTTGACCTGATTACGCGAGAGCTGTTCCATGGTGTGGATGTTCTTGATGTAAGCGGCCAAGTTGCGACGGTTCTCGGCATCCATCTGTTCAAAGTCATCGCGTCCAAGTGCCTTGTCGTGCATGTAGCGATGGGAATAGTACGAAGGAAACTCTTGCGAGAGATTGTATTTGACGACGAGTGGCAAAAAGGTTTTTAGATTGAGGCTGGTGCCAGCCAAGGTCTTTAGTAGTTGGTCTTGGTCGGCCTGCAGCTTTTCAATCCGCTGGGCATTATCCATGCGGCGGGGAAGCTCGATGGTGCGATTGACGACTTTGAGCTGTTGATTGTTGCTGTTTTGAATGCTGCGTAAGCCTTTGAGTGTGCTGAGCCCTAGCAGGGTGCCAAGGGGTTCGGCATGGCGAGGATGTTCGACGTCCTTGTACATCACGGGGTTGATGTCGCCGCCACAACCTTGCAAGAACAAGGCGAGTGAGCCTTCGGTAAGGTTGTCTTCAATCACTTTGGAGGCGTAGCCAACAAGGTCGGCAGTGTTCTTGTTGCCGGGAACCCCTTGAATGGGATGGCAGGCAAAGTTGTAGACTACCGCCAGCGTCTCTCCGTTCTCTTTGTTGAGGCGCAAGATGCCAATCTCGGGGTCGACTGGCCCGACGGCAACGACCTCTTCATCTGGTGGTAGAGAATAGGCGTGACGCACATCGGCATCTTTACCACTTTTCAGTTTGAGGCGACGGTTCTCCATGATGCGGTCTTCGTGGCCGGTGCCACTGCCGACGGTCACGGGGACCATCTTGGACTTGGCGGCCTTCACCGCTTGAACCGTGCGCTGGTCAACATCGGCACAAACCGTTCCGTGGCAATGGCTGGCATTCACCAGTACATGGGTGGGAAGGATTTGCAGGTCCTTTTGAAGTTGCGAGCGAACGTTCCCTAGGTATTCGTTCTTGATGTGGCCGATCTCGGCGATGGCGACGGCATCGACCGTGATCAAGACGGCCGTGGTGGTGCCATCTTCAATGACCAGTGCCTTCACATAGAGAGGATCATTGACAGGCCCCGCTTCACGATTGGTAATGTCTACTTTGGCGACGCCAGCTTTTAGTGTGGGGCCTTTGGCGACTTTTGCACGCGGCTCTTGCGCCGAAGCGGCAGCCGAGGTGAGAAGGGTTAGACAAGCCAGCAGGGCGCAGTTGAGACGCAAGTGCTTCAGCATGGTGCTTTCATTCCTATCGTGAAGGGAACGGCGGAGTTTTCCAGGAAGGAAGGTTTAATGCCTTGGGGGAAGACATTGGGGTAGGGTTGTCGGCAGGCAATACCAAGCGGGTAGGAGCAGAAACTCCTGATCCGGTATAGTATCCTAGCCTGTCGCCGAGGCGCGAACCATTCCGGGGCGTGCTTGTCTTTTCTGCGACGTCGATTGTTGCTGGGGTGATTTCTAGAAAGCCGGTTCGATGTATATTCCCGCGGCCTTCGCTGAGACCGACCTCTCCACACTGCATGCGGCCATGGAGAAGCATAGTTTTGGCACGCTGATTTCGCAGGCAGAGGGTGTGCCGGTCGCGACGCACCTGCCGTTTCTTCTCGACCGAAAGGCTGGCGAATTTGGCCAGCTATTGGGGCATGTTGCGCGGGCCAATCCGCAAGGGCTGGAGTCCCACGGAGAGCAGGTTCTAGTGATCTTTTCTGGGCCGCACGCTTATGTTTCGCCGGGCTGGTACCAGGCCGAGTCGGTCGTGCCGACCTGGAATTATGTCGCGGTCCATGTGTATGGGGTTTTGGAAGTCATCGAGGAGGAGCAGGAGTTGCTGGCGATGATGCAGCAAGCGGTAACGCATTTTGAAAGCGGCCTGCCACAGCCATGGTCGCTTGAGGGGCCGGCTTCTTTTGTCCAGCGGATGTTGGCCCAGATTGTCGGCTTTCGGATCAAGATCCAGCGGATCGAAGGGAAGTGGAAGCTGAGCCAGAACCATCCCGAGGAGCGACGCCGGAAAGTAATCGAGGCGCTACAAGGCCAAGGGGATGAGAATAGCTTTGCGATTGCTAAGTTGATGCAGCAGTCGCTGGCTCCAGGAGAGAAGTAGCAGACGCTTCGCCAGGAGACTAGCCTCCCTGGGCAGCAAAAAAGACGACAAGGGCGACCGCTCCAAACAGAAAGGCCAGGATGGCGAAGGCGATGCCGGGTACATTGCTAACCGCCATCTTTTCTAGATCGGCAGTTTCCGGTTCTGTGGATAGGTAACGGACTGTTACCTTCTGGCCCACCTTGTAGGCTCCTTCGGGTTCTGCGGCGGAGGAGGTAGCTCGGCGCGAAGTGCCATCGGAAGACCGGTACGAAAGAACGGGGGAGTATTTTTGCACTCGTTCGTCCCGTTCTTCAAGGTTTTCACGCGGCGGGAGATCGCGCTTCACCAGGTCGACCACTTCGCCTTCGACGGTCACGCCTTCAGATCGCCAGCGGCGGGTCTTGCCAAAGGAGACGGCGGAAAGGGCTGCTAGGCCAGCAGCGCCCAAGCCAAACATGCCCGGCAGAATGATCGTCAGAACGGTATCTGCCATGGTGAAAGCTCTTGAGTGGGAATTGTCCAAAGGCCTAACAAAAAGATTTTCCTTCAAGAAGAGTAGTTGAACTAGCTGGAAAGTTACAGTGGGTTCTGGAATAATCTAGCCCGGTCGGGTGTGGAAGTTATCGCGAAGGGGCTGCAAAATGCGATCGATGCTTTGTTTTTTGCTGTTTTGGTGGGTTGGCTTTGGAGTGGTTGCGTTTGCTGGGGCCCAAGAGCCAGCCCAGGAAGCGACCAAGATACCAACCAAGGGGGAAGTAGTAGAGCTACTGGGCAATGAACCGATCTCGCAAGAGACCTGGGGCGTGTGGAGGGGGCGACTGCTGTCTTGGATCGCTGATAAGAGCCGCAGCACGGAGCCCGCGTTTGCGGGAGCGGCCGATTTTGTGGCCAGCCAAAAGGATCCTCAGGGAGACTTGCAGGCTCCACTTTCCGAGGATGCGTTTGCTTGGTACTTGCTGGGGCGGACGCGACTTTACAGTACGCCAGCCGAGCAGCCCAATCGAAGCGCAGCTTGGGCGTCTGCCGAGCAGGCCTATCGCAAAAGCATCGCACTAGATCCCAACTTTGCGCGTGCCCATCGTAATTTGGCGCTGGCTTTAATGACCCAGGAGCCGAACCTTCAGGCCAACTTGCCTAGGCTGGTAGAAGCGAAGGAAGAGCTTGCAAAAGCGGCGCAGCTTGACCCGAGCCTTGATCTTAAAGAGATCCCGGCGCAGGCGTCGATGCTTCGCGATAACTTTTCCGTTGCGGAGGACCTCTACACGAAGTTGTGGCGTGAAGATCCGACCGATACCGACATTGCCTATCCGTTAGCCAATTGCATCCTTAGCAATCAGAATCGTCCCGGTTCACGTGCGCTCGCGATTGAGCCGCTCGTGACAAGCAACCCAAGTGACGGCATTTTGGCCTGTATGTATGCATTGGGGTTGGCAATGGATGATGAAATGCGGAAGTCTGTCGCGCAGCTGGACAAGGCACGCGGGCTTGGGGTTGATCCGAAAGAGGTTCTAGGCCCGAAGATCGTGGAGGCAATTGAGGAAGCGGCCCAGCCAACTTGGTTCGAAAAGGGGCTGTGGTTGGTTGTTGGATTTGTCGTGGTTTACGCGGTCATTATCGCGACAATGGCAATTGCAGGCTTTGTGCTTGCCAGCTGGACGCGTGGGGAAAACGCACTCCATTTGCTTCAGCAACAGCCGTTGCATGTGGTGGCGAAGGGGCAAGTGATACGTGCCGAGGGAGAGCCTTTACTGGCGAAGCTTTACGCCGTTGCCCTGGTGTTTGGGTTGGTTTTGTTTTATTTGGCACTGCCGTTTGTCGCCCTCGGGGTGGTGGCCGTTACCCTGGGGCTGTTATGGCTGATTTTTCTTTTGGGACGCATACCAGTCAAACTGGTTGTGATCATCGTGGTCGTTGGATGCGCGATGGTTTGGGCCGTTATAAAAAGCATGTTCGCCCGAATGGGAACCGGAAGTTTTGGCGTGCAAAAGACGCGAGCGGAATGTCCCAAGCTGTTTGAAGCGATCGATGAAGTAGCACGGCGGGTGGATACGTCGCCAGTAACGGATGTTTACATCGCGCCAGGCTGGGAAATTGGCGTACACGAAGAGGGGCGTGGTCCGTTTGGTGTGTTTGGCACCAAGCGACGAGTGTTAACGCTGGGGTTAGCGGCGATGAAGCATCTCTCCATCGATGAGGTGAAGTCGATCCTAGCGCACGAGTATGCCCACTTCAGCCATATGGATACCTTCTTTAGTCGATTCATCCATCGGGTTGATCTATCGATTGATACGGCCTTGGGTGGGATGGTAAGTGCAGGGGGATATCTGAACTACATCAATCCGTTTTATTGGTTCTTGTACTTGTACTATCGAGCGTATAGTTTGCTCTCGGCTGGCTACTCGCGATCGAGAGAATTCTTGGCCGACCGGATGGCGTGCACTTTGTATGGTGCCAACGTTTTTCAGGGAGCGCTTCGCAAGGTCAGCACCGATGGACCATTGTTTGAGATGACGATGTATCCTTCCATTTCCAGCCTATTGGCTGAAGGAAAGAGCTTCATCAATATGTATGAGGCGTTTGGCGATTTTCGAACCGGCGAAGATAGTGCTGAACATCGCGAAATTGTCGCTAAACAGCTTGAGGAAAAGAAGGGATCGTTGTTTGCCTCGCACCCTACATTTCGTGAGCGTGTAGAGGCCGTTGCCGCTTGGCCCAATGCATCGCATGTGGATGATTCGCCAGCGATGAACTTGTTTGAAGATGGGTTGGCGTTGGAGCATGAACTAACGGAGTTTATGACCGCTGTCGTCGCTTTGGCACAACAACAAGCAGAAGCAGATGCGGCCGCCGCTTCGCAATAAGTCAGGAAAAGAGTCACTCGTAAGAGGATTTTCTGGTTGAACCGGGGCGCAGGTTCCACGATCATCTAAGGTTGGTACTGGTAGGCTTGGCATGCTGGTCCACTGAACTGGGGCAAGCTTGCTTTGCCTGTTGCTGCTCGCTTTGGAGAACCTATCGATGATGATGCTGTGTCGCGTCCTGTTTTTGGCGATTCTCGTTTGCACCTCATCCCTTCAGGCGGCAGAGCCTGCGATCGATTTGGGGACCGTCACGGAAAAGCACGAAATGGTGCCGATGCGGGACGGCAAGCGGCTTTCGGTCTATCTCTATTTTCCGCAGGGAGAAGGTCCTTGGCCGGTGATCTATGAGCAGCGCTATGCGGACCTGCGTGGGGCTGGCTCTCGCAAGGCGCTGGCCTCCATTGCTTCGCACGGATTTGTTGTAGCAGCCCAAAACTTTCGCGGGGCCTACCTTTCCGAAGGAACGTGGGAAGGGTATCGGGCGCTCGGCTGGGGCGAATTGCAAGATGGTTATGACACGGTAGAGTGGCTGGCCAAGCAGCCCTGGTCGACCGGCAAGATCGGAACGATGGGGGGCTCGCAGGCGGGCTTCGCCCAGAACTTTTTGGCAGTCACTCGCCCGCCGCACTTGGTCGCGCAGTACATGACCGACACCGGTCTCAGCCTGTTTCATGAGGGATATCGGATCGGCGGCACCACGCGCCCCGAACGGTTTAAGCAGATGGGATCGATCTGTCGTGATCCCCAGGATAATCAGCGACTGCTGGAAGAATGGTTTCGCCACCCGACCTACGACACCTACTGGCAGCAAGAAGACTGTACGCGGCATATCGACAAAATGGATGTCCCTTGCTTCACACTAGGAAGCTGGTTTGACTTCATGTGCGTGGGCTCCGTGGATAGCTTTGTCGCTCGGCAGCATCGTGGCGGGCCAAACTCGCGTGGGAAGCAACAATTGCTCATTGGTCCGTGGCTTCATGGCGGTCCTAAAGATAATCGGGTGGCGGAGCTGGTCTATCCCGAGAATGCAACGTTCGAACGTGAGAAGCATTTGGTTCGCTGGTTTGAGCATTACCTCAAGGGGGTGGACAACGGTGTCGAGAAAGAGCCGGCCGTTCGTTATTACGTGATGGGGGCAACGGGCGAGGCGAATGCCCCTGGCAATGAATGGCGGACTGCCAGCGATTGGCCGATTGCGGCAACGCCAACTTCCTATTACTTGCAGGCGGATGGCAAGCTAACCCAAGTGGCGCCCCAGGCAGAGGCATCGGTCACCAAGTTCAAGGCTGATCCGCTGCACCCGGCCAGCATTCCCGAGCGTGCCTTTGCGGGGGCCAAAGATGCACGCCCCTTTGAAAAGCAGGCCGAAGTGCGGACATTTACGACCGAGCCACTGACCAAGCCGCTGGAGTGGACGGGGAATGTGAAGGCGGAGGTGTTTCTCTCATCATCGGCAAAGGATACTGATGTGATTGTGCGGGTTTGCGATGTCTATCCGGATGGCCGATCGATCTTGCTGGTCGATTATGTACGCCGGGTGCGCTATCGTGAGGGCTACGACAAGGAAGTATTCATGCAGCCCGACCAAGTATACAAAGTCGCTTTCGATGTTGGCTGGATCAGCCAGGTTTTCAATGCGGGGCATCAAATTCGCGTGACTGTGGCCAGCACGGGGGCTCCCTTCTTTGAGCCGAACCCCAACACGGGCGAGCCACTGACCCTCGACTTTCCCACAAACGCGGTGGTGGCCGAAAATGCCGTGCATCATGAACGAGAGCATGCCTCGCGAGTGATTGCCCCGGTCGTCACCATGCAGGAATAGTCGCGGGTGGCACTGGTTCTTGAACCGTTGTGGCCGCAGGCCATGGGAGGTCGCACCACGCTCATCTCCCTCACCGCCTATTCAGCTCCTGTAGGTCCGGATTTATCCGGACAGCGCCATCCGCCTTCCATCTCAAACACTAGTAAACGTGTGCATCCTGCCGCGTCCAATCCGCTTTCTATCCTCATCTCGCATTTTGGCTTGGGTGGCCCCGTTTGCTCGTCAAGCGGGGTTTGCAAGAGGCAGCCCCCGCCATCTGACTTGACTAACTGCTTTCCACCTGCTTCTCAAACACACCGTAGGGTGGGTCAAGCCGCAGGCGATGACCCACCAAGTATGAACGGCCAAAGCCTCACTCCCTTCTAAGCAGGCCATTCCATTTCTCGCACACGAGCCCTTGGGGTGTGATGGCTCCCACTAGAAGAATACGCCCATCACCAACTTTCTTTACTCACCTAAATATAGGGAAGAATTTCGTCACATGATGATGCGGAAATTGCCGGAACAGGCCGGGCGTATCTGCGAATTCGCTTAATAACCGCAATCGCCTCTTCGGTAGTCATCGTAGTATCTGTCCGAATCTCTCGATACGGATTTTTCGAGTTGGCCCATTTTTTATGTATTAGGCTAATGCAATATCCTCTCGAAAATGGCCGTCCAGAGAAGGACACGAACTCAATATCCTTCCATTCGAAATGGTAGAAATGGACAAGCATCCTCACGTGCAGCCCCTTGGAGTCGAGAAGCTGCGTGTCCACATGTCCGGTGAGGAAAAACCAAAACAACTTGCAAAAGCACCACCCAGAGCCAATACCAAAAAATAGCATCAGACCTATTGTGACTACTGCTATCACATGCACGAGCACCAGTTGATCGGCAGGCACCCTCACTAGATCAACGAGATAAAACTCGGCCATCTTGGGAACCATGATCGGAATGGCAAGGGTGAAGACGGACCCAAAAAACACCATCCACAGAATGGTGCTAACGCGTCTCCAAGAGAATCGCCCCGTAAATATGACGACCGGTTCTTTGTCTGGCATATCGACACCCTACAGATAAAATCGGTTTGCCCCAAACTCTGCTCATCCGGCCCACACGCTTGCCAATACCTCCGCATTTTCAGAGCCGGAAGCGTTAGCGACGGCCATCCCCCTGTGCCTCTCCTTAGTAGACGCGTGCATCTTGCCGCGTCTAATCGGCTCTCTATCTTCTTCTCACATTTTGGTGCCGGGCACTTGTTTGCACGCCAAGGAACCACTGCAAATGCAAGTATCGTTTTGTAGAGACCTCATTTGGGAGAATAGGGCGCGCTGACTTTGGGTTTTGGGGAAGAGTCAAGGTTATCCTGGCATACGACACAGTTTGTTTCAAAACGAAAAGCGCGACCCGGATAAAGACTGGTAGGGTTTTCAACTCCAGGAGGGGTTTTCACGATGCCAGTCCAGCCACCGGTTTCATACAGATAATAATCCACAGCGTCCCCTTTGGCCGGGGTTCGAAACTGACGATTCGAAACCCATATATGGAATTTGACGGGCTTCTTTAGTTGGGTTCCTTCGATCTCTAGGATTTCGATTTCAACTGCTCCGGAATAACGGGACTCTCTGTCTTGAACAACTCCAAGGGCTTTTCCCTTTGCCCTCACAACCGTTCCTAGCGGATGACCAAGGTTTCCAATTACTTTGGAATCGCCTAACGAACTCACATGGATCGTGTTTTTTGGGCCGTCGTCTCCCTGCAAGGAGGCTCCAAGTTTCAAAGAAACAAAGATCGCAAAGAACAACGATACGAGTGCGACCAACGTTTTGTAGCGATAAGTCATAGCGTCATCCTAAAGTTATAAACCGAAACGTCACGACCTTCATCTAAGGCAAGCAGAGTTTACAACAGGCAAGCATTTCGCCGGACTCTGCGATGGACTGCTACCATCCGCGTCGCTTCCAGTCGCTCTGAACTGCCTGTAGGTTTCTCCTAATCGAGTATTGCGAATCCAATGGCGTAAAGGTTCACAAGGCTGTTAGAAAATCAAAAGGCAATGGATTGGCAAGATTGGAGTTCTTGATCGAGGTGCAAATAAGATTATTCCAAAGCAGCTCCACGTTCATTCAGAACTGCAAGCATATCTACTCCATCCTGAACCCAAAACTTTTCCTCCCGAGGAAATAAATCCTCGGGATATTCAGTGGCGAAGTCTTTGAAATCGCTGCTCCACCCATCTGGAACGTACCGCTCCATGCGAATTCCACTTGGATAAAACGCAGAGACATGCTTTCGGTCAGTGTCTATAAACATTATTGGAAATAGAGCACCAACATCCCACCAGGATCTAGCATCCTTGAATCGCCTTTCAAGAGCTTTTGCAAGCTTTCCCTTCTCTAGCTCGAGGTGACTCACCTTGCTTAAAAACAGGTCCATAGTCTCTTCATCGACTAACTCAATACCAAATCGACCATTCGCCCCGATTTCGACGCTATGTCCTGCATTCAAAAACTCTTGTGCCCATTTGCGATAATCCAGAACCCAAAGATCACGACTTCCACGATACCACCGAAAGCGATCACGGTGCTTAATCAACACCACCACCAAATCATCTTCTAATGGATTCATCTCATCCTCTCAGAGCATTGCAACGAAAATGGGCCGCTGATCCGCGAAGCCGCAACCTCTTATTCAATCGACAACCCATCAATCCAGAGCTTGAGCGGCGGTGCTCCCCAGGAATCAAACGATAGGGTGATGGCAGTAATCGTCTTGGGAACTTCGCCATCCACCTTCCAGCGCTCATCACTTTGTAGCGGTATTTCCAGGCGACGCCAGCCTTCACGCGCTTCGTTGTATTCTAGCTCTCGCATGAAGTCCTTCCCTTCCGCCGGCTCGATATAGCAGCGGCTCTCTCCCTCGCCATGCAGCACCAGGAACGGTCCACCTTGCCAACCGGTCGTATCCGCATTGATTGCCTTCAGCCAAAAAGCAACCTTTGTCTTCCCGGCCGAAGGCCAAGCGGCATCTTGCTTTCTCGGATACGTTAATGCCGCACGAAACCCCGCATAGCGAGAGATCGACACCGCCAGCGAAGAATTTCCAACCAGAAAAACCCCTTTGTCTTCGTGAAAAGTCGCGCGAGAAACCTGCTGGTCGCTCTGCTTCCGGTCCTGAAAATCTTTCAGGCTCCATTGATTGGCCGAAGATTCGGTTCCCAGCTCTTCCACTTCTTTCACCACATAAACATCCCGCCAAGCCAATTCCGTATGGCCATTCACCATCACGTTCAGGCCAATCCGCTGAAAGCCGACCGAGTTAAACGTATGAGTCAGCGATGTCTGCGACTGGAACTCTCCTGTCCCCATGTCCCACTGATACACGGCAGGTTTCGTCGTCCTGATTTTCGGAATCTCTGCATTCCACGTTGCTACCTCGCCGACCTTCACCGTCTGTGGACCTTGAATAGTAAGTGGAAACTGAGCTTGCTTGATCTTTGAATCGCTGGACAAATCCTGAAAGCGAGTCACCCCTTCGGCAAGCTCCACATCTTTCAGCTTGTTCTCCTGAATGTGATTGTTTGCACTTACGATCCAGTCAGCATACTGGGCATAGATGCCCCAGCTATTCTCGGTCAGCTGGTTATTCTCAAGCACCCAGTGATACGCCTTCCACTTCTTCCCCTGGCTAGGCTGGTCTCCGATGATCGCAATACCGGCGCCGTTATTGCCGTGGCAACGATTGCCAATGGCGACCGTATGACTCGACGGCCCAAACATGAAGACAATGCCTGCATGCCGATTCCCCGGCAAATGCGGCGAGTTATGAAAGCCCCCTGCGAGTCCGTTAAAACAAGCCTCATTTTTAATCAGTTTCGTTTGGTCCGATCCCCCCAGCCAAAATCCGTAGCTGCAATGGTTGGCTTTGTTCTGCAGAAAAGTATTTCGCGGCGCCCAGCATTCAATGCCGTTATTGTTCGCGTAGGAGCAGTCGTTCCTTTCAAAGAAATTGTCCGTGCTGCACCATCCATTGAGTACGCGAATGAAGATCCCATCGCCACCATACGTACAGTTGTTACTCATGAAGTGATTGCTGTTAGAACCGCTTTCGATCAGAACACTGGTCGAGTCGCGCGCATGCACTTCGCCAGGAGAGATGCGAATGCCATAGCTAAAGTTATTCCTGTCAAACCAGTTTCTGCACGAAGTCCACAGCTTCAGGCAGGTGTTCGACGTATGGGAAAAATCATTTTCGATAAATGTATTTCCATCCGAGTTGACCAGCGAGCAAGCATCCCAGACATGGTTCGCGCGATTTTGCGCGAAGCGGGATAGCCACACATCTTCAAGTAAGATCCCACCACGCCGGCCATTCTCTCCCCAGCCAAAATCAGGATCATGAAAATTGCCTGAGAAGTTGCACCGCTCGACAGTCCAGTGACGTCCATGCTTGATGTGTAGCCCTGTCTCCCACTGCTTGGCTTGCAAGTTCAGTAGCTTCACATCGGAAACGCCGTCGGCAAAGATTGCGGTGCCGCGATACTCTTTCGGCGAACCCTTGCTCGGCCCAATCAGCCACGCCCCATTTCCATCAAGCGTGATCCCGGATTTCTTAATGACAATCGCGCCGTAGGTCTTGGCAGGATCAAGTTTTGTATCGGCCGTGATCACCAGCACCTCAGGAGTGGCAGGGGCTGCCTTTTCTTGGCCGTGGGCCGATGGAAGGGGGCTTAGCATCAGCAGCGTGGTTAGCAAAAGGGCAAAGCCAAAAGGAATATTCATAAGCGAGGGGCTTGTAGAAGGAGTAGCGAGAGGTGGAACGCCTGTAATGTATTCCATCGAAACGGCAAATGATACAAAACGACCGTTTTTGATCGAGTAGATCAGGAGCCATGTCGCGAAAACGATGTTGCGATTATTTCAGGCCCAACAAAATGGTTGTTTCGGTTTTAGCGGGGTCCGAGCAATGGTGGCCGTAGACTTCTAGCGAAGGAAAGGTGACGGTCTCGCCGCGGGAGGCAAGTTCCGCCTTGAGGACTTTCCATTTTTGGGGCAAGTCATGATAAGGGCCGACATGCAGATGCCGGGCATAATGGCCAAGCTGAAAATCTAGCGGCTCTAGTTGTGGTGGAATTTGGCTGGCATTGCCGCTCTTCACTTCTACTCCGACAAACATGCGGTCACCAGGCAAATAGACCCAGTGATTAATGCCGGTCGTTGGCAACTGGGCCTCTTTGACGAGCATCCACATCTGGTCCATCAGGCGAAGGCCGACCTGCGCATAGCGCTCTCCCTCGACGGCTCCCGAGAGGCCGTACAGCTGGAAGCGAAGGGGAGTGTGGAGGATTTCAAGGTCCATAATCCGTTCCTGAGATTTGTTGTACGGCCGTCAGACAAGCCAAAGTGCGACGCATTATCGCAGTTTTGAAAGCGAAATCCTACCGACGGAGCGTGTGCAAGGGCAGCTTTTTTGTAGGGAGGCGCTTGCATGGCGAGAGTGGCTTTTGTAGATTCGCAGATAGAGCGTATACGCACGATATGGCGAAGGGGCCGGTAGATGTCTGTCAAAAACGAAATTCCGATGGCATTGCGATCGGCCTATTTGGCGCTCCATCGCCGGACGGACTCGCAGTTTTCCGACCACGATGTTACGGCCGACCAGTTTGTCTTGCTAGCGACTTTAGAGCGCGGCGAAGCCCTCACCCAGCGAGATCTCGCGCGAAGGATGCCATCTGATCCGAGCACGGTACGGGCCATGCTGGTTCTGTTAGAGAAGCAGGGGCTGGTAAAGCGTGACTTGCATCCCACGGATGCCCGGGCGCGGACGGTTAGCTTGACGACGGCAGGGAAGCGGAAGTTTCGGCAGCTATGGAAAGCGAGCGAAGCGATTCGCGATCAGATTTTTGAAACGCTTGTGCCTGAAGAGGCCGAGCTACTTGTCGAGCTCTTGACGCGTATCGCCAAGCGGCTCCATCCTGATAGTGATTTTCAAACTTCCTCTCAACAGAAGACCTCTTCCAAGGAATCGCCATGAACCGACGTTTGTTTGTATCGCTTATCGCCGTAGGAATGCTCTGGATGGGAAGCGTCGCCAGTGCTGCGGTCGATGCCGCAGAGAAATTTGCTGCTCCACCTGCGGGCTACGATCAGGCGCGCGAAGGGATTGAGCATGGCAAGCTTGAAACGATTGAATACGAGTCGAGCACGGTCGGCATGACGCGCAAGGCCCGCGTCTATACGCCGCCAGGCTATTCGAAAGAGCAGAAGTATCCCGTTTTGTATCTGCTGCATGGGATCGGTGGCGATGAGAACGAATGGGCTCGGCACGGCGCGCCAGAAATCATCCTGGACAATTTGTATGCCGACAAGAAAGCGGTGCCGATGATTGTGGTGCTTCCCAATGGTCGAGCAGCCAAGGATGTGACCGCTCGCGATTCGATTCCGAAGCAAGTGCCGGGCTTTGCTGCGTTTGAGAACGACCTCTTGAAGGATTTGATTCCTCACATTGAAAAGCATTACTCGGTAAAGACGGATCGAGAATCGCGGGCGCTGGCTGGCTTGTCGATGGGGGGCGGTCAATCGCTCAACTTTGGCCTGGGAAATTTGGAAACGTTCGCTTGGGTTGGCGGATTCTCTTCGGCCCCTAACACCAAGCCGGCGAAGGAGCTAATCAAAGATCCCGAAGCTGCCGCTAAGCAGTTGAAGCTTCTGTATGTGGCGTGCGGCGATAAGGATGGACTGTTTCGGATCAGCGAAGGGGTCCATGAGATGCTGGTGGAGAAGAAAATTCCCCATCGCTACAACGTGATCGTCGGCGGGAAGCATGACTTCCAGGTCTGGAAGAGCGACCTGTATCAATTTGCGCAGCTAGTCTTTCAAAACTAGCGAAAGGCAAAGAGGTCGCACGCACTAGAAGCTGCCGCAGAATACAAACGCTGGCTTGTCGAGTCCATCGACAAGCCAGCGTTTATGCGTATGTAAACTTTGCAGGAAGAGGCAACAGACAATCCAATTGTTCTCGGGGGCGAACTGTTCGGAGCGTTTTGGGGGAAGTAGAATGGCGGCTGATCGTATGGCCTGAAGTTCCCTAGAATTCTCGGAAAGGGTTTCTCATGTTTCGCCGAGTGATTTTGGCAATTGGCTTGTTTGTTGCCGCTACTGGGAGTGTCATGCCAAGCATGGCGCAGGAAAAGTTGTCTGTAGGGGAAATCAAGGCGATTTCCGAAGAGGCGTTCATCTATGGCTTTCCGCTGGTGATGAACTATGGCGTCATCTACGAGACGTATATCGACAAAGCGTCCTCTCAGTACAAGTGCGGATTCAACGAGCTTTATAACACGGCGCGAGTCTTCACTCCCAAAGATACGGCCGTTGTCACGCCGAACAGCGATACGCCGTACTCCTTCTTTTGTGCGGACCTGCGAGCGGAGCCGATTGTTATCACGGTTCCTGAGGTGGAGAAGGGACGTTACTACTCGCTGCAGTTGATCGACGTTTACACTTCCAACTTTGGCTATGTAGGAAGTCGGGCGACGGGGAATGGTGCTGGGCGAAGCATGCTTGTCGGTCCGCATTGGAAGGGAGAAACTCCTGCCGGCATTGATCGCGTCTTCCGCTGCGAGACGGAGATCACGTTTGCGATTATGCGGACACAGCTTTTTAATGAAGCCGACCTGGAGAACGTCAAGAATATCCAAGCGGGCTACAAGTTGCAATCGCTCTCTGCCTTTTTAGGAAGGCCCGCGCCGGCTGCTGCACCGAAGGTCGATTGGCCCAAGATCGACAAAGAGTTGGCAGCGCGTGATCCGCTTTCGTATCTGAGCTTTGTGCTGCAGTTTTGTCCCACGGTAGGAACGGCAGAAGTAGAAAAACCACTGCGAGCAAAATTCGCCAAGATCGGGATTGAAGCGGGCAAGCCCTTCCCGCTCGACAAGTTCACCGCAGAAGAGAAGGCTGCGGTTGTGGAAGGGGTCCAAAGTGGCATGGCGAAAATCAAAGAGCAAGTAGCCAGCGTCGGCAAGGATGAGAATGGCTGGCGCGTGGGCTCTGCGTTTGGTGATCGCAACTTCTTTAAGGGGAACTGGACGCTACGCGCTGCGGCGGCGATGGCGGGCATCTATGGTAACACCAAGGAGGAGGCATTGTATCCGCTCCTGTCGCTCGACAGCGAAGGGAAGAAGCCTGACTGTAGCACAGGAAAATACACGCTGACATTTGCCAAGGATCAGCTTCCGCCTGCCAACGCGTTTTGGTCGGTGACGATGTACGACGCCAAGACACAACTGCTAGTAGAAAATCCGATCAATCGTTATCTGATTAACTCGCCGATGTTGCCAAGCATGAAGAAGAATGCCGACGGCTCGTTGACGATCTACATTCAGAAGGATTCTCCGGGGAAAGAGAAAGAGTCGAACTGGCTGCCTGCTCCTGATGGTCCAATCTATGTGGCGATGCGACTTTACTGGCCGAAGGAAGAGGCCCTATCGGGAATGTGGAAGCCACCCGCGGTGAAGCCTGCTCGCTAAATCGAGAGGGTTGTTTGCAGGTTCACGTGAAAATGACTTCGAAATTTAAAAGCGGTTAGAGGACGACCTCATGGCAAAGAGTATGGGCAAAGGATCGGCACGAGTAAGCAAGGCCACTGCAAAGCAACCGGCCAAAAAGGCCGAAAAAACGCCTG
Source organism: uncultured Planctomycetaceae bacterium (assembly GCA_963844055.1). GTDB lineage: Bacteria > Planctomycetota > Planctomycetia > Pirellulales > Pirellulaceae > CAWJMN01. Next base: position 667,420 of record CAWJMN010000002.1, on the reverse strand, counting down.
CCAAAGCGAAGGTGAAAAAGGCGGCTGTACAAAAGGCGCCCGTGAAAAAGGTGAGCGCGAAGAAGCAGGCTAAACCTGCAGAGGGCTCGACAGCGGTGCTGATTGATGGCCGGATTGAAGAGCTAGGGGGCTGGCGCGGCGAGACGCTGGCCCAGATGCGAACGCTGATCTTGGAGGCGGTTCCGGGTGTGACCGAAGAATGGAAGTGGAACAACCCCGTTTGGTCTGCGCAAGGGATTTTGTGTACGGGGGAGGCGTACAAGCAGGTGGTGAAGCTGACGTTTCCTAAGGGGGCGAGCCTCGCGGACCCGAAGCAGCTTTTCAATTCGAGCTTGGAAGGGAATGCGCGGCGCGCAATCGACATTCGCGAAGGGGAAAAGGTTGATGCGACCGCTTTCAAAAAGCTGATACAAGCGGCAGCTGCTCTTAATGGCTCTGTCACTTCGGCCAAGCCGGTGAAGAAGGCGAAAGCAGCAGCATCGCAAGCGCCAGTAAAATTACTGTCGGGAGGTAACCCGCAGATTGTCAAGGCCGATGGGAATGCGCCGGTGCAGGCGTACTTGGCCGCGATAACCGGCTGGAAACGCGAAGTGGCGATGGAACTGGATACGCTGATCGAGCGTGTGGTTCCTAAACTGCAAAGAGCGGTGAAATGGAACTCACCCTTTTATGGTGTGGAAGGCCAGGGATGGTTTGCTTCGTTCCATGTCTTTACGAACTATGTGAAGCTGACCTTCTTTCGTGGCACCTCGCTGAAGAATGCGCCGCAGGGTGGGACTAGCAAGGAAGCACGCTGGCTCGACATTCACCAAGATGATTTTGATGCCAAGCAACTGGAAGCGTGGGTGAAGCAGGCCGCATCGCTGCCAGGGTGGATGGCGTAGAGGGAAGTGTGGCGATAGTTATGGGGGGGGGCTCCAAGAAGAGATTGGTACACGGAGGAACACGGAAGGCACGGCCGGCTGGGGAGAGGGACGGGGGGAAGGCCGCTTGTGAACATCGTTTGACGAGCAAACGGAGCTGGTCGACGTTAGAGGTTGCGATTCGCTATGGCAGTTCGGACTTGGTGGGTCATCGCCTACGGCTTGACCCACCCTACGTTGCGGCCCATTGTAAGGCCTCAGGCTAGTAAGCAACTGTGAGGTGCGGTGCCAAGCAGAAGGGTAACAAGGGAATGGCCGGGCGATGATGCTTTCGGCACTGAAAAGGAGTGTTTGTGAACGAAGAAAATCCGTATGAGCCCAGTGCGGCGGTTGCCCATATCCCGAGTCATGTGAAAGACTTGCCGCGACTACTAGAGGTAGCGAAGTGGCAGAAGTATTCCGTCTATGCCATGACGGCATTTATGGTGTTCGTTTTGGCTCAGGTTGTTGTGTTCCGTCGACACCTGGAAGATTCGCCAATCCAGTGGTTGGGTTTGCCCTTGGCCTGTGCTGTGGCCTTCTCCATGCTTCGCATGAGTAAGGGTGTGTTTGGGAACTGGATCGCAGGGGTCGTGGTTGGCCTGCTGGGGATGATTCCTTGCGTCGGGCTCATCGTGTTTTTGCTGATCAATCAAATGGCGGTCAGCATGTTCACCAAGACAGGTTATAGCTGTGGCTTCTTTGGCATGTGGAACGCTGACTATGATCGGTTGGAAGGGGAAGTGGTGAAGCTAGAGGAGCAAAAGCTTCGAGAGGAACGAGAGAATTCTTCACGGCCTACTGAACCCCTGATGCCCCTAGTTGATGAGAAGTTTGATGGGGAGGAAGAGTAGTTTTGACGGGCGGAGGAAAAGAGAAGGCCTGGGGGATAGTTGTTGAAAAGGCTTGGAGGTTGATTCAGCGCGTGGCAACCTGCCAAAGGAGTTTGAGGGAGAGGTAACGCGGATAGCGCTGTCAGGGTGAACCCTGACCTACTAAGCAAGGGTTTATTTCTTTCCTTGCTTCTGTCGCAATTCGATCAACTGCAGTTGCATTTTGGATGTTAGATCCAGCCATTTTTTCCCTCGGGGGTCGGCACTCCATAGTTCTTTTAGGCCCGACCGTGCTTGCACTTCCATCATGGCAACCATTGCCGTGCGAATTAGATCGGGCGGGATGGGGCCGCTTTTTGATAGCGCGTCAATGATCCTTGGATGGGGGCATTTCAAAAGTCCTGCGCTGGCTAAAATCAGGCCTGACGCAGCCATGGCAATTGCTGAGTCATTTGTGTTTCGTGCTGGAGACTGCATGAACTTTTGGAGCGGCAACAAAATGCCCTCCCAGCCCTCGTTGCCGCTTAGGCTATTTAGCCAATGTTCGGCGACGGAATTTTCAAAGGGGCCGATTCCCAAAAGTGTGATCGTTGTTTCTTCTGGCGCGATTTCGTATAGCCCTCGACTAGCGAGAAAGCCATAGATGTCGCCAAATCGATTTCGATCTTGTTCAAAGTCGCTGAGTAAGGGGTAGTCGGAAAAACTGAAGGTGTCGCTTTTGGGATCAATGCATTCATGGGGGACATCCCGTGAAGCCGACCAGTTTTGCTGGATCCTTTGCCTCACTACGACCGAGTCGACAATTTCTCGGTTGGGCAAATTGGCTGCTACGGCCGGCATCCGATAGGCAACTCGCTCTTCTTGGCCGTTCCAGAAGACCCAAACCGAGTTGGGAGATGGTTGACTTCCGATGTGTTGCTTGCATGTCGGAAAGGACGCTCTGCCGGAGGGTACTGGAATCTCAGCGACGACCTCCAAGTCATTGGCATTGGCGAAGAAGCAACCGAATTGCTCTGGTTCCATGACCAACTGCTGAAGCCGCTTCAAAGCGGGGCGTTTGGAAAAGGTGCTCGGCAAGACGCGGCAGAACCAGCCGTACCAAAAGCCGTTCCTTTTGGCGAAGTGATTATGCGTGAGCTGGAGGTATGCCAGTTTTCCATCCAGGTCTATCTCGATGACGTTGCCAGCCTTCACGGGTTTTTACCTTCCATCAAAACAAGACTTGGTATTGGTTGCATGGCAACTCTAGAGTGTATCTTTTCGCTAGAGTAACTTCGAGACGCGAATGTTTTCCAAAGACTTTTGTGACGCTGGTTTGGGGAAAGCACGTGCGAGTAATTCACCTAGCAATCGATGGCGGGTTTTGATTTGTTGGTGCGTGGCTTGCCGGTGCGATATTTAGGGATGGGGGGATGACCGGGCGCTGACGCTTCCGGCTCTGAAGAGGCGGAGATTGAGAGTACGACCCGGGGTGCTTGCCTCTTGTAAACCCCGTTTGACGAGCAAACGGGGCCACCCGAGAATTTTGATGAGCTCGAAGTAGAATATGCCGTGGCAATTTTGCTTCCGTCAGGGGAATGGCGGAAGGCGAGTACATTTTTATGGCAACTTTGAGGAATCTTGCAGAAGTCGAGGCTCGGGCTGTGAGTAATTCTGTGGATGAGATCACGGCCGAGTATGGAAAGCCTGGTGAGGCGAACTACCGCAAGGTGATCGTTGACCCGCAGGCTGGCACCATCACCTTTTTTCGCTGCCATCAGCCGAGCCGATTCCTGTCGCCTAGTCCTGACCCGGAATATTCGTGCGGGCTGGATGAAATTCGAGGCACGTGTGCGACTTGGGTTCGCCCTCGTCCTGTGGGAGCGGTACTTGAAGTGGTCACGCCGGCCGGAAGAGCCCGGCTACCCCACGCGATGCCTGGCTTTGTCGCTGTTCGGCAGGTGATTGAGCAAGCTGTCGCGCGGTCAGGCCGTCGGCTTGCTTGGTATGAGTATGCGGCAGCACGGGAATCGCTGGTGTACGCCTGCGGCGGGACGGGAACGGCAGTCGCGATCTGGGCTTTAGTCGCTGCACCGGGCTGGGTGGGTGCATTGGTGGTAGCTGCAATAGCAAGTGTGCCGCTTGGTGTGTGTGCGCTGTTTTGGTGGCGCGGTCGCACGATGTGGTGAGGATGGTTTTGCAGGTGTTCTTCTACGGTTGATTTTTAGTCGTTTGGGTGTGGTGAGGCTGCCCGAGCCCAGCGTGAGAAGAAGATAGAAGGCGGATTGGACGCGGCAAGATGCACGCGTCTACTATAGAGAAGACACCGGGGGATGGCCGTCGCTGACGCTTCCGGCTCTGAAATGACGTGATGACGCAGAGCGGTTAGGACAGGAGGTCGATGGGGTCCCAGGAGGAAGGTGGGAGAAGCTGCGAGTAGGCACGCGGGTTTTTGTGGAGGGACTCGATGAGCTGTTGCGCTTCCGGATTTTCGAGAATGGAGTTGGTGAGTGATTCGCCGTGTGCGGGATCTTCGAGAGCGACGGCGAGGCGAGCAGCAAAAAGGGCTTGGCGATAGTCGCGCTGCTTGAGGGCGGACTCGCTGGCCTGGGCGAAGGTGGCGCTGCCAAAGGATTGCGAGGCGGGGCGGACTATTCCCAGAAGGGAGCGGGGCCAGTCGGCCGGATCGCTGCTGCCGACGATATGTCGCCCGAGTAATCGGCGAATGTTTTGATGGCGGCGCTCGGCTTTGTCTATGACTATCCGGCCGACGATGGGGCCAATGACAAGCAGTAACCCTACGCCAGCCAAGAGGATGCGAACGGGAACCGGATCGAGCCAGGTGAACTTGGCGACGATGTTCGGCGGGGCAGCAAGAATCGCTCCGACCAGTTCGCTTCCGCCGGTGTAGCTTGCGAATAATAACAGGGCACCGAGAACGACCAGCACGCCCCAGACTCTGCGGAGGTAGGCGGAGGCGGTTAGGTCCCAGGTCCAGCGGATGGGCTGCTGCTTGTGCACGAGCCCTACGTCCACCCCAGGGCCCCAGCTAAACACATGAACGGCCTTGTAAGGCATGATGGGGATGCCGAGGAAGCAGAAGGCGAGCAGCGCGTCGCTATCGCCGATGGTGTAATCCCATTCGATGACACCTCGGCCATCGCAGACCATGGTGCCGATGCCATTCATGGCGAAAGTGGAGCCGGGGTCGCCGATTTTGGGGGCCTCGGCACGGCGCTTCTTTTCAGCAGTGGCCGAGATGGCGCGGTCGTGATCTTCCTGGATGACGCGGGCCTGCGCGGCTTGCACCTGGGGCTGAATCGATTCACGAAGCGCGTTTAGAGGAAGGTTGCCTGCGACGACGGTGCGCGCAAGGCGGTCGATAAGAGCCTGATCGACTTGGACTTTGTCTGGGCCCCAGACGGCATGAACCATCTCCAGCGCGGCGCGGGTGTCACGCGTGGTGAGGGTTTCAATCTTCCAGAGGCCTGTGGGCCCATGATTGAATTTCAAGATGGAGCCGACCTCGTCTGAGGGACGGAAGTTCTCACGCTGGTCAAGCAAGGTGATCGAGAGTTTGGTGACGTTTGCGGGGGTGGCGATGAAGCTCTTGCTTTCGAGGTGTGGGATTTCTCGCAGGCCACTGAGGGGAAGGGAGTCGAGCATCTTTCCCCGCTGGTCGATCAGCCAGAGGACGCTGGGAATGAAGACGGCATTGACCAGCGCCAGCAGGCCAATCACGCCGATCACCACGGCGATGACGTGCCCGCTTCCGGTGAAGCCTTGGGCGGATTGAGCAATGGCTCGGCCGACGGCCATGAGTACCAAAAGGGAGGCGACTGCGCCGCTGGCCAAAGTAATGACAAGAAGTTTGAGCGATCGGACCAGCCAGTGCGATTTGCTTTCGCCACGGGGAGCCTCGGCATCGATCATGATGAAGTAGGGGCCCGTCATCAGGAACAGGAGCTGGCCCTGATCGGCATAGACCCGAAAGAAGCGGGCGCCATAGCCGTTAAAGCGGGCGACAAAGAAGGGAGTCTTTCCCGGAGGGAGTTCGTATTCGGTGGAGGACTCTTCGCGGAGCTTTTTCTTTTTGGCGGCCTGCGCGTTTCTCGCGAGGGTCTGCTGAAAGATGGCCAAGAAGATAAGTAGCCCCAGCAGCAGGCCGAGCATGATCACGCAGAAGTACATCGTCTCGTCCAAGGGAGCACCTCTGCTCTGTGTGATTAGCGCTTAGTGTGGCGGATTTTATGGTGCGGGTTTTTTGGACGGGGGAGCGGAGTGATGAAGGCAGATTAGAAGGAAAAAGGAAGAGATGCAAGGGTTAGGGGTAGCGATTGATTACTGGGACGGCGCTAGCCAGGTATTTTAAGGAGGGAGGAGGCACCTTGTGGAGGTGAGCTTAGTCCTTGGAAGATGTGCCACGCAGCTTGGCGCGAAGTAACTGCGACTCGGCGGCCAGTCGTGGCTCTAACTCGAGTAGCCGGGCCGGAATATCCATGCTGGTATGAATGACCGCCAGGACAATGATGAGGCCATCCTGATAGTCACAAACCAGGAAGTGCTTTTTTACTCGGTAGAAGTAAAGCCCCGGAGCTAGATCCTGTTCTAGGCGAAGGATCTCTGGATTCTCCTGCAATCGGTCGAGAGCAGCTGAGATGTCATCCAGATATTTGTCGGCAGTCTTGCGGACCATGCCTTGATGGAGAACTGCTCGATGGGACGAAGATCGGTAAAGGATCGCTGTGTTAGTTCGACGCACAGCTCGCGTTTGGATTTGCTCACTCTCCGGCCTTCTTCATCAATTGCCGGAGATTGCCACGGTACGGCAGAGTGCGACCTTGAATGGCGTCTTGATAGCCATCGAGGATAGCGTCACGAATCTGGGCGGCTTCGAGGCGTTCTTTCTTCTCTCTCAAGACGTCGCGGACGAACTCGCTGGGGGTGGCATAGCGCGTTCCGTCGCCGGAATTCTTGTCAATAAAAGCCAACAGTTCATCGGTCAGTGAAAGATTTAGTGTAGTGCTCATCGACCTGCCTCCTGTCAACTTTTTGCTTCGATGTATTAGCTTATCCCAGCAGTTCATTTATGTCAAAATTTGTCATTGGTGGTGCGGCAGGCCAAGACGCATGCGATTTCCAGAGGTTTGGGAGAAGGAGGCCGAATGTAACGGAGAATTTAGTAGATGTGTTTGCCCCGAACTTTCGGACCGAGATGACGAGGGGGTGGGGGGCGGGGATTGCGCAAAAGTTTTACTGAGTAGCTTTACCAACGCTGCCCAAAGTAATTGGTAAATGGACGTAGAACGGACGTTATGGCCGCCAGGCAGAAACGGCAAGCTCTCATTGTCCCTCTTCTCTGTCGTTTATCGACCGTTGCCCGGTCGGCTCACCCTGAAAGGGCTGTCTAAATGTTCTAACATTAGAGGTAATCCTGGAACGGCGGTCACGGGGGCAATGGCTTGGAAAGAGTTGTTTCGCAGAGCCATGCCGACTCATCTGTAAACAAACGGTGAGGTTAGGATGACAGTGGAACGTTTTTTATCGAGAACCCAGGGGCTTAAAACGTGTTTTTCGACGTCAATGCTTCAGATGTGTTGATAGACAACAATCAGCTTTGTGCCCAGGATTTCTTCTAGTTCTTGGCGATGGTTTTCGTCAAGCGTTCCAATATTGGGATTCATGACCTCGAGCGCGAATCGGCCGAAAGTCTGTGGCAAGTCGTAGACAAGTTCGTGAAGCGTGCATGCTGTGTTGCAGCAGGGCGTGCTGTAGTGAGCCAGTTTGAATCCTTTTTCGCAGGGGTCATCCAAATAGTCTTCCTCCATGCGTTCTTCCCACCAGGAGAAAGGTAGCTCTGCTCCACAGGCGGCGCAGGTGATGTTGTCGAGGTTTGTACCACAGTCAAAGAATTGAACCGTTTTCGAAGCCGTGATTTTGAATTCGCGTGCATCCGGCGCAATTTCGCCCAGTCGATTGGCGCAGTCAATTGTTTCTCGGGGGCTGGAATAAAATGTGGGTCCTCAGGGACTAACGAAATCCAGTCGTCGGACATTGCAGCCTCTCTCGTCAAGTGTTGTTTTTTGTGGAATAGTCAATTTAATACTTGGCCTGCATGGAACTCAACTAGGATGATGGGGATTCTCTGAAAGCACAAATTCCACCGCCAATCGACCTTTGAAGCCAACCACGGGATTTGAGTGTTTCAGATCAGGCGGGGCGGCAAGACGACCAACGAACTTTTCCGGGGTGCCTTTTTAGACTAGATTGACAACACGGAATGAATTGTTGATCTCATTCGAGAAATGGACATTTGACATGCGCCGAAGCAGTCGCGAAGTTGCCATTCAATCAATCATCTTTGGAACTCTTGGATTCCGTGCGTCGCTAGAAGCGACTGTTCATCCACGAAGCGAGTCGCTCTGCTCGCAGTTGCTCCCTTGGCTTGAAGAACTTAATTTTGGCGACCGAATCGAAGAATTCCATCGCGAGATTCTAGGGACGCCACATCGTGAACTGCCTCGTGAATCGCAAACGGAGGCGTATTGGAGAGGGGAAGCCGCTTCATTCTTGGGGTGGGCAATTCAATTGTGTGATAAACCCGATCTAGTTGAGCCCGTTTATCCCGGAATGCTAGTGGACTGCCTGAGGATTCTCCAGCCGAATGCAAGGGACCTCGTTTCGAACGCCATCCTGCGGTCAGACTGTGAGATTGCGGATTATTGCACCTTCTGCCTGAGCGTGAGACATCATCTTCAACTCGCATCACTCGACAGCGATGGACAAATCGTCTTCCAGCGGATCCATCAAGCGAAGTTGCTCAGCCTTGGATTGAACAATGATCTTGACCGGCAACGAGAAATCGAGAGTGATGCGGCCGAATTGGCTTCCAGCGTTCCGCATGCGAGAGGATTATATGTGGTACGGGCCTTGGCGGCCGAATGGCTACTTGGCCAGGAGCTATAGCCGCTCTTTGAATCCAGCCACGGGATTTGAGTGTTTCCTGTTGGTTGGGGCGGCAAAACATCGTTAGAAATGGCGGTCGCTGGTGCCTGGATGAGTTCTTTGTAACGGAAATCGAAAGCAATCGCCGGTCTGGCCATGCTGTCCTACGGCAACTCTTCGGCGCGAGGGGGGCGGACGTTGGGAAACATCTTTTCTTCGCAGGCGCCAAACTGTCGATAGTTTATTCGTGCTTGGTGAAGGCTAAGGGGGCCGTTGGGGCCGCCTTTGCATTCGTCTGCATCCATGTCGTCTTGTCCGTCGTCCTCCCAAAAACAAACTTCGCAAATCTCAAACATGACGCGTTCACTTAGCGTCTTGCAGCCGCAGCACGGGCATCGTAGCGGGAGATTGCGACGTGTTCGGGAATTGATCCGAGCCGTGTGTTCGTCTAACCAATCATTGCTACGCGGCAGTTTTTCACGTGACGGTAGATCTTCCGAGGTCTCGTCCAAGGGGGTACCCCTGTGTTTTTAGGTGGCGTGGATTTTCGCGTGCTGATGGGAAATCTGTTGAATGGACTGAAGAGGGCAGATTAAGAGGAAAGTGAGGTGGATACAAGGATTGATGGGGGGCGGGGATTGCGCGAAAGGTTTACTGAGTTTTGCCAACGCCGCCCAAAGTAATTTGTTAGTGGACGTAGAGTGGTCGTTGTGAGCAGCACGGGGGTAATGCCCGGTCGCTTACGCTCGCGGCTCTGAAAATAGATGGCATTGACGCATGGTTGCGGCACTTGGCTAAGTGCGACGATAAGGGATTGAGCCAGGCATCACCTCCGTTGAAGTTGCGTCACAAGTCAACTTTTCATCGAGCAAGTCGATAAACGCATGTCCAATTTCTATCAGCCATTTGCGTTCCAGGGATTTGGTGAAGAGACCGTCTTTGATTCCCAGAAGATGGAGAGTGTTTTGGTCGAGCGGTGCCGAACTTTTTTGCAATGCAGCAAGGAGAGAGTCTACGGCTATTCGGACTACCGTGCGACCCTCTGCCGTTTCACAGGCCTCTTCCATGCAATGAGGAGTACAGCCCCCGAAATAAATGTGCGATGCAAGGAGCCAATGGTTGCGAATCGTGATGGTGGCTTGGAACTCTCCATTCGGGACGGGCTCAGGCAAATGAAGGGCAAACAGGCGAAGCCATAGTCCCAGCATATGGTCGCGCATCCAGAATCCCGGCTCCATGCCGTTCTTGTCCTTACCCAGTGATACAAAAGTTGTGCCCATTTGAATACGTTAACGGCTGACTTGCTTGGGTGAAACACCTCTAGAGTGTTTCGGATTTGCCGGGCCGTTTGCCCAGTTTGCTCACAAAGGAAGCAATCAACTTGACAGACGGCCGAGTATAGAATAGTTTACCAAGTAGTTAATTAACCATGTGGTGAACCATGTTGACCGACACTCTGAGCATTACATTCGCTGCTATTGCCGATCCAACTCGGCGGGCGATACTGGCTCGCCTTTCCAAAGGGGAGGCGGCGGTTAAAGAGCTGGCCGTGCCGTTCAAAATGACGCTTCCCGCAATTTCCAAGCACTTGAAGGTGCTCGAAAAAGCTGGCCTGATTGAGCGTTCGCGCGATGGCCAATTGCGGCCGTGCAAGCTACGCGCAAGCCCGTTGAAGAAAGCCGCTTCCTGGATTGATCGCTATCGCACATTCTGGGAAGAGAGTCTCGATCGACTCGACGAGTACCTCAAAGAAATGCAATCCGAATTGGATGCTAAACCCACTTCATCCCCACGCAAGAAAGGGAGCCGCTGAATGCCCGCTGATCCTCGAATGTCGCAGGCCAATCTTGATAATCCTGTAGAGATCACGATCTGCCGGACTTTTGCCGCGCCACGAGAGTTGGTTTGGCAGGCGTGGACAGATCCTAATCACGTCGGTCGCTGGTGGGGACCCGCAGGTTTCACCACCACAACGCACTCGATGGATTTTCGGCCGGGCGGTGCTTGGCGTTACACGATGCACGGTCCCGATGGTCGTGATTATGGAAATCGCGTCGATTACATCGAAATCGATAAGCCTTCGCGACTCCTCTATACGCTTGGCGGCGAAGGGAGTGATGTCTCGATTCACTTCAAAACCGAGGTTCTCTTTGAGTCTGTCGGCGAGAACGGTAGTGGCACGAAAGTCATCATGCGGTCGACCTTTCCCACGGCGGAGGCACGTGACTTCGTCATCCATGATCATGGAGCGGTGGAAGGGGGCAAGCAACACTTGGCTAACCTGGAGGACTACGTCGCAAGCATGTCTGCGGGCGATGACCACGAACCTCCTTTCTCAATCAGCCACGTCTTCCCTGCGTCAAAAGAAAAAGTCTGGCAGGCCTGGACAGAGCAAGAGCATTTGCGGCAATGGTTTGGTCCGAAGGGATCGACGATTACCCATGCCACGGTGGACCTTCGCGTTGGTGGCATGTTTCACTACTGCATGAGCCATCCCAATGGTATGGAAATGTGGGGGCGCTGGGTCTTTCAAACCATCCATCGGCCTGACAAGCTTGAATTCATCAGCAGCTTCTCAAACGCCGGCGGCGAAGTTACTCCTGCACCGTTTCAGGGGCTAGACGACTTTCCGCCGGAGACGTGGACTACCGTGACGCTTGTGGAACATGCAGGCAAAGGCAGGGGAACAGTCGTCACCGTCGAAGCTCGGACGTTCAACGGCACCAAAGCCCAGCGAGACTTCTTCACCAATTTCCACGGCTCCATGCGTCAGGGCTGGACCGGGACCATGCAGCAACTTGCCGAGTTCCTGGGCGACTGATCATCCGTTTGCATCACGCCCGAATCGAAATAAAAAATCGGGACGAACCGAACTCAAGCGTTCATTCGTCCCGTCAAAGTCGGCGTGGATGGATGGCTATGAAACGTTTTGTAGCTGCAGTCCGGAATTGGCAAGCGAAGGTGCGGCGATTCTATAACCGGTCGCCGGATGGCAAGTAGTCCTATAGCCGAGAGTCTAGCCTCCCTTGCCGCGTGCGACGAAGTTGACGCTTGGAAAGCCAGGATGGCGGTGCCGGTCAGCTTGAACGCCGTTGGTTCGGAGTTGCTAGGGTGATAGCTGTTCCAATTTCTTTTTTTTTGAGTGGTATTCACGCCACCTCCTCGTCAGTTCGCGGATGTCGCCGACGTGTTCATCTGGAGTCATGGAATCCCACTTCGTAAAACTACTGAAAGTGTCGCCGAGCGCGTCTGTCGTTGGTTGTTCTTTTCTGGCAAATGGCCCGGAAACGCCAGCCATCCAACCGGACTTAGCTGCCCAGTGAGGCTCATTGGTTCGGAAACGGAAGAGATAGTAGTCGTAAATGCCATCTGGCATCCCGGTATCTACAGTGACGACCTTCATCAATTCGATCTCGCCCGGTACACGGTTCAGTTCCGTTGGATAGATGAGCCAATTCACCATGTCTGATTCTGCAAATGAACTCTGCGTTCTAAATTTTTCGGGAAAGAGAGAAGATTTGCCCATCTGCTTAAGCTTGATATGCAACCAGTTTCGCACCTCGGCATGACTCGCAACCTCATTCACGTCCTTCTCGTCGACGGATTTTCCCAGGTGAAGCAGAGAGATGAGGGCGAAATACTTGAGCCGTGGATCCTTGAACTCCACAGCTTCGCGAAGCGGCTTTTCGACAAAGTCACTTGGGAAGTAACCAAGCAGGTCCAACAACAAGGCGGCTTCGTGCCTTGGTTCTTCGTAAGACTCTTCCCACATCCAGTCGATTCCCTGATCCTTTTGTGCCGAACGGAGCTTCGCGGCCAAGGCAGTATAGGATTTGAGGACCTGCTCCGTGTATGGCGCGAGCACTTCAGGCCGCAGGAGTTTAGCCTCGCAGTAAGCGAGACAGAGCCCATATATTTCGAATGAAAGTTGCGGGTTGCTGGCGTACGTCAGGATTTCTGGGAATAAGACATCCACGTGACGTGGCTTGTTCACCAGCTGCGCAGCGACCAAGCTGTGTAGTTTCCCGGTTGGCGCATAGGTCCGTACGATTGTCATGAAGGCCTCGGCCGCCTCGCGACTTTCGAGTCCAGTAATAATGGCTTGTGCTTGCGACTTGCCGTCATCACTGAACTTGTCAAAGAGTTCCACCACGACCGGGATGTATTCTGGTTGCGGTGTAGAATATGCCACGGCAACGAGCTCAGCCGAAACACTACTGGGCTCAGGATTCTCAAATAGGTAGGGGCGAGCTGCGGCCCGAAGTGCCTTCAGCCCAACCTCGGATCCAGGATCGTCCATTTTCTGTTGGAAATCGGCTAAGTCCTTCATGCCGGCCGCGCGGACACTTTCATCCGAGTCCCAGAGCCTCTCGAGGATGTGGTTGAAGATAGCGGCGGTTTCAGTTCTGCGGTTCGTTACTTCGCTCGCCTGTTCGGGGGCTGACTGGGTGATTGGTTCATTCGTGGTTCGCCGCTGGCAGCCGACCGCAAGCAATGCGACTAGGCAGAGAAGAATCCAGGCTCGGCCAAAGGACCGAGCGTCTTTATTCCGTACCATCCGGATCCCCTTATCAATCCTCGCGTATAGATAAACATCAAACAACTAACGTGTGAATAGTATAGTGGCCCATTCCTGCTTATCCACGCTCGAGTTTCCGATCCTTAGGCAATCTAAGTTCGATGGTCGTTGCATGGCGGTTTCGCGAATTGTCGCCCGAAGATAAGTTTTGCCAAAGTTCGAACTGGCGGCGGGATTTGAACCAGGTACTTCACCAACGAGTTATGATTTCCGTTGATTCGGTCGAACCGCCCGAACTTCAGACAGCGCACGTTGAACAAGCTCGTTGAGTTGCAACTTAGGCATGCGCAACAAAAAAGCCCTTCGACGAATTAATCGCCGAAGGGCTTAATTTGAAAGACAGTCGGGGTGACAAGATTTGAACTTGCAACCTTCTGCACCCCATGCAGACGCGCTATCCAGGTTACGCTACACCCCGTTTTTGCTTCCTGCTGTTGACTAGACAAGCGAGGAGTCACGCTTGGTTCTGCACCAGCGGGTGGTCCAAAAAACTCGTGAGAACGCAGTATCGCAAATTCCCGCTGCCTTGGCAATCCGAGGTAGCTGCTCGGCCGTAACCTAAATCTAGGGCGTGGTTTGCGTATCGAGCGTTGCGGCCGGCAGATTTACGAAGAACTGGCCGGAGTCTCGGGGGAAAGCAGCTTCAGCAGCGTCTCTCGCAGCTCTTTCAGCTTGAGCGGGGCAACAACCATCACCCGATTCGGGGCAAGTTGAGCACCACGAATGGCGCTAGCATGCTTGGCATCCACAAACAGGACGGCGGGAAGTTTTTTCGTTTCGGGCAGGGTCGCCAGCTTGTTAAAAGCCTCCAAGGCCGCACTTCCCAGGTCGGTCGTGCAGAAGATCACGCAGTCGGCCGCCTTGCCATCCGTATCTTGAAATCGCTTGATGGCCCGCTCGGGGTCGCTAAAGATCAAAACACGATAGCCGTGCTTCTTGAGCTTCTCTCGGAACAGGTCCTGTAACTCAAGCTTCGACTCCACCACCATGACGGTGCGGTTTTGGCCTTCTTGTCCGCCGGGTAGCTGGCGATCGGCTTCGGCGGCGGCCGCCCGGTTTTGGCTGGCTTCGGCGTCGCTGGCATCGTCACCCTGTTCAATGCGTGTTTGTACACGCTTGGCATCTTCCAGCATTTCCGTGGCCGTGGTGTAGCGGCGATCTGGAGAAAGCTCGAGTGCACGGGTGATGAACTGCGCCAGCGAACGGGGCAGGGTGGGCTCAACTTCGAGGACGGGCTTGATCGTGGAATAGCGCGATACGCTCAAACGCTGGATGCGGTCACGCGTTTCGGCAAGGGGCGGTACGCCCGTCACCATGTTGTAAAGCATCGCTCCCACGAAGAACAAATCGCTGCGTGGATCGTTGGAGCGACAGCCCGAAGCACGCTCTAGACCGGCGTAATCAATCGTGCGCGACGCGGCCAAGTCGTCCGAGGCAGCACCGCTGGAAGCTTGCAGGGAAGCGAGGCCGAAATCGACCAGCTTACCTCGGCCACGGCTTGTCATCAGGACGTTGGAAAGTTTCAAATCGCGATGCGACATCCCTTTTTCGGCAGCATAGGCTAGGCCTTGCAGTATGTCGATCGTCAGGCGAATCCCTTCAGGCGGGGTTAGCTTCTTGCGAGCGCGAACAAACGCGCAGGTTTTGGCCTTCCACGAACTCCATCACAATGAAGGGAGCGGGCGGGGCGCTGCTGACATGAAAGATCGGCACGATGTTGGGGTGCCGCAGGTGCGTACCAATTTCCCCTTCACGAATGAACTGTTCGCAGTTGGCTTTGTCGTCTCGGAAGCGTTTGCGAAGGACCTTGACTGCAACGATTCGGCCCGTGGCTACTTCAACCGCGCGATACACGCGAGCAAAGGTTCCCGAGCCACCGAGGTAAAGGATCTTGTAGCCACCGTAGAAGTAGCCCCCTTTTTCTCCTTTGACGAGTCGGTCGAGCTGAAAGTTGGTGACCAGCTCACGCCGCGTTAGCAGGCTGACGAATTGGTCGTAGGTGACATCCCGTGTGCCAAGCTCGCTCCAGACCAACTCAATCTGGCGCGCGTCGAGCAGGCCAGAGTCGGCAATTCGCTGAGCAAGTGTCTCGGCAGTGATTTCCGACATAGGTAGATAATGCGGGCAATCGAAGGGGGAGAGATAAAAACTTTAGGGAGCCCTGACGTCCTTTTATCGTATTCAACCGTTGTCAGGGTGGCAATCCACGCAGGCACCGCTTCTCAAGAGAGTGTCAAAAGAGTGAGGAAAGTTGTCTTCCTGAGAAGATTCAGCGTTATTTCATGGTAGCCCACGGCAATAACTTCAAATGTCGCAGTGGGCCCGATTCCCCGGGCGAAAGCTACTCTTCTACTCCTCCGAGCCACCTTCGAAGTTGCCGTCTTGGGAGTCTTGCTCGGGGTTTCCGCCGTTTCGGCCACGGTAGGAGTCTCGTTCGCGACGAGTGGCTTCCAGGTCGAATACCAGATACTTCATATCCAGCCGCAATTGGCTGAGGGCCTCTTGGACCAAGTTCAGGATCCGGCGACGACGGCGGGTGCTGTCGACCACGCGGAAGGCCAGCGGCTCTAGCTGGGTTCGGAATTCGGCAGGCAGGCGAGCAATCGCGGCAGCCAGCTCGGCGACGTCCTTAGGAAGTTCTTCTTGAGCGACGGCAGAGCTGTTAGGAGTTGGGGTCATGGTGCTGGTGCTCCAAAGCGGAAGGTGTTTGCCACGGGTGATGACATGTCCTTAAAGCAGCCGCTGTGCCAACAGGGATGAATCTTTGCCTGTCGGCAACGCAAGTCTTTTCGGGGTAATGACTTACGTCGTGTTCTGTGGTGCGATGCGACTTCGCCTCATGTAGCGACTTTACCACAGTTGCTCTAGGGGATTCGCGTAACTCCTGATACAAGCCGATGTTACGAAGACTAGCGCGCTTCGCGAGGGTTGGTGGCATTTGGCAACATTTGCCATGCGAATCGGTTTCTTCAGGGGCCGATCGCGCGTTGTGTCGACGAATGGGAAAGCGAATGCTGTTCAAGTAAAAAACGTGGAGATACCTAGGTAATGAGTTGGGCGCGGGTTCCCCTGGTGGTGGCGAGCTGGTTGCTCGTCCTCGGTGTCTGGTCGGCTCGACCAGTCATGGGGCAGCTGCGCGAATCGTTTGAGTCTCCCCAGCCGACTTGGCAGTTGGCCGAAGCAGACTGCGGCGTAAAGGTGCTGGCCCACGATCGAACCTATCGTGATTCCCATTCCGGCAATGGAAGCGAGCACTTGCGTTTGGCCCTGGGGAATGGAACGTTCGTCCACCTCTCGTATCGTATTGGCAAGGTGCCGCTGATTGCCGAGTTTGAGCCCAAGATCTGGCTGAAGTCAGATAAGGCCAACTTGCAATGGATGGTTCGGGTCGTTTTCCCACGCTCGGTGGATAATGCTACGGGCCAACCAATCACGTCGCTATTGCGTGGCGAATCGTATACCGATGTTGGCGCTTGGCAGCAGTTGCAGCTCCGCGATGCAGAGCGTTTACTAGCGCGAAATCTGATTGCCCTGCGGACGCAGTTCGGCCGAGAGATTGATCGCCGCGAAGCCTATGTGGATATGGTTGTCATCAATGCGTTTAGTACGCCTGGCAATGTCGACTTGTGGATTGATGATCTCGAAGTCGCGGGCTATGTCAATCTTGACGATGCTGCGGCACAAAATAATGCCGCCGATGCGGCTGGCTCAATGGCTTCTGGCGCTGCTTTGGGAACTGGCAACAAAGCAGCCGCGGCGCTGCCAACTCCTCCCACGCTCCAAGGGCCTTTGCTACTTGTCGATTCACGCCCGATGATGCCACGCGTGATTGAGTCCAACGATGAACCGCTGGAATGGCTGGCATCACTGGGCTTCAATACGGTGAAGCTACGCCGTCCGCCTACTCTCAAAGAAATGAAAGAGGCTCAGCGCTTAGGCATTTGGCTGGTGGCACCACCGCCCAAGCAAGAGGAGCTAACGACGCTGGTTGGCAATTCATCGCGGATGCTCGGATGGAGTTTGGGAGACCACCTTACCACGCGTGACCTCACCATCGCTTCTAAAACCGCCAACGACCTGCGCCGGCAAGAGCCGAGCGCCACTCGGCCCCTTGTGATCGGTGCCGATGTGGATTTGGAAAACTACAGCCGGCTCGGTGGCATCCTCAAACTGGATCGCCCCGTCTTGGCCACCAGCTTTGAGCTCGCTGATCAGCGACAGTGGCTTTTAGATCGGCAGCGGCTCTTGCGCCCAGGGACTCCGACCTGGGCCGTTGTTTCGACGCATTTGCCGGTCGTCATGCATGATCAGTTGCAAGTTTTTTCACGCGGGCGAATCCCTCCTGCGGTTGCCATCATGGGAGATGCCGACTGGTTACAGCAGCGGCAGCTTGTTCTGTCATCGATTGCTGCCGGGGCACGCGGGCTGGTGTTTGCTTCGCAGTTTCCCGTTCAAAACGATACCAATGCAGCAATCCATCGGGCCAATGTGCTGCGGATGATCAACGCCGAGCTGAGCGTTGTTGAGCCTTGGGTTGCCGGTGGAAGCTTGGTTGAAGAAGTGGCCAGTGGTGATCCGGCCGTCCGTGTCAGCATGCTTCAAACCGAGCGTTCACGGCTGCTAGTGGTTCAGCGAGAATCGCCCGCACAGCAATACGTGGCAAGTGCCGCCGATAAGCAGCCTTTGGCACTGGTGGTTCCTGGTGTGCCGATTTCTGACCGGGCCTATCAGGTGACATTTGCAGGACTGCAACAACTGCGCACATCACAAGGGAATGGCGGCATTCGGATCTTGGTTGAAGATGCTTTGCCCGGTGCATTGATTGTTGTCACGCAAGATCCGTTGGTGATTCATCATTTGAATCGTACTTTGGCAGCGATTCGTGGCGATGCTGCTAGGCTGCGGATGGAGATGGCCTCTTACCGTCTGTTAGCGGCCAGTGACACCGATACACAGCTTACCGAACTGGGAAAGATCCTTTCGCCCGCACGGCAGTGGTTGCCGCAGGCGCAGTCGCAGCTGGATACGGCTCGCAAGCTGCTCTCTGGCAATGATTTTCGGGGTGTACATGCGGCCCTGTCGGAGGCCGAGATGTTTACGGCCCGCGTTGAACGTGGCCACTGGGAGCAATCGGTCTCTGCCTTTACCTCGCCAGCGGCCAGCCCCTTTATCAGTCAATACACAACGCTCCCCATGCACTGGCAATTTGCCGAGCGGATTCAGCGTAGTGGCTGGGGGCCCAATGGCCTTGCGGCCGGAGACATGGAAGACCTGGGCGAGCTACTTCGCAACGGCTGGAAGCAAGAACGCAATTTGCCGGCCGGAACTCGCGCCGATGTTAGTTTGTCGTTGCAGTCGCCGCACACAGGACGAAGTGCTTTGCGATTACTTGCGCAAAGCGATGCCCCCGATCGCCATACGGCCGTGTTCCAGCGCCCCTTGGTATCGATTCGAAGCAGCGGAATTCCGGCAGGCATGGGGCAGATCGCTCGCATCCATGGTTTTGTGTACGTTCCCAAGCCGCTGCTAGGTACGCAGGATGGCCTGATGATTTTTGACTCACTAACCGGGCCCGATTTGGCGCAGCGAGTGCGATTCACGCAGGGCTGGCGTGAGTTTACCTTGTACCGAGCCATCCCACGCAATGGCGAATTCGCCGTCACGTTTGCCTTGACGGGCCTGGGTGAAGCGTGGATTGACGATGTAAGCATCTCGCTGATGAATACGGACCCGATTCGGGAATCCACCCCCGATCCGATGCTGGCTGCTCCTGGTAGCGCCGGCCCACCTGCCTCTAGTAGTGCCACTCGCCCCATCGCCGCCCCACGCTAATTCTGTACGTCAGGCTTTAGCCTGACAATAATCCTCTTCGCTGCTCTTCCTCTCTGGGTGGCGAGGGCCGTGTCCCCGTACCAACCTCCTCCATCCTTCTAGCTTCTTCGCAGGCAATTTACGCGTCATCCAGAGCTTGGTAAAAAGCGCAGCACCCAGGGTGCGCCACCATAGCAGCCCAGGGCATCGCCCTAGGGAAATTTTGGATGCCGTCAATTCGCATATTTTTTAAACGCTGATTCAAATTCATAGAGTTGATTTGGATCTAATTCATCGATCCTCTCTTCAATAGCTTCTCTTTCTTTATCAAGTTCACTTAATTCACTAGCGCTGCGCTCATAACGGGTGAGTAACTTTGCTTGAAGGACGAGCCAATAACGCTGACCAAGCAACTGGTACAGCAAGTCTTCTTGGCATGCTGCAAGCAGCTTTCCTTCTTGAATCAATCCGCTGGCCAATTCAAATGTCTTGGAGTCGCGAGCGGAGTTGAGCAGGTCAAAAACCCACGCAGAAATGTCATTCTCATTTCCTGGCCGCAGGCGATAGATTTGTCGCGACAGGCTGCATCGATAAGACACTTCACCAAGACAATTGCGTGCTTCTGCATATCCACCAACGAAGCCTGGAGATAGGTTTAGAATCCGCCTCGCAAATTGATGAACTTCAGGTGGTACTGAATAAATGGCAGGGGAATGAGGTATGGGAAAAAGGTTTTTAGAGGTTCTACGAGATCGAAATAAGGAAAGGTCGTAATCAAACTGCGATTTTGCTCTTAGACAGTCCGCCACTTTTGCAAGCAACTGAACATCTTCAGATGATTTGTTCAAGCCTTGTAAGAGTTCAGGTCTCAAGATGATAGTATCAGGAGACCTGACTAAATCAGGCTTGGGGATCGACAGCAATTGCAATGAGAGCGTTCCACACACTCCCTGATGAAATAGCGAGATCGCTTGTTTGTCTCGTTCTGGTATCAGAAAATCTCGCTCTTCTCTCACCAGCAACTTTCCCAATTCCACCAATCCCTCTCTCGTCGGCAACCTCCTCACCATCTTCTCTATAAACGTCTCATCCACCTCTCCGCCGCAGCCTTGGGCAATGGCGAGGAAGAGGTTGCGATAGAAGGTAGGGAAGTCGGTCTCGTGAATGACGGTGGCGGGGGCGACAGGACGCCCGGGGAAGAAGAGGGAGAGTTCGACGCGGGTAAAACCAGGGCCGGCCGTGGTGGTGCCGCTGATGTAGATCGTGGGATCGCGGTCTTTGCGCTGTTTGTGGGCCGCTTCTAAATAGACCTGTGGGGTTTCGCTGCTGTCGCGAATGCTGAGGCCGGGGATGAGGAGAAGGTCGTAGACGAGTTGCCTTGAAAGACCGACGCCGAGGGCGATGTCGTCGACTTCGCTATCGTGACTGGCCAAAGGGAGGATCATCAAGATGGGCCAGCGGGCACGCTCATCCAGAACGTTCTGCGGGATGATGGGGATGAGGTCTTTGTCGGCAATGTTTGGGTAGAAACGGGGGATACCTTCTGGCCAAGAGGACTTTCGTTTTCCTAGTCCGAAAAATGAGAGGAAGGACATAGTTAGCGCTCCACAACATATTGAGGTTGCTGCTGGAATGACCTTACTTTGCAAATGTAGCGAGCGGAAGAAGTCCTTCTGCGGCATTGGGATCTAGTTCGGCAATTCTGGCATCGATGTGTTCTCCCTCTCGGAGTGCGGCTTGCATTTCTACTGAGCGTTTTAGCGCTTTGTAGAAAAGGATTCTATTGATCAGTAACAGGCGTTTTCTATGTAATTGGTTTAGTGGGTCTTCGATTTTTTCAGCTAGACCAAACGCTTCCTCCATTAAGCTGTGTGCCAGGTCGGATGCCTCTTGGTTCAGAGGACGCCTAAAGATTTCGTCGACCCACGCGTCCACTGCATCGATGTCGCCTGGCCGAAGGCGGTAGATCTGTCTTGCTAAACTAAAGCAGTACGGGTCGGGATGAATTATGAAGCGTGCTTGCTGATATCCACCTGCGAACCCGGGGGATAGTTCAAGGATGCGCCGTACGAATTGAACTGCTGCTGCACCTGGGAAAGAGTGTTCTTTTCCGATTCTGTTGTGACGCTGGTTGTCAAGGAAATGCAAACCTCGAAGGACTACACAAATCCTGTCCAAGAGCTGAACGTTATCGGGGGCTTGGGCTAACCCCTGCAAGAGTTCGGGCCACAGTTTGGGTGGCGGGACTGACCCTTGAGGTAAATTGTCAAGCTCTGCGAAGGAGAGTAGCTCCAAGGGAAGAGTGCCGCAGGTCTTGGTGTGAAATAACTTGAGGGCGGCGCTATTGCGTTCGTGATACTCCTCTTTGGTTGGACTTGTTGATGAGTAGCTCACCAAGATCCTTCCCAACTCGGTAAGACCTTCGCGCGTTGGGAGTCGCGCGAGCATTTTTTCGACGAAGGTGCCATCGACTTGCCCGCCGCAGCCTTGGGCGATGGCTAGGAAGAGGTTGCGATAGAAAGTGGGGAAGTCGGTCTCGTGAATGACGGTGGCCAGGGCGACGGGCCGGCCAGGGAGGAAGAGGGAGAGCTCGACGCGGGTAAAGCCGGGGCCAGCCGTGGTGGTGCCGCTGATGTAGATCGTGGGATCGCGGTCTTTGCGCTGTTTGTGGGCAGCTTCTAAATAGATCTGCGGCGTTTCGCTGCTGCCGCGAACGCTGAGGCCGGGGATGAGGAGAAGGTCGTAGACGAGTTGCCTTGAAAGGCCGACGCCCAGGGCGATGTCATCCACTTCACTATCGCGACTGGCCAGGGGGAGGATCATCAAGATGGGCCAGCGGGCACGCTCGTCCAGTACGTGCTGCGGGATGATGGGGATCAGGTCCTTGTCGGCAATCTCCGGATAGAACCGTGGAATCCCTTCCGGCCAAGCGGCCTTGCGCTTCCCAAAACCAAAAAACGACAGGAAGGACATGGTGGCTTTGCTCGAAAAAGATGGGGGAAAATAGGGGCAGAAATGGAGCGGCGTGCTTCCCAGGCATTCCGCGGAACGCTGCTATCATACGCCGGGTTGGTCATTTTCGATACGAAAGTGGAGGGTATTTTGGAGCCAAGACGCAGCCTCTTCCGCTCCCCCAGTCGGCAGTAATTTGTTAAACTGTGGGGCTTGGCACGGGGGAAGAAGGCTTCCCTTGGGCCGCTGATTACGTCCAGTTTCCCCCTGATTTGAAAAGGGCCTTGCATGGCGCTTGATCCGTACCAACCGTGCCCCTGCGGCAGTGATAAGAAAGTCAAGTTTTGCTGCGGTGCCGACATGGTGGCCGAGCTGAGCAAAGTCCAAGACTTGATTCAAAGCGAGCAGCGAGTTGCCGCGCTGGACCAGATCAACCGTTTGCTAGAAACGCATTCGGATCGCGGCTGTCTGCACATGCAAAAGGCCAACGTGCAGATGCAGTTGGGGGAATGGAAGGCTGCTGAAGCCTCGGTTGATAAATTGCTGCAATGCGTTCCGGATTCGTCGGTAGGGCGTGCGCAGCGCGCCATCATCGCAACGGCCGAAGGCGATTTGGAGCAAGGGGAGGACTGGCTGCAAAAGGCGCTGGAAGTTGCCGACGGCAAGATCTCTGGTACCCTCTACACCGCCATCGGCATGATTGGCGTGGGGTGGATTCAGCGGAATCAACCTTTGGCAGGTCGCGGTCACTTCCTGTTCCAAAACGCTCTGATGCGTGGCAAGGATGAACAAGTCCTGCGCCAAATCATTGAGCTCGACTCGTCTGGCAACCTGCCATTGCCTACGCTCGGCCTGGAATACCCTTCGCGCGTTGACGCCAATGGTCGCCTGAGTGCTGCTGGCATTGCCGACTTTAATGTCGCTACCCAAAAGGGGAGCAAGGGTTGCTGGAAGGCTGCGGCCGAGGCACTAGAAGCTTTAGCAGAACGTGAGCCCTACGAACCTGCCGTTTGGAAGAACATCGGCCTGTTCCGCTTGTGGCTTGGCGAAGGGGATAAGGCCCGTTTGGCGCTGCGTCGGTATGCTTCGTTTGGCTCGGTGCCACGGGATGAAGCCATTGAGATTGAAGCCATCGCACAGTACCTGCTGGGCCCTTCGATTGAAGAGACGATTCCAGAACTGACGCTCACCTACGAAGTTGCCGATGCTTCAACCCTCAAGGAGCACCTGCTGTCGCTTCGTACCGCCCAAGCGGTCCCATTCAATGCGGCCGAGTACTCGCAATACGAAGAAGTCCCTCCGCTGGCCATCTTCCACATCCTGGACAAGGAAGTGCCTGCCACTAGTGAAGGGCTAACGCATGAAAACGCCCCACGCGTACTGGGTGACCTGTACCTGTTTGGCAAGCAGACCGATCGTGCCGCTCGGATCGAGTTTGAATTGCTTGCTACGCCAGACAAGGCTGCCAAGGTCGCCGTGATGGAGGCTGCGATTGGCTCGCAATTGGGAGCCAAGGTCTCGGAAGAAGAGACTGGCCGGATGACGCGATTGGGGGCGGAACTGATGCTGAACTGGCGTCTGCCTGCCGATACCTCGGTAGAGCTTCGCAAGCAACTCATCAGCGACCGCCGCGACCATGTGGTTCTGAATGTATGGCCAGACCTGCCGCTGGGAGCGCTGGATGGCAAGTCGCTACGCCAAGCAGCCGGCGATCACTCGCTGCAAACCCGTGCCTTGGCCGCCGTTATGATGATGGACTTGGCCGAACCTACCGAACAGCCGGTCTACAATGCGCTGCGTCAAAACCTTTCGCTTCCTGTGCTGGAAACGATCGAAGAAGCACCAAAGTCGGTAACCGAACTGAGCATTGTTCAGTTGACCCGCCTGGACCCAAGCAAGCTCAGCGATGACGACCTGGAACTGGTCTTCCGCCGCGCTTCATTTGGTTCCGTTCGTCGTTTGATCAAGCGCGTGGTGCCAGAAGTGCTCAAGCGTCCTTCGCTGGAAAAGCGAATCTATCCAGGCGATTTGTACGAGTTGATGTCCCGCTTGGCGACAGACTCAGACGAAGCCCTCGAGATGATTATCAAGGCTCAAGAGTACGCCGTGGCCCATGGCCAATCGCCAGCCGGCTATCTGCTGGGCGAAATTCCACTTCGCCTGGAACGTCGGGAAGTTCAAGATTTCCAACGGCTGTTTGAACGGCTGCGTTCAAAACACATCAATGAACCAGGGGTGGCCCAAGCGCTTCAGCAGTTGCTCTATCAAATGGGCATCCTCAAGCCAGATGGTTCCTTGGTTTCACCGCAACGCAGTGATGCTCCACTAGCTGCCAGCGCTGCTCCAAGCGCAGGTGGCAGCGGCCTTTGGACGCCGGACCAACCTGCTCAAGGTGCCGCCGGCGGGAAGAGCAAGCTGTGGATGCCAGGTATGGACTAGTCGCTCTTTCCTGAGCTGCGGATAAAAACTTTAGGGACGTCTCTCACCGAGGCGTCCCTTTTTTTATGCAATTGTTTATGCGTGTGAGCATTTTGTAGATCAGGATTTATCCTGACGTTAATCACGCATTGCATCCTGCAACAACGGGGGAATATTTTTGTATGCAGAAATGCAACTCAAGTATTTGCAAAACAGAATAGACCCCCTTTACAATCAATGCCAAGCGTCTTCCTCACCCGTTCATTCGAATGTAGAGGCTTTGTCATGCGCAATGTTTCCACGCAGTTGCTGGTTTTGGGAGCGACTTTATCTGTTCTGGCTTTCACTCAGAGCTTATCGAACGGAAGGGACGTTGCTGAGAAGTCACCAACGCTAACTGAAGAAGAAATTGCAAACTTAATCGACAATTTGGTTTCGCCGAATCCAGAACCGAAAGAACGCCGAGGCCCCGAACTAAAGCTTCCTAAAGATTTTGATCGAGAAAAGCAAAAGATCGTACGTCAAGCAAGGTACAAGCTAAAGGAGCTCGGTCCCACTGCATTCCCATCTCTTATCAAACGTTGGGATGACAAGCGGTACTCATTAACGATGTCCGTGGGAATTAATGGCTATATGTTTAACGCATCCGTGGGACAGGTTTGTAAGGACATCGTTTACGACCAAGTTCAGCCTTTTGGAATGTGGCCTGTTACAGAAGATGATCCAAGAGGAAAACCCCACCGTCCAGGATATCCCTATAGACATTTAGGAAATCAGAAAGATGCATTGGCTTGGTGCGAAAAGCACAAAGATAAATCGCTCTACGAAGTTCAGTTAATGGTTCTCGATTGGATTATCAAAACGGAGGCCGCTGATCCAGAAAATTATACGGATGATGAAAGAAAAGCGTTGAAGGAATATAGGAAAAAACTTGTCGAGTCGAAGGTTCCCATCCTAAGGGGGCATTTCTTAGTTAACGATATTGAGTACTAACCAAACGTTCCTCTTTCATGTTGTCATAGACCAGCTACGCTAATTTGTCGTGGTCTTACTTGATCGACGCGTTATGAAGGCACGGGGGATGGCCGGTCGCTAACGCTTCCGGCTCTGAAAATGCCTGACGTGAATCACGCCGTGCCCCTGATAAAACGTCTCTCTTTTGTTCACTCCCTGCAAACGATGGATGTTTTTTTCATCTGTTATCAACCGTAATTCGCTACAAACCCCTGCCCCAAATTCTCCACAACCTCTTCCAAGCAATTCCACAGCCTATCGCTTCGTGCTAATTTATACCGAAGCAATGCCTCTCCCTCTCTCTTCAGCCAATTCCCTCGCCAATGTTCCACTACGATCGCGGCTTAAAAATTACAGCGATCGACTTAGCAGTGGATTTCACGCGCCGCCAGCCGCGTGGTTTTATCTCGCATGCCCATACCGATCACATGGCCAAGCATGAATTGGCCTTCTGCACGCCCGAAACGGCAGCCCTCTACCACCATCGCAGCGGACAGCGTCCCGTAAAGCTGTTGCCATTTGGCACGCCACACATTTGGGACAAGTTCACGCTGACCACGCATCCTGCAGGGCATATTTTGGGGGCGGCCATGCTGCACGTCCAAGGTCCCCAAGAGAGCTTGTTGTACACGGGGGATTTTCGTTTGGGCCAAAGCCTTACGGCCGGACTTTGTCAGCCGCCTCATGCCGATATTCTGGTGATGGAAAGTACGTTTGGTGATCCCAAGTACCGTCTGCCACCGCGTGAAGAAGTGATTGGCAAGCTGATTGAGCTAGTGCGTCAAACGCTGGAGCGGGGCCAGACTCCGGTCATTCAGGCTTACGTGCTGGGGAAGTCTCAAGAGGTGACAAAGATCCTGACCCAGCAGGGATTCTCGGTGCTACAGCATCCGCTGGTGGATGAGATCAGCCGTATTTATAAGAAGCTCGGTTGTGACCTAGGCGACTGCGCCCTTTACGACCCTAAGCAATTGGCCGGAAAAGTGGTTGTGGTTCCGCCACGCCGGCAAAAGTCACAAGTGCTGCAGCGGGGCTGCGCAATACGGTCTCTATCGCGGTGACAGGGTGGGCCCAAGATCCCAGCACGGCGTACCGGCTGGGGGTCGATCATGCGTTGCCCCTCTCGGACCATGCAGACTATGGCGAACTGCTGGAATGTGTCGCTATCGTCAATCCTCGTGTCATTTACTGCACGCATGGGCCGGATGGGTTTGTGGAGCGGTTGCGTCAGCAGGGGCATATTGCCTTTCCTTTGGCCGGCGGGCGAATGCTGGTTTAACGAGGCCTTATCAGTCGTGCCATCTTGGCAATCTGTAGCGATCAGCCAAGGCTCTCTTGGTCTGAG
Source organism: uncultured Planctomycetaceae bacterium (assembly GCA_963844055.1). Taxonomy (GTDB): domain Bacteria; phylum Planctomycetota; class Planctomycetia; order Pirellulales; family Pirellulaceae; genus CAWJMN01. The sequence continues at coordinate 640,642 of CAWJMN010000002.1, read as the reverse complement.
GGTCATGGCGGTGAGGCCCGGTACAGTCGCTCGGGCTGTACCGAATGTGGCAGCCGGTGATAGCGATCCCTTGCCAGCGGGTAGGGATTAGCTACATCTCCATTTTGAGGCCGGACGATACTCCGAACGTGCGCGAGTCATGTGTACGCAAATGGATGTTGCGTTTTCCGATTCTGCCTCACGGATGTGTTATGAATCGTCTTATGCGTCGCCAAGCGTTCTTTAACGCTTGTGTAAGCCTTTCCTTTTTGGCCGCTGGTTGCTCTGAAAGCAGCCCCGCGCCGTCAGCCTCTGCGCGTCAGCGTGTTCCGCTGCCGGTGGTGGGAGAGGGACCTGTCGGATTGCAGGTGGAAGAGGGAGTCTCTGTCGCAACACAAGCGCCGCAGCGCCTGGATGGCAAAGCGTGGTCCGAACCATCGCTGATTGCAGTTCCCGCACACAGCCGACTCGTTTCCGCCCAAGACAATCCAGACGACAACATTGGCCCGATTACCGAAGAAGAAGCCAAGCAGATGCAGGCCGATGGGCGGTTGGCCCCCGTTGTGGATTCCGAAGGAATTCCACCACGCAGCCGTCCCACCGGGCGAATGCCCCTGACGCTCAATGGTCCGCAATCGGCCGAAGGCCAAGCCCCCAGCAGTGCTTCCGAAGCCACGCCTGATCGTAGCAGCCCTGCCAAAAAGGCTCCCGCGGCCGAAGGCACTTCCAGCCCTGAGGTAAACTCCAGTTCGCGGTATTCCCTCGATGGCGAAGAGGGGCTTAGCCTGCATGGCCCGGCACCGACAGGCCCAGCTTCGCGTTCCGCAGCATCTGCCGAAGTTACACGCTTGCCCGCGCCCGATGAAGAAGAGGCCAGCCCACAAGGCGGGCTACCCAGTTGGCAAGAGAGCCGGCAGAACAACTATCGTGTGGAGGGAATTGCAGGAGATGCGACTTCCCCAGAGCAATCTAACGTTCCTTCGCTCTCTGCGTATGGTCATGACCAGAGCGTCGTCAATTCGATTCCCTCTGGTGACGATGTCATTCGAGACGTGGTACGCACACAGCCTTCGAAGGAGTCCTTGGCCGCCTTGTCGGATCAGTGTAGTAGTTTAGTCGCCCATGGCCGGTCCCTCGCTCAGCGTGGGGCGATGTACTCGGCCCGCGCAGACATTGTTCAGGCCGAGCGACTCATTACGCAGGCACTCGATGCCATGTCGGGTTCCGATGAGCACTCGCAGGCGATGTCGGCAGCCAATATCGCCCTGGAAGAAGCGGATGATTTTCTGCTGAGGTCTGGCGATGCGACAGGTGAGGTGGATGTCCGCAAGATTGTCGAAGCGCACCGCACGCCGATCCTTAGAGGAGACTCGGCCGCGACGATGGCGCCGATTGCCGCGCTGCAGGCCTATTATGGATACGCTCAAAAGCAGTTGATCAAGGCTTCCGGCGGACTGCCGGTCGCATCCGAGGCGTTTTACTGGCACGGCAAGATCTGCGCCACCATGGTGGATACCAGCGCAGGAAACAATACCAGCAACAATGCTCGCGCGATGGTATTTCATCAGGCGGCATTAGAGGTTGACCCTAAGCACTACTTGGCCGCCAATGAACTGGGCGTGCTGATGGCTCGGTTTGGGCAATTGCAAGAAGCCAAGAAGATGCTGATCCACAGCGTCACGATCAGGTCCAATGCCGATGGTTGGCACAACTTGGCGGTGGTTCATACCCGCCTGGGTGAGACGGAACTTGCACGCAAAGCAGACTACGAACGTTCTTTAGCACAACGAAGTGCCAACGCAGGCCGTGGCAGTGGAAACGAACTGATCCGAGTTGTCGATTCGGCGACGTTTGTTGGTCAGAGTTCCGCTAGTGATATGCCTGTAGCTTCCCGTCCCGCGACGAACACGCGTTCCACCGCGACGGGAACCGCCAACCTGCCATCCGGCAGCACGAGGAGATAGCCGCAATGAAAATTACCTATTGGCAGGGACGGCTAGGCTTATACGTTAGCGCAGCATTCAGCTTGCTTGCGACGGCCGCATTTTGCTGGATGCCAGGCCCTGCGCAGTCGCAGCCCGAGACGCAAAAGTTTGTGCCAGTGTCGAGCGTGCGCCACGCCGAGTCGTCCGATTCAGTCATCGTAGGTAGCAAGCAATCGGCAAAGCACACCGCCCCTGTTTCCGTGACAGTTGCAGCGAATGTGCCCGCTGCTAATTTCTATTCGGAAATCCTGTTGTGCCAAGGAACAGAAGGCGTTTGCACTTCGTGCGGCCAGGTGAGCGGTGTTAATGGTGCCTGTGGTTGTGGTGGTGCGTGCCAACGCCCCATCTCGGGCGTAGACTGCCTAAGCGGCGATGGTTGTGGCGAGCCCAACTGGAAGAACTGGGGCCGAATTCCCTGGCAGGCGTTTGGTCAAGGAGAATACATTGGTCCTGCTCGCGCACCGCACATGCCAGAATACCGAGTGCGTGTCGATGATGAGCTAGAGTTTGTCTACGTCTATTCGCGGAACATTTCGTCGCGTGAATACGAGTTGCAAGTTGGCGACACCATTCGGATTGAGTCGTTGATCGATCCAAGCGTCAATCGCGATCTTGTCATTCAGCCCGATGGCAATGTCTATCTGCTGTTGCTTGGCCCCGTACGTGGTGCCGGCAAGACCATTCCGGATCTGACCACGGAACTGAAGGAACGGTACAAGAAGTACTATAAAATCACCGACGGGATCAACCTGACCCCGATCAAAACCAACACCAAGGCGGATGATATTCGTGCTGCCGTCGACAGCCGGTTTTTCTCGGGTGGTCAAGGGCGTCGCGTAAAGGTCAATCCCGAAGGTTCGGTCTCGCTTCCTGAGGTGGGACAGATCTACGTGCAAGGTCTCTCGCTGGATGAAATTCGCCGCGAAGTGAATGAACGCTACAGCGCGATTGTGGAAGGCTTTAGCATTACGCCCAACCTGGCGCTGCGGGCACCACACTTTGTGTTTGTGGTAGGCGAAGTTCGTAATCCCGGCCGGTTTACGATGGATGCTCCTACTACCGTGATGCAGGCCATTGCCTTAGCAGGTGGCTGGAACAATGGTGGTAACTTACGGCAGGTGGTGGTTTTCCGCCGTGCCGAAGACTGGCGGTTGATGGCAACGCTGGTAGATATTCGTGGTGCCTTGTATGGAAAACGGCCGACCCCTTCGGACGAAATCTTCCTGCGAGATAGCGATATCGTGGTGATTCCAAAGACTGCTATTCAAGCCACGGATGATCTTGCCGAGTTGCTGTTCACGCGTGGTATTTATCGCGTAGTCCCTGTCACATTCCAGCCAACACGTCTATCTCGATAAGGATGGTTGGAAGGCAGCGTGAGAGGAGTAGCAGGCGATGGCGGACGGAGATTCTGTAGCCTCTGAAGTGGCAATCGTACCGCCTGTTTCCTCCTGGCGGCGCAAAGGTGTCAACATCCTTATCGCGGCGCTGCTGTTTGCCATGTTGGTCCAGTCCATTCCGGGGCTGGATGTGCTTGGTGGAGCGACGGTAGATAAGGTGACCCAGTCCCTGGGCGTTTGGCAAGCTCACTGGAACATGTTTGCTCCCAATCCAGATCGCAGCAACCATCGGATTCAGATCGAAATCACCTACCAAAACGGGAAGAAGCATGTCTGGAACTCGCCAGACTGGCCCAAGCTTTCCAATTCAGAGCGATTTCTCAACGTACGAATGGTGAAGTGGTTCGATAACCTTCCCGAGACTGAGCCCGCACGTCGCTCCTTTACCCGCTACATCGCGGAAAAATATCGAGATTCGCCAGCGCCTGAGGATCGTCCGCGCTCGGTTCGAATCATCATCAAGTCGCATCGTTTTGAAAATCCAACCGGTGATCGCTGGCCCAATCGGCGTGAGCCCTATGAACTTGACGACCAGTACGTACTTCCCAAGATCAAGTATCCGTAATGGCTTCTGCATCGCTTACTACTGCTGCGGATTCAAATGCCAAACCAAGTCCTTGGCTTGGGACAATGTTGCGTACATGTTGCAAGACTTGGAATGAGTTTTTTCACGCTCCAGTGGATCCAGTGCATGTCGCAATTTTGCGGATCCTGATGGGATGCGTTGCGGTCGTCTACTTTGCGGCTTGGATTCCGTTTGTGGATGATTGGTTTGGTGAGCAAGGCATCTATCCTTACTCTGTCTCGCGGGAATGCAGCTCGATCTACTGCTGGACCCTGCTGGCGTGGGCGAAAGAAGGCTTCCTGCTACACCTCGCCCTTTATGTGGCCATCATTCAGGCCGTACTGCTAACGCTGGGACTCTTTTCACGCGTGCAAGCAGTAGGAATCTTCGTTTGGGCGTTCTCGTTTCAGCATCGCAACAACCTGATCATGGATTCGGAAGACGTTGTCTTTCGGTTGCTATGTTTCTATCTGATGTGGTTGCCAATTGGCGAAAAGTTCTCGCTCGATGTCGTTTGGAAAAGATGGCGAACAGGTACAATCGCCTTGCCGCATTCCACGGTTGCTCATTCTGCTTGGCCGATTCGAATGATGCAGATTCAAATGGTCGTGCTGATGGCTTCCGCGGCAGGCTGGAAGTTGGCAGGTTCCGATTGGCGAAGTGGCGAAACACTCTACTATGTTTGTCGCCTAGATGACCTCTTTGGACGGTTTCCGCTGCCCGACTTTATCTTTGAGGTTCCTTGGGTCTGCCGTAGCATCACCTGGATTACCGTGGCGATGGAGCTACTCGCACCGTTGCTGATCTGGTTCCCATCCACACGACGATTGTCATTGGTGCTGATGCTGCTGTTTCACATCGCTACCGATTACATGATGCACTTGTTCTTGTTTCACTGGATCATGATGATCGGCTGGTTGGCCTTCTTGACGCCGGCCGACTATGCATGGCTTTTCCGTCGTCACGAAAGCCAGTCAGAGACGACGCGATAGTTCGGTGACTACAGCCAGTGTAAGGGGTCGCACTCTTGCGCACTGGCCCAACAGCGTGCGGCCGGAAACTGTGCGCCTAAAACCTTCGCTAGAGTCTCGACGGCAAATCGTTCGCTGGCATAGTGTCCCACCAGTACCAGCCCCATTCCCCACGCTTCTGCTTCTAGTGCCGTGTGGAAGGAAGTCTCGCCGGTGATCAAACAGTCGCAGCCCGCCTTGCGTGCTGGTTCTAGGAAAGAGCCCGCACTGCCACAGGCGACGGCGATCTTGGATAGCTTCTTGCCGGCAGGAGGAACGACCTGCAGCGTCGAAAGCTGAAGCTTTTTCTTCACGAGCTGGGCAAGGTCTTCAAGGCTTCCACCGCTAGGCCAAGTGCCCAGTCGCCCACTTCCCAAGTGTGCAATGCTTTCGCTTCCCTTGGGGCCGATGGGAAGGATCGGCTTTACATCAGTTAGCCCTAGGAAGTCGCACCATTGCTGATTGATGCCTTGTGCTGCTGAGTCGAAAGATGTGTGAGGGCTCGCAATGCTAATGCCCGCTCCAATCAGCTTCCACAAGAGGTCTCCTGCGGTGTTGTCGGTCGTCAGTCGTTTGAACGGCTTAAACGGCAATGGGTGATGGCTGACGATCAAGTCGGCCTTCTCTTCCATCGCTTCTTGGGCACTGCGGGGAGTGACCGTAAGACATGTCATGATGCGCAAGGCATCTCGGGAACGGTCACCAACCAGCAGACCGACGTTGTCCCACTCTTCCGCCAGGGCAGGGGGCGCAAACGTATCGAGAAACTCGCAAACACTTCCCACCGTCAAACTCATGGGACCATTCCTTGGTTGTAACGAAGCCACTACGTTCGCGGCGACCGTCGTACTATCTGCGTGGTGGCATAATGCTGCTAGGGGGCAAGCTGCCAATGTCTAGCACCTTGCCTCCGTCGACTTCCAGAGAGTTGTTGGTGCGTCGGAACGTGATTTTGCGAGCCGCAACATGGGAAGGATTGCTGGTGGGGCTAGAGCGATGCCAAAGTTCCGCATCGGTTCGGCCGTCCCCTTCGAGGACCAGCTGATCTTTGTTGGAGACGTAGCCAATTCGGTTCGCCCGAGCGGTGAACGACTTGCCGTCGACACGCGTGTTGCCACGAGCGTTCAGTTCCACCCATTTGGGCCCATGTGCCAGCTTCATCTCTACGATGTCGAGGAAGTCGCTGTACATTACTGCCCCTCGTTCACCGAGGTCTTCTACACGCGTGGAATTGATTCGCTGATGCCAGTCGGTGACTTCTCCCATGACGGTTTCGACCTGGTTTTGGAAGCTGATATGGCTGCGATTAGTATCACCCACAATCTCTCCCAGGAACTTGATCCCCAGGAATGTCAACTTGCTTGCATCAGCAGGGGCCACATTGTTGGCGCCGGCTGTCGGATCGACAGGCATCCCAATTCGTACCGACGTCACTTCGCCAGGTCCCTCGGCACGCAGGCTGCCGGATTGTGGCTGGAAGTTAACAGTTCTTGACGTAAGCGTGTCAAAAGAGATTTGTCGCCCAAGTGGGTCCAAAGAGATGCTCTCCACACGCACCCCGGACTCGCCGGTCAAATGGATCGACTTGACGTCGCCAATGCCCGAATTGCCTGGCAGCATCTGCTGAATGCCCAGCCCATCGCCAGCCGCACCAGAGACTACGTTACTGCTCGGTAAACGATGAACGGTAGTATCATTCGCGTTGGAAATCGGACCGCCTGCCATGGGGCCCGATAGGCTGGCAAAGTCGATCCGATTCACCAGTTCCATGTCGAGCGTTTCGGCCGCAATGAACTGCGTCTCAGTGCGGGTCTCTACATTCCGCTCCAGCCGTAGTTTTTGGCCATCAAATGTAAGACCACCTTGCCAAGTGATTTGGACCCGAGAGGATGTATTCGCCATCGGCGTTTCAATGGAACGTTTACTGTCTTGGGGGAATGGCAAAGCAGCCTCGCCTGGCCCATCGACCCAAACGCTGTTTTTGCCGCGATGCAGATGGATCTTGCCCCCAGCCAAGGAAAGTCCCCGAGCAGAAACCTGTGCCGGGTTGCCAGCGATGGTCATTAGCGCTTCTGGGGTGGAGCCTTTGCGAAGGGTGACGGAATCGGCCAATACACGTAAGGCACCTGCATTGGCTGCTGGTTCGACGGAGATCTCATTAACTTCTACCGCGCCGCGAATGGTTAGGTCTTCAACCTGTGGCTGACTGGCGGCGGCATTCACCGCCGAAGTACTCGCCCGTAGTAGGTTCATTTGTACAAGGTCACCCTGCACCGCGTACTTTTGCTTGGGAGGTGTTGGAGGTGGGGCGCCAATCTCTTCCGTTCCACCAACGGGCTGAACAAGGTCGTCTTCTACGCCAGGATTGGCGGGCGCACGACCTACTGCCCCCGGTTCTCCGATGCGAGTGGGTGCATGGCTAGGTTCTTGGATGGGTGGATCAATGAACCATGCTTCCAATCGCTTGGTCTTCACATCCAGTTGTGGTGATGCCACATCGACATTCCCCGTGGCCAACATGCGGTCAGGCGTCACCATCGGCATTTGGCCTGCGCCTTGGGGCGATGCTTGCTCATTGACCCAAACAAAGAGCTTCTCCGCAGCAAACCGAGAGTTTCCATCCATCACGATCAGGGCTTGTTGATGGAAAGAGAGCAAGTGTCCTTGCTTGGCAGGTTCAAGGGTTAGTCGGTCTTGCCAAGTGGCAACCAAGGGGCGGCCCCCCGACTTGCCCGGCGGTATCATTTCCAGTCGGCCCGGTCCCTTGGCGTTGAGTTCTCCCAGCATTCCCTGCAGAGGCAGTCGGTATTCCACCAGCTTGGCCTGAAGGGAAGAGTTTTCATACTTCAGTTGGACCTGGCCCTTTTCCGTGCCCGAGTCCAGAACCACCCGGCGGTTGCGCGGCTGATAATGAAACGTGTTGGCAACCGCGTGCATCTGCATCTGCGGCGAGTGGAATACTACAGGGTTGTTGGGGCTGCCCACTGCGACGAAGGCTTCAATAGATGATAGTGGGTCTTTCGCATTCTTGGAGACATCAGTTGGTGGCGTTGCCGCTGCGGCTGCATCGACCGATTTCTTATCTGCCAGATGGACTTGCAGACGCTGACAGGTCATTTCATCCGGCGGGCCTTCGCGATAAACCCGATTGACTTGCACTCGGTCGTCGAGCAAGCAAACCTGTTGCTCGAAGTCGATGACCATTGCCCCCTGACAACGAATTTCAACCGGTGGATCCGATTCCTTGCCAGGGCGTTGTCCCAGCGTTGCCATAAAGCTCTTGGGAGGTGCCGGCCGCGACGAATAGGCCGGGGCCGAAGGGTTGCTAGACCGAGAAGATTCCCAGTGCAAACGTTCTACGTGTGCAAGTTGCAACAGCCGAATGCCGCTGAAGGTTGGGGCGCGGCTACCTCGCGTATTGGCCGCCTCATTCGGGGCCAGCTCAATCGTCAAGTCCTGTCCACGTCCGTAGCTTTTGCCATATCGCAGGTCGACTTCATGCGGCGTGTAAACGCGCAGTTTGTCCAGCGTGATATTGCGAGTTGTCAGGTTGAGAGCATCATCACTGGTGGGAGAGGTCGCTGGGCTAAAGATTGACACTTGTCCTGTGAGCTTGCCACCAATCAGCCGCCCAATGTCTGCTTGCCCCAGATTCAAAGGGCGATCAAACATCAATTCAGCCCCGTTAGGAGCACGCAGCACTACGGGCCGTTTGGCAACCGGCGCTCCAGCGGCGTCCTTGGCTCCCTTTTGCTCGACATAAAAGATCAGCGTGCAAGGCTTCAGCAGCAAACTTCCGTCGTTACCCGTAGAGTAATCTTTCAGAAGCAACGTGCACTGGCTGGTTTCAATGACCTTGGGTTGTTTGAGTTCCCAAGCATCTTCCGGAAAGAGTCCTGTGAAATCGTAACCAGGTAATGGGGATTCTTCGCCTGGTTCTGCAATGGGTGCATTGGAGCTTCGAATCGTACGGGTGGGAACTAGGATCGGCGCAAGGGCAAAGGAATACGCTCCCCAGAGGAGCAGTACGCCCACCAACGCCGTCAAATAGTTCCGAAAGTGTGCCACGCCCACTCAGCCTACGACGAAAGCCATCCACCCTGTAAAGTTCTCAAATGTTTCATCTTCGATTGCCCAAGCATTGCTAGTTGTCGCCGCGTCACCGAAGGACCCTACGAACGACTAGCGTCTAAGTACGTCTGAACCAAATCATCCCAGCGGTTTTTTGCCCGCAAAATTGTCTCGATCAACTCGCGAACCGCCCCTTGGCCCCCAGCAGCCCGCGTTACATGGGTTGCAATGGCTCGCACCTCAGCAGCTGCGTCGGCAACAGCAACCCCTAGCCCGAAATGCTGGATCACAGGTAGGTCGGTTAGATCGTCCCCAATGAAGCATGCCTGTTCCGTGCGCAGTCCCAACTGCTTGAGCACTTCTTTAGCGGCAGGAAGTTTGTTTTCGAAACCTTGGCGCACAATATCGACGCCTAGTTCGGCCGCACGTACCTTCACAATATGAGAGCTACGCGCTGTCAGCACGCCAAAGCGAAACCCCGCCCGTTGCCAAAGCTTGATCCCCAGGCCATCACGAATGTGGAACTTCTTGATTTCGATCCCTTGGTTGTCATACAGAATGCCACCATCGGTCAGCACGCCATCGACGTCGGACAGGATCAATTCCACTTGCTGACAGCGGTCGGTCAAATTCATATACGCGCATTACCACGAAAGGGTTCAGAATCCACCTGGAATGGCAAAATACCTTGGCTAGGCAAATGTGCCACTGCTTAGCAGACTCGTTTGCAAGCCGCCAAAACTAGCAACAGGGCCTCGTTTCAAGGTCCTGGTACCAAAAAGCGGCACCACCTGCCAGAGGAAACGGCAGGTGGTTAGGCGATTGTTGGTCCGCTATTGAGGCGTTCTCAGGGGCACGATTACGATTTGCTGGGAACTAGTCCCAAAACGAATCGAGATGGTGGTCGGTGACCCAGTAAGTGTCACGCTCGGCCGCGCGAGGTTCTTCACGCCGCTCCACCGTGGCTTCTCGCTTGGCCGTTGGATAGTAGACCGTTTGATAGTGGGGTGGCTGATAATGTGCCGGTTGATACTGCGTTACTGGCACAACGCCCCCTTGGAACTGGGTAGGGTATACCGCAGTCACCGGCGTATAGTTCGTGTAAGTCGGAGCAGGGACCTGAACCGGCGTAAACGTTGTGGCGGCTGGATAGTAGACCGGGGAATAGTTAGGCGGGCTGACAACCTTGAGCTGGGTTGGGCCTTCTACAACACGTTCTACTGGAGCTTCCTCTTCTGTAGGAATCGAGACGATATCGGTGATATCGACCAGCCCGACCGGACGTCCTTCACCATCGACTACGGGCAATTCGCTGATCTTGCGCTGGGCAAGCATGTCGCAGGCAGATGAAAGGCGCGAGCCCACCGTCACCGCGCGGGGTGAACGGGTCATCACGTTGCTGACAGGACCATCAATCGCCGATTCACGCCGACTTTCCAGCAAGCGTGCCAAGTCGCTGTCGGTAAAGATACCACTTAGCTTCCCTTGGCGATCAACCACCATGATGGCTCCCGTACGACGCCCTGGACGGCTTTGTGCCACCAAGATTTCACGCAAGGAATGGGTCTCTTCGGCCAAGCGGCATTCAGCCAGCGGACGCATCACGTCTTCTACCTTGGCCAAACGTCGTCCAAGTGCACCACCTGGGTGCAAGCGAGCAAAGTCATCGGCACTAAAGTGACGCTTTCGGCTCAAAACGAGTGCAATCGCATCCCCCAGCGCTAGCATCGCGGTTGTGCTGGCCGATGGAGCAAGACCCAGCGGACAGGCTTCGCGAATGGAGCCCAAATCCAGCACTACACGGCAGTTGCGGCCAAGCGTGCTTTGTGGATTACCCGTGATGCCGATAAGCGTTGCGCCAATCGTACGTAGCGAAGGGATCATCCGAGTCACTTCTTCGGTCTCGCCACTGTAGGAAAGGGCGAGCACAATATCATCTCGATGTAGCCGGCCAAGGTCGCCATGCATCGCTTCGCTAGGATGTACAAAGTGAGCGCGAGTTCCCGTCGAGGCCAGTGTGGCCGCAATCTTTTGTCCCACGAGCCCGGCTTTTCCCATCCCGATGAGGATGACACCGCCACGGCAGTTGGAAAGGAGGTCAATCGCCCGGCCAAAATCTTCGCCCAGGTGATTAGCCACGTTCAGTAGTGTTTGCCCTTCAATCCGTAGGATTTCGCGGCCTTGGCGCACGTAGTCGCTAGTCGTTTCCTGCGCTGCAGGGCCGGAGGAAGTCACGGCAACCACAGGCGAAATGGGAAAGGTCGTTGGGTAAGACGGCGGTTGGGCCGGCTGATAATTAATGTGATAGGTCTGCTTCGCTGCAGCTCCCATGGGTCTTTCCTCCCTGAAATGATCCAAGCGGATATGTAGAAGTCTTCTCAGCCAAGCTCTGCGGGGAAACCTAGCGGCCAGAGATTCTAGTCCAAAGCGATTTCGCGAAACAACACGAGTTTTTGCTGCAGCACGCCGCGCTTCGTCAGGTCGCCATTTCGGATTTCCGTAGTAGGCGAAAAACCATCGACTGTGGTAGATTGCCCTGCATGAGGGGCATCGTGCGGGCCATGTCGCCACGCTAAATCGGGCTCCCCTGTGCCCTGCAACTTGCTGACGCTTCGAGGAAAATAACTATGCTGCACCTGCTTCCGTTTGTGTCGCGATATCGCCTTTTGCTCAGCGTGCTTGGGGATGCTCGTTTGCATCCAGACATCCTTGGCCACTGATCCACCTGCAGACAAAAAGATGGCAGCAACGCCACTTGTTCCTCGTAAGGCATTCTTTGGCAATCCCGAGAAGGCTCGCGCTCGCCTTAGCCCTGACGGAAAGCAACTTGCCTATGTAGCGCCTGTCAAAGGCGTGCTGAATGTGTGGCTGGGTCCTGCAGAAGATCCTGCAGCAGCCAAGCCAATCACGTTTGATACGCATCGCGGCATCATCAACTTTGACTGGGCCTTCACCAGTGAGCACATTCTTTATACCCAAGACAAAAATGGTGACGAAGACAATCACGTCTACAGCATCAACCTGAAGACGGGCAAAACGATTGACCTTACTCCGATTGAAAAAATTGCTGCCCAAATCGAAGGAACCAGCGAGAAGTTCCCCGAAGAAATCTTGGTTGGCATCAATGATCGTGGCGAGCGTCAGTACCACGACATCTACAAAATCAACATCACCACCGGTGAAAAGAAGCTCGTGCAAGAAAACCCAGGCGTAGCCGGGTACATGGTGGATGATGACTATGTCATTCGCTTTGCGATGGACTACACGCCGACCGGCGGAACGGTCTTCCTCAAGGCCGACGGCAAAGGAGGCTTTGAAAAGTTTATGGAGATTGACCCGCTGGACCAGATGACGACCCATCCAGCAGGCTTCGACAAAACCGGAAACATCCTCTACATGCTTGATAGCCGTGGTCGTGATACGGCCGCCCTAAAGTCGGTCGATCTTAAAACCGGCGAAGAGAAGCTGATTGCCGAAGATCCCAAGGCCGACCTCAGTGGTGCACTAGCACATCCCACCGAAAAGAACATTCAAGCGGTCAGCTTTACCTACGATCGCACGCAGTGGAAGATTCTCGACCCTGCGATCCAAGCCGACTTTGATTACCTCAAGACGGTTGCCGATGGCGAAATCCAAATCACCAGCCGTACGCAGGATGATACACGCTGGAATGTGGCCTACATCATGGACAATGGGCCGATTCGCTTCTACTTGTATGATCGTCCAGCCAAGAAGGCCTCGTTCCTCTTCACGAGCAATCGCGAACTGGAAAAGCTCCCCTTGGTAAAGATGCATCCTGTCATTATCAAGTCGCGTGATGGACTCAACTTGGTGAGCTATCTGACGCTGCCTAAGGAAAGCGATCCCGATGGCGACGGCCGTCCCAACAAGCCAGTGCCACTTATTCTCAATGTGCATGGTGGACCTTGGGCACGTGACGATTGGGGCTACGATCCAGAGCATCAATTGCTCAGCAAACCGTGGCTATGCCGTTTTGGCTGTCAACTATCGCGGTAGCACTGGCTTTGGCAAGAACTTCATCAATGCGGGCAACAAAGAGTGGGCCGGCAAGATGCATGACGACTTGATCGACGCCGTGAACTGGGCTGTCGATAACAAGATCGCCATCAAGGAAAAGGTCGCCATCATGGGTGGCAGTTACGGCGGCTATGCAACGCTTGTCGGTTTGACGGTAACGCCGGATGTCTTTGTTTGCGGCGTTGATATTGTCGGTCCATCAAGCCTGGTCACCTTGCTCAGCAATCCACCTCCTTACTGGATGCCTTACATGCCCGTGATGAAACTTCGCGTCGGCGATATTTCAACCGAGGACGGGGTGAAGTTCCTTAACTCGCGATCGCCGCTCAATTCGGTCGATAAGATTCAGCGTCCACTGCTGATCGGCCAGGGAGCAAACGACCCACGCGTGAAGCAGGCCGAGGCTGACCAGATCGTAAAGGCCATGAACAGCAAAAAGATCCCGGTGACCTACGTCTTGTTCCAAGATGAAGGGCACGGCTTTGCCCGTCCTGAAAATCGTTTCGCGTTTTATGCCATCACGGAAGCCTTCCTTTCCCAGCATTTAGGGGGCAGGGTAGAACCGATTGGCGACGCGTTCCAGCGTGCCACTTTTACAGTCCCTAGTGGTAAGGAGGGAGCAGTCGGTCTAGCTCCTGCCCTCGAAAAGCGAGCGGCCGAGCAGAAGGCTGCTGCCGAGAAGAAATAGCCATTTCGCTGCTGGCTAATTAAGCTTTGGCGTCGCAAGTGCTTATTTATTAAGTGCTTGCGACGCTTTTTTGTTGTTCTGGCGCTGCTTCGCAGGGTATCAGCCGTCCACTGCGGGGTGGGATTAAAGCGATTATTCCCAAAAAGCCAGAACCTTTGGGCTCAGCAGCGGCGTCTAATGAACACCTGGCAATCCGTGCGCACAAAATCCTTGGCGCTTTAGGGTGGGCCAACTACGATGGACCTTTACGTTCGAGGGAAAAACTTCTCGCCCGCGTTTGCAAGCCTGAACATTTGGTTTGCTTTTGCTTACGAGAGGCCTTGGAAGGTAAATGATGTGAAGCTGTTTTGAAGGAAGAGGCGCCTTCAGGAATTTGCTTCGCCTCTTGCAGAGTTCGGTTAGTGATAATTCGGAACAGAAAAGTTTGCGGCGGTCATCTCCCCTTGGCAGGGGCGTTCATTCGAACGTCTTTCTGCTGAGCGTTTCGCAAGTAGGCAATAGCGGCAGAAAACTGTGATGATGGACGATTCCAACCAGCAATCACTTGGCATGCGCGGCATTGGCAACCGCGCTCGTCGACGTTCTCTCCTTTCAAGCCGTCTGGCTGCGACCAAGCGTCGCGCCGATGCTCAGCGTTTTCGTCGACTTGCCGCTGGAATTGAAACACTCGAAACACGCAATCTACTTGCCTCCCTTCCGTTTGGTGCCATGCCCGATGATACGGGCGAGTACATGTTGGGCGATGTTGTTGTCAATCTCGTGTTGCTAGAGTCTGACAGCACGATGGCGCCCCATGATGATCTCAGCAGCACCGGCCTGGATGAAAACTGGACGGCCAGCCAGATCTCTGCGGTAAAGCAGAAGATCATGAACGGTGCCAACTGGTGGAAGGACACGCTGCAAAACGAGTTTCCTACTGTTCCCTCGGGGCTGCTGAATTTTCAGTTCGACTTCACCTACGCCGATAGCCCGGTTCATACAGGCTATGAACCGATTGCTCGTTGGTCGGGTGATTTTGGGAACTACGTTTACGACTTCCTCGCCCAAGCCGGTTTCGCCGGAGCAGCTACGGGAGAGTCGCAGTCCGGCTTTATCGGCGACCTCAAGGCATTTAATAATGCGAAGCGTTTAGAGCATAATGCGGATTGGTCGTTTGCGATTTTCGTCGTCAACGATGAAAAAGATGCGGATGGAATGTTTGCTCCGCCGCCGGCTAACACTACAGGCTTCCGGCTTTCCTACGCGTATGCAGGTGGCGTAGCGATTGTGATGCCGGCTTCGCGTCCCGAAAGCACGGTAGCGCACGAAATTGGGCACCAATTCTGGGCCTTGGACGAATACGACCGTACCAGCACTTGGTACAACCGCCATCGCGGCTATTACAACACCTTCAACACAAACGCGAATCCTTCCGGAAGTTTTACGCCGGAAGATAGCATCATGTCGGGTGGAACGTCGCTGCAAAATGCGTTCACTTCGCACACCAGCAGCACTCCTTCGCTAGAAATGATTGGCTGGAAGGATTCAGATAACGACGGCATTTTTGATGTGCTCGATGTTCCGTTTTCGTTAACGGGCTATGGCACTTTTGATGCAAACTCACGCTCGTATACGTTCCAAGGTAGCTCGCAGGTCCAAACGCTACAGAATGTAAATCCAGAGTCGTTGCAAAACGATATCACGATCAACAAAGTTCGCTTGGCTCAATACTCCGAGAACAATGGCCCCTGGATGCCGATCGCTTCCTACAATGCCTACTCGGTCAACTTGAACCTCGATATTCCGATTAGCGTTGGCACAACATCGTTGCGGATTCGTACTTTTGATACCCGCACGAATGTTTCCTCAGAGATCTTTACCGACAATTTCACGCAGCCCGTTTATCCCACAGAAGAGCAGGGGATCAGCGGCTATTTCTTTAATGATCTGAATACGTCGGGTGATTGGAATCCCGGGGAAGTTGGCCTTGCCGGTTGGCATGTGTCCCTGGTGGACCAACTGGGTGGGGCGTTGAACCTTCGTCACACACTTAGCGCGGACGGCACTTCGTCCGGACTATTGATCGACACCACTTCGCAGGGCGTGACGCTGGCTTCCTTCGGAACCGACAGCGCCAATAGCCGTGTCTATTCCAAACTCTCCTTCTCGGCTTCGACGGCCGGACGTGCATTTGCTAACGACAGCATCGAACAAGCACGAACGACAGACCTTTGGTCGACGGCTCGGCGTTTTCGCGCCGGCTTTGACACGGTCACTTCCACGGCCAGCATCGATGTGTATGGCACCGGTACCGGCAGCTTTGGCCGGCTAGAAGCTTACGACATTCACAATCGCTTGCTCGACCGGGTCACCACCGATTTGATTGCCTCAGGCGATAAGCGAACGCTGACCATCACGCGTGCCGAAGGGGATATTTCTTACATCGTCGCCTTTGGTCATGCCGGTACTTCGGTTGTGCTGGATAACTTGGCTTGGGGTTCTGAAACGACTGCCGTTACGGATAGCACCGGCCGCTACGCCTTTGCGAACTTAGGTCCCGGTACCTATGTCGTCCATGCGGTTCAGCAAGACTACTATCAGCAGACATTCCCTCAGACCGTTGATCACTTGGTGCAGGTGGTGAACTTTGCCCAAGTGAATAACCTGAACTTTGGATTCCGTATCGTTCCTAATGCTTGGCGTAATCCAGCCAATCCGCTGGACATCACGCGCGATGGGGCCGTTTCGCCCGTCGACGCATTGGCTGCCATTAACTGGATCAATGCCAATCCTAATCCAACGCCGTTGGCAGGTGTGCCAGGCGCGCTGGATGCGTTGCTAGATGTGAATGGCGATGGTTCTTGCTCGCCGATCGATGCGTTGATGGTGATCAACTTCCTCAATCAGCCTCCATCCTCGCCGTTCTTTACGTTGTCAGTCCCAAGCGGTGGAGGTTCGTCCGGAACTGGTGGAACTAGCACAAGCTCCGGTGAAATCTCGTCGGCGGTCCACTTGTCGTCTACGAAGACTTTGTCCGCACCTCTTGCCAGCGGTGAAGCCTCTAGCCAAACGTCGTCGGCGGATATTTTCTCGGGAACGCTCGCCCTGCTAAACAGTGCTGGCGATTCCAAAGCACTCGCCAATGCCTATCGTGCGGCTGGGTTCTTCAGCGGAAACCAAGACCTCTCGCTGCTGGATCCACACCGTGGCGGTTGCACCTGTGGCAGCTGCTTGGCAGCACCTGTCGAGGCACAACTGACGGCCGGTAGCCTTTCCTCATCAACGTCACCAGACCTTGGAACGTTTGCGGCCCTCTCAGCTGCCGACGATTCGTCCCTTGTCGATGGCGAAGAGGATGATGTGCTGGGCGCACTTGCACTGGACCTTGTCCAGACAAAGCAAAAGCTTTCCCTGAAGTAGTCCACGTTAGGCGACGCGAAACGCAAGTCGCTTATTCAGAACCAGCGTTCTCACTGGTGCCCGTTCCTTCCGATACTCCATCAGGATTGGGAACAAAGCGATAGCCCAGGTCTCGGATGGTAAGAAGGTACTTCGGGTTGGTCGGATCTGCCTCAAAGATCTTGCGCAAACGCAAGATGAACTGATCCGGTGCACGGGTGTGAATGTGTCCTGGCATCTGCCACACATTCTCGAGTAGCTCTTGTCGTGGAATCAACCTTCCTTGGTTCTCGACAAAGTATTGCAGCAATTCCCATTCACGTTTCGTGAGCTGTTGCGACTTGCCATCTTGTGCGCATTCGAACTTGGAAAAGTCCAGCTGGAACGGGCCGAAGGAAAAGGTGGTTAGTTCCTTGGGCATGCTGCGTGGCAACTGATGCCGACGATGATGATGCGTCAAAAGGTTGCGGACACGGCTTAGCAACTCTTCCAGATCAAACGGCTTGGCAAGGTACTGATTCGTGCCAACATCAAAGCCGCGTGTTCGATCTTCTGGCAACGTTCGAGCAGTCAACATCAAAACCGGAACATCGCAACCGGCAGAACGAAGCGATTCGCAAACGGTGTAACCGCTCATCCCGGGAAGCATCAGGTCCAAGATGACCAAGTCGATATCGCTGTCGTTTTTTTCCAGCAGGTTGAGCGCGCTAGGGCCATCGCCAACCGTTGTCACCCGGTAGCCTTCGGCTTCCAAATTGAATTTGATGCCGATGGCGAGATGTCGCTCATCCTCGACCACCAGAATATGTTTGCTCGTCATAGGAAGAAAAACTTAGGAGACTTCGGTATTCAGGGTGGCCCACCCAGGAAAACCATTTCCCTTTCTCTACCAAGCCCTGCTCATAAAGCGGGCACGGTGTAACTAGTAGAGGGGGCAAGTCAAGGGTGTGGCAAGTAAGTGACTGGCCTTGGACCGCATTTTA
Organism: uncultured Planctomycetaceae bacterium; assembly: GCA_963844055.1. GTDB lineage: Bacteria > Planctomycetota > Planctomycetia > Pirellulales > Pirellulaceae > CAWJMN01. The sequence continues at coordinate 622,545 of CAWJMN010000002.1, read as the reverse complement.
AGCAATAATGGAGGAGTCCGGCAGAGCGACGCAAAAATCGCTTTGTCGCCCCTCCCGCCGATGAAGCCCACCGCGATTTACTCCCTCCTGACGACTCTTTTCTAACGGTCGGCCTGAGGTATTCGGAGATGACCATGTTCGTGCCTGCTGATTCTGCTAGGTCCGCAGTCCATCCTCTCGTTTGGCTAAGCATGCGAATGCTTTTGCTGGCGATGACGGTTGCCGTAAGCCCGGCCCTTGCTGCCGATGCTCCCGTAACGCCTGAGCAAGAGCGCTTCTTTGAAGAGAAGGTGCGGCCGGTACTGGCTTCTCGTTGCTGGGAATGCCATGCCGACAAAAAGCAAGAATCGGGCCTGCGGCTGGATTCACGCGAAGCGGTTTTAAAGGGAGGCATTAGTAACGAGCGGGCGGTTGTGATTGGTGAGGCGGAAAACAGCCTTCTATGGAAGGCGATTAACCACATCGGCGAAACGAAGATGCCGCCGGAGACGAAACTGCCGGATGATCAAATTGCTGTCTTTAAGCAGTGGATCAATATGGGGCTTCCTTGGCCTCAAAGTGCAGCCAGCGCGACTGCTACCCTGGGCATGCCCGAGCGAGTAGACGCTGCTCGCAAATCGCAGTGGTCATTTCAGCCTGTAGTCGCTCCAGAAGTTCCGCCCTTGGGGGATTGGGCCAGTTGGGCGCATGGTCCTATCGATGCCTTCATCGTTCAGAAGCTGCGCGAAGCAGGACAAACGCCATCGGCCATTGCTGATCCACGGACTTTGCTGAAACGTCTTTCACTCGATCTGACAGGTATTGCGCCGACCTACGAAGAGCTCGAAGCGTTTGCGGCCGACACCAGTCCCGATGCGTACGAACGACAACTGGATCGTTTGCTGGCTTCCCCTCGATATGGAGAGCGTTGGGGGCGGCACTGGTTGGACGTAGCACGATACGCAGACACCAAGGGCTATACCTTTGGCGAAGCGGATCGCCGTTATCCTTATTCGTATACCTATCGCGACTGGGTGATCTCCGCCCTCAATCAAGACATCTCGTTTGAGAACTTTGTAAAGTACCAGTTGGCGGCGGATCAATTGCCAACCAATTCGCATCGTGATGAATTGGCTGCCATGGGCTTTTTGACGACGGGCGCAAGTTCAACAACTTCCATGATGACATGGATGATCAAATTGACGTGGTGACTCGCGGCTTGTTGGGGCTCACCGTTACCTGTGCCCGCTGCCACGATCACAAGTACGACCCAATTCCTGCGGAGGATTACTATTCGCTATTTGGCGTGTTTGCGAGCAGTCGTGAGCCGGGCGAGCTGCCTTTGATTGGAAGTCCGCAGCAGACGGCCGAATACCAAGCGTATGAGGCTGAACTGAAAAAGCGACGTGACGCTGTCACCAAGTTTGATGTCGATAAACGGCTCGAATTGATTGAGCGTTATCGCCAACAAGTTGCCGATTATTTGGCACGTTCACTCGCCAGCGAGCCGGAGCTCAGCGGTATTGGCGACGCTGAACTTCATTTCGACCAGCCCGCATGACTTGAATCGCAAGGTGGTTGATCGTTGGCAAAAGTATCTTGGCGAACGTGCCAAGAATGATTCAGCGCTGTGGTCTTTGTGGGCTGAATTGACTCCGCTCCCTCCTGGCGACTTCCCTGGAAAGTCTGGCGAAGTGATCGCCAAGATCCTGCAACGGCCAGAGGGACTAGAACCAGGGCAGATTCATCCCAAGCTGAAGGCGGCCTTTTTGGCCGAGCCGGTTCAAACGCGATTTGATGTCCCCAAGCTGTATGGCAAGGTCATTAAAGCAGCCTATGTTGCCTGGCAGTCGGCAGGAGCCAATGAAGAAGTCCTCGCCAAGATGGACCCCGCGGATCGAATGCTGGCCGAAGTGCTGGTGGCCGCTGGCTCACCCACCGATTTGCCACCGGCCGAGATCGTCAACTTCTTCAATCGCGAAGTTCGCGACATGCGGAAGCGAGTCGAAGTGGAAGTCGATCGATGGGTGGCAACTTCGCCCGCTGCTCCTCCTCGTGCCATGATCATGGAAGACAAGCCCGATCTCTTTGCACCAAAGGTCTTACTTCGCGGCAACCCCGGCCGGCCCGGGAAAGATGTCCCACGGCAGTTTTTGGTCGCTTTGACGGGCAACGAACGCCAGCCCTTTAAGAAGGGAAGTGGTCGGCTTGAATTGGCGGAAGCGCTGGTCTCGCCTAGCAACCCACTTACGCGCCGTGTGATGGTCAACCGCATGTGGCAACAGCATTTTGGAATGGGGCTGGTCGTCACGGCCAGTGATTTTGGCGTACGAAGTGCGCCACCGACCCATCCGCAACTTTTGGACTATTTGGCAGATCGATTGCTGCGGCAGGGGGGCTCGCTGAAGGACCTGCATCGGCAGATTCTGAGCTCCTCCACTTATCGGCAATCGAGCGCTGATCGTCCTGAGGCTCGTGCGGCTGATCCGGAAAATCGTCTGCTGTGGCGCATGAATGTTCGTCGTCTCGAGATGGAGCCGATGCGTGATAACCTGTTGGCAGCGGCCGACCAGTTAGATCTGCGCATTGGAGGCCAGCCTGTGATGTTGACGGGGGGGACTTACTCTCACCGTCGCGCTGTGTATGCCTATTTGGATCGGCAAGACTTGCCCGGGTTCTTCCGGGTGTTTGATTTGGCAAGTCCCGATCAAAGCACCGCGCTGCGTCCCAATACGAGCGTCCCCCAGCAGGCCTTGTTCTTTTTGAACTCGTCGTTGGCGGTCGATCAAGCCAAGAAGCTGCTGGAACGGCCAGAAGTTGCTAGTGCTGCTAGTGATGATGACAAGGTCCAAGCCCTTTATCGATTGGTGTTTGGACGAAACCCTAGCGAAGAAGAACGCACGCTAGGAAAAGAGTATGTGCAGTCGGTGGCGGATCGTGATGGAGAGAAGATTAAGCTGAACCCATGGCAGCAGTATTGCCAGTTACTTCTAGGGACCAATGAGTTCCTGTTTGTTGACTAGGTAAGTTTTGCGACTGGTTTTGGTTTTGGCTAAGGCAATAGAAACGTAGGGTTTGATCATGATGGATCCGATGCTAACACGCCGCGAAATGCTCGCCCGAGGGGGCATGGGAATGGGGCTGGTTGGGCTTGCCGGCCTCTTGGCGGATGAGGCCCGCGGACAATCTCCTGCACCGGAAGCTTCGGCAGCTCCCGTTGGCGGCCCGCTTGCGGCCCGTGCGCCGCATTTTCCTGCCAAGGCCAAGCGAGTAATCCATCTGTTCATGAACGGTGGACCTTCGCACCTGGATACGTTTGATCGCAAGGTCTCGCTGGAGCAGTACGCGGGGAAAGAAATTCCTGTGCGTTTGGCAACGGAACGAAAAACCGGTGCGGCATTCCCGTCCCCTTTTAAATGGGAGAAGTACGGGCAAAGCGGTATCGAAGTGAGCGAGCTGTTTGCCAACACGGCCAAGCACATCGATGATATTGCGGTCATTCGCTCGATGCATGCCGATGTTCCCAACCATGAGCCGTCGCTGTTGCTGATGAACTGCGGCGAATCGCGGCAAGTCCGTCCAAGCTTTGGATCTTGGCTCACCTATGGAATGGGGACCGAGAATCAAAACCTGCCGGGCTTCATTTCGATGGTTCCCAACGGCTATCCAATTTGCGGTCAACAGAACTGGCAATCGGCATTTCTGCCGGGTGTCTTTCAAGGAACCTACATCAATCCGGCTCACACCGATATTGAAAAGCTGATTGAGAACGTTCGCAATAATTATCTGCCTCCAGAAGCTCAGCGTAAGCAGTTGGATTTGCTGACAAAGCTAAATGCGATGCATGCCAAGAAGCATGCGGCCGATCCAGCATTAGAGTCGCGGATTCAATCATTTGAACTTGCCTATCGGATGCAAGGCGAAGCTGCGGAAGCATTTGATACTTCACGTGAAACAAAAGAAGTGCTCGATGCTTATGGGCCGGGTGTCCAAGCCAGGCAGATTTTGATTGCTCGCCGTCTGATTGAACGTGGTGTGCGATTTGTGCAGGTGTGGCATGGTGAAGGGCAACCTTGGGATAGCCACGATGATATCGAAGTGCAGCATCGCAATTTGGCCAAGCAGTGTGACCAAGCGATTGGAGCACTACTTGCCGACCTAAAGCGACTTGGCCTGTTTGAAGAGACCCTTGTCCTTTGGGGCGGAGAGTTTGGCCGTACGCCGACGGTTGAATTGCCGCAAGCTGGTTCTAATGCGGGCAAAATCAATGGCCGCGATCACAATCACTGGGGCTTTACGACATGGCTTGCAGGGGGCGGCGTGAAGGGGGGCCAGGTTTACGGGGCAACCGATGAATTTGGTTTCAAGGCTGTCGAAAACCCGGTTCATGTGCATGATCTACATGCGACCATGCTAAAGCTACTTGGGTTTGATCACTTGAAGCTGACGTACCGATACGCCGGTCGTGATTTCCGTTTGACGGATATTCACGGCAAGGTGATCGATGCGCTGATTGCTTAAGCGAACCTTTGTTGTGCGAGTTACTCGACCGTAACACTCTTGGCGAGGTTGCGTGGCTTATCGACATCGCAGCCACGCAGTACCGCAATGTGGTATGCCAGTAATTGCAGCGGAACGATATTGATCATCGGCGAAATCACCTCTTCGCACCGCGGCACATAGATGACATCGTCGGCCAATTGTGCAATTCGCTTGTCTCCTTCGGGAGCGATGGCAATTACCGGGCCACTGCGGGCTTTGATCTCTTCAAGGTTGGAAAGCACTTTGTCGTAGACGCCCGATTGCGGCATGATGAACACGCTGGGCGTCTTCTCATCGACCAGCGCGATCGGCCCGTGCTTCATTTCAGCGGCAGGATAGCCCTCCGCGTGGATGTAGCTGATCTCTTTGAGCTTTAGTGCGCCTTCCAGTGCCGTGGGAAAGTTGACTTGGCGACCGAGGTATAAAAAGTTGTTGCATCCGGCGTACTTCTCGGCAATGCGTTGCACGGCATCGTGCGTTTGCAGCGTCTGACGCACGAGCTTGGGAACTTGTCGCAGTTGATGGATCAGGCGAGTGCCGGCTTCATAGCTAAGGTGCCGCATACGGCCGAAATAGAGGGCCAAGAGCGCGAGCGTCATGCACTGCGAAGTGTAGGCCTTGGTGGAAGCAACGCCAATCTCAGGGCCTGCATGCAAATAGACGCCGCCACTGGCCTCTTGGGCGATGGTGCTGCCCACGACGTTGCAAATGGCAAGGGTAGGATGACCTTTGCGTTTGATTTCGCGAAGTGCAGCAAGCGTATCAGCCGTCTCGCCGCTTTGTGTAATTGCAAAAAGGAGTGTGCCATTGTCGATTGGTGGATTTCGATAGCGAAGCTCACTGGCGTATTCCACCTCAACAGGAATTCGTGCCAATTCTTCGATTAGGTATTCACCCAGCAATGCAGAGTGCCAACTGGTGCCGCAAGCTGTCAGCAGGATTCGGTTTACCTTGGCTAGTTCTTGGGCCGGTAAGTTTAGGCCGCCAAAAACGGCAGTAGCATCATCATCGCTTAGACGACCCCGCAGTGCGTTTTCTAGAGTCTCGGGCTGCTCATAGATTTCTTTGAGCATGTAATGGGGATACGAGCCGAGCTGTACATCCGTGGTATCGACTTGCAACTTGTGCGTGATGTGCTGTACGGGAAGTTGGTCACGGTCGATGACCTTTAGCGTGCTTGCGGTGATTACTGCCAGTTGATGGTCGGCCAAGTAGGCGATCTTTTCTACTCGTCCTGCCAAGGCCGAGGCATCGCTTGCCAAAAAGTGTTCGCCTTTGCCAATTCCCAGGACTAATGGGCTCCCTTGGCGAGCTGCAACGATGACGCCGGGATAATCGCGAAAGAGGATGGCAAGTCCAAACGTGCCACGTAGCACCGAAGTTGCTTCACGTACGGCGGCCACAAGGATGGCATAAGGCTCATCGCCCGGAAAACGACGAGAGGAACTTTCTAAAGCTTGCAGCGCACTGGCGACCAGATGCGCAACCACCTCGGTATCGGTGGATGATTGAAAGATCGCACCGTCTTGCTGGAGTGCCTCTTTGAGAACGGCGTAATTTTCGATCACGCCATTATGGGCGAGGGCAACAACGCGATCACCACCCACGTGGGGATGCGCATTGGCTTCGGTTGGAGGACCATGGGTGGCCCAGCGTGTATGTCCAATTCCGACCCAGCCAGGGACCGGCGTTTTGCTGACGCGCTGCGCCAGCGTATCTACTTTTCCCACCGCTTTCGCAATGTGGAAGGTTTGATCGCCAGTGAGGGTGGCGATTCCGGCACTATCGTATCCGCGATACTCCAGCCGCCTCAGTCCCGAGATCAAAATTTCCGCAGCGGGCTGGGTGCCAACGTAACCGACGATTCCACACATGATGAGTTCTCTTGAAGACCCCAAGTAACTTCCCAAAACGAGAGTGTCGCGGTCGCCAGTTCGCGGTGAGCGAAGGTTACTCGGGATGGCCGTATTTCCCAAGAGAAAAAGGAAAAACAGCCTTCAAATGTTTTTAATCGCCCATCGGGCAAATGGGAGATCGCTCGAAAAGGTTTGACTCGGTAAGTGGGGTAATTTGATTGGCTATTCTGCCGGGCCTTCACGAGTTCTTCATTTTTCCTACGCGGCCGCTTCACGCAATGCTGAGCGGAAAGTTCTCCGATGTCTCATCCGTACTTCACGCCTAACGAAGATGTTAGTTGCAAATAAGGGCGCAAAATCCGCCAAAAGAAAATCGGCGGTGGAGTTCAGGTGACTGGACCAGACGTGTCACAGGTGGGCCGTCTAATAGAAACAGGAGGGCTACGAGCCATGAACGAGAAAAAAATGAAGCTACGAGTAAATGGGCAAAATCGGCCAGCGGCGGGTTTTACGCTGGTGGAGATGTTGACGGTCATCGCGATCATTGGCCTGCTGGTGGCGTTGCTATTGCCAGCGCTGAGTATGGCTCGCGAGGCGGCACGCAATTCGGCCTGTCAAAACAATCTACGTCAACTTGGCGTGGCATTGATGGGAAATGCGGAACAAAAAAATGGTCAGCTGTGCACGGGTGCATTTGACTGGCTGAAGGATGGAAGCGTTACGGAAATTGGCTGGGTTGCTGATGTGGTGAACCAAGGGACACCGGTCGGCAAGATGCTGTGTCCCTCGAACACCTCACGTGTTTCGGAGACCTATAACGACTTGATCTCTGCGGACGCCTCGGGTTTTGGTGGCGCGGTTTGTGTGCCGGTGCTTGGGACGGCTCCGCAGACGCTGCCTGATGGAACGATTCAGCTAAACCCTTGCCGCAATATTGCGGCGGCGTTTCCAACGGCTTCGGAATCGCGTCGTCAATTGGTTGAGCAACGGATTTTTAAGCAACACTACAACACGAATTACACCGCCAGTTGGTTTTTGGTGCGAGGTGGTGTTGTTCTGGACCAAGGGGGAAACTTGGTGCCAAGTGGTGGCTGTGGTGCGAGTGCACTTTATCGCAGCGGAACGCTGGGGCCGATGCGGCTTTCGCAAGCGGACTCTTCGGTTTCGGCAAGCTTTATTCCGCTGCTAGGTGATGGTGGCAACGTCAACTTGGCTCCGCTTTCGCAGTCGATTGGCGATGCCAACGCGGGCGAGCTAACGGTTCGATCCTTTACGCCTGGTCCTGTTCGGACTTTCACCGGTACAGGTGGTAACGCCTTTGCAACGCCGTTCTTTTCTGGTGGCCTAGCTCGTGAAGGTGCTGGTGGCTGGTGGCAGATTTGGAATCGTGAAGTTCGCCAGGATTATCGCGACTTTGCATTTGTACATCGCAATAGCTGCAACCTGCTGTTTGCGGATGGCAGCGTGCGTGGCTATCGCGACCTCAATAAAGATGGCTACCTGAACACGGGCTTCCCCGCAGGTGGTGGCTTTCAAGACAACGTAAACGAGATTCCAGGCAACGATGTGTTTGGCCTTTACTCGCTAACGGCTAAGCCACTGGATTAATCGGCCGCTGGATGAAGGGGCTGTGCCCTTGGCTGCAAATGTAGCAGGGCGATTGTGGTTTGCGGCCGGTCTTTTGCGAAAGACTGGCAATGCTGGTCCGGATAGGTGGCGGCGAATCGTGGTCTTGGCTTGCAAATGCAAGAGACTGGTTTCGACTTCGCCAGAAATTTATCAAGGGCCCACAAAACGTACATGTAGCGGTCGTACGATACGACCACAGATTTGGTTCGGTTTTGTGTTTGAGATTTTTTGCCAGTCGCTTTTCAAGCGATGGGCAGGTTTGGGTGCGGGTGGTTTTTGGGAATTCGGGCGTGCCTTGCAAGTGCAAGTGACCAAATCGGACTTCGCCGGAAATTTACCTGAGATCCACAAAACAAACATTTGAAGGTCGTACGATGCGGCCACAAATTTAGTTCACTTTTGTTTCTCGTTTTTCTCTCGGAGGGGTCGATGAAGAAGGGTTTCACTTTGATCGAGCTGTTGGTGGTTATCGCCATCATCGGCATTTTGGTAGCTTTGTTGCTACCAGCAATCACGCGGGCTCGTGAGTCTGCACGCAATGCAGCTTGCAAAAACAACCTGCGTCAATTCGGTATCGGTTTGCAATTGTTCGCTGACAAGGATCCAAACGGTCGCTTCTGCACCGGTCAATGGGATCAAAACCGCGATGGTTGCATGGATACCTACGGCTGGGTGGCTGACCTTGTCAATATCCAAGCCGCTCGTCCAGCAGACATGCTGTGCCCGAGCAATCCTCTCCGCACCACGGAGAAGATGAACGACTTCATGGGTACCCTCACGGGTAAGGACGGCGCTGACGCCGACAAGTTGAATGCCGGTATCTGCGGCACTGCTTCCAAGGGATGGGCTGGCGTTGGTGTAGGTACTGCCTTTGCAGGTACCGCCAGCGGTTCGTCTGACCGTGCTGCTTTGGCTGCCCGCGCTCTGTTCGACCAAGGTTTGAATTCGAACTACGTCGCTTCGTGGTTCCTTGGTCGTTCGGCCCCACGCCTCAAGCTGGGTGCTGGCAACGAGATTTTCACGATGACTACTTCGACTAGCACGGCAGCTGCCGAAGGTCTGAAGGGTCACAGCACGACGATCGGCCCACTAACCCGTCGTCTGCTGGAAACCAGCCCAGTTACCAGCTCGAATCTGCCTTTGCTGGCTGATGCTTGTGCTGGTGATATCAATGAAGCGTCGATCGGAATCGATATCAAGTACAGTGGTTCGGATATCTTCGGTACGGCACTCGCCAAGACTGAATCGCGGACCTTCGTTATCGCTGGTCAATTGTCGGCTGAATCGTTCTCGGACGGTCCAGCTTTCTTCAATGGCACCAATATTGACTTGATTAGTGCTAACCCTGGCGTAACTCTGAAGTCCCAATACCTTTGTGAAAAGGCTGGTAGCTGCCCACCGCCAACCGGTGCTGCTGGCAACAACACTTACTTACAAGACTATCGTGACTTCTTTGCAGTTCACGGCGGTGGTAAGAACAGCTCGGCCAATATCTTGTTTGCCGATGGTTCGGTAAAGGAATTTGCTGACCTCAACAACGACAAGTTCCTCGATCCAGGCTTCAACATTCCAGCCGGCTTGTCGGGTGGTGATGCAGCCTATCAGGCCATTGGTTACTTCCCCAAGACCTCGCCTGAGCAAGTTGAACTGCCAGCTGGCGACATCTTCAGCGGCGTTTTGCTGCTGAACCTCAGCAAGACGAAGCTTGAGTAATTTCACTGGATTTCAAGGTGCGAAGTGCAAGGTTGTCAGAGGGGTCTAATGACTTGTTGCTAAGTACCTGAAATGCAAAACAAGGGGTTGTGGCGGGAGAAATCCTGCCACAGCCTTTTCTTCGTTGAATCGCGAATAAGAAATGAATGCAGTGCTTGCCGACGATAGGCGTCTCCGCGAGCAGAGAATGTAAGTGGAAAAGGAATTGAAGTCATGTGGAAAGCTCTTGCGATCGTGATGGGTGTGCTCGGAATGGGGCTCGGTTTGGCTGTATATGCGAGCGCGACCAGCACGTTCAAACTGAAGTATATGCGTGCACCCGATGCCAACATTGTGGTGGATAGCAGCACAGGAGCCGCACGGCTGATCAAAGAGGATGAAACCAAGAAGCTAGAAGAAAGCACGGGAACGCCGAAGCTGGTGGCGGACGAGCGAGTGCATGAATTTGGCCGAATGGACCCAGAAACCAAGGGACAGCACGGTTTTCTGATTCGCAACGTGGGAGATGGAGGCGCTGACGATCAAGGTCAAGCGAACCAGCTGTAAGTGCACGGTGGGTGGTGTCGAGAGAAACGTTGTGGGCCCGGGGGAAACGACGTATGTCGTGCTGGAATGGAATACGGGCCATACGCTGGTTGACTATGAACAGACGGCGACGATTGAGACGAACGACCCGAAGAATCGTGAGATTGACCTGCGAGTAAAAGGGCTGATTCGCAAGAACATTGGAGCCACGACCGAAGAAATCGACTGTGATGTGGTGGAGCCAGGTAAGCCGCTGTATATCAAGACGTTTTTATACTCGCAAATGTGGAATGAATTTGAAGTCATCGAACTGACAAGTGGCCTACCAGATATTCAATGGGAAGTGGCCCCCGTCGTCGAAGAAGAAAAGCCAAAGATCGACACCAAGGGGATTCAGCAGCTGAAGCTGACCCTTTCAGGGAAGCTGCCACAAGGGAATTTTCAGGACCGGTTACGCATTGTCGTACGGCCGCACGATCCACCGGGTGAGGCAGTAACTTTTGAACTTCCGATTAAGGGAAAGATTCTGCGCCGGCTGGCCGTGTATGGCAATTCGATCAATGGCGAAGAAGGAATTGACATGGGGAGCATTCCTGAAGGTAAGGGGAAGACGGTTCGCTTGCTAATGAAGGTTCGGGATGAACAACTGGACCTGAATGTTGAAAAGGTGGAGATCGAACCAGCGTTTTTGAAGGCGGAAGTGAAGCCGCACATGGAAGGGGAGACAGCCAAGCCAGGTTTGTATGATCTGGTCGTTGAAGTTCACGCCGATGCGCCGACTTGTCTCTATCGGGGAAATCCCGAGGGGAAGATCAAGATCGTCATTAAGCACCCACGGATCGAATCCCTGGAGTTGCCAGTCCGCTTTTCAGTCGTGCCGTAACGGCCATGAAAATCATTGAGGGAACTATGTCGATTGCACAGAAGATCGAAACCTACAATATTGACCCCTATCGGACGTGGCTCAATATCCGATTGGAGCACCGTCCACTCAATCCGTATGAGCTTTTAGGGATGAAGGTTTTGGATGGAGACTTGGGCCGGATTCGTTCAGCCGCAGGGCGGATGAAGACGCTGCTGGAACTGAAGCAGCCGAAGGCACCCCCTGAACTTTGGCAGCGAGTGTGGGATGAAGTCGTTGATGCCGAACGGAAGCTGCTCGATTCCGAACAACGCCGGGTGATTGATGCGGGCCTGAAGCGGAAGATGGTGGTCTGTCCGCCGGAGAGTGCCTTGCAAGGGGAAGATGGGAATGGAACGGCCGCACATGCTTTGTGCTGCAAAGAATGTGGTACGGAAAACCCGCAGTCACGTCGTTTTTGTGGCAGCTGTGGAACATCGCTGTGGGTGAAGTGCCCAACGTGCTCTGTTGAGATTCCTGGTAACGAACGTTTTTGTGGCCAATGTGGTACGGACGTCAACGGCTTTTTGCAGCAAAAGCGGCAAGAGCTGGGCGATAAGTTCCAGGAAGCGAAAGAGCTGGTCGATTCGAGTGAGTTCTCGCGAGCTTTGAACGTGCTGCGAAGCATTGCATCGACCGATGATGCGCGGCTTTCGGAATGGGCGGAGCAGGCCTTGGTTGCGATTGCGAATACCGAAGCAGCCTGGAAACAAGCTAAGGAAGAGGCCGAAGATGCCGTTAAGCGGGCCAAGCAGCGGCTGTTTTCTCATTCTTATGATCGGGCTTTGGCGATACTGGCAGAGATCCCTGCGCCGATGCTAACGGTAGAAGCGCATCAGCTACTGGAAGAGGCGCAGCAGAAGCGTGACGAGTTGGTAGCCCTGGCGGAGGACATTCGGCAATCGCTGGCGGAAGAGAAGATCTGGGACTTCTTTCCCAAGATTGAACGGTTGATGGCGCTCAAGCCAAGTCATCCCCAGATTCCTCAATTGATGGAAGAAGTGCGCAGCCGCATTACTCGCAAAGCGAAGAAGAAGCTGAAAGAGCGGCAGTATGGCGACGCGATGGAAATCATCGAGCATATTCCTGAGTTCGCCGACACGGAAGAAGTGAAGGGGTTGCGGGGGACCATCGTCGAGATGGCCACGCTGACGAATCATTTGAAGCTTGCCCCACTGGCCGATAAGGTGGTTTTGCGCTTGGCAAAACGGCTGACGGAAGCTGATCCGGGAGATACGGAGCTGAAAGAGATTTGCGACAAGCTTTTGGCGGCCTCCAAGGAGCAGCCCAAGGATCGTCATCATGGTGCGCATCGTGGGCGATGACAGGGCGGAAGATGCCACTGGGGAAGTCCGTTGAATGGCTGGCGAAGTCGGCCGTGGCGCGCATGGCGGATAGTGTTACCAATGCGGCCGCGATTCGTGATGAATTGAGTGCGCATGCGGGTGAGTTTTGGGTGGCGATTGGCCTGGCGCTGCAAGGTGTTGATCAGGCGGACGTTGATATCAACCTGTTGCCGGCAGGGAAGGCAAGCGTTTGGGGGCGGCTGACGGCGTCGTTTGCACGGAAAGAGGCGGTCTCGGCTTGGGGAATCGACCTGGGTGAGTTTGCGGTGAAGGCGGTTCGACTGTCGACCGATGCCAAGGGAGAGAATGTACAAGTGACGGGATGTGTCTATTTGCCACACTCCACGCCGCTGGCTCAATTGAGTGACGATGGGGAGAAGAGCGTCGTCCTGCTTGAAACCCTGAAGGCACTGAAGAGTAAGATCGAAGTGGGCAAGGATCGCATTTGCGCCGCTATGCCAGGAATGCAGGTACTGGGGCGGTTCTTTGAGTTGCCACCGATGCCTAGCAAGAAGGTGGCGGAGGCCGTCAAGTTTGAGTTGCAACATCAGATCCCGATTAATGCTGCTGAGCTGAGCTGGGGATATGTTGCGACGGATAGCTCGATGGGCGTGAAGAAGAATGAAGATGTTGTCCCACGCCGAATCATGCTGGTAGCAACGCGTATGTCGCAGGTGCTGTCGCGGTCGAGTACGTTTGAAGCCGCAGGACTGCCACTGGATCTTTTGCAAAGTGGATGTGTTGCGCTACACAATGCATTGAAGTGGGAAACGCCTGAAGAGTCCGCGCCGCAAGCGATGATTGATGTGGGGGCCTCGGGGGCGAGTGTAGTTATCAGTAGTGCCCAGGGAGTTTGGTTCCGAACCTTTGGGCTGGGCTCTGAAAACACGGTGGCCAACGTTGCCAAGGAGTTGCGGCTAACTTCGGAACAAGCAAGAATGCTTGTTCGTCAGCCGTATCTTGGGAAGCGGATTAGTCCTTTGGAGGATGTGCTGCTTCCGCTTCATGCGCAGTTGACGGGCGAAGTGGAACGCTCGCTGGCGACGGGAAGCAAGTCGCTCTCGATTCCCATGATTGCTCGGATCTGGGGATTAGGGGGGGGCATTTTGGCACACGCACTTTTGCGACGGCTAATCCACGGCAAGTAAGGTAGTGCTTGGCACGTTTTGAATTCCTCAAATGGGGCTGCGGGAATTGATTCGGCAGCCCTTTTTCATGCGCGGAATTTGATGTGACTGCAAAGAGCGTCGTGCGAGAGTCGCAGGTTCTCTAAAAATGAAGCTGTTGGAAGCGGCCAAGAGGGGGAATTTCTTGCAGAAAAACCATCCTCGGCGGGATGGGAAGTTGGGCGCGGGTTCGTTGTAATCCCTTGTGGGTGGGCTATAATCCGGGCTGTGTCGTTCCGACCAAGGGAGACCTGCGCCACCCTGCGCGGGTTTTTGGGGCGGACAACAAGCCAAAACCACGAGCAGGAGGTTGTGCCCGGTGAAAGACTTTACCTATGTCGCCGCTGGAAGCGTTCAGGAAGCGACACGAGTGCTTGCGGGAAGTAGCGGCGTTGCCCGGGTGTTGGCCGGTGGTACCGACCTCATCGTGCAATTGCGCGAAGGAACGCGGGACGCCGACTTGGTGGTGGATGTCAGAGAAGATCCCGGAACTCAATGAACTTCAGTTCTCGGAAAAGCATGGCTTGCGACTGGGCGCGAGCGTCCCGTGCTACAAGATCTATGAGCATGCCGAAATCGCCAGAAACTACGGCGCACTAGCGGATTCTACCCGCATCATCGGTGGCTGGCAGATTCAAAGCCGTGCGAGCGTTGGCGGCAACCTATGTAATGCTTCGCCCGCTGCGGACTCGATTCCCGCACTGATTGCCCACCATGCTTACTGCGAAGTGGCAGGGCCCAATGGCGTGCATAATGTGGCCGTGGAGCAGTTCTGCGTCGCTCCTGGCAAGAATGTACTGAAGCCGGGCGAGTTTTTGGTGCACTTGGTGTTTCCACCTTCTTTGCCGCATTCGGGTTCGGCCTATTTGCGGTTTATTCCTCGCAATGAGATGGATATTGCCGTGGTGGGTGTAGGGGCCCGGGTGCAGCTGACGGCGGGGCTCGACAAGATCGAGTTTGCCCGGATTGGTTTGGGTGCGGTGGGCCCTGTTCCCAAGTACGCCCAGGAAGCGAGTGAATGGCTGGCCGGAAAGCCTTTGACCGAAGCAACTTATGTTCAGGCAGGGGAATTGGCCAAAAAGGTGGCCACGCCAATCTCGGACATGCGTGGTACGGCCGAGTATCGGCTGCATTTGGTGGGCGTTCTGGTGAAGCGAACGCTGGAATCGGCTGTGGCTCGGGCCTTGGGGCACGAGGCATCGCACTAATTGATCATGGGATCGTGCGTCGTGGCCCAGGGCTCGGCGTAACGACAAAGGTTCAGTCGTAAGTCGGTGGTGAGGGGAATAAGAACTCCCAACTTATTTGAAGAAAGTAAAGCTGTGTCTGCAAAAACACATGTAACGACGACGATCAACGGGGAAACGACCGAATTCCTGTGCCAGCCTCGCCAAAGCTTGCTGGAAGTATTGCGCGATGGCTTGCGTTTGACGGGTGCCAAAGAAGGCTGTAACAACGGCAACTGTGGCGCTTGTACCGTGCTGCTCAATGGCGTTCCTGTGAACAGCTGTTTGGTGCTGGCGGTGGAGGCCGAAGGGGCCAAGATCGAAACGGTAGAAGGAATTGCCACCCAGGGGCATTTGCATCCGGTGCAGCAATGCTTTTTGGAAGGGGCGGCGCTGCAATGCGGCGTTTGCACCCCTGGCTTTTTGGTGGCGGCAAAAGCTCTG
Source organism: uncultured Planctomycetaceae bacterium (assembly GCA_963844055.1). GTDB lineage: Bacteria > Planctomycetota > Planctomycetia > Pirellulales > Pirellulaceae > CAWJMN01. The sequence goes on along the minus strand of CAWJMN010000002.1, from coordinate 607,218 downwards.
CTGGAAAAGAACCCCAACCCCACCGAACATGAGATTCGATTTAGCTTGGCAAACAACCTTTGCCGTTGCACGGGCTACGACAAGATTGTGCGGTCGATCCAACAGGCTGCCAGCGAACTGGCTGCAGGAAAGCGCTAGTCACGGTATTTGGGATGGCTTGCTGGTAGGGCGGTGATAGTCCGCGGGGAATGGCTGACGAGATAGATGTCCTAAGGATGGAAGAGGGATTCGCAATGTCGCACGATGAAGTCCAGTTTTTGGGAAAGACCAATTATCAGGTTCTAGGGACTCGCCCAATTCGGCATGATGGTGCGGATAAGGTAACCGGCAAGGCGATCTATACGGCCGATGTGCAGCTCAGCCGGCATGCTGTATGGAAAGTATGTGCGCAGCCCCCATGTTCACGCCAAAATCCTTTCGATCGACACGTCGGAGGCGCTGAAGGTTCCGGGGGTTATGGCGGTAATCACGGGGCATGACATGCCTGATGTGAAAGACAAGATCGCCAATTTGGGAGAGGGCTCGGTCAACCTGCATCATCTCTCGGAGAACTGCCTCGCCAAGGAAACTGCCTTTTATAAGGGGCATCCAGTAGCGGCCGTGGCGGCAATCAATGTGCATGTGGCGGAAGAAGCGGCCAAGAAGATCAAGGTTGAGTACAAAGTGCTTCCTTCGGTCACCTGGGTGCTCGACGCGATGAAGGAAGATGCGCCACTGCTGCATCCTGATTTGCGCACGGACTCGATGGGAAAGAAGGGGGATAAGCCAACTAATATTGGCACCCACCTTCACTTCGAGCAAGGAAACGTAGCCGACGGATTCAAGCAAGCGGATGTTATTGTTGAGCGTGAGTTCCGCACTGCAACCGTGCACCAAGGGTACATTGAGCCCCACGCCGTCGTTGCCAATTGGAACGAAGATGGTCGCTTGAAGATTTGGGCATCGACGCAGGGTGCTTTCACTTGTCGTCAACAAACGGCTGAAGTGCTGCAAATACCGGTGGCGCAGGTGCTGGTAGTTCCTTGCGAAATTGGCGGTGGGTTTGGCGGCAAGATTCCGATCTATGTCGAACCGATTGCCGCCATGCTAAGCAAGAAGAGTGGCCGTCCGGTCAAGATTTCCATGCAGCGAGACGAGGTCTTTCTGTCGACGGGACCGACGCCAGGCAGCTACATGAAGGTGAAGCTCGGCGCAAAGAAAGATGGCACGCTGGTCGCTGGTGAGGCTTATTTGGCCTATGAAACGGGTGCCTATCCTGGCGGCATGATTGGTCCGGGTTGCATGTGCGTGTTTAGCTGTTACGACATTCCCAACGCGGTTGTGGATGGGTATGACGTCTGCTGCAATAAGCCGAAGACGCAGCCGTACCGCGCACCGGGTGCTACGCAGGCCGCCTTTGCTTGCGAACAAGTGGTGGATGAGCTTGCCAAGCAATTGGGGATGGATGCAATTAGCTTCCGCCTGAAGAATGCGGCCAAGGAAGGGACGCGTCGTGTGGATGGTCCCGTTTATGCCAAGGTTGGCTATGTGGAGACGCTAGAAGCAGCCCGCAATAGCGATCACTGGAAGACGCCACTGGTGGGACCGAATCGTGGCCGTGGCGTGGCGAGTGGTTTTTGGTTCAATATCGGCCTGAAGTCGAGCGCATCCGGGACGGTGAACTTTGATGGTACTGTCTCTTTGATCGAAGGTTCAACAGACATCGGCGGTTCCCGTGCAAGCATTGCGATGCAGTTGGCGGAGACGCTAGGCATCAAGGCCGAAGAAGTGAAGCCTCAAGTTGGTGACACCGATACGGCCGGCTATACCGATGTAACGGGTGGCAGTCGTACAACGTTTGCAACGGGCCTCGCTGCCTACAAGCTGGGGCTGGATCTGCAGTCGAAGATGGCCCACCGGGCGTCGATTTTGTGGAGCTGCCCGGTTGAAGAAGTGCAGGTTCAAAATGGTGTTTACAAGCACAATGGCAACCAGTTGACGTTTAAGCAATTGGCGGAAAAGCTGCCAGAGACCGGTGATCCCGTTGTGGGAAGCGTCTCTGTCTCTCCGGAAGGTTCCACCAATGGCTTTGGAACCCACATTTGCGATGTGGAAGTAGACCCAGAGACGGGCAAGGTAACGATCTTGCGTTACACGGCAGTTCAAGATGCCGGCAAGGCGATTCATCCTAGCTATGTCGAAGGGCAGATGCAGGGTGGTTCGGTGCAGGGGATTGGTTGGGCGCTCAACGAAGAGTACTTTTACGACGACAAGAACATGCTGCGGAATGCGAGCTTCCTCGACTATCGCATGCCCACATTCCTGGATGTCCCGCACATCGAGACCATTATTGTCGAAGTGCCTAATCCCTCGCACCCTTATGGCGTGCGTGGTGTGGGAGAAACGCCAATCGTTCCACCGCCAGCGACAGTCGCCAATGCGATCTGTGCAGCTACTGGGGTACGCATGACCGAATTGCCGATGTCTCCTCCCAAGTTGTGGAAGAAGCTTTCGGAAGCCGCGAAGTCGTAGCTTCCTTGCTATCATGAGGCGAGGTTTGCAAAGAGGCTGCTAATGACAACCGTCTTCATTCCTGCCCAGATGCGTGATTTAAGCCACGGCGAAGCTCAAGTGGAGGTCGTGGCGCGTACTTTGGGTGAAGTGATCCAGCGGCTAGATGAGCATTTTCCCGGCATGCGAGATCGGCTCTGCCAGGGAGATCGCCTGCGCGACTCGATCCAGGCTGCCATCGATGGGGCGATGATGCAGAGAAGACTGCAGGCGCCCGTTACGCCAAATGGCGAAGTGCACTTTTTGCCTGCGATTGGTGGCGGATAACCCTTCACGGCGAATCAGCGTTCGCCGTGAATTGATCGCTAGAAAAGTGATCCGTCTTTAGACGGGGCCCGATGCGTAAGCTGCGGTCGCTTCACGTTCGGCTTGGGCATAAAACTCTGGAAGCTCAAGTGGCTTTCCATCGGAAGTACGACCGACGTCATACATTCCGAACGCCCGGATCATGGCAACAAATTCCACCGGATTGAACAGCGGTCCGGCAGGGAATCGGTCATCCAAAAAGGCGAACATCATCTCCACTTCGGCCTGCAATTCCGTGCCGAGGTGGCTGGTGACCACCGCGATGGACCCATCCTTCTGTACATCCTGAAGGACGGCCGTATAACGGAGGGAATCACCTGGCACGGCGGGGCGATGGCAGATGGCCTTGTTGAGTTTGGCTAGGACGACGCGTTCTTTGAAGCCACTCATTTCGCCGACAAGCAAGCCGGCGGTTTGGGCCATTCCCTCGATCATCAGGGAGAACGGCATGATCGGATAACCCGGCATGTAGTCATCGATCTCCTCCTCGACCAAGCTGATATTCTTGATGGCGACGGCGCGCTTGCCCCGTTCAAACTCAACAAATCGATCAATCCAAAACCATCGCATGGTAGGAACTGCTTCGGCGGGGCGAAAGGAAATCGGACCGGAAATGAATTACGTAATTGGGAGTTTCCGTGCGTGCCAAGCAAGTTGGAGAACAACGGAAGCCCCAAGGGGGCGTGCAAGTCTTCGGAGAGAAGTGAAGAGCGTTGCACATCGGACCTTCGCAGGCAGGTTCCTGCGAAAGTGACCATACAATCAAGCCCAGGGAACAGCTTTCCCGAGGCAAGCCAAACTAGGCACCCAGCTTAGACTGGATGTAGCGGCACAAGGCGCCGACGGTTAGCAGTTGGCTGAAGTCGCGGATTTGTGGATTGCCTTCGAACTTCGAGAAGTCCATGAATGGCATCCGTTGCTTCAGCTCGACCATGCCTTCCGGCGTGACCTTTCCGTCTTGAACGAATTGAGCACTGGTAAGGATGTCTTCAGGAGCCAAGTCCTTACGAGGAATCTCGATCGTGAAGGCCTTTTCCAGCTTGAAGACGATATCGAGGAAGTCGATCGACTCAGCGCCAAGGTCGCCAACCAGCGTTGCTTGTGGCGTTACTTCTTCTTCGTCTACCCCCAAAGCATCGACCAGGGCAGTTTGTACCTTCTTAAAAATCTCGTCTGTCGTGGGAGCCATGTTCGAGCGAACTCCAAATCTGAAAAATCAAACCTAAACTCATCGGAATATCATCGTGGTTCGCCAAGCGGCGAATACTAGCCACGCAACCAAAAATTACGGATCAAACCGCGAAAACTAGGCCTTGCTCAGGAGCTTGGCCAAAATCTTGCGGAACTCATTCTTTGTATAGCCATCAGTACTGGCACGCGTTGGATGGCGATCTGCCAAATTAAACCGTTCCAGGATCAAGCGAGCATTGACTGCAACCTTGCCATCCACCGTCCCTTGTGCCTTGAGGGTGGTCAGCCTTTCATCCTGCTTGAGGATTTCTGCTGTCACTTCGAGGGTTTGGCCAGGTTGGACAAAGTCGGAATACTTAACGTTGCGTGCCTCTTTAAGCAGCACAATGGCGTTTTCGAATCCCTCGCTTTGACGGACAAGCCACATGCTGGCTTGAAACATCGTCTCAAGCATGAGCACTCCCGGCATAACCGGGAAACGGGGAAAGTGGTCCGCTAGGTAATCTTCGTCCGCGCGAAGTTGTTTGATCGCAGTAATTCGGGCCCCAGGTTCGATCTGGGTAATTCGATCAAGCAAACAGAACCGCATGGCACTCACTTCTCTACCAACAACCACCAACTGCTAACCTAGCTCCCCTTGGCTACGCAAAGGTAAAAAACTACCGCAGCGTTTCTAGGGGGGAGCGTAAGCCTGCTTTTAGGCTTAGACAAGCCCAATAATATACCCAAACCCCTTTTTTCAAACAACCGATTACCAGCCTCAGGGAGGGGGTTAAGGGGGCTTTGCGGTGAATGGGCAGGTCAAATATGGATATTTAACCTTATTCCCTTATATGTGGGGTGATCCGTAGCGAGGTGTGGTGGCCAAAAATCAGGAAGTGTAATTGTGGACATTCGTGGTATCACAAATCCTGGTGATAAATGGTGGCTGGTAAATCTCGTTAAGTCTATTGGCAGCAATATGTTACGTGTAATTGTCTGGAATGGCCGGTTTGCCACTTGCCATTTTTGCTGCTACATTTCGCGGTATGCGTAAAGGGATTCCCGTCTCGCCAGGCGTGGCTGTGGGCACCGCTTATTGCATTCACGAGATTTTCGTGAACCCGGACACGAAACGCCTGGAAGACAACGAGATTACGGCCGAGCTGGCCAACTATGAAACTGCCCGTGATAAGGCGGCCGCAGAGCTTCGTGCGCTACAATCCAAGGTAGCAACCCAGGTGGGGCATGATGAAGCTGCCATTTTTGGCGTTCATGAAACGATTCTACGCGACGCTGCGTTTACCAGTCGGGTTCGATCCTGGATCGTCGACGACCGACTCACTTCGCAGGCGGCGCTCGTCAAACTGCTAGAGCAGTACACGGCCATTTTTGCCAAGGCCGATGATGACTACATGCGGGAGCGGCTCAATGACCTGCGCGATGTGATCACGCGACTGGCCTCCCATTTGAAAAATGTGGCGGATCCCCAGAAGGGCGTTTTGACCGGCCCAGTGATTGTTGTGGCCGATGAGTTGCTGCCTAGCCAAGCCGTGGCGCTGGGAGACATTGAAGTTCGGGGCATCGTTACCCAAGCAGGAAGCCAAACCAGCCACGCAGCGATCATCGCGCGTAGCAGGGGCATTCCGGCAATATCTGGTGTGCGGGGCATCCTTCGTCAAATCAAAACCGGCGACACGATTGTTGTCGATGGGCGTGGTGGGCACGTACTCGTCAATCCTGATGCGGAACAACGCAGCGCCTACCTCAAGTTAGAGCGCGAGTTCTTCCTGCTGAAGGACCAATTGGCGGGCAATCGCGATCTACCAGCGCGTACGGCGGATGGGGTCGAGCTTGAACTGCTGGCAAACGTCAACAGTGTTGCGGATGCCAAGGCGGCATCAGCCATGGGAGCCAGCGGGGTTGGCCTATTTCGAACCGAGTATATTTATCTCGCACATCCGACGATTCCCGACGAAGAAGAGCAGCTGATTGCCTATCGCGACGTGATTGAGGCGAGTCCGAATAAGACCGTCACGATTCGGACGCTGGATATCGGTGGCGACAAGACGGTGCCGTACTTAGGGCACACGCATCAAGAGGCCAATCCGTTTATGGGTTGGCGCAGCATCCGGCTATCGTTTGAACATCCTGAGTTCTTTACCAAGCAATTGCGTGCCGTCTTGCGTGCTGCGGCTTATGCACGCGATATGAATGGCAAAGTTCGTATGATGTTTCCGATGATCACGACCCTCGAAGAGGTTCGTAAGGTCAAGTCGATGGTGGAAAAGGCCAAGCAGCAGTTGCGTCAAGAACGCAAGGACTTTGGCGAAGTTCCGCTAGGCATGATGTTGGAAGTTCCTGCCGCAGCCATTTCGATCCGAGACATGCTGCCGCACGTCGAATTCGTTTCGATTGGTTCGAACGACTTGGTGCAGTATTTGATGGCGGCCGATCGTGACAACCCCAAGGTAAGTCACCTGTGTCAGCCGCTGGCGCCACCGGTTTTGCGTGTGCTTTCAGACGTGATCAAGGCTTGCGAGAAGCGTAAGGTGTCGCTGACGCTGTGCGGTGAAATGGCCGGTCAGCCGAGAGCGTTTGTGCTGCTGTTTGCGATGGGGCTTCGCAGCTTTAGTATGAGTCCTGCCTTCATTCCCTCGATGAAGGAATTGGCCGCCCATCTGACGGTAGAATCGACGCAGCAGATTCTGCGTCGGGCAATGACGCTGCGTACCACCGCAGCAGTAAAACGCTATATGGCCGAACAGCTGAACAAGATTGCCCCCAACTTGCAGATGCTTGACACGGTCTAAGCCACGTTCCCTTGGTTTATCACAAGGGAACGGTTGTTATTACGGTCGGATTAGCTTGGCCGTCTACTCAATCTTGTAGACTTGGCCACGCAGCGTGAGCAACAGTTGCTCATCATCTTGCTGGCGAGCCAGCACCGCGTTTTCTTCAGCGGAGTTATCTTTCACCAGCACAAAGTACTCGTCGCTGTAACGCTTGACAGTCTTGATCTTGGCGGTGTCCTTTTCAGGATCGATCTTTTCTGCGGTAGAAGCGATCAGCAACTTTCCTCGCTTGTAGAGCGTGGTATTGCCGACGTTTTGCACAACCCCTTCGCTAGAGATCTCTTTGTCGGAGTCAACGTCGCGGTACTTGCCAGTTCCAGCGGCTCCGAGCCCTGATGCAGGGCCGGCCAGACCAGCGGGTACCGCTGGACCAGAGGCCTTCCCCCCAGGAGATGAAAGCGCGGGCAAGCTATAACCTGCGCCACCGACCGAGTTTTGGGCGGTGGCATTCTCTTGCAGTGACTTCTTCGAGAATCGCTGCGAAACACCCGCCCGGCCTTCGGCAATGCTGAGTTGTTCTAGCGAGCGGCGAGCCCGCTGAAGGTTGTCGCTAGAAGCCAATTGGCCAGGTCGCGCTTGATCATCTGCAAGGAAAGAAGTGTAGGCGGTAAGGATCCCGTGCTTGGTAGCCAAGGCCACTAGCTCGCTGACCAGTTCATCATTCTTTCCCTTGAGGTCTAGTTCATCAATGATCTCACCGACGCGACGTATCGCCCACAGCTTCTCAATGAAGGCGTAGGTTTGGTCGCCACTCTTCTCAACCAGCGTTGCGGGGAAATCGAGTTTTTTGTCCTCTTTGCCGATGCGGCCGGTGATCGTCACCTTGGCACCACCATTGTATTTGTATCGGCCGACCTGCACTAATTGCTGGCCAGTAAAGAGGTCATGCACTTCGCGGGGATAGGCCCGCGAGGTGGCTGGACCTTGTTCAGGGCGTACGGCATCTACATCGATGTTGACTTTTACATCGGTCATCACAGGCGAACTGATTTTGGCGTAGAGCTTTCCAACGGCTGCCTCAATGTTTTCATCGGGACGGATGTATTCGCTTTGTCCGAAGTTTTCGCGAGCGATCTTATCAAGCAGACGGCTGTTCACGTCGTAACCTACGCCAAAGTTGATCAGACGGGCGCGAACCTTGTTCTTGCCGGTGCTAGAGGCAACGATCTTGGTCTCGTTGACTTCGCCTGCCGTTGGAAGGCCATCCGTGAGGAAGAGCACATAGCTTGGGCGTTTGTCATCGACCAGCATTCCCAGGCCCGTAGAAAGTGCCCCTTCGATATTGGTGCCGCCACCTGCAAAAAGTCCTTCGACAAAGCCAAGTGCACTCTTACGGCTCTCATCGTCAAACTTTTGCAGCTCTGGCTTAAACGATTCGACGTTACTGTCGTAGGCGATGATGTTGAAGGTGTCGCCTTGTTGCAAATTGTTCAGCACAAATTTGAGGGCCTCTTTGGCCTGAGTAAACTTGTTGCCACTCATGCTTCCCGAGCGATCCACAACAAACAGAACGGTTTTCGCAGGACGTTCTACATCTTGTGTTTTGATCTCAGGACTGGCAAGCAATAGGAAGTAGCCATCTTCATTGGGGTTGGGGCGATAGCTAATCAAGCTCGCTCCCACTTTACCATCGCTGGAGTCAAACAAGAGTCGAAAGTCGGTTGAAGGGATTTGGTTGTTCGCTTCTAGGCGAATGGTCGCATGGTGTGCATCGGGGCGTTTGACATCAATGCCATGGGTAGGGCTGTAGACATTCTTTAGCTCTCCAGTGGTTTCAATGCTGGCTTCGATGAGCAGCTTTTCAACCGCCATCGAACTGTACTTCGCGGTGGCGAGCGGCAAGAGCAAATCGGTAAGGGTTCCTTCCTTACGCAGAAGCTGGCTAAATTTCAGGGTCACCTTGCGTTCTGCTCCTGCCGGAACTGGAAAGACGCTCGTCTGGAACATGCCAGTGCCAACCCATTCAAGCAGCGCTGGATCTTGATTGCGGCGAATATACCCTTCGTAGATGGTTCGGGCTTCTTTTGCAGGAAGAAGCTTGGCTTCGTATTCTTTGCCATCCACCAGAAGGGTCATGCGGTCAATCGCTCCATCGTAGGGGAGCGGAAAGACAAAGCTCACTTCCATCGCTTGGCTACCGGTGTTCACAAACGACTGGCTTACCTGAACCTGCGCAACTTGGTCGACGACTTTGGCTTGGAAGGCGAGTTCTTTTACCTTGTAGGAGATCGGGGCAGGGGTAGGGAGAGGAATGGGGCGTGGCAAGCGAATCGGCGTTGGGTGATTGTGGATGATCAGCACCCCTTGCGCCAAAACGGGGCATGGTGCATACGCCAGGCAGATACAAGAAAATGCCAGCAAGATCTTCATTAGTGTCTTCATTACACACCCGCTTTCCCAAGGAGAGGAGCGATTCTCAATTGCAACTGCCTCTTCGGCCCGACTCAAATACGGGCCTGATCTGGCCCTGTGGAGTCTAAGACGAACTTGGCACGCCTTTAGTTTTGTCCGGGGGGCCAGATTCTGGCAAGCGAAATCCCGGCGGCTGTTACCTGCCTGTTACAGGGCTGGCAAATTGCGTGAAGGGGGCAAATGAGGTGTTTTTGGAATGGCTGAATCGCCAGAACCAGCGATTGGCTACGGATGAATCGAGTTATCGCCGGCGAGTTGGGCCGGTTTCCGGCATCGCCAGCGACTGGGCGATCGGGCAAGAGACCACTTCCTCGGCTGCCGAGCGCAGGGAACCGGCTGGGGTTGGTTCCAGCGAATACCGAACGGTCACATGAAGCGGCGTTGTTTCAACCAGCAGTTTGCCACCAGTGAGCGGACTAATCGGTGCACTGCGTGGCGCGGCAGCCAGCGACGTGGCTAGTGCGATCTCTAGCGAGGCCAGCCGTGTTTCATCCATGGCCATCCACCGACTAGCGGCGATTAAGTCGCGTAATAGTCGCGAGGCAATTTGCGGATAGGTTCCTTCACGCTGCTGCTGGATCAGAAGTGCTTGCGACTTTTGCAGCGCCTTCAGACGCTGGAAGTGGGGCAAGCGACAACTGTCGACAAGCTCACGCATTTGCGAAAGGTAAAAGTGTTGATCCTGATCCACATTTTGTTCGGCAGCTTTGCGCGTCGCGGGAAGCAATCCTTGCTGGGTCAGCGATTGAACTTCCTCGGCCGATAGCAGCGATAGGAAGGCGCCATGTCGCACCCACTCGTAGGCGACTAGTCCAGCAGTGCGCTCGGCCGCAAAGTAAAACGGCGTGGGCCTTAGTTGCGATTGCTGTGTGCGAATCGACTGCAGCAGCGCCTCACGCAAATGGGATGGGAGGATGAGCGAATCGAGTTGAAAGCAAGTGGCCAAACACCATTCACTTCGTAGCCGTGTGGCAACCGAACGTGCCAAGAGACTCGGTTCATTCGCGAGCAGCGTTATAGCATCCGCAGCGGTTTGTAGTTCTGCCAAGGCGGCCGAGGCGTCTCCTACCCGTTGATGATCGGCGGCGGAAAGGATGCAAAGGCGACAGCCAATTTCTAAGACGTCCAAAAAGTCATGGCGGGCTAAATACCCTTGTGCGGTTTGCAGGCCGTAGCCGCTTTTTTCCGACGGCAAGGCTTGCTCGAATGCTTTGCGTCCTTGTTTGTAACGCTGCAGCAGTTCTTTGGACCGTTCCTGCTGTGGAGGAGACATAGGAAAAGGCCCGGCCGGAAGCACTTCCGCAATTTGCTGCATGACAAGTTGGCGGCTCAGCAGCGGAAAGGCTTGTTCGAGCGCTACCAGCGGTTTGTCTTGGCTTTGACGCGCCTGCGCAGTGGGAAGGGAGGCATCAAATAATAGCGGCGTTTGTTTTTCTTCTTCGAGCCGCGCAAGCTCTGCCTGAAGTCCTTCATGGTGGGTTGCATGTAGGCCAGGCAATGCGGCAAAGTAACGCTGTCCGGCGGCAGTGGTTGGCTTATGACGCGAGCCGGTGGCGGCGCCGCTGGTAGGGCGGCAACCTGCAAAGGCCAGGCCGGCTAAGCCGGTAGCGACAAAAGAACGCCGAGTGAACATGTTTGCGATTTAGGGCCTGTGGGTGACACAAGGAAGCCAGGGATTTGTCTCCCCTTGGCAGGCCGGATGATAGCAACCGTCCCGCAGAACCCCCTAGAGCACTCTGCCCCTTAGAAAACCGGATGTTTCGGCGTCGCTCAGCACGCATCGACTTGCATCGAGGAGTAACTATTGGCCGACCTTCGGCGGCATGAGAAGGTCTGGCATATCGAGGCTGAGGGGAGAGATCATCTCTGCGGCACCCGCAGCAACCAGTTCGGGGCCGGTGATATGTCGGCCTGGCCGAACCCAGCCATCCACCAGCATGGTTGACAGGCCGAGCAGGTCCGCCAAAAGTTTATCCATGGTGCTTTCCAGGTGGGCAAAGTGCCGAGCCCACTCGGCCGCTTCCGCGATGCCCACATGCTCTTCGCTTTCCCATTTCATGGGGTGAAACAGCAGGATGCTATAGGGAAGGACAAGTCGACGCTTGCAGGCGGCAAAGGGCCAAAGTGCCGCCGAGGAGCATTCGCCAATGACGATTCCGGTCGCTTGGAGTTTTCGCAACTGAATGAGCGACATCAGCGACAGGGCTGCATAGGAACTGCCCCCGGGCGAGTTGAAATAGAGGATGCACTCGCCTCCCACGGGAACTTCGAGAAGCTTTTCACAAATGTCGGACTCACGTTCTGTCAGCTCACCTACGACGGCAATCTCTAGTGGGCCGGAGGGTTCTTCCGCCTCGTTCTCCTCGGGAGTCTCTTGGCTGGGACGAGGCTTGGCGCTCATGGTAGTGCTACTTCGATGGGGGTGTTCAGAAGAAGTGCTTGATTTTGACGTGGTCTCCCCAACTGTGACAGGGGGAGCGAGCCCTTCGGTGTATTTCAGAACTGTCTAGCTTGGTCGTTGGGGGGAGCAGGACGAGTTACGCTGCGAAGGTGCCCAAGGCGAGAAACCCATGCGGATTGGGTACCTTGTAGGGCTCTGTTGCCATGGGTGTTGGTGCGTAAAGCCTGATAATTCCCCGCAAAACCAATTGCGATCTGGGCGAGCTGCTTATTATAAAGGAAGAAGGGCGAGCGGGTCTGGCGGCTTGCACGGTAGAGCGGCGATTGCCACCTTCACCGGTGCGCCGATCCATTGTGGAGAGGTTTGAACAAACGTATGGGAATTCGATTTCGCTGTCCCAACGGACATAAACTCAACATCAAAACCTTCCTGGCAGGCAAACGGGGAGTTTGCCCCGATTGCGGCGTCTCGTTTCGCATTCCCACGGAAGAGGCGGCCGAACAAGCGGGCAAAGAGTTGCTAATCGTCCCTGAGTGGAAAAGTGGTCGCGACGAAGAGGCGGCTGAACGGGGAAGTGATTTTTCCTCGGCCGGTGGAACTGCCGTCGCGGTGGCTTCCAAGTCTTCCTCGGCCGTCTTCACGCCGGCGAGCATCAGTAGCGAGCCAGCACCGTCAGCTGCCGCACCTGTTGCAAAGGGGGCTACTCCCGTGGCGACACCTGCCGCCAAAGTGGTGCCGAGGGTTCCAGATTCGCCTGCCACAGTAGAGGTACCCGTTACGTCGCCCGTTGTGATTCCCGCTGTCTCGCCTGCGATGGCACCGGTTGCCGGCGCAGCAGATCCGTGTGCTGAAGCGCCGCTTGCCAATTGGTATGTTCGCTCTCCGGCTGGAGGCCAGTACGGGCCTGCAAAAGGGGATGTCATGCGAAAGTGGATTGGTGAAGGGCGGGTCTCTGCAGACAGCCTTGTTTGGCGCGAAGGTTTTCCCGAGTGGCGCGTCGCGGCCGAGATATTTCCGCAGTTGGCTCGGTCGGCCATGGTCGCAGCGCCCGTTGCTGCCGCGGCGGCCGTTATTCCTAGTTCCCCGATGGCTACCGTCGCAGCTTCCCCCGATCCTGCCCCCGCGATGGCCGCCCGCTCCATCCAGCGATACGCCTCCCGCAAGCAAACGGGAAACTTCTTTGGACTGGTCGCTTTTTTTGGCCTAATCGTCCTTTGTTTAGGGCTTTTGATCGTGCTGGCGATCCTGTTGACCCGCTCCTACAATGAACCACAGGAAAAAAGCCCTTCGAAAGATTCGAAGGAAGCGGCAGCCATCCCTAGGGTGGTTGTGCGAGCGTAGTGAACGTAGCGGCAAGTCTCTTCCGAACAAAAGTGCGATCTTCGGGCTTGCCATGGGATTTACAAAAATGATGGGGCAGATCCCCTAAGGAAGCGAATCATGCAGAAGTGGATCAAAGGTTGTCTCGTTGCTGGCATGCTCGGGTTGGCTGGCGTTTCGATGTTGTCCTCAGCCAATGCAGAAGATGCCCCTGCCACCAAGGAAGTTTCCTTGGCCGAAGGAAAGATCAAGCTGACGGCGCCTGATGCTTGGACGAAGAAAAAGCCACGCAACAACATCATCGAAGCCGAGTTCGAAATTGCTCCCGCAGCCGGGGATGAAAATCCTGGGCGTCTGACGGCCATGGGGGCTGGTGGTGCCATCGATGCCAACATTGAACGTTGGGAAGGGCAGTTTACCGCGGCCGCTGGTGGTGAAGTGGTTGCCAAGAAGGAAAAGCTGCAAGTGGCTGGCCAGACCGTTCACTGGGTGGACCTGGTCGGGACTTACAAAGATACGCCCGGCGGACCCTTTGCCGGTGGCAAGGCTGTCATGCGTGAGAAGTATCGCATGCTGGGCGTCATCGTCGAGACCAAGAAGGCTGGCAACTACTTCCTAAAGTTCTACGGCCCAGAAGCAACGGTCGCTGCCAATGAAAAGGCGTTCCGCACGATGGTGGAAAGCCTTTCGGTTAAATAGGTTCATTCGCAAGCACGAATCCATCGGCCTGCAAGCTTCGAGCGAGAGGCTTGTAGGCTTTTTCTTTAACGCACCTACTACAGACGGCTGATGCAATAGAGCGAGTTCTTTCCTCGCAGATAGATCTTGCCAGCGGAGATGGCAGGGGAAGCGATGGTCTCATCATCGAGCTGATTCTCCAGCAGCTTTTCAAACTTCTTTTGGGCTTTGACCACGGTGCAAAGTCCCTTGGTATTCAGGAAGTAGATCCGGCCATCGGCCGCCACCGGTGACGCTTTGAAGTCTCCTTTCAATCGTTCCTTCCATTGCAGCACGCCAGAGTTGCGATCAAAGCAGCGTGCGATACCATCATCGGTAATCGTGAAGAGGAAATCCTTCCAGACCACAGGGCAGCAAGTGTCTGGCGTTCCTTCCTTGTACTTCCAAAGGATGTCTCGGCTGGAGAGTTCGCCTGCTCGCGGCTGAATGGCTAGTAACTCTCCACGCATGCCACGCGTCGCATAAACGACATCGCCTGCAATTGTTGGTCCGGTCACTGTCCGCCCACCGACCAGTCCTTGCAACACCCATTGTTGTTTGCCGGTTGATGGTTCGTAGCTGTCCAGTTGATTGCCTCCCATGATGACCAGCTGCTCTTTGCCCTCCAGTTTGCAAAGGATCGGCGTGGTGTAGGCATCGCACTCTTCGGCCTTGGCCTGGGTCATGCGTGGTACTTTCCAAACCAAGGCACCCGTTTGCAAGTTATGGGCTACCAGATAGCTTTCCACTGGCTTGTCCTGCTTGTCGGCAAGTGAGTCTTGCATGCAAACCGAGATGACCAACTTGCCAGCGATGATTGGGCTGTTGGCATGTCCCCACCAAATGGAATATCCCCCGTGATCTTCTTGGAGGTTACGCTTCCAGAGTTGTTTGCCTAGAAAATCGTAAGCTGCCAGATCTCCATTGCCAAAGTGGACGACAACCGTTTCACCGTTGGTTACCGGGGAGGGGCTGGCAAGGTTGTGCAGCTGATGGAACTTCTGCGTCTGCCTGGTTTCTCCCTTTCGCTCTGCGGTACCGGTGCCAACCTGAGCCTCCCACTGCGGCTTTCCTTCATCGGCGCTATAGCACGTCAGCAGCAAGCGGTCATCGGTTGTATGCGATGTCACAAAGAGATGGTTTTCCCAGATCGCGGGAGTGCTATCGCCCCAGCCGGGAAGCTTCACCTTCCAGCCGATACCCCGGGCTTCGCTCCAAACCAGCGGCAGGTTCTGTTCGTCGCTGGTGCTGGTTCCCAAGGGGCCCCGCCACTGTGGCCAGTTCTCGCCGTACGCCGCCGAGAAGAACCCGACGCCAAGTAGCGAAGTAACGCCCAAAAGAGTAGTGGCAAGGAAGTTCGGAAAGCGAGGCATAAAGATCACCTAAGGTAGGATCGTTGGAGAAGTGCAGCAGCAATGAGGAACCTGGCAGGGGCATTCGTTTGTCATAAAAGTGACTGTGCGTAAGCTATCGCGCAGAAGGTCCGATTGCCAGTATTTGTAGTGGTTTCTGACGAAAAGACTTGCGTTGTCGCCGCCGCTGTGAGAACTTCTAACGAGGCGCATTTTCAGGCCAATCGGGTCCCTCCTGGCGGAAATTTCAGGGGACTGACAATCGCCGAGGGGTAGGTAAAACGACAGATATTTGAGGAAACACTCTCATGACACGCACACCAAAATCCACGACTAGCACCTCGGCCACTCGCCGAGAATTCCTAGCCGCATCGGCAGCGGGCGCAGCGGTAATCGCCGCTCCGGCAATTCTAACTGCGGCCAAAACGGACAAGCCGCTCATTGTCGGCGAAGGGGAGCACAAGTTTGAGGTGCACCACCATTGGGCGCAGCTTCCCGATAAGTTCACATGGCAAACCACGCACAATGTGGCGGTCGACAAAGCGGGCAACTTGTATGTCATCCATGAGGGGCGTGCCGACCTCAAGGATCATCCCTCGATCTTTGTCTTCGATTCCGAAGGGCGATACATCCGCTCGTTCGGCAGCCAGTTTCAAGGTGGCGGGCATGGCATTGAGATTCGCGAGGAAGGGGGACAAGAGTTCCTCTACGTTTGTGCATATCAAGCACTCAAGACGTTTGCCAAGCTTGACCTCAAGGGAGAGACCGTCTGGCAACAGTACGCGCCGATGGAGTCGGGAGTCTATGCTCCCGAAGAAGACAAGAAGCCGACCGGGGCTTGGGGGCGTGATCGCTTCATGCCCACGAACTTTGCCTTCCTCGACGACGGTGGCTTTTTGCTCGTCGATGGCTATGGAGCCTTTTACGTCCATCGCTACGACAAGGCTGGCAAATGGGTCTCGTGCTTTGGTGGGGCAGGGGCTGGTGAAGGAAAGTTCAACACACCGCATGGGATTTGGATTGATAACCGCGCAGGGCGAGACCCATCGATTGTGGTTTGCGATCGGGCAAATATGACGCTCCAGTATTTCACAATGGATGGCAAGTACAAGGAAACCCTAAAGGGGTATGGCCTGCCAGCCAATGTGGAAACCTGGAAGAACTTGCTCTGCGTGCCAGAGCTTCATGCCCGGATCACGCTGCTGAACGAAAAGAATGAAGTGGTTGCACGCCTAGGGGATGATGTGGCTCGTGTGACCGGCAAGGATGGTGGCCAGATCCGTGGGAATCTAGCCCTCTGGCAAGAGGGGAAGTTCGTGCATCCTCACGATGCTTGCTTTGGCCATGATGGCAGCATCTTCGTGGCAGAATGGGTGGCCACGGGACGCATTTCCAAGCTGAAAAAGCTGGCGTAGCTTGCGTCTACTGCTTTGGCGATGTTGTGATAGAAGTTGGGTGCTGTCGGCGATGCCGAGCACCCCTTGGCGTGGCAAGAAATCGCTCGGCTATTCAGCCTGTCCTGACAATTGGTCATTCAGCCATTGCAAATAGCTTCGGCTGATCTCGAGGGCCGAGGTCGCTAGAACTTCCGGCACATCGTAGGGATGGACCTCTTGCAGCAAGGCATCGAGCTTGGCAAAAAAGTCTCGCCGGGTCTTGATCGTGCAAACCCATTCTGTGGCCGTTTCACGCCGGGCATTCCAGAAGTAGTGGCTTTCGATGGGGCCACTAATTTGCACACAAGCGGCCAACTTGGCATCCATGATGGCACAAGCGAGCTTTTCCGCGTCGCGTTTTTCCGCAACGGTCGTCGTCACGACAATGGCAACAGTTTTTGTAGATGCCATGATAGTCTGGATGCATTAGCGTGGACTATGCAAGCTAGTTCCACGCCCTTGAGAACAGTCTGAAAGGCCTAGTAGCTGCGCCGCGCGGTCGCTTGGGTGCGGCTGCCGGCATTGGCTCTTGCGAAGTGGGGTGCTCGGATCGCGCTCCGACCGACTGCCGGTGGTGGCTCCATCGCAGCGGTGGCAAAGGCGCTGACTGGGGCCAGCGTTCCCGACCACGTTTCGTAGGGGCGTCCGCCACGCTCGTCTTCTTGGTAGAACGCCAAAAGCGAGATGCTCTCTGCGGCCGCAAATTCTTGCTGCCCCAAGGCCTGCGTTGGACGATAAACCTTCCGCCAAGTGCCGGCGTTGAAGTACGTTTGGCTGAGCACGTAGCCATCGGCATGGCTGGCATCAAGCGGCGTGATCTCGTGTGTGTGTGTGTGCCCATAAACGATATGGCGAGCACGGCGATTGCGGAAGTCAGGCTCTGCCATCGCATGGAGCAAGTAAGATTCTGACTTCGCCCCTCGTAGGCTGGCTTGCCAACGGAGCGTCTTGCCAGTCCAGTCGATCGAATCACGCTTGCTGAACTTCAAGGCGCCGGCCAGGCCATCAACAAGATCGGCAGCGTTGCACAGGCTTGGCTGTTGAACGATAGGAAGGCTCAGCAGCTCATCGGCAACTTCGTCCCACATCCGCTTGATTCCCTTGCGGAGGGCTAGGCTTGGAATCGTTCGTTCCAAAAGTCCTTCCATCCAAGCAGGAACCAGCAACATCGGACGGATTTGCGTAACCTCTTGCAAAGCGGCAGCGGCCGCTTCCGGCAGGTCGGTCCCTAGTTCGGATTCCAGCCGCATCAGAAATCGGCCTAGCAATTCGATGGTGATCACGTCACCAAGGCTGCTGGAGTCACGGTCTTCCGAAAAGGCCAGAGGATCGAAAATGTCACCATGACGTGCGAGTACGCGATGACGGCGCAAAGAATCGTGTAGCTCGTCCGACTCGGCCGCTTCGTGGGGGAAGGGGCGGTTGTGGCTAGTAGAAAGCCCCATGTGATGACAGATCTTGTGACGGATCATGTCATAGGCTTGGGATCGCAGGTGGAGTGGCCAATCATGATTGCCCACCATGTAGTGCGTGCAAACCGCAACAGGTAGTTCTTCTTCGCCCATCACCGGCTGCATGTGCTGGTTGGCCAGGGGGACGCTGATCACCCCTTCCGTGGCCAGTGAGCGCAGGCGGCGTAGCGATTCCATGTTTTTGCGAAGGATGTCGTCCGTGATCGTGGCGATCAGGTCGCTTCCTGCTGGGGAGGAGAGGTCCGACCAAGGCCGCAAGTGACTTGCCAGCCAACGTTGCGAACCGACAAGGTCGAGCACGTCGCCCAGCAAGACGAGGTCAATCCGTTCAATCGGTTGATAGCTGCCATCGGCCCGCCACGAGGCGCGATAGGCCAAGTCGGCCAATCGGTCTGTGAAAAGATCCATGGCGCCCGGATCAAGCACAGCACCGGTAGAGCCATCATTCAGATGCAGGTCGCTTACGATTGCTAGCATGGCTACGTTCCTCGGCAATAGACGGGACAGCGGTTGCATATCTTCCGCTTGCCGCTAGTATCGGCGTCAAACTGTAACGATCATGAGGATTTTTCCAGGAAAGTCGTTTGCAAAGCTTGGCGAGTTGTTCCTGCGTTGCTCAGCATCGAAAGGAAACATGCCTGGGTCGTGTTACCGTTTCCCTTTTGCCATCTATTAAGCAAACTGCTGTCTGCCATGTGCGCACGATTTACCCTGCGAACCCCGCATTCCCAGCTGCTAAGGCAGTTCCAGTGTCAGCTGGCTGCTTCTGCGGGTTCCCCCATGGTGCCGCGTTTCAATATTGCCCCCACCCAGCAAGTTGCCGTCGTTCGTTCGCATTCATCTTGGCGTCAGCTTACCTGGATGACGTGGGGGCTCATTCCTAGCTGGGCCAAAACGCCGCAGCCAACGGGAAGCACGATCAACGCCCGCTGCGAAACGCTTTCCGAGAAGCCAGCGTTTCGTGAGGCGTATCGCAAGCGGCGCTGCTTGGTCTTGGCGGATGGCTACTATGAATGGCGAAAAGAAGGGCGTAATCGGTTGCCGGTCCACTTTGAATTAGCCTCGCAGTTGCCCATGGGGTTAGCGGGACTATGGGAGCGTTGGCAAGGAACCACCCCCGATGGTTTGCCACTGGTGGTCGAATCCTGCACCGTCGTCACGACACGGGCCAACGGCTTGGCGGCCCCGATCCATGACCGGATGCCGGCCATCTTGCACCCTGAGGAGTACGCTCGCTGGTTAGGGGAAGAACCTGCCAGCCCCGAAGAACTTTCGATGCTCCTTCGCCCCTTTCCTGATGACGCCCTAACGGTCCGTCCGGTTAGCCAGTTCGTCAATCCTGTTCACAATGAAGGGGCGGCTTGCCTAAACGCTCCTGAACCCCTGTCAGAAGGGGTGCCCAGCAGTCCCCGCCAGGGACGGCTGTTCTAAGCCCGCTCCGCCAATCCCTGCAATCGTTACAGCCCCACCTAGCGAGGCCGCATTGGCCGACGACCAAGGGATTGCGCGTCAGGAAGCCAGATTTTCATTCCCGTCGCTACTTTCAAACCTAGATTTAGGTAGGAGCCATTTCACGGGGAAAGGGCTTTGCGCGGGAGTGGATCATCATGTCTCTAAAAGAGCTTTATCGCGGTACGGTTCCAAGCTGGCTTTTACTGGCGGCTTTGGCTGCGGTGGTGGCCGGTTGCGGTGCCAAGGAAGAGGCTGCACACAATCCCGAAGCGCTCGAAGCGATCGCGCTTTTGGACTTGCTCGACAAAGATCATAAACAGCAAGATGCCACTTCGTTTGTCGAAGTAGACCTGGGCAAGTTTCGGATCTCTCACGCCTTGCCCGATATTGATGGCACGCTACTAGTGCAGTTCAACCTGTACGGCGTTTTGACAGAATCCAAAAAGGCTCAGATCGAGCCCAACTTGCCTGCGATTGAAAAACGCGTTCGTGACGCGGTGATCTCGGTCGTTCAAAAGGCCGAAGTAGAACAGCTTGGTGACCCGGGACTTACCTACATCAAGGCAGAACTGGTCACCTCCCTCAATCGCGTCATGCAAGGGCGCATCCTCAAAGGGGTTGTCTTCAGCGAATTCTCGATCATCCGGCGCTAAGCCTTGCGATCAAAATGGACCGCCAGCCAGATGGTTGGCTCATCGGGGGTAGTCCAGTCCACACGGTGACGAACCCCAGCAGGGATTTCCAGGTAATCACCTGGTTGCAAATGAATGCACTGGTCGCCCAGTCGTAACTGGGCAGCACCACTGACTAGCAAAACCCATTCGGCCTCGGGCTGGTCGTACCAAAATCCCTCAGGGGATGCGTGCCCGTGCGAGATGATCCGTTCAATCCGCAAGTGGCTCGACACGAGTAGGGTTTGCACCAACTCTTCGGGCAATTCTTCAGGAATGTCTTGCAGCAGGTTCTGAGACTTCTGCATCATGCGAGTTTCCTTGCTGGAAAAATGCAATCGGGGCGAACACTATGAGTCGCTTTCTTCATCCAGATGAAACTTGTGCATGAACCGATGCAGAACAGGGGCCATCAAAACGGCGACCATCGTTAAAAAGGCAATCCCGCTGTACAGGGCGTAAAACGTGGCGAACAGTTTGCCCGCCACGGTGGTCATCGGATCGACCGGCCCCATCCCTGTCAAAATCATGGAGGCATTTAGAAGTGCATCCACCCAAGGCAGCTTGCCCAGGAAATGGTATCCCGCGCTCCCCAGTCCCAGGGAAAAGGCACTAATCACAGAGGTGGCCAGTAGGCTTGCCGCCAGCCGGCTAACAAAGGCGCGACGCGAAAGGAGGGGTTCGGACCGCGCTTCAAACATGGGGAAACTCTCCAGAGCAAATCTCTGGTCCAGGAAGGCTATTCTCCAACGGCCAAGTCACGCAGGTTCTTCAAAAATGAGGGAGAAGTCTGCTGTGGCATTGGCATGTGGCCCCCATCATTGCGGGCAACTTGCGTTCCGGGCAGGTGCATGATGGATAGTTGTTCCTGGCTCGACTCATTGTCGCGCATTTGATCCACCGCCTCTCGACGAATCATGTGGATGCCACCTGCGTCAGACTTTTCCTGAGCCATCTTACGAAGCGCATCGCCCCAAGCTCCTAGGCGGTCCAGCAAACCAGCCCGCAGTGGCTTTGGCCTGGCCGCAGGAAACGGTGCAACGGCAGGCATGGCTGCCTGGGCCCGGGCCATCACGAGCTTTTCATCCAGCCGCATCATCCACAGGCGACGCATGTCGGTCGCGCTAATGGGAGCATCTTCCTCCTGGACAAAGATGATGTCCCCCATCGAACGTGCCATGCCGGTTTGAACGGCCGTAGTCATTCCACGCTGCCAAGGATGACGGGCAAGCCGCAGTTGTGGGTAAGTGGCCCGCAGATCGTAAACGATCTCTTCCGTGTGGTCGGTGGAGCCATCATCGACCACCCAGATCTCGAATCGGCTTGTTAGGTCAGGAAGGACCTCCAGCAACTGCGCGATGCGTTGGGCAATGACATCTTCCGCGTTGTAGACCGGAAGAATAACGCTTAATGAATGTTCCATGGAGATTCCCAGTATTCTGCAAGCAATGTTCGGCGATAGTTGCACGGCACACTAGCCATTGCCAGCGCGGGGTGCTCGGACGTAGCGGAGGCCTCCCGGGGGAATCCATTCCGGAGGACAACGCCTACTCGGCGAGGTAGTGATGGGGTTCTGGCGGCCGTCCTCGGCCAACTCCAGAGACCATCGTCCAGATCTGGTTATCGACGACGGGCACTCCTGGCAGCAGGGACTGCTGAAAAAGTACCTGTTCTAGGCATTGCCCCTGATGGATGGAATGTAGGGAATGTACGATCTTTGCCAGGGGGGAGTATAATGGCGACAGTCCAGCGTTCCCATCTTGATAAAGCAATTCCCTCGTTTGCCCAAACGTCATTGCCATGCCAGTTAGTAAAACCTTCCATCGACTTGTTGAAGAGGCTTTGCGTCCTTGGGTGGCTGGCTTGCGCTTTCGCAACATGTTTGGTGGCGTTGGCATTTATCAGGGGTCCCTCTTTTTCGCCCTACTCGCCGAGGACCAGCTGTACTTCAAAGTCGACGATTCCAATCGCCCCAGTTTTGAAGCGATTGGTAGCCAGCCATTTCGACCGTTTGGTCACGCTGGACCAGTCATGCAGTATTATGAAGTGCCGCTTGACATGCTGGAGACCCCCGGGCGAATCCAGTTGTGGGTAGAGCAAGCCTTGGCGGTGGCTCATCGGGCCCTAGAAAAGAAGTCAAAGTCTCCTCGGTCTCCGCGCAAGAAGGCCAAGACGGTTTCACGCCAAGTTCCCGCAGCCTCCTCACGAAAAGCGCCGCGCAAGAAGAAGTCGGTCCCTAAAAAGAAGTCCCGCTAGTTTTCCCTGGGAACTGGTTTGCCCTGTACTGCCACTTTGAAAAGGTTTTGTCCGTGACATCCTCCCCTTCGTCAGACGTGATTCCCGATTTTGCCCGAGGCGGCGGCCTGCTGCCGGCCATCGCTCAAGATGCCCAGTCGGGCGAGGTGCTGATGATGGCCTGGATGAATCCAGAATCGTTTGCGGAGACCATGGCAACCGGTTATGCCGTCTACTTCAGCCGCAGTCGAAACCGTCTCTGGCGCAAGGGAGAAGAGAGCGGCCATCGTCAGGAAGTCGTTTCGGTCTTTGTAGACTGCGATGCCGACACGATCTTGATTAAGGTGCATCAAAAGGGGGCTGCGTGCCACGAAGGGTTTCGCACCTGCTTTTTTAGGCAAGTCGTTTCGCTGCCAGGTTCGACGATCGATGCACCGCAAAATGAGGTCAAAGTTGTGGGAGAACGGCTTGTCGATCCCGCTGCCGTCTACAAAAAGCCTCATGCTTAGACACTCAGGGTTGCCACCCACTGGGTGACCACTTTGATATAATGCCTCCGTTACGTTTTTGACGGATTACCCATCTCTCAAGTATTTAATCTGGTACTCACTCATGTCAGCTGAAGCCCAACTTGCCGCATTGAAACTCGAACTTCCTCCAGCTCCTAAGCCGATGGGCGTTTACAAGCCAATCGTCGTGGTGGGCAACATGGCCTATGTCTCCGGGCATGGTCCCCTCAAGAGCGACAAAACCCTGATGACCGGCCGGGTAGGATCAGAAGTGGATCAGGCGTTTGGATATTCGGCCGCTCGGCAAACGGGCCTCGCGATCCTTGCGACGCTTCGTGCCCACTTTGGCAGCCTCGACCGTATCAAACGCGTGGTCAAAACCTTGGGCATGGTGAACTGCATTCCTGAGTTCACTCAGCAGCCCGCCGTTATCAACGGCTGTAGCGAACTTTGGGCCGAAGTGTTTGGCACCGATGCCGGCGTTGGCGCACGCAGCGCTGTCGGCATGGGATCGTTGCCGGGGAATATCTCGGTCGAGATCGAAGCTATCTTCGAAGTCGAATAGTTCGCTGATGAAACTTGAGGGGGGCTGTGGGATTTCCCGTTAGGGATCGTTCTACAGCCCCTTCATCATTTCTTGCCAGTGCAAGCCGATATAAATCAGCGCCCCTAGGCTGCAACTGATGGAAAGCACCACAAACAGGGATCGCTTCCATACCAGCACCAAAAACAGCGAGACCACGAGCAGAAACGCGTTGGCGTAGAGGAAGGTGTTCCATTCTGGCCAGAAGTAGCGTGCCACAATCCAAGGGCTGACAAGCGTCATATAACGTTCGCCAGTATCACCGAACAGGACGCCCAGCGTGAATTCCACCGCAAGGTTAAGCACCACACCCACAACTGCCGCCGTCACCACAGATAGGCCACCTGCCAGTAAACGACTGCTTCGCAGTCGCTCTACATAGGGAGCACCAACAAAGATGAACAAAAAGCAGGGAACGAACGTTGCCCAAACGGCAATGATCGAGCCCAGCAGTCCTCCTTCGATTGGCGAAAGTTCGCCAGGCGTTTTATAGGCGGCCAAAAACGCCACAAACTGAACGACCATGATTAGTGGGCCAGGAGTAGACTCAGCCATTCCTAGGCCGTCCATCATCTGGGAGGAATCCAGCCAACCGTATTTGTCGACGGCCTGTTTTTCAATGTAGGGAAGCACGGCGTAAGCGCCGCCAAAGGTCACGAGGGCGGACTTGCTAAACAGCCAGCCTTGTTCCACATAGATGCTGTCGGGACCTAAACAAGCCTCCAAGATGAGCAGCGGGATGAACCAGACGCTAAGCCAAAAGCCAAGCACCAGGGCCGTCATCCACAGGGGGCGCCGCATTTCTTGGGCACGTGCATCCAGCACTCCACCACCATTGGCACTTGGTGCCGCATGGGCATCTTTGCCAGTCGCGATGAGCGTCGGAAAGAACTTGCTTCCCACCATGCCAAACGCAATCGCCAGCAAGATCAGTTTCGGAAACGGAATTTCAAAAACGAAGATTCCTGTAAACGAAACTGCAGCAATCACCATGAGCAACGGACGATTTAATACCTTGGAAGTGATCCGTCGCACTGCGGATGCGACGATAGCGACCACCGCCGGCTTCAGCCCAAAAAAGAGTGCCGCCAGTAGATGGCCCGTGATGCCAATCTCTGCTCCAAGGGTATGCACATACAGCAGGCTCAAGATGGCAATCGTCACAAAGCCGGGCAGGATAAACAGCACGCCCGCCGCCATTCCTCCCCGTGTTCCATGAAGCAGCCATCCCAAATAGGTCGCCAACTGTTGCGCCTCAGGGCCGGGCAAAAGCATGCAGTAGTTCAGGGCATGCAAAAATCGCGATTCCGAGATCCACTTCTTCTCTTCGACCAAAATCTGGTGCATTACGGCGACTTGCGCAGTCGGCCCACCAAAGCTTAATAGCCCCACCCGGCACCAGACTCGAAACGCCTCCGCAAACGAGACGTGCGCCGGTGCTTCCGGTTCCGTGTCACTGTCTTCTGAAGTTGCCGTGGCTGGGGACATCGCACTCATCGTTTCAAAACTACTCTCTACGTATCATCGTGGTTCGGCTTGCCGCACTTCGGGCCCATCAACAACGGACACCCTCAGTGGATAGGCCCATCGTCGGGGCCCGCAATCACCGGCCCAGGGTTTTGGATCGCGCCACGAAGCATAAAGACGAAGGCCGCATAAAGAACACTGCTCAGCAGGATGGCCCCCACAAAGCAGACCCCAAAGTAATCACGCATCAGTACCAGGGCAGGGGGCTCCTGACTTTTGGGGACCCGCCGAGTGACGGGGCTGTCCGCAACCGATTGATTGGCCACGTCGTCACGCCACCGATCCCAGTCCGCTTGGGCCGCATTGGAGCTAAACAGCTCGCGGGCCCAGCTCCGTCCATAAAACATCCCCGCAATGACGGCGTATAGCACGGCCGCATAGCCCACCACCCACAGGATGTCCCAGCGAGAGAATTGCTTCAGCACTGCCGTGAGCCTCGGTCGAAAGGAGTGTTATTAGGGCCGGAAAGTGGCGATATCTTAGGGTTGCTTTCCCTCCTTATTCCTCGCAGGGGAAGCGTGCTTACCCATTTTGCCGGCAATGTCTGGAATGCACAGGAGGGGGCCTCTGTTTTGTAGTCCTGATCCCCCTGGGGGACCAGCCCCCGCGCTTTGAGAAGCCCCTTCAATCGCGTGCGGAATCGCTCTCCAAGCCGGGGTGTAAGACGCCGAAAAAAACAGGGCGATTCTTGGCCAGAATGTATCTTGTCAAGTCGACGGCAGATTTCTATACTCTCGAAACTTTCATCGGTTCCGCTATTTTTCATAACGCAGTTCGGTCCTTTTATTCTCAGGGCCGAGCTGCATTTTTTATGCGCGGACGATACTAAAGTCCCACAAAGGGGACTGGCAGCAAAAAGGCATGCTGTTCAAACAGGCTGGCCGCTCCAGTCCAAGAGGTGTACTGCGAAAAGAAGAGGATCAAAAGGTACAGCAGTACAATGGGTAGCGTCGCCAGCCACGCCCCAAGCCGCAGGATGAAGTACGTCGGCTTGGTACGGCGGAGTGCATTGCCGTACGCCCATCCTGCCAGAAGTCGCGCGGGATAAATGAAGACGACAAATACCAGCGTAGGAATCCAAATCAGCTCTTTGGGAATCAATTCGATCCGGAGCAGATAAAGGGGAATGGCAAACAGCAGCGTCACCGTCAACGACGCCCAGTAGGCCAGGGGGGCTCGGATGAATTGCTCCTTGACCACCCTCCGTTCAAACAACGCCCAAAAGCGATTCTCTTTGGCAAAGTGGGTTTGCAAAAAGGGAAGGTAGGTCAAAACCCAGGCCAGCCCCAGTGCTCCCACCCATCCCAGTAGTACGGCGATCGGTTTGGCCACCGTGCTTCCCAGGACCATCAAAAAGACCGGCAAGAACAACCAAATAAAAGCTCCCACAAAACCACGCAGCCCCAGCCAAAAATAATGTCGCAGGGGAAACGTCGTGACAAAGTCCCACACCCCATCTCGGGCGCGTGTGTAAAGATGCCCCTGACAAATGCCGTTCCACAAAATCGCTGGGGGGAACCAGTCGGTCAAAGGACGAGGCATATACAGGTCTTCGACCATCGCTGGTGAAAGACGGGCAATCAAGGGACGCAGAACCGGGCCCACGATCTTTCCAAACAGGATCCAGCTTCCGAGTTGAAATGGGGCGACCAGCGGCCAGAAAAAATGGCGGAGCTTTCCACCGCTGTACCAGGCAAGGGCAATGTGTAATAGCGCCACCCCGGTACAAAACAATAACCCCAATCGCCATGCCCCCGCCGCGAACCCATGCGGGTCGATCCGGTAGGCATCGTCAGCCAGCGTAGAAATCCCACGCAGCGGCAATAGGACCAGCCAGGTCCCCATCACCAAGCTACCGATCTGGCCGTACTTGGAAATATCCATGAACCCATCGCGTAGCTTGCCGCTCTTGGCAACCCGTCCGCTCGCTTCCAGCAAATAGCCCAGGCCAATGAACTGGACGATGGGAATCAGGCTAACCACTGCGAGGACGACCACCAAGCTCGCTAGGCCAAACATCCATTGCAGTCCCGCGCAAAGCGACCGCCAGATCCAAAGGGGCCAAGATTTTGCCAAGGGAGCTTTTTTCGGTAAAGGAGAGGCATTTTGGGACGGCGATGGTTCTTCAATCGCTTCCGCTACGATGACGTCCCCCGGAAGGCCCGCCGTTGCTAGGCTTGCCGATTCTGGTCCTGGCGAATATTCCGCCATGACGTAGGCCCCGTCCGAAGTGCCCCTAGGCCCGGTCGTTGCCGAATTCGGTGTTGCTGAGCTCCATGTCGTCCACAGGGTTCCCCACCAATTTGCCAGTCTGAGGCAAGCTTTCTGCGGCAGATAGATCGCTATCCCCCGCAAAAGTCACCCAGCTGGAATGGATTTTGCTCTTAGGACCTTTGAAACCCAGCCTGTTTGGCAAAGGTAATTCCTCATAGATCCCAACCGCTCTTTCGAAGCCATCCCTTGGCTTCCCATAATACATACCTAGACAATCGCCCGATCGTTTCAAGGATCGATTTTCCGAGATGCTCCCAAAAAGGGCTGACCGGGGAAAGGCGAACGTCGACGGTGCCGGTCCTGCGGCGGTTGGGGAAGTGCCGGCGACAATGCCTTGTGGAACGGAAAGCCTGTCATGCTGAAACGCGATCTTCTTTTTTGGACGTTGTTCTTGGTAGGATGCGCCGCAGTCGGCAACATGCTCCTGCAAAGAGACCGCGTTCGTGATCCCAAAGATTTTCGCCCGGATCGCTTAAATTCCGTTTCCACTTCTGCCACGCCACTCGATGTCAAGCCTGTTTCTTCTGACCCAGCAATCACTCTAGCGCCAATTGCACGTTCCGAAGATCCTGGCCAGGTAGGAGACATCGTTCAAAAGCTGAATGCAGAATTCAACAGCACTTGGACCTCGCTTCATCTTCCTCATGCACCGCCGGCATCGCCGAAGACCATCATCCGTCGGATGTCGCTTGCCCTCACAGGTACCGTTCCTTCACTGGCAGAGCTTCGCCACTTGGACAAAGTTCCCGCCGATCAACAGGTAGAGTGGTGGCTCTCCTACTTGCTCGAAGATGCTCGCTACCGTGACTATTTCTCGGAACGCTTCGCCCGAGCCCTTGTTGGAACAGAGGATGGGCAACTGATTGTCTATCGCCGCTTCCGCTTTAAGAAGTGGCTTGCACAAGAACTCGAAAAGCAAACGCCTTACGACCAAATCGTGCGCGAGCTCGTTGCAGACACCGGCTTTTCCACGGCCAAGCCCGCCGTCAACTTTCTCACATCCGCCATTGTCAATGATGAAGGCAATCGGATTGACACCATCAAGCTGGCCGGCCGCACAGCGCGCGCATTTTTAGGGATGCGAATTGACTGCTTGCAGTGCCATGATGACAAGCTCGGCAATATTTGGCTGGGAGATCCCGATAATCCGGTTGATGGGAAACAGTCGGACTTTCACCAGCTTGTCGCTTTCTACGCCAGCGCTCAGTTCGGTCTAAACGGCGTCTACGACACGCAGCGGGATTACAAGTTCAAATACTTAGGGGCGAAGGAAGAGACGCTGGTAAGTCCGGGCGTTCCCTTCAATAGCGAGATCCTCGCAGCGCACGGTTCGCGGCGTGAGCAACTGGCAAACTGGATCACCAGCCCTAAAAATCGCCCCTTCGCCCGAGCCGCCGTCAATCGGATTTGGGCGTTGCTCTACGGCAAGCCTTTGATGGACCCCATCGACGATATTCCGCTCACCGGCCCCTTTGCTCCTGGGATGGAATTGCTCGTCGACGACTTTATCGCCAATGGCTACAACTTGCGTCGCCTGATTCGCACGATTTGCCTTAGCCAGCCCTTTCAGGTCGACAGCCGTGCCGACTTCGACGTCTTGCCAGAGCATGAACGTGCTTGGGCCGTGTTTCCCATCACGCGACTTCGTCCAGAACAAATGGCTTCGTCGCTGATTCAGTCCTCTTCGTTGGCCACCATCGACAGCACCGCCCACATCTTTTCTCAATTGGATATGTTCGGCCAAACCAATGAGTTTGTCCGTCGTTTTGGCGATATTGGCGAAGATGAGTTCAAAGTCCGTGCCGGTACGATCCCGCAGCGACTCATCATGATGAATGGCAGCCTCGTCAGTGACAGAACGACGGAAAACTTCGTTCGCAATGCCTCCACGCGCCTTGCTGCTCTTTCTCCCAACAATCAAAAGACGATTGAGGTCGCCTATCTCGCGATCTTCACCCGTGAACCAAGTCCCGAAGAGGCCCAGTACTTTGGCGAGCAACTCGCCGGAAGGACCGGCCAAGAACGTCGTGAGGCCATCGAAGACCTTTACTGGACGCTTCTTAACAGCACCGAATTCTCCTGGAATCACTAGGCCAACCGATGAATCCTTTCAGCACAATCGCCATGGGTTGCGGCAGCGCTTCACACAATCGTCGTCCAGGCGACTTGCATCGTCGTGATTGGTTCCGTGCAGCGGGATTGCTCGGCGGCGCTAGTTGGCTAACGCTTGTGGCAGAGCACCTCGCTCGCGCTGACGATTCCAAATCACTCGCCTCGGCTGCGCCCCTGCGGCGGCCAAGGCGCTCATCGTCGTTTGGCTGGAAGGGGGACCCAGCCAGTTAGAAACCTTTGATCCACACCCAGACACAGACATTAGTGAAGGAACGACCGCGATTGACACCCGCGCGCCAGGCATAAAACTTGCGCACACCCTACCACTCTTGGCCGAGCAGATGCATCATGTCTCGATCGTTCGTTCGCTTGTAAGCAAAGAGGGAGACCACGAGCGCGCCACCTATAATACAAAAACCGGCTATCGCCCCGACCCCACACTGATCCATCCTTCGCTAGGCGCCGTCCTCTGTCACCAAACCGAGGACAACCTTGAGATCCCTCGCCACATCTCTATCCTTCCGGGGCAGTGGCCGGCCCGCGGTGGCTACCTTGGCGAACAGTTCGATGCTTTCAAAACGTTTGATCCCGTCGGCCCCATTCCCGACATTCAGCGCAGCGTCTCCGATGACCGCTTCAAGCGTCGTCTGGCAGGGCTCAATCCCGTGGAAAAGGAATTTGCTCGCGGACGTTTGCAAAAGCTGAACGAGAGCCGAACACTCCACCAATCCAGTGTGGAAGCCGCGCGCAAAATGATGTCCTCCGACCAGCTCAGCGCATTCAACGTCAGTACTGCGCCGCAGTCGGTCCGCGCCGAATTTGGTGATACGCCGTTCGGCCGCTCCTGCTTGGCTGCCGTACAACTGATTGAAGTCGGCGTACGCTGCGTCGAAGTCAACTTGGGGGGCTGGGACACCCACGCCAACAATCTCGACTTCTGCCAGAAGAATTGCAAAATCCTCGATCCGGCCATTGCCGCTCTCATTTCCCAACTGTCCCAGAGAGGAATGCTAGACAAGACCCTAATCCTCATTGGGGGGGAATTTGGCCGAACGCCCAAAATAAACCCTGTCGGGGGACGAGACCATTGGCCCCACGGCTTTAGCATGGCCCTGGCTGGCGGTGGCATTAAAGGAGGCAAAGTCGTCGGCGAGACTTCGCCAACGCCCAAGCTCGATGAAAAGAACCGTATGCAGGACATTGCGGATCCGCGCAATATTGAAGACATCCATGCCACCATTATGGGGCAGCTAGGCATCAACTTTAAAAAGGAGATGCAGACCCCGATTGGGCGTCCTATGGCGCTCAGCCAGGGAAAAGTCATCCTGGAACTCTTGTCCTAATCAGGGCAGGCTCGTACCCTTCTGGTGTTCAACTGACGTCATCCATTCATGGTAAAATGAAGGGATGCAGTTCGTACCTGCCCACCTCCCTCCGCTGGATTCCTCAGCACCAAAATCGCACCACCTGCGAACCCTTAATGTCTAATCAAACGTATTTCGTTTCCGATCTACACCTGTTTAGTCAGCGAAGCCTAGCGGCCAAACACCATGCAGCCCTGCATGCTGCGGCAAGCTCTGCCCGCACGTTCATATTCGGCGGAGACATTTTTGACTTCCGCTGGTCCACCTATCGCTGCGCGAAGGCGACAACCTCCGCCGCGATTGACTGGCTTCATGCCATTGTCTCGCGTCATAGCAATTGCAACTTCCACTTCATCCTGGGTAACCACGACTCTAACATCCGGTTTGTAAGTGCTTTGTCGCAGTATGCCAGCAAGCAAGACAACTTGCAGATGCATCCCTATCATCTTCAGCAAGATGACAGTGTCTTTTTGCATGGAGACGCCGCCGATAAACGCCACATGAGTCCCGAGGATCTTGCGCTGCATCGCAAGCAATGGGAACATGATGAAACGCGCGGCAAGGCGGCCAATCTACTTTACGATCTGGCGGTTACGGCTCGCCTGCACAAAGTAGCTTCGCGACTCGTGCATCCTCAAAAGAGGGTCGCGGATCGTCTTGCTCGCCACCTTCACGCCCAGGGGTTGTCCCCCAAGTCCGGCCTACGCCACGTCTTCTTTGGTCACACCCATGCGGCCCTGGATCACTATCACCATGCGGGACTGGTATTCCACAATGGTGGAGCACCTATCGCCGGCCTTCCTTTTCGCATCGTGGATGTTTCAGCCCGCCGTGCATTGTTAGCAAACGCCGCGCATGCTACCCTAAGCCGCGTTTCGTAAGTCACGCGCACTCTTTCACCTGATGCTGTTATGTCCGCCCATGCCCACAATCGCCGCGCCTGGGATGACATGGTCCGTCGCGGCCAGCGGTTCACCATTCCGGCTCGCGAAGAAGACTTCGTCAATCCGCTGAAGACCGTCGATAGCGTCGGCTGGCTAGGCCCCAGCATCCATGGCAAGAAGCTCCTTTGCCTCGCCGCCGGTGGTGGCAAGCATAGCGTCCTGTATGCCGCTGCTGGTGCCATCGTTACCGTCGTAGATATCAGCCCCGCCATGCTTGAACTGGATCGCCAGGTTGCAGCTCAGCGGCAACTTTCCGTCCAGGTCGTCGAAGCTTCCATGGATGACCTGTCGATGTTCGCGCCCGGCCAATTCGATATCGTCATCCACCCCGTCAGCACCTGCTACCTGCCCAAGATTGCCCCCGTCTACAAGCAAGTGGCAACCGTGCTTCGGCCCGGCGGTCTCTACATCAGCCAGCATAAATCTCCCACCAGCTTGCAAGCCGATGTGCAACCGACGGGCGGTGGTTACCTCTTGCAGCAGCCCTATTTTCGTGAAGGTCCGTTGCCACCCGTGATTGGCAGCCCACACCGGGAAGAGGGAACGCTGGAATATCTGCATCGCTGGGAAGAGATCTTGGGGCAACTCTGCCGAGCTGGCTTCTCGATTGAAGACGTCCTTGAACCTCGCCATGACAAGCCAGAAGCACCTCCCGGTGACTTTGGCCATCGCAGTCGCTTTGTGGCCCCTTACATTCGCATCAAAGCCCGTCGCAGTGATGCCCCCGTAGAGGCCGCGGCTCCCAGCAAGCTCTGGGTTCCTTAGAAACGGCAACCGCCTCCAGCTAAGGCTGCGCCGGAATCGTGGGCTTATCGGCCGCAGGGCCGTGGGCATGCTTGGGTTCTAAATAACCAATCAGGGCCGAAGCTGCGACACCCACAAACAGGGCCGCCGTAAACCAGCCCCGATCATGCGAGTGAAATGTCACTTCCGGCAGCAAATCCGCCAGCGAAATGCACAAAAACACGCCCGCAGCAAAGGCAAGTGCACAGCCAATCACCAAATGCTGATTTGCTGAGAACGCCCCCAGCCCATACACAAAGCCAATCGCACCCATCGGGCACATCAGGGCAAAGGCAACATTCGCCAGCACGGTTGATCGAACCGACCAGCCACCACTCCGCATCAGCGAAGTGATCGAAAGCGAATCCAGCGGCTTATGCAGCGCAATCGCCAGGAATGTCCCCATTCCATAAAACGCAAAGCTCGTTAAATGTTCAGACTCGGCCGCCACAGCCGCCCCTAAAGCCAAACCATCAATGATCGTATGCAACGCCAAACCCAGTGCCAGTCCAACCCAACTATAGGCGTTTCCCGCCTTGAGTGACTGATGGTGCTCATGCGTATGTGAGCAGGGGCCCGAATGTTCATGCTCTGCATGATGTCCGTGGTCATGCTCGTGTTCGTCTTCGACCCCTTCGCCATGCTCATGGGCATGTACATGGAAGACGCGAATCAGCAAAAACATGGTGACCAGGCCAATGAGGACCCAGGTCATCGCTTGGTCGATGGAACCTTGCTCAGCAACGGAATGGGGGATGAGGTGCAGCAGCGCCACACCCAGCATAAACCCGCCGACACTGCTCATAATGACCTGCATCCGCCGGTGCGTCAGCTTGACCAGCCACGGCAGAAAGCCCCCCGCCATCGAAACGGCAAAGATACAGATGCAATAAATTACCAAAAGCAATGGAGTTCGCATCTGCAAGATAATAGCAAAAAGCCGCTTGGCTCGAAAGTCGCCCCGGCTTCACTACGTCGCTCTACCAATCAAACACAACTCCTTGCGCCAGCGGTAGTTCCGTTCCGTAGTTCAGCGTGCAAGTTTGCCGCCGCATATACGCTTTCCAGGCGTCGCTCCCGGCTTCTCGTCCTCCGCCCGTCTCTTTCTCGCCCCCAAACGCTCCACCAATCTCGGCACCGCTCGTCCCCACGTTTACGTTGGCGATCCCGCAATCGCTTCCCGCTGGTGATAAGAACTGCTCGGCCTCTCCAAACCGCTCCGTAAAGATGGCGGAAGACAAGCCTTGCGGAACATCGTTGTTAATCGCAATCGCTTCCTCCAGCGTCTCAAACTCCAGCAGGTACAAGATCGGCGAAAACGTCTCCTGCTTCACAATCTCCATGCCGGCATGCGCACGTACGATGGCTGGTTCGACAAAAAATCCACCAAGCTCTTTTGAAACTGCCTCCGCCCGCTTTCCATCCCCACCACACAAGACCGTTCCTCCTTGGGCCACTGCCTGTGCTAGTGTCGCCTGGTGCTTGCTCACAGCAGCAGGGCGAATCACCGGCCCGACCAGAACACCCGTTTCACTTGGGTCTCCGATCACCAGCTTGGCATAGATCGCCGTCAGTCGTTCTGTTACCGACTTTATGAGCGAGCGATGCACGATCAATCTTCGCAGCGTGGTGCATCTCTGCCCGGCCGTCCCGACCGCAGCAAACACAATCCCTCGCATCGCCATTTCTAAGTTCGCCGACTCTGCCAGGATCGCCCCATTGTTTCCGCCAAGTTCTAGTAGGGATCGTCCCAATCGCTTTGCCGTTCGCATTCCGACATCACGACCCATCGCCGTGCTACCCGTTGCCGAAACTAGTGCAACGCGAGGATCCTCCGCCAGCCAAATTCCCGCTTCCGTTCCTCCCATCAGTGTTTGGCACAAATCGGGATATCCAAACGCTCGGCATTCCTCCTCCACAATGGCAGAAACGGCCAAAGCGGTTAGCGGCGTCAAAGGTGACGGCTTCCATACGACCGTATCGCCACACACCAAGGCCAGCATCGCATTCCAGGCCCAAACCGCTACCGGGAAATTGAACGCAGTGATCACACCGACGACTCCCAGCGGATGCCACTGCTCCATCAAACGATGGCTGGGCCGTTCGCTGGCAATCGTTAGACCATGCAGCTGCCGCGAAAGACCGACGGCAAATTCTGCCATGTCGATCATCTCTTGAACTTCGCCGCACCCCTCGGCCGTGATCTTTCCCGCCTCCAGCGTCACAAGTGCCCCCAAGTCCTGCTTGGCAAGCCTCAATCGTTCACCAATTCTCCGCACCAGTTCGCCGCGCTGCGGGGCAGGGACCTTGCGCCACTTAGAAAAGGTCGCTTGCGACCGCACAATGGCCGCATCGTATTCCCCACGCGAACAGAACGCCACGTTGGCCAGCACTTCGCCGGTGGCTGGGTTGATCGACTGCGCCTCTCCGCCCCGATCCGCCATCGGCAGTGCTACCTTCAATCGCTTTAGTAGTGCATCTCGTTCAAAGCTGTTCACGGTCGGTTCCTAGGCTAGATCAATATCCCTGCAACCCACTTCGCTAAGCACATCATCCAAAATGGAAACCGCTTGGTCTACGTCCACTTGCGTAATCACCAGGGGTGGGCAAAACCGAATCGTGCTGGCCCCGCAACCTAGCAGCAAAAGTCCGCGTCGAAAACAACCCTGAATCACTGCTTCTTTGGTTCGTGCAGCCGGCACCCGGGTCGTTCGATCTTTCACCAATTCCATCCCCACCATCAGTCCAATTCCCCGTACGTCCCCAATCATCTCATGCTTTCCCATCAGTCCCCTTAGCTTCCATTGCAGATAGTCCCCAACCAAGCTCGCATTCTCCATCAACTCCTCTTCAAGCAGGTCAATCGTCTCCATGGCCGCGACACAAGCAACGGGGTTTCCGCCAAACGTGCTTGCATGCGCCCCAGGTGGCCACGTCATCAAATCGCTACGCGCAATCATCGCTCCCAGCGGCAACCCCGATGCAATCCCTTTCGCCACGCAGACAATATCGGCCGCAACACCAAAGTGCTCCATCGCGAACATCTTTCCTGTCCGCCCCATTCCCGATTGCACCTCGTCCGCAATCAGCAAGATTCCGTGCCGTTCGGTCAGGTCACGCAGTGCGGGCAAAAACTCTCGCGGAGGAACAACATAGCCACCTTCCCCTTGGATCGGCTCCACAATCACGGCCGCAACTTCATTTGCCGGCACAGTCCGCCGAAACAGCTCTTCAATCTGAGAGATCGTCTTCAGGCAGCAGTCACGAACAGGGCCAGTACAAGTATCACGCAAGGCACACTGATAGCAGTTCGCAAAGTCCACATGGGTTACGCCCGGTACCAGCGGTCCAAATCCCTTGCGCTGAATCACTTTGCTGCCGGTGAGTGATAGCGCTCCCATCGTCCGGCCATGAAAGGCTCCAAGCATCGAGATCACATGGTTTCGTCCCGTGGCATACCTTGCCAGTTTAAAGGCCGCCTCAACTGCCTCCGTTCCGGAGTTTGTAAACTGCACACGCTTTGGTGTCGCACCAGGCGCAAGGGTGGCAAGTCGTTCTGCAAGCTCACCTTGAACCGGATAGTAAAAGTCGGTTCCCGACATATGAAGCAGCTTCGCAGCCTGTTCCTGGATCGCAGCTACCACCCGCGGATGACAATGTCCGGTGCTGCAAACGGCAATGCCTGCCGTGAAGTCGAGGAAGCGGTTTCCATCGACGTCTTCAATCATCGCCCCTAGGCCACGCTCCACCACCAGTGGATAGACTCGCGTGTAAGAAGGAGAGGTGAAACGCTCATCCTGGGCGATTCGCTCGCGTGCCCGTGGTCCGGGTAGAGCAGTTTTTAGATCGGGTACTCGAAAGATCGGTGCATGTAGGTGCATGGCAGTCTTCTCCTCAAAAAGGATATAGTCTGCCTCTGCCGAAAACCACGCAACTCGATGCTAGGCTTCCGGCAAGACTATACCGTTGGCAAAATAATCATCATCCAATTCATCTCTTCAAATCCTTAAAGGCCTTCGCGCAATCCAAGCGAGACACTTCGTGTTAGGTGTGGCTTGCAACTTCCTCCAGCGGCATCACTTCCAAGATCGAACCTTGGATTCCAACGACACGCACCTTTTGGCCCGTGCTTAGCCGTTGCTCACCGCTAGTGATCGCTTCGTATTCCAACAACCGACTTTGAACCTTCAGCTGAACTTTACCAGCTTGCCCACGATTGGCAGCAATCGGCAAATAAACCGTTCCCTGCTGGCCCATCGCTCGCTGGATCTTTGTTGTCCCATCTTCGGCTAGTCGTGACATCTGCTTCAGCAGGTAGTGCACACCAACCATGGCAGTAATACCTGCGATCGATCCCCAAATCACTTGTGCGACAGGTGTTCGTCCCGCTCCCTCTGCGGCAAGCCCGATCCAACCAAAAAACGCCGCAGCCGCAATCAACGTGCGAATCGAGATGATCCCAAACAGCCATGTCGAATCGTGCGCATGTCCATGTCCGTGGTGACCTGCGTCGGCACCATCACCCAAAGCATCGGTCGCATCGTCTAGTTCACCTAGCAGCGAATCCGAATCCAGGTCACCAGGGATTTCATCCGCTAGATCGGCATCATGGACGAATCCAAGCACCGTCAAAATGAACTGCCCTACCAGCAGCACACTTCCCAGCACTGCAAAAAACAAAAATACTGCCGTCATGGTTCTGGACTCCCGAAAGGTATCTGCGAAACCCCTAAACAGAACTTCTGCCAAAGGGCCTCTGCTGCGTATTCGTTGTCCCAATCCTATTCTTGCCCAGTGACACGTTTGGTCAATCAGGTTTTAGAAAGGGCCCTTACGAACTGCCGACTCGGGCCGAAGCTAGGCCCTAAGTGGTTATACCAGAAGTGGTTGTGGCTGCCGCGTGATTTCTTGGTGAGGCCTTTAGGACACTTTTGCGCCCCTTCAGTCGCCAGGTTTCACTGGACATCCCCGTTTGCCGGCATTTCGCACTTAGCTTAAACGGCCGTACGGCGGTGACTTGCCACCTAGCCGCCCACTTCAGGGATTGGCATTCCCTTACCGCGTTTCGCGTTGGGGAACACCCTTAAAACTCGCGAGCCGTCTTGCTGGGGAGAGCCGAGGGCTTGGTGCTAGTGGAGCGGGTTCCCTTGCCGGCACTTTCCGCGGCCAGAGATTCCATCTCCGCCAATCGCTGCTTGGCGAGTTGGGCCACTTGGCCTTTCTCATTCCGAATGAGGCTTTTGTAGTGCACGCGAGCCACGCCCCATTTCTTTTGGGACGTTGCTTCTTCCGCACGGGCAAACGTTTGCTTCACTTCTTCCAGGTGTGCTTTCTCTTCGGCCGCCGCTTGTGCCTTTAGGCTGCTCAAGCTCTCAAGGGAGCCGCTTCCTTTTCGAGATGCGATCGGCGCTGCATCACGCGCTACGCCGCGGGCGATCGAATCTGCCTTCGTGCGAATCTTTGCAGTTGCCGGATCTTCGGAAGCAATCGGGTCGGACTTGTCCAAGTCACCGAATAGCTCGCGCTCCATTTCATCAAAGTCGATGACACGGGCCGTCACGCTGGTTCCTTGTGTAACGCTCGACGACGAAGTCCCCCGGTTGCGAATCGGCCCAAAGCCGCGCGTTGTGCTCCCCGAAGACGAACGGCTAATTCCACCCAAGCTTGCCGAGCCTTGGTCTGGCACCAGCACGCTTCCACCCCCAGAAAAGATTCGCGTTGTTGGAAGTTGCACCGTTTGTGCAGAAGCAACCTGCGCAATCGACCCCGCTAGACCGATCACCACCAGCATGGCTCCGCCACAGCTTGCAAAAAGCTTGCTTGGGAAAATGGCCATGCGTGTATCTCCAAGTAACGAGGGGAGCAGGCCGCGTCAGCGCAGGGACCGGCCTTCCCTAAATTCTACGGAAATCCGATGGCAGAAGGCAAGCAATCTTCCTGCAGCAGAGGGTATACTGCGGGTTCCTGTCCTTCCGCTTTCGACGTAATTCCCACCTTACGAAGGCAAAAACATGACGACCCCCGACCCCGCCTTGGATCGACGACGACTTTTGGCTGGTGCCATGGCAGTTGGCCTCGCTGGCTCTGTTGCCGCCACCGCAAAACAGGCCTCCGCCAAAATCCCCGAAGCGCCGCTGCTCAATCCCAAGCCAAAACTCGATGGCATCGTTGCCAAAGAGAATGAACGCCCCGGCACCAATGATTGGCAGTTGACCTATACCAAAGTCGACCTCAAAACACGCTATCGCTCCCCTTGGATCGAAGGCTATGTTTCGCACGCCAGCATCGAAGCGGGCGAAAAGCTCAGCATCTTTGTCAGCACCAATCCCGCGGCAGAGTTCTCGCTCGATATCTATCGCCTCGGCTACTACGGCGGAGAAGGGGCCCGGCTGATGAAGTCGTTAGGCCCATTTGAAGGAACACCGCAGCCCGATCCACCCATTGGCGAACGCCGGTTGCGTGAATGCAAATGGAAAGAGACCGCGTCGCTGGTCATTCCTGCCGATTGGCCCAGTGGCGTCTATCTGGGAAAGCTTCGCCTGACAAAAGCCCGCTTAGAAAGCTACATCGTTTTCATTATCCGAGACAATCGTCCCGCTGACATTGTCTTTCAGTGCAGCGACAACACCTGGCAAGCGTACAACCGTTGGCCCGATCAATACTCCCTTTACGATAATGGCAAAAGTGAGTGGGCTCTCGTGGATGATTCCAGCATCAGCTACGAACGCCCCTATGGCAAGTATTGCCAGATCATGGACTTCCCCTTGTCGCAAGGTTCGGGCGAATTCCTGTTGTGGGAATTTCCTTTTGCCTACTGGCTAGAGCAGCAAGGCTACGACGTCACCTATGTCAGCAACACCGACGTTCACAAAAGTGCCTCCTGTTTGACGCGTGGCAAAGTTATGCTTTCCATCGGCCATGATGAATACTGGAGCCTCGAACAATTCGAACACGTGAAGCAAGCCGTCGAGCAAGGCGTGAACGTCGGCTTCTTTTGTGGCAACAGCTGCTGCTGGGTAACGCCGCTTACGCCATCGCCTGCAACCGGTGAACCAGCGCGGGTGCTAAGACGCCTCGGCCGTTATGGTGGCGTTTCGCCGGCAGAGAAAGGAACCATGGGCCCGTTTACCATGGATGGCCCGAACGAGTCTTCGCTAATGGGCTGTCGCACCGTCAGTCCGTTCAACGGCTCGGGCGATTGGACCTGCACGCGTCCCGATCACTGGCTGTACGAAAAGACGAACATGAAAAAGGGAGAGTCGATCCCAGGGCTCGTCGGCTGGGAGTTTCACGGCGATCCTGCCCCAATTCCCGGGCTAGAAGTGGTGGCGGAGGGAGAGACCATCAACGCCGCTGATCAGAAGGCACATTACACGGCCACGATTTACCCAGGACCCAAACAGAACTGGGTGTTCAATGCCGCCACCATCTTCTGGGCCCAGGGGCTAAGCGCGCCCCCTGGCCATATTTTGCCTTACTCGCACTATGGCAGGCCGCATGGACCTGATCCTCGTGTTCAGCAAATCACCACCAACTTTTTAAGCCGCTGTTTGCAGCCTACGAAGTCGGTGTGATGATTGCCGTCGTTCTTCAGCACGATCCCCGCCGAGGTTCACTCGGTGGGGTCAAAGCTGGAAAACATGCGCGACGAGATGGGCTGCTCCATGATCCGGCCAAGCTCTTCGGTCGTACGGCGTTGGCCCACGCTGGGCCAGGCGCCAACTTCCTTTAGTTCCGGCATCAGATCAACAAGCTGGTCCAGCAAGTTCTTGATAAACGTCTTCACACCCGCGCTATGCGGATCTTCCGACATCGCCACCACCGTCTTCATAATCCGAACGAGCTTGGCCCGCTGCGCGATGGCTGGCGATAGCGGGTCAGAATCCTCGACTAGAAGCGTCGAGATCGGCACGTCCAAAACGGTTTGCCAGCGATACAAGTCGGAAAGCTTAAGATCCGATGTCGCTGTCTCTTGCTGGCGAACTTCCCCGGCATCCATGTGCAGGTGGCGGGCGACGGTTCGCACGCTGACCCCTTGCTGTTCGCGAACTTCACGCAAGCGATGCAAACGCGCAGCAGCTTTGCTACTGGCTTTCGCAGGCATAGCGGGAGTTGGCAGGGGAACGCTTTCAGTGGCTGCATGGGACGCAGGTGCGCCCGTGACAACTACCGGAGCTGCAGCCTTGCTCCGATAAAACGAAAGATTGGCGGTGGCCATAGCACATTCCTTAGGGGCCCGTTACGTCGAGCCTGGTTACGGATCGTCGCCGGAGGATCTGCCGCCGCATGAGCTAGCGCAAGTAGGCCACGATTGCCAGCGATTGCTGGGTGGGCCTGCTGCGACTCATCGCAGTAAAAGATCGACCGGCTTTCCCCATCAGGAATGCCACAAAGCTCAAGCAGAAATACGCCAGCCCCTGCAAGGACCGCAAAAACGAATAAGAAAATAGCGAGTATCATACGCAGGAGATCCAGCCAACAAGCACGAGCGTGTGTCCAGCCCCGATGAAGGGATTGAGAAATTGGACGCGAGGAGACGATCAGAAGTTCCTCCCCCACCTCCAATGATGCACGACTCCCCAGCAAAAGAAAAGTGCATTAGAACGGATCTAACGTTTTTGCCGGGAAGATGCCAAAGTTTTCCCTTGTGATATCGGCAGGGGGCAGGTCCCGCCTAAAGCCTCTTACGGATTGCTCGCTTCGCCGTTTTTTGCCCCAAATTCCCGCCACCCCCGGCAAAAGCCGCAGGGACCTAGCCAGGGGAGCCCAGCAAATCCTCGGCTAATCAGCCCTTTGTGACCGAATTGACAGCCTGGAAGTCGGTACTTACCATAGGGAACTTCCAACAGCAGGCCAGATAGCTCAGTTGGTAGAGCAATGGACTGAAAATCCATGTGTCGCCGGTTCGAGCCCGGCTCTGGCCACTTTCTCAAGAACCTCGCAAGTTGTTAATTGACAACGACTTGCGAGGTTTTTTCGTAGTAGGTTGTCCAGCAGGGTCTATCGTCGGTATCCGGCTCCCAGCAATTTTTCCCACCCAATTTATGTTGGCCCCAATAAACCGTGGCATTTAGATGCCAAGTTTCGGTTTGAAGCCAGCGCTGACGTCACCTAGCACCAATGTCGATTCGTCCGTTTGAATTTTCGTGATGCAGTCGGCATCGAGAATGATTTCGTACCAATCAGCCGTTGTGTTTTTTAAGGTATTGCAAGGGCGTCGTCTGAGGCCTGAAATTTTGAGGGGCCTTGCTGGCTTTTGTTGGCCAAGCCGGGGCTTGATGGACGGTGGCCCGTATTTGCAGTTAGCTGCATTTTATGGGCATATAGCCAAAGCATCGCTTGCCGGACTTGGCCCCACTATCGAAAACGTGCCGAAACCCGCCGCAGTTTTCCATGGCAGACAATTCACGCAGGATTCTATTGGCCTTTGAAATCATTTGCTTTGAGGAAAAGCCGTTTGAGACCTTTGGGACTGCTATTGCCACCTCTGGCATGCTGGTGGATCAGAGGAAGTTAAATAGACGAACGGCAGCTGCTCTCGAACGTTGAGGGAAATAACGGCCTACTACTAAGCGGTACGTCTATTGATTCTCCATCTGAGGGGGTAAAACTATGTCTGCAATTTGAGTGTG
Source organism: uncultured Planctomycetaceae bacterium (assembly GCA_963844055.1). Taxonomy (GTDB): domain Bacteria; phylum Planctomycetota; class Planctomycetia; order Pirellulales; family Pirellulaceae; genus CAWJMN01. The sequence goes on along the minus strand of CAWJMN010000002.1, from coordinate 565,141 downwards.
AGAGACCCAGGTTGTTTATTAAAATCAGTGGCACCCCTCGTTTTCAGGAAGACCAGTCGTGGCGTTTTTTTCACAAAGGATTGGCAAGAGGCCATTAATAAAAACTTTACAGGTCGAGTCGCTGGATGATGAAACCAGGGTTTCGTTGTGGGATGTGCTTCATATCTGGCTTTGGAGTACGTGGAGGCCTTGTCCGGAGATGACGCACGAGATCCTTTCAACTCAAAAGGTTGAGGGAATTTGCGCTTTGGTATGGCAAGGTCACTTTCGCCAGCCACTTGATTCCATGCCAGGGTTTGACCCAAGGAAGTCAAATTCCTTGCACAATGTAATTCGAAAGGAATTCTTTAGTTCTGAGTGGCATTCATGCTTTGACATATTAGAAGTCATTGCCAAACGAATGAATGAAAGGCAATTCAGTGATAGCATCAATCGATGCTTGGAACGCGAGTGTTCTATCTTTCGTCTCGTTGAAAACGAATTTGTCCCGATAACCGATGCGAATGAGATAAACGCCATTGAGGTTGGTATTGCCGGTTCGCCTCCAAGTTCAAGTAACCATTTGTCTCGTGCGCTAGAAAAGCTATCTGATCGGAAAAATCCCGATTACGCAAACTCCATTAAGGAATCAATATCTGCTGTAGAGTCGGTGTGTCGGGAAATTGTCGGAGGTGAGAAAGCGACCCTAGGTGAAGCGTTAAAGATACTAAAAGAACATGCCCCAATACATCCTGGCTTCGAGAAGGCTATGAGTGCTATGTATGGCTTTACATCAGACGCTGGAGGGATTCGACATAGTAAAGTGAATGGCGATTTGGACCCAACTTTTGAAGATGCGAAATACCTATTGGTCGTTTGCAGTGCGTTTGTGAATTTCGTACTTGCGAGACGCGCAAAATCTCCGACGCAAGATAAGTCGTCACAACTCTGATGCCTAGCGTCATAGCTTAAAAATGATCCCAGTTCTAAACAGCCCGGAATTAGTCTGGCTGTTTCCACCGACACCTACGTTCTGACAGAATGGCAGTGTGACAACGCCACGCGATTTGATGGTTGCCTCCTGTTCCCACGTTTGTGGTAGTTGCTCAGTGTCTCTAGCATGATTGATTTTTATTATGGAGTCGCAGAAGTCAGTTCCTTCCAAAGTCTACCGCTATCGACGAGTGAATTCCTGGTTACCTGACTTCATAACCAAGCGGATGATCTACTTTTCATCTCCGCAGTCATTTAATGATCCATACGACTGTCTGTTTCAACTTGACATTGATTGCTCATACGAGGAGTTTAGGGAGGCGGCACTCAGGGAAACGGAAACTTTGCAACGATTACTGCTGCGACACTACAGCAACTCTTCGCTTAAAGAAGCGATTAAATTAGGGTATCGAGATCGTCAAATCATCTTTGATCGAGAGAAACCGCTAAACGCTTTTAGAGAGTTTTTGAACAAGACTGGATTGTTTTGTGTCTCCACAGAATTAAAAAGCCTTCTTATGTGGTCGCATTATGCGGATCACCATCGCGGTGTCTGTGTAGAACTTATTACAGAGAGAAGCCCTGCGATACTTCAGCAGTTAGTGCAGGTTGAGTATCTATTGCAAACTCCTCGTTATCCGATTTTTGAGCGGGATAAGTTTCTGATGGCGCAAAAGTGCCTGTGCGTAAAATCAAAAGAATGGTCTTATGAAAATGAATGGCGAGTTTTTGGTGCTGGAAATGCTGGCAAGACGCTTCCGCTCGAGAGGGGTTCGATATCCTGCGTTTATCTTGGAGCGAGGATTAGTAGCGCGGATGAGGTCAGAGTTATTCAGATGGTGAAGCAAGCGGATGACGAAATTCAAGTCATGAGATCTAAGCTGAAACCTGATGCGTATGAACTTGAATTTGTGCCAGTTTGTATTGATTAGCTGTCAATTGCTAAAACTGCCGTTGTTGCACATTTTTGTAGGCCTTGTATCTCACCACCCGCAGGCTATGGCAGGATTAGATTCCTAGAATACCTTGGCGGTGGTCTGGGCAATTTGCAAGTGATGCTTGGGATTCGGCGGCCCGCGAACTTTGGAACTCGGTTTAGTCGCTATCGAAATCTTGGCATTGAGGTGCTCTCGCAATTTCCAGAATAGAAGTTAAAGGAGGGACGCGGATTGGCGACGATGGGCACCGGTTTCTATTTCCTCATGTAAGTCGTAAGGAGTCACGTATAGATCTGGAGGAGAAGCGACGATTCTTCTGCTTTTTAACTTGAGCGATATTGAGAGGTTTCGAACTTCGTTCTGCGACGTCCGCGAAGTAGTCTTCCAATTTCGTGTTTTTCGTGCCTTTCGTGGTTCGTTCCTTTCCACAGTGTTTGTCAAAGGTTCGCATGGGGGATAGCCGTGCGTTAACGCATTCGCCACTGAAACGACCTGCAATCAAGTGGCGTGACCGGAACTGGCAACGCTCTGCACAGAAAATTACCCGGCGATTCGCAAGCGGGGCGAGGGGGGGGCGGCGGTGCTGTCGGATCGTTCCAGCTTGCTGAGAATCTCGGTGGTCGAGATGCCGGGGACGATCGGGCTGAGATAGACGCGGCCGCCGTAGCTTTCGACAAACGATTGGCCTACGACCTCTTTGCCGGCATAGTCAGAGCCTTTGACCAAAACATCGGGGCGGAGCGCTTCGATGAGGCTTTGTGGGGTTTCTTCGTCAAAGATCACCACGCCATCGACACAGCCAAGTGCCGCCAGCATGGCCGCTCGATCCGATTCGCCAATCACAGGACGCGAGGTTCCCTTGAGGGCCTTTACGCTGCGATCACTATTGAGCCCGACGAGCAGCAAGTCCCCTTGGGCCGCTGCATCGGCGAGGTACGTAGCATGTCCCACATGAAGCAGGTCAAAACAGCCGTTAGTGAATACGATGTTCGCGCCGACGGCCCGTTGCTGGTGAACCAGTTGCCGAGCTTCGGCCATCGTGAACAGCTTGGTCCGCGGAACAGGGTGCATCCGTTCGAGCTCGGCCCGAATTTCACCACGGGTGATGATCGCAACGCCGGTCCGTTCGACTTCGAGGCCCCCCGCGACATTGCTCAGCTGAACGGCATCTTCCATCGGAACGCCAGCGGCCAAGCAGACGCCAAGCATCGCCATGACAATGTCGCCTGCGCCGGTAATGTCATAGACGGCCCGAGTTTGGCAGGGGAAGACTCGCCCATTGCCAAGTCGATCGACCAAGGCAATGCCATCACTGTCGAGCGTGACGACTACATGGTCGCAGTTGTATCGTTTGCATAAGGCGTGCCCCGCTTCGATGGCATCGCCGCGCGACGCGATCTTGCGAGTGGTGGCCAGTTCGGTCTCGGTTCGGTTTGGCTTGATCAAGGTCGAGCCGGCATAATGTTGGAAGTCGACTCCCTTGGCCGGATCAATAAGTACCGGCACGCCATGTTGTCGCGCGAGTTCAATCGTGCGGCGGACTAAGCGCGGCGTGCAAACCCCTTTTCCGTAATCCGAAGCGAGCAGCACATCGACCTTGGGAAGGATCGCCGAAATGTTTTGCAGCAGCTGATCTTCTTGCAGCGTCGTCAGCGGTATGTTGACCTCGCGATCGACACGCAAAATCTGGTTGGGCTGACGATTGCCGGCTCGGCCGATGAATCGTTCTTTCACCGTGGAAGGGCGGGCAGGATCTACCAGCACGCCTGAGTGTTCAATTTTGGATTCGCCAAGTAGGCTGAGGATCTCGCTCCCTTCGCGATCTCCTCCGACGACGCCCACGATGCTGACCGAAGCTTCTAATCCCGCGGCCATGTTGGCAGTATTGGCGGCGCCACCGAGGCGACTTTCCGAACGATCCGCTTGCAGAACAACGACGGGCGCTTCTTGGCTGAGACGATTGGCAGTGCCCCAGGTATAGCGGTCAAGCATTAAGTCCCCCAGCACGAGGACGCGCACGCGCGGCAATCGGTCGAGAGAGCGTACTAGCTCACTAGCAGACATGCTTATCGTCCTTGACAGGCGAAGTCAGTAGCTGGGGACAGAAATACGGGCAGAGGTAGGTATGCCTTCTACGTATTCCAAGCGGCTTAACAAGGTAACGAAATTGCCCTGCAACTCCTAGAGAGCTTTTCCCGCTTCAGGTGGATTCCAGCTGCTCAGCGATGATGTGCTATCGCTTGTCGGCGGCGCTCTTCAGGTCGAGCGCCGGCTCGACGGCCGACGTGGGTGTGGCGCAGCCGCAGATTCGGGCCAGCGTGGCGGCCAAATTTGCAGGGCTAACGGGGGTGTGTCGTGTTTCCCCTTTGGCGACCCCTTGCCCAATCAGCATCAGGGGAACATGGGTGTCGTATCGCCAAGGGCTGCCATGCGTGGTTCCCTTCGTACCGGGGACGGCATAGGGGCGATAGGCAAATAGAACATCGCCGCTGCGCTGTGGATGGCAAGCCTTGAAAAATGCCGCCTGAAGCGGGTTTTGTGAGCCAGAAAGCAGGTCTTCGCGCGTGACTGCGAATGCGATTTTGTCTTGGTTCAGCAAATAGTCACGCACGATCTTTGCGGCAGCAGCGCGTTTGCTTCCCGCAATCCCTTCTTTGCCGTGGCGCAGATAGACCTGGGTATCCATGATTTTTTGTAGAGGCTTGATCTCCTCGGAGAGTGATAGTTCCTCACGCAGAATCGTGGTGAGCTTTGCTTCAAGCTCGCTCAGCACTCCCGAGTGGGTTTCTTTCGGCCGGCAGCTTTTGAAGCTTGGCGAATTCAACGATCGGGGCTACGCCGTGGTCGGCAGTAAGGGCCAAGACCCAGTTGCCTGCGCCAACCTGTTCATTCAGGAAATCCATGAAGGACTTGATTTGACGATCGGTGCGATACGTCATGTCTTCGACTTCTAGACTGTCGGGTCCAAACGCATGACCGACATAGTCGTTGGAAGAAAGGTTGATCGTCAGCAGGTCGGGGATTTCATCTTTGCCAAGTTGCTCACCCTCTACCAACGCGCGAGCGCCTTGCAGCGTCACATCGTTACCAAACGGGGAATACAGCACTTGGTCGGCAAAGTCGTCGTCTTTCCCTTCACCCACTTTGTAGAGCTGGTGCGGAAAGTCGGTGGTGAATTTCGCCGGGGCGTTTTCCCAGTCGTTTTTGTCGGGGGCGACCGTGTTTTTGTAGCTTTCCTTGGGCAAGAGCAAGTCCCAGGTGGCACCACGATATCGCTGCAGGATCTTGCCTTCGTTGAGGATTCGCAAGTAAGGAGGGATGTCATTGCGATAGTAGGTGCTTGTCACCCAGTTGTCGCTTGCCATCCAAAAAGCGCAGTCGGCACGATGCCCCGACATCAAGATCGCGGCACGATCTTTGATAGCAATGCCAAACACTTTGGCGCTGGGATAAGTACGCTTCAGCGAGTCCCCCATGGTTTCCACAAGCAGCGAGCGAGGAGACATCGCTTTGCCAGTCGGGATGCCAACGATCTGCACGCTGTCATCTTGCACGCAATAACGATCTCCGCCGGTGATCGCGTCGTACCAGTTATTCCCAACGATGCCGTTGGTGTTGGGGTAAGCGCCAGTTAGTTGCACGGAGTGCCCCGGCGCGGTGACGGTGAACGCATGCCGATGGTGGCATTCCGAATACTCCAGCCCGGCCTTGCGGATCTCGGCGACAAATCCCTCGTTGCGAGAAAGATTGTCGGCAAACCGGACCAAGTAGTCTTGGCAGTACTGATCGACACTGACGACCACGACCAGCTTGGGGCGCGTCACCTTGGCGACAGAAGCAGGCTCGTCGGCAGTCGCGGTGCTTGAAGCGGTGATTCCCAGCGTCAGCAGCGAAACCACGAGCGCGCAGGGCAAAAAAATATCGATGAATTTTTTGTTAGGCATGGATTGGGCGTCGGCGGGAAAGAGGGTGGGAGAGATCGCCAATTCTCAAGGTGGGCTTAGGCGGGATTATGGCTTATCTCCATGTTCAAAACAGGCATAGAACCAAAAAACTTCGAAGAAGAAGGCTGGTTTTACGGCTGCTTGTCAAGGGAAAAGTGGGCGCGATTGTGTTTTTTGAAACAGGCTGTTATTGGCTCTCAAACAGGCCAAAGAAGCAGGTGTCTATTGAGAAACGGACTGGAGAACGGATCTTTCTTGGGGCGGAACGAGGACCAATGAGCAGAAATGGAAATGGGATTAGGTCTAAGCGTGCAAAGCGGACTGCGAAATGTCGCAAATCATTTTTAGGGGGGGACTTAGGCCGTGTTGTCTGCCGGCCGCACACCGTTTAATTGGGGCTGCCTTGGCCTGAAACTAAGGGAAGCCATTCTTGCCCCAGCGGATTAGCGGCAATGCGCAGACTTCCTCGGCAGCAGGGAATTTCGTGGAACGGCCGATAATAGAGCAGTCCCAAAATGCCAACCATTTGCTTGGGATTGGCGTTTTCAGCGAATGGCATGCGCGGTAAGGTTCGCGCTAAATCCATGATCCTTGCTGGCGCACACCTCGCGGAGGGTGCAAAGTCGCTGGTTTTGACTCCCCTAAACATGCATCAGGATTGCAGTTAGGCCTGGGCTTTAAGCCCGGCCTGCGGCAGCGTCCCTTGTGGGGTTTTAGGGGGACTGGTAGGCTTTTTTGTAGGGATTTTGTGATTGGGCAGACCTCGCGGCCTGCGGGGAATTTTTGGGCAGTTTTTCGCCTCTCTTGGGAATGCAGACAGGGTGTTCCTCCAGGATGAAGTGGACTGCCTTAAGGGTTTTTTGAGCACAAAAAATAAGTCAGGAAGGGGCCACGCCACTTCTTGCAGTTTTATTCGAGCTGATTGAGTCAACTATCAAGGTCCAAGGAGTTTGGGCCAGCCTGTTTTGGAAAGGTTAGTAGCTTCGCATATGTCCACTACCGTTGAACCAGTTCTAACAAGTTCTAAGAACGTGCAGCAAATTCCCAGCGCCACGATCCGCTTTGCGGGTGACTCGGGCGATGGTATGCAAATCACGGGTGATCAGTTCACGCGTACCGCCGCTTTGATGGGAAGCGACGTCGCAACGTTTCCGGACTATCCGGCTGAGATTCGTGCCCCGCGCGGAACGCTGTTCGGTGTGAGCGGTTTCCAGGTTCACTTCGCCGCTGAAGACATCTTTACGCCTGGCGATCAATTGGACGCCTTGGTGGTAATGAATGCCGCCGCCTTGAAGACCAACCTGAAGGACCTGCGTAAGGGTGGCATCTTGATCATCAACTCCGACAGCTTTGAAAAGAGCGATCTGGAGTTGGCCAAGTATGAAACCAATCCTTTGGACACGCATGTACTGGATGACTACCAGGTGTTCAAAATCTCCATGACGAAAATCACGCGTGAAGCGATGAAAGACATGGGGATGAGCACCAAGGAAGTCGATCGTTGCAAAAACTTCTTTGCACTCGGCTTGGTCTACTGGCTGTACGGCCGTGACATGGACCCCACCGTCCGCTTCCTGGAACAAAAGTTTGCCAGCAAGCCAGAGATCATCGAATCGAACAAGCGTGCTTTGCGTGCGGGCTGGAACTACGGTGAAACGACCGATGCGTTCATCAGCAGCTATCGCGTCGACAAGGCCAAGCTGCCACCGGGCAACTATCGCAACATGATGGGTAACACGGCAATGGCCTGGGGCTTGATGGCCGCTGCCAAGCTGAGCAACAAGGAATTGTTCCTGGGCTCTTACCCAATTACGCCTGCCAGCGATATTTTGCACGAGCTGAGCAAGTACAAGAACTTTGGCGTTCGCACCTTCCAAGCGGAAGACGAAATCGCTGCGATCACTTCGGCCATTGGTGCTGCTTACGGCGGTGCGATGGGCATTACCACTTCGAGCGGTCCTGGTATCGCTTTGAAGACCGAAGCGATGGGCCTGGCCATCATGATGGAATTGCCGCTGCTGATCATCAACATTCAGCGTGGTGGTCCGAGCACGGGCTTGCCAACTAAGACCGAACAAGCGGACTTGTTCCAAGCGATTGTTGGTCGTAACGGCGAAGCTCCAATGCCTGTGATTGCTGCTCGCAGCCCTGGCGATTGCTTTGACGTTGCTATCGAAGCTTGGCGGATTGCTGTTCGCTTTATGACGCCAGTGATGGTGCTGTCCGACGGTTACATTGCCAACGGTAGCGAGCCATGGCTCATTCCAGACGTGAACAATCTGCCGAAGATCAAGATCGTTCACCCAGAAGGCCCGATGCCAGCTGGCGAGAAGTTCATGCCTTACAAGCGTGATGAATTGCTTGCTCGCCCTTGGGCTTTGCCAGGGACGAAGGGGCTGATGCATCGCGTCGGCGGCCTGGAGAAGCAAGATGGTACGGGCAACGTCAACTACGAGCCTGAAAACCATGAGCACATGATTCACACCCGTGCCCAAAAGACGGAAAACGTCGCTTTGGAAATCCCACTACAAGAAGTGGAAGGTCCAGAGACCGGTGACCTGCTCGTATTGAGCTGGGGCGGCACTTATGGTGCTTGCAAGACGGCAGTTGAAGAGTGCCTAGAGCAAGGTTACAAGGTGGCTCATGCTCACCTGCGTTGGCTCAATCCGTTCCCACGCAACTTGGGCGACATCCTGAAGAGCTACAAGAAGGTCTTGGTACCTGAGCTCAACATGGGCCAGCTCAAGCACTTCATCCGCGCCAAGTATTTGGTCGACGCCGTTGGCCTGAACAAGATTCAAGGCCGGCCATTCGCCGTTCAAGAATTGGTAACCGCCATCAAGAAGCAAATTGACGGCTAGTTGGCTAAGCCACTTCCGTGCGATGCTGAGAAGTGTCGCACGGCCTAGTGCTGGTTTTATCAACTGGACCGAACCTCCTTACCGAACAAGCAATTTCACAACACAACTTTTCTATAGCTAAGAACATGGCCACTGAACTTCCTACCCTTACTGCTCAAGACTTTGCCAGTGATCAGGACATCCGTTGGTGCCCCGGTTGCGGCGATTATTCCATTTTGGCCCAGATGAAAAAGGTAATGCCGCAACTCGGCGTTGCTCGCGAAAATGTCGTGTTCATCTCGGGCATCGGCTGCAGCAGCCGTTTCCCTTACTACATGAACACTTACGGGATGCACAGCATTCACGGCCGTGCTCCTGGCTTTGCCAGCGGTCTGAAGAGTGCTCGCCCCGATTTGCAAGTTTGGGTTGTTACCGGTGACGGTGACGGCCTATCGATCGGTGGCAATCACTTGATGCATTGCATCCGCCGTAACATGGATGTGAAGATCCTGTTGTTCAACAACCGGATCTATGGTTTGACGAAGGGGCAGTACTCGCCAACTTCGCCTTTGGGCAAGGTCACCAAGAGCACGCCGATGGGTGTGATCGACAATCCATTGCACCCACTTTCGGTTGCCATCGGTTGCGAAGCCACCTTCGTTGCCCGTTCGATCGACGTGAATATCAAGCACTTGAGCGAGACCCTCAAGCGTGCTGCAGAGCACAAGGGAACTGCTTTCGTTGAGATCTATCAAAACTGCAACGTGTTCAACGATGGCGCCTGGGACTATGCAACGTCCAAGGAATCCAAGCTGGACACCGTTATTGAACTGGAACATGGCAAGCCATTGATCTTTGGCAAGAACAAGGACAAGGGTATCCGCCTGAACGGTACCGAGCCTGAAGTGGTAGAGCTGGGCAAGGGCGTCAATCCAGACGACCTGCTGTTCCATGATGAGAAGGCACCTGAGCCAACTTTGGCTTACCTCCTCAGCCGGATGCACTACCCACACTTCCCAGAGCCAATTGGCGTGTTCCGCGATGTCGAAGCTCCTCGCTACGATGTGGAACTGAACCGTCAAATTGAAGTCGCTCGTGAGAAGCGGGGCGAAGGGGACTTGGCCAAGCTGTTCAACAGTGGCGAGACCTGGACGGTAAGCTAGTCGCGTCCAAAGCGAACAACGGTAAACATCAAGACACCCATGGCCTTCGGGCGATGGGTGTCTTTTTTTGCGCGGGAAGACAGACAGGGCAAACGCATTTTGTAAAGCAATGCGGGCTGTAACGGCTGTAAGGGTTAGTCCACGGTACAGATTCGCCATGCAGAATATTTCCCCGAAATTGCCCAAGCTTTGTCGTCGTCAACGTCGATGGTGACCTATGCCGGTCAGGGAAGGTCGGCGGTCGCCGTAGATTGCCAAGGAGGGTATGCATCGCCCCATGTCCTTCCGATTGGCAGAGAAACACCGTGAACAAGCCTTCCTCGCATTTGAAGTTGCACCGGCAAGCCGATGGCGGATCTCTAGACTCGAACAGCGTGATGACCGCTGTGGAATCGCCCCGCAAAGGACAGCTCAGCCAAGCCTTCATGGCTGCCACGGGCTGGAATCTGCGGATGGACCAAGACAACCTCGACGAGTCGGCCCTTTGGTCGGCAACTCTGCAGGCCCAGGGGGAAGCTCGCCCGCTGCAGGTCTCTCTTTCGAAGAATCTCAGCTTCGAAGGAAGCGACACCCACTGGCGGACTGATACGCCGGTTTCGCTGCAGAAGGCTCAAGAACTGGCGGTGGTTCTGGCCGAGCTGCTGGCCGAAAATGAAACACTGCGCCATGCCTTGCGAGAGCGAGAAGCCGAATTGGCCGCTGGCGTTCCGGTCACCAAGCGTGAAGACGAAGCAAAGCACCTTTCGGAGCGGCTGGAGGCGGTGCTTCACTCCGGCCTGCAAGCTTTGGGTTGCAAGGCAGGGGGATTGTACCTGCTGGATGAATCGACGACGCAGTTGAAGCTCCGCTCGGCCGTTGGCTTGCCTACGGAACGACTGCTGGAAGCTCCTCGCTCACTCCGAGGTGCGCTGGCCGATTTAGAAGCCCTTGTGGGCCATGCCGTCGTTCTGGAGGATGTTGCCTCCATGCCAGAATGGAAGTGCCCAGAAAACTTTGCGGCCGCGATTTGCGTCCCCGTTTCCAGCCCTTCGATCCCGCTAGGAACGCTGTGGTTCTATCACGATGAAATCCGCGATTTCACCGATGAGCAAGCCAACATGGCAGAGATCATTGCCGGCCGTTTGGCAGCCGACCTGGAACGTGAGATGCTGCTTGTCGCGGGGACTGAGTCCAAGCAAATCGATCAACAGCTCACCAAAGCCAGCCGTTGGCAGCAAGTCCGTCTGCCAGCCGTCACGCCGATGGTCGATGAACTCGACATGGCCGGCTGGACCGGACAGAAGGATGCCCTCGGCGGCGACTTCTACGACTGGACGATTCTGAACGATGGCCGGATTGCGATCACCGTGGGTGATGCCGAAGGAAAGTCGCTTGAAGCCGGGCTGAGCATGGCCTCGGTTCAGGCTGCGTCGAAGTCGCATGCGGCCTATACCCATACACCCGCTCAGCTTTTGGAGCGAGTCAACGAAACGATTTGGACGACATCGGTGGGGGATCAGTTTGCCTCGTTTGGCTATGGCCTGATCGACTCCAAGAGCGGTGACGTTCAGCTATCGTTGGCAGGATCGGTTCAAGGGCTGCATATCCAGGGGAACGAACTGCGTGGACGCAAAGCACAATGGCTGAGCGGCAACTGCGGCCCACTGGGTAGCGAGCCTGATACCCGCTTTCCTCAACTAGCGATTCGCCTTGAGCTGGGAGAAATTCTGGTTCTGCTCAGCCAGGGGGTCTTGGCTGGGATGAAGGGAATCCGGCCGAGCGTGATGCAATCGAAAATTCAGGCCTGCGTGCAAATGGCATCGCGGCTTTCTGCCAAGGAGATTGGAGCCAAGATCGAAGCCCTGCTTCGTCAGGAGGGAAGCTTGGCGGGTGAAGATCAAACGGTCTTGGTTGTGAAGCGCCGGGCCTAACGCCTTGTGCCTAGTTATTTGCTGTAAGTCGTTGGGGTTGTGACGGTTAGGGCGGTACCTTGACGGCTTTCGGAAAGCACTTACATTTATAGGAGTCAGTTCGCGGTCGTGGCGGAATTGGCAGACGCACCAGCTTGAGGGGCTGGCGCCAGCAATGGCGTGAAGGTTCAAACCCTTTCGACCGCATTGGAAAAGGCTTCTGTCGCAGGGCAAGAGCCTTTTTTTATGCGCGGTGCCGTTTGTCGGCGCGCTCTAAGAGGGCGTCGCAAGCAAACCATCAAACAGCGCCAGGGCCTGTTTCGCGATGGCAGAACTAGAGCGGTGGGCCACAACGGCCGCTTGCCCGGCTTGGCCCAACTGGTGCCGTTTTTCATCGTCGAGTAGCAGCTCTGCCAATCGATGGGCAAGGTCGACCGGGTCGCCCGGTTGGTGGAGGAGCCCTCCGCCGAGCTGCTGATGGGTTTCGGGGAAGCTGCCATGGTTGGGCTGGACATACGGCACGCCAGCGGCCAACGCTTCGAGCAGGAACAATCCCTTGGGCTCTTCGTAGGTGGTGGGAACCGAGAGGACGTCAATCGAGCGGAGTAAATCGAGTTTAGCGTTGCGATCCAGTTCACCACGATAGTGAAAAGCGTCAGACAGGCCTGCCGTACGCAGTTTGGTAAACACCTCGTCGACATACGCTTGGTTATCGGCCCCCAACCAGCCACCGATCTCGAGGTGAACCTCTTGAAGTTTTGTGTTTTGCTGGGACATTTCGTTACGCAGGTGGATAAAGGCATCGGCCAGCAGGTGCAGCCCTTTTTCAGGAGCTCAGCCGGGCCAAGTAGCCAATCGTAAGCGGCCGCGAAGGCTTGGTTTGTGGCGTGTTTGTCGGTGTGAACTCGCCAACATCGATCCCTAGTGGCAGGTGATGGCACTTCTCACGCGGGATGCCTAGAAACTTTGCCATAGAGTCGGCGTAGAACTCGCTATGCACTAAAAAGCCATCGATATGATCTGCCAAGCGGCGGATTTCCGCGAGGGCTTGTTGCTGATAGGGTTGTTGCAAGCCGCGCAAGAAGATGTCGTCACCTTGCAGGGTGACAAGCACTTTGCACGGGAGCTTTTGTTTTAGCTCTGGCACGCAGCCAGCCGTCAGGATGTTGCTGAAGACGACGAGGTCAGGCGTGAGATCGCCACTGAGCCAATCGACCAATCGCGTTACCTCTTTGCGCTGAAAGCCGGCACTCCCTTTCAGCATCGAGACTGCCATTGCTCCCAGATCGCGCGCAGTGATCTTCACCTGCCGCGCGGTGGCCATTCGTATGATCCAAGGCGTATCAATCCAGCGATCCAGCCACTTGGGCAGGTAACGAAAGATCGAGTATCGCTGCTGCAAGTAGACGTTGATGCCGCCGAAGAAGACTTGGTCGGCGCTGACATTCTTGCTATCAGTACGGATCGGTGTATACAGCGGAACCAGCACGCAATCCGCCCCTTGCGCAATCATCGCTCGGGCAAGGCTGTTATCGTTTAGACAACTTCCGCAAAACATTCCGGCCGCACCGGAGGTGAGGTAGGCAATCTTTGGTGGGGCAGGGGGCGTCACGGGGCGTTGGCCTCCTGCAAGGTGGCTGGCGCATTCGACGTTTCGCACGCAGGTTTGATGAGGTACCGGCGAACCACCAGGATTGCCAGCAGCAGCGTAAGCGGAATGCCGAACCAGCGAGTAACGCCCCCTTCAAACACTAAGGCGCCGTTGATGGCGATAAAGAAAATATAGGCGTGTACGCCCCACGCCATGCCGGCAGGGAGTTTGCGATTTTGGCCAGGCACCCATTGCCAGATGCAATCGGCAATCCAAATCAGCAGGAACAGATAGCTGAAATAGATCCCTTCACCAAAGGCATAGCCCAGCATCTCTTGGGTTTGACGAGCGGTCGTTTCGTACGCGGCCTGATGACTAAAGTGATGGAAGAAGGCAAAGGCGCTTAATACATGCAGGCAAAAGAATGCACAGCCAAACGTCCAAATCACGCGAAGTCGCGCGAAGTTGCGTTCCGCCCACTTGGGACTTGCCAGTTGTCCAACACCATAGGCCACATAGCACAACAGTGCTAAGCGAATCGTCCAATGGGTGAGGAGGGTGCCAATCATAGCCAGTACGGTTCAATCGATTCGTGAAGGGCTGGTTACGGGGTGGCCTTGCGGCCATTAGCGGAGGAGGGAGCGCGAAGGCGGTCGAGTTCGCGGATTTGCAATTGCCGTAGCTCTTGTTGCTGCTCGGCGACTTTACCATGTCCGGTTAGATTATCGTAATCGACGCTGGCCTGGATCGCATCCTGTGCAGCGGTCGTAGTCCATTTTTGCAACTGGGTTTTAAACTTTTGTACCGCCTCTTGTTCGGTGCGAGCCGTATACTTTAGCTTTGCTCCTGCAAGCTGCGCATCGAGTTCACGCTGCAGCTTGCGAGCAGCCAACTCATGTAGGTCGAAGTGCCCTTGCTCATGGTCGAGAAGTGCCATCGGACGTTTGGCACCGGAGGAAAACCAGCTGCGGCTAAGGTCCATCGCTGCCCAAACGCTGATCTTTTCTGGTTTCAGCGTCACCTTGCCGGCCCCGGTGCTGGTGGAGTATCGATAGTCGACGCGGATGTCGAGATAGATCATCGCGTCATGTTTTGCCTCTTGCTCGGTTCGGCTGGCAGGGGCGTCTAGCTTGAAATCGGTCGCCTGAAGTGGTCCGTCGGCATAGGCCCGCCAGCGCGGCATTTCTTCTTCGGTGCTAATCAGTGGATCGTCTGCCGTTTGAGCCAGGATGGGTGTGGCAGGAACTGCCGCGACGAACAGACACAAAAGTAGGCCGGTCATCCTGGCCCACCCATGCCCGGCATGAGGCTGCGGTTTGTAGCGATCGGGATGGTTGGCCAAAAGCGACATGCCGGTTTCAAACGCAAGGGAAGGGGCTTGGACGATAGCCAAAGGGCGTGAGCGTGGCGGAATCGTACGCTCGCGAAGAATGTTGTACTTTCCCGCCAGGTAGGGTCGATGGCTGTTGTACGAATTGTAGTCGTTTGCCGCAGGCCAGGCGAGGTTTGCCCGACAAAGAATGGCCGCTTGCCGGGGGGGTGCGACCACTGGCAACTTGATTATACTAAGAAGTAATCGCTAGGTCGTTTTTAGCTCGTAATGTGCTACCTGAAGGATCGGTTTTTCAGGGGCGATACGCCTGCCGTATTCTGGTAGGAAGCAAGTCCTCAACGTCAGCACGTCCGTCCATGGCAGGGATCACACTTCGGGTTTTAGACGGTGCGGATCGGGGTCGCGTATACGAGAACCTCGTTCCGCCGATCACCATTGGGCGCGAGGAAGGTAATACGATCCAGCTCAATGATGAGCGGATCAGTCGTTACCACATCAAAATTCAGGAGGATCATGACCGCTTGGTGGTGACCGACCTGGAAAGCACCAATGGGACGAAGGTCAATGGCGAAGACATCCAGCTTCGCATCTTGCGATTTGGCGATACGATCACCGTCGGCAAAAGCGTATTGCTGTTTGGCTCGCGAGATCAGATCGCGCTTCGATTAGCCAAATTGCGAGCTGAAGAAAGCGACTTGCCTGCTGCCACGATGGACCCCGAGCAACTGAAGCAGGCGGCCGAGGTCTCTTCGCTCGACTTTGAGCTGAACTGGAATGAAGAGAACGATCTGCAAGCGACGCTTCATGCGCTTGAGCCCCCGGAGATTCCTGCCAGGATGTCGCCAGGGCAGGCAGCGCAGTTGGCCGAAATGCTGGAGTACTTGCACGTTCGGCTTCGCAATTTGATTGGGGCTGTCAAAGTTGACAGCCACTCGCAACACGCCACGCTGGACCTGCGCCAGTGGCAATCGGTTTTGGAGCTGCAGGCCCGCGTTGCTGAGTACATTCGCCAAATTGGCAATGCTTAGCCGGACTAGCCACCCATCAATGGGAACATCTCATTGACCATCGTGATGGCGGCAGGGCCGACCAGCACGACGAAGATGCCCGGAAAGATGAATAGCACCAGCGGGAAGATCAACTGTACGGCCGTTTTGGCCGCTTTCTCTTCCGCGATCTGACGACGGCGGGTTCGCATCGAATCGCTTTGCACGCGAAGTGCCTGAGCGATGCTGCTGCCGAACTTGTCCGCTTGGATCAAAATCGAGGCAAGGGACTTCAGGTCGTCTACACCGCTGCGGGCTCCCAGTTCTTGCAAAACTTGGGTGCGGGTTCGACCCACCTGCAATTGCAGGTTGCAAAGGCCGAATTCTTCCGAGATGACACGATACGACTTCTTCATTTCTTCGGCGACTTTTCGCATCGCTTGGTCTAGACCAAGGCCAGCTTCCACGCAAACCACCATCAGGTCAAGCGCGTCAGGCAGGCCAAGGAATACCGCCTCTTTACGCTGCTTGCCCAGGTACATCAGCACCATGGTTGGCAAGTAGAAGAAAAATCCGGTTGCCATGATGGCACGCAGCATGGCTGCTTGCGTCATTCCCATGGTGTAAATCGTAATGCCGCCACCGATGAAAAGTCCCACTAGCAATCCAACCACTTGGAGGCTACGAAAGACCATCGGGGCCATCTCGTGCCGAAAACCGGCATACGAGAGGTCCATCTTGAGCCGATTGTTATCGACTTCGTTTTTGGACTCCATCGGAGCTGCCAGCACGGGCGTCGCGGCCTGCAACATCTTAGCGAGGCTGACCTTGCCCGTTTCCTTTTTGCGATTGGTAGGATCGCGATAGTCTTCCAGGCGTTCTTCTGCGCGAGTCTTTTCGCCAGAAAAGAATTCAAACGCCAGCCAGACAAAGGCGGCGATCAATCCGAACACGGCAATCGGAATCAGCCAAGTGCCAATTCCCCAAGCTTGCGGAGAGAGTGATTGTGCGAGGTTTTCCATGGTAGTTAGACCTTGATGTTAACGATCTTGCGGATAACAAGCGCACCAACAACTTGCATGACGATGGCACCGGCCAGCATCTGTCGACCGAGTGGGTCGGTAAAAAGCTTCATCATGTATTCAGGATTGAGGCGGAACATCACACCAGCAAGTACTGGAGGGAGTGCGAGCAGCACCACGCCCGACAAACGACCTTCACCCGTGAGGGCTTGGATCTGTCCAAAAATCTTGTAGCGTTCACGAACCAAGTGGCCGATCTTGTCGAGGATTTCTGCAAGGTCACCACCGGTCTGCCGTTGCAGAATGACGGCCGTCGCAAAGAATCGAAGATCCAGGTTCGGAACTCGCTCGGTCATTTCTTCAATGGCGAGGTCAAGCGATTGCCCCAGGTTTTGGGCTTCAAACGCACGTTGGAATTCCGTGGAAATTGGAGGAGGAAGCTCTTCAGAAACCAGGCGGAATCCCGAGGCCAAGCTATGGCCTGCACGCAAAGCGCGTGAGATCAACTCCAAGGCTTCAGGAAGGTGCTTGGCAAACTTAGCCAAACGGGACTTCCGCTTGAAGAAGACATACAGGAAGGGGCCCAGTCCGACGATCAACCCTGCGGGGGCAATCATCAGCGATAGGCCGGTTACCGAAAGGATCAAAGCCGTACCACCACCTAAAGCGGCCGATAGGATGACAAACTTGGACGGTGTCAACTTCGAATCGGCTTGTTCCAGGAACTGTCGCAAGTTGAAGTACTTGGCAACAAATTCTTCGATGCGATCAGGCGTGTCATCCAGTTCACCGTTGAAGACCTTCGTTGTCGCCTTCGCACCTTTGACGGTACCTGCGCTGGCAAGCATCGACAGGCGGTCCTCGACGGCGTTTTCCGCTTCGGTACGCGTAAACATCGTGGCCAAGCCACCCACGAGGCTGGCTACACCGACGAATGCCGCGATCATGATGAGGATAGTCATCGATGTCATGGAGGGAGGTCCTTGAAACTAAGTCCAAAACGAGCTTTCGCCTCTTCGCGAGGCAAAAGCCAAAGGGGAGAATCTCTTGTTAATCTTGCAGCATGATGCGTTGCTTGAATGCACTCGCTGGCAAACGAACGCCAGCCGCTTCTAGCTTCGACATGAATGCAGGACGAACGCCGGTCGATTCAAAGTAGCCGCGAGCACGGCCCGTCTCATCAATGCCGGTTTGTACATAGCGATAAATGTCTTGCATCACGAGTGTGTCTTGTTCCATGCCGCAGACTTCCGTGATGTGTGTCACGCGGCGGATACCACCTTGTAAGCGACTGGCCTGAATGATCAGGTGAACGGCGCTGGCAATTTGTTGCCGCATTGCCTTGATGGGCAGTTCAAAGCCCGACATCATGATCATCGTTTCCATACGGGCGACACCGTCGCGAGGCGTATTGGCGTGCAGCGTCGTTAGCGAGCCGTCGTGGCCCGTATTCATGGCTTGCAACATGTCCAGCGTTTCTGGACCGCGGCATTCGCCGATGATGATCCGTTCAGGACGCATACGCAGGGCATTTTTTACCAGGTCGGTTGCGGTGATCGCCCCTTTACCTTCGATGTTCGGAGGACGTGTTTCCAGGCGAACGACGTGGTCCTGTTGCAATTGAAGTTCGGCCGCATCTTCGATCGTCACGATCCGCTCATGGGTCGGGATGAAGCTAGACAAGCGTGTTCAGCAGCGTCGTTTTACCGGAGCCGGTACCGCCAGAGATGACCATGTTTAGGCGTGACTTGATCGCCCCTTCCAGCAGCATCACCATTTCTGGGGTGAAGGCCTTGAAGTTCAACAGGTCTTCTAGTTTCAGCGGATTGCTGCCAAAGCGACGAATGGAAACGGCTGCACCATCCAAAGCCAGTGGCGGAATGATCGCATTCACGCGGGAGCCATCGGTCAGACGGGCATCCACCATCGGGCAGACTTCGTCAACGCGGCGTCCGACCTTCGAAACGATGCGGTCGATGATTTGGAGCAAGTGAGCATTGTCGCGGAACTCGACGTTCGAACGTTCCATCTTTCCGCGGCGTTCCACGAAGATGTTTTTGGGGCCGTTGATCAGAATATCGCTGATCGTGGTGTCCTTGAGCAGCATTTCCAAAGGACCCAGGCCGAACGTTTCGTCCAGCACTTCTTCAATCAGGCGTTCACGTTCGGTACGGTTGAGGAACGTTTCCTCTGTGTCGCACAGGTGTTCGACAACCAAGCGGATTTCTCGGCGCAGAACGTCTCCCTGCAACTCGCCAACACGGTTGAGGTCGAGCTTATCAACGAGCTTGTTGTGGATCTTCCGCTTCAGTAGATCAAACTCATCGGCCTTGGATTGTTCAGCGGCGCTACGTCCGGAGGGAGAACCAATTTTCATGGCGACAATTTCTGCGTTGGGGGGACAGGGGCGAATGAAGGAGCATCCAGCCTCGGAACTCTCTGTTCCAACAGTCCTCCATCCGTACAGAAGACTGCTCACTCGTCGAAAACATAGCTCACACCTTTTCCCCAAGTGGCAAAAAGGGAACATCACACCGTATTTCCCCAATCGGTAATGCTTCTCAGCCGGTCTTGGTGGTAGGGCTGTGCGGGTTGTGGCGATTGCATGGCGCGGCAGGCCGCTCGGGCATCAAGAAACTGCGCCCAAGCTTCGGCGCAGTGGAAGAATATTAGGTGCAGTGTGACCGCGACGGCGCCGGGCAGGGGTTTGCGTAGTTACCTCGGCGGAATGGGCTGGCGGCTAATTAGATCCGGCTTTGGTTTTGCCTGGGTTCTCGTCCGAGGAAAGATGTCGCTGCGAATAGTTCCGCCAGCCGGTCATGATTTTGGGGATCGCCTTGACGGCCTTTTCGGTCTGCAGGTTAAAGATCAGTCGATTCTCAAAATCAAAAAGCAGCGTCTGCAGGTTTTCGCCTTGGCGGAACTCAACGCCATGCGTGTAGGTGGCAGGTGCATCCGTAATACTGGCCGACCATTCAAAGGTCCCGTCGTCCAGCAAGGGCTGGCGTGCGTTTACCAGGCCCGGAGCTTTGGAGATGTCCACTTCCTTAAGCAGGACGAGATTGTCGGCTGTTGGTGCGGTCTGGGGCTGGATCTGAAAAGCCTTGACCTGCGGACCACGCTTGACCAGCACCGTCCCCTCCTTGCCCCAAAACGCCAGCGTTTTCTGCGTGCGTAGGTAATTCCAGCCCCAGGACATGCCAGCCATGGCCAGGGCGATCGCAAGAATTGAAAAGACGACGACTTTTCCAGGATTGTTCATGCCAGGGGGACAGGGCTAGAGAATCGTTCGCTTGGGGGCTATTTCGAGGGGTGTCTGGCGAGACGGCTTTCGCCCTCACAGCGGAGGTAGAACCTGGCTCGGCCAAGGGCAGACCATTTGCGGAAAGCCCTGTACCCCTTATCATATCCCAAGTGGGGAGTGTCTGGAGTCCTTCCCAGCGAAGCGGCCGCTTGTCCGCTAAACGCCAGGTTCTGGGTTAGAAAGAGCGATTGCTGTGGCCGACAAGTTTGACCCCTATCGTGAAGCTTTGGTCATGGAAACTGACACCGTTTGGCCAGCCGAATTTGATTCGGTTGCTCCTGCGAAGCGTCAGCAAGTAGAAGCGGCATTGCACAAAGACCCTGCGCCTTGCGATTCGATTGTCTATGTTCGAACGCACACCGGCTTTTGCCGTCAAATCACCGTCACTTCGGCAGACCTAAATCGCGTTGGTTAGTTAGTCGTCGACGAAACCGGTTGCGGCCGTGTTTGGCGCAAGTGCGGTTGGAGGGGCTACGCTTGGGCCCACGTTGGTGAGACTTGCAAAGTGGGGAGCGGTTCGCCTGTGCAGCTACAAACCGTCCGTGTGTCGCTTGCCGAGCGAAGCTACGATATTCAAATAGGTAAAGACCTGCTGCAAAATTGCGGCTCGCTCCTGCTGGCACAGGTCAAGACAGGCCACGCCGTTGTCATCGCAGATTCCAACACTGCCCCTCATGCGGCCACCGTCGTGAAGTCGCTACAGGCAGTTGGCGTCCGAGTGGATCTGGTCACCGTGCCTGCGGGCGAAGCCTCCAAAAGCGTGTCGCAGCTCGACCAGCTTTGGCAGCAATTGCTGGCTTGTAAGACGGATCGTAAGAGCGTCGTCGTTGCGGTTGGCGGTGGTGTGATTGGTGACCTGGCAGGATTTGTGGCCGCCTCCTTTGCCCGCGGCATTCCCTTTTTTCAAGTTCCGACAACGCTGCTGGCGATGGTCGATAGCAGCGTTGGTGGCAAAGTAGGCATCAATCTGCCGCAGGCCAAAAATATGGTCGGCGCCTTTTGGCAGCCGGTTGGCGTGCTGATTGATGTTGCGACACTCGATACGCTTCCCCGCCGAGAATACCTCTCGGGCTTGGCCGAAGTGGTGAAGTACGGCGTGATCATGGATCCGCAGTTCTTTGAATTCCTTGAGCAAAACACGCAGGCCTTGCTCGACCGAGAGCCCACCGCGGTTCAGCACATCATCCGTCGCAGCTGCGAGCTCAAGGCGGATGTCGTTCGCCAGGATGAGCGAGAAGAGACCGGCCTCAGGGCCATTCTCAACTACGGACATACGTTCGCTCACGCGATTGAAGCGGTCGCTGGCTATGGCGAATATCTACATGGCGAGGCCGTATCCATCGGGATGGTTTGCGCGGCAGATTTGGCCGTCCAGTTGGGCCGCATTGGGGCGGATGTAGCCCTCCGTCAGCGGAGTCTTTTGCAGAATTTAAAAATTCCTACTAGCTTTTCTAAGCTGGACTCGAATATTCTTTTGGAAGCCATGCAGCGGGATAAGAAGGTCGAGCACGGCCTACTACGGTTCGTTTTGCCCTCTCGGCTGGGGCATGTCGAATTGGTGCCAGGTGTAGACTCTGCTTGCGTCCGCGCTGCTTGGGCAAATGCTTTCCAGGCGTAGTGGGGCTTAACTTCCCATTATTGCTAGGGCTAAGGTATCTCAGTTGGCAGTGTAATTGACAGCCAATTTGTGGGTATTTGCAGTCCCAATTGTCAGGTAAAAGTTGTGCTACCATTTCGCGTTACGGTAGACCGCAATTTGGCTTTACGCGTCCCTCCAAGAGGCAAAAATACGTCAAATTGAATGGTGTTGATTTGCACCTTCGCAGCTTTTCCCCAAAGCGACGAGGGTTGCACCGCAAGAAGCAACATTCAACCGGTAATTTTGAGAGGCGATTGCGTCTCCCGTTAGACCTAACATGGCGGTGGGGTAGACGAATGAAACAAGCGACAATGCCAACATCTACTAGCGGCTCAAACGCCGGAACAGCGACCGTGTATGTGGTCGACGACGATCGAGATGTGCGGGAATCCGTCGCCGCACTGGTTAAGTCTAAGGGGCTTACCGCTCAGGTTTTTTCCAGCGCGGAAGAGTTCCTAGCATTCAAAGATATTAAGCAGCCGGGCTGTGTGGTGATGGATGTTCGGATGCCAGGAATGTCTGGCCTCGAACTCCAGCAACAAATGGTGCTCATTGGGCATCCACTTCCCGTGGTCATGGTGACAGGCTTCGCCGATGTTTCCATGGCGGTTCGGGCCATGCGCAATGGCGCAGTGACGTTCTTGCAAAAGCCGTGCTCCGATTCGGAACTATGGCAAGGAATCCAGATTGCGCTGGAAAAGGATGTCAACGAGTTCGCCCAAAAGCGACAAAAGATTGAGCTCGAAGCTCGCTTTACCACGCTGACCGAAGACGAAGTCGCGGTGCTGCGAAAGCTTTTGAGCGGACATGCCAACAAGAAGATTGCGGCCGACCTGGATATTGGTCTGCGAACGGTCGAACTTCGCCGTAGCAATATCATGAAAAAGATGGCGGCATCGTCTCTCCCCGAACTGGTGAGGTCGTGTATACTTGTGGGCGAGTTAATGCCTGAGGATAACTGACGTCCCTAGCCCCGACGGTCGCGTATGTCGCTCTTCCCTCCGCAAGATTTTTCTCCAACGGCAGGGACAGGTGAATCGGCATCGTCGCCGGACGATGTCCTATCTGCTCAGCTGCGTCTTTGTTTGGTCCCAGGTGTAGGACCAAAAACACGAAAGTCGCTGCTCGATTACTTCGGTTCGGCGCAGGCCGTGTTTGCCGCAGCCCCCAGTGATTTACGGGCGGTCAGTGGCGTTGGCCCTAAGCTTGTTCGCGCGATCTCTGCCGCACTGCGAGAGATCGATGTCTCACGCGAGTTGCAGCTTTGTAAAGAGCGGGGCATTCAGCTCCTCTTTGAAAGCTCGCCAGAATATCCGCGCGGCCTGAAAGAGATTTACGATCCGCCGGGCGTGCTCTTTGTGCGTGGTGAAGTGCGCCCCTCGGATGCATTGGCCATTGCCATCGTAGGTACACGCCATGCAACCCCGTATGGGCTTGCGCAGGCCGATCGCTTTGCGCAAGGCCTTTCCAGAGCCGGCTACACCATTATTAGCGGTCTCGCACGCGGGATTGATGCCGCAGCCCACCGTGGAACCCTTGCGGCAGGGGGCCGAACGATTGCCGTTTTGGGAAGTGGCGTTTCTAACATTTATCCCCCAGAGCATGTCGAACTTGCGGAGCAGGTTTCTCGGCAAGGGGCAGTCCTTAGCGAGTCTCCTCCTGATTCACCGCCGATGGCTGGCGCGTTTCCTCAGCGAAATAGAATCGTCACCGGCATGAGTTTAGGCGTCGTGGTGATCGAGGCCGCCACGCAGTCTGGTGCACTGATTTCGGCTCGACATGCGATGGAGCAGGGGCGTGAAGTCTTTGCCGTTCCAGGGCGAGTAGATAACCGAATGGCTCGCGGCTGCCACCAGCTGATTCGCGATGGAGCCAAGCTGGTAGAGACGGTCGACGACGTTCTGGAAGAGCTCGGCCCCTTGGTTCAGGCTACGCCGCGCGACGACGGACGTGAGATTCGGCACCCCATTGAGCTGACCCTTTCGGACGTCGAGCAGAAGATCCTGGCGGCCATTAACGATGAGGGAACCAGCGTGGATGAGGTGGTGGTGGCCACGGAACTTCCCGTTCCGCAGGTCCTGGCGGGGATTTCCGCCCTGGAAATACGCCATTTAGTCCGCCGAATTTCTGGTCAGCGGGTTCGCCGGGCCCATTAACCCCCAATCCGCAGGCTCCTAGGGCTGGCAGGTTCGCCCTCGACCTTTACAATAGAACGGTTTGACAGGTTTCTTGCGAACCTTGAGGCGGTCTGCTGTCTCCTATTGGGGGAGGGCAACCGGCTTTTCAAGTTAAGGATCACTCGGTGAGTACGACAGCGGCAGAATCAACTTCCAGCGGACGTGGCGAACGCAGTCTGCAATTAGCATTGGCTGCCGCGCGGACGGCTGAAGAAAATCGTGGACAGAACGTCGTGATCCTGGACCTGCGCGAG
The DNA here is from genome assembly GCA_963844055.1 of uncultured Planctomycetaceae bacterium. GTDB lineage: Bacteria > Planctomycetota > Planctomycetia > Pirellulales > Pirellulaceae > CAWJMN01. The sequence goes on along the minus strand of CAWJMN010000002.1, from coordinate 541,089 downwards.
CAGACCGCCATCTTCGACTTTTTCATCGTTGCCACCGGCAGCAGCAATCGTCAATTGCGCGCCATGAGTGATGCCATCGATGATGTCCTGCAAAAAGAGTTCGAGCAAAAGCGACTCGGCACCGAAGGCTATCAAGAGAGCCACTGGATCTTGCTCGATTACGGGTCGGTGATCGTGCACCTCTTTGATGAGAACCATCGCGACTACTACCGCCTAGAAGATCTTTGGGCTGGTGCACCACGCGTGCAGCGCTAGTCCGCTTTCAAGACTTTCAAAAACAGATGGCCACAGGCTGAGCAATCTCCTGTGGCTTTTTCATGCGCGGACAGGACAAGTTCGCACGAGAGCTACGGATCTGTTTTAAGGGACGAGGTTTGGGATTATCGGATTGCAATCGCGCTGCCGGCGCTTTACGGTACTTCTTATCCACTTCACTTCGCTTGGATAAGGACCACTCCATGAGCTTGCCATTTCCTTCAGCCAGTCACTCGCTTCAAAACCACTCGGCAACCGTCTCGCGTCGTGAATGGCTAAAAAACGCTGGCCTGGGTGTCGCTTCGGCAGCAGCAGTGGCTTGGGGCGTAACGACTCCATCCGCTCATGCGATTGAGCCGATTCCCCGCAACGGCCAAAGCAAGTTCAAGTTCTCGCTGGCCGCCTATAGCTATCGCGACATGCTCAACGGCAAAGAGGCGAAGCTGACCATGGCGGACTTTGTCGATGATTGTGCCAAGTTCCAGCTCGAAGGGACGGAGCTTACATCGTATTACTTTCCGGCCAGTGTAACGCCCGAGTACCTGCGTCAAATCGCGCAGTGCGCCTTTCGCTTGGGCCTGGATATTTCTGGCACGGCAGTGGGCAACGACTTCGGCCATCCGATCGGCGAAAAGCGAACGAGTGAGATCGCTTCGGTCAAGCAATGGATCGAGCGTGCGGCCATTTTGGGAGCGCCGGTCATCCGCGTATTTGCAGGGCATGCCAAGCCAGGACAAACCAAGGCGGAGTCGCACGCACTGATGGTTAGCGGCCTGGAAGAATGCTGTGAACATGCCGGCAAGCATGGTGTTTACCTAGCACTAGAGAATCACGGCGGCCCCACGGCCACCGCTGCGGGGCTGCTGGAATTTGTGCGTGACGTTTCCAGCCCTCACTTCGGCGTGAATCTCGATAGCGGCAACTTCCACAGTGACGACGTCTATGCCGAGATGGCACAGGTTGCGCCGTATGCCCTCAATGTGCAGGTGAAGATGACCACCTCCGGTCCTGACGGCAAAAAGAAGCCCTCAGACCTACCGCGGCTCGCCAAGCTCCTCAAGGAGGCTCACTATCGGGGCTACATCGTGCTGGAGTTCGAAGAGGCAGGCGATCCACGCGAAGAATGTCCCAAGTACTTGGCCCAAATGCGCGAGGCATTTGCCGGCTAGATCGCTTTTGGAGATTTTCCCAGGGGCAAATCCACCAGGATTCTTCCCGGCGGTCCCCCAGAAGATTGACGGCCCCTTACCAACCAAGTAATCTTGGCCTTTGCTGCTTGCGCTAAACCGCCAAATGGGTTTTGCGTTGTCCCTGGGAAGGGCGAGGGCGATTGGCCAGGCGGTATCCATTTAGGCCGGCGAGGGGCCCACAATGACCATCAAGTTTAACTGCACCGTTTGCAACAGTAGTGTTACGACTCCCGATGCCATGGCAGGCAAAAAGGGGAAGTGCCCCACCTGCGGCAGCGTCATACAAATTCCGTCCCCGCCGAAGCCTGCCGCGCCATCAACGCCCGTCCTGCGACCGGCCGACCCCAAGATGTCTGCGCCCAAGCCAAGCGCGCCCCCAGCAAGCCCCGGCCTGCCGCCGCTTCAGCCTTTGCAGCCCCTGGAGCCGTTGCCTCCACTTAACAAGCCCAAGGCACCGGCCAGTCCTGCGCTGCAGCCGCTCAAGCCGATTGCACCCCCTTCAAGCCCCAGCGGTGCGCTTCCTCCACTTGCTCTGGGCGGGATGGCCGGCGACAAAAATCAGGGTGTGGGCGCTGATGGACTTTATACGCTTCAGCCTGTTAGCTCTCCTGGCCCGCTGTTAAGCCCTTTAGACGACCTTCCGGCCGTCGGTGCTTCCGGAGCAGGGTTCAGTTTGCCCCCTGCGCAGCCAGCGTTTGGAACCGGCTTACCCAATCCGTATGCGACCCCGTCTTATGCTCCCGTAGCAAACATGGGGGGCTTTCGGCAACAAGCCGCCGCTTGGCCGATCATCGTGCCGGGAGTGATAACGCTGCTGGGCAACTTGCTGGCATTGGTTTATTGTGTTCTCAACACCGCATTTGCCGTCAACGTTGAGGAATTAGCCGCGAATCAGCCCGCAGAAGCCCGTGCGGGATTTTACATCGGTGCCTACGGGGCATTGATCATCATGCCTGTGTTTACACTGTTGGCGATGGCGGGCTCTGTCTGCATGTTGTTCCGCCGAGGCTACGTCATGGCCATCATCGGCTCGATCCTTTCTAGCCTGGGCTGTGCTTGCATCCTATTTCCGGCCGGAATCTGGTCGCTCGTTGTCCTTTGCATCCCTGACTATCGCCAGCAGTTCTATCGCCGCGACTAGGTGTAGATTGGGTGAGGAAAGTGGGCGGTTCGCCATGTCCGTCCCTCTATCCCAGCCCATTAACGCCTGTGGCTATTTTTTTCGTCGCTATATTCGTCGTAACCTGAACGGACAAAGGATTTTAGGACGCCTGCTGGCGATCTCCTTGCGGCCATGCCCTTGACCCAATCGGCTTGCGAGATCAAAATTTCTTCTCACGCGGGCGGTTAGCTCAGTTGGTTAGAGCGCAACGTTGACATCGTTGAGGTCACAGATTCGAGTTCTGTACCGCCCACTAGGGGATAGGCAGTTTTACTGTCTGTCCCCTTTTTCTTTGCTTGTCTCGTAAAACCGTGTGTTTTCTTAGCGAGCCTCTCAGGCAAGTGACCGCCCGGCGTTCTCACGCAAGTTGGCAATTTGTTCGTTCTGCGACTTGTTACTGGAAATGGTTTTTGTTCAATTTCATGGGGGGGATGGCACCCTACTCTGAAGTTGCTCTGTGAAATTCAGTTAACCATTGCAGTCGAGTCAGAATGCGATCCCTCTGTTCGATTTCGCAACGTTAACCGCCTAGGCAACGTTGGGAGCGACTCGCTCATTGTTTTAGGGAAGATGTACGATCCTCTCGCCTTTTTGTTTTCGGACATCATCGATCTTGGTGATGCAATAGTGCAGTCCTTCGAAGAGCTTGAATTCGGTAGGTCGAAGTTGGCGGGACGTAAGAAGGGGCAGCGATGCGAAACAGTTCACCGGGGAGTTTCTTGGGAAGTATGGCAGGCATATTGTTTGCCGTCGGACTTCTCTGTATCGGCCTACCGTTGGCTGTTTGTGGTGGCTGTGTTTTGATCGGTATTGGCACTGTTCCTCTGGATGATCTTGCATCGCAGGACAGTTCAATATCCAAAAACATTGAGGTGAAACCGGAAAAAGGGGCCGGCCAAAAAGTTCGAACCTATTCGATAGGAGATAAAGTATCGCTCGGCAACTTCACCTGCTGTGTCGATGAGTTTTTTTGGTCTAAAGATCTACACCCTCATCCAATTGCTAATGAAAGAGCTGATGGCAGATACCTCTTCATTAAACTGCTTGTCACAAATAATGGAAAAGTCTACTCCAAAATGCCACGGTTCAGGCTCGTTGGAGATAGTGGCGAGCTCTATGTTGAAAATGAAAGCTTGTTCTCTGCACCTGGTGCGTTGGATAGGTCGGAAGATTTGAATCCAGGTGTTACGAGGCGCGGCTACATAGTTTTTGACGTTTCTCAAGAGCGCGTCTATCGTCTGGAATTGAGTGATCGCAGTCTGAACGGCAAGCAACTTTACGTAACAATCTACGACCATAAGAAGGAGATGAAGGAACTTGCCAAGGACCGAGAAAAAGTTCTCGCAGACATAGAGGCGGAGACACAGAGAAGGCTCGAAGCCGAGGCATTAGAACGGGCCAAGGCTGAAGCGGTTGAACAACGCAAGGTCCGTGTCTGGATGTCTGCTGATGGAAAGTTTTCCGTGAGAGCCAGATTTGTGAGTATGTCTGCTGGAAAAGCCAAGCTAGTTCGAACGGCAGATAATAAAGAAATCACCGTTGATGTAGATATACTTTGCGATGGTGATAGGAATTTTATTCGCAACAAGGGATGGCTAACCGAATAACCCCGTCTAGCACTTACCACTGCGTGCTGTGCAGCAAATTCCCGTGATATCTCAATCACGTCCCGCTGGTGAACTGCGGCTATGTGATATTTTCACCGGCGAGATGATCCCGAACTCGATCGCTGTTTGAAAGCTGACGATTTTTGTTGCGATAGCTAAACCCACTGGATATACATTAGGAAGTCGTGCCGGAGGATCGGTCTGTGCGGTACGACTTTTGGATTGCCGTACTTTCCTGTGGGTTAGTAGTAAAGGCTTTCAATGCCGCTGCGGGGTCGCAGTCAAAATGACGAGGAGCTAGTTTCCATGTTTCGCAACTTGATGGTGCTAAGTTTGGTATTCTTGTTCCCTGCTCAAGTTCCGGCTCAGGAGGAAACCAAGGCACCGTCCTGGGTGCCCAAGAGCGGGCCGCACTCGGTTTACATCCACTTGGAAAACGTCTCAATCGCCAAAGCTAGTCAGGATGGGAAGGCGATTCATATCGCCAAGCCAAAGTTCGCAGCGGAAACTCGCACCAGGACTGTGGCGAAGACCGTTCAGAAGCCGGAACAACGTATAAAGAACGTTGAGAAAGATGGGAAGGTTGTGGAGGAGGCATACACCGTCTTAGTCCCGGTCTCGGTGCAAGAAGAACAGCAGTATGTGGTAAATCGCCCCAACGGATTTGGAAAATTCAAAATCTCACTCGAGCAAGTGAGAGCCTGGGATGTGTCCGGCAAAATCATCGACGCCGACGACTTGGTGAAACGACTGGAAGATTCAACCAATGTTTTGGCGGTGGAGTATAACGGTGACTTCTTACCGCTAGATCCGTTCTATCAGAGCGTGTTGCGACCAGACACAATCGTTATCTACGCAGCGGTAGGGACGATGCAAGATAAAGATGCCAAGCCGCTTCCAGTTGCACCTGCAGCACCAGTCGCCCCATTTCCTGCTGCTCCACCAGCACCTCCAGTGCCGGCACCGAAGGCGTAAGTAACGAAAGCCTTACCATCGCAGTACTGCGGCTACCTCGCGTTTGTCTTGCGCAGGTCGGCCGCGATGTGAAGCATGGCATAATTCAAAAGGCTTGTGCAGCACTCACCACTGCATGACGCAGGCTTATTACTTTGGCGATCCGTGCTTGGCCATTTCCTTTGCCTAATTCGCTGCATCGCTTTTTAGTGGCTCGGTCGCCGGTGGCACTTCTTTTACCGGTGGTACATCGAACGATTGCTCGCCGAGCTTGGGCTCACGAGTTGGTCCTGGCGTTACGGACCAGGGACATAGACCCCTCAGCCGCTAACGCTCTGCCTGATCGCAGTTGTACTCATAGGGCCAAGGTACAATCCCGAAATGTCTTTGAGGGCCGCTGTAAAGCGATTGCATTTCTTCCGATAGGTCATCGATAAAATTTAGGTCCATCACTTGAAGGCAAGACTCCCGAATGATCTCTGACCATTCCTTGCTAAGAGGGATTTTGTGATTCTTGACGGTCCCATTTAATTCTACCAGTACTAACGTTTTCAAACTGCGTAACCGGCGAATCACAGAGAAGTCAAATGAATCGATAAAACGCGAGGGCGTACCACTAAGAGCATAGATCTCTAGCACCTCTAATCGATCCATAGATTCAAGGGAGCTGCTTATCGCCTTGCAGTCAAGTTCGTGATCGCAATGTAAGGACACCGCAACAAGATTTACTAATGAGCCGATTCCGTTGCAGTGGGCTTGCGAAAATCCGTCGGTGTAGGACAAGAAGAGCTTCTCGATATGATCCCAAGAATTCCAAACATCCACGGGAACCTCGACAAAGTTCATTCCGATAATCGAAACTTGCTTGAGAGTCCGATGTTTCGAGATTGCATCGCACACCACTTTGGGAGGAATTTTATCCGCAACGATTTCAATGCTCGATAGCTGCGGTAGTTTGCGTAAGGACTCAAGATCAGCTACTGTCGAAAATTTCAGCGATTCGTATTTATAAATTTTAGACGGACCAAATCGCTCAACGAATTCTGCCGCCGCCAACGAGGCCGCTGAAAGGTTCCTTAGTCGCTTGAGCTTTCCTGCGAATGCGTCGAGGCAGGAAATAAAGGTTTTTCTCCTCTCCTCATCTGTGTCGCCTTGGTAATCGCTTAATCGCGTGGGCAGTTTAAGCGTCTCCAAGCGACTCATCCTCGCAATCATTTCTGCATGGCTCACAGAAAATCCATTGCACTCGCTCAAAGAAAGTTCTTTGAGACCGACTCCTTCGGCTAAGGCGCCAAGCACCTTCGGAGAAACGCTTCCACTCAAAACACGAAATGCCTTCAAGTGCTTCAGCCGAGATTTTGAGGACAATACAAAATTGCCCGTAATCGTCTCGTTGCTGTCAAAGGCAATCATGGACAAGCTGACATCTTCCGGTACCGTTCGAATGATCAGGTCAGCAATCGCCGTATCGGTGCAGCGAGATTCCTGCACGTAAAGGATCGTGGGATACGCGCAGTTGATTGAATAGACGTCTGCGTCCGACACATCATTCAGATACAAGTTGTTGACGACGCGTGAATTCGACTCAGTCCCTCGGAGGGGATGGTTTAGGTTCCCATCCTTCTCTGGGGTGCCTTGAATAGTAATCGCACCAATCAGCGCATCTGTTTCAGTTGGAAGTTCTTCTGCGTCCGGTGGATGGCTCGTTGCTAAGGAAGCCGTTGACCAAAGCAGTAATGTCGCTACGAACAGAGCAAAAAGGCGGCTGATTGTTCTGCGTATTGAATTTTGAATCATAACAACAATGGTCAGTGCCTACCGTCCTGCTTTATGTCAAAGAAGGCGTTAACGCGGTCTATCTCGCAAGGGTCTACTGAATGATCTGAGGCGTGTAATCGACTGTGTCAGGTAACGGCATCGTATTCAAAGAACAAGTGTTTCAGCTAAATGTTTGCGCTAACATCTCTTTTGTCGCCAAAGCTCAATACTTTGGCGAACCGTGCACGGCCTTCCCTTTGCCTAATTCGCTGCATCGCTTTTTAGTGGCTCGATCGCCGGTGGCACTTCTTTTACCGGTGGTACATCGGACGATTGCTCGCCGAGCTTGGGCTCACTGGTTGGTGTTGTGGGGATGGAGGGGGAAAGTTCGGCAGCTTCCTTTCCCTTCGGTTCCGAAACATCAATTCCCAGCGGTACGGTCGAGGGGTCCAGCGGCAATACAAGCACTGGCAGGCCGGCCGTTGGGGCGGAAAGTGGTGCAGGAACACTCATGGGAACTGTGCACTGGGCCGCTGGGGCGCACGCGGCTGCTGGGGCGGCGTACTGGGACACTGGGGCGGTGCACACGGCCGCTGGGGCGCACGCATTGCCATAAGGCGATGCAGCATTGCTACCGCTAACCGGCGTCGGATAATAGCCGTTGGTGGGGCAAGCGTTGGCAGAAACCTGTACGGCATAGACTGGCGAACTGGCCATGCTATCGCTGGCAAATTCTGCCACCAGCGGTGCCAGCATGAGCATGCCGAGCATTCCCGCAAACATTGGTAGGGCCCCGGTGCAAAGTCCCGTGACGGCCCAGCCTCCACCCACCAATTGATTGCGACTGCGCGAAATCTTTACCAGCGAGACGATCCCTAGCAAAATGGCTCCTAGGCCGCCGAGGGACAATGCAAAGACGAACCCCACCAGCAACACGACAGCGCCGATCTCCCCCGCGCCATCCATGATCCCTTCCATGACCGAGGCCAAAACATAAATCACCGGACTCAGGATCATCAGCACAAACGCCACGATTCCCATGACGCCCGACGAAAACGCTAGGCGTGAGCGACGCTGTTTGGCAGACGAAGCTCGCTTGGCTTCACCTTGCACTTCAGTACGGCAAGCGACAACGTTGGGCGATTCCAGCGAAGTCGCAACGGACTTTTCAAGCTCCGGGTTTTCGGCCACAAGCTTCAATAGACGCGTTTCAAGTCCAGCGATTACGGCCAGGCGTTCTTGGCGAGGCAGCACTCCAAGCAGCGCCTCATCAATCCGATCCAGGCGTTGATCGATCCAGCTGGGATTCGTCACAGAAGGCGCAGTGGTTTCGTCGGCCATGGCCAGAACTCCTTTTCCAATTCATTTCTCGAGAGGCGCAATCCGTTTTGCACCCAAAGCGTCTACAACCTAGTGCCGGACGCACCGTTATGCAAAGGGAATTCAGCCAAAACCGCCCTCAATTTCGATCATTTTCACCCGGAAATCTTGCTCAGCATTTGCTAGTCTGATAGTGCCATTTCGTAAGCAAAAAGGACTCGTTGCCAAGCTTCTTTACCGATGGGTTTGGTCCAAAACCAACGTAGTACGGCCAAAGCCAGTTTTATGGGGCTTGTTTTGCAGGGCTGCAGGGGACTTTTCGCCCATCTATATTAGAGGCTGGTCGTTCCGGCTTTTTTAGGTGCTTTTCGCAAGCTTGCAGGAAAGGAGGCGAGGTTTCCTACGATGCATCCCAGTCACCATTCATCGCCTCAGCCGTCGCTTTCTCGTCGCAATCTGTTGCAGGTCGGCGCGATTAGTAGCCTCGGCCTGTCGCTAAGCAGTTTGGTAGCGCCTCGCGCCGAGGCTGCTCCACAATTGGCCGGCGATCCAACGTTCGGCCGAGCGAAGAACATCATCTACCTGTTCTTGGCCGGCGGCCCTTCGCAGTACGAGACCTTTGATCCCAAGCCAAACGCACCTGCCGAAGTGCGCGGCATTTTTCAGCCGATCTCGACGGCCGTGCCGGGCATTCACATTTCCGAACTCTTGCCACGCATTGCCAGCATCACCGACAAGTTGGCCATCGTTCGTTCGATGTCGACCGATGACCCCAATCATGAATCGGGGGGCTACTGGGTAAATACCGGGCACAAGTACATCGGCCCGGACATGCGTGCCTTGGCCGCGACCGACTGGCCGACGTTGGGCTCTTTGGTAAAGCTACTCAGGCCAAGCGAAAAGGTTCCTCTCTCGGCCATCCAGCTGCCAGAGCCCATCATTGCTAACCCGGGAGTCTTTTTGCCGGGACAAAACGGCGGCTTTTTGGGGCGTGCTTGGGACCCCGAGTTTTTGCGCTGCGATCCTTCGGCGCCAAACTTTCGTGTGGATGGCTTTGAATTGCCCGAAGGGATCACCCTCGAACGGATGAACTCGCGCAAGGGCCTGTTGCAAACGCTCGATAGCGAGTTCTGTCGTGTAGAGTCCATCATGCGGCTGGCGGACTACGACCGGCAAAAGCAAGAGGCGTTTCGCGTTCTGTTGTCGGGTGAAGTCAAAAAGGCGTTCGCCTTGCAGGAAGAAAAAGAGACGCTGCGCGATCGTTATGGCCGGGGGAAGTGGGGGCAGTCGGTCTTGTTGGCAAGGCGATTGATTGAGTCAGGCGTGCGCATGGTCTACGTGAATTGGCCACGAGAGCCCGGCGACATGAGCGTTGGCAATCCTCTGTGGGATACGCATTCGCAAAATAACCCGCGCATGAAAGACGTTTTGTGCCCGCAGTTCGACCTCGGCTTTTCTGCTTTGATCGAAGACCTTGACCAGCGTGGCCTTTTAGAAGAGACGCTGGTCGTGGCCATTGGCGAAATGGGGCGCACGCCACAGTTCAATGCCGCCGGTGGCCGCGATCACTGGGGAAATGTGTTTTCGTTCGTGATGGCTGGGGCAGGCATTCGTACCGCGCAGGTCATCGGCTCTAGCGACAAGCTGGGGGCCAATCCGGCTTCGGGCCGCGTGACTCCCGGCGATTTGACCGCCACGATTTTTCACCTGCTAGGCATCGGGCATGATGCCTTCTTTCCGGATCGCACGGGACGGCCGCTGCGGGTTACGGACGGAGAGCCCATCGCGGATCTGCTTGGGAAAGGACCTGCGACCACCGCCCGCGAAAAGCCCGGGCAAGTGATCCCTTCCTTGCAATCGCCGCCACAGCTATTGGCCAACGGAGGCTTTGAAGGTCCTACGCAATTGTCGCCGTTGGCTGCAAATACCAAGGGCTGGCAAGCGTCTCCTGTGTGGGATGCCAAGCAAGGCGATGCGTTTAGCATCATTCAGATCCGTTTGCCGGACGCTCGCACACGCAGCGGCCAGCATCATGTTGGCATAGGGTACGGCCTGCAAACCGGCCAGGGGCGAGGCGCGATCCCGCAAGGAACCCAAGCGATCCTGTTGCAGGAAGTTGCCGATGCCAAGCCCGGCCAATACACGTTCCGCATCCACGCTTCGGGCGGGGCCCTCGATAATCCTGCGTACTATGCCAATGTCTGGTGCAAACACTTCACCTGCCGCGTGGTGCTCTGTACGTTTGCAACTGCCGCCAAAGATCCCGCGCAGATGGTAGAGCTGGCCTCGCAAACGTTTGTGCCCAACTTTGCCGGCGCACTTGCCAGCGACTATCGCCCCTATAGCGTCACGGGCCGTTTGGCAAAGTCAGACGCTACCAGTTCGACTGTACAGCATGGCCTAGCAGTAGCAGTGATCGTTGAAAAAACGTCCGCCGGCACTTTGCAGGTAGAAAATGATGGCCCACAATGTCAAGGGCTGATCCGTCTTGACGACGCCGAGCTTGAGTTTCAGGCGTAATGGAATTTGTAGAGCGACTGTTTGCAATGCTTTAGGGTAACGACTGGCTCAACTAGCTAGTGATGGCGCGGCGAAATATTCAATGCTTGAAGACTAGGAGTAGACCGGCAAAAATCCAGGGGTTAATCAGGAGATAATGCATGCAATCGTCAAGCAAGCCTTCAATTCATACGATTGCCTCAATCGGTAAGCAGACGTACGAAGTTAAACCCAGCGCGACGAACATTGTCGCCGGGTTTATTTTGTCGGGTGTTTTATTTTTAGGTGGGCTCGGTCTGACTGGCTTTATGGTTCGCCAAATGTTCTTTCCTGCTGGGCAGCCATTGTATTCTGTATCCGATTGGCTAGGCGCGATCTTTCTAGCGATACTTGGCATTGCCTTGGCAGTTGGCGGGGTGTTTCTATTTAAGTTCTCGCGGTCGCTTATGGGATTTCAACTGTTCGTCTGCTCGGAAGGCTTTTGGTTTACACGCCAGGGTAAAGAAGTTGTCTTTGCCTGGGTAGAAGTAGTGCAGGTGCAAGAACAAGTTCTCCACGAAAAGCTCCCCATCGTGAAGGGACCAGCCCAGAAGCTTGTTCCAACAAAAGCGGTGCGAACTTATACCGTGACTCGTTGCGATGGAGAGCAATTCTATTTCGACGAAAACGTGATTCCGCGTCCATCCCTTTTGTCTGGCCCTTTATCGAGCGCTGCTAAACGCCTAAACATTCCTTGGCATACTTCGGAAAGCGAATCGTAAAGCCGAGTATTGCTTGGCCTATGGAACAGAATCGTTTACCCGGCCACTTATCTTGTTCCGAAAGTTGTCATGTACACGCATGCTCGCCAGTTTCCGCACTTGCAAGGAATGAGTGACGACACCATCCGCGCGCTTGTTCACAGTGGAATGGCAAAACGCCCCACGCTCCTTGCAGTCATGCGAATCCGTAATTTTGCGGTGGCCTCCGCGATGGCGGTGGCCATTTTAGGACTGAAATATAGCGCAGGGTGGTCCGCCGGCGCAGCAATGACTGCCGCTGGTTTGGCGGCTACAGTCTTTCTTTTGGCCTGGAATTTTGTCTGGATCAACCGCGTGGTTTATAAGCTGACGCAGGAAGAGGTTTCGGGTTGATAGTTTGCTAAGCAAAGCCTTAGCGAAAAGGGACGAATGGTGTTGTAAGCCGAGAGAATCTTCACCGAGTGGCCGTCTGTTGATCGAAGGGGAGGAGAATGCCGCCGAAGCAGTCGAAGTTTCAGTTTAGCTTGCGGACACTTTTCGTCGTGCTACTGGTGCTACCGGCAGGCGTGGGAGTGTTCCTACAGGCTAGATGGAAATCGCAGAAGCAGTGGGCGGTGGTGGATCAATTCTTAGGGATGGGGACGGAGTTTAGGTCGCGGACCGATGTGGTCGATTGGGCGAATGAAATTCCGATACCTCAGCGTGCTCCCTGGTGGCAAAGGCTGCTGGGAGTGGACTGCCCGCAAGAGCTCACGGTCTATTTTGAAGGAAGCCCAGAAGCAGGGTCACCTCCCGTGGCGCTTTTGTCACAGTTACCTCAGCTAGAAGATATAAGACTCGTGGATGGCAAACACACGAGCGATGACGATCTGGCAGCGCTTGATAAGCTTCCGAAATTGCGTGCCCTACACATCTATTCGGATCAGCTAACCGATGCAGGAGTGGCACACCTGGCAAAGAATTCAAGTATTCAGCGTTTAACGCTTGAAGGAACACGACTTACCGATGATGCATTAGCGAGCGCGGCCAGCATGCCCAACCTAAGGTTTTTAGAGTTGACAAAGTGTGCCGTGACAGATTCTGGATTGGCCCACATACGTAACAAACAAAGCCTTGTTGGACTTGCTCTTCGGGTGGATATCATGGGGGATGAGTGGCTAGGCCATCTAAGTACCTGTGAGAATCTCGAATCGCTCTTGATTCGGAAATGCAAATTGACTGCCGAGGGAATGAATGCCCTATCCAAACTCAAAAAGTTGAAGAGTCTACAACTTTACCAGTCAGCCTTTGCCGGAGAAGGGCTGCATTGCCTTTTGAATCTTCAGCAACTGGAAAAGCTGGAGATGGATATGTCGTCATTGCAAGATAAAGACCTGTCGATTTTCCACAGCCTTCCGCTGCTACTTGTCCTCGACCTCAGTAACAGCCAAGTGACAGATGCCGGCCTATTAAGCTTGGCAAGTCACAAAAGCTTGCGAGAGATTCACATTCGCAATACGCAGATCACGGCAGAAGGTGCGGCCGAGTTTATCAAGCGTGCTCCTAGGGTCCATCTCATCGGGTCCTAAGTGAAGGGGTTACTTTCCAATTTGGCGATTAGATTACTTGGCTGCAAAGTAGTAAGCCCGCAAACGCGCCGCCTCATAAAAAACGGATTGCTAAGCCAGGATTATTTAGTTGCAGCGCATTCGCCCCTGGCGTTCCCTTTAGTTTCAGAGGCAGTCTGAGGGCTTTAAGCGTCTTGTGATGCGAAAAATGGGAAAGGGCTTCTTCCGTGATCGCAGTTTTATCAAGGGTAAGGATTTCTAGCTGTGGTAACTTGGCCAGTTCCGGGATACAGGCATCGGTTATTTTTGTTCGACTTAGCGCTAAGACGCGCAGTTGAGGAAACCGCGTGAGTTGGGAAGCACCGGCGTCCGTGACCGGAGTGTAATTGAGCCACAAGGATTCCAGCTTCTGACTTTGGATATGCTGAAGACCCTGATCGCCTATGCCTGTTTGCTCGAGGTCAACCTTCTTCAGTTCGTGAAGTACAGAAAGGTGTGCCATTCCTGCATCAGTAATCGCCATCCCTTCTAGGGGCAGGTTTTCGAGAAGCGGGTGCTTGCTGAGGTGTTCTAGACCAAGGTCGTTAATGAAGGCTCGATGAAAGGATATCTCTTGCAGCTGTGTAAGATCATTCAGATAGCCTAGGCCATCGACGGTAACGCCAGATTCATCTAGCGTAAGACTTTTAAGGCTGTGAATCGCTCCAATTTCTTGGAGGCCCTCGATAGTAAGCGGCACGTTGACGAGAATAAGTTTCTCAAGTTTTGGACAAGCCGTAGCCAGGTGGCCAAGAGAGACACCCGTGAGCGGACAACACTTAATTGTCAGTTGCGTCAAAGAAGGTAGCTGGGGAATAGAATAGATCACTTCATCAGTAAAGTTATCACTATAGAAAACCAAAACCTCGAGTTCCTTAAGGTCGGGATAATTACTCAATAGCTGAACGGCAGCCTGCGGATCTTCGGAGAAGCCCAATGAAGCGTCTGTCGGTACTGGGAATGTCACCCATAACCACTCCTCCAGAAATTGCTCCCGTAAGCTCTTTTTGGGGCCCCAACAGTTTCGTTGATGAACGCCACTAAACGAAAGCCCTAAATTCTCCGCATCCGCAATCCTTTGCCACGCTAGCTTTGACTGGCTTCGCCTATTCAACTGCCACGCCACCCCAGAAAAAGTTAGCATTGCCACCAGCATCATTAGCAGCAGCGTTCGTAAACTGAATTGAAACCAGCGACGCCGCGGCCGCTTCTTCTCCGCTGGATTGTCACCAACGGCGGTTTCGGACGTCTGTGTCATGGGGTTGTCCTTGCTGCTTCCTACCGGCGGTTACCAGCAAACACGCCGCCTCATAAAAAACGGATTTCCAAGCCAGGGTTATTCAGTTGCAGGGCATTCACCCCCGGCGTTCCCTTAAGTTTCTGAGGCAATGTGAGGGCTTTCAGCGTCTTGTGATGCGAAAAATGGGAAAGGGCTTCGTCCGTGATCGCGGTCATTCCAAGCATCAGGACTTCTAGCTGTGGTAATTTGGCCAGTTCCGGGATACAGGCATCGGTAATTTTCGTATGGCCAAGCTCCAAGATGCGCAGTCGAGGAAACCGCGTGAGCTGGGAAGCACCGGCGTCCGTAATCAGAGTGTAATTAAGCCTCAAGGATTCCAGCTTCTGACTTTGGATATGCTGAAGGCCCTGATCGCCTATGCCTGTTTGCTCGAGGTCAACCTCCTTCAGTTCGTGAAGTACAGAAAGGTGTGCCATTCCTGCATCGGTTATCGACATTCCCAGCAGGGGCAGGTTTTCGAGAAGCGGGTGCTTGCTGAGGTGTTCTAGACCAACGTCGTTAATGCTGGATCGATAAAGGTGTATCTCTTGCAGCTGTGTAAGATCATTCAGATAGCCTAGGCCATCGGTCGTAACATCGGATTCAGCTAGCGTAAGACTTTTGAGGCTGTGAATCGCTCCAATTTCTTGAAGGCCCTCGATAGTAAGCGGCACTTTGACGAGAATAAGTTTCTCAAGTTTTGGACAAGCCGTAGCCAGATGTCCAAGAGAGATACCCGTGAGCGGACAATTCTCAATAGTCAATTGCGTCAACGAGGGTAGCTTGGGGATAGAGTAGATCGCTTCATCGGCCAAATTCTCGCAATCTTTCACTTCTAAAATCTCAAGCGATGTATTGCCATGGAGATGGGCAAGCCCACTACCTTCCACGGGCAGTTCGTGAAGGTAAAGCAGTGTTAGGTTTTTGAAGTCTGACAAACAAGCGAGATGCTCATCGGTAAAGTTGTCGATATGGGCAAGCTCGAGGTCCTTGAGATGAGGGTACTTCCTCAATTCTTGAACGGCAGCCTGCGGATCTTCGGAGAAGCTCATCTTAGCGCTATCCGAAGCGACAGGGAATGTGACCCATAACCACTCGTCCAGCCACTCCTCTTGTAAGCTCTTTTGAGGCCCCCGAGAGTCGGAGTGATAAATAACATTAAAGGAAATCCCCAGTTCCTCCGCATCCGCAATTCGCTTCCACGCTTGTTTCGATTGGCTTCGCCTCATCGTAAGCCAACCCAGCCCACAACCAACCACCAGCATCATTAGCAGCAGCGACCGCAAACTGAACTGAAACCAGCGACGACGCTGAGTCGGGGGTGAAGGTGTAGGCTCTGTCATAGAAGTTGCTTTCCAGAAGGAATCATGAGGCAACGGCTTTCCATGCCTTTGTTATCTGCAAGTATCGGGGCGAGGTAAAACAGGTTTTCAGCAATGTCTATTGAACAGGAAGCGAGGAGCCCTTAGGTGCAGTTGGTTTTGCTCCGGCCGGGGGCGTAGCACCCAGCGGTGGCAAAATCGGTGGAGCTGGTGCTGGTATCGGTTCGAAGTAAACCTTCAGTTCCGGTTTGGCAGCTACCAAAGCCATAAGCCCCGGCGAGCCAGCCAGCGCGATCGAAATGCGAATTTCTTTCAGGCTCGGGTGATTGATAAATGCCCGCAAGCCTTCTCCCGTAACGGCAGTTTGATCGAGATTCAGGATTTCTAGCTTGGGAAGATTGGCAAGGTCAACCACTCCCAGTTCAGTAATCTGCGTTCCCTTCAAGTTCAGCCAAGATAATTGGGGAAGCTGGCTGAGTTCTTTGGCGGTCAAATCGGAAACACTTGTATTGCTAAGATCAATCGCCCCCAGGCGAACCAGATTTGCCCAATGCTCTCGCCCTGCATCGGTAATCCATGTGGAGGCAAGATTGAGGTTACTAAGATTGCGACCATTGTGGTTGATGACGGCAAGTCCGTCGTCAGTGATGTGAGAAAAACTGAGGTCGAGTAATTCTAATTTTGGGGCTCCTTCCAAAAGGGTTTGCAGGCCGGTCCCATCAATAGGAATATAGGTAATCGATAATACAAGAAGGTTGGGAAAATCAGAGACAGACATTAAATCCTGATCGGTAATTCCCCCGCAGGTTGAAATGGTGAGTCGTTCAAGCGTCTGCTGGTGAGAAAGGGAAGCAAGGTCTCCGGGCTGAAAAACAAATCCAAAAAAGGACAGGGTTCGCAGCGCAGGAGCCGAAGCAAGTGGTCCGAAATGGCTTTTAGGTCCAGCCGGCTTGGCGTTTGTCATTCCGGGTCTTGAGGAAAGGCTCAAGGTTTGGAGTGTGGGGATTTTCTGAAGACAAATAGCGTCCCGCTCACTAAGAATATCGGACTCAAGATGAATGCCGCGTAACTTAGGAGGGGCCACAAAATCTTGAAAATGATCATTGGTGTCAAACGGCCGAAACTGAAGATGCAATTCGGCCAGCTCGGGAAATTGGCGGAGCACTTTCATCTGTTCGTTGTTGGCAGGCAACAAAAGTATGGTGTGCGGTTGATCGGGATCACCAAATCCCAGCGCTCGTTCAAACCACGTTGAAGTTGGTTTACGCCAAGGCCCAAAGTGTATAAGGGCTCTTCCACTCTGGACGCTCTGAATAACCCGAATCGGCTCCCATACTGCTTGATGCCTGCGATAAAGCGACGCTAGCCACCCCAGCCCACACCCAAACACCAACATCATCACCAGCAGCGTCTTCAAACTAAACTGAAACCATCTCCTACGCGGCCGTTTCTTCTCGACCGGCGTCTGGCCTCCTGCATTTCCTTCGGGGCCTCCATCCTTTGATTCCTGCTCTGGCGGTCGCTTCAGCGTGATAAACGGCATCTCCAGCATCGCAGGCAATCGGCACGCCTGCTGCTCATCACGAACCTCTGCCATGCCAAGCACCATCTGCTCATGCCCTAGCGCAGGCTGGTCGCAGTAGGTTCCAAAAAAGTAGTCCCACCATGGCAGGTTAAAACCAAAGTTGCTGTTCGTTTCACTGAGGATGACAGAGTGATGGACGCGGTGCATGTCCGGCGTCACTAGTATCAGGCGCAGCAGACGGTCCAGCCCCAGCGGCAATCGCACGTTGCTGTGGTTGAACATCGCCGTTGCATTAAGCACCACCTCAAAGATCACCACGGCTGAGCGGCGGCGCACCTAAAAGCACAATCACTCCCAGCTTGATCAGAGCCGAAAGCAAAATCTCCAGCGTATGAAAACGCAGGCCGCTGGTTACATCCAGGTCGAGGTCGGCATGGTGAACGCGATGCAGTCTCCAAAAAATCGGGACCGCATGGAACAGCACGTGCTGCCAATAGATGGCAAAGTCGAGGATTGCCACCGCAATCACAATTTTGATAATCACCGAAAAGGAAAACAGGTTGAGCAGCCCAAACTCATAGGTCTGGGCCGACATCGCTGCGGCCACTGCAGACAGCGGAATCAAGAATCGGGCGGCAACCGTGTTCAAAACCACCAGGGCCAAGTTGCTTCCCCAGCGTGGCACCTTTTGGGCCGTCAACTTGCGCCTCGGCAGCAACCATTCGGCCAAGGCCATCGCAACGAAGACCCCCATAAAGCAAGTCAGACGAACGGTGCCTTCGGTTTGGGGGTCCATCGTTACGTCTGCAGATATGGAGGTTTACCGCGTGAGAGAAGTCGCGACAGCCAGTTTGTGGTATTATCGCCCTTCGTAAGTGGCAATGCAATGCGCGGAATGCATTGCCCCATAGAAAGCCGACTCGTCATTTTTTCGCCATCGAGTACAACGATCTGCCATGACAAGCTCTAGCCAGGTCTCGGTTCCTTCAAGGTTTCCAGTGCCGTCGGATCATGCGCCTACGCAGGCGTTCCATTGGCTCTTCGAGCGAGAGCTGCTGGTACTGTTGTTTTTGGTGGGGGGCATTTACTTGCCCTGGCTGCACTTGCCGCCTCTGCGCGGTGAAGAGACGCGCCGCGCCATGGTCGGCATCAACATGCTAGAAACAGGCGACTGGATTGTCCCGCGTCAGCAGGGCGATCCCTTCTTTTTGAGCAGTCGGCCGCCGCTACAAAGTTGGAGCATGGCCGCCGTTTCCAAGATCACCGGACGGTTCGATCTGTATGCCATTCGCTTGCCAAGCGTGATTGCACTGCTGCTGTTATTGGTTCTCCTGTATGGCTATTGCCGATTATTTATTAGCCCCAGTGGTGCGCTGACGGCCGCCGCGGCCTACGCCAGCATGATTCAAGTGCTAGAGCTAGGGCGAACGGGCGAGACCGACTTGCTGTTTGCGCTGTTTGTGGCGGCATCCATGTTGCTATGGCATGCGGGCTACACGCAAAAGTGGCTCCCTTGGAAGGTCTGGTGTCTGGGATATGCGGCCGCTGCACTTGGGACCATGACCAAAGGGCCGCAGGCCCCGGTCTATTTTGCCGCCGCAGTCGGTTTGTTTCTGCTGGTAAATCGCGACTGGCGCTACGCCTTCAGCTGGAGCCACCTGGCGGGCATTGCCACCTATGCGGCAATTGTCGGCGCATGGCTCGTTCCGTTTGCCATGCAGCTTGGCCTTCCCGGCGTGCGGCATGTCTTCACCGGGGATGTTGTGCTCTACGGCAACTTGCAACCCGTTGCTCTGGCCAAACACCTGGCGTTATATCCGCTAGAGATCTTTGCCTGCTGCTTCCCGTGGTCACTATTTTTAATCAACTACGCCTTTCGTGATTTTCGCAAGTCGCTGGGAAACATGTCGGCCGTGGTGTTTCTCGTTGGGGCGCTGGCGATCACGTTTCCGACGGTATGGTGGGTAGCAGGGGCCAAGTCGCGATTTTACATGTCGCTCTATCCTTGCATCGCAGCCCTCGTAGGAATCGCCGTTGATCGCTTGCTCTACGGCGACGGTATGCCCGCTTGGATTCATCATGCCCTGCGGCGCTTTTCGATTGGCATGGCCGTTGTGATGTTTGCGGCCGGGCCGGCGCTAGGGGTTTTATGGCAACGGAATCAGCAAGCGGCCATTGCATTGCCTCCCGCTCCCACGCTAAACGAAGTCCTCTTCTTAACGATGCTGGGACTATTGCTCGGTGGGATCACGATTTGGAACTGGAAGTCGGAAACGCGGAAGCAGGCGTCGCGGGTGATGCTTAGCAGCTTCCTGTTTTTGGGATCCGTATTTTTGGTGGTTGTCGTTGGCGATCTCACCCGGCGTAGCTCACGAGTGGACTTGGCAGTGCAGAAGGTGCTTCAAGACCTTCCCCCCGATGCCAAGCTCGTAAGTTTTGGCCCAGTGCATCACATGTTTGCCTTCCATTACTACCTGGGGACCGGCAAGCGGATCGAGATGTTCCCCATTCCAGATCGGGGAGCGGACATTCCTCGCGATGTCGTCTATTTCTGTACTTCGGATTATGACTTCACCTTTCCCGAGAAGCGCCCGTTTGAATTTGAGACCGTGGCCAGCATCAACTGTGAGCGGTTCTATCGCGAAATTCCAGGCGAAGTGCTCGTCATTGTTGGCAAACGCTAGTAGTGAACCCGTTGTATTTAACGGCTATGGCTAGTAAATATGATGGGCAATTGCGCGTTTGAACATTCTTTGCCCAGTAAATATGCTAGTTTGGTGCGGTTTCAGCGTCAAAAGATGACGATTAAGACAGGTTAAGCGTTTGAATCCCGCTCGAAGTATGCTCGAACGGCCTTTGAGAAGGTTTGGCATTGTAATCGCAAACCTTAGATGAAAGGGCTGGATTTAAAACAGCGCACCACAAGACGATACACGAGTGATAGGCGGAGTGTTTTTGCGATGAATGTTTCGATTCCTTTTTTGCGTGGCCGCACGATTCCCCTGTCGCTTCCCCGGCGGTTTGTCTGCGACTTGTTGAGCTTTGCCAAGAAGGTTCCGAGCATTGCGATGCAAAAACGGATGCAGCTAACCGATCTAATAGAGGCTCGCGCCCGTCGTTCTTCACGAGTTAGCTGGTGCGCGATCTTTATGAAGGCCTACGCTGTGGTGGCAGCAGCTCGTCCGGAGCTGCGCCGCGCGTACCTCTCGTTTCCGTGGGGCCACATTTATGAGCATCCTGAAAACGTTGCTTCGTTCAGCCTCGAACGTGAATATCAGGGAGAAAACGCCGTCTTCTTCGCCCGAGTGCCACGGCCCGAAACCATGAGCCTGGTTGATCTTGATAAGTTGGTTCGTCGTCATAAGCAAGCGAAGGTCGAAAGTGTTCAGAGCTATAGCCAGGCACTGCTGCTAAGCCGACTACCTTTTCCACTGCGCCGGTTTGTGTGGTGGCTGGGGCTGTGCACGGATGGCATGTATCGGGCGCACTTTTTTGGGACGTTTGCCATTAGCGTTGTCGCATCGTTTGGTGCGGCCAGCCTAAAGATCCTTTCACCGCTGACCACGACGCTAAACTACGGCACGTTTGAGCCCGATGGTTCGATCGATGTACGTCTGACGTACGACCATCGTGTGCTGGATGGAGCCACCGTCGCCCGCGCAATGGGTGAACTGGATAAGGTCTTGCGAACGTTGATCCTAGAAGAATTGCAATCGTTGGCAGAAAACGAGGTCGGTTCGGCTGCGTCTGAAGAGGGCGAAGTCGTGGCCTCGTCCGAGCCCGCTTTGGCGACTTAGTTCGCTCGGCTTCCCAGCATGAAACATAGCCGCCCAGCAAATGCCCTTGCTTGGGCCGGGAAATCTGCTGGGCAATTGGCGAAGTTCATTCGCTATCTTTCCAGATTGCGAGAAACCTGCCCTTCATCTCGGGGTTAATGCCTTCGGCACGCCGGTTGCAATTCGAAGTAAACGGCTTTGGTAAATCGAGCGGGCAGCAGGCCCAAGCCTCTGCCATTTCTTTCTAGGAGTATGAAGCGATGAAGTGGATTCTAGTAGCTCTTATCGGTTTGATGACATTTGGCCTGGCAGGCGCTGCAACGGCTGCCGAAAATCCCACGGGGACGTGGAAGTGGACGGCTCCTGGCAAGAATCAAAGCCGCGAGATGAGCGTGACGCTTAAGCTGGACGGGGACAAGCTGACCGGTTCGGTTCCAGGTCGTGACGGCAAAGAGATTGCCATCGAAGCAGCCTCGTTCAAGGATGACGAAGTGGCTTTCACCGTGACTCGTGAACGCGAAGGTCAAAAGTTCGTGATCAAGTTCAAGGGAAAGGTGAGCGGCGATACCATCACCGGCAAAACCGAAATGGAGCGAGACGGCAAAGCTAACTCGCGCGATTGGGAAGCCAAACGGGCTAAGTAGCATTACGGGAAAACCAATGCGGACGCAGCGGAACAGTGCGTCTTTCGCTCCACCCTGGGGGCTGGCTTCTCGCCGCTCCTGGGGTGGTTTGATAAATAGCAAACCCACAGGCTCCCTTAGGGAGTTGAAGATCGCTCTCTTACGGCGATCCAATGGCTAGGTCGCCGGTCGTATATTCTCGGGACTCCATTCTCCACGGAAGTGACTAGCTTTTGCCGCTCGGCTGGCATAGCTTGAGGGGGCTTGGATATGCCCGTTCTTTTACCACCTCTACATCAATAAGGTGCAGGATTATGAGTCGTCGTTTAACCATGTTTGTTGCGCTCGTGCTGGCCTCGATGGGCTGTGGCGCGATGTTGTCGGCCGCAGATAAAGTTCCCGGCCTTGATCAAACCGGCAAGCCTGCCTTGAAGTCGGCGGGGCCTTTGGCCTTTGGTCCTTCGGGCGTTTTGTTTGTTGGTGATCCGCTGGGGGCGGCCATTTTTGCAGTGGGAATCGAAGTCCCAAGCCAACAAGCGGCTACCCAAGAAGTCCAGCTCAATGGGATCGATGCCAAGATTGCTGGTCTGCTCGGCACAAAGGCCGAGGATGTGCTCATCAACGATGTGGCCGTTCAGCCCCTTTCTAGCGTTGTGTATCTGAGCGTGTCGCGTGGCAAGGGGCCCGATGCAGAGCCCGCGATTGTTCGCGTCGATGAAAAGGGAACGGTCGCCTTGCTTCCGCTAGAGAAGGCAGCCTATTCCAAGCTGGAACTCAAAAACGCTCCCGCAGCGGATGCCAAAGATCGCCGTGGAGCAAGCCTGCGACTAGAGGCCATTACCGATTTGGCGTTTATCGAAGGTCGCCTGTTTATCGCGGGGCTTTCCAACGAAGAGTTCGCTTCGAAGTTGCGCTCGGTTGATTTCCCATTCACCTCTGCGGACTTGGGAACCAGCGTAGAAATCTATCACGGTGCTCACGGCCAATTTGAAACGCGTGCTCCGGTGCGGACGTTTGTGCCGTTCAATGTCGGTGGTGAACCACAGCTGCTGGCGGCCTATACCTGCACGCCGCTGGTTCGCTTTCCTGTCTCGGAACTGAAGCAAGGGGCCAAATTGCGTGGGACTACGATTGCCGAGCTCGGAAATCGGAATCGCCCGCTCGATATCATTGCCTACGAGAAGGATGGTAAGTCGTTTTTGCTAATGGCAAATAGTGCTCGTGGCGTGATGAAGGTCAGCACGGACAACATCGAAAAGCAATCGGCGATCACCACCAAGATCGACGACACCGCTGGCCTTGGCTATGAAACGATCAAGGAACTGACCGGTGTGGAACATCTCGATAAACTTGGCAACAAGCATGCGTTATTGCTGGTTCGGGCGGATGGCGGTTTAAACCTGAAGAGCATTGCTCTGCCGTAAGTGATAAAGCCTGAACGAAAGCGGGCCGTCGCGAGGCAACTTTCGCCGGCCCGCTTTTTTGTTGGAGTGTCGAAACCAAGTCAAGGAACGTCGCATGTCGCTTGGATCAAAAAACGGAGCAGCACACTTTCGATGCTTGCTGCTGGCGATCATGGCGTTGCCGACGGTCTTGCAGGGCAAAGAGCCTGAAATTCGCTTGGCAAAAGATGCTTCGGGAAGAGTCGAAGCGGTGGAGGTAGTGAGCCTATCTTTGGAGGAGCTTGCTGCGTTTGCCAAGGAGGACGGGGCAGTTAAGAATGGTCCTCGTCTGGCGATTTATGTTGCTGAAAGAGAGCAGGCCAATGTTCCTGCTGTAGCAGGATCGTTGGAAGTGGTAAACGAAGTTTTGCGATTTACGCCAGCCTTTAAGTTTCGTGCGGGGCAAAAGTACGAAGTCGTCTATCGATCAGGATCGGGGAAAGAGACGGTTCTGTCTCTGGCGATTCCTGAAGCAAGTCCCGTGGCGGCAACTAGGATAACGCAGATCTATCCAAGCGCCAGTTTATTGCCAGAGAATCAGCTAAAGTTCTATTTGCACTTTTCTGCGCCGATGAGCAAAGGAGAAGTCTATTCGCATATGCGGCTGATTGATGTGGATTCGGGCAAAGAGGTAGAAGCTCCGTTTTTAGAAATTGGCGAAGAACTGTGGGACCCCAGCGGCAAACGGCTTACGCTTCTGATCGATCCAGGGCGGATCAAAAAAGGGGTGAAGCCACGCGAAGATTTGGGGACGGTGTTTGAAGCGGGGCGGCGATATATGCTGCTGATTCAATCGGGTTGTCGCGATGCGAATGGAAAGCCATTGGAAGCCAACTATGTGAAAAAGTTTGTGGCAACGCCTGCGGTTGAAGTGGGAATCGATAGCAAGGCTTGGAAGATACAATCGCCGCAGGCTGGGACAAAACAACCGCTGGTGGTGGTGTTTCCGCGGCCGCTAGATCATGCGCTGCTGGAGCGGACGATTTTTGTCGATGACGCTACCGGCGAAAATCTGGAAGGCGAAGTGGTCGTCTCTGACGAAGAACGCCGCTGGGAGTTTAAGCCGAAATCGCCCTGGAAAGCTGGCGAGCATCAGCTCGTGATCGATACGGTGCTGGAAGATTTAGCGGGGAACCATTTAGGGGAAGCGTTCGAAGTGGACCAACTGACGCCGATTGAAAAGAAGGTGGATGTAAAGTTCGTCCGCGTTCCGTTTGCGGTGGAAGCGGCCAAATAATTGCAACGGACTCGTATTTCAGGACCTCAAAGCGCTCGATACAATTTCGAGTATTACGACTGCTGACCGGTTAACCGGAGGCCAGTGCATCTTTGATCAAGATCGCTGGCCTTTTTTCGTTGGGTAACAGCGTGCGATGCTCCGTAGACAAAAACAGGATCTCCTCCTTATGGCGATTGCCGATTCGATGAAGCCCACGACCAAAAGCGATGTGACTTGGGATATTGGAACGCTGGTGTCGGCGCTTCGGTCTTTGCGTGATGCATCGCTAATGGCACGCAAGCGATCGGATCGGCCGGTGAAGTTGCCATCGCGCCGCGCCGTTGCGGCGATTGTGGAAGGGCTAAGTGCGGCGCTCTTTCCTAATCGACTCGGCTCGCGCGAGTTGGCGAACGAGAGTGTCGATTTCTTCGTGGGGCACATGCTCGACACAAATTTGCGAGAACTCGTCAACCAAGTCGTGCGTGAAATTCAGGCGTTCGCGGGTAACGAAGGAAACAGTCGCACGCATCGCGAACAAGCCAGCGAAGTCGTGCGAGAGTTCGCCGGTTGGCTGCCCAAGGTGCGATCACTTTTGGAAAGTGATATTCAAGCGGCGTATCACGGCGATCCTGCCGCGCGAAGTATTGATGAAGTGCTCGCCTGCTATCCAGGAATTTCGGCCGTAATGCATCACCGGCTTGCGCATGCGCTGCATGTGTGTGGTGCGCCACTGGTGGGAAGAATTGTCGCGGAGATTGCCCATTCGACGACCGGAATTGACATTCATCCTGGTGCACAAATCCAAGGGAGCTTTTTCATCGACCATGGAACCGGCGTGGTGATTGGTGAGACGGCTATTATCGGCCAGCGGGTTCGGCTGTATCACGGCGTAACGCTTGGGGCGAAGCGATTTCCCGTGGATGAGAATAATCGGCTGGTGAAAGGGGCGGATCGGCATCCCGTAGTGGAGGACGATGTCGTGATTTATGCCGGTGCGACAATTCTTGGGCGGATCACGATTGGAAAAGGCTCCGTGATAGGGGGGAATGTTTGGGTGACCGACTCGGTCCCGCCGGGCAGCAACATTTCCCAGGCCAAAGTGCGGAGTGAGGATTTTGAAAGTGGGTCGGGGATTTGATGGGTCGCACGGGTGACTTGCGGTTTTTAAGCGGATATAATCGCCCCCACGAGGAGATCTCTTATGAATTATAAAAACTTGCGTTGGGTCAGCGCTTTCGTGTTGGCCGGTTTGATGGCAGATGGTGTATTTGCGGCAAAGCCTGAAAGTGGCTGGCCAACTTTCCGCGGCGCTGATCGTACGGCCGTTGCTCCCGACAAGGGCCTTTTGGCCAAGTGGCCTGAAGAAGGGCCGAAGCTGTTGTGGGAAGGGACCGGGCTTGGTCGTGGCTATTCCAGCCTTGCCATCGCAGACGGCAAGATCTACACGATGGGCGACGCGATTGCAGGCGTTGAAGATAAAGACGAATACCTGCTTTGCTATAGCCAAGCGGATGGCAAGCAATTGTGGAAGGCGAAGACCGGGCCTGCCTGGACCAGCGGACAAGAATCTTGGCAGAGCTCGCGTAGCACGCCGACCGTTGATGGCGATCGCGTCTATGTTTTGACCGCCCAAGGGGAGCTGATTTGCGTTAGCACCGGTGGTGAAGAACAATGGCGCAAAGACCTCAAGAAAGATTTCGAAGGGAAGAAAGCCGACGGTTGGGGCTATAGCGAATCGGTTTTGATTGATGGCGATCAACTGGTTTGCACGCCTGGTGGCGACAAGAACACCATGGTTGCTTTGAACAAGAAGACGGGCGAGAAGATTTGGACAACGTCACGGGAAGAGGATCGCGGCGCAGGACATGCCTCGATCGTCATTTCCGAAATTGGCGGAACTCGTGTGTATGTGCAAACCACGGGAAGTGGTGCACTCGGCGTGCGAGCCAAAGATGGCAAGTTGCTGTGGTCCTACAAAATTGAAAATACGACGGCGGTAATTCCATCGCCGATTGTTCGTGGCGACTTGGTATTCTTTACGGCCGGTTATCGTCGTGGCGGTGCGCTGCTTAAGCAAGTGCCCGGTGCTGATGGTGAAGTGAAGGCCGAAGAAGTTTATCCAATCACACAAGACCTGGCCAACAAGCATGGTGGTGTGGTTTTGGTTGGCGATCATCTTTACGGCGATTCGGACGATCAAGGGATTCCGTTTTGTGCCGACCTGATGACGGGAAAGATCGCTTGGAAGAGTCGCGGGTCGGGTCGTAATTCGGCCAGCATCGCCGCTGCTGACGGACATCTGTATATTCGCTATAGCAACGGAACGATGACTCTGGTTGAAGCTTCGCCGAAGGAATTTAAAGAAGTTGGCAGCTTCAAAGTTCCTGGTAGTGGCGAACGTCCAAGCTGGGCACATCCAGTGATTGCCGATGGCAAGCTATTCCTTCGTGAAGGGGACAAGATCCTTTGCTATAGCTTGCGAGATTAGTTGAACGTTTCTGCAAATGATCGCAAAACGGGATCGCATGTAGTGCTAGTTAAATCAGGAGCCCCTTCATCGTGCTGATGGAGGGGCTTCTTTTTTGCGCCTGTAAGGTGTGCAGGGGAGTGTGCGTTTGTGACACACGTGCATTGCAATGGGCGTAGAGTTGTCTAGTGACACGTTAGGTCACTGGTGAATAAGTAGTTAAAAGTATTGCAATACATTTTCCTGGCGCTGGTTTCGGGTTGGACAGGCTGGTAAACTAGAACAGGTGTTCAGTGGCGTGTCGGCTTGAACGGTTTTTTAGCCACGTGGACGAATGTCGGTTTGATAGATGGATGGCAAGGTGGTTTCCATGGCAAAAGAAAACGTGACAGACAAAACGATCAGCGTAGGAACTGCGCTGGGGATCGGAACCAGGGCCGCATGGTGTGGCTTGGTGCTGGTTTTGACGGCGGTCCTTTCGTTGCCAGTGGTTGGAGCTGAGCCGACTGTTGAAGTCGATTTTGCGAGAGATATTCAGCCGATTTTGTCGCAGCACTGCTTTGCCTGCCATGGTCCAGATGAACAGGGACGCAAGGGAGAGTTGCGTTTGGATGTTCGAGAATCGGCCATTGGAAAGAAGGCGATTGTGGTAGGTGATGTGGCCGCCAGTCATTTGGTGGCCCGGATTGATTCCACGGACGAAGAGGAGCAGATGCCTCCGCCGGCTACCAAAAAGCCGCTGAGTGCCAAGCAGAAAGAGTTGCTGAAGCATTGGATCGAGCAGGGGGCTAAGTACACGAAGCATTGGGCGTTTGTTACGCCACAGCGGCCTGCCGTGCCGAATGTCGATGGCAATGGTTGGGCGAAGAATGCCGTTGATCGGTTTATTCTGCAGAAGTTGCTTTCGCGAAAGATGACTCCTTCGGCAGAAGCCGATCGTGGAACGCTCTTGCGACGAGTGACCTTGGATTTGACGGGGCTTCCACCCACGAAGGAAGAGCTTGACGCATTTTTGACGGATACCTCGGACAATGCGTATGAAAAGGTGGTGGATCGACTGCTTGCTTCGCCGCAATATGCCGAGCGGATGGCAATGGACTGGCTTGATGCAGCACGGTATGCAGACACCAACGGCTACAACAACGATGAAGATCGAACGATGTGGCCCTGGCGAGATTGGGTGATCGATGCGTTCGATAAGAATATGCCGTACGACCGGTTTATTGTGGAACAGATCGCAGGGGATTTACTTCCCAATCCAACCCTATCGCAAAAGGTAGCGACGGCCTTTCATCGCAACCAGGGGCACAATACCGAAGGGGGTATTATCGCGGAAGAGTATCGAGTGGAGTATGTGGCCGACAAGGTGCATACCACGGCGACGATCTTCCTCGGTTTGTCGATGCAGTGCGCTCGGTGTCACGATCATAAGTTTGATCCGTTCACGCAGAAGGAAT
Organism: uncultured Planctomycetaceae bacterium; assembly: GCA_963844055.1. Lineage (GTDB taxonomy): Bacteria > Planctomycetota > Planctomycetia > Pirellulales > Pirellulaceae > CAWJMN01. The sequence goes on along the minus strand of CAWJMN010000002.1, from coordinate 512,908 downwards.
ACTTTCAGCTGTTTGCGTTTTACAACAGCGTTGATGAAAAGCAGGCAGGCTATAGCAGCTTTATGGCGGCCGTGCCATTTATCAAAGTCCCCAGCAAGGTTCAGCAGGCAGAGCTGGACAAGTTGGATCAGCAAAAGCTGAACTTAGAAAAGCAAATTGCTCAGCACGAGGCTGATGCGCCTGCCGCGATGGAGAAATGGTTGGCAAGTCACCCTGTGGAAGAGCTGAAAAAGCTGGCAGGAGATGGATTACTACATCGGCTGGCGCTGAATGAACCTGAGGGAAAGCAAGTTCGTGATGAGGTGGGAACCGGGCTGGTTGGCGCGATTCAGGGAGAGTCACGCTGGGTGCCGGGGAAGGTTGGCGGTGCGCTTGAACTGAATGGAAAGGGCTTGGTCGACTTGGGGGAACAGGCCGCGTTTGATTCTGGCGATTCATTCACCATTGGCGCTTGGGTAAAGCCCAGCACAGTGGGTGAGCCGCTTGCGATCCTGTCAAAAATGGATGAAGGGGCGAGCTTTCAAGGTTACGACTTGTTGTTGGAAGGGGGAAAGGTCGCTTGCCATCTAGTAAGCGTTTGGCCGAGCAGCGCGATTAAAGTGGTTACCAAAAAAGCACTGGTGGCAGACGCTTGGCAGCATGTCGTTGTGACTTATGACGGCTCGAAGAAGGGAGCAGGGGTTAAGGTTTATATCGACGGGAAGCTGGAGCCGGTTGATATCACGAATGACAACTTGAGCGGCTCGATTCTGACGAAGAAGACGCTGCACTTGGGGCGACGCGAGGTTTCGCTTCCTTTTAAGGGACAGCTTGATGAAGTGCATTTCTACCGTGGAGCACTGAGTGCTGAAAATGTCTTGCAGTGGATGATGGGACAGCCGGTCTCACTGGTAGTGGATCTTGTAGCTATCGCGCCAGAGGCTCGAAATGATGATCAAAAGAAGCAGCTTGGGCGATTGTTCCTAGATCGATTGGATACGGAATATGCCAAGTCCAAGGCCGAGCTGGCGTCTGTGGTAAAGGCCAAGACGGATTTGGAGAAGGGGATTCCTGCGGTGATGATCATGCAGGAAATGGCCGCTCCACGTGATACGTTCATTTTGAAGCGGGGACAGTACGATCAGCTTGGCGAACAGGTAAAGCCTGGAGTTCCGGCCGCACTTTCACCGCTGCCTGAAGGGGCATCTCATGATCGGTTGGGACTTGCCAAATGGTTGGTGGACCCTGCGAACCCGCTGACGGCTCGCGTGGCTGTAAATCGCTGGTGGCAGATGCTATTTGGGACTGGCATTGTGAAGACGGTCGACGATTTTGGTGCAACCGGCACGATGCCAACGCATCAGGAACTGCTGGACTATTTGGCGACAGAGTTAATCGCTTCGAAGTGGAATGTCAAATCGCTGCAAAAACAGTTGGTGATGTCGGCCACGTATCGGCAGACCTCGCGAGCCACGAAGGAGCAGCGTGAACAAGATCCCGAGAATCAATGGCTGGGACGGGGGCCGCGGTTCCGATTGCCGGCCGAAGTGGTGCGAGATAATGCACTGGCGATCAGCGGGCTATTGGTGAAGGACAAGGTTGGTGGACCCAGCGTGAAACCGTATCAGCCGGATGGCCTGTGGGAAGACGTAACGGTGGAACGTCGCGGCCATTATGTGGCAGATAAGGGTGAAGGCCTTTATCGACGGAGCATGTACACCTTTTGGAAGCGGACTTGTCCGCCGCCAGGGCTGATGAGCTTTGACGCGCCAAATCGCGAGGTTTGTTTGGCTCGCAGGGCACGTACAAATACGCCGCTGCAATCGTTGGTGCTGCTGAATGACCCGACCTATGTAGAGGCTTCGCGAAAGTTGGCGGAGCGGATGATGAAGGGGGGCGGAGGTGATGCGAAGGGGACGCTTGCCCTGGGGTTTAAGCTGGCGGTTGCACGGGAGCCGAGTGCGGCTGAGCAGAATGTGCTGATGTCGATGCATGAAGAAGCACGGGCGAAGTTTGCGGTGGATGGCGATGCGGCGAAGAAGCTGCTGCATGTCGGGGAGTCTGTTCCCGATGCATCGCTGGATGAGAAGGATTTGGCGGCGTGGACAACGGTGGCGAGCATGCTGCTGAATCTTGACGAAACGATTTCTAAGAGGTAATTCGCAATGAATCTTTTCCATGGTCAATCACCGCTGAATCGTCGTCACTTTCTGGGGCATTCGGTATTGGGCTCTGCGGCGCTGGCTTCATTGCTGGGGGGAGGAAGTGCAAACGCAGCCGAAGATCCGATGAAGCTGCTGCCACACTTTGCGCCCAAGGCAAAGCGAGTGATCTACTTGTTTCAGTCGGGCGGTCCGTCGCAATTGGAGCTGCTTGACTACAAGGCGAAGCTGCCTGAACTGCATGGGACGGAACTTCCTGACAGCATTCGCCAGGGGCAGCGTGTAACGGGGATGACCTCGGGGCAAAAGAGCTTTCCGGTAGTGGCTCCGAAGTTCAAGTTCGCGCAGCATGGCAAGTCGGGAGCGTGGGTTAGCGAGCTGTTGCCTCATACGGCCAAGATGGTTGATGACCTGTGCATTGTGCGGTCGGTCAATACGGAAGCGATCAATCACGATCCGGCGATCACGTTCATGCAGACCGGTTCGCAACAGCCGGGGCGGCCGTCGCTGGGTTCCTGGCTAAGTTATGGCCTAGGAAGTGAAGCGCAGGATCTGCCAGCATTTGTGGTCATGATTTCGCACGGGACCGGGAACGATGCGAACCAGGGGCTGCTGGATCGCCTGTGGGGCAGTGGATTTTTGCCGTCGAGCCATCAAGGGGTGAAACTCCGCAGTGGAAGCGACCCGGTCCTTTATCTGTCGGACCCTCCGGGGATTGATCGGGCGATGCGTCGCAAGATGCTGGATGGGCTGTCGGCCTTGAATGGTATCGCGCATGAGCAGGAAGGGGATCCTGAAATTCGGACGCGAATCGCCCAGTATGAAATGGCGTTTCGGATGCAGACCTCGGTTCCGGAGCTGACGGACCTTTCTAAAGAGTCGGCCGAGACGATGGAGATGTACGGCCCTAATGCGAAGAAGCCGGGAACGTTTGCGGCCAATTGTTTGTTGGCGCGGCGTCTGGTGGAACGGGGCGTACGATTTGTACAGCTGTACCATCGCGGCTGGGACAACCATGGCAACTTGCCTTCAAACATTCCGAAGCAGTGTAGCGACGTTGATCAGCCACAGTCGGCATTAATTGCGGACCTGAAACGGCTGGGCATGCTGGATGACACGCTGGTGATTTGGGGCGGTGAGTTTGGTCGTTCTGTCTATAGCCAAGGTTCGTTGCAGGCGGACTATGGGCGGGATCATCATGGCCGCTGCTTTACGATGTGGATGGCAGGGGGCGGGATGAAGCCGGGCCTCGTTCATGGTGAGACTGATGACTACGGTTACAACATCGTGAAGGACCCGGTCCACATCCACGATTTGCACGCCACGATGTTGCACTGCCTGGGGATTGATCACGAACGGCTAACGTATCGCTACCAGGGGCGCGACTTCCGTTTGACGGATGTGCATGGCAAGGTGGTACGTGAGATCCTCGTTTAATTGAACACTTGGTGCCGCTTTTGTTGGTGGCGCTAGTTGTTGTTTTCCTGGATGATGCGGCTGTTGGTCTTGTGAACCGGCCGCGCCGTAGGACGGGTTGGCGTTTCTCCGATCAGGGTGCCGGCCGAGGTCGAATGGCTGCGTGGAAGCCACGAAAGAAGTGCGACGAGTTGCTGGTTGCTGGGAAATTGGCGATCTAGGCTTGGGATGAGCGTGCGCGCGATACGCGTGCCTGCATTGTCGACCCGGTGATTGGTGGGTGCCCGCAGGAGGACTTCTAGGCGAGTGGCCAGCAAGACATTGTCGCCTGCGGGATCAGGAGAAGAGCTTGAAAGGGCAAGCGTGTCTTGTTCGATGATGAAGCCGAGATGGAGATGCTGAAATCGCATCGTACCTGTTGTCGGAATCGTTTGTTCGGTCGGGGTTAGCAGTTGCAGATGTTGCTTGGCAGCTGCGAATAGGTCTTTGCCAATGTGTCCATCACTGCAAGTGACGGCGCCGTGCGCAGAAACGAGATGGCCATCTTCCAAGGTTGCTTCGGCAAGCGTCAGCGTGGCCTTCCCGGCGAGTGGTTGCCGAAAGGGCTGAGCAATTAAGCGATCAAGGTCGATGGGGGCGATGGCCCCTTCGAGTTGACATTTGGTGGTTGCCGCCAGCGTGAGCTTCGCATTGCCGCGAAAGTTGGCTTGGTCCCCCATGGAGTTTGCGCTGGGACAAAAGGGTGTCATCAGGGCCAACGGCAGACCCTGTGGTGACGTTGTTAGCTGCCACTGTGTGGAGGGAGATTCTTGGGAGCGATCACGCTGCAAGATGAGTTCGGTGACGCTGCTGGCATCTTCGCCTGGCAGATGGAACAGTAGGTTGGCGACCGGCCCTTCGGGGAGTGGAGTTAGCTGGAACTGAACCGCGTGGAGGGTTTGGGATTGTTTGGCGTTGATAGGAACGTGAACATCCCCCAATTCCACCGTTAGCGGTGCGAGTTCTTCGCCGGGCATTTCCAGGATGGCGCGCTCGGCAAGTCGCTGAAGCCAGAGAATATCTGACGAAAGGATCTCGGGCGTTTCGCAATGAACGTGAAAGCCTTCTGTGGTGCTAAGGACATCAGCACGAGGAATTCGGGCGAGTGGCTTGTGGGTTTCTGGATTGAGAAGAACAAGATTCGTCAGGCGGGCGAGGTGTGGAGCGGGATACTTGATGGACTCGATTTCGACGGAAGTGCCAAGTCGGCGGGATAGTTCTCGCTGCCATTCGCCGCGCTGAGCGATGCCAAAGCCAGGCAGAGTGTGCTTGGCAGAAAGTGCGGCTACGGCCAAAACGGGCGCAACACCCAGCAGGAGGAACAGCGCACGGACAAACCATACGTAGCGTGAAGGACGTAGTGGTTTGCGAGAGGGTGTTGTGTTTGCCATGGCGAACATCCTTGTTCGTATGCCAGCTCTTTTCTCAAACGAGTGAAGAGCAGGGGCCTAGCGATCGGTTTGGGGTGATGGTTAGCGTCCTCGCGCCATCTTTTGGAAGAGGTCGTATCGCGCGAGCATCTCGGCGAGACTGTCTCCTCCGAACTTTTCAATCAGTGCTTTGGCAACTTCAAAGGCAACGACGTTTTCTACGATGACGCTGGCCGCTGGGACCGCGCAGACATCGCTTCGTTCGTAATCAGCGGATTCGGGTTGCTTGGTTTCTAGGTTGACGGAATCGAGCTTTTTGGCCAGCGTGCTGATCGGCTTCTTTGCAGCGCGAATTACCAATGGTTGGCCATTCGTCATGCCCGCTTCAAGCCCGCCCGCATTGTTAGTGGGGCGATGGTAGCCGAGCGTTGGTTCTTCACGCTTGGACTCGTCAAAGTAGATGGGATCATGAACTTGGGAGCCGCGTAAGCGAGCGGCTTGAAAGCCAAGGCCGATCTCTACGCCTTTGATGGCTTGGATTGCCATGACGGCTTGCGCCAAACGGCCATCGAGCTTGAGGTCCCACTGGGCGTGCGTGCCAAGACCAAAGGGGAGGCCTTCCACTTTGACTTCAACGATGCCGCCAAGGGTATCGCCGGCTTTACCGGTTTCATCAATGAGTTGTTTGACCGATTCATCACGATCCGGGCAGAGCGAATAGATTTCGCTTGCGTCGCGCATCGCAATGCGTTCTGCATAGGTTCCATTGGCGGGAGGAAGCTCAATGCCGCCAAGCTCTACGACGTAGCCAATGACTTGAATGCCGAACTGTGATAGGAGCTGGCGAGCGATGGCGCCGGCTGCCACGCGAACGGTCGTCTCGCGAGCACTGGCACGTTCTAGAATGCCACGAATCGGGCCCAGGTATTTGATGGCGCCGGTCAAATCGCCGTGGCCAGGACGAGGGCGCTGAAGGTCGTTGAGCCGCTCGAGTTTGTAGTCACGATTGACGACTTGGCAGGCAATGGGGCTGCCCAGGGTGACGTTTTTCCAGATGCCCGTAAGGATGTCGATCGTGTCCGTTTCGATCCGCTGACGACCGCCCCGGCCGTACCCACCCTGGCGGCGGCGCAGCTCCACATTGATCACATCGGTGCTGAGCTCGACCCCGGCAGGGAAGCCGTCGAGCATCGCAACGAGTGCCTTGCCATGGGATTCGCCCGCAGTCCAGTAACGCAAAGTCATGATAGGTAAGGGGTTAGGTTCTGTGTGATGTGAGGCAAAAGGTGGCCGCTGCCGAAAGAGAGGCAGCCGCACTCTTCCCACAACCCTCAAGTTTAGTTACCTGGGGCGGTTTCTGACAGGCCGACTTTTACGGCCTGCTAGCTGGGTCGGCGCGAGGGCTACTCGGGCTGATTCCCGAAGATGAAGACGCTGGGGCCGCGCTGGCCGCTGTTGTAATAGCGGACCGGCTTTTGGATTTCGATCATCAGGTCCGTCGGTGAGTAGAAGAGGCAGTCGTTTCCACTGGCATCTTTGATGTCAAACATGGGACCCGGTTCTAGTGGGTCGTAAGGACGGAGGATGATTGGATGGCTTCCTTTGCGGAGCTTCTTTTCAAAGATCTCGGGCTCGGTACCTGAGGTTGGCGTGTTTAGTTTTGCGCCATCGACAAGCACAATGCCATTGGTGATGTTGAATTTGACAGTCTCTTCTTTGTCGAGAATGAGGTAGCCAAAGCCCAGGTAGTGGAAGTCATCGCGGACACCAATGCGCCTGGTGTGAACGCGAATGGGGCCCGAGAGTGCAGTGCGAAAATCTTCAAACGATGTGATCGTTCCTAGCATCTCGGTTGGGGTGTGATTGGTTGTGGCAGTGACGCGAACCATGAGCCCTGGTTCGAGCTTTTGGCCCTTCTTGCCCAGCGGGGACTTCGTGGTTTTGGGGGGAGTTTTGGTATCGGTTTTAGCTGTGGTTTTGGCAGGGGTAGTGGCGGGATCGGTTGCTGGTGGAACGGTGGGAGCTGGCATGCTGGGATCGGGATCTGGCTTGGAAGGGTCGATCGAGATTTCGCCTGGCTTGGTTGTCATGGCAACCTTGTTTTCGGTGCCCAAGTTGTGTTTAGTGATGGCGCTGATCCTGCGCCTTCTTGAAGGTGAACTTGGCATCGAGCACAGCGACGGCAAAGCCACTGGCGTTGCTAAACGGAAGGAGGGTCTGATCGGGAAGTAGCGTGCTAGGCGAGCCTTGCCAGTTGATGATGGTATCTCCATTCACCATCAGGACGATGCGGTTTTTGGTAGTAACCAGTTGTAAGATCGCTCGTTCACCGGGGACCAAAACCTTTTTGTGCATGCACCAAGGGCTGTCAACCGCTTCCTTCAGCGGCGTGCCATCAACCATGTCGAGTCCGCTGACAACCCCAGTCTCGGTCGCAACATCAATCCCTACGGTGTAGCGGCGACCGGCGATCTTTGAAGTGATCAAAAGGCCTTGCGAAGCGGCTTCTGGCGTGAAGTCGAGCAAGATCATCTGCTCGTTAGGAATCGACAGTTTTGGCGTAGAAAACAGGTTGGATTGGCCCGCCGTCGAAGAAACTAAATCCTCCTCACGATCAAAGTTGCCGGAGACCGGAGTGAAGTTGTCGAGGCTGAGAACGTCGATCGTTTCGCCCAGTTCGACAGAAATACTGTCGGGAAGTGGCGGCGCTTTCACGACCGCAGGTGCGACGGGCGTTTCGGGAGTGGGCTTAACTGGCGTAGTGGTTATGGGAGGGCTAGTTGGTGTTGTGGTGGGAGTCGTTGGCGTTGGCGATGGAGTGGTAACTGCTGGAATAACTGGCGTTGTTGATGGAGTTGTTGCGGGCTTCGGCCCTTCGGTGACGGGATCAACCTCGGGAGTTGTCACAGGGGGCGTTTGCACCGGTGGAGGTGTGGTGACAACGGGAGCTACCGGGGGCGTTTGTGCGATGACCGGTTCTGGCTTTTTGGCGGTGGTGAAAAGCTTCCAAGTCATCGCACCAGCAACGGTGACAACGAGGAGGGCGACTGCGCCGCCAACTAGCAGGCCAGTGAGCGAAGATTTTTGTCGACGGCCGGAGGTGCGCAGCGAGATGCCGATATCTGGCTCTGCCGTCGCAATCGTGGCAGCGACGGGAATTTGTGGCACGTGTTGCGGCATCGCCGCATGGGGTGGCATGTAGGGTACGGCTGGATAGCCTGCCGGGGGCGCCATTGCAGGGATGGGGGGCATGACGCGATAGCCTGCCGGGGCAGCCTGAGCGGCCTTAGCCGCATCTTGCGCGCGAAGCTGCGCATCGTACGCACCGCGTTTGGAAGGATCGAGCAAGCAGCCCGACGCTTGCGAAATTTCGGTGAGTAGTTTTTGGGACTCTTGCTGACGCTTGCCCGTTTGCAAACTGCGCAGGTGACGCACACGTTGGTCGGCGGCGTTGGAAATAACGTCGGGGTTGGATTCGAACCGGCGGATTCCCAGCAGTCGATAGTGGTCGGCCGGTTGCTCTTCCGGCGGAATGCCTAGCCATATGTAGTAAGGATCAAACGCTTCAGGCATGTTCGTATTTCCTGGTAGCAAGCCATCCGAGGAGAAAATCGGCGTTGGCAGCGGAGGGCCGCACGTGGATCGGATAGATCCCTCGGAATCAACTTGTCGCACCCCCCCACAATTCTAGCGAATTCTGGGGAATGGCGTCAAAGATGTTCGGAAATGAATCTTAGGAGGATTTGCTGTGTTGTAAAGCGTTTTGTGGTAATAACTTGCGTGTTTTGGGAGGTGCTGGGGGAGGTTCGGAAGGGTGGGTGGGCTCAGAAAGGGGAAATTGCTGCGGAAGGGTCCCTCAAAAGGGGCCTGGCAATTGACGATTTTTCGATAAATTGCTAGTTTGGTGGATTCGCTGCCACCCGTTTGGGAAGGTTCCCAGGCACTGGGCAAGAGATTAGGCAGCAAGTATGCGTTTGTGCTCAAGGGTGAAGGTTCGACCTGTGGCCTTGTTTGCGTCTTGGTTTTTAAGCCAAGCGTGAAGGTCATCGCCTAGCAATTTTGAGCATTCAGAAAGGTAGAAGCACGTGTCGGAAACTTTGGTACAAGAGTTGGTAGAAGCTGGCGTTCACTTCGGTCACCGCGCAAGTCGCTGGAATCCGAAGATGGCTCCTTACATTTATGCCCGTAAGAACGGGATTCATATTATCGACATTCGCGAAACGGTTCGCGGTTTGTTGCGTGCCAAGAAGTACTTGGCTCAAGTTGCTGCTCAAGGAAGCTTGATCCTGTTCGTTGGTACCAAGCGTCAAGCTGGTCCAGCGATTGAGCGCGAAGCCTCCCGTTGCCACATGCCTTTCGTTTCCGAACGTTGGCTGGGTGGTGCACTGACGAACTTCCGCACGGTTCGTAGCCGTTTGACTCGCTTGGAAGAAGTGGAACGCATTCGCGGTGGCGAAGAGTTGGCCACGTATTCGAAGAAGATGCAATCGTCGCTCGCTCGCGAATATCGCAAGATGTATCGCAACCTGAACGGTCTGCGTTCGCTCAACCGTATGCCAGAGTGCCTCGTCGTGTTCGATCCAATCAAGGAAAAGAATGCAATCAAGGAAGCTCGCTCGCTGGGCATCACCACGGTTGCTCTGATCGACACCGATTGCGATCCCGATTCGGTTGACTTGCCAATTCCAGGCAACGACGACGGTATCCGCTCGGTCGAGCTGATCGCCCGCCACTTGGCAGAAGCCATTTTGGTTGGCAGCCAAAGCATTGCCGCCGCCAAGAACAAGGGCGACAAGGGTGACAAGGCTGAGTCGAACATGGCCGTTGCTGCTGCCGCAGCCAAGGGTGGCGACGCCTAGTTTTTCTCAGACGACTTGAGGCAAAACACGTTGTCGATCTCTGCCAAGTCCACCCCGTTGTGGCTTGGCAATTGGCGGTGTTTTCCCATTGTTTGTGACTGGTGCGATCGCTTGGAAGACGTGGGAGCAAACCCGCGTTTTCACCTGGTTTTAACACATTCTGGCCCCGTTTCTGGGGCTAGGTCTGATAGACATAACCCGTTTGATGAGCGTGGGGCAGAAGCCGATTTTAGGCTTGGCTGTCGGCTGCGTTCTTCAAACTTCCCGCATACACAATTTTGTTTTGAACTGTTAGGAGATTTGAAGTCATGGCCGAGATTACTGCCGCCCTGGTTCGCGAACTGCGCGATGAGACGGGCTTGCCGATGATGGACTGCAAGAAGGCCCTTTCGGAATGCGGCGGCGACAAGCAAGCTGCGAAGGACCACCTGCGCAAGATGGGCATCAAGTTGGCAGACAACCGTAGCAGCCGCGAGACCTCGTTCGGTCGCTTTGGCATCTATGCCGGGCAAGACAAGAAGACCGGCGCGATTGTCGAACTGAAGTGCGAGAGTGCACCTGTGGCTGGTAGCGAAGAATTCATCCAGTTGGCTCAAGACTTGGCCGCTGCTTTGGGCAATACCCCTGGCATCAACACGGCCGACGAGCTGTTGGCTTTGCCATCGCCTTCGCAGCCAGGCAAGTCCCTCAAGGACGTGAAGGACGAAATGTTCAACCGGATCCGCGAAGTGTTCAATGTCGGTCGCTTTAAGCGGATCGAAGGGACTTGCGGCGGTTACTCGCACAATTCCGGTACGGTCTCGGGCGTTTTGGTGGGCGTCGAAGGGGGCAACGATGTTGCTGCCAAGGACGTTGCCATGCACGTAGCCGCTATGCGTCCTTTGGCGCTGAAGAAGGAAGAAATCGATCCTGCCATCGTCGAGAAGGAACGTGAGCTTCTGAAGGCCGCTGCCCTGGCCGAAGGCAAGCCTGCCAACATCGTCGACAAGATGGTGGAAGGTCGTCTGAAGAGCTTCTACGCCGAGAAATGCTTGGCCGAACAGCCCTTTGTGAAGGAAAACAGCATCTCGGTTGGCCAATACGCAGAACAGAACAAGATGGGGCTACGTAGCTTTGTATTGTTCGAACTGGGCCGCGAATAGTTGCCTGGTCCCTGCTTTGGGGGCCAAGATCGCACTTGGAGCAACCTCCGGGTGAGACGAAAAAATAAACGGGCTCCGCAGCAGAACGCTGACGGGGCCCTTTTGTTTGGTAAACTGTACGCTACTTTGCCGGCTCTCCATTTGTACGTTCCTTTGCTTTTGCCCGTGGAAAACAATCGATGACGACCAGTTCGGAAAACAATCCTCGACCATTCTTCAAGCGAGTGGTGCTAAAGCTATCGGGCGAAAGCCTCAGCCATGCTGGTGAGCGTGGCATTGGCATGGAAGAAGTGATTCAGATTGCCCGCCAGATCAAGACCGCTCGTGAAGTGGGCTGCCAGATTGCTCTGGTGGTAGGCGGTGGGAACATCTTGCGAGGAGCACAGTTCAAGAGCTCGCAAGGAAGCATTCAAGAAGCGACCGCGCACTACATGGGTATGCTCGGGACGGTGATCAATGCACTTGCGCTGCAAGATGCGCTAGAGTCGATTGGCTGCGAGACTCGCGTGATGTCCGCGATCTCGATGCATAATGTGGCCGAGCCTTACATTCGCCGCCGTGCAAAGCGTCATTTGGAAAAGGGACGGATCGTGATCCTGGCAGCAGGAACGGGACGCCCCTTTGTTACAACCGACACCGCTGCCGCTCAACAGGCGCTGGAGCTTGAAGCCGACATCTTGCTGAAGGCGACGCGCGTGGATGGTGTTTATAGCGACGATCCAGAACGCAATCCGCATGCGGTTTTGTATAGTGAATTGGATTACAACACCGTGCGTGAACGGAACCTGCGTGTGATGGACAGCACTGCGATTACGCATTGTGCGGAGCACAACGTTCCGATCTTGGTGTTCAACTTCCGCAAGGAAGGAAACATCTTGCGTGCGGTTCGTGGAGATAAGGTAGGAACACGGATCAGCAGCAAGGCATCGAATACCTAAGCCTGCTGTTTCGGCGAATGACATTTGGTTTTTTGGCATTGAGTTTTCATAGTTTTGGAGGTTTCCTGAAATGCCTGCTGACGAGATCCTGTTTGATGTGGAAGAGCGGATGGAGAAGGCGATCAGCGTCTTGAAGAATCAGCTTTCGGGCATTCGTACGGGGCGGGCAAATCCGGGCTTGGTCGACTCGTTGCGGGTGGAGGTCTATGGATCGCTAACTCCGATGAAGCAGTTGGCTTCGGTGGGCGCTCCTGAGCCTCAGCAGATTGTGATTCGCCCTTATGACGCCAGCACGATCAAAGAGATCGAAAAGGCGATCGTAAGCAGCGGCCTGGGATTTGCGCCACAGAACGATGGCCGTCTGATTCGGATCAATGTGCCACCGCTCACTACGGAAACACGTCGCAAATTGGTCGCTCGTATTAAAGAGCTAACCGAAGATGCCAAGATCTCGATTCGGAATGTTCGCCGTGATGCCAACAAGGCGGCCGAAACCGAAGAGAAAGACAAGATCCTGACGGAAGATGAGTGCAAGAGTGCCAAGGAGCAGATTCAAGAACTGACCAAGCAGTATGAAAATGCCGCTGGTGAAATGGCCAAGGCCCGTGAGGCCGAGGTGATGGATAACTAGTTCAGGCACGCGTGATTCACTGCGGAAAGCCTTCAAGCTGGTCTTTGCAAACATGCAGGGGCCAGCTTTTTTCGTAGGCTTGTTTACAGCTACTACTAGTAGCCAATGGCAGAGTCGTTGGCCTTGCGTGGGCCTTGGCGACGGAGCTCTCGCATCAGGTAGCTGATGGCTTGGCCGCAATAGCGGACGGCCTGCATATAGTTGCCGCTCTTTTCGGCGGCTTCTACGTTTTTGCAAAGCGTTTCAAAGGGGGGCCAGGCAATGTCCCAGCCACCAGCATCGACCGCTTCACGAAGTTCGGCCAGTACCAGCTTTAACTTGTCGCAGAAGGTTTTGTTGGGCGTGCAGACGGTGACGGTGTAGGGCCCTTTGCCCAGTCGCCGGCCTTGGCCAATGACGATGCCACTGCGGTAACCTTTGTATCGCTGCGCAAGTCCTAGGACGCCAGCGGCAATGCCACCTGCACCGGCAACCAGGGCCGCGATCCAAGCACCAGCACTGGCCAGGAAGCCTCCTAGCAGGATGCACGCAATGGCGGCCGCCCAAATCGCCGGATGGACGGGGCTTAGTTGCTTGCTGCCACCTACAGTAAGCGTTGGATTGCCAGCAGCTGCGGTGGTCATCGCCGCATTGACGACGCGAGCAACGATCACCGTAATGTTGTCGGGGCCACCACGCAGGTTGGCCAGATCGACCAGCACCTGTGCGGCATCGCTTGGTTCGAGGCAACCTAGTAGCAGCCCGATCTCTTCATCCTCTACGCGGCCGGTTAGTCCATCGCTGCAAAGGAGGAACGTGTCGCCCACTTCGGTAGGCCAAGGGCCTTCAAGATCAGCATGTACTTGAGCATTCGGGCCTACGCTGCGTGTGATTTGGTTTTTGGGAACACTGTTAGCTAGTTCGCTTCCTTCTTTCAAGAGGCCAGCGGCACGGAGTTCCCACTGCACACTATGGTCGAAGGTGAGTTGTTCTAGTCGGTCGCCCCGCAGGCGATAAGCGCGACTGTCGCCAACATGCGCCAGGATCGCGCCTTCTGGCAAGACAGCCAGCGTCGTGCAGGTGGTCCCCATGTTGTAGAAATCGGGGTTTGCACGGCCACGGCGATGAACTTCGGAATTCGCTTCACGAATCGCACGCTCTAGCGCTTCGGGAGCAGACTCTTCTTTGTGCTTGTGATAGAGATGCGGAACGGTATCCGTAGTTAGCTTGCTGGCGAGTTCTCCGCCGGCGTGCCCGCCCATTCCATCAGCCACCATTAGCAAATGGCCGCGCGACTTCCAAAGCTCGGCCGAATCAGCCAGCAGCACAGTATGGGAGTCTTGGTTATTGTTGCGCCGCATACCGATATCGGTTAGCGCCGCCACTTGCAGGGCCGTTTGGTAATTCACCGCCAGAGATCGTTCTGAAAAAGTCGTTTTGCCGAAGTTGAGGCAGAACCGTGAAGGAGAAAAAGGTGGGAGGAAGGGAGTCAGCGAAGGGAAGGTATTTGGGTGAGGGGCTGCCTCGGGGCTGGGATCGGTCGCAGCCCATGCCACTAGTGTCCCGCGTTCCAGGCCCGCCTGCAACAGTGCCAGCTATCGAGACAATGCCAGCACGATCGCCCTCATTTACAAATCGACCGATTCGCCGCTGCTTTCCCATTTTAATGGGGTGAAATGGGTCTGGTAAGTCTGCCAAGGTACGGATTTTTCGGTTTACAGGGAGAAGTCGCTCTGGCCGGAGTGATGGAGGATTTCTATACTCCGCCCCGAGTCTCCTCCACTTTTAGACCGTCTCGTCAAAGGGACTGGGAGGAGGTTGCGATGCGTTTCCCTGCAAAACAGGCGTAATATGAATTGTCGGCCGTCCAATACCCAGATGAAAGTCTCCCTAGGGGGGGCCTGTCGGTGGTGGGGGGCTGCGCTATTGCTTGTTCTGGTGATGATGCAGGTGGGGTGTGTTCGGCGACGGATGACCATTCGTACCAATCCGCCAGGAGCTCAGGTGTTTGTTGATGATCAAGAGATCGGGACAACGCCTTGCTCGACACAATTCATCTACTATGGGACGCGAAAGATCACGTTGGTGAAGGGGGGCTATAAAACCCAGACCTTCTATCAGAAGTTCAATCCCCCTTGGTATCAGTTCCCGGGGCTAGACTTCATCTCCGAGAATCTGATTGTCCGAGAGCTGCGTGACGAACGCTATGTCGATGCTCAGCTTGTCGCGCAGGAGATTCCTTTGGAGTCCAAGTTGCGTGAGCGAGCCGAAGGGCTACGACAGACGGCCGCGTCCGGCCAGATCAGCCCACTTGTCTTCTCGGGAGATAAAGGGGGATCTCAGCAAGTGGGCGCAAGTGAAACCATTGCGCCCAAGGTAGGCTTTCCAGGCCAAGGGCTCGACCAAGGTCAGCCCCAATTCTATGTTCCGCAAGGCGGCAACTAAGTTCGCATCGAGTTGGACTGCGAACGGAGATTGCGGCAGGAATAACCAGCCGGTTCGCTATTGAATCGATGGAGTGAATTGCCGTTAAGCGGGTTCGTCCAGCACCGGATTGGTCAGTTGGCCAATCCCCTCAATATCTACGGTGATGGTATCGCCATTTTTGAGGAAAACCTTAGGGTCGCGGGCAACGCCTACGCCGTGCGGAGTTCCTGTGAAGATCACGGTTCCGGGAAGCAGTGTTGTACTGCCGCTGAGGAATTCAATCAGCGTTGGAATGTCAAAGATCATGTCGCCGGTGGTCCAGTCTTGCATTGACTCACCGTTGAGGATCGTTTGAATTCGCAGCTTGTGCGGATCAGGAATTTCGTCTTTGGTTACCAACACAGGGCCAAGCGGTGCGAACGTGTCAAACGTCTTGCCGCGGCACCATTGCGAGCCGCCAAAGTCCTTCTGCCAATCGCGAGCACTCACATCATTGCCACAGGTGTAGCCCAAGACGTAATCAAGGGCGTTTTCCTTGGAGACGTTTTTGCAAGCTTTGCCAATCACCACGGCCAGCTCACACTCAAAGTCTACTTGAGTGCTTTTGAGCTTGGTCGGAAGGTAGATTGGTTCACCGGGATTTTGAACGGCTCCCGGTGACTTCATAAACAGCACGGGCCACTGAGGGATTTTGGCTTTCGTCTCTTCGGCATGCTTGCGATAGTTTAGCCCAATGCAAAGGATGGCTCGGGGGACTATCGGGGCGAGCCAGCGGGCCACCTGTGCGGTGCGATCCGTGACCCGGTAACTTCCCAAGATATCTCCCTCAATCAAATGCACAGTACCATCGGCTTGCTGTGCACCCGACTGAACATTCCCTGCAGCATCGACAAATCGAACCAGCTTCATGGTGGCTATTCTCGCGGCAAACTCAAAAAAAGGATTGTCAGAATCAAAACTCCGTGGTCGTTGAGCCGAAGTGAATTACTTCAGTTCCTTCACCCGCAGATTGCGGAATTCAACATGGGCGCCGTGTCCGCAGAAAGCGATGTGACCCTTGTCGCGGCTGAGGCCTGGATGGTTTTGGCCATCAATTGGCTTGATCACGTCGGCGTCGACAATGACAACGCCGTTGAGCGTTACCTTCACATGCTTGCCGTCGCAAACGATCTCTTCCACGTTCCATTCACCAACGGGCTTGAGATGGCCACGCTTGGCTGGGGCAACGCCGTAAATCGAGCCGTGGAATTGGTATTCCTTGAGACCCTTGTATTGGTCGGCCGTGTCGTCCAGCACTTGGCTTTCCATGCCCGTGTAGGCTGGGTCACCTTCGGTTGGGGCACGCAGGCCGATGCCATTGTTGGCACCAGGCGTGAGCTTGAATTCAAACCGCAGGACGAAGTTGGAGTATTCCTTGTTCGTGTAGAGATTACGGCCATTGGGCTTGCAAACGATGGCGCCATTTTCAACGGCATATCCATCGACCGAACCCTTCCAGCCTTCTAGCGTCTTGCCGTCGAAGATGCTGGTAAAGCCCTCGTCTTCTGCAGCCACTGCCGAGCCGCTCAGGCTCATTACCAAAAGGCCAAAGGCCATCATCAGGGCCGCGCTGAGAACCGTCCACCGTTGCAAAAGCATAGGAAGCTCCTTCAATGTCAAATACGAGAATTTGTAAGTCATATAGCCGTCGGCTAAGTTGCCAATGTCGACAACTTAGCCAAAGCGGTTTTCCGCCAGAGGTCCTATTGTAGGCCGCTGGCTTGGTGGATCGCAACTAAGTCGATTGGCGGGGCTAAAAAACGAAGCCATAAAGGGCTGGGTGCTAGGCGGGTACTACTTCTACGCGGTATTTCCAGCGAAAGGTAGTCGGTCCCTCAGCGGTTTGCCGGGCTGCCACTAAACGCATCGCGCCGGGGGCAGTTTGCAGGCTGCAGCGCAAGGCAGGTGCTGTTTTGGATGCTGGAAGTGGCTCGGCCGTAATACGAATGGCGAGGCCTTTCGCGATCGTCTGCTGGGTCTGCACCTCTTCGGCCAAACTGCCCGGCACGTCTTGCCAAGCGAGGGTGGTTGCCGATGCGGCAGCATTCATTCCTAAAAGGTAAGTGCTTCCCAAATAATCGGGAGTCACACTGGCTCGGCAAGCGACGTCCCACCGCCAACCAGTGCCGCTGGAAAGGCTCTCAATGCTGGCGGACCAATGGCTCTTGCCGGCCATGCCAACAAGCAGCGCCACCGGATTGCCAGGAGTGAGCTCTTCAATGCTTAGGCTTTGTAGCGGAGAACTGGCGGGCCAGCTTTCTGCCGGCGTCCCTTCCCACGATTCCAACAGCAGAACGGGCGCTTGATCGGGGGCAGATGCCATCAATCGCTGGCCGAGCCGATCTCCCTTTCGAAGGAACGACAGGCTGATTTCCTGTCCAGCAACAAATAGTGAGGGAAGCTGACCGACAATAGTTTCAAGCGTGGAACTCATGCCAAAAGATGGGGGCTAAGGCTGTGGTGGGTAGGGGAGAGGGGCCTGCGCAAGCCACCTCTCGTGAGGCAATGTCTAATCGTCGTCGCCACTCGACTTGGACGCTTCGGAGGTAGATTCCCCCTTCATACGCCAGCGGAGGTAGGCATCCAAAAAGCCTTGGATGTCGCCGTTGAGCACATCGGCAAACTGCGTTGCTGAGTGTCCGGTGCGAGCATCTTTGACCCGTTGGTCTGGATGCAAAAAGTAGTTGCGAATCTGCGAACCAAAACCGACTTTCGTTTGGCTTTGATACTTTGCCGCCTGCCGCGCTTCGCGTTTTTCGTCTTCCAAGCGTGCCATTCGGGCGCGAAGCATCTTGTAAGCCAAAGCTCGGTTTTGATGCTGGCTGCGCTCGTTTTGGCACTGGACCACGATCCCCGTGGGGAAGTGCGTTAGACGGACGGCGCTTTCGGTCTTGTTGACGTGCTGTCCACCGGCACCACCTGCGCGATACGTGTCCTCACGGATATCTTCTTTGTTGATTTCAATCACCACTTCGTCGGAAATTTCCGGCGAGACGTCGACTGCGGCAAAGCTCGTTTGGCGTTTGCCTTCGGAGTTGAACGGGCTGATCCGTACCAGACGATGGATTCCCGACTCTCCCTTGAGGTAGCCATAGGCCATCGGGCCACGGATGGCGATGGTGGCATTGTTGATGCCCGCCTCTTGGTTGTCGCTACGGTCCAGCAGGGCAGTCTCGAAGTCGTTCTTTTGCGCCCAGTGCAGGTACATGCGCATCAACATCTCGGCCCAGTCGTTGGCATCGGTTCCGCCATCGCGCGCGTAGATACTGATAATGGCCCCGGCACCATCCAGCGGACCATTGAGCAGTGATTTCAGTTCAAGCTCGTCCAGGACCTTTTCTAGTCGCGCAATTTCGGAAGCGACTTCGGGTTCAAGGGCGGGCTCCTCTTCTGCCATTTCCAGTAGGGCAGTGAGGTCCGAATCGGCAGCAATCGTCTCTTGCAAAGGCTTGGTAACCGCCTTCACCGCTTTGAGTTGTCCGACGACTTCTTTGGCTTTCTCTTGAAAGGTCCAAAAATCGGGAGCCGACATCTCCTCTTCAATCTTTTTGATTCGAGCAAGCTTGGAATCGTAGTCAAAGACTGTCTCGTAGCTGCATGAGTCGCGTGTGGATTGCGTCTGCTCGATTATGCCATTCAGTTTCCATGAAACAGGAACTAGCCTTTGAAGGGGAGGAAGTGCTCAGTAGTTGGGGCTAGCAGTACGGCCAAGGATCTTCCCTTGGCCACCGCCACCAGCAAGCCCTTAGTATAGGGTAAGGGGCTCATTCGGAAAGTAAGGGAAAAAAACCGGGCTCCGTGCAAAAGCCGCCACTTCCGCACGAGAGAATGGCTGCTGGTAAAGAAAAAAATGTAGGGCGGGCCATTCTGCCGTAGTTTTCTTCCGCGTAACTAAAGAAATCTTAAGCAGCGGGCCAAGCCAATGCGAATTGGTGTGGCCAGATGTTCAGAATACGTCGCGATAACGCAGTTGCCCCAGAATCTTAGGCATACCATACTGTTAGACAGAGAAAAAAGATTGTGTGCTGCGTAGAATGACTGGGGATTGCCCCCTCCCGCGATTCCAAACCGTCCCGCCGCTTCTGAGCCTGCATCCCACCTGCGGAACCTTGTGTGTATGTCTGGTCCAACCGCCTCTAGCGAAACCTCCTCCGAGCCGAATCTTGCCGGCCGTACGCTGGGGGACTATCGCATCGACCATCGATTGGGATGGGGAGGAATGGCCGTCGTCTATTTGGCCCAGCAGAAAACGCTCGGCCGACCTGTCGCGCTCAAGGTGCTTCGGCACGCCCTCGCGAGTGACGCCAAGTACGTTCGCCGCTTTATGAATGAGGCCCAAGCGGCCGCGAAGCTGGTTCATGCCAATATCGTGCAGATCTATGAAGTAGGGTGCATCGACGGCATCCACTTTATTGCCCAGGAATATGTTCCGGGCCAAAACCTCAAACAACTACTGACCCAGCATCCCACCGGGATTCCGGTTGAGCAAGCGATTCAGGCCACTTGGCAGATTGCGCTGGCTCTGCAAAAGGCCGCTGACCAGCAGATCACCCATCGTGACATCAAGCCGGAAAATATCCTGCTAACTGATCAGGGTGAAGTGAAGGTGGCTGACTTTGGCTTGGCCCGTATCGCGGCCGATAAAAACGTCGCCAACCTGACCCAAGTTGGCATCACCATGGGCACCCCGCTCTACATGAGCCCCGAGCAAGTCGAAGGGAAGGACATAGGTCCGGCCAGCGATTTGTATTCGCTTGGGGTGACCCTGTACGAGATGCTTACGGGACGTCCGCCGTTTCTGGGCGAGACCGCCTTGGCCATTGCGGTTCAGCATTTGAAGTCGCCACCGCCATCGCTGGCCAGTCACCCACGTGTCAAAGCGGTTCCCACGCTCTGGCCTATTATTGAGCGATTGCTCGCCAAGGAGCCTGAAAATCGGTACGGCCATCCGCGGCACCTGCTGGCAGATCTGCGAACCCTTGCTGGTCCCAGCTTGACGGGTGGGCTGCATGCGGAAACCTTCAACTGGCGTGCGCCAAGTGGCACTGCAGTTACGGTGGCAAAGTTTGAAGCAACACAGCAACTGGATGTATTGCTAAAGACTCGCGCACAGGCTGTTTTGCGTACACGCCCTTACTCACGTTGGCAATTGGTGGCGATGGTGCTGATGGCACTGGCGATTGGTAGCGGCCTGGCATGGGCAACACGCCCTCGTCCTTTACTGGCTTGGTCGGAAAATGAATTGCCGACGATTCCTCGTTATGAATCCGCCTCGGAGCAGTGGTACTATGCAACCATAGCCAAATCCAATGTGGAGCAGGCATGGCTTGCAATCGCACAGTATCATCCACCGGGTGAATCTGGAGAAAATCTCCTCTATTCACGCCTCGCCACGGCCGGCCTAGGGAACTGGTACCTCTCGCAAGGGAAGTACGAACAGGCCCTCATCGCCTACGATGAACTCGCTTCGCTCAATGAGACGGCCATCAAGTTTCGAGCAATTGGCCAGGCAGGGCAGGCGGTTGTTTTTGATCGCCAAGGTAAGTCGGACCAGGCCCGCGCAAAGTTGGCCCAGGCGTACTCCCGCCGTAACTTGCTGGATAACTTTCTGCGCAGTCAGGTGGAAGGCTTGGCTCGTAAGTACCAAGCATCGGCCTTGAAGGGGCCAGTGCAAGGTAGCTAAAGCAGCGGTCATGCTTGCGGCTGTGCGGTGGACTCTAGTCGCGCAGTGGATTTAGGGGCCGGTGTAAGTCTCTCGGTACTCCACACCGGTTACCACACCCTGGTTGTCAAACTTGATGACCATCAGGTGATTGGTTTGCACCCATCCATGGGGCTCCGTCTGAACCAGACTTAAATCGCCCTCTCCGCTGACGAACGAATCTATTTTGGCATCCTGTACGATGAAATAGACCTGCGTGCGATCCATTCCCGCCTTCACTGCGGGCCATGGCTTTAGCGATGTTTTTTGCGATGTGTTGGATCGAGCCATCGAAACCGCAAGAGTCGTTTTTGTATCGCTCAGCAGTTCGCTGTTAATTGCGGCGTTTTTGAACGCAAGTCTTGACTTGACTCTAACTTATCTTTGATCTGTAATTGTCGCATGTTTCACACCAAGAAGTAGTGGGTGATTTTAAAGAGGTATGGGCAATGCGTGCGGTGATTCTCGGCTATTTCATGCTTTGTCTGTTTCCAGCCTGTTTTTGGGCGATTGGGTTGGCGGAGGACCCCAAGCCAAGTCCTTCACCTCGTGTCGTTTCATTAGAGACTTGGTTTCGCGAATTGCAGTCGATAGGGGCGAAATATCGCAAAGGTAAAACGGAGGTTGAAAATAAAGCAGCCGTAAATGCCTTTGTGGAAGAAATCAAGGCAAGCCAAGAGGGAAAGCGCGTTCGCTTTGCAGCAGTACTTAATAACGTCACATGGAAGGATGGGCTCGCCACAATTTCCTTTGAAATTCCAACTGATAAATCTACTTCTCCGACGGCTCAGATGCCGCTTCGAATTTCCCGATTTGGGGATTGGCAGATTAAGGTTGATCAAAAGACGGCATTGGCGTTCAAGCCACAAATGGTTTTCAAGTTTGAAGGGACCGTGAAATTCCATCCTTGGAAATGGGGCAGTGTCGGGCCGTCAGCCAATGCACAACAACTGCACTCTTTCTCTCACGACAAGCTCAACACTAGTTACATTGGGACATTCACGACGCAAGATTATGAAATCAGCATCAATGGCAAGGCGTACCAGGGGCGGTGGCATAAAGAAAAATAGCGCACTCGGCCTTCATTTACCTAAGGTGATGTGACCATAGGTTTTTTGCGTTGGCGTAATGAAGTGCCATGTTGGTGATTACAGTTGCCCCTTGCATAAATCCCAAAGAGAAACAGTGTTATAGCGTTTGCAGCCGTTCCTAATGCTGCCCTTCCTTCTCATGCAGCGCGGCATGTTCCGCCTCATCATGCGGGCGGTTGTCATGGCCGCGGGTAGCGGTGAACTCCATCTCGTCAATGAACTTCACGTTTGCGCACTCATCCACATCGGCCACGCGACAAGCGGCATGATCGGGAATGAAAAACCGATAAGGCCCGCCAGCCTTCACGGAAAGCGGTTCCTCTCCCACGCGGTAGATCACAATCGCCTTGTCGGCAATCGCCTCCAGCGGAATGCTGGCGTGAAAGTCATCACGTGCCGCATGTAGGGTTAGGTACTTGGCAGAAGCTTTAGGCTTTACCAGCGACAAGATCCCGGCCAGCCGTACGGCAGTCCCGCTCCGGCCTGAAGCAATCTGGCTGACATCTTCAATCTGAAAGTCGCCGGAAATTCCCTTCAGGTCACTAAGGGTAAGCTCGCACGGGACTTCGACTTCGCCTCGAACGATGAGCTTTGCGGGTGCATCGGCCATGGATGATTGGACTCCTAGAAAAAAAGCCACAAGGCCGAACGAATTCGACCAAGTGGCCCTTAGTGTTACTTCAATGAACTAATTAAATTGGTTCCTGTCCCGATTACGAGCAACCCATGCTGTTACCACAATTGTGGCACAGGTAGCAGTTGCCGTTGCGAACGGTGATCGAGCCACAGTTGTCGCAAGCAGGAGCATCCAATTGGAACTTGGCAAACTGTTCGCTACGGCTGGTGACCGTTCCGCCGTTGCCATCGACCTTCATTGCTACGCCGGCACGCTCCAGGGAGTCATGATCGACAGCCTTCTTGCCCGCAGGGGCAGAAGTGCCAGCGGCCTTTTTCGTGACGGGGATACGCTCGACAGCAGGCTCGTCCGTATCAGGCTCTGGTGCGGTCTTGATGCCGTTAAGAGCACTGTTCGCTTCACGATAGCCAGCCAGGAAGTTGATTCCCATCCAGCGGAAGATGTAATCGACCACACTCTTCGCAATGCGGATGTCCGGATTGGTCGTGTGACCCATCGGTTCAAACCGCATGTGCGAGAACTTGTTGACCAGGGCTTCCAAAGGTACGCCGTATTGCAGCGAGATCGAAATCGCAGTGCCGAAGGCATCCATGATGCCGCCGATCGTGCTTCCTTCCTTCGCCATCGTGATGAAAAGCTCACCAGGGCGACCATCCGGGAACATGCCGACGTTGATATACCCTTCGTGACCACCCACGTTGAACTTGTGCGTGAGCGATTGACGGGTATCAGGCAGGCGCTCACGGCGAGGACGTGGCAGAGCCTTCTCTTCCTTTTCCTTGTCCTTGGTGGCGTCGCTCTTGGTGTTGAGCGGTTGGCTTTGCTTCGAGCCATCGCGATAAATCGCCAAGGCCTTTAGTCCCAGCTTCCAGCCCCATGTGTACGCTTCAGCAATGTCGGCTGGCGTAACATCGGTAGGCATGTTCACCGTCTTGCTGATGGCACCCGACAGGAACGGCTGAGCAGCAGCCATCATACGGCAGTGTGCACGCCAGTTGATGCTGCGAACGCCATTGGCTGGCTTGAACGCACAATCAAATACCGACAGGTGTTCATCCTTAAGATCAGGGGCACCTTCGATCGTATCGTTTTGATCGACGTGCTTGATGATTCCTTGAATGGTTGGGTCATCATAGCCCAGCTTGGCCAAAGCCAGCGGAACCGTGCCGTTGACGATCTTCAGCATGCCGCCACCGGCCAATTGCTTGTACTTCACCAAGGCGATGTCGGGCTCAATGCCGGTTGTGTCGCAGTCCATCATGAAGCTGATCGTGCCGGTTGGAGCCAACACGGTTGCTTGGGCATTACGATAGCCCACCTTCTTGCCCAGGCTCAGAACGTTGTCCCACAATTCGCGGGCAGCGTCCTTGAGGTAAGTCGGTCCGGCAGGATTGATCTCTTCAACTGCATCGCGATGCATCTGCATGACGCGAAGCATTGGCTCACGGTTTTGAGCAAACCCATCGAAAGGACCAACCACGGCAGCCATTTCAGCACTTGCCAAGTTGGCCGAGCCATGCAGCAGGGCGGTAATCGAGCCGCACAAGCCGTATGCCCCTTCGCTGTCGTAAGCCAAGCCGTCGGCCATGATCAAGCTGCCGATGTTGGAGTAACCCAATCCCAGCGGACGGAACATGTGGCTGTTGCGAGCGATTTCATCGGTGGGATAGCTGGCATGATCAACCAGGATTTCCTGAGCGATGAAGAACAAACGGCAAGCCGACTTGAAGCGTTCAACATCAAACTTGCCCGTGGTATCACGGAACTTCATCAAGTTAATACTGGCCAAGTTACAGGCCGTGTTATCCAGGAACATGTATTCCGAGCAAGGATTGCTGGCGTTGATCCGGCCCGAGTTAGGGCAGGTGTGCCAACGATTGATCGTGGTGTCATATTGAACGCCAGGATCGCCGCATTGCCAGGCACATTCGGCCATCCGGCCGAGCAGCCAGCGAGCCTCGTACGTCGGCCCTTCCTTGGTCGTGTCGGTGATCCAGTGGGTCGTCCACTTTTGGTTCTTCTCAACAGCTTCCATGAACTCATCGGTCAAGCGGACCGACAGGTTGGCATTTTGGAACAGGATGCTGCTGTAAGCTTCGCCGTTGAAGTTGGACTCGTATCCACCCTTCTCAATCAAGACGTGGGCCTTGCGCTCTTCCTTCCACTTGCATTCAATGAAGTCGAGCACGTCAGGATGCCATACCTTCAGCGATTGCATCTTGGCAGCGCGACGGGTCTTGCCGCCGGACTTTACCACAGCAGCGATTTGGTCATAAACCCGCATGAACGAGAGGGGGCCCGATGGATGGCCACCACCCGACAGCTTCTCACGGTGCGAACGAAGGGTCGAAAGGTCGGTGCCGGTGCCGCTACCGAACTTGAACAACATCGCTTCGCTGGTTGCCAAACGCATGATGGCTTCCATGTTGTCATCCACGCTTTGGATGAAACATGCCGAGCCTTGTGGGTATTCGTAGGGGTTTTCGGGTTGCTCGACATCCATCGTGTCTGGATTCCAACGCCAATTGCACTTGGCACCAGTCACGCCATATTGCGAGAACAGACCGACGTTGAACCAAACAGGCGAATTGAACGCACCATGTTGATTGACGCAAAGCCAAGTCAATTCACGATAGAAGCGTTCGCCATCTTCTTCCGAAGCGAAGTAGCCATCATCAATGCCCCAGTCGGCAATAGTACGAGTCACGCGATGGATCAGCTGCTTGACGCTGTTTTCGCGTTCGCTGGTCCCGTTTTCGCCATAGAAGTACTTGCTGACGATGACGTTGGTTGCAAGCTGGGTCCAGTTGGCAGGGATTTCAACATCCTTCTGCTCAAACATCAGACCGCCGTTTTCATCCTTGATCTGCGCGCTACGTAGTTCCCAAGCCACCGTGTCAAACGGGCTCTCTACGGACTCAGGGCAAAACTGCGAATCAATCCGCAGCCCCTTTGCCAATTCACGAAGGCCATCGACCTTGTTTGTGCGAGATTGGGGGCCACGGGTACGTTGCGTACTAACGCTTGCCATGCACTAAGCTCCTTGCTGATAACTGCGCATGCCGACCTAGAACTAGGTCAACAAATTCAAAATAGTGTACAAAAGAACATTCGTCAACGTCGCCGACTAGCGATTCGTGACTCGAGCTTCATTGCCCAGAAAAGCTTCCTAAAAACGCACGTCGGGACAGGTTACCCTCCGTGGTGCACCATATATGGTAGTTTCGTGAAAAGCTGCCACAACGTTTAGCGTTGCTGGCGTGAGTTTACCCAACTGGTGGAAACCGTCAACTATTTGCTGAGCAACAAGTCGTAGGTGCTTGCCACGCAATCCTTTAGGGCACGCTGGAGCGCCGCTTCCAAACTCTTTAAGAATCTGCCAACAGGGCGCAAGTGCAATGTCACTATACACTTGGGAAAAGTGACAACTTCATTTCGAAGTGACCGTTTCCTTCTCGGAAATTTCCAAAAAAACAACTCCGACCTTCATCCAGCGACGATGCTGGTGTGAATGCGTTAAATAGGGGTTTTAGGTTGACTGTACACTGCTGTTGTTCACGAAAGGCCGGGGAAAGGGACCTGTGGTGGGAAAGCCTGTTCCAAAGCGACTAGTCACTTCCGCACGGCTGGCGCCATCGCTTGAGCCGTTGCCTCAGGGATTCTACGCTCGCAGTCCTGACTTGGTTGCGGCCGACCTTTTGGGAAAGTGGCTGTGGCGCAAGCTACCTTCGGGATATGCCGCAGGCATCATTGTAGAAACCGAGGCCTACCTTTCTAGCGACGACGACGCCTCTCACGCAGCGAAAGGGCCCAACCAGAAGAATGCGGCCATGTTTGGGCCTCCAGGCCACGCCTACGTTTATACGATCCATGCTCGGCAATGCTTTAACGTAGTGACCCAGGAACCAGGGCAGGGGAGTGCGGTCTTGGTACGGGCCATTATTCCCTGGGTAGGCGTCGAACTGATGCAACAAGAGCGACAGTCAGCTGCGATTCGTCGCCGAAGCAAGGGCTCGGCAGCGGTTGCCTCTGGGGCGAACGAAATTGTCCTGCGTGATTTGGCTCGTGGTCCCGCCCGACTTTGTGAGGCCATGCAAATTGGTCGCGGCTGCAATTTTCTGCCGCTACTGCCGGAGGCAGGGCTTTGGCTTGCTTCGTCCAGTGATGAGTCGCCGGTGAAGGTTGGCGTATCTGCTCGTATCGGCGTTACCCAGGCAAAGGAAATGCCACTACGATTTTTTGCCAAGGACTCACCGTATGTCAGTGGCCCTCGCTGGCTAAATCATTAGGAAAGACGTCCACCGTGATCGCAGCGTAGTGTCCTAGTAAAAGTTGCGGTATTCAGCGACGAAATCACTCACCCCACTTTTCTTGTTCCGCTTTTCGAGCAGCTTGAGCAACATATAGCAATTGTTGGTAAAATTAAACCATTAATGCTTTCAGCGACAATCAGGATGTCGGACGATAATGTTGCTGAGATGATACGATGGGGTAAAATACCCGTAGATCGAAGCGGTGGATCGGCCGCTCTCAGATGGATTATGTTCTTGCCACCGCTCGGTCATCAGTGGCGTTGTTTGACGAGAAAGCCGGAAATGTTTTTTGCCCGAGTCACTTTGCTGATTGTTTCAATCTGTATCTGCTTTCTGGCGGGATGCACAACTCATTCGACCAATGAAAATAAACAGTCAGCCAAACCTGATCATGCTTCTATCGTTCGCGAAGTTCATGCGAAACATGAAGCGGCGCACAAACTCTTCGACGCCGAAATGGAATCCGCCGGTGGAACCGTCGACGTTCGCAATGCCTCTAAATCACTACTGACAAGGATTCAAGATATCGATATGTCTAGTTGCCCCGACGATTATCGGGAACAATGTGACGACTATCTTTCCGAACTCAAGGACGTCTGCAAAACCCTTGAATCCCATTCGGTTAATCCACCAGCATCGCCTGAAGAGCAAGCTGCCGCCCAGCAATCGCAGCAACGATTGCTCCAAGGGATCGAAAGGATGAATCAATCCGGAGAGAAAGTGCGGCAAATCGCGAAAAAGTATGGTGTGACAATCGGGCACTGAGCGTGAAATAGTAACTCGTAGGTCGCCGCGATTATGCGGTTGAATAAATCCTCGTCAGGAGTGCTTGCATGGGGTTTTCAATTGAATATCAGTTGCCAGCGCCCGTGTCTCCCGACATTGAAGCGGTGATTCTCGATGCAACAGAATCGCTGCGTCGTGGTCGTACATGGCTAATTTGCGAACCGCCATTCCTTCGCCGTCATGACGGTGATGTGCCCCTGTTTTTTGTCCAGGTGTGAGGTTCCGGTAGTCCAACACTTCGCCGGGGCATGCAAGGGATAATCAATCGGCCAGTCGGGGCCGCCGAGCAGGCGGTTTTTGCAATCATTGCTTTTTGGCGGTGGCCCGTTTGTGGTGGTCGGTCGGCAGCAATTGCCCCGTCGGCTGCATGCATTGTGAAGACAAGTCGAGCCCTGCCGAGTAGAATTCAGGGAGACCGTAAAAGCGGTCCTTGAAGAGAGTATTTTCGGGCAGTTTGTTAGAGGAAGAGATCGCTTGGCCACGAGCATTGCACGCCAGTTGTTTGAGGGGATTCGCGACGGCGATGTCGCAGCCGTCGAGTCCCTTTTGACCCAAAACCCCAAGTACTTCACCTTTGCGGGATCGACCTTTCCGACATGGCTGCACCACGCAGCCCGATACGCTTCGGTTCCCATGATCGAAATGCTGCTGAGGCTTGGATTTGGGGTGAATGCGAATACGCAAAACTATCCCGATGGCCCACTGATCGAGTCGCTCGATTTCAATCACTACGAAGTGGCAAAAACGCTCCTTCAAGCTGGGGCCAATCCCAATCAAGGCAAGACGTTGTTGGTTGCCATCAGCCGTAAAACACCCTCCGATGCGCTCCGACTGGTGAAGCTATTGCTAGAGCATGGCGCGGACATCCATATGCGCCATCCGGTTGGCGCTGACGAAAAGCCCCACACCCCTTGGAGCTGGGCGCGAGCTAACGGACTGCAGACGGTGGCGAGCTTTCTCATTGCCCAGGGAGCCGTAGAAGAGCCAGACGAAACGCCAGTCGTTGAATCACTAAGCGTGGAATCGGCTCAAGCGGCCGTAACGCTTTCGGAAGAACCTGCCACAGAACCCGGCGCGATCACTTTTGAAGATCCGACGATTGAGCTTTTGCAGTTGTTTCAGGCTTGGCTAGGAGACTGTCAGCTACTGGTGGAAGATGTGGGTTCCGGGCGAATGCCGATCTTGGTGTATGTGTCACCCGCTACTCCCACTCGGCCAACGCACATGCTCTTCACGTTGGGGATGAGTCTCGTACCGATGCGAGTTCCTGAGGGACAAGAAGCTTTTCGCTACGCAGAACTAGCGATCGAATTGCCACCGACTTGGCCTCTTACAACCGAGGCACTCGCCCAGCGTGAACATGGTTGGCCCATCGAATGGCTACTTACCCTTGCTCGCTATCCCTATCAGCAAAAGACATGGCTTGGTGCGCCAGTGACGATTTTAGAAAATGGCAATCCACCACAGCCGATTGCTCCGGGGACGCGGCTGGCTGCCATGTTGCTACTGACACGCACAACGGATGATATTGCGCAAACCGATGGGACCACGGTCAAGCTCTATAAGCTGATTCCGCTTTATCCGGAGGAGTGTCAGCTGGAAAAGGACCAGGGGCTACCGATGCTCTTTGCCGCCTTTGACCAAAAAGGGTTCAGCGACGTCGTCGATGTGAACCGGCCCAGCGCGGCCGAATAGCTTGCGATAAAAAGATCGCAAAACGCTAGGCCAAGATCCCTTGGATTACCTTGCCTTCGGTGATGGTCAAGCGTTCTTCGCGGCCATTGAAGGGGAAGGTGAGGCGTTCATGATCCAGCCCCAGCAGATGCAGGATCGTTGCATGCAGGTCGTGGACGTGCGACCGACCTTCAATCGCATAAAGCCCCAGCTCATCCGTTGCACCGAACGTCAGGCCTGGTTTGACGCCGCCACCAGCCATCCACATGGTAAATCCAAATGGGTTGTGGTCGCGGCCATCTCCGCTTTCGCTCATAGGGGTACGGCCAAACTCGCCACCCCAAATCACTAGCGTATCTTGCAGCAGGCCACGGCGTTTCAGATCTGCCAGCAATCCCGCAATTGGCTTGTCGGTTTGAGCGCAAAGGTCGGAATGGTTTCCTTCCAGATCCTTATGCGCGTCCCACTTGGTTCCTGCGCCCATGTAAAGCTGCACAAATCGGACGCCACGCTCAATCATGCGTCGGGCCAGCAAGCAGTTTCGGCCATTAGGTGCCGTCCGCTCTTGATCCATGCCGTACAGCGCCAAGGTCTCGGCGGTCTCTTGCGAGAGGTCTGCCGCTTCGGGTGCGGCCGCTTGCATTCGGTACGCAAGCTCATAGCTGCGGAGGCGAGCAGCAACGGCATCATCGCTTTGACGTTCCGCAAAGTGACGTGCGTTTAACTTGGCAAGGTATTCCAGCTTGCCGCGCTGACGAGCGTCGCTAATATCTGCAGGGCGTTTGGTGAATAGGACCGGTTCTGATCCTGGGTAGAGCTTCGTCCCTTGGAACGTAGCAGGCATAAAGCCCGTCGACCAATTCGCGCACCGCCGGGAGGTTCACTGGCTCCATCGGTCATCACCACAAAACCGGGTAAGTCGGCGTTTTCTGTCCCCAGGCCGTAAAGTGCCCATGCACCCAAGCAAGGACGACCGCCAAGGATCGCACCCGTATTCATCTGACAAACACTTCCCACGTGGGTTTGTCCATCAGCAACGCACGAGCGAATCACGCATAACTCATCAACCATCTTGGCTGTCTCGGGCAGCCAATCGCTGATCCAAGTGCCAGATTGACCAGCTTGGGTGAACTTTCGCTTGGACGCCATCAGCGGCGCATCAGCCGTGGTTCCCATGGCGGTGACGGGGCGCTTCACGCTAGGAGGAAGTGGCTGGCCAGCATACTTTTCCAGCGCCGGCTTGGGATCAAACAGATCCAAGTGGCTTGGTCCGCCGTCCATGAAGCAGAAGATCACACGCTTGGCACGCGGTGCAAAGTGACTGGGGTGCGCCAGTAGCGGATTGCCAGTGGCTGGCGCTCCTTCTGCCGCGCGGGTGTCGCCAGAAAGCATTCCCGCCAGCGCCAGCCAGCCAAACCCAGCACCTGCGTGCTGCAAGAATTGACGGCGTGCCAGAAGACTCTCTTGGGAGGTCGATAAGCTGCTTGTTAGGTGATGGGAGAACATCGGACGAGTCTCAATCAATCCAGTTGGACAGCAAGTCACTAATCGACAAACAAAGAACCGCCCGACAGAAGCAGTGCGTGGCAAAAATCTGCCATCGCCTGCTGTTCAGGCTGAGTAGAAGCCGTCGTGGAAACCGCACCGCTGATAACAACCATCGGCGTAACAGCTTCACTTGCAAGGGATCGGGTTTGTTGTTCCAAAAACGCTTGTGCTTCTGCGCGTTCTTCAGGCGTGGGCAGTCGCGTGTAAAGCTCTTGATAAGCCCGGTCAATCATGGCGCGGGGATGAGCACCATCGGCCGACAATCGCTTGGCCCAGTTGGTGGCAAGGTCGGTCAATGGTCCATTCAGCAGAACCAGCGACTGTGGAGCACTGGTGGTGGCCATCCGCTGTGGGCAGCTGTTGATGCGGTCCGGCTGATCAAAGGTTTCAAACAGGGGATAACGCATGTTTCGCATCGAGACCACATAAATACTACGGCGGTTTTGCTGCCAAATCGATGCATCAGGCTCCCAGCTGTAACGGCTTTCCTGCAAGGCAGGGGGAAGCTGTGGGCGTGAGCTCGGGCCTTCGAATTGTTCATTCAAGTCGCCAGATAGCTGGAGTGCGACATCGCGAATCGTCTCGCCATCCAGCCGCTTGCGACGGGCATGCCATAGCAGGTGATTGCTAGGGTCCTTCTCTTTGGCCAAGCGTTGATCGCTCGTGCCTGGATCAATGGAGGAAGACATCTGGTAAGCATTGCTGGTGACGATTAGCTCGACAACTTCTTTAACGCTGTAGCTGTTTTCAGAAAACCGCATCGACAGCCAATCCAGCAGTTGACGGTTTGTGGCACCTTGCCCCATGACACCAAAGTCACTCGGCGTGCCAACAACGCCTTCGCCCATCAGTTGCGTCCACAGGCGGTTCACCATCACACGTGCGGTAAGCGGGTGTCCAGGTTGTGTCAGCCAGCGTGCCAGTGCAGCACGGCGTCCCGACGATTGAATCTGTGGCATCGGCTCGATGGCAACCGGCTCAGCCTCAATGCACTTCATGAAGCTGGGCTCCACCTTTTCCACCGGCTTGGCGACGTTTCCTGTGTCGAGCAAAAACGTGTCGGGGGAGGTTAGGCCAACATCAATGACCGCCAGCACGCCGGGCAGTTCGGCAGGTTTCAGGTGATCGTAGGCTGTCAGTTGCTTTTCAAGGGCTTCGTAGTTTTCTTTGGCTTCCCCTTCGAGGCTTTTAGCAAGCCGCTTCATGCGAGGGGCCATGAACTTTTGTGCCTGGCAAACGAGCTGCTGCTGATAGGCGCTGCGGTTTTCGGTTGGGGTATCGATTGCCGCTTTGGTGGTCTTGTCGTAAGGGGCAACCAATTCCGCCAACTTCTGTTCGCGCAGCGTTGCCAACAATCCATCCATCTCCACACGGATAGGAAGGGTTGCTTCTTCCCACTTTCGCAGCGCAGCCTGATAAGCCGCCTCTTGTTCGCGGGTGGCACTGGCAAGATCATCACGCGGAATCATCGGCGTGAAAAAAGCTTGCAAGGCGTAATAGTCGCGCTGCAAAATCGGATCAAACTTGTGATCGTGACAACGAGCACAGCCCACGGTCAGGCCCAGGAATGCTTGCCCGGTGACATCGGTAACATCATCCAGCAGCTCTTGTCGCCGTGCAACAATGTCTGAAGCTTGAACTTCGTCGGGATACAGGCGGTTATAGCCTGTCGCTACTTGGGCAACCGGATTGTCAGGTTCCAGTTCGTCGCCCGCCAGTTGTTGCCGAACAAAAACATCGTAAGGCAGGTCGCGATTAAACGCCGAGATGACATAGTCACGATATTTGTACGCAAACGGACGAAGGGCATCGGACTTGAAGCCATCCCCTTCAGAGTAACGCACGAGGTCTAACCAAGGCTGCGCAAAGCGTTGGCCAAAATTGACCGATTGCAGCAGGCGATCAACTACCTTTTGGTACGCATCCGGCGAGTTGTCTGCCAGGAAGGCTTCTTGTTCACTGGTCGTTGGAAGTAGGCCGGTAAGATCGAGCGTGATCCGGCGCAGCAGTGTCAGCTTGTCGGCGCGAGGGCTGGGGCGAATCCCCTTTTCTTCCATCTTCTCCAGCAGGTACCCATCGATCGGGTTTTGGCACCAGGAAATATCTCGCGGAGCTGGGGCGGCAGGCTCTACCAAGCGTGAAAGGGGCCATTCAAAGCTGGCTTCTTCTTTCACTTCGGGATCAGCGGCAATTGCAGGGCTGCTACCACCGATCAAGGCCAGGAGGCAGGCTACGAGCGCAAACAATCCGTAGCAGAGCAATCTGCCTTCGGTTGCATGACAGCAACGGCAAGTCGGTCGAGTTTTATTAACGATGACGTCCATACACGCAGCGGAGGAAATACCACGACCATTGTCTTCACTGCATCAAATCAACGAACGGTCAAAACAAGCAATGCTTAGGCGAGGAAGCCCAAACACCGTTCATTCTGGTGATCGAAAAATCGACAGCAGAAAACCCAACGGCAAACGGAAGGGAGAGGAACAACCAACAGGTGGGACCAACCTCGACGAACAAACCATCCTGGAGAGTCAACCGCTGGTAGGGCTACCAGGGGAACTCCTTCGTCAAGGAAAAAGGAAAGTAATGCGTTAAGGTAATCCAAGCCGTGCCTCGCACGCAATCATTCTGCTGAGCGAGTTACGGGAAAACCTTGAAAAACATTTTCCTGTCCTGCCGTAGAAATGGTCCTCGGCAGGAAAAAACGCGAACAATGCTTTACACAAGGTGTTGGGCACTGCCCGTTTCGTACCCTTTAGAGCCGAGTTTTGGGTCTAATATTCCCCATGACGAAGATGTAAGGAAATGTCGATAAGTGTATTTAGGGTAAGCACTTACGTTCCTTTTGGGACTTTGCCAGGCGTCGCTAGCTAGGGTGAAACTTTCTCAGCGAGCAGAAACCTTCGCCGCTACAGACTTCCTGGTTTACCTAGCCGTAGTTTAGGCGGGCTTGAGGGTTCGCTGGATTGGAACCTCAATCAGCAGGGGACGGCCCGATTGCCATCCCTTCCGCACACGTGCCTGGATTTCTGCAGGCTCGGTCAATTGGCACGCCTCGACTCCCAGAGAGGTCGCTAGGCCCACGAAATCAATGGCTGGGGTATCGAGGTCCAGCCCAAGGAAGTGGTTTTTCACGGCCTCTGATAGTTCCAGAGCCTGGGAGCCAACCTTCAGGATCTGGTACTGTCGGTTGTTGCAGACAATAAATACCACCGGCAAGCTGTACTTTGCAGCCGACCAAAGTCCCTGAATGCCGTACATGGCGGCTCCGTCTCCCAAGATCGCCAGCACCGGTCGATCCGGCCAAGCCAGCTGAACGCCCATGGCGCAGCCCGTTCCCCATCCCAAAGCCCAGCCTCGGTGACCAAAGCAGTCGGCCTCGGCGGATAGGGCCCCCAGTCGTTCTAGGGTGTTGCCCGTCGTGGTGACCGCTTCTTCAATCACCGCCACATTGGGCGGCAAGATTTCCGCCAGCGAACTCATGAGGGTAAGCGGCGTTAGGGGCCGAATCGCTTGCTCTTTCGCAATTTGTTCCTGCAAGGTTTTGCGAGCGGCAGAGTGCAACTGGGAGTGCCGCTTCGCGCGGTCATTCACGAGCTGCATCTGGGATGGCGTTTCATGCTCCCGCAGTGCTTGTGTGATTGCCTCAAGGGAACAGCGAATGTCTCCTAGCACACCAACGTCGAGCGGATAGTTCTTGTTGAGCTGCCAGGGATCTTCATCCAGGTGAATCACTTTGATGCCCGAAGGAAGTGGGCTGCTCGGCTGATGGTACATGTACTGGCGGAAGATATCCATTCCGACCACTACCAACACATCGTACTCGGCAAGTTTGCTACGAATCTCGGGCGCCCACATCGGCAGTCCCTGTCTGTACAGCGGATGGTCGCTGGGGAATGCAAGACGTCCGTGCGTATGGCCCCCTTCGGAAAATACAGGAGCGCCGATTTGTTCTGCAAATTGAACCATGGCCGCACAGGCGTCTCGCTCGCGCACACGGCTGCCGACAAGGATCGCTGGATTGTGTGCATGCAATAGCTCTTGGCAGGCGTGCTCAACAGCGCTCACCGGTGGGCGAACACGGGTGTCGGGAACTCGCAAGTCGGCCAGCAGTTGCCAGTCTGCTTGCTCCATCTGCATGTCAATCGGCAGCGACAGAAAGACAGGCCCCGTAGGCGGTGTCAGTGCGGCCTGCACAGCTCGCTGTAGTGCTTGAGGCAGCTCTTGCAAATGCTGTACTTCGTAGGACCACTTGGTCCAAGTCTTTGCGACAGAGACCAAGTCGCCCCCAAGGATTGGTTCCTCGAAGGAAAGCCTGCGATCTTGTTGGCCGGCTGTAACCAGCAGCGGCGTCCCTTCTCGGTAGGCGTTGTACAAAAGTCCCATCGCGTTGCCGAGGCCGCAAGCCACATGCAGGTTTACCACACCCAGCTTGCCTGATGCCATGGCGTAGCCGTCGGCCATTCCCATCACAGGAACTTCTTGCAAGCCAAGGATGTACTTCAGGCGAGTGTCCTGCGCCAGGCAATCGTTCAGAGGCAACTCGGTAGTGCCGGGATTGCCAAAGAGGTATTTAACTCCATGGCGAGCCAGGAGTTCCACAAAGACTTGTATTCCTGAGAGTGTCATGGCCTGATTGTACCAATTATTACGACTGTATCGCCACGCCTCTTCGGCTTTGCTTGACGGGAAATGGTGGCTGGTCGTTTGTCGTAACCTATCTTTCGGAGGGCAAATCGTGAAAGGAATCACACGCTAGGCCTGCCAAGAGGCGAGGCCGTTCCTGTGTTGTCGAGACTACCGTCCTAAAAAGTGTGCTGAAATGGCTCTACCGTCCCGTCACATTCATCAACAGTTTTCGCTTGTGGGCTCCTTGTTTCGCGTGGCAGATATGCTGTGCGTGGCTGGTGGGCTGGCGATTGCCGTGAATTACACGGCCGCACATTCCAACGCAGACTTTTTACTGCCTGGAGCGGTGGCCATCATCGTCCACTATTTGGTATCAGAACTATCGGGTATGTACCGCAGTTGGCGCGGTGCCTCTGTGGAACGAGAAATGGTTTGCACCAGCTTGGCCTGGGCCGTCTCGTTTACGATTCTGGGAACGATTGGCTTTGCCACGGGGCGGCTAGAAGGCTTTTCTCGGATTTTGCTCGTCACTTGGTTTGTCGCAACTCCGATTGCCGTTGTCATTTCCCACACCATCTTGCGAATCTTGCAGCGCTCCTTCTGGGTGCGCGGCGTGAATACCAAGGCCTTTGCCATTGTCGGTGTGACGGAGCTTGGCTTTCAGCTCGCACGAAATATTGAAGAATCGCCGGAGCTTGGTTTGAAATTGGCAGGTTTCTATGATGACCGCCCACCTGATCGCGGTCCCGAGATGCCGGCCGGCATGCGTCGGCGCATCGGTGGAATCAGCGACTTGATTGATGATGCCAAGGCAGGTTTTGTCGACCGAATTTACATCACGTTCCCCATGCGCGCCGAAGATCGCATCCGTGGCGTGCTTGGCAAGTTGGCGGATACGACGGCTAGTGTTTATATCGTGCCAGACTTCTTCGTCTTTCAGCTTTTGCATTCACGCTGGACCGATGTTGGCGGTCTGCCAGCCGTTAGCGTGTTTGAAAATCCGCTTTACGGCGTCGACGGCGTTGTCAAACGCGTATTTGATGTCATCGTTGGGGGGCTGCTGTTGTTGGCACTTGCACCCGTGATGATCATTACCGCATTGCTGATCAAGCTAACTAGCCGTGGTCCCGTCTTCTTCCGTCAGCGCCGTTACGGGCTGGATGGAAATGAGATCTTCGTGTGGAAGTTCCGATCCATGTTCGTGCAAGACAATGGCAACAAAGTTGCCCAGGCCGTCAAAGGCGATCCACGTGTCACTTGGCTCGGAGCAATCTTACGCAAGACGTCGATTGATGAATTGCCACAGCTCTTCAACGTCATGACAGGAAACATGTCTCTGGTTGGGCCTCGTCCACATGCAACGGCCCACAATGAGCAGTATCGTCAAATGATCGAAGGGTACATGCTGCGTCACAAAGTGAAGCCTGGCATTACCGGCTTGGCACAAGTCCGCGGCTGGCGTGGAGAAACCGATACGCTAGAGAAGATGCAAAAGCGGATTGAATGCGATCATGAGTACATCCGCGAGTGGTCGTTGCTACTGGATGTCAAAATCCTGTTTCAAACCGTTTGGGTGGTCCTCTCACGGCAAAACGCCTACTAAGATCGGCGTAGCCAGTGTCTAGTGTGCCCGCCTAGGTCTTGGGCGGGGTGGCTTCTAGCGCTTAGCCATTAGTTGGCTGGTTTGGTGCTTTCGGTCGGCTTGCGAAACAAGCAGTCGACCGCCTTCTGCAATTGTGGATCCGCAAAGAGAATCCCCGTTATAGCCGCTGCTTTGTCAGCAGCCGACAATTCTTCGCGCACGATAGGCTCTTCTTCGGAGCCCTCGCCGGTGGGAGCTGGCGGCGCAGGATCTTGGCTGCCGGAAGTCGATTTCTCGGGTTCTGGCGGAGCAGTCGGTGCCGGATCGGTGACAGGTGGAACCGCTACCGCACCGTTGGCCGCAGGATTGCCCGTGTAGGCCTGAATGTCTCGCCGATTACGGACCATCAAGTAGCGAAGTGTCTCTCGGTTGGTCAGGTTGAGCTCTTCGCCCGGATCAGGCCGCACGCCCCAGTCGTCGGTCTCTTTGGCGTTTTGCAACTTGTGGATATTCTTGCCACTCGGGCGGACATAGCGAGCAATCGTCAAACGCAGCGCGCTTCGGCCTCCTTCCAATTGCAAAACATTCTGCACCGTTCCCTTGCCGTAGGAGCGTTGCCCAACCACTTTCGCCCGGCCGTAATCCTGCAAGCAGGCCGAAACGATTTCGCTGGCGCTGGCAGACTTCTTATCGATCAGCACCACCAAGGGCAGGTCAGGATCAATCGTCACGGCAGGCGTAGCCGAGAACTGCTGAAGCAGTGAACCTTTCCGCCCCATGGTGCTTACGATGACCCCTTCTTTCAAGAACATGTCGCACGTTTCAATGGCGGCCGTCAGGAGTCCACCCGCATTGCCACGCAAATCGATGATCAGACCTTTGATCGGATCTTTGGTTTCACTGAGGGACTTCAGGGCAGCCAGTAATTCCGTTGAGGTGCGCTCGCCGAAGGATTGCACGCGAATGTAGCCAATCTCGGGGCGCTCGGCCAAACGGAACACCCATTTGCCATCAGGATTACGAGTGTCTCCCAAAACGGAGTCGACGGCAATCTTGGCGCGCTCCACCATAATCTCAACCGGTTTGGTTTCGCCTGGATGAAGCACTAGCATCTTCAAGGAGGTGCCGGGCTTTCCACGAATCAGTTCCGTAGAATCCGCCAGCTTCAGGCCGGCCGTATCTTTGCCATCCAGCGCCATGATCAAGTCACCGGCTCTTACCCCGGCCCGAAAGGCAGGGGTTCCCGGCAACGGACCGGCCACGGCCAAACGCTGGGCGATTTCATCAAACTCGACAACCACGCCAATCCCGCCGAACTCTTGTTCCATGCTGTCAAGGAACTGCTTGTATTCTTCAGGAGAGGTGTAGCCCGAGTTCGGGTCGAGCTGGTCTACCATGCCATTCATGGCACCTTCGAACAAGATTCGTGAATCGACCTCGTCGACATAATCACGCTGAATAACGTTCATTGCCTCGGCCAGAGTGGCAACGTAGGCATTTCTCGACGCGCGCTGGTAACAAGCAAGCGAGACGAGCGTGATCATAACAATGATCAACAGATTCCGGCGCGGCATACGACAAGCATCCTAGCTTGGCCAAAAGTCGAGAGAATAATCCTTGTTATCGTCGACTTTTCTCTGGCCGTTGTCAACTTGCTACCGGCGGCGGCTCGCTGGCGAGCTGAACGCTTCAAATCCAGCCATGCCCAATAGGCGATTCCATTGCTCCAGAGGCAAGAATGCCAGGCCAGCCACAATTAACGACAGTCCAAACGTGGCCATGCCCGTGATTTGAATAAACAGCACCCACAAGATCGTCGTCGCAATCATCAGGCCGCCACGAAAGTGGCGATTCCAAATGAGGATGGCAAACGCCAATTCCAACCAAACCTGGGCGTGCGTCCAAAGATTGATCACAAGGGGATAGCTTCGCAAATAGGTCCAGTCACTAGGGCGCGAGATCGTTTGGGCCAAAAGCTGCCAGATCCCCTCGCCATCCCACCAAGAATCGCCATGTAGTTTCACAACCGCCATCATTCCATAGAACATGGCCAAGTGAACCTGGATCAGTCGTAGGCTAATCTGTCCGGCAATGGTGGGGCGTTCCGCATAGGGTAAGTCATGGCCCAATCGGTTGGACCACAAGCGGTCCCACGAGAAAACCTGCCCACACGGTCCCACGAGCAAATACAGCAGCAAAAAAGCCAAAAGGGGATCGGCGTGGGTGGCAGTAAACGGGGATCGGTGAATGTAGGAAAGTAGGATCGTCAGCGTCACAATGCCGGAGGCTCGCGTAAATAGCCCAACCATGAATGCGGCCGAAGCTACGATCGCCACGATGTGAATCGTTAGCAAAACGGGAAGGCTGTCGGTCCACCAAAGCAGGGAGGGATGCTGCCAAACGGGGCTGCCCGAACTCTGTAAGAGGTCTTTCGCAGTCTGGATAGGGATCAGTCCATCCGGCCCAAACCAGCGATCCGATGAAAGCCCATAGGAGGCAAAGTGCAAAAGGCATAAGGCGCCAACGCCAATCCGTAACATCGCCAGTGGCAATGTTGGGCCGGGCGTGAACCAAAATGTATTCCAGCCATCCGCCAAGGTGGTGGACAACGACTCATCGCGAGAGATCATGGGAGATGGGTTCGACATGGAGGCGGTCGTTTGTCTTGGGGGCGCGGCTAGGGCGAGGAAGGTTTGGCGGCAGGGGTGTTTCCGGGCTGAACCGGTTCTAAGCCTGTCTTGGTTGGCTCTGGCACATTTTGGGCTGCCGCAGCGGCGGCTGCCTTGGCACCTTTGCCACCAGGAAGCATGGAAGGAATCCCTTTAAGCGGAGCCACCTGGCTGGCATTGGCTGCTCGCTTCACTAGTTGGACCTCGCCGTCGGAGCTGATCCAAGCATCTGCCTCATAGAGAATGGTCTGATATTCCTCGGCCTGAGGATCGTCAGGCGGCAACGCCTCGTTCAAGTCCGCAAGATCTAAAGGCTGCGACTCGCGGCGGATGAGGCGAATAACCGCCCGCTTTCCTTCTCGTTCGGTAAGGACAGACTGGGCCACGCCCCGAGCGGCCGTTGCGGCAGCTACTTCCTCTTCCGGAAACGCATCGCGCCCCGTAGGAATATTGGAGGCCATCGTTCGGGCCAAAGAAAGGAGTCGGCGGCGTTCTTCGCCGTACCGAGATTCCTCTTGAGGAAGCGTCACCATCGCAGACAGGGATTGGTCTTGGGGGGGGCGGTCTTCGTCCTTGTAGATCTCGACCTCAAAGAAACAGTCATCCCCCTCACGCAGCCCGGAATACCGTGTGCCGTATTGGTAGGGGATAAAGTTGGGGTCAAAATTGAAGGTCTGGGTGTACATCCCAAAGATGTTGACCAGCTTGACCAGCAGGGTCGAGCGACGCAGGTTGGACGCTGAGCACCGTACCGACACAGATGAAGTGGATTATGAGGCCCAACGTCAGCAAGCTGCGTTGCTGGTTGCTCAATCCTGTTGAGCGAGGGCTTTCCGAACCGGCCATCAACAATTCCTTTGGCGTGAGGTGAGGCAAATTGCCAGCCTCCCACAGTAATTCAAGCGGTCGCCAAGCGGAATGAGTTGCCTACCCAACCTACAAAAAAAAATCGGGCCCACCATAAAGGTAAGCCCGATAAAATTCGGAGATTTAACTGCCAACGGCAAACAGGGAACGTCGTCAGCAGGTTTTCCCAAGCCAACACCTGTGGCAAAACCACAGGTGAAGCTAGGTAATCTCAGTAAAACTATGCACCGGCTGGAGCAGCAGGAGCTGCTGGAGCGGCAGGGGCAGCTGGAGCTGGAGCTGGAGGGGCTGGTGGTGCAGCTGGAGCGGCTGGGGCAGCGGCAGGAGCAGCACAACCACAAGCTGGAGCTGGGGTACCGCAGCACGATGGAGCAGGAGCGCCACAGCACTTCTTGGCACCGCAGCAACGGTCACGACCGTGGCAGCGTTCACGACCACAGCACTTCTCACGACCGCAGCAGCGTTCACGACCATGGCACTTCTCGCGACCGCAGCAGCGTTCACGACCGTGGCAGCGTTCACGACCACAGCACTTCTCACGACCGCTGCAACCATGGCAACCCAAAGCCGAAGCAGTCTTCTCGCCACCGACCAGGGCCAAGCCAACGATCGCGGCAAACATTACTAGACCAAGTACAACAATACGGTTCATTTTCAATCCTCCAAAATGTCTTTTAGCTGTTACCACAAAGGGAACAAACATGGCCGTCACACGCAGAACACCTCGCTGCGCGACGGCTGGCCGCGCGAGGACCGTTTTCATTCCCTGGAACCCGTTCATCATCCCGTGCTCGGAAGTCCCTGTTTGGATAACTATGCCGATTGAGGAAGATGTAGCGAAAACGCAGGATACGTCGTTAACATATCGACGAGACAAGCTCTGTCAATGACCCAATGGTAGTCTGTGGTAAATGGGTTAGCTGTGACGGATCGCTGTTTTTTGGAAAAACTTTCGTTTTCGGGGCCAGTTATGGCGACCTGAAGGACCGTGCGCGCATAAAAAAACGCCCTGCATTTGCTGCAAGGCGTTTTTGTAATGCCATGATGTTCAAAGACTTACAGAAATAGAGTGCCCCATTGAAGGGTGTTTTTCTGAAAGGCCTAGTGGCTCTATCGCGGCCGCAGCTTGTTACCGCCTGGACGGGCTGGAGCGGTCGGAGCAACATTTGCCGGAATTGCAGATTCTGCCGTTTCTGCTTCGGTATTGGCCGGTGTGGACTCCCCGGAAGCAGGTGTTTCACTGGCTTCTGCGGTAGTTGCCTCAGCACCCGGCTGTTCGGCAGCCGTTCCTTCTGCAGGAGCGGCAGTTGCACCTGGGGTTCCGGTTGCAGCGCTGGCGGTTTCTGCCATCGCTTGTTGAGCAGCGGCCATCGCTTCGTCACGCTTCTTCAGCATGTCGACGGGATCTTCGAAGTTCAGGAAGCGAGGCTCTTCGCCTGGAATGATCTCTAGCGCCATGCCCGCAACGCGCCAACCATTGGACTCTTTGCGAAGCACCCACGTGATCGTGTAGCTTGCGTCGCTTCCATCTTCTAGCTTCTCATGCCAGATGCTATCGACATGAGCACCCTTAGGATTGTCGGCCAAGTACTTTGGCTCAGCGACTTCATACATCGAGTCAGGGGAGCTCGTTGGGTCGACCGAGATGTTGTTTTTAGTCGTTTCTTCGCGGGCTTTATTGGTCAGCAGGGCTGCCGTGGATTCTTTGTCGCCACTGCGAAGTGCTTCGAGAAAACCAGAGACTACGATATCTGGCGTGGACTCTTCGGTAATCGTCAGCGTGTTTTCGTCATCGGCGGCGCCGGTGCCGTTTTGTGCCGTTGCTGTTCCCTTCCCCTCGGCAGTGCCCGTAGGCTTCTTGCCCGAGCCGCAGCCAACGAAGGATAGCATCACGAGCGAAGGGGCAACAAACCCCATCACGACGAACGAGAAAAACGAGTGCCGCTTCATTTCAGTAGACTCCGTTCCTTACTTATCTTGGTTCTTGTGCTGCTGGGAATGGATCCTGCTTTCCCGATCGACGCTGAGCACTTGTTGCAGTTCCTACTCAGGCTGCTAACCCTTGTTCTGGCGGAGTGTCTCAGGAAGCTGAGATATGGTCAAGGCGAACCTGAGACGACTTTAGAACCATCCGAGTTCCGCTTGCCAGCGGCCTTCAACTAATGACTGCCTAGCCCTCGGCCCAGCCCCGGTTTTCTTGCTTGCCCGATTCCGGGGAAGTTGGTACCCTTCCGCCTGAAAGCTTTGTGGGGATTAACCGCCCATTAAGTACTCGTTAGCACAGTTCACGGGGGCAGACTCCGCCGAAGGGATCTTCGCCGTCGCGAAAATTCCCCGCTGGGGCATCCTTTTAAGGCTCGGCTTGGCCTGTCCCGTTTCGCTTGAATAGCATGGAGGTCGCAATGCGTCGCAAGGATTTCGTACTACTCACCAACGCATGGCTAGTTGTGTTCG
Source organism: uncultured Planctomycetaceae bacterium (assembly GCA_963844055.1). Classification (GTDB taxonomy): domain Bacteria; phylum Planctomycetota; class Planctomycetia; order Pirellulales; family Pirellulaceae; genus CAWJMN01. The sequence continues at coordinate 469,976 of CAWJMN010000002.1, read as the reverse complement.
TGTTTGCCATGGCAGTCGGCTGTGGCAAGGGATCGGCCGATGGGGTTGCCAGTGGCAAGCCGGCAAAGCCCACCATTCCACCCAGCCAGCGCTTGGCTGGAGTCTGGACCGGCACCATGGTTGTCGATGAGGAGTCCGTCAAGGGACACATCTCGGCGGACCAAGTAGATGCCCTTCGTAAGCAAGAGATGACCATCCAGTTTCGCCCCGATGGCACGCTAACGACTACCACCGTGATTGAGGGGAAGCAGCACAGCTTCGATGAAACGTGGCAGCACGTTCGTGGCGAAGGCGATGAGCTAACCGTCAAGATGATTGGTAAAGATGGCCAGCAGAAGGATCACGCCTTCCTGTTCGATGGCGATGACTCCTTTCTCATGCCGGTTCAGACCGAAGTTGCCAATCTAGGTGCCATGCGGTTCACCCGCCAACGCTAGTGGGTGCCAGCTAGGATTCTGGTCTTCACCGGAAACCGATGATGAATCTCCGCCCGCGAAATCCTCGCGGGCAACACGGCGGCATTGGCTTGGTAGCCTGGAAACGTGGGCACCCAGCAGCGGACCGCTTGCCGATACCTTCTATATGCAGCCCCAAATCGCCGTTGCAAATCGGCTTCTTCCCAAGGGCGCACCAGCCATTGCCAAATGACCATGCCGGTCAGTGCATAGGCAACTACCGAAGGCGAGTCGCAGAAAATTCCCACGGCAACGGCTTGCGTCAGACCAGCAACCGCCATCGGATTGCGTAAATATCGGTAGGGGCCAACCACCACCAGGTTTCGAGCACAGTCCTGTGGCATGGGGGTGCCTCGTCCGATGACGGCCATGGCGGATGCACTCCAAAGCCCCAGTGCCCCAAAGCTAATAAATAGTAAGCTGCCAATTCCCATCGCCCAGGCGCGATCCAGTTGCCAGGTTGGCAAGCCAAGCCGTGCTTCCGCCTGCAAGATTGCCTGGGGGGCCACAAATAAAAAGACGGTCCAGAACACGACGATTTGGGCGAACGTCTTTCCGAGATTCCAGCCAGCCGAAGCGGGGCGGGCTTCATGCCCATGAAGTTGGTTTAGCATCGGAGAGGTTCCCTTGAGCGGAGAAGCCAGGCAAACATTCCAGGGACCACCAGCGACGGCGTCATCAGAACTGCTCCCAGCCACAGCTGGCCAGAAGTAATAAAGCAAAGGTTCCAGGCATAGAGTGCAGCGTAGAGGGCCGCACCGGCGTGAACGCAAAGTAAGGTCCAGGCCCACTCTTTTTTCTGCCCAAGTCCATAGGCGCATCCGACAGATAGGCCGACATAAAGAGCAACATCCGGCAAGAGGAATGCCATCAGCATGGCATCGGAGTCGCTTGGCGTAGAAAAGAAGGGGCGTGAGGCAGGCCACATGAAAAGGGCGCTCCACCAGGCCAGCCCGCCAGCCGCTTGCAGGGCCAAGTAGGCCACGGCTGCTCCTCGCCAGGAGTTCGTCGAGATCGTGCGTGAAGGCAGTGCCATGGAAAAGTCCCTTGGCAACGCGGCCCATTCCACGTTGCTAGGGAGATATCCGCACCCTGCATGACTGATTAACAGGGCAGGGGGACAAAAAACGTTCAGCGGCCGGGCCGAACTAGCGTTTTGGTTCGGGAGTCGCCGGTTTTGCAGGGGCATCCCCCTTCGAAATCGTGCCAAACAGGTGCCCGCCGACGGCGTCATGCTGCCAAGTCCCGGCATAACGGTCGTCGTGGATGACTACGCGAGCACTAAAGGTCCCCAGGCCGGGCAGCGTGATCTTGTCCATGGTGATTACGGGCGTATCGCCGGCCCACTTGATTTCCAGCGGAATTGGAATGGTGCTGTCGGTGCCACCATACTTAATGCGGGCCTTGAGCATCCAAGTATCCCCGTCGGATACCTTCGTGGCGCTTGTGATCGTGTATTCCTCGGTCGTAGTTTTGCTGAGATCGCGGCCGGCCACCGTAAATAGCCCAGTAAATTTGCTGCCGGTCAGTTTGGTCTCGAGCGCCTTGATCTGTTCGGCAGTCGCTTCGCCAGCCACGGCGCCATAGCTGAACGCAGCGGACAAAGCCAGCACACCGGCTAGGCCGCAGGCCCAACGAGCCACACAGCCAAGCGAGAAAGAATGGGCAAAAGCCATGGTTAAACTCCTAATGATCGATGAAAAGCAAAAGTCGGTCTAAGGAAAGGAATTGGAAAGGTAGCGTGGTTACTTCTTACCTTTGACATTTAATTGATCGTCGGGAATCTGAAGGTCTTCCACAACCTTTCCCTCGATCAGCGTTTCCTGCACGATGCGCGGAACATCCTTTAGCTGAACGTTGCCGTACCAGATTCCCTGCGGATAGATCACGCACACTGGGCCCAGTTCACATTGATCCAAGCAGCCGGCCGAGTTGGCCCTTACCTGCGGTTTTAGGCCGCGACGTTCAATCTCTTTTTTGAACGCGGAACGTAGCTCTTCGGACCCCTTCGGATCACAACTTTGGCGACTGGACTTGTCACGCTGGTTGCAACAAACAAAAAGATGGTGTGAGAACTGAGCCATAGCGGAGCATGTCATCCAAAGAATAAGGTGGGGCTTGAAATTCGGTCTAGCCCCAAAAAACAAGGCGATATAGCCGCAAGCCTAAGGGACTGCAGCACCGTATTCAATCCCTTTGTCCAGGGGCAGTACGTAAAAAGGGCCGCACGGTTTAGGTGCGGCCCTTGAAATTGCTTCGAATAGTTGCACCGTTGGCAGGTCGCCGTCAGGGCAAAATGGCTACTAAGCAACGTCTGCTTCGACGTCAACCCGATGGCCCGCATGCCATTGGAAGGTCGGCTTGTCGCTGGCCTGCGCACACTTGATGCACTGGCTGGCATAGGGAAGTGCCGTCAACCGATCCACATGGATAGGCTTGTTGCACGTCTCGCACTCGCCGTAGGTCCCATCCTTGAAACGCGCGAGCGCTTCTTCGATCCGGCCCAGTTCACGGCTTTCAACCTCAGCCAGTTGGCTGTCGATTTCCAATTGCTCGCCCGTAAGGGAAGCATCCATTTCATCAATCACGCCTGCATCGACATAGGCCCCCAGCGAAGCCACGTCACTGGAAAGCGTCTGCCGCATGGCAGTGCGCCGCCGCAGCAGAAGATCGTGCATCTTCCGATAGAACTCAGTTCGCTTCATGGTACTCGCCTCATGTGTAAACCAGACCCACCTGCTGCCGTCCTTACCCGCATGGGCGGGGAGATTGGCAACCAGCAAACCTGGAACCTGTTCCGGCGCTTCCCTGCAAACTACGGCTGCCTCAAGCCGTGCTGCCCTGTCCTTGGGCTGCGTCGTAATTCTAGTAAGGTCGGCGAGGGGTAGCGCTAACGAACCTAACGAAAATACGGTCAATTTCCGAGAAATTTCAGCTCAGAATTAGTTTCCGCCACTTGCTGGACAGTTGGACAGGCGTAAAAAAACCAGGCAAGTGAAATCGCCTGGTTTCAAGGACGGGTTGAAACAGCCAGCTTAGGTGGGTGGCTGTGAGAGTTGTCTTTCCCTTAATGGATCGAAGGGAGCAGGTAGCTGGTTGCCTGTCTACCTTCAGACTACGCACCAAACCATTGCTTCAGGGCATGGATCGTCGTTGCACGTCCGGCGCGAGCGATGGAGGTCGTCAAAGGGATATGCTTGGGGCAAACCGCCACGCAGTTTTGCGCGTTGCCGCAGACCTGAATACCGCCTTCTTCCATCAGGGCGTCAAGCCGATCGCCGGCGTTGTTCTTGCCGGTCGGGTTGGCGTTGAACAACATGGCTTGGCTAATGGCGTGAGGGCCAACAAAGCCGCGGTCATACTCTCCGTTTTTGCGAGCCTCAAATGCTTCGTCCGACTCACCTTCGTACTGGGTCAGCTCGATCTTGGTGTACTGCGGGCAAGCTTCTACGCAGCAACCACAGCTCATGCACTCGCTAAGAGGGTAAGCGGTTTCTTGTTCTGCCTGCATTTGGCGTGGGCCGGGACCCATGTCGTGGTAGCCATCGACAGGAACCCAAGCCTTTACCTTTTGTAGGGCCCGGAAAAGCCGCGACCGATCCACGCTAAGATCCCGCAGAACGGGGAACTTCGTCATCGGTTGAAGTTCGATCTCGGAGGGTTGTTCGGCCAGCAGCTTGTCGACCAGGGCCGAGCAGCTTTGACGAACGCGACCATTGATCACCATCGTGCAAGCGCCGCAAACTTCTTCAAGGCAGCTGCAGTCCCAAGCAACAGGGGCCACCTTTTTACCATCAGCACTTGTGGCCTTGGCAGCGATGCGTTGCAGAACGCTGATCACGTTCATGTCCGATTCGTACTTGACCTTGTGGCGTTCCCAATAGCTGGGTTGGCCTGGGCCATCTTGGCGAAGGATGCGAACCTCAAACGAATCGGGTTTAGCACTGTGACCGTGGCCATGTCCGTTCGAGCCGTGGCTGTCAGCGCCGTGCCCGTTGCTGGCATGGGATCCGTGGTTTTCACTGTGCGAATGACTATTGTTTGTGGCTGCCATGATTCGCGGTACCAAAATTACAAGGAGGAATTGGCAAAGAAGCGTTCGGGACAGGGTTGGGGACAGTAGGTTTCAGCCCGAATGGCCAAAACCCGGCTATACCACTTACCGTTAATGCGAGCCAGCGGCAACGGCGGCGCCCTGGGGGGCGGCTCCGTCTTGTGCTGCGGCCTTGGCTTGGGAGCGTTCCTTCCAAACCTTTTCAATCTCATCGGCACCCACCAAGCCGTAAAGCCGTGGGCGAGGGGCGATAAGCGAAGTATCGACATCTTCGTACGTGATATCTACATCATCGCCTGTCCAGGTGGAGATGCTGCTCTTGAGCCACTTGCGGTTGTTGGCTTCGAAGCTATCGCACCATTCTTCGGCTTGCTTACGACGGCCAGCAGGGTCAGTAGCGGTCAATGCACTCACGGCATAGTCAGGCTTGAAGTGAGCACCGCGACATTCATCACGTTGCAAGGCTCCCTTCAAAATCGAGAAGGCCAGCGGGAACATGTCGAGCAAAGCCTTGGTGAACACCACGTTTTGGTTCGACCAGTTGCCGGTATCTGATAGCGAGCAGCGCTTGGCCCGTTCGTACAGGTCGTGCGCGGTACCAAGAGCTTCCGAAAGCTGTGCATTGCGACGAACCACCGTTGCGGCCTTCGTCATGACATCGCCCAGTTCTTGGTGGATGATGTAGGGGTTCTCGCCACCACCCGAACGACCCAGCAAGGCGTCGTGCCGTGATTGGTGTTGCTTGCGAGCACTTTCAAACAGGCTGCTTGGAAGGTCGGCGGCCGATTGCTTTGAGCCCTTGAGCAGGTTCTCAATGCCAGGAGCTGTGAACAGACCGCTGAAAATGCAGCTCAGCAGCGAGTTGGCTCCCAGGCGATTGGCACCGTGGTACTGATAGTCACATTCGCCCATCGCGTACAGGTTCGGAATGTTGGTCGCTTGGTTGCGAGGCGAGCCATGCTCCAAACCGCCGGTGGCGCTCTTTTGATAATCCACCCACAAACCACCCATCGAATAGTGGACGGCAGGGAAGATCTTCATCGGAGTCGAGCGAGGATCAACACCTTGGAACTTCTCGTAGATGTCCAAGATACCGCCCAGCTTACGATCCAGTTCCTTCTTCGAGATGTGCGTTAGATCCAGGTAAACGCAAAGGCGGTCTTTTTCGACGCTTAGGCCTTCGTTCACGCAGATGTCAAAGATCTCGCGGGTGGCGATATCGCGTGGCACCAGGTTCTTGTACTTCGGATAACGCTCTTCCAGGAAGTAATAACGCTCCGATTCCGGAATCGTGAGTGGGTCGCGTGGATCTTGTGCCTTGCGTGGCACCCAAACGCGGCCACCTTCACCACGGGCAGATTCGCTCATCAAGCGAAGCTTGTCTGCACCAGGAATGGCGGTGGGGTGCACTTGGATGAATTCGGCGTTGCCGAACTTGGCACCCACTTGCATGCAGCGGCTGGCTGCACTGCCCGTGCAAACCATCGACATCGTCGAGCGGCCGTAGATTAGGCCGGGTCCACCCGATGCCACAATCACGGCGTCGGCAGGGAAGGAACGAATTTCCATCGTGACCAAGTCTTGGCCTACGCAGCCCCGGCAAACGCCATTGTCGTCCAAGATCGGGCCGAGGAAGTCCCAAAATTCAAACTTGCGAATCTTCCCGAGCGATTCCCAGCGACGGACTTGTTCATCCAGGGCGTAAAGAAGCTGCTGTCCGGTCGTTGCGCCCGAGAAAGCGGTTCGCTTGTACATCGTTCCGCCGAAGCGACGGCGATCGATGAAGCCTTCTTGCGTCCGATTGAAAGGAACGCCCAAGCGGTCCATCAATTCAATTACCTTTGGGCCAGCAAACGCCATTTCCTTGACAGGAGGTTGGTGTTGAAGGAAGTCACCACCATAGACGGTGTCGTCCAAGTGGAACCACTCACTGTCACCTTCTTGGCGAGTCTGATCATTGCAGCTGTTGATGCCACCTTGGGCACAAACGCTGTGACTTCGCTTGACAGGAACCAAGCTCATCAAGTCAACGTCGATCCCTAGTTCGGCCAGCTTCATGGAGACTGCCAAGCCTGCCAGTCCACCACCCACTACCATGACGCGCTGTTTTGCCATCGGTTCGACCTTCTCAATCAACAGTTCAGTGTGTTCTGTAACGCCAACTCAAGCACGTTGCTCAGCAGAGCAGAGGACGATTTCGTCCTGACTACCTATTTCTCACCTTCTGCAGCAGCTGGGGTTGCTGCAGCATCTGCCGAGGTTTCGGCCATGGGGGCAGGTTCCCCGTCAGCCTTAGGAGTAGGTTCGGCCACTGCCGGGCTGGTACGCTTGGCAAGGTCTGCACCTCGCTTGTGCTCGTCCAGCTTTTCGCCAGCGTCTTGTTTGGACTTGTAAGTCTTGTATTCCAGCTCGCGAACGCTATCCAGGTCCGAAAGCGTCGCAAAACCGCCCAAGGCACTTAGGCCAACGGCCGACAAGGCAACGCCAAAAATCAAAGCGGCGATGGAAGCTCGCTTTTGTGCAGCAGGAGAAACCCAAATGCCCCAGGTAATGCCGAACGTCCAAATGCCGTTGGCCAGGTGGAACACGCAGGACAAAATGCCAATCGCGTACAGGATTGGAATGATCACCGACGACTGAATCGCGGTCGCAGCCGTTGATGAAGCGCTGTAAGGGCTAAACTTTCCGCCGCCAAACGAGTGGGCGATCTTTTCCCAAAATTCTGCATGGAACCAGCCATGCATATGGAAAACGTGCCAAACAATGAAGGCAAACGCAATCATCCCGGACGCCCGCTGGAGCGTGTAGCGAATGTTGCTGGAGTACTTGTAAGTACTGCTATTGGGGAGGCCACCACGGATGATGACCACGCCAAAAATGGCATGGAACAGGATTGGAATGAAGATAAAGCCCCATTCAATCACCGGCAGGGCGGCCCCGAGGCCGTGAATCCCATAGACCGCTTTTTGGAATGTAGCCGGGCTATCCAGCACCGTGGCGTTGGTCAGCAAGTGGACGCACATATAGGCGCCCACAGGAATAAGGCCGCTCAACGAGTGAAGCCGCCGCAAAAGAAACTCGTTCCGAGCCAAAAAAGACGGCGATGAAGCAGTGCTCACAGCGAACCTTTCTAACGGTCAAGCAATCTCTTTTGCCAGCCGCCACGTCAATCCACTAAGGGTATTACCCGGAAATTGGGGCTTGGGTCTAACCGGGTTTCTTCGCAGAAACCAGCAAAACCCAAACGCACATCATGTGGCCAAGGGCGTTAAAATGCACATCTAAGTACAGTCCAGCGCCGCATGCGTCAGTATAAAGAGGCTGGCAGGACTGACAACAGGGCGATGATCCTTCTTTGCCGTCTAGACAACGAAAAAGGAGCATTCAGGGCTTCCTGAACGCTCCTTGCGTTTTTGTAAGATCACCCGCAAGGGATTCGTCCTTGCTGGCTAGACCGCTTCAGATTTTACCTGGCACACGGCCAGGTTTTGTTTGACACCTGGCCCCAGGTTGCTGGGACGACGCTTCCCACTCACCAAAATTAGCGGCGAAGGGTGCGACCATCTTGGTTTTCGCCGGCAACCGTTGGCACGCGTGGAGCCAGCAGGGCGGCACGCAGGTCGGTCGAGCGTGGAATGCCAGCCGATGCATCTTCGGCAGGGGTTGGGGCGACGATCGGAGCAGGAGCTTGCATGCCCGATCCATCGTAGCCTTGGGTGTGGAACGAGAAATGCGAAGTTGGCTCGTGCATTTCGGCGTGCCAAGGATAGTCGAAGTAATTCCGGTAGTTGTAGGAATTACGGTAATACGTCTGATGGAAGGCGGGATACCGGTTCATGTAGCGAGTGCCGGGATAGCAGCCAAAGGCTGGCTGGTAGCAGCTTTGTGGCATCGCTCCCAAGCAGGTGCCTGGCTTGCCAATGATGTGCCCATGTTGGTGATGGCCATGATGGCCAGACACGCAGGTTTCACATGCAGCGGGTTCGCCCTGCGAAATCAGGTGGTCTGACACATTGGCACCGCTGAGGGCCAGAACCGTTAATAGTACAACGTGCATGATGCGTCTGTCCTTAAATCGGATGGCTGTGGGCCGCAAACCTTGGCGATGAACGCGGCAACGACCTGCCGCACAATACTCCCGCCAAGCCTGCTGCCTCGTCGCGGTGGATGAATTGATTCACCAAGCCGGGGCGAGGGGCATCGTTCGTTGCAAAATCGTGCATACGGTCCTGCCGAACGTTTTACCTACATCAGTCCCATCGGCGTACTTACGCGCAATTTAGAGTTTCTTGGGCAGAACCGTTTTGGATTACCCAGCCCGAAAACTGCCTCTAGTCTGCGTAAATCGTTAGGACATCCCGGATTATCGCTCAGCACCGGATGCTACTTGTCCTCTGGTGACGCGGTCGATGGGGCAAGGCTCCCCTCAAAACCGGCATAACCGTTACAGTCCGCTTAGCTGTTTCAAACGGACCGATGTTAAGACGTTTTGGAGATGCTAAGGCAGTTTGGCGCTAGGACACATTTGCTTGGCAACTAGCGTGGGGAATGTAGGCAAAATTTTCGCTTTGCCAAAAGTTTTCTACGTCGTGTCAGGTGACTTGATGACTTTGCCAGTTTTAGTTTTCACCCGCAGTGAAACATTGCTTTCGGAATTGAACACTCAGCTTGAGGGCAAGGCAACGCTTGTTGCTTGCGACACGCTGGAGGCTTTGCATCAGCAGCTCAAGATTCAGGGAGCGGCCGCAGTGGTCGTGCATCTGGACCGAGCGACGACTGCCAGCTATTCGCCGGGCCGCTTGATCGCGGAACTCGATGAGGCAATCGAAAATGCACCGCTCTATGGGCTGGTGGATGTCGATTGTGCTCCTCGCCTGCGCAAGTTGGCGCATAAGGCATGTGATGATTGCCTCGAATTCCCGCTGGACTACACGCGTCTGCGTCGCCTGCTCATTGAAAAGCAGGATGTCGAAGGGGAACTTGCTGGCTTTTGGAAAGACCTTCCGCACAAAGAACTGAAGGGGCAGAGCCGGGCTCTGGTGACCTTCACCCCAGAGATGTTCGAGACCATGGAAGAAATCCATGTGGCAGCTCGGCACAATGTGACCGTCCTGTTGATCGGCGAGACCGGAAGCGGCAAAACCTTCTTGGCCCGCTTGATTCATGAACTTTCGGATCGGCGTGACGAACGTCTTTGCACCGTCGCTTGTGGTGCACTTCCTCCTGATCTGATTGAAAGCGAACTGTTTGGATACGTGAAGGGTGCCTTTACGGGTGCTGATCGCGATCGCGAAGGAAAGTTTGCGGCCGCCGGCAAGGGAACGCTCCTGCTGGACGAAATTGATGTGTTGCCTCCAGAGCAGCAAGCCAAGCTGTTGCGTGTGATTGAAACCGGTGAGTACGAGCCTGTTGGCAGCAATGAAACACGGCATTCGCAAGCCCGTTTGATCGTGGCATCGAACTACAACCTCGAAGAGTTGGTACGTGCGGGTAACTTCCGTACGGACCTTTACTATCGCCTTAATATTTTGAACTTCCACTTGCTGCCGCTGCGTCAACGTCCGTGGGACATTGAATTCCTGGCTCGCAAGTTCGCGATTGAACACAGCCGCGCTCATGATATTACGCTGCGTGCGATTGAACCAGCATTCCTTGATACGCTGCGTCACTATCACTGGCCAGGCAATATTCGCGAGATGGAGAACGTAATTCGTCGTGCGGTTTTGTATTGCCATCGCGGTGTGCTGACGGTGGGCGATCTTCCTAGCTCCATTCGCTCGGCAGCTTATGCCAATAGTGTTTCGGGCGAGTACGCACCAGTCGAAGCTGGTGCTGCCGAACGAGGCTTTGGCGGCGGCGAACAGCGTCATGTATCCACAGCACTACCGCCGGGAATGGGAGCACACTTGCGTCCCAGTGCATCTAGCACGGCCACGATGGGAGGCATGGTGCAAGGGAACGCTCCGCTTCCACTGCGATCCTCCATGCCACTAAGTGCAGCACAAAGCAGTGCACCGGCCTATGCCGGCCAGCAACCACTCACCACGCCGAACTATGTCGGGGAAAGTGCTGCTGCGGCCAACCGGTTGTCGAGTGTTTCTTTGGAAGCACGTGTTGACGTACTAGAACGCCGCATCATTGAAGACTGTTTGCAGCGGAATAACTTCCGTCGCAAAGAGACCGCAGCCGAACTCGGGATTAGCCGAGTCACGCTTTACAACAAGATGAAAAAGTTTGGGCTCCTCTAAGAGAGGCTCTGACGTCACTTCGCCGTTTACGTTGATCTGTTCGGATTCATTTGCTAGAGCGTTTTCCATGCTGCAGCGTATTTTTCGATGGCTCGTGCCGCCGATGGTGGTGGTACTGGCACTAGTTGTGTATCGAATCGGTTTTTGGGCAGCGGGAGGTCCGCCGGTGCGCAAAATCGTGCCGCCGCGTGATGTTCCGATGGTGATTGAAACTCGCTACAACGAGCCTCGAATCGTCACCGATGAGCAGCTTGTGGCAGTACTTGACCGTGTTAAGCCACCAAAAGCGGTGGAAACCAACAACATGGTGCATGCGCTTCGGTTGTGGGGCGCGAAGGCACAGTTTGGTGATAAAGCGATTCCGTCGGGCGAGATGATGCGTGATTACATCCTCAAAGATGAGGTTTTCACGTCGCTTGCGGGCAAAAAAGCGTTGCCGCTGATCTCGCGGACCCCTTCAGGGTTGGCCGTTCGCTCGTATGACGATACGACGGTTGATCGTGTCTCTTCGAGTTATCACACCGATGACTTGTTGGCCACGTTGGCAGAGTCAGGAACGCCGCTTTCTACTGCGATTCAGTTGCGTGATGGCAGTACCGCCACCGTGCAAGAGTTGCTGGTGGACTCGCTGTCGGGTTTCAACCTTTCGCGTCATGAATACGAATGGTCCACCATTTGTTATGCCCGCTATCTGTTTCCGCTCAAGGCTTGGGACAACAAGTACGGCGAAAAGATTGATGTGGCGGCCCTGGTAGAGGAGTTGATCAACCATCCGCTAGATGCTGGGCCGTGCAATGGCTTGCATCGTTTTGAAGCGATGGCAGTTCTGTACCGTGCGGATGAAAAGTTGCAGCAGCTTCCACCGAAAACGCGTGAGAAGATGCTCAATCACATGCGTGGTGCAGGGCGGTTGCTGGCGGTTTCGCAGCATCCCGACGGCTATTGGAGTCGGCAGTGGCCGCGTGGTCGCAAGGCATTTGCTGCTGCGGCAAAGCCAGGAGAAGCGGCCGATCCTAAAGCTCCACCCAAGGATGATACTCCTCTGCACGACAAGCTATTGGTAACGGGGCATCAACTGGAATGGCTGGCGCTGGCACCCGAAGAAGTGCAGCCACCACGTGAACAGATTGTGCGAGCAGGGCAATGGCTATCGCGCACGCTCGTCGAGATGGATGAAAAAGTACTGCTGGAGACCTATGGTCCCTACAGCCATGCCGCTCGTGCACTCTGCATGTGGCGCGGCGTTGATCCTTATGAAGCTTGGAAGGCTGCTCACCCCGAAGTGAATGCCGTTCCTGTCGCATCGAGCACGAAGTAGTTTACTTCGCTGCACTGCACACACTCAAAATCCTTGCCTCCTTTTTGTGACCGGATAGACACATGACCGATCATGCGATTCATGCCGAAGAAGCGGACACCACGCCCGAGTGCCTGCGTCGTGATAATCTCACGGGGCCGTACTTTCCTTCCTTGTCGCTGGGTGGACTGCTAACCGTCGTTGCTTTGTGCGGCGTGTTTGCCTTCACGGGGCTCCATCGGTTGAATCATACCGACCTCTGGGGGCACCTCGACTTTGGTCGCTGGATCGCAGAGCACCAATCGTTGCCGCAAGTCGATCCCTTTACGGCGACGCAGCCTCCTGCGGCCGTGCTGAACTCGGCCTGGTTAAGCCAGCTGGTTGGTTATGTGACCGCAGAAAAGCTGGGCAATGAGGCACTGGTTTTCGGTCATGCCTTGCTGGTAACGCTCACCGCGGTGCGCTGATGTTGGCGGCGTTCAAGCGGGGGATTCCGCTGGGATGGTTGTGGAGTGTGGCGCTGGCTTACTTGGTTTTGAACTTGCCAATCGTAGGGACGGTTCGGCCGCAACTATTTGGCCAACTGGGGGCTGCGATTATTCTGCTCGCTTCGGTAGAGCATCTGCGTGCTCGCTGGCCGCTGGTCGTGGTTCCTGTGGTGATGATGCTGTGGGCCAACCTGCATGGTTCGGTGCTGATGGGCGTTGTGATTTTGGGAGTGGTACTGGTTGGCAGCCTTGTCGATGAGTTCATGGCAGCGGGAGGAAAGTTAGCGGCCATCTTTGCCAAAGCTTCCACTCGCCGCGCTGCACTGCTACTTGTTCTGGGTGTTGTGGGAGCTTCGATCAATCCGTATGGTCCGCTGCTGCTGCTGAAGGCGTTGTCTTTTGGTGGAAATGATGCACTAGCTACGATCACGGAATGGCGGCGTGCTTCATCCGATAGCAGTTTGACCTCGACGCTTTTGGTGGTCTCGATCTTTGCTTCGGCCGCACTGGTGAAATACAGCCCGCGTCGCTGGCAAGCGATGGAGCTGTTGTTGGTGGGCCTGTTTGCGGTGGCAACGTTCGGCGCAATTCGAATGCTCGCTTGGTATGCCATCGTTTGGCCGGTTGCGATCTTGCCGCACCTGTTGGCAGTATGGCAAAAGCACCTTGCCAGCCAAGGGAAGATGGATGCTCTGTCCAGCGAGATCGGCGAAGAAGCAACCGCGATGCGAACGCTGATGGCGATGAGCTTTGTCTTTGCAACGGCGATCTTTGCCCCGCCAAGCTATTCCTTGGTTACCGGTGTGGCTCGTGCGGAAGGGGCCGTTTGTGGTCCTTCCACGCCAATCTACTTGGCGGACGAGGTTTGTCGCCGTGAGCTTTCGGGAAATATTGCCGCACCACTGGACTGGGCCGACTTCCTGCTTTGGAAGCGTGGAGACTCGCTCAAGCCGATGGCTTACGGACACATCCACCTGATTAGCAAAGAAGTCTTTGCCGACTATCGCGAGATCTTCCAAGGCAAGCCAACTTGGCAAGCGATCTTGCGTGAACGAGGAATCAAATACCTGGCCGCCGGCCGTCAATCGAGTCGCGACCTCGTCAAGCAAGTGCTGATCGAAGGAAATCGCCCCGGCTCGGGGATCACGATCCTGTACCAAGATCAAGGTTCCATTTTGGCCGAGATCGGCCCAGCCACGGCTGCGGCTCCGGTGGCAGCAAAAGCCGAACCTGCCGTTGACGCAAAGCCTGCTACGCCCGCAACCAATGCCAGTGAAGCGGCAGTCGCAGAGTAAGCGACGCTGAAACCGTTAAAGGTTTTTATCTTTCCCTTAAGGCCGCGAGTGATCGTGGCCTTTTTCGTGTCTAAGCGATGGCCCTGATGGTGTTAAGAGTTGTGAACATCGGCCGGCGATAAGGCCATGTTCACGCCGCTGAGCATTTTGTAAACCTCGCTTTTCATGGCGAACCGCCGTTCGGCCGTTGCCGGGGCGGATGTTCAGGTTTCTTTACATTCTGTAAAGCCCTTGCTAGCGCTCGCGCTAAGTTTGCTTAGCGCATGTTAGCGCCTCTTTACGCATGGATCGGGGGGGCCGACCTCGTGTTAAAAAATCTAAACCGATGGAGTGTTTCAACTTAGATACGTTTTGTTCAATTTTTTGCACGCCAATAGTTCCTTTGGTATGGATTATGCCAATTAGTCTGATCATGCTGGTTAAGCCGGCTGAACATCACACAAGGGCATTGGAGGCTTTGCGGCAACCTGTATTCAGCGACTGTTGTGGTCGTTGGCCTGCCGTTAAGCACCAGACAACAAGGAGAACTGGCCGTGAAGAAGTTGCTTTCGAGAATGTGGCGCGAAACGGATGGCGTGCTGAGTTTTGAATGGACCATGCTGACCAGCTTGATCACGGTCGGCGCTGTCGCTGGCGTGACGGCGGTTCGCGATGCGATCAATGATGAGATGGCCGACGTCACCCAAGCGATGACCACGCTGGACCAGTCGTACGTCATCCAGCCACCGCTGGCCGTCCAGGTTCACACCATTGGTGGTGGCGGCAGCCTTGGCAGCTATCGCGTGCAAACGTTCGGCGGAAATAGCTCGGTCACCACGGGTGGCGGCATTGGCAGCTATGGCTTGTCGACTTCTGCCGGCTCGGCATTCCAAGACGTCCCTAGCCGTGTCACGCGTCAGCGGATTCCTTCCGCCACCGTACAGACCCAAGACGGCGGGATTGATTCGGCCGAAACACAGCCAGGCTCCGAAGAAGTGAAGTAATAAAGGCGACGCGGTTTGCGTCGCATGATCGACTCCTTGAGCAGGGGACAGGCTTTTTTGGCTTGCCCGCCAAGTTGTTTGCGGCAAGAAGGGGGCTGTACCAGGCATCCCTTCGCAAGTTCGGATCGTGAAAGGTGGGGCCCCTATCCCCATTAGCCTTTGGCGAGCCTGTGCTTGCCCGTTAGCAACGGCCTTGTTTCCTGCACGCGGCCTCGCGGCACTGGCTCTTCCCTTCGCAAGAAGGTGCGGAAGCGGTGCCGTTGAGGCCTGTTTTATGCGCGAGGGTGCTTCTGGGCGTCCCTTTGTAAACCTTCCTTAGCGCCGGGCGGGCAAGTGCGCTAAGTTCTCTTAACATCTGGTAAAGGCCTGCTAGCGCCAGGGAACAAAGCGTAAAGCCCCTGAACAGTTCTGCCCAGCATGTTCAGCGAGTGAAACGGCTGTCTCTAAACCTTTACAGTGTCAAGAGAAAGCTTCGCTAGTTGTACGAAATGCCAAGCAGGCTTAGCGCAACGTTTCAGGGATTTGGCATAGAAGCTGCATAATCGATACATCCAGCACAGGTGATGTAAAGGGCAACGAACATCGCTTGTGGCCAAAGGCTTATAGGGAGTCATTTGGCAACCCGTGTTTTCCCCGCTACTGGTACCAGGGAGTTTTGATCATGAAGAATTTGTCCATGCAGATGTGGAACGACGAGGACGGCGTCCTTTCGTTCGAATGGGTTTTGCTCGTCACCTTGCTGACGATCGGCATTGTTAGCGGCCTGTCTGCCGCACGTGACGCCGTCATTGATGAGCTCGGCGACGTGGCCGAAGCGATGCTGGCCTTGGATCAGTCGTACACGATTGATTATCCGCTGAACAACGACGTACATACGGTCGACGCCACCACGGCGGCTGACTCGGCCTTTGTGGATGTGGCTGTCTTCACCGATTGCAACCGCACCACCTTGCCACTCAACCAACAACAACAAGCCCAAATCGACGCCTCCAACGGTGGCTAGTCGGTTGATCGTCTTGTTGAACCAACCACAGCGCGATCCTTGCCCAGGTGCATGACCTTTCCTTCCGCGAGAACCGAAGGTCATGCAAGTAGCGCGGTAAAGGGGCCTGGCGTTTTCTCCGTCAAGAGAAGATGACAGGCCCCTTGTTTTTAGGACTTAGCAAAATGCCTGCGACTTCTTACTTTCTGTAAGGCTCTGCTTACATTTGTTTCGCAGAATTAGCATCGGCGCTTCGTCCTCTTAGCGTTTTTTCGATTGCTTAGCGCGGCGGCTGTCTTCTTTTGTTTGCGCAATGCAAATTTCTTTTAGCGGTTTTTACCGCTGTTTCTTGAACATTTTGTTCAATTTCGTGACGTCATGTTCACTACAACTGACACAATCGGCACGACAGGTGCATAAGCTCCGTTCCACTCGTGCTGAACTTCGAGGGTAATTCGAAGGGCAGGGGGGCGAGGTGCTGCGGAGGATCTGGCAAGGACTCCGCTGCATGAGTCTGTTTTTGGTTTTGTGTCGCACGCGGCAGGGCACAAGCGGGGACACGCCAAGCCAATCTGTGTTAGAGGGCTTGGAAGAATTCGTATCGATTCGTTTTAAGGAGTTCAGAAATGAACAAGGTTCTCGCACAAGTTTGGTCGGAAGAAGATGGCGTGTTGGCTTTTGAATGGGTACTTCTCGTTACCCTGCTAACCATCGGCATCGTTAGCGGTTTGTCCGCTGCACGTGACGGCATCATCGATGAACTCGGCGACGTTGCCGAAGCGATGTTGGCCTTGGACCAGTCGTACACCATCGACTACCCACTGAACAACGATGTCCACACCGTGGATGCCACGACCGCTGCTGATTCGGCTTTCATCGACTTCGAAGTCTTCACCGATTGCGGCCGTACCGGTCCTGGCTTGGCTGAACAAGCTTTGGTCGACGACCACGTTGGTGGTGCCTAGTCTAGTTGGGGTCGCTTGACCTCGCTAGGAAAAACTCGGAAGGGAAAGCAACTAAGGGCTTTCCTTTCCTCCGGCGAAACAGGAGGGTTGGCACGTGTACGCCGGCCCGTGATGTAGTCAGCATCACACCCAGTAGGAATCACCATACCTGCTGGCTCCTGGGGCCCAGTTAAAAAGCGTTTCCTCGCGGTACTATATATAAGGTATCGCGAGGGACGTTTTTGTAGAGGATTTTGAGTGGGTGGCACCGGATCTTGATCCGGTGTGGCGCAGCCATGGGAGGTTGTTTGCGATGGGGTAGGGGATGTTGGCCGGGTGTGAATTCTCGGCCGTGACCTCCCGCCGCTTCGCGTCCCAGGTTCAAGAACCTGGGCTACCCAGCCGTGGTTTTACCCGCGCCGTTGCGCTAAGGTTTGCAAACATCGGGGTGGCGAATTGCCCCGGAATGTTAAGCGAGACGTTCGCCGCTGCTAATGCGGCTTGACACGCAGGCCCTGTGAAGGATTCACAGAGCCATCTTTATAAACCGCAAAAAACGCTTGATTTCTAGGCGTTTGCGATCAACTGTGCGAATTGCCAGCTAGACACTTTGTGCTTCGGCATGGGAAGTGCTTTCTTGAGGTCCGTTCGGATGGGCTCCGCTGCGACAACGGCGGTTTGTCCTTAGCAATCCCCTGAGCCAATTCATAACACAGGCGGGGCGCGTCAGAACACGCATTTGTAAGGGCGATGACGACTGGGCACGGAAGGCATCGCTGCCAAGCCACTTATGGTGAGTGGACTTGATCCCTGGTTTAGTTGTACACGTACAGGAGTCTGGTATGAAGAAGGTTCTTTCGCAAGTTTGGTCGCAAGAAGACGGCGTTCTCTCCTTTGAATGGGTTCTCCTCGTAACCCTGCTGACCATCGGTATCGTCAGCGGCCTGTCGGCTGCTCGTGACGGTATCATCGACGAACTCGGCGACGTCGCCGAAGCCATGTTGGCTTTGGATCAATCGTACACGATTGACCAACCTCTGAACAACGACGTTCACATCACCGACGCAACCACGGCTGCTGACTCGGGTTTTGTTGACGCTGAAGTATTCACCGATTGCGGTCGTACGACCCTCAGCGGTGGCGTCCAACAAATCACGTTGGTCGACGCTTCGAACGGTGGCTAGTCTGATTTGACATGAATGCTCACCAGAGGTTGCTTTGGCGACCTCTGGTGGGCTTCTTTTGTAAGCATGCTCTTAGTTTGAGATTCGATAATAGCGGAGAAGATATACCGTGAAAAACAGCTTGATGAAGGCTTGGCAAGAAGAAGACGGTTCGATCGCCTTTGAATGGGTGCTTCTCTTCACGCTTCTAACGATTGGCATTGTCAGCGGGTTGACCGCTGCACGTGATGCGATCATTGACGAGTTTGGCGATGTGGCTGAAGCGATGCTCGCCCTCGATCACTCGTTCACCATTGATTACCCCCTTAACGTAGATGTACATGCAGTTGATACAACAACTGCCGCTGATTCTGGCTTTGTTGACGCCGAAGTCTTCACCGACTGCGATCGCACGATCGCTGGCATGAATGATCAACTAAGCCCCAGCAACGACCATGGTGGCGGCGAATAGTTTTGCTCTTGGTTTAGCCTGTATCAGTGAAGCATAGGTGTTGGCATGTTGCAAAAATTTGTTCAGCAAGTCATTTCGGAAGAAGATGGTCTACTCAGTTTTGAGTGGGTCATGCTGGTGACTTTGCTGACGATTGGCGTCGTTGCTGGTGCTACTGCTGCTCGTGATGGAATTATTGACGAACTAGGTGATTCGGCCCAATCGATGTTGGCTGTCGACGGTTCGTTCCGAATCGACTTCCCCCTGCAAGTCTCGATCAATCCCAACGGTGCGGGGCCAGGTTCCGTAGTCGGACAGGCGAGTGATTCGCAGTTTGTAGACGGTCAGACTTTCACCGATTGTGATCGCGACATCTTGGTGAATAGCCAAAACATCGCGCCAATCGATGACAAGGTTGGCGATAATTTTTAATTGATCCTCTGTTTTTGGGCGGCTTTGAACCGATTGCGGTTTACTTGAAAAGGATTTGCATAATGGCAATGGCTCTTAAGATGTGGAACGAAGAAGAGGGCTTGCTGTCGTTCGAGTGGACGCTGCTTGTTACGCTGATGACGATCGGTGCCGTTTCGGGAATGACTGCTGCTCGCGATGCAGTCATTGATGAACTGGGCGACACGGCCGAAGTGATGTTGGCTATTGATCAGTCTTATACGATTCACTTCCCTTTGGCTAACGCGGTACATACGGGCGACACGACCACAGCCGCTGATTCTGGCTTCGTAGATGCCGAGGTCTTCACTGACTGTGACCGAACGGTTCCGTTGAATGATCAATCCAATGCACCGATTGATGATCATGCCGGTGGTGAATAATCGTAGTTGATCTGCCTAAGTCGGATTGACTTTTGTAGGTCGTGTCTTTGATGACGTTTAAAGAGCCGCTTGTCGGCTCTTTTTTTTGGACTGTAGGAAACGGGTTGTAACGCTGGCCGCACAACCCGAACCGGGGCTCCGCGAAACTGGAAAATCCACCCGACTGAGGCTAGACAAATTCAAAACCGTAATCATCGTGGAAGGATTGCCGAAAGAAGTAATGCGGAAACGCTTGGCGATTCTGACACAACTTATCAAGAGTGATCTTGATAAGGGCTCCCCACAAGAACCCTGCCGCACTGGATAAAAAGATGAAAAACACCCTGATTTCCCGGCTTTGGAACGAAGAAGAAGGGGTCCTCTCGTTTGAGTGGGTCCTGCTGTTGACGCTGCTAACCATCGGAATTGTCAGTGGCCTGTCGGCCGCTCGCGATGCTGTGATTGACGAACTGGCCGACGTCGCCCAGGCGAGTACCGCCATCGATCAGTCGTTCACCTTGACCGCGATTACAAACCCCTTCTTTACGTCCAATGGCAGTACGTTCACGGATACGCCCGCACCGGTAACCCGCTGCGACCGCTCGACACTTGCCCCTGGAAGCCAGCAAGGGACGGTCAACGACGGCACGAATGGTGGCTAGTTGACGGCCTAACAGCTGCAAGCGGTTTGACCAATCAGTTTGAAGGGGGCGGTGGAATGCAAGATCACATGCAAAAGATGATCAGCCAGCTATGGCACGAAGAGGACGGGGTCCTCTCGTTCGAATGGAGCCTGCTGGGGGTGTTGTTGGTTTTTGGCATCGTCGGAGGCCTCAGCGCAGTGCGCGATGGGGTGATTTCCGAACTTGCCGACTCGGCCCAGGCGATTTTGCGGATCGACCAAAGCTATAGCTTCGCCGGTTTTGGAATCATTCCGGCAAGTGAATACCACGACGACCTCGGCACGGTTACGCAGTGCACTCGCGGCGGTGTGGCCGGGCAGGGAACTGTCGGACCTACGCCGTAACGCTGTCTGAATGAGGGATCGACCGGCCGTCAATGCCGTGGGGAAGGAGTCTTTGGCACTGGGTTTGCTTTTTGGAGTGGGGTAGGAAGATCGGATGCGGGCCTAAGATCGCTACCAGCGATACAGCCCGCAACATTGATACAAAAGGAAGTCGCAAGGACCCCCCGAGATGCATCCAAGTACCGAGTTTTATCTGCTGGTTGGCCTGTTTGCTCTGCTGGCCGCCGCTCTCGACTTCAAGACCCACAAGATCCCCAACTGGTTGACCGTTCCGACGGCCGTTCTGGGGCTGGTCTACCATGTGGCTGCTCCGGGCGGGATGGGGATTTCCCACGCCCTGATTGGGTTTGTGGTGGGCTTTATCGTGCTGCTTTTGCCCTGGATTTTGGGGGGCGGCGGCATGGGGGACGTGAAGCTTCTGGCAGCGCTGGGAACCTGGCTGGGCTGGCAAATGCTGCTGGTAACCGTGGGCCTGGGCTCAGTTCTGGGGGCGCTGATCGCCGTGGTAGTAATGGCGACCGCCGGGATGAAGGTCGGCATGCTTTCGGCCCAGCGGCAATACCTGGGCGTTGGCGGAAACGCCAGCGACATGCGGGATGATGAGGACTCCGGCCGGATGGCCAAGCCCAAGAAGCGGAAGCGAGCCGTGCCGTTTGCAGTGCCGATGGCTGTCGCCACGCTGGCGGTGCTGGCCTACATCGCGACCCACCAATAAGTCGCAGGAAATGTTCAACGCTTGTTAAGAATGTTGCGAAAACGAATCGCTGGTGAATCCATGATGCGGCAAATTGTGAACACGACTCAACGACTGACGGGGGCTGTGGCCTGCTGTTTCGCGACGGCCGGGGTTTTCCTGGAAGCGTGCCGTCACAATCGGAACACTGGTCGACGCGTCGGCCGGATGGGGCGGAAGGCCAAGTCTCGCTTGGGGGCCGTCCTCTCGATTGAGCTGGTAATGGTGATGCCCATCCTGCTGGTGGTTCTTTTGGCCCTGGTGGAGTTTGGAACGCTGCTAATGGCTTCGCAGGGCGTAAATGCGGCTGCGCACGTCGGAGCACGGGAAGCCTCGCTGGCGGGCTCGCGGGATGCGCTGGTGCTGTCTGCGGTGCAAAATGCGACGGCGACTTATCCCTGGAAAACATTTTCGACCACGCAAGTTTACATCAACGGAACGCTAATTAGCCTGAATGATGGGACCGACCAACTGGCCAATGCAGCCTCCGGGGACCTGATCAGCGTGACGGTAAGCGTCCCGATGGTAAACGCGGCACCGGATTTGCTTAAGTTCGTGGGAATCACGCTGGGGACGAACCAGCTTACTAACACCTATGTGACTCGTAAGGAATAGAACCCCTGTGGGGAAGCCCTTACGGGAACCCCGCCCAACTGCCTACCACCACTTTTTTGAAATACCAACCCTTTCCTGGGAACAGCGCTTCGTTCGGAGCCTGTCGGCCGGGGATGACGATCTGAGGAGAATCTGACGTGAAGCGTATTAGTCCTGCAACAGTAACCTTTGGAGTGATGGCGATTGTGCTCGGCCTTGTGTCGGCGTACATCGTTCGTCAAGCCATGCAGAAGCCACCGGTTGCCAAAGAAGTTCCACCGGTACCGGCTCCTGTCGTGGTCGAACAAATTGTTTGTGCACGGGGTAACATCCGGGCCAACACTCGGATCACCGAGCAAGACCTGGTCTTGCTGGCCGTTCCGAAGGGAACGGAATCGGAAGCCCTGAAGGGGACGATCAAGAATGTTTTGTTGCCTGTGGGGCGGATTGCTAAGCGTCCAATCAAGTCGGGCTTGGCACTTCGCGAAGAAATGCTGATGGGGATTGGCGAATCGCTGCCAGACTTGGCCGAACGTCTGCCTCCTGGCCATCGCGCCGTGGTGATTGATGTTCAAGACAACAAGCCAGGTGGAAAGCGGATTGAAGATGGCGACCATATTGACATCGCTTTGACGGTGGAAGGAACTCACCCTGATCTGGGCGAAGTCCAAACCCGTACGCTGTTGACGAACGTTTTGGTGGTCGATGCCTTGGAAGATCGCCCTCTGCAACGGGGAACCCGTCGTGCGGACGGCCTGGTAACGGAAGGTTTGACCGTTGCGGTAATGCCAGCCGATGCCAACCGTTTGGTCGTGGCTCAAAAGACCGGCACCCTGAGCGTCAGCCTGCGTAGTGCGAAGGAAGTCGAAGGGGGAGACGAAAAGATCGAATCCGCCAATCGCCGCGAACTGCTGGGGCTGAGCGAGCTGCCTCCTGCTAAGGAGATCAAGCCTGCGAAGAAGTTCACCATCGAAAAGTATTCTGGCGGCAAGCTGGAAGTGATCGAATTCTCCGGTGACCGGGTGCGTGAATCGCGTCAAGGTCCTTCGGGCAAGCGTTTTGAATCGGACGACGAAGCTCCTGCGACTCAGCCGATCTCGGCTCCTTCGCAAGGTGCCCAGCGGATTCCCTCGGGAGTGAAGGCTCCTCAGGTGGTCTCGGTGGATGAGACGGAAGTCCTGTTTGAAGCAAACGTCGCCGCAAACTAGTAACGCGTTACTAGAGGGCTGGCTGCGGAATCGGTTTTTGACTTGCTCGCTGTTGGTTAAAGGATACTTGGTCTTTTATGTTGTGGCACTCTTCGACAACCCGATGCAACTTCCGCACAAAACGTGCAGCGAAGTCGCGCACTGGCAGCATTACCATCTGGTCGCTGCTGGTGATGATTATCGGCTTGGCGATGATGATGCTGGTGGTGAACTGGACCTATTTGGTTCTGGTCAACCGGCACACGCTACGACTGACCGACACCCTGGCAACCTCGGCGGTGGAAGAGTTGCTCGATGAAGGCCGGTTGGCCGACCTTCCCGTCGCGCAAACCGATGATGTGGCAGCCTCTCAGAGTGTGATCTTGGACCCAAGCACGGGACTTTTGAAGCGGAATAATGATGGGGCCGGAGCATCGCTTCGCCCACAGTATTCGGCGAATGCAGCAGATAATGAAGTGCTGGTAACGGCTGGGCGAATTGATCAGGCATCGCAACCAGTGGGGGTTGGTAACCCGTTTGCGACGTCTGGTTCCTTGCTCAATACGCTGCGTGTGGAAGTTCTGCGTAAAAAGGCCGGCGTCAATCCGGTGATGTTGCTTCTGCGTGGGTTTGGATCGCCTGATACGGCCACGATTAGCTCCGCTTCGTTTGCAACGCTCGATAGCCGGGTGATTGGGTTCCGTCCGCTTCCTGGTTCGGGCAGCCCGAATTTACGTAATGTGAACGCCCCGGTGATTCCGCTGGGGATTTTGAGTTCGACTTGGAATTCTGGCCGCAACATTCCGGGGAACTTTGGCCGGATGCAGCTGGATGTATTGCTTGACCCTGTGAAGAACAACCCGCCAGAATTGCTCAATGGGGCGCTGGTTTCGCTCAATCCCGGAGTGAACTTCTCCGAGAGCTTGGCCCTTAGCCAGATCATCAATGGCGTCCCTTCGGCGGACCTCGCTGGTGGTGTGCTGGGACCCGTTTATGCAGGTTCGCCGGCCTTGGTACTCAATGGGACGCAAGACACGCCGAACAATGCGGCCGCAATGGTGACAGAGTTGAATTTGATTGCCGCCAGCAATCGTCCGATACGGGCCTTTCCGATTTACAGCACGTTTACCGGCAACGGTAACAATGGAAATGGGAATGGCAACGGCAATGGAAACGGCAGTGGCAATGCCAATGTGGTTGGTTTCATTGGTGCTCGGATCGTCGAAGCCGCGCTCGAAAACAACGGCAACGGCAATGGTCCGCCAGGCAATCCAGGGAACTCGGGAAATGGTCCACCTGGACCGATTGGAAATCCCGGCAACCCTGGCAATGGCAACGGTCCTGGAAATGGTTTTCGCTTACGAGTTCGTTTAGAGCCCGCGTTTTTAGTACACAACACAGTAGAGACCGGTGTCGGAACGAATCCTGCACCGGTTCCGGAAAATATTTACATTCACAAGATTCGTCTGACACGCTAGTTGATTGTCCTTTAACCAGGCAGTGAACGGCTTTGCCCTCTTGGGAGCTATCGTTACATGTTTCTGAATTCATCCCGCTCGGCGAATACGAATGGCAACGGCCATGGAAACCATCTGTCGGCTACGGCCATGGATCGTTCCCCAGGTGAAGGTACCGAGGGAGAGTTTCAACGCCTGAAGACCGGCATCCATCGCGAGCTACTCGACTCGCTGGACCTGTCGCGTCTGGCTGGACTTTCGGAAGAAGAGCTGCGGGAAGATATCCGCCGCTTGGCCGAAGGGATGCTGCATGCTCGCTCGAAGAAGCTGCCACCGATTGACGAACAACGTCTGATCGACGAATTGATCGCCGAATCGTTTGGGCTAGGTCCGCTCGAGATCTACATGCAAGACCCTGATGTGACCGATATTTTGGTCAACGGCCCGCATGAGGTTTATGTCGAGCGTTTGGGACGCCTGCAAGAGACGAACACGGTTTTTGCTGACGAAGATCACTTGCTGCAAATCATTCAGCGGGTGGTGGCTCGCGTGGGTCGCCGGATTGATGAACACAATCCGATGGTCGATGCCCGTTTGGCAGATGGCTCCCGCGTGAATGCGATCATCGCGCCGCTGGCTTTGCAAGGTCCGGTCCTTTCGATTCGTCGATTCGGACATCGCCCCTTGCAAGTGCAAGACCTTTTGGCTCGCGGCTCGGTCTGCGAAGAGATTTTGCTGCTGATTGAAGCGGCCGTCGAAGGACGTATCAACCTGATGATCAGCGGTGGTACTGGTAGCGGTAAGACGACGCTGCTGAACAACCTTTCGCGCTTCATTCCTGCCAATGAACGCCTCGTCACGATTGAAGACTCGGCAGAACTCAAGCTGCAACGTAAGCACGTGGTCAAGCTGGAAACTCGGCCCAAGAGCCCAGAAGGGGCAACCGAAGTAAGCCAGCGCGACTTGGTGCGAAATGCACTGCGTATGCGTCCTGACCGCATCATCCTGGGCGAAGTTCGCGGTGGCGAAGCGCTCGACATGTTGCAAGCGATGAATACCGGTCACGAAGGTTCGCTTACCACGATCCACGCGAATGATACTCGCGATGCACTTTCCCGCTTGGAAGTGATGGTCAGCATGGCAGGTTTTGACCTGCCGGTGCCGGTGATCCGCCGCTACATCGCTTCGGCCATCACGGTGGTTGTGCACCTGGCTCGCCTCAAGGGGGGCGTTCGCCGCGTGATGCGAGTTTCGGAAGTGACCGCCCTGGATAGTGGCGACTATATGATTCAAGATCTGTTCGGCTTCGAACAGAACGGTGTTGATGTGAATGGGGTTGCTCGCGGTCACTTCTATGCGACAGGCAACAAGCCTTCGTTCCTGAAGCGGCTCAACCAAATTGGGATTGAGCTTCCTGACAGCCTGTTTGCGGCCCGTCAACTGACGCCCGACAGTGCCGTTGGACCCTTGAGCAATTTGCCGGTGCGTGACGCTGCGGCCCAAATGATGATCGAGGAGGACTTGGCATGATCGGACAGATCGCTATCGTTTCAGCCACGTTTGTCTCGGTCTCTGTTGCGATCACGGCCCTTGGCCTGTTGATCCGCGACTTGATGGGCAAGCGTGAAGAGCCCAAGCGTCGCTTGGAGTTGATCCCGGAGATTCCTGAAGGGAATCTCAACGAGAAGTTTTATCGCTTGGTGGAAGAGTCGGGGACCAGTCTCGATGCTACCGGCGCACTGATGGTTGTCGTTGGTGGAATCATTCTCGGTGGTGGCATTCCTTTGGTGCTGTTTGACAGCATGCTGGGTGCTGCTGGTGGAATGGTGGTGGGGGCCGTGCTGCCACTGACTTACTTCAGCGTGATCCGCTGGTGGCGTCTGGGGCAAATGCGTCGCGCACTGCCACAAGCCCTGCAAGCGATCGCCGACGCCGTACGTAGCGGTCAAACGCTGTCGGAAGCGTGCGAGCTTGTCTCGAAAGAAATCAAAGGTCCTCTGGGGGACGAATTTGCCTATGCCTATCAACAGCTTGAGCTGGGCCAGGCCCCGATTGCGGTGATGAACCGGATGGTTCGTCGCATTCCGCTGTCGGAATTCCGAATGTTTGCAACGGCCGTCGTCGTTCATCGTCGTGCGGGTGGTAATCTCTCGCTGCTGACAGAGCGGATGTCTCGTTCGGCCTTGGATCGTCAAGATGTTCGCAATCACTTGATGGCAGTGACGTCGGGAAGCCGCTTGTCGGCGATCGGCATGGCTGTGGGTGGTGTGGTGGCGATGGGGCTTTTGACTTGGCTAGAGCCCGAATATGTACAGGCCTTTCTGACCAATGAAAAAGGTCCCTGGTTGCTTGGCGTTGCCATCGGCCTGGAAGTGATCGGTGCATTCTGGTGCTGGCGAATTCTGAAATCGAATTACTAGGCTGGTAAGACAAGGGAGCCGCTCGTTTCGCGAGGGTTCTCTCGGTGTGACCTGCTCAAGACAAGAAGTAGAAGAATATGTCGCAATTGCTAAACCAACTCGATCAGCTGATGGCTCAATTTGGGCCTGGTTTGCTGGGCAAGCCCATTACGTGGGTCGCCATTGGCTGCGGCGTGATGGTCGTCATGGTGCTGATCCGCATGTTGATGCGTCGCCCTGAGCCGAAAGAAATGCTGCCGCCAATGCGCGGCGCATCAGATGGCGGTGTCTTTGGCAGTTTGACCGATGCGATGGCATCGCAGTTGCCGGAGTCGGAAAAGGAACATGCCGAGTTCGGCCAGATGCTCAAGCAGGCTGGCTTGTACAGCCCCACGGCTCGCTCGAGCGTTTATGCTTACCGCTTTTTGCTGCTAACGTTCCCGCTGCTTTGTGCTGGATTGCTGGCCGTCTTCTCGCCACGTGAACAAACGTGGCGGATCATGATCGGTGGCGGCGTCCTGAGCATGCTCCTGTCGATTATTCCTCGTCTGTATGTGTACATGCGGCGTAAATCCCGCTTGGCCCAGATTGGCGATGGCTTGGCCGACATGCTCGACATGCTAAGCATGTGCTTGGGGGGCGGCATGCCACTTTCTGCAAGCCTTGATCACGTTTCGAAGAACTTGACTAGCTATCCTGCCTTGGCGGAAGAGCTACAGATCATGAAGCGTCATGCCGAGGTTCACAGCCTACGGTTTGCGTTGACAGACTTTGCCAATCGTCTCGATACGCCCGAAGTGCGCCAAGTGGCAACGTTGTTGTCACGTGGTGACAATCTGGGAACAAGCCTTTCGGGCTCTTTGCTGGATCAAGCGGATCACTTCCGCACCGCTCGCCGCCAATTGGCAACGATGTCTGCCAATCGTACGCCGGTCTTTTTGACTTTCCCGCTGATGTTCTGCTTTGCTCCTGCGGTTTTGATCTTGTTGATGTCGCCAGCCTTCTTGCAACTGGCGGACTTCTTCAATCCTGCGAAGAACAAGAATAATCCTTTGGCCAACAACCAGGCGATTTCCGGACAGAACATCATCTCGACCCTCAATGAACTGGATCAAAATCCGAATGCCGTTCGCCAACCACGTACGGTAGACGATCCGGATCAAGTCGGTCCCGAGGATCGCTAGTCGAACTTTCCTAGGGGATGGATCAGCCATCTCCTAGAAAGTCGTCTGTTCCGCTCGCCTGTATACGCCTCCGCACACTTCGGGAGTGCCCTCTGTGTCGCTAGGGACAACAAGTCCAACGCAAGTTGGCAGACCTTAGCGGCACAGTGAATTCTCCTGAGGAAACGCTGGTTTTGTAGGCTGTTTTCTCCATCCGCTTGCCGGACTGCGGAATCTTTGCTCTTCTAAGGACCAACTTGCGGTGAAAGGATTTCACGCCGCCGGGTGGCCAGGCTCTTGGTTAGGGTCGCTCGGCCGCTGGGTTTCTTCTCCGCGCAGCTGGCTTGAATGGGCATGAAGCGCAAAGCAAAGCGACCGGAATTCACGATCCCTTCGTCACCGAGCGGGGGCCAAGGCAAGCCTGCGACCGTAGGCAACGCGTCGCGTACGTTGCTAGTTGCTCAGATCGTTAGCCAAGTTGTTGGCGCCCTGACACTGGCAGTTCTGTATCGCCTACTGCATCCTGCGGACTATGGGCTCATGGCGGCGGTCGCCCCTTGGGTGATGCTGCCGCGTATGGCTGCGACCTTAGGCCTTGCGGCCGCACTGGTTCAGCTGCGTCAGCCGAGCGAGACCCTTCTAGCAAAGCTCTTTCGCGTACAGTTGCGGTGGGGAGGCCTTGCCGCCACAGCGTCAGTGGTGACGATGCCATTAGTGGCTTGGCTCTGGAAAGAGGATCGTCTCCTCTGGATTGGTGCAGCGCTGGGGGCTTCCTCTTTTCTGGCGGCGCTGGCGAATCTGCATCTCGCACGGCTCGAAAAAGAGATGCGGATGGGGGACAACGCCAAAACGCGGATAGGTGGTTTGTTATGCGGAAGTGCCGCTGGGGTCTTGGCGGCAACGCTGGGGCTAGGGGTGTGGGCGCTGGTCATTCAGCAAGTAGCCGAGCTATTGGTGATCGCAGTCATGGCACTTGCGATTTGCCAATGGCGTCCCTGGGCTGGGAAGTCACCTACAACCGAGGCCGAAGAAGTTGCGGTGCTCGCAGAAGCGACGCAGGCCACGCAGCGTTTTGGACTGTTCTATTCGGCCAGCCAACTGGTCAACTACGTGGGGCAAAACATCCCTAGTGTCTTAATCCCGCTCCTAGTCGGCGAGGCCGCCGCAGAATTGCTTGGACTTTACGGCCAAGCTTCGGGCTGGGTAATGCGGATTGTGTTTCTAGTGACCATGCCGCTGGGAAGCGTGGCACTCTCAGCACTTTCTCAAACGACGGCGGGTTCGGGTCCGTTTGCTGTGTTGACGGGGCGTTTTTTTCGTCTGACCGCCATCTTGCTGTTTCCGGCCGCGATGGGGCTATGGTCGGTATCAACGCTTTTGATGCGTTTGCTGGGAGGGGCAGAGTGGAGTGACGCCGGCAACCTGCTAATGATTCTTGCTCCGGCTGCTATTGGTCTAGGTCTGATGAACCTAATGACACCGATCCTCTCGGCTGCGGGACATGCTCGCCTGCTGCTGTGGCATACGGGCATCAGTACGCTACTGGCGACGCAAGGGATGCTGGCTGGCTATTTCTTTGCCAGGTTGCAATCCGCGGGTGGTTTGCCCCAGGATGCACTGGTGATGCAGGGGGAGGGGATCGCCTATGGCTATACCTTGGCAACATTGGTTGTGATTACGATCCCGTACTTGTGGTTTGGGCTACGGTCTTGTGGCGTGAGTCCCATGCCGGTCTTGCAGACCTGCTTACGGCCGCTGCGTAGCAGTTCCTTGATGGCAGTCAGCGTTTGGACACTCGTTGGATGGCTGGAAAAGACATGGCCAGCCAATACGGCCGCAGTTGCCGCAGGTGAGCTACTTTTGGCGGTTTCATTGGGCGCGAGTATTTATCTACTACTCGCTCGTGAGGACTTGCGCTGGGCCTATCGCGTGCTAGTTGCAGGCCAGTCGTTCCTCTCCGAGGATTGATTGTCGCCAATCCGTTCGTCGGCGCGACTTAGTTTTCAAACCGGCGGACTTCGGTGCCCCCGTCTACGCGTCGCAGCATTCCGCCATAGCATCCGACGGCAAATACTTCGCCCGTTGGAGAGAACGCAAGCCGCGCGGGATCTTTTTCGGGCCGTACACGTTCTTCGGCGTCCCGAAAGAGGTGCGTCTTAAACGTGCCTCGTTCAAAGGTATATCGCTGGGCTTCCGTGCTTCCGGTTGCGTCCCAAAAGACGACATCGCCGGTACCTTGGCAAATGGCCGCTAGAAAACGACCGTCAGGAGAGAATGCAGGATGAGCATGTGCTGGGTTGCCCGTTTGCAAACGACGATGGAAGTCGAGGCTGGGGACTTCCCAAACCAGAACGTTGCCCCCGGAGTGTCCCGAGGCGAGCTCCATCCCGTCGAAGGAAAAGTCGAGGGAGTAAAAAGGCTCCGCCAGCAAACGGGACTGTGCAATCTGTTTGCCATTTGCAGGATCGCAGAGGCGAATCGCATATTGTCCTTCAACACTCATGATCGCAGCGATCATATCACCGGCGGGCGAAAACCGGATCCCTTGTCCACCCCCAAGCAGCGGCAGGAGGGTTTCCTTCGTCCAGTCATCCAGACGATAAATGGCCCCCTTGGTACGGCTTTGAACCGCGATCGACTTGCTGTCTGGCGAAAAGTCAAAAGCATGGCAGCGTTCCAAAATGCGGGCGGTTTTACCGGACACCACATTCAGCAAGCGGACTTCGTGCAGGGCTAGTCCTTCACCGGTATAGAACAGTCTTGCATAACCCAGCAGTGAACCATCGGGCGAGAAGGCCAGCTTGGTGATATCTCCAAAGGTCTCCAGTCGCTGCAACCGTTTTCCGGTTTCGACATCCCAAATGGCAATCACGGCGCACTTGCGAACATCCGGATGTGGGCGAGGTGGGAATGAGTCATCTGCGAGGCCGGAAATCGCCGTGGCTACCTGCTTGCCACTAGGCGAAAAGGCCACGCACTGCGCATCACGAGCCGGCACGAATGGAGCTGCCAAGGCGCGGTCACCGGCGAGTATTGCCAATGCGAGAAGCATCGCCAGTGCCGTCAAAAAGTGCCGTGTAATTGTTTGCTGGTTGAACATTCGAATGCTCCGCATATCCCAAGTGGCCCAGTACTCTGCCAACCTGCCACAAAATCGACGATCAAAAGGTGTTCCCTCCCACCGTTTGGGAGCAGACTGGATTATATTCGAAACAAGGGGTGCGTTTCGAACCCTTTTTTCGCCACACACCTCGGTTTTTGGCGAGACGCCATCGCGGTAGGTAGAAGGAAACAAGTGATGTCTGGTACTCAAGGCCCTTCGGATTCCCCCTCTAAGCGTGCCTCTTCCGCCGCGGCGACAACCCATCCCCACGCAGAGCCCTTGGTTTTGGCATCCGTGTGGGAGTGCGAATCACCAGCGCAGGCAGATGCCATCCTTGGCAAGTCGATGCCTGGCTATGTCTATCAGCGAGATGGGCACCCCAATGGGGATTCACTCGCTGCGGCCATTAATACGCGCGAAGGGGCAGAGGTCGGCATCATCACTAGTTCGGGCATGGCGGCTTTATCGGCGGCATTGCTTGCGCATGTGTCTGCGGGCGACAAAGTGGTGTTTGCCAAACGGCTGTATGGACGTACGCATGTGCTCGGGGGAGAGCTTGCCCGACTAGGCGTACAGGTAGAGTTAGCAGATCTGCAAGATATCGCGGCGGCCAAGGCGGCGATTACAGCCGGGACGAAGCTTGTGCTTGTAGAGACTATTGCCAACCCGCTTTTAGAGGTGGCAGATGTCAGCGCCCTTGCGGCACTTTGTCGCCAGGTTGGTGCCTTGTTACTGGTCGACAACACCTTTGCCTCTCCGCCAGTTTGTAAGGCGCTTGCACTCGGGGCGGATCTGGTGATGGAGAGCCTGACTAAAACGCTCAATGGCCATAGCGATGTGATCCTGGGTTATGTCGGAGGAACGAAGTCGGCGTTCGGCCGGCTTGCAGCCACCGTATCTACCTGGGGAATGTCGGCAGGTCCTTTTGATTGTTGGCTTGCAAGTCGGGGGCTCGCGACAGCGCACTTGCGTATTGAGCGTGGATGCCAAAACGCCTTGGTGGCTGCGGAGTTCCTTTCGAAACAAGCGGCAGTGCGCAAGGTCTATTATCCGGGGCTTTCCAGTCATCCCGACCATGCGTTAGCGCAGCGTCAGTTCTCGCAGGGCTTTGGAACGATGGTCACGTTTGAACTGGCCGGTGGCCGAGTCGCTGCAGATCAGTTCATTGCGTCGGCCAAACGAATTCCGTTTTGTCCATCGCTGGGAGAGCTCAATACGACGCTTAGCCATCCTGATACGACCAGCCATCGTGGTCTTTCTGCGGCCGAACGTGAAAAGCTTGGCATTACCGGCGGAACGATTCGCCTTTCCGTGGGCACGGAATCATCACCAGAAGTGTGTGAGATGCTTACCGAAGGGCTCGCATCGCTGGCCTAGCTGAAAGGGGAGGGGCCCCAACTAGTCGGCTCGCAAGTGTGTTGTGGCAGCGGATACTGCGGTGGAATCGCCCGTAAAAGCGATCACGGGATGTTGGACCAGAGAGTGAAGGCCCTGCGTGGCTGGGTTGGCACCGGCAATCTTCGGAAGGGCCACCGGGCACTCCACCGAGGGAAGTTGCAGGACGGAATTTACGTAGTGAGAGATTGCCAGCAAGTCGTTAGCCAACTCTTGCATGCGTGATGCGCCACCCACGATGCACGGCACTAGTTCACTTGTCGGTGTGTTTAATAGTTGTCGCATTCCGCTGGCTTCTTCGGCCATGGCATCTACCGTTTGCTTGAAGCGACGGTGATGGGAATGGTCGCCGCCGTGGGCAGACTCGATGGGATCTTCGTTTTCATCAATCCAGTCGGCCATGCCGCGATCGGCCGCCAACATATTGATGAAGAACCGGAGGAGGTTGCCACGATTGATAATGCCGACCGGACGCCCCTCATTAACGATGACGACACTACGCAGTGTTACATTGCAGAGGAATTCATAAACCGTTGCGGCCGGGCTTTGCTGATCAAAGCAAACAAAATTAGTGGCCATGGCGGAGCTAATCTTTTGCTCCCACCAGTTCGGACTGAGCATCAGCGACATAATGTCCTTTTCGGACAGCATGCCAACAAGCCGGCCATCTTGATCGACGACGGGGGCCGAACTGATGCGGAACCTCAGGAAAAAGCGAGAGGCCGTTCCTAAGGTTTCATCTTGTGGAAGCGATGACACGATCGAGGTCATCACCGAGCGTGCGACGACACCTGCGAGAAGCTCTGCGGGGTTTTGATTGTCAACACTGTTGGGCAGGGCTGGCTGGCTGAGAGCGTGGAAGCTGACGGTGCGATTTCTGCCGGATCGTTTGGCGACAAGCAACGCTTGGTCGGCCATGTGAATCAGCTGAAGTGTCGACTGAGTATCCTGCATCCGCTGCGCTACGCCAAAACTGGCGGTTACTGGTAATGGAGCACCCTCTGGCGTCAGTACTTGCGTGTTCGCGAGCGCTTCGCGGATCCGCTCGGCCACAATGTGCGCACCGGCTTCGGCCGTCTCGGGTAGAAACAGGCAAAACTCTTCGCCGCCGTAACGGCCGAGGAAATCGAGGTCGCGGGTTTCTTTGCGTAGGGTGGCCGATACTTGGCGGATGACTTCGTCTCCCACCTGATGGCCGTGAATGTCGTTGATCCGCTTGAAAAAGTCGATGTCGAGCATGACCATCGACAGCGGGATCTTGTAATCAATCGAACGTGCCCACTCACGATCGAGATGTGTCATAAAGCTCTTCCGATTGGGAAGGCCCGACAGGCTGTCGATGTTGGCGATCTGGTGGAGGCGTTTTTCTAACGCGATAACCCGCGAGCCGCTACGCAGACGTGCCAGCAATTCGGCGCGGTCAACGGGCTTCTTAATGAACTCATCCGCACCGGCATCGAGGCCAGCGATGATGTCATTGGGAAAGGCTCGCCCCGTTAGCAAGATCGTAAAGAGGTAGTTGGTGGACTCACGCTGCCGCACAAGGCGACACAGCTCCAGCCCATCCATGCACGGCATCTCCCAGTCCGAGATCAAGTACTGGGGGCACTCTCTTTCAATCAACTGTAGCGCATCGATTCCATTGGAGGCTTCGGAGACGCGATAGCCGGCACTTTCCAGCCACTTGCGCAATAGGCGCACGATGGCTAGGTCGTCGTCAACGAGTAGCACGTGGCCTAAGGAGTCATTCATGGCAACAACATTTAGCAAATGGCAAGGACTTGGTAGATCCATCTCGTGATGCGTCACACTTGTACAGGCATCGTTCACCGGCGTGCGCAAGGTTCCGCTCTCAACGGCTAGGCAACGGTAGCTTGCAAAATGCTGTCGCCCGCGAACCGAGAATATTTATTTTTTTGTCCGTTGGAATCGTAGCGATTAAATCGATTGCATCGAGAAAAATGCGGGCGGACGCAGTGGGAAATCAGGCTTGACCCGTTTTCAGCAATGCCGTATTCTCCCCGCACGTCACTTGGACACCAGTTGGTGAGAAGGATTCTCGCTGCGGTTTCTTGTGTGGCGTCGACCGACTAAGACTGCCAATTAATCGGGGAAGAAGAGCCTAACCTGCATCAGGAAGTCGCTTGAGCAATCAAGAGGCTTCTGCGGTTTGCGAAGCAATGTCTGGAGCATGGATGCGAAGGACACGCCTCGTCAACTTTTCTTATTCCCCATGGACCGTGGCGGCGGCAAGGATGCCGCTGCGACGGACCGTCCAATCGCTCCCGGAATAACGACAAAATCCTACCCCCCCTGGGATACGTTGTTTCGGGGGCATTTTTTTGCGCCGGCATCACCTTGTGATAGCAGTCCCATGCCAGCCCTACGCCAATCGGGAAAGTGCAGGGCGACAACAAACCCGCGAGTGAAAACGGAAACCGGGCAATAAAAAAAGAGGCTCCCTTTTTTAAGGAAGCCTCTTGGAGTTTGTTGAAAAATCGCTGGCCGACAGATGGTTACCAGTTCAGGCCGAACGACTCACCGCCGGAGCCCTTGCCTGTGCCACCCTTGAGCGGCCCGCGACGCTTAGGCACTGCCAAGGGACGTGGTGGCTCATCAGGAGCTTCTTCGGCAGGCTTGGTCTCTTCTTTGGTAGCCTTCTGCAGGGTGGCCTTGAGAGAGAGCGAGATTCGCTGCTGATCGGAATCAACGGCGAGAACCTTGGCCTCGACCTCTTGTCCCTCTTGAACGACATTTTGCACGGCATAGACACGGTGATGTGCCAGTTCCGAAATGTGGATCAGACCTTCCACACCAGGAGCAATGCGAACAAATGCGCCAAACTGAGCAAGGCGGGTGATTGGGCCACGCACGATTGAGCCCACGGTGAACTTCTGCTCAACATTGGCCCAAGGATCTTCTTCAGGATTCTTCAGCGACAACGAGATCTTGCCAGTGGCAGAATCAATCTTCTCGATGCGTACGCGAACCTTCTGGCCTTCGGCAACCACTTCGCTTGGATGCTTGACGCGGTCCCAGCTCATTTGGCTAATGTGAATGAGGCCATCTACGCCTCCCAAATCGACAAATGCACCGAAGTCGTGGATCTTGCGAACCACACCTTCAAAGATCTCGCCAACTTGCAACTTCGAGAGGGTTTCCTTCTTGGACTCTTCCTTCTCACGCTCCAGGACGGCACGTCGGCTAAGCACCAAGTTGCCACGGCGTTCATTCGCTTCGGTCACAACGCAGATCAGCTTCTGACCAACGAAGTCCCCCAGGTTTTCAACCCGGTACAGGCCCACTTGGCCCCCCGGAATAAAACCACGAAGGTTGCCGACTTGGCATTCCAGACCACCCGTGTTGGCCGCAGTGACGCGAGCATCCACAAGGGAGCCTTCTTGAATATTGTTCCAGTCGCCCGAAACGACAGAGCCGCCCGGTACGCGGACTTCATACAGGTTGTCTTCACGATTGAAGCTGGCGACGATCACATCCAGCATGTCACCCACAGCAGGCGGAGTGGTGAATTGACGCACCGAGCAAACGCCTTGGTTCTTGCCACCAAGGTTCACAAATACGTTGTCGCCATGCACGTCAACGACTTGCACGCGCATCCGCGTTTCGCTTTCCAGCGTGGGACTGCTCGACTTCCCTTCGGCGGCGACAATCGCATCTAGCGAAAGGCCCCCCAAGGCTGCGTCGATCTCGGCTTGCAGGTCATCCGAGAGTGGGCCGCGACGGCTTGGAACAGGGATCGCTGGCTTGGGGCCGGTATCAAACTTTGGCTTGCGTGGAACAATGTCGGTTCCATCATCGGGCTTGCCATCTTCCGAGTTGCCCCCTTCGCTGCGGGCACCTTCACCACGCGGCGGACGCTCACGCTTGGGGCGTGCGCCGGGAGGACCGCTAGGCTTGCCACCGCTGGTGGGAGCGCCGGCAGGACGCCGAGCGGCGTTTAGCGGACCACGCTTGGAATCGCCTTCCGTCGACACTTGGGTTGCAGCGGGCGTTGCACCTGCTGCAGGAGCCGAGGATTTGTTTTCGAGAGAGGCCGAGGAAGGGTCACTAGACATGGAACTTATTCGCCACAAACCAAACAAGAAGAACGCGGAAACCAACGGGGTTCCACAGGGTCCTCAAGTTTAACCAGCAGCGTTCGTACTTGGTAGAAGCCCGCTGCCGTTGTGGACGGTTCGTTAGACTTTCGTCTCATTCAAGGCGGAGGCGATCATCAGCCCTAAAAGGCCTAAAACAACGACCGCTACGGCCACAATCGCCCAGGTAAGCCAGGTCTTGCCCAGCTTTTCTTCGGCCAACATGTCCAAACGGGCCTTTTTTTCCTTGAATTCCAGCGAGTCCTCGTTTCGCAGCACAAACTGCTCGTTGCAGGTGGGGCAAGCAACCAACGTTTGCAGCATATCCATGGGCGTTTCTAGGATATGGCCTCGCGGACAGGGGATGTGCAGCAATTGCTCCTCGGCAGGGGGGGCTGCCGTTGCCGGCGCTTCCTGAGGAGCCTTCGGAGAAAAGGTGGGAGGAAAATGGCTTGGCGTCCCCGCATTAGCGCCCGATGGAGCCGCTCCGGGAGGGAGCAAATCCGACGGTAGAACACTAGATCGTGGGCCCGGAGCCGTTGTCGGGGGCGTTGGTGAAGGTGCTGTTGGCCAAGCGGGGGGCGTTTGTGCTGCTGTCGTAAACCCTGGCTGCGTTGGCACATAGGGCTGCGGCGGAAACTGTTGGCCAGGTCCAGGAGGATAGTAGCCAGCAGGTGGTCCGGGCATTGCCGGCGGGTCCGGCATGTAGAACGGCGTTCCACAATAAGGGCAGCTACAAACTTGGCGTGCCTGGGCCGGATCGCCTTCCAGGATGTGCCCCTGCGGACATTGAATTTGATAGCTCATGGTTTCCAGCCCACAGGGAAGCATTCGTTGAAAATCGAAGGTCAGCGGCCCGCTGCTACGACAGTCCTCGCACCATTATAGGTTGAGCCTCGATGTTAGGGGGCGAGGAGGGGGCGATCGGCGTTACAAACCGACCCCGGTTCAGAAATCGGGGTTTGGGGCGGGGCGACCGTTTGTTACCTTGCATCGGCTGAGAAGGAATCGTCCCCCGTGGTCGACGGCTATGCAGCCTAGGAACTCTGCCCAACCTGAAGTTTGCCCGAAAAATTGCTCAAAAAAGTTTCACGGAAAGCGGCGATTCGCCGATGCTCAGCAGGATATGGCGTTAATCACTCGCTACGTTGTTGCGGAACTGCTGAAGATATTTAGCTTCACGCTGTTTGGCTTCACCTTCCTGATGATGCTCATCGGCGTTGGACAAGAGGCTGTGAACATGCAGCTTGGTCTGCTGCCAACGCTACGCTTGGTTCCCTATTTGCTTCCGACCGCACTCGCCTTTGCCGTCCCCGCTTCGATTCTGTTTGCGGTGTGTCTGGTGTACGGGCGTCTCTCGTCGGACAACGAAATCATTGCCGCCAAATCGCTGGGCGTTTCTCCATTCATTCTGCTGCGTCCGGGTTTCATCCTGGCGTTTCTTCTAAGCCTGGTTGCCGTTTGGCTTAATGACATTGCCTTCTCTTGGGGCTATGCCGGCGTTCATCGCGTCGTCATTCAATCGGTTGAAGAGATTGCGTACGGCATGCTTCGCACGCGGCACTCGTATCAGAATGAGCGGTTCTCGATTCATGTGAGTCATGTCGTGGGACGCAAGTTGATGAATCCGGTTATCAAACTGCGGATCAACGATAACACGCCTCCTCTTAATGTGATTGCCGCCGAGGCCGAGCTGAAATCGGACCTCACCAAGGGAACGCTCAGTTTGCTATTGATCGACTCGGAGTACGAAGCAGGCGACAACGTAAAAGGACATTGGCCTGGTCCTGTTACGCAAGAAATTCCGCTTGCGTTTGCCTCAACCAAAGGGCAGGGGCCAACAAGTCCGGCTCACTTGCCCCTGCGACAAATTGCTGGTGAGACTAAGGAGCAGGTAGAAAAGATCGAACAGTTCCGCCAACGCTATGCCAGCGAAGCAGCCTTCTTTCTGGCATCAGGAAAAGTTCGCGAGATGGATGATCCTAGCTGGAATTTGCGACGTGATGAAATTCGCCGCGGGATTGCCCGCTTGCATCGTTTGAGGACCGAGCCTTGGCGACGTTACGCAAGCGGCTTTAGCTGTTTGTGCTTTGTGATGATTGGTGCTCCCTTGGCCGTACGGCTGCGCAATTCTGACTATATGACCACGTTTGGAGTCTGCTTCCTGCCGATTCTGTTTTTCTATTATCCGCTGCTCGCCTACGGCCTGGATCAAGCCAAGTCTGGGGAGCTTCCACCTTATATCGTATGGCTGGCGAATTTAGTCTGCGGCGCGATTGGCCTGTGGCAACTGCGCTATGTGTTGCGGTTCTAAGTCCCGCGTTCGCTGAATGGAAATTGGCTGTTTAGCTTTTTGCCCGCTAGGCAGCTTTGGCTCTGAGGGTGGCCAGTAATTCTTGATGGCGGGTTTGCAGTTGTCGGCTTTCTTCGTCACGGAGGTGAAACAGCCGCTCCACCAGATTGTCGATCTGTTGATCGAGTGCGAGCGCATTCGGCGAAAATGGCGATTCATGGTGCCGTTTCCATCCGAGTGCCGCAAGTTGTTGGTGCTGAATCTGTTCGTCTTCGGTGCAACCCGCAGATAACACCGGCAAAGGGATTTCGCCAAGCGGTCCCTTGTTGATCGGAACGTAGCCGCAACTAAGCTGTTTGCCGGCAAATTGCTCTCGATACCAAAGTGTGACCAGTCGTGAATTGAGCATGGCCAACAACCAAAAGGGATCATCCTTCCAGTTGGTAATCGCAAAGACTTGCACGCCAATTGCCAAACCTTGCTGGTCGTAGGCGACCTCTAATTGCTTGCTCAGTCCTGCCACCAAGATTTTCGGTTGTGTGAACAGCCTCCGTTTTTGCGGCGAAATGCCAACGTGGTTCAAGTTGACAATGGGGCTGCGAAAGTCGTGCTTGATGTAGCGGACATTCCCTGGCCGAATGTGATAACGATCTAGGTTGCCGCTGACCACTAACGGGCAAGCAGAATCTTCCGCAAGTTGCTTCGCTTCCGTAGAGTCGGCCTCTTGCGTGGCAGCCAATAGATGCTGGGATGCAAAGCCCGACATGCCACTAACAAGGCGAGCACGCTGGCTAAGTGGCTGAGTAGCAACTCGCGTTAGCAGCGGAGCAATCGATACGTCCGAGGCCGCAAACGAGATCCGCTTCGAGGATAGTTCGCTTTGCAGGAGGGTAGGTTCGCTGTCTCGCAACAGGCGCCCCAGTTCCAAAGCGGAAGAAATGGTTTGAAAGCGGACCTTGGAATCCACAGTTGGTGGTTGCTTTTGAAACAGGATGATTTGCGGATAAACATCAGCCTGCTCAAACAGCGCCAGCGAAGAGAGGTCGAGTACCTCATGAAGTTGGGTCTGTTTGAGCAAAAGCTCACGGCCCGGTTTTGCATACTGGGCGGTTGTCCAGCGATTGGGAATTAGCATCCCCGCAATTCCCTGTGGGGCGAGCAATTCAAATGCTCTTTCCACAAACAGCATGTACAGGTCAAAGCTCCCTTGTGCACAGCGATAGGTTTCTCGCAGATGTTTTTGCATCTGAGGGCCGTGCGTTTTGGCGATTTGACGAATATTCTTGTACGGTGGATTGCTAAGGACCACATCAAACCCGCGCAGTTCCAGCGAAGGTCCTAGGTCGATTTCATTCAGGGTAAGTAGGGCTTCTAGCGGATAAAGTAAAGCATCGCCGCAGCGGATATTGCCCGTAAGTTCTCGCGAGATTTCAGCCACACGATCCGCTTTGAATTCGCTTCCAAGGATGGCGGTTGCCAAGGTCATTTTGGCCGTACTGATGGCGAAGGCGTTTTGGTCGATTCCAAACAGGCATGCTTTGGCCAGTTCGATCCGCTCGCTCAGCGTTGGCATCGTTGGCAGACGCTGCACCAACTGCAAATAGGCTTCCACAAGCAGCACGCCGGTTCCACAAGCCGGGTCCATAACTCGCGGCATCTTTAGTTCGGTAGGCAGATAAGCCAGCGTACGCCGAACGAGTGTTTGCGCCACGTCTTCACGCGTGTAGTAGCTCCCTTCGGAGCGTTTGGCTTCTCGGGCGACGCGCGCATCGGCTGCATCCTGCTTGCGCGGTGCAGCAATGGAAAAGATGAATGGTAGCTCCCGGCGTGGCGATGACATGGCAGCGATTTCTGGCTAGGGACAGTCGCGACAAGCGAAGTCGTCGGCGCGGCAGATAGTAGCTATCGCAGACCACCAAGGCAAGGGAACCCTCTTCCTGCCAGCGCTTAACGATTTGGCGATTTGGGGTGAAAATCCGGGTTACGTAAGGATTTTGTTAGGCTCGGTTCCGCCCAATTCCGATACAGCCGACAGAGGTGAAGCAATAAACTCACTTCGCGGTGCTCAGCTGCTGGCAGCTAGTCACCCAAAAAGAACTTCCGTTTTAGCGAGTCGTTGCGATGCTAGAAATCCTGCCCGGCGTGGGCGAGTTTGCAAAGTCGATAGGAAATTTGGGCCGTAAAGGGGTCTCGAATAGCCTTTCGTTTGCGCAGCATCTGTTGTCTGGCGGAGAAGAATCCGCGGCGACTGCCACAGGAGCGTCTGCCGCTCCGGCAGCGGTTCCACCGGTAAAGCCCGTGACAGCCGCCCAGCAGCAAGGGCTTGATAACCTTCAAGCGGCGATCAAGTCAGCGCTGCAGCAGCGCGGCATCACGCTCGATTCGCCGTTTACCCTGTCGCTTGATGCGCTGGGGGATGTGGCGGTGGGTGACCATGCTAACCAGGCCGACATTCAAAACATTCTGGCGAGTGACCCCGCTTTACAAGATCTTGCTAAACAATTGCTGCAAAGCAATTCGCCTCCTACAAGTTTGACTGCCTCCGCAAATGCTGGCAGTGATTGGATCTTTGCCTCGGCTGGCGTTCCGCAGAATCTTGTTGTCGACGCAACTTCGGCCAAGCTCGTCGATCAGATCTGATGACCGACTAGTTTCGCTGCGGTAGGTTCTTCGCAATCTTTTCGGCGGCAAGTTCGCCGGTATGAACGCAGAATGGTACGCCCACGCCTTCCAGCGTGTTGCCCGCAATTGCCAGGTCCGGGATGATGTCCGCGACCCGCTTTAGTTCGGCAACGCGGTCCACATGTCCCACGTGATATTGCGGCATCGCCCGCAGCCAACGTACCACGTCAAAGAATTGCGGCTTCCCCTTGAGCCCAATTAAAGCGTCCAATTCTTCCAGCACGATCTTTTGAATCTCGTCATCAGGCAGTTTCGCCAGGGCCGGTTGAAGGGCTCCGCCGACAAACACGCGTAGCAGTACCGATCCATCTGGCGCTCGGCCATCAAACTTCATGCTGGTGAAGCTGCCTGCAAGGATTCGGCGCCGCTCAATGGCAGGAACCACAAATCCAAAGCCATCGAGCCGATGCGCGATTTGATCACGGCGAACGCCAAGTACGGCAACGCTACAGCCAGCGTGCTCGCACTTTTCAAGCAGTGAACCAAGCTTCGGCATGGCAGGCGATAACAGCTGTGTCATTACCGGGCCTGGTGTGGCCATGATGACCGCATCGAATTGCTCGGGCTGTTCCTTGCCGTTGCAATAGACTTGCCATCCATCTTGGATCGTATCGTGGGTCAGCCGATTCACGGCGGTGTTGTAGCGAATCGTTCCTGGCGGTAAGCGACTTGCAATCGCTTCGGGCAATCGCCCCATGCCTCCGCGTGGTGCCACAAAGAGGCCGTATCGCGCACCCGAACCTGTATTCTTTTTCTTTTCGCTCTGCTGCGTTCGCATCCCGCGGATCAAGCTGCCAAATTGTTCCTCAAGTTGCAGAAACTGGGGCATCGTGGCCTGCATGCTAAGCTTGGAAGGATCGGCCGTATAGATTCCGCCAATCAAGGGCTGCACCAAACGGTCGAATGCTTCACGCCCAAACCGCCGCACCACAAACGACTCTAGGCTTTCGTCGCCAGCCGACCTTTTGCGCCGCACCAAAACTTCACCGGCCAGTCGTAGTTTGCCAAAGGGGCTTAGCAGCGGAGTCGTCGCGATCGGCCAAATCTTGGCCGGAGACATCAGCGTAAAGCCTTCAGGGACCGGGACAAGCTTTCCTTTGCGTACGACAAACGCCCGACGAAACTTGGCATTCGTCTCGACAAGCTCATTTTCGATCCCCAGTCGCTTGCACAGGTCAAGTGCCCAAGGCTCACGTGTGGTGAACATGTCAGCGCTTCGCTCGACAAGGTAACCATCGCGGCGAATCGTCTTGAGGATGCCCCCCACGCGCCCCGTGGACTCCATCAAGGTGATTTGAACGTCAGGCCGAAGCTCACTTAGCCGTAACGCGGCGGCCAATCCAGAAATGCCACCTCCCAGGATGGCAACGCGAAGAGGACCCAAGCGGGACGAAGCGGCTGTGGTGGAATGCAGAGTCATAGCCTGCATTTTAGCACGTCGCTTGCTGGCCGCGAGATGGCCCTAAGTACTTTTCAGGTAAGGTGTTAGGCAGGAAAGCTTCGGGTTTATAGGACTTTAGGGTGCAAAATCTTTTTGAGCGACCTGTAACGCTTGGGGCTCTCGTGCGTTGTCCATAATGAGGGGAGATTCGCAGGGGCCGGGGAATCCGAACTCCCTTTCTGGCGAACTAGTCGACAACGGAGTGACAAGCGTGATGAACGTCCAGCAAACGCAATTGGAGGAGGGGCCTGCTGCGCACCAGGCCTGGGTCCTTGCTCAGTTGGAAGAAAACGAGCGTCCCTTGTTACGGTATGCCCTGCGATTGATGGGCCTGGA
Source organism: uncultured Planctomycetaceae bacterium (assembly GCA_963844055.1). GTDB lineage: Bacteria > Planctomycetota > Planctomycetia > Pirellulales > Pirellulaceae > CAWJMN01. Next base: position 426,897 of record CAWJMN010000002.1, on the reverse strand, counting down.
TGACATTGCCCGCGATGTTGTGCAGCACTGCTTTCTACAACTTTGCGATCAGTCGTCGGCCGAGATTGGTGCAGGGGCAAGGGCTTGGCTGTTTCGTGTCTGTCGCAATCGCGTGATCGACTTGCAACGTCGCAGCGTTGTGCGAGTTGAGCAAAACCAGCCCGCGGTGGACTTTGATGAACAAGGGGGCGTAACCTTCGCCTTCTCGCGTGAGCCCAATCCGGCCGAGCAGGTGGAACGCATTGAGTTGTGTGATCGGCTTTGGAGTTTGGCCAACAAGTTAGGAACAACACAGCGTGAGGTGGTGCTGCTGTGGTGTGAGGGATTCACCTATCGTGAGATCGCCAGCATCACGGGGCACACCGACAAGTACGTGCGAGTCCTTGCCCATCGCGCCTTGCAGACATTGCGACAAAATCCAGAGGTCAAATCGTGGTTAGAAGATGTTGGGGTCGCACGAGCCTAATAGCAAACAGCGAATGCTGACACTACGTGAAAGCGGCGGGACTTCTGCACAGGACGTCCCTCCGTTTCCAGGCAGTGCATGCGAGCTTGGTAACTAAGAATGAAGAGAAGACTTGAAAGAGTTAGGAGATAACCGTTATGGCATCCCACGATGAGTTGCCGTTCGAATCCGATCCAAAACTGGCGCAGCTACTGCGCGAGGGGGCTCAGCGTGATGCTTTGCCTTCCGCCGGCAGCGATTTAAGGAATACAATCATGGGCAAGTTGCAGGGCAATAGTGCAGAAAAAACTGAGGAAACAAGGTCATCAGAGTTACCAGCCTCGCGCAAGCGGGGTAGCTCGGCCGGAAGCTGGCTGGCATCGATACTAACGATCGCCGGCTGCGGCGTCGTGGCGGTTGTTGTGGGGCAATATACAACCCAGAAGAAACCTCCGATGGTTGCTCAATACTTTAGTGATCCCAATCCATTCGATCAGGGGCCAGACCCCGATGGTGCTGGAAATGAATCGGCGAGACGGCCTGTCAGGGTCCCGCTTCCTGTTAACGGTTCGGATGGTTTAGCCAGCGAGAAATCTCCTGTGATCGATGCCTTTGTGGTGCCCGCACCCGCTGCTCCACTGGGTGAGGTTACAGCGGCGCGATCAAAGCCTCGCGGTGAGACCGAGGAGCGGTCTACTCTTGCGTCAGACTCGGTCCGCAGCCGAGTGATTCTTGCAGACGGTTTGTATGGCGAAGGACAAGGCCAAGGCATAAACCCGCGTGGCGGAAGCGAAGAAGGCAAACCTGTTGTGTTGGCTAGTGCCATGCCTGCGTCTCGAGAGCCATTGTCGCAGGTCGATGGCCAGCGGTATGCGTCTCCAAACGTCGCCAATGGCAAGCAAGGCGGGCAGGAGGGAGCTAAAAAGAGTGGTGATAATGGTCCGCAAAACGGCTCAGACAGTAATGGTGCTCAGCCGCGCGGTGATGTGTTGGCACTTGCGGTTACAGACGGGGCCAAGGGGGCCTCTCGCAAGGAATCTCGTACCGGAAAATCAGATGGCTATGGTTATGAGTATGAGTCTGAAGGTATTAGCGATGGCGAAGCCAAACAGCACTGGAAATTTGAACAACAAGTTCAGCGAGAGCAGTACGCCAAGCTCGTGGAAAACGCTCCGCAATCCCCATTCGCAGCTCCGCTATCTACGTTTGGGGTGGATGTCGATACTGCTTCCTATGCCAACGTTCGCCGGTTTTTGACGGCAGGTTCGCTTCCGCCTGTGGATGCCGTCCGTGTTGAAGAGCTGATCAACTACTTCAACTACAGCTACCCACAGCCAGAAGGAGACGATCCTTTTCGGGTAGATATCGAATTGGCTGATTGTCCTTGGCGAAAAGGGCACTGGCTATTGCGTGTCGGTTTGAAGGGACGCGAAATCGAAGTTGCCAAACGCCCCGCCAGCAATCTGGTCTTCCTGGTGGATGTCTCTGGCTCGATGGCCGATGAGAACAAGCTGCCACTTTTGAAGCAGGCACTAACGTTGCTCGTTTCGCAGCTAACGGAAAACGATCGAGTTTCGATTGTGACTTATGCCGGCGATACGAGCTTGCGTTTGCCAGCGACCAGCGGCGATCAAAAGGAGAAGATTCAGGGGGTAATCAATGCACTTGCTTCCGGTGGCTCGACCAACGGCAGTGCAGGCATCGTCCTAGCTTATGAACAAGCCGCCCAAGGGTTTCTTAAGGAGGGGACCAATCGTGTGATCCTAGCCACCGATGGCGACTTGAATGTGGGGATCACCAGTAATGAAGCCCTGGTCAAACTGATTGAAGAGAAACGCCAAGGGGGAACGTTTCTGACAGTACTCGGCTTTGGCGAAGGGAACTTGCAAGACGCCAAGATGGAAGGTCTGGCCGATCATGGGAATGGCGTGTACGCCTACATCGACGGTCTGCGCGAAGCTCGCAAGGTCCTTGTGGAACAACTCAGCGGAACGCTCACAACGATTGCCAAGGATGTGAAGATCCAAATCGAGTTCAATCCGCAAGAGATTGCTGGCTATCGTTTGATCGGCTATGAAAACCGGGCCTTGGCGGCACAAGACTTTGCCAACGATAAGAAAGATGCCGGCGATATCGGTGCGGGGCACACAGTCACCGCGCTGTATGAACTGGTACGTGTAGGTGCAGACGTAGGCAGTGACGAACCTAAAAAGCCGATGGAAGAACCGCTGAAGTACCAGAAGACCGTAGCAGGTGCGGCCGAATCCGCAGTTCCTGCGAAAGGGCCTGAAGAGACGAGCAAGCCTCGTGAGCTTTCAGATGCCGCAAAGAATGGCGAGCTGCTAACGGTAAAGCTGCGTTTTAAAAAGCCAACGGCCGATGTTAGCGAGTTGCGAGAGTATGTGATGAAAGACAAGGCGAAAAAGTTTGGCCAGGCCTCGTCGGACTTTCAGTTTGCTGCTTCGGTGGCAGGCTATGGCATGTTGCTGCGTAGCAGCCCTTACCGTGGCGATTTGACCCCTGGCTTTGTAGCGGAAGTGGCCGCCGCCAATCAAGGCAGCGACCAGGGAGGCTATCGGGCAGAGTTTGTGGACCTTGTTCGCAAAAGTGCTGCACTGTTGCAACACCGGCAGCCAGAAGGTTCTCGGTGGTAGTCTTATTCGCTAGGCGGAACGCCTAACGTTTCCTCGATAAAGCCTGCGTTACCGAAAAGTACCGCAGGCTTTTTTCATACCGTGCGTAGTAGGGTGGAGGGTGGTGTCCAGCGGCAAAGCCGCGATGACCCACCAGCGCTGAAGGCTAGTTGGGCTCCGAACACACAAACCGTCCCATTCATGGAGCTAGATTTGCAAGCAGCAACCGTGGTGGGTATTGGTAATACAAGCCTAGTGGAACAGCATCTTCGGCTTGCTGCTAACCACTTATCCATTGGGCCATTGGCGGCAGTACTCATACAAGGCCATCGCCCCAGAGGTGGCAACGTTATAGCTGTAGGGAAGTCCCCAAACGGGAATCTCCACCACTGCATCAAGGCAGGCCAATTCTTCTTCGGAAAGGCCAAGACGCTCATTTCCAAGCACTAGCACCATCTTTTGTGGAAAGGCGTAGGTGTGAATGTTTTGAGAATTGGTAGTTTGTTCCAGCCCCACTAAGAAATAGCCTTCGGCCTTTAGCTTGTGCAGTACCGGCGGCAACGTGCGATGAACGTCGATCTGTACCTCATCCGCTCCATCGCGAGCGATGTTCTTGTCAATCTTCACACTTCCACAAGCGATCACCCGAGAAACGCCGCAACAGCCGGCCGTACGCACCAAGTTCGAAATGTTGATATTCGAACGCAGTGGGGCGCAGGCAACGATGATCTGTCGCGGCGTGGTAAGCGTGGCCGGTGGCTTGTGCCGAAGGTGAACGAACTGGCTCATGGAGAATCGCTAACTAAAACAAGCAAGGCTCAAAACACGCGCATCACAGCAACTAGACATAGTTTGGTGTGGGAGGGCGATAATCCGCCAGGTTGACGCTTTTGAACCACTCGATCGTCTTTTCCAGGCCAACGGCCAGCGACGTTTTGGGATGCCAGTTCAGCTTCTCTTGCGCTAAGGCAATATTCGGCTGGCGGCGGGTTGGGTCATCTGCTGGAAGCGGATGATAAACGATCTTGGACTTCGAATCGGTCAGCTCAATCACCAGTTCTGCGAGTTGACGCATGGTGAACTCGCCCGGATTGCCAAGGTTGCAGGGGCCAATAAACTCGGCAGGCGAGTCCATCATCTTGAGGATTCCCTCTACCAAATCATCACGGTAGCAGAATGAGCGCGTTTGCAATCCATCGCCAAATAGCGTGATGTCTTCGCCCCGTAGGGCTTGGCGAATAAAGTTAGAGACAACTCGCCCATCATAAGGATGCATTCGTGGGCCATAGGTATTAAAGATGCGGACGATCTTGATGTTTACCTTGTGCGAGCGATGGTAGTCCATGAACAGCGTCTCTGCGGCACGCTTCCCTTCGTCGTAACAGGCTCGAATCCCGAGCGTGTTAACACTGCCACGATACGACTCGGGCTGCGGATGGACTTCCGGATCGCCATACACTTCACTTGTGGAGGCCTGCAAGATTTTGGCCCGGCAACGTTTGGCCATTCCCAGCATGTTGATCGCCCCCATCACGGAGGTCTTCATCGTTTTGATGGGGTTGTACTGGTAGTGCCCCGGTGCTGCAGGGCAGGCAAAGTTGTAAATCTCATCCACTTCCAGCAGGAAGGGCTGGGTAATGTCATGCCGCACTAGCTCAAAATTGGGCTTCCCCAGCAGGTGCGAAACATTGGTCTTTTGGCTGGTGAAAAAGTTGTCCAGGCAAATGACATCGTGTCCCTTCTCGACCAGCCGTTCACAAATGTGAGACCCCAGAAAGCCAGCGCCACCTGTGACCAGCACTCGTTTAATCATGGCAATTCGCTTCATGCAAAAAGAGGAGAAGTCCGCGGCGGCAAAAAGGGGCAATTCACTGCCGTCCCTGAGGGGGAAAGCCTTGCCATGAACCCTTCCGCGAACTCAAAGAGTATAGTTGGTAATAGGAAGATCGGGAAAGGTCCCGAAATAGCCGTCCGGCCGGGCGACTTCCTTCATTTCTTTGATTGGCTGAGGTGCGTCATGCAAAATCCACAACCGGAACACTCGCCTTCCCAAGGTACGTCGCCGCTAGCTCGCCAAGAGTTCGTCGCCCGCTGGGTTTTTACGGGGGAAGGGGCCCCGATAGCTTGGGGACGCATCATCGTCGAAGCGGGGCGAATTGTTTCGATCGATTCAGACACCGCCAGCCCGCAGGCCGTTGTCTTGGCTGAAGGAGCGATCCTCCCTTCTTTGTGTAACGCACATACGCATTTGGAATTTAGCCACCTTACGACCCCGATGGGAGATTCGGGGGGCACGTTCGCCCGCTGGTTGCGTGATGTGATTGTCGCCCGTCGCCAAGAAGCTGAGTGGCGACAAACCAGCAGCGAAGCCATCCATCAAGAAAAGTTTGCCGCCGTCAAGCAAGGAGAGGCAGAGTCTCGCCAGTATCAAGTCCGCGCCGTAGGAGAGATTGCCACCCCCGGCGGTCCCCAAGAATATTGGCAAGCCGCGCGCTTGAGCCCGCCTTCCTGTTCCTCGGCTGACGATTTACAGGTAAACGCCTATCTAGAGATTCTTGGCCTGTCACCAGAACGGCAAGAGGAGCTGCTCGAAGTGGCCCGCCAGTATTTGCAGACCATGCAAGGGCCTTCGCCTGGCGGCCGATCACGAGTCATGCCCGGCCTAAGCCCACACGCTCCTTATACCATTGGGATCGATCTGCTGTCGAAGCTCTGTGATCTTGCAGCTGCTAAGAATGTTCCCGTCGCGATGCACTTGGCCGAATCGTGGGAAGAGCTAGAGCTGCTTCGCTCGCACAGTGGAGAGTTGTGCGAGCTATTACGCTCTCTCGGAGCCTGGTATCCCGGCGCGGTGCCACGCGGGCTTGTGCCGCTCGATCTACTGGAGATTCTGGCTCGCGCTCCGCAGTCGTTGGTCGTGCACGGCAATTTTTTAACCGAGGAAGACTGGAAATACTTGGCCCAGCAGCGCGACCGGATGAGCGTCGTCTATTGCCCGCGTACCCACGCCTATTTTGCCCACGGCGCTTACCCGCTACGAGAGATGCTAAACGCAGGCGTTCGCGTGGCCCTGGGGACCGATTCGCGGGCCAGTAACCCCAACCTCTCCCTTTGGGACGAGATGAAATTTGTCGCCCATCAGCACCCCCACGTCACTGCTGCCGAGGTTTTAAGGGCCGGCACACTCTCCGGGGCAGAGGGGCTGGGCCTCGCGGCCGATTTGGGGACAATTAAGGTAGGAAAACGTGGGGATTTGACGTTGGTCCATGGTGGTCCCTCGTTTGCCGATGCGATGGAGGGGGATGCTGCCCTCGCGATTTTGTTGCGACAAGGAGAACTGGCTCGTGGATGATGATCGCTTCGAAGAAAGCCAGGGAACCGTTGCGCTAGAGCCGGCAACGGCCGTCAAGGTACGCGGTGCCCGCACGCACAACCTTCGCAATATCGATGTCGATATTCCGCACGGCCAACTCGTTGTCTTGACGGGCCCCAGCGGCTCAGGAAAAAGCAGCCTCGCCTTTGATACTCTGTTTGCGGAAGGGCAACGGCAGTTCATTGAAAGCCTCAGCGTCTATGCACGCCAATTTCTCACCCAACTAGAACGGCCGGACGTCGATTCCATTGAAGGGTTGGCCCCGGTTGTCTGTATCGATCAACGCCCCGGCCAGCGCAACCCACGCAGTACAGTGGCTACCGCAACCGAGGTTTACGACTTCCTGCGTTTGCTGATGGCTCGACTTGGCGAGGTCGCTTGCCATCAATGCGGGCTGCCGATTCGGCAACAGACGGCCCAGCAAGTGGAAGAAACGCTCAGCCAATTGGCCGAAGGGTCAAAGCTGATGCTCCTGACGCCGATGGCCCGTGGAAAGCGGGGTGAACTTGCAGAGGTATTCGCTCAAATTCGGAAGCTCGGCATGGTGCGTGCGCGGGTCGATGGCAAGGTGATCGATCTTGAGCATATTCCCGTACTTGATCCCAAAGTTCCGCACACCATTGAAGGGGTGGTGGATCGGATCGTTGTCCGCAAGGGAAGTGAAGGACGCTTGGCCGAATCGATTCAGCTGGCGCTGAAACATTCCGGGGGCATGGTGGTGGCTTGCTCGCTGGATCCAAAGTTAGAAGAACGCGCCAAAAACCGTGGAGAGTTGACCGAAGGACTGTGGGTAGATCGGCTTTTTAGCACGCTCTATTCCTGTCCCGATTGTGGCGTCAGCATGGCAGAGCTAGAGCCACGTAGCTTTAGCTTTAATAGTCCGTACGGCGCTTGCCCTGCATGTGATGGCCTTGGGACGCGGCAAGAGTTCGACCCCGATCTGATCATTCCCGATAAAACCCTGTCGCTGGCCAAAAATGCCGTTGTGACTTGGCGCGGCACCAAGGGGAAAGAACCGAAGCTACAGCGCGAAGCTTGCGAGTCCTATCTAAACGCCAAAGGGTTTTCTCCCGATTCGCCACTCGAAAGTTTGCCTGCGGAGGTTTGGCGTGGGATGTGGCGTGGCGAAAGCGACGATTTTCTGGGCCTGGAAAAGATGCTGTCCCGCGAGCTATCGACAGCGACAGATAGTGAACGCAAGGAAGAGCTTGAACTCTTTCGGGGTGCAGTCGTTTGCGAATCATGCCAAGGGACCCGACTGCGTCCCGAAGTTCGTAGCGTTCGATTTCTGGGGAAAACCTTGGCCGAGATCGTCGGGCAAAGTGTGACCGACGCCGTGGTCTATTTTAGCCACGCCTTAGAGCTAGCGCAGCAAGATGAAGAGAGTGCCGCCCCGTCAGATTTGGGCCTTGTCGGTCTGCCGATCTTAGATGAAATCGTCAGACGGCTCGAGTTCCTTGAAAAGGTCGGCCTGGGATATCTAACGCTTGAACGCTCGACCGACATGCTTTCCGGTGGAGAGTTCCAGCGCGTTCGCTTGGCGACGGGCATTGGTTCCGGCCTAACCGGCATTTTATATATCTTGGATGAGCCCTCCATTGGCTTGCACCCGCGCGACAATGATCGCCTGATTGAATCCTTGCGAGAGCTGCAAGAACAAGGAAATACCGTGCTCGTTGTGGAGCATGATGAAGCCACGATGCGGGCGGCGGACTGGCTCATTGATATTGGCCCCGGCGCGGGACGCTACGGCGGTCAACTGGTTGCCATTGGAACGCCGCAAGAGGTTGCTCAAAATCCCGTTTCGGTTACCGGCCGTTACCTATCGGGCGCCGATACGATCGCGCTGCCGGAAAAGCGTCGCAAACGGATCAAGTCGCAGTCGATTACGATCGAAGGTGTAACGACCAATAACTTGCGAAACGTTACCGCCGAGTTTCCGCTGGGAATGTTGGTGGGAGTAACCGGGGTTAGCGGTTCTGGCAAAAGCTCGCTCGTGGCGGAGACTTTCACGCGGGCCATGATTCGTCGCATGGGGGGCCAAGCTCCACGTCCCGGTCCGTTCACGGGACTGAAGGGGGCGAGTTTGGTCGATCGCGTGGTAGAGGTCGATCAGTCACCGATTGGTCGTTCCGCACGTAGCAATGCGGCCACCTACACCGGTATTTTCGACGAAGTCCGCAAGCTGTTCACTGCGACAAAAGAAGCGCGCCAGTTAGGGTTTAAGGCGAATCGGTTTAGCTTCAATGTGGCAGGGGGGCGCTGCGAGAACTGCCTTGGCCAAGGTGTCGTCAAGCTAGAGATGCATTTCCTGCCAGACTTGTACGTTCCTTGTCAGGTCTGTGAAGGGAAGCGGTTCAATGCGCAGACGTTGGCCGTCCGGTTTCGCGGTAAAAGCATTGCTGACATTCTGGCGATGCCGATTGAAGAGGCTACGGAATTCTTCGTCAACGTCGAAGGGATCTACACGCGACTCACTCCGCTGGTCGAAGTGGGGCTTGGTTATCTTCCCTTGGGGCAGCCGAGCAACACGATCTCCGGCGGTGAAGCCCAGCGGATCAAGTTGGCGACAGAACTCGCTCGAACCGAGACCGGCAAAACGCTCTACCTCTTAGATGAACCAACAACAGGTCTGCACTTTGGCGATGTAAAACGCGTTGTTGATGTGCTGCAAAAGCTGGTTCAGCGTGGCAATTCTGTCGTCGTCGTGGAACATCACTTGGATGTTTTGAAGTGCTGCGATTGGCTGATTGACCTGGGGCCGGAAGGGGGCAAGTTTGGCGGCGAAGTCCTGTTTGCCGGCACGCCCGAAGAGCTCGCTCAGCAGCCCGATAATCACACCGCTCGTTTCCTGCGTGACGTGCTGCAGCGGTCAAGTAGCAAGCCCAAGCGGCTGACGAGCAGCGCTCGACAATTCCGCAACGGCAAAATCTGCCGATTGCGCCGAATTTGCTGATTACGGACTTAATGCTGGTCGATAACAACTGCCAGCGAGTAGCAGCGCGAAGTCCTCTGTCGGAGACGCGCTGATGGAGTCAGTTCCCACTCACTAGGCCTACCCGTGCTTGGTGAATACTGGGACAGCTGCTCGCCCTCGGTAGGCAGGAAGCTAAGTCCATGCTGCAAAAACTCTTTAGCCTCGTTTTGGTTGGGCTCGCCTTGGTCGCGAGCGGTTGCCACTGTGGGCCAGCGGCCCGCGTGTGGAACTGCGATATGGCAGACTGCGGTGACGGCATGTGCGGCGCTTGCGGCGCCGGCGGAATCAAGGGCTTGCTCGTGGGTCGCAAGGGCGGCTGCATGGGCTGCGGCGAAGTCTATCGCGGCGAATGGCGTAGCGATCCACCTCCGGCCCATGATCCTTGCATCGACGGTGACTGCGGTGGTGGTTGCGGCCATTGCGGTGTTGTCGGCTGCCATGGAGCCTGCTTGGGCAACATCTTTGGTTGGATGCGTGGCTATCGTCACTATCCCGGCCCTTGTGGAGCCGAGCCTTGTGGTGGCTGTGGTGGTCATGGCATCGCTGGCGGCTGTTCAACTTGCGGCACTTCTGGCCACCGCGCGATTCGCGGCAGTGGTTACAGTGAGAGCCTATTGGAGCAAGACTGGAATCCAGAGCCTGCTCCGACTCCTGTTCCGGGCAAACCAATTCATAAGGCTGCTGCCCCATCGGCCAAGAAGCTAAGCCAGAGCAAGCCCGGAGCCGTCCTTTATGGTCGGCAAGTTGGCAGCTCGGCCGTTCGCCAGGCCAGCTACGACCGATAAGGCTCACCATCGGAATCGACGCTCCTCCTGAAATCCCTCAGCAGGGGCGGAACCGGCTGGTAATCGGACGCCAAATCGGCGTTTCGCACGAAACCAGCCCCCCTTGCGCAGCGGGATGCTGCGGCCTAAAATTTTAGCCAAGTGAAACTGCGTTTTTACGCGAAGATAATTTCGATTTCGGACAAATATTTGCTGGGAGTGGGTTTGCGATGGCTATGGAACGAACGTTGGTACTGCTGAAGCCTGACTGTGTGCAACGCCGCATGATGGGCAAGATCATCAGCCGTTTTGAAGATAAGGGACTTAACATCATTGCCGCCAAGCTGCTGCAAGTGACCCCAGAAATGTCCAAGGCCCACTATGCCGAACACGTGGCCAAGCCGTTCTACCCCAATCTCGAAAGCTTCATCACTTCTTCCCCCATCCTTGCCTTGGTGGTCGAAGGGCTGGAAGTGATTCGCGTGATTCGCGATATGCTGGGTGCCACCAGCGGCCTGAAAGCTGCTCCAGGCACGATCCGCGGCGACTACAGCAGCAGCCGCCAAATGAATTTGGTACACGCTTCGGACGGACCAGAAGCCGCCGCTCGTGAGATCGGCCTGTACTTCAAGCCAACCGAGGTACTGTCGTACGTACCAACGCTGACTCCATCGCTTAAGGCTGACGACGAATAGTTGTCAAAAAGTGGGGAAGAAAATTTCCCGCTTTTTCAAATGCCAAATCAGGGGCGGACTGAGCCGGGGGGCTTGTTCGCCCCTTTTTCGTGCGCAGTAGTCGAGAAGGGTTCTGGCGGGCCCCGGAGCCTCGTTTGCCCGGTGAAAAGCGTATGAAGTGCATCGCTTTCAGCAGAATGCCCCTGTACAGGCAGGGTTGCGGTCCCCTAAACTATAAGTCAGTGCAATACAGGCTGGGGTTTTCCCAGGCATTGGGTGGGTCGTAAAGCTACGACCATCCCTGAGGTTTTTCAGGGCGAATTTCGCTTAACGATTTCGGGAAGTTGTATGTCGAAGAAAGAAGAAGCACTGATTGCTTCGGGTGTCGTCACACAGGCACTAGCTAATACCAAGTTTCGTGTGCAGCTAGATAACGGCAACGAGGTGTTGGCTGTTGTTGCAGGAAAGATGCGAAAGAACTTCATTCGTATCGTTCCAGGCGACAAGGTAAACGTAGAGCTGTCGGCCTACGACCTCGAACGTGGTCGGATTATCTTCCGCGAACGGTAGTCGTTTTGCTGCACCGATAAGCCCCGCTTCTTGGGCGGGGCCGGTGATTCTTGAAGCCTTCGCCCTTCGGGGCGAACTCTCTTGGCTCCTTCAAGGCTTTCTGCGCGCCACTGGCGCAGGCTCTGCCGTACCCAAAATTGGCCTGCCAACCCCTTAAATGCTATTTTGCAGGTGGCAGTTTCCTTGTATAGGATTTTCGTGCGCGACGTTATCGGCCCAAATAATACCCGGGTTTAGATTTTTCTGGCGAACTGGTAAAACCCTGAATCGCCGGGGTGAGTATATACCCAGAAGGCATTTGCGGCCTGCGAAGCGTCGTTGGGCCAGTGTCTTTGGCGACCGCATCCGACCCCTATCAGGGGATTTCGGCTTGGGGCGAAGCAGCTTGTAAAAGGAGAAGTTCATCGTGAAGTGGATTTGCACGCGTTTGATGGTGTTGGGGTGTTTGGCAGCTTCGCTTTTTGCGCCAGCGCCACGTGCCGTTGCAGATGATTTTGAGCCCGTTGTGGTTGTTTCGCTCGCTGGTGTGGATCGCACCTTGGGTGACGTCGCTTCGATCATGCGGATGTCGGGTGAAGAAGACTTGGCGAAGACGATGTTGTTCTTCGGCAATGCCTTCACCAATGGCATCACCAAGAAGAAGCCTGCCGGGTTGTATGTTTTGGCTGACGAAAATGGCCAAGAGTTTCCTGCCGTTGCCTTTGTCCCTGTCGATAACCTCGACACGGTTTTGGCTACCTACAAAGAGCAAATTGGCGAGCCTCAAGACGCTGGCGACGGCGTGAAGGAAATCACCGTCGGTGCTCAATCGGCCTTCATCAAGGACGAAAACGGCTGGGCATTCATTGCTCAAAAGAAGGAACACCTCGAAGACCTTCCTGAAGATCCAGCTGCCTTGCTGGGCGATTTGCCAACGCGTTTTGCCGTAGCGATTCGCGTCAACTTCGAAAACATTCCTGAAGGGCTCAAGCAATTGGCCCTCGACACGATCAACGAAGGTTTTGAACGCTCGATCGAAGACGCCCCCGGCAGCGATGAAGACCGCGAGCTAAGCGAAAAGATGGGCCGCCTTCAGATCGAACAACTGAAGCGTACGTTCGAAGACATGGAATCGATGGACATCGGCATTGGTGCCGACGCCAAGGCTGCCAAGCTAGAGATTTCTGTAACCGTGAAGCAAGGCACCTCCTCGGCCGAAAAGCTCGAACTGCAAAAGGCCGCCAAGACCGCTTTGGCAGGGTTCCTGATGCAAGGTTCGGCCATGAACTTCAATGCTGCCAACAAGATGGCTGCGGACGACATCGAACAACTGAGCACGGCGCTGACGTTTGGTCGCACCCGCCTGGAAAAGGAAATCGACGACGACGCTGGCTTGGATGAAGACAAGCGTGCTGCTGCCAAGGAAGTGGTTGGCATGTTCATGGACGTGCTCGACAAGACCTTGCAAGAAGGAAAGCTCGATATTGCGGGCACCTTGATGCTAGAGTCGAAGTCGATTCACTTCGCAGGTGCTGCTGCTGTTGCCAGTGGTTCCGATGTTGAGAAGGCCGTTGCTCGCTTGGTCGAAGTTGCCAAGAACGAACCAGAATTCCCCAAGGTAAAGCTCAACTCCGGCAGCCACGCTGGCGTGAAGTTTCACACCATCACCGGCAAGATCGATTCGGATGACGAAGAGGTCAAGGAGATCTTTGGTGACGAGTTCAAGGTTGTCCTTGGTACCGGTTCGAAGACCGTTTACGTGGCCTTCGGCAAAGATGCAGAAGGACTGCTGAAGAAGGTCATCGATGGCAAGGCTCCTCAAGGGAAGCTTCCTGCCGCTCAGGTCAATGTTGCTTTGCTTCCAATCCTGAAGTTTGCCGCTTCGGTGGATGCCAACAACGCTGGCTTGCCAGAATTGATCTCGACCCTGGAAAAGGGTGGCAGCGACAAGATCCAAATCCTCTCGGTTGCTGAAGACAACACTTCCCGCGTGACGCTGCTCATCGCAGACGGCGTGCTGAAGGTTATCGGCAAGGCCGTTCGCTTGGGTCAACAAGGTGGCCTGTAAGGAAGCTTGGCCGTTTGGCACTTGTGGTCGATCACAAGTGCTGTAATAAAAAGTAAAGCCTCCTCTTTCATCTAGGTGAAAGGGGAGGCTTTTTCATGCGCGGACGCAGACAGGACAACTTGCCAGACGAGCTATTTCACGGCAGCGAATATCTCGGCAAACTCCAAGATCCAAGCATCCACCAGCTGGCAAAAGCGAGCGATCTCCGACTCGCCTAGCTTCTCGTAGTAGTTGCGGTTGAAGGCTTCTTTGTTCCGAACCGTTCCCTTGGCGATCAGTTCCACCACATGGCTTTGGGGGTTGTAGGGACGCACGGCGACTTCTAGCCGGCTGTAATCGCTGGACCGACTGCCGCCGCTAAAGCGTAGGTCATCGCGGCTGCAAGCGCCTCCCCAGCCACGGTCGCCAAACAGGGTCTCGTACTGAAAGCCCGGAAAGTGCGAGGGGAGCTTCTTGAGGCAGGCCTCGATGTAGTCCGAGATCTCTAGGCGTTGCAGTGAGTGCAAACGCTTGAACTCATCTTCGGTCAGGGCTTGCGCCTGGCTGGCCTTTTGCTGTTGGTCCCCTCGGCGGTTGCCGCGCTCGACCGCTTGGCGAAGTCGTTCTTCAAAATCCATGACATCTACCTTGAAGGTTGCAGGGGAACAAGCAGCACACGCTCACATGTGCGAAGGGGGCTCTACTTTGGTACGGTTCATTACAACACGCATTGCCCGGGCCGACAAGTTCCATCAGGGGGCTAAATGCCACGGCGGGGACAGATCGACAGCAGAGTACACCGCTCACAGGCCGGCTTTCGGGCGTCACAAACCTGTCGCCCATGGTGAATCATCCGATGAGAAAACAGGATCCACTCCTCCTGGGGTAGCAGGTCGATCAGGTCCTCTTCAATTTTGACCGCATCCGTGTTCTTCGTAAGGCCCAGACGCTGGCTCAGTCGGCCCACATGAGTGTCGACCACAACGCCGCTGGCAATCCCCATCGCAGTCCCCAGCACTACGTTGGCGGTCTTACGGCCGACGCCAGGCAGCTTCACCAGGGCCTCTAAAGAGGCGGGAACCTCGCCTTGGTGTTCCTCTACTAGCCGTTGGCAGCACCCTTTGATGTTCTTGGCTTTGTTGTGGAAGAAGCCCGTGCTGCGAATCGCCTCTTCCAGGGCGGGCAGAGGGGCCTGGGCCATGGCTTCGGCCGTAGGCCATTTGGCAAACAGGCCCGGGGTCACCATGTTGACCCGTTCATCCGTGCACTGCGCGGAAAGGATCGTCGCAATCAATAACTGAAAGGGGCTGTGATGTGTCAGCGCACATAGCGCTTCAGGATAGAGCCTCGCCAGTTCGGGCAGGATCTTTTGAACTTGGATTCGCCGCTGGGCCAGCGAACTAGAAACCTGCGCCGGAGGTGGCAAGGGAGCAAGCGGCTTTCGAGGGGCTTTTGCCGAAGCTCGCCGAGTAGGTACAGGCTTGTCGGCCATGGCTTTGACCGGCTCTGCCCCAGAAGAGGAACTCTTGGGGCGCACGGAAGAACTTTTTTTTGCCATGTCGTAACCGCTGGGCAGTTGCCAGAAAAACTACCCGGTCATGCCGCCATCAACCGTCAGAACTTGGCCAGTAATGTAGCTGGCAGCAGGGCTGGCCAGGAACAGCACGCAGGCAGCAACGTCTTCAGGCAAGCCAACACGATTGGCAGGAATCCGCTTCTTCACTTCATCCAGGACTGCATCCCCCAGGACCTTGGTCATGTCGCTGGCGATGAAGCCAGGGCAGATCGAGTTGATCGTGATCTTGCGCTTGGCAAGTTCGCGGCTCAAGCTGCGGGTGAAGCCAATCATGCCTGCCTTTGAGGCTGAGTAGTTGGTTTGTCCGGCATTTCCCATGATGCCCGAAACGCTCGACATATTGATGATCCGGCCATAGCGGGCACGCATCATCAAACGCGAGGCAGCTCGCGAAAAGACGAACATGCCACGCAGGTTCGTTTCAATCACATCGTCCCAGTCGGCATCGCTCATGACAGGCAATAGCGTGTCGCGCGTGATGCCAGCATTGTTCACAAGGATATCCACCTTGCCCCATTCTTCAGCCAGCTTGTTCATCAGGGCATCGACGGCAGCGCCATCCTTCACATCGCAGCTGAACGCTTCTGCTTGACCGCCAGCGGCTTGAATTGCAGCAACGGTTTGTGCCAGCTTCTCAGCATTGCGAGCCACGGCAGCAACGCGTGCGCCGCTTTTGGCGAGCGATTCGGCAATGACTTTGCCCAGCCCTTGAGAAGCCCCTGTGACCACGGCCACTTGTCCGCGAAGGTCAACTTTCAGACTGTCGTAAGGGGAATCTGCCATGGAAGTGACATCCTTCTTCAATGAGGTGCAAAGAATGAAATCGGAGGATCGCTACACCGCAAAACACTTGGGGTAACGGCCATTAAAAGAAGGGGCAGCTCACAGCCACACCCTTGCTTAGCTAACACTCAACGCCGTCAGCTTCGGCTTTACGATCAATTCGCTTCAGCAGGCCACGCAGTACACGCCCTGGGCCCACTTCCCAAAAAGGTGTGTTGCCATTTGCCAGTAGCCACCGCTGAGAGTCTTCCCAGCGAACGGGCGAAACGAGTTGCTTCAAAAGCAGGCCGCGAATCTCTTCCGGGTCGGAATGCGTTGCCGCATCCACGTTGGAAACCACGGGAATTCGCGGGGATTTCATCGAAACGGAGGCCAGTGCCGTTGCCAGCTGTTCCGCGGCAGGTTGCATCAGCGGAGTATGAAAGGCTCCCGCCACCGCCAGCGGAATGGTCTTCATTGCGCCGGCAGCAGTCGCCAGTTCAGCCACCTTGGCACAGGCAGTTTTGTGTCCCGAGACAACGGTGTTGCCAGGGCAGAGCAGGTTAGCAATCTGCAGGACTTCCCCTTCGCCGCGTGCTCGGGTGCAAAGCTCTTCGATCTGGGGGATCGTCAGGCCCAGCAAGCTCACCATGCCGCTGGGAACCTTGTCGGCCGCTGCTTGCATCGCTTCGCCGCGACGCTGCACGAGCCGCAGGCCATCTTCGAAGGACATAACGCCCGCAAAGACCAGGGCCGTGTACTCGCCCAGGCTCAGACCGGCCGTCGCTGTCACGCTGTCTACCAGAGCCGGCTGGGAAGCCTTCAAAAACTCCAGGGCCGCCATGCTCGTCACGTAGAGAGCAGGCTGGCTGTAGACGGTCGAATCTAGCTTTTCGGAAGGGCCTGAAAAGCATAGTTCAGCCAGGTCGTAGCCCAATATGCCCGCCGCCGCATCGAATAGCGACCGCGCAGCAGGCAAAGACTCCGCCAGCTTTTGACCCATGCCGACGGACTGGGCACCCTGACCCGGAAACAAAAACGCTGCGCCACTCACGATGGTTTCATTCCTAGAAAGCGAGCGGAGATTTCACAGGTCAACCCTGTGTTACTTGGTTTCGGCCGTCTCAACAATCACGCGACCCATGTAGTAGCCACATTGTGGACATACAACATGCTGAGGCGTTGCCGTGCTGCACTTAGGGCAATACGACAGTTGCTTTGCCGTCTTGAAATCGTGGGCGCGACGACGACCAGTACGAGAGTTGGATTGACGGCGCTTTGGAACAGCCATGACTTGAACTCACTTATCCATCAAACAAAACAGGTGCATCAAACATTACCAGCCACCATTAGCCAATGGCAGCAGCCAACCCGTCTACGGGCTTTCGGCAAGCGTCGGCAGGGCTGTCATTTCGTCAGCCACACATCCGTTTTTACTCGCCCTTACGCGCAAAAGGGAATCCAGTAATGTAAAAACGGGGGGCTAGTATGTCAAGGTAACGACCGCCCAGAGCGACCAAGACGCCAATATTCCTTGCGAAATCGGGCGATTTGCGGGGTTTGGGTGAAAAATAACGCCACAGGGTGCCTGGTTAGGTGTTGAATCCTGGGATTCGTCTTGGCTGAGCTTGGTTGTGGTTTACCGTCCTAATCGTTACCTTTTGAATTCTGTTGACCGTATTGCCGCTGCAGATTCATTCCGTGCCTGGAAAGGTTTCCCTTTATGCGCAGTTCTTGGGTTTCAAAGTGGGTGATGTTGGCTTGCTGGATCGCTGTTCCAGCCCTGGTAAATGTTGTGCCCGTCCGCGCAAGAAGAGAAGGTCAAGAAGCCCGCCGAGAAGGCAGCGGAAAAAGCTCCCGCCGGCAACGACCTCGACAAGTTGCTCGCCATGCCAGAAGGGGACGATGCCAAGGAATTGGCTGCGTTCATCGAAAACGTCAAGACGTTCCGTCCGAAGAGCCGGGCTCAAATGCTCGAATTCCAAGAGCGTGCGATTCCTGTCTTGAAGCAAGCTGCCCAAAAGGTGGTTAGCCTCGTGAAGGATAAGAAGTCGGAAGAGTACAAGACTTCCGCTTACCTGCTGATGAGCCTGTCGCTCCGTGATCTCCGGACGGCCGAGACTCATGAAGCGAAGGAAAAGATCGCTTCGGAGACGAAGAAGTTCATCAAGGAATCGGACAAGACGGAAGAAGACTTCGCGCTGGCCAATATGTTGTGCCAGTCGCTGGAATACTCCACCGATGCAACCGACCTGGCCAAAGACGCTTACAGCAGCATGGGCGAGCTGTTTGCTGATAACAAGAATGAGCAAATTGCCTCTCAAGCCAAGATGATGGTCGGTGCCGCCCGTCGTCTTGACCTTCCTGGCAAGCCCTTGAAGCTCAAGGGGACGACCTTTGCCGGCGAAGCGTTTGACTTGGCCTCCCTCAAGGGGAAGGTCGTGCTTGTTGATTTCTGGGCAACTTGGTGTGGCCCTTGCCGCGCCGAACATCCCAACATCAAAAAGAACTACGACGCCTACCATGCCAAGGGTTTTGAGGTTGTCGGCGTGAGCATCGACCAAGATCGTGGTGCCCTCGAAGAATTCATGAAGGAAGAAAACGTCGCTTGGACGACCCTGCATGAGAAGGATCAAGAAGGCAAGAACGAAGCTCTCGACTACTACGGCATCATGGGGATTCCTTGCGTGATCCTTATTGATCAAAAGGGGAACGTTGCTTCGCTGAACTGCCGTGGTCCTAAGCTGGGCCAAGAGCTGAAGAAGCTGCTGGGCGAACCAGCGGAAGCTGCCGCCGAAGAAGCTCCTGCGGAGCCTGCTGCCGAAAAGCCAAAGGCCAAGACGCCAGCTGCCAAGGGCAAGTAAGTCGCTTTCACGATCAGAAACCTACCTTTCTGGTTGCTTGTTAATCCAAGGCCGTGGGTCTCTCGCTTTTCGCGGGGAGATTCACGGCTTTTTTCGTGGGAAGCTTGCGGATCGGCAGGTTGGCAATGGCCAGACGCCCGCTGCGGCAGGTTTTAAGGTATTCGCCTCCAAAACCGTAGAATCTTCGTCTCGCTGGGGATGCGAAACGGCCGGCATATCCCCTACAATACGCCCATGGCTTGGTGCGGCCTGCTCGCGCTTGCCAAAGTCCCTCGCATGGAATGCGTTAACAGACGGCCCGCTGCCTTTGGCTGGCATAGGGGATCGTCGGGGAAAGTTCTAAAGGGAGTTTTGCATCATGGCATGGCGATCCAACTATCGGCTCGAAACGTTCGTGGCACTTTTGGCATTCGGTGGAATGCTTCTGCTCGGCTGTGGTGCGAAGGAGGAGCCAATCACCTCCAAGAACTCCAAGTATCGCCCCAAGGGTGCTGAATCCACCACGACGGAAACGCCTGCCGAAGCCGCTTCTCCGGCGAAGGAAGAAAAAGCCACCAAGTCCAAGCCAACCGAAGTTGCTGAGAAGGCCGCCGCTGAAGAGACACCGCCTCCAGGTGATGAGCACGGCAGTGAACGTTACCCAGTTCCTGAAGGTGACGCAAAGGCTCTACAAAAGTTCCTGGCAGACTTGGAGCGCCGTCGTCCCCAAGGTGGTTCCAAGAATGAACAGATTGAAGACTATGTATTCATTCAGCAATCGCGCATTGCCGGTGGCCAAAAGCTCCTTGCCCTAAAGCTAGATCAAGAAGCCAAGGCCAAGGTAATTGCGACGGTGCAGGATGCGTATGTCAGCCTCTTGCAGCTTGACTATCCAGGAGCCAAAGAGGGGATCAAAGCCTTCTTCGTTCAGTTGACTGCCGATGAAGATCCGATCCTTGCCCGTGTCGGACGGATTCAACTTTGGGGGTTGGAGATCACCGATTTGATGACGGTGGACCCTGTCGACCAAGATGCCTTCCGGGCATTGGTCCATAAACTATTGAAAGAGAATCCCGATTCGATCGATGCCGCAAATTCCGTGGTCCAAGTTGCCATGACCTTGGCTCAGCGCGGTTTTAAGGATGAAGCTGCCGAAGCGTTTGAAATCCTCGGCAAGACCTGTGCGGACAGCAAAGACGAAGAAGTCGCTGCGATGGCAAAGCAATGCTTGGCACAGGCCAAGGCAGTACGCAGTCAATTAGAGCCGCTGCTCAAGGCGCTGGTGCAAGGCGATCCCAAGGCAGAGGCCGGTATCATCGATGCCTGCGAAAAGTTGTTGGCCGGTGAGGGGACGACGTTTGAAGAAGTCGGCTTGGTACGCCAAGCGATTGGTGTGATGGAGCTACTCGGTCGCCAAGAAGGAGTGGCCAAGATCCTAGACGTTTTGACCAAGGCATTCAAAGACAATAAAGACGCCACCACGGTAAAGCGTGTTGAGCAACTGGTTGAAAACGCCGGTAAGCGGATCGCTCTGATTGGCAAGCCGATGATCGTCGAGGGAGTTCTTCCCGATGGTTCGCCGTTTGATTTCTCGGCCTACGAGGGAAAGATTGTCCTCGTCGATTTTTGGGCCACTTGGTGCCAACCTTGCATCCAGGAAATGCCGAACATCGCTCGCGCCTATTCTGGCTATAAGAGCAAGGGCTTTGAGGTCATCGGCGTTAATCTGGACGGCAAGATCGATCCTGTCCGTCGCTTTCTCGATCTGCAACCACTCCCCTGGACAACCGTCGTCGATGGCCGAGTCGCCGCAGGAGATGATCTTAGCGACGATTTTGCTCACCATGCACTCGCCAAGTCCAGCGGTGTGGAATCGATTCCGTTTGTGGTGCTGATTGGCAAAGATGGCAACGTCGATTCCATTCACGTTCGTGGCGTAAAGCTGGAAAAGCGGTTGGCCGAACTTTTGGGAGCCCCCGCCACCGCAACGAAAAAGCCGCCAAAGAACTTTGTCGAGTTGCCTCCTGACGAGCCTGCTCCAAAGAATATCGAGCTTCCCAAGGAGGCCCCGGAAGAGACAACGACTCCTGTCCCAGCCGAGGAGCCTGCCAAGAAGCCATCGGAGGAACCCGCGAAAGAAGAACCTGCCAAGGAAGAGCCAACGAAAGAGGAGCCTGCTGCCGCCGATGCCGATAAAGAGAAGCAGCAAGTCCGCATGTGGCTTCGTCCTTTTCATCAGCCGACTCGTCTGTTGGGGGACTTAGTGCCGCTGCATGGTGCGACATTCTGTGCCGCGCCTGCGGAAGAAGCCGCTGCTCCTGACGCAGCTAAGCCAGAAGCCAAGGAAGAAGAGATCAATCCGTATTTGGCTCGTCCGGATCTCACCACCAAGCAGCTCATCGACTATCTGCTAAAGATGGAAGAGAAGCCCCGCTCGATTCGCGCTCGCGAGACGTTTCTCGCGGCCGTAGTCGATGCGGCCGATCGTGTTTTGAAGATGGATCCTCCCGCGACGGAAAAACAATTGCAAATTGCCCTGGAGATGAAGCTCGATTTTCTGCACGAGCAATCGATGGTGGGCAATGAAGGTGCGCAGAAGCAACTGGATGCCCTCGCCGATGCTTTGAAAGAAGACACTCGTGAGAAGATCGCTCGCCGCGTGCAATTGCTGGTAATGGAAAAGGAAGCGATGGCCGGTGCCGACCTTCCCCTCGACCAAGTCCCTGCGCTACTAGAAAAGATCGATACTTTCCTGACGAAGCAAACGCTTTCCGCTCGTCACCTTCGGTTGGCCTCGGCCACGGTAGGGCTTATCAATCGCATCGAAGCGGCCGAAGAACAAGACAAGCTCTTTGAAAAGTTCGGCAAGCAATTCGCAAAGTCCAGCGACAAGAGCCTCTCCAAATATGGCAAAAAGCTGCTCAAGTCACCAGAAGGTGGCGGTGGTGAGCAGCACCTTGTGGGCAAGCCACTGGAACTTGCGGGAAAGACCGTCGCTGGCGTTCCCTTTGAACTGAGTCAACTGCGAGGCAAAGTGGTCGTTGTCGATTTTTGGGCTACGTGGTGTGGGCCATGCCAACGGGAGATGCCGCACTTGCAAGAGCTTTACACTTCCTTGCATGACAAGGGGCTGGAAGTGGTCGGCGTTAGCCTCGATGAAGATGAGGATGCACTGAATGCCTATTTGACCGAGCATCAAATTGCTTGGGAGACCCTATCCGGCAGCGACATGCAAGAGACAGCTACCAAGCTGGGCATCCGTGGTATTCCCACGATGTTGCTGATTGATCGCGAGGGAAAAGTAGTCGCTCAAGGACACAATGTTCAGTCGCTTCGTGGTCCTCTTGAGAAACTGCTTCCAGCAAAGCCCAGCGGCGGGTAATGCTGGGGCGCGTTTCGCAGTCAAACGAAGTAGAAGTGCCATCGGCCAATGTGGCGCGAAGGCGTGGATCGAGTCGGAGTTGTTTCTGTCCGCTTAGGAACCGTTGCCAATGATTCTTACCGGCGATGAAATCCGTAACAACCTCGGGACCAATATCCACATCGATCCGTTTGAGCCCTCGCGCCTCAATCCCAACAGCTACAACCTGACGCTGCATCATGAACTGCTGACCTATGAAGAGGTGGTCCTCGACATGGCGCAGCCCAACCGCACACGTCGTTTGGTCATTCCCCCCGAAGGGCTCGTGCTTAGCCCGCAGCGGCTCTACCTCGGCCGAACGGTCGAACGGACCGAAACACACAACTTTGTCCCAATGATCGAGGGACGATCCAGCATCGGACGATTAGGCCTGTTCGTTCACGTGACGGCTGGCTTTGGCGATGTCGGTTTTTGTGGCTATTGGACGCTGGAAATGTTCGCGGTCCAGCCGATCCGGATTTACCCCGGCGTTTCGATCTGCCAGATCTTCTACCATCAGGTGGCAGGGGATATCAGCGAATATCGCAGCGACAAATACCAGCACAACAAAGACATTCAGCCCAGCATGCTCTACAAGGAGTTTGGCGACCACGCCCACCCTCGTGAAGAGCAGATGGAACTGCGGTTTCGAGGCTAGGTTGCCGCACAGGCAGCCTGCTTAGTTCTCAGTCAGTCGGTGATGGAATCCTTCGCGGCCGTGAATCGGCCAAAAGGGGTTGGCTTGGGTGGGCATTTCGCGTAAAGGTAGGCAGCGTATCGCTTTGTGGCGTAAAATTTCCCCTTGTGAAACTCAATCCCAGGCTTGGCACTAGGTTTGCTTCTACAAGGGCATTGCGGTATAAGCGGCAATTGTAGCCTCGTCCGTCCCAGCGCTGTCTGGGTGGTTTGTTCCCTCACGCAGGCGACGCGCAAGGGGCAGGCTGACAGTTTGTGATTCCTCAAGGCGGAGTGATCGCGGATGAAGTCTTTGGCATATGAATCCGACATTGCGTACGACGAAATGTTCTTGGCGAGTGGCGTTCCACGTCCACGACTAGAACTGGTCGCTAAACGCCTGCAATCCCTGCGCGATGGCCAGCTGGAACGCACTCAGCGTGCGGCTGAGTCCATGCTTCGCAACATGGGAATTACGTTTGCCGTTTACGGGCATACCGACGGCACGGAAAAGGTCTGGCCGTTTGACATCCTTCCCCGGGTGATTGAGTGGGAAGAGTGGCAGACGATTGAAAAGGGACTCAAGCAGCGCATTCGCGCTCTCAATCTGTTCCTGACCGACATTTACAACGAACAAAATATCTTGCGTGATGGGATCGTTCCGTCCGAACTGATCCTTTCGGCCAAGACCTATCGTAAGTCGTGCCAAGGGCAACGGCCGCCGCGTGATATTTGGTGCCATGTGACCGGCACCGACTTGGTCCGTGACAAAGACGGCAAGTTCTACGTCCTAGAGGACAATCTCCGTTGCCCGTCGGGCGTTTCGTACGTGCTGGAAAACCGTGAGGTGATGAAGCGGACATTCCCCCAGGTGTTTCAGGGGATGTCGATTTCGCCGGTCGAAGACTATCCAGAAAAACTGCTCGAATCTTTGCAAAGCACAGCTCCGGTTGGTGTTTCTAATCCAACGGTCGTCGTACTAACGCCAGGGATTTATAACTCGGCCTATTTTGAGCACACGTTCCTCGCGCAGAAGATGGGCGTCGAGCTTGTTCAGGGGACCGACTTGGTCGTTGATAGTAGCGGCCATGTGATGATGCGTACGACGCACGGCCTCAAGCGAGTCGATGTGATCTATCGCCGCATTGATGATGATTTTCTCGATCCCAAGTTCTTCCGCCCCGATTCGGTGCTGGGTGTGCCAGGGTTGATGGAGGCTTACCGCGCCGGCAAGGTGACTTTGGCGAATGCTCCCGCCACCGGCATTGCCGACGACAAGGCGGTCTATGCCTATGTGCCGCAAATCATCAAGTACTACTTAGGAGAAGAGATCATTCTGCCAAACGTCCCCACGTACGTTTGTTCGGACGAAAAAGATCGCAAGTACGTGCTGGAACACTTGCACGAGCTGGTCGTCAAGCCGGTTAATGAGTCCGGCGGCTACGGCATTTTGATGGGGCCGCAAGCGACCGAGCAACAACGCCTGGAATATGTCGATCTTATTCAGGCCAATCCGCGCAACTACATCGCGCAGCCGATGCTGACGCTTTCAACGGCGCCAACGATTGTGGATGATCACTTGGAAGGTCGTCACGTTGACTTGCGTCCGTTTGTACTTTGCTCGGCCGACGATGTTTATGTTTTACCGGGGGGGCTTACACGCGTTGCCCTTCGCCGCGGGTCGTTGATCGTCAATTCGTCACAAGGTGGCGGCAGTAAAGATACTTGGGTCCTGTTCCCAGAGCACAAGCAAAACGGCTATCACAGCGCGACCGATTTAGACTTGGCCAATGGCGATACGATTCCCACGAGCTCGATGGAAATGACGTCGGATAGCACCCCCTCCACTAGCAACGGTACGTCGCTAGAAGGAGTTGTTTAATGTTAAGCCGTGTTGCTGAGTCCATTTTTTGGATGGCCCGCTATATCGAGCGTGCCGAGAACGTCGCCCGTTTCATTGACGTCAATCAAAACCTGACGCTCGATTTGGGCGAAGAGCTTGTCGATCAATGGGGCCCTTTGGTTTACACCACGGGTGACCATGAAGCGTTTTTTAAGCGCTATGGCGCGATGACGCGCGAAAACGTCTTGAAGTTCCTGACGTTCGATACCGAGAA
Source organism: uncultured Planctomycetaceae bacterium (assembly GCA_963844055.1). Taxonomy (GTDB): domain Bacteria; phylum Planctomycetota; class Planctomycetia; order Pirellulales; family Pirellulaceae; genus CAWJMN01. Next base: position 402,062 of record CAWJMN010000002.1, on the reverse strand, counting down.
TTCTAATTCGATTTTGTCCTGCGTGATTCGCGCTCGCGAAAATGCGCGTACAGCGCGAGAAACGATCTCTTCCGACATGTGGGAAGAGCTCAATCGTTTTTACTTGTTGGTGCGCGAAGCAGCTCGGGCGGAAGTGCTCGATGACTACTACGAATTTTATAGCCAAGTCAAACGAGCCAGCAATCTGCTGATCGGCGTGACAGATACCACGATGTCTCACGGCGAAGCTTGGCACTTTGCCCGCATGGGACGCCTGCTAGAGCGTGCCGATAAGACCTCACGCGTGGTCGATGTGAAGTTCTTTATTCTGCTGCCCAATGCCGGCGATGTTGGTTCTTCGCTGGATGTGGTGCAGTGGTCGGCTCTGCTGAAATCGACGAGCGCACTGGAAATGTATCGTCGCTGCTTTGGCCGGATTGTGCCTCAGCGAGTGGTGGCCTTTTTGCTGCTAGATCGGGATTTTCCACGATCCATGCGTTACTGTGTTACCGTGGCCGAGCAATCGCTCCATATGATTAGCGGTACGCCCCATGGGACGTTTGCCAATCGTGCCGAACAAGATCTTGGCAAGCTCCGATCTGAACTGGATTTCACCAGCGTGTCGGACATTGTCCAGCAAGGGCTTCACGAGTTCATCGACGGCTTGCAATTGCGTCTGAATAATTTGGGCGAGTCGATTGCTCAAAGCTTCTTTGCCGTTCGCGATAGCAAGGTCTCCGAAGGGCCGAGCTTTTCGTCGAGCATGACGATGTCCAACGGCTAGCCGCAGCAGACGGCCTACTTGCCATCCCACTCGGCCAAGAACTGGTCGAGGAACTGTTGTAAAAACGCGTGCCGCTGCTGAGCAATCTTTTTGCCAGCGGGCGTGTTGATTCGGTCTTTAAGCAGCAGTAGCTTTTCGTAGAAGTGATTGATGGTGGGGCCGTCGTTCTTCTTGTAGGCCGCAAAGTCCGCGTGCATTTGTGGCGGTACGGCCGGATCGTGCATGGCACGTCCTTTGTGTCCGCCATAGGCAAAGGCTCGCGCTGCACCAATCGCGCCGATGGCATCGATGCGGTCCGCATCTTGAACGCAGGCACCTTCCAAAGTGCTCATCGGAGTCGCCACGCCGGCTCCTTTGAAGGAAAGCTCGCGAACGATCGTCGCTACTTGCTCGGCGAGAGCAGCGCTTGCCCCGTGGTCGAGTAACCAAGCCTTGGCTTGTCTTGGCCCGGCTTCATGATCGCCCCCCGCGAATTTCCAGTCGGCCACATCATGCAGCAAAGCCGCAAGTTCCACGATCAGCAGGTCGGCGTTTTCTTCGCGGGCAATTCGCAGGGCTACCTTGCGAACACGATCGACATGCCACCAGTCGTGCCCGGAGCTATCGGAAGAAAACAGTTGTTTGACGTAGGCCTCGGCATCGGCCAGCAGGGTGTTAGGGTTCATCCCGCTTACGATAACACGTTCGGAATCGGCGAGCCATTGGCCAATGGCGTTGGTCGTCCTTCGACCGTGGGGTAGTGAATTGCTCGGGCGTCGTAGCCCATCGCTTTGAAAACTGTCGCATGCAAATCGCCAGGGGTAGCAGGGACCGAATAAGGGTAGGCCCCTTTATTGTCGGACGAGCCGATAACTTGGCCCCCCTTTACGCCACCGCCTGCCAACACGACGGAAGCACATTGCGGCCAATGGTCGCGACCGGCATCCTTGTTGATCATGGGCGTACGGCCAAAGTCACCCATCCAAACGACCAGCGTCGTTTCGAGAAGGCCGCTGTTTTCCAAATCGTCCAGCAGCGCTACAAACGCTTGTTGCATGGGCGGGACAAGACGGTTTTTGAGGCCGGGAAAATTGTCTTTGTGCGTGTCCCAAACAATGCTTCGTCCGTTAACCGTGGTTACGAAAGGAACGCCTGCTTCGACCAATCGCCGTGCGAGCAGGTGCGATTGTCCCCAGGAGTGGCGGCCGTACCGATCGCGCGTTTGTACCGATTCTTGGGAAAGATCAAAAGCCTTTGCCGCTTTTCCGGAGAGAATCATTTCTGCCGCTTGCTGGCGGCGCAAATCGTATTCACCAGGGATCGCTTGATTCAGTGCCACACGGCCACCAAGTCCACCGAGCAGCGAAAGTCGTTCATCAATTCGCGAAGAGGAAAGGCCTGCTTCCATCGCCAAATTTCGCACACGAAAATCGGCCGCATTAGGATCGGCATCTAGCACAAGCGGATCGTACTTCACACCGAGGCAGCCGCCGTATTGTCCCGGCGTGATGTATTGCAAACTGTCGCAGTGCGGATAGGGAGTGATCACGTAAGGGGGCAAGCTTCCGCTATAGCCATCGCGTTGCGCCAGCCAACTGACCAAGGTTCCTAGGCTGGGGTAGTCGGTAGCGCTGGGATTGATCAACGTGCTGTCCTGCCGATAGGGATAGCCGGTAATCGAATAGTACATGCCAGCGTTGTGAGAGGCCTGCGTGTGATAGAGCGAGCGAACGATGGCCAGTTTGTCCATCCGGGCTGCTAGATCCGGAATTACCTCCGAAACAAAGATGCCGGGGACCTTGGTGGCAATGGTTGCGAACTCGCCGCGGATGTTATCGGCGGCCTCGGGCTTGGGGTCCCAAAGATCGATATGGCTGGGCCCGCCACAATTAAAAATCAAGATTACCGACTTGGCCTTCGCCTTCACCGGGGACTGAGTCGCTGCCGCTTGAGAAAGTCCCGAAAGCAAACCTGCTACACCTAGCGCGGCAGGCATGAATTGCCGACGCGAGAAGGGGATTGGTCCCAGTGCTGGTGCCATGGCGGCCTCGCAGGGTAAAGGGTGGGGAATCTGGCAGGGCTGGTGGCGGGAGGTATTTAACCCATCGGCAAACTTCGATGAGTTCCTGATCATAATGCCTGCCAAGCGAAATGGCAATTGAATTTAATCTTCGGAAAGCACGGATCTGGCCGTATTTCGCTAGGTTTCTCAGGCTTCCAATCTTGTGCCGGCCGCCAAGCTTCTAGGTGGGCTTGGCGGTGGGATCTGGCCAGCTAATGGATCGGGCTGGAAGATCGCCAGCAAGGGGCCTGGGGGCGTCCAGGATTCGCGGAAGTAGGGGAGGGCCACCCGGAAGGCATTCGGGGCGTCCAGACGGCCTAGACGCGATCCTGGCCGTCGGCCGACGTGGTGAGCTAGACCGCCTCACAAGTATTGGGAAGTTGAGTCGGTATTGATGAATAAAAACTTAAAAACTTTTGCGCAGAAGTGACCAGGCGTGTCACAGGCGTAGGTGTGCGGTTTTGGTCATCAGGTATGCGGATTTAGCGCAGTGGGCCTGCGCGTTTTGCGCTACAAAAATCGGCCCGCGTAACGGCCCCGGGGGGCGGTTTCTCGACTGCAAAGACTGCGGTATGCTTGGGGCTGGTTCCACCTCAAAAAAACTATTAGGTCCTAGGATTTACACCATGGCCAAAAAGAAGCCTGCAAAAGCCCTCACCAAAAAAGCCGCGAAGTCCCTCAAGAAGAAGTCGGTTGATGAAAAGATCATTCTGCGTACCGGCGAAGCGCTGATTGAAGGAGATCCCGCGTGGAGTGCGGCCGAGCCCGAAGTGGTGATTGGCGAACTGGATGGTCCGGTCGGCTATGCAATGGCCAACTTGATCGGCGATCAGGTGAAGGGGCATACGAAAGTTTTTGCGATCCTTAACAGCGACGTGCAAGTGCGTCCGACGACGCTGATGGTCAGCAAGGTGACCGTTAAGAGCAGCAAGTACACCAACATTTTGATGGGGACGGTACAAGCGGCCATCGCGCATGGCGTACTGGATGCGGTTCGCGTGGGGGACATTCCCAAGCACAAGGCGAATGACTTGGGGATCATCGTTTCGGTCTGGCTCGACCCGAGCATTTTGACGGCCGAGGATGTGGACTATAACTTGCTGTTCGATGTGAACCGCGCCGCCACGGCCAAGGCGATTCACAAGGCGATGCACAATCTGCCTGGCATCGATTGGCTGCTTGAAAACCAAGACAAGGTTCCGCACTACTTCCATCAATTGGCCGTTGATGGCGAATTGGGCTAGTCGATTGACTCCATTTTGCGACGTGTTTTCCAAAGCCTTCGGCACTTCTAGTGCGGAAGGCTTTTTTATTTTGATGTCAGAGTTTTCGCCCAAGGAGCTGGCGTTATTGTTTGATGTGAACATGTGCGGCCTAAGTCACGGCGAAGAATCACTCCTTCGTATCCAATTGAAGCTAATAGAGCCTGTTGCAGAATGCCGCCAATCTGGAACCAGAGATCACTTCGTTCTTCGTCACCTTCTTTTCGGCTAAATAACCGTTCGGCTTTTTTGGGTTCGGCATGAACTAACGCGTTACGTACATGTGCCAATACATCAATCAAGTTGGAGAGAGTGAATTCTTTGGCGTAAGAGTTGATATGCGTAGACATTAACGGAATGTCACTTGAAATTTGGTGGAGAGACAGTAGCCTGGCAATCTTTTCGCTGGCGGAAAAAACTTTGAATTGTGAATTGCTGTGCAAGCCGCGTATCACCATGATCTCTAGCCAGGCAAGGCATTCGAGAGCAGACTGCTGCAATATAAGAGAGCCCTCAATACCTCCAGCACATTGTTCTGCTTCTACAAGCCAGTGAATTGCAGTCTGAAGTGCTGATTCACGCGTCTCATCTCGAAATGCCGAATACATGCATGAATAAAAGTTTTGAAAGGAGGCATCCATCGTTGGGTGAAACCAAGAAAGTGTGCCTCCATTTCGCGTTGTCTTTGTTATGCGAGGTTGGACCTCGACAAGATTGCCAGACGAGTCGTAAAGCCATGGACCAAGAATCCCCACCCATCTACATCGCATCAAGCTTAGGACTCGGAAAAGATGCGACCCTAGCTCTTCGATATCCGCATAGGTTTGTTGTGTTAGGAATTTGCACCTAGCAACGTGAGTTGCCTCGTACACGGTATTCCGTTCCTGGTCATCGCCCTTCATCGCGTCAATGGTAATCTCGTGGGTTGCTGTGCTGGCGTTTAGCCGCCCATGAAATCTATGCTCACCACGCTTCAGTGGGCCGCCAAGTAAATGCGGACCATTTATGACTATGAAAACCGCTTCGTGAAACTTTGTGCTCTCGTTTTGCTCCTCGACTTTAGAAACGACATCCCCTGATATGTTTGCATCGATATGGGAAATGTTGCAAGTGATTTGACCAAATGTTGGCCCGCAATCAAGAATCGCCTCGCTTAATTCTGGTTGGCAACGCGTGTGTTTGAAGTAGGAGCTACTGCTAGGCGCGAAGTCGAACGTGAATTCAGGGAGGGGATAAAGGTCAAAAATAAGTCTTGCATATCCGCTCTGCGTGAAAGACTGTTGGCGGATTTCAGCCGGCCCCTCCCAGAAAACATATTGTGTTTTATCGCTCGTGATTTGAAAGGGAGGCTCCAACCCATGAGGTATCTGGGAGTTGCTTTGATCGGTCATGGATTCGTCGTTCCTTGGACCTAGTGACAGTTGTAAGACTGTTCTCTTCTGGTTAAACGCTTTGATTCAAGCATGTGTGGAACCAAGCATTGACGAATTCCACGTTCAATAACACAAAAGAGTGTTTGCAACTAGTCTGAGCCAGTCGCGTAATACTTGCCCCGGCAAAACTGATGGTGGGGCTTGTTGAGTGGTTTACTTCAAAAGCGCTGTTGGCTCGGTTCGGTTCATCGGATGCTGCGGCGGCTTGGGGGTGTTGTCTGGGCGAGGCCGGGGGGCGTTTTTAGAGGCTTCGCTGAGCAGCCAATAGATTCGGCCAAGTAGACGGGCGTATAGCCAAAACATCGCCAGTGCCAATGCCGTTCCCATGATCACTTTGGGAAGTGTGGAGGCAAAAAAGAGCAGCACTCCGACGAGGGCTACGCCGAGCACAACCGAGCTGGACAGGTGAAAGATCAGCCATTTTTCCGATTGCGACTTCATCGTCTTGAGCAGGTCAAGCGAGATGAAGTGGGTCCAGCTATCTTCCTTCAGTAGCGAGCCAAGCACGACAGGAAACATGACCGCAAAGCTGACGATCGGAAAGACGAGGACGATCCAGCTTTCATCCGGCGCGACAAACCAAGCAATCGCGCCGGGGGCCAGGGATATCGCCAGGGCGATTGTCCCTTTGATGCCGCGGCCGGCCCAGTCGGAACTTTCAAACCAGGGAAGCTCTACCTTGACGATGCCATTGGCCGTATCGGTGACCATCGACACAAAGGAGGACATCCAAGAGACAACGATCACGGCCACAAATGGGAGCGAAACGGTCGCTGCGATTTGTAGGCTGGTGGAAAGGACCAGCCCCTCGGCCGTACGAAGGGTCATGAAGAACAGGCCCAGCATACAAAAGCCGATGAAGTAGGCGGCCGACCGTAGCAACAGCCCGGGATCGAGTAGGATGTCGGCGACATTCAAAAAGAAGGGGCTTTGCTTCCAATCATCGGGCGAGCCGGTGAGCTGGATGACGCCGTATTCTCGGTCGTCCCATTTGCCGTTCTCGGCTTCATCGAGCGTCGGCAAGCGAATAGGGGACTTTTGAATGGTGTGCACATGGGAAAGGTCGACCGGCTCGCTCAGCGAGAAGTCGTCGCCACTTCCATCATCCTGGTCGCGAAGTTCGGGCTCATCGTATTCGACATCGACATCTGGTGAAGCAACAGGTGGAGCTGCTGCTGGGAGTTGCTGACGCGTGATGCTGGCGATCATCGGAGAGTCAACGGTTGCTGGCCCGGCCGCAGGTCCCTTGCTAGTAAACTTGGGAACGACGTTGGGGGTGTGGCAATCGGGACACGATTTAGTTCTCCCTTCCTCAGCGGGTTTGGCGTAAAGACGCGTTCCGCAAAGCCGGCAAACGAAGGAGAAGTCCTCGACCTTTTTAGGCGGGGCCGGGGCTGCTTTAGGAGCCGCTACGGCAGGAGCGTCATCGACATCGTCCATCGAGATCGGCAACTCGTCGCTGGTCGGCGCTGCGGGGGGAGGAACAAAGACAGGCTTGGGAGCAGCGGCTTTTGGCGCGGGGGGTTTTTGTGCCGATGGGGCGACAAACGTAGGCCCAGCCGAGCTAGGGACGACGAAGGGATTGCCGCAGCGTGGGCACTGACATTCCGTACCGGAAGCGAGTCCGGCCGATTTGATGCTCGACTGGCAATGGGGGCAGCTGATCCGGTCGGGAACACTCATGACAGGCACGACGAGCTTTCACTGCGATGGACAGGGCTCGTTAGGGCATGGCGATCATGCCTTCAGAAGTGGGGAACGAATCCCGCCTCGCTAGGTTTAGTATAGGCAACAAGCGAGGGGCGATACAAATCAGGGCAAGCAAGAATTCAAGCGTTTGCTTGCCTAGGAAAAAAAGCCGCGTGGGCTTTAGGCTTCGGGAAGGGCCAATTCAACGGCCGAAACTTCCGAAAGATCGCATCCGGTGCGGCGTTTTTCGAGAACGAGGTGATTGCCGCGGCCCAAATACTCGACGCGATCCATCATGGCGTTCATCAACAGAACGCCCCGGCCATGTTCCATGTCCAGGCGAGCAACGCTGCGAGGATCGGGAACCTTGCGGGCGTCAAAGCCACGCCCTTCGTCGATCACTTCGATCGAGAAATGATCGGGGCGGATCTGACAGGCCACATTAACGACCTTCTCTTCATCTTCATGATTGCCGTGCGTGACGGCATTGACGACAGCTTCTTCCACGGCGAGGTGGATGCCAAAAATGTCGCGCGAGCTCCAGTTTTCACTGCGGAGCTTTTCGATGATCGTTTCAATGACAGGTACAGCATTGACTGTACGGCTGGCAAACTCTTGGTAAAGCGTCCAATTGCTTTGGTGACTCATGGGAACTTCCCTTTCGGTTTCGTATGCCGCTTGCCCGGTATGGGAGAGGGGGAGCGGGAACGGGGGACTGCCTAGTAGGCGGCGATCCTTCCAGCAGAGCTTGCTAAAAATGGCTCTGGGAAAACGGCCTGCCCGGGTGGTTTAGTACCAAACCCTGCTAATGAAGCGTAGGTCAGAATTTGTGGTACAACCCGGCCGGAGAAGAAATTCGCTCAGCAAGTAGGCCCCTAAAGTTGTGGGGGGACGTAAAAAAAGGACACCCTGGGTAGGGTGTCCTGTGACGTTTTCGTCATCTTGGCGAGTGGAGTAGTGGCCGGGGCCTGTATTACAAGGCCAGCCCTATTACAGTCCAGCCAGTGCGTCGGTCTCGTTGGGCTTGATATCAAACAGCTGGTTGAGGCGCGTGATCACGAAGACCTCGAGGATCTCGGGGCGAAGGTTGCAAAGACGCATTTTGCCGGCGCCCGCTTTGACCTTCTTGTCTAGCACGATCAGCTTGTTAAGAGCAGCGCTCGAGAGGAACTCGACCGTGGCGAAGTTCAGAACGAGGTTCTTACGCTTCTCTTTTTCGACCAGGGCAAAGAGCTCGTCGCCGAGTTCTTGGATGTTGGCAGCATCAATGATTTTTCGATCGAGAAATCGAACCAACGCCACATCGCCTGCGGTGCCACTAAGATTCATCACTTCGATTCGACGATACGAGGCCATGCTGCAACTCTCCACTGCATTGAAACTCACTGGGCTAACAACCTACGGAAACGTGCCCAGGCAAACGAAATAACCTACCGCGCCGATAAGGGTTATGCAACCAAATTACTGGCTTATGCCGGGTGCTTTGTCCCTACTTTGTCTGGTGCTTGACTGTTGGACATTTGCCAAGAAATCTAGCAAAAACCGAGCGTTTTCGATTCTGGCGGACAGCGGCCGAAACTTCTGGGAACCCGGGCGGATTTTTGCAGGAATTCCATAAGAAGGACGGGGCCGTCATTAGTGCCTCTGGAATTAACGGCCTGGGGCAGGTAATGGCTTGGGGGTTGAAACGGGCTGGGCTGTGTTTGGCGAATTGCGAATGACTGCCCGGGCGATCAGCAAGTAGTTGGAGCCACGGAACTCGGTGAGCTGTCCGCTGACCAGCCAGGTTTGGCCGGTACCAGAATCGGCCATCACATTGGCCACACGTTCTAAGGCTAGGTTTTCTAGGGTTCGGTACGATTCCTTCGTTCCTTCGGGAGTGAAGGTGAATTGGCCGTCCCCCACTTCTTCAAACGTTCCTGCCAGTTCGTTCAGGCGAAGCCCTTCACGCTGCCGCTTGGTCCCTTTGCCCGGCGCGGCTGGTGCCGATGAGGATGGGCTGGCGGCTGGAGCTGCGGGACCGTTTCCGTGGCCGACTGTCGGCAAGACGAAAAAGGTCAAAGCGATAACGGCCAGCGAGAAGGCAATGCGAAGCGACATCGGATGAACTCACGAGGAGTAGGCTTGGATGGATTGTAGGGATTCCCCGGGTCGGTGCGTGGAACTCCCTAGGGAACTTTACCTCACAGATCGAGACCTTGAAGTTAGCGCGGGAGAGGCTTGCGGCCATTGTGGGATTTTGAAGGGGATGAAATCGCGTGGTGAAAAAGCGACGCGTGGTTTTTTAGCAACAGGTTTTAAGCGGGGGTCGGAGGGGGGGCTGGTTAGGGATAACCGATTGTGCAGCAAGGGGTTGCGGGCAGAAGTGATCGGTAAGATTCGGTGTCGGCATAGCGGGTGCAAGTAGAAGGGGAAAGCGGTGCCCAGTGCGCCGCGAAGTGCGTGACGCTGTTTGGCGTTGCCACGCCCTCCTTCGGCTGCCAGTCGGCACACGGAAACGCCTGTTATGCGATTTGTGCAATGCCTTGCTTGTTTTGTGCTGGTTTTGCCCTGCCTGTCCGCAGTGTGGGGCGATGAGCCTGTCGCGCCGCCGCAGTTATCGGTGCAGCTTGCAGGGGGCCGGACCGTTCAAGGAGTGGTGGATGCGCGGACCAACGACCAACAGCTTTGGCTGAGGGCGACATCGGGAACAGCCTATGTGCAGCGTGGGATTGTTTGGGGGCGCGTCGAAAAAGCCGACTATCAAGAGAAGAGCCTAACGCGTGAAGAACTGAAGGAGTTGGCTGCGACGCTGGCCACGGCTCCACCTCAGGCGGTTAGCAGGAAGAGCCCCAAGGGAGAGCGAAGCCAATCAGTGGCTGGGGAGGGTTCCCAGGCAGAGAGTCCTTCGCGGGGAGCGAAGCTGGTTACTATCAGCTGCTCGGCTTGGCTGGCCAATTGGGATTCTGATGTAGAGCCAGACGGCATTATTTTAGAAGTTCGCGGACTGGATGAGCGGGGCTCACTGGTTGAGGTACAGGGAGCAATCGAGGCTACCTTGTGGAGTCCGGTGAAGCGGGCTTTTCATGAAAGGCCAGCGACCGCAGGCGTTATTTTGGAGCGTGTCGAAAGTTGGCGATCAACCAGCGAGCAGGGAGTGCGTCGCGACGATGCACTGCAGGTGAAACTGCCGTTTGGAAGCGTCCATCCCGATTTTCAGTCGGCCGTAGGAAGCTATGGAGCGCTGCAGGTGAAAGTGGTTTCGCCTGGAAATGGCGTCTTCTTTGCCACGATTGACCCGCTAATGATCCGCACCTATAGCCCGATCAAAGACGCGTATCGAAACGGAAATGGCGGCCGACATTTGCCACAAGAGGGAACGGGGCGTAGCGTAGGGACGTTCTAACCTACACGCCAGGCTTTTTGAGGGAGAGGCTGTGCAGGATGAGGACGCTGCCTACCGAGACGAGCGACCAGCCGATCCAGCGTGGCGGCTTGACTGCTTTTTTGGCAACGGGAGCCGCTGCAGCGATGGCAACGCCGGCGTCAGCACTGGCCAGTTGGGCGTCTTGCATCTTCTGGGCGATGAACTGCGTGGTCTTTTCGTTCAGGACGAACGTGTCCACGTAGCGGAGTTGGATTCCTAGTAGGAATACCACCATCCCAGCCATGAAGAATTGATTGCGATTGAATTCCATAACGAGTCCCCTATCAGGCTGTTATCGAATCTCTAAAGAGCAAAGCTTCAGAAGGCATGCGAAAGCTCTCATTGTTCCGGTCGGCAAAGGGGTGCGGAATCTTCAAAAGGATTTAGGCAACTGGGCGCTAGTCCAAGGGCTCCTTTTGGTGGGTGGGGCGAGGGCTGTAGCGTCTGTAGGAATTTGATGGCCAAGTTATGTGCCAACTAGGCCTAGAACCAAGTGTCTTGTGGGGAGAAGTGCCGAGAAACCTCCGGCGGCCAACGGTGTTACAGTTGACAGGTTCCGTATAATCCGACCGTGGTTTGTCCGCAGCATTTGGTTTTTCTTCCGCACATGCAGAATTGTGGGCTAGGTTTCCTTATGTCGGAAAGTCTGCCTGAGCGTTAGCGTCGGCGGGCTTGGGTTCGCCTGGGATCGGTTGGCGTTTGCCACTGCAAGAAGTTCAGGCGGTGGTCATTCCTTTGATTTGGGGAGTTCACATATGGTCTCTGCCTGGGTTCTTTCGCTTGCTATGACTTCGACCGCAGTTCCACCAGGATACACGGTTGAGAATCACGCTCATCCTGGACACTACACGCAGCCAGAAGTGCGTCGCTACGAGCGTTATCCCGTAGACAATGCACGCCGCGTCTCGTGGGATGCTTACACGAAAGAACTCGACTCGCACTGGAAGGCCTATCGCGCCGGTGGTTCGACTGCCGAAGGTTTCGCAGCCTATAAGAAGGCCGCATTGGAAGCCAAGCAGCGTTACGTCTATGCTGACCCTTACTACATCGCGATTGAGCCGTAGTGAGAAAAGTGCCTCGCAGCTTGTGAGGCCGATATTTTGAATTCAATCGATTGCCGCGGCTTGCTAACCGGAACAGCATCGTCGCGGCAAGTTCGTTTCTTGACGAGGCAAGTTGCCGCGAGGGCGAGAGCCCGTGTTACTTCCCTTGTTTGCGAGCGGCTGCCCGTTTTTTCATCGCTTGCGAACGTCCCCAGTGCTGGGTCCAGTCGAGCAGGCCGGGGAAGAATCGCTTGAAGTAGTACATCGCGTAGGCAAGGGGGGTCGCTAGGACCAAACGCTTTTGCCAGTAGATGGCGCTGACGATCTTCGCGGCAATCTTTTCGGGAGTCGTGCTAAGGTAGGCCGGTGGAACCGGGACGTCTTTGTTTTGCTGGCTAGTGGTTCCATGTTTGAAGAGGTCGGTCGTGACAAAGCCGGGGCAGACGGTGGTGACGCCGAGGCCAAGTCGGCCGTACTCGGCACGAAGGGATTCGGAAAAACCGACGAGGCCGTACTTCGTCGCGTGGTAGGCGGCCGCTTTGCGGGTGGCGAACAGGCCGTACATGCTGGCGACGTTGACGATGGATGCTTCGGGCTGTTCCAAGAGGAGTGGCAGGCACAGCCGCGTGAGATGCATTGGTGCAAAGAGGTTGATTTGCAGCAGGCGATCCATGTCGGCAGCGGTCATCACCTCGGTAGGTCCGTAGTGAACCACGCCGGCATTGTTGATCAGCACATCCAGCCCGCCGAAGCGACTAGTCACTTCGCTGACTAGGGATTCGAGTTGTTCGAGCTTTCGCACGTCACAAACCTGCGATGTGGCTTGGTCCGCAGGAGCGTTTAGCTCGCTGAGCAGGGCTTGTAGGCCGTCGGCATGGATGTCGGCCAAAAACAGGCGTGCGCCGGCGCGATGCAGGGCCAGCGTGGTGGCTTTGCCAATGCCGCTGGCAGCACCGGTGATTAAAACGCGTTTTCCTTGCAAGCTGCGCATGGTTGGGTGATGGTCGGGCGGAAGTGGCCGCTATTTCGTGCCGATGCAGTAGAGGTTCTTCTCGCCACGGAGGAAGAGTTGCCCTTGGCTGATGGCCGGGGAAGCGTAACAGTACTCTCCAAGCGGATTTTCGGCAATGACATCCAGCTTGTCGCCGGGCCTTACCACTTTGGTAATGCCATCGTCGGCCGTGAAGTAGACCAGGCCTGCTGCTGAGACGAGCGAACTGCTGTAGTGCTTGCCCATCCGCTCCATCCAGAGGAGCTTTCCTTCGCGAGCGAGGTAGCAAGAGCCAACCCCGTTATCGGCCGCGATGACAAAGTACTGGTCTGCCAGGACAGGGGAAGGAACGTACGAACAGCCCTTGGTAGTGCGCCAGCGAATGGCCTCGTCGGTTAATTTGCCCTTGCCAGTAGGGTCCAAGGCCAGGATGTGATATTCGGGAAAGCCAGCGGTCAGGTAAACGAGCTGACCGTCGTAAACGGGGGAAGCGACGAACTGTTCCGTTGGGCCATCCATGGTCCAGTGCTGAGCACCGGTGCGCGGATCGTAGCTGGCAACACTTTTGCTGCCGCTGATAATCAACTGCGTACGGCCAGCGATTTCACGAATGATCGGCGTGACGTAGCTGCGTGTTTTGTTGGGGCGCTCGGTCTTCCAGATCGTTTTGCCGGTCGCTTTGTCCAAGGCGACAAGATAGGCATCGCCATCATGATCGCCGTTGAGGATTACCTTGTCTTCAAACAGGACAGGACAACTGCAAAAGCCATGCATGCTGGCAAACCGACCGGGATGGGCGATCCAAAGCTGCTTGCCGGAGAAGTCGTAGGCAGCCACGACCAGGTCGCCAGGGCTGACGCGGTCTTTCCCTTCTTGTTCAGCAGCGAGGAAGCTGACATAGACTCGCTCGCCATCAGTAGCAGGGGTGCCGGAGGCAAAGCTGTTGAGGGAGTGCTTCTTTTCCAGCAGGGCTTTGAGGACGGTCTGTTGCCAGATGACTTTGCCGGTGAGCCGGTCCAAAGCGATCAGGACACGCTCGCTGGTTTCCGGCAAACAGCTGCAAACGAAGATGCGGTCGCCATGAACAATCGGTGATGAATGCCCCACGCCGGGAATCGCTTGCTTCCAGATGATTCCTTCGCCCGTTTCGCCGTTCCACATGGTGGGAACGTTTTGTTCGAGGCTGGTTCCATCGCCACGTGGCCCACGCCAGCAGGGCCAGTTCTCTGGGCCGGTTGCGCTTGTGGGAATGCTTTCGGGCTTTTCTGCCGCTTGAAGGTCTTGCCCAGGAAAGTAGGCGGCCGCAGCAGAAGTTGCGAGTAGCCCTTGCAAGAATTGGCGACGGAGTTGGAGTGGTGTGTGCATAAGGCGGGCTGGGGCTAAGGGAAGATTGGCCGAATCGTGCTCTTGGATTTTATCACAACGGAGGGGAGCGGGAGTGAATGCAGGTCATCGCAAGAACAGACGGGGTTTTACGTCACTGATCAGTGTGAGGACAAAGAGAGATAAGATTAGCAGTCTTTCGTCTTCTGTAAGCGTGGAGGGAAGCGGAGAGTGCATAAGGATCTGACGATTGAGTTTGGTCGCATGAAGAATCTCTCGCGGGTTGGCATCTGTCGCAGACTGTGACCATAGAGAGAAGCTGTGGTCGGGGCGTGGAGACAGATAGAAAGTGGATGATTGGGGAGACCATTTAGACTGAGTGGAGTAAGTGCTGTTGCGACAAACGATGCTTGCGATAGTCATCTGTTTCTGGCTGGTAACACGAAAAAGGCCAGAACGTTCGAGCGAATGTTGGCGGACTGACAACAAGCTGGTGTTGGGTGACTCAGTTGCAAATGCAGAAAAACTGAAGCGTGGCGAGATGACATAGAATGCGAGAATGCCGAGCAGCAGTGGGACGATGATGCAGGTTGCGGTGGCGACAATGGAGAGTGCCGATGGGAGCTGTGGACTATTGGCGATTAAAAATGCAATGATTCCCAGCACAAGGAAGCTCGTTGCCGAAGTCAGTAAGAACGCAACGATGCTTAAGCAGTCTTGAGCAAATGCTATCGGACGGTAAAAGTTGTAGAGTTCTTTCCCTTCATTGTTGATAGCAACGACCGTTTGCGAGTCCTTAATGTAGACAGTGATGGCACTAGTTTGGCTGCCAACAGGGGTAGTGGCTTTCGTGGCAGTGGAAGGTGGCTGGTAGGGATTGGGGTCGTTCATTGCCATAACCACTTGCGTTTAGCAGGGTTGAGGCAAGCAATCGCTAGGAGCGTGATAACTCGCTCTCTGTAGATTTCCAGCATGTCAGGGGGAACCTTGGAGTGAAATAGAAGAGCGCCATTTTGAAAAGGTGCATCGCCTAGATCGCTGGGGATGGAATGATCTGGGGAATCGGCAGTGAGCGAGTAGCTTTGATCTTTATTCCGAGTGAGACGAAGAGAAGCGAGTCGCGGCGATTTAGATCTTTGCAGTTTATAGCCATTGTAAAGAGTCAGGATCTTCTCGGTCTTCTCTTCGAACGAATCAAGGATTTGAAAAGTGTGCGTGGCCCCAAATAGACGAGACGGGCGAACGATCAGTATTGGACTGTTCGGTGCGTCAGGTTTGAAGAGGGCGACGCAAAAACTGGGTGAGATGGTGCGATACGTTAGAAAGCCCATTGCAAAAGGAAACACAAATGCAATAACAAATATGGTGATTCCGATGATTGAGTCAGCGAGGCTGCTAAAACTAATCGAATGACTGAATAGCAGTATGCCAAAGCCAAAAGCGTAGCTGGATACAAAGTAAGCAAGGATCGCCATGACGATGGCAAGAAGATCTGAACGAATATTGGTGTAACTACGAATGTGATAGAGTTCCACGCCCACGTGATTCAGGACTGCGGCGGACTGTTTGCCCGTTGGAATGAAGGCAATGGTGCTGTCGGGCATCGCCGCGTAAGGAGTCGCTGTTTGCTGAGGGGCCGTTGACGGCTGATGTGGATTGATTTCCATGTAGCGGCAGGCTTCCGGAGAGTGGACGCTTTTTGAAACTAGGTTTCGCCCCTTAGTTTACTCAGCGGCCGTCAGATAGCGATGGAATTTTTAGGGTAATTCGGCGGTGCGCAGCGAGTGATAAGGGCTGATCGAGCTCAGCTTTGGGCCCTTTGGCATTTTGCAGCAGGATCAAGAACCAGACCATCAAGAACAGAATGCCGCCGCAGAGCATGACACCCAGCGAAGCGATGATGGTGGTATCGCGCGAGGATTGCTTGAGCCCCAGAATGAATCCCGCCACGCCTGCCACAAACCCCAGGAGCACTATTAGCAGGCTGCTATAGCCAACCAGGGCGTTGGCAAGTTCGCTAGGTCCGCCGGGCTGTTTTGCGGTTAGCTGAAACAGCACGCAGTTCATCGTGCAACAAGCGATGGCGCTGAAAATAGAAACTCGCGCAAGGTACCGGCCGCGAGTACGAGACTCATCCACTTCGCCGGTGTTTTGCGTCGCAGCCGGCATGTTGCCAGCTGCGGGTTTTTCTTCGGGCATCTTGGAAGCTTACTCGGGAAGCGGCTTTCCCTTGGTTTCAGGAGCGAACGGCAGGATGAGCAGCCCTAGGATAAAGACGCTGCACATCGTTACACCTGCCCAACGCATGCCAGTACCGGCGGCATAGCCGTTCGCTTCAGTGAAGACTTGCTTGGTCAGCAGGCCCAGCGTGAGCGGGCCACCAGCGGCCACAAATCGCCCAACGTTGTAGCAGAACGAAGTGCCCGTGCTGCGCAGACGCGTGGGGAATAGCTCGGGGAAGTAGATCGCAAAGCCACCAAAGAGGGACAACTGGCAAAAGCCCATGATGGGGATCAACCAAAAGACTTGGTGGAACTCGCTGAAGTAAGCGAACACATAGGCAGTGCTGCACATGGCAGCCAGGAAGGCGATGGCAAAGCTGGTACGACGGCCTAAGAAATACGCCAAGTAGCTAAAGCCATACACACCAAAGAAGGCCCCCAGGTTTTGGAAGATCGAGGTCATGCCGGTCCAAAAAGCGATTTGTCCGCTGATCTTTTCTGCTGGCATTCCTTGTTCGGTGAAGCGAGCACGAAGCACGGTGCTTAGCAGGTCAAACGTGAAGAACCCAATGCCCCATAGTCCGACGACACCAGCAAAGCCCAGGACAAGTCCGATCAAGGCATTCTTGCGCCAGCGTGGGTCTCCTAAGAGTTCGCCAAACGTGCTGAAGATGTTGCCGGTCCGTTTGCCAGATTGCTTCGCCCATTGCTCGGGCTCTTTTAGGTTGCGGCGAATCAGGATCGCCAGCAGGGCAGGGAGGGTTCCCACGACAAACATCATTCGCCATGGCGTTAGCGAAGTACCGCCGACGGTGCCATGTTCGGTAACGGCAATGCCCATCCCGATGTTGATCAAAGCGGCCGTAATGTTGCCCACCGCGGAAAGTGCTTGCAAAAGTCCCAGCGCAAATGGCCGAGCCTTGCTGGGCATCACTTCGGCAACCAGGGCCACACCGACAGCAAATTCACCACCCACACCAAGGCCTGTAATGAAGCGATAGAAGGCGAAGTCCCACACATTGGTCGAAAGTGCGCTTAGGCCGGTGCAAAATGAATAGAGCAAGATCGTCCACAGCATCACTTTGGCTCGGCCGAACCGATCCCCCAGGGCACCAAAGATCAGGCCGCCACTGGCCCAGCCGAGCAGGAAGATCGCCGTGGCATAACCGCCGTACTCTGCTACCACGGCATTGTCGGGCAGCACCTTGACGCCATTGACGGTCTTGGTCAACAGCTCCCGCATGGCAGGGGTGCGTGCCAGCGCGAACAGCTGCTGGTCCATGGTGTCAAACAGCCAGCCCAGTGCGGCAACAATCAGTACGAACCAGTGATACCGGGTGAGTGTGAGATACCAGGAGCGGTTGTCGTTGAGGTCTTCGGCAGCTGGGGTGGGAGCATCATCAAAGCTGTGCATGGCGGGAGTGTCCTTCGCGGTAAGTTGTCGCAGGCCAGCAGTTTACGACGCCAGCTCAGCGAGTCGCAAGGGTTTTCGCGAAAGTACAACAGGGTTGCAAACGGCCCTGTTTGGCGATTTTGGCGGATTCTGCGGAAAAACTTCCCGCCAGCGGCGTCATAATGCCGGAAGTGCGAGCCGATCTTTTTTTCGAAAAGGGGGCTCGCCTGGGGGAGCTTCAAGGAATCCATGAAGGAGTAAGGCAAGGTGATGCGTCCGATTGGCCCCGAGCAGCTTGCAGACTTGTTGGACCGCTACGGCGGGCCACTGGTGTTGCTGGCTCGCCAATGGACCGATCAGGCCGAAGATGCTTTGCAGGAAGCGATGATCCACTTGGCGGGACAGATCCCTCCGCCAGACCAACCGGTGGCCTGGTTGTTCACTGCCGTTAGGAACCAGGCTAAGACCCATGCTCGTGCGGCACGGCGACGCGATCAGCATGAACGCCAAGCGATGCAGCAGCGTGAGAGCTCGCACACAGGCTATGAGGGAAGCTTGCCAAGCAGAGGGCTCGACCTGGCCGAGGTGATGTCGCTGCTGGATCAGTTGCCGGTTTCGTACCGCGAGGTGGTAGTGGCTCGCATTTGGGGCCAGCTTTCGTTTGAAGAGATAGCGGCCCTGATTGAAAGTTCGGTCAGCACGGCCCATCGACGCTATGAGGCGGGGCTGAATGCCCTGCGCAGCAAAATGCAATTGCAAATGGAGAAGCCATGTCCGCGCTCCCACTAGATCTGCCTGAAGATGATTCCAAGCTACCCCCTGCGACCAGCGAAGGGGGAAACATGGACCCCGTATTGGCGCAGTTTGAAGCACAGCTCTTGCAGACGGCGATCCCTGCGCCGCAGATCGATCGTGAAAAGTTGTTTTACGCCTGTGGTGTGCGAGCTTCTCAGGCGGAGCTGCAGCAGCAAGCGGTAGTTGCACAAAAATTGGTCGCGCTAAAGACACAGCCGTGGGGTTGGCGCTGGGCTTCGCTGCTTGCCACCAGTGCTGCGCTCTTTTTGGCGGTGGTCGTGTGGCGCCAGAACCAAGAACTAGCCCTTCTTCGTGGCGGGGCCATGTTTGCGCAGCGTGGTGGTGGGGCGACGATTGTGGCTCCCGTGGAACAACCTTTGCCCGAAGGCCCGGCACCTGCCATGACAGTGGATCGTACGAAGAACTTGGCAGCGACGAAGAAAAATCGAATCCGTCCGGCGAAGATCTCTGCCCGTGAATTGGCGAGGATCTATTCGGCTCCTCGAGACCAGACTAGCTATTTCGGGATGCGCCGCGAACTGGGGGCGCTAGGTTGGACCGGGGATGGCGGGCTGGACTGGATTGGAGCCGAACACGAAGGGAGCACCATCATTGAGGCAGCACCAACAACGCCTCGTGCCGTCAGTGTTCCCGCAGCGGCGCCACTGACGCCGTTTACGAATTTGAAAGAGTTTTGGAAGGAAAGCCTGTAGATGCTTCTTTTTGCGGCCGCAAAGAAGAGGCGCAGCCGTGTGGTAAGTGAGTGCGAGTCACGGAATTTAAGAAAAGAGGATTGTATGTTGAGATTTCTACACGCAGCGATGTTGCGGCCAAAAACGAGGTTGGCTTTGTATGGGACAGCTTGCTTGGCGGCAGGGCTGTTTTGCGGTTGGCCCGCCATTGCATTGGCACAGCCCGGCAAAGGCCCGGCAGATCCGCAAGTGGTTGATGAGGGGGGCCAAGAAGATCAGGAAGCGCCAGAAACAGAGCGTGTGGTAGATCCGCAGCGCCCCGACGACAAGCCTGGCACTGATGCGGGCTCGCCCCAAACGCCGGCCAGCCCGGCTTACCCCTATCCGCGCATTGTTCGCTTGGAGTTGTCACCTGCGGCAGAGCCGATGCCGGCGCTCAAGTATTCGCTGTTGCCTACGGCGTCCGCTCGCAAGACGGGCAATGCGGCCACTCGATATTACCGAGCGATGTTGATGCATTTGCAAGTCACGGTTAATCAGCAAGGGGATGCGCGTAAGCAATACACGGATGCCTTCAGCAAATTGCTGGATCAACCACTGGCTGACTTTGATGTCACCCTGGCAAACACCATGTTTCCGGCGACCTCGGGGACGCTTCGAGAGATCCGAGAAGGTGCGGCACGCGAAAATTGTGACTGGAGCTTGCAGCTTCAGCAGATGGAAGGGATGGAGGTCGTCAGCTTTTTGCTGCCAGACGTGCAGGAGATGCGCACGCTTAGTCGTTTGTTGGCCATTCAAGCGAAGCGGAGCATGGTGGAGAAAAAGTGGGATGAGGGCATTTCCGATCTCCAGTCGGGATATCAGTTAGGCATCCACGCTTGTGCAGAACCGATTTTGATTTCCAACCTTGTTGGTATTGCGATAGCTCAGCAAATGAACAATCTTGTTGAGCAATCGTGTGGGCAGCCAGACAGTCCCAATTTGTACTGGGCTCTGGCCATGTTGCCCGAAGAGCAATGGAGTATGCACCGGGCGATGGATGTCGAGCGAGACTTTCTTTTTCGGATGTTTCCTTACCTGCGCGATGCGGAGACGGTCGATCGGTCGGCAAGTGAATGGCAAACTCTGTTTGATAAGTCACTAGCCGATATGGACCAGTTGGGATTGGCCAGCGGCGTGCTGGGAGCGGGTAAAACGATGCAGGGGTGGGAAGCGCGTCTGCAAATGACGGCCATGCTGACGCTGAGTTACTCGGGAGCGAAGGCGGAGCTGATCAAGTCGGGGATGCCGAAGGAACAGGTCGAGAAGATGCCAATTGGCCAGGTTGCGGCCATTCAAACGGCCCGCACCTATCGTTATGTCGGCGGTGAAATGGCCAAGTGGAACTATTTGCCGTACGACAAAGTAAGCCAGCGGCAAGAAGAAACGATGAATCGGCTCAAACGCGATGGCTGGTTGAGCCCAGGACCTTCCGCGAAGGACCCCTTGAGCGTCTGCTCTCTGTTATTGCCAGCGATGGAGCAGGTGCGACGTGCCGAGGTCCGACTTCAGCAGCAGATTGCGGGCCTGCAAACCATCGAAGCGATTCGGATGCAGATGGCCAAAAGCGGCAAATTGCCGCAGACCCTGGAAGAAGTCGAAGTGGTGCCGGTCCCCGATAATCCGGCCACTGGCAAGCCCTTTCCCTACACGGTAAAGGATGGAATGGCAGAGCTTCGGCTGGATGGCCTTCCCGTGCAAAACCAACTCATCTATCAGCTCAAGGCTCGTTAGCGTTCGCATGAAAAATCGTGATGGTCCAAGATCCAAGGGTGTTGGTCCATCGTCGTAGATAGCAAGTCGTTTGGTTCTTATTTTACGCAGTAACCCCGAAGGAGATTTTGTATGCTTGTGCATCGTCGCCAAATGCTGGCTTGGGCTGTCGGCCTGAGCCTTGGACTGGTGGGGTTGCTGTCAGCCCCAGTGAAGGCTGCCGATCCTGTAATGGAAAAAGTAGCCCCTTATATCCAAGACACCACCGTGGCGGTTGTGCATTTGGATGTAACGAAGGTGGATATCGTCGGCGCGGGAGAGACCGTACGGTCGCTAGTTTCTGAGGCTGTGCTACCTGCGGCAGAATTTACGGCAGGGATCGAAAAGCTCAAGCAAACACAAAGCCTGCTGCGTGAAGCGGGGATTCGCCAGGTGGTGGCAGTATTTGATATCGGTAGCCAGCCCGATATGAAGCCGATTGTATTTGCCCTGTTAGAGCCAGGAAAAACGGGCGAGCCTCTGGTGGGGCAGTTCAAGCAAGAAATGCAATTGGATCGGGCAGAGCAAATGCCAGGGATGGTCATGGTCGGAAAGGGAACCACCATTGATCGCCTCAAGGCAGGGACGCCAGCCAATCGCGAGGATTTGAAGGCAGCGATGCTGCCAAATAATCCCGGTGCATTTCGCTGTGCAATTGGGATCTCTCCAGAAACCAAGCGTGTGCTGGCCGAACTGTTGCCACAACTGCCACCAGAGATTCCTCTGGATATCAAAAAGATGGCGGCAGGCTTTAGCTGGATCCATGTGTCGGCTCAGCTCGATCGAGAACTGGGACTCCAGTGCCAACTGGAGACTTCCGGTAAGGAAGCGACGCAAGAGTTTTTCAAACTCTGGCAAATGGGGAAGCAGCGACTTGCCGCAGAGTCTGAAGCTCCCAAGGAAATCAATGAGTTGCTGGGGACGATCATTCCCAAAGCTGAAGGGAACAGCCTGAAGTTTGACCTGAATGCGAAGTCTTTGGCTGCATCGCCGAATGTGAAAGGCATTGTGGAAACCATGCTGGGGGAGTCACGAAAAAATGCCCAAGCGGTGATGTCTAGTAATAACCTCAGGCTGTTCATGTTGTCGATGCACAACTATCACGATTCGATTGGCCACTTTCCGATGGCTTCGTCGATCAAAAAGGATGGAAAGCGTCTGTTGTCATGGCGCGTGTACGTGCTTCCCTATATTGAGCAGGCTCCGCTCTACCAGAAGTTTCACCTGAATGAACCGTGGGATAGCGAGCACAACAAGAAGCTAATCGCCGAGATGCCGAAGGTCTTTGCTGCTCCGACTCTGTCAGCCGAACAAGTCGCCAAGGGAATGACAACCTACGTCGTTCCTGTCGGCAAAGGAACCATGTTTAGCCGTGACAAGGGAACCAAGTTGCAAGAGGTGACAGATGGTACGTCGAACACGATTGCCATGCTTGAGGCAAACGAAAAGAATGCCGTGATTTGGACCAAGCCTGATGATATCGATGTCGATGCGCCAGGCCTGATCGGAAAGTTGCATGTCCAAGATGGGATGATCACGGTCGCCTTCGCGGATGGCTCGGTACACCGAATCAAGACGACGATCTCGCCAACTACGCTGAAGAACTTGTTGCAAATGGCCGATGGGAACGTGGTCGAAATTCCGTAGTGGTATTGGGACAGTATTTGGAATGATGCCAATTCCAAGCCGTTTTGCAGGATACGGTGCTGGTTTACTTTTGCTGCAATGGTGTGGACAAAATGCAGAATTTCCCTAGTACTAGGGAAGTAACTGGTAATTCCCGTTGGCTGGGGGTATAAATCGCAGGGGCGAGGCATTAGCTTCGCCTCTGTGTGTTTCTTGATGTAATGGCTGATGTCGGATTCGCGGCCAATTAATGATTATGCCAGCTGAGTTTGTTGCAGGCGAGGAACTGAAATGATGAATGTGCTAAGGGGGTGGTTATGTGTAATCCTTCTATTAGTTTGGCCGACATTGGTTTGGGGGCAAGAGGTTGATGCGGAACAAGAGAAAATGATAGCGGCCGCAAAGGCGAGGTATGAGAAAGAAAAAGAGCTACTGAAAGAAATCGTGCCTTACCTGCAGAAGAGGACGATAGGGTTTGTGCAGTTTAATGTGGAGCATCCCGAATTTCCGAAGTTTATCGATTTTATGCAAGGATTGAAGCTTCAACCGGAGCAGGATTCCATAGCGCTGGCAATATTTGCTGCACAGGAACAAGAGAAAAGGGATATTGAGGCTTCGGGAATCTCAAGTATTTATTATTGGTTGAATGAGTTTGGGAATGAGAACAGGCCACAATCGGAACTGACCGTCATTCTTGGCTTGAAGCCGAAGGGGACAGGACTTCCCTACATCAATACCTTGCGGTCTCGCACGGGAGCTGCAAAGGCAAGGCGGCATAATGAGATGATTCTGATTGGATCAGCCGATGGCGTGAAACGCTTGCAGGCCGACGAACCCGCGATTCGGCCGGATTTGACTGGGGTTGCAACAGAATTTCCCGATAGCGCCTTGCGAGGTTCCGTTACAAGGCTGCAATCGGTTGGTGATTTTCTACGCTCGCTCATCTATCAAGGCTCTGACAATTGGTCCGAAGAGCAGAGAATCTCGGTACACAACGTTTACCATCTGGACTTCTCTTTTCGGTTTGAGAAAGGGGTCTTGCTTCAAACGAAATTCTTGGCAACGCGAGAAGATTTTGCAAAAACGGCCTTGGGTCTGATTCAGGAAGCTAAAACTAGCTATGAGAAGGATCCGTCGTCACCTCAAGAAGTAACAGACCTGCTGTCTTTGGTCGCATTAGATTGCGAGGGACGCCAAATTATTGCGACAGTTCGTGCAGAAACAGATGACGAAGTGAAGTCACTGCAAGAGCGAATTGGAAAGTTTTATCAATGGGCAAAGCTAACTCAGCAGCGAAATCGGAATAAGCTTCGCTTGTGGGAAGTGGCCCTTGCAGCAAGCAACTGTAATGATACTTTTCGACGCTTTCCCAGGGATGTTTACAACAGCGACGTAGGACGTCGCGATGAAAAGCCCGTTGGAGAGGTAAAGCCGTTGCTTTCATGGCGAGTGTGGATCTTGCCCTTTTTAGGAGAGCGAGACCTCTTCGAGAAGTTTCATTTAGAAGAGCCGTGGGATAGCGAGCACAACAAAAAGCTGATTGCCCGAATGCCAGCCAGTTTGGCTTCCCCTCATTTCTCCAGGGAAGCGACAAAAGCGGGTAAAACGGGCGTAGTTGCTGTCACTGGTGATCGAACCTTGGTTTCTGGAAATAAAAACTTTAGAGAAGATAATATTGAAGATGGCGCGAAAAACACTTTGGTGTTTGTCGAAGTGAAGGAAGAGCATGGGGTGATTTGGACCAAGCCCGAAGATGTGTCGATTGAAACCAAGAACTTGGTAAGTTGGCTTCAATTACAGCACGGATTGTTTTGGGGAATCGATGCATCGTTTTACCCGCGATCATTTCCAGAATCGCTCACCGAGGAAGAACTAAAAAGCCTTCTGATTCGGAATGATGGCAAACCAGCACACGTCGAAGCACCTAAGTAACGACAATTCCCGCGATCCGAACGAAAGACCGATCTTCCAGCAAAAAAGCAGGAAGATCGGTCTTGTTTGCTTCGTCAATTCAATCCGCGATTACTTTGGCAAAATCACGCTGTCAATTACGTGGATCACGCCGTTGCTGCAAACGATGTCGGTCTTGACGACGTTGGCGCCGTCGACCTTAACGCCCTTGGAGGCGTCGATCTTTACCTCTTGGCCGTTGACCGTCTTGGCAGAAGAGAGCTTCACCACATCGGCTGCCATCACTTTGCCAGGAACAACGTGATAGGTGAGGATCGCGGTCAGCTTCTTCTTGTCCTTTAGCAGGGCTTCGACCGTTCCTGGAGGCAACTTGGCAAAGGCTTCATCGGTTGGTGCAAAGACCGTGAAAGGGCCTTTCCCCTTGAGGGTATCAATGAGGTCAGCGGCTTTCAAAGCGGCCGCGAGCGTCTTGAAGGAGCCCGCCTTCACGGCAGTGTCGACAATGTCGGCATCGGCTGCAAACGATGGAACGGCCATAGCAAACGCAAACAACGAACCAAGCACCATCATGCTCAGGCGACGAGAAATGTTCATGGAAACTACTCCCTTGGAGATTTAGCGAAAGTGACGAAAAGG
Organism: uncultured Planctomycetaceae bacterium; assembly: GCA_963844055.1. Classification (GTDB taxonomy): domain Bacteria; phylum Planctomycetota; class Planctomycetia; order Pirellulales; family Pirellulaceae; genus CAWJMN01. Next base: position 377,045 of record CAWJMN010000002.1, on the reverse strand, counting down.
AATGTTGCTTTGCCTTCTACACCGCTGGGCCCGAGCGGCTGGAAGGCAGATAGCGTGTTGGAAACTCGAAGCACTATAGGCATCGCGCTGGGCGCGGCAACTTTCCGGAGGGTGTGGTGGTTTGCCGAGTAAAACTCCAGGAAAGTGGTGGCTGAGACGACGAGGCTTGCCAGATTTGCGAAGTGTGATACTCGGTGCGAACCGGCGTTTTTTTAGGGAAACGTTCACCACCTCGAAGCGACTGTCCGCCGTTCTGGTTTCTGCGATGAGGGAATGCGAACCGATTTTTTAGGCCGCACTACGGCTCTAAAAAAATTATGGAACTTCACTTGTGGGATGGATTGGAAAGTGAAAGGTGGCAGATTTTGGCCGGAATGGCTGGCCATTGACCAGGAACTAGGCTGCCAAGCTGGGGAGAAGGGGGGCCTTGGGGGCAAGTTTCACGGAGGGGCTGCAGAAGGCTGGTGCCGGGAACAGGCATTCCTACACCAGAAAACTTGCGTGAAGTTGTGACACCGCATTAAATTGAAGGGGTGCAAGGGGCGGGGATTATGCAAAAGGGCGGGAGTTACAGCATGCGTTGGCATACTTGGGGAATTTTTGGACTGCTTACGCTGGCAAGTGGTCTAGGTGTGGCGCTTGCGCAAGACAAGGAAGATAGCCTCATCCTCAAGGAGGAGACGGCCGCAGAGAACGCATCGCTCAAGGGACTACTCACCGAGGGGTGGGGAACGCTGCCAAAGTTTCGTACCGCAGGAGATGCGCAGTACGATGGCCTGGCTCCGGAGATTGCTGTCAGCGCCAGCGGGCTGTTTGCTCGCAGCCTCGTCTTGATGAATCAACGCCGCTATGAAGAGGTGTTACCCATCCTGGACCAATTGCTCAAGCGAGAGCCAGGGCACCTGTCCGCGCATCGCGCTAAGGTGTGGTCGCTTACTGTGCTCAAGCGGCATGAAGCAGCCATGGTAGCAACGGAAGAATTGGTTGCGGCCACCTTGAAGCTGAAAGAATCTGAGACGACCGAACAAACTGAGCTGCTGGCGTTTGCAGGTCGCGTGCTAGGCTACCTCGGGGGACCGGCAGAACTGGCTTCGACGATGGAACTGCGTCGCGCCGCCGAGAAACGGATCTTGGCGCTGCTGAACGACTCGCAGCGTGGGACATTTGAAGAAGCACGCGATAGTGTTTTGCAGCGCTTCACGGAACTTTCCGACGTCAAGAAGGGAAAGACTGACAAAGCGAAGCAAGAGCATGATGAGGCCCGCGACAAGGCATTGCAAAGCATTGCCGAAACGCGTGACAGAGATTCCGAGTTGGCGAAGCGATTGCAATCCGATGTGGCACGGCTAGACTCGGAGTTAAAGTCCAAGTTGGCAGAGCTAGAGACACGCGATTCGCCGCTGCGTTCTAACTTGGCACGGCTGAATGCTCGCTACAACGTGATCGCAACCGATTTGGCTCAGCTGGATAATCGGATCGGGTTTCTGCAAAGCGAACAGGCGAGTGAGCGCGATCCGGACATCCGGCGGAACATTCAGTTCCAGATCGACCAGCTCCTTTTCACAGGTCGACGGATCAATGCAGACTTGGCTGCAGTCAATCAAAGCATCCAGGCAGTAAAGGCCAATCGCATCCAACTCGCCGGAGAGGCAGACCTTGCCCGTGGAAGCTATTCACGGCAACTGGCCTTGGTCCAATCGCAAATGAAGGGGATTGAAAAGCGAGAGAAGCGAGCCAACGTCGAGGAAACTCGTGCTACCAAGTCCAATCCAGCCACGCCTGGAAGTGCCAAGTCGCTAACGGCTCAGGCCGGCTCTTTTTCCACCTACGACACCTATCCCCTCGAAACCGAGCGTAGCGCCCTACTCAAGACGCTGGATTAGGCAGTCTGGCTGTTCGGGTTGTAGCGAGGTAAGGCCCCGTGCCCGCTCGTTTGGGCCGTTTGGCTGATTTTTTCGCGTTTCTAATTGGACGGTGGGCCGAAACCTTGGAAAGTCCATCTGGTTAATAGTGTTGTGTGCGGCAACGCCGAAAATGCCCGTAGTTTGGGCAGCTGCTTTCTGCTGAAGAGGGTCAAAGTCATGGCGGTAACCAACCATCAGGCGTCAGATAGTCGAGAATCGACGGGGATTTGGCGTCAGATCCTTCCTTGGGCGCTGGTCGGGGGAGCAATCACGATCGGGGCTCTTCCGCAGGTTTGGGGCGTCGAGGCGACCCCCAAGGGAAAGAAAGGACTAGGTCCCCAAGCTGCCAAGTTAGCCGCCAAAGAGAACAGCGTTGGCAAGGAAAAGGGAAAGCAAGCAGGCAAAGGCCGGGAGATGATGGCAGCTGCACTGGCGGCAAGCGAAAGCCAGTCTCGGCCGGTAAAGCCTCAAAAGGTTCGCGCGGGAAAGGCTCCCGTGGATGTGGCGGAGAAGGTTAACCAGCTGTTGCTGGTCGAGATTACTTCCGACGCTTCCAAGCCCATGGCGAAGGTGGACGATGAGGTCTTTTTGCGCCGCGTCTATCTTGATATCCAAGGCAAGCTTCCGACGGCCGGAGAGATCACGGCTTTCGTCTTGGACCCTGCCGAGAACAAGCGTTCGGCCGTTGTGACCAAGTTGCTAGATACAGACCTGTACGCCAAAAACTGGGGGCGGTACTGGCGCGATGTGATTATGTATCGCAAGACCGAAGATCGGGCAGAGATTGTTTCTCCCGTTTTGCAGTCGTACTTAGAAGAGCGTTTGCGGGAGAATGCTCCTTGGAGCCAAGTCGCCACCGAGATGATCACGGCGGTAGGAGATGGCGAGACCAACGGCGCAACCGCGCTGATCATTGCTCAGCAGGGCAAGCCCGAAGAGACGGTCTCGGAAATTAGCCGGATCTTCATGGGGGTGCAAATCCAATGTGCCCAGTGTCACGACCATCCGACCGATCGCTGGAAGCGAGAGCAGTTCCATGAGCTGGCCGCTTTCTTTCCACGCGTTGCTAGTCGCATCATTTTAAATCCTGATCGTCGTTCCGTATCGGTTGTGGCAACCGACTTCTTCAACGCTCGTAGCATGAGCGTCAATAACAATCGTGTTCGGGGTTCGGCCGAGCACCATATGCCCGACCTAAAAGATCCCGAGTCCGAAGGGAAGTTGATGACGCCAGTCTTCTTTGCAACGGGAGACAAGCTTCCGCTGGGGACGAAGGATGAAGACCGCCGCAATGAACTTGCAAAATGGGTGACTGAAAAAGAGAATCCCTACTTTGCCAAGGCCTTCATCAATCGCCTTTGGAGCGAGCTCAATGGCGAAGGGTTTTGCGAGCCTGTTGATGATATGGGCCCCGATCGCGAGGTTCTTGCCCCGCAAACCCTCGATTATTTGGCCAAAGAATTCACGGCCACCAATTACAACGTCAAGTGGCTGTTTCAGGTGATCATGAATACGGCCCTGTATCAGTCCCCCAGTGCGCCGCGTCGCAATGCCGAGGGGATTCCTTTTCAGTCGAATGTGGCGCAGCGTAAACGTGGCGATCAGATTTTCGACAATCTGCTGGATGTGCTTGGCATGAGTGAGCCAGCAGCCAACTTGAATGGTCCCTTGGCACGTCGCCGTACGCCACGCAATGTGTTCAATGTGGTCTTTGGATATGACCCCAGCGAACGTCGTGATGAAGTAGTAGGTTCGATTCCTCAGGCCTTGGCTATGATGAATTCCCCCGCGATCTCGGGTGCCATCAGTGGCCGCAGCTCACAAACAGCCTTGGGGCGAATGCTGAAGGAAATCCCCGAGGATAAGGCCCTGGTTTCTGAGCTCTATCTGCGAACGCTCGGCCGAGAGCCGCATGCCTCGGAACTTGCCACGTGTTTGGAGTATGTCCAAAAGGTGGGCCAGCGTGTTGAAGCGTTTGAAGATATCCAGTGGAGCTTGATCAACTCGACCGAGTTCCTGCATCGTCCCTAATGGTAGATGGTTTGTAGCGGCAACGGTTTGCTTGGTTTGGCAAAGCTTTTTCTGTGGAGCGATATTCCATGTCTTACGAACTTCATCTGCAATCGGCTGTTCAGGTTAACGGTCAAGCCACTTTGCGTCGCCGTGACTTTTTGCGAACGATCTCGCTGGCGGCTGCCGCAGCAGGGGTGCTCCCTTGGCAAGATGCGGTGGCACTGCGTGCCGACGAGATGAAGAAGAAGGGGCTGCACTGCATTCTGCTTTGGATGCAGGGGGGCCCCAGCCAGTTTGAAACCTGGTCGCCCAAGCCAGGTCACAAAAACGGCGGCGAGACCAAAGCGATTTCCACATCCGTTTCGGGGATTCAGATTTCCGAGAACCTGCCATTAACCGCCAAGAAGATGGATGACATCTGTCTTATCCGTTCGATGAATAGCAAGGAAGGAAGCCACCCTCGCGCGACCTACCTGATGCGGACCGGATACCTGCCAACAGCCAGCGTGAAGTACCCAACGCTGGGTGCAAATGTTGCTCATCAACTGGGTGATCATCAAAGCGAGCTTCCTAACTTTGTTCGGATCAATCAGCAGCGGGGTTCCGATGCGGGGGGACTTTTGGGAGTCGACTTCGACCCCTTCTTGCTGCAAAGTGCGGCTCGCTTGCCAGAGAACACGGGCCTAACAACGTCCCGTGATCGGTATGAGCGTCGCCTAGGGTTGCTCGGCATATTAGAAGGGGGCAAAGATCACCGCGACATCAAGCAAGAGGTCGCCGATCATCAAAAGGTCTACGCCAAGGCCTCCAGATTGGTGCTTTCGCCACAGATGGAACGATTTGATATTTCAAAAGAGCCTGAGTCGATTCGCAAGCAATACGGCGACAGCAGTTTTGGCTCGGGCTGTTTGTTGGCTCGCCGATTGGTCGAAAGTGGCGTGAGCTTTGTCGAAGTGAGCGCTGGAAATTGGGATACGCATGACGACAACTTTGCCCGTTGTCGCAATCTTGCTTCCGAAGTGGATCAGCCCTACGCGGCCTTGCTATCAGACCTCAAGGATCGAGGATTGCTGGAAAGCACTTTGGTGGTCTGGATGGGAGAGTTTGGCCGTACACCAAAAATCAACCCACGCGGTGGCCGTGACCACTATCCCAAGAATTTTAGTGTTGCTTTGGCGGGGGCCGGAATTCGTGGCGGCCAAGTGATTGGTGCAACCGATGCTGGGGGCGACAGCGTGACCGATCGACCTGTCGGCGTGACCGACCTGCTGCAAACGATTTGTCACTCACTCAAGATGAATGCCAGCCGCGAAAACATGAGCAGCATCGGCCGTCCCATCAAGGTGGTGGATGGCGGCGAAGTGATCAAAGAAGCCTTTGCCTAAGGGCAACAGGTTTAGCTCTTCGGCGTGACCACAAAAGCGATCGCGCCAAAGACCAAGCCAATCGCTTCGCCAATCACGATTTGAACGATGAAGCTTCCCCAGTCGGCAAAGCCGTCGGCTGACGAAAGATAGCGGAACATGACGTAGCCAACCGTCACGAGGTTGCTTACCGCAAAGCCAGCCAAGAGCTTCTGTTTTGTTCCATCATCCACGATCGCGATCCTTTGCCAGGGAAGTCTCTTTGAATCTTGGAAAAGAGAGCGAGAGCAGTGCGGTCCATCGGACCGAAGCTGCTCGCCCCACGGGGAACAGGGTATCTATTCAGCCTTTGGGTTTTCTTCGCCACCAGGGGCTGCTGGTGCGGCAGGGGTTTGCTCTCCCTTGGCTTCTTCAGCGGGTTGTGATTTCTCTTCTGGGGCTGGGGTTGTCGGTTCGGCCGTTGCCTCTGCGGTTTCAATCGCCGCTTCGGGCTTTAAGAACTTCATCTCCGCTGCCATCAGGTAGGCAAAATCGCGGTACTTCTTCAGTTCTTCCGCATAGTCACCATCTGCCTTGGCCGCCACGATCAGTTCAATGATGAACAGTCGCTTGCCACGAATGGTGGTCAGCGATTGCAGGGCTACCTTTTCTCCCGCCAGTTCGGCTTTGCGGACTTCGCGGATCCAGGCGTTCGGGCCCAAGATGATTGGCGTATTCGGTTCAGCCGAGGGACGTGCCACCGACAGCCCCATTTTTGGCAGGACCTCTTTGACATTCGCGGGGGTCAGGTTGTCGACGTCGGCAATGGGTGACTCGCGCGAGAGGACCTTAATCTGTGGCACTTGCTGCGTACCATCTTTCAGCACGGCGATAACACGCTTGGCGTCGCGTGGCAACACCTTCCAGCCTTCAGGCGGTGAAAGCTCCACGCGCCCAGAATCCAGTGGGGGAAGCTTATCGGCTGAGCTTCGCCGTTTTGGACAGTTGTTCGATCGTGTAGGTCTTCGGCCCCGACGAAGCGGCAGCCGGTGCAGCGCCCTTTTCGGTGCCACCTTCAGTCGCTTCCGGTTTATCGCCGCCGCAGCCGCTGACAGCCAGTACGCCGGCGATGCTAAGTCCAGCCAAGCCCAAGCGACAGCCCGCGATCCAAGTCCGATTGTGTTTCACTGCTATGACCTTCGAAAATATTGTCTCAGAATGTGAGGAACTGCCTGATGCGCCTCCGCACCCCAGCATCATACGCACCCGTTTTGCCGATTGCTACAGCGCTCCAGGTTGTTCATTCGTCCTCTTCTGGCAACTATTTGGTTTGACCTTCACAAGATGCCTCTTTGACAAACGAATGCTAGGAAGAGGGCCGTTGATTCCGGCCCAAAAGCCTTTTTCCGGGGGCGTACGGATACTCGGTGGCGGCAGAACCTCGGGGAAGAACTGGGGATTTCCGCCGCAGGTTGACCTATCCTGCCAGGCCGACTTAGGTAAAATAGGCCGTTTTCGATAATGTCTCCTTTGAGAAGCAGCAATCGCATGAAGGACGCCTCACCCTCCGTACCGTCGAGTGCCGGCAAGTCTGCCGCTACCACGTCATCTGGCGCGGGGGGCCAGTCCGCCAATGACTTGGCACCGGTGATCGTGGACCTGCGCGATCCGCTGGTCGCTGGAGTGCTTGCTTGGCTGCTGCCAGGTGCTGGCCACTTTTATCAGCGCCGGTTTGCCAAAGGGATCTTGTTCATGTCCTGCATCCTGGCGATCTATTTCTTTGGCCTAGCCATGGCTGAAGGGCGAGTCGTCTATGCCTCTTGGAACAAGATCGAAAAACGCTGGCAATACGCGTTGCAACTCGGCGTCGGCTTGCCTGCCACACCAGCCATCTTGCAGTCGCTACGGATTCGCTCAGGTGGTGAGCCCGTGTTAGGCGGCATCATGGCACCTCCGACATCGCCCGAAGTGCTCAGCTCTTGGCATGAACGGCTGAATTCCCGTTTTGAAATGGGAACGCTCTACACCGTAGTGGCGGGCCTTTTAAATATTCTGGCGATCTACGACGCCTTTGCAGGTCCCGGACATAGTGAGCCGGCAGGCTCTACCAATACTCCGCCGATTCAAACCACGCAGGACAACAAGCGGCGAAGCTGATTGGCCCATGGTCTTTTGCGTGTAGTTTGGTGAATTGCGCCCCGACTTTTCCCTGTGAGATTTGCGATCATGTTTCCACTGGTTATTGCCGCGCTGGCAACTCAGCAAGTCTGGTATTTGATTCCGCTCACCCTTGCGGCCAGCCTCGTTTGGGGTGCCACTCGGCACGAACTGCCAGCCCCGATCATTCGGCACGCGGTGGGAACCGCAGGTTGGATTTTGGGATTCATGGGAGTGCTGTTCCTGGTTCTGTGGGTCCTCAATTTTTGGGTTTAGGCAACGTCGACCACAGCCTGCATCCTGCGGTTTTGGTGGGTGCTAGGTTTCATCGGTTTTGTGGTCCAAGGGAAGATGTATGACGGATGCCAGCCTCCCTTGGGATGTGATTGTCGTCGGGGCAGGCACTGCCGGGCTCATGGCGGCTGAACAAGCGGCCGTAAATGGCAAACGGGTGCTTCTTCTGGAAAAGAACCGCCGTCCTGGCGTCAAAATCTTGATGTCGGGCGGGACGCGCTGCAATCTCACCCACAACACGGACAAATGGGGCATCATCAAGGCCTATCGATCCCAGGGGCAGTTTTTGCACTCAGCCCTAGCGCTGTTGCCACCGGCAGATCTGGTACGCCTTGTCGAAAATGAAGGGGTTGCCACCAAAGTGGAAGACACGGGAAAGGTCTTTCCCGTCAGCAATCGGGCAACCGATATTCTGGCAGCCTTCACCGCGCGATTGGATCGCAGTGGGGCCACGCTAAAAACCGAAGTGACGGTGCAGTCGATCCAGCACAATGAAGGTCTGTTTGAACTGACGACCGATCAAGGGCTCTTCCAATCGGAAAAGCTCATTCTGACAACCGGTGGCATGTCGTATCCCGGAAGTGGCACGACGGGAGACGGCTATGCCTGGGCCCAAGCCTTTGGGCATACGCTGGTTCCGCCGCGCCCAGCGCTGGTCCCCATCACCACCAGCGCCGAGTGGGTGAAGGAGCTTTCCGGCCTAACGCTTCCTGATGTAACGCTTGTGGTTCGATCACGCATCAAGCCAGAACCCGTTGCATCCACCACCGGCGAAGAAGGCGAAGTTGCCACGGCAGCACCTCGCAAGGGAAAAGGAAAAGGGAAGGGGAGTGCCAGCGATGCGATCCGACGTGGCTCGCTGCTGATGACGCACTTCGGCCTTTCAGGACCAGTGGCATTGGACGTCAGTCGCGATGTGACGGCCGTCGATGATCCGCACACGCTGGATATTGTTTGCGACTTTTTGCCCGAGGTGAAACAAGAGTTTCTCGATCAGCAATTACAAGCCGATTTCATGCAAGAAGGCCGACGACAAGTGACGGCCCATCTGTTGCGCTGGGTTCCTCGGCGGTTGGCCGATCAACTTGTTGTCAATTTGGGAATCTCTCCTGAGCTCAAAGGGGCCGAGGTCTCGCGTGAACTGCGCGGCCGAATTGTTCAGGCTTTGAAAGCATGCGTTCTTCCTGTGACTGGCACACGTGGTTTTGCCAAGGCGGAAGTGACGGCCGGCGGCGTTCCGCTGGAAGAAGTCGATTCACGCACGATGGAAAGTAAGAAGTTCCCAGGACTCTACTTTGCCGGCGAGATCCTCGATCTCGATGGTCCGATTGGCGGCTTTAATTTTCAGGCCGCATTCAGTACCGGCATGCTTGCCGGGCAGTCTGCCTAGCAATGTCCATGTCGTTTGTGGACGTTTCCTGGTGAAACACTAGTTGTTTACTGGTTATTTCCCGGCAGTCGCCTGTTAAACCGGTTCTCCCCTTCGCTCAGCCCAATACGGCACCAAGGGCACCTTTAAGGGTGGGTTTTTGCGGGAATTACATGTTGGTTTGCGTCGGGTTTTCGTTGCTTCGAATTCCCTGCGCCCTACGCTTCCAACAGCAAATTAGATTCGTCGCGTCAGTGCGAGCAATTCTGTGGGACAAAATGCATGCCTCTTTTCATGGAGGATGCATACAGGGGGCTCGGGGCTGCTGACGCTTGGCGAAGATTTGCGAAGGGCAAACCGTATGCGTTCCGATTCAAACTCGAACTTGGTGGAGACTGCGCATTGCGCCGGAATGGCCGAAGTTGCCAACGAAGTGCTGCACAACGTCGGAAATGTTCTTAACACCTTGAACATTTCTCTGACGCAGCTGTTGGAAATGCAAGGCCGTTCTCCCGTTTCGACCATTTGCGAAGTTCTACACCTGATGATTCAGCAGGGGGCAAACCTGCCGGACTTCTTGCGCGAAGACTATCGTGGGCGTAAGATCCTTCTGCATTTGCCCATGTTCGAAAAGCTGCTGCTCGAAGAGCAAGTGCAAGTTCAAGCGGAACTCAACACGCTTCATGCTCAGTGTCAGCACCTGCGCGACATCATCGCCAGCCAGCAAACGCACACACAAAACACGGTCCTGCTCGAGCAGGTCTCCCTGCCAAAATTGGTTAGCACGGCCCTCGACCTTGCTGCCGAAAGCATCTTAAGCCACAAGGTGATCGTGCGTCAGTTCATCCAGACGCAGGACACGGGGTTGGTGGCCAAGACCAAGCTGTTACAGGTGATGGTCAACCTGATTCGCAATGCTTGCGAGGCTTCCAGCCAATTGCCTGCTGCCGAGCGAGAGCTGCGCATCCATTTGCAGTCCGAGCCAATCGCTGGCCAGTCGGATGTGCGCCGAATCTTGTTTAGCGTAGCGGACAACGGGCATGGCATCGCAGCAGAAAACCTGACGCGGATTTTTGCCTACGGATATACGACCAAAGCGACCGGCCATGGATTTGGGCTGCACTCGTGCGCCAATGTCATGGCCGAGCTATCCGGCACGATTGGGGCGTTTAGCGCGGGAATCGGTCAAGGCGCGACGTTCACGATCACCTTTCCGATGCAACCTTGTTCACAAAGCACACCCGACAGTACACCGACTCCATTGGTTGGCGTCAGCAGTGATTCTGAGGATGGCTATGCCACGATTCCGTTCCACACGCTGTCGCCTTATGCAGGGGCAACTGTGGTGTCTGCCCTGTAAACCTGGGAGATTAGATGCAGATTCCTGTAGCCTTTTGCCTTTGAACCGAATTGAATGCTCAAGCGATTTAACCTCTCTCCAAACTGAATAATTCCATGATGTTTGCACCACGCCACCGCATTTTGATTGTCGACGACAATCCGCAGATCCATGCAGATTTTGCGAAGGTATTTGCGCAGCCGACATCGGACCTGTCTCAGTTAGATGCCTTTCGCGCGGATGTCTTCGGCAAAGAAGATGGTTTTGACAATCCAGAATCGCTGGACGTTGAACTCGCGTTCGCTTCACAAGGGGAAGAAGCCGTCAAAATGGCGATCGACGCTGCGCAAGCGGGCGAGCCGTTCTATATGGCGTTTGTCGATGTACGCATGCCGCCCAATATGGATGGGGTGCAAACGGTCCGAAGCTTATGGAAGCATTGTCCCGACATGCAATGCGTGCTTTGCACTGCCTATTCCGACTACGACTGGGCCCATACGATTGCGCAGTTGGGCCGTTCCTCGAATTTGCTCATTCTCAAAAAGCCCTTTGAATCGGTGGAAGTGCTACAAATTGCACTCGCCTTGGCCGAGAAGACCAAGCTGGCAAAGCGTGTAGCTACCATTTTGCAGGGCCTCGAACAACGAGTGCTCGATCGCACGATCCAGGCCGAGGCTGCTAATCGCGCCAAGACCGAGTTCTTGGCCAACATGAGCCATGAACTACGGTCCCCCATGACGGCCATCTTGGGTTACACCGACATCCTATTAAATGATCCCGAAACCCCACGCACGCCCCAAGAAGAGATGTACCTCGATACCATTCGTCGCAATGGCGAGCATCTTCTGGAGGTCATCAACGACATCCTAGACCTGTCAAAGATTGAAGCGGGCAAGATGGTGGTGCAGCGGGTTTCCGTTAGCCCTACCAAGCTCGTTTCGGATGTTGTCAGCCTGATGAAGGTCCGCGCCGATGCCAAGGGCCTGCCCATTCAAGTCGTCATCAAGGACATGGTACCAGCCACCATCTCTTCCGACGCCGTTCGCTTGCGACAAATCCTAATCAACCTGATCGGCAACGCGATCAAGTTTACCGATGCAGGCTCGATTCAAGTGCACTTGTCTTGTCCCAATCCGACGTCCGAAACTCCATGCGTGCAGGTTGACGTCATCGATACGGGCATCGGCATGACCCCCGAACAGATGGAAAAGCTGTTCCAGCCGTTTGTACAGGTTGATGGTTCCGCGACCCGTCGCTTTAGCGGCACCGGCCTGGGACTAACCATCAGCCACCGCATTGCCGCGTTGCTCGATGGCAAGATCGAAGTGGATAGTGTTCTGGGTAAAGGGAGCACTTTCCGGCTCGTGCTGGGTTCTAGCACGACAACTTCTCCTGCAAGCACCAAGCCCAGTGCTTCAATTGCCAGCGAGGTGGTGCCACAGCCTTGCCTTCCCCCTAACTGTTTGGCGGGCATGACCATCTTGCTGGCCGAAGATGGTATCGACAACCAACGTCTGATTGGAACCCTGCTGCGAAAGGCAGGGGCGGAAGTGACGGTTGTCGAAAATGGCCTACAGATGATCGATGCAGCTTGGGGGGCCGCGCGGAATGCCCGTCCCTTCGACTTCATTGTGACCGACATGCAGATGCCGATCATTGATGGGTACGAGGCCGCCCGCCGCTTGCGGAACGAAGGTTACGTCGGCCAAATCATCGCACTAACGGCACATGCCATGGCAGGCGATCGTCAGCGGTGCCTCAATGCGGGCTGCGATGACTATGCCAGCAAGCCGATCAACAAGTACGATCTGTTGGTGACGCTGCTTCGCAACTATGGCAAGCCACAGGGGGCAGTCTCGCCAGCACCCGTGAACTTGGCCGGCCTTGCCTCTCCCAGCATGCTGAGCACCGTCGTAGTCGACCGTTTTCAAATGATCTAGCAGGTTTCTGCCAGATTGCCTATCATGCCGCCACTCGGAATAGGTGCGCGCGGCGATCGTCGTGCGTAAGCCATCGCAGTGTTGGAGTTCACATTCACAATATCTGCGTAAGCTTTCCATGAAGGAATGCGTGCTTGGCGTCAGGGAGGACGGCCATGAACAACATCAAATCAGGCTTAGTTATCGCGATTCTACTCGGAATCTTGTACGGCGTTTATACAACGCTTAGCAAGCCGGACCCTGTATTGCCTGCAGGAATGACGCGCGCCGATGTTGAAAATCTGGGACCGCCAGACATCGAGGTTGGAACGGATGAAGCGATTTCTTCTCCTGGCGGGTTCGCCAAGGGTGAGACCGAAATTCCGGAACTTCCAGATCAGATGGCCCCCTTTCCGGATGATCCGTCTGACAAATCCCCCGCAGAATCAGAGAATGATCGGACAGCGACTCGGTCTGACTCGATTTACGGCGTCGCTCCCTCAGCGATTCCTGACAAGGGAAGTGGCGCCGGCCCTTCGTCGCCCGATGAATCAGGTAGCGAAGCGTCCCCCTCGGAAGCAAACACTGTCGAACCTGCACCAGAAGGAAACAAGGTAGGCAGCTACGGCAATCCCTACCGTGGTTCCCCGAATCAAAAAATCTCTCCGACTGACCCAACGAATGGTGAAGTGAATAAGGCCAGCGCCATCGTTCCCATCAACCAAGATCTGACCAAGATCGCTCTTCACGATTACCAAATCGCGATGAGCTCTGCCAAGCTGGCCATCGACAACAACCGGTTAGTGAATGCACTAGAGATTCTATCTCCGATGCATTCCAATCCTTCGCTTCCAGAAGAGCAACGAGCCGAGTTGCATACGTGGCTAGATGCACTGGCCGCTCGCGTGATCTATTCGCCAGAGCATCATCTGGAACAGCCGCATGTGGTGCAAGGAAACAGCCAAACGCTGTACGACGTGGCCAATCACTACAACGTTCCTGCCCAACTGCTGCAAAACATCAATGCTGGCAAGGTCAACGATGCTCGCATCTTGATTCCTGGTACAGAACTGAAGATTGTGCCCGGTCCGTTTCGTGCCGAAATCGATCTGAAACGCAGCGAGATTACCCTCTATCTGAACAAGCTGTACGCAGGACGATTCCCTTGCACGTTTGGTGCCCAAGCCTTGATTCCAGGCGAGTACATGGTTCACAACAAGCAGCGTGATCGAGACTACTTTGGAGTAGATCGCACGATTGCTGGCAATGATCCCAACAACCCCTACGGCGGCTATTGGATGGATCTGGGTAACGATATCTGCATACATGGTTCACCTGTGGGATCAACGAACGACACCTCAGCGCTAGGTAGCATTGGCCTCAGTTCGCGTGACGCGTCGGATGTCTTTGGGATTTTGTCCAAGGAATCGGCCGTACTGATCCGCTAAGTGATTTCTAACGACGCGGCAGTATGGCAACTCGCCAGCCTCTTCAAAGGCTCGCAAAGCAATCCTCCGCATGTCCAGCAAATCAGGCAAAGACCTGCCCCGAATAATCGCTGCTAATACCAAGCCCCGCAAAGACTTAAAAATCTTGGCGGGGCTTTTTTGGGTGACCAGACGTGTCACTGGCAAGTAAAAAACAGGGCGGTTGCCGCTTGCCGTTGCACTTCCGTCTCTGACGGGGGTTTGCAAGGTCGATCATCACGGTAAACTACAGAAGTCGATCCTTGGGCGAAGTTCCCTTCGCTGCAGCGATCCCACAATGCTTCGGTAGCTCAGTTGGATAGAGCAAGTCTTTCCTAAAGACTAGGTCGGAGGTTCGAATCCTCTCCGAGGCATTTTCTTTTTGAGCTCTCGCCCGACTCTTCGTTCCACGCTGGTGCTATTTGCTGCGTGGCTCAACTCCCAATAAGTGCCGTACGAAGAAGTCGCGTCGTCGACGATTGCCGTAAGCACTTTCGCCCGAGCCATGTTCTCCGCCGGGGAAGACAACTAGGTCAAAGTCTTTGTTGGCTTTGATCAGTGCATTGACAACCTGCATCGTAGAAGCCGGATCGACGTTGCTATCGACTTCGCCAACCGTCAGCATCAACTTGCCTTGCAAACGGTGGGCCTGTGTTACGTTGGACTGTTCATGGTAGTGGTCGCCAACGGGCCAGCCCATCCACAACTCATTCCACCACACCTTGTCCATCCGATTGTCGTGGCAGCCACAGTCGGAAACGGCCACCTTATAAAAGTCTCCATGCGCAAGTAGTGCGCGGGTGGAACTTTGGCCTCCCGCAGAGCCACCAAAGATTCCCACGCGAGTTAGGTCCATGTAAGGGTAAGCTTCCGCTGCCTTCTTCATCCACAAGATCCGGTCAGGAAAGCCTGAGTCTCCTAGGTTCTTGTGGCACACATCGTGGAACTTCTTGCCACGATTGTTAGTCCCCATTCCATCAATCTGCACCACGATGAAACCAAGCTCGGCCATCCCCTGATGTTGCACATAGCTCGAAAATCGCTTGGGTACAAACGAATCATGAGGCCCAGCATAAATCAACTCAATAACCGGATACTGTTTGGCGGGATCAAGATTGGTTGGCGTATAGATCACGCCATGAATCGGAGTTACTCCATCACGACCCGGCGCGACAAAACGAATTGGCGTCTTCCAGCCCGTGGCCAAAAGCGCCGACCAATCGGCCCGGTCAAACTCCTTGACCAGTGCGCCATCGCTGGTACGTCGCAGTTCATAAACCGCCGGCATGTCCACGCGAGAGTACTGATCGACATAGTAGTCTCCTGAAGGTGCAAAACTGACTTCATGCGTTCCATCACCTGGCGTGAGCTTGGTCAGTCCCGTGCCGTCAAAGTTCACGCGACAATATTGGATGTAGTAGGGGTCTTGCTCGGGATTCATGCCGCAAGCCGTAAAACAAACTTGCCGCTTTTCTGAGTCGACATGCAGTACGCGGCGGACGACCCAGTTCCCTTGGGTGACCGGGTTTTTCAATTGGCCAGAAACCATGTCGAACAAATACAAGTGGTTCCAGCCACTCCGTTCCGACATCCAAAGCACCTCCTGTGACTTGTTGTCGAAATAGCTGAACTCCTTGGCGGCATAATCAACAAACGTATCGGGCCGTTCTTCGATCTTGCTGCTGGCCTTGCCGGTTTCCGCTTCCAAAGCAACCAGTCGCAGGATGCCGTGGCCCCGCTGGTTATAAATAAAGGTGAACTCTTTGCCGTCGGCGGTCCAGCGAAAGTCTTCATTGCTCCAAGGATTGGCGTAGAGCGAGTTGTCCTTCGAAAGGAGCTCTTGCTTTTCCACGTCAAACAGCTTGGGCCAGGTTTGTGGAATCTTGTCACCCGGCTTGAGGTAGTCGATCCAGCGGATCTTCGGCTGGATTTGATCCGGCGGCGAGGATTGAACCAGCGGAATTCGGCGCTGCTCCGGCGGAGAGTGCAGCAGCGCTACCACGCGCCGGCTATCGGGAGACCAAAAGACCCCACCTTCGTAATAGCTGTCGGCCTTGCCATCCGTCGTGAGTAGTTTTTCACTGTTGTCGCTACGGTTTACAAGGACCAGATTGTGATCCTTGGCAATGACCTTCCATTTGCCATCAGGAGAATCTTCTCCTCGTGGTGCAAAGGCGTTTTGTTCGTGGCGAGGGAACTGGTGCTTGAGAGGACGCAGGCCGTGCTCTTTCTCTTCTTGTTGCAGCGACTTGTCGGCATCGTTCCACCGCCAGTGCTTGCCATGCGAATGAAAGAGCCACTGTCCCTCATCGCTACGATGCAGCTTTGCTAAGTTCAAAGTCTCTGCGGCAATCGATTGGCCTGTCTTTTCGCTAAGCTTGCGCACAGCTCCGCCTGATCAAACAGCGGAGTCATCGTGCCATCTTCGAGCTTTACCTTGACATACTCAGCCTTGTTGGGTGCAAGGTCTCGCCGGTACCAAAACCCTTCGTTGCCGGGCAGCCACTGTGTCTCTAGTCGGCCACGCAAAACTTTGCCGCTCACAAGTTCTGGCAGCGCATTGGACCGATCGTAGTCCGCCTTGGTCCCTTGCGCACTTGCCTTAGAAGAAATGCCGACGGACGCAATCGCCAAAGTCAAAGCGAGCAAAGCACGCAGGTCTCTGGGCATCCAACAAGGAAAGAGGGCAACCAAGGCCGTACAACGAAAGGAAAGAACCCAGGGCATAACGTCGGTCTTGCTAAAGAGCGGGCGGGGCGTTTTTTTAGGCTGCGGCGGGGCTCTCCCCGGCAGAAACTCCAGAATAGATGCAAAACGGCAAGTTTTCCAGCCTTCGACTACCCTGCCCGAAGGGAAGAGCGAAAGACTTGTTGACGTTTCCTCGCTTGATTATTACGGCCCCGTGGCGGAAAATGGCGGAATTGTGATGGGGCTTCGCCGCGTTTTGAACACAGGTCGCCTCTCTCCGAACCTTCCTTTCTAGGAGCCTGCGTAAGCATGCGAAAAACTTTACTGAGTGGTTGCGTCTGTTTGGCATTGATGACAGGGTTCACCGGCGTGGTATTTGCCGCCGATGGCAATCCGGCATATACGAGCGTCGCTGAAGCTGGCGCTGATTATGCCCTCCAAGGTGAATACTTGGGCGAGATTGACGGGACCAAGTGGGGCGCACAAGTCATCGCTTTGGGCGATGGCAAGTTTGATGCGGTTGGCTACAAGGGCGGTCTTCCAGGCGATGGTTGGAAGCGTGGCGACGAGTCGAAGAAGGGCTCGGGCGCGGTCGTCAATGGTGCTATCGAAATCAACAGCGACGAAGCCAAGGTCAAGATCAAGGACGGCGTCTTCACGATCTACGCTCTTGATAATGTAAAGCTCGGCGAACTGAAGAAGGTCGAACGCAAGAGCCCCACCCTCGGTGCCAAGCCACCTGAAGGTGCCAAGGTTCTGTTCGACGGGACGACCGCCGACAATTTCGAAAATGGCAAGCTGATCGAGGGGAACTTGCTGGCTGCTACGAACGTTGTTTCGAAGCTCAAGCTGCTTGACCACACGATGCACATCGAATTCCGCACCCCCTTCATGCCAAAGTCCCGCGGCCAAGGTCGTGGTAACAGCGGCGTGTACCTTCAAGGTCGCTACGAATGCCAAGTGCTCGATTCGTTTGGCCTGGATGGTGCCGACAATGAATGCGGCGGTATCTATTCGATCAACAAGCCAATCGTGAACGCCTGCTTACCACCTCTGAATTGGCAAACCTATGACATCGACTTCAAGGCTGCCCGTTATGATGCTACCGGCAAGAAGATCGAGAATGGCCGTACAACCATTCGTCACAATGGCATCGTGATCCATGATGACCAAGAGCTAAAGCACGGCACTCCTGGTCATGCACCAGAAGGTCCTGCCGCTTACGGCCTATTCCTACAGGACCATGGAAACCCAGTTGCTTTCCGCAACATCTGGGTCGTTGAAAAGAAGTAATGAGTGGCCTTGTAGGGCCTCAAGACTTTGCTGAGTATCGAAGCCTCCTGCAAGCCAATCGGTTGCAGGGGGCTTTTTTTATTCCGATTCGGAATCGTCAAACTCAGGCTCGTCTTCTTCGACATCTGGAGTCGTCTCCATGGATTCCGACGGCGGGGGAGGGCTCGGTTTGCCGGGCTTGGTCTGACCTTCCACCTTGGTCAGTAGCCAGCGGCGCAAATCCTCGGGAAGTGGAGCGCGAAAGTGCATCTCTTCGCCGGTGATAGGATGAACAAAGCCCAGTTCGGCGGCATGTAACGCTTGGCGTGGTGCCCCACTGGGATCACGCCTGGCTGGTTTGCCCAGTTCGTGAGTGTAGGTCCCTTCGCCACAAAGCATGTGCCCCAGTTCGGACAGGTGGATGCGAATTTGATGCGTACGGCCAGTCTCTAGCCGACATTCGATCAGCGACAGATCGCCGATCCGCTTGAGCGGCTTGATATGCGTAACCGCATGCTGTGCATCGGCTGGCAAAGGGCGAATGGTCGTTGATCCGCGAATCCCATCCCCTCGGTCACGCACCAAATGGGACGCAATGGTTTGTGCTTTGGGAAGACCATGCACGACCGCCACGTAAGCACGATCAATCGTATGCTTGCGAAAGATTCGGATCAGGGCGGTTTCCGCTTCATGCGTTCGAGCGAAAACAATCAGGCCGCTGGTGTCTCGATCCAAGCGATGCACGGCATAGAGCGGGGGCATGCTGCCATCTTCCCAGCGATTGCGAGCACCTCGCTTGCGATCACGTCGGGCGTGTAGTTCCCGTTGGGTGTAGGGGCGGCGCGGCGGACGGCCATCGCGATCGTTTTGTTCAGGCAGGCTCCACCCTAAATATTTTGCCAAGGCCTTGCCAACCAGCTCATCTAGCGTTGGCTGAAGTTGCTTGCGATCGGCGGGCCAGAGCTTTTCTTCGGGATGACGCAGCGTTGTGACTCCCGACGGCTTGTGGACGACGACCAGATGTTCATCGACAAAGACCAATTTCACATCGCGCTCATCGGCCGGACGACTGAGTGGATGAGTCCACACCTTCAGCACGTCGGCTGCCTTTAGTTTGCGTGCCGGATCGACGCACAGGTTGCCATTCACTTGGACTTGCCGGCGTTCGATCAACTTGCGGGCCGCATTCCAAGAGAGCTCGCCAACGAGGATTCGCAAGGCTGCCGCAAGTTGGCTGCCTGCAAGGCTCTCAGGAACGTGATAGTTTTTCGACTCGCGGGACATGGCAAAAACTCAGATAGCAAAAGGAAAGCAAGGCAAAGAGACAGCGGGACTGATTCAGTAAACTAGGGTTCAGACTTTTTCACAGGCGGATCAAGCTCGGCCTGCACTTCGATCCACAGCGGGATGTAGCTGGCCATCCAAGGAGCCGCAGCGCCCGAGCGTTGCAAAATACCAGCTCCCGCTTGCAAGGTAAGCTCTCCCTTTTGCAGTAGCGTTTTGTCTTTTTGGAGGCGGGCTAGGCGAAGTAAGTTACCTGCTGCGATCGTATTGCCGGCAGGAATAGCCCCATCGACAACTTCCTTGCCACGGGCAAGCAACGCCTCATGATCCTTGGCCGTAAAGAAAAAGCCGCCCCCTTTCTCGTCAGAGAAAAGCTCGATCTGCTTTTCTGTAAGGGCCAGCGCTTCCTTCTTCCAGCGATCATCGCCGGTCGCAGCATGCAGCGCCAATAGTCCGTGCGTCAAATAAGCGTAGTCGTTCAAATAGGCTGGCAGTCGCGCCTGCCCTTCGGAAAACGTCCGCAGCAACTTCCCTTCGGGCGTCTTCAGTTTGGCGAGAAGAAATTCTGCTGCATCAATGGCGACCTGGGTGTACTTCTCTTGCTTCAGGATTCGGCCTGCGTCAGCAAAGGCGGCAATCGCTAGACCGTTTTCGGCCGTCAGGACTTTGGTGTCGGTACGGGGGCGTTCGCGCTTTTGGCGAGCGATGGCCAGCGCCGTGCGAACTTGTTCCCAAAGTTTTTGAGCTTCTTCGGCAGAGATGGATTGTTCTTTAGCAAAGCTCGATAGCGGCTGGGTGGGCTGGGGAACAAAATACTTCTCGTCAAAGTTGGGCTCGCCCGACAGCGACATCCACGCCTTCACGGCGGGAAATCGTGTAAAGCGTGAGGTCTGCGGAAAGAATGTTTCAAGCTCCGCCTGATCCCAGCGATAGAATTTGCCTTCTTCATGGTCGGTGTCGGCATCGATGGCGGTGAAGAACCCGCCAGCAGGGGCCTTTAGCTCGGTCTGCATCAGCGTTAAGCAGCTCTCGGCCATCAGGCGAAACTCTTCTCGCCCGCTGAGGGCGTATGCCTCGCAATAGACGCTCGCTAGTTGGGCATTGTCGTAGAGCATCTTTTCAAAGTGCGGAATCCGCCAGTAGCGATCCACCGAATAGCGATGAAAGCCATGGCCGACATGGTCGCGAATTCCACCGGCCGCCAATTTCTCGAGCGTCAGATAGAGCATTTTGGCCGCATCGGCATCTTTGTCGCGCCGGACTTCGTCTAGCAGGTAGACCAAATTCGCAGGCTCGGGAAACTTTGGCTGCTGTGGATTGGTGGGGCTGTAGCCAAACCCACCATATACCGAGTCAAACTGTTCCATCAAAGCCAGGTGTGTCGATCGCGCGAGCTCTAAATCCAGCTTTACCGGCACGACAACGCGTCGACCTTCCAGCAATTGCTTGGTGAGGTTCGTGATCGTCTCGGAATCCTCTTTGATCTGATCGGGCTTATCCGTCCAGAACTCATTCACCCGTTTCAGGATGGAGAGAAGCCCCGTTGTGGCGCCGCGATCACCGTCACGCGCGGGAAAGTAGGTGCCACCAAAAAAAGGATTGCCATTGGGCAGCAAGAACATGGTAAGAGGCCAGCCACCACCACGTCCGCTCCCTGAAAGTTGGTTGTAGGCCGAAAGGCTCATCATGTAGATCGAGTCGATGTCGGGACGCTCTTCACGGTCTACCTTGATGCAGACAAAATGCTCGCTCAAGTATTTGGCGATCTCTTCATCCATAAAGGATTCACGTTCCATCACGTGGCACCAGTGACAACTGGAATATCCCACCGATAGAAAGATCAGTTTGTTCTCGGCCTTGGCTTTGGCGAGTGCCTCTTCGCCCCAGGGATACCAGTCCACAGGGTTGTTGGCATGTTGCAACAGGTACGGACTCGTTTCTTTGGCCAAGCGATTCGCTTTGACGGCCGCAGCAGGTGTTTTGGGCGCAGCAGGTTCATCTGCAACGACAGATGCGACAAATCCCCAGGCCAGTAGCAGGCTTAGCGAAATGGCAAAACGCATGATCACCCTCAGACACAAAAAAGAAAGGAGGCGGGGAGGTCAAACCCCGACAGAATCGGCGGCCTTCCGTATCGCCTCGTATTCTAGCAGAAAGCGTCATTCGCTGGCGGATCGCAAATCCGCGTGAAACGCAGGCAAACCTGCAAGATGCAAGCAAAAACGCCTGTTAGGCGGCGCCGCGCGTCTCGTGATCATCCTCATCATGCTGGGCCAGTTGCGGCCCTTCGCGATCGATCGCTTCACGCTTGATGTGTCCGTCGTCGGTAACATCATCGAAGCGAACCGAGACACGTTTGGAAACGCCCGATTCTTGCATGGTGATGCCGTACAGCGTGGTGGCGGCGGTCATCGTCTTTTTGCTGTGAGTAACCACCACAAACTTGGTCCAGCCCAAGAACTCCTTGAGGACGTCCACAAACCGGCCGATGTTGGCTTCATCAAACGGAGCATCGACTTCATCCAGCACACAGAAGGGGCTGGGACGGAACTGAAAAATCGCCAGCAGTAGCGCCACGGCCGTCAACGCTTTTTCGCCGCCGGAAAGGAGCGAGTTGTTAAACGATGGCTTGCCAGGTGGGGTGGCGACGATTTCTACGCCGCACTCCAGCACGTCGGCTCCTTCTTCCAAAACAATGTCAGCAGTACCGCCACCAAACGCCTTACGGTACAGCAATTGGAAATTCGTGCGAATCGCTTCCAGTGTTTCCAGGAACAGGCGGCGACTATCGCCGTTGATCTTTTGGATGATCCGTTCGAGCGCTTCTTTGGCCTGGGTAAGGTCTTGGAATTGGCCGCTCAGCGTTGTGTAGCGCGACTCCAACTCATCGAGCTCTTCCAGTGCATCCAGGTTGACCGCGCCAATTTGGCTAATCTTGCGGCGGAGGGTTTCAATCTCCTCTTCGATGGCGGCACGAGACTCATCAGCTTCGGCCGTCGCTTCTGCGGAGACGGTGGCAAGATCGATGCCATAATCCTCACGCAAACGCTCGACCAACGTCGTTCGTTGGTGGCGAACTTCGCCGACGCTCAGTTCCAGTTCATGCTGAGCCAGCTCGGCCTTGCGAATCTTCTGTCGCAAGGATTGCAATTGCTGCTGAATCGTTTGCCGCTGAACGATGGTTTGATCGCGCTCTTGAGCGCAGGTATCCACGGCCTTGATTGATGACTCTTTTTGCAGGTAAAGGTGTGCTAGTTCTGCAGACAGGGCTAGGATCTCCGCTTCGGAATTCTCTTGCCGCTGTCCCAAGATCCGCAGCTGTTCATGACCGCTGGCTAGGCTTTGCTCACGCTCGCGCGAATCATCCTCAAACTGCGCTAGACGCAAGTGCAGCCCTTCAAGACGCTGCTCACTCTTGGCCAGTTCGACCTTCTCGGCCGTCGCCCCTTCGCTGGCGTGTTGAAAGTCGTGTCCTAACTTGGCAAGGTCTTGCTGATCGTTGGCAAGGCTGGCTTCCAGTTGTGCCAGAAGTTCATCCGCTTGCGATAGATCGCGCGCAGGGCATTGAGCCGCGAGGCCAGCGACTGCTGTTGCTGGCGAGCGGTATGCGAGGCGGCTCTGGCTTGTTCCTGGTTGCGAATCGCCTGCGAAGATCGCTCTTCCAGGGTGTGCGTCGTCAGCCGCTGATTGTTAGTTTCTGCCTGGACTTGTTCAATCTGCTTTTGCAAGTCGGAGACGACCGTCTCATGCTGAGCTTGCTGCCGCTGAACCTCACCCGTGGCGGAGGTTAGCTCGGCGATCTTTTCTTCGAGCTCGACCAATTGGTCTTTGAGTTGGCGAAGTTCGCTGCGACGTGAAATAAGGCTAGTTGCTGCTTGCCGTGGTCCCACGGAGACAATGCCACGCCAATCGAGCACTTCGCCGGCCAGCGTCACGAGGCGGACCGCTTGTTCGGGAAACAGCTGGCGAATGACAATCGCATCGGCCAACGTTTGAACGATAACGGTACGGTCGAGGAACTCGGAAACAAGCGGGCGATAGCGAGCGTCGATATCCACTAACGACAGGGCCGTTCCCACCACTCCTGAAGTCGTCAGCAGGGATTGCCACTGGGAGGCACTTGAGTCGGACTCTGCAGAGCCACCTTGTGCGGTTTCCACCAACAGCCGATTGAGCTGGGTGGTGGCAGAGACCATCGCAAACGATACTCGCCCCGCGAGGCCAAGCTGCGATGTGGTGCCGGCAGCGTCGAGTGCGGTGCGCTGGCTTCCGGCTGAAACCAATTCATCGATGTGGGTGATTTCGCCATCTACGACCAGGTACTGGGCGGCTTCGCCAAGCGCCATGTCGAGGGCGGCCGCATGTTCAACCCGCACGGCCACAAAATCGGCCAGCATGCCACGGATTTGCTTCAGCGGACCATCCGTTGCCTGAGCAGCACGCTCCAAGAACTCCTTGACGCCGCTCCCCAGTCCTTCGTAGTTGCGTTCCAGCTCTTCCAGAAGGTTGGCTCGTTCATGCAGGCCACGCTGTTTCCCTTGCAACTGCGAGAGTGCATCGGTCAATTGAGCATGACGCTGACGAAGCAGTGTCTCTTGCTTCTTGGCTTGAGCGTGGGCCGTTTGTTGCTGCTGCAACTGCTGATTTAGCAATTGCTCGGCTTGGCGACTGGCAGCAAGCTGCGATTGCAGGCCAGCAAGCTCACCCGCGATATCTTCCCATTGCCGCTGTGCTCGTTCGGCATCGGCGGTGGTGGTCGAAAGCTGAGCAGCCACACTTTCCACCTGGCTTTGCAGGCTGGCTTTGGCTTGCGCCCCTTGCGTGTGTTGATCTCGGCGGATTTGTGCCTGCGTCTGATGTGCGGCGCGTCGATCGTTTAGCGACGATAGTTCTTGCTGCCACGTGCTGAGCCGCGACTCGATCTGAGCGTGTGCGGTTTGTGCCGCTTCGAGTTCGATCTGTGTTGCACGAAGTCGCTGTTTGCTGTCGCCTGCCCGATCGGACAAGGAAAGCAGGTCTTGACGATACAGGGCTGTCTGCTCGTGCAGTTCGGTGACACGGCTGCGGAGCTGCGCGATGTTTGTTTCGCGACTGGTGATTTGCTCACGCATCCGTGAGGCAGCTGCATCAGCGGCACGCAGTTCGTCGGCAAAGCGAGTGGCGGCCGATTCAAGCTCCGCTTGGGAGGCTTCTAAAAGTTCCGCTTCACCGGTGAGGTGGCTCCAGTTGGCGCGAACTTCACCCAGTTCTCGTTCCACCTCTTCGATCCGATGCGATGCCTTGCGCCAGTCTGCCTGGGCAACATGCGTTCGCAGTTCTTGCAGACGCTGGGCATGTTCTCGATAGCGGCGAGCCTTCGAAGCTTGGTTGCGAACACTCTTCAGGCGGCTATCGACCTCTTCCACAATGTCGGAGAGGCGAAGGAGGTTTTGATCGACCCGCTCGAGGCGGCGCTGGGCTTCTACTTTTTTGGCTTTGAAGCGACTGATGCCGGCTGCCTCTTCAAAGATCGCGCGACGATCTTTGGCAGAAGCTTGTAACAGCTTATCGACCTTGCCTTGTTCGATCATGCTGTAGGCATCGGTTCCTACACCGGTGCCGCGCATCATGTCGCGAATGTCTTTGAGGCGAGCGGGTTGGCGATTGATGAGATACTCACCTTCGCCGCTGCGATAGACGCGCCGCGTGATGTGAACCTCTGGCGCATCCAGTGGGAAGTGTCCCGTGGAGTTGTCCAAGATGAGCGTGGCCTCGGCCGCATTCATCGGCTTGCGACCACTATTGCCGGATCCTTTAAAGATCACGTCGGCCATGTCTTTGCCGCGTAGGCTCTTGGCGCTTTGTTCGCCGAGGACCCACTTGATGCCATCGACGATGTTCGACTTGCCCGAACCGTTGGGACCGACCACGACGGTGATCCCTGCCGGGAACTCAAAACGAGTCCGATCGGCAAAGCTCTTGAAGCCGTAAAGTTCGAGGGCTTTGAGCATGGTGGAGGGGAAGGAACAATGGCCAAACGCGAAGAGTGGGCGGGGGCAAACAATTGCCGGTCCCTAGCCCGAGGTTGGCCGTATGTTAGCAAGAACGGCACTTTGCGCGAGGGGCAAAATGCCGGTTTTCTGCCCGAAAAGCAACGTTTTTTCGGCGGGGCTGGCCGCAGGAAAAAGCCCCGGTTTTCGGGCCTAACTCCTGTGTAGAGGCCGGCCAATTAGCGATTGGTCGGCCATGAAGTCACGTTAAACGAACACTCAAGGCTGCTATCACTACGGCGTTAGGCTGGCAGGGGGAGGATTGCCAGGGGTAGTTGCCGCAACAACGTCAGACTGTTCTTCGGTCGCTTCTGCTGGGGGTTGGTCAACCTGGGATTCTTCATCCTTGAAGAATTGACGCCCTGGTAGTGGCCAGGCTTCGACGACAATGCGAGAGCGAAGTGCGTCACACTTCTTGGCTTCATTGATGGCTTCTACAACATCGGAATAGCCTGCCCCCATTTTTGCCATGGCGCGAATGACAGCATCTACGGAGGGCTCGCAAACCTCTTGCATGTCTGGCATGCCTGGGGTGAAGCGGCTCACGCGAAGTTGATCGGTAGCGAGTCGCTTGATGACGAAGTTTTTGCCAGCCAAAATTGGCTCCGTCACGTTGAGTGGCTGCTCAGTATTGAAGAGGACGATTTCTGGCCGCTTCTTGCGAGTAAAGTGGATCATCGGTTCCGCGGTACTACTGATCACATGGTAGTAGAAGGCGCGGTTGAGGATTTGACCCTTCGTCGATGGATCATCGGGGCTACGGGTACGGATGGCACGGAACGCACCGTACCGCGTTTCGGCGCTCACGCTGTTGAGCATGTCCGAAAGGGCATTGTAAGAGGCGACATGGTTCATCGAGGAAAGTGCTGTTAGGGCATACCAGCGGAACGAAGGTTCGGCTTCGCCAATCTTACGCAGTACTTCCGGTGCCTGTGGGTCGTCGAGATACGCCAAGGCTTGTGCGGCATAAAAGCGGCATTCGGCATCGGGGCTGGTTAGTCCCTTGTGCAGTGTTTCTACGGCCTCTTTACCAATCGCTTCTAGCTGGATCGCTGCGGCGGCACAGGTGGCTGGCTCTTGCAGCTTCTTTTCGAGGACTTGCATCCGGTCGATACGCTGTACGGGCGTTTCCCGCAGCGGAATGTTGCGGACAACGCGCAGATAATGCGAAAGGTTTTGACGATAGATCGGCGGAACGGTAAGGTCCAAGTAGTTGTCACGCTTGGCCGTTGCAACGCCTTGCTTGACGCCATGATCAAACACGGAGAACCGCAAGTTGATCGCATTGGCAATGACGGAGCTGAGCCGCGCGGTTGCGTTTTCTTTACGAATCGCCAGGCCTAGATCACGGGTAAGGCGTGATGTTCCACCGGCCAGAATGCGGCCGCGAAGCAAGTTCACTTTGTCTTGGGTGCCATCAAAGACCGCGTCGACCAGGATATCTCCTTCGGCCAAGGCATCAATGCTGCCGCTATGAAGTTCGCCGCCAAGGATTTCAACCTGACGCATCCGGGTCTGCATGACCCAGCCGCCACGAAGCGAAGTGGTTTGCGAACCGCTGGGGCAAGCGACTTCCACGTCGACGGTGTCACCCTTCTTCACGCCAGGGGGCAAATAGGTCTTGAGGACGACCATGGAGGTCGTTGGTGATGCCAAGATGGCGTCGCAATTGCGAACGTCGTGCGACTGCATCTCGGTGATGAGCTGTTGCCGCATTGGTGTCGGTGGTGGATCGCTGCCGGTGTCGGCAAGGTTCTTGGCAAGCGCGACCGCTTCCAGCTTCACATGGTTCAGACCCCAGGGGCGAGTGTTATCTCCAACGAGCGCCGGGCCGTCGGCCTTTTCGCTGTCGAGGTCGGCAGCTTCAGGCGTTTGGCCACGGGTCAAGCGCGATGCACAGCCAGTTAGGCTGGCCAAGCTCATGCCCAAGAATAGCCGGCGATCCAAGAGCCACGTCGGAAGAGGTTGGTCAGGCTTCATGCCAAAGGTTCCAAAGGCCATCCATGGCCTAAAAAATGTGGGGTTCTGCAAAAGGGCCCCGCGGCCCCGGCAGTCAACGCAGCTACGCACCTTGCGGCGCGCAGGCTGGCGAGTGGGGGGAAGAATAGAAATCCTTACGCATGGCGTCAAGGTTGAAAGCTGGCAGGGCTAGGTGGGCTAGGAAAAAGCCCTTTTACTACTGCTAGCAGGCAACGGGGCGAAAGCATGCCCACGTTGCCCAGGTTAAGCCAAGAGGGCTTAGAGAAGGTTATCCAGCTCGTCGACGAGCTTGCCAAAATGTGACAAGGCGGTTTCGACCGGCTCTGGCTTCTCCATATCGACGCCCGCATCGCGGAGCAGATCGAGCGGGTCCTTGCTGTTGCCGCCGCTGAGGAAGCCCAGGTAGGCGTCAAGCTCGGCCTTGCCTCCGTTTAGCACCTTTTTGGAAAGGGTGATCGAAGCAGACAGGCCGGTCGCGTATTTGTAGACGTAGAACGCTCGATAAAAGTGCGGAATCCGGAAGCACTCCAGCGAGAGTTCATCATCCAGGGCGAAGTCCGGCCCAAAATAGGCTTCAAGCAATTTCCGGTAAACATCCTTGAACGCGCTGACCGTGAGGGGCTCGCCCGCTTCTGCCATGGCGTGAGTCAGCTTTTCAAACTCGGCAAACATCGTTTGACGGATGATCGTGCCGCGGATGTCGTCAATCTCTCGATTGATCAGGTAGGCACGCTCACGATCATCGCGAGCATTGGCCTGCAAGTGATGGCTGAGAAGTTCCTCGTTAAAGGTGCTGAGCCACTTCGGCGACAAAGATGACGTAGTCGTAGTACTGGAACGGCTGCTTGCGGGCCGAATGCCAAGTGTGCATCGAGTGTCCCGCTTCGTGGGCCAGCGTGAAGACATCGTTGAACACTTCCGGCTTGTAGTTCATCAGGATGTAGGGAATTCCTTCGTAGCTTCCGCTGCTGAAGGCACCGCTACTCTTTCCTTGGTTGGGATAGCGGTCGCACCAGCGTCCCATCAGCCCCTCTTCCAGCACGGAGCAGTATTCACTTCCCAGTGGAGTGAGCGCATCCATCACCAGGCGAGTGGCTTGCTTCCAAGTTCGCTTGACTTCAAGATCGCTCAAGATCGGCACGTAGGTGTCGTATTGATGGATCTCTTTCAGCTTCATTTTGCGACGGCGAACGTCGTAGTAACGATGAACACTTGGCAGATGCTTGTGAACGCTAGAAATCAGGTTGTCGTAGACCGACTGCGGCACATTGTCGGCAAACAGGCTACCGGCCAAGGCGCTTTCATAATTGCGGGCCTTGGCGTAGTAAACGTCTTTATGGATAGAGCCTGCTAAAGTGGCGGCCAGCGTGTTTTCGTGCCCTTTGAACTGTTCGTAGTATTGGTGAAACGCGGTCTTGCGAACGCTTCCCTTTGGAGAAACCAGCAGCGACTGATAGGTCGCGTTGGAAAGCTCGATCTGTTCGCCACGCTCATTCTTGACGACACCAAACTTCAGGTCGGCGTCGAGCAATTGGCGGAAAGCCTTGCTGGCAGCAGTGGCCATTTCTCCCTGCATCGCCAGCAATTCTTCTTCTTTGCCGGAGAGCGTATGAGGCTTGTACCGCATGATCCGCTGCAGCACGAGCTTGAAAGGGGCCATCTCTTTGGCGGCCAGATACTCGTTCAAAGTCTTTTGCGGCAGCGAGAGGATTTCCGGCCGGATGTAGCTCAGCCGCTTGCGACGCCTTGGAGGCGAGGTTTTGATACTGGCCCACCATCCGCTGGCTGACATTGTCGGCTTGGTCTTCGGCCGCTCGCAGGAAGGCGTAGCTGCCGACCTTTTCTGCCTGCCGATCAAACTCGGTGTCAAACTTTAGGCAGGCGACCAACGTCTTGGCGCCGTCTTTTAGCTTGCCACGGAACTTTTCAAAGCCGGTGATCATCTTTTCCAGCTTTTTGAACTCGACTTGCCAAGCACTATCGTTGGCAACCAAGCTGCTGAGATCCCAGGTGTCCGCAGCTTTGACTTGAGAACGTTTGGGTAAACGAACTACTTTGCTCATGGCGTCAACCGTTTCAAAAAGAGAGATGCAAAACCAATGTTAGAAAAGTTCAACCGATGTTTGTGCGAATCTATGCGAGCGAAAACCCCTGCGGATTAAAGCCGAAAGATGCCAGTCCCCCAGGCCAAGCCTGCTCCAAAGCCACACAGTAAAATCGTCTTGCCCGCCGTCAGCTCACCTGCTTGGGCCAGGTCTTCCAGCACCAGCGGAATACTGGCGGCAGACGTGTTGCCGTAGTGCTGGACGTTGGTCGCCATCTTGTCAGGGGATAGCCCCAGTACATCTGCCACGGCCGAGATGATGCGAGCGTTGGCTTGATGCAGCACAACCCGGTCCACGTCCGCCAAAGAGATTTTGGCTTCCTCAGCAACGGCTCGAATGGAGGCGGTCATTTGGCCGACCGCCCATTTGAAAACCGCCCGTCCATCCATATGCAAGTATTGACGGCCCGCGGCAATGCCTTCTGGCGTTAGTCGTTCCAGGCTTCCGCCGGCCGGAATCTGCAAAAGGCAATTGCCAGCACCATCGGAACCCAGTTCGTAAGCAAGCAGCCCTTGCTGAGGTGTGCCGGGGCCCAGGAGGACCGCGCCGGCTCCATCGCCAAACAGGGGAAATGTTTTGGGGTCTTTTGGATTGACGGTTTGGGTCATCGTTTCTGTGCCAATGACCAAAACTCGCTGCATGCCACTCTGCTTGACGAACTGCATCCCCGTCACCAGGGCGAACATAAACCCGGCACAGGCTGCACCGACATCCATGGCGGGACAATTTGCCCCCAGGTGCGTTAGCATGCGACAAGCCGTGGATGGCGTCGGCTGGTCGGGGGTCATGGTGGCAACGAGGATCAGGTCGAGCTCGCTGGCGGAAACGCCAGCCCGCGCCAGGCAAATTCGTGCAGC
This sequence comes from uncultured Planctomycetaceae bacterium, assembly GCA_963844055.1. GTDB lineage: Bacteria > Planctomycetota > Planctomycetia > Pirellulales > Pirellulaceae > CAWJMN01. The sequence continues at coordinate 347,026 of CAWJMN010000002.1, read as the reverse complement.
CTCGGCCCCTAAGTCCCCCGAGCTTTGTCCAGGTGCCGCCTTGCGACGGGCGGCAATGCCGGTGCGCTGCAAGATCCAATCAGGATCGCAGCCCAAGTGGACGAGGTCTTCATTGCGAACGATCGTTTCTGGAACGAACCCGCCCACGGAGAGGATTTGCACACCCGTCAGAGAGCTGCCTCGTGACAACGCACGGCGGAACATGACGGCTTCGGTTGGCGCCATGGCGGCGGATGCTGCTCAGCGTGAGGCTATCGGGCAATGCGGAACTGGAGGAGGCAGTTTCAGAGTCCCCCTGTGGCTGGGAAGCGATCGGAGCCATAAACCTGTCGCAACAAACCCCAATGAATGCAAAGACGGAGGCCTGCCAGCGGTATTGGGAACGTCGTCATGAGCGGGAGAATCTTTTCCTCACCACCATGGCGTCCGCAGGCAAGGCGAACAGCCTTTGGTTATACCAAAAATCTGGGGCTTACGAAGGTGACACGCGGCGTCACGACTTGGTCGCGGGAGCGGCCGTTTGCGGCAAACGCTGCTTGGCAATTGCCAGCAATTGTTGTAGCCGTGGCCGCCAAAGGCCATCTTGGGGGGACTGAATTTCCCGTAGGCCGGCTTCAGCGGCCTGCGTGGCGGCAGCCGGCTGGTTCAGCTCTAGCTGGGCCGTCGCGATCCAAAAACTTCTCTCGGGGCCGGCCAGCGAAAATCCTGTCGTGGGTGAAGCAGGATTTAGATGGTCCGCCACCCACTGCGGATCAAACAGGGTGGTTTGAGCTCGGTCTAAACGCAAGCGAATGATGCGTCTGGCGGCGTCGCTGCCGACGGTCGGCTCGGCAGAAGCTTTTTCCAGTAGCGACATCGCTTGGGTAGGCTGCTGCCGCTGAAGCTGTAGCTCTGCTAGAAAAATCCAAGTCTCGGCATTGTCGGCGGTAAGCTCTTGCGAATGCTCGAGGGCTTGGTTGATCTGAACATGTGCAGCGTCACTATTTTTCTCCAGCGTATGGATCGAAGCCAGCTGCGCATGAAGAGGGGCGGAGTTTGGCTGAAGGGTGAGGGCCTCTTGTAGCTGCGTCTGGGCTTCGGATAGTCGACCGGCTCGTCGGAGCAGGTCGGCATAATTCGTGCGAGCAGAAACATGGTTCGGATTGAACCGCAGGTATTCTTGAAAGAGTGCTTCGGCCTCCTTCGATTCGCCTTTCATGTCGAGTGCCAGGGCAAGGTCTTGCAGTGCATCGGACTTAAAGCGTTTGACGGCGATCGCTTTGCGAAAACAAGTGATCGCATCATCCAGCCGATCTTGCATTGCCATTTCACGCCCGAGGGAATGCCAGGCGCGCAGGAAGATCGGGTTGATCAGCACCGCTTGGCGATAGTGCTCGATGGCGCGGTCACTTTGTTGCATCGCCGAGTAACTGCTGGCGATAAGATAATGGGCTTCATCTTGATGGTCGGGCGATCCCAGAACTTGTGTCGCAATTGGCAAAACTTCTGCCCACTGTTTGTTGACGTTGTAGGCTTCGGCCAACACCAATAGTGGTACGGGTTCGTTTGGATATTTTTCCACCAAGGCTTTGGACTCTTCGAGTAGCCGCGGAAGTTCTTTTTGCTGTGTCAGGGTTGCGACCCACTTCGTGCGAGCGCGACGACTTAGCGGAACCACCTCCAGCACTTGCTGCCACATGCCTTCATAGCTGCGATAGTCTTGATTGCGAATGTAGGTTCGAATTCCTAGCAGAATGGCAAGTCCTAAGGTACAGGCCAAGGCCGCTCGTGGCCAACTGACACTTGCTGGTACTTGCGGTGATGGGGAATCACTTGGTTTTGCAGCAGGCGAAGCGAATATTGGGGAGAGCATCCAGGCAAAGGCTGCAACTAGCGCCGTGATCAGCAGCAAGCTAGGCAGATACATGCGATGTTCCATCACCAGATCTTGCACTGCGACAACACTACTAGTGACGGAGAGAACCAAGAACACACTACCAAAAGCAAACGCGATGATCGGACGCTTGATGAGGTTGGCAAGTAACCAAGCCACCGCCAATGTGACAGGTAGCAGTGCCGGGATGATCTCACGGGCTTGATAGCTCATGGGCCAGTTGTAGTCGATGCATTGCGGCATAGGCCAAAAGATCAGCTTGGCATAAAGCAGAAGGGCGCGTGGCTGATTCATTAGATAAATCAGGCCCGAATGGCGCATGCCAGCGAATTCGGCGTAGCGCCCACGCTGAGAATACATCACCAAAAACAAGACAGTGCTGGTTGCCACCAAGCTGGCGTAGTACCAAGCTCGCTTTTCGCGAATCTCTTGCCAACTACGACTCCAAAAGACGCGGTCATACCACAAGATCAGCAGGGGGGCGGTGATCATCACCTCTTTTGATGCCATGCCCAAGAAACAGCAAGCGATAGAAAGAGCCCACCATCCCTTGGATTTCTGCCGGCTTTGCATAGCGACGACAAAGCACCACCAAGTCGCCAGATAGCACAAAGCCATCAGCGATTCCATCCGCTGATAAACGTAGGTGATCGCCATCGTTTGAAGTGGGTGTACGCTCCATAGTAGCACTGCCGACCAAGCTATCCCAGTGGCAGCACTGCCGAACGTGGCGGCCAATCGGGGTGTTGCCAGTGTCCAGCGAACGAGATCAAAGGCCAGCCAAGCGCAGCCAACATGAATCAGCATGTTCACCAAGTGGTAAAACCGTGGGTTGGCACCATCCAGTGCATAATTTAGGGCAAAGGTGAAATAGGGGAACGCACGAACCGGAAGGTCGGCTTCTCGGCCCACGAAGATTGCCTGCCAATCACTCAGTCGGTGCAAGTCTGTCGATTCAACGATTGTTAGGTGGTCATCAAATACAAACGCGCCGGCAAAGCTGTTGCTATAGGCCAGCACAATGGCGGCAAGTAGCGTCAGGCGACAAAGCCACAACAGGCTATTGCTCGGCTGAGGTAGCGAAATTGTGGTGACTTCTGTGCTAGGAAGTTCGGCAGAAGCCGCTGCAACAGTTCCGCTTGAATTTTGACGCAGCGCTCGTTTGGCTCGGCTCATGAAGAGTAACAGTCGCAAGCAAAGGTAAGGATAGTTTGGTGGGTGAATGGACGCTGGCTAGTGCACTTGGGCAACTTCGGCCTCGGGCTCTTGTTCAGCACAGGAGTCGGCGGGAGTGCTCGTCGGTTCAGTGCGAGAAGGCGCGACGGCGTTTGGAGCCTGCTTAGACGACTGTTCTTCGTGATATTCCTGTTCCGTGTTGACATTCCACAGGTTGGATTTGTCTGTTCGGCCACTTTCCAGGTTATCGACAGCAACCATCGCGGTAAGCATGGAATGGTCTTGGTTGTTGTAGCGGTGCATGCCGTTGCGGCCGATCAGAAACAGGTTCTCCACTTGGTTGACCCAATTTTGAATCTCGTCAAACCGATCATACGAGCCAAAGTAGGCGGGATACGTTTTTGGAACACGCAGCACCGTCCCATCGAGAACATCCTCGGGCAGGGCAATGCCAATTTTGGCGAGCTCTTCCACCGCAAGCTTTTTCATCTCGTCATCGGAAAGCTTCCACAGGGGATCGGTATCTTGGCAGAAGTATTCCAGTCCAAGCCAGACAGTGTCCGGCTTGGCAACGAGGTGCTCACTCCAATTGTTGAAGATCTGTATTCGCCCGAGCTGAACATCGGGCTCTTGGACATAGATCCAGTTGTCATCAATCAGCTTTTGGGTACGGCTATTTGCGTCTTTGAGGCATAGCCGCGTTAGCAAAAGTCCCACGGTGATAAAGTCGCGATAGACGAGGCCGGAAGCAACTTCTTTCACGGGGGCGGGGACCTCAGCCCCTTGCATTCCTGCAATCAGGTCGCGAATGGGCATTGTGGAGAAAACATGGTCTGCCCGCAGGGTCTCACTTTGGCCGGACTGCGTGTCGGTAACGACGACTGCGTCCACACGTTTACCATCCGGCGAGAGTATCACTTGATCGACGCGCTTATGGAAGCGAATTTCGCCCCCGAGCCGCGTAATCGCTTGTCCGCACTTTTCCCACATTTGGCCGGGGCCCAGCTTCGGGTAGAGAAAACGCTCGACGAGCGATGTCTCGACATTCTTTTGTTGCAAGTCACTAGAGGACTTCCACATCCGCCCAAGGGCATGGCGAATTGCTTTCGTAATGGAAAGCCCTTTGATCCGCTGGGCGCCCCAGGCGGCACTGATCTGGTCGCAAGGCAAGCCCCACACCTTTTCTGTGTAGGACTTAAAGAAGGTTAAGTAGAGCGCTCGCCCAAAACGGTTGATGAAAAACTGCTCCAGGTTCTGTTCGTTGCGAATCGGTAGCAGGCGAGCCTTGATATAACTGATGCCGATTTGAAACGTCCGCCACAGCCCCAGGTTGCGAAGGGTTTGTCCGCTCAGCGAGATCGGGTAGTCAAAAAACTTACGCAAGAAGTAGATGCGGCTTTTGCGCGGCCGGATCAGCATCACATCATCGGTTTGCTGGGCATCGGGGCCTGTTGCTGGTGCTTCGTAGGGACGCGTCTGACCTTGATACGTAAGCTGGGCTTTGGTCTCGCCTGAAGCTTGCTTTTCGAGCGGCAGCATTTTCTGCCACCAGTCCATCACACGTTCCGATTTCGAGAAGAAGCGATGGCCGCCGATATCCATCCGGTTGCCACGGTAGTTGACCGTACGCGAGATGCCTCCCAGCATGTCACTCGCTTCAAGCACGATGGGGCGAATGTTCGTGCGTGTTAGCAACTCGTAAGCGGCAGTTAAGCCGGCGGGCCCACCACCAATGATCAAGGCTGTGGCAGATTTCATGATCGTTACCTGCAAGAGTGCTAGGCGCGGGAATCGTTCTCCGATGCAGGGGAGTGCGGAGCGGGGCGCGGCAGTGAAAAAGTGCTCCTCCAAAGTGGCTTACGCGGATGAAGCTTCGGCGTAGGTCACTGCGTAGAATCTGTGAAGATCGGGCCAGCCCGTTCCAAGGATGGCGGGAGCCATCGGCCGGCTAGAAGTAGCAAGTCTTCCATGCGTAAGGACTTGCGGCCGAGGATGTGCAATAAAAAAGGCCCTCCCGAGATGCTCGGGACGGCCTTGGTGCGATTCTTAGATAGTCAGGCCGCTTGGTTATGCGGCCGATGGAGAAAAATCAGTCGTAATGCAAAGCGTCCACCAAGTTGATCTTGGCGGCACGACTGGCAGGGAAGTAGGCCGACAACAGCGTGATTAGCAAGGCTCCTGCCAAGGTGGCGACCACCAGGATCGGATGGAACTCAAACTGAATCTTACGGCCGAAGTTCGGCTCCATCGCCATGTTGGCAATGTAAGCAATCAGCACACCCACCAGCACGCCGGGCACTAGGCCCACGCCGCCGATGATGGCAGCCTGGGTGATGATCGTGCGGCGAACTTGCTTTTTGGTCATCGCGACGATGCGTAGGATGCCAAGCTCGCGTGTTTGTTCCAGCACATTCATCATCAGGGTGTTCACTACGCCAAACGCAGCCACCACAAACCCGAGTGCGACGAGGCCCCACAAGCAGCCGTCGATACCAATCACCATGGCATCAATGTTCTTGCCGATTTCGCCAGCCGTATGAAGTAGTACCCCGTAGCGCTGCGAAATCTCTTCTAGCTTCGCGCGAAGGGCTGGCAATTCACCCGGCTTGGCCCACATGACCATGCCATCGACCCCTTCAATGCCAAACACTTCGTGTCCGACATTCCAGTCGACGTAGATCCCCATGCCCGCCACTAGATAGTCATTGGTAATTGCACAGATAGGGAATTTCTGTCGTCCCTTGGGAGTGAGCAGTTCAATGCTGTCGCCCGCTTTGAGCTTGAGCTTGTTGGCAAGCACGCTGGCAAGCACCAACTGGCCGCTGGCCATTTGCTCACGCAGTTTTTCGGGGTCGCCATCGGTGATTGCCAGTGGTGGTGGGCCAGGAGCATGAAACTCACGACAGATGAGCTTGCTGCTGAATTCACCCGCATCGACATCCACAATGCTGCCACGATCCATGTACTTCAGTTCGGTGAACTTCTCGACTTCTTCGATCAGGGGCGTTGGTAGCTCCGAAGAATCACCGGATGACATATCCGGCAGCATGGCGCGGACGTAGAAGTCACCCACGATGGTTCGCTTATACCAAGCCTTCAAGTCGGCCACGTTGTCGATGATGGAGCTCGACATGGCCAAACCGGTGCTACCTGCCACAAACAACACGCCCACAGTCAGCGACGAACGGCCCCGATTGCGAAGCACTTGTCGCAAGGCCATGGAGGTTTCTACGCGAGCAAGCGGGCTGATCACGGCCGCGACCATATTGGCGATGGGGGCGAGGACGAGTGGCACCATCAGCACAATTCCCATGAGCAAGCCAACGGCCGCATAGGTAGGAACTTCTAACGGCAGGTATCCGGCAATCCCGAGGAAGATCAGGATGCTGGAAATCAACGAGGTCACGCAGCCCAAAACCAAATATCGACGTGGCACTTCCCCCAGATCTTCCGAGCTGACGCGGCTCATGCCTTCCAGCGGCGAAACCTTGCCCGCTCGTAAAGCGGGAACCAAAGCGCCCGAGAGGGACATGACCATGCCAAATACGGTGGCCAAAACAAACGGCAGCACGCTGAGCTGAAGCCCGGGCAGATTCACGCCCAAGACTTTGGAGAGCATGACGTTCAGTCCGTAGGCGGTACCGAGGCCAACTGCAATGCCCACGATCGTGCCCAGCACGCCGAGGATCAAGCTCTCTTTCAGCAGCATGACAATGATCTGCTTACGTGTGGCACCGATGGCCCGCACGATAGAAAGATGGCGACGACGTTCACTGACGTTCATCAAAAACGTGTTGAGGATGATGAACGAAGCAAGCAAAATCGAAAATGCCGTGGTTTGTCCCAGGCCCACTTCTGTGGCGGCCAGCAGAACATTCAAAAACTCGGCTCGTCCTGCGGGCTCTGCAACTTGTTGCTCGTCATCAAGGACGGCAGCAATGGCCGCTTCAACGGTCTTGAGATTGGCACTTTCTGGCGTAACGATTTGGACGGTGGAGATTTTTTCTGGCATGCTCCAAAGGAACTGCACCTGCGGAAGGGACATGCATACGATGCCCGCTTGCTTCATTCCCGACGCCCCTTGAGGACGGAAGAGCCCCGTGACCTTAACGGCGCGGTTGCCGCGATCACGCTTAGTTAGCAAGCGGATATCATCGCCCACGGCGATGCCCAGTTGTCTGGCGAATTCGGCTTCGATAATGGCTTCGAACTTCGAAGAGGTCGTTACCTCTTCCTTGACGTTGGCGAGGGGCTTTCCTTCTACCACGGCAAAGCTGCGCACAAGCGAATCTTTTTCGGGATCGATTCCCAAAAGCTGGGTGCGCGTGCGACGACCATTGGCGACCATCGTGCCGGGCAGCGAGATCAACGGAACGGCAGCTTCCACGCCCGGGATCGCTTGAACCTTGGCCAGCGTCTCTTCCGGGATGCTTTTATTGGTGGTCGAGGAGACCTCCAGGGACGTACGGCCAGAGATTTCGGCGAACATCGCCTTGTAGGCTTGCCGGGTCGTCGCTGTGGTAACCGTGACGGAGACAACCGACGCTACACCGATCACGATGCTGAGGATCGTTAAGATCGTTCGGCCCGGACGTTGCTGCATCGAACGTGTGCTATAGCGGCTTAGACTCACGATTTTGACCAACCTTGTGGGTAAAACGTCACAAGCTAAAGGGAATGTCACCGAAGGTTGGGATCAGCGTTGGTCTTTGGAGAGGACCCTTTCACCGAACCGTAACTTCCGGGGTGTGATCGAGCAGCCGCTGCTAACCGGCTGCCTTGACGTCACGCAGGATTTCTTCGCGCTCAATCTGGCCATCCAACAGGTGGATGATTCGATCGGCTTGGGCTGCAACCGCTGGATCGTGGGTGACTAAGACCATCGTTTGATGGCGGTCTTCCACCAAGTGACGCAGCAGGGTCATCACCTTTTTGCTGTTGTTACTGTCGAGATTGCCGGTAGGCTCATCGCCGAGGAGGAACGTCGGCTTGATCGCCAAGGCCCGTGCAATGGCAACCCGTTGTTGTTCACCACCGGAAAGCTTGCCAGGGATATGGTCCTTGCGGGTTCCCATTCCCACCAGTTCCAGCATCTCGGCTGCGGTTTTGCGAGCTACGTTGGGCGCGATGCCATCGAGCTCCAGCGGCAGCGAGACGTTTTCTTCAGCGGTGAGGATCGGCAACAGGTTGAACGATTGGAAAACGAAGCCGATTTGCTTACGGCGAACGATCGTTCGCTGATCGTCGGTCATCGATGCCAAATCAATCCCTTCCAGCAATACCTGGCCCGACGTAGGAACGTCGACGCCACCAAGTAGGGTAAGCAGGGTGCTTTTGCCCGAGCCGCTACGTCCCATGATGGCCAGCATTTCGCCGCGACGGATTCCCAGGTCCACGCCGCGAAGCGCTTCGACCTTGGTTTCACCTTCGCCGAACGACTTTCGCAGGTCCCGGGTTTCCAAAACAAACGTCATATCGAATTCCGAAAAGTGTAAGCTAGTCCATGTGCAGCAGCCGTACGAAATCTCGCGAGGTTGTCCCAGACCGCCTTATCAAAAAGGTTCGCAGGGGAAGCACCGCGTGCCGGCTACAACGGTAAGCTGTCCGTCCTGAAAAGGACCACCGCGACCCAAGACCTGGATCGTTGACACCTACCCGAAGTTGTTATCTGCCAGAGAGCGTTCCATGAAAAGGGTGAGAAAACCGATTAGAAAGGAAATACAGGGAAATAGCAAATCTAGGTGGTTTTTGTAGGGAGTTCAACTACCACTTACAGACGGTCATTTTTTATAACTATTTTTTGCTTTTCAGCAGGGCAACGTTATGACGGAATCGTCAAATTCGCCGCAGTTACCGCAGAGTGCCGTGTTTGTGGAGCTTCCCGTACTGTGGGGAGACCAAGATCTACTGGGTCACGTTAATAATGTCGTCTATTTTCGCTGGATAGAATCAGCCCGGTTTGTATATGTCGAACGAACCGACTTGATGGAGTGGATGCTCCAGTCGCGGCTGGGGGTAATCCTGGCGAGCGTCAAGTGCGACTACAAGATGCAGATCAAATATCCTGACACCGTCAAAGTAACCGCGCGGGTCGAACGAATCGGCCGCTCCAGCGTGGTGATGAGCCACGAAATCTACAGCCAGCAACTAGGAAAGGTCGCTGCGACCGCAGAGTCGGTGGTGGTCGCGTTTGACTACCAGCAGCAGTGCTCGGCGCCGGTTCCCGACGAGATTCGGGCAAAGCTCTCTGCCTTTGAAGGGCGAAACCTATAAGCCAGCTGTCAGCTGAGCTGGGCAGTTTGCCCAGCCGTTGCAGCCGCTCCACCATCAGCAGGGTGGCGATGGTTTTGGCGTCTTGGATTTCACCGGAGAAAATCTTTTCCACAGCGGCGGCTGAGCGGAAGGATCTCGTTGACGATTTCCTCGCCCGCTTCTAAAGCGGTCGGGCCGGCCGTTAGCCCCGTGGCCAGAAACGCGTGCATCCGCTCGTCCAGAATTCCCGGCGAGAGGAAGAACTGATGCAGAGGGAAGATGTTCTTCGCGCGAAAGCCGGTCTCTTCAATCAGCTCACGACCGGCCGTTTCGATCGGGGGCTCATTTGGCTCCAGTGTTCCTGCGGGAAGTTCCAGCAGCGTTTGCTTGACGCTAATTCGATAGTTGCGGATCAAGCAGACCTCGCCGGAATCGAGCAGCGGCACAATCACAACGGCCCCAGGATGACGCACGATCTCACGCGGACGCGTTGTCCCGTTGGCCAGTGGCTGATACTCGCGAAAGACTCGAAAGCGAGAGGTGGTCAGCAGCAATTCAGGTTCTTGAGTCATGGCAATCAGCACACCGCAGGACAACGTGGAAAGAATCGCGTGGTAGATCAGCAAGCAGCAGGTGATTATCGGCCGTCACGGCTCGTTCGGCCAGAGACCAAGATGGCGCCTTCTTCCAGCTGGATTTGCTCGATCACAAGATCGTGTCCTGCTAGGTCCGGATGATCGGTAGGAAGCGTAAATATGCCGACAGGCTGTCCTGCTTGTTCGGTCCAGCGAAGCGGTATGCCTGCTTTTTGGCTGGCCTGGGTCAGCTCTGTGAGAAACTGCTTCAAGGGAAGGGGGACTCGGCCCAGCCGTACATGCGAAATCCGCAAGGCGATCTCACCCGGAACATCCGTAGCCATCGGGAAGACCCCCGCATTTACAACGCCTGAGCCGGCCGAACCTTCGTAACGGAAGGCGATCTCTAGCAGTTGGGGAGTGATGCTAACGCGTGGTTGCTGAATCGAGCTGGGCAATGCCGTAGGAAACTTGCGTGCCAGGTCAGCGGCTAAAAAGCTGTTGATCTCGGCCGCAGTGAATCGCGCTTGCCAGGTTCCAGCTTGTCGAACTCGGGCGTTGAGATCGAGGGCCGTTCGTTCGAAGTGGTCCGCTTCGGCCGCCTGCTTCACCGGGTCGGCCGGCGGAGCGATCGCCTTGACATAGAACTCTGGCTGGTAGCGAATCGCCGACCAAAGGTAGGCGATGACCAGCACTAAAATAGCCAGGCCAATTCCTAGCAGGCGATAGAGCAAGCGTCGCATGGCTTTCGCCTTCTCCAAAGACCCGGGGTTATTCTACAGGCGTTGTTAGAACTTGCTTGAGGACGCGCCGTGCGGCTTCGTAGGCATCTTTGTGGGCCACGGCAAACTCGGTTGACATATCAAGGTCACCACGGGAAGGGATCGCGCAGCGAAAGACGTATTGCTGCTCGACCGCCAACCATTCGACACGGATGTCGCTGGCCCCCGCTTGAACTAACTCCTTGCGAATCCCTTCCAGACGTTCGATCTCGGCGTCGGAAAGTCTTGGTGGCGGAGCGTTTGTGTTTTTGGGCGGTTTGGCTCTGTCCAATGGCGGCTCGATAGGAGCTTCGTGCCCAACCGGGGCAATGGGTTTAGGCTTCGGCTTGGTGGCATTACCAGTTGGCTTGGGGCGTGGTGGCGATGGGGCCACGGGAATCGCAGGGGCGGGCTTTTCCGGTGCGGTTGATTTTGTCTCTGCCTCCGGAAAACTAGGAAGCGGTTCCAGTTCGGGAACGGAAGGCCCGGAACTGTAATACAGCCAATGGTCGGTCTGCCGCGCAACGATAGGAAGCGCCAGCAGGCCCATCGACACGATAAAGCCGAGGAGGAACAGCGTTCGGAGATAGGTCGAATTCGATAAAAAGGAGATCACGCCGTTTGCTCGATATTGGAAAGCCCGCTGGCTTTTGTGTTACGTCTTGGTGTTTCCAGCCCCTGAATCCTGTGGAAGAGAATCGTTTTCAGGGTATGGTGGTCGGACTGGGTTATTATGATAATCCAGAAGGGGAGTTACCTCCTAGGCGGAAAATCGCTGTCGCTGAGCACGTCACAAGTCGGTGAAGTGGCGGTAGCAAATCCAAATGGCATGACAACATGCTGGGCGAAGTAAGAATAAAAATCCGTTAGACATCCGTCTTTTGTTAGGTGAGGAACGCCTTCGATGGCAAACGCCAAGAAAGATAACAGCGGCTGGTGGCTGGTCGCGCTCATTGTGAGTGGGGTTGCCATCTTTGTTCCGTTTCTGGTCATCATCATCTTGGGCAACGTGGCGGGAGAAGAGTTCTCGCCTCAAACGCTAGAGTATCGCTCGTTCCGTTATTACGAAGTGCCAGGTCTGCGGTGGCAGGTTGGCTATGTTCGGTACGTTTCTCGCCCAGCTCCCACCATCGATGATCTGAGGACGGCGCCCTATTTTCCCAAGGCAACAAACGCCACGCCGCGCTGGGATTTGATCCATGGCGAGCGTGTCTTTCGAAAGGCTTCGGGAGATGCGCAGATCCTGTGGGCCTATCTTTCCGCCAAGGATCACCTAGGGAACAGCGTCTGGCACCAATGGTCAACCGATAATCCCAAGTTGGCAGCGGTGTTGTGGCCGGTGGTTATGGAAGCGGCCCGCGAAGGGGATTACGTCAAGATTCCCGATCTGTTTGCCAACGCACAAGAGGCCAAGACCGACGAAGAGCTTGCGGCCAAACTGGACGTCCCCGTGCCCCAGGTCCCCGCAACCCAAACGACGGTTACGCCAACACCCGGCACAAGCTCAGGCGCCACTCCGCTGCCGGCCACAGAGAAAAAGCCCAGCGACGATGAAAAAGAAAAAGTGGAACCAGCTTCCCAGCCAACGGAAGGTCACCTGCGGCCGAAGCGTCCTCAAAGGATGAATCGTAAGCAAAGCGGGATTCTCGGGCGGTAAACGACAAACGCCTGCCACCAAGTGACAGGCGCTGACATTTATCGGTTTGTTGCCGGGCGGGCAATTTCTTTACAGAGCTTCTTTACAGTGCGTTGAATAACGTCCAGAGGGCAAGCAGTACGCCGCCACTGACGATGCCGATCAGCAGGCCCGTTACACCGCGCCAAGCTTCGGAATCCTCGGCCATCAGAGCTTGGGGATCTTCCTTTTCCAGCGAGGCGTCGTGAGCGTCGGATTCTGCGGAGTGATGTGCACCGGCCATAGGGAAAACACTTCAAAATAAGGGATTTTGGAAGATGGTCGCCTGCTTAAGGGCGTGTTAGTTATCGTTATGACTGGCTGTCGGAAGTCCGTCAAGGCAGGACGGGGCGCAAAACCAAGCTCTCTGCGGAAAATCCTTGGCGAGCCCCTCCTAAATGGCTCTCTGGATGCGGTTTTGGTTGCCAAGGACGCCGGGCTAAATCCAAGGGCAGGGGATGCCTGACCGGTTGCGGGTCGAACTTGTCCCTCCACGCGGAATCGGTAGACTTAACACAGCCCTAGCCTAGGAAGGGTGCAAAGCCGGCAACCCGAATTGAATGCGAATTTGAGTCTTATTGCCGTTCCTGCCGCCTTGGGTTTGGTCCAACGGATGGAAGACTAGGTAAGTACGCAGTGCGAAAGGATTTCTGATGTCGATGTCATACCCTTCGAATAATGAACGTCGTCGGCCAAGTTCGGTGCCGCTGCTCGGTCGACTGGCACCGCTGGCCATCGCGGCCATCATGATTGCCGTGTATGCCATTCGTGGCTGCCAAGAAGGGCCTTTTGGTCGTGTGCAGGTCGTTGCGATGACCCCACAAGAAGAAGCCACCCTTGGACTTCAAGCTTTTGAAGAAGTGCTGGCCGAATCAAAGGTGGTCAGCAAGTCCAAGGATGTGGAGATCGTCAAGAAGGTTGCCACGCGGCTCATCTCGGCGACGAAGTCTCCCGCGTTTCTAAACGCCACCAAAACCAAAGAAGTAGAGTTCGAGTGGGAAGTGGAGGTTGTTCAAGATGAACAGATCAACGCCTTCTGCCTGCCCGGTGGAAAGATCGTAGTCTATACCGGCATTCTTCCTGTGGCCGTCAATGAAGCAGGGCTCGCCACGGTGATGGGGCATGAGATTTCCCATGCTTTGGCGCACCATGGTGCCGAGCGAATGGCTCAGCAAAAGATGGTGCAAATGGGGCTAGGAGGAGCAGGTGGCTCGCTATCGGATATGGATCCAGGCCAGCGTCAAATGGTCCTCAAGGCGCTGAATGCTGGGGCTCACTATGGAATCTTGAGCTACAGCCGAGCTCACGAGTCTGAAGCGGATCACATGGGGCTCTTGTTGATGGCCTCGGCGGGCTATAACCCGGAAGAGACCATTCGCTTTTGGCAGCGGATGGCAGAAGCTACCGCCGGCGGCGCGCGTCCACCTGAGTTTCTCTCGACGCACCCCAGTCATGAATCGCGTATCTCGGACCTCACTTCTTGGATACCTGAGGCCAACAAGTTGTACGAGGCGGCTCGTCCGGCTCGCACGCCTTCGAGAGACGTTTCACCGCCGGCCCCTGGCAAATAGGAACGGCCCCAAGCTCTGATCGTTACAGGCTTTCCAGATAGTGAAGCAAGTCGCGCACGTCTTCTTCACTATAGGTCGAGTTGCCGGGATGGCCTGCATGCAGGAACACCTCCTTCAGCTGCGCGGCACTGTTGTCGTGAAAGAAGGGGCCGCGATGGCTAAGGCCTCGCAGCGACGGGGGATTGAACTTGCGATTGCCGGCCGTGTCTACGAGCCCAACATCGTATTTGTCGGGTGAGGTAAATGCGTCGCCTGCATGGCATTTGGCACAGTTCTGTTTTTCAAAGACGAGCTTGCCTCGCGCGATGGCGGCAGTATCTTCCGTTCCACGCAGACGGTTAACCGGATCGGGCACCGTGAGGGATTCCAAATAGGCCGTGATCGCTTGCACATCGCCCCCCTTGGCATCATCGGGAGCTTGCATCGTTCGCTCAATGCTGTTGGCTACTTGATGCGGAATGCTTGGGGCTTCCCCATTCCAGGCTAAGGGAAGCGTGTCTTTGACCCCCAGCAGCGAAAGCACTCGCTTTGCCGCTCCAAATGAACGGTCGCTGAGGTTGTCGTTGAGCTGGTTGCTAGTATGTCCATCGACATGGCAACTGGCACAGGTCATCCAGGAATCGTGCGACAGCTTGGCATCGTGGAAGAGGATCTCTCCTTGTTGAACCAGTTCAAACTTGGGCTTGGGACCCAGGCCGATGGTTCGCACAACTTCACGCGTAGCAAGATCGACACAGCTCAAGGTGTCATCACCGTAGTTGGCAACGTACACCACTTTTTCATCACCACTTAGGACCAGCGACCTGGGCAGTTTGCCGACACCAATCCGGAACAGCGCTAGGTCTTCCTCTTTGCCAACCGAGATTTCATTCACGCCAGCCAGGGCGACCGCTACGGTTCCTTGGTTTGAAATTGCCAGCCCGGCCGGATCGGCGGCACCACGTCCTGGCTCGCCAAGCGGTTGCATGTGTGAGCCAAAGTACAGATCTTGGGAATTGCCGGGCTTGAAGACTTGCTCCTTTTTAAGCCAGCGCAAGTCATTGGACATCACCAAGCCCCAGTGCACATCGGTGCGCGTGGTTTGGGCCGCATCATTCAGCATCTGATGCGTGATGACAAGCTTTTGCTTGTCGGCTGAAACGGCAAAGCCACGCAGGTTGTGCGCTAGGAAGTTGCGAACCGGGCCAAGTTCCCCGTTCTTCAGCGACAACGTCATGAGCTGTCCCGAAAAGGCATCTCCTAGGATCAAGTAGCCTTCCTCGGCGAACTCGACCATGGCACGTGGTGCAAAGGGGAGGTCGATCTTGCGAACCAGCGTAAGGCTCGGTGGGTTCTGCGAAACCTTGACCACCGACAATTGCTTCGACCACAGCGAAGCCACGTACGCCAAAGTTTCAGTCGAACGGTCGGAGCCCACAATCACATTGACAGGGTAGGGACTAACTTTTAACTCGGCCTGCTTACGAACTCCGTCGCGATCTACCTGGCACAGGTGTAGGGAGTGCTGCTGATCGTCGGTGACGAGGCAAAGGGCACTGCCGGGCAAGTTGGCGATCGCTGTCGGCTTGCCGCCAAGCTCAAGCTGATGGCGTACAGCGCCAATCGAAGCATCGGTGGCCCCCAGCTCGCCCACGGAAGGATCAACGCTAATCAGCTTTCCACTGCCGCGCAAGGCGACAGCCAATGTCTGCGATGCCTCGACCCAGGCCAAGCCGACCGGCTGCTGCCAAGGTCCCTCAGCAGTACGCAGGTCTTTGTGCCGCTCATCATAGCCCGGCCCATACTCACCAGCGGGAAGTGCGCCGGCTTGTACGATCATCAGCAGGGCGACGAGCAGCGATGGAAGAGAGATTCGCATGGGGGACTACCAAAGGCGAGGCAGGTGGCAGAAACTAGGTGGGATCAGGCCGGCCAAATTGTGACGTAACACGTTGGTAAATTAAAGGTTACTTCGGCACTAGCCGACTTCCCGTTTTAGCCCGACCCCTTCTAGTTTGCCACAGCGGGCAGCAGGTCGCAAGAGAAACCCCGATTTGCCCCCAAGAACGGATCGTATGACGCATGAATAATCTGCCTAAACTCTGGGAAGTGGAGCTGAAATTCCCGCTTTCAGCCGTATCGCCAGCAAGTTGGGGGCAGGTGGACGCTCCGACCCCGATTTGGTCGCAGAATCCGCAGACCGCCACAGAGATTTTGGCCAAGCTCAGGCAGCAGGGGGGCCAGTGGGAAAAGCCGATCGACCAGGTCGATATTTACTTTGCCCATCCCTGCAAAGACTTCCGCAAATCTGACGAGGCTTTGCGATTGCGTCGCGTTGGCGAAGAAAACGTCATCACTTACAAAGGGCCGAAGCAGGACAGCACCACAAAAACGCGTGAAGAGATTGAGCTGCCGATATTGCCTGGGGCCGATGGCCTTGCGCAGTTTCAAACCTTGCTGGAACGACTAGGGTTTGTCCGCGTGTCCGAAGTTTGCAAGCAGCGAGTCCCCGGTCTGCTTCAGTGGAACGGCAGTGAAGTTCACCTGGCGCTAGATCGCGTCGAGGGACTTGGAGATTTTCTCGAGCTAGAAATGATGGCTCATCAAGATCAGTTGCAACATGCCAAGCAGCAGATTGAAACGCTTGCTGCGGAGTGGTCGCTCACGCAAACCGAACGTCGTGGCTATCTAGATTTGCTGATGCAATTGAAAAGCCGCTAAGCCTATTTCGAAAAGCTTGCAGGCCGCCCCAGTCGGTTTTTAATGTGCTACGTCATGACACCGTGAATGACTTCGCCATGCACATTCGTCAGCCGGCGGCTAATGCCATTGTGGTAGTACGTCAGGCGCTCGTGGTTGATGCCTAGCAGATGCAGCACCGTGGCGTGGAAGTCGTGCCAGGCGACGCGATTTTCCACCGCCTTCCAGCCGATTTCATCGGTGTTGCCAAATGCGAAGCCAGGCTTAAGTCCTGCTCCTGCCATCCAAACCGAGAAGCCGTATTGGTTGTGATCGCGACCTGTTCCCACCTTGTCGGCCGCCGACTGGGTAAAGGGGGTGCGACCAAATTCGGTGGTGAACAATACGAGGGTATCTTCGAGCATGCCACGTTGCTTCAAATCGGCAATCAGCGCCGCAACCGGCTGATCGATGCGTAGCGATTCTCGGGTGTGATTCTCCATCACATCTTCGTGGCCGTCCCAGTTGATGCGTGGTGACCCAAAAGCTCCGCCAGAAAAGAGCTGCACAAAGCGGACCCCTTGTTCGAGCAGGCGGCGAGCCAGCAGACAGCTGCGCCCGAAGTCACGCGTCTCTTCGCGATCCAGCCCATACGCTGTTTGCGTGAGGGCCGTCTCTCCGGAAAGGTCGACAACGCGAGGCACCGCCAATTGCATCTTCGCAGCCAATTCATAGGCTCGCATCCGCGCGGTCAATTCAGCATCGGCGCCACGTGCGTCACGATCGAGTGTGTTAAGGGTTTGGTGCAGTTCGCGCGAGGCAGCTTCCACGTCACTGGTGATCGGCCGGGCTGGTACAAGGTCACTAATGACGGCCCCCTTGGTTTGAAACATGACTCCCTGATGCTGTGCTGGAAGAAAGCCGTTGGACCAATTGCTCGTTCCGCCAGCGGGCAGCCCACGAACATCGGGCAGCACAACATATGCGGGAAGTTCATCCGTTACGTTCCCCAGCCCATAGGAAAGCCATGAGCCAAAGTTGGGAAAGCCGTTTTGCCGAAAGCCCGAGTTTTCATGCAAGGTTGCCGGCGTATGGCTGGCCGATTCTGCCACCATCGAGCGAATCACGGTCAGCTCATCGGCAACTTTTGCCAAATGCGGGAACAGTTCGGAAACCCATAGGCCGCTTTTGCCGCGCTGCGAAAACTCCCAATCGTTCTTGCGCAACAATCCGATCTGTCCAAAGAAGACCTCTGGCTTGTCGTTGCCACCCAGCGATTGGCCATGGCGTTTGGCAAGTTCGGGCTTGTAGTCAAAGCTGTCTAAGTGGCTAAACCCGCCGCAAAGGCAGATCTGAATGACTCGCTTCGCCTTGGCCGGATGGTGCGGGCCGGGATCTTTGGCCTCGGGAGGAAGGGCTGGCTTTGAAAGATCGGCACCTTGGATCAAGCGGTCTCCCATCAGCAGACTTGCAAACGCTGCCGCACCAATGCCCTGACTGGCAAACGACAAAAAGTCGCGCCGAGAAGCGGAGGTTTCCAGTGGAGTTGTCATGGCGGAGTTTCCAGTTTTGCCGAAGGGGAGCAGCAAGCTTACGGAAGGTACAAAAAGCCGTTGGTGTTGAAGGCAACGCGACACAATGCTGAAAGCCCGTGAGCTTTCACAAAAGGTATCGCCGCCTCTTTTTCGGCCGCTTTTCCCTCGCGACCATAGGCAAGTAACAGTACGCGTGCTGCCTGTTTTTCCACATCGTCTCCTACATCCCGTTTGACCCGTGCGGCAAAGTCATCGGACATTCGCAGGGTGAACGAGTTGTTCAGCAGCGATAACGCTTGAAGCGGCGTTGTTGTCGAGCCACGCTTGGGGGCTGCTGTGGAAGGATCGGGACAATCGAACGTATCCAGCAGCGGATTCTTTCCGCCACGGGCCCACATCCGATAGACACTGCGCCGGTTGAACTCTGGCCCGATCGGATCGATTGGGTCAAAGAACTGTGCGCTCTTGTTGATGTAGGCGTAAAAGTCCTGGTAGCTAACTCCGCCCACCGTAGGATTGAGGTTTCCCGTGATCGACAGCATCGCATCGCGAATCGCCTCGGCCTCTAATCGCCGAGGACTATAACGCCACAGCAGGCGATTGTCGGCATCTTTGGCCATGG
The DNA here is from genome assembly GCA_963844055.1 of uncultured Planctomycetaceae bacterium. Lineage (GTDB taxonomy): Bacteria > Planctomycetota > Planctomycetia > Pirellulales > Pirellulaceae > CAWJMN01. The sequence goes on along the minus strand of CAWJMN010000002.1, from coordinate 328,328 downwards.
CTTCGGGCTTCGGTAGCGAGGCCTGCTGATAAGTTTGCGAAAGGACAATCTGCTGGTGTAGCGCCTTTAAGCGAAAGCCGCTGTCGACGAATTCGCTGGCCAGGTAATCGAGAAGTTCTGGATGTGTTGGCTGTCCACCACTAAAGCCCAGGTCACTTGGCGTATCGATGATGCCACGACCAAAGTGGTAGAGCCAAACGCGATTGACCAGCGTTCGTGCAAACAGTGGATTGTCTTTACTGGCTATCCAATGGGCGAGGCGAATCCGCCGTTCCCCTTCGGGAGCATCGGCTGGAAGGCCGAAGTCTGGCCCCTGATGTTTTAGTGCCGAAAGCCCCGCTGGAACCATAACGTCAGTGGCTTGGAGTGGGTTGCCCCGTACGAGCAACTTGGTGGGCTCTTTGGGCTGTTGCGGCGTGACAGCAAACGACTTGGCATCACGGATTGCTGTCAGCTTCCGCTTGAGCGCAGCAATTTTGTCTTGCAAGTTCTGTATCGTTTGCCGTTGTTCATCTGTGGCAGAGGCCAAGATCTCTTCCAGGCCAACATAGTCGCTCGCTTGGCCTGCCTCAGCGGCAACCTCTTCGGCAGAAAGGGTCCGGTCGTACAGGGCAGCGCGTTCAATCTGTCCGCTTAGGTGTTTGCCAGGCGCGCTAGGAGCATGTCGCAGCCCAAAAACCACATGGGCCTCTTTCGCCTTAAACAGCATGGGGCCTTGGCTGACGTAGCTCTTTCCGTAGGGAACGCCGGCGCGATAAACGGTGATCGTTCCATCGGTGGCATAAACGATGGCCATATGCACCGACTTTTCATGAGCCTGCGTTTCGGGCGTGGCACCCTGCAAGTCTTGCGTCCGGGTGAAGCCATTGCTGCCTGCCATCCATTGCCCCGGAACACGTTCGCCAAAAACGATGGAATCAAAGATTTGGCCATCCAGCGTTTGAACGCCAATGACGCCGCCACCGCGTTGCGTTAAATTCTGCAGACGTACAACCGCGACCAAGGTCTTCTCGCGCAGGTCCTTTGAAAGAGGAACGGAAACGGCATAAGGGCGGTCGCCTTCCAAGATCAGCCCACGCTCATCGGCACGAGTTTGCTCTTGACGTTCTAGCGGCAACTCGGGAGTTGGTGCTTGTGTTCCTTTGGCAAAGTTCCACTGCGCCACAGGAGCCAAGAATGGCTTGGCCTTTGCCGCATCGGGATCTTTTTTGCGTACAGCCAAGATCGACTCACGCAAAGGACCGGTGATGCCGGCCAGCGTTTTTTCGAGCTTGTCTAAACTCTCGCCCAGCGATTGCCCTTGGGCATCCAGAGGCAAGGGACGGTCGCCGCGCCGTACGCCCGCAAGGGACGCTGCCAAGTGGTAATAATCCGATTGCAAGATCGGATCAAACTTGTGATCGTGGCAGCGGGCGCAATGCACGGTCATTCCCAAAAAGGTTTGGCCGACGGTGGCTACGACATCTTCTAATTCATCCTGCCGCATGATCTTTTGCATCGTGTCAGAAGCAGGCAGCAAGCTATCGTGAGCACCAGCGACTAAAAAACCAGTTGCAATGACGGCAGCAGGATCTTGCGGGTGGAGCACGTCGCCGGCAATCTGCAGTCGAGCAAACTCGTCATACGGCATGTCACGATTGAGTGCATCAATCACCCAGTCTCGATAACGCCATGCATTGGGACGAATGCGGTCATACTCAAACCCATCACTTTCGCCAAAGTGGGCGATGTCTAGCCAGTGCCTGGCCCAACGTTCGCCATAGTGCGGCGAGTCTAAAAGACGCTTTACCTGCTTGGCATACGCATCAGGTGACTTGTCATCAAGGAACGTTTGAACCTCTTCGGGACTTGGAGGCAAGCCAATTAAATCAAACGAGACGCGGCGCAAAAGGGCTGCACGATCTGCTGGAGGCGATGGTTGCAGGCCAGTTTCCGCCAACTTCTTTTGAATCAAGAGATCGATGGGACTTTTGCCGTCTCCCTTTTTCCATTCGGGCGAAACATGAAGCGGTTGTAGCGACCACCAATCGACCCCGCCCCGTGAAGCCGTCGTGAACTTGAATGGATCGATCGGGCTGGTTCCCCACTTGGCCCCTGCGATTAGCCAGGCTTTGATCTTTTCTTTTTCGGCCTCGGGAAAATGCTTCTTGGGGGGCATCTCGCCGTTTTCAATCCGCTCCCAAAGAAGGCTATTCAAAGGTTCCTTGGTATTAAGCGCTGGGCCGGTATCTCCACCAGCAAGTGCGGTTGCCAGTTGGCTTAGATCGAGGCTCCCTTCCTTCGTGGCGCCGTGATGACAATCCATGCAGCGGCTTGCCAAGATGGGAGCGATCTCACGGTCAAAATCAGGACCGTCTGCGGCGACGCTGCTGCTCGAACATAGACCCACCGCCAAAACCAGCGCCAGCATCATGCCGGGATGCCAATCATTCGTCGGCGCAAAAGAAGAGCAAGGTTTCATAAACACCGCAGAGAATCAGAGAAGGTCTTGCAAGGTGGGAAAAAAAGGGGACGCATCCCACACGCGAGTTGTCTCGGCCGGATGCGTCACCCTGGAGGGAACTTCATTCTAGCCCGCTGATCGCCTTGAAGCTATCGATGGCGGGCCAGCAACTACTTCTGTGGAGCACCAGCAATCGGCTTGCCGTTGGTCGTCAAGATTTGTAGTTCGTGGATGTTGTACTTACCCTTGTATTGCCAAACGATCTTCTTGTCTGGCGTTACTTCAAACGCCTTGATCGGGCCACGACTGGCGTAGCTGGCGATGACGACGTTTCCGTTGGGAAGAAGCTGTGCTCCGCAAGGATCGGCAAAAGGCTTTTCTGGGAAGTCTTCATTGCTAACCGACCAAACCACCTTACCGTCACGATCAAAGATGGCCGATTTGTCGCCGTGCGTCAGATTGACGAAGGTCTTTCCATCTTTCATCACAATGGCCGTGAAAGGCCAGTTCTCTACCTTGCGACCGCCGAATTGTGGCAGGTCGGTTGCGATCTCTCGAACGACCTTGCCGTCGGGCGCGTATTCCTTCACCTTGAAGGCCAGCAGGTGGGGCACGAGATAGTTGCCGCTTTCCAGCTTGCGCCATGCGAGTTTGCATGTGGGCGTTGTCGGTTTCAGGAGCCAGCTTTACCTCGACCACGATCTTGCCATCGGCATCGACCTCTAGCAAACGCGGGTTCTTCCCCAGTTCGGTAATCATCGTCCGCCCATTCGCCAGGCGAGCCACGGTTCCAATCTCTTGGTTCTCGGGCGAGATGGCATAGCGGAACACGACCTTCTTTTCACGGGTCTGTTCCAGAACTTCATTCGTCCAGGCAATCAGGAGGTTGCCATTTTCCAAAACGAAGCCATCTCGTGCACCTGGACGACCAGCATCCCAAACGACTTTTTCTTCTTCGTCAATAATGCCGGTGAATTGCGGCCCCGCGATGAACAAGGAATGCTTGATTGGCTCGTCGGCCCGAACATCGGCCGTCATTGACAAAGCACCTGCGGCCAAGATTAGCCCCGCTCCTACGCGTGTGGCAAAAAACTGAGCAACTCGAGTCAGCATGGATCGACTTTCCAAAACGAGGAAGGGAGAGGGGCAGGGTTGTACGGCATCGATAACGCCAAGCGTCGACCAGCTGAACGATCTTCGTTGGCAGGGAGTGCAGTGTAAGCTTTTTGCACCATGAACACAAAATTCGGCCGTACCTGTGCGTACGCAGGTGAAGTGATTTCGAAAGCTCTTCTTCGAGGAGCATCCGGAGCTAAATTTGGGCCCGCCTTGGGGTGTCTTGGCCCTCCTAACCGGACCGCGACTGGTTGAGCCGGCTGAGCGTAAGGTATTGCCCTGTAAATGTTTGTGTAAATCTGTCGTGTGTTGAGCGAAGGAGGCAGAGGGGAACTCCGGCCCGGTTTTCTATGTTTTTCAGAACTTTTTTACCCCTTGCCGGTTATATTTAAGGGGTGGGGCGGTCGATTTAGCTTGCGCAGAAATCCCCGTTTGCCTGTACAAACGTGGTGCCAGCAAGTGTTTTGAGAAGAGGTAAAGATCATGCGATTGGGTTCCTGGATTCTGTGCGGCGCTTTGGTAATGCTGGTAGCGGCTCCTGTTTTGGCAGACCCACCAGGTGCTCCTGGTGCTAAGGGAGGCAAGGGTACTCCCGGTGGTCGTGGTCCCGGAGGCCAGGGTGTCCCTGGCGTTCCCGGTGGATTTGGCGGCGCTGGAGGATTTGCCGGTGCTGGTGGAGCTGGGATGAGCCCCGAAATGATGCAGGGGATGATGAAGCAAGCCATGGCTCGCTTCGATAAAGATGGCGATGGCCAGCTCAATGCCGAAGAACGCAAGGCTGCTCAAGATGCGATGTCTGGCATGATCGGCCAGCTTCCTCCACAAATGCAGGCCCAAGTTGCTGCTCTAAAAAAGAAGTGCGATGTCAACGGCGACGGCCAGCTTGATCAACAAGAAACCATGATGATGCAGCGTCAAATGCAACAGATGTTTGGCGCTGGCATGGGGGGTGGTCCTGGTGGCGGTGGCGGAGCTCGCTTTGGTGCCGGCGGACAAGCTGGCGGCGGATTGGGCGGTGGCCCAGGGGCTGGCGGTCCTGGCGCCAGTGAAGGTGCCGACGGCGGCAAGAAGAAGAAGGTTAGCGCTGCCATCAAGAAGTTTGATAAGGATGGCGACGGCGTTCTGAGCGACGAAGAGAAAGCCGCTGCTCGCGAACAGTTCACTAAGGGAAAGAAGAAGCCTGAGTAGTCTTTGGCTTCCCTAAACGTATTTCGGAAAAGGGCCTGGAGAGATTCTCGAGGCCCTTTTTTGTTGCGCTAGTTTGCATCGGTGCGTCGTAGGCCACTAAACTACGGCGATGAACAACTTTCGACTTTCAACCATCGTTTGGCTGGGACTGACAACGTTTCTGCTAGGGGCCCTAGGCCACGGGCTAGGTGACGCAGTTAGTCCGACGGCCATGGCCCAAGAGGCTACGCCGCCGATCAGTTCGCCCGGATTGCTGACGACGCTCACCAATGCGGATGGCCAATCCCTGCAGCAGGTAGAATCTCACGTCGCGTTCCGCTGGGTGACCGATGAAAAGATCCAGCGTCTAGCGGGTGCTCCGCAAAAGGTGTCCTGGCAGGGACAGTTAAACATTTTGACCCCCGGCAACTATCGCCTTGCGCTGCGGAGCGAAGGCAATGTGCAATTGCGCCTTGCCGATCGAGAAGTTCCCTTTACCGCACAGGCAGGCTCCGCTTGGAAAGTAAGCGAGCCCCTCACTCTGGATGCCGAGGATTACGCATTTCTGCTAACGGCGACGGTCCCAGAGAATAGGGCCGAGGGGATTAAGGCCCAGCTCTATTGGTCGGGGCCCGGCTTTCGCTGGGAGATGACTCCCCCTAAATATTTTAGCCATCAAGCGCAGCAACCATCGCTGGACACATTGCAAGAGCAAGGCGAGCAGTTGGCGATGGGGCTGCGCTGCGCGGCCTGTCATCGTGAACCGCAGGCAAATTTGCCGAAGGAAGTTGCGCCGCGTGATATCGTACCAGCCCCCTCGCTAGTCCATGCCGCCAGCTATTTACATGCTGACTGGGTGCGGTCCCATCTTCAGGCCACCAAGCCAACGGTCCTGGCCGTTAAGCCGCCGGGGGAAGAAGCTGACGATGCCGATGAAGAGATGACGCCGCAAGAACCAGCCCCCATGCGACGCATGCCTTTCTATGGGCTTTCGGCAGAGGATGCCCACGCCATTACCGCCGCACTACTAACGGCTGATGGCGCGACAAACCTACCACCGCATGCCGATCTGCCCGCCAAGCCCGCTGCGGATAAATTGAAGAAGGGGGAAGAGTTGTTCGCCTCGCTGGGATGTCTTGCTTGCCATCGCTGGCAAGGCTTGGGACAAATGCGACTGTGGGATGGGGGCGATCTATCCCTCATTGCCCAGAAAAGGCCCCCCTCGTTTTTTTCTGCGTGGCTTAGTGAACCGCAAAAGGTGAATGCAGATCATCGAATGCCGCTCATGGAGTTGTCCGATGCGGAGCGAGAATCTTTGTCGATATTTCTCGGTCAGCAGCACGGTACTGAGCCAAACCTGGGTGGTGATTTGCCGATTAACGCCGAGGTGCAAACTCGCGGGCGCGTGCTGATCCAGCAGCAAGGCTGTGCTGCCTGTCACGAACTTCCCCATTCGCTACGGGCGGAGGTTGCGAAAGATGTAAACCCGCGGAACTGGCAAGCCAATCTCCTTTCCAGTGCGTCGAACTGGGAGAAGGCCTGTTCTGCGGAAAGAAGCTCTGCGGGAAAGATTGCCTTCCATTTATTACCAGGGCAGCAGAAGTCTTTGCAGGCTTATTTCTCAGAAGCCTTGCCGCAGACAACGTTGAAAGCTCGCGGCGAAAGTGGCAAGGTGTTGCTTCAGGCGCTCGGCTGTATCGCATGCCATGCCCGCGATGAATTTCCCGCTGCATCAGGTCAGCATGCGATGGTCGGCCAGGCATTATCGGTGACGAAAAAATATCCGCAGTTGGCGGAGAGGATGGCGCATCTAGTCCCGCCATCGCTGGCCAGTTGTGGCGACAAACTAGAAGACCGAGCGCTGGAGACCGCAATTCGACGCAAAGGCCCCGCGTATCGAGACTACCTTTTGGTACGAATGCCACGGTTCACGCTCAGTGACACGCAGACCAAGGCGATCATTGACTATTTGATTTTATCGGATCGCCTTCCAGAACTTCCGCCAACGGGTGAAACGCCCCCAAGCGCCGATGCTGATCCTGCATCGCCGACAGAACTTGCACAGCATCGTGTTGCCGGCACGCGGCTTGTTTCCTCAAGTGGATTTGGCTGTACTAGCTGCCATCAAGTCGGTTCCGTTTTGCCCGCGAAGTCGACTGCGGCTGCGCGTGGGCCGCAACTTGTCGGAATTGATGATCGCCTGCGCCGAATGTGGTTTGATCGCTGGGTTCGGAATCCGTCACGCATCGTTCCTCGAATGGAAATGCCAAGCGTGGCGCTGCCTGTTGCGGGAGTGCTCGATCAAAAGCTCGACAAACAATTGGCGGCCGTTTGGCTGGTGCTGAACACGCCTGGATTTGAGCCCCCCATTTCGGCACCGGTACGTGTCCTCAGGCATAGCGGACTTTCGCCCCAGCAAGATATTCCCTGGGTGCTAACAGATGTGCTCAAGTTGCCGGACCGAACGCTGACTCGTCCGTTTGCCGTGGGATTTGGTAACCGCCATAACCTAGCGTACGACCATGAGTCGGGAACGATTGCCGGTTGGTGGCTGGGTGACTTTGCCCAGCAGATCACGCAAGGCAAAACGTGGTCGTGGCAACCCGGTGGTGGCATCGTAGGTAGTGGAGCAAAGAATGCTCCCGCAGAGATGTTTTTAGTGCATCCCCAATTGGGCAAATTGAATCCTTTCCCAGCGCCGCAATTCTTCAGCGTGCCGCAAAGTTGGCAGACGACCAAAGAAGGCAAAGACGGCGCATCAGCACTTCTCTGGGAGCGAGAGTTCCACTTTGCCATTCCCGCAGGCGATGCGAAGGAACCAAGTCTAGAGCCCGTTTTCGTGCAGGAGCGGTTGCAAGGGATCGCTGGTGGGTTTTCTCGCGAGATCGTTTGGAAAGCAAAGCCAAGTATCGCGGCAAGCAAGTTAGTATTTGCACCATGGGCGGGATTGGAGAAAGATCAAAAGGTTTCCAGCGACGGCCGTACATTACGGATTGGTGGCGAAGGGGGACTGCAGGTCCGAATTGCTGCGCCGGAGGATTTGCGTTTTCAGCCCAGCGGCATGATTGAACTAGTTTTAGAAAGTCCCCCAAGGCTTGTGCTGCATTATCAATGTGATGTGCAGGCAGATACGCTTCCTGCCGCCGTGGTGACTGCGGATGTCGTGCCCGAGGGGGATGTGCCATTACGCTTGGGACCAGGGTTGGTTGCCAAGAGGCTGCCACTGCCGGGCGAAATCATGCCGACAGGCCTGGCGTTTACCAAGGCGGGAGACCTGCTGTTTTGCACGCTCAAAGGGGAAGCTTATCGAGCAAGTCTATCCGCGCAGGATGGCAAATCACCGGGACCCTTGCCGCTGGTGAAGTTGGCGGAAGGCTTGCCCGCGCCGTATGGCATTGCTGCTCAAGGCGATGAAGTCGATGTGCTGACCAAGCCGGCGCTACTTCGATTGCATCCAGCACCTAGCGGCACGCAGAAGATTTCGTCGCTGTGTAGTGATTGGGGTTACACGACCGACTATCACGACTGGGCGGTCGGTTTGCTAAAAGAGCCGGATGGCAGCTATGTCGTTGGCTTGCCTTCGCAGCAGGATGAACGTTCGCCGGCGGCAGCGCGGCATCGGGGGCAATGCGTACGACTCACACTAACACCGGAAAAACCGACAAGCACTTTCCGGCAGGGGCCGTTGTATCGCCTGGAGGAAATCACGCGTGGGCATCGCTTTCCGATGGGCCTGGCACGAATTCCTGGTGGCGCGATCTTTGTGACCGACAACCAGGGGAACTTCAACCCTTACAACGAACTCAACCATTTGAAACCTGGATCGCATTTCGGGTTCATCAATAGTTTGGATCGCCCGGCCGCAAAATTGCATCCACCCCAGGTGACCAAGCCCGCGATTGAAATACCGCACCCTTGGACCCGAAGCGTCAATGGCATTTGCTGCTTGTTCATGGAATCCGACGGGGTTGATTTGTCCAAGGCTTGGGAAAAGTCCCAAGAGCATTTTGGACCTTTTGCGGGAGACCTGATCGGATGTGAGTATGACTCGCGCCGCTTGGTGCGGATGTCGTTGGACCCCATCGGCGATACGTTTCAGGGGGGCGTCTATCCGTTTTCTCAAGTCCCCGACTCTTTGGAAGAAGGTTTGCTAGGGCCATTAGTCGCGGCGGTCTCGCCGCAAGGCGAACTGATTGTGGGAGGGATTCGCGATAGTGGCTGGGGCGCTGGAAATAATATTGGCGAGATTGTGTCGCTGCGCATCAATGCCGATGCGCTCCCCGGTGGCATTCGCCGCATACGCCCCGTAAAGGATGGTTTTGAGATCGAGTTTTTACGGCCCGTTGATCCAACACTGGCGATGATTGCTGGCAACTATCGGATATTTTCGGCTCGGCGTGAATCGACGCCCGCTTACGGCGGCCCTGATCTCGAACGGCGCAGCGAGCCGGTGCAAAAGGTCAGCCTTGCGGAAGATCGCCTCCATGTCACGCTGTCGCTGGGCAAACTGCGCGAGGGATTCGTGTACGAGTTCCAGCTGAAGAACTTGATGGCGGACGGCAAACCATTCTTTCCTGCCGAAGGGTTCTATTCGCTGAAACAGGAGCCTGGCAACTAGTGCCAAACGCGGGTGAGTCTTTTACCGCGACAAGCCCGGGGCGGGTTGTTCGGTAAGGCGCGAAGGAGCCTCGGGAGTGGCCGCACCATACAGTGGTAGATAGCGGTAATAAACTTCGAGGCAGAGTGTAGCCATTGATGTAGTGTAAACTCGGCCGCCATAGCCGCCCCACATCTCGGTAGGGTCCCAGCTGCCACGGGCTGGACCATCGGGGCGTTGACGCGGCAACACTTGGGACGTCATCGCTTCATTCCACTGCTGCCAATCTTGTCCTTGGCGTTGGAAGAGGCAAACCGACCCGTAATACCAGTAGTAATAATTGGGCGTACCACTGGCTGGGAGTTCTTCGAGGATATAGCTGGCTGCTTCGGCTTGTGCGCTCTCAGAATTTTCTGCCCCCAAGAAGATGCGGCAAGCGAGTGCTTCTGCGGTCATCGTGCGCGAAGGACGATCACCGGGGCGATAGCCCGAAAGGCCACGCTGGGGACCGGTCGAACATGCCTGCAGGAATTTAGTCATCTTGGCGCGAACGTCATCAGGAATAGCGATGCCGGACATCTCCGCACTTTTGAGAGACATCACTTGCCAGCCGAACTGACTCATATCACCAGGATCATGCGGCTGATAACGCCAGCCACCGCCGGTATGCTGAGAAGAAATGGTATAGCGAATCGCTTTTTGCACCGCTTCTTTCAGACGATCGTCGCCGGTGAGGGCATACGCTTCACATACGGCAACCGAGGCAATGCCGTGGCAATACATCGAGGCAAAAAGTTCTGCTTCGCCTGCGAATGAGCCATTGGCCGCTTGGCTGTTGATGAGAAACTCTAGCCCGTGCTGAATGTTCTCTCGATGTGGCCCTTCCCAGTGGGTCTCACCGTTTCCAAGGAACGCCAGGATAGCTAGGCCCGTGACGCCGGTATCGGCGCGAGCGCCGGTTCCCTTGGGAGGCGCGAGAGACTCGACCACGAGCGGTTGGCCACGGCTTTGTAAATTCGTTCGAGATCCAAATGCCGCTTGGGCATTGTTCACCGTAATCGCAGAACGGCCAGCGCCATGCAGGTCGGCATCCCAGCGTCCATCTTGGCTTTGGTTTGCGGCGAGCCAATCAAGTGCGGCCGTAACAGCAGTTTCTGTATCGGCAGTAGCACCAAAATGACGGCCAATCTTGATGCGATCCGCAGCAAGGCGCGTACGCAAGGTCACGGGAACTTCGCTGCCATCGGCGGCACGGCGAGGTACGCCGGTCATTGCCGCAACGGGGACTGCGGCGTCGCCTTTTGCTCCGTCGGATGGCGTCTCTTCGGGTTCGTCCGGTGAAGGTGCTTCGGTTTGTGAGGGATCAGGTTCGGCAGGGGGAGTCGCCGCGACTTGTTCGGGTTCGGAAATGACTTCTTCTGCGGCGGCTTCGGGAGTTGGATCGGGTTCAGGAGGTGGCAGCAGTGGCGGAGGCTCGGCGCGAGCGACCATGGGGGGAGGCTCTTCTGGTTTTTCTTCGGGCTCGGCAGGGGCTTCTTCCTCTGCCGCAGGCGGAACGACTTTCGCAGGATCAATTTTGTCCCAAGCGACTTGGGGAGCATCGCTAGGTGGGGCCGCATCTTCTTCATCAATGGCTAAGTCCGAGACGCGAATCTCTGCATGGCCGTTACCCAGCCTGGCAGGGCTATTGAAGAAGATACGCGTGCCATAGGCATAAAAAAGCAGCAGGACGTGAGCAACGACCGAAAGGCCCACGCACTTTGCCAGAGGCCGAGCTTCGCCCCAGCGGGTCCAAAGGAGCGCCCCCATGCCAACCGAAAGCACTCCAGCGCCGATCATCAGCGACCACGCCAACACCGTGTTGGAGGTCATGCTGCCGGCAGCGATCAGAAGTGAGAGGGTTGCAAACACAGGGATTTCTGATGAAAGGTTTGAGAAAAGACGTGGGAATTGGCTTAACGGGTTTTGCTATTGCCGGTGGACTTTTCTTTTGCGATGCGAACTGAGATTCCCATGTCGTTAATGCCGGCTTGTTTGCAGGCGGTCAAAACATTGGCAACATCTTGCAGGGGTCCGGAGCCATCACCACGAACCGTAACGCTGCAACTTGGATTGTCTCGCTTGGCATCCGATAGACGCGCGACAAGTTGTTCGCGTGTGATGGGCTCTTCATTGAGGGTGAGCTTTCCATCGCGAAAAACACTGACGACCAACTTTTCAGGTGCTTGGGGAAGGTTTGCCTTTGTGGAGACTTCAGGAACGCTGAGGTCGATCTTCTTTTCCATCTCCGTAAAGCGAGATCCCACCATGAAGAAAATGATCAATTGAAACACGATGTCGATCATCGGTGTCAGATTGATCGATGGCATGTCGTCTTGATGGGTTTTCAGTGGCATGGAAGTCTGGCCTGCGAAAGTCGATCTTTACCGTAAAGGGGCTGGGAAAGGTTCGTGCCGATTAAGCGGCTGCTTTGGTTCGTGGCTTGGAAGCGGGCTTCGCGGGTGTTTCACTTAGTGCTTCCGCCGAGATGATCTCGACAATCTTTTGGCCGAGAGCATCGATCTCCATAATCAGTTGGTCAACGCGTCCCACAAAATAGAGGTATGCAATTAGCGCGGGGATCGCAACGAGCATGCCTGCGGCGGTGGTAAGAAGTGCTTCGGCAATACCGCCGGCCAGCAGTTCTTTTTGCCCCATTGCTTCCGATGCAGAGATCGCATTGAACGAGGAGATCATTCCCAGCACAGTTCCCAGTAGGCCCAGTAGCGGGCTGACCTGCGAGATGCCGTTGAATAGCCGCAAGTGGCGTCGCAGGTGATTGGTGATTCTTTCGCCCGAGTCGAGAATCGCTTGCTCGACTTCCACGCCGGGACGCCCCCATTTTTTCATGGCACCCGCAAATACCTGGGCCACGGGGCTGTTGTTTTGTTCGCAAAGCTGAAGTGCCTTTTCGCGATCAATTTGTCCTTCACGCAACTGCTCTATGAAACGCTTCACAAAGGGAGCAGGGATGACGCTGCCGCGACGGAGGGCAACAAAACGCTCAAAGACAAAGACGGTTAGCACGAAAGAGCAAAGTGCAATCGGGTACATGAGTGGCCCGCCGTCTCGAAAGACGTCGAGCAGGTTCTTGGTCGGAATGGAGGGGCCTTCGGCCGCCATTTCTGCCATCGATTCTTGGGCGAAGAGCGTCGCAGCGCCAAGGCCTGCAATTGTGATTGCGGCAATCGCCGACAATAGTCGCTGCGAACTTGGCTGGCGCAAAACGTCTAGCCAGACAGGCTTTGTCGAGCCAGAAGGAGTTTTCGCGGTGACCATTTTAGGTGTAGTTGTTGCCATGGTATTTGAACCAACCAATGCGAGGGAGAGTTCGATTAGGGGAACCGCTCGGGGCGGCGATCCTTGCGTGCGAGTTCTAACTTGACGGTAGCTAGTCGCTCTTGTGCTTTTGAGACAAATGGCGACGAGGCGAAATGGGTAGTGACTTGTTGATAGGCGGCGACCGCTTGGGATTGTTGCTTCAGAGCTTCGTGACAAAGGCCCAAATGGTAATAGGCATTAGCCTGCCAGACGGGGAATTGATCTTGGCTCGTGATTTTGGAGAAGGCGATGATGGCGGAGTCGTAGCGTTCTTCGAGGCGATACGATTCGCCACGGAGCCACTGCGCCATGAGGAGCGTTTGTGGGTCTTCAAGCCGCGATTCTTCGAGAATGTTTGCGAGCGAATCGCGGCCTTGGGCGTACTGGCCATTGTGGACGTGAAGTTGGGCTTGCAAGTAATGGGCTTGCGGTGAAAGACGCGACGCCTTGTAGTGGGCAAAAAAGGCTTGCAGCATTTCTTGCGACGGACCGTATTGCTTGAGTTGGGCGAGTGTTTGTGCGCGGCGTAAGACAACCGTGGCGTGAAACCGCTGGGTGTTGGAATCGAGGGGTGTGGTTTTGGCTGGTGGCTGCGAACAATGCAGGCGATCATCAAGCGATTCGAGCAGTTCTAGGGCACGAGGAAAATCTGCCAGGCGATAGGCGGCTTCGGCGCGCCAGTATTCTGTAGCATTGGCTTCTGGAGTCGGCAGCGATTCCTTGAGAAGAGGATCAAGCACTTCAGCTGCCTTGGCCCATTCGTTTTTGTGTCCGAGGACTTCTGCGCGAAGTAATGCAATCCGCTGCGAAAGGGGATGCGAGGCAATCGGAGTCTGGAGATCGGGCAAAAGCGATAGTGCTTCGTCCCAATCTTGGCAGTCCGTCGCGAGAAGTGCGGCGCGATACTGCGCATCGGAGTGAAGTGCAGACTCAGGATATTCTTGTAGCAGCCGATGGAGGTTCTGTTTGGCTGCTGCGGTGTCGCCTGCCTGCTGTTGCAAGAATGACAGTTCGTAAAGGCCGATATCGACAGCCTCAGGCAGTGCGGGGCTGATGGTTGTAAGCCGCTGTAGTTGCTGGATCGCTTCTTTGCGATGGCCCAGGGTGACATGAAGTCGCGCCATGGCAAGCAAGCCATTCGCCCGTGCGGCAGCGTCCAGCGTTTCATCGCCGAGAACATCTTCATAAAGGGCAATTGCCCCTTCGGATTGATCAAGGCCCACCAGCGCCTTCGCGGAAAGTAGCTTGCCAGCGGTAAGGATCGATTTGTCGTCCGTTTCCTTGCTGAGCGCCTGGCAAGAGCGATGTGCGGCGGCAAAATCGTCTTGTGCAAGGGCTGCTTCGGCATCGTACAGAAGAACAATGGCTGTGCGACGGTCGTGCGGATATTGACGCAGGAACGCGGCAAGGTTTTCTCGCGCCTGGGCGAGCTGCTGCGTAAAGAAATACGACTCGGCAATGCGAAACGCAACTTGCCGCTCATTCTCTTCGGAGAGAGAAATCGCTGAGGCTGTCACGGTCGATCGAAGCTCTTGCAGTTGCAGAAGGACTTCTGGCCAGCGTTGCTCTTGGGCTAGTGATTCGGCGCGATAGAGCTGCGCGACATGATGGCGTTCCTCTTTGGGGAAACGCTGAACGAACTCGGCAAACTTTTCGGCGGCTAAAGTCCAATCGGACTCGCGATAGGCGGAACAGGCCGAGGTGTAGAGTTCGTCGGCAGTGGACTGACTGGTTTCGGTGCCGTGGGTTGGCGCGCAGCACAACATCGCAACGACCAGCGCGAGGCTGACCGTCCACTTTGCCAAACGTGGCAAGCTGTGAACTGCCCTGAGAGTCAACATCCTTGTTTTCCTTTCCGGGAATCCCCGCCCGAAAAAGATGCGATTCGCCGGGGGGTGCTGCCAATGGTGAAAATGGCAGCCCAGCACTCCTAAGGCCTGGCCGTATACTTCTGCCCGCAGTGAGACTGCTGAGCAGAATTCCCCGTACATGGCTTGGCCGGCTGGGACGACTTCGCATCGACAGCTATCGGCAGCGGGAAGAAAGTTCTTCAGGACATTGCGCCAGGAGTGACCAAACGTGTCACTGGACATGCGTCTAATAGGTAGCGGGCTCGATTTTACGGCAATTTAGAGGGTGTTTGGGATGTGCGGCAGACGGGCGGAACTAGGTGAGATGGGAATGCATAGGGGTTTTGGTTGTTACAAAGTGTTTACACCTAAAACAGGGGGATCTCGTTAGTATGAGACTCGTGAGGTCAATGGAGACAAGCTTTCGTAAGGCACGTCAGTTTGTTTGGCGAAGTCCAACGGGTTCTGGCGGAATTCAATCGAGGAGATAGTCATGGGTGGGAATTTCTTCAAGCAGCGATGGGTTTACGAAGCAGCTAGGCTGCTCTTGGCGGTGATGCTACTGACAGGCGGAGCATTGCCGTGGCATGCGGCCCGGGCTGCCGACGAGGAGCCAAGCGAGCCGGCGAAAGAAGTGACCGCAAAGCTTCCGAGTGAAATGACTTGGAAGACCGAGCAGGTGATTGTTTTCAAAGATGGATACTGCTTGGTTATCAAGTCGGGAAAAGCCAAGAGCGACAAAACGGGGGAAGTGTTTACCGACGAGGTGCCCGATTCAGCGGTGCTTGGTTCGTTTTGGGCGGTTCCACGAGAAGGTCGCTTGGAAGGAATGGTCGCAGGCTGGAAAGTTACAGAAGAGACCGCCACCAAGGATGTTCCTGCTCGTGAAATTCAGGAGATCCTGCTGGCAAACCAAGGGAAGCAAGCTCGGGTAGAGCTTCAAGACAAGACGGTTCTGAGTGGCAAGATCTTGGAAGTGCTTGTTGACAAGGGAGTGGTTGCCGTTTCTGAACCAGCGATGACTACAATTCTGGGATCGATTGATTTGCGAAGCGTTGGTTCGGCCGCGATTCCCAAGGGAGGACGGACACGTAAAGTCGTTCCTGCCGCAGCGGCCAGTGCAACAACGATTTCGCAAACGATGACCAGTTATACCGGCGCGAACTTTGTATTGCGGACAGAAGATGGCGACATGCTTCTGCAGGCGGCGCAGGTTCGTTCGGTACTTGTCAAAGACATGCAGACAAAGGTTACCAAAGAGGTCAAAACCACGAAGCGGAGCAAACGGCTAACGTTTCGCACTAGTACGCCTGGTGCTGATGTGGGAATCACGCTGATGTATTTCCGTCCAGGGGTTCGCTGGATTCCTACTTATCGGCTAGATCTTGATCCACCGAACGCCAAGTTGCCGGCGCAGCCTGTACGTGGCGAAGGAAAACGCTCGCAGGAGAAACAAGAGAATAAGGACAATAACAAGGAGGAGAAGGAGCCTGCCAAAAAGCCCAGCAAACTTGCGGAGTTGACGCTTCAAGCGGAGATTCTCAATGAAGCCGAAGACCTGGAGGAAGTGCCGATCTCGATTGTGGTGGGTGTGCCAAATTTTCGCTTCAAAGATACGCCAAGCCCGCTCGTGCTGGAAGCAGCATTGCGTAACACCTTGAATGAGGCGGCGCCTGTGATCATGGGGCAGCAGTTGGCGCTGGGCAATAATTACTCGAATGGGGTGTATGGTTTTAATTCCCGCGCTGGAGAAGTGGCTCGTGGTGGAGGACCAGCAGCGGGGGCTGATGGCGGACTTTTGAATTTGCCGGGTGAGCTGACGGCCGGCGGAACGAATGACTTGTTTGTATATAACCTGCCCAAGCTGTCGATTGCTCGTGGTGAACGCTCGGCTCATACGATCTTTTCAACGGTAGTTCCTTATCGTGACATCTACACGTGGGATGTTGAATATCAACGTGAATCGAGTGACGTCAGCCCCGGTGGGGCTGGTCTCAATTCTCCGCTCAAGCTTTCGAAGAACCAAGTTTGGCATCAAGTGGTCCTGAGTAATACGACGAACGTTCCTTGGACCACAGGGCCGGTGATGATCATGCAAGGTCGTCAGCCGTTGGCCCAGGAGTTGATGACCTACACGGGTGTAACCGATGAAGTGCGAGTGCCAGTGACGATTTCGGTCGACACGAAGGGGCTATTTGATGAGAAAGAGACCGGGCGTGATTTGACGGCATTGGAATGGGCCGGCCATCGTTATGCCAAGATTTCCAAAGAGGTTTCACTGAGCCTGTGTAATCACAAGCAAGTCGAGATCGATGTGGAAGTTACACTGCGAGTGGGCGGAAAAGCGGTTGAGGCAAGTGACATGGGGGCCGTAACGATTGGGGCATTCCGGCCGGAAGATTGGAACAACTATCAAGGGCATCCCGCTGTCAACAATAGCTCGGTCATCAAGTGGAAGACCAAGCTCAAGCCCAATGAGTTCTTCAAACCCACGGCAAACTACTACTACTATGGTTATTACAATTAAAGTAGCGGCAACCTAGGCAGACAATGGTTCGATGGCCGGTGGCGAGAGGCAGTTGCTTCTTTCCGCCGGCCTTTTTTCGTCGGTGCAAAGTATGCTTAGCGTTTTGCGAGATAGGCCTGCATGCGAAGATCGACTTGGGCAGTGAGGGGGCCTCGATCCTTTTGCCACTGGCGATGCATTTCGCTGGAGTAGCCGGTTTGTACCCACGGAATACGCGTTTGAACCTCTCGAAGAAGGGATGCAACAAACGCCTCTTTCATGGGAATCGAAATGGACTTGCCGGAGCGTAAATGAAGAACGGCAATGTGAGAACCATTCAGGACAAGGTGGTAGCACCAAACGATGGTAGGAAGCGAGATGACCTGCAGCGCAAACACCGATCGATGAAGCAACCATTGCTCCGTCAGCGTGACCTTGCCGACGATGATAGTGGTGTCGCTGGCGACTTCGGCGTCGATCTGACTGGCCAATTGAAAAGGATCGCCGTGGCTTACCAGAGCGCGTGTCACGGGATGAAGGGCCCAGCCACCAAGGCCATGGACGGCTTTGACGAGGTTGTAAGTGCAGAGCAAAAACAGTGGGGTAAAGAAGACGAGGCCGATGTAGCCGGCAACGTTGAATGCGGCCGCATCGTTCAAGATGATCGGCAGAAGCCTTGAGCGCAGGTCGGGACGAGCGCTAAGGAGCATCGCATGTGCACTTTGATCCGGCTTTGAGTAGACGGCTGCGACGGGGCCGCGCAATACTTTGCCACTGGGGGCTTTGTCTTCTGTTTTGACAAGCAGGAACTTCTCGCCGATGGCGACGAGATAATAGGGGTTGATCGAATAGACCTTGTCATCATTCGTCGATTCTTCATAAAGCCCCGTGGAGACGAGGACCTGGTCATGCATCTCGACGTAGTCGAGCAAGTTTCCGCTTCCGGGGCTTTTGGCAATTTCCAGCATTTGGTCGGGCGTGACCAAGCGTGGCCCACGAAAAAAGCAGTAGTAGTATCCGCTGGTGAGCCAAGCAAAAAACAAAAGGATTGCGAGGGCGATACCGTTGGCAATGCAAAGGTTGCGACGGATGCGGCTGACTTGCTGCGAAATGAACCCCTCAGGATTGAGGTTGCCGCTGTGCGGTGTGGCAGGGCTGGAGGCAGTGCTCATAGGAGTGGGATGGCCGATGGAGGTCTGGCAGGAAACGCGAAGTCGGTGAACTTGCCGCCGTTACGATAATGTTGGTCCAAGGTTGAGTGTAGCGGGGAGTCCATTTGTAACGGGATGGTGCTCGTCGCGCTAAAACAGGGCAGGCAATCGTGACGGTAGTTGGCTAGTGGACCTGGGATTCTAGGTCGCGTCGAAATGCGTAAAGTATTCTGATTTAACGGGTTAAGTGGCTGGGGTATCAAGGGGTGGCAGGTATTTGCCCGGTCTGGGGGCCGGGGCATGTTCGGCTTTCAGGCACACGCGAGGCGCGGCGTGCCCAACATTCAAGCGGTAGGGAGGGGGCGTTCGTTGACAGGCGGAGGTGGGGCATCTAGGATTGATAAGTTGGTAAAGATTTAGCGGCATTTTCTCCGCCGTTATTGCAGGTCCTGCGAGGGAATCTTGCGGTGACTGCTGAAAAACAAGGCATCGACCATGCTGTCACTAACGACTGGGAGCGGAACGCTGGTCGCTCGGGTCGTGTAGGCTAGGTTGCGAATGCGGACGAGGCAGATGCTATCAAGGGTCGCCCGTTGAAAGTGTCGAAGAGAGATAAAGTATTGTCGTAGCCAATCTTACGCGCGTGCGGACGGCGTTTGGCTTGGGCATGTTTTACGTTCCTTGGAATGATGTAAGGATCGAAGTTGGCCAGTCCTTCACGTAGCGGAGTTTTCAGTCAGGCGACGGATCGCCGCGTTGATCGCTTTTCAGAAAGCATCAGCTTTGACCATCGTCTGTATGCGCAAGATGTGCGCGGATCGATTGCGCATGCCGAGATGCTTTCGAAGGTGGGTCTGATCACTGCGGACGAGTGCCAAGCGATTTCCAAGACGCTCACCGAGATTGGCCAAGAGATCGAGGAAGGGAAGTTCCCGTTCAAGATCGAACTGGAAGACATTCATATGCACATCGAACAGGCGCTGATTGAGCGACTGGGAGATGTCGGGCGGAAGTTGCACACCGGCCGCAGCCGTAACGATCAGGTATCAACGGACCTCCGATTGTGGGTGCGTGATTCGCTAGATCGTCTGGATGGTCGGCTGCTGGACCTGCAAAAGGCATTTGTGGGGCGCTGTGCGGTCGATGAAGGGGTGATCCTGCCGGGATATACCCACATGCAACGGGCTCAGCCTGTGTTGGCCAATCATTACTGGTTGGCGTATGCCGAAAAGCTGGAGCGCGATCGAGAACGGGTGGCAGATTGCCGTCGCCGGGTGAATCGTTTGAGCTTGGGAGCGGCTGCCTTGGCGGGAACTTCGCTGCCGATCGACCGGTTCGACGTTGCCAAACGCTTGGGGTTTGAAGGGGTTGCTGCCAACAGCCTGGATATTTCTAGTGACCGGGATTTTGCGCTGGAGTCGGCATTTGTCCTGTCGCTAATTGCTGCGCACCTTAGCACGTGGGCGGAAGAGTGGATTTTGTGGAGCACGAGCGAGTTTTCGTTCCTCCATTTGCCGCAGGAGTTCTGCACGGGCTCCTCCATCATGCCGCAGAAGATCAACCCTGATGTGCTGGAGTTGACGCGTGGCAAGACGGCCCGGGTGATTGGCAACTTGCAGACGCTGCTGGTGCTCGTGAAGGGGTTGCCGCTGGCCTACAACCGCGACCTACAAGAAGACAAGCCAGCTTTGTTCGATGCGTTTGACACGGTCGATATCTGCTTGGAATTGGCCGCGCCGTTGGTGGCAGGTGCCAAGCTGAATTTGGCAGGGATCAGTGCCAAGCTGGACAAGGGATATTTGGATGCGACGACCCTGATGGAATACATGATCTTGCGCGGCGTTCCGCAGCGTAAGGCCCATCACCTGGTTGGCGAACTGGTTGGCAAAGCGCAGCCGCGATGTACGGCTGGCCGATTTGTCGCTGGCTGAATTTCAGGCATCGTATGAGGGATTCACTGAGGAAGTGTTTGGCATCTTGGGGGTTGAAAAGGCCGTTTCGTCATTTGTGAGCTATGGCTCTACGGCGCCACGAGAAGTTGCTGCGCAAGTGGCGATTTGGACCAAGAAGCTGGGATTGGAATAGTTAGTAGCGGTAACGATTGAATGCAAGGCGGCTGCGCTGGGGATGCGTGGCAAGTGTGATGGCAAGGGCTTGCCAAGCAAAGATGGGATAACGCTGCGATGAAGAGATTTTCGCGAATTACCGCCGTGCGGCCCGCCACCTTAGGTGTGGTGGGACTGTTGCTGGGGGGAGTGCTGGTGCCACTGGCTGGTGCTCAAGATCCATTTAGCGCGGAAGCGGGAAAGGCAGCCGCCAAGGGGCGTGATGCCAAGGCGGGGCCGGTTGTAGACCTGCGGCCGATTGAGCCGCAGCTCATCTTGCAGCTTCGTGAAAACAATCCCACGACCGGGATTCAGCTTGTAGAAGCCGCTCGGCTGACGTTGGACTTTGGTCGCCCTGATGAGGCGAAGAAGTACTTGGCCAAGGCAATCGCTCTCAAGATGGATGAGAGCCAGCTAGAAGAACTGGCCAAGCGTTTTGGGGCGGATCTGTTTGTCCGTTTGTCCGCTTCGAATGTTGTCCGTCCCGAAGGAGAAAAGCTCGGCCGTGCAGTATTGCTGGCGCATGAGAAGGCGACAAAAGATCCGGCACGTCAGGCCAAGCTGCTAACCGACTTGGGACAAGACTCCGAAGAAGCACTGCGTAACACACGTGGGCAACTGGCGGAGCTGGGGCTGGGGATTGCCCCGGTCTTGATTACCGCTTTGGCAGAACCTGCTTCGGAAAAGGTTGCCACACAGATTCAAATGACGCTGCTAGACCTAGGGCCTGAGGCCTATCCGGCCCTGATCGCGGTCTTAGGGCATGGTAACAGCTCGCAACAAGTGCATGTGCTACAGATGCTAGCGCAGCGCCGCGTTACCGGGGCGTTGCCCCAGATTGCGACGCTGGCGATTCAAGAGAATGGGGATGCGGCCGTAAGGAAAGCGGCAGAGTCAGCCCTGTTGCGTTTGATGTCTCGGATGCCTTCGCAGCAAGAGGTGGAAGGCACGCTTTATCGCCGAAGCCGTGAATTGCTGATCGGCGAGCAGCGACTGCCAGAAGATGCGAATGGATTTGTCTCCGTTTGGACCTGGAGTGGCGCCGACAAGACCGTCAAGCTCGGTAAGCAATTGCAGCGTGATGCGGCGACGTTTGCCGCTCGTGATTTTTCACAAATGCTGGTTGCTCTTGCACCCCAAAATGCATCCTATGCGGTGCTGGATCGCGTCTGCCGGATGGAGGTAGAAGGGATCTTGGAGTCGAGCGAAGAGTCTGCCGCTCCTGCCTCTGTATCGACTTCCGAAATGGGGAAAGCCGAAGTGGCCATGCTGGAAAAGACGCTGGAATATGCGCTGAAGAATGGGCACACGGTGGCCGCCCGTAAATCGGCAGCAGCTTTGGGCAAGGCGGGTGATATCGGCTTGCTAAAGCGTCCTGGCGGCGGAGAAACGCCGCTGGCTAAGGCACTGGTGCATCGTGATGTTCGCGTTCGTTTGGCGGCGGCCCTCTCGGCATTGGAACTATCAAAGGGGGAGGCCTTTGCTGGCTCAAGCCGGATGGTCGAGGTCCTGGGCTATGTGGCTGCCAGTGGTGGAGCGCCACGCGTCCTCATTTGTGAAGCTCGCAAGACGGCTGCATCCGATTTGGCGGCCCTCATGCTAGGCATGGGATTGGAGCCCACGATTGTTTTTAGTGGTAAAGAGGCTTTGCAGAAGGTCTCGCAGCAGCCGGACATTGATTTCGTCCTGATCGACGATGCGGTGGAAGGCCCTCGCGCTGCCGAGATGGTGCAATTGCTGCGGCGCGATTACCATTCGGCCGGACTGCCGATGGCGGTATTGGTTCGAGACGAGAACGCCCAAAAGTTTGAATTTGAATTGCACGAAGATCCGCTCACGATCATTGTGCCAAGAATCTACGATTCTGCAGCAGCGGGCCTGCAGCTTAAGAAGCTGGAAGCATTGGCGGGTCGCAATCTTGTGCTGACCGAAGAGCGGCTGCAGCAGTCGCAAATGGCACTGGCAGGCTTGCTACAGTTACTCAAGCGGAATGATGGTCCGTTGCAACACGAAGTTCATCGCCAAGAGGCGAATGTGATTCGAGCTTTGGCGACGCCAGCGCTGACCGCTTCGGCCGCAGAGGTGTTGGCTCATTTCGCCACGCCGGCCGCTCAGACCGCGCTGGTGGAATATGCCGACATCATCGTGAATCCGCTCGACCTGCGGCAGCATGCAGCTCGTCGGTTTGCGGAGGCGATTAGTCGTCGTGGAACGCTTTTGACTCGTAAGCAGATCATGGATCAGTACGATCGCTACAATGCCAGCGAGACATTAGATGCCGGGACCCAGGAAGTGCTGGGGCAAGTGATCGACGCCATTGAAAGCCGGGCCACGCCTGTTGGCGGGCTAACGGTGGATACAAAAAAGTCGGTCGTGGATGAGGCTCCTGCTTCGGAAGAGGCGGCCGTGAAGAGTCCCTAGTTGCGACGTGTGGTCGTGATGGGTAGATGGTGGAAGGCACAATGGACTGCCTTCCGATTTTGAAAAGAGCTTAGAGTTTCGAATGTCGATTCCCCGCACTACTTCTGCTGCTGACAGTGGGCCCCCGATTCCCGGGCTCATTGGGACGAGTGCTGCCATGGAGGCTGTCTATCGTCTAACGCGGAAGGTGGCTCAAACAAATGCTTCGGTGTTGCTGCTTGGGGAAACGGGAACCGGCAAGGAGATGATCGCGACGGCCGTGCATCGCTTAAGCCAGCGACGCAGTGGTCCGTTTGTGCGGGTCAATTGCGGGGCATTGAGCGAGAGCCTGCTGGAAAGCGAACTTTTCGGGCACGTACGGGGTTCGTTTACAGGGGCGGTTAACAATCGAACGGGCCGGTTTGAAGCGGCGCATACCGGTACGATCTTTTTGGATGAGATCAACAGCACCTCGTTGCACTTGCAGGTAAAGCTGCTGCGGGTGTTGCAAGAGCGTGAGTTTGAACGCGTCGGCGATACCAATACGGTGCGGGTGGACACTCGCGTGATCGCGGCCAGCAATCGCAACCTGCGCGATGAAGTCGAAGCAGAGCATTTTCGCGAAGACTTGTACTGGCGCTTGAATGTAGTGCCGATCCTCATCCCCCCGTTACGGATGCGGCGGGAAGATATCCCCGCATTGGTTGCACACTTCCTGGGGATCTATAGCGAAGCGAATGACAAGCTGGTGGTTCATATCCAGCCGCAAGCGATTGAAGCGCTACAGGACTATCATTGGCCGGGTAACGTTCGCGAACTACAGAACTATGTCGAGCGCGCCGTGGCGATGGCTGATGGCGATGAATTGACGATGGAACTGTTGCCGGAGACCGTGCTAGGCCGGCCGGAACGCCGAACGGGACGCGTGCGCGGGGCAGACCTTGATACACTTGTCTATGAGGTGGTGCAGCAAGGGATTACCTCCGCAGGGACAGACCAAGCCAACCTGCATGAGAAGATCGTCAATCGTGTGGAAAAAGAATTAATCGTCCAGGTGCTGCAATCCTGCAATAATGTACAGACCAAGGCAGCGACGAAGCTTGGCATCAACCGAAACACGCTGCGAAGCAAGTTGCAGGAATATAATCTGGAAGAGAAGGAAGATGCCTAAGGATGGGGCCCTCCATTGATCCTGTCATGAATCGGGCGATGCGAGGAACGAGGGCATTTCGAGAACCTACCAAGGGAGGGAAAGAGGCGTTTCGACAGTTGTTGACGCTGCCTTTCAAGAGCAAACATGGTAACGCTGATTGCGGCATTTTCGCTTTCTGAAATCACGATCAAGTGCTTCTTTGCAAGCTATGTGGTCGTGCTGCTGTTGGAACTTACGCGCCTGCGTTTTCGGCTTCCTGCCCGTCGGGTCCTGACGCTGATGATGGCCGGCGCAGGGCTTTTTGCGCATACCGCCTTCTTGTGGCATCGTGCCTATACGGAATTGCAGGTTGGGCTTCCACTTTCCAGCCCTTCGGACTGGTACTTGGTGGCGGCTTGGCTGGCGATCTTGGCTTACTTGGTGCGCGCTGCGACCCATCCCGATTCCCCCGTGGGATTATTCTTGGTTCCCATTGCGATATCCCTCGTGGGGATCACGTATGGTTTTCCGAGCGAAGCCCCGGTTGAGCGGACGGTGGCTTTAAGTGTTTGGGGAGCCTTGCATGGCTTGTTTCTGTTGCTGGGAACCGCCACGGTGTCGCTGGGGTTTGTCGCGGGCTTGATCTATTTAATCCAGTCCAATCGACTCAAGAAGAAATTGCCGGTGCGAACTGGCTTTCGTTTGCCAAGCTTGGAATGGCTGCAGCGCGCCAATCGCCGCTCGCTTCAATATTCCGCGTGCCTGATGGCCGTCGGAATGCTGGCAGGCATTGTGCTAAACATGGTGAAGCAAGCCAATGTGGTCCCCTGGACTGACAGCGTGGTCGTCTCGTCGGGCCTGCTTGTCGTTTGGCTGTTTGCGGTGACGTTGTTTGAAATTTTCTACAAGCCCGCGCAGCAAGGGCGGAAGGTTGCCTACCTAACGGTGGCCAGCTTCATCTTTTTGGCATTGGTCGTGGCGATGTTAGTGGGTGGACAGTCGCAGCATGCTCGTCCACGTAAAGAGTCAACCACGTATCAGCCCGTTCGATCCCAGCCATCCCCAGGAGCCCAGGTATGAAGCTCCAAATGGTGGGATGTAGCCATCACAGCAGCAATGTGTCGGTGCGGGAACGGCTTGCCTTTAGCAAGGATCAAGCGACGGCCGCTTTGGCACAGCTGCGTGAGCGTTTTCCAGAGACAGAAGCCGTTCTGCTTTCAACCTGTAACCGGGTGGAGCTTTACGTCGCCAGCGAGAGTGTGGCTGGCTGTCCTTCGCGGCAGGATGTGGTGCAGTTCCTGGCCGACTTCCATGGACTTAACGCGGATGAGATTTTTGGCCAACTGTTTGAACGGACCGGCGAAGATTTTGTTCGGCACCTGTTTACCGTAGCGGCCAGCCTCGACAGCATGGTCGTGGGTGAGGCGCAGATCTTGTCGCAAGTGAAGCAGGCCTATGAACTGGCAACCAGTGTCAGTTCCGTCGGGCCGTTGACCAATGCCGCATTTCAGTCCGCCTTGCATGTGGCCAAGCGTGTCACGGCCGAAACCGCGATCCAGCAAAAGCGGGTGAGCATTCCGAGCGTGGCAGTGGCTGACTATGCCAGCCAGTTCTTCGAGCGGTTTGACGATAAGCAAGTGCTGGTGATTGGTGCCGGTGAAATGGGGGAGGAGACCCTCCGTTACCTGCAAGAGGCCGGAGCTCGGCACATCACAGTCATCAATCGCAATATGGCACGCGGTGAAGACCTGGCAGCCAAGTTTGGCGGCGTAGCAGTTCCATGGGATCGTCTTACGTCGCTGCTAATCAAGGCCGACCTTGTCGTGAGCGCGACCGGAGCCACCGAACCGATCGTCACAGCAGCCCAGTTTAAAGAGATTGAAGAGAAACGCTTCCAGCGTCCGCTACTGATTTTGGACCTAGCGATTCCGCGTGACTTTGATCCGGCCGTGGGGGATTTTACGGGCGTTTACTTATGCTCGATTGATGACTTGGCCCAGGCCTGCGAGCGAAATCGCCGCGAGCGAGAAAAGGAATGGCCCAAAGCGGAGCGGATCATCGCGGAAGAGACCGCTCGCTTCCTCGCCGATCTCAATCATCGTGCTACAGGGCCAACGATCCGGCGATTGAAAGCGCGTGCCGATGAGATCAAGACGGATGAACTAGCTCGCCTGCTAAACAAGCTCGGCCCACTGGATGATCGAACACAAACCGAGATTCGCACCGCATTTGAGCGCCTCGTCAACAAGCTGCTGCATCCACCGCTAGAATCGCTTCGGCATGAGGCGCAGTCCGGCACGCCGCATGGCTTGGTGGATGCACTGAAGCGGCTATTCAAGCTCAAGGACTAGCCGACGTGCGGTAAAATTACTAACGCGCTTCCGGCGTTAGTAGTGCACGCCAAAAGGTGGCAGGGGATTGCCGCCGTGTTTGATAATCCTTTAGAAAGCTCTGATAGGCAGTGCTTTCCGGCCAGGCATCTTCGGCTCGTGGCGGATAGTTTTGCATTGCCGCAAAGGGGAGCGGCAAAGCATCCTGACCATCCAGGGTGTTAAGGTCCGCATCCTTATCAAACCCTACACTGTGCAAGAAGAAGTCCCGCACATAGCCTTCTGGCACAGGCTTCAAGTTGGCAAAACGAATGACCATCTCGTCACCCGCTCCAAGTACCACCATCTGGTCATCGGCGGCAACCACCAACGGCTTTACGTCGCCATAACGTGTAAACGCTCCTTGCATTGGAGGCCATTTCGGTTCGCGCGAGACTCGCTGATAGTCGTAGCGCTGCGGCCCATTTTCCACGCGGGGTAGGGGAGTCGAAAATCCGTGGTAGTCGAGCGTGGCCGAAACGAGCGGCATGCCGCTAACCTGCACGGCAGTCTCCTCGGCCGTACTAAAAAATGCGGCATCCCAGTAGATCTCGGCGGAGGTAACGACCCGTACGCGATAGTCCCCGGCGGGAAATAGATCCAGCGGAAGTGGAATCGCAATCGTCTTTGTCTTTCCTCCGGGAAAGCCGGTAAAAGGAATCGCTTCACGCCAGCTTCCTTTGCCGTCGGGAACCCAAAGTGCAGGAAGCCTCGGCAGGCCATCCCCTTGTGGCTGAGAGAGGGCCACATTAAGTGACGTATCCGTTGGATAGATCCAGCCTGTCAAAAACAGGGTCGCTTGTGCCGGCGGATTGGTTGTGGCATTACGCTGCGCACTTAGGTCGCCCAGGTTCAGTTCCAGGTAGTGCTCTTCTGCGAGCCCCTGGCGAATTAGTTGGTCAAAGCCACGGAAGTACTTTTCATCCTCGGCAAGGATTTGCGCTAGGCAATCTTCTCCCCGGCGATTGCATGCGGCCACTGGAAGTTGCCGCTGCGATACCACATGCACTTTGAATTCACTGATCGAAGGAGGGCCGACCTTCTCGTTGGAAAAGATTTCTGTCCCCTGGGGATGATCGATGGCCAACAGTTCCACATGGTCAAAGTAAGCTGCTTCCCATAGTTCTTCGGTAAGAGAGAGTTCATAGACAGAATCTTCGCCAATGCGCTTCGGCTGTAATAGATTGCCAGGGATCTTCAGGAACTCAGTGCTACGAAAGGGAACCGTTTGATCAGGCGTTGTTTGCAGTCCCAGCGGAGCTCCCCACAGGCAATCGGTGAAGAAGACTCGCTTCTCGCCGTCCCACACATACACAAAGGGGCAAGAGCCCTTGAGTTCCATACGTTCACAGATTTGCGTGTCCCCGACCGGTTCTTTGATGGCTTGGGGAACGCCGTTAGTAAAGATCAGCCGAACCAAGTCAGCCTTTGCGGAGTCGCCTAGCCCAAAATGGACCGGTTGCTCGCTAACGACTTGGGCTTGGTATCGTCCCAGGGTGCGAAGCTCAACCAGCGTTCCCAGGCCGCTGTTGTTCGCGCGGCCTTTGTTGTCGGCACGACCTGCCAGCCGAAGCGAAAGCCAGTGGGCCTCATTGGTTAATGAATTTTCTAGCAGCACAACCTGTTTGCTGGCGGCGATCCAAACATCCAGGTCTCCATCGCCATCGGCATCTCCCAAACGCATGGCCCGGCAGTCACTCGGAAGATTATTGGCAAGGGTTACTGGGGGATGTAGCTTGCCACCTGCGGAAGAGACCGCAAAGAGCGTGTTGCCTTGCACCCAAGCAAAGTCGAGCCAAGTATCGTTGTCTAGATCTCCCACCTGCCACAAAAGGGGAACGCTTGAAGCAAGATCTTTCAGGGGAAGTGACGTCACCTGCTGGGGCAAACATTTGCCAGGTTCCACCGTGTGAGTTTGACAGATTTGCAGACCTGTCTTGTTAATTCCCACAGCATCCCAGGAAGCGTTGCCATCCCATTCCAGTGGTAAAACCCGCTGGCTGCCTACCAGCGATGGATAGAGGGAGCCCCACGCTTGCCAGCGAAACGAACCATGCCGCAAGTTTTCCAGCAGACCCAGGGCCTTTTCCCCAGGGCCAGCCACGATCACATCCAGATCGAGATCACGATCAAAGTCGACAGCGACCAGCGATGTCATTTTGCCTAGATCTTCTGGCAGTATCGACCAGGCCGTTTGCGATTCAAACTGAAAGGTTCCATTGCCGAGACTCAGCCAAAAGTCAAGTTTGCCTTGGTCGTTGGCAGTCACCAAGTCAAGATCGCTGTCATGATCAAAGTCAATCAAGCAGGCGGTCGCCACATGTAGGCCCGGATCCGCCAGAGGTGGATTTTCGATAGCCACAAGGCGGCGTTCACCCAGGCCAACGGCAGGTGGACCGCTCGCAGTGGGGCTTGCGACATTTCGAATGATCGTCATGCCGCCAGAGCCGTATGTCACAAGGTCCGGAAATGCTTGTTCGCATTCCAACGTTTGCTGTTCCCTCTTGGTGAATGGCGAAGGCTTGTCACCACCTGCTTCAGATGTGCTGTTCGGCTTGGCCGTTGGGCGGCGAACTTCGTCGCGGTCTAGATCGGCAACTAGCAAATGCTTCCTGCCCGGGGGAAGGTCAATCGTCTGCAGATTATCAAACTGCCAAGGGGCGTTGTCACTGCGCGATGCCTCACGTCTGCTAGGTATCCAGCCAAGCTTTTCGCCCGCCAGAAACACAAGGTCCAGCTTGCCATCGAGGTTCATATCCACCACCTGCAGGTCCGAAATATCCTCGGTCAACTCGGAAAGCAGGGCCTGGATTTTGGCAGTTGCATCCGTTTCGTTCAGTTGCGGAAGGGGTGAATCTTTGGAAGAACCTGCAGGATTTCCTGCTGGCAAGAATCCTCCTGATGCCAATACCTGTTCGGGGCGCAAGAACTCCAGCGGTACCCGGTTCACGCGTGCCAGGTCGCTCTTGTGCGCATCTTGCAAGCGAACGATATTCAGCATGCCACGCAGTGGCCGCATGATGTTGGCTTTGGGATCGGCGGCCAGCTTCGACTGTATTTCCTGCAGCAGGGCGATCACATCCGTCTTGTTTTGTCGCAAGATTCGCTTTTGCAGCGGGCCATAAGCCTGGATGGCATCTGGCAAAAGCGAAAGCAATTCCGCCGGCGCTTCCGTGGCCGTTCGCAGAAGCGCTTCGCTTAGCAAAGCCAGGTTGGCGGGGTCTTGCTGGTGCCCTTGTAGGGTCGCCTTGCGAGCTTGTGACTGTACCTCTTTGTCGCGAATCCAGGCCGCATCTTCGGCCAAGCGAACCCATTCATAACAATTGGCCGGGCTTTGAGCTTCGATCGTCTGCGCTTGCGTGAGCGACTGTGGCGCGTCAGGAAATCCTTCCGGCAGTGTCAGCCCTTGCTGTTTGAGCGTGGCTGCCACACGGGCGAGCAGCAAATGCGTGTCCGCTTTGTCCGCACGGGTTGCTTGTACCTGTTTGCAGGCTGCAAGCAATTCTTCAACAGCCTTGGGACTAGTGGCAAGTGCCACCTCTGCGGCATCGGCTGTCTTGGGGTCGGGAGGAGAGGTGACAGCCTGCAGCAAAGCCACCACTTTCCACTGCTGAATCAAAGAGGATTCACCGGGCCATTCGTATTTGGCATACAAGACTTCGAGTTGGGAAAGTCGATCAAGCGCCTTTTTGACACGCAGCGACTCAAGTTCTCGCAGGGCTTCCGCCAGCAAAATCTGCTCTTCTGCATGGTCCGCAGCAACTACGACTGAGTCGATTGACGAGCGTTTGGCTTGGCCATCCTTGCCCGGCCGTTGCAGATACCACACCGCAAAGATTCCCGCCACCGCTCCGCTAACCAGCAAGACCAGCCACAGGGGAATCCGTCCACGTCTAAGTGCGATCAGCCTACGGGCATCGTTACGCGGCGAAGCGGGTGGCGTCTGTCGTTGCATATCCTTCGCATCCCTCTCGAAGTCGTTTTGTGCCGTGTGCCACCGTTTGCCAACTCACACTTACAGGGCAAAGAGGTCGCTGTACGCTTCCTTGGTCGCTTCGACTCCCTTACGCAGCATCATGATGTCCATGCCAAAGCTGAGCATTCGAACTCCCGCATCATATGCCTTGCGTGCAAAGTGAGGATTGGGGCAAATGGTTCCTACATGTTTGCCGTGTCGCTTAGCGGCAGCAACAACATCTCGATAGGCTTCCCAAATGCGTGGATGGTCCCATTGCCCAATGATTCCCATCTCTTGCGAGAGATCCGCAGGACCCACAAACAGCAGGTCCACATCAGGGATTGCGGCGATTTGGTCACATTCGGCCAAAGCCCCCAGCGTTTCGATCTGAATTGCGACAAAGGAGTTCTTGTTGCTGGTCTCGGCCAGTTCTGCCAGGGTCTTGCCGCCGTAGTCAGCGTCAAAGCCGCTCGTGTTCAGCCCCCGTCGTCCACGCGGCCAAAACTTACACCATTGCAAAAACTCTTCGGCCTCACTGGCCTTGTCCACACGTGCGGCCATTACGCCACCAGCACCCGCCTCTAAAAACTGGGTGACATTGGAGTAGTTGGTGGTTGCCATGCGGACAAAGCAATCCAGGCCCCACGCCCGACCAGCGGCCGAGGCCATGCAGACCTGTTCATAGGTTACGCCCGCATGTTCCGAATCGATCCAAAACCCATGGAAGCCTCCCACCATGGCATGCACATCTAACACGGCAGGATGCATCAATCGTCCAACGCAAAAGATCTTGCAAAGCTGTCCCGAAGCGAGGATCTGTTTGAAACGCTGTTGCATGACGATGGACCATTGTGCAAAGGAGGGAGAAACTTCATGAAATCCAGACCGATGTAGCGTAAGCCCTTGCTGGGGAAGGGGCTACAGCGGACAGAACAGTGCTCATTATGCCGGGCATCGTCACGACTGGCAATTGCCGCAAGTTTGCATCTGGGTAAACTATCCAAGATGTTCGGCGGAAGATCGCCCGTCGAAACGACTCCCTTCCGCTATTTGTCTCATCGGTTTTCAAAATCGGTTTGAGCGATCCGCACCCGAAAGAGCCTTTCCATGACGACCACACAAATCGCATACTTTGCTGGCGGTTGTTTTTGGTGCACCGAAGCAGCCTTTGAAGACCTTGACGGCGTTAGCGATGTGACCAGTGGCTATGCCGGCGGGAAAGCAGAAACCGCCAACTATCAAGCGGTTTGCAAGGGGAGCACCGGACATGCCGAGGTCATTCGGCTCACGTTTGATCCGGCCATGATTAGTTTGGACCAACTGCTGGACATCTTTTTCGATGCCCATGACCCGACGCAGTTAAATCGCCAGGGCAACGATGTCGGTACCCAGTACCGCTCGGCCATTTTCTATACCAGCGCCGAAGAGAAGGCCCAAGTCGAAGCAAAAATCGCGTCGCTAAATGGGGCGAAGAAGTTTCCTCGCCCCATCGTGACGACACTAGAACCGCTGGTGCAATTCTTTTTGGCCGAAGATTACCACCAGGGCTACGCCAAGCTTCATCCGGATCAGCCTTACATCGCCGGACACGCCATCCCTCAAGCTTGCAAGATTCGCGAGAAGTACCCCACGCTCATCCGCAAGGACTAGTGTTAGACGTCTAGCTCCATTACGCATGCTTTAACGAATGCCGCTTTGATAAGCCAGTTTTCGGCAAGGCCAATCTGGCTCTAGCTATAAATCACAGGCCGAGTAGAGCTCGCCTTTCAGACGAAAAAGCTCATCATCGTTGTGCTCACGTACGTCAGGTATAGCCTCAAGGATGTCAGGAACGGTAGGCATGCAACGAAATGGCCTTCTTTTGACACGGGATCGTAGTGTGGGCTTTTGCTTGGATCGTGCGTTACCGACGTAATGCTAAAGATTGCGAATGGCTAGAGGAAAACTGCAAAGCCATTCCTTACGCTACTATGACGCAGCTTGTCGTCCAAGGGTCCAGGCAAATGCAATGCAGCCCCTCGAATAAGTCCCTAAAGCCCACCGACGAAATAGAGTGCACTTGAAGCAAGAAAATAGAAGTTGTAAGTGAATGCCGCAACAAAGAAACAGCATAAGATTATGCCATGCCATTTTTTAAGCATAAAAAACATCGTGGACGTAACGACCAGTGCCGATGCAGCTACGGATGCTGCTATGCCATAGCTTCTTTGGTCATAACTTTGCATTCTAAATGTCGCAAGCTCCTCCAAGGGACAAAGCGGCACATTAATCATATTTACAAAGGGCATCCCAGTTGCAATTAAGATCTGCTCACCTGGATCGGGACGCCAGGGATACTCTATCAGGAAGCTTCCCAGATATGACCCGATAATAGCGGCGGGCCAGTACACGAAGAAAAGAACCATCGTTCTTTTGAAGTAAATGAATGTGTTTGATTGGCTGTGCATAATGCAGTTTTCCTCAGTGTTGGCACCGAAAATATGCGAGGCTACTGAAAATGCCAATAGACCCTTGATCTGCTATCTCGTGTCATCGACGCCCGGCTGGTCAAAAGCCTTTGCCAGTTCCGAAATCGTGCGAAAAAAGTGCTCGCCACTCGCCTTTACCACCCACCAACGCAAATTGCCCCGGCAAAAATACCGGGGCAACGCATTTCTAACCTCGCAAAGCAACTCGACAAGCCGCTTGCTACTTGCCTGACTTGTTGCGTACGTCATAGCACAGCAGATCGTTCTGATCCCGCAAGTACAGCATTCCGCCCGCAATCACGGGATGCGCCCAGCCTTCGCCGTTCTTTGTCTTTGTGGTGAACTTCCCACGTACTTCGTACTTCTTAGGGTCCGCAGCGATCAGCGACATCGTGCCATCTTGGTAGCGGAAGTAGAGGTTTCCATCGGCATAGGCAACTGCGGCTGATCCACCGCCGGGGCCGCGCCCGGGACGCCACAGGTCGGCGCCACTTTCCAGGTTCACACACAAAGGGAATCCTTGGTTGTGCCCGTGACCCATGAAAACATTCTTGCCGACCAGCACCATGCCGCCGTGATGGTTTTGCATCTTGTTGGCAGGGAAGTAGTAAACCTCTTGGGCATTAAACTCTTTCCCCTTCTTGCTAATCTTCAGCAAGGCCGTTCCGCCGTCGCCATATCCGCTGCTGCAAAATACAAAGTTGCCGCTAATGATCGGAGTAGGAATATTGGCCGTACCGTTAGCAACGGGGTTGTAAGACCACAGCAGCTCGCCGGTAGCTGCGTTGACCCCAACGACTCCACGTCCTACGAGGGTGACGTACTGCTTCACACCACCAAACTTCCCAATCACGATCGACGCGTAGCCCGCGCCGTCGCCTCCCTTGTTTCCTAGCGGCGCTGGCACCTTCGTCTTCCAAATGACCTCCCCCGTCTTTTTGTCCAGCGCTGCCAAAAGGGCGTCATTGCCTCCTGGCGTGCAGATCAGGCGATCGCCATCGATCAGGGGCGACTCACTAAAGCCCCAGCCACTCATCATCTTGCCATCAAAGTCTTTGGCATAGTTCTTTTGCCAAACAACCTTCCCGTCGGCCGCATTCACACAGGCCAGGTCACCATCAAGGCTGACTCCGTAAACCTTGTCGCCGTCTACCGTAGGCGTGCAGTTAGGATCACCGCCGCCACCAATGGGCGTCTTCCAGCGGATGTCACCTTTTTCGGTGTCTGCCGCAATCAGGCAGTTTTTGCCATCGAGTTTTCCCATCGTAAAAATCTGGCCCCCTGCGACCGCGACGGAGGAATAGCCGCCACCAAAGCCGTTCGCCTGCCAAGCGAGCTCAGGGCCCTCTTCAGGCCAGGACTTCAGCAAATTGGACTCTGCCGAGATACCATCCAGGTTAGGGCCGCGCCAACGAGACCACTCTCCCTTTTTAGCTTCGATGGTGGCGAGATTGGACTTGTCCGTCACCTTGTCGGGGGCCTTTCCCGAAAGGGGCGAATTCCAAAGCAGGCTCCCCCCCACGAGGGCGCACCCTCCCAATACAAAGATGCCCGCCAACTGTTTGCGAAAGCCTGCCATTTGTCATACTCCCTTAAATTTCTGCTTCATAGGTCGTGCGAGCGTTTGCCTATGCAAATGTCGCTGGAAACGGATGGTACCATCTGGCCCACTTCGTTACCAAACCCAACTACCATCCACTTTTTCTCGCACGTCCCAAGCTTAGGAGTCCGCAGGGGCTGGTTCAATCCGCATTTTGCAAAAAAGTCGCAAAGTCAATCTATTTAATAACTTGTAAATAAGTGCTTGTGACACGTCTGGTCACTAGACATTTGGCCGCTGCCTAGCCCCTGGCTCAAGATTTCTGGGATGTCTCGAAGTTTTGCTGCTTGATTTCCGGAGTCTTCAGGCTGCGAACGGTCACTAGGGCAACCCCGGCCAAGGTCAGTCCGCTGACTACGCCAAAAAAGATCAAAAACCAAAGCGAGTAAGAAAGGCCGCCGGGGCCATCGCCACGCTCGGCCACCATTTTCAGTAAACGATCGCGCCAGGAAACGCCGCACTCGGCAAGTTCGTTTCTCGCCCTTGTCATGGCGTCGCCGGCAGTTCCTTCGCCGGATGAACTACTCCCCGAGCCGCTTCGGCTTCCTGCACGGGAACTCGATGAAAAAGAAAGAGCAGGAGCTAACTGTCGATCACTCCAGGAAGTTGCTCCTCCGCTACTGGCCGCCATGAACGAATCCAAGTCGCCAAACAGATCAGGTGATCCCGATCCCAAAGGATTTGAAGAAGAAGGAACGCTTGGTTTTTTGGGTAGAGGCTTGGGCTGTAAATGGAGGTTTGTCGGCGTGGCACCAGTTCTGGGGGCAAGGATGGCAGACCGGTTGGCCATCGCCTGAGATTTCCATTCGCCCGATTGCACTCGATCGGCCGTATCTTCCGGCGCCAGTTGCAGCAGCGAGTCATCTTGAGATGGGGGCGTGATGCGAACTTCAGGTACGATTGCTAATCGAGTGCCGGTCCCATTTTTCTCGGCAAGGTGCAGGTCGATGGCTTCGATAAGTGCGCTGGCCGAGGCATATCGATCAGCAGGAGATTTCGCCAGCAGTTTAAAACAGATCCGAGAGAGGTCCGCCGGGCAATCGCTTCGCAGGTCGCAAAGGTCGCGTGGCAATTGCGATTGATGCGCTAGTATCCGCTGCGGAATCGTTCCGTCGGCAAACGGTGGTTGCCCCGTTAGCATATAGAAAAGTGTGCAGCCCAAACTATAGAGATCGGCTCGTCCATCGATGTGATGGCAATCCATTGCTTGCTCTGGCGCAAGATAGTCCACGGTGCCGATCATGCGCGAGCCATTAATCAGCGTCAGCGAAGACTCTTCATCGTCGTCTAAAATCCGCGCTAGGCCCAGGTCGAGAATGTGCACCTGCTTCTGCGGGTCAATCAGAATATTGGCGGGCTTGATGTCACGATGAATGAGTTGCCCCTGATGAGCGGCGGCTAGTCCTTCTGCAATCTGCCGCGTGAACGAAATCGCCAGTGGTACAGAAAGCGGCCCTTCACGCAAAATCAGATGCTGCAACGTTTGGCCATCGACATACTCCATGACCAAAAAGTGAATGTCGCCAACATGGTCTAGGTCAAACGCACGCACAATCCGCGGATGATTAACCCGTACAGCTGCCTGTGCTTCTTTTTCAAAGCGAAGCAGGTGTCGGTCTTTTCCCAGCAGTCGTTTGGCAAGAACCTTAATCGCCACATGATGCTTCATCTGCCGATGCTCCGCCAGGAACACCGCTCCCATCGCTCCCGCACCAAGTTGCCGAATGATCTTGTACTTCCCCAGAAAGAAGCCGCGCGACTTTCCTTCCAGTAGCTGAGAGAGTTGCCAGTCAGAAAGGACCGCCTCTTTTCTTAAGCATTCGCAAAAGTCATCCAGTGGCATGTCCTGAGATAAGTACTGCACGTTCCACCGATCAACGACACTCTCGCTGGCGAGTTCGCTTCGCCGGATCAAGTCCATCAGTTGTTGGGAGGTCGCAGGCAACATGCGAGACGGCTTTCGTCAATCGGCAGACCAGCACGACTTGGCAGGTAAGTAGGCCGTACGCAAACCGAAATAGCGAAGGGAATTTGCCGGTTTGGCCATCACTTGCTAGAGGGGCGTTTGGGCTCCACTGCCGAATCCACAGGGTCGTAGGACTATACCGTCGTTCAAAAATGACAAGATTTGGCGAATTTCTAGCCACGAAATCGTGAGGTTTCCGCATAGTTTCGCGGTTACCTAGGCTCAGGCGGGTTTGCCGCCCATTGACGACCTGTTTTCTGGTTTTGACAATAGTCTTTTCTCGTGGGCCACCGAGCACGGAAGCACCCGTTGCCCAGCCCCTGAAAAAGCTTGGCCACGCTAAGGTTTTTTGAGGGTTGGCTACCGCAACGGTGGAGTTTCTCAGGCTCTTCCCGGCGGGGATGACGCATTTCGTTTATTTGAGGCAAGTTTCCTTTCAGACAAGTTTCTCTATGAACATCCTGCAGCAACAAGATCCCGCCGTCTTTAATGCCATCGAAGCCGAAGCCCAGCGTCAACAAGACGGGCTGGAGATGATCGCCAGCGAAAATTACACGAGCGTGGCCGTCATGCAGGCAGCAGGAAGCGTGCTGACCAACAAATATGCCGAAGGCTATCCCGGCCGTCGTTATTACGGCGGTTGCGAACATGTCGATGTGATTGAGAATTTGGCTCGTGATCGTGCCAAGCAGCTATTCGGCGCGGACCATGCCAACGTCCAGCCGCACAGCGGTTCCCAGGCCAACCAAGCTGTGTACCTTTCGGTGATTGAGCCAGGCGATACGGTGCTTGGTTTGGACCTAGCCCACGGCGGTCACTTGACGCACGGCATGAAGCTGAATGTTTCCGGCCGGCTCTACAAGTTCTTTAGCTACGGCGTTACTCCAGATACGAATCGCCTCGACTTTGATCAGATCGCCAAGCTGGCTCGTGAGCACAAGCCCAAGCTAATCGTCGCCGGTGCCAGTGCTTATCCACGCGAGATTCCTCACGACAAATTTGCGGAAATTGCCGCAGAAGTCGGGGCCAAACTGTTTGTAGACATGGCTCACTATGCAGGTCTGGTTGCTGCTGGCGTTCATAACAGTCCTGTTCCTTACGCCGACTTTGTGACCAGCACGACGCACAAGACGCTGCGTGGTCCACGTTCGGGCTTGATCCTTTGCCGCCAAGAATATGCGAAGGACGTTGATCGTAACGTCTTCCCAGGTATTCAGGGTGGTCCCCTGATGCACATCATTGCCGGCAAGGCTGTCTGCTTTGGTGAAGCCCTCTCGCCAGAATTCAAGGCGTATGGCAAGGCGATTATCGATAACGCCAAGACCTTGGCCGATACGCTGATGGCGGGCGGCCTAAAGCTGGTAAGCGGCGGCACCGACAATCACCTGATGCTGGTGGATGTGACGACCCTTGGCATCGGTGGCAAGTTGGCGACCGAAGTTTTGGAACGTTGCGGCATCACCGTCAACATGAACATGATTCCTTACGACACTCGCAAGCCGATGGACCCCTCGGGCGTTCGGATCGGAACACCTGCTCTCACTACCCGTGGGATGGGTGTTGACGAGATGAAAAGGATTGGCGGTTGGATTCTCAGCTCGCTGAAAAACCCAACGGATGAGGCGCTGCATGGCCGCATTCGGGCCGAGATCGTTGCCCTCTGCACGCAGTTCCCAGTTCCTGCGGCTGCCCTGGAAGATGCTGGTTCCACTTAACGCCGCGCACGAGTGTTAAGTCAATTTGCGCTCCCTTGCAAGTGCTCTAGGTACTTGCGAGGGAAATGTGCCTCCCCTTAGATTAGGAGTTGGAATACTCCGAATCAGCCGGCAGGGGGCTTTTTGATGCGCAGTTTGCAGAATCGTAATGTCAGTGGGCGTCGTTCTTGGTGGGCGGTCTTGGCGAGTGTTGTCTTGCTTAGCCAGGTACTTGGCTGCCGCGGACAAGCGACACCAGGGGCGAAAGATTCACCTCCACCACCGACGTTCTCCGTCGCTCACCCCTTGGTGGTCAAAGACTCGATCGACTTCGACGAGTACACCGGCCGCACCGATGCCATTCAGTCGGTCGAGATCCGGGCGCGGGTAAGTGGCTATCTCGACAAAATCCATTTCGTGGATTCGCAGATTGTTCAGCAAGGCGACTTGCTGTTCACGATCGATCCTCGCCCCTACGTCGCAGAAAAGAATCGTGCCGACGGCGATGTGACGCGGCTGAAGGCGCGGCGCGATCGTTTGCAATCCGATGTAGATCGTATCTCTAGTTTGATTAAGACGAACGCTGCCTCTCGCCAAGAATACGACAAGACTTTGGGCGATCGCGCCGAAGTCGAAGGGGAATTGATGGCCGCGCAGGCTGCGCTGGACCATGCGGCCCTCGATTTGAACTTCACAGAAATCAAGGCACCGATTTCTGGGCGGATTAGCCGTCGCTTGATTACTGAGGGGAACTTGGTCTCTGCGGGGGGCGCAGGGGGTGGTGGTACGCTGCTGACGACGATTGTCTCGCTCGACCCTATCTATGTGTACTGCGATTGTTCCGAAGCGAACATGCTGAAGTACCAATCGATGAGCGGCGATGGCTCACGCAAGGGAGCTCGCGAGTTTGGCCTGCCGATGTTTATTGGCCTGGCCAATGAAACGGGATATCCACGGGAGGGCTACGTCGACTTCATTGACAATCGGGTGGATGCATCCACGGGAACGGTACTTGCTCGCGGTGTCTTCAAGAATCAGGACGAGTATCTAAAGCCAGGGCTGTTTGTCCGGGTTCGATTGCCGGGGACGGGTGTTTACTCAGCGCTCTTGGTTCCGGAACGTGCGGTCGGAACCCAGCAAGGGCAGAAGTTCGTCTTTGTGTTGAATGACAAGAACCTGGTGGAACAACGTCCGGTCAAGCTGGGTATGCTGAAAGACTCGCTTCGCGTTGTGAAAGAAGGGGTCACTGAAAAAGACCGGATTGTCATCGCAGCCATGGCGCGAGTACGTCCGGGAATGGCCGTCGATCCCAAGATGATTGAACTCGAAGTGCCTGCCTCGTTGCAAAATGAGAAGAAGGCGATTGAGCGAATGAATGCGGTCGAACCGAGTGCGGCAGCCAAAGCGAGTGCGACAACTGCTCCTGTTGTGGAGGCGCCACCCAAACCTGAGCCTGCCAAGAGTGAAAGTCCGGCTCCTAAGCCCTAACACGCTTACTTAGCGTTTGAGGGGATCGTCAAATCGGACTTCGTTCGGCGGATAGTAATCGGGGGTTTCATGTTTTCGCATTTCTTCATTGATCGACCGGTTTTAGCAACGGTGCTGTCGGTTGTCATTGTGATCGTGGGTGGTGTCGCGCTGATGGGGCTGCCGATTGCGCAGTTTCCTGAGATCGCTCCGCCGACGGTTTCCGTCACCGCGTTTTATCCAGGTGCCAATGCCAAGGTCGTTGCCGAAACGGTCGCAACCCCCGTCGAGCAAGAGGTCAACGGCGTAGAGAACATGCTCTACATGTCGAGCCGTTCTACCAATGATGGTCAGATGTCACTGGATGTGACGTTCAAAGTCGGTACGAATCTGGATATGGCCCAGGTGCTGGTGCAAAACCGCGTTGCCATCGCACTTCCGAAGTTGCCGGAAGAGGTTCGACGACAAGGTGTGGTTACCAAGAAGCGGTCGTCCAGCATTTTGCTCGCGGTGAATATGATTTCGCCCGACGACACCAAGGACCAGCTGTTTTTAAGTAACTTTGCCGCGATTCAAATCAAGGATTCACTGGCCCGTATTGAAGGGGTGGGCGATGTGCTTACCCTGGGTGCCCGCGACTACAGCATGCGCGTGTGGGTAGATCCGGAAAAGCTTTCTTCGCGCGATATGACGGTGGGGGACATCGTTCGTTCGCTGCGAGAGCAAAACGTTCAAGTAGCAGCAGGACGTGTGGGGCAACCGCCAATTCCCCATCTGCCGGACTTTCAATTGACGATCAACACGCAAGGTCGTTTGGCAAGTGAAGAGCAGTTCGCCGACATCATCATCAAGACCGGCGAGCATGGCGAGATCACGCGGATCAAGGACGTGGCCCGTGTTGAGCTTGGAGCCCGCAATTATGACGTGGGCAGCACCTTGGATGGTAAGCCTTCTGCGCTTCTCGCCGTTTTTCCAACGCCAGGAAGTAATGCGGTTACCACGGCGCACAAGGTGAAGGACCAAATGAAGCTGCTGAAGGAGACTTTTCCAGAAGGGGTGGGTTATGAAATCGTGTACGACACGACCATCTTCGTGGAAGAGTCCATCGCCGACGTGCAGAAGACTCTCTTTGAAGCGTTCATTCTGGTTTTCATCGTGGTACTCATCTTTTTGCAAAGTTGGCGGGCCACCATTCTGCCGATGATCGAGGTTCCCGTTTCGCTGATTGGTACATTCGGCGTGATGGCGCTGCTAGGCTTTTCGCTAAACAACCTGTCGCTATTTGGTTTGGTGCTGGCGATTGGTATCGTCGTTGATGATGCAATCGTGGTGATTGAAAATGTGGAACGCTGGCTCGCGACGGGAATGACCCCGCGCGATGCGACCCGAAAAGCGATGGAAGAAGTTACCGGCCCGGTCATTGCAATTGCGCTAGTGCTTAGTGCTGTGTTCATTCCGACCGGCTTTATTACCGGTATTAGCGGCCAGTTCTATCGGCAGTTCGCACTCACCATCGCGGCGTCGACGATCATCTCGGCTTTCAACGCTTTGACGATGACGCCTGCCCGTTGTGCACTGATCTTGAAGGCTCATAAGAAGCACGAGGATGGTCATCATGCCGAGGAAACGCCCGAGGTTTTGCCTTGGTGGGGCGTGGGAAGTATCGTGGGCTGGGTGATGGCGGTTTATTTCTCGCACCATTTGGCAAAGCTCATGCAGATTGAGCTGCCGCATGGCGAGGGTCATCAGATTGGTATTTCGCTGTCGCTGGAATCGCTCAAGCAGTCGATTCCTTGGTGGACGACATTTTTTATTGCTGGGGCTGTAGGAACTTTACTGACGATCCCTGTCAATCGCGTGCTGGGCTTCTTCTTGCGAGGGTTCAACCTCGCGTTTGATGTGGTCAATGGTATTTATGGCCGAATTGTCGCGGGC
Source organism: uncultured Planctomycetaceae bacterium (assembly GCA_963844055.1). Taxonomy (GTDB): domain Bacteria; phylum Planctomycetota; class Planctomycetia; order Pirellulales; family Pirellulaceae; genus CAWJMN01. The sequence goes on along the minus strand of CAWJMN010000002.1, from coordinate 287,044 downwards.
CTGATTCGCATTTCGGTGATCATGGTGGTGTTGTATGTCGGGCTGATGTGGTTGACCTATACGGGCTTTCGCGTTGTTCCTGGGGGATTCATTCCCGACCAAGACCAAGGGTATTTGATCGTGAATGCAACGCTGCCCGAAGGTGCTAACCTGGATCAAACAGAAGCCGTCTTGCAGCGTGTGAACGACATTGCCATGAAAATGGATGGCATCATTCATACGGTAGGTATCCCAGGTTTTTCAGCGGTATCCAATACGAATGTGTCGAACGTTGGCGGCATGTTCATAACGCTTAAGCCGTTTTCGGAGCGACGGGATAAATCGCTGTCGGCGCAGGCCTTGGTTGGCAAGCTCATGCCAGCGCTTTCGCAGATTGAAGAAGCCAACATCATGGTTTTCAATGCGCCCCCCGTGTCGGGTATTGGAAATGCCGGTGGCGTGAAGATGCAAATCCAAGATCGTGGTGACTGGGGTTTGGAAATGTTGCAAGGGACCACCCAGAATGTAATGGGTGCTGCGATGGGGAGCCTTGGAAAAGGGGGCGTCATCGTCTTTTCGTTTACGGCCTTTAGCGTGGATCAGCCGCAGATCTATTTGGAGGTGGATCGGTCGAAGGCGAAGTCGATGGGAGTTCCGCTGAGCGAGATTTTTGATTCGCTCCAGGGGTTCTTGGGTTCGGCCTACGCGAATGACCTGACGCTGTTTGGACGCAATTGGCAAGTGAACGTGCAAGCGGATGCTCCATTTCGAATGACGCCAGAAGATATTGGCAATTTGAAAGTGCGAAGCACCACCGGCAAGATGGTGCCGCTAGCCACGCTTATCAAGGTGGAACAAACTTCGGGACCTGCAACCGTGTTTCACTACAACATGTTCCCCGCGGCGGACGTCACGGGAATTACCATGCCGGGTGCCAGCTCGGGCCAGGCGATGCAGCAGCTCGAACAAACGGCGAAAGAGATTTTGCCGCAGGGGATGGCGTATGAATGGACCGAGTTGTCGTTGCAGGAAAAGCTGGCAGGTAATACGGCGATTTTTGTGTTTGTCCTGGGAACGGTGTTTGTGTTTCTCGTGCTGGCAGGTCAGTACGAAAGCTGGACCTTGCCGATGGCGGTGGTGCTGATCGTGCCGATGTGCTTGTTCGCAGCCATTGCGGGCGTGTGGCTCATGAGGATGGATAACAACATCTTTACGCAGATCGGATTGGTCGTGCTAATTGGTCTGGCGAGTAAGAATGCGATCTTGATTGTCGAGTTTGCGAAGCAGCTGCAAGACAATGAAGGGCGTACGCGTCGTGAGGCAGCCATTGAAGCATCCCGATTGCGTTTGCGTCCGATCTTGATGACGTCGCTGGCGTTTATTTTGGGCGTGGTTCCGCTGGTGACGGCCGTTGGTGCCGGTGCCGAGATGCGGCAAGCACTGGGCGTGGCGGTATTTAGCGGAATGCTGGGGGTGACTCTGTTTGGTATCTTCTTTACGCCCGTGTTTTATGTGGTGGTTCGCTGGCTGACGGATGAACGAGATGGCAGCGGCAAGAAGGAGCATGTTGCCCCCAAGCCCGCTTGGTATGCCCGTTTGTTCCAGGCCGTTTTTGCCCCCAAGGTAGAGCCCAAAAAGAAGTAATCATCTTGCCTGTTTGCTAACGCCAAATACTGAACAGCTTTCGTGAGCTTACGAAAAAAGGGCTCTTGGTTTTTCATCCAAGAGCCCTTTTCGTTTTCAATCAGCGATGTGGTTTAGCGTTCGCGAAGTACTACCACTGGCCCTCAAAGCCAAGCGAGAGGCCTTGAGCCCAGAAGTCGGTTTGACGACCTGGGTATTGTGGCCATTGTCCGGCCGTTGTGGTGGTGGCTGGATTGGGCCACAGGTCAGGGTTGACGTGAAGGTCCACTTGGTTGCCCGCACGATAGACCGAGCTCCAATACAGAACCGAGTAGCCAACCGTTGCACGTAGGCCAGGTAGGATTTGGTAGCCAACCGTCATTCCCAGTTCAGGAACCATCGTGAAGTGATCGTGGTTGTAGGTTCCAATGTTGGACGTGGTGGCCAACATGCTGCCGCGGGTTGCACTGAGGGCACCATCATATCGAGCGGTGCCATCAATGGCGACTTGGCTGCGAGTGTTACCCACGGCGATCTTCGAGAGTAGATCCATCGTCCAGCGACCCCGGCGGAAGTTGACCGTGCTGCCAAGGTCGACGCCATGGAATTGGTTTTCCGAGTCGAAGCTATCCAGGCCAGTCCGCGTTGCATTTGGGACCATGTGCGTCTCTTGCAAAATCAGGGCATCGTCCAATCGCAGGAAACGATAGCCGCCGGTTAAGCGAACGCAGGCACATTGATCAATCGCACAGCCATCCCACAGAGAATTTACCTGTGTGTTGTTGCAGCACATCGTGTACAGGATGCGAGCGCCAGCTCCTTGAAAGCGAGTACGGACTTCATCCGTTACGCTGCCGGGGGCATTGTTGACGGTCGGGCCTGCAATATCAAACGTATTGGGCGTACCGCCCAGGGTTTCGTCAAAGTAGGGTCGAGCGATCAGAGTCGCACCGGTGGAGGTGGAGCTGAAATTGGTTTGATAGTCTCGCAGGGCGAAGTAGTCACCTTCGATAGCCATCCGCTGCTCGGGATCAAGCCAGAATCCAAAGGTAATTCTGCCGCCCGTTTGCCCTTGGGCATGGATCGGCTGATTTCCAAAGAGGACCTGCGTATTCACACCGAGAGAGCCGTTTTCATTCACAAAGCCGGCAACCGCCGAGTTTGCACCGGTGGTGCTTCCGGTTGTTACCAGCGGCGGAAGGTCCATGCCCTTGAGGCTCCACAGCAGGTATTCGCCGCGGACGTACATTCCCTGCAAAAGCCCATAGCGCGAGGAGCCTAGCGAGGAAGGGGGAGATTCCAGGTCGAAATCTACTCCGATTTTCCCCAGGCTTTCCATCGAGGTGCCGATAGGAACGACCGTTCCTTCGGGCTCTTCGGAAGTAACCATCCTGTTGGTGGCCGGTGCCTGAGTCGTGGAACGAGTGCCGGCAACGGAGCGGGACTGCTGTGCCATCACGGCGCAGGTCAGACCTCCCCAAAGTGCAATGGCACTGAGTCCTCGAACCATCCAATGGCTTCGCATGATCAACGTTCCTTCTTTAACCTGCCTGTACGAGGCGCAAGGCTACGCGCAGTGTGGCTAATTCGCCAGTCGCGGGAAGTAACACAAATGCAGACAGGGGGGCAATACCAGTTTGCCCGTTGTAGAAAACTTTTCCCCAAGAATCTGCCAGTCTTGGTGCTGGCAGAGGGTGATAGCAAGTGACTCGGTACGTGAGAAAGCCGAGTCGCTAAAAGAGGTTACGCACGCCGAGTGGGATTGCGCGTTTCCATTTGTTCGATGTATTGCCGCAGACGTTCGTTTTCGTCGCTGACGTCCTTGAGTCGCAGCATGTTTTCGACACGCTTCAAAAGTTCGACCTTGTTGGCGGGCTTGGAAAGGAAGTCATCTGTGCCTGCCTTGACCGTGCGCTCGATATCGCCGGACTCATTGAGGGCTGTCACCATGAGGACCATGATCTTGCTGGTGGCAGGGCTGGCCTTCAACATTTGGCAGACCTCAAACCCGCTCATTTTGGGCATCATCACATCCAGCAGGATGAGGTCGGGTTGAAACGACTTCACTTTGGCGAGGGTGTCTTGTCCGTCGACGGCCATGGCTACGTCGCAATCGATCGTGGCGAGATAGGCCTCGAACAGTTCGCGATTTGCTTGGTTATCGTCGGCAATGAGGATGCGATTTTTGCTGGCCATATCGAAACCGGATGGGATTACAAGGTTGTTGAGGGGGCGGCAGAACAACCGATTGGGGCGGTTGGCTGGAACTTGATTATAGGCGAGGTCTCAAATTGCGGAAACGGCGGGCGACGGGCCCGTTCGGTCTTTGGGCATCCAAAAACGATGGGTATCGGCCAAGGTTTCCGCCAGTAACCGACGCTGATAGCCAAGCTCTTCTTCGGCCTTCTGCGACTGAAAATAGAAAAAACGAGAGACAAGCCGTGCTTGACCTTGGCTCAAATAGAGCCGGGCGCCATTTTTAGGAGGAAATCGTTCGTTAAGCCAAGCAATTCCGTGTGCCAGGAAGCGGGGCAGGGGGATTCGCGGGCGAAATTTGGAGGAATACCGGGCGAGCTCTTGAAAGAACTGCCCGTAGGAGAGGTTGTAACCCGTTAACAGGTAACGCTCACCAGGACGGCCACGCTCGGCCGCCAGTAAATGCCCGTTGGCGACGTCACGTACGTCGACAAAGTTGTTGCCGCCTTGAAAGTAAAACGGCAGGCGACCTTTCCAAAAGCGAAAGCACATGGTGCCAAACTCGCTTCGGGAATAGTCCAAAGGTCCAATGACCGAGGCAGGGTTGGCGACCACCACGTCGAGCTTGGAGGAGTTCATCGCCAGAGCCGCCTCTTCGGCCTCACGCTTGGTCGTCACGTAGGGAACTTGGAGCTCGCCTAGGTTCCAGGGAGAATCTTCATGTGCGAATTGATTGGCGTAGCGCTGGGCACCGACGGCCACGATCGAACTGGTGTGGACGACGCGTCGAACGCCTGCTTCGCGCGCGGCAGCAATGACGTTTTGTGTGCCGATCACATTGATTTCGCGGAAGCGATCCCAGTCTCCGCAGAAGTCGACCGCACCTGCCATGTGAAAGAGCAGTTGGCAACCATCAAGTGCAGCGCGAAGCGATGTGGGATCATTCATCGAAGTAGCAATGCACCGAACCCCGAGTGGTTCGAGGTGCGAAAGGTTGCTACTAGCGCGGACGAGCGCGGTTACTGTTGCGCCTCGGCTGCGCAGGAGTTTGGCAAGATGCAGGCCAAGGAATCCCGTTGCACCCGTCATGCCGACATGGATGCTCGACCAGTCGGTTTGCGAGTCCTTCGAAGGAAGGCTGGTCGTAAGAGGGGTCGGGGCCATGTCCTTACGCGACTCGTTGCAAGGGAGTCGGTGCGAGTTCGGCCGGAAGTTGTTCGTCGAGCACTTGTTGCAATTTGGCTAGTGCACCGGCAACCGTTCGGCCATCCATGACCCGGTGATCGTAGACGATTTTGACATTCACGTTGCCGCTGGCAGAGATCGGCCCAAAGGTTAGGAGTGATGTGAGGGGGGTGCGCGGATGGACTTGTTCGGCGCCGAGGCTGCCATAGCTGGAGACCATGAACGTTCCAAACCGCTTGGCCCGCTTTGCCCCGGACCAATAGAGCGATTGCCAAAAAATGAAGCGGCGGAGGAAGCTAGGGAGCATTCCGATGCGTAGCAGTTGACGGAAGTCGCCGATCTCCCAAACAGGCGTCTTCTTCAGGCGATCGATCTTGGCCTGAATATCGCGAGCGGTAAGTGCTTCGGGCTCGGTGATCTTTGCGGCCAGCAAGGCCGCTTCGCCATCGAGATCGCGCTCGACAACAAGGGCACCAACGCTAAAGGGATGTTCGTAAAGATGTGCCATTGGCCAGGGCATATAGGCCCGGCGTAATTCGGGCACTTGCTGGGCAACGAGTCCGTAGGCCCGCATGAAGAGCGCGGTCCAAGCCGGAGGGGAGGAAGCAGCGGACCTTGCGGCCAGCAAACGCGAGACATTCATTTCTCGGGCGACAGGAATGCTGGGAACCTGCTGGGCATGGTGCAGCATTTCGATGACGAGATTTCGCGCGGCGAGAGCGCGATCTTCTTGCCGGTAACTTTGGTGGCCATGGGTAGCGCCTCTCGGCGATTCGGTTCGAGTGACTTTTAGGCAACGCGAGCCAAAGCGATGGCCCGCTTCTCTGCCGAGATCACGTAGGCTTGTCGAACGTAAGAGAGGGTCCCTTCGGCAGCGCTAAAGCCAGCACGCTGCAACTTGGATTTGACCTGTTCCAGTGGCAAATAGTGGAAGCGGCCACGACGGGCTTCGCGCTTGAGCCAATTGCCGTACTTCATCATGCGGACGGCGTTCATCAGCACTTTGCCTGGCTTGGAAAGACGCAAGCCACCGCCCAGCGACATCACAAACACCCAGCCCCAGCTTGGGTTAGGCACATTTACGGAGAATACGAGCTGTCCGCCGGGACGCAAGATGCGATAGATTTCGCTCAGCACGTTTTGATAGGCGGCATCGGTGAATTGACCGGTCGCTTCATCAAACGATTCGGCATACGAAAGGGTTAGGCCAGCAACCACACCATCGAAGGAGTTAGTTTCAAACTGTGGTAGGCCCGCACTGAAGTTCGCTTCGACAAAGCTGATTTGTTCGGGTGATGCAGCCGGCGTAACGTGCGAGCGAAGCTCTTCGATCTTCTTCGCATTGATGCCAGCGCAATCGGACGCAACGATCTGTGCGACCTTGCCGCCACTCTTTTCCCAGAGCGCCTTGCAGAGGTGCCCTGCGCCGCAGCCTAGATCGAGCCAGCGTTCACCCGGCTGTGGATCGGTCTTGGCGATCGTATCGCGCAAAAGCTGCTGATAGGGACGTGCATGATGCTGATCCCAGAAGGCCTTAGCACATTCGTCACTGGGCCAAAAGTTGTCGGTGCTCAGCTGCTGTCATTGGCTTTCCCCCACTGCAAGTTGTCACACGCAGGAAGGGTCATAGCGGAAAGGGAGCCCCTGAGGCAATCCCGGTTTTCCTTGCTAGCAAGAAAAGTCGCGGCCCATCCTGCATTTTTACACGCTGGATGAGCCGCGATGAAACCGCTGTTTGGCTTGCAAAAGAGGGGGCTTTTGCGTTTAGAGGGTCCAGCCCTTGCGATATTCCTTGTGGATCAACTGCTGGGCCTTTTCGGAATTGGTCACCTTCAGGTTGGCAGCATCCCACTGGATCTTTTGGCCCGCACGATAAGCAACCGTGCCTAGTAGGACAGCTTCGGTCAAAGCGCCGCTGTAATCGAAGTTGCAGGTCGTCGGTCCGCCGGTGCGGATGGCATGCAGCCATTCCTTGTGATGTCCGATGGAGGCAGGAATTGTTGGCTCTGGACGCTTGAAGCCGACGAACTTGTCTTCTGGAAGAAGGATGTTGCGGCCGTAATCCGAAAGGACCATTCCCTTGGAGCCGATGAAGAGCTGTCCGCCGGAGAACTCAAACGGCTTGCCATCGGCCCCCTTGAGGGTTGCCAGAATGGCGGGGCGACGGCCGCTATCGTACCAGTGGAGCTTGACGGCAGGCTTGTCGCCACGAGCAGGGTACTCATAGGTTGCCTCGCAGAAGGCAGGAGGCGTGACAGGATCGACCGGAGAGCCAATCGCTTCTACGGTGGTTGGTGCACGTAGGTCGAGAGCCCAGTGGACCAAGTCCATGAAGTGACAGCCAAAGTCTCCTAGGGCGCCGGTTCCGTAGTCCCAGAACTTGCGCCACTGGAATGGATGCACGCCATCGCTGTAAGGGCGTTCCGCGGCAGGGCCTAGCCAGAGGTCCCAGTCGAGATTGGCAGGGGCCTTGGTACCGGTGGTGAACTTGGCACCGGTGTAGCTGGCGCCGGCCCAAACGTGAACTTCGGTAACATCGCCAATGGCACCCGACTGGATCAGCTCGACCACGCGGCGATAGTTGTCGCCGGCATGGATTTGCGTTCCCATTTGAGTGACCAGCTTCTTTTCTTTGGCGAGGTTGGCCAAAGTGCGGGCTTCAAACACGGTGTGCGTGAGCGGCTTTTCGCAGTAGACGTGCTTGCCCATGCGTAGAGCCATGGCAGCGGCAGGGGCGTGCGTATGGTCGGGCGTGGCAACGACGACAGCGTCGATATTCTTGCCTTCCTTTTCCAGCATGACGCGGAAGTCTTTGTACTTGCGGGCCATGGGATAGGGTTGCGATCCCTTCTCTAGCAGGTTGGAATCGACATCGGCCAAGCAGACGAGGTCTTCGCTGGCAACGTTGCTGAGGTCGTAAGCGGCCTGGGCCGTTGTGCCAATGCCGGCGATGCGCAGCTTATTGAGAGTGGACTTACTCTCTTGAGCTGGGGCGCTGCTGATGTGGTATTGCAAAGCTGCCACGGTGCCGAGGGCGGCCGAGGTAGCCATGAACTGGCGACGATTGGGGCGATTCTTCATGAAGATAACTCCTAGGTGAGGAAGGCTATGGGATGAGAGAGAAAATTCTAAAAGATTGCCGTTTGCTATTACTCCTTATCCGATTGTTCAGGTGGTTGTTTGAAAAGCGATCCAATCACTGGATGAACGTATCTTCCTGCCCAAGCACCTGCTATTGGAGAGACAATCATGCAGAAAATTATTTGGCCCATTGGATTTCTATCGGTAAATTGAATTTTACCGCGAAGCATTTCAGCTCCCAAAAAAAAGGAAGGGATTAGTCCAATTAAAAAGCCTATAATGATGAATAAGATGGCGCTATCACTATTTTGAGAAGTGGGAAAAGAAAACGGAAATTCGTTTATGTCGCCACTGTATTTAGCATCAGCAAAATCTTTCCCAATTTCATCAAGCCATTGCGAGAATTCGTTCCAGTTCTTTTTGTAGTTGGCAGATCGTTCCTTGGCTTCCTTCTGATCCGTTGCGCTTGATTCGTATATATCCCTATTATTTGGAGATTTGCGAGTCGCATCATATCGTTCTCGTGTTGCCGGATCAGATAGAATTGACCAAGCTTCATTTAAGGTCACCATGGCCTCGTGGGTTCCGCCATGGTCGGGGTGGGCCTCGCCGGCTTTGTGCTTAAAAGCCTGCTTTAGCGCGGAAAAGTCTGAGTCAGGAGAAACGCCTAGGATTGAGTAGTAGTCTGGGATGCTTGCAGTTGTGGCGACAGTTCCTTGGATTTCAAATGACTTGCCACATGAAGTGCATCGCACAATAAGTATGTCTTGTGTCTTGGGTATCCGAATCCTTTTTGGGCAGTTCGGGCAATTCACGATGATATGTTGATCGCTCATTTGCGTGTTTGGTCGAGTATAAACCTAGTGATGCAAAGGTTGCATGCGATTAATACGATTGCCCGTTAAATGGCCATGGTGGCCATTAAGCTGCTAGATGACATAAGGACGGTTTGGGTATTGTGGTGGTTATTGTTGAAAATGATAAATGGATTCTTGTACTGCAGCAGTTATTACGTGTTTTGTAAGCTCCCAGGCGGCGTTGTTGATAGCGTTTTTTGTAATGCCATCAGTGCTAAGGATTGTTGCAGTTCGCATTCGGCCACTTTCAACGTCATAGAGTAAATTGAGTTTTGTGTGGCCATTTGCTTGCACTGGTCCTGTCCAGTAAATCGTTATCCGGGATTCAAGCAGAGGTTCGCCCTCATTTGTTCGGACGATCCGAGCGTCATGAACTTTGATAAGATTCGCGGTGCCAGTTGGGTGAATTGTATCGAAGAGATACTGACGGTTTTGGTTGAAAAACACGTCTAGTTCGTTGATCAGTTCTTGGTGTTCCTGCTGGGGAGTTTTAGTTGCTTTAGGACTGGCTCCTTGTGATATAGTCTGCGAATTTGCTGGGGAGTAGCGATTCTTGTATATACCGAACGCAAAACAAACAATTGCAATCACTGCTGCTAAGGCCAATGCCGTTTTTGGAGCTGAGTTAACGTTGGCTTTTACCCATGAAATAAAATTCTGAATACTACGAGCGAAATCTGGGGTTAGTGACGGCTTTAAATCGAACTTTGATTTGCACTTTGCACAAGTTACTGTCAATACTTCGTTGCTTCTGGGCAGTCGAAGCCTTTGACTGCATTTTGGACAGGTCGCTACGATTGAGTCCGACTTTTTTGTAGCCATGGCATTTAGGATGGTAGGTGTACGGCTTCGTTCGTAGCGACCCTCATTTTAGGACAAACTTTGATTATTACAGCGTTTATAGGAGGGGGGCAAGTAGTGTCATGTAAGGGTGTTTGCCGGTTCAGTGGAGAGGATCCGCTATAGGCCCAGCTTGCTAAGGCGAGCATCGGCTTCTTTTTCGGCAGCGGCAAACACCTCGCGCAGGTTTACGCTGGCGCCGTCACGCTTTTTGCTTTCATCGGCGGCAGCCATGAAGGTATAAAGCTCGATCGACTCGGCGGCGGCAATGGGAGTCTGCTTGGTGCGAAAGAACTTAGCGATCTCGACCACCAAAGGTTGATAGCCATCGAATTCACCAAGCGGCTTGATCCCTTTTTCGGTGAAGGCGGTACCGCCGTAGCCCGAAGCCCCTTTACGGATGCCGCGGAACGTACCAATTCGGCCATCGGCCCATGTTCCCATGACCAATTCAAAGTCGGCAGATGATCCGCGTGACACGCGATCACAGCCAGGGCCCATGACGGTGTAAAGCAGTTCGCAGCCATGGATGCCGTACCAGAACAGGTCGGGATGGGTCTTTTCCAAGTGGCAAGGGCTATAGGCATCGCAGCCAACGACTGCTCCCGCTTCGCCACGTCGGAGCATCTGCGCGGTCTTGCCGTAACGCAAGGAAGAGGAAGTGAACATCGGGCACTTCAGCTTTTCCGAAGCTTTGAAGAGCATGATGGTTTCGACCAGCGAGCCAGCGACGGGCTTGTCGATGAAGAGTGGCTTGCCGGCCTTCATAACAGGCAGGGCTTGTTCCCAGTGAGGACGGCCATCATTGGTTTCTAGCAAGACGCAATCGACCTGTTTCAGTAATTCGTCGATCGAGCCAACGATGGCAACGCCCTGCTTTTTGACGATCTCGGTGTATTCGGGGACACGCTTGACGCTGGATTCGATATCGGGGCTGCCTTGGGGATAGGCGGCGGTCACGCGCAAGTCGACAAGTTCGGCCGCAGGCTTTTCCGCATTGAACGCCGCCGTAAAGGCGGTCGCATGCGACGTGTCTAGGCCGATGATGCCAATCTTGAGCGCACCTGTCGAAGCGGGTTCAGCGGCGTCGGCAGTAAAAAAAGGAAGAACAGAACCAAGTAGGAACATAGTAGCTAGACGTGTGTAATAGGATGGCATAGTAGATCGAAGGTAGGAAAAAAGAGGTGGTAAAATTTCGCCCCAGCCGCCCTAGAGGGACGGCTTTCGGCAAACCGAGAAAACCAGGTTGGGGGTGTGGTAGGCAAGACGGCAGTGGCCGTACGGGGTGGGTAAGGAACTACGAAGTGCCTTGTTTGGCAAGTTGTTTGGCAGCTTCGAATTCCTAGGCCGTCATCATGGGGTTTGGAGTAGGCGGCTGTCAAAAGAAAAGTGGTTGTTGACGCTCAGAATTTTCGCATAAATGGGTCGGATGAGGAGCGGATGACTGGTGCGTCCTTGACCCCACGGGGGGTAGGTTCTAGCATCGAGCAGGTACACACAGACAACCAGAACGGGTGCGGGGCTGGCTAAGGAACGAGTGGCTCCTAGGATGTCCTTGTTGCCTTTTTAGGCATTCTCTGCTTGGGTGGTTTTGCTCCCCGCAGATTCCGTATCTTTCGAACTTTCGCATGTGAGGAGTGGCTCTGGAATGAATACGCCCAACGACGAGGGGGGGCTGCCCAAGTTCAAATTTGGCCCGTGCAGCGGGGACGAGAGCCTCGAAGAGGGAGTCCCTGCATTGCAACCGGTGCCGGGTGAATCCTTCGCAGTCGATCATGCGCGGATTGAGCGCGCGGTACGCGAGATCTTGGCGGCCGTGGGAGAAGATCCCGATCGCGAGGGACTGCTGGAGACGCCTGCTCGCGTGGCTCGGATGTATGCCGAGATGTTTAGTGGCCTGCGACAGGATGCGAGAGCACACCTCAAGAAGTTCTTTAACGAGAACTACGATGAAGTAGTGCTGGTTCGCGACATCAGTTTTTCTAGCATGTGCGAACATCATCTTTTGCCGTTCACGGGGAAAGCGCACGTCGCTTACATCCCTAAGGGGAAGGTGATCGGCCTTTCGAAAATGGCACGCGTGGTGGAAGTGGTTGCCCGCCGCCCCCAAGTCCAAGAGCGCATGACGCAAGAGATTGCTCGGCTTTTGGAAGAAGAGCTCGACGCGAAGGGAGTTGCGGTGGTGGTTGAAGCGAGCCACAGCTGCATGACGATCCGTGGCGTGAAGAAGCCTGGAAGTTCGATGGTCACTTCGGCGATGAAAGGCTTGTTCCGTACGAACATTTCGACGCGCGCGGAATTGATGACGCTGATCTATGGAGATCGGAAATAGTTCGGGCTCTTGGATTGGTTTGGAAAATCGTTTGTCCTTTCTCGGTGATTTGACGGCAGGTTGAAGACGGGAAGAAGGATGGAAAGGTTGCTGTGTTTGCCCTCATCCTGATTGAGTTCTTGTTGCGATTGATCTTTGGCATTGGGCTGGCGATGTTCATCACTTCGTCGCGCCTAGTGACGAGCGGGTTTTTTCGCGTGCACCTGTGGGTGCTGATGGGACTTGCCACCTTTGCGGCACTGGTTGCGTATGTGCCAATTTCTACACCTCCGGTACAAGGCGAATCGGTCTCGGCGGCGTTGCAGGGGCTGCGAGATTTGGAGCGTTTGCAATTTGGCCTGTTGGTTAGTGTGGCGATTGTTAGCTATGTCGGCGCGGTCATCTGGATGTATGAAGCGGCCGTGCTGGGGAAGGCCTGTTTGCTGTTTGTGGTGCTGGCATCGCTGGGGGCACTTTTGCTGCGCGTGCCAAACGTGACCGAAGGGCTGGGAGTGATAGGCTGGGCAGGTGTGCTTGACCGGATCACTAGCGGCTGTGTTCTGGGAACGGTTACCACGGCCATGTTGCTGGGGCACTGGTACCTCAATACCCCCACCATGCAAATTGCCCCGCTGCAACGGCTGGTTGTCGCGATAGGGATTGCGGTAGTAGCCCGAATGCTGCTGAGCGGCACCTGTGCGGCCCTAGAATCGCAGCGTGAGGGGGTAGTGAACGTCAGCTGGATCGTATTCCTGTCCCTACGCTGGCTGGCAGGGCTGGTGAGCGTGCTAGGGATGGCCTGGATGACCTGGCTGACGCTAAAGATTCCGAACACGCAAAGTGCAACGGGCATCCTTTATGCGGGGGTAATTCTCGCGTTTATCGGCGAGTTGACCGGCCAGCTCATGTCACTAAGGGGTGGTTGGCCGCTATAATCAGAGGTTGTTGTCCGATTGGGATTGGCGGCCAAAAAGTACCCAAGAGCGGTAGCCGTCTGGCCAAGGCCAAAAGGTGATCCCTGTCGCGATGGCTTCTCTGAAAATGGATGCTCGCGGATGAACGTGACGTATAACTGCCCGGCCTGTGATCACACTGCCGTTGCGCTGCTGCCTGAAGGGGTCAAAGAGGTTGGTTGCAATCACTGCGGCCAGCGAATCCTCATTCCCCCAGGGGCGATCATCGAGGCAGGAGCGGGTACCGACCAAAAGCCCGGTGCACCGTCCCGGAAGTTGGTGGGCTGTGTTGTTTGCCCCAGCGAAGAGCTGTTTGTACGGAAGAATTTTCCCCAGCGGTTGGGCGTAGCAGTGGTTGTGATTGCTGCTGTCGTGAGCAGCATCTTTTGGTATTACCGATTGCCCATCGGCGCGTATGTGTCGCTATTCATTGCGGCCTTGATTGACTTGGTGGCATATGCCTGCGTAGGCAACTTGCTGCAATGCTATCGCTGTCAGGCCCAGTATCGTGATGTGCCGGGCTTGGAAGACCATGAAGGGTTCGATTTGGAAACCCATGAGAAGTATCGCCAGCAGGCCATTCGCTTAGCTCAGGCTGGCGGACAGGCCAAAAGTGTGGAGCTAGGGACCGCCAAGTCTGAACCAAGAGTCTAGTCGCCGTTTCGCACCAGATTGCCCAACTATATGGACAAGCAGCAAGAGCGAATTCAAGCAGATCTGCGCGGCTTGCTGCGTGGTGAGGTTCGCTGCGACGATAGCTTCGTTCAGATGTACTCGACGGATGCGAGTATCTATCAAATTGTGCCACTGGGCGTAGCACGTCCGCGCGGTAGTGACGACGTGCAAGCGATTGCCCGCTACTCGACGGAGAACTTGCTGCCGATCCATGCCCGCGGTGCCGGGACAGGCCTTGCGGGAGAGTCGCTAGGTCCAGGGCTGGTGGTGGATTTTTCCCGCCGGATGCGACGCATCGTTTCCCTGGATGGCGATACGGTCACGGTTCAGCCCGGCGTAGTGCTTGGCCAGCTGAATCGGTATTTGTCCTCGTTTGGGAGGCAGTTTGGGCCTGATCCGGCGACGGGGGGCGTGACCACGATGGGCAGCGTGTTGGCCCTGGATAACTCGGGAAGTAACTGGCTGCGATACGGTTCGGCTCGTCGGCATGTGAAGAGTTTGCAATTGGTGTTGGCGGACGGCGAAACGTTTGAGGCTTCGCAGCATGTGGTGACCGACGATCCAGCGGTGGATCCGCATCCCCGACGACGAGAGTTGGTCAGGCGTCTAGCTGATTTGATCCAGCGGGAAGAGGCGACGATTCAGGCTTGCCAGCCAAAAGCGTGGGTGAATCGCTGTGGTTATCAAATTCATGATGTGCTGAAGGATGGAGTGCTTGACCTTGCGAAGGTGATTGTAGGCAGCGAAGGGACGTTGGCCCTGATCACGCAGGCGACTCTACACACGGAGCGGGTGATGCCGCACCGTGGGATGGCCCTCGTCTTTTTTGACAAGCTAGAAGCGGCAGCACAGGCAGCGGAAGAGGCGGCTGAACTCGGTTTGTCTGGCTGTGACCTGTTGGATCGTCGCATTTTGAGTCTGGCCCGCGATGTGGATCCGCGATATGCCCAAGCGATTCCGCGAGACACGGAAGCGATGCTGCTAATTGAGATGCAGGCGGATGATCCATTGCCGGTTGTGGATGGTCTTTCGCAAGTGGCCCAGCGCTGGCAAAGAAAACGCAAGCTGGCCTTTGGTTATCACTTAGCCATTGCGCCGGGAGAGTTTGAGCTGTTTCGCAAGATGGTACGGCGTGTCTCTCCGACACTGTTTCGTGTGCAGGGGGCGGAGCGTCCGATTCCATTTGTCGAAGACATTGCAGTGCCCCCTTCGCGCTTGGCGGAGTTCTTGGTGCAGATGCAGAATGTCCTCAAGAATCATCAAGTGACCGCTTCACTGTTTGCCCATGCCGGGCATGGCATGCTGCACATTCGTCCGTTCCTCAATCTGGCAAGTCCATCCAATGTTCGCATCATGCAGGACTTGGCCAAGGACCTGTATGAGGAAGTGTTGGCAGTAAATGGCACCATCAGTGGTGAGCATGGCTGTGGCCTGAGCCGTACTTGGTTTGTAAAGCGCCAGTACGGGGCGCTTTATGATGTGTTTCGTGAGGTGAAGCGAATCTTTGACCCACAAAACTTGCTCAATCCGGGCAAGGTGGTTGCCGATGTTCCGCAGCCGATCACGAAGAACTTACGGGTAATTCCGGGTCGTTTGCCCGAGCCTGTGATTGCCGAGGTGGAAGCGGGGGTTGCGACTTTGCCCCATGAGCCCCCCCTGGCGCCGGCAGTGATTGGTTCTGAGTTGCAACTGATTTGGAATGGAACGCTGGCGAGTACGGCCGATGCTTGCAATGGTTGCGGGCGTTGCCGTACGCAGTCGCCGGAAACGCGGATGTGTCCGATTTTTCGCTTTTCGCCTGCCGAAGAAGCTTCGCCCCGCGCGAAGGCGAATTTGATGCGATCGATGGCCAGCGGGCAGATGTCTCCTTCGTTTTTGTCCAGCGAGGGGATGAAGGATATTGCCGACCTGTGCGTGAATTGTCATCAGTGTCGCTTGGAATGTCCGGCCGGTGTCGATATTCCGAAGTTGATGATTGAGGCCAAGGCCCAGTATGTAGCGACCAATGGTTTAGATACGGCCGATTGGGTTTTTAGTCGACTAGAAGGTTTCAGTCGGCTAGGGATGTGGTTCGGCCCGATTACGAACTGGATTTTGCGACGACGAACAACGCGTTGGCTTTTGGAAAAGATGACGGGGATTGCGCAAGGACGAAAGTTGCCGAAGCTGGCCTCGGCCAGTTTCTTACGCTGGGCCGAGAAGCGACGTTTGACTCGCCCGACACGGCGAACGGGGCGCAAAGTGCTTTACTTTGTCGATACCTATGCCACTTGGTTTGATGTGGAGTTGGCGGAAGCGTTTGTTTCTATACTGCAGCACAATGGCGTTGCGGTCTATGTGCATCCGCAACAGCAAGGTTCGGGGATGGCGCAGATCACTGCGGGCGATTTAGATCGAGCGCGTCCGACTGTGGCAAAGAATGTTCGCATCTTGGCGGATGCGGTACGTCAGGGGTACAAGATTGTGACGACCGAGCCGGCCGCTGCGGCGTGTTTGAAGTACGAATATCCCAACCTGATTGAAGATGATGATGCACGCTTTGTGGCGGACAATACTGAAGAAGCGTGCGGCTATCTTTGGAAGATGCACGAAGCGGGAGAGCTAGAGTTGGATTTGCGTCCGGTGAACTTTTCGCTGGGATATCATCTGCCGTGTCATCAAAAGACGTTGGATGATAGTGCTCCTGGAGAGAAGTTGCTGCGACTGGTGCCGGGGCTTACGGTGAAGCGGCTGGATCGTGGTTGCAGCGGAATGGCAGGGACGTTTGGCCTGAAGCGTGAGAACTATCGCGAAAGCTTGCGGGCAGGATGGGGGTTGATCTCTGCCCTGCGTGACTCGGCCATCGATTTAGGAACGACGGAATGCAGCGCTTGCAAGATGCAGATGGAACAGGGCACGACCAAGCCTACCGTGCACCCGCTCAAGGTGTTGGCGCTGGCTTATCGGCTGATGCCCGAGATTGAGCGTCTGTTTTTGACGCGTGGAAGCGAACTGACGGTTACGTAAATTGCGATTGAATGCTGGAAGACAGGCGAAACGGTTTTTGTAATGCAGTGCCAAGTGAAACTATTTGCCGTAGCGAAAGAGCGAGTGGCGCAGATCACTGTGTGGTCGAACTGGCTGAGCCTGCCACGGTGGGGGCGCTGCGTGAGGCCCTGGCGGTTCAAGTGCCGGCCCTGTCAGCGCTAATTGCGAATGTGCGGTTTGCCGTGAATGCAGACTTTGCCAAAGAGAGTACGCCGCTGGATGCAAAAAGTGAAGTTGCCCTCATTCCGCCTGTCAGTGGTGGCTAAAGGCGAGTGCCATGATTGAATTAACACCTAATCCGATCGATGTGACGGCCGTCTTGGCGAAGGTCTCATCCGCGCAAGCAGGGGCCGTGGTGTTGTTTTTGGGAACGACCCGTGAATTCACCAAGGGGCGGCAGACCAAGACGTTACATTACGAGTGCTATTCGGAAATGGCGGAAAAGAAGCTGGCGGAGCTTGAATCGCAGGCTCGTCAGCAATGGCCACTTGTTGAATGTGTGATCGTGCATCGGCTGGGGGAAGTGCCGCTTGAGCAAGCGAGCGTCGCTATCGCTGTGAGCAGTCCGCATCGTGAAGCAGCTTTTCAAGCAGGGAAGTGGCTTATTGACACGCTGAAGGTGGATGTGCCAATCTGGAAGCAGGAACACTGGGTTGACGGTGCTACGGAGTGGGTCCATCCGGGGCTTTCACAGGGGCCCGGTTAAGCAGAAGCCGTTTCGATATTGTTAGTTGTTCGCCGTTTGTCTTGTTGTTTGTGAACCCCATGAAGCTTGAACCCCTTATTGATCGACTGGGCCGTGTGCATACGAGCCTGCGAATCAGCGTGACCGATCGCTGCAATATTCGCTGCTTTTATTGCATGCCCAACGAGCTGGTGCAGTTCTTGCCGCGTGATCAGATACTGACCTTTGAAGAGATCGAGCGATTTGTTCGTTTGGTCGTTCCTATGGGCGTGCGAAAGTTTCGTTTGACCGGAGGAGAGCCGCTGGTGCGCTCTGGGCTTTCGGATTTGGTGAAACGAATTGCTCAGATCGAAGGTGTGGAAGACCTGGCGTTAACCACGAATGGCATTTTGCTTGCGGATCAGGCGGAGTCTCTCAAAGAGGCTGGCTTGAAGCGGATTAACATCAGCCTGGATGCGATGACGGAAGAGACCTTTCGCAAGATCTCGCGGCGCGATGGTCTTGATCGTGTGTTGGATGGAATTAAAGTTGCCAAACGTGTCGGGTTTGAAAAGATCCGCCTGAATGCAGTCGCGATTGCCAACCTGAGCGAGCCGGAGATTGTGCCGCTTGCGCAATTTGCTCGACAAGAGCAGCTAGAGATGCGGTTCATTGAATTCATGCCGCTGGATGCTGAGCAGAATTGGCAAGCCGAGCAAGTGCTTTCAGGAGAGGCCATTCGCAAATTGATTGAAGAGGCAATTGGTCCGTTGGTGCCGGCCGTGCGGCCTGATGCCAGCCAGCCTGCTTTGGACTATAACTTTGCCGATGGGTCAGGGACGCTGGGATTTATCAATCCGGTTACGCAGGCATTTTGTGAAGACTGCAATCGGCTGCGAATCACGGCCGAGGGAAAGCTGCGAAATTGCCTGTTTTCAACGGTCGAGTGGGATGCGAGGGCGCTGCTTCGCGGCAATGCCAGTGGTGAAGAGATTGTGCAGTTGGTGCGTGATTGCGTGCTGGCCAAGAAGCCTGGGCACGGCATCGATGATGAGGGCTTTCATCGCCCTGAGCGCGCCATGTACCAAATCGGGGGCTAGTGCTGGCTGTGTCCGAATCACCACGAATCTATTTGGATCATGCTGCCACCAGTTGGCCTAAGCCAGAGTTGGTCTATGCCGCGATGGATCATTATCAGCGGCACCTAGGCGCACCAGCAGGACGCGGCGCGTATGCCGAAGCGATGCAGGTGCAAAGTACCATTGCCAAGTGTCGTGAGAAGTTGGCTCGTCTGATCGGTGTGAAGACGCCTGATCATATTGTCTTTACGCAGAATGGTACCGATGCGCTTAACCTTGCCATTCATGGTTTGGTTCGGCCGGGCGACCATGTGATTGCTTCGGCGGCGGAGCATAACTCGGTCTTGCGACCCCTTCATCACTTGCGTGAAACGAAGCAGGTCGAAGTCACTTACCTTCCGGTTGATTCTCACGGAAGGATTGATCCGGCAGATTTGCAAAAGGCGATTCGCAAAGAGACACGTCTTGTTGCGCTGGTGCATGCTTCGAATGTGACAGGGGCCATTCAGCCGGCAAAGGAGATTGGGAAGATTGCTCGTGAGGCGGGCGTCTACTTTTTGCTGGACGCGGCACAGTCGCTAGGGGTTGTTCCTCTCGATGCCGAGCAAATCGGTTTTGATCTTTTGGCGGCGCCAGGGCATAAGGGATTACTAGGTCCGCTTGGGATGGGGCTGCTCTATGTTGGTGCGCGGCGCAGGCGGAAATCATTCCCGTGCGCCAAGGAGGAACGGGGAGCCGGAGCGATGAAGAGCAGCAGCCGATGGAATGGCCGGACCGGTTGGAATCTGGCAACTTGAACGTGCCAGGAATCTTTGGTTTGGAGGCAGGCGTCAGTGAAGTGCTGCGCCGCGGTGTGGATTCGATCGCGCAAGAACATCACCAGCAGCTGCTCTATCTAGAGAACAAACTAGCCGCGATTGGGCAGCTTGTTCGCCATGGGCCTACGGCGACCGATGACCGGGTAGGAATTGCTTCGTTCACGATCCCGCAGGTTTCTCCTCAGGAGCTGTCAGCACTGTTGGACAGCGTGGCCCGAATTCAGGTGCGAAGTGGAATCCACTGTGCCCCACGAATGCATGCGGCCCTGGGGACGGCCCCGCAGGGGACCGTCCGGATTAGCTTGGGGCATACGACGACCCTGCACGAGATTGACCAGGCGACGGCCGTATTGGCCGAGATTGCGGCCGACTTCTAAGTGCGCTTGGGGGCTTCTGCTGCCAGGATTTCTTGGCCTAGGGCCATTCGCCGCAAGGTGTTGCTGTACCGTACCTTACGACGATGTTGCCAAGGGGGCGGTTTCCTGCCGTGTTGACAAAGTGCCCCTTGGCAGTCACATTCAAAGCCCTGAGAAGTTGCTGTTTTCTTCGATAACGTTGAGGAAGATGGCCGCAAGTTTGACTGTTCGGTCCGCCCCCATCGTCTAGAGGCCTAGGACCCCGGGTTCTCAGTCCGGTAACAGGGGTTCGAATCCCCTTGGGGGTACTGTTCGCTTGTGCACTGCCCTCTGCGAACCTTCTGCATCTCGCAATACCCAGCATTTCTTCGAGTTTTCTCGGCTGGATTGATTCTCTTGCGAATTAGCGGCGTTTACCGTAGCAGGCTGCTGAACCGGATTTTGCACCACTAGTGCACCGGATTTCGCACCCATCCTGTGCAAAAATAAACACGTGGCTTCGGTGGCGATTTGCGTTGATTGGTTGAGTTCCTCTGAGACGTTCTCCCGAGAGAGTGCTCGCTACTCGGATGGACCGGGGAGTGTGGGGGATTGTAATCCATGTTTGATGGCATGCTGTGACGTTGTCAAAGAGGGACAAGCTCGCAGCCAAGGACATCCCTCTAGCTGAATTGCCAAAATCTATCGCGAGGGTCACTAGCCGTCGTTTGGTGAGTGGATGCCAACTTTTTAAGTACCCCCAACCACTTTTGGGCGAAATTAGATCCTTGCCCCTGACTGGGCAACCTTTTAAAAGGTCACTTCGAAGGGAGCAGGTGTCACTCGCTCTGAACTGCGGCATTCTCGGCAGCGCCGGCTATTTTCTGTGGGATGTTCAATCGATAGCCGCTCCATTGCAGCAAGCTTGCAGATATGAGCATCCAGAGTGAGGCCACTCCGTTCGTTGCTACAACACTGAGAGTATTTTCTATGGTTATTCGTCCAGCCCCGTCCTTCATCGAAAATACCTCCATCATTGTAGCGCCAACCACAACAACAATAGCAATGACAAATGCCACGGACAATCGAGGGGAAATGAGTAACGCCAGTAAAAGCGGGAGCATCATGAGCGAGAGCGATAGTATAACGAATGCGACGTCTTGAAGTTCAACGTCTCCTCTGCCTTCGAGAAGGAATGCGATCGATCCTTTGATGCCGGCTAATAATAGCCCTGTCACTGTTGCGAACGCAACGACCTTTTGTACGATGCTGGTGTTGTTCTTTAATACCGATGTGGCCCCTGAAAGACCCGCATCTTCCACGTGCAGGCCAGTAATCAAATACAAAATGAAAAGGTGGAATTGAATCAGCAACCATAACCCAACTGGCGACAACGCAATTATCCCAAGTGAAGTAACTCGCTCTAGCTCACTTGATTCATTGGTGTGACAGAAAGCAACTCCCAAGGCAGCAATTACGGTTAACAGCCAGAGAATTGCCAGCGAGGTTCGGACCTTTCGCGAACGAGGTCCAAGCGATACCCAAGCCGCCGAAAGAATGATCTGCCCAAGTATAGAGCCCCACATTAGCCCTACTAGAATGCAGCCGGTGACACTTCCTTCTTCCGGGCCATTTCGACTCGCGACGAATGCGTTCGCTGCCGCTATTAAAACGATCATCACAGCAGAGGCATAAGCAGGACGGGAGATCATGGCTGGCTTTCGAGGGTGGAATATTTAATCTGCGACAGTCTACCTCTCTCTCACAACCAAAATCCAGCAGGCGTTGATTACTTGGCCCGTTCTAGACGGCTAGGATATCGAATTGATCACCATCACCCAGTCCTAGCTGGCTAGTTCATCGTCATCGACGTTCTTTTTGGTAGGCATGGCCTGCTGGGCACCTTGTATGTCGAATTCCATAGTGCTGGGTAGGCGACCATTCTTCCAGGGGCATTCGGTGACCGTACGTCCCTCAACGTCCAACGCCATGATGTCCATGGGTTCGCACCGCTCCCGGGTGATTGGTGGTCGTGTTGAGCATCGATGGCTGAATCGAGCTCTTGCCCTTCCCAAAGGCTTTCCCGAGACCAGTCACTACCTCCTCCCTCGGTGATTGGGCGAAATCTATAGCGATGGTCACGAGCCGTCGTATTCCTCGGTGGCTACTCCTTTCTTGGTACCCTCGGCCAATGTCTCTAACTAGGGACAATCACAAGTCTGCCTGCGGCCTTTGCTTCCTGTCGCAACTTTGAATGATCGAGAGAATGCGCCGGTGTGTGCGGCCGGATAGCTTGGGCCATGCCAGTTCCAGCAAACGAAGCTCGGCGGCTTGCTGATCGTCGGGGGGGGTGGCGTCTGCAATTGCAGGTCGTGCACCGGATCGCGCACCGCTATCGTTTTCGAGTTGTCGCAAGTAGTTGATACCATAACGGTTTGCATCAAACCTTCGAATCACCACGGGGGTACTTTTGGTTTGTACACAGGGTTGTACAGACCTTCTTTTTTGCGCGGATGGTAATACCGCGTGTCTTGGCCATTCTGGCTGTGTAGCGATTCTCTATTAGGTGGAAATATTCGGCTTGATTGGGTCCCGAATAAATGCTTTGGAACTTCCTCTGCCAGGTTTTCCATAAAACTTTTGTGCTGTAGCATCGATCGCGATTGAACAAGGGATCAGTGCTCCATCTGCGTCTTCGCCTGTAAATTTGTCAAAGGCATCTTCGACTCGGTTTGCAATGCTCACATTGATGTTCCTGAAGACAGAATATTCAAGTGGATGAGCAATATTCAAAAGAGAAGTCAGGCTATCAGAAAGTGCTGGCCTATCTGCCGAGTGTTCTGCAGGTGTCGATTTACAGAATGCAGGGTCTCTATCGTTGGAGCGTGAAACGAGTTTGATAAGGATTGTTGGGTGCGATATCTTTCGTGCCGCAGCCCTAAAAAGCTTTGATTTTCGCATGCAGAATATTGCTCGGGCCGATTGCATGCTTAGTTGCGGCAGTGGTGAGCGTTTGGTCCAATGTTGTTTTAAGGTCGAGAGCAAGCGATTTAATAAGGTGCGAAAAGCATTATGAGCTCGGACAGATTCTCACTGCTTGTTCCAGCGATGCTGATTACCGTTGGAACGGGTTGGCTATTGACCACGCTGGAGATCGCTCCAGCAATCAGTTGGGTTTGGACTCTTAGCCTTGTGGCGATTGGGCTTCTGACATTTGTGTTGAGCGGCGTCGATAAGGTGACAGTGGTTGTCGGGCCATTCTTCATTGCGGCAAGTCTTCTGTCTGTTATGCGGCAAGCCATGAAGCTTTCGTTGGATGTCGAGATTCCGCTGTTGGTGATATTGGCTGGCGTGCTGATGGTCATTGCGAGACTTAAGGCCATCCCTGCCCCCAAATGGCTTCTGGATTTGCCACGTGATAACACAAAGGGTTAGTAAGCTGGCAACGGTCAATTCTTGACCGACTTCTATCGCTCTTATCGCGTGACATGACGCGTCTGTGTAACCCATCAAGCACTTTAGATGGGATGCGGTTCAGCGGTTGTGTTTCACATAATTCTCGCGATGTTTTTGTAGGGTTTTGGGGCTCTGGGAAAGTCTAATTGCCTCTTTGTCATTACTTTTGGCCCTCCAAAGTCCCGAATGCATATTGCCGTGCGGGGCTGTTTTTGTGTAGCCTTTGCATGTTGCGCAGACTTCGCACGCCACGCTGTCTTGCTAATCGGAATAGTTTGCAAGGCGAGGGCAAGTGTGGCGACACTAGAACATGCATCAAAAGGAACAGGGAATGGGCAAGGTCCGCAGTCGGAAACAGGGAAGTGGTCAAACGAGTCGGTCGTCAGTCGCGATGAAGCTCCTTCGGTTTGAGCAGCTGGAAAAACGCGAGATGATGGCGTCGGATTTGGTGCTTACGTGGAATGATCGTGCATTGGCTGCGATCAAGGCGACAAGTAGTCCACCGCCAGTTGCTTCACGTGATTTGGCGATCTTGCAGGTGGCGGTGTATGACTCACTCAATGCCATTGATCGCACTGGACAGCCGTACGCGGTGGATGTGCTGGCCCAACCTTCGGCCTCGCGAGAGGCGGCCGTTGCATCGGCTGCACATCGGGTGCTCGTTGCGCTATTTCCTTCGCAAGCGGCAACGCTGGATAGTCAGTACACGGCCGACTTGGCTGCTATTGCCGATGGCAAGGCGGAGAATGACGGCATCGCGCTGGGAAATAATGTTGCCGATCAAATCTTAGCGCTGCGGACCGGCGATGGGTCTGCGGCCACAGTTACTTACACGCCCAAGACCGGCGCAGGCTTTTGGCAACCGACGCCACCGGCGCTGGCAGCTGCGCTCTTGCCGCAGTGGGCTTCGCTGAAACCGTTTGCGATGACGAGCAGCTCGCAGTTCTCGCCAAGCAATGTTCCCGCTTTGACGAGCCAGCAGTACACGGACGCTTTCAACGAAGTGAAGTCCTTGGGAGCGGCGACGGGATCGACGCGTACGACGGACCAAACCAACATCGCCAAGTTTTGGGCTGATGGAGCTGGGACGATCACTCCGCCGGGGCACTTGAACCAATTGGCCCATGTCGTGGCTGACCAGCAAGGGAACACGATGGCGCAGAATGCGCGGCTGTTTGCGATGCTGAACGTTGCGCTGGCGGATGCAGCGATCATGGCTTGGAATACGAAATATGCGACGGAGGTTTGGCGGCCAATTACAGCGATTCGTGCGGCAGATACCGACGGCAATGCCAACACGACGGCTGACACCGCTTGGACACCGTTGTTGACGACGCCTCCGTTCCCGAGCTATGTCTCGGGGCATTCGAGCTTTAGCGGCGCCGCTGCGGCAGTGTTGGCGGGGTTCTTTGGGAAGGACAATATCTCATTTACGCTCTCTTCCGAAGATCCCTCCATCTCGGCCCGATCATTTACCAGTTTCAGCCAAGCAGCCCAAGAGGCTGGCATGAGCCGGATCTACGGCGGTATCCATTATCAGTTCGATAATCAGGATGGATTGGCGGCCGGCAAGTCGCTGGGGCAGTATGTGACGGCCAATTTCGTGAAGGTACAGGATCGTGCGGCCGTGGCTGGGATGGTTGGGACCGATCTGGTCGTTTACGGCAATGACAAAGCCAATACGATTACCTTCACGCTACAGCGCAACGACGTTGTGGTTTGGAACAATGGCGTTCGCCTGGGTGCCTTCGCATTGAGCGGTATTAGCAACATTGTCGTGAATGCCAAGGCGGGAAATGACTGTGTCATTCTGACGGGGCTTGGGATTACCTCTACCGTTTATGGTGGTGCAGGGAATGACATGCTGCATGGCGGGCGAGGGAATGACACCCTCGACG
Organism: uncultured Planctomycetaceae bacterium; assembly: GCA_963844055.1. GTDB lineage: Bacteria > Planctomycetota > Planctomycetia > Pirellulales > Pirellulaceae > CAWJMN01. Next base: position 262,067 of record CAWJMN010000002.1, on the reverse strand, counting down.
GCGGGGACGGCGTCGATTTTCTGTATGGCTTTCTCGGGAATGATACCCTGAGCGGCGGCGCGGGAAATGATTGGCTGTTTGGCGGCGCTGGCAACGACACGCTAAACGGTGGCGACGGCAATGACTGGCTCTATGGCGAAGCGGGCAATGATACGTTAAACGGTGGCGATGGAGATGACTGGCTGTTTGGTGGCCTGGGCGATGACACGCTTCTCGGCGGAACCGGGAAGAATCGCTTGTTTAAGGTGTAGGTAGCCAGCGACCTTGCGAAACCCTTGCCGTCAAAATGTTGGCGGCAAAGACTGCGGAGTGATACGATACCAGCGTCGCTTTTAGGTGCGCTGGGTTCTTTTGGCTTCCTATGCTTATGGCACTTTCGCCTCAGACAAATGCGGATGCTTTTGTCGGCTGCTTGCTGGGAACCGCAGTGGGTGATGCGTTGGGGCTGCCTTATGAAGGGCTTTCGCGTCGACGGGCGATGCGGCTGTGGGGAGCTCCGGATCGCATGCGGTTTGTGTTTCGGTATGGAATGATTTCCGACGATACCGAGCATGCCTGTATGGTAGCCCAGTCACTATTGGAAACGGGTAATGAGCTTGCGCCGTTTGGACCTGCGTTAGCTTGGCGTTTGCGCTGGTGGTTTGCGGGTTTGCCCGCAGGAACGGGCCTAGCTACCGCGCGTGCGTGCTTACGACTTTGGCTCGGGGCCAGCCACGAAAAGAGCGGCGTGCATTCGGCCGGAAATGGCCCGGCCATGCGCGCGGGAATCTTAGGAGTTGCCCTCGAAGATGAGCGTGAGCTGCGAGAGTTTGTCCGCGTATCTACACGGCTAACCCATACGGATATCCAAGCCGAATATGGAGCATTAGCGATCGCAATTGCTGCTCAGTTGGCCGCGAAGCAGAGAATGGTTGGTAGTGACCAGTATCTACAAACGCTAGAGCTGTCTCTTGGTGGTGAAGCGGCAGAACTTCTTGCTTTGGTGAAAGCAGTGACCCAGTCCGTGGCCAAGGGAGAAACTACGGTGGAGTTTGCTGCGTCGAGGGGATGGGCTCAGGGAGTTTCGGGATACATCTATCAAACCGTTCCTGCGGTTTTACATGCTTGGCTTTCCAACGCGACGGATTATCGATCTGCCGTGAAGGCTGTCATCCATTGTGGTGGAGATACTGATACGACCGCCGCTCTCGTGGGAGGGATCGTTGGGGCTGCGGTCGGAAAGGAAGGGATTCCTGAGGAATGGCGACGTAGCATTTGGGAGTGGCCCCGCTCCATGGCCTGGATTGAGCAATTGGGGGACGCACTTCAAACGGGTAAGACGGAAGTGTCAAAATCTAATCGTTTGAGGTTATCAGCAGCAGGCATTGTCTTACGCAACAGTCTGTTTTTGCCGCTGGTTTTCATGCATGGGTTTCGCCGACTGCTTCCGCCGTATTAGTAGATCTACTGCGCTAAAAGGCCCTATTCATTCGAGACCCATGGGGCACACTGGCCAGCCCCGAAACAGGTTTTTCCAGAATAGCCAAGTATTCGCTCGGGGAACTTGCCAGTGCCACCTAAAACATTGCCTGCCAATTCCGTGTCGACGGACTACGAGGGCTTGGGGTAGCTAACCTCCTAGGCCGGCGCCGCCTCCCATGCCGAGGTCTTCACCGGTGAAGCGACCGTGGGCGGCAATAAACAGGGCTAGCTCTGCAACTTCGCTCGGGTTGTTCATGCGGTTGTCGAGAGTGACTTCGCTGACGGCTGCATGCACTTGCGGGGGCTGGATGTTCATCATCGCCGTTGCCGTGGGGCCAGGCGAGATCGAGTTAATCCGCACGCCAAAGCTGCGCAGTTGCATGGCAGCGGCGTTGACGAAAGCCACAAGCCCCGCCTTGGTGGCATTGTAGACCGGGTTCACACGGGAGCCGGAGCGTGCCTTGGTGCCTGCGATGGAACTAAGGATCAGGATGCTGCCGCGACGGTTGGCCTTCATGAGTTCTGATGCGGCATGAGAGCAGTGAAAGGCACCGCTTAGGTTGATCTCGACGGCCTTGGTCCAGATGTCGGAAGTGGTGTCGGCAAAGGACTCGATGTTTAAAACACCGGCGGTGTAGAACAGGAAGTCTGGGGCACCGACAGAGCCTTGGAGCGACTGAAAGAAGGCTTGAACCGCTTGGGGATCACGTACGTTGAGCGGGGCCGTATGGATTTTTGCCGGACCGGGATGGTCGGCAAGGTCCTTCAGCGCAGCGGCGCTGTGGTCGGCGATTGTAACATTTGCCGCGAGCGGTGCGACTTGTTCGAGGATGGCTCGGCCAATGCCACCAGCCCCCACAATGACGACATGGCTACCACGATAGTTTTCGGCGATGCGACTGAACATGAAAAGCCCGCGAAATTGAACAGTAGGTCATCAGAAAAGTGAGCCCCTAGATTATCGAACCCCAGGTGAAAGGAAAACTGGGCAGAGGTCCAAGCGATCTTTTCTAGGCATGAAAAAAGGGCCTGAAATTGCTTTCAGGCCCTTGGGCTTTTCCGTTTATTGCCGAAATGGCTAGTTCGGCAATCGTTACGCGACCTTGTTATCGCCTGGTAGATAGTCGATCAGCAGGTCGGTGGCTTCGTTGTAGAAGTCATCGGTCCCGTCGCCACCGGTGAGGCTATCTTGCACGCCATCGGCAGTTACCGCAAGGTTGGCGAATGGAATGCCATTGCCTAGAGCAGCTGCCCAGTTGTTGAGAAGTTGCAGCATTGCAACGTCGCTGGTGTCTCCCCAGACCTTCGCATCAGTGCTGACGCCGGTGTAAGTGGCGGTTCCGCCGGCGACGATGTCACGGCCTTGATCACCACGAACGGTGTCCGTGCCGAGCCCGCCGATGAGGACATCTTCACCAAGTCCGCCATTGAGGATGTCGCTGCCATCTCCACCGATGAGGATGTCATTGCCAGCTTCGCCAGCGAGATTGTCATTTCCCAATCCACCGTAGATGGAGTCGTTGCCGTTGGCACCGGAGAGGTTGTCGTTGCCATCGCCACCAAACAGAACATCGTTTTGGGCACTGGCCGTGACGGTGTCATTGCCACCTTGACCATAGATGCGATCAGCACCGCCCCCTTGGGCTGTGGTGATGATGTCATTTCCATCGGTGATGCCAGAGGAGACGCTGCCAGACGAGGTAAAGACGCTGTGATCGGATTGACCAAGGCGTAATGCAATGGCGGCGGCCGAGGTTGGCGTGGCCATGATGTCTAGGTTGGGATTGGAAGGATCGATGGCCTTCAAAACGTCGCCCCAGATCTCATCCGCACCGCCTGGACCACCGGAAAGGCGGTCTAGCCCTTCACCACCGACGATGAGGTCATCCGCAGGACCGCCAGTGATGCTGTCGTCCCCTTCGTTGCCATAGAGTTCCAACTTAAGCGTTGGGGACATGGCAGAAGTTGCGATGTAATCATTGCCTGCACGGCCAAACAGCACGAGCTTGGTCGTGGGAGCATAATCGCCGAAGTAAGTGTTGTTCACGCGAACGCGAACTTTGCCACCGGCAAGGCCACTCAGCACCAGGTAGTCCGCCGATTCCGTTGCACGGATGTAGAGAGCGCCTTGGTGGGTGTTAGAAAGTTGGCCGTTGTCATACTGATCGACATCTTCGATGCCGTTGTAGGTTAGCCGCTTGTGCGAAGCGGAATCGCAAATGCCGGTCACTGTATCGACGATGACTGGGCCTGTAGCGGCCGACATGTCGAGGTACAACTTGTCACCTGGGGTCACGTCACCCGTGGTGGAGTTGCCAGAGAGCGGATTGGCACCTGGGGAAACGGGCGAACCGCCATCGATAAAGATCAGCGTGGACAAGCTAGGCAAAACCTTGTTTGCAAGGCTGCCAAAGGTATCGTTCCCCAAGCCACCAAACACGGAGGCGGAGGTAAGACCGCCAGAGGTGAAGTCGAGGCTAACGGCGTCATCACCACTGGTAGTGGTTACCGAAAGTGACGAGAGGTTCGAATAGGTGATGTTGTTAGCGCCGGCGAGTCCCGTTGTTGATGAGGCGTTGATCACCACGGTATCACCAACTAGGTCGGCGGAGTCCGAAATGCTGACGGCGTTTGTTCCCGTGCCACCGTTGATGGCGAGCGGAGCAATCAGGCCATCGATCGAGACTGTTGTACCGTCGACGTTGATGCTGTCGTTACCATCTAGCGTATTGAGGACGAGGTTCGTCTTCTTGCCAATGTTGATGGTGGTAATCGAGCTGCCGCTGATTTGCGTGGTTACGCCACCACCGATGGTTTCGTTGATAGAGCCTTGGCCGAGGGTGACATTGCCATCGTCTGCATTACCGGCAATGCCGTCGTTGCCGCGATCCTTAACAAAGACATCTAGGCCATTAAATCCTGCGGGGCCAGTGAATATGTTGTGATACGGAATGCCGTTGGTTAACTCTGTATCGCTAATGGTAAAACCAGCGGCAATTGCTTCTGGGGTTTTTCGCAATTGGTCGCTGTGTCCGCCAGCTGTATAGTCAAAGATTGTGAAAGCCGTTGGGATCTTCAACCATCCGAATGGGCCTGCAGTCGCATTGGAATCAGCGTCGGTCAAAGAGACGATACCACCACCTGACCGGACATATTCTTGAATGCTGCCGACACCCGTCGCACGAAGTGCGAGCATATCGCTTTCGGGGCCAGTGATGCCACCCGTTGTGTTGTCACTGTTGGAGGGGACATAGATCAGATCGTATTTCGAAAAGTCAACGTTCGAAATGTTAATCGGACCTGTGCCCGTCACAATGTCAAAGGTGAGGCCACCTACTTTGGCAAGTGACGCAGCACTTTGGAATGCGTTTTGAGCTGTGCCACCGTGGAGACCAATCGCAAGGACATTCTTCGTGCCAGCGCCAGATACGGCACCAAAGGTGGTTACCTTGGAATTGTAGACAAACGACAAAGCCTGTTGCATAAACAACCAGCCGTCGTGGTTGGCGCTTGCAGAGAATGAACCGTGGTCGTCGCGGTCGCCACCGTCGACAAAAACAGGACCTTGTACGAACGAAGAAACGGCAGTCAGCGTTGGGCCAACCTTGACGGTGACGTTTTCGGAAGAGCCCGAGTTATTGGTGTTGGTGGTAAAGGTACCAGCGATCGTGGTGTCGTTGACGGTTTGCACGCCGGTGAAGTTGACATTGAGGGTCCCGGGAACGCCTGTGTTGTAGGAGATCGTTCCTGAGCTAGCTCCGGTCGAAGTGTAACTTCCCGACCAAGCGGCGTTACCGCCAGCCATAGTCAAGACATCGTTATTCCCGCCACCGTTGAAGGTGATCCCGCCAGTAGGAACAAAGTAGTTGGGATCCGGATTGGAAATGATCAGCGAGTCGTCGCCGCCGTTTCCGTTGAAGATGACCTGGGTTACGCCAGCTTGCGTGGTTGAGCCCAAACCGTTGCCATCGTCATAGGTGACGGTGCCAGCCGTGGCGGTACCTTGCAACACGACTTTGTCATTGGCTCCGTCGCCAGTGAAAGTCAGTAGACCTGCACCAAAAGTTGTGATGATCGCCATCATCGAGCGATCTTCAAGCTTCTCTAGGCTGGCGAGACGTAGACGAGGGGCTGCGACGGGCTTGTTACCGAAACGGGCTTTACGGCGAGCGCGACGAAGAGACATCAGTGTTAACTCCATTGTGGTTGAGCAGAATTGCGTAGCTAAACGACGCGCGTCAAAAACTAGAGCCCCGAAGCCCCTTAGAAACATCTTCAGACCAAGGTTTTTGCGCGCGTTAAATTGCTAATAACCGTTGCAAACTAGTTAGACGCTAGCAAGGTTTCTAGGTCAAAAACCAAAAAAACGTGGTTTTTGATATTTATTCCCTGGACGACTCGACGCCTGGCAATTAATGGAGTAACCCGTTGGTTCCACTTGAAAAGGTGGTTAGTTCCGTCTGTTGGATAGCATCTGGTAGACTGGGAAATGTTACTGGTTGCATGGTAAATCAAGGGAAAAATGTGCCTTGGCGGTTGAGGCGGGGGGATGTCTTGACGTTTGAGCGCAAGGTTCGTTAACCCTTTCCTAGGGGGGAAGTACGGGGGTAGGGTCGAAGAGATTTGGGCGGCGCTGAGGCCAAGGGTGGACGGGATGCTGGACAGTCGTGGGGAGAAATGGCCGTTGGTCGCTGCTTACCGCAGGCTTTTGCGATGGTGCGAATTTGCTTTGCCTTCCTGAGGTCGACTTCTACAATTCAGGAAGCGACGTGACATTCGAAAATCGTGGACTAGCGTCCAGGGGCTTTTGCTAGTGGCCGATTGCGTCGCAAAAGGGAGAGGAACATGAGGCATTTCACTTTGGTGTTGGCCTTGGTGTTGGCCTTGGTGATGGCAGCTGCGGCAGGAACTCCGCTGTTTGCTCAGGGTCGTGGCGGTGGTGGAGGAGGCGGTGGCGGCGGCGGTTGCCAGCATGGTGGCGGCGGCCGGGGCCAGTCTCAGGGGCAGTCAGGACAGACAAGCATTGCCGGTGTTGGTGGTGGTACAGGTGGTGTCATTAGCGTGCAGCAGGTCATGGCGATGCGAATGCAGCAGGCGCAGATGATCCAGATGCAACAAGCCATCTATCAACAGCAGTTGGCAATGGCTCAGGCCGAGGCGGAGAAGAAGCAAGAGCTCAAGGAACAGCGGATTGCTCGTGCTGCTGCAGCCCGGGCAACCAAGGAATCGCAGTTGGCTTCTGTGAGAAAGCAGTCTTCGGGGCAGGCAACGCCTACTCGATATGCCGCCAATCGCAGTAGCGCGAATAAGCTGGCGTCAAACAAGTAACGTCGGCGTTTGGTTTTTTAGAGTCTTTTCAAGAGCTGGGCTTCGTGCTTCACGAGGTCCGGCTCTTTTTTTGTGCCGGCCTGGAGTTTGTGAGGGAGCTCGAAGATGCACTGCTTTCAGGCGTTGTGCGGCAGCAGGGCTTAGGCTGGGGGATGTTGCAAGGAATTAGTTGCAACCTCTCGATTTTCTTCGTTACAATGCGGCTCCTGAAGTGGACCTGATAAAGAACTCGGCAGAGTTCTTGGGTTAATCCCTCTCGTTCGGAGGCGCTTTGATGTTTCGCCCTGGTCGTCGCCGGTTCTTGTTTGCCACCATGGGGCTGGGCGCATCGCTCGGCTGGGCCGGGTGGCAGTATGCTTTGCTAAGTGGCCGCGACTCGCAGGGTCGGCTGGCCTTTCGTCGCACGTCTCAGGCATTGGGGACGAAGGTTTCCCTCGTGGTGATGCACGAGAATTCCCAGGAAGCCCATCGTGCTCTTGATGCCGCCTTTGCTGCGATCGAACAGGTCGAAGCCACCATGAGTATCTATCGCGTGGAGAGTCAGCTCAGCCAGCTGAATCGCACAGGCGTGCTCAGGAAGCCTCATCCGAGCCTAGTGAAGGTATTGCAGGGGGCATTGGCCACTTCGGAAGCGTCCGAGGGGGCGTTTGACATAACCGTGCAGCCGTTGTGGGAAGTTTTTGCGGCAGCGCAGCGGCAAAAGCGACTGCCGTCTGCGGAGGAGATCGAAAAGGCCAAGGCGGTAGTTGATTGGAAGCGAGTAAAGGTTACTGACGATTGTATCCAATTGTTAAGGCCGGGAACCAAGCTGACGCTCAACGGCATTGCTCAAGGGTTTGCGGCAGATCAGGCGCTTGCAGTGCTGCAAAGCCATGGTGTGAAGCATGCCCTGATTGATACGGGCGAGCTTGCCGCGCTGGGTGAAGTAGGGATGGGCGATGCTTGGCGTGTGGGGGTGCAGCATCCCCGTGAGCCCGATGCTTATGTGGCCCTGGCCAAGCTTCAAGATCGCTGCCTCTCGACGTCGGGTGATTATGCAACCACGTTTAGTGCAGATCGCCAATACAACCATGTTTTCGATCCTGTGACAGGTCAGTCGCCGCAAGAAGTGGCCAGCGTCTCTGTGGCGGCACCGACGGCCATGCAAGCGGATGCGTGGTCAACCGCTTGTTTTGTACTGGGACCCTCACGGGCGTCGGACCTACTGCAAACGATGGAAGGGGTCGATGCGTTTTTTGTGTTGAAGGATGGCAGAACGCTATCGACCAAGGGCTTTCCGCTGACTGAGGAAGGGGTGGCATCGTGACAACACGTACGATCTACAACGGGATGGCTTGGTTGGTACTGGCAATTTGTTCCTCTATAAGTTTTGCAGCAGAGGTTGAGTTTCTGGATGGAAAGAAGGTGGAAGGGAAGGTCATTTCCAAGGATGAGAAAACGCTCAAACTGGAAGTGACCGTAGGTGGCAAGGGGAGCGTGCGCACCTATCCGCTAGGTACGATTCATGCGGTGACGATTAACGATAAGCGTCATGTGGTGAATGAGAAGTCAGTGGACGATGCCACGGAGGCATCGGCAGAAAAAGTCGTTCGTCGCACGAAGGCAGAGATCGATGCGCTCATTGATAAAGTTGGGCGGGAGCCGCCAGAGTGGTTTAAGGATACGCCCAACAACTTTCCGGCGACCCTTGATATGTCATGGCCCGACAAAGTGCCTGGCGGATGGGACAATCAAAAGAATGTGGGGCAGTATATTTGGGACGTCATCAACCCCAATCCAAATAAGTGGCGCGAAGGGGTGAAGTTAATGCATCACTTGCTCATTCTGCATAAGGATGATCCCGAAAAGCGAGAGCGGGTGATGATTGAATTGGGACGCATGTATCACAACTTGCATCAGGACTATGCACGGGCGGCCTATTGGTGGCGGCAGGCCGATGTTCCGAAAAGTGGTGGCAATGGCTTGTGTGTGAAGCTGGCGGGGTGTTATTACCATTTGGGCAACAAGCAGATGGCAATGGAACTGCTCAACAAGCAGCGGATCAGCGTTGTGGGAATTAAGCTGTGGGCCGATATGGGGGACCTTCCCAAGGCGATTCAAATGGCCAAGCAGTATCCGGTAGATTCCACAACCGGTGCGGACGAAGCCTACATGTATATCGCGGATGGATTCCGTCAGGCGGGGAAGCCTAAAGAGGCGCTGCAGTGGTACGAAAAAGTGCTGGCTCTTCCCAAGCCCGACAAGCCCAACGGACGATTCAATCGCAGTTTAGATCGGGCGCAAAATGGGATCACCGCCATCAAGTTGTTTGATCTTTCCGATCCCAAAAAGGTGGCTGATGGTACCTATGAAGATCAGGCTCAAGGGTATGAAGCACCGGTAAGGATCTCGGTGACGGTGAAGGCGGGAAAAATTGAGCAATTGCGTGTGGTTCAGCATCGAGAGAAGCAGTTCTATTCCGCGCTGACCGATACCCCGAGCAAGATCATCGCCAAGCAAGGGGTAAAAGGGGTAGAGACCACAAGCAACGCGACGATCACTAGTGAAGCGATTATCAACGCGACGGCCAAGGCACTAGCATCGGGAAATAAGTGATTCGATGCGACTGGATATTTTCCTGCCCTTCCTGCGCAAGCCAAAGAAGGGGACGTTGCCGCCGGTAGATGGTCTGCTGTTGCAAACGGCCAAGCGATTGCTTCCGGCTGCCTTGTTTTCGGACCGAACAACGGGCAAACCAGGGCTTTTTCGTGCATGGCTAAAGCGGATAGGGCCGACATGGCTTTCGGCTCCGGTGCGCAGGGTGTGTCAATCGCTTTGTTTTGCACTGTTTTTGACGCTGTTCTTCTATGTCTGCTGGCCCTATAGCGCACGGCCTGCGCGGGTGTGGGCTAACTGTGTTCCGACCTCGCCGAATGAAGCAAACGAAATCGACGTTTCCCGCGAGGGAGCACCGTTTGTGGGTTTGCAGGTAGGAGACGTCGTGCATGCGAGCGACCCTGCTGCAACCGATCCGCAGCGAGGGTATGTCGGTCCGCTGAAGGTCGTCAAAGTTGGACAGGAGCGGATCACGCTGGCTCCGACCGATGCATTTTCGCCCGAGAAGCTTGAGGAGTTGCGGTTTTCTGGGGGAGGGCCATGGACGCTGGGGGAACGGCGGCCAACCGATTGGCCTTCGCACTATGCCGATTCGTTGCAGGCCAAGGAGTTTCTGCCGTCGGAGAGCTTGCTTGTAATTGATCCATTGGTAGCAATCTCGACGGTGCTGGCCGCCAAGGCCTGGGTTTGGTCGCTGGTATGTGCCGGGGGAATTTTGGTGGTTGCCGTTTTGGTTCCCCGAGGTTTTTGTGGGTATATCTGTCCTTTGGGAACACTTATTGATCTGTTCGACTGGACCATTGGAAGGCGAGTCACACGCTTGCGAGTACCTGACGAGGGCTGGTGGGTGCATGTGAAGTATTACTTACTGGCGGGGACGCTGTTGTGCTCGTTGTTTGGCATTTTGGTAAGTGGCTATGTTGCAGCGATTCCGGTGATCACGCGGGGGATGTTGTTTCTGTTTGAACCTCTTCAAACGGCGGCCACACGTGGCTGGCACAATGTTCCTGCCTGGAATGCTGGGCATTTTGTCTCGCTGGCTTTGTTCTTTGGTGTGTTGTCGCTGGGGTTTTTAAAGCCTCGGTTTTGGTGCAAGTATGTCTGTCCAAGTGGTGCTGTGTTTTCACTGGGAAACCTGTTTCGACTGAGTGAGCGGAAGGTGGAGTCGAGTTGTATCCACTGCAACAAGTGTGTGGAGATTTGCCCTTTCGATGCGATCAAGCCTGACTTTACAACGCGAACGACCGATTGCACTTTGTGCCAAACGTGTGCAGGCGTCTGTCCCACTCAGGCGATCAAGTTTGTGGAACGCTGGAATCTGGTGCAGATCAAGCTGGCGGATGATCCACCGACTCATGAAACGGCTTTAGGTCGGCGCGGGTTTTTATCGCTGGCAGCAGGAACGACAGCGGCAATCGTTGGGACTGCTGGTGTAACCACGGCCACCAAGCTGTTTGGAGCAAACCTGGGAGACCCCAATACGGCCGTGCCTGTGCGTCCGCCAGGGAGCGTGCCAGAGCGACAGTTTTTGGACATGTGCATTCGCTGCGGGGAATGCTTTAAGGCTTGCCCCAACAATGTGCTGCAGTCGCTGGGGTTTGAACAAGGGCTAGAGGGACTTTGGACGCCAGCTGTGAAGGCCGATTGGGCCGGGTGTGAATCGAGCTGCAACGCCTGTGGTCAGGTTTGTCCAACCGGGGCGATACGAGCAATCCCACTGGAGGAGAAGAAGGTCGCCCGAATGGGGCTGGCGATAGTGGATTTGCCCACCTGCTTGCCGCATGCGGGACGTGAGGCTTGTCAGCTATGTGTAGATGACTGTGTTGCGGCCGGGTACAACGCGATTGAGTTCATTCGCGTAAAAACCGAAGTGGATGATACGGGAACACCGATTGAAGACTCGGGATTTTTAGCTCCCTGGGTGTCGGCAGAGAAATGCGTGGGCTGCGGCCTGTGTCAGGCGCGGTGCTATGCCGTCAACGTGGTTGAAAAACATCTGCTAAGCCATTCTGCCATCGTCATTGAGGCGGGTGAAGGGAAAGAAGATCGTTTGATGCAGGGATCGTACATTGCCCTACGAGAAGCTGAGGCGCAGGACCGCGCTAAACTTCGCCAGCAGCAAGAGCCCGCCGCTGGCGATGGCTACCTGCCGGACTTTTTGAAGTAGCCAGTTGTTAATGCGGAACGACGTTAGAACTTGATTGTTCTTGTTCCTGCGTCACCTTTTTGCGAAGCGGGCAGGTGTAGAAGTTTGATCTTGTCAGGCCGATCAGGTCCCGCCTTAACCGTGTATTGCCCCTCGGCATAAACGGGGGGCTGGAAAACTTCGCCGGTGACGCGCACGGTGTAAAGAATCTCGCCGGTTGATTCCTGGGTTACCTGCACAACAGGATTTTTAACACCTTCAAAGTGAAGTTCCGGCAGGTAACCAAAGACTTTACGACCATCGTTGTCATCGATGGAAACGGTGATTGGCCAGCCAGGGAACTGCACGTTTTCATCAGCCGCCGCGGGCGAGAAGCGGGGCCAGCACTCGAAGGTTACGGTCCGCAGCTTTTTGTTGAAGCGGGCGATGCCATATCCGTCGGCGCGTTTACGCTCGTCATTGATCTTAGGGGGATTGGCATAGGCAAGCATGGAAATCATGTTCCCTAGGCCGTCTTTAAAGTCGCCAGTCCAGGGGAGGGGGCTGGCTATGACTGGACTCGGCCCAGGCTTTTCATCGAGTGGATGCCACCAGCGGCCGTAGATCGTGTTTACCAGTGCAGGACTAGTAAACGCGTAGGGGCCATCGCCCCAGGCCTCGATACCATGCTTTACGACCACCGCAAGATGCTGATCGCCGCAGAGATGGGTCGCACGGGCGCGACGAATTTCTGCAAGGGCTCGGTTCCTTTGGCTTTGCGGCCAACCATTGCAGTCGAGGTCGGCCAGCAAACGATCGTTTCGGCCGCCGTGCATATGGACCGCTCCACAGAAGGCTGTTTGGGAGAGTACGCATTTGAGCTGCGCGTCGGTCCAGTCCTCGGTCCAGTCTTGGAGGAATTTGTGCTGCCGTTCGCCGAGCAATTGCAGGCCTGGAAGGTCGATCGTTCTGGGATCGTAGTTTGGATCGTTGATATGGTCGGGGCGTGGCCCCATTTTAGGGATTTTGCCGTCGGGGCCCGACTTGAACTTGCGATCCTCCAAGATGGCAAAGTCGATGCCGCCAAGTCGCAGTCGCGTGAAGTAGACGGTGATGCCTCGTTCGACCGGCGCAGGGTCAACGGGGTCTGGCAGATGCCATGTTTGTTGCCGCTGCACCAGGTTCACATAGTCAACTGGGTAGAAGTAACCACCATCGGCGCCGTCTTGGCGGAGGGCTCGCTTCCCGTTTTCGCCCCAGAGGTTGGGATGACCGACATCGTGATCATCAGGGATGGTGATCGTGGGGCGATCCCGGATGATGTCGCGGAACTGGAGGCCAAACTCGATCCATCCGGCGGTGTGTTCCGTGTGACGATAGGTTTGGTCGCCGGCAAAAAACAGGAGATCGGGATCTTGCGATTTTAAATGTTCGATGATCTCCGGGCGCAGTCCGGTCGTACGGCTTGAGTTGCACGACATGTTCGCAACGACGATTTGGTCTTTGTCGATGGGGTCGCGGCGGATGATTCCTTCGAACGCCGCTTTTTCACCGTGACGGACTCGGTAGGGGACATCTTTCGATGCATCCCACTTTTCGATGCGAAAGTGTGCGCTCCATCCGGGATAGAGGACCTTAGCGGTGGCTGCCTGGGTCCAGTTTGTGCCATCCTGCTTGAGTTCGAGCCGAGCCTCACGCGGTTCATCGGGCTTCAAAGGGAAAAGTTGTGCCGTCATCTTCAAGATGCCACGATCTTGCGTGTAGAGCGAGAATGCGACGACCTCGTCACGCGGCACATCCATGGCTGGAGGTGGGTTCTGCTTGGGGCGGGGAGCGGTCCACCACTCTCCGCTGGCAAGGGAATCCAGCTTGGGATACTCCTTGCCAAAGGGTTGCGGTTCTTCGGCGGCCTGGATCATTCCTTCTGAGAGTGAACCGGCAAGTGCAGCGCCTAGTGCTGCGCCCGCTAGTCGTTGGCCGAACTCTCGACGTGAAAGGCCAGGGGTATCTTCATGGGAAGCAGGGTCATATGGGGTCATAGAGAAGGCATGCCGGGCGGTTGAAGTGGGGGAAGACTTTTCAGGAGCTTAAGCAATCCCGCGTAACGAAACAATCTTTCGGCGAGCTTTTTCTGATAAACGGGTGGTTCAGGTCGTGTGGAGAAAATGCTGTCAAGCAAACTGCGCAGGGCCGAAAATAGCGATTGGTTTTGGAGTTGATGGGGGCCTTTTACTGAGTGGTTAACCGGCCCAGGCTGGCCGACGAAGAAATGCTGCGTATAGTGGACCTATGTGGTTTATTGGATCCGAGAGAGCTGCCTAACGGAGAGTTGGCCGATGACTTCTACAGCACCCACTGCACTGATTTTTGGGGCGGCTGGCGGCATTGGTAGTGAGCTTGCGCGGGCACTGGCTGGATCGGGCTTTGCGCTTGCGCTCGCAGGGCGAAGTCAGGAGTCGCTGGCCCCGATTTCTCAGGAGGTGGGAGGGCTTCCCGTCGTGGCGGATGTCACTGTCAGCGACGAGGTCGAACAGGCGTTTGATAAAACGATTGCCTACTACGGCCGACTCGATGCCGTGGCTTTATGTGTTGGTTCGATCCTGCTTAAGCCGGCACACTTGACCACGGATGAAGATTGGCAGCAGGTTTTGGCCGTCAACTTGACGAGTGCCTTTTCTGTCGTACGTGCCGCTGCAAAGCAGATGAAACAAGGGGGAAGCATCGTCTTGTTTTCCTCGGCAGCCGCGCGGATCGGCCTGCCCAACCATGAAGCGATTGCTGCAGCAAAGGCTGGGTTAACGGGGCTGGCGCTTTCGGCAGCCGCTACGTATGCCAACAAGGGGCTGCGGTTTAATGTGATTGCACCGGGGCTGGTGAAGACGAAGCTGAGCGAAAAGATCTGGAAGAATGAAATGGCGGCGCAGGCGTCGCAAGGAATGCATCCGCTAGGGCGGCTGGGCGAGCCAGCAGAGGTCGCTTCGATGGCGGCTTGGTTGATGCAGCCGCAGCAGTCGTGGGTTACCGGGCAGGTCTTTGGTGTCGATGGTGGGCTTGCCACCTTAAAGACGCCGCCACGCAAGCTTGCGCCTTAGGTAGACGGGGGCTCATCGGCCGGCTTGGGTGGCTCTGGAATTGGCGCAGCGGGCTGATTGCGGAGCGATTTTACCAACCAGCGATCAAGCTCGTTCGCAAACTTCTGACGATCCTTCGGCGTGTAGTTGCTGGGACCGCGCATCACTTGCCCTCCGCCACGCATCTCATCGTAGAGATTTCGCATCGCAAGGCGTTCGCCAACATTATTGTGCGTATAGAGCTCGCCGCGAGGGTTGAGGGCTTCGCCTCCCTTGGCAACGACGTCGGCGGCCAAGGGGATGTCGGCCGTAATGACCAAATCTCCTGGCGTTAAGAGCTCGACGATGCGGCGGTCGGCGATATTCATCCCCTGGGGGACGACGACTTGGTTGATAAAGGGGGAGCGAGGAATGTGCATCGACTGGTTCGCGACAAGCGTGACAAAGACTTGGCGTTTTTGCGCAGTACGATAAAGCAGCTCCTTGGCATCCAGTGGGCATGCGTCTGCATCAATCCAAATCTGCATCCGATTCACTTTCGAACAAGGAGCCATTGCTGGGACGTGATGAACTATCTAGCAAAGCCTTTTGTAATGGGCAAACGGCCATGGCTATGGGGACGCCTTGGCGATAACGCTGCAAAAGGGAGCGTGACTGTTCGGCAAGTTCACGCCGGACCTCGCGGCGTTTCCCTTTGATCCGCGCGATCTTCATTTGATCATACATGGTTGTTTGGTGACGCATCCAAGCGATTACGGCCGATTCTGCGCGGCGTTCAATCGGGATTCGCTCGGTACGAGCCACGGTTCCACTTCCTACCGGGGTAGCGTGAGTGGTCACTGCATCGGCCAGTCTTTCGGCAAGCTCCGTATGGAGGGGTGCAAATCGCAAAAAGGTGAGCACCGCCCCGCGAAAGTCCTCGACGTAGGCCGATTGCTTTTTTTCGCGGCGTACGACGTCTGCCTTACGTTTTTTAGCGTAGGGTTCGGTCGAACGTTCCTGCTCTAGGCCAGCCTGATGACGAGTGATCCGCTCTTGGGGGGCCCAAACGCCGCGCGAAAAGAGTTTGCGTCCTCGCTTTTCCTGTACCGTCCACGTGGGGCCTTCCGCTTTAACGCGTCGGGTCAGCCCAGCGTCTCCTGGCGGCAGAAGAACCCAGCCTGGAGGAACCGTAAGTACGGCTCCATCCGCCGTTTTCACGGTCCGGTCGTTGGGCCCTGGCGCAACAATGCGATTTTGACTTGGCATGCATCCTTTCCTGTCTTCGTCAGCAGTGAAGCCTAAATCTTATGCGACAAACCGGTTTTTGTCGAAGTGGGGCAGGGCGTGGGCCGTTGGGTGGGAACGATTGACGAGGACTAGTAAGGGTACATGTGAGGTTGTTGAGGCGAGCGAAGTGGCTTTACCTGACACTGGTCAATCAGAGTTTTGGCACGGGCCTGCAGTGTCGCTGGAAGCGACTCTTCCCAAGCATGGATCGATTGCCAGTTGGCATTGGCGGCTTGTTGCAAAAGTGGAGATTGTGAGAAGAGGAAGTTGAGCGGAGCGTCTCCCTTCGCATGGACTGGACTGCTGCTGGCAGCCTTGCGGCGAGCCTCTTCATGCAGAATGGCGCCAGAAAAGTAAAGCATGCTGTGCGCGACAAAGGCAGAGAAATCTTTCATGGAAGCATGGCAGCCGGCGATTAGCTGGTCGATGTGATCCATCTCGCTTTGCATCCGTCCGGCATACTGTTGCAGCTCCGCTTGAAACGCAGGTTCTTTCCAATCGCCTCGATGCTTTCCAAGCAGGAACGTGAGGCGCTCGATGGCGAGGAAGGTATGCGCCATGCCAGGGCTGAAGAGTGGATCCAGGAAGTAAGCCGCATGAGGAAGTTGTGCAAACCCCTCACCGATCACGTCTGCTGAACGATACTGCATTGGGCCTGTTCGAACCCAAGAGCGAAGGATACGTGAACCTTCAAATTGTTTGGCAATGCCAGGAAAGCGAGTGAGGATGGCCTCCCACTCGGCCTCGGCAGTTGGAAAGGCCGCAAGGGGAAACTTATCAGGACAAAGGGAAAAGCCGGCGCTAACAACGCCATTATCCAGGCGAAGGACCCACATCCAGCCACCGTCAAAGACGTGATGCAGAGCCGCTTGGTCGCAAGGGAACGGATGATTCGTAGTGGCAATCCCTGCTTGATGGAGGATTGCTTCCCAGCGTGGCATGTTATCAAAGTGATTGTAGAGCGACCGCGAACGCGTCAGGAAGGGCTTGGCAGCGCATGGTTCCTGGGGATGGGGTTGCAATAGTCGCTGGATGGTTCCACCGGGGCCACTGGCGTCAACGATGAATCGGCACGCAATCGTTTCGGCCGTGCCGTTTCGCTGAAGGGTGAGCTTCCAGAGGGATTTGGTTCGCTCGGCCGATTGCAACGTGGTCAGGTCCCAGTAAGTTGCACCGGCAGCAATGGCACGCTCCATTAGGTACTGGTCGACTTCCGAGCGAAGCCAATGGGTGTCGGCCGTAGCATCGTCGGCACTGGCAGCGACCAGCAGTTCATGGGCGTGGCACGCATCTGTGGAAAAGGGCTTTCCTTCCTGGTGATAGAAGAAGCTAAAGCCCCGCTTTAGGCCGCAAGTGAGGTGCGGCAAATCACGCTGCCACTTGCCATACTCGGAAATCGAAACCAGTTCGGGCAAGTTGTACCGATGTCCTAGGGTTTCCAGGATGAGGTTGCCCAGCGGTGTGGTGGACTCGCCAATGGCAAATCGGGGGTGCTGTTGCCGCTCAATCAGCAGGACACGAAAGCCTTGGCGGCAAAGCGTCATCGCGAGGACGCTACCTGCGGGGCCGCTGCCAAAGATGGCGACATCAAACGTACTATCCATGAGGCTCGCGCTCACTTAGGGAAAGGGTTTGATGGAGATTCCAGTGTTCTAGTTGCTTCAATTGTTGCTTCTCCGATTCGCTGACCGCTGCTTTGGATAAGTCCCATAAGTCTGCAAATAGTCGCAGGTTGGGATGGGCGTTTTTGGAGTACTGCTGAATCACTTGCAGCATGGAAGCGAGTTGTGGCGGGGCAAAGAGCTCCTGCGCCGCAAGCTGTTCTAAGATGCCGTTGCCTCCTCGGGTAGGAATGATGCTCACGCAGGTTGCTCCGTGCTGGGCGGCGAAATGGACGCTCTGTAACGCCCAATCAATCCCTTCGGCTTCGGATAGTCCTGGTGGGCGAAGCATTAAAAAGACGCGGATGGCGATTTGCGACTCTCGAAGATACTGGCACGCTTCGGCAAACTGGTCCAGCGTGAATTCTTTTTGTAGCCAAGGGAAGATGGTGGGATGAATCGTTTCAAGGCCCAGGGCGACTTCCAGTTGACCGGAAAGAAGCTTTGCAAAACGAACAACCTTTTCTCCGATCAGCCGAGGGTGGCATTCGACGATGATGCGTTTAAAGGGATGCAGTAGGAGGGCTATTTCGTCCCAGTCCTCTTCAGGAATGGCCCCCGAATCGAAGAAGTTGCCAGCATTGTAGAGTTTGATCTGCTGACGCACATTGGGATGGGCGGTAAGCGCGGCAGAAGATCTGTGCCGGGATTGCGCCGCGAGGCGTAGGGGAATCCGTCGTGTGCTGCCAAAGGTCACAAAACAGGCAGGTGAAAGGGCATTCCTTTCCGGTCAGAAGCACGGTTAATGCGGGGAGAACGTCGCCAGACTCGGTTCGCTCAGGCTCGACAAAAACGCCGATAGGTTGCCAAGCATCAATGGTAGGCTTGGGGGGACGAGCAGCCCGAATCTGCGCCCGAGTGATTTTAGGAAGCGACGGCATTACGCTTGCTCATACCCGGCCAGAAAGTGGCGTCGATAGCGGTGCGTCTCACGTGGGAAGAGTTCGCTTGTTGGCTGCTGAGGACCGGCGCCATGTTGAAAACGGCGTTTGGGGAAGATTGGCATGTCAAACCCAGTGACGGCTTTGATCCCGGCCGAAACGATCTGACCCTTGAGCTGATACAGTCGGTCATGGTCCCACTGGGTTAGTTCAATGAAAGGTATGCCTTCGGCAATCGCAATCACTTGTGGCAACGTATAAGGGCTGAATCCGTCAAAGCCCATGGCGGCGGCCGTTGCATAGGTGCGAAGGTATCCGCGACTAAGCCCACCGCTATAGGTGAGTGAATGCTTGATGGCATGCACTCCCCAGCCCTCTTGATACAACATCAAATTGTTCAGGATGCTACCAATGGTCAGTTCGGGATTTTCTTCGATGGGGTAGTCTTTTAGGTTCTCATCACCACCATCGCCATCAAGAAGGTATTTCCAGTCCGGATAGCGCTGGCGAATGCCACGGCAGAGTGCCAAGTTCATCGTTGCCGACTGCACATCCAGTGGCTTGTAGTCTTCCATCACCTGCACCGCCTCTTTCCAAGAGACGTCCGCCGACTGGACTTCAACCGGTTCCAGCAAATAATCTAGCCCCAGGCTCTGCAAGAGTTCTCTTGCCTGTGCAAGGTCGGCACCACCGCCATCCACCGACAGCGTGAATGCCTTGAGGCGTGCTGGGCCTAGGCCTTTGCGTACCAAAAGGTCGTAGGCAAGTAGTAAGACACTCGTTGAATCGATTCCGCCGCTAAATGCCACGCCAATGGGTCCACTGGTGGCACGTGTGGTGAGCCATTGCTCGATCGCATGCTGTACAGCACGCATGTACGCTTCACCGATGGATGCCAGATCCGGTGGCAGCGAGGCACGCGCTGGCGTAAAGAACCTTTGATAGTTGGGGCTGGGGTCGGGGCAGCCAACGAGTGCCACTTCGGTGATGTGATGAGCGGGAACCATCCGTGTGTAGCTGGGATGGAACTGATCCGCGAGTCTTTCGGCCTGCAAAAAACGATAGATGGTGTCGATTCGTTCGGCGGCGATCAAGCACGGTCCTTCACTTCGCTTGGCAACGAAATAGCGAAGGGGGCGACCGATACTTCGCGCCATTCGCACGAGTTTTCCGCTAGTGCCCAGTAAGGCAAACTGTCCTTCGATTTTACCAACGGCCTGAGCGTCTCCCGCAGCGACCGCAGCACGAGCCTCTTCGGTCGAAATGCCAAATAGGACATTCTTCGAAGGGTCGGTCAGGTCTACCACGCGATGAACGTAGGGAAGCGGTTGCATCGTATCGAGCTTTTTAAAAGGGCGCTGGAAGTGGGGGGCCTGCGGGCCCTGAGGCGATTCTATTTGTAACCAAGCGGCACAACCTGTACCAGTCGCAACCATTATAAACGTGCGGCCAAGCGAGAGGTGCCTTAAGCGTCTGGGACGCTGTCCGGAAATAAATCGTTGAGTTTGGCCAGTAATTCAGCGGCAGTGATGCCACGCAGCAAGAACTTCTTTTGTGGCTGAAGGGGACCAGAAATTAGCTCTACGGCCGACTTCTTCAGCCCCAGTCCCTTGGCTAAGGTCTCGGCGACCACTTTGTTAGCCTTCCCCTTTTCTGCGACCTGGGTGACTGCCACCCGCAACTGACCGTTTTGAATGCTGCGAACGGCATTTTTGCTGGCACCAGGCTGTGCCTTGATTGGAATGACGATCCCTTCGGGGTGGTTGTCGATTTCGAGGAGGACGCTCATCAGGGAATCAGCCCTTCAAACAGAGCTGAGCCAACGCGAATAAGTGTTGCTCCTTCCAAGATGGCCGCTTCAAAATCGTCGCTCATTCCCATCGACAATTCCGTCAGCTTCATGGAAGAGGGAGCGGAATTCTGCAATGAGTCTCGCAAAGTCCGGAGGCTCTCAAACTGTTGGCGGGTTTGTGACGGATTGGCATCTAGACCAGCCATGCCCATCAGGCCGCAGACTTCTAGTCGGTCAAGCTTTGCGATCTCTGGAAGGAGTGGCCCTAGCTCTTCAGGATGAAAGCCGTGCTTGTTCTCATCCCCGGAGATATTCACTTCCAAAAGGACTTTTTGCTTTTGGTTGATAGCCACCGCTTCCTGCAGGGCGGCAAGTAGCCTTAGGCTGTCGCCACTTTGAATCATGTAGGAAACCTGGACCGTCTTTGCAACCTTGTTGCGTTGCAGATGACCGACAAAGTGCCAGCGGACGCTCGGTAGAGAATCGAGTTCTTCTGCACGCTGCCAAAGCTGCTGCGGACGGCTTTCCGCAAGGTCGTGAATCCCAAGTTGCCACAGTCCTGCCGCTAATTCAGGGCCGCCATATTTGGTCACGCCGACGAGGGTAACGGTGGCAGGATTGCGACCAGCTTGGAGCGCTGCCGCAGCCATTTTTCCCCGTACCTCGGCCAAGTTTTGCTGCAATCGAGCCATCGACTCTGCAGACAAAGCGAGGTTGGGTGGGAGAGGCTCCATGATCATTCGGCCTTTGGAGCGAGGATGGTTGCAGGATGAAAAAGACTATTGGACTTGGAAGATGTCTTCGGTCTTTCCATCGTGGAGGAAGCGGGTGCAAACAAACTCCGTCGCATAGTTTTTGCCTAGAACCGTTCGATTGCCATGCGGCACCAAGGCGCGGTAGAGGAGCCACTGCGCAGTACCGACCGTCATGCGATAGCCAACGGCCACATCGCGCGACACGATCTCAAGATTTTCAGCGACGGTCAAACGACGCCAAGTGAGCGGGATATTCAATCGTGGACCCTTCAGGTCAATCCACAAGGGAACATAGAGGTTGGGGCCGGCGCTGTTGGCGGCCAATTGCAATTTGCCTGCTTCAGTAGTAAACGCACCGCCGGCATATTCCGCATGCCATTCGGGGAAGGCCAGTGGAACGACGTTAGCGCCTCCGCTTGCCACCCGTGGCCAAGGTAACCTCTCGGCTTTCTTTGGAGGTCTTGGAAGTGACCCCCTCGGCCAATGGCAAGTCAAACGCATGATGGAGGGTGCTGCCGGTGGGGCGCTGCACATCCTCGGGGGCCAGCAGCGCATCTGCCAGGAAGAGGAACCGATCCTTGCGAGCCAACAGGATTTGCCGTTGGAGGCGAAATCCTTGGTCCAAGGTGCGTTCCAGTTCGAGGTAGACGCAATCGTCGTCATCGTTCCAAAGGATCTCATCCCAGTCGTCAATGGCGGGCAGGACCGTTCCTTGCCAGGTTGTTGTGCTGGGCCATTCGCCCGCAAACAAAACACCCTCGCTGCCACGGACGGTGATTTTCATCTCCTCATAGGAGAAATCGACGTCGATTTGTTCACTAGCTTTTGTATTGGCACGACGAAGGCAAGCGAGTTTGGCTTCTTTGCGATACCAGGAGGCGGAGGTCTTTTGCATGCTCGGTGAAGTGATCAGAGTGGGCGGAAATCAGGGGGGAGAGAGTCCTGTAGGTTTTCAATAAATAATGTTGTAACATGGATGCACTCAAACTGCCTACCGCCGTACCCACGATTAGCGGGGGCAATGTGCTCCAGGAACCGTGTCAAAATGCAGCCCTTGCAAGTCGTTTTGGGGAGTTTGGCTATGAAAACTCGTGTGCTACAGCCCTGGTTTTATTTGGCCGCCGTGCTGTTGGTTGGTGGCCTGGGGACGTCGGTCCTGGCTCAGGAGAAGGGGGAGAAGCCTGCGGCAGAAAAAGGGGATACCAAGCCTGCCGTGGATCTAGAAGCGATCGGCAAGGCTGCGGCTGAGGCCGGCCAAGAGGATAACAAGGACCTCGTACGCTTAACTCCCAAGCATGAAGTCTTTCTGGATAAAAAGCGGAAGGCCATTGTGGTCGATGGTGTGGTTTGCTTGCGTGAAGGGCAACTGGAAATGTTTGCCTGTCCCAAGGGAACTAAAGAGCATGAATCGGTCGTCTCTCTGAATTGCATTGCCGAGCAGGTACACGCCGGTCTGTTGGCAGTTGGGGCCAAGCCGGGAACTCCGGTCTCGTTCAATCCGAAGTACCAGCCAGCGACGGGAGATATCGTTGATATCTTCGTCTTGTGGTCCGATGCCAAGGGGATGAAGCACAAGGTTCGCGCCCAAGAATGGGTGCAACATGCCAAGACCAACAAGGCGATGCAGTACGACTGGGTTTTTGCAGGAAGTGGTTTTTGGGAAGATGAAGAGACGAAAGAGAAGCACTACCAAGGGAACTCGGGCGACTTCATCTGCGTGTCGAACTTTCCTACCGCCACGCTCGACCTGCCGGTCGAAAGCTCGCAAGCCAATTCCAGCTTGCTGTTCCATGCGTTTACCGAAAACATTCCTCCTAAGGGAACGAAGATTCGCTTGGTGCTAATTCCCCGGCGTTCGAAAGAGTCTGCCGGCAAGCCTAAGGAACCTGTCAAAGAAGCGCAGCCCGCCAAGGACAAGTCCTAGCGAGCAGAGCGTGTTTGCCAACTGCCATTCTTGGGGGAGTTGGCGGAGGCCTTTAGCCTTTGACCTGCGAAACGCCGGTCGTTTGTCCCGGAATGATGCCGCAAGCGCGGTCAACGGCCGCCTTTCCATACAAGGCAGCTGCTTCGGCAAGTCGTTTTTGGGCTTTTACTCGTTCAAGCCCGCTGGCCAAATTCTGAATCGCCAGGTGGTAGCACCGAGCTGCTCGCAGCTGCATGCCACGCTTGAAGGGTTGCTTGACGCCAATCGAAGCCCGTACGTATTCTTCCGCCAAATAGAGCAGCTGGTTAGAGTCTTTGGCTTCTTGATCTAGACGCGCCAAAACCTGCAGGGGAATGTCGTTTCCACGTGCCAGCATTGGAAGGCCCGCTTCCCACTTTCCTTTGACGAGGCACAAGTATTTTCCAGCTGTTACGTTGGCCTGGGCGTCGCCGGGATTTGTCGCCAAAACCAGTAGAGCTTTACTCGCGGCCGCATAGTTCTTTTGCGCTTCTTCCATGGCTTCTTTGGTGCTTGCCATTTGCGATTGCTCACCCTTGGAAAGTCGGCCGCGAGTCACCGTTTGGTAGATTTCCAGGCTCGCAAGAGCAACGGTGAACTGGTCATTTTCATAGGCATCCAGTAGCAGCTTTTCCGAGCCTTGGGCCAATGCTTTGTTGATTTCCTCGGACTTGGAATTGTCAGCCATTTCTTGCAGCGTGGAAAGTCGCAGGCCCATCGGGTCTTCTAAGGCGAACATCGCGTGGAGCCGATCTACGGAGCTCATGGCAACCTGAACGTTGCCTAGCGAGATGGCCAGTTTGCGACAAATGTGCAACAGCTCGTAGTAGTCGCTGGCATTGTCCTTGATTTTTTCGGCCTCAGAAATTAGGTGGGTCAAAAAGTTCTGTCGATCTTCTGCCGTGCGTAAAGATGAAAAGTCGGAAGAGTAGAGTTCCTTGAGAAGTCCCCGCGACTTTTCCTGCTCGCTTTGCGTCGGCAGCGGCAGCTTAACAGGCTGTGGCTCATTGTTGAGCAGGCTGTTTATGCTTGCATCAGGAAGTTCGTTGGCCGCCATGCTGATTCCTGGTGGGCCCGCGTCGGCCAATTCGCCATTCTCACCTGGTTCACCAGGATCGTCGGCGTTTGGCGCTTCGGGGGGCGGAGTAAGCGACGCAACGGAATTCGGGATGGGATCTTCTCCACCACGCGGAGTGATCAAGGAATCTAGCGTTCCGGGCTTAGCGGTTCGCAGCACTTTGGAAACCTCGCCGCTGGCCGAGATGAATAGCACCTCGCCTCCGCGTAGGGTGCGCAGACCCTGCGATGCATTAAGTGCATTGACGCTAAAATCACGCGGGCTGGTCCATGGAACGGCACCCGCATTGTCCACTTCCACGATGGCCAGCGTGTTTTCGGGCCCATCAGAGATCGTTTTTAGCAGCGTAGGCGAATTCGAAAAGGCGGACTCACCAGCGAGCGCAGCCTGATAGTTGGTGTTGGTATCGTTGCGATCGGGAGATTGGAACTCTTTGGGAATGAGCGGCAACAGGGTGATGTTGTGAGGACTGTCCCATGGTTCCGCTAGATGGAACTTGTCGTAAAGCTCTTTGTGTCCAAGGTAGGGTAGCAGCGCAACTCGCCAACTGAGCAATGCTCGGCCACTCTTTTTGTCGGTTATGGCGACCGGAGGAATTGCCAGGTTGGCCTGGGTATATTTCGTAAAACCAACGGCCAAAGTCAGGAGGTTCTGTACGGACTGTTCCTGCCGAGCTTCGGCAGGTTCATTTAGCATGTTCAGGGGCGATTCTGGAGGGGCGTTCTGCGGGCTGAGTGCTGGAGTGGCAAAATCATTTCCCGGCATGGGGTCTTTGGACGTGGTTGCATCGACGGGCACTGACGGGGTAGTCGCGGCGGCAGTGGGCGTCGCTGCTGCTTCGGCGGGGGCAGTGGTGGCACCTGCTGCGGCATTGGCATTAGTAGCCGCAGGAGCCGCCGGTTTGTCGGCAGGGGCGTCGGGTTTGGTTGCTTGTGCTCGAGCTTTAGCGGCCGCACGCATCTTGTCTTCTACGGAACCGCTGCTTCCGCCACCGCAGCCTGTCATGAAGAGGGTAGCGGCGACCAGACCGTAGACTTTGAGGTGCAATGCCGAGAGAATGTTGCGACGCATAGTCAGCCTAGGTGATTGGAAGAAAGCCTTGCCCCTAGAAAAGTGGCCAGGGAATCTTCATATTGAAGATTCGGGCTGTGAAGAAACGGTTAAGTTGGCGTGAAGATGGGTTGGGAGATTTCTTCGAGAAGTTTCTTCTTCGAGAGCAAGGCAGTTTTATGACGTTAGAAGCCGTGCAATTTGCCGAACTGCTGCCCCAAGATTTTGAGGCGGTGATGACACTGTGGAATACCACGCCAGGCGTGAGGGCAGGGGAGTCTCGCGAGGAGTTTGAGCGGATTTTGGCCCGCAACCTGGGGCTAGGAATCGTCGCGCGCGTGGCAGATGGAATCGTGGGCGCTATGATGGCTTGCCACGATGGAAGACGCGGCTACCTCTATCATTTGGCGGTTGCAGTGCCGCACCGCCGAAAGGGAATTGCCCGTGAGATGGTAGAGCGATGTTTGGCCAAGCTCACCGCAGCGGGGATTAGTCGCTGCAGCATTTTCCTTGTTGCCGATAATGATGCCGGGGCAGAGTTTTGGTTGCGCTCCGGCTGGCGTGAGAGAACCGACCTCAGGCTGATGGCGCGGGATCTTACGTAACGGCCGCACCGTACCTGTTCGGCTTAGGCTTGTAAATGAGCTTCTACAAACCAGAGCAGTTTATCAACATCACGCGAGATACCCGTATAAAGATCGGCGGTACCTGCATCCTTGAGATCCGCCGTGACGTCGATATTCTTTCGGACGGCTGCACCAAACGTGGCAAGTCCCTTCACCAGATGTTTGAGGTGATCGTTGCCAGTGACAATCGTCAACGGATAGACCGGAAGCGTGGTGCGCCCGGTGACTGCCGCCGGAGTTCCCTCGGCTGCGCCACCGAGGGCCGTAATTCGTTCTGCGAGGTCATCGACAAAACCTGTTGCAGCCTCTGCCACCTTGTCGAATAGTTCATGCAGTGCAATGAAGTTTGGCCCCTTTATATTCCAGTGGGCCTGCTTGGCTTGCATGCCCAAATGGATCGCGTCGGCCAGACTTACATTCAGAACGTCGGTAATCTGATGGCGAACGGCAACTGGTATATCGTGGCTTGTGGGGAACATGGCTTTACTCCCTGGGACTCAATATTTGCCTGTAAGTTCTGGGATACAAATCAGGCGGCCCTACAACCATAAGACCACCCCTGGTTTGCGTTTTAGCATGAGCACGCACTTTCGCCAACAAAATGCCAGCGGGATTCGATTACTTTTCTGAGGGTGTTGGCGTTAAGGCAATGGCTGTACCTGCCTGAGAGATCAACACCAAAAGGCCACCAGCGATGGCGGTGTTTTTCAGGAACTGGATCATTTCATTCTGAAACTGCTGGGCGTTTGCCTTGGCATCAATGTTCCAGAAGTCATGAAAGTAGTACGAAGCCAACGCGAGAAAAATCACCAGCAGCGTTGCCCCTAAAGCCTCTTGATAGCGAGCAATCACCAAGACGCTGCCCACGATTAAAAAGCCGATCGCTCCCGCAAGCGCTAGGGCCGGAAAGGGGACATGCTTTGTCTCCATGTAGCCGACGACACCGGAAAAGTTCGGGATTTTATTGCCGACCGCGCTCATCAGAAAGATCAAGCAGAGCATAATGCGGCCGATGGTTCCCAAAATAAAGCGAGTTGCACTGTTCATGTGAAATTCCTTGTAAATGAAGTGATGTTGTATCGGTTTGTAAAGTTAGGCGAGGTCAAATAAGAGCAGTTCCGCATCGGTGCTTGCGCCACAGAAAGTAGGCTCTCTCCCTGTAAGGCAAGTGCATCGCCGGCGGATAACAACTGTTGATCTGCGTGGACGGTGCCACGCAAAACTTGCAGCCAATAATGGCGATTGGCCGCAAGTGGTTTGTCGAGAGTGCTGTCTCCCATCAGGGTGGCAAGAAAAAGCCTTGCATCCTGATGGATGTGCATTAGCCCAGGTTGACCTGCGGCAGAGACGACTAACTGCCATTGCTGGTCACGATCAGCTGGATTTAGGGATTGCTGGTCGTATTCGGGGACAAGGTTCGCCGTGTCGGGCTTGATCCAAATTTGGTACAGGTGGACAGGCGTCGTACTAGAAGGATTGACTTCGCTGTGACGAATGCCACTTCCCGCCGTCATGCGCTGTAATTCGCCTGGACGGAGCACCTGCTTGTGCCCCAGGCTATCTTCGTGCTGTAGTTCTCCCTCCAACACGTAGGTGATGATCTCCATGTCTCGATGGCCGTGCATACCAAAGCCTGTGCCAGGGGCGACGACATCTTCATTGATCACTCGCAATGACCGAAAGCCCATATGAGCGGGATCGAAATAGTCGCTAAAAGAGAATGTGTGAAAACTATCGAGCCAGCCATGATTGGCGTGCCCGCGTTCATTGGAAGGTCGAAGCGTGCGCATACAGATACTCCTTTCGTACGGAGGTACGAACTTGTGATGTCTTAGTGCAAGAAGAAAACGGTCTAGCAAACGAGAGGG
The DNA here is from genome assembly GCA_963844055.1 of uncultured Planctomycetaceae bacterium. Lineage (GTDB taxonomy): Bacteria > Planctomycetota > Planctomycetia > Pirellulales > Pirellulaceae > CAWJMN01. The sequence continues at coordinate 234,565 of CAWJMN010000002.1, read as the reverse complement.
TTGCTAGGAATCTTTGGCGGCGAGTGGGTCACGCATCTTTTCCGATAACTGCACGAAGGTTTGCAGTTCCTCCGGCGTCATGTGTTCAAGCAGCGAATGGTGTAGAGCGGTCACAGGTGCGTCGAGTTGGCTTACTAGTTGTTTGCCTTGTTCAGTAATAGACACGTAAACAACGCGGCGGTCTTTTTCACATCGTTTGCGTTCCACGAGCGAAATCTTTTCGAGTCGATCAATCAGCCCCGTAATGCCGGGAACGGTTTGAATCATACGCGAGGCGACTTCTAAGATCGGCAAAGGATTTCCTTCGCCGCGCAGGATACGAAGGATGTTGTATTGGGCTGGCGTCAGGCCGTGCTCTCGAAAGAGTCGCGTGAAGCGAAGTTGTAGTTGGTCGGCCGTGCGGAGGACCGAAAGGAAAGCAGCCTGTTCAAGCGAATCGAACGGCTCTTTCTTTTTGAGCTCTTGCTGAAGGTTTGTGATCGTCATGGAAACGGCCTCGCCGAAATGGTCCAGCAGCAATCGCTGATTGGTTACGTGTAATTAGTTTATATATAAACTATTGTTGTGGCAAGTATGTTTTGCGGCGTCGGCCAATATTGGGGGCCGTTTGCCGAGTGTTAGCGGCTGCATGGTGTTGTAAGTCTATATTACATAACAGTTTATGTCGTTAGTTCCTGCCGGGTGAGTGCGGTTTCGGCCGGTCTTTCGGCAAATGATTCTTCCGGTGGACACCTAGTCACCACGAATATCGCACCAACTAGCTTCTTCAGGTCCGGCGACAAAACAATCCCTTGAGGGGTGTGCTTGGCCGAGCGTTAATCCGTTGGAGAATATCGGAATTCAAAACGAAGCTGACGGCAGGAGAACGACACTCCCAGCGATGGAAAGCCTGCGGATCAAAGCGATTAGCTTTTCGTGCGCACAGCTTGATAGTGGGCAGCGATCCGTGCCGGCGGAAGAGCCTGGCTAAAGAGAGCAACATGGCGGATTTCGCCAGCCAGGGGAAACATGTTATCGCTTCGCGTGCTGGCGAGGAATGTCGGCAGAGAGATATTGCAGGGAAGGTTGCCGGAGATCTCGGGTTGATTGACTTCGCCGTCGAGAAAGACCTGCACTTGGTCTTGGCTGCGTTGTAAAACGACGTGATACCAGCGCCCCACATCAAGTGCCTTTTTGCCAACCAGCGAACCTTGTACCGAGTCTTCGCCGTTGAAGACAAACAGACGTCCAACTTGATTTTGGCCGGAGTTGTGGGTGCCTCCAATGCCGAGATGTTCGCCGAAGTCCGATTGTTGACGCTTGGAATCTTCACCAGCTCGACTGACCAAGTATCCGGTTACAGCGTCTTGATTGGTCGGCCGATCATTGCGGAACCAGAGTTCGATCGCGTAGTTATCACGTGGCCAATCGGCAAGGATGGCTTCAAATCGCTCGTCGCCCGCTGCCGGATTTCCCAAAAATCGTGTTGCGATCGGCGCATTGGCTGGCGCTGTCGTGGATGCAGGGGGCGGAAGAGGGCTACCTGCTGCGGTCGCTGGCTTCTCTTTGTCAGAAGCCGATTGCATGGGCCAATAAGCCAGCGGATGATCCGCCACGACTTCGGGATTGATGGCCACGAAGGAGGGCGCTGTAGGAGCCGTTGGCAAGCTGTCGTTCGCCGGGGACGCACCATCAAGCACTGTGGTTAGAACTTGCCCATGCGAGACACTATGGGGTCGGTCCTCACGATCTTGGAACGTATCATGGGGATGCACACCCAACAGGTGAAACATGGTTGCGGAAACATCAGCGGGCGAGACAGGGTTGTCTGCAGGAAAAGCAGCTTGGGCATCGGACTTGCCATAGATTTGGCCCCCCGGAACTCCGCCGCCAGCCATCCAAATCGAATTGCATGCTCCCCAGTGATCACGGCCCGCACCACCGTTTACGCGAGGGGTACGGCCAAACTCGCTACTCCAAACGACAAGTGTGTCATCGAGTAGTCCACGCTCGGTGAGGTCCGTAAATAGCTGCGCAAGTGGCTGATCAACTTGGGGAATGAGACGAGACTTCAATTGTTTGAAGTTGTTGCCGTGCGTATCCCAAGTGGTATCTTCGGCAGCACGCGATTTGTCGCGATGCCAATAGACCGTGACAAGTCGCACGCCCGATTCGAGCAACCGACGAGCCAGCAACAGGCTTTGGCCAAATGTTCCTCGCCCGTACTGATCACGCAAAGATTCAGGTTCTGCCGAGAGGTTAAATGCGGCCCGCGCAGCAGGTGAGGTAACCAGTTCCGTTGCGCGCTGGTAGTACGCATTCATGGACTGGACAGGGCGGGTCGCTTCCAGGCCCGCCTGAGCTTGGTTTAACGCATTTTGTAGCGCACGGCGAGAACCAACTCGTTCGGGATCGATGCCAACCCGTTCAACGAGAGCATCAATCTTAAAGTTGGCATCGTTAGGATCGGATTCAATGAAGAAGGGATCGTAGCGATTGCCAAGCAGGCCTGCCGTTTGACCAGGAGTGACAAAACCGGCCGTGGTTCCAATTCGCTCAGGAAGTGAGACGAATGTCGGCATGCCAGAAGCACTAGGCAACAGCTTGGTCAGCACCGACCCCATATGAGGATGGTCAATTGATGAAGCACCGAAGTTTTCTGCCGTGAGGCGGTGTTTGTTTCCGGTCAGCATCCAGTGAGCACTGGTGGAATGATTGTTGTCGGTGTGGGTAACCGAACGAATCAGCGCCATCTTGTCAGTATGGGCTGCCAGCTTGGGCAAGTGCTCACAAATTTGAAAGCCAGGAACCTTGGTGCTGATCGGGCGGAACTCGCCGCGGATTGCAGCAGGTGCATTCGGCTTCAGGTCCCAAAGGTCTTGATGCGCGGGGCCACCCCACATGAAAATCAGCAAGCATCGTTTGGCAGAGCCAAAGCCCGATGCTGAGGCATGTTTGGGGCTCGCTTGCGCAGAACTAGCCAATAACGAAGATAACGACAGCCCCAGCGGCGCAAGTCCGCCTAGTTGAAGCCAAGCACGCCGCGATGTGCGGAGCGAACCTGGATGCGCAGCTGCATTAAGTTCGAGCATGGGGGAGAGGAGGTTTTAGGTGGATCGATTTCGACCCATGGGTTTCACTAGGTAAACAAACTGTCCATTGGCCGGCCGCCATAAACGTTGTGGGGACGTCCTGACCGATCATGGAGAACCGAGTCTTGATGGATGCCCAAGGCATGCAGCACGGTGGCCACAAAGTCTTGGGGCGATGTTGGATTCTGTGTGGGATAGGCTGCAATATTATCGCTGGCGCCATAAACAGCGCCTCCTGCGATTCCACCACCCGCCAGCAATCCGGAATAACAGAAGGGCCAATGCTCGCGCCCGGAATTGGCAGCGGTGATTTGTGGACGGCGACCGAATTCACCTACCCAGGCAATCAGCGTGTCTTCCAGCATTCCACGACTGGCTAAATCTTCCAGCAATGCGGACAGCGCCATATCTGCAGCAGGGATCAATTCATTTTTAAGGCGATTGAAGTTGTCGCCATGCGTATCCCAAAAGTTCTTGCCATCATTGTGCCAGTTGACGGTAATTAGCGGCACGCCAGATTCTGCTAAGCGACGCGCCAAAAGGACGCACTGCCCGTGCGTGTTGCGTCCGTAGCGATCACGAATTGCATCCGGCTCTGCTGCAAGGTCAAAGGCAGTTCGAACTTCGGGAGAGCTGAGTAGACGAATAGCTTGATGCTGTTGGCCATCCAGACGCCGGGCATTGGCGGATTGTTCCAGCATGGTGCGCTGGGCATCAAGCGACTTCAGCAATGCAAAACGATTGTCAAGCAGTTGTGGTGTGATGCCACTGGCAAGTTCCAACGCAGGAATCCGCCAATTGGGCTGATTGGGGTCACCACTGGCCAGCAGTGGATCGTAGGTAGGTCCTAGCCAGCCACCATGTTGACCAGGAGCTTGACCTCCCGGTGCGCCCGGATGATAAGCCTTCCAAGGAAGGATCACCGAAGTGGGCAGGTTGTTGGGGGCGGACATGTACCGCATCGCCAGCGCACCCAGGTGCGGTGAATCTTTGGCGCTGGGAGGCACATCATCACTACGCGGCGTCGGAGCAAGATGTCCCGTCACGGCCGTGTGGCCGCTGGAAAGGTGCGCAGGGTCCGTATGTGAAAGTGAACGAACGACGGCCAGTTTGTCGGCATGCGACGTCAGTTTTTGAAAGTGCTCACAAATCTGAAGGCCCGGAACATTGGTAGAAACAGGCTTAAACGCTCCGCGAACATTTTCGGGAGCGTTGGGCTTCATATCAAAGGTGTCGAGCTGGCTTGGTCCGCCCCACATCAGTAAAAAGATGCAACGCTTGGCTTTGCCGAAGCCTGAACGACTGGAGGAAGGGATCGCCTTCGTCTCGCCAGCTTGGGATTGCTGGGCAGCTAGTAGGCTTGCTGAGCGAAAGCCCCATGAAGCCTGCGGCACCCGCGACCAAAGCTCCACGGCGATTCATGCCGGCTTGGATGCGAAAGTTCGCGCAAGGCAGGCTGTAGTTATGGCGCTGCATAGGTAGGAACAGTGCTAAGGTGGGAAGCTTTTGGCGGGGAGTGGCGGGATTCGCTCGCCAACGAGGCACTTAAGCCCCAGTCAGGTAAACGCATCAGCCACTCGTTATCTTATCGTGTTTTCAGGCCCACGCAAATTGCAGTTGCCCATAAACCCGTTATTTAGAGGGGTGGTGGAAGTTAATCTGGGCGCAGGGGCGGGCTTTTGCGAATATCCGGCCGTGTGTCCTGGGCAGCGTCGCCTGTGGCGAGGCCAGAGGGTACGTGACGTGGGTGTGAGGGATGGTGGTCCGATGGCAAGACAATTGAAGCAATCGTCCAGGGAACGTCGTGGAAGCGCTATGAAGCTTTGGGGCGCTGGTTTATTGGCGTGTAGCCTAATGCTGTGCGCGGGCTGCGAGCGCTATAAGGGGGCGGGCTTTCCGCAATGGAACCAATCGCTCGGTGGTATGCGCGGCAGCAGCGGCGAAGCGAAGTCGAGCGGCTTTTTTACAGACCGCCGATCGGAGCAGATCGAAAAGAATCTTGGCGGCTTCTAGGCTGCGCCTGATCGCGATGGGTTGGTCGCGACAAGAAATAAAAAAATCCTCCGCAGGACTTTTGGGTTCCTGCGAAGGATTTTAGCAGACTGGATATTCGGCATTCTGCCAGAGGAGTTTGCTTCGAGGTCGGGAGAGGTGGTGCAACGGTGATGAAGTTGCACCAGTCTTTCCGTCGGAGGGTGTTGGCAGGTGTTCTGCAATCAACATCCCGAAGTTTCTCGCTCTCGCTGAGCCAGCAACACCTTACTTGCGGCTCCAAGTGCGACGCTCTTTGAAATCGAGCATCCACCAACCGTCATCCCATTCCAGTTCAACCTTCCGCCATCCCAGTGGTACTTGGGGATAGGGGTAGAAGGGGCCAATGTAAGGCCAAGCGGTAGGTGAGTACTGCTTGGGGTACGTTACAGCGGCATAGTTTGGATGCGAAGCATAGCTTGGCCAAGCGTAGCCTGGCAGCGATGGGTGATCGTAACGAGCAGCGGTATTGCTGCCAGCACTTTGCATCGCAACAGGAGCACCGCCCATACCATCAGCAGGTGTAGGTTCGCCTTGGCGAACCGAACGAGCGTAGGTGTAAGGGACAGGAGCTTGTTGAATCGCTTGTGGCTGAGCCATCATGCGAGGAGCACCTTGAGCAGGCGAGCCCGCAGGAGCTGGCGTAGCGACATAGGTCGACTTGCCAACGCCCGATCCGATTTCACCACGTTGGGCGAGAACCGAATTCGAAGGACGGCGAGCCGATTCAATCGCGGATGCTGGAGCAACTCCACCCATCCGTTGAGCAACACCGCTTGGTGCAGCTTGGGCAACCGTGGCAGAACCGATTTCTAGGTCGTTAACAACTTGCTTAACGCCAGAAACGCGGCGGGCTAGGTCCAAGGCGCGAGCTTGCTGTTCAGCATTCGCAACGCGGCCCGTCATCCAAACCGTGCCTTCTTCAACCTGCAGATCAATGGTAAATCCCTTGAGGCCGCCGGAGCTCTTCTCCTGTTGCAGCTTTTGCACGATCTGTTGTGCAATTTGGGTGTCATTGCCGTAGGCCGCCATCGGGCCCATCACAGCAAAGGCCAGTACGGCCAATCGGAAAACGTAACGTCGCATGGATCCCCCCTCCTGAGGTTTGAATGCGTGGGCAGTAGTGTCTCTTATCCCCGACCGCTGATTTCTGCCGCTTTAGTTCCGTTGGACTGGCTTAAGGCCAATCCCGCGGCGATCAGCGAGCTAGGGTAAATTTTGTGTCATTTCACCATAGGTCGAGAATGGTTTGGGGAAGTAAAGGTCCGCCCGGCTCAAGGCTGCGTTTGTCTGTTTAACGACTGTCGCGACGCGAGAGGTTTTCTGCTGAGACCTATCCTTGCAGGACTTGGCATGAAGGCAGGTTGTCCACGCATGACAAACTGCAACATGGGCCGTCTTGTTGGGCAGGGCTTTGCCACGTTTCAGAATTGTCTGAATGCCAAAACCTCTGGTGGCTTTGGCTGTCAACGCAACTCGTCAAACGATTGCCGTCACGAAGTAGGTGCGGCTTGGCAAAGTCGATCTCACGGTCTTGCATGGTACCCCCCGCGCAATTGAACCGTGCGGGCAATTGCTTGCCCCGATATTAGTTGTCGGTTGCTGGTCATGCCGTCTGGTAGGTTTTTTTCGATTTTGCCGAGGTTCAGGGTTGCAAAGCCCCTAGCAAAAGCTTCGTCATTTGCCGCGCACGTTAAGATATTCGGGTCAGCTAGACCTTGCGGCAAAAAGAGAGGGCTGAGCGGATGTTTGCTCAGCGACGAGTGCCCAGTTTCCGCGAAGTCGAATGCGGCAATTGCCATCACCACCGGAAAGAAGTCCGATGGCGGATCAGGAAGAAGAACTGCGACAGCGTATCGAAGGCCGCAGCGGTGGGAAGGCCTAGAAGCCAGTCCCTTGGACAGTGCCACCTTCAAAGGTGCCGCCGACGGCCATCAGGGAGAACGTGGTGCCACACCAGGCCCAGTAGCTGCTTTGAGCGCCAATGGAGTAGATCGTTGCGAATCCCAGCACCATCAAACAGACGACGAAGAAGCCGCGGCAATAACCTTGTTTGGTACAAGACTGCTGGAACCGTGCTGAGCAAGATGCTGGCAAGCCCAATCAGTTGCAAAGTAACCATTGCCCAAAAGACCATGGGGTCTGCGAACTCGGTCATCGGAATCCCTCCCAGTGTGATCGATCTGCACCAAACCATTCATCCTGAATGGAGCCTGCCGTCCTTGGCGGGCTAACCAGATCTTGAAGGCTTAGACATCCTGTCCAAGGCACCAAGATCTGCCGTGCAGCATTGCGAGTGGGAGAAATAGTCGAGCGAAGAAACTGGGGCAATGCAGCTTTCGAATTATTTTTGCGAAAGCGAACAAATTGCCTCAAGTAAGCGGAGCGGTTTGCCGCACAGGTATTTGCTCAGCGACTCCCGTTTTTCTAGTTCGACCGGCAGCAAGAATGCCGGTCGCTATTTGCCATGCCCCAATAGAGGTGTGGGCACGGTGCTTTCTACTGGCGATTAGCCTTCGAGGTAATCGAAGCGAATCGCAATGACCTTCAGTTGGAACGTTCCCTTGGGCGCTTGGATATCGGCCACTTCCCCAATTTTCTTCCCCAGCAGGCCCTGGCCCAAAGGACTGGTAACCAGGATGCGGCCGCAGTTGTAATCTTCCTCGCCAGCGCCCACGAGGGTGTATTCCTCTTGGTCATCCATGTCGACGTCTAGCACCGTGACGGTCGCTCCAAAGCTCACTTGATCCTTGGGGAGCTTGGAGGGGTCGATGATCGTTGCCTTGGCGACCTTTGTGCGGAGCAGGTTAATCTTGGCTTGCAGCATCCCCTGGGCTTCGCGCTGCGCGTGGTATTCGGCGTTCTCTTTGAGGTCACCTTCCGCCCGAGCTTCGGCAATCTTCTCAGCGATGGCAGGCATTTCGACGCCATCCATGTGGTCCAGTTCGGCTTTGAGTTTCTCATAGCCGGAGCGAGTCATTGGGAAGTAATCATCCATGGCAAACCAAACTCCGAACAAGCAAAAAAAGAGCGACCTCCAGTAAGGGGAGGCCGCATCATGAATCTTCCAATCTTGTCTTACGACGACAGGTCCATTTTGGGCAATCCTACGGCCCATGTAAAGAGTCGAAGCCGAAAACGGACCGACCTTTTCCGGGCAATTGAAGTTGTCCACGGCGCCAAGGCCATGGCAGATCGTGGTAGCAAGAACGAAAAAACGCGTGTTCTTCCAGGGAAGAGCACGCGTCGTTTTTATTTATCGAACTACCAATCAAGCGATCAGCTTGCCCAGTAATTACTTTTGGCTTAGCGAGGTTTCCTTACCAGGAGACTTCACTTCGGTATCCTTCACACGTTGTGCGGAAACCGCAACGAGTTGGCGTGCCGAGGCCAGTTGAGCAGCCGTGAAATAGGGTTCTTTGGTGCCGTCTAAGTGCTTCGCACCTACCTTGGCAGCCAAGTCTTCCCATGACAGACCGTTAGCAACATGCCATACCGCTGCTTGAGCGATGTGCTGGTCGAGCTTGCCGGTTGCAAGCATCTTCACGAGCTCTTGCACATGAGGATCTTTGGTGTGCGTCTCGAGTGGAACGATCGCGTAAGGAACCCGTGCATTGGGATCCTTCTTGCCATGTTCCAAACAAACGGCAACGACCTTTAGGTTTTGAGCTTTGTCGGCAGCAATGTTAAACATGCCACCGCCCATGCCGCCGCCACCCATACCGCCCATGCCACCCATGCCGCCGCCACCCATACCACCGCCCATGGATTGGTTCTGGCCGCCACCGCCCATACCACCCATGCCGCCGCCCATACCACCCATGCCACCACCCATGCCGCCAAGCTGAGCAGCCACAGGCACGCCAGCAAAAGCTTCAGGCAGTTTGATAGTGAGAGGACGCTTTGTCTTATTCTTGATCGTCACCGTGCCCGTGGTGGAATCCTTAGGAATCAACCGGGCTTCGATATCGCCAGCCTTAATGGCTGCAAAAAACTCGACGGGTTGTTCTGCTGGTGTAGCAGGTCGTTCTGGCTTCGCTGCAAGTAGAGCAGGCGTCACCACCAGAGCCGATACCAGCCCCAACATCCATCGTCGCGAAAGTACCACCTTCATTCCGTAGCTCCCTTTCAACACATTGCTGCAGCCCCGTTTCCCATGCCGCATGGCTTACCCATTTTTACCCAGTGAAGGGTCGAGTAAGGCCGTTCTAACCGCATGAACCAAGTATGCGGCAGGAAAACTTCTCTCAAGCCTAATTCCTAGCTAAGCGTTATCCAAGTGGATTTTGGGCGAATTAGCTTTCTTTTCCAAAGTGGGCGCACGGAAATAGGGGTGAACCGCTCCGTTGTTACCTCCCATGGAGGACAAGGCAATATTTTGTAGTAAATGAGAGGGGGTGTTAAGGGCGGTCGCGGGTCGCTTGGTGGCAGCGGGCGCAGGTGGCTTTGACGGCCGTCAAGGCTTTTGGGATTTCCTGAGAGGCCCCGATCCGCAGAGAATTCTCCAGGCTTGTGGTTGCTTCGATCGCCTCTTTCAGATGCTGTGCGAACGCATCGGACTTGGAGGAATGCTTGTCTCTTGCCAACTCTTGAAGTTGCTCTTTAAGCAAGGTGGCGGTGGCGAGAGCACCGCCGGGAGTTGCTGCCGCGGTGATCGCGTCGAATTGCTCGTCAATGAGAAGCATGGCTTCGACAAGCGGTGGAGGAGAGACCGTTTCAACTAGTCCTTCACGCTGTTTTTCGATTTCCTGTTTGCTGACTTTGGAGAAGTTTCGCACAGCCTCATACAGGCCAGGATAATCGGGCGAAGTGCCAACCACCTTGAGCCATGCTACGGCTTGATCTGGTGAAAGGCCTTTGGTGAATTGGCAAGCAATGGCCGCTGCGGCAGGTCCACGGTGCTTGCCATGGTGACAGTGAATAAATACCTGAGAATTAGGGTTTTTTGGCATGGAAGCAGCAATTTGCGCCATGGTCTTGTCGGTCAATTGACCATAGCCAATCGGAAGATGGATGTACTTTAGATGGTGCTTCTTGGCGAGTTCTAACAGCGGAGGTTTGCCATCAACACTAACGATGTGCGTGACGCCACGTTTTGCGAGCGCTGCAAAATCCTCTGCCGTTTCGGGTGATCCTCCACTGTAGAGTCCCGAGGCTACTTCATAAAAGTTTTCAATCTTTCCACACACGATTTTTTGTGGAAAGGAAGGTGTCGCTTGAGTCGGTTTACCTTCGCCGTCCTTGCTCACTTTGGCTGTTGGACTCTGGCCCCAAGTTGTGGCAGGAATCATCGCCACGCAAAACAGGATCACTGCCACAGTCGCCAGGCTGCTTTGATGAATTGGCCAAAACCGAAAGCGATGCGAATGTGCTGCGAAGTTTCCCATGTTGCTCTCGAATCGCAATGGTTTGAACAAGCTTGTGGTTTTCAGGGGCGTGTGGCCGTTGGATCTGAGTTTAAAGGATCGGTGGGTGAGATTGGTACCTGGGGTGGTACCCACGAAGTGGGGCTAGGGTGAAGCTGTCACGGGTTGTGCCGGCATTTTAGGGGTTTGGTGTAGGCTAGGCCCGTCCAGAAGGCTAGCATCGGTGCCTGATCGACTGGAAAACGCGGCAAGCAGCTTGCGGACAGGTCAATAGTTCGTATAATTCGGGGTTTCCACAAACAGTTATTCTCTTGATTTGCTGATGTTTTTGGGCGCAAGTCCTTGGCAACAAGAGGTTTACGTCTTGGTAATGGTGCTATAGGTCGTCATGTTTAAGCCAGCTTTCAACAAAAAAGATGCCCGTCCACGCAAACGTCCAAAGGCTCGCGTAAAGACGAAGAAGAAGGATCCGATCTTTGTCGACGGCGTCCGTCCTCGTCCTATGTTCGTGGACTATAAAGACGTTGAACTGCTCAAGAAGCTGATCAACCGTCATGGCAAGATCGTCAGCCGTCGCAAGACCGGTTGCTCGGCCGTGTCGCAGCACGCTGTTTCGTTGGCTGTAAAACGGGCCCGCTTCATGGGCCTGCTTCCCTACGTCGGCGAATAATTCCGCGAGGTTGTTTTGGCACTGCAAACTATCGGTTTGCAGTTTCGCCGTAATGACCATTTTGCGATGTTCGTATTTGCCCCAGATGATCGCGCTGGCGATGGTCTGGGGTTTTTGCTGCGCCGATATAATTCTCGCCGCTATATTATTTCTCTTAGCTCGGCAGAAGGCTTTTATCGCTTCTTGCCAACGAACATGTAGTACGGCGTCCTTACAAACGGGATGTAAGGAACTTTGGCCGTATGTTCTTCAAAGAGGATTGGCTCAAGGTGGCGATGCAGGTAGGGGACGTGGTCGGGGGATGGATAGACGCTGTCCATCGCAAACCAAGTCGGCCAGAATGTGCGCGTGAACCAGCTATGGCGTTTGAGGCCATCGCTGGGAAACTTGCGCGAGACGTAAAAGTCGACAACACCCAGTAATCCGCCCGGTTTCAGCATCGCGATTGCGTTTTCAACCGCGGCAAACCAGTCGGGAATCATCGTCAGGGAGTACGAAAAAGTGACCACATCGACCGGCCCTGTGGAGGGCTGGAAAGTGGTCGCGTCGGCTTCTACGGTTTCTACGTTGGTCCAGCCTTTGGCTGCCACTCGCTTTTTGCAGATCTCCAAAAGCGAATGGGAAAGGTCCAAAACATAGACCTTACCGAGGTCGCCAATGCGATCGCCAAGGTTATCCAGGTTGGAGCCTGTTCCGCCCCCCATGTCGAGCCAAGTGCCACCGGTTGGGCATGGGATGCTGCTGTAGAGCTCTTGGCGTCCCTTGAGCAATCGCTTGCGAAAGTCGTCGTACGCGTCAGCCTGGCCTGAGTAAAAGTTCTCCATGCGGTCAGCATGGTCTTTTCCCCGTACGGGCTTCAGGGTGAGGTGGTAGAGGATCTTGAGGTCGGCCAGAAAGCCCATCGACGGTAACTTCCAAAGTAGGGAATCGCAGGCCACAACGTGCCGGCATGGCTGGCCTAACGGGAATTTTCCCCGGTTGCCAGATTGGTCAAACGATGCCTCATTCTATCCGGCCCAAGTGCTGCTGCGGATAGGGTAGAAAAGGTCGGCGGACCCAGAAAGCGGGGCCCAGTTTCCAGGGGGGAGGGGCGAAAGGACTATTTAACGTCCATGAGCCCTTTGCGAGGATCGACGGACTTCAGGGCTTTTTTTGCCAACGTGCGGACGGCTTCATCCTCTTTGGGATCGTTTAGCATCTTTTGGAGGGCAGGGGCTGCTGCCGAGGCCGCTTTTCCTTGGTTGGCAATTCCGGCGATGGCTGCCTTTTTGGTCTCCATATCGGCATCAAACATCAATTTTTGCAGGAGCTTTACAGAGGCCTCTTCCGGTGGCGTTAATCGGCCCAGCGTTTCGATGGCGCGAAGGCGAATCGGGCCGGAGTCCTTTTCGATCGTCTGTTCAAGTGCCGGCCGAGCCGGTGCCCCTAGTTTGCCTAGCAGACGGCAGCAAGCCATTCGGATGGAGATGGGGGATTTGGCGTCCAGCAAAACGCTTGATAATTTCGGGGCGATCGCAGGCCCTTGCTTGCTTAGCCACAGTTCGGCTTGAACACGCTTTTTTCCGGCTTCGGCTTCTTTCGCGCCGTTGGTGGCTTCGTATACCGCCAACGCTTCATCCACCGAATTGAAGCCGTCGGCAGCGAACGCAGTCGTGCAGCTCGGCTCGCTTAGTAGCCAAGCCAAAGAAACGACGAGTACCCAGAAAGTGCCGCCGGAGAGGGAAGCCGAAATCCGCATAGCCTTTATCCTTTAAGTGGAGGTCAGGCTGTGTAGTGTCGCGGGTTCAGCGTCGTAAATCAAGCGGCACAATCCTGTGTTGCCAGCCGCTTGTAGGGACAAGTCGCCAAGCGAAAAGGGGCTGCTAGGCAGCTCGCTTTTGCATGCCGGACATCTCAAAAGCCGGAGTAGAGGCCGTTGTCAGTTTGGAGCCTTCCTGATGGCGGTTTGCGGCGCGTGTCAGGAGCTGACCAATCGTTCCCAGCACGCTGGTTTCCACCGTAGCGCGATAGGGAGAGTCGGCTGGCAGTTCCGCCATCAGCCGCTTGTGGGCAGTGCGCAAGTTGTGGTACGGCATCGAAGGGAATAGATGATGCAGTGCATGGTACCGCAGGCCTACGGGATTGATCAAAACGGAAGCAAGCGAGTCGTTGTCAATTACGACGGAGTCTTGCATCTGTTCTACAAAGGTAACTTCGTGCCCTTCATTCCACCAGCGATGAGCTGCAAGGGTACGAATCGCGTTAAGCGTGATCAGTACCAAGCTGGTGGCATACCCTTGAACAAGCAAGCGGATCGGCCACCGGCCAAGAAACACCGGGGGAACAATCAGGATTGCCATGCAAACGAGGAAACAGCAAACCTCTTGAAACACAATCAGTCGCATGGCTTCCTTCGAAGGGAGCGGGCGAATGAACGAAGGGTCCATCACTAGCGTTGAGAATCGGCGATGCAAAAACGTACGGAACTTCGGGCTGATCCAGGCCAGCGGAGCAAGGACGGCAAATCGAATGAAGCCCAGCGGCGGTCCAATCAAGCCTTGGAATAGGTAAAGGATGGTAACCCAAGGGCTCATACGGGCGAGTGCCAAATACTCGCCGTCTTCATGGGTGCCATAAGTCCGCCGACGATGGTGGTCGAGGTGCGGATAGTAGGTAAAGGTTGGTGTCAAAAACGGAATGCCGCACAGAAGGTGCCAGACAAACCGAAAAGCACGAAACTTCTTTTCGGGAAGGTGTACGATCTCATGAATGAAGAGGATCGATCGAAACATTAGCAAGCAGGATGCCAAGAACGAAACTCCCTGCAACGTCATCGCTAATGGACGTTGCTCAGCGGCAGGCATCCATTCTCCAATCAACCGAACAAGCGATGCAGTCGCGTAACCACCGCTGATGGAGAGGAGGAAGTCCGCCCAATAGATCTTTTCATTAGGTTCAAAGAGATCTTTCACAATGTAACGAGCTTCACGTAATGAAAACGAAGACCCGTTGCCGGTGGATGAGGTGTCTGATGACATCTGCATAAACCTTCCCAAACAATTGCGAAATAAAGCAGGAACGGAGAGTCCGCGTGGGCTCTTGTCCGTCTCAACAACAAACGGTCGTCGGGAAACCAGGAGGTTTCATGGGTAGGGAGAGGCCGACGTTTGTCTTTCTTATTTCATCGTCCGGGCTAGGCTGCGTTTGCAAGAAAACTCCCTACGATCAGGCGAAATTGTCCTCTGCTAGCAATCGGGATTTTCTAAGAAATGTTAATCGGGCGAGGTGAGGAAGTTATTAACGAACAAAGCACCGGTTCCCAGGGGATGCCGGTGCTTGCACGAAGTAGCGTTACTCTTTTTGGAGCAGAATGCAGACTTACTTTTTCAGGTGCTTGTCAAAATATGCGAATAGCGCTTCATTGGCCTTTTCCGCATCGGCCCCTTTGAAGCCATGGCCGGCTCCAGGAAGCGTTAGCAGTTCTGCTTCAACAGTGGCTGCTTTAAGCTTGTCTACCAGCCAGACTGCTTGCTCGTGCGCAACATACTTGTCTTCGGTGCCATGGATGCACAAGGTCGGGGCGGCATTGGGCGTGACCCAGTACAGCGGGCTTCCTTGGATGTGAAGTGCTAAGGCCGTCTCTAAGTTGCCTCCAAACCAAAGTGGAAGAACTTCGTGGGCGTCCACGCTTTTGCCGTATGACTTTGTAAAGTCGCTGGGGCCATAAACGTTGACGACACAATTAACGTGGCTTGGCTGATCGGCGTTGCCGCCCGTTCCTTCGAATTGTGGCACATTGGAAGTGACACCCAAGAACTGAGCCAAATGTCCCCCCGCAGAGCCGCCAGTCACGCCAATCTTATCAGGGTTGATCTTGTAAGTTTTTGCATTGGCTCGCAACCAGCGAACGGCGGCCTTCGTGTCGTGCACGGCCGCAGGAAACTTGTGCTGGGGTGCCAATCGATAGGTGATGGTTGCCGCTACATAGCCGCGCTCGGCAAGGCTTACGCAAAGGGCGTCGTAGGAATCCCGCTTTCCAGCGCGAAAGCCACCACCATGGATACAAAGCACCGTGGGGAAGGGGCCATCGCCAGATTTAGGGCGAGCTAAATTGAGTTGCAGGTGCGTATTTTCGGGGTTGGAATACTCGATCCCTTCTTCCCAAATCACGGAGTCAGGAACTTTGGGGGCCGCGTTGGCCGGAGCGTTGATTAGCAGGAACATCGTTCCCAAAAATAGCATGCAGCAATGCTTCAACATGGTGGGAGTCCTAGGAGAGGGCGGGGCAGAGGGGAACAGACCAAGATCAAGCCATGTAGCTTCACCTTGGTAGTTTCGTATGGTACCGCGCGTGAAAGCGCGATGCTACGCGCACTGCACGTTGCTTAGCGAGGAATTCGAACACCAACAAGCGGCGTCAAAGCTTAGTACAGCTCAGCCATTTCGCGCGCGTGGTAGCTCGATCGGACGAACGGGCCGCTGGCCACCTGCTTGAAACCCATTGCCTTGGCCTTCTCGCCCAGGAACGCAAATTCCTCAGGCGGAATGTAGCGAACAACCGGTAGGTAGTTATCTGCCGAAGTGCTGCTTGGCATGAGGTACTGCCCCAGGGTGAGGAAGTCACAGCCAACTTCCAACAAATCGGCCAGCACTTCCAAAACTTCTTCCTGGGTTTCACCAAGGCCTAGCATCAGGCCGCTTTTGGTTTTCACCGAGGCATCGATCTCTTTTACACGGGCCAAAAGTCCCAGCGTCCAGCGATAGTCGCTCTTGGGACCCCGCACTTTGCGATACAGTCGCGGCACGGTTTCAGTGTTGTGATTGAAGACTTCGGGCTTCGCCTGGATTACACGATCAAGCGCTGTCTTGTTCAAGATGAAGTCCGGCGTGAGAACTTCAATTGTGGCGCCCGTTGCGGCACGCACCGATTGAATGCATCGATAGTAGTGCTCTCCACCACCGTCGGGCAAATCGTCACGCGTGACCGACGTGATGACAACATGCTTGAGGCCTAGACGACGGGCTGCTTCTGCCAGTCGCTCCGGCTCGTCGGCCGGGGGAGGAAGGGGTTTGCCACGAGAGACGGCGCAAAATCCGCACGGCCGAGTGCAGACATTCCCCAAGATCATGAACGTGGCAGTCTTTTGCGAATAGCACTCCATCCGGTTGGGGCACTTCGCGTTGTCACAAACCGTTTCCAGATGCAGCTCTTCCAGCAGGCCTTCGGTAAAGTTCCCAAAGTTTCCTTTAGGCAGGTCCCTTTTGAGCCAGCGTGGCAAACGCGTTGTCGCCAATGATTCTTCCCCATGGGTTGGAAGATTGGGGTTCAGCAAAGGAAGCGAAACCGGTTGGCTCACGGTAGGTCTCTCAATAGAAAGGGGCCCATGCATTGGCCCGCGACAAGGGCCGAAAAACACCTCTATAGCGTACCAAGAAGGGGGCCCATGCGGCAGGGTGCCGCTGCAATGCAAGGCTGTTGTAAACCTGACGTGGAAATGGCCGTTCCAGCAACCTTTAGGGCTGCGTAAGTGTCAGCAGCTTATCTACTTCGGGAGTCACGACTGTTTGCTTTTCACCATTGGGCCAGATGACCTGAAGTTCATCCACCACGGCAGAATTTCCCAGTCCAAACGTCGCCACAAGTTCCGACTGCGACAGGTAGCCCCTGCCAGCCAGGATGGTGCGTTCTTGCCAAGTTTCCCCTTGGCGAATCTTCACGGTAGCCCCAATCGCTTCTGCATTGGGCGACTTGCCAACCAAACGCACACGCAGCCAATGGTGCTTCAGGGCTTGGTCATTGCGAAGTAGGCGGGGCGTGCCACCACAGTCGGTTAGCAACACATCCAGGTCTCCATCCCCATCGAAGTCTGCATAGACGCAGCCCCGTCCTACCATCGGCTTGGCAAAGTCAGGACCACACTTGTCGGCCGGGACTTTCACAAACTCGGTCGCTTGCTCGGGTCCAGCGTTCCAATAGAGCTGTGGGGCTTGGCGATAGCGCTGCTCCGTCTTGATTTTGGAGATGTCTTCTTCGAGGTGCCCATTGGCCGACAGAATATCCAGCCTGCCATCAAGGTCGAAATCGAGGAAGAGTACGCCAAACTTGAGTTCCAGTCGCGATTGCGGACCAAGACCTGTCGCCACTGCCTCGTCGGTAAAGAGCAGTGGCTCTTGCTGCGAGACATACAGCGACATCTCTTCGTCAGCAAAGTTGCCAATGATCAGCCCGAGCGCATCACTATTGCGAAAGTGGGCAGCATCGATTCCCATCGCGCCACGAGCAGAACCGCTTCGGTCGAAAGCGATACCAGAGGTTGCACCAATTTCTTCAAACCGCTCTCCCTTGCGATTGTGAAACACAAAGTTTTGAACCGTGTCGTTGGCCACGACCAGGTCCAAATAGCCGTCTGCATCAAGGTCGGTTGCTACGACACCCAGTGACTTGCCAACGGGAACCTTGGTGTTGGAATTCTTGACTTGAATCCCCATCGGATCGGAAACATCGACAAAACGGCCATTCCCCTCGTTGCGATAGAGATAGCAAAAATCACCCTCAAAACTGGTAGGAGGCCCATAGGCTCTTGTCTTGCCATCGAGCGTGCTCCCCAGACCAAGGTCAATCTCTTGCGACCAGTGAATGTAGTTGCAGACAAAAAGATCGAGATGGCCATCTCGGTTGAAGTCAAAAAACGTGCTGCTCGTGCTCCACTGAGAGTCTTTGCCTGCCACGCCGGCGGCTTCCGTCACGTTTTCGAACTTCCCGTTCGTGTTTTTCCAAAGCTGATTCTTGCCGACGGCCGTAACAAAGAGATCGGTCCAGCCATCACCATCGTAATCGCCGCAAGTAACGCCCATTCCATAGCAAGTTATATCCAGGCCCACTTCCACCGTCACATCTTTGAAGGCTCCCTTGCCATCATTTTGAAACAAGGCGGAGTGCGGCTTCTCTGCGCCATCAGGTACCTTCCAGGGCCAGTAGTTCCCATTGACCAGAAACAGGTCCGCGTCGCCATCGTGATCGTAATCGAGGACGGCGCAGCCACCCCCCATCGTTTCAGGCAGAAGCTTCTCACCGTAATTGCCGGTGATGTGCTGAAATTGGATTCCTGCTTCTTGGGTGATGTCAGTAAATGCAACCTGGGGAAGTTCGACCTTTTCCGTTTGTCGCTTGGCAGGAGCAACATACTCGCTGACCTTGGGCTGTGGCTTAGGGGCAGGGAGGTTGTTAATCCAAAGCCCCACACCAAATCCCAAAACCAACAAGACGAGACCAATCAAAGACCCACGCAGCGCCCGGCCGATAATCGCATCATCTGCTGCCACGAATTCCTCAGGGGATTCGTCGGCTACCTTCAGCTTTGGCTTGGTTGGTTTTTTGGGAGGAGTCACGTCAGGTCATTCAATGGGCGAGAGGTATTCAGGATGAAAAGGCGAACTTACAAAGCCAGCACGGTCGCCATGTGAACCACGGCAAATTGTCGGAGGTCTGGATAACAAAACTGTTAGATTAGCAAGAATCTCACGCTGCGTCCTCTAAATTCTGGCGGAGAAAACCCTAGAAGTTTGCTTATTCTACCGAGGAAACGTTAGGTGCTTCCCCTTGTTCGGTGGTGTCTTTTTCTGGTGGCGATGCAGTTGCGTTAGGAGCCGGCAATTCAGGGGCTCCTTCGCGGGTAAGTGGATAAATAATTACGGCTTCGGTGGCAAAGTTGGCAGCAGGGTACTTGGCCCGGGCTGCAGCGACGGCCGCATCGCGGGCATTGTCGTCCAGCTTGTATCGAGCATGCAGCCGCTGATGTTCTTCTGCCTTCTCTTTGTCACTTAGCAGGGCGTAAATGAGCGACAGGTTGTAATGGGCCACGACATCTTCACTATCCAGCGTGAGCGTCTTTTCAAACCGTTCCGCTGCCATCCTCAGGTGCTTTTCCCGCTCTTCCTTTTGGCTGGGGCTGCGCAATTGCTTCGCCCGTTCGAATAGCGTACTTCCCAAGTCGTTGATGACACGATAGTCGAGACTAAAGTCAAAGCCACGCTGAATCATCAACTCGGTTTTGTCTTCTAGCACGCTGGTGTAGTTGGCGATGGCCTCTTCCAGTTTCCCTTGTTGTCGGTTGACGTTGCCCGTTAGCCAGGTCATCGTCCATGTCGGCTTGGTAGCATCTTCAACGGCAGCCGCTCGGCGAATGGCGTCGACCGCTTCATCCAGACGACCCTCCAGCTCATAAATACGCGCAAGATTAAGCGGGCCGTCGTACCGTCCCATCTTTTCTACCTGCTGGAAGGCGGCTTCGGCTTGTCGCAGCTCTCCCTTCTTGCCTTCTAACAGTAGGCCAATGCCGTAGTCGTTATAGCGCTGCCAAGTTTCCTTGATGGATGAAGGAGGGTTGGTTACTTCGGCAGCCACTCCTTCCACCGAGAACGTCAATGTGTCGCTTGCCAGGGTCGTGATTGGAATCTCGTTGACGAAAGGCTTGCCCGGAGTGAAGCCTCGAATGGGGCGATCACCTTCCCGAGCTTCCTTCGTGAAGTAGTCCGTATACTCTTGGTCAAACTTGCGATATTGCAGCTTGACCTCAACCGTAACCGGCGCAGAAAGGTCATTGGGCAAATCCAGCAGGTAGTGAACTACCTGACCCGCCCCAGGGGGGACCTGGTGGTTGTATAGCGGAACGAAAATGTCCTGAGGATTCCGACGGTTGATGCGATTGCCATGTCGATCCAGCATGAACACATTCAGGAAGTGCGAATAGCGATCGACTTCTCCCTTGGCGTCGATTCCACCGTTTCGGCCGAGGATTTTGTCGCCACTTTTTACGGTGATATCCATCCAGATCTCGTTGGAATCTACGGTCCCTTGAGTGAGCGGATGGCCTAGTTTTAGCGTTCGGATCACCGTTTCCAGCAGGTATTTGCTTCCCGGCTTGAGCGTCGGCACTTCAGGTCGAAGGGGCGCCGCGAGCTTGCCGCTGATGGTCCCTTCTTCGCGAATGCCAAAAATGTCAACTCGCACCACATCCTTTAAGAAGTTCTTGGTCTGGGTGATGGCCGCGTCGTAGTCTGGGCGGAAGCCTGCTGGAAGTTGTTCCCAGGCCTCTTGGTGGTCACTGTCCAGCGGCATGTTTTTGTAGTGCGGCAGCGCCGTGTTGGCACCAGGAAAGAAGTGGTCGTGAATCTTGGCCTTGCCGGTGTCATCAAAAATCTTCGCGCCAAAATCCTTCGATTCGGCAAGTGGCATGTGGCATCCGGCACATTTGGCTTGCGCCTTCGGGGGATAGTAAAAGCTCTGGGCGCCATGTCCCGATGCACCGCTCAGCAGGTAAGTGTCGTAGTGGTTTTGCCCACGCAAGAACTCTTTGTAATGGTTCAGTGCATAAGGGAGATGAACCTTGTGACAGGTAGAACAAAATTCCGCATTTAAATGAACGGCGGGCTTGAGGAAGGTCTGTTTGTGGAAGGAAGGCTTGGCCTTAACCAATTGGTTGTTGATGTACTGCAGGATGGGGTTGCTGCTCTTAGCGAACGGATAGTGGATCGGTTCTTCAATCGTGTAATCTGCGTTGCCCTTAGTGCTGTTGACGTGCGTGATGGAGTGGCATGTCGTACAGGTGATCCCCGCCTGAGAGGTCGGGTCGTGGACATCATCGTACTTCTTGTCGTCAAATTTGCCGCTAAAGAAAGGGACCGGATCATGGCAGCCGGCGCACCACCGCGCCGCCTTCACATCACCGTCTCGTTCCAGTGAGACCTTGCGTGTTTCGCGAACACTAGCCAAATAGGCGGGGTTGTTGAACGAGCTGAAATGATGGGCGCTATGGAACCAACCTTTGTAAGCATCGGCATGACACTTAAGGCAGTAGCTATCCATCATCAAGGTCTCTTGGCTGACGAACTTGCCATCATTGGTTCGAGCCAGCGAAGGCTCAAAATACTTGGTTCCCTCTTGGCTCTCGCGGCGGTTATAGCCACGTGGATCTTGGGCCTTAAACACCAAAAGTACGGCAACGGTTCCGGCAATTGCCGCCAAATAGGTCAATCCGAGCCGCCATTTGATCTTGGGACCGGCAAGACGATGTAGCCAGTACAGCCAGATCGCAGCAAGTGGACTGGCGATGTGCAACCAGTAAACCGTATTCCGTGCGAAAGCGTTCTTCAGTTCCGCCAGTCCTTCGACGCGCATTAGCAAAACGCCGGAAACCAAGACCGCGATGCTGACGGCGAACAGCCCATAGCCGATCCTCACGGCCCGTACGTTTTTGCGGTTCCAGGAAGTGACCATGTGGATGATGCCAAACACCACCACCGGCACGATCAATAACAGCCCCAGGATCAAGTGCAGCAAGAACATGCACTGATAGAAGTAGTCCTGGTAGATCTGCTTCGTGGCATATTCAAGCGCAGTAATGCTTACTAGGTAGAGCGAATTGGCACCAAGAATCGCAAATAGCGCAAAGATCGCGTAAAGCAATATGCGCAGGCGAGGGCCAACGGCGCGGACGTACTTTTGCTTTGCAGGGACTGTCGTAACAGGAACACTAGCCATGGTGAATCGTTAAGTTAATTGCGTAAGTGCCAGGGAACATGCCATCGGTCACAAAAGAGGGGGCGCTACTCGGCAAGTAGAACTACTTCACCGAAGTAACGGGCATCATGTGGCGGAGGCAAACAGTGCGCGATAGAGGCGAAGCAACAAAAGGGGCAGGGGATTGCCTGCGAGGCAAGGCCCGGCCAGTAGCCCGCGACTAGGGATTACGCTTGGGCTCGTGGAGGGCGCTTGGGCAATTGGCAATGGCCCGCTAGGAGAGATTCATCCAGGCCGGCAAGATGCCAGTCGGCCAACCGCAGCTTCGCAAATGCATGCGGGTTGCCCGGTTCTACTAGTCCCTCTCCAGCGCTGGCCGTGGGAGTGATCGCACCGGTGGGCCGAGAATCCGGCTTTTGCCGCTGGCGGCATTGGGGGCCGCTACAAGGTCGCTTGCTGGTGAACGGTTCGTGGCTGACGGCTACTGCGGTTGCCAGACGTTCGCTCGTCCCGACAGTCAGTTGCTGAACTTGGTGGCTCGTTTGCGACTTGCCGCTCATGCGACCGTGGGCCAAATGAACGTAATCCCCGCAGCTCGCTTGGGCAAAGTTCGTTAGCAGCAGGGTCATTAATAGGCTGAAAAGTGTAATCCCAAGGCCGCAATACCGCCCGGCCAAACGTCCGCTAAGTCCAGCAAAGGCCAATTGCCCCAGTCCACCCCAAAAAGGGCGGGGCCAACGCATCGCCGTATTTTGCAGTTCAAAGGTAGACATTTTTAGGTGAGCTGGCAAACTCACTCTCTCGCAAGATTTGGCTAGTTTTGCCAAGGACTTCACGTCTCTCCCAAGGAGGATAGGCTTGCCAGCCAAAACTGTCAACAAAAAAGGGGATTTGGGAATCCGGCACAGGTGTCCATGGCCCAGACTCCCAATACCTCCGTGGTTTGCATGTAGTAGGGCTAATGTCTGGGGCGCTTTAAGTGCCTTTGCCGGGCGAAACCCCTAGGCTTTTGTCGATTAGCGGTTGGAGTGATCTGCGGCGGCAGTTCGTAAGGATTTTCCCTGGAATTCTGCGGCGAACGCTGGATACTTTAAGCGTTCCGATTCGTTTAACCGGAAGCAGGGGGACTGCGTCTTTTCTGGGGGGATTTTCCTTGGATGAGGCCCTTCTTTCTTGCGTTGCCTTAAAAACCGGGTAACCTAAAGTCTGCTGAGCTATTCTTGTCGGGTTTCCGACGGACTTTGCCATTGCTGGTGAAGTGGGCCGTCGATTGAGCTAACGAATTTCACGGACGTTTTTGGACAGCAAATATCCCATGAGCACCACTCCAAAACCAACTCCTCCTGTTCCCGCCGCAAAGCCTGTTGCTACGGCAGTACCCGCTGCATCGGTTGCGGCCAAGGCGGCTGTTGCTGCTGCACCTGCTGCGGCTGCAGAAGAAGAGGATGATGGTGGCGCGGACGAGCCCCGATTTAATTCGCGGTTCATCATGTTCAATGCAGTTCCTAGCTGGATGATCAGTGGCGTGGTCCACTTTGTCATCCTAGTGATTCTCGCCTTTATGCAGGTTTCGCCTCCGCCAGTTAGCCAAACCGCTCAGGTGATTTCAACTCCCGTCGAACAGATTGAAAGTGTTGATACGCTTCCACAAGAAAACTTGAACATGGAGCTCAACACGACGAATGTCTCCACGGATAGCAACATCCTAAGCGGTGAACTCCCATACGAACCAGATAATCCATCCGCGGTGGCCGATGTCGATACTGCTGCTGCGACCGTAGAGTTATCATCCGTTGGTGATGTTACAGCTCCTCAAATGGACCTCGCCAAAACGATGGGATCGGTGACCGGCAAGGGAACCGATGGTCGTGGTGACGGTGCCAAAAAGAAGGCCCTGATTGCCAATTCCGGTGGAACGGATGCCAGCGAGGCAGCGGTTGCACGTGCGTTGCAATGGCTTGCTTTGCACCAGATGCCTGATGGCGGATGGAACTTCGATCATCGTGGTGGTCAGTGTGGTGGCAAGTGTGGTAACGCCGGCTCGATGGCGGATTGCCGAACTGGCGCTACTGCCATGGCGCTTCTGCCGTTCCTAGGTTCCGGCCAAACCCACAAGACCGGCAAATACAAGAAAAACGTCGAAGCGGGCCTCTATTTCCTTTCCAGCAAAATGCAGGTCAAGGGTAAGACGGGCAGCTTGGTTTCTGGTGGTGGTTCGATGTATTCCCACGGAATCTCGGCCATCGTGTTGTGTGAAGCTTATGCGATGACGCACGACAAGGCTCTGCTTAATCCCGCTCAGCTCTCGTTGAATTTCATTGTGGATGCTCAAGACCCTGTCGGCGGTGGATGGCGTTATGCTCCACGTCAGCCTGGTGATACTTCGGCCGTAGGTTGGCAGTTGATGGCTCTCAAGAGCGGTCACATGTCTTACTTGGCGGTTCCTGGCAACACGATCGTGGGTGCCTCTAAGTTCCTGGACTCGGTCCAATCGGAAAGTGGTGCCAAGTACGGCTACACCGAACCCGGTGCATCGCCAACGCTAACCGCCGTAGGTCTGCTGTGCCGCATGTACCTCGGTTGGAAGCGTGAAAATCCTGCCCTCACCAAGGGCGTGGAATACCTCAGCGCAACTGGCCCCAGCAAGAACAACATGTACTACAACTACTACGCAACCCAAGTCCTTCGCCAATACGAAGGGGAAATGTGGGACAAGTGGAACAAGGAAATGCGTGACTTCTTGGTCAATGGCCAAGAGAAGGCGGGCCACCAAGCCGGTAGCTGGCACATGGGGGGCGGTGACCACGGTGCAGAAGCGGGCGGACGCCTGTATTGCACTTCCATGGCAACCATGATTTTGGAAGTCTACTATCGCCATATGCCGCTCTACAAAGAAGCTGCTTCGGCCGACGATTTCCCGCTGAACTAGTGCAGCGGAATGAAGCCCGTCAGTGTGACGAGGTTCCTCAAATACACGAAATAGCCCAGGCATCTGTCTGGGCTATTTTTGTTGGTTGATGCCGTAACGGCATTGGCCCCAAAGCCGCTAGAACGTGACCTAGACTTGCCCGGGCAACCTCTGCGCAGAGGTTGCAGGATTTTCCGCTTCTAACGATGGTGCGGATTGTGGCCTGGCTAGACGACTCATCGACAAACAAGCAGCCAGCGACACCAATCGCTGGCCCTGCAGTTTCGTGGAGCGGCCCTGTACTGACGATTTCGCCACGTCGCACCACCGGCCGAAGAGAATGGTGGCGACGCGTCGCCAGCCTCTTTCTTAGCGTTTGTATCAATGTGCTGCTGGTTGCCGCGCTGGCTGGCTTGGTGGTGCGAGAGGCGTTCCTCGCTCCCGAGGTCGAGATCATCCAGATTGTAAGCCTTCCGCCATCGCCACCTGTCCCCAAGCCAGAGCCAGCGGTCAAGTTAGACCTGCAGGCCGATTTCACCGTCAAAACGTCGTCGCCCGTTGGAACGCCACTCAATATGGCGTTAATCACAACGCCTGCTACAGTTCCGGCCGAAACCCCTGCTATTGCCCCAATGGCGGGGAAGTCTTCGTCACAGCCACCTGAATCGCCCGAACTAGTTCCAGAAGGTGCGATCGCCATGCAGTTGGCAGAAATTCCGGTCGATCCCAACTGGCCGGTCGGCGGTGGTCTTGAGGGACGCTGGCAAGAGGCTCGCACACGACTGCTAGATGCTCGTGGGGGTACACCAGCTAGTGAGTCAGCCGTAGACCGCGCCCTCGATTGGTTGGCCGCACATCAACGTGAGGATGGAAGTTGGCGTTTTGATCACATCACGAAGGACTGTGATCGCAATTGTGAACATGTTGGCACTTACAGTAGTACCACGGGCGCAACGGCGCTTGCCATCCTGCCGTTTCTCGGACGCGCCTCCTGGCAAGGGAAGCACGGGAAGGTTTTGCGAGGTGGGCTTGGCTATTTGCAAAAGCAAATGATCGTCTCGCCTCGTGGCGGTGACTTGCAGGAGGGATCGATGTACGCACAGGGCCTAGCAACCATTGCGTTGTGCGAAGCCTTTGCTATGACCGGCGAGTCTTCGATGGGGGAAGCGGCTCAGCAAGGGCTCAAGTTCATCGTCAGTAGCCAGCATCATCAAGGAGGTTGGCGTTATTTCCCCAATCAGCCGGGCGATACAACCGTGCTTGGCTGGCAGATGATGGCCCTTAAAAGTGGGTCTCTCGCGGGCCTTCCAGTTTCTGAAAAGGTCGTATTGCGCGGCTATCAGTTTCTAGATGCCGTTCAAAGCGACAATGGCGCGGCTTATGGTTATCAGGAACCCGGGGATGAGCCCACGCCGACGGCCATCGGCCTGTTGTGCCGCATGTATGGTGGTTGGAATCGCCTTGATGTCCGTTTACAGCGAGGAATCATGCGTGTCGTTGATCGTGGCTACTCACGCAAGGACATGTACTACAACTACTACGCGACGCAGGTGATGAGCCATTACGGCGGACCACGCTGGGAAGCTTGGAATGAACCGATGCGTGACTACCTAATTGCTTCGCAAGTCCAGCAAGGGCATGGCAAAGGGAGTTGGTACTTTGGCGGAAAACATACACTGGCAGGCGGCCGTCTGTGTGAAACCGCGCTGGCGACCCTCATCCTCGAGGTCTATTATCGCCATGTCCCACTTTACACTAGCGATGGCGAGTACATTCCCACCACGTCAGTTCCTTCGGCAACGTCTTCTGCAGACTAAGCCTTGCAAGCAGGGCCTTCGTCTGCGTTGCAAATCCGCAAGTGGTCTACTGGGGCATTTCCAGCGTTGCCGCCAAGAAGGCCAAGATATCGGCAGACGATTCGATCAGCTTGCTGGTAGGTGTCCCTGCACCGTGCCCCGACTTGGTTTCAATCCGGATCAACGCCAAGGCTTGTTCTTGATAACAGGCCTGCAGTGCGGCCGCAAACTTGTAGCTATGCCCCGGCACAACACGGTCATCATGGTCGGCCGTAGTAATCAGGGTGGCCGGGTATTTCGTTCCAGGCTTCAGATTGTGAAGGGGCGAATACGCCAGCAATGTTTTGAACTGCTCCGGGTCGTCGGCCGAACCATACTCCGAAACCCAAGCCCAGCCAATGGTGAACTTGTGATAGCGAAGCATGTCCATCACACCTACCTGCGGAATGGCAGCCGCAAACAATTCAGGCCGCTGTGTCATGCAAGCGCCCACTAACAGCCCACCGTTGCTCCCGCCACGAATCGCCAACTTCTTGGGGTTGGTGTACTTATTATCGATCAGCCACTGTGCGGCTGCGATGAAGTCATCAAAGACGTTCTGCTTCTTTTCATGCCGACCTAGATCATGCCAAGCTTGTCCATATTCGCCACCGCCGCGCAAATTAGGAACGGCATAGACGCCCCCCATCTCGACCCAGGCGACATTGCTCACGGAAAAGCTCGGCAGCAAGGAGACTTCAAATCCACCGTAGCCATAGAGGAGCGTCGGCTGGTTACCGTCGAGCACGAGCCCCTTCTTGTGCACGATCATCATGGGAATCTTCGTTCCGTCACGACTCGTGTAGAAGACCTGTTTGGACTCAAATTTACTTGGGTCAAAGTCAACCTTGGGGGACCGAAAAATCGTTGATTTGCCAGTCTTTAGGTCGTAGTGGTAAAGGGATGCTGGCGTCGTGTAGTTGGTAAAGGAGAAGAATGTCTCCGATTCGCTTCGCTTGCCACGAAACCCACTAACCGTCCCCAGGCTTGGCAGTTCAAGTTGACGCATTAGCTTGCCGGCAAGGTCATAGACTTTGACAGCCGACTTCGCATCCTGCAAATAGTGCAAAATCAGGCTGTCACCGACAATGCTGCTTCCTTCCAAGACGTCCTCTTGTTCGGGCACTACAGTTTGCCAAGCGGAACGATCCGAAGATTCGTTCGTGATCGCAATCACCCGGCGGCGCGGCGCATCAAGATCGGTCTGAATCAAGATTCGGTCACCATCATGTGCCAGGTATTCATAGCTGGCGTCAAATCCTGTGATAAGCTCCACCACGGGGCTATCGGCCTTGTCGAGTCGCTTGAGGAACAATTGGTTCTTGCGAGCCGTTCCCTTCCAAACACTAATGATTAAGTGTTTGCCATCTTCTGAGACTTCCCCATCAAAGCCCCACTCTTTCTCGTCAGCTCGCTGATAGATCAGCTTGTCGTCCGATTGCGGCTGCCCAAGGCGATGGTAATACAGCTTGTGGTAGTGATTGATGCCGGTAAACTTCTCGCCCGGCTTTGGCTCGTCGTAGCGGCTATAGAAAAAGCCCAAGTGATCAGGGGTCCAAGCAATGCGAGAAAACTTCACCCATTGCAGCTTTTCAGCGAAGGTGCGGCCGGTGTCAATTTCGAGAATCTTCCATTCCTGCCAGTCCGATCCTGCCGTGGCAATGCCATAGGCCATGTACTTGCCATTCTCACTGATGACCCAGTTGGCAAGTGCAACCGTTCCATCGGTGGATAACGTGTTGGGATCAAGCAGCAGGCGGGTTGGGCCGTTTAGCCCTTCCGTCCAGTAAACGGCGTTTTGATTTTCAAGGCCACTGTTCCGCGCAAAGAAATAGCGATTGCCATGCTTCTGCGGCAGCCCATAGCGTTCAAAATTCCACAGCTTCGTCAACCGTTGACGCAGCTTGTTTCGTGCGGGAAGTTGTTCCAGGTAGGCCGTTGTTACTTGCGATTGCGCGGTAACCCAGGCCTGTGTCTCTTCACTGTCGAGTTCTTCTAGCCAGCGATACGGATCTTCGATCTTTTGGCCATGATAGTCATCGACTTGGTCAGCACGCCGCGTACGTGGATATTTGAGCATAGAAGTAGGAGGGGCCTTCACAGAAGTAGCAAGGTTGGGTGGATTGTCGCTGGATTTAGAAGAAGGGGCGCCATCTTGGCTCCACGCGATTCCCCAGCAGGTCAGGCTCGCGATTGTTGCAAGCATCCATCCACGTAGTACGTTACTCACTGTTGCCTGCCTCTTCAAAATCCGTCGCATCCCGCCTCAGAAACAAACCAGCAACGATTGTTGCCACAAATGGCCTCCTCCCACAAGCCAGCGTCGAGCGCCGGAAAGGCTTATCGCCCCGAGGGATGCGGCTTTCCTTTTCGAGAATCCAGCACTCGCCCGCCTACGGCCGGTGCGACATCGTCCCGGTGCCAAAAAACGACGTAATAGTCAAATAGGTCCACCAGTTCTTGCCGGCCAGCACTGGAATTACCACCAGGTTGAAACGGGATAAGAAAGGTGATGCTGGGTCTTTCGGGCGGATTTACAACCACCCAAACCCCTTGGCTAGAAACCTCGTAATCGGTGACTTCGAGCCAATTGAACTGCTGTCGCCAGGGGCCAAGCTGCCGGGTGATTCCCTGGCTTCCTAGCGTGTACCGCGTGGGGATCAGTTCCGGCGCAAGTCCCAACGAAAGCAGCCCCAGGCTCAGCCAGCCCCAAAAAGAGCTTCCGGTGGCCCACGTAATGGCCCCACTAAACAATGCGATTCCAATTAGCGCCAGCGTCCCTCGAGAGTACAGGGAAAACGCTCCCCGCGAGTACGAGACCACTTCCGTCGGCGTAGACCGAACATGAAAGGGGACGTCGTGTTTGTCGCCGGGGCGGGAAGACATGCAAAAAAAACTCCGTTTTTCTTTATCTGCTGCCGTCTTGGGGGCAACAATCCGGGCGTCTCATTCCTTGAGGTATCAGGCCCGCCATGCCATTATGGTACTCCATGAAACCACAAGAAGCCTACTGCATTTTAGGGGGTGGCCCATCGGGGCTAGTGGCTGCCAGGAATTTTCGAGCAGCGGGCATCTCCGTGGAAATCCTGGAACAGCAGGATGACTTTGGCGGCAATTGGTACTTCGGCACGCCCCATAGCAGTGTCTTCCCCACGACGCATTTGATTTCTTCAAAGCGGATGACGCAGTTCCAAGGCTTTCCAATGCCGAAGGGATATTCGCCCTATCCAAGTCATGAGCAGGTACTTAGTTACCTCCGCGATTTTGCCAAGCACTATCAGCTCTATGACGTTGCCCAGTTCCAAGCCCCCGTCACGCAGGTCGTTCCAGAAGAGCAGGGGTGGCATGTCACACTGCAGTCGGGCGAGGTTCGCAAGTACCGTGGCGTGGTCGTGGCGAGCGGTCATCACTGGGACCCGATCTGCCCCCAGTTTGAAGGCTCTTTCATGGGAGAAATGTTGCATGCTCATCAGTACAAATCGTTGAGCCAGCTACAAGGGAAGAAAGTGCTCGTTGTCGGGGGAGGCAATTCCGGCTGTGATATTGCTGTCGATGCTTCTCGGATGGCTGAGCGAACTGTTATCAGCTGGCGGCGTGGTTACCATATTCTTCCCAAGTTCATCTGGGGTGGTCCGCTCGATTCGGGTGGAGAGTTATACGATCGATTTCACCTGCCGATGTGGCTGCGTCGAATGGTAACCCGCGCGATGCTTTGGGTCGTACAAGGGGACCTGACTCGCTATGGACTTCCCAAGCCCGACCACCAACTGTTTGAATCGCATCCCATCGTGAATAGCCAGCTGCTCTACCAATTGGGGCATGGAAAGATTAGCGTTAGTCCCGCCGTGAAACGGCTGGAGGGGAACACCGTCTATTTTGCCGATGGAACGAACGAGGATTTCGATACCATAGTTTGCGCCACCGGTTATCAGGCTCGCTTTCCCTTCCTCGAACCTACCCTTGGGCAAGATGCGTCCCACACAGGGGAACTTCCACCGCTGTATCTAAACGCGTTCCCTGCTCGCTGGAATAATCTGTTCTTTGCGGGATTGCTTCAGCCCAATGGAGCGATTTGGCCTCTGGCAGACCTACAGACACAGCTCATGGCCGCCTATGTGAAGGCTCAGCAGCAAGACCCTGCCAGTTCTGAATGGTTTCAAGCCCAAGTGCAACGGCCTTGGCATGGGGCCAATGGTGGGCTTCGCTATGTGGACACCCCACGGCATCGATGGGAGGTCGAGTTTTTTGACTATCGCCGCCAGCTCCGTAAACTACTGGCGAGATTTCCCAAAACTTGTCAGCCCAACCTTGCAACATTGACCTAGCCCTTGAGTCCGTTGCCCCGTTAGCATGTTGCTTCATCTCATTCGAGAGTTATTCAAACCGCACTTGGTGATTTGGCCATGAAACCACCTTCTTCGCCCACGACGAAGCCGAAGCCTACGGGCGAGGAAGAGCGCTCACTCATCGATAAGCCTTGGTTTGTACTGGCCACCGTCTTCGCACTGACGGGGGCACTGGGCATCCCCATGATCTGCATCTGTCGCGGGTTCACGTTTCGACAAAAGGTTTGGTGGTCGATCGTGGCGGTGCTCTATACAGCAGCGATGATTGCCGTATTGATCGCGGTACTGCTGTGGTCTTATCGCCGGTTCATCGATGCGATGAGCGGCATGCCAACCGAGTAGAGTGTCGCTGTGAAGATCGTACGACTTCAATAACCGCGAATCACAAGCCAGAACGATTAACCCGAGGCTTTTAGCTCGGCCAAGTGCTGGGCAGTTCCGACCAAGCGATCCCAGTTATCGTGGATATACTCAGGTGGGCCACCAATTTGGGCAACGACCTGGGCAACCAATTCCGTGGGAACCATCTCAATGGCATTCCATGGACATACGGTCAATTCGTAGGGGTTGGTCTTTTTCGTAGGAATGTGAACGCAAACTTCACAGCCCACGCAGCGCTCGATATCAAT
The DNA here is from genome assembly GCA_963844055.1 of uncultured Planctomycetaceae bacterium. GTDB lineage: Bacteria > Planctomycetota > Planctomycetia > Pirellulales > Pirellulaceae > CAWJMN01. The sequence goes on along the minus strand of CAWJMN010000002.1, from coordinate 203,211 downwards.
CTCACACCAGGCTTGGTTTCCCTTAACGCCATGGTGCAGATGCTTGAGCGAGATGCAATCGACAGGGCAAACCTCTAAACAGGATTCACAGCCCGTACAATTGTCGGCATTGATTACCGCAACTTCCTTAGGCAGCTTCTTGCGTGGTCCTGCTTTGGCCATGATCCGAATTCCTTGATTGAATTTCGAGGTTGGCTAGACTCCCTACCAACCTATCGCAAATCACTACAAATCCCTGCGGCAGAAATAGCGGCCATCGCTCGTGCAAGCAGGCCTTCAGTCTATCGTCTGCACCTTCCTTAAGCCGTGATTTTTTTCACAAACTCAAAGTACTTCCAGTATAGGGCGCTTGACCCAAGTGGCCAAGCGACGGCATCCACTTCCCGTAAAATGCTCAGTTCTGTCCGGTTGGTGCGTGCTGTAAGTTGTTTTTAGGTAACATCTTACGGCATGTATTGCCGGCGAAGCGGAGCTGGCAAACCCTATTGCGGAATCCGTTCCAGGCGGAGCATGTCTTCGTACGTTTGGCGAGAACGAATCAGCAGCGGCTTGCCGTCCTTGATCAGAACCTCTGCCGCCAGCGGCTTGCCGTTGTAGTTTGACGCCATCACAAACCCGTACGCCCCCGCACGTTCGATCACCAAATACTCGCCAATCTTGGCTTTTGGCAGCGAACGCTTGCAGACAAATCCACCCTCTTCTTGCGTGAAGATATCCCCGGACTCGCAGAGCGGGCCCCCTACGACAACGTCGTTAAGTGGACGTTCCGACGAGTCGCTTGGAACGATCGACATCGGATGGTAAGCCCCATACAAGATCGGACGGGCCAAATTGTTGAAGCCAGCATCGAGCAAATAGAAGGTGTTGTTCCCCATCTGCTTGATGACGCGGATCTCGGTCACCAAATAGCCGCTCTCTGCAACCAAGTAACGACCTGGTTCAATTTCCAGCGTGAGCTTGTGACCAAGACTTGCCTCTAGGCGCTTACGGCTGGCATCCCAAAGCTTGAAGTATTCATCGAGGTCCACATACGTCTGCTTCGAATTGTAGGGAATAGGAAGGCCACCACCAGCGCTGATCGTGGTGACACTACGGCCAATCGTTGCCACAGCCTTTTCCAGCGCTCCGCAGACTTGGGCCAAGTGTTCCAGGTCGGTGCCGCTGCCGATGTGCATATGAATGCCGGTGATCATAATCCCGTAGCGATCAGCACGACGTAGGCACTCCTCAAGATCCTCGTGCCAGATACCATGCTTGGACTGCTCACCACCAGTATTGGTTTTTTGGCTGTGACCGTGACCAAAACCAGGGTTGATGCGCAGCGTAATGTTGCGCCCTGGTGCTCGTTCACCTAGCTGGTCAATCATGTCCATCGAACCGCAGTTCACATGGATGTGGTGCTTCACCACCATGTCCAGCGACTCACGATCAAAGATGTCAGCCGTGTAGACAACTTCGTGGTACTTCTCTTCCACACGAAAGCCAGCTGCCAAGGCTCGTTGAATTTCGCCAGTGCTAACCGCATCCACAACGACACCATGCTGACGCATCAGATCCAAGATCGCGATGTTCGAGCAGGCCTTCTGGGCATAGCGGGTCCGGTCAAAGGACTTGAGGTCATTGATTCGCTCAATGATGCTTGCCGCGTCATAAACGTAGGTTGGCGTTCCGAACTCCTTTGCGAGCTGGGAAACAGGAACGCCTGCAATATCTTGACGAATGCTGGGAAAGCTACCGACTGCCGACATCGTATTTTCGCCCTACGTAATTTTTCGTGAAACGTGACCCATTGCCGCAACGTGCAGCGCAAAGCCGAACCGGCATTTGCTCCACCAAAACTGCGGCAAAATTCTCTTTGCACGCTATCGCAAATCGGGCCGTCTGGGAAGGGGCATCCGCCGTCCAGACAGTAAACGTTTCCCAAAAGGAAAGGGGGACTCGCTCATGAATTCGAGCGACCCTAAAGAAAACCCCGACTTGGACGGAATCCAGGCGAGAATCCCGTCCAAGTCATTGGGGAATCGCTCTGGTTAGGCGGAAACCAGAGGACTTTCGTAAGGGCAAAGCTGCAAACAACGTGCAACTTACCCGTGTCTTTCAAGGAAAATTGAGCCGTAACTCTCCATTTATTGCCGCAATGGAAGAAGGGCGAGGTTCAATACTTTGGATGTTCGCAAAGAGCCTCGAAAGGCTGCATTGCCAACTTCCAAAAGCACCGCCAGAACTCCGCTATTCCGCCAACGGCCTATCAAGAAAGAACGATCTGGGGAGATCAACCGTGATTGCGTCTTCCTGCTGCGCTGCAGAAGAAACAGCCCCGGCAAACACCCAGAGGGGGCGGCATTTTGCCGGGCATTTCAACAGGGATATGAAATCCTGTCGAAGTCCGGCTTCATGCCAGTCACCCCACGTAAAGCAATCTGCATGCCTGAATGGCAGGAATTTAGAAACGAGCCCGGAATCACTCTGAAAACTACGTAAAAGCCCGCAGATATTGGGATTCGGTACGTTCACAGAAGGCCCGTTTAGGCGGCCACCGACGGCTGCTCCATGAATAAGTCGTGCGCAGCGCTTGCCGGATTGTTGGGCACCATAGGCAGCTCGCCGAACTGCCTACCTAGTGACGTTCTAACGGGTGGGGGGCTTAGGACGGCTTACCCAGACTGGTGCCGAGCCGATTCCATGCGATTTGGCGTGTTGACTAAATGCTCGAACGCAGCAAAACCCCTGAGCATCGGCTGGAACCGCAAGGTTCACCACCAGCGGGCCGCCCAAGTGGTCGATTACCTTCCGCTCCCAAACCGAGTCATTTGCCTGCTTGTAGATTGGAGAAAATTCGGCCAGACCTTCGTCCGATGGGTCAAAGTGATCGCGCGGCTCGATCTTCTCCTTGAAGCAGTCGCGCCGACAAGCGAACTCTAGGTACACTTTTCCGGGGGGCAGTTGTTCCAGGGTAATTTCAAGCGGAATGCCTGCCGTTGCCTTGGCAGGAGCCTTAAGCTGAATGGCATCTGGATGATTCAAACGCAGCATCGGGTCCCCCAGCAGATTCATCAGCAGAAGATGCTCTCGGCGTTCTTCATCGAGTTGGCTGCTGGTTGGACTGATGGCCGATGCGACCCCTTCAATCAATTGACGACTAACATTCTTGGTGTTCTTTTCATCGGACGGGTCCAGCGGACGCATCGCCTTTCGCTTGGCTTCCAAAATGGCTGCACCAAGCGTCGCGGGGCGATCTTCAAAATAGGTTTGCAGGAACTCAGTTCCTAAGACGGCCATGCCATATGGCATCGTCACACGGGAGCCGCCAATGACTGCCACGGGACCCTGCGGTGCGCGTAGCATCTCTTCGGCCAAGCAGTCTTCGGGCTGATCAAAGGCACCGGTATAGCACGCGAGCAAAACCGCGATCGGCAATCCACTCGCCGACTTTAGCTTCGAACAATCTGCCGTACGCAAGATAGGGAAACGCGCCCCTGGCACGGCCATCTGGTCCAGTTCATTCCTTGCTCCATGTCCTAGGTAAACCCAAAACAGACACCCTGCATTGTGCTTCTCGATCACAGAGGACTGAAATGCACGTGGGTCAGGGCAATAAGGGCTACGCCAGCTGGCGTAGGTCATGCTGGTGTTAAATCCTGCTGGAATCCCCGAGGAAAGCAGATTCTTTGTGCTGCTTTCAATCACCGGATCGATGAGGCCGCCAAAGTTGCCAACACCGGCCACAAAGTGAATGTCTCGTCGCCAAACTCCCTGATCAAATTGCGATTCGTAAGCGAGGATCTTGCGGATCATCACCGTTAAGTCTGCTGGCGAATCTGCCGTCAATCGGCCAATCGCAACGTCAGGGACACTATCGTCATCAAGGTCGGCGTACCAATTGTCGTTGGCAATTTCGGGTTCGGAGCCAAACTGCACATTGACCTTGGCCTTAGCCAGGTGTGTGGGAACAACTCGAGAAAGCGATACACTTCCACCGGGACCAGCAGCGCGAGCATCTCCAACCAGCAGGATGTACTGCAGCTTTCCTTGCACTGCCGCTTTACGAATGCCGGCCCGAATTTCCTCTTTGGTTAGTGTGCTGGGCAGATACACCATGCGGTGTCCCTGCTTGTAACGATGTGCCAAAAGGGGATCAAGCGCCGCCGTAAACTCTCTTGGGCAAACCACGACAGTATCAACGGGAAGGTTTTCAACCGGAGCGGTAGCAGTTGCAGATTTTACTGCACCGGGGTCGGCCGCCAGGACCGTCCAAATTGCTAACTGCCACAACATTGCTATGCTCCTCATCTTTTCCCAAATACCTACACCTCGAAGACTCTAGGCGGGCGGCATTGATTACAGCCGGAACCACCAGAGTAAAGGAGGCGAACCTATCTCAGCGGGTTCGGAGTCTACTGGCAACTTCCCTCAGAAATCAATCCGTGTTTGTTTTCGAAAAGACTTGACTTGCTTAGCTGTCTAGTAGGTCGGGGTTTCCCTGTTTTATGTGCACAATTTGGGGGTTTTGGCTCTGCTGAGCGGATGTAGTCAAAGAGCTCGAAACGGGGACCAGCCACAAAAAAGGCCGCAGCAGGTTTTGCCACGGCCTTAGAACCAAATTGATTACGGACGATTTTGCGTCGTCCCATTCAAGGTGCAAATCCTTACAGCGGAGCGCCATTCCAGCGAACGAACGCTTCCATCGCAAAGTATTCGGGAAGCCCTGCCTTGTTGTAGCGGTGCGAGGTATTCGTGTTCCGATCTTCGGCACGTTGCCAAAACTCCCGCGGATCACTTCCCGGAAACAGCGCTTCATCCTTTTGGCTTTGATGCATGAAGATCGCCTTGCGTTTCTTCAGGATGTCGCCCGGGCTGAGCGGAACCGCGATCTCAATTTCATGCAGGGCATATTCCTGCCATGCACCACGATAGAGAAGCGTTTCACAGCGAGCCCCACGTTCACGCTCGATTTCCAATTGTGCCAGGAAGATAGCCTGGGCACAAACGCGGTGGGTACCATGCGGATCGGAAAGGTCGCCTGCCACATAGATTTGATCGGGCTGAACCTTTTCGATCAATTCGCGAATGATCGAGACATCTTCCGGTCCGATGGGATTCTTGGCGATCTTTCCCGTTCGATAGAAAGGGAGATCGAGGAAGTGCAGGTGCTCCTCTTGGCAGCCCACCTTGATGGCGCCAGCCTTCGCTTCGCTCCAGCGAATGAGCCCCTTAATCTTCAGAACACATTCAATATCTGGTTGGCCAGGCTGCTTGCCACGAAGCGAGCTTTGTACGTTGCCTTCCAGCTGACGCGAGCGATCCTCATCAATGCCAAACATGCGATTGTATTCGGTCACCATGTCGGCAATACGTGCAGCATCATGATCAAAGACCGCAATGTTTCCACTCGTCATGTAGGCGATATGAACTTCGTGCCCATCTTCGACGAGGCGAATGAGCGTTCCCCCCATGCTGATCACGTCGTCATCGGGGTGGGGGCTAAAGCAAATGATCTTCTTCTTTTGCTGCTTGCCGGCAGGATGGTACTCAATCGTCCCTAATAGCTGCTGAAATACCTTGTGCGCAACCTTTTGAGCCGGGCCGTGGTGACGCAGCAAGTGATGCAGGTTGTGCTTTTGAAAGTCGTCGTCGGTGAGCTTCAAAAGCGCCTTGTCCACTTGTTCGGTGAGCCAAATGCAGGCCCGTTTGATCATCGCGTCGGTCCATTCGACGTTGCTAATCGCCCAAGGCGTGGCTTGAGAGGTCAGCTTTCCCCCCGATGCTAGGTCAACCAGGGCGGCGGCATCATTGTGTTCTTGCAGGAACGATGCAGGTACGCGTGGCGAAACGCTGCTCTCTGCTAATTCCTTGATGATGCTGGCTTTGTGTTCTCCCAATGCCAGCAACAAAATGCGACGAGCATCAAAGATGCTACCCAGGCCCATCGTGATGGCTTGGGTCGGAACGTTCCATTCGCCAAAGAAATCGGAAGCCGCAGCGCCGCGTGTTACCGGATCGAGCGTGCACAGTCGCGTGCGACAGTTCCGCATGCTGAACGGCTCGTTAAAACCGATGTGGCCATTATGCCCGATGCCCAAAAGCAATAGGTCAATTCCACCGGCCCGTTCGATCTCTTGTTCGTATTCGCGGCAATGGGCTTCCACTTCATGCAGCGGGATATCGCTCTTAGGAATGTGGATGTTTGCGGCTGGGATATTGATATGGTTGAAGAAGTGCTCATGCATCCAGCGGCGATGGCTTTGCAAAGCATCTTGGCTCAGGCCATAGTACTCATCCAGGTTGAACGTAACCACGTGAGAAAAGTCGAGGCCTTCCTCACGGTGCAGGCGGATCAACTCACGATAAACGCCAACCGGCGTGCTTCCCGTGGGAAGTCCCAAGACGGCATTTTGACCGAGGGCATTGCGCTCTTGAATTAGCCCAGCCACGATCCGAGCGACGTGAACGGCCAAATCATCGGGGGTTTCAAAAATGTAAGTCGGCAAGTTGGTGCCGGCCGCTCGCCGTGTCTTGGAAGTGCTCGGGGGCGCGATCGTTGCCATCAAAAACTCCTCTTACATCTACGCTTATGAGTCATCCGTTAGCCCTGCAAATCTTAGTATGCCATAAATGGGGCACGCTTGCCATTTAGCTACCCCAGGTTAGGGAATTTGCCGCCTTTGCGGAAACCGGCCTGGGAACTATATTGCTTAGTGGCTCTGTACCAAAAAAATGTCTGGAAGGCGTCCGAAAATGCCCCGTTATGTCGTCCGATACGGCTTGACCCGAATGCTGGGGGTATTTTCTTCCAAGGCGTCTGACCAATTTCGTCGCGGGGCGCAGGTTGTTGCCCGTACTAGTCGCGGACTAGAGATTGCCGAGGTCCTCAGCGAGGCAACCGACGAAGTTGCCCAAAAGATGGGAGAATTAGCCGGCGGCCAAGTGCTGCGCGAGGTCTCCACCGAGGACGAAAATGAGCTGGCTCATATCGACAGCAAGCTGCGAAACGAATTTTCGATCTGCAACAAGCATGTGGAAGCGCTGAAACTTCCAATGCAGCTGGTTGACGTGGAACGGCTGTTCGGCGGTGAGCGGCTAGTTGTCTATTATCTGTCCGAAGATCGGGTGGATTTTCGCGAGCTGGTCAAAATCCTTGCTGAGCGAGTTCCAAACCCGGATTGAAATGCGGCAAATTGGCGTTCGGGACGAGGCAAAATTGCTGGCCGACTATGGGGATTGCGGCAAGCCGGTTTGCTGCAATACGCATCTCCATGAGATGCCACCCGTAAGCATGAAAATGGCCAAGGTGCAAAAGGCTACCCTGGACCCGACAAAAATTTCGGGACGCTGTGGCCGGTTGAAGTGCTGCTTGCGTTATGAATACGATACATACGAAGAGTTGATGAAGGATCTTCCGCCGGTCGGCTCCGAAGTCGTCACGACCAATGGTCGTGGTAGAATCTTAGGGCAGGAGATTTTGGCGCAGCAACTTTTGGTGCAGATGGAAGACAATCGCCGTGTCTTGATTGGCGCGACGGATGTCTTATCGGTGATCAAGGTGGGATCGGGGCGACGGTAGGCAGGCGGCTTACTGTGTTTCGTAACGAAAACGTCGCGTCGAGCATATTGCTTGGCGTTCCTAGGTGGATCGACTATTTAGAGGCGAAGGTCAGTGGCACGACTCATGTCTGAAGAAATTCATCCGCTGGTCAAACTACTTTGTGAAGATCGTCGCTATAAGCTAGAGGCGTACCAATTCGTGCGCGCTGGGCTTAGCTACGCACAAGATGTCATGGGCATGGGGGCAAGTGTTCCCGGCGAAATGGCTGCTGAAGTCGAAGGACCAGCTCCTTCCGAAGAAGAATCTGCGGAAGATGATCTTGAGCTTGTTGCCGATGCTCCTTCGCAGCGCCCTCTTCGGCACGTAACAGGGCAAGATCTCTCGCGCGCCTTGCGAGCATTTGCCCTGGACCAATACGGCCGGATGGCGAAGTTGGTGCTTAATAGCTGGGGCGTGAATTCCACCAGCGATTTTGGCGAAATCGTCTACAACCTGATCATGGTGGGCGAAATGACCAAGTCAGAACATGATCGCCGCGAAGACTTTGACAACGTCTACGAGTTTGAGCAAGCGCTCGTTCGTGATTTCCAGATCACACGGCCTGTCGCCACGACGGCCAAGGGAAGTTAGCCAGCCTTCCCGTTTTTGCTTGATCGCTAAACAGAATTTGTTGCCCAGTCCGTGCCAGGGGTGGGGCAAGTTCTTTGCGCCTGCATTAGAATCAGCTAGGTAGAGAAGTTTGTGTGCGCGAAGGTGTCGGTGGTTTTTCCGCTGGTCCACCTGCCGGCTCGCAAGCCTTTGCTGAGATTTTCTCTTCGATCACTAGCAGGGAAGTGCTTCCACGATGTCTCCACTGAGTTCATTGATTGCCACCGGTACCAAACTTTGGCTCGATTCGATTGATCCGGAGCTTGTCCGCACGAACCGCGCCGCAGGTGCGACGGGGGCAACTAGCAATCCGGTAATCGTATCGGATTTGATTCGTACGGGACGATTTGATGCCGATATCCGCCGATTGGTCCAAGAGGGATTGTCGGACGATGCCGTCGCGTGGGCGCTAACGGATGAACTGGTTCGCCAGGCTCAGCAAGTGTTTGTTCCCGTTTGGGAAGAGTCGCACGGCAACGATGGCTATGTCAGCTTTGAGCTTGATCCACTGATTGAAGACCCTCAGGTCAACTTGCCCCGTGCTGAACGGGTCCGCCGCTATATCGAACTTGGCAAGAAGTGGTCTGCTGGACATAAAAACCGCATGATCAAGGTGCCAGCGACCCCTGCGGGCATTGACTGCTTAGAAGAACTTTGTGCTGCGGGGCTAACGCTGAACGTCACACTGATTTTTAGCCCACGGCAGTACGAGGCGGCCCGCAGCGCGGTTTGGCGGGGAGCACAGCGTCGAAGTTCGCTGGCCCAGTTCAAAAGCGTCTATAGTATTTTTGTCTCCCGCGTAGATATCTACACCGAGAAGCATGTCCCCACACTTTCGCCAGCGGCGCAAGGCCAAGTGGGGATTGTCAATGCCAAGCAGATTTGGCAAGCGAATCAGCAGTTCTGGAAGCAGCATCAATTGCCGTTGCAGCAGGAGATGATCTTTGCCAGCACGGGTACCAAGAAGCCGGAAGATGCGCCTTGGAAATATGTCGCGGCGTTTGCTGGCAGCGACATTCAGACCAATCCACCGGCAACAAATGATGCGGTTGCCAAAAGCAATCAAACCTTCTCCCGCCAGGTAGACCAATTGCCAGCACCAGCGGTGCTCGAAGAGATCGCTCGGAACGTTGACATGGCACAGCTAGAGAAAGTGCTGATGGAAGAGGGGATTCAAAAGTTTGCTGATCCCCAAAAGGCACTTCTGAAGGTAATCGCCGAAAAGCGTGCTGCCTTAGTGGGTGCCTAGCTCAGATTTTGACTTGTGCCTTAGTTCCTAGGTTTTGCGACGGAGTATTTAGGATGTCAGCATCGGCCAGAAATGTACTCGGCCAACCTTTGGCGGAATGCTGCAAGGCACCCATGACCGGGTTTTATCGCAATGGCCGGTGTGATACCGGGCCGGGCGACATGGGCGTGCATGTGGTTTGCGCGAAGATGACGGCCGAGTTCCTGGAGTTTTCCAAGGACCGAGGCAATGATCTTTCTACGCCGCGCCCCGAATGGGGATTTCCTGGCCTAAAGCCTGGCAACTGCTGGTGTTTGTGCGCGGCTCGTTGGAAAGAGGCGTACGACGCAGGCATGGCTCCTCCCGTCCGATTGGCGAGCTGCCATATCTCTACGCTGGAGTTCGCAACCTTAGAAGAGCTGGGCGAGCATGCCCTTGATAATCCGCCGACCTAGTCGTTGGCCGGTTCCTCTTGGCCGTTTATCCGCCCCGACGCAAACCAGGTTTGCTTTTCTGATCGCGGGGCCCGTGGCCGCATTGGCTAATTGTTTGCACCAACCTAACGCGGATTTGCTTGCGGGTTGATGGTCAAGAAATGAAAACGCCCCGCCAGAGTTTTCACTCGGGCGGGGCGATCGATCGCAGTCTCTAAACCACTATCAGCTTAGCGGACCAAGCTGGCACTGGCTTGAACGACCCGACGGGTGGTTGGGATGTAAGCCGAAGGATCAACAACTGGAGCTGGTGGCATTGGAGCCACTTCACCAGCAGGAGCTGGAGCAGCAGCAGGAGCACCGGCACAAGTTGGAGCAGCAGCTGGACCAGCACAGGTCGGAGCAGCAGCGGCACAAGCAGGAGCAGGAGCAGCACAAGCAGGAGCGGCACAGCTAGGAGCAGCATGGCCACAAGACACAGTCTTAGGGCAGCAGCTGTTCTTGCAGGAGAAGATCCGGTCTAGGATGCAAGGACGGCAGCAGCTCTTGCAGGCTGGCTTGCAAGCAGGCTTGCAGCAAGCAGCAGGAGCGGCACAGCTAGGAGCAGCTGCACAAGTTGGAGCAGCAGGAGCTGCACAGCTTGGAGCAGGAGCCGAGCAGCTGTGGCAAGCTGGCTTGCAAGCAGGCTTGCAGCAGCGATTGCAACCGACATTGCTCAGAGCATTCAGAAGACCTGGGCGGCAGCAAGGCTTGCAAGCAGGCTTGCAGCAAGCTGGACCCGAAGGAGCTGCACACGTTGGAGCAGCAGGAGCGGCACAGGTAGGAGCAGCAGGAGCAGCACACGTTGGAGCAGCAGCTGGAGCTGCACAAGTTGGAGCTGCAGGAGCAGCACAGCTTGGAGCAGCAGCAGGAGCGGCACACGTAGGAGCAGCAGCCGAGCAACCAGTGTTGCAAGCAGGCTTGCAGCACTTAACCTTGACGCACTTTACTTTGCAGCATTTGGTTTCGCAGCAGCTGGTTTCGCAGCCACAGCCGCTAACGCCAAGCATACGATCCAAAAGTTCAAAACCAAAGCTTTGGGTACAGACAGCCATGCCTAGTACCAACGATCCGAATAGCATGTTCCATTTCATCGAGCCACATCTCCTTAACGATGGAACCATCAAACTGGCGCATGTCCCGGTCCGGCCGGATTCGAGAGTTTCATTTGCGTTCCTGCAAAATCACTCACGATGGACAGCATCTCCCGTCAATCCAATTGACGGGCTTGCAATACGGGGTGTGCGATTATAAATCTCGTGCAAATCCGCCTCGATGGTCGAAAGTCGGATTTGGAATTGCGTCGCCTATGACCGGTCAGATCGTCCCCTGATCTGATAATGTCCGCTTCCGGTCCAACAACTCAAATCTGCTTTGCTAACGTGTAGCGAACAGCTTTGAGTTGGACGACAGTTGGGGTATCGTCGCGCTAATCAAGCGGCCTTGAACGTTCGCAAATAATTTTGCCGTAGTGGTTTGCGACGACTGTTGCGCAAAATATGACGCATCCAGAAGGGAGAGAAACTTTGCCGGTTCTCCGGCCTCGGCGTATATGGAATAGCCGTTAAAGCTTACCGAGACCGAAAGGCCGCAGGCGTTAAAGTTTATCTATTGTGAAGCCTGTTAAATGGCTAAGACCTTGCCTGTAGTTCCGGTTACTCCCATTACGAAGTAGCTGGCAGTTGCCAAGCGGAAGTTATGACAAAAGCAGCCTACCGCACACCGCTCAACCTGCGGGGTGCAAGTTAGAACCGAGAAAAGAGAGGGGCAAAGGGGCTTCAAAACCGCCGTTCAGACGCGGCTGTTACCGTCTGATACGTTTTCAAGGCGAGAGAAGTTTGGCTTTGTACTCAAGAAACGTGCTTGCCACGCAACTGGTGAATGGGCTGCAGCAGATAGTCGCCGCCACAACGAAGACAGGCAGAGCCGCACTAGTAGAGAAGGGGCAGCGTATAGAAGTGAAAGAGAACTGCCGCTTGTTCCGTTGGCCGGCGTGTAAACGCGGATGGCATGCCCTCCATGGCACGCCACCCGCAATTTCAATGGGGATGTTACCCAACGACAGACTTCACATTCCCCTGTTGATCGCGGATCGTTGTGCGCTGCACCTCAAAGATCAAACCGCCAGCGGCAGGAATGGAGAATTTGCCGGCCTTAGGAACGAGTGCGTGCGAAATCGCCATAGCAGCTTCGCTATTTAGCGTGATGGTGATTTGGTCTTCATCCGTTTCCCAGCGGACCACATTGCCTGGAGTGAACAGCACGGTCTTCTTTTCGCTGATCAGCTCAAACTCTCGACCAAACGGAATGCGCCCTGCGATACGATGGGCCAAGCTGGCGGCTGCAACAGCGGGCACGACAATCGTTGGGGGCATAAGTGGGCTAGAAGCCGTTTTGAACGAGACTTCGTTTGTAAACAGAGATGCTGAGGAAGATCCGTCGCGGCGAGTTCCTTCAACGACGTTATTGGCAAAGGTTGCATCGCTTAGCCACGAGTTGCGATCAATGTCGGTCAGCAGGAGTGGATCGGTTTGAGCCCGCAACTTGCAGAACTCACGTGCGTTCCAGCGTTCAACCGCTTCTAGTTCATCGAGCGTAAGGCCCACGATCTGCAAAAACCGGACGCTGCCGTTCGGCGTTTCCATCGGGGGAAGCTGCGGGTCTTCCACGAAGGTGATTGCTTCGATCTTCGTGCTGGAATCGCCTCGGATCGGGCCATTGAGGGGCATCGTGTGGCCGGGGCCAAAGACATTGCCAGTTTCAAAGACGTAACGTCCTAGCGTTCTGCAGGAAGTTCATGGCCCAGGTGGGAGAGTTCTGGGCATTACTGCTTCCCGCTAAGCGGAAGGTCAATTCAAAGCCGTAACCGCTTACCTCCGGATCATCGGTGGTTTTTTCGAAGAGGTCACTAAAACCAAAGGTGATAAGGTGCTGATGCTGGGGCGCATCGGCGTGGGTGTAGATCGAAATGCCGGTGAGCGGATCTTGGCCACCTAAGGTAAAGGAGAGGAGGGTCCCAAAATGCTGCGGCTCTTGTGTGGGATAAATAGATTTGAGAGCAGCTTCAATGGCATCCCAGCCAGGTGAGTTTTCGCGTGTTGGCTCGTCGGAATCTTCAAATTCATCAGCGGGAAGGGAGTTCATCGGGAAGTTTCTCGTCTCTACGTGGCAGCAATCATTCACACGGCACTGGGCCCAAGCGAACTAGCTGCACTGGATGCGGGCGGTGCGGCGGGTAACTGGCCCCCACCTAGCAAATCGTTCTTAGAACGTGAGGTATAGCACACGATTGGAAAATCCCCCATTGGGCCGAGTGAATTTTTGTCGAGAAAATTCGTCCCTGTGGCTACAGTCAGACCGTGGTTGGGGGAGTATCATAAGTGCCGATTCAACGGTCGTGTTTTCTTGCCCCCGGAGGAATTGCGGGGAAAAGCGATGGCCGTGCGGGGAATTTGGGGCCAAGTTTTCCATGAATAGACCTCGCTGTAATTGTAGGAACCGCAAACTATGTCGATCGCCGTAAGCTGTTCCCATTGCGGTAAAACGCTGAAGGTAAAAGACGAGTTTGCAGGCAAACGGGGGAAATGCCCCAATTGCCAAAGCTCGATTCCAATTCCGCCACTTCCGGGCAGCGCTAGTTCATCGCCGAGCACCAAGTCACTGCGCGACACAACCTCAATTCCTGTTAGCCGTGGTGCTAGTTCAACTCCTGCAGGGATTTCGGGAAGTGCCTGGCGAGCTGATTTACTGCGAAAGATTCCTCAGTCACTTGCAAAGCCGGCAGGCGGCCTGGGCCGCAGCATCCAGCAGATGCTACTTGCCCTCATTGTTGTTTTGCTTTGCCTTTCCTATGTCGCAGTCCTAGTTGCGCTAATTGCACTGGGGGCCGCGTTTGTTATTTGGGGGCCCAGCCAACTGGGTTTGCCGGCAGGGGCTGCCTACGGCCTAGCGGCGATCTGTGGGTTGTTATCGCTGATACTTTTGAAGCCGATTATGGCGGCTTGGTTTTCACGTACAGATGGCTATGTGCTGCAGGCTGCCAAAGAGCCGGAGCTGTTTGCCATTTTGGAAAAGCTGCAAGTGGCACTGGGCGTTCCCAAAGAAGTAAGCCTTTGCTTGCCCATGGACTTGGTAGCCAAAGCCGAAGTGGGAGAGGGATTGCTCTCTTCCCTGTTTGGAAAACGTGTGCGCTTGGCTATTGGCCTGCCCCTTATCGCGGGCTGCAATGCGGATGAGGTCTTGGGGCTACTGGCAGTTCCCATTGCTCGACATGGCCAAGGGTTATTTGTACGCATGGTTTGCGGCGGGCATGGTTGGCTGTCTCGTATTTGTCGTGGGGAAGATGTTTGGGATCGGGCGATCAAGCAGTGGAGCTCTAATCCCAAGCGGCGGTTTGCCAAGTTGTGGTTGCCCCTTGGCGGTTGCTTCCTGCTGTCTCGCGTCGCCGCTTGGCCCTTTTGGTTTGTGGCCGACCTGCTGGTTGGCATAACCGTCGACTCAGTCGAGGAGCAAGCGGTCAAGCTGCAGGCAGAACTGGTGGGAACGACCGTGCCGTTGGCCGCTGCTGGGCAACTGGGCCTGATGGAGTTTGGCTGGCAGGGTGTGGCCGCCGACGTCCTGTTTCAGCATCGTGAAAAACGCATGATAGACGACCTGATCTACCAAATGCGAAAAAACTTGGCGGAGCTTCCGGATGAGGTAAAGGCAGTCATGTCGCAGCCAGTGCCTGATGATCCGCAGGAAGTGATTCAGCGGCATATCAGTGCCCAGCGCCAGCAGGAAATCTTGGCAACGCTCCAGGTGCCAGGTGTAATTTCGAGTCCAGAACCCGCGTCTTTATTGCTGAAGGACTTTACGGCTACTTGCCGCGAAGCGACTTGGGAATACTATTTACGACGCCTAGGCCCTAAGATTCAGCAGAGGAAAGACCTCGTAGCAACCGAACCTGCGGGGCGCTAGAGGCCAGGCTTGTGCTTGGCTTGGTCAAGATCTTGGGCGGTGGACCTGTGCGATGATGGATGTTCCTTCCGAGTTAGCCCTGCGCGCTCAGCAAGCGTTTGCGACTTTGAAACGCGACTTGCTTTCGGAACGAGCGGAAGCGGGACATTGGTTAGGAGAGCTCTCTACAAGTAGCCTATCTACGGCAACGGCCGTTAGCGCCCTGTGTCTGGTTCGCACGGAACTTCGACGGCGATCCGATGTCCCACCTGCGGGTTTGCCATCCGATGCTGAGCTTTCTCGGTGGATTGAAGATGGCGCGGGCTGGCTGATTCGGCACCAAAATGCGGATGGCGGATTTGGCGATACCGACCGCAGCTATTCCAACATTGCAACGACCATGCTGGTGGTTGCGGCGCTAACACTTGCCAAAATCGAAAACAGCTCGGAGATCTTGCTGAAGGCGAATGCCTACGTAAATCGGCAAGGGCATATTCGTGGGCTTAAGGCTCGCTATGGAAAAGACAAAACGTTTGTTGTTCCCATTTTGACGAACTGTGCTTTGGCCGGCCTGGTCTCTTGGCGAGAGATCCCTGCGTTGCCGTTTGAACTGGCGTGTGTGCCGCAGTCTTGGTACCGGTTCGTCAACATGCCGGTGGTTAGCTATGCAATTCCGGCCTTGGTGGCGATTGGCCAAGCACACTACTTTCATGTGAAGCCCTGGAACCCCATCATTCGCGGCATTCGGGCGGCCGCCATTCCTAAAAGTCTGCGAGTATTGCAGGGAATGCAGCCAGAAAGTGGCGGGTATTTGGAGGCGACGCCGCTGACCAGCTTCGTACTGATGAGCTTGGCATCGATGGGGAAAATTGATCATCCGGTCGTCCTCGATGGTGTTCGCTTCCTGCGAGACTCGATTCGTCCCGACGGCAGTTGGCCGATTGATACAAATCTTGCCACTTGGGTGACGACCCTTTCCATCAATGCGCTGGATGATGTGAACGAGGAGGTTGTTGCGTTGCTTGGTCCGCAGGTGCTGGACTGGCTACTTCGTTGTCAGCACCAAAAGCGGCATCCTTTTACCGGCGCGGATCCAGGCGGTTTTGGGTGGACTGATCTTTCGGGCGCGGTTCCTGATGCGGACGATACTCCGGGGGCACTATTGGCACTGGCGGCGTGGGATCGCTCCCTAGCGCGCTTGGGGGATGCGGCAAGTTCAGAAGTAAAAGCAAGTCGCGAGCGAATTTCCGTTTCCGCGAAGCAGGCCATCGACTGGTTGTATGGGCTGCAAAACCGCGATGGCGGCTGGCCCACGTTTTGTCGAGGGTTTGGCACACTTCCGTTTGATCGAAGCGGGATCGACTTAACCGCTCATGCACTGCGGGCTTTGCATGCCTGGCAGCCTTTGGCGTCCCAAGATCGTCGATACGCAAACAGTATTTCGCGGGGCGAGGCTTATATTTGGCGTGGCCAACGGGCCGATGGAAGTTGGCTGCCGTTGTGGTTTGGCAATCAAGATGATCCCGAGGAAGAAAACCCAATCTATGGAACCGCCAAAGTATTAAAGATGTGTGCCGAACGGAATCTTCTTTCCGACCCCCGTGTTTTGAAGGGGGCAGACTGGCTAGTGCGTCAACAAAAGCCGGACGGGACATTTGGTACGAGCCTCGAAGAGACGGCCCTGGCGAGTGAAGTGCTAGGACTTTTCCCTGAATCGAGTTCTGTGATGCAAGTTGCTTATGATAAAGGACTTGCGGCAATTTGTAGTGTGGTTGAGGCAGGGGACCATTGGCGGGCAGCACCGATTGGGTTTTACTTTGCAAAACTGTGGTACTATGAGAGACTCTATCCGCTTATATTTAGTTTGGCTGCGGTTGGTCGCCGAGGCAGGGCCGAAAAGGCTTTGCCAGCGTGAAGTTGCCGCGAGATTGTGGCAAGCTTTTCGGGCTGCGGGCATGTATGATTGCTACGCACGGTCGTGACGAACCGATTCCGCTGATGGACCCACCTTTGAATTCCTGCCTGCTTCGCTAGAGAGATCAACGCTTGGACGCTGCCTCGCTTTCTTCGTCGTCTTCCAAGCCAAGCACTGGTTTCGGTCAATCCGAACCAGCTTCGAGTGAAGACTTTGTGCCTCCCGAGCTGGCCAATGATGCGCCACGCCGTAGCAAGCGTCGTAATACGTCGCATTTGAAGGACGTTCCGCCGGAGCGTGAGCTTCGTGATCGTCTGCAAAAGAAGTGTCGCGACGTCACCGCAACGCTCGATAAGTCACGCCCCCTTTCCAAAGATGAAATGGAAAAGGTTGTGCGCGATATGCTGGCGGAAGAAGGGCTTCCTGAGGGGTATGTCGGCTGGATGATGGTGGTGTTTGCTAGTGAGTTTTGGCGCGATCAAGTTGCGGCTGTTCCTCCTTCTCGCCGTCTGTTCTTGCTTCCTCACTGCTTAAAGCATGCCGAGGGATGTCCTGCCGATTACGACGAGTTTGGGTTGGAGTGCAAAAAGTGTGGCGCTTGTAGCATTGCCGATTTTCGCGGCGTAGCGGACGAAATGGGATACAAGGTATTGGTGGCGGAAGGTTCCCCCATCGTGCTGAAGATCATCGTCAGTGGCTATGTCGATGCCATTGTGGGTGTCGCCTGTTTGAATGTTTTGGAAAAGGCGATCGACAAGATTCTGCTCGCCGGTATTCCCTGCATGGCGGTTCCGCTACTTTCTAGCGACTGCCGCAATACCAGCGTGGATGATGATTGGGTGATGGACCTGGTCAAGATGACCAAGCCTGTCGAAGAAGCCGTCCCTGCGCAGCAAACTGCCAGCTATGTGCATTTGATGCGGGCCGCTTCCAACTTGTTCAAGCCCGAAGAGTTAGAACGCATTCTTCCACGGCAACGTGGCGGCAAGAGCCTGGCCGAAGTGGGTGCTGCCGGCCTCGATCCGATTGCAGCCACCGAAGCGATTGCTTACGACTTCCTGGGGAAGGGGGGCAAATACGCACGTCCCTTCATCACGCTCTCGGTCTACGATGCAATGACGGGGGGCAAGGGGACAGAAGCAGGTGGGCAAGCCTACTTGGATTCGCTCCCTGACGCGATTCGTCGGACTGCCATGTCGATTGAAGCATTTCATAAAGCTTCGCTCGTGCATGATGATATTCAAGACAATGATGCCTATCGCTATGGCGAAGAGACGGTGCATCGTCGGTTCGGTACGGCTACGGCCATCAATGTGGGTGACTATCTCATCGGGCTGGGGTATCGCCTTGTAAGCCGAGAGACCAAGACGCTTGGCGCGGACGTGGTGGCGGACGTTTTGGACAACTTGGCCGAGTCGCATTTGCGTTTGGCAGAGGGGCAGGGGGCGGAACTGTTGTGGCGTGATGCACGGGATAAACGCCTCAAGCCGATCGATGCGTTGAAGATCTACGCTTTGAAAACATCGCCAGCGTTTGAAGCCGCACTGTTTTCTGGCATCCGTTTGGCAGGTCCGGTGGATGCCTATCGTGAGCCCATTCGGCAGTATGCAAGGAACCTGGGAATTGCTTTCCAGATCCTGAATGATCTCGCCGATTGGAATGGCGACAACTTCAATAAGCTAGTTGCTGGTGGCGACATCCTGGGTGGTCGTCCAACCGTTTTGTGGGCATTGGCCTTGGAAGGTTTGAAGCCAGCACAGCAAGAAGAGCTGTTGGCATTAGTGACGACCGATACTCGCTCTGCAAAGGAGCGGGTGTTGCGTGTGCGTCAGCTTTACATCGAGGCAGGCGTCTTTGAAAAAGCGGCCAAGTTGGTTGAAAAGCATCAGCAGCGTGCGGAAGCCATTGCCGATGAGCTGAATCCTGAAGAGTTGCGACGGCTGATGTACTACTTGGTCGATTCTGTCCTCGAGGGCAATCGTTCAGAGCCGGCACCGGTTCAGGCGGTGCAGCTTTCTGGGATTTCCCTTCCTACTGTTGCGGCAAACTCCTAATGGCTCAGGGAACTTCTCGTGCGGCAGAAGTTGCCGCCGGTGATTGGCCAAACCTGGCGGAGCTGATTTCGCTGTTTTACAGCGATCCGCGAGAGCTTGGTTCCTTTACCCGTGTGGTAGAAGCGGAAGTGCCGCAGCCATTTCGCAAGCTACTCGCGCACAGTGAGCACATGACCGAAACGGTGGAAGCCTACCACCGTTCGCCCGTTGATGTGGCGGTGCTGCAATCTCGACGGGATGGGCACTACTATTCGCGGAAGATCGTTCTTTCACGCCAGAGTGATGGCCGACCGGTCCAGTTTGGCATTCCTCGTTTGGATGTCACCTGCCTTTCGGCACCGGTTCGGCAAGAGATTGAAGCCGAGCAGACTCCCTTGGGGCGAGTGCTGATCAATCACCAGGTGATGCGGGAAGTGCAGCTAGTAGCACTTTGGAAGGTCGTTCCTGGCAAGGACCTGCAAAAGCTGTTTCAGATTGACCAGCCGCTGGTGACCTATGGACGTACGGCGCTGATCTATTGCGATGGTGAGCCAGCGATTGAACTTTTGGAGATTGTTTCGCCGCTGGAATAGTGAATGTGAGCGTTGCGATTCGCTTGGAAGCAACGCCATTGCCAGGACAGGTCACGGGGGCGATTTTTCGGCCCGATATTCTGTAAATCGTGGCTGTTTCGCCGTTTTTGTAACGGCTATAATGCGACCTTTGCTAGGGGCACCCCGCCCATGGCAAATGGCTGGTTTTGGATCGTATCCCACCGCATTTCTTCCCACCTTCCCTTGGCTAATCGGGACCCTATGTCTGCTCCATCACACTCTGGCAAAACTGCAAGCCCGTTGACGGCCGTGCAGTGGCTCATTTGCATCATTGCATCGATCGGTTTTGCGTTTGATACGTATGAACTGCTGATGGCTCCGCTGATTATTCCGGATGCCGTGCGTGAGTTTTACGGTCAACAACAGGCGAAAGAAGCGGCTGCAAAGAAACCTGTTGCCGATGCGGGGAAGCCTGCAGACGAAAAAGCAGGAGAAGCGAGCGTTGCTGCGGCTACGGCGGCACCTCCAGCACCTTCGCCTGAGGCTGCGAAGGCCGCTGCGGTAAAGCGAACAAAGTTCGTTAGGTTTTGGCAATCGGCGATGTTTTTCCTGCCGGCAATTTGTGGTGGTGTATTTGGGCTACTTGGTGGTTATTTGACAGATCGACTTGGACGCCGCCGGGTTTTGACCTGGAGTATTCTGCTGTACGCGTTTGGGGCATTTGCGGCCGGATTTTCGACGTCGCTGTATATGCTGCTCTTCTTCCGCTGCTTGGTGTTTGTGGGCGTATGCGTGGAGTTTGTGGCAGCAGTGGCATGGCTGGCAGAGCTTTTTGACAATCCGATTCAGCGGGAGAAGGTTCTGGGATATACGCAGGCGTTTTCGTCTGTGGGCGGTTTGCTAGTGGCGTTGGCGTACGCGTGTGCGTCGGCTTGGTCGATAGGCGAGCCTGCTTCGCTTTTCTTTGGAATAAAAATCCCCTATGTGTATCTACCAGACATTCACCTGCCATCGTTCCTGAACTTCTTTGGTGGTGAGATAGCGGATCATAAGGCTGCTTGGCGTTACACGCTGATGTCGGGGGTTCTGCCGGCGATTCCATTGATTTTGGTTCGTCCGTTTTTGCCAGAGTCGAATAGCTGGCAAGAGAAGTTGGCCTCGGGCAAGCTGCGTCGTCCGAGCTTTGCCGAATTGTTTGCACCAAACTTGCGTAAGACGACGATCGTTACAGCCATCATGTTTGCTTGCAGCCTCGGTGCCGCCTTTGGATCGATTCAGCAAATACCTGGTATTGTGCCTGGCCTCCCTGAAGTGCAGGCGGAGCAAAAGAAGGCCGTTGCGGAAGCGGTTGCCAAGGCCGATGAAGCGGGCAAGCCGCTAACTCCTATGGAGAAGAAGGCCATCAGTGATACGGTGGCACGTAAGACGGCTGCGGAAGTGACGAAAGTTCAAGAGATTGGTGGCTTAGTTGGGCGTTTTGCTCTGGCGGGTTTAGCCGTAGTGGTGGTGAGCCGTCGATCGCTGCTGCGGATCTTCCAGATTCCCGGGCTGATCATCATTCCTTTGGTGTTTGGCTATGCAGCGATCAATAATTTGTCGCTGCTTTATGTGGGGATGTTCCTGGCAGGTTTCTGCACGGTGGCTCAGTTGAGCTTCTGGGGGAATTACTTGCCGCTGGTATATCCAGTTCACTTGCGTGGTACGGGGGAAAGTTTTGCAGCCAATATCGGTGGCCGTTTGATCGGTACCTCGATGGCAGCGGTGGTGACTTTTTTAGCGACGGTCAGCTTCATTCCTGGTGAAGCAATGCCGGATGGTGGGATTAGTCCAACCAAGATGGCATACGCGGCTGCGATTGTAGGAACGTCGATGTACTTGATCGGCAGCATCGCTTGCTTCTTCCTGCCAGAGCCCAAGCCAGAAGCCTTTGACGAATAGTCCGCTTGCCCTAGTGAGCTGACTTTAATAGCCATTCCAGGTCCGCAGGACCAAAAACCTGCGGGCCTTTTTTTATGTTCGTTAGCGAGAAATGGGGTAGTAGTTCGTGGGCAGCAATTTCTTCGGGCTTCTCGATCCAGCCGAGCGAGCTTGCCAGCCAGCCTACAAGTCGCTCTGGGCGAACGCCGCATTCTCGCAGCGTAGCTAGTCGCGTATCTCCATGGCGTTTGGCAAGCCGTCGACCGTCAGGTCCCACCACCAGGGGAACGTGTCCAAAGTCGGGTGGGACCCAGCCGAAGAACTGGTACAAGGCCCGCTGTCGAAACGTGCTGGGGAGCAGGTCGCCGCCGCGGATTACTTCGGTGACGCCCATCGCATGATCATCGGCAACCACAGCCAGTTGATAGGCCGGGGTCATGTCGCTTTTGTAGACGACAAAGTCGCCTAGCTCTTCATGAACATGGCAGGTTTGGTGGCCGGCAATCAGGTCAAGGAATTGATCGGGGGTTGGACTTGGCGTGGTGCGATAACGCCAGCTGAAGGTTTGCTGTGAATCATTGATCTGGTTGTCGGTCGCAACGCGATAGGCACACGTACCGGGATAACGTGGCCCTTCATTGCCTACGTGGGTGCGCTGGCGGCAGCTGCCACATCACTGCGAGAACAGAAGCAGGGGTAAACCTGGTTTGCCTGTTGCAGTTGGTGCAACAATGACTGGTAGAGTTCGATGCGCTCGGTCTGCACGTACGGGCCCTGCGGTCCACCGCGATCCGGTCCTTCGTCCCAATCGACCCCTAGCCAGCGAAGGTCTTCGTAGGCTTGTTCGGCTGCGCCGACTTTAACGCGGGGGGAATCAATATCTTCCATCCGCAGGATCACCTTGCCCCCAGAGCTACGCAGCGAAAGCCAGGCAATCAGAAACGTTCGAGCGTTGCCAATGTGCTGTGCGCCGGTGGGAGAGGGAGCGAGCCGTCCTACCGGAGGTGACAAACGAGGGTCCGCCATAAAATCGCTACTTATTGCCACATGGGTTTGGTAACCGTATCAGCGATTAGTATACCCAGGGAGGATTTTGCGAGGTGCCTCTAAGACGTGGATGCGGCCAGCAGCAAATCAACCGCAGCAACAAACAGGTTTTGTCGAGGATTGCCGAACGAGAAGTGCGAAAGAGGCTGCGGAGTTCTGCACGCGCACTTGATGGCAAAAAATTTCCGTCGATCAAGATCAACGGGGCAAGATGCTGATCCCAATCGACGGATGTTTTCCTTCACCTTTGACGCCACCCGGTAAAGCTTGTAGGGGCAAATCTGCAAGACTTCCCAAAGCAGCAGTGAAGGTGAATGAATTATCGCCGATAATTGCCGCAAAGTGCAGTTGATAAATTCGCATGCGGTAGGATTTGCCCGCCTAGAATGGGTTGTCCCCCTAGGTGTGAGCGTGCGTGCCAATGATTAGCCGGACCAGCTCGATGTCGTTGGCAACTTCTAGCTTTTCGAGAATGCGAATTCGATGCTTGGAAGCGGTTTGAATGCTTACTCCAAACTCAACGGCAATTTGTTTCATGGATTTCCCCTTTACAAGGCGATCCATCACCTCGCGCTCTCGAGGGGTCAGCTTGGTCAGCATCTGTTCCACGCGGTTGTGATCGCGTGTATCAGTATCCGTTGATCGGTCGAGGGCGATTGCCTCATGGACACGGCTGATAAGTTGCTCGTTGCTGACAGGCTTTTCAAGGAAGTCTAATGCACCCGCGTGGAATGCCCGGCGGCAAGTTTCCACGTCGGCAAAGCCTGTGATCACGATCATCGGCAAGCGGATCCCAATCGCTCGCAGCGCTGCGTGGAGCTCCAGGCCGTTCATCACCGGCATGCGGAAATCCGAGATGATGCAGCCCCGGTCAGCGGTGGTAATCTTTTCCAAAAACTCCGCAGGATCTGCGAAGGTCCTTACTGATAGCCCTTCGCCTTCCAGCAGCCAGCTAATGGACTTTCGCACACCCGGGTCATCATCGACGACAAAAACGGTGGCAGCTTCAGGACTCATCATGGGAGGGATTCTCAGAATAAGGAATTAGGAAGCGGAAAATAGCCCCGCCGTCGGGAAGATTCTCTGCCGTTAGCCTACCACGGTGGGCGTCGGCAATCGACCGGCTAATCGTTAGGCCCAACCCTAAACCATCAGGCTTGCTGGAAACAAACGGATCAAACACTTTTTCTAGCAGTTCGGGCGTTAGCCCAGTGCCAAAGTCTCGCACTTGGATTTCGACGTGGGAGCAGCCATCCAGCGTTGTTACCGGCTTTATTGGCAAGCCTTCATCCTTGGGGGGAACTGGCCCGACCATCACGGAATGGCGTATCACGGCCGAAACAGCTACACGGGGGGCAATCGCACCTGGGGAGCTGACGGAATCAAATGCATTTCGAATTAAGTTAACAAGAACCTGCTGAATTTGCACGGCATCTGCCATGACGGGGGGCAAATAGGTGGGAAGATTTGTTTCCACCGTGATGGACCGCTGCCGGGCCTCAAATGCGAGCAGGCCAATTGCCTCTCGGATGGCGTCGGCCACATTCATGCTTTGGAGGTGTGTTTCGCGGCGGACCGCAAAAGTCCGGGTACGGCGAATCAATTCGGCTGCCCGGTTGGCTTCGACGACAATCTGCTGGACAGGCTTAATAATGTCCTGGGGGGACAGCTGGGAATGGCTGGCCCGCCGCAACAGACCACCAGCATAGGTGGATATCGCGTGTAGCGGCTGATTGAGCTCATGGGTGAGTTCGGTGGTAAGTTCTCCCAGGGTGCTAACTCGCAAAACGTGAGACAATGCCGCCTGCTTCATCCGTAGTCGATCTTCCGCGCGAGCACGCTCCGACATTTCGGTGTTGAGCAAAGCGTTGGCTCGTTCAAGCTCGCTGGTGCGTTCCTTAACGCGTTGCTCCAGGATCTCGTTGGCCTCTTCGAGGTGCTTTCGAGCCTCCATCTGAAGGGTGATGTCGGTGAGGGTTCCGATGTATCCAGTGACCGTGTGTCCGTCGCCGCGCACGATGGACATGCGTACGACGACCCATGCAATCGTTCCATCGGGACGAAGCAAGCGAGTTTCGTGCTCGTATTCTGGCTGAAGGCTGTTGATGGAGTGAAAGATTTTTTGTGAGATCGCTTCTCGATCATCGGGATAGATGGCTGTAAGCCAATTTAGGCCGAGTCCTTGTGCGTGGGTTAGGCCCGTGATGGTTGACCACTCTTCGTTGACAAAGGTGCAGCAGGAGCTGAGGTCCAGTTCGAAGATGCCGATGGGCGCACCTTCGGCCAACGTGCGAAACCGTTCGCGACTGGCATAGAGTTCTCGCTCTGCCCCTTTTTGCAACGAGACATCAATAGCGCTACCGATATACCCGGTAATTTCTTTTGCTTCGTTGCGTAGCGCCGTGGTAGGCGCAATCAGATGCGTCACACGGCCGTCAGGATGGAGGATGCGATAGGAGAGCTCTGTCCAGTCAACACTGGAAGACTGGAACTTCTGCCAAGCGGCCTCGGTTGCTTCCAGGTCATCGGGGTGAATCCTTTTTCGGATTTCGCGAGCAAGGATCTCTTCCTGCGTAAGTCCGGTGAGGTCACACATCCGCTGGTTGGCATAGATGATAAAGCCTTCGCGGTCGAGTTCGAAAAGTCCCACTGGACTGCTGGCCGCGTAGTTGCGAAAGCGACGTTCGCTGTTGGCGAGCGATTGCTTCGCATTGCGTTCGGTGGTGATGTCTTCTGCAAAGATAATCACGCCTGTGATATCACGAAAAGCATTGCGAAGTGGGCTTACCTGCAGCTTGAGTACGCGCTGCTCCTCATTGATGGTGGAGGCGACTTCCAGTTGCTTGGCAGTTCCTGTGTCGATTACCTCCTGATCCAGCTTCAGAATCGTTTCTTGATGTTCAGGTTGTAATAACTCTTGGCTGTATCGACCAATCATTTCGTTGATCGTTGTGCCAAGCATTTTGCGCCAGACTGATTGGCCAAAAGGTAGCGGTTGTCGAGATCCTTTACCAAAATGCCGTTGGCAGTCGAGTTAATAATCGACGTTAAAAGCTGGGCTTGTTCACGCAACATTCGAGTCGTTCGTCTTTGTTGCTCCAGAAGGATGGCTAGGATGTTGATGGTGCACGTGAGTACCGCCACAAATCGCTGAATGGCCCAAATTTGCTCCATGGGGTTTGGGAAGAAGTTTGCGACATAGCCGTATCCGGCAGCGGTTCCATAAATCGTCGGAAACAGAAACAGGAGGATGCTGGTCGAAATTCCACGCAGGCCGAATCGAAGGATAATGCAAAAGAAGAGTGGCATCAGCGAGATGGGATATTGAAACACCCGCAATAGCCCAGGTTGCGGGGGCCCAAATACCATGACGGAAATACACATGCTGATCGCTTGCCAGCCGACAAACTCCAGGAGCATCAGCCAATTGGAAAAGTAATTGTTACCTTGCTGAGTCCGGTCGACCCAGGACAGGACGACGGGGGAGACAACCAGCACGCCAATGCAATTGGAGGTCCACCAACTAAAAAACGCGATGGCAAAGATGGGCTCCGTCGTTGTCGATTGAATCAATGCGCTTCCAATCGTGGCACTGATGATCGGGCTTGCTAGTGCGCCGATCGCTATCAGTTCAACCAAGCGGCGAATGCTCGATAGCCGAAATACGTCACCCGCAAGTCGCTGTAGCAGCCAGGCTGATAACAACGGTTCCGTTATACACAGCGCTGTGGAGGGAAGGATCAAAGAAATGTCGCCCTTGCACACCATCATGCGGCAGGTAAGGTCGGCCGTCGCAATGGCGAGTGTGTAGCCGAGCCAGCGATCTTTTGTGCTGCCTGCAAACGCGGCTAATGTCAGGCCGCTGATGGGCCAAATGGCTTGTTGATAAAGCTCTGGGAAAAAGTAGCCCTTGGACAGCAGAAAGATCGCCGCGTAGATGGCTCCAAAAATCGTCGACTCAACAATGAGGTTGGCGACAGAAGCGGGCGGCGTAACGCGACGAGGAGTTGCCAGCGGCCAGGGGTGCTGAGGATCTCCTGATGAGGCAACCTGACGCTCATGTAAGTTCTGATTTACCACAGCGGATGCATGCCTTGGCGATTTTTTGAACGCGAATGGGAGGAAGGCAGGTTGGCCAGGAACTGAATCTTGGGCACAAGCTACTCGTTCATTGTGGTGCCGAATTGGTGCAGGGGACAGGGCCATCTTCTCCTAACTGTGGCAGGCTAACTGACAACGATTCCATTAGCTAGTAGAGAAAACAGGCCGTCGGCCTCCAACTGCGTGGTGGGGATTCGGGCAAATGGGGGGAGGGCGTGGCCGCACAGGCGGCCAGAAGATCCGCGAAACATGGGCGGCGGTGCCAGGTTCCCGAAGAAATACTGGTGTCAAGGGCTGGAATGGTCCCATTTGTCCGGGGATAATGGACCCCGTTGTTTGCCTGAGTCTATTTTGCCTTGAGGAATACCTGTGGTGATGAATAAAGCGGCCCCTTTTCGTACGGCGGGAATACTTGTGCCGGCTCTGCTGGGGACTTTTGCCCTCTGGGGAGCCTTTGTAAACGGAGCGGAGCCTGCTGGATCGGGCCAGCCGCAATGGATTTGGTCGATTCCCGAAGCTGCCACCAAGGCTCCGGCGGAAACGGTCTACTTCCGTAAGGCAGTGCAGATCGAGCAGTTGCCAGAGCTGTTTCAAATCGAGATTACGGCCGACAACGCCTTTGAGTTGTTTGTCAATGGTCGCCGCTTGGGGCGGGGTGACAACTTCACGCAACTCTATCGCTTTGATGCGACACCGCTGATTGTTCCTGGCAGGAATTTGATTTCGGTGGCTGCAACCAATGGTGGCGCTGACCCTGCTGCCATGGCAGCCAAAATTTTGATTCGCACCAAGGGAGCGGCAGAGCAAGTGATTGGTACGGATGCATCCTGGAAGTTTGCCACGAAGGTGGCAGGCCCTTGGACGCGTTTGGAATTGGATGATTCCAAGTGGGGCAATGCTTCGGCACTGGGTGCGTATGGTGCATCGGGACCATGGGGTGCGCCTGGCAAGGTTGTTGAAGGGGAAAAGCTGCTGGTTTTGAACAAAGCCAAGGCTTCGCAAAAGGGGCATTTCCAGTTTGAAGAAAATGACCGCGTCGTCTTCCTGGGGGCAACGTTCATTGAACGGCTGCAATCGACGGGATTCTTGGAAGCGATGCTATCCACGCGATTGGCGGACAAGAAGGTAACATTCCGGAATCTCGGCTGGAGCGGCGACACCGTTTGGGGTGATGCTCGGGCGGTTTTTGGAGCTCGTGCGGATGGATTTAAGCGACTGGTGAAAGATGTAGCAGAAGCCAATCCGACCCTGATTGTTGTGGGCTATGGTGAGAACGAAGCGTATGCCGGCCCTGAAGGGCTGGAAAACTTCCGCCGTGGGCTAAGCGACTTGCTTGACGCGTTGGAGCCAACCGGGGCTCGCATTTTGCTGGTGGGACCACGTCAACAAGAATTCTTGGGGGCACCACTTCCCAACCCAGCAACCTACAACGGTTGGCTGAAGGACTACATCGAAGTTTTGCGTCAGGCTGCCATCGAGCGTGGCCATGCTTTTGTCAGCTTGTACGATGCCGCTGTCGATCCAGCATCCAAAGAACATTTGACGATGAATGGCCGGCACTTGCGTCCTGCCGGTGATGCGAAGCTTAGCGAAGCGATTTGTCGCAAGCTTGGAGTTGTTTATTCGGCTCCGAAGGTAGAACTGGCAATTGCTCCTCGTGTCCTTTCGGCACAGGGAGTTGATGTTCGGGCCGTTGAGGCCAATGCCAAGGGAGTAACGATCGACGTTCGCCCTTTCCATGTCGGCGGTGTGCCAGGTCCTGTGACTGGTTCCTACTTTGCCAGCGGATTGGCGGGGGAAACGCTCATGAAAAAGGAGCTTCAGCTTGGACAATTGCAGGCGAAGTTTTCTGGACTAGAGCGAGGGACTTATAAGGTTTTGGTAGACGGCAATGCCAAGCTGGAAGCCACCTCCGAGCGTTTGGCTGAAGGGGTGGAAATTCCTTTGGAAGAAGCCCAGGGGGCTGAACTTCTGACGCGGATTGCGGAGAAGAATGAACTCTACTTCCATCGCTATCGTCCTCAGAATGAAACCTACTTGTTCCTGTTCCGTAAGCACGAGCAAGGGAACAATGCCGTAGAGATCCCGATGTTTGATCCACTCATCGCGGAGAAGGAAAAAGAAATTGCAGAATTGGCGACGCCCAAGGTGCACCGGATCGAAGTGATCCGCACGCCGTAGTTTGCGGTTGAGCTTGGGAGCTGGTGGCGTCGATTTTTATTGCTTGGAAATGATCTCCTGTCTTGGACTGGATTTGAACTATGCGGCTTGCGAAGGAATTGATGGAACGAATGATGTTTAGCATCGCGACAAATGCTCGTCAGGTGCTTTCGGGGATGTTGCTGGTGGGAACGTTGGCAAGTCCAGCGTTTGCACAGCGTGAATTGAAGGACATTCCAGTTCCAGATCCGGAACTAGAACGGAAGTCCTTTGTGGTGGCAGAAGGTTTTGAGGTGAATCTGTTTGCAGCCGATCCATTGATGGCCAAGCCGATTCATATGAATTTTGATGCACAAGGCCGGCTTTGGATTGCTGCCAGCGAGGTCTATCCACAGATCAAGCCAGGGCAAAAGGCAACCGACAAGATCTTGGTGCTTGAAGACACCAACGGCGATGGTCAGGCCGACAAGACCACGATCTTTGCTGATGGGCTTTTGATTCCTACGGGTCTTGCTCCCGACAACAAGGGTGGAGCTTACGTTGTAAACAGCACCGAGCTGATCCATCTGATTGATCGCGACGGCGACGGCAAGGCCGACGATCGCGAAATCGTTCTTTCGGGCTTTGGTACCGAAGATACGCACCATTTGCTCCACACGCTACGCTGGGGCCCTGATGGCTGCTTGTATATGAATCAGTCGATCTACATCCACTCGCACGTAGAGACCCCTTACGGTGTCAAGCGGCTCAATGGTGGTGGTATTTGGCGTTTCCGTCCAGAAACGCTGGAGCTGGAAGTTCTCGCTTATGGTTTGGTAAACAGCTGGGGCCATCACTTTGATCGTTTCGGGCAATCATTTGCAACCGATGGTGCAGGTGGTGAAGGGATCAACTATGTATTTCCAGGAAGCGTGTTTCTAACGGCTCCGGGTGCCGTGCGGATTGTGCAAGGTTTGAATCCTGGTAGCCCGAAGCATTGCGGATTGGAAATTTTGTCCGGTAATCACCTGCCAGAATCGTGGCGTGGGACGATGGTCGCCAATGACTTCCGTGCCCATCGCGTTTGCCGGTTCACGGTAACGGAAGATGGCAGCGGGTTTGCCTCGCGTCAAGAAAGCGAAGTGATCAAGACCACGCATGTGGCGTTCCGTCCGATCGATGTGAAGCACGGTTCCGATGGAGCGATCTACATTGCAGACTGGTATAACCCCATCATTCAGCACGGCGAAGTTGACTTCCGTGATGAACGTCGTGACCATGTTCATGGTCGTATTTGGCGTGTTTCGGCCAAGGGAAGTGCACCGCTAAAGACGGCGATTGCTGCCAACACGAAGGTTGTCGACTTGGTCGCTTTGCTGTCGGCAGGGGAAGAGTGGACTCGCACCAATGCAAAGTTGCTGCTGAAGGAACGTGACCCTGCAGAAGTGAAAGCGGCGATTACGCAGTGGATTGCCGGCCTCAATCCAGAAAGTGCTGACTACGAAGCGCTTTTGCTGGAAGGTTTGTGGGCTCGCGAGGCCTGTCGCTTGGATGATGAGGGCTTGGTTGCCAAGCTACTCAAGGCCAAGGATCATCGCGTCCGAGCTGCTGCAGTGCGATATGTCTCGCATGGCAAAAAGCCAGGCGATGCCTTTGCAGGGAGTAGCGTAAACGCTGGTGTGGCAACACTTGAAGAAGCAACCGTCGCTTTGACCCAGTTGCAAGCCGCTGCAGTCGATAGCAATCCTCGTGTTCGCCTTGAGGCAGTTCGAGCATTGGCTTTGCTGCCCCAAACGGCAGTTGGTAAGCAACTGATTGCTTCAGGACGTGGTTTGGAGATTGCTCAGGCAGCAGCTCGCGTACTCGATCAACCGCTGGACCGGTTCCTTGATTTTGGTGCTTGGCAAGCGATGCGAGATCTTGCTCCGCTTTGGCTTCCTGCCGTCAAGGAAGGATCGTTTGACTTTGGTGGTAGCACGGCCCAGTTGACGTTCGCCCTCAAGGCGGTTGACTCGCCCGATGTTGTGCCACCATTGCTACGTTTGTTGCAAGAGGACAAGATTGCTGAGAACCGCGTGGATGGCGTGCTTTCGCTGATTGCACAGCTTGGCGGTGCGAAGGAGTTGTCGTCGGTGCTGGGATTGGTGCTCGATGCCAACAGCAAGCTAACACCAGAACGCAAGGCCACAATTTTGATGGCCATGGTCGAAACAACACGGATTCGTAAGGCAGTTCCTGCGGGTGATTTGACGCCTGTTGTGGGTTTGCTTTCTTCGGCAAATGCTGCTTTGAAGAATGCTGCCTGCCAAGCGGCCGGCGTTTGGAAGCTAGAAGGTGCTCGCGCAACGCTGGAGGCACTTGCTGCCGGCGGAGCAGATACGACGCCTGCATTGCAAGGTTCTGCGATGGATGGTTTGGCGGCACTGGGTGGCGATGCCAGCAAGGTGGCTTTGGCCAAGTTGGCACGTACCGGAGGCAAGCTAGAGGTTCGTCAGCGAGCGATTGCCGCCACGGCCGCTTTGGACGTCCCAGCCGCTGCGACGGAACTGGTTGAGCTTTTGGCCGAATCGCCAGAAGGGCTAGACCCCGCCGGTGCTGCTGGTGCTTTGTTGGCTCGCAGCGGTGGTGCTCCTGCACTCACTCAAGCATTGGCCAATAAGAAGCTCAAGGCCGATACGGCCAAACTGGTTTTGCGTGCTGCACGTGCGGCCGCTCAGCCTTCGGAGGAATTGATTGTTGCCGCACAAAAGTCGGGCGGCCTAGAAGCGGCAGTTTGGAAGCCGACGCCAGAGTTTGTCGCTCAGCTCGTGGCAGAGATCAAGGAAAAGGGTAATCCAGAAAAGGGAGAAGTGATCTATCGTTCGGGCGCGATGCAGTGCATGAAGTGCCATGCGATCGGTGGTGCCGGTGGTGCCGTTGGTCCTGACATGGTGAGCATCGGTGCGAGTGCCCAGGTCGACTACCTTGTGGAAGCGCTTTTGGAGCCTGCCAAGAAGGTCAAAGAAGGCTATCACTCGCAGACGGTCGTTACCGATGAAGGCATTGTTGTCACCGGCATTCCGGTTCGTGAAAGCCCAACGGAACTGGTAATGCGTCAGGCGGACGACAAGCTGGTCACGATTTCCAAGGATTCGATCGAACAGCGTAAAGATGGTCGTTCGTTGATGCCAGATGGTTTGGCCGACTCGCTGACGCGAACCGAACTGGTGGATCTTGTGCGTTTCCTTTCGGAACTCGGCAAGGTGGGCGGCAACTACGCCATTGGGAAGACGCCTGTCGTTCGTCGCTGGGAAGCGTTGACCTGGACGCCCGAAGCTCACAAGCTGATCAATCGGACCAGCTATGATTCCGCGGCCAGCGACAATGCAGCCCTTACTTGGGAACCGGCTTACAGTCGTGTAGGGGGCGATTTGCCTGTAGCAGCACTTCCTCAGTTTGTGGCTCATGCGGGATACGATCCGCACTCGTTTGTTCGCTTCCAGCTGGAAGTAAGCAGCCCCGGTGTTGTTTCTCTTTCGCTTGGCAAGACAGCCGGCCTGACCCTATGGGTAGATGGCAAGCCGACTCCGATGGCGGCGGTTGTTAACCTGGATCTCGGCTCGGGACGGCACTCGTTGACAGTGGGGATCAACCGGCAAAAGCGGTCGGAGAATCTTGCGGTTGAGATGGTTGAAGTGCCCAAGGGGGCCACGGCGGCTCAGGTACAGATCGTCGGCGGCAAGTAGTTCTGCGCTGGGGTAGGCAGATTTCCAGGGTGGGATTCTCTGTTTCAAAAGGGCAGGTACGGCGATGGCAACCATCTCTACGGAGAGGCTGATTCAGCTTTGTCATCGCGTCGGTATCAGCCTCAAGAGCGGAGTTCCCATCGTGCAGGTTTGGAAGACCGAGGCGAAACTCGCCTCGGGCACTGCGGCAACACACTATTCCAACATTCAAGCGACTTTGGAAAATGGTCAGCCTTTGGCAGATGCTTTGCATAACTGCCAAGGCTATTTTCCGACCCTTGTTTGCGACATGGTGGAGGTTGGCGAGAAGACCGGCCATCTGGATATTGTCTGGCTTCGCTTAGAAGAGCACTACAAGCACCAGCAGTCGCTTCGCAATAGCTTTTTGCGTGGGATTGCATGGCCCTTGTTCCAACTGCTGTTTGCCATTTTGGTCATTGGTGGCCTGATTGGCATTTTGGGAGTCATTGCCGACACCAGCGGCGGCGAGCCCGTGGATGTTTTGGGGATTGGGCTTGTTGGCTTTCGTGGCGCGATCATCTTCTGGATTCTGTGTGCGGCCATCCTGGGTTGGATCGGCCTTGTGATCTATAGCGTGCTGCGTGGCTGGTGGGGACCTGCCCCCGTCCAAATCGCCATGCGTATACCAGTGATTGGTAAGGCGCTTGAATCGCTGGCGCTGTCGCGATTGACGTGGTCGCTGAGCGATGGCGCTTAATAGCGGCATGGATGCAGTTCGAAGTGTGGAGCTGGCGATTCGCACCACTCTGAACCTGTACTACACGGCCCATCTTCCTGCAGTGACCGGGGCGATTCGCCGAGGCGATCAATTCTTTGAGGCTTTTGCGGCCCCTAAGGTCTATCCCGAGGACTTTGTCTCGGCAATGCAGGTGGCGGAGGTTTCGGGAACAACTAGTGAATCGCTGGAAAGGCTCTCGGAACAGTACCAAGAGAAGGCTCGTAGCTCGTTGATGATTCTGACGGCAGCCAGCACGGTGGCCGTCATGCTGTTTGTCGGAGTGCTGCTTATCTTCATGATCTTCCGTCTATTCATGAAGCTCTATTTGGGGCCCATTAACGACGCCTTGAACGAAATCAACAAGATCTAGTCACCATCGGGTGCGGCGGTAGGATGCAAACGGCTTACGCCACTCTTTAGCTCCTTTAAGACGGCTAATGTTCTATATCCGGCCGCGTATCGGTGTTCCTTCTGGCGGGACCAGGAGGAAAAACTTGACCCATCGGTGTGGTTTGATACGATAACAGCCTGGGGTGAGCGTGCCTGAGTTTCTTGCCTGGCTGGTCAAAAGGATTGAGGGCGTCCATGTTGCAGGTCCATCATGCTGGTTCGGGTCTGAATTGCAGCGGCCAGTCGCGACGCACCGCGATCAAAGCGGGGCTGCTTGGCTTTGGCGGTTTGACCCTGGCAGGACTGCAGCAGTTGCGCGCCGAAGGAAAGGCAGCCAAAAACGAAAAGTCGGTCATCCTGATCTGGCTAGATGGCGGACTCAGCCAGCTAGAGTCCTACGATCCTAAGCCCGATGCTGCGGT
This sequence comes from uncultured Planctomycetaceae bacterium, assembly GCA_963844055.1. Lineage (GTDB taxonomy): Bacteria > Planctomycetota > Planctomycetia > Pirellulales > Pirellulaceae > CAWJMN01. The sequence continues at coordinate 169,399 of CAWJMN010000002.1, read as the reverse complement.
CGAATATCGGGGGCCGTTTGGGGCGATCTCTACGAAGGTGCCGGGGATTGTTCTTTCGGAACTGCTGCCTAGGCATGCAGCATTAGCCGACAAAATGGCGTTTGTTCGGTCGCTACATCATGGTACTGGCGATCACTTTGCCGCAGCGCACTGGATGCTTACCGGGCGGTTTGGCTCGACAACTGCGAATCAGGCCCCCAAGTTTCCTTCGGTCGGGTCATATGTTTCCAAGATGCACGGCGCGAACAAGGCAGGTATGCCTGCCTATGTTGGTTTGCCAGCGGCAGAGAGCGTGTTTTTGTTTCCGGGCTACCAGGGAGCGGCCTATCTTGGCAGCGAGTACAACCCGTTTGATGTGGATACAGAGCAAAAGTATCTGCACTTCTCTTACAACGTTCAGGTCGGTCGTCCAAAGTTTTTGTCGAGCATGCAGCAGCAAGTTCCAGAGCGGATGACCAGCCGACAAAGCTTGCTTTCTAGTCTCGACCAGATGCGGCGAGATCTGGATCGGTCGGGGCGGATGCGAGCGATGGACCGTTATCAACAGGATGCACTTGGCATGGTGATTGGTCCGCAGGCCCAGGAAGCGTTTGATATCGATAAAGAAGATCCCAAATCGGCCGAGCGATATGGGAAAAACCCGTGGGGCCGATACACGCTAATGGCGCGGCGGCTGGTGGAGTCGGGCGTTACGTTTGTAACCGTGGACATGCCTCACTGGGACGACCATTCGAACATCGCGGTTGGACATGGTGGCAAGTTGCCTGTGGTCGATCAGGCGGTTGGAGCCCTCGTCGAAGATCTTAGTGAGCGAGGGATGCTCGACCAGGTGCTGGTGGTTGTCATGAGTGAGTTCGGCCGGACACCACGAATTAATACTGGGCAACCAGGCATTCCGATCCCGGGGCGTGACCACTGGGGCGACGCGATTTCGGTGATGTTGGCGGGAGGCGGACTGGCCAAAGGGATTGTCGTTGGTGCCACCAATGGTCAGGCGGCCTATCCCATTGAACGCCCTTTGAGCCCGCACGATCTGCTGGCCACGATCTACCGGGTGATGGGAATTGACTGGAATCAAAGCTTTTTAGATTACGCCGGCCGGCCGGTTCCGATCCTCAGCGAGGGTGAGGCGATCCGGGAACTGTTTGCATAGTGGGCCGTTTATCGCTTTTTGTAATGTGCCAAGGACGTGCCGGCTGTAGAATGACTAGCGGTTAGTTTGGTAATTGGACCTTTGCGAGTCGTGGCGACGAAAGATAACGACTCGATTTTCGGCGTCGGCTTTGCCCGATGAAGGACGAAGGTGCTTAGAGAGCGGCTTGCCGTTTGATCTTTGACCTTAGGGATTGTGACGCGCCATTCTGGCTGCGCCCTGGGGCTTTCTCCCAACCCTAAGTCGCATTCGTACTGCTTGGTCGGTACGGGAAAGGGGAGTGTGGTGATGAAAATCTCATCGGTTTTGGGAATCCTCGCGCTGGTTGTCGTTTTGGGGGTAAGTCAAATTGCCCAGGCCCAGTCGTTTGGCATCCGAATCGGCGGCGGGGGCAACAGCGGCTTCTACTTCGGTTCAGGTGGTTCAGGCTATTACCCCGGCGGCTACGGCTATCCCGGTGGCTATGGCGGATATGGGCCTGGCTACGGCTATCCCTATGGTGGTAGCGGGCTTGGTATTCAGATTGCTCCTCGTGGTTCGTACCAACAGCCTGGCTACTACAGCCAACCTCAACAGCAGTATTACTATCCCGCCCCGGTTCAAGCAGTTGAACCGCCCTACACGGGTCCAGGAATCGTGATTGGATTTGCGGATCCTGGCGAAAGTGCTTCGATCCAATACCGATTGGATGACAAATGGGATTTCACAATGAAGCCGGGCGAGAAGCAGAAGCTTCCCGAAAAGGCTTCGCGAGTCATTGAGTTTGACCGCGGTGGCGAGTTTGGGACGGCGCGATACACGATTACGGAAGGTTACTACGATTTTCATTTGACGCCCAAAGGCTGGGACATTTGGAAGCTACCTTCCGCACCAGTGATCACAACCAAGCCAGCCGATGACGGAAAGTTGCCAACAAATCCAATTCCTGGTGTACCAGGTAGCGGCGCCAAGGAACTTTAGTGCCGCCAGCCGCGTATTGTCTGTGCACCGTGGCGGACAGCTTGGCTTAGTCGTGTAGATCAAAGACTGAAGGGCCCTTGGTGATTCCAGAGGGCCCTTTTTCGTGCTTGGATGTCGTGCCCGGGGAGTGAGCGAAACCCTGGAGAGACGGAGAATGGCATTCCGACTTGGCTGGTGGAGGCACCACTCACGTGGTTGAAGACACCAGTATCCCCCTGAAAGAGTTTTGCTGTTTAGCTCTCAATAGCGATGCGGTAGACCGTGGCGAAACACTTTAAGGGAAGAGTGGCGTCCGTAAGAACGCATTTGCGGCGGCCTCCCTTTCCCCAGGGAAAGTTGTTGAGATTTGTGGGCAAAAGGGTTGATTTTTGACTTCTTCCAACGGAAAATTGAGGGTCAGAGCTAAATATTTAGCCTTCTCAGATCGGCGGAGTGCCGGATTTTTCTTGCATCGTTAGTGGCGATTTCGGTTGAATGCAAGTGGCTGGCACTTTTTTGATCAGAGTATCTAGGGCGTTATGTTTACCTGTGAATGCGTAAAATCGGACGAGACTTTTCATCGTGGCGGGAGTTAAATTTTTACCCGTCGCCCGGTGAATAGCAGGCGAGATTTGGTTTGACGCGGAATTGCAACGGAACAGGCAGTTTTGCAGGTGTCGGAACCGAAACGGAACAGAGGACGTCGAAAAGTGTGCATGAGGCTGGGGTACCAAAGCGGGTGAATTCCTGTTTCGGTAGGCACTAGATGTACGCCAACGGCTTGGAGACAAACGAAGATGACAAAGGTTTTTTCCGCAGAGGAAGTCAAGCTGACGAACGCGTTTGAGCAAGTGCGTCAGCAGCTTTTGCAGCCGGAAATGGTGGATAGGTTGGATCGGCCCCTTGCTTATTGGGCTCTACCAGCCGACAGACGGCTACCGTTGGCCTTTTTGGGCCGGACGGTGGGCGAGTTGCTCAATACATCGTTTTCGCATCTAGCGTCGACCGCCGGCGTAGGGCACAAGAAGATGGAATCGCTGGTCATGCTGCTCAATCGAGCCGTGCACCAACAGCCACAATCGCGTAATGAGGCCGCTGTCGAAGGGGATAGTGCGCGGGTTCAGGCTGATCAAAATAGTGATTCTGGGGAGTTCAATCCGGACTATGTCTCGGAATTGACGTGGTCGAAGTGGCGTGACACGGTTCGTATCCATCAGATTGGTGGGGAAAAGTTGGGGCGGTTAGCCCCCTCGCTTCAAGCCTTGCCAACCGTGATTTGGGATACGCCGCTGTCGTTTTATTTGGACATGACGATCAGCCAGATGCGTCAGCTGAAAACCCACGGCGAAAAGCGGGTTCAGGCAGTCTTGGCGGTTTTTCATTCGATCCATCAAATGCTTGGCCATGCTGGGCCTAATTCCGGCCTCGTTGTGCGTCTTGCCCCGCGTCTGATTGCAGACGTCGAGGACTGGATGCAGGATGCTCGACTACGTAAGTCGCCGCCAGAAATGCCAGAGATTGTTGAACGGCTGATTGAGCCGCTATTGCAACAACTCCAAATCGACGTGGGCGAGACCGTCTTTACGTTGGCACGTGGGCGTCTGGGCGTTGGGGCAAAGCAAGAGAGTGTGCGTGACCAAGCTCGTGCATTGGCCCTCACTCGGGCTCGCGTCTATCAACTTCTGGAAGAATGCCATCGCACGATGAGCGTTCGTTGGCCAGAAGGTCGCCGTCTTTTGGACGAATTCGCGCAGCGTCTTGACGAACTGTACGCATCTGCCGACGGTGCCAACTTGTTGGGGAGCATGCGTGAACTGCTGTACCCACTAAAGTTTGATTCGCTGTCGGAGCATTTGCTGGCCGAGCAAACGGCTGAACAGCAATAATTGTTCTAGATCCGAACATGAAAAAGGCCACCCCATCCGGAGTGGCCTTTTGTTTTTCTTGATAAGCCAGCCGTGCATTTAAAAGTGCACAGCAAAATAGGCCTTTAGGCAGCCTTGCGACTGGCGGCCGAGCTGCTGGCAGTCTTGGAGCGACCGGCAGACATGGAAACCGTTGAAGGGCTATAGTCACCGGCGTCTTCCAGGTACTGTTCTGCTTGCTGCAGAGCAACCAGTTGCCGACGTGTTGTCCCCAGTTCTAGAGCTGCAACGCAGCGACCGAGCAGACGACCAATGCCAGCCAGGCTGGTAAGGTTGACGATCGTTTCGCCCAGGATTGCGACAGGATGCATGGCGACGGCTAGACTGCCGTGCATATTCCGATGACGCCAGAAGAGTCGTTCTGCCTGACGGCCCGCGAGAAAACTACGTGGGTTGCGAGGCGACAGCGTAAGGGCGACATCTTCATTGGCCAAAATACGAGAGCCGGTTTCCAGCGTCGTACAAAGCCCCAGAGCCTTGGCCGATAACGCGAGGTCTAGGTCTGCCAGTTCATCTCCCAGGGCGGTGGAAAACCCGCCCATGGCTGCTAGTAAGCTGCGGCGGTAGAAGCCAGCGGCAAGCACCGGGCCTTGGATTCGAGAAGCCAGTCCGCGACATTCTCGCGACAGCTTTCCCTTCCCCAGAAGCACGCGGCTTCCCAGCGACGAATGACCAACACCCGCAGTGACCACGTGAGAAGGATCGCGCTGATCCACCAAAAGCGGCGTGACCGAGGCTACCTCTTCGTCTTCGAAGTGAGGCAGAACACTGTCTGTCCAACCTTCTTCAACGCTGGTGCCACAAGCCAGAGTGTGTACGATTTCTCCACGAGCTGCCTCAATGCCCGAATTCAGCAGGTCGGTAATCTGGGGAGTGCCAGAAACCTGCAAGAATCGAACTTCACCCCGCAAGCCGTAAGGATCTGCGTAAGGGTGGCTGTGGGCCACAATCACTTCGCAGTCCTGCGGACGGTTTTGCAAGACAGACGCTAGCGTATCCTCAAACTGTTCAGGTGCATGAGGAGACGGAATTATTATGCTGAGCCGAGGCACGGTAGCCCTTCCATAGACTGATCTCGGCGAATGGGGAACCAGTCACGAAGCGGACTTCGTCGCCAGACAAACCTGTCCCCGTTGGTTTAGTTTCGGCACAGCAAGCTAGGGAGGTTCACCGAAAGTGGCCGGACAAATTGGCAGTGCTCAGCAGAATGGGGCCGGAAAAGAGTGCCCCGGCATTGCGAGGCAAAAGGATTGATCAAAGTGCCTTGCCGATTTGCACATTCTTTTCATTGACGCGAATGATGCGTGGTTCTACGCCGCTGGCTACTTCTGACTCAGCGAAGAGGGCGTAGCTAGCAATGATCACAATGTCGCCGGGGTGAACCAGGTGGGCGGCTGCCCCGTTAATGCAAATCACCCCAGAGCCAGCGGGGCCAGTGATTACGTAGGTGGTAACGCGACTGCCGTTCGTCACGTCGTAGATTTGAACCTGTTCGAATTCCACCAAGTTGGCGGCCAGCATAAGGTTTTCGTCGATGGTGACGCTTCCCTCATAATCTAGGTTGGCCTCCGTGACAGTCGCACGGTGGATTTTCGATTTCAGCAGGATCCGATTCATGAGGGCTTGGCCTAGGATGGAACACGAAAAGCGCAGTACAAACCAGCAAATGCTAGAGGCGACAGTTGTTGATCGGGGTCTCTAGAATGGCGCTGGCTCCCAGGGTTTCTAGCCGTTCCATGACGGAAATTACGTCTCCCCGTTTCACCATTACCCGAACGGCGCACCAATGGGGGTCTTCCAGCGAGTTGACCGTTGGGCTGTTAAAGCCCGGTGTGATCTGTTCTGCTTCGGCGAGCTTTGCACGTGGCAGGTTGTATTCCAAAAGCGAGTAACCGCGAGCGATAACGACACCTTCCAAGCGGCGGACGACTCGATCTGCTAGTTCTGGATGGCGGCGATTCTTGTTCTGAATCAGCATCGTTTCGTAACGGCCGATATCATCCATGATTCGCAGGCGATTGGCGGCCAAAGTGCTGCCGGTTTCGACCAAGTCCACGATGGCATCGGCGACGCCGAGCGTCACCATGATTTCGACCGAACCTCCCAGTTCCACCAAGTGTGGCGTGGCCTTGTGAGCCGCCAGATACTTGCGGGTAACGTTGGGAAAGCTTGTCGCGATCCGTTTGCCGTGCAGGTCTGCTGCAGTCTTTACGTCGGAATCTTCAGGAACACACAGCGAAAGCTTGCATTTGCCAACACCCAGATCGAGACGCGTAATCACGTCAACGCCAGCCTCGGCGATCAGGTCGCTGCCGGTGATTCCCATGTCGATGGCCCCTTCGGCACAGAGGACAGGAATGTCATCCGTGCGAAGGAAGGTGATGTCCACAGGCATCTCGCTGACGCGTGCAAAGAGGCTTCGATCCTGGCGACGGAAGCTCAGTCCAGCTTGCTTGAGCAGCTCTCCAGCAAGTTCAGACAGTCGACCTTTGCTAGGAACACCGATTCGTAAGTTCGTCATGGGGCACTTGAGTAAAACGGGCTAACAGAGTTCGCGATCAATACGGCATGCAGAACAGAAACAAAGGGCAGGGCGGGCCCAGGCTTGCTCACTCTTGAGCAGGCTTTTGGGCCGACGCGGGACGGGAGGCCTTCTCTTCAAGGCCGCTAATTCCAAACCGGCGGGCCAGTTCGGATTCGAGTTCGCTCAAAGGAATGTCGTGGTGAGCCAACATTACCCATAGATGATAAACAAGATCGGCCGCTTCGTAGACAAGATGTGCTCGTCCGGCATCCCCAGGCTCATCGGCGGCCTCCACGACTTCGGCCGCTTCCTCCACAATTTTCTTGCTGATCTTGGGGTTGCCTCCCTGAAGCAGCGAGTTTGTGTACGATTTGCTGGAGGGGTTTTTCTTGCGATCCTCGATCACACCCATCAACTGGGCAAGAACCGAAGGGGCACCAGAGCGTTCTGGAGGATGGCTAAAGTCAGACACAGCAATTACTTAGGTTGGATGGAAAGCTCGCGTCCGAAAGCTTAGCCAGCGAAACGACGTTAGGCCGTTGCACCATGCGGTGGCCTACGGGAGATAGAACGTAGTCATTATGGTAGAGGGGCCTCGTGATGTGAGCAACCGGATGGCCTTTTGCGCCTCGATTGTGGTTGGAGCGGTAGGACTAGGAGTAGTGTTGGATCATGTCGGACGAACAAACCAATCAGCCTGAAGCCGTTCCCCCTGTGTCGGACTGCTGGTTCCTGACGGGGCCAACGGCATCGGGGAAGACGAAGATCGGATTGGAGCTCGCCGAGCGTCTGGGGGCAGAGATCATCTCGCTGGACTCGATGGCCGTCTATCGGGAGATGGACATTGGTACGGCCAAGCCCAGCGCAGCCGAACGGGCGCGAATTCCTCATCATCTGCTGGATGTTGTCGACCCTTCGACAGAGTTCTCGCTTAGTGAGTATGTCGATATGGCTCACGCCGCTGCGGCGGATATCCGAGGACGTGGAAAGCAAGTTCTGTTTGTGGGGGGAACGCCTCTGTATTTGAAGTCCCTACTGCGTGGCGTTTATCAAGGTCCGCCGGCAGACTGGGAGTTTCGGGAGGAGATTGAAAGGGAACTTGCCGAGGTGGGACTGCAGGCATTACACGAGCGGTTAGCGCTTGTAGACCCGCTTTCTGCCGCGAAATTACACCCCAATGACAAACGGCGAATCATCCGGGCATTGGAAGTTCATCGTGTAACGGGTGAACCGCTGAGCCATCGCCAACTGCAATTTGACGAGGTATCGCGTGGGCATGGTGTGAAGGTCTTTGCTTTGGCTTGGCCACGCGAAATCTTGCACCAGCGGATCGAGGCTCGTGTTGATGAAATGTTTGCGGCAGGGCTGGTAGAGGAAGTGAAAAGGATCCTAGCCAAGTACGGTTCCCTTTCTCGGACAGCGGCCCAGGCGGTGGGCTATCAAGAGGTGCAAGAGATGCTGGCCAGCCAGCAGAATGAAGGGTTGCCCTCTATCTCGGAAGGGGCTGCCCGCGAGAAGGTGAAGGCTCGCACCCGGCAGTTCGCCCGCCGCCAGGAGACTTGGTTTCGAGCGCTGAGTGAATGCACCTTTGTGCCGCAGGTAGGGACTCCGTCCCCGGCAGCCGAGGCGGAGGTAATCTTGCGTCTGGCCGGCGTTTAGGCCGACGGTTTTCGGTTTGCTTCCGAAAACCAAGTGGGTAATTCCCGTTCCTGGGGACGGCTTGCAGGGATGAAGCCAGTCTTAACGCCTTTTCGCACCGAACCCACTAATTTGTGGGTAGGGGCTGAACCTTTGCGCCGAACGCCTGTCGGTTTACACTGGAGGATTCGTCTAGGTGTCACAAGATCGTTCGCCCATGCTTTACGGGGGGATGCCTGTGGTCATCGGAGGCAGTGGTAAGGCGTCCGGGCTTCCATTGGGGACCGGGCAAAGAAGAACTTTCTTGAGGGGATCGTCCGTTGCTGCGAACACACACCTGTGGCCAGTTGAGAGCCGAGCAAGTAGGCCAGGAAGTAACGCTTTGTGGTTGGGTGGACAAGAACCGCGATTTTGGCGGAACCCTCTTCGTGGATTTGCGCGACCGCTATGGTGTGACGCAGGTCGTCTTTGCACCGGAAGCTGGTGCGGAACTGTTGGAGCAGGGCCAAAAGCTCCGTAGTGAAGATGTGATCTTGGTGACGGGGATTGTTGCCCCACGCCCTGAAGGGACGACCAACCCCAAGTTAGAAACGGGAATGGTCGAAGTGCGGGTGAAGAAGTACGAGCTGCTGAACAAGTGCAACAATGCTCCGTTCGCTCCAACGCAGCGCGACCTCCCTGGTGAAGACCTGCGACTTGAGTATCGCTATCTCGATTTGCGTCGTCCTGAGATGCAGCGGACCTTGCTCCTGCGCAGCGCGATCATCAAAGCGATGCGTGACTACTTTGAAGAGCACCAATTCATTGATGTCGAGACTCCGATCCTGGGCCGTAGCACGCCGGAAGGGGCACGCGATTACCTTGTGCCTAGCCGCGTCCACAATGGCATGTTCTATGCGTTGCCTCAATCGCCGCAGTTGTACAAACAAATCTTGATGATGGCCGGCTATGACCGTTACATCCAAGTGGCGCGTTGCTTCCGTGATGAGGACTTGCGTGCAGACCGTCAGCCCGAGTTCACGCAGCTCGATCTCGAAATGTCCTTTGTGAATGAAGAGGACATCATTGGCATCATCAGTGGACTGATGAAGAAGTTGGCCAAGCAGTTCCTGAATTTGGATTTGCAACTGCCGCTCTCACGTATGACGTGGGATGAAGCGATGGAACGTTTTGGTCATGATGCGCCTGACCTGCGTTATGGTTGCGAACTTGTAGACTGCACGGATTTGGCTGCCCAGTCGGATTTCCGCGTCTTTAAGGAAGCGGCAGAAACCGGTAAGAAGGTCCGTGGCATCAATGCGCCGGGTGCCGCATCGGTTTACTCGCGTAAGATCATCGATGAACTTACAGAATTCGTGAAGCAGTTTGATGCGAAGGGGTTGGCTTGGTTCCGCGTGGAACCAGACGGTAAGCTCTGGTCGCCAATCAGCAAGAACTTCACGGAAGAGCAATTGGCTGGCTTTGCTAAACGCATGGATGCCAAGCCTGGAGACTTGTTGCTGTTTGTGGCCGATACTTGGGCGGTTAGCTGTAAGGCACTGCATAATTTGCGCAAGCGTATCGGCGTTGATCTTAAGCTTTATGATCCGAAGACGATGCATTTTTCGTGGATCGTCGAGTTTCCGATGTTTGAGCACGATGCGGAAGAGAATCGCTGGGCGAGCATGCATCATCCGTTTACCGCGCCACGTCCCCAGGATTATCCGCTGCTAGATTCTGATCCCTCGAAGGCTCGCGCGGTGGCCTATGACCTGGTAATTAACGGAAGTGAAGCCGGAGGCGGAACGATCCGGATTCATGACAGCGCTGTACAGTCCAAGGTTTTTGGCCTGCTCGGCATTGATCGTGAGACTGCCAAGGATCGCTTTGGCTTCTTGCTAGATGCCCTGCAAATGGGTGCACCTCCTCACGGTGGTATCGCGCTGGGTATCGATCGCGTTGTGATGTTGTTCAGCGGTGCAGACAGCATTCGAGAAGTGATCGCTTTCCCGAAGACGCAAAAAGCAACCGACTTGATGACAGGTGCTCCAGGCATGGTAGATGCCAAGCAGCTGCGCGAACTTGGTGTCAAACTCAACACCGCAGCGGATCGGAAGTAAAGCCATTCATGTTGATTGCCATGACAGCGACAGAGTGGGGAGTGCGCTATGTGCCGGTCTGTGTGGCCGCACTCCTTGCTGGAGCGATCAATGCACTCGCGGGTGGTGGAACGCTGTTAACATTTCCTGCCCTGATGGCAGTTCTGACAGGTAATCAGGCTGGCGTGCTGGCCAACGCTACCAGCACGATGGCGTTGGCTCCTGCTTCCTTCAGCAGTGCTTGGGGCTATCGCCAAGAGGTTGGCAAGGTTTCTGGCTGGCTTTGGTTTTTGCTTATTCCGAGTATTGTTGGGGGTGTTGCGGGCGCGCTGCTGATGACGCAGCTCAGTCCGAAGCTCTTCAATGCGCTTGTACCGTGGCTTATTCTGGGTGCGACCGTTCTATTCACGGCGCAGCCGGCCATTAATCGCTTTTTGCAGCGTCGCAGAGGCTATAAGGTTCCCACGGCGCAAGAGGAAGAATCGAGTCGCACGACTCCACAGCAGCTTTCGCCCACGTACCTTGTTTTGGCAATGCTTTTTCAGCTTTTCGTCGGGCTGTACGGCGGATACTTTGGGGCGGGCATTGGCATCATGATGCTGAGCAGCCTCGCGCTTTTGAAAACGGGAAACCTGCATGAGATGAATGCCCTGAAAACGATTCTGGCAGGGGGCATTAATGCGGTTTCGATTGTTGTGTTTATTGCCCAGGGAGTCGTTGTCTGGGACTTGGCCATCGCGATGACGCTGGCTTCGGTGGTGGGGGGCTATTACGGGGCCCTCTATGGGCGGAAGCTTCCTACGGCCTATGTCCGCTGGGTTGTTATTGCAGTGGGCTTTATCGTATCGGCCTATTACTTTGCCAAGCAATTCTTGCTTTAGGCCCGATGATTTTGCTAGGCCATTAGGCCCTGCGCAAAAAAATGCAGCACCGTTTCGGGCGCTGCATTGAAATTATTAGATTGCTCGGCCTTATTCGGGCGAGCCGTCCATGTCTTCTTTGACCTTTTGGACAAAGTGCAATGGCTTGCCGTTGGCCGAGAGCTCAGCAGCCTTGTTTTCGGCCGACTTCTTGTGAGCAAACTCAAACTTGGCAACTTGCTTCATCGACTGATTGAAAACGCCCCAATAAAGCTTCTTGCGAGTCGCTTCTGGCGTCTTGGTACGGCTCTTCCGCTTGACGGCCTTTTTGGCCTTCTTCTTGCCAGAACCCTCATCACCAACATCGTCACCGGCTGCTACTTTTTTCTCAGCGGCATCAGCCTCTTCGCGTAACGCTTTGCGGTTAATGACTTTACGTGCCATAGGAGGGTTCGTCAGATAGGGTCGTGGGACAGCAAAACGGGGGGTCGGAAACCACCTGTACCGTGAAGAATCTATTTATACCGGAAGTTGACCAAGATTTCCAGTTGGGAAAGGAATCCAGCAAAGGGCAGGGCGTTTGCTAAGCGGCCCTACGCCCCGGTGTTGCAGCTTCAGGGAGTTTCCGGCGTCATTCCTGTGGCTTCTCAGGGGGCAAGTAGGGAGCTACTGGACTTGCGCCAGGGGGCGGTGTGCCACCCCCTTCGTGGACGTACTTGGCTCGCATTTGGGCATATTCTTCCGTCGTGGGGAGATCGCAATGCGTTTGCCCGCTGGCCACGGCCTGTTCAAACAGGCGAGTTAAATACGCGCGGCACCAGCCGCAACCCGTTCCCGCGCCATAACATTCGGAAAGCTGCGCTGCTCGGCGCGGCTTTTCCAGCCGGAGGAAGTTCTGCACCTTTCGCAGCGAAACATGGAAGCAGAGGCAAAGCTCTTCATCTGGCTGCATGGGGAACTCCTTCGGTTAGCCCGTGGACGGTTGCGAAATGTTTTAGGTCTCGGTCGCCAGTCGCAGGGCAATGCGACAAGCATCGTAATACCCAGCAATGTCTAGCCGTTCGCCCGTGGTATGCACATTCATTTGGCCGCAACCTAGAGAGACGGTTGGAATGCCGTTGGCGTTCATCCAGTTGGCATCAAGTCCGCCGTTGCTAATGGCCGTGACGGGCGCTGGTCCAACGGCAGTGACGGCTTCCTTTGCCAGGGAAACGCAAGGCGAACCTTCGTCCAAGCGGAACGCTTCGTAATCCAGGCGGCCGTCGATTTCGACGCTGCCACGCTTTCCGGTGCTGCTACGAACCGTTTTGGCAGCGCGCTGGAAGGCCTTCTCGATGTTGGCCACAATCTTTTCGCGGAACGCTGGAACATGGCTACGCGCTTCGGCCTTAATGACAACATGGTCGGTGATGACATTCGTTGCTTCGCCACCATGGATGAAGCCGATGTTGCTGGTGCCGGTTTTGCTTCCCTTCTTCACCAGTCCTAGCCAGCCATTGGCGGCGAGGTCGGCAATGGCGACGGCAGCAATGGTAATGGCGCTAACGCCCTTTTCTGGGGCAATGCCAGCATGGCTTGCGAGCCCCTTGATGGTGATTGCCATGCGATAGCCGCCGGTTGCTCCAACCGTCAGTTTTTCTGGGGCGCCGCCGTCCCAGTTGAATGCCATCGCTGGCTTGCCTAACAGGGCTTTGTTCAAGTAGCGAGCGCCGTAAAGCCCCACCTCTTCTTGAATGAACCAGCAAAACGTTAGTGGTGGATGAGGAAGTTTTTGCTGCAGGATCGTCCGGGCGGTTTGCAGCAAAACGGCGCAGCCCGCACGATTATCGGCGCCCAGGCCAGTGGCTGGATTGTCCGAGCGGACAAAGTCGCCGTCGACAACAGGCTTCGTTCCGACGCAGATAGGCACCGTATCCAGGTGGGCCGACAGCAGTCGGCGTGGTGCGCGAATCGTACCAGGAAGTCGCAAGATAAGGCTGCCGGTGTTGCCGGCAATGATTGCCTGCTTGTGGGCGTTGTCGGTAAACAGCTGGTCAGGACTGGCCCCAACGTATAGCAATTCCTTCGAGATCGCTTCGGCAACCTCGGCCTCTTCACCGCTCTTACCGGGGATCGCCATCAGGTGCATCACCGATTGCAAGGCGAGCTTGGTATCCAGTGAAGATTCGTTCACAGCGGCGCTGGTGGATTCGATCGAAGGGGTGTTTTTCTTTTTTGCCATGGGATCTGTCGAAGCGAGGAGAAAAGGGGCGAACTAGAAGTGGCCAAGGATGCCCGCATTATAGGCATGGGAGCCTGGAATCGGGGTAGGGCATTGGCAGGGGGGCGAGGAACTTGCTACCTTCAGCCAAATGAAAATCTTTATTGCTGGCATCATGCAAGGCTCGCTGCAACACGCGGCCATGCATGGCCAAGACTATCGTGAGCGGCTCAAACTTGCATTGCAGGGGGCGTTTCCTGGTTCACACGTCTATGATCCGTTGGCAGATCATGGCGCTTCCTTAGGTTATGGCCCGGATGAGGCCAAGCAGGTCTTCCTGGGACACAATCGGATGTGTGGCGAGGTTGACCTGATTGTCGCCTATGTGCCTGAGGCCTCCATGGGGACGGCCATTGAAATGTGGGAAGGGGTGCGTCATGACAAAACCGTCATCGCTATAAGTCCACTCGATTTGAACTGGGTGGTTCGATTTTGTAGCCATGCCCGTTATGACACGCTGGAGCACTTTTTGAGCGCGCTTGATTCGGGCGAAGTTCAGGCCCTTTTGGAGTTTCGGGCCCAGTCGCGGTAATGGCGTGAACCGGCAAGCCGCGGTAGATCAGCAAACGGCCAGCGATTCTAGGGGCGATATTGGCCAGAATCGGCACGGGAAGCCAGTTGGAGCCGGCAATTAAGCCTATCGAGCTTAGGGGGGCTGCGGGTAAAATCGGAGGGACCTTATTTTCCTCAGGAAGTTCCCATGCTCCATCTGCTCGACCCCGAAAACCACCCCAAGCTACGTGAGTGGCTCAAAGATCGCGGCTATCCAGCCTTTCGATTTGCGCAGATTCGCAAATGGCTGTTTGAGGGACGGGTAACCAGCTTTGAGGAGATGACCGACCTTCCTAAGAAGTTGCGAGACGAGCTAACCACCGGCTTTCAAATTTGGACGTCGAAGATTGCCAAGCATGAAAAGTCGCAAGATGGAACCGGCACGGAAAAGCTGCTGCTAGAACTGGCCGATGGCGGTCGGATTGAGTGCGTCCTCCTGCGAGACGGTGACCGGCGCAGCATCTGTATCAGCTCGCAAGTGGGCTGCGCGATGGGATGCGTGTTTTGCGCAAGCGGCCTCGATGGCGTGGATCGTAATCTAACCACGGGCGAAATCATTGAGCAGATGCTGGTCCTTTCGCGGCTGCTGCCGGCGGAAGAACGGCTAAGCCACATCGTGGTGATGGGAATGGGAGAGCCACTGGCCAATATCGACCGGCTGTTGATTGCCCTGGGCGAAGCGAGCAGCGAAACAGGGCTGGCCATCAGTCCTAGACGCATCACGATTTCGACCGTCGGGCTTCCTCCCGCGATGGATAAGCTCAGCAAGCTAGAGTGTAAATATCACTTAGCTGTTTCGCTGCATGCGCCCAATGATGCCTTGCGTAATCGGATTGTCCCGGTCAACAAAAACATCGGGATCGACAGGATCTTGGAAGCGGCTGATCGCTATTTTGAAGTGAGCGGCCGTCGCCTGACGTTTGAGTATGTCCTGCTGGCGAACTTGAACGACTCCGAGCAAGATGCGGAAGAGCTCGTAGAGCGGCTGCGGGGGCGAACGGCACTTCTCAACGTGATTCCCTATAACCCAGTGGCTGGCTTGCCCTACGCTACGCCTAGTGCGAATCGGATCAACCGCTTTCGCGACATCCTGATGATGGGCGGGGTCAACGTCAAGTTTCGTCAGCGCCGCGGCAGCGACATCAATGCCGCCTGCGGACAACTCCGCCGCAAAGCAGCAGGCGAAGGGCAGTTGCCCGTCGTGCAGATTGCTCCGAAATAGAGCGATAGACGTAATAGCCAAATCGGCGTTTTGCTGATGGCCGAACATGAACGGCGAAGCAATCGCTGCTCGAACTTCATCTGGCGTCATTCCAAATCGTAAAGCGCTGACGCCGGTTCGAGGTATCACCTCAAAATCCACGCCTACCGCACTCCATGGCCAGTGCTCGTGATGTAGCCTCACTGAATTGGAGCGTCGCGCAACAAAAAAAAGGGGCGAGCAGTTCATGCTCACCCCTCATTGTTTTACAGATCCAAGTAACCGCTTGGCACCTCAAAGGCGAAAGCCGTTACAGGTTCCTTACAGCATCTTCGCAAGCATCGCAACGAGGTCAGCGGTACGGCTGCTGTAGCCCCATTCGTTGTCATACCACGACAGGATCTTCACAAACTTCCCCTTGTCTCCCAGGACGTAGGTCCATTCAGGAACAAAGATGCTGCTGCGTTCATCGTGAACGATGTCGCTCGAAACGAGCGGGTCGGTGGAATAACCCAAGATCCCTTGCAAACCGCCTTGGGCGATTGGGGTCTCGGCAGCCTTCTTCATGGCAGCGTTGATCTCGTCCTTGGTGACTTCCTTGCCGAGGTTGGCCGTCAGATCGACGACGCTACCGGTTGGAACAGGAACGCGAAGGGCGATGCCCGTCAGCTTCCCCTTGAGGGAAGGAAGTACTTCACCAACGGCCTTGGCGGCACCGGTGCTGCTTGGAATGATGTTCAAAGCGGCAGCGCGAGCACGATAGTGATCGTCGTGGGCCACGTCTTGCAGACGTTGATCGTTCGTGTAGGCATGAACCGTGGTCATCAAACCCGATTCAATCACAAAGTTCTCATGCAGAACCTTGGCAACAGGAGCCAAGCAGTTCGTCGTGCAGCTGGCGTTACTGATGCATTGCATGGCCTTGGTGATTTCGGTGTGATTAACGCCGATCACGCAGGTCAGGTCTGGCTTGTCCTTCGCAGGAGCGCTCAGAACCACCTTCTTGGCACCGGCAGCAATGTGGCTGTCATAGCCTGGCTTGCCATCCTTCGCACGACCGGTGAAACGGCCAGTGCTTTCGATGACGATGTCGACGCCCAAATCCTTCCAAGGCAACTTGGCAGGATCGGTTTCCTTCAGCACCTTCAGCTTGTCGCCGTTGATGACGATGTTGTCGCCATCGTGCTTCACTTCACCAGGAAAGCGGCCGTGGGCGCTGTCGTACTTGAAGAGATTGGCCAGCATATCGGTGCTGGTTAGATCGTTAACGGCGACCAGATCAAATTCTTGACCGCGAAGCTTCATTACACGAGCGGTGAGGCGGCCGATACGACCGAAACCATTGATTGCGACACGCACTGCCATACTAATCTCCTTCAGTGTGCCTTCCCGCCAGCGAGGCCAGACAAAGGCTCAAGCCAAAAAGCGAACACAAATTGCCAAATCAGAAGCCCTTCACTATACTGGCAGAAAATCGTCCATTCAACGGGCGTAAGGCAGAGGTAACGGGGTAATCTTTCCCTTTGAGGAAATGCCCGAGACGGCGATGGGCGGTAAGAAACAGCCCCGCAAACCTGCACTTAGCGGGGCAAGATTTATCTTTGCCACCCAATCCCCCTTAGCCGGGGCCGATTTGAACCAGCGGCGGGTTGGCGGGACCTGGCGGAATTGAACGAGTATCGACCCATTTTTCAGGTCGGAAATGCTTTCCGTAGGTGCCGTAGTCGTTGAAGAAGAAGTATTTGGCTAGGCGATATACCCACGACTTCTCCGGAATCTCGGCACCAGGGTTGTACTGGCTGGAACGGGTTTCCATGGCCGCCAACTCTTGGAACGAAGTTTTGCGAGCGGTCGTATCCTTGGCCCCATGACGTTCGGCCAAGGCTTCCAGCAGGTCGGGCCGTTCAAGCACGATGCAGCCGCGCGTATGTTCGGCGGCCGTCTGGCGGAAGTCGCGCAGGAACTCACTCTCTTGAAATACCTGACGTAGCGGCCGTGGATCGTGAATCGATTCCTTGGCCATCTGAATGACGGGGCAGGGCTCAATATCTCCCCACGGGCTGACGTGGTGAGTAAACCCGGTTGCTGCGGGGCAGAGCGCACGTCCTTCGCCATCGTAATAGGCATCGACGATCACAATCGGCTTTTTGGCCCGCATATTCACGACGAACTTGCGGCACTCAAGCTGTTGTTCTGGAGTGAGGGCGAGCTCAGGCTTGGCTTCAGGGCCGACAGCGCGATAGATGTGGAACCAGGTGTACATCACACCCATTTCAATCAAGCGATCGAGCCACTTTTCGCTAAGTAGATCAAAGTTTGACTGGCAAAGGCTGGTGCAAACGCCTGTCATCACCTTGTGGTTAAGGCAGTTTTGCAGTCCTTCCAGCGTTTTGCTGAATACTTGGGGGCGACCACGGCGTTCATCGCTGACGATCTCGTTCCCTTCCACGCTAATCAACGGCGTCACGTTGCCGCAGCGACGCAGCTCTTTGGCAACTTCGTCAGTGATAAAGTGGCCGTTGGTGAATACTTGGAAGTAGCAGTCGGGATGGTTGGCAAAAATCTTCAGCACTTCGGGGTGCATGAAAGGCTCGCCGCCGAGGATTCCAAAGAAGGAATTCCCCATCGCTTTGGCCTCGGTAATGAGGCGATCCATCGCAGCGACTTCGATCTTTTCCTGCTTGGCGGCGACATCCACCCAGCAGCCTTGGCAGCGCAGATTGCAGCTGTTGATGATCGAGATGTACAGGAACGGAGGGAAGAATTCGCCACGGCGCAAGCGAGACTTATGCTTTTGAACGCTCCGTACGCCCTTCACACCGAAGTTCCAAGCAAGCTTCCATAAGAGCCGTTTGTCGGTCTCCAGGAGCAATCGCTTCGCCATTTTCAGGTACATAGCTGGTTACTTCTTCCGTAGTTCCTAACTGAGCGGCCCTTGCCCTCCTTCGAACCCCTGTAAGAGTATTCGAAGCCGGTGTGGCTTGGGAAGTTGGCCGTGGAGGCATTATACCACGACAGGAAAGTCCACCTGGGACCGGCCGTCTTCGGTCTTTAAAGCCCGCAGCCATTCAGGTGCCGCGGGAAGCTGGGCGTCTCGCTAGGCCACGTCCTGCACGTTATCTACTCCGAATTACGCAATAAAGGCCGGTCGAGCAGAACAGGCTTTTTCGGAATTGTATCCAAAGCGTTATCTAGGCTGCATCGTTTGGGTGATGCGATTGAACTGCCTGGGGGAGAGACTGGTAGGGCTAATACGTTTTACAGCCTGAATGGTTTTGCTGTAAGTGTAGTGCTGCTAAGGGTTTGCGTGGATTTTCTGCGGTCTGCTACTCGGGTTTGCGCAAAATTCTGACAACAAAAAAACTAATTTTAGATCACCGAGAAATAAAGGTACGTTTTAGAAACCTTTCCAAATAACTGGGGATTAATAGGTATCAGGAAATTAGGAGGGGTTTAGCTGACGGCGGGTGACAACCCAAAGGGTAGGCGGCCTCTGATAGATCTTCGGACGAGTAATGTGCCAAGTTTCCGTCCTTGCGGCATTCGCCGTGCAAGGGAAAACGGGCGGCGTCACTAGCTGGCAAATGTTTGAGGCAACATCTGCTGGATGAGTGATTCCGAGGGAGAGAAGTTGTTCTGGAACTGCTTTGCTTAGGCGAAGGAGATTTCAGTATCAATAGTTCTCCGATGTGGCACAGAGGATCGGTGAATTGAGGATGCGATCTGGCCAGAACAGTGGCCAATCACGTGCTTGGTGTCGAAGGTGAGTTGGTGAACGGAACAGAAGGAACGTTTTATGGTACCGGGAACGACTCCTGAACCACTGCTATTGTGGTTTTGGATGAGCCTTTTCGTGTGTTGGATGGTGATCACCGCACTGGCGCTAGCAGCAGCTTTCTCCGCCAGCGAACAGCGGCGCACGCGCATGCTCAGCGATTGCCGCAACGCTCTTGATCGTTCCGTTTATCAGCGTTCTAGTTGGCTGGTCTAGCCTTATTGCGAAGTGGAATAATGGTTCCGTCGCGATCGTTGCCAGTGGCATGTTGGTCCAATTGTTTGGCATCGTCGTATTTGTTGGCGTGGTTTCGCTGGTCCGATCCTTGTGGATGCAGCAGAAACTGTCTCGCTTGTTGATTGCCAATGCCATGGTTGTGTTTTGCTTGTCAGGCCATTGGATTGGCGGCAACCTCTATGAGCAGCTGTACCCAGAGTATTGGTCTGCGTCGGGCGACGAGACGAACTTCAAGCTAACGCCTCATGCCAATGTTGCCGCTTTCACGGATCGTGGCAGCTCGGTCATGCTGTTTCAGTGCGAATCAATCGACAAGAATTACGCCGATGTGCCGTACGAACGGGACTATGGTTTCTCGGACCGTGTCATGCGGATTTCTACGGTTGATACGCAAGCCAATTGCCACGGCTGGGTATTCACCCAGGGCAAGTATCTGATGCGTGGCAACGATGTGCAGAAGATCCTTACCGACAATCGCTATCGTCGTGTTCCCAATCCGATTCCAGGCGATTTGATCATCTATCGTGATGCGTTTGGAAACATCCTGCATACCGGCATTGTTCGCTATCTCAATGAATCGGGCGAGCCCTTCATCGAGAGCAAGTGGGGCATCCAAGGACACTTCCTGCATCGTCCCCAGGATCAGATTTACAGCCAGTACTACTCGTACTATCACACCGAACGTCCAAGCCACGTTATCAGCATTGTGAAGCCGGCTGAGACTGAATTGGCAGCGGAATGGCCATCGAACAGCATGCCAAGCATCAAGACGGCTGGCCGTGTGGGAACGGAAGTTGGGGTTACTGCCCACCCCACCAAATCGGAAGTGCAGTAGAAAACACTGCACTTTGAATAGCTCTTGGCGTTTACTCTTTTTCGCCTGTATCGAGAACTGCCATGAAGGCCTTCTGTGGGATTTCCACTTGGCCAATGGCCTTCATCCGCTTTTTGCCTTCCTTCTGCTTTGCCCACAGCTTTCGCTTACGCGTGATGTCACCGCCGTAGCACTTGGCGGTCACATTCTTACGCATGGCGGGAACCGTCTCGCGAGCGATGACGCGGGTTCCAATCGCTGCTTGAACGGCCACTTCAAACATGTGGCGGTCAATCTCTGCCTTTAGGCGTTTGCAAACGCCACGGCCACGACGATCGGCATCTCCCCGGTGACAAATAACGGCAAGTGCATCAACGCGATTGCCATTCACCAGAATATCCATACGGGCGAGGTCGGCTGCTTGATAGCCAATCACTTCGTAATCCATGGTTCCGTAACCACGGGTTGCGCTCTTGAGCTTGTCGTGCAGATCGTAGATCACTTCTGCCAGCGGAATTTCATAGACCAGCATCGTACGAGTCGGCGACAGATATTCCGTACGCACATGAACGCCACGGCGATCTTGGCACAGCTTCATCACGGGGCCGATGTAATCGGTCGGCTGAATCAAGTTCACACGCACGATCGGCTGCCGGAATTCTTCAATCTGGCCCGAGTCTGGCACATCCTGTGGCTTGTGAATGAGCATCGTTTCACCGGTTTTGGTGACGATTTCATAGGTGACATTGGGGGCGGTCTGCACGAGGTCGATGTCGGACTCTTGTTCCAAGCGTTGCTGCACAATTTCCATGTGCAGCAGGCCTAAAAAGCCGCAGCGAAATCCAAATCCCAACGCTTCGCTCGTTTCCGGTTCAAATTCGAAGCTTGGATCGTTGATCGCAAGTTTTTCCAGTGCGTCACGCAGTTCGGTAAACTCTTGGCCGTCTGAAGGATAAAGGCCACAGTACACCATGCGCTTGGGTTCTTTGTAGCCTGGCAGTGCTGTGGCGGCCTTGTCACCAGGCACCGTCACCGTGTCGCCGATGTGAACTAGATCCAGGGTTTTGATGTTGCATACCAAGTAGCCTACTTGGCCTGCTTCTAGCGATTCGCAAGGAGTTTGGCCGGGGGTGAATTGCCCCAGGTCAACGACTTCATGCGTTGTGCCGGTGTAAAGGAAGCGAATCTTTTGCCCCTTTTTCACACGGCCATTCATGATCCTTACGTAGGTGACGGCCCCGCGATAGTCATCGTAATGGCTGTCGAACACCATCGCCTGCAAGATGTCCTCCGTATTGCCGGAGGGTGCAGGAATGCGATCGATCAAAGCATCGACGAGGGCCTCAATGCCAACGCCCGTTTTGGCGGAGCATTTGAGAACCTCCGAAGAGTCGATCGCCAGCGTCTGCTCCATCTCGACGAGCACTTCGTCAACGCGGGCATTTACCAAGTCGATCTTATTGATGATCGGGACAATCTTCAGGCCGCCGTTCATTGCCGCAAAGGCGTTGGCCAAGGTCTGGGCCTCTACTCCTTGCGCAGCATCCACAACAAGAATCGCCCCTTCGCAGCAAGCGAGTGAGCGTGATACTTCGTAGTGAAAGTCAACGTGCCCCGGAGTATCAATCAGGTTCAGCTCGTACTCTTGCCCGTCGCGAATGTATTGCATGCGCACCGCGCGCGCTTTGATGGTGATCCCGCGCTGCCGCTCCAGCGCCATATCATCCAAAAGCTGCGCTTGCATGGCGCGCTTGGCAACCGTTCCGGTGTATTCAAGAAGGCGGTCCGCAAGCGTGCTCTTGCCGTGATCGATATGGGCGACAATGCAAAAGTTGCGAATGAACTTTGTCTTCGAATCAGTGCCGGACTTATTCACGATGATGTTGACCAAAAACGAAAGTGGAACCAGAACAAAACGCAGGTAGGAACGCGGTGATTGCGTTGCCAAACACCCCTTCGGAGAGACCCCAAATGGGGGTGTGTCGGAATTAGCCGACTAAGGAGCGGCTTCCTTTATAGTCGAGACGGGCAATGCCTGCCGCCCCAATAAAGCCCGCATCACCGGCGAGCCGCGCAAATTCAATTTTCGTCCGCCGAGCCAAAACGGGAAAGGTGTGCTCCCGCACAACTTGGCGAACATGTTCTAAAAAACGTCTTCCCAGTGGACTGGATTCCCCACCGAAATTCATTGCACCACCCAAAATGACTGCTCCGGGGTCAATTACGGCCATCAAGGAGCAAATCCCTTGCCCCAGGTAGGTCCCCAACTCTTCGATCAATTGTAGGGCAAGCGGGTCGCCTCCGTCGGCATGTTGAGAGATATGCAGCGCCGTCAGAGGCTCGCCGGTAGCTAATGGAAATCTCAGCGAGCTGTTGGCACCTGCCGCCAGACGCTCCTGGGCTCGTTTGACCAGCGCGGTGGCGCTGCAGTAGGCCTCCAGGTGCCCTTTCTGTCCGCAGCCGCAGGGCCGAGCGTCAGGGGAGCTGTCGATGGTGATGTGGCCGCACTCGCTTCCCGTGCTGTTTTCGCCGTCGACGGAAAGGTTTCCAATGATCACGCCGCCGCCGACTCCCGTTCCCAGCGTCAGCATGATGATGCTGCGTAATTCTCGACCACTTCCGACCCAAAACTCGCCATAGGCGGCGGCATTGGCATCGTTGGCATAAGAGACTTGCAGATCGAGCGCACTTGCGACGAGGTCTCGGATTGGGCTGTTGTGCCAATGCGGCAAGTTATGGGGCTGAAGGAGGGTTCCCTGGGGAATGTCCATCGTTCCTGGTGTCGCAAGGCCCGCCCGGACCAGGTGGTGCAATCCTATGCCGAGGTCTCTGCAAAGTTGTAATGCCGCTTGGCGGATTTCCTGGGCAGCATGCTGGGGTCCGAGGTGTTCCTGGGTGGGAATTGAGGTTTGTGCAACGACCCGTCCGTCGCTATCGACAATCCCCAGCTTGATGTTGGTGCCCCCCACATCAATGCCCAGAAAAAGGGGCTGGGTTGCCTCGGAGATTGGTATTTGCGCGGCGGACATAGGGTGATGACTGCTAGGTGTCAGAAAAGAACCGCGTGCCCGATTTACGCGGGATTTGCCCAGTGGCCCAGGCCTGCCAATAATTGTCGGCAATTGGAAAAGCCTAAAACTTGTTGACGTAGGAGGCTGCTCTCGGCGGCCACTACCGCAGCAATAATGAAGACGCTGGATTATATTTCTGATATCGGTTGCCAGCAACCGCTAGGAAATCGCGACCTTTCGCCCAAACGCATTTGAACTGCCGTACCGCAACCACACCGATTTTGAAGTTAGGCCCTTTGATGAATCTCGATATCCTGGTGATTGCTCCGCACCCTGATGACGCCGAACTTGGGATGGGGGGAGCGATTCTGCGGTTCAAGGCCGAGGGGCTGAAGGTTGGGGTGTTGGATTTGACCACCGGCGAGCCAACCCCATTTGGCACCTTAGAAAAGCGAGCCCAAGAGACGGCAGCAGCAACTGCCATCCTTCAATTGGATTGGCGCCAGAACCTGGGGCTTCCCAATCGTTCCTTAGAGCCCACCTTAGAGGCTCGCAAAAAGCTGGCAGAAGTCTTTCGGATCACTCGCGCTCGGTGGCTGTTCGCGCCGTACTGGGTTGATGCCCACCCGGACCATGTTGCGGCGACAGAACTGGTAGAGGCAGCTCGATTTTGGTCGAAGCTTTCCAAAACAGACATGGCAGGAGAGCCATGGCATCCCAAGCGGATCTACAACTACTACTGCGTACACTTGAAAATGGCTCTCCAGCCCAACTTCATCCTTGATATCAGCGACGTCTGGGAACAGAAGTTTGCTGCCATCAAGGCCTACCATAGCCAGTTTGTGGAAGGACGCTCCACCGACGCTCCCACATTCCTAGAGCAACTGCGCGACGAAGCGGCCTATTGGGGAAAGTCCATCGGCGTGCGATACGGCGAACCGTTTGCTTGCCGCGAGCCGCTGGGGATGTCGAGCATGCTGTCACTGGTCTAGCAGGCAGCAGAGCGCCTGCAGCCGTGGCTTGCTGAGCAGCGGCTCCAATTTTGGCCGATCTTCTGCGGTTGCAGATAAAGTCTGGAGAGTTTGCGTTGAGTTTGACGATAACGCTGGCTGTGCGGGATCATTGCGCCTTGGTTGGCGTTGCTTGCACAAGACTTCCAGCTTGGAATTCCCCTCGTCATGCGGCCCAAATTTTCAGCACAGCGCAGGTTGGTGATAAAGGCCTGCTTATCGGCGGTCGGGGCGATGCTGGCATCGGGGTGCGCTGCCATTCCTGACAAATTTCAAGAGCCGCTGTTCCATAATCCGTTTCCACAGTTGCACCGTGTTGCGATTCTTCCGTTCTACAATCAGAGCGCTGAACCAACCGTTGATGGCGATGCGATTGCGATTGCTTACTACACACAGCTTCAAGCCATTCCCGGCTTTGAAGTGATGCCGGTTGGCGTGGCCAAGCGAATGCTAGAGGCAAGTGCTATCGAGCCACGCACCGGAAGCGATTTTCAGCGACTTGCTCAGATGATGGGAGTAGATGCTGTTCTCGTTGGATCCATCACCGAGTACTCCCCGTACTATCCTCCTCGGATGGGACTTACTGTCGATTGGTACGCGGCCAATCCCAGCTTCCATCCCATTCCTGCTGGCTATGGATTGCCATGGGGAACACCGGATGAAGAGTTCATTCCTAGTGGCCTTGTTCAAGAGGCCGAGTTTGCTCTGGCACGCGAGCAGTTAAAGACGCAAACCCCTGAAATTCCCGATCAAAACGACTTGGGGCGCACGAATCAAAAGGCAACGGCCGCATCAGCAGCGGAAGAGCTTCCAGGTTCTTCAGGAGGCGCGTCCGCTCAGCAAAAATGTCGCTGCAGCAATGCATCGGCAGAGTTGCCGACTCAGTGGCCTGATCCACGAGGCTTTGTGCCGCGCGGTCCACAGGTAGAACGTCCGCTAGCTCGACCACAATCAGAGCCGGTCATCACGCATACACGCGTCTATCGTGGGCAGGACTCGCAGTTCACGCAGCGTCTTGAAACCTACTTGCGAATGCAAGACGACGCGCGTTTCGGCGGAGTCACGGGATATCTTCAACGTCCTGACGATTTTGTGCAATTTTGTTGCTATTTGCATGTGACGGAATCGTTGGCAGCGAGAGGGGGGGCGGGCGAATCGCGAGTCGTGTATCGCTGGCCAATCAGCCGATACGAACGGTGAGATCTAAGGTGCCAAAGTTGGCACTTTTCCGTCCCATTCAACTATCCTCGTGCTGGCTATGCTGGCACTTCAATGCGGGTATTGTCTGGGTCACCCATGCAAGCAAAGCGACCGCAGGAGACCGCAGGCGTGACGCAGGACATTAACGTACTGGCGCTTGTCAAAGGCAAAGAACGGTACGTATTCCTTTTCGATGATGAACATCGAGGGGATGCGCTTCGTACGCTTGGACGTTTTGCGTCCAATCCCGAGCTAAGCTTTACGTGGTATGACGCCGCCGTGCTAAGCCAGCGGATCCGTCAGACGGCCGAAGAAGCCAACATCGCGGAAAAGAAGGAAATCCAAGCGGCTGCGGATTCCCCCTTGGCTGGTCCTCATACCATGAACCAGCCCAGGTTCAAGTTCCCTTTGGCAGGTGATGCTGCCATGACCGATGATCTCGACGATGGAACGCTATAGGCGACTAGCGCATCGTTGCTTTATAAGTTGCGAGACGCTGACATGCATTCCGCGGTAGGACAATTTTTGAAGTTCCTCAGCGTTGAGCGCAATGCTTCCGTGCTGACGGTGAAGTCCTATCGCGAAGACCTAACGTCGCTCACTCAGTATCTAACCGATTCCTACGGTCGCACGCCGTCCCCCGCAGAACTAACGCCGCTTGATTTGCGTGGCTATGTTTCCGCTCTGCATGATGCGGGCTATGCCAAAACCTCGATCGCGCGGCGGCTTGCGTCGCTACGAACGTTCTTTAAGTTTGCCCAGCGAGAAGAACTCGCTGATAGCAATCCCGCCAAGCCCTTAAGAAACCCGCGGCCCGATCGGAAGCTTCCCCACTTCCTCTCAACACAAGAGGTAGGCAAGCTTCTGGATGCTCCGCCAGCCAATGATCCAGCAGGGCTTCGTGATCGGGCGATGCTTGAGGTGATGTACTCGGCCGGCCTTCGCGTGAGTGAACTTGTTGGGCTGAATGTTGGTGCGCTGGATATGGAAGAAGGATTGGCGCGGGTGCGTGGTAAGGGGCGACGCGAACGCCTGTCCCCCATTGGCTCTTTTGCGCTCAAGGCAGTTCAGCGGTACATGAAAGTGCGTGTCGTCTCGCCGAAAGAGCCTTCTGGCACTGCCGCACCGCTGTTTACAAATCGATTCGGTCGGCGATTGACGACCCGCAGTGTGGGTCGCATGCTGGAAAAGCATCTTCAGGCGAGTGGGCTAGATACTCGGACGACGCCACATACGCTACGGCATAGCTTTGCCACCCACTTACTGGACGCTGGCGCTGATATCCGTAGCGTGCAAGAACTACTGGGGCATAAGAGTCTGGTAACGACGCAAATCTATACCCACATTAGTACGGCCGGATTGCGGGCCGTTTACGAACGGGCTCACCCGCGCAAAAAAAGACCTTGCTTCCGCATGAGAAAGCAAGGTCTTGAAAAACGCAGTTGGCTGGCGATTTAAAGCATAGCCACTAGCAATAAGCAATCTTAGACGAGGCCCTTCTTAACGGCCCAAACAGCGGCTTCCGTACGGTCGCCAGCTTCGAGCTTGCGCAGGATGTTCTGGACATGCTCTTTTACGGTTTCGATGCTGATGTCCAGCGAGCGACCGATTTCACGATTGCTCAGCCCCAGCGCCACATGGCGCAAAACTTGTACTTCGCGGTTCGTTAGTGGAATCTCTTCATCGTAGGTAGGACGACGACGAGCCATCGTGTTCTTCACACGACCCATAATGCTGTCCGTCTCAGGCGGTAGGCCGGTGTGGGCACGTTGGACGGCCGAGACTAGATCTTCCTTCGAGCAACCCTTCATCAGAAAGCCAGCAGCACCAAGTGCCACCGCGCGAGCGATGTAAGTCGAGTTGTCATAACCTGTCAGGACAACGATCTTGGTCCGCGGCGAGCGTTCAACGATTCGCTCCATCGCTTCCAAACCATCGGTATCTGGCATCCGCACGTCCAGAATAACGACATCGGGATGGCACTTGACGGCTTGCTCAATGGCCTGATTGCCACTGCCAGCTTCTGCAATCACACGAATATCCGAACCTTCGAGCATGGCGATAATGCCCGCACGAACGACGGGATGATCATCTGCCACCATCACATTGATTGTCATAACGCATTCCTTAATTGTATTGCTGGCAACTACAAAGCAACGTTGGCCAGCAACTGGCCGTCAGCCCCCCGGCCAAATAACAAAGCCCCGATAACAACACAGCCCCTAAAACCAATGCCCTGACTTTCTTCGCCAAAAGTTTTTTTGGAAAGAGCCCTCCGTTTGTTGGAGGCCTGCCTAAGCAAGCAAAGCTACCTTCTCAACTAGGCACTCCAGCCGTCTGGCTTACCTAATCCCGTAACGCAGATGCATTTGCACCCAGCCCTCGGGGAAAAACCATGCCCTCTAGTAAAACTCTATCGCAATCTATGGTTTGGGCAATAACCGTATTATCCGGGGGGGAAAAGTTGCGGTAAACCCTACGCCCCGAATTGTAAGCTTGTAAGTGATAAACTAACACCCTTGGGGGTTAAAAATTAACCGTTCACGGGCTAAAGACAGCCGCAAATGGACGAAGTTGGGAACCTTACTTTTCGGAAATCCCCGGGTAATTCGTATATTTTACGGAAAACATTGACGTTTGCGCTCCGTGACGTAGCTTTTTCTCGACAGGAGGTGGCGTTTTGGCTTCACCAGCGAAGCCGCGTTACCACAGCAACGGCAGGCGATGGGTTGGGCGGGGATCTTTCCTACGTCCGGCACACCGGAAAATTACTTGGGGCTACTTCCGATGAAAAAAGGCAACTTGCTACTCGTTGATGACGATCGCCAGATCTTGGATGGAATGGCAACCTGGCTCAAGGAGCAAGGTTATAGCGTCGCCACCGCAGCCACTCGCAAAGAGGCGATGCAGGTCATTGAAACACGTCCGCTGGACTTGGTCCTGTGCGATGTTCGTCTCGGTGATGGCGATGGATTCGAAGTGCTTGCCTATTGTCGTAAGACAAAGCCCGATCTCACGGTGATCCTGCTAACAGGCTACGGAACCGTGGAAACAGCCATCGAGGCCCTTCGTGCTGGTGCCTTTGATATGCTTACCAAGCCACTCATTGATGAGGAGCTTAGCGTAGCGATTGAACGAGCTCTGGCCCAGCGCAAAGTGCTGGAAGAGAATCAAGCCTTGAAGCAGCAGCTTGACCTGCGCTTTGGCCTAGAAAACATCGTGGGCCACGATCATCGAATGCTGAAAGTATTCGACATGATCGACCGTATCGCAGATACTCGAGCGACGGTCCTCATTACGGGAGAAAGTGGTACGGGTAAGTCGTTGCTCGCTCGCGCGATTCATCGACGTAGCATGCGTCGCGACCAACCTTTTGTCGAAGTTGCTTGCGGCGCCATGCCTGAAGCACTTCTGGAAAGCGAATTGTTTGGCCATGCCGCCGGTGCCTTTACGGGCTCCGTTGGTGAAAAGATCGGAAAGTTCACCAAGGCAGACCACGGAACAATCTTCCTCGACGAAATTGGAACCGCAACGCCTAGCCTTCAAGTGAAGTTGCTGCGTGTTCTTCAAGAATTCGAATACGAACCCGTCGGCAGTACCAAGACGATTCATATTGATACACGCGTGGTGCTTGCAACGAATGAAGATCTAACCAAAGCCGTCGCCGAAGGTCGCTTTCGCCAGGATCTTTACTACCGCGTTAATGTGATCAATATCGAATTGCCGCCTCTTCGCGAGCGTCTTTCCGACCTGCCTTTGCTTGCTAAGCATTTCATGCAAAAGACTTGCGAAGATGCCGGCAAGGTGATGCATGGCTTTACGGAAGAAGCGCTCTCACTAATGCAGCACTACTCTTGGCCCGGTAATGTGCGCGAGCTGCAAAATGTCATGGAACGAGCCGTGCTGTTAAGCCGTGGGCAACTCATCACACCGGACGATTTGCCACAGCAAATGGTTTCGGGCCAAGCACTCTCGCTAGATCAAGCGGCCGGAAAAGCACTAAAAGACGCGATGGAAGCTCCTGAGCGAGCCATTATTCGTGAAGTGCTGGAGATGAACAATTGGAATCGCAATCAAACGGCAGAAGCGCTGGGCATCAACCGCACGACGCTCTATAAGAAGATGAAGCGATTGGGATTGGATCGCCCCCAGGCGGCCAGCCACAGCTAAGCTGGTATCGTTTCGATCGGTACCGAAAAACAAAACGGCCCCAGATGACTGGGGCCGAATTTGTTTCTTGATTGAATCGCCTTGTGGGCAGATTAGCCTTGTAGCCAAGGTGGCAGGCTACCGGCTGCTGGTAGTTGAATCACCTTCACGCTTTGTACGTCCGGATTGGCCAAGACTTCATCAATCGCCGATTGCGAAGGCAAGGTGTCTAGGTTGAGTACTCCGACGGCACCGCCACCGGGCGAAGTCCGACCCACGCTCATCTGGGCAATATTGACATTGTGATTGCCAAAGATTGTTCCGACGCGGCCAATGATGCCTGGAACGTCGCTATGCGTGAAGATCAGCAGCTTTCCATCGAGGTAGGACTCCATGCGGTAGTCACCCAGGCGGATCAGGCGTGGCATGTTGTTGCCAAATAGCGTGCCTGCTGCGGCAAAGGTTTCCTCGCCACAGTTGAGCTCAACGGTGATGGAGGAGCTAAATGCCCCCATGTCGCTGCGGTTCTCTTCCGTCAAGCGAATCCCACGCTCACGCAGAAGGACTTCGGCATTGACGATGTTGGCTTCTTCCACCGCTTGTGACAACAGGCCCGCACAGAATGCGGCGGTGAGTAGCCGTGTGTTGTGCTTCGTAACTTCGCCACGGTAGGTCAAGTTGCAGCCCGACACAGCGCCAGACTTCCACTGCGCCATCAAAAGGCCCAGGCGGAAGGCCAGGTCCAAATAGCCACGTAGTGAGTCAAGCGTCTTGGGGTCAATCGAGGCCATGTTCACAGCATGGCGTACTTCACCCTTGTTGAAGAAGTTGACCAAAAGCTGGACCGCTTCCATGGCGACCTGCGTTTGTGCTTCTTCGGTGCTTGCTCCCAAGTGCGGCGTGCAAACCACGTTGGGCATGCCAAATAGTGGGCTGTTGGTGCAGGGCTCTTCGGAGTAAACGTCCAATGCGACGCCGCCGATCTTGCCCCGTTTCAGTCCTTCCACCAAGGCGGCTTCATTGTAGATTCCACCGCGAGCACAGTTGATCAAGCGAATCCCTGGCTTGACGATGTCCAGTTCTGCCATGTCGATCAGGTTCGTCGTCTCTGGCGTCAGAGGTGTGTGAACCGTTAGATAGTCAATGTGTGGCAGCATGTCGCGAACTTTGGCAACGCGAGTAATGCCGAGCTTTGCCGCTTGTTCATCCGACAAGAAGGGATCAAATCCCATGACCCGCATCTGAAAAGCTTGGGCCCGCTTCGCCACTTCTTGCCCGATGCGTCCCAGGCCAACCACACCCAAGGTCTTGTCGGCAAGCTGTGTTCCCATGAACGACTTGCGATCCCATTTGCCATTGATCAGCGTTTGGTAGGCCGGAGCCACCGACCGTGAAAGCGCCAGCATCAGCGCCCAAGTATGTTCGGCAGTGCTGAGCGTGTTACCCGTTGGAGTGTTCATCACCACAATGCCTTGGCGGGTCGCAACATCCTTGTCGATGTTGTCCGTTCCCACACCGGCACGGGCAATCGCCTTCATGCGACGATTACCTTCCAGCGAAGCCCCAGTAATGGTTACACCACTACGGCAGATAGCGCCATCAAATTCCGCTAGGGCAGCCTTCAGGGCGTCTCCCTTGAGCCCCGTCCGCACCTCGTAGGTGATGGCGGGAGCGGCCGCATCCAACATCTCAAGACCTTCTTTGGCAATCGTATCAAGAACAATAATGCGAGCCATGGTGATCGTATTCGGGGGAAGGAGTATTCGAGGGATTAGGCAAGCGGAACACTTGCCCTACAAATAGGAGTCATTTGCCCAAGGGCTCTGTGACATGGCGGGCAGTGAGAACTTCACCCGCCCGCTTTGGAAAACGATAACTGCCATTCGCTAACTAACCGCGCCAAACTCGACGCAAGTCAGAGTGCTGGCATGATTAGCCATTCGACTTTTGGAACTCTTGCATGAACGCCACCAGCGCTTCGACGCCGGCGCGAGGCATTGCATTGTAGATCGAGGCCCTAATGCCGCCGACGCTACGATGTCCCTTGAGTCCATCCAGGCCTTGCTTTTCGCCGGCACTGACAAAAGCCTTCTCCAGTGCTTCACTTGGCAAGCGGAAGGTCACATTCATCAGCGAGCGATTGGCGGTTTGAGCGTGTCCCTTGTAATAGCCGCCGCTCTTGTCGATCACATCGTAAACCAGCTGTGCTTTGGCCTTGTTCAGGGCATGCATGTTTGCCAAGCCGCCAATGTCATTCTTGAGCCACTTGAGAACAAGGTTCATCAAGTAGATCGAGAATGTAGGAGGCGTGTTGTACAGCGAATCTTCCTTCACATGGTTTGGGTAGCTCAAATAACCTGGCAGGTTCTCTTGCGAACGCTTCAGCAGGTCGTCACGAATGATGACTGCCGTAACACCAGCAGGTCCTGCATTCTTTTGAGCACAGGCATAGATCAGCCCATACTTGCTGACGTCCAGAGGACGGTACAGGAAGTCCGAAGAGGTATCACAGACCAGTGGGATGTTTCCCGTATCGAGGTCTTCTTGAAACTGAACACCTTGGATCGTCTCGTTTGAGCAGGTGTAAACGTAGGCCGAATTCGGGTCGATCTTCATTTCGCCAAGGGCTGGCAAGCGATCGTAGTTGGTCGACTTCCCATCCCAGGCAATCTGGACGTTCCCTTCACGCTTGGCTTCATCTACCGCGAGCTTGCTCCAGGAGCCAGTCACTGCATAGGAGGCTGGACCTGCTTGCCCGCGAAGTAGGTTCATAGGAACCATCGAGAACTGCAGGCGTGATCCACCCTGCAGGAAGATCACATGGTAGTTCTCGGGGATGGAAAGCAGTTCTTTGAGGAGGGCCTTGGTAGAAGCGAGGATATCCAAAAAGCCAGGGCTGCGATGACTCATCTCGAGGATGCTCATGCCAAAGCCGGGCATGCAAACCAAGTCACGTTGGGCTGCCTCAAGCACTGGCAGCGGCAGGACGGCCGGACCAGGAGAAAAGTTGAAAACGCGTGTCGAATTCATCGCAGTTGGCATCACCGTTCCCTACAGACAATCAAAATGCATTAGCCCGACCTACCCGGTTTGGATGGGTCGGCGAAAGCGTGTTATTGTAAAGGTTTTTGGGGGGGGGACGGTAGGGACCCTGAAAGATCGACGTGGTGCAAATTAGCTGACCCAGAAATGGCCAGAAAGAAAGGGTTTTCGCTTGCCGCCCTGGGGGAGGTAAGGGCGGAACCTAGTACCGTAGATCGGCCTTCGGCCTTGTTGCCGACTGGTTCGAAGGGGGTAGCCCCAGGTTGGGGCTGCTGTTTCCGCCGAACACGGATGCAAGTCCTGGGAAATTGTAGCCTGCGGCGTTGGTTGGAGAGGTTGCCTGACTTTGCCCAGACAATGCCATCAGGCGCTGGGTAACTTGCGGCTGGTTGGGGTTGAGGCTGTAAGCCCGCTGATAGTTGGTGATCGCTTGCTGAATATCCCCGGTTTGCTCTTTGATTCGTCCAAGTGCCGCATGAGCGCGTGAGTTGCGAACATCCAGCTGCAGTGCCTGCTGCAAATTTGCTTCAGCATTGCGCGTGTCGCCAAATTCTTCGTAAAGGCGAGCCAGTTCAACCCGTGCTTCCGAATTCGTAGGGCTGGTAAGTGTCCAGTTTTTCAGCAGCGTAAATGCATCGGCGCTACGGCTTGTGTCGGTAAGCAGCACAGCCAAGCCACGGTGGGCATCCACGTGATTCGGATCGTAGTTAAGGCACTGATTGTAGAGTTGCTCGGCCTGGGCAAGCTTATTGGGGTCCCTCGATTGCATTCCCATCATGTGGGCAATCGCCGCCGAGTTGTAATAGCCATCAGGGCTTTGTGGGTTGTTCGCAATCGCTTGCTGATACTGCTGAATCGCGCCGGTATAGTTCCCCTGTTGGTACATCTGCGTACCACGAACATTTTGGTTTTGCGCTACCATGCCGCACCCCGATAGCATTGCTACCGCCAACGCAGCCAAAAGCTGCGGGCAAGCAAGGGCTCGAAAAGTGTGTGGCTTTGGCATGGAAGGTACTAACTCATGTCCACCGGTACAGCCGTTTTTGACCCGAATAACGGGCCCCAAATCGGTTCATCGCAGCAGACGGTCGAATCGGACTTTCTGCGAGATGGCGCGAAGGTTAGCAATCGGCAAATATTGCCGCAAGACAGAAAATGCCGGTTTCGGCGCCCCTCGTGGCTCTAGGTAAGCACCCGCCAAAGGATTTCTGTCGTTAATTAACGGCTAAAACCAGCCCTCGGCGTAGTAAACGGAGGCTGGACAGCGGGGTATAATCTAACAGTCGAAACCCTCCGGTCGGGGAGAGGCTGGCTGCTTCGTTCACTTCGAATGAGTGGTGCTTGGCCATCACCCTCCGTTCCCCGCCTCCCAATTCCTTCCACGAAATAGAGATCCTTATGGCGAAACGATTTCTGGCGATATCAGGCATGACATGCATGTTCTCCGTGATTTTGACGGGGGCAGTTTGGGCCGCAGACCCGCCTCCCGTTCAGCTCGGAAGCGATGAGCTGACCCAGGGAATTCCCGGAAAGGGGGCGCTGCACCGTCCCTCAAATACAAGCTTGGCTCAAAGATCCCAAGAACCATGAAGTTCTGTCGGTGAAGCTTCCGCTGGGCCTTTCTGCCGGTGAAGGGGGAATCATTATTCCCAAAGACAATCCGTTGACACGTGCCAAAATCGAATTGGGGCGCCAGCTCTACTTTGATCCTCGCTTGTCGGCTGACGGCACCATTAGCTGTGCAAGCTGCCACCATCCCGAAGATGGCTATGGGCGTGCCACACAGTTTGGCGTCGGCATTCGAGGCCAAATGGGAGGTCGTAACTCTCCGGTAAGTTACAACCGCATTTTGAGCGATGTGCAATTTTGGGATGGTCGCGCAGGCAGCCTCGAGGCACAAGCCATCGGCCCCATCGCCAATCCGATCGAGATGGGCTACACGCATGATGAATGTGTTGCAGCGCTGAAGAAGATCGAAGGCTACAAGGTGCAGTTTGAGAAGATCTTCCCCGGCGAAGGGCTAACCATCGGCACCGTGGGTAAGGCGATTGCCAGCTTTGAACGCGTGATTGTGACAGGCACTTCGGCGGCGGACTATTACGAGCCACTACTCACCTTTGAAAAGCAATACAAAGATGACTTGGCGGATCTAGAGTCCTTCAAGCAAGATGATCCTGATACCTATGCGGCCTACATGGAACGCAAAAAGGCCAGCGATGCACATCCGATGAGTGCTGCGGCAAAGCGCGGGCGAGAACTGTTTTTCAGCCAGCGTGCAAACTGCACGGCATGCCACGTGGGCGCTAATTTCACCGATGAAAAGTACCACAACCTTGGCATTGGCATGGATAAGAAGGACTACGATACAGGGCGATTTAGCCAAACCAAAGAAGACAAAGATCGTGGCGCCTTTAAGACGCCAACCGTTCGCAATGTGGTGCAGACAGCTCCGTACATGCACGACGGAAGCCTGAAGACACTGGAAGAAGTTGTCGAATGGTACGACAAGGGAGGCCACGCCAATCCCTATCTCAGCGACAAGATCAAGAAGCTTGACCTGACCAAGCAAGAGAAGGCAGATCTTGTTGAGTACATGAAGTCGCTGACCGGCCCATTCCCCAAGGTCGAGATGGAACGTTTGCCGAAGTAGAGGGAAGCGGATCGCTTCTAAGTGCGACAGTTCCTTGAAAAACGATAAAGGCCCTCAAGAGGTGATCCACTTGAGGGCCTTTGTTATTGGTTAGATCGTGAGCGAAGGACTGGTAGCTAGGGCCCAATCTTTTCATCCATCGGCTTACAGGGTCTCGGCAGTCGTGTCGACGTTTTCGTCGCTTGCCATAGGGGCTTCGGGGATCGCGGTGGCACGGATATAGCCCAGGCCGCGAATCACTTCTAGGATTTCGCTGCAGGTCGGGAACATGCGTCCACTGGTCCGCTTGTAAGCGTCCATGGCGTGCATGAATTCAATCTCTTCACCCGAGTAATCACGTTCGCAAGTCGTTGGATCGATTTGACGGCGGCGGGCAACCTTACGGCGTTCGCTCGGCATGCGACGTTCGTCAGCAACAGGAGCATTGTCCTTGCGACGATCAGCGTCACGGCGTTCTGAAATGCTGCGGCGATTCATCGTAACTTCGTTCTTTTTAACCTTGGTCATCTCTGGGGGCCTTTTCTGGGGGCTTGTGCTGCTTGGGGCGAATGGGGAGTACAGCAAAGATATAGGGTTAATCGGAGACCCCCATGGAAAAATCTACCGACTAGGGTAAATATCCGCCTGTAACGGCTGTAGCGATTGCCCGTGAGCCTGCGGGCTGCGTAAGAGGTAGCGGCAGCCCCTGGAAAGCCAAATCGGCACTGGTTGGCCTATGTGGGGCAACGAAAGCCGCCCCAGAAATTGGGCAGGGGCGGGCCCAGGTGCCAAGCAGAATGGGGAGGAGCCGTTAAAGGTGTCCCCAGGGCAGTCTTTGCCCAGGATCCTCAGCCCATCGTCAGATCGCGATAGGGCTGCGCGAAAAGAAAGCGGCAGGCCTCATAGCTGCCGCCTGAAATCCTCTCGGTTAACGTCACCAGCTACGCAGAGACAGGCTGTACCCCAGGCGAGAAGCCTGTGTCAGGCCGCGGCATCATGTGGGAGTCTTTTCCCACAGGCCAAGTCTGCATGAGGGTGTCGATGGCGGTTGTGAAAGATGCCTTAATGGGGCGGAAGCCTGGAGCGTATTCTTCGACTTCTTCGAGCTTAGAAACCGCCTCAGGAAAATCTTTCGGCCAAGCAGAGATCGCGATGGGGTAGTCCCAGCTCTTTGCAATTGCAATCGGCGAACCTTCTGGGCCAGCCGGCGAGGTAGGAGTGGCAGACGCCGGAGTTGAGGCAGCTGCAACCGCGGATGGCTGGACGGCCGGGGCAGGGGACTGTGGCAAAGTTCGGGTCGCTACGGCAGGAACGTTGGGAGCTTCGCCCCGCTTCGTCACGGCAATTAGCCCAACGCCAAGCAACACGACAGCGCTCAGCGATAGTAAAGCGACCATCCAGCCGGACAGCCGCCGTGGGGCAACATCATAAGTGCGTTCAGGAATCGTCGTGATTGATTCCGATTCGGCATCATCTTGATCTGCAAAGCGACCACTAATGACCTCGGCAACAATGCGATCCGCTAGTAGCGGCTTGAGGTTCGTAAGGCGTGCTGGCCGTACAAGAGCGGTCAAATGCTGAAAGCCTTGTGCTTGTTGTCGACAAGATTCGCACGTGGTCGCATGTGCTGCTTGCGCAGCGCTTAACTGCACCGGTAACCGGGCATCGAGGGTCTGTTGCAACTGTTGTTCAAACTCATGGCACCGCATGTCGATCCTCCGCAAATACACCACGCTGACGAAGGTATAAAACGATTTCCTTCCTCGCCCGGTGTACCCAAGTCTTGATGGTCCCTAGTGGAACCTGCATGACTTCTGCAATTTGTTCGTAACTCAATTCTTGCTCATGAAACAGGCAAAACGCCTCGCGATACTCAGTACGAAGCAGCGCCAGTGCGCCTGTCAATTCTTCTTCCAACTCGCCCGCGTTGTCACTGCGCGACTCAGGTACGTCTTCGACCAGCGTATCGGGGCGGCGTTGTCTTTTCCGGCTGCTTAGCATCGTGCGGCAGCGGTTTCCAGCAATGGCCAATAACCAAGGATGGAAATCCCTGCCTGGGTCCCATTTGTGGAGACTTCGCAGCACGCGGCTAAAGGTCTCTTGGCATGCATCCTCGGCATCTTGCCGGTTTCCCAGCATTCGCAGCGCAAGCCCGAACACCTGTCCCCAGCTTTGCTGGACCAGTTGGAGCATCGCTGTTTGATTACCCGCTAAACAACGAGTGACCAACTGGCGAAAGTCGGCGTCGCGATCGTTAGAGCCTGAATTCATGCCAAGTCTGTTTGGTAATACCCTGCAGGACGGACACCGGTTTCGCACGCAGCGAAGTTCTTCGTCGGGCCCCGTCAAATCTTGGCCTATGCCAGCAATTCGCCCAGTTGTCAGCAGATCCTTCCAAGGGTAGGACTTTTAGTATAAGCAAAGTTATATCAAGACACGAAAAAACCTGCCCCACAAAGAGGCAGGTTTTA
The DNA here is from genome assembly GCA_963844055.1 of uncultured Planctomycetaceae bacterium. Lineage (GTDB taxonomy): Bacteria > Planctomycetota > Planctomycetia > Pirellulales > Pirellulaceae > CAWJMN01. Next base: position 131,931 of record CAWJMN010000002.1, on the reverse strand, counting down.
TTTTTGGACCACCAAAAAGCTGGCGAAAAACCCTAGCGACGGTTGAAGAACTTCTTCAGCATGTCTGCGGCCGCTTCACGCGAGTCCTTCTTTTGCTCTTCCTCACGTGGGGGGAGCTTGCCAGGAGCCTTCTTTTCAGGCCGTTTAATCGGCGAGTCGATCGACTTGGTTTCGCTATCCAGCGGAATCCCTGGATCGGTTCCCGGAACGACCGGATTGGCGGCGTTGGTATCTTCAATGCGGAACTGGCGAGTTTCAGGATCAGCAAATCGCTTCTCCCGCAATTCGTTGTCCGCTTCATCGAGCCAGTCACCAACGGAACCGAGTTCCGATGGATTTGCAGCCTTGCTTCCCTCTGCCGAACGGGCAGCCACCGACGCAATATCGTTCGCCTTGGGCCGCTTTTGCTTAGAAACGGATTGTTCGAGGCACACTTCAAATTCCAGTGGGCCTACCCGCAAAATGTCACCCTGCAAGAGTACAGCCTCTTGGGATATGCGTTCATCATTGACGAACGTACCGTTTCGGCTTCCCAAGTCGCGCACCGCAACTTCAGACTCCGTGGTAATGATGACGCAGTGGCGACGACTGATCGCTTCGCTTTGCGGGCGAAGGTGGCATTCGTCACTGCGGCCAATCAAGCACTTCGGAGCTGGGATTTTGATTTCCGAGCCGGCTTTAGATCCTTGAGTAACTTTGAGTCGAACTTGCATTGCTCGCCTTCCCTTCGCAAATTTCGAGTTAAAATAAAACCCGAAAAAAATTATGGCTGCTTCAACTAGCCTCAAAATTTGCAAACATCAGCGATAAGCGGGGCTAATATCCGTACGCATATTTATTATAGGAGCCTTGTCGAAAGAGACTAGATCGCGATATCCACAATGATAGTGTATAAACCGCAAATCACGTTCCAAGTCTAAATTGACGCCACTAGCGAATGCTGAGCTACGGCGCAACTTCGCAGGTGCTCCAAGTATTGATTATCGCCAGATTCCCTGTCGAAATGCAACTAGTAACATTACGAGAATCCTGCGAAAACCGACAAAAGCGCCTTTTAAACCGTTAGATTGCACTACCTTCGGAGGGTCCATTGGTCGCTGCAAAACTTACTTTCTTGGACGCGGGCAGACTCGGAAAGTTCCTCGGACGATAGTTGCGAAGGCAAGAACGTCACGCCAAGCTGGGCGGCAAGTCGGGGCATCCAGCGATGCTGTAACTCGTCTGAGGTGATCAACACCCCCGTTAGTTCGTAGATCCCCGGAAGTTCCGGTGCAAACGGACTTTGACGAAGCAAGATGCTGCCGTGCTGCAAAACGGCTTGCCTCCCTCGTCGCTGGGCGCTGCCGCAGATTTTCTTCTGTTGGCAAATCACGTCGCCCGTTGCGCACCGCTCGAAGCAGAGAAACGGTTCCGAAGAAGTTTTGGGCGAACTAATTCCAATCGTGGTTACCGGAACATGCCGGCTGGCCACGATTCCCCACTCTGCAAGGGTCTGAATCAGGGTGTCGTGAAAGGTGTCATAAAGATACTGCGGGTCATCGGAAAACCGACTTTTCACAGGAACGATGTAGCTATAGGTCAGTTCCCAGTGATGCAAAATGGCGCCGCCGCCAGATGCACGCCGTACCAAACTGCAACACTCGCTAGCGGGGTGAGTGTGACGTTCCGCATGTTCCTGGAAGTAGCCCAGCGACAGCGTTGGAGAATCCCAGGTATAGAACCGGAGCACCGCCAGGGATTGAGGATCGGCCGTTTCAAGCAACGCCTCATCGACCGACATATTCCAGCTGCCAGATCCAGCAGCATCACAGATCAGCCGGCAGTCCATCGTGATGACTCCCGCATTGCAAACAAGGTCGGACCTTTAGGGGCATCATGCGGCACGGATGCGGCATGGAAAGACAATAGCCCTGGCGAGAAATACAATTCGCACCAGGGACGATTGCTAAAACGCTCGCTGTCACCCGTGAGGGCAAAGTGAGCTACGTTGCTTTTACAAATCCGGCCATCGGTTCGGAATCGGTCGGCGTGTTGGAAGGCTTCCATCGCATCATCGGTTGGCGAGCCGCACGTACTTCGTCGGGGCGGCTGATGATCGTGCTGTGGGGAGCTTCATGCAACAATTCGGGTGACTCTTCCGTGATCCGGAACAAGATCTCGGCGAATGCGTCGAGCGTTTCGCGGCTTTCCGTTTCGGTAGGTTCAATCATCAAGGCTTCTGGCACCGTCAGCGGGAAGTAGACGGTCGGAGCGTGGAAGCCATAGTCCAACAGACGCTTCGCGATATCCATCGCGGTGATGCCGTTCTTCTTTTTCAGTGCCGAGGCCGTTGCGACAAACTCATGCATACAGCGGTCCCCTTGAGGGACTGGCAGAATGTGTTTGACCCGGCTTAGCAGGTAATTAGCGTTCAGAACAGCGGTCTCGGAAACGCGTTTGATTCCGGCAGGCCCATGCGAAACGATATAGCAGTAAGCACGAATCAGCACGCCGACGTTTCCAAAGAAGCTGCGAACGCGGCCGATCGATGCGGGGCGATTCGTTTGCAGCACGTAGCGATCCCCGTGCTTTTCAACGATTGGCGTTGGCAAGAAGGGGCCAAGCTTTTCCGCCACGCAAATCGGACCAGCACCAGGACCACCGCCGCCGTGTGGACCGCTAAAGGTCTTGTGGGGGTTGTAGTGCATCATGTCCGCCCCAAAGTCGCCGGGGCGAGTGATCCCCAGAATGGCGTTCATGTTGGCGCCATCCAGATAAATCAGGCCGCCCAGACCATGGACGATCTTCGAAATCTCGACCACCTGCTTATCAAACAACCCAAGCGTGTTGGGGTTGGTGATCATGAACACAGCAATCTGATCGTCGAGCTTCGACATCAAATCATCCATGTCAACTTCACCCGAGGAAGTCGTCTTCACGGTGACGAAGTCCAAGCCCGCCATCTTGGCGCTGGCAGGGTTCGTGCCGTGAGCACTATCAGGCGCCAAAACCTTCGTGCGAGTTTGGCCAATGGATCGGAAGTAGGCTGCGGCAACCATCAATGCCGTAAGTTCGCCGTGTGCACCCGCCGCCGGTTGCAGCGACACCGCAGGTAGGCCCGAGATTTCTCCCAGCATCGATTGCAGGTTGTATAGCAGTTCCAGCATTCCTTGCAGCGTGCTTTCCGGCTGATGAGGATGCAGGTCTGCTAGGCCCGGCACTGCGGCCATCCGTTCGTTCCGCTTGCTGTTGTATTTCATCGTACAGCTGCCCAGCGGATAGAAGTGGGTGTCGACCGACATGTTTAGTGTCGAGAGGTTGGTGAAGTGACGCACCACCTCGGGCTCCGTCACTTCTGGCAATGGGGGTGGCTCAGCTGCCAAATGCTCAGACGGAATCAGCGTTTCAATGCTGGCAGTCTCCACATCACAGGGTGGCAACACCCCGCCGCGACGACCAGACTTCGAAAGCTCAAACAGTAGTTGTGTAGACTTCAGATTTCGCATTGCAAACGTCTCCCTAAGAGACAAAACGTGTTCTCACCGAATCATGTTGCGCGGGAGGCCAACGAGCACTCCTTGCCAATGTTCTTAACCGCCCAGCGAACGAACCCAGCCATCAATCTCTGTCTTAGTCCGCTTTTCTGTGACCGCTACCAGTAAACAATCCTTCAGGTCGGGATACCAATTTCCCAGCGGAATGCCAGGTAGATATCCGGCTTCCATCGAGCCGTTTACGGCGGCATCCAGGTTGCCTTGGCGATCACGGATCACAAACTCTTTGAACGATGCACCAGCAAAGGCAATTTCATAGCGACCATTCTTGGTGATCTGCTGCTTTGCGTAGGCTGCCTTTTTCACACAAAGTTCGGCTGTTTCTTTCAGGCCCTGAGGACCCATCTGCGCGAGATAGATAGCAGCGCGTAATGCGAATAGGCCTTGGTTGGTGCAGATATTGCTGGTAGCCTTGTCGCGACGAATATGTTGCTCGCGCGTTTGCAGGGTCAGCACCCAGCAGCGACGCCCGCGACGATCAACCGTTTGCCCGGCAATACGCCCCGGCATGCGGCGAACAAACGCTTCCTTGCAGGCGATGATTCCCAGATAAGGGCCACCGTAAAGGAGCGGAGTACCAAGTGCCTGACCTTCGGCAACGGCCACGTCGGCCCCCAAATCTGCAGGACGCTTTAGCAGTCCGACGCTGATCGGGTCAAATGACTGTACCAGCAAAGCCCCTGCATCGTGGGCAATCTTGGCAAGGGCTGCAACATCTTCCAGGCCGCCAAAGAAATTGGGGTGCTGCACCAAAACGCAGGCCGTCTCACCATCGACGGCAGCGGCTACATCGGCAGGAGCGACCGTCCCATTCTTGGCGGGAACAGTAACCAGCGTGGCGCCGATCGAAGCGAAGTACGTATCCAAGATCTGACGGTATTCAGGGTTGACGCTTCCGGCAACCACTACCTTCTTAGGCCGCCCCGTAACGCTCATCGCAAGCAGCACACCTTCGGTGGCCGCGCTTCCGCCGTCGTAAAGGCTTGCATTGGAAACGTCCATTCCCGTCAACTGGCAAATCAATGTTTGATATTCAAACATGACCTGCATGTTGCCTTGGCTCACTTCGGGTTGATACGGCGTGTACGACGTATAGAACTCGCCGCGCGATGCTAGTGCATCGACTACCGCAGGTACAAAGTGATCGTAGGCACCGCCGCCGAGGAAGCAGACCTTTTGGCCGATATGCGTATTGCGCGAAGCCAATTCGCTAATGTGCTGAGAAAGTTCCAGTTCGCACATTGCCGCTGGTAACTTCAGTGGGCGACGCAAGCGAACTTCTTCAGGAACGCCAGCAAACAGGGCTTCCACACTCTCGACACCGATCGCAGACAGCATCGATTTTTCGTCGTCGGGCGTGTTATAGAAATAAGGCATCTCAGCACTCTCTTCAAATCTGTCCGGCACAGGCCGGTTATGCATTTCGAACGTACTTGCGTTGGGTAGCGAGGCGGGTGGGCAGCAGCCTCAGACTTGACGTGCCCGCCTAGTTTTTGCAGTAACCGCAGCGGCTAAGGTCACTTAACCGGTCATGTATCCTTTAGGAAAGCAATCTTAGCCTTCAGCGTCGCATTGCTTCTGATAAGCAGCGGCATCCATCAGCTTGGAAAGTGCAGCTTCGTCAGCGAGGGCGACCTTGATCATCCAGCCAGAGTTGTAAGGGTCATCGCCAAGGCTCTCCAGGCGGTTCACGAGGCCATCGTTGACGGCAATTACTTCGCCATCGACAGGGCTATAAAGCGAGCTGACGGCCTTCACCGATTCCACTTCGCCAAACTCTTGGCCAGCCTTCACCTTGTGCGCAACCTTTGGCAAAACCATGTGAACCAAGTCCGTCAATTGATGAATCGCAAAAGCAGTGATACCAATGGTTCCTACTTTGCGGCCGTCTTCAGTGCTCACGCGGACCCATTCATGGGATTCCGCATACTTCAAGTCAGCAGGATTCATGCACAACCTCAGGTTCAACAAAGGTGACGAAGATAAATTGCGACAGCAGGAACCGCATCAAGCTACGCAGTTCACTTGCGGTCTTACGAGCGTTTGTAAAAAGGGAGCGGAACGATCTTAGCCGGGGTCAGCGTGCCACGAATATCTACTTGAACGGTTCCACCTGCGGCTGCAACATCGCGCGGCACAAATGCCATCGCAATTGGCTGTTGCAAAGTAGGCGAGAAGGTTCCACTGGTGACTTCGCCAATCGTTTGGCCATCGCAAACAATCGGATAGTGTTCGCGTGCGGCCCGTTTTCCTTCCAGCAATAGACCGACGCGTGTTCGCGTGGTGCCAGATTGCTGTTGCTTCAGCAAGGCTTCGCGGCCCACAAACTCGCGGCCCACAAACTCGCGTCCCGCCATCGAGAGTGCAAAGTCGAGGCCCGCTTCTACTGGAGTGATCGTTTCGCTCAGTTCATGGCCATAAAGGGGCATTGCCGCTTCCAGGCGGAGCGTATCGCGCGAGCCCAATCCCGCAGCCTTCAAGCCATGGGCTTGCCCCGCTTCAAAAATCGCTTCCCAGGCCTTGAGGCCAGCATCGGCGGAAGTGATGACTTCAACGCCATCCTCACCGGTGTAGCCGGTACGGCTGATGATTGCCCATTCACCACACAGAGTCGATTCGGTGGCGGCATAGTACCCAAGTTGTGTGGGGTCGGTACCGGTAAACGGTTTGACGAGGTCCATCGCCTTCGGGCCTTGAACGGCAAACATCACCGTACCCACAGTTTGGTCGATGATTTTGACCGCATCGGTCGGCCGCAGCTGTTGGGCAAGCCAGGCGACGATTTTCTCGCGGTTGCTGGCGTTCACAACAAGCAGATGATATTCACCGCTTGGGGGAGCCAGGCGATAGACCAGCACATCGTCTAAAGCGCATCCATCTTCCTTGCAGACAAGCCCGTAACGAACCTTGCCAACCGGCATGCCGATCACTTTTCGAGTGACGACTCGATCCAGGAATGCGGCAGCGTCTGCCCCTTCAATCCGGAGTCGCCCCATGTGCGAAACGTCAAACATCCCGATAGCGGTACGGGTGGCCACATGCTCTTCGACGATCGAGCCATACTGAACCGGCATCGACCAACCCGCGAAGTCCACCATCCTCGCCTTGTGCTCGGTGTGCCAAGCGTGCAAAGGTGTCTTGGCCAATTCGCCACTCATTCGCGTGATCCTATCGGGCTATCTCTGGGGACGGCCCTTTGTTTTGGCACTGGTCGATATGTCTGCGGGGCGTGCCACCCGCCAGATAACGCAAAAATCCGCGTCAATATGCACAATTTGACCCGCAGCAGGGCATTTCAAGCGTCCTGCAAAACCCGCAGTGCTAGTGCTAAGGATTGTAGACGGAATGTCAAAGAAGCGAGGCACAGAAGCATTGTATCGCTCTGATATCAGCCCGCTAGAAGGGGGCCAGAATCTGACTCGCAATACCAACGCTAAAAGGTTATCCTGCAACAAGTTTGACCATTCCTGCCTCAGTCCCATTTTCCCTCACCTGTGGACGAATTGAATTGCCAAGCCCAGCCCCGTCTTCTGGCGGCATAAATCCCGTCGATTCTGGAGCCACGAAGCCACCTCGTGCCGTTTCGTCGCTACCTCGTCTGCTAGGGCCACTCGAAGCGATCACCATGGTGGTGGGGTCGATGATCGGCTCGGGTATCTTTCTTAAAGAGGCCGAGGTTGCTCGGCACCTAGGCTCCTTTGGGGCGATCGCGCTCGTCTGGATCATTGTTGGGCTACTGACGCTTTGCGGCGCTCTGGCCGTTGCAGAGCTGGCCGCCATGTTGCCCCATGCCGGCGGACCCTACGTCTATTTGCGGCGTGCTTATGGCACTCGTGTCGCCTATCTTTGGGGATGGAGCGAGTTTGCCATTGTTCGTACAGGAACGCTGGGAAGTTTGGCCAGCGCAACGGTGGTCTACCTTCGCCCAGTACTGGCGGCATGTGCCAAGGCGGTCCCAGAAAGCTGGACAACCCTGCATTATTTGCTGTCGCTGCCCTATTGGCTGCAGGGAACATTGACGCTGCTCATCATCGCACTTTTGACTTGGATCAATGTGCGCGGCACTCGTTACAGCGCTTGGACACAAAACATCACCACGTTCGTTAAGGTGGGCTTTTTGGCGCTGCTATTTGCGGGCCCTTTGCTGTTTGGCTCGTGGGAAATGAGCAATTTGCAACCACTGGCCCCCACGAGTTTGGGCTGGGGATTTTGGAAGGCAGTCGGGCTATCTATGCTGCTCATCTATTGGCCGTACGATGGATGGATCAATATCGCCCCCTTGGCCGAAGAAATTCGCGAGCCCCAGCGCAATGTTCCCCGAGGACTAATGTTGGGACTGTTCCTGGTGATTGTGGTTTATGTCGGCACGATTACCGGCTATCACCTCGTTCTACCAATGGCAGACGTCGCTTCAACCCAAACGGTCGCTGCAGATGTGTTTGGCAAATTGCTTGGCGATTGGGGAATTCCATTGGCCGCGACCGGCGTGATGTTCTCGACGTTCGGAGCTTTGAATTCCAACCTGATGACAGGTCCGAGAATCTATTTCGCCTTGGCTCGCGATGGCTTGTTTCCTCGGTTTTTGCAAGATATCCACAATCGCAACCACACGCCTGCTAAAGCGATTTGGACCCAAGGGATCTGGGCCATGCTGCAAGTGATCTTGGCCTGCATGGTCTCGCGAAGTGCGGGGGAAATCTTCGATTACCTCACCGACCTCGTAGTTCTGGCTGGCACGCTGTTCTACATGCTTTCTGTGGGGGCCGTGATCGTATTGCGCTTGAAGGAAGCGAACCTCGACCGCCCCTATCGATGCTGGGGATACCCGTTTACTCCCTGGATCTATTTGATTGGCTCATCGGCTGTTTTATGTAGTGGCACCTGGGGCCAAATCCTGGCAGTGGCGGGGCTTTTACTACTAGGAATCCTCGTGGCACCGCTGATTAGGAGCCTGGAAAGTTGACCCTTGGCCCTGCATCTGTCATAATAGATTTTGATTAATCAAAAAGTTGGTTTCTAATGACCAAAAAGCAGTCGGGTTGCCATGTTTCGCTTGCTAGATATTCGATGTAAGTCATTTGCAGCAAATTGGTTGCGTTTACTTGTATGTTCGATCGCATTCGGCTGTTCGGCCAAGCAAGACGGCTCTGGGGCGGCACCTCCCGCCGGCGAAAAGGGTTCCGGCCCGATCACCGTCGTCTGTACCACCGGCATGGTAGCGGACCTTGTCCGTGAAATTGGGGGCGACCACGTTCAAGTCGTTCAGCTGATGGGGGAAGGGGTCGACCCCCACATCTATAAGGCTTCGCCGGCCGACCTCCGGGCATTGGGACGGGCTGATGCAATCGTCTATTCCGGCCTGCACCTCGAAGGAAAGCTGGCCCAAGTCCTCGAGCGAATGGGCGAGTCCAAGCCGGTTCTGGCTATCGCCAGTGGGCTGCCCAAAGATCGGCTGCTCGCCACGGGGGGCGAATCGTTTGACCCGCACTGCTGGATGGACGTTTCTTTGTGGTCGCTAACGGTGAAGCCGATCGCCAACTTCCTAAGCAAGCAGATGCCAGCGAAGGGGGAGGAATTTGCTACTCGCGCCGAGGCGCTCGAAAAACGATTGGCTGAGTTAGATAAATCCATCCGAGAGCAACTGGAGGAGATCCCGCCCGCTCGACGGGTGTTGGTTACGGCCCACGATGCGTTTCGCTACTTTGGAAAAAGCTACAATGTAGAGGTTCGCGGCCTGCAAGGTGTGAGCACCGAAAGTGAAGCAGGCGTGAAACAGGTCAACGACCTCGTTCGGTTCCTGGTGGAACGTCAAATCAAGGCGGTTTTTGTGGAGACCAGCATCTCCGAACAAAACATGCATGCTCTGTTGGAAGGGTGCCGGTCTCAGAAGCACGAGCTCAAGATTGGTGGAGAGCTCTATTCAGATGCCTTGGGCAAGGCAGGGACCGCAGAAGGAACGTACGAAGGAATGATTCGCCACAATGTGGCTACCATAGTTCAAGCATTGAAATGATCCGGTCCTCATGCCAGCGATCCTTGATGTACACGATGTAACGGTGGCCTATCACCGCAAGCCCGTATTGTGGGATGTGGATTTAGAGCTCCATTCGCCCCAGTTGGCCGCGATTGTCGGTCCGAACGGAGCGGGCAAGAGCACGCTCATCAAGTCGATCCTTGGACTAGTGCCCATGGCCAGTGGCCGGGTCGAAGTTTTTGGTCAACCGATGGCCAAGTCGCGCCATCGCATTGGTTATGTGCCGCAGCGAGAAAGTGTCGACTGGAGCTTCCCGGTTAGCGTGCTAGAAGTGGTGCTAATGGGCACCTATGGCAAGCTCGGTTGGTTTCGGCGCCCCGGCAGAGCGCAGCGAGAGTTGCGCGAGAATGCCTTGCTAAGGTTGGCTTGTCGCCCCTGGAAGAGCGGCAAATCGGCGAGCTTTCCGGCGGGCAACAGCAGCGTGTCTTCTTGGCTCGGGCGCTGCGCAAGAGGCAGACCTCTATTTCATGGATGAGCCGATGGCCGGTGTGGATGCCACGACCGAGCGAATCATCTTCGATTGCTTGCGAGACCTTCGTAAGGCGGGCAAAACCATTCTGGTCGTCCATCATGATCTGCGAACGGTCCCAATGTACTTTGACTATGTCGTTCTGATGAATATGCGGATTGTTGCCGCAGGACCTCTAGAGCAAGTCTTCACGCAGGAGCAACTTCACAAGACTTACGGCGGACGTTTAGCGGTGCTAGACGCAGCGGCCGAGGCGTACCGCTTTGGAAGTGGTGGCACATGACCCTCCTCGTCCCAACATTGGTTGGCGAAGTTGGTCTTGGGACGGCTTTCGTCGAGTCCTGGAATGGAGTGATTCAGCAGCTTGCGTTTTACAATACGCAAGTCGTGCTTTACGGTGCCAGCTTGTTTGGCGCGGTTGCGGGGCTCGTTGGCACCTTTGCAGTGCTGCGGCGTCGCGCCCTAACCGGTGATGCCGTTGCTCATGCGGCCTTGCCTGGGGTTTGCATTGCGTTCCTTGTGCTAGGCGAACGCAATCTTTGGTTCATGTTGCTGGGTGCGCTAGTTAGTGGCGTTCTGGGGATCGTCATTATTTCCGCGCTCGTCCGTTTTACGCCCATTCGCGAAGACTCTGCGATTGGCTGCGTGCTGAGTGTGTTTCCTGGTGTTGGCTTTGTGCTGGTGCAGCTCATCCAGACCCAGCAGTTTGGAACAACCGGCAGCAAAGCAGGGCTTGATAGCTTTATCCTGGGAAAAACCGCCAGCATGACCATGGTGGATGCGCATCTCATCTTGGGCGTATCGCTTGTCTGTTTGGTCGCGGTACTGTTGCTGTTTAAAGAGTTTAAGGTCATTGCGTTTGATGCATCTTTTGGTCGTTCGCTGGGCTGGCCGGTCTATCGACTCGATTTGATACTGATGACCCTCGTCGCCATTGCAGTTGTCATTGGACTGCCTGCTGTCGGGATGGTGTTGGCCGCAGCCATGCTCATTTTGCCAGGAGCCAGCGCGAGGTTTTGGACGGATAGCCTCTCGTGGCTTCTGTTTTATGCAGCGGTTCTTGGCGGACTGATCGGCTTCTTAGGAACCCTCATTAGCATTGCTTTTGATGCGCTCCCCACCGGGCCGATCATTGTTTTGACAGGCGGTGCCTTTTTTACGCTTTCCCTTCTGCTGGGAACGAAGCGTGGTTTGATTCCTCACTGGTATCGGCAGTGGTCGTTAACGCAAAAAGTCCAAGAGCAAAAGCTGCTTGTTGCGCTGTGGGAAGTCTCTAAAAAGTCACAACAACCAGGCGGCATGATCCCGTTGGAATCCTGCATCAGCAGTCGCAGTTGGTCGCGGTCCGAATGGCTGACGCTCCTGGTCCAAGCGTTGCGTAAAGGTTGGGTTGAACAGGTGTCGGGCGCGAAGAAGGGAGAGGTTTCTCTTTGGAAATTGTCTCCTAGTGGAGAAGCGTCTGCTTGTTTAGCAGCGCGAGAGTATCGACTTTGGCAGGCATTCCTCGATGCCTACCCCCAAGAGTCTGCCAGCGTGGCTCACCTTTCCGGGCAAACCGTTAGCCAAGCGATCTCCCCCACGATGGCGCTCAACCTACAACAATCGCTAATTGCGCAGGGGCGTTGGCCTGATCCCGCTAGTCCAAACACGGACGCCGTGATGACGGGGGCCGTATGAGTACCAGCCCTATCGTAACCGAGCCCTTAAAAGAGGGTGATGATCCCAGTGGTGAATCCGCCCAAGAATCAAAGGCGGGAGAATCCTGGGGCTCCTGGTGGGCACCACTGATCTATTTGCTGGTCGTATGTTTGCTCATGGGGTATTGGCTGGCCCAAAGCTCGCGCACCCTCAATTGGCAAGTCGATCTGACCGCCATGGCGGTTGCCGCGCTAGGTAACAGCTACTGTGCGATCCTGGGGACGTTTCTACTGCTGCGGCGGATGAGTCTGCTGGGTGATGCAATCAGCCATGCGCTTCTGCCAGGGATTGTTCTGGCGTTTGTCTTCACTGGGCAAGTCTCTGGTTGGCCGCTCATGGTGGGCGCTATCGCGTTGGCTTTAACAACCAGTTTCCTCGCCGAGCTTTTGCAGTCGCAAGGAAACGTGGGCGAAGATACAAGCCTGGGCGTGGTCTACACATTCCTCTTCGCGCTGGGCGTGGTGATGGTGCAAGTCTTTGGCAAGTCTGCCCATCTCGATGTGGACTGCGCCCTTTATGGTCAGCTCGAACTTGCCGCACTAGAGCCTCGCCGTACGCTGATGGCGGGCGGAATCACGCTGGGCATTGTGCTGTTAGTGGTGGGATTGTTTTGGAAGGAACTCAAACTGGCCTCGTTTGATCCAGCCTTGGCTACGGCCATGGGACTTTCGGCCGTCACGGTGCATTATGTGTTGCTCTCCTTGGTGGCAGTGGTTACGGTTTCCGCGTTTGAAGCCGTCGGTTCTATCTTAGTGGTCGCCATGCTGATTGTTCCCGCCACCTGTGCTCAGCTCATGGCGCAGCGACTGCTTCCAATGCTGATATGGAGCGTTGTGTTTGGAATCGTTTCCGCGCTCGTCGGCTATTGGGCTGCTGACCAGCTTGGCACAACCTCTTCAGGGATGATTGCAATCGTCGCCGGTTTGCAGATGGCGTTGGTGGTTGCGCTCGCACCGAAGCAGGGGCTGATAAGTCGCTGGTTACGCCAAGGGGCGTCGGCATCCGAATCGCCAGTGAAGATATTTTGGCGATTCTCTATCGGGCCGAAGAAGCAGAGCCCGTAAGCCCCCCCAATGCTCCGGCCGTCCGCGTGACAAGCCTGCCCACCGATTGGCGTCATCGAATTGCTCGCTGGCGACTGCTTTCACTGCGTCTGGTACAGCCACGCATGGGAGGCATGGGGTTGCAACTGACCGCGACGGGCAAAGAATCTGCCCAGCATATCGTGCGTGCTCACCGCCTTTGGGAAGCCTTTCTCGACAAGCACTTCGATCTTCCCGCGGATCACTTGCACGATCCGGCCGAGCGGATGGAGCACTTCCTTAACCCCTCTTTGCAAGCGCAGCTCGACCAAGAGTTGGCCGGGCAAAGCATTGATCCCCACGGCAAACAGATTCCGCCTCCACCGGCATCTCGCCAATGAAAAAACCCTTGGCTTCCCGCAGAGTGTGGGAAACCAAGGGTTTGGAGAAGGCTACGTCCTATTCGACATCCATGTCTAGCGGGACGCAAGCAGCATTTATCTCAAAGGCTGTTTCGTTTTTAGCGACCTAGCGGGTGACCGTAGGAACGTACAGCGAAGGAGCAGAAGGGTCTTCAACAACCACAGGTGGTACAGCCGTCTTTACCTTTGGCAGTGTGGCCGTCCTCGCGACAGGCAGGTCGGCGATCGGTTGTGGCAGGCGAGCTGCTTGGCAGGCTGGGCAATTGGACTGGCAGCTTTGGCAAGGAATGACCCGTTGCACGCGGACAGGAACACGTTCAATCACGTCTTCGGTGACGCACTTGGTCCCTTCCTTTTCGCCGCAAACGATTTCCTTCTTAATGAGAACTCGCTTGGTACGAGCACAGCACTCGCATTCTGGGCAATCATCACAGTGCCCGAAGCAAGGCAGCTTCTTTTGGCATACGGGAACTTCCTTGATTTCGTATACCGTCTTCTTGATAGGCTTGTTGTCCGGCACAATCTTGCACCGCTGAACAACCACATCCTGATAGACAATCTCTTCGACAACTTGGCACTTCGAGCATTGACCATGATGATGGTGCAAAGGTCCCATCAGTTCATTAGCGCCAATGAAAGGCGTGAACAGTGCAAAAGCGGTGAATGCGAACAAGCTCCAGGAGAAGCGTGATGGCATGATTCGGTATCCTTGTAGTGTTACAACTTACCAAGTCGCTAAGGACGGCTCGGTGAAGTGTGATGGGTATAAAGTGGAGATCGGTTACAAGCGTTACGCACTTAACCGTGAACACTAGCTTGTAATGTTCACGGTCAGGCGTTGTCACGACTAGAAATCATGTGCCCAGCGAACGCCCCATCCTTCGGTCCAGCCAGCTCCCGCAGGGAAGTTGGCACTGGGGACAGTGCTTGGGTCACGATAGGTCATCATGTAGTTGAACTGAACCTTCATGTTCGGATTGAGGAACCAGTTGAGGCCAGCGGTAAAGTTGTGCAGTTGTCCGCCGTTGATCCCCTTGTCGTTGAGGTCCAAGTAGTTGTAGCGAACACCCGTTTGCCAAGCACCGCGCCCCAAAAGCCGGCAGCTATCTTCCGAATTCACCAGGAAGAAGTTTTCCCGTGGTTTGACGCGATCAAACGCAGCACGTTCAAAGCTGTAAGAATCACTTTCTCCCGTCAGGAAGTACATCAGCTGGACATAACCACCGCTATATACCAAGTTGCCCAGGTCAGGACCGGTGGGGTTGCCTGCAGCATTAGCAGCCGTCGCTCCCGACAGAATGCTGACGAGGTATTCTGCTTGAAGTGTCCAAGGTCCATAGACCGCAGCCACTTCGGAGTTGATCCACTGCATCGTCGAGCCAAACACGTTGCCAGTATCGGCGGGAATGGGCCACTGTGCCGAAAGTCCACTGCGGATCGCGTCACGAGTACGGAACCGGATGCGATCGTCGTACGTGGTTGCTTGACGACCGGAAACACCCAGGTGCAACAGGCCGCGACCATCGTCAACATACCAAGGCAAGGCCGTCAAACGTCCCGTAATTGCATAGTCGCCGTCGTTGTTGTTTACTGCGAAAGCGTTGTTCGTCGGCTTGTAAAGGCCGATATTCCAAGTGGCCCGGTCTTCAAAAGCAGAGTTAAATGCCGAGATACCAGGCGTAAATCCGTTGAATGCACCACCGTAGAATGTGTCTTGATTGTAAGAACGTTCCATGAATGGCAGGAAGCGGCTGCTAACGATGTGTTCAAAGCCAATCGCTTCCTTTTGGTTACCCACACGAACGTTCCCGAGGATCGGAAGTTTCGTGAAGGTCCACCACAAGTCGGTTGGAACGGTCAGTGCTTCCACCGCGTTGCCGCTGGGACTGCGAAGGAGACGATCCGAATTGACAAAGTCAAATTCGGCCGCCCACTCAATCGTTTCATACATCGTACCGTCTACACGTAGTCGGGCGCGGCGGAAGTCCACGCCGTCGGTGTAGCGGTTGTTGATATTGTTTTGAACAGCTTGGTCTGCATTGAACCAAGAAGCATCAAACTGGTAGCGGCCACCAACGTGAACGCGGAAGTCTTTGTTCTTGGTAGCGACCTCCATGCCGTTCTTCCAGGTTGCCGTCATGGCCATGTCGCTGCCAACTTCATAGCCCTTGGCGGCGTCTTCGGCCTTCTTCGCTTCATCAGCGGCCTTCTTCTTGGCCTCCTGAGCTTTCATGGCCTTTTCAACGGCAGCTTGAATCTCTGTCTCGTCGGCCAGTACCGCCGAGTTGATCGAGACCGGCGTGCTGCCATCGTCACTTGGCAGACGCTGAGTCACGGTTTCCTTGAGCGAGCGATTTTCCTCTTCTAAGCGATCAAGACGATCGCGAAGAGCGGCAATCTCGTCGACAGGTTCATCCGCCTTGACGGCAGTTAGAGGTAAGCCAAGACTAGCGGCAAGCAGCGCAAGACTGGCCCAATGGCGAATACGCATAATGTTTTCTCTCTGGGTGTCGCAGGGAACCCGCGAACGGAGACGAGGAGGGAATAAACTGCGATGTCACGTGGCAAGGAGGTAGTCAGAACGACCACATACTCAACTGTCGGGGAGACAGTCGTGCCCCTTGTGTTGGTAGGCATTAGGAGGCGAAAGGTAACGCTTCCTCCACACTGTTAGAATCGGAAACGAGACTTGGCGTGATTCAGCGAGAATTGAGAGAATGCTAAATCTTCATAATTGACGGAGTTGGCGCAGTTGTGCTGGTAATGCTAGCGATGCAATGATGCAGCGCGGAAAGGTTTAACTCCCTTGCCGTCGTGCCCACAGTTTCACACAATCGGCTCAAAATTAGGATGCTTGCAATGCAGGCTTGCTGAGCGAGTGCCGCGTCGCTTGTTGCGAGAAGGCTTGCCAGCATGGCGCTGCTGGCGCTGCTGGCGCGGATCATCCGAGGATCGCTCACTTCGCTGGCTAGTTGAGGAAGGCGTCGTACCCGTGCGCAAAATCCTTCTGATCGCCCGGCACGTGAACCGCTACTCGGTGCGACAAAGCGTTTGCTCGTTCCAGAGCGACCCACCACGCGGAATTGCAATTCGCGGCGATCCAGATCAACCGCAGCAACCGAAACTTTCACCTTGTCGCCAAGTCGAAACAGGTTGCCTGCTCGATATCCAACCAGGGTGTGGGAATCTCGGTCAAAGCGATACGAATCGTCGGCAAGACTTTCCGTCGGAACAAGTCCCTCCGCAGGCAGTTCTACACCTTGAGCAAACAGGCCGAACTCTTCGACACCAGTAATGATGGCATCAAACTCTTGCCCAATCTTGTCTGCCAAGAAGCCCAGCAGCTTCAGCTTGATCAGTTCCCGTTCTGCTTGCTCAGCGCGCTGTTCGCGCTGGCTGCAGTGGTCGCCAAGCATCGTTTGTCGGCCTAGATCATTGGAAGGCTTTCGTCCACTTGCCAGTTCGTCCAGCATCCGATGGATGGTTAGGTCGGGGTAGCGTCGAATGGGCGACGTAAAGTGACAGTAATGCTCCATCCCCAGGGCGTAATGCCCTTCTTCGCTCGGGCTGTAGACAGCCTTCTGCATGCTCCGCAGGATGGAATAGTTGACGGCCTGTTCTGCCGGTGTGTGGGCCACCGCGGCAATCAGTTTTTTGATTTCAAAGCGGCTTTCCAAACTTTCGGTAGGAATGCCCAATTGATGCACAAACGTCGTGAGTAGTTGCAGCTTCTTCAGGCTGGGCTGCTCGTGAATCCGTCGTAAAAAGTGGAGTCGCTTGTGGTGCAAAATCTCCGCGACGGCAACGTTGGCAGCCAACATGAACTCTTCGATGATTTGGTGGCTAACCGTGTTTTCCACACGATGGGCACCCGCCACTTTCCCCTCTTTGTCGAGGTCGATTTTGACCTCAGGCAGCGTTAGTTCAATCGAACCCGCAACCATCCGTCGCTGGCGCAAGACCATCGCCAGCGTATGCATATATTCCAGTAGCTGAAATACTTCCGGGGTTAGCAGCGGCTTCCAAGGCTCACGATTGGCCAGGAAGCTATCGACCTCTTCATAAGTGAATCGTCGTTTGCTTTGGATGGTCGCTCGTTCAACATGCTTGTGAAGTGGCACGCCTTCCTGGTTGAATTCAATCCAGCAGGTTTGTGTATAACGAATGCGGTCTGGCTGCAAACTTGCCAGCGAATTAGAAATCGCTTCCGGAATCATCGGAATGACGCGATCCGGAAGATAGATGCTCGTCGCCCGATCACGCGCTTCACGGTCAATCTGGCTGTTCAGTGGTACAAAGTGCGATACGTCCGCAATGTGTACCCCCAGCAGCCAATGCCCCTTCTCGTTCAATCGAAGTGAGATGGCATCATCAAAGTCGCGGGCATCGACCGGGTCAATCGTGATGACGGTCTCGGCCGTCAGGTCTACTCGCCCAGCAAGCCCTTCGTCAAATCGCTCGGCTTGCTCGCGTGCTTCCGCGAGTACCGCCTCCGGAAACTCTTGCGGCAGGCCAAATTCATGGATGATCGACAGCGTATCAACGCCCGGCGTTCCACGGGGCCCTAGTACTTCGGTAATTACCCCTTCACCCGGAATGCCAGGCTGAGGAAAGCGAGTCATTTCAACAACGACTTTGTCGCCAGCGGCCGCGATCTTGGCCCCGGGGTCACCGACCCAAACCGGCTCCGAGAATTTGCCGCCATCCACTTCGACGTAAGCTTGGCCGCGCTTTTCCAGATAAACGCCGACAAAGCGATTGGTCTGGCGCTCAATAATCTCGATGATCTCGCCCGATATCCTCGCTTCACCGCCACGACCAAACGACTTGCGGTCCTTGACGATCCGCACTCGCACGGTATCGCCACTGACGGCATCGCGTGCTCGGACGGCAGGGATAAAAATATCTTGGGTCCGCTCGGCCGAGCGTGGTGTGTTCACCGGACGCACAAAGCCAAAGCCCCCGGCCGCACGCTTAAACTTTCCAACAATTCCTTCGTCGAGATTCTCACGACGAGGGCGTTTTGGCACTTCTTCGTCTTGCTCCTCCTCAATGACCACGGCCCGTTTAGGAGGCAGCATGGTGGGGGGAACACGTTTTACTTCGGGTGGCCT
Organism: uncultured Planctomycetaceae bacterium; assembly: GCA_963844055.1. Lineage (GTDB taxonomy): Bacteria > Planctomycetota > Planctomycetia > Pirellulales > Pirellulaceae > CAWJMN01. The sequence continues at coordinate 113,639 of CAWJMN010000002.1, read as the reverse complement.
TACGGCAGACGCAGCGACTGGTTTGCTATTGGTGCTTCCCTTGGCGGGCGGGCAAACTAAATGCCCAGAGCCATATTTCAGCTTCCCTTGCTTTACCAGCCGGCGGATGCACAGCTTGAGGCCAGGGATTTGGTCGCTAGGAATGCTCAATTGCTTGGCAATAACTTTTGGCTTCACCGGGCGATAGTTCGCAGAGAGCACATGCGCTAGAACTTCAGGTTCCAAACGCTTGGCGGTGGGAGAAGCTTTTTCTGGACGACGGTTGGCTTGCTCGTCGGACTCGTCCGAGCTGTCGCTGTCATCAGAAGGGTCGAGAAAAGAGTCCAACGCCTCAAGGCGCTCGTCCTCAGACGATTCATCAGGTAGGGGTATCATACCCCTCAGTGTACGCGAAATCGGCCCGCACTGTCAGAAGCATTTCGGGAAGATTGCGGTGCTTACGCGTGAATTCTTCGGTTTTTAACGCCGGGCGTAGAGCATGAAGTTATACCGCAGCAGGTCGTCAGCCTGTACCTTCACTCGAAAGCCGTGCGACTCCAGCAGGTTTTTCACCGCCAGAAGCGGGCCTTCGCCATCATGCACTTCCATGGCAATTTGGCGAATCTTCGGCCAATCCTGGGGCTCAATGCCGGCCAGAATCGCCTGTTCGGAACGCTCCGTATCCATTTTCAGTAGGTCGATGGAAGCTAAATTATTCCGCCGAATCACTTCCGAAAGGGTCGTCAATGGGCAGGTGATAGTTTGGCGTTCCGAGTAAAACCGCCGCACCAACTCAGCGATCAGCCACTTGATCGGCGCCGGCATCAGGGACGTCAGCCAGCGAGTATGCCATGGCTGTTTGTCGAATTGCCCCACAATAAAATCGCGAGCTCGCTTTCGTTCTTCCGCCTGATCTACCGGATACATCGTGGAAGTGCACGAGACCGCAGGGAAGAAGGTAAACGTGGCCGTTCCGGGTTCGCTGGAGAGGCCCACCGCTTCTGTCTTCACCCGAATGTTTTGGCAACCATTGGCGTTCTGCGCTAGGGCCGCATGAATGGCTGGAATCGGCTCAAATGAAAAGACGGAAAGGTTCTTGTGGGTCTCGTTCAGGCGAAGCACAAACATCCCGGTGTTGGCACCAATATCCACCACGGTGTCACCGTCAGAGAGCGTGATCCCTTCCTGAAGGTAGCAATCGTTGACGAAAATCTCCTCGTAAACGATGTTCGTATCGGCCTGAGTAAGTCCAAAGGCTTGGATTCCATTAGGTAGCTGACAGGCGATTGTGGCCACAAGAAGGATTCCTGAAGTTGTCAGTAACGGGGGAGTGTTTGTTGCAAAGACGAAGTAACTACAGCGATTCGTTGGCGCTACGCCCCACAGTCGGCACAAAAGCGGTGTCGTTTAAACGATCCACTTGGAACGGCGCTGAGATCTGGTACTCAATCCCACGCCAACTGATTTTGTGCAGCGTGCAGCAGCGAATGATTGCCACAGCATAGATCAGCTGCGTGATCGGAATCGCGACAAACACCTTCATCCAGTGCATGAGACTAGGGCGATAGGCCGCTTCTTTGCGACCTTGGGCGATGCATTGCATTCCACGCTCCAAAAGCCCCAAAAGTCCCGCCATGGTCAGCTGATAGCCGCATACGCCTGCCAAAAGCCAAGCGACCGCTTGCCAATTACCGGTGGCGATTCCATAGAAAAACAGCAGCACACATCCCAAAAGCAGAGCGGTGCTCAGGGCGGCATGCAGCACGACAGGGAACCAGCGTGGGTGATACAAGCGAGTCCACAGCATTTGCCGCGTGATGAATTCGAGGGCAAAGCCCGAAGAGCACTCCTCGCGATTGGTCATCATTAACCGTGGGGCAAAGACAATCTGCTTGTCCAGCGACTCAACGGCCGACCGCATGAGCGCATCATCTACCGCAGCAAGACCAAGCTTCTCCACCAAATCGGTCTGCTCAAAGATCTCGCGGCGTACGGCCAACGTTCCGCCCCAAGGAATCCGGAAGATCCACATCGGCACAACGGCCGCTGCATTCCAGAGATATCGAACCAGCGAACCAAGGCGTCCTTCTTCTGGCCAGAACCAGCGATTTCCAAACACGGCTCCTACTTCAGAATTGGCAAACGGAGCAACCAAGTCACTCAGCCATTCCTTATGAAACAGCAGGTCGGCATCGGCTTGCACGACGATGCGATACTGGTTGGGCACGCTTTCCAGCATTTGCAGCAGGGCACTGTTTTTTAGGCTGCAGGTCCCACGACGCTTTTGCAGCGTTTGGACACGAACACGCGAAAACTGACTCTTGGCAAGGGCGCGCTGCACCGCCAGGGCGGCAGGGTCCTCATCCCGATCGATCGTGATAAAGACGTAGTAGTCAGGGTACGACTGAGAAAAGAGTTGTTCGAGGCCATGTTCTAAATCGGGGTCCGCTCCTCGCAAAGAGAGGACAACCGCGACCGGCTTCTGCTTGCCCGAATCTGTCTCTGCGAACGGGGTTGTTGATGGCAATTTGCTGGCAGCCGCACCGATCAGTTTTCGGGAAAAGCCCAAGGCAAACAGGGCTTGAAACAAGGCAGCAAATGCCAAGGTTCCCGCGATGATCTGACAGCTGAGAAGCAGCATGGAGAATTCCCTCTCGCCACGTTTCTTGTATTGCTCAGCATCCTTATTAGAAGGGGCTATTGCGTTGGATCGGCGGAATTTTGAAAAATTCGAAAGGTAAACACCCGCAAAATTGCCGGTGATGCTGCAAGATTTGTGGCTTGTTCTGCACAGGCAGTCTGTGTCGATTTCGTAGATTCCACTATCCTTTTTAGCTCCTCCTTCGATACGAGCCTGTCACCGGATGCCCACCCGTGGACCGATTCGCCAGTTGTTAGCCACGGGTTGTAAATTCATCATGCGAGAGTCTTGGCCGCGATTAGGCATTGGAATGTTCGGGCTCTACCTGGCGGCAGGGGCTTTCTACATTCCACTCATGACCCTCGTCAGCCATTCGGCTGAAAAGGGAGGTTTTGGCTTTTCGCGCGTGGGGCAAAGCGGCGTGACGCTCGGCATTGCCGTTGGCTTTCTAATTTCGCTGGCCTTGATCAAACGGTTTGAGCGAGTCTTTCGCTCTCGAGCGCTTTTGCTGGGTGGTATCGTCGCGCTGCAATTGCTGGTGACCATCGGCATGTTTGTGCTCGGAGGCTACCTCAAACAACTCAACCTCTCGGGCAGTCCTATCTCCGAGGGGCTCGCGCTCCTCTTTGCGGCCGGCGTCTTTTCTTATGCCACGCTTAGTGCCTCTTCGATCTCGCTGTTACATGCCATCATTTTAGAGTCGCAGTGGCGCGAGGTTTTTTCCTGGTTTCGTGTGGTGGGGACGATTGGCTATGTGATCGGCGGTTTGCTAGTTGGGTTTTGTTTCCCACTCTACTCACTCGGTCCCATGCTGCTTGCCCAGGGGTGCCTCGCACTCGTGCTGGTGACGATTTGGACCAGTTCGCACAATGAGGCGTCACAAACTTCCATCCTGGAATTTCCTTCGGAAGAGATTGTCACCGGGACACGCAGCCTTGCCAGCTTGATTCAGCACACCGGCGCAGGATTACTGCTCTTGGTCGTGTGTAGTGCAGCTGTGTCAAGAATCTACGAACTGAACATCAATGTGTTCTTGTCAGAAATGAAGTTCATTAAGTACCCCAGCGCCGTACAGATGCTCGGCCAGTCGCTGGAAGTGGTCCTTTTACTCGCGATGCCAGAACTCGCCCGCAGGTTCCATTATCGCGGCCTGATGCTACTTGGTCCTCTCGCCTGGTTCTTGCTGTATATGCTCCTTTCCGTCAGTCAGGCGTATAGTCTGATGTGGGTCGTATTCTTGGGGCTTCCGCTGCAAGGTTTCAATTGCCTCTTTCAGACTTCAGCTGTTGTGATGATTGGCCAGCGAGCCAGTGCGGCAGAAAAAGGGGTAACGCAGGCATTACTAGGAGCCGCGAGCGGAATTGGCATGTTGCTGGGGACCCTTTTATCCAACAGCTTGGTTTCCCTCTTTCGTGATCCCGCCACACTAGCCGCCCTTGATCCCCAGAGCCTTGCCCATGACCGAACTTGGCTGCCGATTTGGAGTATTGCAACCGTTTTGGCGGGGCTGCTCTTCTTTGGCACGATGGTCCGTGCTCGCTACGGCAATTCCTAAAGCAGGTTTACTTGCTGCGGCGTGCTAAGCCGCCTGTAAGATCTTGAGGAAGTTCCTTCGAGAAGGAGCAGCACTAGGAACGCTTGTCGTGTCTGGCATTTCCTCGGAACGCTCTTCCGCAGGAACATACAGCGTCAGCGGGGCAGGGGGCTCACTTGCCACTTGGAGCAAAGGAGATTCGATGGATTCGTGCGAAGTAGACTCACTCGCTTGATAGGCAGTGTCCCACTGACGATCGAGTTCTGAAATCGCCGCCTGCATCCCCACAGCCACATAGCGACCATCACTCGTACGGTGGACCAAGTTGGCCTGCTCTAGTTTTTCAAGGGCATCGTGAACTTCAAAGTCGACCTTGATCTTGCAGCGGTGCTGCAAAAACTCTTCGGCCGCCAAGTCGATCTGTTCGGCGTGCCAACCTCCGTCGCCATTTCCTTGTTGCCATAACAGCCAGTAAGCCAGCACTGCCTCGCGGAATTCCTGCGCCTCAGCCTCATCCAAAAGTCGCATGATCACGCCGGCATTGTTGTCCAAACTTTGAAAGTACAGGCTGCGGGTGAGGTTGAGATGGTAGCGATTCTTGGTGTTGGAGTATCCAAAGAAGGCGCTCACGCCATATCCGATAGCACCTCCAACCAGTCCCAAGAATACAAACAGGCCGTAAAGGCTGGCAAAGGCAACAACCACCGCCCCTTGAAACAGCTTGTAGGCGGTCATCCCCAGGCCGGACAGCGTAGGAAGCCAGATTCGCCCTTGGTCAAGCAGCGACATTTCAATCCGCGTTCCCGGCAGCAGCATCTCCACATCCCCTTGTGGGATGTTTTTGAACAGCTTCATCACAATCGGGCGACGCTGTGAACTATCGGCAGGAAGCAGGTCTTGGGTAGAGGTACCAACGGCGCTGGTGGTTGCCCCGACTTCCTCCGGCTTCATTCGCAAGATGACGGCAAGTCGTTCGTAAATAGGAATGGCAACCTCTTCGGACCGCATTCCTTTGGCGATGTTCTTCCGCCGCATCACGCGAGCGCGACTTCCCCGCGCGTATACCTCAAGGCGTTCAAACACCTGAAAGTTTGTCTTTAGCTTAATGCCTAGTAGCGATGCGCCAGAGATTGCCTGCACGATCTCTTCGCGAGTGAGGCGGCGAAAGTTGGCGCGGGTCATCAGCGAGTCAAACTCTGCAAAGACTCGCCCGGATTCCTGCTCGTCGACTTCGGGATTTACCGTAGAGGTCGTTAACGGCCGCTCCTCGGCATCGGGATCATAAGCCGCATAAGCATCGCGCAGGTTTTCCAGCCGTTTGTGATAGTGAAAGTGGATGCTGGAATCGATCATCTGGCAGAGTTGTTCGAACTGTCCCTGTTCAGCCGGATTTAGATCGGCTTCGCGCGTAAGGACATCCATCAACTCGCGCTTTCGCAGCGGTATGAAGTGTCCCAGAGATGCTTGTTCTGCCATGGCAATGTCGCTGCCTCACATGATTCGGCCTGCCCAACTTCAATCCAAACGGGGTAGTTACCACTCTCGTCCGCCGGTGTAAAGCCAGAACCGGCCTCCTGAGGGCTGAGCGAAAGCCGCTCAGCAGGGGTCTGCTACCACCTGTTGAAAATCGCCTTATCCGGGTAGGATCGAAGTGTCGTGCGACAAGGGGCAAGCTTCCTTGTCGAGAACGGATTTTTTTCCTTTAGCGGGGATTGTTAGCTTCGTGAACGCTGCCAAACGAACGGACCACCCGATTCAAGCCATCGCCTTTGACATGGATGGCTTGCTGTTCAATACGGAACAACTCTATCCCCGCGTGTTAGACGAAGTGCTCCGCCGGCGTGGTAAACGTTACACCGCTGACCTCGTGTCGCAGATGATGGGTCGGCCCGGGCCGATCGCGCTGCAGATCATGATCGACTATCACGATTTGAAGGACTCGATCGAGGGCTTGGCGGATGAGTGCGAAGTGATCTTCTTGAAGATCCTGGAAGTGGATGCCGCCATGATGCCTGGCGCGCTTGAGTTGTTGGGCCGCGTCGAAGCGGCGGGGATCCCCAAGGCGATCGCGACCAGCAGCGGCCGAAAGTATGTCGACTGGTTGCTCTCTCGATTCGATTTGACCCATCGCTTTGACTTTTTCCTCACGGCCGAGAGCGTCAAACAAGGGAAGCCCCATCCGGAAATCTACCTGACTGCAGCGGGGCAGCATGGTGTACGGCCGGATCAAATGGTGGTCCTAGAAGATAGTCAAAATGGCCTGCGTGCTGCCGTGGCGGCTGGAACGAAGGCGATTGCCGTTCCGGGTGACCATAGCCACCATCACGATTTCACCGGGGCCCAGTTTGTTGCCAATACCCTGCGTGATGAGCGAATCGCTCAGCTTTTGGGGCTTGGCGAAGCATGATCCTTTGCGGAAAGAGTCTCCCTCGACTTGACAGGCACTTTCTGGACTGCGAGAAGATCAGGTAGAAGCCTGCTTGGTCTACTCTCCAGATAGGGATGCTCTTCATGCCGACTCGACTAGCTTGGTATTACCGGCTTGCGATTGCCTGCTTGGCAGTTGCGATATCTTTCCAGTTGTTTGGTAGCGGTGCACAAGGTGCCGCGCCGAACGTCGTCCTGATCGTCGCCGATGATTTGGGATTGCAGCTCGGCTGCTATGGCGACTCGGTGGTAAAGACTCCGCATATTGATGCGCTCTCCAAGCGGGGCACACGCTTCACGCGAGCGTTTTGCACAACCGCCTCTTGTAGCCCTAGTCGAAGCGTCATTCTGACGGGCTTGCAAAACCATGCTAATGGCCAGTTAGGGCTAGAGCATGATGTGCATCATTTCGCTGCCTACGCCAAGATGAAAGGACTTCCCTCGCTGCTAGAGGCCCGAGGGTATCGCACGGCCAACGTCGGCAAGTTGCACGTTTCACCCCCTTCGGTCTTTAAGTTTGGCGAAACGATCAAGGCAGATAGTCGCAATCCCACGACGATGGCCAATGCCTGCGAAGAATTTTTGAAGGCTCCCAGCGAACAGCCCTTCTTCCTTTATTTTTGCCCCGTCGATCCCCATCGAAGCGGTCCCCCCGCAGACAAACAGTTTTCTCGTATTGCGGCGCAGCCTCGCGGCAAAGAGGGCTTTCCCAGTGACCTGTTGAAACGCCCTACATCCGCCAGTGAGTTGTTTATCGACAAGTTCGGCAATTCATCACCTCCTGCTGAAGGGGCCAAGGTCTATTCACCCCAGGAAGTTCCGGTCCCGTACTTTTTGCCCGATACTCAAACCTGTCGTGAAGAGCTGGCGCAATATTATCAGTCGATTTCGCGTGTCGATGATGGCGTCGGACGGCTTGTGGATTTGCTACGTGCTACCGGCAAGCTGGAAAATACCTTGATCCTCTTTACCAGCGATAATGGTCCCCCGTGGCCCAATGCCAAAACGACCCATTACAACAGCGGGCTGCACCTACCGCTAATTGCCTGTTATCCCGGACAGACGGAAGGGCGTACTTGCGATGCGATGGTCACCCATGCGGATCTCGCTCCAACCATTCTCGACTTTACCGGCGGCAGCGAACCGTTGCCCGCCATGCATGGCCGCTCTTGGAAGGCCGCAGCCATGCAAACGTCGCCCGAGGGCTGGAACGAATGTTATCACTCGCACACCTTCCACGAGGTGACGATGTACTATCCCATGCGGACGATCCAAACGCCAAAGTTCAAGCTCATTTGGAATATTGCCAGCGGTACGCCATTCCCCTTTGCAAGTGATTTGTACGAGTCCGCTACATGGCAGGAAACCCTCTTGCGTGATCGGGCTCGCCAAGGAGGTGGCGAGGCTCGGTACGGCAATCGAACCGTCTCGCAGTACATTCATCGCCCCGAGTGGGAACTTTTTGATCTGGAATTCGACCCGACAGAGTCCAGAAACCTGGCAAACGCGCCCGAACATGTAGACACGCTCAAAGCGCTACAGCAAAAGCTACGCGACTTTCAGGCCCGTACGAAAGACCCCTGGGTGGTGAAATGGGAGCATCCCTAATCGAGCTAGCCAGGCCGTAAAAAGCCGATTTTCTATCCCGAAGGGGATACGGGTAGCCCCTGGTTCCCCTTCCTCGATCAGGACAGGAACCTTAGAATCTGGCTCTCCGGCAGTTTGCTTGCAAAGTGTACGGGTTCTTTGCTTCGTCCCTTCGTTTCTACGGCATTGCCGCATCCTGTATTTACTATGGCCAAGACCGCAATCCAACCTACGCGTGAACAAGACTATCCTCAGTGGTACCAAGAAGTGATCAAGGCCGCCGATCTGGCGGAGATCTCTCCGGTTCGTGGTTGCATGGTGATCAAGCCTTGGGGTTGGTCGATTTGGGAAAACATCCAGCAAGTGCTGGACGGCATGTTCAAGGCCACCGGGCACGAGAACGCCTACTTCCCGCTCTTCATCCCGATGAGCTTCCTCGAAAAAGAAGCCGAGCATGTGGAAGGCTTTGCCAAGGAGTGTGCCGTTGTCACGCACCATCGCTTGGAACCAGGCCCCAATGGCAAGTTGGTTCCTGCGGGCCCGCTGGACGAACCACTGATCGTCCGTCCTACCAGCGAAACGATCATTGGCGCGATGTATGCCAAGTGGGTTCAGTCGTATCGCGACCTCCCGATTTTGATCAACCAATGGGCCAATGTCGTTCGCTGGGAAATGCGTACCCGGTTGTTCCTGCGTACGGCCGAATTCCTATGGCAAGAAGGCCACACTGCCCACGCGACCGAAGCCGAAGCTCGCGAAGAGACGATGAAGATGCTTCACGTCTATGGCGACTTTGCCGAAAACTGGATGGCTGTCCCGGTCATCAAGGGTGAAAAGACAGCGGGCGAGCGCTTTCCCGGCGCCGACGACACCTATTCGATCGAAGCGATGATGCAAGATCGCAAGGCGCTACAAGCCGGCACGTCACACTTCCTCGGCCAGAATTTTGCCAAGGCGCAAGAGATCAAGTTCCAAGATCAGCATGGCAAAGAAGCGTTTGCCTGGACAACCTCGTGGGGTGTTTCGACGCGGCTTGTTGGCGCGCTCATCATGACCCATAGCGACGACGATGGGCTAGTCATTCCTCCACGTTTGGCACCTAAGCACGTCGTATTGCTGCCGATCTATCGCAATGATGAAGAGCGAAGCCAAGTCATCCCGTATGTGGAAAGCCTCAAAAAGGAATTGGAAGCTCAAGACTATGCCAACGGCAAGGTTCGCGTCTTGATTGATGATCGCGACATCCGTGGCGGTGAAAAGAACTGGTATCACGTCAAGCGTGGCGTGCCGCTACGTGCGGAGATCGGCCCGAAGGACATCGCCAAGAACGGTGTGTTCCTGGCTCGTCGCGATACGGGGGAAAAGGCTGGTGTTGATCGCACCGAACTAGTGGCGACGATTGCTCAGCGTTTGACTGCGATACAAGACAACCTCTTTCAGCGTGCCTTGAAGATGCGTGAGGAAAACACTCGCACCTTCGATTCGCTGGATGAATTCTTGGCCTACTTCACCCCGAAGGGAAGTAACGAGAATGATCGCGAGATCCACGGCGGATTTGCCATCGCCCATTTTGTGGATTGCAAGGAAGTGGACGAGCTGATGAAGAAGCACAAGATCACGATTCGCTGTGTGCCACTCGATCAAAAGCGAACTCCTGGCAAGTGCATTGTCACCGGCCAGCCCACCGACAGGCAGGCCGTTTTTGCCAAGGCCTACTAGGCAAAGGAATCGACCTTGGGCTCAATCCTAGCGCATTCGCCGGTGATGGTTTTAATCGCCGCGTTCAGTCGTCATCCCGAGGCTTTGGCCTGGGGAGAGGATCGGGCTGTGCAAATGTTCGGAAAGCTTCTGTTTCGCAGCGAGCTTTTCGACCATGAAGAGACTCGCTACTACGAGCGTTCCATGGGGCCCAACCTCAAGAAGGTCTTTTGGGTGTTTGAAAAGCTGGCCGACCCGGCCGAGCTGGTTTCGTGGAAGCTGGCCAGCAATCAATGGGAAGAGGAGTACAAGCAAGGCTCCTCGCATCCCGAAGAGCGTCCGCTCAACCTGGACCCTGGCTATTTGACCGAGGCCAAGCTTGTTTTGGCCACGACGAAAGATCGCGACCACCGCATTTATCTGCATAGTGGGATTTTCGCGGAAGTGACGCTGCATCACTCGGGGGGGAAGTGGCTTTCTCGGCCTTGGACCTATCCAGACTACCAGCGGGCCGATTATCACGCCTTTTTTTCGCAGTGCCGAAGCCATCTGCGTGCCCAACTCACACGAAGCGAGTAGACTATCGCCAGCGGGGTTTCTCTCGTGCCTTTTCGCTTCCTTGGGCCCTAGTGTGTGATGTCCTCGAACCAGCTTGTTCTGTTTGTAATCGCCTGTGTGTTTCCCGGCTTAGTGCTTTCACTAATCGGAACGGCAGTCGTGCGCAAGTTTGCGTTACGCTGGGGATTTGTAGACCGCCCGAATGCCGCTCGTAAAGTGCATACTAGTCCTACGCCGTTAGGCGGAGGCGTTGGCATTTGGATCGGCCTGATTGGTACTTTTGCTTTAGGGGCCGTGGCCCTGCAGCTAGTACAGCAGCGCCCCGAATGGCTCGCTCAGCTTCCCAGTTTTGCAACGCCTCACCTCGCCGGCATTGCCCAGCAAAGCGCTAAGCTTTGGTGGCTGTTGGGACTAGCCAGCGTGCTTCTGGTGGTTGGGCTTGTCGATGATCGCCGTGGCCTTCCATGGCAACTTCGCCTGGCACTGCAGTTTGGTGTGGCAGCGATCGCGCTGTGGCAAGTTCCCTCACTCAGGCTGACTGCGTTTGTAGCCGTTCCGATGCTGACGCTGACGCTGACCCTGTTTTGGATTGTCGCGCTGATCAACTCATTCAATATGCTCGACAACATGGATGGGTTGTCGGGCGGCGTCGCGGTTATTTCGTGCGGGATGCTTTCGGTGGTGCTGCTTGTTGCCCCTGATGCAGAAAATCGCGGCCCGCAACTTTTTGTGGCCGGTTTCCTGCTGGTGCTGGTGGGCTCCATCCTTGGTTTCCTTTGGCACAATCGCCCCCCCGCCAAAATATTTATGGGAGATGCAGGCGCATACCTGATTGGTTTTTGTATTGCGACAGCCACACTATTGGCCACGTACACGAGCTATCAATCTGCTACTCGGCATGCGGTGTTGGCGCCGCTGTTGGTGATGGCCGTTCCGCTGTACGACATGGTGACCGTGATCTTGATTCGCCTGCGTGCTGGAAAGAGCCCCTTTGCTGCCGACAAGAACCATTTTTCTCATCGGCTGGTCGATTTGGGAATGTCCAAGGTGCAGGCAGTGCTAACCGTCTATTTAACGAGTGCTACTTGTGGACTAGGGGCGTTGCTACTGCACCGTGTGGATATTGTTGGCGCCGTCATCGTCTTGCTATTGGTGGGAATGGTGCTGTCGCTAATCGCGATTTTGGAGGCAGCGGCTCGTCGCAAAAATCGTGAGGCTAGTCCCTCGCAGTTATCGATCGATTCCCCTTCTAAGCAACAGAAGTGAGACGCGACGTATGGCTAAGCGATCCTCTTCCGCCAGTCGTTCGCCGGCGAGTGTCTCTGCTTCGCGAGAACAACCCGCAGTTACTAGCGGCGGATCGCTGCTAGGTCTTTTCGAAGGGGATGCTTGCGAAAGCTTTCGCAAAGTGCTGTTGGCAGCTTGCATTGCTCTTTGGGTAAGTACGCCATTTCTTCCGAGTGAAGCGACGCTTTCTGATGGGACGTTTGCACCGCACGCGATGCTGTGGATGCTTGTGGCATTGGCCTATTCGGGTTGGCTTTGGTTGCCTCCTTCCGTCGCCGAACAGCAGGCTCGCAAGCGACTTCAGTTTCAAGCGGTTGAGTGGTTAGGGGCTGCGCTTGTTTTGTGGATGGTGATCAGTAGCCTGCGATCATGGGGCGTGGGAAACACGCGTGCCACGCTGCATGGCATCTGGCTCATGCTGGGCTATGCAGTAGGAACGATTGTAACCAGTCGCTTGATCCGTTCCATTGTCGAGGCTCGCGCACTGCTAATTCTCCTATGTGGTTTGGCTTTGGCATTAGCGGTACATGGGCTGTATCAGTTTGGCGTGACGTTTCCGCAGGTGCGTGCAGAATTTCAAGCCAATCCCACGCAGATTTGTAGAGAGACCGGCATCGATCCGGACCCACAATCGGTAGAGCACCAGCTCTTTCGCAATCGTGTGGAAAGTCGCGAACCACTCGCCACGTTTTCGCTCACCAATTCCCTTGCTGGCCTATTGGGGCCGAGCTTGATATTGCTGGTGGGCTTGGTTTCCCGTTGGATTCGCCGACGCCCCGCGTGGCAAGGGATCGTACCGCTGGCGGCGTGTGGCATTTTGGGGATAACCTTGCTGCTAACCAAAAGTCGTACGGCCTATTTGGCGGTAGCGATGGGGCTGGGGCTGTTGGCGATCGGCTACAGCAAATTGGGGCAGGGGCTTAAGTGGTGGTCCCTTGTTTTGGTCGCTGCAGCTGGGCTGGGATTAGCCGTCGCTGCGGTTGCTGCCGGTGGCCTTGATAAAGAGGTCCTCTCCGAGGCGCCAAAGTCGCTTCTCTATCGGCTGGAATATTGGCAGTCGAGCGGTCGTATGTTGGCGGACCATCCCCTATGGGGCATTGGCCTTGGTAATTTTCAGGCGCAGTACGCAGCCTATAAATTGCCGCAAGCCAGCGAGATGATTGCAGATCCTCATAATCTTTGGGTGGAGTTAGCCACGTCGGGCGGTATTTTGGCTGCATTGCTGGGGCTCTTGTTTTCGATTTCGATCCTGCGGTTTGCAGCTACGGCCTCAGTGACTTCGCAAGGTACAAGTTCCGCAGATGGCTCCTCGTCATTGAGAAAGTTGTTTGGGACGGGAACGTTAGTGGGCTTTGTCTTGGGAACCTTGCTACGCGCTCATCATGGGCTATACGCTCTCCGCGCGGATGCTGGGAGGAAATGTCGGGCTGTTGGTGTTGGGCCTGCCATGCATGGCTTTGCTGTTCTTTACGCTGACGAGCAAATTGCAACCCTCGGCCGATGCGGAAGCAGGGGAAGCAAGTGATGAACTTGGCTGGGCGATGATTGTCACGCTGCTCGTGTGGGGATTCAACTTGCTTGCAGCGGGAGCATTGGTATTTCCTGGCGTGATGATGGTGGGCTGTATTTTAATTGCTGTCATCCGTTCGGTTCCGTTTCGTCCAAGTGAAAATGCACAGGCCGATTCGGCCGTCCATTTATCGCCTCTGCCGCGATGGGGACTGTTGGCGATGGCGCTGTGTGGCGTCCTGCTTTGTGCACGAACGGATTATCTGCCGACGCTGAATGCTCGCGGGTTGGTGGCGCAGGCCGGACAAGGACTGGCAGCGGGTGAAAACCAAGTCGCCATTGAAGCGGTTCTGAAAGAGGCGATTCAGGCCGATCCTTACCATGCCGAAGCGCGACAGTTCATGGCCCAGTTGCAATTGTGGAAGTGGCTTCGTACTCCAAGTGATGCAAACGAAGAAGCCTTAGAAACGGCCGTCCAAGATTGGAATCGGGTAACCGCGCCATCTCCGGGCGTCTATCAGCAACAGGCCGAATGGTATCTCACCTGCTACCGCCGGCAGCCGAGCCAAAAGTGGTTAGACAAGGCACGCGAAGCGGCTGACGAGGTGATTCGCCGTTATCCTGCGGGTGCGCTGGGATACGTTCAGGCTGCTTGGCTGGCCCATTTGGCGGGTGAAAAGGAAACGGCAGCGATCTTGGCCAAGCGGGGGCTCGAATTGGACGCCATGATGCCGCACCAGGATCAAAAGCTCGCAAAAAGGCGGGTGTTTGACATGGAATTTCGGCAGGGGGTTCCGGTTGCAACGAAGGAACTGCCGGCCGACAAGACTGCTACGATGCTGGCAGACCCTGGCGAGGGGCCAGAAACGAAGTAGATTAGTAAGTTGGCTCGGTTTGCGTGACAAAAAGGACGTTGTGGCGCAAAATGAAGTGAGTTGGGTTTTGAGTGCACTGGCAATAGGGCGGGAAATCTCGTGCTTAAAAAGTTGATTCTGATCATTGGCGGATTGGCGTTAGGTTACGCGTTCGGCGGATACTTTGCGCGCCTCGAATTTGCCGATGACACCCGCCCAGGCAAGTTGATGTTTTCCGAGGATGAGCCTGTCGGCCCGAATGTGGTCAGCGCCGGTGATAAGCCGCCGCGTGTGATCATCGTCAATGGTGAGCAATTTCAGTTTGGCACAATCCAGCGCTGGGCAACTCAGTCGCACGATTTTGAATTGCGAAACGAAGGGGGGCAGCCCCTCACGCTTGAAGCTGGGGTTACCAGTTGCAAATGCACACTTAGCAAGTTGGCCAATCCCGATTCAGAGACATCCAAGGGGACCAAGACCACGCTTGGCCCTGGTGAGTCCACCATTGTGACGCTAACGTGGACCGCGAAAACGCATGAGCCTGAATTCCATCAGTCGGCAGAAATCATCACGAATGATCCACTCAATCCTTCGATTCGTTTGCTCGTCCACGGCAAGGTGATCGAGTCGGTCTGGTCGGAGCCGCGTGACCTTGTTCTGAATAACTTGGTCAATGGAGAGCGGACGCCGATTGAGGTCAATGTTCTCAGTTCGATGCCAGACAAGATCGAGCTTCAAAATCCTGAGTGGTCGATCCCCTCAGAAGAGACTCTGTTTGATGTAAAGTTTGTGCCGATGCCTGATGAGGTGCTCGCAAAATTCAAACAAGCCACTAGCGGAGCCATCGTGATTTTGACTCCCAAGGAAGATTTGCCACTGGGCCGATTCGAACGTCAGCTGAAGATGGGCTGCAACCTGCCAGATATCCCAACCATGGAATTGCCGATTCACGGCACGGTAGTGGGGGATATTAGTATCGCAGGGCCGAAGTTCTCGCCGGCGGTTTCGCGGCTTGACCTAGGAATTGTGGAACAAACGGCCGGCGTCAATACGACGCTGTTTGTCTCGGTAAAGGGACCTCTGCGTGATACGACGGAGATCAAAATTGCCAAGGTAGAGCCAGAAGGGGTTCTCGAAGCAACGCTGGGCGAGATTGACCCTGCTGTCACGAATTTGAAGCGGATCCCGCTAAAAATCAAGCTATCGCCAGGGCTGGCCATCGGCGATTTTACGGGGAACGCTTCAGCCCCGGCCGGAAAAATCATCCTAGAAACGACCCATCCACGCATTAAACGTATCGAAATCAAAGTGACCTTTGTCGTAAAATAGCGGCCGGGGCATCCTCAGAACTGGTGAAGATGCGCTCGACTGACAATCGAAGGAACGCTACGTTTATCAAGAACGAAGTGATGGCGGTCCCAAGTGCTCAGCATGGATGTAGCATTGCGCGCTACGGCGACGGCTTGGGAGTTCGACGCAAGGCGGTGGTTTTCTCGGAGGAAGACGGGGCACGATAATGCACGGAAGCAAGCAAGGACGACGTGGCCACTGGTCAGGATGGACAGGCATCGCTCTCACGGGAGTTGCTGCGGGCCTGCTAGGGGCAGTCGTTTTGTGGGGACAGCAGCCTGAACCAGTCAAGTCGAAGCCCAAGGGGGTAAAGACCTCGCCCATTCCCGATGTGGGCCCCAAAGAGCCAAGGCCGCTTGGCGTTGTGAAGACGGCGCCGGGTAAGGGAGGAACAACTCCGCCCAAAGACCCGAAGAATCCCAAAGCGGAGACCGCTCCCGTTGAGAAGGGCGCAGAAAAGGGGCCTGCCAAGGGAGAGACGCCCGCGAAGGGAACTGCCAAGAAATATGATCCGTTGTTCGAGGGCTGGGAGAAGCC
Source organism: uncultured Planctomycetaceae bacterium (assembly GCA_963844055.1). Lineage (GTDB taxonomy): Bacteria > Planctomycetota > Planctomycetia > Pirellulales > Pirellulaceae > CAWJMN01. The sequence goes on along the minus strand of CAWJMN010000002.1, from coordinate 97,678 downwards.
AGCGGCAGTGCTCGTTCTCACTGGGCAGCAAATTGGCTACATCGAGCCATGCGGATGCACCGGCCTCGCGAATCAAAAGGGAGGCTTGGCACGTCGTCATACGCTATTGAAGCAGCTGGCCGACGAAAAGGGTTGGCCGGTTGTGCCGCTCGATGTGGGCAGCCAGGTCGAACGCTTTGGACGGCAGTCCGAGATTAAATTCCAACGGACGGCCGAAGCACTCCGTACGCTCGGGTATCAAGCGGTCGCGCTGGCGCCGGTGATTTGAAGATGACGGCCAGCGAGCTATTGGCTGGCACCAATAGCAACGACGGCACCAGTATTTTTATTAGCAGCAACGTTGCCTTGCTTGCCCGGGACTTAACGCCACAGGTTAAGGTCATTGAAGCGGGGGGCGTGAAAATCGGGGTGACGGCGGTTCTAGCAGACGACTACGTCGCCAAGCTTACCGACAGCGATTTGATTTCGGAGCCTGCCGAGCGGGGAATGGCCGAAGCGATCAAGCAACTTACCGCGGCCGATTGCACCATCAATGTTTTGCTGGCCCACGCCTCCATTGAAGAGTCGCAACGATTGGCGAAGAAGTTTCCTGGGTTTGATATTGTTGTTACTTCCGGTGGTTTTGGTGAGCCCTTACGCGAACTAGAAAAAATCGAAGGCACCAACACGTTACTTGCCCAGGTTGGCAAGAAGGGGATGTTTGCCAGTGTGGTCGGGATTTATCCCGGTCCTAAGGACATGCCGGCGAAGGGAAAGTTCCGCTATCAGCGAGTGCCGCTTGATGATCGATTCGCCGACTCGCCGGACATGATGAAGCTGCTGTCGGAATATCAACAGCAGTTAAAAGGGGAGGGGCTTGAAGGGCTAGGAATTCGGCCGCAGCCGCACCCCACTCAGCACAAGTTTGTGGGTTCCGATGCTTGTGCCAAGTGCCATCAAGATGCGTTTGATGTTTGGAAGGATTCTCCGCATGGCCATGCAACGGATTCGATCGTTTCACCGCCCAATCAGCGGAGCAATATTGCTAGGCACTTTGATCCGGAATGTCTCAGTTGCCATGTGACCGGCTGGGAGCCGCAAAAGTTCTATCCGTTTGAATCGGGCTATTTGAGCTTGGAAAAGACACCGCTTTTGAAACATAGCGGCTGTGAAAACTGTCACGGCCCAGGATCAGAGCATGTGGCGGCAGAAGAGCCGGATTCAAAGGTGGCGATGCTGGCTCGCGATAAGCTGCGTCAGCAAATGCGGCTTCCAATCGAAGGGAATGTTGCTCAGCGACGTTGTACCGAGTGCCACGATACCGACAACAGTCCGGATTTCAAGTTCGACGAATATTGGGAACAGATCAAACACTAAGGGATCTGTTGATCCAGGGCTTGTCAAGAAATGAAAAGAGCTTGCAGCGATGATTCGCCGCAAGCTCTTTTGTTTTTGATCCCGCGTTATTCGTTGCCTAGCGGTGACACATGAAGTGGTCGTCGTAGGTCTAGCGTGAAAGGATAGTCGGGGTTTAGTTCCGCAACGCCAGGGCTAAAGGTTCCCGGCGTATGTCCCAGCGGCGAGAACCGATTGGCTCGGCGGCTCTCCGCTTCGTAGGCATTCACGGGGAAAGTGTCGTAGCTGCGGCCACCGGGGTGGGCCACATTCCAAGTGCATCCGCCAAGAGCGCGATTGGTCCAGCGATCAAAAAGATCGAACACCAGCGGCACATCGACAGGAATCGTGGGGTGTAGGCACGATGGTGGCTGCCATGCGCGATAGCGGACGCCAGCGACAAATTCTCCACGAGTTCCCGTAGGGTGTAGTGGAACTCGGCGGCCATTGCAAAGGACGACATGGCGCTCTGGAACGAAGCCACGGACCTTTACTTGCAGACGTTCAATCGACGAATCGACGTAACGAGCCGTGCCATTGGAGGAACCTTCTTCGCCGAGCACATGCCAAGGCTCCATCGCTTGCCGCAATTCCATGTAAACGTTGTCATGAGTGACGGTGCCCACACGTGGGAAGCGGAATTCGAAGTGTGGATCGAACCAATCTTCGTCGAAGGCTAGGCCGTTGCTTCGCAGATCGTTCAAAACCTCGGAGAAGTCATGGGCAACGAAGTGCGGCAGCATGAACTTGTCGTGTAGTTGTGTTCCCCAGCGTACGAGCTTTTGCTTGTAGGGCTTCTGCCAGAAATGGGCAACCAGTGCGCGTAACACAAGCTGTTGTGCTAGGCTCATTTGGGGATGCGGCGGCATTTCAAAGCCACGGAATTCCACCAGTCCCAGTCGGCCGGTCGAAGAATCTGGCGAATAGAGCTTGTCGATGCAAATCTCGGCGCGGTGGGTGTTGCCGGTTAAGTCGATCAGCAAATGTCGGAAGATTCGATCTACAAGCCAAGGGGGCGTGTTTGTCGAAGCATTGAGCGTCGCAATGGCCGTCTCTAGTTCGTAGAGATTTTCGTGACGGGCTTCATCGACACGCGGCGCTTGGCTGGTTGGGCCAATGAAGAGTCCCGAGAAAAGGTACGAAAGCGATGGATGGTTGTTCCAGTAGCCAACGAGGCTGGCAAGCAGATCGGGACGGCGAAGCATCGGGCTTTGCGATGGGGTTGGACCACCTAGTACCAAATGGTTTCCACCGCCGGTGCCGGTGTGACGACCGTCGACCATGAATTTCTCGGTGCTTAGCCGAGTTTGCCGCGCTTCCTCATAGAGGGTCGTGGTCAAGTGCGACAATTCGCTCCAGTTCGAAGCAGGTTGGAGGTTGACCTCGATCACGCCGGGATCCGGGGTGATCTTGAAGTGATCCAGCCGATAATCATAAGGAGGCGTGTAGCCTTCTAAGCGGATTGGCATCTGTAGATCGGCTGCGGTTTTTTCTACGCAGGAAACGAGCTCTAAATAATCTTCCAGCAGTGGAATCGGCGGCAAGAAGCAGTGGAGGATGCCATCACGAGGTTCGATACACAGCGCCGTTCGCACAACGTGAGGAGCCGGAGTGTCCGCCGCGGGCGTTGGCCAAAGCGAACTGGCCAAGTCTTTGGAATAGTACGATTGCGCCGGAATGCTGGTGCCGGTCGGTGGTTGTCCATTGCCGGGAAGGATGGAGTAGGTGGCGTGGGAGCCGTTTCCGTTTTCGCCGTACTCACTAACGGTTTGTGGATAGTAGGACAGCTGCTGCGGCAGAACCATCGGATTGCCGGCCATGTCTGCGGGTTGCAGAATCGGCCGGGTGTATCCCTTGGGCTGTAATTCCCAAGAAGATTCGACGTAGGGAACTGCCGAGGCTTGTGGAACCGCGTTCGTCGGGAGCGGCTCACGGAAAGCGAGTGGATCGCGTGCTTCGAGGATAGGAAGATCGCCAACCGGGCTCCAAGGAAGGCTATCCAGAGGAAGTCGGAAGCCCATGGCCGAATCACCTGGGAGCAAATACATCCGTTCGTTTCGTAGGAACCAGGAGCCGCTTTCCCAGCGAGTGTGTCCTGTCCAGCTAGCGCGGATGGGGAGCGTGTAGCCAGTGACCTGACTGAGGCCACGGGCAAAGATGTTTGTAAGGCGTGCCCGCTCTTGCGGGTCTGACAGGTTGGACTTGAGCGGATCAACGTTGCTTGGCAGACGTCGCTCACGCCAGAGGTAATAAAAAGAGTCTTCGTAACCAGGGATGACGAAGTCTTTGGAGACGCCGAGGTTTTCTGCGAGACGATTCATGAACGTCTCGGCATCGGCGGCCGTGTAATGCACGGTGGGAATGTCTTGAGCAATCCACTGCGGATCGTGCCAAAGTGGTTGGCCATCTTTGCGCCAATAACATGCGAGTGCCCAGCGTGGAAGTTGTTCGCCGGGATACCATTTGCCTTGGCCGTAATGTAGCAAAGGACCATTGGCAAATTGCTTGGCCATCCGGTTGAAGAGTTCGCCCGATTGGCGGCGCTTTGCGGGGCCGAGTGCTGCGGTATTCCATTCGGCAGCGTCAGGATCATCAATGGAAACGAACGTAGGTTCGCCGCCCATCGTGAGCCGCACATCGTTTTGAGCCAGCAGCGAATCGACTTGGTGTCCTAGGACGTTGATCTTGTCCCATTGCTCAGGCGTGTAAGGCTTGGTTACACGGGGGTCTTCGTGGACCCGCTCGATCGTCATGGAGAATTCAAACCGACATTCGCAAGGATCGACGCCGCCCGTGATGGGTGCTGCTGAGAAGGGGTCTGGCGTTGCGGCCAGGGGAAGATGGCCTTCGCCCGTAAACAGGCCTGATGTGGGGTCGAGCCCAATCCAGCCTGCACCGGGAAGATAGACTTCCGTCCAGGCATGCAGGTCTGTGAAGTCAACTTCGGTTCCGGAAGGACCATCAAGTGATTTCACATCGGGCTTGAGCTGGATCAGGTAGCCCGAAACAAACCGGGCTGCGAGTCCCAGGTTGCGAAGGAGTTGGACGAGTAGCCAGGCAGAGTCACGGCAGGAGCCACTTTGTTTGGAAGCGGTCTCTTCGCAAGACTGCACGCCAGGTTCTAAACGAATCACGTAGCGAACGTGATTATGAATGAGGCGATTGACTTCGACGAGGAAGTCATTGGTTGGAATGGCTTCCTTTGGCTTGGCGGTTTGGATCAGCTGCTCTAGGGCTGGGCCGGGAACTTCGGCCGCGAGGAAGGGACGCAGGTCTTCCTTGAGTGTGGACTCGTAGGTGAAAGGGAACTTCACCGCATCGGGCTCGAGGAAAAAGTCGAAAGGGTTGATGACCGAAAGCTCGGCTACGAGATCGACTTCAAATGCGAGTTCGGTGGCCTTCTCAGGAAATACAAAGCGCGCGAGGAAATTGCCGTGCGGATCTTGTTGCCAATTGATGAAGTGCTTTTCTGGCGTGACGCGAAGCGAGTAGGCCGTCACGGGCGTGCGGCAATGCGGCGCAGGGCGTAGACGAACGACGTGGGGAGACAGTCCAACGTGGCGGTCGTACGTGTAACGGGTGATGTGATGGAGGGCAACGCGAACAGCCATGGTAGTGAGTCTGTAGAGAGAGGGACTGAGCGACGCCTTGAAGAGGCCTCGCAGCTTGGCAGGGAACTTTGAAAAACCGTCGGCGGAGAACGCCAAAAAGGGTGGAGAGAAGAAAACTGTAGCTCAGGAACCAAGCAAACCTGCTTAGTTGTGGCGCAGGCAGCGAGATTCTCCGGCCTTTTTCCAGCAGGAGTCTCCGCCCGATCCAGATGTACTACTTAGGCAATTTCTGTGCCGCCAGCCGCCTGCCATTGTAATAGAGGCAATGCGGGAGAGCGTAATAATCCGGAACTCCGGAATAACAATCCGTGAGGTGGGCCCAAAGTGGGGGGGCGCATTGCCAAGGAATTTTCCCCAAAAGTTCAGGGCTTCCGTCGGATGGAAAAACCGAGTCGTTGCCTGCAGTTGGCAGGGGGAAGGGGAGGATCTGGAGACGGCAACCTAGCAGGACTGAAAAAGTGGGGAAATCTTGGGAAGGACGGCCAAATAAGGGTGCTCAGTTTTTTGAAAAGCGGAGTGACCAGACGTGTCACATGCGAAGCGTCTAATAGAGATTAAGGGGACGTGGATAGGGGATTTTCAGCGGGGTTTACAGTGGGCTGGGCGTCAACGAATATGGGGGATTGTTTTTGTATGAAAATAGCTTGTCCTCCACCGTGGAATTGGTGGGGACTTTGAAGGGCTTCGATTGCCGTATGCCGATCGATGGCGACCTGAGAAGCGTTTGAGTTTTGGATTCAGTCACGGAGACGGAGATACTCATGATGAAACAGTTTGTAGGCATGTGTTTGCTGATTGTGGTTGGGTTTGGTGGAGGGCTGCTGCAAAGTTCTGCCGTAGCTGCTGAGCCGAAGCCACCGATCAAGGCACTGCTCATTACGGGAGGCTGTTGCCACGACTACACCAAGCAGAAGTTGATTCTGCCGGAGGGAATCTCTGCGCGGGCCAATGTGACGTGGACCATCGTGCAACAGGGGGGAAGCACGACGACGGCAAAAATTCCTTACTATGAAAATGATGATTGGGCCAAGGGGTACGACATCGTTGTTCATAATGAGTGTTTTGCCGACGCAGCTGACCCGCAATGGACGGCTCGTGTTTTACGTCCACACCGTGCAGGAACGCCGGCCGTTGTGATTCACTGCGCGATGCATTGCTATCGCGACAAGACGAACGACTGGTTTGAGTTTTTGGGAGTAACTTCACGTGGGCATGGTGCCAATTATCCGTTTGAAGTGGTGAATATCGCCAAAGACAATCCTGTGATGGAAAAGTTTGGCGACAAGTGGATGACGCCTAAGGGAGAGCTTTACTTTATTGAAAAGCTGTGGCCGACTGCTACGCCATTGGCCCATGCAATGAGCCGCGACAGCAAGAAGAATGAAGTTTGCATTTGGACGAATGAGTATCGCAACACTCGCGTGTTTGGAACGACGATTGGTCACCACAATGAAGAGATGGCCGACCCGGTGTTCCTCGATTACATGGCCCGTGGCCTTCTTTGGGCCTGTGGCAAGTTGAATGAAGACTACTTGGTGCCTTGTAAGGACCCGAAGTTTGAGATGGTTCCTGATCCAGGAAGCAACAAGCCCAAGGGGAAAGATGGCGTGCCGACTCCTGCGAAGGGGAAGGCTGTGAAGGTGAAGGTACCGAAGAATCTGTCGGCAAAAAAAACTGCAACGGCTTCGACGGTGCAAGCTGGTCACACTATTGCTGATGGTAATGACGAAGATTTTTTGTCTCGCTGGTGCGCGGATGGTGCCATTGCCGGAAGTTGGTGGCAAGTCGATTTGGGAAAGCCTGAAGAGATTGCTGGCGTAAGGATTGCCTGGGAATTTGCGGAGTGCAAGTTCAAGTATGTGGTGGAAGGATCTGCCGACGGCAAGGAATGGAAGAAGATTGCGGATGAGACTCAGTTCAAACAGGATGAAGAGTTTCAGACGGCGAAAGTGGATGTCTCTGGCATTCGCTATGTAAAAGTAACTGCCAATGAACTGACGCCGGGAGCTTGGCCAAGCTTTTATGAATGCGAAGTGCTAGGGAAAGAGTTGGTGGAAAAGGAGATCTATCAAGGAACGGGACGGATTCCTGAAAAGTCTCGAACCAAGCTGATGGCTGGGCTAAAGGGGCCCGCTGGCTTTCGGACATCGATCTTTGCTGCGCCACCTGATGCGGGATATCCAACCTGTATTGCGTGCACGCCGCAGGGAGATGTTTATATCGGCGTTGATGAGAACGGATCTATCGATGCGAAGCCGAGTCGGGGACGCATTGTTCGGGCTCGTGACGAAGATGGAGATGGCGAGGCAGATAATTTTGTGACGTTTGCAGAGATGGATAGCCCACGCGGCATCTGTGTCGACGGAAAGATGGTTTATGTACTGCATCCGCCGCAGCTAACCGCTTTTTATGATGAAGATGGGGATGGAAAGAGCGAGCGTAAGGAAGTGCTTGTTGATGGGATTGGTTTTGATCTGAAAAAACGTGGTGCGGATCATACGACAAACGGCATGCGGTTGGGAATTGACGGCAATCTGTATGTGGCGGTCGGTGACTATGGGTTTGTTGATGCTGTTGGCAAGGATGGAACCCATTTGCAATTGTTTGGTGGTGGCGTGGCTCGCGTGCGGACTGATGGATCGGGGCTGGAGTTGGTTTCGCAAGGTCAGCGGAATATCTATGACGTTGCGGTTGATCCGCTGATGAATTTGTACACGCGGGACAATACGAATGACGGTGGTGGATGGAATGTGCGTTTGAGCCATGTGATTCCTAGTGGGAATTATGGGTATCCTCGCTTGTTCATCAACTTTCCAGAAGAGATTGTTCAGCCGCTGGCAGATTACGGCGGTGGTTCACCTTGCGGAAGCATGTACATCGATGAGAAGCGGTTTGCCAAAGAGGGTGAGACTGCGAAGTGGAGCAACGGGCTTTATACGTGTGATTGGGGTCGGAGCATTGTTTATTTCCACCCGATGAAGGCGAAGGGGGCGGGGTTTGAAGCTGAGCAGGAATCGTTTTGCGAGATTCCACGTCCGACGGACATGGATATTGATGGTGCAGGCCGAGTTTACGTTAGTAGTTGGCGTGATGGTGGATTTACATTTAGTGGGCCGAACGTTGGATTTGTGGCTTGTTTGACTCCAGTGAAGGAGTTGGTCCCGCTTGCTGGTAGCGCGGGGAAAGATCTTCAAAAGCAAACACTGACCGAACTTGTAGGACTTGTCGGAAGCGAAAGTGCGATTTGGCGTGAAGCGGCGCAGCGAGAGCTATTGCGACGTGGTGCCAAGGCAGGTGATGCCGTCGCAGACCTGGAAAAAGTGGCTTTGTCGTCGGCGGGTATGCCCGCTCGCGTGGCGGCGATCTTTACGCTGCGGCAACTAGCAGGCTCGGCCGCAACGCCGAAGCTTGTGGGCATGTTGGAGAAAGCCGAACTGCGTGAGTTTGCCTTGCGGGCCTTAGTAGATGATAAGCGGTTGGCGAAAGAAGTGCCGGCAGAGGTGGTTGTGAAGTGCCTGAATGATGAAAATCCACGGGTGCGACTAATTGCTGCATGGGGGATGCCTCGCGTGCAAACTAGCAGCAGTGATGTACAGAAGTTGGTGACGCTGGTTGCTGATCAGGACCCACTTGTGGCCCATGTGGCCGCCAATTCGCTGGTTGCAATGAAGTCTGCTGGCGAATGCTTGGAAGCATTGAAGAAGTCACTGGCTGCTTCGGGAAATGAACGAGCGGTTGCAAGCATTGCTCGGACCTTGGGGCGGATGCATGAGGAATCGGTGCTGAAGGAGTTGACGGCGATTGCAAGTCAGCCGATGTCTGCTGAAAAAGTGCAGCCGATTTTGACGGCCATTTGCCGGTTGACCCAGACGGAAGCGACGTGGGATGGTTCTTGGTGGGGGACGCGACCTGACACACGTGGCCCTTATTACAAGCTGACCGATTGGTCGGGGACGGAAGCTGCGAAGGCCTTTTTGGTAAACCGGCTTTCTAACAGCCAAGGTGACGATGCGAAATGGTTGCTGCTGGAACTGCAGCGGCACCGTGTTGAACTGGGAGATACGACGGCGATTGTTTTGAAGCTGGCTAAGGATTCGCCGGAATCGGCCATGGTGGCCGGGCGATTGCTACTGGGGAAGAAGGAGTTGCCGACAGAGGCACTGGCGATTGTGGCGCAGATGGTGACGAATTCGGGGCTAGAGGTGCCGCAGCGATTGGCGGCCCTGCGAACCTTGCAAGGTTACCAGAACCCAGAGCAGCGAGAGCTTGCCATTGGTACGGCGGCAGCCGTGTTGTCAGAAAGCAATCCGAACAATGACTTGGTGAGCGAGTGTATCGAGTTGGCCAAACGCAAGGAGATTGTGGCGGATGTGGCCAAGTGGCAACAGGCTGTCGTATCGGAAGAGGTGAAGGGGCCGGCCAAGTTATGGGGAGCCTTTGCGCTATTGGTTGCGGAAAACTATGGTGGAGCGGCTGATGTGGCGAAGTGGCTGGAGAAGAGCTGGATGAATCCGGCGGCTGCTCCGACGTTGCTGAAGGGGGTTGCTCTGGCGAAGCTGGAAAAGTACGCCCTTGAAATTGGCCACTTGCGTGAGAGCAAGGATGAGACCGTTAAGCAAGCAGCCAATGCGGCTTATCAATCGCTGGGGTTGGATGTGGGATTGGTCAACGATGGGAAGCCACGTGTGGAGATCAATACGCAAGCGATTGAAGATGTCACGAAGTTTGTGCTAAGCGAAGCAGGTGATAAAAAGATTGGTGAACGGCTATTTGCACGCCAAGGGTGTGTGAGCTGTCATACGACGGCCGCTGGGCAGCCTTTGAAGGGGCCGCTGTTGGCTGGCATATCGGCACGGTACAAACGGCCGGAACTGGTCGAGTCGATCTTGCGTCCTAGTGCGAAAATCGCGCAAGGATTTGAGACGCAGCTCTTTGTGACGGATGAAGGGCTGACGTATGAGGGCTTTGTGGTGCGAGAGTCCGGCGAAGAAGTGGAATTGCGGGCCGGCAATGGTGTGACCACTGTGATTCCTAAGGACTCGATCGAACAGCGGAAAAAGAAAGAGCTGTCGGTGATGCCACAAGGATTGGCTGACAAGCTGACGGCAAAGGAGCTTGCTGCGATCTTGGCTTACCTGGAGTCTTTGCCGGCGAAATAGGCTGGCAATGTAGTGCTCAGCATAAAACGAACGTAAATCGGCATGTGCGCCTGCGCAAAGTGGCGTACATGCGTGCTCAGCGAGATGCCGCTGCTGAGGGATTTTAGGCATTGAAGCGGGGATGCAAGGTCGTTTGATCTCGCTCTGTAAAGTGCGTTGGCTTATGATCTTGGGTCGGCCGATGCGTAATTCCGTGAGCCCTTCCTAGGGAAGGGCGGAAGTTGGTCGATATGAAAGAAAGCAACCTTTGCGCGCGGTGATGAAGTGTTCTTGCCTAGTGACGGGCAAGAGGAATTGTCCGCCGAGCGTATGGAATAAGCAGGGCCAAGGATGGTTCCTGTTAGTGAGGTTGCGAGTTGTTGCCTTATGCGATTGATCGGGAAAGGATTCCCATGCGTCATGATATTCGAGTGTGGTGCGCCGTCTTTACTGTGTGCACCGTTGTTGGTTTCTTGGTGGGTTGCAAGGGCGGCAAGCAGTATGCCCGCGTCATCAAGCCAGGCGACAAGCAAATGGTCGGAAGCCACAAGGCCGGCCAAGAGACGTATGGGCCACTGATTGAAGAGTCGGTGAGCAAGTTGCTGGCACGGCATCAGGTTCCTGAACATGTTCAGGTTTCTGGTTCGAATGAGATGGCACCGCCGGACCGGATTCGGGTCTGCTTTGTGGGTGTAGAAAACTACACGGCCGAAGAGATTGGTGACTTTAAAGCGCAGATCTATGAGAAGATCGATTCGCAGCTTTTGGAAAGTCCGAGCGTAACCTCGATTAACGGCCGGTATGTCGAAGCGGGACTGCGTGAAGCACGCCTGCGTCCGGACCAGTTGTTGCTGCCGGATCATATGGCCGCATTTACAGCAGCCCTGCAGCGACAAGGACAGCCATTTGACTATTTGCTTTTTGCCAAACTGACTTCGGGGACGACGGAGTCGAATAAGGATTATCAGCGCGACTATTTGTTGACGCTGGAGCTTATCAACGTGAATACGGGCGAACAGGACAAGCAGTCGGCAACGATCAGCAAGGGGTATCATCACTCTTGGACGAGCCGGACATTGTCGAAAGGGTGGCCGTTCGGCAAGTAAGAGCGGTGCTGAACGGGGTTCGTCGATGATGGGTTGTGTGGGTTGAGGAGTCGTCACGAATGAGAAGCACGCGAAAGAGTGGCTGTTATGCCGCGGTGCTTCTCTTCTTTGCCTGCGGAGTGCTGCTGAACAGTGGGTGTGCACGCTACACCACACGGGCGGAGCAAATTCGGCATGCATTCTATGTCGGCGATCTGCCGAAGGCCGAAGCGATGGCCGCAGAAGCGGTGAAGAAAGATCGCCAAGCAAAAGATATGTTCAAATTGGATCAAGCGATCATTGCTTTGACCAGGGGGGACGCGCGCACGGCCGAACAGAAGCTGCGCGAGGTGCGCGACCAATTTGATGCGAATGAGGGGAAGGGACTAACCGAGCGGACGGGATCGTATTTGACGGATGAAAATGCGATTGCGTATGAGGGGGAAGATTACGAGAAGGTTTTGGTGCGGGCCTTTTTGGCGCTGTCCAACCTGTTTGAAGATGGAGGCGACACCGAGGCGTATTGCCTGCAGATGATCGACAAGCAGCAGAAGATCATTGATGCGGGAAAGGGACCGGATGGCGAAAACCCCAAGCAGCATTACCAGCGAGTGGCCCTGGCGCCGTATTTGCGGGGCATCTTAAGGGAGTCAACACATCGGTCGTATGATGATGTTGAGCGATCTTATGTGGAAGTATGCAGTTGGCAGCCCGAGTTTGTTAGTGGGCCTGTCGATTTGGAGCGGGCACGTAGTGGCGTTCACTCTCAGAAGGGGAATGGAGTGCTGTATGTGTTTGCCTTGGTGGGGAAGGGGCCTGTGAAACAAGCGGTGGTTGAGGTTCCATCTTCGGCAGCGTTGCAAGCGGCCTCGTTTGTGCTGGGGATGACTTGTGACCCGAGTGTTCCGTACAGCATTGCTCCGATCGAAGTGCCACAGGTGATGGCCCAGGCGAATCGCGTTGCTGGTATTGGCGTAGCAGTGGATGAGCAGCCGATTGGAATGACCCAAACGATCACGGATGTGACGAAGTTGGCTACCGAGCAGTATGCGGCAATCTTCCCACAGATTGTGGGAAAGGCTGTCGCACGTCGAATTGTTAAGAAGGGGGCTGCCGTTGCGGCCAAGCAATCGATGGGGGTATCGAAGCAATCGTTCCCCAATGTTTTGGTGGATGTAACGGAGATGGTCTGGGAAGCCGTGGAGAAGCCTGACACGCGATCGTGGCAGTTGTTGCCGGACAAAATTCAGGTGCTGCGAATCGAATTGCCGGCCGGTGAGCATCAAATTGCGCTTGATCCGGCCAATGCTGCAGGGATCGTGGTGGGGCCACCGGTGGTACGAAAGGTCGTCATTGAGGATGGCCGGAATACTTATATGCTGGGCAATTTTCCTGAGCCGGAATTGCTGGGAGAGCTGCTGATTCGCACGCCGTAAATGGCATTTCTTAGGCGATGCGTTGCCCTTTTCTTTTGAGGGCAATTTGAGGCGTCACTGTAACTGGCGTGAGGCCAAGCAATGGGCTAAAACAGCGGAGCGACGCTTTTTGCTGCATCTTCTTGGAGGTTATCGACTATGGTGAAACGGTGTGCGGGTTGGTTGAGCTTGGTGGTGAGTTTTTGCTGGACGATGGCCGTCTGTGAAGCGGCTCCCAAGGTTCAGGTGATCCCGAATGTGGCGTCGGGCATTTACCAGCCGGGGGATACGGTGACGTGGAGTGTTACCATCACGGAGGATGATAAGCCGCTGGCAGGGACTGCTTCGTACGCGGTGCTGCTTGGTGGTCTGAAAGAAGTTGCCAAGGGAGAGTTGGCCCTGACAGAAGGGAAGTCGCAGTTCAGCGGCAAACGCGAAGATGTGGGAACGCTGTTGGCGCAGGTGAAGTTTAAACCTGCCGGAGCGGACAAGGAGATGGTGGTGTTTAGCGGCGCTGCATTTGCGCCGGAGAAGATTGTGGCATCGGCGCCGGTACCGGAGGACTTTGACGCATTTTGGAAAGCCAAGATCGCGGAGCTTGATGCGGTTCCGATGGATGCCAAGCTAGAGCGTGTGGATGTGGGAGATGACAAGGTTGAGTATTACAAGATCACGCTAGGGAATATTCGCGGAACGAAGATTTATGGGCAGATTGCCAAACCTGCTGGAAAGACGAACTTGCCAGCTCTGTTACAAGTGCAATGGGCAGGGGTTTATCCGCTGCAAAAGGACTGGGTGCTAGGGTATGCACGGCAGGGGTGGCTGGCGATGAACATTTCGGCACATGACTTGCCGATTGATGAGAAGGAAGCCTTTTATCAGGCCAAGGCAGGGAAGGAGCTCAATGATTATCCGGGGATTGGGAATGATGATCGCGAGACGAGCTACTTCCTGCGAATGTTCCTTTCATGTCGGCGAGCGGTTGACTATCTTACGCAGCACCCTGACTGGAAAAAGGATGGGGCGCTAGTGGTGCATGGGGGAAGCCAGGGTGGATACCAGGCGATTGTGACCGCTGGGATTCATCCGGCAGTTACGGCGCTGGCGGCAAGTGTTCCTGCGGGCTGCGATCATACAGGCAAGCAGGTGGGGCGTGCGCCGGGCTGGCCGAATTGGGCGGGTCGAACCTGGCAGGGGAAGAATGAGCAGAAGATGCTCGATGCCGCTAGGTACTTTGACGCGATGAACTTTGCGACGCGGGTGAAGGTTCCGGCGCTGGTCGGAATTGGCCTAGCGGATACGGTATGTCCGGCAGAAGGTGTGCTGGCGACTTGTAATCAGATGCAAGGGGAGAAGCAGCTTGTGATCATGCCGTTGGCTGATCATGGCGGCGACCACAAGGCATATCATTCGACAATGTGGCCGTTTCTCGAAAAGCAAAAGGGGAAGTAAGCCCGGTTTGCTATGCGCATAAAAAAGGCCAGCGATTCACCAAGCAGTGGATCGCCGGCCACGGGGCTTTTTGAGTTGCAAACGGCCTATTTTGCAAGGTCGATGCAGATGCACTCTTCATCGTTGCGAACGTACATGTGCTTGTTGGCAAAGGCTGGGGCGCACCAGACTACATCACGGCCAAAGGCATTGTTGGTGGGTTCAATCACCTTGGTACGGCCGAGTTCCTCAAAGCCGTCGGGGGAGATTTTGCCGAGGACGAGTTCACCAAGTTCATTAAACATCCAGTAATGATCTTCGTGCTTGATGAGGAAGGCCGTTCCGGAACCTTGCTTACGCTTGGTAATAGGGGCGGAGGTTTCGAAGAGCCGTTTGCCGCTGGGGAGTTCGATTCCCATGAGCTGGCCATCTTGGTCAAAACCATAGAGGGTATCGCCATCCATACGAGGCTGGACGTTGACGGGGGAGATGCCTAGCTTGTTGGCGTCTTTCCATTCGACCTCGACTCCTGGCTTGTCACTGGCGAGTTTGAGCAGCAAGTTCTTGTTGCTGTAGCCACCGACAAACAGGTAATCCTTCCAGTGGATCGGCGTCATGATGATCGAGCCGTTGTCAGCGCTGTAGGGGGTGGTCCAGTAGGTCTCGCCCGTTTCGGGATCGAGAGCGCGGATTTGGTTGGGCTGAGTCAGGACCAGTTGACGCTTGCCGGCGGCATTGATGATTACTGGTGGTGAATAGCCTTGCTCGGGGGCGGTGCCATTGCGCCAAATCTCTTTACCCGTGAGCTTGTCAAGGGCGACGGCATGGGTGCCTTCGCCACCGGCGATGCAAATCAGCTTGTTGCCATCGATCAGAGGGTGGCTGGCGAAACCCCAGAGGGCAGCCTTGGTGTTGTACTCTTTCTTGAAGTCCTTGGACCACAGGATCTTGCCGGTGGCGGCTTCAAAACAGAAGAGGTCGCCTTCGGTACCAATGGTATAGACGCGATCGCCATCAACGGTCGGGGTGACGCGGGGACCGGAAGGGTAGGAGACGGTGTACTTGACGGGGTACACATGCTGCCAGACTTGTTTGCCGGTCTTTTCGTCAAGGCAGAGAACGCGTTCGGTACCGGTGAATTCTTTGCGAGAGAAGTTGTCGACCTTGACGTTGTCGGCAGTTACATAGTCAGCCACAAAGACGCGGCCACCGGCGACGGCAGGTCCGGCATAGCCGCCAGCGACTTTGGCACGCCAAAGGACTTTGAGACCGTCCTCGGGGATTTTTTCGATGATCCCTTTTTCGCGCCAGATGTTATCACGTTTGGGGCCCATCCATTGGGGCCATTCATCGGCTTGAGAAAGTGAGGGGAAGCCTAGTTGGCAGGCACTGAGGCCAACAAACATCAGCGTAAAGGTGCGCAGGAATTGGAGACGCATGAAGTAAAGCCTTGGGGTTAACGGGGAAATTGTAGGACGTACTAGTTGTGCGGTACTTCGCCATTGTAGCGGAGTGAATTGGGGAGGCAATCTTTTGAAGTGGGCGGTCGCTGCGCAGGTGTGCTGAAGAGCACAGCCGAGGATCTTGAAAACAGCGGTTTTGCCTAGAAAGAGCGTTTGTTTTCCGCACTTTTCTGCGGCGTGTGAATCTGGGTAGTTTGAGTGTCGTGGAGTTGCGATATGGGTATGCGGTTTGCGATCGAAGTCGTCTGTGGCGGTAGCGTGGCTGGCTGGAGCTTATTGCTGATAGGGGTGAAGTCTGATGTTAAGTCAATTCGCGAAGCTTGGTGCTTTTGGTTTGGCAGTGGTAGTTCTGGGAGCATCCTGTTTGCATCTTGTTTGGGGGGATGAACCCCAGGCGGGGCAAGGGGAGGTGCAGGTCAAGCACTTTAGCGCGCGGGAGATTAGAGAGGTCCGCCGTAAGGTAGCGGCGATTGGTGAACTGCCGCAAGAGACACCCAATGGTTGGTCGAAGAGTCGTGTCGATCCGATGAAGATTCTTTCGGCCTTTCCAGAATTGAAGGTCCGCGAAGGGTATGTGCTGCGGGCGTATATCTTCAAAGAAGATGGGAACTCCAATGGGTTTGTTTGGGCACTTCCCCAAGATGCGGCCTACCCGGAGGCGGAGGATTGCCCGCGGCTGGAATCTCATTTTTTGAATCCCCCTAAGCCACTGGATGCGCTGGATGATGTGATGGAAGTCATTGAGGGGGATGATTCGCCAGCGTCTTATTTGCACGCGTCACTATTGCGACGTGAGGTTCGTGAGTTTGGCGGTGGCTGGCATGGGATCAAATGGGGTATGCAAACGATATTGGACCAAAGTCCCTGGAAGGGGGCGGCAGATGAAAATGCCGAGCCATTTGAACGGCCAAGGAGCAAGCTGCGCGATTGGAAATGGCTTAGTGAGCAGCCTAAAAACTGGGCGCCAGAAGTGCGGATGGAAAAAGAGAAGGTTGTCGTGACGTTTTACACGTATACGGCACTCATTGGGACGGGGAGCAACAATGAAATGGAGAAGGAACGCATCTATCGGTACACCGATACCTATCGCCGTGGCAAGTATCGCAGCTTGGCCCAAGAGAAGAAATTAGCGACAGGCCCCGATGCCATTGCGCAATAAAGTGGATGAGGCCTTTGGGCGTGGAACATCTTCGAGAGGAAATGGTGCGCGATAAGAAATGAGATGGTGTGAAGGTTGGCAATTTGTGTGGGGATACCGAGGCGGATGATGGTTAGGTTGCGTTGGTGCCGGCGGAGTCTTCTGGTGGCGATTTGCGAATCGCCTTCATTTTTGATCGACGATGAAAAATCCAGCCTATCGCGGCCACTATCACCAGCCATGGGGCATAAGAGGTCAAACGGCGATAGTTGAAAGTTGGCCTAGATGGATCGCCCGAGACTTTGATGATGGTGTCGGCATTGGGCAAAGTCCCGCTAAGGAATTTTCGATGAACGAGCAAGTTGCCGTCCACGAGGCCAGCGGACTGATTGACATTGCAGAAGTGGGATGCTTGATGTTTTGAGCGGATCAAGCCGGTTGACTTGTCCTCAATGTACGAATTCTGGTAGTCGTAAACTCTGCTGTCAAAGCCTGCATGCTGCAGGTAAAGGGTGTGATCGAATTCTTCGGACTCGTGAACCTCACCATCGTGAACATGGACTGTGGGGAAAAATAAATCGCTTTGGGTGGTTGGAAACTCAAAAGCCATGGGATGTGGTTTTAGGTTGCCTTGGGCAAGTTGGAAGACGGCAAACCCAAAGTCTTTATAGCTGGGGAGCTTTGCCCAGGTTTCGTCTGGCAGTCTGAATTGAGCGTCTAATCGACTGAAATCGGAGAGGGTTGGAACGAACGAGGCGATGTAATTGCCGACGTTGATAACTTCTAAGCCTGAACGTGAGGCGGATTTGGTGGGTTCGGCACAGCCGATGCCGGCACCCCGATGAAGGGGAAAACCCTTATCGAGGTCGTCAAAAAATGTCTCGTAATGTTTTAGGTCGATGAATCGAACGGCGCCTTCTTCTGCGGGCTGCTTTACGGGAAGGGGGAGGATCATTGCATTGGGCTGATCTGACTTGTAAGTCATTTGGTACGCAAGGAATTGCGTGCCGTTGCCGCTAAGGCGGGCGAAAATCTGCGTGTCAGTCACGGAGATAACCGGGCAAGGGAACATGCACATACTGGCTCCAGTCAAGCGGCGCGATCGAAGTTAGGCGCAAATGTGTTGGTTTCGTGCAAGGGTTGATATTCGTTAGGTGACAGTGGCGATCTTGAAAAGTGGTGGTCACTAAGAGCGGACTGTTGACTCTGTACGAAACTGGATCGCGTAAAGGTCGGCCTCTTGCATGAGGAAGCGGAGGCGGATGGGCTGGCCAGCGAGAGAGGCAAGGTTGCTCTCCTTCTTCCAAGAGACGGTTTGCTCGATGGTATCGCCGACGAGGTTGCGACAGTCTGAAAGAAGGAAGCCGGGGATAGGTTGGCCATTGAGATCTTGCAGTTCGACCTTGATGCTACCGCCGGCGCTGGTGGCGTAATTGATGACGAGGTTATTGCCGGAAAAACGAAGTGGATGGGTGAATAGCTCTCCAGGATCTGCTCCTGCATGGACGGAGGCAAAGCCGTCGGTTCGCAGGGTGAAGCGGCGGAAGGGGGTGGTGTAGATCGACATCTCTGTGGCACTGGTGGGGACGACATTGAGCGCGGCGTAGTTGGAGCGATTTCCCCAGCGGTTGGGATCTAGGCCGGGGCGAATGAAGGCCTCGCGAAAAGTGCGGTCGTAGGGGGCGTCGCCCCGCGTTGTCATAAAGAGGATGTCGGTGCTTTCACCGCGCTCAGGATGGAATCGGGTCGGAGTGGCGATGTAAATGTGCGGGGCGCGGAAGTAAGGATGCGTGAGCGTGGTGTAGATATGTTCGCCGGGGAAGTTGGGCCTAAGCGGGATCGGCGGAGTCCAAGTGATGAAGTCCTTGGACGTGGTGCGGCAGACCGACCGGAGTTTGCTATCGAGGAAGTGACGAAAATAGCAAACGTATTGCCCTTCGGCCTCGGACCAGAAGGAAACGTTTTGGGAATCGAAAGCGTACTCTTTGGTGTAGGTGATGACCGGCTGATCCCGTAGTTTTTTCCAGTGGATACCATCGGCAGAAGTAAAGGCGTAAAGGCCTGATTTGACGGTTCCGGCAAGCGCTTTGAAGCGAGCTTCGGGAGATGCTGCCGGATTACTGTCCAACATCGGGCAGAAGTTGTGGCAGAAGGGGGCCTCGTGCAGGATGACGTTGTTGTCTTTGGAGCCATCGATCTCGATCAGGCCTAAGTTGGGCTTGGTCCAGTGGATGCCGTCGCGACTTTCGCAGTAGCGCGTGACCTCGGGTTGATCGCCGTCAAACTTTGCGCCACGGCCGTCGCGCGTATAAAGCCGAAAGAGTTCGCCATCTTTGATGACCGTGCCATATTCCAGGTCGTTGGCGGGCTCGGTCATCGGGGGAGCTCAGCTGCGGATCATGAAGTTTTTGCGAGAGGTTGTCGAGCCGCTCGATAAGAAAGCGATCCATAAAGAGTTCCCGCCGCGAGCCAATGTCGAGAGGTTGTGGCGGCGCAGGGGCGGCCGCGTTAAGCCGTGAAAGCCAGGGGGAAGTAAATGCAAGGCTGGGAAGGAGTGCGGCAGACTTGAGCCAATCGCGGCGATGGATGGTTGGGTGCATGGTGATCGTCAGGTGGGGGAGATGTGGTTTGAACGTTAGGAAAAAACACCGGGAATGGTCTTCCAGCTTTGGGCGACGCCGGTAAGGCGTTCTTGGCGGCCGTTGTGCTCAAAAAATAGGTCGTCTGGGTTTAGGCCGAGCGCGGTAAGAATGGTCGCGTGGAGGTTCTTGATGGGCTGGGGCTGTTCGATGGCTCGCAGGCCGATTTCATCCGTGGCACCGATGACGGTACCTGCCTTTACGCCACCACCGGCCATCCAGATCGTGAATCCATACGGGTTATGGTTTCGGCCTTGGTTCCCTTGCATCATGGGAGTGCGGCCAAACTCACCTGCCCAGACCACCAGGGTGGTATCTAGCAGGCCGCGTTGTTTGAGGTCTTCTAAGAGGGCAGCAACGGGCTGGTCGGTTTGGGCCGCATTGCGCTGGTGATAGTCGGTGTTGTTTTCGTGCCCGTCCCACCCAAGTTTGTCGACCGCATTGTAGAGCTGGACGAATCGGACTCCCTTTTCGACCAAGCGACGCGAAAGTAGGCACATTCGTCCAAACAGGGCCTTAGAACTGTTAGGGTCGTTTAGGCCGTAAGCATCTTGCGTCGCCTGGGTTTCCTGGGAAAGCTCGCCGATGTCGAGGGCGGCGGATTGCATGCGATAGGCAAGCTCATAGGAGGCAATTCGGCCATCGAGATCGAGCACGCCGGGACGCTGGGCCGCATGTTTGCGATTGAGTGCTTGGGCGAAGTCGAGCGTAGAGCGCTGGACCGGCGCGAGCTCGCTGGGGGGCTGGAGGTTGAGGACAGGGGAGCCTTCATGCCGAAACTGCGTTCCTTGAAATGCTGCCGGAAGGAATCCGTTGCTCCAGTTGGCTGAACCACCGAGTCCGCCAACCTTATAAAGGAGGACATAGCCAGGGAGATTTTGATTGATGGAGCCCAGGCCGTAGGTAGCCCATGAGCCCAGGCTGGGCTTTCCCCCCAGGATCGCTCCGGTGTTCATGAGGTAGGTGGCAGGAGCGTGGTTGGAACTCTCGCTGAACATCGAGCGGACTTGGCATAGTTGGTCGATCTGCTTGGCGGTATGCGGAAGCAGTTCGGAAACCCAGTGACCCGATTGACCGTACTGGGACCATTTCCAAGGTCCTGCCATCAGTTCATCTTTGCAGTGATTGAAGACGCCGCCAACTTTGTCGGGGTTCTTTTTGAGGGACTCGGGGACGGGCTTGCCGTTTAACTTGAGGAGGTCGGGCTTGTAGTCGAGAAGGTCGAAGGTGGAGGGACCCCCGTATTGAAACAGGAAGATGACTTGTTTGGCCTTGGGGGCAAAGTGCGGCGGTCGCTGGGCAAGTGGTTGTAGAGGGTCGATCAGGTGAGGCTGCGGCGCAGCGGCACCGAGTTCCTCTGCGAGGAGCGCGCTGAGAGCAACGCCAGCAAAGCCGGCCCCGGCATGGGTCAGGAAGTCTCGACGAGGCTTTAGCATGGGAGAGGGAACTTTGGAAAAGAGGAGCGGTTAATCGACGTAAGCGAATTCATTCAGGTTGAGAATGGCACGGCACAGATCAGTGAAAGCAAGCAAGGGAGCGAGGTCACCAGCAGCATCATGCTGCTTTTTATGACGGAGTAGAAGGTCGGTTGATAATTGACGTTCATCGGCCGTCGGAAGGCGGTTTAAGGCCTCGCGAAAAAGATTATCAACTAGAGGATCGATCTGGACGGGCTCTTCAAGGAGAAGCTTGTCGGTGGCCTTGGTGAGTTTGGCTGCGAGGGCTTGGGCATAGCGAAGGGCTTCGGGGCTGTTGAGGAGCATGAGGGCTTGGGGGGCAACGACGGTCGAGTCGCGACGTGCGCAGGAGACGGTCGTATCGGGGAGATCGAAGGCTTGGAGGAAGGGAATGGGCAAGCAGCGTTTGCGCACGAGGAAGATGCTGCGGACATCCGTTTGATCGATCGGATCGGCGTACCAACCTTGCATACGTCCTGCGTCGCCCCCTTTTTCGGCTTCGAGGATTGCAGGTTGGGCTTTGAGAAGTTCTTCGGGTACGGCAGGCCAAAGGGGCTTACCAGCGTCGTAGGGCTTTAGCAGGCCGGAGACGGCCAGGAGGTTGTCACGCAGAGTTTCAGCGTCGAGGCGGCGAACGTTTTGCCGCCAGAGCAAGTGGTTATCGGGATCGACTTGGCGTTGGTTTGGCGTTTCTAGGGAGGATTGTCGATAGGCGGCGGAGGTGACAATCTGGCGATGTAGCTGTTTGATGGACCAGTCATGGTTGGTGAAGTCAACCGAGAGCCAGTCGAGTAGCTCAGGGTGCGTGGGGCGAGCACCGCTATAGCCAAAGTCGTTGGGGGTGGCGACGAGCCCCGTTCCGAAATGCTGTTGCCAGATGCGATTGACGATGACGCGGGCCGTCCAGGGATTTTCAGAGGAGGCGATCCAGTTCGCTAGTGCGAGACGCCGGCCGGTGGTGGTGCCGGCAGGGGGCTGTGGCGCTGATGGGGCAGGGGTAAAGATTGAGGGGAAGCCGGGCAGGACTTCGTCGCGCGGGGAGGAGAAATCTCCTTGATAAAAAACGTGCGTTGGGGCAGGCGTGGAGCCAGAATCGGTGGCACCCATCGCATGGCGTGGCTTTCGCTTTTGGGACTCGAGTTGGTTTAGCTGGGCCATTAGTTCATCGTGTCGCGATTTGTTGTCCTTGGCGAGTGTGGACTGTTCGGCCTTGAGGGGAGCGGATTGGTCGTCAATCTTTGCGTTGTGTTGTTCGATCTCGGCTTGCTCATCCGCTAAGGAGATGGCGAGATCATCATGCGGGGTGACCGCTGCGAAGAAAGCACGCAGGCGATAGTGATCGGCTTGCGAGAGGGGATCGTATTTGTGGTCATGGCACTGGCAGCATGACATGGTGAGGCCTAAAAAGGCCGCTGACGTCGTGTTGGTAAGGTCTGCCATCTGCTCGGCACGCAAACGATCTTCTTCCTGGAAGATGGTGGCGGTACTGTCCCACTGGCCAAGCCTTAAATAGCCGGTAGCGATGAGTAGGTCCGCTTCATCAGGGGTGTACGGAAGGCGGGGCTGCTCGGGATGTTTGGCGGCCAGCAGTTCATCACCGGCGATCTGCTCGCGAATGAATTGATCAAAGGGTTTGTCTTGATTGAAGGCGCGGATGACGTAGTCACGATATTGCCAAGCAAGCGTGCGGAATTCATCGCGCTCATAGCCGTGGGTGTCGGCGTATCGCACGACATCAAGCCAGAGTCGTGCCTGCCTTGGGCCGTAATGGGGGGAATTGAGGAGTCGGGTGACGAGCTTGTCGTAGGCGTCGATCGATTGGTCGGCGAGAAAGGTGTCAACCTCTTGATGTGTGGGAGGTAGGCCCGTTAAGTCGAACGTTAGCCGTCGAATGAGCGTGCGTCGGTCTGCTTCGGGGGAAGGAGTGATGCCGGATTTGGCTTGTGCAGTTTGCAGAAAGGCATCGATGGGATTGGAGACGCCGGGAAGCGTGGGAGGAGGTGAAGGAATGGGCTTTTTTAGCGACCAAAGATCGAGTCGTTCGCCGCGGAAGAGCTTGCGAATGGGATTGCGTTTGTCGGTGAAGGCATCACCAATAGGGTTCTGGCCATCGTCTGTGGCGTTCATCCCGGGGCGATAAGCATCCAGCGACGCGATCGAAGGTCCAAGGAGTAGGGCATCAAAAAAGGCTTCTTCGCCGCGATCGCAGGTGGGAGCAAGACCGGTCAAAGTGAAATTGCCGATGTCTTTCCACAGGTCGAAGGTGACTGTTGACCATTGGTTTGGGGCGACATCGCTCATGGAATGGGCCGCCCAGCCGGTCGTGTTCTTGCCGGCAACATAACGGCCCGCTGGGACTTTGGCGTCGGGCCAGACGCCGCTCGCGGCGAGTTCAAGCATGATGCTTCCTTCGCCTCGTTTCTTCCAGGCCAAACGCAGGTAGCGGTATTCGCCCGGCTTGGGGTTTTCACGAATGGGAAATGCCCAACCGGGGATTTTGGCGCCCTCACGCTGCAAGGGAGTTACCGCGAAGGCGGCCTTGCCAGAAAACGAATCGTCTGTGATCAGGCGAGCGGTGCCATTATTGCCGGTGAGGTGCGCGAGGAACTTTGGATCGTCTTCAAAAAGGACGACGGCTGGCTCAGGCCAGGGGGCGCCCTCTTGGACCCACTGGGTAAGGGTGGCAACCTCTTCCTCGGTCAGCCTTTGTTTGGGGGGCATCTGCAAGTCGGGGTCGAGAAACGTGATGGCTTTGACTAGCAGGCTTTTCTCGAGGTCGCCTGGATGGATAGCAGGGCCGCGGTCTCCGCCGGCCTGAGCTGCCATTAGGGAATCGAGCCGCAGGTTTCCTTCCTGCTTTTCCGGACCATGGCAGGAGATACACTTGCCTTCCAGCAGCGGCTGGATCTTGTCTATAAAGCGTGAGGGCTCTTCTGCCTTGGCCGAGGCAGAAGCCAGGAGGATGATTGCAAACAGGAATTGCGCTGCGAGAAATCGGAGTGTCACCATGGAGCGCCTTGTGAGGGAGAGGGGGCGTTTAGGGACGTTCCGGTAATGATCCCAAGTCCTGAAGGACTTGGAAAGGCGGTTCGTAGGCGTTTTCTCCTTCTTCCCGTGAGGTGAAGAAGTTGAATAGGTAGATCCCATCCGAGCCAGCCTTGATTAGATTGCTTGCCGCCTGGCGATATTCATCGGCAGCGAGGTTCTTGGGGGCGCCTGGCTTTTTGCATTCGATCCCGCCGTAGACGGGGATGGTTGGAATGGCCTGCTTCCATTCTGCTAGTGGAAGATCCCCCTTTTCAAACAGGAATTCTGAAACGGTGACGAAGTCGATCCATCCTGCTTGGGCCCAGGCGGGAATGTCACAACCGATTTGGCGAGAGGACTTGGGAGTGGGTGGCGTGCGGCCATAATTGGAAGGGACACGGACAGCCAGGATTAGATGGCGGCCGCGTTCTTTGCCAACCGTATCGAGCATTGTTCGAACACGCTTGACGAGGTCGTTCATCTTGGTGACACGTTCCTCAGTGGTGCCGTCTTTGAAGAAGGCGGGAAAACGGTTGAAGTCGAGCTCGATCCCATCGGAGTCGTACCGTTGCACCGCCTCCTGGATGAGGCGGAACGTGTATTCACGCACTTCTTCCTGGCCAAAATCCATGGCTCCTTTGCCCTTGTACTGCTGCGTACCAAGGGTCCAGTGCGGATGGTCGACGAGGAACTGTGTTCGGAGGAAGTCGTTTCCGTGGTCGTCGTTCATGCGAAAGGTCAGCAATGCCTCACGGCCACGACGCTTGGCCTCGGCCAGCATGATTGCGTAGGGATCATTGCCGGCGTCGAAGAATGCTTTGAGATTTTGGAATCGCTGTTTTTCGGAAGGGGGCCATTGGGAGCGTTCCTCGGCAGTCGATAAGGTGCCACGCATCGTACCGACCTGGGTGGGGTAGTACATTACCTGGGCGTTGATACAAACGAGGATCGTGTCGACGCGACTTGTTGGGTAAGCGACCTCTTCGAGGAGTTGCTTTACGTCGGCAGAATCCACGGCGACGGGGCCTTTGCCGTTCGCCTTCGTGGAAAGGCAGGAGTCTCCGTCAAAGTTATAGAGGATGCGCCGTTTGCGGGCGTTGTTGTGAGCGACAGTTGCAGTTGCAGGTGTTGGCGAGGGCTGCCAGTGGGGCCACATCGCACCTTGTCCGGGCTTGAGGTCGGTGATTGGTTGCTGGCTTCGGTTTGCGAGGTTCATGACAACGAGTTGTCGAATGCCATTGCACTTGGAGCCAAAGAGAAGGGACTTGCCATCGGCCGAGGGTGTGGGATGGTAGTGCTGAGTTCCCTCCGGCGACTGGGTGAGCTGGGTTTGTTTTCCTTCAAGCGTTACCTGGAACAGCTCGACGTTGCTATCCACCTTAGCCGTGTAGAAGATCGTCTTTCCGTCGGCAGACCAGACAGGAACATCACTGCTGCCGCCGTGGAAATCGAAAACGTCTAAAAATTCGGTCACGCCTCGATAGCCACCGCGATCAGCGACCTTCTTTAAGCCGGAGCCATCACGGCGGACAATATGAGGATGGCAGTTGTAGTGTTCGCCGCTGACGAAGAGGAGCCATTCACCATCGGGTGACCAGCGTGGTGCGAAATCAAACGGGTGCCCCGTTTTGATGTGTAATTTGTGAGTGCCATTGGCATTGGCAATATAGACCTGGTAGTTTTCGTGATAGCTAATGAGCTTGCCATCGGGCGATGCGCTGTAGCCGTATGTGAAGCCAGCATCTTTATCAGAGACGTCCCGTTTGTTGTGGCCGTCGAGGTCCATGATGTAGGGCTTGGAGATGCCATTGATCAAGGGTGTAAATCCGAGGCCGCGTCGGTCGGGGAGGAAGAAGAGGCCGCCGTTGTAGTGGCTTACCCGGTCAACGGAGGTCACATTGGTCAGTCGGCCTGATGCGATGTCGAGGAGGTGTGTGTCTAGCAACCACTTGCCGGGCTCAAATCGAAAGGTCTTGTGCTCTTCTTCCCAGGCTGCATTTTCTGGGTCTTGCCAGCCGCAAGTGATGATGGCCTGTTTGCCGTCAGGGGACCAGCCAGAAAACTGGGTCCAAGTGTTGGGGGTATTGGCAAGCTCTGTGGCCATGGGGCGGCGTTTGGTGCCGTCAACCGATACCAGCATGGCTCGCATCGTACGGACGTTAGCATGGCGCCCACCGGGAAGATCGGTTTGCAGCTGGGTGTAGCCAATCTGAGTAGCGGTAGAGAGAGTTGGCGATTCGGGCTGCGCTTTGTCGGCCGCACATGCAGCGCTGGCAAAGAGCAGAATCGCGCTGGCGAGATAACCTGGAAGAGTGAGGCAGGAAAGTTGCATGGTGACCTTCCGACGTGCGCAGGAGTTTTTTGGGGTGGGTAATTGCCAGGCTGGTATGCCCCTAGAATACCGCTGAGCGCTGCGCCAATGCTACTAGTAGACGATCTATGCTGAGTGGTTCCGTTCGTCAAGCACCAAGGTGGAACACCTGCCAGCTCCGAAATGAGTTTTTCCCGCATTGCCAAGAGTTGCCCGGCGAACTTGTCAGGGCCGCCCAAAAGCGTCCAGGCAAAAGGATTGGTTGCAGGTGGCAATGGGCGGCGTTTCCCTAGAGAATGAGGTGTTGGCTACAGAATCAGTGACAGTCTGCCAAAACTGGGAGGTAACGTGTGATGGCCGATCTAAAAACGCTGGTGATTTGCAGTTCGGTACACCATGGGAACACACGGCGTATTGCGGAAGCCATGGCGGAGGTGCTGGGGGCCGAAGTGTTACCGCCTGAAGAAGTGGCGCCGGAACGGCTGGACGAGTATGACCTGCTGGGATGGGGGTCGGGGATTTACTTCTCTCGACATGCGGATGGCCTATGCAAATTGGCCAGCCAGCTAACCCAACGACCGCGCAAAGCGTTTGTTTTTTCGACCGCAGGTTTACCGCTGTTTAGGTTTTGGTTTCATGGAAGTTTACGCCGGACGCTGCAGGGGCGTGGTTGCACCATTGTTGGTGAGTTTAGTTGCGGCGGATGGGATACGGTGGGGCCGCTCGCCTGGTTTGGTGGCATTGATCGAAACCATCCCAATGAAGCGGACTTGCAGCGTGCACGGACGTTTGCAAAGTCTCTGCTTGGTCGTGTTTGAAGGGCTTTGCATTTGACGAATGCCAAGCAATTGACCAAGCTAGGCAGCCCCGAAGAGAAGGGCTGCCTGAATGGGAAGAGTAGAGGCCTTTGCTGCCCCGCAGAAGCAACTACGGGCTTAGCTGATGTTCACCATCGGCAAAATGATCATGGCAGGCGTTGCACTTTTTGAGCATGGTCTCAAAGTGCTGGCGAGCATCTTTGTAGTCCTTCTTTTTGGCGGCCTGATAAAGGCTGCCCCCGGCTTCACGAACGGCGATGCTCATTTCGGTCCATTCTTTGGAATCTTTGTCAGGAGCACGCATGATGAGGAGATTAGCGGCCTCCGCTAGAGTAAGCGAGTCTCCTTTGATTCCCTTCCAGGCTCCCTTGTCGGCAGGTTCAGCGGCCATGGCTGCTTTGAGACGCTTGTACCCAGGCTCAAAGGCGTATTCCATAAACTCATGCATGTCAGGCTCGACCGGTTTGGTATCGGCGCTGGCAGGGGCTGCGGCTTGGGTTTTGGCAGAGGGCTGAAAGCCGATGGCTAAGCCGAGGATCGCGACGGCAAAAACGGAAAGTGCTCCAAACGAAGAGGCAATTTTCATGGCATTTACTCCGTGACTCAGGAAGGCAACGCAAGTGGATAAGGAGACAGGTAATCGTCCACAGGATGTGGGTTTGTACCTTCTCTTTTTACCCGATGTAGGTCGGTAGGGGAGTGGGCGAGGGATTTAGGTTGTGGCCTTGTTCAGGATGGACCGCACCTTTTTGACGAGGACCTGAGGAGTAAAGGGCTTTTGCAGAAAGGCTTCCGATTTTTCTACTAGCCCTCGTTGGACAACGGCGTCGTCGGTATAGCCGCTGATATAGAGCACGGGGAGCTTAGGAAGGCGTGCGCGCGCCATTTCCACCACTTGCCGACCACCCATGCCTGGCATTACTACGTCAGTAATCAGAAGATGAATTGGACCTGGATATTCCTCAAGTAGTTTTAACGCGAGGGGGCCGCTGGCCGCCTCTAGGACCTTGGCCCCCGTTTTCTCCAGGGCAATGCGTGTGATGGTTCGGACCTGGTCCTCATCCTCGACCAAGAGAATGGTTTCGGTCGCTTTTTCGACCTGAGTAGGAGGTGGAGAGACTGTTGCCTGTGTGGGAACTTCCAGGGCGCGAGGAATATATATCCGGAATGTAGTTCCGGCATTAGGTGCGCTTTCCACTTCGATATATCCACCACACTGGTTGACCACCCCGTGCACTACCGCCAAGCCAAGTCCCGTTCCCTTGCCGACCCCTTTTGTTGTAAAGAAGGGTTCGAAGATTTTTTCCTTCACGTCATCGGTCATGCCATGGCCGGTGTCTTTCACTTGTAGGCAAGCGTACTGCCCCGGCTTGATGTTTGGCGAGTTTAGTACATCCTCTTCGGAGAGAGTGACGTTGCTGGTCTCGATCAGGAGCTGGCCGCCGGAGGGCATCGCATCCCTGGCATTGAGAGCCAAGTTCATGATGACTTGCTCAAGGTGAACCGGTGCCGCCTTCACAGGAATGCTTAAGGGGGCTGGCGTGACAGTTAGATCAATGTCTTCTTCGATCAGGCGACGCAGCATCTGCACGGCGGACTCTACAACCTTATTGAGGTCAAGCAGTTTGGTCTCAACGATTGCCTTCCTGCTAAATGCGAGCAACTGGGCCGTTAAACTGGCGGCTCGTTCGCCTGCCTCGCGAATGGCGGTAAGTTGCTCTCGCCCGGGAGCAAACCTCGGCATTCCATCCAGCATCATTTCGCTGTAGCCGTTAATGATGGTCAACAGGTTGTTGAAATCGTGGGCTACGCCGCCGGCAAGTCGTCCGACCGCTTCCATCTTTTGCGATTGACGCAGCTGCTCGGCCAAATGCTTTTCTTTGGTAATGTCGCGCATGACGGCGCAGTTGTATTCTTGCCCGTCGTACTGCAAGTAATTAACGGTGACTTCGGTCTTGATGACGCGGCCATCTTTGGTGGCATGGTCGGACTCGAAGGTGAAGGAGCCCCGTCGCTTTACTTCTTCCCAATGGGCTGGCCAGGCGTCCTTGGGGAAGTTGGGGTCAATGTCAGAAACAGTACTGCCAATCAGCTCTTCTCGGGAGTAGCCCAGGGTGCGGACGGCAGCATCGTTGACATAGAGGATCTCACTTTCGGGATTGATCCAAAAAATGGAATCGACGGCTCGATCGATACTGAATTGTGTTAACTGCAGTGCACGCTCGACCGCCTTGCGATCAGTAATATCGCGTGAGATGCCGATAATGCCGATGATTTTTCCATGTTCATCGTGGTAGGGGGCTTTGGTCGAATGGAAGGTGCGAGTGATTCCGAGGGCCGTCGCAGTCTCTTCGCCTGTGTATACCTGTCCGCTTGCCATGACCTGGCGATCTCGCGCCATGATGTCTACTGCGCTTTCGGCGTCAAATAGTAACGTGTCATCTTGGCCCAGGATTTCCGGCAAAGGCTTTCCGATTACGGTCGCAGCTGCCTCATTGAGGAACAAGTACCTACCCATTTGATCTTTGACGAAAATGCAATCGGTGGTTCCATCTGCCACAGCACGCAATAGTTCTTCCGTTCTTCGTAGTTCCTTCTGAGAAAGTAGCTTGTCGGTGATGTCTCTGGTGACTGCCAGGTGTGAACGTCGGCCGTTGATGTTAACAGGAACGGCATGGCTTTCCATGGTTCGCCGTTTACCTTGCAGGGTAATGATGTCAAACTCAAGCGTTGCGGATTCGCCCTGCAATACGCGATGGTGAAAATTGAGGAAAGCGGCGTGATCGGTGGGAGCAACAAGATCGAGTGCGTTCCTGCCAATGGCATCCGTTGGCGAGGACGCATCGATTAAGTCGAGGCCAGTTTGATTCATCAAGAGAACTACCCCACTTTCATCGAGTACCTTGATGCACTCTGGGGTGGCTTGAATCATGGCGTTGGAAAAACGCTGATTCTCTTCGAGTCTTGATTCTGCAAGCTTTCGGTCGGTGACATCGATTGCAACGCCACGAAGACGCAGCGGCAGGCCACTAGAATCGCGTTCGAGCGTTCCCCAAGACTCTAGCCAGCGATGGGAAGAATCGGGTCGGACTACGCGATAAAGGTTTTGGTACTCAGTCCCTTGGGTAAGACAGGCCATGATCCCTGCATCAAAGGAGGCTTGATCATCGGGGTGAATCTGCGCGTACATCGGCGAGACGTTCCGGGTTGTTGAGGTTGGAAGGAAGCGAGGGTTCGGTGCTATAGTATCTAGTGACAGAATCGGATTGCACATCCCAGACAAAGGCTGTCGCACTGGCTGCTTGAAGTGACAGGCGTAATCGTTGTTCACTTTCTCGCAATTCATCCTGGGCCTGCTTTTGCTCGGTGATATCCGAAAACGAAAAGACAACACCGTAAGGCTGAGTTTCACCGATGCGGAGCAGGGGTTCGGTGTTAATCGAGATCCAGGTAAGGCTGCCATCGGGTTTTTGAATACCCATGAAAACATTCTGGCTGGGTTGCCCGGTTCGCAAGGTTTCCAGGGCAGGGTGTGCCTCGGGGGGGAAAGGGGTTCCGTCTTCATGGATGGTCTTCCATCCTGGAGTGACCGATGTCCGTCCGCAAATCTGATCGGCCGACAGGCCAAGGATCTCTTCTGCTGCGGCATTGCACGTCAATATCTCCAGATTGGCGGCCTGAAATACTACCCCTTCGGCCATGGCGGTAATGAGAGATCGATAGCGTTCTTCACTAGCGCGGACAATGTCTTCAGAGTTTTTTCGGTCGGTGATGTCGAGGCATGCACCGATGATTCGGACTGGTTGGCCGGAGTCATCGCGAACGATATTGCCGAGACTTTCTAGGGTGCGCACGGTTCCATCAGGGCGAACGATTCTCTCTTCCATGCGATACGATGCCGCAGATTGACAGGCGCTTTGAATCGTCTTTTGAACGCGTTCTAAATCGTCAGGGTAGATGTGACTCAGGAACCTTTCGAGAGTAATATCCACTTCCTGAGGTTCGTATCCGTAGATGCGATACAGTTCATCAGACCAAGTAACCTGATTGGTGAGCATGTTCCAATCAAAGGAACCGAGGTGCGCAAGTGACTGGGCATCATTTAGCGACTTCTGTTGCCGCCGTTGTTGTGTCTCCGCTGATTTTCGTTCCGTGATGTCGTGGACGGATGCGATGGTGTTTCGTGCATTATCACGATAGAACGGGCTGAGTCGAACTTCGACAGGAATTACCGTTCCGTCTTTGCGCTGATGACAGGTCTCGAAGACAATTCGCTTGCCTTGGTCCAATACCGTGCGAATGGAATGCATCGTATCCGAAGTGATGGTCGGATCGAAATCAAGGGGAGAAAGTCCGATGAGTTCATTTCGCGAATATCCCAGATGGATACAGGCTTGGTTGTTTACATCGATCACCTGGCCATTGGAATCATGTAGGAAGACCGCCTCGGCGCAGTTTTCGACGATGGTTCGAAAACGAACTTCGCTGGCAGAAAGGTTTTGAATGGTTCGCTGATTTTCGATGGCGATGCAGGCTAAATACTCAATGCGAGAAATGAGCTCATAAAGGTGCTGATCGGGTAGTGCAGGTTGACGCGAGTAAACCGCAAAAGTACCAAGTACAGAGTTGTTCGAATTGTTTCGCGAACAGATCGGGATTGACCAGCACGCGCGCAGGCCGTGAGGGAGTGCTAGGTCACGGAAATCTACCCATAGGGGATCGTTTGCAATGTCGGAAACAAAAACCTTTTGGCCAAGGAATGCTGCTGTTCCGCAAGAGCCGGCATTGGGGCCGATCTTCATTCCTTCGATGGCGGCGTTGTAACTTGGGGGAAGGCTTTGAGCCGCTGCCACATGGAGGTGGATGCCATCTGGGTCCAGCAGGAGGAACGAGCCAACCGATCCAGGCAATTCTTGTTCAATCATCCCGACAAGATCGCTGAGGATTTGTTCGAGTGGTGCTCCTTTGGCGATGTTTTCGAGGATGGCTTGCTGGCGACGCAGAATCCATTCCGCATTACTTGTTTTCGTAACATCACGAACCTCTCCAAGGATTGCAATCATGGTGCCATCCTGTCCCAAGAAAGGAGAAGTTGTGAATTCGAGAGTGCCTGTGGTTGTTCCGGTGGTGACGGTATGCAGCAGGGATTGACCTGAACGGGTTTCTAGGACGTGGCGGTCTTGGGCGGTGAGGTTGGTTGCTACTTCGGGACCAAAGAGGCGGAAGTCATCCTGGCCAAGAATCTGGTCAGCGGCCCGGCCGTAGAATTTAGCAAGTGCGCTATTGCAAAAGAGATATTGCCCGTGGAGATCCTTCACAAAGTAGCCGTCGGCCGCTTTATCAATTACTGCCCGGAGCAGGTGGATGGATTGTTGTAGTTCGTCTCGAGAAGGTGATGTACGAGCGATATTGGTCGGCATAATACTGCCTGAGGTTTAATGGCAAATCAAAAGGTGGGCAGATAAGACATCACTTGGATGAATGCTTTAAAGGGCTGACTGGTTAGATGCTGAAAAAGTGTCAGCCTCTGCCTTGGAGCACTGTATCATTACCGCTACGGTGGCGTGATGCAACGTGACTGTGGCGTTTGTTGTAAAACGTGATAGCAACAACAATGTTGATGCCATGGAAAACTTGGGTGGAGGCGTGAGGGAGTTTAACGCGTGCGTGCTTGCCAAGCGAGACAACGGTTTTAGAAGGTGTGGCGGTCGTCGCCGAGCGTTGCTGGAAAACCTTGTGTTAATAGAGAGTTACCTCGCCGCTTTGTCTCATGATAACGAGGGGTGCACAGTAGGTGCGATGAAACGGCCGAATGTTTGATGTGTCCGAGGAGGTGTGCATCTTTCAACGGCGCGACAGCTTTTAGGGGGCAGGGTATGAAGCACCAGGTGATTCGGTGCCGCTTGTCTTGTGCCACAGTTTCCTATCTTGGTAACCTGGCATTGAAACATGCCAAGTTTGCTTACATTTCCCACTTTGTACCGGAGCGAATGGAAATTACGGCAAGAGCTTGAGGCCGTCGTACTGAAGGGAATGTGCTTACGCCCCAGCCTATCCATCACGTCCTGAAGTGGATGGATCGAATTCACCCACTGGGGCATTTGTATGCCAAGGCTTACAAATGAGTCGCTTATCGCACCAACATGCTCAAAAAACATCTGAATTCCGCTTGGCTGTATTGCGGGGACGCTGGTTGACGATGGGGTTTGAAATCGGATTGGGATGGTTTTTCAGCTTTGATGGGTGCCCAGTAAACCGGTTTATGTCGCCTAAGGGAGGCCGGGCTGATAGGATCTATCACTTCGGTTTGCGATTCATCCAGCCAAGATAGCGATTCATGTTTGATTACCTCCTGAATGTCCTGCGACGTATCTTCACGACCGCCTATTCGCCTGATCCGAAGTTGCGTTCGTTTTTGTCACGCGGCCAAACTCAGAGCACAGACGTGGCTGAGGTGACCGCAGCTGTATTGACCTCTCAGGAGAGCAGTCGGCAGTTTGGCGTTCCACTGGCCCATCGTGGAATCCAGCCGGTATTTCTTCGGATCACCAATCGGCATGTAGTACCGCTTCGCTTGTATGTACTGGATATTGATCCGCACTATTACACGCCGTTAGAAGCGGCAGGCATTAATCACTTTTCGGTCCTGAAGCGTTTGTCTGCGTACGGGGTGGCTGCTTGGTACTTTTTGCCGCTGCTACTTTTGGTGCCACTGAAGTTGCTTACTGCGTCGCGTGCCAATCAACGGATGGATGATTGCTTTCGCGATCAAAGCTTTCCATTACGACCGATCCCGCCGGGCGAAACTGCCGAGGGGTTTGTTTATACGACACTTGATTCGGGGACGAAGACCGTCCACGTCTGTTTGTATGCGACCGGGGGAACCAGTACGGAAGATGGTCCGGCGACACTAGCGGGATTGGATTCAGCGCCCAGCGAGCCTGCGGTCGATTTAACGTTTGTAATCCCTGTGCCGGGGATATCAGCGGATTATCTGCGGCACGATTTCAGCGATCTGATTCCTGCAGATAAGGTTGTGCCCTGCGAATTGCCCGTACTGGCCACCCGACTGGGCGAGATGCCTGCTGCGACAACCAATGGCAAGGGGCTTCGTCATGGCGATCCGGTGAATCTTGTGGTGATTGGTGAGTTTGAGACTTTGCTTAGCGCATTTACTTCACGCTGGGATGAGAGCGAGACGATTACGCTGGCCACCTGCTGGAAGACGGTAAAAGCCTTCTTGTTTGGTGCGGAATATCGCTATTCGCCGGTCAGTCCTTTGTACCTGTTTGGTCGCAGCCAGGATGTGGCTCTGCAGCGAATTCGCGGTTCCATCAATGAAAGATTGCACTTGCGACTTTGGCTAAGCCCGCTTCAATTTGGTGGTCAGCCAGTTTGGGTTGGGCAGATTAGCCGCGATATTGGGGTCCGTTTTACGACCAAGGTTTGGAATCTTACCACTCACCGCGTCGATCCCAATGTGGATGAAGCGCGAGACTATATCGTGGAAGATTTGCTGCGCGTGCAACGGGCGGAGGCGGTTGGCTATGTTGGCGGAGTAGGGTCTTGTGGGGCGGAATCTCCTCGGCGGAACTTGACAGGGGATCCGTACTTTACCGATGGCAAGCGAGCAGTCATCGTGCTGTCGAAGTCACGAACGTCACCGCGGCATGTCGCCTGGGAGTAGGAGGCTTGGTCGCATCACCGCCAAGCCTGCTGGAAGGTTGCCTATCAGGCCGATCGGAGTGGACTATGCCAGGATCTCCTTGATGACTCGTGAGGGTTCAACACCCGTTAGCTTGAAATCGAGTCCTTGGGATTTGTAGGTAAATCGCTGATGGTCGATGCCTAAGCAGTGCAGCATGGTGGCATGCAGGTCGTGGGCGGAGACGGGGTTCTCGGCGATATTGTAGGAAAACTCATCCGTTTGGCCGTAGGATATGCCTGGCTTGATGCCGCCGCCAGCTCAGCCAGATGCTAAAGCAACGTGGATGGTGGTCTCGGCCGTACTGGGTGGGTGCGAGATTGCCTTGGCAATAAACGGTACGGCCAAATTCGCCGCCCCAAACTACAAGGGTATCGTCCAGCAGTCCTCGTTGACGAAGGTCTTTGAGCAGTGCGGATTGAGCTTGGTCAACATCTTGGCATTGCATCGGAAGGTCTTTGGGGACGCTTCCATGATGGTCCCAGCCACGGTGATACAACTGAATAAAACGGACGCCCCGCTCGGCCATGCGGCGGGCCATCAGGCAGTTATAGGCATAGGTTCCGGGCTTGTTAACATCAGGGCCGTACATCTCGAGCGTGGCGGCCGTCTCGCTGCGTAAGTCGGTCAGTTCGGGGACGCTCATCTGCATCCGATAGGCCATTTCGTACTGCGCAATTCGCGCAAGCACTTCGCTATCGCCACTTTTTTCGGCTTGTTGCTGATTCAGGGCGCCGATCATGTCCAATACTTTGCGACGATCATCGCGCCGCATTCCCGCAGGGTCATTGAGGAACAATACGGAATCACTTCCAGCACGGAATTGAACCCCCTGATGTTCCCCCGGTAAAAAGCCGGCACCCCATAAATGGGAAAACAAGGCCTGCATCTGTCCACGACCTTGGCTAATCATTACGACGAAAGATGGTAGGTCCCGATTGGCGCTCCCTAGGCCGTAAGAGAGCCATGCACCGACGGAAGGGCGGCCAGGCAGTTGATGTCCGGTTTGCATGAAGGTGATGCCAGGGCCATGGTTGATTTGCTCGGTCATCATTGACTTGACCACGCAAATCTCTTTCGCCACCTCTCCAGTCCGACTCAGCAGTTCGGAAAGCCAGAGTCCCCCTTCCGCATTGTCGTGCTTATTGAATTTGAACATCGAGGGAGCGATGGGGAAGCGTGACATTCCGCTGGTCATGCCGGTCAGTCGCTGGGAACCGCGCACAGATGCCGGGAGGTCTTTGTCGAAGAGGGCTGTCAGGTCTGGTTTGTAGTCGTAGGTGTCAAGCTGCGAGGGAGCGCCTTCTTGATAGAGGTAGATTACTCGCTTGGCTTTGGGTGCAAAGTGAGGTAGGCCGGGCAATCCCTTTACCGGCTCCGGCGTTGCTTTGGGGGCCTCGTCCGCCATCAATTGCTGGAAGGCGGTCGTGCCAAGCAACCCCAGGCCTCCGGCAGCGGTGCTGCGCAGGAGTTGGCGCCGATTGAGATTGAACAAGTAGTCGTGAAGAGGTTGCATGGTTATTGGGTCGTCTGGAGAGAGCGTTAGTCACGCATCAAGGTTTCATCAAGATTGAGGACGGCATTGGCTACCAGCATCCAGGCAGCAAGTTCCGCCTTGTCGAGGTTTTCTGGAACTGGGCTTACGCCTTGTTTTAAGAGCGTGGCTGCTTCTTCAGGGGCTGCCCGATAGCGGACAAGAAGTTCATCCAGGCCCGTTTGCAGAATGCGTAAGTCTGCATCGGTGGGTGTTCTCCCAGTAGCTCGGCGGAAGAGGATCGTTAACCTTTGGGGAGTTGCATCCGATTCCTGCATTGTTCGAGTTGCGAGGAGCCGAGCACACTCTAGGAACTGCTCGTCATTGAGAGTGGCGAGTGCTTGAAGCGGAGTGTTGGTCGAAACCCGGCGAACCGAACAGGATGTGCGATCGGGTGTATCGAACACGCTCATGATGGGTGGCGGACAGGTTCGTTTCCAAAAGGTGTACAGGCTGCGTCGGAACAAGGCTTCCCCTTCGCTACGCTTGTAGACCTTGGTGTTACTCCCCTCATTAGCCCGTTCCTCCCAAAGGCCAGCAGGTTGATAAGGGAACACGGGAGGGCCGCCTAGTTTAGGCGAAAGGATGCCGGCAGCAAAAAGGGCTTGATCCCGGATCTCTTCCGCACTCAGCCGCTGACGCGGGAAGCGACCAAGCAGGCGATTGTCGGGGTCCTTGGCCATTAGGTCGGCGCGAACTTTAGAGGCTTGGCGGTAGGTAGAACTTGTCACGATCAAACGCAGGATATGCTTTGTGCTCCAGGCTTTGGCGTTGTCATTGCCATCGCGAAATTCAATGGCAAGGTAGTCAAGTAGTTCGGGATGGCTTGGATATTCTCCTTGAACGCCAAAGTCATCCACGGATTTTACCAGGCCAATACCAAAGATGCGTTGCCAAAGGCGATTGACAGTTACACGGGCAAGCAAAGGGTTTTCTTTGGCGGTGAGCCACTGCGCGAGGCCGAGACGGTTCGGTGGTGCATCACTTGCAGGTTGACCAAGGATTTGTGGTGTGCGTCGAGTGACCGGCCGAGCTTTATCAGCCTTGTCGTATTCACCTCGCGACAAGACAAAGGTAGGCGTTGGTGCTGCTGCCTCTTGCATGACCATCACTTTCACCTTATCGCCGTTGGGGTGGAGTGGTGAGGCAATTTCGATCACTGGAGGATAGGCTGCGGAGGAATCGTTTTCCGAATGCTTTTCGGTGATTGAATTGAAATAGGATTGCAGACTGTAGAAGTCCTCTTGCGTTAGGGGATCAAACTTGTGGTCGTGACAGCGGCAGCAATTGAAGCTTAATCCCAGGAATGCGGTGCCAAAGGCTTGAACTCGGTCGGCCGCGTATTCATTGAGGTACTCGGCTGCGATGGTTCCCCCTTCGGTGGTGATGAGGTGATTGCGGCAGAAAGCAGTCGCGAGGGTTTGCTCTGGCGTTGCGGAGGGGAGCATGTCGCCAGCAATCTGTTGCACTACGAACTGGTCAAAGGGCATGTCTTCATTGAAGGCACGAATCACCAAGTCACGCCAAGGCCAGCCTGTGCGTTGAATGTCGTGCAGGTAACCATTGGTGTCGCCGTAGCGTGCCACATCCAGCCAAATCGCGGCCATCCGTTCACCATAGTTGGGTGAGGCTAGTAAGCGTTCTACCTGCTTCTCATAGGCGTTTGGTGATTTGTCTTCGAGGAACGCATCAACCTCTTGAGGAGAAGGGGGCAGGCCGGTGAGGTCTAACGAAAGTCGACGTAGGAGGGTTTCTCGATCGGCCTCGGGCGAAAGCGTGAGCATCTCATGTTTGAGGCGGGCGACAATGAAGGCATCTATCGGATTGGAAACGGACGAATCCGGCAGGTTGGGCCGTACGGGAGGCTCGAAGGCCCAATGTTTTTGGTATTTGGCCCCTTGCTCAATCCAACGCCGGATCGTTTCTTTTTCTTTGTCGGAAAGCTGTTTTTGTGAATCCGCCGGAGGCATCTTTTGGTTGGCATCTTCACTTTGAATTCGCCGCCAAAGCTCACTTCCTGCGAGGTCGTTGGGCTTAATGACCACAGCTCCGCTTTCGCCCGTGCCATGGGCTCCTTCCGCGGTGTCGAGACGAAGTGCCGCCTTACGATGTTTGGCGTCAAAGCCATGACAAGCAAAGCACTTGTCGGAAAGGATTGGGCGGATGTCGCGGTTGAACTCTAGCTCCGGTTCGATAGCGATGACCGCTTGATGAGAAAAAGCCACGCAGATGCCCAAGAGCGGAAGGCAGCGCGCGATTAAGTCCATGGAGATTTGCATGAAGTGTTTCATAGCGGTTCAGTTTAGCGGCTTGAGCTTGCTGCGTCTTGCAAAAACGGTTTAAAAGATTGTATAATCCGCGCATCATGAAAGCGCGATATCAACAATCCTTTTTGCGGCGAGTTAGCGGCAGCCAGTTGGTCCCGCTGCTAGGGCTGATGCCAGACATTTCGTTCTTTATCAAGGATGGTAAGGGGCGATTTGTGGCCCTCAATCAGCGGGGTTGCGAATTCTGCGGAGTACCATCGGAGCGTGATGCGATTGGCAAAACCGATTTGGATTTCTTCCCTAAGCGTCGCGCTGAAGAATACATGCGCGACGATCGCGAAGTGATGCAGAGTGGGCTGCCAATTATCAATCGCGTAGAAAGTGCGCCAGAGGCAGAGGGATCGCCGCGTCTGGTGATGACTAGCAAGATCCCCTTGCGTGATGAAAAAGGGAGAGTGATTGGTATTGCTGGCTTTTCGCGATTGACGGAGCAGGTGCGAGAGCGTCCTGAGGCGATCAAAAAGTTTGGCCAAGTGATGGAGTATATTCATTCTCGGCCGCACGAGACAATCTCCAGCCTTGACCTAGCCCGTATGATGGATTTGTCAGTGAGCCAGTTTGATCGAACGTTTCGCAAGTGCTTTGGAACTTCGCCGCGGCAGTACCTATTACGAGTTCGTGTGGAAAGCGCTTGTCGGCGGCTCGCGCAGACGAACGAGCCGATTGCGGCCATTGCGCTAGAGGCTGGGTTTCACGATCATGCCCATTTGGCCCGTTGTTTTAGGCAGATCATGGGACTATCGCCTTCGGAATATCGGCGCGAGCATCAACGACCGTCGCTGGATCGTCGTCGCAGATGACCGAAGGCAGGTCCTAGGTGCTTACGGCTTTCAACCGGTTTTGGCAAATGTGCAACCCGTTTGAATTTCTATCAATCGGATTGCAATTCCAGGTACTGAAAAAATCGCCTCGGTTTTGGTAGCCAGCGTGGGTATGCGGGAATGTTTTTTGAGGATAATTGCCACGAGACTCGCTACCACAATACACCGATGGTTTATGTGCATATCTGCAGGGTTGTCAGCGAGTTGCGATATTCCTCTAGAAAAATAGGTGTTATGAAAAAAGGTAAAAAAACGAGTCGCTTATGGCGGACTACCTGTAGCGTTTAACGGCCCTGTGAGCTTAGCCAAGCTATTGATACGTTCTTCCGCAATTCAGGCCGATTCTAACGGTAACTGTATTTGCCGGCCTTATAGGGTTGGCATCTTCAAGTACTGTCACTTGCCATGGATGGCGTGACTCCGTTTGATATCCTGCTGGATAGCGAGACTTGCCATGAAAACCAATGGATTGGTTGCGGCTGCGGTTTTGGCGTTTACCTCCGCCTTTAGCCCCTTCTGCCGAGGAAATGATCTGCTAGATGTTTCTGGCATGGAACAGATCGTCGCTGATCCTGCTGATCCATCGCTCATGGATTACACGGTAGATGGGACGGTTCCCGACGGCAAATGGTACGCCGGGTCTGAAATCACAATGGTAAGCGTGAAGGCTCCCACCGGTGGTGTGATTACCGCCTCGTTTTCGGATACGACAGCACCGGGTGTGGCCACTGCATCGACACGCAATTCCGGCTTTGATAACTTCACCTACGCACCGCGGTTTTGGGTAGGGCGACAGATAGGTGAGCGCTGGAGTGTTCAAGCTCGCTATTGGCAGTTGGAAGGGTCTGTGAATCAGCCGCCCCGGTCAAACCCAGCCATTGCCGATGTGGGGACCAATTTTGCAACTCGATACGACTTAAACTCGGTTGAACTTTATACGTTTGATCTGGAAGCGGTACGCCGTTTTACTCCAGGTGTTTGGAAGGTCGACGGCATACTGGGGGCTAGGCATGCTTCCTATAATTCTTTTGCGTCCAGCACAACCTTTGGCGTTTTTACGACGGGTAATTTCATCAACCTCTTGCTATCCAATGGCTCATCCTTTGATGGAACTGGATTAACAACGGGGCTGACTGGCCGTCGTAGCATTGGCAATACCTGCGCCAGCCTGTTTGTAAGCGGACGTGGTTCCTACATGTGGGGGCATACCGATTCTTTTGGGCGTGTTGCTGGTACGGTTGCTTCTTCGCCAAGTGCGCCGCTTGTCGGTGCTGCAACGGTAACGCGTAATAATGCCGATGCGACCGCGAACATTGTGGAGATGCAGCTTGGCGTGCAGTGGGACTTTGAACTGCGCTGTATTCCTGCTACGGCCTTCTTCCGCAGTGCGTTCGAATGCCAATATTGGAAACTGAATGGACCGCCCACCGGTGGTGCCGGCTTTGGTGGCACAATTGGTGAATTGACCACCAACTCTTTTTCATCGGCCGACCTGGGTGAAGCTCGCCTTTTTGGTGCGGTCTTGGGCTGCGGCTTGAACTGGTAGGAGACTCGGTGGCGTTGGCTGTATTAGATGCGGAACTCGCGGAGGCTCTTTCCTCGGAAGGGTCTTCGCTTTTTTTGCGCTATGTTCGCGAAAGTGGGGCTACATACATTCGTAGTTAGCTTTCTTGAGCTTCTGGCCTGAATAGCGGCTTTCTTCGATGGAGGCCTTCGCGAATGGCGGACAGCTAAATTGATGGAGGCGGGGGATCAGAATATACTAAGACACCAGCCACCTAAGGTTTGTTCCTGGGGATGCCATTGGCAGTTGACCTTTTCTTTCTCGGTTTAGATGATTGTGTGCTCATGCCCTGCTTGAATACGCCAATGGCACGGATTGCCACCTTGTTACATGGGTTGGCCTGGGCAATGGTTGGGTGCATTCTGATAATACCTGTGCAAGTGCTAGGGGACGACCTGCCGGTACAGATTGGCGAATTTCCCGAGCAGATTCAGCCGTTGCTTCAATCTCACTGCGCCGATTGCCACGGCAGCACGGAGCAAGAGGGGGGCGTTAGCTTTGCTCGCATTAAGTCTGGCGAAGATCTTTTGCGTTGGCGGTCCTTGTGGAAACGCTCGCTGCAACGCATCGAGGCGGGAGAGATGCCGCCCGAGGGAGCCAAGCCGTTACTTCCAGAAGACCGTAAGAAGCTTGTTAATTGGATGCGATTTGCGTCCGAATACATCCATTGTTCGGAGCCGGAACGGCGTGATCCTGGGCCGGCCCCTTTTCGGCGACTTACGAGGACGGAGTTCAACAATACCGTTCGAGATTTGCTCAGCCTGAATTTGGATGTTGGATCTGCGGTAGGCATGGCAGAAGATGGAGGCGGGGACAGCTTCGAGAACCTGGCGGCGGGACTTCCACTGACACAGAGTTTGTTGGAAAAGTACTTTGCAGCAGCAGATAAGAGCGTTGATGCGGTGTTTGCCCAGGATGGCAATGGCGAACGAGCTCGAAAGGCACTGTTTATTGTTCTTCCCGATGACAAGACTACACCAAAGGATGCAGCGAAGAAAATCCTAACGCGGCTGGCGCGTCGGGCCTATCGCCGCGCTCCGACACCAGAAGATCAGGACCGCCTGCTTCACTTTTTCGATCAAGCAATTGAAAAGGGGGAGTCATTTGAAAAAGCAATTCAAGCGGCCGTAAAGCCTGCGCTGCTTTCGCCTCGCTTTTTGTTTCGAATTGAAGAGGACCGGACAGGGGAGAAAGGGGAGACCGGTGCAAATGTCGACGATTTTGAATTGGCAGTGCGGCTTTCTTACTTCCTGTGGTCCAGCATGCCAGATGATGAGCTGCTTCGTGTAGCCGAAGAGCAGGACCTGCAAGATCCAGTGGTATTGAGGGAGCAGGTTAAACGGATGCTCGCCGATCGCCGGGCGTATGCGCTTACCGGAAATTTTGCTGCACAGTGGTTGCAACTGCGAAAGCTTGATCGGGCTCGTCCAAGTACCGAATTCTTCCCTACGTTTACGGGGCAATTGAAGCAAGCGATGCGTGAAGAGGTTTTGACCTTTTGGGATAAACTCCGAATCGAAGATCGGAGCATCTTGGAGTTGCTTGACGCAGACTATACCTACGTTAACGAAACACTCGCCACCCACTATGGGATTCCTGATGTGAAGGGAGGAGAGTTTCGAAGGGTGACGCTCCGCCAAGAGGATCATCGCGGTGGACTGCTAGGAATGGGGGGAGTACTAGCGCTTACGTCCCACACCTTTCGAACCAGTCCCACGCAGCGTGGCAAATATGTGTTAGAGGTTGTTCTGGGGGAGCCGCCCCCTCCTCCTCCGCCAAATGTAAGTGCTCTTCCCGAAGTCCGTCCTGGTGAAAAGAAAGAGGTTCGTAGTTTACGTGATCAGCTGGCGCAGCACGCCGTCCAGGCATCCTGCGCAGGCTGCCATCGTAAGATTGATCCGCTTGGCTTTGCCCTGGATAACTACAATGCGATTGGCATTTGGCGTGAGAACTCGCCCGAGGTGCAGTTGGATGTATCTGGAACTCTACCCAGTGGCGAAACGTTTCAGGGGGTGGGTGGTCTGAAGCAGGTTCTCCAAAAGCGACAGGATGATTTTGCACGCAACCTCGTGGAAAAGCTTTTGGTGTATGCCATTGGCCGTGAACTTGAGTATTTTGATGATTGCGCGGTTCGTGAAGCGGCCACTTCTTTAAAGGCGCACGACTATCGTTTCTCGACTCTGGTGGAAGAAGTGGTTTTGAGCGTTCCGTTTCGTAAACGCCGTACTGCCAGTGTCGAAGAGAGTAAATAGACGGGTTTTGACGCGATAGACCTCACATCGCGGGCTGGTATTTTGCGACGACAAAGCCAAGTAAGATGGTTTAAGCAGGTTTGAGAAGATTTCCCTAGGGCCTTTACTATCATGCATCGTGACAACTCAGCTTCGAAGCGTTCCCTGTCGAATTGGAATGGGAAGTTATCGCGTCGAAACGTTTTGCGAGGTGCAGGGGCGGTTCTCGCTCTGCCGTTTTTGGAGTCCTGGGCAGCTCATCTAGCAAAGGCCGAAGGGGAAAGTGTAAAACAGGCCGCGAAGCCTCCGTTGCGAATGGGGATTTTTACGGTGACTGGCGGCACGGTATTGGAATCATGGCGGCAAAAGGAAGCAGGTCCCTTAACCACGCTCCCTTCCATCTTGCGAAGTCTCGATTTCGCGCGTGACGAATTGCTTTTGCTAAATAACCTTTCGCATTCCGGCCAAAATGAAAACCTTAATGGCCACGAGTTTTGTGCTTTTCAGCATTTGACCGCCGCCCCCAAGGTGGGGAAAGTGGCCGGTAAGATTTACGC
The DNA here is from genome assembly GCA_963844055.1 of uncultured Planctomycetaceae bacterium. Lineage (GTDB taxonomy): Bacteria > Planctomycetota > Planctomycetia > Pirellulales > Pirellulaceae > CAWJMN01. The sequence continues at coordinate 54,032 of CAWJMN010000002.1, read as the reverse complement.
CGGTGTTTCCGTTGACCAAGTTGCTTCTCAGGTGACGGGTGAAGAGACGTTTCTTCCTTCGATGGAAATTGGTCTGTCGAATCATGAGACTCGCTATTCATTCCGATCATCCGACGAACAGGTCCCCTATGAGGACGATCCTCGTTTGGTGTTTGAACGGATGTTTCGTGGGCGGAAGGCCATTGTTCCGAACTGGCAGCGACGTCAGTCTGCCTTGGCAGCAAAAAGTGTGCGCACCTCCGATACGGGGGAGTCATACCAGCGTGGCGTTGTGGATGCCGTGCTGCAGGAAGCGAAAGACCTTCGTAAGCGATTGGCCGCTACTGATCAGCAAAAGTTAGATCAGTATTTGAGTTCCGTCCGCTCGATGGAAACACGTATCGAGCGAATAGAAGAGCGTCTGCGAATCGAGGGTGCCGATGAACTGGACCAGGGGCCGTCTCGACTGGTGAGCCCGCAACTTCCAGACAAAACGATTCCCTTTCATAAGTTCCGTGATCAGGTATATCGAGATCCTGAGAAGCATGGGGAATATATTCGTATCATGTCGGACCTCATGGCCTTGGCCTTCCAAACGGATACGACCCGGGTCATAACCCTGGCCGTCGGTGCAGACGATGCGCTGTTTCCTGGTGTTGTTACCGTGGGGTACGAACATCACTGCCATACCCTCGAGCACCAGGGAAATGCTGGTCGTCCTGAAGATGCCGACCCCATTGCACGCGAGGCTTGCCGCCAAATTCACGAGTGGTATACGTCGCTATTTGCAGAGTTTGTAAAAACCCTAAAGTCCATTGATGAAGGTGGTTCTTCCCTGCTTGATAACACGATGCTCCTGTACACGTCCTACATGGCCGATGGCGGTCACGGGACCAAGGACTATCCGGTGCTGCTTGTTGGCAAGGCAGGAGGAACGCTTAAGACGGGCAGGCAAATCGACTTTCAGAAAGATACGCCTGCCGCCAATCTCTATGTGGAAATGCTGCACCGTATGGGTGCGAAGGTGGACTCTTTTGGCAACAGCTTGACCTCTCCCAATGCCGCCTACGGTGGCCGCTTGCCAGACCTGATTTAACGCCAAGCGAAGGATTCACCAATATGTTTGTGGCAGTGGGGCACGATGGATTGCGGCTCAGTTCATCCAATGGGCTGGAATGGAAGAATGAGCAAAGAGGAAAAGAGGGAGAGATCTATCGAGCCATTGCCTTTGGAAATGGAGCGTTTTCAGCAGTTGGTTCCTATGGCGGCAAGAACATTCTCGCTGCGACCAAAGATGGCGTGAGTTGGCAGGTTTCGGATAAAGATGCCAAATACGTCCGATACTATCGCGGACTTTGTTTTGGGGATAGCCGCTTTGTGGCGTTGGGAGGTGATCCTGGCGGCGTTGGAGTGGCCGCTGCCTTTGTTTCGACGAGTACAGACGGTTTTGCCTGGGGAGACTATCAGCCGATTCCCGGAAAGTTCATGATTCGCCGAGCGGCGTTCGGTGGGGGGCTTTTCGTGGGCGTTGGTGATCGTGGCAGGCGTGCTCGATCCAAAGATGCTTTGAACTGGGAAGATGTTGAGAAAGTCAAAGCACTTGATACCCTGATCGACATAGCGTACGGCAACGGAATCTTTGTAGGCGTGGGGCTTCACGGCCTGCGAATGACAACCAAGGATGGCCTGCTTTGGTCGGATCCCCTTCGTGGAGAAGAAGGAGAACATCTCAATTCAGTCCTGTTTGCCAATGATCGATTTGTGGCGGTGGGGGCTGGCGCGACCTATTTCTCTCCGGATGGAGCTACTTGGGAACGAGTCGCGAATGAAAATGCTCCCGTGACGACTTGTTTTGGCGACGGGGTATTTGTTGGGAGCAAATGGAAGGGAAACCTGGTTCGAAGCACTGATGCCGTGAAGTGGACCGCCGTCTATAAGGCCCCTTCCCACGTCGAAAGTATTGCATTTGGGAAGCCAGACTAGGTTGTTTGCATGCCGGTGAACTTGAGTGCCGCGTCTAATTGGCCTGATAGACAAGTTGTCCGGCCAGCCAAGTGGAAAGGACTTGGGTGTCTTTGATCTCATCCACAGGACAGGTGAGCAGGTCGCGGTCAATGACGATTAGGTCAGCTTGTTTTCCTACTTCGAGAGATCCCGCCTCTTTTTCCAGAAAGAGAAGATGAGCGTTGTTAATGGTGTAGAAACGGATGGCTTGCTCACGCGAGAGGGCCTCTTCCGGATGCATGGTTCCATCGAACCAACGGGCTTTCCGAGTGATGGTGGTCGAAAGTCCGAGGAATGGGTTGTACGGATTAACGCTTCGCAGGGAGCCGATCTTTTGCATGTGATCGCTTCCCCCACCCGCGATAACCTGCTTGGCAAAGAGTGTTTTTAGGGGCTGGAAATAGCGAGTACGCTCTTGGCCAAATTGGGCATGAAGCGTACGGCTGTCCAGATAAAGCCAGGCAGGCTGAATGTCGGCGCAAATTCCCAATGCCGCCATGCGATCAATGGCATCGGCTGTCATGAAGTTGCAGTGGGTAATGCAGGGGCGAGTGCCCTTAATAGGAATCTGCTTGTTAATCTCTTCATAAGCGTCCACGAGGTTAGTAACCGCTCCATCTCCTACACTATGAGCGGTAAACTGCAGGCCGTTTTCTACGGCTGCTTTTACGATGGGGAGCAATCGCTCGGGCTCTATAAATAGGACGCCGCGATAGCGAGGATCCGTGATGGAGTAGATCTGACTGACTCCCCAGGGCTCGCGCATGTAGGCACTTCCGGTGAGCATGCCACCATCCAAGTAGCACTTAACGCCAATGATTTGCAGTTTTGGGTCTTCTTTGCGTAGCGGGTGGGCTGCAATGCTCTTCATCGCTGCTTGCAGGGTTTCAAGCTTTTGCTGAGCATCGACGCCATGCGAGATTCTCATGCGAACGGTCAGCTTCCCTTGCTCTCGCAAGGCTTGATAGTTGGCAATGGCTCCAGCTCCACAATCGCGGTCGGCAACGGATGTTAGGCCGACAGAGTTGTAGTCGTGGAATAGTTTGGCAATCCGGGCCAGTTCTTCCTCCTTGGTGGCTCGCCTAGGCGAAGACTTGGTTTTGGCATAGCGGGTACAGCTACGAAGCATTCCTGTGGGTTCGCCCGTGGCAGGGTCTTTTTCGATCTGGCCGTTGCCGACAACCTGGAAATCTTTGTCGATGCCGCTGATTTTCAGTCCCCTTGAATTGAGCATCCCATCGGGACCGGTAGAAAACATGACTGCATGGTGAGGGGCCGCTTGGTCAAGTTCGGCCTTCGTGGGATAGCGTTGTTCACGCAGGCGTGTGATGAAGACTTGCCGAATGAGGATCCAGTCGTCCTCGGGGACTACCTTTGCACGTTCACGAATGTATTGGAGGACATCTGCGATGGTCTCCATCTCAGGAATGGGATGGTCAAATTCATGCATCGCCGCTCCGGTGGGATGAACATGGGAATCCATGAGGCCGGGAAGGACCATCTTGCCAGCGAGGTCGACAATCTTTGTGCCTTCCCCTTTTAATGCAAGGATCTCACTGTTCTTACCGACGGCGGTAATCCGCTCATCCCGGATGGCGATGGCATCGGCAATCGAAAACTTGTCGTCAACCGTTACGATCTTGCCACTGTGCAAAATCAAGTCCGGAGACTGCGCGAGTGCTACGTGACTAAGGCACAGGAAAGCAAATCCGAGCGGAAGAGAGTATTGCATGTTTCACCCATTACGATCTTGTGTTCAGGGTCAATGAGAAGATCGCCGTTTGTTAAACTGTCCGCTAGAGTGGAGGGGAAGAAAAGCTGGCTGCGGAAGTCCTTGTTCAGGAAGTAGCTAGCAATCGATCGGGATTATGGATTGGTCTTTGGCTCGTCAGGGGAACTGGCCATGGCGCGATTGATCGCTGATTTTGAGTCACGCCCCAGCCGTTCGCAGATCCCCAGGACCTCTGTAAAGGACACGTTGATGGGCTGAACCTTATCGGTAGGAATCAATGCAATCGAGCCAATCCAAGGATCTGGTGAGCCGGGAAGGTAGACCACTACCAATCCGTCTTGTAGCCGATCCGCCTGAAAGGCGAGTGAGTGGGTCCCGTCTCGAGTTACCAGGACAGGGACTAGCGAGGGGACCTGATGAGATCCTCCGATCTTACCCGCCAGGATGTCTTTGTAGATTCCATATTTGGGGAATACCTTCATCAGTTGGGCCTCGATCGTTCCGGCAAATCGAATGCCAATGGCGCGCTGGGCCAAGAGGCCTGCCACAAAGCACGCTGCGAGCAGCAACAGAATGGCGATCGTAAAGAGTAATGCGACTCCGATCAAAGAGTCGAAAGGGCTCCACGGCTTCAGGTGTTCGTACACGGTAACTGTGTTCTGATAGACATAGCCAAGTAGTACCACCAGGATTGCAATGGGCAGCAGGAATACTGCACCACCAATGGCTGTAGTCTTCAGAAAGCTCATCGTTTTTACAAAGTGCTGCTGCATGCTGGCTCACTAATTGGGGCGTATTATGAAGACGGTTATGGTTGAAAAAGAAGACAAGTGCCTGCCAGGTATGCGTGGCGATGGCCATCTGTTCCTTTTGCCCACGAGCTAAAGGCTATCCGATAATGTGATCATGGGGCAAGTAAGTCGCAAAAGAGGCAGAAAGGGCCTTTGGGAGGAGGTTCCTTTGCAGGGCAGGGTGGTATTCCTGCCATAGGAGTGGTGGTGATCAGGCAATGCATCCGGCGAGCATTATTGCAGACAAAAGCACATACTAGGGTGACAGGTCACGACGGTTTGCGGGCATTTCAAAACAAGAAGCAGCTTGCTTTGCAGGAAAAGCCTGGCAAGTTCGGTGCCGATCTCTTCGTTGGCTGGTTGAAATGCACGGCCGGCGCGTGAATACTAGGGCCTGCTCTCATTGCCGCAGCGATTTGGCATGCTTTGGAGCGGCAGTGTGGAAATTTGTCGATTGAACGATTACCAGGAGTCCTCTTCATGAAAAATTGTTTGCGATGGTTCTGTTTCACAATCGCGGTAATGATTGCCGCTTCGGCAGGTGCGCAGGAAAAGGCCAAGCCGGTGCGAATGGGTTGCGGGATCATGACCTTTGATACTGTGCCCGGCTGGGGACTTCGTCCTGACGGAACGTCCGCCTTGGGGCCAACTCACGGCGCGGTCGTGATTGACAAAGAAGGTCACATTTACACTAGCGCCCAAAAGGGAGTGGTCGTCTTTACTCCTGAAGGCGTCGTGGTGCAGTCTTATTTGGGCGATCAGTACTCCAATATCCACGATATGGAGATTCGCGACGAAGATGGCACGGAGTACATTTACGGTGCTCGCAATGCCAATGCTGAAGGAATCAAGTTCAAGGCGCATGGTGGTGAAATCGTCTTGAAGCTGCCGTATCCGAAGGAGTCGGGGCTCAATCTGACCAAGTTCAGCCCGACGGCGATTACGGTTGCTCCTAACGGCGACATTTTCCTTTCCGACGGCTACGCCAGCAATCACATCTTTAAGTTCGACAAGACCGGCAAGTACCTCAAGCACTTTGGCTCGCCAGGAAACGACCTCAAGCAATTCAATACCGCTCACGGCATGACGCTGGACACTCGGTATGAGCCTCCACGCCTATTGATCTGTGATCGTAACCATGAACCAAAGGGGCGCTTGATGCACTATGACCTCGATGGAAACTTTATCGCCGAAGTCATCACCGGCCTGGGAATGCCAACATCCGCATCGGTTCAGGGGGACTATGTCTCGGTGCCTGATTTGCATGGTCGAGTAGTGATTCTCGACAAGAGCAATACCATCATGGCTGTCCTTGGCCACAATGCGGACCCTGCCAAGCGAGGTAACTTCAATGTCCCTCAAGACCAATGGATCGAAGGCGTCTTCAGTGGTACGCACGGTTCCTATTGGGACAAAGATGGAAACCTGTACGTGCAAGACTGGAACGTATCGGGCCGTATTATGAAGCTTGTACGTGTGAAATAGTTAGGGATTCTGCGAGTTCGCTCTGAGCCGAGATGGACTCATTGCAAATCCTCTAAAACATCGGGAGTTCTGCTCAGCAGGATTCCCGATGTTTTTTTGTTCCCTCGATCCTAAAGTAGCGGAGCGTTGCTGGTGTACTTCTTTACCGCATCGCGATCTAGCTCTAGACCCAGCCCGGGACCACTAGGAATAGCGAGCATGCCATCCGAGTCGAGGTGCCAGCCTCCTTGTGTAATTTCGTCGATGAAAGGAGAGCCAGTCAGATACTCCACGAAGTTCGTATTGGAGATTGCGGAAGCAAGATGCAGATCTGCCGCAAGTCCGACGGCCGTATTCCAGCCGTGGGGTATGAACTGCACGCCGTTGTCCTCGGCCAACCAGGCGATGCGACGTTCTTCGCTAATGCCGCCTACTTTGGTTACATCGGGCTGCACGATGTCAAACGCCCGACGCACTAGCCAGGGCTGAAAAGATTGGCGTCGCGTTAGCACTTCGCCGCCCGAAATCGGTACGGGGGAGTGCTCTCGCAGCAAGACATAGTCGTCGAGGGCATCGGGAGACAGTGCTTCCTCAAACCAGGTAACATCGTAATTTGCCAGCATCTTGGCGGCATTCAATGCCCACTTGTATCCACGCGCCCAATGGGCGTCTGAACCACCAGCATCTACCATCAATTTGGAGTCAGGTCCAATCGCTTCGCGAGCGGAAGAGACAATAGCTTCGTCCGTGGCGGCGTTGCGTCGGCCGAAAGGGCCCCAGCCGATCTTGAAGGCACGAAAGCCTTGTGCCTTTACCGCCAGCAAATGATCCTTGAGCTTGGCCGGCTCATCCATCAAGAGGGAGGCATAAGGTTGGACCCGTTCACGATACCTGCCCCCCAGCAAGCGGCTTACCGGCTGGCCCGTTGCCTTGCCCAGGATGTCCCACAGGGCGATGTCGATTCCGCTGATGGCATGGGTGATAGAGCCGCCCCGCCCCATCCAAAACATGTTTTGGTGCAGCTTTTCGCTTACGCGTTCAGGTTCCAGCGCATTCTCGCCACGGTAGAGAGGTTCAAGCAGCGCAAGGGCCGCGTGTACCAAGGCATCATTGGTGAAAACGCTTCCCAGGCCTACAAGCCCTTCATCCGTATGGACAGCGATAAGAGTATGCACGCAGTCATCTGGCCGAATCTCGTTGCTCCAGCCTCCTTCGGGGGTTGCTCCTCGCAATCCAGCGCATCGAATTTCACGTATCTTCATGATCAGTCTCGGGCTCGTTGGAAAAGTTGGACCTGCGGTGTAAAGGATACCTTTTCGTCCAAAGGAAAAATAGGACGTACGCAGCGAGTATGGCCGAGCGAGGCAAGATTCGCGCTGGATGAGCCAGGGGCATCGATCAGAATCATTTTTGAGCACCACTCGGCATACATGTGAGGCTGGCAATGCGGCGACTTCACCACGACAGCGTCAAAGGCCCGGGGGTTTTGGCCGTGGGCATAGAAAAAGGAACGATCATATAAATTGACGGCTCGGCTGCTGACTACCAGGGTAAAGGGGCCGGATTCCAGTACGGCCGTCGGACCTGCTTGCCAGAGCTCTCCAAAGGACTCACTACGGAATTGGCCATCGCTCAGCAAGCGTACTTTGGCGGTGATGGACAGCGGCATAAAACGCCCTGGATCTAGGGTGCCGCCAATGGCGACTTCAATCTGGCTGCCAATTCCTGCGGAGAACGCCTTGCTTACAGCGGGCGCATCGACCAGGGGAAGGAGTGTCCGCCCGGCATACCCCGCCTTTAAAAGTGCCTTCAGTACGGCATTGCTGTCGCCCGAAGCGCCCGAACTGGTTGCGTCGGCCGCATCGACTAAGGCAACTGTTCCCGGCTTTGAAACGGCCGAAATTGCCGAGCCAAACTCTGATAAGGGAGTTAATGGTACCCGCATCTTTTCATGATATTCCCAAAACCTTTCGGCAATGCGAGTTGCTTCGGAGCTTGCAAGTTCCACATCGCCGTCGGTGGTCACAAAGCTATAGGTCTGTAATGCTGGAACATCGGTGAAGGGATTGCCGATGAACATTCCTGCTGAAAGTCCCTGGGGCGAGTTCTCTACTTCCTTGGCCATCTGGATGCATTTTCCAAATAGCCCGGTCTCGGTAATTAATTCGTCACCGCGCACCAGCGCCGGAATCGCAACCTTGGCAGTCACAGGGTGGACTTCACCTCGAACGATGCGCAACAGTAGCTTGGCGGCGCGTTCACCCGTCTGGAAGAAATCGACGTGAGGATAGGTGTGGTAGGCAACGATGGCGCTGCTGTGCTGAAGCATCTGATCCGTCAGGATGCCATGCAAGTCCAATGAGACGACGATAGGGATCGCTTCTCCCAAGATTCGTCGCGATTCTTTGAGGAGCCATCCTTCCGGATCAAGCTCAGACTCGCTGGCCATTGCACCATGCATGCAGAAATAGACGCCATCCAAAGGGCCCGATTCCTGGGCCTGACGGATAGCATCGAGGAACTCACGAGAAATCCGTTCCCATGCAGACTTGCGCAGCGTTCCACCGGAAGTGATGAAAAAGGCGCTATACGCAGGGACGACCTCAACAGCTGGATCTTTGTCAAAAACCTGTAATGCACCCCCCACTTCGTTGCGAACCGTGCGATGATAGGCAAGCAGCGATTCCCTCGTGCGAACGCCGAAGTCGTCATAGTCACTACGATGCGGATTAAACGTGGAGACTTCTTGCTTGCATTCGGCAATTAAAATCCGGAGCATAGTCGATTACGTCGTGTTAGAGAAAAATCGGAAGCATGACAGTCGCAAAGCGACCTCTATTGTATCGCAATAACTAGGTCCAAATGCGTTGCGCTGCGTGAGGAAATGCCTCAGAATATGCGTGCCGCCTGCCATGGATGCCGCCCTAGCGGCTGTGGCAGAGGGCGCCGGATACGCTACCAAAGTGAGTAACCCCCATCGATCACGAGAGCGGCACCAGTCATGTAGCGTGAGGCGTCGCTGGCTAGGTAAACTGCCAAGGGGCCAAGGTCTTCCGGTTCCCCAAAGCTACCTAGAGGGATTTGGCTACGGAAGTTCTCAATCATTTCAGGATGCAAGCTCGACCAGCGAATGTTGGGTTCCGTCATGAACCCGCCGGGACAGATGGCATTCGCCGTGATGCGATGTTTTGCCCAATCGACCGCTGTAGCACGCGTGAATTGAAGCACGGCCGCTTTGCAAGTTTCATAATGCCGCCCGGCAATGCCACGCCCCACGACAAATGCATTGATGGAAGCGATGTTGATGATGCGGCCTCCGATGCCGCGGTCGATCATGGATTTGCCAATTAGTTTGGTACACAGGAATGCACTCGTCAGATTCAGATCCACGAGCCTTTGCCAAACTTCTAACGGCATGTCTTCCGTGGAGATGTTCTCTCGCCGGCCGCCAACGTTGTTGATCAGGATGTCGATTGGGCCATGATTGGCAAGGGCCTGCTCGCAAGCAATTTGGCATTGATCCACTTGTCCGACGTCTGCCAAAATCGAAGCTGCCTGGCGCCCTAGTTGCTTGATGTCATCGGCGGTCTTCGTGAGGCTCTCTTGGTCTCGTCCCACCAAAATGATGTCGGCACCTGCATCGGCCAGCGCTAAGGCCATCTCTCGTCCCAGGCCGCGACTCCCTCCGGTAATCAATGCTCGCTTCCCATTCAGACGCAGCCGATCAAAAATCGACATGGTAACCACGGCCTTTGCTTAGGGAGGGTGTATCCTCAAGGAGAACGGTGCTCTATGGAGAATGATTTTGGGATGCCAAGAGTGAGTCCACGTTGGCGATTTCTACAATAGTGCCTCTCAGCATATCGGACAGACCCACACAATTCAACAAAGCGAGAGTTTTGATAAGTGCAACTAAAGAATACGTTGGAAGCGAAGCCTTATCAAAAACTAGACTTGCATCTGGGTTGGCGTGCTCCATCAATTGTTTGAGGCTGATTGGTTGTAGCCCAGAGCTAGACGTGGAAACTAGAATACATGCACCTGAAGCTAGTGCGGGTGGGCCTCGTGGCTTGAACGATTGATGGGCCGTGGAGTTCGGCGCTGGCAGGTTAAACTGAGGTCAGTTGGCTTGCTTGTCGAAGGGATTGACTGCAGGTAAGCACGAGGCGGTGAAACGACAATGAATCAGCATACGCAAATGGCTAGAATGCCGATTGTGCACCTTGGTATGCAGCTGGGGCCAGTCGCGAGGGACCCTTGGCGTCACTGGAACGGTTCGTAGCTAATTCCCTGATTGTTGAGGCAGCGCAACATGCCAGTTCGACTTACAATTGACGACAAACTACTGTTTCCAGTGCAAGCATTTTTCAATGCTGTAGACGACGAGTCTTTCATTCGCGTTATGAATTCACTCGCCAATGGCGTGGGTTATTCAATTAATGAATGTGATTGCTCATTTCCTGGCGACTTGGACCCTGGTGAAGAGCTCTTTCAAGGAGCACGCTTTTCTCTGTTTGAGCAAAGTGCTGTGATTTCCCATCAAGAGCTGGCGAGTTATATCAAGAAGGTTTCGAACGGGTTTGTAGACCGATACCCCACAGAGCAAGACAACGTCGCCCGTATCCTCAGTCGGCTTTAGTTATTTGAAGTGTCTCAGAATAGCTTTAGCTGACTAGACTAGGCGTCCGCATCACGATCTTCGCAGGGTGTACTGATAGGCTCGTTAGCAGTTCTGTATCAGAAAAATAATGTGACGGATAGAATGTTAATTGCCGCTGTGTGGCGATCTTATTGCGTTTTGTATTTCTAATTAACCTGCGTGCCCCTTACGAAAATCCTTGCGTGTTTTAGAGCCTGAATGTAGTTGAGGAATGCTCACAGGCGCTTGCTTGGTGTTTCTGGGGCATGGCTGCACTGCTGCCCAAGGGGTGAGACGGCGTCGGTGACTCCCGTTTGGATCTGGGCCTTCGCCTTAAATGGCACTTCAGCTTCATAGGCCTCCGCTGGGTTGGTTCTAACGTTGTTTCAGGTACGCGTCGGCCATCTTTTCACCCAGCAAGAGTGTTCCTTGAGTTCCGAAGTGCAGTCGTGCGTGAGGCAGTTCGGAGGTCTTGATGATTGTGACATGGGAATCCGTGCTTGCCATCGCCTGCAAAGCGGCGTTGACTGGGTCAATGTTGCGCCACGGCGAGTTCTTGTGTTGCTCGGTGATGAACCAAGCGAGTTCGGGTTGTTGGAGATCTACTCGTGTTTGGTCTATCAACTGCTTCATCCACTTGGCATTGTCGTTCGCGTAAGGCCCGAACCAGGTGTCGTTCTCGCCGGTGTGCCAAAAGATGCCTTCAATATCGCACTCAAATCCTTGCTTTTTCAGATCATCTTGGGCCGTGCGAATAAAGTGGATCAGCTTGGGATAGAGGTTGCGATGCGACTGGGCCGAACCGCTGGGAAACCAATCGGGGCCTTGCGCTCCGCTATGCGTGAATTTGACGATGGCTACTCCCTCCTTGGAATCCAGCGACTTGCGCATGCGTGCGCCGAAGCTCAGTTCCGGGCCAAAGTTGCCAAGGTCGTCCACTGGGCCGAGCGGTTCCCAACCTGTGGACGACTTTACTCCGCCACCCAGCGAGTATTGGAATATGACGTTGTTTTGATCTTTGGCCAGGGATTCGAAGTTCGGCAGTTTTGCGATTTCCGAGACAAAGGCGTCCTCGCCTTCCATGTTGCGCTGGCCGGCCAGCACGAACATCCGCACGCGGGCCGACTTTGCGATTGGCAGGTTGTTCTTGAAGCGGCGGTCGGTTGATGCCACCGGCTGACCAATATCGCGAAGATACGCGGCGGCGAATGCTTCGCCCATCTGAAGCTGCCCCTGCGTGCCGAAATGATAGTGTGGCTGCCCACTTCCCATGACCTCAAACGCCAAGTGCGACGTAGGTACCCAGCGCAGAAGTGAATCTGCCTTCAGCACTTGCTCTTGCTGCTGCCGCAGGATTCCGAGGTTTTCGCGGTGATCCATGCCCCAGATCCCTTTTTCGCTGACCTCAGCGATGTACCACTTCAGCTCTGGAGCCTTTAGGTCGGTTCGTAGTCGCGTGACGAGCTTTGTCAGTCCGTCTGCGTACTGTTTGTAGAGCTTACGATCGAGCATGTCATTCTCGCCTTGATGCCACATGACCGCTTCGAGTTGGTAGCGAACGCCCCGTTTGTCCAAATCTTCGAGCGATTCGCGAATGAGCTTGAGCGTTCGCGGGTAGAGCTTCTGGCCATTGTCCGGCGCATCGGGATTCCAATCGAAGGCGATGGTCGTTCCACCCACGGCCGACTTGATGATCGCAATCGGGAATTTAGCCTGCTGCCGGACTCGTCGAGCAAATGTTATCTCCGGCCCAAACGACCGTAGCGGCTTAAGCGGAACCCAGCCCTGAGATGCTTCATCCCCCACATGGTACGAATAGAGGACATCGCTCTGAACTTCGTCGGCCCCTTGGAAGTTCGGGTATTCATCAATGCGATCCGCATGCGCATCAGCTCCTACCATGTTGGATTGACCCGCGAAGAGAAACACTCGCGTGACCTCTTCGGCTGCTACGGATCTAGTTCCCAGGTAGGCATGCACCACCAGTGCCAGGGTGAAGATCGCATTTCGAATAGGGGTTTTCACGGAGTTCCTCGTTTCGTGTTCGGAAATGTCTTTTTTAATGGCGGCCTGATATGGTTCGAGCAGAGCCTACCAATTCGGGCGCAATTTCAGGGTGTTTGAAGTCGCGTCTCTTCGTCTCGCCGGAATCGCAATGACCAGGCTATTCGGTACGCGCAGCGCTATTTGTAGAAGCTTGGCTTCCGGGGGATGATGTTAAGCTGCTTGTAGGCAAAGCCGCTGTCAGGTGGATTGTAATCGCCAACAAAATCCATGCTGGAGGATTCGTCAATGTCGGCCTCCATGTGTAGGCACCAGTAGGCGGCATTCGCCGTCAAGCGGCGAAGCCCTTCACTTTGATAATCTTGTGCACTTCCCATGGTGACGTGGAAGACTCGCGCGGTTTGCCCTGTGTTGCCGGTCCATGATTTCACCCAGGCCACTGGCAGAGGAATCAGTTCCGAATTCACCGCATCATCGTGTCTGCGCCCCATCAGCGGTTGGCCGTTGACCAGCGGCAGGCAGTCTTCGGGTAAGCTTCCACCTTCCTTGTAGGTGCGGTAGACATCCGAAGTGCCCCAGATGTCTTTGACTCCCTTCAGAACGGGATGATCTTTGTTCTGTTCGACAATAATGCCACGAGTTGAATCTTGCTGCCAGCGGCCATGGTGACTGCGGAATGAACCTCCTAACACATTCTCCCCGAAGTCGACCTTCTTGCCATCCTTTCGATAATCGAAGTCAATAAATCCATGATTGGCAGTACGGATGCCGATGATGGGCTTTCCCGAATCTAGATAGTCGTAGATATGCTTCAATTGGTCCGGAGGTAAGGAAAGGAGCCGGCTGAACAAGATGACGAGATCGCACTTGTTTAAATGTTCGAGGCCGGGAATGTTGTGCGTGACCGTTTTATCCTCCCAGCGAATCTTTTGGGTTGGGTCGACGTTGTTGTCTGGATTCAAGCTGAATAGCACAGTGCAGTGAAACCCATGATGTTTGGCCAAGAGCCGCGCTAACATCGGCATCGAATACTCGCTACGGTATTCCTGGTCGGCTGCGATCAAGATGATGTGCTTGCCTGCTCCCGGCCCCTTTTCACCGGAATAGGTTAGCCAAAGCGGACTCTCAGGAACTGGGTGCTCGGCAGCGATTAAATGGTTCGTATCGCCTGGAATCACGCTCAGAACACTCACGACAAGTGCAAGCATGACGGAGTGACAGGCATACCGTTTTGCGAGAAACATTTAGAGGACTCCAGTCGGCTGTGGAAGATGGTTCAGCAGGGGAGCAACTTCATTGTCGGGATGGTATTTCATTGACGGTATAGAATGCATTGTGATGCAGCAGTTCTTCCTTGTCGCGCGATCGCAGAGGTTTCATGTCGAGCTCATACACAAAACCCCGGTCGAGTTTTTCTAGTGTGATCCGGGCAGAGAGTCCATCTTCGGCCAATGAGACCGCTTTCACGCCGGGCTGGTGTTGCTCAATTTCGGGCCCGCCGTAGCCCGCATGATAGGGGTGAGTAAACGCCGAGATCCGATACGATTCTGTTGCCCCGCCGGTGACTTGATCTACCGGTTTGGTAAATATCACCTTGAATCCATCCGGCTCGATGGTGATGCGATTGATCTCGAACGGCATTTTGCCGCTCCATTCGAGTCGCTCCAGGGCGAACGGCTTGATGCCTCGAACGGGCCAGCCGCGATTCGTGCCTCCACAAAGCAGCTTACCGCCTGGAGTAAATTCGACATTGAGGATTCCTGTCGAAAGTCCCTCGCGAAACGGATAGCAGGCTCCCTGCCAGACGCCATTGACCTGCTCTGTAGTGGCACGCATCAAAATCGATTGCGTGTAATCCCCCAGGAACATCTGGTTTTCAAAGGGACCGAACTTGCCCTGCGTCTGATTCACGCTGAAGGCCGTGATCGACCGTCCCATGCGGATGTAGGGAAAGATGACGGCATACGGGACCAATGGTTTGACACGATTCTTCTCGGTCGCGATGCGACCGCCAGAATTTGGCATCTCCGGAACAGGCCCAAGTTCCGGAGACAATGGGTACCAATGGAAGCTGGCGGGATGGCCGTGAAAGCTTTTCGGAGATACGGCTTTCAGACTGCATGAACAATTCCAGGGCCCCTGACTTTCGACATAGAACAGTGCGCCATGCTCATCCCGTCCGATTCCACCGGGGCTACGCAGGCCGCTGGCAAATGCGGTAGTCTTGCCGTCAGACGCGACCTTCATAATGAAGCCGCGATTCAAGGCGTGCGAGTAGTAAGATTCTGATAGGCCAAGAGCAATGAATTGACTTCCATCCGCATCCGGCTTTGAGCCAAACGCATACTCGTGGTAATTCGCGTATCCCCAGGCGTCCGAGATCGTCTCAAAGCGATCCGCGACACCGTCATTGTTGGTATCGCTAACACGAGTTAACTCGCAGCTTTGCGTCACTCGGAACGCGTTGTCCTTCCATGCCAGTCCAAAGATCTCATCGAGTCCTGTGGCGAACCGGTGAAACGATGGGATTGGCTTGGGAGCATCGATCCCGTCAATGAGAAAAATCTCACCATGCCGAGTACCAACGGCAATTCGTTGATCGGGGAGCACCGTAAAGGCCCCAGCCTCGATGACCGTGTCCTTCGGTAGTGGAATATTGACGATCGGATAATATTCCCGTTCGCGTTCCTCGGTCCCCCAGCGCTCGCCAACTTCCTCGCCGCGCAAAGTACCTAGCTCAAGTAGGGCAATCGGTATCAGCAAGCACAGGAGTCGCAGTTGACTACTTCTTACGTGGTTCATAGAAGAACTCCAGAGAGGACTTGCCTTGGGGAATTTGCAATCGCAACAGCAATTCGGATCGCGGCAGTTCGTTGGAGAGCGATCTCAGCTTTGTTTCCGTCAGGGGAATTGTCAGTCGCAGTCGGCCACTTCGAAAGACATGATCAGACTCCTGGCTGATGTCGCCCGTGAGTGCGCGAAACCAGAGGGTTTGCTGTGTTGGCGAGTTAAATTGCAGAGTACGCTTAAGCCGCTGTTGCCCATCAGCTTCTACCGCTACCGACCGATCCTCGATCTCAATCGTGCCACTGCGATACATGAATGTAGGAATCGACAATTCGCCGAGGGTGAATCCTCGGAATTGGTACCCGATATTTTTCGGATAGAGCGGGTTGGGGTTGGTCCGAGCCTCTTTGGTCATCACCGGAAGCAGCGGCCATGGTGTATTGTCATCTGCAAGCTGCGCGAATGAGACATCCTGGGCCAGTGTGATTGGCTCGCTACTTGGATTGAAGTCTCCGGAGCCCTGACCACTCCAATTGACGCCAATGAAATCGCCTTGCCAGATGGCAGAGAGAGTTCCAGTTTCTGCATTGAAGGCGTAACTTAGCTTCTCGGGTAGGCCGACGGCGATCCCTCGAAAGCCGGCAACTCGGCTGCGTCCACGATGGGTCTTGGCCTGATCGCCAACGGTTAATGTCGTACTTACCCCGCGGATGCCAGAAGGGTCCGCAGCAGAGGTCCCGAGCGAAAGGTAGTACCAGATGGCTTCGACCTGCATGTCGGTGTTGCCATCTAAGATCGTTTTATGGGTCGCAATGCCATTGGGCCAAGCGTTGGGCATAACCGTCCGTGGACGAAACGCGCCCGGGTTGCGCACGTAGCTGTTGAACCATCCCGGCTGAAGGCGCTGGTAGGAGGTCAGCAGGTCAATTCCTTGATTGAGCGATGTGGATTTTCCGTTGAAGTTGTGGCACGCAACACAATTGAGGCCCTTGTCACCAAGTAATTCACGACCCGCCGCCCGCAGCAGCTTCTCTCGTTCTCGCTCACTGTCGGAGCGGCTTTCTGGGCTCGGAATCTTCATTTCGGTGCTCTTCAGCACATCGAGCCGACCAAATACGCTCGGCAGATGCGGAAGATTCGCGGCGCCATACTGCGGCATGCGAGTCGTCATGTAATGGCGAACCGTTTCACCATCGAAGAGTACTTTTTTCATCCAGGCTGGCTGGAGCTTGGCTCCGATCAGTGTGAGTGGGGGTGGAATGCGGCCGTCATCCCCCAGTTTCAGTTCGCTGCTCACAAAGTACGGGCTGTAGGTTTCGTGAACGCCCCCATAGTCATCGCGAGTGTGACAGGCGATGCATTGAAATGCCGTCAAGGTTTTCGCCACCAAAACCTTGTCCGAGTCGTCGGTCGGCTCTTCCCGAAGCGATGCCATTATCGCCTGAACCTGCACGTCGTCAAATTGGAACAAGGGGCTCTTACTACTCGTCTTGGATAAACAGCCGCGAGACAGGTCGGCGTTTCGAAGCGAACCGATCCGTGGAGCCGCCTGAATTCCCGGAAGTGTATGACACGCAGCGCAGTTCAGTTCCTGAAAGTATTGCCTTCCTTTCGCCACTAGCGATGCCTCAGGTACCAAGGCTTTATCGGGTTGTGGCTGCTCTCCAACAAGGTAGCCAGCGATAGCCAGCGATTCTGCGGGTGTCAGCTTCATATCCGGCATGCGCCCGGAGCTTCTGACTCGCAAGGGCTGAAACAGGAACTCGCTGAGAGACTTCGAGCTGTACTTAGCGGCGATATGTCCAAGTGGAACGGCGATTGGTTTGACCGTCTTCTTCTTGTTAACTGCCCCGTCCTCTTCTTCATCATCCGCGTCATTGCCAATTGGCGTCTGCGGTGCGTCGGCAGGAGGTTCCTTCGGACCGTGACATGCAACGCAGCCCACCGAGTGAAATAGTGCTTTGCCTTGCTGGCGATCACTTTCCCCGGGTGCATCCGCTAGAAAGGTGGCTTTCGACTGCGCGACGAGAAAGTGCGTCAGAGCTTCAGCGACCTGTCCCCTTTTGGCAGCCGGTAGCGATGCCAACAGATCTGGCATGGTCGTTCCAGGATGAGCCAACGACGGTGATTCAAGGTATCGCTGCAGGTACTTGGGGGAAATCCGAGCACCTACTTCGTTCAAGTCAGGAGCGGTTTTCTCTGGCAGTGAACTTGGCTGGATGTCGTTGTGGCACGCAGCGCATCTTCGCTCTGAAATCAGCAGGCTTCCCGCCTGAGCCTGTGTAAGGGGATGGTGCCCGGGAAGTGCAGGATCGCCCGGTTCCGCCGAGGCTGTGCTGGCCAACAGCGCCGGAATCAATACGACAAAAACAGAGAGGCCGGCCCTGATGGCCGCGAGACTCCACCTGCGTGGTTCAATCACTGATCGATGGTTCATCATCGTTGATCCTCGCAAATTTCCTGCCCGTAAGTTTCCATGGGTGCTCATGGGAAATGATGCCCCTGTTTTGCCATTTCGACCGTTTCTTGCGCCAGTGATCACGCCGCCGCAGTTGGTCGCCGTTGCTCACTGACGCAGTTAAAGGTTACCTCTTGCGGCAAGCATATCATAGCCACGTAGGGAACTGTGCCAAAGTAAGCAGATCCCCTGATTCCGTAACGACTTAAATCGCATCTAACGGTTTTGCTACGGCAAGCCGGACGCTGCAACCACGGCGTTAGCCAAGTCGTGCCTTTTCAGGGGAGGGGGGCAGTTTTACAAAACGGACCATTTTTCAGGCGGACTTTGTCCTGCAAATCACCTTCTAGGGTAGGGCGTCTTAATGCTGTGCTCCTCGTTTAATCCCTTGCGCATGGAGTCGCTGACTTGAGCCCCGCTTGGCGTTTCTCTGAAATCAAGAGTCGCTGTGATTGCTCGGAAGACTTGTTCCAAAAATCGTTGCCTAGGATCACCAGAGAGAAGCCTTCATGGAATCGTCCCGACCGGGACAGCCGTTGGCTTCCCGAAAAGAAAGGGGCGAATTCAATGATGCAAGCGACCGGACGAATTTGCTATCGGAACTCCTGCGAGCCGCTTCGTGGCCCGCTAAATCATCGGCCAAATCTATCGTGACACTTTCCCGTGCGCTACTTTACAATACGAATATTAGTAATTGCGACAACACTTGCACTGTCGGTTGCCACGGTTGGCTTAGCCGGCAGTATGGACGTTGCCAGCGGGGGTGGATAGAAAAAAAGTGCCAAAGCGAGATAACGAGGGAATGATGCTTCAGGAAGTGACGTTCTCGTGCTCCTATCGAACACCCTTGTTGATCTAAGATGTTTTGCAAGAACTGCTTGTCGGGAATTTCGACGTTCCGTAACTAACAGGAAGGCACCGGCGATTACCGCACTGCTGGACAAGCCAGCAGTGGCACCCGGCGAGGCCCTTGGCTTGACTATTGAAGAGGCTATTCGTTTAGGAGACATAAACGGTGTAGATGTTAGAAGCCTCATACTCCCGCTCCGAGATAAGTTTACGAAGTAAAGTCAATAGGGCACATTCATGCCAACTAACAAAGATGATCAAACAGAGCAACTTAGAGTACTTCTCAGTCATTCAAAAAAAATTCAGGAAACTGATGCTGCAGATTCTGGTTTATCCACCCTATCCTATCAGAGTAAAGAAACTCCTCGGCGAAACGTCTGGATCGACACTGATCTTGCAGGTAACATTAAAGTTGATATTGAGGACTTGGATAATGATGAAAAATGGGATAATTCAGTCGCGACATTTACTCCAACTGATATTAACATATGTGCAATCATTACCTTAACTTGGCTATGCGGTGGTTCCATACTTGAGTGCAGCGAGATCGCCGATCGCCGGCCTATGCAATAGTCGTTCTGTGCCAGAAGTAGAATGTGGTTATTCTTCGTGGTTTGCACTGAAAAAATGCTCGTGTTCGCGCCAGGTGCCACGGTTGGCTTGGCCGGCAGTATGGACGTTGCCAGCGTGGGTGGATAGAAAGAAATTGCCGGAGCGAGATAACGAGGGAATGGTGCTACAGGATTTGACGTTCTCGTGCTCCTATCGAACACCCTTGTTGATCTAAGATGTTTTGCAAGAACTGCTTATCGGGAATTTCGACGTTCCGTAACTAACAGGAAGGCACCGGCGATTACCGCACTGCTGGACAAGCCAGCAGTGGCACCCGTCGGAGGCGTGTACTATGCAACTCGACCGAGCAATCCTTAGTTTAGGCATAGCAACTTTTGCCATACTAGTTACTTGGCATTTGCTGTGTGCCCCTCACGTAATTCTTGCGCATTTAGCGACGTGAAGTGGTTGAGGAACTGACCTCCTAGTAATGTCGAGATAGCCAAGCTCCACGAGAGCTTGGCGTATGGCTCGACGACGATGAACAGCTAACAAGGTATCGGTCAACGCATCACCGGCGGTGCAAGCATTGTGGTTGTACTGATGCTCGCATTGTACGATAGCGCACTGGAACGTGTCACGACTGATTTGGTCGAAGACTTGGCGGGTCGCGAAGCGGCTCGCGGGAGTCCCGGCGGCGAGGCCGCCGGGATAACTAAATTCGTTGGCCCATTCCTGCGCTGCCGACAGGTCACTGGTAGACCAGTCGAGATGCCGATCATGACGAGCCGCAAGGTACTCGGTGCGGCGTTTCGCCGCACCGATCCCCGCTTCGCATGCGCCGTTAAAGCGAGGCATTCGGACGGGAGAGCGAAGATGAACGACTTGCTGGCGATCTAGCCATGTTCGGAACTCGTCGGCAACGAACGCGGAACCATTGTCACTTTTCAGAACCAAGGGAGGGCCATGTGACTGGACGAGGTGCTCCAGCACCTCGATCGCTGCCGGGGCCTTGGCATCGGGCACGGGAGTCCACGCGAGTTGCATTCCACTGGCAAGATCCCGGACGGCAAGAACGACGGGATAGCATCCATCGACCAGCCGGGGAGGCTGGCTGTGGTCAATTGCCCAGACCGCACCTGGATGTTTCCAGTGCAGCGTCTCCACCACCTGGGTATGCTGGGCCTGGAACTGTTGTCGATAGTCCACGAGCAGGTAGGTCAACACGCTTCGCGGCATCTGGGGGCAACAGGCCCGAAGCGTTGGCACGCCTAAACGCGGTCCTACTGCGTCCAAGAACTCCGTCACGACGGCTCGCTCCTCCTGGCTAGGATTTAGCACCGGACGACCACGAAGGTGTGGGTGAAGTTCACCCCGGACGCAGCGTCGCTTCCAGGCTGCTAGTGTTCGCGAAGAGAGCTTGAGGCAGCTTGCCGCGCGGCGGCAAGAGGGAGTGTAATCTGTCGCGAATTGCACGGCGGCCAGCCGTGCATGCTGCTCTTGCTGCCGTCTTGGGTGCTGCCTCGCAGCATGTTCCACGACTCGAGAGACCAAGGCTACTTCCGCTTCCGGGCACGCCGCTGGCGCTGACTCGGCGACGGAGCCCTCGGGGGGCTCCTTTTTTTGAGCGTCGTGTCCGAGTGGACCACGCGCGGCAACACCTGCGATAGTTCCAGCCGAACCGACTGCAAGGCAAGCTCTCGCTCGAGTTCCGACACGCGAGTTGCAAGCGCTGCTTGCTCCTGAGCTGCTGCGCTCATCAGGGGCGAGGGACGCCCCAACGGCTTGGGCTCTAGATCCGCCAAGCTGAGTTGCAGCACGCGATGACGAAGCTTGTAGAACATCGCCTCGCTGATCCCTAGCCGCTCGGCAGCGGCAACCACCGTCAACTTCCCAGCGATCGTTGCCAAGATCAACGCCAGACGCTCTTTGGCGCTGCAAGAACCATCCAAGTGCTCTACAAGCGCCGGACCTAAGGGCTTGCGTCCTGTCATCATCGAACTCCCAGTAATGAACTTGGAGATGGCCGATCATGGTTGGGTTGCCTCCACTTCAAGGCTCGCCGCCACAGGTTGTAACGCAGCTACCTCAAGATTTCCAGAGGCAGAGTCCGCTTCTGCGCGAAGCTGCTGCGCAGCCTTCAAGGCCCGTACCATCGGCTTGCGCACCTTGCGCCGCTTGCCGTCCACGGCAGCAGGCGGAGCCTTCGGCTGCGCCTGCATGACCAGCCCCAGACTACGCTGCGTTACACGCACGAGCGCCTCCTGACGCGCACACGCACGCTGGGCGATTTCCAACTCCTTCTCTAAGTGCTTGATCCGCAACTCTAAACTGGGCTGCTTCCCTTTGGATCGTGGGCCTAAGGCTAACACCAACCCCTCCAACGCCCGCTCCTCAAGTTGGTAATAACGGGGCAGCGAGATGTTGAGCAGCGTCGCCGCTGCCGGAGGGGAACGCAGCCCCGCCAACACCTCCAAGATCGCTGCCGCTAGTCGCTGCGCTTCACTCGGCGTCGCGGCCGGTGGCGAAGACTCCTTCGCCACGAGCCGCTTGGCCGACGAAGCCGATGGCTTCGTCTTCTTCATGACTCCTCCCTCGTTTCTGAAGGCTCCATTTGAGCTAGATAGTCATCCAAGGCTGACACGCCTGGAGGCAACGCCTCCGGAAGAACTCCATACTCTGCAGGAACCCCCTGCGGGCAGACGGCGGTCGGCAACGACTCCTGCTCTGGCGATCCCGCCTCAGGCGCGACTAACTCAATCTCCGAACGCTCATCTCCAGCATGCTGCAAGATCACGCGGTCGCCAGCTTGATGCACGCTAAACGGTTTTCCCTCCACTTGTCCTGTTAAGTAAAACGGCTTTTTCGGAACCCCATGCCGTGAAAGCTCCAACGCATTCTTCGCCACTCGCTCCTGAAGCGTCGCCAGCACCTGCGGGGCCGCATGGAAGAACCGGTCGGCGGGCACCAGCCCGCCAACCCCCGAATGCACTCGCTGGAAGTTGTAATGGTCGATGAACAGCCCAATCCGGCGCCGCGCATCTTCCAGATCCAAGAACACCGCACTCTCCAGGCACTCTCGCCAGAGCGTCCCCCAGAATCGCTCCACTTTACCCAGGGTTTGTGGACGCTTTGGCTTGGCCACGATCTGCTTAATCCCCAACTTCTCCAGCTCTTTCGTGAACTGGCTCTTGCCACGCCAAGTAACGTACTGCGTCCCATTGTCGGTAAGGATCTCTCCCGGAACGCCGTAAGCAGCGATCGAAGCCCGTAGAACCTCAATCACTAATGCTGTCGACTGGCTGCCATGCAGGCCATAGCCGGTGATGAACCGGCTATGGTCATCCAAGAATGCCACCAGATAGACCCGGCGGTTCTGACGCTTCAGAATGAAGGTGAAGAGATCCGTCTGCCAGAGCTGGTTCGGCTGTGCCCGCTCGAAGGTGCGCACATGGTCGGGATGGGGCTTGGTCGGCTGCTCCACTAAGAAGTAGCCCGACTCCCGCAACACCTTCGCCACTGTGTTCGGGCTGGCAGGTAGCGCAGGGCCACGGAGCAACATCTCGCTGATCCGCTCACAGCCCCAGTCCGGATGCGCCTGCTTCAGCATCAAGATCGTTCGCTTCGTCACCTCCGGCAACTTGCTACCTGCCTTCGGTCCGCGGACTTGCTCTGCAAGTCCCGCCGGTCCCAACTCCTCAAATCGCCGCTTCCAAGCGTACAGTGTGTGACGCGAGATGTTCACCAGCGCGCCAAAGTCTCCTGCCGGTAGCCCGCTCCGCTGCCAAGTATCCAGCAGCAGCAGTTTCTGCTGCGGGCTGATCGGCATCTGCGGCCGCTCAACACCCGGCGACAACGTCCCCCGATGACGCGTCTTGGGAATCGGAGGACGAACGGACTTCTTCCGCCAAGGCCTCTCCTCCAAGGCCTCTTCCCAGATCTCTCTCTCCCCGAATTCCTCGCCGACCGCCGCCCCTTGGGGACCCCCCGTCGGCGGCGTCGCATGGGAAGACCAGGTTTCGCTACGCTCAACCTGGTCTTCCCATGCGTCCTGTGGTAAACCCTCTTCCCAATCAGACATCTCTTCCGGATTCATAACGCTCTCCTCTAATCAAGGAGAAGGCTATTCCTCAACTACATTCAGCCCTAAAATGCGCAAGGATTTTCGTGAGGGGCACAAGTAAATGGTCGCGATCAAACACACAATCTGTACACGGAAGTCGCCGCTAATGCTCTAGTTGATCACAAGCAGACAAGAGACGATGATGTTGCAGAGGCAGAACGTATTCGAGATGTTGATTTTGCAACCGCAGAAAAGGCATACAATAAAGAGAAGGTGAATGCTCTGTTTGATAGTGTGCACAACATCATATCAAATGACGAATACAACAATCGAATGGCTATCGCAGTTGCGACTCAAGCTGCTGAAATTGCTAGTGCAACTCGTGTTTACAGGCAGACATTAGGCTTGAAGGAAGCAAAGAGAGTTGTTGATGATTCTAAAACAGACGTTATTTGGGCAAGCCTAACCGCAGATAATGACAGCCTCTATCCTCGCAGGGCAAAAGAAGTTCTTGAGCAATACGAAGAGTATAACCGTAGTGTTCTCAAGCAAATGGGCGTGTCGGCAGTTCAGTCTGCAGAAGAATATAAAAAGGCTGTCGCAGATGCAGAGAAGAAACTAAAGATAGATGATGCCAGAGAGTATATCAAACAGTATGAATCGCTAGACAAGGCTAAGAATGACAATAGCGATGACATGATAAAGGTAGACAATCACGACCGTGAGAGAGATGCGAACGCAAAAGCAAAATATCGGATTGGTAAGGCTGAGGATCGCGTAGAGTCTCTTGGTGGAGACCCGTCACTGGTTCAGTCTCCCTCAGGTAATAGTATCACAAATATATCTATTAATTCGTTTGAGTCATCCGCAAGTTCTTCCAGATATTTAGTCGAGCCGACTGTTGGTGGTGGGTCAAACGTAACGGCACTTTCCAATAAAGGGAGGCGAGTAAGAGATTTCCAGCTCTTAGTGGCTGCTTCCGACCTTACCTACGTTCGGAAAGTCGAGCAGAGTCAACTGAAGTACGAAGAGAATGTCTCACGGGTTCTTGAATCTGAAGCCCATTACTATTCAGACGATCGCGAGATACAGACTATGGCGAACGTCGCAGCCTCTACTTCGTACGCTCAAAGTCTCGCATATGCATTAGCAGCAATACAAAGCGTGCGAGATTTAACTATAATTGGCAATAATGCAGATGCTGATAAGGCAAGAAAAGTATTGAACGCAGATGCGTCAATTGCGCGGCAAGATGCTGAGGGCGATTATAAGAAAGGAGTGGCGATTGCGAAAAGTGCCCAGAGCAATAGCGTCGTCACTGCAGAATCTGCGTCGTTTAATGTTGCCATCACATCGAATTACGTCATTCAAAGTGGCATTGTAAATGCTGCTGGTGCGATTGAGCTTCGAACCGGAAAAGAGACAGCCGCCGATTCGTTTTTGAACGCCGAGTTTGGGCACGCAAAGGAAAAGCGGCAAGCGATAGCCGCTTCGACTGTTAGCTATGTCACCTCACTGGGAAGCGTCCACCACCTGCTCATACAGGCAGACAATGCAGCAAGGCTTTTGTTTGTGCAGGGCGAAAAGGAACTGCTTGATCAAAACGACAGTCAGCAGAAGGTTCTGGAGTTGCTCGACTTTCAGGCGGGTCGAATTAGCGACAATGTTCGGGAGGATTTCTCATTAAGCCAGCGTCATGCGCAGTTGAATCAGATTGGTATCTATCAGCGGGGGAGCGTTCATGATGCTGGGGAGGCAACAGTGCGCCGATTGGTCGAAGTTGCCTATGCTGCATCCGACTTAGTAATCTCCAGTGGTGTGACTTTCGAGCAAAGTGTTCACGCGGCCTACGATAATGTAAATGCCCTATCGTTGTTGGGAAAATACGCCGTCGCATCGGCCGACGCTCAGCTATCGTGGTTAAACGAAATGAATGGGCCTTACATACAATATGTAACGCAGGTTGCGTTGTCTCAGGTGGCACGTGTAGATAGTCTTATGGACGAGCGTGCTTTGCAAGAGGAGCGTGATTGGCAGGCGGCGCAAGACTATGATATGTCTGTTAGGCAACTTTCTGATGCTTACAATGGCAGTATTCTGCAGTCTTCACTAAATCGTCATTCGGCTAAGCAAGCGGCTGACAGGCAGTTGCAAGTAGAGCAGGCTCGATTGCGGGGTGAGTATCTCCTTGCTGTAGCTGACGCTGACGACAGGCTTTCTGTTTGTGAGGCGTTTGCTGAAGGTAAAACAACTGTCGCTGAGGTAGTCAAGGGGCGTGAGGTTCAAGGAGCATATCGACAATTGTTGGACTTGTCAGATGGCTCTGGTGGGATTGGCATAACATTAGATGTCGGCCTTTCCAATCCCGACGAGATTGCCTTTGTCAGTCAAAGTCCAAGTGGAACGGGCGCTGCAATATCACCAGGGAAGCAACAGGAATTGGATGTAGTATCGGGCCGACTAGTTAGGTCGGAGGAGATTGGGGAGGCTAATGCTATATGGACTTCTTCTTTTGCGAGTGCTCGACGCATCAATCAACAGGTAAGCGCAATAGCTGATCGCCTTGAGAGGGAATCTCTTGCATCCGCAGGCCGGAATCTAAGCCGTGGTGTTGCTCAGGCCGATCATGATAGAAATATCAGCGTTACATCGTCTTTGCTTCAGTACTGGTTTGCAGAAGTCGAAAGCGGCAATGACGCGTCGATACGAGAATCAGTCGCCTCTTCAAACTACGAAGAAGCGTCGCTTCAGGCAAAGGAAGTCGCGCTACAAGTGGTGGCAGATGAAATGCAGTTACCATGGTCGGATTATTGTGCTGGTAAGGCATTGTCTGAAATGACATGGTGGCAAACACTTGGTGCTGAGAAAGTAGGTTCGTTTGTTGGTTCGCAAAACCAACTGCAGTCTGGATACCAAACATCTGTGAACAGTATTTACATGAGCTGGAAAGCCAGTGTTGAAGATGCTGATTTGCAAAGTGCTTTTACGATGGCCGATAGCCGATATGCGGTTGCAATTGATAATGCCTTTGGGGAAGAATCGCTTGAGTTTACACGTTCCGATCTTGAAAGGAGCCTACAATCTGCACATGGTGCATTGCGTAGAAGTAGTTTTATAGAGCATTACCTGCAACAAGATGTAAGTGCCAAAGCATCATCGCAAAGCCTAGGTCTTTTGACATCGGAAAGTGGCTATACACTTCCCGAAGAGGCTGCAGATGCTAGTGCGATTGATTCTTATTTGGCGGCAGTTGTGGAGGCCAATGATGAAAGGGTCTTAGAAGGCTACAAGTCAGAACTTGAAGGGTTTAAGCGTGAGGTTTCCGCTATCAGCGTTGCGAATACTCAAAAGGAAGTAGCCTGGCGTAACCTGACTCTTGGGTTGTCGTCGCTGAATAGGAACCGTCTGATCAATTCGCAGACAAATGAAATGAATTACGCAACTGACGTCTCAGTTTCGGTAGCGGTGAACACGGAGGCGTTTGCATCTAATCATCCATCTCCGTGGGCTTGGCACGACGCAATCGTGTCGCATGCATCGGCTGCTTATGTAAGCGACGTGAATGAAGAAAGGTTAGCATTGACTAGCGTTCTTGCTGCGGCGATGACTCAGTATGAGGTCGCTTCGGTTGATGCCTCAATTGGATACCAATCATCAAATCGACAAGCAATGTCTGACAGTGTGTTAAGTCAATTGGACCTTCAGAAAGAATGTTTAGAGGTCTCGACCGGGTGGTTTAAGGAAAACTCTGTTCTGTTGGCATCAAGTGCCGAAACCGCGGTAGTTCGGACTGTGGAGTCTGGTGGCGGTACTTTGGTTGGAATTGAAGGCGATCCTCCTCGGAAGGGCCCTATTTCTGATCCGCAAGGACCCCGGCAGAGTTTGCCTCAGCCCGGTACACTGCTTCCTGTTGCACCACCGCCAATTATGACCCCGGAAAAGCCGGAAATTGTGTTTGGTCCAGACATTCCAACAGGCAAGGCAGCGTCGAGCATAATCCCAGTTTTAGAGCAAGTGAAATTGGACCAAGCAAGAACAGCCTTTATGTCGCGAGATGGAAAAATATATTTATCAATTGATTCAGGAGGTGGCAATGCTTTTAAGACGGTAAATAGTGGAATACTTTCTAATCCAAACGTCAATGCGGAGAATCTGTTTGGTTCGCTGGGTAGGGGAAGCAATCCAGTTTGGACGTGTGTTGAGTCGCAGGTCTTGTCGGATAACATTCAAGGACTTGGGAGGCCATTGTTGGTTAATTGGGAAGGCCGAATTATTGAATGGGATGCAAAATGGTTGAATAGGAATGGGGGTTATCTGCCTGACAGCGTTGACCCTTCCAATTATTCAACGATATTGGATAGTAATGGAGTCGAATACCAACTTCGTGATATTCCACTATGCAATGCTGCATGCAAGAATAGGCTGGCCACTATTGAACAGGCGAGAGCAACGGCAAGGCAGGCAGGGCTTAATCCAGATGATATCCGAATTCGCGGCTTTTATGCATTTCGTCATTGGAATTGGTCGCTGGTTTACGCGGCCTCTGCGAATGCCATGTTTTCTGGAGGGATGGGAATTAAGGCAGGTATTATTACGGGGATTGTCTTTGATTATTTGGGCGAAAAGATTGCAGTTCAGGCTGGCATGAAGCAGGAGGACGCAAATCACGTGGGGGCCTTTGCAGGATATGTTGGTGGATATTTGGCTGGGGATGCGGCAATGGTAGCTTCGTCTAACTTTCTACTTCCTAAGAGCGCACAGATTCTTTTTTATTCGAACGGTACATTGAAGACCTGGATGAGTAGGTTTCGATATACTGCGACGGGAATTGCAACCGCTGTGGCAACATACTCTTACATTCTTCAAGAAGAGATTTTGCCTAATATTGGGCATTCGGTGGAGAGTACCCGCTCGGGGATTGAAGGTGGATGGTTGTCTGGTCCGGCGGTAGAGCAGAATCTGTTAGAGGCAGAGTGGCTAACCTCGTATTGGGGGCCCATTGTGTATGGTGTTCGTGCTAACTGGTGGCAGTTAACCGGATGGACTTCTGATGTGCCGGTCATTGGAAAAGACGTTTTTACGTTCAAGTTGAAGGGTGATCCTGGATTTAAGAACGAATATGGAAAAGCGATACCGCAGGAAGAGGTTGATCTACGGAATAAAAAGGAAGCCATGCAAATGCAGTTTCGGGCATTTTCGGTAGGTGGTTGGGCGGGGTAGGAAAGCCTCTCGTCGACGCTCTTTGAGACGCAATGTTACATTTCAAGAGTTCATGAACTGATGGGTAGATAGTGGGTGGCTGTAGATGTAATGCTGGGAAAACGGTTTATGACCGAATTATTCGTTACCCATTTTGGTTTGCCTCTTGTGATAACCGACATTGATTGCTCATCTTTGATGGTGAGCGGAGTTAGTGGAAGTTGGAGGTGCCTTGGATTGTTGAGATTTGCAGGATGCAACTTTGTTGAGGCGTGAGTAGATCGGCCATTGTCCCTGTGTGCGGCCAACATTAACCCCGCTGAAGAATGTGGACGTTTAGTATGTCGAACGTTAATAGTTTTGCAGATGATCGATCAGGTCGTCCCGGATGGGGGGAATGGGAAGGGGAAATCTTTTTTGCGACGGGGAGCCCGGCTAATGCGAGGGAAATGCTTTCTTGCCATCCGCGAAAGGTCGAGGTTGCGGAGATTGCCCTAGTTTTCGAACCGGGCGATACTGCGTCATTTGATGTTCTGCGGGCGTTTGTTAACCTTGCAATTCTTAGCATCAACCATTGCACGCCCTTGCTCCTTGATGAAGTCCTGAAACATGTGCCGCAAGTGAAGATTATTTCAATTAATGACTCTCCAGGATTGCGAGACCTTGGAGCCTTGTGTCACCTAGGCAAAAGAGTTGAGGAGTTTGTGTTTGCCAACTGCAGCGGTATTGAAACGTTGGAAGGTATAGAATCTCTTGTAGGGCTAATATATTTGCGAGTCCTTAACGGCAATAGCAGTTTAAGAGATATTTCTCACCTAAAGTGCCTTTCAAGTATTCAACGGATACAGTTGGTGAAATGCAAAAAGCCATTATTATTGGAATTTATTCAGGAGATGCCCAACATTAAAGAGTTGAGGCTAGTCGGGTGCGAATGGCTTTCAAGCGTGAAGTTTATGTTTGGCATGTCAAACTTGACGAAAATCTATTTGCACGAATCGTGGAACATCCCTATTCGGCAGCTTGCTCAGCTTCGCCTTTTGCATCCGCATTGCGATTTGGAATTTCCATGGGAATATTCAAAAATGCGAACGTTGTACTTGTGGGTGTTCTATCTTGTTTCATGGTGGAATAAACGCGAGCCATCTTGTAGAAAATATTATTGAAAAGGACTAGGTCGTGTTGACATTTACGTTGAGTAGTATGAGTGTGGCGGCGAATTGGGCGAAGGCGAGGTAGTTTCGAGTCCTCTTCTCGTAACGCGTAGCAGCCCTACGATAGTGTTTTAGTCGGTTAATGAAGCGTTCGGCGAGATTGCCTTTTTTGTAGGCTTTTTGATCATATTCACGAGGTGTGAGTCGGTTGCTTCGCGGCGGAATGACGACCTCTGCGTTGTGGCGTTTTGCAATGGCGGCGAAAAGGTCAGAGTCGTAGACTTTGTCGGCGATGGGCTGGCGTGGTCGGTGATCGCCCAGCAACTCTTCAGCACGAGTGGAGTCGTGTTCCTGACCGGGGCCGACCAGCAGTTCCACCGGCCGTCCTTGTGCATCAACGGCAACGTGGAGTTTTGAGCCGAACCCACCGCGTGATCGGCCCAACGCCTCATCAACTAGGACGCCATCGTCTTCTTTTTTAACGACCCTGCGGCATGCTGGTGTGCGCAAATGACTGTCGAATCTAGCATAAGTGCCTTCAGATCGGGCGACTTCATCGCTTCATAAACTTGCTCCCAGACACGGGACTTTGCCCAGCGATTGAAGCGTTGAAACACCGAATTCCAAAGCCCAAAACGCTCTGGCGGGTGACGCCACGGCGCTCCCGACCGGGCAATCCATTTGACAGCGTTGACAAAAAGGTGATCGTCCACTTAGTGCTCTGCTGCATTGCCAACTCGCCCCAGAAAAAAGTGTTCATTTCGAATCCATTAGCCGTCCGAAAGTTCGTGGTTTCGCACAGAGCAGTTCCATTGCCGAGGCAGAAAACAATAAGCCTTTCCTCTCGGTATACCAAAACAACGATGATTCAGCCAAAGTAAGTGGCAACACGACCTAGGACAATTGCCCCCCCGATTAGGGCTGAATCTTGTTGGGTAAAGTTCTCGAGCCCCCGCTTGCTGTTTCTTTGAAAAGACTGCTCTCTGTGATCACTCTGGACACCGGTTCTAGAGATTACCTCTTACGATCACTAGGGAGAGACTTCGATGGAAACCAATTTGGATCAGCAGCTGGCTGCACTACAGCAGCAGAGTACGGGAGAGCTAAGGCGAAAGTATTTTGATTTAAGCGGGGATTCTACCAATACCCGCAATCGAACTTGGCTCATTCGAAGAATAGCTTGGCTGATCCAGGCTCAAGAGACAGGCGGACTCTCGGAAAGAGCCCGAGAACGGGCCGAAGAACTAGCCTGTGACGCCGACTTACGGGTCAATGCCCCAACCTTGGCCCAAGGGGCCAAGGTCCAGATTGAACTCCCCACAGCGGCGACCATTCCCCAAGACTTCGATTCCCGGCTACCGATTCCTGGTTCGCTGCTCTACCGGGAATACAAGGGACGTGTTCATCAGGTCCTGGTACAGGCCAACGGCTTTGAGATGGAAGGGGTTATCTATAAGTCCCTTTCGGCAGTAGCCAAGCAGATCACCGGTAGCCATTGCAACGGCTTTCACTTCTTCCGGTTAACGAAGGGGGAGAAAGCATGAAAGAGAAGAAGGGGAGGGGAGCGGAAGTACGCTGTGCCATCTATACCCGAAAGAGCACGGAAGAAGGGCTCGAGCAGGAATTCAACTCCTTAGATGCCCAGCGAGAAAGTGCTGAAGCGTTTATCAAGAGCCAAGCCCATGAAGGTTGGGTTTGTCTGAAAACCACTTATGACGACGGTGGGTTTACTGGTGGGAACATGGATCGGCCAGCACTCCAGCGGCTGATGGCTGACATTGAAGCCGGGAAGGTTGACTGTGTGGTGGTTTATAAGGTAGACCGCCTTTCAAGATCCCTGCTGGACTTCGCCAGGATGATGGAACTGTTTGACCGCAAGCAAATCTCCTTCGTATCGGTCACCCAGCAGTTCAATACCTCAACGTCGATGGGACGCTTGATTCTCAACGTTCTCCTATCTTTTGCCCAGTTCGAACGAGAAATGATTAGCGAACGGACTCGGGATAAGATGGCGGCAGCCCGCCGCAAAGGGAAATATGTGGGTGGCGTCTGCATGCTGGGCTACGACATTGACCGGGAACGGAAGAAGTTGGTGGTCAATGAACTAGAGGCTGAGCAGGTTCGGCAGATCTTTCAGCTCTATCTAGAGCACCGGGGGTTAATCCCGGTGGTTCAGGAACTGGCTCGGCGAGGCTGGAACTCCAAAACCCATCTGACCTTGAAGGGAGAATCTCATGGCGGTAGCCCCTTCACCAAAACCAGCCTTCATAAACTACTGACCAGCGTTACCTATCGAGGCCAAGTCCGTTACCGAGACGAGCTCTATGCTGGAGAGCACCCAGCGATTGTGGAGGAATCGACTTGGACGCAGGTCCAAGAGCTACTCAAGGAGAATGCTGGAAAACGCCGGACGGGTGCCCTTTCGACTCGAGGCCTGCTGTCGGGGCTTCTCCGCTGCAAGAACTGTGCTTGCAAAATGACGCTGGTAGCCAGTGGAAAAGGGGGGACCAAACGCTATCGCTACTATGTTTGTAGTTCAGCGCAGCGAAAAGGCTGGAGTACCTGTCCCACTAAGTCGATTCCCGCTGTCGAGATCGACCGGTATCTCGTTGCTCAGCTACATGCCCATTCGCTGATCGGCGACGACTTCGAGTCATTGCCACTACTTGCTCAGCAAGAGCTTCTGGCTGGAGTTCTCTCCGGCGTTGATTACGACGGCCAAACGAAAAAGCTATCGATCCACCTACTGGAGACTTCGGAGAGCGTATGACCACAATCGAACAAGAGATCCACTTCCGCCGAGGCAAGCGAAGCGAGAAGCAAGTTCAC
The DNA here is from genome assembly GCA_963844055.1 of uncultured Planctomycetaceae bacterium. GTDB lineage: Bacteria > Planctomycetota > Planctomycetia > Pirellulales > Pirellulaceae > CAWJMN01. The sequence continues at coordinate 21,531 of CAWJMN010000002.1, read as the reverse complement.
CCCAAGCCCGAGATGCCCAGCCTGGGCCGAGTCCCCCGAATCTGTCGGCTAATGGCCTTGGCCCTTCGAATCGAAGGGCTCTTAAAAGCTGGCGAGTTAGAATGCTATGCCGAAGTCGCCCGGCTAGGCCAAGTGACCCGCAACCGGGTGAGCCAGATCATGAACCTCTTGCTCTTGGCCCCCGACCTGCAAGAACGGCTACTCTTCCTGCCCCGAATCGAACGGGGCCCCGATCCGGTCTTCCTCAAAGACCTGCAGCGGATTGCCAAGGAACCGAACTGGCGACTTCAGAGACAAAAATGGCAACGCCTTCTCTGCCGCTAGGCTCTCAAACTCTCTGACTCTCTGGATTTGACTCTCGGAGAGTCCGAGAGTTTTGGGAAGAGTTCGGGAAACGTGGGGGCCGAGATGGCCCAGAATCGGAAGAGAATGATCTTCGGAGAGAGTCGAGCAGAGACAATAGAATCCCCCAAAGCTCCGCAGAATCCGGGGAAAACGAAAAAAGCCCGGAGGGAACTCCGGGCTTCTTCTCGTAAATCGGGGTGACAGGAAAATCCGTCACCTTTTTAAAGGGGTGGGAGGATTTTCAAAGCCCAACGCTCTCAGGCTGAAGGGAGTCAGAGAGTAGGGAAGGAGTCCCAAAAACACCCGGATTTATATGTCATTATATGTCGTTTTGGGCCATTTTTTAGGTCGCATTTACGACATATCTTGGTCGGCATGCTGCTTGCAACCGTGGCTGCAAACCCTAGGCCCCTCAGCCAGTTACAACTCTCTGCCGAGAGAGGCATTGGAGCTCAGAGTCGCAAAAAACGGAGCAAGCTACGACATATAATTTTGCAGGTCGTTTCGGCACCTAACCGCCCCCTTCGAAATGACCCCAGAATCGATATCCCATGAGAATCGATATGTAGCTAGAAATTTCACGTTAAAACAGCTTGAAAGGTGAGTTGGCTGCTACTGAAATAGCTGCGAATGGCGCTTTGGGAAAGATTTTAAGAGGCTGTAAGTCGCCTGCTACTCCCCGTTTAGCCCTCGATTTGTACCCGTTCCTGCCCTGAACGGCGCTGTTTGGGGCCGCGAAGCGGGGCCGTTACGCCGTGGAACCACGCGTTGGGTTTGGTGAGTGCACGTGGTGAGGCTCATTGATTGGACGCTCGCAGATTCCCATCTTCTATCGCGAGCTATTCGTTAACTCCGCAAACGCTTTAGAGGGTTTGCGGCAATGTGTTAAAAGATCAGTCTAAACGGCGGATTCCGTTGCTTCGCAGTGTTCCGGCGACATACCTTCCGGTAACAACACTGGGTCGAACAACTCAGCTACTTTTGCAGGCTGTAGGGCTTCGACAATCTCTTGATACGCTGCACGAGGATCCAAGTGTTGTGCCAGTCCTTGGCTCAGCGTGATCTCCGTATCTTGGCGAAACTTCCTGCTAAGGTCGCTTAGAGTCTTAGGGTGTGAGGTCATCTTTGAGTCTCCTTTAGAATGCTAATAGCCTTGTTGAATGGCCGCCGACTTTGACGGCTGTTCCATGGCTTACATGACTCTTGACGATGCACCTCGCACATACCTTTCATCTTTTCCCGAGAGACTTCCCTAAACACCAACATCCTGAGGGTAGTGCCTTGGGTGGATACATCGAAGTTTGAGCGATTCGGGAGGAGACGGCCGACCTTATGCCACACGAGGGAAGATGGATTTAAGGCCTGCACTGGACATAAGAATTGCAATCGAATCGCTGCGAAAGATCCATTGGATCCGAGAGGATTTGCTAAACAATGCTAACTGAGAGCACTCCCTAAGGAAGTCTTGCGAAGTTCAATTACGAAATCGCAAGGGAATTAACAGTGGCTCTCGGTCCGTTCAAAGTCGTATCGCCCTACGCCCGTCAGAAATGACCGCAGTCTCAAGTCTTTTGCAGTAGCTAACTTATCGAGACAAGCCGCTTTAGATCCGAGCTTATTAGAAAATGGGCCGTGGATAGCCGGAGTACAGTTGAACGCGTCAAAACACCCACAAGTGGCATTTTTGTCGTTACTGAGTTGTTAACGCCGGTTATATCTGACAAACTAGCCCTGTAAGTCCTAGGCCTCATGGATCGTCTATTTCCTTTAGAGCCCTTTTTCGCATTGGCGAGAGTCGTTGATGGAAGCCGAAAAGCCCATGACCAGAGAGGAGGAGGAGCAACTGGTTTCAATGATTTGTAGCGGTGGCGAAGGTGCCGAAGTTGCAATTGAAACCCTGTTACTCACCATCGGACATAGTGTCGTTGAATACTATTCTCGGCGATTTGGAATCGACGACGGCGAACTTCTGACCTCCCTGTTTGTTCATCTTTGTGGATCGAAAAACAACTGGGCAAAGCTTAGGACATGGAATGGCACCGCGTCACTGAAAACATGGCTAGGAGTAGTTACGGGGCGGCTTTGTCTGGATCAAGTGCGAAAGGAGAAGCGTGAAAAGAAGCGGCTTCGAACGCTTGACGCTTGGTGCGAGGATCCTGCCAAGGAGGAACTCACTGCGCCGGAGTCGCGCGTGGAGGCGAAGCTAAGTGAAGCTCGATTGCTCACCGCCATGCAAGGACTTTCGGAACGAGACCGACTTGTCATTAGCCTGAGCGCTTTAGATGGGTTGTCAATGGATGAGGTCGCTATCACGCTGCAAATCTCAACGAACGCGGCCAATGTACTGAAAACACGAGCCATGAAAAAGTTAAGCAAACTATTGAGCGAGGGAGTTAGCGATGCAACCCCTTAGCGAACACCCAACGGACAATGAACTAGCGGCCTTCATCGAGGGAAACGCGAATAACCGCTCTCAGATAGAGGCCCATCTTGAACACTGCACAAATTGCATGCTGGTTGTTGTGCATTCCCAGCAAGCTGCCCTTATGAATTCCGAAGGACTTACAGCCCCTCTTTCAAACGATGCTAGAGCATCCAATGCAGCCAAGATTCGTCGACTATGGCAGGTTTCTAATCGCAATACGCCCCAAATGACAACTGAAACGGACGGGGAGTCGCTCAAGCCGACACCTGCCAAGGGGAGCGGGGGGAATGCTGCCATTGGTGGTTTAGCCGCATTGGGGGCGTTTGCAGCAGCAAACATTTTTGATAGCCCCACGCCATCACTTGCAGGCAAAGACAAGGGAGAAGACCTACAAAATGCACCCTCGGAGTTATCTGACGCTGACGAGAATCCCACTGATCCCTCGGTAGTAGCGAATAACCTTTTGCCTTCTGATGTAAGTGGGCGTTCTGATGAAACGTCCAAAAAGACTGACAGTGATCCGAACGCCCTGGATCGCTTTTTAGCGGACAGCCAGAATGTTCTGGAAAGTCTTGCCGACGACCTTGCTGAGGCGAAAGAGGCGACAGGATCGGTGCCACTCCCCAACGAAATGGGGTCGCAGCATGGGGAACGCGATGAGATCGGTTTGCTGCAACCCGATTTAGCCGAGGAACTAGCAGGTCCAGTACAGGACAATTGGGATTTCCATGAGGACTCGTCGACATCGCACGCTGAAGATTTGGATTCGGAGTCCTTGGATGATACTTCGGGGCCTGAGGATACAGATTAGCACTGTTTGCATTGAAGACTTCGGATTGTTTCGTCAACGAGGAGCCAGAAATGGTGCCGGACTTTAACGACATCCAAAACGCCATGGACCACTACGTGGCTGGTGAGATTCAGCATGCCAATGATGAGCACCACACCAATCACGTGGTAGACGCTGTAAAGTCGACGCTGCTTCAGGTGGCCGTCGAAGTGGCTATGGAATTGGCGGGAGACTTTGCCATGGGGCTAGTTACCAGCGGGTGTGGACTAGCCAAGACAGGCGATCATGACCATGAACATAGCCCCGCCATTGCAGGCTCAGCACACGGGTTCGGTTTTACCCATCAGACCACGGCTTTCACCTGCGCTGTTGTCTCCCAAAAGATGATTCTCGATCAATTCGGTGTGATCGATCCAGCTACAGGCGAACCGGTATCCGAAGCTCTCCTGGTGTATGAGGCAGCCTCTCATGGCTGGCTGGATGACCATGGGACCTCTATAGCGAACATGGGACGGCTTTTGGATCACCACGGGATTGCAAACCACCATGGCCATGATTGGCATCATTTGGTGAAAGACCTATCACAAGGACACCAAGTGCTCATTGCAGTAGATGCGGACCACTTGTGGGCCGAGCCAGGGACTGTGTCGCCATTGCACCAACTTTTTGGAAGCAGTCCTAATCATGCAATCGTACTCAAAGGGGCGCGTGTCGATGAGCAAGGCCATGTCCATGTGATTGTCAACGATCCAGGTCAGCCGGACGGGGCAGGGGCAGAGTATTCACTGGAACAATTTCAAACAGCGCTTGGGGGAGGCCATTTTCATTATGTAGCGACCGACAGTGCACCACCTGGTTGGTCTCCTGATCAACACGGGGCGGAACATTGGGGAAATGCGCCCGGCATCAATTTTGAGTCATTGACTCCATCTGACCATTACCTGCCTTTTGATTCGTTTGCGAGTTCCGTCGATTCCATGTCGGAAACTGAAAAGTTTGATCTGATTCGGAGCATTTAAACCGTGAATACGTCGGAATTAGATCTAAAAGATGTTGCCAGCTGTCGACAAGCGGTTGTGGGTTTCGCACGCCAGTTTGCTGAACTAGCGGCTGCCAAGGAAAACTTGCGAACTCAATCTGACAACGTCATTCCAATCGTGCGTGCTCTGTCCACAGGTGTGTTCCGCATCGTTGTTATGGGAGAGGTCAAGAAAGGGAAAAGCAGCTTCATCAACGCGTTGCTTGAACGCCCTGGTCTTCTACCAACGAATCGTGATGTCGCAACGTCTACGGTTTTCAAAATTCTCTATGGTTCGAAGGAAAAGTTCACCGTGTTTTTTGTGGCTCCAGATGGCACGCCGGCGACGGATGTGCAGCCACTGGAGATTACCAAAGGTGAGTTGAGCGCCTACGGTACCGAGGCGGGAAATCCGAACAATCAAAAGAACGTTGATTTTATCGCCATTGAATTGCCGAACCCCTTACTAAAGGAAGGGGTAGTGATTGTCGACACACCCGGCGTTGGCGGACTTTTCCGCGGTCATCGCGATATTACGTTTCGATATGCTCCCCAGGCGGACGCCGTTTTGTTTGTCGTGGATTCTGTTGAGGCGCTTATAAGTCAAGACGAAGTTCAATTTCTTTCCGAACTTCGGAAAACAACTTCTAACATTACGTTCCTGCAAACGAAAACAGACCAGGCCAGTCAAGAGCAGGTAGAGGCTTGGCGTAAACGAAATCTAGAGATTGTCCGTCCTCTGTTCGGGAACGGCGCCAACCAGCCGGCCTATTTTGTTGTGAGTTCTAAGCTGAAAGAATCCGCAGACGAAACTCATTCTCTGGATGACTTCGTGGATAGTGGATTTGGTGCCGTCGTCCATCATTTGCGGAACACGCTGGTTTCCAAACGGGATGAATTACTCTTGGAACGCTGGTTGCCAGTCCTCTTAGGCGAAGTGATGTCAGGAGGGCGTTTGCTAAGCGATGAAATTGCGGCGATCCAACAGGCCAATAAACCGATTTTAGTTGAATATGAAGCCTCCTTGCGTAAAGTGATCGAGGACTTTGACCAATGGCAAAATGACCTCTGGCCTCGACGTTTGCGAGACTTTCAAGATGACACTGCGCGGCTGAAACGCAATACGCGAAATGAATTGCAAGACGCCCTATTGGCGGAGCACTCGGTGCCGCAGTTCATGGCAATTGCCAAGGAAAGATGTAAATCACCAGAACAGGTCGAAGCATGTTCCGAGGAACTACGTAGTGACCATGCGGCTTATTGCAATGCAAAGGTCAATGAGATCATTTCGCAATTCAAGCAGCGGTTTGCGGTATCATTTGAGCACACCCTGGGGCAAACCGCGCAAGATCTGGACGAGCTTTCATCTCCCTTTGTGAGAATATCCAAGGCGGATTCGCGCGAGATTGACTCCAGCGTAATTCACGCTTTGCGCGAAGCCTCCATGACCGCGAATGCCCTCCAAGGTTATGTTAGCAAGGCGACCTGGCTGGCCGGATCGGTGGGGGTCACGCTAGTTTCAATTGGCTGGATTGTTCCGACAGTTGGCATGGGCATTGTGGCCGCTTCTGGGCTTAGTTACGTTGCCTCTCAAATTTGGTTTCATATCAAGGGTTACCGTATGGGGCGCGAACGACAACTTTCGAACGCTCTCTCTACACTTCAAGCATCGCTAACCCAAACAACCCATGTGGCAATCCGCGCAGCCAGTCGTGCTTTGGAGGAGTTTATTGCCGAGCTCGACATCAAGTCTAGGGATGGGTTTGAGACCTTCCGCCGGCAGTTTCGCTCGCAGTTTGAATCCCGCAGGCGTGACCTGGCGGCGCTGAAATTACAGACGGAATCGGAACGTAACAAGTCCATCGAGTCGGCCTCAACATTGCTCAAGCAGTTGACAGACATTGCCAAGCGATTGCAAGAGATTGCCCTGCAAGTTGCCCAAAGGAATTCTTGCGTACAATGAGCATTTTTGAGCCGCAGCAAGTATTTGATGCACTGAGTGCGTTCCTGCAGAGTGTGCCTGCGATGCTCAAACAGTCGGCAGAAACGTATGACTTGGCGAGTGAAGTTACTGGCCTTTCGGATGTCGATGTAAAGCCATTCTCGATTGCTATTGTAGGGCAGATGCGCGTCGGAAAATCAACATTGATCAATGCAATTGTCGGAGATGATGTAGCCATCACTGGCGTTACTGAAACAACTGCGACAGTAAATTGGATCCGTAAGGGATCGGCCGAGGATTCCAAGCATTTTCGCGTGGTGTGGGATACTGAACCGCCACACAGTGAGAGTTTTCCGCGCTCGCAGGTGTCACGCTGGATTGGAGACTCAGGCCAAGCACAACGTACGCGTTACCTCGAGTTCTTTAGCCCAGCCTCGTTTCTTGACAAAATTTGGATTATTGATACTCCAGGCTCACGGTCCGTTTACGAAAATCATGAAACGGGGTTGCGAGGACTTTTGTCAGAGGAGAAGTCTGACCGAGATACATACTATTACGGTGGAACCGCCGACTGCCTTGTATATGTACTTCCCCCAGTCGCTAGGGAAAATGATGCGGAAATCTTAGGCCAGTTTGGCGCAACAACGCGATTTGCGAATGCCTCGGCCTATAACTGCATTGCTGTGCTGCACAAATGGGAAGCGATTCTTGAACATGAGCAGCCCTGGCGAGAAGCCGAGCGAATGGCAGCTGTCCAAAAAGAACAGCTGAAGCGGTTTGTCACTGACGTTGTACCCGTAAGTGGCCCACTTTTTCGTGCCGCTTGCACACTCACTGATGCCTACTGGGAACGGCTGTTGAATTTTGTGCGACACACGATGCCTGCCGATCTAAAACGGTTGATGGGTGGCCTAGAGGCACGATTCAAGTCCCTGGTATTGCCTTCAAATGTCCTTTCACCACAAGAACGGTCCGAGTTGCTTTTGGAGTCTCGCTTGCCATGGGCTTGTTTTAAGGTAGTAGTCAAGTTGGCCCAACAGAAAAACTTCGATAGCGGTAAAGCGCTACGCGATGAGGTGCGTCGAGTCGGAGGCATTGATCATTTACAGCATGTTCTACAGAGTCGTTTTTTTGATCGCGCACGTGTAATTAGGTCTGCTGCCACGCTTAAGAAAGCAATCTCCATCTGCGAACAAGCAATGCGTCGTTTGCGCATCAGCGAGCAGGTATTGGGCGACTTTCTAAACGAGGGCGACATTGCGATCCAGGAATTGACCTCTGCCGGTTCCTCGGTAGTGCGAGCCACTGAGTTTGTAGATGCCGCCTTGAAAAAGGCTAAATGGGATCATCAGCAAACGAGAAGTCTTCTAATATCTCTTGAGGAAGCCTCGCGAACTATTCGCGAGCTTTTCGCAAGATACGATGACGATTTGCAGTCTATTCGACTCCTAGATGATAACGGCCGACTTTTTAACACCGCCGAGGTTCATGAACTTTTGAGCATCTTAGGGGCCTATGGCTCAACGGCGGCAGAGCGTTTTGGAAGTCAGGTGAATTCAGATAACACCTCGCATTTTCAGGAGCGTTTGAACTACTGGTGTGCGAAATGTGAACAGAGTGCGGGAACTCGGCAACGGGTTTTGGCGCAGGCGGTAGCTAGATTAGAGGAAGCGACACATGCGAGTTATCATTCGAAGTCTTAACTGGTCGGAAGCACAAAATAACCGTTAGCTATCAAGTGGCAACGTTACGATAGTGATTGCTCCATCTTATGAATACTATTGCCATTGAGTTCGGTTCAGCTCGCACAAAAGTCGCAGCACTTGAAACTGGCACCAGACGTCCATTTATGCTGGAGCTAGGTCGCGAGGTTCGTTCGATACTCCCCAGCGTATTTCATATTGCTGGCGATGGCACGATACGGGTGGGTGATGAAGCGATTGCCTACGGCAGTGGCGACCCCGCCGGAGTTGTTCGGAGACTTAGCAGCGAACTTCATCGCCCGGAACCGATCTATCGAGGTGGTCAACGGATCGAACGTCGCGACCTCATCACAAAACTATTCGAGCAAATCCGCAATGATTCCAATCGCCACTACTTTCCAGAATATCCAATCACCGACTGCATTCTTGTTGTGCGATCGAGCGTCGACTCGATCCAACGCGACATTCTGCGCGATGCTGCTGTACGAGCAGGCTTTCAAGCTGCCACGATTAAAGAAGCTCCACTTGCTGCTCTAGATTACGCAGCAGCAGAAATCGGCCTCGGAACTGAAGTTGTCATCGTAGGAGATGTCGGAGGTGAGAATACGGAATTCACGCTGCTTGAACGAAGTCCTAAAGGGTTTCGAGTACATCCTGCCAGCATGCCAATTCAAGGATGTGGCGCTGACTCCATCGAAGGCAGTTTGTGGGATGCAATCGTTCCGCAAATAGAAGCAGCAGGGCTTCCATCGGTGGATTTGGCGGGAGTGAGACAGCGTCTCAGGCAGCTTAAAGAGTCCTTTGCGAGATTTAGGCAAGATAAAGAGGTTGTTGCAATTGCTACCGGACACTTGGAGATTAGTCGTGACCAAATGTCTCAGGCGATGAACCAATTCACTAGGGCCGTAGAGGAGACACTGGCTCGCTTTAAGACGGCCTGTTCAACTATCGACATCAGTCAGGCGCCCATCCTATTAGTGGGAGGTGGCTCCCGCCTCGAAGGGCTGAGTAGCTTGTTTAAAACCTGTGGACTCCACGGTGCCCTTTTTGCCTCACCAGCTTGGGAGTTCGCTGCCGTACTTGGTGCCGTTTGTCAGAAATTGCCGGACAAAACCACGAATGCCTCCGGCAGCCCTTCGACCTCCAAGCAGGTCTTGGAACATTCACCCGAGGCGGAACGCCAGCTAACTGGCAAAACTTGCCTTTTTGACACGGAAAAAGAGGCCGCGCTCGCTGTCAAGGAAGTTGTTGAAAAAATATCGACGGATCTGGAATTAGGGCCTGACGGGGGCCGACTTGCACCCCGGATTGTCGAGTTGATGTTGGAATGGGGGAGCCAGCGATGGAATGCTTCCACGGGCGCAGTGCTCGAAAAATTGTGGCGACTATTTTTTGGTCTTCAATCCGTCCAGAATAGTGAAAGTTCCAAGCTAGATAAATCGTCTATTCTTTCACACGAGGAATCACTTCCGCAGCTACGTCGAATCGCATTTGTAGCAATGAAAGAACAGGCGACCGCTGTTCAATACGTTTTGCGTTTGCATCTGGAACGCCAAGGTCGCTTCTGGGAACAGAAGGTAATGGTGGACGAACTGCAATGGTGTGACGTCCCTTCCGTCCTTCGGAATGGGCTTATGAGAAATGGGCGGCAGGTAGAAATTGTTCTATTTCCTAAGTCAAGTAATTGAAAGAGGTACGTAATGTGGGGTGAACTTCTCAAGTTGACAGCTGCAGCGGTTGGTGCCTACCTAGCGGCGGATGTAGTTAGCCGTTTGACAACCAACAAGGCCTTGCATCAGCATGCCTTTGCGTGGTGGAACCAGATGCGCGATCGCATTCTTGCTTGGTGCCAGAACAATACATCGCTGGGAGTGACAAGTGTTGTGGGACACCTCACGCAAACTCTAGATGACGCAGCAGTTGCGGCCAAACGGCACCTTGTGTTTACCGCCGTGGGGGAGACGAAGGAGCGCGGCGCCATCACCATCACGCAAGAAGTGGTTTCCGCCGATGAAGTTGCACGGCTGTTCCCAGAGTTAGTCGGGCACAGCGCCATCACATTGGCGTAACCTTTTCGCTGTTTTTAGATTGAGACGGATAGTACTTGGTGCACGTGAGGAACTAGCCTGTGGACCCGTTTACAATTGGCGGTACGATTGCGGCCATCATCGCCTTCATGAAGGCGAATGCAGCTATTTTGACAGTCTTGGTTGCTGCGGCTGGGTTAACCTTGGCCTCTTGGGCCTTTATTGTCCACCTGTTTCAAGTGTTCCTCATACCGTTTTTGCGAAACACCCTAGGGGATACCGTAGCGGACGGCATGGCCATGATCATTGGAAAGGTTGATGACGCTGCTACATTTACCCAGCGGAATGTCAAAATGGCCTGGAGAGCGTTTAAGTCGAATGTGCTTGGTTGGAAAACTACCTTTGCGAAGAAATCTGCAAACACCGTGACATCTCGTTCAGAGGCCTATGTTCATACGCCAGACCAAAAGGTGATTCGGAAAGTCGTTGAAGAAGAAGTGGATTGGGCCGATTTGCCGGAGGACATTCGACATGCACATATGCGAAATCAGGGACAGATTGAAGTCGTTGATTCCAAAGCAGCAACGTGTCGTATGGTGCAAGCTGCAGCTTCGGAAAAAGGAATTGATTTAGATGCCCTGTGATGATGGCATTGTCGCTGCACGGCTATGGGCCATCTTTTTTGACCCCGTGTGGATCGTATGAATGCTAACGGAATGACTGCTAAATTACAGGAAGAGGAGAGAGGGGAATATGATGGTCAAGATCGCTCTCATCGGCGCTGCGGCATATGGGATTTATCAAGGCATCAAATGGGTGCAAGCCAAGGGGAGTCAGCATGACAACGACTTCCGAAAGGATGTGTTGCATGATGCCGCGGAGATGATTGCACCAAGAATCGGGCGATCTGTAAGCGAAGTCGAAAACTGTCTGAATGATGAAAAGGGGGCTGAACTACACGGGATTGTCGCTCGAGTTGAATGCGTGATGACAAAGCTAAGTCCTAGTGAATGTGAATGTAAGGTCGTAGCTGCTGTAATCGAAGCTGAAAATGTCGCCTTGTTGTCTTTGACAAGGACAGTTGCCTGGGACGAGTTAGCTAGTCAAGTTCGGCATGACTTCATTCGATTGGCAGGAAAGCCGCAAACCTATGTCATGTTTGAGCCGACCAAACGACCCGAAACGGAAAAGGAATAAGGCCCATGTTTGGAAGCAAGCAGGCTCCCTTTGGTCGTCGCCTCGAACCATCAGATGCTTCCATCAGCGGAGCAAGGTCTCAGTCCATGGAAAAGATTCCAATGCCTGATGAATCCCCTCCTACATCCGGCACGCCTGTAACAACAACTGCGACGTTTCAAGCCCGCCAACCTCGCTGGCGCCTAAGCGATCTCGTACTTCCCGAGGATGCTCGGAGAAACATTCAGCGACTGACGGCCAGCGTTCGAAACTACGAGCAGCTATCGCAGTGGTCGCCATTGGTGTTCGATCCAGATCGCAAGTACTTGGCGGTTAATTTTTACGGCCCACCTGGTACAGGAAAGACAATGTGTGTGGAGGCCTTGGCAGCTGAGTTTGGACGGCCCCTGTTAGAAGTGAACTACACAGAGTTGGAGTCCGAGTTGTGGGGGAAGAGCTCCAAAAACATTCAGCTTGTATTTCGCCGTGCAAAGGAACAAAACGCAGTTTTGTTTTTTGACGAGGCAGATTCGGTTCTTGGGGCACGTATCAGTAGTCCTGGACACAGTTCGGACCAGCACGTGAATTTGTCGCGGTCAGTTTTGCTAAAGCAGCTTGATTGCTTTTCGGGCATTGTGATGTTCGCGACGAATCTCGCGAAAAACTACGACACAGCTTTTGTGCGAAGAATCTTTGCGCATATCGAGATGCCACTACCTGATCAGACAGGGCGATTGGCGATTTGGCAGCGAATGTTGACACGAGCACTTCCAGGATACTCAGAGCTTGACTGGGATGCTCTGGCACTGGCCTCTGATGGGCTGACAGGTGGAGATATTGCCAATGTGATTCGCCAAGCATTGCCAGATGTACATGATCGTTCAGGCAGTGAGCGAAGGATTTTGCTTTCGGATCTAACAACAGCTGTTGACGCTGTCCGCCGTTCAAAGCAGGACGTCGGGAAATAATGCAGACATTTAGTGGTCAGCACGTTAAATAAAGTCATCGCTTTTGCTGTGGCCGGCTCCAGGTGATTTTATCCTGTTCCAAGTTTGGGGGTGGATGATGCAGAAGTACCTAACCGGTGTATTTGCAGTCAGTGTAGGTGGAGCCGTTTGCCTGACCGGCATTGGGATACCATTGGGTGTGATCATGATTGGCATCGGAACTTGGCTCATTGTCACGCGAGATGAAAAGAATTAGCTCAAGTAACGTAGATAGGCCGATACGTACGCCAGCGTTACGGCGATGACTACCATATTGCCAAAGAGAATTGCGCGAACACTGACTGAATTGACAATCGAAAATGGCCAATCGAAACCATGTCCTAAATATGGCACAGGACGGTTCAAAGCAAATTGATGGCGAATGCCTCCAATTCGCTGATCAACTATGATTTGAAACCATGGTCACATCCGTTGCAGTGGTATTCTTTTCGAACCTCTCCCGCAAGATATTGACCGACGAAACTACCAATACCTGCTCCAATAAGCGCACCGAGCGGGCCTAGTGGCAAACCGATCATACCGCCTATCACGGGCGCGCCACCGGCTTTAGTGGCTTGTTCCAATGTAGTTCCAACAGTCGTAGACACATTAATTGAACCGCATTTGGGGCATTTCATATTACCCTCCCCACCATTGGTGAAAATGTGATTACTGCGACTTACATCGCCGAACTAGTTATTCTCTTGCGCCACCATCGAATAATTTAGGACTCTGCATATTGAATGTCAATGGTTTTTGCGATCCTACAGTGCAAGTTATGGTGCATTCTGGTGCAGAGGAGCGACAAGCCCGAGCGGTTCAATCGGTTCGGAAAGAATGCAGATTCATTTGCTGGGCCAGTTCGGAAGCACCGTGAAATAGCAACAATGGCAAATGCATCTCGAAAAACGCTCCAGCAATTGGAAGTGGAAGCCGTACAGTACCACCATGCTGATCTGTGGGCTTGCCCACAGTACTGCTGCAAAGATTTCGCCCTCCCCGGTCCATCTTTGTAGCGAGCGCTCTCTCGGAAGAGAGTCAGAGAGTTTTCATCTTGGGTCCTTCTTCGCCGTCCTGTGCCAAAATTATAATGTGGCTTTGAGAAGAGGTTTGTGACCATAATCCGCACCTAGAGTTTTTAAATCTCTCTGGCAATTGTGTAGTGAAGCTGACAAAAGTACTGCCCTAAGAAACGATTAGCAAAGTCTGCGCATGCCCGTGCCCTGAAAAATGGGAACGTGCCATTATAGGCCAGCGTAGTGCTAGGCTACTTTTCGAGAGTAGCTTTTTAGCAGCCCGCCAAGCCGACGCTTGCAGCGAATATCCTTCAGGCGAACGATAGCGCTGGGCTCAACCCTCTGCTCTGCGCAGGGTTTCACCAATAGCTCGTTTCCCAGCCCCTGGTGAGGCCGTTATTGGTGGTAGTGCCCCAGATACTCTTGGCAAAGATGATCCATGTGTTTCGGTTCGAAAATCACGAATCGTTCCAGACATTCCTGACTAATGGATTGCACGAAGCGTTCAATGTACGCATTGGTGTTGGGGGCACGAAACTGATTGCGGATTGGCTTCACATTCTGCTGCATGAGGGCCTCAATGAACTTCTTCGTAAACTTGGTGTCGCGGTCATGCTGCACTAAGCCAATCGGCAGCCTCAATTCCTTGGCTTGTTCGATGAAGGATTCGGTCTGACTGTGCCCCTCACGAAAATCCTTGCGCATTTCAGAGCTGAATGTAGTTGAGGAATCATCTTAAGCCCCGGCTACCGATTCCTGGTTCGCTGCTCTACCGGGAATACAAGGGACGTGTTCATCAGGTCCTGGTACATGCTAGCGGCTTTGAAATGGAAGGGGTTGTCTATAAGTCCCTTTCGGCCGTTGCCAAGCAGATCATTGGTAGCCATTGCAATAGCTTTCACTTCTTTCGACTGACGAAAGTGGAGAAAGCGTGAAAGAAAAGAAGGGGACTGAAGAACTTTACTCAGCTAGATTCAGCTCTGAATGCGCAAGAATTTCCGTAAGGTGCACATGAGATCGCCTTTAATGACAGCGCGAGGGGAATTGATATCGCTATCGCGCCACCAAACCTTGACGTTGTCTCGGATTTTCCAAGTACCATCCTTGTTCACCAGATGACAGTAGTTCTTGGGATCGTGTTCGACTTGATAGCGCAAACTCCCGATGGCTCCTTTCACGTCGCCGTGGCCATCGTTCGCCTTGCCATGACCAACCATGTTTGACTGTCCGGCAAGAATAAAAACCTGCACACCATCGGAATTGTTGTCCCAAGTGTAGGTCTATTTCGACGGCTCATCAGCAAAGATCACTCCGCTCGCCACGAGTACGAAGGCCAGAACTATCAGATAAATCCAAGGAGATTTTAAGGAGTGTCTGTACATAGCGTTATAAAATTGTTGCTTATGGCCCGCCCTGCGTCCCCCACTTCCCAAACGAACATCTTTTCCTCACTGATAACGCTCTACTCTATTCAAGGAAATGGTTCGCCTTCAGCTATATTCAGCCCTAAAACTCGAACATACTTTTAGTGAGGGTCTCAGAACTTATACTGCAAGATCTCGCCATCTTCAATCTGCAGAACTCCTTCGAGAACGATCTTGTCGTTCGCATCGAGCCCTTGCTTGAGCACAAAAGTATCCGCCTGCTCCTGCTGAACGGTGATCTCCCGGCGACGCGCCACATCGTCTTTGCCGACGACGTATACGTACCGCGTTCCACTTACCTCAAACGTCGCCCGCTGCGGGATGACAATGGCATCTTTGAGCGTCTTGCGAAGCAACACATTACCGCTCATGCCGTGGCGTAGCAGCCCTTCCGGATTGGGAAAATCCGCACGGAAGGTAATACATCCGTTCGATTCGTCAAACTGCGCCTCGACGGCCCCAATCTGACCAAGCTGCGAGACCACGCGACCATCAGCCAACACTAGGTGGGCTTCGCTTGCCCGGTCCTTCTCGGGCCGAGCGACGTAATCCAGATAGCTGGCCTGCGGAACATTGAAATAAGCCCACATCACGCTATTGTCGGAGAGCGTCGTGAGCACTTCCCGCTCTTTCACTAGGCTCCCCTGCTGTTGCAGACGATTGACGATGCCGTCAAACGGTGCTCGGATGGCCGTTAACTCTAACTCCACCCGAGCCAGCTGCGCTTTGGCTTGAGCGCCGTCGAATTTAGCTTTAAATACCGCCAACTCCTCTTGGGAAACTAGTTTGTTCTGAAACAACTTTTCCGCGTTCTTGAGATTCAGCGTTGCCAGTTGTACTTCGGCCAGTTCGATATCCAGCTTAGCCTTATGTAGCTGAGGCATTACCCTAAACAGCAAGTCCCCCTTTTTCACCGCCTGGCCTTCCTTGACGGCGACTTCTTCAAGATAGCCGGTCAGCTGTGAACGCGCCTCGATGTGACGCCGCGACCGAAGGTGTCCGGCAAATTGCTGATTGATGACAACGTCTTTTACAAGAGGGCTGGTAACCACAACCGACCTGTGTCCGGACGCAGTGTTATTTGCCTGCTTGTCCGGTTGGGTCTGTAACTGCTCGAGGCGAATCTCTGCCTGCAAACGCCGCGATTTTGCCTTGAGGACGGGCACTTCCGTCGCCTCAGCGGCAGCCTTCCGCGCCTTGGCGGTCTCCTCGAGTTCCTTCAGAACGTCTACGAGGCTCTTCAAAACCGCGATCCGATCGGTATCATTCTCAGCAGCTTCAAGTTCCGCTTCACAGACCGACACTTTGGCTTCCAGCACTGCCTCTGGGGTGGTCTTCGCCGTTTTCAGCAGCGATGCCTCTATCTCGACTAACATCTTCAAGCTTGCCACTCGCTCCTGCTGCAATTCCTTAACACGATCTGCCGGCTTCGCACGCTCTTGCTTGCCGCGTTTCGCTTCCTTCTCCTGTGCACTCGCCGCAGCGATGAGAACCACTCCGGCCACAACAACTACAATCCCTGCAGAAACTCGCATGGCTGAACCTCCAGGTGAAAGAATTTCCCCCGATTGTCGGTGGCTTTGCCAGTGCGGTCAATCTTTCGCGAATTTGTAATTATCGAGTCGTTAACGAGCAGGAATTATGCTGAAATGATCGCCATCAATTGCATCCCCACTTTCACCAACATTTTGGGCAGTACACGACATCGCAATTGAAATACTGGCCTACGGGTTTCGGGGCGGAATAGGAATGAGCTGCCTATTCGCGGTCTACGGTTGCGAGCAAACTAACCGTGGCGGACCCGTCCGAGCATGACAAAGAAATACCTTCTGACTTCATGATGTTTCGCTAACCCAATCGAAACTTCATTTCGCTGTGCCCCTCACGAAAATCCTTGCGCATTTAGCGACGTGAAGTGGTTGAGGAACTGACCTCCTAGTAATGTCGAGATAGCCGAGCTCCACGAGAGCTTGGCGTATGGCCCGACGACGATGAACAGCTAGTAAGGTATTGATCAACGCATCCCGCTGACCGTCGCACCGCGTCCCTTGGGATGATTTTTGTGAGTTCTATGGCGTTTCCCAGATTGTCGTAGGTTGTTAGGCCCAGGGGCTGTCATGGTCTTGGTTGGCGTTTAGTGAAGTGAGTAGGTCTTGTCGCTATACCACGCTGTAAACTGGTGTTTGGAGGGACAATCTCCACAGTAAAACCTGTTGGGATTCGCCGAGGTTCCCGTTTGTTGCGTCGGTGGACTGGCTGTGGAATTGTGAAACTCGGTGAGAAGTAGCCGGCGGGGTCTTAACGTCCGGACCCAAGTGTCCAGTAAGATTAAATTACCGCATAAGAAGTGAGGAAAGAATAAAAGAGTGTTGCGAATGCAATGAGTAAGTCAGGATTAAATTCTGTTGCGAGAAGCTGCCTATCTTGCCTATGCTTACGCATGCCACACGCGTAATAAAATCCTGGAAAACCTAACAACTATCGGAAAAACGTGAGCGCCTCTTCCTAAGTCGCCACTTTCTCTCCCTTAAATCACAGCTTTCCAGGTTCCCCAGTCTTCCATCTTTGTCGGCAGCGGGGGGAGTTGTGTGGCGGTTGGGTGCGCGTTGGGTGGCGTTAGAGCGGAAGCTACCGGCATCCGACCCTGCTGCTTCCATCGCAGGTTTGCCTTGCTCTCCTTTCACTCAATCATTGGTGCGATGGGTCACTGCGAAAGCGATCTGAATTAGCCCTTGATTTTGGAAAGGTGTCTGAAATGCGAGTTGTTCTTTTATCCCCGTCAAAAATTAAACCTTACGACAAGAACCCTCGGCGGAACGACGAGGCGGTTGAAGCCGTTGCCAAGAGCATTCAGGAGTTTGGGTTTCGGCAACCGGTCGTGGTAGATGAAGAACGGGTGATCGTAGTGGGGCACGCGCGCTGGAAGGCTGCGCAGAAACTCCATTTGAAGCAGATTCCGGTCCATGTTGCGGCCGGACTCTCCCCAGCCCAGATTCGGGCTTACCGGATTGCCGATAATCAAACCAACAACCTATCGTCGTGGGACGACGGCCTGTTAGTTGAAGAGCTCTTGGCCCTCCAGGGGATGGAATATGAACTGGACTTTCTAGGATTCTCGGCCGATGAGCTGCAGAGGATTATGAATCCAGACGGTGCCGAAGGGCTTTGTGACCCGGATGAAATCCCTGAGCCCATGGAAGAT
This sequence comes from uncultured Planctomycetaceae bacterium, assembly GCA_963844055.1. Classification (GTDB taxonomy): domain Bacteria; phylum Planctomycetota; class Planctomycetia; order Pirellulales; family Pirellulaceae; genus CAWJMN01. The sequence goes on along the minus strand of CAWJMN010000002.1, from coordinate 3,477 downwards.
CCGGTGAGTCGCCACGGCGACCTTTGGGAGTTGGGAGAGCACCGACTTCTATGCGGAGACTCCGGAAACCCAGCTGACCTGGACCGTTTGCTAAACGGCCAATCGATCCAGCTTGTGAACATGGACCCGCCGTACAACGTTAGCGTTGAACCGCGCAGTAAGAATGCGATGGCGCTCGAAAGACGGGACAAAAAGCGTCCCGAAAAACCCGATGGCAAACAGCGGAAACTACGAGCCAAGGATCGGCCACTCAAGAACGACGGCGTTTCTCCTGAGGAGTTTGGCAAGCTCTTGCAGGCCTGGTTTGGTAATGCGTCGCGAGTGCTTGAGCCAGGGGGCGGTTTCTATATCTGGGGTGGCTATGCAAACTGTGGCAACTATCCACCGGTCTTAGCTGCCAACGGCCTCTACTTCAGCCAGGCGATCATTTGGGTGAAGGAACACCCGGTCATGACTAGGAAGGACTACATGGGGAACCATGAGTGGTGCTTCTACGGATGGAAGGAGGGAGGTCCCCATCGGTTTCTGGGACCCAAGAACTCTACCGATGTCTGGTCGGTGAAGAAGGTTTCCCCGCAGCGGATGCAACATTTGACGGAAAAGCCCGTCGAACTGGCAGCCCGAGCCCTGCTGAACTCCACAGAAACGGGCGAAAACGTCTTGGACCTATTTGGCGGCAGTGGCAGCACGCTGATTGCAGCCCAGATGCATGGACGCCGTGCCTTTTTGATGGAGCTCGATTTGCCGTACTGCGACGTGATTGTTCAGCGCTGGGAAAAGTTCACCGGACACAAAGCCAAACGCGTAGCTGCGAAATCGAAATAGGGAGGAGGGGATTAGTCATGCCCAAGTGCGATAAGGTAACCAAGGACGGTCGAATTGAGGAGGTGCGCCGGCTGCTGATTGCCGGCGCAGGGATTTCGGAGATTGAGCAACATGCGAGCCGAAGCTCCTGGGGAGTCAGCCTGCGGCAGGTTCAGCGTTATATCACCGCCGCCAACAATAAGTTGGCACAAGGAAGTCGCATTTCAATGCGGGCCTTTGTGGGAAGGCAGATGCAGCAGCTGAACCACCTCTATAGCCGAGGCTATAAGGACGGTAAATACGATATCTCGCTCCAGGCCTTAAAAGGTCAAGTCAAGCTTATGGAGCTTGCAGAAGCCTTCCAAGAGAAGGGGGAAAAGCAAGTTCGCCAAGTGGTGGGACGTGAAACGTCCGTTCCATTGAAGGAACGCATTAAGCGGTACCTCGAGGCGGAACACAAAGGAGACGAGACCTCTCAGAAGTTAATCGAGGGGACAGGGCACATCCTGCAGCTGGCATTTTATGATTTTCAGCTGGCAATATTGTTGCTGAAGCAATTCGATTTGCAAATCACGAACCAGCAATTGGCAGATCTGGCGCAGCTCTTACTCGCCCATAGGCTCCTGGCGTCTACGGGAGACGGGGCTGTTTTGTCGAAAACGATTCTTGCAATCGCTTTTCTCAGCTACCGATTTAACGCCTGGGAAAATGCCTGGAATAAGTTCCTTGCAAATCATGGTCTTACACCAAGCCTTGTGCGAGATCGTCATGTACAAGACCCGATTGATCGTTCTATGCGGAAAGCGATTTGTGAATCTGCCCCAAGCGAAGAAGAGCTGAAGATGCTCATGTTAAGCGAGTACCAGTCGGAAATTCCTTTTCAGACAAGTGACGAAATGTGTGAGGAGCTAGAAAAGGATTTGGCAAAGTATCTTGTGGACTGAGCAAGAAAGAAGAAGGTGCAGCCCTCAAGCAAACTTTGATTGTTTCGCAGGATGCGTAACGGAGACACCGGTAAATGGTGTCGAATTGAATGGTATTCGGATCGCACTTGATGTTCCTTGAATGTGTAAAGACAACAAGTTTACAGTTGCCACTCACGCAAAAACTTAATGAAAAGTTAATGTGCGTGACGGCGGCGTGATGCTTGCGATTCCAAGTCCTTGTCTGAGATAGGGTTATCACTCTTGGAATGTGTATGCCGTGTCACTCTAAACGATTAATGCGTTGTCGTAGGGTACAGATTCTTCTTGCATTCATCGGATCGTCGGATAAATTCCGGCAGCATGTGCTTATTTGGGGTGGGGTAACCACCATTGCAGGAGGCTGTTAGTCATGCCGTTCCAGGCGTGACTCATTCTCAGGTAGCCCAAGGATGGAGCATTGGACGGGATGGTTGGTCAGCCGGTTCCCGCCCACTTCTTTTCCAGCACATTCATTTGAAACTCCCCTGTTCAGACGATAAGGCTCCTCTCCCATGCGTCTTCCGTGGACTCGTTGGCAAAAGACTCTCAGCAAGCTTGGGCTCCGAATCGTATGGGGGGCACGCACCCCAGCGAGGCCCAAGGTGCCTACCCGTCATTCGCAGCTCGAGAAGCTGGAAGGGCGCGAGATGATGGCCTCGCAGATCAATAATCTGCACTTCGTCAATGACACCGGCACCGTTGGAGATGGCCAAAGTTCCGACATCCGGATTGGAGGCAATGTCTCCTTTACCGGCACTTACATGGGCCAAACCCTGAAGGTGGAGTTCGATCACAACAATGATGGGACCGTAGATGGCTATGTGAACGCCAGCTACATGGGTTCCCCCTTTGAATACAACCCACGGACGGCTGATGCTTCGCTGAATACCTTCACCGGCTCGCTGCCGATGCGCGTTCGCGTGGAAGTGCTCGATTCGATGGGCCAATCCCAGTCGATTGGGAGCTGGATCAGTTTTCCGATTACGGTTCTTGCGCCCGAGCCTGAAATCGACGTCCAAGATCCCGGTCCCTACGGGATGAGCAACACGAGCCTGCCCGACAATACCGGTTCGCTCTCCTTTGGATCGACGGCGCAAGGAACGCCGGTTAGCAAGACGCTCAATATCAAGAACCTGGGCCAAGGCCCGCTCTCGATCAATATTGGTAGTTTTTCATTGCCAGCGGGCTACACGCTGGTCACTCCGCCTGCAAGTTCCATTGCTGCTGGTAGCTATTCGAGCTTTGTGATTCGGATGGATGCCACTTCGCCCGGAACGCCCGGCGGTGTGATGACTTTTACCAGCAATGATGCCGATGAAGGGACCTACCATCTTTCACTCAGTGGCACGGTGACCGGCCTTAGCTTCTCTGTGAACAACCTGCAGCTGGTAACGGACAATGGCTACAGCTCGACCGATAAGGTAACCAGCGTTCCCACCGTAACCGGCAGCGTGAGCTATACCGGCTCGTACTCGGGTGGAACCATTCGCGTCGAGTTCGATCATAACAATGACGGCGTGATGGAAGGCTATGTGAATGCCTCGCCGAGCATGCCGTTTCAATACGATGCTCGAACGGCGCAGCCCAGCCTGTCGACCTACGATGGCACTTTTACGCTTCGCTACCGCGTGGTGGTGCTCGACATGATGTCCCAGCCCACCTATACGGGAAGCTGGAGCAGCTTTGTGATGACGCTGGAGAATAATTC
>CAWJMN010000001.1:0-4042234 GCA_963844055.1 uncultured Planctomycetaceae bacterium | reverse complement strand
GGTGGGACGCCGTTAACGCTTGATCCTAACTTGCTTCAGACCACAGCGGGCCTAACGGTTGTTTCTGGATTCGACACGACCGTTGCGCCTTATGGCGGCGTGACCCATTTTACGGTTCGCTTCGAAGCAGCTGCCGCAGCTTCGGTCGCAGGAACGATCACATTCCCGTCGAATGATCCGCTCCATGGCACGTTTTCGCTAACTTGGTTGGCCGCAGCAACACCACCACTTCCCAGTGAAGAGGCTATTCGAGTTTGGGGAATCAGGCTCGCTTATGATTCGGGGGCATCGGATGTCGATCGTATTAGCTACGACGGTCGGATCGCAGGAACTTTGGCGGGGAATGTTACAGCGGGCACAGTCGAAGTGCAGTTTGACCACAACAATGATGGCACTGCCGATGGTTTCACAGCGGTTTCATCCGGGAAAAACTTCAGCTATGACCCCGCTCAAACCAATCCAGCTCTAGCGACCTTTTTGGGCGATGTTCATCTGAAATATCGCTCCGTCCTCAAAAATGCCTCGGGTGAGATTGTTCGAACGACCACGTGGGCAAGCTTTGACTACACGCTCGTTGCACGCCCCGAAATTCCCAATTTGCAGATTGTCCGCATGGGGCTCATGCAGGACACATTGACGAATGATGCAGATCGCATTACGACCAACCCGACTATGTCTGGAATGGTACGCGGTACTGCCGGCACTGGGACGATCCGAGTGGAATTCGACCACAATGCTGATGGCGTAATGGATGGGTACGTGAAGGTTGCCCCGGACACCACTTTCCATTACGACCCGCGCCGAGTCGATCCGACCCTGTGGAAGTATGTTGGAAACCTGACGCTGAACTACCGACTGGCTAAATTCGATGCCAGTGGCAATCGAGAAGCAACAGGAGCTTGGGATAGTTTCGCGATGACGTTGGTTGCGCCTCCCATCTCGCAGCTGGTTGTCGATACCTTTTGCCTTGTCAAAGACGATTTGGCGTCAAACAGCGATCTGATCTCCAGCGATCCAACGCTGAAGGCAATGTACCGAGGCTTTGCCTACGATACCAACGCCAATATCAGCATGGAAATCGACACCAATGGAGATGGGGTCCCAGAAGACGACACTTCCAACCTGGTTGCGGGCCAGGGGTACACGTACCTCCCCGCTTTGACCCAGTATGGCACGAAGACAATCCAAGTGCGTTTCAACGAGTGGGCACCAAGTCTAGGAACCTACCTGTTTGGTCCTTGGGCCTCGCTGACTTTCACCTATGCGGCAGCGGCGGCTGGCACGATCACCGATTTGCAGCTGACGAATGATACGGGGAGTTCATCGACCGACCGCATTTCACGCGATGTCACCTTCCAGGGAACCTTGACGGGCGATGTCGTGGCCTTCCAAACGATCCATGTGGATTTCAATGGAGATGGGCAAGATGATCAGGTCGCTTATACGGATGCAAATGGTGGGTTCCAAGTCATCCCCCAAAACTTGCCCAATGGCTTAACTACGGCTCGTGTTCGGGGAAGTCGATTTGATCACATCCTGCAAAGTGAAGTGCTGGGACAGTGGGCAACACTCGCCTTTACGAAAGAGGGAACTCCACTTCCTGTGCTGAGCGGTTTGGCCTTGGTGAGCGATACGGGGGCCTCTTCAACAGACCGCGTGACCACCAATGCAACGATCACGGGCCAAGTTACAGACTCAGGTCCCGTTTCAGGAATCACGATTGAGTTTGATCGGGATGGAGCGGGGGTGGTTGTCGCACGTGCACAAACCGATGGCATGGGGAGTTTTCAATACCTGCCCCTGCAATTGGCATTTGGATCTCATACGATCCGTGGCCGCGTAGCGATTGCCGAAGCTGACGGCTCGATTAGTCGTGGCCCATGGGAAGCGATCACCTTTACGCTTGAAGACTCGGTGTTTACCCCGCTTGCTATTCAAGGGTTGGGGCTGGCACACGACACGGGAACCGGATCAGCTGCCAACGATGGCGTAACCACGGACCCTGCGATTTCCGGCACCGTCGGTAGTGGAGTCGCTTCGAACGGTGTGTCGTACGGTGTTATTGTAGAGCTAGATCGCAATGGCGATGGCGTTGCCGATCAAAAAGTGCTGGCAGATGCTCAAGGGAAGTTCCTTATTGTTCCCCTTGGCCTAGCATTTGGCCCTCAGACGGTTCAAGTCCGCAGTAAACAGTGGGACCCCATTCATCAAGTGGGAGTGTTTGGTGGATGGCAACCTTTTTCATTCACCTACGTTGAAATCGTGAACCAGCGTCCCGTGGTAGCTTCGCTAGGGCTCTTGGCGGACACCGGGACGTCCCAATCCGATCTCGTATCGGGAAACAGCACGGTCGTTGGGCAGATTACAAACGACGGCCCCGTCGACCGAATGGCAATTGAGATTGATACCAATGGTGATGGTGTTGCGGAGGGGCTGGCTTACACCGACTCAACGGGCAAGTTTGTTTACTCGCCGATGGGGCTTGCCTTTGGCTCGCAGACAATCCGGGCACGTGCCATTGAGCATGTTGAGAAGCTTGCCACTTACATGGCAAGTGAATGGCAACCCCTGACATTCCAGTATCAGGATGGTCCCAATGAGGTTGCCAAGATCGTTGAATTCCAATTGGCAAACAGCAATGCGGCAACCAGTGATGGCCTGCCACCTCCGCCTCAACTCACGGGCCGAATTGTAAATGAAAAGACGCTGTCGGGAATCACCGTGGAGTTCGATTGGAACAATGATGGCAATGTGGATGCTACGGCAACGACAGATGCCAGTGGCTCGTTCACTGTAACGATGCCTGCCAATCCAGGTGCGGCCACCACGGTTCGCGCACGCGCCCTTGAGCTGAACATGGCGACTGGGCAGCAAATGCGTAGCGGCTGGAGTTCACTAGCCGTTTCTCCAAATGCAACCGCGAATGCATTGCCTGGCTTGGCACAACTTGCGCTGAAGACGGTTACCAGTGGTGGCTCCTCCACAACCGATCCCACCATTCAAGGTACGGTCACGAATGACAATGGAGTGGCTGGACTGACTGCCGAGTACGACATTAATAATGATGGGCTGGTCGATGGGACCACTACGACCGACGCTCAGGGGAAGTTTGTATTCACGCCGACGGGCCTGACAGCGGGCAGCGTGCAGATTAAGGTTCGCATCAAAGAGGCTGACAGTCGCGGCTTGACGCAGACAAGTGCTTGGCAGGCGCTTAGCTTCACTTATATCGACCCTGCTGAGCCTAGTGATGCATGTGGAGAACTTGCGGCTGGCAAACGATACCGGGAATTCCTCGACCGATAGCGCGACTTCTGATCCTACAATTCGTGGTCAAGTCGTCTTAGGGACGGCAGCGACGCAGGTGGAGTACGACCTCAATGGAGACGGCATTGCCGATGGCTCAACTTCCGTCGATGGACAAGGGAACTTCGAAATTGTTCCAGTAGGCCTGAGTGAAGGCTATCGAACGATTTCTGTTCGGCCGGTCGACCCAAGCGTCACTCGCTGGCAGAATATTAATTTTGTGAATAGTAGCCAGCCTGATGGGACGGAGGCTCAGACGCTGGTTACCACTTATCAAAGCTACAACAACCAGTGGGCCACCGCACAAAGTAGCTATCAAACCAGCCTGGCGTCGATCAACACTACCTATAAGCAGGCCCAGCAAAACGCTCAGGCAACTTACCAGTCGACGTTGCTGAGCGCTACCGGTGCGCACGATGCCGTTGTAACGGCTGCTCGGTCAGCGTATGCCACTGCCATGTCGGCTGCACAGCAGACCTATAATGCAGCCCTATCCGCTGCGAGTGCACAATTCACGACCGACCTTGCAAACTTCTCGGGGGATACCACAAGCTTCGAGCCTATCAAGTTCGAATGGGGACCAGTTCCTGTCGACAATGGCCCAGCTTTTGAACAGGATGACAGCAACAATCCCTTGCCGCCGATGTCGGATATTGCCAATCCTGACATGACCTACGATCTGGGCCTTGATCGTGCCTTTCAGGCCGAAATGGCTCGGATCGAGCAAGAGTACCAAGGACGATTGGCAGACAATTACCAGACTTGGACCAACAGTATTCATTCGTCGGATGGAACGTATACCACCGCCGTTCAAGCTATCAACTTGGAGTTCCAGAAGAAGTACGCAGAGTTTGAAGAGAACTTCAAACGCTCGATTATGCCTGTGGACATGTCAGGCGGTACACTCCCAACGACGGGGGCCACGGGGACCGGTGCGGAGGATGAAGAGGTTTCGGCCAATGGCATTACCACTTCCGGTACTTCAGATCCCAATGCCAAACCAGATTTGGCGAAGGCCAAGCAGAAGCTGAACAGCTCCTTGTCGGGGCTTCTCGACACCTTCAACTCTGCGGTCAAGGCAGTTACGGACGCGTACAACAAAGCGTGGACGGACACGGAGAAAAAAACTTTAGAGCAAAAGCTCATCGATCTTCCGATCGAGAGTCAGGGGAGGGTGACACAGCTCGAGCTTGAGAAAAACCAGCTGGTTGCTCAAAAGATGAACCTGGAGTCCGAAAATGCGTCACTGCAAAACCAGATTGCTCAATATTCCCCGATGATCCCAGGGAGCAAGACTCCTGCAGAGCTCCAAGCAGAAATTGATGCCAATAACGTCTTGATTGCTGACAAAGTCACCAAGATCGACGGAAAGACGGAGGCGATCCGTTTAGAAAAGATCGATGGTGAAAAGAAGGTCGCGGGGGTGCGCAAGGAAATCGCTGAGAAGCAGAGCGCAGCAAGCGAGAAGCTTGCCAAGGACAGGGCAAAGGCGACTCAAGATTGGAATGACAAGGTTGCCAATGCCTTGATGGCCATGGGAAAAGTTGCCAATGCGATGACGGCCTGGGTTGAGAAGGCAAAGATTGATGCCAACGCAACCAAGCTTAAGGCCCAAAGCGATGCCGAGCTTGCGCGAGAAAAAGGGGAGGCGGACGCTCTGAAAATCAAGGTAGACAATGAAAATGCTGCCGAAGAATTCAAGGCCCAGTCCGATGCTTATGCTGCAGTAGAAAAGTGGCTTGCTCAGCAAAAAGCCCGTCGTGATGCTCTGGCACGCCTCGATGCGGAGCTCAATACACCTGTCAGCAACTACCAGAAGAGCCTGGCTGTCAATCAGGTCGTGTTTTCGGAATCGTTGGCATCCTTGATGCATGATCGGAATTCCAATGATATCACGTCAGAGTTCAAGCAGCTGAAAGATGACAACGCCTCAACGGTTACGCTGGCGAAAGAAGGATTGGACCTGCGGAATAAGCAGCGCAAAGACGCCATAGATGCCGCAGCGGATTTTGCGAAGGACGGCGTTGTGCAAAAGCAGGCGGAGGCTGATAGCCGCCTCGAGGCGGTGAACCAGTTCAGCAAGGATCTGAACAAGGCTAATAAGGATCGTGATGATCGCGGGGCGGAGGTCACCAGAAAATATGCCGACAAAAAGGCAGGTCACGCCTACGATCAAACAGTTGCCGATGCCGAAAGTCGCTACAAAAAGGGTGGAAACTCTAATCTTCAGGCAGATCTTGATCAGCACCAAAAAGACTACGACATTGCCACCACAGTTAACGATGTCGAGGACATGCGTAAAGATACAGCGACCAGCATGAAGACCTGGGGAACAGACCGTTCTGCTGCGAGGGCTTTGAAGGAAACCAGCTTCAACGAGGCAGCCGCCACCAATGCAAATGACTCTATCGACTCCTATATGGAGTTTGTCAAAGACTTGGCAGACGACCAGGAAGAGTTTGCGGTGGGGTTTGCAGGAAAGTACGAGACTTTCTTAAAGGTTCTGTCGGCACACATCACGACTAACGCAAAAGAGCAGAATGGCCATGCGGAGACATACTCTAACGGGCTTTCGAATGCTCAGAAACGCCAAAATAGTGACGACAGTGCTTCACTCACGGAGTTCGAGGTATCCACAGCAAATGTTAGCAAGGAGAAAATCCAAGCTTGGAACTCCGAGTTACAATCACGCTGGTCGGAATATCAATATGACCTAGCCTTTGGCGATGTGGGCAAGGCGACTGAAGCGGGAGCAGCCAGAGCAAAGCTCATCGCCGCACTCGGAGAGGTCGGTGTATTGTTTACGACCGCTCATAATTTGTTCGTAAAACTATCAGCTGATAAACAAAACGATGCAGCGAAAGATCAAGTCGACAAAAATGCAGAATCGGTAAAAGAATTTGGAATAGCAATTGCTGGCAAAGCCAAAGAACTTGCCTATGCACTAGCAGGAGCAGCTAACGGCCGGGATCATACCTACAACGATTATACGGAAGCCGCCGCCAACGCAATCACGGACCATCAACAAACGCGAGATGACAGGGCCGCCGAAGCTGGGCGTGTCCAAGAGGTAGCGTTTGCAGTAGCTGAAAAAGCATTCAATCAAGAGAAGGTCGATGCGCTCTATGATTTACAACATAATATTACCACGACAGCCGTTTATGACGGGCGCCTTGCCAGCGCAGCTTCTACGCAAACGTCGGCCAATGAGCTGGCAATATTCCAATTTAGGCAAAAAGTTGGAGTAGAAGATGCAGTTCGTGTTCGAGCGGATTCCGTAACAGAGGTTCAATGGACGAACCTAACAGTTGACAACGACAAGCAATTTCCGCGTGCGGCGAAGGTGGCCCGAGAAGCGTACGAAGAAGCGAAACGTGTCCTTGAAAAAGACCTTGGCGATTCTGCAGTTGCCGCCGTGAAGAAGTACCAAAAAGCAATTGCTGATGCCGAAAAGCAGTTCGTCATTGACGAAGCTGATAAACTTTCCGATCAAGTCGAGGGAAGCAATAGGGCCAATAATGATTTCGCCGATGACGAGAGTAAAGTAGAGAACCACGCTCGTGAGCGAGACTCGCAGGCAAAGAGCAAGTATCGTACCGGTAAGGCCGAAGATCGCGTAACGGCACTAGGAGGTGATCCATCGCTTATTCAGCCGCCGACAAATGGCAGCGGTATCAATGTTAATTCCATAGAGTCCACCTCTTCGATCTCTGCACAGTATGTGTCAGTGCCGCAGGTTGGTGGAGGAACCACTTCTGCGTTGCTTTCGCCTGACGCTCGGCGGGAGCGGGATTATCAACTTTCTATTGCGGCGGCAGATCTGATTTACGCGCACGAATTGGCACAAGCACAATCCGTCCATGACGCCTCAATCTCTCACGCGATTGAGTCGGTAACCTACTATTACTCGACCGATCGAAAAAGCCAAGCAGTCGCTTTTGCCATGGACTCTGCAGAAGCTGCTCGTCAGCTTTCCTATGAGTTGGCAGATCTTCAGGCAACCCGAGACTCGGCGATTGTAGATAGCTCAAGCCACGCCAGAAAAAATATTGACCTCCTAATCGAAGACTTGAATATTTCTCGGATTGATGCCGATGGCCTTTACACGAAAAGCATGGCCGCTGCACGAGCTGCGCAAGTTGAATCCATCGTGACAGCAGAAAGTGGATCTTATGGAACTGCAATTTCAACGAACAGCATTAGCCTTGCTGGCTTCACCAATCCAGCCAGCGCAAGTACATTGCGAGCGGCAAAAGAAGCTGCCGCAGAGTCATATTTAAATGCTGAGTATGGCCATGCAAAAACAAACAAGCAGTCACTTGCGGCCGCGATGGTCACCTATGGTAGTTCGCTTAAGAGTTGTCAAGTGGGTTTGGCCCAGGCAGAAGGCAACGCAAATGTTTCGTATGCCCAGAGTGCGAAGCACAGTCTAGATACCACAGCAGACGCTCAGTTGGCACGCGATGTTCAATACCACACTGCTGAACGCAACTATCGCCATGCAGAGGAAGACTATGACCTAGGGCAATCGCAAGAGCTCTTAACGGCTCTGTCCAATGCTGAAGGCGTATATACGCATGCTTCGGGTATGGCTGGTGTAAGCCGCTCTGGTTTAATAGCGATTGCAGCCAGTACTCACATCGTCTCGGTTGCCCAGCAAAATGCCGCGAAGGCACACTCTATCTACGATCTACCGGCGGCCACTTCGAAAGCTGCACAGTTTGCCATAGCGTCGGCAGATGCTCAGGCACAATGGACAACTGCGATGCAGCCTGTATACATAAACCTTGTTGTCACATTGGCAACTGTTCGACAAAACCAGATAGACTCTCAGTTGCAAATACAGCACGATTTTGTATATGCGAGTAGAGAAGCACTAGATGCGAATATTGCTGGTATTCGAGCTGTTGATGATGTTGCCGACAGTGTTTGGTTCCATGCGGATCTAATCGAAAGCAGGGATGCCAGAATAAGTGAGCGTCTAGAAGGCGTCGAGGGAGTGGCAGCACAGAGTGTGGCATTGGTCAATCGCGCGACAGCCGATGGGGATCACTATCTAGATCATCTAGCTGCTTACGGTCAATTTGAAATTGCCTCACTAACCCGTAAAACCGAGCTCGATAACGCCTACAACCAACACCTTGACTTCTCGAAAGATTTCGATGGAGGTGGCATTCAGCTTGATTTGGGGTCGGTTGCTATAGTTGGAACGTCCTATAAGGCGGTTGCAAATAGCAGTAACAGTGATGCCACTGGGTTAGTAGCCAAGAAACAGCTGGAAAGAGATGTTGTTGATTCAGAGCTTAGGCGAGCCACTTCGGAACGTGCAATTGATTTGCAACTGGCTTCAACCGTAGAAGGCTCGCACCAAGCAAGCCAAGATCGAATCTCGGCGATAGTTCGCCAGGCGAGGATTACGCAAGCTAAAGCTGTTCAGGATCGCATTTACGATGTCAGCGAAGTTGATTCGGATTACCGGATATCAATTGCATTAGCCCAGGTATCTTATTGGAATGCTGTTGCAGACGGAATTAATGCAGCGCGACTAGCTACGGTATCGGCTTCAAATGATTGGATGTCAAATGGATATACTCAAAGAGCCAATGTGCTGAATGGCGTGGCGCAGATCATTCAGTTGCCATGGGCAGAGTATCAGAAAAATAGTGCTGTTGCAGAGTCGCTGTGGTGGCTCGCGAGCGGAAAAGGCTTTGAAATTCAACGTGCACTACAGGAAAATGCACTTGATTCAAATTATCAGGACACCTTGAATGCCAACTACACTGAGAGGGTGTCATTGACTGACAGCCATATCAAGGAAACAGCACGTGCGGTAGCAGATGCTAATTACCAATATGCAGTTGACTTGGCGATGGCGGAAGAATTCTATGAGGTAAACAAAAATGCGATAAGAAAGTCAGAGGTTTTGGAGCTAGTGGGTCGCCAGTCTGCTCAGTTGATTAACTACTACAGCCTTCGTCACGACGCTTCTTATGCGACTAGTGAGCTAGTGGAGTTTGAGGAAGGACAAGCCTATGAATCGCTCCTTAGCGATGGAAACGCATTGGTAGAAGATCAGAGCAGAAGTAAGGCGTTGCAACTGGATTATGCGGATGTGTGTACGGAACTTGAACAAGAGCGTATAGACCGAATTTCGCGACTTGACCTAGCAGGCGAAATGGGTGATTGGCTGAGCGGACCAGCGCTCTGCAATTAAGAATGACATTGCAGAACTTCAGCAATCTGAGTCACGTGAAAAGCTAAACGCATCGTTTAGCTCGTTACGCTTCGCTTCAATTGCGGCCGCGTTCGTTATTGAGTCAGGGCTACACCCGTCTCCCTGGGCAGTGTTTGATAGTAGTGTGTCACAGGCTGCGTCTAGTTTCTTCGTTTCGAAGCAATCGGCGACGATGTTTTACAATGACGCCGATTATGCATCGCTAGGTCAAGAGCTTCATTCCATAGATGAGGCTACTAATGGACTTTACTCTGCCTGTAGTGCTGCCGTCCAGGTGAGCTCGGAGTTGTTATCGAGTGCAATAAGCAATAGTGGAAACGAATCGCCTGCATGGCTACGCCAAAACAGAGAGCAAGTTCGTAGTGATTCGGCTGAAATAACTATCGAAAAAGAGAAGTTGCCGAAATACAAAGCAGTCTCTGGCGAATCGCCAAGCTCAGGTGGCACGGTAAATATAGAGGCTCGTAAAGGCTCGCCCGCCACACCTAGCAAAGTATGGTATCCACCTTCCATAGAGGGTATCGGCCGAGACTACCAATATTACCTTTGGGAAAAGTGGAATAGTTTGACTAGTCAGCAGAAGGAAGGGGTTTTTTATTCGAGCGCTCAAATAGCAGTGGATGCATTAAAGGCTAAGGCCCTCGAAAAGGGAATCGCATGGTTTGACACGGAGGAAGGCCGCCTTTGGCTATTGAAAAATACTCCAAAGTGGGCATTCCTCGATCAGGCCGACCCGGCCATTGACGAAACGTTTACCCGCGATCGCCATATAAACATCGAAGTCATGATGGCTATTGGCCGTATGTCAGGAGAAGATGCTGCAGGGCAACAAGAAAAATGGGAGAGAACTCAGTTGCGTATTGCACGGCAACTGGCAAACAACCCTAAGGCTACCGTTATGTCGTCGGGAAATCCAGCGGATGCTGTAATTTCCAAAAAGTTTCCGCTCATCTATTTGAAGATGCAGGGTGAAAAGATACCAAATGGTCAACGGGATGCATACGAATATGAACAGTTTAGGTTAAAGGTAATCAATGGTCGGGCACTTGGCGAAATCCAAGACGGTCTGGCAAACATGGCCGCTGGGATGTCTGGTGTAAATATCGGAGGTATGAGGTCGCCAAGACTGAGAGCGGCCGCCCAAACACACCATGTCGTTGGGCCTTTTGACCAGAGGACGTTAGTGCAAGGGCAGTTGCGCGAACGAAGTACTACACCTCGACTTCCGAAGGCTACGGTGCCAATTTTTACCCCTTCACAGCAAGCTAAAAATGAGTTGCTGAGACAGGAGTTGGTGCGTCAACTGCGAGAGGCTAAAAATGTTTCACCAGAACCCTTACCGCCCTTGGATTTGAATCGCAATCCGGCTAGGATTGGCTTTGATAGGCAATATCGAAGCCCGTTGTCGGTTGCTCCAAACAGTGGCCTTAGAGGGACTGCGTTTTCCCAAAACGTCCGCTCATACATTGATGCGATTGAGCGACATACCGGTTTTCGGCTGCATTCCTCGCAAAGAACGAGGCTTGCAGACAATCTGAGAACGAATTCTTACTCAAGACTTTCGTCGGAAGCAGGGGAGGCGCATCGCAGGTTATTCACGCAGCGTGTGAAAAACGCCCAAATCGCAGAGTGGGAGCGACAAACGGGTCAGGCGTGGCCCCGTTATACTCAGGACTTGGTAAACTCCGAAGGAATAGTGTTGAGAAAGGCTGGCGACCCGTTCGATGCTCATCATGTGATCGAGAACATCTATGGAGGGCCACACGAATGGTGGAATCTGACCCCTGCACGATTCCCAGATCAGCACCAAGGCGGTTTACATCTTGAGGCGATCATGGATACTCTATTCCCGTAGGAGCCTTGTCGTGAGTGAAATGCAAGTTCTTCAAGATCGCTTGGCAAGAATTCCCAACCTCACTCGGTTACGGGATGAGGACATAGACAAGCTACGACTGGAATACCCCGGATTACCGTGTGAGTATCTGGAATTCCTAAGGCTGGTTGGGTATGGCAATCTTGAAGAATTGCAGCTTTACAGCGGGCCGACGTCAGCCGAAAGCATATATCCGCAGCCAAAGGGCGATATGTCGGGAATTGTCCTGTTTGGGGATGACTTTCAAGGGTACTGCTTCGGGTTCGATACTAAGAAGGAATTCCGCCTAGTTGAGGTTGATCCTCGTGGCAATGCTCGGCCACGGAGCGAGAAAGGGTTTTTGTCGATTATTGCCGGGTATATACCCGAATGAGAGCGTCTCCCGCCACTTCGTCAAGCTCTTGTTGGCCGCCGAGTTCTTCGGCAGCGGGTTCAGCCGGGATAGGACAAACACGGCGTTCTTGTCATTGAGCAACAGCCCTTCGTTCTTCGCCATGCGTTATGCCAGCCATTCGTGAAACGTCTTCATGGCTTTATCTATCGCCCCCGCTGGCGATTCTTCCCGTAGCCTCGTGCGTGCGTGAGCGTGGCCCAACGTCACGATCAAAAAGAAACAGGGGCATAGACATCATGGGACAGGGGGCGACCACCTTGCCTTCCAAGCGAATCGCCCAGAATTGTTTGATTCTTATCTTTGCAACAACGGTCGCCTTTGCGATGGCAACGCCCAGCGTCAGCCCCGCAATGAACGGCAGCGATGGCTTCAACAAATAATTCATCGGCCTCGCCGTCTCGTTTCGCTTTGGCCTTGCCGACCGCCCTCCCCATCATACTGTCTTTTACCAATTCCCTCTGTGTGCAAGCATCAAAGCCCCCGCTTGCTGTTTCTCTGAAAAGACTGCTCTCTGTGATCACTCTGGACACCGGTTCCAGAGATTGCCTCTTACGATCACTAGGGAGAGACTTCGATGGAAACCAGTCTGGAACAGCAGTTGGCTGCGCTGCAGCAGCAGAGTACGGGAGAGCTAAGGCGAAAGTATTTTGATTTAAGCGGGGATTCTACAAATACCCGCAATCGAACTTGGCTCATTCGAAGAATAGCCTGGCTGATCCAGGCTCAAGAGGCTGGCGGGCTCTCGGAGAGAGCCCGAGAACGGGCCGAAGAACTAGCCTGTGACGCCGACTTACGGGTCAATGCCCCAGCCTTGGCCCAAGGGGCCAAGGTCCAGATTGAACTACCCACAGCGGCCACCATTCCCCAAGAGTTCGATCCCCGGCTACCGATCCCTGGTTCGCTACTCTACCGGGAATACAAAGGGCGGGTTTATCAGATCTTGGTCCAGCAGCAGGGCTTTGAGATGGAAGGGGTTATCTATAAGTCCCTTTCGGCTGTAGCCAAGCAGATCACCGGTAGCCATTGCAACGGCTTTCACTTCTTTCGACTGACGAAGGGGGAGAAGGCATGAAAGAGAAGAAGGGGAGGGGAGCGGAAGTACGCTGTGCCATCTATACCCGAAAGAGCACGGAAGAAGGGCTCGAGCAGGAATTCAATTCCTTAGACGCTCAGCGAGAAAGTGCCGAAGCATTTATCAAGAGCCAAGCCCATGAAGGTTGGGTCTGTCTGAAATCCACTTATGACGACGGTGGGTTTACCGGTGGGAACATGGATCGGCCTGCACTCCAGCGGCTGATGGCCGACATTGAAGCCGGGAAGGTCGACTGTGTGGTGGTTTATAAGGTAGACCGCCTTTCCAGGTCCCTGCTGGACTTCGCCAGGATGATGGAGATCTTTGACCGTAAGCAAATCTCCTTTGTTTCGGTCACCCAGCAGTTCAATACGTCGACGTCGATGGGACGTTTGATTCTCAATGTTCTCTTATCCTTTGCCCAGTTCGAACGAGAAATGATTAGCGAACGGACTCGGGATAAGATGGCGGCAGCCCGCCGCAAAGGGAAATATGTGGGTGGCGTCTGCATGCTGGGCTACGACATTGATCGGGAACGGAAGAAGCTGGTGGTCAATGAACTGGAAGCTGAGCAGGTCCGGCAGATCTTTCAGCTCTATCTAGAGCACCGGGGGTTAATCCCGGTGGTTCAGGAACTGGCTCGGCGAGGCTGGAACTCCAAAACCCATCTGACCTTGAAGGGGGAATCCCATGGCGGCAGCCCCTTCACCAAAACCAGCCTTCATAAACTGCTGACCAGCGTTACCTATCGAGGCCAAGTCCGTTACCGAGACGAGCTCTATGCTGGAGAGCACCCGGCGATTGTGGAGGAATCGACTTGGACGCAAGTTCAAGAGCTACTTAAGGAGAATGCTGGGAAGCGCCGGACGGTCGCCCTTTCGACTCGAGGCTTACTATCGGGGCTTCTCCGCTGCAAGAACTGTGCTTGCAAAATGACGCTGGTAGCTAGTGGAAAAGGAGGTACCAAACGCTATCGCTACTATGTTTGTAGTTCAGCTCAGCGAAAAGGCTGGAGTACCTGTCCCACCAAGTCGATTCCCGCTGTCGAGATCGACCGGTATCTCGTTGCTCAGCTCCATGCCCATTCACTGATTAGTGAGGACTTCGAGTCATTGCCACTACTTGCTCAGCAAGAGCTTCTGGCCGGGGTTCTTTCCGGCGTCGACTACGACGGCCAAACGAAAAAGCTATCGATCCACCTACTGGAGACTTCGGAGAGCGTATGACCACAATTGAACAGGAGATCCACTTCCGCCGTGGCAAGCGGAGTGAGAAGCAAGTTCACAGCAAGCCCGAAATGCCCAGCCTGGGCCGAGTCCCCCGAATCTCTCGGCTAATGGCCTTGGCCCTTCGAATCGAAGAACTCTTAAAAGCTGGCGAGTTAGAGTGCTATGCCGAAGTGGCCCGGCTAGGCCAAGTGACCCGTAACCGGGTGAGCCAAATCATGAACCTCTTGCTCTTGGCCCCCGACCTGCAAGAACGGCTACTCTTCCTGCCCCGAATCGAACGGGGGCCAGACCCGGTCTTCCTCAAAGACCTGCAGCGGATTGCCAAGGAGCCGAACTGGCGACTTCAGCGGCAAAAATGGCAACGCCTTCTCTGCCGCTAGGCTCTCAAACTCTCTGACTCTCTGGATTTGACTCTCCGAGAGTTCGAGAGTTTTGGGAAGAGTTCGGGAAACCTGGGGGCCGAGACGGCCCCGAATCGGAAGAGAATGGTCTTTGGAGAGAGTTGAGCCGAGACAATAGAATCCGCCAAAGCTCCGCAGAATCCGGGGAAAACGAAAAAAGCCCGGAGGGAACTCCGGGCTTCTTCTCGTAAATCGGGGTGACAGGAAAATCCGTCACCTTTTTAAAGGGGTGGTCGAGGGGACTTGAACCCCCGACCCTCGGGACCACAACCCGATGCTCTAACCAACTGAGCTACGACCACCACGTGCGATAACCCTTGTCAATAAAGGAGTTACACTTCTTAATCCTAGCCGGTAACCTGGCGTTGTCAACAAATGTCGGCAAATCCAACTCCCTAGGATTCGACGCATTTTAGCAATCTCGCCAGTAGCAAGCAACACGCCTAGCCCCGCCGCGGTACGGCTACAGATTGCCGCTTGCGGATTTGAAAATAGGTTAGGTCGGGGTATCGCTGTTCGGAAATACGGAACAATCCCACGTTCCCAAGCCACAGCCGTTTTGGAGTTTTCCCGTTTCGTCATGCAGGTGTCAGGTGGACGAATTGTGATTGGCAGGCACCAGTGGCTGCGCGTAAACCGACTAAGCGGACTTTCCTGAAAATCAGCCAAGCCCTTGCCGCATCGTATCGATGGTTGTCTCAGTCGGTCGGCCAAGGATCAGCAAGGCTGTCCGCTGCACGAGGTGCATGCGCTGCAAGTCTTCGCCCGTCGCAACAGCGACAGCAGCCAAATACCAATCATAATGAGGCCGCTTATGTCAAAGGTGAAATTTGCGATGCCCATGGATCGATCGTGTCGGGGACGCAGCCAATCGCTCACCACTTAAGAGGCATTAACGGCGGCGCATGGTAGCGCCCCACTATCTCATGAGCGGTTCTTAATTTTGCTAGCAAGCAAATCTCTATCGGCAACGAAGTAGACATTCAAGAAATGGTTTAGGCCAGCTTCGATCACCCATGGTTGGGGTCGCGGCTGGCCTTTCTCGCTGTAGTCAGTGGAGGGCTTCGAACTAGAGATCGAAGCCACTCGAAGTCTTTTACGCCACGCGATCGGCGAGGCAAAAAGACCGCTTAGAGGGCTGGATTTTAGGTGCTAAGACCTCATCCAGTCGTCCCGCCAAACTATTTCTTGGCAGCCTTCTTCGTTGCAGCCTTCTTAGGCGACTTGGCTGGTGCAGCCTTCTTCGAAGCGGTCTTTGGGGCGGACTTAGCGGTCTTCTTGGCAGCGGCCATGCTTTGGCTCCTCCGTGTTTTGCATCCTAAAAAATTAACCAACGGACTTCCCTGGGATGCGATGATCAGGGCCCGTCATACTGGTTCCCATGTTTAGCTCGCCGAAGTGAAACCCGCCAAAGTGAAGTTACCTCATGCGAGGTGATCACCGAGCAGCATCCATCTTCAGCGTTTGCTCTGTCTGACAGTCCTGTTGCGTTTCCGTTCCTTGGATGAAGGAGATGGAATCCTTCATTACTAGCAACGCTAGACTGGCATAACAGCATTGAACCAACATGCCGGTTATTTCGTCAAGGTGATTTGGATAACTTCAGTAGATTTTCACGAATATGATGATTGTATTTTTGAAACGAGGTCGTTCGCGGGTGAAATCGACTCGTGCGTGCGCTTGAACAGCGTCAATCTTACAGAAGCTTCAGACTCGTAGATCGTGTTTCAGAGGTTGCTCCTGTAACGTTTGAAATGACTGCCGTCTCGTCTTCATATCTCACCAGGTATGAGGCGCCCTATCTGCTCCCGAATGTCTTGGCGATACGAACCATCCGCCAAGTTGCGTTGTGTTGGCACGCTCCCAGAGGCACCAAAGCACATGCCTGCATGACCTTCACCCAGATGTCCCAGTGAGACGTCGCAGTGAACCCGTGACCCACCATCCCGCCGTGGTTGACCACCATAAAAAGGGCGGTCCGGTCCTCTGTGGAATCAGGCTTAAAATCAACGCCTGGGACCTTCTAAGGCCTGACTGACGATGCTGGCCCCGGGAATTCGAGAGATTTTTTAACAAAAATACTTTGGTGGTTTGTTGAGCGGGCGATTCACGCTGGTTAGTCGCCGTTTAGTGTGAAGCAGCCTGCCCTTAGTGGTTTTCTGGCAAATCCCGCCAGAAAGTTCGCCCGGGTGTCGCTTGCAATTACCGCATCTAGCGGGCAACTTATAGGTGTGAATTGACAGGAAAGATGGGCTCAAATGGCCCATCTGCGGGTGACACGGGGTAGGGATAAAAGGGGGCCGGGCGTGCAGAAGTACTTGCTGTTGACGGGAGCTACCGGGCTCGTGGGTCAGTATTTGGTGCGTGACCTGCTACTTGCAGGCCACCGATTGGCCTTGGTGGTGCGAAGCAGTCGACAAGAATCCGTCTATGAGCGGGTCGAGGCTTTGCTTCAAAAGTGGGAGATGGACCTGGCAGTAAAACTACCACGTCCTGTAGTTTTTGAAGGGGATGTGGCGGAGCCAGGATTAGGGCTCGACGAAGCAGCCCGTAGCTGGATCAGTGCCTATTGCAATCGTGTTTTGCATAACGCCGCTGTGCTGACGTTCGTTGGTGCTGATCGTTCGGGAGAGCCCTGGCGAACCAATTTCGATGGTACAAGGCACGTGCTAGAGCTTTGTCGTGATCTTGGGCTTACTGAACTACACTACGTGTCGACCGCCTATGTCTGTGGCGAACGGACAGGGGTGATCCGTGAAGACGAATTGGAATGCGGGCAGTCATTTCGCAACGACTACGAGCATGCGAAGTACTTGGCCGAAAAGATGGTTCGCGATGCGAAGTTCATCAAGCAGCTAGCAGTCTATCGACCAGCGGTTATCGCGGGAGATTCAGTCACGGGTTACACGAGCACCTACCATGGGCTCTACATGTACTTGCAGATGATTTCCGTCATCAATCGCTATACCGATCCTGATCCCGATGGTCGTCGACATACTCCGGTACGGCTAACGATGACAGGGGATGAGCCTCGCAACATCGTCCCTGTGGATTGGGTTTCCCAGGCGATTTGCCAACTTGTCGGCAATCCAGCAGCGATTGGCAAAACCTTTCATTTGGCTCCCAAGAAACGTGTTACTCCACGCGATATTCTCAGCGCAGGTTTTAAGTTCTTTAATTCCTACGGGGCAGAGTTCGTTGGTCCCAGTGCGGCCGTAGTGGATGACTCGGCTACTTCTACCGAGCGTGCGATTCAGGAAAGCAAAACCATCTACGAAGCGTACGAGACTTCCGATCCGGTCTTTGACACGACCAATCTCGACCTATTGGCCCCCAACCTTCCTTGCCCTGAAATTGATGAGGCGATGCTCTGTCGCTTTTGGTCGTTTGCCGAAGCCGATAAATGGGGGCGTCGTCGCAAAACACCATTGGGTGTTGAAAGCTGGGGAGGCGAATTGCTGGCCAGCGTTCCACCAGATGAGCTAGGACGCCGTATTTCTGCAGAACTAGGCGAAGTGCCCAGCAACTATGGGATTGGGCTCGCTGTGAGCGGACCAGGTGGTGGCGAATGGAAGTTGATTCCTCAGGCCAATGGTGACTGGGAGGTTGAAGCCGGATTGCCTGCCGACACCCAATCACTGGTAATCCAAATGACGATGGAAGACCTCAAACGCTTAACGGCGACTGGCGATTGCTTAGAGGCCACTTTGGCAGCTGATGGCGAAGATACCAATTCGATTTCAGGTTAAACCTCTGTCGACGAATTCAGTTAATTGACCGTAGAACAAAAAAAGGCCGTGCTAATGCCTAGCACGGCCTTTGGTCTTTAGTGAGCATCCAGCAGCTTCTTACTTCGCAGCAGGTGTCAAAGTCCCGGCATGGAAGCGGAAGCCTGTTGGTGCAACGGAAAGCTGTGTACCGCCTGGTGCCATTGTCGCTTCGACGGCAGAGTACGGTGGCAACTTGGCCACCGGCTGGCCGGCCCGACTTTCGGGAGTGCCAAAGATGAGCAGCTGCCACAAGCGAGCTTGCAGGTTCGAAGTTGCCGTCACACGCCCTTGTTTGACATCGTTATAGCCTGGCTCCAATACCCGTTGGAATTGGCCAAACCAGCGTAAGCTCGTCTCGGGGGATTCCCATTTTGCAAGCCGCTTGGCAACGAGCTGGTTGCGAGGGTCTTTGGCGAGCGATACAGCAGCCGGCTTGTTTTGCAAACAACCTGTCAGCATTGCCAAATCCGAAGAGACGTATAGGTCTTCTTTGCCAATTGCCAAAACTCGAATTTGCGCTCCCGCCTTCTTGCGAGCCTGTGCATTATCTTCGTCGTCTTCCGACCCGATGCCCGGCTCTTGCTCGGCAGCAGCAGTGGAGTCAAAAAGTCCCTTTTCTTTGACGGCTTGCCAAGCGGGCAGCCCTTGAATCAAAAGCTTCTTGCAGAATCCCAGCTTGATATCGTCCGCAAATAGCTTGTCAAAGGCCTTTTCTACGATGGCAGCTTTCCCCGTAGCAATTTGGATTTGCTGGACAAACCGCTTGCCACGTGGGTTGTCACTATTGGGAGCTCCCTTTTCATCGATTGTTTCGGCTAGGCGTGGGCCCAGGTTGGCGAAAACCTCTTTGCGAAGGTCAACCTGAGGGCCGTCGCCGCCCAGTTTGAGCGATTCCAGGATGTCGTCAAATGTTCCCTTGGCGTCAGGTCCCCCCGATAGTTCATCGGCCCAAGACCCAAGCCCTTCCACCGCCGTTGGAAAATTCCAATACCAGTAGGAGTAGTGAAGTGAAGAGGCATCAATCCACGCGGGGACGGCGACCGGTGCGCCGGGAACAAAGCTAAACATCCGCATGGAGTCCTTGTACGGACCTGCAGCAACAGCAGTGCCATGCAGTTCCAGGTCCATGTCTCCACCGGGACGAAGCGAGGCAGAAATCCCAATCGCTTTGAAGGCATCCAGGCCTTGGCGTTTGACGACCGACAACCAGTCGCGTCGGGCCTTGCGTCGTTTGGCTTCGCGAGCCTGATTTTGCAGGGCTGCCTGATAGTTAGGCGACGCATCAACAATTTCAGCCAGCCCAACCGGATCGATATATGCAAAAAGTTCGGACTTACCATTGTCGGTCAGTTTGGCAGCGTCTGCACGTGTGGCTACAAACTGCTTGTTTTGCAGGATCGAACCTGCTCCTCCCTTGAGGACAATATCCGCACCCGAGCGAGTGCTAGAGGCAATGAATCGATTTCCCTGAATCGCGTGGACGCGAACCTGCGGCGCTGCTCCTGCGCTTCCCGGAATCTCGAAAATTCGTAGTTCACCATCGGGCAGCTTTTGAACGCTGGCCTTCGCATTGCGGCTACGAAAATAGGCGTCGCCGATGGCAGCAAACTGTGTTGCTTCCGCAGGGCTCTTGGTCGTCATCACCAAGCAAATGGCGGCATTTTTGTTGCTGTCAGGAACAGCGAACAATACGGCCGGCTCCGACAACTTCGAGATATCGGCCCAGTCCACACCCAGCCAAGGCCGCAGATGAAGCGGACACGCAAGATTCTGCTGTTCTACCGCGTCCAAAAATGGTGCAAAGCTGTTTCCGGTAACCAGCTTTCCAATGGCGGTTTGCAGCCATTTGCCACTGGTTACGGATGGATTATCGAGCACTACAACCAATTGCGAATTGGCGGGGACTCGGCCCAAAAGTGCATCAGCTACTTCCGCTGCTTGCGTCAGGGAAGCCGTGCACGACGTGACAAAGAACAAGGCAAACAGCACCCATGGGGCCGTGATTGCAAAAAGATTACGCTCAAACCGCTGCATTACATATCTCCCGGAGAGGGGGAATAACGCCTAGTTTTTCCAGTTCATAGGCTAAATCAATCCTGGGGATTGTATAGGATTTTGCCGACTCCCTGCACCCCAGTTTGCAGGTGAATTGCTGCAAAAACTCATTCCACAGGGGAGAGAAACGTTGCCACGTTTAGTCAAACCCGCCGCTTCAGGAACTATTTAGGAAGCGGCTTCCTCCCAGAAGTCAGTCGGGATTGGATTTCGTGCAATAGCTCCAGCGCTGCTCAGCGGCGTGAGCTTGGCTGTATCAAGTTGCCGCAGCTCTTCCAGCAAGGGGTGCTCCTCTGGGGCAAACAAGGTGAGCTGCAAATCCCCTTTTCGCTTTTTCTTCCCCTGCAGACCGATCTTGGATCGACCGTCTTCGCCTGCGTGTTCCGCTTCCAGGCGTGCCAATATCTGCTTGGCCCGTTCATTGACCTCTTTGGGAACGCCTGCCAGCCTTGCAACATGGATGCCGTAGCTCTTGTCGGCAGCGCCCACAATAATCTTATGCAGAAAGATGACATCATCCTTCCACTCCCGCACCGCCACGTTTAGGTTGCGCACGCCAGGAAGCGACTGCGCCAAATCCGTTAGTTCGTGGTAATGCGTCGCAAACAGGGTGCGACAGTTCAGAGCATCATGCATGTACTCTGTAATGGCCCAGGCTCAGCGACAATCCGTCATAGGTGCTTGTTCCACGGCCAATCTCATCCAAGATGACGAGGCTGCGCGGCGTTGCCGTATTGAGGATTCGAGCGGTTTCCGTCATTTCGACCATGAACGTACTTTGGCCGCGCGACAATTCATCACTTGCCCCCACTCGGGCAAAAATCCTGTCAGCAATTCCAATGCACGCTTCGCGGGCTGGCAAATAGCTTCCCATCTGTGCCATCAGCGTTAGCAACGCCACTTGGCGGATGTAGGTGCTCTTACCGGCCATGTTGGGGCCGGTAATCAAGTGCACCATGCCATCTTCAGGGCCGAGTAATGTGTCGTTGGGAACAAACGTCCCCTCGGGTGTGATCTGGTCGAGGACCGGATGTCGTCCATCGCGAATCCGCAGTACGGCGCTGGTCGAAATCTCAGGTCGGCAATAGTTCCGCTGGCTCGCCAATTCTGCCATGCTCAGCAAAACGTCTAACCGAGCCAGCGTGCCGGCCGTTTGTTGCAATCGCCTCGCCTGCTTTTCAACGGCGCTACGCAGCGAAAGGAAGATCTCGTGCTCCATCTCCTTACAGCGCTCATCGGCCGTGAGGACTTGCTCTTCATACTGCTTGAGTTCAGGCGTGATGTACCGTTCGGCACCTGCCAGCGTTTGCTTGCGAATGTAATCGGCTGGCGTCTTGTCTTTTTGAGCGTTCGTGATTTCGATGTAGTAGCCAAACACCTTGTTGTAGGCCACTTTCAGATTGCTGATGCCAGTACGCTGGGCCTCTTGCGCTTGGTAGCGGGCAATCCATTGTTTGCCACCGACGGCTAATTCACGTAGGCGATCAATCTCGCCCGAGTACCCGGCCCGAATAATGCCGCCATCCTTGGCCTGAAGCGGGCAGTCATCTTCCAGCGCTGACCCGAGCAACGCCTGTAACTCCGGACACTCATCGAGTTGTCCCAGCAATTGCTCCAGCAGTCCGAGCGTTGCATTGCCCGCTTGAACAGCATCCCCGTCTCCATCCCCATCAATCTCACTAGAGAGCATTCGGCGGCTAGGTAGCGACTCGCGAATAACCACGTTGGCAAGCCGCTGTTTCGTAGTGGGTAGGCTGGCCAACGTTCGCGAGATAAAGCTGAGATCACGCGGACTAGCCCGTCCTGTAATGACACGTGCCAATAGCCGTTCAATGTCGTACACGCCGCGCAGTTCATTGCGTAGTGCTTCGCGATCATGCGGTCCCGCAAGCAACTTGCCGACGGCATCCAAGCGTCGTTCAATCTCTAGTTTGCTTGTTAAAGGGTTGGCCATCCAGTCCGCCAACTGCCGGCTTCCCATCGGCGTTACCGTACGGTCCATTACCGCTAGAAGCGATCCCTCGCGATTGCCGCTACGCAAAGTCCGATGCAATTCCAGGCTACGCCTTGTGGCTTCATCAATCTCTAAAAGGTCACCACTACGATAGGGAGTCAGGCGATCGAGATGCGCCAGCGAAGTCTTTTGGGTTTCACGCAAATAGTCAATTAACGCCCCCGCCGCGCATAGCGCCGGCAGGTCATCTTCGACAAATCCAAAGCCTTCTAGCGTGCTCACTTCGAAGTGCTTTTTGAGGCCGCTCAAGGCAGAGTCGATCCCAAAGGACCAGTCAGGCCGAGCAGTGACTTGGATCTGCGGCGAAATGGGAGAGGGACGCGCCGCCCCTTCGGCAATCAGCAGTTCCACAGGGCCAATCCGTGCTAACTCATCCGTGAGCGACCGCGCCGGAATCTTGGCAGCGAAGAATCGTCCCGTGGAAAGCTCGGCCCAAGCCAGTCCCAGAAAGTCCACCTTGGGGGCTTCAGTGGGTTGGTCTTCCAAAAAGCTTTTGGCCGAGGACTTGCTTGCCAGCGGCAATGCGACGGCCGCGATGTAGTTGCTCTGTCGCGGGTCGAGCAAGGCTTCTTCGGTAAGTGTTCCGGCGGTAACTACGCGGGTAACTTCTCGCTTTACAAGTCCTTGCGCCTTCTTAGGGTCCTCTACCTGCTCGCAGACGGCCGCCCGAAAGCCTGCCTGGATCAGTCGTGCCAAATAGCCCTCAAGCTGATGGTACGGAAAACCCGCCATCGGAATGGGGTTTTCTCCTTTGTCACGGCTGGTCAGGGTCAGGCCAAGCACGCGTGAAGCGGTTTTGGCATCCTCCTGAAACAGCTCGTAGAAGTCGCCCATCCGAAAAAGGAGGATTGCATCTCCGCAAGCGGCTTTTGCATCCTCGTACTGCTGCATCATGGGAGTAGTTGCCATGACGGGTAAGGTAGCAACCCAATCCTCCAGCGGGAAGAGGCTACAGCCCAGCAGCAGGGGCCTCCTCATCTGCGATGGGGGCTAAGTGGGGAAGTAGATTGTCTAGGGTTTTGGGGCCGATTCCTTTGACCCTCAGTAAGTCCTGTGGTGATGAAAAGGGGCCACGGGCGTCTCGATCCGCGATGATCCGCTTCGCCATCGTTTCACCAAGGTCGGGGAGCAGGGCCAGTTCTGGCCAGTCAGCCTTGTTGATATCGATCAGAAGTGCTGCTTTACCCTCTGGCGACGTCTTCCAGGGCACCAGCGTTTCCCCTTGGAACCGTAAGTAGGCCCAGCGTCCCCCCAAAGCAACCGCGCCGAGTAACGCCAAGACGGCAATTCCAATCTGATCGCGCGGGCGAAACTGCCAAAAGTGGGGCAGCACCCCTTTTTGATTGGGCGAGGTATTTCGCTCTGGATCGTTAGAAGTGCTCAAATCCGAACCTATGGGGAGGCGGAATGGATAGCTTCTGTCCTAGGGAGTCTTCGTTTGATTCTTCGTCTGGTCAGCCCGTAGCTGTCGAACGTAGTCGATCAGTTCCGCAACGGTTCGCTGGTCGAGAAGGCGGTCATCCAAGCGAATATGGAGTTTCTGCTCAATGTCATGGGCTGTTTCTGCCATGGCAAGCGAATCAAAATTGAGCAAGGCGAGTTCATCAGTCAGCTTGGGGCGCATTTCGGTATGCGTCTCAATAGAGCTGAGGATGATCGCTTCAATGTCGTCCATGATTGCGTTCAAAACCGGGCGAAAGGAAGGGCAGGGTGGGGAGCAGCGAGGGAGTTATAGCTTTGAAAACGTTATCGACGAAAAACCGTCTCACAATATCACAAAAGTGCTAAAGGAAGGCTCGCAACGATCCTAGCTGGGGAACTGTGACAGAAGGCGTACCATTTCAATGGCAGCCTCGGCACATTCCTCCCCTTTATTTCCTACATTCCCTCCAGATCGATGGATCGCTTGTTCCAGTGAGTTTACGGTAAGAACTCCAAACGGAACGGGAATACCGGTTTCAAGGGCTATATCGCTTAAGGCAAGGCTTACGCCACGGTTGATGTGTTGATCATGAGTCGTTTCCCCACGAATCACCGCACCAAGGCATAGTACAGCAGCATACCGTCCCGATCGAGCAAGCCGCTGGGCTGCCAAAGGAATCTCCCAAGCGCCGGGCACCCACGCCACATCAATGGCATCGGTCTTTACCCCTGCCGCCAGCAAGGTTCGCTCGGCACCCTGCAGCAGTTTGCCCGTGATATTGTCGTTATAACGGGAAACAACAATTGCAAAACGCCCGTCCAGCCACTTGTTAGAGTCTGAATTGCCGGCGCCACTGTAGGTATTGACCATGAGATAGTTGGTGGTTGAAAAAATCACATATGCAGCAGAGGCTGCGGTTAGCAAAACGGGAAAGGGTGAAATCTTTCCTACAATAGTGTACCGGATTTCGCCCCGAATGCCCCGACGCCTCCCCGAGATTTTATGCTCAACCTCAACTGCCGAATTGCCGTGGCTCGACGACCTATCTCGCAATCCACGGGTGGCAAACGGAAAGGTAGGATCCCTTGGAAACGATGGTTGCCCTTCGAATTCGTCTGCGGTGTCGCCATGCTGATCGGGTTAGCCGTTCCAGGGAACGTGCGCGCCGATGAGCTCGAAGTCGCCTACCCCGTTGGCATTGCAGGAAGCACGGCTGGCGAACTCTTCTTGGCAGATCGAAACTTGCCGGGGGTTTGGAAGCTGACGGACGCCGGTCCCAAGGTCTATTGGAAGGGGGCCAAGCAGCTTGGAAAAAGTGGCAACGCCCCACGATGCATTGCGGTTTCTCCTCAAGGGGCTGTTTATCTTGGCGACTCAGCAACGCGTGAAATCTTGCGTGTTTCCGAAGATGCGGCTCCCCAGCCGTTAACGGGTGGTGCTATCGGAGTGCCGGTTGCTATGGCCTTTGATGCAAACGGTCATTTGATCGTCGCAGATTTAGAACAGCATCGAATCTGGGTGGTCGAACCTGCTTCGACATCTTCCAAGCCCCTGCTGAAAGAACTCTGTTCGATACAAGCTCCTCGCAGTCTGGGCCACAATGCCCAAGGTGAACTGCTCGTCTTGTCCCAGGGGAAGGATCTGATTGTGAAAGTTACACCCGATGGCAAGCAAAGCGTCGTGGTGCAGGGGCAGCCGCTTCCAGAGAAATCGTTCGCCACAGCGCTCGCTGTCGGCACCGAGGGGGACCTAGCCGGAGACCTGTTCATCGCGGACGGCTATTTGCATACCGTATGGGCCATCGCACCGGGCAAAGCGCCTCGGCAGCTCATTGCAGATCCCGCCTTTGTAAATCCTTCAGCGTTACACTTTCAAGACAAGACGCTCTGGATCGTTGATCCTCGCTCCAAAGCGGCAGGCCCTGCCAAAGTCTTTCGCTGGGCCAGCGACAAAGGGCTGTCGCCATGGCCGGGCAAGAAGCCATAAGAAAGAATTCGTCCGTCTTAACGGACTAACGAGCAGTCGGTGTTGAGTCCATCGAGCCCGACGCTGTTGGAAACCGTGACGACATCAACAGGCGTTCCCACCATGATGCAAGCCGCAGTTGTGGATCGCGTACGCTGATCCGGCGTTCCTTGCCCCGGCGGGTAAGAACCGAAACCGTCCCCTCCTGAGTGTCCACGCCAACAATCCGCCAGTATTTCTTTACAGCGTAGCTGTACCCTTCGCCATGTGGCTCGGGCTGTACGGACTCCGCCCGCGGCCCCGGGTGGTCCGAGTGCTTATTGACGACGTAAACGACGGGATCACCCGATTTGTACATCATGAAGGCCCTCTGCAAACAAACTGCTCCAAATTGGAGAGGGGGGAGCCAGTCAAAAAATTCCCGCAATAACTCTGTCTCAATAATAGGCAGAAAGCTCCGTTGACTCAATGCATCTTTTTTGATGCCAATCGAGCGACATGACGGCAGCAGGGTGCAGAATCCACGAGAGAAACCGTCAAATGAGGTAGCGGACGGTTACCGCACCCAAAATAAAGTTTCGCGGCCGATTATTTGCCGTTGTTAGACAGGGCTGGGGGACAGAACGAGTTCGGGATAAACGATCCCTTCGTTGGCAGCAAACATTAGCAGCTCGTTGACACTTTTGAGGCCCAGCTTCGACTTCACGTCAGCAATTTCTTTTTCGACGCTACGCAAGCTAACTCCGACCTCGCTGGCAATCTCGCTGTTGTTCTTGCCGGTTGCCAACTGCTGAACCACTTCAATTTCTCGCGGAGTCAGTGTGCTGACTCGGGTCATCGGAGCCGCCGACTCTAGCTCAATCAGTCGTTTGGCTAATTCCGGTGAAAAGTAGGTGTTTCCTTGCAAAACATACCGGATTGCCAGGGCTAATCCTTGGATGGTTTCGCTGTGTTTGCTCACCATTCCGTAGGCACCCGCAGCGATGGCCCGCTCCAAGTACTGCTCCCGAGGAAACCCGCTGTAGAACAGGACTTTGACCTCGTCGTTGGTACGATCGACAATCTGACGGCAAGCTCCAAACGCATCAGCCCCTGGCATGTGGATGTCGAGCAAAACCAGTTCAGGTCGCTTTTCCAGCGCAAGGGCGATCCCCATCGCGGCATGGGATGCGTAGCCAACAACCTCGATGCCTTCATTGCGCAAGGAAGTCCCCCACGCATTGCATGATGGCCAGATCGTCATCCACGATGATGATGGTGTGTTTGTCCTTCATCTCCCACTTCCTTCCTGTGAGGAAAATCTAGGTCGTCTCTGGATGGAATGTGGTGCGGATTTCCGCACACAGACGAAGTTTCCCCGTTTATTCCCTGGAATGGCCCACCAGGAACTGTCAAATCGCATGCGGCGTCTAAAAAACGTCCAGCAAGTAGTCCCTTCGGAGGGGTGTGATTGGTGTTTTACCGGTACGGGTGCCTGTTTTGCCGTAATTCGGCTTCACGGGCTTTGAGACTGGACAAATGGGGTTGGCGCTAGTGTAATGGATGTACTTTCCCCGTGGTTTCTGCCGGGTTCTTGCAAGCTCCCTTTTCAAGGTACGCTTGCAGTGACTTTGGTCCTGCCTTTTCCACAAGTTACGAAATATTCCATGGAAACATCCATGCGCTACATGCCCGGAATCATCGCCCCTCGGCTTGTCGGTCTCTTTGTAATTCCCTGTTTGCTTGCGGGGCAATTTGCATTGGCCCAGGAGAAGCTGGATTTCAACAAGGATGTTCGTCCGATCCTGTCGGAGAACTGCCTGAAGTGCCACGGCTTTGACAATAAAAACCGGGCGGCAGGATTGCGTCTCGATCTGCGTGAAGCCGCTACTGGAAAGCTAGAGTCCGGCGCAATTGCGATTGTCCCCGGTGATCTTGCGGCCAGCGAACTGATCAAGCGAATCGAGCATGGCGATCCAGCGGAGGTCATGCCACCTCCGGCAACGGGTAAGAAGCTAACGCCGGCTCAGATTGCCACATTGAAGCGTTGGATTTCCGAAGGAGCAGAGTTCAAGCTCCACTGGTCATTCATTCCTCCTGTTCGTCCTGCGGCTCCCGCAACTACGAACGCTGGCTGGGCCAAAAGCCCTATCGACACCTTTGTACTTGCTCGACTTGAAAAAGAAGGGCTCGCTCCGAGTGCTCCCGCTGACAAAGTAACGCTACTTCGCCGTGTCACCCTCGACCTAACGGGTCTACCACCCACGATTGCAGAGATTGATGCGTTTGTCGCTGATACGTCTCCCAACGCCTACGAAGTGGTTGTTGATCGATTGCTCAAATCACCGCGGTTTGGTGAACATGCGGCCCGTTATTGGCTCGATGCAGCGCGTTATGGCGATAGCCACGGTCTGCACTTTGATAATGAGCGTTCCATTTGGCCCTATCGCGACTGGGTAGTTCGGGCGTTCAATCAGAATATGCCTTTCAATCAGTTCGCCGTCGAGCAAATCGCTGGCGACATGTTGCCTAATGCAACGCTCGATCAAAAGATCGCCACGGGATTTAGCCGCTGCAACGTTTCTACAAGTGAAGGTGGCTCCATTGATGAAGAGGTACTCGTCCGCTACGCCGTAGATCGTACTGAGACCCTTTCCACCATCTTTTTGGGAATGACGCTCGGCTGTGCGGTTTGCCACGACCACAAGTTTGACCCCGTCACACAGAAAGAGTTCTATCAGCTCTATGCGTTTTTCAACAATGTGGCGGATCGAGCCATGGATGGGAATGCACTTTCCCCGCCTCCGATCATGAAGCTCACCTCGGCCGAAACACAGGCCAAACTGACTGAGCTCGATCAAAAGATTACTGCCGTTCAAGCTGAAATTGCTGCTCAATTGGCCAAGGTTAGCTACACCGATCCCAATCCCTACGTCACTCCGGAAAGTCAACAACCCCAGGAGTTTGTCTGGATTGATGACGACACCCCAGCCGGTGCTAATTTGCAGGGGACGACTCCTTGGCAGTTCGTCAAAAAAGAAGAAGGGCCAGTCTATAGCGGTGAAAAAGCAACGGTTCGCGCCGGTGACGGTGTGACCCAGCATTTCTTTACTGGTGCAACAGCGCCACTGAAGGTCGGCGAGGGGGATAAGTTCTTCGCCTACGTATATCTCGATCCCCAGAATCCTCCCAAGGCCATCATGTTGCAATTCAATGATGGGTCGTGGGAACATCGTGCCGAGTGGGGCGATGAGTCCATCATGTTCGGAACCCTTGGCACTCCTGGCCGCGTGGCGATGGGACCACTTCCCAAAACGGGCGAATGGGTTCGTCTAGAAATCGAAGCCGGTAAGGTTGGACTCGCTCCCGGTGCCTCCATCAATGGTTGGGCCTATACGCAAAGTGGCGGCAAAGTTTACTGGGACAAGAGCGGCATCATCTCACGCACGGTACAGCCCGGGCAATCTTTTAAGTCGCTGGCCCAGTGGGAAGCCAATGAAAAGCTAATCACTAAGCCAACGACTCCTGGCCCCGTTCAAGAAGCGATCAAGGCTGAGGTTACCAAGCGAACCGATGCGCAAAAGAAGGTTATTTATGACTACTTCATTGAGCACGTCTATTCGGAAACGCGTCCCATCTTCGATCCACTGCATAAGCAGGCTACCGACCTGACGAAGCAGCGGGCGGACACTGATAACGCCATCCCTACTTCGCTGGTCATGGCGGACAACCCACCAGGTCGTGAAACCTTCGTGCTGATGCGCGGCGCCTACGACAAGCCTGGCGAGAAGGTCAGCCCTGGCGTTCCTTCAATCTTTCCGCCCATCCCAGAAGGGGCTCCGGTCAATCGTCTTGGACTTGCGCAGTGGCTCACCAGCCCTCAACATCCTTTGGTGGCCCGCGTGACCGTCAATCGATTCTGGCAGCAGTTTTTTGGCAATGGCATCGTCAAGACGGCCGAAGACTTTGGGTCTCAAGGCAGCTGGCCTTCCCATCCAGAACTGCTTGATTGGCTCGCCGTCGAGTTCATGGAAAGTGGCTGGAATGTCAAGCACGTGCAAAAGTTAATCGTAATGTCGTCCGCTTATCAGCAGTCGTCCAAGGTCACGCCAGAGTTGCATGGTCGCGACCCCGAAAACCTGCTGCTGGCTCGGGGCGCTCGCTTCCGGCTCGATGCAGAGGTGATTCGTGATTCCGCCCTGTTTGAAAGCGGCCTCTTGGTCGAAAAGCAGGGGGGACGCGGCGTTCGCCCTTATCAGCCTGAAGGAATTTGGGAGCCAATCTCGTTCCAAGGCAGCAATACGCAAAACTACAAGCCCGACAACGGCGAAGGGCTCTACCGTCGCAGCTTGTATACCTTCTGGAAGCGTACCGCTCCTCCACCATCGTTGGCAACGTTCGATGCACCATCTCGCGAAGCCTGCGTTGTACGTCGTGGGCGGACGAACACGCCTCTCCAAGCGTTGGCGCTCATGAACGATCAGCAATACGTCGAAGCGGCTCGCAAGTTAGCGGAACGATCCATGACCGAAGGGGGAGCCGAGCCTGCATCCCGCCTCGTCCATGCTTTCCGCATTGCAACGGGCCGCGCTCCACGCGAGCCTGAACAAGCGATTTTGATGCGGATGCTGCAGCAACACTTGGCAGATTACCAAGCCGATGTCCCGTCGGCAGAAAAGCTGCTGGCCATTGGCGAAGCAAAACGAAACGAAGCTCTCCCTCCTGCGGAATTGGCTGCCTACACGATGGTTGCCAATCTCATTCTCAATCTGGACGAAGTTGTCACTAAGGAATAGGCCTCATGAATCCGATCGAACAACACCTGCTGCAGGAGACTCGGCGTTACTTCTTCGGCCAAATGGCGGCCGGATTGGGCACGGCCGCACTCGCTTCGCTGCTGAATCCTTCCCTACTGGGTGCCGAAAGCACTACGCCAGCTATCCAGCCCGGCATGGAAAGCCTCGGCAGCCTGAAAGTACTGCATCATGCCCCCAAAGCCAAACGCGTGATTTGGCTCTTCATGGCAGATGCTCCTTCGCAGCTAGACCTCTGGGATTACAAGCCCAAGTTACAAGAGTACTTTGACAAAGACCTGCCAGACTCCGTTCGAAATGGTCAGCGTTTTACGACGATGACGTCGGGCCAAACCCGGTTCCCGGTTGCTCCCTCGGTTTTCAAGTTTGCCCAACATGGCAAAAACGGAACCTGGGTGAGTGAACTGCTCCCAGAAATGGCGTCGATCGTCGACGACATTTCTCTCATTAAGACAGTCCACACGGAAGCGATCAATCACGATCCCGCCATCACCTACATCCAAACCGGCAGCCAAATCCCTGGTCGTCCCAGCATGGGGGCCTGGGCCAGCTACGGTATCGGAAGCGTAAATCAAAACCTCCCCTCCTTCGTTGTCCTGCATTCTCGCCTCGCACCAGGGGCAGCGTCGCAGGCGCTATTTGCTCGCTTGTGGGGCGCAGGCTTCTTGCCAAGCAAGCATCAAGGCGTGGCACTTCGCTCGGCAGGCGACCCCGTACTGTTCCTGTCGAATCCACCTGGTGTAAATGATCAGACGCGTCGCAAGATGCTCGATGGCCTTGCTGAACTCAATCAGCAAAAGCTGGAAACCATCGGCGATCCCGAGATCAACACGCGTGTGGCTCAGTACGAGATGGCCTATCGCATGCAGATGTCAGTGCCAGAACTCGTCGACATCTCCAAAGAGCCACAAAACGTTTTGGACCTCTATGGACCCCAAGTAAAAGACCCTGGCACGTTCGCTTACAACTGTCTACTGGCTCGCCGGTTGGCCGAACGTGGCGTTCGCTTTACTCAGGTCTTCCTGCGTGGCTGGGATCATCACGGCGGATTGCCTGGCAACATTCGACAGCTGACTAAAACAGCCGACCAACCTGCGGCCGGTCTGATCAAAGATCTCAAGCAGCGTGGAATGCTTGATGATACGCTGGTGGTTTGGGGTGGCGAATTTGGTCGCACCGTCTACAGCCAAGGTACGCTCACCAAAGACAACTACGGCCGCGATCACCATCCGCGGAATTTCACCATGTGGATGGCCGGTGGCGGCGTGAAAGGTGGCGTCGTTCATGGAGAGACCGACGACTTCAGCTACAACATTGCGGAAAAGCCGGTTCACATTCATGATCTCAATGCGACCATTCTGAACCAACTGGGCGTCAATCACGAGCAGCTAACCTACAAGTTCCAGGGGCGTGATTTCCGTCTCACGGATGTGCATGGCAACGTCGTCAAGGAAATCTTGACCTAAACTCGATAGCCACTATCTCAATTGTCAACGCAAATCGCCCTTCCAAGTTAGGCTTGGAAGGGCGATTGTTTTTAGGTGTTGCTGCCAATCAGCTTGGCCGCCAAATCGCGTGGCATTCGCGATCTTCTGCCGAGCGAATGCTAGTCCACTTCGTGGATAACCAGTAGGTTTTGGGCCATGGGATAGAAGTTCGTCCCGGTCACATAGACGATCCGGTCCCCCTTCGTAATGATTCCCTGATTGCGCCCCCATTCGTCGATAAAGGCTCGCAGTTGCGGGCCATCATGCACGGGGGCACCTTCCAGCGGAGTGACGCCCCAGTACAGCGTAAGCCGTCGCAGTACCGATGGAGAGTCGCTCACGCCAATCGTTGGCACAAAGTCTCGCATTTTTGATCGCAGGCGACAGGTGCCGCCGCCGCGTGTCGCCACAACAACCAGTTTCGCATGCAGTCGATCGGCAATGATGCTGCTACCCAGAACGGCCGCATGAGTGATGGGATGCACATCGCTGGCCGAGCTCGGCACCATCTGC
This sequence comes from uncultured Planctomycetaceae bacterium, assembly GCA_963844055.1. Lineage (GTDB taxonomy): Bacteria > Planctomycetota > Planctomycetia > Pirellulales > Pirellulaceae > CAWJMN01. The sequence continues at coordinate 4,009,704 of CAWJMN010000001.1, read as the reverse complement.
ATATCCTTTAGCAGCGGTTCCGTAGCCAGCATGATCCGTGTCATGGTCTGCACGGCTTCCAGGGGATACTCGCCAATCGCCGTTTCACCCGACAGCATGCAGGCATCCGCGCCATCCAAAATGGCGTTGGCAACATCCGTGGCTTCGGCGCGTGTTGGTCGTCGATTATGGTGCATGCTTTCCAGCATCTGCGTTGCCACAATAACAGGCTTCCCCTGGCGTTGGCATTCCCGAACAATCCGCTTTTGGCAAACGGCAATCTCGGCAACATCCACTTCAACGCCCAAGTCGCCACGGGCCACCATCACTCCGTCCGCAGCGGCCACGATCTCTTCCAAGTGGTCCAGCGCCTCGGGCTTTTCAATCTTTGCGATAACCATCGCGGATGAACCTTGCGAGTGCAAAAGCTCCTTCAGCAGCAGCACATTTACGGCCGAACGGACAAAGCTCAAGCTGACAAAGTCGATCGCATTTTTTGCCGACCAAACAGCATTGGCAATGTCGGCTTCCGTCAGCGACGATACGCTCAGTTTTGCACCCGGCAAGTTGATTCCTTGACGCGTGCGAATCATGCCCCCTTGCACCACTTCGCATGTCACTTCATCCGCGCTCTTGCTCAGTACGGTCATGCTGACGGTGCCATCGGCAAGCATCACCGAACCACCCACCTGCAATTCATTGACCAGCGGAACATAATTGCTTGTCAGCGTGTCGGCCGCTGTGGCGACATCGCCTCGAATGAATCGAAACTTGCTGCCCGGCTCACAATTGGTCGGATCTGTGTGCAGGGTTCCAAGCCGAATCTTTGGACCTGCCAAATCGACAAGGACGCCAACGGCCATTCCGGCCTGGGTCTGTGCCACCCGAATATCGGCCAAAATCTTGTCTCGTTGCTCAATCGTTCCGTGAGCGGTATTAATCCGGAACACTGAAACACCCGCTCGAATCAGCTTCGCGAGCATCTCAATCGAGCTACAAGCAGGGCCAACGGTGGCCACAATTTTGGTGCGGGCTCGCAATGGCAGAGTAGTTGGCACTTGCGACATGTTGGAAGATTTCCACAGTGTGAGAAGATGGTCAGACGGAATCGCCTTTTGCTGCCCTTCGCGAATTGACCCCGCTGGGGCTGGCTGGCTACACTTCACCTCGTAGTGTAGCCCCCCGCAGCCAGCGCGTCATGATCGATGTTTTCACAAGGTTCACTACCGTCCCTCCTGTAGAATAACGCTCGACATTTAATGGAAAACAGTGCTCCCAACAGGGCTCCTTTAGGGCGCACAACACTTCCCAGCAAGGCCATCAGGATGCTTGAAGAGACTTCCACTGCCGCCGAACAAAATCTTTCGCCCGCACCCGCAAAACCGACGATTGCCTGGCAAAAGCGTCTTGCGCCCCCTATTTTCAGCCTGATCGCCGGTGTTTCGATCGGGTTCATCTGCTGGGCCTTGTGGCAGCGAGATACGACACCAGCGCTCAATGACGCTGCTTTAGCCCAAGCTCGCCAGCATTGGAAAGCTGCCAATATTCAGAACTATTCCGTCACGATCCGTGTTGAGGGGAATCAGCCAGCCACCTATCGAGTTTGGGTGGAAAACGGAAACGCCGTCAAAGCCGAACGCAATGGTAATGCGCTGCGTCAGGTTCGAACCTTTGAAACCTGGAGCGTTCCTGGAATGTTCGGCACCATCGAGCGTGACCTGACCGAAAACAGTCGCCCTGGCAATGCAAACCGTTTGGTCCTAAGAGCTCAATTTGATTCGCAAACTGGCCTGCCACGTCGCTACCGCCGACTCGCTTATAGCGGTGGCGGCGATGTCGACTGGGAAGTCACCCAGTTCGACAATTCAGACCCAGTTTCACCACCAGGCAAGCGATCAAGATGAACTTTTTTTAAACGACAACCCCTACCGGTCGCCGGCATCTGCGTCCAAGGACGAGAAGCAACCAAAGAAGCTGCTTTACCGGTACGAATCGCGGACTTAGCCGGTCTCCATACGTTCGTGGGGGGCATGGTAATACTGGTTCCCGTCTTAGGCGCTATCGCTTCATTTCGAGACAGTAAGAACCAAATTCGTACCTATTTGTGGCTCATGGCATTTGTCGCCTGTCCGTTCGGCGTGGGGATGGAATGGTGGACGTGGTGAAGGCCAGAGTCGAAGTTGCCTGCTCTGGTGATGTTCTTATTGTTATTGGTCGTAATGATCCTTGGGGCTTTGGTCGATGCAGGATTTGTCAGGTAACTTGCCTATGTCGAGTAAATGCTAGTATAAGGGGAAGGCATTGGCATGGACAAACAAAGGTATACCTTGCCTGTAGCTGACTGAGTAAAAGGCGGTATGAAAACATGAATCGCATCGTTACAACTGCATGGTCAAATCCTGAATCAGAGCGACTTTACTCTGCTAGGTGGCCCGACGAAAATTCGCTGTTGCATCAGTACGAAAACGGGGGCCAGTGTGGCGGTTGCTCATTCTTCGCCGAGTTCAATTCTGATTGGGGACTGTGTTGCCATTCAAAATCCCGCCATCATTTGGAAACGGTGTTCGAGCACTTTACGTGCCCAACCTATGTTCATGAGTGTTGGGGGCCTCATAGTTTTTCTGAGGACACCAAATTCCATTGTCGCTGTGGAGGTGAACCTTCTGAATACTGGGATGACCTAGTTCGTATACTCAGCGAGACCGAAGGCAAACGGCGGGCTGAAGGTTAGGGTTGCACGAGCAGAACCAGAAATGGTTGACAAGATGAGAGCAGCAACTCTGATGAATCGCATCAAACGCACCTGTAAGTTTTGCGGGGTTGAATGCGAATAGTGGCGAATATCGGGTCAAAATCGGCCTAGTGGAAACATCGCCGTAAATCCTACGGCGAGAAGATCGGCAAAAAGTTGTTTGGCATCTGCAAGATGATGCAGGCCATCGCGGTCCCAAACTCGGGACATACCTCGCCATCATTCCAAGAGCCATCGCCAGACTGCCGCTTTAGCAGCACACTGCGAATCGCGGGGTACCATTTCTTCCAGTACTCCCCGCCGGCATGCCACATCGCTTGCACGGCATAGTACTGTCCATAAAAGAAGTAGGAGTGGTACCCTTGGTTCTTCTCGTCCGGCATGTGGTTCATCAACCACTTCAAGGCCTTTTCCACTGGCTCTCCATCGTAGATGCCCGCGCTATACAGCGAGACAACGCCCGCTGCCGTTAGCGGAAACGTTCCGGTTCCGCCGGAGGTAATTTGATAGCGAAAGCTTCCATCGGCATTTTGGCTCTTCTTGACATACTCAATGCACCGATTACGCACCTCGTCCGAGACCTGCATGCCGGCATCCCGCGCGGCACGTAAGCCCATGATGTTGCAAATCGTAATCGATAGGTCGGCATCACTTTTCACCGGCTGATACCGCCATCCCCCTGCATCGTTTTGGCAATTGCACGTCAGCTTGACGGCCAATCGCAATTTCTCGCCAACAACCTTTTCCGTGTCGGGGCGTGTTGACATCCCATACGCTTCAGAAAGAAACAGCGTGGCAAACCCATGCCCGTACATGTTGTCTTGGCCAAACCCTGGTGCCGAGATAAAGCCATTCTCTTGGACGCAGCTAGTGATGTACTGCACGCAGCGGTCAATGTTCCGTCCCAAGGGACCTTGCCCTGGCGGATTGCCACTACACATGAAGGCCAGCCCCGAAAGGCTGCAAACCGCTACGCCCCCGGCATAGCCACCATGACCGAAAGCCCCTTCATTCCGTCCCGACTGAATCTGTCGCTTGGCCAGCCACGAAAGCCCCCGGTCGATCGCCTTTTGCGTTTCCGGCGTAATGTCAGAATTGGCATTGGGCCGCGTCCCAGGAGCCTGCCCGCTCACAGAACGTAGGCCCGAGGTCGCCAGGACACCACAGGCAGCAGCTTGCAGAACCTTCTGCTGCCAGGAACGCCGCGTCATCGGCGTCGAAAGTGGGAAGTCGGATCTCATCGCGAAAAGCCTCCATCCATGCACGGTGCCCTTGCGGACTACCTACCCAACGGCCGCCGGCAGAGTCCACTCCTCGATTGTAATAGGGGCTCGGTTCCGATTACCACAGGCAAAAAGAGGCTTCGGACCCTTTTTAAGGTCCTCAGCCCCTGGCTTACATCTGGGCCTGTCCTAACAGCCTTCGCAGGGCCGTAACCCCGATTTCGCCCAGTTGCCGGGCAGGAACTTGCCACAATTGTGGGTTCATCAGTTCCAGGGAAACCGGGCCGGCATAGCCAATTTGCCGCAGTCCATCGATCAGGGATGCTACCGGAATGTCCCCTTCGCCTGGCATGATCCGCTGGCTATCGGTCGCCAATTCACGGACCGTGTCCGCCAAATCGCAAAGCTGGACATGGAACAAGTTGCTGGAATTCAAATATCCCAGGTCTTCCAGCTTGCTCGGCCCGCAATACCAATGAAACGCATCCAGACAAATCCCCAAATGCGGGCTTCCTACCTCAGCCACCAGGGCTGCAGCGGTTTGCAAGTTATTGCCAAACGCTGAATTGGATTGGAACTCCAGCGCAGCTCGCACCCCGCGCTGTCCCGCCGCTTGGGCCAATTGCACAAGCGAGGCTTGTACCCGGTCCAGGGTCGATTGCACCAGTGGTCCCGGGACGTCGCATGCTACGACCAACGTGCCAATCCCCATCTGCTGGCAAATTTCTAAGCGTCGTTCCAAAAGGCTCCAAGCTTCGCTTCGGCGCTCCGCTTGCGAAGCCAAAACGCCCCCCTGAAAACTTGCCACCGGCGCGGTCACTTCATGCTGAGCCAGCAGGTCACGTACTTGCTCTACCGAGTGTGTTTGCAAGTACGTCTCCAGCTTCGTCAGCCAGATCTCTACGCTATGGCAATGTCCGGCCGCAAAGTCCTCAATATCCTTTTCGAAGGGACTATTGAGGCAGCAGATTTGGCTGATCGTCGGAATCATTGCAGCTTTTCCGCCAGTTGCGAAACCAAGTCCGCAATCGCTACACGCCACTGCTTCAGGCTGTCACGATCACGGATCGTCACCGTTTGATCCACGAGCGTTTGGCTATCAACCGTGATGCAAAACGGAGTTCCCGCTTCATCCTGACGGCGGTAGCGGCGACCGACCGCTCCCTTCTCATCATAGAACACATTCCACTGCTTCTTCAGCGTCCGATAGATCTGCTGTGCGATCTCCGGCATGCCATCCTTCTTCACCAGGGGGAACACGGCCGCCTTGATCGGCGCAATCCGTGGATGGAAACGCATCACCACGCGGGTTTGCATCTTGCCATTCTCATCCGGCGCTTCATCTTCATGATATGCTTCGCACAAGAAGGCCAGTGTTGCCCGGTCAGCACCTGAGGAAGGCTCGATCACATGCGGCGTGAACCGTTCATTCGTCAGTTCGTTCCGATAGGTCAAGTCCTTGCCGCTGCCACGATGCTTCGGCTTTCCATCGGCACCCAGTTCCACTTGCAGCGGACGCGTGTTCGGATCGAGCTTCCCTTCCATGTGGCTGCGCAGATCAAAGTCTCCACGGTGGGCCACACCTTCTAGCTCACCAAACTCACCTGCAGGCAAGAAGGGGAACGCGTATTCGATATCAGCCGTGCCGGTCGAATAGTGGCTTAGCTCATCCGTATGATGCTCACGCAGCAGCAACCGTTCGCTGGAAAGTCCCAAGTTCTTGTACCATTGCAGACGGCGATCGCGCCAATAACGATACCACTGCTGCGACGAATCGGGATGGCAGAAGAACTCAATTTCCATCTGCTCAAACTCGCGCGAGCGGAACGTAAAGTTGCGCGGCGTGATCTCATTACGAAAGCTCTTCCCCACTTGGGCCACACCAAAGGGAACCGAGACCCGCGTGCTATCCAGTACATTCTTAAAGTTCACAAAGATCCCTTGCGCCGTTTCTGGCCGCAAGAATGCCATCCCTTCTTCACCAGAAAGGGCACCGATATAGGTTTTGAACATCAGGTTGAATTCACGCGGATCGGTCAGCGTCCCCAGCGTCTTGGCGTCGGGACCTAGCACGCGAGAAAAGTCCGTTCCCAAAGTAGGCAGGGAGGCAAATTCCTCCCAGGTCACTTCGTCCGCATCTTTGTTCCGCAGCTTGAAGTACTTCAGCGCTCGTGACTGTGTATCTTCAACTTCTTTCTCCACTTCAACAGCGGTCGCAACAAAGATCTTCTCGTCCCGATAGGTGCAGTACCTGCCCCGCACTTGATCGTACCGATATCGCTTCTTCGATTCTTTGCAGTCCACCATGAAGTCATGGAACAGGTCGTAGTGACCGCTGCACTTCCAAACCTGAGGATGCATGATGATCGTGCAATCCAGCCCCACCATCTCATACGCTTCTGGCGCACCCTCGGGCGCACTAAGGTCATCGTGGCCGCTTACCATGTCGCGCCACCACGCCTCTTTGACGTTCCGCTTCAGTTCCACTCCCAAAGGGCCGTAGTCCCAAAAGCCATTGAGCCCGCCATAGATTTCGCTCGACTGAAACAAGAAGCCACGCCGCTTACAGAGCGAAACCAGTTTGTCCATTTCCATGACAGTTCAAATCTCAAAAAGGAGGGTACCGAAAAATCGTATCGCATGCTGACATCGTTGGCGGGCCAAGCTTTCGCCGCCAACTAAACCCAGCATTTTACTCCGCCAGGCCTCGCCCGGTCCATGCCAGGAGAAAGAAGAAAACGCCCGCAAAATAGCCACTTAGGCCTCAATTCGCCACCGTTTCAGATCCAGCTGGGGCGCGATGGTAAACTTGTCTATCTGGGCAGCTATATCAATGTCATCTTGCTGTCCCAGCTCAATCAAGTTGCGCCCGCCGCGGCTTTCCCGCATCGCTTGCGACAGGGGCCCACGCTCCGCTAAATTTCGCACCAGTAACCGCCACGCATCCGCCGCGATGTCCGCCTGATCATTAAGCACCCAGCCCGCTGAAGGGGCTAGGCGGCTCAGTTCGTCCACAATCGCCCCCGCCACCAGCACATCTTCGCGTGTCACTTGGCCGTCCGTCCCCGCACAGACGATGTCGATCTGCGTTTCGCTACAGCCAGCTCATGGCAAACTGCCGAAAGGTTCACAAACGACCCCATCCACACCTTGCTGGCCAAACGGCAGCGTAGCATCGCCTTCGTCCCATTGGTGGTAGTGAAAAAAATCGTCTTGCCCCCAACGCGGGTCGGTGTGTACTCCGTGGGGGAGTTTCCCAAATCAAAGCCTTCAATCCTTACCCCGCCACGCTCGCCCCCCAGCAGGCCGCCACCGGCTTCGCTTTGCTTCTGCCGGGCTTCTGCAATTTCAAGGCAAGGGACAACCGCCGTCGCTCCTGCCCCCAGCGCATGCACGATTGTCGTCGTCGCCCGCAGCACATCAATCACTACCACAGCCTTGCCAGCCAATGCTTCAGGCTCTACTAGGCACGGCAACAAGTGAACCGAAATCGTCGATTTAGACACGGATAACCTCGAAGGGGTGGAACCAAGTAAGTCTCAAAAATAGCCCGCTTTCTGCTCGTTGCAATGCCTTGGACCGCTCGCAGGCAACTTTCGCAGTCGACCCATTTTTTCTAAACTGTGAGTTGAAATCTGGAATCCTGAATTTGCCCCGAAAATTCGATAGCATCGCGTCAAATTGGGGGCCTTGGGTGTTATTCTTTGTCAAGAGAAAATGAAAATTGGATTACCATGTGGCACTTCAAAGCAGCCATCCGATTTTAAGATAGATGATACTCTCGGATCGCTACATTTTTGCACCGGTTTGAATCCCGCAACCAACGGCAGCCCTAGCCCCGTCTGCTTTTCCCTCTTCTTAGGTTTTGCCGCCATGTCAAACGTCCCAGCACCTCGCAAAGAAAAGAAGCTCAACAACTATCCTTGGTGGAGCCCTCGGTTCTGGCATGGAATGCGGTTTGGCGACTGGATGAAGCTTTGCGCTGCGCATCAATTTCGGGTTCACCCCATCCGTTGGCCGATGGCCTTTCTGATCAGCCTCATCACGCCGACGAACTCCATTCTCGGCACCATGCAGTCCCTGATCTACGGCAAGCAGATCGCCCAAGCCAAGATCACGCACCCTCCCGTCTTCATCTTGGGGCACTGGCGCAGCGGCACCACCTATCTGCACGAACTACTTGCCCAGGATGATCGGTTCGTTACGCCCAATACCTATCAATGTTTTGCTCCGCACCATTTCCTCTTAACGGAATGGCTAATTGGCAAGTACTGCGGCTTCTTGATGCCGAAACAGCGTCCGATGGATGACATGACAATGGGCTGGGATCGTCCGCAAGAGGATGAGTTTGCCCTCTTAACCCTCGGCGCAAAGACTCCTTACCTGCGAATGGCGTTTTGCAATGATCCGCCTCCCTACGAACAACTCTTCAACATGGAGAAGGCCTCTCCTGAAGAACGGGCAGACTTTGAAAAAGCTCTTTCCCATTTCATTCAGATGATCACCTTCCGTACCAGCAAGCAACTCCTGCTGAAGTCACCCCCACACACTGGCCGACTCGAAATCCTCAGCAAGATGTACCCCGGCGCCAAGTTCATTCACATCTCGCGCAATCCCTACCAATTGTTTTCTTCGACGGTACGTCTCTGGAAGTCATTAGACGAAGTCCAATCGCTTCACTGGCCTAAGCACAAGGGCGTAGAAGACTATGTTTTCCGCTGCCTCAACAATATGTATGAAGGCTACAACTCGCAGTGCAAGCAAATCCCTGCGACCTCGCTTTGCGAGATCCGGTACGAAGACCTCGTCAAGAACCCCATCGAAGAAGTGCGCCGTGCTTACGCACAGCTAAATCTCGAAGGCTTTGAAGAGCTCCAGCCAAAGCTAGAAGTCTTCACTGGCAAGCAAAAAGACTACAAGGCCAACAAGCATGAACTCGATGACGCCACCAAGGCGATCATTCAAGAACGATGGGCCGAGTACTTCAAGCGTTTTGGCTACGCGGCTTGAAGCCCTGGCAGCTTCTTCCCCTTCAGCTGATACACATAGCGGACAACTTCCGCCACCGCTGCGTATTGCTCATTAGGTACGGGGCGGTTTACATCCACATTCGCGTACAGGGCTTGTGCCAATGCCTTGCGTTCTACAACAGGCACGCCATTCTCCAGGGCCAAACGGCGAATCCGCTGGGCGAGTACGCCTGCTCCCTTGGCAATCACAATGGGGGCGGCCATCTTCTCGGGATCATACGAAAGGGCAATGGCGAGTTCGGTCGGATTGGTCACCACCACATCGGCCTTGGGTACCAAGCTCGATAGGCGATTCATAATCAACTGACGCTGAACCGCCTTTCGCCTGGCAATCAATTGCGGATCACCCTGTTGGTTCTTCAATTCCTCACGCATTTCATGTGTGCTCATTCGCAAGTCCTGCTCATGCTTCCAGTACTGATAGCCATAGTCCAAGACCGCCAAGATCAGTAGCGAAACCGCGATCTTCAGGCAGATCCAAAACGTAGAGCTAAACAGATACGCCGCGATCTCCGGTACGCTGATTTCCGCCAGCGCCATCATCTTTTCTTTTTCGCCCCACAAGCTCCAAGCTGCCACAATCAGGATCAGCCCAATCTTCATCAGGCCAAACAGCAGCTGAATAACGTTCGAGACCGCAAAAATCCGCCCCGAGTTCTGCATGGGATTGATGCGATTGATGTCCATCCCTAGTTTCTCAGGCAAGAACAGCAGTCCGCTCTGCGCCACATGCACACTGGCTCCCGCCAACGCAATCAGTCCCAAGATCGGCAGCAAGTACCGCCCCACTTCCCAGGCGACGGTAACCAGGTGGTTCGTGACAGCAATATCTTGAATCTTGATCCAAGCATGCCCCGCAAGATGCTCGCGAGTCACGCGGCCCAAGCTCTCCGTAAGCGGTCCCCCCATATACCACATGGCAGTTAGCGCAACCAAAAGCAACGTCGCTGAGGTTAAGTCCTGGCTTTTGGCAACCTGTCCCTCTTCGATCGCCTTTTGACGCCGATACGGGGTGGCTTCGTGTGTTTTATCTTGACCTTCATCGGCCATGGATTAGCTCTCCGCCGGCAAAAAGGTCTGACTGACAACATCCATCACGCGTGCGGTTTCATCCTGAAAAATCCAGGTCGCAAAGCCCATGCAAAAGGCCATCACCGCCAAAACAATAATCGCATTGAAGTTCATGCCAATCGCCATCGCATTGAGCTGCGGCAACGTACGGCTAATCAGCGCAACGACCAAAATCGCCAGCAGCAGCGATACCATCACCGGACTGCTCGCACGAATGCCCAGTTCAAAACTGCGACTCGTGACTTCCGCCAACGCCGCCACAAGATTGTCAGGAAGCGTTCCGCTTCCGGCAGGCATCCACTCAAACGACCCCAGCAGGGCCGAAATAAGCTGCCGATGTCCACCGATGGAGAAAAATGCCGCCAGTGCCAGAAGTTCCAGCAGGTGCGAAAAGATCGGCACGGTGGTATCAAACGTAGGATCGGTGACTTCTGCCAGCGACATTCCGCTCATCTGGCTCATCACTTGGCCCGCCAGCTGCATTCCGCTCAGCAAAATCATGATTGCGAGCCCTAGCGCCAGGCCAAGTACCGCTTCTCGCCCCAGCATAACCGTAAGGTTCACGAGGTTTCCGGGGTCCGCTACAACCACATGCGACTGCAGTGGCGTGATTAATAGACTCACCCCAACCGCCAGGAACACGCGCACTTGCATCGGAACGCTGTTAGATCCCACAAACGGCATCGCCATAAACAGCGATCCAATGCGGGTTAGTACCAGCAGGAAGACCAAAAACTGATTGAAGAATAACGCCAAGAGCCAAGGCATGAGCACTGCATCCTATTCGCATCCATCCCGGGCGAGCTTATCCACCCGCAATGGATTTCGGAATTCCGGCAATCAGCACTTCGGAATACTCCACCAACTTCTGGGTCATCCATGGCAAAGCCAAAAACAGTGCCACTACCATCGCAATGATCTTCGGTACGAAAGCAACCGTCTGATCTTGCACCTGCGTAAGTGCTTGGGCCAAGCCAATCAAAAGCCCAATCAGCATTCCGACGACCAAGATCGGTGCCCCAATTAGCAAAGACATCAAAATAGCTTGCTGGGCAAGTTGTACTGCTTCATCGGTTGACATGGCATCGAGTCCTTCTTAACTGCTAGGGGGAACCTTAAACCGCTTGCCAAAGGGCGTGGCTATATCGGTGGCCCAAAACTTTCCAGCAGCATGCGTACAATCAGGTTCCAGCCATCCACCAGCACAAACAGCAAAAGTTTGAGCGGCAAAGAGATCATGACAGGCGGCAGCATCATCATGCCCATCGAGATCGTCACGCTAGAAACAACAATGTCCAAAATCAAAAACGGCAAATAGATCTGAAACCCAATCAAAAAGGCGACCTTCAGTTCGCTGAGCATGAACGCCGGTAAAATCGCTTGTAGCGGAACTTCATCGTACGTCTCGGGAAGTTCTGCCGACCGCTGTCCCTCCGGCAAATAGCCGTAAAACAGCCATACATCTTGGCTATTGTTGGCCATTTCAATTTGCCGGCTCATGAACCGCTTCAGCGGCAAGACCCCTGCGTTGAAGGCATCTTCAACGTTCGTAATCTTTCCATTGGTATAAGGTCCAATGCTCTCGTCATAGACTGCCCGCCAGGTTGGCGTCATCACCAGGATCGTCATGAACATCGCCAAAGCGGTCATTACCTGACTTGGCGGCAATTGCTGCGTACCAAGCGCCTGTCGCAAAAGGCCAAGTACAACGATGATCCGCACAAAGCTCGTCGTCATTAGCAAGATGGCCGGCGCTAGGCTAAGCACCGTCAACAGCAGCATCACCTGCAGCGAGGAACTAAGCCGTTGGGGGCTCACCCATGTCTCCGGCCCATTCGTCAGCAAATCCTTCACCGCATCAGGCGGTGTAGGGGGGCTAGGTGCTGCTGGCACTTCGCCGCTCAGAGATCGCGGCGAAGAAACTTGCGCAAATGCCGTGTTCGTTGTACTCAGCAGAAAACAGCTCGCAACACTGATCCACAGCAGCCATGCTCGCACCACTTGCAAGGCACATGCGGCGCACGTTGGATTGGATTTGCGTTCAAAAGACGTAAGACAGATACGATTGGTCATTTGCGGCCTCCTTCGGGCAAGGCCTTGTTCACTTTTCCGCGATCGACAAAACCAGCCAGTACCGGAGCCTTCTCGAGCTGCGAAACCAAGTCCAAAAAAGTACCGCTAACGCTGCCTGGTTGTTCACGTCGGCAAAGCTGAAGCATCCGCTCCACTTCGACGGGGTCATCCACTTCGCTGATCGTTTCAACTCCCGAAACACTAACCGCTACCAGCACCAATTTGTTCCCCAGCCGAATCAGCTGCAACTGCTGGCGTCCTCCCAACGACGTCCGCCCAAGTAGCTCCAAAACCTCTTTGGGAAGTGGTCCTGCCGAAGTAGGCGACAGCTTGCGACATACCCATGCCACCGCCAAAAACGCTCCCAGCACAATTCCCAAGCTCGCCATCGTTGTAGTGATGGTGCTGCCGGTTGCTGTTGCCCCAGATCCCTTGGCGGTCCGAGTCGCAGGTGAAGCAGGTGCTGCAAGGCGTAGTCCCGGCTTGCGATTCGCATTCGTCTCCGAACGTAAGGGCGATTCTGCCGAGGCCGTCGAAACCGGATACGGTTCTGCAGACTTCGCGTCTCGCTTAGATGTTTTGCTGCGCGGTGCTGGCCGTTCATCCGCAACAATTTCCATCGAGGAATTGCGTTCCGCCGGCGTTTCCAAAAAGTGTGGCTGCGCCAGGATACTAGGCCGCGGCGACTTCGGGAAGTTCTTGACGTTCGGCTTAGCAGGCGATGCAACTACGCTGCTGTTGCTTCGCTCGTCCTCAGCGGCCACGCGAGTCGTGTTGCCAATGCCAGGGCTGCGCCGCGTCGTATAGTTCGACGGCTCGGTAGCCATCGTCTTGTGCCGTCCGTAAACTCCTCCGGTCCGTGCATCGCCGTTCTCCTGCGCATTCGCTGCGAAGGACAAAGCCCCAAGGCCAAGTGCAAGCATCAGTGGTAGAGGGTTTCTTGACAAAAGCATCCTTGCTTTTCTTCAACAAAAATTAAGGTTCAGCGGGTCATGCGGCGATAAAGAGGGTGAGATCTTCTAGGCCGATCGTTTTGCTCACTACGACGCAAAAACGATGCGACATCTCGCCTCCTTCAAGCGCATTAAGCAGCGTCATCTCCCGTTAAAAGTTCGGCGACACGTACACAAAAGTTGTCGTTAAGAACCAGCACTTCGCCCCGAGCGATCAGCCGTCCATTGGCATAGATATCAACCGGGTCTCCTGCCAGCTTGTCGAGCGAAACGACAGAGCCACGCTTCAACTTCAAGATGTCTTCCAGATACATTTCCGTTCGGCCCAGCTCAATTCGCAGGTCCAGGTCGACGTCTTGCAGCAGTTCCAGCGACGCCTTCTCGTGAGAGGCGGGTGCGCCGCCAAAGTCTCGGAACGAGAATGTGCTGATTCCGGCAATCGCATTATCAATCGGGTCATCGACAGATGCGATCGCTTGTTCTGCCTGCTGTAGCAGGTAGCTAATATCATCGCCCACCGAAGAGGGTCCGGCCTGAAAACCGGTGGCGGAACTCGGCTTGGCCCCTTGTGCGGAAGCAGCGGTCGCGGGTGGCGGGGCCATCGTCGCAACAGGAGCACCACCGCTCGCTGCCGAAGGGGCAGCTGCAGAGGGTGCAGCAGGCGCAACTCCAGCTGCTGCTTGCGCCTGGCGAAGCAGTTCTTCAATTTGGTCTTGGCTGATCTTTTCTTGGTCTGCCATCGGAGTCCATTCCTAGGCTAGTCTCAACCGCGTCTACTGCTCCAGATACGTAAAATCACTGAAGATAATGTTCTGAAGGATCGGTTTTCCGAGAAGCTCGTTGGTTTTCGCCAAAATCTTCCGTTTGATCAAGCCCAACCCGGGGTCCGTGAGGTCCGCCGGCGTCGAATTTCGAACTTCGTAGATAACCTGGTCACGCAAACGATGCTCCACATGGGTGATGAGCACGCTAGCGTCTTCATAGTCTTCCTCCAAAACGGTTCCCCATAAGTGGAAGTTGACCTTCAGCGTCATGTTCTGGGCAGGATGGTGAACCATGATGTTGAACTTGCCCAAGTCCTTTTCGGATTGGCCAGTTCCACCGCTCCCTAGTGCCACAGGACCTGCAGGTGCCCCATGTCCGCCGCCATGGCCTCCGCCATGCCCACCGCTGAGCAGCACCATGTGCGCCACCACCGTGGCCTCCGCTCAGCACCATGGGCTGCGGGTTTAGCGGCCGGTTTGGCACTTCCGTGCCCACCGCCATGTCCGCCAGCTTTGGCTTCGCCGTGACCCCCCTTGGCAGCACCATGGCTGTCTTTGGCTTCGGCACCATGGCCGTGCCCGTCAGCAGCTTTTTTCTCTTCGCCGTGTGCGTCGGCTTTCGCCTCGCCCCCTTCGGCGGAAACATCATGTGTCTCGGCCCAGGCCTGAACATCCTTGGTGCTCGGGATCAACATATAGGCCAGGCCAACTTCGGCAATAACGACAAAGCCCACTACGCCGGCGATCATCAAGATCTTCATCATGGAACAGCTCCCCACTTCCCTCAAATCAAAACGATTGGGAAAGCCGTCCGTGGCCTACACCCTCTCTCAAATCATCTGGATAACTCAGGACGAAGCATTGGCTCTTCCCCACGGTATTCACGTGCGGTTCGTAGCCCCGTTGCTTCATCGTTTGGATTGAACCCCTCGTCAAACACGCTAACCAGCACATTACCCGAGACAACCAGCCCCGCAGGAATCTCTCCCAGCCGCAGGCCTTCCGTTGCTTCGAGTGGCGTTAGGCTCAGGCTCACACGTACGCTGGATAATTCGCGGCGTGTTGCCAGCAAATCTCTCACCGTCATCGCGCGAGCGAGCACCATCGCATTCTCGTTAGCGTTCAAGGCCTGGGGGGCTGTCTTGCCAGTTGGCGATGGTTTGCCGCTTTCTGGCCGCTGAAACGCAGGGAGGATTCCCCGCACTTCCAAGCGCACGCGCCTTCCATCAAGACTTTCCCAAACCTCACGCAAGTCTTGCTTACTGCGTTCGTTCAGGTCGACTGATTCCGGTAGAAATTGGACAGCCGCTAGGACCCTTGGTCCCGGAATAGCCGTTACAGACCGTTCAGCCATACCCCCCGAGAGGCTGCTGCTACCCGCTGCGGGCACAAACGAGGCAGACTTTGCCGGCGTTTGGCGGTTTTGGATCGCAATCCCGCTCGGCCGTGCATTCCAAGTGGCAACTAGCTGAACGTACTCATCCCAGTGGTCCAGTTCCTTGCTCCGCCGCGTTGAATAGGCCTTGTGGGCCATGGCCAAGCCTGCGGAACGCCCCAGTCGTTCTGAATCGGTTTCGCTTGGCCGCTCGCCACCAAATTGCTCCGCCATCGAGTCAGCGATTCCCTGAAACTTCTCATTCTGTTTCAGTTCGCTCATCGAGACCAACATCACAAAGAACGTTAGCAGCAACGTCATCAGGTCGCCGTACATCAGCGTCCAGTCATTGCCGCCACTGTTCTTTTCGTCATCGGGATAGAGCTTCGTAAGCAGGCTCATGCGGCACGGCTCGTCACGCGAGTGTTGCGGTCTTCAGGAGGCAAATACGTAAGGAGTCGCTGCTCAATGAGTCGTGGATTCTCGCCAGCTTGCAACGAGATAATCCCCCGTACAATCATCTCTCGCAAAAGCGTCTCTTGCCGGCTGAGATAATTCAGCTTCTCCGACATCGGCAGCAGCGAACCGTTGGCCAAGATCGCCCCATATAGCGTCGTCACGAGCGCCACAGACATGCCGCTTCCCAGTGTGGCCGGGTCCGACATGTTGCTCAGCATCGTAATCAGGCCCACCAAAGTGCCGATCATGCCAAATGCCGGTGCATAGCGTCCCAGTTGGTCGATCGTCCCCTTTCCCTCGCGGTGACGAAGTTGCATCGTCTCCATCTCAGTATGTAGGACTTCTTCCAGCAGGTCGGGCCTGGTCCCATCGATGGCCATCTGCACGCCTAGCCGAATGAACGGATCTTCAATCTCGTCCAGTCGTGGTTCAAGTGCCAAGAGGCCATCGCGCCGAGCAGTAACCGCCAGGCTAACAATCTGCTCAATCACATCACGAGGATTCGTCAGCTTGCCAGACATCCCCTTCATCACCACCTGTGGCAATCGACGGATCGTCTTCAGCGGAAAACAAACCAGCAATGCTCCCAAGCTGCCGCCAACCACGATCAAGATCGAAGGAGCGTCCCAAAAGGATTGAAAGTTCCCGCCGCTAAGTACCACCGATGCGAGCAAAGCGGCACTGGCTAGGCTAATACCCAAAAGCGTAGAAAGGTCCATATTAGGCAACTCCCTTCGCTTGCAAAGCTCTCGCCGTCGCCGGGAATAACAGCTTTTCCTGCTGATACCGCACGGCCCGCTGCATCACTTCATCCATGGATTCCTTCACCACCATCCGCTCACCACACGTCAAAGTGACAAACGTGTCGGGACGCGACTCTACGTAACGAATCAGGTCGGCATTCAAAATGAACGCTTCGCCGTCCAGTCGAGTTAATCGGATCATGGCTTCGTCTCCCAGTTGTTTCAAAGTTCTCCTCGTAAGTAACCAGCCGCCAGGGGAAAGGGGCTAACATCCGATTATTCGGGTAGCCCCTGCCGGGGTCAAATTACGTTTAGAAGAAACGTCCTAAAGTGAATTAACGCCTTAGGTTAAGCAATTCATCAAGAAGTTGTTGGACAGTTGTGATAACTCTTGCATTACTTCGGTATTGGGTCGAAGCGGTGACAAGGTCAATCAAATTCTTTCCGACGTCCGAGTTGGAGAGCTCCACCGCACCAGCGATGACTTTGCCCGTTCCATCCTGGCCCGGGTTGTTCTCAATGGGCAGGCCCGAGTTGACGCCTTGCGAAAAGTTGTTGTCGCCGCGCTGCGTCAAACCGTTGGGGTTGGCAAAACGTGCCATCCGGATTTGTCCCAGCGAACGGGAAACACCGCTACTAAACACACCTTGGATCGTGCCATCTTCGCCGATCACAAAGTTGCTCAGCGTACCAGCTGCTGAACCATCCTGCCGTGTAACCGCCAAACTGCTCTTGGCCTGTGCCAGACCCGTCACTGAGCCGAAGTCAATTCGGAATTCGAGCGGATCGGATGATGGAATGTTACGGCGTTCAACCGTCACACGATCATTTGTGGCCGCAACAAAGTTACCACGACCATCAAACGTGATCAGGCCCGTTCCAACCGAGATGTCAGCGCCGTTTAGCGGGCTGTTGCTCGACGAGTCCGCATACCAGCGATAGACCGTTGCCGAGTCCGTAACGCTTTCTAAAACCGAGGTGATCCGGACATTGACCGGAATACCCAGGGTGTCGTACGCCACAAAGTCAGCGACCGCACTTTGTCCCTTTGCCGTTTGCACCGATCCAAAGCCCAGGTTCGGCGTCGAGACGTCTCCCGAAGAATTCGTGATCCGAAAGGCGGAAAGGTCAATCGCTACCGCGCTATCCACACCATTGTTGGAAACAGCGCGGATCTTTCCATCCTTGATAGTCAGGCCTGCGGAAAGAGGCGTTGTCTCGCCAGGGATGTTATTCAGCGAAGTCGGAATCGGATGCTGTGGATCATCCAGAGCCGTCTGGATACCCATCGCATCTTTCATGAACGAAAGCAGGTCTTGCACCGTGGAGGTGTTCGTAATGGTAAACGACTTGGATGCCAGCGAGCGTTCGCCCTTACGAGCCGCAAAGTCCAAAGTGCCCGGCGTAAACACATTCTCGAAGTCCAGGTTGTTACGCCGAACGACGTTCACCAGCAAAGTGTTCGTATCGATCTTCGGGCCGTCCAGATCGATCTGCTTGTTGGTAGAAATCGACAAGTCCGAAATTGCCGAGTCGGGCCGACTGTCGGTATAGTCTTCCCCTGGATTGAGTTCGCTCACCAAATAGAACTGGCTTGCATCGCCTGCCAAGTTGCGATAGATCCGCACCTTGTCATACGCCGGGAACGAATCACCCGGACCAGGAACAGGAGGCGTTGGCAAGTTTTGCAAATGGACGCGAGAGTTGCTCACGTTTTGAGGACCAAGCAAAACCGAAGGCCGGCTTTCCTCTTCACCGTTTCGAGCGTACGTCACCAAGTACGTGTAGTTTCCGCTCAGATTGTTCGCATTGAGCGGCGTCGTAGAAAGCGGCACACTGTTGTTATCAACAAAGGTCGATCCCGTCGCGGCGGTTCCCAGTTGAAAGAACTGCGATCCACCAGCGGCCGTACGATAGATCCGTACTTGCGAATACTCAGTTCCAGCAGTCGGAAGCGTAAAGCTGATCGTGTTGTCCGGCAAGCCGTTTCCGGCAGGAGTGGTTACCGTAAATTCAGACGAAGCCGTTCCTTCGGTCCCATGCGAGTCCACAAATGCCAGTCGGTATTTGTAGGTCGCTCCTTCAGGGTGCGTTCCCGTTCCTTGCGTGTTCTGAACGTTAACACCTGAGACATCCGGCAGCGGTGAAACCGAAAGGGACGATGCCGAAACATCCGGACGAGGGACGCTGGCGTCACCAAGCACCGCGCTTTGAATCACACCTGCGGTCGTGGCCACATCGCCCGATGGCGAAAGCACGCCTTGCAAGAACACGTTTTGTGTTGCTTGGGCAACGGCTGCCGAACCCAGTGGAATCGAAAGCGGTACTAGCGACGAAGTCTGCACTTCGTAGGCATCATTAACGCCAAATCCCAGCACCCGGTTACCGGACTGGGTCACCAGTTGATTTTCAGAGTTCGTCTTGAAAATGCCGTTACGAGTGTAGAGCTTTTCGCCGTTGCTGTTCTGAACGATGAAGAACCCATCACCTTGAATGGCAAGGTCCGACGGATTTGAACTAACTTCTACTGTTCCTTGGGTAAACTTGGGCGAGATTTCCGCCACGCGAGTACCCAGACCCGTTTGCCGTGGGTTCGTACCACCATTGCCATCGGTCGGCGTCGAGCCAACGCTCAGCGTCTGCAGGAACTGTGTGGAAAATAGGGTGCGTGATTCTTTAAAGCCAACCGTTTGCGAGTTGGCCAAGTTGTTACCAATGACGTCGACCTGCGTTTCAGCCGCAGATAAACCAGTCAAGGCTGTTGTGAGTGCGGATGCTAAACCCATGGAAGTTCCTCCGTTGGGATTGTTATGCGAGCAATGTTTGCTGGGGGATGGTTAATGGCGAGTAGTTTCAAACGACCGTGCTAGGTCACTTCACGTACATTCTTGATGTCAATCGACTTGTCGTTGATCTGCACCTTATAGGTGCGGACTGCACTGTCCTTGGGGTCAACCTGAACAGTGAGTTTGCTGACAACGCCCGAGACTTCCGTTCCATCATCAGCGAGTGCCTTCACCGTCTTGCCGATCATGGAAGTCGCCGTGGCAATGCTTTGGCCGGTTTGTACCGACTGCAGCGCCGTCGACAACTTGTCCGACGATCCAATGCTGCGAATCGTGCTGATTTGCTGCATCAACTTGTCGTTGTCGGTAGGGCTCAGCGGGTCTTGGCTCTGCAGTTGCTTGATGATCAGTTTGAAGAAGTCGCTTGAGCCCAACTCATCCAAGCTTTGTGGCTTCTTCGGGGTAGTGGTGGACGAGGAGCTGCTGCTTCCGACGCCGTTTACAGTTGCCATGGGAAAGTTTCCTTAGGAAGGTCGCAAGTGTTTTGTCGCTTGCGAAAATGTGTGATCGAAAAATGGGGGTTGTATAAGGCTGCCGGCTAAACCACGACGTTGAGGCCGCTTGTTCCGTCCAAAGGCGTTGTGCTACGACCGCGACTATCCGTTGGTGTGGGTGCGGCACTTCCTACTCGTGGCCCGCCGCGTAGCAGACCATTAGCATCCGGATCGCGAGTTGCCTGATCTTGCGGATTGGCAAATCCCCCCGGCGATTGGTTCATCAGATCGACATCAAATCGTTCGACGCGGATTCCTTGTTCTTGCAGGCGATCGCGAAGGGCTTGCAAGTTGTCCGAAATCAGAGCTTGTGCAGTGGTGGTCTCGGTTTCGAGCTTGGCGACCATCACGCCATCCTGAACCGTCATCGAAAGACGTACCGAACCCAGTTCTGGTGGACTCAAACGCAGGCGTACTTCGCCATCCCGTTGCTGTGCCGCTTCAAAAGCCCGAGCTACTCGGTGAACGAACCGGGTGATGTCGACTTCGGCCACAGGACGTGGATGCGCAGTTCCTTCACTTTTTCCAAGTAGCGGTGCCGGCAATCGAGGAGACTGAGGATTGCTGCCAATCGCTCCGGTCGCACTTCCTGAGTTCCCCGAAGTCTCGCCCGCCGAGGCATTCACCGCGGTTAACTGGGGCTGCGCTACGGCAACGTTAGTCGTATCCTTCGAGCGATCCTGTTTGTCGCTGCCGTCGCCACTTCCGTTGTCTGTCGTTGCATCCGTGGTCGCCTTGGCAATAATCGAATCTGCGGCACTGTTTGGCGAAGCGCTGGCACTCTTGGCTGACGTCGGTTCGGACGAGTTTTCTTCCGAGCTTCCTTCGCTTGTCGCTTCGGTGGCGTCGACTACATCCGTGGTGGCAGCAGCTTGTTGCCCGGTACCCGTCGTTACCGTGCCGTGCAAATTTGTTGCGATGACCGGCTGCTCGCCACTGGTCGCTTCGGCTTCTTTTTTCGCAGCTTCTGCCTTGGCAGCGTCTGCTAACTGACCACTAGGATCGGCTGTGCCACTTCCATCGGCGTCGGTGACCGTCACTACAGGATCGACGGCAACGGTTGCCGTTTGATCATTCGCTTTGACGTTGGTATCCGCTACAGCTGCATCCGAATCCTTGCCACCGTCGGTACCATCGGCGGTTGCTTCCGTTGATGCTGCGTCCCCTTTGCCATTGGCAAGTTGACTAGGATCGATGGCTCCCTTTTTTAGCCGTTTACCACTTTTGCCGACGGCAGCGGTGCCCGTTTCTTCTTCCGATCCATTAGTAGCGGCGTCGCCACCTTCTGTAGTCTCTTTGGCTTTGGCATGGCTGTGCGGATTGACGCCAGCAGCTCCCGCTAAGTTCTGGGCTTCCTCATCCTGAGAGGTCGAGTCGTCATCATGATCGTCATCAACCTTGCGGACATTGGCTTGTCCCGCTGGTGACGAATTGTCATGGGCCGAATCCGTACGGCGGGATGAGCGATTGTCGTCCGTAGTGCTTGTTGAGCGATTCGATGGACTTGATCCCGATAAATCGTTGTCACGATTCGAGGTAGAGTTGCTATTCGAGTTGGAATTGCGGTCAAAACGGTTGGAGCTAATTGAATCTTGCTTAGGTCCGCGCAGCAACGAGTCAAAGACATCCTTGTTGGCCGACGACGGCGCATTGTTAGGTGTACTCGGGATTGCCGGAATGAGGTCTAGCGGCGAAAGAGCGGTAGCACGATCTTTGGAAATCATAGTGATCTTTTCCTCTCGAGCCTAACGCTTAGGTGCCAGTTGTTGTTCAAGCTTCGACTTAGAGTCACGAAGCTCGTCCACTTCAGGGGTTCCCATCCGAATCTCACGCAAGATTTCGGCCAGTGTTTCTTCTTCAGCGGGGGTTTTAAACTCGCTAAGGATCTTCTTTTGCTTTTCCGAAGACATCGACTTCAACATCCGCACCGTGTCACGCATTGCTTGTTCACGCTCGGACCGGACATTGCTTTCCAAAATCTTCAGGATCTGTTCTTTCGCCTGTTTCGGGCTGAGCGATTCCAGCACCCGTTGCACTTCGAGTAATGACTCATCAATCTTCTTCGTAAGAGCATTATCGATCATTCCAACGATGGACTCTTTCCATTCACCGAGCCAACGCTGATCACTTTTGACTTGTGCCTCGAGAGACCGCATATCCCGCAAAGATTTAGCAAGCGTTGTTTCTCGCAGGTCGTAGTCCAAGCTAGAAGCAATCCGTTTCCGCGCAAGGTCATCCAAGGAGGGTTGCTCGCTGAGGTTTTCTTTTCCAGCCTTGCCTTGGCTGCCGGCAACTTCCTTGTCAGACTTGATGCCATACAAGGCGGCCATCATTCCCATCCAGCGATCGTCAGCAAATACACCTTTCGACCACAGCACTCCTAGCAGAACGATCTGAAACAGCACTGTCGCCATGCAGGCCATCGCCAAGGCAGTTACTAACGTGCCAAGTAGCTTCATCATGATCGAGCTCCTTCCACGTCACGCTCAAACCCTTGCAGGGCTTGCTCGTCAAGTTCGCGCATCTCTAGCCGAAGTTCCTCGGCCTGATATTCCGCGAACTTCTTTTCGGACAGCTTTTCCAGGATGCGCACCTGCCGGTCAGCCTCGACAAGTACTAGCCGACGCCGTTCCACTTCGGCCGCAACTTGGGCTTGCTGCTGGGCAAGTTGTCCCAGATTGACCCGTAAAATCAGCGTGTAACGCTGCACATGCAGGATCTTTTCAATCGAAGCGTGGCCCGGCCCAACGAGCTCGGCTTGCTGCCGGCGGATGTCCGCTTGCTCTGCTTCGATCTCCGCCTGACGCTGCGCAAGGATGTCTGCCGCTTCGTAAGCCTTGGCAAGCTCTGCACGACGTTCGTCGCGCTCGTTAGACCGTAGTCTAAGCAGCGTCGCTAGTCGGAACTTGAAGGGTTGCATGGCAGAGACCTAAAACACAAAGTGCACACGGAAAGTCAAAAACCAAAATCAAACACACGCACAGTCGGTAGAATCGCTTAACGTCGCAGGCCACCTCCTGCAGCAGGCACAACCGCTGGCGGACGACGTGCCGCCATGCACCGCTGTGCCAGTTGAACCAACTCCGTACGAGCCTGTTCAACGCTGGAGCGATCTTCAACCGCTTGCCGCAAGAACTTTTGAATCTCTTCCTTCATCGCAATCGATGCATCTACCGTTGGGTTGGCCCCTTGGCGATAGGCACCGATGGAAATCAGGTCTTCATGATCCCGATAGGCCGAAAGCAATTCGCGTACGACTTGCGCCGCCGCTCTGACTTCTGGTACAGAGATGTCGGTGAAAAGTCGGCTGATACTTCCAAGTACTTCGATGGCGGGATAGTGCCCTTGGGCAGCAAGCTTTCGCGATAGGATGACGTGACCATCAAGCAGGCCGCGAACGGTATCGCTGACCGGTTCATTGGTGTCGTCACCTTCGACCAGTACAGAGTAAAACGCAGTGATACTTCCTTGAGGACTTCGCCCCGCACGCTCGACCAGTCGTGGCAGCATGGCGAACACACTCGGTGGATAGCCGCGAGTTGTCGGTGGTTCACCTGCCGCTAGGCCGATTTCTCGCTGGGCCAAAGCAAAGCGTGTGAGCGAATCCATGATCAACAGCACATTCTTGCCGCGATCCCGGAAGTATTCGGCTACGGCGGTCGCCGCCTGAGCAGCTTGTACGCGAATTAGCGCTGGCTCATCGCTGGTGGCGACAATCACCACGCTTCGAGCGAGTCCCTCAGGCCCCAGGTCGCGCTCGATAAACTCGTTGACTTCACGGCCACGTTCGCCAATCAGGCCGA
Source organism: uncultured Planctomycetaceae bacterium (assembly GCA_963844055.1). Lineage (GTDB taxonomy): Bacteria > Planctomycetota > Planctomycetia > Pirellulales > Pirellulaceae > CAWJMN01. Next base: position 3,986,139 of record CAWJMN010000001.1, on the reverse strand, counting down.
TGACGTTGACATCTGCCGAAGTGTAGCGGGCCATCATGCCCAGCGTCACACTTTTCCCGACGCCCGAGCCAGCAAAAATGCCAATGCGCTGTCCGATGCCACAAGTCAAAAGGCCATCAATCGCGCGGACGCCCGTCGAAAGTGCCTTGTCGATTCGAGGGCGATCGCAAGCGGGTGGGGGACGACGATCAAGTGCTGCCCGGTCGACCAACAGCGGCGCAGGTCGGCCATCCATGACTTGGCCCCGCGCATCAATAACGCGTCCCAAAAGCTCATTCCCCACGCGCAGCAGACGGGACGACCGCACCAATCGCACGCGATTTCCATGTCGTACGCCGGTCATTTCTGCAAGTGGATAGATCAGCGTTTCATTGTCACGAAAGCCAATTACCTCTGCCTCGATCGGCTTGCCGGTTTGTCGCTCGATCATCACCAGGGCCCCAACAGGCGCAGGAAATCCTGCCACGGAGGCGGTCAGCCCTTCCGTGCGAACGATGCTTCCCGTGAGAGCGGTTGGCATCATGTTGGCGAGTTGAGTGGAGAAGTCGTGCATTTCAAAGGCAATCAGTAGTGTGAGCGAACAGCAGGTAAAGCAATGTATCAGGGTGAGGTACTAATCCAGCTCTTCCAAAATGCGAGCCAGTTGAGCTTCGAATTGTTGGTCGATGCTGCCGAACTCCGTATCCACACGGCAACCGCCGGTTGTGATGGCAGGGTCGGCGATCACGCGCGTGTCCGATACCGAGGCGAGCTGAGCAATCATTTGTTCGATGTGCGGCTTGAGCGAGGTGAAATCAGTCGGGTTAACCCGTAGCGTTACACGCTGATTCCCTGCGGCCAGTTGCAACGCCTCACGCACAAGGTCGACCGTAATCAGTGGCACTTTCTCTACTTCGCGGCGACAGATACGAGCAGCAATCGCGCTGGAAAGTTGCAGGGCATGCTGTTCCCAGTGGCGTTGCCACTGTTCGCGGGCTGCAAGGATTGACTGGATCGCGGCCTTTAGTGCTTGCACTACCGATTGCAACTGCTGTTCAATCTTGGCACGCAGCATCGCCTCGGTGGCTTCCATGGCGGCGCGTTTTCCTTCTTCCATCGCGGTACGGCGAATCTGCTCAGCCTGCGCTTGAGCTTGAGCAATCACGGCAGCCGCTTCTTGGCGAATCTTTCCAAGATACGAATCATCGACCTCTTCCCAGGCGGGAGAGTTGCCGGAGGAGACGAATCCTGCGGGAAGTGCTGATCCTGCTTTAATGATGCCGGCCATGAGAAGACGCGTTCGGTAAGAGCAAAGGTGCGAAGGGGAAAAGGGTTCTTAAAAGGTCTAACTGGAGTAAGTGACGGACGAATCCACCTCTTCCTCGTCGGATTCAAAGAGTTCGTGCAGGCTGCGACGTACTTGCAAGCGAGCCCGATCCAAATCGCGAAGCCGAACAGGCCCCGGATTGGCAAGGCGGCGCCCCAGGTCTTTCGCGAGTGCCGCCGGAAGCCGTTGCAAAAAGCGTTCAAGCAATCGTGGCTCCGTGCCAATCAGTGCCAAGATCGCTACGTCAGGCGTTACTTCGAGGAAGATATGTTTGATCTCTGGCAATGGCAGCGAGAAAAGTTCAGCCAGCTCCGGCAGGTCGGCCTCATTGACAGAATCGAAGGAAGTAGCAGTCGGCGAAACTTCGCGTGCGGCCGTAAAGGTTTCGCGAGCGACATAGGTCGTCGCCGGCGATACGCTCTCTTCCAGCTTGGATTCCACGGGCTGCGAAAGTTCTTCGGGAGCCAGATACCCAAGTTGCTGAACCAGCGGAGAGTTCTGGCGGCCTAGGCTGGCCAGTAGTGCCTTGCGGCGATCTCCATCGAGGGCCGAAAGGACACGCTGAATTCCGGCGAGGCTTTCCTTGCGAATGTTTTGTGCTTGCAGTTGTGGAGCCAGTTGCTCTTTGAGCCCTTCTGCCAAGTCATGCAGCACTTCAGGAGACATGTCTCCCAAGTTGGCCATGCGGGCCAGGGCTTCAATGCTTTGGCTGGTGGGGAGAGTCTCTAGCACTTCGGCCGCATGCTGTGGCTCTAGGGCAGAAATCACCGCGGCGATCGCTTGCGGCGATTCGTGCTCAAGTACCTGGGCAATATGACGGCCGGCAATCTTTCGCAGGAAGTCAAATGGCTGGGCCGAAACTGTGGGAGCGGCAACTGCAGCGGGTGGAGCTTTTGCCAAGGCCTGCGTACGTGCTTCCGCCTGGGGGCTGATCTCTAGTTCCACATCATCGATCGAGGTTGTGGTGGGCTTGCGGCTGGGCGTGCTTGCCGGCTTTTTGGCGGGAGCGTTTCGTCCCAAAAACTCAGCCAGCACCTTTTGTTGTTCTTCGGTGGAGATGTCTTCCAGGTCCATGATCGTATCCCGAACCCGCTGGGCAAGCGCAGGGGGCATCTGATCCAGAAGGGCATCGCCACTGGCAGAGTCGAGCGCTGTAATCAGGATGGCCGCTTTGCGAAGGTCGGCAGGGGATTTCATGGGAGGAGTCGTACGAGCTAAAGGTTGGAAGTCTAAACAGGAACGATCAAACAAAACTTACTAAGCAGCGTCGCCGATCCAGTTGCGAAGGATGGCAGCGGCCGCATCAGGATCTTCTTTTACAAGGTCACGCAGCTCTTCTTTGAGGTTAGGCGTGTTGGGGTCAAAATTGCGTTTGAGCATGCTAATCACGGCCGGGGCTTCATCTCCCTCGTCGGCACCGTCAGCGTCACCGGCTGCTCCACCGTGGCCGCCACCATGTCCCGCAGCATTTGCGGACGCAGCGGCTGACGCTGAAGCGGGCGAGGTACCGGAAGAGTTGACCATGCTGCGAACCATCAGAAGTGCGAACAGGCCAACCATTAGCATCCCCAAGGTTTGCCAGTTATCGCCAAGCCAAGCCATGGCGTTGTCAGCCATGGTGATGGCGGGCGGAGCTGGTTTGGCAAAGTCGGCGTAGCTCTCGACCTTGATTTGTGGATAAGGGTTGGTCCCTTCAGGTACGGTAGGAAGCAGGTTCACGACAACTTCGTTAACCTTCTTGCTGACTTCGGTCTCGATCTTGGAAAGCTCAGCAGCTTCAGGAGCCTTAGGAGCGGCGCCGTCTGCCGTTGGGTTGCGCGATTCCCAAACTTTGAGGAAGTGGCTTTGTGGAATCAGGATGGCGGCGGTGACTCGAGTTGGCGTTAGGCCAGCCTTTACCAAGGTGCTCTGCTCATGCCCGACCGCACTGTTAACTTCGCTTTTGCTTTCGTTGCTGGTGGTCTCGGGGGCGGTGCTGGCGGTATTGATCGCGACGGCCGAGTTGCCAACGCCATTGGGTTCTGCCCCGGGGCGACCACCGATTTGCTTTTGGGTGGTCGAGTTCTCTCTCGTCGATTCGCTCGACTTGATCGGAGTGGGCTTGGGATCGATGACGACCTTTTGGGAAGTCGACTGAAGCTGAGGATCAAGTTCCACGTTCACATTGACGATCGCTCCCGACAGCCAAGAGAGTTGGTCAATGATCTTCTTCTTCCAAGCGTTTTCCAGTTGTAGCTTACGCATGACGTAGGCATTTTCTGGCGAACCAAGATCGTTTTCGCCCGTACCACCATGCGTAAGACCGCTCGACATGTCGGTAATGGAGATTTGTTGACGATCCAGCCCGGCGTAGGCGTTGGAGATCATGTTCTGAATCGAACGAATTACTTCTTCTTCAAGGCGGCCATTCATGGGCCAAACGGCTACCATAGCAGTCTTCCGCTTGGAACGGGTCAGCGGGTTTTGCACTTCTTCATCAAACTGAACCGTGGCACGTTGGACGCCAGGCATGTGCGAGATGATCAGTGCTAGTTCTTTCTGCTTGGCATTCGAGCGACGGACCTCTAAGGACTTGGCCGAAGAGAAAGGATTGTCGCTGGCAGCCGCTTCATCCAAGTACTTGTTGAAGTCGGCAGGCAGGGCATTGTTTTTGGCCAGGGCGGCGAGGTAAAGGTCTTTCTTTCCCTTAGGAATGCGGATGCGGTTGCCATCGACAATGCTGGAGCCGCTCAAGCCACCTTCGGCAAAGGCCGCCTCGGCGCGAGTCAGTTCTTCACCCATGAACGAACGACCACCCAGCAGGAATTCATCCCCGGAAGTTACCTGGTACTGGAACAGGAAAGCGATTCCGACGCCAATCATCACCATCAGCAACAGCGACGCAATCTGTGTTGCGGGACTCATGCTTTTGAGGGTGTCGGTAACCTGGCTATACGCCTTGCTGAAGAACTCCATCCGTGGATCCTTCTAGGGGAACTCGCAGCGAAAGCTGCATGTTGTTAGGGTGAAAGGAATAATCAAAACCAACGCGAAACTAAATGCGAATGTTGCTTACCTCTTGGTAAGCCTGAACGAGCTTGTTGCGGATCTGAAGCATCAGCCGGAACGTCATGTCCGACTTTTGGATCGAGGTCAGCACTTCGGCCGGGTTAACATCACCCCCGGTCAAAAACTGTTGAACGGCTTTGTCGGCCTCTTGTTGCATGTTGTTGACATGGCCAATCGATTGCAGCAAGAAGTCTTTGAACGATGCGGTGTCGGTCCCTTGTACGCCGCCGGCCGTCGTTGGGGGAAGCGGCGTCGTTGGGGGCGATATGCCCAAAGGAGGCAGGCTATTTTGAAGACCGCGAATGACTGTCATCAGATGAACCTTTCCTTTTGGAGTGGCAAGTCGACAAGGGGAATAAAGTGTGGAAGTAAACGGTTAGCGAACTAAGCCAAGATTCGTAAGCTTTGAGCGGACATCGTCTTGGTGATTTCCATCACACCCACGTTGGCTTCGTAAGCGCGGGTGGCAACCAGTGCATCCACCATCTCGGCCGTCATGTTGACATTGGGGTACGCGACATAGCCGCGGCGTGGCCCTTCCTTGATGGCGTAGGGATGGTCAGGCTGCCAACGGTAGAGGGGTTCTTTGCTGTCCGACTCAATCCCGGCAATCTTTACCCCCGCGGCGCCACTACTTGTCGCCATGCTGTTGTCTGCTTCAAACAGCACATACTTGGACTCGTATGGCTGCATCTCACCATTGGGTGAGCGAACCATCGACGACATATTGGCCAGGTTGCTGGAGATCGTGTCCATCCGAACGCGCTGCGCGACGAGTGCACTAGTGCTGATGTCGAGAGCTGAGATCATGAGGAAGACTCCGATGGAGGAGAGGACGAAATCAAAAACGTGAAACTAGACCCGTTCGCTGATGGCGGCTTGCAGCAGTTGGAACTGATCATTCATAACGGTTAATGCAAAACTGTGGAGGAATTGGTTTTTGGAAATCTCGGTGACTTGCTTTTCCATGTCCATGTTCGTGTCGTCGTGATACAGGATGTTGGTCAACTCCGAGCGAACGTCTCGAATCGGATCGCCGGTAGTGGACCGACGAATTCCGGGCGAGATTGGCTCTCCCTTTGTTTCTGACATCTCAATGGCCGCTTTCAGTTTTTGCTGAAACGTTTCCACCGATAAGTCACGCACCCGATATCCAGGCGTGTTCGCGTTGGCGACGTTGCCCGCGAGAACATTGTGCCTTGCTTGAGCGAAGTTCACGCTTTCTGCGAGGGCTGGGATATTCGTTGATTGAAACAAGCCTGGCAACATCATTTGGCTCCGGGCTGTGGGGAAACTTGGGCAATCTGCGTGCCAATCACCCCATAGATAGTTAAACTAGGCGATTCAGCGAGTGTTGCTGAGCAGCCTTAACCCTCGTAGCCATCGGTGGATGGCCCGTTTTGATAAAGGTACTGAAGTGTGTAAGGGACGATTCATGAGGGCTTACTTGGGGTAACTGCAATCGGCAAGGTTTGCCGATCGGCAGCGGCAACAGTTGCCGATTGCCGATCGAAAGGGGACTAACTAAGCGGACTTCAAAAAGGCGCGGGTGCGGGGTGCATAGCCATACTGACGAAGTTTGTTGGAGAGGGTTCGAATACCGATCCCCAACGCCTCGGCCGCTTTGGCACGATGTCCTTCATAAGTATCCAGCGTGGCTTCAATCAGTTTGCGTTCCATATCCTCGAGCTTCATGCCAGCGGCGATAGGAGCTTCGGAACTGGAAACCGTCAAAGGGTTTTCCATCGGATGTGGGTTTTCCATCAGCCACGGATGTAGTTCGTCTGCATCGACTTTTCCTGAGCCGCACAAAACGCAGGCGCGTGTGATGAGGTTTTCAAGCTCACGCACGTTGCCCGGCCAGTGATAGTTGGAAAGCAGGTCCATCGCGGAAGGAAGGAACTGGCAAGGGGCGCGATCCAGGCGTCCCGCAGCGACTTCCGAGAAGTGATGAACTAGCGTTGGAATGTCTTCGCGACGTGAGCGAAGTGGCGGAATGGCAAGTGGTACGACGGCAAGGCGGAAGTACAAGTCTTGACGGAACCGGCCCGCTGCAACCTCCGTTGGCAAGTCGCGGTTGGTCGTCGCTACCACCCGTACATTCGCCTTGCGAGTTTGGCTAGATCCAACCCGTTCGTAGGTCTTCTCTTGCAACACGCGAAGCAGTTTGGCCTGCAACGTGGCATCAATTTCGGTGATTTCGTCGAGCAGGATCGTACCTTCTTCGGCAAGTTCAAAACGTCCCACGCGTGGCGTGTCGGCGCTAGTAAATGCGCCCCGTTCATGGCCAAAGAGTTCGCTTTCCATCAGCTGTGGCGATAGGGCAGGGCAGTTGAGCCCCACAAAGGCACGGCCCGAACGAGGGCTGGCGGCATGCAGGCAGCGAGCAACGAGTTCTTTGCCGGTGCCACTTTCGCCGGTGATCAGAACGGTCTCATCGGTAGGGCCGATGTGAGCAATCTTTTGACGCAGCGCCTTCATGGCCGAGCTATCCCCTAGTAGCAGACCGTGCCAATTGGGAACGGCAGCAGGAACTGCCGATCGTGGCTGACCACGATGGTTTTGGCGTAGGGCCCGAGTGACAAGCTCTTCGAGCTGTTCGACGTCAAAGGGCTTTTCGATGTAGTCAAAAGCTCCGTATCGCATCGCTTCGACGGCCGAAGTAACCGAGGCAAACGCGGTCACCATGACGACCTGAGATTCATACTTGCGCTCAGAAAGGGCCTTGATGAATTCCAGCCCCGTCATGCCTGGCATTTGCAGGTCGGTGATGATCAGGTCAAACGATTGCCGCTCGATAACACGCAAGGCTTCAATCGCACTGGCACAGCTGGCTACTTCATGCCCCACGGCGTGAAGCACCTCTGCCATCGATTGGCGGGCACGTGCGTTGTCATCCACAACGAGAATCGATCCAGTGATAGCGGCGGGCAGGGTCATTGTCGTCATGCTGCAAGCTCCTCGCCACGACGGGGAAAGTGCAAAGTAAAGATTGCACCACCCGACGAAGCATTGTTGACAGAAATGTAGCCACCATGGGCTTGAACGACGCGATCAACAATCGCGAGGCCAAGTCCGGTGCCTGTGTTTTTTGTGGTAAAGAAAGGCTCAAACAAATGTTGCAAGTGATCTTCGGAAATGCCGGGGCCCGAATCACGGACGCTTAGCGTTGTGCCGGAAGCATCGGTGCTGGTCTCAATCGTCAATGTTCCCCCCTCTGGCATCACGTCCAAACTGTTGAGGAGCAGATTAAGGAGAGCCCGGCGGAGCATCTCTTGGTCGGCATGGAAGGTGCCGTGGTTTTCAAGGAGCAGCGTTGTGGTAATGCCCTGCGCATCAAGCTGTGGAGCAATCGAATCACAGACCTGTGCGATCAAGTGCTTCAGATCGAAGGCAGCAATACTGGGATCACGCTGGGTAGAAAAATGCAGGAGGTCACTAACAGTCGCTTCAACCGTCGCGAGGCTAGAAGTGACTTTGTCGAGGGTCTCTACCGAGCTAGTATCGCTGGTGAGCCGACGGCGTAGCAGGCTCAAGTAGAGCTTCATCGGCACCAGGCCATTGCGAACCTCATGGGCGACGTGGGCAGCCATCTGGCCCAAGTCAGCCAGGCGATTCTTGCGGGCCAGTTCGTGGCTTTTGGCTTCTAGTTCGGCCGTCAGGCGAGCGATTTCGGCGCTGAGGGCTTCGTGTGTCTTTTGTAGTCGGTCGGTAGCACTATTCCAGGCTGAAAGGATCGTTTGCAGGTCGATCTCTTGGGCCGAAGGGAACAGCTCTTGCGAGTCCGCAGCAGCGCTGTCGATTCGGGACGAATCTTCATGCGCTGGGGACATCGGGGTCTCAGTCGAAAAGGGAATACAGCTGTTATCCATGTGGGTTACCCTTCACACGAGAGGTCGAGCCCCGAATGCACGGAGCCGGGGGCTGCCGTGTAGCCGGTGGCGACATAAGCAGCCGTCGCTTCGCCTGCTGACTGGGCACCGTTGAGCTGAACGGCGAGCTGGTCACGGCGACGAACCATCACCGCTTCCGCCTGCTTTTCTTGCTGAATGATCTCGGCCAAAATGGCTTCGCAGCGAGCGACATTGTCTAGGCACTCTTGACGTTCGGCAGTACTGGCCCATTGGCGCGTGTGGGGTGGCTGCCCTCGAAAGGGAGTAAGCTGGTCTTCAATTGCTTGTAACTGGTTCAGCATGGTTTGCTTGCCGGCCAGCAACGTTAGTAGGCGTGTCATCTCTCCCGATTCCACAAAGGAAACCTGTTGCCGGGCAAGTTCTGCTAGAACGCGAACCACGTCCAGCTTTTGGCGGATGAGAGCTTGCAGCGTTGAAGTCGAAGTTGGTGCATTCATAGGGGACTACAAAGAGACGAGCCACTCGAGAAGACTTGTCCATTCTTCTCGGGTGTAGGGGGTTGTCTTGGAAAAGTCGGCGTCGCTTCGAATCCGCGAAAGGACGACTTTCGCTTGTTGCAGTGTGCCACGAGCTTCGACAGTCTTGCTGAGCTGACGATAGCAACTGGCGATTTGTACGTAGGCGGCAATCGCTTCGGGTTCATGTTGATAGCGATTGGTAGCGGCAGAGTACGCCGTGATGGCATCTTCAAATCGTCCCAGTTCGTACAGCGTATCGGCCTTGCCGAAATAGCTGTTGCGAAGGAACGAGTGATTGACACCGCCACGCACACTGTCTTGCTCTTCATTGAGTTCCGAAATCAAACGCGAGTATTCCGTGAGCGCTGCTTGGAGATGATTTTGCGATTGCCGCAGCAACAGGGACTTGGTGGTTTCAGCAGCGACCGTTGCAATCTTCTTGCGTGGCAACTTGGAGGCATGACGACGCGATTCCGCCAGTTGGTAACGGGCAACTGCCGCTTGCGGGGCCTTTTCAAAGCGATTGAGCGCCTCGCTAAGGACCTGAATGGCTTCATCAAAGATCGGAGCGGCCTTTTCTAGTGGCACGAGTCCCTTGGCAAGCTGATCTGCATCGGAGCTGTCAACGCCGGCAGAGCGACTCGCGGTCTCCAGTGCAATGGCCTCGTCATAATGCAGCTCGCCCAAGGCAAACAGAGAGTCTTGCCATTCCATGCTCGCCGGAGTCAACGAGAACTTGTACAAGTTGTCCAGCAGCAAAGCCTTGGCCTTGTCAATTTGGTTCAGCTCTTTGAAAGCCTTGCTGGAAAGGAGGCGGGCGCGATAGGTGGCCGGATGGCGCGGGAAGCGGGTCAAACATTGGTCCAGCACTTCAATGGCTGGCTCTAGTTTTCCGATGGTCAGAAGCGATTCACCCAGGCCGGTAAGGGCTTCTGGCTGCCGCGACTGTGGATTTTGCTTCAGGTACAACTGAAAGGCGACGACGGCCTGTTCATAGCTGTGGCCCGACAGGAATGAGTCGGCGCTGGCGTAAAGGTCATCCAAATAGAACCGGGTGGGCAAACGGAGCTTGGCCAGATCGCGATAGTTGGCGCCGGCTTGGCGAAGGTGTTCACGACCTTCATGGCGTAGCAAGGCAGCGGCCGAAGGAAGCTGGCTTTTGGCTTCCGACATCAGGTGATCGGACCAAGCGGTTTGCGTCTCGGCTTGCCACAGCATGCTGCGGGTGGGATCGGTAAGCGAACCGGCCAGTTTGGCAATTTCATCTGCACGGGCGAACTCCTTTTGCTTCAAAGCACTGCGGAAGGTTGCTTCTAGGCGTGCTTGTGCTTCTGCCAAAGGAATCCACGGATTCTGGTAGCTCTGTGCGGGGCCTGCATCATTTAAGGCCTTTTGCAAGGCAAGGATGGCATCGGAAAGATTGGCTTCATGCCACAGCAGCAGGGCTTCGCGGAGGGCGGCCGCTTTGGCCTCGGGGGTGCCGAGATGAAGCTTGCGTGTGCGTGCATATTGAGCCAGTGCAGCGCGGGTATCGCCGCTGCGTTCGTAACAAACTCCTAATAGCCAGTGTGCCTGGGCCGCTACGGCTTGCGAGATGTCGACCGATTCGAAGAGTCCGCGCAGTTGTTTGATCTTTTCCTCAAAGAGGGCGCGATCTGTCTCCGCAGCGGCACCACTCGGGCCTGCTTCATTACCAATCTCTTGTTCGAGCAGCCAAGTCGACAGTAGCAGGGCCTGCTGCTTTACCGAGCTGTCGGCAGGGATCTTGCTGAGGCTCTCGCGAGCGCCGTCAAAGTCCTTACGCAGCAACTGAATGCGGGCCTGCAAGATTTGGCCCGCTTGTCGCTGGGCAGGGCTGAGGTCTGCCATGGCAAGGTATTGCTGGTTGTGTCGCAAGGCGTCTTCGGGACGTGGCGGCTCACAAAGGAGGCAGCCATCGGTTAGCAGCCGATGAATTTCGGTGGCATGATCGGGATTGAGTGGCAGGGCGGACTCAAGCACTGGAATTGCAAGTGCGGGCCGCTGCGCCTGATGCAGCGAGGTGCCAAGCTTCAACAGCCCTTCTGCTTCGCGACCTTCGGGAAAGCCCCGCAGCTGCGACTCTTCCAAATATCGGGCCGCAATCAGATAGAGCAGGTCTTTGTGATCGACGTTGTAAAGGGACGATGCTTCCTCGTAGGTAGCCAGTCCCAGCACAAACATCGCGCCTCCCAAGTCGGTATAGCTGGCCGACTTGTCGGCTCGAAGTTCGGCTGCGATTTTGCGGGCTTCCGACAGGTTTCCGCTGTCGAGTTGTTCGAGCGCCGCTTCCAAAGTGGGTGGCGCGACTTCGGGTTTTGGAAGAAAAGCTAAACGAACGGCATAGGTGCTGCCGATAATCACGGCCAATAGAGGAAGTATGATCAACCCAGCAATTAATGGACGAGCGCAAAGCAGCGATCCGGGCACCGAGGCCCGAAGATTTCGCAGGGGCGGAAGCCTCTGCGTGGGGTGCTGCCTTATGGCCCGACATGGCAAGGACTTTCTGCCAAGACTCTGGATGCCATGTTCCACGCTGCACAGAGCAACGTAAAAGCCCATGGAAAGCCAGGGGACGTGGGATGATCGCTCGCAGCGAAACGCGTCGTACCTGTTGGACGAGGCGTTTAGAAAGCGCGCACGAAGCCTAGACCGAGTTCTTCGCGCAGGGCTTGTACAAAAGAATTCCTACTGCCGTCAAGGCAACTTTCCGTTGACGGCAGCGGATGCAAGCACGCTCAGCTAGACTAATTCCAAGTGCCGTCGAGAACGACAGCGGCATCTTCACTGCCGGAAGACATGCCGGTCACCTGCTCCATGACCCAGGAATTGACGTCCTGAAGCATCTTGGTGTTGATCTCATCACCACAGGGGTACTGGCGAAGAGCCACCTTCAGGCCTGCTGTGTGCAGCAACGGAAGCTCTTTACAGATCTGCTCGACCGAATAGGTTTGCGAATCGCGACCAAACGAAACGAGCAGTGGCAGATCACGAACAGCGGCCAAGTGTGCTCAGCGGAGCCATGCCAGCGGGAAATCCGCCGCATAGCGAGATCGCGCCACCAAACAGGGATGGGGTCCGCATGGCCAAGCGCAAAGCCATTGTTCCGCCTGCTTCAAAGCCGGCTAGATAGATTCGGCTGTGATGGATGTTGTACTTGCTGGCAGCCTTGCGAATGACGTCGATCACGCGGCTTTCAGCAGCTTCAATTCCGCTGGCCGATTGTTGCCAAGTGTAGCCTTGGTAGGCCGTACGTGAGCCCTTGCTGGAAACCGCATCAGGAGCACAAACGCTAGCACCTACAAAGTTCCGTAGGCTGACGTGTGGCATGACTTGATGGATTTCCCGGTGGTCTCCTCCATTGCCATGCAGCCAAACCACCAAGGGGTAAGCGTAGTTGGGCTCATAGTGAATGGGGGTTACCCAGCCAATCTGCTCGCTGGCATCCTTGCGGAAAGCCATGGAGGACTTGCTGAGGGAGGCAGCTGCCGTTGGATCGCCATACGTGGCGGCCAGTTGCGAAAATACGCGATTAATCATAGGTGAGCGGTGGGCTTATCGGCGAGGATGCGATGGAAGCGTCCCCGAAGATGGGAACGCAACAGGAATCGAATAAGGCGACGAAGACAAAAGTCTTGCCAGTGCTTCACGTGCAACGGAAGCGGGTTGTAAAACAGGGCCCTCACCACGTCAACGTCAAACCCTGACGTAGAAACGGACCTTCTAACCATCTTGGCAATCGCCCCATCGCATTCCCTAGCCAAATGGGGAGGCAAATCCGACAGCTATCATTACCAGCACGATAGCAAAGAACCAAGCAGCATTGGCGGCCAATACCTCAAACAGGCACGACCGCCATTGGCAAGGCAACCCGCATCCATAAGCAAAGGTTGCCACAACTTGGCGATTCGGAAAATGGCGCTTAGGCCTTCGCCATCAACTCGCCCATCGTTTGGACGAGCGACTTGACCGCAGTCACGCTATTCGCGAAAGCGGCCTTCTCTTGTGGATCGAGCTCAAGCTCGATGATCTTCTCGACGCCACCAGCACCCAGGATGACAGGTACGCCAACGTAGTAACCGCCCACGCCGTATTCCTTGTCGCAGTAAGCAGCAACAGGGATCACGCGCTTCTTGTCACGGACGATGGCTTCTACCATTTGAGCGGTAGCAGCAGCAGGGGCATAGTAAGCGCTGCCAGTCTTGAGCAGCGAAACGATTTCGGCACCGCCGTTGCGAGCGCGGTCAACGATGGCGTTGAGCTTCTCTTCGGACATCAGGCGGCGGATGGGAATACCACCGACGCTGGTGCAGCTTGGCATGGGAACCATCGTGTCACCATGGCCACCCATGAGAAGTGCCGAGACGTCTTCGACGCTGCAGCCCAATTCCATGGCGATGAAGGTGCGATAGCGAGCCGTGTCTAGCACGCCAGCTTGGCCAATCACGCGGCAAGAGGGGAAGCCCGTCACTTGGAAAGCACGTTGGACCATAGCGTCCAAAGGATTGCTAACCACAATGACCACGGCGTTGGGGCTGGTGGCCTTTACTTGTTCAGCAACGGACGAAACGATCCGAGCATTGGTGCTCAAAAGATCGTCGCGGCTCATACCTGGCTTGCGAGCGATACCTGCCGTGATGACGACAACGTCGCTGTTGGCGGTTGGCCCGTAATCGGTGGCACCGATCACATTGGAATCAAAGCCAACGATTGGCGAGGATTGCATCAGGTCGAGGGCTTTGCCCTTGGGCATGTTTTCTGTGGCGGGAACATCGACCAGAACGATGTCTCCTAGCTCTGCTGCTGCACACCAGTGTGCACACGTGGCCCCAACATTTCCTGCCCCAACAATGGTGATCTTCGCGCGACCCATGAACCAGTTCCTCCATACAAACAAAACGGCGAAGCCATGGCAGCTGACAGCTAGCGACGCTGCAATAAAAATGGGCGGCTAGGCGGCCAAGATCGCCGTGAGCTTTGAATATCTCCGTAGGAACTTAGGAGTCAAGGCGGGGCACTCTGCTGAGCCGACAACCTGCCGAAGAAACCGAGTGCCGAGAAGGCGAGATTTCTGCGGGGTTTTGAATTGTGTACGCGCAGAAGTCGCACGATGTGAACCCAAAAAATGGTTCGCAAATTTATGGAACTTGATCACGAGGCCACCCAGGCAAATCCGATTGCGATACGATACGGGGGGTTGACGCATCGCGAATGATGAAGTTAACGATCGCGGGAATTTAGTCTCAATAAGCGATAACACATTGCGGCTTTTGACAAACGATTCCTTTCGCTGCGCAAAATTATTGTGGTTAATAGGTTGCTTATGTTTTCATGGCTTTGGCGGGGACGAATTCGCAAACAGGCCCTTGCGCAGCCTTGGCTTGCTGAGGAACGCGAATGGCTGATGGAAAGAGTCCCCTTGCTAAAGGTGCTTCCCAGTCGCTTGTTGACTCGCGTCTTGCAGGCAGCCCGCGTGATGGTGGCCGAGCGTGACTGGCAAGCACCGCGTGAAGAGTCCCTGACGCAAGAGCAACGCCTGGTGGTTGCCGCCCAAGCGGCCGTGCTTCTGGCGGGTAATGATGATTACTACTTTGACCGGGTGACAAGCATTGTCATTCATCGACATAGCTTTAAGCGAGCGCATTGGCGCGGGGGTAAAGGAGTTCTTTCCGGTTCCGCGCGGTTAGATGGTGAAGCCCATCAGTTTGGGGCTATTGTGCTGGCTTGGCCCGGCGTGTGGAGCGGTGCCGAAGACCCTTGTGATGGCCAAAACTTGGTGTTTCATGAATTCGCCCATCATTTGGATGGGCTGGATGGCCATATGGGAGGCGTGCCGCCTCTTTCTACGCAGGAAGAGACCAAGCGGTTTGAACAAGTGATCAATGCCGCCTATGAAGACTTCCAGCGGCAGTTAGATTCGTATGAAACTCCGCTTCTTGATGAGTATGCCGCCGAAAGCCTTGCCGAGTTCTTTGCCGTCTCTAGCGAGAACTTTTTTGAACGTCCACGTGAGCTGTACAACTGGAATGAAGACCTCTACCAAATCCTGGCGGGATTTTATCGATTGGATCCTGCCGAGTGGAACTGGGATCTGTTAGTTTGAAGCAATCCTGCAAAGATAGCTGGGGCCTAAGAGGTTCATTGATTAGTAAGAGAGCAGCAAATGGATTTAGGACTGGTTGGGAATGTGGCCGTGGTGGTGGGTGGTGCCAGTGGCATTGGCCTCGCGATTGCGAAGGAGTTTGCCAATGAAGGGGCGCGGGTGGTCATCCTTGACCGCGATCCGGTAGCGCTGGAGCAAGCAGCCAAGCTGGTGAACACTCCTTCGGATCTGGCGATTGCACTCGATGTGACGAAGGCCGACGCGGTGCAACAGGCTGCCCAGCAATTGCAATCGCGATTGGGGCTTTGTCATCATGTGGTTTACGCCGCCGGGGCCGGTTCGGGCAAGTTTGGGTTTCCCTTTTGGAACCTATCGCCGGCCGACTGGTCGAGAGTGATCGACGTGAATCTGCTGGGGGCTGTCAATGTCCTGCATGCCTTTGTCCCGCAATGGATTGCAGCTCCTGCGGAAATGGAGCGGACGGCATTGCTGATTTCATCCGTTGCGGCACAAATTGGTTCGCAAACCGACCCTCCTTACAGCGCTGCCAAGACGGCCCTGCTTAATTTCATGGAAGTTGCCGCCAAGGATTTGGCTCCCTACGGCGTGCGGGTAAACGGCCTTTGCCCAGGGATGGTGCAAACGCCACTGAATCGTCGCGTATGGCAATCGTGGAATGATGCGCAGCCCGAAGAGGGCAAACGGTCTTATGAAGATTGGGCGGGTGAGAAGGTTAAAAAGATCGCGCCGCTGGGACGTTGGCAAACGCCCGAGGATATGGCAGCAGCAGCCGTCTTCTTAGCCTCTAAGCGCGCTCACAACGTTACCGGGCAGACGCTCAATGTCGACGGCGGGCAAGTGATGCACTGGTAGTGCCAGCGGTAGCTAGGCCGCTTTGATATCTTGTGGGCATGCGTCTGCAAGGTGGGACGCAGGTGTTAGATAGCCAGGAACTTCGCCGAGCGTTTTTTGAAACGCATCCCAAGAGTGGCGCGATTGGACGAGTGCTCGTCCTGCATTGGCATACTGGTGCAACTTGGCCCGACTAGCTTGTAATTCCAGCAAGGCCTGGCAGTAAGCGTCCACATCGTCGTACGGCGTAATGCAGTATCCGTTCTCGCCGGTGCGGACAAGCTCAGGGACGCCCCCCACGCCCGACGCCACAACCGGTAGGCCGTGCGAGTAGGCTTCTAACAGCACATTAGGTAGTCCTTCCCATTGGGCCGTATGGAGAAAGACATCAAACTGACTTAGCGGCAGGGACTCAAAGCCATCGTAAGGGCCTTGGTAGGTGACGTTGGATAGCCCCGACCAGTTTTTGTAGTTGGCTTTGCGTTCGAGAACGGCACTACCATAGATCGTAAAGTGGATCGGATGGCCCGCCAGTTTTTCCGTGATCTTTCGCAAGAGGTCTGGCCGTTTTTGGCGATCTAGTCGGCCTGCCCAAAGGACCTGGAGCTTCTCACGATCTGCGATAGTGATCGCCTCGCAAGGATCGATGGGCATGTAGTGGCGAAACAGCTTTTCTGCTGGATAGCCAAACGTGTGGGTCAGTTTGTCGAGAATGGTTTGATTGTCAGAAAAGATTCCCGACAGGTGGCGATAGACCTCCGGTTGCTCGTCGAACGCAAACCCAACCGTACGCCCTTCGGGTGTGATATCCTCGCAAAAGCAACTGGCAAAGATCTGACTGCCGTTGCGAATCGCATCGCCATAGTCACGAACAAGGGCATAACCGAGTCGTGAATTGACGAGGTGAATAATCGGTGCTTGAAGCTGGATTAAAAGTGTTCCCAGCATTCGCTTCTGATCTTCTTGCGAAACATCGGCAAAGATCTCGCCAAACGGAAGTTGCATCACCTCAGGGGAAAGGCGTTTTGACCAAGGAGAATCCGAGTCGTTGGTGGTGATGACAAGGACGGCATTGTTCGGCGAAGCATGCTGGATCGCACGAACATAATGCAGTACTTCGAGATCGGCTCCCCCTTTTTTTAGCCAGGGGATCACTAACACATGCGTGGGTTGGCGCGTGATAAAACGGCATGCCGCTTGATACTTGTGAGCCAGTACCGGCGGATGGCGGTGGTTATCCACGGGCTCGCTGAATAGTCCCCCTGTGGGAAAGATCTTGGGCTCGATGTCGTGAATGGTTTGGCAGTCGTGCCAGAGTTTGGCTTGCCAGGCCGGGGCGTTGGCGGCCAGCGTCTTGCGACGTTTGAGGAAGAGCTTTTGAATCCCCGTTTGGATACGTCTGGATAGCCCGAGGGCTTCGGGGCAATGTTTTTCAATGAGGGCGCTAAACTTCTGCTTGAGCTTTTGGAGTCGACTAGGCTTCGCGCGAGTTAAAGGGGTGGATTCCAAGGTTTGCTGGGAAAGCTCAACCGGATCGAGTGCCTTTGTGGGGGGCAATAGCCCAAGCCAACACGAAACTTGGGAATGCGCGGTGAAGGTAGGTTGTTGGCGGAGGAAGTTGCAGGTTCCAGGGACGATTTGGATTTCGGCCCCGTGTGCAAGTTGCTCGGCAAGCCAATGACAGTCTTCATCGCCACCGGGGAACGGTGTGACGGGCTTAGATTCGTTTGGGCATCGTGTTTCGCGACGAGTGGCAAATTCCCAACGCGAGTAAAACAGGAGCGATGTCCACGGGTTGTGGCTTACAAGGTGGTGCGGCGCAAAGCCGTTGCTCTCAGTACCCCTGGAGGGACGGTGTTTGATCAGCTGAAGCTCTGCGCCAAAGTTGACTTGATACTCGGCATGCAAAATGGCACGTGGCGGCAAAACTTGGGAGAACGCCAAGGCTTTGGAGAGCCAGTCTTCATTTAGCAGGTTCGCAGCATCGAGCTGCGCAATATATTTTCCTTGGGCCGCTGCGTGCCCCAGCTCTAGCACCGAGGCTCGGTCAGGAAGATCGGTTTCGAGGATCTGTAGCGGAGCGGCGGAATAGTTTGCCTCAAACTGCCGTGCAAAAAGCAGGGTCTCTTCATCAGCTTGGTGAAGGATGACGACGATTTCGCCGACGATATTGTTTTGCTGTGCATGGGCGATCGCTGCTGCTGCACTTCTTAAGCAGCGATGGATCAGCAGGGACTCTCGGTGGGCGGTTACGAGAATCGAAACGTCGCACGGACGGCTATCTTGATCGGCAGAGTGATTCTCGCTTGCAACCTGCATCAGAATTCACTCACCGGTTGGGAATCACGCCTGTAACGGGAAAAGGGTCTGGCACTACGGCGTAGCGACAGACCCATCGAGTTGTGCCCTGGATCTTGGAGACTAGCGGAGCGCCGGTGTGCAAGCCTCATCGGCTGGCTTTTCAGGCAGCAGAGGGGACATAGTTTGCAAGGGAGCGGATCGCATCCGTCCATCCGGCAACTTTACCGAAGTAACGGCAGGAATGATGTCTTGGTCACGCATGGCCGCGACTTCGCAAATGACGGGGCCGGAATGTGCCATCATTTTTTGAATGCAGTCGCTGAGGTCGCCACGGTTCGGGCATGACAGGTAAGGGATGTCGTAGGCATGCGCGATGCGTTGCAGCTCGGGGAGCGTAATACCGCTCTCACGCGTGGAGCCGACATAGTTTCCGGAGAAAAATCGGTCTTGGGTGCCGCGGATGGAAGCGTAGCCATCATTGTTGATGACCAGGATCTTGATGTTGAAGCCGGTGTGGCGAATGGTTTGCAATTCTTGGATGTTCGTTTGCAGCGAACCATCCCCCACGAAGGCAAATACCGTGTTTTTGGGATCGGCGGCCGCTGCGCCAATCGCAGCAGGAAGTGCCCAGCCCATCTCAGCCAAGGAGCCTGGTGCCAAATACCGGTGCGAGTCCTTTTGACGCAATGCTTGTGGCACTACGTAGGTCGATTGGCCAGAGTCGCTGAGCAAAATGGTGTTCGCAGGAACGATGTCGCTAACGATGTCAACGATCTCGTACAGGTTGGCGGGGCCATCCTTGGGGCCAAGCTTGTGGGGCTCAGACATTGGGCTGTGAAGGTTTTTCAGTTCGCGACAGCGATCACGCCACGAAGCATGCTTGGTGCGATCAAGCGACTGGCTGGCAACCGCTTTTGTGAGTGCTTCAATCAGTTCGCTCACATCGGCTTGCAACTGTTCGGTGACGATCCCCTTGGTTTTTTGCAAAATGGCAGGATCGGGATCGACGTGGATCTTGTGTGCGGTAGGAGCAAACAGTTCGGATTCCCAGCCGATGGTTTGTCCATGCAGGCTGCTGCCAATGACCAAAAGCAGGTCCGCATCTTGCAGGGTGATGTTGGCAGCGCGATTGCCTTTGACACCGGGGTGCCCGACAAAAAGTGGGTGGGCGTAAGGAAGCACATCTTTGCCAAGCTGTGTGATGGCAACCGGAATTTCCAGGGCATCAACAAGCTTGCGGAAACTGGTAACGGCGCCGGCACAACGAATGCCATGTCCGGCGAGAATCAGAGGCTTTTTGGCCGCTTGCAGCTGCTTCAGGATTTTGGCGACGTTTTGCGGCGTAAGGGCTGACGCTTCGGTGGGCGCTTCAAATCCGGGAAGGGTGTCGGGGTCGATCATCGCACCTTGGATGTCGAGTGGAACATCCAGTAGTACGGGACCTGGCCGACCATGGGTTGCCAAATAGTAGGCTTTTTCCATGTGGAAGCGAGCGTCTTGTGCTCGATGCACAAAGGCGGCGTACTTGGTGACGGACTCTACAATGGGGACGAGGTCCACCTCCAAAAAGCCGAACTGACGTAGGCCTGGAATGTTGTTGCCACGGACCGTGTCGCAAACTTTTGATTGGCCTGTGAGAAAGATCAGGGGGATCGAATCTTGGTAAGCGCCAACAAGGCCGGTGAGAACGTTGGTACCACCAGGCCCGCCCGTGGCTAGGCAAAAACCGGGACGCCCGGTAACGCGTGCATAAGCATCGGCAGCCATGGCGCTGGCTTGTTCATGATGATTGAAGTACAAGCGAAAGCGATCATCACGCCCGACAGCATCCATCAGGTGCATCATCATGCCACCCGAAACCATGAACGTGGTGTCGATGCCTCGCTGCGCGAGAAAGTCAGCGAAATAATCGGCGACTCGGACCAGTTTGCTTGGCTTTTTGATGGCGCTGTCAATCATCTTGCTTTCCCTTGCCTACAGCTTCCTGAAGTTTACAGCATGACTGCAATCACTTACCCCGAGCTGCTCGGAAGGGTTGGCTTACTTCGAGCAAAGGGCAGGGGAAGGATGATGCGTAAGCCCCTTTTCGTCAAGGTCAATTGGGAAGCCGACGGATCAAAAATACCCGATGAATCTGCGGGTTTTTTGCTCGTGATGACCTGGAGAGGGAGCGGACTGCTATCACCGAGTATTGCCAGTTCATGGGTGTCGTTTGTAGCCGACGCCGGATGCTCGGATTGCACGCGCGAGGAGGTCCGTTGATGCAGCTCATCTGCTGAGCAGTTGCCAGGGAGCAGCCATCGCAGTGCTGCGACGACTAGAAGTTCGCAGCGTGGCGAAATGCCGAGCGTTGCCGAGCCTACATAAGCTTTTGATGTTGCTACAGATTGTACGGCAGTGATATATTTTGCCATCTTCAGTGGGTTACTTTAGCGAATTTTCGGCAGTTTCGAAGATTTGGCCAAGTTCGTTAAGTGACCCGCTCCGGTCGAAGTCGGCAACAGACCCATGGACGGTGGCGACAGCGACGGACCTCCGGCAACTTCACAGCAAAGGGAATTATCGTGAAAGCCATCATCTTGTGCGGCGGCCAAGGGACTCGGTTGCGTGAGCACACAGAATTGCGTCCTAAGCCGATGGTGGAAATCGGCGGGAAGCCCATTCTGTGGCATATCATGAAGCTCTATGCCTTTCACGGCATTTCGGATTTTGTACTGTGCTTGGGATACAAAGCCCACATCATCAAAGAATACTTTTTGAACTATCGGGCGATGAACTGCGATTTCACCGTAGAGCTAGGTGAGCGAGACGGCATCACCCTGCATGGCCGTTCGCATGCCAATGACAACTGGCGCGTAACGCTGTGCGATACCGGCGAAGAGACAATGACCGGTGCTCGCGTGCTGCAAGCTTCGAAGTACCTGGGCGAAGATGATGACACGTTTATGGTGACCTACGGCGACGGTTTGTCGGATGTTGACCTGCGTGCTTTGCAGGACTTCCATCAAGGCCATGGGAAGGTTGCAACGCTGACGGGGGTTCGTCCTCCTAGCCGGTTTGGTGAGTTGTGCACGGAAGGGGATCAAATCCTTTCGTTCAGCGAAAAGCCAGCCGTCGGCCAAGGGCTGATCAACGGCGGTTTCTTCTGCTTCCAGCGAGAATTCCTGAGCTACTTAAGCAGTTCGCCCGATTGCATCCTTGAGAGAACGCCTCTGGAGTCTTGTGCGACGGATGGCGAGCTTTGCATGTTTGAGCATCAAGGTTTTTGGCAATGCATGGATACCTATCGCGACTGGCAAAGCCTGGAATCGCAATGGCAAAGTGGCAACGCTCCTTGGAAGGTTTGGGGCTTGAGCATTTTTAATGAACCCCAGGCTAAGCAGCCGAAGGCAAAGCCTGCATCGCGTCCTGGAAAATCGAAGCGGTTTTCGAAGACGGCCTAAGGTTTTGCTGCTTAATCGAGTGAGTTTCTTGACGAAGTGATTGGAACCTTTACGAAGACTTGCGATTGATGCTTAATCGGAAATTGGACTCCACCGCGCCGTTGGCCAAAGATTTTGCGGAACGCTCGGTATTTGTGACGGGACACACGGGCTTTAAAGGTTCGTGGCTCTCACTTTGGTTAACTCAATTAGGAGCCAAAGTCTCGGGGTACTCACTCGCTCCGCCGGCGTCAGTTCCCAGCAACTTTGTGGTTTCCCAGGTTGCTGAACTGCTGGAATCTCATCGAGAGGCTGACATTCGAGACTTTGTCAGCCTTAGTGATGCCGTTGATGCGGCCAATCCCGACATCATCTTTCATATGGCGGCTCAGCCGCTGGTGCGCGAGAGCTATCGGTCTCCACATGAGACGATGGAAGTCAATTTCATGGGGACCTGCAATCTTCTAGAGATTGTGCGTCGCCGAGGAAAGCCTTGCGTTGTCGTGGTCGTCACGAGCGACAAGTGCTATGAAAACCGTGAGCAACTTTGGGGCTATCGGGAAGATGACGCCATGGGGGGGCGAGACCCGTATAGCGCCAGCAAAGGGGCTGCGGAGTTATTGGTTGCCTCCTATCGGCAATCGTTTTTCTCTCCCAAAAACTGCCACGAACATGGGATCAAATTGGCATCGGCCCGTGCTGGCAACGTGATTGGCGGCGGCGATTGGGCGCAAGACCGAATCGTGCCTGATCTGGTGACTCACCTTTCTTCCAATACGCCTGTCCCGGTTCGCAGTCCACGTTCAACTCGCCCGTGGCAACATGTTTTAGAGCCGCTGGGAGGCTATCTGACGCTGGCCGCTAAGATGCAGGCAAGCAACGATCCACAGTTTTGCGACGGCTGGAACTTTGGTCCCAAGCTGGAAGGGAACGCAACCGTCAAGGACTTGGTGGAAGCGTTCTGTGCATCGTGGGGGAGTGGTGGCTGGAAAGATATGAGCGATCCCAAGGCGCCTCATGAAGCGTGCCTCTTGCGTTTATCCATTGAAAAGGCCGTGGCCTATTTGAACTGGCAGCCGGTCTGGACTTTTCAAGAGACGGTTGCACGAACTGCCAATTGGTATCGCGAGTTTCAGCAGGCCAAGGGCCAGTCGATGCGTGATGCCTGCTTGCGAGATATCGCCAGCTATTCCGAGTCGATGCAACGGCTATACTGAGCAACAAGCAGCGAAAGTTCTCAAGGATGGGGGGAAGTGATGAGCGTGTCCAAAGTAGATTCTGAGTGTGAGAAGTCGGTCGATTGCAACGTCCAAATCGTGAACGGGGATGAACCTGCCGATCATGAGACGCTGCGTAAGCAAATTTTAGCTCTTACACGTGCTTATCATGCCGCTCGCTGGCCTGATCGCCCCTTTGTTGAAGGGAAGTCGGCCGCTCCTGTCAGCGGACGTGTGTTTGATGCTGAAGAGATCATGACGTTGGTGGATAGCTCGCTCGATTTCTGGCTGACAACGGGTCGCTATGCGGCCATGTTCGAAAGCGAGTTCGCCAAGTTGATGGGGGTGCGTTTTGCACTGTTGGTCAACTCGGGGTCGAGTGCGAACCTGCTCGCATTTACCACGCTAATGGATGAAACGCTGGGTGACCGACGTTTGCGTCCGGGCGATGAAGTCATTACGGTAGCGGCCGGATTTCCGACGACCGTCAATCCAATCATTCAAAACGGCTGCATCCCGGTTTTTGTGGATGTCAAAATTGGAACCTACAACATCGATGTGAGCCAACTGGAATTGGCGCTGAGCTCGAAGACGCGAGCCATCATGATTGCTCATACGCTAGGGAATCCGTTTGATCTGGAAGCGGTCGTCGCGTTTGCCAAGAAGCACAACCTGTGGCTGGTCGAAGATTGCTGTGATGCGATTGGTGCGACCTACAAGGGGCAAAAAGTCGGCACGTTTGGTGATTTGGCCACCTGCAGCTTTTATCCGGCCCATCACATCACCATGGGTGAGGGGGGGGCGGTTCTGATCAACAGCCCTCAGCTTAAAAAGGTCACAGAGTCGCTGCGTGATTGGGGGCGTGATTGTTGGTGCGATCCAGGCAAGGATGACACCTGTGGCAAACGCTTTGGCTGGCAATTGGGGACGCTTCCGTTTGGATACGATCACAAGTACACGTACTCGCGTATTGGTTACAACTTGAAGGTGACCGACATGCAGGCCGCCGTCGGTGTGGCCCAGTTGAAAAAGGTCTCGGGCTTTGTGGCAGCACGGCGCCAGAACTTTCAGCTGCTGGTCGAGGGGCTGTCGGATTTGCAGCAGTATTTTATTCTGCCTGAAGCAACGCCGGATTCCGATCCGAGCTGGTTTGGATGCCCGATTGCAGTACGGCAGGATGCTGGATTCTCGCGCGAGGATTTGCTGAAGCATTTGGGGATGCGCAAGATCGGCACACGCCTGTTGTTTGCAGGAAATCTGATTCATCAGCCGGCGTACAAGCATTGCGAGTATCGCGTGGTCGGCGATTTGGCGAATTCTGATTTCGTCATGAACCAAGTCTTTTGGCTTGGGGTCTATCCGGGCCTCAGCCAGGATGCGATCGACTACATGATTAAGTCCGTCCGCGAATTCACGGTGGGGCGATGACATCCGAGGTGGCTCCAAAGTATTCCCTGTTTGACGATGACCTGGATGGCATCGTCAATCAAAATCAGGGAGGATGGGATGAGCTTCGCGGTGGACGTCTGTTTGTAACCGGTGGTACGGGATTTTTTGGGAAGTGGCTTATCGAGTCCTTCCTCAAGGCGAATGAGCGCCTGAATCTAGGGGCCGAGATGGTGGTCCTCTCGCGGGCTCCTGAGGCGTTTCTTTCTCAGTTTCCCCACGTCGCCAATCGGCCGGCGCTCCGTTTTCATGCGGGAGACGTCCGAGATTTTGCCTCGCCGGCGCGAGCGTTTTCGCACGTGATCCATGCGGCCACCGAAGCGAGTGCGACGCTTAACGAGAATTCGCCCAAGCTGATGTTCGATACGATCGTGGCAGGAACCCAGCGGGTGCTGGACTTTGCCGTGTCGAGTGGTGCAAAGAAGTTCTTGCTGACTAGTTCAGGGGCCGTGTATGGGAAGCAGCCTGCGGAACTGACCCATGTGCCTGAAGAATATCCTGGCGCACCCGATCCGCTTGCTAACGCGTCGGCCTATGGGGAAGGGAAACGCGTCGCGGAGATGCTCTGTGCGATTGCGCATCGGCAGTCGGGCCTTGATACTCGGATCGCTCGCTGCTTTGCTTTCGTTGGCCCCTATTTGCCATTAGACCTACATTTTGCGGTGGGCAATTTCCTGCGAGATGCGCTAAAGGGATCGCCAATTCAGGTGCGTGGCGATGGACGGACGTATCGATCGTATTTGTATGCGGCAGACCTCGTAGCTTGGCTGTGGAAGATCCTTTTGCAGGGGGCACCAGGTCGGGCGTACAATGTGGGAAGTGATCATGCCGTATCCATTTTGGAGACGGCGCAGGCAGCCGCGGCACTGG
Organism: uncultured Planctomycetaceae bacterium; assembly: GCA_963844055.1. Taxonomy (GTDB): domain Bacteria; phylum Planctomycetota; class Planctomycetia; order Pirellulales; family Pirellulaceae; genus CAWJMN01. The sequence goes on along the minus strand of CAWJMN010000001.1, from coordinate 3,961,184 downwards.
CAGACAAACCGCTTGCGGTGACCGTGGCCGAGGCAGGAAATCCATTAATTCCCGCTCCACGCTATGTGCCATCGATCAAACGTGCCAGCCGTGAACTAGGCCTGAGCGTTACCACCGACTTTCCCGCGGCGCTGCGGCGTACTTTTGACTGGTACAAGGCCCGTGAAAACGCTGGCACCAGGGTGGACTGATCGAAGGTCACATCATGCAAGTTCGCGGCGCCGCTAACAACGAGCATTGTCCACCGGCGGAATCTTTGCTGGAGCCTCGCTCGCTTGAAATGAAATCCCCTCTCGGCTATGTCATCATGGCGGGGCCGTACTTGTCGAATTCGGCCGGGGTGATTTGCCTACATCGATTGTGCGACGCGCTCAATCGCCTGGGATATCCCTCTTTTGTATCGGTGAATAGCCGTACGATCCGGGTCGATGCGAGCCAAGAAGCACCGCACCTAAACGCCAAGTTGATCGAATGGCATGTCGCGGAAGAATTATGTGCTCAAGGCTACACCGCCGTCTATCCGGAAACCATTTCGGGAAACCCGTGGCGGGCAGCCTCGGTAGTGCGGTGGGTGCTCAATCGTCCGGGGCTGTTAGGGGGCGAAGAGCGGTATGATGAGTCCGAAAAGGTGTTTTATTATACGGACCTATTTCTGCCGTATATAAAAAACCGTGTAGCCGGCAAGTTGCACATGCCGACGATCGACCAAAGTCTGTTCTTTTGTGAGGATGGCAAAGAATCGCGTCGCAGTCTCGATTGCTTTTATGTCGGCAAGTCGAAATGGCAGGAGGGAATCTTTGATCCGGCCCAAGTGCTAGAGATCACTCGCACATCCCCGCCGAAGAAAGAACTGGGAAAGCTGTTTCGTGCAACGCGCGTGCTGTACTGCTTTGATAACAGTACGATTCTGGCTTATGAAGCGTTGCTTTGCGGCTGTAAGGTTGTAATCATCCCCGATGGCACACAAACCAAAGAGGATTATCAAAAGCTAGAGCTTGGGATGGAAGGGATTGCTTGGGGCGTTGATGAATTGCCCCAGGTGGAAACGAATGTCTCGGCATTGCGTGCTCGCTATGCGCAGCTAGAACAGGACTTTCAAACGCAGTTGCAACAGTTCGTGGCGATCACGCATCCTCAAGCCGTTTCTAGCAACTCAAGTACAAACAGATTGCCGAGCGCTGAAAAGGCAGGGTCAGCAAAGCCGCTTGTTTGGAAAAGTGCGTTTCGCGAAATTCAGTTCAAAGCTCGCGAAGTAGAGCAGCGATTTCGGCGCTGGAAGAAGGCAGTTCAGGGGGGAGGGGCGTGGCGTCGAATGTGTCAGGCATGGTCCGCCAAGTGGTTTCCCCCCAAAGATCAGGGCTTTGTGATTGTGTTGCCGCCGCTAGGAATCAATGTCGGTTACGTAGAGTCACTTGAACGACTCGGCGAGGAAATTCGCCGTCGCGGTGTAAAGGCCTTGGTGACTCGAGAGTCACCTGCGGTACGAAGTCGCGATAGCACGACACTGGATTGGGAGGTGGCAAAGACTTACTGCTCTCACCAATACAAGGTGATCTATCCCGACTGTATTGCTGGCAATCCATTAAATGCCAAGTCGGTCATTCGCTGGGTGCTACATCGCCCTGGAACGCACGGCGGGGAAGAAGTCTTTGCAGAAGCGGAACGGGTGTTTTGTGCGTCGGAAGTGTTTCGCCACTATGTGAAGAACCCGTTGGCGGGAATGTTAGTTCGGCCTCCGATTAGCAGAGCTCTGCTTAGCAAGCCAAATACCAAGACGAGTGAGCGTGGACTCGACTGCTTTTATGTTGGCAGTTCGTGCTGGAAAGAGGGAATGCTGGATCGCTCGCGCGTGTTGGAAATCACCAGCGATGTGCCGGCAAAAAAGGAACTGGGAAAGCTACTGGCGGCGACGCGCTTGCTGTACACGTTTGATTCCAGCACCGATCTGATTGGTCAGGCACTGCTGGTGGGCTGTGAAGTGGTCGTGATTCCCGAGGGAACGATCACGAAGGCTGATTTTCAGCGATTTGAGCGAGGTACCCAAGGGATCGCTTGGGGGCTAGAAGAGATCGGAAAAAGCCAGGTGGACTGGGCCGACCAATGCCGCCGAAACGAATGTCTAGAGCGAGAGTTTGACCAGCAACTGACCGAACTAATTGGCCAATGACCCGCATCAAGATTTGCGGCACTTGAATTACTTCTTCGGGCCCGATCCCAGTAGCTTTCTGGCGATCTTTAGCGAGCGTGCAGCCACCCAGGTAGCAAACCGCACAGCCATGCGACGGTCGGTTTTATAGGCCTCACGTAGTTTGGCTTGTGCAGCAGCGAGGACGCATTGAGCGCCATCCTTTTTGCCAAAGCCTAGGTTGCCGGGGCTCCAGGATTGCAAACCAGGGGTGAGCACCTGCGAGCAGTAGCGCATGGCGGATGCAGGAACGCGGTCCAGTGCCATGCCAATCCCATCCTCATTAATCCTTTGGATGATTTCCGGCAGAGTGGTAGCCTCTAAGACGACCGGGGCATATTCGGAGTTTTCGAGATAGCGAACACGCTCCATCAGCGCCCATGGAACAGGCGATGGACCGCGTAGTAGGTCCCGGCGAGGTGATAAATTTCGTAATCGCCATGCAGCGAGCAGAAGTTCGCAATGAGCAGGAAGTTCGATTGATAGCCCAGTAGCGCATCACGTGCTTCGTCCAAGCTGCTGCCAATTCGCTTGTTGGCTTCGAGCGAATCGTAGACTTGCCGCACCAAAGAAAGGAAAGGGCGGGCTAAGGGGTCACGCTGTTCAAAGTATCCGACGAGTTCTTCGAACTGCTCGCGTGAGACCCGGTTGCGCGGCTCTCGGGCGGATCGCATGATCTGCAGCTGCGACACGATCTTTTCGTAAATCAGCACGGTTGGGCGAAAGAAATCCTTTTGATTGGTGTCGATCATCTTGACTAGATAATCGCGTCCAACGATTCCCTTGCTCTCTAGGTAGGCGATTTGCCGTACGAATCCTAGCGTCCAGAAAAACTCGTCAAAGACGTTGAGGCGTCTGGCGATGCGTGGCCAATATGCAGGATCATTTCGAGCCACACGGTAGATCACGTTGGGGATGTTAATGATCGCGGCCGGTTGGCCTGCCATGCATTCCATGTAGGCCGTTACGTGCGAATAGATCGAGCAGGTGTTTTTCACAAGCGTGGCATGGTCATAGCCAACAACCCGCGAGGTGCGGATAATCTGTCCGGAAAAACCGGCGATCAACCACCAGTAGCCCACTCGCTGCGTCAGTCGGACGAGGTCCCCTTCAAACCGATCCTGCATGAAGAAGTTACTGACCGTCTCTACACAACCACTTTCATCGCACACCATGAAGTTGAAGACGGCGATGTCGTACTTGTTGTCGCGAGCGACCTTTAGAACATCGGGGAACGCCTGAAAGCGAACGACTTCATCGACCCCCAAGACCCAAGTGAATTCGCCGTTGGCCAGATGAAAGGCTCGGAAAACATTCTGTTCGGCCGAAGGCATGTGCTCTTCAGGGCTGACAATGCGGAGGTTAGGAATTCGCTGCGTGAAGGACTGCGCGATGGAAAGGGTGGCATCCTCGGACCGGTTGTTGACGACGAGGATTTCGCAGTCGGTGAGAAACTGTTTGCCAGCAGGAGCGGTTTCAAGGAAGGTGGCGAAGCTGCCAAGCAGTCCACCGATATGTTTTGCGCCGTTGTAGACAGGGATAAGAATCGTCAGAGGGAGCTTGGCACTCATGTTCCGGAATCAAAGTTTCTAGCGTCGTCGATGCCTATCAAAAAAGGGCGGCGTTAAACGCGTGAAAAATGTGCTTGCTGCAAAACTGCTGACGTTAAATGAAATGCTCTACGATGCCTTACTGGAGGCGAGGAGGCTTGCTAGTAAGTGGTAGTCTTGGCGAAAAATGGGGCGAAACTGCTCGCGTTCTTCGGTCGATAACATGGGACGTTCTTGACCTTGATTGATCGAGAGATTCATCTTGTCGTCGCTCGACCCTAAATGAAAACGCTCGAAGGATTTTCGCGAACGCAACATCTAGGCTGTCAAAATAGCCGATCACGGCGAAGCGTGTAAAGATAATATTGGCTCAGCAACTCCACATCGTAGGGAGTAATCGGCTTTTTCAGGTTGCCAAACAGGCTTGCATGGTGGCTGGCTTCTGGGCAGGTGCTGAGAAGAGAACGGAACATCGCGACGTAATAGTTTTGAAAATAGGGGTCTGCGGCAGCAATCTCGAGTAGTTTGCGTGGTGCTACCCCTGCATAGACTCCCCGTAAATACTCGGCCCCCAAGAATTCCTCATTGTAGGCCTTGTAGCGAGGATCGACGGCAGGAGAGGTGAGAAACGCCCGGATGTGGCTCACAATGGATACGAAACGGTCGACAGGGTCGCGAAGGACCGTTGCGAATATGGTGTTCTTCGCAAAGAGGTGAAAGATGGGCTCTGCCGTGTGGTGGTGGAACAGTGCTGTCAGATTACCGTATTGCTCTCGAAAACGTTGGAGGACAATTTCGGCGGCAATGGGCCGACCATTTTCTAGCTTAGATTCGTGATAGATGTCACAAATCCCAATCCCGTTTTGGGTCGCGATTGGAACGAGGTTGTGCCAAATCGAAGAACCACCTGTTCTCGTAACATGCACAAAGACGAAATTACTCATTGCCTCAACTTTTCCACGACACGACTACTTTCCCTGCGTTTGGCATATCGTTTTCGTAATCTTTCGTCAGTAGTTTACACAAACTAGTCAGAATGCTCCAAGATCGAGATTCTGTGTTGGTAGCGAGCAAGGAAACGCTATTGGCGTTTTGTCATCATGCCTTATTAACCACAAAAATGGTTAATTCGAGCGGACGCAATAGTGCCAGCAGCCCGAGAGAGAGGCCGATTGATGCTTTGCATTTTTGCGACATTTGCCGCTGAATTTATAACACACGAAGCAGCGTAATGTTTCGCAGGGGCGTGATTAGGCGACGCGCGAAAGTACCTTGGATTCTTCCGTGGTGACTTGGCCTCGTTCGACACGCACAATCGTGTCGGCCAGTTCTAGCGTGCTGGTGCGGTGAGTGATCATGATCATGGTGCGGTCACGGCCAAGTGTAGAGAGCGTGTCGTGAATCAGACGTTCGCTGTCGACATCGATCTGGCTGGTGGCTTCGTCCAAAATAAGGATCTCGGTGTTGCGCAAGATCGCACGGGCGAGCGCAATCCGTTGACGTTGTCCGCCGCTGAGACGCTGGCCATTTTGGCCAACAATCGTTTCGTATTTTTCTGGAAAGGTCGAGATAAAGTCGTGTGCGTAAGCCTTTTTGGCGGCTGCAATCACTTCTTCATCCGTGGCATCCCACCGCCCGTAGCGAATGTTGTAGAGGATCGACTCGTTAAATAGCTCGGTTTGCTGATTGACCAAACCAATCCGGCCACGAATATCGGCAATGGCCAATTCCTTGATGTTGATCCCATCCAAGGTGATCTCGCCTTCTTGCGGATCGTAAAACCGGCAAAGCAGGTTCATCAGCGTGCTCTTGCCGCCACCATTAGGGCCCACGATGGCAATGCGACTGCCAAAAGGAACCTTGAGATTCACATCTTTTAACGTTGGCTCATGGTTGTCGTAGGCGAACGATACCTGGCGGAATTCCAAAACATGATGAGGGGCGGGGGCTGTTTGCGGATGCTCTGCTTCGGTGAGACGTGATTTGCCATCAAGCATCGGGTAGAGCATGTTGGCAGCGACCATCCCGGTATTGACGGAGGAGATCACGCCGGCAAGCTTGCGAACAGGATCGCTTGCACCCAATAGCATGCCAAAGAAGATCATCATCGAAGTGGCGCTAAGGGGGCGATCAGTCATGCGCACGCCGAGAATATCGGTTGCTTGATTGATCACCAAGTACGCACCGACCATGATGGCGGTGCTAATCATGCCTACGCCCAGCAGTTCCGTAATCGGAGCGGTAAGGGAGTTGTAAAACACGCTAAGCAGTGACGTTTTCAGCATTTCTTTGGTGGAAGCTTTGAATCGTTCCGCTTCATGCTTTTCCATCGTGTTGGCTTGGACTGTCATTATGCTAGTGAAAGCTTCGAGCATCACATGATGAAATCCAACGGATCGATGCAGGATGCGGCGATAGATCGACTTGATGCGGCGATTGAGCCAAACAATCAAAAACGCTACCAGCGGCGCACAGATCAGCGAAGCCAACATCAGCCGCCAGGAAATAAAGCAGGCGAAGAAGAGGCACGAAAACATCTTGAGCGGTTCCAAAATGGCGCTGCCAAAGAAGTTCGTAATGCCGTTGGACAGCATTTCCGTGGTGTGCGTGATCTGCGAGATGTAGCCGCTGGACCCGGTTTGCGAAAAGGTTGTACGGTCCAGGTGGATCGCCTTGTCAAACAGCTGGATTCGGATCTTGCGCGATATGGTTCGAGACATAGCTGACCAGCATCACATTCGTTAGCTGGATCACATGTTTGAGCATCGTTCCAGAAACGATTAACCCCACAATCAGCATGACCGTGGTGAAGGGATCGGTCGGGGCGTATTTCTCCAGCATGCTTTGCAGCCATTTGGCGGAGAGTAGCAACTTGTGTTCATAGCCCACCTGGGCCTGCGCCGCCTTGAGCGTATCGGTGGCTTGCTTCTTTTGGTCGTCGGCAGCTGCTTGAAGGGCCGACTCTGCTTGGACGACCGCCTCTTCGGCCTTGGTCAATTGCTTTTCAAACTGGTTGATGCGAGTTTGATTCCAGCTTTGAAGTGACTCGCCGTGCAGCGTCACTTCGATGACCGGGCCCATGGCTGCAATGTTGGCGCCCCACAGGGTTGCTACACCCAGCGAGCAAAGCAGCGCAACAACGAGGGTCTTCCAATAGCCTCGGGCATCTTTTAGGGCACGAATAAAGTTCTTCATCGGTCCGATTCAGCTTCCTTGCAACAACAGCGGGGCGAGTCCCCTGGAGCGAGCATTGGGGACGATCTATCCCCAGGGCTCTCCGGCACGTAGCCGCCATCCATGGGGGCACGATCTCTTGAGCTGCGGTAATTTACCTCGTTTGCTAGAAAAGCAGCAAGGCGAACCAGGCGGCATTCGGCCGGGAATGTGTTCCTTCTCGGGAACTGCGAATCCCTTGCCAGCGGGCAATAATGCTTAAAATAGGTCAGCTGCGAAGTTTAGGCAGGCTTGTTGCTTGCGGGTTGGTAAGCCTAGGGCCATCCTTGAGCCCATCGGAAAACGGTCCTATAATCGCGAAGACTGTGGCGGTAAAGTTTTACAATTACAAAGGTTAGGACTACGCGACAGGGGGTTGTCCCGAGTGAATCGGGGCCATTTTCTGACGTTAGTACGCCATTCAAGCGTTTGTTCACCACCGGATTTTTAGATCAAAGAAGGCCGCGATGAAGATTCACGAGTACCAGGGTAAAGAGATATTCCGCAAGGCAGGGGTTGCCGTCTTGCGCGGTAAGATTGCAAAGTCTCCCGAGGAAGCTGCTGCGGCATTTAATGAGCTCGGTGGCGGATTGGCCGTGGTGAAGGCCCAAATCCATGCTGGCGGACGTGGCAAGGGAACGATCATCGGCAATGAAAAGCAGCGCGGCGTTCAGCTCGTTCGTACTGCCGAAGAAGCCGCGACCGTAGCCAAGAACTTGCTCGGCAACAAACTGGTCACCATCCAGACCGGTCCCGCTGGCCAAACGATCAGCACGATCTTCGTTGAAGAAGGTTGCAAGATTGCCCGCGAGTTGTACCTGGGCATTGTTTTGGACCGCGCAGCCGCGAAGCCTGTTTTGATGGTTTCCAGCGAAGGCGGCGTGGAAATTGAGAAGGTGGCCGAAGAGACTCCAGAAAAGATCTTCAAAGAACACTTTGATCCCCATGCGGGCCTGTATGGCTATCAAGTTCGCAACCTGTGCGAAAAGCTTGGCATTAAGGGTGCCAGCGTCGCCAGCGCTGAAAAGTTCATGAAGGCCCTCTGCCGTTTGTACGTTCAGTACGATTGCAGCTTGGTCGAAATCAACCCGCTGGTCGTGACCGAATCGGGCGAGCTAGTTGCTCTGGACGCCAAGGTGACCTTTGACGACAACGCGATGTTCCGTCACAAGGACCTTGCAGCGCTACGTGATCTTGCCGAAGAAGATCCCGCCGAAGTGCGTGCCAGCAACACCGGCCTGAGCTTTGTAAAGCTCGATGGCGATATCGGTTGCTTGGTCAACGGTGCTGGTTTGGCGATGGCCACGATGGACATCATCAAGTTGCACGGTGGCGAGCCTGCCAACTTCTTGGATGTTGGTGGTGGTGCCAATACCGAGCAAGTCACGGAAGCTTTCCGCATCTTGCTGGCTGATCCAAACTGCAAGGCCGTGCTGGTTAATATCTTCGGTGGTATTGCCCGTTGTACGACGATTGCCAATGCGATTGTTGCTGCTTCGAAGGCAGTGGGCTTCAACGTGCCGCTTGTGGTGCGGTTGGAAGGAACGGAAGTAAAGGAAGGCCGCGAGATTCTAGCGAACAGCGGCATCAGCGTAATCAATGCCGAGGGGCTCACCGATGCGGCCAAGAAGGTCGTCGCGGCAGCCAAGGGAAAGTAGTCGATTGACGCGATCCCTGCTTTTTTCCTTTCATTCCAAGCACACAACGAAATTGACGATAAGTGAGAGTTTATGAGCATTCTAATTAACAAAGATACGCGGGTGATCTGCCAAGGGATCACGGGCAAGGCGGGTGCCTTTCATACCAAGGGCTGCAAAGAATACGGCACCCAAATGGTTGGTGGCGTAACGCCAGGTAAGGCAGGAGAAACCGTTGAAGGATTGCCTGTATTTGATACCGTGGCGGAAGCGGTCAAGCAAACGGGCGCCAATGCCACGATGATTTTCGTACCGGCTGCCTTTACGGCCGATGCGATCCTGGAAGCATTGGCTGCTGGGATCAAGGTCATTGCGGCGATCACCGAAGGGGTTCCTGTTCTGGACATGGTACGCGTGTATGAACTGGTTCGCGCCAGCGACGCCGTCCTGATTGGTCCTAACTGCCCCGGTTTGATCACTCCAGGCGAATGCAAGATCGGCATCATGCCGGGTTACATTCACAAGCCGGGCAAGATTGGCATCATGAGCCGCAGCGGTACGCTGACTTATGAAGCCGTATGGCAAACGACCAACCTAGGTCTGGGACAATCGACCTGCGTTGGCTTAGGTGGTGATCCTATCGTGGGAACCAACTACATCGATCTGATGCAGCGTTATCAGGCCGACCCACAGACTGAAGCAATCTTGATGATTGGTGAAATCGGTGGTACCGCTGAAGACGAAGCAGCAGCTTACGTCAAGAAGAACGTAACCAAGCCAGTTGCCGCCTTCATCGCGGGCCGTACGGCTCCTCCAGGACGCCGCATGGGTCACGCCGGTGCGATCATCAGTGGTGGCAAGGGAACGGCTGCGGAAAAGGTCGCTGCCCTGAAGGATGCCGGCATTGAAGTTGCCGACAGCCCTGCCGATATGGGTGACGCCATTGCGAAGGCGATTGCCAAGCACAAGCGCTAGTCAACTGGTAGATAGGGCGGTGGTTTAGCACCGATCTATCGCTTGAAACAAAGTAAGGCAAGTCAGCAGACCTCATCGGTCGTGCGGGCTTGCCTTACTTTTTGCGCGGACGGAGTGCTAGGGATAGTCGATCCAGCCCAAATAGGTCCAGTAGTCAAATAGCCAAGGGTGCTGCCACGGGTTCATGCTGGCATAGTGGACCGAGAAGATCGAAACCGCCAGGCAAACGATCCCAGGGGAAATACCCCATTTGGTTTTGGCTAAGCGATCAAGAATCGGCAAAAGCTGGAGCGTCCAGATCGGGATGAACCAGAACATCCAGCGAAGTCCGCAGCAAAACCCGCCGTAGTTGCGATCCACTTGAGAACGCGAAATGTAAAACGCCAGCACGACCAGCATCATCAAGAGTGCGGCCGAGTGGGCAATGCGGTCTCTGCCACGGCAGTGGTACAGGGCGATCGACATGCCAACCATGCTCAGCAGCCAGATGGGCGAGAGCGAAAAAATCCCGTGATGGCCAATCAAGATGTTCAAGGCATAGACAAGGCGGCTGGGCTCGCCGCGGTCAACACTTGATCGTTCGATGTTGGGCGTCCAGTAAGTGCCTGGATAGTCGTACCAATAGTTCCAGTGGCGAATTTCCAAATGCGTTAGCGGGCCGGTGGGTGCGGCAGAATTGTCACTTGCGTTAGGAGTGGCTGCATAGGCGACCTTTCCCGATGAAGGAACCGCCACCAGGGCCCAGCGAGTGCCCCCCTGGCTATCGGCAATGCCCCAGCGATGGCCAGCAACTCGAGTTTCTACCTTGCTGGCTTCGGGAATGAGTGACTTGATGACATCTGGTACGTTCCCAGCATCTAGGCTTTGGGGAAGCTCTGCCAAAGGGATGCGTGTAACAACGGCGCCATCGTGCCGATGGGCGTAAGGCGTTGACCAAGTTCCATGGGCCAAATAGTTGGTGCCAATGGCACCGGCCAGCACTACCAGCGCTGCAGGGATAAAGCCTGTGAGCATCCCACGCAGGCTGACCATCGTAAGGCCCATCGCAACCAGTCCCAAAAAGGCAAGGGCCGGAAGTTCGCACGTTGCCGTGAAGCTTGCCATCAATCCCGCTAGGGCAAAGCGCCAAGTCGCTTGCGATCGCCCTTTCCAAAGTGGTTCAGCGGCCCAAATGGTAAAGATCACTCCGATGGCCGCGGGCAGATGGTTGTTCAAGGTAACGGCAAACGTGGTGAGGAATGTACCGGCCGTAATGACGACCATAATAAATAATCGGCCGACATCGGTGGTGCCATAACGTTCTGCAAGTTCGGCCATGCAAATCCAGGCCAGTAATAGCGGAATGACATTGGTTAATAGCAAGAGCATCTGGCCCACGAAAAAGGGCTTTTGCGCGATCTGAGCCCCGGTCAACTTCTTAAGAACGTAGTACTCACCCGCGATGAGCGTTGAAAGCAAGGTTGGCTTGCTGGAATAGTAATGGTCTTTGCCATCGGGGCCGCGATGCCGAACCAGGTCAATCGTATGCCAGGCGCGATTTCGCTCTCCGTTCTCCTGGAAGATGATGGAATCAATCGCATACGTCCCTTCATCCACCAACGAGCGAACGGTACACCAACGACTACGATCATTGGCGCTCAGGAACGGTGTTGGGTCGCTGCGGCTTCCCGAGGAAACCTGCATAATGCGACCCGTGATCGATGCGGCAGCCCAGGCCATCATTAGCCAATAGACGGTCCAGCGAAGCGACCTTCCGTAGTCGGCAAAGATCGATTCCGTAGTAGGGATCGAGTTCACGAGCTCTTATCCTCAGGGTGCGTCTTTGTTTTGGCCTTCACGGAATAGGTTTGCGAAGTGCGTCCATAATAGAACGTAAAGAGTTCTGCCAAGAATCCCATGCACAGTAGCTGAGCACCTAGCAACAGGGCGGCCACTGAATAGAGCAGCACCGGGCGTTCATGCAGGTGAATCGGCGTCGCTCCGGGCAAGCGGGTACGCACCCACTCTTCCGCCAGGTACAACATTCCCGCGCCACCAAAGACAAACGACACCAGCCCCATCGTCCCCAGCAAATGTTGCGGGCGATGATCGAAGCCTGTCAAAAAGACGACGGTGAGTAAGTCCAAAAAGCCTTTGACGATTCGCGTGACGCCGTACTTGGAATGGCCATGTTGTCGTGCACGATGGTTGACGATGATCTCGCCCACCTTCCAGCCACGGGAGGCCGCCAAAACAGGAACAAAGCGATGCAGTTCGCCGTACAGGTGGACCTCGTCAAAGATCTCGCGACGATAGCATTTGAATCCACAGTTGTGATCATGAAGCTTGACGCCAGTCATCGCCCCAACAAGCCAGTTGAAGACTCGCGAAGGTCCGGTCTTGTGCCAGGGATCGTGTCGCACCTGTTTCCAGCCGCTGACGCAATCCAATCCCTCGTACATCTTTTCCAGAAAGCGTGGGATTTCCGAAGGGTCATCCTGCAAGTCGGCATCGAGGGTGATGATGAACTCACCCGTTGCCGCAGCGAACCCGGCGGTTAGCGCCGCTGCCTTGCCAAAGTTGCGACGGAAACAAATTCCTTGCACCCGTGAATCGCTGGCAGCCAACTCCTGAATCTTCGTCCAGGAACCATCGCGCGACCCATCATCGACAAAGATGATCTCCATCGCCAAGTGGTTCTGCTCCGCCATGGCCGCAAGCTCTCCATGGAGCGCGGCAAGGCTATCCTCTTCGTTGAAGACGGGGATGACGGCAGAAAAAAGGGGAGGGCTTTGCACGGGTAAATTGCGATGGAAGAGGTCGGAACAGCCTAGCATGCCTGGCAAGCAATTTTGGCGATTATCTACCACCTTTAGGATACCCCATGAAGCCACCAACTTGAAGCATTGCCTAACCACAAGGGCTTGAAGAGGTTACGAATCGGTCTGCAAGGTCCAACCTTGCTGTCGGTAGGGATTGTGCGGCCTGACACTGACATGTCAGAAAGGCTTAATCTAGAATAGGATCGCTTGATCCCTGCGTGATTAAGCCCCTAGCACTCATTGGTTGCTGGGGATCGCCCCAATTGTTCCAAACGAGACTTGGAAGATTGATAGAAAAAGCATGAGCGAAATCATTCCCGTACTACTGTTGGGGCTTCACCTGATGGCCATGAACGTGGCAACCGGCGGACCGCTGGTAGGGGTGTGGCTAGAGTGGCGCGAGCAAAAAGGGGATCGCTTGGCCACGTTGGCGGCAGACTACTTGGCCAAGGCGGTTTCGTATTCGCTTTTGGCGGGCATCTTTTTGGGACTAGCCCTGGGCTGGTGGTCCTGGAGTGCCAACTATCAATCCATTTGGATTGGTAGGTTGCATTACAAATTGGTTTGGGGCGTAGGAGAGTTGGTGTTCTCCTTGCTCATTACTGTTGGCTATTTGCAATGGCGTAAGTCAGGCAAAGGACGGAACGGTGTCTATCGTTGGCTTCGTTCGGGACTGCTCGTGCTGAATGGAACCAACTTGCTGTATCACTTTCCTTCCCTGTTTCTCCTTGCCGGACAGTTGATGGCGACATCGGAACTGACCGGCGCCGATCTGCGCGGCGCCGCCTTTCGGGAGCGTGTCGCAACCGATGGAATACCAGCGCTGGTGGTTCACTTTGGGCTGAGCCTCGTTGGCGATGGGGGGGATGGTCCTACTGGGTCTTTCTTTGCGATTGCTAAAGCAGTTGCCCGCAGAAGAGGCTCAGTCCCTTTCGCAGCGTGCTGCGATCTGGGGTGGAATGATTGCACTTTCCGCAACGATCGTTCAATTGCCTGTGGGCCTGTGGGTGCTTTCCAGCAGTACGGCCGCGCTGCGTAGCCAACTGATGGGACAACACCCCGTAGCAGCCATTTGCTTTTTGATCTCTTTGCCCTTGGCCCTTTGGCTAACTCAAATCTTGGTGACCATTGCCATGGGCGAAACGCAGCGGAAAGAACTGGTCAAGGCGATGGTTGCGATGGTGCTGGTGGTCATGTTAATGACGGCGGCCCATCGCTTAGGAATGAAAGGAGCAGCCATCGATGGCGGTGCCCCGGCCAACCCCACAACGAGCCAGATACTTTCGGCTCCAGCAGGTTCACTGCAGTAGATCCCCATCTTAGAGGAACGTTGCGCGATGAAGACGCTGAAGATTGTCGACCCTGATACCCAGTCGATTGCCGAAGTTGCCCCCGAGCAAGGTTTTAATTGCTATCGCTGGGGCGTTCCCGCGTCTGCAGAAGGTGGCTTTCAAGAACTCCTGTGGTACGAGCCTGGGTTCACCGAAGGGGGAAAACGGGCCTCGCGAAGCGGCATTCCAATTCTGTTTCCCTTCCCTGGGCGAATTGCGGGCACCTCGTTTACCTGGTCCGGCAAGACTTACTCCCTCGAAGCAGGCGACGCATTCGGCAATGCAATCCATGGGTTTGTGCATACGCGTGCGTGGACGGTGCTCGAGCATACCAGCAACCAAATCGTGGGCCGATTCTGGGCCAGCCACGATGATCCAAGCCTAGCACTGCATTGGCCGGCCGACTTTTGCATTACGGCCGACTACCGTTTGCAAGGCGGAGAGTTTTTCACGACCTATTCCATGGAAAATCGGGGGAGCGTTCCGTTGCCGTGCGGGCTGGGAACGCATGCTTATTTCCGCTTGCCAATGGACCTCGCGAAACGCAATGCTTCCCAGGTGAAGTTGGATGTCGGTGCGCAGTGGGAACTTCAACAAATGATTCCAACGGGCAAAAAGGTTCCTGTGGCGAATGCGAACCAACTGCGAACGGGCGTTCCCTTTGGAGATTTGCAATTGGATAATGTTTTTGCCGAGCTAGGAAGTGAAGCGGGCCAACGTGTTTCGCAAATTGTGATGGGGGATGGTAGCGGAACGCTTGAGGTGCGGTTCGATGAAGGCTTTCGTGAGCTTGTCGCCTTTACGCCACCCCATCGTGAGGCGATCTGTATTGAGCCCTACACCTGTTGCCCTGGCGCCGTTGTGATGGACCCGCAGGGAATCGATGCCGGCCTAAAGGTGCTGCAGCCCCTGGAGAATCCTGGCGGCTTTCGATTGTGATGAAGTTTACTTCCGCATAGTGCTTTGTTGTAGCATTGAGGCTTGTACACGCGGTTTAGTAAACCTACACTCGAGTTGTCGGCCGCAGGTATTTGACCTTATTAGGAATCAAACAAGAACAGAATTCATTGCATGGCGCGAGCACTACATTATCCAAAGATCCCCAGCTCGCGTGACTTTCCACTGGCTGATTGCGTCGCGTTCGAAAAATACGACGGCACCAATATGCACTTTGCGTGGCACCGAGGATTTGGCTGGCACGCTTTTGGAACTCGGCGAGACGAGTTTAACTGTGACGACGCCGGCGAAGACCTATTTAAGGCAAAGCACCCGCATTTGCACGAAGTTCTCAGTGTTTTTCGTCGAGTAATCATGGAGCCGTTTGAAGGGGTATTCCTCAACGATGCGAGATGCGTACCGACGGAACAGTTCATTGTGTTTGCGGAGTTTCTCGGTGCTAGTTCGTTTGCAGGGCTTCATCAACAAGAGGAGCCCAAGCAACTTGTCGTATTCGATGTGGAGTGTGACGGCGCTTTGATGGGGCCTCATGAATTCGTTGACACCTTTGGACATTTGAGCATTGCCCGAGTTGTATATCGCGGGCGATTCACGGGGGCCTTTGCCGAAAATGTTCGCACAGGAAAGTTCGGCGTCGAAGAAGGTGTGGTTTGTAAGACAGGAACTCGCGGGCAAATCCAGCAGGCCAAGATCAAAACCTACGCTTACCTTGCCAAGCTCAAGAAGGCATTTGGTGACAAGTGGGAAGACTATTGGGAATAGTTGACCTGCACCTAACGTTTGGCTGACGGAAAAGTCAGCATCTTGGCCCATTCTCGCTGTGTGTAGATTTTCTTAGGCCAGCGAGAATAGGCAGGTACCTTGCGAATTCAATCGAACCCGATCGGGTGTTTGGCTGCAAGAAAGTATTTGCTGGTGGACGCAATTTAGCGCCTCCTGTGACGGGGCAACAGGCCTCGTCAACCTAGCAAATCAGCCCAATTTTACGGTTTTTCTCACAAAATCGCTGCCTGGGCCCATTTTCTCCAATAAACCTGAGCCGCACTTAGGTCTTTTAAAGAGAAGCAAATCACGTTCGCAGGGAGCGTCCATGGAAAGTTTGGCGAGGCGGTTAGCGCAGGGGAGTGAGTCCGCGTTTGCGGAGCTTTACGACGCCTGCGCGGATCGGCTTCACCACTATTTAGTCGTCAGGCTTGGCTCACGCACGGATGCAGACGATGTTCTACAGGAAACCTTCTTGCGACTCGCACGTAGTCGAAGCTCACTAGCCATGGTCGAGAACCTGACCGCGTATGTTTTTACAATCGCGCGGCACGAAACCATTCGCTGGCAAGACCGGCAGCGTGCCACAGGCAAAGAACAGTCGCTTGCAGCGGAAGATTTGTTTTGTGAAGCAGCAAGCCATGAAGCCCAGGCACGTGAGAACGCCGAATGGGTTACCAACATGCTGGGCCAGCTTCCTGCCGACTTGCGTGAGATCGTCGAGTTGAAAATGTATGCCAATCTGACTCTGCGTGATATTGGTGAAGTGTTAGAAGTGCCGCAAGGGACCGTTGCCACACGATATCGCCGAGCGCTCGAAAGTTTGCGCAGCTTGCTATCGAAGGAACGAACATGATGGATGAGATAGAACAACGACTGCAAGAGCTAACGCCACGTCCAGCGCCGAAGTCGCTTCGTGCGGGTGTGCTGGCCGGTGTATCTGCCGCTTTGTTGAACGAAACACCTTCCAGGGAAGTTGCCGCAAGTGTAAGCAAGAACGCTCACCCCAACCGTTCTTTTTCCAGCACGGTTTGGGGCTGCGGCGTTGCTCTCATGCTGGTGCTGAGTGTGGGAATGAACTGGTGGGTCAACGTCTCGCTTGATCGTCGCTTGGCGGCGATTATGGGTCCGCCGTTGCGGCAAGTAGAGGCGGCTGAGATCGCCCAGGAAATTGCCGCTTTTACGGATGAAGAGACGGGGGAGTGGATGTATCAACGGTTGACCAGAAAGGCCGTTTCTCGTCGATTCGATAAAACCTATTTTGTACGTCTAGACGAATTTATTAAGCAGTTAAGCCACTTGACGGAGAATACGCATGAAACGATTTAAGTTCATCTTGAAGTGGCTGGGAATATCCTTTGCCTTGGTCATTTCCTGCTTATTGCTTTTCAACGCTTGGTTTGTCTATCGAACCGGCAAGCAATTGGAAGCTAAAGTGGCTGAAATGAAGGCCGCTGGTAAACCCGTTCGGTTCATGGATTTGGCAAGAAAGCCGGTCCCCGCCGAAGAGAATGCCATGACGTACATAAATCGTGTCATGAGTGACGTGAAAGCAATGCAAAAGGAACTTTACTCAAGCTTCCCAAAAGGGGAGCATGAAAAAATTCCGTTGTCAGCTGAAGCAAAGGCTAAATTGGAAAGCGTAGTTAATGCCTTTCCGCAGATATTCCCGGCGCTGGAGCAGGCCTCGAAATGTAAAATATACGATTGGCAGCTTGACTATACGTTGCCACGTTCTGCTTTTGAAAACGAGCAATTCCTGACGCATTATAATGATGCGCGAGCGGTGTTGCGTGTTTTGCGTGCGCGTACATCTTTGCTCGCTGCAAATGGACAGTACGACGAAGCCATTATCAATTCAATTATGGAGTTCAAGCTGCTAAAGCTTCAGTCGCAAGAGTCACTGTTGACTCTTTATTTTGTGACCTCGGGCTATCGTAGCTATGCAGCAGTCACTGCCAGTAGTGTCCTGCAACTTGGGCCCGTTTCAGGTGAGTCCAGAAAGCTACTTGAAGATGAACTGGCCAGTATCAATTTTCCTGAAGAGTATTGTAATACTCTTAGTACTGAAAAAGCGTACGTTTTGACGGCAATCGATGAGTTTCCCTGGGCAAAGAGTTGGTTTCGCCGAGGCTTTACTAACGAGGGGAAGCTAATGGCCATTCAGCTAATTGATCATTATTCGCAGAATGCTTCGAGGCACTTTTGGGATGTCACTTCGGACAAGAAGAGTGAGATCGCTGCTCCCCAAAAAAGACAGTTTTATAGTGTTGTTGTCTTTGATCTTTTAGGACCTCCAATCGCACTTTCACGACTTACGATGGAGTCGAGTCGAGCAAGTATTCGATCATTGCGTGTTCTCAATGCATTGCAAGCAAAGTCCGTGTCTGCTGATGAGGTTCCTAAGCTCTCTGAGTTGGGCCTGCCGGAATCGGAAACCATCGACCCTTTTAATGGTCAGCCCTTGATCGTCAAGAAGCTTCCTGAAGGCTGGCTGGTCTATTCGGTGGGACGAAACCTTGCGGACGACGGGGGCAAGTTCGACAATCGTGAAGACGACGGAGTCGGGCCGCCAGCGTCAAGCAATCCACCGGCAAGCACGAATAAAGTAGAGCCCGAGAAAATGCCTTAGTGATTCTCAAGTCTGATGCCGCTACCAACAAAAAAAGCCCAGCCCTCTAAATGGAGAGCTGGGCCTTTAATTTTGTGCGTTAGCAGAACGCTAAAGCTGATGGACCACCAAGGACTACTTGGCTGGCAGCATCTTTTCCTTCAGCAATTCGCCGTAGGTCTTGCCGCCCGAGGACTTCTCGGCTTCGGTCTTGGACAGACCTTCTTCGAGGTACTTCTTGGAGGCTTCTTCGTCAGCCTTCACCTTTTCAAAGCCAGCCTTGGTCAGGTGCTTGGCAAGGGCCTTCCCGTATTCGTTCTTGTCCTTCTTGCTCTTGCTGTTTGCATCGTGGCAAACGTTGCAGCCAGCGGCCTTGATAGCGTCAGCCAAAGCTGGGTCGTTATACTTGCCGGCAAAAGCCTTAGCAAAAGGAGGAATGGCTTGAGCAGGAGCAGCCAAATACGAACCAACTACAAACAGCGCAACAACCAACAAACCAAGCTTCTTCATTCTGCAGTCTCCAGAGTTAAAACAAAGACAGAACGTCGCCTACTATCGGCAGGCAATGCCGAGTAGCCTAAACCGAAGTTAAACGGCGACATTTCAGGTGGGAAAACAAGGAAGGAAACGGCCTGCAAGTAGACCCTCCCCAACACGCAAAGTCAAGCATTTCGCACGCGCCAAGCGTCTGTTAAAGAAGATGCAGAGCCCTTCCGCTTTATTCCCTAGTATTTTCCCCTCAGTCGAGGTGGGCGATTGCTAGGGTGCCACAACTTCCAATCGTTAGGCCGGTCTGCCCGACTGGGCCCAATCAAGGTCGCCCAAGCTTCCATTAAGTTTGGCGGCCTGCCTCTTGAATGCAGCGGGCGATCGTATCCGTAACGGCAATGGCGTCAACTTCTAGGGCGACCTCCATGTTGGTCTGCCGTGGGCGGTTAGAACGGCGGTCGAACGTCGTTTGGCCTAGTGTCAATTCGCCTTGGGTTTCTACGTCGCCTAGCAGGTCGTGCATGGTGAACAGTTCCGGCTGTAGCACTGCCGCCAACGCGACAGCATCAGGCAACTGAATGCATTCTTGCCCAAGTTCCAGCCGGTACGCCCGAAAGAGGAACGGTACCACCTTTCGCAAGAACCGGCCTGCCCGCGACTCTTCACTAGGGAGTTGGTCAAAAAAGTCGAGCGAAAACTGCACCTGGCTGGTGACATCCAGGGGGATCAGCGTCTTGTGCGCCACCGAGTGAAAGACCTGCCGAGCGCTGATTGGATCGCTATGGATGTTGTATTCGGCCGTTGGGGTGACGTTGCCAATCCCAGAGGCGCTTCCTCCCATGATGACAACGCGAGACAGGTGGTCAACTAAGTCAGGATCACGTTGCAAAGCTCGGGCGAGGTTCGTTAGCGGCCCGAGGCAGATTAGCGTGATTTCGCCAGAAGCGGCCCGCACTTCGTCGCAAATGATCTTGTCGGCCGCATGCTGGCGAGCCAGCTGAGACACGGCAAAACCTGCATTTCCCAGCCCATCCTCACCGTAGAGGTGCTTGGAGCTTCCAATCGACTGTGTATCGCTGGCCACTGCAGCCCCCAGCCGTGGAAAGCGGGGTGGATCGAGCTGTTCCACAATCGCTTGCACGTTGGCGGTCGCTTGGCTTGCGCGAACATTTCCCGCGGTTGCCGTGATGGCGACGACCTCTAGGCGAGGGTCGAACAGTGCCATCGTGATAGCGACAGCATCATCAATACCAGGGTCACAGTCGAGAATGACTTTGCGCGACATGAGTAGCAGGGCAAACGAAGTAGTGTTTGGAAGAAAATCGCTTGAAAATATTGTCGGCCAAGCAACCGAAGAACGCAGGCCCAAATTCTAGTCCGACGAACCCCTTTCAGGAAATGTTATTCTGTCAATCTGGCTAAGAATTCCAGGGAGCTAGGGCGCTTTCGAGGATTCTTCTGGGGTAGCCAGAGCAATCCACGGATCGGTTAGAATGCAAGGAGGTTGGACGCACACATGGTGCTTTGGGGTAAGTCGTTCGGTAGATCCGCAGTCCGTAGGAGAGAGCCAACATGTCGGTGCAAATGCAGTTGTCGCGGATCATCATCAGCGAAATCACGGACCAGCAGGTTATCTACTTGCGCGAAGTCGATGGCGAACGGCAGTTCCCGATTGTCATTGGCATTTTTGAAGCCAAAAGCATCGATACTGGCGTCAAAAAAATTGTGTCGCCACGTCCGCGCACGCATGAGCTTTTGGTGGGCGCCATCGAGGCATTAGGGGGCGAGCTTGACAGCGTCGAAATTCGCGACCTGAAAGACCACATCTATTATGCGAAGCTGCGGGTCCGTCGGGACGGCGAGATTATCGAAATCGACTCTCGCCCCTCTGATGCAATTGCGGTGGCGGTGGCTTGCCACCCCACGCTTCCGATCTACGTCTCCGAAGCCATTCTGTCCGAGTTGCAGGGGGGGTAAGCTGGGAGAACCTGGCAAGAACCCTGGAATTTGCCGATTTTTCTTCAAAAACGGCAGTGCCGGTTTGAAATCCTTAGGGGGCTCGGATAACCTTTAACTCGTCAGGGATGGCTTCCTAGTTGCCTACAGACGCCTTGAGGGCGATGGTCGGCTTTGGGTACTGCGCTCTGAAAGATGGATTTCACCTACGGGGTGGCGCCCTACATGCGCCGTCGCCAATTTTTTTCTACCTGTGCTTTGCGTTCCGTTAGGAGAGATTTTATGTCGCGTAGATCGAGTCGTCGTACATTTGTAAAGACGGCCGCCGCCATCGGTGCCGGCTACTGGGTTGCCGGTGGGGTATCTCCCAAGGTCAGCCTTTCCGCTAATGAAGAAATCCGTTTCGCCAGCATCGGCGTGAACGGCAAGGGAGATAGCGATTCCAATGATGCGGGTCGCTTTGGCAAGATGGTCGCGATCTGCGACATCGATGAATCGAGCCTCGAAAAGAAGGGCGCTCGCTTTGAAGATGCAGAGAAGTTCTTCGACTTCCGCAAGATGTTCGACAAGATGGAAAAGAGCATCGACGCCGTTACGGTCAGCACGCCTGACCATACGCACGCCGTTGCCGCTGCCATGGCTTTGCGTTTGGGCAAGCATGCCTTCTGCCAAAAGCCTTTGACGAAGTCGTTGCACGAAGCACGCGTCCTATCCACGCTGGCCGCCGAAAAGAAGGTTGCCACGCAAATGGGCAATCAAGGTACGGCTGCTAACTCGCTGCGTGAAGCTGCTGCGATTGTAAAGTCCGGCGTGCTGGGCAAGGTAAAGGAAGTTCACGTTTGGACCAATCGTCCCGTTTGGCCACAAGGGACCGACCGTCCGACTGACACTCCACCAGTTCCATCGGGCATTCACTGGGATGAATTCATCGGCCCAGCTGAAAAGCGTCCGTTCAACCCTGTTTATCACCCCTTCAAGTGGCGTGGTTGGTGGGCATTCGGAACCGGTGCGTTGGGTGATATGGCTTGCCATACCCTCAACATGCCGTTCATGGCACTTGACCTGCGTGACCCAACGACGCTGCAAGCGATCACCTCGGGCCACAACAAGGAAACCTATCCTTCTTGGTCTGAAATCACCATCGACTACCCAGAACGTAACGGCCGTGCGCCATTGACGTTCAAGTGGTATGACGGTGGCAAGAAGGTTGACGCTTCGCTCCTCAAGGGGAAAGAGTTGGCCTCCAGCGGTTGCTTGATCGTTGGCGACAAGGACTCTCTGTACGCTCCTGGCGATTATGCCGAACGTGAAGTTTGGCTGCTCTCCGGTGCCGAGAAGCCAAAGGTGGAATACAAGAAGTCCCCTGGCCACTTCGAAGAATGGGTCAATGCCATCAAGGGTGGCGAACAAGCGATGTCCAACTTCCCGAACTACGCTGGTCCTCTCACCGAGACCGTGTTGCTGGGTAACTTGGCCGTTTGGGCTGCTCCTGAGAAGGAAGTAATGGGCAAGAAGATTGAGTGGGATGCCGCTAATCTAACTACCAAGAACGCTCCTGAAGTTGCTCACATCATCAAGCCAGAGATGAAGAACGGCTACACGCTGTAGTCATTGGCTTTGGCAACGATCGTTGTTACGATGCCGCAGGGCTCTCCACTTAGGGATGAGCCCTGCGGTTTTTTGTTTTTCATGGATGTATTTCGTAGAGCGCTGAGGCTATGAACGACCGACTGCAGGCATTGCTGGAAGACTTCTCACGCTTGGAAAGCTACGAGCCTGCCATGCGCGTCAAGGCGCAGCGGCGTACGGCATGGGTGGGAGAGTTCACGACGCCCGAAGCGATTGAGTACTTGCAAGAGTTGCTCAAGGTGGCGGTACCGGTATCCACCGTGCAAGATGAATGGCTCAAAGCAGGGTTTGTGCAACTGGCCAAAAAGGCCCAGGCCTCGGCCCGCGCCAAAACCGTAGCGGAACGAATCACGCCGGCCGAGCAAGAATCGATCAGCCAACTGGCGGACGAACTCTATCGTTACCTGGGCCCGCACTGCCATGCCCGTGGCCAATTGCTAGAGCTGTTGGCGATTGGTGGTCGCGAGGAAGACCTCTCTCGATTGGTCAAACATCTGGTGGATGATCCGCCCGAGGATGATGTCAATGTGGTGCAGGCCCTCAGCCCCCTTTTTCAAAAGAAAGAGGTTCCGTGGCAGGTGATTTTCCCTGCCATCTGGCCGGCGCTACAGCACCATTCGCTGGCGGCCTCGGTCTTGGATCTGGCAAACTATGCCGCAGATAAAAAGCTGGTGAGCAAGCATCCTGCGGCCGAGAAGGAGGCAGAGCTGATTCAGTTGCTTTCTTTGCTAACCGGTCGACTTTCTAGTTTGGAACGCCCGGCGAATGCGGAGAACCTTTCCGCGATTGATCTCAGCAAGCAGATTTCGCAAAGCGTGGCGCTGGGCGTTTCACTGTGTCACACGCTGGCCATGCTAGGCGCCAAGGAAGCGATTGGAAAGCTGTATCAGTTCATGGAGCTGGGGCATCGACGCCTAAAGACGGAGGCGGCTGCGGCATTGGCCCGTTTGGGCGAGAAAGCCGGCGTGGAAGCTTTGGTGAGTTTGGCCGCTCAGCCTGTTGCGCGTTTGCGTGCACTTGCCTATGCCGAAGAGCTGAAGGTTTTGGATCAGGTTCCTGCGGAACATAAGACGAAGCTGGCCCGCGCTGAAGGTGCGTTGACCGTTTGGCTGGCAGAGCCGACGCAGTACGGCCTACCTCCGCATCACTGCGAACTCATCGATCAACGGACGCAGTTTTGGCCTGGCTATAGTAACGCCGTGGAATGTTTTCTGCTTCGCTTTACATATGTCGTCACGATTGAAGGGGAGGGGGAGCGAAGCTTTAGCAACATTGGGATCGCAGGCCCACTTACCTACGCATTCACAGCCGATCTGGCCGATATGCCGCCGGATGATATCTATGCGACCTACGCCGGTTGGCAGACCGAACATGAAGAGATTCGCGAATACGAAGTCGCCCGGCTGAACCGTTCTGGCAAGATTGAGGTCGCTCGTCTCGAACGGCGGATGCATGATGCCGGGCTCGAAGAGATTCGCCCTGAACTGTTTGGAAACTTCTTCGGCGAAAAGATCCTGGTTGCCCATGCCGAGCGACAAGACTTGGCAGGTATCGCCGTGGTTGGCACCGAAGACATCTTGTTCGTACCCACACGCGGCGCCCGGCGAGCACTCGGAATTCGTGAGGTCTACAGCCTATACAAGGGGCGAAAGCTACTGCGAACGTTCAACCGGAAATAAGGCAGGAGCTTAGGCGATAAATCCTAAGCACGCATCCCAACATCGTTGTTGGATAACAGCGGTGTTAACTACGCAAACAGTCCATACCGCACGATGCAGTACAGCGTGCTTAGCAAGTCCTTAACACCAATCTTCTTCCCCTCGGCATAAGATCGTGCCGAATAGCCGATGGGGACTTCGACGATCCGATGCTTGCGTCGTGCGAGACGAGCGGTAATCTCGGGCTCAAACCCAAAACGGTTTTGCTGGATTTCCATGTTGGCGATGACGTCACGTCGGAATGCCTTGTAGCACGTCTCCATATCCGTCAGCGTTAGGCCAGTCAAATAGTTGGAGGCCTTGGTCAAAAATGCGTTGCCCGCTCGGTGAATCCACGAAGGATCTTGCAAGCTGCTTCCTAGAAAGCGAGAGCCATAGACAACATCCGCTTCCTGCTTGATGATCGGCAGCAGCAGCGGCAGGATATCTTGCGGGTTGTATTCCAGATCCGCATCCTGCACCACCACGATGTCTCCCTTGGCTCGCCGAAATCCGGTCCGTAGCGCAGCGCCTTTGCCTTGGTTGATTGGCTGATAGATGATCTCGTGCTCGCGGCGTTTTTCCTCGGCCTTCAAAATGTCGACCGTGTCATCCGTGCTGCAATCATCCACCACAATGATTTCTTTAGGGACCGGCAATGCTTCTACGCGGCGCAGCACTTCGGCAATCGTGCGTGCTTCATTGTAAACAGGGATCACCACGCTCAGCAAAAATCCCTTCGGAAGCGGCGTGCCCAAGATGGAATCGTATCGTCCGGCAAAACGTGGGTCCGGTGCTGGCTTGTAATCTTCGGAGAGGGCTCGCCCAATCAATTCGTCAAGGTCTTCCACCCGTTTAAGGATTTGAATGATCTGCATTTCCGTCGCGGTTGCAGCCCGGCCCAGCGACGGAGGCCCCAAAAGATCAAACGTCGTTCCAGGGCTTCGAACAGCGGTTTCGGAAATCAATTCTTGAATGGCAGAGAGAGAGGTCATAGCAGCTTGTTCGTTAAACGATGAAAAACTAGTGGTGAACTTCTGTAGGTGTCTGCAAACCTGCGGCCTTCAATGCCGCAATGGGTTTTGTCTTAGCGTCAGCAGGATTCGAAGGGGCCGTTCCTTGAGGAAACGCGGGCCAGGTAGCCGTTCCCGTTTGTGGTTGATCTCGCAGGTCGCGATGGCTCTCTGCGATATAGTGCGGACTTTGCGGATCTGCATATTTGCGAGAAAAGCCCCATAATTCGGCGATAGAATCGCGATAGAGCAATGTCCATTCCTTCTCGCGTGATCGCATCACCTTGCAGGCGTGCGGCTGTCCTCGCGAAATAAGCACTAGGTCTGGCGAGCCTTGCTCCAAAACGAGCTCGGGCAAATACGGGCCGGAAGCGACGTCGCGATAACGCTCGCTGGCAGGAACTTCTCCCAGCAAAAAGTCCAAGTGATGGTCCAGCATTGCTTGGCTGTAGGCCGTACGACAGCGACCATCAATGTCGACTTCGATCTTGCGTCCTTCGGCATCTGGTCTTCCCCAAGCAGCGAGCGCGAACTGCGCCCAATTGAAGGCCACCACCATCCGGCCATGCAAATGATGCTGACTGATGAACTCTGCCGCTTGAACGGGATAGACGTCCCGTTCGACTTTTACCGTCGTCAGTTTTGGCGACAGATAGACGCCCATCCCCACAATCGCCGCCAAAAGGCCCGCGGCAACGCCAACTTGCGCTAGGTAGGTTGGCGGCTGCTCTTCATGGGTTCCCATAAAACGGTTTTTTGCCTCTTGAAGCCAGGTTGGCATCCAGAATCCGCATGCGATCGCAAAGAAAGGAACGTGTCGATCATGCGAAACCGCCTGCCAGAGAATCAATCCCAGAATGGTTAGCTGGGTGTAGTCTTTCTTGGGGAACAGGAATGCGCAGGCAAGCGTCAGTAGCAAAAGCCCTGCCGTCGGCAGGTTTGTCACATCATCCAGTCGAGGCGGACGCCATTCCACAATCTCTGGACGTGGAACTTTGAGGTCGTCAAATAACCAGGTCAAGAACTCAGCGCCGTACGGATTAAGAACGGTGACAAGGACGCATGCCATCGCCACAATCGCTAAGCGTAGGATGAGACCATCGCTGGCACGGCCAATCCGCAACCAAGCTTCGCCCGAACGAAATACAAGCAGCGCGATCCAAACCGCTAGGCCAGCCAAAAAGCCGCCGTGGGTGTTGGTCCAGAGGCAAAAGATGATCGGTCCCAGCCACAAGTACTTCAGCCTGCTTCGCATGAAACCCAGAGGGCTGCGCAGGTCGGTTGATTTGGATTCTGCGAGTGACGGTGCATCGGACGCACCCCACCCAGCCAAGCACCATTCCAGCAAGGCGAGTTCCAGTGTGAAGAATAAGTACGAGCCTAGTTGGGGCCTCAAGCAGAAGTAATTCCCCAGCGTTGCCGCAACCAAAAAGAGGGGCACGGTTGTTGATAAAAAGTCGTGCCCCTTCGCCAACGATCGGCCGAGCAAAATGCCCATAATCACGAGGCCAATGCCCGTCTTGAGCAGCATCAGGCCCATGCTGCCCCCCAGGTTCGCCGCGATAGCAAGCGAAAGCTCCGCCAGGATCTCGTGATTGATCCAGCGATAGCCTTGTCCCGTATAGGAATAGGTCGTGGTGGCGGAAAGTCCCTCTTTCAGCATGTCTTGGCCGTACTGCACATGCCCCCAAAGGTCTGGGTCGGCAACGTTCAGCGATAGCGCAGCGGCAGTCCCCAGAAGGACAAGTCCCCAAGTCAACCATGTCACTACACGGTCGATCGGTCGCAGGGATATTGGGGCCAAGGTCATTGTGCGTCACCACCGGCTAAAAACACCGCCACAGAAAACAAGCCTGGTCAAAGGCTTTGCAAATTTAGGTTGTGTGTCAGCAATCGCAGGGCGTTCTGGTGCGAATTTGCCTTGCACGATCACGGTGGCTTTATGAAAAAATCCGGTTTTGACGGCTATGCAGCCTGTAAGCCTTGGAGGGTTTGGCCCAAACGTGTAGGATGCGGTTATCCATCGATGAAAACGGATGGGTTTTGCTTCGGAGTTCCTTTCGGACTGATGGTTTTTGGCATGCAACGGCAGATCGATATCGACGGCGTCCACCTGAAACTTGGCCAACCTCATGAGGCCGATAGCGAGTGGATTGGCCAACAAGAAATCTTGCAGCAGGTTCAGGCTTGCTGGCTGGTGGTGGATCCGCGCAACCTTCCCCTAACGCCACGCCTGATCGGTACGCCGGGAATTGGAAAGACGGCGCTAGCGATGGCGGCGGCGCGGCTTCGCAAGCAAGATCTGTATATCTATCAATGCACGTCGGACACGCGTCCCGAAGATTTGCTCGTCACGCCTGTTCTGGCCGAAAGTGGAAAGATCGCATATCACGCGTCGCCACTGGTTACCGCCATGATCAAGGGGGGTATTTGCATCCTCGATGAAGGTAACCGAATGAATGAAAAGTCATGGGCCAGTTTGGCTCCGCTTTTTGATCATCGTCGCTATGTCGAGTCGATTGTGGCAGGCATCACCATCCATGCTCATCCAGATTTTCGGTGCTGTGTCACCATGAATCAGGATGAGTCAACTTATGAGATTCCCGACTACATCCTCAGCCGGCTACAGCCGACGTTGGCACTTGGGTTTCCCAACAAGCAGGATGAACTGGCCATTCTCAAATATCACTTGCCTTTTGCCGATCTCGAAATGCTCGGCATGACGGTTCAGTTCCTGCAACAGTCGCACGGCATGAAGCTAGATTTCTCACCACGTGATGGAATCACCATGCTTCGCTATGCGATGAAACGTATGGCACAAGATCCCACGCATCCGGTGGCCAAAGATGTCGCATGGCGTGAAGCTCTCGAAAAATGCTTGGGTCCTGAGGCGCTCGACCTTGAGGATTTAGCGAAGCGTCGCAGTCGCACCCTCGGCGGAGAAAGTGTTCCGCTTGGTCTGGGCGACTTTTTCTTTTCGCCCGATGATCCACTTCATCCTGACCGTGAACTGGATGATGATGACGACCTCAGCGAGGATGAGGATGATGGTCCTCTGTTCCGATAGTTGTCCGTAAGACAGGGCCGCATCGGCGCCAGGTGTAAATCAGCGATAGGGCAGGGGGAGAGAAACGATGATCGACGATTGCCTACGAATTGGCAAACGCATCGTAGTAGCACCGGTCGTCCACGGCAGCGGCGATTTTGCCGTGGCTGTACGGCAATTGATGCTGCAAGAGTCGTTTGATTGCTTGGCGTTGCCTCTGCCACCTTCTTTTCAATCTGAGGTAGAAGCCGCCACCGCAGGTCTACCCATTATCACTTGCGTTGTTCAGGCCGAGACTCCCCCGCCGAACCCTTGGGAAGCTTCCGCCGAAGAGGGCCAACAAGAGTGGGAGCAAGGCGACGACCTCGAAGAGGATGCCTCGGATATTGGGGGAACTCCTCCGCGATCCTTCACCTATGTGCCGATTGATCCATGTCAAAGCGTGATCTCTGCTTTGCGATTTGCCCTTTCGGAGCGGATTCCCCGATACTTCATCGATCTTGAGACCAATCAGTTTGAAGCGGCGACGGCAGTCTTGCCCGATCCCTACGCACTGAAGAAGGTTTCTCTGGCTCAGTTTGCAACGGCCGTGCTGCCGACGCTTCGTCGCCCATTGCAGGGGCAACCAGAACAGCGCATTCGGCACATGGCAGAGCGTTTGCATCAATTAGAGGCTCGCTATAGCAACATCTTGCTGGTTTGTAGCGTGCTGGATTGGCCTTGGATTCGAGAGGCCTACCAAGAGCGACTTCCGGTTACCCCTTCCGAAGACGTTCCCGAAGAGACCAGCACCTTTTTGGTAGAGCCAGCCACACTGATGTTCATGCTGGGAGAGTTGCCGTATATCACGGGGCTCTACGAGCAAGCGCGGGCCCACCTAGATGAAGATCAGAATCTCTCGATCGATGGCGTACGCCAATTGTTGATCGAAGGACGGCAACGCTATTCCAAAGAGTTCAAGCAGCGTGGCCGTAAGATTACGCCGCACCTTTTGGCACAGTGTTTGAAGTACGTTCGCAACCTCAGCTTGCTCGAACATCGTTTTACGCCCGACCTTTATTCATTGCTCGTTGCTGCCAAGCAAACGGTGGGTGATCAGTACGCTTTGCACCTGGCAGAGACTGCCCGTGAATACCCGTACACGGCCAAGCGGCGACAACCCAAAATCCACTTTGGTGTTGAGCAAGCTCGCTTTGATGATGGTCAAGTGGTTGACATGGTCAGCCGCCTACCAGGTCCGCCACTCACTTGGCGGTCGCTCGACATTCAAAAGAAGCCGGTTCGTGATCGCCAGAAGGACTGGCAAATGAGCTGGAATCCCTATTCGCAATGCAGTTGGCCGCCAGAAGATGCTCGCATCGAAAACTTTCGCTCGCACGTGTTTGACAAGGCCAAGGCAGTACTTGGTGCCGACCTGGCGCGTACGGAAAAGTTCACTACCAGCGTGATGGATGGCATCGACATCCGTGAAACGCTACGTCATTTCTACGATGGCGAAATCTATGTGAAGGTCTTGCCTCCTAGTCGCGGCCGACTCGATTGCGTCATCATGTTGTTTGATTCGCCAGCCGACCCGCGGGCCTATCCTTGGCGTACGACCTGGTTTGCAGAACACAAAGAGGAATCAACGCTGGCCTTCTTTGCCACCAACTTCATGCAAGACATGGTTGGCCCAGGAATTGGCCTGGCGACCTATGGCGGTGCACTCTTCCTTTATCCTCCCGTTCCTGTTGATGACATCTGGCAAGATGAACGGCTCGACTTTACAGAGACGCTCGAAGAACGCTTGCTCGCGGCCGGTTGCCTGCACAGCACTTGTCCGCACGTTGCCCTGTTAAGCCACTTGCCACCAGGTCCAGGCTATCGACGACTCGCCAAGCACTTTGGCAAAAAGCTCGTCCATTTGCCGCTGTCCTACTTTAGTGAAACCACCATTGAGCAATTGCGAATGGTGCACGTCCTGAATGGACAACAGGTTCGCAGCTATGCGGCCGACTTCATTCGGAAGGTCTAGCCCGATTTTAGGATTCGCAGGTACTTGCAATGACATTTCTGCCGCTGACGGATGAGGATACTGCTGTTTTAGAATCGGATCGAGAATTCCTCGATAGGGTCGTAAAACAAAACTATCCAGATCTACGCCTGATTGGCACCTCAGAAGATGTCGAAGTGCTGCAGCAGGTTCTCGATGGCGGTTCCCATTCCGAACCCTACGAAGCCGAGCTTGTCGCCCTGGGGACGTGGCTTGGCGATCTATTGGCGAGTGCGCTGCATTTGGAATGGTGTCGCTGCGATGATGAATACGGCATCGATCTGGGACTGCGATATCAGCAAACCAGCCTGATTGTCTTTCCTCGCGATATGATCATTAAGCGAGTAGAGCGGGAAGAGCAGGTGGATCTGCAGATGCTCTACGATGGTTCCATTCATGAGGTACAGCGGCTCATCGAATCGGGCGAATACCAATAGTGTCGGCTGGCTCGCCCGAGTTATTCGTGACAAGCCCCTTCCAGCACCACCGTCGTTCCTCCTTCAACGGTTGACGCCACAGTAAGGTCTGCACCAATCCAGCCAGCACGCTGCCGCATCCCACGCATGCCAAAATGGTCCAGCGGAGCCGTTGCTAAGTCAAAGCCTTTGCCATGATCCTGCAGTTCCAGCCGATAGTGACCTGCCGTAGGTGCTGTTAACTTCACGCTCGCATGGAGTTGGCCGCTATGCCGCCATACATTACGGAGCGACTCCTGCAAGATCAGCAGGATGCTTCGCTTCCGCACATGCGCCATCGGTGGAAAGTTCGTGGCGGTCGTTACATCAATCTTCAGGCCCAGTTCCGACTGCTGATGTTCTATCATCGCTTTCACAGCCTGATCCAGTGGCAGATGCTCGCCGGCAAGTTCTGCCGTTTCACCTGAGAGGAACTTGCGAAGGCCCGCAATGCCGTGGCGCAGTGAATCCGCCGCCCGTTCGCCTTGCGCGGTGAATGGGCTGTGCTGTTTCCTGAGGTCGGAAAGTAGGGCCTCTAAAAACATGCTGGCCGCAACCAGATGTTGCAGGGGGCCATCGTGCAGGTCATAACCGGCCTGAACCCGCTCGTGTTCCAAAAGACTTAGGCTTTCGCGCAGCAGTTCCAGAGTCTCTTCGACGGGCTCAGTGTTTTGTGGGGGGAGCATGGTCAAAACCTCCAAACGGCATTGGAGCTTTCATCATACAAAAAAGGCCGGGCATGCCTCCACAAAAATCGGAAGACAAGCCCGGCCGAAATTTAACTACCTTAAGTCCCAAAGCGTAAGTCGCTTTTAGGCCTACAGATAGCGATTGAACAGGTTTTCCAGCATTTCTTGGCGACCGCTGCTGTTTGGCGAGATCTCTCCCTTAGCCAGCATGTACGATTCGAGGCGGGCCAGGTCGGCCTTGCCCGATTCGATTTCGGCACCAATGCCGCTATCCCAGCTGGAATAGCGTGCCTTCACAAACTTGTCGAACTCCCCTTCGGCACGAATCGCCGCAGCAATCTTCAGGCCGCGAGCAAACGTGTCCATGCCGCCAACGTGGGCATAGAACAGGTCGATCGGTTCAAAGCTCTCGCGGCGAACCTTAGCGTCAAAGTTCACGCCACCGGTTCCCAAACCGCCCCACTTCAGAATTGCCAACATGCATTCCGTCGTCAGGTAGTAGTTGGTGGGGAACTGGTCGGTGTCCCAGCCCAGAAGCAGGTCACCCGTGTTGGCATCGATGGACCCGAGTGCCCCTTGCATGCCGGCATAGTCCAGCTCGTGCATCATCGTGTGCCCCGCCAGCGTGGCGTGGTTGGTCTCAAGGTTCAGCTTGAAGTGATCCTTCAGGCCGTATGTACGCAAGAAGTTAAGGCAAGCGGCCGCATCGGAGTCGTACTGATGCTTGGTCGGCTCCTTGGGCTTAGGTTCGATCAGGAACTGACCTCTGAAGCCGATCTTCTTGGCGTAGTCGACTGCCATGTGGAAGAACTTCGCCAAGTGGTCCAGCTCACGCTTCATGTCGGTGTTGAACAGGTTCTGATAGCCTTCACGGCCGCCCCAGAATACATAGTTCTCGCCCCCGAGTTCCTTGGTAACTTCCAGGCACTTCTTCAGCTGTGCGCCGGCGTAGGCAAATACATCTGCGTTGCAGCTGGTGGCTGCGCCGTGCATAAACCGAGGGTTGCTAAACAGGTTGCAAGTTCCCCACAGCAGCTTGATGCCGGTCCGCTGTTGCTCTTCCTTCAGAACCTTGGCGACTTCGTCAAAGTTCTTGTTCGATTCGGCCAGCGTTGCACCTTCTGGCGCAACGTCCCGGTCGTGGTAGGCGTAATACGGTGCGCCAAGCTTTTCGATGATCTCAAAAGCGACGCGGGCGCGGCGCTGAGCATTCTCGACCGAGTTGCTGCCATCATCCCAAGGGCGGACTGCCGTACCAGGACCAAACGGATCGCCACCGGTGCCGCGCATGGTGTGCCAATAGACCACGCTAAAGCGCAGGTGGTCCTTCATGGTCTTCCCTTCAATCACCTCGTTCTCGTCGTACCAACGGAAGGCGAGAGGATTCTTCGACTGGGGGCCTTCGTACTTGATCTTTTTGATTTCGGGAAATGCTTCTGCCATGAGATTCTTTTCAGACTTTTCTAAGGGTGAGGATGATGCCGCCACGATGCTCTGGGAATCGCACGCCACCTGTTCAGCTTGACCGGCACCTCAAAACGGCGATCGGCCCTGACGCTTCGGTCTCGTCCTAAACATGAACGCCGTCATCACATTGGCTTAAACGCTGCCCGAGAAGGGGAGGCCGCCCAGACGGCCGTCAGCCAAAACGAGCCCATTATCGTGCCAGATTGTGCCCCCCCTGACAAGATACGGGTACCTCGATGGCTGGTCTAGCGCCACAGACCGGGTTACGATAGAGCAAGGAAGATCGGCCCAAGCCGCTTTTTCGACGTTTTCCGTGCCGATTCCGGCGGTGCGCTTCGTCACAACTCCACGTTCATTTTGCCAGCAGAAGTAGAGCTTGCAGATGTCGAATTCGCGCTTAGGACCTTTTGTCCTGGAAGAGCGACTGGGAGGTGCGCGAGCTCCATGTTTCGCGCCCTTCAAGTTGCCCAAAAACGTGCTGCCGCACTCCGGATTTTTCCCTCCGCCTGGATTTCCACGGCAGCGGGAAGATCCGCCTTTTCTGCGGAGGCGGCGCTGCTGAAGAAGCTCACGCACCCTAGCATTGCTCGCTGTTACGGCGGTGGGCTGGAAGGTTCACAGGCTTACCTAGCCTATGACCTTGTCCGCGGAGAGCCCCTGACCCATCAGTTGGAGCGTCGCGGCCGGATCGCTTGGGAGCAGGTCGTCGCTTGGGGAAAGCAGCTTTGTGGCGCTCTAGCCCAAGCCCACGAACTCGGACTGCTGCATTTGGACCTCACGCCCGACAAGCTGATCATTGCTGAAGATGGCCGGATTGTTGTTACGGACTTTCGTCTCGATCGAACGCAAAACCCCTTGTGTGCATCCTCGCTGATTCGCACGCCAGAGCGAGTCTCCTACCAATCGCCAGAGCAGGTTCAGCAAGCTCCTCTCACCAATAAGGCCGACCTCTATTCGCTCGGGTGTATCCTGTTTGCGATGTTGACCGGCTATCCACCCTGTGGGCGCGGCCCCTTTAAAGATGTGCAAGAGTTGGCGGCAGCCCAGATCGAAGGGATTCCGCCCCATGTGACAACAGTGGTTTTGGACTGTCCGGTTTGGCTGGATGCCATTGTCGATCAGCTCCTACAGAAAGATCCTGCCAAGCGTCCTCACTCCGCCGGCGCAGCCTTGCTGGCCCTGGAAGATGCTGAGCGAAAATTGGCGGCCGGTGTCGGCGTGATGCAACATGCGGTCGGAGGCTTTAGTCCGATCAAGATGCAAGTTGATCGTGGGGAGGCGGGACGAATCTTAGGGATTCGCAAGCCGACCGGCCCCAAGGTTCCCTTTCACGAACAAACCTGGTTTATTGCGTCCGCGCTGACGGTGCTAACGGTATTTTTGCTGTTTGCGATGTCGCTGCCATTCTGGCCGGTCAAAGAGTCGGTAACGATGGAAAAGATCGATCGCCTGATGGAAACCGGCGACATGCAAAAGTGGTCTCGCGCTCGGACCGAGTTGCTGGAGCCACTTTTGGCCCGCTCGAAAGATCCCGAGATCATCGCCCGGGCGCAAGCTCAACTCGACAAGATCGAAATGCAGCTTGCGGAAAATCGAACAACCCAGTTCCTGGAACGGTCGTGGCCACTTCCAGCTTCCGAAGTTGCCAAGCAATACGCTCAAGCTTGCAAGCTACTGCGATTTGGAGACCAAGAAGAAGCCTTCAAGCGTTTTGAAGCGGTGCAGCAAATCGCGTCGGAAACAGGCGATGATCGTCCGTTTCGCTTGTTGGCTCAATCCAAATTGGCCGGCGTGACCATCGCAGCTGATCGTGTGAGCAAGCAAGAATTCATTGCGGGAAAACTGGCAGAAGCCGACAAGCTGCGTGCCGAGCAAAAAGTGGGCGAGGCAAAGAAGATGCTCGAAGGGATTGTTTCCCTCTACGAACATGAGCCCGATCTTCGGCCACTTGTCAAAGCCGCCCGTGAACGGCTCGATTCGTTTGGTGGCGGAAAAGTGGAGAAGACAACCAGCGGCAGTGCAGAAAAAAAGCCTGCCGAAAGTGCTTCCTCGCCGGTGGAACCAAACTCCGGTAGCACCGAAGTGGCACCAGAAGCGAAATAGCAGAAGGTGGTTGTCGTCAGACAGCAAGCGTCGATTACGACTTGCTATAGCCGAGCGACTTCATCACGGTCAGCATTTCTTCAAAGTTCATAAAGCGGCGACGGTGCATCAGCTTGTAGCCATCAATCGCTTGTGCCAGTTCGCGAGCTTCCGGAGAAAGCTCTTCATGGCTGTTTTGGAACTGCCGGCGTTCAATGGCCGGGCCTGTTGTTGGTCCGGTTGCGCGTTGATCAACGAACGTTTCACCAATGCTGGTCGAGGTCATGAAGGATGTCATGGAGAGGGCTCGCATTAAGAGGTGTGGATCGCAAGGGCGCTTGTTGGCGTTCCCGTGTTTCGCTGGCTTGCGTTTTCCACTCGTCCAGTGCGCAGGGACTATTGCCTACTTAAGGAAGGCTAGGACACGCACCCCCCATGGTCAAACCACGCCAGCGAATTGGCACACAACGGAGGCACTAGAAACGGCAAATTGGCGAGATATGCGGGTTGTACCGCTTGTGCCGTCGATGAAGTCCGTACGGCCCGCCGGTGCTACGGCGTCGGAATGAAGATCGCCATCAGTTCGGGCCGAGACTGCACCCCAAACTTCTCGTAGAGCTTTCGCATGTGGTTGTGGACGGTGTTGGTGCTAATGAACAACAGTGCCGCCATCTGCTTCTCGCTGTTCCCCCGTAGGACGAGCGACAACACCCGTTTCTGTGCCTCGGTGAGCGTTTCAATCTGATCTTGAACGCTATTGGGCAAGCGAGACGTTCCCGCCATGGTGGTCTCGTCGTTTTCAACTAAGCGATTACGGGCTTCCCGCATGTCACGCACCACTTCCACCTCGATGAGGCCAAAACGCAGGTTATCTCCCACGCTGAGGTTGGCACGCTCGACTTTGCGGCCGCCCACAAAGGTGCCGTTTCGGCTGCCGAGATCGATCAGAGCGATGCGGCCTGCATCGACCATAATCATGGCATGTTCGCGGGAAACACTATCATCCTGCAACCGAACTTGGCACAGTTTGCCCCTGCCAATCCGATGTTCGCCCGGCAGCAGCTCATAACCCCAATCAGGGGTGAGGCCGTTTCGAATCAGGAGCCAAGGTGGGCGGGACATGAAACGTGTATATCGTTGAGGGAGTTACTAAGTGATCGCTAATAAGAACGAGATAGTTACCCTAATCAAAGGAAAACCTGCGAGCAAGTCATGCGGTTCATCAATTCAGTGAAATTCAAGGTTGAAGCTACAAAGCAAGTGCTTTGCTCCCTCAGTCAGGTTCGTCGCGAATCGCGCAAGATCGTGAACATTCCACCTAAACTCTTGCAGTCCGGTCTTGCGGGTAGCCGTAATGCCTATGCCATGTTCAACCTGATCTGGGCCAGTAAATCGGGCCACCGTCGCTTCATCTGGTTGAAGCCGCAGGTCCGTAAGTTGGAGACGTGGCTTGTGTGGAAGGCCTCAGCGGCTGCGAAAGAAAATCACCGCCAGAACCGCGGGATGGAAAAAAGGCACCCTCGGCAGGGATCGAACCTGCGACCTAGTGCTTAGAAGGCACTTGCTCTATCCAACTGAGCTACGAGGGCTCGAAGCCCTTAATCTCGCAGAAAAGTTGGCATTTGGCAATTGGAAGCAGGTGCCCGGCTTTCGGCCGTATTACAGCCCCAAATTTCGTGAAACGTCACGAAGTCTTACTGGGCAAAACGGACGTACGAATAGGGGAAGCTAGACGCATTCCAGTGGAACGAGCTGCCGGTCCCGGTCCAGTGAGGCGAGTAGG
This sequence comes from uncultured Planctomycetaceae bacterium, assembly GCA_963844055.1. GTDB lineage: Bacteria > Planctomycetota > Planctomycetia > Pirellulales > Pirellulaceae > CAWJMN01. The sequence continues at coordinate 3,924,824 of CAWJMN010000001.1, read as the reverse complement.
CATCCATCATGGGAACCGTGCTGGCCATTGGGCGCGAATTCGATACGCCATACCATTTGCTGGAAGAAATACGCCCCATCCGCTGGCTGGCCTTGTACTCGGCCTTGCGACGAATCGCTTGCTGCGGATCGTCGTATCGCTTCATGGCTTGCATGTAGAGATAGACTTCCGGGTGCGAGGAAAGCGCCCCTTCATTAAATTGTTGCTCGTCGCTAACGCGACTGCTTTGGCCGTCGTCCGTAGCAGCTGGCGTCAGCATGGGCGGAGATTGTGCCAACAGGGTCTGACAGGAAAGCGTCACAACGGCAACCGCAACGATTGATGTCCACTTCATACTTGCATCCCCCTGTCATCGCGCCACAGTATGGCGGAAATCTTTACCTAGTCAGCAAACTTGAGCATCACGCCTTTAGCAGGACTGCCTAAGGAAAGAACGCCCCTCTTTGGATGTCGGTTTGCCGTGTTGTAAAAGATTAGAAACTCCGCTTGCTTGCGAATCGTGAAACGGAGCGAGATGCGGCAGGAATGCGTTGTAGCGGCTAACCCGGTCAGGCTGTAAACGCCTGTCCCACCGTGACTTCCGGCGGCGCAAAAGAAAAGCCGCCTTGGTGCAGGCGGCTTCATTACAAAATTCAATTGTTTCGAACGTACTCGTTGCACCCAGCGACACTGGGCTCGTTACACAGCGCCTATTCGTTAAAGGTTAACTGTTGGCTGCGTAGGAACTGTTCCAGACGTTGTCCATCTTCTTCCTGGACAGCCAGCACAAACAGGCTCTTGTCTTTTTGCCAAGCAACCGTTCGCAGCTTGCCGCTAGTTGGCAACGTGGTGACAGGAAGTGTGGTCAGTTCGTACTGAGCCTTGGTAACGGCGACCAGCAGCAGCGCCCGTGCGGATTCGCCCGCAGGCGTCAGGTCGAGAGCAACCATTTCGGATTCCGGGCCCGTGGTAATCTCGCGCCAACGAACCACTTTACCTAGCACCACATTGTCTTTGGCAAACGTAGCGGGAATGTTTTCGATATCGTCGCGCCAGCCGGCAACCGCAAACGCTTCCTTCAGCCAGCCATCAGCCCGATCGGCCAGCTCGGCCTGGGTAACCAGTTCTGGGGTGTCCGACTTCTCAGAAAATCCAAACCAGAGTCCTGCCATCACGGCGGCCGTCGCTAAGGCAATCGCTGCCAGGAGTTGACGACGATAGCCAGCACGCTTTTCTACGACAACAGCCGATTGAGCTTCGGCAAGCTTAGCCACAATCCGCTCGCTAAGGCCCTCTGGCACTGGAACATCCACCAGGGCCGCGGCGATCTTCTGGTCTAAGGCAACAGATTGGCGAAGCGCATCCGCCACTTCGGCATTCTCTTGTGCTGCTTGTCGCAGCGAGGCCAGTTCGGGGCACGAAGGATCGATGTCGGTTGTACGACAACTATCGATCTGCCGACGTAGTTCTGGTGAAATAGTCATAACAGTACCACACACGAAAAGGGACAGCATCCAAGCCGTACGCTCACGGTTTACGCCGCGCTGCCAGTTCCAAGTGATCGATTCCCGATGGAGAGAATGCGACCTTCCCTTTACTAACTGCTCTGCTCACCCAGCCGGGCTCTCAAATGGCTTTTGGCCCTAGAAAGCCGACTCATCACCGTCCCAATCGGAATCCCCAATTGTTCGGCAATTTCTTTGTACGACAACTCTTCAAAATAAAACATCAATACCACCACGCGGAACTCTTCAGGCAGGTCAAGTAACGCTGCTTGCAGCTTCTCGCGATCGAGCACATGTAAGGCCGTGCTTTCCGTCGCTTCGAATTCGTCGATCGATCCTTCTCCAAGCGTGGTCGGAGAGTTCTTTCGTTTCGATTTCAAATAACAACTTCGAAGCACGGCAAACAGCCATGCTCCAGCACGTTCCGCCTCGCGGATTTGATGCCGTTTTCGTTGTGCCACCAAAAACGCTTGCTGAGTAAGGTCCTCAGCATCTGCTGCTTGGCCGGTGAGGCGAAACGCATAGCGATAAAGGGGCGCATGAAACTCTTTGATCAAGTCCATCAAGGAGGGAACATCACCCTCAGACGCACTTAGTCCATCGTTCCCAGGCGGGCCTACGCTTTCGGCTGCCACGTCTAAGGGCGAAGCACTGCCTAAGGCAGGCGCTGGCCCATTTCCTTCCTGGGAAGCCGAGGAGGCTGCCAAGGGAGGATTCGGCGTGGAGCCGTTAGTAGAGGGAACGACGTCTTTCATGTAGACCTTGTCACCAAGCCAATTATTCCCCGGTAAGGGGCCGTTGCGGGCGTTTTCTAAGGACCCCCCGTGTTTCACCCTGAAAAACGGGGGGCATGACAACCGATTGCCCGGCACTTTGCGGCCCAACGAGCTGATTTTCGGCAGTTTTCCCCAGTGCGGAAGTGGCTGTATCCGAACCTAACACCCTAAAGGATAAACACTTAGGGGCCAGCTTGCTATTCCCGACGGCCGGTTCTGTCGGTTATTCAGCCCCAATTACGGTTGGCGCTTTGGCTTAGGAACCCGTCCACCGGACCCAGCCTTGCCAAACTTTTTACGGCCGTGCGCTCCCTTCTGGGGACGCATGGGGCGGTCGTCCACATCGTCGAGCGCTTCGCCCATCGAATCACGCAGCTTCGTGATCCGGTCTCGCAAGGCGGCCGCTTTTTCAAACTCCAAATTGTTGGCGGCTTCCAACATTTCATTCTCAAGCGCGTCGAGATACTCGGCCGTAATGATCTCTGACGCTTCTTTGCGTCCCACGGCCCGACTTGCGGTTCGATGGGCCGACATCGCTGACTCAATCCCCGAACGGATGTTCTTTTTGACGGTCTCGGGCGTAATGCCGTGCTCTTGGTTGTACTTCTCTTGAATGGTTCGACGTCGGCGAGTTTCATCCATCGCCAGCTGCATCGAATCGGTGATTCGGTCGGCATACAAAATCACTTTGGCGTTCACATTACGAGCGGCACGGCCAATCGTTTGAATAAGGCTCGTCTCGCTACGCAAGAATCCTTCTTTGTCGGCATCGAGAATCGCGACCAAAGAAACTTCGGGCAAGTCGAGACCTTCGCGAAGCAGGTTGACACCAACCAGCACATCGAACTTGCCATGTCGAAGGTCTTGAAGAAGCTCTACCCGTTCAAACGCATCGAGCTCGCTATGTAGCCAGCGGCATGCGACTCCTTGCTCAACCAAGTAGGCCGATAGGTCTTCTGCCAATCGCTTGGTTAACGCGGTGACCAACACGCGCTCGCCAATCGCGGCTCGCTCGCGCACTTGCGTCAGAAGGTGCGGCACCTGTCCTCGCGCCGGCTGAACTTCAATCACAGGATCCAGCAGCCCCGTGGGACGGATGATCTGTTCGACCACTTCGCCTCCCGTTTGCTCCAGTTCGTAATCGTTGGGCGTTGCCGAAACGTGGATGACCTGATGGATCTTTTGCTCCCACTCTTCAAATTTGAGTGGGCGGTTGTCCAGCGCGCTTGGCAGGCGAAAACCATGCTCTACCAGCGTGATTTTGCGGGCGCGGTCGCCGTTGTACATCGCCCGGACCTGCGGCACCGTCACGTGCGATTCATCGATGACCAGCAAGAAGTCTTTAGGAAAAAAATCGTAAAGTGTATCGGGTGTTGAGCCTGCGGGGCGGCCTGCCAAAGGTCGGCTGTAGTTTTCAATGCCAGGACAATGCCCGACCTCTTGCAGCATTTCAATGTCAAAGCGAGTTCGCGCATTAAGTCGCTGCGCTTCCAGCAGCTTGCCGGTATCGCGCAGTTGTTGCAGGCGTTCTTCGAGTTCTTGCTTGATGGTATCGATGGCGGCAGCGATCCGATCTTCCGGCATGACGAAGTGCTTGGCCGGATAGATGAATAGCTGCTGCTGTGTCGCTAGAATCTCGCCACTGACAGGATTGATGAACGATAGTTTTTCGATATCATCGCCCCAAAGTTCAATCCGATAGGCGTACTCTTCATAGCTAGGCCACACTTCCACACAATCGCCGCGCACGCGGAACTTGCTACGTTCAAACGAGATGTCATTGCGGTCGTATTGAATGTCGATCAGCTGGCCCAGTACTTTGTCGCGGTCGATGGTTTCTCCCACGCGTAGCGATACCATCATCGACTTGTAATCTTTGGGAGATCCCAAGCCGTAAATACTCGAGACGGACGCGATGATGATCACATCGTCCCGACTGACGAGAGAGCTCGTCGTGGCCAATCGCAAACGATCGATCTCTTGATTGATCGATGAGTCTTTTTCAATGTAGATATCCCGCTGAGGGATGTAAGCCTCGGGCTGGTAGTAATCGTAATAGCTGACGAAGTAGTGCACCGCATTGTGCGGGAAGAACTCTTTGAACTCCGAATAGAGTTGTGCCGCCAAGGTTTTATTATGCGAGATCACCAGCGTTGGCTTTTGAACCGCTTGAATCACGTTGGCGATCGTAAACGTCTTGCCCGAACCGGTGACACCCATCAGCACCTGGTTCTTTTTGCCAGCCTTTAGTCCCTCGACCAATGCGGAAATCGCCTGGGGTTGATCTCCCCCCGGTTGAAACGAGCTCTGCAGTTGAAAACTCACGTCCAGATTTCCTTGCCACGCTGTTTGGCCGTACTTGCCGAGCTATGCCCGTTTGCCGTCGTTTCCCTACCGCACAAAAGCCCTTGGAGGGGCGAGAAGGAAGGCCAGGGCTTCCTCGGGAAATCCGTTTTAAGGTGCTCAGGACGCATTATAACGCTTGGGGAACTGTCGGGCGTCTGTTGAGGCTCTTCCCGCCGCGAACGCGGGCCAGGGGCGGCCGTAAAGCCCTGTCGCTGGTGCCTCTATAGTGTGTATGTGTAAATAAATAAACAGAACTATTGTGTGCTATTCTGGGGGACACTCGGAATGACGAGCCTGCGAGAGGTTGGCAGGGGAATGTCGATTCTGTGGGTTCCGCGGATGCGGCCGTTTACGGGTTTCCGGGGGACTGTTACCTTGGTTGCATGCGCTATCAAAACGTTTGCCTTGAATCCCTGGGATATCACCTTCCCGACGAAGTCCTTTCTAGCGAAGAGATTGAGTCGCGGCTGGCCCCGCTTTATCAGCGACTCCGTTTGCCGGAAGGCCGACTGGAATTGATGACAGGCATTCGTGAGCGACGCTTGTGGCCTGTTGGAACGAGGCCCAGTGGTCCCAGCGTTGAAAGTGGCAAGACCGCGATTGAACGCAGTGGCATCGACCCTAAAAAAATCGGTGCCTTGGTACATGGTTCGGTCTGTCGGGATTTTCTAGAGCCAGCGACCGCTTGTGGCGTGCATTATCGCCTTGGCCTATCCGAGGATTGCGTCGTCTATGACGTTTCCAACGCCTGCCTGGGTTTGCTTAGCGGCATGATCCAAGTCGCCAACATGATTGAGCTGGGACAGATTGAAGCGGGACTCGTCGTAGGCACCGAGGATTCTCGATCCTTGCTGGAAACCACTATTGCCGAACTCAATCGCAATACGTCACTCACGCGCGAGCAGATGAAGCTGGCCGTGGCATCGCTAACGATTGGTTCGGCCAGCGGCGCAGTCCTGCTGACCCATGCGTCGATCAGCCGTAGCAAAAATCGAATCACCTCCGCTGCGGTACGTGCTCACACGCAGCATCACCAGCTATGCCAAGGGGGCCATGCCGATCAACCTGCCGAAGGGGCCGCCTCGGGTGGCATCCTGATGCAGACCGATTCGGAACAGCTGTTGCAAAAGGGAATCGCTACCGGCGTCGCCACGTTTGAAAAGTTCCTGGCGGAAAGCAAGCGAACCGCAGCTGACTTTACCAAGACCATCTGCCATCAGGTTGGCGGTGCCCATCGCAAACTCATGCTGGAATCGCTCGGCCTCACGCCAGAAAACGATTATTTCACTTTCCCCTGGCTGGGAAATACCGGCTCGGTCGCTTTGCCGATCTCTTTGGCACTTGCCCAGGAAGATGGCTTTTTGACGGCCGGAGATTCCGTCGCTTTGCTCGGAATTGGCAGCGGCATCAACTGCGTAATGATGGCTGTCGATTGGCAAGAAGCCCATGTCCGCTTGCCGCAATCCACTACGCGTAACGTCCGCGTATTCGACCGTGAGCCCGCTGCGATTGTCAGCAAGCCCTAGCATTAGTTGCCAATTGTTTTTGCGAAATGGTTTGCGCAAAAACAATCGCCAATATCACGGGGCAAAATGCTCGGTTGACGGTGAAACTGCGAGGCCAGTTGATCCCTAGGAAAGCCTCCTTTCCAAGTTCCGCGCTTAAGTGTTTTGCTTGCTCGGACACGCTGCAAATCGTCGATGCGTTTTGCAGGCAGGATGAAATGGTCGAGGGCAAGTCTTGCTTTTAACTGACTCTGGCGTCTTTGGAACGCGACCGCTGTTCAAACCCTGGGACTATGATTTTCATTCGTGTCCTCAAACGAATAGCAAGCTGCACGTTGCGGGTAAATAAATCTATGGCATTGCTGATAGAGGCGGTTGTTTGAGTTTGGCTTGAACTGCAAAGACATGGTAGTTTTTGGCAGGGCAAAGGCGAGTGCAAGTACAATTTGGGAAATTTGTGATTCGACGAGATACGGAAAAGACAATAGACTGATTGATGTTTTCTATTCCCATACAGAATGAGTGAATGACAGGCCATCTTGAATCTTTAGGTCTTTGTTGTCTCGCAAAAGCCGTGGAGAGTTGTGTCTTATGAAGTTGCTCCGTAGGTTCTGCTGTGCGCCTTGCATGATGCTTTTTTTCCTTTGTGTAGTTGCTGGAAATGGCTATTCACAGACGCCTAGCAGCAATGAAAAGACGACTGAGAATGCTAACGACAAGACGGGCTCAGACGGGCCCATTGAAATAGCAGACCTGAAGGCCTTGCTGGGGAAGAAGATTTTTTGCGAAGAAATGCAGTCGCTTATTTTGAAGATCGGGAAAGACCCGCAAGTGAGAATCATTCCTAGGGAAGACGCAAAAGGTTTGGAGGGTAGGTTTGAATATTACTGGAAGGATTTGGGGGTAACGATAAATTGTGATCCCAATCTGGAAATCGAATCCTGCCGGTTATTCGTCCCTCTATGGAAAGGTGCGCTCCCTTTCAATATAAGCAGGCAAGATTCGATTGACGATGTAAAAGAAAAATGTGGGATACCAACGGAGGACCAAAGAGGCTTCACAGGTGTCAACGGGTCCTTCGCGATTTACAAAAAAGAGGGATTCTCTGTTTGGTTTGAGCCAACGGAAGCGGCTAAGGAGAAGCGACTTAAGTCACGACTGTTATTACCAAAATCGACCGACTACAAAGAAAACGAAGTTCTGGATTCCATTGTGCTTTCTCGAGTCGTTCCAATGAATGCCCCAGAAAAGAAGAAGTAGCTCCACTCTGCCATGTCTAATCGACTTGGCTTTTTGAGCGTCTTGTGCCTAAGCGCCAGCCTTCGCCTATTTGATTGCGGATGCTGCAATTTCGAGCCGTGAAAAATCAAACGGCAATACTAGCGTGTGCTGCGGGTCTTCATGGTTCTTTTTGAGCAGGGGCGAATACGCCTCCACATAGATCTTGTTTTCCGCCGGAACAAACCGCAGCGTGCGTAGCCACCCATCGCCGCCGCTACCTGTGCTTTGGTAGTCGGTAAGGATTTCTAGCACTGGCAGGCCCGCTTCATTCTTGCTGACCATTTGGTTGACGCCGCTGAAGTGGCCGCTCACCACGAGAAAGATGCGGGGATTTTTAGCGATGAACTTTTCCCACATTTGCTCGCCGCTGTTGCCGGCGATCTTGTAGGCAGTCGGGCCCAATTTATCTCGCTCTTTGAGGCCTAGGTACGAATGCGTGGCGACAATGACGGCGTGCTGGGGATGGTCATCGATCACTTTCTTGGCCCAGGCGAGTGCTTCATCGGAAGGACAAAACTCCAAGCTAATCACCAGCAGTTTGTAGCCACTCGCTTCAAAGCGACAGAAGTTGTTGTCGTTCCCCTCGCCCAGATGGCCGCCGTACCAAGGCTCTGCGGCATAGCGTGCCGGCGGAAAGTACTTGCGATAGAGTGCTGTGTTGCGCGTCAGGCCAGAAGTCTCGGTAACCATGTCGTGGTTGCCAGGAACAATCGTATAAGGAACGATGCCGTCGAGAATTTTCGATGCCGCATCGGCATTCTTCCATTCGCTTTCTACGGCCGGGTTTTGAACGATGTCTCCCAGTCCAATCACAAAGTTCAGTCGCTTGGCCCGGTACTCTTCTCGCAACCACAACGCCTGAGAAATGTACGTGTCGGGATATTTTTCGCTGTAGAACTGGGTGTCGGGCAAGAGGCCGATTGTAAACGGCCCGGCAGGTTCAGCGGCGGATGCCACTGGGACCAGCAAAAGAGCGAATAGTCCCAAAGCCCAGATGAAGTTCGACCGCAGCATGAGTTTATCCCTTTGGTTCTAGGACAGCTATTCGCGCATGGCCCGCTCAACGATGTTTGCGTCAAAATAGTTGATCGCCATGCCGGCGTCTACCACGATGGACTGGGCCACGATGCCGCTGGAACGTGGACTTAACAAAAACGTTGCGACATCCGCCGCTTCCTGCGTTTGCACTGCCTCCTTGCGCGGAATCACTTGCTCAGCAAACAGGTAGGAATCGACATAGCCGGGAATTCCTGCGGAGGCACTCGTCTTTAACAAGCCCGGTGAAACGGCGTTGAAGCGAACCTTCGAAAAACGACTAAACGATTTTGTCAGGAACGCAATCGAAGAATCGAGGGCTGCTTTGATCGGTGCCATGTAGCCATAGCTCTCGCTGGCCATCTTGGTGGTCGAGATGGAAACCGTCACCACTGAGGCGTCTTCCGTCAGAATGTCTTTGAGAGCGTTTGCGAGTGCGGTGAGCGAAAAGCAGGAGATGTTAACCGCTTGCAGGAATGCCGCCCGCGAGGTTTCGTGAAATGGTTTGATCCCTTCTGAGTAATCCGCAAACGCCAAGCTGTGTAAAAAGCCGGAGTACTTTTCATTTCGCTGTTTTAGTTCGGCTGCTAGTGCATCAATTTGCTCTTGGAATTCAACGTCGCAGACGAGCACAGGATTGTCGCCCACAAGCTTGGCGATGCTTGCCTTGCGTGTTTCACTACGAACGACGAAGGTGACTTTGGCCCCAACGTCGAGTAGGTTCTTCGCCACGTGCCAAGCAACGCTCTTCTTATTGGCAACGCCAAAGACCAGGAACGATTGATTTGCAATACCTAAAAAGTCCATCTCGTAAGTTCCTGTGTCGCCCTGCAAATGGAGTTAAGAGAGAAGTTGTACCACGGAATACACGAACATGTACCAAAGGGAAGGCAGGGGAGGGGGAGTTAAGCCACAGAGCACACAGAGGTCATAGAGAAAATACAAAGAGGGAAGGTTTGTTGTTCGGAGAAAAAAAACTTGGTGTCCTTCAAAGCTTTGTACTGACTATCTCTTGCATTCTCTCTGTGGCCTCTGTGTGCTCTGTGGCTATATCTCCTCCGCTGTAAAAACTGCACCTCGCCGAACTGGAGTTACTGTACTTCGGTGACGGAGCAAGCGAAGTCGAGGGAGGCAGCCAGTTTGCCGCCGCATGTAACGCGAGCCGACATGAAGAACGCATTGGCAAGGCGCTCGTTTAGCTTAACTTCGATGAGGACCGAATCGCCCGGTCGAACCATCCGCTTAAACTTCACTTCACCCAGGCGAGTGGCGACAGGAACACCACCATGTTCGGTTGTAAACTTGCTAAGTAATACGGCACCCGTTTGCAGCGACGCTTCGCAAAGGATGACGCCTGGTACCAAAGGGAAGTTTGGATAGTGCCCCTGAAAGAAGAACTCATCCCCTTGGAAATCAGCCCGGCAAGTGATGGTGTCTTCGCCACGCGATACGATCTCCTCGATCAGCAGCATGGGCTTGCGATGGGGAATCAGGGCTTCGATCTCGGCGCGTGACATGATGTACCTATGAATTCGTGAGCTTCAAAAACAAAGCCAAGGCGACGATCGATTTTGTGTTAGGCGTCTGTTGCTACCGTGGGCGAAGAGGTAGGAGTTTGTGCCATCTTCATCAGGCGATTGTCGACATCGTTGGCGACGATCACGCCATAATTGATAGCGCCCAGCCAGCCGGACATGATGATCCCCACGCTTCCCGCGTGATAGAGGCCGCCGACTTGCTCAGGCAATGCCCGACTGACCATTAGGCCCTCGAATTTGGTTCCAAAGCTGGCCCCTTCGATGTGGGCCGTGTAATGCTGGAAGGTTTTGGGGGTTGCCGCCTCGGCATGGTCAATCCGCTCGCGAATGTTTGGCAAATAGCCATTGAGATGGTCCAGCGTCTTTTCGACAAGGTCCTTCTTGCTGGCTTCGTACTCTTCTTCAGGGAGCGAAGCCCAGTCGGAGTAGTTGGCGTTCGTGCTGGAGACGATCAAGTGCCGAGGTCGCCCTTGGGGGCGAGTGCGCGGATAGTAGAACGAGTAGGTGCGGCTCGTTACGTCACGGCTGAGGAGTAGATCAGTTCGGAACTCTTTGGCGGTGGAGGTGAAGAACAGGTCCCCCATGCTCTCATCGACCGTTTCGTTCTCTTTGAGCGCGATATAAACCTGCGTGCTGCTGTTGTTGAGCCGGACGGCCTTCGCATCGTCGACAAACTTCTTGTCGAAGTGCTCTTCGCCCACTAAGCGGAAAATGGTGGATCGCAGATTACTGTTGCTGACCACCGTGCCGCACTTGATCTCTTTGCCGTTGACTTGAACGCCTGTTACCTTGCCATTGTTTACCAGGATCTTTTGGCAGTCGGCCTTGATGCGAACATCGACTCCGCTTTTGAGTAGGTCTTTATGCATTAGGTCGATGAGGCGATCGGTTCCCCCTTCAAACGTCCAAACTCCCTTGGACATGAAGTTGGAAAAGACGATGCCGTAAGTGATTGCCGGATCTTCGAGGGTGCTTCCGTTGGCGTAGGTGATCGGCTCCATCAGGAGGCGGACGATGTCTTGCCTGCCAGGGAAGAATTCTTCAAACAGCTCGCGAGTGGTCTTCGACTGGTCGTCGTAAAAGTTCATCCCCCGGGCCGTATCGAAAAACCGATTGACCGTTTCTGGGGTAACGCCGAACTTGGTGGTGAGCAGTCGCGTGAAATCTTCCCGGTCGTAACTCGTCATCAGCGAGAACATCGGGTTGTCGAATCGAATCCCCTTGAGCGGTACGATTGAATCGGCGATTTCCTTGGTCCAATAGCGTTTGCAGCTTTTGATCATTCCAAACGGAAAGCCATGCAGCGAAATATCAAAGATGTGCCCGCCGGGACGCTTGAACCACGTGGCCATTCCACCGAGCTTGTAGTGCTGCTCCAAAAGCAGAACGCTGCGTCCTGCTCGTCCCAAGATATTGGCTGCCGTCAGTCCCGCCAGGCCAGAGCCGATTACGACCACATCGTAGTAGTCGCGGGTGTCTTTCAAAAAATCCTTGGGCATGTTCCGACTACGCTAATTCAACAAAAGGAGAGGTGGCCAGGGGAAACAGGCCCTCCCAAATCTAAGGGGACGGGGCTGCTCGGGTGTTAGCTAAATCTTACCGAGTTGGCCAGTGGCTTAGCAGGGCCCCTAATGACGTAGCCAAAGCGAAAGCGGCTATTTGTCGATGTCCGGATGGCTGATATAGACCAGGATTCCGTCCGTTCTTTCTGGAATGGGGCCGGTCGTCCCATCTTCCTGGATGGGAATTACGCGCATGCGAAGCAGTTCGATCGGCTCGTCGGGAGAAAACTCTTGAACGCCCCCCATGCCCGCTTGGTGCACACTGACGGGGCAGCTTTGAGTGGGATCGAGCCAGCGAAGGTCCTTATCTTGGATGTTTTGAGCGGTTGAGCCCGACCCCGTAATGAATTTTAGTTGCAGCTCTCCGTTTAGGTTGCGCCGGACGGCAACTTCAATCGTTTGCGATTCACCGGAAGAAGTGCTTCCCGAAGAAAGGGATGCACTAGAATTTGCAAAACCGGTCGCTGGAATATTGCCGACCGCCATCTTCTTGCGCCACATGACGTTGGGAGGAAGATAAATGCGCCAGCGGAAATTCTTTTCTTCCTGAGACCGCAAGGCAAGCACGTAGATCTTGTTGGGGTCTTTGATTTCAAAGTAACCGGATTCTTCACGCAGGCGAGTCACCTCTTTCCGAAGAGAGGCCAGCTCGCGTGCGGACTGGATCTGCGCAAGATCAACGGGATTAGTGTGATGGCGACGAACGCCGTCCGCAAGGAAAAGCGAAAGCCTCGCTGGGGGCGTTCGCTGGTGGGGGCGCGACTGTTTAAATCTGTCGGGGGAGGGGAGGGGGAGGCCATGATAGTTGGCTACTTTGAAGTAGCTGCCTCCTCCTGTTTTTTAAGACTTAAGAATAGCCCGCCGCAGGCATTATTGTTGTTGGTTGTAGCCATGCCATCGCCAGTAGTTACGCGCATGCGCATGAGTTCATTCGATTTGTCGGTGAGCAGTGGTTCTGGGCGGCCTCCTGCAAGGGAACTGCTGGTGGAACTACGGCGAGAAGTTTTGGGATCGAGCCACGCGGCGCATTCTGGCGAAACTGGCGTGACCGTTTTGCTGCCGGGGTATTTGGTCACGACGACAAACGGGCCATCGGCTTGGCGTTCAAACTGTATTTGCAGCAGGAATACGGGCTCTTGGGGCGTGAGTATTTGACGGTGGATTTTGCCCGTTACATCGCCCAATAGGGGAATTCCATCCGTCGCCAGCAAGAGTTCCCAGGTTTGGTTTTTTGGCAAGTAGACACGCCAGGTATAGGTGTGGTCGTCGGTGTTTTTAATGCTGATGATCTGGGGTTTGTTTGGATCTTTGATCGTTAGATAGCCGCAGAGGACTCGCAGTTTTTCGGCCTCTCGCCGCTTGGCATGCAGTTCGGTACGCGAGAGATAGAGAGCCAGGCCAATGGAAATGAGCGATAGGCCATACAGGAGTAGCCCCAGCGAAAAGCGTGGTCTCCAGCGGAGGAACATTGCGAGGCTCCGAGAAGAGTAGGGGGTTTTGAAATCCAATGGGTAAAACTATTTAAGGCAGTGCATGTTGGCCATGCTAATGCCACTGATGATACTTCCGATGATGCCGACATAGCCTTGGTCTGTTCCGCACAGAAACAGGTTTTTGAAATCGGTGGTGCCATCCAGGCGTTTGTCGGGAGCACCGTAGATTGCGCCGTTATCATGAAAAGTAAAGCGACGAACGGTGTTGGGCGTAAACATGTCGGTATCGATTACGCGCGAGCGGAAGTCAGGCATAAAGCGGACGGCCGAGGCGGTCATGCGATCGTACCAGCGGAGCTTTTCTAAGCGATATTGCTCTTCGTTCAGGCCCTGCCACTTCTCATGATCGGCCAGCGACGTGATGCGAATCACCCCTTCGGGAAGTTCGCCTTCGGCAGCCGAGTAGAGGAAGTTATTGGGAGAGCAAATCACGCCGGTGCGAACATCGCCAAGCTCATGGCGTGGGCGCTGCCAATGGAACTTTTCGCTGTCGTTGTAAAAGACGATGGTTCGATCATGACCCAGTTGTTTAGGGGTGCGATCGAGCACCGAGATCGATTCCGTAAAGCTAAGCTGGCCAACGGGGGCTGTGGTGGGTTCGCCGATGTCGGCCTGGCATAGTCGCTGGGTCTCTACAATGCCGGCCGAAGAGAGAATGTGGCGTGCGGTGAGCTCTTCACCGTTTTCAAGGACCACTCCTACCGCGCGATCGCCGTCGACTTTGATGCTGGTCACGCCGGCACGAAGCTTGAGTTCGCCGCCGAGCTCACGAAAACGGCGGACGAGGTTTTTTAGGATCAAACGGACGCCAGCAAATGGGCGAGCCATTCCTTCCAGATAGATGCTGCGGAACATGATGCAAAACTGTCCCCAGTCCATGTCATGTTCGCGAGCGTTGCCGTACCACATGAGTGGGCAAAGGAGCATTTCGATCAGAAGTGGGCTAGAAAGTGTTTGCGAGAGGACCTCACGCGTGGACATGGCAAACATCTCTTGGTTGAGATCGTCGTAGTCAACGATCATCCCCAAAAGCTTTTGGTAGTTGTCCTTCTGATCCGGAAAAGTGGCTTCAACCTCGCTTTGTAAATGCTGCGGATCATTGCTCATGTCCAGATGAACGCCAGGAAAGGCAATGCGTGAGCCGATCTGGGGCGAGAGTGCAAAGTCTTCCCATTGGAAGCGGAGTTGGCGAAGTAGACGAGCCAACGGCCCTTTTTTGGTTCCCTTGGGGGTGAAGTTAGTGACGGCATGCAGGCCCACGTCGTAATCGCGGCCGCGCAGCCGGTAGAACGAATTGAGGCCACCAATGGTGTAATGCTTCTCTAGGATGCAGACGCGCTGGTCGTAGTGCGCTAGGCGAATTCCGGCCGCGAGGCCAGACATTCCTGCGCCGATGATGATGGTATCGTAAGAAGACATGGTGGCCGGAAAGAGCTATCAAAAGGAGCTTGGGTCGTAAGCGCAATTGGCGTCTACTTTTCCCAAACTCGAATTCTAACAGCCGAACTGCTGCCTGTGCATGCGACAATCCCGTGGATTGGTGGCGAATTGCCAGCGTGAAATCGAGGTTGCCAACAAAAAAGAGAGCCCGCCATCGCTGGCAGGCCCTCTAAAGGAATAGATCAGGTAGAAACCGAACCCCAAGTTGGACTACTGTCCCGAGTTCGAAGGCTGTGGGTTTGGCGCATTGTCTTGGATACCGTTGATGATGATCCAGGTTGGCCAGTTAATCGTCTTGTTAACACCGCTGACAGACCCGTCGCAGCGAGCAAACTGAACGATACCGCCGCCGTGGGTTGACGATGGTCCACCCCATTCGTTCATCACACCCCACGCCGTCAGATAGACCGGGCAATAGCAATAGGGACCAGCCTTGAACCAGCCGCCGTTTTTGCTGCCGCCATCGACTTCCGAGTAGACGCCGCTGCCACCTTCGTTGGCCACAATCCCTGCAGGGGCTGTGTAAACCAATGGATTGCGGAAGACGGCCTCACCACCACGCAAGCGGCGACGGCCTGTACCACCAGAAATGTTGCCGTAGCTGGTGTTACCGCAGCAGTAACCATAGCTGTCGCATTCGGTGACAGCGACCGTGTTGGAGGTGCCGTCGGTGACGTCACGCAGGCCGTTTGCACGAGTCGGTGCGAACAAGCCGGCGTAATCGCCGTAAACAGGAAGTGCAGACCAGCCACCACCCCAACCTGGATTGAGACCAGCGGTTGGCCACCAATGGAAGCCTTCGCTGCCGGCGTAATTCATGACCGAGAAGCCCCACGTTTGGCTCTGTTCGCCGACTTTATAGCCGGCGTCGGATGGGCAACGCATCGTTGGAATTTCGACGCTTTGCAGCGGCGTGTTTGTTCCGTTGATGTTGATCATCTGGTTGTAGGCAGGCAGGTTGAAATTGATGGCATCGTACAGCGGCTTCTGTTCGAGGAACGGAAGAATGGCTGTGACCCAAGTGTGGTGATAAGCCAACTGCGGATTTGCACCGGTGGTGCTGGGGCGACCGTAGAACCCACTAGGTGGGAAGGTCTTAAATGTGTCGTGGTAATTCTGTAGGGCTAGGCCTACTTGCCGCAGGTTGTTACTGCAGCTGGCGCGACGTGCCGCCTCGCGGGCGGTTTGGATGGCAGGTAGCAACAAAGCTACGAGCACACCAATGATGGCAATTACTACTAGTAGTTCTACTAGCGTAAATGCCTTTCTCTCGACTCCTCGAAGAACTCGCATAATTCCACCTCACCTCTGGAAAAAGGATGAAAAGAAAGTGACCGTGTTGGTCTTATGGGTCCAGATTTTGAAAGGATCGAAGCAGGCGAACGCTGCTTTTGCGAGAGCATAACCCTTTTAAAATCAAAAAACAAATATATTTTTAAGAAAATCGTTTCCGCTGGGGTTTGTGCAGGGGGTCAGGCAATTGTTAGCCAGAGGGTAGCTATTTTGGGATGGGGCGAGTGTGACGACATTTTTGCAGCGGATGGGCGCACGAAAAAAGGCCACGCATTGCTGCGTGGCCTCTAAGCTTGTGAGCCTAATTTCGCTTTGCCAGTTCAATCTGGGCAAGCGGTTTTAAACGACTATTGACCCGAGTTCGAAGGTTGTGGGTTTGGAGCATTGTCTTGGATGCCGTTGATAATGCACCAGATGCCCCAATTGACGGTCTTGTTTACGCCGCTGACCGAACCGTCGCAACGGGTGAACTGAACAATGCCACCGCCGTGGGTCGAAGATGGGCCAGCCCATTCATTCTGTACGCCCCATGCCGTTAGGTAAACTGGTGCGTAGCAATATGGACCGGCCTTGAACCAGCCACCGTTCTTGCTGCCACCGTCAACTTCGGAGTAGACGCCGCCACCGGTTTCATTGGCGACGATACCACCCGAAGCGGTATAGACCAATGGATTGCGGAAGACAGCTTCACCACCACGCAGACGGCGACGACCCGAACCGCCAGCAAAGTTACCAATGCCGTTGTTACCGCAGCAGAAGCCGTAGCTATCAACTTCGGCAACAGCGACAGTGTTGGAGGTGCCGTCGGTGACGTCACGCAAGCCGTTGACGCGAGTTGGAGCAAAAAGCCCCGAGTAATCGCCGTAAACTGGCAACACGGTCCAGCCACCACCCCAAGCAGGGTTGAGACCGGCGGTTGGCCACCAGTGGAAACCTTCGCTCAGCAGCGTAGTTCATGACCGAGAAGCCCCACGTTTGAGCTTGTTCGCCGTTCTTGTAACCGGCATCCGATGGGCAACGCATCGTCGGAATTTCGACGCTTTGCAGCGGCGTGTTGGCTCCGTTGATGTTGATCATCTGGTTGTAAGCAGGCAGGTTGAAGTTGATGGCATCGTACAGCGGCTTCTGTTCGAGGAACGGAAGGATGGCTGTGACCCAAGTGTGGTGATAAGCCAATTGCGGATTTGCACCGGTGGTGCTGGGGCGACCGTAGAACCCACTAGGTGGGAAGGTCTTAAACGTGTCGTGATAGTTCTGTAGGGCTAGGCCTACTTGCCGCAGGTTGTTGCTGCAGCTGGCGCGACGTGCCGCTTCGCGAGCGGTTTGGATGGCAGGTAGCAACAAGGCTACAAGCACACCGATGATGGCGATCACCACTAGGAGTTCGACCAGTGTGAACGCGTTCCTTTCCGAACCTCGAACAATCTTCATCTAAACACCTCGTCCTTATAAGGAAGAAAACTAGGCCAAAAAATGGCCCTAAATAATGAAGGGCTAACATGCGGCAAGCCGCCTCCGGAGCGCCCTCTTCACAGAACCATAATAGTTCGCTTCAAATCAAGCAACAATTATGCGTTTTAAATTTCCCTTGTTAGTTCCACCCGAAATTTTGGCGAGTCAATAAAAAAAGGCACGCTTGGTAGGCGTGCCCCGGTGAGGGTTTTTGGGTGTAAGTGGTTTATATGCAAGGAGTTGCAGCTAATCAGTCTTTTATCTTGACTCCTGGGAGGCTATTGGCCCACGGTCGAAGGATTGGGGTTTGGCGAGTTGTCCTGGATACCGTTAATGATGATCCAGATACCCACAGGCAAATTCTTGTTGATGCTACTAACCGACCCATCGCAACGGGCAAACTGAATGATGCCACCGCCGTGCGTTGACGAAGCAGCGGGCCATTCTGATTGTGGTGCGAAGGCTGTGATGAAGGTTGGCGAGAAGGAGTAAGGAGCACGCTTGAACCAGTCGCTGCTCTTGCTGCTTCCATCTACCTCGGAGTAAATGCCACCCCCTTCAATTCCCACGCGTCCGTAAACGGCCGTGAAGACAAGTGGGTTGCGGAACACAGCTTCGCCGCCACGTAGACGACGACGGCCCGAGCCTCCGAGATCCCAGTTGCCACAGCAGTAGCCATAGCTATCGACTTCGCAGACAGCGACCGTGTTGGAGGTGCCGTCGGTGACATCGCGCAGACCATTGGTACGAGTTGGAGCAAACAGACCGGCATAGTCACCGTAGGTGCTGATCCCTGCGCGTCCACCAGGTCCAATGCCAGCTTGTTCCCACCAGTGATAGCCTTCGCTGGCAGCGTAATTCATCACGGAAAAGCCCCAAGTTTGGCTTTGTTCGCCGACTTTATAGCCGGCATCCGAAGGGCAGCGCATCGTGGGAACTTCGACGCTTTGCAGCGGCGTATTGGTTCCGTTGATGTTGATCGTTTGGTTGTAAGCTGGCAGATTGAAGTTGATGGCATCGTACAGCGGCTTCTGTTCGAGGAACGGAAGGATGGCTGTGACCCAAGTGTGGTGATAGTTCAACTGCGGATTTGCACCAGTGGTGCTGGGACGACCATAGAACCCACTCGGTGGGAAGGTCTTAAACGTGTCGTGATAGTTCTGTAGGGCTAGGCCTACTTGCCGCAGGTTGTTACTGCAACTGGCACGACGTGCCGCCTCGCGAGCGGTTTGGATAGCAGGTAGCAACAAGGCTACGAGCACACCAATGATGGCGATCACGACTAGTAGTTCGACCAGCGTGAACGCTTTCCTTTCTGAGCCTCTGATAATCTTCATCTCAACACCTCGCCTAAAAGGAAGAAAGAGATTTGGTCAAAAAAGACCAAGGATAATAAAGGGGGAAATGAGACAGATTCTTCTGCCAATCCCCCTAATTCCTAAAAATTATCACCGCCCGAAAAGTAAAGCAATTTAAAAATAAATAACTTTTTTGTTATTATGTTGATTTGAGGCGTGCAAGAATCGAAAAAGGGACCACGCAATGAAGCGTAGTCCCTTCTCGTGATGCGATCTAAGTGCTTACCGATTATGCCTTTACAGAGTAATCGCTAAGCGATTGGGACTATTGACCCGTAGCGGAAGGCTGTGGGTTTGGCGCGTTGTCTTGGATACCGTTGATGATGATCCAAAGGCCAACGGGAATATTCTTGTTGACACCGCTGACCGAGCCATCGCAACGGGTGAACTGAACAATACCACCGCCGTGGGTCGACGAAGCCGAGCACCATTCGGCTTGAATGGCCGAAGCAGTGATGAACGTTGGGCAGTACGAGTAAGGGCCTGCACGGAACCAGCCGCCGTTTTTGCTGCCGCCGTCAACTTCTGCATAAACGCCGCTGCCACCTTCGTTGGCAATCATACCGGTAGATGCGGTGTAGCAAAGCGGATTGCGGAATACAGCCTCACCACCACGTAGGCGGCGACGACCCGAACCACCGAGATCCCAGTTACCACAGCAGTACGAGTAGCTGTCGACTTCGCAAACGGCAACCGTGTTGGAGGTGCCGTCGGTGACGTCGCGCAGACCGTTAACACGGGTTGGTGCAAACAGACCGGCATAGTCACCGTAGGTGCTTAGGCCAGGGCGTCCACCAGCGCCGATACCAGCCGTTGGCCACCAGTGGTAGCCTTCGCTGGCAGCGTAATTCATGACGGAAAAGCCGTGCGTTTGGCTTTGTTCGCCATTCTTGTAACCGGCATCCGATGGGCAACGCATCGTGGGAACTTCGACGCTTTGCAGCGGCGTATTGGTTCCGTTGATGTTGATCATCTGGTTGTAGGCAGGCAGGTTGAAATTGATAGCGTCGTACAGCGGCTTCTGTTCGAGGAATGGAAGGATGGCTGTGACCCAAGTGTGGTGATAAGCCAGTTGCGGATTAGCACCGGTGGTGCTGGGGCGACCATAGAACCCACTAGGTGGGAAGGTCTTGAACGTGTCGTGATAGTTTTGCAAAGCCAAGCCGGCCTGACGCAGGTTATTGCTGCAGCTGGCCCGACGAGCGGCTTCGCGAGCGGTTTGGATGGCTGGTAGCAACAACGCTACGAGCACACCGATGATGGCGATCACCACTAGTAGTTCTACTAGCGTGAAGGCCTTCCTTTGCGAACCATGAAAGATCTTCATTGTGCTTCCTTACCCTCAACGAGAAAATGATTTGGCCAAGAACGGCCAGTAAAAAAGAAAAATCGCCTGGTAGACCCCAGGGAGACGAGTCTCGATAAGCCAAAGATTACCAGTTCGGTAGGAATTACGCAAAGGAAAAAAATAAAACAATAAGCGTTTTTTAAAAGCGACACTTGAACGCCAGGCAAGAAACGAAGAAAGGGAGCGTGCCTGAGCATGCTCCCTTTAGATCGTGTTGCGTCTTAAGTTGCGTCAGCAAAAGCAGTTATGGCAATTGCTGAAACGGCTAGACTATTGGCCAGCAGCCGAAGGCTGTGGGTTTGGGGCATTGTCTTGGATACCGTTGATGATGATCCAAATGCCGATCGAAACATTCTTGTTGACGCTGCTGACCGAGCCATCGCAACGAGCAAATTGAACAACGCCACCGCCGTGAGTCGACGAGGCAGTTACCCATTCCGATTGAACGGCAGCTGCGGTGATGTAGGTTGGGCAGTACATGTGTGGTCCTGCGGAACCAAGTGTTAGGCGAGTGGTTACCACCATCGACTTCTTGGTACAGCTGGCCACCTTCGTTGCCAACAATGCCGGTGTGGGCCAAGAAGACGAGCGGCGTACGGGTTACCGATTCGCCACCACGGAGACGGCGACGACCGCTGCCACCGATGTCCCAGTTACCACAGCAGAAGCTGTAGCTGTCAACTTCGCAAACGGCGATCGTGTTGGAGGTGCCGTCGGTGACGTCGCGCAAACCGTTAACACGGGTTGGTGCAAACAGACCGGCATAGTCACCGTAGGTGCTTAGGCCAGGGCGTCCACCAGCGCCGATACCAGCCGTTGGCCACCAGTGGTAGCCTTCGCTGGCAGCGTAATTCATGACGGAAAAGCCGTGCGTTTGGCTTTGTTCGCCATTCTTGTAACCGGCATCCGATGGGCAACGCATCGTGGGAACTTCGACGCTTTGCAGCGGCGTATTGGTTCCGTTGATGTTGATCATCTGGTTGTAGGCAGGCAGGTTGAAGTTGATGGCGTCGTACAGCGGCTTCTGTTCCAGGAATGGAAGGATGGCTGTGACCCAAGTGTGGTGATAGGCCAGTTGAGGATTGGCACCGGTGGTGCTTGGGCGACCGTAGAACCCGCTTGGTGGGAAGGTCTTGAATGTGTCGTGATAGTTTTGCAAAGCCAAGCCGGTTTGACGCAGGTTGTTGCTGCAGCTAGAACGGCGAGCGGCTTCACGAGCGGTTTGGATGGCAGGAAGCAGCAGTGCGACAAGCACACCGATGATGGCGATCACAACTAGTAGCTCGACTAGCGTGAATGCCCGACGACGGGAGAACACGGAGTGTGACATTAAGGAACCCTGACTAAAGCCAATGACTATGAAGTAAGAAAGCGTCTCTAGTGGGCAGCTAAGGTCTTACAAGCCGCCTTTAAACTAGGTCTCGTAATATTAGCCTTAATTTTCTGTAATTTCAATTTGCCAACTGGTGATTTGCGGTGAAAAGAGGCTATTTTCAGCCAGCTCACATCATAGGTCTAGGGTTTTTGTGCCATTAATAGGGGGTGTGAACGAAAAAAGGGATGCACAAAAAGTGCATCCCTAGGAGGTTTTGCAGAGTTGGGGACCTTGGGCTGTGAGCGGAAATCCACTCACAGCTTTAGGGCCGACAAAGCCAACTGATTATTGACCAGCAGCGGAAGGCTGTGGGTTTGGTGCGTTGTCTTGGATACCGTTGATGATGATCCAGATACCGACTGGGATGTTCTTGTTAACACCGCTGACGGAACCGTCGCAACGGGTGAACTGAACAATGCCACCGCCGTGGGTCGACGAAGCTGAGCACCATTCGGCTTGGATAGCCGAAGCAGTGATGAACGTTGGGCAGTACGAGTAAGGGCCCGAACGGAACCATTGAGCGCTCTTGGTGCCGCCGTCTACTTCGGAGTAGGTCGTGCCGCCACCTTCGTTGCCGATGATGCCTGGCTGAGCTGTGTACACCAGTGGATTACGGAATACGGCTTCACCACCACGCAGGCGGCGACGACCCGAACCACCGAGATCCCAGTTACCGCAGCAATACGCATAGCTGTCGACTTCGCAAACGGCAACCGTGTTGGAGGTGCCGTCGGTGACGTCGCGCAGGCCGTTGACACGGGTTGGTGCAAACAGACCGGCATAATCACCGTAGGTGCTTAGGCCAGGACGTCCACCAGGACCGATACCGGCGGTTGGCCACCAGTGGTAGCCTTCGCTGGCAGCGTAGTTCATGACGGAAAAGCCCCAAGTTTGGGCTTGTTCGCCGTTCTTATAGCCAGCATCCGATGGGCAACGCATCGTGGGAACTTCGACGCTTTGCAGCGGCGTGTTGGTTCCGTTGATGTTGATCATCTGGTTGTAGGCAGGCAGGTTGAAGTTGATGGCATCGTACAGCGGCTTCTGTTCGAGGAACGGAAGGATGGCTGTGACCCAAGTGTGATGGAAAGCCAATTGAGGATTGGCACCGGTGGTGCTTGGGCGACCGTAGAACCCACTAGGTGGGAAGGTCTTAAATGTGTCGTGATAGTTTTGCAAAGCCAAGCCGGCCTGACGCAGGTTATTGCTGCAGCTGGCGCGACGAGCGGCTTCACGAGCGGTTTGGATGGCAGGTAGCAGCAAGGCTACGAGCACACCGATGATCGCGATCACGACCAGCAGTTCTACGAGCGTAAACGCTGATCGGCGTTGTCCGGAAGAAATTTGCATACTTGGCTGTCTCCGTGCGGTGAAAAAGAAAGATAGATGAGAAATATCAGTTTGCCTCCCAAGAACGGGAAGCATCCTTTCGAGACTTGGATCACCGTAAGTCTACTTCTGAACAGAGCTTACGATTGGATTAATTACTGGAATGTAAGAGTGGGCTGCAAACGCCAGCCTGAAACGGGCATTTGGGAGTAGTAAAGCCGGTAGTACCGGGTGGGAGATGGCAAAAGACCGTCTAACTGTCCGGCCCGGGGCTTAGGGGCTGCGATCAATGCAGCAACAAAAAAGGATGAGATGCCTGAGCATCCCATCCTTATTGAACTCCGAGAAAGTACTTTCCGACCGTAAAAGGCCGAGAAAATCTTCCGTAGTCTTTTTACTTTAACATGTAGTTGATTACGAACCTGCAGGAGCGGCAGCGCCGCCAGCAGGAGCAGCACCACCAGCAGGGGCAGCGCCACCTGGAGCGCCGAGCACTGGCATGGCGGCCTTGGATGGGTCAGCAGCTTCTGGATGATATTGGCCGGCCTTTGGATCGGTCTTTTCGCCGCAGCCCAAGCTCATGACACCCATGCCAACAATCAGACTTGCCAATACGAACTTCTTCATGGAATCCTCGCGTTTAAAAAAAGAGAGCAGCAGCGTCCTCACAACTGTGTAAGCAACGACGCGACCCCGTATATCTATTCCCTGCATTTCGCCGTGGAAAGTCCCTGAGGCGAAAACTTTTAAAAATAAAGGCAGATTTCCATTTTTTGGGCCACGCGAGCCACCGCACGACCCCTACGCGAGGCAAAGTCCCCTGAGCTCTTCAGGGGGCTGGCTATTTCTTCGGGATGTCTCGCATTTTGGGTTCGAGATAGGTGACCGTGCTGGTCATGCTGGCCAGGTTCTTGTACTCGTCTTCGGGAATTTGAACGCGGTAGCGCTTCCGCAATTCCATCACGATGTCGAGGAAGTCCATGCTGTCCAGCTCTAGCTGTTCACGAAATGCCTTGGCATCGTCCAACGAGGAAAGGTCTTCATCGGGGGCGATGTCAGACAGGATATCGAGGATTTCGTCACGAATCTCGGCAGGGGTCATATAAGCCGCAGCTCCAACTAACAAGTGCTAAGAGAAATGGTTGAATCGAATCCCACTGGGGACAGACATGACGAGCCTAGGCGGATACGAACCGCTTAATGATTGCCACTGAATTGATTCCAAGCATTCCAAACGAATTATTTAAGATGTACTCAACGCCTTCGGTTTGATGGGGCGTGTTAATGATCAGGTTGGGAAGGGCACAATCTGGATCAAGATCGGTCACATTGATTGTTGCATGACAAATCCCATCCTGAAAAGCGGGGAGGTTGCCCGCAAGTTCCAGTGCACCGGCTGCGCCCATCGCGTGCCCGATGAAGCTCTTGGTGTTGTTGAAGAATGTGCGATTGGAACTGGCAAAGGCTTGCCGAAGCGCGGAGCATTCTTGCGTATCACCTTGGCCGGTACCGGTGGCGTGGGTGCTGACAATGTCGATTTGATCGGCGCGAAGTCCGGCGCGGAAAAGGGCCAATTCCACGCATTCTTGTTGCCGCTGAGGGTTGGGAAGGACAAAGTCGGTGGCGTCGGTATTGATCGCATAGCCGACCAATTCGCCATAGATCTTTGCGCCGCGGCTTAAAGCGTCGCTGAGCCGTTCCAGTACATAAACGCAGCCCCCTTCGGCAACGACGATGCCGTTACGGTTTTTATCGAAGGGGCGTGAAGCGAGAGCAGGATTTTCGTGCGTGGCGAGGGCACCTTGGCTTTTAAAGCTGGCAAAGATGCCAAACGTGTGGATGCTTTCGGAAACGCCGCCGGCAAAGGCGAGATCGCAATCGCCAAGACGCAGCATTTGGGCCCCTTGGATTAGCCCTGCGTTGCCGGCCGCACAAGCAGCGCCGATGGTGTAGTGCGGGCCCGTAATGCCGAGGTTGAGCGATACTTCGCCGGCTGGATTATTGGCAACGGTCCGTGGGTTGTGATGGTGCGACCAAACGCTGACATCGTAGTCAAACTGTTTGATGTTGTAGATTTCGTTTTCGGTCTCGACGTTGCCGTGTTCGGTCACGCCGATGTAGACACCAACGTTGGCTTTGTTGATGTTTTCCCAGTCGAGGCCAGCGTCTTTGATGGCTTCATTCGTGCAGTAAATGCCGATGCTGCCCGCGCGCGTGCCGCGACGGATGTCTTTTTTCGATTGGTAACGAAGGGCGTCGTAGTTGCAGATGCCGGCAAGAGTTTCGCCAACGTAACGGATCTCGTACTTGCTGACGCCGCTTTGGCCGTTGAGGAGCGCGCGTCGGTAGTCGGCCAGATTATTGCCATTGGGGGCAGTAAGCCCGATGCCCGTGATCACAACCCGTAGGTGATCGGGCAAGTTTTCTGGCGAGTGTGACCCAGCAAGGTACATCCCTGATGCCTTCTTTTAGTTCTTGGATAAACCCTGAAAACTACCGCCTGCGAGTCACTTTGACAAGCCGCCAACGTGAGCGGTCTGAGTGGTTGGTGCGTGCGGTAAGTGTTGAATTAATAGGAGTTTGTGATGAAAATTGAAGCTGACTAAGCGTGTTCGTTTTGCCAGGATTGAGCTCAGCCGCTGCATTCCGTCTGCCATGGTGATCTGGGGGCTGTAGCCGAGGTCTTGGCGAGCCGAGGTGATGTCGAAGTAATGGTCGGTTGCTAGTTGGGAAGCTAGAAACCGGGTCATGCGCGGCTCGGCCGGATTTCGAAAGAGCCAGTGTGCTCCCTCCAAAAGGGCTCCCGCGGCATAGGCTGCTCGAAAGCTAATGCGGCGTTTTACCTTCGGAAGGCCAGCCATAACGAGCAAGTCGTTGATCCAATTCCAGCAGTTCACAGGCTCACCCTGGCTGATGAAGTAGGCCTTGCCTGCGGCAGGGGATGTAAGTGAGAGGCGGTCGAGTGCATCGATGTGGGCCTGGGCTGCATTTTCTACGTAGGTCGCATCGATCAAGTTCGTTCCATCGCCAACTTGGCGAAGTTGGCCAGCCCGTGCGCGAACGATTAATCGCGGGATGAGGTGCTGGTCACGCGGGCCCCACAGGAGGTGCGGACGGAGGGCACAGGTTGCTACTCCGTGCTTGCCGTTAGCGCTTAAGATCGCCTGCTCGGCGAGGGCCTTGGTGTGGGGGTAGTGGCAGAGCCATTTTGCCGGGTAGGGGACCGATTCATTGACGCCCGACTGGCTGGTGCCGGCGAAGGTAACGCTGGGGCTGCTGCAGTAAACTAGCCGAGGAATGGCATGTTTTTGACAGCCGGCCAGGATGTTTAGCGAGCCTTGGGTGTTGATTTGGAAGTATTCCTTCCAGTAGCCGCCAATTCCGGCCAAGGCGGCGGTGTGGATGACGGCATCTTGGCCCTGACACGCGTTCATGACGGCTGCGGCGTCGCGTATATCCCCGGCCTGGTGTTCGATTCCTAAAGCAGCCAGTTGTGGCAAGTGGGAGCGGGAGAAGCTGCGGACGGTGTCACCACGCGCAACAAGACGCTCGGCAATGTATTGCCCTAAAAAACCGCCAGCGCCGGTGATGAGAACCTTCAAACGAACACGCCTTCGCAAGTCACAAAAAATGTGCGGGGACGGCAGCGAAAAACGGGGTGAAACTGCCTAAGGGATAGTTTCGCGACTAGGGCACAAGGTGTCGAGGGTAGAGGCTATTTTGACTTGCGCGTGGACTTGGTCTTGTTGTTGGCCGGCGGAGTAGGGGGCGGTTCGGTGCCGTCTGGCGAGATGCTTTTCACCGCTTTATCAAAGGCAGCTTCTAGTTTTTCCTCTTTGGTGAGCACTTTTTTGGCGGGCTTTTCCGGGGCGGCTTTGGTTTTCGATGTTTTGGAATCCGCTTTCTTTGTCGTTGGGTTTGTTGCGTTTTCCTCTTCCATCATTTCTTCGGTGGGCATCGCGTCGCCAGCAGGTTCCTTTGCCATTTTCCCGGCGGCCGGTTTGGCAGCGGCCTTCTCTTCTTCCATGGCTGGCGGGTCACCAAATGCCTCGATCTGTGCGGTTAGCTCCTCAGCAGGACTCAACTTGGATTGGCGGCTCTTCTTGTTGGCCAAAGCTTCGTCTGGGGATGGCTTGTAGACCTTTGTGGGAATTTCAAAGGAAAAATAGCCCTGAGATTTGGGCTGAATTGCCGTGCGAGGGAGTGCTAGGCGAAGCGGCCCTTCATTTAGCACTGGGCCGCGAAATACGAGGGTTTGAATGTAGGGTGTTTTGGGCAAAAGCGACAGCTCTTGCTCGTTGGAGCCCGACGGTAACTGATCGGCAGGAATGGGGGCCAAAGGCGTAAGGTCTTCGGTAGTTAAAATGCCAGGCGTTTTGCTGGCTTGGTTCCAGGAGGTCACTTTCAAGGACTCCGGTTTCGAATTCGTCATCTGGATTTCCATGAAGATGTAGCTGTCGTCCGGTGGAGATTCTTCACCGGACGCGGCGGGCTTTTCTTCTGGCGGTGCCTCGAACTTGCTGGCAGGCTTTGGAGCTGGGAGCGGGGTTCCGGATAAATCTCCAGCAATCCAAGCTTTAGTAACCTGTATTCTGACGGAATTGAAGTTGACCGCTCTTTTGGTGATATCCATCCAGTCACGGACTAGCCGCAGTTCTGCGATTGCCGGGTTAACGGCGGAGACGGCTTTTTTAGCGGTAACGTTGGTTGCTGCCGAAGGCGGGGCAGTTTCCGGCGGAGGCGTAGGATTACTTTCCGTAGGTGCCGCAGCGGGTGCGGCTGCAAGCGAGGTTTCCGGGAGGGCTGCGGTTTCTGGCGCCGGGGTTGAGTCTGCGACTGGGGTGTTGGTTCCACGGGAGCGAAGGGCGAAAACGAGAATGGTGACGACCACGATCGTAAACGCGGTGCCCCCCAGGATCATGAGGTTGCGCTGGCCCCGCTGTTTTTTGAGACGCCGCAATTCTTCGTGGGTTAGCGGGGTGGCGGGTTGTTTGGTTTCCGTCTTGGGGCCAGCGGTCTTCGAGGCGGAAGGAGTATCCGTCCGAATTTGGAACGGCAGCGAATTGCCGGACGGAGCGGCCTGGGCGATGATCGGCGGGGCAGCAATGGGTGGTGCAGCAACTGGCGGAGCTTGAACCGGCGGAGCCTTGGTAGGTGGTGCTGCCGAGGTTGCGGCTAGGGGCTTGGCGACGCGAAGGGGCGATTGGGCTGGTGCTGCGGGCGCAGGGGTGGCCGGAAGTAGGCCTGGGATTTGGGCAGCCGTAAACCAGCGAGGATCTGCATGGTGACGGATCGGCGTGTCGGCGACGACTTTCCCCTCCTGGACCATGGTCGCAATTTCTGCCGAGGAGAACGGGCCCAGGGACTTTCCATCATGTCCTAGAAACCATTCCATAGAAGGCTGCCCTAAAATATTCGAAAAGGTAATCGGTTGCCGAAAACTTGATTAAACCCTGAAAGGGGGTGCTGTGCCAGCGTTTGTCTAGGATTTTGCGTTTGGATTTTGAGGGTTGGGAGGTCTGGGGTTTGTTTGTGATTTCTCTTGCCACTAAGGTGGGGTGCATCTAGGAACGTTAAGGTCTTGCAAACTGGGCCGTGGTTGGTAAACTTTTGGGCTAACGTTTTTCGAGTTAAGGTTTTAGGGAAAAGTCCCAGGTGTAAATTAGGAAAGGGAGATTCGTATCCCGATGCTGGGCTTCGGCTCGGCTCGTGGGGGAACTCAGTTTGCCAATGACGATTACCAATGAACGTAAGCAAGAGTTGATCAAGGAATTCCAACGCTCTGAGGGCGATTCGGGTTCACCGGAAGTTCAAATTGCAATTTTGACTGCCCGGATCAATCATTTGACGGAACACATGCGTAGTCACGACAAGGATTATGCAAGCCGTCGTGGATTGCTGGCGATGGTTAGCCGCCGTCGTACGCTTTTGGACTTCCTCCGCAAGGTAAATGCGAAGGCTTACGTCGAAATCATTGGCAAGTTGGGCATCCGCAAGTAGTACTTTCGTACTCGCAAAGCGAAATTGTTTTTGGGCTGGCATTTGCCGGCCCGTGGCAACGCTTTGTGGTGGATGTTAAGGACAGGTCTAACTGCCGTCAGTGCCTTTGGGTGTGTTGCCAAGGTGAAATCACCGGTATGCATCGTGCGTTTCTTGTGAACGTAGATTGCTGCTTTTGTTGGGCACACATCTGGACAAGGAAGTTAAGTAAACGGGGACGTCGGGCTTTCTATCGCCAATGGGTTTGGTGAGAAAGGCTGGCATCCTGTCGCTGCTAAATGCTTTTGATGGCAGGCGATGGTCGAAGTCTAAGTTGATGCCAACTAGCGTCAATGGAAGGGGACTTCGGCCGCAATCTTCGGTGCTCGGATCGACAGATGGGTTCTGTGTGTCTGGCAGTGGATTGCTAGAGTCCTTTCGAAGTCTCTCTCTTTTGAAGGCCGGCATATGCTTGGCCTTGCACCTTTGTTTTGGGACACAGAACGAAGGATAGGTATTGGAAGTGAAAGTTAAAGTCGAAAAGAAGATTGGCGGCAGCGTACTGTCGTTTGAAACAGGTTTGATTGCCAAGCAAGCCTTGGCTGCTGTGGTAGCCCAGTATGGCGACACGGTTGTGATTAATGCGGTGACGACAGGCCCAAGCCGTCCAGGCACCGATTTCTTTCCGTTAACGTGTGATTATCGTGAACGCTCGGCAGCTGCGGGAAAGTTCCCCGGCGGCTTTTTGAAGCGTGAAACGCGTCCGACCATGAAGGAGACGCTGACTTCACGTTTGATCGATCGCCCGATTCGTCCGCTATTTCCTAAGGGATTTCGTGACGAAGTTCAGTGCCAGAACATCGTGCTGGCTCAGCGACAAGCAAAATGATGCCGACGTGATTGCGATGAATGGTGCCGCTTGTGCACTGTTCATTTCGACCCTGCCGTTCCGTGGGCCCATCGCCTCGGTACGCGTCGGACGGGTGAATGGCCAATTCCTGGCCTTCCCAACCCAAGATGATTTGGAACAAAGCGATTTGGACCTGATCGTTTCCGGCAGCGAGTTGGAAGTGGCCATGATCGAGGGCTTTGCCCGCGAAATGCCAGAAGCCGACATGTTCCAAGCGATCTTGTTTGCTCACGATGTCATCCGTGACATCTGCTCGCTGCAACGCGAATTGCTGTCGAAGCTGGGCATTGAGAAGAAGCCTTACGAAGCTCCTGCTACGGACGGCGTGCTAGAAAAGCTGACGTCGCTGTTTTACAGCGATCTGAAGGCTGCCAAGGCAGTTACCGGCAAGCAAGCTCGCGCCGAAGCCGTTAGCGCGGTCAAGGTAAAGGCTCAAGCCGAAATCATTCCAGACGCTGCTGCGCCAGGGGCCGTTAGCGCCGCTGCGTTTAACACCGCTTGGCATGATCTGACTGAAAACGTGGTTCGTGACTTGATCCTAAGCGGAACTCGTCCCGATGGCCGCGACAACAAGACGCTGCGTCAAATCGACTGCTATGTCGATGTGTTGCCACGCGTTCACGGCAGTGCCTTGTTCCAACGTGGTGAGACGCAAGCTCTGATTACCGTTACGCTCGGTACGGCTCGCGATGAACAACGCGTGGATGGCTTGATCGATGAATACAGCAAGAAGTTCATGCTGGACTACAACTTCCCTCCGTTCTCGGTGGGTGAAGCTCGTCCGATTCGTGCTCCAGGTCGTCGTGAAATTGGTCACGGTGCCTTGGCCGAACGTAGCGTGAAGCCCGTTCTTCCTTCGCCAGAAGAGTTCCCCTACACGATCCGCGTGATCTCGGACATCATGGAGTCGAACGGCTCCTCTTCGATGGCCTCGGTCTGCGGTGCGGTTCTGGGCCTGATGGCTGCAGGCGTTCCGATCAGCAACCCTGTTGCTGGTATCTCGGTCGGCCTGGTTCGTGAGTCGAATTCGAAGTGGTGTCTGCTTACCGATATCATCGGTGACGAAGATCACTACGGCGATATGGATTTCAAGATTGCGGGAACGCAAAACGGTATCACCGGTATCCAACTGGATTTGAAGGTCGAAGGAATTTCGACCGACATTATCAAGGCCACGTTTGAACAATCGCGTGATGCACGTATCCAGATCTTGCGCAAGATGCTGACGGCGATTCCACGTCCGAAGGACGATATCTCGCCATACGCTCCTCGCCTCATCCGTACGCAAATCGATCCTGAAAAGATTGGTCTGCTTATCGGTCCTGGTGGCAAGACGATTCGCGCCATCCAAGAGTCGACCGGCACGGTGCTGGAGGTTGAAGACAGCGGTGTAGTGACGATCGCCAGCTCGGAACGTTCCATGGCCGAAGCAGCCTTGGCACAAATCGAAGCTTTGACGGCTTCGGTCCAGATCGGCAAGATCTACACAGGCCGCATCACCAGCATCAAGGACTTTGGTGCATTCGTCGAAATCCTGCCAGGACGCGATGGTCTTGTGCACATCAGCGAATTGGCTGGCGGCTTTGTCAGCTCCGTAGCAGAAGTCTGCCGCGTAGGTGACGAGATGAAGGTTCTGGTCATCGACGTCGATGAGCATGACCGCGTCAAGCTAAGCCGCCGGAAGGCCTGCGAAGAGCTAGGCATTCCAGACGAGCTCGTTCCTCACGGTGAGCCTGTCGTGGCCAGCGAAGACCGTCCTCGTCGGGATGGTGGTGGCGGTCGCGGCGGTGATCGTGGTGGTCGTGGCGGCCGCGGTGGCGGTGGACGTGATCGTCGCTAAGCCTGTGATGCTCTGGGCCTAGCGGCCTGGTGCGATCATTTGCAACAGTTTGAATTCCCCGGAGAAGGTTCGCGGCAAAGGCGTCCTTCTTCGGGGTTTTTTGTTAAACTGAAGTGATCCTTTCGGCTTGCGACGGGAAGACTGTGTTGGCGTGCCGGGTCCTTTTCACCAGCAATAAACCCTTGGTTGTTCCGTGACGAACGAATCTTTGCTCTCCGGTGATGAGTCGCTAGAACAGCTGCGGCGTCAGTTCAATGAACTGGCTTCGCTGGCCGGTTCGCTTGCGCACGAGATCAAAAATCCGCTGTCGGTCATTCGGATGAACATGGAACTGCTGGCGGAAGACTTTGCCGTTCCGGAGACGCCTCGCGAACGGCGGGCGCTGGCCAAGATTGAAATGGTCAGCCGGCAATGCACGCGGCTAGAGAACTTGCTGAACGACTTTTTGCGGTTTAGCAAGGTGCGCAACCTTGATCTACGGATCGGTAGCCTCAATGAGCAGGTAGAGCGGGTGCTCGACCTGTTTGCTCCGCAGGCACGCGAAGCAGGGATCGAGATTGTTCGCTACTTGGATCATGATTTGCCCAGCATTTTGCTCAGCAGCGAGATGTTGCAGGCGGCCTTGGTAAATCTGGTTAAAAACGCTCTGGAAGCGATGCCCAACGGCGGGCAGTTCATTGCTCGGACACGGGGCACGCGGACAGGCGTTGCTCTGGACCTGATCGACAGCGGCATTGGGATGGATGAGCGGACCGCCATCAAGATGTTCGACACTTTCTATACCACCAAATCTGGTGGCAGCGGCTTGGGGCTTCCGACGGCCCGCAAGATCATTGAGGCGCATGGCGGCCGGATTGGCGTGCACAGTGAAGTGGGGCGAGGGACGCAGTTCACGCTGGAATTTCCGACTCCGCCGCGGATTGGGACGGCCTCGTAAACGGGCTTTTGTCGCCTAATCGCTGGCCTTGTGGAAGGTGCTTCCCCTCGAAGCGTTTCCGGCAGTACGCTATCATCGGTTACATGGCTGAAGAAAAGCAAACCGAATTAGTGAGTCCTCCACTACGCGTGCTGATTGTGGACAACGATGCGGCGTTGGCGATGGCTATGGAAGAGAGCCTCGTCAAGGTTGGCTATGAGTGCGTCGTTGCTATTTCCGGCCCGGAGGGAGCTCGTAAGATCGAGCAAGAGAATTTCGACATCGTGATCACCGATTTGGTGATGAACGATGTGGATGGGATGGAGATCTTGTCTCGCGCCCGTCAAGCACTTCCCGATGGCTTGATCGTGATGGTGACAGGGCATGCCACGGTTCCCAAGGCCGTCGAGGCGATGCAACTTGGCGCTTACAACTTTTTAGAAAAGCCCATTACTCCTGCCAAGCTACGGACTGTGGTAGAGAAGGCGGCTGATGCCGTTCGACTCAAGCGAACCAACCTGGAACTGAACCAGCGACTGGATGAGCGGTTTGGTTTTGAAGGGATCATCTACGCCAGCGAAAAGATGAAGACAGTCATTGAGCGACTCAAGCGAATCGCTCCCACCGATGTGAGTGTTTTGATCACAGGCGAAAATGGAACGGGCAAAGAGTTGATCGCTCAAGCCATCCATCAGAATAGTCCTCGCAAGGGAAAGCGGATCGTTCCGCTGAACTGTGCGGCCGTTGCAGAAAACTTGGTAGAGAGCGAACTGTTCGGGCATGTGAAAGGGGCCTATACCGATGCGGTCAACGATCGGATGGGAGCCTTTGAATATGCCAACGGCGGGACATTGTTTCTGGACGAGATTGGGGACATGCCGATTTCGACCCAGATCAAGCTGCTGCGCGTGCTAGAAGATCATCAGATCTCGCGCGTGGGCGATAATAAGCAAGTGAAGGTAAACATTCGGGTCGTCTCCGCCACGAATCGAAGCCTTGAAGATGCGATTAAGCAAGGAACGTTTCGCAGCGACCTTTATTTCCGTTTGAAGGTGGTCACGATTCATCTGCCGGCGTTACGTGAACGACGTGAAGACATCGTTCCGCTGGTGGATCACTTTCGAAAGCTGTTTTCCAAGCGGCACCATAAGCCGGTCAAGTCGATCACGCCGGCCGCTACAAAAAGGTTGTTTGCGTACGACTGGCCCGGCAACATTCGTCAGCTTCGCAATGCCATGGAGACGATGGTTGTACTCGATTTTGATGGCGTGCTCGATGTGGATGACTTGCCCCCAGAACTGGCCGAGCTAAGCAGTGAGCCCACGGGAAGCACGGCATTGGTCAGTGGGCCAAGCGAGCTGATTGGGCAGTCGATGGATAACATCGAACGCTGGGCAATTGAGCAGACCCTCAAGTTGACGGCGGGAAATCGGGAAGAGGCTGCGAAGATTTTGGATATTGGTGCCAGAACCCTCTATCGCAAGCTGGAGAAGTATCAGGGGACTTCCAAAGAGGATGGTAGCGCTGCTGGCGACTAGGTTTTCGATTTGCGGATAGTCGCCTGAGGAAGTTGTGGGCCGATCTTGGCCGCGGCGAAGTTGCTTAAAGGATGGATTCACGATGCCTGTCATTCGTCAGTTGCCACCAAGTGTGGTGAACAAGATCGCCGCCGGCGAAGTCATTGAACGCCCCGCCAGTGTCGTGAAAGAACTGTTGGAAAATGCCGTTGATGCCGGTGCCACGCGGATCGACGTTAGCTTGGCTGCGGGTGGAATGGACCTGATTCGCATTTCCGACAATGGCTGTGGCATGACGCCTGAGCAATTGCCTCTTGCAGTGGCAAGCCACGCGACAAGCAAGATTTTGGATGCCGATGACCTGTTTCGGGTGAGCAGCTTTGGTTTTCGCGGTGAGGCCTTGGCTTCGATTGCAGAAGTAAGCCAGTTCACCCTGCGAAGTCGAACTTCAGACGAGGCAGCCGCTGCAGAGCTGGTGGTGGATGGTGGTGTGTCTCAGCCCATCGTCCCTTGCGCTGCACCGGTCGGCACGACGATTGAAGTTCGCAACCTGTTCTTCAACACGCCGGTCCGTCGCAAGTTCATGCGGGCGGTACAGACAGAGGTGGGGCATGCTACCGAGGCATTCACGCGTATTGCCTTAGCGCATCCGAATGTTCACTTCACGCTGAAGCACTTGGAACGGACGCTGTATGATCTGCCTCCGGTTGATTCTTGGCGACAACGGATTGGTGCGTTCTTTGGTCCAGAGCTTGAGCAAGGGCTGATCCCCTTGGACGCCAAGGATGAGCAAGTTCACCTCAGTGGCTTTGTGGCCAATCCGCAGCACAGTCGCGGCAATAACCGGATGCAGTACCTGTTTTTGAACGGGCGGCATATTCGTGACCGGGCGCTTCAGCACGCTTTGGGCGAGGCTTATCGCGGACTGCTGTTAACGGGACGCTTTCCCATCGCCTTTTTGCGAATGGAGATGCCGGCGGACCTGATCGACGTCAATGTGCACCCGACGAAACTGGAAGTTCGGTTTCAGGATAGTGGCCGTGTTTATTCGCTGCTTCTGGGAAGCCTGCGCAAGAAGTTCCTCACGACCGATTTGACGGCCATCGTGCAGTCGTCGGCGGGGAATGCCCCATCGGCCGAACTGGTAGATCCTGAGCGTGCTGACCAGCACCGTCGTGAGTTGGTCGAATGGGCGAAGGGGACTCTGCCGACGGCCGCAACGGGTGTTCAGGCCGATGTTGGCGAGGAGAGCCAAGCGAGTTTAGAACTGCGGTTTGATCGCGCTCCCGAAGAAATGCTACAGATCAATCGGCTCGATCGATCGTATGCTGCGGTGGGGGGCGCCATGCCCTATTCCGCTGCGGACGTTGCGACAGATTCAGCTGGTTGGCAGGCCGTACCTGCGTCAGCCCCAGCCGCTTATGGAGCAGGACTGGGCGGCGTTGCCTCGCCGCGGAATCCGGCCGAAGCTTTTTTGTATAACCAGCCTGCAGCCCCTTCTGCGCCACATCTGCCGCAAGGAGCTGGTTTTGGCGGTGCGCCTTCTAATCTTGCTCCGCCCGCTGCCGCACCGGTTCAGCGCCCTGGCCTGGGGTTTCAGATTCATAATCGCTACCTCATTACGGAAAATGAAGTGGGGATGGTGGTCATCGATCAGCACGCTCTGCATGAGCGGATCTTGTACGAGCGTCTGCGAGAACGGACGCAAAACGGAACGCTCGAATCCCAGCGACTGCTTGTCCCTGAACCCGTGACGTTGCCGCCTGCAGAGGCTGCTGCGGCACTGGCGGCTCGCGATGTGCTCTCCAAGCTAGGTATCGAGATCGAAGCGTTTGGCGGGGACACCGTGCTGATTTCGAGCTATCCGGCCATGCTGGCGAACATGGGGCCAGCGGAACTGTTGCGGCAGGTGATTGAGCCGCTGATTGCGGCCGGCAAGGCGCCGAACCTGCGCGACCTGTTCGATGAACTGCTGCACATGATCGCCTGTAAGGCAGCGGTGAAGGCGGGCGACCATTTGTCGACCGAAGAGATTACCTCGCTGCTAGAGCAGCGTCATCTATGCCAGGACGCGCACCACTGCCCACACGGCCGGCCGACGTCATTGGTTTTTAGCCGGGAAGAGTTGGATAAGCGGTTTAAACGCACTTAGTGGTATAGTTGTTTTGGGTGGTTGTCCTTGAAATCTTGGTAGGAATCCGTCACTCTAGAAAGATTCCCCCCAAAAAGCAGGTGATGTTAGATTTACGCGAGTTGCCATGATTTGTGTAAGCATTGGTAGAGGTCGGCATCGGCACATGATTGCCGAACTGAAGCACTTGGCAGAGCAAGGCGCACAGCTAGTGGAGCTGCGCCTGGACTTTATTGTGCGGGAAGTGAATCTAGCCCGCATCTTGGCCGAGAAGGCCTGTCCAGTCGTGATTACGTGTCGTCGTCCACAAGATGGTGGAAAATGGGCACGTACGGAGCAAGAGCGGATGCTTTTGATCCGTCAGGCGATTGCTGCCGGGGTAGATTACATCGACCTTGAGGAAGATATTGCTGCCTCGGTTCCACGCTTTGGTAAGACCAAGCGGATTATCAGTTATCACAACTTTCAAGAAACGCCTGAGAACCTGCCGGCATTGCATTCGAAGATGGCGGCTATGGATGCCGACGTGGTGAAGATCGCCACCATGGCGCATAGCCCCCACGATAATCTCAAAATGCTACGGATGATGCGTTACAGTCGCGTTCCGACCGTTGCGCTTTGCATGGGAGAGATTGGCCTTCCTTCGCGATTGCTGGGTGCCAAGTTTGGTTCGCCATTTACCTACGCGACCTTTCATTCGGAACGGGCGATGGCCCCCGGTCAGCTTAGTTTTGACCAGATGCGGGACATCTACCACTACGACAACATCAATCAAGACACAGAAATCTACGGCGTCATTGCGGATCCTGTGGCCCATAGCCTTTCGCCGCAAATCCATAATGCGGCATTCGCGCACCTCAAAATGAACCGGCTTTATGTTCCCTTCCGCGTGCCGCGTGAAGAGCTGAGCATGTTCATGAACGACTGCCGCGAGCTGGGAATTAAGGGACTGAGTGTCACGATCCCACACAAGGAAGAGATCCTGCAACTGGTAGGGAAGTACGACGAAGCTTCGCAGGAAATTGGTGCGGCCAATACGGTAGTGTGGCGCGACGATGGTATTGTCGCTTACAACACCGATTTTAGGGCTGCGATGGCGAGCATTGATAAAGCTTTCCAAACGCCAGAAGGGGAATCGACCCTGGCCGGCAAGACGGCACTGGTCCTGGGAGCAGGTGGCGTCTCGAAGGCGATTGTTTATGGCCTGAAAAAGCGGGGTGCCAATGTGGTGGTCACGTCGCGTTCGGGTGATCGGGCCGACGACCTAGCCCATGCCGCCAAGTGCAAGTCGATTGCCTGGGGAGCTCGGCATTCCGTCAAGGCAGAGTTGCTGGTGAATGGCACGCCGGTTGGCATGCATCCCAACGTCAATGAAACCCCGTTTGAGGCTTCCAAACTGCACCATGGTATGGTGGTGTTTGATACGATTTACAACCCCGAACAAACCTTGCTGATCAAGCAAGCACGTGAAGAAGGTTGTGAGACGATCACGGGCGTGGATATGTTTGTGGGACAGGCTGCGTTGCAGTTCAAGCTGTTTACCGGTCAAGATGCTCCACAAGAAGTGATGCGTAACGTGGTACGCCGCGCGATTAGCGCTGCACGTAGTTAGGGAAAAGGGCAGGGGGGCAAGTCGGGGCAAAAGCGAATCTTGGTGCGGGGCTGGACTTCTTTGGGAAAACTGGCGGAACTTGATCGTCCGATGAATCTGTACCTGATTGGCTATCGCGGCAGTGGTAAAACCACGGTCGCTGCGTGTTTGTCGAAGGAACTAGGGCTCCCCTGGGTCGATGCCGATCAACAGCTAGTATTGCGTGTTGGAAAGAGTATCGCTCAGATCTTTTCTGACGACGGTGAACCCGCGTTTCGCAATCACGAGAGCGAAACCTTAAAGCTGCTTTCCCAAGGAACTGCAGGGATTGTGGCCCTTGGTGGTGGAGTGATCTTGCGCCCTGAGAATCGGCAAGTGCTGCGAGAAACAGGCCGGACCGTTTGGCTCAAAGCAGAGCCCGAAGTGTTGGCCGCACGACTGGAAGCCGACGCCGCCACCAAGGAAAATCGTCCCAGCTTGACTTCTCAAGGGGTGCTGGGGGAAGTGCAGACCGTACTTGAAAAACGTCGCCCGCTCTATGCCGAGTCGGCCGATTTTGAAGTGGCTGTTGATCATCTAACGCCGGCAGAGGTTGCGTCGCAAATCGCCCATTGGTGGAAGTTGCAAACAACGGGTTCAGCCACGGCACCATTCACCTCCGATCAAGCCGCAGAACAAAAGGCCCGGTCGTAATGGCATTTTTGGCGTTATCTGCGTTTTGGCAAACGGTGATCTTGGCCTGTATCGGCCTGATTCTGGGGGCTCTTGCAAACTGGGCCATCTATTCCCTGGCATGGTTTCCCCGCGCGATTAGTCCGTGGTCGAAGCGAGTACCTGGTGCGGGGCCGGCAAGTTGGCTGGATTACGTTCCGGTTGTGGGCTGGCTATCGCTCCGGCGCGACGAAAAAGTACATGGGCTGTTGTTTTGGGTTCGGCCACTGCTGCTTGAAGTGGCATGTGCCGTCGGGCTGGTGGCGCTTTGTCGGCATGAACTGGCAGGCGGTTTGCTTCCTGAGGTAATGCGTTTAGCGTTTGTGCTTGAGCCAATACAGTCGCAACTCCTCTGGCAGTTTGTCGCTCATGCTTTTTTGTTTTGGGGGCTGCTCGTTGCGACATTTATCGACTTTGATGAGCAGACCATACCCGATAGTGTGACCGTGACAGGGGCCTTGCTGGGGATTGCGTTTAGCTGTCTCTCGCCACTTCCGCTGTTGCCCATACAGACGGTGGATCGACTGACGTTTTGCGCTGTCGATTCGCAGGGGGAGCTTCCGCACTGGATGCTGGAAAGCTGGGGATTGGGGCTTTGCTGCCTGATTGTATTCGCCTGGGCCATTTCGCTGGTACCTGCACTTTGCACGCTGCGTCGTGGTTTAAAAAAGGGGATCGCCTACTACTGCGCCACGTTTTTCCGAGGTGGCTATGCCTATTTGCTACTGGGAATTGTGGTGATCACTTCCCTGGCGATGGCTGCTGCGTGGAACTTGACGCCGCAAGTGCGTCCCGCGTTGATCACATCCGTCATTGGAATGGGATTTGGTGGCGGCCTTGTTTGGTCGGTCCGAATCATCGGACAGATTGCTCTTCGTAAAGAGGCGATGGGATTTGGTGACGTCACCCTCATGGCGATGATTGGGGCGTTTTTGGGCTGGCAGGCAGCTTTGATCGTTTTCTTTCTGTCGCCCGTCGCTGCTCTGTTTGTTTCTCTGGCACAGTGGGTATTCAGCGGACGGCGAGATATCGCCTTTGGTCCCTACTTGAGCTTGGCCAGCGTGATGGTGGTGGTTGGCTGGGATCGCGTCTGGAATGGCTTTGCCCGAGAGATCTTTTCTCTTGGGTCGCTGGTCCCCATGCTGCTTGGGCTGGGGCTCATTCTGATGATGGGCCTGCTGATGCTGTGGCGAGCCTTGGAAGAGCGTTTCTTCCAAGGGACGTCCGAGTAGTCGTCAGGCCGTTCTGCTGGAGTATTGCCGCCCTAATGACCCGCCGGAACGGTCGTTGCGGTTTGGCTTGGTGTTTCTATCTCTTGGGCGATGAGATAGGACTTGAGGCTTCCCAGCAGTCGACGGGCCATGTCGAGCATGTTCTGTTGGCGCCGATCGCGTCCGCGAACGGGGCGAATGGAAACGTGAATAAGTGTGCGACTAAACCGCCGTGATTTGGCATCATTGCCACTGGATTCTTCAAGTCGCAGGTCCATGCAAAAGGGGGTTGGGCGATCGGAATCACGGCGTCCAATGAGAGACGCCGAGGCGATGACTTCAAGAAGGATGTGATTTTCATCGAGGGATTTGATGTCGGCCGAATGATCAGCCACAAAGCCGCGTAGCTTTTCCCCGACGATGTTTAGCGGTACGGCAGTAACAAGCGTACGCTGGACAAGGTCTTCAATCGGTTCAGAGCGGAACCAAGAGAACCAGCCCCGTCGTTCTGGGGTTGCGGAATCACTGCGAATGCCTGCACCCAGCTGAACCACCATGTTTCGGCCATTGGCCTTGGCTTGGTACAGTCCACGGTCAGCACGGCGAAGCATCGTTTCTGGGGTGTCACCATCTTGAAGCTCGGTAACGCCAAAGCTGGCCGTAAGGCATTTGCCATTAAGGGCAGGCTGCTGGATGGCTTCAAGTTCGGCGCGAATCTTCTCGGCACGGCGGGTAGCAGTCGCATTGTTGCAGTCGCCGCACAGGATGACAAACTCTTCACCGCCGTAGCGAGCGATAAGGTCTCCCGAAAGGCCATGACGCTTCAAAAGTGAGCCGAAAGCAATCAGTACAGCATCGCCGGCTTGATGCCCAAAGGTATCGTTGACCTTTTTGAAATGGTCGATGTCGCAAATAATCAGGCTCAGCGGTAGCCGCTTTTGCACGCACTGCGAAACACGAGTTGATAGGGTGCGATCAAACTCCGCCCGGTTGGCAACTTGGGTGAGGGCATCGCGCGTTGCTTGTTCGTGCAGCGATTGCACACGTTGTTCCAGCGTAACCTGCGTGGCGATGTCATGCATCATCATGGCAGCCCCTAGTGGAACGCCCCCCGTGCCAAAGACGGGAATGATGTGACAATCGATGTCGGTCCGACTTCCTCCGCGAGAAATCATCGAAAGGCGACGGACGGTCTGCTCCTGGCGCTGCATCGATGTGGTCAATGGACATTCACTGGTGGAAAACAGTTTTTGGTTTTCATCACGCAGGTGAATCAGGGCAGGGGACCAGTGCCGATAGTGCAGGCTTTCGGCCGAGATGCCGGTTAGCCGCTCTGCAGCCCGGTTCCAAAGGGTGATCCGCATGGTGTTGTCGATGAAAACCACCGCATCATGCATCGCTTCGAGCAATTTGTGCTGAAAGACGTCGCCCGTCGATTCGGCTTCCGCGACAGGCCGACTGCAGAGCCGCCAACGATCATTGGACTGCTCCGCATGCAGTTGTTTGAGCCAGCGATAGGCGACTACGGTGTGCAGCTTGATCTGGTCGGCATTCATGAACGTACAAAAGTCAGAAACCAGCTCAGGGTCAAATTGACGCCCTGCATTCTGGAATAGCTCCGACATGGCATGCTCGCGAGAGAGTGCATGTCGATAGACTTGGTCATTCGTGATGGCATCAAACGCATCCACGATCGCAATCATCCGTGAACCGAGCGGCAGGTCGTTGCCGCTGCAAGTTTGGCCACGCCGACTTCCGTCGTACCAGTCGTTGCAATGCTGGACCATGGCCAGCAGGCTTTCCGAATCGCAGCAGCCGCGCAAGATGTCCACGCCGATGCTTCGATGTTGATCGACGTAGCTAAACTCTTCTTCGCTTAGTTGATCGGGCTTAAGCAGAATGCGGTCGGGAACGCCAATCTTTCCCAGATCATGCAGGAGCGCGGCAACTTCAATCTCATCCCGCTGCTGTGGCTTTAGGTCCATCAAAAGGGACCAAGAGGAAACTCCCATGGCCACGCGCATGCAGTGCGAGGCGGTTGCGGGATGTTTGGCGCGCAAGGCTCCGAAAAGGCTGCTGGCGATTCCCAGGCGAACCATTGCTAGGTGGTTTTCGTGGGCCTGTTCGGGCGTTGGCAGCGGCGCCTGTGGCGAAAGTACCGGTGGAACATTCAGCTTACTAAGAAGGTCGGCAACTTCATTAAGACGCGAGTCCGTAGTGCTGACAGGGTCCTTCCCGGCGTGGTCGTGGATTTCGGCCGTAGTGGGTGAATTGACGATGTTCATGCGTCGGGTTCTGCGGTGAAATACTAGGGAAACACGAGGCGTCGAGGGACCTAATGGAGGCCGACGGGAGAGCGGTTGCTCCGAGCGTTGTGCAGAGGAAACTTAGGTCGCTAATTGGTCTTAGCAAACAAACCCACCCCCTGACTTGGTCTCTTTCTTGCCCGCAAGCTGACTATTCAAACAGGGACTGTAGGGGTTATGAGGGCTGTTCTGTCCACAGACGGATTTTGAATGACGAGGACGGCTCTTTTGCCAAGCAGAAATGGTGGCCTTTTTTGTGTAATTACCACCTCGTGGCCAAAAAGGCGGCTAAATTCGTCGCTTAGAGGGTGTTGTCGGGTGCCGCTCCTAGTTTGATTTTGGTTATCTAGCCCGTAGAATCAGGCTGTTTTGAGTCTGCACCGAGGTTGATCGGCGTTCTCCCCTTTGAGCTTGTCCCCACCATGTTTTATCTACAGGCGATGAATGGTCCCCAGCAGGGGCAGCGCTACTCCCTTACGGAGAACGAATATGTGCTGGGGCGCGACCCCAGCCAGTGCAATATCTTGGTTGACGTCGGGGCCGTCAGTCGTCGGCACGCGCGGCTCATCCGGGAAGGGGCTGGCTATACCCTCGAGGATCTGGGAAGCCGTAATGGCACCTATCTCAACCTAGAGACAGAAAAGGTCGACGGCCGCCGTCCGCTGCGGGCTGGCGATGAAATTCGTGTTTGCGAAGTGACCTATCTGTATCAAGCCGATGTTCCCCTGGCTCCGTCTGCTCCCGCTCGCATGGTGGATGGCGCGGGTATGGGAACGGAAATGATGGATGACGATGCTTCGTCAGGGGGGGCTCGAACATTCTCAAGTCGGTGGATGTTTCTTCCATTGGCCGAAGTCTGCATGTTAGCGCCACGGCCGAGGTGAAGCTCGCCGCTCTGATTGAAATCACCCAGAACCTGGGAAAAGCGCTTTCGCTTGAAGAGGTTCTTCCCCAAGTTTTGAAGAGCCTCTTCAAGATCTTTGTGCAAGCGGATCGCGGCTTCATCGTACTCAAAACGCCAGATGACAAGCTGATTCCTCGCTGGGTTCGGCTTCGCAAGGATGATACCGGCGAATCGATTCGAATTAGCCGTACGATCATTCGGACCGTGATGGATTCGAAGCAGGCGATTTTGTCGGCGGATGCCGCCACCGATGAACGCTTCGAAATGAGTCAAAGCATCGCCGACTTTCGCATCCGCTCGATGATGTGTGCTCCGCTTTTGGATAGTGAAGGGAATGCACTGGGCGCGATTCAGATTGACACGCTCAATCAGCGGCAGAGATTCCAGGCCGAGGATTTGGAACTGCTCATCAGCACCGCGTCTCAAGCATCGATTGCGATCCAAAATGCGCAAATGTACGAGACGGCCCTGAAGCAAAAGGAAGTCGATCGTGACATGCAATTGGCCCGCGAAGTTCAGCGCGGCTTTTTGCCGGATAGTCGTCCCAATATTGCCGGGTATGAGTTCTTCGATTATTACCAACCTGCGGACCAAGTTGGTGGAGACTACTACGACTACATTTCTTTGCCGGATGGTAAGGTTGCTGTCGTTGTTGCCGACGTGGTAGGGCACGGCGTTGCGGCTGCACTTTTGATGGCCAAGCTTTCGGCAGAGACGCGGTTCTCGCTCTATACCGAACCCGTTCCTGCTTTGGCAATCACCCGGCTCAACGAGCGTTTAAGTGCGCTGAACATTCAGCGGTTTGTCACTTTCATTGCCGTGGTGCTCGATCCGATCAAGCACGAAGTAACCATCGTCAATGCGGGGCACATGGCACCGCTCCATCGCAAGGTCGACGGTAAAATTGAAGAGCCCAGCGATCAGATTGCCGGCTTGCCCTTGGGAATCACCGATGCGATCTCTTATGAGCAGGTCGTCGTAAAGCTTGAGCCGGGCGAAGTGATGATTCTATATACCGATGGAATCAATGAAGCCATGGATGCTGCAGGGGCCTTCTTTACCATCGACCGGATGCGTGAGATGGTTGTCAAAAACTCGGCATCGGCCCTCGTCATTGGACAACTGCTAGTCGACGATGTTCGGGGCTTTCTCGGAAAGGCACCTCAAAACGACGACATGTGCTTGGTCTGTATTGGTCGAAAGCCAAACGGCTAAACAGGGCCTATTCGCTGGTAGAAATCGGAGCGACGGGGCGTTGCGGCATCGCCTCTGGCATGGGCCAACGCTCCTGAATCCGGGCCGTTAGCGTAATGAGTTGCGCGTTGAGGTTAGTCGCAAACGCGTCATACCGCTCTTTGTTGACTTGGATTTTCCCCAAGTCACTTTCAGGTTGCAGGATCAAATCGGTTGGCAGTTTGATAGATCGAGACATGGTCGCGCCTGAATGCTATTCGCTCTCTGTAGTCGTGTGATGCGAAGAAACGATGGAGAGTGGAACAAGGCGTGAACGATCGATGTTGAAAAGCGTGGCAGCGAT
The DNA here is from genome assembly GCA_963844055.1 of uncultured Planctomycetaceae bacterium. Taxonomy (GTDB): domain Bacteria; phylum Planctomycetota; class Planctomycetia; order Pirellulales; family Pirellulaceae; genus CAWJMN01. Next base: position 3,880,659 of record CAWJMN010000001.1, on the reverse strand, counting down.
CCTGCGAAACACTTTTCATGCACCCATTGTTCCTGCCTACTCAATTATAAGAGGCTTGAAGGGGTGAAAAGGTTCACGCGGATTACCGCAGTCGTGACGGTGTTTAGCAGGCCGCATCGTTTCGCCCAGAAATACCGCAGAAATTCCACGAAAAAGGCCCTCCTGGAAAACCAAGAGGGCCTTTACGGTTGTTTTAAATCCTTCCGTGGGTTGCTGTGAAAAACATTCCCAGGAAAGGCTGACACTTGGGTGACTATTCCTTGTCAGCTCGTTCTGGACGCGGGCCGCGATCACCACCAGGACGCCCTTCGCCGCCACGTCCCCCCGCCTGTTCGAGAATGCCACGCAGTTCGGCCTCATCGATTTGGCCATCGCCATTTTTATCAATCCGTTCGAAGTTCGCCTTGAGGCGTTCTGGAGCCTCTTCTCGAGATAGCTTGCCGTTGCCATCCTTGTCGGCCTCTTTCATGCGGCGTAGGAATTCCTCATGGTTTGGGCCAGCTTCGGGGCGGCGCTGACCGTCCCGTGGACGATCCCCTTCAGGACGACCATCACGTGGTCGATCTCCTTCAGGACGACGCTCGCCATCACGTGGTCGATCACCCTCGGGGCGACGATCACTTTCCGGGCGGCCGTCACGTGGACGGTCACCCTCTGGTCGACGCTCGCCATCGCGTGGACGGTCTCCTTCGGGGCGACGGTCACCACGAGGGCCAGGGCCAGGACCATTTGGACCTGGACCGCGTCCATCAGGGCCATGCTGTCCTGGGTGCTGTGGGGCAAACAACTCGTCTGGCGTTAGCGCACCATCGTCATTTCGGTCGAGTTTGCGAAGGTGAACGGCAGCGGTTTCGAGTTCTTCTTTGGTAATGCGGCCATCATGATTGGCGTCCAGCGCGCAAACACGGGGGGCAGGTGGTGATGCATGCCGGGGCCAGGGCCGTGCGGACCAGGGCCATTTGGACGATGGTCGGCCGTGGGACGTCGATCTGGTGAACGGTCACCTTCGGGACGGCCTTCAGGTCGACGCTCGCCATCGCGTGGTCGATCCCCTTCAGGGCGACGGTCTCCGTCTGGCCGGCGATCCCCTTCAGGGCGCCCTTCACGTGGTGGACCATCTGGGCGTGGGCCCCGACCTTCAGGACCACGTTCTTCGCGGCGGCGTTCTTGTTGAGCCCGCTCTTCACCTTCTTCTTGATTGCGTGGCCCCTTGGTCATCTTTTCGATGAACTTGGCCATCTCTTCTTTGGTGAGGCCCGCTTCGGGATCTTTACCAGTGCTCTTCAGGATGCGAGTGAACATCTCACGACGTTCTTCGGGTACTTCGCTGGCTGTCAGCTTGCCATCTTTGTTGGCATCACGTTCGGAGAACATCCGGTCCAGGAAGCGTGGGTCAGCCGAGGCCCCCATTTGCCGCAAGGCACCTAGTGCCAGCTCCAATTCCTTCGCATCAATGACGCCATCTGCGTTTTGATCGATCTTGGAGAAGTGTTCCTTCATCCGATCAGGAGCTTCGTCTGGCGTTAGTTTGCCATCCTTGTTTTTGTCGAACAGGGCAAAAACTTCCTCAGGACGCATGCCGGCGCCACGTCCTGGCCCGCCACCACCTGGCCCACCAAACGTTGGACGCTTCTCTTCCTTTTGGCTTTGGCCTGCGGCGAACTCGTCCTTGCTTAGCTTCTTGTCGGAGTCCTTGTCGGCGACACGCACCATGCGTTCAAACAACGCTTTATGCTCATCACCAACTTCGTCGCCAGATAAAAAACCATCCTTGTTTTTATCGAGACGTTCAAACAGGCTTGGCTCGTCTCCAAACAAAGGCGAAGCACCAAGGAGTGCGGCCGCGGTAAAGATGCCGGTCACAAATTTCTTCATATCACGCTCCAAGAGATGGGGAGGCGAAATTCAAGGGAGAGGAGTGTTGCCCCAAAACTGAAAACTCCTACGTACGAAAGTGTAAACCCATTTCCAGGGGTAATGTTCCGGCTAATCAGCATGCGGGTTTTAGGCGAAAAATGAGCGTAGCGAGTGGTGTCGCCCAAAAGGGTGGTTTTTGGAGAGATGCCCTCCATTTGGCAGACTCATGGAGAGATCGCCTGGGTCCTGATAAAAAAACTTACAGGGGGGGCAAACCGTTTGGCATCGCCTGCCGTAATAAGACTATCCGGCAGACTTTGCCACGCTCGCGAGAATCGTAATCGCGGCCTCTGGCTGGGTGTTCAAGGAGGAAATAAGGGGCGGCTTGTTGCTGAAAAACAACAGTGATCGAAGTGGGTTGTCATTTGGCAGCATCACTCCGTCAAAGCCGACCCTTCGTTGTTAACCCCTCTATTCCCTTAGGTCCCGGAAATCGGTACAGGAAGATACCGCTCAGATTGGGTTGAGCTTGGCAGTAAGTGTGTCCGATGAAGTCAGGCATCAGATTGATGCTAGCGTCCGCAAGTCATCTTGCCTGCTACGGATGGAACTCCCCTGACACGGAATAGCGACGCCGAGTTTTGAACCTGTGATGTTTACTTTGGGGATGGTTGTCCAGACTCTTGAAACGCTAGCAAAATAGCCCTTTTTTAAAGTTTCCTGCCACTCACTTGCAAATGTGAAGTAGTGTATGGGAAGACTGGGTATTTTGGGTTGCTAAAACGTGAGTGCCTTGGGACCTCCCTGTGTCGTGTTCGGGTCTTTGTGCCAACGATAGGGCTTTTAAGTGGAACGGTTTGGGATGGCGTTTTTTACGCCTTCTCGCTAATCTGCACGAAGCTTTAAGGGAGAAACCATATGTATATTCACGGAACTAGCCACGTCCACGCTGCCCAGTCGCTGGCCGCCCCGCATCGTAGCACGGCCGCTGCTGCCCCTGCCGCTCCATCGACTCAGGGAGTTGATCAACTGGACATTTCCCCGCAAGCCGACCTGGTGAGCCAAGTCAAAGACCTGCCCGAGATCCGTGCGGATCGCGTGGCGGATATCAAGGCTCGTATCGCCAACGGTACCTATGAGACCGAACACAATCTCGACATGGCCCTTAGCCGGCTACTCGACGAGATTGCGTAGTTTTGCCGCAAATTGGCGGTAGTGCCCCGTGCCTGCCGCCCCCTCAGATTCAAGGGACCCGGAGTAATCCACTCGGTCCCTTTTGTCGTTTCTTGGGCTCCCTGTTGTCTTTAGGGGGTCGCTGGGCCCAGTTTATGCCCGTCCCGCCGCACAGCGACGGCGACTTTTTCCCGGCCTCTTTTGGGTCCCCCGGCTTGTCGTGGCCAATTGGGGGTCTAGAATCTTATTGATACTAAGGAATCCTTTGACTTGGGAAATGTTCGCGTTTTTCAGTGTTTTGGCGGCGGCAAGTCTCAATAAGCTGCTGTTTTGACGGGTTCTTGAGTGGATGGTGCCTTCCAATTCTGGGTGGCCAAAGCGGATTCCTGTTTTCTTATCAACCGGCGGCGGTCATGTCATCCGAAGAAGCACCTCTGGAAAGCGTTCAGGTCTCCCTCTCCCCAAGAGATCGCTTCGTAGAGTATCTACAAAGCCGTGGGATGCGAGTGACCCAGCAGCGTCTTGCGCTGGTAGACCATGTGTTTAGCCGACATGAGCACTTTGACGCGGATCAGCTCATGGAGCAGCTTCCCTCCAGTGGTAGCGAAGGGCATGTCAGCCGGCCGACGGTCTATCGAACCTTGACCGAATTTGTCGATGCGGGCCTGCTGCGAAAGTTTTCGCTCAACGGCAGGGCCGTCTATGAGCATGACTACGGCTATCCCCAGCACGACCACTTTCACTGCACGGAGTGCAATCGCCTGCTGGAATTTCAAAATGATGCCCTAATTGCCATGCGGGACGAAGTGGCTCGGCAGCATCAATTCCGCGTGACTTCACACCGGCTGATCATCAATGGCGTCTGCCATGACTGTACGAAGGCGAAACGCCGATCGCATAGCCGGATGAATATGATCTAAAAACGTGTAGACTTACATGGGTTCCGGCCGAGCTCTTGGGCTCTTCTGCGGAAAGTTGGCTGGCACGGTTTTGTACTTCCTGGCTGTCCCCGAAATAGGTCGACATGTTTCTGGAAAACCCTGTTCTACAGCGTGAGCTTCTGGTCAACCTTCGCATGGCGCGAGGGTTCTTCCTGCTGTTGGTTTACCAAGTGGCATTGGCCTTGGTGGTGTATGTGGCGTGGCCGCAAACGACGCACCTCGACCTGACCTCCAGCGAATCGTCTGAAAAGACGCGCCGCTTGGTCGATCTCTTTTTTATTGGCCAGTATGTGTTGGCGTCGATGATGACCCCCAGCTTTACGGCCGGCTCCATCACGGGAGAGAAAGAGCGAAAGACCTACGAGATGCTGTTGGCGAGTCCGCTTTTGCCTTCCAGCATTGTGATGGGGAAGCTGTCAGCTGGCTTGGCACATTTGTCGGTACTGATTTTTAGTTCACTCCCGATTGCAATGATCTGTCTGCCACTGGGAGGTGTGTCGATCTACGAACTGCTTGCCGCCTATGTAGCGCTGGCGGTGTCGGTGGTCACCTTTGGCATGATTAGTATCGGTGCTAGTGCATTCTTCCAGCGTACGAGCGCTGCATTGGTTGTTTCCTATTTGATCATCCTTCCACTATCCATTGGTGGCGTGATCTTTTGGCTGCAAATGTCGGGGCCAACGTTTGCTGGCGTGCGACTGGTACTCATCGTGACGTTGCTGCCACTAGTCGCGGCCATTGTTAGCGGCATTATCTACTGGAAGACTTGCAACCTGCTGCTGTATCCACCTGATGTAGGTGCCGAAGGAAAAGATGTTGTTGACCTTGAGCACGAGTCACAGCAAGCCGTTGGCTTGGTCATTCAGCGAGATCAGTTTCCTGACAAGTTGTTCGCGCCGCCGAAGCGTGAAGACCTCATGGAAGATGATGTGAATCCCGTCTACGAAAAGGAAGTGCGTAGCGAGATCTTCAGCCAAGGTACCTTGATGTTGCGTCTGGTAATCCAGATCAGCATGGTGCTGGCGATTCCGTTTTTGGGCGTTTGCCTTTATATCTTCCCGCAATATGCCGCTTGGTATATCTGCTATGTCATCATCTTCAATGTGCTGGTGGGGCCTGTCTTCTCGGCTGGAAGTGTGACCAGTGAGCGAGAAAGGGAAACTTTAGACCTGCTTCTAACCACCATCATTAGCCCAATGCAGATCCTTTCGGGCAAGCTGATTGCCGGCCTGCGTGTTTCCAGTGTGCTGACGTTGTTTCTGGTCTGGCCTGTTCTTCTGGCCAGCATTTTGGTCCCTGTGTTCTGGCAGAACCCGCTCTCGGTGGTGGCCTATCTGGTGATCATCCTGTGCACTTGTGTGACGACGGCCATGCTGGCACTTTTCTGCTCCGTTTTGTTCCAGAAGACTTCAACGAGTTTGATGACGACTTACACAATCATCATTGCGATGTTCTGTGCGCCGGTGGCAGCGAATTTCTTTGCTCGCACCTTCTTCGCCGGAACACGTGCCCAGCAGATAGTGGAAATGACCGGCTTTTTAAGTCCGTTCTCTTCGTCGTTTGCGGTTCCTCTGGATGCAAGCACGGGCGAAGTAAACGCCCTGGCCGATCTGCAAAAAGTTGGCAACTGGTGGATGGTGTTTGGCTTTTATGGCTATTCCATCGTCCTCAACAGCTTGCTGCTGATCGTGATGATCTGGCTCTTCAACACACGCTGGCGCGTTGCGGCACAAAAGCCCTCGGCCGTGGTGGTCGCCGATCCGGCTATCTCAGTGCCGTAAAAGACGCTAGGTCAAATTCCAGCAGGTCCTACGTGCCGCGTGGGAACCAGATGCTGTAACGACAACGATTGTGATAGCCCTTCAAGGGCTCTGCTTTTGGCATGAAGCAACGAAAAAAGGGAAGCGAACTTCGCTTCCCTTTTCGTCCTCACCGGTTGTCCCCTGCGGAACAGCCGAAATGCTCTATTCGGACATCTTGTATTGAGACGGGAGCTTGCCCTTTGGCTGCTTGCCGAGCAATCGCTTGCCCATTGGGCCGAGCGAAGCAGTAAACATGTCGTCAATCATGGTGCTGGTATCTTCCGAGACGACGATCTTGTCGCCAGGAAGGATGGCATAGTCGAACTGTGGGTTGATGCGGCGAGTGGCCAGGTCGAATTCGCAAGGGAGTACATGGGTCGAGCCATTTGGAAGCGGCCGTTGGATTTCGGCCGTCAACCGACGGTACTTCTTGAAGGCGTTGGCCTTTTGCATCGCCTGCTGAATGGTCGTTGGGCCAGTGAGCGTTCCTTTGGCCATGATCGGCTTCTTCTTGTCCCCACGGAACTCCAGATAGAAGGTTTGGTTGTCAGGCTTGGCATCGGCGCCGGCTTGCTTACCAGCTTCCGCCATGCCTGGCTTAGTGATCTGGGTGTCGAGGGCCGCATAATTCGGCTTGCCCATAGATGTGCAACCGAGCGAACACAGTGCAACACCCACTACACAGCAAAGCCCCAAAGAGCTCGCGATTGCTCGCATTGGATTGGCGGAAGTCACCATTGCACTGCCCTCCATGGCAGATAGGACTGGCTCGTTCACTGGAAACCGGCAGGTCAGGTCCTTGCCGTTAAAGTTTTCCCAGATTCCCTAGCCCTCACGCCCATGGTTATCGGCGTGGCAGCACAGACACTTGAGTTTCCCCTGCCGGAAAAATCAGAAAAGTCGAAAATCTTCCAGCCGGCAGGTAAAGCTCACCTAGTCGTAGGGGCGGATGCTGAGCAGTGGCATCATGATACAGCCCCTAAATAAGCGTCGTTTGAAGATTATCCAATCCCGGCCAGCATGGCAGCACGTTGCACGCGGCGGATGGCAATCATGTAGGCCGCAGTACGCAGGCTAACCTTGTTTTGCATCGCTTCCTGCCAAACGCTTTCAAACGCGCTCGACATTACCCGGTCAAGTTCCTGACGCACACGGATGAGTGACCATTTGTAGTACTGCAGGTTCTGCACCCACTCAAAGTAGCTAACAGTCACACCGCCAGCGTTGGCCAAAATGTCCGGCAGGACTTTGACCCCGCGTGCATGGAGGACGTCGTCCGCATCCGGGTCGATTGGGCCGTTGGCCGCTTCGATAATCAAAGGAGCCTTGATTCGGTTCACGTTGGCCATCGTGATCACCCCGCCGAGCGCAGCCGGAATCAGCAGATCACAATCCAGTTCAAGCAAGCTGTTGGCTTCCAGTTTCGTGGCGCCGTCGTAGCCCGTTAACAGCCCCTTGTTTGCCAGCGAATACGTCAACATGGCTGGGATATTGAGCCCCTGGGGATCGTAGTAGCTGGCAGTATGATCACCCACCGCCACGATCTTGTATTGGCTTTCGTACAGGAACTTTGCGGCATGTGAGCCGACGTTTCCAAAGCCCTGCAAGGCAACCCGTGTTTCTTGTGGCTTACGGCCCAGGTTTCCCAGAAACTTAAACGCCAAAATCCCCACGCCCCGGCCGGTTGCTTCCTCGCGTCCCTCGGCCCCGTAATGCTCGACGGGTTTGCCCGTAACGACCGCAGGGTTGAAGCCGTGGTATTTCTCGTATTGATTACGAATCCAGGCCATTTCTTGTGCCCCCGTCCCCATGTCGGGCGCGGGGATATCTTTGTCAGGGCCGATGATGTCGTGGATCTCGTCCACGAACTTGCGGGTGATGCGCTCGCGTTCCTTTGCGCTAATCTTACGTGGGTCGATGGCGATGCCCCCTTTGGCTCCGCCGTACGGAATGTCCACTACGGCAGTCTTCCAGGTCATCAGAGTGGCTAGGGCTCGAACTTCGTCGAGGTCGACATCTGGGTGATACCGCAGGCCCCCCTTCATCGGACCGCGTGAATTGTCGTGTTGCACTCGATAGCCGGTTAAGGTCTCGATGTGGCCGTCATCCATTTCCACGGGGATCTCTACCTGGACTTCACGCTTAGGTGAGAGCAACAGCCGTTGCATGGTGGGATCGAGCCCCAAGCGATCTGCCGCCCGTTCAAAGTAAAGACGCGTCGCTTCATAGGGTTTCATGGTGCAAGCTCCAGGGGAGGGTCCACAAGGTTACGGTTCTTTGGGGCGGCAGGGGGCTCCTGGAGAAATCCTCCAAGGGGGTGTTCCCACCTCCACTTCTGCAAGGAAGTGCCTCTGTACCACCTCTATGGGTATTCTATCATGCAGGACAAGAGCCCTCGTGAATGCCGATGTTCAAACGTTTGACAAACACTACTTCCCCACCATCCGTCACAGTCGTTAGCGTTTTCCTTTCCTGAGCGTTTCGCCAGGATAGAATTCCCCAAGCCAGGCCGTTTATGGGGACAGCAGCTTTGCCGTAGAGGGTTCCTTCACCAAAAATACGCGTGAAAACCGGGGCAAGACCGCATTCGCACGATCTGAGGTTTCCTGGGCAGAACTGCGTTTCAACGGTGGCTCTAAGGTGTTAAATTAGAAGTAGTTATTTGCACAATGCCGGGTAGGATCGACTCCGAAATCCTACCTCGAAACGATATTCGCTTTTTCGTAAGGTTTTGCGGCACACTATGTCTCTCTCCATTCCCGATTTTTGGCGGCTTTTGGCAGACAGCCAATTGCTAACTGTAGACCAGTGTCGGCAGTGGCACGCAACGTTCGCCAAGTCCAAGACCGCCCGTAGCTTGGGTGACAAAGTCGTTGCCCAAAATGTCGCGGAGTGGTTGGTTGGCAAAAATGTTCTAAGCAAGTACCAAGCGACGATCCTTTTGGCAGGGCGAAGCGGTCCCTTCCAGTACGGCGACTATCTCGTTTACGACCGCGTCGATCGTGGTCGTTTGGCAGGACAGTTTCGTGCGGTGCATCGCCCAACGGGGCATCCCGTCTTGCTGCAGTTCCTTTCCGACCCCAGCGTACAAGATGCCGCTATTTGGAATGCCATTGCCACCGATACCTTGGCCACTTCGGCCATTGTTTCTCCGTATGTGCAGCGCTATTTCGAGCCCGTCGACCTCTCCACGCTCAAGCTTTTAGTAGGAGAGGACCTGCGCGGCAACTCAGCTGATCAGCTCTTGGCATCGGGACGCGTCTCGCCGGCCGAAGCTTGTCGCCTCGTTCGTTTTGCGGCGCTCGGACTGGTTTCCCTCCATCAAGCCGGCCGCGTCCACGGTGATATTCGTCCTTCACAAATCTGGATTGAACCATCCACGCCGCCACAGCCCGGAGCAGTGAAACTGCTGCTAGAGCCCCACGTTCCTGTAGAGCCGATTCCGTGGAATTCGCCGGCCGATGCCGCCCGCATTGCCATCTTGGCCGACTACATGGCTCCAGAGCTTTGTCAGCCAGGACGTGTGCCCGACGTTCTCACCGATGTGTACGCGCTCGGTTGCACGTTGTATGCGTTGCTGACTGGCAATCCTCCCTTTGCAGGCGGCAGCTTGCAGCAAAAACTCCATTGTCATGCTGCAGAGCCGATTCGCCCACTGGAGGCGTTTGGCGTTCCGCCGCAGTTGGCCATGCTCGTGGCGTACATGATGGCCAAGAACCCGCAGGTTCGGTTGCAGGCCGCCTCGATTGTGGCAGAGCAACTCACACCATTTGTCGACCCTAGCACACTCTATATTCAGCCTCCCGCTGCACCAGAATCGCTGTCCAGTTTCGAAACGTTCATCCGTCAGAAGCAGGCGACGCTGGCTCAAAAGCAATCCGCCAGTGCGGCCGCTCCGTTTCAGCTCAATACTGCCGCTACCAGCGATAATGCAGCAGGTCCCGTCGTTGGTGTTTCAACGGGGTCCAAATCATCGGCTACGTTGCGCCGCAAGAAAAGCCAGATGCCGTTGTTTGTCGGCGGTGGCGTCGCCGCAGTGGCATTGCTGGGGGTTCTCATTTGGGTTTTAACGTCCGGCGGGGGCTCACAGCCAAAGTCGGATGAAAACACAGTGGCCAATGTCGATCCAAACGCCGGCACGCCAGCTGTCCCTGCCAATAGTGGCACACCCGATGTTCCCACAACCAATGCCAGTAACGCGGTAGCAACTCCCGGCAAAGAAACGCCAGTTACTCCGCCTGTCGACAAGGGAACGGGCCCAGGTAAAAGTCCCGGCGGAAAGATGGCCAGTGCCGAAGAAGGGGTGACCCAAGAAGTCGTTCCCGATGATGGTCAAACCTTATGGAGTTCACCCACAACGGGTAAGGCGGTCAACTTCCGCTGCGTACCACCGGTAGGACAGATCTTTATCATTGCTCGCCCTGCCGACCTCATGGCCAGCACGGAAGGTCCACGCACGATTCAAGCCCTGGGCCCACTATTTGGCGCACAACCTGAAGACGTGGGAGTCTGCCTGTGGGATTCCCCTTGATGATATTCAACAAGTCATCATTTCCTTCCACAACAACGATGCCAAGTTTCCTCGCGTCTCGGTAGTGGTTCAAACGAAGGCCCCCTTTGAAACGGCCGACATGCTGACCAAGTGGGGCAACCCCACGGAAGCCAAAGAAGGGGACCGAACGCTCTACACCAGCGCTGCTTGGTCGTACTTCATTCCCTCGGGCGATGAGCCACAGCAACGCTTTGTGATGGGAGACCAGATTGATGTTCGTGAGGTTGCCAAGGTCAACGGCACGCCACCTGTCCTCTTCCGCGAAATCGAAAAGCTGCGTCGGGCCACCGATGATCTGCGTCATGTCTCGATCCTTTTCAATCCCTCCTTTTTCTTTAATGACGATGGCCAGCCCCTTCTCACTAATGAGCGGGAAAAGCTACGTGAGCCGCTTGCCTGGTTCTTTGGCGAAGACCTCAAGGGTGGTTTGGTAAGTCTGCACTTAGGTGATCAAACCTTCCTTGAGATGCGATTCCTGGCATCCCTCAACAAGGAAAAGTTTCAACTGGCGGGAGAGTTCCGCGAGCGGCTTAAACAGGTTCCCAACAACCTGACCGACTATCTCGCCCGTCTGGCACCACTGCCGTACTGGAATCGCCTGTGGTTTAAGTATCCCTTCATGATCTCCAAGCTCAATTCCAACCTCCGCGTCGGTGTGGAAAATGATGAGGCGGTCATCAATACGATTTTGCCGCCTACTGCTGCCCACAATCTGGTACTAGGTGGAGAGCTACTCATTGCGGCTGCCCCAGGCGCAGTTACGGTTGCTGCCGCCACGACCGACAAGCCAAAGGTAAAGACACTTGAAGAAGTGATGACCACCAAGACCTCGTTTAGCTTTGCTCAGCAGTCGCTGGAATTTGCGATGCGTGATCTGGGGACAGAGGTCGCCGACTTGATCAAGGGTTCGCCTGTGGACTTCAGCATCAAGATCCTAGGAGACGATCTGCAATTGGATGGTATCACCCGCAATCAATCGATTCGAGATTTCATGCAGAATGACAAGACCGTTGGAGAGATTGTTACAGCACTGGTGATGAGGGCCAACCCGATTACGACAGTGAAGACTCCCGACGAACTTGACCAAAAGCTAATTTGGGTGCTTGGCCCTGATCCCGACGATCCAAGCAAGCGGCTGGTACTTATTACGACTCGTCAAATGGCAGAGAAGAAGTCCTACGCACTCCCCGCCGTTTTCATGCCCAAGGGTGCAAAAGAAGACAAAAAGTAAGTAGTTCGCTTACTTAGTCACTTGGGTTTTGCCTAAAGCGTTTCAGGATCATCGGCTGGTGACAAAAGACGGAAGGACCACGAATGGAAGGTTTCTCGCTGACCTGTTCTTCCTGCAAGGCGAAATTGCGCGTCCGCGATCGTTCGCTGGTGGGGCAGGTTGTCGATTGCCCCAAATGTGCCAGCCCGATTTTGGTGAAGCCGCTCGGCGATGTCCGCCCCGGACGTGAGGATGAAATCACCGTCACCGACAGCATGGCGATTCCAGATGAACCTGTAGATCGGAAGAGCCAGCCGCCGATGTTGGGGGGCGCGTTTGATGAAATTGACGCACTTTTATCCGCGTCTGCGGAGCCACCCCCTCCAATGCCACGCGGTGCGGGCCCGGCGCAGGCTGCCAATCCTTCCGTAACGCTGGCGAAAGGGGCTACTTCCAAGGCCGCTGCCCCAAAGCCAGCCTCCCCTAAGCCGACCGCCGTTCCCAAGGAACAAAAGCCAGCGTCGAGTAGCAAGTCCGGCGCTTCCTCGGGCACAATTCCTGCGCCGCCGGTGGCCGCTTCCCCTGCCACGATTGCTGGCACGGCACCTTCTGCCTCGGCAGCCCCTGCAGGAACGGCCGACGAATCTCCCGAACGGCCTTCGTATCCCAAACGCAGTCCCTATGTGCTGCTGGCGGTTTCGCTCACAGGAGGCGTTGTCCTTACCCTGGTTGTGGCCCTGGGCCTCTCGTACTTTTTGCGAGCCAGCAAACCCGACAAGACCATCGCTCAGGCGAACGCCAATACGCCCCCTGGTGCAAGTGGCCAAGAGGTCCCCGGGAAAGAAGGCGGGCCAGTAGCCCCGCCAGGCGAATCTCCTGCGGCAGAAGCCAATCCCGCCGCGGGCCCGACAGAAAAGCCTGCCGAAGAAATGACGAGCGAAGAGCCTGCATCCCCAGATCCCTCTGCAGAAGCGGTCCCTCAAGACCCCGAAAAACCTGCCGAGAAGCCTTCTTCGGATGAGCCAAAGTCGGATGACCCGCTCGGCATTGCAACCACTCCCGCCGTTGAACCCAAAGAGCCGCCCTCCGCCCCGAACGGCCCCAAGAAGGCGGCTGCAGTTCCAGGCGTTCCTAGCAATGCTTTGTCCGAGTTCGGCAAGCTCCTGGGGGAAGATATTCCTGAGGATGCAGCGATCGCACCTCCCCCCATGCCACCCGTTACCGACAAGCCTCCGATGGAAGGGGCTGTTGCCAAACCTGCTGAGGTCGAAGTCGCTCCCCAGCCGATTCTTCCTAGGCCTGTTCCACGCAAGGTCGATGTAGCAGCACGCTTGGCCGATCCACTCCCTGGTCTAGAACTAGAAGATGCACCTTTGGCCGATGTCCTTCAAGTTTTGTCAGACCTAACAACCATTCCCATCACGCTCGACCCCGACCTGCTTCCGTACAGCAAGGTTTCACCCACTACAAAAATCACCAGCAAGCAAACAAAAACCACCGTGGGTCAGGCACTGGACTCGATCCTAAAGCCGCTCAATCTGACGGCGATTGTTGTCGATCAGCAGTTGGTAGTTCGGCCAATCGACGAAAAGCCCGAGGCATTGCAAACAAAGTCCATCGCTTGGGGTGATCTCACCGGCAACAATGAGCAAGATTCGATTGCACTTGCCGACATGCTTTCCAAACTTGTGGATGCTGACGGCTGGCAAGTCGGAGAAGAAGTGATGGGGCCTACTCTGGCGTCCGCAAAGGACTCACTTGCAGTACATGCCTCCTACGGCAGCTATGTGCGGCTGTTCACCATCTGTGAAAAGCTCCGTGTTGCGCGCCATTTGCCCGTAAAGAGCAAGTTTCCCCCAGCCCTATTCGATCTGACACCCAGGTCGGATGCCGTTGCGGCCAAGCTATCTACCACGGTCTCTCTTAACTTCTCCCAGCCGACGCACTTCGTCAAAATCCTGTCTCGCCTTGAGGCTGCCAGCAAGCTAAGAATCTTGGTGGACTGGCAATCTCTAGCAGAAGCCGGCTGGACACCCGATGGGGAAGGACAGTTGGTCGTAGAGAATGAACCCGTGAAAGCTGCCCTGAAAAAACTTCTCGACCCCATGGAGTTGGCGTTCCGCGCCGTCGATTCGGAAACGCTACAGATTGTCTCTCGCCAATCACTCGGGCAGCGTTTGGAAGTGGAGATCTATCCTGCCAGCAAGCTCGTGAAAAAGGCCGAAGATGGACCTGCCATCGTAGCCCGTGCCGAAGCCGCATTTCCTGAAGGTGTCCTCGACACGACAGGGGGCAAGGGGCACATCGCCTGGGATCCAAAGTCGATGTCGATCCTGGCTTCACTCGCCCAACCGGACCAACAGCAGTTGTCCAGCCTCCTCAGCGAATGGTCAAAGCCGGCGGAAGCCGACGCTTCCGATGCGGAAACCGCTGCCAAATAGAAAGCTCCCAGGCGCACCGCTGGTCGGCACGCCTGGGAATTATTCCATCCGTTGGCAGTGCCTACATCGTCTTTCCGACAGCCGCTGCTACCTTGCGAGCCCGATCCATGGTGTCTTGGAACTGGGAGAAGTTCAGCGATTGGTATCCATCGCTCATCGCCTTTTCGGGACAAGGATGCATCTCCAGCATCAGGCCGTCCGCTCCCGCAGCCACCGCCGCCAAAGTCATATCCGGCACCAAATAGGTGTGCCCTGTGCCGTGGCTTGGGTCAATGACGACTGGCAAGTGTGTCTTGGCATGTAGGTAAGGGACCGTTGCCAGTGGCAGGCTGAATCGCGTGTGCGTTTCGAAGGTTCGAATGCCGCGCTCGCAAAGCATCACGTTCGGATTGCCTTCGTTCAAAATGTATTCCGCCGCCAGCAAGAAACTCCTCCACCGTTGCGCTGGGGCCGCGCTTCAAAAGCACCGGCTTTCCTGATTGTCCGACAGCCTCTAGCAATCGATAGTTCTGCATGTTCCGGGCACCAACTTGCAGAATGTCAGCATACTTCGCAACCAGATCAACGTCTTCGCTGGTCATCACTTCGGTCACAATCGCGAGGCCCGTTTCTTGACGAGCCAGCGCAAGTAGCTTAAGCCCTTCTTCCTTCATCCCTTGGAAGCTATAGGGGCTCGTACGTGGCTTGAATGCACCACCTCGCAGTGACTTCGCCCCCGCTGCCTTGACAGCCCGGGCAGAGCTCATGATCTGCTCTTCGCTTTCCACGCTGCACGGGCCGGCCATCACGCCAATCACCCCAGCACCCACCTTCAAATCCCTCACGACAACTTGCGTTGGATCTTTTTTGACTTCCCGACTGGCCACTTTGTACGGAGCCAAAATCGGCAGGACTTCCGCCACCCCAGGTCCACTGGCCAGCGACTCCTTCATTTCAGCTCGCTTTTCACCGATGGCCGCGATGACGGTTCGCTCAGTACCTTCGATCAAGTGCGCCTTCAGCCCCAAAGACTCGACCCGCTCTGCCATGTGTTTGATTTGCTCGGGCGTAGCCCCTTTTTCCATCACGACGATCATCGAAAATAACTCCTGTGTGCTCAAAAACTGCGGGCGAAGTTTAGTAATCATTCTCAAATCCCTTGCCAAATCCTGGATTCAACCAGCCCGCTCGTTTTCAATTGGACGCCCTAAATTCCAAACCGAAAAACTCGCATGCCACCAACTCAAAAAGTTCAAACTCCCCTCGCCCAGCGACGCTAAGTTGTATGCAAAACCCACCAAACAGCCCTCATTCCAACAAAAAACCCCGGCGACTGTTTCAGTCCCGGGGCTGCGGAATTTTTAAGTTGTTTGGCTACGGTTACATAGCTTCCACGGCCCCTGGGTTGCAGGTGGTAAAGTAAAACTGCCAAAAGTAATACAAGTTCTGACTCATAACGGCATTATCGTCCTTGTCCCAGAAAGTTCAAGAGACTTTTTTCCAATTCCTGCAAGCCCTTGTACGGCCTTGGATTGCGACCACCCCTGTGAGCTAACGTGTCACAGGGGACACTTGTCCTGCCTGAAAACCCTGTAAAACCAGTGGTTTTTGGGCCGTAAAGCTACGTCACAATCTCATAGCCCTTGCGTTGTTCCCGCTTCAGCCAGCTGTTGGCGGCATCGTCGCCGATAATTTGCTCGGTCTCGGGATTCCAGTTCAGCTTGCGTCCCAGGCGAATGGCAATGTTGGCCAAGTGAGCCGTCGTCATGGCGCGATGATGGGTTTCCACGTCCGAGATCGGTTGCTCACGAGTCTTCACACACTCGTAGAAGTTCAGCATGTGATTGCCGGGCTTCTTTCCCTTGTAAAGTTTCGTCAGCGTATCTTCTGGAAGTGGCTTCTCCTTCAGTTGGTCCACTGCCTTGCCTCGCAGGGCACCACGGCTGACAAAGATCTCGCCGTCGGTCCCGGTAATGGTGATGCCGTTTTCTCCTTCAGCGGCAATTTCCATTTCCACGCCATTGGCAAACAAGCACTTCACGTTGAACGTTGTCGCCACGTTGTAGCGATTCGTTTGAACCGGCACGCCATCTTTCAGTTCAACAGGATGCTTGGCCGTTCCCTCAACCGAGGTTGGCCCGCTATGATCCATTCCAATGGCCCAAGTAGCGATGTCGATATGATGCGCGCCCCAGTCGGTCATCTTGCCGCCGGAGTATTCATACCACCAGCGGAACTCATAATGCGTCCGCGATTCAGGATACTTCTTGTTGTTGCCAAAGCTGCCCGACAAGTAGTCCGTCATCGGTGCTTGGCCCAGCCACATGTCCCAGTTAAGGGTTGACGGTACAGCAGCCTTAGGAATTTCGCCGCTTGTAGGAGCGCCGCCAATCACGCACTTCACCTTGGTGATTTTTCCCAGGCGACCACTTTGGGCCAATGCGACAGCCTTCAAAAAGCGGCCATCCATTTCGCTACGTTGCTGCGTACCCACTTGGAATACACGCCCCGTGGCATTCAGCACTTTGCGAATTTGCTTTCCTTCATCAATGGTCAGCGTCAACGGCTTTTCGCAGTAGACATCCTTGCCAGCTTGCATCGCTTCAATGGCGATTTTGCTGTGCCAGTGGTCAGGCGTCACGATCGTGATGATGTCAATGTCTTTGCGTTCCAGCAACTTGCGATAGTCGCCAAAGACTTCTACCTTGCGGTCGCGGCCTGCTTTGCTTTGCTTGTCGGTAACGGTCTTTACGGCTTTGTCAGTCATGGCCGTATCGACATCGCAAACGGCAACGCAGTCACCAAATTCCAAAGCCTGTGGTCCCACCGCATTCCAGCGATCACCTACGCCGATGCAGCCCACGATCGGCCGATCATTGCTAGAGGCCGACTTGGCATCGTCAGCAATCGCTTGCGACGAGAAGAAGTACGGCGCAAACAGAGCCGTGGCAGATGCGCCACCAGCCGTTGCCAAAAATTGACGACGCGAACCTTGGAAGGAGGACATAGGGCATTACCTCTTGGACAAAATTACGTTTGACGCAAACGCCAGCAAAAACTGCCTGGCACATCGTTTGTTAAAATCGCGTAGGGCGTTGGCGGTATCCAAAATGGCCGCTTGCGGGCACATGGCTACCGTTAGGCACGGCGTAGCGGCAGTTTAACCCGTTTTTTATGGGTTTGCCACCAGCAAGGCCGGCCCGATTCGCGGTTTTTAACCTCCGAAAACGGGCGGTTGGCTCAATTGGGCCAATCGGCGGGGCAGGGGAGTCGATTTTGCGTATGATAGAACGCTCGGTCCCGGCGGCCTTGAGCTTCCGGGATCGCCTCCCTTTTTCCTGTCTGTGCTGGATTGTTTTGTTCGCTGCATGTCACCTCCAAGCCCTCCTACCGAAAACTGCGATGTCCGAATGCGCGGCTTTTTGCGCCGTGTTCCGGTCGCTGAAGCGCTTGCCTGGGTCGATGAGCAAACCGGTATTCCACTGGAAAGTGAATGCGTTCCCCTGGCGACAGCGGCAGGACGAATGCTCGCTTCGGGAATCGTTAGCGAAAGGAATGTCCCTGCTTTCGCTCGCTCCATGATGGATGGCTATGCGATTCGTGCGGCCGATGTTGTCTCTGCAAGTTCCTACAATCCACTCCCGTTGAAAATCCTCGGGCAATCGATGCCGGGCCAGCCTTTTGCACATGAAGTGAAAGAGGGGCAAGCCGTACGCATCATGACAGGGGCACCGTTGCCGCTCGGCGCGGACGCCGTCATTCCTGCCGAACAGACCGAAGCGACGGCAGAAAATGTCCAGGCACTTAGCGCTGTCCCCACCGCCAAGAACATCAGCTTTCCCGGCGAAGATATTCAAAAGGGTACAACGCTGCTAACTCCCCCGCGCCGGCTTCGCCCACAGGATTTGGGAGTGCTTTCAAGCATTGGTATCGCAAGCGTTCCGGTCATTCGTTCGCCGCGCGTTCGGCTAGTGATCACCGGAAATGAACTTCTTCCAGCAGGAACGACTCCCACGGGCCATCGCATTGCCGATGCGAATGGACCCATGCTTGCGGCACTCGTGGCGCGAGATGGGGGAGTGGTTATCAATCCCGGCATCATTTCGGACGATGAAGGCTCGATTCTGGCAGCCTTGCAAGAAGATGCCGATGTGATCCTTGTCTCGGGCGGTTCCAGCGTTGGCCAAGAAGATCTTGCCCCGGTGCTTTTGTCGCAGCACGGCACACTCGCCATACATGGAATTGCCATGCGTCCCAGTAGCCCTACTGGCATGGGCTTGCTCGGGCATCGCAAAGTGTTTTTGCTTCCGGGGAATCCGGTCTCTTGCTTGTGCGCTTATGACTTCTTCGCGGGTCGAGCGATTCGCCGTTTGGCAGGTCGCAGCGCCGCTTGGCCCTATCGTCACGTGAACTTGCCCCTGGCTCGCAAGCTTGTTTCGTCGATCGGTCGCGTCGATTACGCGCGCGTCAAGCTCGTCGATGAAAAAGTAGAACCGCTCGCCATCAGTGGTGCGGCCGTCCTTTCCTCGACGACGCGGGCCGATGGGTTTGTGATTGTTCCGCCCGACAGCGAAGGCTATCCTGCCGGCGATACTGTCACCGTTTATCTTTACGACAACGAGTAGTAATTTCTGCCATGGCTCAAAAGCAGTTTCTTAACGTGATCGATCGCGATGAAGCCCATCGCCGATTTTGGGAAGCGCTACAGCCGGTCGCGCTCCCCAGCGAAACGATTCCCCTGTCGGAATCGCTCGGTCGCGTGCTTGCAGAAACCGTTTGCTCTACGGTCGATGTCCCTTCGTTTGATCGTTCCAATGTGGATGGCTACGCAGTTCGGTCGGCCGATGTGATTGGCGTTTCCGAAGAAGCTCCCGTTTCGTTGCAATTGCATCCCGAAGAGATCTCCACCGGAAAAGTTCCCACGGTAACGGTGCAGCCCGGCACGGCCATCACGATTGCGACGGGGGGCATGTTGCCTCGCGGCGCGGACGCGGTCGTCATGGTTGAGCATACCGATGTGATTTCGGATGCCGGCCCTTTGCTCGTGCGTCGCTCCGTTGCTAGTGGCGCCAACATCGCCTTTGCAGGAACCGATATTTGTTTGGGGGAGGTGGTCCTACGACCCGGCGATTTACTCACCAGTCGAGAGACCGGCGTTTTGGCCGCGATTGGTGTTTCGAAAGTAGCCGTTGTCAAACAGCCCCGGGTTGGCATTCTTTCAACGGGTGACGAGATCATCGCGCCAGGCGAGCCGATGAAGCCAGGGCATGTTTACGATTCCAACAGCCGCATCTTGGCGGATTCTGTGCGCGAACTGGGCGGCATTCCTGTCATGCTCGGGATCGTCCGAGACAATCTCGCTCTGCTTCGCCAAAACGTTTTGCAAGCGCTGCAGGATTGCGACCTCGTTTTGCTCTCCGGCGGAACCAGCAAAGGTGGGGGCGATCTTTCCTACTGCGTCGTCCAAGAGTTGACCGATCCCGGCATTGTCGCGCATGGCGTCGCACTCAAGCCCGGCAAGCCAATTTGTCTTGCCGTTAGTCAGGGAAAGGCCATCGCGGTCCTGCCCGGATTTCCCACGTCGGCGATCTTCACCTTTCATGAATTCATTGCCGATGTCATTCGCACGCTCGCGGGCCGGAAATTACAACAGCGACCTTCGGTCCTGGCGCAGTTGCCAGTAAAGGTCAACAGTGAACTCGGCCGAACGGAGTATCTTCTGGTCGGGCTTGTAGAACAGCCAGCAGCTTCTACAGCCGAGAAAACTTCGGATACTGCTCCACTGGCCGCGTATCCCATGGGCAAAGGATCAGGGAGCGTTACCACGTTTAGTCGCGCCGACGGCTTTGTAACGATCGATCGTCATACGGAAATCCTTGCGGCCGGAAGCGTCGTGCCGGTTACTCTGCTTTCCGACCCTTTGCAATTGGCCGACATCGTTGTCATTGGCAGCCAATGTGCCGGGCTGGATTGGTTGTTAGGCGAGCTTCAAGTTCGCGGCCTAAGGACCAAGTTCCTTGCCGTTGGTTCCATGGCGGGGCTCGAAGCGGCTCGGCGTGGCGAATGCGACGTCGCAGGGATTCACTTGCTCGATCCGATTTCACAAACTTACAACGTGCCGTTTGTGAAGGAGCCGCTTCAGCTCACAGCCGGCTATCGCCGTTTGCAGGGGATCGCCTATCGTCCGGGCGACACTCGCTTTGAAAAGCAAACGACGGCCGCAGCGATTCAAAACGCACTTGCCGACCCCGAGTGCTTGATGATCAACCGCAATGTCGGCAGCGGCACACGTATTTTGATTGATCAATTGCTTGGCGGCAAAAAGCCCGCCGGCTATGCGATCCAGCCGAAAAGCCATCATGCTGTTGCTGCCGCCATTGCCCAACATCGAGGCGACTGGGGCGTTTGTATTGAAACGGTCGCTACGGCCGCAGGACTTGGGTTTTTGCCGTTGGCCGAAGAACACTTTGACTTTGTCAGCCCCGCCTTGCGTATCAATCGCCCGGCAACCCAACAGTTTTATGCATTGCTAAAAGAGCCGAAGACGGCCGAAGCTTTGTCAAAACTGCAATTGCATCGTTAATCCATTCTGTTTTGTCCTACGAAAGAAGAAATCTCTGTGATGGTGGATCGCAACGTACTAGAACTTCCCGAATCTTGTGGCTGGGCGTTTAAGGAATGGGCCGTCGTCTGCGAAGCACTTGCCAGTGGTCGGCAGAATTTGCTGCTACGCAAAGGGGGCATTCATGAAGGTCCGGCGGGCTTTCAAGTGGAGCACAATCACTTCTGGCTTTATCCCACGGCCTTTCATCAGGCGTCGGAAAACGTGATTGATTCGGCCGCATCGCTGTTGCAAGTTGCCGAAGAGAGCAAACCGCCATCGCGTATCGCGCGGCTGTCACTTTTGGCGGCAGTAACCGAAGTGACCTATTTGAAAACGCTCGACGAAGTCCTCGCCCTTGAGGGAGAGCACATTTGGTCGGTCCCCGCGATCGAGAAGAAGTTCTTTTATCGTGTGCCGGGACTATTTCTGCTGCGGCTGAAGCTGTATCAGTTGCCGCAGCCGTATGAAGTGAACGAGCTTCCCAGTTTTTCAGGCTGCAAAACGTGGGTGCCGCTGGCAGAGCCACTTTCGACCGCTGGCCTTACTCCGGTTGCTCCGCTGGCTTAGCTTCCTCGGCAGGAACTGGGGCAGCAGGAGCTGGCTCGTCTGCGACGGGAGCGGCTTCGGCAGCAACAACCGGCTTGCGACTAGCAATCGGGATTTGCTGCGTGACAAGCTGACCGTTTTCGATGGCGTGGATAATGAGGGTATAGTCCGCTTCCTGTTCGGGAAGGGTGAACTTAACAGGAACACCACTCGCGTTTGAATAGTCAAACTCTGTCATCCACAGCAGCGATAGCGGCGCCGGAGGCTGGTGCAGCCAGCTTCTCTTTTTCGACGGCTTTGTCATCAACAGCAGGGGCAGGGGTATCAAAGTCCTTTCCCTTTTTGGCAAGTGGCAGTGCGTCTGTTCCGGCTTCGCGGCTAAGGCTTTCCCGCTTGGTGCTCGGCTCCGCCGGACTTTCCATAAGGAGTTCGCTGGCTTGCTCCGCGAGCCGATTCTCTTGATAGCGAGGAGAGGCTGTGTCGCGCGGCGCTACATTTGCCTCTTCGCGTGGTTGGTTGTGGACATAGGAGCGGTTCCTTGGAGCCGGCCCACTAGGCGGCGCGGCAGCATCAGGAGTAATGCCCATCGCGACCGTCTTGTTCCCTGCGGGAAAGAGCTGAAGCTGAACTCCAGCGATCACCAGCAACACGCAAACACTGACAAAGCCTAGGCCGCTAAACGCAACGTTGGATCGCCATTGCTGCGTGTTCGAAGCAGAGGTCGTCAACCAGCGGCGAACGACCAGTCCCAAGAATACCAGGGCCAAAATCGAGCTACATCCCGCCAGGATGTTTCGTGCCAGGGTCGTTGCTTGTGTTTGCTTGTCGAGTGCGCGGCTTAGTGCAGCCTGTGCTTCGTGTTGATTGCTTAACAGCAGGACGGGTGTTTGTGGCAATGCAGCGAACCGGTCAATTTCCGACTTGTCGGCTGGCGATGGCCCAGCGCCCCTAAACCACCCGAGAAGGATTGGGCCAGTTTATTTTCAGCGCCTTCAGAGATTTCCTCGCCAGCGGCATCCAGCCCTAGCCCTTCCTTGGTACCTGCACGGCGATTGTCGACACTGCCAAACTCATTTTCGCTTCCCTTACTCCGTTGTTCTTTATTGAACTTCGACAGGCGTCCAAAATTGGCCACCGACGTGTCGGGCTGAAATTGGAAATGGTCAGCAAGCAGTTCGGTTTGTACGACTTGGATTCCCAGGAGCGTAACCTGAGACGGCTTGACTTGCGGAGGGGGTTCGATGGTTAGTTCGACATCCTGCCCTGGGGTGTAGCTTTCCTGAATCCCTCCGAATCGAAACAGGCTTGAGGCCTCGGCAGTTTCACGTGGGACTTCCACTTTCCATTGCACTATATTGCCATGGGCTGCATCAAAAAACTCTGCAACTAGCGGTGGTTGAACCTCCGCAGGAACTTTGACTGCAAGTTCGCCCTGCTTGGCCGCACGCGGATCGACGACCTGGCTCGCGACAACTTGCCCATTGGAACTTACGTCGATCTGAATCGGAGAAGTACTCTCTGCAATGGCAGGCGGTAGGCGAAAAATAATTTGTGGGTCTTCTTCGTTCCAGCGGGCAAAAGAAGGCGCACCTAAGCCTGACTCTTGTAAGTTGCGAGACGAATTGGGGTCGGCTGCAAAAAATTGGTTCGACCGTTGGAGTTCTACAGATTCTTGTTGCTTTCGCAGAGCGCCCGCCATGACTCCCAAGGATTGTTTGCCGGAAACTTCTGGTGGCCCCCCCAAACCTCTTGGAGAAACTGCCATGGCAGAACCTGCAGCCATCGGCTTGCCTGCGGCTGACGCCTCGACTCCGGCATCTGCCTTTTCTCGTTTTCTCTTTTCGTCGGTATCCATGGCCTCTTGAGGACCGCTCCCGCTGCTGGCAAGTTTTGGGGCTGCGTTTGCCATATCTTGCGCCGGCATACCGCCAGGAGCCTTCAGCGCTCGGGGTGGAGAAGCACGAGAGGCAATAGCGGCTGCACCCGGTGCTGCGGCAGGCGGAGCATCAGCGCTCAGCGTGGGTGCCTCCATTTTCTTCATGGCCTTGGCTGGCAAATTGCTGTCGCCATCGACAGCTTTTGGGGGAGCGGGCATGATGCTTCGCTGCGCAACTTTGTCTTCCAGGGTAGTGGCTGATGGGGCGGATGGGACGGTGTCTTTTGCTTTGCTGGCATCGGCCTGTACAGAATCGATCGGTGCACCACGCCGCATCATGCGTGACGCGCTTCCCCCCATGGCGAGCTTTGTCGCTTTGTCGTCCATGGCCTTGAGCGCTTCGGCCTTGGCGAGCGATGGATCTCCGCTAGAGCGCAGCGCGAGTTGCTGTGATTCGGGCGGGACGATCAACAGCGATTCTTCGGCGTAGGAAATTCCTGCTCCGTCCCCCAAGGCAACGGCGGCAATTCCCAGTTCCGATTGCGGCGGGACCGTAAACTTGCCTGTGACAAATGCTCGGTCAGAGGTTTTGGCTTTGCGTTCAAAATCATCGGCTTTAGCGGCCAAGGGCTGATCAACAACTCCTTCCTTGAGGCCGAAAAGTTGAATCTTCTCGGCGGAAGGAGGGCTGATTTCACCGCCGATGGTCCGTCGTCCATAGGCAAAGTAATTAACGGTTTCCCCTGGTGAGGCCAGTGGCTTTTCCAGCACGAGGAAATCTTGGACAGGGTTAGGCGTAACTGCAAGCGGCACATCCTTGGGAGGGAGTCCTTCTACTTCCAAATGTAACGTCGTGCCTGGCTGAAGCGCAGAGCCTGTAAGCTGAAACGTCTCTGCTGGTGCTGCATCGGCGGCAGAAATTGCCGGGGCCGGGGTGGTGCTGCCATCTTTTTGCACGATGGTGGCAGTGGCTCGTCGAGGGAGCGGGTTCCCCAAGGCGTCGGTTACGGAAACTTTGACTTGGCTAGAGACTGCCTCAATTAGCGGGCGATCCGTTGTGAGCGAAAACACTGGGAACTGCATCGCCAAGGCTGTTTGGTCGGCAGGACGATTGGCGTAGATGCCACTTCCGACCATTACCAGCATAAGTGAAGCGGCCAAGGCCAATAGACCACGATCAATCCAGCGCGTAGCGTTGGCGGATGATTGCTTTTGGACGTGTTTACCAGGTTTTTGCGAAGAGGTTCCCTTGTTGGATTTTCCTGAGGCAGATGTCGCAGCGGTGGGATCGATAGCAGCCACCGTAAGTTCAGCGGCTGGGGCAACAAGCTTCGAGGCGTTGGCGACAAGGTCTGCTTGCAGGCAGACTTCGGCATATTTACGAGCGAGGTCGCGGTCAGAACGAATCTTCTGCTGCACGCGCGGGCTTCTTCCGCGGGCAGAAGTCCGTAGACCAGCTCCCATAGCTGTTGATCAAGTTCAGATGAATCGTTCATGGTTTCCTCCGCATCGTTTGCGGGGCAGTTTCCGTCAGGTGTGCTATACGTCTTGAAGCACCGTTCCTCAGGTAGGAATAATGGAAGGTGTCCAAAACAGGGTGGGATTATTCGCTGCCATCGGCAAAGACCTCTCGCAGTTTGACGACCGCCAATCGCATCCGCGTTTTGACCGTACCAACTGGAATCGTCAAAAGGTCTGCAATCTGTTCGTAGGTTAGTTCGCCGTTTTGTCGGAGCAAGAAAACTTCCTGCTCTTCCTCACGCAGCGTCTGTAAAGCCGCCCTTAATCGGACGACCCGTTCATCAGCTTCAATCTGTTCACTCGGTCCGGCATGAGGACTTGCCAGCATGGTCTCCTCCTCCGGTAACGCCTTTCGCTTGCGACGCCACGCGGCACTTCGAATGTCGCGACCGGTGTTGAGCGCAATGCGAAAGATCCAGGCCTTCAGGTTTTGGACTTCGGGGATTTCTGCTTGGTGCTTCCAGCATTTGACAAAAGCCTCTTGCAGGGCGTCACTTGCATCTTCCCGGTTGCCCACCAAATAGAAGAGCGTCCCCAGGAGTTCCGCTTGAAATTGCGCAAAGGCCTCCTCAAGCCGTTGCGCAGGGGATGCGCACGACCTGTGTCCTGGCAAACCAGGATTGGCTTTTGGCACGGATGAACTCACAAGTTAGCCTTCTTCTCAGTTAAGACGAGAGATACCAGTCGCCGGATTTCAAACGGTACCACGTTTTCCCTTAAAAACCATGGCTGGGCCACACTACCCCTCCCAAAGGCCGTACGTGGCTGGAACTTAGCGCCAACAAAAAACCTAGAAAAAATGTAATTGTGAAAGCACTATCCGGGTGGTGTCCCCACGGTAATACTACGTACATGATGTGGCCAGAAACAGAAAAAACACAAGAGCTGTTAGCGGGAGCCCAGGGAGGAGACGCCGAATGCGTCAACCGACTGCTCGACCGTCACCGAGACTCTTTGCGGCGTATGGTGCAAATGCGGCTGGACCAAAAAATCCAGCGGCGGGTCGACGTTAGCGACGTCATCCAAGATGTCCTGGTCGAAGCCAGTCGCCGGCTTTCCGAATATGTGAAGGCTCCGGCCCTGCCGTTTCACCTGTGGCTGCGGCAAATCGCCAAGGACCGAATTATTGACGCCCACCGACGCCATCGGGGGAGCGCGAAGCGAAGTGTCGACCGAGAACGTCCGCTGGCGGTTCCGGCCGGCGAAGAGCGTTCCACGATGGAATTGGCCGCACAGCTTAAAGACCCGGAGCTAACTCCTGCCGCTGCCGCGACTCAGCATGAATTGGCACAGTGTGTTGAAAAGGCGATTTCTCAGCTTGGGGACCAGGACTGTGAAATCGTCATCATGCGCCACTACGAGCATCTGTCCAACCAAGAGATCGCTTTGGCGCTCGGGCTGACCGAACCTGCTGCCAGCATGCGGTATCTGCGAGCCATTCGTCGCTTGCGCGAGATGCTGGGGCCCGACGGCGAGAAGGCGGGCGAGATGATGTGGAAAAAAGAGGATGACGACGAAAGTTCCGAGGACTAGCCGTTCTTTCCTGCATGCCAGAGAAGAGTCCAGCGGTTGCGATCAAGCAAGCGGGAGTGTGAGGGATGGCGCAGCAAACTTCCCCTTCGGAAGAACATGAGGAACGGCTGGCGATCCTGATTTCGGATCTTGCGGATCGCGCCCAGGCGGGAGGTCGAGTCGACCTGGAAGAACAGTGCCGCCTTCATCCGGAATTCGCCGGTGAACTGCGTGAGCTGTGGGGCGCCATTGTTGTGGCGCAGGCAGCGGGGAGTGTCTCGATCACTTCCACCGCGCCCGTCATGCCACGCGATTCGGATCTATCGGGGGGCGCGCTTCAGCTTCCTGCACGGTTTGGTGACTACGAACTTCTGGAAGAGCTGGGCCGCGGTGGCATGGGAGTTGTTTACCGGGCACTGCACGTGGTGCTGGGGCGTGAGGTCGCTTTGAAGATGATCTTGCGCGGGCAACTGGCGTCCGCCGCTGATCGCGAGCGTTTTGCCGCAGAAGCCCAGGCCGCAGCAAAACTGGAACATCCCGGAATTGTTCCCGTGTATGAAGTGGGAGAGCTGGATGGCCGCCCGTTCTTCACAATGAAATACATTCGGGGGACAACGCTTTCGCAGCGATTACAATCGGGACCGATGTCGGCACGTGAGGCTGCCGATTTGCTGGGCAAGGTTTCGCGGGCTATCCATTTTGCACATGCTCGGGGCGTGCTCCATCGAGACATCAAACCGTCGAACATTCTGCTAGATGAAGCCAATGAGCCACATGTAACCGACTTTGGGCTCGCGAAGCAATTGACCGATGGCAATACCCTAACGAGAACTGGCGCGGTGCTTGGTACGCCGGCTTACATGTCGCCAGAGCAAGCGTCGGGGCAGCGAACGCAACTTGGGCCGGGTAGCGACGTGTATAGCCTGGGGGTGGTGCTTTATCACATGCTGACAGGAAGGCCGCCATTTCAGGCCGCTTCTCCGGTCGACATGGTGATGATGGTCTTGGAGCAAGATCCCATTCCGCCGCGGCTTCTGAATCCCAAAGCGGATCGGGATTTGGAAATGATTGCCCTGCGCTGTTTGCAAAAGCCGATTGACCTGCGCTATGCCAGTGCGGGGGCCCTAGCGGACGATTTGCGGGCGTTTTTGGCAGATGAAAGCATTTCGGCGCGTAGTGGTCGTTTTGGGCAGATTGTTGCGTCCCTGATGCGAGAGACGCATCATGCGGTGGTGCTGGAAAACTGGGGCCTACTTTGGATGTGGCACAGTTTGGTGCTGCTAGTGGTAGGCGTACTGACCAATATCTTGGTTTGGAATCACCATACCGATCGAAGTTCGTACGTGATTCTTTGGATTGCGGTGTTGGGGACTTGGGCGGCGGTCTTCTGGACGCTTCGTCGCCGAATGGGGCCGGTAACTTTTGTGGAACGGCAGATTGCCCATCTGTGGGCGGCCAGCATGGTGGGAATTGGGCTGCTTTTCCCGCTGGAATTTTGGCTGGGAGAGCCTGCCCTGAAACTTTCACCCGTGCTGGGAATCATCAGCGGCATGGTGTTTTTGGTGAAGGCGGGAATGCTTACGGGGGCGTTTTATGTCCAGGCGGTGGTGCTGTTTGTGACGGCCGCCCTCATGGCGATGTTTCCGAACTATGCGCATCTGATTTTTGGAATTGCGTCGGCCGGTTGTTTCTTCTTTCCAGGGCTGAAATACTATCGCCAACGCCAAAGGAGCGACATGCGTGTGTCGCGGGTGCTAATGTCGTAACGCAGGTGGCACGTTCAAGGAGCCCAGCGCGATGATTGTCTATGGGACGCACACTTACGGGAAAGTGAACGAGATTGACGGGATCGGCTATGTAGCCACGCAATTCTTCATGCTGAATTACTTCCCGATCTTTCCCGTCGGTAGCTATTTTGTGACCTCGCAAGAGGGTGACAGTATCAACGGGATCCGCTTGCCGCTGCATGCGAAGTCGATCGGCGTCGCTTATTTGCGAGCTTTGCTGGCCGTGGTTGCGTTGGCCGGGGTAATTTTTCTGCTGATTGGTTTATCGGACATCGGCAAAGGGAATGGCGGTTGGCTTGCGACCCTGTCTGGAGGCGCAGCGGTCCTGTTTGGCGGTGCACTCTTTTTTGCTACGTATCGACTGGCATTCTTTTCGAAGGCGACTTATGAGCAGGCAATTCATATCGCCAACCTTTGTGATTTCTCCACGCAGGGACGGCTAATGCTGGAAGTGCACTACGGGCGAATGTCGGCCGACGCCGCTGCGGATGTCTTGCTGCAAGAAGAGGCCACCATGGCTGAGTTGGTTGATCCAACGATGGGGCAGGGGGGAGCCAATTCGGTTTAGCTGACAACGCTATCGCGACATGCTCAGCGACCGTTGCTGCCCAAATGGGCCGCAAAACTTCCGTGATTGCTATTCTTTTTTTAACCGGAAAACTCAACGTATCTTGCCGCGAAGTCGATAGATACTCGGCTTCGCCTTGCGTACGTAATGCAGGAAGAGGCTGTTGCCAGGTCCGCTAGGGATAGCGTGTTTTCGGCAGGGAAAATGTTGCAGAAAAAACTGCTCTTTACCCTGTGGAGCGATCTAGGCAAAATACCATCCCTTTAGGAAGCCCGTATTGTCCTAAGGGATTCGTCCCCCACGGTTGCGACGGAATCACAGGACGTGCCAAGTCGCCGGTCATTTAGACCCAACATCAGCAAGGAGTGCTACGCGTGAGAGCTTCTCTCTCTTCCACAGCATTGGTGGCAGTTTTCGTAAGTTTGTTTTCACTGTCGCCTGAGGCGTTTGGTCAAGCTGGAGCACCGCTGACTCGTCCAGCTGCCGCTCCTGCACCAGCAGCTGCTGCCCCGAGCGGTACGAATGTGGCCGTGATTGATCTAAGCCATATCTTTTTGAATGCAACCGCGTTCAAGAATGAGATGGATACGATTAAGCAGAAGGCTGAAGAATTCGAGGCCCAAATGAAGGCCCGTGATAAGGACTTTACGCTAAAGCGTGAAGAGCTGACCCAACTTCGGGCTGGCACACTTGAATACAAGCAAAAGGAAGAAGAGCTTGCTCGGACCCAAACCGAAGCTCAGCTTGACATGCGTCTGAAGCAGAAGGAACTGGTTGAGCTTGAAGCTCGCGTGTTCTTCAAGACGATGGTCGAAGTTGACAAGAAGATTGCTGCCTTTTCCCTCAAGAACCGGATCGGCCTAGTCTTGCGATTTAGCCGTGATGAAATGAAGGAAGAAAACGTCAAGCAGATCCTCAATCGTGGTGTTGTTTGGCAAAACGGCTTGGATATCACCGAGTTCATTCTCGCGGATATGAACCGTGGCGTCGTGCCAACCACAACTCCAGCGGCTGGTACTGGCAACGGTTCGGCTACAGGGCCACGTAAACCAGTTGCACCGCTTCGGTAATTGAGTCTTGAAGTTTGTGATTACAAGTTTGGCCACGCCAATTGGGCGTGGTCTACCGCGGGCTTTTTCTGGATCGTGTGCTTGCAGGAAGTAGGCCGCAGGCC
Organism: uncultured Planctomycetaceae bacterium; assembly: GCA_963844055.1. Lineage (GTDB taxonomy): Bacteria > Planctomycetota > Planctomycetia > Pirellulales > Pirellulaceae > CAWJMN01. The sequence goes on along the minus strand of CAWJMN010000001.1, from coordinate 3,851,116 downwards.
CCTTTTTGGCAGCCCCGAAATCCATCCATTGTTCAACTAGCATGAAGTAGTGCTCCCTTGAGTAAGCCCCTGCGAGTTCAGCGAACGATTTCCAAGCCGGTTCAACTTACTGGCTTTGGTTATTGGAGTGGCAAAGACATTACGATCGAATTGAGGCCCGCCGAAGTCGATACGGGGGTGGTCTTTGTTCGAGAGGATTTGGATCGTCCACGTCGGATTGCTGCTGACGTACGAAATCGGATTGAAACGCCTCGCCGCACTACGCTGACGGCAGATGGCGCTCAGGTCGAGATGGTGGAGCACATCTTGGCAGCCTTGTTTGGCTTGCAAGTGGATAACTGCGAGATCGGCGTCAACGGCGCAGAAATGCCGGGCTTTGACGGATCGAGTCTTCCCCTGGTGCAGGCGATCAAGGAAGCAGGCGTTGTGCAGCAATCGGCCAATCGCCGCCGTCTGGTGGTGACCGATGTGACTCGCGTGGGTGATGATGAGTGCTGGGTTGAAGCTCGACCTGTTCGCACCGATCACTTGTCGCTGAAATATAAGTTGGATTACGGCCCCAACAATGCCATTGGCAAGCAGGTCATGGATGTGACCCTCTCGCCGAAGACCTTTGTCGCTGAGCTGGCGTCGGCTCGCACCTTCCTTTTGAAGGAAGAGGCGGACTGGCTGCGTGACCGTGGCCTGGGGACGCGCGTGACCAATCAGGACTTGCTCGTTTTCTCTGAAGATGGGCCGATGGATAACCCATTGCGATTCGAAAACGAGTGCGTCCGACACAAAACGCTAGATCTTGTTGGTGATTTAGCGCTGGGTGGCTGTGATTTGGTAGGTCAGATCATTGCTCATCGTAGCGGTCACCGATTGAATGCCGAATTATTGAAGGCGATTTTGGTGGAAGGCCGGATGCAAGAAGGGTTTCGTCGCTCCGCCTAATCCTGGTGCATCCAGCGGTTTTTCCGATGGGTCGGAAGGCATGGGGCTCCTTTTGCGGTTGCCCCTAACAGGCGGGTTTTGCTAGAAACTCCCATGGCAAGACTTTTGGAAAGGTCTTGATTGGCCGACACGCCATTTCGGAAAGACTTTTTCTCATGTCGATTTACGTCGATCCTCTGGCGGCCGTCGATTCGCGAGCCGAACTCGCTGACGGCGTCTCCATTGGCCCCTTTTGCCAAATAGGGCCGCACGTTCGCATCGGCGCAGGAACGAAGCTCATCGGCAGCGTTACTTTGCTTGGCCGAGTCACGCTGGGTGAAGAGAATGTGCTGCATCCCGGTGCTGTCGTCGGTGGAGAGCCGCAAGACATTAGCTATCGAGGCTCCGATACCGAAGTTCGTATTGGTGATCGGAATGTGCTGCGCGAATCGGTAACGGTCAATCGCGGCAGTGAGAAGGAGCAAGGGCTCACACTGATCGGCGATGATTGCCTCTTTATGGCAGGGTGTCACGTCGCCCATGACTGTGTTCTGGGTAGCCATATCATTATGGCTAATGCGACACTGCTGGGAGGGCATGTGCATGTGCAGGACCATGTGACCCTGTCGGGAAGCATCGCAGTCCATCACTATTGCACGCTGGGATCGTATTCTTTTGTGGGTGGGCTAAGCCGTGTGCTACACGATGTGCCCCCCTTTATGCTTTGCGACGGCAATCCGGCTCGCCCACGCTGTTTGAATTTTGTGGCGCTTGAGCGGAATGGCTTTTCGACCGAACAGGTCGATGCCTTGGGTGAGGCTTATCGCTTGCTGTACCGTGCTCGCGTAGGCGTAGCCACCGCACGTGAGATGCTACGGTCATCATCGAATCTGATTCCTGTGGTCCATGAATTGCTCGGCTTTTTGGAGCAACAACACACAGGGAAGCATGGACGGGGACGCGATCAAAGGAGAGCTGCATGAGCCAGGCGAAGATTGCAGTCATTGGTTACGGACATTTGGGAAAGATTCACGCTCGGCTGCTGCAAGGGCTCGCGGACACGCGGCTGGTGGCGGTGGTGGACCCCATTCCGGCCGCCTGCGCACAAGCGGAAAAAGACCTCGGCGTGCCGGTGGCGACCGATTATCGTGAGATTTTGGCGGATATGGATGGGGCGATCATTGCCGCACCAACGTCCCTGCATTTTGAAGTGGCCAGCGAACTGCTCGAAGCGGGGAAGCATGTCTTCGTAGAAAAGCCGATCACGCTTGAAACCTCGGACGCTGAGGAGCTAGTAGATTTGGCACGCATGCGCGGCCTGACATTACAGGTGGGGCATGTCGAGCGTTTCAATCCTGCTCTGCAAGCATTTTTGCCGCACGCGGTTTCGCCACGGTTTTTGGAATGCCGCCGGTTGACGTCGTACACCTGCCGTTCGATTGATGTGGGAGTGGTGCTGGATTTGATGATCCACGACCTCGACATTGTTCTGACTTTGGCAAAGTCAGAACTGGTAACAATTGAGGCAACGGGTGGAGCGGTCTTTGGACCGCACGAAGATTGGGCGGAAGCTCGTCTTACTTTTGCCGATGGGTGCGTGGCACAACTGCATGCCTCACGGGTTAGCCACAGTTCCGAGCGATCACTACAATTCCGTGGCGAACGGAGTGCTGGCAGCGTTGACTTTGCTTCCAAGAAGGGGACCATCGTCACCCAGTCGGCCGCAGTTCAGCGGGGCGAGGTGCGTGTCGCCAGCCTTTCTGCCGAAGGTCGGCAGCATGTGAAGGAGCGGCTCTTTCAAGAGTTCCTGCCACAGACAGAACTTGCGATCACGGACTGCAACGCGATCCTAGAAGAGCAGCGTGAGTTTGTCCGGGCTGTCCAATTGGGCCTGCCCGTGACTGTGACGGGCGAGGCGGGCCTTGCCGCTCTCCGCGTAGCCGAAGGCGTACTGATGGCAATGCGCTGCGGCCAGCGAATCGAATGGAGCCGGGCAGAGGCCCTCAGTGGCGGGACCGTGCAATTTGCTCGGCCCCTGGATCGTCATCGTAAAGCAGGCTAATCAAGGCCTGTACGACTTATTCCTTGGCGACGTTGACGAACACCTTCAAGGCGTTCTTCTCTTCCACGAGAAGTCGCATCATCTCTTGATAGTTGTCTAGCCCATCGACAGGGTTGGTCAGAATGCGTTCCAGGACGCCTGGGAACATCATTTCGCCCATCGCAAGGTCCTTGATCCCCATCTCAAAATGCTCACGGTTGGCATTTACGGAGCCAAGCAGCAGTTTGTTGCCGAGCACCCATTCGATGTTGATCTTGTCCGAGGGAACTTCGGTGGTGCGATTGGCGCCGGTAATGCTGGTCCATAGCAGTACGCCATTGTGTCCCAGGTGACGCATGCTATCAAAAGCGATGGCGCTGTTGCCCGTGGCGTCGAGGATGATGTCGGCACGTCCCACTTGCTTGACCAGTTCGTCAATCGGCGTTTCGCTGGTGCTGACGTACTTTGCTTGAAGGCCAGTTACGATCTCGCTGCTGAGGGTGCCAGGCTTTGACCGAGCCAAGGTATAGACGTCTAGCCCCTTGAGCTTTAGCACAAGCGTTGCCAACAGGCCGATCTGGCCGGCTCCCATGACGAAGGCGCGTTGTGGACGCCAGACCTTCATGCGGCGCTGTGCCTCGTAGGCTTGAAAAACCGCCTTGGCGGCGCAGCTCATCGGTTCCATGAGAACGTGCAGATGCTTTAGCCCCTTGGGAACGCGAACGATGTATTCCTCTTCTTCGACGAAGAATTCGGTCAAGTAGCCGTGACGCATGTTGATGCCACGCTCGTAATAGACCTCTTCGCTGGTCATGTCATTGGTGCCGATCAAATCATAGATCGACCCACCAGGACGACGGACAGTCGCGGTGACATAGTCGCCAGGGCGAACGCGGCGAACATTGGGGCCGACAGCTTCCACAATGCCGAACGATTCGTGTCCTAGGACAAGGTGCTTGTCGCCGGTAGGAGGATTGCCGTACAGGGCATCGTTGATCTCGCGGTCGGTGGCATCGACGCCAACCTTTAGCACCTTGACGAGAACCCCTTTGCCATCGGGAATGTCCGAGACTTCGGGCTTACGAATCTCTTCCAGATGAACGCTGTTCTTCTGACCTGGGTAAACGGCAATCGCTTTCATGATCCCTGCCTCAAACAATCTGCCAGGACCTGCAAGGACCCTGGGATTTGCCTCGAAAATCGAAAAACGCCGCGGGAAGAGTAGAGGCTAACTGTTGCCTGAAAGCCGCATTCAAAACGCCCGCAAAGCCCCTCAGTTTAGCTGCTGCCTGCGAATTGAGGGAGGGGCGGTGACGATGCGAGAAAACGTCCAAAACGGCTATGAAAGCTTGAGTTTCTTGTTGGCGAGCACGGCCAGCTTTTCGCGGAAGATTTTGGCGTTGTGTCGAATGTCGACCGGCAGGGCTGGCTCGATGAAAAAATGCTGGATCGACTTCGTTAGGGGAGAGTTCTGGGCGATCGCTTGAAGATCGGCCAGCAAGTTGACTTGGTCCTGTGGGCTGAGTGGTTGCTTGTCGGCCCACGGTTCTACAAAGAGGACCGGAATGTGTTGCCCCGGTTGGCCTGCACCGACTAGCGCAGAGCGGTAGACCAAACGGTGGCAGTTGAAGATCGCTTCGCAGGGTTCCGTAAAGAGGGTTTCTGTTGCGGTGATGACACGATGCGACTTGCGACCACAGAACCAAAATCGGGAGGTTTCACTTTCGGCAGGGCCATCCAGGTAGCCGACATCGCCAATACGATGCCAAAAGGTTGTGCCATCTTGCACCTTATGCAGGGCGTTGGCATCTGACCTTGTCACGTAGCGGCGCGTGACAACCGGGCCGCGAACCATGAGCTCGCCAATTTCACCTGGGGGAAGCGGCGTCACTTCAGAAATGTCCGTCAGTGGACCGTCGGAAATGGCGATGACTTTCCATTCGATTCCAGGAAAGTGCCTGCCGATGCAAGTTCCTTTGCCGACTCTCGAGAGAGCCGCGGTGGAGGCAAGCACTTCACTGGCAGCAATCGAAGCAACGGGAAGCGATTCCGTGGCGCCGTAGGGGGTGTGAACGTCGCCATCCGCAGGAATCGCTGCCTTCATCCGTTGCAGCACATGCTGAGGAACCGGAGCACCTGCCGACAAAACACGTTTGAGGGTTGGCAGCTTGATCGAATTCTTTTCGCAGTACTGTCCCACGACGTTCCACAGCGCGGGAGAGCCGAACGCCTGGGTGATCTTCCAGTCTTCAATCGCTTCGAGCAGTTTGCGTGGGTTCACTTTGGCGGGCCGCGTGGGATCCATGTCAGGAATGACCGTCGTCACCCCCATGGCCGCATTGAAAAGCGCAAACAGCGGAAACCCAGGCAAATCGAGCTCGCCGGGCTGAATGTTGTAGAACGCTTGCAATTCAACCACTTGGCGGTCGAAGTTGCCATGCCGATACTCCACCCCTTTTGGCGGCCCGGTACTTCCCGTGGTGAAGATGATCGCCGCAGGGTCCTCGGCCAAGGTGCTTGGCAACGGAGGAGGGCTGCCAGAGGTAGCTGCTTTCAGCCCCAATTGCTTGACTTGGGCCAGCGTTTTGCCTCCCCAAAACCAACGTCGTCCGACTGTGACTAAATGCTTGGCATGGGGAAAGCGGAATCGCAGGACGGAGCGAATGGCTTGGACGATCGGGATGGCAACAAAGCCCTCGGGATCGCTTTCTGCCAGGCAGCGAACGAGGTTTTTGCGTCCCATGCCAGGATCGATCAGGACCATGGTCACACCCGCCTTGAGCATGGCGAAGACGAGCGTGATGAATTCGATGCTGGGGGGAACCATCAGCGCAATGCGCATTTGTGGCTTCATTCCCATCGTCAGCAGCCCCGCTGCAATGTGGTCGCTGTCGCGCGAAAGTGCCTCAAACGTGATGGTGTCGTATTGCCGCTTGCCTTGCGCATTCCGTTTGGAGGTGGGCATAGCGATGGCAATGCCGGTGGGATTGGAGGCAGCAACTTGGTCCATTCTGCGGGCGACATTGCATGGCAAGGAGTTACTCATGGGATAGAAGCCTCGCTTTCCCGCGAGCCTAGCCGTGATTCTGCGTAGTTGAGGACTTCTGCCGCGATGTCGATTTTCAAAGTTCGCGAGAGGGCCTGCCAGCCCGGGACAGCATTCACTTCAATCGCGTAGAGGTTGCCATCGTTTCCAGGAAGGAAATCAACGCCGGCAATCTCCGCACCGATGGATTGTGCGGCACGTAACGCGAGCTCTTGTAGCTTGGGCTCTGGAGTAAAGGCTTCTCCTGTGGCGCCACGGCTGATATTAGTGCGCCAGTCTTCTAAGTTGTGTCGCCGCATCCCCAGCACCGTTTCACCAAGTACAAACAGGCGGATGTCAAAGCCTTGATGAGGAATGAACTCTTGAAGGTAAAGCACGGCCCCCATTTGCGAAAGCATCTTGAAGGCACGCAGGGCCAATGCTTCATCCGTTAGCCGCGTGATTCCTCTTCCTTCGCTGCCGAACAATGGCTTGAGGACGCAGTCGTTTCCTAGTGCGGCAAATGCTTGCATCGCTTCGTCAGCGGTTTGGCATGCGTAAGTGATGGGACTTTGTAACCCAACCGCTTGGAGTTTGGCCGAGGTGAGATATTTGTCGACGGCTACTTCGATGGAGCGTGGTGGATTTAGCACTAATTTGCCGTTCTCAGCTAGGCGAGCGAGCATATCCATGCGGACGATTACCTGCTCCAACGAGCCCGGAGGCATTGTGCGCACCAGAAGAACGTCGATATCGGCCAGGGGAATCTCCCCGGCGAAGAACTGTTCGCCTCCACGACCATCTAAACGTGCACTAAGGCGAGAAAACTCTAGCGGAACGATGGTGTGATGCGCACTTGCTGCGCGCGTCAGGTCGCGCAGGTACCAGCTGTTCGAATTGGCAAGCACGCCGACCTTCACGCGATGGGTTCCGTTTGCTGGGGAAAATTGGATGAATGCTAGAGAGCCGTTGGGGAGAGATTACGAGGGACGTGCTGAACCCAGTCCATAAGAACTAGCCAGAATGTCGCCACGTAGCCCGCCAAAACGATGGGTTTTGCCGGTATTTAAATTGTGGAAAGTGACCATTGCCGGACTGAATAGCAGAGGGTCGATCTTGTAGAAGTTGTATTCGTAACGCTTGAAAATGTCGCCAAAGGGCTCGCCAAAATCTCGCGAAGCACAGCTGGGGACTTGGGGACCAAGTTTGACAAGTTCCGCGTCATCGCAGCGAACGTATAGTGAGACGGCACCACCGTATAGCACGGCGTCGTTGGTCCAGCCGATGGCGGCCGCATCATTTTTGGCAACGGGAGGGAGCGGCGCCTGTCCCATGGCAGACTCGATGTTCTCTAGAGGGAAGCCCAGTTCATGCAGTTTGTGAAGCGCAGTCTCTACCACGCGCGCCACTACCTGAACGCTTCCTACAAGGCAGGCGGTACGGGCCAGGACCAGCGTAATGTTCTCTCCGGAAACATTGCAGCTGCTGGCGATGTTGGCGATGACGGCTTCGGGAGGTAGTGCACTGGTTTCTAGAAAACCAACCACACGGCGAGCGCCGGGCTCGGGCGGAACATCAGTGAATATCTTTTCTCGACCGGCTGCGGCTCGCATGGGACCACTTCCCATGGCAAAGTACTTTTCGGCTTGCAACATCCAGCCGGCGTACTGGCTGGACATGCAGGCCGTCACGGGCCAATCGGAACGGATCGTGACTTGTGGTCCTGGCCAGATACCGTCCGGCGCGTAGGTGAGGTCGACTTGGGCACGTCCGGCCAAGCAAATCTCGGCTACGCGACGCCCTGCTTCAAGCCCGCCCGGTGCTTTCACGCCGCAGTCAATCAGCCGGGCACCTAAAGGGCCTGACGAAACCTGAAGTTGAAGTAGGCCTGCTTGCGCTGCCAGTTGATCGCAAATTTGCCATGCAGCTTCATTGAGGGAAAGCATGAACGTCGCCAAATCTAAAATGGATACGGAAGGTAACGATATCGTGAGGAGGGCTTCTCGGTGCCGGCAGAATAGTCTTGCGCCTGGCAGACGATTTCCCTTATCATAACGTCCGTACGATGATCCACGTGGCGAGCTGAATCTGCAATGGGCCGATGGGAAGAGTTGCAGCGAGTGCCTATAATGTTGCTTAGCTTTTTCAGAAGGAATTTTGAAGCGTGCCAAGCCTGACCATCGAAAATTACGTCAAAGCGATTTACCGGCTTTGTGCGGAGCACCATTTTTCGGCCGCTCCGACCGGAAAGTTGGCTGAGTCGCTAGGAGTTTCTCCCGGCAGCGTTACGAGCATGCTCAAGACGCTGAGCGAGGCAGGGCTTGCGCTGTATGCCCCCTACGAGGGGGCGAGGTTGACGGACGCGGGGCGACTTTTGGCGTTACGCGTGGTCCGGCGACATCGGCTGATCGAGTTGTTTTTGGTGCAGACCCTGAAGTTGTCGTGGGATGAAGTGCATGCCGAAGCGGAAGTGCTAGAGCATGCGGTCAGCGACTTGCTCGTCGATCGGATGGATGACTATCTGGGCTATCCCAAAGTCGATCCGCATGGCGACCCGATTCCTAAGGCGGATGGAACGATTGCTCATGCCGTTGGCCTGACGCTGGCCGACCTCTCGCCACCCGCTGGGTTTCGTGTGATGCGCGTAAGCGATCAAACGCCTGACTTCCTTCGGTTTTTGAGCAACGTGGGACTACGTATTGGTGCCAGCGGAACTTTGCGAGAAGTTCGAACTCAGGCGGATGTTTGGGAAGTGGAAGTCGAAGGGAAAGTGATTCCTTTGGCTCAGCAGCTTGCAAAACAAATCATTGTGGATGTGGAAGCCAACCGAGCCTAGGTCTTCATCGGTTCGACTGATTAAGTTGCGGGGCCCAGTAGCTTCAAGAATTCCCGCATCAGCGGCGCATTATCGTGCCAAGTGCGCGAAGAGACGAGCGTCCCATCGACCACAACGGCTTGGTTGACATAGGTCGCTCCGCCTTGCTCCACGTCGAGTTTGCATTTGGCGACGGTGGTCACCTTCTTACCATCGCTGATTTGTGCGGCCGTCAAGATTTCTACGCCGTGGCAAACGCTGGCAATGGGCTTGCCCGCCGCGGCAATTTCGCGAATGAATCGCAGCAAGTCCTGATCGTAGCGCAGATATTCCGGGGCACGGCCGCCAGAGATGAAGACCCCGGCAAAATCCTCGCTGCGACAATCCCGAAAAGCTACGGTGGCCTTGATGAAATAGCCGGGGCGTTCTTGGGTGATGTCCCAAGGAATGCTGCTATCCGGCGGAATTTCATGCAGGACCGTATGGTAGAGCCGTGCTTCAGGCCCCGCGACGACCACCTCAAACCCAGCCTCTTGCAAGCGAAAAAACGGATAAAAAGTATCAAGTGCTTCGGTTGCGTCACCGAGGGGGAGCAAAACCTTTTTCATGGATCTAGGCACTCCTATAGACGATTGTATTGTGGGGTTGGTCGCTGTTGGTGGTATCTTGCAGCACGGCCTGTTATGGTAATGCGTAGCACGTGTCTTCACAAACCTGCTGCCGGTCGATCGACCGGTTTTGAGAGGCTGTCTTGGTGTGAGTGCCCCTGTGGATCAACTTGTACTCCCTGCTGAAGCGTTCGAAGAGTACATGTTGGCCGACGACCGGCCACAGTACCCGATGAGCATTCACATTCGCCTACGTTTTACGGGCGAGATTCAGCGTCAGCCCTGGGAACAGGCCTGGGGGGCTGCTTTGGAACGGCATCCGCTGTTGCGAGCGCGTCTGCGGCCGCATCGCGGACTGGGAGGCCTGTTTAAGCATTGGCGATGGGAGTCGACCGATTCTGCGCCGTCCTTCATTTGGGTAGAGGGGGATGACGCGACAGAAAAATGGCCGCACACCCCCTTTTTGGATCTAGGGGAGGGGCCAGGCGTTCGGGCATGGGTGCAAAAAGGAAACGGGGAAAGCTCGGTGACGTTCCATCTGCATCATGCCAGTGTGGATGGTGTGGGTACGATGTCTTTTTTGCGCGACTGGATGCACCTTTACCACTTGGCCTGCGGTCAAGAGATGCGAGGGAAGGGACGGGCGCTCAAGGAATATGCGCCGGCGAAGCTTGCCGACCGTGGCAGTTTTGGCCTGACTCTACGTAGCTGGCTACAGATGTTGCCGGCTCAATTGACGGGGCTGGTTGGTGCGGTGGAGTTTTTGTTCCATCGGACCGGGCCACTGATTTCCGCAACGGCGAGCAAGATTCCTGCGCAAATCTCTCCGGACTTTCCGGCCGCTGTGACGACCGAGCTTTCTGCGGACCAATTCACGAAGTTGCGTGCCGTTGCTAAAGAGGCACGCGTTACAGTCAATGATTTGTTGCTGCGTGATATGTTTCTGGCAGTGAAAGCGTGGCGCGATGAACATGGGATCGCAGAGAGTGCGCCTTACATTCGCCTGAGCGTTCCGATGAACCTGCGCGAGACCAAGGATCGTGATGTCTCGGCCTGCAACATTGTAAGCATGGTGTTTTTGGATCGTAAAACCGAAGAGTTGCAGGATTCCCAAAAGCTGCTGCGAACGATTTCGGATCAAATGCAGCTCATTAAGAATCGACGGCTGGGGCTAACGCTGATTTTTGCACTGCGGGTTACTCGCTGGATCTGGGGTGGGATCCCGATGATGACCAAAGCCGGGGACTGTCGCTGTACCACGGTGTTATCTAATCTGGGCGAACCTTTTTCGCGGATGGATTTGCCGCAAGTGGATGATGAACTTGTGGTTGGAAATTTGCGGCTGAAGGAAATGAATGCTCTTGCACCCCTGCGACCACTAACACAGGCTTCCTTTGTGGTGAATATCTATGCAGGACGGCTGGGGATCGCGATGCATTTCGATTCTCACCAGGTAACTGCGGAGCAGGCCAAGGCATTGCTAGATGCCTATGTGAAGCAGCTGAGGATTACTTGCGGTGATTCGCAGGAATAAGTACGCGATTCCATACGAGGGGACGAACGTTTGTCAGGTGAACTGCTAGATCAAGTTGCTTGGGGCTGCGCTATTTCACTGGCGGTTTTGGTGCTTTCCCAAATGTTGGTGGTGCTGATTTTTGTGCGAGCGCTGGGGCGGGATCAGGTAAAGCTGCTAGAGGATGAACATTGCCCGCCAGCCACGGTGATCCTTTGCCTGCGAGGAAGTGATCCCTTCTTGCCGCGGTGTATCGAGCAAGTGCTGCGACAGGATTACCCGCACTATGAGCTGCTGATTTTGGTGGATCACCGAGACGATCCTGCTTGGCAGGTTGCGGCCGAAGTGATTGAGCGTTTGCATGCCAAGAATGTCCGGATGATTCCACTAGAAAGCCCGCTTTCCACTTGTAGCCTGAAGTGCAGTAGCTTGGCACAGGCCTTTAGCCTGCGTGATGTAAAGACGGAGTTTATTGCGCAGCTGGATGCGGATACGATTCCCCATTTGACATGGCTGAGGGAGCTCAGCGACCAAATTGTCGGAACCGGGGATCGGTGCGGCCACGGGAAATCGCTGGTACATGCCCCCACAGGCTGATGCCGGTTCGATGGTGCGTTACTTGTGGAACTCTGCGGCAGTTCCACAGATGTACCTTTATCAGATTGCTTGGGGGGGCACCCTGGCGATCAAAGTGGACGCCGTTTTAAAGTCGAACCTGGTGCATTGCTGGCAACATGCATTTGCCGAAGACACGATGACGGCGTCGCAGCTAAAGAAGGGGGGCTATCGTGTTGGGTTTGTCCCTTCCCTGATGATGGTCAACCGAGAGACGTGCGACATCGGTGGTTTTTTTAACTGGGTACAGCGGCAGCTGCTTTTGGCGAGGCTCTATCATCCACGGTTTGACATGGTGGCCGTCCATGGCATCTTAACCGCCTTTGTTCCGCTGACCACATTGGTGCTGGGATGCGTCTGCTTGGCAGTAGGAAAATGGTGGCCAGCCGGCGTGCTTCTGGGAAGTGTGGCGTTTTATCAAGTGGCCCTGCTTCCAATGCTGGCATTGCTGGAATGGTCAGTACGCAGGGTGGTGGCTCATCGCCGTGAGCCAACGCACTGGATGACGACCTCCACCATCCTGCGTCTGTTTCCGATGTTGATGCTAACCCAGGTGATCTATACGTCGGCACTTTTTTCGGTTTTTGTGCTGCGAAAAGTCGACTGGCGTGGGGTTCGGTACTGGATTAAGGGGCCGTGGGATATACGACTAGAAGCCTATGTTCCCTATAAGCAAGTGCTGGAGCAAAAACAGCTTGCCCCTGGTGAGCATGCTAAGTCGTTGTAGCGAGGGATAAAGCGGCTTGGCGACAGGACTAAACTGCCGTTGTGTAAACCGTGGGGTACGCGGTCTATTAAGGCGTACGGGGGTGCAGTTTGGCGACTGCTGTTTAGAGATGCGAGTAGACGAGGTTGACCTGAATTTATGCCTTTGATTGAAGCCTGTGATGTACGTAAGCGGTTTGGGGTAGGGGGCGTCAGTCATGAGGCGCTGCGCGGAGTGACTTTGCAGGTGCAGGCGGGAGAGTTGCTGGCCATCATGGGGCCTTCCGGATCGGGGAAAAGTTCGCTGCTGCATTTGCTGGGAGGGATTGAGCCGCCGACATCTGGCACCGTACTTCTGGAAGGGGTTGATCTGGGTGCGCTGGATGATCATGCCCGCAGTATTTTGCGTCGACGCCGGATTGGCTTTGTCTTTCAAAAGATCAATTTGCTTCCTACGCTTTCTGCCTTGGAGAATGTGGCGTTACCACTTTTGATTGATGGTGTCAGTCGTCGCGAGGCTTTAGAGCGGGCTCAGCAAGCCATGAAGTCGGTGGCGATTGATCACCGCAGCGCCAACAAGCCCAGCCAGATGTCGGGTGGAGAGCAGCAGCGGGTGGCGATTGCTAGGGCCCTGGTCATTCGGCCAGCAGTGATTTTGGCAGATGAGCCAACTGGGGCGTTGGACTCTGCCAATGGAAAGCTGATTGTCGAACTGCTGCGGCGGTGTGTGCATGAGGACAATCAAACGGTCATCATTGTGACGCACGATCCCGAAGTCGCGGCGCGGGCGGATCGCTGTGTCCATGTGCGCGATGGGTTGCTTGATCAGGCGGCCGGCGTATGAACTTGCTCCATTTGATCCTGCACGAATGGCTTTCTCGACCAGGACGAGCATTGTTGACGGCGCTGAGCGTGGCCATTGCCGTGGCGACATTAATGGGAGTGCTACTCGCTGCGAAGTCTTCTCGGTCTGCCTATCGCAATCTGTCGACGGAACTGGAAGGGCCACCTTCGCTGGAAGTACTGCCCAAAGCGGGCGGTTCCATGTCGCCAGATTTTGGCGATCGTTTAACACCTTTGACGGAAGGGACAAAGCCCGTTACCGTGTTGCCGCTCCTCTTTCGTGGGACGCTGGCCAGGTTGGAGGGGAAGCGGGCCAAGCTAATGGTGCTGGGAACCGATCTAGAAGCACTGCAGAAGTTTCCGGGGTTTGCTGTGCAGGAGGGTACTCTTCCGACGCAGGAAAATGAAGTACTGCTGGAAGCCGAATTGGCAAAGCAGTATGGAATTTCGGTAGGAGGCCAGGCCTTCATGCTTGTAGGACGCGGCACACGGGGGCGTCGTGTAAAGGTGACGGTCAGCGGAACGTTTGAGGCAAAAACGGTTGCTCCCTTTTCGGAACATGCAACCATCATCGCTCGTCTGTCGTCGCTGCAGCAGTGGTTTGAGGCTGCTGGCGAAGTGAACAAGGTTCGCTATGTCTTTGAGGGGAATCGTCAACGTGAAGCGGCGCTTGCACAGTTGTCCCAGGTACTGCCCAGCCAATTGGTGGCGGAAGTCGCGGCAGGGCGAATGGCCCTTGCGGAAGAGATGCTCAAAAGTGGTGAGATTGCATTGCAGTTTGCCACGGCTTTGTCACTGGGAATGGCCGCACTGATCATCCTCAATACGATGCGGATGAACTTTACCGAACGTCGCAAGCAGTTGGCGATCTTGCGCTGTTTGGGGTGCACCCAAACGCAGATCAGCCGGCTGTTGCTGTGGGAGGGTGGACTATTTGGTATTTTGGGGACGGCAATGGGGATACCAGCCGGCCTCGTGGTGGCACGGCTGTTGTCTTTTGGTATGCAGGAGCTTCTGGATGCACCGATTCCCGAAGTGACATTTTCGGCCGAGTCGCTATTGATTGTGTGTGTGGTGGGGCCCTTGGTTCCGCTTTTTGCCGCTTGGTTGCCTGCGCGGCAAGCTTTTGGAGTGTCGCCTCTAGAAGGTCTGCAAGATTTGGATGATGCCTCGGGGGATCATTTTCCGGTGGTGGCTGGGATCGTGGGACTATTGATTTGGCTTTCTGCAGGGAGCATCCTCTGGGGTGTTACCTATCGCCTGATCCCGCCTGAATTGGCCGTGGGAGCAGGGCTTTTGATGATGATTGCGTTTGTGGTTTGGGTCCCCGTCTTTTTTGTGCCGATGATTCGTGGGGTTGCGCTAGTCATCCCATCACGCTGGCAATTCACGGCGCAAATGGGGGCGGAGCAGTTGCTGCGAAGAGGGACGCGTACTGCATTGACGGTAGGCGTGCTAATTGTTGCTGTGGCGAACAGTGTTGGCATGGGGAATGCGATTCAAAGTAATGTTGCCGATGTGCGTGCCTGGATCGCCCAAACCTTGAGCGGAGATTTCCTGCTTGCACGAATCGAGAGTGCGGATACGGATGAAGGATATTTGCCTGACGAGGACCCGATTCGTCAACAAGTGATCGAAATGAATGGGGTGCAGTCAGTGCGCCTTATCAGTTTTGTTAGTGTCAAAGTCGATGGTCAGCCAGCATCTTGCCAAGTGGCCGAGTTTCCGAGCGAAGGGGCGTTGCCACTGCGACTCTCCGCAGGAAGTGATGACAAGGAAGTTCGGCAAGGACTGCAGCAGGGGGGCGTCGTCATGGGAAGTGGCCTCGCCCAGAAACTGAACAAGAAGGCAGGCGATCATTTGCGACTGGAAGCGAGTGGCAAAGCAATAGAAGTGGCGTGCGTTGGAGTTGCCAGTGACTATAACTTTGGCGGAATGACGCTGGTTATGCAGTGGGACCAGGCCGCTGGGCGACTAGAGACCGGAAAGCCGGACTACTACGTGGTGGAACTGAAGGGCGAAACGTTTGCCGATGAAGTAGTGCCGGAGCTTCAAGCGATGACCGAGGAGTATCCGGTGACGTTGACTTCGGTTTTGGCGATGCGGCAGATGGTCAACCAATCGGCCAATGCGGTGGTGGCATCGCTTTGGGCCTTGATGGGAATTGGCTTTGTTGTTGGGGGCTTTGGGATCGCCAATACTCTCATGATGAGCGTGCTTGAGCAAACGCGTGAACTGGGACTTCTGCGCATTATTGGAATGACACCGACGCAGATTGGCCGTTTGATCCTGGCAGAAGCATTGCTACTGGGAACGATTGGCGTTGTTGTGGGAGGCCTGGCCGGCATCATGGTGGCTTGGATGATTCACTGCATCAATGAGCCACTGCTGGGACATGCCGTGGAATTTCATCTGCAGTACGTCCTGGTCTTTACCAACATGGCCGTCGGCCTAGTGGTGGTCGTTTTGGCGGCCTGGATTCCGGGTCGGCGCGCAAGCCAGCTTAAGTTGCTGGAAGCGATTGCTTGCGAGTAAAAGTTTTAGTACTTCGGAAAGGCGTAAGGGCCGACCGGAGCAGGCATGTTGGGCTGATAGAAGACACCGCGACAATGCATCTGTGGAACGAATCGTGGATGGATGTCTGTTAGCGACTCTTGGCAACCTACCAGCAGATAGCCATTGGGATTCATCACTTCGCACATTCTCAGGAAGACATCGGAGCGAGCTGGAAGCGTGAAGTAGATCGCCACATTGCGGCAAAGGACGATATCAAACGGGCCAATCATGCGAAATGGCTCTAGCAGGTTGCGGCGTTCGAACTGAACGAGGCCGCGAATCTCGGGCTTGACACGCCATCCCTCTTTTTCGGACGTGAAAAACTTATTGAGGCGTTCTCGTGTCATGCCCCGTTCGATCTCGTGGGCAGAGTACCAGCCTTGGCTTGCCTTTTGAACCGATTCGTCTGAGACATCGGATGCTTGGATTTTGATGTCCCACGTGTCGATGTCTGGTAGTAGCTCGTGCAGCGTCATCGCAATGCTATAGGGCTCTTGCCCGGTGCTGCAGGCAGCGGACCAGATACGGATCTTCTTGGGGAAGATGGACTTTTCTTTGCTGTTGAGCAGATCGGGGATGATCTTGTGCTTAAGTGCTTCGAAGGGTCCATTATCCCGAAAGAACAATGTTTCGTGCGTGGTGATGGCGTCGATGATCTCGGATTGCAGCTTGCGATCTGTCGCATAGCGTGCTTTGCGCCTAGGTCGGCGTAGCTTTGGCAATTGGCATTGCGTGAAATCGCTCCCAGGCGGCTCTCGATCAAGTAGGCTTTACTTTCGTCGAGATACACGCCGCAAAGGTCCATCACCAAGCCGCAGATCGCGTCGATGTCTGCAGCGGTTAGCGGCATGGTACAACTCCTTTTACCATATTGGTAATTCCGGCCGCCATGTCGTGAAGGGATAGTACTTGTGTGGCAAGTTGGTTTTCCACGATGCTACGTGGCATGCCGTACACGGTACATGAGGATTCTGTTTGTGCGATGACTGAGGCATTGCATTGCCGAAGTAGTCTGCAGCCAGCGGTGCCGTCATTTCCCATGCCAGTCATGATGACCGCTAGGGCTCGGCCGCCGTAAAAGTTGGCGACGCTGCGAAATAGATAGTCGGCGGAAGGTCGGCAATTGTTTTCGGGCTCATCGTCATTTACCCGCAACACAAGGCCTGAATTTGCAAAGTCCACCTTGGTTTGCTTGCCCCCGGCGGCGATCCACATCTGGTTGGGGCGAAGTTTGGCCATGTCGACCGATTCGGCAACGGGCATTTTGCATTTGCGATGGAGATCATCCGCCATCGACTTGGTAAAAATCGCTGGCATGTGCTGCACGATGACAACCGGAACCCCTAGGTCTGCGGGAAGTTGCGGCAGCATCTTATCGAGAGCGGCAGGGCCCCCGGTCGAAATTCCAATGACGACAATCCCCGGCCGTAGGCTCGGTAGGATGGAGGTGGTTGGCTGTGGAACCGACGTGGTGCAAGTGGAAAGTCGCGGGTTTGTTGCCGTCGATAGCGAAGCGGTGAGACGCTGGGTATCGGTTGCATTTCGAACGATGGAATTAAGTGCGGAGGCACCGCGAAGTCCAAACTCTCGTACTTTGGGCAGGAGTTGTTGGCGAAGGGCGGCCAAGCTTTCGGCAGGGGTCCCTTGGTCTGACGGCTTAATCACGAAGTCAAACGCCCCGAGCGACAGGGCTTTGAGGGTCGTTCCAGCCCCCTCGCTGGTAAGTGCACTGCAGACGATGGCACCCACGGGTAGTTGTCGCTCTTTCAAGGCGGCGAGAACTCCGAGGCCGTCGAGTTCAGGCATGTCGACATCTAGGGTTACCAAATCGGGGCGAAGTTCGCCAATCCGTTCAAGCGCTGCTAGGCCATGGTGTGCCGTCCCGACGACCTCAATGTCGGTTTCACCCGACAGGGCCTCTTTGACGAATTTGCGGTAGAGGGCGGAATCATCCACCACCAGTACTCGCAAGGGACGGGCAACCATAAAGACCTCAGGTCAAAGCACTACCCCGCGAGCGGGGCGGCTGGATCACAGGTGAAAAACAAGGGGAGCAAAAATCAGGAAACCAAGGGGCTCTGGGATGATGCAGGGTTGTCCTTCATCATCCCAGAGCAGATCCTGGTTGAACTAGACTGCCAAGGTCTTGGCAGGTTCCGAGGTCTTGAAGCGACCAACCAGGGATTGCATTTCGCCAGCAAGCCCTAGCAACATGTCACCTTCGGACTTCGATTCGGTCGCAGCAGTTGCCGTTTGGTTTAGCACATGATCCACGCGTCCGATGCTTTGCGTGATCTCTTGGCTGGCGGCAGCCGACTCATTGACGCCCCGAGCCACAATTTCCGAGGCCGAAGCGACCTGCGAGATGTTACGAGCAATCTCCTTGGTGGTGATGTTTTGCTCTTCCACCGCAGCAGCGATCGTCTTGCTGACATTGTTCACATTGTGAATGATGTGACCAATCTTCTTGATCGATTCGACAGCCTCGCCAGTCGAGACTTGCATCGCTTCGATACGGGCCCGGATGTCATCGGTGGCAGCAGCGGTCTGCTTGGCCAATTCCTTGACTTCGGTTGCTACCACGGCGAAACCCTTGCCGGCTTCACCCGCACGAGCGGCTTCGATCGTGGCATTGAGTGCCAGGAGGTTCGTCTGTTCGGCGATGTCTTGGATCACTTCGATTACCTTGCCAATCTCGTTGGCAGCGATACCCAAATGCCCAATCTTGTCATTGCTGACTTCGGCCACGCTGGCAGCTTCGGCAGCGATTTGTGCACTGGCTTCTGCATTCTTGGCGATTTCTGCAATGGTGGTGGTCATCTCTTCGATGCTCGATGCAACCAGACGCATACCGCCAGACATTTGCTCGCTGGACGAAGCCATGTTCTTCATGTTGATCGACATCTCTTCCGCAGCACTAGAGACCGTAGCCGATTGGCTCTTTGAATCGCGAGTCGCGGTCGACAGGTCGTTCGCCGTGGAGCAAAGTTCCGTCGAAGCACGGGAAAGCGTGTGAGCATTTCCTGCGATTTGGCGAACTACGGATTCGATACGTCCAACGAACTGATTGAACCACTTGGCCAGTTCACCAATCTCATCCGAGGTGGTGACGTCCAGGCGACGGGTCAGGTCTCCTTCCCCTTCAGCAATGTCCTTCAGGGCGTTTGCAGCGCGAACAAGTGGCGAGGTGATGGTGCGAGACAAGAGGTATGCAGCAATTGGAATGACGACCAAAAAGATGCTGAGCGTGGTAAGGAAGGTGCTGTTGAGGCTACGCTGAGCAGCGAACGCCTCGCTCGCGTTGACGCGAACGGCGACATTCCATGGCATGCCACAATAGCCCAGCACGCCACGCATAGGTGCAAAGCCTGCACATTGCTCCACTTTCTTGCGGGTGTGAATGACACTTGGGCAGACACCAGCTTCACCTGCAACCAGCTTCTTGGCCCATTCTGCCCCATCGTTGGCAGGGTTGAACTTCTTGATGATGTTCAGATCCCGAACGATCCCTTCTCCGCTCTGGCTGCTTGGATCGCAGTCAACGAGGAAATTACCTTCCTTATCGATGATGGAGATGACCGCAGATCCAAAGCCACGGGACTTCAGATCTTTGTAATAGGAAAGGACGATCTCTTCGATGGTTCCGAAATCAACCACATTCTTCCAAACGCCGATGACTTCGCCGTTTGTGGTGTCCAGGATGGGGGCAGCAAATGCCACCGACAATCCTTCATTCTTGTAGGTAGACTTGATGTCTTCATCGAAGTAGGCATCTTGAATGACGGTGCCAGTGATCTTGCTGGTTTTCGAAGTAGTGAAGCGAGAATTCTTCGCGTCTTGGAACCAGGCTTCCTTAGAAAAGTTCTTCGCATAAAGGGACGCTGTATTGATAGGCTCCCCCTTGGCGTTTCGGCTGTTTACAGCAATTACCTTGCCTTCGAGGTCGACGGCGTAGGAAAGGTTGTAAATGCCGTACAAGGCCGTGTAGGTGTTCAGCGTTTTGACGAGGGGGTTGGACTCCTCCGCCTTGTACCAGTTTTCACGATTTTGAATGATTGCGTTGACACCAAAGGCTTGAACGTCGCCATAACGTTCGTACAAGCAGCGATCAATCTTGTCGCCGATGTCGACAGCGATTGTTTGGAACTCCTTGGCCGAAGCTTTGGAGAGTTGGCCCATGGTGCGCCAGGTAACAATGCCTAGGATCATCATTGGCAGTAGTGCCAAGATGAGGCAGGCGCCAATCAGTTTGCGTCCGATAGTCAGTTTCATGAAAAGTGTCCTTAGAGTGAGGGGTGCGGTGTATTGGAGTATTGAGGCTGTCGTAAACAGGAGGTTGTTATTGTGATAATAGGTTGTGAAAACATGGCCGTTTGAGGAACGTTGCTTTGCGCGCTGTCACGGAGACGGCAAAGAGTAGCTGTCGATCTTCCATGGCATCTTTTGCGAAGGTGCGGTTGTGAAACGGGGCTTTCACCATTGATACTCGCTGGGGACGGTTAATCATAAAAGCCTCAAACTAGAACAATGGTAAAAGTGCAAAGTGGAAGGGAAGCAGAGTGATCGAGGCAAACCCTAATCACTCCAAGTTTATTTTGGGTTTACACCGCTAGGGTGGCATGGTCCTTGCTGGTATCCGACGTCTTAAAACGGCCCACAATCGATTGCATTTCTACCGCTAGGTCCTTCAGTAGATCGCCTTCTGCCTTGGAATCAGTGGCTGCGGTAGCGGTTTGGTTGAACACGCTGTCAACACGACCGATACTTTGTGTGATTTCTTGGCTGGCCGCAGCTGACTCATTAACGCTACGAGCGACTACCTCTGAAGCGGAAGCAACTTGCGAAATGTTGCGAGCGATTTCCTTGGTGGTGATGCTTTGTTCTTCCACGGCGGCAGCAATTGTCTTGCTCACATCATTCACGTTGTGAATGATGTCGCCGATTGACTTGATGGAATCGACAGCTTCACCGGCCGAGATCTGCATCGCCTCGATACGGGCCCGGATGTCATCGGTAGCAGAAGCGGTCTGCTTGGCAAGTTCCTTGACTTCCGTAGCTACCACGGCGAATCCCTTGCCGGCTTCACCGGCACGAGCGGCTTCGATCGTGGCATTGAGAGCCAGTAGGTTGGTTTGCTCGGCGATGTCTTGGATCACTTCAATCACCTTACCGATCTCGTTGGCAGCGATACCCAAATGGCCGATCTTATCATTACTGACGCTGGCAACTCGGGCTGCATCTGCCGCGATGCGAGCACTGGTTTCGGCATTCTTCGCAATTTCTGAGATGGTCTTTGTCATTTCTTCAATGCTGGCAGCTACGTGACGAACACCGCCCGACATCTGCTCGGTCGAAGACGCCATGTTCTTGATGTTGATAGACATTTCCTCGGCTGCACTGGAGACCGTTGCGGACTGACTTTTTGATTCACTGGCACCCTTGGTGAGGCGGTTTGCAGTCAGACACAAATGTTCCGAAGAACTGGTTAGTTTGTGAGCGGAGTTTCCCATGGTCAAAAGCATGTCGCTAAGGCGTTCTGCAAACGAGTTGACCGAGGTGCGAAGTTCACCAATTTCATCAGACGAAGTCACTGCGAGCCGCTGGGAGATGTCTCCAGTAGCGTATTTCTGAAAGACGGCGACGGTTTCACTGATGGGGGTGCAAATGGAGTAGCTAACCAGGAAGTAGAACACAGCCGCACCGCCGAGCACGAGCAAGGTAACAACGCAGGTGTTCCAGATAAGTGCCTCTTGGACTTCGGCGTCTGCTTGGTCGAGCGATTGGATCACTTCAAAAGCACCGTGTACTTCCCCTTCCTTCCAGTTTTCCATCTTGTGTCCGGTTGGATCTTGGCCTTTGTCGTTGCCCCACAATGCCAACGATTGTGCTGGATCACCGTGGCAAATCATGCACTCTTTGGTAAGTGCAATGGGGCGGAAATAGCGAACTGCATTCTTTTCCGGGTCGTAAACCGAATGCTCTTTGACGTTGCCCGACTCCAGCTGCTTCAGGACCTGCGCTTCCAAGGCATCCGGTTCATTCTGAGGATTACGAGGATAGAACTTTGGCACCTTGAACTCGTAACCGCTTTCTGCTGCCTTCTTCTTGGCCGAGTTCCAGGCGGTAAACACAGGGACGGAGTGGAGGATCTTCTCTGTTTCCCCAGCTTCTGCCCATTGCTTGAGCAGGTCCTGGTTATACTGGCCAATCGCCCACTTTTCTTGCATTTCTTGGCGAACTGCTTCGACGTTGAGTACGATTGTTTTGGCTTTGGTGTTAATCGATTCACGAGCGGCAATCCGTTGCTGCCGATAGTTCATGTAGAAGAGGATGCCGGCAACAAGTAGCAATTGGGATACACCCAAGGCGATTAGTTTTGTGCGAAGTTGGAGAGTCTTACGCATAGGTAACTTTCTTGTGGTCAAGTAAACGCGATTGTGGTTTTGGGAGAGGTCTGGTGAGCTGTCTGTGGTTTTGGTTAGGTCAGGTCTAATAGCGTTTCAATTTCGGCTATTAAAATGACTTCATTTTCGGTGGCATAAACGCCTTGAAAAAACTTCCCGTCAACACCGTCGATATTGGCCGGTGATGAGGAGACCTGTTCGGGAGAAATGGTGACAGTGTCGAGGACTTGGTCGACTAATAGCCCAATTCGTTCGCCTTGGGATTGGACGATCAAGTTGCGGCTTTTCGAGGTCGGTTCGCAATTGGGAAGTCCGAACACGGTTCTGAGGTTGACTACGGAGACCACTTGTCCTCGCAGGTTGATTACTCCGCAAATGGCGACGGGGGCATGGGGTACCGCTGTCATCGCAATGTGCCGGTTAATTTCCTGCAAGTGCTCAATAGAAAGGCCGATTAAGATGTGGCCGACGCGAAAAGTCATGTAACGTGACTTCGTGTCGGTGACGCTTGTTGGTCGGGTGGCTAGTTGGAGCATGTTGCTGTGCCTTCCATATGTGGGGAAGTGTTTCCGGCCAATACTTGATTTGACAAAAGCTTCTCAACTGCCCAAAGCAGTTGTTCTCGATCCATCTTGATTTGGTATTCGTTTACGCCGGCATCGAAGCCACGCTGAACGTCGTCATCGCCGGCAAGTGTTGTAAGTGCAATCACTGGTAGGCGGCCAAGCGATGGGTGGTCCTTCACGTGGCGGCAAAGTTGTAGTCCTGTCATTACAGGCATCTCGACGTCGGTGACGATGATGTCAACCTCGTTACCGTTCTTCAGCAGATAGTCCCAGGCTTGACGTCCGTCTTCAAACGTTTTGACGTTGTAACCTTCACGTTCCAAAAAGCCGGCAACCTGCTTGCGGAAGAACGGCGAGTCTTCGGCCAATACGACGGTTTTTTCTTGGCGAGCGGCAACCGTCGCCTCCAATGCATGGGAAGCGTTGATAGATCCCGTTGTAATCGACGAGGCGTTTGGCCGGATGTCGAACCAGTTGGGGTGAACCTTGCGAACGAGTTCGGATAGGTCCAATAGACGCGTGGCCCGGTTTTGAATCATCAGCGAACCAATGACACCTGGTTCTTGAAGGGTGACTGTGTCGATGTCCGTTACCACGTCTTGGATGTCCTCCAGGGTTGGTGCAATGAGCCCAATCTCACGGGAGGCGACTTGGAAGATGATGATGTAGACCTGGGCAAGTTCGTTGCGAGGCAACGCCTGAATCGTGGATTCGAGCGACAAGAGCGGAAGCGCTCTTCCGTCTTGTAGCAAGAGCTGTTGATTGCCAACAAGTCCGATCGAGCTAGTTCGAACACGCTGTATCCGCGAAATCAGCGCCATTGGAATGGCGAATTGCTCGGAAGGATGGTTGCTAAAGATTAGCAACTTGAGAAGTTCCATCTGTAGTTCGCTTGACGCAACAGGTGTGCCAGTCGAATCTGCTTCTTCTTCCATCTTTCGTAAATTGGTTTGGTTTGCGATGCCATCAATGTCAAGGATGAGAGCGACGTGTCCGTCTCCCAGGATTGTTGCTCCCGCTAGGCAAGGGCAGTCCTTCAGATGACGGCCAAGCGGCTTAACGACAATTTCTTCGGAATCGTGAAGCCCGTCGACGATCAGTCCATATCGCGTTGCACTTCCTTCGACTACAAGGACGTGGACCGCCTGGTTAGATTCGGTGTGTGCGGCGTTGTTTTGCTTGTTCTTCCAGCCTAAGGCGTTTTCTAGTCGCACTAGCGGAAGGAGTGAGTTCCGAAGTCGCAGGACTTCGGCCTTGTTCACGAGGCAAATCCGCTGATCGATTTCCTGGCGGCGTACACGTACCAGTTCCTGGATGTTGGCCTGTGGGATTGCAAACTTTTGGTTGCAGCCACGCACGATTAGCGACGGGATGATCGCCAAGGTAAGTGGCAGCGTGATCTTTAGCATCGTGCCAGTACCAAGGGTCGAGTCAACATCGACATTTCCGCCAAGCTTTTCGATGTTGGTTCTTACAACATCCATTCCCACGCCTCGGCCGCTGACATCGGTAACCTTTTCGGCAGTGGAGAGACCTGGGTGGAAAATGAGGCGGATCGCATCACGATCGCTCATCGCCTGGGCTTGTTCGGCCGTCAGCAGTTGCATGGAAACCGCTTTGTTGCGAAGACGCTGTGGATTGATGCCACCGCCATCGTCGCTAACATCGATTCGAACTTTTCCCGCTTGGTGATAGGCGGTTAGACGCACGGTCCCCAAAGGCGACTTGCCATTGGCCGCACGAACAGCAGGCGATTCGATGCCATGGTCGACCGAGTTGCGAATGATATGGGTGAGAGGGTCGCCGATCGCTTCAATGATGGTCTTGTCGACCTCGACGTCCTTGCCATCAATGTGGATTTCCACTTGCTTGTTCAGCTTGGCGGAAAGGTCGCGAACGAGTCGAGGAAACCGACCAAAAACATTGCCGACCGGCTGCATGCGAGTTCGCATGATGGCTTCTTGCAATTCGCTGGTAACTTGATTCAGGCCCCCAGTGGCAGTGGCAAGAGCAGTCTTCTCGTCTTTGACGACGGCTTGCACGAGCTGGTTACGGCTGAGTACCAGTTCTCCAGCCAGGTTCATTAGGCGATCAAGCACGCTGACGGGGACGCGAACGCTGGTTTCGGGGGCATTGCCCGTTGATGTTTGCGTGGCTGCGGGGGCGACTTCTACTGCCGGGGCGGCAGGAAGCGGCGGCACGACAGCATTCTCTTTTGCGGCAGGAGCTGGCACGTCGTGGGTTGGAAGAGGCGCTGGGGAAAACGCTGCTACATCGGCGGATGGGGCAACGAAGGGAGCAGGTTCTGGGGTGACAGGAGTTGGTGTTGCCGTAAGCCCGCGATAGATCTCTTCGAGCAGTTGCAAGTGCCCCGAGATATCGGCGGAGTTGGAATCGGCAGACTTGTTGATCAAGGTGCGCAAGGAATCTGCGGACTTGAGCAAGATGTCGATGTTGTGCGAAGTTGGCACCAATTCACGATTGCGAATCTGGTTCAGCACGTTTTCCATGGCGTGAGAAAGACGATTGATCACCGTCAAACCCAGGAAGCCTGCAGCTCCTTTGATGCTATGGATCGCACGGAACACTTTATTGACTAGGTCGGAGTCAATGTTCGCGCCCGCAGCTTCAATTGCCAAGAGCTGGCTTTCGATGTCACCGAGGTGGTCATTGGATTCCACCACGAATTCTGCAATGAGGTCATCATCCTGAATGGTCATACGATTACTTCCTAAAGTGTGCGGCGATTTTGAGAGAACCAACCGGGGAATGCGCTTCTGTTAGACGTTGGTGTCTGCACAGTGGGCCACTAGCGGTTCTTCTCGTTCCATGGCTTCTTGGTAGAAGAGCTTCAGTTCGTCGGAGATCGTCTCTTGGTCCAGAATTCCCATGTCGATCAGGATCTTCTTGATCGGCTTGGAAGAATCGGCCTGCGTTAGCAAAAGAGAGGCCAACTCTTGCTCGTCCATGAAGCCTTGTTCTACAGCGACCCGTCCAAATGGACGTTGCAATTCTTCTTGGAGGCTGAGGACCTTAAAGAGTTGACGCATGGTGAGTGCGCCAGACTTCAAGGCGAGTCGTCCCAGGGGAACGCGGTCTTGCAAGTGGATTTCAACGGCCTGCACGAACTGAAGCGGTGAAATAAGTCCGCGACGTACCAAGTAAGTTCCAAATAGCATGTCCTGCCCCATCGATGAAAAAAACTTTCTCTTGCCACACAATTGCCGATTGAGTTCTTTGCCCTCGGCAGACGGTTCGGCTAATTCCCGTCTGTCGGAATGAATCAGTGAGGTCTCATCAAAAGGTGGTCTTTTGTGAACAAGCAAAGCTAGGTCACACGTTTTTGACAAAAGTGCCCGGAATCAGGCGATAATTTCGCATGGAACAGCAGCGAAACGATCGGGGGGGGCCGGTGGTAGGGGTTGCAATGCGAGGGGGCGAAAAATAGCGAGCAAGAATTTTGGAGAGAAACTGCAGGAACTACCGGAACGCGCGAAATCGCGACCTACCTTCGGATATCGACGTTCAAATGCCTCTCCTTGGAAGCAAGGCCAGTGAGGGGCTGGGGCAAAAAGCGTATGACCACAGATTGCAGGAAAAAGGAATTCGTCCTATGTCACTGAAGGTGTTAGTTGTGGATGACTCGGGTGTGATGCGCAAGATCATTACGCGTTCACTCAATGCGTTGGGCGTATCGGATGTTGTCGAAGCAGCAGACGGTGAAGAAGCACTGGTCCAGTTCAAGGCCAATAGCTTCAACATGGTGCTGACCGATTGGAATATGCCAGGGAAGAATGGGCTGGACGTGGCCCGTGAAATTCGTGCTTTGGGTTCCACGGTTCCGATCATGATGATCACGACCGAATCGGAAAAGTCTCGCGTGGTGGAGGCGATCCAGGCCGGTGTCAATGACTATTTAGCCAAGCCATTCGAAGCGGATACGCTTCGGGAAAAGCTTGTAAAGTATTGCGGAGCCTAGTTGATCTAGGTGTGTGAAAGGCACTTGGCAGAAATGCTTAAGTGCCTTTTCAAGGTTAATTGTCGGCATTGTTTGGGATATCCAGATGATTCCCCGAAGAGTTCATTGCTTCGGTCAAGCTTCAATGATTCAAGCGATCTATATTCCTATTTCCAAAACAGTGCCGAGATGAAAGTTCTCGCAGGGGCAATAGTATGAAAACCGATTATGTGCAGCCGTTTGTCTCCTCGACCATGTCCGTCTTCTCGACCATGCTGGGATGCGAACTTGTGCCAGGTTTGGTGACGGCAGAGACTCGTCCAACTCCGCACGATTTGAGTGGCGTGATTGGAATGTCGGGGGCCGCGACGGGGGTCGTTATTGTTCATATGAACAAGCAAACGGCCATCAATGCGACTGGCGCTATGCTGGGGAGCAAGCCTGCGGAAATCAATGAAGACGTCATTGACGTAGTCGGCGAACTCACCAACATGATTGCCGGCGGGGCGAAGGCTCAGCTTTCTCAGTTGTTCAGCAACTTGGCACTGCCAATGGTCTTGGTGGGCAAGGATTGTGAAGTGGAGTTCTGCAAGAAGGTTCAGCCTCTTTGCATTCCCTTTTCGTCCCCTTGGGGTCCGCTGAGCGTAGAAGTTGAAGTGAAAGAAGACCCACGCCTGACCGCGTAGTTGTGGCCTTGGGGCCCATTGCGTGTTCGGTGGGTGGATGCAAAGTCCTGCGGCTTATGGGAATCGCTCATCAGCCGTTACTGCCTCGACGTTGATCGAGGCCTGGTCCGCTTGTACTTTCGCGTAGTGGATCCTTTCGATTTGAGGTAAGCCGAACTCCGTTTGGGCCTGATTGGGCCTGAAACCGGGGATTTTCTTCGTTTGGTCGTTGCGTTTGTTGCGCCTTTAGAAAATACTCTAAACGCTGCGACAGAAACGCTGTCTTGGACCAAGCCGCTGGTAGCCAAATCCCCAATGCGAATGGGCTGATCAGCTAACGTTCCATGGCCTGCCATCTGGCGAAGCACTAGCGATTCCATGGCGGAGTCGTTTTGTCTCGCCTTGGCTTGCTCCCCACCTTGAAGATTCTCTTGTCACCCGTTTGAGGCTTTTTCGTCTATGTCTCTCCATCGTTGTTTCTCTTTCTGGCTAGTGGTTTGTGTGGCACTCGGTATGTGCCTAGGTACTTCATCGGTGGCGTGGGCTCAAAAGCTGCCTGCTGGCTTTGAGGCCGAGTTGCTGTACTCGGCACCTGAGGTAGAGCACCCTTCGGTTGTGACCTGCGATGATCAGGGAAACCTATTTGTGGGAGAAGATCCCATGGATATGCGCGGTCCCACGACTAAGGAATTTGACCGGGTGCTTTATATTCAGTTCGGCCCCGATGGAAAGCCCGTTCGCAAGACGGTGTTTTGCGATAACCTCGCTGCGGTATTTGGTCTGGTTTGGCATGAAGGGGCGCTCTACGTCATGCATGCGCCGCATTACAGCGTGTTTCGGGATACCAATGGCGATGGTATTGCGGATGAACGTAAGGACCTTGCCACTGGATTTGGGCCGCCGGCAGGCGTCTATGGCTTTAACGACCATATCGTCACTGGAACACGGATGGGGCTGGATGGCCGGATCTATGTATCGGTTGGCGATAAGGGAATCCAGAAGGCCGTTGGATCGGACGGCAGCTCGATCTCGTTAGAAGGGGGCGGCGTTGTTCGGATGTGGCCCGATGGTTCGCAGTTGGAGGTCTTTTCTTCGGGAACCCGCAATCATCTCGATGTGGCGATGGACTCGCTGGACCACATTTTTACCTACGACAATACGGACGACGGTTTAGGTTGGTGGACACGGTTCACCTACCACGTGAATACTGGCTACTACGGCTATCCGTATGACTATTTGCAGCATGGTGAGCGGCATCTGCCACGTATCAGTGAGCATGGCGGCGGCTCACCCGTGGGAGCTGCCTGCTATACCCAAGCAGCTTGGCCGAAAGCCTTTCAAGAGAATGCTTTTCACTGCGAGTGGGGGAAGGGAAAGATTCAGCGATTTGCCACGAAGCCAGCCGGGGCCAGCTTTACGGCCGAGATGGAAGACTTCATGACGAATGATGGAAGTGGCGAATTTCGGCCGCAAGATCTCTGTTTCAGCCCTGATGGTCGGTTTATGTATGTGGCCGACTGGAACTTTGGTGGCTGGGTGAACCCGAAGGTGGTGGGGCGTCTGTTTCGAGTGCGCTATGTCGGCAAGGATGCTCCTGCAACGGAGCCAGCGCGGGCCAGTGAGCAAGACCCGATCGAGAAGCAGATTGTTTCACTAGGACATCCTGCCCAAAGTGAGCGGCTTCGTGCTCAGTGGAATCTCGCCCGGCGTGGTGCAGCTTCGGAAGCGGCAGTAGGGGCAGTTTTGGCTTCGAAGGATTCGGTTCCGATGGCTAAGGTCCATGCACTATGGACGCTGTTTGCGATTCACAAGCAGACACCGCTGCCGCAAATTCGTGTGACGGTCGAAGGGGCATTAAATGATGCCTCGCCGATCGTGCGCGCTCAGGCGGCACGTCTTCTGGGTGACTTGGCTCAAGCGGATTCTGCGCTGGCACTGATTGCTAAACTTGGCGATGAGTCGGCGGAAGTTCGGATGCAGGCCGCGATCAGTTTGGGGCGAAGCGCGCAGCCCGTCTCGGCGGCGCCGCTGGCCAAGTTGCTTGCGGATGACGATGTCACCGTGCGGTTTGTGGCGATCCAGGCATTGCGGAAGGTGAAGGTATGGGATGCGGTCGCCCAGGCACTTCGAAGTGATGTCCCTGTGGCACGGCAAGCGGCATTTGTCCTGCTACGAGATCAGTATTCCGAAGATGTCGTTGAACTGCTGAAGCGAGCTGCCAAGGAGCTTCCTGGAGAAGCCGATCGGGCAACTGCGATCGAGACACTCGCGACGATTTATAAGAAGGCTGAGCCTTATACAACCGGCTGGTGGGGCACTCGCCCTGCCGCTGGGCTTCCTGCTCGCGAAAAGAAGTTAGCGTGGAATGGTACCAGTGCGGTAGAAGATGCTTTGCGTCAAGCAGCGTTGCCGACTAAGGAAAATGCCAGCGCCACGCGGCTTGCCGCGATTGCCGCACTTCAGCAGGTAAAGGCAACGGGGGCACTGGGAGTGCTGCGAGAGGTTGCGGCCCAAGATGCAGATACGAAAGTAAGAGTGGCGGCGATTGGTGCACTAGCGGCGCTCAAGGATGATCAAGCGACGGCTCTGTTTGCCAAGATTGCAGGTGATCCCCAAAGTGATGATGCGCTGCGTGTGCAGGCGGTGACGGGAATCAAGCAGGTGGGCTCTGTGGCTGCTCGAGGAGAGTTGATTCAAATCATCCAGGCCAAGGATAGCTCTGCGAATCTGGTTTCCCTCGCACTGGACGCATTATCGGGTTTGCCTTCGGCCGAAGCGGGGGAAGCTGCGGCTTCTCGATTGACCGATAGTCGGCCTGAAGTACGCGTGGCGGCCATTCGCGCGACGTGCAAAGTCCTGGGGGCAGAATCGGTCGATCGCGTGCTGCCGCTATTGAAGGATGGAGAACTATCCGTCCAGCAGACAGTACTTGAGCAGTTGGCATCTCTGAAATCCAAGACGGCGATCCCTCAGATTATTGAAGCTGCCGCGAATAGTCGCCTAACTTTTGACGCGATTGCGGCAGCGGCTGCCATTCCTGATCGGCGGGCGTTGCCGTTGTACTTGCAAGGGCTAAAGAGCCCAAGCCAAGAGTTGCGAGCTTCATGTGAAGCAGCATTGGTGGCTTTGCGAGACGAAATTGGGGATGACATCATCGACTTGCAGGCACGGAATGAATTGCCAGGTGCGGTGCGTGGCGTGCTGGCCAATGTGTTTAGCACTCCAACGCCGATTGTGGATTGGAAGATGGTGGGGCCTTGGCCCAAGGAGAAGACGCCTAAGCTAGACGTCGCGAAGGAGCCCAACCTAAAAGAAGAGTTCTATGTTGGTGATCGAAAGTTCTCTTGGCGCGATGTGCATATTGATGACAAGGAGGGCCGGCTTTCAGGTCTCAAAGTGTGGCCGAGCGACAATCAAAATGTATGGGTCTATGGTTATGCCGAAGTAACTGCTGATGCGGCAGGCCTACAGACCTTGCATGTGGGAAGCGATGACCAGTTAATCGTGTGGATTAACGGCAAGCAAGTTTATGAGTTTCGCGATAGTCGCGGATGGGGCGCCAAGCAAGGAACGATTCAGGCGGAATTCCAAAAGGGGATCAATCACGTCTGGGTGATGTGGGGCAACAATGGAGGACCTTGGGATTTGAGTGTGCAGGTCAGCAAGCAATCTCCCAAATATGCATTCCTCAAAGAGAATATCCCCATGATGCTCGATCTGGGGGCGTATACGAAATATGCCCTGGAGCATCCTGGTGATCCGCAAGCTGGGAAGAAGATCTTCTTTAATGCGCAGGGTGTTGGCTGCGTAAAGTGCCATGCCGTTGATAAAGAGGGGGGCAAGGTTGGTCCTGATCTGACCGGGATTGCGATCAAGTATCCACGGGAAGAGTTGATCCGGTCAGTGCTAGAGCCTTCCAGTCGGATTGCATCGGGCTATGAAACGACGACCTTGCTAACCGATGAAGGGCGAGTGATTAGCGGGCTGTTAAAATCTGAAACCCCGGAAGCTTTGGATATCTTGCTGGCTGATGGAAAGTCGGTTCGCGTTCCCGTCGACAGCATCGAGCAGCGTCAAAAGAGCAATCTCTCGCTGATGCCAAATGGTCTGAAGGATGGTATGACGCTAGAAGACTTTGCGTCGATCGTCGCTTACCTGGAAAGCCTCAAACAGCCCCCTGCGGCAGGGACGCCGGCAAGCGGGAAGTAGTCCAAGTGCGGCGTTTATTTCCGTTGTTAAATTACCGAGGAGGCAAGTCCGCCTCGGTAATGGGGGCGACGTCTACCGCAACGCTCATGCTGTGCTGACCGCCGCCTAAAAATATCCCCTTGATGGGACAGACGTCGTCATAGTCACGTCCCCAGCCAAGGGTGATGTGACGAAGCCCGGGAATGCAATCGTTGGTGGGATCGAAGTCGATCCAGCCCGCTGCTCCGCAGTAGACGCTAATCCAGGCGTGGCTGGCGTCGGCGCCCACCAACTTGGGCTGGCCCACGGGTGGATCGCTTAGCAAATAGCCGCTGACATACCGAGCCGCGAGCCCGAGCGATCGTAGGCAAGTGATTTGCAAGTGGGCAAAGTCCTGGCAGACACCTCGGCGCTTGCGAAAGACTTCCGAAGTGGGCGTGTTGACAGCCGTCGCTTGTGGGTCGTAGCGAAAGTCGGTGAAAATTCGACGGGTAAGCTCCCGCGAGGCGGCCAAAATCGATCTGCCCGGCGTAAAGGAGGTTGACGCGTAGGTTGCAGCCTCTTGCGACGGAATGATATAGGTCGATGCGAACAGAAACTGGCTCGATACCAAGTACTCTTCTGGATTTGGCGTTTGCAAAGGCGCTTTTAGGTCTCTTGCTAATTGTTCCCAGGCCGGCGTTTGATCATCGGAAACGGTAGGAAGGTCAAAGACTTCGACAACGCTGCGAGCCGCAATCGAGAGTTTGCTGTGGGGCTCTTCAATGGAAAAGTTGCCGACGTAATTCCCAAAAAAGTCGGTCCAGGTTTGCAAAGAACTAGGGGTTGGGCTAACCGTAAGTTGGGCACGTGTGCAGTTCTGTCGCGGAAGGCTACGCGGAGCCAGATGGACCTCATTGTGGCAAATGGGGACCGGCTGTGTGTACTCGTAGGTCGTCAGATGGGAGACGTTGTACTTCATGGCAGACAGACTTGGGACGGAAAATGGGCGGGGCAAGTAGTCTTCTAACAGGGATCGTTACGCAAGTTCCTCGCGGCTGGAAGTGATACCCATTTGGCGAGACGGACCAGTATGGGTCAAATAGGTATGAGACAAGCTATCTGAAAGTTGACGCAAATGAACGGTAAGCTGTAGTAGCAGGTTATCCAGGTGTACACGCTTGGAATCACTAGCCACATCACAGAGCGACTCGACATCCGCCAATGCCAAAGCTGCTTGGGCCGCAAGCACGATCCGCTGTTCCGGATTGCGGGAAGGGTCGCTGCTTTCGTGCGGCAAACGCTTCATATGTTTGCTAAGGGATTGTAGCTGAAATCCAACCGATCGCGGATTGCTGTCATCGATGAGCAAAAGATCGAGCAGCGGCGCCAATTGCAGGGTTGTTAGATAGCGGTAGCGATAGGTCATCGAGCTATCGGCAATTTCCAAAATGGCTTCGAGCAAACTGCCGGGCACTTCGTGGACCGTTACCAGCGTCCGGCGAAGGAGGCGAAGCATATGGAGCGAGCGCTCGATGCGCCTGCCAATATCCAAAAATAACCAGCCAGGTCCGCGAGTCATGCTTTCCATTCCTAAGCCGCTGAACGCGGAAAGGAGAGTCAGCATTTGGTTGAGGATCTGTAAGACGTCACCAAAGCGTTGGCTTCGCTTGATTGCCGAAAGGGAGAGATCCGATTCACGCTGGTTGAGAATATCCAGTTGATTGATGATTCGCCAGCTATCGACCGAGATACGGTCGCGCACGATGGCAGCGGTGCGAACCACCGACTGAAGCGTTTGAACGAGAGCCCCGGGCTCTTTCTCATCCAGCGAGAAGGAGAGGACTTGATCTTGAAGCAACTGAGGGGCCGTGTCCGAATCCAACTCTTGCATTTCCAAGGGCTCATCCCCGGAAAGGCAAAGTGCATCCACCAAGAGGGCAAGCTCTTGCAGTCCGCCCGGCTCAACTTCGCTGGTCAAACGCAACACACTGCTGCGCAAGTGCCGAACCATCCCTTCCGCCCGTTCGACATGTCGGCCGAGCCAGAGCAGGTTGTCGGCAACACGGCTTGGCAGGTCGTTAGCACTGCGGCGAAGTTCCACAGGAGGAACGCCACCGCGCAGGAGCGTTACGCTAGGAACGGGGGCGTCCGACAAGACCCAAACGTCTTTGCTTCCTTGCCCGGCCGCAAGCGATTCACCAAAGGTCTCTTCACTATCAGCCACTCGGGCGAGTCCGCCGGGCATCACTTGATAGCCGCTGGACGATGCCACGGCATACATTCGCAGCCCCACGCGCCATGGTCGTAGTTCGCCGCCATTCCAAACCGGTGCGGTGGAACGTTCGATCCGCGACTGCGCGACAAAGTCTCGCGGCGAGCGACGAATGCTCTCAAGCAGCTTGCTTTTTTCCGCAGAGGAAAGCCGCCAGCCGTAAGTGGGATTGATTCGCCAGTGATAGAACGCCGGCCGAATAACGAGATTTTCTAAGTTCTGTTCGACGTGCGCAAGTCCTTCACGCGTTCCGCACCACCAAGTGGGAACCGAGCCAAGCTGCAAGTCTTCTTGAAGCAACAAGCGACAAGCTGCTGGCAGATAAGCCAACAGGGCAGGGGCCTCCAGCATTCCACTACCGAGGCTATTGGCCATGATTACTTCATGAGAACGAACCGCTTGCACCAAACCTGGCACGCCCAGCATGCTGTCGCCGCGAAGTTCAAGCGGGTCACAATCGTAGTCGGCCGTCCGCCGTAAAATGACATCGACCGGAAAGAGACCGCCTAGCGTTTTGAGCATCACTCGATGGCCGCGAACGGCAAGATCGCCACCTTCAACCAGGGTGTAGCCCAAATAACGGGCCAAGTAGGCGTCTTCAAAGTAGCGATTGCTGGTGGGACCCGGCGTTAGCAGGACAACCCGTGGATTGTCTCGATGCATTGGCGCGAGGGACAATAGTCGTTCGCGCAGCGAAATGAAAAACGAGGCAAGCCGCTCTACGTGTAACGAATGAAAGTCGCTGGGAAGCGTGCGGGAGATGATGATTCGATTCTCGACCGCGTATCCCGTTCCTGACGGACCTTGGGTACGATCGGCAAGTACTACCCAGTTGCCATCAGGGGCACGCGCCAAATGGGCAGCATACAGGTGCAGGAATGCGTTTTGACTGGCACGAATGCCGTGGCATGGCAACAGGTAGCCGGCATGGCCAAAAACAAGGTCAGGAGTTAACACCCCTTCTTTGAGAAGGCGCTGGGGGCCATAGAGATCGGCCAGCATGGCATTGAGTAGCCGAGCCCGTTGGGTCAAACCTTGCGAAAGCCGTTCCCAGTCTGCCTTGGCAAACAGCAGGGGGATGGTATCAAGTTCCCAAGGGCGAACTGGGCCGCGACTGGGGCCATAGCTGTCGTAGGTAACGCCGTTTTCGCGAAGTTGGCGTCGAACCTGTTCACCGCGCTGAGTAAGTCCTTGGGGTCCAAGGCTCTCAAGACCTGCAGCAAATCGAACCCAAGCAGGACGAAGTCCTCCATCGGGTCGAAGCATTTCATCGAAGGAACCTTGGGGAGGGGAGTACCCTGTCAGAAGGTTTTTCGGAGGATTTTCAGTTGGCAGGGGTAGCGCGCCGCTCATTCCCGATCCGCAGGGGTGAAATGATTAATGGGCGGAGACCCGGCAAACATAAAACTGCCGGTACCCTTGGCGGGTGCCGTGGGTTAAAGTCCGAGTATCATACCCTGTTTGCTGCTTCCTACCAAGAATGGCTAGGGAGAGACGGGCAGGAAACCAAGCTGAAATCGGACGATTGTCACGATTGTCAGTTTAAATATTGCGGCATTCCTGCGAAAAAATCAGCTTTAAGGAGAGGGCTGAATCGGTTGGTATCCCAGCGCTCTTCGTGCGACGGTTAGCTGGCCGATGTGTTGGCGTTCATGCCAGTTGGCCATATCGAAGATACTGGCATAATCGGGCAAAAAGTCGGGCGTTCCGTCGGGCGTGGGAAGAGACAGATTTTCTTCCGATGTGGAGTCTAGTATTTCTAAAAGCTTGCCGCGCCGCTCGCGCATGGCTGTCAAAACCTCTTCCGCTGGCGGATAAGCTTCAGCTTGGCCTGCAGGAATGGAACCCATTCCAAATAATGCAGAAAAGCCAGGAAGTTCTTCCGCACGCTTGCCGGAAAGCAGCGACAAAAGGAAGTTGTCGGTACTTGCCATGTGCCCTACAAACCACAAGGCATGGTTACAGCCTGGATGAACTTGATAGACCCAGTCCTGAGGAGTGCGAAAATCGGCAAGCAACCTCTCGCTTAATTCACGCGTGGCCAGCAGTTGTCGTTTGAGACGGTCTTTTGCATTCATGCCGAAATAGATTTTTGAGAAAGGACTGTGATCTGTGAACGGTGGCCAACTAGCCACCGGTGGTCACAAGATCAACGCGATCATTGTCTATCTTATAATAGACACGAAACTGAATTCGGCCATTCTCGTCCGCACGCTTTAGCAGCTCTTGAAGGACGGGCTCATGCTTGGCGGCAGCGTCGCGAGCCTTCTGGTTCGCTTCAACTTGCCGTTTCATTTGGTCGCCACGTTCCTTGTTTTTCTTCGTAAGTTCGTCGGCAACTTTGAGCTGGCCTTCCAGCAAGATCTTTTGTTGATCCAGCGTCTTGGCTAGGTCCATGACTGCTTTTTTGTTGTAAGGGGTTGCCTCGGACTGCTCGCCAATCTTCAGCAACATTTTAGGAGTGATGGTAAGAGACTTGCCTTTCATGACAACATCTAGCTTGTAGTGCAGGAGTAATTCCTGATCACTATTGCCAACCTTGACGATTGTCGAGTCCTTGGCAGCGTCAAGTTGTGCCTTGGGATCGAACTGCTTGGCTGGCATGCCATCGATGCCCACCACCTCGACGATTACACGTTTTGGATCGGGGGCATTTTCAATGGTCCACTTCAATTCCTTGAGGGGCTTGTCGGTTTTGAGCGACAGACCAGGCAGAACCGTTGCCTCACGCAGCGCGATCTTTTTCTGGGCCTTGCCCGCATTCAAGTTCAGGATGCAGTTGCTGAGGTTGGCCGAATTGGGTTGCTTTTTGGCCTCTTCGGTCCAGGCAAACATCAGTTTGTCATCCTTGATCGATAGTGTGGCAATGACGGGCCCACTCTGCGAATTGGCGTCGGGATTCACATGAAGTTCCCAATCACGCTTGGTGAGTGAGCCATTTGCCCCTTCGCTGATTGAGAAGACCTGTTTGCCCGTGGCTGCTCCCTCACCACCCAGCAGATAAGCAACAACATCCACTTTGGGATTAAAGGTCAACGGGCCCAGTTCGATCGGGGCTGGTAGCGGATCTTCTGCTTTGCCGTCTAGTTTTGGTAGCGAGACGGCCGTCTTCGTAAAGTTGGCCAGCGGGTCCACCATAGGCATAGGTGCGGCCGGTGGAGGAGTTGGCGCTGGCGGCGTCGGCATTGGTTCCGGCGCGGGAGCGGCAGGCTCTGTTGTTGGTGCTGGCGATGGAGCCGGTGCAGGTGGCATGTCTGGCATTGGAGTCGTAGCGGGAGCCGCTGGATCCGTTGCCTTCGGGGTTGCTGGCTTTTCGCCTACCGGAGGGTTACCCGTGGCTGCGGCCGCAGCAGGAGCCGTTGGCTGTTCGGCTGGCATAACCGGATCGGCCTCTTCGGAGACAACAGGGTTGGCTTCGGTGGCTTCTTTGGCAGGCGTCTTGGCGACGACGGCTTCTTTGTTGGCTGGGGTGGTGGCATTCGGAGTCGTTGCCGCTTGAGCAACGGTTTTGGTTGGCTTCGACGAGCCACTCATCATCATGTAGATTCCAAAAGCCAAGCCGCCCAGAAGTAGCACACCACCTCCGATGGCGCCAGCAAGGATGAGTGGCAAATTGGACGACGCCCCCGCTCCCTTCTTTTTAGGCTTCGGCGGTGTAGCACCAGATGCAGGCGTTGTTGCTGCCGGTGCGGCCGCTCCAGGTTTCTTTACTGCCTTCTTTTTCGTGCTAAGCACGATGGGGCCAATGGGATCCTCAGCGGCGTCATTGGCGGTTATCCCTTCTGCAGAGAACGACATTGACGAGCTTGAGGCTGGTTTGGCATCGCTTTTCTCGGCCTTTTTGGGTGTGACCGAAATCTGCGGCACTTCGACGACTTCTTCAACGGCGAGGACTTCGAGCACCTCTTCAACCGGTTCAACGATGGCCATGGGGGTGGCACTAATTTCAGCAATCGCACGTGCCACTTCGCCAACGGTTTCTGGTCGATCTTGTGGCTTAGTGGCCAGCAATCGTGATGCGAGCTTTACTACCTCGGGCGAAATTCCGGGCACTTTTTCGGCAAGCTTTTCCGGCGTATTTGTCACGCCTGGTGCCTTGCCCGTTAGCAGATAAACCAGCAGCGCACCTAGCGAATAAACGTCGCCAGCGGGTTTAGGGGCTTCGCTGCTGCCTGCTTGTTCCGGCGCGATGAATCCGACGCCAGCGAGTTGGTTCTCTGCAGATTCTTCCAGTGAAAGGTTGGCTGCGCCGCCGGCTAAGCGGTTGAGGCCAAAGTCTTGGATCTTCACGCTGCCTTGGGCATCAATCAGAACGGATGTGGGGCGCAGACCACCATGAATCATCTGTTGGCCATGGGCGTAAGCCAATGCAGCTGCCATTTGGCGAACGAAGTCGAGCGCTTGAGCCGGCGAAGTGGCGCCGGTTTCCTCAACCAGTTGCCGAAGGTCCTTGCCCTCGACATGTTCCAGTACCAAAAAGTAACGATCTTCATCCGCTGCTACGTCGTACAAATGCGAGATGTTCCGGTGTTCCAGCGCGGCGATCCTACGGCTTTCTTCCAGGAACGCCTTCAGGACGGCCGGCTGGCTGGTCAGCTTTTTAGGCAAGACCTTCAAAGCGGCCTTGCGGCCTAGCTGCGCATGTTCGGCCAAATAGACCCGGCCGGTTTCGCTGGAACTGAGCTGGTCGAGCAAGCGATGCTTGCCCAGAGTCAGCTGGGTAAAGCCATGAAGCAATTGGCCAGCCTGCCATTTGGTGAGGTGGTTGGCCTTCACGAGGTCACGGGCCAACACTTTGGGATCGCCGACCGACTGGGAGCGGGTTTTCGCCTCTGCCAATTGATCTGCCGAAAGTAGGCCGGATTTCTCGAGGCAGCTTACAAAGCTGGCAACGTCTGCAACGGGAGCGATTTTTGCCATGGATGAAGTTCCACCGGAATTGGCGAACTTGAAGTTTTCAGGAAGGTGGGAGCTCAAACCCTCAATTTTGGCAGCACCCACCTCGCATATCAACTAACTTTTCCCAAGTTAGACGCAAAAAAGCCCCGCAGGGAAAAGCGGGTACCGGGCAAATGTGGTGCTGGAACCGCATGGAAAGCTCGTTTTGTGCCTCGCTAGGATCGAGGGACGCTAATTTGGACGGCCGCGATGGACACAGGATGCTAAGGCAAGGCGAGCGCACTCCCCAAAGTCCCCTAAATTGCGAAATGTTAAGCTGGGGTAGTGTGGTCGCCTGTTCCTCGTGGGGTAAGTCTAACTTTTCTATAAAAATTGCGTTTCATAACGGAAGTAGTGATTTTGCCCGATATGCCGCGCCGATAGGACTTTTCGAGCGGATTGTGTCACGAAGACATGGACTGAGTTGAGCCAAGATCAGTGCTGGTTTGGCACTTTTCGCTCTCGCTGACAGCAGTATGCCGTCACGTTAATCCCCACACTGAGTGGGGACCCGAGTTTAATTTGGAGTTGCGGAGACTCTCCGATGAAAATGCGTTGGGCCTTTCTGCCCGTGCTCATGACGATCGCGTCTTATATGGGACTATCCTCGGCCTACGGCCAAGGGTATGCACCGGGCAATATGCCTGGTGGCGAGCCACCGATGTACATGCCAGCTGGCTATTCGCCTGGCGCCATGATGGGCGGCCCGCAAGGGATGCCTCCTGGACAAATGCCGGGGATGATGCAGCCCGGCATGATGGGGCCTGGGATGCCCGTGGGCTATGCCCAGGATGGCGGTCTTGAAGCTCCGGGTGGCAGTTTGCCTCCCGAGGCCTACAGCGGCCCCGTTGAAAATGGCATGCCGATGATGGGTGGCGAGTACGGCCAGCCCTGCGACACCTGCGGCCCCGGCCGTCGGTTTGGCGGTGGTGGCTTGCTGGGCGACCTCATTGGTCTTGTTGGCCCGGATGGTGCCGGCGGCTGTGCTGCCCCACGTTGGTTTGACATCAATGTGGACTTCATGCTGTTGAAGCGTGATCGCGTCAGCCGGTTGACCGAATTCAGCTCGAACGGCATTGCCGGCCCGGTAGTGCTCGACTCGAACGATTTGAAGTTCTATGAAGCTCCAGGCTTCCGCTTCCAGTCGATGTTGCAAATGGGTGCCGGTAGCGATATCGAGTTTACTTACTTTGGAACTTTCAGCTGGAACTCTCACGCCACGGTGAATGGAAATGGGACGCTATTCTCGGCCATGAGCCAATACGGCACCCTGCCGTTTAACGGCTTTTCGGAAACCGACAACGGCGACCGGCATGAGATCAACTACAAGACGACCTTCGACAACTTCGAAGTCAACTACCGCAATCGTTGGTTGGCACCGAACTCCCGATATCAGGGCTCGTGGTTGGTTGGTGTACGTTACTTTAGCTTGAACGAAAAGCTGAACTACGACACGTTCTCGTCGATTAACAGTGCTCAGATGAACTACTACGACCATGTTCTGAACAACCTGACGGGTGCTCAGATCGGTGGTGACATGTGGATCTGCCTGCTGCCAGGGTTGCGAATCGGTGGTGAGTTGAAGGCCGGTGTTTATGGCAACCATGCCATCTCGAACACGACCATCACAGGCACCTCGCTTCCAGGTGGCTACCAAGAACGCCTCAAGAGCAATGACGTAGCCTTTATCGGCGACGGCCAACTGCTGGCAACCTACAAGGTCAACCAACAATGGACCTTGAAGCTCGGCTATCAGTTCCTGGTTGCTGACGGGGTGGCCTTGGCGATCGAAAACTTCAATGCAACGCCTCCAGCGGTGTTCTTCCCACCTCCAGGTGTGAATCGTACGCCTAGCATCAACGATAACGGCAGCGTCCTTTATCACGGTATGGTGGCTGGTGCTGAGTGGATGTGGTAAGCCAGTCAACTCGGCCAGAACAGTCCCTGGTACCTTGGTGCCAGGCCTAGTCTGAGCCTAATTTGAAACTTCAAATCCCACTAAAGCCTTATGCTTTGGTGGGATTTTTCTTTTCCGGGAACTTTTCTTCGCCCGGGCCCCTCCAAACGTCCATAGCTGGGAATGCGCAAAACCCAGCGGATCCAGAACTGTTTGCCTTACCGACAAACTTTGATTGACACCAGGTTTTCGGCATTTATAATCGAACTCGCCGGGCGATGCATTTTGTCTAGATTCCCTATATTACGGGTCTAGTGGCGTTGCTTTGGGGGTTTCCTGCTGGGTTTTGAGGGCTTTTGGCGTTTTCGTCCAAGGGTTTTTGAGCCGGCAGGGGGAAGGTTGTCTGCTACGCCAGGGCGTGGTAGGCGGTCGTTTGAGTTTGATACGGGGCGAGCCTTGGCGGTGCCCGCTGCATTTATATAGCTATTTTTCTTTGTCCGATCTTTAGGGATCTGCCGTGAAATCATCCTCGCGTAAAGCGTCGTCTAGTGCCTCTTCTCGCAACCATAAGAGCAAGCGTCGGCAAGAGTTTCGGCAAGTGATGTTTGAGACGCTGGAAGATCGTCGCGTGTTGGCGACCACGCCGATCGACGCGATTGCCTGGACCACGCTCCCGCATGCCGCTAACCAAGCTCTGGTGCGGTTTAACGACGGCATTACAGAGACTCAGGCTCGCTCGCTGATGCAAAGCCAGGGAGCTGGAATCACGAATTACTGGCCGAGCTTGAATATGGCTTCGGTGCAGTATTACGATGCTGCCTCGCCAGGTGGCGGGTTCTTAAAGACGCAGACGATTCACTTCATGCCTGAAGTGAAGTATGCCGAGCCTAACTTCCTGCGAACCACCGACCGTGTGCCTAATGATACCTACTACGCAACTCGTAAGTGGGACCTAAATAATACGGGACAACTTGGTGGTCAGGGAACCGTTGATGCTGACATTGATGCTCCTGAGGGCTGGGATAAGGCAGTCGGAAGCCCGAATCAAGTCATTGCGATCCTTGACACCGGCATGGACTATGCCCACCCGGATTTGGCTCCCAATGTGTGGGTGAACCCGGGAGAAATTGCGGGCGACGGTATCGACAATGACGGTAACGGCTATGTCGATGACATTCATGGAGCAGACACGTATAACCTCGATGGCGATCCGTTTGATGGCGATGGCCACGGAACGCACGTTGCAGGTATTGCAGGTGCTCGCGGTGATAATGGGATTGGTACTGTCGGCGTGAGCTGGCAGTCGAAGCTCATGCCTGTAAAGGTCTTTAGTGACAGTGGGGCGGCCACCGCTAGTTCGATCATTGGTGGTTACCAATACGTCACCCAGATGAAGCGGAACTACGGCGTGAATATCGTCGTGGCCAACGCGAGTTACGGTGGCGCTGGGTTCTCTCAGGCAGAATACGATGCGATTCAAGCGATGAATGCGCAAAACGTTCTGCTGGTTACCTCTGCTGGTAATGCAACCGCGAACAATGATTCCACTCCGCATTATCCGTCCAACTACAACCTGAACGGCATTATTGCTGTAGCAGCAACGGGCCCGAAGGACACCCTGGCGCCCTATTCGAATTTCGGTGCTCAGCTGGTCGATCTGGCTGCACCTGGTGGTGACATGTCGACAACCGACACGTCAGGCATTTTTAGTACTTACCCACTAGCCCTGACGGCGACGGCCTTTACCACAGAGCCTGGCTATGAGTACCTACAAGGTACTTCGATGGCATCGCCACAAGTGACAGGTGCGGCAGCTGTTATTGCCGGCTATGGAGCTAGCCTGGGGGTAACGCTGAAGGTTGATGACATTAAGACATTCATCTTGAATGGCGTCGACAAGCTTCCTAGTTTGACGGGACGCATGGTCACTGGTGGCCGCCTGAATTTGGCAAATTCGTTGGCTCAAATGAGTCTCAACGAGCTTTCCGGAAAGGTCTTCCGCGATAGCAATGGTGATAGCATCATGGCTCCGCAAGAGTTGGGCATCCCCAATTGGTCGGTCTATGTCGATTCCAACTCGAACGGCACGTATGACCTAACCGAGCCAACTGCGGTAACCGACGCTAACGGGAATTACGTGTTACATGGACGGTTTGGTGGGACTCAGGTAACGGTTCGTGCCGTTCCACAAACCGGTTACAAGCAAACGCTTCCTAGCAACAACGGTGGGTACACCGTTTCTGTTGCCGACAATGCACAAGCCATCAGTGGTTTGAACTTTGGTCAAAAGGGTATCCCAGGCGAAATCTCGGGTTACAAGTTCAACGACTACAACCGCAATGGGGTTCGTGATCCGGGTGAACCAGGTATTGCTGGCACCGTGATCTATGCCGATCTTAACAACAATGGAAAGATCGCCATCGGTGAACCTGCCGGTGTGACCGATCAAAACGGCTTCTATCGGATCATTACGCTTGATCCAGGCGTTTATATCCTGCGTGAAGTTTATGCTCCGGGTTTCCAACAAACCTACCCTGATCCAGCCGGCCTCACTGGCGGTGCTCGCGTAGGTGTTGTTGTCAATGCAGGGGTGGTAACCACCGATCAAAACTTCGGCAACGTTGCTGCCAACGATTGGGGTGATCTGCCCGATACTTACGGCACAACGGGCGGTGTGAACGGTCCACGTCACGGCATTCTGCAAGGTTTCCAGCTTGGAAATCGCGTGGATGGTGAAGGGAACGGCATTCCGACCGCCAACGCCAATGGCGACGATCTTAATTCTGCTGCCTCCGACGAGGACGGCGTTGACTTCCTGAACTTTATTCCAGGTTCGACCACGGCTCAGATTCGCGTGCGGGTCAACTCCGGTAGCTACGCTCCCGGTTTCATCAATGGCTGGATCGACTGGAACGATAACGGAACGTTTGAAGCGTCAGAGCAAGTGATCACGAGCCAGCAACGTGGAACGGGAACTTATTTGTTCTCCGTGCCGGCTATTTCCGACTCGCCTCCACTGCTGGGTTATAAGGCTCGCTTCCGTTACGGAACGGAGGCCAACTTGGGGCCAACCGGTCCGTCGCTGGCTGGTGAAGTTGAGGATTACATCACAGGCCTCGATCGCCTGAAGCCACTCGCGGTGGATGATAATTTCACCGTGGATCAGAACAGCACCAATAATGCCTTGCATGTGCTGGCTGACAACGGGTTTGGGGCTGACCAAAAGAGCATTAACGGCGGGCCTCGCATTGGACCAGCCAGCATCTTTGTGAATGCCACGGGGACCCATGGATCGATTGTT
This sequence comes from uncultured Planctomycetaceae bacterium, assembly GCA_963844055.1. Taxonomy (GTDB): domain Bacteria; phylum Planctomycetota; class Planctomycetia; order Pirellulales; family Pirellulaceae; genus CAWJMN01. Next base: position 3,807,309 of record CAWJMN010000001.1, on the reverse strand, counting down.
TACAACGACAACGGTACCGCAAGTGACTTCACGGATGACTTCTATTCGTATACGCCTGTGACCGGTGAATTTGGAACCGATACCTTTACCTATCAGGTACAGGATAATGCCGGCAATTTCTCGGACACGTTTGCCAAGGTAACCATCACGATCAAGGCCAAGCCTGTTCCTGCGGATGATACGTTTACCTTGCCAACTGCAGTAGCGACAAATCTCAATGTGCTGGCAAATGATGGTCAGCAAAGCGGAATTACGGCTGCTCAGAAGAAGGTGATCTCGTTTGGACCTGGTACACCAGATGCCCAACGGCCAGCAGGATCCTTGGTTCCACTGTCGCGACTCGCACTTAACGCAGATGGTACGATCCGGTATACACCACCATCCGGGGCGTTTGTGGGAACCGAGTTCTTCACCTATACGTTTGCTTACGACGATGACAATAACTCTGCCACGCCACCAATTGGTGCTGCGACTGCAAACGTCACGGTACAAGTTGGAGCTGTGGCAAACACGGCGACTGCTTCGATCGAGCTACGCCCTGTAAAGATTACTTTTGTTCCAGACGGATTGGGTGGCCAAACCATCGTTGAAACCGCCTTCAATCCTGCGGTTGACACGCTGAATGTTGGTGATGTGATTGGTGTGAAGGCCTTCACGCATGATCTGCGTACGCCAGCCCCATCCTTTGCTGGTGTCGAGTCCGCCTTCTTGGATCTTGGGTTTGATACACAGTACGTCAAGCTTTATAAGAACAGCACCGAGACGGACAGCGTTGGCAATCCTTTGATTCCTGCCAACGGCGTGAACTTCCCAAATACGGCAGGCGTTTACAACCTGTACGCCCCGTTGACCAGCGGATTGGGGCCCTTCACCGAAGACACCCCAGGATTGCTGAATGAGATCGGCGGGTTTAATTCCCGCACGGGTATTACGGTTGGTGCTAACCCAATTTCCCCCGTGTTTGTCGCTTACTTTAAGGCCGTTGGTGCAACTCCAACCGGTGTGACGACGAGCTTTATCGCCGATCCTGCCGAGGAAACTCCAACCCGCGACGTGCTGGTGAAGAAACTGGATCTGTCGATCAGCCCTGATCCACAGGTTACCTCTCTGCCGGACAATGTGGTGTTCATGCAGTCGATCAACGGCGTGCAGATTCGCTCGACCGGTGCCGGCGAGGCAGAATTCTCCAATCCGTTCAATACGCTGGACGTCAACGGTGACGGCGTCGTCTCTGCAGTGGATGTGTTGTCCATTGTGAATGAGCTCAATGGACAAGGTCCTCGCGCTCTGTCGGCTCAATCCATTGTTCAGCTAGGCCAGCTGTTGCCCCAAGGCTACTTGGATGCCAACGTCGACGCCTTCCTGTCGCCTGCAGATGCTTTGATGGTTATCAACTTCCTGAATGCCCAGGCCAATTCGGCCGGTGGTGCTGGGGAAGCTGGTTCCGCAAGCGATTCGACCATTGTTGTAAGCTCATCCTCTTCGGATAGCAGCTCTGGCAGTGGTTCGAGCTTGGCAGCGATTGGCACGGTGGGTAGCAGCAGCTCCTCCAGCAGCCAATCGTCGACGAGCAGCAGCAAGCCAGTTCTGACGAACAACTCGGATTCAAGCGGTACTTTTGCCACGGCAGTGGATAGCGTTTTGTCCACGGATTGGTGGACGGATGCTTCGAATACCAGTGCCGAAGGTGAAGAAGAGGTTGTCGATGACTCGCTGGATATCCTAATCGACGGTCTTTTGGCCCAATCGAAGTAGTCCCTTTGCTTCGCTAGGCGGAGCTTTGGCAGAATGGAACCCCCCAAGGGCCTAGGAAAAAACCTAGGCCCTTTTTGTTTGGACCCGTTAAATAGCTAGGCAAGTGGCAATTACTAAACTATCTTAACAGTCGTCGCAGGGCTGTTTGCTGGCCCGATGATGCTCGCCCAAATGGGGTGTGCAGGAAAAGCAATGGGCCGGCGAGGGATGAACTGGCTCAATTCAGGTTGGTAGTCTTCACCACCGAGGAAAGCAGCATGAGTTCCGTGGGTGCGCACGCAGAAGGTTCGGCCAACGAGGAAGATCCCTCGGGGGCGATTGTTCGTTTGGCGAAGGCTCGCGAGAAGATCCTCGCCCAGCTGAGCAAGGTCATTGTTGGCCAGACTGACGTCATTGAGGAGCTTCTGATTTGCCTTTTCGCGCGGGGACATTGCCTGCTGGAAGGTGTGCCGGGGCTCGCCAAAACGCTGCTTATTAGCTCGCTGGCCAAGACGATGGACCTGTCGTTTAGCCGTATTCAGTTCACGCCGGACTTGATGCCAGCGGATATCACCGGTACGGAAATCATCGAAGAGAACCGCTCTAGCGGAGCTCGCGAACGGCGGTTTTTGGAAGGTCCGCTGTTTTCTCATGTGGTATTGGCGGACGAAATCAATCGTACGCCCCCCAAAACCCAGGCGGCGTTGCTAGAAGCGATGCAAGAGCGACAAGTCACGGTTGGCAGGACGCGGCATCCTTTGTCGGACCCATTCTTTGTTCTGGCGACGCAAAATCCGATTGAGCAAGAGGGAACTTACCCGCTGCCGGAAGCTCAGCAAGACCGCTTCATGTTTAAGGTCTTTGTGGACTATCCCAGCTTCCAAGATGAGTTTGAAGTGGCTCGTCGCACGACCTCTTCACAAAGCTCTGCGATTGAACCGGTGCTAACCGGCAAGGAAATTATCGAACTGCAAAAACTGGTACGGGAAGTACCGGTCAGCGATCATATCTTGCGGTTCGCCTTGTCGATCGTGCGTCAGACGCGGATTGGCGTGCAAGGTTCGCCGGAATATGTGAAAGAGATGTTAGGGTTTGGAGCTGGTCCGCGTGCGGTGCAGTTCCTGGTTCTGGGCGGAAAGGCACGAGCGCTGCTTTCTGGCCGAACCTATGTGTCGACGGAAGATATTCAAGCTCTGGCCAAGCCCGTATTGCGGCACCGGTTGGTAGTGAACTTCGCTGCACAAAGCGACGGTGTCACACCGGACGCCATTATTGAACGCATTGTGGCTGGCACTCCTACCCGCGAGGATGAACTACTTTCCGATGCCCGATTCAAGAAGATATTTGCATCCTGACGCGATCCGGAAGATCGCTCGTCTGGAAGTTCGGGCTCGGTATATCGTCGAAGGTTTTCTTTCGGGGATGCATCGCAGTCCGTACTTTGGCCAGTCCGTCGAATTTCTGCAGCACCGAGAGTACGTTGCCGGCGATGATTTGCGGCACGTCGATTGGAAGGTCTGGGCGCGCCAAGACCGTTTGGTCGTTAAGCAGTTTGAGGAAGAGACAAACCTACGCTGTACGTTGCTGGTCGATAGTTCCAACAGCATGTCTTACGCGGGCGAAGGGGTCTCGAAGTTTGATTATGCGGCAACGCTGGCCGCCTGCTTGGCCTTTCTGATTTTGCACCAGCAAGATGCGGTCGGTTGCATTACGTTTGACTCCAAGGTTCGTTCTGCCGTGCCGATGCGGAACAAGACGACCCAGCTGCTTTCGATTGTGGAGCAGCTGAATCAGCGACACCCCGAAGAAAAGACCGACATGCTGAACATCCTGCGAGGGGTGTCAGAAGCGATTCCCCGTCGTGGGTTGGTGGTGCTGATTTCTGACCTTTTGGTCGATCGCCCTGGGCTGGTGAAGGGGCTGAAGCTGCTGCGTGAGCGGGGGCACGACGTCATGGTGATGCACGTTCTCGCTGATGATGAGTTAGACTTTACCTTTTCTGGCCCATTGCGGTTTGAGGGGCTAGAGTCGGACGATGCGCTCAACTGCAATCCTCGAGCTCTGCGCGAGGGATACCTGCAGGCCCTGCAAAGCTATTTGGATGAAGTTCGCCGCGAGTGTGCCCGTAACGCGGTGGGATATGCCTTGTTTCGTACGGGACAGTCGCTGGACGGGGCTTTGGCCGCGTTTTTAAGCCATCGGATGGGAATGCAGCGTCGCTAGGAGCCAATAGAAAAAACGCCTCATGCAGTTTGTCTTCCAGTCATTAACGTGGGGGTTCCTACTTGCCCTGCTGCCGCTATTGATCCATTTGATCAATCTCATGCGGCAGAAGCGGGTGAAGTGGGCTGCCATGGAGTTCCTGCTGGCAAGCCAACGGAAGCATCGCCAGTGGGTTTGGCTGAAGCAGTTGCTGCTTTTGCTGATGCGGATGCTGGTCGTTGCTGTCGTAGTTGCCATGGTGGCGCAGCTCAAGACTAAGGCCCAATGGCTTGATCTACTGGGGGCCAAGCCGACGCACTACTATGTGCTGCTTGACGATAGTTTCTCGATGACACAGCGGAATGGCGGAGCTTCATCTTTTGATGGCGGTCGGCAAGTGCTGAGGGGCCTGGTCAACCGTGCCCAGCAGGCGGACTCACCCCAGAAGATTACGTTGCTGCGGTATTCGAATGCGCGAGGGGGGGCGACGGGAAATGCCGGTGCCCAGGATGAGCAACGGGTTGGCGCTATTGCGGCCGATTTTTTGGCCGAACCGATTACTGCCAGTTTTGACTTGGAGCTAGAGAAGAAGCAGGAGCAGCTAGTGCCGACCGCGCTGGCCGTGGGACCGGCCGAGTCGCTGGGGCTACTGAAAAAGCTGATCCAGCAAGCTCCGGATGAAAACCGTCAGGTGCTAATCCTTTCCGACTTCCGTGAAAAGGATTGGTCGGCCCCCACAGAGGTCAAGGCGTTGTTGGACGAGATTAGCAAAGCGGTGGAAAAGATTGAGTTGGTGGATTGCGCCCGAGGGACCGATGGAAACCTGGGTGTGCTGGAGGTGGTGCCTGCGGACGAAACGCGGGCAGCGGGTGTTCCCCTGTTTGTGAACGTCAAAATTAAGAATTTTGGCTCGGCGACGGCCTCCAAGGTTCAGCTCAAACTGCGCAGTTATTTCTATCCGCCAGAGTCGTCGGCAACGGTAACGGATCCCGAGGGCGTTCAGGGGGTTGGTGAGGATTTGGCGACGCTGCTAATTGATCAGATTGGCGCGGGGGAGACACTATCACGTCAGGTACAGGTTTATTTCCCGCAGCCCGGAAAGCATGTGGTGGAAGCTAGGCTCCCTGAGGATGCTGTGGAAGCCGACAATCGACGCCTATGTGTGATCGAGTTTCCGGAGTTTGAGCGGGTCTTGGTGGTCGATGGGAGCGAGGACAGCAAGCACGCCTACTACTTGGAGGCTGCTTTCCGGCCGCTGGAGAAATCGAATACCGGCATTGTGGCAGACGTGCGTCCGCTGGCTCGGATGCGAGATTTGTCGCCTGAGCAACTGCGAGGGTACTCTTCGGTTTACCTGCTTGACGTTCCGCAGCTTGATCCGATTGTGGTGAGAAACCTGGAAGACTATGTCAGTGCAGGTGGGGGCCTTGCCTTCTTTGCTGGCGACGCCACCAATGTCGATTTTTACAATCGCGTGCTATTTCGTGACGGGGACGGGCTCTATCCCCTTCCCCTTGCAGGAAGTGCAGAACTGCCGCCCGATGCCGAAGGAGGGACGCCCGATTTTGAGTTCGTACGTCATCCGATCTTTAGCTTCTTCATTGGGCAAAATAATCCGCTGATTCGTGGCGTGAAGATTGTGACCTACCGACAGACCAAGGCCGGGTACACGCTGCCGAAGGATTCTTCGGTGGAGATTTTGGCAAGGTTGCGTGATCGTAGCCCACTTGTTGTGGAGAAGAAGCTCGGCAAGGGGACGGTGGTTGCCTTTCAAACCACGCTGGCTCCTGAGTGGAATGACTGGGCTAAAAATCCAAGCATCGTTGTGATTCTCTTGCGGTTGCAATCGTACTTGGCGTCTGCCAATCGCCTTGATGATCCTCGGACGGTGGGTGAGCAGCTTGCACTGTCATTGGAAGCGGCCGATTATCGAGGGGATGTTTCGTTTGTGATTCCTGGTGAGAAAGAGTCGACGCGGCTTCGCGTGGACCGACGTGCGCTGGCGGCCGAAGGGAATGCGGGAACGCTTTTGGCGCGACTGGGTACGCCTGCCATGCCAGAGACGGATCGGCCTGGCATTTATGAAGCTTGGCCGGTGACTAACAAAGGGGAATTAAAGCCACGACGCTATGCGTTTAATGTCGTCGCCGAAGAAGGGAATCTTAAACGGATGGCGGTTAGTGAACTGCTGACGAAACTTGAGCCGGTGAAGGTGGAATACTCCGTGTTTGATAAGCTGGAACAGGGAAGCATCGATGCGGGCGGACAGAGTCTTAGCCACTGGTTGATGCTGGCACTGCTGGGGCTATTGACCGTGGAGTTGTGGCTAGGTTTGGCGACGAGCTATTTGCCGAAGGGAGGAAGTCAATAATGAACGGCTTTCTCTCGGCTTCTGTTTTAGCGGATGTAACATCGACCTATTATCAGCTTGCACGCTTGCAAGAATTCACGCAGTGGTGGCATTGGCTGGCTCTGGTGGCGGTGCTGCTGATCGGTGCGGCCTATGTGGTTAGCATTTATCGTCGGAACACGGTGGAATTGTCGCGGGGGCGATTTCTGCTGCTGGTTTTGCTGCGGCTGGCTGCTGTTGCGGGCATCGTGTTCTTCTTTCTGCAATTGGAGAAGCGAACAGAACGAAGCGTTGTGAAGAATTCACGCGCCGCCGTTTTGATCGACACCAGCCAAAGCATGTCGCTGGAAGATGGTGGAAATGCAGGTGCCTCTTCAGGGCCGAAGATCTCACGCAGTGCGGAAGTCATCGCACAAATGCGTGAGGGAACTTTGCTGCAGCCGACCTGCGTGCTCGGCATGATGTGAGTGTGTATCGTTTCGATCAAGGAGAGGTGCCAGTTGAGGTGGCGTCGCTTCCTCGGATTGCGACCGGGGTAGCCCTGCAGGAAGACGAAGAGACAACGCAGCAGCGACAGAACCGCATTATCGAGTCCAGTCGTAAACTTGCTTGGGCTGGTATTGGTGTGTTGGCACTTGCGCTGTTGCTTTTTGCGGGAAGCTTCCTCGCTCCTAAACGAGTAGTAAAACAAGGTGCGTCCACCAGGATGGCGCCGCATGATGGCGGGTCCTATTTGGCACTAGCGGCGGCAGTGCTGTTAATGGGGGGCCTTGTGGTACTTGCTACAGCGAGCCTTTCTGGCGCGGAAGTCGGCATGCGGGTGCTGTTAGGGCTCTCGCCGTTACCTGCGAGCAGTTCAGCGCCAAGCACGGGCTCAACAGGTGAGCTGGTGGGTAATTCGGGCAGCGAAAAGGCGCCCGCAGAATCCAAGGAAGTCGACTGGCAGGCTGAGCTTTCGCCACGGGGCGCAGAGACACGCTTGGGAGATGCGCTGCGGTTTATTGTCGAACGGCAACGGGGTGGGCCGCTGGCGGCGATTGTGGTGATTAGTGATGGCAACTCGAATGCAGGCGTTGATGTTGCCAGTATCGTCCCGCGCGCCGCGGATGCGGAATTCTCGCTGCATGTGATTGGTGTTGGTTCGGATCGGCTGCCTGCCAATGCACAAGTGATCGATTTGGAAGCTCCTCAGCGGGTGTTTCCTGGCGACAAGTTTACGCTGACAGGGTATTTGAAGCTGCAAAACTTGCCGGCGAAAAGTGTTGCCGCCCAGTTGTTTTCTTCCGCCAAAGATGGATCGGGAGAGCGGAAAGAAGATGAGCAGATCGTTGACGTCGACGACACGGGCAAGATCAAGGTGGTTAGCTTTACGCTGACGCCGGAAGAGCAGGGGACGCGAATCTATCGCTTGCGACTGCCGCCAGTTCCAGGGGAGGTGGAGGAAAAGGATAATGAGAAGTCGGCCAAGGTAGAGATTGTCACTCGCAAAACGAAAGTCTTGCTGGTGGCAGGTGGCCCAACACGCGAATTCATCTTCCTGCGTAATCAGCTATTTCGTGATAAAGAGTCGACGGTGGATGTGCTGTTGCAATCGGCACGGCCAGGGATCTCGCAAGATGCTAACCAAGTGCTGGCGAAATTCCCTGACAATCCAGATGAGCTGTTTGCTTATGACTGTATTGTAGGATTCGATCCAGACTGGGAAGCCCTCGATGAATTGCAGGTGAAGGCCCTAGAGCGATTTGTTGCCGAGAAGGCTGGCGGGTTGATCGTAGTTGCGGGGCCAGTGTTCACTCCGCAGTGGTCAAGTCGGCGACGTGGTGATCCGAAGATTGACACGATTAAGTCGCTCTATCCGGTAGTGTTCTTTTCGCAGGGCTCCGCGAGTTTGAGCATGGGACGGTTTGCGGCTGACAAGCCTTGGCCGTTGCAATTTACTCGCGAAGGGAAGGAAGCACAGTTCCTGTGGTTGGATGATGACAGTAGCCGCAGTGAACGTGCGTGGCAACAGTTTGAAGGGGTGTTTGGTTATTACGCAGTGAAAGACCCCAAGCCAGGGGCCCAGATCTTGGCGCGGTTCTCTGATCCGGACACATCGATAGATGGTGATTTGCCTATTTACTTGGCCTCGCAATTCTTTGGCTCAGGGCGAGTGCTGTTTCAAGCCAGTGGTGAAATGTGGCGCGTGCGGGCCGTTGATGATACCTATTTTGAACAGTACTACACCAAGCTTATCCGCTGGGCGACGGAAGGTCGATTGCTACGCGATTCTAGTCGGGGCGTGCTTTTGGTGGACAAAGACCGCTGCAGCATCGGTGACTCGGTTGCCGTGCGTGCGATCTTGCAGGACAGCCAGTTTCGTCCACTGCAGCAAAATGAAGTACAGGCGATGGTGATCTCGCCCCAGGGGGTGCGCAGCCCGCTTGTTTTGAAGCGGATGAAAGATGCGGCGCGTGACGGACTCTATTCGCAGCAGATTACGGTGACTTCGGAAGGGGATTACCGGATTGAACTTCAGGTGCCCGGAGCGGCCGATCAATTGCTTGTGCAAGAGGTTCGGGTGAAGTTGCCAACGCTGGAAACCGAACGGCCGCAGCGAAATGATCCTGTCCTGACTGGTTTGGCCACGGGGACCCAAGGCAAATACTATTTGGGGTTCGCGGAGGCCATGAAAAAGGATGGTCAGGGAATTTCGGCTTTGGCGGGAGCGATTCAGCCTCGCGACCAAGTGACCATTTTGTCGGGAGTTCCGGACCGGAGTTTTGAAAAGCTGCTTATGACATGGCTGATGGGGCTTATCTGCGGGTTTTTGTGCCTGGAATGGCTTTTGCGGAGGATTTGGAAATTGGCATAAAAATGGGGTGATTCCCCAGATTCAGGCGATCCAAATCGCTTCCCAAAGGGTCTTAATCTATTGGGGAAACTAAGTTGGACGGTCCTCGAAAGAAGGGGTTATAATTAGCGGTAGTCGTCTATAATGGAGTGGGAGCCCTCTAGGGGTTAGTAATGGCAAGCATCACGCCGCAAATATCGATTCCGAATTCGCTACAAGGGATGCTTGCGTCCCTGCGTTGGCGCATTCGACTTTATTTGATCGCGGACGGGCTTGCCCAACTGTTGATCTGGTTGGTGCTGACCTTTTGGGCCATCTTGGCAATTGACTACCTCCCCGTTTTGGCTGGTTCTGATGAAATGCCCGTTTGGGCGCGGACGCTGGCACTGGTTGTTGTAGGTGCTGGCGCGGCATGGCTTTCGTATCGCACGATCCTTTCACGCCTGTTGGTACCGCTGAGCGGATCGGAGCATGGCCCTACTGCTGGAACGGCAGTTTGCTGGCTTTGGGGACAGCCTTGTAACAACCATCGAGTTGGCGGGAAAACGAGAGTTGCCCCCCGACATGCGGCCGGAGATGTTGGTGACCGCCGTAATGAAGGCAGAGCGGTCGCTTTCGGAAGTTCGGCTGAGCAAGGTCTTTCATCAAGGCAGACTATTTGGAAAGGTGCTATTGGCAATCGCCCTACTTAGCACCATCGTTTCTACGGGATACGCGTCGCCGGAATTTCTGCGTCAAGGATTGGGGCGCGTATACGGCCTGAGCAATATTGCTTGGCCACGCAGCAGCCTGCTTGAGGTGCAAGGCGTAGAAGTTGTAACGCTAAGCGAGACCGGTGAAGAGCAGCGTCAAGAAGCGTTGTTTGTTAATGGTCAAGTGAAGGTTGCCAAGGGGGCGCGATTGGTGCTTCGTGTGACTGCCTTTGGTGCGCCGCGGGCTGAAGTGCTGCCTACTAAATGTTTTCTGCATTACACAACGGATCAACTGCCTGATGGAAATGGGCGTGAGCGAGGAACGGCCACGCTAAGCAATTATCGCGACCGGGATGGAAATCGGCAGTTCGTGTTTGATGGTCAACCTTTGGCAGGTCTATTGAACTCACTTACGTTTGATGTGGTGGGGCGCGACTATCGTGTGAAAGGTTTGCGAATTGAAGTGGTGGACTCTCCGGCCGTCGTCTCTACAACGATGGATCTGAAGTATCCTGCCTATTTGGTCGACGAGGCAACGTCGAACTATTTGCCTGCGGTGGATCAGCCGTATTTGCCTGCTGGTACTTTTCTCCCCTTTGGTACCGAAGTGACGCTACGCTTTCGATCCAGTAAGCCACTAAAGCGGGCTTGGATTTCGCATTCTGTATCAGGTGGAGATGCTACCAAAACGAATTCGGTTGCAACGGGCGAGAGTGGTGCTCCGGCCAGTTCAGCACCTGGGGAAATCGTGACAGAGCTTTTGCCGCAAGACAGCAACAAGGAAGAACTCTCCTTTGTCGTCCCCAAGCTGCAAGGGGATTTGGCGATTCAGGTGAAGCTTGAGGATATTGATGGCGTTCCCTCGGCGAAGCCGATGCGAGTCTTTTTGACGGGGGTAGAAGATCGTCCGCCGCAAATTGATGTGCGACTGAAGGGGATTGGTTCCAGTGTAACGCCGGACGTAATTCTTCCACTGACGGGGAAGATCACGGATGACTACGGAACGCTGGCGGCCTGGCTCGACTTGGAGCAGGGCGAGGGGAATTTGCGCGAGTTTAAGTTGCCGCTGGGGCAACGTGGTGAAGTTAGCGAGAGCATCGATTTTCGTCAGCTCCGCCAAGCGGGTACCCAGGAATTGCACCCCCAAGAGACTTTGCAGCTAACGATCAAGGCCACAGATAAGCACGATTTGGACGGCGTGGCGCATGTCGGAGTGAATGACCGTGTGCAACTGACTGTCGTAACACCTGAAGAGTTGCTCAAGCAACTCGAATTGCGTGAGCTTGGTTTGCGACGACGGTTTGAAGTGGTCTTGGAAGAGATGAATCAGTTGCGGGACTCTTTGGTACGTGTCGGCGCCAGTTTAGGCGAGACTGACCCCGCTAAAGCAAGGTCCGGTGAGCCGGGCGGAGATGGTTCCGCAGACGCGGGGTTAACGCCGGAGCAGCTTGCTGAGCGGACGGCAGAGTTGCGGCTATTGCGAGTTCAGCGCGCGATTCAGCAGAGCCAAAAATCCTCGCAGGAAGTACGCGGAGTGTCGGATGGTTTTGGTGAGATTTGCGAAGAGTTGATCAACAACCGCGTTGACACGGAAGATAAACGCCAGCGTCTGCGAGACCAAATTTCGATTCCACTCGCCAGCATTGTCGAGAAGGAGTTTGCGAAGCTCGATCAAAAGCTGGCGGCATTAGAAACTCGCCTGCGAGAGACTCCACCTCAAGACAAAGAGGCACGTGAAAAGCTTCGTACCGAGGCGATGGAAGTGCTGGATGACTCTGTGCAGACCATTGCCGCACTGGAAGCAGTTTTGCAAAAGATGTTGGATTTGGAGACGTTTAACGAAGTGCTCGATTTGGTGCGTGGCTTGCTTGATGATCAACGCGTGCTAACAGATCGCACCCAAAAAGAACGCAAGCGGCAAGCGGTGGAAGATTTGAAGTAGTTCGAGTTTGTGTGAGGTGGGTTTTCGGCAGGATTGCATTAAGCGTTGGCTGGTAGGAGAAGTGGCACATGGCAAAGCGATTAGGACTTGGAAACTTGGCACTAGGGGCAAGTTGTGCGCTGCTACTTCTTGGAGTTTGCGCTAGTACCGCTCGCGTTTGTGCCCAGGAAGCGGAATTGCCGGCAGCTAAGCCGATGGGAAGCAGCAGCAAGACGCTTTCGTCGGCAGATGAACTGGCGGTGGAACAATCTCGCATTTCGGATCGCTATGCCCGTCTAGAAGAGCTTCTGTTTAAATTGGCTGCACTGGAAGAAACGACCAACCCACGCAGGGCGGCCCTGCTCAAGCGAGCCGTCGAACAGTCCAAGGAGAAGTTGACGAAGTCGGGGTTAGAGAAGGTTACGCAGTTACTGACCAACAAGCAGCTTAAACGCGCTCTCGATGGACAAAATACAGTCAAAGGAGATTTAGAGTCCTTGCTGGTATTGCTGCAGAGTGAAGACCGTTCCGAGCGACTGAAGAACGAACAAGAGCGAGTGCGCGAGTATATCAAAGAGGTGGAGCGTCTGTTACGGTTGCAAAAATCCGCGCTAGGGCAGACACAATCGGGGGCTGAGACAAAACGCCTGGCCGAGGAACAGAAGGATCTGGCCAATCGCACGGAGAAGTTAGCCGTCAAGATTCGCGAAACGGAAGAAGCGAAGAAGCCTGGCGATGACGGCTCGTCCGATGGCGAAAAGGACCCGATGTCGGGAGATAAGCCAGGGGCTGAAGAGAAGAAGCCGGAGACCGAGACGAAACCCGGCGAGACGAAACCCGGCGAGACGAAACCCGGCGAGACGAAACCCGGCGAGACGAAACCCGGCGAGACGAAACCCGGCGAGACGAAACCCGGCGAGACGAAACCCGGCGAGACGAAACCCGGCGAGACGAAACCCGGCGAGACGAAACCCGGCGAGACGAAACCCGGCGAGACGAAACCCGGCGAGACGAAACCCGGCGAGACGAAACCCGGCGAGACGAAACCCGGCGAGACGAAACCCGGCGAGACTCCGATGCAGCCCGCACCCGAAGGGTCTGAAGAAGATAACCCAGCCCGGAAGCGGCTGGAAAAGGCCGAAGAAAAAATGCGGGATGCTCAGCTGAAGCTGGAGCAGGCCAAACGGAAGGAATCCATTGAGGACCAGTTGGCAGCCAAAGAAGAGTTGGAAAAGGCCAAGGCGGAACTGGAAAAGATCCTACGTCAAATGCGTGAAGAAGAAGTGGAGCGGGCCCTGGCTCAGCTCGAAGCTCGCTTTCGCAAGATGCTAGAGATGCAACTTCGCGTGTATGAATCGACCCGTCGACTAGATACCGTGGCTTCCGAGAATCGCAGTGCAGAATTCCTTGAGCAGGCCTCGAAGCTAGGGATTGCCGAAGGAAAGATTGTGACGGAGGCGCAAAGGCGCTCACGCTTATGTTGGAAGAGGGGTCCAGCGTTGCGTTTCCCGCTTCGGTCGAACAGATGCGCGATGACATGCAACAAGTGTCGTATCGCTTGGGAGATGCCAAGATTGATGAAGTGACCATCGGGCTGGAAGAGGATGTGATTGCGACATTGGAAGAGCTGATTGATGCGGTGCAGAAGGCGCAGCAGGATTTAGAACAGCGCAAGGCCCAGGCTAAGTCAGAGCAACAAGAGGGGCAACAACAACAGCAGCAGCAAGAGCCCCCTTTAGTAAGCAAGATCGCTGAACTCAAGATGATTAAGTCGTTGCAGGAACGGGTGAACAAGCGAACTACTCGTTACGCCCGGCTTTTGGCAGATGATGAGGATAAAATTGGTTTGGCGGAAACGGATGAATTGCGAACGGCATTGCAGCAGCTTGCCGCCAAACAGCAGGAGATCTTTCGGATTACGAAGGATGTTGTGCAAGAGAAGAATAAGTAGTCGGTGGTTAACGTGGTCGGATTCTGGGCTGGATGCAGTTGGACAAAGAGGAAAATGCCATGAACCGATGGAACATGTTGAAGAAATCCAATTGCTTGATCCTTGCCGTTGCCTTAGCGGGAGGATCACTCGTTTCCGTAAGTGCTAGTGCTGCTGATGCGAAGGTGGCGCCTGCGGCCAATTGGTCGCAGCCGACGGCCATTCAAGTAAAGGCCGACGTTCAAAAAGCTTTGGTTGCCCTAGGGGCAAGTAGTGAAGTGCAGCAAAAGGCTGCCGAGTTGTTTGAGACTCCGTTTCCTGCAGAAGAGATGCTGGATCGGTATTGTCAGGCGATTGTGATGGGGAGCGAGGGACTTGCTCCGCTGTTGAACTATGCAGTACAGCCTATGGGCGTAATGCCATCGATATCGCCCCTAGAAGACGAGAAGCTGCCAGCGGGGATTCGGCAAAACTTTCAGCTATTGCTGGCGCGGACCTTTGCCTACCAGCGGATGGCGGATGAGTCCGCTGAACGCTTGACAGGTTTGACCACAAGCGACGTCGTCGATCCCGCACTTCTGCTTTACTTGCGTGGGCTTACCAGCCACACGTTGCTGAAGAAGGAAGAGTGCGTGGCAGCCATGCGGCAACTACTGCAGAACGAGGCGGCGATTCCTCGTCGGTATGCAACGCTGGCACGGCTGATTGAGACCGATATTAGCCCCTTGGAAGAGGACAGCCTCGATGAGATTTCGCGGCTCATGGATGATGTGCGGCGACGGCTAGATCTGGGACGTGCTGGCAAGCAAGTTCGTGAGCAAGAGGAGCTTGTGGTCACGAAGCTGGAAAAGATGATTGAGAAGATGGAAGACGAACTAAAGAAGCAACAACAGAAGCAGGGGGCGGGCAAAATGGGCCCACCTTCCAAAGGCTCAACAACGCCTGCAGATAAAAGCATGGCGCCAGATATGAAGGCCCCGGGGGAAGTGGATCCAAAGAACATCGGTAAGAAGGATGGCTGGGGAAACCTGCCACCCAAGGAACGACAAGAAGTGTTGCAGCAGATTGGTCGTGAGCTACCTTCGCACTTCCGAGAGACCATCGAGGAGTACTTTAAGCGGCTTGCTCAAGATGGTGTTAAGTAATTGGATGGGCAGGGGATTGTGAAGGATGGCGAAGGGGACCGTATGAAGAAGATGCAGCAATGGAATTGGAACGTCAAAGGAGTTGGCCTAAGTGTGGTCGTGCGGACATGGGTTTGTGCTGCGTGTGTTTGGCTAATTCTCGGTACGGTCGCCCAAGCGGCCGATAAAGTAGTTGCCACCCAGCTTACCGGGCAACGCATTGAAGGAGACCTCGTCGCGATTTCGCCGACCGAAGTCAAAATTGCTTCGGGTGAGCAGACGGTTACGCTTCCCGTTGTCGATCTGATGGATTTGGAGGTTCGTGGGGCGTCTCGCCCTGTGCGGCCACGAGTTTGGGTCAGTTTGACAGACGGTTCGCTGGTGGTTTCCAATGACCTGCAAATCAAGGGGGGCCAGGCGGACTTGCAATTGCTGTCTGGAACTTCGCTCACCGTAGCGGCCAAGGGAGTGCGCTCCATTCGCCTGCGTGCGCAAGATGATTCGGTCGCGGCGCAGTGGAAGCAAATCGTCGAAGGTGAGTTCACCAGCGATGTGCTCATCATTCGCAAGACAACCGTGAAGGAAGCGGAAGAAGAGAAGGATGAAGATGAAGTCGCGGCAGCGCCGGCCGTTGTCTCTTTGGATGTTTTAGAGGGCCGCGTCTTGCAGATGGATGCTGAGCAAGTTCAGTTTGAATTTGAAGGTGAGAAAATCGCTGTAAAACGAGAAAAGATTGAAGGGGTGCTCTTCTTTCAAGGGAAGCTACGTGACGAACGGCCCAAGTGTTGGCTTTACGATGTTGCAGGAAGTCGATTGGCCGTGCAATCGTTAGCACTCAGTCTTGCAAATGGAGATAAGCCCAGCAGTTTGGCGATAACCACGGTTTCCAGTGCCCAGGTCTCGCTGCCTATTTTTTCGGTCCGAAAGCTTGATTTCTCCTCGGTGAACATGCTGGAGCTCGGTGGTGAGAGCTTGCCGTTGGAAGTGACTGCCAAAGAGTTTGACCTGCAACCCAAGGCACTGGCGCCGCTCTATGAAAAGTTGCTTGCTCCCCAGCGGTTTGATTCGGTTACGGCAAGGCAGTGGAAGGTTCAGGGGAAAGAATACCGAACGGGCCTTGTCGTTTTGCAGTCGGGACGGATTTCGGCACGACTTCCAGCCGACTTGCGATGGTTTCGTGGTGAGGTGGCGCTTGCCGATTGCAGCGACTCACATGCCGTAGCGGATGTTCGTATCCTGCTGGATGGGAAAGAGGTCTGGCATCAATCGCTGGTGGCAGGCAAAAAGGGAGCCCCTCAGCTTCTCGCCTTTCCCTTAGCCGATGCCAAACGGCTAGTAATAGAAGTCGACATTCCTAAGGGGAGTGTGGCAGGCGCTGTTGTGGTCCTGGGAGAGGCAAGGGTAACAAAGTGATGCTGCTTGCAGGGAACATTCGCCTTAAAGATATTGCTGCGCTAACGTTGTTGCTTTTGGGAGTTATGCGCTGCGGCGTTGTTGAGGCAGTTGATGTACCAGCGGAAGTGGCCCAGCAAGAAGAAGCACGCATTGCAGCAATCGCCAAAGGTGTGCAGTCGGCCGTATGCATCTTTGCCAATGATGGCAATGGTGGTGGTTCTGGCGTTGTGATCACTGCCGATGGCTATGCCGTTACGAACTACCATGTGGTGGAACCCGCTGGCGTTTATATGAAGTGCAGCATGGCCGATGGCAGGCTGTACGATGCGGTCTTGGTGGGAATTGATCCGACGGGCGATGTGGCGCTGATCAAGTTGCTAGGCCGAGAGGATTTTGTTCCTGCCGAGTTCGCCGATAGTGACACTGTTGCAATGGGGGACTTTTGCTATGCGGTGGGAAATCCCTTCTTGCTGGCGACAGATTTTCAGCCCACGGTAACCATGGGGCTGGTCTCTGGTACGCATCGCTACCAGTATCCTTCGGGAACATTGATCGAGTACACCGACTGCATTCAAACTGATGCGTCGATCAACCCTGGGAATTCCGGTGGTCCGCTGTTTAATATGCAGGGGCAAGTGATCGGGATTAATGGCCGCGTGTCGTTTGAAAAGCGTATTCGCGTGAATATGGGCGTTGGCTATGCAATTTCGGCCAACCAGGTAAAGAAGTTTATTGGCTGTTTGCGTGGTGGCCGCGTAGTGGACCATGCCACCCTGGGTGCCCGTGTGGCAACGGGTGACAATGGTCGCGTGTTGGTGGCCGACATTTTGGAAGACTCGGATGCGTATGCCAAAGGGCTGCGTGTTGACGATGAGATCCTCGCGTTTGGTGGGCGAGTCATCCGGTCGACCAACATGTTTAAGAACATCCTGGGAACCTATCCCAAAGGATGGCGTGTCCCGTTGTCCTATCGCCAGGGTGAAAAAACCATCAACGTAACCGTCCGTTTGGCCGGCGTGCATGGCGAAGAAGAATTAGCCGAACTGGTGCAGCGTGAGAAGACTCCTGCAAAGCCCAGCGATAAGCCCGAGCGTAAGCCCAAGGAGAAGGATTCAGAGAAAGAAAAGAAAGAGGAGCCGCCCATGCCCGAAAAAGGGCCTCCAGGTAGCCCTCGTGCGAAGCCCGTCGTGATTCCTGACGTGGCCAAACCGTTCATTGTGTCGCGCCACGGCTACGCCAACTACTATTTCAATGAACTGGAAAAACACCGGGTTTGGAAGGTTGCCACAGAAAAGCAAGGTAGCTTTGAGGCCTTGGGTGGAAGGTGGTTGCTGTCGGGAAAGACGGCCGAGGGAGTCGTCGTCGAAGTTTCGCTGAGTGACGCCATCGCCGAAGCTAAGTTTGGTGAAGAAGTGGTAAAGCTCGACTTGCTGCAGGACTTAGCGGGACAACTTGAGGCCATTGCGGGCCAAAAGGAGCCAACCAAGAACAAGCAGGGGGCAGCCGAACGGACTCGGATGGCTACCTGGCTCGTTGGGCTGTCCATGTGGCGGGGCTTGCTCGTTTCAGGGCCCGATAAGTTTGGCGATTTGCAGTACTACGGCACGCTGGAATGGGGTGACGCGGCGGGGATGGCTGACATGATGATTGGCACTCGCAGCGTCGTTGAAGGGCACTTTGTGTTTGAACCTGGGTCGCAAGGAATGCTTTCGGCCCTTGAGGTACTTGCTGACGTGGACGGCGAAGGATGCATTCTGCATTTTTCTGCGTTTCAGCCCTTGGAGCAGCAACAGTTGCCAAGGCAAGTGGCCATCGAGACGGCGGGAAAGCCCGCTCTAACCATCACGTGGGATAAGCTAGAGCTGCAACCTGCTGCTGCCGGGGATAAGGGGAATAACCCATGATGCTTCGAAGGCTGTTGCAATTCACGATATTGATGCTGCCGATGGTAGCGCCGCTGGTGGTAAACGGACAAGTCTCACTTGCTTCGGCCCAGCGTGCAGTAGAACCAAAGTTAGTGAAGATCTTTGGTGCCGGTGGAAGTCGAGGTTTGGAGTCTTACCAAAGCGGCTTTTTGATTTCTGCCGATGGAGAAATACTTACGACGTTCAGCTATGTGCTAGATGACGAGTCCACGACGGTACTTTTGTCGGATGGACGTAAGTTCTCGGCCGAAGTGAAGGGGATTGATCCCCGCTTGGAGATTGCGCTGCTCAAAATTAATGCGCAGGACCTGCCGCACTTTCGTTTGGAAAATGCGGTAAAGCTTGAGCAGGGCTCACGGGTGTTGGCCTTTGGGAATTTATATGGCATTGCAACCGGAGACGAGCCCTTAAGCATCATGCGAGGAATCGTTTCGGGAAGGACGACCATGGCAGCACGTAGTGGTGCCTATGCTACGCCCTATCGTGGCGCTATCTATGTGCTTGATGCCTTGACCAACAATCCAGGAGCTCCAGGGGGTGTGGTGACCAACAGTTCCGGAGAACTAGCTGCGATGCTGGGCAAGGAACTGCGAAGCAGTCAAACCGGGGCGCTTTTGCACTACGGAATTCCCATTGAAGAATTGACCATGGCGGTTGATGATCTGCGTTCGGGCAAGACTCGTCCGCTGAGCGAGAGACGATCAGGCCAAGCGTCCTAAGGACGCTCATAGCCTGGAAGCCCTGGGGATTCGCTTGGTGCTGGACCTATTGCCACGCACGCCCCCGTATGTTGATGGCATTAAACGAGGCTCGATTGCAGAGCGAGCAGGCCTCAAGGCGGACGACCTCGTTTTAATGGTGAATGGACGGTGCTCGCCCTCGTGCAAGGCTGTTCAGGATGAGATTGGTTTTGTGGACCAGTTGGATGAAGTCCGGCTGATGGTCCAGCGAGGCACTGAGCTCCTTGAAATTGTATTAATGCCTCGGCCTTAGTTGGCGGATTTGCTTCGGTGGGTAGGTCTTTTGGCTCCAAAGGCCATCGCTTGGACGATGGAGCTAAGTTTGCAGAGGGATGCATGACGTTGGAAGCAAACGCAGGAAAAACAGGCTATCGAATTCTGCTTGGCAAACGCTGGGCATGGGGCTTCGTTGGCATGTGCGCACTGAGCACTCTCGAAGGAACTGGTATTGCCATAGGTGCCGAAGAGGGGCAACCAGAAAATAGCCAATCGATTTTGCGGGCTGAAGAGGGGGCATGGCGAGCTGCCGTACAAAAGGTGAGCGCATCGGTCGTACGGATTGAGACGCTAGGTGGCCAGGCGAGCGCTGTTGGCAAGGATGACTTTACAACGGCTCCGACGACAGGTGTTATCGTCGATGAAAGTGGGCTTATCCTGACAAGTGCGTTGCAGTTTGCGACGACTCCCCCTTCGATACTGGTACTGCTTCCTAGCGGAGAGCGTAAAGCGGCCGAGCTTGTTGCGCGAGACCACAGCCGGCAGTTGGTTTTGCTGCGCATCAAGACGGATCAAAAGCTTGTTGTTCCCGAAATGGTAACGCGTGAGTCGCTTTGGATTGGACAGTCGGCTATTGCGGTGGGGCGGGCTCTTGAGCCTGACCAGCCAACGATGTCATTGGGGATCATCAGCGCCAAGGACCGAGTCTTCGGGCGTGCCATTCAAACGGACGCAAAGATTTCACCGCTCAACTACGGTGGCCCACTCATTGATTTGCAAGGGCGAGTGATTGGCATTCTGACGCCACTTTCGGCGCAGGGGGGCGAAGGGGATCAAACGGGGACGGACTGGTACGACGTGGGGATCGGATTTGCTGTGCCGCTGGACGAGGTTAAGCCTCGCTTGGCCGTGCTTGCCCGTGGTGAAGATTTGTGGCCGGGGTTGATGGGGATTTCGCTGTCTCGCGGCGATATGTATTCCTTGCCGGCCGAGATAACGGGCTGTCGGCTGGATGGACCGGCGGGCAAGGCGGGATTGCAGGCCAAAGACAAAATCGTTGAGGTGGACGGCAAGCCCATCGTAAGGCAAGCACAGCTGAAACACGCGCTGGGGGGAAAGTACGCTGGTGATACTGTCAGCGTTACTGTAGCACGCGGGGAAGAACGGCTAACGAAGTCCATCACCTTGGTGGATAAGATTGAGCCGTACGACCATCCCTTTTTGGGAGTCCTACCGTTTCGTGATCCAGTGATGGGTGGGGGCGTTGGAGTACGGTATGTCTATACAGATAGCCCAGCGGCGAAAGCGGGGATCGAAAAGGGAGATGTCATTACGGGATTTCGTGGAGAGCAAATTACAAGTGTCGATCAGCTGTACCGAATCCTCTCTCCGATCACCCAAAAAGAAGAGATTGCGATAGAAGTGCGCCGCGGGGGCGAGGCCCGGCAGTTAAAAGTATTTCTGGGGCAGTTGCCCAGTGAAGTGCCTGCAGAGATTCCTTCCGCATTGGCAAAGCCTTTGGAACCGGCGATAGAAAAGCCGGTTACGGGAGTTGTAGAACTCCGCCTTCCTCAGCAGCAGCAAGTTGGGCAAGTATTTGTTCCTGATAATTATCGGCCTGGCATTCCACATGGCCTCGTGGTGTGGTTCTATGCTGCTGGCGAAGCCACGCCTGAAAACCTGGCTGCTCGGTTTGCCGAAGTCGCAGGGCGGCATCAGTTTTTGGTGTTGGCCTCACCGATTAGCAATGGTGAAAAGTGGGTTCCAGAGGATTTGGAGCTGACAAATCGCTTTGTAGATGTGGTTATGGGCGACTATACGATTGATGATGCCCGTTTGGTGACTTATGGCTTTCGGGCCGAAGGGGCAGCTGCTTCGGCCGCCTATGTTCGAGCGTATTTAGACCGAGTGCATGGTATGGCCTTAGTCGATAGCCCGCCGCTGAGACTTAACTTTGCCCTGTCGACCGATCAGGCCTTGCGAATGTCGTTTTTTATGGCGACGGCAAAGAAGTCCAAGGCCGAGCAAGGATTGCCAGCGATGGTCAAGATGCTCAAGACGGGGAAGTTGCCCGTCACCTTGCTGGAGCAACCTGAAGGGGCAGGGGACCTAAAGCAAGCCGAGATGTCAGCCTTTGGCCGCTGGCTCGATACTTTAGATCGCCTGTAACGAGCGCAAAAAAATGCCCCGCCGACAAACGGGCGGGGCACAATTTGTAAACAATCGGCAAGCACTCAGTGCTTACTTGTTGTTCAGCGTTGTCAACGGGAAATCATCCGTACGGAATGGCGATGCTGGCAAGCCTTCCTTGTTGAAGAAGTTTGGCAGTGCCGAGCCGTGCCAGGCAAAGCGAACGGCAACGGGCTTCGCTACCCCTTCTGCTTCGACAACAATGCTGTCGCCATCGATGGTTGCCTTGGCAGGGACAAACTTTTTGTCTTCACCAGCAATGGTGAAGTCCGATAGTGGCTTGTCGCCTTGAGCAACCAATCCACTGCCTACGTGCTTGAACTTCACGCGGATCTTGTTGCCATCCACCGTCATGGAATCATAAAGAGGGCCCGAGTAGACTAGCCCCGTCTTGCCGTAAGTGTTGGCAAGTGCCCAAAGAGCAAGACGCTTTCCAACGTCTTGCTTGTTGCGAGGATGAATGTCCTTCAGGTCGGTAATGTCCGTTGTAACGCACATGCCGATGTTGGGATACGACAGCGTCTTGAGCTGAGATTCCCATTGCTCAGGAAGCTCGATGTTTGCAGGGTTGTAGTTGTATGGAGCAAGTTGCACGAACAGGAATGGGAAATCTCCTTGGCCGAATTGCTTGCGCCAGTCGGCAATCATCGCGGGGAACAGCTTGCGATACTGTACAGCTCGCGAAACGTTCGATTCACCTTGATACCAAATGGCACCACGGATGCCATAAGGAATGAAGGGGTGAACCATGCCGTTATAAAGCACCGAGGCTTGGTTAGGATTGTTGGGAGCAAAATTGGCCGAACGATCAAGGATTGGCTTGTAATCGGGGTCTTGCGACAACGATTCCTTGCTGGCCCAAGCTTCACAGATGGTTCCACCCCAGGAAGTGTTGATCATCCCGATCGGAACATTGACTTCCTTGTTGAGGTGGCGTGCAAAGAAGTATCCCACTGCAGAGAAGTTGCCAACGGTCTCAGGCTTGCAAACTAGCCAGCTTCCGGGCATATCCTTTTGAGGAGTGGCCGAGACTTGGTGGCCAACTTTGAACATGCGGATCGTAGGAAAGTCGCCGTTCTTGATTTCTTCGGCAGGGTTGTTGGAATTGCTAACAGTCCATTCCATGTTGGATTGGCCCGAGCAGATCCAAACTTCACCAATCAGAACATCCTTGATCTCGACGACGTTCTTGCCCTTGGCGGTTAGGGTCAGCGGCGTGCCGGCGGCGGCTGGCGTAGCAATCTTCGTGCTCCACTTGCCATCGGCATCGGTCTTGGCGGTTGCTTTGGCTTCGCCCAGGGTGACGGTCACTTCTTCGCCGGCATCGCCCCAGCCCCAAACAGCCACGTTGGCCTTTTGTTGCAGAACCATGTGATCGCCAAAGATTTTTGGCAAGGTGACATCTGCCATGGCCGACGACGCGGCCAAACTTGCAAGGACAACGCTGAGCGCTGTCCAGCATCCAAAGGTTCGACGCATGAGTTGGTTACTCCTAAGTAGGTGTGAGTCAGAAATTCGCCGTTAATGGGCACGAACGCCGCGATTGTAGCCCTCAAGAAAGCGTTTTTCCAGTGTTAATGCGCAATACTCCCCCCAAAACTTAATGCTTGTGGGGCCCGGCGCTCAAAAAGGGCCGCGAGAACCGAGGGAATTATTCGCGGCGATAGCCCTGCTGATCGATGACTTCGTAGCTATAGCCATCTAGATCCAGGAAGAAGAATCGCTCAAAAGGGGTTGGGCGAATAGGAGGAACCAGTGTTGCTCCCTGGGCTAATAGGCGTTCGCGAAGGGCGGGAAAGTCGCTTCCTGGGTGAAAAAATGCAAAGTGCCGACCAAATTCACGGTCGCTGTCCCCCGTTCGACCTCCCTCAATTTGCAGCAGATGCATTTGCTGGCCGGGTGCAATCTCTAGCCAAGCGGCGACAAGGTCCACATTGCCGGGAAGCTGAATGATTTTCCAGCCCAGCGTCTGTTCAAAAAACTTCGCCGAGGCATTTGGGTCTTTAACGGCCAGCGTGAGATGAGCAAAGGTCATGGTGTCTAACTTGGGGGCAAATGGCGGCCGAATCGTTCAAATGGCGCTGGAACTAAGGATTTTGCACCACGTGCAAAATTCCATGGCAGAAATCGGGCAGATCGTCCGGCTTACGGCTGGAAACAAAATGGCGATCAACCACCACGGGCGCATCCTCCCAGAGGGCTCCAGCGTTGACGAGATCATCTTTGATACCTAGGGAGCCGGTCACTCGTACGCCGTGATAGACCTTAGCGGAAATGGGGATCCAGCCGCCGTGGCAGATGGCAGCAACCAGTTTGCCATTGTCGGCAAAGTCTTTGACCAGTTTCAAAACGACCGGGTCACGGCGCAATTTATCGGGCATAAATCCACCCGGAATCACAATTCCGTCGAACTGACTTTCTGCCATGTCTATGATGGCTGCGTCCGAGACACAGGGATAGCCATTCTTTCCTTCGTACTTCACGCCGGCGGCATCACCAGCGACCACCACATGGGCTCCCGCCTCGATTAATCGCAGCTTGGGATACCAAAGTTCTAGGTCCTCATAGATGTCTCCCACGAGAAACAAAATCTTTTTGCCAGATAGCGGAAGGTACTTTTCGAGCATGGTATTTCAGCGAAGTCGAGGGGAGAATCTGTCGTAATATCTGGGGTGCCACGAGGGGCTCTAAACCGGGTGAAGGCTCATTATACGGGATGGTCGTGGGCCCTGCTTGTGAGCTAGGGATCGCAAGCCTAAACTGCATTAGGTAAAAGACTTGCGATATTTTCTACTGCTACTTTAGGCACTTCCCCAATGACTGATAGCCCTGCGTCTGGTGCATCCGATGGTTCGAACGCCAAGGCGCCTTGGAAGCCACTGAATTCTCGCCAGCGACGAGTGCTTGGCGTGTTGGTAGAAAAGGCCAAGACCACTCCAGACGCCTACCCGCTTACGGTCAATGCGATTGTTACGGGCTCGAACCAGAAGAGCAATCGTGAGCCACTGATGAACCTCACATCGGATGATGTGGAGGAGATTTTGGAAGAGTTGCGGGCACTTGGCGTGGTGACCGAAGTGCAAGGTTCGGGACGTGTGGCCAAGTATCGGCACCATGCCTACGAATGGTTGGGGGTAGACGCTGTGGAATTGGCGGTGATGACGGAATTGCTCCTGCGAGGAGAGCAGACCCTAGGGGAACTGCGAACGCGAGCTTCCCGGATGGAGCCCATCGCAGACCTCCATGCCCTGAAGGGGGTTGTTGACCGTCTTGTCGGCCGAGGCCTGATGGTGGAATTGACCCCTGCGGGCCGGGGACAAGTTGTATCTCACCGAGTTTATAAGGATCGCGAGTTAACAGAGTTGCACCAGCAGTTTGCCGGACATGTGCCGTCGAGCCATGCGGATGATGACGAACCGGCAGCTCCTGTTCGTGCTGCGGCGCCGGCCGTATCCCAGGTGACTTCGCCAAGCAGTGCTTCTGCACCGGTTTCGGCTACTTCGGTGTCCCCGACAGCAACCCCTACAGCAGCGGTGGCAGTAACGGCGGACATGTTTTCAGAGCTAACGATCGACATCGCTGAGTTGCGGGCGGAGGTCGCCCGGTTGCGTCAGCAGGTTAATGAGCTTTCTGAACTTCTCAAGTAGCAGGATCGCCGAGCAGTTTGAGGAAACTCGCCACGCAATAGAGGCAACACCATGATTCATCTACGTTCGCACGCTGCACTGGTGACAGGAAGCACAAAAGGGGTAGGACGCTCCATTGCAGAGGCGTTTGCACAAGCTGGTGCGGATGTAGTGCTGCATGGACGCGGGCCTCGGTCTGAGGCAGAGGAGGTCTTGCAGCGTTGTCGCGCATTTGGCGTGCAGGCGGACTACATTCGGGGAGACCTCTCGGGGGAAACGGCAACCGTTGTGCCCGAGGTATTTGAGGCAGCTATCGCGGCCAATCCCAAGATTGACATCTTGGTGAATAATGCGGGGAACTATAACGACGTCCCTTTTTTGGAAATGGATTTGCCCCGGTATGAGAGGACTATGCGGCTGAATGTAGCGTCGGTCTTCTTTTTGACGCAGGCCTTCGCTCGGCGATGGGTACCAATGCAGGTTCGTGGGCGGGTGCTCATGATTGGCTCGATCAATGGCCGTCTGGCGGAACCAGTACATTCAGCATACGACAGCTCAAAAGGGGCCATTGAGATGATGGTAAAAACCCTGTGCGTCGAATTGGCTCCCCGTGGGATTCGGGTGAATGGTTTGGCTCCTGGATTGGTACGGACCCCCCTTACCGCCGTGATTGATCGCGATGAGCGTTTTGCCCGCTGGATGGAGTTGCACACGCCCAATCAACAGGTCCCCTCCAGTAATGTCTGTGGTCCTGGGGCTGTATTTTTGGTGAGTGACGCTGCGGAACATGTCCATGGACAGATGCTATTGATCGACGGGGGGATGAGCAGCTGGCAACAGCCTGACATGCCGCCAAACTTTCAGTAGAGCTGGCTTGAGTTACTGGCACGAGAAAACAAGATTGCGCGGGAAATAGGAATTGCTACAGAGGAAAAGGGAATCGTGGAAAGAAGAACTTTAGGACAGACCGGTTTGACGTTGCCCGCCCTCAGTTTTGGGGCGTCTAGCTTGGGACAAGAGTTTCGAAGCGTCGACCTCGGCGAGGCACTGCGCAGTGTCCATGTGGCACTTGACCTGGGTATGGACTTCATTGACACCTCGCCCTTTTATGGGCGGGGAATGAGCGAAGTGCTACTAGGGGTAGCGCTGAAGGGGATTCCGCGCGACCGTTATTTGCTAGGGACAAAGCTGGGGCGCTACGATGCGGCCCATTTCGACTTCAGCGCCAAACGTGTTGTGGAGAGTGTCGATGTCAGCCTACATCGGATGGGGGTAGATTACCTCGACATCATGCTTTGTCACGATCTTGAATTCGTGGAGATGTCCCAAATTGTCGAGGAGACGCTGCCCGCCCTGCGAAAGATTCAAAAGCAGGGGAAGGTACGGTTTGTTGGCGTGAGTGGTTATCCGATGAAGATGTTCCGCTATGTGCTGGAGCGTGCTGACCTCGATGTTGTGCTCTCGTACAACCACTACACGCTACAGAATACGATGCTGGCCGACCTCGTTCCCTTCCTCAAAAGCAAAGGGGTGGGAATCATGAATGCGGCGCCATTTTCGGCGCGGCTGCTTACGAATGCGACGCTGCCACCTTGGCATAAGGCGACTCCTGAAGTTCGGGCGATTTGTAAGCGTGCATCGGATCATTGCACCTCTCGCGGAGTGGATATTGCACAACTAGCGTTGCAGTTCTCGATGGCGAACCCCGATTTGGCCACTTGTGTTGTTGGTTCGGCCAATCCGGCCAACATTCAAAAATGGGCCAGCTGGTCGAAGTTGCCGCTGGATCAGACACTCGTTGCAGAAGTTCAAGAAATCCTCAAGCCGATCCATAACTGGTTCTACATTGAGGGTCGGCCCGAAAATAATGACCTTCCAGCATAGTTGGTCTTCAACAAAACAGAGTTACCAAGCTTCGACACGAAACTGATATTGAAAAGGAACGCCTTACGATGAAGGCCTTGCAACTTGAGTCACCGCTGAATTTCCGTCAAATCGACATCGCCCCTCCTGAGAAACCAGGTCCCGGCGAGGCGCTGGTTCGCGTCCACAATGTAGGGATCTGCGGGACGGATATTAGCGGTTTTTTGGGGAAGATGCCATTCTTTAGTTATCCACGGATTCCTGGCCATGAGTTGGGGGTGGAAGTGATCGAGGTGGGGGCCGACGTTACGAATGTAAAGGCTGGCGACCGGTGCTCGGTGGAGCCCTATATCAATGACCCGAATTCGTACGCCAGTCGAAAGGGAAAGCCGAACTGCTGCGAAAAGTTGCAGGTCCTGGGGGTGCATCGCGACGGCGGTATGCGTCCCTACTTCCTTCTGCCAGCCAGAAAGCTACACGCTTCAGGGAAGCTGGCGTTTGAGCAGCTTGCCCTGGTGGAAACGCTTGCTATCGGCTGCCATGCGGTTGCACGAAGTGCCGTGCAAAAGGACGAGACCTGCTTAATCGTGGGTGCAGGGCCGATTGGGCTTGCTACCCTTGAGTTTGTAAAGCTCACCGGAGCGAAAGTCATCATGCTGGACATGAATCCGGGACGCCTGGAGTTTTGCCGTAAGACGATGGGGGTAGAGCATACGGTTGTCCTTTCCGACAAGGTGGAACAAGACCTGCGTGATTTGACCGACGGCCATTTGCCTGAAGTGGTAATCGATGCCACAGGATCGAGCATTTCGATGTCGGCCGCCTTTGGTTTTGTGGCCCCTGGTGGTCGCTTGGTGTTCGTGGGAATCACCACGGAAGAAGTGAAGTTCCGTCATCCGGTCTTTCATCGTCCGGAGGGAACGCTCCTTTGCTCACGCAATGCCTTGCCTGAAGACTTTCGAAACATCATTGGCTTGATCGAAACCGGAAAGATCAATACACAGCCCTGGATTACCCATCGGACACCGTTTGAAAACCTGGTGGAAGTGTTCCCTTCCTACACCAAGGCAGAGACGGGGGTCATTAAAGCGATTATGGAAGTTGGCCTGTAGGCGCTGTTTTGTAATCGCCGGTTCTTGGATTTGCAGGGTTTGAGGAGGAGTGGTTGTGACACAGTTGCCAGAGTCTGTTTTGCAGTTTGGTGCCGGCCGGTTCTTGCGTGGCTTTGTGGATCGTTTCGTGCATCAAGCCAATGAAGCGGGGAAAACGGTGGGAAGCGTTGTAGTGGTGCAAACCACCAGCGGCGCAAGGGCAGACTCGCTAGGAACGCGGCCCGAAGGATTTCCGGTCTTGGTGCGTGGCATGGTCGACGATGTTGTTGTCGAACGTGTCGACTGGGTTGGTAGCATCAGTCGCGCTTTACAAGCCGACCGTGATTGGCAAGCGGTGATGGAGGTGGCAACATCGCCGAACTTGAAGCTCATCGTTAGTAATGCAACAGAAGCGGGCTATCAACTTTTTAGCGAGGACCAGGTGTCGGATGTGCCACCACGTTCTTTGGCGGCCAAGTTGGTGCTGGTGCTGCTGGCCCGCTTTGAAAAAGGGCTGGCTCCTGTTGTTTTGCTCCCCTGCGAACTGATTGAGGGGAATGCGGATCGCCTGCGAGAACTCGCGGTTCAGCAGGCCCAGCGTTGGGGACTTTCGGCAGATTTTCAGACCTGGATGACGCAGAAGAACACCTGGCTGAATAACCTGGTGGATTGCATGATCACCAGCCCACCAGAGAACCATCCACTAGCCAAGGAGCATCCGCTACTTATCCATGCTGAGCCGTATACGCTATGGGCGATTCGTCGCCCTGCCGGCTTTGAACCACCTGCTGGTCTGCAAGGGCTCTTTGAACATCCCGCCGTGCGGCTTGTTGACGATTTAACTCCCTTCTATGTTCGCAAGGTGCGAATCCTTAATGGTTTGCACTCGGCAATGGTAGCGAGGTTCCTGCCCAAAGGATTTGTTACGGTCCAAGATGTGTTGAAAGACAAAGATGCGGTCCGCTGGGTTCGAGACCTGCTCTTTGATGAGATCGTGCCTGCGATTGCTGCCCGCGTTGGTGGAGCCGCCGAGTTTGCGGATCAAACGTATGATCGTTTGCGAAACCCCTTTTTGCAGCACAAACTGAGCGATATTCGCCTCAACCATGCAGAGAAAGTCAAAGTTCGGCTGCAGCCCACCTTGGATGAATATCAAAAGTTATTTGGCAAGGTGCCGTCCCATTTGGCGCAAGCCTTGGCGACGCAGTTGTAAGCGTTCGTAGGGCAGAAACAAAATTGTTCACGATTGGTAACTGAGGCGAAAGAATCATGTCACAGGTGAAGTCTGCTGTAACGGTAAGTTTGGTTGCTGAGGCACGCGGGGGGCCTTTTGTATTTTGGGACGATCTACCTCAGGCGATGCGGGAAGCCCAGCGGATCGGCTTTGATGGAATTGAGATATTCGCGCCGGGGCCTGATGCCGTGCCGCAGGCAGATCTACAAAAAATGCTCGCGGATCATCAGCTAAAGCTCGCAGCCGTTGGAACCGGTGCGGGCTGGGTAAAACATCGTCTCAGTTTGACCAGTGCTGATGCCGCCAATCGTCAGGGGGCCAAGGACTTTATCAAACGCATGATTGATTTTGGCGGCCCAAGTGGTGGGCCGGCCATCATTGGCTCGATGCAAGGACGGTTTGAGGGCTCTGTCTCGCGTGAGCAGGCGATGGGCTGGCTCGGGGAGGCATTGCTTGAGCTTTCGGCGCATGCCAAACAATACTCCGTGCCGCTCATTTATGAGCCGCTCAATCGCTACGAGACCAACCTCATCCATCGGGTTGCGGATGGCGTTTCTTATCTAACTGGCCTAGGGGCCAATAATGTGCGGCTTTTAGCCGATCTGTTCCATATGAATATTGAGGAACAAGACCTCGCGGCTGCATTACTTGCCGGAACAGGTTGGATCGGCCATGTCCATTTTGTGGACTCAAACCGGCGCCCGGCGGGACTTGGCCATTTGGATTTGCGTGCAGCGGCTGATGCCTTGGTCGCTTCAGGTTACCAAGGCTTTGCGTCAGCAGAAGCACTGCCTTTCCCTGATTCGGTCGCCGCTGCCGAGCAAACAATGAAGGCATATAAAGCCTGTTTTGCTCGTTAGACGCGAGCAGTTGTGATTTTCTTTGCCGAGAAAGAAGTTGCCCGCTCCGTTTGCTGTTTGATACTTAATTGTCGGCAGTGATAGATTCGCCACTTGCCGTTTATGCGTTTAATTGGTCCCACACAACAGAAGATCGTTCCATGCTAAGGCACACGCTGATTCATCCTGAGATCAATGGCATTCTAGGAGCCGCAGGACACCATTCAACAATCCTGATTGCGGATGGAAACTATCCGGCCGCAACAAAGAAGGGGCCCAATGCCAAGTTAGTCTCACTGAATTTGTCCCCTGGCGTCGTCAATTGTACGCAGGTGCTAGAAGCGATCTTGTCGGCCATTCCAATTGAGTCGATCAACACGATGATGTACGAGACATCGGGACCTTATGCTTTGACCGAGGACCCTGAAGTATGGGCCCAGTACAAAGCGACCATCAAAAAGGCGGGCCTAAGCCTAGAGTTGGAACCTATCGAAAAGTGGAAGTTCTACGAGGCGGTTTCTACACCCGACCACGTCCTTACCATTCAAACAGCGGATCAGCAACGTTATGCCAACATCTTGCTGCAAGTTGGCGTGCGAATGGACTAATGGGACTTCACCGTTCAGTGTGATGTTCCCGAGCTTTTGAAGGCGCTAGGTTTGATGTGGCATGCGGGAGTTATAGATGGAAATCATTGATGCTCATCATCACTTTTGGCAGAGGTCGTTGCCTTTTGACTATCGCTGGCTTGAGGCTCCACAGCTTGCGCCGATTTGCCGCGACTTTCTGCCGTCCGACTTAGAGCCACAGCTTCAAGCTTGTGGGATTTTCCGTTCGATCTTTGTGCAAACCCAGCACAATCTAGAAGAGAACCGCTGGGTGCTGGGCCTAGCCCATGCCAATCCCTTCTTGGCGGGAATTGTGGGCTGGGTCGATCTCGCAAGCCCCGATGTTGAGCAGCAACTGGAGGAGTTCTTGGGGAATCCTAAGTTCCTGGGAGTTCGCCACATCACCCAGGATGAGCCCGATGATGACTTCCTTATCCGTCCGGACGTGATGCGTGGGCTGCGAGTGCTGGAAAAGCATCAGGTCCCCTTTGACCTGCTCCTCTATGTCAAGCATTTGCGGCATGTGCCACGTTTAGCGGAGGATTTGCCCAACCTCAAGATGGTGATCGATCATCTGGCAAAGCCGCAGATCAAGTCGAGTGGTCTTGAGGCATGGCTTCCTGGCTTTGCGGCCGCCTCTCGTTACCCCAACATCTATTGCAAGCTGTCGGGCATGGTTACTGAGGCCGATTGGAAGCATTGGAAAGCCACTGACCTGCGCCCCTATGCGGACGAGGCGCTGCGTTTGTTCGGTCCAGAACGAGTCATGTACGGCAGTGACTGGCCAGTGTGTGAATTGGCTGGGTCCTATCAGCAAGTGTTTGGTGCGGCACGCGAACTTGTGT
Organism: uncultured Planctomycetaceae bacterium; assembly: GCA_963844055.1. Classification (GTDB taxonomy): domain Bacteria; phylum Planctomycetota; class Planctomycetia; order Pirellulales; family Pirellulaceae; genus CAWJMN01. The sequence goes on along the minus strand of CAWJMN010000001.1, from coordinate 3,775,951 downwards.
CGGAGTTATCCACGGCCGAGCAACAGCAAGTCTTGAGTGGCACAGCTCGAGCATTCTACGGCATCTAAATCGGGCCTCACCATCGCACGAAAAAAGCCCCTACGGGTAAGGTTGCCAAATCGGCAGACCTGCGTAGGGGCTTATATCAGCAGCGTGTTACAGTACGGAATTTGTAACGCGAACTATTTTGCAGCGGCACCGCCAGCAGCAGCTGGTGGGCTGTCGAGGTCGATCGTGCCAAGGTCAAGCGTCTTGCCAATCAGGTTCGATGGAACATCGACATTGATGGTGGTGGCTTGGTCGTTGAAAGCGCCGTTGAGCACGTCAACCATTTTGTCGATTTGAGCAACAGCCAGCTTGTACTTGCCTGGCTTTACGCCCTTGCCAGCAAATACGATGCTGAACGTGCCATCTTCCTTGGCGTTGTCCGAAGAGCTTTCCAGTCCTGCATCAACAGGAACAAGCTTCACTTCGACCTTGCCGATACCAACTTCACGGCCCGTAACCACCAAAGGATTTCCGCCCTTTACGATCTTTCCCTTCACGATCACGCCAGCATCAGGCGAGTAGCCCTTATCGCAACCAACAACACCAAAAGCAACTGCGATAACTGCCAAGATTGCGAGACGACGCATCAAAAACATAGAGAGGCCCTTTCAAAGGTCAAACGTGCCAGAGCAGCGGCGAAGGGAAGCAGCTTGGCAGAAAAATGCAGGATAACAACAATAGAGTCGCCTTTCTTCGCGCAATGTTAAAGTACAAAAAAAAGAGGTGCTCGGCAACTATGCGCTATGCACCTCCCCTCGATTTTGAACCATATTTTGCGACGAATTCTGAGATTCAGAAGTCCATCTTGCATGCCCGGTAGGGCAGGGCATTTCTGCGATAAAATCAGCCAGTTGCGTGGAATGCCACTAGCGACTCATCAAACCACGAAAAAAGGCCAAGCTGGTGAGAGCTTGGCCTTCGTGAGTTTAATCAGGTTATTCCCAATCCGAAACGGATTGGAATTGAAACCGGCTTACGGAATCTGCAAGCTGACACCGTCCATGCGGCACAGCATCCGAGCAAACAACACACCATCGATGTTGTAAGGGATGAAGCGAACCGAGGCGTCAGCCAACGTGATGTTGAAGCCGGCTGGATGCGAAGATCCAAAGCGGCATTCACCGTCACCCCAGGCCTTACGGTCTGGAAGTGGAACGCGAGTCCAAACGGGGTTAGCAAGAGCGTCACCAGCACCGCGAACGGTGTCGCAGTCCCAGCCAGCCGAGTAACCTTCGTTGTCGTCGCCTGGATAGTTAGGCAGGTCGTACAAGGCCAAACGCTTTTCACCAAACATCAGAACGTTCGAGGTACCGTCGATGACCGATTCCAGACCGCCCACAACAACCTGTGGAACGCTGTTGCTTTCGTCCATCTTTACGAACACACCCGTGTTACCGTCAACGCTACCCGAAGCGTAGTCGGTTTGACCGTGGCTGTAGGTACCGCTTGGACCGTACCAACCACCGGTTGGCTTCTTGGTCTTCACAGGGCGACGGCTTGGGCAGTAGTAAGCAGGGATCGCACCAGCGATGGCGTTACGCATGCGGGTGTCATCATCTGGCATGCCCGAACCATCGAACAATTGTTGTTGTTCTAGGAATGGCAGCAGTTGGAAACCCCAACCAGCGAACTGTTGTTCTTTCACTTGAGCCACGCCGCTGATGTAGCGAGGTGGATAGTTCCAGCTCACACCATTATGAGGCAGTTGCTTGAACTGGTCATGGTGATTGTGAGTGGCAATGCCCAATTGGCGCATGTTGTTACCGCACGACATGCGGCGAGCTGCCTCACGGGCTTGTTGGATAGCTGGTAGCAGAAGAGCTACCAGTACACCGATGATCGCGATGACCACCAGAAGTTCCACGAGCGTGAAACCCGAACGTTGTTTTGACATCAAAGGCCTCAAAAATAGAGAAAAATGAAATGCGGGATCATCCCGCAAAGTATGGCACCACTACAGTTTAACATGAATTGCTGGCAAAAGTTCTGTCAATGTTTGGGAATCCGCCGCTGGCCCGCCCATGGGAACATAAAACAGCCGTAAGTCGGCTTGCAAACCTGTTATCTTTGAATTTGCAGGTACTTAATAAAGGTGGTTTTAGTCGCTTGTTGGCATGTCGTGGCTGCGAATTTGTAGCACAGGGGAATGCGTCTGTTGTGCGGAAAAAAATGGCTGAAAATGTGCGCAGTGCAAACGAAAAAACCCGACCAAGCGGAATAAATCCACCTGGTCGGGTGAGAGAGTTTCGACGTAGTTTGTCACAAGTAGCTGGGGCAGGTTTTGCTCCAGCTACTTTGCCAAATTTCTAGCTACTGCAGATCACTACGGAACTTGGATGCTTACGCCGTCCAAACGGCAACCCAAGCGAGCAAACAGGATTGGGTCGATGTTGTAAGGGATGAAGCGAACCGAAGCGTCGGCCAGCGTCATGTTGAAGCCGGCTGGATGCGAAGATCCAAAGCGGCATTCACCGTCACCCCAGGCCTTGCGGTCTGGAAGCGGAGCGCGGACGGAAACTGGGTTAGCACGTGCATCGCCCATACCACGAACGGTGTCGCAGTCCCAGCCAGACGTGTAACCTTCGTTATCGTCGCCTGGATAGTTAGGCAGGTCGTACAAGGCCAGACGCTTTTCACCGAACATCAAGACGTTCGAGGTACCGTCAATGACCGATTCCAAGCCGCCTACAACAACCGTTGGGTTATTGCTGCCGTCGATGTCCATCTTCACGATTACGCCGTTGTTACCGTCAGCATTAGCAATCGCGTAGTCGGTTTGTCCGTGGCTGTAGGTACCGCTTGGACCGTACCAACCACCGGTTGGCTTCTTGGTCTTCACAGGGCGACGGCTTGGGCAGTAGTAAGCAGGGATCGCACCAGCGATGGCGTTACGCATGCGGGTGTCATCATCTGGCATGCCCGAACCATCGAACAATTGTTGTTGTTCTAGGAATGGCAGCAGTTGGAAACCCCAGCCAGCGAACTGTTGTTCTTTCACTTGAGCCACGCCGCTGATGTAGCGAGGTGGATAGTTCCAGCTCACACCGGCATGAGGCAGTTGCTTGAACTGGTCATGGTGATTGTGAGTGGCAATGCCCAATTGACGCATGTTGTTGCTGCACGACATGCGGCGAGCTGCCTCGCGGGCTTGTTGAATAGCTGGCAGCAGAAGAGCCACCAGCACGCCGATGATCGCGATGACCACCAGCAGTTCCACCAGCGTGAAACCATTTTGCTTCTTGGACATAGAAACCTCTTAAAACAAAAATGAAGATAGAAAAGAACGGGAAGACACCCGCGAAAATGATTGACTGATTTTTCGGAAGAACCCCGTGCTGATTTCCTGTAATTTAAACAAATCGTTATTTATGGCAACAAGTTTGTTACAAGGCGGGTCTAGTGGGCTCATATGCGGCGTTATTTAGCGGGAGATTGTACGCCGCTGTCGCATTTTCGAAAGTGTTTTTGTACGTCTTTATGGGTGTTTTTTATTTTCCTTAGGGTTGTTTCTTTGCTTTTTGGAATATTCTTGGAAAAATCTCCAAGTTGCAGCAACTCAGCAGCACATGCCTTTTGAATAGTGCCACCAAAGGGTCTTTTGAGTCCCCTGTCGTGACGTTTTCAGCAATGCCTAAGCTGCATATTAGGTAGCCCGATGGCACGCTAGGGGACCAGGATCGGTTCCCCGTCATTTCGACACCCTAAACGGGCGAAAAGAACGCCGTCGACGGTGTAAGGCATGAAGCGAACGGAGGCATCTGCCAGGGTGATATTGAACCCCTTGGAGTGTGAAGATCCAAAGCGACAGTCGCCATCACCTCGTCCGAAGAAGTCTGGAAGTGGCCTGCGAATGGTAGGTGGGTTGGCCGTGATATCGCCGGTGCCGCGCACCGTGTCGCAGTCCCAACCGGCTGTGTATCCCTCATTGTCGTCAAACGGATAGTTCATTAGCTCGCGAAGTGCCAAGCGTTTCTCGCCAGCGAGCAGTACGTTCGAGGTCCCGTCGCTGATATCTGAGAATTGAAGGCCAGTTGTGACAGGATTTTCATCCTGGTCGAGTACGAGCCTTACAATGACGCCGTTGTCGCCATCCATGTTGGCCGCGGCGTAATCGGTTGCCCCGTGACTATAGGTTCCCGAAGGGCCGTACCAGGCGTTGACCGGCCTTTTTTCTTTAGTAGTACGGCGAGAGGGGCAATAGTTATACGGGAGGCGTCGCGAAATTGCCTCCTTGGTGAGTGCGTCGTCGCCAATTGAATTAAATCGCATAGAAACAGCAAACGGCACTATCTGGAATCCCCAGCCAGCGAACTGCTGTTCTTTAGCATCAAAGCCGCCATTTTTAAATTGTGGTGGATAATTCCAGCCGACTCCGGCGTGGGGCAGTTGTTTGAACGCGTCGTTGTGGTTGTGAACCGCAAGGCCAAGTTGCCTCATGTTATTACTGCATGACATGCGGTGTTGGGCTTCTTGGCTTTGCTGCACAGCCGGCACAAGGAGGGCAAGTAATAGGCAAATACACGCTACAGCGACCATTAACTCCCGCAGTGTAAAAGTCGGTCCCATGGCGATGACTGCTGTTTTCTGGATGAAAAGATGAAGAGATGCATCAGCGATGACATCTGCATGTGACGATTCAAGGCCTCAAATCAGAATGCCAGAGAATGCTTCATTAATCAGGAATCTGAATGCGTACCCCATCATTGCGGCAACCCAGGCGAGCGAAAAGCTCACCATCAATATCGTATGAGAGAAATCGAACCGAGGCGTCGGCTAAAGTGATATTAAAGCCCTTGGGGTGCGACGATCCAAAGCGGCAATCTCCATCACCCCAGCCCAAAAAATCTGGCAAAGGTGTGCGTATAGTTATTGGTTTGGACTGGATATTTCCGGTACCGCGCACGGTGTCGCAGTCCCAGCCGGCCGAGTATCCTTCGTTGTCGTCAAACGGGTAGTTCATTAGCTCGCGAAGCGCTAATCGTTTCTCGCCGACGAGCAGCACGTGAGTAGTGCCGTCGATGATGTCAGAAATCACCAGTGCACTGGTTACTGGGTTTTTATCGTGGTTGATTTCCAGTCTCACAATTGCGCCGTTGTTGCCATCCATGTTAGCAACCGCATAATCGATCGCCCCGTGGCTATAAGTTCCTTGGGGGCCATACCAAGCTTCGACCGGCCTTTTTGCTTTAATAGTGCGGTGAGCGGGGCAATAGTATTGAGGAACGTTAAACGAGATTGCCTCCATGCTGAGTGCATCGTCGTTGGTTGATAAAAGGTGATTGCGTCCAATAAAGCTAAGAAATGGCAGCACCTGGAATCCCCACCCGGCAAACTGCTGTTCTTCTGCCAGAAAGCTCGCTTTTTCGAATCGTGGTGGAGAATTCCAACTTACACCTCCATGGGGAAATTGTCTGAAGGTGTCATGGTGGTTATGAAACGCCAGACCAATTTGCCGCATGTTGTTTTGGCATGAAGTTTGGCGAGCAGATTCTCGGTTTCCGTTAATCAGGGGAACCAAAATAGCCAGCATTAAGCAGATGACGCCCATAACGGCCAGCAGTTCTCGCAAGGAAAAAGTTGGCTTCATTGATTGTAAGCGTGTCCCAGGGAGTAAGAGATCTGGTGATCGTGATGTTTCGCGGAGATTAGAGTGTTGTTGATCAAGGAACCTGGATAGATTCCCCGTCATTTCGACACCCCAATCGGGCAAAAAGTAAGCCGTCGACGGTGTAGGGCATGAAGCGAACGGATGCGTCTGCCAGTGCGATATTAAAGCCTTTGGGGTGTGATGAACCGAAGCGACAATCTCCATCACCCCAGCCCCAAAAATCAGGCAAAGGCCTGCGAATGGTAATTGGATCGGCCGTGATATCGCCGGTTCCTCGCACCGTGTCGCAGTCCCAGCCGGCGGTGTGCCCTTCGTTGTCATCGAAGGGATAGCCCAACAATTCGCGAAGAGCTAGGCGTTTCTCGCCAAAAAGGAGCACGTTCGATGTTCCGTCGGTAATGATCTCTAGTCCACCGACAACGGTGATGGGGTGTTCCTTGCGGTCTAGTTTCAGCCTCATGAAAACACCGTTGTCCCCATCCATGTTGGCCACGGCGTAATCGGTTGCACCGTGGCTATAGACACCTTTTGGGCCATACCAGGCCTGTACCGCTTTCTTCGCTTTTGCTGTGCGGCGACCCGGACAATAGAACTCTTGTTGGGTTTCTGAAACGGAAGCAATAATGCGCTCTTCGTTGCCGAAATACCGAGGCCCATCATATTGAGTGTGTTCTTTCAAGAATGGCAAAAGCTGAAATCCCCAACCTGCAAACTGCTGCTCTTTTACCTGCGCAACCTCATCGATAAATCGCGGTGGGTAGTTCCAGCTGACGCCAGCGTGAGGAAGTTGCTTGAATTGATCGTGGTGGTTGTGTACGCCAAGCCCTAATATCCGCAGATTGTCTGCGCAAGACAAACGGCGTGTTGCCTCTCGTCCTCCCAGAATCAGCGGCACAAGTATGGCAAGCAGCACGCAGATGCATGCCATAGCAGCCAGAAGCTCTCTACGTGTGAATGTTCGCTTCATGTTCAAAAACCACCGGCTTTTTGGCAAGAAAACTGCACGAAAGCGACCATACAAAAAAACAAGTCTGCGGAAATTAAACCGCAGACTTGCGAATGAGTCTAATTGGATTTAAAGCTTCCGACTAAGGAACTTGGATGCTAATGCCATCATTACGGCAGCCAAGTCTGGCGAACAGTACGCCATCGATGTTGTACGGAATGAACCGTACCGAAGCATCGGCCAACGTCATGTTGAACCCGGCAGGGTGCGACGAACCGAACCGCAAGTCGCCATATCCCCAAGCCTTCAAGTCCGGCAAGGGAACACGGGTCCAAACGGGGTTTGCACGCGCATCGCCCATGCCACGCACAACGTCATGGTCCCAGCCAGAACTGTACCCTTCATTGTCGTCGCTGGCGTAATCGGCAATTTGATAAAGCGCGACCCGCTTTTCACCGTACATCAGCACGTTCGAGGTGCCATCAATGATCGATTCCAAGCCACCGACCACTACGGTTGGGTTTTGGCTACCATCGATGTTCATTTTGACAATCACGCCGTTGTCACCGTCCGCATTGGCCGAAGCGTAGTCGGTTTGGCCGTGGCTGTAGGTTCCGCTAGGTCCATACCAAGCACCGACAGGTTTCTTGGTTTTGGCAGGACGACGGCTGGGGCAAAAATAGGCGGGGATGGCCGCTGCGATGGCGTTTCGCATCCGCGTATCATCATCCGGCATGCCCGAGCCATCGAACAATTGCTGCTGCTCCAGAAACGGCAGGAGCTGAAAACCCCAGCCGGCAAACTGTTGTTCTTTGACCTGTGCCACGCCATTGATATAGCGCGGGGGATACGTCCAATCAACGCCCGCGTGAGGCAGTTGCTTGAATTGGTCGTGGTGATTGTGGGTTGCAATCCCCATTTGCCGCATGTTGTTGCTACAGGACATGCGTCGGGCCGCTTCACGAGCCTGCTGGACGGCCGGCAAAAGTAGGGCCACAAGGACCCCAATGATGGCGATCACCACCAATAGCTCTACTAGGGTGAAGCCTGATCTTCTTTGGTGCATAAGCATTCTCCTTCATTAGTACAGAAAATAAAGAACGAAAGATCTTCGGGTGGAAAAACCACCTTTAATATGCAGTTTGTGGAGGGAAGAATCGCCCGCCGATAGATTTCGGCAGGTTAACGCTTTCGAAAGTAAATCGCAAGCTTTTCAAAGATAAAACTTTGAAAAAGTCGCTTTTTTGAAGCAGGGGGCATGGGCGTCTAACTAACGTTTTGCAGTACAAGCGGCTCAGGCGGTTTGGTCGAAGGGGCAAGGCCGTGGCTGGCAAGTTGGGTGGTTTGCGAAGCCTTGCTTTGCTAACGCCGGTCGTGACCCGACTGCAGAGACCGGCCCACAATTCGAAATTTCAGTGGTCAACTGCTTGGTGACTGCACTAGGCAGCGATCAGCGCGCGTGCCAGGAGTCCTACCCCTTAGATCTTCTGAATCCACGGACTTCGGCAGGGCCAAAGATACGTTGCTCGCCCCCAGTCGCATCGGCCTCCTGGGTGACGTTACAATCTGTGGGTCAAGTCTCGTTGGAATCGCTACGGAGAGATGTTTGCCATGCTGAATACTTGCGGCGGTGTGCGTTTGCGTCGATTGGCTTTGCTGGCGATGGTGGCAGTGGCCTCTGGAAATTTAGTTGTTGGCGATGCTGCAACAGCCGCGTCCCCAGAAGTAGATGCGGCGCTCAAATCGGTCCGCAGCGTCCAGAATGAGGCCAAGGGACATCGCGAAGCGATTGCTGCTGCCCAAAAACTTTCTGCTTTGCCAGCAGATCAGCTTCCGGCCGTACTGGCTGGCATGGATGGGGCGAGTGAATTGCCTCTCAATTGGCTACGAACCTGCGTAGAAACGATCGCACAAAAAGCGATCGACAAAGGCCAAAAACTGCCTGTCGATGCCTTGGAAAAATTCCTGGCTGACAAGTCGCACTCGCCACGAGCACGACGATTGGCTTACGAACTCATTGCCAGTGTCGACGAGGCTTCTGCCAAGCGTTTGATTGCGGCCATGATTACCGACCCTAGCCTGGAACTGCGTCGTGACGCGGTTGCACAATTGGTTGTTGAGGGGGAAAAGCTGGCAAAGGAAGACCCTGCCAAGGGGATTCCCGTGTTGCAGAAGGCTTTTGCAGCATCCCGCGACCTGGATCAAATCAAGGACTTGGCCGCCAAGCTCAAGGAGCAAAAGCAAGAAGTTGATTTGCCAAGCCACATGGGATACCTCATGTCATGGCATATCGTAGGTCCCTTCGACAACGTCGAAGATAAGGGCTGGGATGTTGCTTACGCTCCAGAAGCCAACGTCGATCTTGCGGCCTCGTACGAAGGGGTGAAGGGGAAGATCAATTGGGTCGAGCACACAACCAAGGAAGAGTACGGCATCGTTGATTTGACGCAGGTGCTGGATAAGCACAAGGGAGCAATTAGCTACGCCTATACCGAGTTTGTCTCGACAGACGATGCCACCGTTGACCTGCGACTTGGCTCGATCAACGCCACCAAGGTTTGGCTCAATGGAGAATTACTCTCGGCCAACCACGTTTACCATGCCGGCATGGAAGTGGATCAGTATCTGATGAAGGGGAAGATGAAGAAGGGAAAGAATAAGATCCTGATCAAGATTTGCCAGAATGAGCAAACCGAAGGTTGGGCTCAGCGCTGGCAGTTCCAATTGCGGATTTGTGATCCCATTGGTACCGCGATCCTTTCGTCGGATCGAGTACTGCCGAAGACGGCTAGTTTACCACAGAAACTTCGCTAATCCGTGTGGGATCGTTTTGCCAAGATCCTCCTTTCATTCCTTGTCCGAAGCCTGTTCGTGATTGCCTTTACAGGGACTTTATCGTGAAAAAGATTCCATACTCACTAATCGTCGGCTTGCTTCCTTTGGTCATGGGAGCCGACTGGTTACAGTTTCGCGGCAGTGACAACAGTAGCGTCGCAGCCACAAGCCAGCTTCCACAGCAATTCAGTAAGTCCGAAAACATCGCCTGGAAGGCCGATCTGCCAGGGCACGGTGTATCCGGCCCGATTGTCGTAGGGAACAAAGTTTATGTGACGGCAAGCAGTGGCGCGGTGAAGCAAGACCATTTGCATGTGTTGGCGTTTGACGTTGCAAGCGGCAAAAATGTTTGGAAGCGTGAGTACTGGGCAACCGGTCGCTGCTTCCATCACCCTACGAGTGCCAACGCCGCTCCTACGCCTGCAAGTGATGGCAAGCGGATCTTTGCATTCTATTCGTCTAACGACTTGGTCTGCCTTGACCTGGATGGCAATTTGCTCTGGTATCGCGGGCTCGCCAGCGACTATCCCAAGGCTGGTAATGACATCGGTATGTCGTCGTCTCCCTTGGTGATCGAAGACACGGTTGTCGTTCAAGTTGAAAATCAGGGTGACTCGTTCGCCGCAGGTATCGATGTTGCCACCGGCGAAAATCGCTGGCGGATTCCACGTCCCAAGGATGCCAACTGGGCATCGCCAGCTGCCATTCGTTCTGCCGACGGAACGGGATTGGTGCTGTTGCAATCTTCGAAGGGGCTTGTTGCCATTTCCCCCAAGTCCGGACAGGAAGTTTGGAAGTACGACGTGGAATGCTCAGGCATTCCCTCGGCGACCACGATTGGCGACAAGATCTATTTGCCTGCAAAGGGGCTAACGGTCCTTGAGGCTGGTTTGCAATCGACGGCTCCCAAGTTTGTGTACGATAACAATCGTCTTGCTCCGGGGAACTCCAGCCCAGTGATTTTTGAAGGCAAGGTCTACGTGCTCACCCGCAGCGGAATCCTCACTTGTGGTGACGAAAAGACGGGCGAGCTTCTGTGGCAACAACGCCTCAAAGGTTCCTTCTGGGCAACGCCAGTTATTGCAAACGGGCTTGTTTACTGCGTCAATCAAGAGGGCCAGTGCTTTGTCGTGAAGCCAGAAGACAAAAAGGGAGAGCTCGTTAGCACCAATGAATTGGAAGATACCGTTTTGGCTTCGCCGGCCGTTTCGGGGAATAGCCTGTTCATTCGTGCCGACACGAAGCTTTACCGAATTGCAGAATCCAAATAGTCAAAACCAGGCAAGAGGCCCGGTTTTCTCGGCTGGAATTGAATCGCGGGGTTAGTGTTCGCTTGATGACACTCACCCCTTCTGGCATCCCTCGAAATTGATCGCTGACCGTGACTGACCAAATTGTTATTGCCCCGACAGGGCCTATCGTAGGGGCAATTCAGCCTCCCGGTTCGAAGAGCATCACGAATCGCGCCTTGGTTTGCGCAGCGCTCGCCAAGGGGCCATCGATCTTGCGTGGTGCGCTTGCAAGTGAAGACACCCATGTCATGCTCGAAAGCCTGGAGCGGCTGGGGATTGCTGTTACCAGCGAGCAAGAGGGTAAGTTGCTGCGTGTGAGTGGTTGTGCGGGTAACATTCCTGCAAAAAAGGCCGATCTCTACGTCGCGAATAGTGGAACAACAATTCGTTTTCTTACGGCGATGGTAGCGCTGGGGCATGGAACCTATCGTTTGGATGGCATTCCACGCATGCGGCAACGTCCCATTGCCGACCTGCTGCAAACAATGAATGAGCTTGGCGCCGACGTGGTCAGTGAACTGGGGACCGGTGCCCCACCCGTCGTTGTGAACGGAAGAGGGCTCACGGGGGGAACGGCACAGATTAGCGGATCGATCTCCAGCCAGTTTTTGAGCGGTCTTTTAATGGCAGCTCCTTTGGCCAAATCGACGGTCTGTTTGGATGTCGTGGGAGACTTGGTCTCCAAGCCGTATGTCACGATGACGCTGCAAGTGATGGCATCATTTGGAGTGCGTGGAAGTTCGCACGACTTTAAGCGATTTGAAATCCCCGGCGGGCAGTCGTACCTGGGCTGTGACTATGCGATTGAGCCCGATGCCTCGGCCGCCAGCTATTTTTGGGGTGCGGCCGCAGTGACGGGCGGACGAGTCACGGTGAAGGGGCTGCATCGAGAAGCGATGCAAGGGGATGTTGGTTTTGTAGACTGCCTTGCCCAGATGGGCTGTGAAGTTCAGCATAGCGAAGCGGGGATCACGGTAGTCGGCAAGCCCCTGCGCGGCATTGATGTGGACATGAACGCAATTAGCGACACCGTCCAAACCTTGGCGGTAGTGGCGCTCTTTGCGGATGGACCAACCACCATGCGTGGCGTTGGCCACATTCGCCACAAAGAGACCGATCGCATTGGTGATTTGGCTCGTGAGCTGCGAAAGCTCGGTGCGCAGGTCGATGAGTGGGAGGATGGGCTTCGGGTTCATCCGGCGCCGCTACATGGTGCCTCTCTGGAAACCTATAATGACCATCGGATGGCCATGAGCTTTTCGTTGGCGGGGCTGCGTGTGCCTGGCGTTGTGATTTTGAACCCAGGCTGCACGGCAAAGACCTATCCCCATTACTTCGAAGATTTGCAAAAGCTTTGTGATACCTCGGCGGCACATGGCTCGGTTTAGTGCATGATGGTTGTTGGTTGTTAGCTTACGAAAAACCTAGAGTTCTCCTCCCATGCTTGAATTAGGCGTCAATATTGACCACGTTGCGACCATTCGGCAGGCTCGTAAAACGTACGAACCTGATCCGGCCGCAGCGGCCGTGTTGGCCGAGCTTGGCGGCGCAGACGGGATCACGATCCATTTGCGAGAAGATCGTCGTCACATCAACGACCGTGATCTGCATGTCTTACGTCAAACCGTCCACATCAAGTTGAACTTGGAACTCTCCTGCGCTGCCGAGATCGTTGCGATTGCTTGCCAAGCAAAGCCAGATCAGGCAACGCTTGTTCCGGAACGCCGCGAAGAGGTGACAACCGAAGGGGGCCTTGATGTTATCACTCACTGGAGTGCCGTCGAGCGCTCGATCAAGCAACTTCATGATACTGGGGTGGTCGTCAGCCTGTTCCTCGACGCCGATCCCAAGCAGTTGGATGCTGCCGCCAAGTTGGGGGTGGCTGCTGTCGAGTTACATACGGGACAATATGCCCTGGCCCGTGGTGAAGCTGCCATCCATAAGGAGCTTGAAAAGCTAGCAAAGGGCGGTAAGCAGATTGTCGAATCCGGAATGAAATTGCATGCGGGCCACGGCTTGAATTACCAAAATGTAAAGCCAGTTGCTGCGATCCCCTCCATGCGAGAGCTGAATATCGGTCATAGTATTATTTCACGCGCCGTTTTTGTAGGCATGGAACGAGCCGTGCGCGAGATGAAAGCCTTGATGATGGGTTAGTGTTAAACGTGAATCTCCTCAACCGGGATTCTTCCTGAACCAATGGGAACTTACGGCGGCAAGTTCCAGCCTGTGATGCGTGAGGACGAGATTGCCCTATGCCGACAAATCCTTTGCAGGAAGTAGTGTGTTGTTTGGGACAGCCCGTTGGTGGCAATCCCATGCAATATCTGATGGAGAAGGCGTTTTCTGCCGCCGGGCTTGATTGGCGGTATTTGACGCTTGAGGTTGCACCAGCATCTCTCGAAGACGCGGTTCGTGGTTTGCGCGCGATGGGTTTCTATGGTGCCAATATCGCCATGCCGCATAAGAGCGCCGTACTTCCCTTTTTAGACTCGCTCACGCCAACCGCCAAGCAAATGGGGGCGGTCAACTTTGTCCGTTGCGTCGACCACAAGTTGGAGGGTGACAATACGGAAGGACAAGCGGCCCTGCAGGCGATGAGGGAAACTGAATTTGACCCAGCGGGCAAGAAGGTCGTTCTATTTGGTGCCGGAAGCTTTGGGCGAGCTGTCGCTGTTGAACTGGCAAAAGCAGGGGCAAGAGAGTTCATTATTCTTAGCCGAACCCTGGCCACAGGCGAAACGTTAGTAGCCACACTAACGCAAGAGTTGCAGGTTCCTGCGACTTTGGTCCACTGGAAAGGTGGTTACGAAGTTCCCGAGGACGTCGATCTCGTGGTAAATGCCACAAGTCTGGGACATGCAGACCCGAATGCCAAGTTTCCGATCGTTGTCGAGTCGTTGCGTCCTACCATGATGGTTGTTGACGCGATTTATGACCCACCTTCCACTTGGTTGATCCGCACGGCACAAGAACACGGGTGTAAAGTGGTAGATGGCTTTGAAATCCTCATCCGCCAGATTGTGATCGATTTTGCAAAATGGACCGGAAGCCCCACAGACGTAGGCATGCTACGTGATGTGGCAGAGGAATTCCTCGGGTTTTAGGCAGGCTGGTTGAGTCTTTGTGGACGACAGGGGAGGGGAGGCCGAAGCCCTATCGCCGTAATTTCTGGTAGTGCCCCGTTCAAAATCTTAAAAACTCTACTTCGCCTTTCCTCGGTCGCCCCGGTTTTTAGCAAACCGAATGAGGCAACCGACCGGTGCCGTCTCTTGCGTGGCGGGAATTTTTCCTGCGAGTGTGTCGTTAACGGCTTGTTCGACGTATTTTGTGGTCACGTTTTTTCCATCAGGGCTGTTATCGAACATCCCTTGGTAGACCAAGTTTCGTTCTTTGTTCAAAACAAAGACTTCTGGAGTACGCGTCGCCCCAAAATCCTTGGCCACTTTTTGCGTGGCATCATACAAGTACCAAAAAGGAAATCCCTTTTCCTTAGCTTGGACGGTCATCGCTTCGAGCGAATCTGCTGGAATGGTGTTGCTGCCGATCGCAATGACCGCACATTTTTTCCCAGATGCCCCAAAAGTCTTGGCCAATTGAATGAGCCGGTCCTCTAAATCAACGGCATAGGGGCAGCTGTTGCAGGTGAATACGATCACCACGGCATCGAAATCTGCCACTTCTTGCAAGGAATGCTTCTTTCCATCCACCCCATCCAGGTCCGAAAAATCGGGAGCCTTATCACCGGGGCTTAGAACCGCATTGAACTTCCCTGCATTGGCTGTGGAATAAAAGGCCAGGGAAAACAAAACAGCCAAGCTCGCGGCCAGAAAACGAAGAGTGAATCCAGGCATTGGTAACTCCCGAAGGCAAACATCAAAGGGACGGGGACGGAACACTAGATCTTAACGAAAAGACTTGGTGGACTAAAAGTCTCCCTGCTTCCTGAGGACCGGTAATTCAGCGGGAAAGAGGGCAAAAAAAGTTGGCCATTGTCCTAGGGCGAGACTATATTGCTTTGCAGACCTTTCCGTAATTTTCACCGCTGATGGCAGAGTGCCCACACAAAACTGACGGGCGATAAACTGTCTGGGAAAAGCGTTTACTTTTTGTGCCAACGGTACTGATTACTGCCTTTGAACCATATGATCGCTGGAAAGAAAATTCCAGTTGGCAAGCACTTGTTGCGCTAACTCGAGATCTTCCGGACGCTCCCCAGATTGTAACCCGGCGTTATCCCGTCGATTTTTCGAAAGCAAAAGCTCGCTTAGCGGAAGATTTAGCGGCGAACTATGACTATGCCCTGCATCTCGGGCAGTCGCCAGGTTCCTCTCGAATTCACTTAGAGGCTTTTGGCATCAATGTGGGCGGAAATTCCCAGCAATTGCCGGATGAATTTGCGCCACTGACTTCCGATGGGCCCGCCGCCTACCGTAGTCAGTTGCCACTGGATCATTGGTCGGCACTACTTCGAGAGGCAAATATTCCTGCGCAGGTTTCTTACCATGCAGGAACCTACCTATGTAATGCGATGCACTATCTATCGCACTACAATATTCAGAAGCAGCGGCTAAAAACACGGGCCGCTTTTATTCACTTGCCGCTTACCCCTGCTCAGGTTTTGACAGAGCGTCAAGATTTCCCAAGCATGTCCAGCCAGACCGTGGCCGATGCTCTGCAAATTATTTTGGCCGACCTAAGCCAGCCGCGGCTTCTGTTCTAAAAGAATGCCGCAAAAGGTATCGCCGCCTAAACTAGGCTTTGCGAGACTTGCGAATTCCGGCATGGATCATTTGCGCCTTCATGACCGTTTGACGGAAAGCCTCTGGGCGGCTAACTCCCTCAAGGCGGAAAGTCTCGGTATTTCCCTGCTTGAAGATAAGATCGCCAGCGTCATACCAAGCTTGGCCAGGTTGAACCTCGACCGAGACCGAATCAAACCGGTCATGCTCTACCCAGCGTTCATCTTTTCCCATCAATCCACGCTGTACCACCACGCGGCGGTTGGTTAGCTGGTAACGGGTTGCCACAAAGGGGGCGATTCGCAGGAAAAACAAAACCAGCGCGACCGGAATTGAAGCCAGCGCGAATAGGTTTCCCAGGCGAAAGATATAGACATCGGGAAATGTGATTTCGTAAGCCTGGCCGAGCAGCCGTCCAAGAGCATATTTGGCATTGGATGGCCAAACGGTCATGACCGTTGTCTCTTTCAGTTCCGCAGGAGAAACACCCGAGATCGGAGTGACAACCGGCGACGAGGCAGCAAGAGTAGTCATAAAAGCCCAGATGTAACAGGCAAAGAACGAAGCTTTGAATCAATCCAGAAAATAGCAAACAACGGCGATTCATTCTAGCCGGGGAGACGCAATTCCCTCGGGAAAAGTCGAGTAAAACAGACCGTTTGCCCGCTCCCCTACTGTTGTGAGTCGATCGCAGCTCGTGGCGAGGATTTGATAGTGACCGTTTATGAGCCCACCGACGAAAACATATCTCCACCAAAATGCATTGCCTGGAGTTGGCAATCTCTAGATAGAAATCAAGCATCATCTGCACTTGGCCAATCGACGAAGATTCATCGCCAAATGGTGACGTGGCTTTGTACGAGGGGGCAGGGTAGGGCGATTGCCACTGGGGAAGTTGCGATGCGCGCATAAAAAAACCTCACTCGGACCTGGCTAGACCCGAGTGAGGTTTATCAATTCAATTTGATAGTTTCCAATCCGAAGATTGGGTGACCTTCCATCAATTCAAGAGCTGTGTGCACTTATTCAAAGTAACCTAAGTTAACTTTGGATTTCCTTAGAAAGGAGGTGATCCAGCCGCAGGTTCCCCTACGGCTACCTTGTTACGACTTAGTCCCAATCACGGAGTTCGCCTTAGGCGTCTTGTTCCCTTGCGGGTTACGACAACGCTGTTGGGCGCCCCCCACTTTCGTGGCTTGACGGGCGGTGTGTACAAGGCTCAGGAACACATTCACCGCGGTATGCTGACCCGCGATTACTAGCGATTCCAGCTTCATGCAGGCGAGTTGCAGCCTGCAATCCGAACTGAGGAGCACTTTTTGGGGTTTGCTTGATCTCGCGATTTTGCATCCCTCTGTATGCTCCATTGTAGGACGTGTGCAGCCCTAATCATAAAGGCCATGAGGACTTGACGTCATCCCCACCTTCCTCCGGTTTAACACCGGCAGTATCCTTAGAGTTCTCGGCATTACCCGCTAGTAACTAAGGACAAGGGTTTCGCTCGTTAAGGGACTTAACCCGACATCTCACGACACGAGCTGACGACAGCCATGCAGCACCTGTGCTAAAGCTCTCTTGCGAGCACTCTCTTCTTTCGAAAAGATTCTAAAGCATGTCAAGACTAGGATAAGGTTCTTCGCGTAGCCTCGAATTAAGCCACATCCTCCACCGCTTGTGTGAGCCCCCGTCAATTCCTTTGAGTTTCAGCCTTGCGACCATACTCCCCAGGCGGAGCACTTAACACTTTCGCTACGACCGAAACCCTGTGCAGAGCTCCGGTCCAGTGCTCATCGTTTACGGCTAGGACTACCGGGGTATCTAATCCCGTTTGCTCCCCTAGCTTTCGTTCCTCAGCGTCAGAAAAGACCCAGTAAGCCGCCTTCGCCTCCGGTGTTCCAGATGATATCAACGCATTTCACCGCTCCACCATCTGTTCCGCTTACCTCTATCTTCCTCTAGCTAAGTAGTTTGGAGCGCAGTTCCTCGGTTGAGCCGAGGGATTTCACACCCCACTTACTTAGCCGCCTACGAACTCTTTAAGCCCAGTAAATCCGAATAACGTTTGGACCTCTCGTATTACCGCGGCTGCTGGCACGAGATTAGCCGGTCCTTCCTCCTAGTATTAGTCAAGTAAAAGAGATAACTCTCTTACATTTCCTCCACTACGACAGCGGTTTACAACCCGAAGGCCTTCATCCCGCACGCGGCGTCGCTCGGTCAGGCTTTCGCCCATTGCCGAAGATTCTCGACTGCAGCCACCCGTAGGTGTCTGGGCAGTGTCTCAGTCCCAGTGAGTGGGGGCATGCTCTCACACCCCATACCCATCTCTGCCTTGGTAGGCCATTACCCCACCAACAAGCTAATAGGCCGTAGGCTCCTCCTCAGGTGGAATCACACCTTTGGTCCGGAGACGTTATCTGGTATTACCAGCAGTTTCCCGCTGCTATCCCAGACCCGAGGGTAGATACCTACGTATTACTCTCCCTTTCGCCGCTCTCCATGTATTGCTACATATCGCGCTCGACTTGCATGCCTAATCCACGCCGCCAACGTTCATTCTGAGCCAGGATCAAACTCTTCAATTGATTATTTGCATTATCCCAAAAGCAAGCTTTTGGATTAACTAGCCAACTGAAGTTACCATTAGTTTTACTTCCTCACCGTGCCGGCCTTGCGACTTCACGATGAAGAAACACAGTCATCTTGCTGACAAGACTCAAAAAGAGTTGAAAGGTCACTACCAAATTGTCAAAGATCAAATTCATTTAGCGATTCGACATCACGTCGATCGCAGTTGAGTCACGAATCTTAGCACTTCAAAGTTTCCCGTCAACCGGGTGCTTTGAAATATTTTTTATTCGCGTCGCACAGTGAAGATCACTTGGAACTTCACTCAGCGAATCGTAACACTTTGAGATTCAGCGTCAACCGGGGTGGCTGACTTTTGTCTCTCAAAAAAAAGAAGAACTGGGCATCGATTGTGATGACCAATTCCTCGTCACGACCCTCGAAATATTAGCCAAACCTTCTCGCGATGCAAAGGGGGGCGGATGCTTTTTTTCCGAAAACCCCGTTTGTTCGCCGTAACTCTCGTTGTCACAATGGCTTGTGACTCGGAAGAGATAGATAATATCGGCCATTGGACAGGCTTCCTTGAGTTGTCTTCCCCTAAAAACCCTGGCCGATTGGGGTCGAAACGGGGCTCGGCCGGATGGCTGGCATCCCGGAATCCTCTGGGCCAGCTCTCTTTGCATCCTCCGGATATGTAGGACTCGCGATCCTGAACGGCGGTAGGAGGTCCAAGGACAGAGATCCTTTGCAGCCTCATATTCTTGGAATTAGCCAGTATCTTCTGCATCCGTGCGGCTGTATTCTCAAACGGTATAGAGTGCGTTAGTACTGATGTGGCTCTATCGCCGGATCCAACTCCGGTTCAAAAAGAACGTCGCGTGACGCTCTGGGGGTTTTCGTTGATTGCACTGTGAAGGGCGATTTCATGCTGTGTCGTGGTGTGCGTGGGGCCACAACTGTTGAAACCAACTCCAAAGAGGAGATTCTGGCGGCGACCCGTCAGTTGCTTGCCTTGTTGATTCGGATCAACAACATCGACACCGAGATGGTTGCCAGCGCCACCTTTAGCGTCACGAGCGATCTAAATGCCGAGTTCCCTGCTTTGGCAGCTCGCCAGCTCGGTTGGCTCGACGTTCCTCTGCTGTGCACCTACGAGATCGATGTTCCGGGGAGCTTGCGTCGCTGCATCCGAATCTTGGTGCACTGGAATACCGAAAAGTCGCAACGTGATATCCGCCATGTGTATGTAAATGAAGCGGTTCGGCTTCGCCCAGATCTTTCGCAGCTTCCTCCGGTCGACTTCGGTGAATTGGAAATCTGGATTGCAGAGCAGATGAAGAAGATTCGAAGTTAGTTTGTGGTTTGGTAATGGAGCACGGCAATTTACCGTTGCTGGCATTCGACACTTCGTAAGCTCTCGAAAAAGATTCCAAGATGACGCTCGCAGACATTCCAGAACTACGGGCGCTCGATCACCGGCAGCAGTTGATTCGCATCCCGTACGAGATGGATGTCCCGCTGACCCCGCGCGTGAAACAGCTTATAGATACGGCCGAGTTTCGTCGCTTGTCGCGCATTAGCCAGCTTGGACTTGTGTCATTGGTGTATCCAGCGGCGCTTCACACCAGGTTTGAGCACTCGCTGGGCGTTTATCGCAATGCCCTGATCTATTTGAAGCAGCTCTCCGCCGATGAGCGGTTTTCTGCGGCAATTCAGCCGGAAAACGCCGAGGTTTTCATCGTTGCGGCCCTCTTGCACGACCTGGGACACTGGCCCTTTTGTCATCCGATTGAAGATATTCGGTTGCCAGGTGTTCCTAGTCATGAGCTGTTTGCCAACAGCTTTCTCCTCGAGGGAGAGATCGCAGACTTACTGCGCGATGACTGGAATATTCAGCCCCGCGAGGTGACACAGCTTCTGTCGGGCAAGCCGGTGGATCGACGTCAAAAGATTTTAGCGAGCTTGATTTCTGGCCCCATCGATATCGACAAGATGGACTACCTCTCGCGAGATAGCCTACATGCCGGCGTGCCTTACGGTCGTCATTTTGATCAGCAACGCCTTGTTGGCAGCCTCTGTTTAAATGAAGCGGGCGATGGGTTGGCCATTTCGGAAAAGGGGCGAACGGCGGCCGAGATGATGGTATTTGCTCGGTACGTAATGTTCAGCGAAGTCTATTGGCACCACGCGGTTCGCAGTGCGACAGCCATGCTGCAACGCGCTTTCTACCTTTTGCATGGCCAGCTTGAACTGGATCCGCTGTTTCGTCTTTCGGAGCACGGGATGATCCAAGCATTGCTGGATGCATCGGTTGGTGCGCCAGCTGGCGAGATCCTGGCGGGGCTGTTTGGTCCAACGCGAGCACTCTATAAACGAGTGGCAGAATTTAGCTTCTTTCAAAACCAGGCGATTTATCAGCGTATTGCTCGGCGGCCTTACCCGTGGCTGGCTGCCTTCAGTGAAGAGCTGGCCATTACTGCTAGTCGCGCTTTGGGACGGCGAATTGCGCCCCACCAGATTTTGGTCGATGCACCTCCGACGAAGCGGGAAGTGGAGTTCCGCGTAGAAATTCACTTTCCCAAAGAGAAGGTCTACCGTCCTTTGCCAGAAGTTTCTCCCGTTGTTCACACCCTGGCGACAAAGCAATTCGACGATTTTGTGAAGCGCGTTCGCGTATTTGCACCGGCCGAGATCGCCAGCAGTCTAAGAAATGGGCCCGATGTCACGGAAATCTTGACAGAGACGCTGGACCGGATGGAGTAAAAGGCGTCTGCCATTTTCTGGACATTTGGTACGCCGAACCAAAAGAGAGTAGGGGCTGGGTAGGATTTGTGGCCCATCGTCTAAACACGCTCTCCAATTCTCCTGAAAACGGCCGTTTTTAGCCACGGTTAAGGGAATCGGAGCCTTTTTTGACTCCTCCCCAATAGGGCGGGTTTGGGTTCGCGGCGGTTGCCCGGCGCTTTCCAGCCCGGTATGGTGTAGAAGAGTTCGTCCCACCGTTTTTCTCCCTCCTCGCTTTTGGTTCCGGCCCGTTTGTGTGCCGCAGCAAAGGATTTCTCTCGATGGTTGCTCCTGAAGTCATTGATCCCGCGGAATTGGAAGCTCGTGTCAAGAAGGCAAAAGACGAGCTAGATGCCCAGGCCTATCGTATTGTCCAGCAACATTTTCATGAGTCGACCGGCTGTCCGTTTTGGCTCGAGAAGAAACGCGAATTCAACTTCGATCCTCTTAAGGAAGTGAAGTGCTTTGCGGACATCCAAAAGTTTCCTCTGTTTGAGGATGAATGGTTGCGTGGCGGTCCTGTGGATCGTTGGGTTTGCAAGTCGCATGCTCACAAGCCGACCTATGTATTTGAAACGGGCGGCACTACCGGTATTCCGAAGAGCCGTGTTGTAATTGATGACTTCCGGATCGATTACGAGAACTTTAGCCACACGCTACCTGACAAGTATTTCCCCAAGGGTGCTAACTGGTTGATGTTGGGCCCTAGCGGACCACGTCGACTTCGCTTGGCAGTTGAGCATCTGGCTCAGTATCGCGGCGGCATCTCTTTCTGCATCGACTTGGACCCACGCTGGGTAGTCAAGCTGATCAAGAAAGGCTGGATGGAGCATCTTGAAGCTTATAAGAAGCATTGCATTGACCAAGCTTTGACGATCCTTTCGGCAAACCACAACATCAAGTGCATGTTCACGACGCCGAAGCTTTTGGAAGCCCTTGTTACTGAGCTAGAGAAGCAGGGGAAAACCTTCCAAGATACGGGAATTACCGGCATTTTCTCGGGTGGAACCGAGTTCACGCCACAGTGGACCCGCACCTGCATCGAAGAGTATTTCGGCGGTTCGCCTGAGGAAAGCGGCATCTACATGACGCCTACTTACGGCAACACGCTGATGGGTCTTGCTTGCAGCAAGCCTGTCACCGCTGCTGAAAAGTACAAGATCAGCTATTACGCTCCACAACCACGCGCCGTCATTGAAGTGGTGGATTTTGACGACCCGATGAAGATTGTTCCTTACGGAGAATCGGGCCGCGTCAAGCTAACCACTCTCACCGATGAGTTCTTTGTTCCTGGATTCCTCGAACGGGATGAAGGCGAACGTGAAAAGCCATTCTCTACCTACCCATGGGATGGCATCAGTGGCGTAAAGCCGTTCCGCGGCATTGCGTCTCAAACGACGGTCGGTGTTTACTAGGCCGCGATAATCGTGGCCTGTCACGACAATGTTCTCGCCTTGGTGCCAGTAGGGTGCCAAGGCAAGTAGAGGGGTTGTCGTTGTTTCGTTCTTGTTTTGTTTCTCGGCTCTACTAATTGATTATTTGCCATGCTTACGATTCCTGTCATCCGTTGGGGAAAGCCATACGAATCTCTGGAAACAGAGGACGTTGTACATTTTGACACTGGCGAGACGATCGCCCGTATGGGAATGTCCAATGGATTGATTTTGAAGCGTGACATGCGCTTGGCCGACAAGGCTCGCGAAGCGCTGAAGAAGTTTACCTGTGCAGAACTCATTGAACGCTGCAAAAAGGCGGGCGAGCTTTTTTGCTCGGCCACTTTGCCAATGGGTGATGGGACTCAGTCGCCAGAAGAGTTTGTGCATGCCCAATCGGCGAGCACCGGCCTTCCTGAGCACATGTGCCGTGGCAATATGCAAAAGAATGCATTTGTCCTGCAAAACATGGATAAAATCCTCGACTCGCTGACTCGTGGCCTGGATCTCAACATCCTGTCCAAGGGGTATGGCGAAGAGGGACGTGGTGTCATTGTCAGTTACCAGCCCACAACGCCGGTGCTGGGGGCGGTGCTGCCATCGAACTCGCCTGGAGTACACACACTGTGGCTTCCCGCGATTCCGCTACAGATTGGCCTGGTATTAAAGCCAGGTTCCTCGGAACCTTGGACTCCTTACCGGATGTTTTACGCCTATCGGGAAGCTGGTATTCCTGCGGAAGCCATTTCGTTGTACCCAGGCAAGGGCAATGACGTCGGTGCGGCCCTGCTAGAGTCCTGCTCGCGCAGCATGGTGTTTGGCAGTTCCCATACGGTGGCTCAGTACGCGGGCAATCCTCGGGTGCAACCGCACGGCCCAGGTTGGTCGAAGATCATTTTTGGTGATGACTGCGTCGACCAGTGGGAAAAGTACTTGGACCTGATGGTCGAAAGTATTTACTCCAACGGTGGACGAAGCTGCATCAATACCTCGGCAATTTTTGCCTCGCGCCACACCAAGGAGATTGCTGCCGCACTGGCGCAGCGTCTTGGTCCGATTGAAGTAAAGAAGCCAACCGATCCGACGGCCGGCTTGGCTGCCTTTACAACACCAGGAATGGCCAAGAGTGTTTGGCAAATGTTGGAAACCGACCTCAAGGAAGAGGGCGTGACCGATATGACCGCCAGCTATGGCGATCGTTTGGTGGAAACAGAACGCTGTGCTTATTTGCGTCCTGTAATTGCTCATGCGAATTCGCCCGAGCGTGAGATTGTGAAGAAGGAATACATGTTCCCTTTTGCCACCGTTGTCGAATGCCCTCAGGCGCAGATGCTTGCAAAAATTGGCCCGACGTTGGTAGGCACCGTAATTACCAAAGATCCTGCATTTTCTCGTGCAGCTTCCGATTGCTATCACATCGATCGGATCAATGTGGGCCCGATTCCAACGAATCGTCTAAATTGGCTGCAGCCGCATGAGGGAAATATCACCGACTTCTTGTTCCGCAACCGTGCGTACCAAGTTGCGGATATCACCTAGTAGCTAGGTTGTGATGGTGTAGGGCCAGAGGAATTTGCCTCCGGCCTCGCTTTTGCAGCGATGGCGATCATGGAGTTTCGTCGTCGTTTGCCGGACCAAAGCACGAAGCGGCGGACTCCATCCATTCCATCACCTTTCGAGAGTACAAACTATGCCCAGCTTCGATTTTGCCCCGCGCACTCGAATCGTTTGTGGCGCCGGCAAGTTGGAAATGCTTGGCGAGTTAGCCTTGGAGTTGGGGGCCAAACGCGTTTTGGTGGTAAGCGATCCCGGCATCATTGCCGTTGGGCATTCGCAGCGTGGAATCGATGTGCTCACGAAAGCCGGCCTGACTGCGACTCTGTTTGGCCAAATTGAGGAAAACCCTTCGACTCGCCATGTTGCCGCCGGGCTCGCGATGGCGCAAGAGTTTCAGCCCGATTTGCTAGTGGGGCTTGGTGGCGGAAGCGCGATGGACTGCGCGAAGGGAATCAATTTTCTCTATACCAACGGCGGTCAGATTAAGGACTATTGGGGCGTCGGCAAAGCCACCAAGCCGATGCTTCCGATGATTGCCATTCCGACGACGGCGGGCACCGGCAGTGAGACGCAGTCTTTTGCATTGATCTCGGATGAAGAGACGCATGTAAAGATGGCCTGTGGCGACAAGAAGGTCGCTTGTCGCGTTGCCATTTTGGATCCTGAGCTAACGCTCACCCAGCCCCCAAGAGTGACCTCGCTAACGGGAATCGATGCTCTCTCGCATGCCGTTGAAACTTACGTAACATCGCGTCGAAATGCGATGTCGCTACTTTTCAGCCGCGAGGCATTTCGGCTGTTAGCAGGCAATTTTCCCAAGGTACTGGCGACCCCCAAAGATCTGGAAGCTCGCGCGAATATGCAGCTGGGGGCCTGTCTTGCGGGGATGGCCATCGAAAATTCCATGCTGGGAATCGCGCATTCCTTGGCCAATCCACTGACAGCCCGTTATGGAGTTCCGCACGGACAAGCCGTCTCGGTCATGCTTCCCTATGTGGTGCTCTTTAATGGACAACTTGTGGCGGACCAATACGCCGATTTAGCAGCGGAACTGGCTTCGGTACCGGTCGATGGTACAGAGTTAGATGCCGCCCAGCAATTGCTGGGGGCGATGGCGGAAGCAAGCCCGTTGCCCGTTCGGCGATTGGCAGGCTTTTTGGCCCTCATGGCAAAGCGTGCTGACCTAAAACTCCGGCTTCAAGAGCTTGGCGTTGATGTTGCTCGATTACCCGCCTTGGCCGAGGAGGCTTCCAAACAATGGACAGCCTCTTTCAACCCTCGCTCGGTAACTTCTGCGGATCTTTTGTCGCTTTATGAAGCGGCTTTTTAGTATAATTGGCGGGTGGTTCGTAGGAGCTGAGCCGTCGAAGGTGCAATCCCATTCCGCTAAGTGAATGTGGTTGTGCAAACGGCAGGTTCGTTTGCTTTGTCGCGGAATCATTTGTGCTGGGCACATTGCGGTCACTTCTTTTCAAGACGTTCGGAGTTTCCCCATGCGTGCGTCAAGAATCCACTTCGTTGCGGCGATTGCTTTTGGCCTTTGCAATTTGCATGGGCTGTTAGCTGCCGAGCCAACTGCGCCCGATGCCACTAAACCACAGGCCGCGAAATCAACGGGTAAAAACTGGGCCGTTTTTCGCGGTGATTCGGGGGCCTCAGGCGTCGCAGCTAGTCCGCTCCCCGAAAAGTTAGAACTACTGTGGAAGTTCTCGGTGAAGGAAGGGGCCTTCGAGGGGACAGCGGCCATTGTTGACGATGTCGTCTACATTGGTGATCTCGATGGGCAGGTCTATGCCTTGGAGTTGAAATCCGGAAAACAGATTTGGGCCACCAAGGTTGACAGCTTTTTTAAAGCATCGCCCGCCGTGCGCGATGGCCGTGTGTTCCTAGGAGATATTGATGGCACCTTCTACTGCTTCGACGCCAAGACGGGCGAGAAGATATGGTCGATTGATACTGGTGCCGAGATCGATTCCAGCGCCAACTTTTGGAATGACAATGTCCTTGTAGGATCGCAAGATCGTTACCTCTACTGTTTGAAGGCCAAGGATGGCGACTTGGTCTGGAAGTTTGCCATCGACGACCAGATTCGTTGTGCTCCTACGGTGGTAGAGGACCGAGCGTTTGTGGCGGGCTGCGATTCGCAGTTGCATGTCGTCGACCTCACCAAGGGAACCGAAGTTGGCAAGGTTGCTATTGATGCTCCCACCGGTGTTACCCCTGCCGTAATGGGTGACCGGGTCTTTTTGGGTACCTACGGAGGCATCTTCTTTGCCATCGATTGGCGTACGTTCAAGGTGGTTTGGAGAGGGGATAAAAGCAGCTCTCAGGAATACCGCAGCTCGGCCGCCGTACGGGACGGGATCGTTGTTGTAGGGACCAAGGACCGCAAAATTCTGGCGTTTGACGCCACAAATGGAGACGAAAAATGGTCCTTCGCCTCGAAGCAGAGGATTGACAGTTCCCCTGTATTGGTTGGTGAAAGGGTCTTTGCAGGGTCGGCAGATGGTCGTTTGTATGCCCTGGATATAGCCACCGGCAAAGAGGTTTGGCAGTACCAGGGGCAGGGGGGATTTGTATCATCACCGGCCGTTGCAGATGGTAAACTGGTGATTGCCTCGGAGCGTGGCCATGTCTATTGCTTTGGGGCCAAGCCGTAGGCGCTATTGGCCAAGTTGCACAAGTTTTCGCTCGTGCACCCGATAGCCCACCAGACGTTCAGTGTTTGAAAAGTTTAAGAAGGATGGTTTCGTGACGACCGAGGCAACCAAAACCGAAGTTGGCAGCTACTTCATCTCGAACTACCCACCTTTCTCGCAATGGAAGAGTGAGTCGGTTGGTGAGGTGGAGGCGGCAATGGCCAGTTCGCCCGACCCCGTTCCATTAGGGTTGTATTTGCACATTCCGTTTTGCCGTAAACGTTGCAAGTTCTGTTACTTCCGTGTTTATACGGACAAAAATGCCAGCGATGTCGAAACTTATGTTTCGGCCCTCTCGCGCGAAATCGAACTCGTTAGTCGGCTTCCCGTCATGGGGGATCGTCCGTTCAGGTTTGTCTATTTTGGCGGCGGCACCCCTTCGTTCCTTAGCGCCAAGCAGCTAACGTCGCTCGTTGATCGCTTGCGGGCTAACATCAATTGGGACAAGGCGGAAGAAGTCACCTTTGAATGTGAACCGGGCACTCTATCAGAGCCCAAGGTCAAAACCTTAAAAGACCTGGGGATCACCCGTCTAAGTTTGGGCGTTGAGAACTTCAGTGATCACATCCTGGAAGAAAACGGGCGGGCGCACCTGTCGGGCGAAGTCTATAAGGCTTGGCAATGGATTCAGGATGCCAAGTTTGCCAGTGTGAATATCGACTTGATCTCCGGCATGGTGGGCGAGACGACGGAGAACTGGCAGCGGAACATCCAAAAGACGATTGAACTATCCCCCGACAGCGTCACCATCTATCAGATGGAACTGCCGTTCAATACGGTCTATTCCAAGGACATCTTAGGCAACAAGATTGAAACGCCTGTGGCTGACTGGCCAACCAAGCGGGCTTGGCTCAACTACGCCTATGATGAGTTACTTGCAAACGGCTACAAAATTTCTAGCGCCTACACGCTAGTGAAGGACAAGTCGGCGGCTGAAGGTGGCCCGGTCAATTTCAGTTATCGCGACAACCTGTGGCGCGGTTCTGACCTTTTGGCGACCGGCGTGGCCAGCTTTGGACATGTTTCCGGCGTCCATTACCAGAACTTGCCAGAGTGGGGTGACTACGTGGCTTCGCTAGAAGCAGGGCGGCTGCCCCTGGGACGTGCAATGCGTCCTACTCCGCATCAATTATTGGTGCGAGAGTTGATTTTGCAGCTGAAAAAGGGTGTGCTAGACACAACCTATTTTGAAAAGAAGTTTGGCGTGAAAGTCCTGGAAGAGTTCGCCGAAGTTTGGCAAGCACATCGTGAAGAGGGCATGCTAGAACTGGACGGTCCTGTGGTGCGACTTACCCGCAAGGGATTGCTGCATGCAGATGCACTGCTTCCTCCATTTTTTGAGCCAGAACATCAGGGAGTGCGGTACACATGAGCGAGCCCCTCACTTTTGAGATGGGCAAGTTCGTCGCAGAGTTTCCAACCGATCGCCTCTATGCGACCAATCACATGTGGGCCCAAAGGGCAGGGGAGCATTGGCGGTTTGGATTTTCCGCCTATGCCGTTCGTTTGCTCCAAGATGTTTACTTTTTAGATTGGTCGGTCAGTGTTGGTGATACGCTGCGAAAGCAGCAAGATATTGGTTCCATCGAAAGCAAAAAGGCAGAGAGTAGCTTGTACGCTCCTCTTGCCGGAAGACTTACGGTTCTCAACGAAGAGTTGTTGTCGGACCCCTCGGCGATCAATGTCGACAAATATGGCAAGGGTTGGTTGTTCGAGTTAGAAGCTTCCGGTAGCGAGTTGCTAACACCGGAAGCCTACCTGACACACTTGGTGAAGGTTTGGGAAATTGCCCAGCGTACGATCAAAGGTCAGATGAACGAGTCAGAAGAATAGTTGGCAGGCAAATGAGTAAGCGCAGGGTGCCTGCGGTGCTATTAGGATAAACGGTTATGGCAAAGCGGATTGCAGTCGTTGTTTCGCAGGGGCAAAGTTCGAGTCCCGCGAAGCGAAAGCTTGAGGAAGACATCGTCGGTGGCCTGCTCTTTGAGCCGGGGATCGACGTCGTGGTGATTCCGCACCTTTACGACCTGACGGCCGACGGTACGGGTATGTTGGCTCTCAAGGGGATCATGGGAAACATGATCGTGCTGTCGTGGTTATTTGATCGCGCAGCACGCTGGACGCTCGATCGCTGCGGCATTCGTGGGAAAGAGGGAACAACCCTACTAAAGTCTGAAGCGGATGATGAGGAGGAAGACAGCGACGAAGCCGAGGCGGGTGCAGACTCCAGTAAACGCCGCGTGATCGATATGCGGGATGTTCCCAATCGCCGGATCTACTGTTTGGACCTGCGTCTAAACGCCAGTGCACAAGTCTTTCTGGATGAGTGCAAACGTATCGCCCGCGAAAATTCGATGCAGCTTCTTAGCCTTGGCGGCATCGGCCAGGCCAATCCTGCTGGTACAGGCGCCAATGGAACTGCTACGGAAAGCCCTGCGGGTTGGCTTGGTGGTGGCCAAGTCGGTGCTAGTCAGTTGGCCCGCTTTGAAATCCCCCAAAACTCTACGGCCCTCAACATTCAGGGCACAGGACTAGAGTCCGCTGCCGGCTCCCCGGCCGCTCCATCTCCGATCATTCCACAATTTACCGATGGACCAGCGCTGCCCGGATTGTTGGGAGAAGCACAGCGCATTAGCGAAGACGTGGCACGCCGCTGGTATCCCGTTATTGACTACTCACGCTGCACCAATTGCATGGAGTGCATCGATTTCTGCCTGTTCGGCGTGTATGGCGTTGATCGTGCTGAGACCATCCTGGTGGAGCAGCCCGACAATTGCCGGAAAGGCTGCCCCGCTTGTAGCCGTGTCTGTCCGGAAAATGCGATTATCTTTCCGCAGCACAAAACGCCCACCATTGCTGGTTCCGACGTTGTAGCGGGCGGAATCAAGATCGATCTCTCGCTGTTGTTTGGAGCGCCCGAAACCGGTGAGACGGCCGAGCAAGCAGCCATTCGAGAGCGCGACGAGCAATTGTTAGCTGCTGGCCGTGAAGCGGTGGGTGCCAAAGCGGCTGCCGTTGGTGGTGTGCTTCCTAAGCGGCAAGAGCAAGGTGCAGAAGCAGCTCCCAAAGACGAGCTCGATAAACTGCTCGATGAGCTGGATACGCTGGACATCTAACCTAAGCATTAGGCGATGGTTATAAGATCCCGCTGCGATTATTCAAACGTTTCGGGATACACGACGATTTCAATGCGTCGATTTTTGGCCTGACCAGCAGCCGTGCCGGCCGAGGCGAGTGGGTGGTTGTCACCCATGCCAAGGATCGAAAGTTGCCGGCTTGGCAAGCGGTTGCGCTGCACCAATTGTTGAAAGACCGCTTGTGCTTGGCTGGCGGTAAGTAGATGGGCGTTGACGCTTCCGGCCGCACCAAGTGCACCATCGGCGTGGGTTTCAATCACCACCCGTTGCCGAGGATAGGTGCGCTGGATCGCTCCTGCTACCTCATCCAAAATCGGCGAAGCTTGTTGCATTTGTGCCGTGCCCGGTGCAAAGACCTGATCCGCAGGGATTTCAATTCTGACAACGTCTCCCTCTTGCCGAATTTCTAGGCCAGGGATCGATACTGTGGCAAGGGACGATTTGGCGCTGTTATTCGCGGTAATACTGGCACCGCCACGCTGCTTGGAAGAGGCTTGGATGGCAACCAGTTGCTTATCCGCTTCTTGGCGAGCCATTTGCGTTTCACGCACTTTGCCTGCCATGTCCCCCAATTGCTTTTGGAGCAATGCGACTTGTTCTTGATACGCTTGGCGTTGTTGTTCGGCCTGCGCAAGTTGACGATGTAAATCGCTGTTGTTGGTATCCAGTTGCGAAAGGCGACTGCTCAAGTCTTGCATTTGGCTTGCAAGAGCTTGCTGCTGTGCGGGGTTTGCTGCTGCACTCGCAGAAGCGTTTGCGCCGGGGGTAGCTGCTGCGCCAGTGCCTGTGCCGGCTGGTGCGAAGGGATTCTGTTTGCAGCCGAGCGCGATTAGAGCTACTCCCGCGAGAATCGCAAGTTGGTAAGCCCTCATGAATCGCACTGCCGTACTTCCTGGGACTAGCCCGGTTAGACGTAAGAACCACTTTCCCTGTTAGCCAGGCGCACCGCTTCCGACGGCGCGACATCGGGCGGGAGGTTACCAACCTTAGGGATTGGTGGCAAGAGAAATTATTGCCCCGTTTCAGCAGCGGCATGAGCATGCTGAGCGTCTTGCCAAGCTGTGGCTATTCGGAACGCAGTTTCAAAAGATACGGATGTGCCGGTCCGCCACGATCCGTAGCATCCTGCAGGACCAAGATCAGGCGGCCATTGCTGGCTGCTTTCCATCGCAAAAGTGTAGAAGTGTTCGGGCTTTCATCCCCAGCAGTTGCCAAAATCTGCCCACTTGCAGAATACAGTGTCAGCAGAGGGTCGTAGGCCGAGCCACGTTGGCGGGCGATGACTTCCCAAATGTAGGTCTGACCAGCCACTGCCTCTACCTCAAAGACATCGACATCCGTTGCATTTTGGATGCTACCTACCAAAGTTTTACCCAGCGGCAGTGGCTGTGTTTGGCAAAAGCCACCGTTGGGCTCCACTTCTTTTAAGAATTGGTCCGCAGGCAGAACAGCGATCTTGTAGGGGCTTTGAACCTGCTCACCTTGTTTGACGCTGATCTCGAGTTCTGAAGCATCGAACTCCGCAGGTACCGTCAGGGCAAATTCCACCTGAGTGTCGCCGACACGATAGGCCTCTTGTTTGTCCGGCGGATTGTTCTTTTCCTTCTTGGTTGGTACCACTTCCGATTTGCCGCCGGGAAAACTCACCACAACGGCAGTTGTTTCTTCCAGTTTCAAGCCACGTAAAACCACTGTCGTCGTTTCACCACGGGCAACCGCGAGTGGGTTGGACAAAATCACTTGGGGACCGTCAGCAGCCACGGCAAAGTAGGCCATCAAACAGCAAGCTGACAGCGCACCAACGTAAACCTTGCCCCAACGAGCAAATCTTTTAGCGCTGGTTAATGAGAGTGGCCAATTCATCGTGGAGAAAGCTGAGGACATGAAGGGATTTCGAACCTAATAGTGAGTCAGTAAACGAAGTTGCGGTGCTAGATGCTGCGAAGTCCTAAGCAAACAGGTTTTGAATCATCTCCCCTTCGTCCAGAATCTCCATCGGGCGACCATCGGGCGTAAAGATTTGCTTGCGTGGCGAAATTCCCAGTGAAGACAGGATCGTATGGGCCACGTCAGCCGGCCGCACCGGCTGCTTCGTAACATAAGCCCCTGTCTCATCCGTCGCGCCAATCACTTGTCCCGCCTTGACCCCCGCACCCGCAAATAGCAGTGATGCCGCTGGGCCCCAGTGGTCGCGTCCTTCATCCTTATTGATCTTGGGCGTTCGGCCGAACTCACCCATGCAAACTACCAGGGTCTCTTGCAGTGCCCCACGCTCTTGCATGTCATGAATGAGCGACGAAAAGCCTTGGTCAAACTCGGGCAATCGCTTGTCGAGCGCGGGGAAAATCTTGCCATGATGGTCCCAACCACCGGAATTGATCGTTACGAACTTCACGCCCGATTCCACCAGCCGACGAGCCAGCAAGCAGCTTTGACCAAATGTTGACCGGCCATACTTGTCTCGCAGTTCCGCACTTTCCTTTTCAAGATCAAAGGCTGCCTGCGCCTTAGGAGAGAGGATCATCTCTGCGGCTCGTTGCTGAAACTCATTGTAGGTTGTCAGCTGGTCATTCCCTTCGACCTTCCGAGAGAGGGAATCAACGGCGGCCAGAATCGACTTGCGGCGTTGTAGCGATTGCTCGCTTACGGCAACGCTACGCGAGAGGTCTCTCACGCGATAGCCATTCGCCTGGGGATCGCCCGCCTTGAAGGATTCGTAGCGACCACCCAAAAATGCGCTCTTACCTAGCTCCCAGGTAAAGGAGGGGTTGTTGGGGACAGCAACATAGGGCGGGACGAGGCCGGCAAAGCCCGTCTCATGAGCCACCACGGCACCAATCGCAGGGTAGTCACCAAACGGGGATCCAAAACGCCCCGAAAGCACCCAGTTCGTGGCTGTCTCATGGTGGTCATTATTGTGGGCACCGCTTCGGACCAGCGTTAGCTTGTTCATCGTTTGCGCCATTTTGGGAAGCAGTTCACAAATGGAAAGTCCCGGCACATTGGTTTGAATGGGATTGTATTTTCCGCGTACTTCCGCTGGTGCCGCAGGCTTCAGATCGAAGCTGTCATGGTGCGAAAGACCGCCCCCCAGGTAAACCAAGATCACCGACTTGGCTTTTGCAACGCCAGTGCTCTCTTTGGCCTGGGCAGCCATCGAAAGATAGCTTCCTAGGGAGAACCCCAGCGGACCAAGCAGGCCAACGCGCAATGCATCTCGTCGCGAAATGCCGGCGCAGGTTTGGTGACGTTGGGGAGAAAGCTGAATATCCAGCATGGCAAAATCCTTTGTCGTTTTTCAACCGTAACTATCAGGCGATTAGCCCGCATTGCATTTAGTGGTTGAAAGCAAATTCCTTGGTGTTGAGCAGAGCCCAAAAGAGGTCTCTAACAGCCTCTTCCTTGTTTTCAGCGGATTCAAGGGAGGGCAAAATGGCTCCCTTTTCTTCGTCACGTGGCAGGCGAGCCAGGCATGCTAGAAAAACCTCATCCAGCAGTGCCGAACTAGCCAAGTTCTTTCGCAGTAGTTCCTTCATGCGTCCCTGATCTTGATTGAGTTTCCCCATCAGATCGTCACCGCTTTGCAAAAACAGAAGTTGAGGCAGCGTGACATCGCCACTACGTTCGCAGGCACAAGCGGTCGTTCGTTCACTTCGTCCAAACAGGCTCAAAAAGTACGATTTGACGCTGGGGTCAGGCACTTGAATCGCTCGAATGCCCACCGGATAGCCGGCGAATTCATCCGGAATTCCGGTGCTATAACTGACGGCATCGAGCAGTACTTCCGAAGGCAGACGGCGAGCATAAAAGTGCGAGTAAAACCGTGTTTCCGTCGCGTTTTCAGGGCGAGTCTCACTGCTTAGCTGGAACGTGCGAGAATTCATGATCACGCGCACCAGATGTCGCAAGTTAAAGCGGTGATCAACAAATTCTTTGTTCAGTGCATTCCACAGCGGACGATTGCTCGGAGGATTGCTGGCTCGTAAATCATCGACAGGCTCCACAAGCCCCGTCCCTAAAAAGTGCTTCCAGACACGATTCACAAAGCTGCCAGCAAATTGCTCATTCGTTGGCGATGTAATCCAGTGCGCCAGTGCGACCCGTGGGTCGTCGCCAGTGATTGGCGTTGTCGAACCATCGAGTGGCTGAGGAAGGAGTGGCTGGCCGGTGCGTGGTTGCCGCGCCATCACGGGACGTTTCTTAACTTCTTCCAGCGACTTCGTAACGCCTTCCAGTTGTTTCTGTTTTTCGGCGATCTGTTTATTAAGGTCTTCCAGTTCTTTGTCGACCTTGCTAGTTCTCTGGGATTCTAGCGTGGCAATCTCTTTGTTGCGGTTGTCGATGTCGCGCTTGACATTTTGTTCGTCTTCACTGGCCACGATCAATTGAGCTGGCGACTTCCACCAGTCTTCTCGCTGGAAGCTGACGCGTGAAAAGTACGCCGCAAAATGGTAGTAGTCATCCTGGGTATAACGCTCTAGCGGATGGTTGTGGCATTTTGCACAGCCAATCCGGGTTCCTAAGAATCCTTGCGCGGCAGAGGCCACAATGTCTGACTCTTCAGCCCGCCGAAATTCACCCACGGAAACAACATAATAGCCAACCGTCGGATGCTCGTTGACGTTGCCTTGGCTGGTGAGAATCTCCTGAGCCATTTCGTTCCAGGGACGATCTGCGGCAACCTGCTGGCGAATCCACTGATGTAGCGTCCGCACCCCTTTAACGCCACGTGCATCATGGTCGCGCTCTTTGCGATTCTGCAGTAAATCAGCCAGTTGTAACGCCCAGTAATCGGTAAATTCTGGTCGCTGCAGAATCGACTCGATCAGTCGCTGCCGTTTGTCGGCACCGGTGTCTTGGGCGAAAGCCTTCACTTCTTCGGCCGTTGGTTGCGTCCCCATGGCAGTAAGCATGGCGCGGCGCAAGAAAGTAATGTCATCACACAGGGGTGAAGGCGGAATCGCCAGCTGAGACAACTTCGTCATCACATGATCGTCAATCACATTAAGCCGTGTGGCAAACTCTTGCGGTGCAACAGTGTGACTAAAAGGGATCGTGAAGCCGATTGTTTCAACTAGGCTACGATAATGGACGCGAATAACACTTTCACCCGCTCGTCGCATCTCGACGAGCCCCTCGGCCGAAACCTCAAGCACCGTGCGATCATTGGAGAAAAACTGCGATAGCCAAGTAACGTCCCGTTTCGTTCCGTCAGCAAAGTGGGCGACGACCAGCAGTTGTTGTTTTGCGCCGATGGTTGACTTGATTTCGCCAGGCATGACCTCCAGCTTGACGGGCTCGCTCTCCTTGGCGTCAATTCCTGCCGCCCCTTCAGCAATCCACTGCTCCAGGGTTTTTGCGGCCCGGCTGCCATTGGCAAAGAGTTTGCCGCCACCATGAAACATTGGCCCGGCAGGCTTTTTCAAAAGCATACTGTCGCTGGGCTGCGCGAGGCTAATCCGACGACCATCAAATTCGCGTGTAATCCAAGCGTGATCTTGCTCTGGAGCATAGCCGCGCAGAGAGAGGCGAAAGCCATTTTGCCCTGCCTGCTTGCCGTGGCAACTTCCCTGGTTGCAGCCATATCGAGTTAGCACTGGCTGCACATCTTTTCGAAACGAAACTGCGGGTGAGTTGCCAAAGCTCTCTACCGCAACATTCAGCGTCTGCGCTTGTCCTTGGAACGAAACAGAAATCTTGGCATTTCCATTCGCCTTAGCCGTGATTCGCCCTGGTCCATCCACCGAAACGAACTCGGGGTGGTCACTGCTGGCATTGATCTGCGCAGTGACATCGTGGGTCACGCCCGTATCGTCACGCAAAGTAACCAAAAAGCTATGGCTTGTTTCGCCAGGGGCAAGTTGAATGTCGCGGGGCCAAACCGTAAGTTCCGCCGCTTCCGAACTTGCAAAAGCGGTGGTTGCTAGGATGCCGACTAGCGCCAACAAAAATCGTTGGACGGCCGGGTGCATGCGCGAAGAATGTGCAGGGAGAGTCATATTTCCAAAGGCCTAAGGGCCTCAATTTTGGAAGAAGGCGGGAATCAGTTGGTTGGACGCATGCGAAGGCATCGGTCTTTCCCGAGCGGGGAACTCGGACTGATGCCTTTTATGATAAAGGGTTAGACTTGGAATTGCAAAAGTGCCATCCTGGGAAAATCACCATTTGGTGCTTTGTGTTATCTCTATTAAGGTGAAATGTCTACATATAATGGTTGGTTCGGTTTGGCGGGCCGTTCCTGTATGCGGGAGACCTTGCTTACTGCCGCTAGCCATAAGGGCCGGTTTTCACTAGGTTCGAGTGCCGGTCCGCTCGAAAAACTCCGTTTAGCCGCCCGTCGCAAGTCGTAATTAACTATGACCGCTTCCCCTCAAAACGTTTCGCCAGATTCGATCGAGCGGGGTACTGCGCTTCTAAAAAGCGGGGAATTGGTCGCATTTCCAACCGAAACGGTGTACGGCCTAGGTGCTGACGCGGACAATCCAGATGCCACGGCCAAGATTTTTGCCGCCAAGGGAAGGCCAGCCGACCACCCGCTTATCGTCCACTTGTTACATGCGGAACAAATCCGTGACTGGGCGACAGAGATCCCCGCTGAGGCTTGGAAACTAGCCGCTGCATTTTGGCCAGGGCCGATGACACTAATTCTGAAACGCTCATCACGAGCGCACGATGGTGTCACGGGAGGACTTGCAACGGTCGGACTGCGTGTGCCATCGCACCCGATTGCAAGAGAGCTGCTGTCTAAATTCGGTGGAGCCATTGCGGCTCCCTCAGCCAATCGTTTTGGTCATGTCAGTCCAACGCATGCGGAACACGTCCAAGCAGAGTTTGGTGATGCTATCCCTTTGATTTTAGAAGGGGGCGACTGCCAAGTTGGCTTAGAGTCAACGATCATCGATTGCAGTGGCGATGGATTTAGCATCTTGCGTCCAGGTGGCATTACAAGGCAAGACATTGAACACGTGTTAAACGCCAGCGTAGTAGATCCCTCCGCCGATTCGCCCGCTTGCTCGGGCCGGTTGGCCAGCCATTACGCCCCAAATGCACGGGTCGAACTTTTTGCTACCGAAGAAGCTCTGGAAGAGCAACTGTCGAAATTGCACCAGCAAAATGTCCTTTCTAAGGTAGTCGTCCTTTCGTGCAAACCTCCAAGTGGTGCACCAGGTTGGCACTGGATTCCTCTTCCTCAAGAAGAAGCGGAATGCGCCCGCCTACTCTACGCATCACTCCGCCGGATCGACGAACTTGGAGCTGATCGCGCGCTTATCTTCTATCCAACTTCGTTGATGGGACTAGGGCCTGCCATTGCCGATCGGCTGCAAAAGGCTGCGGGGCCGCGCTAAACTTTAAAATCCTTGTAAGTGCTTTCTGTTAAAGCACTTCGGGATAAATGGTGTCTGGCCGTGAGTACTTTTGCTTGGTAGAAGCATTCCTATTTCCGGGCGATTATCTCAATCGGTTTATGGGGCAGGCGGCAGTACGATGAAATGGCAAAACGTTGCCTGGTTGGTCGCAGTATTCATTCTCGGCCTCGCATCCTGCCAACGGGCAGTGGATAGTCCGAAGGTGACGCCCGTTTCGGGCGAAGTCTTTGTCGACGGGGTTGCGGCAAAAGGGGCTACGCTTCTTTTTATTCCGATGGAGGCACCCGACGCTGGCTCTCGGACCTGGAAACTTGGCTACCCGCGCGAACCGTCAATGAAGAAGGAAAGTTCCAGGTTTCAACCCACACGGCCAACGATGGTGCACCTACCGGAAAGTATCGAATCACGGTCGTGTGGTGGGCGATGGAAGAAGAATCCGATCAGGCCGCCATTCCCCTGCGAGATCAATTGAAAGGGCGATACTCGGAACCGGCAAGTACTCCACTCGAAGTAACCGTACAAGATTCACCGATTGTGTTGCCCCGCTTTGACTTAGGGGCAAAGTAAATCGCCGTTTTAAGCGCGGAGGAAAAACTTTCGTTGTCTTGAGTGGATATTAGCCCTCGTTCAAGTTACTTTAGTGCTGGCAACTGGGGCAAAAGCAGAGGGCAAATATGTTGGCACATCTAAAAAGGCATCGAGAAGCGTTTACGCTCGTTGAGCTGCTGGTTGTGATTGCGATTATTGGCGTGCTGGTGGCGCTACTGCTTCCTGCGGTTCAAGCGGCCCGCGAAATGGCTCGCCGAACAGCTTGCGGCAACAATATGCGGCAGATCGGGCTGGCCCAGCATATCCATCACGATATCCGCCGTGCTTTGCCCCCAGGGTGTATTACTGGCACTGCCGTTTCCGAAGCGCATGCCTACTTTGGCATTCCCGCTGGTACTGCGAAGTACAGCTGGTTTCCCTTCATCCTGCCCCACATTGAGCAGCAATATGCGGCCGATCAATTCCGCAACGATCTCGACTGGCGCGATACGCTCAACACGGCCACGCGAGAAACGGTCATTCCCATTGCCATCTGCCCTTCGAGTCCGTTTGGGCGACGGATGGTTACCGGCAAATTGAGTGGCAAGGTGTGGAATGCAGCTCGCACCGACTACGCCGTGATGAACTCGATCTTTGCTGCCCTGAAGGGTATGAATCTCGTTGACGATGCTTCGGCCGATGGTTTCACGGGAATGATGCAAACCAACACGGTCGATACCTTTGCGCGTTGCCAGGATGGTCTTTCCAATACCATGTGGACCGTTGAAAACGCGGGACGTCCAACGCGTTATGTATCCGGCTGGAAGACCGTGACAGGTAGCGATTTAACCGGAGCGGCTTGGCTTGATCCGCAAAATCAAATATCTCTTAATGGGACCGACTTTACAGGGACCGACTCATTCGGACCTTGCGCGATCAACTGCACCAACAACAATGAGATCTATGCCTTTCACCCCAATGGAGCCATGGTGGTGATGGGGGATAATGCGGTTCGTTTCCTTCCCAGCAACACTTCCATGCGAGTGGTTGCTCGGCTTGTAACCGCTCAAGCCGGCGAAGTCGGTGGCGTTGACGATTAAACGGCCAAGGTTGGCCGCGAAAGTGAAGTGTAGCCAGCCCGTTTCAGCCTAAACCGGCGTTGCGGATAGCTGTTCAATTTCCTGAAGCAGTCGCTCACGAATTTGCGAAAGTTGCTCAGGCCCCTCAATCTTTTTGCCGTCACGATTGGTCACATAGAACACGTCGACCACCTGGTCCAAATGCGTTCCGATTTTGGCCGTACTAACGGAAAGCCCTAGCTCAAACAAGGCCCGAGCAATCGTATAGAGCAGCCCCAGTTGGTCATAGGCAAAAACCGAGACAATCGTATGGGCATCTACCGTCCGATTGTCGAAGGTGATGCGTGTTGGAAGGTGCTGGATTTCTGCCGAATGGCTTGAGGCTTTGGGCTGCCAAACCTTGCGGAAGACGGGGCGGGTGCTTTGCGAGTCCTGCAGCGCCGAAATAAGCAGGTCGCTTACCTCTCGCATGCGAGTGGGTGTTGGCGTGCCGTTTGTATCGAGATCCTTCACATAAAAGCGATCAAGCACTAAACCCTTTGCCAGGGTGTTAATCTCGGCCGAGAGGATTTGATGCCTCTGGCTCGATAGTAGCCCCGTCAATTTGTGAAAAATACCGGGAGAGATCTCTTCGTAGGTTCCCACGGTGTATTCGATGGCATCATGGTCGGGCAAGTATCGCCCCCAAGCGATTGCTTGGTTATGCGGAAGGGTACGTAGCCGCTCCATCTCTTCCACCAATTGCCAAGCAGGACTTCCCAGTAAGCAAGTGCGCGGCAATGCGGCAATTTGCTCTTTCCACCAAGCTTGTTGTGGTCTTTCTCGTGTAAGCGTGTGAATCTCTTGCCGACTCTTTTGCACCCGTTGGCTGGAAGCATCTTCAGGAGAGCCACTAGAAAGCAGATCGTGTGTATGCGAGTAAAGATCGGCCAATAAGCCTCGCTTCCACTCATTCAGTACACCAGGGCCAACTGATTCAAGGTCTGCCAGCGTTAGCAAATACAGCATTTGCAGGTTTTCGATGGAGCCAACTTCCACCGCAAAGCTGACGATCACTTTGTCATTGTGAATGTCAAACTGCTGAGCCAGGTGGGCCATCCGCAAATGTTTAAGCACCAGGAAATGTAGCGTCTCGGTCTCGCTGGCCGGCATTCCCAGGCGTGGACCAAGCTGCGTTGCCATTTTGGCTCCGAGCTCACTATGGTCTTCGACAAATCCCTTGCCCAGATCATGGATCAGCACCGCCAAGTGCAACGTTCGCTTCTGTTTCAGCGAACGATAAATCTGCCCCGCCATACTCGTGTCAGATTGGTATTTAGTGACCGCATCCACCGCACGTAGCGAGTGTTCATCAACGGTGTAGCGGTGGTAGGCATTGAACTGCAACAGGCCGCGAACATGCCCCATTCCAGGTACGATCTGTTCTAGCACTCGCAGTTCATGCAGGCGGCGAAGCAGCTCTGCAAGCCGCTGCCCTTGTCCAAGTAGCGAGAGAAAGAGCTCCGCCGCTTCGGGAGCCAATTGCTCATTCGGATCGGGCGCTTGGCGATGAAGGGCCGCCGTTCGTACGGCCCGCCAAGTCTCACCACTAACGCGGCGATTGGCGAGGTTGGCAAGGTCGAGCAATCGCAAGATTTCTGCAAGGTCGCCATTTTGGAGCTTCTCCATGCCATTGCGATTTACCCAAATCTCTGAAGTGCCAACGCGAAAATCCGAGTCCAAACGGTAGCTTAGCAAGGGACGCATCAGCATCGTGAAAATGCCTTGCGGCTTGACTGACTCAACAAAGTGAGCTGCGATCTCACGCACTTCCGTCGTATGCTGAAAATACTCCTGCATGAACTGCTCAACCGGCATCAGTCCAGCGGCAGGCCGATACGTTCGCATCTGAGAGATTCGCAATTGTTCGGTTCGGTCTAGCAGGTCGCTAGGCTTCGATTGTTGGAAGTGCAGGTCGTTACGAATCCAAAGCAAGAAGTCGCGAGCCTGTTTCAATTTGCGCAAGTCGGCCTGCGCTAGGTATCCCGCTTGCATCAGCGATTCAGGATCGCTCTCGCCATAGCGCAAAGCCAACCCAGCGAATCAGCTGGATATCGCGAAGCGTTCCCCGAGATCGCTTGATGTTGGGCTCCAGCAGAAACACGGTCTCGCCAAATTTCACCCGTTCATCACGCCGCGACTGTTCAATCTGCGGTATCAGCGTATGCCAATGTTGCTTGGCAAGCCGCAAGAACTTCGCCTCAAAACGGTCGTAAAGGTCTTGGTCCCCACGAAAGAAACGAGCCTCAGTCAAAGAGGTAAAGATCGTCGCATCCGTCAGGGCAAGCTGGCAGGTTTGTGGAATGGTACGAGCACTAAACCCAACGTCTAAGCCTGTGTCATAAAGGTGCTGGGTAAAACGCCGGATGAGCGGCAGGATTCGTTCGTCCGAATCGAAGGGATGCAGAAGCATCAAGTCCACATCCGAATACGGAGCCATCTCGCGGCGGCCGAATCCACTATGGGCAACCAAAGTCAACTTGGCACTGTCAAGCTTTACAGATTCATCTTGGTCCGCAATCGCGGCGTCAAATAGATCGGAAACGATCTTTTCCAAAAGGTCGGTAAACAGCGTGCAAACTTGAGGCCCGGTCGAGCCTGCCTCGTGTTGCAGACGAAGTTTCTCCCGTCCCTTTTGAATCTGCAGTCGCGCGTTGACGACCGCATCATGGAGATTCGACGTAGTACTCATTCGCGCGATTCTGCCTTCGTTTGGAAAAGGCAGCTTACCTAGTGCTGAGATGCATGATTCCTACGCACAAAAAAAGGCCTGCCCCCTTTCGGAACGGCAGGCCTGTCGATTGCTTTCGCGAAGCGCAGAAGGGCTAAACCTTCCAACGCTCCTGATCTACTTAAAGGGCGTCTTCGCCTTGCTCGCCCGTGCGAATGCGAATGACATTCTTCAAGTCCGTTACAAAGATTTTGCCATCGCCAATCTGTCCCGTTTGGGCTGCCTTCATGATTGTGTCGATTACCATCGTCAGATTGGCATCCGAACAAACCACTTCCAGTTTCACCTTCGGAACGAAATCAACTGCGTATTCGGTCCCACGATACATTTCCGTGTGACCCTTCTGGCGACCAAAACCACGGACTTCACATATGGTCATGCCCTGGACACCGCGTTCGGCCAAGGCGTTCTTAATTTCTTCGAGCTTAAAGTGCCGAATGATTGCTTCAACTTTTTTCATGGGAAGTACTCCAGGAGAGATCTAGCATTGTTCTACTTGGCGGACATGCAGAATCCCGAATGGGCTGGCAAACGCTTGCTGAGTTGGGCGTTACTCACCTATGGCCTGCATGCCATCGTATGGTTCAACCTGTAGGGAAGGCCGTAACTTCCGCCCAAGGCGGCACTTCCAAAACCGTTTGAATTGTTGGATTAGGGCTGTTCTGCCAGAGGATCTTCCACCCCATGGAGGTGTCCTCTTGGGGTGGAAGTTTGACAGATTCAGCCGCAGGAGACAAGTTCGGTACGGATTGTTATCCGCCTGTATTGTCTCGCTTGGGGATTATACGCCCGCACTAAAAGAAGATGTAGCCCTCTTCGCCGTGCTGGCTGACGTCGAGCCCCTGCATCTCTTCATCCTTCTTCACCCGTAGACCCATGGTCGAGTCAAGGATTTTCAGAAGGATAAAAGTGACGACGGCCGCAAACACCCACGTCACCGCGCAGGCTGCCAGTTGACCGAAAAGCAGCTGTGATCGGCCATCGATCAAGCCAACCGCCTTGCCATCGCTGACGATTGCTGGATCGCAGCACTGAACCGTTGCGAAGACGCCGGTAAGGATGGCTCCCAGGGTGCCCCCCACGCCGTGTACGCCAAAAGCGTCCAGTGAGTCGTCGTAGTTAAACATCGACTTGAGCTTCGTACAGGCCAGAAAACAGACGATACCTGCGACAAATCCCATTAAAATCGCTGGCATAGGCTGCACATAGCCAGCAGCAGGCGTGATGCAAACCAGCCCGGCAACGGCTCCCGAGCAGGCCCCCAGAACGCTAGCCTTTCCACGAGTCACGCGTTCGGCCAAGGCCCAGGCCAACGTACCAGCCGCAGCAGAAAAGTGAGTTACCGCAAAGGCGCTGGCGGCTAGGCCGTCGCTTGCCAGTTCGCTGCCTGCATTAAACCCAAACCATCCAAACCACAGCATGGCGGCTCCCATCGTGGTGTAGGTCAGGTTGTGCGGCGGCATCTGCTCGGTCCCGTATCCCAGTCGTTTC
This sequence comes from uncultured Planctomycetaceae bacterium, assembly GCA_963844055.1. GTDB lineage: Bacteria > Planctomycetota > Planctomycetia > Pirellulales > Pirellulaceae > CAWJMN01. Next base: position 3,733,064 of record CAWJMN010000001.1, on the reverse strand, counting down.
CCCATGACGAGGGCACAAATCAGGGCCGATGCACCCGAGCTAATATGGACGACGGTTCCGCCGGCAAAGTCGAGCGCGCCCCCCAGAATCCCCGGGCCCGTCGTCCCAGTTTTAACATAGGCCAGGATTCCGCCATCCCAAACCCAGTGTGCCAGCGGGCAGTAGACAATCGTGCCCCAGGCCACCGAAAAAACGACCATCGTGCTGAATTTCATCCGTTCGGCAAACGCACCACAAATCAGGGCCGGGGTAATGATGAAAAACATTCCTTGGAACAGCATGTGGGTGTAGCGAGGGATTGGGGTCAGGCCTTCCATCGGCGTGACCATCGACTTGGTTTCGGCATTGTACGACCGCTGGACATTCTGCATGAACAGATAGTCTGTATTGCCGATGTAGGGGCTGTATCCTGGTTCGCCAGGACTGCCGCCAAACGACAGTGAATACCCGTACATGGCCCAAAGGACCGTCATCAGGCCCATCAGAAAGATGCACTGCATCATTACGCCAAGCACGTTTTTCTTGCGGACTAGGCCGCTGTAAAACATTGCCAGTCCGGGTGCAGTCATGAACAGCACCATCGCTGCGGACATCATCATCCACGCATTGTGGCCCGCCAAAGCAGCATCGGCAGTTTTCGTTTCGAGCTCGGCCATACGGCTCTCGGCCGTTGGCGCAGGAGGACTTTCCTGGGCGCTCAACAACATGGGCACCGCAAAGGAGGCGAAGGTCCAGCAAAACATCGTCAGCGCGCAGAATATCTGCCGGCGCGTTGCAAGAAAAGAAGGCATGCGCAAAACCCTAGAAAGAAAGAACAAGCTTTCGCTTTTACGAAACAATATCCCTCCGTGACCGCGCAGCACAAAGAATTGGTCACATCGTTGGGAAACAAAGGCCCGGCCATCAGTGTTCGCCTACACCAAAGGACGGATTAAGGAAAATATTAGTCGAAGCCCCACCTGCCGTAAAGGCCGCGCGATTGCTGGCTTAAATTCCAGCAATCAGCCGTGCCCCTCAAGGGGGTGGTTTTGGTGCATTAGGTCGGCTTGTGCCAGGCAACCTCAGCCTCACCCGACAAAACATTGGCCGCCCGAGCCGCCACAAATAAATAGTCCCCTAGGCGATTGAGATAGCCAATCAGATGTGCGGAAACCTGGACATTCTCTTGGGCAGCCAAAGAGACGACTCGACGCTCGGCACGCCGGCATACTCCCCGCGCAATATGAAGGGAAGTGGCTCCCCGATTGCCCGCTGGCAGGATGAAGTGATCTAGCGGAGGCAAGCCCTTTTGCAGCTCATCGATCTCCTGTTCCAGCACCAGAATATGCTTCTGGCTAACCAAGGCCATGCCATGTTTCTCGGGCTCTGGAGTCGCCAATTCCGCACCAACGGAAAAAAGCTCGCTTTGCACCCAGGCCAAGCACTTTTCAACCGATGCCGGAATGGTTTCGCAGCGGGCTTGTCCTAAAAAAGCATTGAGCTCATCCACGGTGCCATAGGCTTCAATCCGAATGTCATCCTTGCGAACGCGTGGTCCTGCAAAGAGTCCAGTGTCGCCGCCATCACCTGTTTTTGTATAGATTTTCATGCTGTCGGAGGATCTGCCTCGAGGTAGTTGATGATGGTACATCCCATCGAACCGCCATTTCCAGGCTGTCTGGCCGATGGTTGCCACGGTCCTTTATAATGTCCTACTATACCAACCTGCCAAGCCACCCACGGGAAGAGGACATAGCGTGATGAGAATTCTGCAATTAACCGCAATCGCAATTCTAATGGGGGCCATGTTCATTTTGGCAGGTGGAGCGCGGGCTCAGGATCGCCTTGCCGCCGCTCCCCCTTCGCTTAGTGAATTAGAAGGCAAGCACCTTAAAAACTTGCGACAGTTGACGACGGCCGCAGAGTTTTCCAAGGCAGGGGAGGGCTATTTTTCTCCCGACGGAAAGCAGATTGTCTTTCAGGCCGTTCCCCTGGACTATCCTTTCTATCAAATCTTCACGCAGCCTCTGGCTGGAGGTCGTCCCACGCGCATTAGCACCGGTCGCGGCCGTACTACCTGCAGTTACTTTTCCGTGGATGGCAAAAAGATCCTGTTTGCTTCGAGCCATTTAGACCCCATGCTCGACCAAACCGAAGCTGCCGAACGTAAGCAGCAAGAGGAAGATCGCAAGGCAGGTGTGCGTCGTCGTTACAAATGGGACTTTGATCCCTATACCGATCTGTTTGAGGCCAACCTGCAAGGCAACATTCTCAAACGTTTGACTGATACCAAGGGTTACGATGCCGAAGGGGCCTATTCCAAGGATGGCAAATGGATTGCCTTTTGCAGTGATCGCGATGGGGATGCTGACATCTACCTAATGAAGTCCGATGGGACCGACGTCAAGCAATTGACCAATGCGCCCGGCTATGACGGCGGCCCGTTCATTTCGCCCGATGGCAAGTGGGTAATCTTTCGCAGTGATCGCAAAGAGCCGGAGATGTTGCAGCTCTATGTGATTGGCACGGATGGCAAGCATGAAGCCGCGCTTACTGACACGAAGGGGGTTAACTGGGGGCCTTATTGGCATCCCTCGGCACCGTACATCATTTGGTCGGGAGCAGACCACTCCGACCCCAATGCCCGCCCCAATTATGACTTGTGGATGGCAAAGTATCAGGTCGTCGACGGAAAGTTCACGCTTGGCCCAACTATGCGTGTGACGGATTCTGTCAGTGCAGATGTGCTACCTGTGTTTTCGCCCGATGGCAAGCAGCTCATGTGGACCAGCACTCGCACCACCGACCGTTCCAGTCAGCTGTTTTTGGTGGACTTTACGTTGCCAAGTGAATAATCGCAGGCCTGCCAGTATCGGATCGCCCTTTTTGTCTCGGTAGGAACCTCATGCGTCAGATTCGTGCCTGCGGTTTCCTGCTCGTACAAGGGCAACCGATTGAATCATTCCTGCTGATGAAGCATGCCAAACGTTGGGACTTGCCGAAGGGGCATGTCGACGGCGATGAAACCGATTTGCAATGTGCCTATCGAGAGCTCGAAGAAGAAACCGGGTTCACCGCCGACCAAATCGAGCGTGTGCCCGGCTTCGAATTTCGCACAACTTACGAGCTCTATTCGGAGCGGTTCAAGGAACGCTGCCAGAAGACGGTGGTCATCTTTTTGGCGCGTTGCAAACCAGGAGTAGACCTAAACCTCAAGGTGACCGAACACCTTGGGTTCGAGTGGAAAGCCTGGAATCCTCCACATCAGATCCAGGCCCAAACCATTGACCCACTACTTAGTCATTTGCAGCAGTTCTTACAGCAAAACCCTACCACCTAGTCATTGTAGGTTCGTCCAAAGAAGAACCCGATAACGGCCAAGGCTCCACCAATTCCCAGGTTCAAAGACCACCCACCGGGAATCGGTGCAAACAACATCAATAATGCTGCGGGAATGGCAAACAGGCTCATCTTCCAGCCTTGGAAGAAGCCTAAGATCAGCAGTGCCGCACCGGCAGCCAGAACATGAAACCCGCTTAGGTACGTTCCTACTACAGGGATGGAAAGAGGCTTGGCCGCATTGGCAAGCGTTGCCAATTGCTGCGAGGTTTGCTGTGCAACTCCCTTCGCTCCGTCAACGTCTTGGTTCTCAACAACCGTCGACGCGGCCTCTTTCAATTGACTCAGTTGTTGCTCATCAAACAGGCCATTTTGTTTGGCCCACATTGCAAAGCAGGCCAATAAGAGTGCTCCTGCCAGGAATCGCACCTTGCCACCCAGCGCGAACGTCAGCGGAGAAAAGGCAATGCCGATCATCCGCTCTCGCTTGGCCTGATAGGCTCCACGCCGTGCATCCGCCAAAAGCTGTTTGGTGCGTGCTCGCTTTTCTGCCGCAATCACAGCGGGATCTCTCTGGGAAGCAGGCTTTCCTGCTTTGATCGCATCTCTTGCATCAGCGGCTTCGTCGAGCAGCGCTGCTGCCATGTGCTGTGCCTGTTTGCGGGCTTCGACAACGTCCAGGCCCATGGCTTGCAGTCCCTTTTCTTCCACTTTTTGCAAGTGTTCCCGGTCGCGCTCTTCCTGCTGCTGGCGCAAACGATCATCAAAGTAGCGAATGAGCGTGTCTCGCCAGGCACGAAACTTAGCCCGCGGTTTTCCGGTGGTGATCAGCTTGTCACGCGCCGCTAGTTTCGCTTCGTAGCCAAACAAGGTTTCAAAGAACTCTTCCCAGTGGTCCCCGCTATACCGAACGACAAACTGTCGAATGGCACCTTCTTCAATCCCCAATAGTCGTAGGGAACGAAGCAGCTTTTCTGCTCGCTCGATTGCCGGTGCTCGCTCACTCTTGAGTCGGCCATCAATCACAAAGTAGTACGCGGCCCCTAGCCCCACACCAACAAGCCCCAGCGCAATCCAAGAAAATAGCGACCCCAATAAAAATAGCGCCAGCAAAAACAGCAAGCCCCCAGCAATCCACGTGAGCCAGTCCGAGATCCTCGCAGTAAACAAATAGGCTCGCACACGTTCAAACAGGGTGGTACGTTCGCGAATGCCGCTTAGGATAAAGTACGAAACTGCCGCAGAAACAAGCATCGCCAGCGATGCGCCGGCCAGCGAGAACTTGCCCATGGCAACCAAAATTACCATCAGCGACAAAGTTCCTGCCACAAATGCCAGGGGAACCAAGCTGCGTAGTTTTGCACCGCTGGCTCCATTGAACTGCGCGAGCGACTCTTCCAATACTTGGGCGTGTTCTTCCTTCGCAGAAAAGGTGCCGCTCGACTGGATTCCCAAAAATCCTTCCAGAGCAGCAATCACCTCTCCCAGGTTGGCATAACGATCCTCGGGACTTTTCGCGACCATCTTTAAAGTGATCTCGGAAAGGGCAGGGGGGACCCGTTTTACAATCGCCTCGGGACGAACGACCGGTTCTGTCTTGTGTTTGGTGATGACCTCCATCGCGGTCGCACCTTCAAACGGTGGTCGCCCCGTCAGCAATACATACAGCGTGCATCCCAGCGAATAAATATCCGCGCGGTGATCCACGCCCGCAGCGTTGGTCCCTTGTTCGGGCACATATAAGCCGGCGTTCCCATGGCGACGTTGGCCATCGTTACATCCGCCCTGGCAGCCGCTAAAGAGCCGCTGACGCCCGCAGAGCCGCCGGCTTGTGGACTATTCTCAGTACCCGGTTCCGGCTCCGTCATCTGCGGCGTTTTCACGAGCCCCAGATCCGCGACTTTGACTATCCCCTGGTTGCTGAGCATCAAATTCGCAGGCTTCACATCACGATGGACCATGCCGTGATCATGTGCGAACTGCAAGCCGCGTGCGGCCTGCAAGATATAGCCTACGGCAACTTCTACATCCAGCTTGCCATCCCGCTTGATTAAGTCGTCCAAGGATTCCCCCTGTACAAACTCCATGCTGAAGAAGTTGATGTCGCCGCTTGTTCCCAGGTCATAGATCTGAACCACATTATGATGTGACAGTTGTGCGGCCGCATAGGCTTCGCGCGTGAAGCGAGCCACAAACGTCGGGTTATGGGCCCACTGGGCCTGAATGGTTTTAAGGGCCACATTCCGGTCGAGCGAAATTTGTTTCGCCAAATAGACCGAGCCCATCGCCCCACGGCCCAGTTCTTTCAAAATTCGGTATCCGCCAATAACTCCCGGTACCCCCGCGGGAAGGGAGCTGCCCGCCATGCTTTGGTCGGCACGCGTCGCGTCGCTCACCGGCCCAGCCGAAGTTAAATCCATGGCCCGCTGCGGAATGGTTGCTTGTGCCCCTCCAGCGGCAGGCTTCATCATCGGTACGGTCGGTGCCCAATTTCCGGTGGCGTTGGCATCACTGGCAAACGTGGCTGCCGCCCCGCTAGAGGTTGGGGGAAGCGTCACGTTTGCAACCGTCGCCGCACTTTTTGGCGACTCGCCGCCTGCTGGCGTAATTTTCTCGAGAAGGGGTGCTACTGCCGGATCGGCAGAAATCGTCAGCGAAAAACGCTCGGCGCATTTGGGGCATTTTGGCTTATACGAGCCAGCCTTCACATCCTTGATGCTGATGGAATGCCCACAGTGCGGACAAGAGAATGCCACGGCAAAACACCTTCCTGACAAAAACGATTACGAGCAAACGCTCTGCCTTCAGTTCGCGTCCCTCTAACGGCTAAAACTCCTGATGCGACCCTAAGTGTCGGCCCAAACATTCCTGCCGTTAGTAAGCCCTTTGACTCTAGCCTCGCGTTGCAGTGCTTGCAAGAGAAAAGCGCGGCACGCTGTCTGGATATAAAGTCCTGATTTCAAACGGTTTAGGGCTAAGGGGTCCGCCAGGGGAAGCCGCGCAGGACAGCCGGTAAACAGAACGGCATCTCCCTTGTGAGGTCATTATGCGATGATCTCTTGCTTGTCTTGACCAATTGGCCAAATACAATTCGCAAACGGCCAGTGGGTCGCCGCTGTTAAACGTATAGGAGAGGTCATGGGACGTACGAGCGATGCTAGGCCAAGGCTGATGTGTGCCGCTATGCAGCTTTGCTGGCGCGCGAGCTACAGTTCGGCCACCATTGACGATTTATGCGCGGTGGCTGACGTTCGCAAGGGCAGCTTCTACCACTTCTTCCGCTCAAAGTCCGATTTGGTCATCGCCGCCCTCGATGGCTGGGTCGAAGAATTGCGTCCCGATTTTGACCGCATCTTTTCGGCAAGCCAGTCCGGCCGTGTTCGGCTCACCAAGTACGTCGAGTGGGTCGTCGATTTGCAGCTAAAAAACTACGCGATCGATGGCAAAATCCTGGGCTGTCCCCTTTTTACGCTCGGCTGCGAGGTGAGTACCCTCGATTCACCGGTGTGCGAGAAGGTGCAGGAGATTCTGAAGGTGCTGCACTGCTATTTGGAGTCGGCAATTCGTGATGGAGTTGCCCAAAAAGACCTAATCGCTGCTAACCCCAGTGCATCCGCCCGGGATCTAATGTCGCTGGTGCAGGGGACGCTGGCCCAGGCTCGGATCTGTAACGATCCGCAGATGGTCCAAGCCTTGCCAGCAACACTAGCTCAGTGGTTCGATCGCACCGGCATGGTGAAACGCTCGTCGCTTCCCTCGATCATCCTTAACTAGACAAATAGTCAACAAAATGACGTCTTGGGATGTTCGTTTTTCTGTAGCGGGGGCGCAAGGGAATTGTGATGGCCGTTAGTCTGTTTTCACCCCTGCAACTAGGCCCATTTACGGTTCCCAACCGGATATTCATGGCGCCAATGACGCGTTCCCGAGCCGGCGCCGGCGGGATTCCTACCGCGCTGAATGCTTTGTATTACGCGCAGCGCGCTTCGGCCGGGCTTATCATCACCGAGGCAACCCAAATATCGCAGCAAGGTACTGGATATTTAGGGACTCCTGGCATTCACAATGAATCGCAGGCCAATGGCTGGCGATTGGTCACGAACCAAGTGCATGCCGCCGGCGGAAAGATCTTTCAGCAGCTTGTTCATTCCGGGCGAATTTCGCACCCTTCGTTTCAGCCCCATCAGACCCTGCCAGTGGCCCCGTCGGCGATTGCTGCTGGTGGAAAGGTTCTAACGGCAGACGGCCTGCAGCCTCTGCCTGTTCCGCGTGCTTTGGAAGCGAAGGAAATTCCTGCGATCATCGATCAATTTCACGCTGCGGCCAAGCTTTCAATGTCCGCTGGTTTTGATGGTGTCGAATTACATGCTGCCAATGGCTATTTAGTCGATCAGTTTTTACGCGATGGTACGAATCAAAGGGGGGATGCCTACGGCGGTTCGCCAGAAGGCAGATCCCGTTTACTGCGAGAAGCGATCCTTGTACTAATCGATGTTTGGGGTGCTAGTCGTGTTGGCGTTCGCTTATCACCGAGCGGTGCTTTCAACGACATGCGAGATTCCAATCCCCACGAGACTTTTGGCTATGCAGTTTCAATGCTTGGCAAGTTGGGGCTGGCGTACTTGCATATCAATGAAGCGCAAGAGTCCGATGTTCGACACGGCGCAATCGCTATTCCAGCGGCTTTCTTTCGCCCGTTGTTTTCAGGCGTGCTGGTAACGAACGGCGGCTTCACGAAGGAACGAGCTAATCAATACTTAGCAGACGGCCATGCCGATGCGGTGGCATTTGGAGTTCCTTTCCTTGCTAATCCCGATTTGCCTGCGCGGTTTGCCAAAGGGGTCGCACTCAATACGCCCGACGTCAGTACGTTTTACGGCGGTAGTGAGGTTGGCTACACGGATTACCCCGCTTTTGTTTGAAATTTGTAGGACGGAATGTTTTGCCCTGTTCGCAGGGGATGGAAGTGAAGTGGTTCGCGAATGATTTATCGTCTTGCTGAGCGTGCCGACTGGCGCGCGCACAAACTTCGGGCTTGTTCTTATCGGTGGATTTGGGGATCGAAGGATTCATTCACGCCTCCAAAGCAGAGCAGGTAGCCGGCGTCGCGCAGCGTTATTACGCGGGACGCGCAGATCTGGTCCTGCTGGAAATTCAAGCAGAGTCGCTTGGCCCTAGTTTGCGCTGGGAGGCATCCACGGGGGGCGAAAGCTTTCCCCATGTGTACGGCCCGATTCCGCTTATGGCGATATCGCGCGTCGCTAGTTTTCCAGAGATGCAACCATCTGGTGATGCTTCCTCGGATGCCAGTGTAAAACTTGTAAGCTCTCTATCGTGGCAGCCCTGGCCCCCCGTCGATTTGTCTTCGGCGGGATTTGCCGCGCCTTTCCCAAAAACGGTAGGTGAGGAATGAGCTCGGAACCCATTCTAGAAAGCTCAGCCTCTTCGCTAGCGCATCATTACCCCTTTCGTTGGCAGGGGATGGTGCTTGGGTTTGTCGGTGTCGCCTGCTTTAGTTTGACGCTTCCGACAACAGCGGTTGCGATGCAATACTTTGATCCCCTGTTTGTCGCGTTTGGCCGCGCGATTGTTGCCGGGGTTCTGTCGATCATCCTGCTACTGGCTACCAAGCAGGTTTGGCCACGGGGCAACGAATGGTGGCAACTGTTTGTGGTTTCGTTAGGCGTGGTGATTGGGTTCCCCATCCTCAGTTCGTACGCCATGAAAACTCTTCCTGCTTCACAAGGCGCCATCGTCACCGGCTTGATTCCGCTAGGGACGGCAGCGCTCGGCGCCTATCGCTCACAGCAAAAAATGCCATGGCTCTTTTGGGTATCTGCCATCGCAGGAAGCTCGGTCGTGGTGGTGTTTTCCCTTGCCAGTGGCGGTTGGAATGTGCGGATGGAACACGCCATTTTGCTAATTGCCGTCGTTGTGACTTCGATCAGTTACACCGAAGGCGCCATCTTGGCAAAGTCGCTCGGATCGTGGCAGGTGATCTGCTGGACGTTGGTCGTCTCGTTTCCACTTCTCATCGCGCCCGTCGCTTGGTCTTTGAACAAGAATGGTCTGGTCGTGCTCGAAGGGTACGATGCCGCACCGAGCCACGCTTGGTTCGCGTTTGGCTATCTCAGCCTTGTCAGTATGTTCTTGGCGTTTTTTGCTTGGTACCGCGGCTTGATGCTGGGTGGCATTCCCCAGGTCAGTCAAATTCAACTGCTACAACCCTTCATGACGATTGCGGTCTCGGCCGTTTGGCTCGGCGAAGAGATCAGTTTTGGCCTGATTCTGACGGCCGTGCTGGTGGTGGCCAGTGTTGTATTGGGCCGGCTTGCATCAAAATCACCGCCGGTCGTTGTGGCGACAAAAACCACGTAAGCCAAGTCAATCGGCTCTGGCGGATGGGATGAATTCCCGCAAAAATACGTTCTCTGTTTTCGGAACTCATCGACTCGGCTAGGAATTACCGCATGTATCGCTCTGTAGGGTTTGCCGTTTGGGCCATTCTCGTTACGCCCATGCTTGGCTTCGCAGCCGATTGGACACAGTTCCGTGGGCCTCAAGGTGATGGGCACGCTGCCGTCAAGGGACTTGTCGCGCAGTGGAGCGAAACTAGCAACGTCCTTTGGAAAGGGGCTGTCCCAGGAAAGGGCTGGTCCTCGCCGGTCTTTGCAAACGGCATCATCTGGGTGACATCTGCCGAGACTTCTAACCTGATGGGGGAAGAACTCGATAAGGCCAAAGAGAAGTTGTCCAAAAATCCGCTTGCTAAAGAGATGGAAGTGGTCGGCAGCATCTCGTTGTCTGCCGTTGGCATTGATGCGGCCACCGGCGAAGTAAAAGCCAAGGTTCCTCTCTTCAAGATTGAACAACCCGATCCGGTTCATTCGCTCAATAGCTATGCCTCGCCATCGCCAATCCTGGATGGCGAACAACTCTATTGTCACTTCGGCACATGGGGAACCGCTTGCGTTAACACGAAGACCAACAAGATTGTCTGGAAGGCCAACCTGCCAACCAAACATAGCGTTGGCCCCGGCAGTTCTCCTTGCCTTTGTGGCAAGGTCCTAGTAATTCCCTGCGACGGCATTGATGCTCAGTTCGTCATTGGCCTCGATACAGCAACGGGCAAAGAAGTTTGGAAGACTCAGCGTCCGCCAATGGCAGGCAGCGAAGTCGAAACGCACAAGGCCTTTAGCACTCCTCTTCTCATTGAACACGAAGGGAAGCAGCAGGTAGTTGTTCCCGGGGCTCAGTGGGTGGTTGCTTACGAGCCCTCCACGGGCAAGTCGCTGTGGCAAGTGAACTACGCACCTGGTTTTTCCAATGTTCCTCGCCCCGTATTCAGCAACGGCATTGTCTACGTTTGCACCGGGTATATGGTGCCAGAATTGTGGGCCATTCGTGTGGATGGAAAGGGCGATGTCACGGCCTCGCATGTGGCTTGGAAGATCAAGCAACAAGTCCCAGCCATGTCTTCGCCAATTGTTGTCGGTGAAGAAGTCTACTTCGTTTCCGACAACGGCATCGTGACTTGTGTAAACGCTGCCACCGGCGAACAGTACTGGAAGAAGCGAATCGGCGGCAATTTCTTTGCCTCGCCAATGCTCGCTGATGGCAAGCTCTACTTCTGCAGTCGTGAAGGCGAGACAACTCTGCTAAAGCCCGGGAGAACCTTCGAAGAAATCGGCCGTAATACGCTCGAAGGCCAGCTGATGGCCACACCAGCCATCGTGGATGGCACGCTGTTACTGCGCACGCAATCGCATCTTTACCGACTAGGCGCCCGACCCTAGCCGACCCCCATCCTGTATGAATTTGCCTGATGGCCGGAGGTAGGCGAACCTTCGGCCGACGGAGCAGGGCTCCAAGCCTTTTTGAGCCCTGTCCTCGATTGTTTCCCCACTAAACCGAAGAAAGACTTTTCGCTATGTCTCCCGTTTCCCCTCAGGTCGTTGAAGAGCAACTTCGGTGGCGATATGCAACCAAGGCCTTTGATCCCGCCAAGAAGATTTCGGATGCGGACTGGCACACGTTAGCCACCGCACTAACGCTGACTCCCTCTTCCTATGGCCTCCAGCCTTGGAAGTTCTTCGTGGTTGGCAATCAAGCTACAAAGGAACAACTGGTTGCCCATTCCTGGGGCCAGCGACAGGTCGCCGATGCCTCCCATACGGTTGTCATGGCGATTCGTAAGCCCGTTGATGAGGTCTACATCGACCGCTATTTGGAAAGCATTGCCGCCATTCGTGGTGGAACCGTAGAGGCGCTCGCCGGCTTTCGCAAGATGATGGTAGGTAGCCTGATCCATTCCAAGATGGACCTTGCCCATTGGGCTGAAAAGCAGGTCTATATTGCGCTCGGCAACCTGATGACCACGGCCGCCATGCTTGGTATCGACACTTGCCCCATGGAAGGAATCCAGCCCACCAAATACGACGAGATCCTCAACCTGCCTGCTACCGGTTACTACACCAGCGTCGTTTGTACGTTGGGCTATCGGGCCAGCAGCGACAAGTATGCTAGCGTGCCCAAAGTCCGTTTCCCTGTGGAAGAAATGGTCACACGACTGCCGTAGCCCGACAGAATCGCTCTGGAATTGCCTCCTATGCGAAGAACTCGCCCCTCATTGTGGCGGTTCTGCTGGAATGAATATTACGAGTTTGTTATGTTTTTGGGCTCATGTTGGTAGGTCAATTATCCTGCCGATATTGATGGGGCAAGATTGTCGGCTTATTTGGGCCACAATGTCTCACCACTTGTTGTGCGTCTGGTTACCTAGGAAAGGCACATTGGCTTTGTATGCTGTCCCGTCTTTTCCTCATCGGCCTCACCTTGCTCAGCGTGCTCGCTGGCGTAGTGGGTAACGATAGGGAACGGGGAAATACTTCTAGCCAGCCTCTTTGTGTCACTGTCTCGAACGAGTTGGACACGACCAATCTGCACATTCCTGAACTCTCAGACATCCACGATTGCCAGCCACTCGATTGCAATGGCTGTGGTGGCCGGCAAGCATGGCTAGAGTTCTGTCGCTTGATTTCTAAGCCCGTGACATTCTGGTACTGCGATCTTGGTCGCCAGGTCACATCAAGCGTAGTTTGGTCATTATTTAGTAAGGCGGACGCATCGTCCTCCTCACTTTGTGAAACGGCACAACTAAAACGCACGGGCGTACTCCTCTCCTGACGCATTCCTCTCTCTGCGTCCTTGTAATTCTTGTAGCGAAGAACGTTTCTGGCACTTATTGCCTAGCTCAGCGATCCATCGGTTGTGCTAAAGGCCATTGGCTTTGCGCAGCGTTCGGTCGCGACAAGATTCTCGAAAACTTTGAGTACCAACATGCAACCGTTATGTCACCACTTAAGCTTTCCACATCCATTCGCCTAATCCTCGAAACGCTGGGGCCAACCCATAAGATTTCGATGGAACATATTTCCGAGCTTTGGGGCCCCGTTACCAGTTTGCAGCGAGATTCCTATGGCCAAGTCATCCAAAAGTATCTGTCAATCCTCGTCCGGGAAACGACCGGTAGATGGATCTTGGTTCGTCAGGTCAATCGCGTTGAAAATGGGCATGAATGGACGAGTCGCCCCATGGCACAGCAAATCACCGAGGAATCGTCTCGTGATTGGTTAATGCAAAACAACCTTTACAAGGAAGGTGTGTGATGGCAACAGAAGCACACCGCCAAGCAGCTCAAGATTGTCGCAAACGTCGATAAATCTAGAGAAAACTGGTCAAGGAGGACCATGATGAATATGCATTGGATGCGCTGGCTAGCACTAGCAGGCATTGTCTGGGGGGTAGGGCAGGACTTGGCCGCCCCTTCGGTTCTTCACGCTCAGGAAGAAGAGCCGGAGGTTCGCTATTTGCCGGACGGCAATGGGATGATCCCCATTGCAGATCCCTGGGAGTACCCGCGCATCTCTGGGCTCGATGTGGATGATGAGTCCCGCCTGTTAGCGACCTATCGCCCCAATCTTTTGGGACGCGAAGTCGAAGACAAGTGGGACTTTTCCAATCTCATCAACACGGATCGCCCCGATTTCACGGATGCCACGTTTACCGTTGGAAAGGGTGTAACCATTATCGAGACCGGCTATACCTTCCGAAAGTCGGTCGACAGTCTCGCCAATACCAGCATTACCAAACGATCCTTGCCTGAAACGCTTCTGCGCTATGGGCTCAGTGACGAGTTTGAAGTGCGCGTCAAATGGAACGGCTATGTTCTCAGTGATGTCGTCGACCGTAACTTGGCACATACTACGCAAGTCTTCGGTGGCGACGACATGATCTTGGCGTTTAAGTACGAAATGCGCCAGCAGGAAGATTGGATTCCGATCCTGACATTGCTTTCGGGTTCAACGATTCCCACGGGAACCAACGGCGTTTCATCAAACGCAATGCAGCCGTTTGTCAACTTGGTAGGCGGCTGGGGACTTCGCCGCTGGCTTTACCTCAAATGGAGCGTTGGCGTGGATTGGCAGAAGACGTCGGTAAGTACGCTCATCGGCGGTGGTTCTGAGCCCACCGGGCCGGCAGTCGTTGTCTTGCGCGACAACATCAACCTCTACCACCAGTCAGCCTCCATGCTGTTTCAGCTGTCGCCGCGTGTAGGCGGTTTCGTGGAGTACTTTGGGTTCTGGCAAACCTCGGGAGATACAAACCAGCCCGCCAACTATTTTGATACCGGGCTCTTCCTTTACGCCACCAATAACGTCCAGTTTGATGTTCGTTTTGGTCAACGATTTGGCAGTCCAACCGAAGAAGTCTTTACCGGAGCGGGACTCTCCTTCCGCTACTAAACCACGGCCAAAGCCCTTCGCGTTACGACGAAAAGCCCTTCCTTCAACGAGGAGAGGGCTTTTTTCGTTTCCTACTTCCCCCGTTTTTCCATGCTTTGGGGGATATGCGGTAGTTTGCGTGGAATTTTTAAAATGCGGTAAATGCGGCTGGTTTGAGGGTCAGCGGCCTTTTGCCGGGGGAATCGTTTGTATTGGCGTCTGCACGCAAAACCGACGAATCAACGTAATGGGTTATTCCGAAAGTACCACGTTGCGCGATTTTGTCGGGGCGACTTCATGATCCGCTTTTTATTACCAATGCTGAAAAAATCCTCGCTTGTACTCACAGCGATTGTTTTTGTTGCTCAGCAGTACTGACCTTATCGTTCGTGAATGCCAAGCACAGCTTGCAGGTCGAGCGATCGCTCAGCCCTATTTCGATTACCCCAACTCGGCTCGCTTTGAAAACTGCCGTCCTAGCCCCAGCATTTGGCAGTGTGATCCTGAGGACGATTGCCAAGACTACTGTGGCAACTCACAGGCCCATCGTCCCTCGGGCTGGTACGGTATCGCTGAGTTTGCTCCGATGCTCTACGACGCTCGCGATGACATTACGCTGTTGCGTAAGGGAACCGGTGTGAATGCTCCCGCGCGATTAGAGACAGCAGACCTTCTCAAGCAATTTGATCCAGGCGGAAAGTTTACAATTGGCCGCACGTTGAACTGCTGCTATCGCCTGGAAGGAACCTACTTAGGCAGCTACGTTTGGAACAACACGAAGTCCGTTACCGATACAGGTATGTCTTCCATCCTCGATGGTTTTGTAACTGAAGTTCCAACGTCGCTCACCGGTACCGAGACTCTAACCACCTACCTACAAAGTGGCGAACTCAATCTGCGCGGTTGGCTCGATATGCCCCCCGGACCGTTTGATGTGTCGTTTTTGGTAGGGGCTCGCTATGTCAAAATGAACGAAAATTTTGCTTTCAACACTAGCACTGTTGCTGTCCCACCGGCTGTTGAGTTTAATGCAGATACCTCAACGAAGAACTCGATGGGCGGGCCGCAAATCGGTATCGATTTCCAGTGGATGGTCAATCGTAGCTTCTACTGGGACTTCGATGCCAAGGGGGCTTTGCTCATGGGAACCTCGTCTCAATCGACGACCTACATCGCAGCTGCCGGCGGCCCCCTGTCCTCAATTACGACGCCTGTTTCGGCCAGCGGATCACGGACTGCCTTTTTGGTCGACCTTGCCCTCACTGGCAACTATCAAATGACTCGTAACCTCACCATCCGCGGCGGTTACCAGGCATTGTTTCTCGATGGCATCGCCCTGGGCAAAGATAATTGGTTGCCACCTCCACGGGGAAATGTTAACCAGCTGAATTCAGGTGGCGCGATCTATCACGGTCCAACCCTGGGCGTGATCTGGGCTCGCTAGTCGTTTGTCTGGCAAACGTGATTGACGAAATCGACCACTCGCCAATCCATCCAGCGATGGTCGGGGTCGGTGCGAGAGGCGGTCAGGTAACCTAAATGCCCGCCCCCCTTGGTGATCACCAAGTTTGTGCTTGGCGAAAGTTTTGCCTTACGCAAAGGACCAATGGGCACGATCGGATCATCCTCTGCCGCTAAGATCAGCGTTGGGACGGCGATCTTTTCCATCGAGGCCATACTGCTACTACTTGCATAGTAGTCTTCTACCGAGCGAAAGCCGGCCAGCGGGGCAGTAAAGACCGAATCAAACTCTCGTAACGTACGCGGCCGACGCGCAAACGAAATATGGTGTGCATCCGGCCGCATCTTGCGACGATGTTCAACTGTTTGAATGAGGCTTAGGCAGAAGTTCTGGTTGTAGAGCCAGCTTCGCTTCCGCTCAATCCACTGAGAACACTCTGGCAGGTCTACGGGCGGACAAACCGCCATCACCGCCACTTGGTTTTGGTAGGCCGTTCCAGCCTCGGCCGCCCATTTGAGTACCATGTTGCCACTGAGCGAATAGCCAACCACTGCTAGCTTGTCGGGCGAAAACCGCTCCCGCAAATAATCGATGGCGGTGCCAACATCGCCCGATCGGCCGGCATGCGTGACATGCTTCGCGTGATTTAGTCCCATGCCGCAGCCACGATGGTCGATGGCGGCAACCCAGTAGCCTCGTTCAAGTAATTTTTGGGCCGCCCGAAGCACGTACGCCGACTGATGAGTTCCCCCCAGCCCGTGCATTAGCAGCACGCCCGCCTTGGGAACGCGTCGTTTTTGGGTCCGTTCTGCTCGCTCAATCGCTTCGGCCGTAGGCTCTGCAATGTGCAGAACGAGACCGTCACCATCGCCTAGCGGCACTACATGCGGCGTTAGGATAGGGGAGGGGCGGTCGCGCCGAAGGAAGTTGCCGAGGATCGTTTGAACGTGTCCACCGGGCGCATACCAAGCAGGGCGAAATGCAGGGAACGAGATATGAGGAGCAAGCGTCAAATGAATTGGTAATCCCAAAAAGTGTTATGACTCAGATTCGTCCGATTTGCGATCGATACCAAACTCGTCAATCTTGCGATAGAGCGTAGCACGTCCGAGCCCTAAAAGCTGCGCCGCTTCTGGCACCTTTCTTCCGGTTCGCTTGAGTGCCTCCGTAATGAGCTTCCGTTCCCAGAAGTCCATACGCAGCGTCTCCATTTCGGCACTCCCCGTTCCTGCGTCACGCAGTCCCAGGTCATCGGCCAAAATGGTCGTCCCTTCTGCCATCACTACGGCGCTGTCAATTACATTGCGCAATTGACGCACATTGCCTGGCCAGCCATACGTGAGCAGTTTTTGTCGTGCATCCGGTGATAGCGTCATGGCTGGTCGGCCATGCAACTTGGAAAAGTGGTCAAGAAAATAATCGACAAGCATCGCAATGTCAGGGCCGCGATCTCTTAGCGGCGGAATGTACAGCTCAAAAACGCTCAGGCGATAGAACAGGTCTTCCCGGAACCGGCCATCGCGCACAAATTCTGCCAGATCGCGATTGGTCGCCGCAATGACGCGCACATCCGCATGGATCTCTTTGGTTCCGCCAACGGGCAAGAAGGGGTGCCCTTCCAAAATGCGTAGCAGCTTGGCCTGGCCTTCGAGCGTCATTTCGCCCACTTCGTCCAGAAACAACGTTCCGGTGTGAGCTTGCTGGAATAGGCCAATGTGGTCGGAATCGGCTCCAGTGAATGAGCCCTTCTTGTGCCCAAACAGCTGGCTTTCCATCAGGTCGCGAGGCAACGCCGCACAGTTGACGGTCAGCATCGGGCGGTCCGCTCGTGCGGACCCTTTGTGAACGGCCCGCGCGACAAGTTCCTTCCCCGCGCCGCTTTCGCCGCGAATCAGCACGCTGCCGGTGGCACGTGCTACACGACCGATGCGCAACTTCAGGTCGTGCATTGGCTTGCTCTCGCCAATCAATTCGTCGAAGGCCGCCGCCTTGGTCGTTAATCGGTGGTTGTCTACCTTGAGCATCGCCTCTTGGCGAGCTCGCACTAGCGCAACAGTTAGTACGTTGGCAATCGGAATGGCGATGTCAAAATCGGTCTGCCGAAATCTTCCTCGGTCCAAATACAGATGGATCGCCCCCAGTGTTTTGCCTTCGTCAATCAGCGGCACGCACAGCGCATCTGCATAGTGCTGCAAAACCGTAGTGCTTCCGGAGATTTTTTGGTCATCAACCCAGACCGCTTTGGATTGCCGAATGACCATGTCGGTCAAAGAGTTGTTTAGTCGCACATGCGACGAGGCCCCTTCGGGAATGATCATCTTGGGCTTGAGCTGCCCATCGTCACTCACCCACAAAAAGCCAACAAACGATGCGCCCGTCCGATCATGCAGCAGGTTAAGCGATTGCCGAATGACTTCATCCGGGTCGGTACAGCCAAGTAACTTCAGTGCCAATTGATACAGCGTGTTGAGGTCCGTCGACTTTTCTTCCAGTCGCAATTTATCAATCGTCAAAATGCCCAGGTTGCTACGATCGACCACTCGGTCGCGAACAAGCGTTTGTGTTCGATCGATGGAGTTCGTATCCGAAAGCTGATCCTCGCTTTGTACGAATTTGAACTCGGTAGATCCGACTCGCAGCAGCCCGCCAATATCGAGCTGCGCTTCGTCAATCTTCTGGCCATTCAAATAGGTGCCGTTGCGACTTCCGGCATCTCTGACCCACCAATAGCCGTCCTCTTTTACGACGGTTGCATGCACGCGCGACGAAAGTGCATCGGATAGGACAATATCACAATCCAAGCCGCGACCAATCCTAGCCGAGCGTTGGGGATCAAGTTGGAAATGGGTGCCGGCACGAGGGCCGCTGATCATCAATAGATAGGATAACACGTGGTTTTTCGTTGAGCGGGCCCAAGAATGATCCAGCACGGAACTACGCTTTCTCAAGCGGTTGATTGCCGCTTGAAGAAGCTTGTTTTGACGTTAGGTGATTCCCGGAGCAAGCAGGGGGGCCCCGCTCTTTCTGGTCTACCACCAGAAAGAGTATATCATTCCGTCGCGGAACTGGGGCACAGCAACGGCGTGCACCCCCGGCTCTGCGGTACTAAACCGGATACTTCCAGTCGCCACGGTACTCGCGCTTCAGCAAGGCATTGGCCTCGGCATCGCCCGGTATCTGCTCCTTGGTACCATCCCAAGCAATCGATCGACCCAGCTTCATCGAAAGCATTCCCAGCAAGCTCATGTTGGTGGAGCGATGGCCAATTTCAATGTCGCACACGCTTCGCTTGCCACTCTTGATGCAGCTCAGGAAGTCCGCCCAAAGTTCCTTGATGTTTTGGTCATCCGGTTTGTTTAACTGTGGCTCCATGTGGATCTTTCCCTTCTCTGGATTGAAGGTAGGGAAGAATGTCCAGCCATCCTGCCAACCCATGTGGAACGTCCCATTCGTGCCGTAGTAATACACGCCGATGTTTGAATGCTCGGCCGTATTGGCAGCGTAGTTCCGTTGTTCCCAGGTAGCGATGAACGATTCAAACTCCCACTGGGCAACCTGGGTGTCGGGGGCGTCGGTCGTTTGCCCCTTGCCATCGTTGACGGCGGGCCCCTTGATGAACCGTCCGCCGTACGAGGCAACCTTGCGTGGAGCCTTCTCTTCGGTCCACCACAAAATCTGGTCCATCCAGTGGATTCCCCAGTCGCCTAATGTCCCGTTGGCATAATCCAAAAAGTTGCGAAACCCCTTCGCATGAATTCCCGGATTGAAGGGGCGAAGCGGAGCAGGGCCGCACCACATGTTCCAGTCCAAGCCCTTAGGCGTCTCCACGTTGGGGACTGCCGTTTCCGGGCCACCGGGATAATGGACGAACGCTCGCACCATCCCAATCTTGCCAACCTTGCCGCTCTTTAAAAACTCAAGCCCTGCCTTGTTATGCGGCGAGACCCGGCGATGCATTCCAACCTGAACCACCTTTTGGGTATCGCGAGCAGCGCGGACCATCGCGCGTCCTTCGCCAATCGTGTGCCCCACGGGCTTCTCCACGTAAACGTGGGCGCCGGCCTGAACGGCGGCAATCGTAATCAGCGGGTGCCAGTGATCAGGGGTAGCGACAATTACAATTTCTGGCTTTTCTTTATCCAGCAGTTCGCGGAAATCGGAGTACCGCTTGGGCTGATCAGAGGTTAGCCCGCTGATTTCCGTCTCGCACTTCTTGAGCTGGGCCTCGTCAACGTCACACAGGGCCACCAGTTGGCATTCGTTGCTAGCTAGGGCTTCCCGCAGAATGTTCGTCCCCCACCAGCCCGTTCCAATCAGGGTAGTTTTGTAACGCTTCGATTTTTCCGAGCCAATGACCAAGGGGGCAGAGGCAAGCAGAGTTCCCGCTGCTGCGGTAGACCGCAGGAATTGCCGCCGCGAGTTAGCTGAAGATTCTGTGGTCGGTGTTGAAGTAGGGCTTTGCATGAGAGGAAGGACCTTGTGAGAAAGTGGGTCAAACCAGAAGAGGAGCTTGCTTGGCACCTTGAGAAACAGTGCTTCAATCGAGGTGGCTTCGTCCCACGAGCCCGTGGGCAGGTTGTTATAGTTTTCGTAGGATAGCGTACAAACATTTCGGAGTCATCTAGCGGAACCTTTTCTGGTTGTCGCACGTCTTAAATTGTTCTCATCCTGTTTCAGCGGTTCCTCTTGCTTAGCACTTTGGCCTGGTGTTCATGAATCCTGTCTCTGACAAGACTATCGGAGTGCTGTTCGTTGGTCATGGCACTCGCAGCGTCCGTGGAACGCAGGATTTTCTGACCTTGGCAGAGCGTCTCGCGGCCAGCTTGCCTGAATTTTGCGTAGAGCCCGCCTTTCTGGAGCTTCAATCGCCCGATATTGCCGAAGGCGTACGGCGGCTGATCGAAAACGGCGTTGATCGGCTTTTGGTCCTGCCGCTGCTGCTCTTCTCCGCCGGGCATGCCAAAGAAGATGTGCCGGAAGCAGTTGCGAAGGCATTGGACGGACTGATGTCCGATGGTCAGTCGCGAGTGGGCGAGCTTTATTCTCGCGGTGCCATCTCCTGGAATCAGGCTCCCCACCTGGGATGCCACCCAAGATTGCTAGAGCTGACTTGTCGCCGAATCGCTAAGGCTTTGCCGACCGGCTTGTTGGAGCCTGCCTCAGCAGTTGATTCCGGTAAGGCCGCTCCCCAAATTTCGTCCCAGTGGCAAGAAGATACCTGCCTAGTCATGCTTGGCCGGGGAAGCCGCGATCCTTCTGCCACCGAAGAAATGCATGCCTACGCGGCCGAGACGGCGAAAATGATGGGCTTTCGGCACCATCGGGTTGGGTTTGTGGCGATGGCCCTGCCCAGTATGAAAAGTGTCCTAGGTGACCTTGCCGGCCACACCTTCCGAAACCTGGTCGTCGTTCCCCACCTATTATTTGACGGGGACCTGCTGGGGCAAATTCAGGGACAAGTAGAGCAGTTGCAGGCCGAAACGCCGGATAAAGATTGGTTCTGGGTCGGCATTCTCGGGCACGACGTGGGGGAGGCACACCACGAGCCCCATCTTCTCGTGCAAGCGCTCCGCCAAACTGCCCTTGAAGCGGCAAAAGCGGCGTTTAGTGGCGGAGAAGCCGCCAGAGCTTAGTCTCCCGCCGCTTCGATAGAAGATTACACGTGCGAAAAGTGGGTAACTTCCTGGCCGGATTCATGTTGTCCCGCACTGGCAAGCGAGATAAAATTCCCCCAGCGATAAGGTTGGCCCAAGGTCCCTAAAATGATTTTGGAGGATTCTGGCGAGCCATTTTGCGATGGGGTGCGTAGCAATAACGCACGTCAGCTCAGCTACTAGGGAATGTTTTGGCCACTTCAAAGGCGGTGGGCTGCAATAGGCAGTCTTCCCCTTAGGTCTCTTGCGACGATAAGGGAATGTAATGCAAGGCTTCTTACCGGTGCGGTCGATGGAATTGCCGACCAATGTTTCTTCTGATCCAGGTTCACCTGCGGCAAAGGAAGCTTCTTCGAGCGTCCAGGGTTCTCGCCACTGGGGCGCCAATACTCGCAAGCGTGCCATTCGCCGCGTAGCTGGCGGATTGCTTTCGCTCGGCTTGGGCGCAATCGCCTGTTCGTCCCTCGTTTTCGCGGCTGACAAGCCCGACTTGGTCCAGCCACGCCCGGCCGATCGCCAGGTGTCACGCGCTGTAACCAACCTGATGAAGCGCGAGCACCTCACCAAGCATGCGCTGGACGATGAGATTTCTCAGCGTGCACTCGGTTTGTTTCTTAAGACGGTCGATTCCCGCAAGCTGTATCTGACCGCTGCCGATGTGGCTGAGTTTGAACAGAAAAAGAATGACCTCGACGACATGGTCAACAATGGCGACATCAGTTTCGCCTACACCGTATTTAACCGCTTGCTCAAGCGAATTGATGAGCGGGTCGTCAAGATTGACGAAGCCCTGAAGGGCAATTTCAACTTTGACGAAGATGAGAGCCTCTCCACGGACTGGGACAAGATCCCCTACGCCAAGACCGAGGCCGAACTGGATGATCGTTGGAAGAAGATGCTCAAGTACGAAATGCTTGTGCTGAAGACTGCCAAGGATGACAAGAAGAAGGATGAAGATCCAAAGCAGCGTTTGAGCCGCCGCTATCACAGCTTTGCTCAGCGGATGCATCAAACCGATGCCGATGAACTGCTGGAGATGTTTCTGACGGCAGTAACATCCAGCTACGATCCGCACACCACGTATATGTCTCCTAAGTCGCTGGAGAACTTCCGCATATTGATGAGCCTCAACCTCGATGGTATCGGGGCTCAGCTGAAGTTTGACGATGGCTACACGGTGATTGACAAGGTGGTTCCAGGTGGTGCAGCTGCCAAGCAAGGTGAATTGGCCGTCCAAGATCGCGTTGTCCAAGTAGGCCAGGGCGAAGATGGCAAGATGGACGACGTCGTTGCGATGAAGCTTGACGATGTGGTCAATAAGATTCGCGGCAAGGCTGGCACAGTCGTTCGCCTTGGCGTGATTCCTGCCGGCGGTGGCGACATCAAGATCATCAAGATTACGCGTGCTCGCATCGAGTTGAAGGATAGCGAAGCCCGCGGCGTCATTTTTGAAGAGGGCAAGAAGCAAAACGGCCAGCCATTTAAGGTCGGCGTGATTGATCTGCCAAGCTTCTACATGGACATGGAAGCCGCTCGCAATGGTGGCGATTTCAAGAGCACCACCGTTGACGTGAAGAAGATCCTGGTCGACTTCAATGCCAAGGGAGTGGATGCTCTGATCCTCGATTTGCGAAAGAATGGTGGCGGTAGCTTGACGGAAGCTATCAATCTGACCGGTCTATTCATCGAAGACGGCCCAGTGGTTCAGGTGAAGGATCCCGATGGTCGCGTTCAGCATTATGATGATCCGGACCGCAGCATCACTTGGAAGGGTCCGCTCGTCGTTCTCTCCAGCAAATTCAGCGCAAGTGCCAGCGAAATCCTCGCGGGGGCTATTCAGGATTATCATCGCGGCCTGATCATCGGTGACTCGTCGTCCCATGGTAAGGGAACGGTGCAAAGCCTCTTGGATCTTGGCCCACAAATGTTCCGCATCAGCAATCCGCCAAACCTCGGAGCGTTGAAGCTCACCATGCAGCAGTTCTATCGCCCGAACGGCGACAGCACCCAGCGTCGTGGTGTGTTGGCCGACGTTGTTCTTCCATCGATCACTGATCATATGGACGTCAGCGAAGGAGATTTGGATCACGCCTTGGCCTTTGACAAGGTGCAATCGGCTCAGTTCAATCCTTTTGCCGACACAACGCCAGATATTGTTGCCGCTTTGCGTGATTCTTCGCAAAAGCGTATGGCTCAGTCGCCCGACTTCACCAAGCTCCAAAAGAAGATCGAGCGTTATACCGAGCAAAAGCAGCAAAAGATGATTCCGCTGTCGGAAGCGAAGTTCCTAGCCCGCCGTGCCGAACTCGATGCCGAGAAGGAAGAAGACGAGCACTTGGATGAATCCAAGAAGGATGACAAGGAGATCGTCAAGCGTGACTTCTACTTCAATGAAGCCCTTTCGGTCACCTTGGATTACTTGCGTCTGATGGGCAAGGATAAGGTCGCTGGCAAGAACTAACCACTCGCCGGTTACAACAACAAATCGAACGGCATGGTGTTTTCACCATGCCGTTTTTTATTGTCCCTGGTGTATTTGGGCCAAGCCTATTTAGGTCAGCGGAATACGCATGCCGTCGTAGCCGAGTTCCATCCCCGCAGGAAGCTGCGCATTCGTTGCCACGTAAGGCAGGTCGTGCGAAATGTGGGTGAAGATCGTTCGCTTGGGACGAAGTTGCTGGGCGACAGCGATCGCTTCGGCCAGCGAATAATGCGTGGCGTGGGGACGATGTCGCAGCGCATCCAAAATAAGGACATCTAGCCCTTCGAGTAACTTCAGGCTCTCGTCAGAGATGTAGTTCGTATCGGTGCAATAGGCGACGTTTCCAATGCGAAAACCAAGCACGCCAAACCTGGGCCCATGTTGTAATCGAAGGGGGGTGATGGTTTGCCCCAGGACAGAAAACGGTTCTAGGCCGATCGTGTGGAATTCCAGTTGTGGGATGGCTCCTTCGTGCGTCGGAGCGATTTCCGGAAAGGCATAGTCAAACGACTTTCGAATCCGGGCTTCCACGCTGGGCTCGCAGTAAAGGGGAACCGGATGCCCTAAATAAAACGGGAAAAGACGTAGGTCGTCTAGTCCGTACAGGTGGTCTGCGTGTTCATGGGTGTAGAGGACCGCATGAACGATTCCGACTTTTTCCCGTAAAAGTTGGGCCCGAAGATCGGGGGGCGTGTCGATCAGCAGGTTCCCCTCAGGTAGGCCTACCAGCACGCCACAGCGTGTGCGGTTATCGCGTGGATCGATGCTTGTGCAAACCGGGCAACCGCAGCCAATGGCCGGAACGCCAACGCTAGTGCCGGTTCCCAGCAGGATCATTTGGCCCAGGATTTCAGTGGTTAGCAAAGATTCGGGCACGCGTCACGAATAGGGTAAAGGGCCAGGGGCCCACGCCCCTTGTATCTGAGAGGGGCGTCGAGCCATCCGGAGGATTTTTGCCAAGGCGGAGCGGGCCCGCAAGCCTAGGGAGGGTGCTGGAATCGCTTGAGTTGGTGGTCAAAAGGTACGGCTAACCTCAATTGACCATTTTTACCAATCGCTATAAACTTTTTTGGATTAGGGGGTTGCGCTTTTTTTGTAAGCAGTCGCAGGAGGTGACAGCACCAACCCCCAGCCCTTGGGTGGCGACATTTCTAGCCACTTTTTGGAAGCTTTCTTAGTAAAAGCGTGAACCTGTCATGGATTTAATAGAGCGGACTTGGGAAGGCGTTGGAAACTTTTTTGGCGGGATCATGCATCGCTTTGAGCGCGGCGTGACGGCCATGTTTGGTTCCTCCAATGCCCGATATGTACGGAAACTGCAAGCCAGGGTGGAGGCGATCAATTCGCTTGAACCCAACTATCAGTCACTTTCCGATGAAGAGCTGCGCGCCCAAACACAAAAGTTTCGGGATCGCCTCAAAGCGGGCGAGACGCTCGATGATATTTTGATCGAAGCGTTCGCTGTTTGCCGCGAAGGTGGTCGCCGCTTCTTGGGCATGCGCCACTTCGATGTGCAATTGATCGGTGGCATGGTGCTTCATAATGGCGCTATCGCCGAAATGATGACGGGTGAAGGTAAGACGCTCGTCGCTACGTTGCCCGCGTATTTGAATGCGCTGGAAGGCAAGGGCGTGCATGTCGTGACCGTGAACGACTACCTCGCCCGACGCGATATGGAATGGATGGGCCCGCTCTATATGAGCTTGGGGCTTACGGTGGGTAGCATTCAGTCCCACATGGAAGTGCTTGAGCGTCAACACTCTTACTCTTGTGATATTACGTACGGCACGAATAATGAGTTCGGCTTCGATTACTTGCGCGATAACATGCGTCCAGCTGCGCGAGGCGATCATCGCTTTCCGTCAGAACGGCAACAGTCGCAAGGCAAACTGAACTTTGCCATCATCGACGAAGTCGACAATATTCTGATCGACGAAGCCCGTACGCCTCTGATTATCTCGGGTTCGTCTAACGACAATCCTCGCAAGTATGGTGAGGCTGATCGCATTGCACGGATGTTGCAACGTGAGAAGCATTTCACCGTGAATGAAAAAGACCATTCGGTCAATTTGACCGACGACGGTGTCCGTGAAGCAGAACGCCTTGCCGGCGTGGATAGCTTCTATACTTCGGGCAACATGGAATGGCCGCACTTGATTGATAATGCCCTCAAGGCGCATTACCTCTATCAGTTGGACGTTCGCTACGTTGTTGAAGATGGCCAAGTGGTCATCGTCGATGAGCACACCGGTCGTAAGATGGACGGTCGCCAATGGAGCGACGGTTTGCATCAAGCCGTTGAAGCGAAAGAAGGCGTAAAGATCAAGGAAGAGACGCAGACACTGGCGACAGTAACGCTGCAAAACTTCTTCAAGCTTTACAACAAGGTCTGCGGTATGACGGGTACCGCGATGACTGAGGCTTCCGAATTTTGGAAGATCTACCACTTGGATGTTGTTGCCATTCCAGGCAATAAGAAGCTGCTTCGTATTGAGCATCCCGATGTGATCTATCGCACCGAGCGAGAGAAGTTCATCGCCGTGGCGGATGAGATCGAGCGCGTTCACAAGTATGACTGTCTGGTCATTCGTGGCGCCGACGACAAAGTGGGCACGATCGAAAAAGAGACCGATGACTGGGTCGACCTTCGTATTGCCGGCGGCAAAGAGGTCGAGCGAGTTGAAAAAGACAAGATCCGCGAAATCCAGCGCAAGGGGCGTCCCGTTTTGGCGGGTACTGTCTCGATCGAAAAGAGTGAACGGCTGTCAGCCCTGCTGGAAAAGCGTGGCATCAAGCACGAAGTGCTCAACGCCAAGTTCCACAAGCGTGAAGCAGAAATCGTCTCGCAAGCCGGACGTTTAGGCGCAGTAACGATTGCGACGAACATGGCTGGTCGTGGTACGGACATTATCCTCGGTGGTAATCCGGAGACGATGGCCTGGGCCATGCTGCAAAACAAGTACAAGACTCGCCTCGACGTTCCTGAGCAAGAATGGGATGCGCTCGTTCGAGAGATCGAACAACGCGAAGGGATGAAGGCCGAAGGCGAAGTCGTTCGCAGCCTCGGTGGTTTGCATGTGATCGGCACCGAGCGTCACGATGCTCGTCGTATCGACTTGCAGCTTCGCGGTCGTTGCGGTCGTCAAGGAGATCCCGGTAGCAGTCGTTTCTTCCTATCGCTGGAAGACGATCTGATGCGTATCTTTGCCGGCCCTTGGGTAAAGACGATCCTCGATAGCCTGGGCATGCAAGAAGGCGAGCGGATCGAAAGCCGCATGGTCAGTCGCCGCATCGAAGCAGCTCAAAAGAAGGTCGAAGAACGCCACTTTGAATCGCGCAAAAACCTCCTCGAATACGATGAGGTGATGGATGAACAGCGCAAGCGAGTTTATGGATTCCGCCAAGATATCTTGGAAGGAAAGAATTGCCGCGAAGTCATTCTGGACATGATTCGCAAGCAGATCGATGATCACCTGAAGGACTTTTTGCATCGCGATTTCGGACCCGGGCGGTTTGCCGCTTGGGCCGGCCCGCTTCTTTCGTGCGAATTCCAGGCGAAAGATTTCCGTGGCAGTGACTTCAATACGGCCGAGGCCTACGCTCGCGATCAAGCCGAGCGGATGGCAGAGACCCACGTCCAAGATTCGATTGACGAGAATCTGCCGCTGGCTGGCGAAGAAGATACTGATGTGGAATCGGATTGGAACTGGACCGCGATGGCCCGGATGGCACAAAGCCGCTGGAATGCCACGGTTCGTGAATCCGATTTGAAGCGTGTTGGCCGTGATGGAATCGGCGAATACCTGTTGGGTTTTGCTCGCAAGTCGATTGAAGACCTCGATCTGGAACAGGGACGGCAGTTCCTGGAAGAGGATTTTGGAATTCGCCATACCTGTGCTTGGGTCAAGCAGAAGTTTGGCATCACGATTGACTTGGAAGAGGTGCGTAAAATGGACGCCGCCTCGATCAAGCGAAAGGTCTTGGAGCTGGCAGAACGTGCCTACGACCTGCGTGAAGCTGAATATCCGGTGATGGCAGCCTTCTATAATTTCCAGAAGAGCCCCAACGTCATCGATTTGGAAGCACTTGTGGAATGGGCGAATGCTCGGTTCCCAGGTTCGTTGCACATCGATGAACTGCGAGACAAGCAAGGCAGTGAAATTACCGCTGTCTTGGTGAAGCTAAGCCAAGGTGCACAAGCCAAGGCCAGCGAACAAGTCGCGACCACCTCGAAGAAGTTGCAGGAAGTTCTCGGCAACCCTGATCCGCAAAAGATGGTGCGGCAGATCATTGGCACCAATGGTCAGCTTGCCAGCTTGGCGGATTGGCTGAAGTCGGAATTGAAACTGGACATCACTCCGGATGACCTGGGCCAATTGACGCGAGAATCGCTGGAACTCAAGGCCTTCAGTGCCATTGAAGATATCCATCGCCCAGAAATGCGGCGGATGGAGCGGCTGTTGCTGCTGCAAATTGTCGACAACGGTTGGAAAGAACACTTGCTGGCCATGGACCGGTTGCGAAGTGCCGTTGGCCTTGTGAGCTATGCGCAGGTTGACCCGAAGGTCGAATACAAGCGTGAAGGCATGAAGCTGTTCGATGAAATGTGGAAGTCGATCAACAATCAGTCGACAGACTTGATCTTCAAGATGGAAAGTCTGGACGAAGAATTTGTGGGTTCGACTTGGCACGAGACGGCCGCCCGTCATGATGAGCCGATCGCGGCCACGCAAGAGTTCCAAGCCGGACAACAAATGCAAGAGTCGGCCGCTGGCAACACGGACAGCGATGTCAAGCCTGAGCCGATTCGTAATCGTTCGCAGCGTCTAGGTCGCAATGATCCTTGCTACTGTGGCAGTGGCAAGAAGTACAAGAACTGCTGCATGCGTCGCGACGGCGCTAACGTCTAGCAGTCGTTTGACAAAGGGGAGGGTAGGGCCTGAAAGCAATGGTGGCAGGCCCTGCTGTAGTTACGCGTTGGCGGTGAAAAGGATTTCCCACCATGCCTTATGTGCTCAATCTTATTTACCTGTTGCTGCTTGCCGTCACGGCGCCGTATTGGCTGTGGGTGCGCGCAACGAAGGGTAAATATCGCGAAGGCTTTGCCGAAAAGTTTTGGGGCAGTGTTCCTGTGCGAACCACGCAAGGGGAATGTGTCTGGATGCATGCCGTTAGCGTAGGCGAAGTGAACTTGCTTGCGCCGCTCATTGAACGGATGGAGCAGCATCACCCCGGCTGTGAGATCGTCATCTCCACAACGACACAGGCCGGCTTCATGCTGGCCCAAAAGAAGTACGCACCACGGCAAGTGTTTTACGCGCCGCTGGATTTCTCTTGGAGTGTGCGGCGAGCGATTTCGCGAATGCGTCCGACGGTGCTCATACTGGCCGAACTTGAGCTATGGCCCAACTGGATCCTTGCGGCTCAATCGGCCGAGGTGAAGGTTGCGATTGTCAACGGTCGGCTCAGCGAAAAGAGCTTTCGCGGATACCGGCGAATCAGACGGCTATTAAAGTCGCTGCTGCAGCGACTCGATTTGATTGCTGTTCAAAACCAAGAGTATGCAGACCGCTTTCTGGCGCTGGGTGCAGTTGAAGAAAAAGTCTCGGTGACCGGCTGTGTGAAGTTTGATCATGCTAAGACGGATCGTAGTAACCCAGCGACTAAGCAGCTTCAAACGCTGGCCAATTTCTCGGCGGACGATGTGGTGTTTCTAGCGGGAAGCACGCAGCCTGGCGAAGAAGAGATGGCGCTGGAGATTTTTGCGGGCCTGGCCCCCAAGTATCCAAAGCTGCGGTTGGTGCTGGTCCCTCGTCACCCCGAACGGTTTGAAGAGGTGGCTCAGCTTTTGTCGAAGCGGGCGTTGCCGTTTGCCCGGCGGTCGCGATTACTGCAGGACGGCGCTGCTGAAAACGCTCGCATCTTGCTGGTTGATGTAGTGGGTGAACTCGGCGCTTGGTGGGGTACGTCGCAGATCGCATTTGTCGGTGGAAGCATGGGAAATCGGGGAGGCCAAAACATGATTGAGCCTGCCGCCTATGGGGCCGCCGTCTCGTTTGGCCCAAATACCTGGAACTTTCGAGACATCGTCTCGCTGCTTAAAGGGCGCGATGCTGCGGTCGTGGTGAAAGATGAAGCCGAGTTGCAGGCGTTTGTCGAACGTTGTCTGCAAGAGCCTGTCTATGCACAAGAGCTAGGCAAACGAGCCCAAGCCCTGGTACTGGAACAGCTGGGGGCTGCGGATCGTACGATCGAATTGCTGGGAGAGTTACTTCCCAGCAAGCGGCGATTCCTGCGACGCTTTGCTGCTTAAGTCGCCGGGACTTTTATGACTTTGTCCTAAGCCCCGCGCAGGTGCTTCTGGAAAAAGTTTTTAACGCGGCTCCACATGGCGGGGCTTAGCACGTGTCCCGTGGCAGGTTCAATGAACGATGTGAAGTTCTTTTCAGCATGGATCGATTCGTAGGCACGCTGAATCGTTGCGATGCCAGTACGAACTTCATCAATCGGACTGCCCGAATCGGTTTCGCCAAAGTTTAGATGCAACGCGCACGGCGCGATCGAGCGCTGCGATGTCGGGCGTGTCGCCGTATTGGTGGAGGCCTGGCACAAAGTTTGGAAAGCAGTGCAGCATTTGCTCGCGATGGATTGCCTTGTAAGTCGGAAGGCAGCAATTTCCGCAGACCGCTTTGAGACGTGGCTCCCAAGGGCCTACAAGCCAGCAATGGGTGGAGCCCATTGAGTGGCCGTAGCAGCCGAGGTTTTCGGAATCCACTTCGGGAAGTTCGCAAAGTAGATCGACAGCGCGGCGCATGTCGAGGATATGTTTCCAGGCCAGCGACTTGCCTTCTACGACATATTTCAAAAAGAGAAACCGTTCAAGCGCACCGGCTTGTTGCTTGTAACCTTTGCTCCGTTCGCCGAAGCCAAGGGCATCGGGGCAAATGACAACGTATCCCTCTTTCGCAAGCGCGACGCCTGTGTGGTGTTCTGGCATGCCTGCAAGGCCGGCAGGTTCTGACGCGCCCAGGTGCCACGCGCCATTGTGCTGGTGCCAAAGACAGATTCCGGGGGCCTTCTTTTGCGCGGTAACGCCGTCGGGAATCAGAAGGTAACCCGTGACCGTCTCTTCAGGCTCTGGGGTATAGCTGATTTTGAGCCGCCGAAATCCTGCGAGTTGCTCCGTGCTAAGGACCTTCAAATTCAAGGGGGAACTTTTAGGCCAGGGCCCACCAAGTCCGGCGAGAAGGCGTTCTTTGAAGTCGATGGTTGCCATGATGGTGCGGCTTAGGGCTGGAGGTTCAGGCGGGAAGGAAACCGGGGGAGGGGGCGACACGTGAGGTGCCGGGCTGGCATTTCGGAAAATGCACCCACGTATTTTGCGCCTGGAAAATCTTGAAACAAGCGGCGAAGTTTGCCACCAGGACAAATTTTGGAAGGCTAAGGAGGCCAAGTTCCCTGTACGGCAGCGTCAACGGGGGCCTAAGTGAAGGCCGGGCAATCGGAAAGGCAGGTGGGGGAAAGTGAAAAGAAAAAACGGCAACTTGACATCGGCTGGAGGTATCCCCATAATTCTTACACGCTATCAGAAGGCATTCTGACGGCGGGTTAGAAAATGTTTCGAGCGAATTAACCAGCGCGAGCTGCTCGAAGGGGTAGGTCGCGTTTTTGTTTTTAGTTGGTTCGTTTTGGGCGTTTTGTGGTTGGTTTGATGCCGCTATTGTCCTGAGGGTGGATGGCATGGCCGCGATTTCGTTTTGCGGCGTGTCAAAGAACTTTTTGGATGGTAGGTCGGCGTTATCTGCATTGGATTTGACGGTAGGTGCGGGGGAAATCGTTGCTTTGATGGGTCCTAGCGGATCTGGCAAAACGACAGCCTTGCGCTTGGCGGCGGGACTGGAACAACCTACTGCAGGGCAGGTGCTTTGGGATGGCAAGGAACAATTGCCATCGGCTTGGCTGGGCCGTGTAGGGATGGTGTTTCAGGGTTTGGGTTTGTACGAGCATCTTTCGGTGCGAGAGAACATCGCGTTTTCTCTGTGGGCGAAAGAGCTTCCTTGGGGAGCGTTAATTCCTCGGTGGGGGCTGCGTTTGTTTCGTGCCAACTTTCGCGCGACCGAAGTTCAGATCGATGCCGAGGTAACGCAAGTTGCCAACTGGTTGGGGATTGAGGGACTGCTTGATCGTTTGCCGTCGGAGCTATCTGGCGGCGAGCAGCAGCGAGTTGCGGTAGCACGAGCGATTGTGCGAAAGCCGCGTTTGCTGCTTTTGGACGAGCCATTCTCGGAGGTTGATGAGCCAACTCGCCGGCGGTTGCGGGTCGAGCTTGGTCAAAGACTTCGTGGGTTGGGTTTGGATCAGTCGGTTGCAGTGCTGTGGGTGACGCACGATTGGCAAGAGGCCATGGAAGTTGCTGATAGGGTTGCGATCCTATCGGAGGGCCGTTTGCAAGACTGTGGGGAGCCAACGCGAGTTTACGACTTTCCGGCTACAAGTTCAGCGGCAACGCTGCTTGGGATTCGGGGGATGAACTTGCTAGTTAGCGGCGCTGTGGCAGAGGGTCGGCAGTTAGGGTTTCGGCCGGAGAAGGTGAAGTTGGCTGCGGAAGGGCTTGAAAAAGCGGCTTCTGCGGATGGGCTTCGATTTTCGGGACGGCTGGAACGACGGGTGACTTTGGGGAGCGAGGTTTACTTGCTGCTTGAGGATTGCCGGGGAAGTGTGGATGGCACGACGGATTGGCGCGGAACTCAGGTTTGGGTTCTGGATCGGGTAGGCGTTTCGGCGGCGACAGGAACTGTTGTTGCGGGGACGGTGGAGCGATCTGCATTGCGATGGTTTGAAGAGTCGCAGTGATCGGCCGGTTCTTTGTGGACGGTGAAGGTGCAGGGGCCTAGGAGGCCGTTGTTGCCGAGCAGGTTGGGTTAGGGTGTGGCAGTTGGCGGAAGTGACAGAAAGGTCTTTGGCTATGAATCCTGGCGACATGTTGAGAATTGTCGACTCGCTACACCGTGAGAAGAACATTCAGAAAGAGATCGTCTTTCAAGCTATTGAGGCTGCCTTGGTAACGGCTGCCAAGAAGCACTACGGCGAGAACTCTGACATTGTGATCCAAATCAATCGCTTGACCGGCGCCCTTTCGGGGTTGCACGACGGAACGGCGCTTGATCCTGAAGAAATTAGCGGCCGTATTGGCGCTCAGACTGCCAAGCAGGTCATTATCCAAAAGATTCGCGAAGCAGAGCGTGATTCGCTACTTGGCGAATATGGTGAGCAAATCGGCCAGTTGGTGAACGGTACTGTAACGCGTAACGAAGGTGGCGCGACGATCGTTTCCCTGGGCACAATTGAGGCTATTTTGCCTCGCAGCGAACAAATTCCTGGTGAGTCGCATCATCCAAACGAGCGGGTGCGGGCGATTGTGTTTGAAGTGAAGCCACAAGGTAGCCGCGTGAAGGTGGTTTTGAGCCGCACGCGTCCCCAGTTTGTGCAACGCCTGTTCGAGCAAGAGATTCCTGAAATTGCTGAAGGGGTTATCTCGGTTAACGGCATTGCCCGTGAGCCAGCCCATCGCAGCAAGGTGGCTGTAAGCAGCACCGATCAGCGAGTGGATTGCGTGGGTGCCTGCGTTGGTGTGCGTGGCAACCGGATTAAGAACATCATTGACGAACTGGCTGGCGAGCGGATTGACATCGTTCGCTGGAGCGATGATCCCGAGACGATGATCCGCGCTGCCTTGCAGCCTGCGGAAGTCGACCAAGTGTTGCTTTGCGACATGATTGGGCGGGCGATCGTTCTGGTTCGTGAGGATCAGTTGTCGCTGGCAATTGGTCGTAAGGGACAGAATGTACGTTTGGCGAGCAAGTTGTGCGGCTGGGACATCGAAATCCTGACGAACGACGAGCTGGAGCAGCAGATTGACCGTGCGGTTAGCGGGTTCTCCAAGATTGATGGTATGACGGAAGACCTGGCCCAGCGGTTAGTTGAGCAGGGTTACCTGTCGTACGACGATCTTTCGGTGATTGAGCCAGACGCCCTGATGGAAATGGGTGGTCTGACGGAAGAACAAGTGGATCACATCGTTACGCAGTCGGAAACTTTGGCAGAAGATGCCGAAAAAGCCGCTACGGAAGAGCGTCAGCGTAAGCGTGACGGGGCTGCCGAGGGGGCGAGTGCTGCGGGTGGTGAATCTGCCGGCGAAGGCAGTTAAGATTCATCGTTTTTGCCCCCAATTGGCAATGGGGGAGTAAAAACGATACATTAGTGGTTTGTGATTTGTCCAACTGGAGTGGCGGTAACGGTATTGTGGGTCATAGGTGCTAGGTGACCCATTGTGCGGCGGAATGGCGCGACGCCCTTTCGCTTGCAAGGAGATCGTCGTTATGAACTAAGCTGGAGTAACTGTGTTTTTTGCCCTTTGTGGATTACAAATGGGGCAAAAGACCTATTTAGGAGGGCAACGTGCCCACTCGGATTTACGCGTTAGCAAAAGATTTGAAGATCGATAGTAAAGATCTCGTAGATATCTGCACCCGTGCAGGTATCCCCGGGAAGGGTTCGGCGCTGGCCAGCTTAGACGATGCAGAAATGGTCAAGCTGAAGGCCTACATGGAAGGTTCTTCAGCGAAGAAGGCTGCCGCAACGGCACAGCCTTTGGTGAACACACGTGATGTGTTGTCCACCCCTGTTGCAGGCACACAAACATTGCCTCCGCCACCTCGTCCGGTTCGGGCTAAGCCAAGCCCTGCCGATTCTGCACCTGTTACCGCAGTACCTGCGGTGGAAGTTGCTGAGACGACTCCAGCCGCTGAGGCACCTGCTGCTCCTGTGGTTGCGCCGACTGCTCCTGTTGAGCACGTTGTCGCTCCGGTGGCTAAGGTAGAAACCCCTGTAGTTGAGCCTGTTGCTCCTGCGGTGGTTGCTCCTGTGGCCGAGAAGCCAGTTGCTCCGCCAGCGGTATCGCCGCCGGTTGCTAAGGAAAAGAGCAAGCCTGCTGCTCCGAGTGCTCCTGCAGTGCAGGCACCTTCGGCACCTGCAGTTCAACCTCCTGCAACGCCAGCACCTGTGGGTGGAACGGCAGCCGGGAATGTTGCTGCGGGTCCTGCTCCTGTTGCTCCGGCAGCAGATGCTGGAGCCAAGGATCGCGCTTCGTCTAGCATTGGGAAGGTCCCTGGTGGCCGTCCTGTTCCTGGTAGTCGTACGGGAGGCTCTGGTCCTTTGTCGCCGATTCGTCGCGATGGACTGATGCCGGC
This sequence comes from uncultured Planctomycetaceae bacterium, assembly GCA_963844055.1. Taxonomy (GTDB): domain Bacteria; phylum Planctomycetota; class Planctomycetia; order Pirellulales; family Pirellulaceae; genus CAWJMN01. The sequence goes on along the minus strand of CAWJMN010000001.1, from coordinate 3,698,115 downwards.
CCGTTCGGGAGGGATGCGAGTATTTGACACTCGCGCTGGAACTGGTAGCAAGCGGCCTGAAGAAGCGGCCGGTGGAGGCAAGGGGGGCGATGCTCCAGCTGCACCTCGGCAGCCAAGTGAACGGCGTGCGGCAGTCATTCGCGTTGCGAATATGCCCGAAGTGAAGCAGCCGACGTCGGCACCTCGTCCTACGGGTCCTGCGGCACAACGTCCGATCATCCGTTTGGGTGCGGACATGCTGAAGACGCCTGGTGGTCGGCCCCAATTGCCGCCTATTCCGGGCTTCAATGAGCCAATGCCGGGCAAGGGTGGCGCTGGAAGTCGTGGTGGCAAGCCGGGTACGGCAGCTCCTGCGGATGCCGCGGCACGTCCTGGTAGCAAGCGGACGCCAAAGGAACTGAAGGACGATAGTGATCGCGAACTTGCCGGCATGGCAGGTGTGCGTGCGGAACGCGGCAAGCGGAATCGCAATACTCGCATCGGTCCGGACGGGGAAGAGATCGCAATTCCGTCGCGTCGTCGTACTAGCTTAAGTCGCATGAAGGGGCATGGCAGTACTGCTGCTCCTCGTAAGGGAAATGTGAGCTTGTCCTTGCCATGTACTGTTCGTTCGTTCTGCGAAGCCACGGGTGTGGGTGCTAATCAGGTCCTGAAGGTTCTGATGGGCATGGGCGTCATGGTTACGATCAACGCTCCTATTCCTGATGAAATGGTTGAGTTGATTGCTGCAGAATTGCAGATTGACGTGGACTTCAAGGCGGCTGAGTCGCTGGAAGAACAACTCAATCTGGAGTTCAACGACGACGAGAATGATGAGAACCTGGTTCCTCGTCCACCGATCGTCACCTTCCTGGGGCACGTTGACCACGGCAAGACTTCGCTTTTGGACCGAATCATCGGTACCAATGTGGTTGCCGGCGAAGCGGGCGGTATTACGCAGCACATTCGGGCCTATTCGATTAATACGAAAGATGGCCGTCGGGTTGCGTTTGTCGATACGCCTGGTCACGAGGCATTTACGGAAATGCGTGCTCGTGGTGCCAACGTCACGGATATTGCCGTGCTGGTTGTTGCGGCTGACGACGGCATGATGCCACAAACGGAAGAAGCTTTGAGCCATGCGAAAGCGGCTGAAGTTCCGATTGTGGTGGCGATGAACAAGATCGATCTGCCAGGTGCGGATGAACAACGTGTACTGCAACAGTTGGCGACGGCAGGTTTGCTGCCGAGCGAATGGGGTGGTGATGTTGAAGTGGTTCGGACCAGCGCAATCACGGGGCAGGGGATGGACACCTTGCTGGAAACCCTGCTGGTAACGGCAGAGCTTCATGAATACAAGGCGAATCCAAAACGTGCCGCATCGGGTATGTGCTTGGAAGCTGAACAAGAACCTGGACGTGGTGTTATTGCCAAGTTCATGGTTCAGAACGGCACGCTGAAGGATGGGGATATCGTTGTTTGCGGTGCGGCCCATGGTCGTGTCAAGGCAATGTATGACACCCTGCGTCCTCGCCAAAAGGTGAAGACAGCTGGTCCATCGATGCCGGTGAATATCACGGGTTTGGATGTTGCTCCAAACGCTGGTGACAAGTTCTATGTGCTTAACGACATTGCTCGGGCACGTGAAATTGTGGCCAAGCGTGCAACGCAAACACGTAATCAATCTTTGGGTGGCATTACCACGAAGATCTCGTTCGAGGATTTCCAACAGCGTTTGACCGAAGGTCGTTTGAACCAGACTGCAGAAGTCTCGGTGCTGAACTTGATCATTCGTGCGGACGTTCGTGGTTCGATCGAAGCGATTTTGAAAGAGCTTTCCAAGTTTGACCATCCTGAAGTGAAGCTGAAGGTGCTCCAAGCATCGGTCGGTGGAGTTTCGGTGGCCGACGTGATGCTTGCTCAGGCTTCGGGGGCGGTCATCTTGGGCTTTAACGTCATTCCTGATGAAGCGGCTCGGGCGCTGGCAGATGAACGTGGCGTCCAGATTCGCCGTTACGAGATCATTTACAAGGTCTCGGACGATATCAAGGCAATGCTGGAAGGCAAGCTAAAGCCGGAAGAGCGAGTGATCGAACTCGGTCGTGCTTTGGTGAAGCAAGTCTTTACCATCAGCCGCGTTGGTGCGGTTGCGGGTAGCCAGATTATCCAAGGAAGCATCGAGCGTGGCTGTCGGATTCGGGTGAATCGCGAGAATCGCACGATTGGCGACTATGCTCTGGATTCTTTGCGTCGTGACAAGGATGACGTGAAGGAAGTTTCGCGTGGTATGGAGTGCGGCATCAAGCTGGTGAACTTCAGCGACGTGAAAGAAGGGGATATCTTGGAAGCCTACAAGATTGAAGAGGTTGCTCGCACGCTATGAGTTCACGCAGAACACTAAAAGCGGCAGAGGCAATTCGCGAGGTGGTCAGCATGGCCATCTTGACGGAAGTGCGCGACCCTCGGGTAAAGAATGTCACCGTGACCGGCGTACAAGTTGCGCCGGACATGAAGGCAGCCAAGGTTCTGGTAACGGTAATGGGGGACGAGGGGAAGCGAAAGCTGGCTCTTGCTGGCCTTCAAAACTCAGCCGGGTTTTTGCAGCGAAGGATTGCTGACGAGATCGACACGCGGTATACGCCCATATTGACCTTTGAGATTGATCAAGGGGTTGTGCACTCTCAGGAGATTCACCGAATTCTTTCGGCGCTTACTCCTGGTGGAGGGAAGGTCGTCGTCCCCAGTTCAGACGCTGCATCATCTGCTGATCCAAAGGCGGATGGGGCTGAAACCGTTTCGGACGAGATTGACGACGAAGATTTTGGTGACGACGGTTCTGGTGAAGCTTAGTTGTTTCGAGAATTGTCTTGTTTTTGAGCCTATGCGAAGAGGATTCGCCGGTAGGACTGGTAACGTTTGCATCACCCTTTAGATTTCGGATAGGCATGACCACATCTAATCGCGCTGCACTGCTGGCCAAAGTGCATAAGGTGCTAAAGAAGCATTACAAGCCGTACACCGTTCCGGAAGACCGGACGGTGCTAGAGCATTTGCTCTATGCTTGCTGCTTAGAAAATGGCCGATATGAAGTGGCAGAAGAAGCATTTGCCAAGCTCAAGGAAATGTTCTTCGACTGGAACGAAATCCGTGTTACTACGGTTTCGGAACTGGCCGAAGTGCTGCGTGGCTTGCCAGATACACAGGGTGCTGCTCAGCGGATTAAGAAGTCGCTGCAGTCCATGTTTGAGGCGGCTTACTCCTTCGACCTTGAGCCACTGCGCAAGCAGAACCTGGGGAAGTCGGAAAAGGACCTAGAAAAGATCGACGGGGCATCCCCCTTTGTTCGATCCTTTGTGGCCCAGCATGCTTTGAGCGGGCATTCCATTCCGATCAGCAAGGGTGCTATCGAAGTGTTGTATGCGGTTGGCGCTGTCAACGATGCCGAAGCCGACAAATACTTGGTGCCGGGCATGGAGCGCGCGATTCCCAAGAATAAGGGGATCGAGTTTGGTTCCTTGCTGCAACAAATCGGTGCCGACTTCTTTGCCTCGCCTGGTTCGTCCAAGCTGAAGGCCATTTTGGCGGAAATCGATGGTGATTACAAAGAACGCCTCACGCGTCGTCAAGCGCGAGCGGAAGCAAATGCTGCTTCGGCCGCGAAGGAACGATCCCGTGTAGCGAAAGAAGAGGCAGAAGTTCGCGCCAAAGAAGAGGCGGAACGTATTGCCCGTGAGACGAAGGCTCGTAGTAGCAAGGGGTCGGCGAGCAAGGCAGCTGCGGCTGCGAAAACGCCGCCAGCTCCTTTGAAGCCCGCGTCTGCTCCTAAGCCTCCCGCTTCTGCCGCCAACGTAAAGCCAGTATTGGATGTTAAGGCGGTGCTCAAGGGAAAAGATAAGCCCCCGTCAACCTCGAAAGCTGCGGCTGATCGACTGGCGGGGGATAAGGCTGGTGCTGGCGAAAAAGGGAGTGATAAGGGAGCTTCCAAGCGTAAGGAAGAGCCCGCCGACAAAGGTGGAAAGAAGTCACCACCGGCAAGCAACAAAGGGCTTGTGAAGAAGAAGCCTCGCTAGGCTTTGGCCTTCTGCACTGCAACGAAATAGTACCCGCTGGCAAACGATCATTCCTGTTTGAGCGGGCAGGGCCGAGTGGAGTGTTTAAGCGCCACTGTGTTTGGGGTGGTGAACGGGCTCTGAGAAGCGTCTTTTGGGGAGCACTGGCCAGCCCCGAAACAAGTTGTTCCTGGATAGGCAAGTGCTCTCTCGGGGAACTTGCCAGTGCCACACATAAGCTACCTGAAATACCCGGGTAGCATGGTCTACTGGGTTTTTAGTAGAGCCATCTTGGGGCACGCTGCCCCGCCGTTTTAGGCTTGCTCCTCGACTAAAGCATGTCGTGGGGATCGACATCGATAATCCACTGGAGCTCTTCCGTGGAGGGATGATTCGCTTGTACCTCGCGAAGGACGCCCCGCAACATTTCCAGGTTGGAAGTTGTTAGCAGGAGGTGAAACCGGAATTTGCCACGGAGCTTTTCGATAGGGCAGGGGGCTGGACCCAACTTACGAACCCAGGGGAGCTCTGGCGCTGAGGGGGTGGAACTGTTGGCTGTGGCAAGGCTTGAGCCGAGCGCGGAGGAGATGCTAGATAATCCTGCATCGATTTGCATGCCGGCAGCGGCGCAGCCCAGTTGGATCTGTTCGGTAAGTTGGTTGGCAAATAGCGTTAGTTGTTGCAGGCTTTCGCCACGCAGGACGATTCGGACAAGCTGGGTTGCTGGGGGATAGCGATGGAGTTTGCGCAAGGGGAGTTCCTGCGCTGCAAAGCGGATGTAATCGTGCTGCACCGCAGCTTGGATAGCAGGGTGGTCTGGTGCAAAGGTTTGCACAAGCACGCGCCCGCCACGTTCGCCACGGCCGGTGCGACCTGCGACTTGGGTAACGAGCTGAAACGTGCGCTCGGAGGCGCGAAAGTCGGGCAGGTGCAAGGCGGTGTCGGCATTGATCACGCCGACCAGGGTCACATTGGGAAAGTCGAGTCCTTTGGCAATCATTTGCGTGCCTACCAGGATTTGGACTTCTCCTGCCCGGAAGCGTGCCAGGGCTGCTTCGTGACTGCCGGGGCGCTGCATGGTATCGCTATCCATGCGCAGGACTTCAGCACCGGAAAACCGACTTTTGATCTCGGCCTCTAGTTTTTGGGTGCCTAGACCGCTGTAGCGAATTCCTTCGAATTTGCAGTCAGGACAGCGGGCCGGCGCAAGGGCTTGGTAGTCGCAATAGTGGCAAAGGACTTTGTCCCCTTCGCGATGGTGAGTGAGGGCGAGATCGCAGTCGGGGCACTTGGCGACAAAGCCGCACGCGGGACACTGGATGTGGGTGGAATAGCCGCGTCGGTTGAGTAGCAGGATCACCTGGCCATTGTCTTGGAGGGCCGCCTGGATGGCGTTGGCCAAGGGACGGCTGACAGCACCTTGAAAGGCCTTCCCTTTGTTTTGGGTGCGGAGATCAATGGTTGCAACGTCTGGCAGTGGGCGATCGCTCACGCGGCTGGGCATCGAGACGAGTTCAAACGTGCCATCAATTGTGGATTGCCAGCTTTCGAGCGCTGGGGTGGCGCTACCGAGCACCAATGGGATTTTTTCCAGATGGGCGCGGCGAATGGCGACGTCGCGGGCATGGTAGCGTGGGGACTCTCCTTGTTTGAAGGAGCCATCATGTTCTTCATCAATGATGATTAGCCCGAGCTGGGGTGCGGGGGCGAAAATAGCGCTGCGAGCGCCGACGATCACTTGCACTTCGCCGCGCGAGATCCGTTGCCAATGGTAGTGTCTTTCGCCATCGCTTTGGTGGGAATGGAGGACGGCTACGGAGTCAAATCGGGCGCGAAAGCGATCTCGTGATTGCGGGGTAAGGCTGATTTCTGGAACGAGGACGATGGCTTGTCGTCCGAAGCGGATTACCTCTTCGATGGCACGGATGTAGACTTCGGTCTTGCCGCTGCCGGTGACGCCGTGGATGAGGATCGGCTTGGGTTCACGATGCTGAAGAGCGGCGATGATGGTGTCCAGGGCCGCCGATTGGTCAGGATTAAGGACGAGGGCCGATTCCGTGAAAGCTGGGGGCTCTTCGAGTTCAAAATGTTGGACCCGACGGAGTTCGGCCGAGATGAGCTTGGCTTTGCGGAGCTGGGTGATGGGGGCCAGGGTGCATTTCGCGATGCGGGCCAGTTGAGGCGGTGTTAGAGGCCGGGGGGAGGCGATGAGGATTTGTAAAGCCGCCAATTGCTTGGCAGGAAGCTCTAGCTTTCCGCTATTAAGCTGCTCGACGACGGCAGGGGGAACTTTGAGAAACGTCACTTCTCGCGTGCCGGCTTGGCTTTTGACGCCGGCCGGAATGATGCTGTGCAGGACTTGTCCCAGGGGGCAGATGTACTGGTCTGCCATCCACTGGCTGAGGCGCAGCATGGGGGGCGCCAGCAGTGGGACCGGGTCAATGATCGTTTGGATCGGCTTGAGCGGCCGCGTGCCAACAGCACGGGACTCGATAGAGACGCAGTAGCCGGTTTGAGGGCGATTTCCGCGTCCGAGAGGGACTTCTACGCGACAGCCGACGGCCAGTTTGGCACAAAGGTCTGGCGGGATTTGGTAGTCAAACGGGCCAAACGGAGGATCAGCAAAGACGATCGTCGCCACCAACTGCTGATCGGCGTCGTCCATCTCCCAAGGATCGGGAGTTTCGTCGAAAAGTGATTGTTGGCGCGAAGACATGCCGATGAGATTAGGCCTTTGGGGACGAGGTTTGCGTTGCAACGCTGGGCGAAGTCATCCATAATGGTAAGAGATTCGACTGCTGCTGTAAGGAGACCGTGCAATATGCGAGACCGATTTTTGCGAATCACGCGGTGCGCGTCTTTGCGACAGATGCTGGGGGGGCTTGCGCTGGGTGGAGGTGCTGCTGCCGGATTAATATCCGGGGGAGCGCGCGAAGCCGAAGCTGCCAAGCGAGACCCGAAATGGGAGGCCGCCATTGAAAAGGGGCTCAAGTGGGTGGTGAAGACGCAGTCGAGCCTGGGACATTGGACGGCTCAGGGGAGCTATCCCACTGCGATGACGGCGCTGGCCGGGACGGCCCTGATTGCTTCGGGTTCGACCACGACCCAGGGGCCCTATGCAAAGTCAGTGCGTAAAGCGGTCGACTTCTTGCTGAGCAAGCTACGGAAGAATGGCCTAATCGGTGATCCGATGGACCAAGACAATCGCTACACCTATGGGCATGGGTTTGCCATGCTGTTTCTGTCTCAGGTGCTAGGCGAAGAAGAGGATAAAGAGCGACGCGAAGAGCTCGTGGAAGCGCTGACCAGAAGTGTGGACTTTAGCGCGAAGGCGCAGGCCAGTACGGGAGGCTGGGGATACGTTAGCGCCAAGGATCAGCCGAACTTTGACGAAGGCTCCACGACGATCACGCAGGTCCAAGGACTGCGGGGTTGTCGCAACGCAGGGATTGTGGTTCCGGGCGAAGTGATCGACAAGGCCAAGGAATATATCTACGGCTGCAAAAATCCGGACGGGGGCATTTCGTATAGCTCACGAAATCGGGGAACGAGTCGGCCAGCGATCACGGCAGCTGCCCTGGCCTCGCTCTACAATGCGGGTGACTATGACAGCAAGCACGTGCCCGAGATGCTGGACTATTGCAAGAAGAACCTGAAGGACCTCAGCGAAGGCCCCAATGCCTTTGGGCACTGGCACTATACGTACCTGTACTACTCGCAGGTGATCTATCGCCAAGGGCCTAAGGACTGGGAACCGTTTCGAGATCGGTTGTATGCCCGGATCATTAATGAGCAAAAGCCCGACGGCAGCTGGGAAGCGCAGGTTGGGCCGATTTATGTGACGGCTTGTAACCTGACCATGTTACAGCTGGATCGAGCGTATTTGCCGATTTATCAACGTTAGTTCTGCTGGCCTACTGGTTTAGTGGGCCCATTAGGGTTTGGCGGGAAGTTCATCGCACATCGCAAGAGCCTGAATGGAAAAGGCTGTTCCGCTGTAGGTGATGAAGTGCCACTTGTCGGTGTTGAGGGATTTGGTCCACCAGCGGCCCGATTCACGCTGGTTGGCTTTGATCCAAGCGAGTCCTTTTTGGATGCGGGGATCGGAAGCGGGAATGCCGGCTTCACGAAGAGCAATGATGGCGAGGCCCGTTTGATGGCCGTCGCTGGCAGGGTTGGCAATATCAGGTTCTGCCTTGAGGCGTTCTGCCCGATTCCCACGTCCCCAGGCTTCCGGAGCGGCGAAAGCACGAATCGACCAGCCGCCGTCTTCACGTTGGTGCTTGGTGATCATCTGAACGGTTTCGTCGCGCTGCTGATCACTGATAAGACCTGGCGTACGAGTAGCGGCACGAAGCAAGAGGACTTGGGCGTAGTCGTGCGGTGGCTTTTCCGTTTGCAAGTACTTCTTTAGCTTGGCCACGGCAGCGAGTTGGGCTTCATCCTTTAGGCTTTCCAGCCAGCCGGGCGCGGTGGAGACAGCCGTCATGGCAACGGTTGCTTCATGGTAGGCGTCGGATTCGTAAGGAGGCCAGCAATCCAGGGTTCCCCAAGTGCCGGTCTCTAGTTGGATCGAAAGCATCAGGGCAAGTGCGCGATCGGTTTCGGTAGAGCGTGTTTTGGTGACGTATCGATCCCACTCTGCCAACGCGGCGGCCGTATAGATGACCTGCGCGGGAAGTGTGGACTTTTTGAGTTCTTCTTTGGGGGCGGCTTCAAATCTGGCCAGCGATGTGACAAAGAATTTTTGTACGTCTTCGGTGGGCTTGCCCAGCTTTTCCGTAAGGGCGGGCAGGACCGTCATGTAGGTGCCATTGGTATGGCAAGTGACACATTTGCGCTGGTTATTCCAGACGAGCGTCCCTTTTTCGAGATAGTCTAGTGCGTGCGAGAGCGATACTTTCTCGCGTTTGGCCTCTTCGGCGGTGGCACCGAGGATTTTGACTTCGCCGTGTTCGTACTGCGGTTCAAGATCGGCGGCGAAGGCAGGTAGATTCACCCAGGAAATCGACAGCAGGGTGGCAACCAAAACAGGAAATGATCGGCAATACCGCATGAGTGTCTCCAGCGATGGTGGGCATTCGATATAGGTGGGAGGGATGTCGTCCGAAGTTGACGAATCCCTAATTGGGGTTTGACCCGATGAGTTTAGCAAGGATGCTCACCCCTTTGCCACCAAAAAAGTAGGGGTGTGGCGAGATTTTTGCCGAGTGCTGAACAGCCGCTCGGGAGAGCTGCCTAACTTTTCGGTTGTGCGTAATCGAGGATGGCCTTCACGACGCCGTCCATGGTGTACTGGGTCGCTTCAACCGTTGGAGGATATCCAAGCTGACGCAAGGTGTCGCTGGTGATAGGGCTGATGGAGGCAAGTTTGGTTTGCTGGAGGGCTGTTCCGTACAGCTTGACGAGAGATTGCCCAATGGCAGAGCTGGTAACGGTGATCCAGTGGATCTGGCCAGCGGCCAACTTTTCTGCAATGGCAGGATCTGGCGTGGTGATATCGATGCTGGAATACGCGACGACCTGGGTAACGCTGGCGCCGGCCGCCGAGAGTTGTTCGGCCAGGACTTCACGACCGCGACTGGCACGCACCAGCAGTACGCTCTTATGTGGTGCTGCTTGAACCTGAGGAACGAGCGCTGCGGCCAAAGACTCGGCACGGAATTCCTCGGGGATGAGGTCTGCGTTCAGATGATATTCCTGTAGGGCTTGGGCCGTTCCGCTACCAATGGCGGCGAGTTGGGACTGTCCCAGTTGGCGAAGGTCAAAGCCTCTTTCGAGAAGTCGCTTCAGGAAGTAGTGCACGCCATTCGCGCTGGCGAAGACGATCCAGTTGTATTGTTTGAGGTGATCGATCGCATTATTTAGCGGCCCCGTATCGTCGGCTGGACCGATGGTAATGGTAGGGGCGAACAGTACATCGGCTCCAGCTTCGGCCAGAGGATCGGCGAGCGATGACGCCTGGTGTTCGGGACGAGTGACGACAATCTTTTGGCCAAACAACGGACGGCGTGAGAACCAGCCTAGTGTGGGTTGCCAGGTGCAAGCCTCTCCCACCAGAAAAATAACGGGAGGACGCAAACGCTCTTTGGGATATTCTTTGGCGACTGTTCCGAGCGTACAGGTCATGACCTGTTGGTCGGGAAATGAGCAGCGGCGAATGATGCCGACGGGAGTACTGGCTGGCTTGCCGGCATTGAGGAGCGCCGCCGACCAACGGTCGACGGTTGTTACGCCCATATAAAAGACGAGTGTGCCGGGAAACGAAGCGAGCGCCGCAAAGTCGAGCGAAGAAGAGGTTTTGTCAGCATCTTCATGGCCGGTAACCAGCGCTACGGCAGAAGAGAATTCTCGATGGGTGATTGGAATCCCGCCGTAGCTTGAGGCGGCCAGGCCTGCAGTGATACCCGGAACGACTTCAAACGGTATCCCGGCTTGGGCGAGGGCGTCTCCCTCTTCGGCACCCCGTCCAAAGACCGATGGATCGCCACTTTTGAGGCGTACGACGGTTTTGCCTTCGTGGCCGAACTTGATCAGTTGGGCGTTGATCTCGGCCTGGGTCCAGATCCGCTCGTGACGATGTTTGCCGAGCGACGTTTTCACCGCATCGGGCCGAGCATGTCGAAGCAAAAGCGGGTTTACGAGGTAGTCGTACAGGATGACGTCGGCTTTGCGAAGGCATTCCACCCCGCGAAGCGTGATCAATTCAGGTGCGCCGGGACCTGCCCCCACCAGATAAACGCGGCCGACATTAGAATGGGAGGGATTGGTCATGGGGTGCTAACGCGGTAATCAGGTTTTGTTGCTTTATCGCCATTGTAATCGGGAAGGTTGTTTCTGTGCCGAGTGAGCCCGTAGGAAGTACGATCCTCAAGCCGATACCGGCCAGCATTCGAAGAGAGCTGCAAGAAAAGTTCGACCTTGCGAAGCGGCTCATTGGAGAGCCTGTCCGGCGTGGCGAAGCCTTTTCGCGGGCCTTTACCATGCTGGCGGAATGTGTTTTGCGTGACCCGGGCAATACGATTTATGTGGCCGGCTATTTGCAGCAGCTGCGCCGCGAACGAGAGCATCGACGCCAAGGGTGGCTGAGTTGGCTTTGGAATAAGCCAGGACGACTTCCGATGCCAGAAAACTCTCTACCAACCGGAGCCATGGTTTGGGAGGATTTGCTGGGGGCGGCAGAAGGAAATGAGCCGGGAAAGCGACTGCTAGGCGTGGCACAGGTTTGTCTAGATAGTGGTTGCGAGCAGTCGGCTTTACGCATATTGGCGGAAGGGGTGCATCTGAGCCCAGAAGCTGCCGAGGTGCGTTGGGAACTGGCCTTGGCTTTGTTTAGCCAGGGGGAATTTGATGCGGCAGTAGAGCAGCTTCAGGCCTTTCAAACGCTTCGGCCGGGCGATGATCACTGCCACAAATTGCTTGCAGCCTTAAAACGGCCCACGGCATTGCAAGAGGTTGGCACGCCCAATTTGGCGGACCTTCCGGGTGAGCTGGAAAAAATCCAGCAGTGGATTGCCACTGGTGAACTGGGGGCCGCTGAGGGAAGGCTGGCCCAGCTGAAATTGGCGCTGGGAAGTAACTTGCAGGTGGAACAGTGGCAAGAAGAGTGGCTGCTGGCCAAGTATCGCCAGGAGTTGCAACGCGGAACGGTCGCGGTTGACGTTTTGAAGGGAATCGCCGCTGGTAAGGATTTTCGAGAACTAATCTCTCGGTTAGAGCTCGAACTAAATCGCCAGGAGATGGGGGTCTTTCATTCGCGATCGAAACGGCATCCATCGGAATCACGCTGGAAATTGGAACTTGCCACCCGCCTTAAGCGAGCGGGAAATTTTAGCGAGGCTATCGCTATTTTGGCAGAGTTGGCCACGATCGGCGATGATCAATCTATGTCCCAGGATGCGATTAGGGCCCGCCTAAACGCTTTGGTGATTACGGGTGAATGTTGGCAGCATCTGAGGCAGTTTGACCGTGCCTGGGCCTTTATGGAGCCGGCGGGTGCCTTGGCGCTGACGCTGGATGTTTCGGCAGATGAAGTGGCTTTAGCGCTCTACCGGGCGGGTGTACTGGCCACCAGCTTAGGCGCAAAGGAAAAAGCGATAGAATATTTATCCGCGATTGTGGTTCGGCCGGGGGGCTACCGTGATGCGGCTGCGTGGCTAGACAAGGCTCGCAAAATCTGAGATATTACCGGATTACCGCTGGGACCAAGGTTTTCCGTGGTAATTAATCAGTGGAATGTGAGTGGAATAAAGTCCTTTTGTGGAAGCGGTTTGCGTTAAGCCATGCCAACAACGAAAAGTGCCAAGAAGCGTCATCGTCAAAGTCTCGAGCGTCGTGCCGTTAATCGTGCCACGAAGTCTTCTGTAAAGACGCAAATCAAGAAGGTTCGCGAGGCTGTTGCGGCTGGCGATTTAGAGAAGGCCGAGACGGAATTCCGTAACGCCACCAAGAAGCTTGATCGCGCCGGTGCGAAGAACGTCATTCACAAGAATGCCGCTGCTCGTACGAAGAGCCGCCTGTCGAGCCTGCTTAAGGGTGCCAAGGGCAAGACCGCTAAGACTGCCTAGTTTTGGGTGGTTTGTTCGCGGTGATGAAATTCAAGCGAGGTAGCTGAAAAGGCTATTTCGCTTTTTTATGCGCCGATGTTTCTTGCTGGATGCAGGTAGCGCTGACGGCAATGGCCTGTTTGGTGCTTGAGGACCTCGCCGCGCTGGTAACTACCAGATGATCTTTTCGGCGTCGAAGACAGGACCTTCCACACAGGTCCGCTTGTAATCCCACTCGCCATCGTCGGTCTTCACCTTGGCAACGCAGGTGAAGCAAATGCCAATGCCGCAGGCCATTGGCGTTTCGAGCGAGACTTGGCAGGGAGTTCCGTGACGCTGGGCGACGGCGCTTGCAGCGTGCATCATCGGTTCTGGGCCGCAGCAAACCACACGGGTATCTGCGAACGCCTTTTCGCTTAGGACTTTGTCTAGAAGGTCTGTAACAAGGCCTGTTTGGCCTCGAGAGCCATCATTGGTGGCGATCTGTACATCAATGCCAGCGGCTTCAAAGCTTGGCACCCCGGCCAAATACTCGGCCGAACGTGCTCCGTAGAGCAGGGTAACTCGCTTGGCGGGCTGCACCATTCGTGGCGGGCTGCCGAATTGGCGAGAACCGAGGAATTCTTGCCCCAGGGTAAGAAAGGGAGTTTGGCCAATGCCTCCCGCGACCATGATCAGATGATCAACGGGGGTGGAGTCAAAGCCATTGCCTAGTGGCCCCCAGACTTCTATTTGCTGGTTGGGCTGCATTTTGGCGAGCGCAGAACTGAGCTTGCCTTTGACGAGGTAAACCACGTCGAGGTAGTCAATGTCTCGCCCTGTGCCAGGGCCGACATCAAAGATGGCAAAGGGCCGGCCGATCAAAGGATCTTGGAAGCCGGCGATTTTTAGCATGACGAACTGCCCCGGAATCGCACGAGTGGCGAGTTCCGGGCAGGTTAAACGAACTCGGAATGTATCCCGCGCCAGTTGCTCGTTGTCCACGATCCGGGCTGTGTGCTGAACAGCATGGTCCGCATAGTAACTGGCGTGCAGGGGATTCATTACGAACGGTCTCCGTCGTTGCGTCCTCGACCTTTATTAAAACCGCCACGTGGGCCTGGACGACCGCGATCTCCGCCGCCGAACCGACTTCCGCCACGAGGGGCAAAACCACCGCCCCCTGTTCTACCACGAGAACCGCCGCCGCCAAACTCCTCCCGACGGGGACGGCCATCCCCACGGTCGCCACGAGGGCCGCCGCGGTCGTCGCGTCCACCACCGCCGCCGCCTTCAAAGCGAGGGCGGTCACCGCGAGGAGCAAAGCCCCGGTCGCCGCGTGGGGCAAAACCGCGATCTCCGCGAGGAGCGAAACCACGGTCACCACGAGGGCCGCCGCGATCTCCACCACGATCTCCGCCCCGGTCGCCACCGCCTTCGAAGCGAGGACGATCACCACGAGGAGCAAAGCCCCGATCACCGCGAGGTGCAAATCCACGGTCGCCACGTGGGCCGCCGCGATCACCACCACGATCTCCGCCCCGGTCGCCGCCGCCTTCAAACCGAGGACGCTCGCCACGAGGAGCAAAGCCCCTGTCGCCGCGAGGAGCAAAACCGCGATCGCCGCGTGGGCCACCACGATCACCACCACGGTCTCCGCCCCGATCATCGCGTCCGCCACCGCCTTCAAAGCGAGGCCGATCACCACGAGGAGCAAAGCCCCGATCGCCGCGTGGTGCGAAACCACGGTCACCACGTGGACCGCCGCGGTCTCCACCACCTTCAAAACGAGGACGGTCGCCGCGAGGAGCAAAGCCGCGATCACCCCGAGGGGCGAAACCACGGTCACCGCGCGGGCCACCACGATCTCCGCCGCGATCATCACGACCGCGACCTTCAAAGCGAGGTCGGTCACCGCGAGGAGCAAAACCGCGAGCGCCACGAGGGCCACCACGGTCGGGGCCACGGTTGTCACGGAATTGTCCGCGTGGAGGACCACTGAAAGAACGATCTTGCTCGCCCCCTTCGCTGGCACCTTCTGGTTGTTCGCCGACACCTTGGTCTACGCCGAAGCTCTTTTCAGGTCCGTACTCTCGTACCTTGCGGCGCGGGAAACGGTCTTGGCCGGGAGGGCCAAAACCACGGTCGCCACGATCACCGCCACGGTTGGGGCCACCGAAACCACCTCGTGGTCCTCGGTCATCCCGTCCGCCGAATCGAGGGCGATCGCCAAAGTTGCGAGGGCCGCGGTCACGAGGACCACGGTCGTCACGCTGGCGACCACGAGGGGCGCCACGATCTTGCTGTTGCTCGCGGGGAGCGTGTTCTTCACCGCCGTTGGGCTCTGCGGCATCTTCATCGTAGTCGAGCACGTTGCCGGCACCGGGGCCTGGCGTTTTGCCACGACTAACTTCGAAGTCTCCACCGAGCAGTCCTTCTACATCCTCTTCGCCGAAATCGTCCACGATTTCTTCGGCGTCGTCGGAAAGTTCGAACGCGTCGGAGAGGTCGATGCTGGATTCTTCATCTTGCTCATCCAAAACGTCGGCATCTTCCAGGCCTGATTCATCAGAGGCCTTGGGAGTGCGTGGCTTCTTTGGCTTTCTGGCTCGGCTCTTCTTCGGAACAGAAGGTTCATCATCCCCTTCGCCGGTCCACTCGTCGGACGTGCCAAACTCTTCTTCCAATTCACTGGCGTCGACTTCAGTGAAGTCGGCCATCGAGAATTCTTCGTCATCAGCCGACAATAGGCCAGCCAGTTCGCTATCCAGGCCGTCCGGGCCAGCGGCGCTAAAGTCGCTGAGGGTTAGTGCGTCTGTGGCTTCACCCGAGTCCGTAATCTCGGTCGTTAGAGCAGGGCCAGATTCTTCGAATCCGGCAGCAGAGGCGCGTCGTTCTGCCTTGGCAGCGGCTTCTGCGGTAACGGCAGCGCGTGGTGCCTCAGCCAATGCCAATTCACGCAACTTTTCGATTTCGGTGGGAAGCAGCACTCGCCATGCACCGGTTGGCAATTCGCCCAGCTTCAGCGTGCCAACAGCCAAACGCATGAGGCGAACGACCTTGTGGCCAAGTCGGGCCAAAACTCGGCGGATTTCGCGGTTTTTGCCTTCGTTTAGCACCATGATTAGGTCAGTGCTTTGGCCGTGCCGGCTCTTGATCTTTACCGACTCAATGCGGCAGAAGCCATCGGACAGGTAAATGCCCTTGCGCAACTTGAAGAGGTCTTCTGAAGTTGGCATGCCAGCAACCCGTACCAAGTAGGTCTTGGGAACGCCGTAGCGTGGGTGTGTTAGCAAGTTGGCAAATTCGCCATCGTTGGTAACAACAATCAGCCCTTCGCTAGAGCGATCAAGTCGACCCACGGGGAATACTCGGTCTTGCGTTGGGGCAAGGTCGATGACCCGCGTACGGCCACTGGGGTCGTAGTTGGTAGTGACCACGCCAACGGGCTTGTTGATCAGGAAGTAGTGCTTCTTCGGCGTCTTGATGATGGTGCCATCAACGCGAATTTCTTGTGTGTCGGCATGGACACGAGTACCAAGTACCGTGACGACTTGACGATTCACTTCAACACGACCAGTGGAGATTAGCTCTTCGCAATCTCGACGACTACCGATGCCCGCAGCGGCAAGCACTTTTTGCAAACGCTCACCACGAGGGTCTGGTGCCTTTGGTGTCGTGTTTGCGGACCGACGACGTGGGGGTCTCCCCTTCGAGGACGGACGCTTGGAATAACGTTGGGGACCTTGATTGCGGTCGCCGCGCGGGGCGACCAGATTCATAGCGATTCATTTTAGGCTCAATAGGAAAAGAAAGGGCTGCTGTTGGCAAACACGCCAAGCGGCCTCATCACGGGTTCATGTGGTTGGTAATACGTCGGAACGCCTCACGGCGGCCATCAACAAAGGTAATTGCGAAACGCCTCACGGCGGTCAGTGAAAGGAATTGTGTTTAGCACCGCAATGGAATTTCGCTGTGGGTGCAAACGATCAAAATACGAACCATTCATGGAAAAAGTGACAGGGCGGTCAGTGAAGAAAAAAGCCATGGGCCGAAGCTGATATAGCCACGGCGATGGGCATTGCGTGGGGACAGCAAGGAAACGCTGCCCAACAAAAAACTGCCGCCGTCGGGAAATCGACTCTTGGAGAGTATTTCCTCTCCAGTCCCTACGAGGATAGCAACAAAGGGGCCGGACTGGCAAGGATCAATGGAAGGAATTCTTCCCGAAAGCGGCTTTCGGCAATGCGATATAGCTTGATGTAGTTGTTTTGGTGGTTCTTTGTGGTGATCTGTTTGTGCGAGAGGTTGAGTATTGGAGGAGCAAGACAAAGCGGCCCGATCGACCTTCTAGGAAGCGGTCTTTGCCGAGGAACGGACTTGGATTCCTATCCACCAATGGGCGGTTTGGGGTGGACCTAGCCGTGTGAGATGGACTTTTGCGACGGGGCCGAGTGTAAAAGCGGGCGGCGTAAGCTGTTGCAAGGTCAAGAGTTGTGATGCCCTCTTTATAGGCTGCGGGTGGGGCAAGTACTATCAGGAATTGGCATTCGCAGCCGGCATGGATTGGGGATTGTCCAAAACTGCACCCAGTCGGCCGTTTTCCTTTGTCACTTTTTTCTTGGCGACGACAAATTCATGGCCGGACATTCGCACTCAGCCAATATCAAACACAAGAAGGCCGCCGTAGACAGCAAGCGTGGAAAGCTGTGGACGAAATTGGCCAAGGCGATCATCGTTGCAGCCCGTTTGGGCGGCGGCGATCCTGCAGCCAATTCGCGTTGCGCGCGGCGATTACGGATGCTAAGGCCGTCAGTATGCCTAAGGACAACATTGAGCGCGCCATTAAGCGTGGTTTGGGCGAACTTGACGGTGGCGAAGTGGAGGAGATGCTGTACGAGGGCTATGGTCCTGGTGGTGTGGCAGTCCTCTGCGAAATCATGACCGACAATCGCAATCGGACGGCTCCGGAGATTCGCAAGATCTTTGAGACTCACGGCGGAAAACTTGGCGCAACGAACTGCGTTGGCTGGATGTTTGAACGCAAGGGAGTGATTGTGATTCCTGCCAACAAGGTCAAAGAAGACCGTTTGATGGAGGTCGCATTGGAGGGAGGGGCGGACGATGTGAAGCGTGAAGGGGACAGCTTTGAAGTCCTGACAACGCCAGACATGTTCGTAACCGTTTCCGAGGCAATTGCCGCTGCCGGAATTGAGATTGATGCCAAAGACATCACGCGGATTCCAAGCAACACCGTCGAAGTAGAAGATGCCGATGTGGCAGCCATGGTGCTGAAACTTGTGGAACTTTTGGACGACCATGATGATGTGCAGTCCGTTTCGTCGAACTTCAACATCCCCGATGCGGTAATGAGCCAAGTAAGCGGCAAATAGTAAGCCGGCAGATTACAAGTACGGCAGTGCAAGCCTTGCAAAGGCATCGCGAAGCCTCATCCATAGTGGGCGAGCATCTACATCCGCCAAGGTGATCTCTTTGGCGAGAGTTAGTTTTTCAGCAATGACTTGGCCTAATTTGCGGGCCAGTTCGGGATCGTACGCCTCGACATTGAATTCGAAATTGAGGCGCAAACTGCGTGTATCCCAGTTGGCAAAGCCCCACAAGCTCCACAGTCCATCCACGAGCATGATCTTGCTGTGATCAAAGGGCTGGGGAGTTAAAAAGACACGGCACTGCTGTTCGAGGACTTGCCAGAGTTGTGCCGTGCATGCCCATTGGACGAGTGCCAGATTCCCTTGCTCTGGGATGAGGATCTTTACTTCGACGCCGCGCATGGCTGCCACGCCCAGGGCAGAGATTAGTGGCTGGTCGGGGAGGAAGTAGGGGGTAATGATCGTTACCGAACGCTGTGCGCAGCTAAGGGCCCCCAGCATAGTTTGGCGGATTTGATCCAGGTGCGAGTCGGGGCCATCCGGCAGCCCGCGTGCCAGCAGAAAACCTTCGGGGACAATGTCAGGAAACCAACGATCACCATCGAGGTCTTCGCCGGTGCAAAAGGCCCAGTCATCGACAAAGGTCTCTTGCAGGTGGGCCACCGTTGGCCCCTCAATTTCAAAATGGATGTCATGAATGGGGGATGGGCCAGGGTTGGTAGCCCGGTGCCCTTGCCGGATATTCATGCCCCCCGTGAATCCATGCCGCCCGTCAATGATTAGCAGCTTGCGGTGATTGCGAAGGTTCGTGTACTGCAATTGCCAAGGAACGAGCGTTGGTAAAAACGTGGTGAACGGGATTTTATGTTTGCGCAGTGGGCCTTTGATCGAGGGCCAACTGTAGCGAGTTCCCACATCGTCGACGATGACGCGCACTTCAACGCCTCGGTCTTTGGCGCGAGCGAGTGCGGCAACGAATTCTCGTCCCGCGTCATCATTGTCAAAAATGTAGGTTGAAAGTCCGATCGATTGCTGAGCAGAATCGATGGCTGCCAGCATTTTCGAGTAGGCAATATCACCGTCGGCCAGCAGTTGAACCTGATTGCCATCGAGCAGGGGTTGGTTGCTAATGCGTGACACGTAGTCGGCAAGGTGATGCAGATGGCTTCCCTCGTGACCAATGGTTCGGCTGAGTGCCTGGGTCGCCGTTGGCGAGAGTAAAACACTGTTAAGGGGTGGACTGGTTGTTGGCCTGCTGGGCATCCGCATCTGCCGGGCTTTGCGACGCAGGCGATTAATGCCGAAAACCAGATACAACATTCCGCCCACAAAAGGTGCCAGCCAAATGACGCCAATCCAACCGAGGGCAGCCCTGCTATCGCGTTTCGTGAGCACTACATGCGACGAAGCAATCGCAATGACAATCAAGTGGTCGATCGCCAGGAAGAGAGTCCAAGAGCTTGTCAACAGTTCATAAAGCATGGTGTGTTGGGCCCGTGGCTCTGATTCGTGTCTGGTACCATTTGGTCACTTGGCAATTAGATTGCCAAGGAAATTAGGTTGGCGGTGAATCTTTGACCAGCGCGCTAATCGCTTTGAATTGTGGATGAGCACTGGTTTGGCAAAGCTCGAACAGGGCTGCCTCGGTGGTGAGCAGGGTAGCGCCGGCAGAATCGAGCCGACGCAGAGCGGTTTCTGCATCGAGCGAATTCCGACTACTTGTGGCGTCAACGGCGACAAACGTCCGGAAGCCGTTCGCAAGCAGGTCGAGCACCGATTGGGCGACGCAAACATGGGCCTCGATCCCACATACCAGGACCTTAAATATGCCGGCCGCCTGCAGGTGGGCGATTAGTTCGCCACATTCCCCGATGCTAAAAGCACGCTTGTCCCAGATTTTGGTCAAGTGCGGAGTGAGTTCGGCGACGGTCGGTCCGAGGCCTTGAGGGTATTGCTGGGTTGCCAGGACAGGAACATCCAGCAGGCGGGCACCTTGGGCCAACCGCTGGATGTTGTGGACGATGCGCGGTGCATGCTGGACCGCAGGCAATAGTTTTGTTTGGACATCAATGACTAGGAGGGCCGTTTCTCCGCAGCTAAGCATTTCGGGGCTACGAGAAAGGGGCAGCGATTGTGGGGCAGTTGTCATGGCAAAATTCGGAAAACGGACGTGAAAAACCGGCCCGGGGAAGGGGAGTGGGCAAAGCTACATTCCTTATGTTACTCTGCGTAGCTTTGATGGGGAGGCTCCCAGCTTGACTTCTTTCGAGGAAGCATTGGGGGCGGCCTAAAATCCTCTTCACCACATGCAGTTAGGGACACCCTTTCTGGAGTAAGCTTCGCGATGGGTCATTTTCTTGGCGTTGATATTGGAACTTCGGGCACAAAGACCTTAGTGATCAATGAGGCAGGGGACATTTTAGCGGAGGCTTCACAGTCTTATCCGCTGCACATTCCCAAGCCGCTGTGGACCGAGCAAGATCCCGAAGACTGGTGGAAGGCAACTGTCGCGACGATTCGCGCCGTCATGAAAAAGGCGAAGTTGAAGCCAGCTGATGTGAAGGCGATTGGTCTTTCAGGGCAGATGCATGGCTCGGTCTTCTTGGACAAAAATAACCAGGTGGTGCGCCCCGCACTCCTTTGGAATGACCAGCGGACCGAGGCAGAGTGCCAAGAGATTGAGTCCTTGGCTGGTGGGCGTAAGAAGCTGATCCAGATGGTTGCCAATCCAGCACTGACTGGGTTTACTGCCCCGAAGATCCTGTGGCTGCGCAATCATGAGCCGAAGAACTTTGCTCGTACCGTAAAGGTACTTTTGCCAAAGGACGATGTGCGTCGTCGGTTAACAGGCGAATTTGCCACGGATGTTTCCGATGCCAGCGGCATGTTGCTGCTTGATGTGGCTAAGCGGTCTTGGTCGAAGAAGCTGCTGTCCAAGCTGCAATTGGACGAGAGCTTACTTGCCAAATGCTATGAATCCGAAGAAGTGACTGGAAAGCTAACGGTCGAAGCGGCCAAGCTCCTTGGCCTAACGACGGACTGTGTTGTGGTGGGTGGAGCGGGTGACTGTGCAGCCAATGCGGTTGGTACAGGGGTTGTTTCCAAGGGGACACTTTCCACATCCATCGGCACGAGCGGGATCATGTTCGTGCATAGTGACGAAGTGCAGATCGACCCGGCCGGGCGACTGCATACCTTCTGCCATGCGGTGCATGGGAAGTGGCACATGATGGGGGTTAGTTTGACTGGCGGCGGTTCTTTGCAGTGGTTTACCGAACAGGTATGCAAAGATCTGGCGACCAAGGGAGGGCGTGATCCCTATGCGATCCTCAATCAAGAGGCGGCTGCGGTCGCGGCAGGGAGTGAAGGGCTGTTCTTCTTGCCGTATCTAGCAGGGGAGCGAACACCTCATGCAGACCCATTGGCTCGCGGCGCGTTTGTGGGGCTAACGCTCAAGCATGGACGGGGACATTTGGCCCGTTCGGTGATGGAGGGGGTTACGTATGCGATGCGTGACAGCCTAGCAATCATCAAAGAGATGGGCGTACCTGTGAAGCAGATTCGTGCTTCGGGAGGTGGTTCCAAGAGTCCACTATGGCGACAAATGCAAGCCGACGTGTTTGGCCAAGACGTTGTTACCATCAATGCGGAACAAGGTCCTGGCTATGGCGTTGCCTTGTTGGCCGCCGTCGGGGCAGGTGCCTTTAAGAACATTGAAGAGGCATGCAACGCGACAATTCGCGTGGTTAGCCGCACGCCGTTCGACAAGAAAACTGCCAAGTTGTACGATGCGGGCTTTCCGCTCTATCAACAGATCTATCGCTCTTTGAAGGCTGACTTCCGAGCGATTGCCGCGATGCCAAGCTAATTTGCCGAGCTGACTTCCATTCGGTGTGTGACAATCCCGTGGGAATGAGCCTTGGGCTACTTCCCGCGGGACGCAAATTTAGCGCGCAGGGCAGGAATGATCTCGCGTGGGACAAACCGCGAGAGCATTTCATCATTCGCCAGTTGGGTGATCTGCTTGATCAACGAGCTGCTGATATGCACGAACTCTTCATCGGCCATCAAGAAGACGGTTTCGATTCCTGGATCGAGATGCCGGTTGGCCAACATCATCGTGAATTCGCCCGCTAAATCGGTCAGTGGGCGAACACCGCGGATCATCACGCTGGCACCGCATTGCCGGACAAATTCGACGGCCAGGCCGTCAAACGCCCGAACCTCGACATTGGGAATGTGCGACGTTGCCTGGGTGACCAGCTTAACGCGTTCATCGGACGAAAAGAGGGAGGTCTTTTCAGTATTGAGGCCGATCCCCACGATCAGTCGATCGACAAGCCGTGCGCTGCGCTGAATGACATTCAGATGTCCCAGCGTGATTGGGTCAAAAGAGCCTGTATAGACGGCAATACGAGAGTCGGTTCGGGTCATGGCTAGGCTTGGAGCGAGTTCAAGAGGTGGGCCAGGGAAAGTGCTGCGTCTGTTTGATCACTACGTGGTGACGATAGGTGCTGGGTTTGAAGCGGCCTCTTTTTCGGCTTTGATGAGGCGACCAAAATAGACGGCGGTAATGCTGTAAAAGGTGGACTTAATCAGCATGAATATCCACTGAATGGCAATCCCTACGTAAAGCGAAACGGTCATGGTTGTGCGCATCAGTTCATTCGTACCGGCGGGGGCATTCGCTTGGCCCACTCGCATGAAGTCCGTGAAAAATCGCTCAATGACAGGCTTGGTTTCAAAGACAATGTACGTTGCGAGAATGACACGACCAACTTCAAACACAACGGCAAACTGGCATGCACTACGAAGCCAAGCGTTACCATGATTGAACTTGCTCAGGACGCTTAGAGCACCCCAAAACAAAAGGACGCCCGATACGATGTGTAGGATGGCCAGGATTATATTTGGAATCCAGTTCTCCTCTTGGACCGCGATCAGGTCTTGCTGATAGCGGCGCATGATGGCGTCCATTTCTGCAGCGGCAGGGTTGTTGCCTCTGCCTTGTGCCATGGATGGAGCCATAAAGGCCTTCTGCAGCTGACCACCGAACAGTACGCCCAGCAGCGATAAACCACCGTTGGCAAATCCCATTGTTCCCAAAACCATGGCGATGATTGCCAGTGTTGTCCTCCAGCGTGGCTGATTCGTGGGAACCGCTTGCGCCGTTACCCATTCCTCCGAAGGAGCGGCCAAATACGGGTTTTGGGGCGTGCTAGAGGGTTCCATGGGGACCTGCCTTCGGCTGATGTTTTTTAATGAGGGTTGAGAGCGTGCCACGATCCCGCTGGACCAAACTAGTTTAGACCGGCGGGAACCTTGCCGTCGACTGGCCGAACCGGGAACGTATTGGGACCTATTTTAGACGAGCTGAGCGATGGCCCTAGCCACGGCATCCATCTCGTCCAGGGTGTTATAGCCATGGGGGCTGAATCGAAGTCCGCCGCCGCGGCAACTGCAGACAATCTGCTTTTTCAACAGTTGTTCGCGAAGTTGCTGCGGATCTTTGCCAGGAAAATCCAGGGTAACAATCCCGGAGCGATGGTCTTCGGGGCGGGGGTAAAGCAGCTTTCCACCTAAAGCGACAAGCCGGTCCGCGAGGTAATCCGCGTTTTGGAGGACCAAGGTCCCAACCTGGGAAGTTTGTGGTCCGGCTCCGGCTGCTTGGAGTAGTTTTAGGCTGGCGCCCAGAGCAATCATGCCCGCCATGTTTTGCGAGCCTCCCTCAAACCGTGCGGCCGAAGGGCGAAAGGTGAGGTCAATATTGGCAAAGTCATAGGGACGAGCCACGCTGTTCCAGCCCACCTGTTGTGGACGTAGCCGCGAAAGATGCTCCTGCCGAACAAAGAAAATGCCGGCTCCTTCGGGACCAAGCATCCATTTATGGCCATCGGCGGCGACAAAATCGACGCCGGTCGCCTGAACGTCAAGAGAAAAGACCCCCAGGCCTTGGATGGCATCGAGGGCAACAAGAGCTCCTCGGTCATGCGCCAGACGAGTAAGTTCGGCCACGTCCAGCCGATAACCGCTGCAATACCCGACCCAGCTAACGGCCACGATTCGCGTATGGTGATCGATGTTTTCCGCCAGTTTTTGCAGGTCAACTTGGCCGTGTGTCACTTCGATGGTTCGCACCTCAACCCCCCGGCTTTCGAGATGGAGCCAGGGATAGCGGTTGGAGGGGAACTCGTGTGCAAAGGTGACAACATTATCGCCGGGCTTCCAAGGAAAGCCTTCCGCAATGATCCCCAAGCCGGCAGTCGTGTTGGGGACGAGGGCGATTTCCTGCGGTGAGGCCTGAATCAGGTTGGCAGCGGCTAAGCGGGTTTCCTCTACTTTTTGGCTCCATGAAAGCCAATGAACATCCCCGCTTTGTG
This sequence comes from uncultured Planctomycetaceae bacterium, assembly GCA_963844055.1. GTDB lineage: Bacteria > Planctomycetota > Planctomycetia > Pirellulales > Pirellulaceae > CAWJMN01. Next base: position 3,673,792 of record CAWJMN010000001.1, on the reverse strand, counting down.
TTGCTTGATCGGCCCAATCGGCTATCGCGGCTTTGGCGGGCAACGAAATCGGGGCCACGGCGGCATGGTCGAGATAGAGCCAGTCTTGGTGGACCGCCATCGCCTGCCGAAACATGGCCTGTGAGGCGGTTAAATCTTGCAAAGGTGAGTTAGTCATGGGGTGTAGATTTGGAATGACCAGAGAGCAGAGCAGGGGGGCAAAAAGGGACGAAGTCGCGGCAATCCGACGGAATCCCCCCCACCAACCTGCGACTTTCGAACACTTGGGCTCGCAAAAGTCCACAAAACCGCTAAAACTGGAATCGAAAAACCCCTTGAGTGTAGGTGACAGTGGGTAACGCCGAATTATACTGAGACCAAGTTTGGTGCGTGAGGTGCGGCTACGGTCGCCGAGCAACTTAGAGGAAAGCTTCCGAATGCCGAAGGCGCTCTGTTTAGCCGGGATGGTTGTAGCCGTCTTGGTCCTTGCACTGTTTTTATTCGACCTAGTCGCCTCGTTCGCGGCAGCCTCCTTGGCGCCGTTTCGCGGTGCTAGTCTGCTCATGGACATTGCCATGATGGTGTGTGGCCTGTTGCTGGGTTATGCCAGTTGGACCACTTTCAAAGAGCAAGTGTAACGCTTGTGTTCTAGCCTGCCTCTAACTGCCCGCATTGCCCTTCGGGGTGTCATCGGGCCAGAAGAATTGATTTAGGCGGCAGAGTTTCTCACCAGTTTTGCAGGAACATGATCCTGCAATAGTGCATCTGGTTCTAGCGTTTGCCGTGTCGACGCACTTTCTTCCAGGGTGCAGATCAAAAGCTGACGTTGCTTTTGCATCTCCAACAGTCGCGCGACCGTACGATCGATACGGCTTAGCAAGCGATCTCCTTGCGTGGCCAACTGTTGACCATCAATGACCCAGTGAATGGGAATGCCCTGGGAGATCATCCGCATCGCATGGTGCATCGGATCTCGCTTCCAAGGAGACCACCAGGGGGTGTACGCGGGCCATTCCCAAGCCTCGACTAAGCTGGTCGCTGGCTGGAGAGATGAATTTGGGGAAAGTTTGCCGCTTGAGCCCGGCAAAAGTGGCCTAGCAGGCAGCCGTACGGTTTCAATTCCGTGGTGTCGCAATAGCGGAGTTGAAGGGGAAGCTTCAACATTGTGCAACGCCAACGTGCTGAGGGTGAGTCCGGCTTGGCGTGCACGTCCAAAGCGGCGAGTCAGTTCTGCGGATTGCCAAGCGAGGGGATAGTAGGTTCCCAGCCAGGATCGGTCGGCAAGGACGGCGACCGTGTTGGCGGCATTGCTGGCCATGATCCCTTCGACGGCCGCCGAAGCGGCAGGATCTGCCACGCACCAAGTGGCGGGAAACTGATGTGACCGCAAGAGCTGTACTAGCGCTGACGATTGGGTGGAAAGCTGGTCTTCGAGCCAATCGCTTCGCCCGGCGATCTCTAGTTCGAGATCAATCGAGAGACTAACCATCGCCTGCTGGTTGCTCGTGGCCATAGAGAAGCTCGTCCCGATCGTGCGGGAGGTAGAAGAGGCACTTTGCGAATTGTGGCGGTGGTCAATGTGAGGCAGGCGAACGCCATTGTGATTACCACCTATCTTTTGCAATCGGCGAGAGTGCTCAGCGATATTTACAAAAGCCATCGACTCTCTTGCAATCGTTATTTCAATCAGATTGAACAGCCCCTTGATAGTGAGTACGACGTATCGGACGCATTAGACCTAGTTGCGTAGATCTGGTCCGGATGCCTGGGCTAGACCTTGGTGTCGCCGCATGCCAAGATCAACAGAGCGATTAGATGCGACACGGTTTATCCCAGTGATTTCAGGCTTTTTGAACGGTCTACCATGCGAATTGGCATATTTGGGGGCTCCTTCGATCCAGTCCACCAAGCACACTTGTTGCTGGCGGAGTCTTGCCTGGAGGGGGCTCGCTTAGATCAGATTTGGTTTATGCCTTGTGCAGTACAGCCACACAAGCCGGACCGTGTTTTGGCATCGGGGAAGCATCGTCAGGAGATGTTGGAACTTGCAATTGGCGGACATCCGCAGTTCGCCGTCTCTACGTTGGAGCTTGACCGTGGCGGGATAAGCTACACCGTCGAGACCTTGCGAGCCTTGGTGGCAGCCCATCCCGAGGACTCCTTCTACTTTTTGATGGGCGGGGATTCGCTGGCGGACTTTCCTACTTGGCGAGAACCAGAGGAGATCTGTCGCCTTGGAATTCCCCTAGTCGTACGACGCCCAGGATCGCCCGAACCGGCCTGGGATTCGTTTGCCAAATGGGTCACCGCTGAGCGACTGGCAGAGATCAAATCGTTCCAGATCTCGATGCCGATCATCGATTTGAGCAGTACCGACATTCGCAACCGCATCAAGGACAAACGGTCTATTCGTTACCGTTTGCCACGAAGCGTTGAGATGTATATCCGTGGTCAGCACCTATATGAGGCTGAATGACAGGAGGCCTCAGATACGCAAAAAGATCTTGCGACGATACATCCACAGGCAAATCAGCCAATACACGAGCAGTCGCAAACCGCTAGTGACCATCGGCTTGTAAATGAACTCTTTGTTGTGAAATAGGTCGGGGTCGGTCTGGTAGAGGCTAAGGATTCCGGCTCCTAAGTGGCAAGTAAGTGTGCTAATGATCCAGCCCGCGATAAGCCAAGTCATGCAGTAAATAGCGATGCTGTTGCTTCCGACGACAACAAACGGAAACGCGAGCCAGCGCTGGCCGGCAAGGTCGACAACCGCATAGAATGTGGCCAATAGAATCAAGGCCCAACCGGTGCTGTAGATGGCCCAGCTTGGTGTCCAGATACGCTTTACCACGGGGCAGATGCCGAGTTCATTCATGGCGTAGCCAACTCCCACGCCAACGACGCCCAAAATCATGAGCCAGACCCACTTTTGGGCCCCGCTCAAATTGCTGCGAAGGAGGTCTCCTGTCATCAGGCCAAAAATCATTGTGGCCAGCGACGGGATGAAGCTGAGGGTCTGATAGCCGCCCCCACTGAACTTGAAGGGCTCTGGCCGTGGAAACAAGTTCATGAACCAGACATCGAAGTAGTGGGCAGGATTGGCGTTTTTCTCCCAGTGCGCTAAATGGCCCGGCAAGTGCTGCCATTGTTCGTTGATTCCTGCTCCGAGCCAGTCGTAGTCGGCCGGCGGAAGGGGCCAAAAGAAAAACAACGCCCAGTAACCAACTAGAATCAGTCCGGTCGCGATGGCCTGTATTTTGCGAGGTTGTCCCCAAAGCAAAAACAGAAAGAAGTAGCCCAGGCCAATCTGGGTTGTCACATCGTCAAAGGTGAAGTTGGTTTGGGGCCGACCATTAGACCTCAAGAAAATGCCAAGCAGAGTAAGAGCCACGGCGCGCCAGGCTGCGTGAAAGACGAGGCTGGCGTAGGAATCGCCACGGGCTTGCCTAGCCGCGTAAGAAAAGGCACATGCCACACCGACCATGAACATGAAGGAAGGCTGGATCATGTCCCAAAAGCAACTGCCGATCCAAGGCACATGGTCAAATTGATGGGCCAGTTGTTGCCAGGTGGGATTGTCGGGAAAGTGCTTAGCGACGGCCACGATGCCGAACCCGCCGGACGCCATGGCCAGCATCACAAAACCACGGTAGGCGTCTAAGGAGACCAGTCGCTGCGAACCGCCATTGCTACCAGAAGAATTGATGGTTGGCGTTGACGGAGGATTACTAACGCGACGTGGCGCTACTGAACTGGTCGACATAGAAATGCCTTGCCCTTGCACGAAAGACCCACGGTCATGGCGGCGGGAGAGATTCGGCCGCTACACTCTGAAAAGTGTAACCTCTGGCAAGGGGCAAGTGGGGGCTAGGCGGCGCTGGTACGTTTGGTTCGGCCGTACCGAACGAGTTCTGTTGCACCCGCCAGGATCGTGGCGGCAGGGATTAATTCCGTAAACGGAACAGCGCAGTAAATGGCTGCTGCGAGGGCCGCAACCAGGCGTGACTTTTGGGAAAGGCCAAAGGTTTTAGCGACCCACCAGGCACAGGGCGCTCCAACAAGTGCGCCAATGGCTATGCCTTGGGGCCCGAGGCTGAAAAAGTCAGCAACATCGATCAGCATTGCCCCAAGTAGCGGAAGGGTGACCATTCCGGCTGCTTGCCATTCTGCCGGAACAGCGGGTAATTCTGACGAATCGTGCAAGGGATGGACGTTTGCCGCTTGGCTGGTTGGGGTTGGCATCATGGCAATTCTCCGGGCGGATTTGTCTCCCGTTTTCGCGTGGTTGGCATTTAAAGGGCGGATGAAAACTGTGCCCCGCTAGGTAGGTATTCGCGGCGGAACAAGAAATCTTGGTCTATTTTTCGGGTCTGGCAGTTGCGAGTCAAACGCGGCGCCGGCAAAATCCTTCTAGATTTAGCGGTAAGTTGTTTTTGCGAAGTCATTTAGATGCTTTGGGTCTTTCTGGCGTTTCAACTGTTGAAACGCAACGGCTTGAGACCTAGAGCCCTTTCCCTTGAGGAGCTTTTCGATGCGTCAATGGTTCATGGTAAGTCTGATGCTGCTGGGGCTGACGTCGGCGGCAATTGCTGGCCCTGCCTATTCGGATCCAAGCAAGACGGATGAGGATTTTGCTTTTCAGGGTGAGTACTCTGGTACGGTCAAAGGTGAAAACGCCGACGTGAAGATTGGCTTGCAAGTGATTGCCCTGGGAAAGGGAACGTTTCGGGCGGTGGGTTATATCGGCGGACTGCCAGGCGATGGCTGGGACAAGAGTGAACGCAAGGAAGTGGATGGAACGCTCAAGGATGGAGCCGTCACGTTCAGCGCTGAAGGCATTCAGGCGGTCGTGAAGGATGGCATGGCCAAGATTTCGGTAGTTGAAGGGAATCAGGAAATTGGCTCGCTAGGGAAGGTGAATCGCTCGTCACCGACGCTAGGAGCGAAGGCACCAGAAGGGGCCGTCGTTCTGTTTGGTGGCAAAAACCAAAACCAGTTTGAAGGTGGTAAGGTGACGGAGGATGATCTCCTCATTCAGGGCTGCACCAGCAAGCCCAAGTTTGGCAGTCACAAGGTGCATATCGAGTTTCGTATTCCGTATCAGCCAGAAGATCGTGGGCAAGGCCGTGGAAACAGTGGCATGTATTTGCAAGGGCGGTATGAAGTGCAAATGCTAGACTCGTTTGGCCTGCGGGGTGAAAACAATGAGTGCGGCGGCGTCTATACGGTGAAGGCTCCCGATGTGAATATGTGCTACCCGCCGCTTTCTTGGCAGACCTACGATGTGGAATACCATGCAGCGAAGTTTGACAAGGATGGCAAGGTCATTCAGAAGGCGAAGATGACCGTGATGCATAACGGCGTGCTAATTCACAAGGATCTGGAGTTGCCAGCCGATCGTGGCACGACTGCTTCGCCCCTCGGCCCAGGGCCCGATGCTGGTCCACTTTATCTTCAGGATCATGGTAACCCCGTTCGATATCGCAATATCTGGGTGGTTGAGCTCAAGGATTAATGCCTGATTTGTCGGTTAATAAACTTCGATATTCGTCGAACGTTACGAGGCCTACCAGCTTTAACCCTGGTAGGCCTTTTTCTTTTGGTCTACCATGGACCTATGGCTATTCATATCGAGTTTTACGGTGTTGCGCGTCTTCGGGCAGAACTTGCCCAAGTCGAAATTGAAGACGGCGGTGACGTTTTGACCCTGCAGGAAGTGTTGGTCCGGCTTGCGTCTCAAGTGCCAGCTTTTGCTAACGCATGTATGCAAAACGGAGAACTGCGAAGAGAGTATGCCATCAACTGTGACGGGCAAAAGTTCGTCAAAGCTCCTGACTCGCCCATTGCGAAGGGAAGCACCTTGCTGATCCTCTCGGCGGATGCGGGAGGATAGTGATGACCATGGCATCCAGCAGCGTCTCGCCTAAAAAACTCCACGGCTTCCACGGCAACTACCTTTGGATTGATGTGACCTCGGGGCTTGCGGAGAAACGCCCCCTCTCGGCGAAGGTCGTTCGGCAATATCTGGGGGGAAGCGGCCTTGGTACGTATCTGCTGTTGGCCCATGAAGCGGCCAGCAAAGATGCGTTTGATCCAGCAAGCTTGCTGACGTTTGTGTTTAGCCCGCTTGTTGGTAGTCCACTAACAACCTCTGCCAAGTTCGCGGTTGTTGGGCGAAGTCCGTTGACGGGGCGGCTGAACGATTCTTTAGCAAGTAGCCGGTTTGCCATCGATGGGAAGAAAGCGGGGAGCGATGCCATTGTCATTACCGGCAAGGCCCATCAGCTTTCGGTGCTCGTCATTGATGATGGTGTTGTGTCCGTTCAGCCCTGTCCGGACCTTGCTGGTAAGCCTTGTTCCGCTACAGAGTCTTGGCTTAAGCAGACGTTTGGTGCCAGTTACAGCTTTGCAGTGATTGGGCCTGCAGGTGAGAACCTCGTTCGCTATGCCACGATTTCCCACGATGGTCGCCACGCGGGACGCGGGGGAAGTGGAGCGGTACTGGGCTCAAAAAACATCAAGGCCATTGCGGTAAGGGGGACGCAGCGAACAACCTGGGCAGATCCAACACGGCTGATTGAGCTGGCCAAGTCCCTTTCTGAGCGGTCGGTAGGTCCGGCAACCGCCAAGTATCGTGAGCTAGGGACGGTATCTAACCTGCTCACCTTCAATCGGCTCAAGACATTGCCAACGCGCAATTTTCGTGACGGTAGTTTTGCAGGAGCGCAGCAACTTTCTCCCGAAGTGATGGCCGAGTCGCATCCCAAGACACGATCTTCTTGCGTGGCCTGCACGATTGGTTGCGAGCACATCTTTTCCATTCGCAGCGATGGCTCTTCGACCGACGGCCAGAAGGTGCGTTTGGAGTACGAGAACCTCTTTGCATTGGGGCCGCTTCTGGGCATTGATGATCCTCAGGTGGTGCTAAAGGCATCGAAACGCTGTGATGAGCTAGGGCTAGACACGATCAGCCTGGGGGGCACCTTGGCCTTTGCCATGGAGTGTGTCGAACGCGGATTGCTTCCTGAATCCCAGTTGCAGTTTGGAGATGGTGAAGGGTTGCTGAAGGTGATTGATCAAGTTGCCTTTCGCCAAGGTGTAGGAGCGCACCTCGCAGAAGGAAGCCGTGCATTGGCCGAGTATGTGGGGCATAACAGCATCGACTTTGCAGCGCAAGTGAAAGGGCTTGAACTGCCTGGCTATGAGCCGCGGGCTTTGCAAACGATGGCGCTGGGGTTTGCGGTGGGGTCACGCGGCGCGGATCATAATCGTAGTGGGGCGTACGAGCATGATTTTTCCGAGGCGGTTGACCGACGAAAGATGTCGCTGCACGCAGGCGACCTCGTCGTTGAGAGTGAAGACAAAGCGGCCTTGATGGACTCGTTGATCCTGTGCAAGTTTCTGCGTGGGGTCTTTTCTGATTTCTATGCCGAAAGCGCCGAGTTCCTACAGGCGATTACCGGTGAAGCCATCACGGGCGAAGAGTTGCGGCAAGTGGCTCAGCGAATCGTTACGGCCAAGAAAATGTTCAACATTCAGGCAGGCTGGGGACCTCTGGAGGACACGCTTCCCAAGCGGTTCCTCTCGGAATCCTTATCCGATGATGCCGAGGCTCGACTGACTTCGGAGTCACTGTCGCGAGGAATTGCCGCCTACAATCTTGCTCGGGGCTGGACCAAAGAGGGCTTTCCCACGGCCGAAACGCTTCAGCGACTCGATCTTTCTCAGTGGTAGCATCGCTGGTATGCTATTTGCTGCGTTTGTGGCGGGTTTGGTGTTCGCCTGACGCTGCACGTTTTTCCTCCACCCTCTTTCTCCGCTAGAACAGTTTAAGCAGCTATGAGCCTATCGGTCTTATTGACCATCTTGGTCATGTTGGTGCTCAACGGCCTGCTTGCCGCGTATGAGATCGCTCTGGCTTCGGTCCGAGTGGATCGACTGAAGACGTTGGCAGAAAATCGTCGTCGTGGAGCCACTGCTGCGCTTCGGATGAAGGGGCGTACCGAGCGAAGTCTGGCAGTTGTCCAGCTCGGGATCACGCTGGTAGGTGCGATTGCTGCGGCAACCGGTGGTGCCAGTGCGGAAGAATCCTTGGCTCCATTTTTGGAAAGCTACTGGAAGTTGTCGGCGTATTGGGCCGATGTGCTGGCGGTGACGCTGGTAGTGCTTCCTCTGTCGGCAGTCACGATCGTTGTCGGCGAGCTAATTCCTAAGGTCATCGCGATCAAGAACAGCGAGCTTGTCTGCGTGACCCTTAGTCCGATCATGTGGATTTGCACCATTGTGCTCTATCCGGCCGTTTGGGTGCTAGAACTTGCGACGATGGCGGTTGTTTCGCTGTTTGAAAAGTTCTTCAAAGGCCCCACCGATGAAACGCAAGGTGGATTACATGAACTGCGGGCTCAAGTGAATCTGCTTCGGGCAAGCCAAGTGATTGGCATGCAGGAAGAGCGGATTATCTTGCAAGCGAGTCGACTCTCGGCCATCAAGGTGGGCGAGATCATGATGGATGATGAAGACATCGTCATGCTGGTGGCCGATGCTCCGCTGAGTGAGAACCTAATTATCGCGCACATGGATTTGCATACGCGATTTCCGGTAACCGTTCGCAAGGCCGATCCCCAAACGATTGTGGGCTATGTCACGTTCAAGGACATGGTGCTTTTGGCCAAGACCCACCCGGGCAATCCCGTATTGCGAGAGATCATTCGTCCGCTGATCAGTTTGCCCATTGAGATGAACCTCAGCGATGCACTGAAGAGGATGACGGCTGAACATTTGCACTTGGCATTGGTGCGTGGTGCCGGTGGAACGGTCGTGGGCATGATTACGCTGGAAGATATCTTCGAAGAGCTGGTTGGCGATATCCAGGATGAGTTTGATCGTCTGCCTAAACACATTAGCCCCTCGGGGAACCAGATTGTCGTGGGTGGCGGCGTCACGTTAGGACAGTTGCGAGAGAGTTTGCGGCGGGCCGATCTGGGACGCGATTTGCCGGCCAGCACTACGATCAACGATTGGCTCAATAATGGGCGCGAGGATAATTTGAAGGGAGGCGACATGATCACGCATGATGGAATTTGGGCCCAAGTGCGTAAGGTTCGCCGTCGACGGATTACGGAGGCTCTGCTTGACCCTCTGGGCAACCCTTTTGACCAGTCCGCTCGCACAAACGCATAGCCGCAATTGGATATATTGGGGCTTCCTGTCCCTCCTCCCAGTCATTGCTAGATCGCTAAAGGAAAATCATGGCGGAACAATTTATCCTGATTCCTGGACGCACCAGTCGTCAGGGAGCAGGTATTAGCGAAGGAAAATTTGGAAAAAATTACCAGGAGGAGACCCGGACCTTGCAGGTTTCGCCCCCTGACATGGCCCGCTTGGGGCTCAAAGACGGTCAAAACGTCACTCTGACAAGCGAGTGGGGCAAGATTGAGGTCGCGATTGTCGCGGCCAAGGGGGATGAGTTGCCCCCCGGGTTGTTGTTTATCGCTTACGGCGACCTTTCCAGCCGATTGATGGGAGGCGATACTCATGGGAGTGGAATGCCGACCAGTAAAGGGATTGACGTTGTGCTGGAGCCGGTTGGCTAACAGAATGGTGAATGTGAAGTAGGATTCAGTGAAGAGAAGGTTCCCTGGAGGAATGGTTTAACCTGAAAGCAGGTTCCTCCCGTCGCGCTTGGTGATCGTGCATGCTTCCTAGGTTTCCGTTAGAGAGCCTAGCAGGCCAGGAAATGGCCGTCGAAGTTTTGCCAAGGCGAGATCAAAGTTGCACCACCTAGGCTAAAGGTGTTCTATGGCCAAGTTGGACAAAGATATTGTAGGGAGCGACGTGCTCCATGGCGCAGCAGAAGAGACCCGCGTCATTCAGGATGCGACCTGTACCTTCTGCGGTTGTGTCTGCGATGACATCGATCTGACCGTAAAGGGGCATCAGATCACCGAGGCAAAGCGGGCTTGTGTGCTCGGGAAGTCTTGGTTTCTCAATCACCAGATTGAAGATCGGCCTGCCTGTATCATTGAGGGGAAGCCCGCCAGTGTTGCAGACGGCGTGGAACGCGCTGCACAGATTTTGGTAAACGCCAAGTATCCACTGGTGTATGGCCTGTCAGATACGACAACCGAGTCTCAGCGTGTTGCCGTAGGCATTGCGGACTGGGCGGGTGCCAACGTGGATACCACGACGAGTGTATGCCATGGACCAACGGGCATGGCGTTTCAAGGTGTTGGGGAAGTGACCGCTTCCTTGGGAGAGATTCGCAACCGTGGCGATCTCATCATTTTCTGGGGAAGCAATCCTGCAGAAAGCCATCCTCGGCATTTCATGAAGTACAGCCTGATGCCCAAGGGGATTTTTCTTCCCAATGGCCGCAAGGATCGTACCTGCGTGATTGTCGACGTTCGTAAGACGAAAAGCGTCAATGCGGCCGATGTGTTCATTCAGATGAAGCCGCGCTGCGACTTTGAAGCGCTGTGGACCCTGCGAGCATTGGCTGCCGGTGTAGAGCTTGATCCTCAAAAGGTGGAGGCCGAAACGGGGCAGCCTCTCTCTGTTTGGCAAGACTTGATGGACCGAATGAAGCAGGCCAAGTTTGGCGTGATCTTCTTTGGGATGGGGGTCACGATGACCCGCGGCAAGCATGCCAATATTGAAGCATTGCTGGCACTCACCCGAGATATGAATCGCTATACGCGTTTTGTTTGTAAGCCGAACCGTGGTCACGGCAACGTAACCGGTGCGGACAATGTCGTTACTTGGCGAACGGGCTATCCCTTTGGTGTCAATCTAGGGCGTGGTTACCCTCGGTTCAATCCTGGTGAGTACACCGCTTCCGACGTATTAGCACGTGGGGAAGCCGATGCGGCCATGATCATTGCCAGCGATCCTATGGCTAACTTTTCGCAGCCCGCCCGCGAGCATTTGAAGAGCATTCCGTATATTGCGTTTGACCCCAAAGAAACGCCCACCACGCGGCATGCGACGGTTGCGTTTAATGTGGCGACCTATGGTATCAACGTGCCAGGAACGGTCTATCGGATGGATGATGTTCCGATTCCGTTAAGGCCAGCCTTCGATTCGCCACTGCCGAGTGACTTCGAGATTTTGATCGCCCTTGAAAAGCGGGTCAAAGAGCTCAAGGCAAAAACTTTCCCGCCGGTGCTGCACAAAGCTTCGCTTCGTCCTAGCTAGTGGCTGGGTCAGCGGTGACGTGGTTGCCAAGATGGTTCGCCGTTGGTGCTTCGGCGCTGTGCTGTCTTCATTTGCCCAATCGCATTAGCGGTGGGCCTCTTTCTCAAAAAGTCGTTGCCACTTCGTAAAAGTGGCCGACTTTTTCGTATCCATTGGGCTGTTTCGACCATAGCGAATGGTTAAATGCCTGTCATGCAGGGCCTTTGTGTGGGCAAAAATCCAGTTTTTTGCTTGCTCCGAGTTGACACACGGCCTTCGCGTCTTGCATAACTTAACGTCCTTTATAAACTGCCGGGTCCTTCACCCACTGTCATATTGCGGGAGCTTCGCGAAATGCGTTTTTGTGGAAATGGTTTAGTCGCGTTCGGGGGTGCTGTCACTCTTCGAATGGTTGGGCAATTTGCCAGTTTGGGTTTCGCTATCGCCGTCCTGTGGAATGCTGGACCATCGCTATCTGCTGCGGATGCCGTCCCTCCGAAGGTGATTGGCTTTGAACGCCAGTACGCTCCAGAGGGGGGCGACAAGGTTGCGGGGGGCCACCTGCTGCTGGGTGAGCTTAACTGCACCTCTTGCCACAAGGCCGACGACAAGTTGGCAGACCATGTAGTGCGGAAGTCGGCGCCTGTCCTCAATACCATGGGGACGCGGGTTCGTCCTCGCTATTTGATGAAGTTTTTGGCAGATCCCCAGGCTACCAAGCCCGGCACGACGATGCCTCATGTGATGGCTGCATTGCCGGAAGCGGAACGCAAGGAAAAGGCAGAGGCACTGGCGCACTTCTTGGCGACCACGGGTAACACGCAAGATCAACCGGCAAAGTTAGCATCGGTTAGTCGTGGTCAGGTGCTCTATCACTCGGCCGGCTGTTTAGCCTGTCATGATCCACGCCCTGATGGTGCTGCTCCTAAGCCACTTGCGACTTCGATTGTGATTGGTACGCCTTCGCGCAAGTACACCCTTGCGGGACTTACCCAATTTTTGAGTGATCCCTTGGCAGTTCGCCCTAGCGGTCGTATGCCGCATGCGGGACTTTCCAGCACCGAGGCGGAAGACATTGCTTCCTTCCTACTCAAGGATTTGGAAGTTGTCTCTGGAATGCAAGTCGCGATCTATCAGGGAGATTTTGGGCAATTGCCGGACTTCTCCAAGCTGACGCCGAAGGAAGTGAAGAGCGTCGCTACGATCGATGAGACAGCAACACCGCTAAAAGAGAAGTTCGCTCTTCGTTTTGATGGGACGTTCGCCGTTCCCAAGGATGGAGAGTACAAGTTCCACCTGGGGTCGGACGATGGTTCGGCAATGGCGATTGATGGCCAAAGCATTGTGTCCGTTCCCGGCGTGCATCCTTACAATGTACAGACCGGCAAGATCAAGCTTTCTGCAGGGCTTCATAGCTTTTTGGTCGACTACTTTGAAGCGGCCGGCGAAGAGAAACTGACGGTGGAGGTAGAAGGACCAGATGTTCCACGGCAACCGCTGCACCAGCTTTTGGCTTCCCCGAAATCAGAAAAATCAGTTCCAGCCGAAGATGCGTTTGTGGTGAAGAGTGACCTGGCCGCCAAGGGACGCGAATACTTCGTTTCATTGGGTTGTGCTTCTTGCCATCAGCTCAATCAGGGTGGCGGTCCGATTGTCAGCACTCTCAAGGCCAAGCCACTTTCGCAATTGGCAGGGCAGGGGGGATGTCTCTCGGCTCAGCCCGGCAAAACTCCCTACTATGCCCTTAGCCCTGTGCAGGTGAAGTCGCTATCGGCTGCCTTGGCCAACGTGGCAAAAGGTGTTGAGGCACTTTCAGCAGCCGCCAAGAATGAACGCACTTTGGTTCGCTTGAACTGCATCTCTTGCCACAAGCGTGGTGAGCTGGGGGGCGTAGAAGACGAGCGTAACCCTCACTTCCAATCGAACATGCCAGAGATGGGGGATGAAGGTCGACTTCCTCCCGCGCTAACGGGTGTTGGTGCCAAGCTCAAGCCTGAGTGGTTTGCAGAGGTCCTGAAGGAAGGGACCAAAGTTCGTCCTTACATGTTTACTCGGATGCCTCGATTTGGCGTGGATAACCTGACCGGGCTTGCCAGCCGAATTGATGAGGCCGACAGTGCCAACGCCAAGAAGGCACCTCAAGTGAAGGTGGATACGGAAGATAAAAAGTTCCACGCAGTGGGGCGTAAGCTCGTCGGCGGACAAGGACTCTCCTGCATTAAGTGCCATACCTTTGCCGATAAAAAGTCGACCGGTATTCAGGCCCTCAGCCTGACGACGATGACCAAGCGATTGAAGCTCGATTGGTTCCATAACTACCTGATCAATCCGCAAGAGTATCGCCCCGGCACACGTATGCCAGCAGCTTGGCCAGGTGGTCAGACGCAGCTTGTGAAAGTGCTTGATGGCAGCACGGAATTGCAGATTCGCTCGATTTGGGAATACCTGAACGAGGGCGATCAGGCACAGCTACCAACGGGGCTTGTGACAGGGGCGATTGAGCTCGTCGCATTCGATGACGCCATCATGTACCGCAACTTCATTGAAGGCGCGGGGTCGCGAGCCATCGGTGTAGGTTATGCCGAGAAGCTTAACTTGGCGTATGACGCCAATCAAATGCGGTTGGCGCTTTTGTGGCACGGCAGTTTCATCGATGCGTCGCGTCACTGGACCGGGCGCGGTGTTGGCTTTGAGCCACCACTGGGTGAAAACGTGCTGAAGCTGCCTGCTGATCCAGAACTGGCTTTGTTGAAGACCGCCGGTGCGGATTGGCCAACAGGTAACGCCCGTGAACTTGGCTATCACTTCAAGGGGTATCGACTGTTGCAGGCCCGCAAGCCGCAGTTTATGTACTCGCTTGAAGGGATCTCAGTGGAAGACTACTGCAGCCCTAAGGGGGACGGCGTGATCTTCACCATGGGGCGAACACTCAAGTTCACCGAAGTGAAGCCTGCATCGGGAGAGGTCTGTTACTTCCGGCCGATCAAGGCAAACTCGATCGAAGACAAGGGAAATGGAAATTTCCTGATCGATAACAAGTGGACCCTGAAGGTGGTTTCAAAGGCAAAGCCTGAAATTGTCGATCAGGGAGGGAAGCAGTTGCGAATTCCTATTCAGTTTGAAGGCGGAAAATCGCAGGTGGATCTGGAATACGACTGGTAGTTCATCGCGTGCGATGATGGCCTCGATTCGTATTGTTAGTTTCACTTTTGTAGTTCGCATACAACCAAACAAAAATAGACGTGGAGTTCTCCTATGAATCGTATGAATTGCTGGGCCTTGCTGCTGACGCTGATGGCAGCTTCACTCGTTGTGGCGGCTGATCCCAAGGAGGAAGATTATTACCCGTTGGTCTCGATTCCCGTTCCGGACTTCATCAGTCTGGAAGCTGGCGGCCTAGAGATGCTTCCCGGGAATAAGCTTGCGATTTCGACTCGCCGCGGCGATATCTTCTTGCTTAATAATGCGATGGATAAGTCTGTGGCTGAAGAGCCAGACTTCAAGCAATATGCCGGCGGTTTGCACGAGGTGCTTGGTATTGCCTACAAGGATGGTTGGCTCTATGCCACACAGCGTTGTGAGTTAACACGCCTAAAAGATGAAGATGGCAACGGTACCGCTGACTTGTTTGAAACGGTAAGCGATGGTTGGGATATCAACGGCGACTACCATGAATACGCCTTTGGTTCCAAGTTCGACAAAGACGGGAACATTTGGGTCGTCCTCTGTCTGACCGGTTCCTTCAGCAGCGAAAGCAAGTATCGCGGCTGGTGTTTGCGAATCACTCCCGAAGGAAAGGTCATTCCTACCTGCAGCGGAATTCGCTCGCCCGGTGGAATTGGGATGAACGCCAAGGGTGACATGTTCTATACCGATAACCAAGGGCCTTGGAACGGTGCATGTAGCCTCAAGCATTTGAAGCCTGGCAGCTTTCAAGGCCATCCTGGTGGCTTTAAGTGGTTTGACGTCGCAGGTGGTGCGATTGGCGACAAGCCTAAAGAGCCACAGAACAAAAGCCGTATGATGGTCGAGGCCAAGAAGATTCCACAGCTAGAGCCACCTGCCGTTTACTTCCCCTACAACAAGATGGGGCAATCGGCCGCGGGTATCTTGTGCGACACGTCCAATGGAAAGTTCGGCGTGTTTAAGGATCAGTTGTTTGTTACGGACCAGTCGCATAGCACGCTAATGCGTGTCTCGTTGGAACAAGTGCGCGGCCACTACCAAGGGGCCTGCTTTCCGTTCCGCCAAGGTTTTTCATCCGGTGCGCTATCAGTTCTGATGGCCGACGATGGAACGGTCTTTGTCGGAGGTACCAATCGTGGTTGGGGCTCACGTGGTCCACAGCCCCATTCTCTGGACCGGCTGACTTGGACAGGCAAGGTTCCTTTTGAGATTCACGAAATGCATGCGAAGTCTGATGGGTTTGAACTGACCTTTACCCATCCGGTTGATCCGAAGACGGCTGGCGACGTCGCATCCTACAAGATGAGCACCTACTGCTACATCTACCAAGGCGACTACGGAAGTCCGGAAGTGGATGCCACCACGCCCAAGATTACCAAGGTTGAGGTGGCTGCCGACGGCAAGAGTGCACGTCTGTATGTAGATAAGCTGATGGAAGGGCATGTGCACGAGTTACACTCGGCTGGTGTTCGATCGGCCGAGGGGTTGCCGCTGCTCCATTCACAGGCCTACTACACCCTGAACTACATTCCTGAATAGCCGGAGGCCGTGCTTTAATAAGCCGCCCCCGCCCGTGTGGGGGCGTATAGCGGTCTAGTAATGCGGGGTATAGCCGCGTGGTGTGGAGTAAGTTGAAATATCTGCCCGCAAAAAACTTGTCATTGGGTTAATCCATAGGTAGGTTTAATCTGTTAGGGTGGGGGTAGGAACAGATTGAGGATCGTTTTTTTAGTTGGGAGGCCTACCAATGGCCCGCAAACGCTTGGGGTTTACGCTGGTAGAGCTGTTGGTAGTAATTGCCATTATTGGCATTCTGGTCGCGCTGCTGTTACCGGCCGTTCAGACCGCCCGTGAATCTGCCCGACGGATTCAATGTGCCAACAACATGCGTCAGATTGGGTTAGCGGTTCATCTATACCATGACACGCTGCGAATCTTGCCACCCGGTTCATTCTGGGTTGGTGGTGGCAATGATTTCAAAGGCTCGATCATGGTGCATTTGCTTCCATTCTTGGATCAAAAGCCACTGTTCGATCAGATTGACTTCAAGCAGACTGTCGACAACCAAGTATTGCCCGATGGTTTGCCGCTTTACTCGCGTGTCATTCCTGTGTTTGTTTGTCCGTCGGATTCCAACAGTGGTTTGCTGAACGGAGTTGGACTTAGCAATTACTCTGCAAGTCGTGGTCCGGCGGGGCTAGCTTCAAATCCTTCTTGCTCTTGTACCAACGGTTGGAATGCTTTTGCGCTCGTTCCTTATGAGCAAAATGCCGGCATGTTCACGCGCCTGTCTGAGTGCTACAGCATGTCCCGCTGCATTGACGGCCTATCGAACACAATCTTTTTTGGCGAAGTCCGTACCAACTGCTCTGTCCACGTTCAACAAGGTTGGGCTCGTTCAAATAACTCGCAAGGGCTTGCATCAACGATCATTCCGATCAACTTCGACACCTGCAATCCAATCGGGATTGGCGATCCGTGCAATCAGCCTTGCAACTGGTCGACGGAACTTGGTTTTCGGTCGCGTCATCCCAATGGTTGCCAGTTTCTGATGGGTGATGCCTCGGTTCACTTCTTTCCGCAGAACATTGATCACCAGACCTATCAGTATTTAGGCGGTGCGTTCGATGGCATGCGAGCAGCCATTCCTTAGTGGTGTCGCCACTTTCGGACAAGGCTCAAGTTTTGAGCGTGTTGAGTCCGCCTATCATCTCTTTTTGTTGATTGTCTTATGCCTACGTTGCAATCGTCTGTGGGTTGGTTTCGCGTATTGTCTGTTGTCGTGGTTGGCTTAATCATGGCGGGGTGTGGCTCAGGCGTCACCTTAGTGCCTGTTACCGGCGTTGTGACGCTGGATGGCCGCACCGTTGAAGATGCCGCTGTCATGTTTGTTCCAGCTGGCGAAAACTTGTTACCAGCCACGGGCAAAACCGATGCGGCCGGCAAGTTCACCCTAAAGACCAATGGCAAAGACGGCGCAATGCCTGGTGATTACACCGTGACGGTAACGGCAGTAAAGGTCTCCGGAATTGGTACGGAGGCTGGCGGCGTTTCTGGAACCGTCAGTGCCCAGGGATATAAAGAGGAATGGCTGGTGCCACAGGGCTACTCCAATCCCAAATCCTCCGGCCTCTCCCATCCCGTAAGAAAAGGGATGGAGCCGGTGAAGTTGATCCTAAAATCCATGTAGGGCATGCCAGTTGCGTGCCTCTTGCCGCAACGTTGGTTTAGGGGGTATTTTTCCACGGGATTTGCGTTCAAAACCAAGTGTCCAAGTTCCCTAGAAAATGGCGTTTTGGCAGGTGGATTGGGGTTGAGGTTCCGGCCGTTTTGTCCAGGAATCACCGTAAGAAACGGCACTTTTAGGAAACAATTTCTTTTTTTATTTACTCTTTCGCGTGCCTAGGTGAACGGGTATATTTCGGAGTCGCTGCGATGCCCGCTTTCCAGCAGGTCAGTGGCATGGATTGAGTTTCGTGGACAATGTTCGCTTCAGTTTCGCTTCCTGGGTGTTGGTGTCTGGTTCTGCTCCATTCGCACAAACGACAGGTTTTTCTCTGAGGAAACACACGCACTCGCCTCTCGCTGGAACGCTACGCGTAGGGCAACAAGGTTTGTTTCGGTGTATCGGATTTAGTTCTAAGGATCTGTCAGAATGGTGAAGCGGATTTATGTGGGCAATCTGCCCTGGTCGTACTCTTCCTCGGATTTGGAAGCGTTGTTCAAAGAGTACGGTGAAGTTGCCGCAGCCGAAGTTATCATGGATCGCGAAACGGGCCGTTCGCGCGGCTTTGGATTCGTTCAAATGGTAAATGACGCTGATTGCGAACCAGCGATCAATGCCCTCAACGGCAACGCGCTCAATGGTCGCCCACTTGTGGTGAACGAAGCACGTGAGCGTGCTCCTCGCACCGGTGGTGGTGGTGGTGGCGGCGGATACGGCGGTGGTGGCGGCGGCGGTGGTCGTGGTGGTCGCGGCGGCGGTTATGGTGGCGGCGGTGGCTACGGTGGTGGTGGCGGCGGTTACGGCGGTGGCGGTGGTGGATACGGCGGTGGCGGCGGACGTGACGGTGGACGCGATGGCGGCCGTGGCGGTCGTTACTAGTCGATTCGCTGGACTGGTTTGACAGACCTGGCCTTGTGTGGTCGTCCTCGTCAAAAGCGGGGCGGTATCAGAGGTGAGCTTTGGCTCAAGGTGCCTTTGGTAGTTAAGCTTTCGGGCTTAGTTTCGACCTTCGCAAGCCAATTTTAATATGGCGGTATTGTGGGGCAAATCGATCATTCGGTTTTGCCCCATTTTTTTTGACTACTACGCCAGTTCTATTGTGGTCTACCAAGCATTGCTTACGGTTCTAGAAAGCAATGGCTTGTCCTGGAAATGGCGGATGCTAGTTTAGGGTTGGGTTGTTTGAAGGAATCTTCTTGTTGAGGTTGGTGGTTGTGGTGGCTAGAACATTATTGCGGAATCGCAAGGCAAAGGTGCGTGAAGGTACGGGCAAGGTGAGCGAGGCTCGCTTGCCCGAAGGTGGCAGAGGCATTCAAACCTCGTTTCCAGACAGCCCATTGGTCCACAAAGTAATCATGGGAACGGCTGTCGTCTTGCCATTTGTGGCCTTTGTTACTGCCATTGTTTGGTCGCTACAAAATGGCTTTATGGGATGGACACACCTAGCCTTGCTGGCGGGTGGTTGGGCACTTACCGCTCAAGGGATTACCATCGGTTTCCATCGCTTGCTTACCCACCGCTCGTTTGAAACCTACGGGTGGGTGCGCATGGTGTGGATGGCACTGGGGGCATTGTCGGTAGAGGGCTCGCCACTCACTTGGTGCGCCGTGCATCGACGGCACCATGAACTTAGCGATCAGGTGGGCGATCCCCATTCTCCTCACCTGCATGGCGAGGGGCTTTGGAATTCGCTGCGAGGCTTGTGGTATGCCCATACGGGCTGGCTATTTACGGGTTACTGGAGTAATCCCGATATGCAGCGGTACATTCCAGACCTACTGGCGGAACGCTCGCTGGTGCTTGTGGACCAGCTCTATTACCTTTGGGTCTTGGTTAGCCTAGGCATTCCCGCTTTGATTGCGGGCGTTGTTTATCAGTCTTGGCAGGGAGCGCTGCTCGGACTGTTTTGGGGTGGACTGGTGCGAATTTTTGTGACGCATCATGTCACTTGGTCGATCAACTCGATCTGCCACGTGTTTGGGCAGAAAGAGTTTGAGTCGGCAGATGACTCTCGCAATAACTTGATGTTCGGCATCCTCTCGTTCGGCGAAGGTTGGCACAACAATCATCATGCGTTTCCCACATCGGCTCGTCATGGGCTACGCTGGTGGCAGTTGGATACGAGTTGGCTGGTCATTCGAACGATGCAACTGCTCGGCTTGGCTTGGAATGTTCGCCTGCCGACCGAGCGTCAAATGGCAGCAAAACGTCTTGGTACCGTGGAAAGCTAATTGCCTGTGTCCAAATTGTTGTCCTACCTTAAATTGTTGCGAGCTCCTAATGGCTTTACGGCCATTGCGGATATCGCCATGGGCTTTCTGGTTTCCTCCTCACTAGCGTTTGGCCAATTGGGTATTGGTGGTCAAAGTGCGCCGTGGGGAGCATTTTTGGCTCTGGCGGTTTCCTCGTGGTGTTTGTATTCCGCTGGCATGGTTTTGAACGATGTCTTTGACTTTGACATCGATCAAGTGGAACGGCCCCAACGGCCTCTTCCTTCTGGCCAGGTCCCTTTCGCCTTTGCGCGAATGCTGGGCTTCTGTTTACTGGCGGTTGGCATCCTTTGGGGAGCGCTGCCTAGCGTTGTTTATGGTTCGGGAGGCCCATTTTGGTGGCGTTCTGGCGCAATGTCGGTTTTGCTTGCCGGTGCCGTATTGCTCTACGATGGTTGGCTGAAGAAAACTTGGCTGGGGCCGGTCTCCATGGGCCTATGCCGCTTTTTGAATGTGCTTTTGGGAATGAGCGTGGCGGCCGGCGCGACCCATGGTTTGCTTGCGGGCGTTGGCTTTGACACCGTGCATTTGCTTCCCGCTGCAGGGATTGGAATTTACATTGCGGGGGTGACTTGGTTTGCCCGGCAGGAAGTTGGTGTTAGTGGACGGCCGGGTCTAATCCTGGGAGGAGCGGTGATGGCTCTGGGGGTGGTCATCATGTTCAGCACGGTGTACTTCATTCCGGCTCCCAACTTTAAACCTGCGGTGTATGGGCTGCTGCTCGTTTTGCTCTCAATTTCGATCGCGCGTTGCGCTCTTGTGGCGATAGCCAATCCGATTGGCCAGAATGTACAGGTCACCATCAAGCACGCCATCTTTTCCTTGGTGGTATTTGATGCGGCAATCAGTGTTCTGGTGGCTCCCTGGTATTTTGCGGTGGCTATTATTTGCTTGCTGTTTCCCATGTTGTGGTTGGGACGCTGGATTTACTCGACGTAATGATCCCAAACGAATGATCTGTAAGGGCGGAAAGGGGCAATGCGATGATGCTGGGTTACAACACCAATGGCTTTGCCCATCATTCGCTGGCGCAATGCTTTCAGATCTTGGCGGAACTTGGTTACCAAAGCGTGGCGCTCACGCTCGATCATGGATCATTAAATCCCTATAGCCATTTGCGCACCACCGAAGAGCAGGATGTTCGGTCGTTGCTAAGTGCGTACGGACTTGCCTGCACCGTCGAGACGGGGGCGCGTTACTTGCTGGATGCTCGGCGTAAACATCAGCCAACCTTGCTCTCTCCAGATCCGTCTGCCCGTCAAATCCGCCGGCAGTTCATTCAGCATGCGATTGATACGGCCCACGCCATTGGCAGTGGCTGTGTCTCTCTGTGGTCCGGCTCGCTTGACCCTGTGGAAGAATCACTCGGCACGGAAACGATCGACAGCCAGATGTCACGCCTTGCCGACGAACTTCGTTCTTTGGTGCACTACGGGGAACAGCAGGGGGTCGTGCTGGGGTTTGAGCCCGAGCCAGGCATGCTAATTGACACGATGGCAAAGTGGGAGCGTTTGCTTGCAGAAGGGGGCTTGGACTGGCTCATGCTAACGCTCGACGTTGGTCATTTGCACTGCCAGGGGGAGTTTCCCGTCGAAGCCGCCATCTCGCGATATGGCAAACGGATTGTAAACATCCATATAGAGGACATGCGGCAAGGGGTGCATGAACACCTGATGTTTGGCGAAGGGGAAATGGATTTTCCACCGCTGTTTGCTGCGCTCCACCAGATTCAGTACCGGGGCCCAGTCCATGTCGAACTTAGTCGGCACAGCCACATGGCTCCGGTTGCAGCTCACCAAGCTTGGAACTTCCTTGCTCCCCTGGTGGGTGGCGTTCAAAAGCGTTAGCGTATTTTGGTCCTGAAGTAGGTTGTCTGATAGTCATTATTTGTTCGAGTAAGCGGCGCTCCAAGCGGCCTTTGAATACGAAAAAAGCGATACAATGAACGAAACCGTCATCTTTCTAACCATTCCAGGTCTTCGCGGCAAAGATGTGGCGCAAATGCCTCATTTGCAAAAGTTGACCGCAGGGGGAGATCGCGCAACACTCGTCACCAGCTTTCCAGCCGTTACTTGGCCAGCTCAGGCAAATTTGCTCACCGGCAAACTGCCAGTCGATCATGGGGTTGTGGCGAATGGTTTCTTTTGGCGTGATACCAATAAGGTGGAAATGTGGACCGCCTGGAATGACAAGATCACGCAGCCACAAATCTGGGACTTGCTCCATCAGCATGACCCATCGATTACTTCGGCCGTCTGGTTTCCGATGCTAAGCAAGGGATGCGGCGCGGATTACATCTGCATGCCGGCCCCCGTGCACAACCCCGATGGTAGCGAGTCGCTTTGGTGCTACACCAAGCCGGTAGAGCTTTATGGTGAGCTGCGCGATGCCATTGGGCATTTTCCTCTGATGAACTTTTGGGGGCCGATGGCCAATGTAAAGTCGTCGGCATGGATTGCCGAGTCGGCTGCGCTGGCGATGAAAAAGTACCAGCCCAACTTTTGCTATATCTACCTTCCTCACCTCGATTACGCCGCTCAAAAGACAGGCCCCGACAGTCCTGCCGCACTGAAGGCACTTGCTGAGCTAGACGAGGTGATTGGAAAATTGGTTGCAAGTGCAGAGCAAGCCTACCAAGGAAAAGCGGCTCCACTGTGGTTTGTGGCGAGTGAATATGTGATCACGGCCGTGGATCATGTGACCTATCCCAATCGTGTTCTGCGTTCGGCTGGCCTGTTAACCGCCAAGGAAGACGACGCCGGCGGCGAACTGATTGATTTTGCCAACACTCCCGCTTGGGCTCTGGTGGACCATCAGTTCTCGCATGTGTTTGTAAAAGATGCATCGCCTGTGAACCTAGCAAAAGTTGCGGCGCTATTCCGTGGCCAGCCCGGCATTGACGAAGTTCTCGTCGGTGAGGAACGATCCAAGTATGGCCTTGACCATGAGCGAAGTGGCGAGATCATTCTGATTTCCACCGCCAACAGCTGGCAAGCCTACTATTACTGGCTCGATGATGCGAAGGCACCGAAGTTCGCTCGCACCGTGGATATTCATCGTAAGCCGGGCTATGACCCCGTCGAACTGCACTTTGACATGGCAACCAAGTCGATTCCCTTGGATGCCACTTTGATCAAAGGCTCGCACGGTGCTCCCGCCAAATCGGAAGACCAACGAGGGGTTCTGCTTAGCTCGGATCGGGGCGTGTTTGTCGAAGCTCCGCTGGCCGATACCGATGTAACAGAAATCGTGCTCAAGCAATTTGGTGTCTAACGGCGCCGGCGGTTAACCATCGCACATGTTGGACAGGTCGCGTAGGTAATCCAGCGCTTCTTCCAGCTCAGGAGCCTGCGCACCGGGGACTCGCCCCCGGCGATCGCAACGTTGCAGGATCATCAGCTCTTCAAAGTCCTCAGATTCTTTGAGGCGACGCACGCAGCGTGCCCCTGCGGTGCCGGCGGCAATATCATGTGCCACCATGTGGTGCTCAATCAGCCAGTGCGTTCGGGCGGTGATATAAGTTCCCAGTGCTTCAAGCCCTGCCGCAGTATGGTCGTAGGGATCGATCCCTTTCCCAATGTCATGCAGGAGAGCTGCCAGCAACAGTTCTTCATCATAGGGCCGCTCTTCCTTGGCAAGTGCGAAGACTTGCATGCTGTGGAACAGCACATCTCCTTCCGGATGATAACGAGGGTCTTGCTTGATCTGTTCTAGCGGTAACAGCAAGCTGCGATACACCGTGAATCGATCGGCTTGGTCGCCAGCGGCCGCAAGTGCCTCCTCAAGATTGATGTCGGGATACTCTTTTGCCAGGAACTGCTCCAGTTCTGCAATGCTGGCGCGCTCGATTGCCTTTCCCGTAATTGAGCTTTTGAAGTGGTAAGAAACCAAGTCGCTGCCATACACGGTCAGCTCAAACGGAAACCGATCTTCCACATGAATGTGTGTGTAGACTTGCTCCGTACCTTGCTTGCAAACCCGCTTGTGTTCGACGCTGTACAGCAGGCCTTCACCCTCTAGAAGGTCGCAAATCCCTTCGATGGAGTCGCTAAACACGTGCAAATCAATATCCGAGCCCTGTCGAACATGGCCAGTTAAAACACTCCCGATCAGGCGTGGCTTGTAACGCCGCAATACCTGCATCAGACGGAGTGCCTCCAGACGCATTTCGCGAAGGTTCTCTGTTCGCTGGTCGCCTTCATGCATTCGCGCGAAAGCCTGGATAGCATCCCGGATTTCAAAGTTGCTGGGCAAGTCGGCCGGTTTCACCCAGCCCTGGCAAATGCGGCGAGAGGCCTTTTGCTTCGCCCGAAAATATTCGGACTCTTCCCGTTGATACATGAGCCGTGCGGCTTCATGGGCGATTTGCCGTCGAAGTTTTGACGGCTGTTGCGAGGGTTCGCTCATAACAGAGCCAATCCAAAGGGACTGGCGAAGGTGGTAGTGACACGCACCAAAAGACAGATTTCAAAAAGGGGGACAACCGTAATTGTGTCCCTTGGCAATCATAGCAAAGTCATCTGGAAAGGACAGGATAAAAAATAAGGGGCATGCATCGTTGTCGAATGCACACCCCCGATATTTTGCCGAAATTTGTCCTGGGAACGATTAAGCGATGCACTTCATTTGCATGCTCAAAAGTTGGCCAGGAAGAGCTTAGGCCATGCCCTTGAGGTTCTTCAGAGGACGAACCTTTACAACCCGCTTGGCAGGCTTGGCAGCGACGTCCATCGTCTCGCCAGGCTTGAAGGGGTTTGGAACGTTCTTGCGAGCTGGCTGAGCCGGCTTCACAACGAGGTTGATCTTGCACAGGCCAGGAATTTGGAAGACGCCAGGGCCCTTCTTCGAAAGTGCTTTGCTGATTTCTGCGTTCAAAGCATCAAAAACAGCCGAGACTTGCTTCTTGCTGAGATCCGTTGCAGTCGCGATGTTCGCGAAGATTTCCGACTTGCCCGCTGCCTTGGGACTTGGAGCTTTCTTTGCCATGTTTGGCCACCCCTCCTTGTGAGGTTTCGTAATAAAACCACGAACCAACGTAAAAAATGCTTGTTTTCCGCATTGCGGACGACGCAGATTAAATACTTTCGGCCTGAAATTGCAACCCTGCTATCTCGAAAAAGGCAAAAAATGCCCGGAAAATGCGATTTTATGAGAAAGAAGTTGTGTTTTCGTCGGGATTCCACGTGTTTTTGCCAGCACTTCAAGACCTTCGGGCCATGTCACGACGTTTTCCGCAAGCGATTTTCGTGACCACCGGTGATCTCCGTTTGCCGTATCACGTGAACCCATCAGCGCCGGCCGACGTGAGGGCTTGTGCCAAGTTGAATACCTTCAGAAATGGCTCCGGGTTCAAAGTGTGGTACTGCGGCTTGCCTCTAGGCGAACCCCAGGGGATCACCTCGTCGCTTTGGTAGCACAAAGGTCTCCATAGAGCCTGAAGCGCGCCGACCTGTGCTGTGGCTTGCTGGAGTCCTTTTCTGGCGTGATTGTTGGGGAGAGCTACGCAACCCAAGTAGGGCCGTTGCCCTGCGGTGGTTCGCTGCTGGGTAAAGATTGCTTGATCAGGGCTGGTGTAGGCTGTAACATAAAATGCAGCAATGCTTTACGAAAAATGCATCCGCTGCTTTAGTGCGGTGGGTTCGTAGGATCTTGAGCGGATGGTTTTGGACCTCTGTCGGAGTTTTACTATGCGTGACGTACGAGTAGTGATCGGCGCGAGTGCTGGATTCCTGCGGGGATATAGGCTCGTTAGCCTGCTGCTTGCAGGGGTTTTCCTCGCACTTTCTGGATCCGATTCGATCCAAGCCCAGGTGGTTCAAAACCCCCGCCGTGGCGCTGGCGAGGAAATGGACATCCGAAACGGCGCATTCTCGCCATCTCCGCGCGAACTTCGACAACTTCTCTTAAGGGCTCAAAAGCTCATTGATCAGGAGAAGTATGCCGACGCCGTAGAGATGTTGCGGGCGATTCCTGACGAGGACTTTTTTCTGGGCAAGTCACCCGAAACAGGACTTCAGCTAAGTGCCAAGTTGCGGATCAGCGAGATGCTTTCGAAGTTGCCGTCCAAGGGACGTGAACTTTATGAACTGTCGCTTGGTGCCGAGGCTCGCAAAGCGCTGGAAGACGCGATCCGCTCGCGTGACCTGGAAGACCTCGCAAATGTTTCCAGTCGATACCTGCATACCAAGGCAGGCATTGACGCCACCTTTTTGCTAGGACGGCTTCAGTTGCAGCTTGGGCAGCCAGCCGCCGCAGCCATCACGCTGCAACGTCTTTCGGCGTCTTCACCGGCGACGGCGTCCTATGACCCAGAATTGTCGCTCCTCCATGCGATTGCTTGGCATCGTTCGGGGAGGTCCGAAAAGGCCCTAGAAATCCTCTTGTCTTTGAAGCAGCGTCTGCCGAATGCCAAGTTCACCGTGGCAGGCGTATCCACGCCGCTGTTTGCCAAGGAGGAAGAGGCAAAGCAATGGCTGACCAATTGGATTGGTGAGTTAGAGCCGTCGTCTGCTTCGATTGCCAGCCAGTGGACTATGGTGCGTGGTAATGAGTCACGTTCAGCATTGGTCAATGCAGGCGTTCCACTGACCTATTTTCGGTGGAGCCAGCCATTAGTCTACGACCGACAGGATGAAGACCGCGTCAAGCAGGCCGCAAAGAATCGCCGCGAGAATGGCAAAACTTCCATTCCCGCTTTGCAGCCGCTGGTCGTTGGCGATCAAGTCTTCATGCGAACGCCCGATCGCGTTGTGGGTGTCGACCTAAAATCGGGCCGGGCGCTTTGGGTTTATCCTTGGGATGAGACCAACTACGAGCGAGTTTCGAAGGCCGGCGTACAGAACATGCGCTCGCCGTTAAGCCAAAGCCGAGAGCGAGAGCTAAGCAGTCGTCTGTGGCAAGACAATAACTTTGGTCAGATGAGCAGTGATGGCGAGCGACTGTTTCTTGTTGACGAACTAGCCATTATCGAAGGGGGCCTTGCGGACTCCATGCGTTTTATGCCGGCAGGACGTGGCGGACAGCCAATCTCCACGGGCTTTCCAGCCGGCTTTAGTAAGCTGGTAGCGCTGAGCTTGAAAAAGCAGGGGCGCTGCAATGGGTTGTTGGTGGAGAAAGCGGTGGCGATGAGCCCGCCCTCGCAGGGGCATTCTTCCTCGGTGCTCCTTTGCCATCGGCCGACAAGCTGTACGCCTTGGTCGATGTTAGCGGTGAGGTGCGCATGGTTTGCCTGGATGCAGCGTCGGGCCGACTGCTTTGGAAGCAAGCCTTGGTTTCGCTGGTGGAACGCAATCCGATTGAGCGTGATCGGAATCGTCGCATTGCTGGTACCACTCCTTCTTTGGCCAACGGCATCTTGATTTGCCCTACTTCGGCAGAGGCAGTGATTGCAATCGATCTGGCAACTCGCAGTCTGTTGTGGGGACATCAGTATGCAAAGGGACGACCTGTCAACGTGGACCCCTTTGATGGTGGTAACCCGCGTTTTGGCGACCAAGATCAGCCGATCTGGCTCGACAGTTCGGTGATTATTGTGGATGGTACGGTCATCCTGACCCCCATTGATGCGCCGGTCATGATGGGGCTGGATTTATTTACGGGTAAGCCACGATGGCCCAACATCGATCGCGGCGACATGCTGTTTGTGGGGTGTGTCCATCGTCAGACGCTGCTTATGGTTGGCAAAAAGCAGGTTCAGGCGTTTAGCTTGGCCGACGGAAAGCCAGCCTGGAAAGAACCGATTTCTCTCGAAGAGGAACAGCCCAGCGGACGGGGCTTCTACAACGGCGAATTCTACTTTTTGCCAACGAGTGGGCAGCAACTGCTGAAGATCGATGTGGCGCAAGGGGCTGTTGTTGAACGGGTCAAGACACAGTCCACCCTTGGTAATGTGGTGGCCTACAAGGAGGACCTGATTTCGCAAGGTACGGATCAAGTGTCTGCCTTTTACATGGTCGAACCCCTGCAGCGTCATGTTGAAGAACGACTTGCCCAAGATTCCAAGGACTCTTGGGCCTTGGCTCGCCAGGGAGAATTGTTGTTTCAGGCAGGGAAGCCTGCTGAAGCACTTTCAGCATTGCGACAAGCGGTTGCCTCTGATGTGAATAGTGATTCCGCTCGGTTGCAACTTTCACGCGTCATGCTGGCATTGCTGACGAGCGACTACAAAACCTACAAGGGGCTACGTGAGGAACTAGAAAAGCTTGTCGACTCGCCCGAGCAAAACGCTGAGCTTTTGAAGACGGTGGCTCTAGGTCTAGAAGCCGAAGGGGACTTTGCGACAGCCTTTAGCACCTACCTGAAGCTGGCAGACCAGCTTGGGATCGTTAGCAGTTCTAGTGTCGCCAATAGTGGCACCACAAATTCAATGGGCCTGTGGGAAATTGCTCGCGGACACAGCATTTCGCCGACACGTTGGATACAGGCTCGTTTGTTAGCTGTTTCGACAGCTGCCGATGAGACGGCCAAGCAGGCGATTGCAGCAACCGTTACCGCGCGGGCCAAGGCGGCGCTCTGAGGATCCTTCCTTGGAAGCTTCCCGGCGGTTTTTAGACCTGTTGGGCTTTCATCCGAGTGCCGAAGCGGCTCGACTGGCACGTGCAACACGTCTCATTCAAACGGGGCACGCTTTAGAGGTTGAACTTACGCTAGGTGAACTTGCCACCAGTGACAATTCTGTTGTTGCTGGGACTGCCTGCCTTCAATTGGCCAAAATGTACGTTGACCTAGGACGTGTCGATCTGGCAGCTGCACAATACGAACGACTGCAGACGAACTTTGCCCAGACCATGCTGACTGATGGCAAGTCCGGTGCGGAGTGGGCTCAGTGGGGAACCAAGCAGATGCTGCTTCAGGACTACCTCGCAGGCTCCGGTTTTGCAGGGGGTAAGGTGAAGGTTGTTACCAAGTCGCCTAATGCTGTGAATGCGACCGGCTTTAATACGACTCCGTATCCCGTGCAGTTTACGGATGTTCGGGGTGCAGCTTCGCGTGATTTGCGTGTTGGCTACATCATGCAGATGGGGCAGTTGCGAGTTCGTCCTTCCGGCAACCAAAATGCGATAACGATTCCTCTGCGTACAACGCGCGGAAGCGAAGCCGGGTTTTCGGCGGTTAGCAATATCCTGCCGGGCCGCATGTCGGGCCACTCGGCATTGATTTCCAATGGAGTCAGTGTCCTTGCTGTCGACCTTTTGCGTAGGCCGCGTGGGGCAGGGGATGCGATCCTGTGGCAACTGGAAGTTAGCGAACTGGAACGGGGGATCCGTCAGTCGTTTAGTCGATCCGTTACCAATCCGATGCAATCCAATGCGGTGACGAATAACTTCATTGCGGTTCCCACTCTGCCGGCTGGACCGATTACCAGTCGTGGCGTCGGGCTGCTACGCGGCAAACAATTACTTTGCGTTGATGCGATGACTGGCAAAACGGTTTGGGAGCGATCCGGAATCGAACCGGGGAGCGAGCTGTTTGGCGATGAACAAGTCCTGGTGGTTGCACTGGCAAAGTCCGATGACTGCTTGGTACTCAGCATGGTGGATGGTTCCACGCTGGATCGACGTAAGATTGACAAGTTCGAAAACCGCTGGGCCATCTGTGGTCGGAATGTATTAGCGTGGGAACGTGTTTCTTCGGCCCTTCGTTTGCGACTCTACGACGCCACCGGCCAAGTAAAGTCCCTGTGGACGGAACAGTTCCCCAATGGCTCCAAGGGGACGCTCATTGGAACCGATGAGCTGGCAGTAGTTACGCCGGACGGCACATTTACGGTCGTTTCGCTGAAGTCGGGCGAAGTGCTTGTGAAGTCTCAAATCCTGCCAGAGACCCGTCTGGATGGAATCATTGTGCACAAGTCGATGGGGCAATACACGGTAATGGTCCATAGCTTGAAGGTTGACTCAAGCCCCAGTAGCCAATACGCGCCGATCTCGTTGGCGAGTGTAGCGGGGCCAAAGGTCAATGGCCCGCTGTATGGTATCGATGCGAAGTCGGGCAAGATGGTTTGGCAGGTCCCAGCCCAGGTCGAGCAGCAAGGGTGGCTTATCGATCAGCCGCTGGATCAACCGGTGTTGCTGTTTGGCAAGAATCAGATTGCCAATCGCCAGGGGAATCGCGCCGGGGGGACTTGTTCAATCATGGCGATTGATCGTCGGGACGGCAGTCTTATTTGTGAGCTGCCCTCATTTGCCGGTACCGCGATCAACTATGAGGTGAACTACGATCGCTCGAAGCAAGAGTTGAGCTTGAAATTAATGAGTGCTTCTCAGGAAGAACGTGAAGTGAAGTTCCAGTTCACTTCAGAGCCAGCTCCACCACAGCCACCAGCGCAAACGGGTACGACTTCCAGCTTGGCCCCTGGTCGGCCTCGTGGGAATTCCGAGGGGGTATTTGGTGCCATTCTGGGCGCAATCAATCGCACTCAGAAGACAAAGGATGGTAGCGATGAACCGGAGGAAGAAGGAGACGGCGCGGCTAAGGAAGATCCGTTTGGTGGCCCGTTCAAATAGTGCCGAAGGCGGTCTCTGGGATTTACCTACATGAATTGCCAAATGGCGATTCGATCAGGCCACAAAAAAAGCCCACCTGAATTTCAGGTGGGCTTTCTAAACTTCAAAAGAAGATTATTCAGGCACAGTCGTTAGGCAAGGTGTACTAGCGGTATCCGCCGCCGCCACCGTAACCGCCGCGACCACCACGGCCGCCGCCGCCACCGCCACCGCCACCGCCGCCACCACGATCTTCACGTGGGCGAGCTTCATTGACGGTCAAGCGACGACCTTCAATTTCCTTCTCGTGCATTCCGGCGATTGCTTCACGGGCAGCGTTGTCGTCGGACATTTCGACGAAGCCAAAACCCTTGCTGCGGCCAGTGTCACGGTCCATGATGACCTGTGCACTACGGACGCCGCCGAATTGCGAAAACATTTGTTCAAGGCTCGAATTGGTAACGCTGTAGCTCAGGTTACCGACATACAATTTGGTTGCCACTTCTGGACTCCAAAAAAACAGGTCATCCCGTGGTTACTTTCCGGGATGAATCGAAAGGGACCAGAGTGGTGGCCCACCAGCGTAATAAGGCGATAAGGTAGCAACTCTGTCCAAAACTTCAGACGCTGAGCTAAACCACGAAAGCACCAATGCAGCGATGATCGTAACAGGTTGGGTGGGGAAGTTCTAGATGATGCTACGGAAAGGGCGAAAAATATGGTCCACAAACGGGATATACCTTGGGCACCCTTGGGGACGTTCAAGGTCAGGTGAAAACGCTTTAGTGGATGGTGTTCGTCCCTAGGCGATTGATAGCGGTTTGTTTTGTTCCTTAAAATCCAGCAAAATACCCATGTTGCCGTTTGTGCCGGATCTGCGACCTCCGCTCGGACAGGTTGTAACCTCGGCCGAATACCGATTAAACTGACTTTCCCTGCCTCGATTCCCTCCTGATTTGCCCCACCGCCTCGCATCTTCCGTCGGTTCGACTTGCGTGTCACACGCTTGTTGGGTTGGCGGCTGGATCGCTCTCGTTTAGGCACCCTTAGCTATGAAACGAAACGCCCCCTTGAGTCGTTGGCCTGGAATTCTTCGATTGGCGATTGCTTATGCATTCGCAGTTCTGCTCGATTCGCCCGTCTATTCGCAGCAACCTCAGGCAGGTCTAACATTCGAACACGATGTTCGGCCCATTCTGAAAGCCTACTGTTTGGATTGCCACGGCGGCAATGAAAAGCTGGAGGGAGGCCTCGATCTACGGCTTGCCAAGTTTGCAGTTCGCGGGGGCGAGACCGGCCCTGCCGTGGTTGTAGGAGCCCCCGATCAAAGTTTGCTTCTCTCGCGAATGGTTGCCGGCGAGATGCCACCTAGCGAGAAGAAAGTTCCCCAAGAAAAGATTGAGATTGTCAAAGCGTGGATTGCGCAAGGCGCCAAAGCCGCCCGCGTCGAGCCCGATCAGCTTCCGGCCGGAATTGATATCACCCCGGAGGATCGCGCTTACTGGTTCTTTCAGCCTTTAGTACAGCCCACTCCTCCCGCCGTCAGCTTTGTTGCGCCCGGTGGAGCACCACTTCGTACGCCAATTGATGCTTTCCTTTTGGCGGAGCTTTCCAAACAACAAGTGGGCTTTGCGCCGGATGCCGATCGTCGTACCTACTCGCCGCGCCGCCTTCGATCTGACCGGGCTACCTCCATCGCCAGAGCAACTGGCCGAATTCTTGGCCGACACCAGTGAGCAGGCTTTTGAAAAGGCGATTGACCGATTGCTAGAGTCACCACAATACGGTGAACGCTGGGCACGGCATTGGCTTGATGTGGCTGGCTACGCAGATTCCGAGGGGAATGGCAGTGATGATACGCCACGTCCCTACGCCTACAAGTACCGTGACTATGTCATTCGCTCGCTCAATGCAGACAAGCCTCTGAATCAGTTCATTATTGAACAGCTTGCGGGCGACGAACTGGTTCCTCCACCGTGGAATAATCTAAGTGCATCGCAGATTGAACTGCTAACCGCTACCGGCTTTGTACGTACGGCTGCTGACCCATCGGCCACTGGCGGTGTTGATGAAGCGATGGCTTCGAATCTGATGGTGGCTGACACGCTGAAGATCGTTGGTTCCTCTTTGATGGGCCTGACAGTCGGTTGTGCGCAGTGCCATGATCATCGCTACGATCCAATTCCACAGTCCGACTATTTCCGCTTGCGAGCGATCTTTGAACCGGCACTGGACACTAACCACTGGCGGCGTCCGATTCAGCGATTGGTTTCCCTGGCCACCGATGCCGACCGTGCCAAGTCGGCCGCGATTGAAGCAGAGGCCCAAACGCTTCAGACCGATTACAACACCAAGCTCACCAAGGTGATGGATGCAGTGCTTGAAAAGGCGATTCTGAAGTTTCCTGCCGAGCAGCAGGAAGCGCTTCGGACAGCCGCCAAGATAGCGGCCGACAAGCGAACCCCTGAGCAAAAACAACTGATCGATTCCAACCCCAGCATCAACATTAGCCCCGGTGTCATTTATCAATACGATGAAGCAGCGGACAAAGAGCTGAAGGCGGACCAAGCCAAAATCACCGCCAAACGGGCAGAAAAGCCGGTGGAGGATTTTGTCAGCCCGCTGAGTGAAGTCGCCGGTGTGATCCCCGAGACCAAGATCTTTTATCGTGGCGACTATCGTCAGCCCCAAAAGGCGGTCCTGCCTGGCGACCTGACGATCTCGGCCCCCGACAATCAACGTTTTGAAATTGCTCCCAAAGATCCCAGCCTTACCACCACCGGCCGGCGACTAGCCTTTGCTAAGCATTTGACAAGCGGCACGCACCCACTTTTTGGTCGTGTTCTGGCCAATCGTATTTGGATGCATCACTTTGGCCGAGGTATTGTGGAAACGCCGGGCGACTTTGGTGCACTGGGAACTCGTCCAACCCATCCAGAACTGCTCGACTGGTTGGCCGCAGAGCTTCCCAAACAAGGTTGGAGCATGAAGAAGATTCACAAACTCATCATGCTATCCAGCGTCTATCGGCAATCGTCTTCGCGGCACCTCCTAGCCGACCCAGCTGCCGCCAAGGCCGATCCCGAGAATCGCCTTTATGGAAGATTTCCACTTGTGCGACACGATGCCGAAATCCTGCGTGACCGTATGTTGCTGGCGGCTGGCAAGCTCGACCTTGCCCAGCATGGCCCGGCCATCCCTGTCACCGAAGACTTTTTCGGTCAGACGATTACACCAGAAGACAAGCCACGCCGTAGCGTCTATTTAGAGATGCGTCGCAGCAAGCCAATCTCCTTTTTGGCAACCTTTGATGCGCCAGCCATGGTGGTGAACTGTGAACGCCGTACGGTGAGCGCTGCGCGCCGCAGGCCTTGTTGTTAATGAACAATGACTTCGTGTTGCGACAGGCCGGCCTTGTTGCAGCTCGACTTCGAACGGATCCATTGCCTGCCTTGCCGGAGCCCGTGGCATCGATTGCCCAGCAGTTTCCACGCCCCGCCGAGGATTGGCACTATGGATATGGTGCGTTTGATCCTGCATCTCAGCGGGTCACCGGATTTCAGACGTTGCCGCATTTCACGGGCAGCATTTGGCAGGGAGGCGCTACGCTTCCCGATCCGATTACAGGATACGTCCTTTTGCATGCAAGTGGTGGGCACGCAGGCAATGATGCCAGCCATGCAACCATTCGGCGCTGGACGGCACCACAAGCAGGAACGCTAACAATCAATGGTCAGCTGAAACGACCTGCAACCAATGGCGATGGAGTGCGTGGCCGGATCGTTTCTAGTCGCCAAGGCCTTTTGGGTGAGTGGCGTTTGCCAACGGGCGAAGTGGCGGTTGCGGTCGAAAAGGTCGAAGTGCAGCCGGGCGACACCATCGACTTTGTTATTGACTGCGTCGATTCCGTGGAATCCGACTCCTTTGAATGGCCCGTTCGCCTGTCCCTAAAACCACAAGGCGATTCTCCTCCTTTGTTATGGCATTCCAGCAAAGACTTTCACGGGCCCGTCAGTGGTTCGCTTGCTCAGCAGGTCGCACTGGCTTGGCAGATTGTCCATCAGCGGACACCTTCCAAGGAGGAGCTCACCGCTGCTTGCCAATTCATGTTGAGCCAGATGCAAGAGTTGCGTTCTACGGAAGACATGGCCGACAACGAATTACTGGCGTTCACCAACCTTTGCCAACAACTCCTATCCTCGAATGAGTTCCTCTATGGCGAATAATCCCTTCCCAAAAACACGACGCGAATTCCTGGCTGGTTCCGCGATGGGGATCGGTTCGTTCGCGCTGGCCCATTTGCTGTCGCAGGATAATCTGCTGGCCGATGTCATACGTAAGCCGGGCGAAAACCTTCCGCTGGACCTCAAGCCACGGGCGCCCCAGTTTGAACCACGCGCCAAGGCGATGATCTCGCTGTTTATGCATGGCGGTCCTTCTCACGTGGACCTCTTTGATCCCAAGCCAGAACTCTCTGCCAAAAACGGGCAAGAGTACGGCGGGGATGTCGTCTATAGCTTTGTGAATCGGGCCAACAAAAAGCTGTTTGGCACGCCATGGAAGTTTGAAAAGCATGGCCAGTGCGGTACCGAGGTCTCTGAATTGCTTCCGCATACGGCCAAGATCGTCGACGATATCTGCGTGATTCGCTCGATGCATACCGGCCACAATGGGCACGAAGTTTCTATTCGCTATTTCCACGGCGGCATCGCCGGTGTTACTGGCCGACCCACCATGGGAAGCTGGATTGTGTATGGGCTGGGAAGCGAAGCCCAAAACCTGCCCGCCTACATGGTTTTAGCCGATCCCGGTGGTCATCCCGTCGATGGTACCCACAATTGGAGTAGCGGATTCATGCCGCCACTTTACCAAGGGACTGTCTTGCGAGCGCAAGAGCCACGGATCTTTAATCTAGACGCTCCGGCGCACCTTCGCGGCCGACGTCAGCAGCAAAACCTGGCGTTTCTCAAGGAACTCAATGCCGAGCACCTTCGCCAGCATCCAGGCGAGTCGGAATTAGAATCGCGCATTGCCAGTTATGAACTGGCTGCCGCGATGCAAACGGCGGCCAAAGAGGCGCTCGATATTTCTCAAGAACCGGCCCACATTCATCAGCTATACGGGATCGACCAGCCAGTCACGAAAGAGTACGGCACTCGCTGCTTGATCGCGCGGCGCCTCGTGGAACGTGGCGTCCGATTTGTGCAGTTGTTTTTGGCGGGGCAGCCTTGGGACAATCACACCGGCATTCGCGGCGGTTTGCCGGCCATCTGCAAGCAAACCGATCAGCCAGCGGCAGCGCTAGTATCCGATCTCAAGCAGCGTGGGATGCTGGATTCAACGTTGGTGCACTGGGGGGGCGAGATTGGTCGCTTGCCGGTGTGCGAAGGAGAGCTAAACGATAACGTGGGCCGCGATCACAATGGTCAAGGTTTCTCGATCTGGATGGCAGGTGGTGGCATTCGCGGCGGGATGACCTACGGTGAAACGGATGAGGTCGGTCACAAGGCGGCCGTCAACGTCGTGACCCCCAATGATTACCAAGCCACAGTGTTCAACCTGTTGGGAATGGATCACACCAAGCTGGTCTACCACTCCAATGGTCGTGGGCAATTTATCACCAACGGCCAAGCCGCCCGTGTGGTGAAGGAAATCCTGCGGTAGTTTGCAGGACCCTTTAGTCCTGCAAATGGTGCACGAGGTTGATCGTACGCACTGTTGTTTCGCCTGGCCGATGCTCAAGGAAGTTCAGGCAGCCATTGTCCTGAAACAAGCGTCGGCTAACGGCCAAGGGCATCCCCAGAACCGATGCCAAAAACGCGCGGTTGACGACGTTATGCGCTACGATGACGATCGTTTCTCCCAGGTGGCTGTTCAGAATTGACTGAAAGGCGGGAACTGCCCGCTCTTGCACCAGTTGCATCGATTCTCCCCCTTGATAGCCGTAGCTGCCGGGGTCGGCTTGAAACCTTTGATAGGCTTCGGGGTCTACACGAGCAATGTCTTCCCAGCTTCGTCCCTCCCAGATGCCAACATCGACTTCGGTGAGTTCTGGAATCAAACGTAGTTCATGCTGATGCGGCGCGGCAATATGCTGAGCGGTTTCTTGGGCACGCAGCAGCGGGCTACTGTAAACGGCACGAATCGGAAACGACTTAAGAAATTCCGCAGCGCGTTGGGCTTGAATCTGCCCCGCAGGCGATAGACCAAGGTTGACGCCGCGTCCTTGCAATATCGGTGGCTTTGCGAGATTGGCCGTGGTTGCACCATGACGTACAAGGATCGCTCGACAAACATCTGCAGGAACATTGTGGGACATAAAAGGCAACCAAAGTTTCTGAATAAAGGCCGTCTGCAAAATATCGTTACAAGGGTTAATGCTGGCTTACGGGGTAGCAGACGTTGCATTCCAAACCAGCCGTTGACGCACGGAGACTAGCTGCGCCGCTACGCGTACGGCCTCCACCATACTCTCGCTACGAACAATCCCCTTCCACGCGATGTCAAACGCGGTTCCGTGGGCAACACTTGTGCGAATAATGGGCAGTCCCAGCGTAATGTTCACGGCGCGATCCATTCCCAGCAACTTCAAAGCAATATGTCCCTGGTCGTGATACATGGCTACCACACCGTCGAACTCTCCGGCAGCAGCGCGAACCATCAACGTATCGCAGGGGAGGGGGCCTGTTAAGTTCATCCCTTCGCGACGTCCTTGCTCAACGGCCGGGGCAATGATCGTCTGTTCTTCATCCCCCATGAGCCCTTGCTCTCCACCATGAGGATTGAGGGCGGCGACACCAATTCTTGGGCGAGTGCCTGGCGATCCC
This sequence comes from uncultured Planctomycetaceae bacterium, assembly GCA_963844055.1. Taxonomy (GTDB): domain Bacteria; phylum Planctomycetota; class Planctomycetia; order Pirellulales; family Pirellulaceae; genus CAWJMN01. Next base: position 3,636,648 of record CAWJMN010000001.1, on the reverse strand, counting down.
GGCAGAAGGGCCCCCATCACTGCATCTGCCAAATGGCAGCTGGCGACAATGCGGGACAGCGTCATTTGGGAAAAGACATTTCGAAGGGCCGTATGTAAAGTGACGTGTGCTACACCCAAGCCGGCGGGGCCACGCACCTGCTCGCCATGTCCCATGTAAAGCATCATGGCGACTTCGCCCCAGGGGATGCCACAAATCTCTGCCAGTAGTTCCGTATGGCCCGGAAAGTCATGCCCGGACATGTGCAGTGCGGTCTTGCTGAGGGGCGCTGTAGTAATAGCGTCGATGCGTTTGGCAAGTGCCAAGTCGGCCGCCAGGATCAAGGCATCGTAAGCGGCTTGTCCGCCGAGTGCATCGTTTTTCCCGAGCGGCGCTTGCAGCGAATCTTCACTTCCCGCTGACAGGCAGGGAATCACTTGGCCAACTTCACCACCTGCTAGTGCACTGTCGGCTTCCTCAGGGTTTGCAATGGGGACGATTTGCAGCTGGCCAGCGAGTCCACAAACTTCGGCGGCCTTTCGCAAAAAGTAGGGCTGCCCGATGACGAATGGGCGACACAACTGCAGGTTGCCAATTGCCTTCCAAGCGCGAACGATGGATTCTGGTCCGACACCAGCGGGGTCACCTAACGTGATTGCTACTAAGGGCTTGCTCATGGAAGCATTTTAACGGATTTGTCCCGGAAGGTCAGGGTGTGCGGTGTGCACAGAAGCCCCGCACACTAAAGCCTAGGGGTGGGAGGATACTTTCCGTAAGCCTGTTGCACCCTGGCCCTCAAAAACGGTTCTTCTTACACTAAAGGATTCTCCTGCTGTTCGAGAGGAATGCTCTCGAAAGACGCCCCAGACTGGGTCAGTGACCTCAACGTCTGGGCAAAGCCATCAAGAAGGGTTTGCCGTGGAACGGATATTTTCGGTATTGGCGGTCATCGCCATCGCCATGTTAGGGGCCAATTTCGTCGCAGGTCTTGCCATCGGAGACTTTTCCGCAGTCGCCAAAGAGGTGATGGATTCGTCCAAAAACCTGCGTGTGGTTGACTCCAATCCTAAAAGTACGCTGGCTGATAAAGAAGCGGCTCAAAAGGCTTACGAAGAATCGCGTAATGCATTTCGCGGGCCTCGTTCCCGGCTGTCGATCCACTTTTTCCTTGGCGTAGGGGCATCGCTCCTTGTCGTGTTGGTCAACAGCATCACGGTCACCTATTTTATTGGGACCAGCCGTTGGTGTAAGGAAGTGGTCGACACTTTCAGCCTTTCCCCCAGTTTGGCACAAGAAGGGGCCGACCTTAAACGTTGCGCATTTCCCTTCGCCTTGATGGGAATGCTAACAATGGTCGTGGTGGTTACGCTGGGGGCCTTGTCCGACGCGAGTGTTCCTTTCAATCATGGCAAGTCGGCCGGTTGGGTGGTTTATCACTATACCGGTGCGATTGTGGGCATGATCTTTTTGATGTACCTGTTTTACGTGCAGGCACAGCGGATTGGTGATAACTATCGCCTGATCCAGCAAATCCTGGCCGAGGTAGAGAAGGTGCGTGCAAGCCAAGGGAAAGCGACGAACATCGTCCCCAAGGTGATGGCATGAGGGCCGTACTTCAGCGCGTCACGCGAGCACAAGTTAGCGTCGATGGCGAAGTGATTGGAAAGATTGGGACGGGGCTGGTGGTCCTACTGGGCGTTGCCCACGAGGACACAAAGCTCGATGCCGATCAACTTGCCGAAAAGATTATCAATCTTCGTCTGTTTGAAGATGCAGCGGGTAAGACAAACCTCTCCACCAGCGATATGCAGGGTGGTTTGCTAGTCATCAGCCAGTTTACGCTGCTGGCAGATTGTCGTTCAGGTAGACGCCCCAGCTTTACCGCGGCCGCTCCCCCTGAAGTTGCCAATGAGCTTTACGAAGCTTTTGTTGCCGCCTGTCGCCGCAGTGGTATGCCTGTCGAGACGGGGCGCTTTTGCGCCAACATGCAGGTCGAACTGGTCAATGATGGGCCGGTGACCGTCCTGTTGGACAGCAAAAAGGCCTTCTAGCGACTGACGTTGTCGCTTGGTTGATGCGGGCGCTGAATGCCTGCCATTTCGAGGGCACGTCCCAGGATTTCTTGCGGCGACTTATCTCCAAAGCGTACATCTTGGCCGTATCGCTGCATGAGCATGGGATCGCCAATGGAAAGTAGCGAGCAAAGCGTCAGCTTCCCCCAAATGAATGTGTTGGCAAGCCGATCGCGGCCGAACAGCTTTAGCGCGGTTCCAAACGAGCGCTTTACATTCAGTCGCCCGCCACGCACTCCAAAACTCCAAATCTCATCCAAGATGAGATGCGTCATAAAGCCGAGTATCACGCCGCCCGCCTTAAACAGCCGGACATTCATATCTTGGCCAGCAACCAGCAAGAATGTAATCAGCCCGCACATCAAGCAAGCGGGAATGCTGTGCCACATTCCTCGGTGAACCGTGTATTTGCGAAAGATCGCTGGTAGGCCAAAACGAACCGTCACATAAATGATCGCTGCTGCGCAGGCCATCATCTCGCGTGACCAGCCAAAGGATTCAAATCGCTCAATCATCAGCATGGGAATCACGGCAGCGGCAAAGGCGCTCATCTCGCGCACTGGCGCTCCGGATTCGCTATCCAAATCGGGAAGCATCCCCGCCACGCTGCACAGTCCGGCTGCCAAAATGCAGGATTGTGGAGACGCGCCAAGGTAATAGCCGTAGGCTCCGTAGGCGATGCCTACTACCGTGCTAGTTCCGATGTGTGTTTTGAAATCCGCCATCGTGCATTCCTTGCTTTGCGACTCACAGGCATTCTGCCTGGTTCGGCTTTTCGCGCCGGTCTTTGACGGATCGTGCGCAGCACAATCCAGACGATCATCCAGCGGCGGAAGGTAGCAAGTCACGCGATAGCAGCCAAGGCCTAATCTGCCGTGCTGAGCATGCGAAGAAGGTCGGCCGCATTTACCGTTTCAGACGGCAGATACCCCATTGGCCATGGTTTTCATCCACGCCAACCTCTAGTTCGGCGGGCACAAAAGCTCCCTTGGCTTGGAGACGTTCGAACAATTGCTTGGCAATGTATTGGGCCATGAGTTCGGCCGTGGTGTTCTCTATCGGCAGGATCAAACAATCACCGACGGGAAAGACCCAGCGACGGTTATCCGGGGTGAAGCGTACTTCAACCTCCGATTCATGCGTGACCACCTTGATCAGTGGATGTGCGGTAGGCAAAAGCATCCGGTGGTCGAGTTCATCCACAATTCCTTTAAGCGTATCACGCAGCAGGATGAAGTCGATCACATAGGCGTTGGCATCCAAGGGGCCTGGAACGGCAACCTTGACTCGGTAATTATGCCCGTGCAGGCGCTCGCAGATGTTTCCTGCAAACGTGATGAAGTGGGCCGCGCTAAAGACATGGTACTCTTTGTCGAGTTCAACCGAAAATGAAGCGAACATAATGTCCTCGACAATCGAAGTTCACAAGGAAAGTTGCTGTGCCACCTGTGGCGACGACTACTGATAAGGGGGCAAGATCATTCCCGTCACCAGCCCCAAAAATAGTCCGGCCGCGATCAAGTCTGCTGTGGTTCCAGGATTGCGTCGATGGCCATCACTTCGCAGCCAAAAATCCAAGTCCGCCAGTCCGCCATGATAGATCTCATCACCTGGCTCACCCATCGACAGTACTTGCCCCGCATAGACCGATATCTCTTCGGCAGTCTCCTGCCCGCATTTTCTGGCAATCAAGCTGTCGGGATGTTCACTTAGCAAGCGGAGCTGCGTGCGGATGATCCGTTCGGTCAAGCTCCAACCTTTGTCGCGGCCATCCAGCAAGTAAGGGAGCACTTTATCAAACACCAAGGCAAAGTTCGTCACGTACTGCTTCGCGATTAGGTCTCGCTCTGCAGCGTCTTCCATCGCGGATAGCAAGTTGGAGGGTGCGTCGACTTCCGACACATCCATTTTGGAGACCTTCCCCATGCCGCCGGGCATGGCCAGGCGAATGCCGGCATAGACATCGCGGCTATCCTGCGGCGTCAAACTTGCCAGCGTTTGTTTTACGCGCTCGGCAATCGATTGCACACTTTGCTGGCCCGTCTGTCCCGCAGCATTGGCCAGTGGTGAAACAAGCAGGATGATGCCTAAATTCGTATTGGTGTTCACCACCTGACGCGTGGCTGTGACGGCAGCCAGCACCGTACTTCCGACCGTTTGCTTGGCCGCCATGCTCATGGCAGGGCCAATGGCCACGGCGCTTGCCATGAAGTCTGCAAACGTGAGGTCGTCAAAATCGCTGCCGCGATGAACATTCCCAACCTTAGGAGCCGTAGCTTCCAGCACGCATGCCAGCGTCGCGCATTGCCCCAAATCCAGTAGTGGGTTGCCCAGTTCGCTACGAAGCATTGGCGGGCCTACGTTGGAAGAAGTCGGTAAGCAGCGGCACGATCCGTTCGTAAGCATCCTCAACGACATAGTGTCCGCAGTCGGCCAGGCGATGGACTTCTGCTTGCGGCCAATGGCTGATGAAACGCTCCAGGCACTGCGGATTAAAGCACCAGTCCTTCATGCCCCAAATCAGCGAAATTGGCATGGTGCCCAGGCCAGCAAGCCCAGCCTCAATCTCGGCCAGCTTCTTCCAAGTGGGATGGCTCGGGCTTCGGGGAATGTCTTGTACAAATCGGCTGATGGCTACACGGTTGTTCCAGTTGTCATACGGCGCAAGCAGGCCGGCACACACTTCGGGGGTGAATCGATCTCGCTTTTCCGTTGCCATCACCAGTGCGGCTCGGGCGAACAGGTTCAGCTGTCGCATTCCCCAGTTGCCAAGCCCAGGAATCCGGCAGGCTGCGATGCGTAACGGAACAAAGGGCGGAGGAAATGCCCCCGTATTGAACAGTACGATCCGCGAAAAACGCTCGCGCTCTTTGAGCAGTGCCCCCAGGCCGATAGCGCCACCCCAGTCGTGCGCCAAAAGGGTGCAATTTTTTAGATCCAGGTGGCGCACGAGCTGCGCCAGGTTTTCGACATGCTGTGTCAGGTTGTAAGGATAGTCCTGTGGCTTGTCGCTAAGCCCGCATCCAATATGGTCCACCGCAACCGTGCGATTCGTACCACGAAACGCCGTGATCAGGTTCCGATAGTAAAACGACCAGGTCGGATTGCCATGGACAAACAGCAAAGGATCGCCGGAACCTTCGTCCACATAGTGCAGGCGTACGCCGTCGCTAAGCCTCATCTCATGGGAGGCAAAGGGATACAAACTTTTCCAGTCAGCCTTCATACGCGTCTGCACGTTCCAAAAATCCCCGTTGCGGCAGCAGAACGCCACCTGCACAAACGGTCTAGTTTAACCGCTATCTTCCTTTTGCAGAATTGGGGCAGGGGAGGGGCCTACCAGCACCCAGGGATGGCAGTACGGCCTATTTTCTCTGACAAAATCGCGATTACGGGGCGTTGGCCTCGTCGACCTTGGCCTTCCAAAAATCGCGAGCCTTTCGCAGCGGGATCAGGGCTTCTTCTCGCTGCTCCTTGTCCTCAATGGAAAGGCGTTTGGCACGTTCCGTCACCCAGTCCAAAAAGTACTGGGCACTTGCCTTGCTAACTCGCGGCTTGTATCCCACCTCCACATAGTACGGGCCGGCATAGGCCGCACGGTACGATGTCGGGTTATTCGTAACCGCACGAATCATGAGCCAGCCCGATTCATCAAACAGGACCGGGGGCAATTTGCCACCAGCTGCTGCCCATTTGTCGAGCCGCACTTGTTCAATCAGCTCGCCATTCTTGATGATGTCTAGGTACTCGATCTTTTCACGTGTAGAAAGGTTGAGCGAAACATTCAGGTCGATGGCGCCCCCTTGTTCCACTTGAAAGACTTGGCCAGGAAGCTCTCCTTGCGGGTCGGCCTGCGCTAACTTGGGGGTCGACTTCACCCGTGGCAAAAGCATCGGGCCATTGGTCACCATCACGCGCCCTTGCTTCAGCCCACGCCACCAGTTTTCCCAAGTGAAGTCTTCGCCGCAATAAACATACACACGGTTATAGCCCGCAGGGTTGGCGACATCTCCCGCGCCAGAACCTGCTGCGGGGGAGATCCGCAGGCCACAGTTGAGTAGCTGAAAGTAGACGTTCTCTTGAAAGCGAGCCATTCCCTGGTCGCCACGAAAGCGGACCGTGTCGCGTGGGTGATCGCTATCCAGATTCGCCCCCTTAGCAGCCGTTGCTGTGCGTGGTGGCGCAGCCCCTTTGGGCGGCATGGGAAGTCCTGCCGGAACGTCGCGTAACATTTGCGAATGCAAAATCTGTAGCGAATCCAGCCGACCACTGGCCACCCACACCGGCATATCCCAAGCCGATGCACGGCTGGCGGAAAAGTGGCTGACATTCTCTTGCCAAGCACCTTGCATCAGCGTTGTTACCGAGGGAAAGTCGGGCGTGATCTTTGTTGCAATCGCCGGACGGGCAGCATTCAAGAACAGCATCCTTCCTCCCGCACGATCATCGGCCCCCGATAACAGCGAATAGTAGCGGTTGTCGCCAAACTTGATCGGTTCGGCACTAGGCTCTTTGGCAGGCTTCTTTTCGGTGGCTTCGGCGTCCTCTTTGTCTGCGCCGTTTCCTTTGGCGTTTTCGGCCGTCACATCCCAGGTCAGCACCGGGGCCACATGCAGATCCTCGGCCAGTAGAAGCGGCCGAAGATTGGCTTCTTCGCGCCGCAGGTGCAGGTCGCCCGACCACCAGCCCTCTTTGGCCATGTCGACGAACCGTTCCATCACAATCGGGTGGTTGTCGGTCGCGGTTCGTTCGATGATGAAAGAGCCGGTGCGAATCTTGTACTCGGGGCCTCGTTCGGCTTCAAACGTGTAGGTCCCTTCGCCCAGCTTTAGCACCAGTGTCCCCTCCAGCAGGAAATGGTCCTGGTAAAAGGGAACCTTGGGAGGTTTTACCGGTTTTCCTTTGGGATCCTTCAAATGCATGCGAATGGCGATCGGAAGTCCCGTCTCGCTGTCGACCGCTCGCAATTCCAGTTCCCCTTTACCAGCCCCCCAAGTCGTTTCCCAGCCGCTACACAGGGCAAGGACTGCCCCTAGCCAGGCCGTAAACCACGGCAGCGGGCGGAAGAAACGTCCGAAAGACGGCAAAATCGGGGCGTCGGGGCTTGGCATCGTGGATTCTTTTGCGCAAAAACGAGAAAGGAACCAGGGACCCGGCCCGTTTTGCCAAGTCACGATCCATCCTACAATCTTACCATGGGAAAAACGTCTGCTCGCGGTGTGAGCCTGATTCCCGTGCCGTAAGTATTTGCTGCCTAAATCTTTGAATCGATCCATGAGTACTGACTACTATCAAGTTTTGGGGCTTTCTCGCGGTGCCTCCGACGACGAGATCAAAAAGGCCTATCGTAAGCTGGCCAAAAAGTACCATCCCGATCTCAACCCGGACGACAAGACAGCCAAGGCCAAGTTCCAGGAGGTCCAGCAGGCTTACGACGTTCTTAGCGACGAAAAAAAGCGTCCCCTCTACGACCAGTTCGGCTCGGGATTTGAACAGATGGGGCCCGGGGGAGGTCCTGGGGCGGGCCAAGTTCCGCCTGGCTTTGACTTTTCCCAGATGTTTGGCGGCGGTGGCGCTGGGCCGGGAGGCTTTGGCGGATTTGAAGACATCCTGCGCCAATTTGGTGGCGGCGGGGCAGGGGAGGGGAACGGCGGCCGGCGTCGGCGCGGACGCGCCCAAATGCCAGGGCACGACCTCCGCACCGTTACGGAAGTTCCGTTTCAAACGTCAATCACCGGCGGCGAGATATCGATCCGCCTAGCCCGCGATGGCAATCCAGAGACGATTACCGTCAAAGTTCCTCCGGCGATTGAGTCGGGCAAGGTGATTCGCCTCCGTGGTCAAGGAGAGCCCTCACCTTCGGGTGGACCAGCGGGAGACCTACTTGTCGAGATTTCGGTCAAACGGCATTCGTACTATGTACGCGAAGGGAATGACCTCATTGTCAAATTGCCGATCACGCTCGGTGAGGCGGCGCTGGGCAGCAAGGTTGATGTTCCAACCCCTTGGGGTGTGATCACCCTTTCCATTCCTGCTGGCACTTCGAGCGGCAAGCGGATTCGGGCCAAGGGCTATGGCGTTCGTCTTAAGGATGGCACGGCGGGCGACCTCTATGCCGAAGTGCAGCTTGTCATTCCCAAAAGCTTGGATGAAGAAAGCCAAAAGCTCGTCAAGCAATTGGAAGAGCGAAGTGGCCTAGAACCTCGTAAGGACTTCACGTGGTAAATCCTGCTTGGGTGGATGTCAGCTCGCGGATGGTTTTCTGCTGCCAACTTTTGGCGCAGCAAGCGACTGGCCTGCCTCCTGATGCAGGTGCCGCTCGTGTGAAGATGCTCGCGGCAGTGGCCGGGCTGGTTATCTTGGGCTTTGGCGCGATATTCATGATCTTGCTCGGCGGCCGGATGACACGTCGCTATATGCATAGCCTGGATCGGCCGAGTGACCTAGCTTCGAAGTCTTCTCCTGATCGTCCTACCAAATCGCAAAACCAGTGAGTTGCCAACCCATGGCGGGCCGCGCAAGATTTACGAAGGGGATGCGCCTGCTAACGCCGGCTGAGTTCGATCGTGTCTTTGGCGCTCGTTTTTTTGCGGCCGACGAAATGCTGATCATGAATGGCGCTCGTCATGCTGACGAAGCGGGCAACCCACTTGCTACGCGGCTGGGGCTGAGCATTTCTCGCAAGGTCGGAAACGCCGTCGTACGCAATCGTTGGAAGCGTATTTTGCGAGAGGCCTTTCGTCAGTCGATCGCGCAGCTGCCCATCGGGCTCGACTTGGTTGCCCGGCCCCAGCAAGGGGCGACGCCAGACTTGGAAAAGGTCACGCGGGCTTTGATCAGCATTTCCCGCCGGCTGTACCGAAAGGTCTCTACGGCCGGAGATAGCGGTCATTCTGGCCGAGCGCCTCATCCGGGGCGTGGACGTGGTGGCGGCAAAAAGCCAGCGACCGGCAAAGGCGAAGGGCAATGAGGGGGCTTTTGCCGCAGCTTGTTCGCCTACCTGCCCAGGCGGCGATTGGCCTTGTACGGCTGTACCAACTTTTCATTAGCCCTTGGCTGGGGCGCAACTGCCGATTCCATCCTTCGTGCAGCAAGTACTACATCCTGGCCGTACAAAAGTACGGGCTGATTGTCGGCTCTTGGCGTGGCCTCTTACGCATCCTTCGCTGCCACCCCTGGTCCCCCGGCGGCGAGGATTTTCCATAAGTATTTTGCATTTTCAGAGCCGGAAGCGTTAGCACCCGGTCATTCCCCTGTGAAATGCTTATCCACATATTTATCCACGAAGAAGCTCATTGCTTAGCTTTGGCAAAGCTCCACACTTCTTCCATCGGGATCAAGCACCACCGCGCGGTAGCCCCAGGGTGTTTCTTTGGCTGCCGTTACCACCTTCGCATCATGCTTCGCGAGATTTCCCAAAACGGCATCAAGCGATTCCACCTGGAACCCCAATCGCGTGGTTGTATCTGTCGTGGCGTCAGGGTGCAGAGGGTAAATCTCCATCACCATCTCTCCCAGCTGCCCAACAGAATGCACCGGACCCTTGCCGTGCTGCTCTTCCGTAAAGGTAATTCCCATGGTTTCGTAAAAGCGGCACAGCGTTTCGCGTTGATGCGTTTTGATGACGAGCAGGGAGAACGATGGGAAGGGGTTCAAAGGAGGCTCCGTAAACAATTCGCTTCGCGGCAGAAGAGATGGCGACACTCAGCGATAATTATAAGCAATTCGTTCATTTGTTTCTGGCCCGCGTACGGTCCAGTGAAGTTCTATGCAGCCTTCCTCCAATTTCATGGTAGCTTCGTAAAGATCATCGCGGCAAACATGTGGCTCGGAAGATTCCCATGTGTTCGCGGTGACTTGCACTAAGTGAAACAAATAGACAGGCTTGGTTGGTCCAAAACGGAGATGTTCCAGCTGAATTTGCTTTGCCTGTTCATCAAGCGACCACCGGAAAAGGTTGTGAAACGCAAATTCACGACCTTGCTCACCAGACCAAGACCCTTTTTCATGAAAGAGAAGTATGGATTCTCCCTCTGCTTCCATTTGAACGGTTCCCTTTCCGTTGCCCGTCCATCCGGTTTTTGTAGGAGAGAACGATTCGGCTGTGAATTGAAGCGAAGTGATCGCTTGAAGTCGATTCCAGACCTGGGAAATATGCAAGTTAGGCTCCTGGAATGGAAATGCTCATTTGAACTGGCATGCAGCAAGAAAATTTTTCGCGTTGGTGCTGTATTGCTTGGAATCATTGCTAGATCCTAGCATCGCTGCGTGTAACATCTGTCCGTCACGGCCATAGACTACTTCCCCGCAACCTTGGGGGGCAGAAAAGCCAGCGCCGCCCAAAAGTGTGTTGAGTATTGGCGATTGATATAACTCTAACGCTCCATCAATATCCACGACAACCAGCTCGAAACTATTCAGCTTCAGCTGCTCCATCGCCTGCGTCAGTTTGGAGAATGCCTGCAAGGATGGTCCGCTCCAAAATGCGGCGAAAAACAAGATGCCATTTTGGATCGGCTCAGCGTTCGTTTCATCTGCATTGGGAACATACCGAATCGAGGACAGCGGTAGGTGCGAGTATTTTTCTAAAATCCGAAGGCCGTCTAGGTTGCCGGTCATATCATTAGCCCTTCCTCACAACCCGGCTTCCCACAGTTCTGCGACGGTCCCTAATCTCAAACGGCATGCCGACGGTGATCAGCTGGGCATGCACTGCATCCCAGCGTTGCTTCGAGAATTCAATGATAGCTCGCACCGTTGTCCCTAGCTCGACGAAGTCATCATCGCGAAAGTCAGGGAAATATTGAAATCCGTCGTAGTCATTTCCACCATAGTAGAACTGCCCTCGATATCCACTAGCTACGCCAGTTTGCCGACCACCTTCACCTGCAGTTAGGTAGCGGATTTCCGTTTCGATTTGATGGATGATGCCAATAGGTTTATCTCCTTCACATGAACAGTTAAAGGATAGGAAGAAGTTCCGTTGCCAACTATCCAACGTTTTTTTGTTCGCTTTCAATTGCCTCAATTCGGCTGATCCAATAATCTACAGCTTCTTTCGTTCCTCCTAACGAAAGAGAATTGGACCTCTGAACGAACGCAAGTTGTTCTTCGTATTGCTTTTTTGTTGAGGAAAGATAGCTGCGATAATCGCTTGTGGATTGAGGAATCCAACCCGGACCGTTGCATCCGCAGGTATGGAAGGCGTGGCCAATGCGGTACATGCCTTGAAGCGTCTTCCATGCTTTTACATCGTTCTGAATGGGTGGCTTGAAATCTAGCCCCATGTCAACCATCTCGCCGCTGCACTCTGGACATTTGCGAGTTGCTTTGCGGTATTCATCTTCAAGGTCAGAAAGGCGATGTCCGAGCTCTTGCTCGCATAAGTGAAGACTCTTCTGGTTCGACCAAACCTGCCGAAGTTGCTTGTAGACATAACCACGCCCACGAGAGTCCAGATAGTCCTCAATTGACGGTTGCTTAAACGCCTTGCGACATGTGAAGCAAACATAGTGTCTCTTGTAGGGGCCAGAAAATGCATATCGACACATGTGTCACTCTCCAACTACTTTAGCCAATACCCGCTTGGGCCGTGTTTCAGACCGACTGAAAGGTGGCTACCTACTATCTCGGCGACCCTGCCTATGCTGTATCCTGAATATTAGAACCTGACGCCATGTGGTGCCAGGGACCTATGTTCGAGCCCAAAAAAAGTGAGAATTGCGGCGGATCTCAAACGGACACGGCCCAAATGATCGAGCCAACACCCAGGTGGACATTTGCCGCACGACACGCCGTGACGCAATGGTACGGCCATGTTCATTTTTTGACCAACCGCGTTCTTGGTCAATGGTGTTGTCTTGAAAGAGACAGCGGGAAACTTGTTTGGGAAAAGAGATTCTGGCGTCCAAATACAATTCGTGCAGTGACCGATGAAGTTGTCGTTGCAAGTGAGACACGTTCAGACGGTCCATGGACGGCTGATTTCGGCTGCTATGGAATTTCTATGAGGACTGGCGAACTTCTCTGGACATCCCATGCACAGGGCTGGTGGGGACGAGCACTCCGTTTACTCGATTTTGTCCCGGGCTTTGCGAACGAACGTCGAGATAGGCCACACCACGTCATCGACAATGAGGTTTATTGCACAACGGGGCGGGTTCTGGATGTGCGAACCGGGGCCCTTCTGCGGCATGTTCTACGACAAGAGGTTCGGCAATTTCAGGAGCCTCGGTCGGATGCTCAGCAGTTCTGCGATAGCAGTATGCAGAATGTGCGGACAAAAATCTTGGTCGGCGACAACATGTGGCTGTCTCTTAGGAAAGACGAAAATGAGGGGCATCCAGGTGAGTTTCAGTTGTACCTGCTAGACAACGAAAACGCAGTGAAGTGGAAGCTGGAAAGTAATTCCAGGGGAATGTACATCGCCGATAGGTTCTACTCTTATCGGTACGTTTCGTGCCGCCTGAAGGCCCCCTTCGTCTACCTTGTTGTCTCAGAAGATTCAAATTACAAGCAGCACCCGTCCCGGCCCTACAGATTGCAGAATCCAACCCGTTACCACTTGCTCTCATTCGACATATTTAAGGGACAGGTTGTGGGCGACATCCTGCTAGATGAGGACAAAGTGGCCGACTGCAAGATCGAGGACGTAGATGACCAAGGATTGCTGGTCAGCATAGATCGGTCCCGATTGAAATACTTTCAGCGATCCTCAATCGCACCTCGATAATCGTTTCGAGCACCCAGATAAAAAAAGCGGTGACATGCATGGCGTTCGCCCGACCCGCTTGGGATGCTCTTGATTTCCACCCGGAAACCGACCCTGCCGACGCCAAAACCACGGCGACCGAAGAACATCATACCCGCAGAACTTCGAGATGCTTACGCCGAAGTCGCTGCCAAGGCCGCTGAGCTCCGAGATCAGGGGAAGACGCACATGGAGGTCTGCGAAGAACTGAATGACTTTGGCTTCAAGACACGAACTGGTAAGCCGTGGCGACACCCGCAGCAGATAGTGAAACTCCTTCGATCATTTGGAGGAATCCGTTGAATCAAGAAGTCGTCAGGTCGAACGTCGTCGATCTCGCTGCCGCAGCAGAACAGACACATGATGTTTCATTCATCCATATGCTCGATTCTCAGTTGGTCGAACATGTGCGAATAATTCCTTATAGCACGAGCCGATACTTCTATCGTTTGTTTTCCCGCCAGTTTGTAAAAATCACCGAATCGTTCAATGCAACCCTGCCAGTCGCTCAGATGGTTCGTGTCCTTGTTAAGCAGGTCAGAGTAGAGCGTGTCGATAGGCTCGAAGATGTCAAGGCTGACCAAGCGTCCCTCACATCGACTAAACTCAATCGTATCGAGAATTAAGTGCATCCGAAGGCAGATGTCAGGCAAATCTTCGCTGACAAGTTTGCCGGGATTCATCGGAGGACGGATGACTCGCCCTTCGCACACGAGATTTGATGCAAGCCAATCTATCTTCATCGGAAAATGCTCATTTCTACTCCCCAATCACTTTCACAAGCACCCGCTTTGGCCTGCGACCGTCGAACTCTCGATAGAAAATCTGTTCCCAAGGGCTGAAGTCGAGTTTCCCATGGGTGATGGCAACGACCACTTCGCGTACCATCACGCGGTGAATTTCGTTAAGGTTAACTCCACGCTTCTTCGCCGCCGTTTGGAAGTATCCGTAATTTGATCGGCGACGAAGTCTTGTGAAATGGCAGTTGAGATGAAAAACGCAGGGGGAACAGGGCCTCGTCAGCCAGCGAAAAGACAAGGCTGGTTCGCTGATCTTCGGGAAGCCAGTCTTCGATGTATGTTTCCCATCGCTCAAAAGTTCCAAATCGGCCGCGCCAACGAACGAGGCGAAACCAGCTTTCGTTCAGTAAGAATTGAATCCCCGAAACGCCGTCAACCATTTCGATCATCGCCGGGCATTCTCGCCCGTCGTTCAGCCATGCAGTCCCTGCGGTAAACGACACATATTCCCCTATGACGGATTGGTCTTCTGCCGGTCGTAGCGTCGTCTCGTCCTGGTCTTCAACGCCCTCTTCGTCCAGGGCGTTCTCCCAATTGGGATATTGCACCAAAAGCTCCGGTGATGGGTTATCGCCGGTTATTCGAATGTTGCTGTTCATCTTAATGTTTGCCTGACGTGTTCCGTACTGGCCGCTCAAGGCGGGCATTATCACTCCGACTACCAGCTAATGACAGAAAGGGACGCTATGAAGTCTTAATGCGAGACTGACTGAACCATGCCATGGAAAGACGTTTTCTCTATGTCTTTACTCCCCAATCACCTTCACCAATACCCGCTTGGGCCGCTTGCCATCGAACTCGCCGTAGAAGATTTGCTCCCAAGGGCCGAAGTCCAGTTTGCCATTCGTGATGGCCACAACGACTTCCCGGCCCATGATCTGACGTTTCATGTGGGCGTCGGCGTTGTCTTCTCCGGTTCGGTTGTGGGGATAACGCTTGGGGGAGGCATCAAACGGGGCGAGTTGCTCCAGCCATTTTTTGTAGTCCTCGTGCAGGCCCGGCTCATCGTCGTTAATAAAAACCCTGGCGGTGATGTGCATGGCGTTGCCCATCCCCCATTGGGATACTCTTGATTTCCCACCGGAAACCGACACTACCAACGCCAAAACCACGGCGACCAAAAGACAAGATACCAAAGGAACTTTGCCCCGTGTATGCCAAGGTCGCTGAGAAGGCCGCTGAGCTCCGAGATCAGGGGAAGACGCACATGGAGGTCTGCGAAATCCTGAATGAACTTGGCTTTAAGACTCGAACCGGAAAACCGTGGCGGCATCCTCAACAGATCGTGAAGTTGATACGGTCGTTTTGCCAGATGAATTGAATCACTAAGGCCGTTTCAGTCGCTACTTGAACCGATGAAAACCTCGACTCCAAGAGGCCCGGCGATGACGAAAGCGAAGTCCCAAAATACCGGGTAAGCCGGGTGCCCCTCCTTCAACCAAAACTGTTCAATAAGGGTTGCAGATGACACTGCCCGCTCGGTGTACGCCAACACGCTTTTCAGCAACTCGTTGAACTTTTCCGAGCCAAGGGCTGTCGGTAGAGGCCCATACCCCTCGTCACCAGCGTGGAGCAATGATTCCTTGACCTCTGTAAGAACTGCCTGTCCCGTTACGGGGCACGAACCACCGACTACAGCGGTTGGGCCAAGGGCTTCACAGATGTACTGTTCTGCACCTGCACCCGGCAAATACGGAATCTTGAATCGCCGAAGGAAGACTTCGTAGTTGTATCCGTACAAGAGTGTTGACAATTCGCTTAAAACAGATTCGACCTCCATTGCCGCCCTTTCGTGCTGTCCGTCATGCTGGTTGAAAGCTGAAATCATTCCCCAATGACTTTCACCAGCACCCGCTTGGGCCGTCTCCCATCGAACTCGCCATAAAAAATTTGTTCCCACGGCCCGAAATCCAGTTTGCCATTCGTTATGGCGACGACTACTTCCCGGCCCATGACTTGGCGTTTCATGTGGGCGTCGGCATTGTCTTCGCCGGTTCGGTTGTGGGCATAGCGCATCGGGGATGCATCAAACGGGGCGAGTTGCTCCAGCCATTTTTTATAGTCCTCGTGCAGGCCCGGTTCATCGTCGTTAATGAAAACGCTGGCGGTGATATGCATGGCGTTTACAAGGCAAAGGCCTTCTTGCACGCCGCTCTTTTTGACGATCGCCTCAATCGTCGGCGTGATGTTCTCAAACGCCATCCGAGCGGGCAGGGTGAAGGTGAGGTATTCGGTGTGGGATTTCATAGGTCCTTCCACGGGAAAAGGTTGACGGCCCTTTGCCGCATTCAGCCAGCCGGAATTCGGGCTGGTTGGCCGACCGGCCAAAAAATCTTGGCAAGTTTCATGAGGGGGCAGCGAACAATCTGTGCCCGATGTTTGCATCGCAATGGCTAGTAATTTATAGTCTTTGTGGTGGTGTTGATAGCACTTTAAGGAAAATGTTGGTGGCCCATGACGGTTTCGGTGGTATGCAGTGGGTGCAGTAAAACCCTTCGCGGGCCGGATGAGCTGGCTGGCCGTACAATCCGTTGCCCCAGCTGCAAGACTCGGATGGTGATTCCGCCCCTCGCACCTCCGCCGCCGGCCCCTGTCCAAGAAGTGGTCGATGACGACGACGACTTTCAGCTCCTGCCCGAAGAAACGCGGGTCACTGCTCCCATTCCGCAGATATTCAAGGCCCTGCCGCCAACTTCCGAAGCAGAAGCCAACGAGCTTCGTGGGCATACGCGCTGGAGCCTGGCAGAGTCGCAGCCGACCTTGCCCAAATTCGCCGAGGAATTGCCGGCCCCCAAGGACCCGACGCCCAGCCAGTGGATTCATCTTTGCTGGGTGTTTGCCGTCGCACTCTTTCCGCTCATGATCTTGCTGGTTGGTTCACTCTTTAGCGAGAAAGTTTTGTCTTCGGCCTCGCACGAGTTTACGGAAGAAGAGATTCGTATTTTGAACGAGGTTAGCGCCGCCAAAAGCCAAGGGGTGGAACCTTCGGAAGGGCAGAAGCAAGCCGTTGCAAAAATTATTGAACGTCATCAGGAAGTCGATCCGCTACTTGCTTCTGACAGCGTGATGCATTGGCCGATGGCATTTGCTTCGGCCCTGTTGTTTTTGGGAGTGATTTCCTTGATGGGATTAGACGGCACTGCCAAGCCTTGGCAGTTGGCGGTGATGGGGATTTTGTCAGCAACCGTTGGCGTGATGTTCTTGCTAGTGCTACAGATGGTCGCTTTTTGGTCGCTTTCGCTTCCTTGGGTGCGTGGCTATGGCCCGGGACTGATTATTGGCCTGCTCAAGTTCATTGGCTTTTCGTACTACTCGGCCCTTGATCCAGACAGTGGCTTCTTCGTCAGCTTTTTGGGATTTGTTTTTGGAGTTGGACTTTGCGAAGAGGCGGTCAAGGTTCTGCCCGTTTACGTCTTCTATCGTTCCGGTGGAAAATTGACGGGACGCGGCGCGATGCTGTGGGGCTTGGCCTTGGGGGCTGGCTTTGGAATTGCCGAAGGAATCCTCTACTCGGCCGACCACTACAACGGTCAGTCCACCTCCGGCGTTTACTTCGTTCGCTTTTTGTCGTGCGTCTCGCTCCATGCGATGTGGACTGCCACGGCAGCAACGATGATCTCGCTCAAACTGGATTTGGAAATCGACCGCAGCGAATGGGCCGAGTGGCTCAAGGCCTTTGCAATAACGATGGGAGCGCCCATGGTTCTGCACGGGTTGTACGACACGTTCCTGAAAAAGGAACAGATGCTAATGGCCTTGTTGACGGCCGTCGTCAGCTTTGCGTTGTATGCGTGGCTGGTCTATCGCGGACGAACCGTGCTAGAAAACGTCCTGTTGTACTCCACCGAGTATCAGCCGTAACGGCTTTGCGGGCAAAGCCCAGCCTTCTTGGGGGCAGCCAAGAACGCAAACGGGGTTGGCGCAATCTTCTCAGTTTTTATTCAAGTTTCTAAAGCTTTCACTTTAGAGTGCTCAGCACGACTGCCGATTGAATCTTTTACGAACCTTTGCGGGGAATTCTGTTTGCCGGGCAAGGCAATTGGAAGGGGCACCTCTTCGCTGGGTTGGGGCAATCGTGCGACGCGCTTCTCAGTACTGGCTGAGTTATGGACGCGTTGCCGTCGACATTTTGAAATCGATCTGCGGACATTGCCCCATGTCTACCGCTCAACCTCCACGGATTCATTCCGTCAAAAAGGTTTCGCTTTTGCTGGCTCAAGAGCCGCATCGCAAAACGGCCGTTGTGAACACGCTGAATCGACTTGCCTCTCGCCTTGGCCTTGGTGAACGAACCAATCCCGAGCGACGCGGTCCTCGCTTCTTTTCCGACGAAGAAGTGAAGATCTTTGCCTCAGTACTGCAAGGCAAAGTGGGCCGTCCTGCGAAGTCGGCAGTTCCCAAAAAGCCGCATTAATTGGCCCGTTGGATTTTCACCTCGACCTGCACCCCTGACCGATCCAATTTCGCCCATCTCGCCTTTTGGCTGGGTGGGCTTTTTTGTTGGTGCACAAGGTTAGGGGGCAGGACCCGCAAGAAACGAAAAAAGGGCCCCGCATAGGCCCTATAATTTTGGTGCATCAAAAAATTCAAATGTGCGGGAGACAGCACTGGAATCTGCCGAGTAATTTTGCATAGCTTTTGGGGAATTTCTCACGACTTCGGGTTGAATGGATCGTAGCGAATGTAAGGCGCTGGCCCGTAAGGACGGAGGATTAAAGGACCGCAAGATGCGAGGTTGCATGGAAGTTGCATGAACTATGTTCTCCCTATGAAAGGGAGAAAGGTGCAACATGTTTAAGCAGCAGTATTGGCCTCTCGAAAGTGTTTCTGAATCGTCGCCGTTGATTGAAGTTTGTGAGCGAGTCTACTTCCCGCGAAAGTTAAACATCCGCTCCGATGACACTCGCAAGCAGTACCGAATTGCCATCCGAAGCTTCGGAGAATTCCTAGGTCGCATTCCAACAATCAGCGATCTCGACGACGATCTCGTCACGATGTTCATCAAGTCGGATTCGGACGACAACTCAGCCGCAACAACAAACGGCAAGATAAGCCGATTGCGAGCCCTTTGGACTTGGCTTGCAAAAAGAGACTGCGTCAAGAAATGGCCGACGTTTTCGTCGTTGTCGTGCCCGATAAGGCAGCCCAAGGCATGGCGTGAGGCTGAACTATGTAGCCTCTATCGAGCTTGCCGAGAGAAACGTGGAAGGATCTGTGGTGTTCCCGCTGGCATCTGGTGGTCAACGCTCGTGGGGCTCATCTGGAACTGCGGCGAACGCATCGGTGCAGTGCGACGGCTGCACTGGTCCAATGTGAAGATCGAAGACCTGTGGGTCAACGTTCCGTTTGAAATTCGCAAAGGGCGGACCGTAGAACGTGGCTATCGGCTATGGCCCGAAACTGCCGACATGCTTCGAGTGCTGAAGAAGTACACGCCGGCCGAGCTTGTATTCCCGTTTCCCTACGACACTTCTACGCTCTACAACCGTTACAAAGCGATTCTTCAGCAAGCGGGATTGCCGACAGATCGCAAAAGCAAGTTCCATTGTCTGCGAGTCAGTCATGCGACTTGGATCAAGGTAATGGGCGGTGATCCGCAAGAAGCCCTTGGTCATACGTCGATGGCCGTCACGAAGCGGTCATATCTTGACCCTTCGATCATCCAGACCGATGCTCCCGATCTATTTCGCTTGAATGAGCATCCACCCGTCAAACTTGGCAACGGACTCGGGAAGGACCATTCCGCGCTGAACTAGCATCAGGTTTTTTGGTCCTTCGTCGATTGTTTCGCCAAAGGCGTGAGAGCCGCGTCGTTCGAGTAATCGGACCTCGCGGCTCTTACCCCACGGCGTTCTGACTGTCACGATCCAGGCTCCCGCCGGCTCCGCTGGTTCCGTTGCGGAAAACAATCGGCGGCCGCAGTTCTTCAACCACTGCAATCCGGCCTTGATGGCAGTCCGAACCCCAGTACTTTGCTTGTCGGAATTCATCGACTCCCCCAACTTCTTCTAGCGACGATATCGCCCCAATGTGCTTCACGAGCGATGGAAAGTGAACGAGGTAAGAAACGTTGTTCGTTTTGCAGAACGTGCCGATCGCATGGTCGGTCCCGTCTTTCCGATCAGGGAAAGGTGGGGTCGCTAAGATCTTCCGCGCGAGGTCGATGTGCATCAGGTACGCGAGCGCACCCCAGGAGTATCGCGGAGCCTCGACTGTGTAAAACCCAAAGTTCCAGTCGCGAAGTGTCTTGTTAGCCGAACTGCCGTTGGCACAGTAAAGCGAGTAGATCTCGTTTTTCGAAAGGTCGAGCGTTTCGAGATAGCTAAATACGTCGAAACTGAGGACGGCATCGTCCTCCATCATCAGGATGAATTGAGGATTCAGGTGATTCGTCAGCGGATCACTCAAAACCATTTCCAACGTCAGCAGCCAGTTCTTCCACGCACCGCTCTTAGGGTGGTCGATTCGAACAATGGGATCGAAAGCACCAGCGTTGCGAATCCCTGTAATCGTGCGGCTGAGCGTGCAAATGTCACGACCGCACGCAACTACTCCAACGACACAGTTGTGCTTTAAGTCTCTCACAGCTTGAGCCCCTCCGTCTGCCAGCCCCGTTCCGAGTGGCGGATCCGATAAATGTTGTTGATGTGAACCGGCATCAGCAGCAAGCCAGTCATACTTCGAAACGCTTGATCGCATACCGTTCTCTTCCAGCGTTTCACTGGCTTCTGAAACGTCCTCGACTCCGGGATGTAGCCCCGAGCACGGCAGAACTCGCCCGGCACCCACTGGCAGCCACCAATTGCAACCGGGATCCGCATCGGCTTGTATCGGCTGAGCATCGACCTCATACAGCCCTGGCGATTCCACCCGCTGGACTTCTGCGTCGCCATGCTTGTGCAGCTTGCTCTGCATTACCCATTCCGGCCAGCAAATCTTGTCACCCGTCACAAACTGCTGCTGAAGCGTGACCGCAATCTGATCAAGTGCACCATCGCCAAAAGCGTAGTCGCAATCGCTAAACAGAACCGCGTCGGCTTTCGAAGCCAGTGCCGCGATGTTCCGGCCGATCGCACGCCGCATGAGTTGCTTGGGGGGAAGTGATAGGAAGTTCCACTCGACCCGCTCGACCTGGCGGCCGGCAAACCATTCCAGCGTTTGCACCGTCTCGGCATCCTCGACCGAGTGAAAGATGGTTGCCTTCACCGTGCAATCTTTCGGAGGATGCAACACCAGCGACGAAAGCTGATACGTCAGCAGTCGCGAATAGTTCCAGCAGTGCGAAACGATTTCAAGCTGCATGATGGCCCGCCAGATAGTCGGTGAGTGCCGGATCGCCAGCGGGTTGCCAGTCTGCGATGCCCGCCTGATTCTCCTGGACGGCCGCGTTGTAATGCGGCAGCCAGAGATGTGAGCATTCGGCCCGCAAGCACTTATTGCCATGGAAGTGACGGATCACAACCCGATCCTGCTCTTTGCCGTACAGACACGAGAAGTTGTAGCGGTCGCTCACCATGGTGTGCCGATAAATGCGGAGGATGAGCTGTGCCGCTAGTTCATCGGTCAATGAGCATCGCCAGCCGGCGTGCGTCAGTGCTTCCCAGGCTTTCAGAGTGGGAAGTGTGGCAGCATCTTTCCGCCAGCCGACGACGCCCGTGTTGATGGCGCCATGGGGAATCGCCAAACTCGCCTTGATCAGATCGTCCGCAACGATTCGCTTGCCACCCGCTGGCCTGGCAATGATCCCATGCCATTGTTCGATTCGGCTGCTGATGATTTCCCCAGTCGTTACCCAGTCCGAGAACCTCGTTACCACAAAACCAGGATTGAGGCTTGTCGCGAGGATGCTTAGTAGCGGTGCCGGTGACGCCTCAAAAATGGTGTCAGCATCGACAAGGATCGTCTCGTCATAGGGCGAATGACGCCAGAGGCTCGACTTCATGCAGTAGCAAGAGTGCCGGCGCCTTGCCACAAACGGAATCTGCTTCAGCTCGGCTCCGAATGCTTCACAGACCTTATCTACGATGCCGTTCGATTCGCCGGTATCGAGTACGGTCACCGCTCCCGACCAGTGTTTGCGGAGCGTTCGCAGCGATACCAGCAAGCGTGCTAGATGCTTTGTGCCGTGGTTGAAGTAGAGGATTCCTTGCATGATGCTTTACCCGTCCTTAAGCTTTTCGTGATCATGCCGCTTTGAT
The DNA here is from genome assembly GCA_963844055.1 of uncultured Planctomycetaceae bacterium. Classification (GTDB taxonomy): domain Bacteria; phylum Planctomycetota; class Planctomycetia; order Pirellulales; family Pirellulaceae; genus CAWJMN01. The sequence goes on along the minus strand of CAWJMN010000001.1, from coordinate 3,614,849 downwards.
CGTTCTCGCCAGTCCATGCGGCCACGAAAGTAATAGTTCAGCTGCTCTAGCCGCTGGTCTGCGTCCTCGTGGACCGTTCCGTCAGCTCGGGGGGCGACTCGGCCGCACCAGTTCGTATCCACTGGCCCCAGGTGAAGCACGGAAAACGGCAGCCAGATCTTGTTGCGACGGCTCCAAAGCTGATTGAATTCGCTGTCACTGCCTCCCGCATGAACCCAGTTGGTTGGGTACCAGGGGCGGACATCGAGAACCGGGGCACTGGCATTGAATATCTGGCAGTAGCCCGCATGCTCGATGTCTGGATGGACCTTCATGTTGGTCCAGTCGAGGCTTTCGTAGTACGTCGAGAGATCTTCGAGAATGCATCGACGTGGAGTGTGCAAACAGTTCGCTTCAAGTGACACGCATTTCCAGCTAAAGTCGCTCGGAAACAAGATGTCTGCGTCGATAATGCAGATCCAGCCATCGCGGCCGAGTATGTCAAAGCCTTCCTCCATCGCCGCGCCCTTGTTGAACGGGCAGTCTTTGCGATAGAAGGCGTCAGTCGTATGCAAGCGAGCGTTTGGGACCGATGCGACAACTTCGGCCGTCTCTTTGTCTCGCTCTGTGCTGACGACGAGGATCTCGTCGAATAGTCTGGCGTTTCGCTTCAGCGTGATAGCAAGGATGTCGCCATAGTCAACGCTGATCAAAATCGCCTTCATCGATCGTTAGCCCTTGTAAGTGCGACTGCCTCGTTTGATGTACTCTTGCGGCGACCATTTGTGATCTTCGCGAATCTGCGACTCGTTGTATTGAGCGATCGCCGATTCGTCAAACACTTCCACGTCACCGCGAGCCACCATCGGCGAACCCACTCGCTTCAGCTCTGCGAGATTGGATGCACTCACATCGTCAATCAGTTGCAGGTCCCGACGACCTGGCAAAGGAAGTGAAGCACCGCAGCGACCGCACGTTTGAAGTATCTGCTGAGTGTACGGACCGACAGGCCGCAGGATGCCGTCGGCATCGGGCTTGAAGTCGAGCTCGCCACGCCAGACATACGGTTCGAGAGGTAGCCCGGTACCGAGATTGAAGACGCGATCGAAAGAACTCGCGATCTCGCAGAAGTAGAACTTGGGCTCATTGTTTGCGTCGAGTGCGTACGCTGCGGACCAATCACGATTTACCCAGCACTGGCTAATCAGTTCCCACTTGCGTTTCTCGTCATTGACAACATCGCTAATCGATACCAGCGTCGGCTGATGCTCGCAGCTTTGATCTTCCGTGTGCCGATTCCAGTTGATGTATCCCGCGTTACGATGGCGATTGACGCCGATGTGATGGTTGTATCGCTTGCCGAGTAGCTTGATGACGTGCGGGGCCGCTGGACCGTACTTGGGGTGAACGTACGTTTGCCAGTCGAGGCTTACCCAAAGTCCGCGATGGATGACGTCCGGTACCTTCTGGCAAAGGATCTCCACGTAATCGGGAAAGTACGGCGACAGGATCGGATCGCCGCCAAAGATCCCGATGATCTTCCGCCGGCCGAGAGGGCAGGGGGGCGACTCATAGACGAAGGTCTTCGCCACTTCCGCACAGGCTTCGAACTGATCGGGCGTCATGATAAAACGCCGTTTCTCATGTCCGAGCATCCGCGTGCAGTTCGAGCAAGCCGATAGCTGGCCATTCGAGGCCTTAGGCCAGCACAGGCTAGTCGTCGTGATCTGGTGAATGGCTTGCTGATAGGGAGGGATCATGCTGTACCTCTAAAGTCTCACAACCCAGCTTGTATCGCCGTAGACGACGTCTGGAACGCGATTAAAGAACTTGTCCACGGCCTTCATCACGGTCTTCCATCCCAGGAAGTAGTCGTGACCGCTGGCCAATCCGCCCGGACGAATCTTCCGCACCCACGCTTCAAGGTCGGACGTTACCTCTGGAAAATCGTGACCAGCATCGACGTAGGCGCCATCGATCGACGCGTCCGCAAAGGTCGCTGCGAAGTCTACGGATGACGACGTCACGATCTCGACATTGAGATCCTTCAGGCGTTCAAGTGCTTCATCTTGCGGGGGTTCGATATCGACCGAGATAAAGCGGACCCATCGCGGCATGTGACGTGCAATCACTTCGGTCGAAATTCCGCGACATCGGCCAATCTCGACCACCGTTGGACGTCGCACTTGTGACGACCTGATGAGCATCGGCTGGAATTCGCGGATCATCATTTCCGCTAGGCCAACGCAGATATTCCCTGGCCAAGTCCCGTGCGGATGAACGCGAGGCTCGTGTAGAAGCTTGTCGAGCTCATCGTCGCTCAGCCCGGTAGAGATTTTTGATTCGAATCGCATGGCTTACCTTGCATGGCACTGTGTTGTTGCTGAAGTCAGCGACAGTGCCAGCAGGGTAAGCGAGTTCGAAAAGAATGGGCAATCGTTTGCTAAATCAGTTTGGCCTTTTAGGGGCCATGAATACGAGTGAGTCGTACTCATTTCGGCATCGCAAAGAATGTCGTCACAACCAAGCTATAGGCTGCAAGAAGTGCGCCAAAAAGTTCGTGTGAGACGGATCCAACTGCTTGCTCTTTAATGGTTTTGGATACCTCGTCGAGATCGCACTTGTTGCGTTCAATTCTGTTAAGTATTTCGGTTTTGTTCTCGTTAATTCTCTGGTGGAAGTCTGCTCTCACGCTCCCAACGGACTTTTGAAGTTCGGAAATATCTGACTCGATTGCGGCTAATCGCAGGTGCAGCGGAAGATATTTAAGATCACGAACAACAGTTGCTGAAGCAATTGCTGACAATGATAAATCTGCGTTGCCAGAAAGTTGAACGACAGTCGGTTTTTTTGGCCACAAATGCCATATCTTGGTGAACCAGGAAGCGGCAATGTCTTTAAAGCCGATAGCGTTGAAATGATTAAGTTTCTCGTTCATTCCGTAGATGACAAAGCCGACACCCGTTAGTGTTGCCAAAAAACCTGTCCATTGATTTATCACCTTATGGCATTCGGGAAATAAATAGTTAATCGCGATCAAGTGACCTGCGATTATTCCGATTGGTCCTAGAATGGCCCATGCTTCACCGAGCCACTGCAAAAGGTTACGCAGAAAGGCAGTTAGGTTTCGCATCATCCGCTTACTTGATGAGGGTACTGAAACATCGACCCGGTTCTAGCCGCTAGAAGGGTGAATCGCGATTTGCTTCGAAAAGCAATCGTTCAGTTTTACTCTATGTCGGGTGAAAGGACATCAGCCAAAACCCCCAACGCCTGAGCAACTCGTTCAAGCGTTTCAGGCTTGGGCTTAACCGTTTTGCTAATGAGCTTGTTCACCGCAGGCTGCGAGATCCCCATGCGTTCCGCAAGCTCCATCTGCGTTATGCCTTTCTCTTCCATCAACTTTCGAATGCGGTCGCCAAACGTGAGCGGCGTCGGAGCTGGAGAAGCTTCGGATGGGGCCGAATCCTGATCACCAAAACCAGGATCGTCATCTGTCAGGAGGAACGTGTCTTTCGTGACGTGCTCTTCCATCTTCAAGATGCCTTCGATGGTGTGATAGGCCAGCATCTTGTCCTGCTCGTCCGATTCAGGAGAGTCGATCACGGCGATCATCGATTCCACGGCCTGCTTCATGACGGAGTTGCATGCCAGGTAGGCACGGAGGTAGCCCACTCCGGTCAAAAGGTCGCGATAGTTGATGGACTTCATGATGTTGCTCCCGACAGGGAATCAAAAAAGGCAAAGGGTGGGAAAGGTTGAGCGCCGCCGAGCCGGACTACTCGCGCGGCACCTGGCGAACCAGGTCTGCCGTATCGCGGCGACTGTGGAAGGTCGCGATTTGCCCCTTCGTGAAGTCGTCCCGCTTTTTGTCGAATACGGCCAGCACCCAGATTTCCGGGAGGTTATTATTGTCCGTCGGCACGTAAAATATAACCCGCAAATTGACATAGGTAGCGATATGCTCGCGAATTCTCAGTTCGCCTACCCGCCTGCCTGCTAACGCCTTAATCCAGGACCAATCAAGGTTTTCAGGCCTGCCAGCCTGATTGACTGGGCTTTTCTCGGGAAAGTACCGCAAAACCAGCGTATGGCGACGCAGGGCGGCACGGTCCGAACGCCGTGGCATCAGCTTGGCAACGTCAGCAAAAGCCGCTGGCAAGACGCGAACATGGTAATCGCCGACCAATGGCAGTGGCAGCTTGTCGCGGGTCATCGGTTCCTCGCAGAAGGTTATGGAAAGCACTCGGCAGTCTAAAATATAGCCTATTTGCCGCCGGAAATCAACAGCGTAGGGTTATAAGTATTACGCAATAGGTTGCCAGGGGGTTATAGTTTGAGGTGACTTGCCAGCCGGAGGGAGACCGTCGCGGTTGTGGCAGGTCGCTCCGTTGACGGTGTACGGATGTATACTTATTCTTGTGGCATGACCAAACTTGTCTGCCATCTCGATTCGGACTGCTTTTACGTCTCCTGTGAGCGTATTCGAGACGTCTCGCTCCGGCGCGTACCAGCGTCCGTACTCGGCAACCAAGGGGCGTGCGTCATCGCCAAAAGTTACGAGGCAAAGGCTTGCGGCGTAAAAACCGGGATGCCAATCTGGGATGCGGTGAGGCTGTGTCCGCTGGGAGTCTACCTAAAGCGAGATTTTCATTGGTACGAAGTCATCAGTGGCATGCTGCTCGAACTGCTGAAGTCGGTCAGCCCGTCAGTCGAGTATTACTCCATCGACGAAATGTTTTTTGATGCGGATGAGCTGTGCGGTGTCTTTTCGCTACCTCTTCCTCAGGCGGCTGTCGCTCTTCAAAATCGAATCCTTCAAGAGATCAACATTCCCGTTAGCATGGGCATAGCAACTAGTAAGACTCTGGCAAAACTGGTCAGCGATACCGCCAAGCCGTTTGGTTGTCGCGTGCTCACGGATCCAGCGGAAGTTCAGCAGTTCCTTCGCGTGCATCCGGCCAACGAGCTTACGGGGATTGGCGGCCGCAGGTTTGCTAAGCTTTCGGCCTATGGCATACAGACTTGCTGGGACTACGCCTCGGCCGATCGTGTGATGATAAGAAACATGCTCACGATTCAGGGCGAAGCGATCTGGTGGGAACTGCATGGCGAATATTTGCAGAAGATCCGCACGGTTCGACCAAAACACAAGTGCATCGGTCGCGGTGGAAGCCTTGGCGAATCGACGATCTCGCTCCCCCGGCTCATGGGATGGACGGTCCGGAATTTAGAGCGACTGATCGAAGAGCTTGACTTCCACAAGGTACTTGCCGGCAAGCTGGCGTACATGGTGGATTTTCGGGACGGTGGCGGCTGGTCTGGCAAAGCGAAGTTCATTCAGCCGACAGCATCGTTTACGGAACTGTCGGCTGCTTGCCGAGAAATGCTTGCAGAGGCTTGCTCACTTTGCCGTCCGATTTGTCGCATGCAGATCATCGCCGAAGATCTGAGTAGCCGCGATTGTGTGCAGCTAACGCTATTTCCTAACCAGGAGCCAGAGAAGAATGCAACTGTGAGTCAAGTGAAAGCATCGATCAACGACAAGCTACGACGGTTTGCGATCCGGGGGGCAGAAACAACGACGCTTCCCGAGATCTATCGAGACGATGCAAGTGACTTCGATATCTGTGATGTTCGAGGGAAAATCTGTTTCTAAATGGGGAGGATGGCGACCATGGATGGGATCGCTGTTTGTTGGCGACTACTACCGAGCGAATTGATCGAACGAAACTCACTCGAACGCAGAATGATTCAGCGAGGCGATTCAGCCGATCGCGAGTTTGCTTTTCTGTTCCGTGACCAATGCCCGGTTTTGCCTGTGTGGGTTGGGAGCCAGTTGCGAATCGTTTCCTGGGGATGTCCCGGAAACGCATCGAAGCTGCCTAAAACCAAAGCGATTGAACAAACAATCATCAATAACGGCTTATGGAACGGTTTAGAGCCAGAGAAGGTTCACGTACCTGCCAACTTTGTCTGGGATCGTGGTGTTTGGTTCAAAGTGACTGAAGGAGTCGAAGGCGTCCTCGTGAAAAACGAGACTGGCGTTCCCATCGTGTACCCACTGATTGAGCCCGCGAGCCATTACTACCAGGTAATGACTAGGCAAAAAATGATGCCGGTTCTGTGGCGCCAGAGAATCTAGGAGATCTTGGGGTGCAGGGACCGTCCCCCGCGCCCCCTCGTGGTCCGGCGGGAACCGCCGCCACCTGGAATCCTTGAGCGGCCAGCCTTGATCGTCAGTGGTCCGTGAGAACTCACCGTTGCCCGCCAGACCGCTTCTGCGACGATCCATCGTTTCAACACTCGCCTGGCGATGATCGACGCAGCCTGAGGCGATTCCAGAACGCTTGGGCCGAGTGCGAGCCGTTCGTTACCAGCCGCAGGTTTCTCCGAGAACGGTCGCCCGCTGAGCGTTTTTTTTATTTTCTGTTTCGCACGAAAAACCAGACGCGAGAAAAATAAAATTTCACGCGATGGCGTTCGACGAGCCGCGAAAAAAATAAATTCAAAGCGATTGCGAGCCGCGAAAGAAATAAAAAACAGATAGCAGTGTCCTGGGATAGTGGCGTGTCCCATGCTGTCCCATCAGCTGTCCCATGAATCGATAAACCAAGAAAAGGAAGCTATCTAATAGATATAAGTATAGTAGTAGTAGTTAGTTAAGTATCTCTCTCTCACTCTATCTCTCTCTACGCGACTATTGGACTTACGACGCGTATGGGACAGTGGGACAGATGGGACAGGGGTTTACTGCTACGCGAGATCCACTCGTACGTATCTGCGGCTTAGCCGTTCTGGGCATGGACCCGGGCCCACCTGCCGCCCAAGAAAAGGGGGTTGGGGGTTGCGACTGCGGGGTCGCGGCTGGCTAACTCTCACTCTATGTATGTCTCTCTCTTCCATTTTGCCGTCCCATCTGTCCCATCGCACCGCAAGTCGTTTGAAGTCAATGACTTAGCATGGGACACCCACTAGGGACACCATGCACGATGGGACACGTCCCACCTGCTTCTCACCATCGACGACGCGAAAAACTGCATCGATATATTTTTCTCGCTTCGAAAATCAGTCGTTCAGAAATTTTTTGCGAGCCAATTTTTCCCGGCAGGCTTCGCACTGAAGAAAAATGGTTGCCAAAAGTTATTTCGACGCGCTATAACGCCGCCGCGAAAATTTTATTTCTTACGCGAGGCGACCAATGACGCGACCACCAACGCTTTACGAATTGATGGGCCGAGCAGCTGCGAACGCACCTTCCCCGCCAGCCACACTTTCCCCGCCGGCCAACCCGCCCGCACCGCTCGCATTACCCCCGCCAGAGCCATGCCGCGTCTGCTCGAACACGATCCAGTGGCTTGATGCGTACAAACGATGGCACTGCATCGAATGCGAGCCGTACGTTTCTCGACGCCAAGCTCGTCGCAAGCTTTTCCTGATCACGGAACGCGACGGCCTGCAAGAAAAAATTTCTTGGGCCGAAATGGATTTGGAAACGTCAGAAGAAATAAAAATTTCTGCACATCAGAAGACCGACGTCTCAAAACTGCCGTTCTTTGCTGGTCAGCCGTCCAGCCAGCCGTCGCGTCCGTTCACGCTGATCGACGAAGGTTTTGCCGCCAAGCTCATTTCGCCAGATCCGATGATCTCGGACGAGGCATGGTGGAAAGGCGAGCTGTCAGAGAGGACCCGCGAGATAGATGACGTCAAAGCTGGCAAATGGAGTAAGGTATTTCCGTTCAAAAGTACGGCTGCCGCTTCACCGCCAGACACTCCCGAGAGGCCAGCTAAGCCAGGGCCACCGCGAGCAGCACCCGAGAACTTTCCGATGTTGCGTCCTATGGGATAGGACGCCTAATATCCCGCTCAGAAAAGGGCCAGGGGCGAGCGGATGCTTGACAAGTCTATCACCAACAGATAGACCAGTACGCTTCCACGGAGGAAGTGAATGCATTATCAGCGATCGCTCGAAATTGAAACACGATTGGATGCGGCGTTGCGTCTAATCCGGACCGGGTCGTATTCGACTCCCGCACTGGCCCGAGAGCTTGGAGTTTCTATCCCTACCGTCTCCCGCAACGTTGACGCACTTCGCGAACGCGGGCATCTGATTCGGTCTGTGAGGGGTGAAAACGGTTGGCATTATGTCTTGGAAGACAATGCCTCAGTCGGTCACACACAAAATACAAACAAGTCTCGCCGGAAATCCAAATGACACCTCTTGAAACCATCCTGGCAAAATACCGTTCCACGTCCCAAACAGAACGTGAAAAGGGCACCTACTTCGAAGAGCTGATCCGCACCTATCTTCGTCACGAGGCCAGCTATGCCGACCTCTACTCGGATGTCTGGCTCTACGCTGACTGGGCTAAGGAGATTGGCACCGAGAAGTTTGGTCTGTCCGCCAAGGATACCGGCATTGATCTAGTTGCCCGCACCCGAGGCACTGAGGAATATCATGCTATTCAGTGCAAATGCTACGCGCCTGATTACAGCGTTAAGAAGGGAGACATCGACAGCTTCTTCACGGCATCCGGCCAGAAGCCGTTCAAGCAGCGTATCATCGTCACGACAACGAACAATTGGAGTGAGAACGCCGAGAACGCCTTAATCGGTCAGCAGCCGCCCGTTTATAAGATCGATCTTCAAGGGCTGGAGAACAGCAAGATTGACTGGGCTAAATATCAACCCAGCAAAGCCCCGTCGCTAAAGCCAAAGAAAGAGTTGCGGCCGCACCAAGTCACTGCGAAAGCGAAAGTCGTTGCCGGGTTCAAAGATGCCGATCGCGGCAAGCTGATCATGGCATGCGGCACTGGCAAGACTTTCACAAGTCTGAAGATCGCTGAGGAAGTCGCCGGGAAGAACCAGCTTGTTCTGTTCCTTGTGCCTAGCCTCAACCTCTTATCTCAGACGCTTACGGAGTGGACGCAAGAGATCGCACACGCCGCTGCACAGTTTTGCCGTCTGTTCCGATGCGGAGGTTGGTAAGAAGCGATCGAAGGACGAAGACGTTGTTCGAAACCTTCGCCCACGAGCTGCCAGTACCCAGCCACTACTGATGCCAAGCGACTTGCTGAGGAAGTAAAGAAACGCCACGACGATCAGCACATGAGCGTCATCTTCTCTACTTACCACTCGCTGGATGTGATCAGCCAGGCTCAAAAGAAGTTTGGGCTTCCTGAGATAAAGCTGGTCATCTGCGACGAAGCCCACCGCACGACCGGTGCTACGTTCGAAGGCGAAGACGAAAGCACCTTCGTTAAAGTACACGAAAATGCCTTCATCCAAGCCGCTAAGCGTCTTTACATGACGGCGACGCCGCGAATTTATGGGGAACGAGCCAAAGCAATAGCGGAAAATGAAAACGCTGCACTCTATTCGATGGATTGCGAGAAACTGTACGGAAGGCAGTTTCACGTCATCACATTTTCCGAAGCGGTAGATCTAAAGCTACTCACGGATTACAAGGTCATTGTTCTGACCGTGGACGAGGCCCACGTTAGTGCTCGTCTTCAGGATCTATTGAAGGACGAAAACAATCAGCTCAAGGTCGATGATGCTGCTCGCATCATTGGCTGCTGGAAGGCACTCAGCAAGCAAGGTCTCTCGCAGGATCTGACCTTCGACCCAAACCCGATGCACGCGAAGTTGCATTCTGCCAGGTGATCGAACGGCAGAAAGGGAAGGGGACCCATAAAGTCAGTTCCAAGAAGATGCAGGAGATGTTTCAGGCTAGTCGAGGCGTATCAGGAGAAGGAAGATTCCGATCTGCCTTTGCAGTGCGAGGCGGACCATGTGGATGGCGGAATGAATGCGGCCGAGAAAGAGGCCAAGCTCAATTGGCTAAGGCCCCAATTCCAGACAATACTTGCCGCATTCTGAGCAACGTTCGCTGTCTATCGGAAGGCGTAGATGTTCCTGCGTCTGCATGCCGTTTGTTTCTTACCCCGCCGCAACTCCCAGGTGGACGTCGTTCAGTCCGTTGGCCGGGTGATTCGCCGAACTCCCGATGGAAAGAAGCAGCTCGGCTACGTCATCCTGCCCGTCGTCATCCCGGCCGGCATGGTCGCACCAGGCCCGCTCAACGACAACAAGGTCTACAAGGTCGTGTGGGACGTTTTGCAGGCTCTTCGATCACACGATGATCGCTTTGATGCGATGATTAACAAGCTGGATCTGATCGGCAAAGACAGCCGCAAGATGGAAGTCATTGCCATCACCGACAAGATTCAAAAGAAGTCAGAGAGGACCAAGGTGCGACCGGAAAGGCCACGGGCAAGGGACAGCAACACGATCGTACTAGTAGAAGCTCCTGTGAAAGAAACTCAGCTCCTCCACCTTACATTCGACGTAGGAGAAATCGAACGAGGGCTTTACGCCAAGATCGTGAAGAAGTGCGGCAATCGCGATCACTGGAAAGTTTGGGCAAGCGACATTGCCAAAATTGCCAATACGCATATCACTCGCATTACTCAGATTGTCAGCAATCCGAAAAATGTGAATGAGATCGCGGCGTTCAATGGTTTTGCAGGTGAGCTCCGCGATGACCTAAACGATAGTATCTCCGATAGCGAGGTTATCGAGATGCTCGCGCAGCACTTGATTACCAAGCCAGTGTTTGACGCACTGTTCAAAGACTATTCATTTGCCAGCCACAATCCGGTTTCGCTGGCGATGCAGCAAGTTTTGGATGTTCTGCAAGAACATCGACTCGATAAAGAGACTGACACGCTAGATAAGTTCTATGCAAGCGTGGCGATGCGGGCCGAGGGGATTGATAAGGCTGAGGGGAAGCAGAAAATCGTCGTCGAGCTTTACGACAAGTTCTTTCGCACCGCCTTCCCAAAGATGACAGAGCGTTTGGGTATCGTGTATACCCCGGTCGAGGTTGTGGACTTCATCATCCATAGTATCAACGACTTGCTGCAAAGCGAGTTCGGCCAAACCCTGGGTAGCAAGGGGGTTCATATCATTGATCCCTTCACTGGCACTGGCACCTTCATAACACGCCTTCTGCAAAGCGGAATGATCAAGCTTGACGAGCTCCCACATAAATACAAACACGAGATTCATGCCAACGAGATCGTCCTCCTGGCGTACTATATTGCTGCGATCAATATCGAGGCGGTCTATCACAACCTAGTTGGCAAAAAGTATGAGCCATTTGAGGGTATCTGCCTTACCGATACTTTTCAGATGTATGAAAAGGAAGATCTTATTAGCGAACGAATGGAACGGAATTCCGCTCGCCGCAAACGCCAGAAAAAACTGGACATACGAGTGATTATTGGTAACCCTCCGTATTCAGCACTCCAAGATAGCGAAAACGACAATAATAAGAACGTCGCCTATTCATACTTAGACCAGCGAATTCGCGACACATATGCGGCGAATTCTACGGCAGTTTTGAAGAATGCTCTATATGACTCCTATGTTCGAGCCATCCGCTGGGCAAGTGATCGCATTGGTGAGAGTGGCGTTATTGGCTTTGTAACCAATGCCGGATTCTTGGAGGCCAATACTGGTGACGGTTTGCGTAAGTGCCTTGCTGAAGAGTTTAGTAGTATTTACGTCTTTCATTTGCGAGGAAATGCCCGCACATCAGGTGAGCAACGGCGTAAGGAAAAAGACAACGTTTTTGGCCAAGGGACCCGCACACCGATTGCGATCACACTTCTAGTTAAAAACCCTAATGCGAAGTGCCAAGGTCGGATTCTCTGGCATAGTATTGGGGACTATCTCAGTCAAACTGAAAAACTTGAGGTAATAAGTCAGTTTCAAAGCACAACTGGCATTACAAAGGCAGAGGCTTGGAAGCAAATCATTCCTGATGTTCACAATGACTGGACAAAGCAGCGGGATAGCAGTTTTGAAAAATTCATTCTCACTGGATCGAAAGGTTCGTTGACGGACCTTTGTATCTTTGATCTTTATTCGAGCGGCGTTAAAACAAACAGAGACGCTTGGTGCTACAACTCTTCGAGAGAAACAGTTCACCGAAAGATGAGCCAGATGGTAACGTTCTATCGGAAAGAGGTTGAACGCTATTTGGCGGCTCGTTCCGACAGCACTCAAGTGATGCCAGAGGATGTGGCAGATTTTATCAATTCAGACCCAACAAAAATTAGTTGGACCCGAGAACTAAAACAGGATTTAGAACGCGGTAACAAGCGACCGTTTCGCGAAACTGCCATTGTCGCGGCGTACTATCGGCCATTTCAAAAGCAATGGTTCTATTTCGATCGACATCTGAATAACTGCGTTTACCAAATGCCTAAAGTGTTTGGGAATGGAGATCTCAGTAATTTGGTCATTTCCACTACAGGAAGAGGGTCAAGCAAAGAGTTTTGTGCGTTAATTGCCGACAGGGTACTCGATCTGGAAATGATCTCAAAAGGCCAGTGCTTTCCACTGTACCTTTACGAACAAGCAACTGACGATGATGAGGACGAATTGGAAGGAGGTTTGTTTGCAAAGCCAAAGACCGGTACCAATAAGTCGGACGCTGCCCCTACCTACACTCGCCGTGACGCCATCACCGACACTGGCCTAGCTCACTTCCAATCATCCTATCCCGCCAAGGGCGAAGGATCGTCGATCACCAAGGAAGACCTCTTCTACTATATCTACGGCCTGCTTCATTCCCCCGACTACCGCAGTCGCTACGCTGACAACCTAGGGAAAGAATTGCCTCGCATTCCGGCCGTTAAGTCCTTCGCTGACTTCAAAGCCTTCAGTAAGGCCGGCCGAGACCTTGCCCACTGGCATCTCAACTACGAAACCGTCGCGATCTATCCAGGCACGACTCTCGACATTGGAAAGGCGAACCCTGGCAGTCTGAAGGACTCCGATTACCGAGTCACGAAGATGAAGTTCGCCAAGACCAAGGACTCATTGGGCAAAAGCGTCAGCGACAAAAGCACCGTCATCTACAACGAACGGATTACGATCCGCAACATTCCGCTGGAAGCTTACGACTATGTCGTCAACGGCAAGCCGGCGCTGGAATGGGTGATGGAACGCCAGGCTGTCACAACCGACAAGGACAGCGGCATTGTGAACGATGCCAACTTGTGGGCGACGGAAACCATGGGTAACGCCAAATACCCGCTGGAACTGTTTCAGCGAGTGATTACCGTGAGCCTTGAGACGATGAAGATCGTGAACAGTCTGCCGGCGCGGCAGTTGGAATAATGATCCTAAACTGACGCTAGAACTACAGCCTCGTCGCAATCCAGTTCAGGATATCCCGGCTGATCTTCTCGTGCATCTTTTGATTCAGCCGTCGGATCTCGTCGGCATTCTCCAGACCGGTTTCCTGACGCAGCTCGGAGCCGGTCGGTATCACAGTCTCTCTACCGTTCGCGATCTCGCCAAGCAGTAGTAGCAGTTCCGCTTCTCTCGCGGTGCCAGGCGAAACACCAATAACCTGCTCTGCGGTCTGGACGCCAAGGAAGTAGGCGGCCGTAATCAGTGCCATTTCGCGATCGTGTTCGTTAGACTCGCTGGTCAGGTTCTCTTCGCTCATTTCTTCGGCTTCTTCTTGGCTGTTGGTTTGGGCTTGGCTGGCGAGGGGGACGGAGGAGCATCTATCGACAGTCTCCTGCCGTGAACTCGTTTGATATCAGCGAAGGCGTCAACGGATGACTGAGGTATGAACCAGCTGATCCCGATCTTCCTTGCACCTAGCAACCGACCTTGCAAGCAAAGGACCGAAAGCCTTTGTGGTGTCAACTCAAGTTGCCTGGCTGCTTCTGAAGCACTGACCATGCTGCTCGATGCTTCCGCGAACGAATCCAATATCTCTTCGGATTTGTTCTTCGGGCTGGGTGATGAGGCTTTTTTTGCCATATAACGCGACCTGTTGAACCCGACCCACGACGGAGCCGGATGTTGAATGAGACAACAGGAGGCCATGGTAATGTCTACGGCAACCATCTGCAAGAATCCCCTTGGCGAGCGTCGCCAGTCTTGATGGTCAGGATTATTCGCAATTGCCTTGTGCGGGCCGATTCCACCCGACGGCGGACCTTCTCTTCAGCCTTGGCAATCTCTCGACGGAGCCGGTCGGCTTCCGCCTGATTTTCGGGAAGTTCGCCCCAGTCTTAGCAGCCGTTTGGCCTCTTCCCGCCAGATGGCCAGGGCCGCCGGATCGCCGATGGGTGGGCGTGAAGAAGGGCCGAACTGATCCAGAAAGGCGGACAGTTCGGCCCTTAGTTGGCTGACGGTCTTCATTGTGAACCTTCAGATATTCTGTGGCTGTGCGTACTCGTCAATTGCCACTACGCCAGGGACGTCATAAATGGTCGGGTTTGGCAGTTGTTTGATCCGCCGGCGGGCGAGCTCGTACGCTTCCTTGATGGTTTCGACTACTTCGGCTTCGTCGAAGTTCTTGGTGAACCCGCCAGCGAATTTGGCGTATCGCAGCTTGCCACGATTGGTAACGGTGGCCGCGTATCCTTGAATAAGCATTATCGTCCCTTTCCATAGAGGTTTTGCTCGCGATCCACGTCGGGAAGGTCGCCCTCGAACCCCGTCACGATGAACTTGGCCTCGTCGAACTTCGCAAAGCGTTCGCACTGGTGCGCAAGTGCATCGCAATCGCATAAGCGGGAAACGTGGTAATCAGCGTCTTGCCGGGCTGGTAGTCGTCAGCAATCTCTTCGGGCGGTTTGGCATCCGCTGGCACGATTTGGATCACCGCAAACTTGGCGTTCCCCTTTGCGTGGTTCTCAACCGGTTTAACGAACTTGGCTGCCTTGATGTATGAAACGTTCATGCGCGAGAATCTCCCCAGAGTCGCAGCGTGAGAAAAAAGAAAGAGGGGGCCAGGGCATCCAAGCCCCAACCCCCAACGCTTCGGCCAAAGCGAAGAACTAGCCGAAGATCTTCAAAGGCTTCTTGGGCTCATCGCCTTTGACGTGCTTGACGCTCACGTTGCCGCGAACCGTTTGCGGCTTGTTGGCACGCAGCTTGGCCAAGAGGCCCTCGGCTTCTGCGGTCAGTTCTGGGGAAGGTTCAGGCATGGCGTTTCCGTTCGCCACGAAGTCCGCAGGCAACTCGTTGAGAATCTTCTCGCGGGTTGCGGTGTTGAGCTTGGACAACACCAAGGCCAGCAGCGCGGCAGGCTGTGGGGTGACCGTGCTGGCACGCTGCGAAGCATGCCCAACGCTGATCGTCGAGTCGAAAACCTCTTGGATGATCTTGCCGTTGATGCGGGCGGCAATCAGCAGCTCGACCTTACCGCTGAAACCGTCTGGGATGTCGTCGCGGCTGATCTCCTTGTCGGCGATCTTAGCCAGCGTCGTGTAGGCAGCCGCACGCAGGGCTACCAAATCTTGGGGGTTGTTGTCAGCAGTACCAGCAGCGATAATCGAAGCAGCCATGAGATAATTCCTCATTGGTTAGGCCCTGCAAGCAGCTTTTAGTCGGGATGCTTGCGGGGCTGTTTTGTTTGGCAGGTGTGGTTGTCACTCGCAACCACTTCTCACTTGCCATGTTTAGATATTATCGACGCCTATTGAGTGAATCAATAGGCAGGTTTGGTTTTTGTTATTCTTGCGCCCCTCTGCGCTCAAATCTGTTCGGGATTTCTCGGCTTTTGATCGCGAAAAAATAATTTCGCAATTTCGCGGATCGTCGCGATTTTTGGCACTTCTTGGCCCTCGATTGCGGTCGGTTTCGGATTTTTTCGAAAATCACGAATTAGCGTATGGACAAAAATACGGCCGCCGCTGCACACTCTTCGCCCGCTGGGCATGAGAGCCCCGTATTTCGCTTTACAAACTCTCAAACACTTGCATCAGGGTAAACACATGAACACGCAAAACAACACCGCAGAAGCCGCCGTATCGCCTTCCATTGATTCGCTACCGACAGCCACAACGCCAGCCCGCCCATACCGCAGCTCGCTGGCCTCGCGTCGTCTTAATCCGTCGCAGGTCGTTCTCACCGAAGGCCAGGCCGCAGCGATCCCGCCCGTCTACACGCAGGACGGCCAAGGATTCTTTGCGACCGTCTACGCAAAGTTCTTCGCTGGCGGGCTGACTTGGCTTGCGACGGAATACGATGCTGACGCCGGCCTCTTCTTTGGCTACGTCCTGAATCATTCCGAGCCCGAATGTTCCGAGCTTGGATATTTTTCGGTTGAGGAATTTCTTGAATACAACCGCACGTCAGCGGGACGCGTGACTCGTCTGGGAAATCAGGCATTCCGCATGACGCCGTTCATCGAGCGCGACGAACACTTCGAACCTTGCGAACTTCACGACGCAATCGTCGCAAATGGTGGTCATCTTCCA
The DNA here is from genome assembly GCA_963844055.1 of uncultured Planctomycetaceae bacterium. Lineage (GTDB taxonomy): Bacteria > Planctomycetota > Planctomycetia > Pirellulales > Pirellulaceae > CAWJMN01. The sequence goes on along the minus strand of CAWJMN010000001.1, from coordinate 3,598,569 downwards.
ACCTATGCCATCGAGGCCATCGCAGAACGCGCAGTTGCTCGCGCTAAATAATCGTAAGTTTTCAACTGTCATTTTCGACGGCGATTATATTGACCCGTCCAATTCTGGAACCACATTCGCTACGTGGTTATTCAATCAAAAAAACTTCTAAAACATCAAGGGGCAAGCCTTATGTCACCAACCAGTTCACCCGCAAGCCAAGCGGCTCCGTCGCTCGTCACTCGCGCACTCTCTGTTCGACAACCCTGGGCATGGGCGATCGCGACAGGCTTCAAGTTGATTGAGAACAGGACGTGGTCAACGAACTATAGAGGCCGTATCGCAATTCACGCGGCACTTGATGACTCACAGATCGATCCTGTTTCATCGTTTCTGTTTGGACTGCATCCTGCAATTTTCGCAGCCGACGATGTAGAGTACGAAGGCCCCGATGGATCGCCGGTTCTTCGCCCGTTTACGCTAGGCGCGATCATTGGCACGGTGGAAGTCATAGGCTGTATCGAGCTTGATCCGAAGGAAACATTCTTCGAAACGATTGCCAGGCTTCCTGGGTACCATGCTGCTACGGGTGACGTTCCGCAGGATCACTTTGCGGAAGGTCCTTATTGCTGGATTCTGGCCAACCCAGAGCGTCTACGCGATCCGGTACCAGTTCGCGGGAAGCTGAATCTTTGGGAGATCCCTAGCCAGGTCCAGGTAGCGTTGAAGCACAGTCGCAAGCACCTTCTGCTCGATCCCAGCACGCCACCGAACCTCACCGAGGCGGAAAAGGCAATCGAGCAAGCGTTTCTCGACTCGCAAAGCTGATCGCTGAATATCGCTCGCAATTGACGATTCTCTTCTGCATTACGTAGCCTCCATTTGTTGGGGGCTATTTTTATTTGCAAACACTGCCGTAAGACAGAAAGAGAACGATTGTCATGGCAAAGAAGAAAGCCGCCAAAAAAGCAGCGAAAAAGCCAGCGAAGAAAGCTGCGACGAAGACCGCCAAGCCGTCTGCAAAGAAAGCAGCGAAGAAAGCAGCTCGTCGCGGGCCATCGAAGAATGTCATCAGCGGCATCCGACGTCTACGAGGCCCGGCCGACACGCGTAAGCTGACTCGCGGCGAGCGAAAGCGCGCACTCGCTCTTCGTAAACCAACTGGATTCTTTGATTCTAAAGGCAAGCGGATCAAACAAGGCCAGGCACGAGCCCATCAGCAAGGCGGAAAGAACCTCTACATCCGCAGCAAGGGCGACCGCTGGGGCATGATCGAAGGGGCAGGAGGCTAGTCTTTCGATCATGGCAAAGCCCCGTCAGACACGTAAGTCGCAACCGCCTACGAAGTTCGCGAACCTCGATCCGCTTCACGTCATCCACAAAGCACGCGAAGCCGGGATCACTGAGGTAGCCGTATCCTTCTCCGGCGGTCGTGATTCGCTTGCAGTCCTCGACCTGTGCAAACAGCACTTTCAAACGATTCACGCCTATTGGATGTACGTTGTGCCGGGTCTTGAGTTCCAAGAGAAATATCTGCAATACATCGAACGTCGATATTCGATCAGCATCATAAGAATTCCGCACTGGATACTGGCGAATATGTTTCGTCGGGGCGTTCTGCGTCACCCGACAAATGCCAGTATGTCGCTCCGTCGCACGCGAATCCGGCACGTCGATGCCTACATCCGCAAGAAGCTCGATTCGGAATCGCTCTATATCGCCTCGGGTGAGAAGTATGCCGATAGCCTCGAGCGCAATACCCAGATTGTGCAGTGCGGCGGAATCTCGACGATCCGTCATCGCATCTACCCGATTGGCTTCTGGACGCACTACGACGTCCAGTCCTACGTTGCTCGGCAGAACATCGTCATGCCGCCGGACTATCGATTGCGGCCGCAAGTCTCTTCTCGACGTCGCGGGCAATTCGGCTCGCTGCTGACGTTCGATGAGATCATTCCGATTCGGGACAACTTCCCAGACGACTATGAGCGGATCTGCAAGTACTTCCCGCAGCTGCCGGCGCAGATGGCACGCTACGAATCGCAGGACTTCCGCCAGATGATCCAGGATCGTGAAGACAAGGCTGAAGCGGCAAGGGAAAACGCACACGTTATCCGCTCGCAAAAGCGGGCTGAAAGAATATCCAAACAAGAGGGCAGGGGGCCAGATGGCGAAGGCGAAATCAGCTAAGTCGGTAGATTCAGAGCCGGCGGCCAGCAATGCGAACAGTGTGGCACCATCCGCAGGGGCACAGAATCCCGCACTTCAAAAACTTTTAGGGGCATCGTCAACGGTCCGGATCCATCGCTCGCAGATCCAGACTGCGAAGTACAATCCGCGCGTGATGTCGCCGTCGGCTCGCAAGAAGCTGAGCCAGTCGCTCGCGCGGTTCGGACTCGTCGGCTCACTCGTCTGGAACGTCCGAACTGGGAACCTTGTTGGCGGACATCAGCGGCTTGCTGAGATCGACCGAGTCGCCAAATCGCTGGATTACGAGCTTGAGGTCTCTCGGATCGATGTCGATGACAAGACCGAGCGAGCGATCAACCTGGCACTCAACAACACCGACCTTCAGGGGCAGTACGACCATGAGCTGCTTGCCGACATCGCTGGCGACCTATGCGAACACGACCAGTCGCTTCTGGACGCGGCTGGGTTCGACGAAAAGGCGTTGCACGTCATCCTAGGCGACGAGTTCACACCATCCTGGGCACAGCAGCAAGCCTCGCTGGAATCGCCAATCGTGGATGAGCTGAATGAGATCTACGATACCGGCCGCACGGCTGAGAAAGCCCGCTCGCAAGCCACTGCTAGACCCGACGACTCTGATCAGGAAGAGTCAGACGATGCCGACCAATCCGATCCGCAGGACGATTCGCCTGACTCGGAAGAATCCGATCTTCGCGAGTCCCTTGCTGGCAAGCGAAAGGTCTACAAGGACGCGACGGTCGAAGAAGACAATGCTGACGTGCTGCTGACGATCCATTCACCGAACACGGCTGCGATCGAGCGTCTGCTTGCCTTGCTTGGCCAAGAGCCAGGCGAACGATACGTGCCGATATCGGTACTGTTTGACGCACTGAAATAGTTTTGGAAATCTTCGCGGAATCGACGTTTTCGCATATTGCCAAAAATAGTGTGAGCGGGGCATATTCTCCGCACGACAAATGTCACCGTCGTCTAAGTGGCAGGACACTCGCACGATGTGGCGGGAAATGGCGGCTTGAAACCGCCCGGTGGCAATTTTGGAATGCTCGAAATCCGCCCATGCCTAAGGGCGACGACTGTAGAGAAGGCCTTTCCAAATAGCAACGACCTAAGCGCCTTGCTTGTGCAAGGAATGACCGTTGCAAATCGCTAATGGTGACAGCTCGGAGAGTACGAGCAAACGAGCCACCGTGCGGCATGAACTGGTGGGCGAGCGAGACGGCAAACTCGTTTCTGAAGCGCTCTGGGATGCGACAACGCTTAGGAAAAAAGGGTGCATCTGAGGCCGACGTAATAAGCCGAGAAACAGAAGCGTGGCAGCTCGGAGAGACGAGCATGTTTGATGCAGCAGCGTGGAAGGTGACACGCTTCGGAAAGGTCATAACACCGAGTGCGGTATGCAGATGCAGACCTAAAGCAGAAACCGCAGTCCGTTCGATTCGGACCTGCATCACTGAGTTTTGTTCGTTAGGGGCTGAAAATGGCGAAGGCATTAGAAATCACTGACGAAGAGCGAGCCTTACTTGTTGAAGGTTTGCAAATGAAAAGCAACTTCATTCAAACTGGAAACATTGCTCTTTCAGCTGAAGATGTTCAGCAGCAGATCAAGAGTAGCCCTCGCCTTCTTCACGAGAGGGCGGATTCGCGAGTTAAGTCGCTTTCAATTGAGCAAATGCGATTAATCGTTCGTTTGGATGATCTGATCAAAAAGCTTTGCCAGCGGTAGATAACGTTGCGGGTACGTACCGCACGCGATGACTTTCGTTCAACTTTCAATCGGGGCACGCCATGAACGTCACACGCCGAACTGCACTCGCCTCGCTTGCAACCGCAGCTGCCGGCCTCGTGGTGCCAACGTTGCAACTCCGCGCGACTGATCCCCGCGAAGCCATCTTGAAGTCCTTCGCGGACACCGACTTTTACGCTCGTTACGACGTGAACCATCCATTCATGCTCGACGACCTTTGTTACGCCACCAACAACAGAGAGATTATTCGCGGCTCGCTGCCACTTGCGGCAATGTCTGGACAATGTCGCCTTCCGCCAGTCGCAGGCCTGTTCAATCAATACTTTCGTCCCCAACTTCCATGGCGACCATTTTCGCTGCCTAACATCGATTCGCTCACGTATCACAAAGGGATTTGCCCCGTCTGTGATGACCGCCGAATCTCGTACGGCGAACACTACCCCGCCAGCCAGGAGATCATGGACTCGCTGCCTTGCTACGACGTAGACGACAACACCTATCGCGATCCGTCGTGCGACTTCTGTCATGGTCGTTTCGGCAGTCTGCCATCGATCTTTCAGCCGTTCGAGAACATTTCCACCTACTTCAGCTATTCGCGAATGAAGAAGATCGCTGCGATTCCAGGTGTCGAAGTCTCGTACTTTCGTCGAAGAGATCCCGAAAAGAACTCAATCGAAGGCTTCCTCCTGTTCCGCTGTCATGATTTCGAAGGAATTGCCTGTCCTGTCTCTAGCTGAGTAAGTTCGACTCAGTCGCACCGCCGCACATCTGCAGCGCCGTCACAGCCACACCAGAAGGATCGGGGGCCCGCATGGACGTACATCTACTATCGACCTACATCAGCGTTTTCCTACTCGCCATCGGCACGCTGATCCACATCCTCGACGTCTAGGCCTCGCACAGACAGCCCGTACAGATACTACGCACCATGACGATCAAGACCACGCCCGCTCCAGACCAGCCATCAGCCGACGCTCTCACACCAGCTCCTCTTACTAGCGCGCACAGCGTCATCCCTGTCAGTATGTCGTGGCTGATCCGGGCCGACATGCCCGACGTGCTGGAGATCGAAGCCTATTCCAAGCAAGATCATCCGTGGAATCAGGACACTTTCACGACCATTCTTCGCGATCGTTCGGCCATCGGACTTGTCGCGCGACAGTCCGACCCATCATTGCCCGCGAACGCCACACCCACCGGCAAGGTGCTCGGCTTCTGCGTCTACCTGCTCGAAAAGCAGTCGCTGCACGTCCTAAATCTCTCAGTCCATTGCGACTACCGGTTCTTTGGGATCGGCAGGCAGATCATCGACAAGCTCAAGTCAAAACTGCTGCCAAAACGTCGGATCCTGACGGTCCCCGTCCCCGAGAGAAATCTCGGTATGCAGATCTTCTTGCGCCAGTGCGGATTCCGCGCACGTGGCATTCTGAACCATCCAGCTTCGTCCGATGTGCGGTACGCGTTTGAGTATCGCATTCACGCCGATAGCGACTGTTCCGGCACCGGCCTTCCACCCCAACAAGATCGAAAGGAAAAGTAATGACTTCCTCGACTCGTTCAAACTCTCCCAAATCGAAGCAGCTCGAAGGGCTGGCCGTTTCTCTATCTAGTCTGAAAACGGCTCATCGAGATCACAGCGATTACCTCGATGCAATTGGCGAAGACATCGAAGACCGTTCGGTCTCGAGCGCCATCGACTCGCTAAACGAACTCAAAGACGACTACCGCGACACGGCGGACCGGATCGAGAAGACGATTCAGATCCTGTCATCGGAACAGAAGTCCGAAGGGGAATAGCCCTGGCGTTCATTGAAATCGCCAGAACAGTCGCCCAATTTCCGCAGCTTACCAGTCTCGCACCACGAAAAAAAATTATTACGGCGGCGAAAAATGACTGATCCCCATGAAAAAAAAATAAATCGCGTGAACGGGCTCGAAAGAAAGGCTTATACAGCCAAAAAGCCCTGCGGTGCGAAAAAGCGTGACGGAACCCTATGCCGAAAACCAGCTATCAACGGTCGCAATCGCTGTCGCCTTCATGGTGGCGCTTCGCCTGCTCCGGGTCCGCTTCATCCCAATTATAGAGGCGGAGACCCTCGGCGTCGATCTCGACATTTTCCAAAGGCGGTCGCGGACCTCGTCGATGAGGCTCTGAGCGATAAGGAGCTGCTGTCGATTCGTGACACGGTCGCGATCTTCACGGCCCGGTCGTACCAACTCCGCCAGCGGCTCGGGACGGGCGAGTCTTCAGCAGCCTGGGAGAATCTGAAGCGACTGTGGGACGAGTTCGAGGCTGCGAATCGACGCGTGTCGGAGTCGAAGGCCGAGCTCGACAGAGGCGACCCGACGGCCAAGGACAGGATCAACGAATATTCCCAGATTGCGACGTCTGCCCTCCGTGAGATCGGCAAGATCATCCGCGAGTCAGGCGATACGGAAGCGGCCTGGGGCGAACTGCTGTCGCTGGAGGGTGCGGCGACCGAGATCCGGGGCGAAGAGATCAATCGCCTGAAGGCTTTGAAGACGGTCATGACTTACGAGCAGGTGCTGCTGATGGTGCACAGTCTTCAGCTGGCGATTGGCGAGATCATCACCGATCACAACCAACGGAAGCGGATCGGGCAAGCGTTTGTAGCGATTGTGAACTCGCCAGCGGCGACCGAGATCCTCGAATCGGCGGACGACGATTTGTAACGAGGACGACTATCTAAATGGCAACAAGAACACGGACACCGCACCGGTATGCGGTAAGGAGAAACGAGAAAATGACGACCATGACATCGGAAGCACCAGCCTCGAAGGCTCAGCGTACGAAGGAAGAGAAGATCAAAGACGCGATCGATAGTGCTCGGAAGCTTGATTCGCTTCCCAAGGAAATCGAGCGACTGGAGTTCCGCTTACGAGATATCCAGACGACCGACGTATCAGTTTACAAGAAGGGGACAAATATCAAACTTGACTTCGGTGACGAAGAGATTTCCTCGCTTCTCAGCACCGTGATTCGGAACCGCATCGCCGAACTAAATCGAGAAATTGACGCAATCGTCGAAAGCTTGCCATAGTCGCAGGCTGCTCCGGTCTCTTTCCCGTTCTCTCTCGCACCATCGAACTCATGAACATTACTTGCGATCTCGCCTCGCTCAAGGCTGCGTTTCACATCGTCGCCCCGTTCTCATTCGCACGCAGCCCGAAGGCCGTCCTGCAAAACGTCAAGCTAGAATGCCCGGCGTCTGGCAGCGTCTCCCTGACAGCAACCGACATGGAAACGGGCGTCGTTCTGGTAGTCGCGGGCGTGACGGTCCATAAGCCTGGCACGATCCTGCTTCCCGTCGCGAACTTCAGTTCCATCCTCCGCGAGAGCAGCGGCGATTCCATCACGATCAGTGCGTCTGACAAGCTGATCGAGGTGGTCTGTAATCGCAGCCGGTTCAAGATGCCAGTCACTTCGACTGATGATTTTCCGGCCCTGCCAATGCCAGACCTCGACAAGTACCATGCGATCGACGCGGAAGCCCTGAATGAGTGCATCCAGCGGACGGAGTTTGCGACCGATCCGCAAAGCTCACGCTATGCCCTGGGTGGCCTGCTGTTCGACCTACGTGAGAACAAAGCTTTTATTGTGGCGACTGACGGCCGTCGGCTGGCCAAGTGCGAAGCCAAGGCCCGCTCGGTCAACGGCCATCGGACGTCGGAGTCTATCGTGCGCGGCGAGTCGATCAAGCTGATCGCTCGTGCACTCTCTGGCGTAAAGGGCGAGGTGAAGCTGTTCGTCCGCTCGAATGAATGCTTCATCGTGACGGAGCAGGCGACGTTTTACGCTCGGCTGCTAGAAGGTCGGTTCCCAAAATGGCGAGACGTGTTCCCCAACTTCCCGAGCTGCGTGAAGGTCGATGTCGATTGCGGCCAGCTGCACTCGGGACTCCGCCAAGCAGCGATCATGACGAACAAGGAAAGTCGTGGTATCAGCTTCCGCCTGTCGTCCGCCGGCCTGACGCTGGAATCGAATACGGCCGAAGTCGGTCAGTCGAATGTCGAAGTGCCGGTGACCTATACCGGTGAAAGCATCCACGTAGACCTCGACTATCGGTTCGTCACGGACTTCCTCAAGGTCCTGGAGAACGACTCTAAGGTGACGTTCGAGATCGAAGGCCCCGAGTCTGCGGTCGTGCTGCATTCTGGCGACAACTATTCGTACGTCGTTATGCCGCTCACGCGTGACCGGTAGCTATCAGCCCGCCCAAAAAAATCTTTCGAAAAGGCGGATTTAACTAGTGGACAAAAATGCGTTGGCAGACCTATAACGCCGCCCGCAGTTTTTGGAATCTGTCGTCTTGAATGTGAGATCTTCCTATGGGACTGGAAAAGGCGATCGCGAGCGGCAAGGAACGGCGTGCCGAGTTCCGCAAGGCAAAGGCGGTTGACCGGACGTGTCGATGTCACGGCGGCTGTCGCTGGTGTGAGGGAAACCGAAAACACGCTGTAGAGTTGGCTAAGCAGTCGGCTGATGACGCGTTAGAAGACGCGATGGAACGAAGCTGATGAGTGCCTGCCCGAATTGCGGAATGCCTGATAGCTGCTCGACAAAACTCAACTACATGGTGTTCTACGACTGCGGCACATTGGTTGGCAGCGGTGTCACATGCACAAGTCCGGCCTGCAATGAGATTCTTCGGCTGAGAGAACGTGAGGCCTATCTGGAAAAGTGGCAGCAGGTTGTGCTTTCAAAGGTTGTTGCCCGCCAAACGGAGAACCCAAAGATGCCTTGGCTGCTTGAGACCTGGACGTTTATCGAGAAGCTTGTGCCCCGTGAGGGCGTACACATAAGCCAGCTCGCACGAGAAGCCTTTGACGACGCTGTGAGAGAGGAAGTCAAACGATGACGCCAGAACAAATATCTGACAGCGTCGCCAGCCGTTATATCGAAGCCATTGGAGGTACCGGACTTTACATCGGCGACACACACGAAGAACGGATGGCGGTTGCAAAGTTCGAGATCGCCGCTGCCGTGAACGTTGCGACTCCTCCGGACAACGACGAGCCCGTCACGCCCGAATGGCTCGATACCGTCTACGTCAATGCTGGCGTGTATTGGATTTCTCCTCCGACGGATGTGTTCGATAAGCCCTCGCTTCGGATACTCACACCCGACTCAATCATGATGTTTCCTGTTCAGTTCGACGATTTGGGGAAAGGTATTCGGGTCTCGTTCGAGAATCGCGGTCAGTTACGGGCATGGCATATCGCTCACCGACAGCCGCTTGTCGAGGTGCAACCGTGAGCCACGCCTACTCGCTTGCCTTCGCCGGTCGTCCGTGCCGCCTCGACAGCCGCGCGGCCACGATCCATCGCGGTGAATATGAAGGATTGCCAGGCGACAAGTTTGCGGTCATCGTGCCAGGTGATGTCATGCGGCCGACACTTGTAATCCCCTGGGAGAACGTCGCCAGGGAAATGGATTACGGGGCAGGGGAGTTCCGCTCGAACGAAGTGGACTTGGGATTCGTCAGAAAAGCACGGTAAGCCATGTCGATCACTTATCAGTTTCGGCCCCTTCAAACTCCGCCGGCCAAGCGGCCGACGCGGATCCGGTCTCGATTCGACTCGTCCTACAGCGACACTCTCAAGCTACTCGAGCGCGAGCTGTCGCACCTTGCCGCAAGCAACGTCGTCATCCAGGCGGACGTCGATCCCCATCAGGTGCGGAACGACGGGCTGCTCCGTTCGGGCACGACACCCCGTTCGCCGGCCATCGTCCTATCCTTCTCTTCGAAGTACGGCGACCTATCTTATCCCTGCGACACGTTCACCGCTTGGCAGGACAATCTACGGGCCATCGCACTGTCCCTCGAATGCCTGCGTAAGGTGGACCGGTACGGCGTCACCCGCAAGGCCGAGCAGTATCAGGGCTGGGCGAAGCTGCCACCTCCGAAGGAACATCAATCGTCAGGCACGATGACGGAAGCAGAGGCCCGATACTGTCTAGGGCTAGGCGACTTCGTCAGCCCGATAGAACTGCGAGAAGCCTACCGCGCGGCCGCCAAAGTCCACCATCCAGACGCTGGCGGATCTGAGGCGATGTTCAAAAAGGTCAGTGAGGCCTACGAGCTGCTGAATAAGGTCATCAGGTAGCATTGCCATCATGCCAGCCATCGAGGAGCTACAGACGCGAATCGCGGTCCTGGAACGGCTGATCCAGGCGATGGAGGTCTATTCGAGGCACTGGCGAGATCCGCTACGGGTCGATTCGGACAAGCGGGTTCTGATGCGGTCCGCTCGAATCTTCATCGCCAATGGTGCGCCGGCTACCGAAACCGAACTCTTCGGTCGCCTAGAAGAGACGTATATCGAGCTGCTTATACACGGCTACCGGCTCGGCCAGACGAGCATCTACGGCTCTCTATACTTCGAGCGGCATACTGGCCGGGTCGTACGGGTTAGCGATCACCGTTCGAAAGACTACAAGGATCGGACGGTACGGATCGACCAGGAGGACTGGTTCGAGCAGGTTGATCGGGTGATGTGAGGAACTAATTGCAAACACTTTTCATTACAGCATTCCCCTTCTTCGTTAATCTATACGACGAAGGGTCTGTAGAGTCAGAAACTATCAACTCATTGTTCAGCATCTCGTTAAAGGCGTCATCCCATTCAGCACGCTCTTCGTCATCTGTATGATCCTCTGGGAAGTTCGATGAATTCACGCAATAGATGACTCCATGAGAAGTGTAGTATTTATGGATGCGCTTAAATGTCTGCTGACTGATGCATTTTAGTAAGACCTGAACTCTCTCTGATGGTGAATAGCTCTGCTCCTCTAAGCTTCGAAACTCTTGGTTATTAAGTTGCTTCTCATTTGCAATGATGCTATTTATTCGCTGGACGAGGTTTGCCTTTAACTTTGAAGAAAACTCCTCCTCCGTGTTGAAGGCTTCATACTTGCATTTGCTTGAAATCGACTGTTTGAAAGCGCGAAGTCTTTCTAACTGGTTTGAGTCTATTGAATCTGGTGGAATCTGCTTATTTGAAAAGTAGACCATTGCAGGTTTACCGGCCTGTATATGCGTCTGATACTCTTCGATTGTCCCACTCTCAGCATTTGGAGTTGCTGTTCCAACTTTGGCCCAAAACAACGCAAGCAAAAGATCACAATCGACAAGAGACTGCTTCGTTATTATTGCCTGGGGATGCGAACCAGAGTCTGGCCAGCTGTGGGTTTCGTATCCAACCGGTATGAGGACTATGCTGTTCGATTCTGAATGAAGATAGTTCCATTCATGAATGACTTCTCTGGCGATTTGTCTCTCAATTTCTAGATCGCCGGGGGAAGCGATGAATATCTTATAGACTTTGGCAGTGAATGGCATTTTTGCACCGGCGTGGAGACAAGGTAAAAACGTTTGTATTGTAGCAGCTTCCGATGCGAAGTTGAATTTTAGGCCATGGACAAAAATACGCTCCCCGCGCTAGTCTGCCTGCCCTAAGGGGCTAACGGTCTGCCCCGATCACGCTTTGGAACGCTGGGGGCAGCAATGGCACGGAAGTTACGGGAACTGATTGTCGATTCTTTTGCCGGCGGTGGCGGGGCCTCGCTGGGGATCTTTTGGGCGACTGGCCGTCATCCGGACATCGCTATCAACCACGATGCAGCCGCTATCGCGATGCACGCGGCCAATCATCCGAAGACGAAGCACTTTCCGGAAGACGTTTGGAAGGTCAGTCCGCGAGCTGTCACCAAAGGCCGCAAGGTCGGGCTGCTGTGGGCCTCTCCGGATTGCAAGCACTTCTCCCGCGCGAAGGGCTCGAAGCCGGTATCGAAGAACATTCGATCACTGGCCTGGGTGGTCTGTAAGTGGGCTGCCGAAGTGAAGCCGCGCGTGATAATCCTGGAGAACGTGCGAGAGTTTGCCGACTGGGGCCCGCTCTTGCCAATGTTGGAGTGCAAGAAGTGTTCGTGGTCTGGTACTGCTGGCCAAGCGAAGCTGTCTCGCGGTCGTCATCGGTGTGCCTCGTGCAACTCCGTTTGCCTGAAGGAGTCGGATCGATACATTCCTGATCCTGATCGAAAGGGCGTGACGTTCAAGCGTTGGGTAGGACGCCTGAAGGCACTAGGCTATCACGTCGAATGGAAGAACCTGGACGCGGCCGACTATGGTGCTCCGACCCACCGCAAACGGTTATTCTTGGTCGCTCGTCGCGATGGCGCCCCTATTGTCTGGCCAGAGCCGACACACGCTGCACCTAGCAAGCTCAACGACATGCCACTCTTTGACCGTCCGAAGCCGTACCGAACGGCCGCAGAGTGCATCGACTTCACGATCCCATGCCCGTCGATCTTTGACCGCAAGAAGCCGCTGGCAGAGAAGACGCTGCGGCGGATCGCCATGGGCCTCAAGCGGTACGTTCTGGAATGTGCTTCACCCTTCTTGGTTCGCGTCGAGCATGGTGGCGAGCACTTTCGCGGGCAGTCGGTCGATTCACCGCTTTCGACCATCACGGCCAAGAACGGGTATGGCATCGTCTCTCCGACCTTGGTGACGACGGGCTATAGCGAGCGGCCTGGACAAGCACCACGAGCCCCAGGGATCGACAAGCCGCTGGGGACGGCTGTGGCGACGAACAAGCACGCATTGGTCGCTGCTCATCTATCGCGATACTTTGGCCAGTCAGTAGGCCAGTCGCCTGCTGAGCCAGCGCCAACGGCTACCAGTGAGAACAAGACCAGCCTATCCGTTGCCATGCTGACGAAATACCACGGCCAGAAGGCGAACGAATCGCGATGCCGTCCGCTCGATGAGCCTGCAAACACCCTCGACACGGAGAATCGGTTTGGCTTGGTCGCATCCAGCGTCGTGAAGTTTCGCGGTGACTCCGCTGGCCATCCGAGCGATGAGCCTCTTCCGACGATCACCAGCGGTGCAGGAGCCACGCGGCCAGCAGGAGCAGCTCACGCACTTGGTTTACAGGCTGCAACGATTCTGAAGCATTACGGTGGCGTTGTGGGGCATTCTCCCGACAGGCCTCTTGGTACGGTGACAGCGGTAGATCACCACAGCCTTTCCGCTGCGTACCTGGCACGATTCAACCATGGCAGCAAGCAGTGGAGCCCGGTCGATGAGCCAATAGGAACCGTGACCGCCCAAGGCCTGAAGTTTGGGCTCGTCTATGCCTTCCTGGTCAAATACTACGGGACGGCAATCGGCCAGTTCCTCGATGACCCGCTGGACACAGTGACCGGCAAGCATCGCTTTGGCGTCGTGACGGTCGAGGTCCAGCCGGGGCAGTTCGAGCCGGCGATCGCTTTCGACGGCCCTGGAGGTCCGTACGTCATTGCAGACATCGGCCTCCGGATGCTGGCGCCGCGAGAACTGGCACGGGCCCAAGGCTTCCCTGACGAATATGTGATGACAGGCTCTCAGGCGAATCAGGTGGCTCGGATCGGAAATAGCGTCTGTCCGATCATGGCGAAGGTGCTGAGCGGAGTCCAACTATGTGAATGTGGGAGTGCTGGAAAATTGAAGAAACCTTGGCAATCATTAAATCTAACTTAACCGGCAAAAATCACCCAACTTAATGGATGGCCACCGACGATATACGACAAGCGTACCGCAATAGGGGTAAACAGTCAGTGTCGTTTGTGAGTAGCCTTATGTTGAAGACTCTGCATGCAGCGATAGCGTTGGTGATCTGTGGGTTCGTTTTCACAGGATGCAATCCTGGGATTAAGGTCGTACAGTCTCCGACCAAGCACAATAAGGGCATTCGGTACTACCGTCCGAAGCCATATCTGCTGATTAGTCCGGCTGGAGAAGTTGCGACAGCCAAAAATGATCAAACCACTACAACTACCCGCGAGATGAGCGACGAAACTGTAAGTATTGAATTGCAATACCTGCCCGATTTCAGCGAAGAATATGCGATCACAGTAAGGCCAGGACTCGGGGTCGCAAACGTCAATTTCAAGCTTGAAGATGGCTGGAATTTGACAGAAATGAACCAACAGCTTGACTCTAAGTTTGCAGACAATGTGAAGGCGATATCTGAGCTTGTTAAAGCCGGTGGATCACTTGGTAGCCCTTCAAACTTTACTACTGGTGATAATCCTTCAGGAGAGTCAAAGTCTCGTTGGGTCGTCAAGTCTACCAACGTTCCTCTAGGCTATTACGAAGCGGTTATCAACGTCGATTCGCAATGCAAGAAGCGTCTATACGGATGGCGTTACGTTGGCTTCGCGCCGTTCAATAGCTGTCCAACTACAGTCTACGGAGAGGACGTTGCTGCCTGCGATGACCCAAATGGCCCTATATATGGGCTGGTGTTTGAGCAGGGTGTCATGTGCTTCAAGCAGTTGAACGAGCTTCACAATGCTGATCCAACAAGAGTAGCGGTTAGAACGGGTGAGGTTAAAACTGAAAAGATTCGAACACCTGATGGACCAGAAGATCCAAAGCCACCTACAAAACCTAATCAGAATCAACGAAAAACGCCAAGCAGTCAGAGAACAAGTTCATCCAGCACTTCTCTGAACGTCCAGGATTACGATGAAGTTGAATCGTCGGACCTGTTGCATTCAAATCCGTAATCGATTTTGCAAGTAAGATGCGACAGCAAAACTAACCATTGCCAAAACTGCCTTCTTCGCGCTACCTTGCGGGCCTCGCTGCTACCCACCCCAACGGCCCGCAAGCCTTAGTAGTTTTGAGCCCTTCCCATGCCGCGCGTGATCCTTGGCGACTGCCTTTTTTCGGCAGATTTCATTTATCTTACTGCGTCCCGTAGCCTGATTAGGTCCTAGCGTCCGGCCGTCGGATGTTTGACAATCTGGGATGTCGTTGCTGAATCGCCACTGTTCCCGACCGAGGCTGAATATGGGTCGCTACCTCTCTGCTGTCTGTGCCTTGCTGCTTGCTCCGGCAATGGCCTTGCTGGCCCTCTCAGCTCCGCCCGGTAGTTTGACCGGCAAGGTGATCTCTATTGCTGACGGCGACACGCTCACGGTCTTGGTAGGCAAAGAGTCGATTCGCATTCGTCTGGAAGGGATCGACGCACCTGAGTCAAAGCAAGCTTTCGGAAACAAGGCCAAGCAGCATTTGCAGTCGCTTGTTGGCACCAAGGAAGCGACGGTTCATCCGACCGGAAAAGATAAGTACGGCCGAACGCTGGGTGAAGTGTTTGTGGACGGCGTCTCTCTGAACCAGAAGATGGTTGAGGACGGGTTTGCCTGGCATTACAAGCAGTACAGCACTGACGCGAAGCTCGCGAAAGCGGAGTCAGCGGCCAAGAGCAAAAAGCTCGGCCTGTGGGCTGATCCTAATCCGTTGGCTCCGTGGGAGTTCAGGAAGCGACAGAAGCAACCTGCTGACGAAGTTGAGACGCAGTCTACCGTCCCAAAAAAGGCCTCCTCTATCGCTCAGCCCAGCAATCTGAAGGAGGCCCAGCCGAAACAGTCGTCCGGCGCTGTGTATTGGCTCAACACGTCGTCCGGCGTGCGGCATAATGAGGGCTGTCAGTATTTTATGAAGACCACTCGCGGCAGGGAATGCTCAAAAGATGAGGGACGACCCTGCGGTATGTGCGGTGGTTAGCGTTGTGTGGACTTGGCTTGAGCTTCGAACGGTCGCATGAGTGCAATCAAAAGCCTGTTAGGCCAATCAGAAAATTCTCTCGTGACCCACGGTTCACCAATATCCCGGGCTTGCACTTGGCTAAGAGGAATTGCAGCTAGTGCATCCCTTACCCGTTGAATTCGTTCAAGCAGCTTGTCAACTTTCATCGTCACATCCTTCGTCGCTTCCATCTTCACCTCGTATTGAGCATGCGGTCATTAAGGCGCACTCGTACCACAGTCGAACAGTGCTCATGGATTGATTGTTCTTCCAAAAAGCTGCTAAGAAAAGGGGCAGAACGTTACCTAGCACCGTCACGTCGTTGTAAGGTGTTCCAGCTCAATGGTTTACGATATCTACCCGCCCTCGAACCAGCCTGCTCGTAAACGAAATCGTAAGCCCACTTCACGCAAGCTTGAGATGGTCCGCTGCGAGCATCGGTCGGCCGACGTCAAAGGTGTCCTGCATCGCGACGAGTACTACGATTCCTCGATCATCCGGCCGGCGGAGCGTCCTGAAACCTCGCCCGAGCTAATTCGCGACTGCCTGGCAAGGGTGGAGATCGAGCTGTCGCATGGCAACGAACCCGGTGCGATCGCAGCGATCCGGTACGCCTTTGCCAGCGGTCTGTGCAAGCAGGAGCCGCACGATCCGCGTGATCTGCCCAATGACGAGCCGCTGGCCTCTACGTCGCTTGGCGGCGGTCCTGATCATCACGACAACGGCATGAGCGTGCGGATCGTGGAAATGCTCGAACGGTATGACATACGGACTGTGGGCGATGTTCGGCGACTGGGGGTGGAAGGCTTGCGACGCATACCGTTCATTGCTGACAAGGGCTGTCAGTTGATCGCGCAGGCGGTTGGCCTGGAGGGGTGCGGTGCTCAGCAAATGAACATAGCAGGGAGCGAAAAACGGCGGCGGGTGGAGCGGCTTGTTTTGCATCTTGGAATTAGCTGGTTGATAGGTATGCGACTTCGATTCTCTTCACCCAACCTTCAAGTTCGAATACTGAAGAAACTCTCACAACCGGTTGTGGGAATATGTCATTGTAAAAGCCTCGATCTGTGTGTGGTGGCAGCATCTGGCATGTTTCAAAAGACGGCTCATCCATAGCGAGCCACAAATGAACGGAATTCTTTGGCATTTGTTCGGGATTGCAGGTTGCGGAATCCAGAGCACAAAAGTGAGCGGGTCCGATTCCAGGCAAGCCAAGTCGAAAACTCCGCTTGAGGCGTCCGATCTCAGATTCAGTCGCAGCGACTAATGCGACCGATATGGGCTGTGGCATGCTCATTCTATTCTCGCGTAACGACCGCGTTGACCAGGCCGCGACGAGTCAACGCCTTCATTTTCCCAGACCAGATCGCGGCTCTGGTCCAACGCCTAGTTCGCCGATTCTCGGCGAGCTGTCGTTTCCCGTCAAACGGGTGCCCATTCTGCAACGCCATCCAGCACCGCTTCATAGTGAAGTGGACTCAATTCATCATAGCTGATGCAGACAGTCAATTGATGGCCGCACACATTGCACTTGCATGTTCCAATCACGGGAAAGCCGCGAGCCGTTGCCTATATACGTTGGCGAGTCCATGATCATTTTAGAGTTCAGACGGAAGAGACGCGCGAGCTGAGCAACGTGTTCCGGCGGTCGGTCGTGTTTCCAAGACAAGTTCTTGGCGAGAAATGTCCATAGCGGAATGCGCACGGTCTCGCTGCACGCGCACTACATGAGAATGTTGCAGCAGCGTCTGGGTCCCCTTCGACGCCATCGAAGAATTTTGCCCTCGTCGGATCGGGCCCGATGATCAGGTGTGCGAATCCCATTGTTTAGTCGCGTTTCTAGATCGGCTTTGTAATCGGCGGACGACAGAGGTAACCCGGTTGCGGCCAAGTGACTTTGATTTGAGTAAACGCCCGATCCGCCGCTCGGGTTGAACGCCTTGTTCTGCCTATCGCAGGGTGAGCCTTGAAGCCTCACTGTCGAACCACCTTACGAAGGCACCACACGCGTCACGAAAATCAAGTGTATTGCAAGTTGCCACGACGAACGGCCCGGGATCGCGTTTTCGTGCAAAGGCCGAGTGTGGGCGATGCAGGATCGTAGTGATGGCATCATCATGCTGAACAATCACAGAAGCAAAACCGTCGAATTGCTCTCCCCAGTTTGTCAGGAAATCGAAGCGTCGATACCGCTGAGCGTCCGCCAAGATAGTATCCATTGAACGTTCATCGTCACCATAAATAGCGTTACGAACACGATCGTGGATTTGCTTGTGATTCAATCCTGTGAATGAATCATCCCACAGGCGAGTTGTGTCGCCGACCAATTCATTGAACCCGCAATAGGCACCGTATAGTCCGCAATGTTCGTCAGTAATGTCACCCAGCACGACCGGGCCGATGTGTAGGCACATTCTGCCCCAGACAGCAGATGGCGCGATCAAATGCGGCTCTATCATCGCCTCAATTGCGAATTCGCTGGGATCGCCAAACATCATGTTGAAAGCTACTGCTGTCTCAGTGGCAGAACGTCTACGATCAGCCGGCGGCGACGGAAGATCGACAACTTCAAAACGCCCGACTTCGCCGCTCGGTTGCATCGTTTGGTTCGCCGCCGTCTTCGTTGGCGGATTGCGGTATAGTTTAGTGCCAGTCGTGTCCACACCACAAGCATTGCTTTGCAGCAGGCGTACGGGCAAGCCGTTGACACTTTGCGCAACGATTTTCAATGAGTTCGCCGCGCCGAGTTTCCAAAACGCGATCCACCGCATTTGCAATACGATCTTCGTATGGCGTTTGAAAAGCCGATATCACATCAGCATCGTCCACGTGCCCGTCGCGCTCTTCAAGGAAATCGTACAGTTTGATGATCTTTGAGTCTTCCGCATTGCTAACAATCGGTGCAATGTATTCGGTCACACGCCGTTCAACCGCAGTCATCAGATGCGGGAAGTGCTGCAAGACGTATGCACGTAACGCAACATCGTCATCATACGTATCCGCAGTCATAGTGACGCCACAGAACGATGTTGGATGTAACGACATAACGTTGAGTCGCACTTTGTTGGCGAACGTCGGCGGTAACCCAGCCGCCGCGTTTGATGTTGATATAACTAGTGAAATTATCGGCGGCTTGGATTCACCGCTTGGTTCGTCGGCTGCCTCCCGTCAGTTGTGCTACGGCGCAAGCGACTCGTGACCGTTGGATGCCAAGAGTCGTCCTTTGTGATATGCAAGAAAAGTGACTCCACCAGGCTTTAACGGAGGGTTGAAGCATTCTAATTCAGCGAGCCATACTTCATCAAATCCGGCCATTGCCTCTGAAATTGCGTATAGCAGTTTCGGTGAATACATCTTGGCATCGTTCACGTAGACGTAAAAGACCAATGCATCTTGGTAATGCGGAGGCAGTTCCCAGTCTTCGCCTTCTGTTCCAATGCCAGAAGAAAGGCGGCGAAAGCGTGATTGCATCTCGGTCAGTTGTGCCTCATAGACGTTGTGAGATGCGTTTTCCGGGAGCCGCTTGTCGAAGGGAGCGAGGTAAGCTTGGAACTCATCCCAGGGCATTGTCTGTACTGGGAACTCGGGTTGAGAATCCGTCATTTGTTTAAGCTCAACGCGAATACTTTTTGCCGACGAACGGCAGCCATCACCCGGCACGCGCGAGTAAAGCCACCATGTTAAAAACGGCCGATCGCATGCTCGGCGTGCATGGCATTGTTATCCGACGTTTTTGTCGTCACGG
Source organism: uncultured Planctomycetaceae bacterium (assembly GCA_963844055.1). GTDB lineage: Bacteria > Planctomycetota > Planctomycetia > Pirellulales > Pirellulaceae > CAWJMN01. The sequence continues at coordinate 3,579,287 of CAWJMN010000001.1, read as the reverse complement.
TAGTATGAATCGATCTCCGAAGCGTCCGAGCATAGTGCCCAATCACGCATTGCTGGCACAATCACTTCGGAAAGAAACGCAAAAACATCAGGATATGTGCCCCAACAGATATCCCATTTTCTCGGATCGGGAACCGGTAAAGTCGATGAACCAAACACAGGATGAAAGTATATCACTCGGGAAGTCACAGAGCCATCGACGATTTCTAGCCCAGCGAAGTCGTCGCAATCATGGCGTCGCGCGAACGTGAGTACGGCGCGGTGCTGGACGTCCTCATTTGCAAACGCGCTCGAAGCGAACTGGTATTCGTCTCGATGCCGGAAGAGGAACCAAGGTTGCAAATGGAATAGTCGCAATGCCATAAGCCACCGAAGGTCATTGGGAAGCCGCGGATCGGATTCGAGAGATGTTGTCATGAAGTTCGAATCTCTGTCGGATAACTAGTATTAGACCGCAAAATCGCGGTGTAGCACGCGACTAAATTGCAGCCGAGTATGGATTAGTAAAGTGTAATATGTGATGCTAAACAATGAGTTGCGTAGTATCGCTCGGAAAATTCGCCGTGCTATGCCGCACTGGAGACCGTGCTATGCCGCAATCTTCACATTCATAGTTTTACCCCCCATCAAATACCGTCCACAATACCCAGCCGAGCCCCTTTTTGGGGACCAGGTCGGCTAGGGATAGTAGGGGCAAGGTTTGACGGTTTCGCTTCTGTCTCGCTAGATTCCGCTTGTCGCTTCATATTCACACGGTCAGTCGAGCAAGCTTCTAGGGGGCAGGCATGGCAGGGCAACAGATCCGTTCGAACCATCAGACTGACGCGAATGGCCACCCATCTGGCGGCGACACAAAGGGGCTAGGGCTGTCGATCATCTGGCAGCGTGGCCCGCTCCGGACGGCGGACGGCGAAGTGAAGGAACCGAACGGCTGTTTCGTGGAGACGGTGATCGAGGCCGCCGTGGACCGACTGGAGTACTACCAACACACGAAGTTCGCGAGCGACTTCAACGAGGAAGCGATCGAGCATCTGCAAAACGCCATCGCTGCTTTGGAACGCCGAACGGCTTCACGCGTCGAGCGGAATGTCGAAGGGACGCACGAGGTTTAGTCGTCATTCCGCACAATGCTGCCAATTCTTCTATCGCTGTTGTTTCTGGTCTTGATGGTGGCACGCAACTGCCAGCAGGTCGCTAAAACGCCTTGCCGCACTTGTAGCGAGTGCGAACCAGTCCAGGCTGTAGAACGCTTGGGCAGGTATCCCAGCGGCTTCGCTTAGCTTGTGGGCCGTTGCGTGGGGCCCCGCACGATCACTCTTGTTATCAGTATCGCGATGATAATCAGTGGTCATTACGATTAGATCTCGGTCTGAAATCTATTCTGTGGAGATCGTAGAGCACTCAATCAAGTGATACTTTTACTTGGAAGATATTGTCACACGACAAGTTTTCATAAGGAATTTTCGAGAGATCAAATCCTTGAGATGCCAGATCTTTGAAAGTCTTGGTAAGTAAAAAGTCTGTGTAGCCAAGTGTTGTGCCATAGAGTTCAATCGATTCCATATCTTCAGCCTTAAAGAAGCCTAGTCTTCTGATGTTGTCACCGTGATACCCGAAGCCTAAAAAGATGACTCTCGAAGCTTGTCTTAAAAGCCGATTGGCATTTTGGAAGTCACTGTTGCAGAACTCATTAGGTCTATCTTTGAGCTCGTGAATTACTTGGATGTTGCACGAGATATCGTACAGGTGCATAGGGTCTATGGTTTGTTTGTACTCTACCTCTGGGTAACGACCAAGGATGCCGTGAACGTGAACAATGGGGATGTTGCTCACAACCTTCCATGCGTCATGATCGTCGAGACTGAATCGATACTTGACTCCATTGTGAAGGTAGGCTTCCAAAGATCTGTCGTAATTAAATGTTATTATGGAAAGACTGTTTTTTTCCCAATCGGTGCCGACACCTTTTGTAAGGCAATCGAAAAGGTAGGGGTACCAGCCTGTTTCTGCCGGCGGAAAAAGACCGTCAATATTTTCTCTTGTCTTTAGGCTGTGCGCCAAAAGGTATTTGCCAATATCGCGATGGGCCGTTGATTCAAGATATGCATCAATCGATCTGTAGACTCCTCTTGATAGAGGTAATATAAAATCGTCTACGTCGCCCTTGTCCCAGTATTCAGGTAATTCAGGATAGTTCCCAGTTACTTTAATCCTGCATAGCTCTGATACTAATTCTGAGCCAAGTGGATAATTGGCATGGCGGCTTGCACAGCGCTAGGATCAGGACTGTAGGCTTGCTAATCATGTCTGAGAACGCCTCTGATCATTCTGGTTGGCGTGAGGTTCGGTAATTCAAGGTATAGAGTGTAGATGTTTGACGGTTTGCAAACAACTATCGCGTTTGGTTTGGATTGACGATATTGCTTTGAACAAGATAGATTCGCCCTGTAGCACTTCATAATTGTGCAATGGCTGGGCAAACCTCTACCTATGCGAATCCTCATCACTGGCGGAGCTGGCTTTCTGGGCTCTGTCCTCGTTCAGCATCTGCTGGCCACGACCGACCACGACCTTACAGTCCTAGATCGGTTCGACCATGGTTGTACGCTCCCGCTGGTCTGCCAGTCTCCGCGCGTCGAGTACATTCAAAGCGATGTTCTCGACCATCCGATGTCACAATTGGCAGTCAGCCACGATATTCTCATTCACCTAGCGGGACTTGTCGGCTATCCCGCTTGCGCACGCAGCCCCAAGCAGGCTCGTCGCGATATTGTCGAAGTCACAGACAAGCTCTGCCACTGGTTCAGGCAGACCAATCGCCCGATCATCCACGCTTCAACCGGCTCGGTCTATGGCGAGTGCGACGCGATCTGCGACGAGTCTCAGCCCTGCAACCCGCTGTCCCTTTACGGCCAGCTCAAGCTAGAAGCGGAGAAAATCATCCTTTCCGCTGGCGGTGTGAATCTTCGACTTGCGACCTTGTGCGGTGTGTCGCCTGTCATGCGGCTCGACTTACTGCCCAACAACTTCGTCTACCAGGCGATTCATCAGAAATACATCGTTCTCTACCAGCCGCACGCCCGCCGGACGTTCCTTTCAGTCCAGGACGCTGCGGAGGCGTTCCGGCTGGCGATCGAAAACTTCGATGCTCTTAGCTCTAAGTGCGTCAACGTCGGCAGTCAGAATCTCAACCTGACGAAGCGGCAGATTGCCTTAGCGGTCCAATCGCAGTTCCCCTTCCAGTTGATCGAAGAGGGAAGCGGCAAGGACCCTGACGGCCGGGATTACGAGGTCAGCTACTTCCTATTCCGCAAGGCGACGGGCTTTACCTCGACGGTCTCCATGGACAGCATCATTCGCGACGTCGGCAAGGTGGTCCAACTGATGAAGCCGCAGTCGCCTTGGAGGCTGGCATACTAGTGCGATGGCAAGATCCAAGGCGAAAGCATCGTTCGACGGCATCCAGTACGACCCCGAGAAGACGGTCTACGACAACATTGCAAGTGAGCTGACGCGGTTTCTGATCGGTGAACTAGGCAATGACGCGGCCGACCTCGAAAAGCATCGCGAGACTTGTCGCAAAGGGAATCCGTTCCCGCTGATTGCGTATCAATGGCCGTTCATGGTCGTGACGGACCCGAAAGAGCAGGTCTTCTTTCGCGACATCCCCATCGACCGGCTCCGGTACGCTCCCAAGCAGCTGGTGGACCTGATCACCGACACATCGATTCCGTGCTTGCGGCTCGACTGGTGGCAGATGCTGATCTTGTCGGCCTTCTTTGACCCGACGATTGGCGAGGTATTTATCAAGGGCTGTACGGGTGCCGGTAAAGGTGCATCCACGTCGATCGCGGCTTGCCTGTGGTATGACGTTTTCGACGAGTCGCGGATAACGCTGACGTCACGCGATCACACACATGCTCGCACGAACATCTTTGGCGAAGTGGCGCAGTGGTACGGGCGAATGACGAACCCCTCGCCTGGCTTTGTCGGCAAGGAAGGGATTACCGAGACTCCCCGGCATTACGTGCGGATACTTAATCCGGATCCGTCCAGCTCAACCGCTGGCGAAGCGTTCTCCGGTGCCCACGGTAAGAACACGATCTACTTTTTTGACGAGTCGTCTTCGATCCCCGGTTCTTTCATAGAAAACGCGGAGAAGAACGCCCGGAAGATCATCGCACTATCCAATCCCCGTAGTCGGTTCGGCCGGTTCTTCGATGGCTTTAAGCCGCTCGGGGCTCGTATGAACGATATAGCGACCTGCCACGGCGCCATGGGAGTCCGGCTCTGTGTCACGATTGGTGGCCAGGACTGCATGAACGTGCGGTACAAGCGACTGAAGAACCCATCTGCTCCGGCAGGTGGGATGGAGATCGGCGGCGTCTATTACCCGCAAGGCTCCCGGATTCCGGACGACGTCTTTTCGACGGTGCAGCCGCTCATCCAAAGCCAAATGGACTTCACGCAGTTTTCGGGCATTCTGACCAAGGGCGACCCACGGCTGATCGAGTGCTTTGCCCATGGTCGATTCCCGGCGGAAGATCCGGACAAGCAGGTCATCCTCGAATCGTACCTGAAGTTCCATACGGATGCTTACAAGCCGCATGATCCGCCAAGGGCCGACTGTTTTTCGCTGGACGTCGCGCGTTCGCTCGACGGTGACTCAACGGTCCTAGCCGCTGGCGGTCTGAGTGGCGTGGCGGCCTTGCATGCCTGGAAGTACGACAACACGACCTACCACGTCTCGAATGCGATCCGGATCGCTCGGGAGGTCTATAAGGTCGATCTGACGCTCGGGGCCAATCCGGTCGTTGTCGATATGGACGGGCTTGGTGCCGGCGTTGGTGACCAGCTGGCGAGCCTTGGCGTTTGGGTGATCGAGTTCCGGGGGAATGCGACTTCACAGGTGGATCCGCGAACCTACGCCAATCTTCGCTGCGAGGCCTATGCGACGCTCGGCCGTCGTCTCAATCCGGACGACCGGTGGCGAGGGGAGTCTTGGGCACTTCCGCCCGACACAGAGATGCTGGAAGAGCTTTGTGCTCCAGAGCGGGTGTATGGCAGCGACGGTATTCGCTTCCACATCACGCCGAAGAACAAGCCGCCAGATCGGCCAGAGATCCAATCGGTAAAAGACAAGCTGGGGCGCTCACCTGATAAGGGTGATTCGGTGGCGTATCTGTTCCACGGTGTTCGCGTGCTGCACAACTTGAACGAATGGTTCACGTATTCAGCTCGGGACCTCGTAACCTATCCACTTCCAAAGGCTGCCACGATGACCGCCGAACAACCCGACGCCCCTCAAGAGCCGATACCAGACATCCTGGAACGGCTGACAAACGACTATCAGCACCTAGTCAATCAAGACGAGAAGCAGGCTGCTCCGGACTGGCGATCCTTCTACGAGAATCAGGCGCCGACGCCGGAACCTCAGCCGGAAGAGTCCTGGGTCAGCCGAGTTAAATGGCGTGATGATTGACGTTTCTCTTTTGTCGCGGCTATCACTCAAACATGGCAGCCGCGCAGGAATCCATCTCCGACAAGGTCTCGTACAGTGTGCGAACCTACCAATCTAGCGACTTCGCCGAAGTCATGCGGATTGAGCTGTCGTGCTTTGAGTTCCCTTGGTCGGAATCCGAAGCCTGTGCGCTCTTGGCTCATCAGCTGACGCGGGTCCGGACGGTGCAGAGCGATGACGGCCGGGTACTGGCCTATGCCGTCTATCAAGAGCATAAGGACATGCTGCACCTGCTTTCGATTGCGACTAGTCCAAACTATCGCCGCAAGGGCTGTGCTCGTTCGCTAATCGACCACATGATGCGATCGCTGGCGGGTCCGCACAGTCTCAAGCGGATCGAGTGCGAGGTCCGCGAGTCTAACCTGGAAGCACAACTGTTCATGAAGGCGTGCGGGTTTCGCGCGACGGGGATAGAGTCGAACTTCTACCCCAATATCCAAGAGGATGCTTACCTGTTCGTGCGGTGGCATCAGGAGGATCACCTTGTCAGGCGATAACCATGAGACGCAAGCTGCGGCGCCGACGGAAGAGATTGGGGTGTGTACGCCAGTTCTTTCTCCTTGTCGGTTTCGTCATAGCTACAAGGGAAATCGTTGCACTCATCCACAAGTGGCTAAGCCAGAGCCCTTTGTGATCGTCAGCGACCGCACTTGCCTGGAATGCCCGTACGTCAACTTCAATGCTGCGGAACTGAAGCAGCAGTACGTGCAGAAAGTAGACCTCGCACCGACAGAGGAAGAGTACGCTTCCCGCCTGGACCATTGCGACGACTGCGAGTATCGGCAGGCGAACTATTGCGAGATTGCCGGCGGGTCGTGCAATCTAGCGCAGAAGCTGGCCAAAGGATCGTTCATCTGTCCCGACAAGAAGTTCCAGTCCATCACGAGAGAGAGGTAGCGATGGTTGAGTTACTTTGTGCTGGTTCGATTGGCCTCGTGATTGGATTCGTACTCGGGATCGTCTTCGGCGCCGCGCTGTGGCAATTTGCGAGCGATGGCGTTTCGCAGGGTATGGTCGCAGCGATCTCCCAGTTCGGGGAAGCGATGAAAAGTGCGCTCGACAACCAAGACGAGCGGATCGACGACCTGGAATGTGCCGTCTATAGCAACTTAGAGCCGGGGGAGAATGACGAAGGGGGCGGAGATAATCCGTTCTTTCGTCCATTTCGAAAGGATGATGTGTGAGCGATACAGAGCGTTTGAAGGCCTTTGAAGAGGCGTGCGAAGAGTTGTGGCCAGCGATCCGGTTCTTCGGTGTCTGTGGTGCTCATCCGCAGTACATGGTCGCGGCCGAGAAGGTCGGGCTGCTGCTTGGGAAGATGACGACCTCGGTTCCGCTGGAATCTCTGGTCGCCAATGTCACTGCTGAAACAAATCGCAGAACGATTGAGGCGATTGCATCGTTCCTTGGCAGTTCTCCGCAAGTTCGAGCGCTCACCGGGGTTGGTTTGCAGAAGAAACTGCAAGAGCTGGTCGAGCAGCAGTCGAGTTAGTCGTTTTTTTGATTCGGTCGGGGGCAGGCATGGATTGGCTTTTGGGTGTGCTGTTCTGGTGGGGTGATTGCTGGATTCGGCTTCGTAACTGGTACGTTGCCAGGCGAGACACGATTGCGGCGCTGCAGGAGCAGATTCGAAGCCTGAAGGCACAGCATGAAGTCGAACGACGCGAGCAGGCCAGCAAGATCACTTTGCTGGAAAAGGAAGTGGCGTTCCTGGTCATGCTCCGTCAGAAGCATGTGGCCTATATGGAAGCCGAGATTGCCAACGATCAACGTAGGATTGCGGTCGCAACGACGCCACCAACACGTTCCTAGTCGAAGTCCGGGGGCCGAACGTCGAAAGGGAGCTGAAATGAGCATTGCCGAGCAATTTGAAGTAGCCGAGTCCCGCACGAAGGGCTTTCGTGATTCCGTACTAGCGACGAAAGGCGTCGGGTCTGGCGGTCCGTACGGAGAAACGTCTCCCGCTTCGTCGCTGCTCAATAGTGGCACGCTCACGGCCGAGAAGAAGCAGTACGAGGCGGCCAAGCAGGGCATCCCGTACACGGCGATTCGACCGATCTGTACCACGATTGCGAAGCAGCCGATCCATGTGGGCAAGAAGGCTCTGCGGGGCGGTACGAGCCGACGCATGGACCCCCGCAAGATCCAGACCAAGAGCATGCCGGAGTTCGTGCGGAAGGCGGTTGCGGAAGGTCTTGAAGTGGATCCGCAGCACGAGCTGCTGGACGTGTTCGAGTCCCCGAACCCTTGCATGGTGGGCTGGGCCCTGAAGTATTGCACGGCGTTCTCGATCCTTGCGACCGGAAAGGCGTTCATCTATCTCGAAAAGCTGGACAGCAATCTAGCCGACGGCAAGCGGTCGATGAACCTCTGGTATCTGCCATCGACGTGGGTGAAGCCGGTGCATGAGAAGGGGAAGCCGTTCACTGCGTTCAAGGTGACTCCGCCAGGTGCGACGGACGGCGACTCGTTCACGATTCCAGCGGACCAGATGGCGTACATCCCATTTCCCGACCCTGAGAACCCGCTGGGGGTTATGTCGCCGGTGCAATCGCAGTCGAAGGCGATCAACACGGACGACCGCGTGCAGGAAGCGCAGCAGGCGTCGATGATCAACGGGCAGAAGCCAGGCATGGTGATTACGGCCGGCCGACTTCCCCCGAAGCCAGGCGAGACAGGGCTGGGGCCACGTCCGAACCTAACGCCGGAGCAGCGATCGCAGCTCGTCTCGGCCATCCGCCTAGCCTATTCGGGAACAACTCACTACGGCGATCCGATCATTCTGGATGCAATGATCGAGGACGTTTACCCGTACACCGCTTCCCCGCAGGAGATGGACTTCTTATCGAGCTCGTCGCTCACAAAAGAGCGTGTGATGCAGGGGATCGGTACAAATCCGATTGTCGTCGGCCAGGTGGAAGGGGCGAATCGGGCGAGCAGTTACGTTGCTCACGAAGGCTTTTACACGGTCGCCGTCAATCCGGTGATCACGCTGATCTCGGAAGTGCTGACCGAGAAGGTTGGCAAGCTAATGCTCCAATCGGACACCGAAAAGCTCTACGTCTGGATCGAAGAGGCGAAGGCGTTTGACGCAGACCTGCAAATCCAGCAAGTGATTGCGATGAACGCCGCTTGCGCCGTCACTCCCAACGAGATCCGTGAAATGTTCGGGCTTCCACCGATCCCCGGTGGTGATGAGCTGCCAGCGGTGGCACCTCCGCAAGGTCCGCCAGAAGCGAAGCCACAGCGACCGGGCCAGCAGAAGTTATTCGAAGAGATTCTCTGCGAACGTCTCGAATCTATCGAAGGACGCCTGAAGGCGTACGATCCTGACCAGCATCGGACGACGTCGGGCCAATGGTCAGGCGGCGTTCTCGACGCTGGAGACGTTCTCCGCCGGATCCAGAAGTCGCCGAACCACGTAGACCAGGAGATCGACTGGGAGCGGTATGCGGTCCGCTGGGGCGTCTCAGGGACGTTCTACCAGACGTCGGCCGACGCTGCCTTGCTCGATTCGCTATTGGAGTCTGGAGCCCTTGGTATCTCGCGCGATCTGTCGGAATCGACGATCCTCGACAAGATGGAGACGGGCGTATTCAACCCGGCCATCATCGCACGACCGCCGAACGAACGGTCGCCGCTGTTCGTCCTGGACGGTTCGCATTCTCTGGTGGGTGCGATTCGGAACTGGAAGGCAGACCTTGCCGCCGGCGTCGAACCACGGAAGTCGGTGAAGGTGATTGTGTCGGGTGAGGCCGCTGCGTTTCTTTCGATGGAAGTGCAGAAGGCATTTGAGCAGCCGGTCGTGAAGAAGATCGGAGTACGCAGCGAGCCAGCTATTGAAGAAGGGCAGGGGGCTGATCTCCTGAAGGATTGACGTTTTTCGGCAGGACCGAGCATAACGGGGAACTGGACGTTTCCTGTCCGTTTTACGCTTCTTTTGTTCGATTTCGAGGGCATAACTATGAAGAATGCAATGCGTCGGTTTGGGGTGTCGGTGTTCGCGGTGATGTTTGTTTGTCTTCTCGCCTTGGTCTTGGCTTGCAATCCAGCCCTAGCAGCTGATTGCGGGTGCGGCACTTGTCCGGTCGCTGGCACTTGTGCTGTCGGCAGCTGCTCCGCTGGCTCCTGCGGTGCCGGTCGTGCTCGTGCTATCGCAGCGGCACCAGTTCGTGCTGTTGGCAAACTACTTCGCGCTCGTCCGCTTCGCAAAGCGTTCGGGCGACTTCGCGGCTGTCGTAGCTGCGGATAGTATTCGCATGCATGGATGCATAATGCGAGCCATCGCACTACGAAAATGATTTTCTGGTGCGATGGTTTTTTGTGCGAAACGCAAAATAATATTTTCGAGTGTTGACGATTTCAAAAACTTCTAGGTAAGTTCATTACATGTCGAAGCAGAAAGAAAGTCCAAGTCCGGATGAGGATGCTGATTCGAAACGACGTGAAAGACTTCTGATGACAGAACTTCAGCGTCGGATTGATGAGAAGCACTTTAAGCCATTTGTGTGGGGCGAGCTTAAAGCGGTCGTAACTTTCAAGGCTGGCAAGATCTCACACGTCAAGTTCATTGACGAGACGGATCACAAGTAGTTAGTTCGCTTTCAGATCACAACCAGAGCATCGCCAAATGGGAGCCTGGGTTTTGCGGAATCACCGCAGAGCCTGGGCTTTTTTCGTTTGCGACTCAATAAAAACGGAGACTTACTCATGATCGGTAATGGTGGAATTGTCCTGACCGCTGGCGTAACCGCACAAGCTTTGACGACCTCGCCAGCCAAGATGACCGGCTTCACGGCCAACGGCTTGTACACCGCTGAAGACAAGTCGGTGACGCCTGATTACGCCAACAACAAACTGACGCTGAAGGCTGGCGGTCGCTACCTGATCGCCTTCTACCTGACGGGTGCCGCTGCTTCGGCAACGAAGGTCACGGCTGAAATCCGCAAGGCCCTTGTTGGTGCTTCGCAAGCTGCTGTCTCGGGTCTGAAGGCTGCCGTCGATTTCGCGACTGGCTCGGCCTGCAACGACATCGGCATCACCGGCATTGTCGATGCACCCGCTGGCGAAACCGACACGGAATTGACTGTTTACCTGACCGCTGGCGGTTCGGTGAACGTGACTCCGGAAAACGCTTCGCTGGTCGCCATCCGCATTGACAACTAGTCAGTGCCTTGAGTTGTCAAGTTTAGCCTGCAAGTTCCTTGTGGGCCTTGGGTGTTTCGAACGAACTGAACAGATTGCAGGGCCCAACAAATGACCACCACGATTGAAGCATTGCTCGAATCGATTCGCACTCGCAAGTCTGTCAGTGCGTTTGGGATCGCTACGGCATCGGCTTACCTGAAGTCGATGGACGCTTGCGTCGAAGGGTCTTGCCCTAAGGATCTGTTTCAGATCGCTGACAGCGAACTGTGGAAGAAGGAGGTCGCTGATTCGGCGAACCGCCTGACCTACTGCGGTGAAGACCTTGAATCCGACCTGATGCAAAAGTCGGCTTACGAGGGGACGAACCTCTCCTCCGGCAGCGTGCTGGAATACGACTGTGTTCTGTCCTCGCGTCGCAAGGATCGGGACGGTGACATTCTGGAACAAGCTGGCGGGATGGAGCTTGACCAGAAGATGCCGCTGCTTTGGCAGCACATTCAGCTCAGCCCGATCGGCAAGCACGTCAAGCTGCTAGATCAGGATGAAACTCTGACCAAGTCGAAGTTCGCGATCGCTGACACGCACCTCGGCCGTGACGCTGCGGTGCTGGTGAAGATGGGCGCCCTTCGCAAGTCGCACGGCTTCCGTCCGCTCGAATTCTCGCCTGTCGAGATCGTAAAGGGTGCTGACGGCAAGGACTACGTTCGCGGCTGGCACGTCAAGAAGTCGTACGTCTTCGAGGGCTCGCTCGTTTCGATCCCTGCCAATCCTGACAGTGGGATTCTCACGACGTACGAGAAGCAAGCCGACGGCATTATGACCGCATTCTCTCGCGACTATCTGAAGTCGGAGCCTGTGAAGCGCTGGGCAAAGTCGGTTTACGACGCCCGTCCCGCTCAATCGCCTGGCTTCTCGCTCAATACGAAGTCGGTCTCCGCAGAGCTGCCTGCTGACGCGTCGGGCATGGACCCGACCAAGATCGAGAAGTGCCCTAAGTGCGATTCTCCGATGACGACCGGCGGCAAGTGCAGCAAGTGCGATTACATCAAGGAAGGTCCTGCAAAGTCGGCTGACGTTCCGCTGATGACGAAGGAGTCCAAGCCTGTCGAGAACAAGGCTTTCTCGCAGTCGCTCACGGTGAAGTCGTACGGCGACAATCCGTACCTCGAAGGGTCGTATGAATCGCTGCAATGGGAGCTGTCAAACTCGCTCGACCGCTTCTTTATGGCCAAGGGCGTAATGACGGAACTGTACAACGGCTATTCCTTCATCTCGGCCACGTTCCCTTCGGAGGTGATCGCCGCTTACCGCAAGGATGGGAAGTCCTCGTTCTACCGCATCGCTTACTCCATCGGTGAAGACGGCGTGCCAACGTTCACGGGTGACTGTAAGGCCGTCGAGCTGAAGACGTCGGTCGTAGAGAAGATGCTTTCCGACGTCATGACGAAGTCGGCCAAGTTCACTCCGCCGGCTCCGCTGCCCATGAAGAAAACGATCACGCAGATGGCTCAAGAGCTACTTGCTGCTGCCGCCGTGTCTTCGAGCGACGCCTCGACGCAAAAGGCGCTCGACGATGTTGCTTCGATGGCCCAACTGAAGCGGCAAGAGAGCGAAGAGCGTGAACTGAAAGAATTCTTTGGACTCAATTAGGTCGGGCTAGGGCCCGCTTGTTGGAAGTTACTGACCACAAACCTTTTCGAAAAGGGAAGAGATATGAAGATCACGATGCAGTTGAAGGCCTTCCTGTTTGCCATGCACTCGGTTCCGCTGGATGCAGCTGATGACGATGTCCGCAAGTCGGTTGCTGACCTGCTTGGCAATGGCAAGCTCGACATGGCCAAGGTCACCGAACTGACCAGCGTGAAGAGCGTGGAAGGCGAAGGGAACGTCGCTGGTAAGGCCCAGCAGATGATCGACGCTTCCGTAAGCAAGGCTGTGGCTCCGCTCTTGGACGCCATCAAAGCGATGCAAGGGAATTCCGGCAGCATGGGCAACACCCCCGCCAGCCCGACCGCTGGCTCGGCCCCTTCCGGCGCCAAGATGTACGGCACGGCTGCTGAATTCGTCAGCGAAGATCCGGAAGCACGCATCCGCGTGAAGTCGGTTGTCGAGCAGTTCAGCGACAATCGCACGGCCGCGACGTTCGATCATTCGAGCAACGAATATCTGAAGAAGTCCTTTGGCGGTCGTCCGGTAAGCGACCACGTCAAGGATCTCGGCTATCAGATCGACATGCCGACCGAGCGCAGCAAGGCGATTGCTGGTGCTTGGTTCAAGTTCCTGGCCCTCAAGCAATCCGGCTGTCCTGCTCACATCAAGATGTCCGAGCTCGACAACCAACTCGTGCAATACGCCGTTCATGAATGCAAGTTCGTCGGTGAAGCGGGCCGTTTCGACCTGACTGCCGAACGCTTGGTCACTCCGGAAATGCGGAAGGCCGTTCTGGACGACTCGACCTCGGGCGGTTTGTACGCTGTTCCGATCGAATTCGACGCCAACTTCGTGCTGACGCCGCTCTTGAATGGCCAGTTGTTCCCCTTCGTTGACCTGACCAACGTCAGCCGTCGCCGGATCGAATCGTTCAAGATTGCGAATCCGACGATGTACTGGGGTGTTGCGGAAGGAACTGCGGTAGCTCCGTTCGATACGGCCAGCTTTATCAGCTCGTTCAACAACAACATCTACCCAATCACGGGTGCGATGGAAATGGGACTCGACTTCCTGAACGACTCGCCGGTGAATATCGGTGCTGTCATCGTTCAACGCTACGGCCAATCGTACCTGAAGTCGCTGGACGACGTGATCGCCAACGGCACTGGCACGAATCAGCCTGAAGGCGTGTTCAACGCTTCGGGCGTGACCACGGTAACGCCTTCGGCTTCGGCTGGCACGCCAACCGTCGGCGACTACGAAGGTCTGATGTTCGGCGTTGCCAAGGAGTTCCGCGAGGAAGCTGGCATGCCACCAAACAGCCGCGCGATGTTCATCGGTACCGACACGAGCTACAGCCGTGCTCGCGGTATCCAAGTGAACAGCTCGTCGGATGCTCGCCGCATCTTCGGAATGGATCAGCAAAGCTACCAGTTGTTCAACTACCGCTACGCCATCAACGGCAGCGCTGGCAACACGAAGATCGGCTTCTTCTGCATGAACCGGTACCGCATGTACCGTCGTCAAGGCTTGGAAGTCCAGATCGTTACCCAGGACTGGACCTTGGCCAAGCAGAACAAGCAAGGCTTGATCCTACGTGCTCGCTTCGGCGGTGCACTGGACCACGCTTCGGCAGGTGCCAAGATCACCGACGCCAAGGCTTAGTCGGTAGCGGCATTCTAGCCGTGTGATAAACGAACCCCTCCCCGCTGAACTCAGAGGCAGCGGGGAGGTTTGTTTCTTTCTCTGAATGTCCGGGGGTAACGGAAAATGACAATTTACGCAATTGAATGTTGTGGTCCGAAGAATGAGTCGTTCATCTTCGCGCCGGAGCGGATTAAGGTCCGTGGTCGATGGGATTCGAGCAAGATCGCTCATCGCGACCTCGACGAGGTCATGAAGCAGATCACGATGCTCGTCCCGGTCATTCCTGGCCAGTACATCATCCTCGACACGAGCCGCGAAGTAGGTCACATCGTTGACCCGCTGGGCTCGACGCCAGAAGGCAAGGAAGTGCTTGCCAAGCTCCAATCAGTTTACAAGCAGTATCCCGAGACGACGGGCGGCTCGACGACGTTCATTCCGGAGGTCAAGCAGAAGCTCGACCACGACGGCATGAAGAACTGGGCTTATGCCATGCGTCGTCTGATCGATTCGAAGAATGCCGTCCTGGCTTCTTTTCCAGGTGCGGCCGTGAGCAATCTGCCATCGCTGGAAGAGATTGCGGCATGGCCTGGCAAGCGTTTGGCAGACCCGCTGAATACTGGCGAGCAGAGTGCCAAGACGCCGGAGCAGGCAGATCAAAACAACGGCATCTACAAGTATGCCGACGAGGTAGCGATCCCAAGCAAGTCATCCAAGGCGAGCGCGAAGGCCGCCGATGGTGGCCCGAAGACCAGTGAAGGCTCGGCCCAAACGTAAACGTTGCTGTGCCCCCGGCGCGTGCCCCTAGCGGCTGTCCTTGTGATTAGCCGCTAGGGGTTTTTCAGACAACTAGAACGAGGACTCGGACATGGCATCGACTTACAAAGGCTATCAGCAGGTCACGAGCCTCGGTTCTGCTGTGGCGCTCACGGTCCCCAGCGGTGCCGACCTGGCAGTGATCCAGGCGGAAGGTCAGTCCGTCCGGTTTCTCTTGGACGGTTCAAGCCCAACGGCATCGACCGGTGCCCGGATCATCAAGGACTCGCAGATCCCGACCCAGATCCGCTCGATCGATGGCCTGAAGGTCGCGAAGTTCATCGAGGAGTCCGCCTCGGCCAAGTTGAACGTTCTGTACTACGGTCCGGAGAACCCCTAATGCAGGACCTTCACACCAAGCCCTTTGGGCAAACCAGCAACAAGCAATCGTCGAGCTGCGGCTACTGCGGCGGCTCCGGAAGTCTTCAAACCAAGTCCGCAAGCGGCGACGTGGTGCAAGTGCAGTGCAACTGCCAGCGCGGCAAACCGAACACGCAAGAAATTTTTTCTTCGGGTCTGCAAACCAAGTAGGTGAGCAGAAATTTATTTTTTTGACGCCATAAGGGGGCAAGGATGACGATTCCAGTCAAAACATTGATCGAGATGGCTTTGAGCATGCTGAAGACGGTGGCCAAGTACACCACGACTCAGCTCGACGATCAGTTGGTCGAGGTGCTCGATGCCGTATTCAGCCAGCCAGAGCTGATCGCACTGATCGAAAGTCTGCTGAACGATCCGGCAGTTCAGGCCGCCAAGGACGACGCTCGCACGTCGCTCATCAAGGATCTGGCTAATCGCCGCCGGAACAACGAAACCGAGACGGCTGCCAATTCCGCTGGCCTGGGCTGGGAGACGCTGATTGCGATGCTCCCGACCATCATCCGCATCTTGCTCAGCCTCGCAGGCAAGCGCAAGGCCTAAGGCGAATTCGCCTTCGACAAACCGCCACCAATCCATTCCCACTTTTCCAATTCTCCTGTTTTGGAGTTCGGTTATGTCGCAAGCTCAACTCATCATCGTCGCCGTCGGAATCGCGGCCGCTGCGGCTTGGTTCCTTCTGCGTGATCGTATTCCTGGCCTCGTGCAATCGCTGGCCAGCAAGGTCGAGACCCCGCTCGCTCTGTCTGCTGTCACGCCGAACGATCGCGATTTGTCGGTCCAAGCGTTTTTGGCGGTCAGTGAGCTGATCGCCTACGGCACGAAAACAAACAACCCGGCACTGATCGAGGCTGCTCATCGTGCGGGTCGTGCCATGTTCGAGCAGCCCGGCGCCCCAGCAACTTCCAACCCAAGCGTGCAACCATGAAGACCAGTGACCAGTTTGCCATGTTCGGGCTCGTACTTGCGGTCGCCATCGGGCTCTTTGCCGCAAAGCCAGCGTCTCCGACCGTCGCACCCGTTCCGCAGGTGGCTATCAACTCCAACGCGGTCGCCGTCGCCAGTTGCCTCACCGGCTTCCCTAAGCAGGCCAAGCAGCTCTCTGCGTTCTACGGCCAGTTCAGCAAGGTTCTGAAGGCTGACGCTGCCAACCGCAAGTCGCTTTCGACCATCGGCCAGTTTCACGAGGCTCACGTCACGGCCCTGAAGGTGTTTGTGGAAAGCGACCTGTACGCCGGCGCTCCTCCCATTGGCGACAAGATCGGGGCCTATCTGGCTCAATCGCTGGGCGGAAAGTCCGGTGCGGAAATCGATGACCAAGCGTTTGCGAACGTGCAGGTCGCCTTGTGTGCTGCTTTGGACGACCTTTCGAACGCTCTTGCACAAGTGAAGTAACCATGGAACTTTCGCTATTCGCACCTGGCTGTCACGGCTACGTCCCCAATGCTTCCGTCTGGGCCCCGCAGAAGGCTTTGCTTTCGACGGCCGAACTGATTAAGCGGTATGCGACCGGGGCCGTCGGCTGCATTTACAGCAAGGAAGCTCACGAAAAGTTCCGCGAGAAAATGAAGGCTGCCGGCGGCTTTGCGGACTTCGCTGATGCCGCTCACCGGTTTGGATATGCCGATGCCTACGCCGGTCAGCTCATCCTTCCGTTCATCGAAGTTGCTGAACTGTTCCCAGGGTGCTTTCCAGGTCCCGCACAGGCACGCGGCGATTGCGTTTCGCACGATATTCGCACCGGTGGCGTGTTTACGATGGCGGCAGAGATCGCACGCGGCGCCCCTGACGAAGTCACCGGAAAGCTCGAAGAAGCTCCCAAGCTGTCCCAGACGGGGATTGAGAACCTCGTATTCTCATCGGAATACCCGTGGTGGATGCGTGGCTATGCGGGCGACGGCTGGTATATCGAGGCCGCGATCGAAGCCGTGATCAAGAACGGCTACATGCTTCGCCAGAAGTACGCTGAACTCGGCATCGACCTCGAAGAATACACTTACGAAAACACGGCGAAGTACGGCCGTAATGCCCCTCCGGAATCGATTCTTTCGGTCGGCCGCCAGCACGTTGTTTCCGCTTCTACCGATGTCAGCAGTGCCGAAGAGACCCGTGACGCCATGGGGAACGGCCACGGCATCGTCTCCGACGGCGGCGAAGGCTTCTCGTCTGTTCGGGATGAATACGGATTTAGCAAGCGTTCCGGTACTTGGTCGCACTCGTATCCGCTGGCCGGGTTCGATGACCGCGAGATCATTAAGAAGATCTTTGGCGAGCCGCTAGTTCTCAACATGAACAACTGGGCCGCTTGGAACACTGGCAACCGCGACATCTATCAGTCGGCCAGCCTAGTCCCGCCAGCCAAGAAGGCATTGTGGATCAAGCTCGGCATCGTCAATCCAACGACCGGCAACATCATGATCCCCGAAGGATGCTGGTGGACCCGCTGGAGCGACATCAAAAACCGAAACATCAAGGCGCTGGCTGGCTTCCGTGGCTGGGCCAAAAAGCCAATCAATCTCAGTGTTGTGGGGCTCCTCTAATGAATATTCGCTCAATCGTCGCGTTGTTGGCAGTCGTCGTTCTCAGCGGCTGCAACATCATTCAGCCTCAGGTCGCAGATGGGGACTATGTGCCCCTGATTGCGGCGTCGATTGGCGTTGCGACGTCTGGCCAGTCTCAGACCATCATCCCGCCAGACGGCGGCACCGAAGCCCTCTGCAAGAACTGCAAGGGACGCGGCAAGGTCGGCGACGGCCGAACTATGGTGATATGCCCAATGTGCAATGGGACAGGGAAGGGGAGTGGCGAAGCTCCCGAGGTCTCGGCTCCCGAAGAGTCGCCAGAGACGGAAGTAGTTGCCCCAGGGGCCAACTTCAAGCCGGACGAGGCGAAGGCCGCTGAAAATCCGGTCGTCGCTCTCATCTATTCCCCGACGGACTTTATCTGCCCCGGCTGTGAAGTCGTGAAGGGAGAGGTCGAGAAGCTGCACAAGGAATACGGCTGGACGGACAAGCAGATCCGGATCGAACTGATCAGCGACGCAAGAGCGATGGAAATCGGGATCAGTGCTTACCCAACGTTAGAGGTCCGCAATGGATCGAAGGTGCTGCTCCGCAAAGCTGCGGTGCTGAGTGCTAGTGAACTAACCGCCTTGATAAACCCGCTGCGAATGGCGGCGAACGAAAAGTAGCCACGATTGATAAAGGATTGTCAAATGCTCGGCGAAATCAGCGCTCTTGAATTTATCCAGCAGAACTGGGTGGCGATTGTCGCTGCCATCGGTGCGGCTGTAACGGCCCTAGCTACCGGAGCAGTCTATTGTGTTCGCGCTGTGTGGTTCCATGCTCTGAAACCGCTTGTTGAGTGGCTTCGCGACAAGGCCGAGGACTTCCTCGCCAGCCACAAGAGCTTCTTGAACGGCATCGACGCCAAGGTTGGAATCGTGGCGGATGCGCAAGAGAAGATCAGCGGCCAAATCGGAAGCAAGTTCGAGCAGCACAAAGTGGCGTTGACGCACACTGCCGACGGCTTGATCGCGCATGTGGACGGAGGCCGGTGAGGCGAAGGAACTGGCAATCAAGGCGAAGGACGCGGTGCGCTAATGGACAAGCGGACCTACACCAACGGCGAAATCAACGTCCTCTGGGTACTCGGACCTTTGCACGTCTTGCGAGAAGTGCTTTCGGGGGCTGCCGCAGGTGTTCGATCCCAAGGCCCGCCCGTGGGTGAACATTGCCGGTGCCAGCACGCAGGAGATCGTCGAGCAGGTAGAGAAGTGCCCTAGCGGTGCCTTGGAAACGGAGTCTGTTAAATGATCTCGATCATCCTTCAGTGCGTTCTCGCCTATTTTGTACTTAATCTTTCTGACCGCGATCTACCATCTACGACCGACAAGGGCTGGAATGTGAAGCAGCAGGTCGAGAGGTTCAACGACCACCACCAATCGAACACCATGACAGGGTACGACTGGCAGCCACTGCTCATGGCAGTTCCGGCCTTTGCCGCTGGCTGCTACTGGCAAGTTCCGTTTCTGGTAGCTCTGGGTGTGCTGGCCGTCTTCACTCAGGTCCCGCACTATTTCGCTCACCATCCGCCTAAGCGGGGCCCGATCCGCTGGATCCAGCTTGCTGGGATCATCATCACGCCCGAGCATCATGCCGGCCATCATCGAGACGAGTTCGGACAGAGCTTCTGCGTGTTTACCGGATGGGCGGACGTGGTTCTCAATCCGATCGTGCGGCTCTTCAGCTCGAAACGATAATTTCAACAATTGCCAGTTTTGGCGGCGCCTCAGTATATCTGGATCGTGGGAATGGCTTGGGCCGGGTAGCGAGAGGGAGAGCTCGCTGCCCGGCATCTTTTTTGGACTCATGCGGGAGAATTGATATGTTGCGACGATCCTGGTTGGCATCGACATTCGGTTTCATGGGCCTGATTGGACTCGGCAGCTTGCAGGCATCGCAGGAAGTGCCATCTTGCCGCAAGCCTCTGACGGTAACGGCCGTTAGCGAACGGTCCGTCCAGGTATCTGGCGAGAAGGAAGATCTCAAGCGGTTCATGCGGGCCTGGCAGTCCTCGCTGTGGCCAACCTGGCAGAGTGATCTGAACGCGGATGGTACGAATGCGGCTATCAAGCAGATGGCTGGCATCGACGCCGACATCGAAGCCGGGAATGCCATCACGTTTTACAACCACGGAAGCGAGTTCAATCAGGCGATTGGCTACGCCCTTGCGAAGTATACGCAAGGTAATTCCTAGACGATTGCCAAAAACAGGCACTCGAATCTAAAACGAACTCTCGCGAGTAACCGGGGCCAAGCGGTGAGCAAGAAGCTCTCTGCTTGGCTTTTTCGTTTGATTAGGGGTTCCAGATGACAAACTATCCCAGTACTCGAAATGATTCGGTCTTCGCCTGCGTCGTCGCAGTGGTCCTATTTGCCGCTGGATGTGCCTTCGGTGCTTACGTCGGTTACGCCGTCAGCAGCACGCCGGACGCTGCGTCCAGCGAACTAGCTTTTACGCTACGGGACGCGTCGGCCGGCAAGGCTCCGGAACATCCGCGATCGTCGAAGTGGCCACATGTTAGAGATACCTGGCTGGAGAGTCATCCGACCTGCGAGGCCTGCGGTACGGACGAACATGTCGAAATCCATCATGTTAAGTCATTCACCTACTATCCCGAGCTGGAACTGGACACGTCGAACTTCATGTCCCTTTGCCGCAAGCCGGGCCATAACTGTCATTTAAGAATCGGTCATAGCGGCGACTGGAAGTCCTGGAACCCGCACGCCAGAGAAGACGCAGCGTTAATGCTGAAGCGACAGAAGGAAAGGAAGTACAGTCGATGAAATTTGAAGAGTTACCCAAAGAAGACCAGGACGACATCCTGAAGGCCTCTCGGTTTTTGCGGGAGGCAGCAGGTCAGTTTTCTCGTTTGGCGGGGAAGCTGAATGCAATGCGTCGCGGTTTACCTGCGGAGTATGTCAACTCCAAAGTGGCTGGGCTCGACCCAAAAGAGCTGATTCCAAACATTACGGGCCTCGATGGGGCAGGGGCGCCTTCCTGCGGGGCACTGGTTGCGTTTGGTGCAGTTAGCGGATGATGTCATTGCGCTTCATACTCAAGAGGTTTTTGACATCTGTGTTGGTGCTGCTGGCCCCGTCAATTGCATTGGGCAATAAACCTTGGCATTCTCCGAGTTCTATCTAGTTTCCGGCGGCAACGATATGAACGCCGGGAGCACGACAAGCCTAACCGCTTCCGTGACCTCTACAAACGGAAACTGGAACGGTACCAGTACGTTTACTGCCGCCAGCGGAACGCCATTTTCTGGGGTAAGCGTTGGCGACTGGGCAAGTATTTACAACGATGGCACAACAGCCGGCGCGGTTTACATCGCTCAGGTTACGGCCATCAATAGTGGCGGAGCGGGGATCACAGTTTCAACCACCGCCAAGGTCGGCACGGCTCCTACCTCGAGCGCAACAGGGCGATCATGCAAGATTGGTGGGGCTTGGGGAAGCCTGGCGGGACCGTGCACTTTATCGAATACAACGCTGTCATTTTCAGCTCGACTCAATATCCAGGCTGCCAGCTTTACTGATGCCTATGCTGGTGGGTATCGAAACTTCGGGATGTCGGGAACTGCGTCCTTTCCGTTCTGGATTCGCGGCTTCAAGACGACGCCGGGCGATTTGGACAATGATCTCAAGACGAATCTTGTGGCAGGCACGGACTTTCCGCAGTTCACATTTACGGGCTTTGGCGGCCTGAATATACCGCTCCATGCCCGAATGTCGTTTGTGAGGATTGTTTGTACGACTTACACATCTGCGGCGGTTCAGATTAGTAGCGGGTCAAACGTACCTGAACTATATCGCTGCGAAATTGTGAATCAGACAGCAAACGCGGCTGCTCATGCCATCACCATGCAGTCGGGCCGCTTGATTCGCTGCTTGCTTCAAGCGACTACCACGGCATCTCGGACAATCTATGGAAACAATGGCAATATCGCCGTTGAAGAGTGCCGAGTGATTGGCGGAGTATCAGCAATTGAACTGGCTTCGACCGGTGCCTATGAGGTCTGTTGGTCCCTGATCACTGGCTTTACGACAAATGGGGTGTTGAAGACAACCAACGGTGGATCGTTGGAAGTTAAACACAATACGATTCGCGGGGCTGCGGCGACGAACGGGATCAATCTGTCTAGCGCAAGTGCATTTTCTAGCCCGCATGAGATTTCAAAGAATACGATCAGCGGATGCACCAATGCGGTAAACAGTTCGGGCGTCTCCAACAACGGGTACGTTCGATGTTATATGAACAACATCTACAACTGCACGAACTCTTACGTCGGGCTTGGTGACACGCCAATCTTTGTGCAGCTTTCCGACTCTTCAGACCCTTACGCTTCATCGTCCAATGCGACTCCCAACACAGGTGGAATGGGAGGCGACAACCTGCAAATCGTTCCAGGCGAGAGCTATTATTCCGCTGGTCCCATCGGTGCCATTATTCGAAGTCGCTTGATAGGATTTAGGGCATAACCATGGCAAGCCGAGTAATTTTAGCGAAGTATGGCGTTGCTTTTACTTATCCGGTAACGCTGATCAACGCCAATACAGGCAACTTTGCGACCACCGCCGATTACACGGAAGCTACGGGCGATGTTCAGGTCAGCAAGGATAACGGTGCCTACGCTAACCGATCATTCGGTTTGTCTGCCGTGGCGGGCACCAACGGCACTACCTGGAATCACGTTCTGACGGCAACGGAAATGCAGGCCAAGTTCATTCGGGTACTGATCGCCGATGCGTCCCCCAAAGCCATCCTGGACGAAGAGTTCATTATTCAGACGTTTGGTGATGCCAATGCGTCGATCATAGCGGACTTATCGCAGGCTAATCTATTTGCCAACATCAAAGCGATCAACGACGACACTCTGTCACCTGCGCAGCTTGCACTGATGTTTGCAGGTAATATGACCTACGGCACGGCTCAGTTGGGCACGTCAACGACGATCACTTTGGCCGCTGGTGCGAGCGCAACCAACGACTATTACTACAAGAGCACGGTCTGCATCGTAGCCGGAACCGGGGTAGGGCAGACTCCCCGCGAGATCATCGCCTACAACGGTACATCGAAGGTTGCGACGGTCGATACGGCTTGGTCGGTGAACCCTGACAATACCTCGAAGTATCAAATCATTGGTCGGATTGCCTAGTATGAGAGGGGCTGCCGACTATGTTCCAGTTTTTTCTGTCGAGTTTTGCGGGAGATGTTTCTTCCGCGTCGTCTGCTAGTTCGCTTTCGTCGGCTAGTTCCCAATCCTCGCTGACGTCTTTGTCGTCGCTCTCTTCGTCGAGTAGCAGTTCGAGCAAATCCAGCCTGTCGAGTTTATCCAGTGCGTCCAGCCCTTCGTCACTCTCGTCGGCATCGTCACCGAGTAGCCAATCGAGCTTGTCGAGCCAGTCTTCGGCGTCGTCAGCTAGTAGCCAGTCGTCCGCATCGTCGCAATCGAGCCCTAGCAGTCTGTCATCGCCATCGTCGGCAAGCTCGCTGAGTTCGGCTTCCAGCCAGTCATCCGCAAGCTCTCAGAGCAGCCCTTCGTCGGCTTCGTCGGCCAGTTCTGCCAGTTCTCCATCGTCCCTGTCGTCCGCTAGTTCAGTAAGCTCTGCCAGTTCGCCTAGCAGCCAATCTTCGGCCTCGTCCGCAAGCAGTCCTTCGAGCCAATCTTCTGCCTCATCGGCATCCTCGCAGTCCTCCGCAAGCAGTCAGTCGAGCCCTAGCAGCCAAAGCTCGCTGTCGTCCCAATCTTCACAGTCTTCCGCTAGTTCGGCTTCGTCGAAGTCGTCGGTATCGTCGGCCTCTAGCGCCTCGTCCGAGTCATCGTCAGCCTCGTCTGCTTCGTCCGCGAGTTCAACGTCGTCCAGTTCCGCGTCTTCCGGTTCGTCCGCATCGTCTGCCTCTTCAGTTTCGTCAGTCTCGAGCGCATCATCCCTTTCCGCCAGTTTCTCATCGGCTTCGAGTGCTTCGTCTTCATCGAGCAGTGTCGCGGCGCATGTGATCTATCCGCATTCGGCGACGTTTGCCAGTAGCGGGCCCGGCACGGTATCAATGACGACCAGCGGGCCAGCCACGACCTCGTTCAGTTCATCCGGGCCCGGAGGGGCATCATTCAGCCCATCGGGGCCAAACAAATCAACGTTCACTCCCAGCGGTCCTGGAAGCGTCAGCGGCCGGCCACGAACAAACAATTAAGGATTCCCGCACCATGTTCCTGATCCATGCCCATATCGGCCGTACTTGCGATTTCTCGTTCGTGGTCTACGAGGCAGACGGCACGACCCCAATCGAGCTGAAGTCAACCGACAAGGTGATTCTGAAAATCGGGACCAACGGCCAAACGCCACTAATCGACCTGAAGAGCGGCGTAGCGAGCGATAACGGTTCATCGGTCGCTTTCAGCGTCGGGACAGGCAATTGCACGCTGCACCTGGCACAGGGGGACGTCTCGGGGCTTGCCGCAGGAGCTTATGACGTGGAGATCTCGGTCCTCGACACCGCGTCATCGCTCCCGACCAATAACGTGAAGTATGCGGACTTTGGGGTACTGTCGGTCCATCCGAGCATGTCGGGTACGCTGAGTTAGCGGTTGTCGTTGACGATTTTTAATTTTCGTCGCTAGAATCGGGGCTAATCGAGCATCATCACTAGAGAGCCGGTTGCGTGTCTGCGTAGCAGATTGCACACCCTTGCCGCTCCGGTGCTCTATGATCGTTCGAAAAGCAGAACTACTTGTCTTCATGCAAAAGGCAGACAGCCTTGCGCAAGAAGATGAAGCGTTGCTCGATCTCGTGCACCCGCTGGCCGAATCGGCGATCGCATCGTACTTGCAGCACGACTTGGGCTACCGCCAGCACACTGAATATCTTCCGTGCGGGCCTGTTACTCGCGAGCGGCAATACCCGCTCGACCAGACTCTCTGGCGAAATGGTAGCGTCGTCTTTCCTAGCTTGCGCGAGGGAACGGACATCCTCCAGCTTCGGCATTTGCCGGTATGGAATGTAGGGCTTGAAGTCCACGAGGACCTGATTGGCTACGCTGGCCAGTCGGCAAACGCTTTTCCTGCCTCGACGCTGCTCGTTCAGGGAACCGACTTCTTCCTGGACATCGACAACCCAGCGGACTCCCCGACCAGTTCGCCGTCATCGATGGGGATCTCACGAACCGGCATTCTGCGTCGGATCGGAGCCTGGCCAGTCGCCCCCCGCTCGATCAAGGTGACGTACTACGGCGGGATAGATGCCGAGCACATGGCGAACGATTCGTTCGGCGGTGCTCTCAAGCTGGCAGCGCTGCAGACGATTGTCGCCTGCTATTACATGGCTCGGACGCAAGCCAAGTCCAGCGGCAAAGGTCCGTATCAGTCTGAGACCATCGGCAAGTACTCGTACAGCCTTGGCGCGATGGTGATGGACGGGCTTTCGATTACCGTGCCTCCGTCGGCCCGCGAGCTTTTACAGCCCTTCCGCAACTATGGGAGGCTGTTCGCGTGAGCATCGAAGATCTTTGCAAAGGCGACGTCGTTGTTGTTCAGAAGGCGACCCATACGCTGGGAACCTCCGGCGGCGACGTGCGGACGTGGGCCAACGTTGCGACGAAGGATTGCCGGTTGCAGTCGATCAGTGCGGCGGAGGTTCAGAAGTACGACGCACGCGGTACCCGGATTGGTGCGCAAGTGTTGTTTGCGACCGATCCTGGCGCCTCGGTTGACTATCGGCTGAAGCACGTCAAGCGAAACGGAGTTGTCCTGTCGCAACCTGACTATTACCGGGTCTTGGCAGTTTCTGATGACAACAACGGGTCCGACCAGATCGTCTGGACGGTGACGTGCGAGTTCGAAACGACGCGAGGGGAGGATTAGGCCAATGCTAAACGCACAAGCACGAATCCAGAACCGGGCGAATCAGTTCATGCGGAAGATGCGAAATGTGCATCGCCACATGCTCCAAGCCGGTGCGAACTTCCTCGTAGACCGTGTGAAGGCAAACATCAGCGTCTCAGGACCACCCGCAAGCGTTCCTGGCGAGTATCCGCACGTCGATACCGGGGACCTGAAAGCCAACGTTCACGCCAAGGTGAACGCACGCCGGGCCTTGGTGATCTCGGACCTGGATTACTCGGAAGCGGTCGAAGATAAACGCCCCTTTATGCAGCGAACCTATGAAGAGAGCAAGAAAGAGCTATACGACGTGATGATCGCCAGCGGTCGTCGCGTGATGGGAGGCGGTCCGTAATGGCTGAACCTCTGGACGTCTTGGTTAAGGCGATTGTGGCGAAGTGCTTGGCATCGCCAACGATTGTGAACTTGGGGCCCATCAGCCGCAAAGAGAAGCGGACTGACAAAGAGACCGTCAATTCCTATGTGATCTTGGATGAAGACGGCGATTCGGAGATGGTACGGACGACATGCGAGAACGAGTACTGGGAACACTCCATCCTGTTCAAGCTTTACTCGACCTCGCCTGAAACGTGTGCCTCGATGGCAACGGTCCTTAAGGCGGTGTTTGATCCGGATTCACTATCGCTCACGCTTTCCGAAGGCAAAGTCATTAGTAAGCGATCTGGCCAGACTGGTTACGCGAAGCAAGACAAGTCCGTGTGGTATGCAGCCATTCGATACCTTTTTGAAACATCCAAGCCGAGGGCATAAGCGAACAACTACTAGCGAGATTGCAAGTTGCCACTAGCGCGACCGGGGGCACAAGCAGCGTCATCACTCCACCATCAACCACAAAGGTGA
This sequence comes from uncultured Planctomycetaceae bacterium, assembly GCA_963844055.1. GTDB lineage: Bacteria > Planctomycetota > Planctomycetia > Pirellulales > Pirellulaceae > CAWJMN01. Next base: position 3,552,826 of record CAWJMN010000001.1, on the reverse strand, counting down.
AATATGACTGCTGTTTCCGGCCAGTATGGCAAGATTATGTCGGGTGCTTCGAACATCACCGAATGTTCGTTTTGGGCGTTTGACCGTACGGCGGCGGAGCATGCTTATGCTTCGTGTTCGACTGGCGGCTACAAAAAGCGAGTTCCTGGTACCAAAGACGGCGGCGGATCCCTCAAGGGCTACTACGACCCGACCGATCCGGTTGAGAACTACATCACGGAAGGTGCTTCGGTAACGCTGAAGCTGTACGTTTCCACGACGAAGTTCTATTCGGTTCCCGCGATCATCAACAAGCTTCACATCGAGACCGACATCGAGGAAGGTGCTCCGATCCCATGGGAAGCTGAGTTCGGCATCAACGGTGCTTGGACGCTGCCTACTTAGTAGTTCGTGTCCAGCAACCTTATTTAGAGCCGCATGCGGTTTCGCTGCGGCCATTCTTTTCTTCATTCAGATCAGTTGGGGGCAATATGCAAAACGTTAGCCGAGTGACAGGTGGTCCGATCCAAGTGCGGATCAAGGATCGCGACATTCTTTTGAAGGAAATGACGTTTGAGAACCTTGGAGCAATTCAAGAAGAGATGCTCAAGCAGAAGCGGCGTCGGCTTGTTCAGTCAGCCGTAGCTGCAAAAGAAGTGCTTCCGCCTGCTGAAGGAAAGGAACTGCTTGACCGGGCTATTCAAGAGGCATCCAACATTCTCAGCGTTACTGATGAGGATGCAACGAAATACCTTTCGACCCAGGAAGGCGTGTGCTTCTTTCTTTGGGTAGTTATCGATAGCCAATATCCGAACCTCGTAAGTCGTTCTGAAGTACTTGAACTGCTCATGAATGAAACCTTTGGCGAGCAGCAGATCGGTCAGCTGACGGATCGGGTGTTTGGTAACAACGGGGGAAACGAGATTGGCCAGAGCAACGAGGCGGTTGCCGCTCCGTAGCGTTTAGCGCTACAGGGTATCGGTACATGCTCTGGCTGTTAGTTCAGCCTCCGGAAATTGGTGGTCGAGGAATGGCGCCGTCGGAAGCCAAAAAGCTCACGCTGTCTGAAGCTGAGTTTTATCTGGCTTCTCACGAACAGGTTGAAGACTCTTGCCGCCGGATGAATCGTCTGTCTCGCGGTGATAGCGCAGCAACGGATGCGGAAGATTACCGCCGAATGATTCGGGAACGTCGCAAGCATTTCACGGGAAGTGAAGAACGATGAGCAGTGATCTAGGAAAGGCTGTCATCGAGATCCTTATCAAGGATCTTAAATTCGAGCAGAAGATGCGACAGGCTCTTGATCGCATCTCCATGCGTGCGAAGCTGACGGCTTCTGGTATTAACGCTGCTCTTGGAAAGAAGCAGGCAGCTACGATTGCAGCGTCAACAGCTGCGGTCGCGGCTGCCGGCAAGCGTGCGTCTGCAACGGCATCGCAGCAGACGGCGAAGATCAGGGCTCAGACCCAGGCAATTAAGGCCAATGCAGCGGCATCGGCTCAGTCTGTTGTTGCTACCGCAGCTGCGAATGCGACCAAGCTAAAGTCGTCAGCAACCACGAACGCAATCCGCTCGAAGACGGCCGCAGCGATGGCAGCCGCCAATGCCAAAATGAATTCGATGAAGGCATCGAAAGGGTTGACGATCCAGCTCAATCAGAAGCGGTTCGATCAGCAGCTTAGTCAGATCGCATCTCGTCACGCCCAGACTATGGCTCAGATGCAAGCGAAGTCCGAACTTGCGATTCGTCTTCGTCGGAGCCGCGATGCTGCCAAGCAGTCTGATAGACCGTACGGCGGATTCCTGCAAACCGCTGGTGCGATGGCCACAGGTCAGTTGGTGGCAGCCGGTGTCACAAAGGTCGTTGTGTCTGCCAAGGACTTGGTGATGCAGGGCATTATGTACAACGCCGAAATCGAAAAAATGACCACTGGCTTTACGCAGCTTCTAGGAAGCCAGTTGCGTGCAAAGGCACTCTTGGCAGAGACCCGCAAGTATGCGGCCAAGACTCCGTTTGAGATGCCTGATATTACGCAGGTCGCGGTAAAGCTGCTGAGCAACCAAAAAGATCGCCGAAAGCCAGGTAATGCCGGTGATCAAAAAGCTTGGCGATGCTGCCGCCGGATCTGCAAACGGATTCCAGTCCCTTCCGCACATTACGAAGGCCATCACGGACATGATCGGCAAGGGGGTGATTCATGCCCAGGAGATGAATCAGCTTGCGGAAGCTGGCATCCCGGCCTGGACCATGCTGGCTGAGTCGATGGGAGTTTCAGAGGCCACGGCCCGCAAGATGTCCGAAGAGGGCAAGGTCGGGATGACCCAGATCATGGGGCTGATCGATAAGCTCGGGCAACGCTACAACGGCATGGCTGAAGCTCAATCCAAAACGATGCTCGGTATGGCGTCCACGCTCAAGGACAATATCGGGATGGCTCTTGGCGATGCCTTCAAGCCCGTCTTTGATAGTGCCAAAAAGGCGATGTCATTCGTGGTCAAGTTCATGGATGGCAAGAAATTTACGTCTGTCATCTCGATGATTCAATCGGGAATGTTGTCACTCATGTCGGTTATCGAGGGCATCGTTTCTAGCCCGCTGGCCATGTTTGTTGTGAAGGTGGCGACTGTTGCTAGTGGTATTTTGGCAGCGGTCGGAGCGGCTTCACTGCTATCGGGCATTTTTGGAACGATGATGTCGGTCGTGGCTCCGCTGGTCATTCCGATAACGGCCGCGATTGCTGGCATGACGCTGTTGACAACTCTTGTCCAGCGGGCTTTTGCGAGCCCAGAGGCTAAAGAGTTTGGCCGGCTGATCAATGAGGTTAAGACGAATGTGTTGGAGATCGGCCGAAATGTCTACCGTGCGATCGTGCCGGCGTTCAAGTCGGTTGGCGACATGATGAGCAACATCTTCGGAAACACAGGCACGATCCAGTCCGGGTTTAACAGCTTTATCGGGGGTGTGCTTAAGCGACTGCGGAGCATGGTGGACTTCATGTCAGTCTTGAGCAGCGACTGGGGCGCGGCTTGGGAGTACTTGAAGGTAAAAGCTGCTGCTGTCGCCATCACAATCTGGGAGGAATTCAAGTACACGCTTAATGAGCGGATACCATTTGCCGTTGCTGCGATGGTAGATGCGACGATTGCTGGCTTCACGGCACTTGTTATGAACGGCCAGAAGATCTTCAGTGCCTTCGGGACGGTCATTGTTGGGATCTTCGATGTAGTAGTTCAGACGATCGCAAATGGCTTCAAGGCCGCTATGAAGGTGATAGAGATCCAGATGCGGGCGGCGGAGGCTGCATGGCAGAATGTCCAAAAGGGAAATCTCGGTGGCGCAGTTCAATCAATTGTTGATGGTGGAGATGCTGCTGCGGAGGTTGGGAAAGATTTTTTCAAAAAGGCACTGGAAGACATTAAGAACCCGATCAATACCTTCTCTAGTGAGATGGGGGCTGTTTCCAAGGACGTCGGAAAAGCCGCTGTGGATGCGTTCAAGACGACGATGTCCGCCATGCCTCCGCGAGTCGCGTCCACCATGGAGCGAATCGCTCATAATCTCGCGGAGAAAATGTATGGCGAAATGAAAAACAAGCGAGATCGTGATCGGTTCGCAGGCCAGACTGGTGCATTCCTTGGCAAGATCATGGGTGGCGCGAAGTCTGGACTCGGTGCCGCTGGTGATGCCGCCATGGGATGGCTCGATTCCGCTCGCGCTCGATTTAACGAGATCGCTGGCATGTTCAATCAGCCGAAGAGCGATGAGGAGAAGAAGAAAAACTCCAAGACAGACTTCGTTGGAATCGAGCAGATGAACAAGCGTCTGCAAGAATCTCTGTCTGGCAGCGACGAAAAGAAGGATCGCAAAGCGGCCGTCAAGGCAACCCTCGACGTCAAGGAAGAGACGAAGAAGGTCGGAACGGCTATCGGGGCCGCCATTGCTGGCAGCTCCCGCGCGACAGTCGATGCCATCAAGGGCCTTGGGAAGTCAATTGGCTTTGGCGACTAGCTATTTGAAATTCGTCACGTCTGAGGCATTGAACTTCAGTCGCCCCAAGTGGTAGTCACCGTTCGATCTGGTTTTCCACCTCAATACGCCTTCAAAGGTGGATGCAGAATCTACGGTCGGCTTGAGGATCATGTAATAGACTCCGGTCGCTCCTGGACGAATTTCTTTGGTAGACTCTCGCCCGTTGTCCGACAGGAGGATACCAGTAATTTGCTCTAGAGAATTTCCGGCATTGTCATGGCCTTTCTGCAAGCCAACGCGAGCGCTTTCAACGACAATGTCTGATGACTTATTGTCGAAGCTGAATGTGAGCACGAAGTGATCTTCTAGCGTCGAGTGTTCGCCGGACGATTTCACGCCAAAATTACCTCTTTTCACATTCTCAAGAGTCAGCGTGATGTCATCGTGAGCGATGCTTCCGCCGGGTGACAAAACAGGTGCGGTTTCTTCGTCTCGGAGTTCGTTTTTTGCGCCTTGGACGAATTGAGCGTTCGGAGGTACGACATGGATTGCTGTGGCTCTAAATGCAAATATCCATGCGACTCCAAAGAGCCCTAGGAGAAAAAAGGTTCCGATACCTGCAACTACCAGCACCAACAGCCCACTAGGCCCATTTCGTTCTTCGCTCATACCTGCCTTGCCCCTTCTTGGAAGATTTGATTCTGACGGAGCGAGTCGTTCGCAACCGCCTTGCCTTGTGGCTGATGATAATTTGCAGAGAATCGCGGTTCCAGTATCCAGCTATCGACCGAACTGCGTCATACCTATTAAACGAGCTTTGGCGGCCAATCAAAGATCAACTCAGGCTTGCGACTTGACGATCATCGTCAGTACTTTAACTCGCACAAAAATCATGGCTAAAGCCGCTTGTTTTACCCATCATGCAGAGCATGTGGCAGGAGCACAGTAGTCTTTCAAATGTCAACTAAAATCTAGTGTTTTCGTTATTCTAGAAAACGGCTCGGCATGCCTAAATTTGCTAGAGAGAATTCTGAGCGAACATTATGCTTGTGACAGGTGGTAGACTGAAATTGTAGAAATGACTGGATCGACATGACAAATTTACCGGACGACCATCTTTACAAGTACGATTTCACGCTCGTATTGAACAGTTCTAGTCCGCTAACGTCTGAACAGTTAGACGCGGTTGTTGAAGCAGGATGCGACGATTCGTCCGTAGGCTTTCAGGATGGCTTTGTTCGCATGTCTTTCATTCGAGCCGCCAGTAGCCTCGATTCGGCGATCTCGTCGGTTGTCGCCCAGTTCGGCAAAGCGAATCTTGGTATAGATGTTATCAAGGTAGAATACGCAGGCAGGACGTAATTGGAGCGATGATCTCGCATTCTCCAACGTTCAGCACATTCGTTCGGCTTCATTCGATCTGGCTGCTCAGCGAACTAAAGAACGAGACTTCCGCTGGCCAACTCGATACGCTTACTGGCAATGATTTGTCATAACTGACAATTGACTGTTTGAGCTTCTGGCCGGGATACTCCCAAAGTCTTAAAGACACTTCTGGGCTACAAACCGGCCCCAAAGCCGACCGATCACTACCGTCAGTCGGTAATCTTCCAAAGCCGCACGTTAGTCGTAAGCTGACGTGCGGCTTTCTTATTTTCCCGCCCTATTAGCATCAGTGTGGACGATCTCGCGGCACTTTCCCTACCATGGCTTTCAGCCGGGGGCCAGCCATTCCTTCTCAAAGGGTCTGTCTGGAAGGCTGTTAGATCATGGGATACGCCGTGGCAGGCGGTTTCGTTCCGTTCGATGACTACGCGGGGAAGTCGCCTGTCATCAATTTCACGCGAGACTCACGCGACGCGACGCGTATCGGCATCGTTGCTTGGGCGAATATCGATGCGCTGACCCTAGAGTGCTTCCCACCTCCGCCAGCTCCGCCCGGCCAGTTTCCGGGGGTGAGCTACCTCTATGTGGAATCGATGGACGTGCGGCCGCTTCATCCTGAAGGGTCGCTCGACTGGAATCCCTCTGGCGACTTCCCGACCTACGACTCGGCCGAAGTCACGATCAAGTACTCCAAGCTCAAGTTCGAGCAGCCGTCGGCGAATCAGCTCATCTCCCGCAAGTGGGCGTTTTCTGCCGAGTTCATGACGATCCCGTCGAACACGCTGCAATGGTTGACGGCAGACGCCAACGGAAAGAAGGACGTCAAAGACGACAACATCACCGCCGGCAAGCTGATTCCGATGGTCGAACATTCGATCACCTGGCATCGGGCTTTGTCGGTGCCGTGGACGGCGATTAAGGCTAACATTGGCAAGGTGAACGACGGCACGTTAAACAATAGCTACTTCAATAGCGTTGCCGATCAATCGCTGTTGTACTTGGGCGCCGAGATCGGGTGGACGTTCAGTTCTGATGGTACGCAGGTCTGGACGATCGACCACAAGTTCCAGGAGCGGAAACTCAAGTCGAGCGGGAGCAGTTACGGCTGGAATCACTTCTGGAAGACGTCGAACAATTCCTGGGACAAGCTAGTTGATAAGAACGACGCCAGTAAGTTCGTCTACGACACCTCGTCTTCCTTCATGGACCTGTTCAGTTAATGGCACGCGAGCTATTTAAGACCGATTGGGGGAAGGGCGATCAGCCTAGCGCGAGCGAGCAGAACCGTGTCGGTTCGACGCTTAATCGCATCACGTCGCACGCGCCATCGTCTCAAACGCGATACACGCGGATCCGCTTGATGCGGGCCAGTGAAGTGCTTGGCAAGTTCAACAGCAACGCAACCCTGGCAGGTGACCGCAAGGCCAAGGTCGTTTTCTATGAACAGTCGGGCGACACGTTCATGGCGAACGATGAAGCCGAGCACACGAACGTCAAGGATGCTTTGGGGCTCGTCTACGATGACGGGGAGAAGCTGTTTGGCTTCTATTGTGAGCAGTCGGGCAAGTTTCATCCGATCAACCCCCGCACGGTTCGGCACGCGATCACCGTCCGCGACAAGAGCAACAACTACCCCCGCCAGACTGACCAGCCTGATACCTATGCGATCAAGTTCGTAAAGCTGGTGTACCCAGAGGCGGCCGGGCGGCAAGGTCACACGATGACCTACCTGAGTCCGACGGCGACCCCCGACGCGTTTGTGCACAATATCGTGCCGACGGACCTGGGAGCGGCATACCTTCCGCAGGGGACGCTCGTTCAGGTCTATAACGTCACCGAGCAATGGTTTTGTGCGGTGGCCTATGCGGGCGAGGATGCGTCGTCCCAGTCGGAGTCTTTTTCTTCGTACAGTTCCGAGTCGTCGAGCAACTCGTCCAGCAATTCGAGCTCGAAGTCATCGGTCAGTCAGTCGCTTTCTTCCGCGAGCAGCAATTCTTCCAGCAAGTCGAGTAGCAACTCGTCGAGCAACTCCAGCAGTCGATCGAGCCAGAGCGTTAGCGACAATTCGAGCAGTTCCAGCACGTCGCTGTCGTCGCTTTCGTCCCAGTCTTCGGGCTATGACTGCATGACGGTGGTGACCAGCGTGAGCTTTAACGGTAGCAGCTGCGTACTGACGTACTGCACAAGGCAGATCTGCTTTCCGAAGTCGCTGGGAGTCCAGATCGGGGCATCGTCGTGCTAGGAGGCTTCCGTGCCTACGATTGATATGTCGGATTGTCCGTGCTGTGGTGGCGGAGGCTGCTGCTGCGGCCTGACGCAGGCGGACACGCTCATTCTGACGTTCACCGGCGGGACCGGGGCAGGGGCGTGCCTGGCAGGAAAGACCTACACGCTTTCGGGTGTGCTGATGGGGCCCGCAAGCTACCAGTGGAACGCTCCGAGCGGTGCCGCATCCTGCTTGGGGCAGCCGAACTTCTCGGTCCTTGGGATCAGTTGCAGTTGCATTGGTGGAGTGACGAGCGGCTGGAGCTTCTATGTTGGCACGACCGGTCCGTTTATGTCGGAACTGAGTGCGCCGGCCAACGTCGTGTGTTCGCCGCTTTCGATTACTGGCACGGTCAACACGTTTTCTGATCCGTTTGGCAATCCGATTGCTGGCACGGCCGATTACGAGATTGTGCACGCATGAGCCAGCCGCCGGTCTCAGACTGCTCTTGCGTCCTGGCAGGCTACTGCGAGCGGCATCGGATGCACAAAGGCGAAGCACTTCACAGGCTATGCCAAACCAATGTTCGCTATCGGTCCTTGTGGGATGCGCGAGCGGCCGGCAAGCCTCCGCCAGAATGCTTGCACAAGTTGATACCCGGCGGGCCCGGATCACGATTACTGACGACGCTTGGTCGGTTTGGATTCCAGCACGAGCAGGGCTGTAAGTGCTTGGAGCATGCGATCCAGATGGACCACGAGGGGACGTGCTGGTGTCGGAGTAACCTCGACACGATCCTCGGCTGGCTGGCGGAACAGGCAAAACTGCGACGATTGCCATTTTCCCGCTTGATCGCCAAAACTCTAGTCTGTCGAGCGGTTGGACTAAGCGAGCGGGACGAAAAGTATCATGCAGCCTGGGAACGGACTAGAACCTCTGCCAGTTCTGACGCCAAAACAGTGGCGAGCACTTCCTGAATCGGAGAAGCAGCGACTTCGGGCATTGAAGAAGGCCCATCGCGCGGCAGAATCGACGACGCAAAGCTCGATCGACCTCACGCAGGCCAGTCCGTTTTTCGACCATGCCGGCAACCCGGTCCGCCTGGACTACCTTGGGAATGGTGGTCAGTGCTTCATCGTGTTGTCGGGACCGTCGATCCGCACGCTTGACCTGTCGCAGCTTTCCCGCCGGGGCGTCTTTACGATTGCCGTCAACAATGCGGGAACGATCATTCGTCCCAATGGTTGGATCTACGTCGATACTCCCGACAAGTTCCATGAGTCGCTGTGGCTGGATCCGGCGGTGCTGAAGTTCGTTCACTTCCGGCACCTGAGGCGTCGGCTGATGCTTCGTCACAAGCTGCCGACGGGCGAATTCGAGACGTTGCAAACTCCGACGGGCCAAGCTCTCACGATTGCGGATATGCCGGGGGTGATTGGGATCGATCGCAATGCCGACTTTCGTCCCGAACGATGGCTGGAAGAGCAGCAGATCAACTGGGGGAACGGAAAAGACCAAGCGGCACGAAACGGGAACCCGCGATGTCTGAATGTGATGTTCGCGGTTCTGAAGCTGGCGTATTCGCTTGGCTTCCGTGTGGTCTACCTATTGGGCTGCGACTTCCTGATGGCGTTCGAACGGCCGTACGCGTTCGATCAGGAGAAGGGAGCAGCGGCGTGTATAAGCAACAACGAGTCGTATTGCACGATGAACAAGATGTTCGGAATGTTGAGGCCGCGATTCGATGCGGCGGGCTTTCGAGTGTTCAACTGCAATCCTCGCAGCGGATTGACGGTTTTTCCGGCGTGCCGGTATGAAGATGCAATCGAGGCCGCGACGTCGCACATTCCGCAAGATCCGATTGACGCAAGCGGCTGGTACTACAAGTAGAGGGGGCAGGTATGAATGGTGGTGAGCAGTTTCCGCTCGGTGGCGTTCCAGTCTCGTTTGAGATCCAGCAGTTACCGTCGTTTCCGCCGGAGTTGCAAGCAGCGCTGCAGAAGGCCCGCGATGCCAGTGGTGGTCGCTACATGATCGCGGTTTATACGGAAGACGAGGGCCAGGTCGTGACGCAGAACATGACGTTCGGCCCGGCCTGGGATAAGAACCGGCTCTATCTGACAACGCACGAGCTTTTCGTTGCCGAGCATCACAAGATCGATGCGGCACGGCTTTCTGCCATCCAGCGGCCTGCGGAGTCGTCGGTCAGTCATGCGGCAGATCCCAGTGCCGTCCCGCGTGGCTACTAGCGAACATTACTGAAGCAAATTCTTAGTGTGGGGGCACACATGAACGAGTGGATTGCAAAGCCGTGGGGCAAGTACCGCGTTGTCCATCAGTCGGATTCGCTGCACGTTGTTGAAGCGGAGGCGGGTGCTGGCGGCCGTTCGTCGGTTCATGTCCACAACAGCAAGGCAAACACGTTCTACGTTTCGCGTGGGCGTCTGAAGATTGAAACGTGCAAGCAGGGTGGATTTTCGGTTAATGGCGATGCCCAACTCGCAGCGACGATGGAGCTGTTCATCGTGACGGCTGGGCAAACTGTCATAATTCCGCCCGGCATCTATCACCAATTTACTGCAATGGAAGACTCGGCGTTCGTCGAGGTCTACACGCCAGATATGCTTGCCGCCCCCGGTGATCGCAAGGTAATCGAAGACGACATCGTTCGTTTTAAGTCGTTTGAAGAAGTCATCCGGCTATGGTAGCCCCCTCGCTTTTCACGATTGTCGTTGGACTTGATCCGGCTCACTTTCAAGAGTTCCGCACGGTGCTGCCGACTTGGCTGCGTCATAAGCCTGATCTGGCCAAGTGCCGCTGGCTGTTTGTTTGCGACGGGCTCAACGTCTTAAGCAAGCCTTGGCCGCTGGAACTGTCGCCGCTAATGAAGGGCATGAGCTGGCGGGTTATCAGTTGGACAAAGCTTCCCGAGAAACCGCAGCGAGAACGGATGCTGACGGCGCTGGTGCATGCGGCGGAACACGTCGAAACGCCGTACTACATCAAGATTGATACCGATGCTGTCGCGACCAGTTGCCCCGACTGGATTGAATGGCGGTGGCTTGGGAGCGTACCGGCAATCATCGCGCCGCCGTGGGGGTACACGAAGCCAGCGTCGATGCTGGACGACCTAGATACCTGGGCCCGCAACATCGGCCTCGATGGCCCGAAGGTCAAGCGGAAGCCAGGCGAGAGAAGCAAGGCGTTTCACCGCCGGATCATCAGCTATGTCATGATCGGCAGCACGGAGAAGACGAAGGAAATCCTGAAGCTGCTGAACGGCTCGATCGAGCTGCCAGCCCCCAGCCAAGACACGTTCCTCTTCTACTGTGCCTCACGCTTGCAGATGCCGATTGTCTACACCCGGTTTCCAGGTTGGAAGCATGTCGGAGGTGGCGGCTCGCGATTGTTTGGCGTAGTTCAGGAGGCGATGCAATGAAAAAGCTCGACATGGGGGACTCGCATTTCCTGATCGACATCATCACCCAGGAGATTCCGAACGCCAAAAAGCTTCCCTTGGAAATCGTCGAAGTCGGTGTGCATCGCGGCGACCTTTCCCGCCAGATACTTACAAAGCTGCCGAAATCGTGTTTGTGGATGGTAGACAACTGGTCGGTCTATCACGATCAACACTCTTACCGGCTCTCTAACGATGGTTGTGCGGCACTGACACGCGAAGAGCAAGAAGACAATCGACATGCTGCCTGTAACGTCGCGGTGGAATTCAGCGGAATTGATTGGTCAACCAGCCATCGCACTCGCATCCTTTCGCAAGGGAGCATTGAAGCTGCGATGGTTGCATTTCACGAACGTCGCAGTTTCCATTCCGCACTAATCGACGGATCGCATGTTTACGAGGACGTCGTTATAGACCTAGCGATCTGGTTTCCGTTGGTCCGTTCAGGCGGCGTCTTTGCCGGCCATGACATCGATCACCCGAAAGACAAGCGTGGCATCTGGGGAGTCCGGCGGGCAGTCGAACGTTTCTGCCGTGATCACCAGCTCACGTTTAAGACCATGGGCACTTGCTGGTGGATTGTGAAGCCATGAGACAAAACGTTTTGACGGTACTACTCAATTGGCGTCGTCCGCTCAATATCGCGCCGATCCTTCAGGCCTATCGGAATCAGACCGTCGGTAGCTATATCGCACTAGTCGAATGTTCGCCGCGCACGCAGTACGAGGCACCCCCAGAGGCTCGCAATCTAGCGGACGTAGTCTTCACGGTCTCGGAGAACCTGGGGCCATGCTCACGGTTCATTCCTCCGCTGGCGATCACGGGCTACGACTACGTTTTCTTCGGCGTCGATGATCACATTCCCGGTCCGCGACATTTGGAGCATCTGCTAGGTGCTGCAATGCGTCATCAGAATCAGTTCGCCAGCATTGGCCAAGACGGTCGCTGCGTCATCGATGGCGAACTCCGCAAGCATCGAGTTCGAGTGGGTGACGATGGCGTTGACGTCACGGCCGATGTGATCGTGACGTCGGAGCTGGTTCAGACACGTCACATTCCGCACATCATCAACTTCCGCCAGCGAATGATTGACAGTTTTGGCGACCTAGTGCCACATTTTGAAGACGATTTGTTCCTGGGTTGTGGAATCCAATTGGCGACCGGCTTTCCAAGTCGCGTGACTTCCAACTCGTCGAAGGATGAATCGTGGCGAATGCGGGCTTTGCATGCTCCGCACGCTTTGTGCGCTCGTCCGGAGCACTATGAGGTTCGCCAGCGGTTTTTGGATATGGCAGTGCAGCTCGGTTGGAGACCAGTGCGACATGCTCACGGATAGCGTTGATCCCGTCGTCAATCGTTTTGCCGCTCGGCACATTCCCGTCGCGAAACCGTATCTTGGCCAGCGTGAGCAGGACATCGTTGGGACGGTGATGAAAAGCGGCTGGCTGACGCAGGGGAAGTACTGCCAGCTTTTCGAAGAAGAGTTTGCCGGTGCTCACGACTGCAAGCCTGGCGTCACTTGCAATTCCGGTACTACGGCTCTGATCCTGGCACTTCGCGCGGCCGGCGTGGGGCCCGGTGACGTGGTCGCTTGCCCGACGATGACGATGGTCGCTTGTCCGAACGCAATCTTGGCCTTGGGAGCGACGCCCCGGTTCTACGACTGTGACGACGACGGCAACGTGCTTTGGCAGGAAATGCTCGTCCAGCCAAAGTTCAAGTCGTTCCGCACGAAAGCGGCCATCATCGTTCACCTCTACGGCGTGCCGTGCGAGTTCGACGCCGATAAGTTTCGAGCCGCTGGGATGCAGGTGGTCGAGGACTGTGCCGAAGCCCACTATGCCCGGTACCAGAACGGCGACTCCGTTGGGACGCGTGGCGACTTTGCGATCTTCAGCTTCTACGCGAACAAGATCATCACGACCGGTGAAGGCGGGATGGTGTTTGCCAAGCGTGAAGAGGACGTCAAGCGTCTCCGCCAGCTGCGGTCGCACGCTTTCACGCCTGGCAATCACTTCAATCATCAGGAGTGGGCCTTTGGCTTCCGCATGACGGATGTTCAGGCGGCAATCGGCGCAGTGCAGAACGCGAACCGGTCCGAGATCTTGAGTCTGCGGCGCAACTTGGCCAATCGATACCACTCGCGAGTCGGTAAAGGCCACAACTGGAAGCTTTGGACCCGCGAGCCTGAAAACTCGAAGTCTGCCAACTGGGTGATGCCGCTGGAGTGCAAGACTCCGGCAATTGCTCACGAGGTCCGGTTCAAGCTGGCAGAGCAGGGGATCGAGACTCGCACTTTCTTCCGCCCGATGCACATGCAGCCGCACCTGCGTGATTTCTATGAATACAAGGGTGGCGACTTCCCGAAGGCGGTTGACCTGTTCCATCGTTGCATTTACTTGCCACTTTTCCCTGACATGACGGACGACGATGTCGATTACATCTGCGATGCATTGCAAGCCGTTTGAGGGTCTGGCGGAAGTTTACGATGCGATCCATGCCGCCAAGGACTACGACTACCTCGCCAAGCTGATCCTGAAGCTGTCCGGCGACAGCGATCATCGGTTCTTCGAGTGGGGCTGCGGCACCGGCAACCTTCTGGCCGCATTGCAGCGTCATGGCTGCACGAAAGTGGTCGGATGCGACCGTTCACGCCCTATGGTGGCCAAAGCGGTAGAGAAGGGCCTTGGTGCGTTTTACGGGGACATGCTTGAGCCCGATAAAGTCTACCCGGTACCAGACGCAGAAACCCACTTATCCGTTTTTGGCGTCCCATCTTACGCATTTTGTCATTCGAGCAATCAGCGAATTAAAAATTTCTTTTCGACGCTGAAGAACTACGTTCGTAAAAATTTAATTTTTGAAGTGGTGAACTATTCCGGCTGCGTCACCTCGCTCAGGACTCGCCAAGAGCAGTTCTTCCCGCAGGCTGATTGCACCGGCGAAGTCTCGCGAGTGTCGCTCAAGCAGTTCGACGCTGCGACTTCCCAACTCACGATCCGGAACACGTATCAGGTCGGTGGCCTGAAGCCGTTCACCGAGACTCACAATCTTCGAGCGTTTACGCCGCAGGAGATTCGCGGACTTCTCGAGCTAGCAGGCTGGCGAGTCGAGGCGATGTTCGACCCGGAAAGTGGATCCATGCGGGAATCCAGCATTACCGAACGCTCCTACTACTTCATGGTCTCCGCTGTCCGAGGGCCCGATGTTCACTGAGTTTGATCGCATAAAGCTTGCCGAATGTATCAGGGACCTGCTTTCCGAGCGCGGCGAGACTCGTTCCGTCGAATCGGTTTTGCAGCAGGCTCGAAAGGCAGGCCGTCAGTCGGGCCTAGAGCTCGACGAATACCTTCAGGCGTGGGAGCAGGAGCTTCTCGGCAGTAATCCGCACCCCGAAGAATGGGACAAACGCGACTAGATGATTAGCCCGTCCGATCTAACGATTGTTGTTACGGCAGTTCGGCACTTGAGCTACTGGCCGATCACTCGCCCCTTCATTGAACGTTACTGTGAGCAGATGGGGTATTCGCTGGCGGTCTATACCCGCGACCATGTTCCCTCTCATATCAGCGGATCGTGGAACAAGCTGATTGCCTGGCAGTTCGCCAAGACTCCGCACGCGGTCCTGTGGGATGCGGATATCGTGCCTTTGCCGCACTGTCTGCCAATTCATGATTGCCTACATCCGACAATGCTTGGGATGCCGAGCATGGAGCCGCGACCCGAGATCCGCCGCGCGCTGGTGGCAAAGTATGGCCGGCGCGAAGAGCGGTCGATGCACTGGGAGACGAGCCTCATCAGCGTGCCGGAGTGCCAACGTGACTTTCTGTCGGACCTCTTCGAATCGTTCGGCTACTCGCGGCATATCGATGCAGAACACGGCGAAGTGAACGCCAGGATCGTGCGGCAGTCCGTGCCGGTCGATCGACTAGCTTGCAAGTTCGCCCGCCCGGTCGTCGCGCCGTGCGAGCTGAGTGACATTGCCGACAACTACGCACTGCGATTTACAAGCCAGTGGCACAAGGATCGGAACATCGGCCGACTGTGCCGCATTCTCCGTAAGCTCGGATACAAGCTGCCTCACTAGGAAAGCTATCATGTTGCACTTCACACAAGACTTTCGGTCGGACCTTGAAGTGCTGCTAAAAGTGCTTAAGCCAGGCTACTCCGGACCGCCGGTTGCATTCGCCCGGTTTGCTGACGGCGAAGCGGACCTCATGTTCTCACGCGGTCACCATGCCAAGGCTGACAAGTGGCGATGGCCGGCAGGACTTCAGCATCCGCTGAGCTCGAGAACTCCATGCGGCTCTCATCTGCGACCTTCCCGGCTATCACGTTGGCATCATCGGCGAAGAAACGCACGCGTTCGAACATGGCGAGCTGCTCCCCATGGTGAAGGTCCCGCTGGAGCGAGTAACGTTTGCCGAGCTGTTCTACTACGCCAACTATCGGCCGTTTGCCCAGTTCGATAAGGCCCACTGTACGTTCGTCGGTCCGCTGAACTGCCAGCACGAGATTCCGGCAGACGCGATCGTTACCAACTGGGACTATCGGCCGTTGGTCGAGACGCTTGTGAAGAGCAGGGGAGGGCCGATCTTGATCGCCGGTGGCCCGCTGGCCAATGTGATCGTCCACAAGTACTGGCAAGAGACAGGAGGGGCCAGGCGGACGATCTTAGACGTCGGCAGTGCCCTCAATTACGCGATGCAGACGCGTCGGATTCGGGCGTATCAGCACCGAAATCGCCCGGAATATCGGCATGTGCCGAGGTGGGCAGGACTGTTCGAAATCAAGCTATAAGAAAAGGCCTTAAAATTAAAAATGCCGCGTTCCAGGAGGTTTTTTCCCGTTTCAAATCGTCTGGGATTTGTATAGGTAAGAC
This sequence comes from uncultured Planctomycetaceae bacterium, assembly GCA_963844055.1. Taxonomy (GTDB): domain Bacteria; phylum Planctomycetota; class Planctomycetia; order Pirellulales; family Pirellulaceae; genus CAWJMN01. The sequence continues at coordinate 3,536,946 of CAWJMN010000001.1, read as the reverse complement.
GTGTGTGGGGCGGTAATACCGGAAGTGAACGACTTCATGGCCCTGCCTATGATGTATCAAGAAGAATACCAATTGGCACCATCGCAAGTGGAAAAAATGGCTGCGAACTGGGCAAAGGCGACGTGGTTACCGGCCCTTTCTTTCGTGACGCGCGACAACCAGGCGAAAGGTGTGTAAGTCGGTTAATGAAACGGTCGGCGACTGCGTATTTTGTATTTTTTTATCTTATTCACAAGGCGTAAATCCGTTGTTTCGCGGCTGTAGACAAATTCGGTAGTTTCGCATTTCTCAATGACAAAGAAGAGGCCTGAGTCTTAGCCTTTGTCGGCGATGAGCTAACGCGACCGGTGATCGCCAAGCAACTCTTCAGCCCAAATGATGTCGTATTCCTGTCCGGGAGCGACCCTCAGGCCGACCTTGCGACTGAACGGCATCGAGTGCATTGAGCCGAACTCACCTCGTGATCGGGACAGCGCATTGTGAACAAGAAGACTGTTGTCCGTTTTGTTGACGACCTCGCGTCTGGCGTACGCGGATGACCGTCGGGTCGAGCATGAGCACTTTCAGATTAGGCGACTTCATTTCTGGTAATACTTGCTCCCAGGGATCGTAATTCGCCGAACGATTGTAGCGTTGAAACAAAGTTTCAATTACCAAAATGCTCCGGTAGCACGCCACGCCGCTCCCGAACGGGCGAACCAAATGACAGCGTTGAAAAATAGACAATTTTCCGCCCCATGCCGTCCTCCATCGCCTGTCCGGCCCCGCCGTCATCAATTCTACTCCATTCGTCTTCTGAAAGTTCGTAGCGTTGCGCCGAACAGTTTCATTGCCGAGGCAGAATTGGCAATTTTTTCAAAACAGTTCTATTCGAATACTTGAAATCGTGACGGCTTGAATCTAAGCTGAACAGGAAATTAGTTTTTTTTACTGACGCCATTCTGACGGTTTTTAATTGAGGTATATGAACTAGCATGGAATCGTCCACACAAGACTTAAATAGCTTTGAGGATGATGAAGCAGACCGCTTTATTGGGAGCAAGCTTTACGACGACTGTATTTTTCCGGGAGTAGTGCCTAAATCTCGAAGGCATGAGCAAAATGTAAATATTCTTTTGCACGGAAAAGATCATGATTACGTTTTAACTGCATGGATTGTAAACGCGGGAACCTATACTGTCACCGAGTTTGACTTAATGGAGCGAATGTACTCAGTAAAATCTGTATATGACCCCACCCCGGGAATTGTTCGACATCGTGATTTTTATACAGAGAAACGCTTGTGGAAGTACTCTGAACCTGACTGGGGGACTCACAGAGATGTTTTTAAGTTCCCAGTTTGCCCTGCAAATGAACCGTGCCTTTATTCGGTATCATTGGGATATTTCGGTGGTTCGGGGAGGGTGTATGATGATCCTGATATGGTCTACTGCGGACATGATCGAGTCGTAGATCCTTATCAAAGGAGATATACTGCTGAGTGGGATGATCATCACCAGGGGAAGATAACGCTTACATTTATGCTTGAGAAGCAATAGCAATGATGTAAGTCATTGGAGAATGTCAAAAAAGCTGTTTTCTCAAGCGGTGTAATGTTGGCGTGTTGTTGTTAAATGGAACGGAATATCAGCCCAGCTTGTTTACGGATGAACACTGGCAAAGCTTGGAGACTTGAGTGCATTTGCCCAGGGCAATCGGCTGGCCTGCAAGCTATTCGTGGCATGAGATCGTGAATGCGGTGCTGCACCTCGTTCTCAATGACAGCATTTGGCGTGGCCCGCTGCACGACCTGCCTCCTTACATGTATGTCGTTCATCATTTTCGCATTTGCATGCGGATGGCACTTGGCAACTACTGCATGGCCAAGATGCGTAAGCGAGTTCTCCATCAGGCAGGAAAGGCTCACAAGCCTGCGGACTCCATTCACTATAGTCAAATTTGGACGCACTCTTAGATCCAGAGGTGGGTTTACTGTGGATTCGTCATCGTTGTGCGCTACCACCTAGAAGTTCACCACTAGCTCTTCGGCCTCGCCGGCCAGCATGTCTCGATACAAGTATTCCATTGGAATACAGATTGATCGCAACCGCTGCTTAGCGATGTACTTTCGCAGCGGGAGTGCCCCTTCAACCCGCTTGAGAATCTGGTCGATCGACTGATTCTCCCAGGCCGTGCCTCGCAGCAGTTTTGTTCTTACTGCGTTCGTCGCGATCGCAAGGCATGGCGTCATATGATATTTCGCCGGGACCTCGTCGGAATCACCAAAGGTGGTAATGGATAAGCCGTATTTTTCGAGGCCTTCAACGGCAATCTCGTAGTTCGACTTTTTGTGCGTGATGGTGTCGATGAGACTGGCGACGGTGTAGGTCTCTCGGCCGATGAATATCTGAGAGCTGAAGATCGCCTCTAAGATGTTCGCCTCATCCTTTACTTCGCCTACCTCAGCCTGCTTCATCCCGCTTAGCATTTGCGTGAGGATCTCGCGGCAGCCATCCTCGTCATAGCCTTGGATGACGCTCATGATTGCCGCTGGTACCGCGTACGACTCGATAATCCGGTCGTCTACGCCTTCTACGCGTGTGTCCTTGATCTTGGTCGCATAGAGCTTTGCCTTGTGAATGTACTTCAGGGATACCGCCAAAACACGATAGCCAAGCTCCTGAAGTTCCTGATCGCTTGGCAGAACAAGCTTTCCTCGCTTGTCCTTGTCGGGGCTCATCAGTTCGAGCATGACGAATCGGTTGCGATCTGCACGCGCGATTGAGCCCCACCTCGATAGCCGCTACCCAGCAGATATGTCGCAATGAGAATCCTTGAGCCTTTTGGCTTGTCGTACCGCGATAAACGACGTCTCCTCGTCCTGAAGCTCGCAACATTTCGAGGATCTCTTCCCGCTGGGTCGAGTGCTCAAATTCGTCGCAAAGGATGATCTTTGATGATGTTCTGATGTTTTGCCTGAGGCCGGCCGCAGTGGACTTAGACGACTTCATGCATAGGTTGCCGAAGATAGCGGCAAGGCAGTTGCAGAGCGTGCTCTTGCCGGCATTTGACGGTCCAACGACAGCGACTTGCGGCCGCCAGTCCCATAGTGACTGAACCCATGACGAGAAAACGAGTCCAGCCAGAACCAACGGGGTTGCGAGCTCGTGAGTCCACTTCCACTTCTGGAAAAGCTGAACCAGGGCGTCTCGCGTGTCCCTGGCAAACGTTTCATCGCATCGATCGATCAGTCTTGAAAGCTTGTCGAACTCAAACCACGGTTCTGAATCGTTGTCAAAGTCGAGCAAGTGTCCACGGCATCGAGGCTCGGTAATCCGTTTGAGCTTTCCATCGCCGTTCAGTTCGGCCGCCTCGCCACTTGAAACGAGAACGCATGCCTCGTGAAGATGGCCGTCGGTTGTCTTACCCTGCCAGATACCGATCCCGAGCTCGGTCTTCTCGGTGATGGTTACAAAACCAGCAAGTAATGCGATTGCCTGGCGGACTTCGACAAGCGAATAAACTCCGGGGATGTCATCGACATTAACCTTCTGGACGCGGGCTTTTACTATGGGGCCGCACAGATTAAGGAGGCTCTCATACGATAGGTTACTGATCTTGTCGATGATGGAAGTACGGCGATGGCACTGGGAGAATACCTTAATCCCGCCGCCAGTCATCGTACCTAGAACGACCAAGCCAATCGCTGCCATGATCTGATGTTCTTCATAAAGCTCGGCTGCATGTTTCCCGTTTGCCAGTTGGTTGGTAGCAGGATTGTCGTTGGGCTTCGAATCGTTTTCTTTGCTTTTCGGGGACGTAATTACAGGGCACGACAGCGCTAAATCGAGAAAGTCTTCAAAGGACCTTCCGCCTAATGTCATCTTGGGAGGCTGGACGATGCTTGTCACAGGAGAGCCGTCTAGTGGTTATCGGAGCGAATGGGGAAGAGAACAACGGGCTCGATTGGGTAATTGTTTGCCTTTCGTTCGTGGCTGTTCGACCATCCCGCACGCACAGCTGCTGCACGCTTGGCAATGATCTCCTGAATTCGCTTGTCGTCTTCTTCTGAAACGTCGCCAGCCATCATGTTGTAGACCCGGTCTTCGAGCGGCTTGTAATCTCGCTTCCGGATCTTTGGCGGTCGCTCTTTTGGCTTCCGTCCGCGTCGCTTCGGCGGAGGCGGATCCATGTCGAACAGGTAGAGTCGCGGCTTGACGGTTGGCTTCGTGGATCGCCGCTTAACCTTTGGGCGTTCGCTCGTTTCAGTGGCTGGCACTTCGGGTTCTACACCAAACAGAAACGACTGTGTCTTGCGGATTGCATCCATAAACCAGTTCATCCTTATGATGCCCCCACAAGATCCGATTCGAGACCATTCAGGAAATCCCTGGCGTCCTTGCCATGTTTCTTTTGTACGGCATAAGGCAGTGCAACTTTGCGAAGCTCGCTTGCGACCGGCAGCAGTGCGTTAATCCACTTATCCACGCCGGCTTCGCCAGCTTCATCAGCATCGCCAACCACCAGTGTTTTGTGGCCCGCGAATAGATTCACTTGGTGAGGAAGGACGTCACCTGTTTCGCCGCTTGCATTGGTCGTTACAAGATGCGATTCAAGCAGCGATTCTGGCAGCTTTGAAAGTATCGCCAGCATGTCCGACGGACCGCCGGTCTTGATGATGTACTCGACCTTTTCTGGGCTTGTCGCCAGCTGTAACAATGCGTGACGATTCATCATGGCGCCGCGAGTAGGCCCGATGCTCTTCATCTTCACTTCTTCCGGAGGAAGGTCGCGGCCGCGATTGATCGTCAGGAAGGGGCCGGTCGCATTCCATTGCACCCAGGCGACTGGATCCGCATCTAGTAGCTGATGGCCATAGCAGGGGAGGGCGATGACCGAGAACTCGCCTTTGCGACGTTCGCCTGTCTGCTTGTCGGTATAGCAGGGGTATCGGCCGAACCGGGCCCCGGCAATCTTAAGAGCTTCTGGCGAGACGCCTGGTTTGTAGACCTGGCACCAGCGAGACACGATCCGCCAATAGCCGTCAGTCCAATCGAGGAAGTCGATTTGTTCCGCAGGGTTTTCGGTCTTGTCCTTTGACTGACGGCCCAGCTTGACGCCGGCCTTTTCGGCGAAGTGACGACGGGCAGCTTTCCAGTCGGGAAAACCGCCGTACTTGGCGCCGAAGTCCCACATCGACAAGGATTCGTTGTTGCCGCCTTTGTCGATGTACTTGCCCGTGTTGCAGTTTACGGCCGCAGAAGGTCGAGACTCGTCACGGCCTCGTGCAAAGCATTCGATCATTCCGCTGGATCGCGGATGTTCCGACGCAAACTGAACACCCATGGCAGCGTATTCGGCCATAATGTCGAGGCCTGCAATGATCTCACGATCTTGCGCAGCAAAGTCGATAGCGTTCTTCTTGGCCATTCCATGATCCCTTATCCGTGCCGATCACCGGCTGGGACTGTTCGATTGTCAAAGCACAAGCCCAAAGGCTCGCGGAGTGCTGTGACCCACCCCGCGAGCTTTGAGTGCCTGTATCTGCACCGGTCGGTTCGTTACTATTAGCGACGACTCTGATTGACCGGACCGCGCTACAACTTTAAGGCACGCTGTTTACGCAGCGAGGTAGTTGCCACCTATTCCTTATCACCGCCCGAAATGAATCCAAGCAGCCACGAATCTTGATCGTCGCCAGCGTCTAGCTCGCAATCGGTCACAAAGCTGCCGTGAGAGGCAGCCGCCTTACCTTTGCGGAACGTGTCGATGTCTGGCGCCGAAGGGTTGGTCGTTGCTTCCGCCAGTTCATTCAGACGGCGACGGACCTGTGTTTCCTTGTCTTCGCCCTCGATTACCGTTCGAGGTGGCAGGCCAAACGGCAGATGCTCACCGACCGGGTTACCTTCGTCGATTTGTGGCTCATCGGCGGTCGGCTCTTCCGTTTGTGGCTCATCAACCGCCGTTTGGTGATCCACAAAGCTCTCTGGCTCTAGTGGAACTTGGCTGGCGACCATCGACTTCGCCCAGCGGCGCTGCAGCCAGGCGATTTGTCGCTCTTCCAGTTCGTCAGCAATCTTGCGTCCGAGTCCCTTTGGCAAGAGCGTATGGACGCCATAAGCGCCGGCCTGTGCCCGCAGATCCTCAAACGCACCGATGGTCGGGACGGCATCCATCAGGGCTTCGAGCTTCTTCTTGCCGAGACCGTCGATCTTGTCGAGTTCGAGGGCGGTTAGCGGCTCATTCCGCCAAGCGTTGTCTTCTGGCTTTTCCGCCGGAGCCGGATTAGGCGATTCTGAATTGGACGACTGCGATTCCGCTTCCGTCGATCCCGACGACAGGCTTGCAGTCGGCTTGGGTTGTTCTGGACCGCGTTCTTGCAGTTCGATAAGGCTATCGTAAGCCTCTTCCATAGTTTCGCGGGCGTCCTTCAGGTCGCTCTTAAGCGACTTCACCTGGCTCTCTAGCTCGCTAACGTGCATCGAAGCGTTGGTGAATCGCTCTTTGGCGTAGGCGACATCCCGCTCGAACTTCTGTTCGGGCGTTGGTTCTGGTACCGGTGCGGCCTTCCCATCGTCATGACTTGCCGCTGGAGCTGGCGAAGCTTCGGCCGGCGGATTGACGTGGATGTGCACGTTCTCGCAACCCGCAAGCTGAATGTGAGCACCAGGGACTGCCTCGACCGTCTCGGGCTCAGGCGTCTCTTCTTCGGCCTCGATGGCATCGACTGCAATGGTCGATTCCTCGCCAGTCGTCTCACCGAAGAGATCGCCCAAGCTCGCCTCGCTACTATCGGTCTGGAACAGATCTTCCGACGTGCTCTCTGCTAGTCCTGTAACCTTCACCACTTCGCACCTCCCTAAATACCCCGAACACGTCGGACCTAAAAATGACCTGTCACAAACAGTTAAACGCTAGGCAGTCGCAATCTCTTGGATCGTGGGCGGATCATTCGACTCCACGAGCTCGCAGTAGCCTTGATTTGCGAGTTCGGCCAGCAGATCGGGAGCTTGCCAGTCTGGAGGCTTGACCCACTTCCCGTCCTCGCGACGATGCCCGCCGGGGCCAAACTTCGCAAGGTTCGATTGATCGACGAGGTTGAGGATGCGACCAAAGTCCATTCCGCAGGCGAGTGCCGTGCCGGTGTTCACGACGCAGACGTCAGCAATTCCGTCCGCCAGTTCGACCATGTCCACACTCCGCACGCATTCGAGCGAAAGGTTGTCGAAGTGGATTGCCGTCGGCTTCGATGGCCCTGGAGTGCTGTAGGGACCGAGCTTGATGTTGATCCCGAGCCCTTTCTCGATCAACTCGAAAGCTTCTTCCAGGATCAGCTTGGCCCGCAGGAGCCGCGTTGCTTCATCGGGAACGGTCGGCTTCCGAGGCACCTTCTGGCCAGCGTGGTGCATGAATAAAGCGACCCGCAAAGGATGATCGCTTAGAAACGGTGTGATGGCATTGCCCATGCTATCGACGCGGTCGCCCGGAGGTGGAACGAAGTCGGGAGGTGCCGGTGTTGGAGCCACTGAACAGTCGCTGACCTGTGTATTGTCATTCATTTCGAAATGCCCCGAAGTAATCTGATGAATCGTGAAATGGAAGAATGAAGAACGAGCTAAGCCATGCCATAGGCTTCTAACGTCTTGTCAGTTTCTGCAAACAGTTGGTGAACGTCGGAATTGTTTTGGATCACGTCAGCAATGTACTTTTGCGAAAGTCCAAACTCGGACGAGTGCGAATTGATCTGCTCATACCCTGGCCGGGTCACTTCAAAGATCATTGCGGTACCCAGCGAGACATTCAGCATCATGTCGCCTTCGATGTCGTGACGGACGTCAGTCACGACGACGCCAATCGCGCCGGACTTTTTGGCCTTGATGATCTTGTCTTGTGCGATCTCAACAAAGCAGCGGTCGCCAAAGGTCTTGCGACAAGCTTCAGTAGCAAGTCGCTGAAGTAGTTCGCGGATTTCAGGATAGATACGCTTTGCCGCATTCCATCCAATGTCATCGACGATGTGTTGCAATCGGGCGTAGTTGCCATCGCTGATGCCAATGATCGGATTGATCACATAAAGCATCTCGCGAACTGGGTCCGCAAACGCGACTCGCTTCCATCCCTTGATCGTGAGGTACTCAGCAATCGTGTCCTTGCCGGTGCCCGTGTAACCGTGAAGGCCGATAATGTTCATAGCAAGTACCTCGAAATGGAATGGAAGCGAGACGACGATCGGTGTTACACCGTCGGAGCGGGTGCAACTGGCTTGGGTTCCGCTGATTTGGTTTCAGCCACTTCAGCCGCAGGAGCAGGCATTGCAGGCTCGGCGGGCTTCGCACCCCAGAGCATCCGAACGAAGTCTTGGCGAACCAAATCGTGGAACACTTCCAGATTGTCGCCAGTGTTCTCGATAGTGAGGTTGACGTTACCAAACTGCTTTTCGCCGTCACGCACCACTTCGATGACTTGAACGCCGTTTGCCTTGAGCGAATTCACGCCCTGTTCGTCGATGTCGTTCAGTTCGGCATAGACGCTGGCAGGAGCAGATAGCATCGCCATCGCTTGAGCCTCGTCCTTCCCGTTCAATGAACTCACAAAATCACGAACAGGCTTCACGCCCAACTCTTGCAGGATGTTTCCGACATCGGATTTACCAGCACCAGAAACACCCACCAACGCAATAACAGTTTTCATCTCTCTAACCTTTCTCACCAGTCAACTCTTCGTACCACTTGCGCAAGAACCCGAGCGCAAAACGTTCGGCAGCCGCACGGCTACCTGGGAAATACCATGGAACCTGATACTTGACGGGCCAACTACGCAGCACACCGTCAACGGCTTCCGGGTCAAGCTGTCGAGTAGAATCGGGATCGCTTAATTCGTCGATGATTGCGGAATGAGACGTCTCGCAAATGACGCAGCACACACCGCCAGCTTTAACGATCTCGTGCATCCGCTCATGTTCCGCACGCAAGCGATCATGACCGCCGCCAATCGATCCAATCGCGTCGTCATGCGATTTCCGCTCGATATAAACCGGGACGCCTTTGATCCGATAATCTGCGGTGACTAGGTACACCTTCTCTTGCGGTACGACCAAAGGTGCATAGTTGTCAGAGCGCCCGCCAATAAGGCCCTGGAATCGCCAGCCAGCGGGTAGTTCGCGATGGTCCCATTCGACAGTAAACGGCAGCACCTTGAGGCCATCGTCAGACTTGTGACGTGGTGATCCTGCATCGCTGGCCGTGCGATTTCGTTTCGGTGGTTGTGGAGGACCGGCGGGAAATGTGACTTGTACCATGGCGGTGTTTCCGTTCTGCCAATTGCATCGTGCGTTTTGTGCGGCGGATTTTGTATGTCCGCCGCTATATTTTTGGCAATGGTCTAAATTGCCTATTTCGATTCGAATTTCGCGGTTTTCTCGATGGCCATTCCTAGCACTACAGCGTCCTCGCCAGTCAGTCCTGATTCGCCGCTTAGGCACTGCTTGCCAACGTGTGCGAGCAGCTGCCGAGTTCGCGATATGTCCCACAAGTAGGCATGGGTATGCCCATTCTTTTGCATCGTCACGAACCCTAAGTCGTTGTGCTCGTCGAGCGGAACGCCGCCATTCCCAGCCAGTTCACCCGCACTGGCTTTTTGGATGTCGGAGGGGTCGATTCCTTCGATTCGGTTGCGGTTACTGTTTCGCATGTTCCCTCTAAGGTCTGCTGCCAGGTGCTGTATTCGTTTCGGTACTGTGTGATCCGCTCGGCTAGAAACGTTTTTCGCTTGTCGAGGGAAGTTTCGGCAATCATTGCGAGTGCGGTCGAGCGGAGCCCCACAAGGATGCAGCCGATCTTCGCGCGGCTGATGGCTGTGAATAGCCATTCGCGTTTGCAGATTCCGCGAGGGCCTACAGCGCCGGGGTATTCGTCCAAAGCGACGATGACATAGTCAAACTGGGCACCTTGGCTTTTATGCGAGGTGATCGCGTACGCTAGATCGACATCGCAACCAGTCCCCGAGTCTTCCTTGGAGTCGTCTGCTGCGTCGTCCTTCTCAGGCTGCTTGTCCGTGAAGGCGGTACGGAATACGTCGTAGACTCGCTTAGGGTTGTAGGATTCGATGACCGTCAGCTTCTCAGCAACGAAAAGCACTTTGCCGAGTTCCCCGTTCGCAATGGCGTACTTGGTCGCATCGTCGCCAGTCTCGCCATGCTTCTTGAACATGCTATTTTTCAGGCAAAGAACTTTGTCATCCGTGCGAAACGGTGAATTCGGAACCGTCTTCCCGCCAGGATTGAGCATGTCTTGAAGGCGAGCATTTACAGCCTTGCGGGCCAGTGGTGACTTCTTGTTTACAGCGACAATCGTCTGCACGCCCCAGATTGGGTCGATCCCTTGCTCCTTGAGCTTGTTCACCGTGGAGTAGACGGCCGCCGGAGCCTGCGCCTTCGATGCAGGAACCAGAATGAGATTCTTCGGTGGGAGCTTTCCGGTACCGCCGCAAGTTCCACAACCGCTCAGCATTCAGTTCGGTCGTATTCTCACAGTCTGGACAGACAGGATTCAGGTCAAACTCTTTGTCGATGTCAAACGGCTTTCCGTCGCGGATCTGGGCACAAGCACGAACGATCGTCCCTGCATTCCGCCGGATCTCGATCAGATTCCCGCAAGCGATACCAGCCTTCACCATGTCTCGCAGCGGAGCCCCATTTCCGACCGGTGGCAGTTGGTTCGTATCGCCGATGAATAGGATGTGTGTACCTTTCGCGCGGGCCTTAAGTAGCGCGGCAAAAATCATGGCATCGTCCATCGACTGCTCGTCGAGGAATAGGAACTTGTAGGGCAGGGGCTTGCGTTCGTTGTGCTTGAATACCCAGCCGCCCCCCTCGTCCGCTTCTTCCACGCCAAGCAGGCCGTGATGGGTCTTCACGATCACATTGCACCCAGCGGCCGCCAAAGCTTCCCGCATCCGCTGGGCAGCGATACCAGTCGGAGCCGCACCCGCAAGGCTGTTCTCGCCAAACTGGGCAATGATCGCCTTGGCCAGATAGCCAAAGCTGAAAGTCTTGCCAGTTCCAGGCGAGCCAAGCAGGATGCAAAGGGTGGAGACGAGCGCCTTCCCCAGTTCTTCGATTTGATGCTTGCTTGGCCCCGGCTGTCCTTCAGGCGTTTCCGCAAGTTGCGGCCATTGTGGCTTCTCTTGCAGCGAATCCGCCAAATGGCGTGCGATGTATTCTTCCGCTTCGGCTTGCTTCCATTCCGCCAGCCAGCGAGGCTTGTTAGTGCCGAATTCGCAGACAGGGCAGGAGCCTTGCACCATTTCATCGCCAAAGAACAGGTCGGGCTGCTCGGTGGTACCAGTGTTTCCGCACTTGTCGCACCAGTGCATTTCCGCCAGCATCTTCGCGCGAACTGCGAGCTTGACCGCCCGGTCGATGTTGATCTCGACACCCGCTGGCATGTTTTCAAGCAAGTGCTGCTTGGCCATCGCCTCCGAGAACCAAACGTCGCCGTTGTTTCCCGACGATATCGCGTGCCAGATGCAATAGACTTGCCGCTTGAGTTTGTTCAGCGGCAGGCCTAAGTCCTTCCACATTGAATCGCACTTTTTAAACCCGATCCCGCGAAACCGCATCAGCTTGTACGGATCTCGCGTGACGATCTCGATTGCCTTCGCACCCCAGGCCTTGATGGCGTTTTGAGCTGTCTTCTTGGGGAAGCCGCGACCGGTAAAAAGGTCCATCGCTTCAATCGAGAGATTCTCGATGGCCGACATTTCCTTCAGTTTGCTTGCGATCTCTTCGCACTTGGCAAGGGTTAGGCGAGGGACCTTGTCTGCGATCACCTCAGGAGCAGTCCGGCAGATACGGACCGCGTCCGAGTTAAAGAGATTCCAAAGCTGGATTGCGGTCGCTTCGCCGATATGCGGGCACTCTTGGAGGTATTTGATCACCCCCGTTCGTCCTAGCGGCTTGTGAAGTCCGAACGTTGAGAACGCAAACTGTTCCCCGTAGGTGTCGTGCTGTTTATATACGCCGTACCAGCGGTAAGTCATGTGCAGCTTGAGGTCATCCTCTTCTGCGTTGCCAACGATGTTGATGATTCGGCTGTTGTCGATTTCGCCATCGACGACAAGACGGATCTTCCCCAGGAAGAACGTGCCGCAGTTCTGAGGGCGACGTTCTTCGATCAACGTGCCGATGATCTCGATTGTTTTGGCCTTCATGACTTACCCCTACAAACATCCGTGACTAAAGCTGGCCCCGCTGGATTCGAACCAACGTGCGCAGACCAACACCAAAAGCGCCGTTTCGCTTGCCGCCGCTTATATGCTTCCGCTGGGCCAGTAAAAGAGAGCCGCCGGCCGTTACGACCGGCGGCTACAAGAGACGAGTCGTACTAGACGAACTCGCCCCCGAAGTTGCTGGCGGCTGCCTTAGCCCCGTTCGATGGCTTCGTCGTGGATGGCGACTTTGGTGCCGCCTTGCCATGTGCTGATGCATCAGGGCCAGCGGTGCCACGCTTGCGGTAGGTGCCGAAGCGGGTCAGGAATTCGCCCTTGTCATTCGCCGCCGAGTTGATCGTGGCGTCGAATGGAACGTGATCCATTTCCTTATCGCCAAGGGCGAAGAAGTCAAACCCCCGCTCGCCACCGATTTGCAGATAGCCGACGCCGCTTTCGATCAGCTTACGCTTCTTTTCTGCCTTGTCGTGTTCGCCAGCTGCTAGATGCTGATTGATTTGTTCCGTGAGTTTCTTCGTGTTGTAATCGTTCATCGGCTCATGGCGGATACGAGACCCGACAAGCAACCCCGTAGAATCTTCAATAGCCAGGTCAGGGAAGACATTGGCTTCCTTGTCGGCCTTGAACTTTTCCTGGTTGTAGATTCCGAGCCCGCAGCACAAGTTGATAAACTTGCCAGCGGAACCGCCACCTAGATAGAAGATTTGATTGATCTTCTTGCCGATTTGGTCAGCGACTGTCGAAGCGACAGACGTGAACTCGACCTTAACAGACGGATTTTCATCGACCGCCTTGGAGACGTCCACCGACTCGATCATGAATACGCAGTCGCATTCAGCATCGAAATAGACTCCGCCGCCACCAACCTTAGCTTCCGAAGTGTTTACCTTCACCATTTCAATTCATCCTTGCAAAAAATCTGGGTTGAAAAAAAGTTATCCGTGTTTTTGCAGCAGTGTTTGTGTTAGCCGCCGCACTTCTGTTGCCGATGGGTCCCAAGTAGGCGGGAACCCAAACAGCCCGATTCCGACTTCCCACACTTCGTCAGCGCCGTACTTTGCTACCAGCGGCTTGAGAGCGTGAGGCCAACTAGGGGAAAGGGGCGATGCTAGTTTTTTGGCGCGCCTCCTTGGAACGACTTAGCCGTCTTTTCCAGGTGGCCAATCCGTTCGCCAAGCTGTTCCATAGTGCATCCACGGAAGCTGGCAAGGCCAAGCTTCTTGAGCCATTCCGACTGGGCTTGAGCACCCCACCCGGTCTCTGCACACAGTTCCTTCAGGCGTTCCATCGTGGCACGTCGGGCAATCCCAAGGTCCGCAAGCTCCTTGAGCATGGCGTCGCCTTGATACTGCTTGAGCTCGCTGATCTTCTTCGCGCCGTTGCCGACACGATTCAAAATGTCCGGCATGGCGGACCGTGCTTCTTCCTGAGTCGCAAACACGTCACCCAGGACCGCCACGATCTTATCGACCGTTTCCTTGTGGATCGGATCGGCTTGCTCACCGCCAAAGAACTCGGCAGCCTCTTGGACCTCTGGCGAAAGCGGCTTGTTTGGCGTGAACGGGATCGTTGCAGGCGACTCGTCAGCCTTGGGGGCGTTTTTGACAATCTGCTCATGCATTTCGTTCGTCTTCACCATCGACCGTTTGAAGGTCAGGTCTGCTAGGTCCGCCTTTAGGTCCAGTGCTTGTAGGTTCGTAAGCTCACTGACTTTCTTCACGCCAATAGCCGCCAGCTTGACCGGCACCCAGGCTTTGCAATCGTCCGGCGTTGCGAATGCCTGTTCAAACAGCCCAACGATGTGCTTCACCTCGTCCGCACTGATAATCGCGTTGTCCTCGTTAGCAGCAGCCTCTGCCTTCGCGGCATTGGCTTGAGCGATTTGCGAAGACTGATCGGCAGTCGCTTTGTTCGCCGCTTGCAGTTCTTGCAGTGAACGGCTCTTTTCTGCAGCGCGGCTCATCATTTCGAGGCGAGTAAGCTCGATCTGGGCTGCTTCGCGTTGATCCGCAGCGATTTGCGATTGGAGCCGAAGCTTTTCCGTGTCCGTCATTTCCTGCTCGATCACCAGCTCGGACTTCTTGAGCTTGGAGTAATCGGGCGGGTTGGCGATGTACTGGCGGATAGCGGATGGCGTAGCCACTTCCAAGTGGGGAGGAAGGACAGGCAGCGTAACCAGTTCGCCATCGACAAACTTCGTGACCGCCAAGCGAGACTTTAGGACGTTAGCCGATGGTTTGGCCGATACTTTCCCCGACTTGTCAGGCGAGCGATCAAACCAAAGGAATAGCGAGGCCAGCTCGAATAGCGTCTCTTTACCCTTAGGCTCTTTCTTGCCGGTTGGGGTGTTCCCCAGGTACTCATTGCGAAGATGTACCGTCAAGTAGATCGTCTGGTAATAGGCACGCAGCATGTCGAGGTGAAGCTTCCACTCTCGCTTCATCGTGCCCCACAGCAAACCGCTGGCCTTGCGGACTTGATCGGACGACAAGCCGAATTTAGGCAGGTTCGCACGGATGTAGGCTTCTAGTCCATCTTCGATTTCACTGGCGGGATCAATGACCAGTACGCGGAACTTGCCAGTCTTTCCGCGTTTGATCGTTTCGGCTTTGAACCATTCCCATCGTTGAGCAGGCGTAAAGCCATCGGGATAGGCCTTCATCAATTCGACTGCCATATCGCAATGCACAAAATTGATCGATTCGTAAGTCAAAGAGCTGCCCTCTTGATCCATAACCAGGGTTTCAGGACCAGGGCAAATACTCAAACCGAAAAGCGTCTTGCCAGAACTGAAAGCACCAGTGCCTACAATGATCGGGATGTTAATGCTGCCCCAAAGTGGCACTTGTTCAGTGCTGGCCTTCGTTGGTGTCGTCACTGCATTCATGGGTCTGAAACTCCTAAGCGAAAAGGGAATGGATAGGTGTCTGGCGAGCGGCGTTAGCTAATCCAGCGGGAGAGTCCGTCTCGCATGTTCGTAAGGGCATCGATCTGGGCTTCTGTCGCCCGCTCGTGCTTCTCGATGTTCTTCATGATGGCCTGCGACTTTTCCAGGACGTCGTCCGCGAAGCTTTGTCCGCGTTCGGGCATGTCCTCGTAAAGCATCTTGATCTCTTCGAAAATCTCTTCGGCTTGTTCGACGTAGTCGGAATCCGACTTCTCTCGACGAATGCCAAGATTGGCTTCGGCGCGTGATCCGCTTTCAGGCCGCTTGCTGCACTTCGGACAATCTGGGATCGGAGCCTTGGGCGTCTTCCAGCTGTATCGATGGCCACAACCTTTACAGGTGAAGGCCCAAAGATTTCCCGAGCGATCAATTCTTAAGCGAACCATGGCAGCGACCTTAGCTTGCGATTGAGTGAACCTTGTCAAAGCCGACGACGATGAACCGAGCGTCATCGAACTTGGCGAACTCCTTGCACTTGCTGGCGAAGTGCATTGCGATACCGTAGGCCGGGAAGGTCGTGATTAACTTGCGTCCCGGCGGATAGTCCTTGGCCAGTTCCTCGGGTGGCGTCAACCCTTCGTCTACCACCTGCAAAACGGCAAATTTCGCGTTGCCGTTTGCGTGATGATCGATGGGCCGAACAAACTTTGGAGACTGGTCTCGGACGATTGTTGGCAAAATCGATTTGTGCATGGCTAGGCTTCGACCGTTACCGACGGTGTACCCGTAGGCCCTCGATTTGCCTTCGTTAGCAAGTCGCGGAAGTCGTTAAACTCGCCTTCACCAGTCGTGCCGACGATCTTCTTGTACTCGCGAGACTTGATGCCAATCGTGTCGATCTTGAGGCACTCGTCACGCAGCTGCGGGAACGTTTCCCAGATGTGCTTGAGTGCTTTCTGATCGTACGAATCGCCTGGCATTTCGATCTTTGCCGCACGACGCTTTCCACGGACGCGACGGGTTTTCGTGTCGCCTTCTGTGAGTGCCGCTAGTGCGTTGCGAAGTTGAACTTGGCAGGCATAAGCTTGGTCGTTGATCTGCTTGATACGCTCATAGGCATCGATCATCGCATCGACATCCGCGAGACTGATAATCTCGCCAGTCGAAGGATCAAGCATTTCGTTCGCACCAAACTCAGGCAGCCTTGGCTCGGCTGTCAGGCTCGTCTGAGGATTCAGCGTCTTCGGTGCTGAGTCGCTGAACAGGTCGATTGGAGACGTCGCTTCCGCTGTCTCCTGGAGATTTAGTTTCACCATGATTGGCAGGCCCCGCTTCCAATGGTGGAAGCTCTGCGCGAACGATGCGAACGTGAGTAGGTGCATCGATGCACAACTTCACGCCGCCGCTGCTAGTACGCTTGACTGTGATAGTTACGTCAGTGCCGATGTGAACGGATTCACCGTTCTTCCGTGAGATAACGAGCATCGCGAGCATCCTTGTCGAGATGGATGCAGACCGGTAGCGCAAGCGTGAGCGCAGATTCGCCACAGAATTTCAGTGGCCAATTACAGACGCGCAAGCGAAAACGCAGTCAGCACATGGGAAATGGGAATGGGTACGTCAGCACGACGTCAGGCCAAGCGAAGGCCGAAAGAAGTGCTAGTTTTCCGACTGCAAGCAAGGGTTTTTTAGTCCCTCGATTTGCGTCGATTGGTGGATCATACAGTAAACAGTAATTGAGTCAATACGCCAAAAAACGAAAAATCTCGCCAGCGGAATGAACGCAGTTTTCCCGCTAGTTCTTTCAGTTTTCTGCTCGAATCTGGAAAAAAAGCTCGAAGTAGAAACAAAAAAAGGCCGTCAATTTTTGGCTGACGGCCTTTTTTCTTAGCGTTTTTTTGTGGCTATTCCGAACGGGTCAAATTCAAGCACCTGCATGATTCGGATGAACATCATTGAGCCAGGAATATCTTCCTCATGCTCCCAGCGAGAGACAGCGGCCTGGTTGGTTTCAAGCCTCGCGGCTAGGTCGGCTTGTGACATGCCAACGGCCTTCCTGCGTTCTACCATCATCTTTGCAAACACTTCACGAAAGTCTTCGCGGGTGATTGTTGCAAGATTGATCTTACGAGGCTTGGGCTGGTCCTGAACGTTTGGAATCTGAACCCCGAAGTCGCTCAAGCTTAGCTTCATCGCTTGCATGATCCGGATCATGGTATCAGGCAGAGCGGTACCAGCTTCCGTTTCGATCTGAGAGATCTTCGTCAGGTGAACATTTGCCTTTTCGGCAA
Source organism: uncultured Planctomycetaceae bacterium (assembly GCA_963844055.1). GTDB lineage: Bacteria > Planctomycetota > Planctomycetia > Pirellulales > Pirellulaceae > CAWJMN01. The sequence goes on along the minus strand of CAWJMN010000001.1, from coordinate 3,519,561 downwards.
TATCTTGCTGAGTGAGAGCAGATTCTTTCCTGCGGTTAAGAACGACAGTTGCAAGAGAGCTGCGGAACTGAATTTCGTCCTCTCGAATTCGACCTCTTTTTTTGATCGAAGGCTTTTTCGATGTCATACGCATCCCCCTAATTTATCCAGAGAGGATCTGACGTCAATGAAAGCGAAAGAACCGCTACACAGTGCAGGAAGTAAAAAACAAAGAATTGGCTTAAACTAGCTAATAAGCCAAGCCTTCGACCTGCTCCTTACGGAAGACAGCTTCCTGCACTGTGTAGCGGCTCTCATCGATTCAGATTGTTGCAATTCCTGGGGTGTGTCCCTCCTAGTGAATCGCGATCAATCCGCCGGAAAAAGGTGTGACTTCCACTACTCTTTTCCGACTCCTGCCACGCTCCGGCAGTCCGGTAGTCGTGCCCAACTCACCTGGGCCTGCGGGACTTTATCCTCGCTATCTCCCAGAAAGTCAGTTGCCGCCAGCGTCACCCCGCCCTATAGTTGGGTCGTGAGAGAGCCAGAAGCCGAAAGCCTCAACCCCTTGATTTCAGCCACCTCCGGCACGCCGGAAGCCTGGCAAAAAACAGCTGGGGTGCTGCTTCAAGTGCGGGAGACAGGACTTGAACCTGCACGTCTTGCGACACCAGATCCTAAGTCTGGCGCGTCTGCCAATTTCGCCACTCCCGCGCGAGAATCTTAGTTTCGAAGAAGTGGACGGAATCGTCAAGGGTGGCAACGCCGACAATCCCGGGGGCTAGAACGGCCGGCCTGATCCCTACAATCGGCAAAACCGGCCCGAAAAACGCTAGGCGAGGCTGGAGGCCACGCCAAAGTCATCCGTAGATTCTTCGGCCGGCCTGGGGAAATAATTTTCGACCACGTGCAGGAATTGCTCCCGCGTGCTGACGTGGACCACGTGCGAGCGGAAGAATCTTGCCCCCGGCTGTCCTGAAGCGTAGTTGCAGGCGAACTTTCGCATGAGAAGCGTCCCCTTGGCCTCGCCAAAACGGTCGCAGACCAATTGGTAGTGATGCAGGATTAACGCCTTTTGGTCGGGTAGGCTTGGATCAGCCGGAATCGGTTCGCCACGTAACGCGGCCGCGGCCTGCTGAAAGAGCCAAGGCCTTCCCAAGGCGGCCCGGGCGATCATCACGCCGTCAACGTTATACCGGCGGAACGCCTCGACCACTTTTTTGGCAGAGTCGATATCGCCGTTGCCAATCAGGGGAATCTTCTTCAGGTGGGACTTGATCTCAGCAATGCGATTCCAGTCGGCGCTCCCTTTGAAGAACTCCTCGGCAGTTCGGCCATGCACGGTAAGTGCCGAGGCACCCGATTCTTCAACAACGCGGGCAATCTCATTCGCGTTGATACACGTGCGCGTGCAGCCCAGGCGGATTTTTGCCGTCACCGGGGTTGGGTAGCAAGCCTTCACCACCTGGGAGATGATCTTGGCCATGCGATCGGGCTCTCGCAGCAGGTAGGAACCGCTGTGGGCCCGCTCGGTAACATCTTTTACCGGGCAACCGAAGTTGATATCGACAACGCTGACATTGTATTCGTTGGCCAGACGCTCTCCGACTTGGGCCAGGATTGCGGGATCATTGTCCCACATCTGAACGGCCAATGGGCGAGCCTCTTCTTTAACACCCCACAAGCGATCGGGATGTTCGGCTTCGTTTTGATCCATCCAAACAAAGCCACGTGCGGAAACCATCTCGGTCGCTTGCAAACCAGTGCCGCCGAACTCCCGTACAATTTGCCGATAGGCAAAGTTGGTGTATCCCGCCATCGGCGCTTGTAGAATGGGGGGATCAACTTTCACGTTGCCGATATAAAGGGGCTTAACGTTTAGGGGGGGCTCTTGCGCGGCATCGCTGGATGCGGCGCTGGTGGCAGCGGCAGGGCGGGGATCAGACGTTGGCGTTTCAGGATGGTCCATGGCTTCAGTTTGAACCGGAAGCGATTTTGCGCAAGAGCGCGGCCCCGCTTATGCTTGGTCGAGTCGAGGATTCACGAGGATTATTGGAAAGAATGACAGCGATGACGGGCCTTGGACAACCAGGTTTTGGAGAGCAAAAGGGAGAACTGCGCCGGCAGATCAAGCGGTTGCGGCAAATCCAAGCCGACAAAGAAGGGGCGAGTTCGCGAATTCTTTCGATCATTACAGCGCTGCCGGCCTACGCGGCGGCGAAGACGGTGCTGTGGTATTTGGATGTTCGCGACGAGGTTCGTACCTGCGATTGGCTCTTGGGCCAGGGGCTGCAACAGGCAAAAGAGGCCGGGCAAAAAGTGGTAGTCCCCTGGTGCGAAGGAAAGACGCTGGGGTTGTTTGTTTTGCAAGAGGCTGGGGAATTGCAGGTGGGAAAGTTTGGCATTTTGGAGCCGAAGGAAACGCTGCGAAAAGATCCTGCCTTTCAAGTAGCGCCGCAGTCGATTGATTTGGCAATCATTCCAGGAGTTGCATTCGACAATCGGGGCGGCCGACTGGGGTATGGCGCCGGCTATTACGATCGGCTGCTTGCAGAGCTGCGCAGCGATTGCTCGAAAGTGGGAGTTGGCTATGCGTGCCAAGTCATTGAGGCGGTGCCTTGCGATTCGCACGATGTCCGAATGGATGCCATTGTCACGGAAGTGGGAATCGTGTTTTGCAAGGAGCATGTTTAATGCTTAGGCTCTGGCGATTGCAAATGTTGATGTTCGTTTTGCTGGTTGGAGTGGTGCATGGCGTCGTCGCTCAAGAGGATTTGTTAAAAGTTGAGCGAGGGCAAGTCACCTTCGATAGCGAAGGGAATGAAGGGGGACGTTGGCATAGCCGTACGCCGCATGTTCCCTCTGACAATTCCGGTTTGACGATCGGTCGTGGCTATGACATGAAGTATCGGACGAAAGAATCGATTCACGCCGATATGCTGGCTGCAGGAATCGAAGAGGCGACGGCTGAAAAGTACGCCGGCGGGGCAGGGCTATCGGGTGATAAATCGCGAGCCTACCTGAAAGAGCAGAACCTGCCCGAGATCAGCTTGGCTGCTCAGAAGAAGCTGTTTGTGATCACGTATGCACAAATCGAAAGTAGTGCTCGCAAGATTTGTGAGAGCAAAGACGTTGTTGAAAAGTATGGCGCGGTGAACTGGGAGACGATGAACGATCTGATCAAGCAGATGGTGATCGACCTGCGCTATCGGGGTGACTATACGCCAAGGACGCGCGAAAAAGTTCAGCCGCTTGTTGTTGCGGGAGATGTTGCGGGACTTGCCAAGCTGATGAATGATCGTGAGTTTTGGCAGTCGGTTCCCAAGAATCGTTTTGAGCGCCGCGCTGCATTCCTGAATACGGCAATAAAAAAGTAGTTTGCGGGACATCAACTCATACGGGCTCGGCTGGACCGTCGAGGTCGTCGGCGTCTTGGTCATTCACTTCGGGCGAAGTATTGATTTCGCCAAGGCGATTGGCTTGCCAAACCTGCTTGGTGTTTACGTCGTAAGCAGTAAGCCAACCGCTGCCAAAACAAAACGTGTCGATGCCCACCACGTGGGGAAATCGCAAAACCTTGCCCGTCTTTTGAGGCGTATGGCCGACAACGGCGGTCTTGCCGGAAAAATGGGGCCGCGTGATCGGTGGGCGCAAGTGATGCCAGAAGAGAAGCTCTTCGGGTTGGGACTCTAGCGGCAGATCGGGGTGGTAATTGGCGTGCACGAAGAAGTGCGTGGAGGTCTCATGGGTGTGACGCAGGTTTTCAAAGAAAAAACGGTGGCTTTTCGGGATTTTGTCGAGGTCTCCGCCATAGCTCGCCAAGGTTTCCTTGCCTCCGTATTGTTTCCAGGCTTCGCCGTCGTCGCTTCCGGCGAGGACATCAAGCAACATTATTTCATGATTTCCCAGGAGAGTGACCAGACGTGTCACACCCGAAAGATCTAATAACTGGTCGACGACATTTTGGCTGTCGGGGCCGCGGTCGATGTAGTCGCCCAGCGTGATGATCGTATCCTCAGGCTGGGGGGAGATTTCGGTGAGGAGGGCCGCCAACGCAAGGTGGCAGCCGTGAATGTCGCCGATGGCAATAGTGCGAGGGGGCATGCTTTTCAAGCCCGCTGGAAATGCGGGGACGGGTGGGATAGGTTACGCGTCACGTCACGAACAAAGGAAAACAACCATGAGCGACTTAGACTTTCAAGCTGAAGCTTCCCGGGGACGGCAGAAGCGACTTTTGGCCCAAATGCAGGCGCAGCGTTTGGACCTCGTCATTGTGACACAAACCGAGCATGTGCAATACCTTACCGGGGCACGTTTTCCTTGGGTGATGTCGCCAGCGGCAGCCCTGTATAGCGATGGACACATGGTGCTTTGTGCTCCTGTGAAGCCGGTGCTGGAAGCGGCCGCCGACGAAGTGGTGCATTACGAAGCCCAGTGGCATTCGACTTTGCGAAATGATCAACGCCAGGCCTCGACGGAGGTGCTGCTAAAGGCATTGGCCGGTCGGCCTGCCCCGAAACGTGTTGGTGTGGAGTTTGCGACATTTGGGCCGCACTTCAATCCGCTGGCTGGTGAGCGTGTGGACATTGAGCCGACGCTGTACAAGATGCGGCGACGGAAAGATGCCGATGAGCTTGCGCGGATCAAGAAGGCGATTGCCGGTACCGGCAAGATGTACGCTCTCGCTCGCGAAATCATTGAGCCCGGGATCACGGAGATCGAAGTTTTCAATCGTCTGCAAGCCGCAGCGGTGGAAGAGTTCGGCGAGATGATGACGGGAACCGGCAATGACTATGCTTGCGGTGAACGGGGCGGCCCCCCGCGGGCCAATCGTCAAGCCAAAGCCGGCGAGCTGTATATCTTGGATTTGGGACCTGCCTACCGAGGCTACTTTGCCGATAACTCGCGGGCGTTCGCGGTGAACCGTCGCCCAACTGAGAAGCAACTCGAAGCGTGGTCGTATATCCAAAAGGTGTTTGCTCATTTGGAATCGACGGTGAAGCCAGGGAAGAGCTGTAAAGAGCTGTTCAACGAATGCCAAGCGATTTTGGATCAAGCACCGGTGGGTGAGTTCAATCATCATCTGGGACATGGAATTGGTTTGTTCCCGCATGAAGGTCCGCATTTGAATCCCTTCTGGAACGACACGTTTGAAGTGGGGGATGTCTTTACGGCCGAGCCAGGCTTGTACGATCCTTCGCTGAGCGTGGGTATGCGGCTGGAGAACGATTACCTAGTTACCGAAACGGGTGTTGTTAACTTGAGCCCGTTCCCGATGGAGCTGTAGAGGTTTTGCGTCAGGCCAGCGAGCAGGCTTTTGCTGGCCTAGTTTGCTTTTGATTATCGCGGTGAGTTTTTAGGACCGTTGCCATGCGAAAGCGTGAGCAACGGTTTTTTGGAATGGTGAGTGACCATGGCGGGTCTGAATGCTCCACAACAGGAGGCGGTCAATACATTGCGTGGACCGATGCTGGTACTGGCAGGTGCCGGTAGCGGTAAGACTCGCGTGGTGACGTTTCGGATTGCCAACCTGATCAAGCATGGCGTAGTTGGCGACCGCATCCTGGCGGTGACGTTCACCAATAAAGCTGCGGCAGAAATGCAGGAACGCATCAGCGGCCTGATTGGGAAAAATACGAAGATCCGTCCGCAGATCTCGACGTTTCACTCGCACTGCGTCCGCGTTTTGCGGCGGCATATCCGACAGTTAGGATACCCAGAGAAGTTTGCGATCTATGATCGAGGCGATCAAGAGAGCTTAGCGCGGCAAGTGCTGCGAGAAATCCGTGTGCCGGGGGAATTGATGCGGCCGGGCGACCTGCTGTTTCAGATTGGAAATTGGAAGACGCATTCAATCCGTCCATCTGAAGCGGCTCAAGTTGCTAAGACCGACAAAGAGCATTTGGCGGCGATGGCGTACCGCCGTTATCAGAAGGCGCTCAAGCTGGCTGGATCGGTCGATTTTGATGACCTGTTGCTGCTAACGGAAGAGCTGTTTACGAACTTCGCCGATGTGCGGAAGCAGGAAGCTTCTCTGTTTGACCATTTGCTGGTGGATGAATACCAGGATACCAACGGTGGACAGTACCGAATCATTCGAGCGCTGGCGCAGGACCATCGTAATCTGTGCGTAGTGGGTGACGACGATCAATCGATCTATGGCTGGCGTGGAGCCGAAGTGCAGCACATTTTGCGGTTCTCCAAGGATTGGCCCGATGCCAAGGTGGTGCGGCTCGAGTTTAACTATCGCAGTACGGCCGCCATTTTGGAGTCGGCCAATAAGCTGATCAGCTTCAATAAGTTGCGCCACGACAAGATCCTGCGGGCAGCGCGGATGGGGGGCGAGAAGCCTCGCATTTTGCAGTTCAATACGGAGACGGATGAGGCACGAGAAACCGTGCTAGACATCCAGCGGCGGATGCAAACCGACAAGCTGGAGCCGCGTGATTTTGCGATCTTGTTTCGGACGAATGAGCAGCCTCGCGCGTTTGAAACTGAACTGCGCAAGATGAAGATGCCGTACGTTCTGCTGGGGAGCCAGAGCTTCTTTGACCGTAAAGAGGTGAAAGACCTGCTGAGCTATATGCGGGTGATCACATCGCCGCAGGATGAAGTCTCGATGTTGCGCGTCATCAACAATCCGCCACGTGGGATTGGTGATAAATCGGTTGAAGCCCTAATGAAAGATGCGGTCACCAATGGGAAGCCCATTTGGCAGAGCATGACCGATCCGAACGCGAATCTGGTGATTCCGGCAGCGGCAAAAGAGTCGATCCACAAGTTTACCAACATGCTGCGAGGATTTCGGAAGGAATCGGAATCAGGAGTGTCGCTCGCAGAAATCATGCGCAAGCTGATTGGTGCCATTGGGTATGAGTCAGAGCTGAAACGGATTTATCCCGATCCAGAAGAATTGGCATCGCGCACGGCAGCGGTTGAAGAAGTGGTAAACGCCGTTGCAGCCTACGAGAAAGAGAATAAGGGGGCAACAATCGGCGGCTTCCTCGATGAAGTTACGCTTGGGGAGCGGGAGTTTGGCGACGAAAAGGATAAGGCGCTGGCCAAAAATGCGATTGTGCTCATGACGCTGCACAGTGCGAAGGGGCTGGAGTTTCCGCACGTGTATATGGTGGGTATGGAAGAGGCTATTTTGCCGCACCATCGCACGCTAAAGGTGGGTGGTGGTGACGAAGTGGATGAAGAACGCCGGCTGTGCTATGTAGGAATCACGCGAGCACAGGAACGTCTGACCATGTCTTTAGCGCTGACGCGGCTGAAGTGGGGTAAGCCGCGCGATACGATTCCTAGCCGGTTCTTGTTTGAAATGATTGGCCAAGCGGAAAATGCGGCAGCGATGGCCCAGAAGTCGATGCAGAGCGCCACGGGCGAAGGGGCTCGGCGAGGTGCCAAAAAGAGTGCACCTCGGAAGAAGACCTAGTCGACTGGTGTGAAGGGGTTACTCTCCTTCGCTCCAAGTGCGGACCCGGCCGCGACGGTCTATCTCTAGGTGGATGACATTCGGGTGGCAGCAGACAGGGCAATCTTCGATGTAATCTTGGCGTCGCCCCTGGCTAGGATCGATCGGAATGATGATCTCTTCGCCGCAAGAGTCGCAGGTGTAAGCGGCATCTTCGGGGATTGGTGCGCGAGGACGTTTCTTTTTCATGTCGAACCCTTGGAGCGTGTCGCATTACGTTTGGCGACACGCTTTGGCTGGGGAACCGAGGAGACTCCGCGAATCTCAATTACTTCTTCTTCACCAACGGCGAAAAGTCGGTCGCCGAGAATGGGCTGAACGGTGGCAGAACCTGTGAAGCTGCCGAACGCAGGCAGGACTGCGACTTGCGAACCGAACCAAAAGCAATCGGTACGGAGGCCTTGGCCCCGACCGGCAAGGCGCACGGCCGGATGGATATGCCCGGCAAAGGTATAGCCACGTGCATCGACTACCGGTTCATGGCGAAAGACAAATGGCCCTTCGCAAAGGCTCTCTTCGATGGTGGTGACAGGCCAGTCACTGGGAAGTGGGCCGGCGTGGGAATCATGATTGCCACGAATGAGGAGCATTTGTGTGGTGGCGCTTCTGGCAGCGAACCAATCGCCGAGCGTATTCATTAACTGGGGTTCACGGCCGAAGCGAGAATGAAGGAAGTCACCCAGAAGGATAAGGCGAGTAGCTTGCGTATGTGTGAGCAGTTGGTCGAGACGTTCGAGATCGGTACGAGTGGTTCCCGGAGGAATGGGGATGCCTGCGCTGCGGAAGGTGGCAGTTTTGCCAAAGTGCAAATCGGCGACGAGCAACGTACGCGTGTCATGCCAAAAGACCGCGCGCTGAGGAAGCAGGGTTAACTGCTGGCCTTTCCAATCGATTGATACCGAACCATCCATGAGAATTGGTCTTGCGAGAGAGGAAGAGGAGATCCTGAACCAGAATTATAGCAAAGCTATGTGACACTTGTTTTGTTCAAGTGATAAGTCGTTTTAGTACTCCGTTGTCTTCAGGCTTAGATGAATTGCTGCGTCGGTACAGTGGATTAGCTGATTTTGAAAATTCGACAACACACAAAGGTAATGGCTAGAAACACCGCTCCTTTAGGTGTAGGATGTGGACGGTGTCGAAATTAGAGAAAGTGGCCTGCGCAAACAAATGTTTTTGGTAAAGGGTAGGTGTATGCGACCAGTTTTTGCTGTGCTTGTGATAGCGAGTTTTGCGCTGCAGGTATCGCGAGTGATGGGCGATGAACCATGGGTGGGAAGAACGGTATTCTTGAAGGATTCGGCGACGAAAACACTGGACGGCCAGCCCTTCAACGTCAACGACATTTCTTTTCCAGCAACCGTCAGTGATGAGTTGCAAGATGGCATTTGTTTAAACGGCGTGTGGATTAAAAAAAGCGACACAATGGATGTTTCCGAAGCTATTGAATACTACACCGGGAAAATCGATAGTAACCCCAATTTAGCGAAACATTGGTACGATAGAGGTATCGCTTGGCATGCGAAAATGGAGTTTGATAATGCCATAAAAGACTTTAACGAATCAATTAAGCGTGATTCCAAAAATGCCATGTCATATGACAATCGTGGAACTGCTTGGTTTGCAAAAGGAATGCTCGACAAAGCAATTGAGGATTATACCGAAGCTATTCGTCGCGACCCGCGTAGTGCAAGGTCTTATGATAATCGTGGAGCAGTACGATTTCTTAAACAAGATTATTCAGGGGCAATTAAAGATCATTCAGAAGCAATTCGAATAAATCCTTTGTTTGTAAATGCTTATGTAAACCGAGCCTTGTCGTTCGTTGAGTTACGCGAATATAAAAAAAGCATTCAGGATTGCAGTTATGCCATCAGTCTTGATGATAAAAGCGTATTGGCGTATTCCATACGTGGCACTGCTAGAAATCAAATAAATGATAGGGATAACGCAATAAGAGACTTATCGATGGCGATCAAGATAGACCCGCAACATGGGCCGTCCTACTTGCAAAGAGGTGTTGTGTATTCTCTTGAGAAGGAAAATAAAAAAGCAATAGATGATTTTTCAAAGGCAGCAGTGATAATGCCGGCCAATGCACTAGTGTTTTATAGTCGCGGTGTGACCTTGAGAGGAAATGTAGACTACGACAAAGCAATCAAAGATTTCAATAGATCGATCGATCTTGACCCTTCGTCAACAACATTTGCACATCGTGGGCTCACTTGGTTTTTTAAGGAAAACTACGAAAAGGCTGAATCTGATTATATTAAGGCGATTGCGGTGAACCCTAATAATCTCACAGCAACAGGACTGCTTGCCGAGTTCTATTTAGGCTGTCCCGACCCAGCGTTTCGAAATAATGATAAGGCCCTTCAATATGCAAAAGCCGCCTGTGAGATTTCAGAGTGGAGAGACTCAATTCATTTAGCAATGGCAGCTGAAGCGTATGCACAAAAAAATGATATGCCTAATGCTGCAAAGATGCAGGGTAAAGCTATTGATCTAGCAAAGTCTGAGGAGGAAAAGCAAGTCTTAAGGCAGCGTCTGAAAGTGTATGAGGAGTCGCGACCAAAGTAATGTAAATGCTTGAAACGGGACTTGTGTAAAGATGGGGTGAATGACAGGTTAGCGTCGTTTACCCCGCCTCTTTTTCCAGCAGCACCACCATCTTGCGAACGCGGTCGCCCCATTTTTCGGAGGTGACATGGGTGGCCTGGATGCGGGCGGCCCACAAGGGGAAGGCAAGCGGCGTAAGTCGTTTGGGATAGGTTTGCACAATCTCGCACTGGGCCAGCGTTTGCAGGCTTGTGGTGAGACGGCTGGAGGAGAGTTGCTGCTCGAGTACTTCTTGGCGGGATTGATGGAGCAGCAAGTTGGAGGCATCGTATTCATGGAAAACGTCGAAAAGAAGGCCGGACGAGGCTTGTAGTTGTTTGGCGGAACGGCCAGCGCCGGGATAGCCCATAATGATTAGGCCGGCAACGCGGGCGATCTCGCGGAATTGTCGCTTAGCCAGTTCGGTAGCGTTGAGGCAGGCGTATAGGTCTTGCAGCAGGTTCTCGGTGGAGAGCAGTTCACGCCATTGATCGGAAGTGAAGAGCAGTGGCACATTGCTAAGGAGTTCAAAGCCGTAATCATTCACGGTGGAGGTGATCGAGCAGGGGGTGCGCTGGGAGATGCGATAGGCTAATAATGCTCCCAGGCCCTCATGTACCAAACGTCCCTCCCAGGGATAGATGAACGTGTGGTAGTTCTGCTGAACGGCGAGGTTTCTACCAACAGTTGCTGGGGCCCTGGCAAAGCGGACCAGCGTTTTTGCAGTTCCAAAATCGGGCGAACGGCTTGCATCTCGACGTCTTCAAAGCGCTCATCAGCGGCTTCAGAAAATCTCTGACGCATGGCGGCAGAGAGCTCAACCGAGAGAGGCAGTTTGCCACCATCCCAGCGAGGTATATGCTGTGGCTTCTTTTTGGTTTTGCGAACGTAGGCGGTCATGTCGCGAATGATGACGAGTTCCAGCACGCGACCTGCAAACAGGAATGTGTCGTGCGGCTGTAGCTTGGCGATGAAGGATTCTTCAATAGTACCCAGGTGGCCGCCGGACAGGAACTTCACCGCCATTCCGACCTCGCCGGTGATGGTGCCGATGGCCATGCGATGCCAACGTTCAATCTCCTTGGAAGAAGGATGAAAGCGATTCTCGGTTTGTTCCAGCTTGCGATACTGGGGGTAGGCACGTAAAGCAACGCCGCCGCGGGCCACAAAGTCGAGCGTCCAATCCCATTCGGCTTGCGTCAGGTTGCGATAGGCGTAAGCGGTGCGAACTTCGGCCAAAAGTTTTTCCGATTCAAAGGGATCACCGCAAGCGATTGTCACGATATGCTGGGCGAGTAGATCCAGGGGCTTTTCCAGCGGTGTGCGCGATTCGATTTGCAAATTGCTGGCAGCGGCACGGGCTGCGGAGTACTCCACCAGCTCGACTGCATGGGTGGGGACGCAAACGATGTTGCTAATGGCACCTGGCTGGTGGCCTGCTCGGCCTGCGCGTTGTAGCAGTCGGCCGATGCCCTTGGGGCTGCCAACCTGGATCACTTGCTGTACTGGAGTGAAGTCCACGCCAAGATCGAGGCTGGAGGTGCAGACAACGCACTTGAGATCGCCTTGGCGAAGGAGTTGTTCGATGGTGCGGCGAGATTCACCGTCGACGCTGCCATGGTGCAGGCCCAGTTTTCCGGCAAGTTCTGGGGCAGCCATCGCAAGGGCTTGATGCCACATCTCTGCTTGCGAACGGGTGTTGGTGAAGAGAAGCGTCGTAGGAGAATCGGCGATCTTTTTACGGACCTGCGGCAACAGATTGAGCCCCAGATGGCCGGCCCAGGGGAACCGCTGCATGTTTTCCGGGATGATTGTTTCGATTTGGATTTGTTTGCGGTGGCTCGAAGTGACCAGTGTGCCGGCTGGCGATTGGGGATTTTCTGGGTGGGTGCCTAGCAGCACGTCGCGGGCTTGCTCAATATTGCCGAGGGTGGCCGACAGGCCCCACGTTTGTAAATGGGGAGACCACTGACGTAATCGAGCCAGGCCCAGCTCGGTTTGGGTGCCGCGCTTGGTGCCGAGTAGCTCATGCCATTCATCGACAACGACGCAGGCAAGGTCTTGGAACTGCTCACGCATCTCGGGATAGGAGAGAAGAAGCGACAGGCTTTCGGGGGTCGTGACCAAGGTGGTGGGAAGTTGTTCTTTTTGTTTTTTTCGCTGAGAAGTGCTGGTATCGCCCGAGCGAGTTTCAATCGTCCAAGGAAGGCCGAGTTCTTCCACGGGACGTAAGAGGGCAACGGCGGTATCGCTGGCCAAGGCGCGCATCGGAGTGATCCAGAGGACGCGCAAAGGGAGGCTCGGCTTTTTGCGAGAGCGGCTGATCGGAGCCTCGGTTTGTCCCGTGGCGAGCCATTGGCTAAGGGCGGCTAGCCAAATCGAATAGGACTTGCCCATGCCGGTAGGAGCGTTGACCAGCCCACTTTTGCCTTCGCTATAAGCTTTCCAAGTTGCCCGTTGAAAATCAAAGGGCTCCCAATTCTTGGTGTGCAGCCAAGCCGCCAGTTGTGGGGCGAGACCAGCGATGGAATCGCTTTTGGGTTTGTTGCGAGCTGGCTTTTGGATTGCCGATTTGGCACGGCGGGGCTTGGGGATTGTCATTTTGCCTCCTGGGTCGGGGCGTGTGCCGTCAGGAGGGCGCGAAGGGTGGAAAGTGAGTCTGCTTCGTGGGCCTGTTTGTCGGTGCGTCGGCGAGCGATGCGGGGAAAGCGAACGGCAATGCCCGACTTGTGGCGCGTGGAAAGCTGAATGCCTTCAAAGTGGAGCTCGAAAACGAGTTCTGCTTTTACGGAGTGGATCGGGCCAAAACGCTCGATCGTGTTTTGCTTGACGAAGGAGTCTACCTCTTGCATCTCTGCATCGGTCAGGCCGGAGTAGGCCTTCGCCATGGGAACGAGTTGTCCTTCGTGCCAAACGGCAAACGTATAGTCGCTAAAAACGTTGGCTCGTCGGCCATGACCGCGCTGGGCATAGATCATCACCGCATCGATGGAATAAGGCTGCGACTTCCACTTCCACCAGCGCCTGTCGTACGGCCCACGCCGTAAGGGGCGGAGGCGGACTTGAGCATCAGCCCTTCGACTTGCCGCTCGCGACTGTTGTGATACAGGGATTGGAGCGTTGGCCAGTCACTAAAAGGAACGGTGGGAGAAAGCTGAAACTGGGGAACAGAGTTGAGCTGAGTGGCAAGGCTTTCTAGGCGTTGCCGACGGAGGTGTGTGGGAAGTGTGCGAATATCTTCGCCGTCGCTTTCGAGAATGTCATAGGCCATGAAGACGACAGGGATCTCTGCCAGGATCTTGGGCGTGAGGCGTTTGCGGCTAATCCGTTTTTGCAGCAGCGCGAAGGGGAGGGGGAGACCCTCTTGAAAGGCCAAGACTTCGCCGTCGAGCACGGTGCCAGCAGGAAGTTGTTGAGCCAGGGACGCTAGATCAGGAAAGCGATCGGTAATTAGCTCTTCACCGCGTGACCAAAGGAGCCATTGGCCGCCGCGAGAGATTAGCTGTGTCCGAATGCCATCCCATTTCCACTCGGCTTGCCAGTCGGCGGGAGTGCCGAGTTCTTCTGGCGGCATCGCCAAAGGATGGGCAAGGAAGAATGGATAGGGGCGGGAGATGTTGGGACCTTCTTCAGGAAGTAGCAGCGAGCAAAAAAACTCGGGGGTTGGCTGCCAAGTTCCCATCAAGCGATGGGCCATCGTTTCGGTAGGAAGGCCGGCAATTTGGGCGAGTGCTTTGGCAATCGTGATGTGTGCGACACCGACGCGGAATTGGCCGGTGATTAGCTTGTGAAACACAAAACATTGATCGGCGGAGAGTCGGCTCCACAGGTGGCTTAGCCGGGCCTGCTGATCGGTTGGAGTTTGGCCGCAGAGAGCTTGGAGATGGTTGTCGACGAACTCGGCCAGCGGAATGTCCCACGGGGGCTGAGGCGATGCTGCTAAAAGCGCAAGGGTCTCTGCCAGGTCGCCAACGGTGTCGTACGATTCTTCCACTAGCCACAACGGCAGGTCGGCATGAACCGCCATCCATGCCCGCAGGTTGGAAGTAGTGACCAAACGTTTGAGCTTGTTGCCCGTGAGGAAATAGAGGGCCCATGCTGCATCTTCGGCAGGGGCGGAGGAAAAATAATCGACCAGTGCCGCGAGCTTCTCGGAGGTGCGGATCGTCTCATCCAAGGTGGTAAAGAGCTGGGTGAAGCGTTTCATGCCGGCTCCTCGGGCACTACCGCTGGGGCCATGATAGGCGCTGACTCGCTGGTCTCTTCATTGTCACCTGTGAAACGAGTTGCGATGGAAGAGACGTTACGGCCACGCTCTCGCAAGTAACGCTGTAGCGGAGCAGTATTGCCGTGCGTCAGCCAAACGAGTTCTGCCTCGGTGGCGGCGATGGCACTGTTGAGGCCGTCCCAATCGGCGTGGTCCGAGAGGACAAAGCCGCGATCGACGTTTCCTCGGCGACGCGTGCCACGAATTTGCATCCAGCCGGAGGCAACTGCTGTAGAGATGGCTCCCAATTTTTTGAGCCAGGCAGAATCGTTTGTCGCAGGAGGAGCAATGACCAGTGCCCGCCCCTGCGCAGCCTTGATGTTCTCCTGGGTGGCGTTTTGGTACTTGGGGAAGCGGATGCCGACCGATTCATAAGCCTCCAGCATGGGGAGGATGGTATTGTGAACCAGGATGGGGCCGGCAGATTCCTGGAGCTGCGCCAGAACTCGCTGCGCCTTGCCTAGGGAATACGCAAAGACAACGGCATTGCGGCTTTCTGCTTGGCAGGAGCTCCACCAGGCGTGGAGGGATTCGATTACGCCTGCTTCGAGCGGCCAGCGATAGATCGGCAAGCCGAAGGTGCATTCGCTAATGAAGTGATGGCATCGAACGGGCTCAAAGGGCTCAGCCGTGGGGGAGGGGCGCGTTTTATAGTCGCCACTTACAACGCAGACTTGACCTTGGTATTCGATGCGAACTTGCGCCGAGCCAAGTACGTGTCCTGCGGGAACCAGGGATAGGGAGACGCCGCCCAGTGAGAGACTTTCGCCGTAGGGTAGGCCTTCAATGGGAGCCGAGGTTCCAAGGCGTCGCTCTAAAACGGGTTTGCTGGTTTTTGACGTGAGGTAATGCTGGCTGCCGCTGCGGGCGTGGTCGCTATGGCCGTGCGTGATGACGGCGCGCGGAACTCCGCGCCACGGATCGATGTAAAAATCTCCGGCCGCACAGTACAGGCCCCGTTCTGTCAGTTGTACTAGCGGCGACATGGTGGCAAGGCAAATTTCCTAAACCGAGGAAAGAGGTGGAAACCTATTCCTTCAGTTTAGGAGTGTCGTGCCCAATCGGCCAGCGTTTCCCCGAGAGGAACTAGCCGCATTATTCTCCGCCACCAAGATCACGCTTGGAGGTCATCAGCTTGTAAAAGCAGTACAACGTACCCGTCAGGATGATCGCCCAGGCGACAAGCAGTACTGTGATGGCATCCGATTCCAGAAGCACTTTTGCGAGGAGCATGTTTAGGCCCTTCCTTCTGCATAGCGGCGTTGCCAGGCGATTCGCACCAAGTACACAAAACCCAGGAACGAGCCGACGATGACCAGACGATCTAATGTTCGCCACCATCGGAGGTCGGAATAGAACTTGATCTCTTTATGAAGTAATTCGGTGGTCTTGGTAAGCTCCTTCTTCTCTTCGTCGGAAATCCCGGAGCTTTCGAGCGCGGTTTGCGATACGGCCAGATTTGCTTCCGCTTCAAGCTGACTTTCCGTCAGGTCTTGGTGGAGCAACTTGCCAATCATGCCATCTTTGGACCAGACCCAAGTCTTGACCGTGGCTGCGTTTTTACCGGGGCCCGTGGGCTTGTCGACGAATTTGCCCATGAAGATGTAGGTCACCAGAATGAGGCCCAGGAAGGTTGGTGTGATGTACTTAATGATGTAATAGAAAATGTAGGGAACGCGAATTTCACCGCCGTTTTGCATCTCTGCCCAGCCTCGATCCATTCCAAAGACCCAGGCGAAGAGAACGGCTTCGATGAAGGCAAAGACCACTAGTGAGAAGGTCCCTCCCCAGTAATCGAATTCGTCAAAGAAGGCCTTTTGGCTGATGAGGGCAACACCCAGGGCCAGCGGAAGAAGCATGATGCCAAAGGTCACGGCACTCTTCTCACGGGAGAATTTAAATTCGGATTGAAGGAATGCGATGATAGGCTGTCCCATGGCGAGGGAGCTTGTGATCGCAGCGAAAAACAACAGGCCAAACCACATGAAGCCAGCAGCGGGTGCTAGGGCGCCCCATTTTTGAAAGAGACCCGGAAACACCGCGAAGCCCAGGCCCATGCCGGATCCTCCGGAGACGTAGTCCTGCACCTGCCGAAGGCCTAAATAGGCAACGGCAATGGGGATCAGAATTGTGCCCCCCAGGATGACTTCGCAAAACTCATTTGTCCAAGCGGCTGTCGAGCCGGTGAGAGTAATGTCATCGGTTTCGCGGAGGTAGGATGCGTAGCAATGGATGTTGCCCATGCCGATCGACAGGGTAAAGAAAATCTGGCCTGCAGCAGCTAACCAAACGGCAGGATTGGAAAGCGAATCGTAACGAGGCTTCCACATGAAGTTGAGCCCTTCCCAAGGGCTGGCAACTGCTTGTGGGTCGGTGAAGTACGTTGCTGGCTCGCCTTCGACGGGTGGAGCGATCAACATTCCGCGCACCGCCAAGCATGCGGCAAAAACGATGAGGATCGGCATGCCGATTTTCGAGACGATTTCAATTCCCTTGGCGAGCCCGCGCGAAAGGATATAGACATTGATGGCGAGAGCGGCAAAAAAGAACAGCATGCCGATGCCACTGACAGCGAAAATCTCGAACGGTTCTTCCCCGGTCAGCCACTTGAGGAAGTCACCTCCCGACGTGTTCTTGAAACCACCCACAAGGGAGTTACCGGCGTAGGCCATCGTCCAGGATTCGATGTAGAGGTAGAAGGCCGCAATGATCAGGTTGCACCAAAGGCCAAAAACCCCCAGGTACTTCCACATCTTGTGGCGACCCATTGATTGGAAAATGCCGGGCGTGCTGTGGTGGCCCTGTTGGCCGCCAAAACGTCCCATCGTCCATTCGACCCAGATTAGTGGCATTCCTAATACGACGAGCGCCACAAAATAGGGAATCAAAAAGGCGCCACCGCCGTTGGCAACCGTCTGTACAGGGAAGCGGAGGAAGTTTCCGAGGCCCACGGCGTTGCCCGCCATGGCTAGTACCAATCCCAGGCGTGACGCCCAGCGTTCTTTCTTTGTCATGAATGAAAACCTTTAGGGAATGGAATCCGCCTTAAGGGAGATTCGAAATGGAGGCACAGGCGTGCCGCTGTGGTGCTTAGGCCGTACGAGAGCAACGCTTGTGGAGCGGGAATTCTATCGCGACCTGCTGGCTGGACTTGCTCAGCGGGTCGTTTGGCCAGCTCGCAAGTCATTTTTGGAATAAAAACTAGTGCGAAATATCGTCGCTAAATATCTGTCTGTCAAGTATTTAGGGAAAAAGAACTTTTGATAACGGGAGAATTATGACATAACTACTTGTCAAAAATGTCGAAATGCCTACGATACGAGTGATGGAGGGGAAGAGGCCGGTAAGGGCCTTTTTGCCGACTCGGGCTCATGCCCCGTCACTTCGCTGAAAGTTTGAATGGCGAATGAGGCATGAAAGAAGTGAACTAATGGCAGTTGATGCACTAGAAACGTCGGATTCGAATTTGCTTGATTTGCTACGCAAGTCCGGCGCTCTTAGCGTTGCGCAAATTGGTATTCAGACAGGGGTTACGGCAACTGCTGTCCGGCAACGTTTGACGCGGCTTTTGGCTTGTGGCGACGTGGAGCGGGCGACTGAAAGGTCGGGTCGTGGGCGTCCTTTGCACCTTTATCGGTTGACCGACCAAGGGCGACGGAAGACCGGATCGAACTTCTCGGACCTGGCGATGGCGCTGTGGCACGAAGTTCGTGAGATTAAGGATGTTGAGGTTCGTCGGGGTTTGTTGTCGCGTCTAGCCAAGCGGCTTGCGGAAAGCTACTCGCGTGAGATTCACGGGGTGACTTTGGTAGAGCGGATGGAGTCGTTGGCCAAGCTGTTTGCGTCGAAGCAAATTCCGTTTGAAGTGGATCGTTCGGGGGGGCTGCCTGTGTTGCGGGCGATTGCTTGCCCTTATCCGGATTTAGCGGAACAGGATCGAACCGTCTGCTCGATGGAGCGGATGTTGTTTGCAGATTTGTTGGGGGAAGGGATCAAGCTGACGGATTGCCGCTTGGAAGGTGGCAATTGTTGCAAGTTTGAGTCTTCGGAAGCGGCCGTGGCCGTTTCGTGATGTGGAGTATTCAAGGGTAGCAATTGTTGCGATTTCACCGAGATTTAAGGCGTGGGGTGGGTGGTCTAGTCGTTGCATGGTGCGGTATCCTAATGGGTTAGGAATTGTTGTGGGCCGCGGCATAACTGCTTCTGGCCAAAGTAGTCACCAAAGTTGGAAAAAGCGATGAACGCGACAAGCTTGAATTTGAATCCGGTACAGCCTTGGATTGAGGCTCGTATCGAGGAAAACGTCTTCACGACCACTGTGGAGCAGGCGATCAACTGGGCTCGTCAGTCGAGCATTTGGCCGATGACATTTGGTTTGGCCTGTTGTGCGATCGAGATGATGGCAGCGGGCGCAAGTCGTTACGACATGGATCGTTTCGGGGCTGGCGCTTTCGCGCGACTCCTCGTCAAGCGGACCTGATGATTGTGGCCGGTACGGTGACCTACAAAATGGCCAGCCGTGTCCGACGTTTGTACAACATGATGCCTGATCCGAAGTACGTGATTGCCATGGGTGCTTGCACCGTTGGTGGTGGTCCTTACTTCAAGTGGGGTTATCACGTGGTGAAGGGTGTGGATCTGGTTGTGCCTGTGGACGTTTACGTTCCTGGCTGCCCACCACGTCCGGAAGCACTTCTGGAAGGTTTGATGCGGATCCAAGACAAGATTCGCGGACATCGTATTGCGAAGAAGCATGTGGAAGGTTCGAGCGGCTTTATGTCGCTGGGCGAAAAGATCGATGACGATCTACCAATTCCGCATCACAGCGGTTACGGGGCACCTGCCATTGATGTGGCTCCCGTTCGTGATCATCAGAAGATCACTGGTTAGGTTTTTGAATTGTGGCTTATCGACTTGCCGCCTCATGGCTGGCGGCTGAGTTGAGAATGTTTGACTGCGTTACGCAGCGAGTGAAAGTTTGCAATGGTGGATACACTAGTCGTTGAAAATTTGCATGTCTCGGTGGAAGGCAAGCCGATTTTGCGGGGCGTCAACCTGACGATTCGTCGTGGTGAAACACATGCCTTGATGGGGCCTAACGGTTCTGGCAAGAGCACGCTCGGCTTGGTCATCATGGGGCACCCGAATTACGAGGTGACGCAAGGACGGATTCTTCTCAATGGAGAAGATCTCGTTGAGGCGGAGCCAGACGTACGGGCCCGCAAGGGGCTCTTCTATGCTTTCCAGCGCCCCATTGCGATTCCTGGCGTCAAGCTGGCTGACTTCCTGCGTCATGCGACGACGAATGTACGCAACCCTGACCGCAAGGAAGGGGAAGAACTGATCCCGATGAAGGATTTCCGTAAGGAGATCAACTCGAAGATGGATCAGTTGAAGATGGACCGCGAATTTGCACGCCGCTATGTGAACGATGGGTTCTCGGGCGGTGAAATGAAGCGTGCAGAAATTCTGCAGCTTGCTATGTTGCAGCCAAAGTTTGCCATCTTGGATGAGACCGACAGCGGTTTGGATGCCGATGCGGTTCGTTTGGCGAGCCTTAGCATCGCGGAAATTGGTCGCGAAAAGATGGGCCTGCTCATCATCACGCACCATGACAAGTTGCTCGAACACAATCCGCCTGAGTTCACGCATGTGATTCTGGGTGGACGCATTGTGGAGACGGGTGGGGTGGAGTTGGCCAACGAACTACATTCGCATGGCTACGATCGGATTCGCAAGGCTTATCCCGATGCGGACGTCGAACACGACAAGTTGGTTGCTTCGGATGCTTAGTGCACCGTAAAGCCAATTGGTGTTTTGAGGGCTCGTGGGTAGGGCTAGTGAACTAACCAAAGGTTGATTAGGTCAAGTTATGGCGACAGACATTCTAAATAGCGCGGTTGAAGCAGATCCTGTTGGCGAAATCAACAAGTATGATTTTCGCACGGACTCGAAGGCTGTCTTCAAGGCTCGCAAGGGAATTGATGCGGAGATCGTTAATCAGATCTCTGACATGAAAGACGAACCCGATTGGATGCGCCAGTTTCGCCTTCGATCGCTGGAGATCTTTCAGTCCAAGCCGATGCCAAAGTGGGGTGGCGATATCGCCATCAACTTCCAGGACATCTACTACTACCTAAAGCCGACTGATGGCCAAGGGCACACCTGGGATGATGTGCCGAAGGAAATTCGGGACACGTTTGATAAGCTCGGCATCCCTGAAGCCGAAAAGCAATATCTCGCCGGCGTAAAAGCGCAGTTTGAAAGCGAAGTGGTCTACGGTTCGCTGAAGGAAGATCTTGCCAAGCAAGGTGTTTTGTTCACGGACACCGATACGGCCGTCAAAGAGCATCCGGAACTTCTGCGTGAGTACTTCTCGACGATCATTCCGCCTGAAGACAATAAGTTTGCCGCGCTCAACTCGGCCGTCTGGTCTGGTGGATCCTTCGTTTACATCCCCAAGGGTGTAAAGGTTGATTTTCCGCTCCAGGCTTACTTCCGCATCAATGCGGAAAACATGGGGCAGTTTGAGCGTACGCTGATCATTGTCGATGAAGGTGCATCGATTCACTACGTCGAAGGTTGTACTGCTCCTAAGTACACGACGGAGAGCTTGCACTCGGCCGTGGTGGAAGTGGTGGTCAAGCGTGGTGCTCGTTGTCGCTACACGACGATTCAAAACTGGGCCAACAATATTTACAACTTGGTGACCAAGCGGGCCGTTGCTTATCGTGATGCCACTATGGAATGGGTTGATGGCAACCTGGGCAGCCAACTGACGATGAAGTACCCAGCCGTCTACATGATGGAACCGGGTGCTCGTGGTGAGATCCTGTCAATTGCTTTTGCCAGCCATGGACAGCACCAAGATGCGGGTGCCAAGTTGGTTCACTGTGCTCCGAATACCACGGGGCAGATCATCAGTAAGTCGATCTCGAAGAATGGTGGTCGCAGCAGCTATCGTGGGCTGGTAAAGGTCGAAAAGGGGGCGGTCAATTCGAAGTGCAACGTCGTTTGTGACGCGTTGATTTTGGATGACAAGAGCCGCAGCGATACCTATCCGTACATTGAAATTGCCGAACAGGATGTCAGCGTTGGGCACGAAGCCAGCGTTTCTCGGATTGGTGAAGAGCAATTGTTCTATCTCACCAGTCGCGGCCTGAGCGAAGCGGAGGCAAGCACGATGATCGTCAATGGCTTCATCGAGCCGCTGGTGAAAGAGTTGCCTATGGAGTACGCCGTCGAAATGAATCGTTTGATTCAGTTGCAGATGGAAGGCTCCGTTGGGTAGTACGGTTTTGTTTCCCCCTATTTAATTGGGGAACGAAGTTTCCGCTCTTCAAAGGGGAAAGCTCGGCATCCATGCGGATTGCTGGGCTGCGAACTGCTTGGCCTCAAGTTGTTAGGCCTCTGGAGAGATCGCCGGTAAGGGCAGGGGAGTGCCTTGCTCCTTGTCGCGTTGGTCTGTTTTCTTTCTGAAGCTGAATGTCATGACAGTAGTTGCATCTTCCAAGGGTGGTTTCTCCACGGACGCTTTTCAAGCATTTGCGGGAGGACGCGCCGAGCCTGAGTGGCTAAACCGACTACGCCTCGAGCATTGGCGTGCTTTTGAGGGTATGGAATGGCCTAGCCGTTCGGACGAAGAGTGGATCCGTACGGACATTCGCCAGTTTAAATTGCAAGACTATGCTTTGCCTGGAAGTGGCTCCGTTGCCAGCGCCGATGCCGGCTTTGCACCACTGTTGTCGTCGGGCGTAGCTCTGGGTGGGCAAGCGATCACCGTGGATTCCAAGACTTGTATGAGTCAGCTTGCCAGTAAATGGCAAAGCAAAGGAGTCATCTTTGGCGGTCTGGATGAGCTCGTTTCTGAACATGGCGATTTGATTCAGCGACATCTGTTTGCTCGTGCCTTTGATCCTGGGTTTGATCGCTTTGCTGCTTTGCATGCGGCCTGCTGGTCGGGTGGGCACTTCCTGTATGTTCCTCGTAACGTCACAGTCGATGAGCCATTGCACCTGCTGTCGGCCATGTCGGCAGGACGGGTTGATTTGGGGCACACGCTGTTGATTTTGGAAGAAGGGGCGGAGGCTACCGTCCTGAGTGAGACGGCAAGTCGTGAAGCAACCGATGGTGGATTGCATTGCGGTGGCCTAGAGGTCATCCAGGGGCCTGGCTCTCGGTTGCGACTGGTGTCGCTGCAAAACTGGGGACACGGAGTCTGGAATTTTGCTCAGCAGAAGGCGGTGCTGGGCCGTGGTGCCAACCTGCAATGGACGATTGCAGCCATTGGTAGCCGGCTGTCAAAGGTTAATCAGCATGTCGACTTGGCTGGGAAGAATGCCGAATGCCAAGTGAACGGCGTGTTGTTTGCCGAAGATAAGCAGCATATTTCCTATCACACGTTGCAGCATCATATGGCTGCCAACTGTCATAGCGATTTCCTCTATAAGGCAGCATTGCAAGATAAGGCCCGCACGGTGTGGCGTGGCATGATCAAGGTCGATCAGACGGCTCAAAAGACTGACGGCTATCAACGTAACGACAACCTGCTTCTATCGACGAGTGCTCGTGCGGATTCGATCCCCGGGCTAGAGATTGAAGCGGATGATGTGCGTTGTACGCACGGTTCTACAACCGGCAAGGTTAACGAAGAATTGATTTTCTACGCCCAAGCCCGCGGCTTTACCCGCAAGGAAGCCACGCGAATGATCGTTAGTGGTTTCTTCCAGCAGATTTTTGATCGGATTGCGATTGAAAGTGTGCGTGACGCACTGGGCGAAGCGATCTCACGACGCGTTCGAGAGTATGTCTAACACCGTGTGTTTGGATTAGGCAGCTGTACTAAGCCCAAGTCGGATTTGCGGTGGCTTGGACTGTGCAGAAGTGGCTTCTTCGTCGCCAAGTGATAATTGTCGCCGATGTTTTGGCGGGTCGAATTGACAGAGGGAAAAAGTTTTAGGCATGTCTGAGTTCTTGAAGGTTGCTCCTGTTGCAGATTTTGCAGACCCAAGTCAGCAGTTATTTGAGGTAGACGATACCGTCGTGGTCGTGCTGCATGTGGGGAAGGAGTTCTTCTGTCTGGACGATGTCTGTACGCATGATGGTGGCCCCTTAAGCGATGGCACGTTTGATGGTCAAACCATCGCATGCCCTCGGCATGGTGCGAAGTTTGATATCCGCACGGGTAAGGCGCTGTCGATGCCAGCGACGGCTGCCACACGCCACCACGATGTGGAGGTGCGGGATGGTTGGGTCTATGTTCGATTGCAGGGAGAATAATCGTGGCGGTAACCGAAGATCTGGTGCGTGAAGAGCTAAAGAAGGTCATTGATCCAGAGTTGTTCGTCAACATTGTGGATCTGGGGCTGATCTACAATGTAGAGCTTCTTCCAACTGAAGAAGGGAAGGTCAACGTCAAGATTGATATGACGATGACCAGCCCGATGTGCCCGGCCGGGCCGCAGATGATTGCCAATAGCAAGCAAGTCCTCGCACAGGTAGAAACGGTCGGCGAGGTAGAGGTGAAGATCGTGCTTGATCCACCTTGGTCGCCGGATCGTATGAGCGAAGAGGCCCGCGATCAACTTGGGATTTTCTAATCGCGGACGACAGATGTTGTCCGCCTAACAATTGCGCCGCCCCCTCATCTTGTTACATGGGGGCGGGCAAGTCGCGTCGGGAAAAGATCCAGCCCGCCGCTCCATAGGCAATTAGCCCTACTCCCAGCAGCATGAAGTCGCAGCCCAGAGGGCCGAGTGACGCAATCGACTGGGTTTTCTCATCCCAGATCAGAAGGTTCCATGCCTGCTCAGGATAGTTCACGGCGAAGTGGACAAAGCGCTGGGGTTCGTACGGCGTAAAGATCGAGAGCCGTTTGAGCCACCGGAAATCCGGAAGCGCAAGCGCCGTGATCTTCAGTATCAACGAGATGACGTAAAAGGAAACCATCAGCCCAATTGTTCGCCAGCGGAATCGATCCAGGGAGGAAAGTAGTGTGGCGATGCCGGCTAAGCAGACTCCTAGGGAGAAGTAGTTCATTGCTCCTGCGATAAAGTCTTGCTCGGACACCTTGTCGCTCATGGGGACTTCCACAAGCTCAGGCTTGGAAAACGAGATCGGTACTTTCCAGCCCACTAAGGGGATGGAGATGGACTTGGGTTGGGCGGCTTCCTTCACGGAAAACGAATGAATTCCGACGAAAATGCCTAGCCAAATGATCAGTGTGAGGGAGGCTAGGCCAATCGTTGTGACCAGGGCCTGGGTGTAAAGGATCGACGCACGGCTGACGGGCTGCGCTAGTAGCATTTCCATCGTCCCCCGGTTGAGTTCACCGCTGACGGCATCGCTGCCTCGCGAGATGGAAAATACGGCCAGGCAGAGGATGACAATCGGCTCATCAAAGGTGATGGCCACCCGGCCGCTGTAGGACAGAAGCTGGCCAAGGGGAACCGGAGCAAAGTCCTTCCAGGTATCCCAAAGTTGATCGATGATCGCCGCAAACGACTCGGTTTGCATGCGGCTAACGATAAAGACCCGAATCCAGCAAAACAGGAACAGACAAATTGCGCAGGCGGCCCACAGAAGACGAACCTCGATGAGGCACTTACGAAGGACGGCGGTATTCATGGGGTCGACTCCGTGGCGGGGGTAGAACCCTGTAATTCACTTCCTGGCGACACCAAAACCGACTCCGTTCCGTCGGCACCCGTAGTGGATGCTTCACGGTGGAAACGATCATAGACATCGCGCAGTCCTACCGGCTCAATACGAACATCTGCCAGTGGCAGCGTAGCGAGCCAGCCTAGCAGTGGCGAAAGCTCTCCATGGGTTTCGACTTGTAGTCGTTGGTCGGGCAGTAGGGTGAGCTCAACCTGGCTGGCCAATTGAGCCGGCAATGGAGGAAGTTTACCGGTCAAATGTGCCAAGATTCGGTGCCGCTGACGAAGTTGGTTCATCATCTGGTGGTGGACCAGTTTTCCCGCTCGAAGGATCACTACTTGGTCGCAAACCTCTTCCACCTCGGACATTACATGGGAAGAAAATAGCACCGTTTTGCCAAGTGCCTTCGCTTCGGACACGAGGGCGAGTACTGTTGAACGGACGGTGGGATCGAGGTTGGCCGTCGGCTCATCCAGGATATAGACTTCGGCATTTGCACCCATCGTTGCCGCTAATGCCAACTTTTGCTTCATCCCCGTGGACATGAAGCTAACGGCTCTTCGTAAATCGAGATCCAGCCGTTTGGCGATTTTCAGCGACGCGTCTAATTTGCTGCCGGGGCGAATGTCGGCAAAGAATTTGAGGACCTCAGTCGCCCGCATCGTCGGGAACAGAGCCGCCTCGGCAGGCAAATAGGCCACTTTTCCGCGAACGGCCACACTCTGCTTGTGACAGTCCAGCCCGCAAACCTGGGCTTGTCCCGAACTGGGGTGCAGGTATCCCAGCAATAGCCGGATCAACGTGGTTTTGCCTGCGCCGTTGGGACCCAGAAGGCCAAACACGGCTCCATGGGGGACTTGTAAAGAGCAATCGGAAAGTGCCGTAACGCCAGGGTAAACCTTGGTCAGCCTTTCCGTTTTAACGATCACAGGTGATTCCTTCATGGGTTGAGGCGCGGCACAATATCGCTGGATGGGTCATTGTTGACACTCGCAGGTTGCTGACAACACCACAACCGCGTTATTTCCTGGTAGAACCTGGGCTAGATAACAACAATTGAAGGAAAAGACGTTCTCTAAGGTTGCTATACCACAAGCTTTACGTGGTTGTTTAGTATTCTTGAGGGAAGTTGGTCAGGTCTCTGAACGAAGCTTTAGGATGAAGAAAGTTCGGTGATGGACGGTGTATTGGGGACTCCCCCTCGCAGCAAACTAGAACTGGAACAGCGCTGCAAACAACTCGAGATGCAGCTTGCTGCGGCCGAAATTGAGCTTGCGCGCGTGAAGACGTCGCGTGACTTGTGGGAAGCTCGTCACGAGCAAGGCTTGTTTGACGACTTGCGCCATGCCTTTGAGCAGAGCCCGCTTCCGATGTTCATGAAGGATGCGGAGGGGAAGTACTTAATTGCAAACAGGGCTTGGCGGATGCAGATTACGCCCGACAGCGCTCTGCATCCACGGGAGTGCGTCGGGAAGACGGACGCAGAACTGCTTTCCTCCGAAATCGCCGAGCAATTGAGGGTGCAGGATCAGCAGGTACTTTGCACGAGCGAACCGCTCATGGCAATCCACACCTTTCCCTTCGTGCCAGGGAAAAAGGTCCAATTGCAAACGATTCATAAGTACCTTGTGCATTCCAAAGAGGGTGCCTCAAGGATTGTTGGGATTTTGCAGGATGGATGTTCGGAACGTAAAGCGGTTGTGGCGATTCGGGCGACCCAGGAGCAGTTCAGGCAGCTAACGCAGCGGATTGAGCAGGGATACTGGGTGGCCAATCTATCGGGCCAAGCCGCAGCAGGGCAGGGGGAAAAGCTGTTTCGCAAGGTCTGGGGATTTTCGGAAGGCAACGCGACAGGCATCCAGTATTTGGTTCCTGACGAGGTTCACCCGGATGATGAAGCGGCGGTGAGGAATGCATTTCGGGCCTGGATTTGTGGAGATCTCCCCTCGTTTGAAGTGGAGTATCGCATTGTTCGGCCGGATGGCTCGGTACGCTGGATCGAAGATCGGGCCACCAAGATTGTTTTCGCTGCAGGTGAGCCGAGTCAGGCCACCGGGGTTATTCGCGATGTGACTGATCGCAAGCTGGCCGAGATTGCCATGCGCGAAAGTGAAGCACGGTACCGATTGCTGGCTGAAAACTCAACCGACTTGATCACGCGACATTCCATTGTCAACGGAATCCGGTACGCGTCTCCCGCATGTCGTCAATTGCTAGGGCTCGAGCCGGAAGAACTGGTTGGGCGAAGCACTTTCGATTTAATCCACCCAGAAGATCAGTCGCGCCTGCAAGAGATGCGGTTCAATCTGTTGTCGGGGGCCGTAACATCTCCCGTTACCTACCGTTTTCGACGTAAAGATGGAACCTACATTTGGTTGGAGGTACGCGCGACCGCCATTGTGGATCCCGAAACAGGCGAGGTTCAGGAATTGGTTGCTATCTCTCGGGATGTAACGGAACGAATTGCCTCTACGCAGCAACTGCGTGAGCGAGAGTTCGAGCTTGCGCATGCCGAACGACTAAGTGCCATGGGGCAGATGGCGGCCCAGTTGGCCCATGAAATCAATCAGCCCTTGTTTGCAATTGCCAACTACGCGGAAGCATGCCGATCGGTGTTGCAGCAGAAGTCGGTGCTGTTTGATGAAGACATCATGCTGTGGATGGATCACATTGCGGAGCAGTCTCGCCGCGTGGGGCACATCATTCGCCGGGTGCAGCAATTATCAAAAACGGGCGATGTGAACTTCGCAGAGTTCGACGTCAATGAAAGCATCCAGCGGTTGCTTCCGATGTTTTACTTAGAGCAGCAGAGCATCGATTCTCGTGTGGAAGCAGAATTGTCGGCGGATTTGCCCCTGGTGCTGGCGGATCGAATTCTGATCGAACAGGTTATCGTTAATCTGATTCGTAATGCGCTCGATGCCATGCGCGACAAACCTTACTACGATCGCCAGCTAACGATTCGGACGCGTTTGCAGGAGAAGGGGCTTGTTGTCGTCGACGTTGTCGACCGCGGCAGTGGCATTGCGGAAGAAGATCAGCACCGGATCTTTGAACCGTACTTTTCGACCAAGGCGCAAGGACTTGGGCTGGGCCTGGCAATCTGCAAGACGATCCTCAACGCGCACGAGGGGGAGATTACCTGCGCTAACAATCCCGATGGGGGATCTACGTTTTCGGTCTATCTTCCCGTTGTCACCGCGCCTTAAAGCAAGAGGCTCTAAGGTCTGATGGGGGCCTATGGATGGGCCTGTTTAATGGGTGTGAGCCTCCCAAGCTGCCGGGCGGTAAATCTTGCTGGATGCGAACAATTTCTCTAATTCGGTTGATCCACCCAAATCGAACCGTTAGGATTTGCCGTAACGGAAGAACTTTCCGGGGCATAGTGAGTGAAATGGATTGTTAACACTTTCTCGCAAGTTATTGAGAGACGCAGCATGTCTTATTCTTTCAGGAAGATCGTCAATTTAGCTCTGGTTTGGTCCTTGGTGGGCCTCATGCTAGTCAATACCGCCTGGGCAGGCCGTCGCTGGGCGCGTCGCTGTGGATGCCAAGTGGCACCACCGCCATGCTGTCCAGTAACGCCGCCAAGTTGCTGCACGCCAGCACTACCGGCTGCTGTACCAGTTCCGGCCGCCGCACCAGCTCCGGCAGTTGTTCCGGCGCCGCCTGCTCCCCCTGCGCCGCCCGCACCGCCAACACCACCTGCCGTCGTAGCCCCAGCCCCAGCCCCAGCACCTGCACCAGCACCAGCCCCAGCACCAGCCCCAGCCCCAGCCCCAGCCCCAGCCCCAGCCCCAGCCCCAGCCCCAGCCCCAGCCCCAGCCCCTGCACCAGCACCAGCACCAGCACCAGCACCAGCACCAGCTCCAGCTCCAGCTCCAGCTCCGGCTCCGGCTCCGGCTCCGGCTCCGGCTCCGGCTCCGGCTCCGGCTCCGGCTCCGGAAAAGCCTGCCGAGCCCGCGCCGGCCAAGCCAGTCGAAGAGAAGCCCGCACCTGAGAAGCCCGCTGAACCTGCTCCTGCAAAGCCGACCGAAGAAAAACCCGCTCCGGCACCCGAGAAGCCAGCGGAAGAGAAACCAGCTCCCGCTCCGGAAAAGCCTGCGGAGCCAGCACCAGCCAAGCCGGCTGAGGAGAAGCCAGCGGAACCAGCGCCGGCGACTGAGCCACCAGCGCCAGAGGAAAAGCCAGCTGAGCCAGCACCTGCTGAAAAGCCGGCCGCAGAAGCACCTGAAGAGGAGATGCCTGCCGAAGAAAAGCCAGCAGCTCCGAAGAAGCCTGCAGCCGATGACGACGATCTGTTTGGCGATGCCGAAGAAAAGCCCGCCCCAGGAAAAACGGAAGCTGCCAAGCCTGCCGGCGATGACCCTTTTGCCGAAGAGCCTGCCGCTGCGGCCGAACCTCCAGCGACCGATGAGAAGGCCCCCGCGAAGCCTACTGTAGATGAGGAAGATCCCTTTGCAGCACCGGCCGAGGAGCCAGCTGCAGTAAAGCCAGAAGAAGCAGCCAAGCCACTGGAAAGCGAAGACCCCTTTGCTGAACCTGCGGCTGAAAAGCCTGCTGCCGAAGCAGTTCCAGCGGCCGAGCCCGAGGCTCCAGCGACTGCCGAACCTGCTGCCGAAGAAGATCCTTTCAAAGTCTCAACCGAAGGACGTCTGCCCCTGCGTGATTGGGCTGACAACACCGGGACATTCCGCATTAAGGGAGAGCTGGTTGGCTTCTCGAATGGCAACGTTAAGCTGCAAAAGGAATCTGGCAAGACGGCGACGTTCCCACTTCGCCGCCTAAGCCAGGCGGACCAAAAGTATGTGACCAAAGCGGTAAATCGCCTGGGCCACAAACTGGGTGACCGCGTTGCGAGCCGATAATCTGGCGGGCAAAGTTTTAAGGTAGGAAGCGAAAGGTTTTCGCTGCCCAGCCTTCAGGCAATCTCTAGGGTCGGTGCAATTGCATCGGCCCTATTTTTATGGCTGGCATAGTCTGAAGCGTTGACGATGATTAAGCAAAAGAAGGACGGCCAATAATGGCGAAGTTGGGCTGCGCTAGTCGTTTCGGGGCGATGCTGGTTGGCCTACTTTGGCTTTTGGGGCCTAGTGGCATTGGCCAAGGTCAGCAATCCTTGGCAGGGGAGGGGGGCATACCAGCCGCCAGTCCCCACAAGCGACTTTTGTTGCTTTCCTCGGCCCCTGATGGCCATGCCGCCAAGTCCCATGAATATCGAGCCTGTCTCGATGAACTACAGTCGCTGCTTGTGGCACGTGGCAACTTAGAGGTGGTTCATCACCAGGTTACCCAGGCTTGGGATTCTGCGCTTGCCGAGTTAGAGCGAGCCGATGGTGTGGTGCTCTATCTCTCGGAAGGAGCACGCTGGATTACTAGCGACCCACGGCGTAAGGAGGCCTTCCTGAACGCAGAGCAGCAGGGGAAGGGCTTCTTCGTTATCCATTGGAGTCTGGGAACGCGAGAGGCGGATGCCATTCCCACGATGTTGCAGCTGATTGGTGCTTGTCACGGCGGACCCGATCGAAAGTACCGCGTCATGACGGGGGCGCTTTCCGTTGCTGACGAAAAGCATCCTGTCACTCAGGGGATAGAGTCGTTCACCATCCATGACGAGTTCTACTACGACCTTAAAAAAGTAACGCCAGCAGGGGAGGGGGCCCTCAAGGTACAGCCGATTTCGCCACTGCTTACGGTGTCGATCGATGGAGCGGTCCACCCTGTTGCCTGGGCTTGGGAGCGATCGCAAGCGGACAAGTCGCGCGCTGGTCGTAGTGTGGGATTTGTAGGGGGACATTTTCAATCCGCTTGGCGACACGCAGCCTACGAGCGTTTTTTGGTGCAAGCTGCCTATTGGATTGTTGATCAGCCCGTTCCTCCCCGAGCGGCTGTCACAGTAAATGTGGTGGAGAAATCCTCGCAAAAGTTGTCGGGGGCCCGGGTCTATCTGCAAGGTGCCGACGGTGCTTGGCATTTTCCCCTGTCAACGGCAATTGAAGGTTCCGCACTGCGGTATGAAAAGTCACGGCCTGATGGTGCGGTAGAGATGCACACCACCGTCTCGCCGCATCCGTTCCGGTTTCACCTTGCTCCTGGCAAATATCGTCTGCTAGTAGAGCGGGGGACTGAATACCTGCCGGTGGAAAAGTCGATCGAGGTTTCTGCTGACGCCAATGACCAACAGCTAACCGTGGAGGTCTCACGCTGGATCCACATGGCAGAGCAAGGTTGGTACTCGGGCGATACCCATATTCATCGTCCTCTGGTGGACATGCCTAACCTGATGATGGCCGAAGATGTAAACATGACGTTTCCTCTCAGTCACTGGGTAACAACCGCCGACAGCGACGCCGTCGCGGGAAATCGAATCAAAGATAGTGCCCCGCCTCCCAAGGCGATTGCCGTCGGCCCCAACCAATGGATTTATCCTCTCAATACGGAGTACGAAATCTTTACCGTAAACGGAAAGTCACACACGCTGGGGGCCTTTGTAGGGATTGGCCATAAGCAGCCGCTGACGATGGCGGCGCCGCCGCTATCCAAGATTGCCGCTGCCATACATGAGCAGGGGGGCCTGATCGACTTAGAGAAGCACTCTTGGCCCTGGTCGATCTCGATGGTGCCGCTGATGAAGGCCGATCTGTTTGAACTTTCCAACAATCATTGCTGGCGAACGAAGTTTGCTTTGCGAGATTGGACGATTGCCGCTGCGGACGATTACATGCAGCTCGAAAAAGAACCAGGAGGGCATACCGAATGGGGCTGGATCGACTTCGGTTTTCAAACTTACTACGCGCTGCTGAACTGTGGATTTCACCTTTCGCCAACAGCCGGGACAGGGCAGGGGGTGCACCCGGTTCCGATGGGCTTTAGCCGAGTCTATGTGCATCCTGAGGGGGAATTTACGTACGAAACATGGCTCAAGGCACTCAAAGAGGGACGCAGTTTTGTTACGACGGGCCCCATGCTGCAAGTGAAGCTTGGGGGCAAGTTGCCCGGCGCTTCCTGGAAGTTACCTGCAGGAAATGAAGGGGCGGACTTCATTCTGGAAGGAACTGCAGCGGCACGTCATCCCATCGATCGCATCGAAGTAGTGGATCAAACCGGCGTGATCAAAGTCCTGCGCCCGGAGTCAATCGCGAGTGGCAACGGCGGTTGGCAAGCAAGCATCCAGGAAAAAATAGAAGTTCGCCAGTCGGGCTGGGTTGCCGTTCGTTGCTTTGAAAAGCATCCTGAGGGCCGGGTTCGCTTTGCCCACTCGGCCCCGTTTTATCTGCAAAAGGAAGGTAGCCAACTTTTGCCGACCCGTCCTCAAATTGCATACCTCGTGAGGCGTTGCCGCGAAGAGGTTGAACGAAATCGTGGCGTTGTTTCTGCCGAGGCCATGGAAGAATACCAAGCGGCCCTGCAGTTCTACGAGGCGATTGCCAAGCAAGTGGAAGCCGGACAATAGGCATGCTTTCAGGGCTTGCACCTGTTACAGGCCTAGCCCTTGTCAGACTTTTGCCGAGATCGTTTGCGGGCGCGAACCGTCTGCAGCGAGTAGTATTCTTCACGCAGGATCCCGCAGACGACAAGGTCTTCAAACTGGTCCCACTTGAAGCGATGTTTGCGTAAAACACCTTCTTGGCTCATGCCCAACTTGGCCAAAACGCGTCCCGATGCAGGATTGCGGGCCATGTAGTTCGCGTAGATGCGAGAGAGCCCCAGCTTTTCAAAACCATACTCCAGCACGCCGGCTGCCGCCTCCGTACAGTAGCCATTGTTCCAAAAGGCCGTCCCAATCCAGTACCCCATCTCCGCATGTTGGTCGACAACATTCAGCGACAGTCGAATCGAGCCCATCAGAACGTCTTCTAACGAACAGATGGCAAACGTAACGAGCTCTCCACTTTCGTATTTTGCATCGAGCGAGCTGATCCAAGTCTTCGCCAGGCCATCTGGATAGGGATGCGGGATCAAACGCGTCGTGCTGGCAACCTCACGCTCACCGGCCAGACGCTGCACTTCCGAACAGTCGGCCAGCGTCAGAGGGCGCAGCAACAAGCGGCTAGTGCGTAAGGTGGGTTGGGGAGAGGGCAGGGGGAGTCGTAGCATTGCGGTACGTGGGCAAGGATTACTCGATGGAGACAACTTCCAACTCTAGTTGACCCATTGCACGCACAACCGGCAAGACGGCAGCATAGGCGTTGCCACCGTCCAAGTTGGTGTCAGCCAACTTGATATGGTCCGGAGGGACAAATCCTCGCCCCAACGTTGCATCTAAGGGAACCCAGCGGTCCTTCACCCAGACTTCGTTCCAGGCGTGAAAAGCGAATCCTCGCAGGCCCGGAACATGGACCAGTCCAATACAAACCCGGGCAGGAATCTTACGGGCACGACAAACGGCCGCCAACAGGACGGCGTGCTCGGTGCAGTCACCTTCGAGGTTGCGTGCAACTTCGGCAGCGGTGGCAAACGCTTGGGAAAAGTCCTTCCGACGAATCTTGGAATGCACCAGCGATTCGGCCGCTTTGGCAACCTTCCAGGCGTCTTCGGATTCAGGCCCCAACTCTGCCGCCAACTTCTTGACGCGAGCATCGTCGGACTGGATGTAATTGTTGGCGACTAAATCTTTTTCGGCCGGCTCATTTTGAACAGTATCGAGCTTTTTGGGCATCTCGGGCGTGGCGACTCGTACCTCGATTTCAGCCTTGGAATCCTTTTCGCTTCGCAGCAATTGCCCCAGGCCAGGCGCCAGCATCCCTTCAATTTTTCCAGTCTTGAGCTTCGCGGAATAGATCACTCGGCGAGCCGACGTGAGCCCCTGCGTCTGCCCTTTTACACGAACGACCGAGGCAACCATTAGGTCGAGCTCTGCAGCCTCTGACTTTTGCATGGCTCGTTCGCGCGTGGTGCGATACGTCTCTTGCTTCATTCCTGGGACCAGGGATTTTACTGTGTGGCCTTTCTCGTTGATCCAAAGGAAGGTTTCCAGGCCGCCTGGACCAATCTTGATGTTGCTCCGGATCTTGAGCAGCTTTTGTGGAGGGCCCTCGAGCAGCTCTACGGTCTCGTAATCCAGGGCTTCAAGGTCGGTCTGGCCGACTTGATTGATCAGAGGAAGCAGGCCGCGAACCATTCGCTTTTCTCCCGGTGTCATCGGGTGCTGCATCAGCGATTGGTCCGCTACAAAGAAGCCGCCCCCCGTTGGCCAAGGAATCTCCGACCGAGAGGTCTTCCCTAATGAAGATGTTTCCATGACCAACTTGTGATCAAACACCTTGCCGGTCATCGTCATGTCGCCGCCGCCGGCTGAGACCTGGCTGAAGCACCGAATCAGAGCACCACGCGATGTTTCTGTGCTCGCTAATACCATTTTCTGTACCAGCGTTTGCCCCAGTCGCTTAATGGTCATCTGCGAGTCGATCTGCTCCTTGATGACAGCCTGCCCCTGTTCTTCTAGTTGCCAGATGCGTGTGCGGGAGTACCCAACATGGGAGCCTTGAATCAGGTAGGCATCCCAAAACTCCATGGTGGGCGGAGTGGTTTCTGAAGAATCCTTGGGCTGGCTTGGCTGCTGCGGGGTTTGGGCTTGGGGCTGCGACTTTTGCTTGGATTCTTTGGTGGCAGGTCCTGGAGGGGTTTTAGTGCTGCTTGGTTTGTCGGCCTGTTTGATTTGCCTCGAGGAGGCCTGGGGCAGGGGAGGGGACTGCCCCGATCCCGGCGTCCCTGAGCCGGAATTGGAGGTCGGCCGTGTCTTGGCTGTCCCTTGGGGCTGCTCCTGGCACCCCAAACAGAGGGAAATCAGCAGGCTGAGGATCAATCCCCAGGAACCTGCCTGGATTCGGGGAAGTCGAGCGGTCTGCCGATCAGGTGCCCGGAGCTTTTTCGGGCAGCCACCCGCGGCGTAAGCGGTCCAAGGCAATGAAGACTCTAAAGTCATTTTTTCACGCGTATCGAATAGGGAGTGCGAGAAGTTACGTTCCGATCGCCAAAAAAATTGATCCTTACAGGAACAGACTACGTAGAACGACTGTGCAGGCGGCAACATGCACGGTGCTGTTTTAACCGTTATAGCCGTCACTGCCCGCTAGGGGCCACCGCAAATGGCCCAAAGTTATTCGCAAATACGCTCTTTCGGGGTGGTGTTTGTAACGCGGCGATCCGGATATTTTGCCAGGGTTCACTAGCTTTTCTGGTCGATTCGGTGCGCAGTTTAAAGGGTGGATTATCGCTGGTTTTTTGGGACAAGAACTGGCTGCTCAGCACGTCGGGTGGTACGTTTCTCCGAGGGCCCATGTAGGGGCCTGAAGCTTGCTCGTCTTCGGCAATGATTTGCCCCCTTTTCTCACGCTCATTTCTAAATGCTCCCAGGATTGGCCATCCCTTTCTGGAGTGAGGAATGTGCGGCTTGGGCCTAGCAGATCAGAATCGCCAGCAATTTCGGCCCACGACGGAATAGCTTCCCCATTTTGTAACCTACGATTGCTCAGAACTCCCAGTTAGTACCCCTATGAGTTTCCCAGACAGCAGTAAAAACGAGTCGAGGTTTACGATGGGCTTCCTCAAGAAGTTCTTTCGCAGTGTGTTTCATGAAGGCGCCACCAGCGCCCCGAGCAACAGCAGCTTTGAGCAGCTGTCGGAAGATGCATTAGAAGCCCATTTGGGCGTTTCGAAATATGGAAGTTTCAAGTTAACCGATGCGATTCGCCCTTCCTTCGACCTGAAGGTGGTGCCGCAGCAAGGTTATCGCCACGATTCCTACACCGACGAAGAGACCAAGTCGAAGGTGCCGGTCTTGATGGCCGCTGCCTCGCGGGACATTGTCTTTGACGTGTTCATGGACCTTATTGATAACCTGGGAACCGAAGTGGACGTCGTTCTTGAAACGAGCCACAATCGTGAATCTTCAGGGCACACCGATCTCTATCGTGAACATATTGATGTTCCGATTTTGAAGAGCATCCTGTGGGATTATGAAGACCTGCTCCTGAACGATGGGTGCACGGGCATTGCGGTACTTAACCCCGCGATCCCTCAAGAGATTCAATTTGATGAGCACAAGCTGCTGATTGTCTATGGCAATCCGCTTCGCCAATACGAAGCCGCCTTCCGCAACTTTGGTGTTCGCTGTGATGAAAAGATCAAGTTCATCACTGAGGCAGAGCATGTCCATTCCAGCAGTGACAAGTACTATCAGCAATTCGAAGAGCTGAAAATGCGTTTGGGAATGGAAGGGGGCTTCTAAGCCCTGCCTGCCCTGAAGCTGTAAACGACTACTAGCGAAATATTTTGACCTACCCACAGCGTACAAGGCTGTTTCATCTTTATGGTGAAGCAGCCTTGTTTCGTTTTCTTGCGAGGGAGTTGCGGCTTTGCCCAACCTGGGCGACAAACTCTGCCGAAAAAGCCCGTCCCCCCTGTCTTCGCACGATTTTTGCTGGATTAGACTAAGAGCTTATTCGCGGTAGACGCGAACGCATTAGCTCTTTGATGCAACGGCGGCGGAAGCAAAGTCTAAATGGGCGGGGCATAACATGGCTAGGATAACTTGGATTAAATGGATGTTGTGTTTGCAGCTGGTCGTCTCATGGCTGGCCTGCGCCAGCTGGGGGGCAGAGAAGTCACCGCCGAACATTGTGTTTATCCTTTCGGACGACCAGGCCTGGACCGATTACGGCTTCGCTGGACACCCAGTCATCAAGACCCCGAATTTGGATCGGCTCAGCAGCACGCAGCGCCCGTTTTTCCCGAGGCTATGTGCCGACGGCCCTTTGTCGCCCCTCGCTGGCGACGCTGATTACGGGACTCTACTCGCATCAGCATAAGATTTCCGGCAACGATCCTTCTCCGGCTTTGGCGGAACCGAACACGCCGGCCTATGCGGATTTGCGGGCCAAGTTAATTGCGCATATTGATGAACATCCCACGGTTCCCAAGCTGCTGGCCAAGAAGGGGTATCTCAGTCATCAGTCTGGCAAATGGTGGGAGGGGGCCTATCAACGTGGAGGTTTCACGCATGGGATGACTCGCGGTTTTCCTCATCCGGGAGGTCGCCATGGAGACGACGGACTAAAGATCGGCCGCGAAGGGCTTAAACCCGTGCTGGAATTTGTGGATGAATCGATTGCCCAAAAGAAGCCGTTCTATGTTTGGTACGCTCCTCTTTTGCCCCACTCGCCTCACAACCCGCCCGAGC
The DNA here is from genome assembly GCA_963844055.1 of uncultured Planctomycetaceae bacterium. GTDB lineage: Bacteria > Planctomycetota > Planctomycetia > Pirellulales > Pirellulaceae > CAWJMN01. Next base: position 3,482,400 of record CAWJMN010000001.1, on the reverse strand, counting down.
GGATTTTGGCGAAGTATCGCGACAAAGTGGAATCGATCCATGTTGCGCGCTACTATGCCATGTGCGAATGGTTTGACGAAACCTGTGGCGAGTTAATTGATCATGTCGACAGGCGAGGGCAGACCTCCAACACCCTCTTTGTGTACATTGCCGACAACGGTTGGATTCAAGACCCCAAGTCAGCGAACTTTGCACTCCGGTCCAAACAATCGCCGAACGAAGGCGGGGTGCGCCAGCCTATTTTGTTCAGTTGGCCCGGCGTCATTCAGCCGGGAGAACGTAAAGAGTTGGCTAGTAGCATCGATGTCGTGCCGACGATGCTTGGTGCCGCTGGGGTGGAGGTTCCGCCGGAACTTCCCGGACTAAACCTTCTTCCGTACATTCGGGATGGCAAAGAGATCCCGCGTGACTCCCTATTTGGAGAGGCCTGTGCGCATGATGTTGCGGACATCAATGATCCCGAGGCCTCGCTCCTTTATCGCTGGACGATTGAGGGACGCTGGAAGCTGATCCTTACCTACGATGGGGTGCTGGGGCGCTATGCCGAAGCACACCCCCGTACTGAACTTCGCCCGCAACTCTTTGATTTAGAGAGCGACCCGACCGAGCAAAAGAATCTGGCCTCGCAAAATCCCGAAATCGTGGATCGGCTCGTCCGAAAGATCGACGGCTGGTGGCCCGTCAAACACCGTAAGGCAATCACGAAGTGGGACTAGTCCCCAACTTCGACGTGGCAAGTCAGTTTTGACAGTTCTGGTTTGACTCTGCTACAATAAGGGAGATTCGTTAGCCTTTGCGCAAAACGCAAAGGCCGGTAAATCTGCACTCCCTCCTTACTTTCCAGTCTCATCGAAAACTGTCCCCATGTCCTCCATGGTGGTTTGTAGTAACGGTGTGTGACTGGCCCACCCTTTCTCCTGTTTTATCCGGCCTACGACCACGAAGAGGTCTCCTTGGGTTTTGCGGAACATTCGTCGCAGCCCATGAAGTTCTTTCGGTTGGTGGAGTTTTTTATGCCCTGTCGAGCTTACTTTCGCATCTTCGCAATCGCTGTCCTGGGAACCTTCCTTGCGGCAGGGTTTTCTACGGATGTTCGGGCAGAGGATGAGCCAGCCAAGCAGCTCACGCCGGCCGAAGAGGCTGCTGCGGGGGAGTTTTTCGAAAAGAAGGTACGCCCCATCCTGGTTGCCCGCTGTTTCGAATGTCACGGCAGTGACACGGCCGAAGCAAAAGGGGGCCTGCGACTCCACACCCGTGCCGCATCGCTCAAGGGGGGCGATACGGGACCTGCGATCATCCCCGGCAATGTCGAGAAGAGCCTACTTGTCGATGCGATCAACTACGGGGAGGTCTATCAGATGCCTCCACGGAACAAGATGCCCGCTGACGAAATCCAGGTCTTAACGACTTGGGTCAAGCAAGGAGCGTACTGGCCCCAGCAGGCCAATGAAGAAAAGGGAGAGAGTAAGGACGCCTTCGATTTAGAAGCCCGCAAGAATTCTCATTGGTGCTGGCAGCCGCTAAAGTCGATGGCGCCCCCCGCAGTAAAGACCGCCGGCTGGGCCCGCGATCCCATGGATCAATTCATTCTGGCCAAGTTGGAGGAGGCAGGACTTGCACCACTTCCTGAAGCAAGCCGTGCGACGCTTTTGCGCCGGGCAAGTTTTGATCTCATCGGCCTCCCACCGACGCCGCAACAGGTACAAGCCTTTGTCGCTGACAGCTCCCCTCAAGCTTTTGAAAAGGTGGTCGACCAGCTTCTGGAATCGCCCCACTTTGGCGAACGGTTTGCACGTCACTGGATGGACTTGGTCCGCTATGCCGAGTCTCGCGGGCATGAGTTTGACTACACGGTTCCCAATGCTCATCAGTACCGTGACTATTTGATCCGGGCATTCAATCAAGACGTCCCTTACGATGTTCTGGCACGCGAGCACATTGCCGGCGACCTCATGGCGAAGCCGCGCATGAATCCCAAGGAGGGATTCAATGAATCGATCTTGGGAACCGGATTTTGGTTCTTTGGTGAATGGGTGCATTCTCCCGTAGACATTCGCAAGGATGAAACGGATCGATTTGACAACATGCTGGATGTTTTCAGCAAAACCTTCTTAGGGCTTACGGTAGCCTGCGCACGCTGCCACGATCACAAGTTCGATGCGATTAGCCAAAAAGACTACTACGCGCTCGCTGGCTACCTGCAAAGCGCTTCCTATCATCAGGCCCGCTTTGATACCCAGCAGCAGCACGAGCAAGTTGCCGCGGCAATTGCCCAAGAAGATGCAGCCTTTCGCAAGGAATTGGCGAAATGGCTTGTTGCCAAGCTGCGCCCGCAATCGCAGGCCTTAGCAGAGCGAATTGCCGCCGAAGGGGGCCAGAAGGTGGCCACTGAGCAATGGGAATTTCCTGCAGATTCCGCAGAGGCACAGGTCGTACTTGATCCATCCTCGACCGATCCGACCAAGCAGCTTGTTTATCGTGACGGGCCTACCTTTGAGGCCGTTCCCCCGGGGCAGATCGTCTTGCCAAATGAACGTGATCCCGCAGCGGCGCTAGCTCTGCCGTCTTTGGCGACGGTGGGAAGTTACCGCCGCGACACTCTCTGGAATGGCTTGTCAGTCGTTGCCGGAAGTGAAGATGAAAATGGCAAGATCGCGGGCTGGGGGCGTGCGGGAAGAACGCTCAAGACGCGGACCATCACGCTTCGATCAGGAAGGCTTCATTACCTGGTGCGCGGCTCGGGGCATGCCTATGCCGCCATCGATTCTCACATTGTCATCCTGGGCCCTTTGCATAACCAAATCGCCATCGACATGGGGGGCGATAGCAAGACACCTGTTCGCTGGGTAAGCCAAGATTTACAGCCCTACAAGGGGCACAACTGCCATGTTGAGCTATTGCCTCGGGGAAATGAAGACTTTGAAGTGTTGGCGGTTGTCGATGCACCGCAGGCTCCGCAGAAAGTGACACGCCCCAATGCCTTGGCCGCAGTCGATGCCAAGGGGGCGCTAACCAAAGAGCAAGTCTCCGCAGCTATTGAAACGATCCTGGGAAAGATCGAAGGTCTTACTCCACTAACGCTGGAAGAAACGACCCTGGCCAATGTGCTGGTGTCGCATGCTTTCCCGAAGGATGGCACTCCCGAGTGGCCCACGGAGCTCAAAAAACTACGTGAAGGCTATGTGGCCAGTCGCCAAAAGCATCTCACTGGGGTGAAGATGGATTCACGCCTGGCGATGACATTGTGGGAAGGCTCGCCTCAGAATGAACATCTGCTCATTCGAGGAAACAATAAGACGGTTGGCCCTGAAATTCCAATGTCCTTTTTGGCCGCGTTAACTCCGGCCGAGGGAACGGCTTCGAAGGGGCGATTGGAACTTGCAAACCAAGTGACTGGCCCTCAAAACCCGCTGTTCGCGCGAGTGGCGGTGAATCGTCTTTGGCACCATCTACTGGGGCGAGGGATTGTTCCTAGCTGTGATAACATGGGCGTATTGGGGCAGCCACCGTCTCACCCAGAACTGCTCGATCATCTGGCGACTCGGTTCATGCAAGAAGGCTATTCCATCAAGCGTATGGTGCGAGCCATCGTCCTCTCCGGGGTATATCGTCAAGCAGCCAGTGTCGAAGGGGTTGCCGTTGCCCTTTCGCCAGACCAACAAGCCGTGCTGAAAGCACAGTTGGCCAAGGGGGATGAGCTCGATCCTGAGAATATCCTGCTGCATCATGCTTCGGTTCGCCGCCTTCAAGGGGAAGTCATTCGCGACTCCATCCTTGCCGTGTCGGGGCGGCTCGATGAAAAGGCATTTGGCCCGAGTGTTCCCGTCAACCTTTCTGCCTTTATGCAGGGGCGTGGTCGTCCGGCCGATGGCCCCTTAGATGGAAATGGACGGCGTAGCCTGTACATTTCGATTCGCCGTAACTTCCTTTCGCCGATGATGTTGGCGTTCGATTCGCCAATTCCCTTCAGTACGATGGGACGACGGAATGTCTCCAATGTGCCGGCCCAGGCCCTCATTCTGCTGAATGATCCGTTTGTGGTCGGGCAGGCTCGCCTGTGGGCGGAAAAAGTTCTTAAGGAACTTCCCGCAGCTACTCCCAATGAACGTATCGAGAATCTCTATCAAACAGCCTTCGGTCGCTCGGTCACGCCAGACGAACTAGCAATCGCTGGGCAGTTCCTGCAACAGCAAGGGGAAGAGTACAAGCTGTCTGCAAGTGATCGTGTCAATGATGTCCGAGTTTGGACCGATCTTTGCCATGCTTTGATCAACACGAAAGAGTTCATCTACTTGCAGTAAGCAGGGATGCGCGAAAAGTTGAATGATGGTCGTTAACTGTGAGTAAACATCTTATGTATCCTTGCCAACGCCTGCGTCCATTGCCGATTTCTCGTCGTCAGCTACTCAGCCAAGCAGCCAATGGCTTCGGGGCAGTTGCACTGGCCAGTCTGTGGGCCTCGGGAGAACTCTCCGGGGCTAGTTTTGCCGCCGAGGCAGAGGCCGGCTCTCTGTCAATTGCCAAACCGTTGGGAAGCTTGACGACACTGCATCATCCTCCCAAGGCTCGCAATTGCATCTTCCTTTATATGGATGGTGGGCCTAGCCAAGTCGATACGTTTGATCCCAAGCCCCGGCTTACGGCCGAAAATGGCAAGCCATTTGCCATGAAGGTGGAGCCGACCCAATTCAATAATAATGGGGCCACCCTTGGCTCTCCTTGGGCCTTCAATCAGTACGGCCAATCGGGCACGCCGGTCAGCGACCTCTTTCCGCATGTGGCCAAGCATGTGGACAAGCTGGCCGTTGTCCGCTCCATGACCAGTAACTTTCCCGAGCACACGTTTGCCAACTACTTCTTGCACACCGGGACAGGGTTGCAAGGGCGTCCTAGCATGGGTGCTTGGTTTACTTATGGCCTAGGAAGTGAATGTCGAGATCTGCCCGGCTATGTGGTCATCAATGGTGGATTGATTCCACCCGGTGGCCTCGACAATTTCAACAGTGGCTTCCTGCCTGCAACCTTTCAAGGCTCACTCTTTGCGGCCAGCAATCCACCGGTCGCCAATGTGAACCGCTTAGAAGCCACCGCCCAGCTGCAAAAGAACAAGCTGGGCCTCATTGGTCAGCTTGATCAGCTTCGCCAAAAGCAGGCTGGCCATGAGGCCAATATCGATGCTGCGATCGCCAACTACGAGTTAGCCTATCGCATGCAGACGGTGGTGCCGGGGCTCACTGATCTTTCGAATGAAACCGCAGAAGTGCAGCAGCTCTACGGCCTCGATTCAAAATTCCCGCAAACCGCTTCCTTCGGCCGTCAGTGCATTTTGGCACGTCGCCTGGTCGAACAAGGCGTGCGCTTCATTGAGTTGACCTGCCCCAATGTGGGTCATGATCGCTGGGATCAGCATGGCAACCTCAAAAAGGGGCATGAAGACAACGCCCGCGCCGTTGATCAGCCAATCGCTGGCCTACTAGAAGACCTATCTCGCCGTGGTCTACTCGATCAGACGCTGGTGGTTTGGGCTGGCGAGTTTGGGCGCACCCCATTCGCTCAAGGTTCCGATGGCCGCGACCACAACCCGTTTGGCTTCTCCATTTGGATGGCGGGTGGCGGTATCAAGGGAGGCACGATCTACGGCCAGACCGATGAATTCGGCTACAAAGTGGTGGAGAACAAGGTCGAGGTTCACGACCTGCACGCGACGATGATGCACCTCTTTGGTGTTGATCATCGTAAGCTCACGTTCCGCTTCAGCGGGCGAGACATGCGCTTGACCGATGTTCATGGCCAAGTGATTCGCGACATCTTGGCCTAAAAGGATAAGCTGGTGGTTCCAGCCAAGGACGAAGACTACTTGATGTACTCTTCGTTCTCTTCGGACGAATGGAGATTGATTTCGCCGGCGTCTTCTAGCTTTCGGACCACGTCGACGATTTGCTGCTGGACCCGCTCGACTTCGGCCAGCTTCACGCTTCCTAGATATTCCATCTCTTCGTTGAGCGTCGCTGCGGCCCGGCTAGAGAGGTTGCCAAGCACCTTTTGCTTCAGGTCGCTGCTCGCTCCCTTCAGTGCCATTGCCCACTGGCTGTTTTCGACATTCTTCAGAACTGCCTGAATCTCCTTGTCATTGAGCTTCAGCAGGTCTTCAAACACAAACATGAGGCGTCGAATCTCTTCAACCAGTGATGGATCCTCTTGAGCGAGTGCTTCAAGCAAGCTTCGCTCAGTGGCGCGGTCGGTCACGTTTAAGATTTCCGCAACGCTTTCGACCCCTCCCGCCTTCTCAAACGATTGATTCATGAGGTTGGCCATCCGAGCTTCCAGGCCACGCTCCACCTCTTGAATCACCTCAGGGTTGGTCTGTCCCATGTTGGCAATTCGCCGAACCACCGCTTGCTGCCGTTCCGTGGGCAACCCCTTGATGATTTCTGCCCCATAGGTCGGCGGCAGGTGCGAAAGGATCAGCGCAATGGTTTGGGGATGCTCATCGATGATATAGGTCAGCAGGTTTTGCGGGTCGACCTTCTTCAAAAAGCCAAATGGCAACGCTTCAATCGAGGATCGAATATTGTCGAGCGTGCTGTTGGCACTGCTTCCCAGCGCCTTTTCCACCAGCGATTTAGCAACTTCGATGCCCCCTGGCCTGCCTCCCAAAGAATTCGGGTTCACGTCGGCAAATTCGCGAATGATGCCACTTTGTTCGTCGGAGGTAATCCGCTCCAGCTTCGCGATCTCGATGGTGACCGCTTCCACCTGTTTAGGAGACAGCTTCGCCAGCAGCTCTGCCGCCTGTTCTTGGGGCAAACTGGTTAGCAGGATCGCCGCTTTTCGAAGGTCCGACTGGTTCATGGCGAAGTACAGTTAAACATCAGGTCGCAAGCAAATAGGGTAGGGGAGTGGATGCAATTAGTGATCGCAAGATTCTCCCAGGCGTTTAACTAGCAAATCGTGGAATTCGTGTCGAGACAAATCCGAACGATCGCAGTCGCTGAGCACCGCGTTTGGCATTCCGATAACAGCATCCGCTAGCAATTTTCGGTAGGGGCCCCCTGCCTTGTCGCAATGATCTTCGTCGTTCGGCGATCAGTCGCTATACTCCGCGCGTCGAGGGACTCCATGCGCCAATTGGCGGGTGGATTTCAGCGCAACGAATCGTCAACGATCACACGGCTTGAGGAAGTGGCGGAAATGCAAGGCTACGATCTTTTCATGTTGGTGGTGTTAGTGGTCGCCGTTGTCTGGGGGTTCTGGAAAGGGCTCGCATGGCAAGTGGCTTCCATTGCATCTCTGGTGGTGAGCTACTTTGTCTCAGTAAAGTTTCGTGCTCCCATGACGAACTTGCTGAATCAATCAATCGAGATCAAAGCTCCCTACGACACCTTCCTGGCAATGCTGGTCCTATTCTTAGCGACCTCTTTGGTAGTCTGGGTCGCCTTCAACCTTATTGCCGATGTTATCGAGAAGGTAAAGCTGAAGGAATTTGACCATCAGTTGGGTGCCCTGCTTGGGATGGCAAAAGGGGTTTTGCTGTGTGCAATCATCACGCTGTTTGGGTTGACTCTCCTGAGTGAGGCCCAGCGTCAGCTCATTGCCCAGTCCAAGAGCGGTCGCTATATCGCCATCCTTTTAGATCGTGCTGGCCCATTGATGCCTGAAGAGGTCCACGAAGCACTTGCTCCGTACATCAAAAACCTCGACGAGCAAATCCAGTACACGCCGACCGAAGACACGCTCAATCGGGCTTCCAGCCAAGCAGAGACCGCCGACAAGCGTTCGATCTATTCCAGCAAGCCAGCCAAGTCGCTGTACGCTCCGGCCAACGGTTCCTATGGGACCGCCGATGATGAGCCGGGGGCAGGGGGCTACTCATCGTCAAGCCGTGGCTTCTAAGGCAATCGTCACCGTCCGATTTCGGCCAAGCTTATCGCCTGGCGCGATGGCCGGCTGAGGTGCCAAAGGACCAAGCTTTTTGATCAGGTTCACAGGGCAATCGGAAGGCAGGTTGGGCAGGGGGCCAAAGGCCGTTTGGGGGCCTTGGAAGCAACTGTCGGCCGAGCCCGTTTTTGGGGTCCAATTGGGCCTCCGCACGCGGGTCGAAATCAACGCTTCAGCGGGTTCGATTTTCTCCTCGCCAACCAGGTCGCGGCCAGAGCAAAGTTCACACTCAAACTCACTCACGCATCACGTTTCCAGTTGTCCCAAAGAAGTCCGCACTCATATGCTCGCTTGCCATCTGAGAGGTCCGCAGGGCCCAAGTAGCCCAAATCGGCCTCAAAACCCAAATATGCGTATTCCAGGCCAAAAACCATAGCGCAACCGAACATAAGAAACATTATCGGACGTTGCGGAGGCCGTTTCCGAGTGTTTCAAATCCCGTACCAAAGAAGACTCGCCTTGAGATTCGGAGGCGGCCGATGTAGAGTTACGACGCACGTTAGGAGTTCCATTCCTGAATGTGTAAAGCCCTGGGGTGAAAGCCCAGGCACTTGCTAACGCGAGAGGGTTTTCCCGACCCAACACGCGACAAAGAAAAGATAGAAAAGCCATGGGTTGGCGCCCGTGGCTTTTCTCGTTTCTTGGCTGGGAGAATCATCGGCTAGAAGTGCCGGTTAACGCAAGCCCTTTTTTGGTGCCTTCCATCATGGGATGGCCCTAGCAGTGCGGAGCCGCTCGATCGTCGTCGCGTCCCGCTCCTCCTCCTCCGGTCCGCACTCCGGGCCGCCGCCTCTTGGAGGTTACCCAAATGAAGCACCCGCTATACCTCGACAATCTTCAAATCGGTGTTTTGGTTGGTTTCGGCGGCCATGCTTCGAGCCGCTGCCACGATTGAATCGAACGACTTGCAAGACTTGAATTGGCGGTTAAGCCGATCCGCCTCCTCGATGCTTAAACCCTCGTGGAAGTGAAACTCCATACGACCACCAGGAACGTGAAGACAAATCAACGTCCCTTCGGTCGGCCCCCAAACCTCATGGCCAGGGGCCTGATTTTGGTTCTTGGCGTAATCGGCTGGTGTAATCGGCTTTCCTCTGGACATGTTAACCTCCTAAGACTGGGAACGGACGAACAAAAACAAAGGGGGTTACCCCGTTCGCTTGTCACCCGCCGGTGCTCTTGTGAGCGGCGGGATGAAAGCGAAGGGGCACGCGGGAGCCCTATTAGGACTCAGGGACGCCGTAAACGACCGTTAACGAGTTCCCCGCCCTGCCCTGGTTGCCTGCCCCACGCCCTTGCTACGCTGCGTTCATGGGGCACGCGATCACCAGGGAGCAGGCTACCGCATTGATTTCTTAATTCGGGCCGCTGCTTCGAGTTCGAGCCGCTCTAGCACTTCCATCCCAGCAGCGAGCCAGGCCGGATTCTCAAGGGCCGCAACCACAATGCCATAGCCCCACGCGGAAACGGAAACACGGCTATCGCGTGCTTCCCTCAAAACGCTTGCCTTGAGCTTCAGCGGGACCGGAATATGTATTCTCTCGGTCCAATTCCAAAGCCTTTGGCCTCTCCGCTTGGGTCTGATCGTCATGGGGCTTCTCCCTTCTCCCATTCCTGCCTTACGGCTTTCATCATTTGCAGCGCTTGCATGATCACATACGCCCTAGGCCGCCGCTGCCGGCGGCCCTCTTGATCCATCCACGCCACCAATTCGGCATCAAGTCGAAGATGAACGGCCACATGATTCCTACCTCGTTTTTCCTGTGGTTTTTCCATGTTTGTACCACTCCGCTATCGTGGCGATATCGCCATTGTTTGGCAGGCTGACCTATTCGAAGCAGATAACCGTTTGAACCTGGGAAGCGTCGTCGTCTTCGTCGTCTTCCTCGACCTCATCCGGAAACGTCGTTTCATCTATGTGATTGAATCGCCTCTGGTCGGCCAGTTCGTTTTTTTCCTCCAGCCGATCCGCCCAGTCTGCCGGAAGGTTTTCCAACATCTTGTCTTCGAAGTACGCGAGGAGTTCCCCCTTATCCCTCGTGCGAAACCCTTCGAAAGCCATGCCGGACATAGCGTAATACCAAGCGTTTCGATACTTCTCCGCACAGGTCATTGGTTCGGCCTTATGTTTTTCAATTGGTAGATTCCTGCCCTCTAGGTTAGCTTTGAGCGAGTTCTGAACATGCTCCCATTCCGGCGACGTTTTCGCCCGCGATTGGTGGTTATTCGCTCGATCAACAGGCTCCTCGGTGAAGCGAAGGAAATCATGTGACATGTATTCCATAATGGTCCCCAGTTTCTGCGTGCAATCGTTTTCCCAATCATTAACAGCAAACTTGTCCCGCAGGATGTCGCGGTTTAACTCCCATTCAATGCGTGTGATCCGTTCAGGAGTAACGCCATCGAAGCGGTTAGCCACGATATTCCGGAATTTCTCCTGCCCTCCTTTTGCCCACTTAAGACGGCACTCCAACAGCTTGTCGTAGAGGCGACCCTGAGAGTTTGGCCGTTCCCCGAAGTACAGCGTCTCGACGCCACTTTCATCCCCTTCGTATGCCCGCCGCTTCTTGGTCCGCGAGGTGTAACACCCGTTTTGCTTCGCTTCTGCGAAGTAAGACATTGGAAGATCGCCAGCGTCCAAGCAGTAATGAACCGTTTGAGGCGAAGAACGTATGCGGCGAACTCTGAGCCGCTCCAAGAAGCTAAAAGCGTAGAGGTCTAAGGCCGACTCATAGGTGGTAGTGGCCAGGAACGGCATTGATCCGAATTGCAGCCAGAGGTTCGCCTGATCCTTCGAATACGCGGCCACATCGTTGACGAGCAGCGTAACGCCGTTGGATTCCAAAACGACTTGAGCTTGAGCCTTGCCCATGTTCACAGGATGAGCATTGAGCACCCACCATTCCCGGCCCGCCAGCTTCACCCGCTGCCGCTTGTGTTCCTTAAGAGCCGTTTGCCGAACCGCTTCCAGGTTGGCGAATGTCTTCGGCCAGTGCTTTCCGTGTTGCACATGGCAGGCAAGGTGTAATGTGTCTAGGCTACCTCGATAGTATGGCTTTTGGCTACTTTGGGGTGTCGTGTTACCAAGGGACACCCCTGCCGGGGCCGCTTCGCGGCCTGCCCTTCTTCGATGCGTGCTCAGCTGGCTGCAAGACGGTCGGAGCATCGAACCGGAGATTTTTTTCAGAACTTTTTTTCGGGTCTCGCGTTTTAGTTCCTTCGGGGGAACCAGCGAAGTTACGAGAGGGACCCCTACTGTCAGGGCCTCCTGTCTCAATAAGCCCCGACTCTTCCCTACTTTTTGAAGAGTTCCACAAAAGCGGAGAAACATTATCGGACGTTGAATATTGCTTTCCCTGGGCCTCACTGCGGCTTCCAAAGCCCTGGTTTCTCATGCGTTCCACTCCCCTTGGTGCGGCCATGCATGACCAAGAAGACAAAACACGCCGCACGTCGAAGTGCAGCGTGTTGAGATGTCGTTATTGATGCGATTCAAACCGCGTGAAACTAGTTCGCTGCGGCGCCTTCTACGAGGGTGGCTGGCGAGTCCAAAAACACGCCCATGCGACGGAACTTTTCGTACCGGCCGTCCAGCAAAGTTGCCTTCGGCTGGGCCAGCAATTCGCGTAGCGTTTTCTGAAGGTATTGCTTGACCCGAAGAGCCATTTGGTGGTGGTCCCGATGGGCGCCTCCCAGCGGCTCCTCAATGACGTTATCGACCACCCCAAGCCGTAGCAAATCGCTGGAGGTGAATCGCAACGCCTTGGCGGCCCGCTCGGCGTACTGGTGGCTCTTCCACAGGATGCCGGCACAACCTTCGGGGCTAATGACCGAATAGTAAGAGTATTGCAGCATGGCCACCTTGTCCCCAACGCCGATCCCCAGGGCGCCGCCGCTGCCACCTTCGCCAATAACAATGCAGATGACCGGCGTCTGTAGGCGGGACATCTCGTACATGCTTTCGGCAATCGCTTGGGATTGACCCCGCTCCTCGGCCCCAATCCCTGGATAGGCTCCCGGGGTGTCGATGAAGCAAATCACCGGCAGGTTGTACTTTTCGGCCATCTTCATCTTGAGGATCGCCTTGCGATAGCCTTCAGGATGGGCGCAGCCAAACGCACAGGCTTGGCGTTCTTTGTAGGTACGGCCCTTTTGGTGGCCTACCACCATGACCTTATTCTTATCCAATTTGGCAAAGCCTGCCAAAAGCGCCCGATCGTCACCAAACTTACGGTCGCCGTGAAGCTCGACAAACTCTTCAAAGACCAAAGACAAATAGTCTGAGGTGTACGGCCGATCTTTATGCCGCGAAACCTGTACGACTTGCCAAGGGCTTAGGCTCGAGTAAACCTGCTTGGTAACGTCCGCGAGTTGCCTTTTGACCTGACGAAGCTCTTCGTCCACATCGGGGCTGCGCAGCGCCTGAAGTTCTAGTTCGCGACGCTTGGCTTCCAATTCCAAGATGGGCTGTTCAAAGTCCAGGCCGTGAGTGGATCCGCCGTTTGACATATGTTTTCTATTCCTAAGGAATGCTGAGTTCTCTAAGTAATCGCACAGGTTAGGTCGGGTCTATCCGATGACCACTAACCACCGCCAGGCGAAGCTTTCTTCTTCAAATCATCGGGAGATACACGTTCTTCTCGTGGCAGCATGATCTTTCCCTCCGGTGGCTTGGGAACCACCTTGAACGGCCGAAGGTTCTTAAACTCCTTCAAAAACTCCCACATGGACGAAGGCCGATCCTTGCGGTCTTTCGCCATCATGCGCCGAATCAAAGCGCTAAATTCGCTGGTGACGTTCTCGTTGTAAACCTGCAGTGACGGAATCGGTGCGCTCAAGTGCCGCTTCAAAAGGTCGTCCGAGTTGTCTCCCGTAAAGGGCAGCTTTCCCGAGAGCAATTCAAACAGCAGGCAACCGTAGCTATAGATGTCGGAGCGTGCATCGAGGTTCTGCCCACGAATCTGCTCGGGAGACATGTAGCTCCGCGTTCCTTGGATTTTGCCACCGCCGAAGTTAAACATCGCCGAAAGGCCGGTCTTCATCTTTTGCGAAATCGCAAAGTCGATCAGCTTGACGACCCCTTCGTCACTGACCAGGAAGTTGTCCGGCTTAACGTCGCGATGGACCCAGCCTTCTCCATGCAAGTAGAACAACGCCTCGGCCGATTGTTCGATAATCGTGTTGGCCAAGTAAGCCAGCGCTTGTGCCCCTTGTCGCAGTACAAGTTTGAGGTTGGGAAACTCAAACAGTTCCATCACCAAGTACGGAGTTTGATTTTCCGTATTGAACTCATGGATGCGAATGATGTTCTTGTGCCGCAGCTTTTGGCCGACTTCAAACTCATGTTTGAGTTCGCCCACGAGTGCACGGTCCAGGCGCAGGTCTTCGCGCAGCACCTTCAGTGCATAACGCGTCGATTCCCCTTGCTTGGCGGCTTCCCAAACTTGGCAGGTGGATCCCACTCGAATGAGTCGAACGCACCGATAAGGCCCTAGAAAGTCCCGAACTCTGGTCACGGTAGATTTTACCTAAATGCTAGACTGGCTGCGATTTACGTCTTCCGCATAACCCTTTAACCCCTCCAGTCTAAACCAGTTCCGCTTGTGGTTAAAGAGCAAGCGCCGGCGTACAGCAAAACCATGAAGCTCTGCCAGCATCGCCCTTTCGGCAAAAAACAGGGTTAGAGTCCGATTTACAGCCCGTTTTTTAGAGATTACGCCCCTCTAGCGGGCTTGGTGAAGCAATCGCTGGTACAGTTCGCGAATCCGCTGGGTCATAAAATGGTGGTCAAACTGCTGGCTAAAGCGTCGCCGTCCCTCGAAGCCCAAGCGGTCTCGCAGTCCTTTATCGGCTACCAACTCGCCAATCGCTTTCGCCAAACCAGAAACATCCTGCGGCGGTAACAGAATGCCGGTCTCTCCCGTGATGCAAACTTCGCGGGCCCCGTCGACGTCGTAACTAATCACCGGTTTGCCAGAGATCAGCGCCTGGGGTAGCGCCCGTGCCAACCCTTCCCGCAAGCTGGCATGGACCAGTAAGTCCATGGCCCCCAGGTAACGGGGAATTTGCTGAGGAGGGACGAGGCCCGTAAAAACAAAGTGCTTGGTCAGTCCGAGCTTGGCGATCTTCTCTTCCAGCTCGCTGCGAAGGATTCCATCTCCCACGAACAGGAACTTTGCCTGGGGAAGTTTGGCAACCACTTCCTGGGCCGCTAAAACAACGTCGTGATGCCCTTTCAGGTGAAAGAGCCGGGCAATCTTCCCAATGACGATGTCGCTATCAGTAAATCCCAGCGCTTCGCGTGTTTCCTGGCGAAACTGGTCTGCCTCCAAGAACGGTTCGACTTCCATGCCACTGAAGATGGTTGTGAATTTCTCACGCGAGGCCACTTTGGCATTCACCATCAGGTCGGTCATCGCATCGGCCACGCTGATCATGGCATGGCAACGTTTGGCCCCGTACCGCTCACACCAAATAAAGAAATTTCGCGCAAGGGCACTCTGATAGGGATGAAAAGGTGCGCCGTGCACCGTATGAACCACAGCCGGAACCTGAAGGGCCGTGCCAGCCATGCGCCCTAAAATGCCAGCTTTCGCGCTATGCGTATGTACGACGTCCGGCTTAAAGGCTTTTAGCACTCGCTTAAGAGCAAAGTAGCTTGTCCAATCCTGCAGCGGTGAGATGGCCCGGCGTAGGCTCGGCACAATCTCCGTTGGTACTGGCAGTCCCCTCCCCTGCCCCAGTAAGTCTCCTTCGGGTCCCAGAGCGGGGCCTGTAACCAGCAGGACCTCATCCCCAAAGTCCTGAAGGAGATCTTGGCAGTTGTAAAGCGTGTTTTCTTGCGCGCCGCCAACCACCATTCTTGTGATGACGTGGGCAATCCGCATGCTTTACTCCCCTGCTGCTTCAAGCGAATGGTGGCTCATCCATGGAAGAATCGTCTTCCGAATCCGTAATGGCAGACGCTTTGGGTGTCGCGTCTAACGGTGAAATATCATATTCCACCGACATCAGAAAGAGACCCTGGGGAGGCGCGGTCACGCCGGCTTTGCGTCGATCCTTGGCCGCAAGCACCTGGGCAGGAAAATCCTCCCCTCGCTTTCCCCGTCCAACAGGGATCAGCGTCCCGACGATGTTTCGCACCATGTTGTACAGGAATCCATCCGCCTCGACTTCCACGACGATCTTTGTCAGTCGTTCGCTAGGCTGGCGCTCCACCAAGACCTCATGAACGGTTCGCTCGGTGGTGATTCGAGAAGAGCCTGTCGTCTGATAGCTCACAAAATCGTGATACCCAACCAAAGATTGGGCCGCTCGGTGCATCGCCTTCTCGTCCAGCGGATGATAGATCCACCACGAATAGCGATGTGCAAAGATGTCCGGCGTATGGCCATCCTGAATCACATAGCGATATCGCTTTCGAACGGCGTCGCGAATCGCGTGAAACCCCTCCTGCTCTCGACGAATGCTAAAGACATGCATATCGTCGGGAAGTTGGCTATTAATCGCCTTTTTGAGCACATCCGGCGGAATGTTTGTTTGCGAGACAAAGCTAACCACCTGCCCCAAGGCATGCACGCCAGCATCGGTGCGCCCGCTGGCCACGCAGTGAATATCTTCATGCGTGATAATACGAAACGCCTGCTGAAGCTCTCCCTGGACCGTTCTTTGGTTCGGCTGCAATTGCCAACCACCAAAGTTTGTACCGTCATACGCAATCGTCAGCGAATAGGTCGGTCCAAAGATTGTTCTCATCTAGCCGTCCACCAAGATCCTGAGCATCCGGCGAAGCGGTTCAGCGGCACCCCACAAGAGCTGGTCACCGACTGTAAATGCAGATAGGAATCGCCCTGGCGCTGCGCGGTCCAATTCCATCTTGCGTAGGCGACCAACCGGAACACTAAGCGTTCCCGTCACCTTTGCCGGTGTTAGTTCCTTCATGCTTGCGTCACGCTGGTTCGGTACGACCTTCGCCCAAGGATTCGCAGTGGCCAGCATCCCTTCGATCTCTGCCAAAGGTACATCCTTGGTCAGCTTGATCGTCATCGCTTGGCTGTGACAACGCATGGCACCAATGCGAACGCAGATTCCGTCAACCGGGATCGTCTTTTCGCCGGTAATCCCAAGGATCTTGTTGGTCTCAGCTTGTCCCTTCCACTCTTCCTTGCTTTGTCCGTTCCCCAAATCCTTGTCGATCCAAGGGATGAGGCTGCCCGCCAGGGGAACGCCAAAATTTGCGGTAGGGAAGCTGTCGTCACGCAGCGTTGCAGCCACTTGGCGATCAATTTCCAAAATGGCAGACGCAGGATCCGCCAGTAGGCTTTCCACGCTGCTGTGTGCCTTGCCCATTTGGGAAAGCAGTTCTCGCATGTTCTGGGCCCCTGCCCCGGATGCCGCTTGGTACGTCATCGACGTCATCCATTCGACCAGTCCACGTTGGAACAGCCCCTGAAGCGCCATCAGCATAAGGCTGACCGTGCAGTTTCCACCAACGAAGTTCTTTACACCATTGGCCAGCGAACTCTTAATCACGTCCATGTTGACCGGATCAAGAATAATGACCGCATCATCCTTCATGCGCAGTGTGGAAGCAGCATCGATCCAGTATCCATTCCAGCCGGCCGCACGCAGCTTTGGGAATACCTCTTGGGTATAGTCCCCGCCTTGGCACGTAATGATCACATCCATCTGCTTAAGCGCTTCAATGCTCTTTGCATCGGCCAGTTTGCCGCGCCCCTTCCCTGCAACCTCAGGGCCGTCGCCCCCTACGCTCGAGGTCGAAAAGAAGACAGGTTCTACCTGGGCAAAGTCGTTTTCAGCCTGCATGCGCTGCATCAGAACCGAACCCACCATTCCCCGCCAACCAACCATTCCTACTCTCTTCACGGCTCCACCTAATCCTGATTCAAAAACGACTTAAATGCCTATGTATTAACTTGTTGTTTGTTGTTGCTTCGTAAGTGCTGGCAGGCCTTCTGTTTGTGCTTGGGCCCCCTGCCCTTACTGTCGGACGAGATCCTCGCCCCTTCATCTAAGACGCGTGAGTTGTTGAAATGTTCGCGCAATCTTCTGAATACTTTTTAAGCAAAAATGGAGTGTTTTGTCTTGCTTGCCAGGTGTCCAGTTGCCGGAGGCTTAAGGCCTAAAGCTTCTCGATGATCTCAAGGCAAATCCGCCGTACATCATTGGGATTGGCATTGGGGTTTTTGCGTTTGGCTTGCCCCAGCAGCGATCCCACCGCTTGTTGTTTGCCCGACCTTACGTCGGCAACGATTTTGGGATTGGCGGCGACTAGCTCGCGGCAAATCGCTTCCAGTTCAGACATGTCCACCTTGGCGATACCCAGTGCGGCCATCGAATCGGGGGCACTGCGTCCGCTAGTAAGCATGTCGGCAAAGACTTCTTTGGCGCGAGTAACTTCCAGGTCGCCCGAGGCAACAATCTTCACTAGGCCGCCGAGTGTTTCCGGCGTCAAGGAAAACTCTTGCAGGCTCTTTCCCTCTTCGTTGAGAACCCGCAGTACTTCTTGCGTGACCCAGTTGGCGGCCTTTTTGCCGTCACCACCAATTTTTGCAACCGCCTCGTAATAGTCGACGCAGTAACGTCCTTGCGAAACAATCACATCACTGTCGTAGGCGGAAATGCCGTACGTATTTTCAAGGCGATGGCGAATGGCTGCCGGCAGTTCGATCAGGCTATTACGAACGGCATCACTTTCTGCCTTGGGTGTAACAACCGGGACAAGGTCGGGATCGGGAAAGTAACGATAGTCCGCAGAGTCTTCCTTCTCACGTTGTGAGAACGTGGCTCCCTTGGCATCATTCCATCCACGCGTTTGCTTCGGGTAATCTTTGATCGTACGGCCCGTCTCTTGCCACACTTCGTATTGTCGCGAAGCTTCGTAAGCCAGTGCTCGCTCGATATGGCGAAAGCTGTTGAGGTTCTTGATCTCAACAATCGGCGTCGCCACTTTCCCATTTGGCGTATGAATATGAAGGTTCACATTCGCATCTACGCGAAGGCTTCCTTCCTGCATATTGCAATCCGAAACACCCAAATACGTCAGCAGCAACTTGAGTTCTGTCAGATAAGCGCGGGCCTCTTTCGTGCTACGCATGTCCGGCTCAGAAACGATTTCCAGCAGCGGCGTTCCCGTGCGGTTGAGGTCCACGCGCGTGTCCGCTTTTCCAGCCACTTCATCATGCAAGCTCTTGCCGGCGTCTTCTTCCAAGTGGGCACGAATGATGCCGATCTTTTTGGTCGCAAACTCTCCCTTAGGATCAGAGATTTCCAGCCAACCGTTTTGCGACATTGGCAAGTCGAACTGGCTGATCTGATACCCCTTGGGCAAATCGGGATAGTAATAGTTCTTCCGATCCCACTTGGTGAATTCAGGGATTTCAAGATTCAGCGCAACGGCCGTCTTCAGCGCCAGGCGATAGGCCTCACGATTCATCACGGGCAGTGTCCCCGGCATACCAATGCAAATGGGGCATGTCTGCGTGTTGGGGGCGGCGCCAAATTTTGTGCTGCAGCGGCAAAAGAGCTTGGTCTGGGTCTGCAATTGAACATGCACTTCCAAGCCAATAATCAGGTCGTACGAATGCTCAGCCATAGTCAGTTCAACTTCAATTTGCTTTGGGAAAGTTCGTTGCTAAGTTTGCCCGTCGCGTGAGAAGACTCGCTTGTCCTGTTACGAAAGCGTGGGTCGCTTTTGATGCCAATCCGTTGCCTTTTGGAACATCGCACCCGCTTGCAGCAATCGCTCTTCATCAAACGGACGACATTGCAATTGCAGGCCAATCGGTAGGCCCCCTTTGGTCATGCCGCAAGGAATGCTCATGCCACCGACGCCCGCCAAGTTCGCGCTGACGGTGTACAAATCTTCCAAGTACATCGCGAGTGGATCGTCTGTCTTTTCGCCAAGTCGAAATGCAGGATTCGGCGTAGTTGGGCCGACGATGAAGTCCACATTCTCAAAGGCCGCATCGTAGTCGTTGCGAATCAAGCGTCGAACCTTTAGCGCCTTCACATAATGGGCGTCGTAGTAGCCGGCACTTAATGTGTAAGTTCCCAGCATAATGCGTCGCTTGACTTCGCCACCAAAGGCCTCTGCACGCGATTGCCGATACATGCGAATCAGCGAAGAGTCCAGGTTCTTCAGCCCGACCGCATCGCCGGCAGCCTCAAGTTGCTTTTGCTCTTGAGCAAGCTTTTCCAGCATCGCCTTTTCTTCGGTGCGATATCCGTAGTGCACGCTATCGTAGCGAGCGAGGTTGCTCGATGCCTCGCTTGGCGCGATGATGTAATAGGTAGCAATGCCGTACTTGCTATGCGGCAAAGAGACATCAACGATTTTGGCCCCCAGCGACTCGTAAACCTTAAGCGCTTCGCGAACCGATTGTTCCACCTCAGCATTTAGACCGGGTCCAAAGTGCTCTCGCACCAGTCCTAGCTTCAAACCGGCCAGCGGCTTGTTAACGCTTTCGCTGTACTTCGGAACCGCGATATCGGCGCTGGTCGAATCAAGCGGGTCGTGCCCGGCCAAAACTTCCAGCAGCAATGCCGCATCTTCTGCGGACCAGGCCATTGGGCCAATCTGATCTAGCGAACTGGCAAACGCGATCAGCCCAAAACGGCTCACGCGGCCATACGTCGGCTTAAGTCCGGTGACGTTACAAAATGCAGCCGGTTGGCGAATCGAGCCCCCCGTATCCGTACCGATAGAAAGTGGAGCCATCTGAGCGGCAAGACAGGCTGCCGCACCACCGCTGCTTCCACCAGGAACACGCGAAACATCCCAAGGATTCTTGGTCTTCTTAAACGCGCTGTTCTCGGTCGAGCCCCCCATCGCGAACTCGTCCATGTTCGTCTTGCCGATCAATACGGCATCGGCGGCGGCGAGTCGCTTGACGATAGTTGCATCGTACGGCGGCACAAAGTTTTCCAGCATCTTGCTGGCACAAGTCGTCCTCCAGCCTTCCGTGCAAATCACGTCTTTGATGGCAACGGGCAGACCACCGAGCGCACCGACCGGCTTTCCGGCGGCCCGCTTTTCGTCGATCTGCTTGGCACGTGCGAGCGCACGTTCGGGCTCAACGCTGAGGAAAGCGTTGATAGTGCCATCTTGCTTGGCGATCTGGTCGAGGTATGCCTTGGTAAGCTCCACCGAGGAGACTTTCCCTTGTGCCAAGCGGTCCAAAAGTTCCGTAGCGGTCTGTTGAATCAATGCCATAGGTTGCTGCATCAATCTGCAAAAAACTCTTGTGGAAAAACCAGCGCTCCCCTGCCCTGCCCCTCCAATTTCCATTTGCGAAAATTGGATCAAGCAGCGTGCTGGAGCCCAAGTCCAGACTGATTAAAAACGCAAACAGCCCCTATTCGGGGCTGGGAGAGAAGCTACGCAAGAAGAACGTAGGTGAACGATCAAAAAGGCCAGCTTGGCCTCGGGATCACTCGCCCAAAACCGCAGGGACGCGATAGCACTCCGAGTCCTTCTTGGGAGCATTTGCAAGCGCCTTTTCACGCGGCAAGTGCTCTCCCAAACGATCGTCTGCAAAGACATTTTGCATAGGTAAGGGGTGGGCCATTGGCTCGACCCCATCGGTATTTAGTTCCGACAACTGCTCGACATAGCCTACGATGCGCCCCAGCTGGTTCGTCATCGTTTGCAGTTCCTCAGCGGACAGCAACAAACGGCCCAGCAGAGAAACCTTTTCCGTTTCTTTGACGGTTAATGCCATGTTCGCAATCGCCTCACTTTACGCGTTTCAAAACCGACCGGCAGTTGTCAGAACACGGGACACCAAAGTCCCATGCCCTAGTGACTACTTACCAGACTTTGGCTTTGTCTTCGGCTTAGCGGCTGGAGCAGCAGGCTTTGCAGCGACTGCAACTGCAGGAGCGGCCTTCGCCTTCAGATCCACTGGAAGCTTGAAAGGAGCTTGCTTCACAGCCTTGCGAACGATCCCCTTCTTCAGGCATCGCGTGCAGATATTCACTGTGCGATTCGTGCCGTTTGGGGTCGTGATCTTGATCCGTTGCAGATTTGGCTTGAACTCACGGCGGGTAATGCCCGTGATCTTCGTACCAACACCACCCAAGTACTTGGCCTTACCACGGGTCTCGATCTGATTACCCATGCTCTTTTTCTTGTCGCAAAACTCGCACTCAGCCATCGTTCGAATTCCTTAACTGACCAACCCGTGTAGCAAAATCCGCAAAGCCAAGTCCCTTGGCCTGCCGAAGATCGGACGCATTCCTCAACCAGGGATTAGAAGCTCACAAGCCATGCACCCAAAATCTCTTCCAGGGATGGCGGAACCAACAACTCACCTGACGACAAATTCCCAACAAAATCTCGGCTCGGTTCAATGACCAGCCAAGGCTTGCTCGCGACATCTTCGTCCAAACCCCTAAATATAACGCGAGTTGCGTCATTCACAACCGCAAATGAGCCCCCCTCCCTGCCCCTTTTTGGGCCGGCAAGGTCCCCGTAAAACCCGTTTTTGGGTGAATAGATGTTAAAATGTTTTATGTGGTAGTAGTTTCGGGTTTGTTTGGCGTTTTCCATGCCTGCGACTGCGTCGTCGCCGTGCTGACGGCGCTCTGGTGGCTATCGCTCAGCATTCGTCGGCGCTTTGCCTTGGCAATTCCAGCGAACCGTCCCAAGGAACGGGGCGTAATATCCGTGTAGACACGCTTTGTGGGGCTCAGGTCGCTTACCGTTTGGTACGGGCGACTTTGGTTCCCTTGGGTGTCTGACGCATCTGATGCGTTTCCTGGCAACGACTGCCTTTTGTCCCTAGCAATCCTTCCGTCCTGCCAGGACCTGTTTCTTTGAGTGGCAATTTTGTTTGCCTCCCACGAAGAAGCCTTCTTGAAGCGCGGAATTCTTCCAATCGCGGTGCCTTGCGGCATTGTGAGGGTTGCAAAAACTGGACGCGGTTTTCCAAATGTGCATAATGCACTATGCGAGGGCCGCCTACTTTTTGGTGGGACAAAAGACCAACTTTGCCGGTTGTGAGAGTTTCTCTTCTATGGGTGGATCACCGACGGGGCCTAGCATGCTCGATGCCTTCATGCCCGACCTTGCGGTTTGGGTGGGCGTGCTGGTCGTGATGGTCGGTGTGGCAGTTTGGTTGGTGCGAAAGTTTCGGGATAGCACCGCCCAGGAGGAGCAAAGGTCTTTCGATGACCTCACGAACTTTCAAGAAATGCGTCAGAAGGGTGACATCGATGACGCGGAATTCCGAACTATAAAATCGGTGTTAGGAACACGTCTCCGTCGGGAGATAAATGACGACAAGGGCAAGGGTTAAAGCAATCAGCAGGTTTAGTCCTGTCAGGCAGTTCTAAAAGACTGTTATGACCAGCGAGACTTTTCCGGCCGAAACGCTTGTGCCAGCGGTCAACGTGTTTTGCGGCCTGGGAGGCTGGCATCGCCGATCCTTTGAAGTAACGCAACTGGGCTCGAACATTGCGGACAAGGATGCCCTCAAGCAGGTTACCTAGCAAATCGTTTGCGTGGTCCACCTACGAGCAGAAACTAGAGTTTTGAATGGTCGTGCAGAAGTCAGGGCGATTTCGCATGGCGGTCGAAAGGAGTGTTTATGCCCGCAGGTAAGGACTTTGGTGGAGGGCGTCGGGGTGCGAGTGCCTCGAAGAAGAATGCCTTCTGCTCATTCTGCAAGAAGAGCTACCGAGATGTAGGGCCGTTGGTGGAAGGCCCTGGTGATGTCTACATCTGTGGTGAGTGTATTGACCTATGTCAATCGATCCTTGAGCAAGAGCAACGGCGTCGTGGTGGCACGAAACCGCTGTTCAATCGTATTCCAACCCCTCGTGAGATGGTTGGCCAACTCGATCAGTATGTGATCGGCCAACAGTACAGCAAAAAGGTTTTGTCGGTCGCAGTTCACAATCACTACAAGCGTCTTTCGCTGGCTCAGGAAGGTGGCGGTGATGTGGATATCGAGAAGTCGAATATCCTCATGATCGGCCCGACCGGTTCCGGTAAAACGTTGCTGGCTCGCACGCTGGCACGCGTTTTGAACGTTCCGTTTGCGATTGGGGATGCAACGACTTTGACCGAAGCCGGCTATGTCGGCGAAGATGTCGAAAACTTGCTTTTGAAGCTGCTTCATGCTGCTGACTTCGATATCGAAGCCGCTCAGCGTGGTGTGCTTTACATTGACGAGATCGACAAGATTGGAAAGACCAGCCAAAACGTCTCGATCACTCGTGATGTTTCGGGCGAAGGTGTACAGCAAGCCTTGCTGAAAATGCTTGAAGGAACCGTTGCGAACGTTCCACCGCAAGGTGGGCGGAAGCATCCCGAACAGCAGTACATCCAGATGGACACGACGAACATCCTGTTCATTTGCAGCGGTACTTTTGTCGGCATCGAAGACATTATCCGCAAACGGCTTGGCAAAAAGACGCTTGGCTTCGGCCAATCGCCTGGTGAACGTAATGAGCAAGACCTCGCGGACTTGCTGCCACTGGTGACAACGGAAGACATTCTGGAATTCGGCCTGATCCCTGAACTACTTGGTCGTTTGCCAGTTCTCTCGCCGCTGAAGCCGCTGGACTTAGATGGCTTGGTCCGTGTCTTGACGGAACCCAAGAACGCTTTGCTTCGTCAGTACAAGACATTGTTTGAGATGGAAGGTTGCTCGCTCGAGTTCTCCGAAGGTGCTTGCCAGGCAATTGCTCGCAAGGCCCAAGAGAAGCGAACGGGTGCTCGTGGGCTTCGTTCCATTGTGGAAGAAGCGATGATCGACATCATGTACGAACTTCCCGACCAACCGAAGGGAACGAAGTACGTAATCGATCAGGATGTTATCGAAGGTCGCCGACGCTTGTTTACGACCCCCGATATCGCCAAGAGCGCCTAACGCTTGGTTTGTAACGATGATTACCGGCCCTAAAGTATCTCTGGGCCGGTTGGATGAAACTGCGAAAGCCCCGTCGGATCCTGTTCCCCTAAAGGATTCGACGGGGCTTTTTGTGCGCACGCACTGTCCTGAGGCAGCCCTCGGTTGAGGGGGCGATAGGCGTCGGCGAGTTTCCTGGAATGGCGAAAGTGGGAATTGGGAAGGCTGTCCGGCAGAAAATCGCACGAAACCGTACAATCTTCTTGACACGCATCGCCTCTAGGGGTGCAATAGTGTTAGAGAGCAAACCGTAGTGATCGCATTAACGATATTGCGCGCCTTGGCTTACGGCCGGAACGAGGCATCTGGCAGTTAGCAAGGCATTTGGCTTTTGTCGCTCCAAGTGAACAGGGAGCGATCGAAGTGCGCAGTGGCGAAGTGGTCATCAGTATCTTTTGAACAGGTCTGTTTAGAGGCGATGTTCTTCGCTCTAGATGCATGGCGTTTCAAAAGCAAAAGGTCTGCGCTTCGGTTTTATGGAGCTACCGGGAACAGAACAAACGGAAACCGAATCCATTCGGGGAGGCATTATGCGCAAGTTCATTTCTCTGCGTGCCGCGAGGCATGCATTCACGCTAGTTGAGTTGATGGTCGCCATGGCGATCACGCTCGTTCTGGTTTATGCGATTGCGGAATTCTATGCCTACGTTGGCGCTTTCGGTGCGCGATGGTCGGGCCATGATTGAAATGAGCGGCCAGTTGCGAAGCGTTAACCTTCGCCTTCGCCAGGATTTGAACTCGTTGACGGTTCGCGTCAATCCACCGATTGATCCCGGCGTGAACGCGGGGTATTTCGAAGTCATTGAGTCTGCTCGTGACCAGGATAATGACGGTTACTTTGACACCGCTGGTGCCTGGGATAGCGATCCAGAGGCCGATGGCATCGACTCCAATTCCAACGGTATCATCGACCTCGTGGAAGACAGTGACGGAAATGGCGTTGCCGATGCCAGCGAGGGACTCGAACCTGCTCCCACATTGATTGGTGATGGTGACGACGTGTTGGCAATGACCATCATGAGTCCCAATGAAACCTATCAAGCACGGTTCCTAACGACTGACACGGTAAATCCAATTCGCGTCCAAGAGTCGAACCTTGCCGAAGTGGTTTGGTTTACCGGCTTTAAAGACATTAATGGCGACGGTGTCTGGAGTCGTGGTGAGCCTCGCTATTTGGTACGTCGCGTGCTGCCGATTGTGGTCACCAATGTGCAGTTGCCACTTGTTTCTGCTGCTCCGGTTTACTTTCAGCAGTACGATATTTCGGTCCATATTGGTTATGACCCAGTCGCCGGTGAAAATCGCTGGTATCCCAACACCCTGTACGATCTTACGAACCCTGAAAACCGCTTCTGTCACCAGAATGTGCCAAGTTTCCTTTTGATTCCACAGCACGCGACCGACGAGCGCTTGCCAGTACCCTGTATGGTTCGCCCCAATATCCGTAGGTCGGTTGAGTTCTTCTCGCTGCAAGGGGATCGTTACGGTGAAGATATTATGCTGCAGAACTTGCTCGCCTTTGATGTTCGCGTTTGGGACCCACTGGCTCCATTGGTTGCGAATGCAGACGGAAATTCAGGTGTGATCACATCAACGCTTTCGCCAAGTGACCCAGGATTTGTTGCCGCGTGTTTGGCGAGTGCTTCTGGAAATCCAACGTTGCCAAGCGGCAATCCGATTGTTGGCGTGGGAGCTTATGTAGATCTTGGATATACGCGTTACCTAGAACAGACCAATCCATCGATGGCAAATTGGTTGAATTATGATTACAGCAACAACTCACAGGCTCAGGTTGCTTTCCAATTGCGACGGGGAAAGTTTGGCGGCCTTCCAAATACAGCAGGCGCAGGTGCCGTGGCTGGGACGCCAGCACGAACGTATCAGTTTTATGGGCCGGTTTACGACACCTGGACAACCGCCTATGAGCGTGATGGGATTGATCAATGGCCTTCACTCAATACCAACGGCGTTGACATGCGATCCAACGGCCTGGATGACGATGGGTTGAATGGCCCAGACGATGCCGGCGAGCGGGAAACTCAGGCTCCTTATCCGTTTCCTGTGCGTGGCGTTCAAGTCCGCATTCGCATGTACGAGCCCGCTTCGCGACAAGCCAAGCAAGTGACGGTTGGCATGGACTTCATGGAAGAGTAGACCGTTTGCTTCGTTAGTTGCTAGAATCAACAGTTCCTAAGGGCCTTCCGCAAATGCCGAGGGCCCTTTTTCTTTGGTATTTCGATGTCTTTTGAAGCCGAAACGGCTTGTTGAATGTTGTTATGCATGTGATTCGGCTTCGTGGACCTTATGAATTTCAGGCGAAGGTACCGCTCCAGGATGTGGCGACTCGGGTAGACCTTCCCCTGCCACAAATTTCTAAGCAATTGCTGGGAGGGGTTTTGATTCGCCGGTTTGGAAAGCCCACAGGGCTAGAGCCGTCGGACCAAGTCTTTGTGGTGGTGGAGTCTTTCCCGGTAGAAACGAAGGTCCTGCTTAACGGCGAACCTTTGACAGCCATGGATGAGACGCCCGCGAATGTCGATGGTGGCAACTGTCTGCTGCGGCAAGAGATTGGTCGGCAGTTGCTCGGCCGTAATGAGTTGCGGTTGGAATTGCCTGCGGTGGAAGTTCCTGCAGTCCCTCCCAACCCGGATGGTTGGCTGCAAGTACGCTTAGAAATCGTGGGTCGCTACGAAGCATAACGGCAGCAGTCCCCTCGGGCTGATTTGAGCAGGATTTAGTAGACTAGAGTCATTGTTGAGAGCATTGATCGCCAGTAGGTACGCACAGGATTTATGGCAAGAATCGTTTTAGCGATGTCCGGAGGCGTGGATAGCAGCGTGGCAGCTTATTTGCTGCGCGAAGCAGGCCACGATGTCATCGGCGTATTTATGCGCCATGGCGAAGAGGCACAGGAAGCTTGTGCGGTTGATTCCCCCGGCTTCCGATTGCCAATCTTTGATGCTCGCGCGGATCACAAGCAAGGCTGCTGCAGTGCCAGCGATGCTGAAGATGCTCGTCGTGTGGCGGATCGCCTCGACATTCCCTTTTACGCGCTAAACCTGCAGGCCGAATTTCGCCAGATCATCGACTACTTTGTGGCGGAGTATACACGCGGACGAACGCCGAACCCTTGCGTGCAGTGCAACAACTGGCTGAAGTTTGGCAAGCTATTTGACTATGCCGATAGCGTGGGGGCAGAGTTCGTTGCGACCGGCCACTACGCCCGGCTTGAGCCTACGTTGGATTCAGCTGGTAACGCCGGCATTCCGAAGATGCTGCGCGGCATTGATCTAACCAAGGACCAGTCTTACGTCCTGTTTGGCATTTCACAAAAGCTTCTGCCACGCATGATGCTGCCGGTGGGGGGATTTCAAAAGAGTGAAATCCGCGAGATGGCCGGCAAAGTGGGGCTGCGCGTCGCGGACAAGAAGGATAGCCAAGAGATCTGCTTCGTTACTTCGGGCAAGCACGATGAATTTGTGCGGGCACGTCGGCCAGGCGTCAGCATGGCGGGCGAAATCGTTACGACCACTGGCGAAGTGGTAGGAACGCATCCTGGGATTGAGCGGTTTACCATTGGCCAGCGCCGCGGCGTCGGCGTGGCGATGGGCGAACCCTACTTTGTGGTCCGGATTGAGCCCGATACTTGTCGCGTGGTGATAGGACGGCAAGAAGACCTTGCCCGGACCGAGATCACGGCCCGCGATTGCAACTGGTTGGCGGAACCACCTGCGGGACCTTTTCGCTGCGAAGCCAAGATCCGTTACAACACGCCCCCTGCCCCGGCTGTGGCCGAGGTACGTGCGGATGGGACTTTGGCGGTTACCTTTGATGAACCGCGCCACGGCGTTGCAGCGGGCCAAGCGGTGGTCTGTTTTCTGGGAGAGCAAGTTCTGGGCGGGGGCTGGATGGATTAGCGGTCTTGAGACCTCCTGAGGGCCAGTGAAGGCTTTTTGGCCGTCCTGATTCGATAACTGCCCCAAAAGTACCAGAATTCTTTCACTCAATACTTTATTCTTACCTGGTTAACGGTTAGATTCTCTCAGAAGAAGAGTTCCCAGTGCGGCGTGCCCCTGTAAGGGTGTCTGCTGCCAGCGATTGATTTGCGCCTTTGGAAGGATGTCTTTGTGATGGATGCCTCCCGTTTGCTACTCGCCCAGGTAGGTCAGTTCGGCGATACAACCAGTACCACGATGGTGCTGATTGGATTGTTCTGTGCGGGTTCGATCCTTGTCTTTGTGCTGATGATCGCGTTTGCCATGTATGGCAAATTGTGGTTTCAGGCGTATATGTCTAGCGCGGACGTCAGCATGCTCAGCCTGATCGGCATGGCGTTTCGCCAAGTTCGATCAGACATCATCGTGCGAGCCAAGGTCATGGCGGCCCAATCGGGCCTCGATATTAATCGCCGGACCGGCATTAGCACGCAGCGTGTTGAAGCGCATTATCTGGCAGGCGGCAACGTGATGAACGTGGTCAACGCGATCATTGCTGCTCACCGGGCAGGCATTCCTTTGGACTTCGATCAAGCGGCAGCGATTGACCTTGCAGGCCGCGATGTTTTGGACGCTGTGCGAACGAGCGTGCATCCGAAGGTGATTGATTGCCCCGATCCACGCCGCAGCTCTTCCGATACGCTGAGCGCTATTGCGAAGAATGGTGTGGAGTTGCGGGTGAAGGCTCGTGTGACGGTGCGTACGAACTTGCAACGTCTGATTGGTGGTGCGACCGAAGATACGATCATTGCCCGCGTCGGCGAAGGCATCATCACTTCGATTGGATCGGCCGAGTCGCATAGCGAAGTGCTGGCCAACCCCAACCGGATCAGCCGCGCTGTGCTGGATCGTGGCCTTGATAACCAAACCGCGTTTGAAATCGTCTCGATCGACATTGCTCACGTTGTTGTGGGTGAGAACTTGGGTGCTCGCTTGCAAGCTGATAAGGCCGAAGCTGACACTCGCGTTGCACGTGCCGAAGCAGAAATGCGCCGTGCAGAGGCTGTGGCCCACGAGCAAGAGATGAAGAGTGAAGTGGCCAAGAATAAGGCACGCTTGGTTGAGGCCGAAGCTGCGGTGCCTTTGGCACTAGCGAATGCCTTCCGCAAGGGAACGCTGACGACATCCCCCAAGTAATCCCAGCTGTCTAACAGCCGACAAAAAATCAAAAACGCCTTGCAGGAAGATTACCCGCAAGGCGTTTTTTTGTGCGCACTTCGAATCGTGTCAGCCACCGTTAGCCGCGATAGAAGCCCCGACCTGTGGCTGTCGATTGTGGGGCGTTCGGCGAGGCGACATACAGCATGGCGTCATCAATCACCCAAGGGGTCGACCAGTTGCGGCCGTCGTCACGATTGATCACGTTGAAGAAGAAGGTTTGGAATCGCGTGGCGCGATAGCTGTAGCAGTGATACGAGCCAAGATGATCCTTGGCGGTAAGATCTTCGATGCCGGCCTTGGCGAAGAATTGCACCGAACCATCGGGCATCGTGGTCATCCCCATCGTGCACCAACTGGCAGGTTCAAAGGCAGGACCGGACAGGTCTCGGCCCCAGCCGTCGGCGCGGACGCTCACTCGCATGTAGTCGTGCTGCTTGCCATCTTTGTCTTTCTCACGGGTCATGATCAAGAAGAGGCCAGGCCAGTATTCTTCATCTTGGCCCTTTGGCGTGATTCCACGCAGGCCTAGGCGGAAGCCGAACGAGCTGCCATTGCGGCGTTCCCATTGGCTGGATGCGGGAATGTAAACACGGCAGACGCAATTGGGAGTCAGACCGACGGACATTTCTCCGCCGACTTTTTCGGCCACATTATGTAGAAGATCATCTTGTTGATCTTCGTAGGTGAGCTGGTTAGGCATGCCTGTCCGCAGGGACTGGATCAGCATCGACCCCTTGCTACCTTCAATGCCATCGGGGGGCGTTTCGGTCCGCTTGATCACATCGGGTTGGCCACGCTTGGCAGCTTCTACCCATTGGCGATTGAGGGAAATGCCGCCAGGAACGCGGATGTCTTTATCGAGATTCCAACTGCTCTTAGGAAGCTGCGGCGAATATTGCCAAGTCTCGTCTTCAAAGTCGTCGCCCGTTTTTGCAACTCGTTGCCCCGTGCCAGGGATGACCAGCGTTGAATTGGCAGCAGCCTGAGCGGCCGGTGCAGCGGCTCCAATCGCAGCAGCCATAGAAACAATGCCAAACTGGCGACGTGAGAGCGAACGGCTGGACATAGCGCAATCCTTGCGGGCCGAGGGAAACAGACAAAGGGCGACTCGCAATTCCGTTGCGGTGTCCTTTTTCCCAACGGCTGTGCGGGTAGTGGCCGTCGAGAAGCATTCTGAGGTATCTAGGAAGTATCGGCGCGAATGCCCGCTGCATTGAACGCATTTCTTCAGGGGGTGCCATCTGCGGTTGGGGAGCGATTTTGTTTGCCTCCAACGGGTGGCGATTTGCCAATGTTTAATAAGAATAGGTGAAGGTCCGCAGATTTTTGCGAAGCAGGAACGGCGTCTTTGCATGGTAGCGGCGGGCTGCTCAGCTTGACGGGGGCTTATAATTCCCCGGAGTAGGAGTCTTCGGGGAGAGCTCGCAAGTCACCCTCCGTTGAAATGCCAGGAACGAGGAAGTGCCAGAAAATGATCAAACAAGCCGGCGCATCGAAGGTGGGCGTGTTGGTGAGTGGCGGATTAGACAGCGCCATTCTGGTGGGGCATTTGTTGCGCGAGCAACATGAGGTTCAGCCGTTCTACATCCAAACGGGGCTCCATTGGCAAAGTGGCGAGCTGCCCAGCTTGCGACGATTTCTTGACGCGATTGCATCTCCTCTTCTGAGGCCGCTGAAGGTTTTGGATTTGCCTTTGGCTGACGTTTACGAATCGCACTGGAGCGTTTCGGGAAATGCGATTCCTGATGCAGACTCGCCTGATGAAGCGGTCTTTTTGCCGGGGCGAAATGCGCTGCTGTTAATCAAAGCGGCCGTTTGGTGTCAGCTGCATGGCATTTCTCGGTTGGCCTTGGCTCCGCTGGGCACCAGCCCGTTTGAAGATGCAGGACAGGCTTTTTTGCAAGAGTTTCAAGCAGCGCTAAATCGTGGTGCCGCCCATAGCTTGGAGTTGTGGCTCCCGTTTGCGGAGATGAATAAACGGCAAGTCATGTCGCTGGCGGGAGACCTGCCGCTGGAGTTGACGTTCTCTTGCATTGCGCCCCAAAACGGCTTGCACTGCGGCCATTGCAACAAATGTGCAGAACGCAAAAAAGCATTTGCGGATATGGGGATGGTCGATCGGACCGTTTATGCTTCTGCGGAACCTTTAGCCCGCTTGAATCCCTAGGGTTTCTGGGCCGAGAAGCAAAGTTTGTTTCGGCCAAGGCCCTTCTGTCTCCCCCTGCTCTGCCGTTTGGGCGTCGTGGTACACTTGAGATGTCGTGAGGCTCCCCTGGGTGGGCCTCAAAATTGAGGGACTGACTCCAAAGAAGTGCTTGCCATGTTTCGCGTTTCCCGAGAGATTGATTTTTGTTACGGACATCGGCTGCTGAATTACGACGGCAAGTGTCGGCATTTGCACGGACACAATGGTCGTGTGATTATCACGCTGGAGTCAGAGACCCTTGACAATCGTGGCATGGTTTTGGATTTCTCCGACCTCAAGCGAGTTGTGGCCGGCTGGATTGATGAAAACCTCGACCACCGGATGCTCCTTTGCCGCCGCGACCCGATGGTCGACCTTTTGCAAGGTGTTGGCGAACCGCTGTTCTTGATGGATGACAATCCAACGGCCGAGAATATTGCCAAGCTGATCCACGAATTCACGATGAGTCGTGGATTTCCTGTGGTGGAAACCCGGCTTTGGGAAACGCCGCACTGTTACGCCACCTACCGCTCTTAGGTGGGCTAGTTAGGGCGAAATGGCACGGTTTTTAAGAGCCCGCCCTGTTTTTGCCGCCCAAAATGCCACTTTACGCCTGGGTGTTTTCGTTTTTCCAAATAGTACATGTCTAGCCATTAGTTGTCGGAACATGTAAAATGCGGAGATGGAAAATCCGATTACTAAAAAGAAGGGGCGTAGTGCCCGTCGCTTCGACTCGCTCAAGCAAGAGGCGTACCTCGCCATTTGGCGAACCTACGATCGTTTGCGCGCGCTAGAAGACGAGCTTTTTAGCCAATGGGATTTGACGGCCCAGCAGTACAACATCCTGCGACTGTTGCGATCGGATCACCCGAACCAAGTACCAACGCTTAGCTTGGTGGGGCGACTGGTTTCTCGTGCTCCGGATGTTTCGAGGATGCTGGACAAGTTGGAGGCTCGGCATTTGATCGTACGCAATCGATCCTCCGAAGATCGGCGTACGGTGCTTGTGGGTGTGACGGCTGATGGGCTGGCGATTGTCGATGGCATTGCGGAGCCACTTCGACAATGCCACGAGGCACAGTTGGGACATCTTCAGCAGGCAGAACTAAAATCTCTCGTTGATTTATTAAGGCGTGCGCGTGAACCCCACGAGCCCGCCGACAGTCCTTGGCGCTAATACTTCCCTTGGGATCAGGAGACAGATATGGTTGACAATTCTCCGACGGTTGTTGATGTGGTGGTGGTTGGCGGTGGGCCTTCGGGTTCTACGACGGCGACCCTGCTGGCGCAAAAGGGTTATCGCGTCCAGCTGTTTGAACGTGACCACTTTCCACGCTTCCATATCGGCGAATCACTCATTCCTTACACGTATCACGTTCTCAAACGCTTGGGAATGCTTGACGACATGAAGGAGAGTGTCTTTACGCAAAAGCACAGCGTGCAATTTGTGAGCGAACGTGGAAAGCTGTCCGAGCCATTCTACTTTGCTGAGCATGAGAATCATGAGTCTTCGCAGACGTGGCAAGTACGTCGGGCTGAATTCGACTTAATGCTGCTCAACAATGCTCGGAAGCACGGCGTGGAAGTCTTCGAAGGGACGCGAGTCCTAGAAGTATTGATGGAAGGGAAGCGTGCCGTCGGCGTCCTGGTGAAGGGCGAAGATGGCGTTACGCGTGAGGTTCGCTCGAAGGTTGTTGTCGATGCCGGTGGCCAGGCCTCTGTTTTGCTCGACCGTTTGGGACTTCGTGAGTGGGACCCCGTTCTGAAAAAGGCTGCGGTTTGGACGTATTGGAAGGGTGCCTATCGCGATGAAGGTCGTGACTCTGGCGCGACGATCGTTTTGCAAACGAAGGACAAGAAGGGCTGGTTCTGGTACATCCCTCTGCATGATGACATCATCAGCGTAGGGGTGGTGGCTTCTTACGAGTACTTGTTTGTTGATCGTGAAACCAAGGATTTGGAGAAGATCTATTTTGAAGAAGTAGATCGTTGTCCTGGCCTGCAACCACGGATCGAGAAAGCCACTCGCTGCGATATCTTCCGCGCTCAAAAGGAATATTCGTATCGAACCAAGCAGGCCGCAGGCGATGGCTGGGTGCTTGTGGGGGATGCGTTTGGATTCCTTGACCCGCTCTATTCGTCCGGCGTGCTGCTGGCGTTGGCATCGGGAGAAATGGCGGCCGATTCCATCGGTGATGCGCTGGCTGCCAATGATCCTTCCGAAGCCCGTTTGCGTTCATGGGAGGCTGGTTATCTGCTAGGCATGGAGCGGATGCGCCGCTTGGTTTGCGAGTTTTATGACGGCCTGAATTTTGGACGGCTGGTGCGTCGCAATCCCGACAAGAAGGGCTTGATCACGGATGTCTTGATCGGCAACATCTTCAAGGAAGAGGTGGATGAGTTGTGGCCGCTGATTGATGCCATGCGGGCTGAAGATCAACAGGCGGTTGCGACTGGTTCGGCCTCCTAAGGGACTTAGCCGAAAAGCAAGATGGGGGCGCAAGTGGCGATGACCCTGCCCCCTCCCCTGCTTGCATCTATTTAGCAAACGGCAGATGGTTTCCCTTGCAAAATGAGGAGTCTCCCATGAGGCGAAAACTTGGGGGTACGGTCATTGTGTTGGCGATTCTGGCGATTGGTAGGATCGTCGTTTGGGGTGATGAGCCTGCCAAGCCGGCACCACCCGTAGAAAAGAAGGCAGAAATTGCCGCGAGTGATCGCGTTCCACTGGCAGTGGCGAAAGACCGGGCCAAGATCCTGCAGGAAGCCTATTTGGCGACCCTGGAAGTGGTCCACGATCATTACTTTCATGGCGATCGTTCCATCGTGCCTGCACGGGCGATGGAAGACATTTTCTTTCAGATGTCGCGTCAAACCAAAACGAAGGCACGTTGGATCTCTGTCAACACGAAGGCGATGAGCCTTCATCATGAGCCGCGCGATTCCTTCGAAAAGCATGCGGCCCAAGAAATTGCG
Organism: uncultured Planctomycetaceae bacterium; assembly: GCA_963844055.1. Lineage (GTDB taxonomy): Bacteria > Planctomycetota > Planctomycetia > Pirellulales > Pirellulaceae > CAWJMN01. Next base: position 3,448,207 of record CAWJMN010000001.1, on the reverse strand, counting down.
GATGGCAAAGAAGCTGTCGACGCCGTGGAAGATGGCGTGTATCGGCGTGCTGTTGCGATTCATCTGGCGGAAGGTTGTGTGAACTGCCATTCGCTCAATGGACTGGCGGCCCAATCCAAGACGCCACGTTATGCGGGCCTTGTCATCAATATTCCTGTCACCACGGATGAGGCACCAAGCGACAAATAGCAGGAGAGATTCAATCAGGTAGTCTTTGCTGCGTTGACAGGCAAACGCATCTTTTCCAGGGCGATGGAAAGGGTGTGGATCAATGCGGCAGGACCGCTGTCCAGAAGGACGGCAAAGGTTTGCGGGCGGATTCCTTTACACGGCGAAAGCATTGATGAATTACGGCACTGTCGTTTTTACATGGCTGGGGAAATGGTTAGGGGTAGAGCTTGATCCAGTGAGCTGGGTGGAAAAAGGGGTGTCACTACTGGGTGGCATCGTTTCCATTTGGATCGTGATTCGCTTTGCCCAGTCGGCGCTAGAACTTACGGGGGCGAGTTTACTGATCGCATCCATGGGAGCGAGCGCGGTACTTCTGTTTGCGGTTCCTCATGGATCACTTTCGCAGCCTTGGCCCGTGCTGGCTGGGCATGGAATCTCGGCCATCGTCGGCGTTACTTGTGCAAGATGGATTCCTGATCCGACCTGGGGAGCAGCCATCGCGGTAGGACTTTCGATTGGTCTGATGCACCAGCTGAAGTGCATTCATCCGCCAGGTGGCGCCACGGCGCTGACGGCAGTAATCGGCGGCCCTTCGGTGTGGACCCTGGGATATTCCTTTGTGTTAACGCCCGTGCTTGTCAACGCCTTGGTGATGGTTGTCGTTGCCATCGCGTTTAATAGTTTTTTTCGGTGGCGACGCTATCCAGCATTGCTGGGGCGTGTAAGCGATCCAAAAGCGACAAAGCCAGAGCTCTCCCATGCGGAGATCGTTGCAGCGCTGCAAAAGATCGACTCGTTTGTCGATATCACGGAAGAGGACCTGCTGCGGCTCTACCAGATTTTGCAAGAGAATCATGTGCGATTAGCCGCACCGATCGCAGCTAGGCCAGCGGTGGCGAGTGTCGGCGAAGCGAAATCTTCCGCTTAAGCATCTTTGGAAGACAATGCGGCCGGACTTGTGGCCCGATAGGCCAGGATAAAGAGCACCATCCAAGCCAAGTCGATGAGGCTGCAAATCAAGATGGTCAGGTTGGTCCGCCCCAGCGAATAAAGGGCAATCGTGGAAGCACCAAAGCTAAGCTTTTCGACCATCGAGGCAAGCATGATCGGGCGATAGCGAACGGGATCTTGCGCCAGAAGCAAAAAGACTAACTGAAACGCAATGGCCACTCCGACGAAGCCGTAGAAAAACTCCGGATGTGTAATTGCCGGCGGAAAGTCCTGGCCAACCTTTGCTTCCATGAAGTACTGGGGGACCAAAATCAACAGGCCGTAGATTCCAGCCAGCAAGAAGACGCGTTGCGCAAAGATCATGGCAGCGTGAAATAAAATAAGGGAAGAATTGGAATCAACGTAGCTCTTCAGCTAGATTGATGAGGATCTTCAATTGGTTGTACTACGTTTTTGCCCCTGCGAGTAGAGGCAACAAGCGGCCGATAGGCACTCGATTTCCCGCTGGACGGGCTTTCATGGCACAAGAGACGAGACCCGACGATGACGGAGCAAAGCCAGTCGCTTCTGGTGCGCCGAAGTTCGCTGGACTGTGGGTGAAGGAGGTAATGGGCCGGCCGTATGTGCGCTGGACAAACGTTGGCCTTTACTTGCTGGCTATGTTTTCCGTGCAAACGCTGATTGGAGCCTGGATTTCGTGGTGGCAGAAAATGCCGATGACTATTGGGCCGATTGTCATTCCCCTGTTTGGGATGATGGGGTACTTGGTGGTGGTGGTTGAGCTGCAGCGGCAGCGCATCTTGACGGGAGAATTGCGTTTGCGACTGGGGCTTGGGGCGATGCTTATGTGCATGACCCTCTTTTGCATGTTTGCTGCGGTGGTAGCCCATACGATTCGTCAAACGCAGGAGTGGCACGCAACAAACTTAGAGCTAAAAGAGCGGCTCGAAGCGGTGATGCAGGATGGGGCCGCCTACATGGGGACGGTGAATGGCCGCTCGATTACCTGTCAGGTGGAAAGAGCGAGTTTTTCCGACGAAGATTTAGAGCAGCTTATCCGCATTGCCACGCATGGACGTGCTCGAAGCTGCGAACTGACCGCTGTCTTTTTGGGAAAGACGAAGGTGACAACCGTAGGGGTAGAGAAACTAGCCGCTGGCGGACGCCTGACGCTATTAGAGTTGCCAGCGATCCCCCTGTCCAACGCAGCGGTGGATGCGCTTGCCGGCTGTTCGGAGTTGCAGTTCTTGTTCTTGGATGAGAAGATGTTATCGCCAGAGCAACTTGCAAAGCTGCGTCAAGCATTGCCTCGTCTCAAGCTCAACGGCAAGGATTGGCAGTAATCGAGTTGACCGCTTGTGCAACATCGACGTGCTTGTCGTTAATTCGAAAACCGCTTGGCTTCCAGAAACTGCGCCGGCAGTAACGTTCCTTGGTTAAGGGCGAGGTCGGCGAGTATCTCTCCCAGTACCGACGTGAATTTAAAACCATGTCCCGATAGACCAGCTGCAAAGCAGACTCGGGAATCTTGGGGGTGGCGATCGATAAGGAAGTGCTCGTCCGGAGTCATTGTGTAATAACAGACGCTTTGCTGCACGATTTCGTGCGAAACTTGCGGCATGCATTGCGACAAAAACTGTTCTACACGCTGTAGATCTTCTGCATCCGATTGGCAATCATCGACGAGTGGATCTTCCACCGATTCACCGCGACTATGTTCCGCCGTCTTCAGGCCCAGTTCGTCGATGACGGGAAAGCCGTAAAAGCATCCTTCCGGTAGGTCGAAGAGGAACGTAGGAAACTGTTGGCTGGCCGAATAGACGCCGGTAGTGCTCGAATGGAACCAGTAAACATGCTTGCGGCGTACGCTGAGCGGCACATTCAACGACTGCAATAGCTGCGGTGCCCACGGGCCGGCTGTGATGACCAGCTTGTTGCAAGTGAATGTGCCGCGCGTTGTGTGGACGGCAATGTGTTGTGGCAGGCTTTCCCAGGCAGTGACGCTGAAATCGGTTTGCATGGTGGTACCAGCCGCGACAGCCGCCTGCTGATGCGCTCTCACGCAGTCTTCGACTCGCAAGTAGCCGGCCGCCTCTTCCAGCAGGCCTGACATGCCAGCAGGAACAGAAACGCCCGGATAGCGAGCCTCGATTTGCTTGGCGGTTAGTTCCGTTAGCGGCAGATTGTGCTGCTGACTGCTGGCCCTTAGACCGCTAAGGACAGGCCCCTCTTCACTGCCCACTTGCAGCAGGCCTACAGGATAGAACAGCTGCCGATGACAGTGTGCTTCTAGTTCGTGCCAGAGTTCATATGCACGAAACAAAAGGGGAACATAGTTCGGGTGTTCAAAATAGGCTTGGCGAATGATTCGCGTTTCGCCATGAGAACTTCCATGGTCATGCGGCCCTGCGAAGCGATCCAGGGCAATGACCTGGATGCCTCGCTTTGCCAAATGATACGCCGCTGCACTCCCCACACCGCCGCAGCCAAGCACAATGACCTCGGCATGAGCGTTGATTGTACGGCCCATGAGAAAATCGCTTCCTTGATGGTGGGAGGAGCAAGTCGCTACGCCAAAAGCTCTTTGATAACCTTCGAAGGTTCAACACCGGTAAGGCGTTGATCCAGACCAAGGTGGCGGAACGTGAGCCGCTCGTGATCAAATCCAAGGAGATGCAAGATCGTCGCATGGAAGTCGTGGATATGGACGGGGTCTTTGACGATGTTGTACGAGAAATCATCGGTCTCGCCGTAGATTTGTCCGGGGCGTGATCCACCGCCGCACATCCACATCGTAAAGCAGCGAGGATGGTGATCTCGCCCGTAATTCTGCATCGTCACGCCACCTTGAGAGTAGATCGTTCGGCCGAACTCTCCGCCCCAGATGATGAGGGTTTCATCGAGCAGCCCACGAGCCTTGAGATCCTGCACGAGCCCCCAGCAAGGTTGATCGACGTCGCGGCATTGATCCGGCAGACGCCCTGCAACGTTGGCATGCGTATCCCAGTTGTTGTGATAGACCTGGATGAAGCGGACGCCTCGTTCCACCATGCGGCGGGCAAGCAATGCCGTATGGGCAAACGAGCCAGGCTTTTTGGCCTCTTGTCCATAGAGTTCGTAGGTGTGTTCCGGCTCATCACTGAGGTTGGTGAGCTCTGGGACGCTGGACTGCATCCGAAAGGCGAGTTCGTACTGCTCGATGCGGGTGTTGGTTTCGGGATCACCGACGGCCGCGTAGTTCATTTGGTTAAGCGACTTTAGTCCATCCAGCGTCTTGCGGCGAACCTCGGCAGGAACCCCAGGCGGATTGTTGATGTAGAGGATAGGATCGCCACCGGCGCGGAAGGCGGTTCCGGAGTGGATGCCTGGCAAATAGCCTGACTGCCAAAGGCGAGCCGAAATAGCCTGCACCTGTTCGGTATTGGTGGGCTTTGCCACGAGCACCACAAACGTCGGCAAGTTTGCGTTGAGCGATCCCAGCCCGTATGAGGCCCAGGCCCCAAGGCAAGGGCGCCCTGTGATCTGGTTACCGGTCTGCATCATGGTGATGGCAGGCTCGTGGTTGATGGCCTCGGTGTGCATCGTGCGAATGAAGCACATCTGGTCAGCCATCTTGGCCGTGTACGGAAGGAGTTCGGAAACCCACATTCCAGATTGGCCTGCCTGGGTGAACTTGAACTTGCTTGGAGCGATGGGGAACCGAGCTTGTCCCGAAGTCATCGTGGTGAGACGTTGTCCCATGCGGACCGTATCGGGCAGGTCCTTGTCGAACCAGTCCTTCATGACTGGCTTGTAGTCATAAAGGTCCATCTGTGGCGGTCCACCTACCATGTGCAGGTAGATCACATGTTTGGCCTTCGGGGCGAAGTGAGCCAGGCCCGGAAGTTTGCCTGCCGCGGGGCCGGTGCCTGTGGAATCTGCACCGTGTGCTTTTCCAAGCAGGCTTGCAAGTGCAGCAGCCCCGATACAGGAAGCTCCTTGACCGAAGAAGTGCCGGCGAGTGAGCGAGCGAACGTAGTCTTGAATAGGATCCATGGTAGCCTCACGGCAGATTAAGGGAAAACTTCAAATCTACACACCATCGCACACTTATTTACACAGAACTTCATCCAAGTTGAGAAGTTCATTGACTAGCATTGTCAAAGGAGCAAGTTGTTTGGCATCAAGCCGCGAGTCGGGCTTGGAAGCACCGACCGTAATCAGCTCTTTGGCTTCTGCATCATGCGAGGCATAAAAGGCGGTCAAGTCGGCAAGGCTTGCCGTGACAACCTTTAGCTCGTCTTCCTTGAGCGGACGACAAAGTACCGCATCGACGACGAACGCCAGTTGCTGCTGAGAATCATTGGGGGCATGAAGGATTGCCCGTTGGGCTAGGTGACGGGCCGCTTCAACAAGTTGCGGATCGTTCAAGGTGACCAGGGCTTGGAGTGCCGTATTGGTCCGTTCACGTCGAACGGTGCAAGTCTCTCGGCTAGGAGCGTTGAGAATGTCCATCGATGCAGGCGGTGCACTTCGTTTCCAAAAGGTATACATGCTGCGACGGTAGAGCCCTTCCCCTTGATCGGGAACGTAGTCACGGGTGTTGCTGCCGATCATGGCAACCGCTTCCCAGACACCGGTGGGCTGATAAGGCTTGACGCTAGGACCACCAATTTTGTTGACGAGTAGTCCACTTGCAGCTAGGCCGTAATCGCGGACCATTTCTGCATCCATCCGGAACCGAGGTCCACGTGAAAGGAGGCGATTTGCGAGGTCCTTTTCGAGCTTTTCCGTTGTCGTGATGGCGGCCTGACGATAGGTAGCCGACATGACCAGCATCTTGTAGAAGCGTTTGATGTCCCAGCCCTGTTCTCGGAACTCAACTGCCATCCAGTCGAGTAGTTCAGGGTGAGATGGTAGTTCACCGGTGACGCCAAAGTCTCCCGAGGTGGAAACGATGCCGGTTCCAAACAGTTCTTGCCAGTAGTGGTTGACGGCAACGCGTGCGGTGAGTGGTTGCTGTGGCAACAGGAGCCACTGAGCAAATCCGAGGCGATTGCGAGGGAGTTCCGCAGGGAACGGCGGTAAGGCCGTCGGAGTCTCCGGCTTCACTTCGTCGCGACGCTTGTCGTATTCGCCACGGAAGAGGACGAACGCCATTGCGGCATCTCCCTTCTCTTGCATGACGTGGGCAACGGTGCCACGGCCCCGAATAGCACCCTGCTCTGCCTCTAGCTGGCCAATCTTTGCCGATTGGGCGATAGCGGCCGCATCGGTGGTGGCAAGCCAGAAGGCATAGAGCTCTTCGGTCTCTTCTGCCGCACGCTTATCAGCAGGCTTGGCGACAAGGCTGGCGATCCGCGAGCCCTTACCCAGTTGCTCGGTCTCTTGGGGAGACATGGCACGATCGTAAATGCGGAGGTCTTGAAGACGAAGGTTATTAAGACGGCTGGCCGTATGACGCTGGCCGATCTTGAGTGGAACGTTGGTCTTGGTGCTGGCGGTCAGGGCATTCTTTTGGATGCGAACACCTTGGCGAGCGCCATTGATATAGATGGCAACGCCTTCGGCCTTGCTGCTGCCATCGTAGGTAATGAATACGTGGCTCCAGGTCTTGGGCTTGAGCGGAGTTTGCGAAACAACCTTTAGTGCGTTGAGTTCCCAGTTGTTGATCAAGTGCATGCCAGGCAGGCCGTTCTCGATCCAGAGGTCCCAGCCACGGTAGTTGTTTTGGTCATCCATTCGAGCAATGGCCGAGCCAGTGGGATTTCCTTCGGGATAAAAAATCCAGGCACCAAAGCTAAAGGCTTGGTCTTTTTCAAAGTCGCCTGCCGTAGGAATGGCGAAGGATTCGCCCGGCACTACTTGCAGGGCCTTGGCACCAATGGTCCCCGCTTCCCAAGCGGCACCCGAAGGAACTTCTGCTTGGCCCGGTTGATCATTCACAGTGAAAGCGATCTTTCCCCCCTCCCCTTCGCTCAAAGGTGCGAGAAGTTTGAGGCCATTGGTCGGAATGCTGCTGGCGACTTTGTTGGCAGCATCACTGGCGAGCCACGCGGTAAAGTCTGGTCGGCCGGCTGCCTTGCGAGCCTCTAGGGCTTGGCGTGCGGCCGTCAATTCTTTATCCAAATCGCTCCAGCGAGCAGCATCGGCTTCACTGGGGACAAAGACAACAGGTGGCGTGTCCTTGATATTGCCGTCCATCGCGTTTTGCGTGGTGTTATTGAAGAAGGCACTCATTGCATAGAATTCACGCTGCGATAGCGGGTCAAACTTGTGGTTGTGACAAACGGCACAGCCGGCGGTTAGACCCATCCAAACTTGGGCGGTGGTTTCCGTCCGATCGCGAGCGTAGAGGACCCGATATTCTTCATCGATCGCTCCCCCTTCGCTGGTGGTGATATTGCAGCGATTGAAACCTGACGCGATTTGTTGTGCCAGGGTTCGATTGGGGAGCAAGTCGCCGGCGAGTTGCTCCGTGGTGAATTGGTCAAACGGCATATTGCGGTTGAAGGCGTTGATCACCCATTCGCGATAGGACCACATCTCGCGGAAGTTATCGAAGTGAATGCCGTGAGAGTCTGCATAGCGAGCGAGGTCTAGCCAGTAGCGAGCGCGGTGCTCGCCCCAGCTTTTGGATTCCATCAATTTGTCGACCAGCTTTTCGTAAGCGTTGTCACTCTTGTCGTCGACAAAGGCTTGAACGATTTCGGGCGATGGGGGCAAGCCCGTTAGATCGAGGCTGACACGGCGAGCGAGCGTATGGCGGTCGGCCTCAGCGGCGGGAGTAAGCCCGCGAGCCTCTAGCTTCGCCAGTATGAAGTAGTCGATGGGGGTTTTGGGCCAGTTGGCATTTTTGACGGCGGGGAGCGCGGGACGCTGTGGTGGGATTAGAGACCAGTGGGCTTGGTACTCTGCCCCGGTTTCGATCCATTGGCGCAGGGTAGCGATCTGTTCGGGCTTAAGTGTTTTGCGAGTCGAAGGTGGTGGCATCACCACTTCAGGATCGGTGGAGAGGATCCGCTTGATCAGTTCGCTCTCGTCGGGCTTGCTGGGAACGAAAGCGTTGGATTCAAGAGCCGCCTCGCGCTTGTCCAGACGCAGGTCTGCCTTGCGAGAGGCGCTATCTGCACCGTGGCAGGCAAAGCAATGCTCGGCCAAGATCGGGCGAACATCTTGGTTGTAGCTGATGGGGTTTGCTGCCAGCACATCGGCCGGAGAGAGTGAACCGATGCAAAGCGCTAGTGGGGTGACCAAACACACAATTTTAAGGAACCGGTAGCTCGACATGGAAAATCCCTTGAGGCAAGCGATTGGATCGTATTGGGGTTCTATCATACGGGAAGGATGGTTTCTTCGCGAATGATGCCTTGTTCCGAAGGGCAATAGAACAGCAATGAACTTGGGGCGGGAAGTTTTGGGGGTGGGTAGGTGCTTCTTTTTTGCTGCTGAAATCGACGTTCGATTGCGAGCAGCCATCCAGAAAGCCTAGTTCCGATGCATGTCGGAACATCTATTATTGTAAGTCGACATTTCCTTGGAGGCTAGAGTATTTGCATTTGGCGAAGGCCCAAAAACGCCTAAAAACTGGGTGACTTTTTCTAGTTGGCGCGCGGTTCAAGACGCGGGTGTGTGTGCAGTGCGCGGTGCGCAGCGTGCACTGCGCGTATGTGCCCAATTGACGATCGCCCTGGCGTCTCGTCAGGGGGTAGAGGCTAGGTACGTTTGCCTTTGAAGAACTTGCGAGCCAGCGGCGCGTTGTAGCTGGTCCAGGGGCTTTCCGAGTTGAGGTCTTCCTTGAGGATCTGGCTGGCGGCAAAAAGTTTGGCGTCGAGGTTGTCCAAATGATGCAGGGCCAAGGCTTCCATGGTCATCGGAAGTTTTGGACTGCCGAATTCGTATTCGCCATGGTGGCTTACGACCATGTGTTTGATCCGCAGGGCCAGTTCGGTGGGGAAGGCTTGGCCGGAGAGCTTTTCAACTTCGGCGACTTTGCTGTCTACCATTCCCACGGCCATTACCAAGTGGCCGATGAGCTGCCCTTCATCGCTGTAGCCGAGTTCACCGTCATAGGTAAGCTCGTCAATTTTTCCCGCGTCGTGCAGGAAGGCACCGACGAGCAGCAGTTCTGGATCCACTTCGGGATAGTGCGGTGCCACCGAGCGGCAGACTTCCATCAGGCTAACGACGTGTGTGAGGAGGCCGCCGCGATGTGCATGGTGGTTCTTGACGCCGGCGGGTGCGGCACAAAACTTTGCCATGAAGGCTTCATCCGCCAAGAACCGTTCGGCAAGTTGTCGCAAGTAAACGTTGCGGATGCTGCGGAGGATCTCGGCGAGTTTGGCCGCGAGTTTTTCGATTTCGGCGGAGTTGACCGTTTCAAAGTCTGCAAGGTCGATGGTGCTGCGATCTACTTTTTCTACGCGTGTGACAATCATCTGCAGGTTGCCGTTGTAGACCTGCGTTGTCCCTTGCACGCGAAGGAAGTTGCCGTTTTCAAAACTGTTGAAAACCGCATCCCCTGCATTCCAAAGCATTCCAATGACGGAGCCGGTCTTGTCGGCTAGGCGAAGTTGCAGATAGCTGTTGCCGTTTCGATTGGCTCGCAGCTGTTTTTCGGAAACGAGGAACACTTGGTCGATGTTTTCGCGTTCGGTGATGCTGCTAATGAATTTTCGCGTCATGAATTGGGAGGGGCTTTGGTGATCGGAAAGTAGCGAAGAAGGAACCGTAAATGCAAAGAGTGGAATTCGATGGGGCGAATGCGAAGCTCGAAAGAGCGAAGGCCTTCCTCATGCAGGAGCCAGATTGTATTCCGCGAACCGCCGTGTGCGAAGGGTTCGTTGAAGAGTGCACCCCCCGGTTGAAGGTTCGTTACTTGGATGCTGGTGGAATTGGATTTCAATGCACCAGCGGCTGTCCCCGCGGGCACGTGTGGGCTGCACGTGATGGCCAGTCAAGCAAAAGTGAGAACTAACTGTCTGGTGGAACCTGAAAAAAATGGAACGATTTTGGAGAGAAAACGGGGGCCGAAGACTGCGTGGTTTGCGAGGAATTCGTAGGTTGGGATGAAACGGTGATAGCTAAAACAGGTGGGTAATTGGTTGGCGTTTGGGATTTTGGGGCGAACCTTGGGCCTACTTGGAGGCACTTCTTGCTGGGAATGAAGGATTTGGTGTTTTGGTTTGCCCGTTTTCTACAACTTTGCCGATGGTTATGTTTATAGGAGTTAGGCTGGACTCGTTTCCTCTGGGAAGCGATCGCGAAGGGACTTAAGGATTGAAGGAATTATGGCTACTGTCACTGGAACTGGATCGCAATCAACCGAACTTACCCCTCCCACCGATGCTGCGAATGCTGCCAAGGCAGCTCCGGTCGCAGCGGCAGGCGCGGCGGCGGTTGCGGCAACAGAACCAGCCAATCCTCCGTTCAAGATTCAGTTGGCCGAGCGGATTCTGAAGTTGCCCCCCTACGTGCTGGCAAAGGTCAATGCGCTGCGTGACGCCAAGCGGCGCTCGGGGCAGGATGTGATCGACCTGGGGATGGGCAATCCCAGCGAGCCGCCCCAAGACATCGTCATTGAGAAATTGATCGAAGCTGCGCGCGATCCGGACAACCATGGCTATAGCAAGGCAACCGGCATCACCAATTTGAAGCGTGAGGTTTCGGCCAAGTACTTCAAAAAGTTTGGCGTGCGACTGGACCCAGAAAGCGAAGTCGTTGTGACGATTGGCTCTAAAGAGGGCTTTAGTCACATGATGTTGGCGCTGGCCGGGCCTGGCGACACAGCGATTATCCCTGCGCCATTTTTCCCGGCGCATAAGTATGCCATTGCGATGACGGGCGCGAGTGTCATTGCACTGGAAGTGGCCAATACGGAAAAGTTTCTCAGCAACATTGCCTTCACCTGCGAAAGCCTTTCGCCGGCACCGAAGGTGGTGGTGTTCAACTATCCTCACAATCCGTCGAGCGTGACGATTGAGCCCGAATTTTGGGTCGATGTGGTGAAGTTAGCCCGCAAATATAACTTCATGGTGATTAGCGACTTTGCCTACGCAGACGTAGCGTTTGATGGCTATGTTCCGCCAAGCTTTTTAGCGGCTCCTGGCGCTAAGGATGTTGGCGTTGAATTTACGACCATGAGCAAGGGCTATAACATGGCCGGCTGGCGCTGTGGCTTTTGCTGCGGCAACCCAGAGATGGTCAAGGCGCTGGGGACGATCAAGGGCTATTACGATTACGGCCTGTTCCAAGCGATTCAGATTGCAGCAATCGTGGCTTTGCGGCACACGGATGCGGCGGTCGAGGCGCAGTCGAAGCTGTACCAGTCGCGTCGCGACCTATTGCTGGACGGTCTGCGGAAACAGGGCTGGGAAGTGCCGACACCGCGGGCAGGCATGTTCGTTTGGGGCAAAATCCCTGAACCGTTCCGCAGCCAGATGAACTCGGTGGAATTTGCCATGAAGATGCTGGAAGAAGCCAACGTGGCACTTAGCCCCGGAAGCGGCTTTGGCAACGCGGGTGAAGGTTACTGCAGGATGGCCCTGGTAGAGAACGAGAACCGCCTTAAGCAGGCCCTACGCCAAATGAGCCGGGTACTTGAGAAGAAGTCGTAGCGAGGCCCTGGAGGGCTTTGAGGCCCTTAAAATCACCTTAGGCGAGTTCCTGGGGCGATTGCTTAGAACAAAAATTTAACGCCCCGCCTGGAGTTTTCAGGTGGGGCGTTTTTGTTGCTGAGCGAGGCTTTTTTAAGGGCGATTGAAGCTGCGGCCTGGTTTGCGGCTGGGGAATGATGATGGGGTGGTGGGCTAATCCCTGGCGAATCTTTAGGGCGGGCCCTGCCCCAAAGTGCTATCACGAGATATAATCTGCGGAAATTTGCCCAGGCTGGGGAGAAGGCTACAAGCTTTTGACTTTGCCTTGTCAAGAAACAAAAAAAGGAAAGCTCCCGCTCGCCGCAACGAGAGCTTTCCAAAATTTGGCTGTTCGAGATGGAAGTTTGAATTCCCAGCCCGAAGACCCACAGCCGTACTTAGGGTATCGGGAAGCCACACTGGGTGACTTTAGAACAGTGGTGCACGATTCTGGCAGGAAGTGAATTTGGCGCATGCTTCGCGCGGAAATGGTGAAATAAATGACTCAGCCCGCAAAACTTGCACTTGAGGATGGAACTGTTTTTACCGGGATCGCCTTCGGGGCGCGAGGTGAGGTAGACGGGGAGGTCTGCTTCAACACGTCGATGACCGGCTATCAGGAAATTCTGACGGACCCTAGCTATCGGGGTCAGATCGTCACGATGACCTACACCGAGATGGGTAACTACGGTGTCAACTCAGAAGATGTAGAGAATCGCAAGCCGTTTCTTTCTGGATTCATTGTCAAGAATGTTGCAGAACGGCCAAGCAACTTCCGCAGCGAAGAAAGCCTCGATGCTTACTTAGCACGTCACAACGTGATTGGGTTGGCGGGGATCGATACGCGTGCCTTGGTTCGTCGCTTGCGAAGCGGCGGTGCCATGAAGGGAGTGATCTCGACGGTGGATCTGGATGACGACAGCCTGATCAAGAAGGCGATTGCCAGTCCGGGGCTTGTCGGTCGTGACTTGGTGCGTGAAGTATTGCCCGAAGGTGAACGGGGTTGGACAGAATATTTGAGCCAATGGGCCAAGTTGCCGATTGAGGCAAACCCCGCCGTTGCAACGCCCGACTTGCATGTGGTGGCGCTGGACTATGGTATGAAGTGGAACATCGCTCGCCATTTGCTGGATGAAGGTTGTCGATTGACGATCTTGCCAGGAACGGCAACAGCGGAAGAAGTCTTGAAGCACAAGCCTGACGGCGTGTTTCTATCCAATGGCCCTGGTGACCCAGAGCCACTAACATACGCCCATGATTGTATTCGCGGGATCCTGGGTAAGGTGCCTGTGTTTGGCATCTGTCTGGGGCATCAGCTAATGGGCCTGGCTTGTGGTGCAAAAACCTTCAAGCTGAAGTTTGGCCACCGTGGTGCCAATCAACCGGTGATGAACGTGCTAACGGGTCGGGTAGAGATCACGGCCCAAAACCACGGCTTCGGTGTGGAAGAAGAAACGCTTCCTGCCCATCTGGAAGTCACGCATCGCAATCTCAATGACAATACCATTGCAGGTCTTCGTCATCGGGAGTTCCCCGCCTTTTGCGTGCAGTACCATCCAGAGTCGTCTTCTGGGCCGCACGATAGCCGCTACTTGTTCCATGAGTTCCGCGAAATGATGCTGGCCGAGAAGGCTGCTGCGGTCTAGGGACAGGTCTGTTTGTTGAGAGAGAACGTCGCGATTAGGTGGCGTTCTCGCAGGTGGCCAGTTCAACTAGGTGCAGTCCTGACAGACGTGTCAACGCTTGTTGCTGCATGGGGGCCTTGGGAGCGATAGTCAGACGAAATGGTCGCCGCGGCGAATAGCGAAGGCCCGTGGAGAACGAAACCATCGTGCGCTGTACCGAGGGGAGCAGGTGCAGCAATACCGCGACGAGTTGCTCTGCGGGAATGTCGGTGATGATTGCCACGTGCGGACGCTCTACGAGGGCCGCAGTGAGTTCTGCTACGGCATCCATTTCTAAAATCGACAAGGTGTCGGCCAGCGTCCCTTCATCGATTCCTGAGGGATGACCTATCAATGGGAAGCTGGACAGTGCCTCTGGTGGGTTGTCGAGGACGACAATCCTGCCGCCGGCGAGTGCGGCCTTCCAGACGAGAAACGGGTTGTTGTCAAACATCGCCAGCCCTTCGGCAGGTACGACGAGCATTTGGGTGTAGACCCGCATTCCTGCCCGACCGCTGTATTCTGCACCGGCAAAGACGCTGCGCGAGATGCAGTAATTTCCATTTCTTAAAGGATGGAAATTAAGGCTGCTGGCATCCTCATCGGACTCTTGAAGAGCATCGTGAGATGGTCCCCAGTGGGACAGTTCACGAGCAAGGTCTTCGGAGATACCTTCGCTCTTGCTGGTGAGCTGGTAGCCCTCGACTTGGGGGCCCCGTTGGGAGGTGAAGATCGCTTGTTGAATGCGTATGGCCATGATGGGCCCCTTGGGATGAATATCCGCGAGGAAGGGAGGCATTGGAAAAGGTGGGAGGCGTGTTCGGGATTAGCCGAACCAGCCTTTGCGAGGCGTGGGAAGTTGACCCAGCAACCATTCCAGTGGCTGGGTTACTCCATGGGGTTCAACGCGAATCGGGACATGGACCTTGCCACCATAACGACTATGGCGATAGGCCGTGGCCCCTGCGATACGTGCGGCAAAGAACTGATGTTTGGGAATTCGTTGTGCCGCCTCACTGGCGAGGCCCCCCATGTATGTTGCGGCAAAGCGTGCGGGGTCAGAGGTGTCGGACTCGCAGGCATCTGCCTTGGAAAAGACGATGGCAACGGGACGCGATGTCCATCCTGACTTGGTGGTGTCGAGTTCGGACAGGTACGTCAGCAGCTTGCGCCAGCGAGGTCTTCGCGGCAGTCGCCGGTTGCAGCGCTGGCACTATCGATGAGAACCATGAGCCCTGTGCAGCGTTTAAGAAACGTGCGGACCATCGGAAAGCTGCCGGGGTGTTCCACCTCGGCCATGAGTGCTTCTCCGGCGAGGTCTGGAAAAATAAGTTCGAGTGGTGGAAGCTGATTGCGTAGGACTTGGCAGTGCATCCAGTTCCAGCGATCGGGATCGACAGGCGTCTTGGCGGGGAATTCACAACGGGCGAGAGCAGAAATAGTTGCCTGCTGCATGCCGATGGAAAAAGCACCGCGCGCTAGGAGTTGGATGGGCCCATTGCCCCGAGAAAGAAGCTCTGCGAGCATTCCGAGGTAGACAGTCTTGCCCGAGTTGCTAGCGCCAATCGCAGCGATCAGGTTGGGCTTTACCTTTTGGCAATTGGCTTGATGGGCCAGTGCCATAGGAGCAAAGCACGTACGGCAATGTTCCGCATCATGATGATTGGGGCCTTCGCAAATGTAGCAAGGAATCGAATTGACGTATTGCGCCAATCGATAGGATTCCAGCGGCATCGAAGTGAATTTTGTCATGAGTTGGCCCCTGTTAGCTCGGGCTCGCGAGCGGTTGCACCAGGTTTTGTGGAGAGTTCGCCTTCCTGGTTCGCGGGGGCAAGCCAGAGGATGTCGGTGAAAGTTGCGGCACAACGGAACCCGATGTTTTCCTTGCGAGCCAGTGGCGAGTCACCACTTTGGAACTGGGCCTGCGCCTGGGCTTCAAAATAGGTGTCATAGGCACCGCCACGTAGACTCTTCATGGGGACCTCTGTCTCCAGTCGAAGTTGTGAAGGGTCCCAGCATCCAAAATCGGAGCTAGTCCATTCCCACACGTTACCGATCAGTTGGCGAATGCCGCAAGGATTGTCTCCCAGCGGAAAATCACCAACCGCTTTGGTTTGGTGGTTATCGCTATGCCAGAGGTTAGCGCGTTCATGCTCGCAGGCGTCTCCCCATGGGTAGCGAAGTTGTTGGGTTTGTCCTTCGACAGGTTCCATGGGCCAAGCGGCAGCGCGAACCCATTCCGGATCGGTAGGGAGTCGCTTGCCTGCCCAGCGCGCATAGGCAGTCGCTTCGTACCAACAGACGCCAACGACGGGATGGTCATCCTGGCCGTCTGGATAGGTACCATCTTTCCAGTAGCGGGGGCCACTCTGTCCGGTGAGGTCGGTGAATCGTAAGACCGCTGGCCATAGGGTTTGGTCCCACAGCGACAGATTCTCGTATCCACCATCGTTGACGAATTCCAAGTATTGGCGGTTGGTGACCGGCGTGCGGTCCAAGTAAAAGTTGGGAAGTGAAATGTGGTGTTCAGAGCGAAGCCGATCCGCTTGGCAGAGTTCCTCGGTCCCGTGTCCGGTTAGGATCACTGGTCCAGCAGGAACGAGCGACATGCAGTCTTCAAACTGTTGCTCTGCTTGCCGGCGCTGTTCCAGTGGGAGCGTGTTGGCAACGACAGGCTTTAATAGTAGTGCGCCACGGCCTGCAGCCAGCATCGAAGCAACCAGCGTTTGTGGATCGACGTCTTCTGGATCTGTGGTTTCCGCTTGGACACAATCAGAAACGGGTTTCAGTTCGGCGTCGCTGTTATCAACTTCCTTGGTGACCTGGGAAGTGAAACATGTTCCCCTCCCCTGCCGTAATGAGGCACCTGCAATGCCCAAGGTTCTAGGAAGAAGACCCGGGAAAAAGCGAGCCAGCGTACCAAGCAGAGCGGCGCTCGTGACGGCAGTGGCAACAAGGAGAGTCGTGGAGGAAATGCCCATGGACCTAGCGGCGACCCAGGAGATGATCCCGAGCGTGGCCGCAAGGGTCAAGCCTCGCAGTATTTGGAAGGCATAATGACGCATGGTTTTCCTTTCGAACCCAAAAGCACCAAGAGACCGAGACTAGGTGCGGCGTTTCTTTCGCTGGGCAACATCTTTCTGTAGTTTTGCAAACTGAGCCATTACCGAGGTGACCACCGGGTCTGCTGCTGGAGCGACGGGCGCGGGCTCTTCGGCAGCGGCAGGAATGGTTGCACGTGGGTTATTGCCAGCCGCAGTTGGTGCGGGTGAAGTCGGCGAAGGTGTGCGAACGACAGGAGGTGGCACAATCGCTTCGACGGTTGGTCGGCGCTGAAGTTCACCCAGAAGATGGTTCTGCTGGTCGATCACTTCATGCAACTGACGCACTTCGCTGGAGAGAAGCGATTGTTGCTGTTTGAGGTCACGGCGTTGGCGATCCACCTGCTCTTGAAGCTGGATGGCGCGGTTACGTACCAGTTCCAGTTCGTATTCCAGTTCGATGCGCTCGGTTTCGAGTTGATCGTTCTTGGATGTAAGGTCAGCCACAACCTCTGCGTCGTCCGAAGGAACGACGACAGGGACTGCGGGTAGCGACTGCACATGTTCTGCCAGTGATTCTTCCAAGGACTCTTGGAGAGATTCTTGTAGCGACTCTTGGAGCGACGCTTGCAGTGAGCTGGAGAGGGATTGGCAGAGGGACTCGGCCAGAACCTTGTCGTGCTCGGCAAGTTTCTCTTGCCACTTTTGCTGGTCGGACTGTTGTTGCTCTCGGAGTTCTTTAAGAACCGCCTGTAGCAACCGTTTGTAGCTGGCGAGGTCTTCTGCCAAGGCCGAAGACGATTGCTTTTCACCGACCAGTTGCTCTCCCTGGATTTGATTGAGCTGATGGGCGGCTTTGAGTTCCTGTGACTGTAGTGCGAGTTGTTCGCGAGCGCGATCTAGTTCAAGGAAAAGGTCGGAGACTAACTGGTCGAGACCAGAAATCTGCTGGTGGAAATCTTGGGTGATTTCTTCCAGGCCTGACCAATCCTGTTGTGAGATAACACTAAATGCATTCATGCTTCTATCCTGCTGAGCGACGGACTACGGTGGGTTGCCCCTCCGTTGCCAGAAAATATCCAGATCCAATCTGGAGAGAGAGTTTGTCAGGCACGGTTTTCCACAGCCCGTGATCAGGCTTCATCCAAGGTGCCCAACAGAAAACGTAGGTCGAAAAGTGAGGTGGGGCAAAAAAAGCGAGGGAATTTCCCCAGAAGTGGTCGCTGTGAGAGTCGCCGCAGGCGGTCGCCTGCTCCTCCCGGGTGGGCAGAAGAATCGACCCATGCTAAAATTCGGGTAGGATGTAACGATCGTAATGATTAGGCAGCATGTATGCCCTGCATTAACGTCGTTGTAGAAGTGTCTGGCGGGCACGAACTGTCATATGCTTTTTGAGGGACTTGGTTCTAGGGAGGTTTGAGATGTCCGTATTTCAAGGGTTGGTTAAGGTTTTGGTTTGTGTCGTTGCCTTGGTTGCGCTGACCAATGCGGCCATGGCTTTGGACTCGGCATCGGCTGAGCCTGCTCCTTGCTGCTGCAAGGAACGGAAGATCGACTATAAGCATCACCTTTTGGGTGGCCACAAGTTCAAGTGTTGCGACCGTACGGAAATCATTCTCGAAGTTGAAGATCCCTGCACCTGTGAGAAGGTAAACGTCCCCGTTTGCATTCCTTGCTGTTGCGAAGGGGTTCCTGAGATTTGCAGCCACAAGGGCATTTTGGGCCGTGAGGTTGTCGAGTACAAATGGTGCTGTGGTTTTCATGTGAAGGTCGTTTTCGACCGTTGCGGTGATATCACCGTTCATTATCACGGTAAGTAATCCAGGCGGCTGGCAGCCGATGGCCCTTGGGCCATGATCTGCCCCGCGAGTCATCTTGCAGGGCAGACCTTTGGCACGGAAAAGTAAGAATCAAAAGAAGCGAAGCAAAAAGCTCGCTTCAGCAGTTTCTGACTCTGCAGAGTTTTCCACTGCGGGGGAAGATCGAGCCTCTGTCGCCGTTACGGTGGCATGGTGCCTAACGATTCTTTGCGCGGCCGCCTCTGTAGTTGCGGCAACGCTTGTGTTTCTGGCGGCCAAGTTGACGCTGAATGGTGAAAGCCCACAGGTAGGCGTAGCGTCGGACGTGCTGTTTGTAATCTCTGCGATTACCGGCATTGGCTGCGTGGCCTTGATGCCCCTCGTCTATCGGATTCGCCCTACTCCGCCGCCACGGCTAATTAGCGTCGCGGCCATCATCTTGGGCGGGCTGTGGTTGGCCGTCGGGGTTATGCGGGCGAGCTGGTAGGTTTGGCGTCGGCAATCCAAAGTGCCACAAAGATTGGGATCAGCCCCAATGCGCCCCATTGATAAACGGTTAAACCCATGCCCAAAAGCGGCTCTGGCCGGAGCCATTCCGACACGAATCGGTAGGCTAAATACAGCAGGATATAGAGTTTAAACCGCTGTCTTTCGAACCAACCCTTGTACCCGAACCATGCCAGCAGCAGCGCAAGGCTCAGATGGAAGGCGGCCTCGTAAAGTTGTGCCGGATGACGAGGCAAATCGTCGCCTGATAAGGAGAACTTCACTCCCCACGGAAGGTTGGTTGGACGGCCAAAGCAGCATCCACCTACAAAGCAGCCGATGCGGCCAATGGCGACGGCCAAAGCGACCGGAACCGCATAAGTATCGCCCGTTTTGACTTTCACATCGGCTAAGACTTTGGCGGTTTCTACGCCCAGGTAGCCCCCGACGAGCCCGCAGAGAATGGTTTTGCCATCGGACAGCCAGGTAGCGTCCATCCAGGGACCACGAGGATCCGTGAGGACAAACGGAAGCTTGGCTCCGAACATTGCCCCAATGAAGCCACCTAAACCTAGGGCAAGCTTTTGTAGTCGTGACAGTGGCAGGTTGGCCTGCGAGGCTCGCACCCCCAAGCTGCAGACAAGTACCGCACATCCCATCAGCACGAGATAACGAAGATCGCTATGCATGGTTAAGGGTGCACTGGCAGGTTGGCAGTAACAGGCTTGGAAGTGAGCGCAGGGAGCGGAACGTGTCCATCACGATAGAGCACATTGTAAGCGCAGAAGGGTATGACATGCCCCGAAGGAAGAACATGGTGCGTGCAGCACTTCATCACGCGACGAACGTCAAAGTTATAGGCGTCGAGGAAGTTGGTGATGGTAATGCGAAATAGGTCTTCGGCTCCCAGGCTCTCGGCGATCACTTGCTGGAAGAATTGATCAGCGGCCTGCTCTGCGGACGAACGTGGTGACGGTGTGGAAGCATTTGATGGCGATGCCAGCGAAAGCTGTACCAGTTGATTGTTGGGGTCAGGTTGTTCGGTGGGACCGCAACCGCCGCTACAGCAGGCTTGGCGACCAAGGTACTGCATTACTAGGTCTCGCGACTTGGCCCGAGTGAAACTGATCCCGTTTGCAAGCAAGTCGAGATTGGCCTTGGCGTCAACAAAGCGAGTCACGGGAATTGCCGCGCCTTCACGTCGATAGGCGATGGCAATCTGGTGGCAATTGGGGTGCGCACAAGGGAGCGGTAGAAAGTCACTTTCCTGGAATACGTGCGGAACTTGCCGGGCGATACCACGAATGACATCCGGAAACGTGATTCGCTGGTTGATCTCTTCCGGCAAGAAATGACGGCCGGAATAGGTGGCGGGCTGAAGGCTAAGCCCCGTGATGTACGGGCGGGCGAGTCCGAATTCAACAAGCGGACCGAGAACATGCTCGTTGACGCCGGCTTGCAAGGTGCAAACGAGAGTCACATGGATTCCTGCAGCACCAAGGCGCTCGAGCGCTTCCAGTTTTGTTGCCAGCAAGTCTTCGCCGCGCAAGGCACGAAACACTTCGTCATCTAGGCCATCCATTTGGAAATAGACTTCCAACCGATCACGATGCGGTGCTAGTTTGCTGATCAGTTCGGTGTCGCGGGCAAAGCGAATGCCATTGGTGTTGATCATGACGTAGTCGATGTTTTGGGAGAGGGCATATTCTGCCACTTCCAAAAACTGGGGATGCAGGGTTGGCTCTCCGCCGGATAGCTGGCAAACTTCTGCACGGCCTTCGACCTCTACCAGGCGATCGATTTGGCGTTTGCAATCGGCCAGGGAAAGGTGCTTTCCGCCTGGAGCGCTACCGGCGTAGCACATCGGACAGGTGAGGTTGCAGGAGGAAGTGATCTCTAGCACGCCGATGCAGGTATGCTGTTCATGTTCCGTGCAGAGGCCGCAATCGAGCGGGCAGCCATTTTTGGGCTCGATCCCAAATTGGGCGGGTATTTTTGCCGGCAAGGCATAGTCCATCTGGTCGTAGTATTTGACGTCACTGCAAACCATATCCTCTCGAACGCCATGTTCCTGGCAAGTCTTGCGGAAATAGACTTTGTTGTCACGCGAAATGATTTTCGCCGGGACAACATGCAGGCACTGGGGGCAAAGGCTTTGTGTTGTGCCCAGGAACGTATAGTCGCGATGTTGCATGGTTTGCTAGGTTGTGGAGACTAAGGTCCGTGGAAGTTGACGTTACCGGTTGCAATCACGCCGATGCAATACAGGAAGAAGGCAATGAAAATGGCAAACGTCAGAGCCATTGAAACGGCGGAAACGACCGACACCGCAATAACCCCGCGCAAAAATACATCCAGGATAGGGTGACGTTCCATCGTGCCGCTGCGATAGGCCTGGATGCTGGAAATTACTGCCGTTAACACAGGGAAAACAAGGATGATGAAAAATGCCGCGGCCGCAATGGGCTGCTCAGGTATGGAGGAGGGGTTCATCGCTTGCAGGACAATCAGGACAGCGATGAGCAGCAGCAGCGGAATCGAGCACAACACCATGAAACGCGTGTATTTCCCCAAGCTTCCTGGTGAGGGAGGCGGAGTGGGAACGGGGTTGTGATCGACAACCGCATGCGACAGGTCTCCATGACATAGCCAACAGGTGCTGTTGGAAATGTGGTTGGGCATATCGCAGTTGCTGCAACGTTTACGGCCCGCGTGAGAATCCACCGGCGCACTAGTAGCAGCTGCGCAAGGCGAGGGTTCATGGGGTGACGGTGGTGTGTTACTCATTGCCCGCCTCCAGCATGCGTCGTCCGTTTCAGAAAGTCTTCTGCAATGGCGCGAGTTCGACGCACCCCCTGCCCTATCACCACTCCAACGCTTCCTAAGCAAAGAAGCGTAAAGAGTTGCCGCACGGGCGCAACGGCATGGTTGGCATCGAACCACGTTGAATCGACCATGCCCACCAGCGCCAAGTAGCATGCCATGCTACCAAGGGTTGCAAACCACACGAGACCAAGACTCAAACGTAGGCTCGTCATCGCGATGACAATGAAGTAGGCCAGTACTACAGGACTGTTAGGGCCTTCGATTTGGTTGCTGGATCCATAGCGGATACTCGCGGCCATGGTGATTAACGCGAGGTCACCCAATGTGGTGAGGTACTTGATCGTGGCTGGAAAAAACTGGCGCGTGAGCGCCAAGGAAGTAATCGCGGCCAGCATCAATCCGAACGTCGCCACGAGGCTGACCTGTTGATGGAAGCTGGCCAGCTCTTTGGAGTTTTCTGCAAACCCGTAGATGTTGAGCAAGTGAACAACATAGAGTGCGCAAATCGCAATTAGCCGAAGGAGATTGGCACGCGCCTCACCTTCGTAATCACCCAAACGCGAGGTGATGTACCAGGGCTGAGGGCGTTCCTTGCTGGAAGGAGGCTTTGCGGAGGAAGCCATATAGACGTAATGAGTGGGGCTGTGGACTTTTGGTGTCGCCATGGGGCCGACGTTTTGGGACGCAGTCTAGATGGAGTGGTTGAGGAAGCAAACGCACATCGCAAAAAAGCGATACACTTACACCCCGACCACCACAAGGTCGTGATTGTCCGCCGAAAGCCAAGCTGTGGCAATCGTACCAAGGGGGTGATTCGCCTCGCCCTGGTGCACAGCGCGAAAAGCTTCCAGTCATGCGACTTCGACCAAAAATGCAGGCAGACAGCCGGTTTTTTGGAGCCGAAAGCGGGTGGATGAGGAGAAAAAGCCGTTCCCTTTCCCGATAGGCGTCCGACCAGTAAACTATTGACTTAGGGAACTAGGGTTCTGCCGACGTAAAGTTGGCCGGCCCCTGCTAAAGTTCACCTGATGGAGGGTAAGCGAATGGCTGAGCGGCCACATTGGAAATGTGGTGCCCCGCAAGGGGTTGCGGGTTCGAGCCCCGTGCCCTCCGCTTCTTTAAACAATGATGCAGCAAAGGGTTGCGTCATTTCTTTTGGCAAGTTCTGCGAGTCGTTGCAGCTTGCCCATTCTTGCTAGATAGCCACGCCTTGCGCAATTCTTGCGGCAGTTAGTGTCGACTTACGGTACGGCCATGCGGACATCATTGCGGGCGTTTTGGCAGTTGTTAAGTGTTTTCTGCTAAAAATAATCCCCGTCGGCTGTTCCAGGGGAATGCAAAATTTGGCCCCTTGGCATGGTGTCGTCAGCAAACGGAATCGATGGCAGTGCGTCGAGGGCTCCTCCCGCGTTACGTAACGCCTTGGCGGGCTATTTGTCGAGCGGAAGCTGACAGGCTTTTAGCAACGTGCGCTGAACGGCTAAGTCGTGAGTGATGGGGAAGTCCGACTCTTTTTCGCCACGGATCACACGGGCCATGTCGGCCGCATCGGCGATGTAGCGGGTGTATTTGGGAAAAGTCACATCCTGATAGCCGGCTCGGTACTCGCCCCGTTTTTCGGAGAGTGCAATGCGAGCGGAAGGATCGTCCAGCGGCTGAATATGAAACGTCCCTTTTGTTCCACAGACCACGAAATGACGGCGAGCGCCCCCTTCCACTTCTTGGGCGCTCGATTTCACGCTTGCAATCGCTTTGGGGTACTGCAGGACGGCCAGCATGTTGTCTACCAGCGTGTCATGATGAGGTGAGGCATGCTGGTTGAAGGAGGTGATAGCTGTCGGCTCACCCAGCACACCGACCACCAGATCGATGATGTGGCACCCTAGTTCAAACATCATGCCGCCTTGGTGTTCCGCATGGGATTGGCGATCTGCGGCGCTAAGCACTTTGCTCATAACCGTGTGGATTTCAAAGACATCTCCCAGCCAACCTTGTTTTAAGAACTCGCGTAGAAGAACGACCGCCGGGTTATAGCGGTACATGTATCCCATCTGTAGCAGCAGCTTCTTCTGTTGGGCAGTGTTAAGAATGCGTTCGAACTGCGGCAGCGACTCACCGGCGGGTTTGTCCAAATGAACATGTTTGCCGGCGGCTACGCAGGTCTCGGCCGTATTCAATAAATCACGCACGCGGGTTTCCACAAGGACAGCTTGCAGCCCTGGAGTGTTTAGCAACTGTTCTTGAGTCATCCAGGGAACGTCTTTATAGGGAGCCAGCGACTTGGCACGTTCACGAAGTGCATTATCCGGCTCTACAATTCCCACCACTTCGTAGTCGGCAGAGTCTCGATAGACGGATAGCTTACTGGCATGTGGGTGGGCGACGCCGATCTGCCCAATGCGAATCTTCTCCTTCGGACGGTCAGCCCCGTTTGCAAGGGATTGAGCGGCGGCCAGGCCAGCGGTGCTGGCGGCAAGAAATGCGCGACGGGCGATCGAAGTTGGGAGACTCATGGAAAGGTGCTTTTCTTGGCAGGTGTCTCTTGCGAAGCGAGATATGGATGCAACGGGGCTTAGCCTGTGGGGGGTGATTGTAAATCCAGGTTGGGGGCGTGCGGGTAATCGACCGGCTGATACGAGATCGCCAGTTCCGTCGTTACCAACTTTTCGCCTTTGCGAGCACGCGACGTTAGTGCACGGTCGAGAATTCCACTCGTGAGTAGTGTTCGTTCAACGGGATAGGTCGGCTTGCCCGTGTGGATCATTCGCTCGATTGCCTTGAGCAAGTACGCGAAGTGCGGATGTCGCGGAGTTGATCGCTCTCCAAAGGCGACTGCGATTGGCTTGGCCTCATTCTTGAGCTTTAGGCCGACAGCGGTACCGATAACACATCCCAGCATGAAAACCGCGCCGTGCAGACCATCTGCGTATTCAAACAAAAACAGCCCGGCCTTGTCATCGCTGCGAATGTCAGGATTGCCAGTTTTGGGGACGACGGCGAAAGCTGCATCGAGGGCCGATTTCGAGACGATGCCATCATCGACCGCCTTCCACATCGCAGCCCCTTCCAGGAATTGAACTGACTTGACCCCGCGTTCGGCGCCACGTCGCCGTTCTACGTAGTACTGAAACAGCTCCAGTGCGTGGATGCCATAAATATCTAGGCCGCTGTAGCCAATGCCAACCGCTCCTTCTAGCTCGCAGCCCATGGGGAGATTCATTTCTGACTCACGATAGCCAACTGGCAGGGAGGAGCCGGCCATAAAGGGGACTTTGAGCTTGCGGGCTCGTTCGTACATCCACTGGGCATCTTCCCAGCCGGGGCCCAGATGCTTGTCGTTAAAGACGGGGACCACACGATTGTATTTCTCAAAGGTGGCGGTGATCTCCTCAAAGAATCGGCGGCGTGGGTAGAGTTGTTGGCCTAGATCATTGACGGGGTAATCGCCGTGTTCGCCAATGCTGATGACGCCGTCGACGGGGATCCGATTGCCCCCCACCGTGATGGCCTTTTCAATGGTGTCAAAGATCGGAACGCTATGCTTTTCACAGGTCTTGCGGGCGAGATCCTCGCTGGGATACTGATCGACATAGAGGGAGGCCAGTTTCAAGGCCGGCCCGGGCCCACCATCTTGCTTCCACCCTTCTAGAATCTTGCCGAGAATCACATCCGCGTGCGAGTTGTACCGATAGACGGTAACGACCGCTGCTACGGACTTGGGGGGAACCTTCGCGGCGGAACTTACCTGCGCAGTCGCTGGGGCTCCCGATAAAAATAGGCTTCCGGCGACCGCCGTGGAGCCTGCTTTAAGTACGTCACGTCGAGACAAGCTTTGCATGGGAGTTACTCCTGGTGCCTGATGGCTGCGCGATAGAAAAACTATCTCGCTTGCCAAACAGGCCAGATAGGAATCGTCGCGAGGATGATGGTGGGATGTTGGTTAGGTGGGAGGATCGCTAAGCGTCTGGACTACAATGTGGCACACGGCCCAAGCGATATCAAGCTGACAGAGGTGTGCCGCTCGGTGCTAAAGGACTTTTGGGTGGTTCGGCTTTGTTTGCCAATAAAAACTGGCCATCGTGCGCTACTGGGCTAGTCGCAGCGGGCTTGGCCGAAGGTTACCATGCAGGTCGGTCCGATGAACCGTCATCGGGGTAGACGCTGAGCCTGCGCTTTTGGGGAGACGTGTCGATGATGAATGGCCCTTGGTATCGTTTGTTTTTGTTGCCGATTCTGTCGCTACTTGTTTATACAAATGCTTATTCCCAGGAGCTTGGCAAGTACGATCAGGATTCTCCTGGAGACGCGATGATACAAGCTTACCTTCGCCAAGAGACGGGGAAGGTGGCCGCTCGATTTGTAGACGATGTGAAGACTCTGGAAGACTGGCAGGCCAAGCGGCCGCAGTTTGTTAAGGAGTATTTCTATATGCTGGGATTAAGTCCCTTGCCCGAGAAAACGCCGCTTGAGGCGACGGTCACCGGCACGATTGCGGGAGAAGGATACGTCGTTGAAAAGTTGCATTATCAAAGTCGGCCAGGGCTGTATGTGACTGGTAATCTCTATCGTCCTGCCAAGGTGGCGGCCGGAGAAAAGTTGCCAGCGGTTTTCTATGTATGTGGCCATTCAAACCGTGCCAGAAACGGCAATAAGGTGGCGTACCAGTCGCACGGGATTTGGCTCGCCCGCCATGGATACATCTGTTTGATTGTCGATTCTTTACAACTGGGGGAAATCGCTGCAACCCACCATGGAACCTACAACTTGCAACGCTGGTGGTGGCATTCTCGCGGCTATACGCCGGCCGGCGTGGAGGCTTGGAATGGAATTCGGGGCATCGATTACTTAATCAGTCGCGAGGATGTGGATGCCAAGCGAATTGGGGTGACGGGAATTAGTGGCGGTGGAGCAGCCACGTTTTGGATTGCGGCTGCGGATGAACGCGTTGCGGTAGCGGTACCGGTCAGCGGCATGGCAGATCTAGAGTCGTACATCCCCAATCGCACGATCAATGGCCACTGCGATTGCATGTTCTGCTACAACACTTACGCTTGGCCTTGGACCCGAATTGCGAGTTTGATTGCCCCTCGCCCGTTTCTGTTTGTCAATAGCGATCAAGATCCCATCTTTCCGATGGATGCTAATGAGCGAGTCAACGTTCGCATGGAGCGGCTTTACAGTTTGTACGGCGCAGGCGATCGTTTTGATGCGGCAGTAAGCATCGGTGGCCACGCGTATCGCAAAGATATTCGCGAAGCAGCCTTTCGGTTTCTTAATTCGCATCTTAAGGGAGATGCCAGGCCGGTCACGGATACCGAAGTGGATATTGTCAGTGAAGGTGGGGCTCCTGGGATGTATCCTATTGCGCCTGAAAAGCTGCGAGTCTTTCCGGAGGATTCCGATCTGCCGCGAGATCGACTGAACGCGTCGATTGACGAGCATTTCGTCCCCTTGGGGAAAGGAGCCATCGCCGAAGGGGCCAAGTTTACGGAGTGGAAGGGGCAATTGCTAAAAAAGCTGCGTGATGTGAGCTTTCGTCACCTTACCGAAAAGATTGCCGCCGCAGAGCAAGTGCGTGAAGAAAACGATAAGTCGACCTTCCTAAAAACCGAGGAAGGCATTGTCATTCCAGTGCACTATCCTGCCGGAAAGAAGGCGGAATCTGCGGAAATTATGCTTGTGGTACTTGGTGAAGCTGATGTGGGACAGTCTCCCAAGTGGCTATCGTCCGTAAACACTACGGCAAAGCTCGTGGTGCTATGTGAACCGCGCGGCATTGGTCCAACACGCTGGACGCGGAAGAACCCGCCGAACTATGTGGAGCGATCGCATGTCCTTTTGGGGCAAACGGTTGACACAGGGCGCGTCCGCGATGTGGTGGCAGTGGCTGCCTATTTGCGTGGGCAATTTTCTAAGGATGGCAAGCCAGCCAAGGTACATGTCGCTGGCAGCGGCAGTTCAGGAATCCTGGGAGCTTATGCCGGTGTGGTGGATGATTCGATCAGTAGTGTGACGCTCCATGCCCCATCCACCACGCACATGGACAATGCGGCCCCACAGTTTTTGAACGTGTTACGCGTGTGCGACATTCCCGATGCATTGGGGCTAATTGCGCCCAGGGCTCTCACGATTGTAGGTGCCGAAGGTAAGCACTGGGAAGCGACTCGCAAGGCGTATCAGGCCGCTGGAGCCGCGGAATCGTTTAGCGTGCGATAGAGACCAAGCTGCAGGAGAATGGTTGTTAGGAGGGAGTGGCTATTTTTGCCGCTCCATCTTGCAGTCGGGGTCTAGTTCGACCGGTTCACCAACCTTGTCGACGGGGTGCAGGAATAGATAACGCCAGACACCTTCATGCACGAACTTTCCGTCAGGCGTTTTGCCCGCTCCCCCGCCTGGTACTACCATGGAGTGGGCACGATTCGCATCGTTGTTCACTGGAAAATCGGTAATCAAGCGGCGTGAATTGCCGTAGGGAGGCTTGGCCTGTTCCACGTTTACAAGCGGCCCGTATTTTTGTAGACCCAACAGTTGCCACGACCGGCAGTAGTGATCGGCGGTCCAGCCTCCATCGAGTATGTGCGTAAATCCAAAGTAGCGATTGGCAGGCGTAGCGGATGGAAGCCCCTGCCAAGTTTCCGTGTTATCGCGCGGGCCCGAGAACATCACCACCCGGCCCACCTTCTGGTGAATGGCAAAGCGTGCAGCCGTCGTAGAACCGTGTGAGATTCCACAGAGAATGACTTTATCCCAGATCAGGTCTTTGCCGTCGGCCGTTACGAATTGACGCCACTTGCCTTGTGGGTTTTCTTTGGCGAGCCACAACACGAACTGCAGAGATCGTTCTTTAATGCTGTCTGGCTTGGGGATGTTAACGAGGGGGCTATGGTCCTCTCCGGTGGCTGCTTCCAGGCGAATGTTGCTGATGCTGGTCCCATCACTGTGGGCTTCCTTGCTGAGTCCTGAGAACCAGCGATTGGCATAATGAACCTGAATGCCATGCAGGCCGTAACTGGCAACTCGATCAAATAGTCCCTGATTGTGATCCATCAGCCAAATGACAAGTTTGCCTTCCGGCTTTACTCGGGTATCCACAACCGCATGTTGCAAGTCGAGAATCTTCCCCTTCTTGTCTGCAAAGACGAACTCGATTTCTGGATGCTCTTGGGCGCGGGCATCAATTTCACTAGCACGTTTGGTGAGATTGTAAAGTTGCGGCTTTTTGTCGTTGTAGCTTGGTGGCACAGGGTCAGCAGCTTGGCTAGTACGGATGTAGAAGGAGACGCATGCAAAGACGATTAGGAGATGCAATCGTTTCATGGCAGGTACAGGTCGGGTGAGAGGGGTATGCAAACCAAGGAGAGGAAGGACGCATCCATCGGCCGGAGGATAGGCTTTTAGATTATAGACCACGGCACCATGGGATTGACTCCGGTGGTAAATTCAGTAATGGTGTAGCCAGTCGCTTCGTTTGAATTCGTAGTAAAAGTCTGCTGTTTTGAACCTTTACGACAAGATTCCCTTCACCACATGGCCATGCACATCGGTTAGCCGTCGATTGAGACCATTGTGCAAATAGGTTAGGCGTTCATGATCTAGCCCCAGCAGGTGCAAGATCGTGGCGTGAAAATCGTAGATGGTCGTGGGGTTTTCGGCCGGCTTGTAGCCAACCTCGTCAGATGCTCCCCAGCTAATTCCCGGCTTTAGCCCTGCCCCTGCCATCCAGCAGGTGAAGACGTGTTGATGGTGGTCACGCCCAAGCCCGCTATCACCTTGGGTGAACGGTGTGCGACCGAACTCACTCGACCAGATGACGAGGGTATCTTCTAAGAGGCCGCGTTGTTTGAGGTCTTTTAGAAGTGCTGCGCAAGGTTTGTCTAGCAGTTGGGCTTGGCGATCATGATTTTCTTTTACGTTTTCATGGGCATCCCAGTTGATGCGAGGCGATCCTAACGCGCCGCCATTATAGACCTGTACAAATCGGACGCCACGTTCGACAAGCCGCCGTGCAAGCAAGAAGTTGCGGGCGGATGGGCCAATGAGGGGATCATCCATGCCGTAAAGCTTGCGAGTTTCTGCCGTTTCATCGTTCCACTGCAACGCCTCAGGGATAGAGACCTGCATGCGCGCTGCAAGTTCATAAGACTGCAAGCGAGCGGTTAGAGAGCTGTCGTACGGGTCTTGAGCGGCAAAACTGGTGTTAAGTTCTCGAACAAGCTTCAGGCCAGCGCCACGTTTGGCGGCGTCAATGGATGCGGGGGTAACTAAGTGGCTTACAGGTTCTGGATTTCCCATGTTGAAGACAGAACCTTGATGCTCGGCCGGCAGAAAGCCGTTTGACCAATTCGCGGAACCGCCGTTGACGAGGCCGCGAGGATCAGGAAGCACGACAAAGGTTGGCAAGTTGTCGCTAACACGTCCCAGTCCGTAGGAGAGCCACGATCCCATGCTAGGAAAGCCAGCTAAAGTAAAGCCGGTATTCATTTGAAAACAGGCGGGGGTGTGAGACGGGCTTTTGGCCACCATGGCCTTGAGGAACGTAATGTCGTCGGCGCAGGTGGCCAAATTCGGAAGCAAGTCGCTGACCCAAGCCCCCGACTGACCATGCTGCTTGAAGGGATAAAAGCTCTTCCGCAGTACCCCCGGTACGGCAAAAAAGGTGTCGATCTCCCCTTTCCCTTCCAGTCGCTTTCCATCGAGGCGTTCTAGTTCTGGGCGATAGTCAAAGGTGTCTAGGTGGCTGACGCCGCCGGGGGAGAAAATGTGGATCACTCGTTTTGCTTTGGCGGCAAAATGTAACTTGGTGCCCGTTTCCATTGCTTGTGCACGTTCGCTGCTGAGCAGCCACGCCAGCGCAATACCTCCCAGGCCGGTCGCTGTGTTTGCGAGCCAGTGGCGGCGATCGAGTAGCGGCTGTGATGGATTTACAGGGAGTTGCGCCATGGTCTTATCGTAGGTAAAGGAACTCGCTCGCGTTTAGAAGTGCCCAGCAGACGGTAGCGAGCCCCTGTTGTCCTTGGACATCCAGACACGAGGCCAGTTCTTGCTCATTAGGTGGTCGTGCGAAAACCATTTCAAAGGCACGGACGACTTGCTCTGTTGGCGACTGCCGTTCCGATTGAATCCGACTTGCCAATTGGTCTGCCTTGCGAACGACCAAGGAGTCATTCATTAGGGCGAGCGCTTGCAGTGGTGTGGTGGTTGGGCGGCGCTTGGGCGTTGTAATCGACGGGGATGGACAGTCCAGTGCATCGAGCAGCGGAATGCGTCCCGTAATGATCTGCATGCGGTAGAGGGACCGTCGGTTGTAGGCTGGCTCATCCTTGTCAAACAGGTGGTAGAAGTAGGTGTTCAGCTGCGTGGTGGTAAACGGCTTAAAGCTGGGACCACCGATCTCGGAATTGAGTGTGCCGGAAAAGGATAGCAAAGAGTCGCGAACAACCTCACCTTCAAGACGACGTGGAGGGAAACGCCACAGCAAACGCGACTCGGCATCAACTGCAGCAGCCTTGGCATGCATCGCGACTAGTGCTTTATTTTCGACGGAGGCAGTAGATGCTTGGCGAAATGTGGCGCTGTTCAGAATGGTGCGATGCAGGGCTTTGATGCTCCAGCCATTTTTTAGGAACTCGGCGGTCAGCCAGTCCAGTAGTTCTGGATGACTGGGGGGGCTGCCGTTGTAGCCAAAGTCGCTAGGCGTTTCGACTAGGCCGGTACCGAAGTGATATTGCCAGACTCGATTTACCAGTATGCGCGCCGTAAGTGGGTGATCTGGATGGGTAAGCCAATTGGCAAAGTGCAGACGCCGAATTGCTTCAGGAGATTTGCTATCCAGCCCCAAGTCAGCGGATGGAGATGTAAGAAAAGAGAGTCCGCCCGGCGTCACTACTTGCCCCGGTTGCTTTACATCTCCTCGCAGGAAGACCACGGTTGGCTGGGGCTCTTCACGCTCTCCGGTGAAGGTCATCGTAACCGGATAGCGGGTTGCCAGTTCTTTTTTTCGCTCATCCAGTTCACGCTTTGCGGAATCTCGCTTCGTCTGAAGTTCTTTGGTGAGTCCTTCATCCCCTTTGGCAGCAATAATGGCCTTTTCGATTTCGTCCACCATGGCTTCCGCGCCAGCAATCTGTGTGCGAAGGGGCTGTGTGGCTTCATTCCATGCCCGCTCCTCCTCTTGCCCCATCAGCCGCTTAATACCGTGCACGCGAGGTGTTAGCCCGTGGTCAACCCCTTCAAATACTGCCTTGATTTGGTAGTAGTCTGTTTGCAAGATCGGGTCGAACTTGTGATCGTGGCACCTAGCACAATTCACGGTAAGGCCGAGGAAGGTTTGGCTAACAGCCGAGACGATTTCTTCGAGTTGCTCTTCGCGAGACTGTAGCTTGCCGAACTTGCTGGGGGTAACTTTCTGTACGGCGTCCCAGGGGCCTGCCACCAACATTCCGGTTGCCGCGATTCCAGCTTTTGTCAGAGGCTGGATGGCATCGCCAGCAATTTGTTCGCGCACAAACTGGTTGTAAGGGGTGTCTTTATTGAAGGCATTAACGACGTAGTCGCGGTAAGGCCAAGCATCGGGACGTTGTTGGTCCTCTTCGAAACCGTCACTTTCTGTAAAGCGAACCACGTCGAGCCAGTGCCGTGCCCAGTGTTCGCCATAGTGCGGTGAAGCAAGCAGACGATCCACCAGCCGTTCGTAGGCCTTGGGGGCAGTGTCTGCTACAAATGCTGCGACTTCCTCCGGAGTTGGCGGGAGCCCCAGCAAATCCAAGGAGAGTCGGCGAATTAAGGTTCGTCGGTCGGCCTCCGGCGAAGGGGACAGCCCTTTGGCTTCGAGCTTTTCCAGCACGAATCGGTCCACATCACTGCGTACCCAGTCCTGTTGTTGCACAATGGGTAAGTCGGGGCGCTTCACCGGCTGGAATGACCACCATTGAGGGCTCCCGGGGGCCCGTTCCTTGAGTGTTAGGTTTTCCGGCCAAACGGCTCCTTCGGCAATCCAGGCGCGAAGGCTTTCCACTTCCGACGGAGTGAGCGGAGGCCCCTCGGCCGGCATGTCTGGCTTGGGTCCTGTCACACGTTGTAGAAGTGGGCTTTCATCAGGCTTGCCAGGGATGATGGCGACGCCGCTCTCGCCGCCGCGCATAAGTTCGCTGGACGATACAACGGACAGGTCCCCTTTGGCTTTGCCAGTTGCATGGCAGCGGACGCAGCGTCGCTCAAGGATGGGGGCAATGTCGCGGGCAAAAGAGAGGGGCTCTGCCGCGTCGGCTGCGGCAGCGATTATTCCGGCGACAAAGACGAGCGCACAGCAATAAGGTATATGGGGATGCCCACGCTTTTGCGTCCTGCGCACTGGGTTTGTCGTCGAATATGGAGTTCCATGCAGCTAATGATACTCGAAGGGAGAGCGGACTTAAACAAGTGAGCAGGCGACGGGATAGATGAAATCGAGGGAGCTACTCCCCCAAAATCGTCGCATCGCTCAAGGCAACAAAAGGTCTGCCTCCCTAGCTACCCTCGCTCACAAGCGGCAATCTACAATAGGGATCGCTCCGATGAAGAGGGACGCCGTTTTGGGGGCAGCTTGGGAGAAGCAGCGATGAAGCAATTTGGCATCTTACTTGTCCTCTGTGTGGTGCACGCGCTGGCGGTGCGGCTGGTTCAGGCGGCGGATTCTTCAGCAAGGGCGGTTCCTCCCAATATTGTGTTCATCCTGGCAGATGACATGGGATATGGCGATGTGCATGCGCTTAATCCTGAGCGGTGCAAGATCAAGACGCCCCACCTGGATCGTTTGGCAAATCGGGGAATGGTCTTCACCGATGCGCATAGCGGTTCCTCCGTTTGTACGCCAACTCGCTACGGCATTCTGACCGGCCGCTATGCTTGGAGAACTCGGCTGCAGTCATCCGTGCTATACGGGACTAGCCCCAGTTTGATTGCACCGAATCGATTGACGACCGCAAAGCTACTACAAGATCACGGCTACGCGACCGCCTGTATTGGTAAATGGCACTTGGGGCTGGATTGGCCACTTTTGGAAGCCTCCCAGGCTAAGGAACGGGCTGAGGCGGGCTGGGCAATCGACTACAAAAAGTCCATTGCCAATGGTCCCTTGGCATTGGGCTTTGATCGGTTCTTTGGCATCAGTGCTTCGGCCGACATGCCCCCTTATGCATTCCTTCAAAATGACAAAGTGAGCGTCGTGCCGACCGTTGAGAAAACGTGGATTCGAAAAGGGGCTGCAGCAGAGGATTTTGAGGCGAACGATATTTTGCCAGCCCTAACGCAGCATGCAACAAAAGCGATTGCGGAATGGTCGGAAGGAGCAAAGCAAGGAAAGCCCTTCTTTTTGTACCTTCCCTTAGCATCCCCTCATACTCCCATTGTTCCGACGAAAGATTGGGAAGGGAAAAGCGGTCTTGGTCCTTATGGTGACTTTGTCATGCAGACCGATGCTGCTGTTGGTGACGTGGTGGCAGCTTTGGAAAAGCATGGCGTTGCCGACAATACGTTGATCATTTTCACCAGTGACAACGGGTGTTCGCCGGCTGCCGACACCGCCAGTCTAGAGCGACAAGGGCATTTTGCCAGTGCGGATCGCCGTGGTTACAAGGCCGATATTTGGGATGGCGGGCATCGTGTCCCTTTCTTGGCTTGTTGGCCGGCAAAAATAAAGCCGGGCACTCGCAGTGAGCAAGTGATCTGCCTTACAGATTTGATGGCAACTTGTGCAGACTTGCTGGGAGAGAAGCTGCCAGCCGATGCTGCGGAAGATAGCGTTAGCATTTTGCCGGCACTTCTTGGAGCTGATAAGGCCCCTTTGCATGAAGCAGTCATCCATCATTCGATACAAGGCAAGTTCGCCATTCGTCAGGGAATGTGGAAGCTTTCGTTTTGTGCAGGGTCTGGGGGCTGGAGCAAGCCCGGTGATAAGGTGGCACGGGACCAAGGGCTAGAAGAGGTGCAGCTCTATAACATGCAGCAAGATCCCGGTGAACAGCAGAACCTGGCGAAACAAAATCCCGAGGTGGTGGAACGTCTAACGAAGCTCATGGAGAAGATGATTGCCGAGGGCCGTAGCACCCCAGGAATTCCACAGCGAAATGATGCCAAGATCGACCTGTGGAAGAATCCCTAACGTATTCTTAAATGGCAGGTGACGTTTATGAAATACTTTGTTGCCTTTGCATTACTGCTTTGGATGGCCGGAGTGGCGCAAGCCGCTGACCGGCCGAATATCTTGTGGCTCGTAAGTGAAGACAACGGCCGATTTCTGGGGTGCTATGCAGACCCGATCGCCAAAACGCCGACCCTTGATAATCTGGCTCGCAATGGCCTGCTTTATGAAAGGTGCTTTACTCAGCCGGTTTGTGCGCCGTCACGCTTTGGCTTGATTAGCGGCCTGTATCCCGTTGCTTGTGGACCGGCGCAGCACATGCGAGCCAGTGGCAAGGTCCCCGCCAACCTCAAAGGGTTCCCTTCCTACCTGCGCGAGATGGGGTACTTCACGTCCAACAATGCGAAGACCGACTACAATGCGCCGATTGCCATCAAAGAGACATGGGACGCATCCGGTAGGCAGGCACATTGGCGAAACCGTTCGCCATCCCAGCCCTTTTTCAGCGTATTCAATCATGAGGTGACGCACGAAAGCTGTTTGTTCCCCGAAAAGGAAAAGCTGTTATTTAAGCCAGCAGATATGCGGGTTCCCCCCTACCAACCCGATACGCCGGAGGTTCGTGCTGATTGGGCTCGCTACTACACGCGAATGACGCAAATGGATGGTCAGATCGCGGACAAGCTGAAAGAGTTGGCGGATGCCGGGCTGGCCGAGGATACGATCATTTTTTACTTCTCGGACAATGGTGGCGTGTTGCCACGTAGTAAACGGTTTTTGCACGAGAGTGGTACACATGTGCCGCTCATCCTCTATTTTCCGCCGAAGTGGCAGCACCTCTCCCCTGCCCCGCCTGGTACACGAATTAAAGAGCCAGTTCACTTTGTAGATTTTGCGCCAACCGTCTTGTCGCTGGTATCGGGCAAGATTTCAGACTACATGCAGGGGCATCCGTTTGCAGGTCCCTTGAAGCAAAAGCCCAATGCATTTGTCGTTTGTAGTCGTGACCGGATGGATGAACGTTATGACATGATGCGTTCCGTTGTAGATGAACGCTGGCTCTACATTCGCAATTACCGCCCTGATTTGCCCTATGTGCAGCCACTCAATTACATGTTCAAGGCTCGCGGCTATCAGTCATGGGGAAGTCAAGCTCGTGAAGGAAAGCTAACGGCGGCCACCGCCATGTTTTGGGGCGCCAAGCCATCGGAAGAGCTGTACGACACCCTCGCAGATCCCGACAACATCCACAACTTGGCAAGTGACCCCAAACAGCAAGAGACTCTGACCCGAATGCGTGCAGCTCTGCGAGACTGGGTGGTCGGTAATCGTGATAATGGTTTTGTGCCAGAAGGATCGGTACTGGAAGGTTTTGATGCATCGCATGTGGCCGGTGCATTTCCTGTCGATCAAGTGTTTGAGCTCAGCCAATCTCGCGTCGGATCGACAAGTGGCCAATCTTCCCCAATTCATCGACGCGTTAGACGACCCAAGTGAGCCGATACGGTGGTGGGGAGCCCAAGGATGTACGATGCTCGGGAGCGGAGCTGCATCCGCGGAAGAGGCGCTAAGGCAGCGGATGCTAAAGGACCCCTCGGGGGCAGTTCAGGTCGCCGCCGCTGAAGCCATGGCAAGACTTGGCCAAGTCGACGATGCATTGCCAATCTTGGTGAAATGGACGAAGCAGGCAGACTCTCCCGCGTTTGCCCTGCAGGCGGCTAATGTGCTCGATCGCTTGGGTGAACTCGCTCGGCCCGCATTACCTTCGATGAAGGAGGTCATGAAGGCTGCAGCAGAGCAGTCACCAGGGGCGGAGCAATACTTAGTGCGGATATTGACACATACGGTAGATGTTTTGGAAGGGCGCGAGGAACCGTTGGTCTATCCGGCAGTTGCGCAATCGCCGTAAAAGTGATCGAGTGCGGTCGACAAATTCCAGATGCAAAGAGGCGTGTCATCAATGGCTATATCACCAATTCCTAAGTGGCGAAGCGTGATCAAGCAGATTTTATTCCTGCTAATGGTAACCTGCGGCTTCATGGTTCGCATCGCTGTCGCCGATGAGCCAGCGAAGGGGACTCCTTGGAATGTGCTGTTGCTGTTTGCTGACGACCAGCGGGCAGACACGATTGCCGCTCTGGGAAATCCCGTCATTAAAACGCCCCACCTGGATCGTTTGGTAAGGCGGGGCGTTTCGTTTGATCGAGCCTACATGCAGGGAGGAATGCACGGCGCGACTTGTGTTCCCTCGCGTGCGATGCTGTTGTCGGGGCGTCCCCTGTTTCACATTGATGAGAAGCTCATGCGGGATGAAACGTGGCCCGCTGCTTTTGGCCGTGCGGGATACAAAACTTTCGTAACAGGCAAGTGGCACAATGGACCGGAGTCGATTCCTGTCAGTTTCCAAGTTGCCCATTCGATTTTTGCCGGTGGCATGACCAACCCCCTGCAAGCGAAGCTCAGCCATGTGGTAGATGGCAAGCTTGCTCTGCCCGTACTTGCCCCCAAGCATGCTTGTGAAGTGTTTGCGGACGAAGCAATTCACTTTATCAAGGGAAACCAAGGCAGCCCCTTCTTCTGTTATGTGGCTTTTGATGCACCGCATGATCCGCATATTGTTCCTGATGACTTTCCCGTGCATTATGACGCGGCAACGATACCGCTGCCGCAAAACTTCCTGCCACAGCATCCTTGGGACAATGGCGAGATGACGGTACGTGACGAGGAGCTACTTCCTTGGCCTCGTACGCCGCAAGCGATTTCCGAGATGAATGCCGAGTACTATCGCTACATCTCGCACTTGGATGCGCAGGTGGGCCGAGTGCTAGATGCACTAGAAGCTTCGCCCTACTCGAAAAACACGATCGTTGTCTATTGTGCAGACTCAGGAGTGGCCCGTGGAAGCCATGGCTTGATCGGCAAGCAGAACCTGTATGAGCATTCGGTTCGCGTGCCACTGATTGTTAGTGGACCTGGTATTGCGGAGGGGAGGCGAACCGATGCGATGTGCTACCTTTTCGATCTTCTGCCCACCTTGGGGAAGATGTGTGGCGTTCCTGGTCCCCCTGCCAGCGAGGGTATCGACCTTCGTGAAACACTAAAGGACCCTGCCCAGCCAGCGAGGTCCGAGTTGATGTTTGCTTATCGCAATCTGCAACGTGCGGTACGCGATGATCGCTGGAAACTCATTCGATATCCGCAAATTGATCGGACTCAGTTGTTTGATTTGCAAGCCGATCCGCAAGAGACAAAAAACTTGGCTGGTGATCCTGCCTATGCGGGCAAGGTGAACGAGTTGATGCAGTTACTCGAAAAGCAGCAACGGTTCTATGGCGATGCTGCGCCACTTTCTATCGACAAGCCGCTCCCCGCGGATTGGTCTCCGCCAGGTAAAAGCTCGCGCTCGCCAAAAAATGGCAAACGTGAAGTGGGGAAGTAAGTTCCTTAGAGGTTGCGATAGGCGTGGATTTCTTTATTGTTTGGGCCGCATAGATAACGATTTTGTGAGCCGTTGCGTCTTGACTCGGCAAATGGCGGTATTCCTTTCGTGGTTGAACTTCGGTAAAGCGCGCTACTGTTACTCGCGGCCTTAAGCGTGGCAGGTGTTTTGTAGGGGAAACCCCTACAAAACCGGTGCTTTTTGTGGAATTCGTAATGTTTGTTTTGCATTGACGCTGCTGCTGGGTGTCACCTACAGTCCCGCCCCTACTCACTTGGTTGAGTTGTCGTTGTTCGTGAGCAGAAATGTTTGTTTGTCAATCATGATGCAGCGCAGCGTGTGTGTTTTGTTCGCATGGGAAAAGGTCAGCGCGATGAGTAACTCCTTGAACAAGTTTTGGTTTGTGTGCGGAGTGCTACTGACGCTAACACTTCCGATCACGCTTCAGGCGCAGCAATTGGGGCGTGGGCCAGTTGAACGATCGGTCGGCGACTCCTTTCCAGATGTAATGGCGGCTCAGCGAGGAAGCGGTCTCCGTGCCTGAGGCATCATCAGGAGAACAAGCCGAACAACAAAAAGGGCTTGAACGAGCCAATTTGATTCAGGCTGGAGAAAACTCGTTCCAGCAAAACTGTACGCAGTGCCACGATGCCGAAAAGTCTCTCTCAAGGAAAAAGGGCTACTCGGCTTGGATCGCGACGATTCGCCGCATGGCTGAAAAGGATGATGCTTATATCTCAGATTCCGTTCATGCGGAAATCGCCACCTATTTGGCGTCTCTTTCTGGGGGCAGCGGTGGAGGTGACGCCGCACGGACAGGATCTGGAGACGGAGGATCTGACGACGATGGCCCTACGACAACGGTGTTTGGTACCGTCTCGCCGCTGTGGCGGGGGGGCAATGAAGATATTCAAAATCCCGGGTTCTTCGGCGACGCTTGGGTAGGTGTGTCACACTCGGGAAATGGAGCGATTAGTGCCCGAGTAACATCTTGCATCAGTTGCCACAATGAGAGCGATGGTGGCTTTCTCAGTCGGGTAGAACTGGTGGAGGCGGTAGTTCGACTGGACATCAACAAGATGTTGCTTGGTGATTGCAAATTGCAATGTGAGCCAACGCTGAAATCATCCATCGAAGCGGGTCGGTTGGTAGTTCCCTTTGGAGCGTATTCCAGCCAAGTCAATCCGGGCGTCTATCGGACAGTTACCCGCCCCTTGATGTACAACATGGGACAGCGTGTGGCCGATACAGAACTGGGCGACCCCGTCCTTCCGATGCCCTATGCCGATGAAGGGATCAACTGGAGCAATACGCTCAGCCTGACGGAAAAGATTGATGCTAGTTTTGATACCTACGCGGTGAATGGACTTCAAGGGGGAAATGGCGGAATTGACTTCGACCTAAGCCGAGACTACATCGACAACAACAAGTCTCCTAGCGTCGGCGGTCGGGCAACGATTGGCTCGAAGCGCTGGCGGCTTGGGACATCGCTCATGGGGGGACGGTTCAATTCCAACATGGGCGATTCACCATTCAATCAAGGCATGTTTTACAAAATCTACGGTGCGGACTTTTCGTTTCGCCACCAAGATATCTTTCGCCTGCAGTTTGAATATGCCCAGCGAGATTCTGATCGTGTTACCAGCGTGCCTGTCGACACCTTTTTTCGTGAGCGTGTTGGTGGGTACTACCTCGAATCCGAACTGCTCCTGTCACGCTATTGGAAGACCAGCTTTCTGGCTCGGTACGATGTGCAAACGCGGCACGGGCCCATCCCTCCTCCCGAAGCGGCCATCATAAGCACGGGAGATTTCGCAGTGCGCCGGTTCACCTACGGCCTAAACTGGAATTTGCCAGGAGGAAGCCTTTTGATGGTGAACCATGAGCACTGGTTCTTAAGCGGCGGACTAAACGACATTGACGTACTTGGCGTTCGCTGGGCCGTAAGCTTCTAAGAATGCTGGCCCAGGCTGCATTGAATCTACTACCAGTAGCAAGAGGCATGTCTCCGCTATTTCGGCGCTGGGAATTTGAGCACGGTCATCTTGCCATAGCCCGGTTCCCACGAGCTTTCTGCCTCGATCTCGCCGACGAAGTCCTCTTCGCCCAGCGTCGCAGTAAAATCTCGCTGAAGTTTTCCGGCTTGGTCGACATAGATCTTGACCCGATATTTGCCTTGGGGGAGCCGCTCTTGGCGAATCTGCTGCGCCCAGGGGGAGTCTGTGGGGGCGGTGAGGCTAAGCGAGTGTTGCCAAAGGTTTTGAGCTCCAAATACGGCGCGATCCGAAGTGGCGACACGATAAGGGGTCCATTCGCCTTCGTTAAAACGATAGAGGTCTACCTGCAAAAGCATCTTGTCAAACTTGGCAGGAACATCGGTGAGCTTTAGCCAAACATCCGAAACCACGGATGCTTCGCTGTCGACTTTGGGCAATTCGGCCTCTTGTTTGTACTTCCCCTTGGTGATCGCGGAATAGTCATCTAGGAATCGGCGGAATTGCTTATAGCTGCGGTCACCCACGACCATCTTTTGTCCTCCGCCGTGTTTGACTTGTAAGGTCGGCTTCTGAAGCAGAAGGCTATTTTCAGGTACTTCTGCATCGATCAGCCCTGCGTCGACCATGTAGTTGAGTGTTCCTTGAGGATCTTTCAGCTTGATCCATGAAACCTGCTCGCCATGCTTCTTGACCTGTTCTTGATTTCGGTCTGGAGAATGGCAGGCCGCACAGCGTCCTACCTCCGTCCAGATGCTGGTGATGAAGGATGCCAGAACGCGATCTTTACGAGCATGGCGAATTACCTCCAAGGGAAGTTGCGGTCCGATCGGCAGGTCTGCCTCTCCCTTCGCGTTAATCGTAGGATCGTTCACCGATGCGCGAATCCAGGTTCGAAACGCATCGAGTTCCTCCGCGCGAACGGCCTTGGTAATG
Organism: uncultured Planctomycetaceae bacterium; assembly: GCA_963844055.1. Taxonomy (GTDB): domain Bacteria; phylum Planctomycetota; class Planctomycetia; order Pirellulales; family Pirellulaceae; genus CAWJMN01. Next base: position 3,407,170 of record CAWJMN010000001.1, on the reverse strand, counting down.
AGGCTTGGCTTTTCAGGTTCGCGACCAATGAATTGCAGGATCTTGGATTCATCTGGCTTTTCGAGGTTGATCATTTGCGCGCTCACTAGTGCGGCAAACGTCTTTTGCGGTGTAGGGTGGATATAGTCCTTTAAGTCTACTCCGCTCAAATGGCACTCAGCACAGCTCGAAGGCTTGTTGGACTGAAAGATCGGGAGGATTCTCTTCTCAAAAACTGCCAACGAAGAATCGGAGTTACCCGAAACCGGCATGGGAATGCCCGAATTGACCGCTTTGATTTCGGTAGGAGGATCGCTTAGTGGCGGTGCCGCTTGTTCCGCATGAGGCGCGGCAGGAGTGGCGCTCGCTTGCGGCATGGCTGCTGGCGACGGTGTCGCTGGCGTGACCGCCGCTTCTTTTTGACTGCAGCCGGACAGGAGCATCAGAATGAATAATGCGGTGATCGAGGAAATCGTCTTGGTTCGCGCCACGATGCACTCTTTTCATCATTGCCTAGGCATGGGCACCGCATATCGGGCCGGGCCATTCTTGGGGTTGGAATAGATCAAAGTAGTTTTATACCGTAGACGTCTCGTAGCGTCATGGAAAAAACGGATGGACGCAAAAATCGTAATGGCTTCCAGCGGGCATTGGCTCTGATGGGGGATGGGCGTGATTCCGTGCCACTGCTCCTCCCCCGGCTGAAGATCGCCGATGGCTCCCCTGAAGTCTTGGACAGGAAAACACCTGCTTCTATCGACAATGTCCGCTGTAACTCTTTTTCCAGAAGAGGTTTAAGGTCTTCATCTTTCGTTAAGGTTGGATCGGCTATGCTTTAGGGACGATTGCCGTACGGGGGCAAGTACGGCCCTTTGAGGCCATGCTGTTGCCCCGTTGTTTCCTCCCTTCCACCTTGTTCTTTCTTCACCAGGGATCTATCACCGTGCGGCTGTTAATTGTGGAGGATGAACCGGACCTGCTGCGGGTCATACAAAAGGCACTTCAAGAAGAAGGCTACGCCGTTGATACAGCAGCGGAGGGGGAAGATGGGCTCTATAAGGCCAAAGCCTATGACTACGACACAATTGTGCTCGACCTGATGCTTCCCAAGATCGATGGCCTGCAAGTCTTGCAGCAGTTGCGTCAAACGAAAAAGACGCCGGTGTTGATTCTCACCGCCAGGGATGCCGTGTCGGATCGTGTGAAGGGTCTCGACGTCGGAGCCGACGACTATCTTGTTAAACCGTTTGATATGGTGGAGCTTTCCGCTCGCGTGCGGGCGCTAATTCGTCGCGCTGCGGGGCAGGCACATCCAACCCTGGCGCTTGGTGATGTAAAGATTGACACCGCCTCCCGCATTGTTACCAAAGATGCCAAGGTGATCGCGCTAACGCCGCGGGAGTACGCGCTTCTTGAATTCTTGGCGCTCCATCGTGGCCAATTGGTAACCCGAATGATGCTCTACGATCATTTGTTTGACGAGAATGAAGACTCCCTGTCAAACTTACTCGATGTGCATATTTCCAACCTACGGAAGAAGCTTGGCAAAGAGATCGTCGTCACGCGTCGGGGACAGGGGTACCTAATTGATGTTTAGTACGATTCGTCGGCGAGTGATGATCTGTCAGGCGGCGATTCTACTGGCGGTTATCCTAGGGTTTGGTGTAACTCTCTATTTGCAGGTGCAGCACCTAACCATGGATCAGGTCGATTCCGACTTGCTTGGAACGGCCCAATCGCTTGCGGCTCAGCTAAAGGCCGACGACGGCGCAAAAGAACTAACCATTCCAGAAGCCTTCCGTTATCGTTTTGGAAGAGTGCAAAGGGACGCACCCTATTTTGCAGTCTGGAACGCGGATGGAAAGCTGCTGTTTCACTCGGAAGATGTTCCTGATCGAATCCGCCCAGAGCCTCTGGCAGCCTTTGAAAGATCGCCACGTCGGTTTCTGATTCGAGGAAGGCTGCCAAGTCATGAAGTGATTGTGCGTGGTCTGGACGATTCTCAAATCCTGGTCGGCAGGGAACTGCATCGAGAGTTTGGCTACTTTTCCCAGCTCGGATGGCGTTTGGTGATTGCTGGTCTTTGTGTGTTGGCGATTGGACTGACGGGGGCGTGGCTACTTTCGCAAATGATTGTGGTACCCATCGAAAAGATGACCGATACGGCCGAACGGATTTCTGCAACCAACCTCGCCCAGCGAATTGAAGTACCAACGAGCAAGAGTGAACTAAGCCGTTTGGCGGTCGTCATGAATCGGATGCTGGAGCGTTTGCAAGCTTCGTTTGAGCGTCAGACCCGTTTTACGGCCGATGCCTCTCATGAATTGCGTACGCCAATATCGGTCGTTCTGTCACATTCCGAACTTGCCTTGGCTCGGGAACGCTCTCCAGAAGAGTACAAAGAAGCGCTGGGGGCCTGTCATCGTGCGGCCCAGCGCTTGCGAGGTTTGGTAGAAGGCCTGCTAACTTTGGCAAGGTCGGATGTCGGCCAGCTAGAGTCACGGCGCGAGGCGGTCGATCTGCGGCCCGTGGTCGAAAATGCCGTGTTGCTTTTAGCACCCTTGGCTGATCAAAAACAACTGCTTATTAAGACCGATTTGCAGCCTGTAAGCCTCAACGGAGACGCTGATCGACTGGGACAAGTCGTTGCCAACCTCATTAGCAATGCAATTGCCTATAGCCATGAACGGGGGAAAATTCGCGTGACGTTAGCGCCCCAGGGAGATAGTGCTGTCCTGCAAGTGGTGGATTCCGGCATTGGAATTTCGGAGTCCGACCTGCCCCACATATTTGAGCGATTCTTTCGGGTAGATAAGGCCAGAACTGCCAATCGCGGCGGCGTGGGAATTGGGCTTTCGATCTGTCAAGAAATTGTGAAAGCCTATGGCGGTGAGATCAGTGCTGAGAGCACCCTGGGGGAGGGAACAACCGTAACCGTTACGTTACCCCGGAGCGGAACCAATCGGCCCATGGGCCAGTAGGCCTGCTACTCTTGCGGTGGGATCATTTCTAGGGACGGTCTTCCCAGTCCAGCCACTCCACACGATGGATCGACACGTACCGATCGACCGCTTGTCCGATCGTTGGGAAAAAGTTGCCAGTCCCCAGCGCTGTGAACAGGCCGTACCGCTTCAGACGATCCTTAACCGGCCCTTTCATCTCTGCAAAGCAGAGCTCCATGCCGAGCTGATGGAGCTTTTGATCCAGTTCCGCCAGCATATCTGCCGCAGTGATGTCCACATCCGTCACAGGTTCTGCGGCGACAACAACCCACTTGGTAGGCGTTGGTGCGTCGGCAATGGCACGCAAGAGATGCTCCTGAAAAATGGAAGCATTCGCAAAAAAGAGTGGTGCATCCCAGCGAAAAAGCACCAGTCCAGGAATGCGATGGGCCTCCGGGTGCCTAGAGATATCATGATATCCCTTGAGGCCATCCACACGCCCCAGTACAGCATCATAAGGGTGCCACGCTCTCCAAATGAAGGCAGATAAGGCAAGCCCGACGGCAATAAAAATGCCCTGAATAACCCCCAGTAGCATTACTCCCAGAAAACAGGCCAGGGAGAATAGCAGCTCGCTGCGTCGCAAATGATAAAGCCGGATCACCGCCGAAAACTCCAGCTGTCCCAGGCAAGCAGTAACGACAACGGCGCTAGCGCAGCATGCGGGAGGAATCGCAGAAGTGCTGGCGCAACAGAAAGCAGCAGTATGATGCAGGCCGCCCCGACAATACCAGCGACCTGTGTTTTGGCACCAGCTGACTCGGCCACGGGCGTACGAGAGGCACTGGCACTTACCGAAAACCCTTGGAAGAGCCCGGTAGTCACGTTGGCAATGCCTAGTGCAACGAGCTCATGATTGGCGTCGACAATATGTCCTCGTCTTTGGGCATAGGTACGCGAAAGCACGCTCATATCGGCAGAGGAAACCAGAGCAATGGCCAATGAGCCGAGCAGTAACGCCTGTAATTCCGACACGGTAACGGCCGGAAAGGAGAATCGTGGCAGGCCTTGCGGCAAAATTCCCACTACGGCCAGTTTGGAATCGGAATTCAAGTCAAACGCCCAGACCGCGATGCTCGCCCCGACGACGGCGACCAGTACCCCGGGAAGCTTGGGCAGCCAGTATTTGCAAGCCAGAATGATGGCCAAGCTGGCGATGCTAATCCATGTTGCCGTCCAAGAAGTACGGCCTTGAAGGATTCCGTCGCTTAAGCCTTGAACACGCTCGATGGTACCCGGTCCACTGACCGAAAAACCGAGCATCGTTGGAAGCTGACCAAGCAAAACCGTCAGTATGATGCCATTGATGTAACCATAGCGAATCGGCTTGGAAAGTAGGTCGGTAATAAATCCCAGTTTGGCAATTCCTGCCACCATGCAGAGCAAGCCCGACACGATGGCAAGCATCCCCGCCAGTGGCAGCGTTCGACTGGGATCATTCACCGCGAGCGGCAGGATCGCGGCAGCAATTAATGCGGAAAGCGAAGAGTCGGGACCCAGAATTAAAATTCGGCTTGGCCCAAATAGAGCATACGCAACCAAGGGAACAATCGTCGCATAAAGTCCGCAAATCGCTGGTAGGCCTGCCGCCTGTGCATAGCCCATGCCAGCGGGGACGAGGATGGCCGCAAGCACAATGCCGGCATACAGGTCCTTCGCAAATACCACTTGAGAGTATTCACGCAGTACCCAAAGCCCGGGCAGCCACTGGCGTATGCCAGTGGGTTGTTCCTTGGAGGGATCGAACGGCTTGATTGGGTCTTTCACAATTTGGCCTGGCCCGGTTGGCTAGGGGAAGATGTTAGCGCAAAGAGGGCGAGGGCAGCCAATGAAGTGATGATCGCAAACAAAAATGTCCAGGCTGGATTGTAGGTCCAGAGGGCACCTGCGATCAGTGACGCAGGAAGATAAGCCAGGCCTGTGACAAATCCATACACGCCAATCGCCGTCGCGCGAGTCTTCTCTTCGGAAAGGTCGGACAGGTACGCCTTGGCCTGCCCTTCATCCATGGCGTAGAACACCCCGTAGAGGATGAACATCGCAATGATGGCCCACTGGCTAACAGCCATTAGAAAACCGATGGCAAGGCACGCGTAAAGGATGTACGAGCCCATCACAATCGTGCGCCGACCTATGCGGTCACCGAGCCACCCAATCGGTATTGAAACGATTGTAAATACAAGGTTAAACAGCCCGTACAGCAACGCTTGGTCTTTCGCTTCAAAGCCAACCTGTTTCGCCTTCAAAAGTAAAAAGGCAAAACTAAAGTACCCCAGCGAAAAGATGGCGGTTGCCGCAAGATAAAGTCGGTAGCGTGGGCCCAGGGTTTGAAGTGCCCCCCAAAGCTGAAAATCTTTCTGGACTTGTACCGACCGATCTTTCACAAAGACGCCCAGCACAACAACGGCGATGATCGCGGGCACTAGCGCTACGGCAAACAGGCCAAAGAAAGTGTTGGCGTTCGATCCATATCGGTCGAGTACAAAATAGGCCAGAACCGGGCCAATCACCGCCCCTGCTTTGTCGAGAGCTTTATGGACTCCAAACGATAGCCCCCTGCTCTTCTTCGGTGAGATCGATGCCAGAAGCGCATCTCGTGGAGCGCCCCGTATCGATTTGCCCAAGCGTTCAATGACACGAAAAGCGATAACGCCCGTCGCAGATGTGATAAGGAGTAACAGAGTTTTAGCCGAGGTCGAAAGTCCATACCCCAGGAAGGCGATCCATTTGCGCTTGCCGGTTTTGTCAGAAACGTATCCCGAGGCTAAGTCTAGCGAGGAACTAGCAAAATCGGCGAGGCCTTCCATGATGCCCAGCACCAAGGTGGAACCGCCAATCACACTAATAAAATAGATGGGCAGAACAGCAAAAATCGTTTCCGAACTGAGGTCCGTCAGGAAGCTCACCATACCTAGCACAATGACCTCCCAAGGGAGGCGGCTTGTGCCTTGGGAATCAACAGAAACGGTTGGTTCGGCTGGCATGGAGGTTAGCCTTGGCTACATGGGCAAATCGATTCCGCCCAGCAAAAATGCGATGTCAGTGCTGAGGTTCAGCAGGACTGGCGATAATTGAATTCTAATTCATTTGCCACCGCATGGTACGGCAGTTTTCTCCTGCGAGGCTAAAAACGGCCTGCGCTGCCTAGGTGCAGCCATTGTTCCCCGGAGTCACTAGTTACCCTGCAGGTTGATGAAAGAGCCAGTAGATCAGGTTGCCTGGTACTTCAGCCCGCTCTAGCTCTCGTTCTTCGGGGCGAAGATTGCGTTCGATCATCAGTCGCACATCACGTAGGATTGGCAGGCAATCGCCATAATAGGAATGCCCGAGTAAATCCGTGTCGATCTCGGACGCATCGATCGTATCCATATCTTCTCGCACCATCACCCCATAACTGGAATCGCCTGCACGTGGACTATCGTTAAAGGCATACGAAGCGTGCAAAGCCCAGTCATTGCGTGAGCAATAGAGGGTGGTCCGCTGAGAATACTGGGCCAGTCGTGGCGCCAGTTGTTCTCGGAAGACATCAGCATCAATATCAGGTGCCGCTAAGATGATTTGATCAAAGATTTTGCCTTCATCGCCGAGTGCGGCAATGGCTCGTGCCGCCCCTTCAGCTCCCATGCTGTGAGCAACGACGTGAATCCGCCCTGGCTTGGCACGCTGCTTGACGTCGATAAGAAACTGCTTGATATGTTCCACGCTATAGCCGATCTCATTGCGATCACTGGCGTAAAGTCGCATATTGGAGCGTGAGGGCCAGCTGTAAAACAGTGGAATCCCTTCGAACTCGAGGTCGTAATGGATTTGTGCGGTCCGACGAGCCGCCTGATCGAAAGAGACGTTGTAACCATGGATAAACACGAATGTGTCTTGACGTGGGCAGGCAGCAATGGACTGCCGCACCGTTTCAAAGAACTCTTGGTCCTGAAGAAGCGTGCTGTGCTGAATGACAACATGCTTCGCTTCATCTTCCGCTCCCAGCAGAGGCTGCTCAACCAGACCTACTTGATGGGACGGCGGAATCGAGACGTCACAGTACCCATAGTAAACTTGGTGATTTGCGGAACGACTTCCAGCGAACTCCGGTCCTACTCGGTGGGAGCGAACCAAATACCAAGCTTCATTGGCCGACATGATTCCCCAACCACCAATCCCCAGTCCAATCAAAAAGCACCAAAAGGTAAGCCAAGCCGTCCGTCGGCGTGGAAGTGGTTCTTTGGGAACCTGTCGGTAGCGAATTCGAACGTAAGGAATCGCCAATCCAAACATCGCCCCTAACATTCCCCAGGCAAAGCCGTAGCGTGGGTCCTTATGGTTCGCGATGAGTGCCCGATTGGTGCCAAAAAAGACTCGCACCAATCGCGACTTTTGGCTTTCTATTTCTCTTCCCGATTGTGGGCCCGAGGCGGTGACGGCCTGTGCCTTCGCAATGGCGGGCCCTGGCGGAGCAGCCGCTTTAGGGGCCGCCATTCCCGGGGACATCGCTCCTCTGCCTGGCAGTTCACGTTGGGTGGCAAGCAATCGTGACAGTGCATAGGCTGCCTGCTGTTGATGTTTTGGGTTTTTGGAACGGAACTGCTGTAGGAAGGAAGGGATAGCATCCGGACCCCAAGAGAGGTACTGCTTGATTGCAGCTTCTCGTTCTTGGCTATCTTCGGAAGTCATCGTTTGCTTGACTAGTTCCTTATACCAATTAGGGATTTCTAAGCCGCGCCATTCGAAGTCTTGCAGGGCCAACACGGCAGCCCGTCGCTGTGACTCATCCCCTTTTTCAGCTTCCTTCAAAAGGAATTCGGCAACCACCTCCTGCAACAGGTCCAGTTCTTGCAACTGTTCCATCGTTTGACGTTGAACCTCCTCGGAATCGGTTAGCAACGCCTCTTGCAGAAATACCTTCTGTTCATTGACATTGATTTTGGCTCGCGAGAAGTGACGCTGCACCACACTGTCACGCCGCTTGGGGTCGCGTAACGCCTCCTGGAGGTCTGTTAGGGTGATCTCTTCCTTCCCGGTGAGTGGATCGTCTTTTAGCAGGTCTTCCGCCCAGTCTTCTGTAGGCAGCTTTTTGGCCGGAGCCTGCGCCCAGCCGATACGCACCAGTGCCGTACTGCAAAACAGCAGAGCCAAGGCCAGCAGAAAAATAATTCGTCGCGCAGGTAATCTCATAACAGAATTGGCTTCATGCTAGTAACGAAGTCGCATTAGGTATTCCCGTTCGCCACGAGAATCACTGGCAGAAAAGCGTAGGATCTGCGGCGATGTTTTCACCAAGGTCGCAAGGTCGGCTGCTCCGGTTACTCGGCGTCCATTGGCAACTGTGATCAGTTGTCCGGGCTGAAGGGAGACATACTTTCGGGATGTCAGGTCGTATACTCTTGCCGCCGGTGACAACGGATCGACTTCAAAGATCCAGGCGCCGGTCCCCTCCTGGTCTCTCACCTTCACTCCAGTGCGCGGCCCCTGTTTCTCGGGCATTTCAGGATAGGCAATCGCATAGACCGTTTGATCATGCTGGACCACGTTTCCCTTGGCAATGGACGCCCCCTGGGGATAGCCGGCTCGAAAGGCGATATGGACTTTATTTCCTACATCCACCAGTAGGTCGTTCCACTTGGGCGAATGCTTTTGATGGGTCCGTAAGTACTCCACGAAGGCCTTCGTAAACAGGGACCCGGGCAGTCCACCCCCTTGCCGGTCTTCAGGTGTAAAAAACGCACTTTCCCCCGGAGAGCTACCATTAAGGTCTACGATCCCCTGCGGCTTGAGAAGCAGCGAAGCGAACGCCGGCGAAACTTGCGAGGGACGTTTCAGTTGTGGTGCCGGCGCGATATAGGACTTTCCATCGCTGCGGACGTTGCAACAGTCCGAAATTAAAACCGTCAATCGTGCCTTTCGGGAAAGCATTTCACGCTTGAGCTCTTCGCGGTAGAGCTTGCCACCGGCTAATGCGAAAAAATGCCCATGGTCATCCACGGCGCCATGTCCCGTAAAATAAACCAGTAGCGTATCGTTCTCGCCGGGTTTCAGCCGTTCCAGACCTGCCAGGATATTGGCCGGGCGAGCATCTGCATCCTCTTCAAGAGTAAGCGTGATAAGCTCAAGCTGTTCCTTAGGCAAGTTGTCCCACAGGGCAACTTGAATTGCCAAAATGTCGAGTGTTATGTTAGGAAGAAGCTTCCCCCAATGTGCTGCGGGCGTAGCATCGCCAATTACCAACGCATAGACCTTCGGCTCGGCTGCGGTTCCGCTTGAAACGAAAAGAAATAGGGCCAGGAAGAGGGCAATCAAGGGTTTCATGCGATTGCTCCGAAGCAGGTGCAAGCGATCTTAAGTCCGACATCTTCGTCGACTTGTCAGGGTTAGAAGCAATTCCTGTACCTTCTCGCTGTCATACTCTATACAGCGTGTAGCTTCGCCAAAACCTACTGTTCTTCAGGTACAAAACCCGTTATACGTATTGCAATTGCGCGGATTCGCACAGATCGACATCACTGCTGTGCAGATAAGCGCACTTGTGGGCAGTCGAGCAAAATGCATTGGCCACCTGATCTCCTTCGTGAGGCCTGCAGTTCTGCTAGATAACCACAAACAAAGTCTCTCAGGAGAAGGTGGCCAAGCTTCTGGCACATAAACTGCTTAAACTAGTGAATTGCGAAGGATCGACCGTTCAATAGGGAGCCTCTCTCATGGCAGCCTCTGTAAGTACCAGTCAGTACATCCGTTGGTTTTCGGAACTCAGCATTGCCGATGTGCCGACCGTGGGCGGAAAAAACGCTTCGCTCGGGGAAATGTATCGGGAACTAGCCCCGGCCGGCGTTAAGGTTCCCAATGGATTTGCCGTCACCGCGCAGGCTTACCACTATTTCCTGGCGGAGTCGGGCCTTGCCGAGCAAATTGTTCGCATGCTGGATGGACTCGACTTTCAGAATGTAACCGACCTGCGCCAGCGTGGTGCTCAAATTCGTCACGCAATTATCGCAAGTCCCTGGCCCAAAGATCTTGAACAAGCCATCGTGCAGGCCTATGCCGAGCTAAGTAAAGAGGCCGGCTCTCCCGTGGATGTTGCTGTTCGAAGTAGCGCTACCGCCGAGGATCTGCCCAACGCCAGTTTCGCAGGTCAGCAAGAGACCTACCTCAACGTGCAAGGGGCGACAGCCCTCATCGAGACGTGCCGACGCTGCTTTGCCTCCCTCTTTACGGATCGCGCAATTTCGTACCGACATGATCAAGGCTTCGATCACACGCAGATCGGGCTGTCGGTCGGCGTTCAGCGGATGGTACGCTCCGACCTAGCCAGTTCTGGCGTCATGTTTTCTATCGACACAGAGTCGGGCTTTCGCGATGCCGTACTGATCAATGCATCCTACGGTTTGGGAGAGAATATTGTCCAGGGTTCCGTTACCCCGGATGAGTTTCTCGTCTTTAAGCCAACGTTGCTGACCGGATTTCGCCCCATCATCAAACGTGTCTTGGGAAGCAAGGAGTTCAAGCTGATCTACGATGTTGGTGGCAGCAAGATGGTGAAGAATGTGCCGGTACCTCCTGCAGACCGAGCACGCCTCTCCATTTCGGACGACGAAGTGCTGCAACTGGCTCGCTGGGCCTGTGTAATCGAGAGCCACTACTCTCAAAAGAAGGGGGACTTCTGTCCGATGGACATGGAGTGGGCCAAGGATGGCAACACGGGCGAACTATTCATCGTTCAGGCCCGGCCAGAAACGGTGCAATCGCGTAAAGAGCTCGATGTGATCAGCACCTATCGCCTCAAGCAGCGTGGTCATGTCTTGGTGATGGGTCAAAGCGTCGGCGAGAAGATTGGCGTTGGAAACGTACGGGTTATCAAAGATACCTCCCACTTGGCGGAGTTCAAAAAAGGAGAGGTGCTTGTTACCGACAAGACAGACCCTGACTGGGAGCCTGTCCTAAAGCTGGCCTCAGCCATTGTGACGAATCGGGGTGGTAGGACGTGCCATGCGGCCATCGTCAGTCGTGAACTCGGGCTTCCTGCGGTTATTGGTACGGAAAATGGAACCGATATCCTTAAGGATGGCATGGCCGTCACGGTTTCCAGTGCCGAAGGCTCCATCGGAAATGTCTATGAAGGGCTGCTCGATTTTGATGTCGAGCAGCTAAGCCTGGAAAAGACCGGCCGACCTAAAACGAAGGTCATGATGAATGTCGGGAATCCCGACGAGGCATTGCGACTATCGTTCCTGCCCAACGATGGTGTCGGGCTGGCACGGATGGAGTTCATTATCAGTACGGCCATTACGATTCACCCCATGGCGCTGGTGGAGTACGATCGCCTGGATGATCCAGCTCTTAAGTCCCAAATCGATAGCCTCACATCCGGGTATAAAGACAAGACGCAGTTCTTTGTTGATCGCTTGGCCGAAGGGGTAGGAATGATTGCGGCCGCATTCTATCCCAAGGATGTGATCGTTCGGATGAGTGACTTCAAGACCAATGAGTACGCCAACCTGATCGGCGGAAAGAGGTATGAGCCAACCGAAGAAAACCCGATGATCGGCTTTCGAGGTGCCTCACGCTACTACGATCCTCGCTATCGTGAAGCCTTTGCGCTAGAGTGCCGTGCGATGAAGAAGGCCCGCGATGAAATGGGGCTTACAAATGTCAAACTCATGATTCCATTCTGCCGAACGGTTCTGGAAGGAAAACGTGTTCAAGAAGAGATGGCGAAAAATGGACTGCATCGCGGCGATCAAGGACTTGAGCTCTATGTAATGTGCGAGATTCCTAGCAATGTCGTTTGTGCGGCAGAGTTTGCCGAGATTTTTGACGGGTTCTCCATCGGCTCCAATGACCTCACGCAACTAACGCTGGGGGTTGATCGGGATTCGGAAATTGTAGCGCACGTGTTTGATGAGCGAGACCTTGCCGTCAAGCGGATGATTACCAGTGTCATCGAAACCTGCAAACGCACTGGCCGAAAGATTGGGATCTGTGGCCAAGCCCCTAGTGACTACCCTGAATTTGCCAAATTCCTGGTCGAACTTGGCATTGATAGCTTGTCACTCACGGCGGATGTCGTGGTCAAAACGACGGCCCAAGTGTTGGCGCTGGAAAAGACGCTCGGCAGAGTCAAGTAGCTGCGCTTGATTCTCCTCAGGGTTTAATGTCGAATTGTCGTTGCAAGCGACCAGTTGTTGACTGGTAGCTGGACCACTTGGATAAAAGTTGCACTTCACGAATCCTCTATTCCACCACGATGCCGCTCATCACGATTAATGGAAAGCGAATCGAGGCCCTGCCGTATCAGACGATTCTGGAGGCTGCAAAACAGCATGGCATCACGATCCCCACGCTCTGCTATCACCCCGATCTATCTATTGCTGGGTCGTGCCGGCTGTGCCTGGTAGAACAAGCGGGAGTGGATCACCTGGTTCCCTCCTGTCACGAGCCTGTTTCCGATGGCATGGTCGTTCAGACCGAAAGCGCACGTGTAATCCAAGAACGTCGCTCCGTTTTGCGGCTGTTGCGGCAAAACGGCGTGGGCGATGTCGCTTGTCAGGCAGAAAATGAGTTCATGAAGTGGGTTCGCCATTATCACGTCGACGAATCCACGGCCGAGCTGCCAGGTTTACCTCGGTATGTCCCCGATTCGGACCCGCATCCTTTCATCAAGGTGGACCTTAACCAGTGCATCCTTTGTGCTCGGTGCATTCGCGCCTGTAATGAGGTACAGGGGCGTTTTGTTTGGAACCTGGCTGAGCGTGGGCATGATATGCACCTTGTCGCTGGCATGGGTACAGCCATGCAAGAAGCCAGGTGTGAATCCTGTGGCGATTGTGCCGCCTATTGTCCAACCGGTGCCCTCAGCGATCGCGCCGCCAGCAATGCCCCTGCCTCGGATCGCGTTGTCACAACGACCTGTGCCTATTGCGGCGTTGGATGTCAGTTTGATATCCATGTGGCCCAGGAGAAAATCACGCACATCGCCTCCAATCCGGATGCACCCGTCAATGGCATGGCCCTGTGTGTGAAGGGACGCTATGGATATGACTTCGTTCACCATCCGGACCGTCTGGTCCGGCCACGCGTTCGCTCGTATCTGTTGCAAGGCACCCCGTTTCAGCAGCGGCCGGCAAATCGTGGCGAATGGGTGGAAGTAAGCTGGGATGTGGCTCTGGAGATCGTCGCCTCTAAGCTGGTGACGATCCAGCAGCAATCGACTGGGCAAGCGATCGGCTTTCTAACTTCGGCAAAATGCACGAATGAAGAAAACTACCTGCTACAAAAACTAGCCCGCCAACTACTGGGAACCAATAATGTCGATCACTGCGCTCGACTCTGTCATGCATCCACGGTGGCTGGGCTGACAATGGCGCTCGGATCGGGTGCCATGAGCAATTCGATGGATGACATCGCACGCCATGCTTCGGCCGTGTTCTTAATTGGTTCCAATGTTACAGAGCAGCATCCGGTCTTTGGCGCTCGCCTTCGGCAGGCTGTATTGCGTCGCCAAATGCCGCTGATTGTGGCAGACCCGCGTAAGATTGAAATTGCCGAATTCGCTGCGCTACACCTTCGACACCGCCCCGGCACCGATGTTGCTTTGATTAATGGAATCATGCAGGAGATCCTGCGAAATGATTGGCATGCTCAGCAATTCATTGCTGAACAATGCGAAGGCTTTGAAGCTTTGCGTGAAACTCTGGAGCGCTACACTCCTGAATTTGTATCCACCATTACCGAAGTCCCTGCGCAAGACATTGCCTTGGCCGCGAAGATGCTTGCCCAGAATCACCCGGCCGCTGTTGTGTGGGCGATGGGGATCACGCAGCACACGACCGGCGTGATGAATGTCCTCAGTCTAGCTAACCTCCAAATGTTGCTTGGCAATATTGGTATCTCTGGCGGCGGTGTAAATCCGCTGCGTGGGCAGAACAATGTTCAGGGAGCCTGCGACATGGGGGCCCTTCCGAACGTGTTTCCTGGATATCAGTCTGTGGCCGATCCAGCAATCCAGCAAAAGTTTCAGTCGGCATGGGCGCTTGGTGCCTCCGGGAAGGCTGCCGCAATCAGCATCTCAGGCACACCCGGCTTGACCGTTACCGAAATGGTGTCGGCCGCAGGAACCCAGCGTTTGCGGGCCCTCTTCATTGTGGGAGAGAATCCGGCAATTACCGATCCCAACAGCAATGAGGTGCGCCGTAGCTTAGCGTCCGCAGAGTTCGTCGTCCTACAAGAGATCTTTAGCTCCGAGACCGCCGAGTATGCCGATGTGATCCTCCCGGGGGCCTCATTTGCTGAGAAGGATGGTACGTTTACCAACACGGATCGCCTGGTGCAGTTGGTGCGAAAGGCAGTCGCCACCCCGGGGGAAGCACGTGCCGATTGGGCGATCACGGCCGAGTTAGGCCAGCGAATTCTGCAGGCTCGTTCCATGACGCCAGTCGGTCCATGGGCAGGCTGGGATTATGCTCACCCTGCGCAGGTCATGGCAGAAATCGCAGCGGTCACTCCTTCCTATGCCGGTGTTAGTCATGCTCGGCTGGAACGTGGAGATTCCTTGGCTTGGCCGGTGCCAACGGCAGGCCACCCTGGTACGCCGATCTTGCATGTAGGAAAGATGACGCGTGGGAAAGGCAAGTTCCATGCGACTGAGCATCTCGCCGCAAAGGAGCTTCCCGATTCAGAGTATCCTTTCCTCTTAACGACGGGGCGCGTGCTGTACCATTGGCACGCAGGCGAAATGACTCGCCGTGTCCCCGGCCTCCTTGCCACGTATCCAGAATCGCTGCTAGAGATCTATCCGGAAGATGCGCATCGGCTCGGGATCGCTGATGGAGATTTGGTCCGCGCCACGTCGCGCCGTGGGGTGATGGTCGCCCATGCGCTCGTAACAGATCGTGTGGCGGCAGGAGTGGTGTTTGGGAATTTCCATTTTCCTGCACAGCAGAATGTCAATAATCTCACGATCTCAGCCACCGATCCCACCGCAAAAATTCCAGAGTACAAAGTCTGTGCTGTACGCGTTGAGCTGGCCCATCTACCAAGCGCAAAGCCGTAGTGCTCACACGCAATTGCCGGTCCCCGCAATCCTTGTGTCCCTAGAAGCACGCTAACTGCATCAGGTGCTCTCTCTAATGTTGTGGATCGCCCCGTAAGTTTTGCGGGACCACCTAGAAGTGTCGTCGCCTTACTTCGGCCGCCGCCATTGGCGTAAACAAATGCCCACGCGGCGGTGATCTTGGCGTGCCCAAAAAACAGCCAGCGGACTATGTCGATGGGCTGTTTTTTGCCTTGGCAATTGGCGAAGATAGGCCTCTTGTGGGTCTCTAAATAGGGCCGACATACGGCGTGGCCAGCAAAAGGCGAATCAGCGGGTAGCGAAAATAGTATGCGTGGCGAGGGAGAGGGATGTTGCAGGCTTGGGTAACACGGCAAGGACTTCTCCTAGTTTTCACGCTTGGCCTTTGGTTGAGGGTTGCTGCTCTGCAGGCGGGCGACCGTCCCGTAGTGACCAAGTGGGATTTCGGCGCCGAAGAGACCTCGCAGCTGCGTTCCCATGGTGGCGTGCATCGAGACGTCCCCGGCCCACGCCCACCGGACTATCCTGATTTCGATGCGGGCAATACTGCGATCAAGCTCGACGGCAATGGTGCCTATTTCGCGGTTGAAGATACCGGCGCTCAAAGTCCGTATGACTTTACCAATGGCGACGCCATCACGTTGGAAGCTTGGGTGCAAGTTAATCAGCTGCAGGCTGGCGAAAACGTCTATGTGATTGGCAAGGGACGAACCGCCACCCCCGGCTTTGCCGCAGACAATCAAAATTGGGCCATTCGCGTACGTGAAACGCAAGGCAAGGCGGGCGTTAGCTTCCTCTTTGCGACGCCACGAGTGGAGGGAGCAAGGCCCGATCAACACTGGCATCGCTGGACAACGACAAGTGGCTTTAAACCCGGCCAAGGCTGGCATCACATTGCGGTGGCGTATCGGTTTGGCGATTCCAAGACCATTCGCTGCTGGATCGATGGCAAGCCAGAGCCGGGCGTTTGGGATATGGGGGGCGCCACCGAATTGCCGCCCGTGGTCGATAATGATGCGGTCTGGATTGGCTCTTCCAATGGGGGCGCCGCCTCCAATAGCTTCCGTGGCTCGCTAGATGCCGTTGCGATCCATCGGCAACTGCTCGATGATGCAACGATGAAGGCCCGCTTTCGCTGGAATGGTACGGAAGTGGTCGTCAAGCCTGCCCCCGAAGTAGTGCCAGTGCTTGATCCACTGCCAAGCGGCAAAGTGCTAGTTACTTTGCACGAGGGCTTGCTGACCCATGATCGTTGGCTCAACGAAGGGGAAGTGCTTCCCAAGGAAACCTTCCGTTTCCAGACTGACCACTTCCTGCTGGACCGTTTGCCACAGCGTTACGATGCTTGGGGAATTCGTGAAAGCTGGCAAGGGCCCGTCTTGGTTAGGTTTGCCGCAGACCTTTCATTATCGCCTGGCAAACATCAACTCCTCCTCCGCGTTCGCGGGCTAAGTCGATTGTGGGTCAACGGCTCGATAGTCGCCAGAAGCAAGCCCCTCGCAGGCTCCCCCAGTGGTGAAGAGGCCATGACCCCCGTGGCAAAACCACCGCTTCCTGGTTTGCGAATTGCTGAACATCGACAAAAAGAAGTCTTGGCGGAAGTGACCGTTGGCAATGATGGTGCATGTAGAGTCATTTTGGAAACCATCGTAGGTGGTGTGGCACTGCGCACCGATCCGGGCGAGCTTTGCCTGGCACTTCTAACCGATGGCGGCAAATCGTATTTGCTGCTTCAGGCTGCTGGTTCTACCGCTTCAGCCGTGCCCCTGACGGATCACGATGTTACAGCGGCACTTACACAGCTTGAGGCCACCCTTCAATCGCTGGATGAACAAACGCGACACACGGCCGCTGCCAGCCAAGATCCCTTTTGGAAAGTTAGGCATGATTTAGCCCGCCAATGGGCCAATGAGCACCCTGCCCCGCCCGTTCCCACCAGCGCAGCGCACCCAGTCGATGCCTTTCTAGCTGCCAAGCGGGAACGTGCCGTCGCTGAATCGGCAAAGACCCCGCCCGCCGAGGCGAAGCAGTTTCACGGCCAAATTCTTCCGATCCTGCGCGATGCCTGTTTTCGTTGCCACGGCGATAAAGAAAACGGAGGCCTACGTCTCCATTCGCGTGACGCTGCCCTGAAGCCGGGTGACTCGCAAGTCGCTGCACTCGTTCCCGGAAATGCGGCTGGCAGCGAACTTATCCGCCGGATCAAGTCCGTTAACCCTGACGAGCGTATGCCGCCAGGAGAAAGCCCCTTAAAGCCAGAGCAAATCGACCTGTTGGAAGGTTGGATCAATGCAGGTGCCACTTGGCCCGCTCCTCCCGTTTCACCCGAAGACGTTGCGGTGCCATCGGTAGTTGGCGATGCTCCTTTTTTGCGCCGCGTATTTTTAGATATGGTTGGTGTGCCACCTTCCGAACAGGACCTACGGTCCTTTCTCCTGGATCCTTCGCCTGAAAAGCGAAGCCAAGTGGTTGATCGACTTTTGGCGGATAAACGCTGGGCCGATCACTGGGTAAGTTATTGGCAAGATGTCTTGGCCGAGAACCCCACCCTTTTAAACCCCAGCCTCAACACGACCGGCCCATTTCGCTGGTACTTGTACGAGGCATTGCGCGACGACAAACCTCTGGATCGCCTGGTGACGGAATTGATCATGCTGCGAGGAAGCTTGCACGAAGGGGGAAGTGCGGGATTCGGCATCGCGGCCGACAATGATGCCCCCTTTGCCGCCAAAGGACAGATCGTTGCCAATGCCTTCCTAGGAATCGAACTACAATGTGCTCGTTGTCACGATTCCCCCTATCACAGCACCAAGCAAAAAGACCTTTACGCCCTTGCTGCCATGTTCGAACGTAAGCCTGTCATCGTTCCCAAGACAAGCCGCGTGCCGACAGCCTTCTTCGAAAAGAAGATGCGTGAGTCGCTTATCAAGGTCACCCTTCAGCCCGAAGAACAAGTCTCGCCCACGTGGCCGTTTGCAGAGGCAACAGGCAGCGCAGAGGATGCCCACTTAGTCGCCCTGGTTCAAAAGGCAGACGATTCGCGCGAACGGCTGGCAGCCTTAGTCACCTCTCCACGCAATACCCGTTTTGCCCAAGTGATCGTCAATCGGGTCTGGCGCCGTTTCATGGGGGCAGGATTGGTGGAGCCCGCACACGACTGGGAAGGGCATGCCGCCAGCCATCCCGACTTGCTCCAGTGGCTCGCGCAAGAGCTCCTAACGCATGATTACGATGTGAAGCATATCGCTCGCCTGATTTTGACGTCACAAACCTATCAGCGGGATGCCACAGGCAATAACCTAGTCGCCAGTCCTGAGGTCCGCTTCTTTGTGGCCCCCGAACGTCGCCGCATGACCGCGGAACAGATCATCGATTCCCTTTATGCCGCCTCCGGCCAACCGATGGATGTGGAGGAGATTACGTTTGATCC
Source organism: uncultured Planctomycetaceae bacterium (assembly GCA_963844055.1). Classification (GTDB taxonomy): domain Bacteria; phylum Planctomycetota; class Planctomycetia; order Pirellulales; family Pirellulaceae; genus CAWJMN01. The sequence continues at coordinate 3,388,701 of CAWJMN010000001.1, read as the reverse complement.
CGATGGCAGAAGAGCCGCCAACAACCGGATCACTTTGGGGGTTCCACGCCGTGGCTGGATGTTTGCCAGCCTTGCCAACGAGCGTGATCGGCCAAGTCTGAGCCTTCCCAAGGCTCAGGCGATCACCGACATCATGCAAGCCTTTGGCTGGAGTGGCTCTCGTCAGAATCCCCGTACCGATCGCGAAGTTTCTCCCAGCGTTCTACAGCCTGGCGTCCTTGCCAACAGCACGGCGTCGGTCTGGTTGACGCGTGTTGTCGAAGGGAGCACGATTGCTGAAGTGGCGGTTTCTTCGGCTACTCCGGACCAATTGGTCGATAGCATCTTCCTGCGGTACTTAAGTCGCCTTCCCACCGACGCGGAACGTGCTCCACTGGCCAAGGCCTTGGCCGAGGGATTTGACCAACGATTGATACCCGCTGGCGAGGTGCGCTCACCGACGGCACCGGAAGTCCTTCCTCGCGTCACATGGTCAAATCACTTGCGTTCGGAAGCGACGACGGTAGCCATGGAGCTGGAACGCCGTGCTCGCACTGGCCCGCCGGCCGACCCACGCTTCCGTCCCCAGTGGCGTGAAGTCCTGGAGGATGTCGTTTGGAGTGTTGTCAATGTTCCTGAGTTTGTCTGGGTCCCCTAACTCGCTGGCAACCTGAACTTGCAGTGATTTCCGCAACCGGAGTTGTTTCATGGATCGCCGTCAATTCGTCAAAGTTGCAGCATCGGCCGCGGCGATATCGCCACTGGTGCGCAACCTGACTGGGGCAGAGCCCTTGCTAAAAGGGAGGGCCGAGCACGTTATCTCGATTTGGCTCGGCGGTGGGATGGGAGCTTTGGATACCTTTGATCCCAAGACGCAAGGAGACCCTGCCAAGAAGCTGCCCGGTTCATACTATCCCAGCATCGAAACAGCCGTTCCTGGGGTACGACTGTGTGAGCACCTCAAGCATCTTGCTCCGCTGATGGATCGGGTAACGGTGGTTCGAACCGTCAATCACAATGTCATTGATGAACATGCGGCCGCCACCAACCGGATGCATACCGGCCGGCCAGTTAGCGGTACGGTGGTTTATCCCTCGCTAGGATCGGTAATCGCCCATGAGCGTGGCGCAGCCGCTGAGGGAGCCCCGCCCTATGTTGTGATCGGCTACCCCAATATCACGCGTGGTCCCGGTTTCCTCGGGGCAAAGCATGGCTATCTCTACCTCACCGACACGAGCCAAGGTCCGGCGGGGCTAACCAGGCCGGAAAGCATTTCGCCCGCACGTCAGACGCGCCGGGAAGCCTTCCTGGGGGACCTCCGAAAGGCGCAGGCCGCAACAACGGATTCTCGCCTGCGCGATTATAGCGACGCCATTGATCAAAGCCTCAAACTCAGTGGCCCAGACTTCAATCGCAGCTTTCGCTTAGAAGAAGAGTCAGCCGACCTACGCACTCGCTACGGGGGTGAGTTCGGGCAACGGTGCTTACTGGCCCGGCGGCTGGTAGAGCGGGGCGTTCGCTTTATTGAAGTCGCTCACAACCTTAACTTTCTCAATGGTGCCGGCTGGGACGTCCATAATGAAGGAATCCTCAAGCAGCACGCCCTGATCCAAGAGCTGGATACGGCCATGGCGTCGCTTATTTCCGATCTGGAATCACGGAAGTTGCTCGACAAGACACTGATCGTCGTCACCACCGAGTTTGGCCGTCCCCCCGAATTTGATAGTGGTGGTGGACGTGGTCACCAAGCGACCGCGTTTAGCTGCGTACTTGCCGGCGGTGGCTTGCGGCATTGTGGTGCCTATGGTGAGACCGATGAGCTAGGCAAAAAGATTGTCACTGGCCCGGTGAGCGTCCCCGACTTCTTTGCCACCATCCATGCCGCCCTGGGGGTCGATTACGCCAAGAATCTTTACGACGGCGATCGCCCTGTACCTGTAACTGACATGGGACAGCCGATCCGTTCTTTGTTTGTGTAACCCACGGGGCGCAAAAAAAGCGTCGAGCTTGCTAGTTGCCAGCTCGACGCTTCAGCGATCACTTGAATGACCTTACCGACTAAAAGTCAGCTTGGTACTTCTGGGTCATCTTACGACGAATTTCACCCGTCGAAGACTTGATGTTTTCCACGATGTCGCGGGCCGAATTGCCAGAGGCAACACGTTCCTCGGTGCGAGCCCGGGTCCGCTCGTGGTTGTAGGCTTGTTGGTTAGGGACAGCGATTGTCCCGTAATTGCCGTAGGGAACATATCCAGCACCAAAGTAGTTGTTGCGATAGGTGTATCCGTACGTTTCACCATACGAGTAATAGTTGTACTGCATCTGGGTGTTTACAACGCGTTCGCGTGCCTTGGCTGCACCGCCACGAATGGCGTTGTAAGCAGCCCGCAGCGATTCCGAAACGCCAGCGCCGTATTCCACCAATTCAGGGTCAACGTTCAAGACGGAAAGCTTGTCGATCTTGGTGGCATACTTGTCCATCCAAACGCCGATTTGTCCCATCGTATAGTTGGGATTCCCCTTTTGCTCTTGCTTCAAATCCCCCAGCAAGTCGGTGATCCGCTTGAAGTAAGCTTGCGAAGCCTGAACGGTCAGTTGTTCCTTGGTCTGTTCGACGGCAGGCTTGGCCGACTTGTGTTCCTTCAAGGAAGGAGGACGATTGAACAAGCTGGAAATACGTTGCATACCGCTGGCGGTAAGGAACCCTTCCAAAGTGACTTGCTTGCCGCTGACGGCTGGCTTCCAATCTTCAAATTCATCGATCATCGCACCATGATTGCTCAAAGCACGAAGCAAAGTGATCTTGGCTGCTTCTGGGCTGAGGGTCACATCCTCTTTAAAGTCGACCTTGATCTTGCCAAACGGCTTGTCGGCAAACGTCATCCCCAGGGTCAAGCCGCGAATGCTCGAAAGCATCTTGGCCATTTCGTTGATGTCCAGCTTGAGCTTGTCGAGTAGTTCCTTAGAGTTTGTTAGGCGTTCCCGGATCGCTTCGATAGGAACGGCATCTTCCAAGTCCAGTGCCATGATCACCGGGGTGCCATGGTCGTTAGCAAACGAATACGCTTCTGCCAGGTAAGGCGAGACGTTGATGTCCTTGTGCGTGTCAATCTCGCGCATCCAGCGAGAAACGGTTTGACGGTTGGCGGGCGCCATGAAGGCGGTTGTGGCCTTGTCAAATTTGACGACATAAGCATCTTCAGGTAGTCCAACTGCTTGACGACCACCAACCAGGTCCGACGTTCCGCCGGTCATTTCTACAATCTTTTCAATCGAGGGCTCATGGTCGAGTTCCATGATCGCCGCTTCCCACAGGGGAAGCCACATCTGAAGGTCAACCTGCATGGCCAGTACCGCATGCTTGGTATCGGGCGGAAGGAAGGACACGCCCGATGCAAAGGCGGTGTCGCGTCGCTCGGACCACTTGTCCCGAATGGCGACAGGGCTGGACATCAGCTTGTCGACATTAACAAAGACGACCGCATTGGCGGACGACGGAATTCGGCGTGCTAGGTCTTTGAACTGGCTGTACGCCGTCGAGACACTAAACACAATACTTGCAAAGGCGAGCAATGCTGGAAATAAAACGGCCCGACGCATGGCGATCCTCACAGAAAGTCTGAGAGCCAGAAGGAAAAGAACAAACCGTCAAAAAACAGTCAACCCAGCATTCTAATCCTTAGTAATCCAATAACAAGTATGAAAGTTTCCTGGCCCTACAATCCCTAGTGTTTTCCCAGCCTTCGCCGTTGGCCTCGGCCCAGTAAACCCTGGCAATCGAGGCAGGCACGTCCAAAACGTGAAAGCGCCACTAGCCACAGACTTGGGCCTGCGAACCTGGCAGAGGCCGCAGTCGAAGGATTTGACTCCGAGCAAAAGCTTTGGTGAGGGGCCAGGCAAAGGCGAAGCCAAAGCGAGTAATCTCGCCTGAAAACGCACCAGTTGATCGAATTCACATCCAACGCTCATACAACCTACACGTAGTTTCCTAGGAGCCACGCAGCCAAGCAATGGCAGTGGATGCGGCCTCTTCGAGGTTGTGGGTTGTCACGTTTACAACCGAGTTGTCCCAGTTCTCATTGTTGGTCCAATCTTTGACGTCAATCGAAATGTCGCCAGCGAGTTCGGTGTCGATCCAGACGCGCCGTTGCGAATGACTGACACTTTGAAAGGAAAGCGTTGTCAATCCAGAATCTGCTCGGTCGGTTTCTCTTACCTCGTCACAGCCTTTGAGCATCGCTCTTACCGGTTCCGTTCGTTCATCTTTTTCAGTAGGCATAGAGTTACTTCCGCCAGATCCGCTACTGGCTTGTTCAGTTGTGCGGGAGTTGCCGGAGGGAGATGTGGGCCAAGGTCTGCTGGCTGAAAGCCTTGCTCGGGCAATGGAACGCCCCCGGAGATGTATCGGATATTTCCGCTTTGCCCCGTGCCATCCAATGACTGTACGCCTATCGAATCAAGCAACTATATTGATGTAGTTGCAATGTCGATTGCTCGATCAACTGGCAATCTGGCGGCGGCCGGGAGTTCCGACGTTCTGTTACTGACAGAAAGCCCCCGGCTATAGCCTCTTTGCTGGACAAGTCGGCAGTAGACCCCGGCGAAGTGGTGTCAAAGCGGAAAAACGCGAAGTGAATGGTTCCCCTCCATGTCTATAGAAACGAATACAAGTCGCGTTAAACAGGTGATTTTATCGCTGATGTTTTGCAGCACGGTTCTGCTTGTTGCAAGTTATTGCTTCGTAAGGCGAGAGGTTGATAAGCAGTGGAGCTTATGCAGGTTGGCGTATGAATACGACAATAGCTTTGAATTTGAATCGGCGGACAACTCGGTCTGGTCGATAAGGCGGGCCTTAGGTCTCTCCCCTCCCAAGTATGAGGACTTCTTGGGGTTTGTGGATGAAGGCATTCCTGACTCGGTATCGGATTCGGTTTTCAAAAGGTTGTGTGATCTGAGGCACTTAAAGCGAGTATATTTGGAGAACTCGACTATTACTGATGCCGGCCTGGAGTGTCTACCCAAGCTGCAATTGCTCCAGGAATTTACGGGCAATTCGCTTACCGGGAATCTTGGGGCTGTATATATCTCGGAAGCGTCGGAGTTGAAGGATTTAGACTTGCGGCGGTCAACTGTTTCCGAGGAGGGAATGCGATACATTTCGAAGCTGAAGAAGGTGGAGATCCTTGATGTTAGTCGTTCCCATACAACGGATGCCGCTTTAGAGCATGTGGGTAAGATGGTTTCTCTCCAGGCGCTTTGGATTAAAAGTGGTCTTGTCACCGATAAAGGGATCGCGCATTTGTCAACTCTAAAGAATCTGTACGATCTTCATTTAGATCGCACCCAGTTGTCGGATGCAGGGATGCCGCATTTGACAGCGTTGCAAAATCTTAGGCGACTAGATTTAAAACGCACACAAGTCTCGGATAAAGGGCTTATTCATCTGGAGCGACTTCCTGGTCTTCAATCCCTTGATGTTAGGGGGACGAAGGTAACAGTCGAAGGTGCTCGCCTTCTTAAGGCGAGAATGCCAAGCCTTCGGTTTATTGATATCCTTGATGGTGGAAAGTAGTTCGGTTAGCTGCCCCAATGAAAAAGCTTCGCATTAGTCGATGGTGCAACCGGCGATGGGTAACAAGGTCCGCTGTTGCTCATTCCATAGATGCTTTTGTTAAGTCAGATTGAATGTCTTCAATAGCGCGCCTCGCACAACTTACCAATATCGAATTGTCACTCTCGTCAACCAATTTCTGCAGTGCTCCAATTGCCTTCTCTGCTGGCGCTCCAATTTCTCCCAAAGCAGATGCCGCTAGTGAAGACTTGTGCCAGTCGTCGACTTTCAACTGTCGCATAAGTGGATCAACTCCTGCAGATGAACCTGATGACACCTCACCAACGGCCACAATCGCATCCGCCTTTTCGTCGAGTTCGGACGAATCCATCATTCGAATTAGCTCATCAATGGCTGGCATCGCATTGGGTCCTGCATCGCGAAACGCACATATGGCTTGGACACGAGCAAATGGCCAATTGCCCCTCATTATTCTTACCAATTCATTGATAGCATCCCTGCTATTTGAATCATTCTTGATGCGTTTCGATAATTCAAGGCAGCGGTTCGAGATGCGAACGCGGTCGCCAGCAGTTTCTATCCGGCTTCTTATTCCCACTAGGGCAACGGCGATTAAGGCCAAGGACAGCAATACTGTAAGAAAGGGCCTTGCGATGATTGGAGGCGTATTCTGCATTGGAGGCCCACTGGTCTAGCTAGTAAGACTTGCAACCGTGATCTAATTACCGGAATCTGGCACCCAAGGTAACCACGCTGCAAGGCCGCGAATCATTTCTTCGGTTTGTCTCGCCGCGTGCCACTGCTGACCTTGTCCAGCCGTGCGGATGTTACCAGCGGGTACGGCGAAAATGAATTGCAGCATGGCCAATCGTCTGCCCCCTCCCCTGTCGCACTCCAATAAAAAAGGGGACGCCTGGAAAAGCGTCCCCTTCGAATTTGCACAATGCTTAGCAGGCGATACTTGCCTGCCGCTTACGTCAAATCGTTCAGTGGTCCTGCACCGCAGAAGTCCGGATTGCCGAACTTGGTGATCTGATGGCCAAAGCCATGGGCCAGCGACATCAGCAGGCGGTTGTGCTGGGCGTTCTTGTACTTGAGGGATCGCCCCATCTTAAAGTCGAGGCCATTACCCACCAGGACAAAAGGAATGTTGTCCAGCGTGTGCGAGTTCCCCTTGCCAAGCTCATTCGTCCAAACAAGCAGCGTGTTGTCTAGCAAGCTGCCATTGCCCCCTGGCTCTGGCGTATCGGCCAATCGCTGAGCCAAATGGGCCAGTTGTTCGCAGTACCACTGATTGATCTTGGTCAGCTTCTTCTGCGCATCTTCCTTGCTGTCAGGTTCGTGCGAAAGTTCATGGTGCCCTTCATCCACGCCCAGCCAATGCATCTTCGCGCCACCAACCGAGTTCGTGTATTGCAGTGTCGCTACGCGTGCAAAGTCTGCCGCAAAGCTGTTCACAATCAATTCGATCTGCAACTTGCTGATTTGAGGGATCTGGTCATTCTCTTCCTTCACCCCTTGTTCCAGATCAGGCACCTTGTGCCCCATGTCCTTCTGGGTAGAGCCAAGCTCCAGCTCCAATTCGCGGACCATGGCCGCATGCTCTTCCAGCAAGCGTTTGTCTTCTTGGCTGACGACGGCGCTCACCTTGCGCAAGTCTTCCTGTAGTTCATCCAGCACGCTCTTCAGGCTTTCCTGATTCTTCTGCTGGCCATACAGCTTGTTGAACATTTGGTAGGGATTATCAATCGGGGCCACCGGCTTGTTAGCTGCCGTGTAGACCATCCGCGTCCAAGTATCCGCACGATCCGGAACCATCACGCCAAATTCGAGCGAGCCAAAGCGGGTCCGCGTGGCGTCGTTGGCTTGCAGGAAGTTCTTGATCTCTTGGTCGATGGAAATTCCGCTGGCCCAGCCAGCTGGCGTGTCCGAACCACCTTGGACGTTGCCCGGAAACAGTTCCACACCTGTCAGCAAGCAACCAATGCCGCGCATGTGGTTGTCGCCGTCGCCGCGCACCTTGTCGCACACACCATTGAGAACCAGCGAACGACTCTTCAGCTTCTCTAGCGGAGTAAGGCATTCCTTCAGCGTGAAGTTCTCTCCCTCTTCGTCCGGCCAAAACGTATTGGGGACCACGCCGTTGGGGCTGAACATGATCAAGATGCGTTGCTTACGCCCTTGCTGATTGGCAAATCCCAGGCTGGGAAGGTTCAGCAAAAATGGCAATGCCGCAGCACTAAGGCCCAAATCGCGAACGAATTGGCGGCGTGAACGAAGGATTGCCATCTTGAAAGTCTCCAAAAACGGATGGTTAAAGTCTTCCGCAGTATAGTGTTACGGTCTGTCAGAGTCTAGCGCTACAGAGGTGGCGATTTGAACCAATAACTGCTTCATATTGAACTCTTTATCGGCGAACACCTTACGCAACTCAGCCGATTTCTCGCTGCCAAACGCCCGAATCGGCTGCTTCACCACATAGTGGAACAGTTGTTCGGTAAAGGCCGTATGACACTCGTCGCTGGCCGCCAAAAATTCTGCCATTTGACGGGCGCTAGAAAACGGAACCGACTTCCCTTCTCGCGTTAGGTACATCCCCTCGGAATTGATCGGCTTTCCCTTTTCCTCTTTGCGATAACGTCCCGTGGCGTCAAAGTTTTCCAGGGTAAAGCCCAACGGATTGATCATCGCGTGGCAACCCATGCAAGTGCTGGAGTTGGTTTGTAGCGCAACCCGCTCGCGCGTGGTCAAGTCGGCATGCAAATCGGGAGACAGTGGCGAGACCGCTTCTGGTGGTGGTCGTAGCGTTCGACCAAGCACGCTGCGTGATATGAACACGCCACGATGAATGGGGGAACTCGTAGCGGTATAAGCAAGCCCAGCCAGCATATAAGGATGGGTTAGCACCCCCGCTCGCTGATTTCCATCCAAGGCCTGCTTTTGAAAGTTGGCATCGGCCGGCATCTCCACGCCGTAATACTTCGCCAGCCTGCCGTTGAGGTAAACCTCTTGGGAAAGCAATAGTTGGCGGTAGTCTGCCTTGTCGCTTTGCAAAATGTCGTCCAGCAAAAGGTCCAGTGACGTTCGCAGGTCCGATACGACGGCCGGATTAAAGTCGGGAAATAGTGCCGGGTCTTTCGAAAGCTCGCGAATCTGGTCGACCCGCAGCCACTGCACCAAAAACTGTCGCAGCTTGGCCTTCGCACGAAAGTCCCCCAGCATTCGCTCGGCCTGGGCTCGCACCTGATCATGGTTTTGAAGTTGATTGGCGGCCGCAGCCTTTGCTAGTGGCTCATCAGGGATCGAGTCCCACATGGCCAGCGACAGTCGCGCTGCCACATCGTAAGCATCCCCCTGTTTTTGAAAGTCGTGATACAAAAAGTAGGGAGACTTCAGCGCCAGCAGCAAGCTCTGCTGAAAAGAAAGCTCCAATGGCTTTCCTTCCGAAAACTGTCGATCCACGACAAGCTGCTTTTGCTCCGGCGTTAACGGGTGCCGAAAAGCGCGCTCTGCAAATCGCTGGCAGAACTCCTTCAGCCGTGGCTCTGCATCGGGCGAATCCAAATTGACCCCGGCAAAGTCCTTCAGCCGGTCGGAAATGTGCGAAACGGTTTCTAGGGCCGCTTCCGTGGTTGCTCGCTCCCATTCTTTGGAAACAGAAGTGCCACGCTCATATCCCATGCTCCGATCGTCCGGCGGAAACGGCGTCGTGATGACAAACAGTTCCGGCGAACGCGTTGGCGAAAGTAGCCGAGCAGGAATTACCTCCTCCTGACGATGTGGCATCTTCCATTCCAACGAGATCGAAGCCGGCGCGCTGGGTGGTTGTTCCTTCTTCTTGGAATCATCCACTCCTTGCTTTGCCTTGGAGAACTCCAGCTTGATCGGATAAGGCCGTCCCCCCAGCAAGAAGATTGTGCTGCGATAGGTCGTATCATTTCCAGACTTGACCCATGCATCAATCAGCGGAACCCTCTGGCTGTTGATCCAGAGCCTAGTCGCATGTTCGGTATGGACGATGAATTCGTATTCGCCCGTTTCAGGTGCTAGGAGTGAACCTTCCCAGCGGATGGAAAACTGCCTTGGCTCTTTGATCTTTTCATTATCAGGAGATTCGGTCCCAAAGTTGAATTTGACGACTGGGTCAATTCGCTCAATCGCTCTTTCATTGCGCCCAAACCCTCGACCACTGTAGTATTCCGCACGAAGGCCCGGTTCGGCTCCCCAGTTTTCTGGCCTCTGCCGAAAGCTTCCCAAAATGTCGGTCACCGTATTTTGATACTGGCGGACGGTCAGACGCGACAGCGAAATCCGAGCGGGCTGATTACGAGCCTGCGCAATGGGAGAATAAAAAGCCTCATGAATATAGGCGGCGACTTTTTTCGCGTCTTCTCCCATACATGTTCCCGGCTTGTCCTCGGGCATCGTCTCTTCGATGAGCTTGGTTAGCTCCAAGATCGAGCGATCGCCAATCAGCGGATCTTTATGCTCGGCACTCCCCTCCCCTTTTCCTCCATGGCATTTTACGCACTGGTTTTGATAGATCTGTGCGCCGCTCTTTTCTTCCTCGCCATGCGCGACGTAAGAAAAAGCCAGGCTACAACCCGCGGCCACCAGCCAGAGCAAGCACAAACGACCGATCGTCAGATTTAGAAAGCCACGCATCGCGTTTCTCGATCTTCATTCAGGTGGGCCTAGCAAACCCAGCGTGAGGATCGTTTGATCCACATGCCACCTTGCCAGGAAATGGGGAGGGAGGAACGGGCAGCCCTTCGTTAGTACGAAAAACAGCTCGTCCACTTCCCATGATATTAGTCTTTTTAGAGCCGTATGGTCAACTTTGTCTCCCTAGATCGGCGGAGAAAGGTGGTCGAATAATCTTGGCGAATCGGGTACGGTAGAGAAAGCAAAGTTGGCACTAGTTTGGCTCGTTAATCACCAATGGCAGCGGCCGACAGGATTGTTACGGATGCAGCAACAGAATCCCTATGCCCCGCCGCAAACGGCAGATCGGGGCATCAACTTGCCAGCAAGTCCCCAGTGGCCTACCGATTTGGCGGGCCTATGGCGTGATGGTGATTGGCTGGTTTCCCGCCGCAACGTCGATTTTCCGCTAGTCTGTCCGGCCACGAACCAGCCCGCTGCGACGCGCGCGGTCGCGTACTTCCCTTGGGCCCGCAAAGATCTCTATCCGATGCGCTTTGGAGCCGTTGTTGGCATCCTCTATTTTTTGACCCAAGTAAAGCACATGGTCTTGAATGTCCCCATCACGGCTGCGGATGCTCGTAGGCGCTTTTGGCGACTCTTCGTTGGCACGCTCAGTGGAATTGCCGCGATCATCCTGATTGGTGTGCTCTTCTATGTCACAACGACCCAAGCACAACAGCCACGTAAACCTGGGCAAACGTTTTTAGAGCAGGAAGGGAAAGTGTTGGCAGTGACCGGCGCTGCATTTTCCTGCATCGTTACGATGGCCTTGGTCTTGCATGGAATGCCCGACCCAACCAAGAAGCTATTTGTGCATGGCGTACATGGCGAATGCATCTGGCTTTCCGGCGCCCATCCGGACTACCTCTCACGTTTGCCCACCTATAGCGGACAGCGCCCCCAAGGGACCTAGGGCTGCAGTTACGCGCAAATGTCTTGCATTATCAGAGTACGCGACTGCCATCCCCCCGTGCCGTACGTAAAGCATCTGTCAGGGAAGGCTAGTACCTTTTGGCCTTTTTGCCTATTAGGCCAAAATCTTTTGCACGACATTCCCCGCGACATCGGTTAGACGGAAGTCACGCCCTTGCATGCGATAGGTCAGCTTCAAGTGATCAAGACCCATCAGATGCAAAATCGTCGCATGCAGGTCATGCACGTGAATCGAGTCTTCTACACCGTTGTAGCCAATCTCGTCCGTTTTGCCGATCGATAGCCCCGGCTTCACGCCGCCACCAGCCATCCACATCGTAAAGGCTTCGATGTGATGGTCGCGTCCAGGTAGGTCCCGAATTTCCCCTTGCGGTGTTCGACCAAACTCACCACCCCAAACAACAAGCGTATCCTTTAGCAGCCCACGCTGCTTCAAATCCTTAACAAGCGCTGCCGCTCCTTGATCGGTTTCCTTGCAAATCTTATCGAGGGACTCCCCAAGCTCGGTCCCCTTGTTGCCGTGATGATCCCAGTCGGTGTGATACAGCTGAATGAAACGGACGCCCCGCTCGACCAGTCGCCGCGCTAGCAAACAGTTCATCGCAAACGACGGCTTTCCCTTTTCTACGCCGTACTGGGTTAGCGTTTCCTGGCTCTCTCCCGACAGGTCCATCAGTTCTGGCGCACTCGACTGCATGCGAAACGCCATCTCATACGAGGCAATGCGTGTAGCAATCTCGCCATCCCCCGTTTCAGAAAGTCGCAAACGGTTCAGGCCATTGACCGCATCGACAAATCGCTTTTGATCATTGGCGGCGACCCCCTTGGGGTTGTCAAGGTTTAGGATCGGTGCACCGGTGCTACGAAAGGGCACCCCTTGGTAAGACGTTGGCAAAAAGCCGCTGCCCCAGTTGGGCGCACCGCCACGGGGACCACGTGGGCCTGACTGCAATACGACAAACCCAGGCAAGTTCTTTGATTCACTGCCAATTCCATAGTTGATCCAGGCCCCCATGCTGGGCCGACCAAACAGCGGAGAACCGGTATTCATGAAGAACTTGGCGGGACCATGGTTGAACACATCAGTCTTCATGGCTCGCAGCGTGCAAAGGTCATCGGCCACCGTTTGCAAATGCGGCAAGCATTCGGAAATGACTTGGCCACTTTCTCCGCAGTTCACAAACTTCCGCTTGCATCCCAGCAGCTTGGCATCCTTCGAGATGAACGCAAACCGTTTGTTGGCCACAAACGATTCAGGAATGACCTGACCATCCAGCTCTTGCAGCTTGGGCTTAGGCTCAAACAGTTCAAACTGGCTGGGGCCGCCTGCCATGAACAAAAAGATGACATGCTTAGCCTTCGGCACATGATGTGCGCCGGCTGGGATGGGGTTGGCCAAAGCCTGCGCCTCATCCGCATTGGCAAAACGGACCCCTTCCTCAGCCAGCAATGTTCCCAGGGCCATCGCCCCTAGTCCAATGCGACAATCTTGGAGGAAGTGTCGACGAGCGAGATTCAAAGAAGGTTGCATGGCAAATAGTCCTATTCTCGCGTGATCGTCTCGTCCAAATTGAGCAACACACGGCAAAGGCTGATCCAGGTAGCCAGTTCACGTTGCTCCGAGGCATCGGTAATTGCCATCGCTGAAGGAATCAAAAGCGCTATGCGGGCCGGCTCTTTTTCAAAGGATTCACGCTCAGCCTGGAGAATCAAAAGCAGCTGTTCCTTCTCGGCCGGCGAGGGGGAACGCGACAGGCAAAGTCGAAACGCATATTCCGCCCGTACTGCATCCTCTGCCACAGCTTCATGCACCACGCGCTGAGCCATGTTTTGTGCACACTCAATAAACTGTTGGTCATTGGCCAGCGTCAATGCTTGCATCGGCGTGTTGCTACGAATCCGCCTCGTACAGCTCACATTGCCGCCGGGCGAATCAAACACCATCAGGGCCGGATACGGCGCACTACGCCAGAAGTGGGTGTACATTCCACGTCGGTAACGCTCAGCCCCCGTTGCCGCTTTCCAATTCTTGGGGTCCTGGGTGAAGTCGTAAACGCCATCGGGTTGAGGTGGAAAGACGCTTGGCCCCCCCAGTTCTTCGGTCAACATTCCAGCGGCCGTCAGTTCGACATCGCGCACGATTTCCGCATCCAGTCGCAAGCGTGATTGACGAGCCAGCCATTTGTTCTGTGGATCGCGGTCAGCAAGCTCTTTGCGCACCTGGGACGACTGTCGATACGAACTGCTGGTGACGATCATCCGCCGCACTCGTTTCCAGTCCCAGCCATGGTCGGCAAATTCGCGAGCTAAATAATCGAGCAACTCGGGATGGCTGGGGGGAGTCCCTTGCTTGCCAAAGTCGTCTTCGGTTTCGACCAAGCCACGTCCAAAAAACAGCAGCCAATCGCGATTGATTGTCACGCGCGGGGTAAGGGGATTGTCAGATGACACAAGCCATTTGGCAAAGTCCAAGCGGTTGGGTGTGGAGCCAGCCTGTCCACCAGAGGAAATGGGTGGCAATGCTGCCGGTACGCCTCCTTGAACAAGCGCCCCATGATTGAGAAAGTCTCCCCGCTTATGAATGTGAGTCTCACGCGGCTTGGAACGTTCCCGCAGAATCATCGTCGAGGGGATCTTGGGTTCTTGTTGCTTTAGCTGAAACACCTCGGCCAGCATCGGAAACGCTTTGCGAGCCTCCTCGGTATCTTTGAAGTAGTTCTCCACCAGCTTTTTGTTGGCGGCATCCCGCTTTTCAAAGGCCATGTCGTACGCAACTTGAACCGGGCCAGGCAAGCGAGCCCGTTGCTGGGGTGTAACCGTCTTTTCCCAAGCTTGCTGCGCCATTTCGAAGGCGGGACGCTGTTTTTCGAACTCATCTTCCAGAAGTTTGACTTTCGCCCGCATCTGTTCGCGACGTGTGAGTTCTCCAAAGGCAAGTTGCAGCTTCGTGGGAACTTCGATCGACGGCTCGTCGCAGTTATTCAGTAACGCAAACAGCTGATAGTATTCTGCCTGAGTGATCGGATCGTACTTGTGCGTGTGGCAACGCGCGCATCCCACGGTCAGTCCCAAAAAGGCTGAGCCTGTCGTCGCCACGCGATCCGCAATGGCCTCCACGCGGAACTGTTCTTGATCCGTTCCCCCTTCTTCATTGAGGAGCGTATTTCGATGAAAGCCAGTGGCCACCAATTGATCGGGCGTTGCTCCGGTAAGCATGTCCCCTGCCATTTGCTCAATGGTGAATTGGTCAAAGGGCATCCCCGCATTGATCGCATCAATCACCCATTCACGATACTTCCAGATTTGCCGAGGAAAGTCTCGCGTATAGCCATTGCTATCGGCGTACCGCGCCAGATCCAGCCAGTGCCGGCCAAGGCGTTCCCCATGGTGCGGCGAAGCAAGTAGGCGATCAACGACCCGTTCATAAGCATCGGGGCTCGCATCGTGACAGAAGGCGTTCACTTCATCCGGCGACGGTAAAATTCCAATCAGGTCGAGATAGACTCGCCGCAGTTGAATCTCCTTGGCGGCATCGGCGGATGGGGCAAGCCCTTCCTTCTCTAGTCGTTCCAGGATGAAAGCATCAATCCCATTGCGTCCCCAGCTTGTATTGTTTGTCTTGGGGGGCGCTGGGCGAACTGGCTTCACAAAGGACCAATGGCTTGCTCCCTTACCTGTCAAAGGCCGCTCATCCGCAGGAGCTTTCGCTCCCGAATCAATCCACTGCCTAAGCAGTGCAATTTGGCCATCGGAAAGCCCCTCCCCTTCGGGCGGCATTTTGGAGACGGAATCCGTCTTTCCAAGTAACGCCTTAACTAGAAGGCTCTCGTCCGACTTACCAGAGACAATCGCGTTTCCACTATCTCCGCCGGCAATCGCTGCGGCCGCCGTATCCAGGCGTAGCCCGTTCTCTTGCTTGTCCGGGCCATGGCAGCGATAGCAATGCTGCTCCAGCAACGGCTTAATGTCGGCCGCATAGTCCACGTCGGCGCCAAGCGAGTCTACAATCCCTGGGCCACCGAGCCACCCAGCGAGCACGGCAAGCCAAACCCAGGGGAGGCATTGTCGTTGCATCTTGTCTTCTCTCCGTGGAAATTCTGAGGCGACTAAAACATCAGTATCGGTTGATGTAAAGTGTGTCGCAAGAGTCCGAAGGGCACAATCGTCTGTTTCCCGGCAATTGTTCGCCCTCCAAGGATTCGTGTTAAACTGCCATCGTTGTAATGGTCCGCCGATCAAGGGAGAAGTTGAGAATGCCCCGTACGAAGCTTTTAGCGGTTAGCTTGGGATGGATCTACATGCTGGGAGGGCTTTTTTCGAACGTGTCAGCGGTCGAAATCATTGCCCATCGTGGAGCTTCGGTCGATGCGCCGGAAAATACGGTGATCGCCATGCAGCTCGGCTTTGAACAGCAGGCTGAGGCGGGTGAGCTCGATGTTTGGATTAGCAAGGAAGGCCGAGCTGTCGTCATTCATGATGGCGATACCAAGCGAGTGGCTGGGGTTGCCAAAAAAGTCTCTGATCAAACCTTGGCAGAGCTTGAGCAGCTCGATGTCGGCAAATGGAAAGATCCCAAGTTCGCAGGCACCAAGATTCCCACACTGGAAGAGGCATTGGCCACCGTTCCAAAAGGAAAGCGAATCTTTGTTGAAGCGAAGTGCGGCGCCTATGGCGTTCCCGAAATTCTGCGAGCGATCACTGCGTCAGGCTTGGCCCCCGAGCAAACCGTTATCATTAGCTTTCATGCGGAAGTAATCGCGGCCGCCAAGAAGGCTCGCCCCGACCTTCAGGCGTACTGGATTGTCGCCATGAAGAATGACAAAGAAGAAGTCCGCAACCTCGATGACCTCATCAAAACCGCCCACACCATCCATGCCGACGGGCTAGACCTATCCGATCACCCGGTGCTAGATGCTGCTGCAGTTCAGAAGGTCAAAGACGCCAAGCTAGGCTTTTATGTCTGGACGGTAGACGACCCTGCCGCCGCCAAACGCCTGGTGCAAATCGGTGTAGACGGCATCACCACCAATCGCCCTGGGTTTCTCAAAGAGAGACTGAAGTAGCGATCACTGTGAATTGCGTAGGCGTTCTTTCGTGAGGATCGACAATCGCCAAGCACTAACTTGCCAAGATCGCCTGATGGATGCCGTTCCAAAGGTCGATTCGTGCCACCAGTGAACTAACGGCCGCTTCTTCAGCGGCCTTCCACTTGGCCATATCTTGGCCGCATAGCTCGATCATTAACTGGGTAGTCATCGGCCCATGTTCACCTTTGTCGAGTTCGATGTGTCGCAGCAAGTAATACTGAAAGCGTGACAGCTGATAGCCCGTCTGGCCGTGCAGCTCGTCAACGATCTTTTGAAACACATCCGGCAGCAAGTCCTCACGCCCGTAAGTAAATGCCGAACAGATCTGGGCGACATCTCCTGTCTCTAAAAAGGCAAACGTCTTGCGTACAAATTGTTGCACCGCTGGCGGAACATGAGCGAGCTCCAGGGCTTCGTTTACGGTTTTTCCCTGCCGTAGCCCTTCCAAGAATGCATCAACGATGGTGCCATCGGCCCCAAACTCGTCCATGCTTTGCCGATAGAGGTCGAAGTGACTTGCAAATCCACCTTGGCCATCTTCGTCCGATTCCTCTCCCAGGACGATCTCGTTGACGAGCCGGCTGCCTAACTTGCCGGCTGGTGGAACCCAGGGGACTTGAACGCAGCAAAGCTTTTGCTGTAGCCCTTTCAGAAGCGACATGAAATCCCAGACTGCAAACACATGGTGCTGCATGAAGATCTGTAGCGCTTTGGGAGAGCGCATGTCATGATAGATCGGGTGCTCTAAGAGCTGCTGACGATACGGCTCGATCCGAGCACGAAGGCTTAAAACCGCTGAAGACGCAAGATCGTTCATAAATTCTTTAGTCATTCAAAAAAATCAAAAAGGTACTTGGCACGTTAGCAGTGCAATCCGGTTTTTCCAGTCGCACGCTTGCTTGGCAAGTCGTTTTCCACCGTTTTTTACTTGCTCAGTAGACCGTGGATGATCGATTTTGGCATCCCTGGCAGGTTTCCACTAGGCCTTGCCAATGTAGGGGTATCGAAGAAGCGGAGATCAGGAACCCCTGTTTCGCTCGCTTCCCCTTCCCCAGTTACCGACCTACAATCGGCTACTTAACTTGAGGACTTGCGAAGAGTCAGGGCGAATCAAGCCCGGCCCCGACGCTTTTTAGGAGTCGCTTCACATGGCGGAAGAAGGAAAAGGGATTGATGGTCCCGTGGACCCCAGGATCTTTTTTGCGGCCGAGCGCACGCTGCTGGCATGGGTTCGCACCGGTCTTGCCATGATGAGTTTTGGGTTTGTGGTGGCACGGTTTGGATTGTTCCTGCGCGAGATGGCCTCCATTCCAGAACACGTAGGCCCCAAGACGACCGGCTTTTCGATTGCTGCCGGAACATTTTTGGTACTACTAGGAGTCGCCGTCACGGTGGGCTCCGCGCTGAAATACTGGTCGACCATGCGTCGCTTAGAACGTGGCGAATTCCTGCGGGCACGATTTTGGTCTATGGAAATGGTCTTGGCATTTGTGCTAGGGATCTTAGGCCTAGCGATGGCCGTTTATCTGGTGTTCGGGCTGGGTGCCGCGAAGTAGATCGCATCGACCATTAGTTGTTGGATACGCCTCCTTCTTGTAGGATTGACTCTCCGCTGCAGAGAGGGGTTCCCTGGTTTCTACGAGGCGGAAATTGTTTCGCTGGGAGCAAACTGGATCGTCCATGAACATTGCGCTGCTAATAGCTATCGAACGGTATGCCGATGGCAGCCTCCCCCCAGTTTCACATGCTGAGCGTGACTTAGCCGAATTTGCCAAGGCATTGATTCCCTTGGGGTTTGAAGAGATCGACCAAGTGGTGCTGGCCGGCGCTTTGGCCACCAAGACCATCGTCGAGTCCAAGGTGCGCCGAACCCTCCGCTCACTGGGCAAAGAGGATCAGTTGTTCCTCTACTTCGTTGGACGATACGGCCAAGTTCGCGGCCATAGCCACCTCGCCTGCTTTGATGCCATCGCTACCGATTTTGAAGCGACCAGCATTCCGCTGACAACCTGGCTATCCTCTTTGCGAGATTCCGACTCGCCCCGCTTGGTCGTTTTTTGGGATGGGCATCCGCTCGAACATCCGCTCTGCGGCGATGTGGCCGAGTCCAGCGAAGTACTCACGCAAGAGTTGTCGAGTTTTTTCACCACCAGTAAAAATGCGGTCTGCCTGGCATCGTGTGGCACTGCCGAAAGTTCTTGGCCTGTTGATGCCCAGCAGCACGGAGCCTGGATGCTTGGCGTACTGGAAGCACTCCAAGGAAAAGCGCCCTCGGCACTCCGTCCGAAAAAGCAAATCACGGTAGCAGGTCTGCAAAGCTATTTAGAGGAATCAGTTCCGCGCGTGCTGCGGACCGCCTTTGCGGATGATCGGCCGCAAACGCCCACGCTCTACTCAACTCCCGGTCATACGAAGTGGGTCGTTGCCGATCTTGCGCCACTCCTCGACCAGCAAAAGTCCGCCGGTCATCGGTATGCCGCGCAGGCGGGAAGGCTGTTATTGGTGCGCGAACAGTCGTGCAGTATTCGTAGCCTGCCCGGCTTCAACAAAAAGAATCATCAGGTTCCCACCGATGCCAGTCGGTATTCACAAACGTTTTTGGCCGGCATTGCTAGTTCTTCCATTGAAGAAGAGATCGATCAAATCTTTAAGGGGCTACGATCAGAGTTCCGCTTTAAGCGGGCCGATCTGAATGTCTCCAAGCCGGGTGATGGAACCGCCACCATTATCACCCCCTTCTTCAATTATTCCCTCACGATGAGCCTCGACCCTCAAGCTCCATCCGAGGTGATCTGCCATCGCCAAGTCTCTGAGATTAAGGATATTGCGCGGGTACTCTCGCGCGAGTTTGCCATCGTGTTCGATAAGGTCTTTGACCGGATCGAGTTCTACCCGCCAGTGCCGATTGTGCTGGCCAATTTTATCGATCAGATCGAGGACGTTGGGAACAGTCGTATTTCGCTCGACTACGATAGTGCCATCACCCGGCTACATCTTCGCATGCAAGGAGTTGCCGGGCATGTCGAGGTAACGCCAACGAAGGTCTCCATTGTTCGTTCACGCCCTGAATCTCCCGAGCAATTGCTAGAAGCTTTCTTCTCCATGCAGGAAACCCTGCGAGATAGCTGCGACCTCGAACTGATGACGCTTGGTGACCGCTCAGGCCAGTAGCATCGTCCAAGGATCATATTGTCGCATTTGCCAATCGTGCAGGGTAAACTGTCCCGCATTGGTTTCCGTACGCAGGCCTGATCTGCGTTACGCGACTCGCATTGACCTTCAAAAATAGGGAAGTGATTCATGATGCAAAACATGCTGCGCACGATTGCCAGCCAGGTCGGCTACTTGACCTTGCTACTGATACTATTGGGTCCTGCCGGTGCCAATGCACAGGAAGCCATTCCTGCCGATAAGGGGCACAAGGGAGCAGAAGAGGGAACGCTGTGGTACGACATCAAACTACTGGGGTTGGAAGGACAAGCTTGGCAAGATGTTGCCGCTCCCTTTGATCGCTTTCCTGCCAAGGCCGAAGGAAAAGTGCGTGATGCCGTTTGGGGCCTCAGTCGTCAATCGGCCGGGCTGTGCGTTCGGTTTAGTACGGATGCCAGCAAAATCCAGGCTGAGTGGGAACTCACTTCCGCAAGTTTGGCCATGCCGCACATGCCAGCAACTGGAGTGAGTGGTTTGGACCTCTACGCCCGAGATGATAAAGGGATATGGCGCTGGGTTGCCAACGGTCGGCCAGGCGCTCAAAAGAATGCCACCTTGCTTGTCGGTGGACTGGAAAAGAAGTCGCGTGACTATCTTTTGTACTTGCCCCTCTACAATGGCGTGAAGTCGGTGGAGATCGGCCTTCCTACCGATGCCGTCTTGCATAAGGCCAAGCCTTATCCGGCCGGACATGAAAAGCCAATCGTTTTTTACGGTACTTCAATTACCCAGGGGGGATGTGCTTCACGTCCCGGAATGGTCCATACAGCCATCATTGGTCGTTGGCTCGACTTTCCCGTGGTGAATCTTGGCTTCTCGGGCAGCGGCCAAATGGAACTTCCCGTAGCGGAGCTGATGGCGGAGATCGACGCTTCTGTGTACGTCATCGATTGTCTTCCCAATATTGGTGCCGCACAGGTTAAAGAGCGAACCGAGCCCTTAGTCAAACTGCTTCGCGAGAAGCGTCCAGGCACTCCCATCGTACTTGTCGAAGATCGCACGTTTAGCGATGCCTTTATTAATCTCGGCAAGCAAAAACATCATGAAGGAAGTCGTGGCGAACTCAAGGCCGCCTTTGATCGATTAACCAGCGCCGGGGTGACGGGCCTCTACTACTTAAAAGGGGATCATCTGCTCGGTGACGATAATGAAGGCACCGTAGATAGCTCCCATCCCACCGATCTGGGCTTCTTGCGACAGGCTCAGGCTTTTACGGATTCGCTACGCCCAATTCTGAAGGTTCAAGCACCGTAAGCCTCGTTGCTGTTAAATAGTCGCACACCCGATGCTTGCGGGTGTGCGCATTAGGGTACCTGATATTCGGATCTGTTTGCCTAAACACGTTTTTTAAACCGAAGATCGTTATGGTTGTGCTGGCAACCGATCTAACAAGCGGAGGGGCATAGAGTTGCGAATGTGGCGTATCCTGCAAACGAGTCGATAGCCACAAAGCCAAGCTCGATCACAAACACTCTACGACTCTCTTCAGGTGTTCTCGAAATGAGTTCCTTTTGGACTGTTCTGGCGAAAGAGTCTGTGTTCTATGCGTTGGCTTACCCTCTCTCACTCGCTTTGCCGGTCAGCAACACCGGCGCTAGGTGATTCGGGTAAGCCCTCCTGCCAAGTTGCTGCCCCAAGCAGCAAAAGTCTCTCGTGGCTATCGGCCGCAATTCCCCACGTCGTGTGGTGTGCGCTCGTCTTTGCATCACTGGGTGGTTTGGCCTTCTATGGCAGCATTCCAGGGCAGGCAGCCCCCGCCGCTTCGCAGTGGCCGGCCGACTCCGCGATCTTGCCAGCCGAAAACACAAACGCATTGCTTGTGTTTGTACATCCTCAATGCTTTTGCACGCGTGCTACCGTCGATCAACTGCACAGGGCATTTGTGGCGAGGCCAAAAAGTGTCTCCACAACCGTGGTGGTTTATGCACCAAGTACGCAGCCAGAATCGTGGTGCGACACCTCGCTCGTTCGGCTTTGTAAAACGTTACCTGGCGCAACGGTGGTGCTGGATCATGATGGTCAAGAGGCGCAGCGTTTTGGCGTGAACACATCGGGGCACGTATTGGTATTCAATCGCCAAAAACAGTTGCAGTTTAGCGGAGGAGTGACACCCTCACGTGGTCATCTGGGCCCCTGCGAGGGTCTTGACACTGTAATGCAAATCATCGCTGGGCAGAATTCAGTCCCATGCTTTGCCAATGCGTACGGCTGTCCTCTTGGTAGCCCCGAAAGTGCCAACGCATGTGGGAGGGCGGAATGCAAGACGCCGTAGACACCACACAGTGGCCCGAAGAACAAAAATTGGCCGACTCGATTTTCCAAAGCAAGCTCGACGCGCTCAATCAATCGACCAACAAGATCTTCTCTCGCCTCCTGATTCTGCAGTGGATATTCTGCATGATCTTGGTAGCGGTCGTCTCACCGCATACTTGGATCGGAACGACAAGCTCGGTCCATATCCATCTGTGGAGTGCCGTTTTTCTGGGCGCCCTATTAACCGTGTATCCGGTGTGGTTGGGATTGTATCGCTCTAAGTCGGCCTTGACGCCGCATGTGATCAGCATTGCCCAGATGGGCTGGTCGGCGCTCCTTATTCATGTGACAGGGGGACGGATCGAGACCCACTTTCACGTATTTGGCTCACTTGCGTTTCTCGCCTTCTATCGAGATTGGAAGGTCATGTGCACCGCCTCCGTGGTGGTGATTCTTGACCACATGATCCGAGGAATGTGGTGGCCGCAATCGGTCTTCGGGATGACTAGCGGTGTTGAATGGCGCTGGCTAGAACATGCCGGCTGGGTTGTTTTCGAAAATGTGTTTCTGATCTCTTCGTGTTATCGGGGACGTCAAGAGCTGGTTGATACCGCCGTCAAGCAAGCCCAGCTTGAGCTCTCCTTCCGCCGTACCGAGATCGAGGTAGAAACTCGCACGCAGCAGTTACGCGTTGCAAATAAGTTGGCAGATGCCGCCAGCAAAGCGAAGAGTGAATTTCTGGCCAACATGAGCCACGAGATTCGCACGCCCCTTACGGCCATTTTGGGATACGCCGATTTGCTAAGAGACGACGCCAGCACCACTCTTTCAACAGCGGATCGTTCTCAGACGATTGAAACCATTCGCAATGCAGGGCAGCATCTTTTGACGGTCATCAACGATATTTTGGACCTCTCCAAAATCGAAGCCAATCGAATGACCGTCGAGAAAATCAAAACGCCTCTGGTGCGCATCCTGGCTGAGGTAGAAAGCTTGATTCGTCCGCGCGCTGCTGGCAAAGGGGTTTCGCTAAACGTCAAGTTAGCAACTCCGATTCCAAGTTATGTGCTAAGCGACCCCACACGTTTGCGGCAAATCTTGATGAACCTCATGGGGAACGCCGCTAAGTTTACCCAGCAAGGGACGATCGTCCTTGTGGCAGGTGTGGAGCGTTTGAAAACCGGGCCAAGGTTGGTAATCGATGTGAAGGATACTGGCCCCGGCATGACGGCCGAACAGGCGGCGTCGCTATTTGTGCCGTTTGCTCAGGCAGATACGACCGTCAGCCGAAATCATGGAGGGACCGGCCTCGGGCTAAGCATTAGTCGACGACTGGCCCGATTGCTTGGCGGTGAAGTGATACTTACGTGGACTGAACTCGGAAGAGGAAGCTGCTTCCGCGTCGAGTTGCCACTTCAAATCGCTGAAGGATCGACCGATGTCTCTAGCATGAATGTGCTACGAGTTGAACCTCGTCGTGTGGCAAACTCGCCGCAGTCGGCTTTGTCAGGAAGAATCTTGCTAGCAGAAGATGGCCCCGATAATCAGCGATTGATTCGCTACTACTTACAAAAGGCAGGCGCAGAAGTTGACGTGGCCGACAATGGCCGAATTGCCCTGGAAATGTTTGAGACAGCCCAAGCCGCAGGTCGTCCTTACACGCTGCTGTTAACCGACATGCAAATGCCAGAGATGGATGGATACACCCTGGCTCGCAAATTGCGACTGCAAGGAAGTTGTACGTCGATTGTGGCCCTTACAGCCCATGCGATGGCTGAGGACCGGCAACGCTGTATGGATGCCGGCTGTAATGACTATGCGACCAAGCCTATTGATCGTGTCGCATTAATTGAAACCTGTCGCCGCTGGATGGAATCTGAGCCCTTTTATCTGCCACAGCCGGCCACCGAGTCTTTCCTCGCCCCAATTGAGGCGAGGAAAGATTGCTAGTAACAGGCGGTTGCCAGCGCAACAAAACTACTTTGCTGGTTCTGACGCCTTCTTGGAAACCTTAGCAACCCGGTGAATGCCTTGTCCCGTTAGGCTTGTCGCCAAAAGATAGACCTCTCCCTTTTCGTCTTCGCCATAGGTCATGACTTGTAGGGCGGCATCTTCCAGTGGATGGTTGGCGACAACCCGGCCAAGCTTCTCATCGTAGCGTAATGCCCACAGACGCTGCGTAATGTAGTCGCCATAGAGATAAGCACCTTGCAGTTCAGGTACCTTAGTTCCCCGATAAACCACGCCCCCCGTGATCGACTTGCCAAGGTTGTGATGGTATTCCCAAATCGGTTCTACCATTTTGGCATTCTGGTCAATGCCCTTCACGCCAAAGGGATGCAAGCCTTCACGCATATTCCAGCCATAGTTGCCGCCAGCTTTGAAAATGTTGATCTCTTCATAGAGGTCTTGGCCAACGTCAGCGCCCCACAAGTGGCCTGTCTTACGATCAAAGGCCATCCGCCACACGTTGCGCAGACCATACGCCCAGATTTCTGGAGCAGCTTCTGGATTCTTGACGAATGGATTGTCGGTAGGTATGCCGTAAGGTTTTCCCTTGGACTTCTTATCAATATCGATCCGGAGGACCTTCCCTAGGTGAGTCTTGAGGTTCTGTCCATTCTCTTTAGGATCTCCACCCTTGCCGCCGTCTCCTAGCACAATGTACAGGTAACCATCCGGCCCAAAGGCGATGGTTCCGCCGTCGTGGTTCCAGAAGAAGTGCTCAAAACGCATCAGCTCTTCTTCCGAGGAAGGGTCAAGTGCGGTTGGGTCATCGGTCTTCAGGCGGAAGCGTGAAACGACGTTGGTATAGCTGTCTCCCTTGACGGTGTAGAAGACGAAGACTTGGCCGTTCGTCTTGAACTTCGGGTGAAAGGCTACTCCCAAAAGGCCCTCTTCATTTTGGTCGTCTTGGTAGCGAACCTTTTTTGTGATGTCGAGAAAGACTTTGGTCTGCTTGGCATCATCACTGTTTTCAAACGAGTGAATCGTCCCCTGCTGAAGTGCCACAAAGACGCGGTTAGAGCCATCGCCAGCGTGAGTGAGGACGATCGGCCGAAGTGCGATTGGCTTGCCGCTGTCGGAGCCATCATCCCAACCGGTCCACTTCAAATGCGGGAATGCCACTTCCAGAGAAAGCGACATTGGCGTTTCATCCACTTCCCAGCCAGCGATCTTGGTCGAGAGCGTGGTTAGCGTGCCCGCCTTCATGTCCGGAATCAACAGGTTCTGGCCGGTGGAATCCAGGCAGCAGTCAGCCGCCGTCACAAGCCCTTCACCAATCAGGATTGGCTTTTGTCCAGGTCGAGCAATTCCGTAGCTCTTTCCAGTCGTCCACGAGGTGACAAAGAAACGGCCAAAGTTGTCCCAGACAAGGCCGTCCGCCCCTGGCATCCCTTCGGCGATCTTCTCTGCCGATTTGTCCGCGATCTTCACGCGATACAGAACCCCTTGGGCCATGTCGGCCAAGATGAAGTGAGAGGCTCCATCAAACACAATGCCATTAGGCGTTTGCAAAGCGGGAATGGTTTCGGTGCTCACGACCGTTTCGATCTTGCTGAGCCGGTCGTCGATTCGATACGCTGCGCCTCCGTTCCCCTTCAGGTCGCCTGAATCGCTGACAAGGAAGATCCCATTGAGGACATCGACTGCAATGTCGTTTAAGAATAGCGGTGGCTTTGGAAACGCGCTCGCGTCGGCGTAAACGCTCACCTTGCCGTCGGCCGCGATCTTCTTTACTTGCTTTTTATCGGTCACATACAAAGCATCTTTGAAAAAGACGATCCCCTTGGGGTCGTCCAGGCCGGTTGCAAACGGCTCCGCTTTTCCCTCTTTGATGACGGTGACCTTGCCGTCGCCATCCTTGTCCATCTCTCCAATTTCCGTCACATAGACGAGCCCTTCGGGGCCATAGCAAACGGATTCAGGATTGACCAAGCCACTTACGATGGCCTTGGGAGTTTCTCCCCACGCAAACCCAGCAGATGCGCACGCGATAAGTGCGGCGCCAAAAATAGAGACTCTTCGCATGATGAACTCCTCGGTGAATATGCAGTAACTCAGACGTTCTATCCGTAGATTGTGAATGATGACCCTCGACCGCTGCTGTCGCAAGAGGGAGCCGTGCCAGGCAAATCAAGGCCAGCCCAAGAAGCCAGTTCCTAGCGAGACAATCCCAGCCGTGCCAGGCAAGACTGGGTGCCGTCGTCGTACTCGGCATCGCCCGGATCAAAATCGAAGAATCGGGGATCGAGGTCGGCATCCTGCTGTGGTTGCAAAAATTCCAGCGACATTAGCAGGGCCAGCGGCTCACCCTGGCTCGAGGTATAGGCGGCCGGTGTTGCTTCCTGAAAGAGCTTTTTGATCTGCTTGCTGGCAGGTGCATAGCGGAAGTAGTCAATTCGATACGGAAAGAGGTTAGGCCCCGAAGTTTCTTTCCCCAGGTAGACGTCGACCTCAAGCGGGACTTGTTCTCCCAGATCATCTTGGACCTGTGGCTGACCATTCCCCAGCATCGAGACCCATTCGGGTCGAAGGCGGCCTCGCAGTTGCCACAGGCTTCCACCACGAACCTGAACCACCTTAGGAGCGGCAAAAAGATGGCTCTGCTCTAGTTGGCCTAGGATTCGGGGCATTCCCCCCAAAAGCATCCAGGCGCGATCCCTAACCCCGGAGTCCTGCTGGCTCACACGCGTAATGGCAGTTCGAAATCGGAGCAAATCAACCCGCTCGAGAAGGGCCTTCTTTTCCTGAGGCAACAGCTTGCGCGTCCAAAAGTGATGCTGCGTGCAAATCTCTTGCTGGAAGATGTCGCTACCTGTGGAAGCGATCTTCAAATCCATCCGCATGAGCTTTTCGGGCCCCTGCCCCAGCTGCCAATACTGGCCGGTCCCTAAAACTTCTTGATCGAGCACGATTGTTTTGTAGCGAAGTTTCACTTCGAGCGAAGGAAGCTGCTGCAGCGCCTCCGAAGCTTGTTGCACCATCGCTTGGCCGTCACCGGAGGCCGCCGTCACGCTACTTGGGGTGGCAGCAGCGCCAGTGCTTGGGGAGGAAATGACGGCATCACTGCTGCTGAGCAAGCTTGCTGATATCGCCGTAGCGCAGGGCAACGAGGCCTGCAAGGAACAGGCTGATCCCGATCAGCAGGCTAGGCAAGTTGTGCTTCATAGTATGGTTGTGACGGTTTTGCCAAAGATTCTCTCCCAGACGCGCCGAACAATACCTACGGGGTACTACAGTTGGGCGGCAGTTCCAAAGAGTGAACTTGCAATTGGCTCGGCTGAAGCGATCCCCAGCGGGGAATAGCACAGCAGAACAAAACGGCAATTGAATTGGGTACTAGAGCCAATTCATACGCTGGCAAATCTGCAGGCATGATAGGCGATAGAGGGCCCTAGGGTCCACGTCATTCAGCGTTTCTCGCAAGCTTCAGATGGGAACCGGCGGTCAGTAGGTAAAGCAGCCTTCGTTACGACCCAGAACTTGTAACGACTGCTCAGCAAGCCTTCGGCCTTTAAGGATTGGAAACACAGGGGAACTTTTGGTCTGGATTGTCTACCTGGACGACGTTGTCACGGGGTGGATGGCTGGGCCTTTGTCAGGGGGGAATGGTATGAAGATTCGTTTGTCGCTTTGGATTATGTCACTCGCCGTGGCAGGTACGGCACTGGGGTGTGCGTTCCCCAAGGCGCACAACCTTCCTCCAGCACAACAGCTGATGGAACCTGGCCCGGGCGTTGGTGGGCCTGGACCTGGCGTGTTGCCACCGCCAGCACCAGCCGCCGTTTATGGCGTTCCGATGAACGTCCCAACGGCTCAAGTTTTGTTTGCGAAGCCAGAAGCTATGCAAGTTCGCTGGGACACCAGCGGCAGCGGTCAATTTGACTCTGCTCCACTTGTCGTTCCTGGACGCCAGAACTTTGCTCAAGACGGTATTTACCGCTTGAAGATCACTAGCATTGAAGGTCGTGAGGGGGATGAGCTTTATCCAACTCTCGAAATCGCTCCTGCGACTCCTCGCAGCGAGGCCTTCCTTGCTCACAATGCAATTCCAGTACAGTTTACGGCCGAAGACTTCGACCAAGTCCTCTCCGGTAACTTCGTGACGAAGGTTATCTATCTGCCAGACCCCGAGTTCCAAGAACTCGCTTTGGCTGGTGTAGAAACCCTGGTGAGCACGAAGCTTGATCCAGGTGTTGATCCAATCATCGAGGCTGATCGTCGTGGTGCAATCCTCGCCGTCATTCGCCTTGGTAATAAGAACATCGAACTCGCTGGCGGCAACGAAGCCTTCGGCGGCGGGATGATGGGACCTGGCGGCATGATGATGGGGCCTGATGGTGGCTATTGCCCACCAGGTGGCGGTTACGGCAACTTGCCTCCTTCGCTTCCACCGAACTATGTGGCGGGCGTAACGGCTCCGCAATACGGTATGCCAATTTCGGGTACGCCGATTGGTCTGCCTGGCCCTCCTCACATTCCACTAGGAGTTCCAGCAGGTCTGAAGAAGCACTCGATCGTAAACCATACGAAGATGCATATCCCAGAACCAACCGAGAAGTTCAAGATTCACGTCAAGCATGAGCCAGGCTACAGCTATCCAAAGCCAGTTAGCAAGGTCTTCATTCGTGAACAAAGCATCCATCCAACGATGCCAACGAACCAGCCTCACGGGGATCGTCACGAGTACATTCCCGGTCCAGGTGAATAACCGGGCTTGGTTCCGATTGTCCTAAGCAAGTAGCGACGCCATCTGGGCTCGCTACCCTCGAAAACCAGGGCCTTCCGCGTTGCTTCTTGAGAGAAGTCTCGGAAGGCCTGGCTTCGGTTTCAAACCACGAAGCCGATCGCACGAATTGAACTTCCGAACTGTAATCGGAAATGCACAAGACACTTACCTCTCGCTCCCCAGGGGTTTCTTCGATGACCCAAATTCATCCTCCAGCGGTTGAGCGCAGACGGTCGCTACGTATTCGGCTGACGTCATTACTGATCCTCTCATTATTCCTGTCAGTGACAAACTCATTGGCACAGGCTCAGCCACCTGTTCATTACCTTCATCAAGGAACACTTCCTCCTGGTGAAATCGGTCAACGCCAACTAGAACGTGGCGGGCCGCTTCGTGGATACTTCCAGCCCGTCCAAGTCACCGCGCCTGAAGGCTCGAAGGTGGAATTGGCAACCGGCGAAGGGTTTGTTCCTGGCGGCAAGAATGGTGTTCTCGCCGGCATGTTGATTGGCAACGTCTATCGCCTCAAGGTTAGCAATATCCCAGGCGAGCCCGGTGCGGAAGTCTTCCCAACCATTGAAGTGGTCGATCGCTTGTATCCACCACCGGGCCAAGCGGCTCGGTTCCCGATCCCTGTCGAGCTGACCGAAGAAGAGCTGAAGCTGGCCGCCAAAGGCAACTACGTTCAGCGGGTTATCTATCTAGAAAATCCACAAGATGCGGTTCCTGTAAAGGATCAACTGCCACGTCAGCGTTATTACGAAGTCGCTCCTCATCAAGATCTGATGCAAACTGCCGATCAGCTAGGACGCCCGATGGCCATTTTGCGAATGGGCTCTCGCATTCCTTCGGCTGATGGTTCCGATGAGCAATTTTTGTATGCCTCCCCTCCTGCTCAGATTTTGGAGATGCCGGGCGACAATGTGAAGCGAAACCAAGGACTTGAAAAACCGCTGGAAGCACCCGCCGGCCAGCGCCGCGCAGCGACTCGCAACATTCCTCGGATTCCGCTGGAAACCCAGACACGCTAGGCCAGCTTCCGGTCACTGACGAAGACAATTCAGCCCAAACGATTACGGCTTGAAGGCGATATATGCGACTAATCCATTCCGCAAAGTTTCTCGTGCTGGTTGCCATGGGCGCTGTGGGCTTTTGCTCGTGCCAAACGCTTGGAACCTCGGGAAAGCTGGCACCTACAAAGGTGTCTGCAACGACGGAGCCTGCTGCAGTAGTTGTCGATGCCCAAGAGAAATCGCCTGCCAGCAAGCCTTCTAAGTTCTATCCGGGTTTGCCCGTAGGATACGGCGGGCCTCCGCCATCTGCGATGCGGCCCTCGGTTGCACCACGTCATGCCCATTGCAGCGACGAAGGTTGCCAAGACTGCCAGCCACAGCGCGGCGGTCACCGTGGTGGCGGTTGCCCTTGTGCAGGATGCCAGGGGAATCAAAAGTTCCGCTTTTCCGATACGACGTTGGATACCGATCCCCAAGAGCCTTGGGCTCCCGATGGACTTGCTCGTCCTTGGCCTCAAGATGAATACCTATGGAATGGATGCGACCGCAACGGCGATGCTCGTGCCCGTCACGACCTGACCGTCGTCGGTCTCGATCCGCAAGATACGATTGCTCACTATGACACACTCGATGGCCGTACGGAAACGACGCCGGCCAACTGTGTTCCGATTTATGCTCCACGTTTTGCATCCGTTCGCAAGGTGACCAATCCGGTCCTCTATGAAGGTCAAGACATGGTTCGCGGCGTTGAGAAGCCTACGAAGCTCAACCTGCATAATGATACACGCGTTGCCACCACGGCCGTCCAGCCCTTGCAGCCCAAGACCGATGTTGGACTTGATCCAGCCATCGCCTTTCGTGAACGGATCAAGGGGATCGGCTTAGAGCGGACACAACCGCTTGCTCAAGCAACGCAAGGCTTCTTGCCTTACGAAGATTTCCGCACGATCAAGTTCGGTGTCTATGAAGCGGGTGAGAAGGCTCGCCTAGCGAAGCAAGCTTTGGCTGCCAACACTTGGCAATCCAATCAAGCGGTTCAAGTGGTTATCGATGGCCAGATGCTAGTCGAAGCCAAGGGAACCAGCCGTCCTGAAGAGCTGCATGTATACGACCTGCTGGGCAAGCCTCGCTTGAGGATTGTGAAGGTCGCCAGCACCAGCGAAGCTCAAGTCGGAGACGAGGTCGACTTCACCCTGCGGTTTGATAATGTCGGCGATCAGACGATTGGCAACGTGACGATCATCGATCACTTGGTAACTCGTCTGGAATATGTCGAAGGCTCGCAGCAATGCAGCGTCGGTGCCGAGTTCAAGACCGACACCAGCGACAGCGAATCGCTCATCCTCCGCTGGGAAGTTGAAAACCCACTCAAGGTTGGCGAAGGGGGAATCATTCGCTTCAAGTGCCGCGTACGATAAGCGGACCGCACTAGCAACTAAGCCGCTTTGGACCGACGGCCCAGGGCGCCAAGCATAAAACGAATTAAACCACTCAAGAGAAAGTTCTTTTGAGTGGTTTTTTCTTTTTTTGGGCCTGGCTTGGCCCAAGCAAAGTGGCTGGGGGAAGCGGCTTGGTTCCCTGGGAGGCATCCTAGGAGGTCGGCTCAGCCGTCCGGCCGTCCAAAACGACTCTGAGGCCCAGTCCCGTCCGGATGCCTCCTATTAGCCCCCTTTTTCAGGTTGGTCTAATTGCCGATTTAAAAAAGTTGACGCTCGGTGGGTTTGTACCTAAAATGCGTATATTGCGTATTTTAACAATCCATGGGAGTGAGCATCATGAGCGGGTTTGCAATCGGTCTGGTATTGGCAAGTGTTATGGCAGGGGCAGATCCGGTCGCCGCAAAGCCGGCCATGATTAGCGTGACAGCGGATAGCCTTTTGAAAACGGTCACCACCAATGAGGCGGCTGTTGACGATCAGCTGGCTACCAAGTCGATGGAGATCCGCGGGACGGCGACCCGAATCAACCGGACCGAGACTGGTGACTATGTGCTGCAATTTGTTCCAGACCATTCGAGCGAAAACTTCGTTCGCCTGCACATCGACTTTGAATTCCGCAAGGAAGACCGGGCTGTACTGGCCAACCTCAAGCTGCCAGCGGATGTCACGATCCGTGGCACCATCAAGCACAGCAGCTGGCAAACCGTTTACGACAACCATCGCCACTACAAGATGGTGATCAAAGAGAGCCAGCTTATGACTGTCCATCCTGAGAAGGATTTCAAATAGTTGGCCTTTGCCATCAGGCTTTCCATCGGCCGCAGGACTTCTCCCCTGCGGCCGGTTTTCTCTCTATCGCCTGAACTCTTGGGCCAATCGTTTTCCCCGGCCGTAGAACTACTTCTTCTTCGGCCGGTGGGCATCTTTCGCGCTTTTTGCGCGGTCGTGGCTGGCTGATTGCTGGGCGACGTTCGCCCCTTGTGCCAGACCGGGGTTACCGGGGATACTTTTGAAGGTCCTTCGCACCTTGTCTTCGGCGAAGGCCTTTGTATTTTTCGAAGTCGCCGTCGTTTTTTGGGGTGAGTGGGTTTCATGGCTTGGATTGCAGACCGGACCAAGGCGTTTGATAGCAGTGGCATTCGTAAGGTCTTCGACTTGGCCGCGAAGATGACGGATCCGATCAACCTTTCGATTGGTCAGCCCGACTTCGATGTCCCTTCGGAGATCAAGGCTGCCTGCATCAAGGCGATTGAACAAGGAAAGAATAGCTACGCCCTCACGCAAGGGATGCCGGTATTGCGCGACAAGCTGCAAGCCTCCATCCAGGCCGAGTACGGCCATGATGATCGCAAGGTCTTCGTCAGCAGCGGAACCAGCGGTGGTTTGGCATTGGCGATGTTGTCGCTGGTTAACCCAGGCGATGAAGTGATCGTGTTTGATCCGTACTTTGTGATGTACACCTCGCTAACGCAACTGGCTGGCGGCGTGCCGGTGATCATCAACACCTATCCCGATTTCAAAATCGATCTGAACAAGGTCGAAGCAGCGATCACTCCCAAGACCAAGATGATCTTGCTGAATAGCCCGGCGAATCCGACCGGCGCGATTGCCAGCGAGGAAGAGGTCAAGGGTTTGGCGGAATTGGCTGCAAAGCATAATGTGATTTTGCTGTCGGACGAGATCTATCGCGCGTTTTGTTACGACCAGCAATTCATTTCGCCTGCCAAATACAACCCGCAGACGCTCGTGATCGATGGCTTTAGCAAGAGCCACGCGATGACCGGCTGGCGACTGGGTTTTGTGCATGGTCCGTCGGAGATCATCGAAACGATGATCAAGTTGCAGCAGTACACGTTCGTCTGTGCGCCGCAGCCGGTGCAATGGGCAGGCGCTGTGGCCATGGATGTCGACATCACGCCGTATGTGGAGAGTTATCAAAAGCGACGCGACCTTTTGATTGGCGGTCTTTCGGACTTGTTTGAGATTGCTTCGCCGGGCGGTGCGTTTTATGTCTTCCCCAAAGTTCCCTGGGGAACGGGGACAGAGTTTGTTGCGGAAGCGATCAAGAATAACTTGCTGATCATTCCGGGCAACATCTTTAGCCAGCAAGATACGCACTTCCGCATTTCTTATGCGGCCTCGCAGCGGACGATCGAACGTGGGATTGAGGTCCTGCGAAAGCTGGCCAAACGCTAAACAGCCCAAGCGGCCGGTGATGGAATTGGTTTATGATGGAAGGCCCTGCTGTTTATAGCAGGGCTTTTTTCGTAGGCGAACATCACCGGAAGCTTTGCTGCTGGGAATATTGCGAGCCGCATTAGCTGCCTCGTCAGTTAGCCGAATAAATCTATCGTGACACGCTCTGCTCGGTTGCCTTACAATGCGAGCGTCAGTGCATCAACAATGCTTGCACTGAGAGGCAATGCTTTGTTACCTGTTCATCGTAGTTCTGCCGAGCGCCAAGGTCTCGTCAAGCTTGGCTAATCTCGGCGGTAACAAGGCGTCAGATTCTAGAGTCACTTGATATCGCTAAAGTTGCAAGAATTGCGTGAAGGGCACACGGGAGTTAGTCCATGAATCAGAATGTCTTAGTTGGTGTTGCAGTCGCTCTTTGCCTTTTGGGTAGTTTAACGCCAAGGAATTTGTCGGGTGCAGAGCGAAATCTAGCTGTAACGACTAGTTTCACGTACGGTGTCGGCGGGACGCAGCGTCCCAAAAAGATTCTCTCTGGTGAATCGATTGATTTAGCAGTTCAGATCAGTGGTTTAGAGCTTACGCCAGATGGAGATATGAAATATTCGGTGCAGCTTGATCTTTTGAATAGTAGCAAGCAGCTTTTGCTAACTCGTTCATCGGGCGATCAAATTGTCCCACTCAGCTTAGGTACCAATAGTGCAAAAATGTCGAATACTTTTCCAATTCCCAAAACGCTGAGTTCAGGGAATTATTGGATGAGAGTTGTGGTTTCAGATTTGCAGAGCAAAACCGCCACCGAAGAAATGGTGGCGTTTGAAATACTGGCCAATGACTTTTTCGAGATTGGCAGCGTCGTTTTAGCCAAAGACGCGCAAGGGGCATACCCCGCTGGAATGTGTTTCAACGCAGGTGAAGGGGTGTATGTGCACTTTGTTATTCACAACGCCGAAATTATAGATGGAAAATGGAAGGTCGGCATGAAGCTCAAGGTGCTAGACAAGAACAAAAAAGTTGTCGGGAAAGAAAGTAGGAATGCGAGTTCAGAGTTAATTGCCCCCGAAGGTGGATCGACTTCCGCAAAGATCGGCGCCTTTTTAAATCGAGACGGAGAGTATGTTTTGCAGCTTGAAGTGGAAGATTTAGTTGGGAAAAAGACAACCCAGCGTTTGCTGCCGATTGTGGTCGTCAATGGAACAGCACTCTCTAAATAGCCCGTTCGAAAGATGGCGTTTGGGTGCAACGTTCTCGGCTGGACGATGCATTTTGCCGAAGGTCGTGGGGCAATAGGAGTATCGTATGCGCGCATTAGTGTACGTGTTTTTGCTTGTGGACGATTACGATAAGGTTATTGACTTTTACTGCCATCGACTAGGGTTATTTCATGTCGAAAGAGATACCGACATGATTGATGGCGGTCGCCTTGTTTATCTTACGTATATTGACCCTGCGTTTCCCTTTGCAATTCACCTGGAGAAACCTCGGGACGAGAGTTCAAGGCAGCTGATCGGTCGACAGGCAGGTCGGGGTTGTTATTTTGTTAGTCTTCCAATTAGCGACGCGGATTCAATGCTTTCTAGATTGACTCAAGAAGGTATTGAAACAGACGGAGGTATTCACGAGTTGGTAAATGGACGCCAAACGGCTATTCGCGATTGCCTGGGAAATCGTCTGTCGTTGTATCAGGTGCGGCCGTACGAAGAGACGTAATGCGCGAATAACTGTTGCATAATGCAAGTCCGCTGAGCGAGTAGGCGTGATGCTTGCCACGCGAGCTAGTTAGGCGGAAAGTCTAAATCGCGGGCTCTTAGGGGGCCGGAGGGCTGGGTGGGGTTACGGCGGAGAGGTTTTCGAGGTTGGGCATCTCGGGCAGTTGTTGCAGAAATGCTTCGCCGGCACCGTTGACTGATGTGTAGTGCACGGTGAAGCGGTGCGTGGTTAAGGGTTGGCCGGACGAGACGAGCTTGGCGACGCCGCCCACGAAAAGGAGCAGGCCCAGCAAAAAGAAGATGGGGTATAGCTGGAACGAAGGCTCGTCTTTCCAGGGTTGCCAAAGGTTCCAGCCGACCGCCAGCGAGACCGAGCCAAAGAAGAGGGCGATGAGCCCTTGAATGGCAAGGTAGCGAAGTTCGCGATAGGCGGAGTCGCAGATCGACAGTCGCAGGATTCTTCGCTCTTGCAGAAATGTGAACAGGTACCAGCCCGGCACGCACCCCAGCATGAAGCCCAGAATGGGCAGAAGCGATTCCTCTCGCAAAGCAACCGATATTCGTCGTGTTGCGGGAACCCCGGTCTTCACGCAGATCGGCGGCAGGACCGTACCACGGCGAATGACGAGAAGCCTGCCATCACGCCACAGGCCCCCTTGAGCTCGCAAGAACTGGCGCAGGTCAAGCGTGGACTCGTCCTCGGCCTCCAGTTCTGATGGCGCAGCGTAGGGGTTGATGTTGGCTTCAGGAGGTACATGTGGGTCCATGCGATTGAAGCACTATTGCGGTAGCGGATAAGGAAACTCTTCGAGGTACTTCAGAAACTCCTCATTGGCACCCGCCATCAGCGAGTACTGTTCGTGGATCAATTTTGCCTTGAGGATCGGCGAAGAAAAGTTGCCGATTAGGATTCCTGCCAGGATGGCAACCGTGCCGCCGATCGCCAGCGTCGCATACACTCCATCCCGAAGTGCGACAGGAATTAAATCGGGAAGACCAGCCGCCAGCGTGATGCAAAGTGCAATCATGCCCAAGCCCAACAGCGCCGCTCCCCAGGCCAGATTCAAGAAGCGACGCCGACGAGCGTAGGCTTCTTCGGAGAGCCAGGGGATTAGAGTTCTACGACGGGTAAGGAGCATCGACAGGATCACCAAGGGAATCAGGCCGCCGAGTAGTCCTAGGTAAACCCAGGCAGGACGCCATTCCAACTTTTGCTTGACCGACTTGAAGCCGGCTGCCCCCGTCCTGACGCAGATGGGGGGCATCTCACCGAACGGATGGACGACGATCAAGTTCCCCTTACGCCACAGCCCATTGAGGCCTCCCAAAGCCGGGGCGGCATTTACTGGCTGCTCGACAACGGTGGCAGCGTAAGGGTTGACGTAATTCGCTTCTTCGGTGGCCATGGTCATCGAACCATAAAAGGTGGAGGCGTGGGACCAAGCCCACGCCGGTTTTCAAAAATTACAAACAGCGATTAGCTGGCAAAGATCTTGTCCATGCGGGCGGCGACATCGGTGAGCCATTCTCGGCCACCCCCTTGGATTTCGGCCGTCCCCCAGCCGGTGTAGCCGATCTTTTCTAGTTCACGCATGCACTGCGGCCAATCGACATCCCCTTCCATCAGCTTGGCACCAAAGCCCTTCTCTCCCTTTTTGAAGTCCTTGATGTCGAGCTTTTTGATGCGGTGGCCGAGGATGGGAATCCATTCGTGCGAGGGCGAATAGCGAATGGTGTTGCCGATATCGAAATGAGCGCCGACCAGCTTGGATTCGCAAGCGTCGATGAATCGGGCCATCTCTTTGGGGTCGGTCAAGAAGTCGTTCCAGACGTTCTCGATCAGGATTTCGATATTGAGCTTTTCAGCCAATGGAAGGACCTTCTTGATTTCGGCAACGCTGCGTTCGAAGGCTTGTTCATGGGTGACTTCCTTGGTTACGCGGCCAGGAACCAGCAGGCAGCTTGTGCCGCCATAGGCCTTGCACATCTTCAAGGCTTCTTCCAAGGCAGCGACCCCCTTGGCGCGAACCTCTGCGCTTGGATCGGAAAGGCAATCCTTCCAGTGAACGGAATCGACAACGCCAGGAACCTTGAGACCGGTCTCCGCGATGCACTTTTGGACCTCTTCGGCCGAAGCGCCGCCGGGGCTGTCGAGTTCGATGCCGTCAAAGCCGAGATCGGCCAGGAGCTTGAACTTTTCCATCAGCGAATTGCCAGCCTGAACCATGCCAATTTTGACGGCCTTCTTGTACTTGCTGCTCTTGGGCTTTTCGTCGGCGGCCAAGCTGGCCGCAGGTGTAGTGCTCATCAGGGTGGCCTGGGTAATCATCGCGCCGCCCACTGCGGCAGCACTGGAAGCAAGGAATTGACGACGAGAGTCGGAAGTCGTTTGGGAAGGATGGTTCATGGTTGGTTGTTTGGCAGGGGAAGGTGAAGCTGAATAGGAAACCAATCGCGCAGGCACCGCATAACGGACAAGATTATCTTAAGGCGTTTCGATGGGATTTCGCAAGCAAAACCGCTCGGTTTTCGGTGTGGTTTTAAGAGATTTGTGGTCGGGGGATGTCGAGATGGCACGCAAAAAAGATTAGGATTGGGCGCTTGCCATTTGCGGCCCTCCCCTAGCCTCCCCTGCGACTAGGAAGTTCTCGCTGCAAGGGGTTGGTAGGAAGTATCTCTCCCAAAGGAATCGTGAATATGCGTTTGGTATCTTGGGGATCGCTCGTGGCGCTTGCGTGCCTACTTGGTTTTTCGATTGCGCAAGGGGCCGAGCCTGTGAAGCCCGTTGTTGCGCCGCAGGGGCTAGAGCTGTTTGCGGATGAGAACCTGGTGGCTTGGTGCATTGTTCCCTTTGACTCCAAACGCCGTGGTCCCGAAGAGCGGGCGGCCATGCTGGAAAAGTTGAAGTTCAGCAAGTTCGCTTACGATTATCGAGCGGAACACATTCCCACGTTTGATGCCGAGATAGAGGCACTCCAAAAACACCATGTGGAGCTAACCGCGTGGTGGTTTCCTGGGGCCATGAATGATGAGGCACGCGGCATTTTGGAAGTGCTGAAGCGGCACAAGATTCAAACGCAATTGTGGGTTACGGGAGGGGGCGGACCAACGGCCAACGAACAAGAACGCCAAGCCAGGATTGCGGCGGAAGCGGCTCGCATTCGGCCGATCGCCGAAGAGGCAGCCAAGATCGGTTGCAAGGTAGCCCTTTATAATCATGGTGGCTGGTTTGGTGAGCCCGACAACCAGATTGCCATCATCGAAGCGCTGAAGTTGCCGAATGTAGGAATCGTTTACAACCAGCATCATGGCCACGATCATTTGGCGAACTTTCCGGCACTGCTCAAGCGGATGCTGCCGCATCTTTATGTTCTCAATCTCAATGGCATGATGCCCGATGGCGAACGCCGCGGCCAAAAGATCTTGCCACTGGGCCAAGGAGAGCTTGATCTGGAGTTGCTCAAGGTCGTTCGGGATAGCGGCTATCGTGGTCCGATCGGAATTTTGGGTCACACTCAAGATGATGCCGAGGAACGCTTGCTGGATAACTTGGACGGACTGAAATGGCTCGTGAAACAGCTCAAGGGAGAGCCAGCAGGCGATCGCCCCAAGCCACGTACGCCAGTTCCAATGGCTCAAAAGCCGGCAGTGCAGGCGACGACGCCGGCAAGTACGCCCGGCTGGCTGGTCGCGGGGAATGAGGGTTTTCGCAATCCACCGTTGACGCTGGAATGCCGCGTGAAAGTAGCGCGGAGCGAAACTTACAACATCTTTGCTGCGAATGAGACGAAGGCCTCTGCCCGGCACTGGGAACTTTTTAGTGTGGCAGGTTCTGGAGTGCTGACCGCCTATTTGCCAGGTTACACGCCCGATCATGTGCATTCGAAAGTTGTGGTGACGGATGATAAATGGCATGAACTGGCGATGCAGTTCGATGCAAAGCATGTTCGATTGTTCGTGGATGGCAAAGAAGTGGCATCACAAGAGGTCGCCTCACGAAATGGGGCGCCGATTGAAGGGAACTTTGCGCTAGGTCGTTTGGTCGAGGGAGATTTTGATTGTGCGGGCGAGTTGGCTTGGGTTCGGATTTCCTCGGGGATTCGTCAGGTTCGTATGCCAAGTAGTGAGCTGCCCGTTGCAGATGGAACGACGCTGGGGCTGTGGGTGCTGGATGGGGGAAAGACGCCGGAAGTTAGCCCCAAAGGTTCGCTGAAGTTGCCAGCGAAACGCGTGGGGGCCGCAGCAGTAGCCGTTCCTGAGGCGGTGCCGGTTTCTATTCCTGTCCCCCTGGAATATAGTCCGAAGCTTGTGAGCGAAGTTTTGGAAGGGGCTGGCAAGCATGGCAATGCGCAGCGAGGTGCCCGCGTTTTTAGTTCGGCCAAATTCGCCTGTGTGAATTGCCATTTGGTGGGCAAGCAAGGGGGAGCAGTTGGACCTGCTTTGACGGATGCTTCTAAACGACTGAAGCCGGAAGAGATTGTCGAATCTTTCCTGTGGCCCAAGCGCGTGGTGAAACCTGAACACACGGCTTGGCGGGTGCTGTTGGAGGATGGACGTTTTTTGCAGGGGTATAAGCGAGAAGAGACTCCTACGCAGTTTCAGTTGTTTGATCCGGCAACGCAGCAATCGGTAACCGTGATCAAAGAGGTCATTGAAGATCAGCGCGAAGTTGGAACGCTCATGCCAGATGGATTGGCGACGGCCATGACCGTCGAGCAACGCTATGACGTTGTGCGATTCTTGATGGAGCTAGGGAAGACGACCGGGCTGGAAGATCTTGTCCGCCCCGAACAGCACTTGGCAGAATTTCCTTACGAGAAGAAGCCGCTCAATCCCGAGGATTGGCCGGTTTCCACCAACCCAGTCAATCGAGATCGGATTTATGACTTCTATCGGAAGGAAGCCTTGTTCTTTCGGCAATTATCGCCACGCCCTACGATGATCGCGGCCTTTCCAGGGCTGGATGGCGGCAAGCTGGGGCACTGGGGAAACCAAAATGAAGCGGGCTGGGCAGATGGCCGCTGGAATGACACCGACCTAGGGACGGTGATGAGCGGCGTGTTTCATGCGCCCGGAGTTGAAGTGCCAAAAGGCGTTTGCGTTCGGCTTGGCGACGCCGGAGAGATGGCGGTTTGCTTCAATCCCGAGACGCTCTGCTACGAGGCGCTTTGGAAGGGAAAGTTCCTGAAGTTCTCGCCCGTACGGCATGGCTTTATGGATGGATTGATCGCTGCTGGGGAAATGCTGCCCCGGCCTGCGGGAAGTGCGCCAGCGGTCCCGTTTGTTTACAAAGGGTTTTATCGCTTTGGAAATCGTGTTGCATTTGCCTATCGCTTGGGCGATGTCGATATGCTGGATGCCCCATGGGTGAAGGATGGCAAGTTTGAACGGATTGTGGCTCCTGCCGCTAGTCATCCGCTGAAAGATCAAATTGCTAAGGCCGCACCGCAATGGCCGCAGGTCCTGGTGACGGAAGGGAAGCTTGGTACGGGGCAGCCTTATGCGACCGATACGATTCCTTTCCCGCAAGAGAATCCTTGGAACGCCTTATTCTTTTTTGGCGACCATGTCTTTGCCAAAGATGGAACCGCTTACCTCTGCACGATGACCGGCGATGTGTGGCGCGTGACGGGGCTGGATGAAGACTTGAAGAAAGTGCAGTGGAAACGTTTTGCATCGGGCATCCATCAGGCGCTAGGGATGCAGATGGTCGACAACACGCTGTATGTGCTGGGGCGGGATCAGATCTCGATCTTGCATGATCGCAACGGCGATGGCGAAGCGGATTTTCATGAGTGCTTTTCCAACGTCATGCCCACTTCAACGGGCGGGCATGATTATTCGTGCGGCCTTGCCCGCGATGCTCAGGGACGGTTTTACATTGCCTCGGGCAAGCAAGGTTTGATTCGGGTGTCAGCTGATGGTAAAGAAGTCGAAGTGCTGGCGACTGGCTTTCGCAATCCAGATGGGTTGGGACTATGCGAAGATGGAAGCGTCACGGTTCCTTGTAGCGAAGGTGACTGGACCCCTGCTTCACTGATTTGTTTGGTGAAGCCGCGGCAGCCCGATGCGCCGATTCCACACTTTGGTTATCCGGGACCGATCAACAAGCAGCCCCCTGCCCTCCCCTTGGTTTACATGCCACGTGGCGTGGACAATAGCAGCGGCGGACAGACGACAGTTCCTGATGATCGCTGGGGTCCGCTGAAGGGGAAGTTGGTTCACTTGTCGTTTGGACAAGGCTCGCACTTTTTGCTGCTTCGGGATGAAGTTGATGGCCAGCCACAGGGAGCCATCGTTCCGCTGGTGGGTGATTTTCGTTCGGGTTCGCACCGAGGTAATTTCAATCCGAAGGATGGCCAGTTCTATGTCTCGGGGATGGCCGGCTGGGGAAGCTACACGCCTGATGATGGTTGCTTTCATCGGGTGCGCGTATACCGGCAAGCCGGTGCAACTGCCTAAGGCGTTTCATGTCCATGAAAACGGGGTGCTCGTTGATTTTACGATACCTGTGGAAGATGCAGCCTTGGCCAATTTGCAATCGCACTTTGCGGATAGCTGGAACTATCGCTATGGCCCAGGTTACGGCTCGCCGGAGATGGCTCCGAATCATCCTGGGGCGGTGGGGCATGAGGTTCTAGAGATTACGGGCGTGCATCGCGTCTCGGCGACAAGTGTGTTTGTGCAAATTCCTGACTTGCAACCGGTTAACCAGTTGCACCTTTTGCTGCAGGTCGACGGCGGCAGGCCACAGGAAATCTTCGTGACCGTGCACAAGCTAGATAAGCCATTTACCAAGTTCACTGGCTATCAGCCGGTGGCGAAAGTGATTGCGCCGCATCCGATTGCTTTTGATATGGCGATGCTTGGCAAGCGGCAGATCAATCCTTGGCAAGGGAAGAAACCAACCGAGGCGGAGCTGGAGATTGCTGCGGGGAAGAACCTGACGTACTCCACCCGTGTGTTGCGGGCGAAGGCGGGGACGACGGTCAAGCTGACGTTTACCAATCCTGACGTCGTGCCACATAACTGGGTGCTCTTAAAGCCAGGGACATTGCAAGTGGTCGGCGAACAGGCGAATAAGCTGGTTGCCGATCCAGAGGCATTCATCCGCCAGTACGTTCCTAAGAGTGATGATGTGTTGGCCTATACCGACATTGTTCCTCCTACCCAAGAGTTTGTGATCTATCTACAAGTTCCCAAATCGCCAGGGCGTTATCCTTACCTGTGTACCTTTCCAGGGCACTGGATGGTAATGAATGGCGAGTTGATTGTGGAATAGTGGTGCGGCGCTGTGTGAATGGATGTTGGTAGAGAAGTTCTTAGGATAGTCAGCAATGTTCAAGATGATACGGACCTTCGTTAGTGGGCGAGTGGCGATTGCAATGGTGCTGGCGGGAGTGATGGGCTGCAAGCCTTCCACGCCTACTACGACAGCCCCTGGCCCCACGGCACCAGTCGCAAATGCGCCTGCCTCTGCGGCACCGACCACTGCCAAGGCGGAAGTCGCCACGCCGGCAGATGGAGCAGCAGCGGAAGTAACGCTGAAGCCCGCGTATTTGTCTCAGGAAGAGATTGCCGAAGGATGGATTTCTCTGTTTGATGGCCAGACCTTGTTTGGCTGGCATCCTCATAGCAAGGCTGATTGGCAGGTGAAGGATGGAGCGATCACGGTCACCGGCGGAGAGCCTGGGCTGCTGTGTACATCGGTCCGCTTTTCGGACTATGTCCTGAAGGCCGAGGTACAAACCGATGCGACCAGTAATAGCGGCATCTTTTTGCGTACGCCTGCCACGGTCTCTAAAGAAGATGTCGTGACACGCTGTTATGAATTGAACATGGCCCCTAGCGACAATCCCTTTCCGACAGGAAGCCTTGTTGGTCGTAAAAAGGTAGAAAAGCCGATCGACCTAACACAGTGGACAACGATCGAAGCACGCTGCGAAGGAAATCATATCGCCGTGACCATCGGTGGTGAGATCGTTTGCGACTACACCGATGAAAAGCCTGCTTTGAGCGGCCTGATTGGATTGCAATTGAATTCCGGCCGGGCGAGCTTTCGCAATATTCGTTTGCTTCCTTTGGGGCAGAAGTCGATCTTTCCAGGAGAAAACCTGAGTGGTTGGAAGCAGCCTGAAGGGAGCAAAAGTCGGTTTAGCCTCATGCCAGAGAACGAGTTGCTGGTGGAAGATGGGCGTGGCTGCTTGGAGAGTGAAGGCTCGTATCAAAACTTCTGCTTGCAGTTGGAATGCAAGACGCTGGCCGCTGATCTGAACGGTGGATTGTTTTTGCGATGCATTCCGGGCGAGCTAATGAATGGTTATGAGAGCCAAATCCATAATGGCGTTGTCGATGGCGATCGGACCAAGCCGAAGGACTGCGGAACTGGCGGAGTGTTTCGTCGGATCAATGCCAGGTATGTGGTGCCCGATGATCTGGCTTGGTTTTCTAAGACGATTGTGATGGATGGAGATCGAATCGCCACTTGGGTGAATGGCTACAGCGTGACCGATTGGCAAGACACGCGTGAGCCTCATGACAATCCCCGTAATGGCCTGCGTTTGAAGGCAGGAACACTGCAGTTGCAAGGACATGATCCGACCACGAAGATCCTGTTCCGTAAGATGACGGTCTCGGAACTGCCGAGCGAGTAGTCGGTGTGCTGAGATAACTCAAGGAGGCCGCTCATGCAGGCTTGTAAAGTGACATTGCTGCGGCCTCTTTTGGCCGTGATGGCCTTTTGGGTGTGTGGGTTGCCATGGCAGTTTGCCAGTGCGCAAGAGAGCACTGCGGACGGCGTGACGAAGCTGCCAGAGTTTACGAAGGCGTTTCGCCCGACTGAAGGATGGCTGGGGGCGGATGCGATTTATAGTGCGCCGCTTGATGATGGCCGGCTCTTGTGGATTTTTGACGATACGTTCATCGGCAAGATGGTCGATGGCAAGCGTCAGTTGCAGACGATGGTCAACAACACGTTGGCCGTTCAAGAGCGTGTGGACTTTGCCGCACCACCTTCGTTTGTGGTTCGTAAGTCAAGCGAGGATAAGCCTGTCAGCTTTGTGGCTCCTCAGGATGGCAAAGGTTGGTACTGGCAATGTGCTGCCATTGCTGATGCGGGCCAACTGCATGTCTTTTGCCAG
Organism: uncultured Planctomycetaceae bacterium; assembly: GCA_963844055.1. GTDB lineage: Bacteria > Planctomycetota > Planctomycetia > Pirellulales > Pirellulaceae > CAWJMN01. The sequence continues at coordinate 3,344,733 of CAWJMN010000001.1, read as the reverse complement.
CGGGTTGTTAAAGCCGAGGGAAATAGTGAAGCGTTTGGGTTTGCGATCCGTGGCACGGAGCTTGTCACGTGGGGCGAAGCGGGGAAACCGCTTAGTAAAGATCCGCTCACGTGGCCGCAGAGCCAATTGGCAATTCCCTCTTCCGGTGAGCAGAAGAACCTGCTTGTGATTTGGGGGGCGGGTGTCATGCGGCATGAGGAGCATGTCTATATCTATGGGACGCGTGAAACCAAAGGGCGGCCGCTAGAGGGAAAGCAGTTGATTGTCGCCCGTACACCTCGCGGCAAGCTGTCGGTACTTTCGCAGTGGGAATACTGGGATGGAACGGCTTGGCAGAAAGAGGCTTCAAGCTGTGCCGGCATTGCGAAGGATGTAGCGACCGAACTTTCGGTCTCTTACGATGCAAAGCTGCAAAAGTGGATTTTGATCCATAGCGAGAAGTTCTTGGCACCGGGGATCATGCTCAGTACCGCGCCGAGCCCTACTGGTCCTTGGAGTGAGCCGGTTCGCATTTATAAAGCGCCCGAAGCCGCCTTTGATAAGCGGATCTTTTGTTATGCGGCCAAGGGGCATGCCACTTTATCAAAGCCGGGCGAGCTTGTGATTTCCTATGTCACGAACTCGCATGAGTTTGCCCATGCCATCAATGACAACCGGGTCTACTGGCCGATTTTTATCAAGGCCGATTTGACGAAGTTGGCTGTGCCGTAGGTTGATGTGTTTGTGGAATGTCTTGCGAATTGATGTCTAGAAATGTTAAGGGATCTCGGCACCTAAAAAGGGATTTTAAATATTGCCTTAATGCGACAAAAGCCTGTCTACTTCGGGGCTTTTTGCCAAATGGATTGGACACTGTTGTCTCAGGCACGGGGGGATCGCCGTCGCTTAGGCTTCTGGCTCTGAAATTCATGTTATTCGAGCTTTGTATGGCACTGCCGAGCTTAAGAGATTCGCTCAGCTCAATATGAAGTAGATGCTCCCGCACTTCGAAATGTTACCGGTGATAAAATAGCGGCAGTCGTTTGTGCTTCAGTGGGTAATTGGAGATGGACATCATGGAGGCGGTCAAGATTGTGCTACTGTGCATCGTGTCGGCAGTGTTGTACGGCATCTTGCACGACCAAGTAACGGCGCGGGTGTGCGTTGAGTATTTTACAATTGGCCATCCTCCAGTGTTCCATACCGAATCCCCGACACTTCTCGCCTTGGGGTGGGGCATCATTGCAACTTGGTGGGTTGGCTTACCGCTGGGCATTGTTGCTGCTCTCGTGTCGAGGTTGGGGGCGCGGCCTAAGTACGATGCAATCCGTCTAGCCCGTCCCTTATGCAGCTTACTGGTGATCATGGGATGTGCTTCCCTTATTGCCGGTGCTGCCGGGTACTTCGTTGCGAATTCTGGTGGCGTATGGCTGGTTGAACCACTTCGTTCACAAGTTCCGGAAGCAAAGCACGCGGCCTTCCTTGCCGACCTGTGGTCGCATCTCGCTGCATATGGAGTTGGTATCGTTGGTGGCGTCACCCTTTGTGTATGGGTGCTATTTAGACGATGGCGAATGGTGGGGGCGGCTTCAACCTAGAGATGAAATGGTTCAGCACAAGTTTCCTCCTATTGTGTGCTGTGAGTACAAATCAATAGGTCATGCTTGGATGGTGGGAGCAAGGGATTCCGATGAAGCTACCCAGTGGGGAACATGTTCAACTCGACTTTTACTTCCACGGCAGAAGTTGTACGGAATCAATACAAAACGTCGTACGCTTTTGTGTGAACCATGGTGGAGGATTGACTGGAGAAATCGTATTCGCAAAATTCGATAATGCGAGGCGATCAAGAGTTTCACGTGCAAGTACCCGCCCCATCTACAATAGATCGATTGACGAGCAGGAACTGTGGGAGCATTTTATAGACGAGGATGTTTGTGTGTTGACTGTTGGTGTGAAAGGAGCGATAGGAATAAAGAAAAATGGGCCGGAGATTGTTACGACAAACGGAGTGTCTGACGACGCTCCTTTGGATCAACCTAATCCGGTTTCCATCGTGGCACAGGGGTGGCAGTTTAGCACTCCGGGGTTTGAGAAAGAGCGACAGAGACTTGCCCGTAAGTACTATGATCGCTTTATAGCAATCTGTGACGATTTGCACCCAACCTATGCGGCAATACTAAATGAGGATTCGTTGAGCTGTCCGCATGACCTAAGAAAAGGAAAGGGTGATTGCTCCTTCGTTGATTTTTTTATAAGCGAGCAAGCCTTCGGAGCAGAATTTATCTCTCGTGTTGAAGCAATGTATGCGGATGCGTACACAAAAAGACTTGCGAGTGGGCTTTATGTAAGCACTTGGATGTTTTCGCCGAAACATTTTGTTTTGGATAGCAAAATCGCCCTAGAGCGATCAGTTGTGATTGCTCGAATGTTAGCCGGCCATCTCGAGGGCGAGTAGCTGTTTTGTAAGATCGTTCCGTTGTTGCAAGATATTGAGGCGTGTGGCTAGTTTTTGGTCCAGGTGAAGTGTTTGCTCTGAAGTAGAGGTGAAATACGCCTGGGCTGATGTGTGACGCGAGTTCTATCTAGTACTATGCCAGAATGAAATTCGGCTCTTCCAAATGAGAAGGCCGCTAGGCATGAGCCACGCGGCCTTAAGTTAGGGCTATTTAAAAATCTGAATGCCGAAATTAGTGGTTGTCGGCGCCGGTGATCTTTTCTTCTACGCGATCAGCTTGCCAGGCGATGCTGGTCATTGCTCGCGAGACGTCCAGTGGAGAGCTGACGGCTGCCAGGTGGCTGGCGCAAAGCACGACCACATCGCCGGAGTCGGTGCTTTCAATGGCGAAGGCACCAAATACCATCTTCGTATTGACCCGCAACAACTCCATGGCATTTTCTGGAGTGCTTGGGCCGCAAACCGATTGGTAGGTGATGAGCGGTTGCTGAGAGGAGTCCTTCTGGTCGAAGCGAACGGTCAGCGTTTGCTTGCGCAGTGGTCCAACCGGGACGATAACTTGCCATGCATCGCCGTTTTCAGTCACCTGCCAGCCGGCAGAGGTAATGACCGAGCGAACGAGGTCCTTGGCCGAAGGAGTGGCAGGAGCAGCCACGGCAGCGGCGGGACCTGCTGCATGCAAGTTTCCTAGGTCAGGGCCGGCATTGCCTCCGGCCGTGGCTGGGCTGGCGAACTGGTTGGGGTCGAGGCGGGCATTGGTTTGCAAGGCTTGGTTGATCATGCCGGGAAGCATCATGCCATAGCCAGCGCCCATGCCCATTCCCATGGCAGAGGTTGCATTGCCCGAGTTGGGATTTTCTGCCAGCTTGCCAAGGCTGTTCGCGGCTTGATAAACCGTATAGGCCTGCAGGTTGCCGATGGCGCCCATGCTGCTGCGAGTGTCGATCGCCTTTTGGACTTCATCCGGCGGAGTGATCGAGTTCAGGAAGAAGTCGACCAATTGCAAACCGTAGCGGGCAAACTCTTCGCCGATGCTCTTCATGCCGGTGGCACGGATGTTGTCAAACTGCGAAGGGAGGTCCAGTAGGCTACTGTTTCCACTGGCCAGCAGGTCGGTCAGGCGAGTGACAATGATGTCCTTCATGTACTGCGAAACGTCGTCGGTTGTGTATTTTCCCATCGTGCCGACGAGAGCATCCAAGAACAGGCCGGAGTCGGCCACGCGAAACGCGAACTTGCCGTTGGCCCGCAGGCGAACGATTCCGAAGTCGCGATCACGGACGGAGATCGGCTGCCGCGTTCCCCATTTTTGGTCAATGAAGGTTTGCTTGCCGATGAAGTAAACCTGGGCTTGGAACGGCGACTTTTCCCACGGGATGGTCAAGAGCCGAGTGAGGATGGGGACGTTCATCGTCGTCAGCGTGTAACGGCCGGGACCGAACTTATCCATCGCCTTGCCACTGCTGACAAATACGGCCTCTTGATTGGGCTGTACCAGCAACTGGGCACCAATTTTGATGTCGGTTGAGCCCTCTTCGGGGACACGGCGAACGATTTCGCGGCCGGAGGGATCAAAGAAATCGATTACTTCAAGACGAATGCCCATAGCGGATATTCCAGCGATAAAAGGCGTTATTGAGACGAGGCGAAGGAAGTCCTTCGTTGTTGTATTCGACGGCCAGAGCCAATTCTAGCATTCGTAGGCCAAAAATTCTGCCAGGTTATGGGGGAATTGCCGCCAGGTGAGCGACTCGAACCGGTCGTTGGGGTGAGGCGGGGCGTTAGCTGCGTCGCTACACTGAGGGAACGGCCCAACCAAATGGCGTTTGGGCGGAAAAGTGGCTGCAAGGGAACCTCGATGAAGGGCAATTCAAAGACCTTACGCATTGTCATCGGCATTGTGATCATGCTGGCGGGTTTCTACCTGCAATGGGCGAGTTCGCGCCCGAAGAATGCCCCTGCCCCTTCGGAACCATCGGTGAAGCAGACGGAGGGAAGCTCTGAATCGGCTTCAGTTTCGTCCGAGCCTGACACGGATACCTTGCCGGTGTTTGGGAAGACGAACAAGGAAGTAGATACTTCTTTGCCGCCGGTGGAATCCCGCCCTGCTAAGCCTGAGAGGCCGGCGCCGAAGAAGGAAGTTCGAGCGGAAAAGGAGTCGCCGACTTCAGCGGGCGCCATCACCGTTTCGAACGTGAAGGTTCGGGACTTGGAAGGCAATGTGGTGCTGGAAGGGACGGTGGACCTTACGGAGTCAGTAGAACGAATCCAGGCTGGACGGAAGCTGGATCGCTTTCGGCATGATGGAATCACTTTTGAAAACCGAGAGCGAAAGCTGCCCGCGAAGCCAAAGGGGTACTACCACGAGTATGTGCATCCGACGCCGGGCGTTTCAGGCCCTGGTCCACAGCGGATCATCGCAGGGGAATCGGGAGAGATGTGGTACACGCATGACCATTACCGCACGTTTCGCAAGATTGTTCCGTAGACGCTAGGCCATGCCGGTTAAACCTTTCCCACCAAGCATAGTAAGTGAGTGACTGATGACCTGGTACCAGTTGATGGCAGACCCCAAAACGTACAAGGACCCTGATCCGAAGGCGCTTGTCGTTCGTGTTCCGCTGAAGATTCGGAGCAAACAGAAGCTGCTTGGCTTGCTGGGGGATCGATTAGACTTTCCGCGATTCTTTGGCAAGAACTGGGATGCGCTAGAAGAGCTGCTGCGCGACCTGAGCTGGCTAGAGGCGAAGCGGATTGTGCTGGTGCACGAGGGATTGCCGTTTGGTGGCGGCGAAAGCCGAATCATCTATTTGCAGATCTTGGAATCGATCCAAGAGTATTGGCGCGAAGCAGATGATCCCAAGGAATTGGTGGTGGTATTTCCGAAGGTATCGCAAGAAGCGATTGAGCACGCGCTGGGATAATCGAGCTACCCAAATGCGAAACGGCGGAGCCATCCCAAGGGACAGCTCCGCCGTTTGCTTCCAATCGCTCCCGACACAATCCAGAATCATAGGGTGCCAGTTTTGGTGGCACCCAACAATTCACCCCTGGGTTGTTCAGAGTGGGCTAGGGCAAGATCGCGATGCCACCAACAATTGCACCTGCCTCTACCAAGCCGGCACGCACGCTTAGTGGTACAGGCATGATGTGGTAAGGAGCACAGCTGCCTGGGCGATAGTAGCCCAAAGCGTACTGGCACTCATTAGGCGGATTGATGGCCATCTTGTAAGGCAGTGCGGCAATGTTCACGAAGAAGTGAGCACCCGACACAAACGGTTGCTTGAAAGGCCCGTGCGTATGTCCGTAGCGTTCAGCCTGGACATCTTCGAAGTACAAGGGCTTGTGGCAAAGTGCCGACGCATGCCATGCATAGGTCGACCCAATCCATTCACGTTGTTGCGGCGGTGTAATCGAGACGATGCCTTCCATCGGGAGGCGATAGAAGCCGGAGATGAAGCAAAGCTCGTCGCTGCCTAGCTGGCTAGGATCGATGCGGGCCACGATGGCGCCAGCGTCGTCGGCGATTTCGACTTTGCCGAAGCGAATGTTGGAAAGGCGACCTGTCGCCAATAATTGGCCGTCGAAGTTGGACCACTTGCGTGACGCCGACTTGCGGCTCATGTCTTCACGCTTGATTGCCTCTGCTTCAGGACCACGATCCGGATAGAATTGTGGCGAGATATCAAGCGAGATCTTGGTGATGTCGTCTGTGACTAGCTGTTGGCGGAAGCGCGAGACTGCCTCGTCGGCCTCACAGCAATTACGTTCATTATAGATGCGGTCACAGGGGACTCGGCTTCGACCACCGGTGCGTGGTTCAGGAAGCGGCTGTACGGATGGCATGGGACGAAGGTCCAGCGGCGTCTCGCGACGTGGTGGAGGGGCAGGTTCCTCCATGGGCTCTTCCATCGGGACTTCATTGCGAAGCCTTCCACTGGGAGCGGTTGCTGGTGGAGTTTCGGTCTCCATCGGGAGTTCGATCTCGGCAGCTGGTGCGCCGGGAGTGGTCTCCATTGGTTCGATGGGGGCCGACTCGTCGATCGCAGGCATCGTGTCTTCTTCGAGGCCGGGCTCTGTCGGAACCAGCTGTGGAGCACGATGCGGATTTTGGGCGAGGCGATCACCAAAGGGATCGCGGAATGGATCGGCACCGGGAGCCGCGTATTGTGCAGGCATCACGGTCGAGTCGATGCGTGACTTGTTCCAGCCGTTGGGGCGGCTAGGGGCAGGCTGGTTGTATCCAACGGCAGCCACACGGCCCGTGTTAGAAGCACGTTTAGTGCTGGCGGTCGTTTGCGCCGCAGGGACTGTCTTCGCCTTCCAGCGAAGGCCCGTTCCGGCTTCTTCTTCGGTGGCGCTGGAGGTGCTCGGAGCATCGCTCACACGAGCAGAGTTCGCCTGAACTTGGCGAATACCGGCCGGCGGTTGAAAGCGGGCTGGTGGGTCCGCAAATGCGGAAGAGGGCAAACCGGCCAAAGCACTCAGGCCCAGGGCCCCTGCCATCAGTGTGGCAGGCACGGCCCGGAAGAATTCGTCGCGACGCTTGCGCAACGCATGCCAAACGCCACTAGTCCCCGCTTTTTCCTTCGGGGTATTCGGGGCTGTAATTGGGCGCTTCCTGCGTAATGGCGATGTCATGAGGGTGACTTTCTCTAACGCTCGCAGCAGAGACCTGAATGAATCGCGTTTCCGTACGCAACTCGTCAATAGTTCTGGTCCCGCAATATCCCATGCCTGCCCGTAACCCTCCGACAAGCTGATACACGAAGTCAGAAAGCGCACCCTTAAAAGGAACGCGACCTTCTACACCTTCGGGCACCAGTTTACCGGTCCCCCCATTGGCCCCGGACTGGCGATACCGTTCACTCGATCCTTTGACCATTGCACCGAGCGAACCCATGCCTCGGTAGGCTTTGAAAGTTCGGCCTTGGTACAAAATGGTCTTACCGGGGCTTTCCGCCAAACCCGCAAAGAGGCCACCAATCATGACCACATGCGCGCCTGCCGCGATTGCCTTAGTAATGTCGCCCGAGAAGCGAATGCCACCATCACCGATGATGGGCGTTCCGCTTGCTTTGGCAACTTGGGCAGCTTCATAAATGGCAGTAACCTGCGGCACGCCCACGCCGCTGATCACTCGAGTCGTGCAAATCGATCCAGGTCCGATACCGACTTTGACGGCATCGACACCGGCAGCGATCAAATCTCTACAGCCATCCCGGGTTGCCACGTTCCCCGCGATGACGTCAATGTCCCATCTTTTCTTAATTTCCCGAACTGTCTCGATCACATTGGCGCTATGGCCGTGTGCCGAGTCCACAATCAGAACGTCAACTCCTTTCTCAATCAGGCTTTGCGCCCGATCGAAGTCGCGTACGCCGACTGCGGCCCCCACCCGCAGTCGCCCCAACTTGTCTTTGCAAGCATGAGGAAACCTGCGCATCATGTCGATGTCGCTGATCGTGATCATTCCGGTTAGGCAATATGAATCGTCAACCAGCAGCAGTTTCTCCACCTTTTTAGCCGTTAAAATCTTCTCAGCTTCCGCAAGCGTTACAGTCCCCTTAGCAGTAACGAGGTTATCTTTGGTCATTACCTCGCTAATGGGCTGGCTGCCATTTTCCAAAAAGCGAAGGTCGCGGCGGGTCAAAATGCCGACCAGCTTGCCGCTCTCTAGGGTGATGGGAAAGCCGGAAACGTTCTGCTGTTTCATCAGCTCTTGAGCCTTGGAGACGGGCTCAGTTGGGCGAAGGCTGACGGGGTCGACAATGATGCCGTTGGCGCTACGTTTGACCTTGTTGACCTCTTCGGTCTGCTGGTCGATCGACATGTTTTTGTGGATGACTCCAAGGCCTCCTTCTTTGGCCAAGGCGATCGCCATTTGGTGTTCGGTGACCGTGTCCATGGGGGAGCTGATCATCGGTATATTCAGCGAAATTCGCTTCGTCAGCTGCGTGTTGACGGCCACTTCGGCGGGCACTACTTCGCTGTAGCGGGGCTCGAGCAGTACATCATCAAACGTGATCGCTTGGCGAATGATTTTGTCATCCATGTTGGCATTCTCTCCGCTGAAACGGCGAACAAAAATCGAAGGGGCCGCTCCCTAAAGAACCAGGCGTGCGCGTGGGTGCCATCGAAGCGACGCGTCTATTTCGGTGACAGAATGGCCATCGCAGGCCGCTCTAGGCGACCCACCCGTAGGAGGGTTTGCAAGCCAGCCGAAATTCCCATGCCGCTTGAGGTGGGCTTTAGGGAATCCTGCATTATTTCCCAGGGGGGCCATGCTGGAAAGGGGGCACGCTCAGCGACGAGCGGTGCCCCTGGAAGAATCTGCAAATAAATCTGGGCCCTTTTTTTGTACCAGAGGCCCTTGGGCCGGCTTATCGGGCGGCTACGAACGCTAGGTAGTAAAAGATCCAGCCGGTAACTGAGGTCATGAACATGCCGATACCAGCCAATTTGCCCAGCTTCTTGTGCTGGTGGCTGTGACTGCTGGGTTTAGCAGGCGAGGGAAACTTCCGCAGCCCTTGGACGATGACAACGATCCACAGGAGAAGCGTTGGAATGGCAAACGACAAATGGACGAGGAGGCTGATGCCAACCGTGCAGCCCCATTTGTTGGCAAGTTCGAAATAGGGAGATGCGGCAGCACGCTCTTCCCATTCGGTGAGGAATTGCATGTCGATTTCGAACGCCCCCACCGCGATCAGGAGCGTGGTGGCCAGTGCGAGCTGGACCTTTTTGTGCAGTTCGAACTTTCCCTGCTTAGCAAGCTGGATGCTGTACCACATGGCGGGAATCACCAGGAACATCGCCAAAAAGACGATGTCTAGCATGATGGAGGCCCGTGTTCCTAAAAAGCCGTTGATGCCAGAAAATTTCTGCTGGGCCAGAAGGAGACACGCAGGCAATAACGACATGGGCATGGTTGCGAAATGGGTGGTTTGAGGAGGACGGTCGATCCAATTAAACCGCCGACAGCCAATACGGGGCTGCGACGGTGGCGGCGTAAGCGGGATCGTACACTTGGCGGGAAGTCGCTGGGGAGTTAATTTACCCTTTGTCCCAGTTTAACGCCTCCGTGCGTTTTTCGGACGGCCGGGTGGCGGAATGGCAGACGCCCAGGATTTAAAATCCTGTGTCCCGTTAGGGGCGTACGGGTTCGAGTCCCGTTCCGGCTACTGAGCGTTTGTGCACTAATGTTGAGCGTTCTCTTTTTCCCGCAGGTTTCTATAAATCCTCGGGACTCTTTTGATTCGTCTCGCTTGCTGGCGAATTCGCGGAACCTGGTGCCGAAGCCACTTGTTCGGTCACTTTTAAGTGGTGTCGAGCCTGACAAATCGTGTGGATGGGAAGGTGGGCGGCCAATTCTGTTTGGCGCGTCGAGCGGGGGCTTTGCCTCGTGCAGAGAGAAGGCGTGATCGCCAATCCACACAGCCTAACGAAACGCCTAAGGCCTGGAACTTTTTACGGTTCCAGGCCTTAGGTTATTAACAGTCTATTGAAGCGGGTTGCTTAGAGGGTCTTGCGATCCCCTTGGGCAACTAGGTAATCGATCAACAGGTCGACGGCCTCGTTGTAGAAGTCGTCGGCGCTGTCACCGCCTGTGAGGCTGTCGATTTCACCATCGTTGGCCACCGTGAGTCCGCTAAACGGAATGCTTGGAGCACCGGCGGACGACCAGTTGGTCAGCAGGGTTAGCATAGCCACATCGTTGGCATCGCCGAAGGCGGTGCTGCTGGCGTTGCCACTGATCGGGCCGCTGGTGTAGTTGGTGATGTTGCCACCGATCACCATGTCGCGATTTTGATCTCCTCGCAGAATATCTTGGCCCGTGCCACCGACGAGAACATCGTTTCCGAGTCCGCCGTTGAGCGTATCATTCCCAGCTTCCCCGAACAGGAAGTCATCGCCCCCTTCACCGGCCAAGTTGTCGTTCCCGTTGCCGCCGTAGATCCGATCGTTGCCGTTGGCACCGTTGAGATTGTCGATTCCATCACCGCCGTACAGCGCATCATCCTGAGCACTGGCGGTAACGATATCGTTGCCACCTTGGCCGTAGATGCGGTCGGCACCATTGCCAGGAGCGGTCGTGATGATGTCATTACCATCCGTCGAGGGGTTCGCGGCTGCGCCTCCCAGCGAGTTATAGATGCTTTGGTTCAGCTGCGAGGCCCGCAGTGCCAAGGCGAGCGGATCTGTTGGGTTGAGCATGATGTCGAGGTTGGCATTAGCCGTGATTGGGCTAAATACGTCGCCCCAGATTTCATCCACACCGCCAGCACCGCCGGAGATACGGTCGAGACCTTCACCACCGACGATCAAGTCCCCTGCAGCGCTACCGGTGATGCTGTCATCCCCTTCGTCGCCGTAGAGTTCTAGCGGCAAGTTGGCGGGCATCACCGAAGTGGCGATGTAATCATTCCCACCGCGAGCATGCACCATCAACTTGGTAACGGGAGCGTAATCGCCGAAGTAGGCATTATTGACCCGGATGCGGACCTTACCGCCGCTGAGACCCATCAGCACGATGTAGTCCGAAGCTTCTGTGGCCCGCATGCAGAGCGCGCCTTGGTGGACGTTCTGTAGTTGTCCAGCATTGTCGTACAGGTCGATGTCCTCAATGCCGTTGTAAACCAGACGGCGATGCGAGGCCGAATCGGCAAAGCCTGTCACGGTGTCGACAATCACTGGTGCGGTCGCACTCGACATATCGAGATAGATTCGATCGCCCGCCTTGTCGCCATCGATCGAGTTCTTGCTGATAGGATCGAAGCTTGGAACATCGGGCGAGCCACCATTGATGAAGATGTCAGCTCCGGTTGCCTTGCTATAAGCAGGGATGATCTTGTCGGTGCTGCTGCCGAATGTGTCGTTCCCTGCATCGCCCAACAGGTTGACGTTGGTCAGGCCGGCGGGGGTGTTGGTGGGCGTAGCAGGAATGTGCAGATAGAACTGATCGTTGTCACCACCGCCACGAACGTTTACCACGGCCAAGTCATTGCTCAGCGTGGGGGCAGTCAATGTCGTGGTGATTGTGTCAATCAGATTTGAGGCTGTGACATCCAGCAGGTTGATGTTGCTGAAAGTTGCATCGGTGCCAGCGGCAGCGGTTAGGCCTTCGATGGTCGATGGCGTGCCCCCCGTGATCGCCACGGTGGCTCCCGCGAGATTCCCCAGGCCATTCACAAACAGACGATCATTGTCAGCGGCCGAGCCACCATCAACATTCACCGCACCGGCGATCACACCAGCGGTATCCGCTGCCGAAACGCCTGTTCCTAAGAAAAAGGTGTCGTTGCCACCTTGGCCGAGCAGGCTGATCGCCCCTGTGTTGCCACTGGTGCTGCGAACAGTCATCGAGTCATCGCCAGCATTGCCATCCAGCGTGATCGTTGGATTGTTGGTTTGGCTGGTGCCGAATCCAACGAGGTCCAGCGAGTCGCTGCCACCTAGGCCGTCGACCTTGAACGCCGAGAAGTTATTGCCGGTGAAGCTGAACGTGGCATAGCCCAGCGGATTGACCAGCGTGCTCGTGCCGTTGGGGCTTACCGTGATATTGTTCCCCAGCGTGTCTCCCAGGATGGTGAGCGAACCGGCTGGAGTACCTGCTGTCGTCACACTAGCCAGGCCGGTGAAGTACAGGTTGAGGTCGGCCGGATTGACTCCATCGGTCAAGACTTCGCCGTCGCTGAGGTTGGTACCATCCCCCTTGCCGATGCCGTAGGTTTGGCTGGAAGGCTGGACCAATTGGAAGGCGACGCTGTTGGTCCCTGCACCACCATCAAAGCGGAAGAGTGGAGTGCCAGGGACGTTGGCATTGTCGACCGCGAAGCCTGAAGGAAGGGCAACCGTTCCGAGGAAGTTAGGCAGGCCGTTGACGTCGTCCACCAGGACCGTATCGACTTCATTATCTCCCTTGATCCACAGGCTGTTGATCACGTTGAGATTGTCTTGATGCACGATTCCGGTCGGAGCTCCGACGCCGGTCCGTTCGACCAGCAACTGTGTTCCCCCTGGTGCCAGCGAGACCTTGTAGTCATCTTCGCCATTGAAGCTGTTGTTGAGGTCCACAATTAGGTTGTAAGGACCGCCGGTCACATTGAATTTTTCAATGCTGGTGTAGTTCACAGGAAGCAGGCCCCCTGGGAACGTCCAGTTGCCATCGCCAATCCCGGTCACCGTGAGTGAAGAACCGGAAGGGACCGTCATAACCAGCTTATCGCCTGGCAGCGTGCCCAGGGGTGCAAACCCGTTGACCGAGAAGGCCGTCGTGGTTTGTGGATTGAATGTAAAGGTATCGGGATCGCCGTTTCCGTTTAACGTTGTGCCACCTGGAGCCGTGATGGCAGCGCTGATGACGACAACACCCCCCACAGCGTCCGCGCTGGCAACATCGACGTTGCCTGTCACTGTCGTGCCGGCTGTGATTGGTGCGTTTACCAAAAGGTCATCGCCGGACGAGAGGGTGACGGCCAAGCCTGACGAGACTAAGGCATTCACGGTGATGTCTTGGCTGCCGAGGGCCGAGTCAATCGTTGTCAGCTTAAGGAAGTCAAATTGCGCGACAACGTCTTCGGAGATGTTTAGCTCCCCTGCATTGTTCAGGATGATGGGGCTCGTGCTGGAGAAGAGGCCTGTCAGGCCGGAGATTCCGCCGATGGTCAAGTCACCGGTGTTATCGATGAAAAGTCCTCCCGCTGCCGTTTGAGCTTCTAGCTTAGGCGTTGCGGTATCCACCGCGTTGCCGAGACCCACGCCAAAGGTAGCCACGAAGATCAGCGAAGCACTGGCCGTGATGTCGGTTGCTGCGGCACCATCGACGATGCCGCCGGTGGAGGTCAGGCTGACGGCCGTACCACTGCTTGAACCGGCCAAATTCGTGAAGGAATTCTCGGTGATCGTCACGCTTCCGGTGGAAGTGAAGGTGAGCGTGCCAAAGTTGACGCTGTCCGAGGCCGCATCTCCCAGCAGGATGCTGGCAGCGGTGAGGTTGGCGTTGCCTGTGACTTGCGTGTTTGCCAAAGTGTCGTCGGTGAGGGCTCCGCCAGCCACAATCGTCAGACTGCCTCCGACATTGACGCCCAGTAGGTTGAGAGCGTCGGTCTCATCAATGTTGACACTTGCGGCACCGGAATTGGTGAGCTGGATATTGGCTACCGTGGTGTCGAGATCGATGCCATTGGTGGCCTGGGCCGAAAGCTGGGTTGCGGAAACATCGACCACGTTTGTGGTGGTGGTGATGGCACCGGTACCAGCGTTGAGAACGACGGCCGTCGCGGATGCTGTGCCACCGGTAAAGTCGATGTTCTGAGAAAAGACCGTGACAGAGCCGGAAACCGTAGCATCGCCGGCCACCGTGACCGTGTCGGTGCCGCTGCCCGTATCAATCCAGAGGTTGGTATTGTTGTGAGCATTGCTGGCACTATTGATCGTCACGCTGTCGTTGCCATCGGTGCCGCCAATCGAAGTGTTGGCCGTGAGGATGCGAACCTGCGTGTTGCTCCACAGGTGCGCCCCTTCAAACGGATTGCCACCGGTGGTGCCAGTGACGACCAAGGCAGGAATCAGGCCTGTCGTGGCATCAAAGCCGTTATCAATCGAGAGAATCTCGTTTGCACCACTGAAGACCACGTCCACCGTGCCAAATCCGGATAGATCACCGGGCTCGACACCGGTGGCGGTGATGAGACCGACGCTGGTGTTGACATTCAGGTTCTTGTTGGTCGTTCCTGGGGTGCCGAAAGCCCGGTATTCAACATTGGCGCCGTTGCCGACAACCTTGAGAACGTCGCCCGCATTAGGTGTTGGAGCAGCGACGGTGAAGTCTTGGCTATTGCCGTTGAAGAATACGCCAGCGGTTGGCAGAGTGAATGTGTTGAGGTTGACCCACATCACATCATCGCCGTCACCGCCATTGAAAGTGAATGGGATGTTGGCGTTGACGACTACTGGCGTGCCACCGTTGAGGCTGTAGGTGTAACCGGTCGCCGTGGTGTTAAAGACCAAGGTGTCGGCGCCACTTGTGCCGTTGATGGTGGGCTGGGTATTGAGATCGACGTTCGTGCCAGGGAGAGAGCCAGTGCCACCGAGGTAAGTCACATAGGTCGGCACGGTGCTGCCGGTCACTGGTACCTGAGAGCCTTCAGGCAATCCATTAAAGGTTCCCGTCGCCGCCGTTCCGCTTTGGATGATGCGGAAGTTTTGATTGCTGCTATTGGTGAGATTACCAGGAGCAGTCACCGCGATTGTGGGATTGGTTAGAGTCAAAGTGCCGCCGGTCACCGCAATCTTGTCGCTGGTGGGCGTGTTGGTGACGTCCACTTGGTAGGTCGAGCCACTATTAAGGACGAGACCGCCGACCGTCAGCGTGCCGATCGTTCCGACAGCTGCCGAAACGCCCGGAGCAACAATCGATCCCGAAGCGGCCGTTACCGTTCCGACGATCGAGCCATTTCCGCCGAGCGTACCGGTGTTGTTAACGTTGACCGCGCCGGTGCCACTATTGATGCCGTTAACCAGCAGTGTTCCGGCGTCGATGTTCGTCGTGCCGGTGTAGGAGTTGTTACCGGTGAGGGTTGTTGTACCGCCGGTAGATTGAGTGAGGCCGTTAGTGCCCGCTAAGCTGGCGCTGATTGAACCGGTTTTAGTTTGGACGGTGTTGGTGCTGGTGAGGACACCTGCCGAACCGGTGATGCTGCCGCTGGTAAGGGTCAGTGTGTTGACCGTTTCACTGTTATTGCCGATGTCAAAGGTTGCACTATTGACGTTCAACTTGGTGTTGTCATTGATGCGGTTGCTTCCGCCCAGGTTAAACGTACCTGCGTCCAACTGAATGGTGCCAGCACCTGCATTGAAGCCTGTAGCATCGATAGTGATCGAACCAGAGGTAGCAAGGAACTGACTGCTACTACTAGTGGTTATCGAGGATAGGTTGGTACCCGATACGGTCAAAGGATTGCCAGCAGCACCAATTCCGCCGAAGCCAGCCGTTAGCGATATACTTCCCGCGACGACATCGTTTGCCGCGCTTCCTGATAGGATCGCACCATTTGCGACGTTTAGCGTTGCAGAATTGCCGGCACCGGTAGATAGCGTTCCGTTTCCAAAGCTAATGTTTTCTGACGTGACCAGGACATTTCCACCGGCATTAAGGTTGGCGTTAAAATTGACGCTTTTACCGGAAATCAGAACCGCCCCAGATGTTGAGGTGGTGCCAGTAATGTTGATCGTTGAGCCACTTTCCGAAAGAACGAAGAGGTTGCTGTTCGTACCTCCCGCAACTGCGGTGACATAGAGCCGATCAGAACCAGGAGCGATGTCTAGCTTTTGTACAAAATTACCGGCTGGAAGGGTATAGACCCCAAGAGGAGTCGCGCCATTCCCACTGTAAATGAGAATCTGATTCGTTCCTTGTAAGCCAATATATAAGCGGTCGCGAACCGTATTCACGGCAACGTCTTGAACGGCGGCCGGTAGTGCAGCAATCGTACTCAGCAAAGGAGGAGAATTTGGAACAGCCGCGTTGTAGATGTTGACGTTATTACTGTTGACCGCGTAGAGTCGGTTCGTAACCCCATTGGCAGCTTCAAAGAAAATCTGCGAACCTAACAGCCCGTTGGTTGCAGGGGATGCTTCATTGACAAAGAAGGTCTGGCCCGGCGTACGGTTCATGTAGTAGTAGCCGGTCCCCGGGTTGTAGGTCACGCGAGATCCAACGGCCAAACCGCCAAAGACCTGTAGGGTCTTAGCGGCCTCATTGTACAAGTGGAAGCTGTCAGTTCCCTGGGTGCTAATACCAAACGTGCCGTTCCCCGCCGCAATGGAACCGCCAAGCCCGTTTAAAACCTTTGTGTCATAAACGGTACCGTCTGGGTTGTAGACGGTCAGCAGATTTGAGCCGTTGGTGACTGCAAAACGTCCTGTGACTGGGTTGACGGCAATGCCGCCGCCCTGACCGAAAGCGCTCAGGTCAGAGAACATCGCGCTTGGATTGGCAGCTTGGACTCGACGGTAGGCGGCGTACGCAGGGCCAAAATTGCCGCCAATGTAAACGACTTCACCGTTGGGGTTTACGTCCAGGGAGTCACCTGGCTGATTAACCCCATTATTGGTGTAGGCGAAGCTGCCGAGCGTTGTGAGGCCACTGGCCAGGGTGCCAAGAATGTTCAGGGACGCTGCAAAGCTGCTGCCCAGTCCCGTGACATTGACCGTGTCAACGCCGCTGCCTGGGTTCACTGTTAGTGACGTGGTTGGATTGACAAACGTTACTGATTCGCCGAGGGTAGACGAAATGATGGTTTGGCCAGGAGTGCCGGAATCGGCCAGTGCGATTGTTTCTGAACCGCCATTGAAAGTAAAGCTGCGTGTAGCGGCACTGAGATTGTCGGTGACGGGCTCCAGGCCGGTATAGGTAACGATGTAACCGTCAATATTTACGGTACCATCGGCGGCATTGCTAAGCGTATGGACAATATTGCCGAACGCGCCGGGACCAGCGAGAGAAAGAGAGTCACCTGGAGGGCCGCTCGTTGGATTGCCACCGTTAAAGAAAATGGGGTTCCCGGTTGCAACCATGGAAGCATCCACGGCCAGATTGTCGTTGCCTGCAGCGGCATTCACGGTAATCGAGCCAGTGAAAGAGCTGGCAAGAATGCTGATCGACTTGCCATCTGGCGAAAGGGTCCAGCCAGCGGGGGCGGAGACAAACGTTTCGTTAGCATCGCTAATGACGAGGTTACCGCTGCCATCTTTGAGAGCGGTAAAAAGGTTGTTCTTGCCCGTGACAAATGTGTCAGCTACGGTAAGGTTTCCCGATCCGTCTAGCGTGGCACTAATCGTACCAACAGGATCACCCGAATAGCGAGCAACAGCAAAACTATTAGTTCCTAGACCTGCTAGGACGATACTTCCGTCCGCCTGCAGAGCGATCCCATTAGCGGTGTCGTTAGTGGGAGTAATTGCCGAAGTAACAATTCCTGTCGCCGCAGTACCAAACGTTGTATCAAGCGAACCATTGCTGTTGTACCGAGCCATGGAAAAGTCATCGGTGGCGCCAATGTGACTAAAGCCTGCTGCAATGATCTTGCCATTGGGCTGTATCGCCACACTATTTGCATGGTCATCCACGCCAATCGGTGTGGTGAGTTTCCCATCGGTGTCGAACGTTGTGTCGAGCGAGCCATTGCTGTTGTAACGGGCAAGTGCAAAGTCCCCATCTCCACCATTGTGGCTAAAGCCTGCTACCACAATCTTTCCATTGGACTGCAGCGCCACGCTAGAGGCTTGGTCATCGGCACTTCCAATGGGGGTGACAACCTTACCGTCGCCGTCGAAAGTCGCATCAAGTATGCCAGCGGTGGTGTACCGCGCAAGAGCGAAGTCATATTTGTCTGGAGGGCCATTGTCGGTAAAACCGACAAGCACGATGGCTCCATCAGGTTGGACGACAACTCCGAAGGCTTGATCATCTTTCGCAGAGAAATCGGTGGTTACTTTGCCGGTAGCCGCTATTCCAAAGGTTGTATCTAGCGAACCGTTTGGGTTGTAACGCACAACTGCAAAGTCATCTTTGCCGGCGTGACTAAATCCGGCGAGGATGATTCTGCCATCGGGCTGAATAGCGAGGCCGTTGGCTACGTCATCGGCACTGCCGATTGCAGTGGTTACTTTACCGGTACCACTACCAAAGGACCCATCGAGCGAGCCATCAGGATTGTATCGCACCACGGCGAAGTCTTGATCGTTTGAAGCGTTAACGCTGAACCCGGCTACGAGTATCTTGCCGTCAGGTTGAATCACAATGCTATTGGCTTGATCATTCTTCGTGCCAATCGCGGTTATTACCATCCCCGCAATGCCAAACGAACCATCCAGCGATCCATCAGAGTTGTAACGTGTTACGGCGAAGTCATCGTTATTCGTGGCTATAACATGGGTATAGCCGGCAACAACGATTTTGCCGTCTGGCTGAATGGCCGTCGCTCTACCTTCCGCGTACGAGGTTCCTGCAAAGGTAGTTGTGACGATTCCATCGGTGTCAAATGTTGGGTCGAGAATCCCTGCTGTCAGTACGCGACGTTCTTCAAGCCCTTCAAACAGCAACTTGCGATTGCGACGCTTCTCGGCCAGAGTCTTTCGTGCTTTGGGCTTCTGCTTCGCGATGGAATTCGTACGATTACCTTGTCCGCCAAAACCGGTAAAGCCAAAGACCATGGTTGTTGCTCCCAATGTACGCTTGTGAAGATCGCCAGCGAAACGAGAGTTAACCTGCCGCGTCAATACTACGCAGCAAGCTAACGAATAAAGTCGCAACATAACAATGTTTTAAAACACGTTCAATAATTGCGACGACCGTGTCTGGGTATATGACCGGTTTAGACTTCGTTCCATCATGTGCAGGCATGTGTGCGGAAAGCTAACACTTCTTTGTGCCTGGGATGCACTTGGCCCAGGAAATGTTCAGTCCTCTTAACATCTCCGATGAAAAATACCACTTTGTGACACCTTTCACAAAGAAATGCCGTGCTGAGGTGTGTCAGGGTGTCACACCTTGTGGGCACGGCGACGTGTGCTGGGAAGCAACAAAAAATAATCCAAATTTTGCAAATCGGAACGGAATTGCGCTAGGCGCAAACGAATTCCAAATTTGGCACATGGCAGAAAACGGCTTGGTGTATAGGTGAGCTCTCGCCTCCAAAGATGACCATTCTTCACGGCGACAATGGTCTATCGCAATATGCGAAATGTGATCGACTGGGCGTCATGCAGCAAAGCGATATGACAGCGCCTTGTTGGTAGGCCGTTTTTGGCGGATCGTCATCGGCCGATCCGTTGGTGCATGGCCGCTAGTGTCTTGATGCGCAAGGGCGTTGGAAGGGATCGCCTAAGATGGCAAGGTCAGGATCGTTTGCTGTTACGAGACTGTTGATCCATCGATAGAATAGGTCGGCGGGCGTCTGGCGGAAGATAGGGCCCCTCCCCTGCCCCTTGATTGCGACGCTAGGGCAAGGCATTGATAATCGAAGGCAGCTTCTTCCGTTGGGATGTTCTGTTTGTACTGTGAAGGCGTTTATTGGAGTGCGCGTGAATCTTTCAAGCTTGGCTGTATTGCGTTTTGTTGTGGTTATTGGGTGTGCCGGATGGCTTGGTGTGCTCGTGGATGGTCCATGCTTTGGACAATCGCCGGAGGTGGCCGTCGCCGATCAAGTGGTGGCAGCGCGGAAGGTGCTTGACGCGTATCATGCGCAGGAGCCGGTTCCTTCTGGCCGTACGTTGCACATTGTTTATTGGACTCCGTCAGATCGAGAGCCAGCGCCGCAATATCGTGAGCGTTTGACCCGCGTTTTGTTTGATATTCGTGAGTTTTATGCCAAGGAGATGCGTCGGCTCGGGTTTGGAGATCGCACGATTCGCTTGGCAACGGATGCGGATGGGCTGCTAAAGATCCATTTGGTTCATGGAGTTGGCCCTTATTCCAAATATCACGTGCAAAGCGGCGATGCGATTCGCAAGGAGTGCTTGCCAACGCTCGAAGCGGCAGGGATTGAGGCGTCGAAGGAGACGCTGGTCATCTTTTGCAATATGAGCAACTGGGACCCGATGACGGCGACCATGTCTCAGAACAGTCCGTACTATGCATCGGGGGGCTTGCGTAATGGGGTGGCATGGCAGGTTGATTCTCCGCTGCTGGATGCCGATTTGCTTGGCCGGAAAGAGCCGCTACTTCAAGATGGCCAGTACGGCAAGATTTCTGTGGGAAGGTACAACAGCATCTTTGTAGGGGGAGTCTGTCATGAGCTGGGGCATGCGCTGGGGTTGCCTCATAATTTGGAACGGCCGCAAGAGCGTGTTCGGATAGGAACTTCATTAATGGGAAGTGGCAACCGCACCTATGGCGAAGATCGCCGAGGCGAGGGACGGGGTTCGTTCCTTACACTTTGTGATGGATTGCGTCTGGCGAGTCATCCTCTATTTACAGGTTCCGCCAAAGGGATTGATTTACCGGCCAATGCCGAGCTGAGCGAGGTGAAGGTAGAAGTGGATGAAGATTCCAAGGCGTTCACTTTCTCTGCAAAAGTTAGTGCGGATCCGCCAGCGTACGCAGTAGTTGCCTACATGGACCCCAGCGGCGGGAATGACTATGACGCGACGACGGCCAGCGTCATTCCCGATGCGAAGGGCAGATTCTCGTTGCGCTGCGATGCGTTGAAGGCGGGTAAGTCTGGCGTGCTGCGTGTGGTGGCGTGTCAAGCGAATGGTGGCCGGATCAATGACAACGTGTTTTCTGTTCCATATTCGGTGGTCGAGGATGGAACGGTGGATTTGTCGGCGTTTCAAGCGCAGAAGACCCTGCGGCCGCTCATACAAGCGATTGCTGGCAATGATGCCAAAGCCGTTGCTACTGAACTAGGAAATGTAGAAAAGGCGATTGGAAACCGGGAAGCTGATGCGCAGTTGTTGCGAGTGGCGCGTAGCTTGGCCGCGACGCTGGATGCAAAGCTGGGACCATCACCTGCCAAGGCAAGTGGGAAAGTATGCTGGCTATCGGATTCCACCTGGAAGGAAGCACGCGTGGGATGGGGACGCCCGGTTGTGAATCGCTTGCCGAATGAAGAGATGGTGATTGAGGTAGGTGGTCGGCTATTTGAGCGAGGGCTCTATGCCCACGCTCCTAGTTCCTATTCGTATGACCTGGATGGAAAGTGGAAAAAGCTATCGGCTGGGGCAGGCTTGGCTTCGGGACATGATGGGACGGTCGAGTTTGTGATTTTGGGAGACGGCAAAGAGTTGTGGTGCTCGAAGAGGGTTACTAACGCTGAGCTTCGCAAGGTAGAGCTGGACGTGACGGCAGTGAAGGAGTTGGTTTTGAAGGTGGAAGATGGTGGAAACGGCAATGGCAGCGACTGGGGCGTCTGGGTAGATCCCAAGGTAGAGAGATAGGTTGAGAGTTGCGGTCTAGTTCGGTAGCGGGTAGCTAAAACGGGACTGGTTGTGAATTTCGGGACACACGACTAAAAGTTTTGAAAACTGCTTGCTAGACCCCTGGGAGTTCGATTACCATGCCCATAAAGGATGGCGTTTTGCCCTCTTTGCTAGGCTGTAAATCGGATAGGAAAGCCCGGGACTATATGCGCCGCCGAACCTTTGCTTCTGCTTTAGCTGCGACGGGTGTCCTACTGTATGTTTCCGCGCGGGGCGAAGCCGTGCGAGGCGATGAGGTCGACGACTTAAAGGAGACGGCCAAGCGTTTGGGAGTGAAGATTTCCACTCCGCTGGTGCTGCTGCCGGATGAGCTTGAATGGGTCAAGGATTTGACGAAGTCGCAAAAGCTGCGCAAGGAACTTTTGCAGGCGGTGAAGGACGAAACCGCGATCAACAATCAACTGCTGCAGATGAAGCAAGCCGTGACACAGCTTCGCACGCAGCAGGTGACTTATAATGCGCAATTGACGGCCGTTCGACCGAACGACATTGCAACGAACAACCGTTTGGTGGGTGCTTTGCGTGCTTTGGATGGGCAGATGGAATTGCTGCAAGAACAGCAAACGCAAAAGGAGGAACAGCAGAAGACCTACCGGGCGAAGACTAACACGACTCGCGAAGCGTATGTGCAGCTGATTCTCGACATGCGGAAGAAGGTCGATGTCATTTTAGCCCACTACGAAACGCAGTCGCAGCTTCCCGAAGTACAAGAGTTCTTGGTGGCACTCGAGCGGGTTGGTGGCAAAAAGTACGAGCTAGGCCCTTCGCAACAATTCAAGACGAATGTAACCAAGCTGAAGGCTTTGGAAGACACCGTTCTTTCGGATTCTATTCCGCTGCGTGAAGAAGGACGGACCTTCTCTTTGCCCGTAGTCCTCAATGGCAAGCACACGCATGAGATGATCTTGGATTCCGGGGCCAGCATTGTTTCTTTGCCGCTGAAATTGGCGGAAGAAATTGGCTTGCACCCGACGGACAAGGATCAAAAGATCCTGCTTTCATTGGCTGATGGCCGGCAGATCGAGGGCTGGAAAATGAAGCTCACCTCGGTACGTGTTGGCAAGTTTACGGTGGACAACGTCGACTGCGCGGTGCTGAGTGCCGATGCCGTAGCGGCAGAGCCCCTGCTGGGGATGGCCTTCTTGGGCAATTTTAAGTTCGAGATCGACGCTAGCGCCAAAACGCTGACCATGGTGAAGGTTAGCGTTACGAAATAGCGGCTGTCGTTTTGAGGGCGGGCAAACGTACGAGGCGGACGCATCTGCGTTAGTATGGTCGGCAGCGTGGCAAGGGATTGAATTCGAATATTGCCTTTGGAAGGGGATTCATGGAGGACGCCGTACAGGTACTTGCAATGATTTCGCCTAAGTCACTTGGCGGAAAGACCATTAGTGCACTGCTGTTGCTATTGTTGGTGGGACTGCTTGTTCGATTGGTCCGTGGACGACCACTAACCAAGTCGTCCGTTTTAATTGCTATCGTTTGTGCGGTGACTGTTGTGACCGTACTTTGCCTGTCAATTCCTGGGGTCCTGGGTGAAAGGTTCCTCAAGCTGAAAGTGTATGCGGCAGTCGTCGGGGGGCTGGGTGGTGCGTTCTTTTTTCGGTCGGTTCGCCTTGACGATAGCCAGCGACGGACTTTCCCTACTTTACGTTCCTCTGTCCTGACCTTCATTTGTGGTCCGCTCGTTGGATTGATCGTCGCAGGACTAAAACTGTTGCTTATCGATGTTCATCCGCTGGATCGAGTCTACTTTGTTGTTGTGCATACGTTAATCGGCACGGTGGCAGGCCTAATCGGTGCAGTGGTGGTGGCATTTGCGTCGTCATCAGGGCAGTCGCGGTCTTCTCCATCTGATAAGTAGGCATGATTTTGCCTGGATCGCAATCGCCACGCTGGCTTTTAGTGTCGTTCGATGGTGACCCAACGTCATCGCCACTTTAATGTGTCAATGATGCAATGTTACTACGGTGTGAGATACTAGAAAACAGATTTTCCCGACGGCCAGAGCCCCCGCACCAATGTTACAGATGAATGTAGATAATTGGACGACAGTCTGTCTTGCGTATGTTCATGCCAACTCAATTTCGGATTTGGTAATTGGCGGGGCAAGGGTTTGAAATCGCGCAGACGCCGGTCGGCGCATGGTGCGAAGCCAATTGGAGTGGATTGGCGAGTAGAGGCAACTACGCGGTGCATGCTGGCAACGTTCTTAGTTCCATTCGCTTGCGTTTGTGCACGGGGAGGCCTACTTAGTGTTTATAATAACCAGACTGCCAAAGGAAAGTCGGCATTTGTTGCCTCCCCCATTGGTAAGCAGCGAGCGGATTTTGGGAGTACCCTTAGTACGGTGCGCTGGGAGTATATCGCTCAAGTTTCGCGAAAGAAGTTGTCAGAGCGGATGTCGTCTTAACTGATTATTTAGTCAGGACGTTTCCGAGATCGAATACTAGGGTGTGTCTCACGCGTGTTTGTATGTGGTGCTGATGATTGTTTGTAGTGCCGCAGCAATTTAAACAGTTGGGAAGGTGGTTGCGTCCGGTTCGGGTTAGTTGCGGTCGTGGCGCAGCAGGAGCCGACGTGATACGGCTACGGCTAGAAGCGAGGCGATAGCGGGATTAAGGCTTCGCGGGCTGCTGGCGAACAGGCTTATTCTGCTTGTAGAGGGCGAGGCGTTTGCGAAAGTCTTCCTTGGTGGGCTCATCCATGAGTAGGTCGATCGCTTTGGTCTGCCATTCTTGCGCCATGGCAAACGATCCATTTTCGGCATAGGCGGCGGCTAGGGTGTCCATATACATCGGGTCATTTCCGCCACTAAGTTGGTATGCTTGGCTGGCGTTTTGAAACGCTTCTTTGCCATTGCGATAGCGATCCGTGGGACACGTGGCTTGCAGCCAAGCGAGTGCATTGTAAAAGTCGGCGTCTTTGGGGTCGATACGAATCGCCTTTTGGAAGTCGGCGATGGCCTTCTCGTACTCTCCCTTGGTCTCTAGGCATTGGCCGCGATAGAAGAGGTAGTCGGGGTCATCGGTTTTGTCCAAACGAATGGCTTCATTGAAATCGGCCAAAGCCTTGTTCGCATCCCCTTTGGAGAGCCAGCTGCGGCCCCGTTGATAATGGAAGGTGTCATCTTCGGGATTGATCTTCAAAGCTTGCGTTGTATCGGCAATCGACTTGTCGTACTCGCCAGTCTCGTGATAGGCGATGGCTCGTTCGAACAGCGCATCGGCATTGCGAGGGTCCGTGGCGATCGCCTTGGTGAAGAATGGAATGGCCTCTTGGTATTTGCCATCTTTGGCAAGCTCTAAGCCCTGTTCGTAAGGATTGCCACGTCGGCCTTGCACTTGAGCGAGTGATGGTAACAGTAGGCAAGCAATCGCCAAGAGAACAAAACGGTGCATGTCCATGACATTCTTCAGGAAAACAGGAAAAACGATTGGTTGCACTTGGGCAACTGCCAATCCATCCAGGCAAGAGGGTTTCTAGCCTGTTTAACAGCCTTGATAATAAGGAGTTTTGGCCTAGGCGGCTACGACGTGCGGCCTTCGGGGCACGAAGCAGAGGGTGTTCCCGCGGGGAATGCATTGCCGTAAGTGGCGTGAAATAAACTGTTTGCGACCAGGGCTTCGTGCCAGTAAAGCCAGGATGTGGGGGCAGCGAATCGCAGAAAAAAAACTTGTTTCTGCCGCTGCCAAGGATGGTAAACCCCATTTTGCACCTAATGGAGCTTTATGGATTGACTTCGGCAGCATGAAGATGCTCTTTTACGGGGGGATGGCAAAAATGCACTTCATTCAACCGAGGGGAATATGCTTTTAGGATTCTTGGGTGTTGGAATTATTGAACTGATCATCATTGCCGTAGTGGTGGTTGGTGGTGGCGTAGTCCTGGCGGCGGTTTTATTTTCGTCCGCCTCCAACAAGGCAAGTCACGGAAGTGATGCCATGGCAGCCATGGAAGAAGAGAACTTGCGACTGCGGGCGGAAAACAAAAAACTGCGTGATGGCGACAACAAGCCGAAATAGGTCGCTTTAATCTTGATGGAAACGGTTTCCGGTCGTTCCTTTTTTTAGCTCGGTGATGTCGACCGTAAAGCAGCGAGTATGCTGGAACTGGTTCTCTTCGATATAGGGGCTGGAATAGAGCGACACGTATTTGATGGATTTGTCTTTGGCGATCAGGCGCGCTTCGAACCCTTTGAGGGACTGCCCGCTGATGAGCTTTGCCAGCACCTCGTCGATGGCGGAAGGATCTGCATGGAATCGTGCGACGGGGTAGCCAATGTATTCGCTTCGTAGGTAGCCGAGCAGGTCAAGTTCTGCCTGATTGGCCCAGAGGATCGTTCCGCTGGCGTCTACCCAGTGAAGCGGTAGGTGGGCGCTGTCGGCGAAGTCAATCAGTTCGCGGCGGCTTTTTTCTAGCGCGCTTCGTAGCTTCTTCTGTTCGCTAATATTGCGGGCGATCTTTGATGCGCCAACGATGTTGCCTCGAGAATCATGAATGGGGGAGATTGTGGCCGAAATGTCTAAGCGTCGGCCGTCTCGATGGAGGTGTACGGTTTCAAAGTGATCGAAGGTATGCCCTTGCTGTAAGAGTTTGAGGATCTGTTCTTCTTCATTGAGTCGTTCCGGTGGTAGTAGCACAGCTAAGGAACGTCCCACGATCTCTTCGGCCGTGTAACCAAAGACCTTTTCCGCGCCTTTGTTCCAACTGAATACAATGCCGTTTAGGTCCTTGCCGATGATCGCATCGTCGGCGGAGTTGACCACTTCTGCCAGGCGGATTTGTTCCTCTTTGAGTTGCTGATAGGCATGATTCGCTTTCATCCGTTCGGTGACATCTCTCGCTACGGCATAGATGGCTTGTTCCTCAATCTCGGAACTGGCGGTCCATTCGAACCAGAGATAGTGGCCGTCTGCATGGCGGTAGCGGTTGAGGAACTGAATTGTTGGCTCGCCCCGAGATAGCTTTTCGATCTCGTGGATCGTGCTGGCGTGATCGTCGGGATGAATGAACTCGAGGAATTTGCAGGAAGTGAGTGCCTCAGAGGTGTAGCCCAGTACGCGAGAGAAATTCTGATTGACGCGGCAAAAGTAGCCGTTGAAGTTGGCAATGCAAAACAGATCGAGGGAGAGATCAAAGAAGCGAACCAGCGCTTGTTCGGCTCGACGTTGACCTGACTCGAGATACTCGGTAATGGCGTTTACCAAGTAACTGGCATCTTGCGGGCGGTCTGCCGGATTGGGAGAGAGGCATTGCTTTGCCAGGATGACCATCGGACGCGGGCCCATGCAGCTATCCAGCATGGCGATCGCCTCCTGCGTGTCGCCTGACATGGCCTTGGAGTGGATCTCTAGTAGGCTTTTGCCAAGGAATGGAGGTCGGCCGGTAAGGATTTCGCACAGAATGCTACCGAGGCCAAAAACATCTGAGCGTTTATCGATTCGATCGATGTCGCCTGCTGCTTGCTCGGGGGCCAAATAGCTAGGGGTACCGAAGATGGTGCCGACTTCGGTTCGCAGGAAATAGGGCTCTGCCACGGTTCCATCGGCTTTCGTGTGGGAAGCGGCAGAGTCGTGCAGCGAATCAGTGCCTGCGATGTCTGGGGGCGGTTCTTGCTCACCAATGACCTTGGCCAGTCCCCAATCGAGAACGGTTACAACACCAAAGCGTCCGACGATGATATTGGCGGGCTTGAGATCGCGGTGAATCACTCCTTGAGAATGGGCGTAGGCGATGGCTTGGCAGACTTGAAAAAAGGTGCTGATGAGGGAGGGTAACTCTGTGACGCGGTCTTGAATGGAATCCAGCAACTCGTTCAATGTGGGGCCGTAGAGCATTCCCATCACAATGAAGGCTTGCCCATCCTCGGTAATATCGAATTCATGAATCGAAATGATGCCGGGATGGCGCAAGCGGCTTGCGATTCGGGCCTCACGAAAAAACCGAAGAAGGCTATTAGGTTTTGTGCACTCTTCTTCGCGAATGATTTTGATGGCCACACGTCGCTGGAGCTGAACATCCCAACCTTCAAATACTGCCCCCATGCCACCGCGGCCCAGTTCTTTGCCGATGAGGTACCGTGGGTTAGAAGAAGCGCCATCAATGGTGGTAGCAGGTGCAGCTTTGAACTCACCGTTATCAGGTGGGTCGATGCCGCTGGGAAAGTTTCTGTCGCAATGTAAGCTCCTGAGATTAGGGGAGACTTGTACAGAGCTTAGGTGCTTTGGCGAGACGACACCCTTTTCATAAAACGCCGTGGCATCATTAGGTGAGGCGTTATCACCTATTGCAGCGACTCCCTCCTTGGAAGCCGGAGGTGGTGATAACGATTTCGTTAGCTGCTTCGACATAAGCCATCACTCCATTTTGACGCAATCACCTGGGTGTTGGGATTGCGAATCGAGTTCTTGCTTTACGAGAGACGTTCTTAGACTGGTGGCAAAACTCGTATCGGTGAGGCTTGATCTATGGAGGAAGTTACGTGAGGAATGCAACCAGCGGAAGTTAGAGTCAATTTTCATGCTGGCGGGAGCCCATCTCAACGGCCATGCGCCATCCCGCAAAAGGCTTGTTTATAGGAACGGGCATGAAAGACAGTTGCCGGTCGTGAGTCTCCGTTGCTATGGGGGGATGGTTTGACCTGTGCGGGTGTTAAAAAATGATTAGGAAGCTTCTGGCTGTTAGATGCTCATGCGAAAAATTGACATAGTAAGAACGTCAGAATATAAGACGACGAACTGTCGGTTTTGGAGTGCACGACTGGAACTGGCAGGCCAATAAAAAAATCGGGCCCTAGGCCAACGCCTAGAGCCCGATTGAGAAATCAGCTGGCAATCCACCAAGGACAGGACTACTGCTCTGCTGGAAGTTGCGCGGGTTCTGTAACGCGATTAAAGAATGCAGCCTGCGTAATGTAATAGACCACTTCGGCAACCTGAGCGTCTTTAAAGTGTTTGCGAAGTGGAGCAATGTCGGCGTCGGTGATGACCTGGGGAGTTGCTGTCAACTTTTGGGCGACATGCAACGCGGCCTGGTCTGCGTCCGACAATTGTTTGCGATCGCCATCCAGTGCAAAGATTTGATCATCGGTAAGTCCCAGCTTGTGAAGCCGGGCGTGAGCATCAGCCAAGGCGTACCAGGCTCGATCCTGACGTGCAGCGACCCAGTCAATCTGCGCCTTGAGCTGTGGCGAAATGTTCCCCTTGGTGCGAGAAGCAATGACTCCCTCGATCCGTGATTTACCGGAGATGGGGAAGTTGGCAAGCAGACGAACCCACTGTGGAACAGGCTGGTTTGAGCTGTCGTCTAGAATCTTACGAGCCTCAGCCTCGGAGACCAATGGCAGTATGGCCTTGCGAGATTTGCAGGCGACCAATCGCGCCTCAACTTCGCTGCGAGGTTCAAGAGGCCCACGATCAAGGGGACCCATAGGGGCGACTTGCGATGGGAGCGTTTGATACTTCTGCGGTGTCTCGGTGACAAAGGTGCGGTGGTCTTCCTGGGGAATTCCCATTCCATCCGTCCAACGATTGGTGCTGTTGTAGCCGGCGACCAAAAAGCAGATCTCTAAAACCTGTAACGGCTTGTAGTGCTTTTCTAGTGCTGCAAGATCAGCCGGACTAATGCGGTGGGGTTCGTAGGTCAGCTTGCGAGCGAATGCAAATGCAGCACGCTCTTCATCATTAAATTGCGACCAATCGCAATCCAAGGCTGCAATCCGATCTTCGGTACGGCCCGCGGCAATCAGCTTGTTCTCTTGATGACCAAGACAGTAGTGGCAGTTGTTCACGCGGGAGGCAATCCAAAAGAACTCCACCGTGAACGCGTTGTCGAGTGTCATGTTGGGATCTTTTTCTCGCGTACCGGCGCTACGAGGGAATAGGTCACCCAAGTAAAGCTGCCGCATCCGGCCATTGTTGACGAGCCGTCGCTGATCACCACTGGATTTGTCGTCTTCGCTGGGAGCAGGCAAAGGGAGGCGAGGCTGGCGAGTTTTTAGGTCGTCAAGGGCCTGCTTCATCGCGGGGCGTGATGCCGGGATCGGTTTTGGCTTGTTGGATTCTTGAGCGCCGGTTGTGCCAAACGCCGCTAGGGAAATGGCAGTGACCAAGCCCATGGAGGAAAGAAGTTGTTTCATGATCGGCCTAAAAAGGGTTTGAAGACAGGCGTGCCGTGGAGATGAAAGTGCTACCAAACGACTATTCTTGCTCTTGCCGAACGACGGAAAGGATCGGGTTGGTATTGACGATGTAGTTGACTGCTTTGCGCTGTGTACCGGCAGGGCCTTCAAGGTCGAGGACTACGGGAATCGATTGTGCCGTTCCAGCCGTTTGCGGCGTTGTGCTCACTTCGTACTTCACAAGGCGAACACCCGCTTGCCAATCATCATCTGCAGCCAGGATGGTTGGCTTTGCTTTGCGAAGTGCATCTGGCGTGGCGCCGGCTTGCCAACTATCAAGAGTGGTCTTTAGGGATTCAAGGGCCTTGTCCGAATTAGCGACCGCAGGGGGCGTGTGGTTCCCACTGCAGCCTGTGAAGACGATGGCCATCGCAAAAAGCAACGATAGCGAACAAGCAAAGCGTATTGAAAGGGTTTGATAGGACATAAGTGGTCGTTCCTGGTGTTTGAAGTGTTTTGAGGGGATTCGCACGGCTTTCGACCGGCGGTCTTACCAGTTGTTGTCGGTGACTTCGCCGCCGTGGCGCGATCCAATCGCACGCCAGGTGTAGATGTTCACATTATTGGCTACAAAACGAACTCCACCGTCGCACATGGCCACTTGAACGCCGTTGGGGTGGGCGCTCTTGGCGGTTACGCTAATACGACCAGGAGGAAACATGCAGGAACGCTTGTTGGGAAGCGAAACATGGTGGTAAACCGTGGTCGAGTGATAACCTTGAAGCCAAGGTGTGCCGACGTCTGACACTCGCTGGTATTGCAAGTCTTGCCAGTCGATCGATTCGCACTGAGCAACCGCTTCGTCAGGGGTGTTTGGATAAGTCTTGGGCCAGAAGGTGTCCGACTTGCTGGCAAGACCATTGTTGCTATCGCCCTTGGTGTGTTCGCTGAAACAGGCGGTGTTGGAAGTACCGTCGATGATCTCGCCGAAGGTGGTGCCGCTGTCTAAGAAGAAGACACCATTCGGACCAGGAAAGTTGTAGTTGGGATCGCTGGAAACGGTGGAAGGAAGTCCATGAAGGATGCCACTTCCCTGGCATGCACGGTAGTTATTGCCAGCCCAGCCAATAGGCGTTTGGGATTGCGGGTCTGACGGGCAGATAAAGCCCGGGACCTTCTTGGCGATGGGAGCGACATTGAGTGGATCGTTCCACTTCACCGAGAAGTTGATCATCTTTTGCAGTGCATCCTGCTCAAGGAATGGAAGCAGGTAGGCATGAGTGGAAAAGTTGGTGGTGCTCGTGTATCCCGGGGGCAAGCACTTGTGCGCATCATGGTACATGTGCGTCGCCAGGCTCAATTGCCGGAGATTGTTGCTGCACTGTGCCCGCCGTGCGGATTCGCGAGCCATTTGTACTGCAGGTAACAGTAGCGCAACCAAAACGCCAATGATGGCAATCACAACGAGTAGTTCCACCAGCGTGAAACCCGAGTGTTTACGTGACATTCGAACAAATCCTACGAAAGAATGAATATCTGAAAAATGACAAGCAGCAGAACCGCAGGGGCTTTCTCCTGTGGCACGCTTTATCTCTGGCGAGGCACTTGCAACGGCAAGGCCCCTGCCCTATTGGTAGCAAAGCAAATGACCTAGCGCATGGAAGGATGGTATGGAATTAAAGCCATGCGAAACGTCTTAGCCATGCTTGCCCAGTTCTGGCAGCAACAAACTTGGCAACCAGCCTGCTAGGCAGGAAGTTACCGCGACGACAAACCTCAAAAAGATAGGTAGGCCAGGGTGGAACCTGAGCCATCCGAAGGGAGCAGCTTAAGAAAGCCGTGGAGGTTCAAAGATGTCTTGGGGAGCGTGAATGACGGCCAGCAATTGACGGGAGTGGCGCAAGGTTTCGCCTGCAAGCGAAGCTGCGCCGGCGTCTTGTGGACCTCCGACTAGAGCGGCAAATGAACGAGCTGATGAGTTTGGGACAGGCGCGGGAGCAAAGGGAACAAACGGCAGTTGAGGGCCCCCATTACAAAATGGACCTTGGCAACCACGTTTGGCGGGTTGCTGTCCGCCGAGTGGCGTGCTGGCTTGCTTAGCCAAAGCGCTGGGCAAGCTGCCGGCTTGGTCTTGACCGCAGTTTCCGCCGGGGCAGGCGTGCTGATGCCCGTGCATTCGCGAAGCGGCTGGCACGAGGCGACCTTGAGCATCGCGAACAAAGACGTAATCGCCGCAGCCGGCCTGTACTTGGCTCCACCCGAGCAACGCGCAGCAAACCACAAACACCGCTGCCGCAACAAGTTGCGACCGCCGTGTGGGGAGTGCGAGCGTACTTAACCGGGTAAAAAACATAAGTAGCAGGTGGGCGAGGAAGAGGAACCTCTTCCGGAACTAGGGTGAAATCAAAGCCCAATCGACAGATTGGTTAAATTCTGACTCTTGCACCCCTTGTCGTCAAGGAATTTGCGAAGTTTTATGGGCGATTTGGCCCGCATTAGCTGCGGATTCCGGGTAAGTATCGAATATTCCGCTTTGTATTGGCAGTGGTAGGCAGAAGAATCGGTAGGTAAAAGGGCGAACCTTTGGGAGCGTCCTTCCTCCTTGGAAGCAGTAGAAATTAGATTACGGACCGGGGCTGGCCGCGTGCTTGTAGGTGCGGAATAACCCAAGGCTTCCATCTGAGTGAACGATCAAGGTTAGTTATGAACGTGCAATCCTTACGCAAGGCAGGTATTCCAGAGCTGTGCATTTCGGCAGCGATGGGAGTTTTGCGCGATGCGGCTGACAGCGGAAAGATCAAGGACATCGATATTGCAAAAATGATGCAAGAGATCGTTCTTGAGCCTAGCAAATACTTGGAAGACCCACTTTGGGGCTCGCTGGCAAAACAGATTCAAGAGCATGAAGCCCAAGCCTTGATGGAACCGATCGCGTATACCACATGGGGAAGCGAGATCGACTTTGGTGCTCATGCGCAAATGAAGGTGGCATGCCAGCTGCCAATGGCGATTGGTGCTGCGCTGATGCCAGATGCGCATGTTGGCTATGGTTTGCCGATTGGTGGCGTGCTGGCCCTGCATGAAGCGGTTGTGCCGTATGCGGTGGGAGTGGACATTGCATGCCGGATGAAGCTGTCTATTTTGGACATGCCGGTGGAAACGTTGGATACGCGTTTTCATCAGTACAAGCATGCAATCGACAAAGGGACCCGTTTTGGGATTGGTTCCACCCATGAAAAGCCACAAGACCATTCGGTACTTGACGAAGATTGGACGATCACACGTGTGACTCGTGAGAACAAAGATCGGGCGCGAAAGCAACTGGGAACAAGCGGTTCAGGAAATCACTTTGTTGAGTTTGGTGTATTGACTCTCGAAGAGAAACAGCCTGACATTGACCTAGAGCCAGGAAAGTATGTTGCATTACTTTCGCATAGCGGAAGTCGTGGAACGGGAGCGACGGTTTGTGATACGTATAGCCGTATCGCGCGACTACGCCTTCCTAAGTCGCTTGAGCAACTTGACCGTTTGGCATGGCTGGATATGAAAAGTGAAGCGGGCCAAGAATACTGGGCGGCTATGAATTTGATGGGGGAATACGCTGCTGCGAACCATGAGGTGATCCACCGATTGGTGAGCAAGGCCCTGGGTGTGCGCATCTTGGAGGGGATTGAAAACCACCATAATTTTGCCTGGAAGGAAATGCATCAAGGTCGGGAGGTGATCGTGCATCGCAAGGGAGCTACGCCAGCGGGTAAGGGAGTGCTGGGAGTGATTCCAGGCAGCATGGCTACTCCAGCGTTTGTCGTGCGTGGAAAGGGGAATCCTGCTAGTTTCGACTCGGCGTCGCATGGTGCCGGTCGCAAGATGAGCCGTACTCAAGCCCGTCAGCAGTTCAGTTTTGGAACGACGAAGAAGCGGCTAGAGGCTCAAGGAGTGCGAATCCTTTCAGCCGGGGCGGACGAAGTGCCTGATGTGTATAAGGACATCCATCAAGTCATGCGTGAGCAAGAGGATCTGGTAGAAGTGCTGGCTCGCTTTGATCCACGCATCGTCAAAATGAGTGATGATGGCAAGGCCGAGGATTAAGCTTTGGTTAGCTTCGCCACTGCTTGCGGGAGACCCGGAGCAGCTGTAGGGTTGAAGGGGTTGGAGGCGTTATTGGCGCAGGATGAGCCTCCAATCCCTGTTTTCGCCCAGCTTTCGTGCGCCGGTTATGGCTGGCAGCATGTTTTCGTGGAGCGTGAACGCCATGCAGTTTGAAAATATCGATCAGCTTTCCGAGGTCGTCACCAGGTTAGGCGCTGCGATCATCATGGGAGCGGTGATTGGGATCGACCGGGACCTTCATCGTAAGCCGGCTGGTCTGAGAGTGATGGCGATGGTGGCCCTGGGTTCATCGCTAATCACGGTCTGTGCCATCTGGGCGGTCAATGGGCCAGAGAAAGTGGCAACCGATGGTGTCTTGCATGTGGTACAGGGAATCCTAGCCGGCATCGGCTTTCTGGGTGCTGGCGTAATCATGCACATTAAGACTGGCGAAGAGATTCACGGACTTACGACCGCATCTAGTATTTGGATTTCGGCCGTGCTGGGGACAGGCTGCGGAATGGGATACTGGCAGCTTGTGCTGCCGGCGTTTGTTGGGGCGATCCTCATCTTGGTAGTAGGACGCTATGTGGAGTTTGCCTTTTTGCGTCTAAGTGAAGCCTATAAGCTGCCTAAAGAGTAGCCGTGTTTGTATCCAAGGTTCTTCTTTTGAATGGCTACACGGCTGGATGCAATGCTAACTCGTCAACAATGGATGGAATTGGGAAAACAGCGACGGGAGCAAGCTCCCCGGTCTGAACAAGCGGCGTTTACGCCGAAGCCTAATCGTGATCCGCTGCGAACGATTGCCCAAACGAATGCGGATCGATTGGAAGAACTGGTGCCGATGCGCTATGGGCGAATGGCAGTGTCTGCACTGGCCTATTTGCGTGGCTCTGCATCAGTAATGGCAGACGATCTATCAGGTGCGACTACCACTGGCATCTTGGTTCAAGCGTGTGGTGATTGCCATTTGCAAAACTTTGGCTGGTTTGCAACACCGGAGCGGCGGCTGATTTTTGACATCAATGATTTTGATGAATCCTTTGTAGCTCCATGGGAATGGGATGTTAAACGTCTGGCCTCCAGTGTGGTTGTGGCAGCTCAAGTAAGGGGATTTCGAGCGGCGGATCAAGAGTCGCTGGCGATGGCGGCCGTGAACTCCTACCGAGCGAGAATGGCGGAGTTTGCGTTGAAAAGCCCGCTAGAGATCGCATCGTTTCGATTGGAGGATGAGTTCCTTCTGGCGAATTCCACCGATGAAACCGAGCGAAGAATGCATAAGCGGGCCATTGATTTGGCGCAGAAACGCTCGGCCGAGCGGCAAACGCCGCGTCTGGCGGCCATGGTGGGAGGAAAGCTGCGGATTGTGGATAGTCCACCCCTCGTTTTTCATCCGCCGGACAAGCATGAAGTGCATGAGGAACTGGCGGATCTGTTTGGCAAATATCGTGAGTCGCTACAGGCTGATCGCCGCTTACTTTTTGATCATTACGAGATTGCGGATGCGGCCTTTAAGGTGGTAGGCGTTGGAAGCGTGGGGCTGCGCCGTCGCATTGCCCTGTTTTTGGCCAATGATGGCTCGCCGCTTCTGTTGCAAATGAAGCAAGCGACGGAGTCGGGGCTGGCAAATTATGTGCAGAAGCATCAAGGGATTACAGGGACTCCCTTTTTTGCTCCTTGGAGCTTTGCCAACCAGGGAGAACGAATCGTCACTGCCCAGCGGATCATGCAAGCCGCTAGTGATCAATTTCTGGGTTGGGCAAGGTCCGACGATGGTCGCGATTACTACATTCGGCAGTTGCGCGACATGAAGGCGAGCGTCGATGTCTTGCTAATGGATGAAGAGGAAATGTCCCACTATGTGACAGTCTGTGGCTTTGCACTGGCGCGAGCCCACGCCAAGTCGGGGTCTGCTGCTGGGATTGCGAGCTATATGGGAATGACCGTGGAGGGCGAAAAGTTCGCCAAGGCGGTAACAGAGTTCGCCTTTTCGTACGCAAAACAGGCGGAAGATGATCACGCCCAGTTAGTCAAAGCCATTCAGCAAGGAAAGATAAATGCCTTACAAGTAGACCGTTAGGGCCCAGCTTGGTCGTGAAGGTATGCTTGGCTTAAGCATCCACTAGCGATCGGCGTTCTTCGTTTGAGCGGATGCCTAGGTTGCCGTAGCGATGGTAATCGTAGGAGATGCTTTGCTCTGACAGATACCAGAGGAGTTCTACGAGACCTTCGCTGCTGACGGGGACATCGGCCAGATAGATGCCGGTTTTGGCGGCGTACTGGCGAAGCAACAAAGGGACGCGGTCCGGTGCGGCAAAGCGGAGGCGAACCTGACGGTTGCCATCGATTCGGGTCAGGAGTTCTTCATCGGACTCGGTGCAGATCTCTATCGGCTCTTGCCAGGTTTGCGTGAGGTGGCTGATTTCCGATTGCCAGTCAGGTGGGCAGGATGGTGCACAGCTGGCGACGACGCGGGCGCCGGTGAGGTGTGCGGCAGCCAGTCGGGCGATACGGTCCAAGCGACTATCTTGGGACAAAATCCGAACGCTTATTTCTCGAAATGGGCGATAGCGACGCACGTTATCTTGCCCTAATAGCATGAAGTGGTCGTGTTCTTGCGAGAATTCTTCGCGCCATGCGAAATCGTAGCTGACGAGGACGCGAACGAGCTTTGCATCGTTGATACTGGCAACATCGAGGTGAGATGCGACGGAAACCAAATCGGGATCAACGATTTCACTGGCCAATGGAATTGCAGAAGGCGGCTTGTCGCTAAACTTCATAAGGCCGGCGACATAGTTGGGGCCCCCAGCCTTGAGCCCGGGACCGACGGAGGAGAGCCCCATGCCGCCAAATGGTTGCCGCAGGACGATGGCGCCTGTAGTACCGCGATTGATGTAGAGGTTGCCGGCTTGGATTCCCTCTTTCCAGGCCTCAATTTCGCGATCATCGAGACTATGGATTGCGCTCGTTAGGCCGTAGCCCGTTGCATTGACAATTTCGATTGCATCGGCCAGTGTCTTAAATCGCATCACACCCAGTAGAGGGCCGAAGAATTCCGTGTGGTGCGTGAAACTGCCGGGCTGGACACCGTACTTTACACCTGGTGACCAGAGGTTGGGGTAATTGCCAACCTGCTGTGGCATCACTGCCCAGGATTCGCCTGGTTCCAATACTTTGAGCGCTTCCTCTAATGCACCAGTAGGGGCGTGGATGAGCGGCGCCAATCGCGAATGAAGCTCGTATGCAGACCCAACGTGCAAGCTTTGTACGGCGTCGCACAGCATCCGTTTGAAGTTGGGATCGTCATAGATTTCTGCTTCAAGCAAAAGAAGTGACGTGG
Organism: uncultured Planctomycetaceae bacterium; assembly: GCA_963844055.1. GTDB lineage: Bacteria > Planctomycetota > Planctomycetia > Pirellulales > Pirellulaceae > CAWJMN01. Next base: position 3,307,752 of record CAWJMN010000001.1, on the reverse strand, counting down.
CCGAACACTTTTGCCCGCCGTGGCTGAAGGCCGAGTGGACGACATGTTTGATCGCCAGTTCATGATCGGAGAGTGCCGTGATGATGGTGGCGTTCTTTCCGCCCGTTTCGGCCGATAGATGCAGATTGGGCTTCTGATTCAACATCTTGAGCGCAGTCTCGGTGCCCCCTGTGAGGATTACTACACTTACGCTGGGGTGGCTGACCAGTTCACTGCCGGCGCCGCTGCCGGGGCAAGGCAAAAACTGAAGCGTCTTTTGCGAGATGCCTGCTCTCCAGAAGCATTGGCACAACTCCCACGCGACGAGGACCGCGTCGGAAGCGGGCTTTAGAATGACGGTGTTTCCAGCAGCGAGTGCCGCCGCGATGCCGCCGCATGGAATGGCGATGGGAAAGTTCCACGGCGGAACGACGACTACCACACCGGCAGGCTTGGCTTCTACCGATTCGAGCTGAAAGAATCGGCGACCCGTGGAGCGGTAGAACTCGACAAAGTCAATGGCCTCAGAGACTTCGGGATCGGACTCGGTGAAAAGTTTGCCACCGTTTTGCAGCGCAGCCCAGAGTAGGTCAGCTCTCGCTTGCCTTAGCTCTGCTGCAACTTGTCCTAGGACCATGTTACGCTGGTCCACTGATCGGCTGCGCCAGCCGTCGGCATCTTCGCGAGCGCAAGTGACTGCGGCTTCAACGTCGGCGCTGGTGGCCAGTGCATAGTGGCAAAGTACCTCGCCGGGACGCGAAGGATCCAGGCAGGGCTTGGTGACGCGGTCCGAAACGTTGTAGCCGGCGACAACGACCGGAAGAACCTGTCCGGAGCGTTTGCCAGGATCACGCTGCACAATCGATTGTGCCCAGTCAAAATGATGCGGCAAAGCCCAGTCGGTGTCGGGCTCATTTTCCAATGATGACCAGGGCATTTCTGCGCGAGGGGAGTGTTTGGCTTCCTCCAGACGGTTTTGTTTGCGCTGGGGAGCGGATGAGAGAGGCGTGCGAAAGGCGTCGCGAAATCCTTGCTCCAGTAGCTTCCAGTCGGTACTACCCACTTTCAGTCGAAACGCATGGCCAAGAAAGTTTTCGGGCCCCGTGTTCTCATCAAGGCGACGGATGAGGTAGCCGATGGCGTTAAGAAACTCTTCCTTACGGCAGGCGGGGGCGTAAAGGAGTAAGCGATCGGTCCGTTCGAGCAGTGCTCGCCGCTGATGGTTGGCCATCCCTTCGAGCATTTCAAACTGCACACGGTCCCCTGCCCCGCTCGCGTGTGCCAAGATCAGACCATAGGCGACATCAAACAGATTATGAGAGGCAATGCCGACATGCACGGCGGCCAGATGCTCGGGACGTAAGGCAAACTGCAACATGCGCTTGTAGTTGGCGTCGGTCTGAGCCTTGGAGCGAAATGGGGCCTGCGGCCAATCGTGCAGGGCTGCATCGATCCGTTCCATTTCCATATTGGCCCCTTTCACAATGCGAATGGTGACCGGGGCGCCACCCTGGGCCACGCGCTTTCGAGCCCAGGCCGTAATTCGCTGCTGCATGGCGAAGGAGTCAGGAATATACGCCTGCAGAGCAATTCCTCCGCTGACTTGGGTGAGGCTGGGGCGGCTGAGCGTGCGCATGAAGACTTCGGCCGTCAGTGGAAGGTCGCGGTACTCCTCCATGTCGAGGTAGATGAATTTGGGAACCACGGTCCCATCGGGACGTGTGAAAGTTCCATGGGCTGCTTGCCGGTAGAGTAGTTCCATCCGCTGGCAAAGGTGGTGTAGCGTGTGCTCTTTGGCGATTGGCAAGATTTGCGAATAGATGGTGGAGATCTTGACCGACATCACCTCAACTTCGGGCGAATTAAGGGTCTCAAGATACTTGTTCAGCCGATGCTGGGCTTCTTCTTCGCCAAGTAGTGCTTCGCCAAGGAAGTTCAAATTCATCCGCACGCCCTGCTTGCGTCGCGCGGCAAGGTGCTCGTGTAAAAGGTCCGGTTCTGCAGGAAGAACAACGTTGGCGGTTTCGTGCTGCAGATGTGCTTTGACAAGTGGAACAGTGACCGTTGGAAGCCAGCCCCCAAAGGCTTGAAACCCACCAAGTAGTGCCTGGTCGAGAGGGCTAAAGAAACGAGGAATCCCCTGAATGTCGAGAATGTGGGCGAATTGCTCCGCAGTTCGGGCCGCAGCTTGGGAGCGAAAGGCTTGGTCGGTGAGCTGTACGAGCGTCGCCTTGTCGTGTGGATGCTTTAGCATCCGGTCAAGTTCGGACTGTTGCTTCTTCTCCGCAGAGGTTTGCAATTCCGCCGCTCGCGTTTGTAATTCGGCTGCTAGGGCAACCGCCGCATCGACAAGCGATTCATCAAACGTGAGTGAGTCCGTCGCCATGGCAAATTCTCACTTAACGAGGAAGAACTGCAATCGAGGCAGGGATTGGATATCTACTTTACGAACTCCAGCCAGCCGAAGCGTTCGGGAGCATGGAAGGAGCCCTTCAGCGTAGGAGAAAAGGCAAGGCCGGTGTTGCTGGCCCGATCATGCCGAAACAGATTTATCCGCCAGCGTGTGCCCGTTTTGGGCGAGGCTTCTGAAAGGGCTGTGAGAGGAATGCGGACCTCCACACGCCAGACTTTGGTGGCTTCGTCGATGGTTACAGAAGATTCTGCCCCGGCTGTCCAAGCAAAGTCCTTCTGGGGTAAATCGAGCTTGAGATCGAGTGACTCGCCGGTAGGTGCCCATTCATATTCGGTATAACGACCAGGATGTACTTCATCGGTGCCAATAAAAGCCTCGACGACATCGTTGTCCCATAAGCCCAAGCGTTCTTCCTTTTGCGGAGGAGTGAATACGCTTAGCTTTGTAAAGGGTGCCTCGTACCCGAGGTATAGGAACTTGTTTGACCAGAGTACTTTTACAGGCGTGCTAAGCTCAGGATGGGCTGCGCTATCAAACGAGTTATATTCTAGACGTGTCGGGGTGGCTTGTTGCCATTCTTGTTCGGTGAAGGTTCCATCGGGAACGAAGTCGCGATCGATGTGCTTGGCCTGGATTGTTGGAAGGGGAATGGAACGAGCGAGTAGCTTGCGAGCGTTGTCAAAGTAGATTTTGCGACAGACTTCCGGGGGCAAGTGGATGCTGCTGATCTTCCAATCTCCTTGGATGGGTGTCATATGCTCCCAATCCTTGTCGTCTGTTTCCAGCCAGCGGTAGCACTTTTGATAAAAGCTCACCCCTTCTTCGTCGCTGGGGCGTTCCGCATCCCCGCCCGACCCCAAAATCAACTTGTCATACACCATGAAATCGGTAGCAAACAAGATTCGGTCTTGATGTTTTACAAAGAGGTCATGAACCTTCTTCGGATCTTGGCGACCAAGTTCCGGAATGCGGGCCGCTAGATCGGCAGCCATGTTGGGATACTTGGTGAGCGCTTCATCGACCCATTCGATTTCCTCGGGATTGTTGGCAAAGTGAACGCAGACAAATTTTGTCTTCTCATGACGTGCGATCACCCGGCTGAGTGCATCGAGTAGTTCCATGCGGGGCGGATACTTTGCTGAATCGCCAAACCACCAACTGCGATGGTCCTTCAGTTCGGTCCAGCGCTCATTCTTATCATCATAGGGAAGCCAAAACGCTTTCGGATCGCCCACGTGAATCGAGACGGGCATATTCAGTTCACCGCATCGCTTCCAAACGGGATCGAGCTTGGGATCATCGATTTTGATCAGCTTTCCTTGTCCATCTTTTAAGAAAAGCCCTAGCCGCTTGAACTCTTTTAGGCCAGACGCCCCGAGGCGATGTCCCTCTTCAATTTGTTTGACAGCTTTTTCGCTCCAGTCGGGTTGGTCCCAGCCGCGGTAGTCCAACAACATGTGCTGCATGAAGCGACCGGGGTACAAGCCATTGGCCATGTCGCGGGCGTTTTCAAACTCTGACTTTTGCCCATCGGCATGGGTAACCGTTCCCGCGCCCAACATCACGCCAGTGCCGACTCCTGCTTGATCCAGGATCCGAATGGCTCGCTGAAAGTGGTCGGGATGGTTGCCGATATGTTGATGCAGGTCGATGATCCGCTTCTCTTTTCGCCAGATCTGTGGATCAAGTGCGGCAGCCAAAGGAGAACTTAAATTGGCGGCTAAAGGGTCGCTCTGCTGTGCGTGGACGTTTGAGCCATAAGCAAGCCCGCAAAAGTAAATTGCGACCATCGCTCCCCTGCCCCAACCCTGTAGCAAACGGCGCATAGAATAGTTTCCTGCCAACATAGACGCGATGAAGAAATGAATTCCCCATCATCTTACAGGCTGGCAAGGGAGCAATACTACTTCCCGTCCGAGATAGCCAAGCAGCTTGGACGGCAAACGCAGTGACAGCTAATTTGTCAGGAGACAAATTCGACAGAGTCTAGGCTGGGGCGAAATTCTGCCGTGGGCGGTTTACCGCTCCGCTACGGTCACTTCGATGGGCTTGATGCTTTTCAGTTTTAGCTCTGCCAATCGGCCCAGTTTCTTTGTCTTTTGATAGGCGAGTCGGCCTTGATCGTCGAAGGCGAACTCCACTTGTAGATCCCCCTTCAAGTGATAACGGCGGCAGGCGAGTTTTTCTCCTTGGATGGTTAGGGAGGAGGGCTCGCCACGCTCAAGCGTACAGACCTTGGCGTCGCCCGTTTCGGATTCCAGCACGTGGACCTTCCTTGATAGGTGGGCATCACCGGGAACGCGCCAGTAGTTGTTGCTAAAGGAAAAGGTGGGCCCTGTTGCTTCCTTTCCATCCTTGGAAACCTTGCTGCTCCCTTTGTTTGTTTTGAGTGTTACCTTGGACTTGGTTCCATTATTGTTGACTTCTGTTTCGGCGCGGAGGAAATTGTCACCATGCCATACTTCGGATTCCCGAAGTTCGTATTCGAACGTGAAGAGGATCAGGTTGAGGCTGATCTTGCCAGCTGTCACAACGCTGGCATGACCATCCTCATACTCCGAAATCAACATCCGACTTTGCCCGCACGGCTTACCATCGATCAGGATGTCGAACTCGCGCATCTGCTGGGCAACCATCACGGGACTGGCTGCGAGGAGGCGTCCCGTAGGCAACAGCAGAATAAGCACGGCAATAATCGCGCAGGCCAGATTCGACCACAAGCGAAAGCGAAGGGAAGCATGCATGATTTAGCACCACGCGAGAGGGCAGCAGAGAAAAGAAGTCGAACTAAGAAGGATAGCAAAAGGCCGACAACGGGCCAGTCCGTTTTTTGCTGCTGAGCAGAGTTGGCGAATGTACGCCTAAGAGATCCGGCGTTGAAGCTGAACAAGCTTGGGGCATTTATTGGCCCCAAGCTACAAGGGCCTGACCGTTTTCGCGATTCGCGGGGCGATAAACGGTCAAAAGTAACAGGGAAAAAAGTGGGTTACTTTCCGATGCAATACAGGACTTCTTGGCGTTTGCCGTCCACTTGGTTTGCTACGCGGGCATAGATCCGGCTGTCGCAAATCACCAGGGTTGCAAAGGCCTCATCACCTAGGGAGTTGCTGAGCGATTTGGGTGAACTTATCTGCGCTAGCCTGGAAGACGAAAGTTTGGCCTGCTTCATTGGTGGCGTAGATTTTGTCACCAACCAGCACAGGGGATGCACTAAACGTACCACCCAGGCGTTGCTTCCAGGCCGATTCGCCCGTGTCACTCTTCCAACAGGCGGCAACGCCGGCATCCATCACACCGAACAGGTGCCCGTCTCGATAGAGAAGCGACGGAACATAGACGCGGTCGGTCGTTGTCCAGGACAGCTTGGCCGAGCCATCGGTGAGGACGGCCGAAATATGATTCTTCGGATAACCACCGCTGGAATAGATGCGTTTGCCATCGGTCACCGTTGAGGTAACACACTCTTCGGTGGCCCCCTCTGTTTCCCAATTTACTTTTCCTGTGAGAGGGTCGAGGCTGGTCACAAGGCTACAACCGGTCAGGAACAATTGGTCCTTTCCATCCACGTGGAGAACGATGGGGGACGTGTAGTTAGGAAGTTTGGGCCGAGCATGCGTCCAGACGATTTTGCCACTCTTGCGATCAAGGCCGGCGATTGCGCCCCCTACCTTGGTATCGGCCGAGACCAAAACGAGCGACTGATAAATGGCTGGTGAAGAGCCATAGCCCTGGTGGATTACATAGTCTGCTACCTTAGTTTGCCACTCCACCTTGCCATCAAGACTTAACGCGGTGGTGACAATGGCATCACTATTAGGAAATGTCACGTAGACCTTTTCGCCATCGCAGGCTGGGGTGCAGGAAGCAGCGGTCGACTTTTCATTCTTTCGCATGGCCCCCTTGGCATGCACTTCTGTAAGCCAGAGTTGCTTACCGGTCTTGCGGTCGATGCAGATGACCGATTGAGACTCTTGTTTCTCGTCGGATGTGGCCAAAAAGATGCGATTGCCGACGAGTGTTGGTGAGCCATGCCCTCGGCCGGGGACCTCCGCCTTCCAGGCGATGTTTTCCGTACTGCTCCAGGTGGTTGGTGGGGTTTGGTCAGGACTTGCCTCGCCCGTGCGGGCTGGACCGCGCCACCAAGGCCAATCGGTCGCTGCTACCTTTTGGTGGTCGTCCACTTTGCCACCAGGCGCCGTTTGTCCACTCGCACTCTGCCAAGTTGCAATGGTACTTCCGATAACCAGCCCTGCCACTAACAGCTTCAAACTCGCACGTCGCATGCATCGATCCCTTCATCAAGTTGCCATAAAACCCAGGGCTTATGGTAACCGTTTTAAGACCTTGGTGCAAAAACGACTATCAAAGAATTTAAGGCCGACGAAGTGCAGGGCAAACGTATGTGATTCAAACAGCAGTTAGGCCCGATTACGGCTAGGAATTCTGCACGGACTCATCCGGCAGCGACACAGCAGAACCATGCCTTCGCCAGTTCTTGGGCTTCACCAGCACCCAACTGGCAACTACCAGTGACGCAAACGTCGTGTAGCACAAGGTAAAGACCCATGCGGGGGCTTCATAGAAAAGGATGCTTTGCAGCCAATGCGCAATAAACGTTCCTTGGTAGGTAAAGTCCCCTGCTTTCTCGCGTAGCCACATTTCCAGGGTTGTCAGTGGGCAAATGATCCCGAGCCACGCTTGGACGACGACTTGGCCGATCGCCATTAGGTGAAGCACTCGAAAGGGGAGGTAGCGGACCCAGCCCCACCTCAAAAGTCCCCCGAGCAAGATCAGCAAAAGACCGAAAACGACAAACCCTACAAAACCGACATGGATCACGAGAACCACGTCGGCCAACCCGCGATAAATTGTCGCGCTTTCCATGGCTTTGACTTTCTTGCTTGAGTAGGCCGTCGTGCGTCGCTTGGGTCGTCGCTGGCGATCTTCGCCTCTATTCCTGCGGCCTACGACCTATACGTTTCCCACCCAGAAAAGGGTTGGTGATAATTTTGCAATTTCCGGCGGACATGCTGTCGAACGGTCAGTGGAAGAGTGCATATCGCCGATCAAGGATCGTCAATGTGGCCATTGATCGGTTTGTGCTCAGGCGTTCGCGGCGAGCCGGAATGCTGCCCGTTGTTTTTCGAAAAAAGTCCTAGAGGTGGTTTGGCCTGCCTGTTATGATCAATGATGGTGGCAGAAGCGGTTAGGCCATGATGATCTTCGCAGTTCTGTCGCACGCTGCTTACAACTTGTCGGTTTTCATACCTTGAGGTGACACCTCTGTGGCTGCTCTTCATAGCAGCTCGTGTGTTACCGAGCGTTCGATAGCTCTGCACTTGATGTGCTCTCGCTGGGCCGTGATACCAGCCTTCTGCCTGTGTGCTCGATCTTTTGGAATCGAGTCCGTCTCTGGCAGCACTCAGTTTTTGTCGTATCCCGTTTTTGTTTTGGAGAAAAGGCGTTTTGCGACCCGCAAAGGGAATGGAGGACAAAATGTCCACCGTAAAATTTACAATCTATCGACATTATCAAGAGTTAGAGATCCGCGTTGTGCTGGATCGTCGCGCCAGTCATTGGATTGAAAGGCACATCGAATCGCTGGTGCGCGAACCTGTTGCCGATGTGGTGATTGGGGCGGATGTCAACGATATCTACGGCGACCCTTATGGTGCCAACGAGCACCATCCGTTGACACTGGGTTCGATGACGGTTGGTGAAGTGCGGTTGTCGTCTCCTGTGAAGTTTTCTGACTTCATTTGGCACCCGGTCAGCATTGAGCTTTGCAAGGTTCGGGGGATTCATCTGTGGCGTACGAATGATGGGCATTGGAATGTCGACTCTATTACGGTGATCAATGATCAGCCGTACGGAGAGAAGTACACTCGTGTGACCTCGGCACGAATCCTGGGGGAGATTGCTTTTGCGCTGCAAGTTGCCTGTGCTAGGAATCACTTCCTACAACTGGCCTGCCTCATCTTGAGCGATCCTCGAAGTGAACAAAACGCCGAGCGCCTTGCTGTGATTGCTGAACTAGCCGACTACGTGGGGCACGAGTTGAAGTTATCGCTGCGACACGAATACGAACAGTTTTTCACCGTGAAGTAATGCTAGATCGACTTCAAGGTGATTGTTAGCACTAGCAACAATCACCATTGGATGCAGCGGAGGGGCGACGATACGCGGGCGATTTAGCGTTTTAGCGCGGCTGAAATGCTGAATCTCCAAACTGCCAAAGGCAAAAAGACCACACATCAACCAGCTCATCTTGCCGCTGCTTCTTGGTGGACCCAATGCCGTGCCCTGAGTGATAGTCGACACGGAAGATCACAGGCTTGCCGTCGGGGTTGGCCGACTGAAAGCGAGCGGTAGCCTTGGCCGACTGCCATGGCTCTACGCGAGGATCGTTGATGCCATGCGTCAGAATGATGGCAGGGTACTTGATGCCGTCGCGAATTTGGTGGTAAGTGCTCATCGCGAGGAGGCTGCGGAATTCATCCTCCTTGGTTACCGTTCCAAATTCAGGAATGTTAGGCGGACCATTCATCGTCGTTTCAAAGCGAAGCATATCGGTGCAGCCTACAGAGATCTGTGCGGCGGCGAATAGGTCGGGGCGTTCGGTAACCGAACGGCCGATTAGAATGCCCCCGGCGCTTCCCCCCTTGCCCGCCAGCTTTGCGGGCGACGTATAACCGGCCTTCACTAAGTACTCGGCGCAGGCGATGAAATCTTTCCAGGTGTTGGGCTTGGTTTGCTTTCGTCCCCCATGATGCCATTCTTTGCCGAAGGCACCACCGCCGCGAACATGTGCAACGGCCAGTACGCCTCCACGCTCAATCCAGGCAAGTTGTGTGGGATCGTAGCGCATTGCCGACGTGGCGCCGTAGGCTCCGTAGCCTGTAAGTAAGGTGGGGTTGCTGCCGTCCAGGCGAATGTCTTTGCGGTGAATGATGGAAAGGGGAACCTTGATACCATCATGGCTCGCAACCATTACTTCGGTCGAAGTAATAAAGTCAGGAGCGTCAAATTGTCCTTGCGGCAACAAACCTGTGTCGGACAGGGATTTTGTTGTGGGGTCGTAGCGATAGAGATTCCCTGCTCTACTCCAAGACCGAGTGCTGATGAAGACGCCAGGAATGTCGGCATTGGAAACAGCTACGGAGCCGGCCGGTTCTTCCGCAGGGATCTCAAGCGGCTCGGGCTTGGCATCCGCTGCGTAAGGGACTCGCAAGACCTTGCTGGGAACGCCAGCCAATATCCCCACATAGAGCGCATCCTTCGCCACCGACATCGAGCTTACGACATATTGCCCACTAGGAACAACGACGGCGGCTTTCTTAAAGTCTGGAGCGCTTAGCGAAGTCTGAACGACAGAAAAGCGAGGCGCTTGATTCGCGGTGAGAAGGTAAATGTCGTCTCCATGAACCGCAAAGCCGGTTACTTGATCGCTTCGGTCACAGACCTTTTGCCACTTAACATCTGGTGAGCCAAGGGATGCTTGGGGTGTGGTGTACAGCGAAATGTCGGTCTCGTCACCGTGGCGCACTTGGCCAACCGCCCACGTAGATCCTGTGGGAATGATGACGGCAGGAAAATCCATTTCTCCCATCGTTGGAGAGCCAGTTGCGCCTTGAGCAAACACGAGGCTTGCATCTTCGACATTGGCTCCTAACGTATGTCGAAAGGCCTGGGTGAATTTATAGCCATCTGTTGGTGGCGCATTGGCTGCTACCTTGCGGCGGCGACTGTATAGGAACGATTTTCCATCGGGCAGCCAGGAAGGTAATGCATACTCCGCTTCAATGCGATCGATCGCGTCGGGCAGATTGTTGCCCGTAGAAAGATCAAGCACTTTGATCGTAGTCTCTTCTGACCCCGAAGCCGCAAATCCGTAGAGTAGCTTTGATCCATCCGGAGAGACTCGGAAAAAGCTAATGGTAAAGTGATCTTGCTCATTTGCCTTGGGAAACGATTCGGGATCGATTAATAGTTTCTCGGAACCGGTCTTGCTGTCACGGAAATAGACCTTCGCAACGTTCTCAGTAGCCAGTTGCTTGAAATAAAAGAGATCTTCATTGGGACGACGTACAATTCCCGAGATGCTATAAGGCAAGCCAGCGTCAAGCTCTACGACACGAGCAAGCAGGGTCTCTCGTCCCGGCAGTGAATGCAGCGTCTTTTCAGCAAACTCAGCCTGCTTCTTCACCCATTCCTGAACGAGCGGGGACTTGAAATCCTCCATGTATCGATACGGGTCGGAGATGGTTGTGCCGTGGTGGGTGTCTACAACGACCTTTGTAGGAGCGACGGGAGGTGTCTCAGCCATGAGTGTGCCTAATGTTCCTAAGACGAGAGAGACGCAGAGATGTAATGATGTTGTGCGGAATAGAGCAATTGGACTTCGGCGGTAAATAAAAGCGTGCTGAATCACGGTGATAAATCTTTCGAAGGCAGAAAAGCGAAGTTCCGTTTGACGAAAACCTGCGGGGATTTGGCCCGTTCAAAATTCTAATCGTATTTGGCGCCACTTACAGACCATGATGGCCTGGGCCGGCAGGCGGGAAAGGGCCTTTATGCTGTCATTTTCTGGCCGTTTGATCGTGGCAGAGAGGGCTGGGCCGCCCTGTTGGCTTTTTCGCAAAATTATAAAAATGCTGCGAACCTTGGGATTCCAGGGGCGTCTTATCTTGCGAGTACCAAACGCCAACACGGCTAAGCACCAGGTATCGGTACTTTTTAACCTATCAGCAAATTATTGGGCAAGATCATGACTTCCATACGGACGAACCACCAACGATTTAATCGAAGCAAGAGTCCTAATTTGCACCATGGCGCGGGCATGCTCCCCCTGCATTCCCATCGGATGTGACACTCGGTCGCTTTAACGTGAAAGTCGTTATTGGCCCGGTGTTATTTCTGACACCGGGTTTTTTCGTGCCTGCATTTAACACAAGAGTAGTTGGACTGGTAGCTGAGATGGTTTAGCGGCGGTCTGAAGAGCCGTAGACGAGGGTTCGAGCACCTCCCAGTCCACTTTGTTTTTGTTTTTGATAGGAGGGCTTGCCGACGGGTCGGCGCTTTGACTTGCAATCAAGGCTTCAGGGTTCAACTCCCTGCAGGTCCATTGGAGAAAGGGAGGAGGGAAGGCTGAAGGCTGAAGGCTAAAGGCTAAAGGCTAAAGGCTAAAGGCTAAAGGCTAAAGGCTAAAGGCTAAAGGCTAAAGGCTAAAGGCTAAAGGTACGGAGAAAATGAACGGGCGTGAAGTGTAATGGCTGGCACAGATCGTTTGGGGCGATCGAGAGCGGTTCGATTCCGACACACCCGACTGGAAGAAATGGTAGTCGTGGGCTGGTGCCCATATCCGTCTGATAACGCGGGTTGCGCTGAGTTCGATTCTTAGGGCTACCACTGAAATGACTCGACAACAAAGGAGAACATGATGCAATTACCAAGTCGCTTAAAACGCATAGCCATAACCATTTATGAGGTTGTGGTGTAGCGGCAGCACGGCGGACTTTTAATCCGCGAAGCGTGGGTTCGAATCCCTCCGGCCTCACTGATCGGCGTGCAGCTCGATGGTTCGAGCAGCGTCCTTATAAGACGAAGGTTGAAGGTTCAATTCCTTCCACGCCGACTTGAAGGCAAACGTAAATGGGATTGTGGCAGACAAGGTAATGCACCGGTCTCTTAAACCGGACGATGTGGGTTCGATCCCCACTGATCCCACTGGAAAGCAGGAGTCAGGTTTTAGGAATCAGGTTCCAGGAAATGCACTGGAGCCTGAAGTCTGATTCCTGAGCCGATCTTTGACAATTTGGTTGAGCCAACAATAAGCGCCTATGGTGTAGTGGAAACCCATCTGCTTGCCAAGCAGAAAACGTGAGTTCAATTCTCACTAGGCGCTCTTGTCAGGTATCAGGCGTCAGACCTCAGCGAGCGAAGCAAGCCATTTTGAGTACTCGTCCGGTTTCGTTGGCAAGAAGAGTAGTGTCCTTTGCAATTTGTGGTTCAAGGTACCCAAGCCGCTGGGCAAGCGTTAATTGATATTCTACTTCACACACTGAGCCGTAAGCTATTTCAAGGAAACGTGAGTAGTCGGCTTGTGAGGATTTTGCGCAGCCTTCAACGATATTTGACGGTGCTGAGACTGCTGCTCGTCGAATTTGAGCTGAAAGTCCAAACATCTCTTCTTTGGGGAAAGATTGGGTGCATTTGTAGACTGCTATTGCAAGTTGATCCGCTAATTCAAATGCACGTAGTTTGTGATAGTCCCGCATAAAGCTCTCCTGAGACCTGACCCCTGAAGTCTGAAGTCTGAAGCCTGATCTTATACCGGTGGGTCCTGTGTTGGTACGGGAAGGCGATTGTTAATCGCCCAGACGCAGGTTCGATTCCTGCTGCCGGTGCTGTGGCCGTCCTGTATTGGTCCAGGGACTTGGCTGTGAACCAAGTTTATGTCGGTTCGATTCCGATCGGTCACCTTGTAAACGGAAGATATCCGGCTGGATGAGGAAACCGTTTTGAAAACGGCTGGCGCTAAAACCGCTTCGGGGTTCGAGTCCCTGGTCTTCCGCCTTGATGAAATCTTATGGTCCTGTGGCCTAGCGGCGAAGGCAACTGGCTTACATCCAGTCGATCGACAGTTCGAGTCTGTCCGGGACTACTCGGTGGAAGGGCGCTTATCCGCTTGGTGTGGAGCGTGTCTGCAAAACATGCTTGTATCGAGTTCGAATCTCGGTAGCGTCTCTAGGATGTTTGGCCCATCGGTCCAGCTCGGAGTGGACGCCACCCTGTCACGGTGGAGATCGCCGGTTCAAATCCGGTATGGGTCGCTTGTTCAATATTTAGAGCGTGGCGATTGGCTTTGCTACCAATTCGCCACCTAGTAACTTCGGTGCGGTACGCCAACGGCAGAGCGGCTTGTCTTAGGAACAAGTGTTTGTGGGTTCGAATCCCACCTGTACCACTGGGAGGCTTCAGGCTTCAGGAGTCAGGAGAACTCGATGGGTCTTAAGCCTTAAGTCTTTTGCCTACCACTGCAGGCTAGTTGGTGCTGAGCTGACTTTCATAAGGTCGGTAACCCGGTTCGATTCCGGGGCTTGCAACTGTGAACTGTTAAGTCTGAAGTCTGAAGTCTGAACGCCTCCTACGGAAGGTAGCCGGATATGGTTTGCCGGGCCTGTTTGCTAGACAGTGCAACGTAACAGTTGTGTGGGTTCGAATCCCATGCCTTCCGCTTCGTTGGCTCACCCGATTGCAAAGGATCCGAGGAACAAGACTCGATGGTGAAGCGGATATCACCTCTCGCTTCTAACGGGAAGTTCCAGGTTCGATTCCTGGTCGAGTTATTTGGCTGGGTATTTTGGGGATTGTGAGCTAGGCGATTAGATAGCTAACCCTTCGATCACAATCCTTCAATGCCTTCCAGGCGATCGACTGCCGAGTTGGAGTACATGCTTCAGGAGCCGGAAGTCGTGGGTTCGAATCCCATCGGCGCGACTTTGATGCAAATCATTGCGCCGTAGCTCAGTGGTAGAGCGCCGTAAAACCCTCTGACACATCACTTCGTCGATCGTATTTTCGTACAGCACTTGACTGCCGGATCAGAGTACATGGTTTAGCAGGTTCAAATCCCGCCCGGTCCACTGGGTATTTACACATGGGCCGGATCTCTGGCCAAACTTCGTCAGGTGCCTTTTGTCATTTTGCTATTCTCTACTGCCTATTACCACAGGAATGTTCGCCTGGGAGCGGACTCGGCCTCCAAAGCCGATGGACAGTGTTCGAATCACTGCGTTCCTGCTAAGGGCCGGTGGGGCTTTGCGGAGAAAAGTACCTGCCTTGTAATTAAATCCATGCTGGTTCGAATCCAGTCATCGACACCGGCAACTGAACCTCCTACTTGGGGTGCTTCCGTTTGCGGCCTGGGAGACTCATAAAAGGAGCTTAAAGACAATTGTTAGACTGCGAAGGAAAAAACTGCGACTGCCGGAGTGGACTACATGGTAAGAGCGCATCGAAAGATGAGGCCACAGGTTCAAATCCTGTCCACAGCCCCATGGGTTGTTGGTAGCTCAGTAATACGGTCTGCGCCAATACTTCGTCGCAAACAACCAAGAATCGACTGCATGTCTGGATGACATCTGCACGAGAGAAACATGATCTAAGCCATCACTTCGATGGTGAGCCAATGCAAAACTGGAACTGCCGAATGGGATTCCATGACGGGCCTAAGGTAGCGATGTGGGGTGACCCACTAGTGAATGGCATACGAGTCTTTTCAAAGATAGAGATGCCTGTCAACGGTCGGGCAACCTTGTTGCTCGAAGTCGGAAGCCCGAATGCCGCAAGGCGACTCTCGTTCAAACCTCGTTCCAGTCGTTTCGTAGTTGAGGGCAAATGATTGCCCACTGATTGCGAGGACGTGCTCCTAACGCAGCCACGATAGCGGGAGCTATCAAATGACCCTTGTCGTCATGGAACTCTGGTCATACTTCGTCAGTTGTTTTTTGTGCGAACCTAAACGGTTCGTGTGAGTCTTTTAACATAAATAGACAACACGCGAATGAACAAGGGTAAGTGGAGGAAGCATTGTTTCGCTCCGCTTTGCGATTCCCGTTCGACTGCTAGTTGAGAATACATCGCTGTTACCGATGGCACAGTGTCATTGACACTAGCCTTTCTCAACCACCCTTCGTCGAACATTTTATGGTAGGAGGTCATACCAATGGCCAATAAGTCTCTCTTTGCAAGCATGATAGGTCGAATACTAAAGGCGAATGCCGTCAACGAAGCTGGTGGAAAGGCCTACAAGCTTGCCCCCAAGCTCGCCCTGGCTCAAATTGCGGCAACGGGTACGTTCGGAAACGCATTCTACAGCACGGCCGAAACCCAGCTGGATGAAGTGCTAAAGTTGATCGATGAGGTCGACGACAATCAGTACCTGGCAAAGCTGGCCCTGTACGCTCGTGAAAAGGCATTCATGAAGGACATGCCAGCGGCATTGCTGGTGGCGTTGTCGGTTCGTGACACGGAACTAATGCACCGCGTCTTCGACCGTGTGGTCGATAATGGTCGTGTACTGCGCACCGTGTTTCAGATGATTCGTTCTGGCCAGTTCAAGAACAAGGCTGGCAAGGGGCGAATCGGTTTGTCGAGCTCGGTGCAGAGAGCGTTTCAGCGCTGGCTGAACACGGCATCGGTCGGAAAGCTATTGAGCGCATCAATTGGTAACGATCCGAGTCTGCGGGACATCCTGCGTATGGCTCGGCCAACACCAAAAGATAATGCTCGCCGAGCATTGTTCGGTTGGTTGACTGATAAGGAAGTCGAGAAGTGGGCTCCCGCAAGCGGTGCCGACTTGCCGGTGGAAGCTCAGTCGTTAAACGCCTACCGAAGTTCGGAAAGCGAGGAAGCTCAGGCCTTGATCGCTGGTGGATTGGACGCAGTACGCTGGGACCTATTGTCAGACGCTGCGAAGGGACCGAAAGTTTGGGCGGCCTTGGCTCGCAAAATGGGTCCGCAGGCATTGCGTATGAACTTGAACACGCTGCTACGGCATGATGTGCTTAAGAGCGACGCCATGGTGGACTACGTTGCCGGCCGGATTTCGGATGAGGCGGAAGTACTGCGATCGAAACAGTTTCCTTACCAGTACTTGGCTGCCTATTTGAACGCAGACGATGGAGTTCCGCAGAAGATCAAGGCTGCGCTGCACAAGGCAGCTGAGATTGCTTGTGGAAACGTTCCAGAACTGCCAGGTCCGGTCGTGATTGGTCTGGATACATCGGGTTCGATGAGTAGTGCGGTAACGGGGCATCGTGGCCCAGGTGCGACTTCGAAGATGCGATGCATCGACGTAGCAGCCCTGTTTGCTGCGGCAATCCTGCGACGCAACCCAGACAGCGTGGTAATTCCGTTTGATACGTCGGCTTACGATGCCAAGATCGATCCAAGTGATTCGATTTTGAGCATTGCGGAGCGGTTGGCAAAGTACGGTGGTGGTGGAACGGATTGTTCACTGCCGCTGGTGGCTGCCAATCAGAAGTACGCCAAGCGGAAGTTCGCTGGTATTGTTCTTGTTAGCGATAATGAGAGCTGGGTTGGAACGGGACGGCACGGTGATACGGGTGTGATGACAGCCTGGGACGCGTTCGTTGCCAATCAGCGCAAGCTGGCAGGTAAAAATGTAAGTCCGAAGCTGGTTTGCATTGATGTGCAGCCGTACCAGACGACTCAGGCTTGTGAACGAACTGACATTATGAATATTGGCGGCTTCAGTGACGCCGTATTCAACGTGATTAGCGCGTTTCTCGCTGACAACAACCAGCGATTCGTTGCTGAGGTAGAGGCAATGGAGTTGTAATCCTTATTGGGGTCTGATCCCAGTAATCTACAATCGTGAACACTCGCGTTTCGGCCCACCGATTCGCGGGTGTTTTTGTTTTGTAGCCCTCTACTGCTTGTTTCCGATAATCGCTAGTGTTCGTGGCTCATGGGGATTATGTTGCCACGCAGGATAGACGGGCAACTTCTGAGACGAACCAAGCGGTGTCGTCACGACGAAATAATGAGCTGCAACTTTCCCCGTGTGACCGCAAAGCGTCAGGCATTGGGACAAGGAGGTAGATCAATCCGCAAAAGCATTGGGCCAATTTCAGAGTCAAGCTCAACAGCTAGGATCCCTCCTGAAGTATCAGTCGCGGCGACGCAATGTTCCGTGTGAGTTATTTCCGGTGTCGAGAGGGAAAAGTGATATGGAGTCCCCTTGAGAATCGTTTTGGCCTGGCCCGCGATGACGTTTGCGAATTCTCCGGCGACATCATCGACAAGTTCTTCCGTTATCACGGTACCTGGTGGTAGATAACGACTCGCTAGATCCTTGGCGCTCTCCGCACGCAGAATCAAGGTGAGTTTACCGGGAATGGGACGCAGTAATTGAAGCGAAGCGGATACGAAAGGCCCAGGAATTGTCGCGGGCTGGATTGACGTAACAAAGGAATCCAGGCTCGTCATTTCCTGAAGAGCTGTGGTTGCCGCCGCTGAAAAGACAGCAGCGACTTCAGTGGGGGAAAGCGATGTCATGTCGTTCATGGTGGCTTTCTAGGGCTTCAATTGGTAGAAGCCAGTTTTTAACGATTCCACGCGATAGAAAGAATCATCGAGGCTAAGCGTTGTTTCCGCCCCTCCTAGAAGTAGGTAGCCGTCCTTTTCAAGCACGCGTCCGACGCGACTGAGGATAGCCTTCTTTATGTCATTGTCAAAATAGATCATTACATTCCGCAAAAAGACCAAGTCCCACTTCGGCATGGCCGGCCAGGGTTGGGCTAGATTTAGCGGGGTGAAATTCACCATGTTGCGAATCTGCTCATCAAGTTGCCAGTACGCCCCCTCCTGCTGAAACCACTTGAGAAGCAAGTGTGTTGGCAAACCACGGTTCACCTCCACTTGGGAATAGCGACCAGCACGGCACCGCTGGAGCATTTCGTTCGAAATGTCGGTACCGGACAAATTGAGTCGCCAAGAAGATAGTTCAGGAAACCACTCTTTGAGAAGGATCGCAACTGAATAGGGCTCTTGGCCGCTGGAACTAGCGGCGAACCAAATATTGAGTTGACGTTGAGGGCGGCGAGCCGCAATAAGCTGCGGGAGGATTGTTGTTCGGAGCGTTTCAAAGGGATGAATGTCACGAAAGAAGGAAGTCTCCGTCGTAACCATCGCTTCAACAGCTTCTGTGATGAGGCTGGGATCGCCACTTCGCAGTTTGTCGATCAACTGATTTAGGGCACTCAAGCCATAGCGCTGAGCCAGAGGCACGAGTCGAGATTTGACAAGGTACTCTTTGCCAGGTTCGAGAACGAGCGCACAACGCAGGCGGAGCAGCTGGGAGACGAAGGCAAAATCTTCGGCGGAGAGGGAAGAGTCAACCACGGTCGCCTCGTATTCGGCGAATGATCTCTCCCGCCATCAGCGGTAGGGGTAACACCTTATCGGCTAATCCAGCGCGGGCCACTGCTCCCGGCATACCCCATACGACACTCGTGGCCTCATCCTGGGCGAGGATCTGTCCTCCGCTTTTACGGATGGCCTCGCAGCCAAGGAGGCCATCTTGTCCCATCCCTGTTAATACAACCGCTAGACAATTTCGGCCGTAAACTCCTGCGACGGAGCGAAAAAGGGGATCGACTGCGGGACGGCAGGCGTTCTCGTGAGGGTCTTGATTGACCGACGTGCGAACCTGAGTCCCTTCACGAACGAGGGTGAGATGGTGATCGCCGGGCGCAATCCAAGCTTTACCAGGCTCCAATGCCGTACCAGATTTTGCCTCCACGGTCGGAACTTGCGAGTTCTTAGAAAGTCGTTCCGCCAACATTTGCGTAAACATGGGAGGCATGTGCTGTACCACGACGATGGGCACAGGCAGCCCCGGGGGCAATAGGGTGAAAATCTCGGCCAAGGCATTGGGGCCCCCCGTCGATGCACCAATTGCCAGAACGTCAATGCGAGCATTGTTGGTACTAGGACGTTGGACGATCGGAGGAAGTGGGGCCTTCACCCGAATTGGCGGCGTTACGTGTTTACGTGCGCACAAGACCCGGATCGAAGGAATTAGTTCATCGCGAAGGAGTCGTCGCGAAGCTTCGAGGCCCCCTGGTCCGCCCGGCTTTGCAAAAAAATCAGAGGCTCCACACGCCAGGGCCTCCAGCGTGGCCGCTGCCCCCAGCTCGGTGAGTGAGCTGAACATGACAACCGGCGTTTTGGGATGGCTCTTCCGAAAGTGTGTCAGGGCAGTAAGCCCATCCATGTCGGGCATTTCGATATCGAGAATTACCAGATCTGGGTTGAGCTGGGCCATCCTTTCAATCGCAATTCGCCCTGTGGAGGCAGTACCAGCGACTTCGATATCGGTCTGCGCTTCGAGCTCTTCCGTGACGACCCGCCGGACGACGATGGAATCGTCGACCACGAGCACTCGAATCTTATCCATGACTCTAATCCTCAAAGGCTCCCAGCAACGAGAGCTTGGCGACAAGCACCTCAGCAGTAAAGGGCTTCATGACGTACTCGTTCGCACCGGCAGAGATCGCCCGCTGCACTTGCTCGCTCTCGGTTTCCGTGGTGACCATCACCAGTTGTACTTCATCCCACGTGCGCACTCTTCGCACCGCTTGGATGAATTCAAGGCCATCCATGATCGGCATGTTCCAGTCGACCAGCACCAATCGCACATCGGGATTCTCCTTGAGCTTTTCGAGTCCCTCTTGGCCGTGGCCGGCTGTGACGACTTCAAATCCCTGCTCGCGGAGAATGTTTCCCACAAGTAAGCGCACCGCTCGTGAATCATCGATCACTAAAGCTAGCATGAATTAAACTTCCCGTTGAGCGTTCTACGAGTCCTTCTCATCATCTTAGCGAATTTAGGTTTCGAGTTTTGTCACAAGGTGCTGTAATTCCACTGCCATGCGGGCCAATTCTTCGGCGGAGGCCTTTGTATTGGCTGCCCCTTCGGTGGTGCTGCGAGCGGCCTGTGCTACGCCCATAACATTTTGGGCGATCTCACGGCTTCCCAGGGCAGCTTCCCCAACATTGCGGGAGATCTCGGCAGTGGTAGCGGTTTGCTCTTCCACAGCGCTGGCAATTGTGCTTTGAATGTCGTTGATGCGACCGATGATCGTGCTGATCTGGCCAATGGCGTCGACCGAGCTTTTGGTATCTGCCTGAATGGCTTCGATCTTACGTCCGATGTCCTCGGTCGCCTTGGCCGTTTGTTTGGCGAGTTCCTTCACCTCGTTGGCGACCACAGCAAAGCCTTTGCCGGCTTCACCAGCCCGTGCGGCCTCAATCGTAGCGTTTAGTGCAAGGAGGTTTGTTTGCTGGGCGATCGATGTGATGACCTTAATGACATTGCCGATTTCAGCGCTGCTTTCGCCCAGTTTAGAAACGGTAGCGTTGGTCTTTTCGGCCACCTTAACGGCCGTTGTTGCAACCCTTGCCGCCTCGTTGGCATTCTTGGCAATCTCCTTGATGCTTGCCCCCATTTCTTCGGTGGCGCAGGCGACGGTTCCCACGTTTCGGCTGACTTGCTCGGCTGCGGCGGAAACAACGCTGGCTTGAGCAGCAGTTTCTTCCGAGTTGGCCGCCATCTGCTGGCTCACCGAGGTTAGCTCTTGGGCTGCACTGGCCAGGGACTGTACCGTGTTCTCCAGTGCCGCTTCTACCTGTTTCAGTTGCGTGATATTTGAGGCATATTTGACCACTTTGAACGGTCGGCCCGAATGGTCGAGAATCGGGAAATAGGAGCCCTGAATCCAGACCTCCTGGCCTCCCTTGCCAATGCGTCGGAAACGGCCCGATTGCTGCCGTCCGGCGGCGAGATCGAGCCAGAATTGGCGGTATTCCATGCTGTTGGCATGGGCTGGATCCACGAATAGGCTGTGGTGCCGCCCCTTCACTTCGTCTAGCCGGTATCCCATGGCTTGCAGGAAGTTGTCGTTCGCGCTGGTAATAACACCATCGAGCCCGAATTCGATCACGGCTTGAACGCGGCCAATTGCTGCGACCTGCCCTTGGAAATCGGCGTTACGTAGTTTGGCTTCGGTAACGTCGGTTGCGTATTTGACAACCTTGAAGGGCTTGCCTTGTTTGTCAACGATTGGACTGTAAACACCTTGAATGTAGACTTCACGCCCACCTTTGCCGACATGGCGGAATTCTCCTGTGACAAATTCGCCACGATTGAGGCGTTGCCACATATCTCGGTATTCAGGAGTGCCTCGCGTATGCTCGTCCACAAACATGCTATGGCGTTGCCCTTGGATTTCCTCCAGTTTGTAGCCCATCATGTCTAGGAAGATCTCGTTGGCGCCGGTCACGGTACCATCCATGTCAAACTCGATCACCGCCTGCGAACGCTGGATGGCGGCGATCTGCCCGGCATAGTCGAGTTCTAGTCGTCGACGATAGGTGATATCTTCCCAGGCAACGATGTAACCTTGCACGGCACCTCTTAGTCCTGGAATGCTATTGATCCGCGCCTGCAAGGTTACGGGCCCAAAGGTAAACTCCGCTTGGTGAGGGAGTGATTTAGGGTTCGAAAGGATCTTCTCCACGCGCGCGGCATCTTGATGGAAAGCATGAATGGAGGAGCCGAGAATATCGTCAATCTCTACCTTAAAAGCTCGACGAATTTCGCCAGCGATTTTTGCCAAGGTCTGCTTCGCACAATCATTGATATAGACGATCTCCAGATCGTTATTGGCAATAAATACGTTCGACTGCAAGCTATCAAGGGAAGCGGCAGCCATTTTCAGCCACGAAGCTGCTTTAGGTTTGGCGGTCGGCTTGGCTTTCGTGGTGCGTTTGTTCGTTTTCATGGAAGTGTCTCAAGTGGAACAGGAGGTGTCTTGATTTGATGTTTTAGAGTGTCAGTTTTGTGCGGAGGGCAAGGAGATAATCAGTTCTGGGTCGAGTATTACTAAGAGTCGTCCATCCAGTTTGTAAGCACCTTGAATGAGGTCACGGGCCACGCCCTGTAGGGTATCCGGGGGGCGCTCGAATTGTTGTTCCGTCACTTCTAGTACGTCACCAATTTCATCCACGAGCAGACAAACCGCCCCATCAGGAGTCTGCACCACCACGTTAAGCGGTTCGCCATCTTCAGGGCCGGGTGGCAATTCGAGTCTCTCTCGTAGGCTGATGGCGGTCACAATTTGTCCACGAAGGTTGATCAGGCCAAGCACCATGGGGTGAGCCAAGGGGACCGGCGTAAGCGGTTGTTGGGGAATAATCTCTTGCACTTTCAATACGTCGAGCCCAAAGTATTGGTCGCCCAAGTAGAACGTGCAAAACTGACGGTTAACGGTCATGGGGGATTTGGCTTGCGCGGTGCGCCTAGGTTCCTGGTGTCGGGTGAAGGAGATTTGTGAGGGCATGCCTTACCAAGTCGGCGACGTCGATAAACTCGGTGACTTTGTCCTGAATGATTGCCGTGAACAATACGCCAGGTCGATTGGCCCGCGATTGAGAGCTTACTTGATCATGGATGATGTCGAGGACCTGGTGGACGATTAGTCCGACTCGCTGATTGCCTGCGGCATACACAATGACGGGAACCGTCTCTGGCAAGTCGCCTGGGGGCAGGCCGTGTTTTTCGATTGTCGACGTGGGGCTGCCGAACTGGAGAGAATCGAGGGCCTCGGAAATATCGATTAACGGTAAGATGTCGCCGCGGTACTGTACCACTTGGCGTGTGCCAAGCGGCTCAAGCAATGAGGGGGGAAACTCTTCCAGTCGGGCCACGAGCGATAGAGGAATTGCCATCTGTCCCCCTGCGCTGGGCGAGAAGAGGAGTAGCGTTTGCCCAGTACTTGCCGTTTGAGTTACTGGACGCTCATGTTCGCTGAGAGCTCTGCTCTTGACCCCAGAGACTACGTGCGCCCGCTGGGCCAAGCCGAGCACATCCAGTACTAGCGCAACGAGGCCATCTCCCATGATCGCGGCGCCGGCGAATACGGAGATGCCTTTCAGTTGCTTCTGTAATGGCTTGACGACAATTTCTTCCGTATCGCGAATCTCATCAACGACAAGCCCAAAGGCACGGTCATCGGCTTGGAGCACAAGAATGTTCAAGTCATCCACGGCGCTGCGGGTGACGGCAAGCTGTAGCTGTGCATCAAGAAAAACCAGGGGAAGAAGAGTACCGCGTAGCCGATAAACCGGTGCGCCTTGCAATCGCTCGATCCCTCGCAATGCCTGCTCGTGTTCGAGTCGCACAAGTTCCAGCAAGCTCACTTGGGGAATCGCGTATCGTTGGCCGCCACTGACAATGATTAGCGCGGGGATGATTGCAAGGGTAAGCGGGATCTTGGTGCGGATTGTCGTCCCCTGTCCCTGGGGGCTTTCAATATCGACCGTTCCGCCGATCTTTTCGATATTAGTTCGGACCACATCCATACCCACTCCACGCCCGGAGAACTGGGTAACGGACTCGGCAGTAGAAAACCCGGGCAGAAAAATCAGTCGCAGAATCTCTTGCCGCGACATACGAGCCAAGATCTCGGGAGATACTAGCCGGGCGTTTAGTGCTTTCTCGCGTACGCGGGCGACGTCGATTCCCCCGCCGTCATCGATAATCTCGATGATTACCTTGCCACCCTCGTGATGAGCCACCATTTGCAATCGCCCTTCTTCCGGTTTGCCACGCGATTGGCGAACCTGGGGCGTTTCGATGCCGTGGTCGATGGCATTCCGAACCATGTGCGTCAGTGGGTCTCGGATCGCCTCAATCAAGGTTTTGTCAAGTTCGGTGTCTTGCCCTTCCATCTCGAAGCGGACCTGTTTGCCGCAAGCAAGCGCTAAATCACGGACCACACGCGGGAATTTGTTAAGCACATTCCCAATCGGCTGCATCCGCGTTTTCATCACGCTGGCCTGCAGTTCGGAGGTCAGCAAGTTCAGCCGTTGCACGGCGCCAAGGAACCCATCGTCTTCATGCAACGTACTGTATTGCAAGATCTGATTACGGGCTAAAACCAACTCGCCCACCAATGTCATTAGCTTGTCGAGCAAGCCAACATCCACCCGAATGTTAGAGTCTGTCACTTGGACGGCTTTGACTTCCGAAGTCGCGTCGGTGGGAGCGATAAAAATCGTCTGGGAGGTGGAAGCAGAATCGACGGGTTTGGCTTCTTCCGGCAAAATCTTAGGAAGAGCCGCAATCGGGCTGACAGGTGGTGCCTCAGTAACCTGAGCCACTGGTGGTGGCGGCGGAGTTACTGGGACCTCTGTTCCACCTGTTTCTCGCAGTCGATCCACCTCGGCAATCAGCGCCGTATAGTCCCCTGGTCCTTCGTCTCCCGTGGTTTCGATGCTAGACAGCATTGAACGAATGGCGTCAACGACGCCCAGCATGGCTGTGGCGATCGTCGGGTTGAAGCGAAGTTCGCCCGCCCGCAAACGGCTTAGCAAGCTTTCCGCAGAGTGGGCAACGGATTGAAGCTTGACCAGCCCCATGAACCCGGCCGTTCCCTTGACGCTGTGCAAGGTGCGGAAGACCTGCGCGAGCGTGTTTTTCTCGGTGGGGTTCTTTTCCAGAGTGACAAGATCGGAATCTAGCAGAGCTAGGTTCTCATGCGTCTCAAGCAAGAATTCGCGGAGGATTTCACTGTTCGACATGTCCGACTCGTCCACCCGCTGGATTTACCTGCCGCTTACGCGCCAACTCATAAATACGTGACCATCGCTACAATGGCCACATGCCATGAGGCCGCAGAAGAACGGCGAAAGGCGCTATCAGCCAAATAGCAAATCGAGGAGGGGCCCCACATCACTGGCCGGAAAAGCCTTCGGAAAAATGGCCACCACACCCAATTGCCGAACCGGATCGAGTACCCGGGGCTCGGTCTCGGTTGTTACCATCATAATTGGAATTGAGGCGGTTGCCAGATTTTGTTTCAAATAGCTAACTAGGGCCCGACCGTCCATGAGGGGCATATTATAGTCGGTGACGATTAAATCGCACTTTTCTTGAGCGGCGACTGCGATTGCATGAGCCCCGTCCGGAACCTCTAAAAACTGGGTAAAACCGAGTCCTTGAAGCACCGTTCGCACGTTAATTCGGGCGGTGCTGCTATCGTCAGCGATCAAAACTCGCAGCTGGCTACGGTCTTTTGGGGGCTTGGCAATCCGGTCGCCAACCGTGGTTTGCAGGGACAGGGACATCGAGGCTCCTGTTACCTGGTTGATCGCGTCTAGCATCTGCCCTGCGGTGAACGGTTTGTGGAGTAACAGGACTCGATTTAGCTTGTGGAGCGTAACGGATTCGCCATCGTCAGATTCGCTGGTTATCAGCACGAATCCGGGGGCATTCAATTTGATCTCTTCACGAATCTGTTGGGCCAAATGCACGCCGCTGAAATCTGACAGGTGCATCGCGGAAATAACCGCTCGCGGCCGTAAGCTGCGAACTGCCTCAATAGCGGCAGTTCCATTAGGTACGGTGCCCACAACTGAGAACAGACTCGACTGTAGATAGCTCTTGATAATTGCCGACTGAACCCGCGATGGCTCAACGATCAGCACCGTCATCGGGGCAACCCGAGGTGCGATCTCCTGCGTCCTCTCTGGCAACGACTTTGTTGGAACCGTTGAGCCCAGAAACGCACTTGTTCCGCTGAGCAAAGTCGACTGTCGCAGAAGTCGAAGCCGTCGCTGACTCTGCAGGAAGGATGGCTGCGATGGTTTCTAATTCTGCCACAACGTCCGACATCTGTTGTACACGTTGTTCGGGGTCCTTGGCCAACATCCGCTGGAAAAGGCTGTCGAGCTGTGGCGGCGTTTCGGGGCGAGCGGTGCTAAGCCGGGGAATTTCGCCATCGCGATGCTTCAGAAGGATCGCCATGATCGTAGGGCCATCGTAGGGCGGTCCGCCTGTGAGAAGGTAGTACAGTGTGCAGCCGAGGCTGTAGATGTCGGCCCGATGATCGATTGTTGTCGAATCGATCGCTTGTTCGGGCGGCATGTAGTTGATCGTCCCGATCACCCCGCCTGCCATCGTTACATCTGTCCCTGCGACAGGCCCATCCGCTCCGTGATTGAGTCGAGCAAGTCCAAGGTCGGTTACCTTGATGGTCCCGTTTTCATCGCGCAGCAAATTGTGCGGCTTGATATCACGATGAACAATCCCTTGAGAATGAGAATAGGCTAAGCCGCGCGCTGCTTGGAGGATACTGTCGACGGCACGGGGTAATGAGAATGTTCCCTCTCGCTCGACACAAGCCGCGAGATCACGTCCGCTGACAAACTCCATCACTAAAAAATGGCCGATCTCTGCTTCGTCAGCATCGTACGCCATGACGACATTTGGATGGCCCAGTGCGGCGATCGCCTCTACTTCTCGCTGAAACCGTTTGACAAAAACGGGATTCTCAGAAAGTTGGGCAGCCAGCACCTTCAAAGCAACAATTCGCTTCATGCGACGGTGCCTGGCTTTAAAGACGGTTCCCATTCCGCCGGCGCCAAGTCGGTCAATAATGTCGTAGTTGCCTACACGAAGCGACGTGACACGATCTTCATTAAGGGCCGAAAGCTGGAACGGCGTGAGTAGGCCGCTCGTGGAAAGAAGACGGGACAGCTCTCGTGAATCTTCGTTCGCGACAACAACTAGTGAGGCTAGTCTGTCTTTGGGAACTAGGCCGCTTGAAAGCGTGTTCTCAACCAGCTGCGAAAAAGTAGCGGTTGCCTGACGATTGCTCTCAAGCATAAAAAACTCTGTATATCACCAGTGCCAAAATCGAATGACAAATAGATCGCTTCGAAACACCGGTAGTATCGTTGCGGTGCCAAGGCCCCATTTTACCATAGATTTTAAGCAAAATGCGACCATGATTTGAAAGAAATTCAGGTCGGATAAGGTCAGAGGTTCGGCTGGTAACCAATAAATATTTCGCTAGAAAAATGCTGCGAGTAGAACCCATTTAATGGTGTGCTGCCAATAAATGGGTGCGTATGGTGGACTAGATGCCGTTGTAGAGGAAGTTAGCCGGGCGAACGGCGATCGGTCCTCTACCCGCCTAGTTTCACTTGCTGTCCCCCTTCAAAAGATCCGCCATCGCCCAACCAAGGCGCAGGCCGACATCCATATAGGTTTCCGCATTGCGGTTGTAGTGGTGCCCTTGGTTTTTGGGAGAAACATTTGCTTCACGCCAGAGATCGCGAGAGTCAATGGCTTTCACATTGCCTGCAAACTGAGGGTACTTCTTGACATCATTCATTTCTAATTGGGCCTCGGCAATTTTCTTTCCCAGTCCTTCTCGCCCCGGGTTGCCACAGCCAGTCGCTAAAACGAACTTGGCCTTCGGTGCGTCATAGTCTTTACGTAGGGTCTCGATAAGTCGTACCAAGTTCTCTTCATACTTACTGGCATGGGCCGCATTCCCAGTATCCTTGTGTCCTTGCCACCAGACAAACCCGGCGATTTCGTACCCTTGGTCTTGGTATCCTGGCATCCATTTACCAATGTTCTTGAGGGCTTCCTTTGCGTTGGTCATGTCATCATCGTACTGCTTGCCGGCGTACCAGTTGACTTCCTTCTTCGGTTGTCCTTCTACCCACGAGTCAGGCGTCTCTTTGTAGCCAGCATACGTTCGGCCTTCAAACGTGTACTGTTTGCTGCCAGGAGGAAGCAGGTCCCACCCCAAGCTGCGATTCCCGATGCACGACTTAAGAACCAGTACCGGCTCGTCGAGTACATGCCCCATCACATAACCAAACCCTAACTCGGGTCCAATCGCATTGCCATTGTTGGCCGTCGGGCTGAGCGGGGCTCCCTTTTTCACTCGGGCGTCGTAGTAATAAACGTCTTTTCGCTCGGTCCACTTATCGCCAGAATCCACGAGCCAAGGGTATTTCTTATCGGTCTTCGTGAGATACTTGAGCGTTCCCTTCGCTGCCTCGGGGCCGATGTCTCCCATGCCGATCATGTTCGATTGGCCCATTAAGATGAACACCTTGATGGGCTTGTTAGCGGCCCCCGGCTTATCGTCTGGGGTGAGGGAAACCTCAGGGGGCGTCTGCGCTATGGCAACTCCGTTTTGAAGAGCAAGTAGCAGGACGGCCCAAAGTGAGCACCATCGAAAAACGTGAATTGAGGGCATGGTCAATCTCTGTTATCAAAAGGAGAAAAGGCATAAACCGTTAGGGGCTGTACATCGCATGGCAGTGGTTAATTTGCGGCGGCCTTCGCCTCACACAGCTTCTTCATGGCGTTCCCCATCGCTTCGCCAATAAGGTAATAAGTCTCGGCGTTGGTGTTCCAGTGATACCCCTGCCCTGTCGGTGATACTTCTTGCTCGCGCCAGAAATCCCTTGTGCCGACAAACGCGACGTTACCCCGGAATTCCTCGTACTCGGCGACGGCCGCCTGGGCTTTCATCAGCGACAATGCCCGGGGGTGTTTTTCATTTTTGCCGGTCATTCCTGTTTCGGCGATCACGAACGGCAGATCCTTCACCCCGAGATCCTTGCGGATGTCGCGAATGAAGTTTGCCATATTCTTTTCATACTCATCATTGAAGGCTTGGTTGACTCGGTCGTTCCACCCCTGATGCCAGCCGAAACCTGCCAGCTTGTAGCCACGGTCAGCGATCTCTGGGAACTCCGTCTTTAGGTTGGCGAGCACATCCTTCGTCCGCTGAACGATTTCCTTATAGTAAGACCCGACTTCACCCCCAGAACTTGGCGGCCGGAAATCCTGGGCGAGACTCTTCCCGCCCCATGCCAGCTTAATTAGTAAAACAGGTTCCTCATACGATTCTCCGATGATGTAGCCAAATCCGAGTTCCGGACCGATCCGGTCTTCTTTGGCTCCATAGCCGACGGTAAGTTTCCCCTTCCGATCCAGATAGTGGATCCAGACATCGTCACGGACGATCCACTGCCCCTCATTTCCGAGGAGGTGTTTGAACTTGTCGGCCGTAGCGGGTTGTTTGGCAACGTATTCTAGGCTCCCTTTCCCTTGGTTTCGCTGCGGGTCGGCCTGAATGAATCCTTGCCCTTCCATATTCGACTGACCAGCAAGTACAAACACCGAAATCGGCTTTTTGGACGCACCAACCTTGCTGTCCGGCTTGGCGGGGGCATTGGCCTCCTTGCCGGTGATTACTAGGCTGTGCTTAGGGATCGTGAAGATGAATGCCACCACGCAGGATGCTGTCATGCGGGCATCGGAACCGTAGCCGGCATTATCACGATTGGGCTGATAATAGAAGCTGCCGTCGGTGCACTGGGCCAAAGTAAACCACCACCGATTGGCGTCCAATAGGTTGCGAAAGCTGTCAGGTTCTAAGTTGGCGGCAAGCGCTGTGTAGGCCATGCCCATCGTCGGCGAGCCATGGGTGTCAGGAAAGCTCTGTGGATGCAGGCCGATCACCTTGGCATGAGCCTGCGCCCGTTCGCGATAGACGGGTTCGGAATACGGGCTAAGGTGGTTGGCGATGCCAGCGGCTCCTGTTCTGCCCATGTCGGCCCATCCGTTGGGACCACCGCCGATTTGGTCACCGTACCAGACATATCCGTTTTGCCCCGTTCCCTTTTTGAGGAACTCGTAAGCGGCGTCGTGCTGCTCGCGATCGACCTTGATCCCACAGCGGTGCATCAGCGAATAGGCCAATGCTCCCTGGCCCGTGAGCATCGCGATGGGGCCGTACCCTTCAAAGCCCGGATTGTGCCCCCAACCACCGTGAGAATCCTTGGGCCCTTTGGGAAAGGAATCCGGGTGAGACTGCTTGGCCTTGGGATTGATTTGCGACATGTGAAGGTACTGGCCTTTTGCCAAATGGTCAGGGACCTCCTGCAATTCAGGCAGTACCCATTTCTCTCCCGTAGCAAAGTAATACTCACTGAGCACAATTGCGGCGCTCATGTAGCTCCAGTTGATTAAATCGTAGTAGCGTTTGTCTCCTGGACGGGTTTCGCGGCAATGCAAGCGTACATTGCGCTCGATGGCCGGCAGGTACTTGGCATCGCCACTGGCTAACAAAGCCAGCGGCGCAAACGTGTTGTGGACAGGATTGCCGAACGAGCCATCTTCCGATTGATGTTCAACTAGGTACGCAAGCAGCTCGGCAAGCACTTTGTCCGACTTGGCGCAAGTACCTGGATAGGTGGCAGAATAGGTGCCGTATTTCTGCCCTACATCTAGAACGACCTCTTTCATCTCGTTGCCGCGCTGAAGCGTGAGGGAGAGCTTCCCCTGACTATCGCCGCTTTGACAAGCTTCAAGCACTTGGGCAAATTCTGAGAGGGGGCCATCTGCGCCAAAGACTTTTTCGCCGTAACCATTGCGATGAGGTTCTTGGAACAGCTCTCCACCAGCGCCAAGGATCAGGTCACCAACCTCGACATGCCCCGCGGCTGGTGAGCTGGGAAACACGTACTTGATTAGCAACGCCTTGGGCTGATCGGCGACGAGCTGAGCACGCAATCCGGTGATGCCAAGGTTGTAGAACCAGCCGGGCACTTTTGCATCCGGCCCCGAGTCCGCCCGCTGCCCCCAGGGGCTGTCGTTATCGTGATAGTGAACTTGTGCCTGCAACGGCGCAGACAAGCAAAGAATAGCCAGGCCAAGACAAACCATACGGCTGGTAATTGCGGGGAAGGCCATTGTTGGGTCCTACGACAAAGTCGTGATCAAGGGTATGGCGGTACGTAACTTCGCTCGCCAAGCGTATTCTAGCTAGTGCAAGAGAGTATTTTATGGCCGCATTCGTCGGCCGCGACAGCCCCCAGGGAAAGGTTCGCTTAGGTGTTGATGAGGCGTTCTGACCTGTGAAGAAACGGCATCAGAATCGCTGCCGAGCCAATGACGCTCTCAACTCCCTCTAGAATCGCTACCGGCGGCGATAGATGCCACGATGAAGACGATTCAGAGACCTTCAGGCGATTCAGATGTGTCCGCAATCTTTGGACGGGAATGCATCATTCTTCGCGTAATAGATGACTTTCGTTAGCTCCATCCTATAATCCATTACTACCCCCTGTTTTCCATGCCACTTTGATCGCTGGGGTACGGCAGTTGTTGTGATGGCCCTGCCGCTTTGTACTGAAACCGTGGAACGAAGTTCCTAATACTGCCCTCGGCGACATCTTTTCCGCAGAAGTGGAAGCGATTGCCCGACAAGGGTGATGATCGTAATACTTCTTGGGATCTCTCCAGCGTCGTAGCCCAACGCAATGCTCTGGCACGATGCCCGCGCCTGCCTCGCAGCATTGGCGGTTCGAATGTTTTGCCTATACGGCCGGTTTGTCTTGTGAGAATACCAAAACACTATAGGGGCCAATGCTGATAACTCCCTCGGCGGGAAAGCCATCTCGCGTAAGGGCATTCGAATTTTGCGGATCGGCTGTCGGCACAGCGACGGCAACCACATCGGAAGAGGCCTGATTGCCAAAGCCTCGGCTGTAACCATTCCAGTCGCTGTTCAGTCGCAATCGCCACGTCCCCAATGCCGGAAACCCCAGTATGTAGTTCTCATGGGGAACATGTGATAGGTTCACGACGACCAGCACATCATCGCCCGGGCCCCCTTGGTGCCAACGATGATAGGCGATGAGGTCTTCTGCCTGATTCTGATGAAAGGTGTTCAGTCCGGATCCTGTAAGCCCTCGCGTTACGCCTGCTTTATTAAGGCGCAGCTGAATCAGGTCACGATACATCCGCACTAGGCCGCTGAATTCTTCTGACTTGTGCCAGTCGAGCGGCACCGTATCTTGAAACCAGCCATCTTCAAGGAACTCTTGTCCTTGAAACAGCATCGGAATGCCGGGCGCTGTAAGGACTAAGGCCGCCGCCAACGTGGTTCGTTTTTGGGCGAACCAGCTTTCGGGATTCTTGGGGTCGATCTCGGAGGCTACGCGCGCCTTTCCATTGGCGACTTCATCGTGCGACTCGCTATAGATAACTCGTTGGAACGGATCGCCATTATACCGACCCTCTAGTGCGATACGAACGCTGTCGAGCGAGCGTTGGTCATCGTTAGGCGTGATGACAGCGGCTCGAATTGGATGGACAAACCGTGCACCCCATTGCGCGGTAAAGCCCGCTCCCCCTTGCTCTATACCATTGGTAATCCGATCGTCGTTTTGCAAATCTTCAGCGATGGTGATGCGGCCAGGATGCTTCTCTTTTACGTCGCGATTAATTTCCTGAACCAGGCTCCAGCCATCCGGCAAGTCAGCTCCAGGATCACCATTTCCGTGCACATTACGAATAAACAGCGTCATATCGAGCCGCAGGCCGTCAACGTGGTATTCGTCCAGCCACATCAAGGCATTGTCGCGAATGAACTGTCGTACTTCCTTACGGCCATAGTCGGGTCGAGTAGAACCCCAAGGGGTCTCTGCCTTCCAATCGTTGTAGAAGTAGATCCCCCCCTGCCCATTCTCACTCCAGCCGTCAAATTGCCATAGGTCCAAATCACTCGGGCCAAAATGGTTGTAGACGACATCGAGAATCACCCCGATGCCAGCTTGATGCACGGCTTTAACAAATCGTTTAAAGCCGTCCGGGCCGCCATACGAATTCTCTACCGCAAAAATGCAGGCGGGATTGTATCCCCAGGACAAATTGCCAGCGAACTCTGCCAAGGGCATTACTTCAATCGCATTGACCCCTAGGCGTTTCAAATGGTCCAGCTTCTGTATGGCTTCAGCGAACTTGTCCGTCTTGCCATCCTCTTTGTCATGGAACGTTCCCAGGTGCAGTTCGTAGATGACCAGTTCATTGACGGCCGGCAAGTGGAAATCATCTCCGTCCCAGTCAAAGTGCGGGTCGTGGATCACTGCGTTGCCAATGGAATTAATGACTTGGCGTGCGTAGGGGTCCGTACGCAGGAGTTGTTTGTCGCCATTCAAGATGCGGTAGCGATATTCGTGGCCAACTGCCGCAGAAGCGACATTCGCGTACCAGTAGCCCCCCTCCTCTTTCACCATGGGGTTGGCATCGACCGACCAATTATTAAAGGAGCCTGTCACATATACCGCGTCCGCGTGCGGCGCCCACACGCGAAATGCGACACCCCCTTCGTGCAGAATAGATCCCATTCCGCCATGCACCGGCTCGCTCGTCGTTTCCGGCATCAACTCGTTCCTTACAATCGGGTTAGCTCTCGACCAAAACGTTTCCTATTGGTCTCGCCACTCAGGCAAAGGCAGGTATAACGCCTTGGGTAGGCTGCCATGATTGCCTTGGGCTCACGCCCTTTGGCAAATAATTCCAGCAGCAGTTTTTGGCATCGTGTTATTTGTCGTAGTAGCCAGTATGGAAGATTGGATGATCCTCTGCCTTTTACTTCCACGTGGAGAGGAGTGGAAATAAGTGTTTTGTAAATACAGCGGGTGAGCGTGGTTTCTGGACTAGAGAGCATCTATCGAGCCTGCGTTTCTACTCCCCGTTAAGCTTTTTCGAAGGATTGCTCTGATAGTTTGACCCTGCTGAACTGCCTCGTCAAGCTTGGCCGGCAAGTAATGCCAGTTTGTCATGAGGTTTGATCGAGGCATATATGCAGGCTCAAGAGTTTTATGTTTCTTTTGCGCTGTCCTTAAGCCTTGATGCCAGGATCTTCCCCATGATGTTCGAAAGTTTAGTTCTACCTCTGGCCGCGTGGTTTGTTCTTCTTGGTCCGTTGATCATTCGCCTAATGTCTCATGGACGCAGTTGGGGTTCCCCTCCGCTAGCTTGCTTGTCATCGAAAGTCTCGCGATTTTACGGGAAGCGACTTCAGTCGCTTCGCTAAGTCTTCTACGCGTCGGACGATCACATGCACGACGGTTTCTCGGGATTCTAAAACCCCGTGCACCAGCCAAGCCTGAGAGTGACGCGTGATAGCGCGAAAGTAATCCCAGGTCGCTTGATGCAGGATGAGATTTACTGTTCCGGTCTCATCTTCCAGCGTCACAAAAGTAATCCCTTTGGAGGTGCTGGGACGCTGGCGCAGCAGAACAATTCCCGCAGCACGAATCCAAGTGTTACTGGGCGTACGTAAAAGATCGCTAGAGGATTTCACCCCCAAACGGCTAAGCCGCTCCCTTTGAAAAGCGATCGGATGCGAACGGAGCGACATGCCGATCGAATGGTAATCGGCATAGACTTCTTCTTCGGGAGACATAATGGGCAAGGTTGCTGGAGGCTCATCGCTGTCTCCTAAGAGATCAAATAACAGCCTTTGTTGGGGACGAGCATCGAAGGCCATTGCATTCCAAAGGGTGTCACGGCGACTTTTACCAAAGCTCCGCAGAACATCGGCCTCTGCAAGTACGGAAACCTGAGCCTGCGTGAGCTGCGCCCTGGCTACCAAATCATCCAGCGATTGGAATTTAGCCCCCTGCCGCGCGGCAACAATGGCCTCCACTACCGATTGCTGCAGGCCAACGACAAGTCGTAGGCCCAAACGAATCGCTCGCTCTTCGAGCGTACAGTCCCAGTCACTATAATTCACGTCAGCGGTAAGCACCGCGACTCCATGCTTGCGAGCATCTTGAATAAGTTGAGCCGGCGCATAAAAGCCCATCGGCTGGCTGTTGATCAGGGCCGCAGCAAACGCTGCAGGATGGTAATGCTTTAGCCATGCCGACACGTAAACCAGCAGGGCAAAGCTGGCTGCATGCGACTCAGGAAATCCATACTCTCCAAAGCCGCTGATCTGGTTAAAGACTCGCTCGGCAAATTCACCGCTAATTCCGTTTAGCTGCATCCCTTCGAGCAGCTTGGTTTTGAACTTTTCGATGATTCCAGGTCGTCGCCAAGCTCCCATCGCACGTCGTAGTTGGTCAGCCTCCCCGGGAGTAAAGCCAGCGGCAACCACGGCAAGTTGCATGCACTGCTCTTGAAATAGAGGGACTCCCAGGGTCTTACGAAGTACCTCCCGAACTGCGTCATTAGGGTAGATCGTCTCTTCTTCACCGTTGCGCGGCGCAAATAAGGATGCACCATGTCTCCCTGAATTGGCCCAGGGCGAACGAGAGCCACTTCAATCACCAGGTCGTAAAAGCAACGGGGCTTGAGGCGTGGCAGCATCGACATCTGGGCCCGGCTCTCAATCTGAAAGACGCCAATCGTATCCGCGCGACACATCATGTCGTAAACCTGCGGGTCCTCCTCGGGAACGGTGGCCAAGGTCCATTGCTGGCCGGTGGTTTGCTGAATCAGCTGAAAGCATTTGCGAATGGCCGTTAACATGCCCAGCGCAAGGCAATCCACTTTAAGAATCCCCAGTGCATCTAGATCATCTTTATTCCAAGAAACGACGGTTCGGCCTTCCATGGCAGCCCGTTCGATAGGCACCAAATCATGGAGCGGCCCCTTGGTAATGACCATGCCTCCCGTATGCTGTGACAAATGACGTGGAAATCCAATAAGCTCTTTAAGCAGGTAGAGAAACTGCCGACCAATCAAAGACTGAACATCAAGGCCCGCTTCAGCACACCGCTTCGGGAAATCCTCGGCCGCATCGTAGTGGCCTGCATTTTTGGCCAAGCGATCGACAAGATCGTTAGAGAACCCCAGAGCTTTGCCCACATCGCGGATTGCAGATCGTGGACGATAGGTGACAGTTACCGCCGTGATGCCGGCACGATCGCGGCCATACTTGGCGTACAGGTACTGCAGCACCTCTTCTCGCCGTTCATGCTCAAAATCTACATCGATATCCGGAGCTTCATCACGCTCTCGGCTGACAAACCGTTCAAACAGCACATTGATCCGCTCAGGATCGACGGCCGTGATTCCCAAACAAAAACAAACCACCGAGTTAGCGGCCGATCCGCGCCCCTGGCAGAGAATGTCGCGTGAACGGGCAAATCGCACCAGATCCCACACCGTCAAAAAATAGGGTTCATACTGCAAGTCTTCAATCAGCTTCAGCTCATGCAGGATCAACTGCCTTACTTTGCTGGGCAATCCTTGCGGATAGCGAAGTTTGGCTCCCTTCCAAGTTAAGTCACTTAAATGCTGGATCGGAGTGAGTCCGGCGGGAGCCAACTCTTCGGGATATTCATAGCGCAACTCCGCCAGCGAAAAGTTGCATTGTTCGATGATTTCAAGGGTTCTGGTTAGTGCTTGAGGAATCTTTGCAAATGCAAGTTCGAGCTCTTCTAGGCTTCGCAAATGGCGCTGAGCACTGGGCAAAAGGTGTTCCACCACCTTTGAGACAGGAACGCCATACCGAATCCCCGTGATTACATCATGCAAAACCTTCCGTTCGGGAACATGAAACAGGATGTTGCCGGCCGCAACTAAAGGGATACGGCTCTTTTGTGAAAGCTCTTTCAGCCAGGCAAGGCGGTAGTGATCGTGTGGGCCGTGATAAAGCTCGGCAAGCAAATAGCAGGCGTCCCCAAAAATGTCGCGATAGGTGTGGCAAGCGGCGCTCGTCAATCCTTCCGAAGTGGTGGGAGGGACGATCCCCGCCAGTAGATCCCCCGAATAATTGGCGATGTCACTTTGGCGCAGCGTACACTCTCCCTTGGCGGCACGCATTCTTCCTGTGGTGATAAGGCTACAAAGGTTGCCGTATCCTTTTCGATTCTTGGCCCAAAGTACAATCGGCGGTGCATCGATCGGCTGGATCTCCGCGCCAATGATAAGTTTGATCGGGTTGTCGATGGCTGCTGTATGGGCTCGTACCACGCCTGCCAAGCTGTTGCGATCCGTGATGGCGATCGCGCTATAGCCGAGCTCTGCTCCCCTAGCCACCAATTCCTCAGGGTGAGAAGCCGCTTCCAAAAAGGAAAAGTTGGATAAACAATGCAGTTCGGCATATTGCATGGCTTAGAGGAACTCTCCATGCAAGAACCAGCGTTCATCTTGGAGCCGACGAAAGATCCAAAACCGCCTCCCCTCGCTGGTTTCGATGCCAAAATAGTCGCGTCGTACTTGGGGACCGTTCCACCACCCAGATTCAATCCGCTCTGGCCCCCAGTGGCTAATGATCTCTACCTGACGGCCTGCCACAAAGAGCACGGCAGGAGTGGAGTCCGGGGCCACCAAAAGGACGTCGATTGTCTTTGGCTCTGGAAAAAGACAAATCGGCCGATCGAGAGGAAGTAAGTCACTTCCATTCATTCCGGTGCTTGCCTTCGTTTTCTCCGTCGCTGGGATGAGTTGGGTGGATCGTTCAGGGATGGGGTCGGGGGTTAAGCTCGGCTGGGTTACCGACTGATGCCCTAAGCGACCACTGAGCCGGTTGAGTAAAACCGATAATGCATGTTGTTGCTGGTGATCTCCTTCAAACAGCTCTTGGGGAGCTTGCTCCAGCCGTGAGATTTCCAGGGCTTCGACATAGATCTGTATAATCGGCGCATCGATCCTTAGACGGTCGATCTTGACCCGCAATATATCTTCTACTTGAGCTACCGAGGCCGTGATTTGACAGAGGCGTACATCAAGCGTCTGCTCTGTTTTCTTTTCCGTCTGAAAACAGAGTTGAAGATGACGCGTTCCCGACTGGCGGATCTCCAGTCCAGATAGCAATTGCCGAATGAGACGAAACACCAATTGCTGAAGGGTTTGCAAGTGCGTGATGCCGTATTCCAGCGTCTGCACCACCTTAAACAAGGGTACCGCGCGGCAAGGCGTGATGAGCTCTTCCTGCATGCCATAGAGTTGATCAAGCCGCGTGCCAACTTCACTGCCAAACCGTGACAACAGCAAGCTTCGTTGGATCTGATTCAGTTGGCCAATCGTCCGCAGGCCTAAGCGATGAAGCTTTTCCAGCGTCTTGGAGGTAAGTCTCAAAGCGCCTAAGGGCAAAGGTGCGAGCAATGCCGAAGGAGCAGCAGGCAGGAGGCAGGGTTCGCGGAATTTAGCCAGGTAATGAGCGGCCGCCCAGGCAGAGCCAACAGAGCCCCCCATCCCCATAAGGACCTGAAGGTGCCTTTGCCGAAAGTCTTGCTCAGCAAGCTGCACAAGAGCCACTTCGCCACCGAAAAATGCTGCCAAACCGGTGATGTCGAGTATCAAGCAGCTTGGCGGTTCAGACTCTTCCACACCCACGCAAGGGCTATATGCATCGCAGTGCAGCGCAGCCTCTACCAAGGCCGCAACGTCTTGCTCAGACTGGTACCGTTCACACAGCACCTGATCCTGAGGTAAGGCAAGCGAGCGAGATTCTGCCACAGGCATGCCCACAACGATTCCACGTTCCTTTGCGGGGCGATTGCAGAATCGAACAAACTCTCCCCTGGCGGTCGATTCTGTAAGCAGAAACAGGTTACGGACAATCTCTGGCCGGTCTTTAACCAACCTTTGTATCGGCCAATCAGGAAACCAAAGACAGAGGATACGTTGGATTCGAGCAGGCG
Source organism: uncultured Planctomycetaceae bacterium (assembly GCA_963844055.1). Taxonomy (GTDB): domain Bacteria; phylum Planctomycetota; class Planctomycetia; order Pirellulales; family Pirellulaceae; genus CAWJMN01. Next base: position 3,269,507 of record CAWJMN010000001.1, on the reverse strand, counting down.
GCGTCATAGAGTTTTCCCCGCACGGGATCAATGGTGACTTCTGCAACAGACCGCGAGGTCGGCCCTCGGCTATAGGCAACCTCAACTCGGCAGCGGGGTGCCTCGCATCTAGAGGGCACAAGGGAAACCAGTAAGCGAATGTCTGCCCAAGAAGATTGACGCAGTGCCTTGGCGGGGCGAACGAAGAAGCCAACCGCTCCAGAAGCTTCTACAGCTAATTGCAATCTTCTAAAAGAAGTCTCCGAGACCGTGTCCATCCGCGCCCAAACCCAGTCCACTGCCACGCAACGCAAAGATTCTTCGCATGCCCAAAGTGCTTCGCGTTCGCTGGTTGGGCGAATCAGAAAGAGCTTCGTCAGGTCGCAGCCCATGGCCACCAAAGCTGTCACAAAGATCTGGTGCTGCACATCAACAATGATGGTCGACTTGCCGCGGATCGAAAGCTGCTGGCCTACAAAGAGCGACAAGGTTCCCGCGCAACTGGCCTCGCCATTGCTGATCCACTCCACAAGGCTTCCTTTACGGATGCCAATGTCCGGGAAGAGTTGATCGAGCAAGGCGCAGCCAGTAGATACCGTGGGCCTCTCCACAGATGCCCCCCGCCCTTCCAAGACTTGGATTCGGCGCTGGAGTTCCTCTAGCGTTGGTTTCGTCGAATTTTGATGCTGCACGTCCATAGCAATGACCTCGGATTGAAATATATACAGATGTACACTATCGGTCAAGTGATTGGCAGGTTATATCGCTAAGTCCTTGTGTAGAAATATCTTATGGATGTCAGTGTTGCCCCTTGCCCAAGCCTTTGGGCGGTCGGGAGTCACTCCATGCCCCTTGGATTCCGCGGATTGGCCGTACCGACCGTTGCGATACCAATCCCGGCCCTGGACTCATAGCCTCCGCAGGAATTTAAAGAGAGCTCAAACGCCATTCTTCAGCGTTTGCACGGCCAGCAGAGCAGCAAAATAATCCGCCGCCTATCGCGCCCAGGCTTATCGAAGTTGCTGCCCGCACTTGCCAATCATTGCTAGCGCTGGAAGCCCCTGCCCTTCCCACTCGTCAAGTCGCGCGACCCATCCGATCGGAACGAGAAAGCAGGGTGGGTCATCATTTCGCAAGTGCTCTACCTTGGAACAAATTGCTCGTTTAGCAAATATGCTGGGTGGCCGTCAAATAATCTGGTGATGTGGCCATCATATTTGCTGACAGATATAACGGGTATACCTTAGTACCACCGGTTCGCAAGCAATTGGATGCAGCAACAAACATCCTTGATTCTCGCGAATCCCCGTCTCGCTTAATCGAACGTAGCACTTAGTTTTTCATGTTCGGGCCCGCTGTTTGCATAGAGCGAGGTCCTTGTTGTGATGCGGTGCGCGTTTTATCCAAGGGAAGGAAACCAGATATGCATCCGTTTTTGAAGCGAGCGTTTTTCTATGCCTTCAGTTCATTATTGCTGATCGTTGTGGGCACACTTGGGCATGCTGCCGATTCTGCGCAGCCACGCAAGCCCAATGTGCTATTCATTATGGCGGACGATCTGAATTGCCGTTTGGGTTGCTATGGCGATCCGCAAGTAAAAACGCCCAACCTCGATCGCCTCGCTGCGCGTGGAGTTACGTTCGAGCGAGCCTATTGTCAGTTCCCCCTCTGCAGCCCGAGCCGCAGCTCGCTTTTAACGGGGCGACGTCCCAATGATACCGGTGTCCTGAGAAACCCCGGCGGCCCCAACGCCAAGCCAGGACAGGGCTCTCCCCATTTTCGTGAGGCCATTCCCGATACCGTTACGCTCCCTCAGCTCTTTAAAAACAATGGTTATTATGTCGCTCGTGTTGGCAAGCTATATCACTATGGCGTTCCCAATCAAATTGGCACCAATGGTTTAGATGATGCTCCCTCGTGGGCCGAGGTTTTTAATCCCAAGGGACGTGACCGAGCCGACGAAGACAAAATCTTCAGCCTTGTCCCCAAGAACTTTGGAGGAACCGTCAGCTGGTTGGCGGCCGATGGCACCGATGAGGAACAAACTGATGGCCTATCTGCCACCGCGGCGATTAGCCTTTTGGAAAAGCACAAGTCTGATCCGTTCTTCCTGGCGGTTGGCTTCTTCCGTCCCCATACGCCTTATGTCGCTCCCAAGCCTTACTTTGAAAAGTATCCCCAGGCAGATATTTCCTTGCCTAATCTCAGCGAAGAAGATCGCGCTCGCTTGCCAGCTCCTGCGTTTGCCAGTGCGAAACAAGAGCAAGACAAAATGTCAGACGGTCAGCGTCGAGAAGCCATTCAGGCCTACCAAGCATCGATTTCATTCATGGATGCCCAAGTCGGTCGTGTTCTCGATGCCGTCGAGCGGCTCGGCTTGGCGGATAATACGATCATAGTTTTTGCCAGTGACCACGGCTATCACTTGCAAGATCATGGCCTATGGCAAAAGATGAGTCTGTTTGAAAACTCGGCTCGTGTTCCCCTCATCGTGTCTGCTCCAGGCTTCGCCAGCAACGGTAAAAAGTCACCTGCCTTGGCCGAGTTGGTGGATATCTATCCGACGGTCGCCGACCTTGCGCAGCTTCCACTTCCGGAATATCTCAGTGGCAAAAGCCTGCGTCCAATCCTGGTGGATGCTTCGCAAGAGGTGAAGCAGGTCGCGTTTACGCAAGTCCGACGTGGCCAATTCGATGGTTACAGTGTTCGCACTTCTCGCTTCCGCTACACGCAGTGGGATGGAGGCTCGAAGGGAGAGCAGCTTTATGACCTTGAAACGGACCCGCAAGAGACAACCAACTTGGCCACGCACCCTGCTCACGCTGCTCGCGTGAAAGAACTAGCTGCCCTACTTCAGCAGTACGCTAAGCCAAGTAAGTAAAAAGGCCGCTCCTCAAAGATTCCGCAGCCTCCCGGCAAACACCTTGTTTGAGGAGGCTTGTTAGCTGCTCCGGTAGATGGCTGTCATGAGGCCTATCGGTTTTATCACGCGCCACTTTATTGACCGACCAAAAACGTCACTCGCTCAATCGCCAATGCGTCCACCACTAGCGAGTTAAGAAGCAACAACCATTCTGAAAACGACTCTCAGGATCTGTCCCTCGAAGTGTGGTGACTTGCACTTCCCGCACACTGCACGATGACTACTGACGTCGTCACATACCAAGTGATGTACACACGGGTCAAATTCCAACCAGTATTACGAACCTGCAAGCTAACTCCATAAATCGATCGTGGAGCACCTAAGAATGGGTGTACCTAGCCGTTGCGACCCGATTTAAGTGATGTAATTTGCAATCCTTTCTAAGCGTGTTCGCCGTATGCCGATTTGAGAAGTAAGGTTAATGTGACTCAGTCCCTTCATTGGAGCAAAACAGATGTCAGCAATTGGAAGCATCGGCAGTTCAGCAAACGTAGCAATTCAGCAAGCACAATCAACTTCGGCCAAGCCGACGGCAAAAGCAGAAGCACCTGCCCCGAGCCAAGCCACGCAGTCGGCCGGCACGGACCCTGATCATGATGGCGATAGTGATGGCGGCGGCATTGATGTCAAGGCCTAGTACCGTATGTGCTGCTCGCTGCGTAGTTCGTTCTATTCAATGGATTGAGAAGATCGAGACGAAGCCAACGTCGTCGCACCCCTAAATCTTCGCTTCGAGAACATCGACGGCTTTACGTCGATGTTTGTTTCATTTCATCGGGTGCTTCTCGAAAAACTCCCACATCAGGTCATTGGCCGAGATGTTCTTGGTGGATTTTCCCAAAGCCTTAAGGCGTGCATCCTTTCCTGGCCAAGTATGCCCACCACCTTCAATCAGAATCAGCACAACTTCTGAGTCTTCGTTGCCAGACCGATAGGTTTTGCGTGTGACGGTTGTTCCATCCTTGGCACTGTCCGGGAGTTTGGAGACGACCGGCTGGTTCTCACAGCCATTGGCCTTTACCCATGCCTGAATTGAATGTTCGACAGACTTAAAATCCGTGCCGGACGGCCCCTTCCCTTTGCCCCCTTTGAATGGCGCGTGTTCGTCGTCGGTTCCATGAAAGTGGATGACGGACACAGGACGCTTGGGGTTGCAAGCGTCCGTTCCCATTGGCCCGCTGACCGGGGCGATGGCAGCGATACGATCTGAGAGTTCCGACGCGAGCAAATAGGACATAATCCCGCCATTCGACATGCCGGTAGCGAACACCCGTTTGGGGTCGATGTTGGCGAACTTAGCAAGGTCGTCAAGCAGTTGGCGAGTGAACTCTACATCGTCAACTCTGTTGTTCATGGCGTAGCCGCAACAGTTTCCGCCGTTGAATGTCAGGAACTGGTCCACCCGTCCCGTTCCACTCGGATAAACGACGATGAAACCAGCCTCATCGGACTTACGGTTAAGGCCACTAAACACCACCATGTTCGCCGCGTTCGCACCGCCGCCATGAAAGGCCAGGACCACAGGTGTTTGCTTCTTCGGGTCGTAATTGGATGGGATGTGAACGAGGTAGCTGCGATTCAGTTCACCCACGGTGAGCTTACGGGTGTGATCGCCAGGACCGAGGGGCTCGGTTCGCATCGGCAATTCTTGGGCGCACGCCAGGCAAACCATCAGCCCAACGACAAGCGGCGAATAGATCAACTTGCAAATCATCATTTCTCCGATCGTGGTTCCCAAGCGAATTTGTGCCCTGTTCTGATGCCTTTTGCGTCAGTTGCGTTGTCGATGCAGTCGTCGGGGTCAAGTACCGCAATTCCACTACCGATTAAATGCTGAAATGAACTCCAGGTTGACAGTCTCGCCAATATTTCCAGTCTCAACGGGATCAAGTCGAAGTCGCCTGATTGTTCCTTGGTAAGCAGGTGACGCGGAAAGGTCTACCTCATAAGTTCGGAACATGCCGTCCGGCACGATGTCAAACCGAATATTTTGGTCGGGCGGAAATCCAGGCCTATCGGCAGATTGCCAAAAGAGTTGTGCCCTGCTGTTCTTTGTTCGAAAAGCGGCTCGGATGTAGAGTTTGGGAACATCCTTTGAATTCCAAGCCGCCTCTGGGCCGTACAACTGTGGGTCATTCTTTTCCATCTTCAGGTGCAGACCCTCTTTAAATGGGTATCCGGAATCTTCTGCATTCTGAAACCACCAGTGTTGGCGATCATTCTTGAAATGGTAGTCCGGCAAATTCGTTTGGGGACGTTGTCGATACGCTTCCTTGCGGATATTCGTGAGCGTGTCCAGAACTAGCGTATATTGAAAGTCGTAGAGAATGTTGTGGTCTAGGATTTCCTGCCTCACAGGAGCGACGTAACCGTTGGGATCATCATTGGGGCCACCCGTGTTCGCCTTGCCGTAAAAGCCTCCGACAAATCTGACGACATCAGGATGAATGATACCCAGGCCCCAGTCATCATCATTCACGAGCGCGGCCCAATGCTCTGTGGCGAAGAAAGTCGTCCATTGCGGCTGGTTGCCCTTCTCTTGTTTCTTAGGAATCTCCTGGAGCGGACTATCCGTGAAGGGGGTGTCGCCCGTATAGGTCATCAACCGATGTAGCTTCCCTATGGTGTATACGGCAGGTAGCTCTTGATCCATCGAAGGATACTGATTGTGGTCTTTGCGATCATTGGTCAACCGATTTCGGACGTGAACGGAGCGACCTTCCAGCGTGATCCACGTTTCAAAATGGCATTCCCCCGGCACATTCTTCAGCGCCCACTGCATCGGGATCGACTTGATGTACAGGGTCTTGCCATCATTCTTTTTCTCAATCAACTTCGATGAGTTGCCATAAACATCTCCGGCACTTACAGGGTTCCAGGGCCAGTTCTTCCAGGCAGGATGAGTTGTTCCGAAAGGCTTGGGGCCAGAATAGTAAGATTGGCCAATCCACCTACCGAGATCGTGGACATTAATGACATTGCCACTCTTCTTGACATCGGCCAGAAACCCGATGCTGCCGCCATGATCTAAGTCGGCACCGACCCTGATGATGCCATTGTCCAAGTAAGAAAGGTTGGTCCCTTGTTTGTCAGGGCGAACCTCTTGGCCTAGACAAAGCGATCCAAATCCAAAGATCATCAAGCACAACGTCTGAATAGCAATCCTCAAGGCACTTTGGCGACGGTTGTTCATGGCTCTCACTTTAGCTTGGGCTGTTTCCCTACTTGCGCGGAATGATTGGAAAAGGATTAGCTTGCTACTAGGTGCTCAACCGCTGGAAGGCTTGGTTTCCCTCTAATTCTGGGTAGTATACCTGAAGATCGTCTAACCATTCCCGGTAGCCTTTTTTAAGGCTTCCTTGAATGGTTTGAGCGCAGGCTGTAACAGGAAGTGCTGCCATTTACTTCGTAAACCTCCACCTACTTGACCATTAGGGCAATACTTGAAGCTCAGACGGTTGCTTTAGAAGTCTGGCGAAACGGCAAAGGTTTCCGGGTTGTCCGTTCAAGCTCAGAAGCAATGCCGGCTGAGCTCATTTTCATAAGCAAGCACTTGCGAGTCGACTACAAACAGGCAGCTTGTTTTGTTGTCGATGACGAATAGGCGTCCCTTGGCCATCGCTTTTAGGCTCTTCTCGTCGAGATTTATGCCGTAGAGGTTTTGCCAGGGAATCTTGCGAAGGGCAGCCCCCTGTTTTCGGGCAGGCAGCCAAAAGTGTACGGATGAGGAAAGATTTAACGCCTATCCTACCTGCTCCCTTTTTCTATGAATGCATCCGTTTTTTCACTGCCATCGCCGAACTGGCAGAATCTGATTCGTTTATACGGAATGAATGAGCCTAGTCGCTCGCTTTGTGCTGACTATAACAAGCGAAGTAATGTCTTGTGACTTCTGTGCGGCCGATATGACCTAAGCCAGTTGTTCTGTCGCGCATGTCTTTATGACTTGTTCCGGATAGAACGCAGGTACCTGCCTGTTTTGCGTCATTCGACTCGTTCATGATTCTGTCGCTGGTGTTCCATGCTTATAAATATTTTGGATCCGATCCATGCCATCCGTGGTGCTGTCGGAAAAGTCTCACTGTTTCACCTGTTCGTTTGCATCATGCTAGGGATACTTCCCGGCTGTCGCCTTCCTGCACTCAGTTCGCCTGAGACAGGAGCAGCCTTGCCGGGTGGCTTTAACGGCAAGGTGACAGCAGAAAACACAGCGCAGGTTGGACTGTACGAGTTTTTTGACGACCCCGTCCTAACTGACTTGCTCACAAACGGGTTGTCGCAGAACCTAGAGCTCAAGGTCCGAAATCAAGAGCTTCAAATCGCTGCTAACCAAATCATGGCTAGACGCGGTGCCTACTTCCCCTTCGTGAGTGTCGGAGCGGGCGGTGGTGTGGGGCGAAATAGCCGGTACATGCCACTCGGAGCCGCTGAAGACCAGCTTACCTATCCTGGTGGAGGTAGCTTTCCAAGTCCGCTGACCAATGCGGGCCTTTCAGCGAACATGTTTTGGAATGTTGATATTTGGCGCCAACTCCGCAATGCCCGGGATGCGGCACAGCAGCGTTACTGCGAGGCCGTCGAGTCGCGAAACTTCCTCGTCACGCGGCTTGTGGCGGAGACGGCTGAGAAGTATTACGAACTGGCCGCACTCGATAAGAAGCTCGAATTCCTTAACCAGACTATCGCGCTTCAGCAGCAAAGCCTCGAAGTTGCCAAGGCGCAGAAAGAAGCTGCCCGTGGTACGGAGCTTAGCGTGCAACGTTTCCTGGCCGAAGTTCGCAAGAACGAAAGCCAACGGTTAATTGTCCGCCAGAAAATCATCGAAGCCGAAAACCGAATCAATTTCCTTACCGGTCGATATCCACAGCCAGTCAGCCGGATCAACTGGGATGCGATTACGCTTGACTCACGAATGGTGCAGGTCGGATTCCCAACTCAGCTGATGCAGAACCGTCGTGATATCCGCGCAGCAGAGCGTGAGGTTGCTGCTTCGGGACTTGACGTGCGGGTCGCCCGTGCCAACTTTTATCCCAAGCTAATTGTCTCGGCCGGCGTCGGCTACGAAGCGTTCAATACTCGCTATCTGTTTGACCCGGAAGCACTGGTTACCAATGCAGCGGGCCAGTTGGTGGCGCCACTTATCAACCGAGCAGCGATTCGTGCTGAATACCTCAATGCAAACGCTCGTCAGCTTCAAGCGGTTTATGAATATCAGCGTACCGTGCTGAATGCATACACCGAGGTGACGAATGCTGTGAACAAAGTGGAAAACTACCGCCAAAGCGTAGAGATCAAATACGATGAAGTGAAGGCACTGGAAGCGTCTGTCACGGTTGCACGCGGCTTCTTCCAGGCACCGCTGGAAGAAGAGTTTGCACGAGTGCAGTATGTCGATGTGCTGCTCGCTACCCGCGACCTGCTCGAAGCACGTACCTCGCTGCTGGAAACGAAACAGCAACAGCTCGCCGGGATCGTTAGTGCATACCAGGCACTCGGCGGCGGGTATTTGCTGACAAATTCTGGCAACGAATTCGCGGAGCTATTCTACGTTCCACAGGAAGATAGTGCTCCCGAAGAGCCTTCCACGCCCTAGTTACTGATGAAGCTATAAGAGGTAATTCGGTTTAGGGACAACGGGACCTCGGCTGGCGGAAATGCCCTTCTTCCGGCCGAAAATGCCTGGTGTCCCCTGCTACTTTCACCTTTGCCGCGCAAGAAAATAAAAAAATCTCGCGCGGCAATTTTCTTTCCATTGAGCCTGTTTTCCGCAGAACGGCCTCGTCGCACGAGATATTTTTGGCCATTGACAAGCAGTTACATAGTTTAAACCGATCGATTCGCACTGATTTTCTATCGTAACTCCGTTGGTGAATGCGAGAAGGAAGAAGAAGCCGGCGGTATCAAAGAAGGTTCCAGTCTATCTCACTGCAGTATCTTCAGTGGTGTCTTATCGACCACTGTTGGTGACGTTAGAATTCGTCGCGATTTCTCTAATCACATCAAGCCTCTAAACAGCCACTCAGCGTCTACTTTGCATCGCGGGAAGAAGCCGAGTGCAGAGAATATTGGCACAAAAGGTTGCGGCTCATCGTCGGCAACTTATCTAAACCGTAATGGTCGCACGACGTGCTTTGGCAATCATGCACATCATTGGTGTGCAATTAAAGTTTCTTAAGCTTCTGATTTCGCGCCCGCTTGGGGTTTGTCTATTTTCAGACACGAGAAAGAATGGAAGTACGTCTGGGCAATTTCCTCCCTGCGATTGCCCACGGTTTTCGTTGGAGCTAGTTCAAATCATCCTTCTGGTTTAAATGCCAGCCATTACTGGAAAATGAGCGTATGAGAATCTTGACCTTTGCAGGCAGTGTATTGGCGATCTTTTCTCTTGCTTTGATGGGCTACCGTTCGCAAGTGGAATCGCAAGAAGACCATGCAGAATCGAAAGCAGAATCGGTGCACAGCGGTGAAGGAGAACACCAATCGCGTCAGATTCTCGTCACTAGTCCCATTCGCAAGAATGTGATTGGCACTCAGCAATACGTCTGCCAAATTCGATCATGCCAGCACATTGAGGTGCGGGCATTGGAAGGTGGCTATCTCGAAGAGATCGGCGTCAAAGAGGGACAGGTGGTTAAAAAGGGAGATCGACTGTTTAAGATTCTCCCCGTCATCTATCAGGCAAATCTCAACTCCGAGATTGCCGAAGTACAGCGGATGCAGATTGAGCTAGACAATGCTGAGGGTCTCCTCAAGAAGGGATTCATCTCTCAGCAAGAATTCTTGCTCAAGCAAGCGAGCCTTGGAAAAGTCAAAGCCAAGCTGGAACTTGCCAAGGCAGAACTCGCATTCACGGATGTCCGTGCTCCTTTTGATGGAATTGTGGATCGGCAGCGGAAGCAGCTAGGGAGCTTGATTGAAGTCGGAGACATGCTTACCACGCTCTCAGACAATAGCCTGATGTGGGTCTACTTCAATGTTCCCGAATCACGCTACCTAGAGTACAAGGCCGACCTGGATAAAGCCAAGCTGAATAATTCCCAAGATGGTACCTCACAACAGCAAGATGATTTGCAGGCGAATAGCCAGCTAAAGATAGAACTGAAGCTCGCCAATCACTCGATCTTTCCCCAGCCAGGAAAGATCGGTGCCATCGAAGCCGACTTTAACAACACGACGGGCAACATCGCGTTTCGCGCAGATTTCCCCAATCCCGATGGACTACTGCGTAATGGTCAGACGGGGACCATTTTGATTCACCGCGCAATTGAAGGTGCACTCGTCATTCCACAGCGGGCAACGTTCGAAATCCTGGCCAAGCGGTACGTGTTTGTCGTCGACGAAGACAATGTCGTTCACCAGCGTGACATCACTATCGAGAGTGAGCAGGATGACATCTTTGTGATTGAGGGTGGGCTCAACGAGGGGGACAAGATTATTCACGAGGGGATTCGACAGGTACGTGATTGTGACAAGATCGAATTTGAATATCGCGCCCCAGAAGAAGTTCTCAAAAGCCTCAAGTACCACGCGGAATAATCGCTCATGTTCAGCAAGTTTCTGCATCGGCCTGCTCTCGCCATCGTTATTTCGCTGCTTATCCTATTCATGGGTGGGCTGGCAATTTGGACGTTGCCGATCTCCCAGTTTCCCTCTGTCGCACCGCCCAGTGTGATGGTTTCTGTTTCGTTTCCTGGCGCTAGCGCCAAGATTCTGGTCGATTCAACGCTTGTGATTTTGGAACGTGCCATTAACGGCGTTCCAGACATGCGATTCATGACGTCCGCAGCCACCAGCGCTGGCGAAGCGACGATCATGATCACGTTTGAGCCCGGTACCAATCCAGATACCGCTGTGTTGAATGTCAACAACCGCATTCAGATGGTGAAGAATCAGCTTCCTCCCATCGTGGAACGTGAAGGCATTATCGTTATGCAAAACATGACGAGCATGTTGATGTACGTAAACGTCTACAGCAAAGATCCCAAAATCGACCAGAACTTCCTCTACAACTATGTCTCTGTCAGTCTGCTGCCAGAAATTCAGCGGACGCGTGGTGTTGGTAGGACCCAAATCCTGGGTAACCGAGCCTACGCCATGCGTGTTGAGCTCGATCTAGAGCGGATGCGTGCTTATAAGATCTCTTCCGCTGACATCATGGAGGCCATCAAAGAGCAAAGCATCATCGGATCGCCCGGCCGTTTGGGGCAGGCTACTGGAACTACCTCGCAAACGATTGAGTACGTTTTGACGTGGGTCGGCCGTTACGACAAGCCGGAACAATATGAGAATATCATTCTCAGGGCCAACAAGGAGGGAGAAATCCTGCGCCTGAAGGACGTTGCAAAAGTTACCTTAGGATCATCCTTCTACAGTTTGTATTCTGACATCGATGGCTACCCTTCGGCATCGATCGTTCTGAAGCAGATTCCTGGCTCCAATGCAGCAGAGGTGATCAAGGAAGTCAAGCAGAAGCTAGAACTGTTTAAGAAGGAGTCGTTCCCACCCGGAATGGACTATGCGATTAGCTACGATGTCTCCAACTTTTTGGACGCCTCGATTGAGAAGGTGTTGCACACGCTGCTTGAAGCTTTTGTGCTTGTATCTCTGGTGGTGTACCTATTCCTCGGAGACTTTCGCAGCACGCTCATTCCCACGCTGGCAGTTCCTGTATCGCTGATCGGGACGTTTTTCTTCATGAGCATGTTTGGCATGTCCATCAACCTCATTACGCTGTTTGCGCTCGTGCTGGCGATTGGCGTGGTGGTTGATGACGCCATCGTGGTAGTAGAGGCCGTCCATGAGAAGATGAGTAAAAAGCATCTTTCTCCCTACGCGGCAACAAAAGAAGTAGTTAGCGAGATCAGCGGTGCAATCATCGCCATCACCCTGGTAATGACCGCAGTATTCATTCCCGTTACGTTCATGCCAGGCGCGGTCGGTGTTTTCTATCGAGAGTTCGCCCTCACCATGGCAATGTCCATCGTCTTGTCGGGCGTCGTTGCACTCACGTTGACACCGGTGCTGTGCGCGATGATTCTCAAGCCCCACACTTCCCAGCAGACGCAGGGTGGACTTGTCGCTTGGTTCAATCGGGGTATCAAACGGGTGACCGGACGCAGAGCGAACTTTGCCCGCGGAATCGTAGCGGTGCTACTCGGCTTGGCCGTAGGCTATGGGGTTTACGAGCTCTTGCATGTTGAGGTCATCCACGAACTTGTTTCGGAACAGATTGAACTAACGCCAATTCGTATGAAGATCATGGGGGGCATCATGGCCGTCCTCATGATCTTCACCTTCCGATCCATGCTTTCCGGCAGTGAACCAGGCGAAGTCAAGAAGCAAGGTCCGCTGGGGATCTTCCTGTATTGGTTCAATAAGGGCGTTGACGCCGTGACCAACGGCTTTGTTGCGCTCGTGAGCCTCATCATCACCCGCCGCCTAATAACGATGGCCGTCATCGGCGCTTTCGGTTATGGCATTCTGCTGGTGAACAAGGTGCTTCCGTCAGGCTTTATTCCTCTGGAGGATCAGGGTGTCATCTACGGCATTATTCAGACACCACCAGGCTCAACCTTGGAATATACGAACTCAAAATCCCATGAATTGCAGGCAATCTGCAAAGACATTGAAGAAGTCACCTCCGTTACATCGCTTGCGGGTTACGAAGTCCTCACCGAGGGACGCGGTTCCAACGCGGGAACCTGTTTGATTAATCTCAAGCCCTGGGCCGAGCGAGAGTTGACGTCCAAGCAAATCATTGAAGAGCTGGAGAAAAAGGGGAGCAAGATTGCCGATGTCAAACTGGAGTTTTTTGAACCACCAGCGGTCCCCGGCTTTGGTGCAGCAGGCGGCTTTTCTGTCTGCTTGCTCGATAAGACGAACTCCAACGACTACAACGCCTTTTCGAAAGTCACTGAAGAGTTTTTGGCCGCACTGGAAAAGCGTAAAGAACTAAAAGGCATCTTCACGTTCTTTGCCAACAATTATCCCCAGTACGAAATCATTATCGACAATGATGTCGCCATGCAAAAAGGGGTGTCGATTGCTGATGCAATGGACAATCTCTCGATTGTCGTGGGAAGTACCTGGGAACAAGGCTTTGTCCGATTTGGACAGTTCTACAAAGTGTACGTCCAGTCTGCGCCAGAATTCCGCCGATATCCGGCAGACCTCGAGAACATGTTCGTCAAGAACGACGAGGGCGAAATGGTCCCTTACTCTTCCTTCATGCGGATTGAGAAAATGCAGGGGATGAACGAAATCAACCGCTACAACCTCTACACCGCAGCGATCATTCAAGGCTCAGCAGCGCCGGGGTACAGTAGCGGCCAGGCCATCGCCGCCATTCAGGAAGTTGCCGACCAAACCTTGCCCCACGGCTTTGGCATCGGGTGGCAAGGTCTGGCCTATGATGAAGCCAACAAGGGTAACACGGCCATTTTCATCTTTGCGATCGTGGTGCTGTTCGTGTATCTCGTATTGGTTGGTCAGTACGAAAGCTTCCTCTTGCCACTCGCCGTCTTGGTGTCCCTCCCTGTTGGTCTGTTCGGTTCCTTCCTAATGCTCAAGAGCATGGACCTGGCCAATGATGTTTATTGTCAGATCGGTTTGGTTATGCTTGTGGGGCTCTTGGGCAAGAATGCGATCTTGATTGTCGAGTTCGCGGTGCAACGTCGCCAAGAGGGATTAAGTCTGAGGGATGCGGGTATCGATGCCGCTAAGCTCCGCTTCCGCCCCATCGCGATGACGTCATTCGCGTTCATTGCCGGTTTGATTCCGCTGGTCCGCGCTACGGGGCCAGGTGCCATCGGCAATCGTACGATTGGTACGACGGCGGTCGGTGGCATGCTCATGGGAACCCTTGTTGGCGTTTTAGTCATTCCTGGGCTGTATTATTTGTTCGCCAAGATTTCCGATGGCAAGAAGCTGATCAACGATGAACACGAAAGTCCACTCTCCGAATCGGTAGAACACCATTCCCATGCATCGGAGGGGTCACACGGATAGGTGGATGAACGCCACAACCGCTGATAAAGAGCCTTAGGAAGATTAGCTCCATCAGCAATATGAAGCCCCAATGCCGGCATCCTTGTGGTGAAGCACTAGGAAACACCACGAGGTCAGTTTCAGCTGGCCTTCACCTTGCCGCCGCCGGCCACCGCTCTAAGCATGGCCGCCGCCGAGTCCCGTCCGAATCGTTTCTGCGTGCGGCGTACGACCGGGTAGCCGATCCGCGTCAAAAAGTGATTCGGTCGCGAAAAGGCCAGGATGTCGTACCATACAGTGTTGTTGGCTTGATCCCATTCGATCAAGAAGCGTTCTTCGCCGCATTCAACGTGGCCGGGCAAGGTGCCGTAGGCAAATCCAAATTTACTAATCGGCCCCGGTTCATCCACGACATACACAATGCGGGCTGAGTTCAACCACCACAAGCCGATCGCTCGCCCCATTACTGCTATGACTTCGCCTGTTTGGATGGGGGTGTCCGGCGACCATGCATCTACCCAGCCCAATTTAAACTGCTCCCATCGCTGCAAAGCAGCTTTCGCCTGATGGAAAACCTCCTCGCCTTGGCCCAGCGTGATCCGGGTGCGGTCGACAGCATAACCAGCGGGGGGAATCGTTGCCGTTGCCCCCACCGCTGAATAGCTAAAGTCCAGCGCCGACTGTTCCGCCAAGACGCGTCTGAGCGTTTCGACAGAAGGTTTTCGTAAAGACAATATTGCCATCCCTGATCTTATCCTTCAACGAGGATGTTCCCCGGTTTGAGAGATGGTACAGTGAACCCTCTCTAATAATACCCGTTGGGCAAACAATTTCCCGAATGGGAGTTTGAGCGAGAACCATGCCGCCACGAGGGTCAGAAATGTCCAAAGTGCTTATTGCACCAACAGTTATGCTGACAGGTGCGTCCGGTTATGTCGGCGGTCGACTAATTCCATTACTCGAAAAGCAATCGGTTATTTTGCGATGTCTAGCTCGCAACCCAGACAAGCTGCGCCCTTTGGTCAATGAATCCACGCAGATTGTTAAAGGTGACGTACTCGACCCTGACTCGCTATCTGAGGCATTGCAAGGTGTTCATACGGCCTATTACCTCGTGCATTTAATGTCCGGCTCAAAGGACTTCGAGAAGGAAGATCGTCAGGCGGCCGTCAACTTCGCCCAGGCTGCGAAGAAAGCGGGGGTAAGTCGAATCATCTATCTGGGAGGCTTGGGTGACGACGCCGAACCAAAACTCTCGCCACATTTGCGAAGCCGTCATGAAGTCGGCGAAATCCTTCGAGGATCGGGTGTTGAAACCGTCGAGTTTCGGGCAGGTATGGTTGTCGGGGCAGGTAGTACCTCCTACCAGTTGATGAAGTCCTTGACCGATCGTCTTCCGATTATGCTTTGTCCCCGTTGGCTCGCCACAGCGACTCAGCCCATCGCCGTGGATGATGTACTTTCCTATTTGCTGGCAGCAAAGGATTTACCAACGGGCGAAAGTCGCATCTTTGAGATTGGCGGCCCAGATGTTGTGACTTACGGCGACTTGATTCGGGAATACGCTCGGCAAAGGGGACTGCGGCGTTGGTTGATCTCCGTCCCGGTTCTAACTCCTTACCTTTCCGGCCTTTGGCTGAGCACTTGTTACGCCTGCCACCTACGAAGTTGGTCGGCACTTGATCGAAGGACTGAAGAACCCTACGGTCGTTCGTGACAAAAAGGCGCTGACGGCCTTCCCAATTCGCCCGATGGGAGTCACACAAGCCATTCAAAAAGCCATCGCCAACACGAACGAGAAATTCCGAGCCGAATAGTGCGAGGAATGGTGCAAACGCCTTTCCTGATTTTTCCCTCAGTAGACGGTAAACGGTAGACGACGGGGCGCTTACCCGTAAGTCAGCGTCACAGCCTAGTTCTTCAGGCCGCTCTTTGTCTCTCCCCGTATGCCCTCCAGTCACTTAAGCCTAGATCTGCCAGATAATCCTGCGAATCAGCGACGTTCGATTGCGGGTATTGGTAGCATCCCCGCTTAAATCAAAATACTTTCGCCTTAGCTCTCCCGTACTCTGCTGCAGCGCAGCCATCTGCTGTTCCAGACTGGAATCCATCGAAGTCTCTCCCCAGTGATCGTAAGAGGCAATCTCTGGGTCCGGTGTCCAGAGTGATCACAGAGAGCAGTCTTTTCAGAGAAACAGCAAGCGGGGGCTCAAGAATTTTCCTCAACTACATTCAGCCCTAAAATGCGCAAGGATTTCCGTGAGGGGCACACTCATCACCACCCGCTGGCAACATCCATACTGCCGGCCAAGCCAGTCGTGACGCCCGACGTACGTGCCGCAACCCTCGCTAACCGATCAGCGAATGGTCCATTAGCTGGGGTAAGGTCAAATCAGCTACGCTAACGCTTTGCCAACTTCAACTCCCAACCATCAACTTTGCCTCCAAACTTCTGTGCGATTGAATCCAGTTTTGCTTGAGTCGCAACTACGTTCTCATTGGATGGAACGCAATGCACTAGTACGTAAACTGACCAGGATGGCCCAAACTCGGGATCATCATTGTCGTCGTAGTCGGGTTCGCCTTCGTCGTAGTACACTTCGGACTTGAATCCACTACTGGAAAAGGCATCCGCGATCGCATTGCTGGACGACTCATCATTTGATGCAATCGCGAACTCAATCGTAGTAGGTACTGATAGGTCCATTCCAGATGCTGCAATCCTTGCAAGGACTTGCCCATCTTCATCATTTGGATAACTCATTCGCGGCCTTACTCCTAAAATGGCGTTCCCGGCAAGTCAATTTGGTTGTAGTTGCGCCGGGTGCCACGGTTGGCATGTCCATCGGTGCAATCACTGCCTGGGCTTGCCTGCCAGCAATTCTTCTCGGAGGTAATCAAGGAAATTCACGTCCAATGATTGAGATGTAGATCTCTCAACGTTGTCCCAAATTGCAATTCCCCGCTCTTCTCCCTCCAAAACATGATTCGTGTCAATGCAGAAATACTCTTCATCGTGGTTGTTCCGAAAGACAATATAACTTTTGGGAAGGCCGACTTGTGATCGTTTTCGGAGTGTAAACCACACGCAGTTGGGTACGCTTGCATTTTCAAAGTCGCCATTTCGTGTCAATCCATAGTACTCGTAGCCATCAAAGCTAAGATTCCCCCATTTCGTAAGATACTTACGGAACGACGGGGGAAATACCAAATCCAGCTTCGCTTCTGCGGCGGCGACCATTCCCTCGCTCTGCCCTCCCGCAACAAACGCATCGGATGCCTTCAGAAGCTGGTCAATCTCGTCGTATTGGGACATCGTTTTATCCTATCAATTCGCTTCGAAGCCTTTTGCCCCACTCTTCCAGTATTGTGAACTCCAACGGTCGAAGGCCTTTTCGACTTCGGTAGTTGCAATGTTGCCGGATATAGTAAGTCGCGATTCACTTTTGCGCCGGGTGCCACAGTTGGCATGCCCATCGGTGCAATCAGAGCCAGGGCTTGCTCGCCAGCAACGGAACATCCGTTCATGAACGTGCCTTGCGTCATGGAATGTGCTTGATCGTCGTGCGCTGAGCTTCAACCATACCGTCATAAAATCCTCATCACCATCTGCTGGCAACGTTCACACTGCTGCACAAGCCAGCATTGGACCCCAGTGGAGAATATGGAATTGGTAAAACGCCTGCCCCATCAATTTAAGACCCAGCCCAATTGCTGGATCGTCGAACGAACCTTCGCTTGGCTCAATCGTTCCAACCGACTCGCCAAAGACTTTGAACGAACTTGTCCCTGCAGCGTCGCTCTGATCCTCATTGCCATGATACAACTCATGATGAAAAGAATCGCTTGGGCAACCTTTTTAGACGCGCTCTAATGGTCGAAATGAAAACAAGTCACAGATCAGCAAGCATTACGCACCACTACGACCCTACCTACACCGCACGTCAATTATCGTCTTAGGAAGTGCCCTGCAATACTTGGATCGCATTTCGATAAAGGCCGTTTCAACATACCTAAAAGTTCGGGGGCAATCTCCTCCATTCGTTTCGTGTGCATTCTGCCTTTTTGCATAAAAAACACTAGCGACCCAACCTCCGCAACACTGGCTCTACCAGTACACGACAAAAGATCGAGAAGTATTGAGATTCGTGAAGCAATCGTCGCACGAACTATACCAGAGCTCGCTGAAGCAACGGCAGTACGATCATCTAACAAGCAAATATTGGGAATATGATCATGAAATGCCTTTAAAAGCATCTCTGCGTCTGGACTGCTATTTGTTGCATTTTCAGGAAGAACACGGAACAAACGATTGTCAAACCGAAGTCGAAATTCAGGGGTTTTACCCAAAAGCGATAGAAACACCCAAAGATGCTTAAGTCCAGAAAGCAACCATTGGAAGAAACGCTCGCCGTGTGAATCCATAAGCTGATGAATCTCAGGGCTTTCAAGAAGCCAATGAAGGTGCCACACAGCTTCTTTCCCCTTCCATTCGTCGTAAAGCTGGCCTCCCGTTACAGGAGTTTTCTTGTCGTCAACAATTTCATATTTTGCTTGCAGAACTATAGGGGCTGTGTCTAGCGTTACATTTCGATATTTTATTCCCCACAGATTTAGATCCCAAGTATTCTTCTCCCATGCTCGAATTAATACTTTACTAAAGATCGCATTGGCTGAAACTGAATCGCCATACAGTATTTCTGGCCAATAGAAGGGGTCAGGACTCGTCTTTACCGCGACTGAATTAGGCACGTTTCTAGGCTCCCTTGCAACAAGACATTTGCCGTTACAGAGGAAATAATACCGCACCTCCTCCAATGACCCAACCTGGAATTGAAATCGGAACGGTAACTACTGTTGCAATCGCCGGGTGCCGCTACTGGCTTGTTCACCTGATGTGCCCCTGTCTTTTGTCCAAGCATATGAAAGTTATATTTTGGTAAAGGGGTCCGGTAGATGGGCTCTGTACGATTGGGGCGACGGCGTTGTCTCCCGAGCGATCCGCAGCACTGGACTGAGCCCCCTGCGCAATAGCAATATCAAATTCACCATCGGGACTTACTGTGACCCTGCCCGGCTGGACAGGTTGTCGGCCCTGGATAAGTTGCCGGAGCTTCACCTGATCGCTCTACCTAAGGCCGACGGCCACGAGTTGCCGGGCACGTCTAACGAGGGCTCCCAGTTTGCACCAGGGTTTGCACCAACTTTTGTCTTTGGGGGGCAGTTCGGGGCAATTCCTGTCCCAAGAGAAGAAAAGCTCGCGGCGACAGAAAGTGCAAAAGCGAGCGAGAAAACACGAGAAAAAAGCGTGTTATTAAAGTATCCCCGGCGAGATTCGAACTTGCAACCTTCGGCTTCGGAGGCCGACGCTCTATCCAATTGAGCTACGGGGACAGCTATTACGGAAGGCAATTGCCTGCTTGAACTTCGTCAGGCAGATCGGCCAAATCCGTTGTCCTAAGAGTATAGCGGAAGACCCGCTAAGCTCTCAAGCGGCTACAAAATGCCCGGAAAGTAGGCCGTTTTGTGAATTGCTGCTAGGTAGCCTTCCGCAGATCGGCCGACTCGCCAAGGGCGTGCCTACGGCCGGCCATCAACCCCCAAGCAGGCAAACAAAAAGGTCGCCAGGCATAAAGCAGCTGGCGACCTTCGGTTAACAAGTCGATCATCGTTTGGTGGAAGAACTATCGCTTCCGCCGGAAAGTCTATTTCCCCTTCTTGCCACCACCCAGCTTGACCTTGTCACGCTGTTCCGGTGTCAGGATTTCTTTTAGGGCCTTCTCAAAGCTCGACTTCACTTGGCCCAGCGCCTTTTGCGCCTCGTCGAGCCCCTTCTTTTGTTCATCCGTTAGCTTCATGGCAGCCAACACGGCCGCTTGCATCTCTTTCCCCTTTTTCCCCTCCCCCTTGGCGGCCTTCGTGGCCTCCGCACGAGCCTTCTTTTGCTCGTCGGTTAGCGCCTTGTCCAAGTTCGTTTGGGCCGTCTTCAGCTTTCCCTGATACTCATCATAGAGCGCTTGAATTTTTGGCTTTTGTTCTTCGGAAAGGGTGATGCCAGCCGCCTCAATCGCTTTGGCAGCATTTTCTACCGGTCCATTCTTGGCCTTCTTGGGAGGAGCTGCAAAGGCACTGCTAGAAATCATCGCCAGAGCCATGGCCAACACCAGAGCAAACTTCTTCATGCGTTCATTCCTTCTACAGGGAGGGATTTCAGGGGAGTTAAAAGGTTCTTGGTTTGCAAATGCCTTGCCGAACAACTAGGCCAGCAGCGAGTTAACCAATTTGCCGTCACGAACGATCATGATGGGGCGACCCGTGTTGGTGTGATATTCCTTCGTCGAGTCAATTCCCAGCAAGTGATAGAACGTTGCTGCCACATCATCGGGAGTGATCACATCGCCATCAGGTTGAGAGCCCTTCGCATCCGTCTTGCCGATCACTTGGCCCCCCTTGATGCCACCGCCTGCCATCAGCATGAACATGGCGCGAGGATAGTGATCACGGCCCCCTTCGGCAGCCCGAGCATTGATCTTTGGCGTACGACCAAACTCGCCAGTGACAAGGATCGCCGTCGATTCCAAAAGCCCCTTGTCGGCCAAGGTGGTAAGCAGTGGTGCCAGGCCACCATCAAGGTTAGGGCATTGCTTCTTCGAAAGCTGGGTGAAGTTGTTCTGGTGCGTGTCCCAGCCTCCCATCGAGAGGGTGACAAACCGTACGCCAGACTCAATCAATCGCGAAGCAAGCAAGCAGCTTTGGCCGAACGACTCGGCCCCAAATCGATTCACAATGTCGGGCGATTCTTTGCTGATGTCAAACGCTTCGCGGGCACGTTTCGAAGTGATGATCGCATGGGCCTGTTCGCCAAACTGATCAAGTCCGGTCAGCAATTGGCTTTCCTTCTCAACAGCAGCAAAGGTTTGGTCCAAATCCGTTAACAGCTTTTGGCGACGTTCAACTTCCGTGATCGTTAGGCCGCCCCCAAGTGCAATCCCACGCACATTGAAGGGCTTGCCCACGGCAGGTGTCGAAGCCGTGCTTAGTGGCGCGTATTGAACGCCCAAAAAGCCTGCTCGTTGTTTGGTATCGGGAACGGCAACATAAGGAGGGAGGTCCTTCACCATGTGTGCCGAGTATTCCTTCATAAACACCGAGCCGTAACCCGGATAGTCAAGCGAAGGAAGTGGGCGGTTTCCCGTGCTGACATATTCGGTCCCCAGTTCATGAGCCGCCAGCGTGTGCGAAACATTGCGAACGATCGCAAATTTGTCGGCACATGCCGCCAGTTTGGGAAGGTGCTCGCTGATTTCGATGCCAGGAACGTTCGTTTTGATCGGGTTGAACGTGCCACGAAACTCGGAAGGAGCGTCAGGCTTCAGGTCAAACGTATCCATATGCGATGGACCGCCACCCAAATGGATAAAGATGGCAGACTTGGCCTTGCCTGGCGTGGCCCCCTTGGCCTGGGACATATTCAAAAATCCCGCAAGGCTCAGGCCGGTCCCCAGGGCTCCGACTTTCAGAAAGTCGCGTCGTGCAATTCCGTCGCAGGTAATGGATGTTTTCATATCAAGATTTCCCAAGGAAAGAGGTAGCTTATTGTTTAGTTATTGGATGTTTGTCCTACCCCGCTTATTGGAAAGTCGGGGCGAGACCCTAAGAAATTAGTGGTTAACGATGAATTCCTTCGTGTTGAGCAGCGTCCACAGCAGGCCTTTTAGGCCATCGAGGGGTGTTGGTGCCTCTGCGAGGAATTGCTCACAGCGTTGACGTTCCGCATCAGTTGGCACTCGGCTTAGCGTGCGAAGGTAAGCCTCAGTGATAAGGTTTTGCGACTGGTCGGGCGTGAACGTTGTGGGCGGAGGAACAGGCTTGCCAGTTTTTGCTTCCAGTTGTGCCAATCGTTCTTTCAAACGCGTTAGCTGACCTTCTTCCTCTTCGGTCTCTTTCTTCTTTTGGATTCGATCGATCCGAGTGCGGATCTTTGCGATGTCCTTCTTGATCTCCGCCAGTTCTTCCGGAGATGTTTTCCCAGAAGTGCCAATCCCGCGAAGTTCACGGGTCACTTCATCAATCCAAGTATTCGGCCCACCGTTGCAGACCTGTAGCACTTGGTTGTCGTTCTGCAGATAAACCGTTTGCAACAAGCTGGCTTCCATTGAGCGATCACAATCGCAATTGCTCTCTCGCTGGCTCCGGCCAAACACTTGCAAGGCGAACGAGGCATTGGTGCGAGCCCCCTTCTTTCCTGGCATTGCAACATTTCCAATCGCCCGGTCATCCAGGCGAACCTGCATCTCCTTTGCCTTTTCGGAAGATGCCGTTGCAACTTGCATCGCATCGTAGGCAACTTCCGCAGGAAGGCGACGAGGAATGGCATGGCTAAAGTTACGTTCATCCAAGTGGTTGGTAGGCGTTGTCTGCCACGAAAGCTGATACGTGTTGCTATTGAGGATCTCTCGATGTAGCCACTTCATATCAAAGCCATGCTCAATGAAACCTTGAGCCAGGTAGTCGAGAAGTGGTCCGTTGCTCGGCGGGTTGGCTAAGCTGAGATCATCTGCCGGTTCGACAATGCCAACGCTAAAGTACGAGGCCCAAACACGATTGACAAACGCTCTGGCAAAGTAAGGATTCTCCTTCGACTTCAGCCAGGTCATTAGCGGCGTGCGAGCATCGGCAAACTGCGTTAGGTCGATCTTTTCTCCGCCGAGGATTCGAGCGGTTTCGGCCGGCGTTGGTACATTCTTCTTCTCTTTGTTTCCCTTCTTGTCATCCTTGGGCTTGTTCGGCTTTTTAGGAGCCATGACAAACACTTCAGGGAATGGCAGTGTCTTTCCTTCCTTAATCAGGTCAGGAACCTTCTTGCGGAAATCGCCGTTATTAAAGTCCGTCTTTTTGCCGCCAAAGGATTCGGCGATGGCTTCAAACTCCGCCTTTGCATCGGGACCACCATTGTTGGCAAACCCTACTCGCGAGAAGAAGGCCTTCATGTCGTCAAAGTCTTGCTTGCTCCATTGGTCAAACGGATGCTTGTGACACTGAGCGCACTGAATCCGAATTCCCATAAAGGAATAGGCAAAACCAATCGCACGCTCTTCAGGCTTCCGCTGATTCTGACGTGCCCAGAAGTACGGCATCGTCGGACGGTCGGCCGCATTGGCAACGTTTTCGACCGAGCAATAGCTCGTCATCTCTTTGCAGTAGTCCGTATAAGACTGTCCTTCTTTACGGCTTTGAGAAAGAACCATCCCTTCGACCAGTTGATCATAAGGAACGTTCTCGCTTACCCGTTTGTAGATCCAGTCATACCAAATAGAAGATGCATTGCTGGGCATTGGGCCCAGTACATTATTCAGTTGGCGATCATTGTTGCCGGTATAGTCGCACAGACGCGTCGTCCACCAGGCTGCATAAGAAGGCGAAGAAAGCAGTTCATCAATCTTTGCCGCCCGCTTGTTGGCCGAAGTGTCGGCTACAAACTTCTGCACTTCTTCGGGCAATGGTAGCGTTCCCGTTAGATCGAGCCGGACGCGACGCAAAAACTCGTAGTCATTGCAAACATTGGAAGGGATGATCCCCAACTGGCGCAGCTTTTGAACAACCAGTTCGTCCACCTTGCCTGCAGTTGGTACGGAGGGGAACTTGTCGTTGGCCAGATCCGAGATGGGGCGAATCACAGAAACCGGAACGACTGCAGAATCATAGAATACAACCACATGCGTGTCGCCAGGCTGGGTTGCTGTGACAACGCCAAGTTCGTCAACCTTGGCCACTGCATCATTGTTCGTTTGGAAACGGCACAAAGCGGTCACGTCTTCACGCGATCCATCGGGCCAAACAGCCACGGCTTTCAATTGTGCCGTTTGCCCTTCGCTTGCCATGTTGAGGCTGCTGGGGGTGATTTCCAGTCGAGCGATCCGTTGATCCTTTTCAGCCTCGTGCTTTGCGCCCGTCTGAATCCAGCGAAGCAGCACATGATGTTGCCAGCTGTTGGCCTCAAGCCGTTTGCCCCCCTCATGATCTTCTGCCAAAGTGGGCTTCCGCAAAATCAAGCTTGCACTCGGATCCGCGAGATTGACCCGGGGCTTATCTCCCTTGGTCATCGCGGCATGGTCGGCCGTGAAGTCATAGCCAAATAGTGATAGTTGAAATCCACCTCGCCCTTGGAACGATCCATGGCAGGATCGACCATTGCAGCCAAGTCGCCCCAGCAATGGCCCCACATGCTTTTGAAAGTCGGGCGTTTCCATCGTCCCCGCATCGGCGTACCGCTGCGCTACGCTAGCGCTGATCTCGGCCGGCTTTTCGGCCGCAGGCTCATCAGCCAAGGCCCAAGGCGACATCACCTGCAAAATAAGTCCAGTAACAGCAGCCAAAGCCCCAGAAGCAAGCCGAGAGCGTTTAAACGCGATTGACTTGGCATGGTTGCCAGCATCGGGCAAAGGAAAAGTAGAAAGCATCATACGTTTTCATCCTCAAGGGATTTGTTGATGGTGCCAAGAGATGAAATCATCACTTGAGCGGGCCACACGAGAGAGGCAAATGTCGATGGAACAAAAAACTAGTCGGAAACAATGTGAAGGGACTATTTGACGGTGTGAACTACTTCACTCCATCGGAATTGTTGGTACTCGTAGGAACAGAATTAGGCTTGGGCTTTTTGGAATCGGCAGAAGGAGTGTTGGGCTTATTGGCGCCCCCCTTCCCTTTCCCTTTACGGCCTGTGATCTGTTGCATCTGGTTGCTGACCGTTTGGTTGCGGTTAGCTTTCAAGTCGCTAATATCTTTGTCGAGCTTTTCCAGACGCTGCTGGGCCTTCGACCGCTCGTAGGCCATGATTTCCATCCGCACGTCGATCTGCTGACCCAAGATCCCTTCCAGTTCGGCCTCTAGCTCTTCACGATGCTGAAGTTCTGATGGAGGCATGTCGTCGCTGGATTCGCCAGGCTTCCGCTTGTCGCGAGCCATCTTCAGCCGAGCAGTAATCAGTTGATTGCGTGATTGCAGCGTCCACGCTTGCAGTTCCAAGGCATGTTGCTTGGGGTCTTTTTCCTGAATCGTTGCCAAGCGTTCTGTCACGCGAAAAAGCTCTCGCAGCGCCCGTTCGTATTCTTTGGGCTGCGACATTTTGAGCTGGGTTAGCAAGTCACGTAGTTGCGGGTGATTCCGTTCGACAAAGGTCATGACAGCCGCTTCCCGTTCGGGCGTCATATTGCCAGCCAATTTCCCCCGGGCTGCTTCTTTATCCTTGTTACCTTCTTTGCCGTTCGAACTTGGCTTGGTCTTATCAGCGGGCTTGTTCTCTTTGGAGGATTTGTCAGCTGCCGCTTTATCCGTGCTCTCTTTCGAATCCTTCGCGGGCTTGTCCGAGCCCGGATCAGCGGCGACCGCAATACCCAGCGACAGCGCCGCTGCCGCAAACGCTGGCAACAGCAATTTCGAAACGTCACAAATGCCAAGTAATCGCATGATCAAATATTCCCAGCCAACAAACGGCCGAAGTTAGTTCTCAACAGGAAGGCGATCGATCAAAGTGCCATCGGTGGTGTCTACTTCACCTTCGCTGCCGCCACTGCCCCCTTCAAAGGAAGGCATGCGTTCTTGCGAAACAGCTGCCAGCATCCACTCCGGTGGATTACCGACGTTATCCACCGCATGCTCGCTGAGGTTGTCATCGCTGGCATCGGCCGTTTCAGGCTCTTCGATGGCAGCCAGCTCGCTATTTTCAAGCCACATAGCAGCCAGTCGAGCTTGTTCAGCAGGCGAGGTACGACCAAATCCACCATGCTGCAACAGTCCTTGCCAAGAAACCTGCGAGAGCAACATGACCAAGCTCGCCGCAACAGCGCCGATCCCAATCCAAGCCGAACGTTCACGCCAAATCGAAACGAACTGCTTGGCCGCTACAGAGGTACTGGCAGAAGTCGCAATGGGTACCACAGTCACATCGTTAATGAGGGATGACTCGGCCCGATGCACCACCGACAATAGCTCCATCGCCGAGGCAACCGCTTCGCGTGCTGCTTGGCTTTCCAAAAGCAATTGCTCAAAACCGGTGACTTCATCCGCCGTCATCTCGGCAAGGCAATAGCGAGATGCCTGCCAAGCAAGATCGTCAGAAGATGGTGGAAGGTGAGTCATGGTCAAAGCTCGTTTAAGCTGTAGCGGATTTATAATGGTGCTCTAGGGAGCCAATTTACTGCGTAGTTTTTGCAGGGCGGTTCGCATTCGCCCTAGTGCCGTGCCAAGCGGAATGTTCAGCTCCGCTGCAATCGTTGCAAACGTTTTGTCCTCGTACATTCGCATCCGAACAATCTGGCGTTGTTCCTCGGGAAGCTCTTCCAACGCCCGACAAACCTGCCCAATCGATTCTTGCCGCAGCATCGGCTCATCCGCCGCGTCTCCTGACTGGCGAACGATCCAGGTCCACTGCTGTGCAACTTTCCTTCCAACCGCTTCGTGTCGGCGTACCCCAAGTGCTTCGTTCATGGCCACTCGGAACAGCCAGCTTTTTAAAGCGTCAAACTGAACCTCATGCCCACGCTCCGCCAACTTGGCAAACGCGATCTGGCAAACGTCTTCGGCCAGAGGTCCGTCACGCAGCACGCCGCACAAAAAGCGAATCAGCTCCGCACGATAGCGCTCGTGCAGGTCTGCAATCACTTGCGGGGCAAGCCGCACCGGGCTAGGTAAAGAAGGGTCAGGCAAGTTCAATCGCGATCGCTCCTGCCGAATCCTGTCTTAACCACGTCGTACTAATAGATGGACGACGTGCCCAGCTTATTGGGGTAGCCACGTAAAAAACGTCAAACGCCCCTACTTAGAAAGGCGGCAGCCTGTAAGTCTAGGCGTGATAGAGGTTTGTGTAAAACAAAAGCGTGCGTTTTTGCCACCAGCCGGCAAGTCTTTGAAAGACAATCTAGCCAATTCAAGTCCGGATTACTTAATCGGAGGGGGCTTTTGGAGGGGCCGATTAGTCCTATTTGCGGTTTAGGTCCGTTCTGGAGCGGCCCAATCTACCACCAAAACGTTCATCCAAAATTCATGCCCACCTCGTATCGTTTCCTAAAGCCCTAATTTGGTAACTCTCGTCTATACTGCGACAGGTGACGAACTCGTCCGATTTTAGCCCTGCCGTTCCCGGCATTCGGCTTGGAAATAGAAACAGGCGCTGGAGCGTAAAGCCTTAGCAACCATATGTTTATTGGTCCTTTGTTCTCGCGTGAATTGGTGACGGCCCCGCGCCGGCTTCAGCACTTCGTTTTTCGGGTCGCCTACCCGCTGGGGCTCTACGTGCTGATGTGCACCGCCTGGCTGGTTATGGTTGGCACGCAAAACGTTAGCAGCCAGGGTGACGTCGCCCGGTTTGGTGCCCTGCTCTTTCAAGTGATGGCGCTGTTGCAGCTAGGGATGTTTACGTTTCTGGCCGCCCAGACGGCAGCCAGCGGCGTTGCTCAGGAAAAAGATAAGCGAACGATGCTTCTGCTGCTCATGACGAAGCTCACCAATCATGAACTGGTCCTCGGCAAAATGATGGCCAGTCTGCTTGATGTTTTGGTCATGCTGCTTTCAGGCTTTCCCGTCTTCATGATTTTGATGCTGTTTGGCGGCGTGACGCTGCCGCAGGTTTTACGAGTAGAAGCCGTATCCCTGATGGCTGTTTTGGCAGCAGGCAGTTTAGGTTCCACCGTTGCCTTGGCGCGAAAAAACGTTCCAGTCCCTTGCCGTGACTGCCCTTCTGTTGGTGCTTTGGATTGGTGCTTGGGAAGCGATTGGAACCATCGGCAAATCGACGGTCGTTTTGGGAATACCGCTAGAAACTTGGGCCATTGGGGCAAGCCCGATTCGCGCGATTGCGCTTGCGGCAGATCCGTTTCCCGTATCCAGTGGCGGAATCGATGGGCTTTCTCTGTACTTCATTTTTTCAGCTGCGGCAACGGTGCTGCTCAGTGGGCTGGCAATTGTTCGCCTGCGTGTATGGAATCCAGGTCGCGAGGTATTCGCGGTTTCGAAAGAAGAAGACGCTCCTTCGAAAATGGATAGCCCAGAAGCCGCTCGCCAAACGCACATGGATGCGCGAGTTCGCTCCGTCGATCAAAACAGCCGGCAAGTTTGGGATAATCCCATCTTGTGGCGTGAAATGTGTACTTGGGCTTATGGCCGTAAAGTGCTAGTGATTCGCCTGGCCTATTTGGTTTTGTTTTTGATGGCGGCCGCCGGCGTATACACGCAAGCGCAGTATGGGTTTGCAGCGGAAACGCAAAGCCGGCAATCAATTCTGCCAGCAGCCGTACAGCCTCTCGCCCCATTCTTTTTGGTGAGTTGGGTGATTGTGAATGCTCTGGCCGTTACTAGTATTACGAATGAACGAGACGGCGGTCAGTTGGATTTGCTGCTGGTCACCGACCTCACGCCTAAGGAGTTTATCTTCGGCAAGATGGTTGGGGTCGCGTACGTCACCAAAGAGATGATTGTCGGGCCCTTGCTGTTATGTTTCTACCTTTGGTTCGCAGGTGGAATATCGCTGGAGAATCTGACGTACGTTTTGCTCGGCCAATTATTGATGAACGTCTTCGTCATCATGCTGGGCATTCACTGCGGGTTACAATACGCCAACAGCCGAACCGCCATCGGAGCCAGCCTGGGCAACGTGGTGTTTTTATTCTTAGGCGTGGTAACGCTAATGCTGCTGATGATTTACTTCAGTGGTTCTTTCCAAACGCAACTTGCACCATTCCTAGCGTTCATCGTTGTCGGCGGTGTAGGACTGTTTGTAACCCTTGGCGCTCGCAACCCCTCCCCTGCAATTGGCACGGCCTCATTGGCGTTGCCCTTTGCAACATTCTTTGCCGTGACCAGCTTTCTGGTTGATCACTGGTTGCAGGTGTTTTTGGTCACCTCCGCAGCGTACGGATTTACGACCCTTGCGATGCTCATTCCCGCGATCAATGAGTTCGACGTTGCCCTCGGCCGCAGTCGCGCTGCCAACGAAGAATAGGCAATATCACACTGCTTTAGTGCGTACGGCCGAATAGGCGAAGACGGCTGACGGGGCAGATTTTGGCGGGTTCAACCTGGCAATCTGGCTCGGCCACAGGGCCTGCCAGGATGCCTTCCCAGAGCGATTAAACGCCGCCGTACGCAATTGAGGACGCTAAGGCGACTGTTGGGGCGTCTTCGGCTCCGAATGCGGCAGAATCGCATCCTCAAGTTCGCAGGAAATGCCTGAAAATGCTTGCCTAGCCACGGCCAATGGGTGGTCAGTTAGTAAATAAGTGTCAAAAAACAGATGACGATGTTTTGAACAATATCCTGCTCTCTTGGAAGCAGGCAAATGGCTAGATGGGGCATGCCATCTCGGTGTAGTTAGGCTGGTCGCCGGCGGTTTTATGGCGGAACGATTTTAGAATCTCGCCATCCTTGATCAAAAAAGTTCCTGGCATCTGTAAACCGTTACCGCGGATCTTTCCAAAGCCGTATTTAAACAACGTTCCTTGAATCATCGCCCGCCACCAAACACGAAGGCCAAATAGTTGGGTCAGCGTTCCAAGCCGCAGGTCGAACGCCCGATACAAATGCCTGTCGGGATCAGAGAACCAAAAGGCTTGTGGTAACTGATATTGTTTTGCCAGTGCTGCGCCATCACTGGGCGGACCCATGTGAACAATCGCGATCAGCGTGTTTTGTTTGGCAAACACTTCGCTGCCTTCTCGCAATTTGTCGAGCGACTCACGGCAATAGGTGCAGCCGGAGTGCCGCAAAAAGACGACGAGCGTTTGCGTTCGCTTGGAGAGTTCAAGCAAGTTCTCTCCTGCGGAAGACTTCGCCTCGGCAAGTCGCTCTTGAAAGCTCAGGCTAGAAGCCTCCTCTTCGACATCGTTTTCACGAATCGCGTACAGCAAGATCGAGATGAAAGGAATCCACCAGATCAAATCGTTGGTCAAGATCGTCAGGCCAGCGACCCAGGGAAGTTCGCCTCTCCATGCCGTGAAGACAAAACCAATCGGACCAAAGATTTTCCCCAGCAGCCCCAC
The DNA here is from genome assembly GCA_963844055.1 of uncultured Planctomycetaceae bacterium. GTDB lineage: Bacteria > Planctomycetota > Planctomycetia > Pirellulales > Pirellulaceae > CAWJMN01. The sequence continues at coordinate 3,239,585 of CAWJMN010000001.1, read as the reverse complement.
CAGCACGATCGGCCAATGCCGTGCAGGATTGTAAGCAGCAATCGCATAGCCAATGCCGTACACGCCAACAATCATCCCAATGCACTGCCAAAGGGACAGGTAGTTGGGAGGCGTCATCCCGGCCCATTGGAACGGTAACGCCGGAAACAAAATGACAAATGTCCCCCACGCTAAATTGTAAATGGCACCTACCATAAGCACCCAAAAAATCCAAACAGGTGCCGGGGATGTTTTTGCGCGACTAGGTTTCATGCGAACTTCATTTCAGGCCGGGTCAGGCCGATGTTCAAAACTACTGCGGTAGACATGCCGAGGTTGCATGGCTTGCTGACAGGCGACGTTCGTCGCTAAGCCAGTCTTGGCGATTATAGACGAGGACCGAAGTATCCGTTTCGCGAAGCTCCAGTTCCAAAACCGAAAAGCCCATCGCCTTCACTTCCGAGAACAACTTGTGAGCCAAGTTTTCCACCGACGTGGGAACGGTAAAAGTTTTGAGCTTCAGCGTTTCTCCCGTTCGTTCCATGTGATCCATCAACGTTTCATACAGGGAGTCATGAACGTTAATGAGCATCCCGTGGTCATACTCCGCTTTCAGGAACGGTTCGATCTTTTGATCGAACTCACTAAACAGTGTGCTATAAGAACAGGTTCGCTGCACTTCAAACCGAAAGCGAACATTGTACCGGTGCCCATGCAGGTTACGGCACTTGTCGGTCATTTCTTCGTTTCGGTGGGCCGCGTAGAACTTGTACTCTTTTTCGATGATCATGGATCTCTACCAAGCGAGGGATCAAAGCCTGTTCGTGCCTAGAGGAATTGTCGGCAACTAATAGCAACATCTGCCATTCGACCGGAAAACCTCGTCAGAAGTTTAGGCGCAGGGTGCTATCTGGCAAGGGGAATCGAGAAAGAGACGGCTTAGTTGTATATCAAACCGTCGAAAAACCTCGTACATAACCGCCTACCACTGTCCCATCTTGGCCAAATCGGCAACTCGCCAGAGGTACCAGGCGGCCAAGCTGCGGAAAGGCTTCCAAACATCCCCTGCCGACTGCAGCTCGCGTTTGGTTGGATGCTCAGGCAGCCCGTGGGCGGTCGCAAACCCGCTGCGCACGCCAAAGTCATCGACGGGCCAAACATCGAGGCGACCAAGCTGGAAAATCAGCAGCATTTGAATCGTCCAAATGCCGACGCCTCGAATCGGCAACAGCCGTTTGATGATCTCATCGTCGGGCAGGCGATCGATCTGACGTAGCGTGGGAATGACGCCGCTCTCGGCATGTTTGGCCACATCCAGTACTGCCAAAACTTTCGCGTTGGAAAAACCAATCTGGCGCAGCCGGTCACTCGGGGTCGCTAGGATGGCCGAGGGCGAAGGGAATTTTTTGCTCTCCGCGTAGATAGCTCGAAAGCGTCCCAAAATCGTCTTTGCCGCTGTGCCATGCAGTTGCTGATGGGCAATCGCTTCAATCAGCGATTGATAGGGAGCTTGCTTGGACTTTAACGTAAGCGTGCAATCGCCAACTCGCTTTATGACCTTGCGCAGCACAGGGTCAAGTTTTGCGAGGGCTTTCACTTCACTAGAAAAGGAAGTGGTGCTCATGCAGCGGCCTTTCGAAAATCAAAAAGGGCCGCGAAGAATGCGATAGGCAATTGCCATGTCACCTTAGCGACGGCTGAGATTGGACTTTGCTACTTGAAGCCCTGCCTTCATAAACGGGTCTTCGTTGCTGGCGTCGATTCCTTCCACTTGCTCGCTCATCGGGCGAGCGCCCGGTTGACGATCAAGGGTTGTCACAACAACGTCAGGAGCAACTCCTTCGCCACTGATGGCTTTCCCGCTTGGGGTAAACCATTTGGCCGTCGTAAGGCGAACGCCCACATTGGCCGAGGCGAGTGGGAAAATCCCTTGGACTGAACCCTTGCCAAAGCTGCGTTGGCCAACAATCGTTCCACGACGATGATCGCGAATGGCACCAGCAAAGATTTCGCTTGCACTGGCAGAGTCACGATCGATAAGAACCACGAGAGGAACTCGCCATGTGCCAGCCACTTGACCGCGATGATCATAGTCTTCACGAGGACTGCGTCCACGCGTTGCAACGATCATCCCTTCCATCACAAACTTGTCAGCCACATCCACAGCCGCTTTTAGTAGGCCGCCTGGATTGCCTCGCAGGTCGATGATCAAACTCTTCATCCCTTGATCATGAAGCTTCCATAGGGCGGCATCTACATCCCGGCCCGTGGTCTTTTGAAAGCTCGTTAGTTTGAAGTAGCCAATTCCATAGTCCCGATCAACGATCTTGATGTCATCAACGCTGGGGACTTCGACTCGGCGGCGGGTCAATTCCATCGTCCGCTCTGCTCCTTGAGCATTGCGAATGCCGACTGTTACCTTGGTCCCCTCTTCGCCTCGCAATAGGTCCGCAAGGACATCGGCTGAGGTCTCCTTTGACGTACGGCCATCGACCGAAACGATTCGATCACCGGCACGAATTTTTCCATCCGAGGCAGGACCGCCCGTTATGACGTTAACAATCAACAGGCCCGAAGGCTCCGGCTTCAGCTCAACGCCCAGGCCGACAAAGTTCCCTTCGATTTGCGAGAAGACTTCATCCATCTGGCTGCCCGAAAGGAATCCCGAGTAGTCATCCAAAGAGCCAGCGGCTCCGCAGACAAATTCCATGATCGTGGACTGCACGGGAATACCGTGACGGTTTTTCAGCGAGACGGCCAGTGCCTCAACATACTCGCGAGCCTTGCGACGTTCTGTCAGGTCGGCTGGAATATGGAGAGCTTCTAGTTCACGGCGGAAGGCTTCCTGTTGTGCAGGCGAGCTCTTCGCGAAATTGGTTTTTTGGAAGCCAGGTTCCGTAGCAGCGACCGCTAACGTGGAAACGCCGCGTTGCAACAGGGCTGGCCATTGTGGCTGGTTGACATAGTGCGATTGAATCTTCAGGAGGATCTCTTCATAGATAGCAGAAGCATCTTTTTCCGAGAAGCTACCAACCGCAGCAATGAAGCTGGCATCGCTATAACGACGAGCAACATCGTAGTGGGTGCGAGCAAGCGATAGACGCTGCGAGATTTTCTTTTGGCCCGGGAAGAGACGTAGTGCTTCCTCGTAATGGGTAAGCGCACCGGCCCAGTTGCGTTCACTCTCAAGCTGCTCGCCCTGTTGAAGCACTTGGGCAAGCCCTTCGGTTTGCGCAGGAGCTAGGGGCGAAGCCTCTTGACCCTTCGCCAAATACGTCATGCATGGCGCAAAAGCCAGGAAGACGGCGGCGAGGTAATGAGTAGCAGTATTTCGCGAAGCAAACATGAGTAGCTACCGGGCAAGGAAGGGAATGTGTGGATCGATGAGCCGCGGAAGGAACCAACTCAGTAACAGAAGAACTCTTCCGTCACAGATTGCCCTAACCGAACAGATGGAACCACTTCACAAGGATGTCTTTTCAAGCGGTAGGCCGAAGGGACGCGAGCACACCTTCAGCTTGCTTGAATATAGGTCACGATTGGGCCCCGGTCAAAGAAATCGCGAACCGCTTATGTCGGCAACATCCGCACGAACCGTCTATCTTCAGGGTAGCCGCAAGGGCTGACGGGATCGTGCCGACTGAGTGAGACAACTAAGCATCGCAGTGGCGCATCGTGACGCTTCTTGCCGCCGAAGTTACCTCGCCCATGGGGGGCTGGTAGTCGGGGCAGGTTTTCCTCATGAAAAAACTTGCAGTTCTTGGGGAGCCGATTCTTATACGTAGCTAGCTACGGTACAAGTTCACTGACTTGCAAATTTCCTGGTTGCCGGTGGGTTCGTTGGCTGAAGAATTTGAGCGAAACTTCGTCCCCATTCCAATTGCTCGAATAACGCAATCGTTAGAGGAAACCCTCGATTTCGTCCCGTTGGACAGGCCAAAACAGGAACGTTCAACAGATTGAACAAAAAGCTGTTGGCAGATTCCTTGTGAAAGGTTTGGCAATAAGGCGCAGTTATCCGCCTTTGTACGGTGCTAAAGGCAGTTCAAGGCTCTGGTGTGTGCGGATACGCACAATTAGCTTCCCCTTAGCGGAACGCATGCGGCCATTGGCATGCGTTCGGTCGCTGTTAATCCTTGTTTTCTCCAGTCTGTAAAACTAGCATAAATGGTACAGGTTCTACCGAATACGCTTGGGTTAGCTGGCTGCTGGTAAGGGATTTCTATGCGACTGTTCCAACGAAAAAAACGACTCCCTGCTTCAAGCACCTTCCGCCGCCGACTTTGCCTCGAAGGATTAGAGCAACGTTACTTGATGGCGAATGATCTCAATGGTTCACTCTCAACGGCCACGGCCGTTGGTGCCATTAGCACGGTCGCCACGAGTGTCACTGGCAACATCGAGTCGGATACCGATGTTGATATCTATCGCTTTACGGTGACGGCGAATCAGATCGTCGACTTCGATATCGATACGACCATCAATGGTCCTGGCGGACTTGGATCGTACCTCAGGCTGTTCGATCCCTCGGGACAAGAGTTGGCTTTCAATAATGATGCCAATGCGCCGGGTGAGAATGTTGTTGGGTTTGATGCGTACCTGCGATACTCGTTTACCAATGCGGGAACGTACTACATCGGCGTCTCTAACTTGGCCAACTCCGGATACAACCCTGTCTCGGGTGGAAACCTAGTTTCCGGCGGCAATAATGCAACCGGAAGTTACCAGCTGAACATCAATGCCTTGTTGCCCGACCTAGACAACACCTTCGCCAAGGCGAATTCGCTCGGTGCGATCACGACCGTTCCCAAGGGAGCCAACGCATCGATTAGTCCTGACTACGATGTGGATATTTATAGCTTCACCGTAACAGCGGGACAGATCGTCGACATCGATATCGATACGACTCTCAATGGCCCTGGGGCTGTGGGCTCGTACCTGCGCGTGTTCAATTCTATTGGGCAAGAGATCGATTCCAATGATGATGGCGCAGCGCCGGGGGAAACCGTACTCGGCTACGATGCCTATTTGCGTCACACGTTTGCGGTCGGCGGAACCTATTATGTTGGCGTCTCGAACCTCAACAATATCACGTATAACCCTGTGCTCGGGACGGGATATATCGCTGGCGGTTTTTACTCGGTAGGCGATTACAGCATTAATGTGCAGACGCTTCCGCCTGACCTGGATAACACGCTGGTAACCGCAACGAATTTGGGTGCTATTTCAACGGCACCCAAGAGTGTGACGGCGGCGATTGATCCCGATACGGATATCGATCTTTATAAATTTACGGCGACCGTTGGTCAGATCATCGATTTCGATATCGATACGACGCAAAATGGTCCAGGCGGACTGGGTTCCTACATTCGACTGTTTAACTCAGCGGGCCAGGAAATCACCGCCAATAATGACGGCGTTGCTCCGGGCGATACTTCGGCGGGCTACGATGCCTACCTGCGCTACACCGTCGGCATCACAGGGACCTATTACCTGGGTGTTACGAACCTGGCCAATTCTTCGTACAACCCCGTGGATGCAAGTGGAATCGTGTCGGGCGGATTGCACGGTACAGGTACGTACCAATTGTCGATACAGGCGATTCCGCCGGACCTGGACAACACGCTGGCAACCGCGACGAATTTGGGTGCGATTTCGACCGTGGTAAGCAGCACCAGCACTGCTATCAATCCCGATACAGATGTTGACCTGTATAAATTCACCGTTACGGCGGGGATGATTGTTGATATCGATATTGATACGCCGCTCAATGGTACAGGAGGGCTTGGATCGTTTTTGCGTCTATTCAATTCGGCAGGAACTCAGCTGGCGTCGAATAATGATGCTGCGGCACCTGGCGAAAACGTCGTCGGTTACGACGCCTATTTGCGATACACCTTTGCGACCGCTGGAACCTATTACGTCGGTGTTTCGAATGCAAACAACACCACCTACGACCCGACAAACGCAACGGGAATCATCGGCGGTGGTTTTGATTCCATCGGTACCTATCAACTGAACATTGCCAGCCTCTTGCCGGACCTTGATAAGACGCTGGCGACCGCGACGAATCTGGGGGCGGTTACTACCGTTGCGAATACCGTCAGCGCGGCCATCGATCCCGACTTTGATATCGATCTTTATAAGTTCACGGTTACTGCAGGACAGATTGTTGACTTCAACGTCAATACGACGGCCAATGGTCCGGGTGGATTAGGGGGATACCTGCGAGTCTTCAATGGTGCTGGTCAACAGATTGGCTCCAATGATGATGGAACAGCCCCCGGCGAAAGCGTCCTGGGGTTTGATCCCTATTTGCGTTTCACGTTTGGCGCCGGCGGAACCTACTACGTTGGCATCTCGAACTCGAACAATGTTAGCTATGACCCAACCGATGGCAGTGGCGTTGTAGCCGGTGGTCTCTATTCGATTGGGAATTACCAGCTTGTAGTCCAAACGCGTCCACCGGATCTAGATAACACGTTCACGAAGGCCACGGCCTTAGGAGCGGTCACGACATCGCCCAAGAGCACCAGCTCTACCATCGATCCCGATACGGACATCGATATGTATAGCTTTACGGTGACGGCGGGGCAGATTGTTGATTTCAACATCAACACAGCGCTGAACGGCTCGGGAGGCTTAGGTTCTTATCTACGCCTGTTTAATTCGGCGGGCACCCAGTTGGCTGCTAACAATGATGCGGCTGCACCGGGCGAGCCAACGGTTGGGTTTGATGCCTACCTGCGGTACACGTTTGCTTCGGCAGGAACGTATTACATTGGCGTGACGAACTTCACGAACATTGCGTACGATCCCACCAATGGCAATGGCATTATTGCCGGTGGCACTGATGCCACAGGTAATTACACGTTGATTGTGCAGACGTTGCTGCCTGATTTGGACAATACCCTTGCGAAGGCAACTCCATTAGGGGCTATTTCGACGAGTCCGAAGGGCGCAAGTGCCTCCATTGATCCCGATATTGATATTGATCTCTACTCGTTTACGGTGACCGCGGGGCAGGTTGTCGATTTTGATATCGATACACCTTTGAATGGACCCGGTGGACTGGGATCGTACTTGCGGCTGTTCAATTCATCGGGCCAGCAATTGGCTGCCAATAATGATGCAGCGGCACCGGGCGAGTCGACGGTTGGATTTGATGCGTACCTGCGTTACACGTTCTCTGTCACGGGAACGTATTACATCGGCGTGACCAATTTTACGAACATCACGTACAACCCGGTCACTGGCACTGGCATTTTGACAGGGGGAACAGACGGTACGGGAACTTACCAATTGACTGTTCTGGAAACACCCGCCAATGGCCCGCTACTGTTGTCGCTGAATAATTCTTCGCTGAGTGAAATTGGCGGTGTGGCAACGGCGACTGTCACGCGCGGAAGCAGTAACATCAGCCAAGCTCTTACGGTGAGCCTGACAAGCAGCGACACTAGCGAGGCGACAATTCCTGCGACGGTGGTGATTCCTGCGAATCAAACGTCGATCACGTTTTCCGTGACGGCGGTGGCCGACAACATTCCCGATGCCAATCAGACGGTCACAATTACGGCTACAGCTCCGTTCTATACCAATGGAACGGTGCAATTGACGGTGGTCAATGTGGACCCGATCTATCACAACAACACGATCTCGGAAGATGTAAACGGCGACGGATCGGTTTCGGCGATTGATTCGTTGACGATTATCAATTATCTCAATGCCGATAAGGCGGATCCGGTCGGCGGGCAGCCCCCTCCGTACCTCGATACAAACAATGATTCGGCACTTAGCGCCATTGATGCACTGCTCGTGATCAATTATTTGAACTCGCATCCGCCCACTGGCGAAGCGGGTTCGCTCGTTAGCGCGATCGATTCCGTGCTAACGGTCGCCAACAGCGGTGCTCAGCAGTGATTCCTCGGGTGCAGCGGCCACGGCCAATGCTTCCCCTGTAACTTCCTCCTCAACCGACATGGAAACCATCATTGCCAACCTGGCATGGGATGCAGAGAACGCCCGTCGGAAGAGTTTGCTGGTCAGCGGCGCCTAAGCCGGCGCTGATCGAAACGCAAAAACTTTTCAGCCTCCCACCAGCGGCGGGAGGGGCCGCGAACTGTCCAGGGCGATTTAATCGGGTGCGTGGCTGTTCTCTTTAGGCCCGTTTTGGGCAGTTTTTTGAAGTTTACAGCCGGATGTCGGCGGCCCCATCGGAATAGTCAGTGGGTGGGGAGCGACATTGACCGATTTTCCTAAATGGCCGATAATTAGGCGGATTCGTCTGTAGGTACCCAAACTGCCCAGGTTGTCATGTCTGTCGCTCAAGAATTGAATATTGCCGCTTATTGTGAATCGGCGGCTCGCCGAGCCAAATCGGCCTCGCGTGAGTTGTCGTCTGTCCTTGGCCAGGCAAAGAACACTTGGTTGTTGCACTGTGCGAAGGAACTGGTGAAGCAAGCGGATCGAATCATCGCTGCCAACCAATTGGACCTTGATGCGGCACCAGGTTACGGGCTGACTCCTGCGGCGATTGACCGCCTTCGCCTTACTCCGAAGCGCGTGGAAGAGATTGCCAATGGCCTAGTTGAGGTGGCGGCCCTGCCTGATCCGATTGGTGAAGTGATCGAGTCATCACGCCGGCCCAATGGTCTGGAGATTCAAAAGACACGTGTCCCGCTGGGGGTGGTGTTTTTCATTTATGAATCCCGTCCGAATGTGACAGCGGACGCTGCGGCCATTTGTATCAAGAGTGGCAACGCGGTGATTTTGCGTGGCGGTAAAGAAGCGGCTCATTCCAGTCGAGCGATTGTAGAGATCTTGACCGAGGCTCTTCCACAGTTTGGGTTGCCAGCGGGCGCCCTGCATTTGGTGGAAACGGCAGATCGAAGTGCCGTGGGGCACTTTCTGAAGATGGCTGACAAGATCGATGTGGCGATTCCTCGTGGCGGTGAAGGTTTGATTCGCCGCGTGGTTGATGAAGCCAAGATGCCGGTCATCAAGCACTTCACGGGCAACTGCCATGTGTATGTGGATGAATCGGCAGAGCTGCCGATGGCCCAGAATATCTTGGTGAACTCGAAGTGTCACCGCATGGGAGTTTGTAACGCGGCAGAGTCGCTGCTGGTGCATTCCAGCGTGGCGGAAAAGTTCTTGCCGATGGCCGCCAAGGGAATGAAGCCCTTTGACGTAGAGATTCGAGGTTGCGAGCGCACTTGCAAGATCTTGAAAGAGGCGAAGCCCGCAACGGAGGAAGACTACGCGACCGAGTTTTTGGGCCCCATTATCTCGGTTAAGGTTGTCGACAGCCTGGATGAAGCGATTGAACACATCGCCAAGTACAGCAGCGGTCATACGGAAGCGATTGTGACGACGAGCTTAGCTTCGGCCCGCAAGTTTGTGGCCCAGGTGGATAGTTCGGCCGTGATGGTGAACGCCAGCACGCGCTTTAATGACGGACATCAGTTTGGGTTGGGTGCAGAGATCGGCATTAGCACGGACAAGTTCCATGCGCGAGGTCCCTGCGGTTTGAAGGAATTGACGACTTATAAATACATCGTCATGGGTGATGGTCAGGTTCGTTCGTAGTGTTGGAATCGGGTTGGATGCGGTAATGGATTTGCCGGCCACTGCGCAAGAGAGGATTACTCTTCGCAGGGATTTTCAGGGAAGAAGAAAGAGATCCAGTCATGTCAGACGATTCTCTCAGTCAAGCCGAGGTGGAAAGCTTGCTTTCCTCCATGGAATCGAACCGTCCCAATGCCGGAAATGGGCCAGCGGGACATCCTGCAGCAGGTAAAGCACCGGGTGCTTCGCGGGTTCGTGTCCTGCCTTATGACTTTCGTCGTCCCGAGCGCGTCGGCAAAGAGCAGATGCGGGCATTGCAATCGCTGCATGAAGGCTTTGGCCGTAATTACGGTGCGGAGCTTTCCGCGTTGCTGCGTAGCATCGTCGAGGTCAAGCTGACGAGCGTGGATCAATTGACCTACGGCGAATTTGTGTTCAGCCTGGAAAACCCAACCTGCTTCAACCTGATCCGTGCAGAGCCTCTGGATGGGCATTTGATCCTGGATATCAATCCTTCGATCCTTTATCCGATCATCGATCGCCTGCTAGGTGGTGGTAAGGATAGCACACCACAAGCCCGTCGTCCGCTGACCGAAATTGAATTGCGTTTGGTCACGCGCATCACGCAGCTATTTCTCAACGAACTGAAGCATGCTTGGGCGAATGTCCTGGCGCTGAAGGTTTCGGTGGACCGCGTTGAAAGCAATCCGCAGCTCGTTCAGATTGTGCCGCCCAATGAAGTAGTGATTCTGATTAGCTTTGAGCTAACCTTGGGTGACATGCGCGGGATGATGAACCTGTGCATTCCCTTCAATGCGATTGAGCGCATTAGCCATAAGCTCACCGCAAACAACTGGGTCAGCTATGGCAAGAGTAGTGGCACGCCGGAATCGATCGCTCTGATTGGGCAGAAGCTGCATCAATCGGTAGCGGAGGTGGTAGTGACGTTGGCCGAGACGCGGATCAGCACCGGCGACCTGATCGGCCTGCGTGTGGGAGATATCATCACCACCGATAAGGATGTCCGTGCACCGCTGGATGTGGCCGTTCAAGGGGTAACGAAATACCATGCCCACCCCGGCGCTTTCAAGGGACGTAAGGCGGTCCAGATTGAGGCGGTCAACGCCAGCGCCCCAAAGAAGTAGTCTGTGGGAAGGTGTTTGCCTAGTAAATCGGCCGCAGTGTGAATGATTTTTGCCCCGTTATTTAGGCAGGATGCCGCAGGTCGCTAGAATCTTGCCCCTGGCCGATGGAGGGGCAAATGCGTACCATGGTGGCATGGATTTTGTTGCTTACCATCTAAAAGTCTTTCTGACCTTTGCCCGCAATAGCCTCGTGCGGGACATGACGTTTCGCGCCAATTTTCTGATTGAGTGCGTCAGTACCCTCACGTGGACGCTGATGGACTTGGGGTTGTATCTGTTGATCTATGGTTATGTCAAAGACATCGCCGGCTGGGGAAAGTATGAGTTCTTCATCTTCTTAGCGACCGGAAAATTCATCAACGCGATTGTGCAGACCTTCTTTATGCCCAACTGCGAAGAGGTGAGTGAGCTGATTCGGACAGGCGGGCTCGACTTCGCATTGCTCAAGCCGATCGATACCCAGTTCTTGATTTCGCTGCGCAAGATTGAATGGTCGTCCCTGTCGCACGTCGTCGTGGCAGTGGCCCTACTGTGTGTGGGAATGTGGCACCTAGCCCAGCGGCCGGAAAATCCTGTCCACGTGACACCGCAGCTAGTAGCGATCTACTTTTTGTATGTGGGATGCGGAGTTGGCATTTTATATAGCTTGATGATTTCCCTGGCAGCCACAAGCATCTGGCTGGGGCAGAATCGTTCGCTGTATGACTTTTGGTTTTATATCACGAACTTCTCGCGCTATCCGATGGAGATCTACGAGGGGCCGTGGGGAAGTCCGCTTCGCTGGGCGTGTACATTCATCCTGCCAGTCATGTTGGTGGTGAATGTTCCTGCGAGCCTGATGGCGCAGCCGTTCTCGCCGGAAGGAAATCCTGGTGTGACGACATTCCTGGTGATCTTTACCCTATTTGCAACGGTGGGAGCCCTGTTTGGGTCACGCTGGATCTTTAGTGCTGCCCTTCGCAGCTATCGTTCGGCCAGTAGTTAGCCGGCTTCTGTTACTTCGTCTGCTGTGACCGCGAATGGCTTTCTGAGAATACCAACACTATGCCTGCGATTGAAATCAAAAACCTGAATAAGTCCTATCGGGTCTATCAGAAGAAGGAAGGTCTGTGGGCTTCGGTTAAAGGGTTGGTCTCGCGCGAGTATAAAGAAGTGCACGCCGTCCGCGATGTAAACCTGACCGTTGAGCCAGGCGAGTTTGTCGCCTTTCTGGGGCCGAACGGTGCAGGAAAGACGACCACGCTGAAGTTGCTTTCGGGTGTGATCTATCCCACCAGCGGCGAAGCGACCGTGATGGGCTACGTTCCTTGGGAAAGGCAGATTGCGTATCGTTCGCGATTTGCACTAGTGATGGGGCAGAAAAACCAATTGTGGTGGGACTTGCCTGCCCAAGAGTCGTTTCGCCTGCATCAGCAGATCTATCGCATTGATCCGGCACAGTTCAAAAAGACACTCGACGAGATTTGCGAACTGCTAGACATTGGTCGGCTACTTCAGCAGCCCGTACGGGAACTTTCGCTGGGGGAGCGGATGAAGATGGAGCTGACGGCAGCGCTTTTGCACTCGCCCGAAGTGCTGTTTTTGGATGAACCGACCATTGGTCTGGATGTGGTGGCCCAGCACCGAATCCAGCAGTTCCTCAAGTCTTATCAGCAAGAACGTAAAGTGACAATCTTGCTGAGCAGTCACTATATGAAGGATGTCGCGGCCCTGTGCCAGCGGGTTGTGATTATCGCGCAGGGGCAAATCAAATACGATGGCTCGCTGACAGGAATCATTGATCGATTCAGCGGTCAAAAGCTGATTACGCTGCAATTGGCCAGTGGCCGTTCGGTTGCCGGCTTTGAACGCTACGGCACCGTGGTTGAAGCGCAAGCACCCAAGGTAAAGTTGAAAGTAGATCGCCCCAATGTGGCAAAAGTGCTGGCCACGATTTTGGCTGAGCATGCGATTGACGATGTGGCCGTGGAAGATCCACCGCTGGAAGAAGTAATTGCCGACTTGTTCTCACAGGTTCAGGATTAGTTGGATGACGGCACGGGAAGTGGGAGCAAGATCTATGTGGGCCCGAATGCAAACCTGGTGGACCATTCTGCGAATTTCGCTGGATGAACGCTTGGTCTATCGTGGAGATTTTGCGCTCGGCACGCTGATGCGGTTTTTGCCGATCGTTACCCAGATCTTCTTGTGGACGGCCGTATTCAAGTCGGTTTCAGGCGGGCGTGTAGCAGGCTATTCGCTGCCGGACTTCATCGCTTACTACTTGCTGACGATGGTGGCTCGGGCCTTTTCGAGTATGCCAGGGCTCGCTTCGCAAATCGCGGGGCAGATTCGCTCAGGCGATATTAAGAAGTATCTAACCCAGCCGATTGACCTGCTGGGGTTTATGCTGCTGAGCCGGATTGCGCACAAGATTGCATATTACATGATCGCAACAGGGCCGTTTGTGCTGGTCTTCTTTTTATGCCGCGGCTATTTCTCGGCGGCCCCCTCGGACATTGTCACCTGGGGAGCATTCTTGCTATCGCTGGTCCTCTGCTTCTTGCTGGGCTTCTTTTTAGAAGCTTCGATGGGGCTGGTGGGCTTTTGGTTTTTGGAGGTAAGCTCCATCCTGTTTGTTTACATGCTGTTTAGCTTCTTTTTGTCGGGGCATATGTTTCCGCTGGATATGATTGGCGAGCCCTGGCGGCAGTTGGTGATGTATTCGCCATTGGCGTTTCTGGCATATTTTCCGGCCGCGATCTTTTTAGGAAAGGTCACTGGCTATGGGCTACTGCTCGGATTGCTCGCGCAGGCCTTTTGGGTACTCTTCTTCATCGGGCTGTCGCGCGTTTTGCTCGCCCGTGGGCTCAGGCGTTACGGCGGCTACGGCGGATAGCCGTTAGAGGTTTTGCACGGCCTGTTGTAGCTGATCAAAAAGTTGATTCAGCTGGGTTTGAAGGTTGGCCCCTTGTTGCCTAGCGGTTTCTAAGTCCCCTTGGTAGGCCGCCTCTTCAATCTTTTGGGCTAGTTCGACAAGCTTCACGGCCGAGAAACTGCTGGCCTGTCCTTTCAGCCGATGGGCAAAAAGTCGGACCTCTGGCAGGTTGCCCGCTTTGAGCGCCTGTTCAATTCGAGACTGAAGGCTGGGCCCTTCAGTCGCAAACAACTCGACTAGGTCTCGAAAGAGTGCGGGACGCTTCTTCAATTGCTCAATCGCCTTGTTGGTCTCTGTCGCCAAGGGGTTGTTCTCGCGGGTTGAGGGAATCGTTGGGGTTGGCTCAGACGAGATGGCACCGCTTGGCTGTGCTGGGAAAGGTGTTATCGCTTGTGAGAGTGCTGCAATCGTGACGGGCTTAGTTAGGTAGCCATCCATCCCGGCCGCTAGGGCATCGGTACGGTCTTGGGGGAGCGCAGCGGCCGAAAGTGCCAACACCCTTTTGGCAGCAAGCTTGCCGGTCGCTTCTCTGGCACGGATTTCTCGGGCGACAGCAAGGCCATCCATTTCGGGCATGTGTATATCAAGGATCACGACATCGAAGTGGCCAGCATCGAGCTTTGTCAGTGCCGACTTGCCATCCTCGGCGAGTGTTACGTGATGCCCTAGCAAAGTGAGCATATCTTCCAGCACGCGGCGATTGACCGGAGCATCCTCGGCAACCAGAACCGAGAGACGCTTTTGCATGGCAGGAATTGCAGGCGAAGGCTGGCCGGTGGTTCCTTGAGGAGTATTTGTCGAGGGGGACGCCTCCGGCGGTGACACGTTTTGCAGGGAAATGTCGAACCAGAAGATCGAGCCTTTGCCAACGCTGCTTTGTACCCCAAGCTCGCCCTGCATGAGCTCAATCAGACGGCGAGTAATCGCCAGCCCCAGCCCGGCGCCGCCAAATCTGCGACTATTCGAACCATCGACCTGGGTGAAGGGAAGGAAGATGCGGTCCAGCGACTCTCGTGGAATGCCGACGCCCGTATCGATGACGCGAACGCGTAAGCGAGAGGTCGCATTGCTTGAATCCACCGGCTGAAACAGTGTCATCTCCAGTGTGATTGAGCCAGCGTCGGTAAACTTGATGGCATTGTTGATTAAGTTCACCAGCACTTGTCGCAATCGTTCGCCATCAACCTGCCAATAGCCTTGTACCTCGGGAGCGATGTTGGTGACGAGCTCCAGGCCTTTAACTTTGGCAACCGAAGAGAACATCGCCATCACGCGCCGGGCAAGATGGCTGATGTCGCATGGCATCAGGTGCAGATCAAGCTTGCCTGCTTCGATCTTTGCAAGGTCGAGTAAGTCGTTTACTAAGGCCAGAAGCGATTTTGAACTGTCGGCAATGATCTCCAAATATTCTTGCTGCTGGGTAGTCACCTCTGTGCGCTGGGTGAGCTCTGTCGTTCCCAAAATGGCATGTAGCGGCGAGCGTAGTTCGTGACTAACATTGGCGAGAAAGACGCTCTTCTCGCGATTCGCCGCCTCGGCCGCCTCTTTAGCCAGTTGAAGCTGCTCACTGGTACGCCATAACTGGGATACGGTCTGCTGGATTTGCCGTACAGCCGGGCGAAAGATGAACAGGCCTTCTAAGAGGAGCACGACAAGTGTAATTCCGAGAAGTAGTCGCTCTGTAACTTGAAGCTGCGCGACGCGGAGGATCGCTTCTTGCTCTAGCTGAGAGACAATCGCGTTCATGCCGCTGAGGTAGCTACTTTCCGGCTGAAGCGTCGCATCAATCAGGGGCTGAAGGGATTTGGTTTGGGTTTGTGGATCTTTGGCCGCCGACAGCAGTTCTTCGGCACTTTGCTTCATGGCCAAATAGGATGCTTCCAGTTGGTCAAAACGGGCCATCACATCAGGACTGTTTCGACCAGGAAGCCCGAGGCCTTGGTCCCCATTGCGCAGGCCGATATGCGAACGATTCCAAAGGGGAAGGACCTCTTCCATCTCCGAAAGTGCGGTTGCTCTGGCCTGTGGAGATTGATTTCGTCCAATGGCTAATGCCGATTTCGCGAGCTTTTGGCTGAGCATCCGCTGACGGCCGGCTAAGTTGATGACGGTCGAGTCGCTGCGCTGGCGACGAAGCGAGAACTGAACCAGCAATTGCCCGGCAATGGAGAGAATGGCAACCAGGCTAAGGGCCATGATGTACAGGAAGGTGAGCCGCCTCGTGCGCGACGTGGAGACGTCGGCTTGAAACGGGGGAAGTTCACCGCTGGGCACTTCAGGAGGAGAGGTGGGTGCCATCGCAAGAGTCCTTTAGTTGCCGTCACCGTCGGAGGCTTCCGCGTCAGAATCGTCACTTGCTAAGGCGTGCGTGGTGGCACCTGGCAAGACGATTCCCAGGTTGCGAATCTTTTTGCGAAGGTTGCCGCGTGTGATCCCCAGGATTTTTGCCGCGCGGGCCTGATTACCACTGGTGGCGGCCAGCACTCGCTCCAGGAGGTGCATTTCCATCTCGGTGACGGCCTGCGCATAAAGTTCTTCCGTGCCGGCGGCTAATCGCTGCGAGCAGAACTGTTGCCAATCGGTCATGCTGCCACGTGGCAGTTGTGCCAAGTGGGGTGATTCTGCCAGGGGAAGTGTCAGCGTGCGAGTGAGGAAGTCCGAGGCAAGTACAGCCCCTTTGGTTTCAATGAGAGCGCGCCGCAAAACGCTTTGCATCTCGTCGAGGTTGCCAGGCCAGCGATACTGCGTCAGTAGCGAGAGGGCTTCGGAGGAAACCCGCACCACTTCGCCGCCAAAGCTTCGTGAAATATGACTGATCTTTTTGACGAAGTGATCCACGAGCAGTGGCAAGTCGGCCACGCGGTCACGCAGAGGCGGCAGGAAAATCGTAAACGAGGAAAGCAAGTAATAGAGGTCGGCGCGAAACTGTCCTTGTTCCATGAGCCGTTCAAGCTGCTGGGAAGTAGTGGCAATGATGCCTACGTGGGCACGAATGGTGTCGGTCCCCCCTACCCTTTCAAACTCTTGGGACGAGAGCAGTCGAAACAGTTTGCTTTGCAAGGCGGGTGAGGTTTGGCCAATTTCTTCGAGGACAACAAGCCCATTAGCGCACTGTTCAAATCGGCCGATCCGCTTGCCGACCGCGCCGACAAACGCTCCCTCTTCATGGCCAAATAGTTCGCTCTCTAGCCAAGGGGAGGCGAAGTCAGCACACTTCACAATTTGAAAAGGAGCGCTGGCACGGCTTCCATTTTGATAGATTGCACGCGCGACGAGTTCTTTGCCGGTGCCCGGCTCTCCGGAGATGAGGACTGGAACATCCTGCTGCGTTATGCGGCCGATCGCTTTGTAGACTTCTTGCATCGCCTCGCAGCGACCGATCAGACTATCTCCCGCGAGATCTTGGGCGGGGTCGGCATCACCGAGGACAACCGGAACGCGCATGAGACGCCGCGCTTCCACGGCATGTTCGACTTGTTCTTCCAGCTTTTCGAGATCGAGTGGCTTGGAGAGATAGTCAAACGCGCCGCGCTTCATCGCTTCGATGGCGGTTTGGCTGCTTTGCTGTGCCGTGATGAATAGGATGGGAAGTTGGCCATCCAATTGGCGGATCTGCTGCAACACCAGTAGGCCGTCGAGGTCGGGCAAGAGGTTATCGAGCACGACCACATCGGGGCGAATTTGTTTGACAAGTTCAACGCCGCTACGACCGGTCTCGGCCGTGGCGATGGTAAACCGCTCGGGATCAAGCACTCCCTTGACCAACTTGAGTAGTAGCGGATCGTCGTCAATCACGACGACACGGGGTTGCCGCCTTGCTGCTGGACGCGCATCGTGCATCTCGGAAACCTGGTAATCCTCGCTCATAGGTATCGGATATCGAGAGGGTGAGCGAATGTCGGCAAGGGGAACGACCACTTCCATGACAGGGATGGGGATCTTTTCACCCCGTAGCCAGAATCGGCATTGGCCCCTGTACCGCATCACCCAAGCTCTACTTGGGGAGCAAAACAGGGGCCATTTTTGCTGGTCTGCCTGGGATTATCGATCAACCGCCCATGTATCGGGATAGAACAGCGTAAGGGGCCCGTACAAAAATTCAGGTTAGGATGTCGCGAAACCTTTAATTGCTAGTTAATGGGCAGGGTTCATCCTTTAGGTTCTGCCAGTCGTAGGCAGCAGATGCGCTTCTGATTTGGTGAAGCCGGAATCGTCATCGCTAACGGTCGTATCGATTAGTCGAAGGCCTGCTGAACCGGCAGGCAGAGGCTGCCCTTACGGAGTCGGCTTGGGCGGGCAACACCCTGGAAACGCAGCAGTCGGTCATTCATTAAGGCGAAATGGTCCGCCTTTAAGCCCAAGTGGTTCTTTTGTGACCACTCTTTGCAGCTGGGTTCGCTTCGATCTGCATGCGGGCATGCTGGAAGATTGCGCACGGGATTTGTTTTCCCCGTCAACCAGTAGGGAAACTGCTGCGGATTAATGCTCGGTAAATCCAGTGTCGTGCGTTGATGTGGCCGGTGGTTGTTATTCAATGCTGCAAACTTTGGCACGCGAGTCGCTTTATAGGAAGGAAAGAAACGGATGGCAGCGAGATGACCAGTGACGGCAAAGGAACTGCCGCTAAGGCGACTGGACATCAAGAGGCTTGCATCTGCGGACGGTTTTGACTGCTCAGGATTGCATTACTACTAACGCTAGGAAATCGCCTTATGTCCTTGCCATGCTGCTTGCTGCGATTGATGGAATGTCGATCGGTGATGTTTGTGTTGTGCCTTGCTTGGGGAGGATTCTCCATCGGCTGTGGCTCCTCTTCCGTTCCTGTTGCCTCTCCTACAGGAACCACAGACGTCAGCAACAAGCAGGTTGTAACGGATGATCTCTTGCCTGCAACCGCAGGGAGTGGAAAGCAATTGCTTGCGTTAGAAAAGGATGAGATCAAGCTGGGCTTCATCAAGCTGACCGACTGCGTGCCGCTGGTGATTGCCAAGGAAAAGGGATTCTTCGCTGACGAGGGATTGAACGTCACGCTGGAAGCTCAAGCAAACTGGAAGGTGCTGCTTGATCGTGTTATCAGTGGTGAGCTCGATGGTGCCCATATGCTGGCGGGGCAGCCGATTGCTTCCACGATTGGAATTGGGACCAAAGCCCATGTGATTACGGCTTGCAGCCTTGATCTCAATGGAAATGGGATCACGGTTTCCAATCGAGTATGGAAAATGATGCAGGAGGCGAATCCTGAGCTGAATTCACCCACGCCAAGCCACCCGATTTCGGCCGCGACGCTGAAGCCAGTCGTCGAAAAATATAAGTCGGAGGGAAAAGCCTTCAATCTGGGAATGGTGTTTCCCGTTTCGACACATAACTACGAGCTGCGTTATTGGTTGGCTGCAGGCGGCATTCATCCTGGGTTTTATACGGCCACGGATTCTCGCGGCCTGGAGCAAGGGGATGTGGTAATTTCCGTAACCCCCCCGCCACAGATGCCCGCCACGCTAGAAGCAGGAACGATTGAAGGCTACTGCGTGGGCGAACCTTGGAATCAACAAGCGGTTGCCAAAGGGATTGGCGTACCTGTGATTACGGATTACGACATCTGGCGTAACAACCCCGAAAAGGTGCTTGGGGTCATGTCAGATTGGAATGACAAGAACCCGCAAACCCATATCGCGATGGTGAAGGGAATCATTCGAGCCTGCAAGTGGCTGGATGAGGTGGATGCATCAGGGAAACTTGTCAATCGAATGGAAGCGGCCAAAATCCTGTCGCAAAAGGAATACGTTGGTGCTGATGTCGAAGTGATCGCCAACAGCATGACCGGCTTTTTCTACTTTCAGAAGAGTGACAAGCGTCCGATGCCAGACTTCAATGTCTTCTTCAAGTATGACGCAACCTATCCCTTCTATAGCGACTGCGTTTGGTATCTGACGCAGATGCGTCGCTGGGGACAGATCGGCGAGTCCAAGCCTGAAGAATGGTATCACGAGACGGCCAAGAGTATTTACAAGCCAGACGTCTACCGCAAGGCCGCCGAGAGTTTGGTGGCGGAAGGACTGCTTCAGGCCAGCGAGGTCCCAGCGACGGATGGCTACAAGGAACCGACCAAAGAGTTTATCGACGGTGTCGAGTACGACGGCAAAAAGGCGCTCGACTATTTGCAGCGTCTAACGATCGGGAACAAGGACTAGCATTCGTGACACGGTAATCGATGGTTTGCAATGCCACTTGGATCTGACGGAATGCCGATAGGGGGAACTTTCATGCTAAAGAACCGATTGATCTCGATCTTGGATGTCACAGGCTTTGCCGTACTGGAGCCGGTGGTTCGGCTTTGTGCCGGCGAAGAGCCTCGTGAGCAGGTTGGCAAGATTGTTCGGTTCATTGGCGTGCCGATCTTGGCGTTTATGGCCTTTCTCGGTGCTTGGTGGCTGGTGGCGATGAATGTCAAAACCAAGTATGGCACGCTTCCTACGCCCTCTGAGGTGTGGGTTCAGGCCAAAGAGTTGACGGCCGGACATTTTGAATCTCAAAAGAAAAAGCAGGCATTCTATGTGCAACAAAAGAACCTCTCGGCCCAGATGAAGTCTCAGGCTGGCAAGTTGCGAACGCAGGAGCAGGCAGCCCAAGTGCCCGCCGACAAGCAGCGATTAGCCGAGGGGGCCACACGGATGGAAGAAAATGCAGCCAAGGCGCTGAAGCGACGCTACTCGGGCCCACCAACTTATCTGGATCAAATCGCTACGAGTCTTAAGACCGTGTTTGCCGGATTTGTCGTGGCCTCTTTGATTGCAGTTCCGCTAGGAATTTGCGGTGGGCTGTCAAAGACCTTCATGGCAGCCATCAGTCCGATGATTGCGATCTTTAAGCCGGTGTCGCCACTGGCTTGGTTGCCAATCGTGATGATCTTGGTGGGGGCGCTCTATACGACGGAGCCTGACAAGGCTTGGTTTGAAAAGTCCTTCATTAGCAGTGCACTTACTGTGGCGCTTTGCTCCTTGTGGCCAACGCTGGTCAATACTTCCTTGGCGGTTGCTTCGATTGATAAGGACTATATGAATGTGGCTCGCGTCCTCAAACTGAGTTGGTCTACCCAACTGTTTCGGATCATCATCCCTGCGAGTTTGCCGCTGATGTTCACGGGACTGAGGATCTCACTGGGAGTGGGCTGGATGGTGCTGATTGCGGCCGAAATGTTGGCTCAGAATCCAGGGCTGGGAAAGTTTGTCTGGGACATGTTTCAAAATGGCAGTCAGCAAACACTAGCACAAATCATGGTGGCGGTCTTCACGATTGGAATCATCGGGTTCATCCTCGACCGGATCATGGTGGTGCTGCAAAAGTCGGTCAGCTATGACTCGACCGCGATGTAAATAAGCGGGTGGATAGGCCTAGGCACGTTTCCGTCTTACAGAGAGAAGCAACGAAGATGACCTACTTACAGCTGAACAATGTGGGAAAGAGATTTGGAACCGGCAGTTCACGTGTTGAAGTGTTGCAGGATGTCAATCTTTCCATCAAGGCAGGCGAATTCATCGCGATTGTTGGTTTCTCTGGCAGTGGGAAGACGACCCTGATGAAGATGCTGGCAGGATTGATGCTGCCGGATCGCGGTAGCATCATGCTGGAAGGTAAGCCTATCAAAGAGCCTAGCCCCAAATGCGGCATTGTGTTTCAGAACTATTCGCTGCTCCCTTGGTTAACCGTTTACGAGAACGTCGCTTTAGCGGTGGATTCGGTTTATAAGACTTGGTCAAAACAACAGCGGAAGGAACAGGTTGAGAAGTTTGTCGAGATGGTCAACCTGACGCCGGCCCTTGCCAAGCGTCCGCGTGAGCTTTCGGGGGGGATGCGGCAGCGGGTTTCGCTCGCCCGAACCCTGGCGATGAACCCCGATGTGCTGCTATTGGATGAGCCGCTGGGGGCACTGGATGCTTTGACACGAGGCGTTTTGCAAAAAGAGATTGCTCGCATTTGGGAAGCCGAGCGAAAGACTTGTGTCTTAATCACAAACGATGTGGATGAAGCCTTACTGCTTGCAGACCGCATCCTACCGCTAACGCCGGCTCCTCATGCCACATTGGGACCTGCTTTTGAGGTGTCGCTGGCTCGGCCACGTGACCGCAAAGAGCTCAATCATGATCCCGCCTTTCGCGAACTGCGTAACAAGATCACAGGGCATTTAGTAGACCTGCGTAAGCAGCGGGCTGCTGCCGACAGCCGACAAGAATCCGCGATCAAAGTTCCTACGGCCGTTCCACGGGAGATTTCGCTGGGCCGACTAAGGATGCCAGCTGGTCCCAAGGTAGTTGGAGCTACATGAGATCGAAGTTGCGTACCCGCTCCGCCGCGGGTCGAGCGCTGAGAGTGGGGTAGTCCTTTGGGATGGCCCACTCTCAGCGAGCTTATAAGTGTGTGAGTTTGACGACAGGTTTTTGAAGGAAAGAGGCGATTGCCATGGCAGGTTATGTCGAACTGTTTCGCCTCGGAAAGACCTATCAAACGTCCAAGGGGCCCGCAGTGATTGTTGAGGAATTCAACCTCAACCTAGCGGAAGGTGAGTTTGTCTCGCTGATCGGCCATTCGGGGTGCGGCAAAAGTACCGTGCTGGGAATGGTGGCAGGACTGACGTCCATCAGTCAGGGCGCGGTAGTTGTGGCCAATCGAGAAATTGATGGCCCGGGTCCTGATCGGGGAGTTGTGTTTCAGTCTCCTTGCCTGCTGCCTTGGTTGACCGCCTATGAGAACGTGATGCTTGGCGTGGAGCGAGTATTTGCCCACATTTCTCCGGCCGAACGGAAGGAGATAGTTTCCTACTATCTGTCGCTGGTGGGGCTGGGTAGTTCAATGCATCGTCGTGCAAAGGACTTGTCGCAGGGAATGCAGCAGCGAGTCGGCATCGCGCGGGCCTTTGCGATTTCGCCGAAGTTGCTGCTTCTGGATGAGCCGTTTGGGATGCTTGATTCGCTGACACGGATGGAACTGCAAGAAGTGCTGCTAGAAATTCTCGTTCGTGATCGCAAGACAACGATCATGGTTACCCACGATGTGGATGAAGCACTGTTCATGTCGGACCGAGTAGTGATGATGACCAATGGCCCGAATGCCACGGTGGGTGATGTCCTGCATGTGGATTTGCCACGGCCACGTATGCGAGAAGAGGTTTTGGCTCATCCTGAGTATTACAACCTGCGCGAGCACTTGATTTCCTTCTTGGAAGATCAAGACCATCGCAGGCATACGGAAGTGAAGTTGGCTGCTGTTTAAGTCAGTTAGCGTTTTCGATTGTGCATCGTCCCGTGAAGTAGATTGCAAAAGTTTCATGTCGCAGGTTTATCCAGTTCGATCCGCCAAGCCCAAGGGCTCCATGGCAACGCCAACGTTGCTGGAGTCGTTGCTGCGCGATCAACAGGACCTGACGGCGGTAGAGCGATTCTCTCAGTGGCACGAAGATGAAGCCACGCCGGCACAAGAGGCCTACTATCGAGAGCTAATTCCTCTTTCGCTTCCGGGTGAAAGGGAGCAGTACGCTTTTGCGGTAGATCTGGATGCGTGCTCGGGTTGCAAGGCCTGTGTTACCGCTTGCCATAGCCTGAATGGACTGGAAGAAGAAGAGATCTGGCGCGAAGTGGGGCTGCTAACAGGTGGGGCACCGGAACTTCCGATCTTGCAGAATATCACGACGGCCTGCCATCACTGTGTGGAGCCAGGCTGTTTGCTGGGTTGTCCGGTGAAGGCCTACGACAAAGACCCTGTAACGGGAATTGTGCGGCACTTGGACGACCAGTGCATGGGGTGCCAGTACTGCATCTTGATGTGCCCTTATGAAGTGCCCAAGTACAGCCCTGCGAAAGGGATTGTGCGAAAGTGCGATATGTGTCGTCAGCGGCTGGGAGTGGGCGAGGCCCCTGCCTGCGTGCAATCCTGTCCCAATCAGGCCATTCGAATCGAGATTGTCTCCCACGCGGAGGTGCGAGAGGCAGCCCAGCGCGAGCAGTTCCTGCCCGATTCACCTAGCCCACAGATTACTCTCCCTACGACCCGGTTTTTCTCGCGGAAGGAAACGCTCAACGGCGATCTGCACACGCTGGTGAGTGGTTCGCGTGGTTTAGATGAGCCAGGGCATGCCCATGCACCTTTGGTGGTGATGCTAGCGCTTAGCCAATTAAGTGTGGGGCTGTTACTGGTGGAGCGTCTGTTGGCTGTGACGAACGTTGCCCTACCAGAATTGCATTTGCCTCATGTAGGGGCGATGTCGGCATCCTTTTTGGTGCTCATGCTGGCCAGCATCTTTAGTGCACTTGGCGGCGGGGCCGCTGTCTTGCACTTGGGGCGACCAATGGCCTCGATCTATGCCTGGTTGGGGCTGCGAACCTCTTGGCTTAGCCGAGAGATCGTGGCATTTGGGGTTTACGGTGGTCTCATTGTGGGCGCTGCGGCATCCGTTTCGCCATGGCGTAGTTGGGTTCCCAGTTTGGTGGCGGCAATTTTGCCGTGGGCCGCTGTAATGGTGGGCCTAATGGGGCTGTTTTGTTCCGCGCAGCTTTATGCAGTGACACGTCGACCCTACTGGGATTTGCGACGATCGCTTGCCAAGTTTTGTCTGACGATGGCCCTCTTGGGGCTTGGTGGAGCTTCGCTTGTAACGGGAATGATCTCTAGCGAGGGAGTTTCGGCCGAACCCATTACGGCAATGATGCTGGGGGTGATGGTTTTGGCTATCGCCAAGTTACTGGTTGAGCGAGAACTATTCTGGGCCGCACGAAAAGAACATTCCCTGGGACCACGGTACTTGAGCCGGTCGGTACAGCTGTTGCAGGGGCCGCTGATTACGCTTGCCCAAGTGCGAATCTTGTGTGGCCTAGTCGGAGGAGTGGCTCTTCCTCTGGTAGTTGTTTTGGAAGGACTGCGAAGTGTAGAGGTACCGCCCGGTGCTGAACTTCCGCCGTTGGTGCTTGGTATCTCATTCGTGCTGTTATTTGCAGGTGAGTTGATCGAACGACTGCTGTTTTTCAAGGCTGTCATTGCCCCTCGTATGCCAGGAGCTCCTTCCCATGGACATGCTTGAAAAGGGTGAAGCCGAATCTCTACCAGTTGCCTTGCCTCTGGTCGATCTGGTGCGCAAGTGGGATGGCCCCCTCACGCGCGACCTCATGCTAGAGCCGGGTAAGTTCGGACTAGGGAAGGTCCCTTCGAAGCTCATTCCGGAAGCAACCACGACCATGGTGTGTGGCTATTGCTCGACAGGTTGTGGGCTGAATATTCACTTGCGCGATGGCGTAGCGATTAATTTATCGCCAGCGACGAACTACCCCGTTAATCTGGGAATGGCTTGCCCGAAGGGCTGGGAAGCGCTTGCGGTTTTGGAGAGTGACGAGCGCGCCAAAGTACCGTATCGCCGACATGAATCAGGCGTGATGGTTCCCACCACTTGGCCTAAAGCGCTGGAACGGTTTGTTGACGGCTTTCGCAAGATCATGCAGCAACATGGACCCGAAAGTGTAGCCTTCCTGAGTACCGGGCAAATTCCCACGGAAGAAATGCTGCTACTGGGGTGCCTTACAAAGTTTGGCATGGGATGGTTGCATGGCGACAGCAACACGCGGCAGTGCATGGCAACAGCAGCGGTGGCGTACAAGCAATCGTTTGGGTTTGATGCTCCTCCCTACAGCTATGCCGACTTTGAAGAGTCGGATTGTTTGGTGTTTGTGGGGGCCAATCCTTGTGTGGGTCATCCGATCATGTGGGAGCGTGTGCTGCGGAATCGACGCAATCCTAAGATCATCGTGATCGATCCCCGCCGTACGGAAACGGCGATGGCCGGGACGCACCATTTGGCCATCAAGCCCAAGTCCGACTTGGCCCTGTTTTATGGCACTGCTCAGTATCTGATTGAGAAAGGTTGGCTCGATCCCCAGTTTATCGAGCAAAGCACGACAGGGTTCACAGACTTTGCAGATCATGTACGTCCATACTCCCTACAGCGTACGGCCGACGAGACCGGCTTATCCTGCGAAGCCATCGTCGAGTTTGCAACCGCCATTCATGAATCGCCTCGCACTTCCTTCTGGTGGACGATGGGGGTCAATCAAAGTTACCAAGGGGTACGAACGGCACAAAGCCTGATCAATTTGGCACTGATGACGGGCAACATCGGCCGTCCAGGTACTGGGGCGAACTCGATCACTGGGCAATGCAATGCCATGGGCTCACGCCTGATGAGCAACACCTCAGGCCTGGTAGGAGGAAGAGACTTTGCAAGTGCCGCCGACCGCAGCGAGGTTGCCCAGATCTTGGATATTCCTGTCGAAAAGATTCCCACGCAAAATAGCCTTTGTTACGACCAGATCTTGGAACAGATCCAGCATGGCAAGATCAAAGGGCTGTGGATCATTGCCACGAATACGGCCCACTCTTGGATTCAGCAAGGCTCTGTGCAAGAAGCTTTGAAGAAACTGGACTTCCTCGTCGTTCAAGACATGTACCGCACCACAGAAACGGCGGCGCTGGCTCATTTGATCTTGCCGGCCGCAGGTTGGGGCGAAAAGGAAGGAACCTTCATCAACTCCGAACGACGGCTGGGAGTCCTGAAAAAGGTAAAGCATGCTCCTGGTCGAGCCTTGGCCGATTTTTCAATCTTCCGACTGATTGCCGACGCTTGGGGCTGTGGCGAGATGTTCCAGAAGTGGACATCACCGGAAGCCGCATTTCAGATCGTCAAGCAGCTCACTCGCGGACGGCCTTGCGACATTACCGGGATTGAAGATTACAGAATGATTGATGCCTTGGGAGGTGCGCAGTGGCCTTTCCCTGCCGTGTCGCCGCCGACCGAACAAGAGCGTCGCCTGTTTGCTGATGGAAAGTTCTATCATGCCGATGGAAAAGCCAAGTTCCTGTTCACCAAGCCCGAGCCAATGCCCGAGCCGCCATGTGCGGACTATCCCTTGGTTCTGATCACGGGACGAGGAACGGTTTCCCAGTGGCATACGCAAACTCGCACGGGAAAGTCGGCCGTCTTGAAAAAGCTCTATCCTCAAGAGTGCTATGTCGAAATACACCCTGCCGATGCGCGACGTGCCGGAATTGTTTCGCAGCAGATTGTCGTGGTGCAATCGCGGCGGGGGATACTCAAGGCGCGGGCCGTCTTCAATGCGGCCGTGGGAGAAGGACAAGTCTTTATTCCCATGCATTATGCCTCGACCAACCGTTTGACCTTGCCCCATTTTGATCCCTACTCGCGTCAACCTTCCTACAAGGATTGTGCGGTTCGGGTCTGTCTTCCTGGAAAGGAGCGTAAGTAACCATGCTTGCTGACGAAGGGTTTACGGACGAACAGAAGCAATACTTGCAAGGCTTTGTCACAGGTGCCGACACCGCTCGACGTGCTGCGGGACTGCCAACTTTTGCGGGAACGCTAGGAAGTATGGGGGCCGCAGCGCCGGTATCGGGAAGTTTGGCCGCTCAAGCGGAACAAGGGCCTGCTGATGCACGCAGGTTGCATACGAAGGCACAAGAACGTTTTCTGGCCGAGGGGAAAAAGCTGACGGCCGAAGAGCAAGCCAAACGGACGAAAGACCCGTTTCAAATGTGGGATGAGATGCAGGCAAACGCAGCTGCCGCTGTGTTTCCCAAAGGGACAGACCTGTTCCTTTACAAGTACCATGGTTTGTTCCATGTAGCGCCGGCACAAGATGCATTTATGTGTCGTTTGCGGTTTCATGGTGGGCTGATCAGCGCCGGTCAGTTGGCGGGACTTGCCGATGTGGCGGAGAACCTGGCGGGTGGCTATGCCGATGTAACCACGCGGGCTAACTTTCAATTACGCGAAATCAAGCCGCAAAATACCACGGCCGTTTTAATGTCTCTGCTGGATCTGGGGATCGTCACGCGTGGTGCCGGGGCAGATAACATTCGCAACGTCACGGGTACACCCACGGCTGGCATCGACACGCAAGAGCTGGTGGATACTCGCCCGCTGACGCAGGCGATGCACCACTACATCTTGCAACATCCAGAGATGTATGGCCTGCCTCGGAAGTTTAACATTGCCTTTGACGGCGGCGGAACCATCAGCGCTTTGGCGGATACGAATGATGTTGGCTTTATGGCGGTGCGTGTAGAAGAAGGAAAGTCGGTTCCTGCGGGAATCTATTTTCGCTTGGAACTAGGGGGCATCACGGGGCATAAAGATTTTGCTCGCGATTGTGGAATCCTGCTGAAGCAAGAGGAATGTGTTCCGGTGGCCGCTGCGATTGTGCGTGTGTTTCTCGATCAGGGGGACCGTACCGATCGAAAAAAGGCACGGATGAAGTACGTGCTAGATCGACTGGGGCTGGATGGCTATTTGGCCGAAGTTCAAAAGCATTTGAGCTTCCCCTTGCGAAAGATCGCGATGGAAGAATGTGTGCCACGTGGGCCAGTTCAGCCGGCCGGCCATATTGGCGTGCATCCCCAGCGTCAAATGGACTTGAACTATGTGGGGGTCGTTCTGCCCGTCGGGCGGATGACCGCCGAACAAATGCGTGGTGTGTCGCGAAT
Source organism: uncultured Planctomycetaceae bacterium (assembly GCA_963844055.1). Classification (GTDB taxonomy): domain Bacteria; phylum Planctomycetota; class Planctomycetia; order Pirellulales; family Pirellulaceae; genus CAWJMN01. Next base: position 3,211,442 of record CAWJMN010000001.1, on the reverse strand, counting down.
TGCCTCACGCTATGGAAGTGGCAGCATTCGGCTAACGGTTTGGCAAAACTTATTGATTGCAGATGTTCCGACTGCTGATCTACCAGCGGTAAAAGATCAACTGGTAACGCTCGGGCTGCATTGGTCTGCTAGTCCGATACGGAGCGGCCTAGTTGCCTGCACCGGGAATGGTGGTTGTAAGTTTGCCGCCTCCAACACAAAGAAGCATGCTTTGGCGATCTCGGAATATTTGGAGTCCCGCGTTCCGCTGGATACGCCAATCAACATCCATTTGACCGGGTGCCATCATTCGTGCGCAGCACTATATCGGTGATGTAGGGCTACTTGCTACGAAGGTCACGGTGGGGGAAGAGATGGTCGAAGGCTATCACCTTTTCCTCGGAGGTGGCTATGGCGACAACCGGGAGATCGGCCGCGAGTTTTTGAGAAATCTTCCCTTTGAAGAAATCCCTCCGCTGCTGGAGCAACTGCTGATGGGGTATCTGAACCAACGGGAGTCTACGGCGGAAACGTTTCGTGAGTTTTTGCATCGGAAGAGCACTTCGGACCTGCTTTCTTTGACGCGTGGCATGCTGGCCGCTGCGTGAATCTGACTGGGAGATCATTGCAATGTCGATTCCTGTAATTCCGGATTCTGCTCCGTTTGATCCCAAGCAAAGAGCTTGGCTGAATGGCTTTTTCGCGGGGCTATTAAATCAATCGTCCGGCAGCGGTCGCGAACTGGTCGCCAGTACGACGGCCGTCTTGGAGATGCCGCAGAATTCGCCAAGCGAAGTGGAAGAAGATTTTCCTTGGCATGATCCGTCGCTGCCGCTGCCCGAGCGTTTGCAGCTGAGCACAAGGGCGCCCTTTGGAACATCGCTTGATGGCGGCGATGGCTCAGCTAAACTGTGGTGCGTGCGGCTATTTGTGCCAGACCTATTCGGAGGCGATTGCTCGAGGAGAAGAGGTGGATCTTTCTCGCTGTTCACCAGGAGGAGGCGACACTCACAAGGCTCTCAAGCAAATCACGGCTTCGTCGTCTGGCACCAAAACCGCAAAGCCCGTCAATGGACATGCTGTTGCGTCAAAGGTCAATTCGGTGAATTCGCTTGCCGTTAAATACAGTCGTAGTAACCCTTACTATGCCGCGCTGAAAGAGAGCATTCGACTTACGAGTGCCGAGGCGCCTAAAGATACCCGCCATATTGTGATCGATTTGAATGAGTCGGGCATCACGTATGAACCGGGGGACAGTTTAGGGATCTTACCCCTCAATGAGCCCGAACTGGTGGACGAGGTCTTGGCGGCATTGTCGTGCAGCGGTGACGAGCTGGTTCCCTTGACTGGCGTGGGCGAAAAGCCCCTGCGAGAATATTTGACGGCCGAGGTAACCCTGACACGTGTGCGTAGCTCACTGCTGGAAATGCTGGCCAGCTGCGCGACCAACCCAGCCGAAGCCCATGAACTTACCCGAATCCATCAAGAGGATTCGCACGAGCTTGCTACGGCGGATGTGGCCGAGATTTTGACCCGTTTCCCATCGGCCCGTCCAACACTGGAACAATTTGCCGCAGCTTTGCCCAAGTTGCAGCCACGGCTTTACTCGATCTCGTCTTCGCAAAAGGCGCACCCCCATGAAGTGCACTTGACCATCAGCGTGGTTCGATTTGAAAGCCTCGGTCGCTGGCGAAATGGCTTGGCCTCCCACTTCCTGGGCGTTCGCTCCAGCCCGGGGGATGCGGTGCGAGTGTTTGTGCAGCCGTCGAAGTTTCGGTTGCCAGAAAATCAAGCGACGCCGGTCATTATGGTGGGCCCTGGAACTGGCATCGCGCCGTTTCGGTCTTTCTTAGAAGATCGGGCTGCAACCCGTGCGCCCGGCAAGAATTGGCTCTTCTTTGGAAATCAGTATCGCGCTTTCGACTTTCTCTATCGTGAGGAACTGGAGCAATTGCAGGCAGCGGGCGTCCTTACCAAACTGGACGTTGCGTTTTCCCGAGATCGGGCAGAGAAGGTCTATGTACAGCATCGGATGCTAGAGCACGGCCAAGAGGTTTGGAATTGGTTGCAAGAAGGAGCTCACTTCTACGTCTGCGGCGATGCTAAACGCATGGCGCATGATGTGGATTTTGCCTTGCAGCAAATCGTTGCCAAGTATGGAAACAAGTCGCCCGAAGAGGCCAAGGCCTACGTCACTCAGCTAGTAAAGAGCCGTCGCTACCAGAAGGACGTTTACTAGTCTGATGAATGCCACCTGCATGAAAGGCACGGTGGCGATTGCGGCAGATGCCGATATTATTAACGGACTTCTTCCATCGCTTCGCGAATTTTGGAAAAGTCGGTGTCGGCTTCAAACGGATCGGTTCCGAGTGCGGCGCGATAAGCGGCCGCTGCTTTGAAATAGTCAGCAAGGGCATCAATCTCTAGCAGTTGGGCTTCCAGGGCGGCGGTCTCTTGCAAGGCAACGCGTAAGAGGTCGGTGTCTTGTCTGGCGAACCGAGCCCGCTCTGCCGCTTCTAGCTGTTTCGCAAGTTGCACGCCCTCTTGGGCACGCTGCCACCGATCAAAAGATGCAGAAAGGGCGGACATCGCATCCTGCACTTGCAGCATGATCTTGTTTTCAACAAACCGTCGTTTGGCGGCAAGCTGCCCCAGCTTTCCCTGCGCTTCTTGGATTTTGCCTAGCCCTTTTCGTCGCTGCACGGGAACTTCAAAAAACAGCCCCGCTTCCATTTCAAACGGCGTCTTGTCTCCCTTGCTGCTGGAAGGTTGGCCAACATCCTTGCTCGCTTCCACCGTGGCGTTGAGTGACGGCATGGTCAAGTTCTGACCGCTTGCCAGGTCAATGTCGACTTGGGACCGAATCAGGTTTAGCTCTTGTAGTTCTGGGCGTGCGGCATAAGCGGCCGCGATATCACTTTCGACTCGTGCCAGCGATGGTTTTACTGGGGGCGGAAAGTTCTTGGGAAGTTGTGACGGAGGTGGCAGGAATGGATCGCCATTTTCATCGCGCAGGAATAGCGACAACTTGATCGCCGATTGTTGCAGTTTTCGCTGGGCTTCGATCAGCTTTGCTTCACGCGATGCGATAAGCCGTTCGTTTTGAACGAGTTCCAGTTGCGGCAGGTCTTCTAGTTTGACCCGCGTCTCGTAGATCTTGTTGCGTTCAATCGTGATGCGAAGTAGATCGCGAGTGGTCTCGTAGATTTGGCCGGCCGCTACCCAAGACCAATAGGCATCAGCGCCCGCATTGACAAACTCCAGCAGTTGTCCACGCACCGCAGGCTCAACCTGTTGTTGACGCAGCGTTGCCTGCATGATGTCCGCGCGTCGTTGATCGATGTTGCGGTCGCGAAGAAGGGGCTGCGCAAATCCGAGTTTGAATTCGCCCCCTTCATTGGTCTCTCTTTCGCCGTACCAGGTGGGAAAGTTGCCATCGCCAATGCGATACTGGCCGTAGGCCGCACCACCTTGCCAGAGCCCCTGCTCCAGTTTGAGCGAGTTGCGAAAGTTTTTGTAATAGCCGAGCGGCTGCGAGATGCTATCCGCCTTGACCTTTAAATCGAACTCACCCCAGGCAGAGACTTGTCGGCCGGCCGCGATGTCCATCTCCAGGTAAGCTGCCTGTAGTGCTGGAAAGGAATAATAGATCGACTCGGTCACTTGCGTTAGTTGCAAGGGAGGTGGCAGCGGCTTTCCCTTTTCACTGGGAGGCCGCCGATCCCATAGGCTGGGAGGAAGAGATGCATCAAACTGTACCGGAGGAAAAGCGGGAGTGCTGCCATCGCCAACGGAAGGATCTTCCTTGGCGAGTTCCCCGGTAACCACGGGGGGAATATCCAAACGCAGCGGTTCATCGTTCGGTGGTTTGGGCTGTGGCGGCGCAAGTTCCTCGGCCTCTACTTGGGTAGCACTGGCGAGATCAACCGGTTGGCGAGGTTGTTGCTTGCTCTGAGCCTGAGCGCTTGGCTTGTCGGCTTCTGAGCGTTGCGCAGCGTTGCCCGCCGGGATCGGAAGATCACCTACCGAGCGCATGGACCCTTTGCAGCCAGCCAGGATTAGAACTCCTACGGCTATCCAGCAAAAGGAAGAGGGTTGGGATAAAATCATTTCGGAAGCTTTACCTTCTTGGTCCCCTTGCCGTCCGACTTGGCTTCGTCGCTTTGTTCAAAGTCCGGCGGGAACCCATTCAGTTGACGCCAGATCTCATACCCGAGCGTCACTTGTTTCAGCATGACCCAGCCATTGACGCGAACGCCTTGGCGAAGGAAACGATCGTCAGGCCATTTCTCATTCTGTCCCCATGGTTCATCCCCAGTAGGCGGACGCACCAGAATGCGGAACTTGCCTTTGGTGTCGGTGGCATCGATGGCAACGACCGTTGCGCCGAAGGTGCCGCGACTTACTTTGGGCCAACCCGAGACAAACTGGACGGCTGGAAAGCCATGGAACTGTAAACGAACCTCGCTGCCAATGTCGACCAAAGGAATGTCATTGCCATCGACCAGCAGCTCTACGGCGTGGTCGGTAATTTCCGGCACGATAGTGAAGAGGGCATCCCCTTCCTTCAGCATCTCCGCATTTTCACTAACAAACAGTTTGAAGATGATGCCGTCGCGCGGTGCCAAGACACGGCGACTTTCAAACTGGGCCGCTTTCCCTTCGATGTCGAGCAAGTCTTTGCTGGCAAGTTGCACATCGCCGAGCGCTTCTTGTTGCATGGCCCGCGCGTAGTCAATCTTGGTCTCGGCTTCACGCGACTTTTGCTCAAGCTCGTGAATTTTTGCCTGAAGGTTGTTCTTGGCTTCACTTACATAGGCCTGGGCCGCCAAATATTTGGCTTGTGCTTCTTCATATTTGCGCTGCTCTTGTTCAATCTCTTTGCCAGCTTGAATGCCAAGGTCTCGCAAAGCCTTTTGACGTTCAAAGTTTGCTTTGGTTTGAACCTCACCAGCGCGAGCGGCGCGAAGGCCCTGCTCTTCGGCCGTGATCTTTTGTTTGGCAGCCTCGATCAGTTCTTCACCCGCTTGGATCAGCATCTTCTTTGCTTCGGTGAGATCTTCCACCTGCCGGCCGTAAGTCTCTGCCTTCGTTTTCAGTAAGCGAATCTTTTCTTGCGTATTGGCCATTTGCTCCGTCAGTCGCTGAGACCGCGAAGCGTCGTTGTCGCGAATCTCGAGGATGAAGTCACCCTTTTTGACGCGCGCCCCTTCCACAATGTTATTGCCCCAGTTGGCTACACGCCCGTAGATCGGAGATTCCACGGTTTGCGGTCGTTCGGTTGGAAAATAGGCAATCACGCGCCCCGTTCCTCTCGCGGTCTGCTGCCATGGCAAAAGGAGCATTGCTCAGCAACACGCCTACCATTACCAGTAACAGCCAAACGGCAAAAATGCGAACGCGCCGTGACGAACGGACGAGCTGCATCGCAGTGTATTGGGCCATTGGATTGGGGGGCATCATTAGCATAGGAATTGTATTTGGGAAAGGGAGGAATCGCTAAGTTGCATCCTTGCACTGGGGGGTTAGTTATGGGACTCGCTGGAATTGTGCATCTCGGCCTCAAATCCATCCATGGAGTGCAGGGAGACCACTTGATCGCAGCGGTCGGCAATGTCGTGCCGTCCGGTGACAATCAAGATGGTGCAGCCTTTGGCAGTCACGTGGAGGGTTTCGAAAATGTCGGTCAAAAGCTCATCTGCAATGCCGTCGAGCAGGCCATCAATCAGTAGCAATCGGGGGCGTGCGACTAAGCCTCGCGCCAGCATGAGCAGTTGCCCTTGGCTTCCGGAAAGTGGCGAGCCAACGGAATAGAGCGGTGTTTCTAAGCCTTGCGGAAGAGCTAGCATTTGCTCATAGAGGCAGACCCCCTTCAAGGCACCACGAACCTCTTCGTAGCTAACATCGATGCGATCCAAGTGCACGTTTTCGGCGACGGTTCCACTGAGGATCTCCACATCACGAAGCAGTACCACTTGCTTGCGCAGTGCGCTGGGGTGAATCGATCGGATTTCCGTGTTATCCAGTTCGATCAGGCCGCTATGAAGTTGGCGTAATCCGTATAGCAGATCCAAAATGGTCGACTTGCCGGAGCTAGGGGGACCCATGATGGCCACAGTTGACCCAGGGATTGCGGACAGGTTGAATCGTCCATGCTCATCGGCCGAGAAAGCGTGTTCTTCATCTAGGCCGGTTGCCCCCTGCGAAGCCGACGCATTGGTCATTTTGATGGCCATCCCATGGGCACTCGCAGAAAGATTGCCGCCAGTCTCTCGCTCCATTGGCAAGTGGAGTAAGTGTCCCAGCTTATCGACAGCGGCTAGTAGGTCGTAGTAAGACTCCAAGTGTTTGCCCAGTTTGGCAAAGGAGCTCACAATCACGGTCACGATCAGTTCTGCAGCGACCAACTGGCCCAGCGTTAGTTGGTTGTGAATTACCAGCCAGCCCCCCAAGCCCAAGATTAGCGAACCTGCCACCGCTTGTAGGCCAAGGCTGAAAGCGATCTGCCGTAGGAGGATGCGAAAGTGTTGTTTCCGGGCCAGGACATATTCCACGGCCAACTGGTCGGCCCGATCAATAGCCCGCTCTTTGCCGCCGTAGGACTTAAACGTGATCGGAAATTGGGCGAGCTCTTCCAGCCAAGCGGCCACATTGTACTTGGCCCTCGACTCGACAATGGAAGAATCTACTGCGCCTCGTCCGAGGATATACACAATTACGCCAAGGAACAGCAATAACCCAAGATCAAAGCCTGCCAATAGCGGATGATAAAACGCCAGGATTGCCATCCCAATGCCGGTTTGCAGCACGATGGATACGCCGTCCAGCACAAGTGTTGCCGCCGACTTTTGCACGGTCATTACATCGAAGAAGCGATTGACCAGTTCGGGGCCACGCTGGCTCTCCAGCGATTCCTTGTCGACGCGCGGCAACCGATAAGCGAGGTCGCACACAACGCGAACAAAAATGCGCCGCTGAATGACTTCTACAATGCAGGCTTGCAGCCCTTTCAAGATGGCGGCAAAACCTAAAAAGCCTAGCAGCATGATCGAGATCACGACAACCGGCTGCATGAAACGGCCGAACGCCACCGTGTTTACCAGGGATTCAACCGCGATAGGCGTCGCCAGCCCTAAGAAGCCAACCACCAGCGCGAACAAGGCGACAACCCAGATGTCCCCCACCTCGGGACGCAAAATGGCGATTAGTTGACTTAGTGGTGAGGCATGATGATGGTGGTGAGTATCGTGTGACGAATGTGATGCAGTCGAATCTAAGGCAGTACTTCGCTTGGCAACGGGAAGTGCTGCCTGAACTTGGAGCCAGACAAATGTGCCTGGACTTTCCATTAGGGCAATGGCTTCCAATTCTTCTGACGAGATCCAGCGAGACGGCCCCGTGGCACTGGCGATGCGAATGCGGTTGCCCGAAACGCCTTGGACCAAAATCCAGTGGGGCAATGCATCGCCGCGTGCAGCGGCGAAGACAATGGGCCCCTGTCGAACAGCGGCAACCAGCTTGGGTGCGCCGCCGATTGCGGTTTTCCCACGCTGGCCAAGTCGTTCCAAAATGTCCGATAGCCCCTGTAGTTGCAGTAGCGCTCCTTGCGGGACGTACTGTGAAAGGACTTCTCGAACCGCCCGCCGGGCCTGCGCCCGATCAAAGACGGCCGAACCCACCGCCAATAGACGCTGGAGCAGCGCTTCGGTCTCCAAAAAGGAAACCGACCAGGGCCCGTGTTCATCCATCGAAGGTGAGGTGGAATCTCTACGCAACGGCATCTGCTTTCGAAGTATTAAAGGTGTTTGGCGGGAGAGCTTTTAAGCCCACTATCTGGGGCGTTCTGTGGCTAGGGTACCAAAAGTCAACCTGCCACTGAAGTCTGAATCTAACAAAATCGTTATGTTGTAGAGTCGTAAAAAAGGGGGGGCTATATGCTGTCCGAATTCTCTGGAATGAGGTCGAAAACTGGGGAATTGGGCAAATCAAGCCGGTGGGACGGGGCTTTTCGCACCTCTCGACCACGTTCCAGATGACGGGAAATGGTTCGTCCCAGACGGTCGGCTGCTCGGGAAGCCGCCACTTCCAGTTGTTCATCGGTGTAAGAAACCGTCAGTGTCTCGCCCCCCTTTAAAAATGCTGACATGCGACAGGCCTGGTCGACGCCCCCTTTGGGACCATTGTTGTCGGTGAAGACCACGTGCACCCGGTCGATCGTTCCGGCAAACCGGGACAAGGCAAACAGCAGGCGACGTTCGGCCCATTCCTTCAATTCTGGCGTCAGGACCCCCTGCCGCTTTTGAATGACTAGCTTCATGGCGGTTACTCCCTTGAGGTTGGATTGTTCCGTTCGGAAAGAGAAAGTACTTTCCCTACACTTGCATTATTGGCCGGGGCGCTATACTTAGACAAATAGAAAGCATCGATTGCATTCATTCATAAAAGCGATGAGAGGGCGTTGCGATGGATTGGCTTAATTATCACCATCTTTTGTATTTCTGGGTGGTGGCCCGCGAGGGGAGCATTGCCAAAGCGTGCGACATATTGCACCTGTCGCAGCCGACCATCAGTACGCAGCTTTCCAAGTTAGAGCGGAACGTAGGCAACAAGCTATTTCAGCGCAGCGGCCGAAATCTACAACTGACTGAAACGGGGCGCATGGTTTATCGCTATGCGGAAGAGATCTTCACGCTGGGGCGCGAACTTTCCGATGCGCTGAAGGGACGCCCCACCGGCCAACCCCTGATGTTTACGGTGGGGATCCCTGATGTTCTGCCCAAGATGATTGTCTATCGCTTGCTTCGCCCTGCCCTGCATATGGCAGAGCCCATTCGGCTTGTATGTCGCGAAGGGAACTTTGAAGAGTTGCTAACGCAGTTGGCCACGCATGAGCTGGATTTGGTGCTATCCGATTCGCCAGTGAGCTCGTCCGTTAAGGTGCGCGCCTATAGCCACTTGCTGGGACAGTGTGGCATTGCCTTCTTTGGAACTCCTGCGCTGGCCAAAAAGTATCGCAAAGACTTTCCCGAGTCATTGGGGACGGCGCCGATCTTGCTTCCCGGCCATGGCACTTCTCAGCGGCGGGCGTTGGACCAATGGTTCGACGAGAACGACATCCGGCCTAATGTTATGGGAGAGTTTGAAGATACGGCGCTCCTCAAGGTTTTTGGCCAAGAAGGCTTGGGGCTATTTCCAGCGCCGGCGGCTATCGTTAGCGAAATTGAAAAGCAGTACAACGTACAGCACATCGGCACGCTCAACGGACTGCGCGAAAGGTACTATGCCATTTCGGTTGAGCGCCGGATCAAGCATCCGGCCGTGCTGGCGGTTGCGAACTCCGCACGGGAGCAGTTTGGCCCGCTTGAGGGAACTTCGACCTAAGGCAGGTCGCTTGCTGGCAAATAGTGCTTCCACTCTTCGGATTCTGCCACTTGCTGAAGGATGCGATTGCGCTCCACCAAGAAGTGCCGCAGGTAACGTTCTAAAAACAGCATGTCGGCCAAGCGTCCCAAAAGTCCCCAGGGTGAAGTGTACGAAAACACATCTCGCATGAGCGTGCCGGTACTGGTGGCTTCAAAATGATGTTCGTGCTGCATCTGCTGGAATGCGCCCCGCAGCATTTCGTCGGCGAAATAGGTGGGGCGTTCGAACTTGGTGATGCGAACGGTGAGCGTTTGCCACAGGCCCAAGTGCTTGGCCCGCCAAGTTACTTCTTCTCTCAGTCCGATCAGGCCGCTGGTAACGCCCGCTATGGCTTGCTCACCCGTAGAGGAAGTCGTGTGCGTGTGCAAATCGATACAGCGGGCTAAATCAAATACTCGATTAATGGGGGCAGAGATTGGTGTCGTCAGTTGCAAGGTTGGCATCATCTGCCCCGTGAGTTGTGGAAGTGCGATTGCGAATCAAGTGAGGCGGACGTCTCCGTAAGGACTAGCCACCACTACAACGTAGCCATCCAGGTCACGCAGCCAAATCTCCAGGTGGTTGGCATTGGGATTGATCAAAGGACCTTCTAAAACGACGGCCTGCGTCGCTTGAATCCGCTTGAGGATTGCCGGAAACGTTTGGGTTTCAAACCACAGAAGCGACCCGTTTCCGTAAGGTGTCAGTGCCGGGTTTCCCAGATGCGGATGTTCGTGAGCATCCCAGTGGTGCAGTTGAAGCACGATCTCTCCCTCATGCAAGAGTTGCTCGTACTCTTTGCCGCCATGCCCGCTGTGTAGGCCCAATACGGCTTGATACCACCGACTGCTGGCTTCGACATCGTTTACCACAATCATCGGCTGAGGCTTCATGGGATAACCTTGGGAAACGTGACACGAAGGAATTTCACATGCTCGTTAAAGCGTGCCCGCCTCTAGCTGGTCGAGATAGATGAAGTCCGGCGATTTCACGCCAGCTTCTTGCCGAATCTTAACGAGCTTCGGCGATTCGAAAAAGCGTTTGGCATCGTCAATCGAGGTCCAGGCGGAGAAGTGGACAATCTTGTTGGGATCGCTTTGATATTTTAGTACCTGATACGACCGCTCCCCCGCTTCTTTGCGAATGCCGGCTGCCCCATCAAAGACTTTCTTCCAAGCGGGATAGTCGGCCACTTCATGAATGATCAAAACGTATTGCATCGGGGCTTTCTATGCGGAATCCTAAGCAGGCAGTCAGAACGGCTGGTGAATGCGGATCGCAAGAAGGCAACCCACAACCTGGATTATCTGCCGATAGGGGCGGCGACGCAACTTGGTAGGCTGAGCCTAAATAGGCGTGTACTTGAAACTTCACTTTTGGCAAGAGTAGCATGGTCCGCAGTATCCAGCCCGGCACTAAAGGAGAGATCGATCGTGGCCAAAAAAACATTGCTTGCAGCTTTTCGCGAGACGTTTCAGATCCAGCAAGCGCAAGCCCGCAACGACGGCTGAACTAGCCAAGGCCGAAAAGAAGGCGGGCCTTACGCTCCCGAAGGCCGTTCACGCTTGGTACCTGTCAGGAAATGGTGGCAAAGGCCGGTCGCAGGACTTGTCGTCGCTGGAACTATTCACCTTGGCTGCGGCGATCAAGCTGGGAAATGCCACGACGTTTTTTGAGTCGTGCTGGGGCCTTTGGCCATTAATGGACAATCAAGATTCCAATCCGATTTGTGTCTGCTGCATGTCGCCCCTGGCGGGCTATGTGGTGCTGGTGAACCACGATGACCAGCCCAAGCTCCTCGCCCGTTCGATCGAGAGCTTTCTGCGTACGGCCATCGACTACGTCTCGGAGGGTGACTATCTAGAGATCCACGAATTGCCCACCGACTTTGACGGCCCGGACCGCACAAAGGGCGATCTGGTGGCCTCGCGAGCACTTCTCCAGTTGTTGCAAACCGAAGATGCCCTGACCGAGGACGAACAAGTTGACGCGGGGCGTTTTGCCTGTGACCTGCTTCCCGATAAAGAGGTTAAGGGAATCAAAGCCTTGCTCGAGATCGATAATGAATACGTTCAGGAGCACGTCACCGCGCGGCTCAGTCGTCTTCAAAAACCGGCCGCATGCAAAGCGGTTCCAAAATCTGCCGAGACTTTTGATAGCTTTGTCATTCAGTGCGCCGAGGCCTTGAAAAAGGCCGGCATCGCCGCCACCACCGTCGAGATGTACGGCAAACCAACCATCCGCCTCGACCCCGGCCCCGTCTGGCTGAATATGGAATTCTTTTACGCCAAACGGAAGCAGGCCGATTTCCAAAAGATGTTTTTAGAAAAGGTGAAAGCCGTCGCACCAAAGAAGAAGGCAGGAAAGAAGTAACACAATTATTTTGGCAGATTTCGCATTGCATTTAAGGCAGAAGAGTTATACCTCAATGAGTATTCCACGCGTTGAAGAGATTTGCATTCCTGAGTCGCTTGCAAACGGGTATTCAGCTGCATCTCCATTCAACTCTCTTGTTGGTATCAAGCGGCTAAATGCCTTTGTAGGCCCCAATAATTCTGGGAAAAGTCGGCTGCTTCGAGAATTGTTTTTAGTGGGTAAAGATTTGCTGGTTTCCACAGACAATGAAAATGCCCGGAAGGTACGGGATTCATTTCGGCGGTTACATGAACTGCGGTTGAAATTTGCCGACTCAAGATTTCTGATGGAGAGGCTTAGTGAATCTATCGGAACAAGTCCCGTTGGCTTTCATCTCTGTGGGGGACATTTGGGGTTGCAAAGCCAACTGCCGTCAAAAGCTAAGGAGGCTGCACGTCGTCTTTCGTCGCATGCGACAGGTCAATCAAATAAAAATGATGTGCCGCTATATCAAGGGGCGGCTAATTTGCTTCATGAAGTTGCCAACGGTTTAACTGCATTGGCGACGACATCGCAGGCAATCAATATCGGTGGACAACAACAGGATACCCCGGTCCCATTTCAAAAGGCAAGGTTTGTCTACATTCCAACGCTTCGAGGTATGCGAATAGGGACAGACGTGGTGAAGTCAAATTCCGAGGTCAATTTCGCCTATTTTGACCGTACATGGTGGGACTATATGCGTCTTCGAGATAGAAAGGTTCCTGGAGTTGAGAGTCTACAGGATGCAAAGTATCACAATGGAAAGGATGTGATAACGGGGCTCGACTCCTCCGGTATCAGCGGGTGCTGATCGATACTATTCTTAGCGATAAAGACCGCGATCTGCATGTGTTTGTTACCACGCATTCCAGCCAGTTTCTAGATATCACAATCTCTGACAACGATTGTGCCATTTTTAAGTGTGAGAAAAAGGTAGAAGACGAAGACAATGGCGATAGCGAGCATGCCCCAAAGTTTGAGGTGACCAATGCTCTTGCTGGCGATCAGGAATTATTGAAGCACATCGGAGTGCTTCCCTCTTCGGTGATGTTCTCGAATTGCACTATTTGGGTAGAGGGAATTACCGACCGGCTATACTTCAGCCGCTACCTCCATGAGGTTATGAAGTCCAAAAAGCGGAAATTTGTCGAGAACCTACACTACTCATTTGTTGAGTATGGTGGGGCGAACATCGCCCACTGGTCATTTTTGGATGATGAAGAGAATGAAGTGCAAGGGATCAATGTAGATCGCCTGTGTGCCAAATTAATGCTGATTGTAGATAAAGATGCAGGAAAGGATAAGCGACATGAAAAGTTGGCAGAGTCTCTTAAAGAGCGGTTCGTTCGACTGCCCGTTAGGGAAGTTGAGAACCTGTTGCGCAAGGGTCCTTAAGGCGGTAATTGACGACTATGAAGGTGGAAAGGTGGAAATCGATAATTTTGATCAAAGTGCCTACGAGGGTATGTCGCTAGGGACGTTTATCGACTCCCTTCTGCCTGAAGAAAAGCGTAAAAGGCGGACTTGTTATGCTGATAAGTATGGAACGATCAAGGACAAGAAAGTGTTTTGCCACAAGGCATTGTCTGCAATTTCTGATATAGGGGATATGAGTCCGCATGCGATAGATTTAGCAGAGCGGATGTACAAGTTTATTGATGAACAGAATCAGTAGTGGACGCAATCCGAACGAGATTGCCGAGGATATTCTGATTAGTTGTCGCCAAAGAGCTTTTCTACCCCATCTCCCAAACACTCTTGTAAGCTCCCCACTGCTCAAAATACTCGACTAACTTCGCATAGAATGGGTGCTGGCAAAGGGTGGCGGTGTCGCCAACGACCACCAGCTTGCGGCGGGCGCGGGTGAGGGCGACGTTCATTCGCCGCGTGTCGGACAGGAAGCCCACATCGCCGTCGCCATTGCTTCGCACCAGCGAAATCAAAATCGCTTCTCGCTCTTGTCCTTGAAATCCGTCGATCGTGTCCACGCCCACTTCCGTGCTGGCTAATTTTTCGCGCAGCAAACGCACCTGGGCCGCATAGGGAGAGATCACGCCGATTTGCGCAGGGAGCATGCCGCTATCAAGCAGTCGTTGCACCTGCTGTACCAGTATGTCAGCCTCCTGGGGATTGCAAAGGCTTTCGCCATCGCTGCCGGGCTCTTCGTCATAGCCCGCTCCGGCCGTATCGATGAATTGCAGTGTTTCCTGCGTGGCCTCATTGGTGGTTACGCCGGGAAGTTCTGCCAAAGTATGCGAGCTTGCTTCTGCATAGGCTTCTAGCCTGCCACCATAAAAATGGTCGGAGGAAAACTGCATGATCGTCGGATGCATGCGGTACTGCGTGGTTAACAAACTGCTAGGCAGCGGCTTATCCCCGGTAGCCAGCCGCTCCAATAGACTGATGGCCAATCCCTCCTTGGCTGCTTCGGGGGAAAGGATCGTGGGGGGCAACTGAAAGTGGTCACCAGCCAAGATGACACGCTCGCCACGCAGTAGCGCCGGCCAACATGCCGGTTCAATTGCCTGGGCGGCTTCATCAATGATGAGCGTTCCGAAGGTGCGGTCATCTAGGATGTTGGGGTCAAGCCCGGTAAGCGTGGCACAAATCACGTCGGCCGAATCGAGGATCGACTTGACGATCTGATCTTCTAAGTGGCGTGCATCGGCAATCAGGGCTCGCGCTTCGCTGCGCATCTCTTTGCGTGCGCCCGGTTCCGGTTTGGCACGCGTGTATTTAGAGGCCTTGGCTTGCAACGCTTCTGCCTCGCGGACCAACTTGCGTGCAATTTTTAGATCGGGATGCTCGGCCACCAGCAGGTCGAGCGAATGTTCCCGCATCCGAGGACTGATTCGAGCGGGATGCCCCAAGCGAATCGCACGCACGCCGGCATCGAGCAGCTTCTCTAAAAGGTTATCCACCGCCAAGTTGCTGGCGGCACAGGCGAGAATCTTTTCATCACGGGCAACGATCTGCCGGCAAAGTTCGGCCACCGTGGTCGTCTTGCCGGTTCCTGGCGGACCATGAATCAAAGCCACATCGCGGGCGGAAAGGGCTTGCTCGACGGCACGCTGCTGCGAGACGTTGAGATGCTCCGGCCACGGAAGGGCTGGCTTCATAGTGGACAAATCGGGGGCAAATTCAGGAGCGGTCTCACCCAGAAAAATACTGCGCAGCTTGGTCACTCGCCCGCGGGCCAGCGTCATGGCGGTTCGCATTGCGCTAAGGATGCGCTGCCGCGAAACTTCGTCGCTGGATAGGTCGAGCCGAAAGAGTGGCCGGGCGTTTACCTCTTCGGGCAATTCGGAAACGGCCACTTGGATTTGCAGCTTGTCGCGAAAGCAAACGATGCCGCGCTGTGGAACTGCCGACTTGATCCCTTCCTCGGCCAGCATGATCGGCGTGCCCACTGTTAGCCGGTTGAATGGCAGTGGCTCTTGATCGGCCCGCTTGGTCAGCGTGACCAGCAAGCGCCCGCCAAGTGCCGCCTCACTATCTCGAATGACCAGCCCCGCGAGTCCTCCCCTCCCCTGCCCACCGCGCTGCAAGAGCTTTTGGTACTGCTCGGTCTCGGCATCGCTTTCCAGCTTGAAGAGCCGTTCGAACTTTGCCAGATAGGCCGCTGCGCTTAGGTACATGGGTAGTAGGGGATCAAGAAGGGGCCAAGGAATTTTTGGATGCCCCAAATTTTAGCAGGTTGGCCTTTATGGCGGTGGCAGCGATAAAGGAGCCGCTTAGGAGTTTGATTCTGGCAGCGGGCGTTACCTTTAACGGTGAGCAAATTGGGTTATTGCTTCTTCTGTTTTTGCACAAGAGACAGGCGAAACTGCTGTGCCTGGTCGCGAATGGCTGCTTTGCGATCTTCTGAGAGCCGCTCGAGGTTTTTTAGCTGCATGGTCATTCGGGGGTTCTTTTGTAACTTGGCAGAATGTCGCATCAAGTAGTCCCAGTAAAGGGTTGTAAAGGGGCAGGCATTTTTGCCGGTGGCTTCGGCCGGATCGTAGGGACAAGCCTGGCAATAGTTGCTCATCCGCTCGATGTATTTGCCGCTGGCGACATAGGGCTTGCTGGCCATCACGCCGCCGTCGGCATACTGCGACATGCCAAGTGTGTTGGGAAGTTCTACCCACTCCACCGCATCGACATAGACGGCTAAATACCAAGCGTGTACTTCCTTGGGATCAACTCCCAGCAGCAGCGAAAACAGGCCGGTCACCATCAGTCGCTGAATATGGTGGGCGTAGCCATAACGTAGCGTTTGAGCAATCGTTTGCTTCAGGCAATGCATGTCGGTCTGGCCGGTCCAGTAGAAATCGGGCAACGGCTCCTGCGCCGCATTGCATTCCGCTGCAAATATTCTGGCATGAAGTGCCAATAGATGCCGCGTACGTATTCGCGCCAGCCGAGGATCTGCCGGATGAAACCTTCGACACTGGCCAAGGGAAGGTCTTTTGTGCGGTAGGCTGTTTCGGCCGCCTGGATCACGTCACGTGGACTGAGCAGCTTCAAATTCATCGCGGCCGAGAGGCGACTGTGATAAAGGTAGGGCTCTTCCGTCCACATTGCATCTTGGTATTGGCCAAAATGTTCCAGACGATGCTCGATGAAGTCTTTTAACGCTTGCTGCGATTGTTGGGTAGTTACGGGCCAATCAAATTCGGCAAGGCTGCCCGGGTGCGAGGCAAACTCTTGCTCGACCAGGTTTAATACCTCTTGCGTAATGGCATCGGGCTTGAAGTGCTGCGGCGGCTTGACTGTGCCAGGCCCCTTTTTACCAAACGCACCACGATTGTCGTGGTCAAAGTTCCATTCGCCGCCGACCGGCTGGTCCCCTTCCATCAAGACGTTGTGCGATTTGCGCATCTCGCGATAGAAGAATTCCATGCGAAGTTGCTTGCGCCCTTTTGCATGTTTGGCAAACGTTTCACGATTGCAAAGGAAGTGGGTGTCTTCCAAGATCACCAGGGAGACGTCCAATTCTGCGGCGCAGCGGACAAGTTCTTCCTGCACACGATGTTCCCCCGGCTGAACCAGCAGTATCTGCTGGGGGTGAAGTCGCTGCTAGATCTCTGGCCAGCGCGTCGGCCAATGATGTGGGTTCCTCACGCTGCGTTTTAGATTTGGTTGCCGCTAGCTGCCGATATTCGACGTGATAGCCACTAGCGATTAGCGTTTCCCGGAAGTGCCGCATGGCAGACAGGAAGATGGCGATCCGGCATTTGTGCGTCCAAACGTGGGTGGATTCGTCCCGAACTTCTGCCATCCAAACGACATCCTGTTTTGCGTCGTAGTCGGCCAAGGCGGGCGAATCGAGGTTGAGCTGGTCCCCCAGGATGATGATTAGATGACGAATTTGCTTGCGTTTGGCGTGGGCCATTCCGACGATCACGATCTGGTGGGAGGGGGATTTGACAGAATTTGCTTGCACCCAGGAAAGGCTTGGCACTTTTCATTATAGAACTGCCGGCGACTCCCTCTGCCGACGGGAATTTCCGCCATTCCCACGCCCGGCGTCGGTTTGTTATATTCAGGGGATAGGAAACAATCGTTCACTGGTGGCGAGCAATCAGAAGGGATGCCGATGGCGCGCGAGGCGATTTTGACGGGTGGTGATGGCCACGAAGAGGAAGATCGTTCCCTTCGTCCGCAGTGGATGCGCGACATGGTCGGCCAGCGCGACGTTAAAGAACGCCTGATTGTCGCTGTCGATGCCGCTCGCAAGCGGGGCGATACGCTGGGCCATATTCTGTTTGATGGTCCGCCGGGTCTGGGCAAAACCACCTTTGCGATGTGCATCCCGCGGGAACTGGATGTACCGCTAGTTACTTCCAGTGGTCCCGCACTCAAAGCGCCGAAGGACCTCATTCCCTATTTGACCAATCTGGAAGAGAACTCGGTTCTCTTCATTGATGAGATCCATCGCATTCCCAAAGCGGTTGAGGAATACCTCTATACCGCGATGGAAGATTTCCGCCTCGACATTGTGTTGGGCGAAGGGGTGAATGCTCGCACGATCAATATGCAGCTACGGCCGTTCACGCTAATTGGCGCCACGACGCGGGCTGGCATGCTTTCTGCGCCGCTACGTGATCGTTTTCAGTTGCGAGAGCATTTGGGTTTTTATGACCTGGATGAGCTGACGGAGATTATTGTTCGTAGTGCGGCCAAGTTGCAGGTCGAAATGACCAATGACGCCGCACAGGAAATGGCCAAACGCAGCCGGGCGACTCCACGGATTGCCAATAACCGCTTACGCTGGGTCCGTGACTTTGCCGATTCCAAGGCCGAAGGAAAGATTGACCTTGAAGTGGCGAAGAATGCTTTGAAGATGGCTGAGGTAGATCGCCTGGGGCTGGATAAGCAGGATCGTGGCTATTTAGAAACGCTGATGCGTGTGTTTGGCGGCGGACCTGTTGGTGTTGAAGCGTTGGCTCACACGATGAACCTGGCGTCCGACACGCTGTCCGATGAAGTCGAGCCGTATCTGCTGCGAAGTGAGCTGCTTGTTCGCACGCCACGTGGCCGCGTGGCAACGGCGAAGGCTTACGACCATTTGCGAGTGGCACCTCCTGGCGGCTCGGGAAAGATCGCTGACCCTTCATCCTTGTTCTAGGTCTGCGGTTTTTTGTCGATATGCGGCAGTGGGCCTCGATGTCGCGTTGCCGCATTTTTCGTGAATCGGTACGATAGCAGCGTCTTGAGAATGCGCCGTTTGGTAGTACCTGCTTCCCTTTATTTGAATCCGATTGCCGTCCCATGAAAAACCTATCCAGCGTTCTTTTGGCTAGCGTCTTTGTTGCAGTAACGCTGAGCTCGACGGCCTTTGGCCATCCGGGGCATCTGCATGAGACGACCGCTGGCGGATTGGTATCTGGCCTACTGCATCCCATGCTGGGACTTGATCACTTGCTGCAGCGATGGTGACGGTGGGCCTGCTTAGCGCACAAATCGGTGGCCGAGCGTTGTGGCTGGTTCCTGGTTCGTTTCTCGCCTGCATGATGGTTGGTGGAGCGGTTGGAATTTCAGGACGAGAACTACCTGCGGTAGAGTACGGCATTGCGGCTTCGATCGTACTGCTTGGCCTGGGGGTCGCTCTGCGTCAGCCATTCCACTTGGCGATTCCTGCGGTGATGGCCGGCGTGTTTGGCCTATTTCATGGCCATGCCCATGGCATGGAAATGCCAAGCGTGAATAGCCCTGCCCTGTATGCCGGTGGCTTTGTGGTGGCAACTCTGGCCCTACACATTTTGGGCGTTGTGATTGGCCGCTTTGCCATCCATTCGGTACGTGGCGAAATGGCTCTTCGCTGGGCCGGCGCTGCGATTGCTTTGGCCGGGATTGGCTTTGCGTTGTCGGTTTAGCGCAATCGAACGGGCAGAGTTCTTACTCCGCCGCTTGGACCTTTACCTTGGCGACGACTTCGGTCTCGCTGCCGGTTAGCGGGTGGCGATGGAGCGTTAGCGTGACGATGTCACCAATCTCGTGCTTGTCCAGCGCATCAAACAGTTGCTCGATGGTTTGAACCGGCTTGCCATCTACTGCCACGATCAAGTCACCGAGCACGACATCGCTATCCGCGCTGCGAGTGACAGGAAGTATTCCGGCTAGTTCCGCAGGACCGCCAGGACGGACTGCACCGATCAGCACACCTTTCAGGCCAATGCGAGCCGTGATTCGGTCCGGCACATAGCTGGCACCAAGTCCGGGGCGAATCACTTTGCCATGCTTCAGCAGTTGGGGGACGATGCGATTCACCGTATCGACAGGGATGGCAAAGCCAATGCCGGCCGATGTTCCGCTGGGGCTGAAGATCGCGGCGTTGACACCAATGAGTCTGCCGTGGCTATCCAGCAGCGGTCCTCCCGAGTTGCCGGGATTGATGGCAGCATCGGTTTGAATGACGCCGTCGATATTCCGCCCCGTTTGCGAACGGATCTGTCTTCCCAGCCCGCTGATGATGCCGGTGGTAAGGGTTTGGTCGAGTCCAAACGGATTGCCAATGGCAAACACCTTTTGTCCCACCTCTAACTGCGCCGAACTTCCTACAAGGATCGGCGTTAGATGCTGAACGGGGGCATCGATTCGCAGCACGGCCAGATCTTTGTCAGGAGCGACGCCAACGGGGACCGCGTTCCAAGTGGTTTGGTCGGCAAGCGTCACTCGCCAACGGTCGGCTCCTTCGACCACGTGAAAGTTTGTCACCACATGTCCGCTTTCATCCCAAAGGAATCCGCTGCCGGTTCCCTTCGCAATTTCGGTGACGTTGAAGTTGAAATCCTGCCCTACTGCCGCCGTAGAGATAAACGCAACCGACTTAGAGCAGCGCCGAAAGAGTTCAATCGTCGACTTTTCATCGTCGGCCAAGTCGCCCGCAGGTGCGATGGGACGTGAAGTTGCTTCGGGATCTAGATGCGTCTGTGCTTTGCCGCCAAACCACTTCCGCTCGTTGGCAATCCACGCCAGCGTTAGAAAGAGGATTGCGAGTAGAAGCAAGTTGAAGGGAAATGGGCGTGAGGCATCGTTGCTGCCACGTCTT
The DNA here is from genome assembly GCA_963844055.1 of uncultured Planctomycetaceae bacterium. Classification (GTDB taxonomy): domain Bacteria; phylum Planctomycetota; class Planctomycetia; order Pirellulales; family Pirellulaceae; genus CAWJMN01. The sequence goes on along the minus strand of CAWJMN010000001.1, from coordinate 3,191,128 downwards.
CCGGGTAGAGGATCAAACCGACGCTCGGGAATATTTTGGTCCATTGTTCCCATCGGGCAAAAAAGATGTCGGTGAATCAGGCTCCGTGCAGCCAACGACTGCGCGAATGCTTTGGGGGCCATTGCGCCCACGGATTATATCTCTGATAGCACTGCGCTGAGAACCATTACGAAGCTGCGAGATAATTAGAGCACCATGGAAAAATATTTCTGTTTGGCACGATGATTGCTTTTTAGTTCGATCATCGTGGTTCTTTTGCCGGAACAGAAGACCTGCGATTCGCGGCGTTTTGGGGCCGAAACAGAGATGAGGCAATCTTGTTGCTTGACTCCTGGGGCCTTCGAAAGTTTGCTTGCTTACGAGCGGCCGGTTTTCAGGGCTGATGGCGCGACATTGGGCATCGACCTGGAGGGGAATCTGACCATTTCCCTCCAGGTTTTTTTGTGACTGCTCCTCATTTAGCCAGTCCAAATCGCCCCACTCTTGTTTGAACCGAGTGCAGTTTGGTGTTGAAGACGGTTCCGCCCAACTGCCCTTCTGAAAACGCCCCTGAGGTGTTCAATAATGATGTTTTAAAACGCTACATGTGTATTGTTTTGAAACATCTGGTTTGTGGCTTTGGCTAGGCATTTCAAGGTTGGGCGACTGCCTTAGCCCTCCTAAAGCAAAAAATACGAAGTCTTTTTGGACTGGGGCGTACGTTTCCCGCGGTTTAGGGCCATTGGATCGAGGGGGATTGCAGGCATGGCGTTTGTAAAACCAAGTTGTCCACCTGAAAGAACTGGTTTTTAAACGGTAGGCTATTTGTAGAATCCAAGTGGATCTCTGCTGGTGGTGTGAAACGGCGTTTGGTTAAAATGCCAAAGAACTTACGGAAAAGGTTTGCTTGCCGTCTGAGTACTTTTTCTGGGTCCGCATCGTTCTAATATCAGGTCGATGTCAGCGAAGCCTGGCACAGGAAGCTAGGGGGCCATTTCAATGAAACACTTTATGACAAAACCACATCAAGCTATGAGCTGTTCCGCTGTCTCTGCGAAGGGGCTATTTGCCCGGTTGCGTCGTTTTGGCGTCCCTGGTCTGGTAGGTCTGGCGATGCTGTCGGGAGCAAGTCTCTCGATTGCCGCTGATGACGAGAAAGCTCCCGCGAAGGAAGCCCCTGCCAAGGAAGTGACGAAGGGGCGCAAGGAAAAGGATACCGGTCCTCAGGACTACGGCATTCCTCAAGTTAAGTACATCAACGAACAGATCCGCCAAGTGTGGGCTGACAACGGACTGAAGCCGTCGCCTGAGGCAACAGATGGCGAATGGTGCCGTCGTGTGTATTTGGACATCCTTGGCCGCATTCCTTCGGTAGAAGAGCTACGTGCTTTTACTACCAGTAAGGATGCTGACAAGCGGGCCAAGCTGGTTGCGAAGATCCTTAATGATGATGCGTATGTCGAAGACTACGCTCGTAACTGGACGACGATCTGGACGAACATTCTGATCGGCCGCAACGGTGGCACTGAAGACAACACGCTGACCAGCCGGGCTGGCATGCAAAAGTACGTGCGTGACTCGTTGGCTCGCAACAAGCCTTACGACAAGATGGTTTATGAGTTGGTCTCGGCCACGGGTACCACGGTGCCAGGGTCGGAATCGTTCAATGGTGCGGCCAACTTCTTAGTGATGAAGCTGGACGAAAGCGCTGCTTTGGCAACCGCTCAAACGGCCAAGGTCTTCTTGGGATTGCAAGTGCAATGCACCCAATGCCACAACCATCCATTCAATGAATGGAAACAGCAAAAGTTCTGGGAATTCAACGCGTTTTTCCGCCAAACCAAGGCGCTTCGCCGCTTTGTGGAAGGGACGCGAGACATCGCTTCTGCAGAGCTGGTCAATCAAGACTTTGCCGGTGAAGGTGGCAGTCGTAACGATGCAACCGAAGCCGCGATTTTCTATGAGCTTCGCAACGGCGAAACGAAGGTTGCCTATCCAGTATTTGTCGATGGTACCGAAATCAGCAAGAGTGGTTACCTTTCGGATAGCGACCGTCGCACCGAACTTGCCAAGTTGATGCTGAAGTCGGAGTTCCTGGACAAGACGATTGCTAACCGGATGTGGTCACACTTCCTGGGCTATGGCTTTACCAAGCCGATTGATGATTTGGGTCCGCACAATTCGCCAACGCATCCTGAGCTTCTCGATTACTTGGGGAAGGAAGTTCGCAAGAACAGCTACAACCTGAAGGAATTGATTCGCTGGATCACGCTTAGCGAAGCTTACTCGCTATCGAGCCGGATCACGGCTCAGAACAAGGCAGACGACCCGTTGCTGGGTGAGACGCCAAAGTTCACCCACTTCTACCTGCGTCAAATGCGGGCAGAAGAGCTGTACGAATCGCTGCTGGTTGCTACCGAGGCTCACAAGACTCGTGGTAGCTACGAAAAGCAAGAAGAGGAAAAGGGGAAGTGGCTGCAACAGTTCACGATCGCCTTCGGTACTGACGAAGGGGATGAGGCAACCACGTTCAACGGTACGATTCCTCAGGCCTTGATGATGTTCAACGGCGACCTGATCAAGTCGGCCACCAACGCTGAAAAGGGAAGCTTCTTGGCGAAGGTCGCAGACAGCGGCATGAAGCCAGGGGAGAAGATCGAGTTCCTGTTCCAATCTGCCTTGTGCCGGTCTCCGTCCAAGGATGAGGTGGGAATTGCCAATAAGTTGCTGTTAGCCCGTAACGGCGACGCCAAAGCTGCCCTTCAGGACATGTTTTGGGCGATCCTCAATAGCAATGAATTCATCATCCAGCACTAAAAAACGTGCGAACTGAAGAATTTGTGGTTGTTGGGTGGGTACAAATGGGAATCCATTGCGATTAAGGTAGTGGATAGATGCAATGTGCAGGGGGCCTTCCTGGTGGATTGGTCCCCCTAAATATACGCCAGGGTGTCGAGTTTTTTGAGTCATGCAGGGCGGTTTAGCTCCGCTAAAACTGAAGTTGGGAGAGACGAATCCATGTTTCAATTACCTGAAGGAATGAGCCGCCGGCACTTCATGAGCCACCTGGCTGGTGCCACTGCCATGACGATCCCAGCTTTGTCGCTGGGGCACTCGCTGCGGACCCAGGCTGCCGAACTGAAGAAGAATCGCAAGTCCGCAATCATGTTGTGGATGAGCGGTGGCCCTTCGACGATGGACATCTGGGATCTGAAGCCAGGTGCCGCCACGGGTGGTCCATTCCGCCCCATCAGCACGGCTGGTGACCTGCAAATCTGCGAACACATGCCGATGACGGCCAAGGTGATGGACAAGTTGTCCGTTATCCGCTCGATGAGCACTCGTGAAGCGGATCACATGCGTGGTCGCTACTACATGCACACGGGCTATGTTCCCAATCCAAATATCGAGCACCCCAGCTACGGTGCTGTGCTTGCTCACGAGCTGGCCGATCAACGTCCAGACCTTGAAATTCCTCCGTTCGTCTCGGTAGGCGGCGGTAGCGTTGGTCCAGGCTTCCTTGGGATGGCTTGGGCTCCCTTCGTCGTAAACAGCAACGGCCAAGTCCGCAATCTAGAAATGGGCATGGACGAAAAGCGTTTGCAACAACGTATGGCTACGCTCGACCTTGTCGAGAAGGGCTTCATCAGCCAGAACCGTGGTTCGGCTGCTGACGATCATCAGAAGATTCTGCGTAAGACGCTGAACCTGATGACCAGCGAACAGATGGAAGCTTTCAAGGTCAATAAAGAGCCAAAGCCAGTGCTCGACCGTTATGGCACCGACGGCTTTGCCCGTGGCTGCTTGATGGCTCGTCGCTTGGTAGAAGCTGGCGTTCCATTCGTCGAAGTCGATCTGGGTGGCTGGGACAACCACGCCAACATCTTCCCAACGCTGCAGAATCAAAAGCTGCCAGCGATGGACAAGGCGATCAGCGCTTTGGTGGAAGACCTTGATCAACGTGGCTTGCTGCAAGACACCGCCATCATTTGGATGGGTGAATTCAGCCGTACGCCTCGCATCAACGGTGGTGCTGGCCGTGATCACTGGGCTCGTTCGTGGAGCGTGGTGGTCGGTGGAGCTGGCATGAAGGGTGGCATCGCTGTTGGTAAGACCAATGAAGATGGCACCTCTGTAGAGACCGAGCCTTACACTTCGCAAGATGTGATGGCTTCGGTTTGCAAGGCTCTGGGCATCTCGCTGGAAACCACGTTCACCAGCAAGAGCGGTCGTCCGATGAAGATTGCCAACGGTGGCAAGGTCATCAAGGAACTGTTCGCTTAGTGCGATCCGCCTTCAGCATCCTTAAAAAGGTGCTGTAACTATAAAAATCGAAAGAGCCCAAGTGAAAGCTTGGGCTCTTTTTTTGCGCACTGCGGAGAGGTATTTAAGTCCTTGGCTTTGGTAGGTACAGCTCGATGTAGTGCCGTTGAGTTGTACTGCAGCGATTGATCGCCAGTGATGCCTTAGTCAGTTAGGCTGATCCGAAGAAAGGGTCGGATACTTTGAGGAGTGGCCCTCCTTCATAGAAGATGCCCATCGGTGTTGCAAAGTCGGCCCGAGAGAATCGCTTGTTGGTGGCCGGGCTTAAGATCTTCGTGGCGGGCACTCCATCTACCGAGACGCGCGTTAAGCTGGTCGGGGAGTACTCAAGACGTAGTGTGATTGCCGAGCGTCCCGGCCATCGCATCGACTCTTCATCCCCTTCTCGATACTGCCGCCCGATCGCCAGTTTGCCCGTCGAGTCTGGGCCGATGCCCTGATACTTTCGTTCCAAGCTGAGGCGAACATGTCCAGAGAAGTCGCGTGCGTAGGACATCGCATGGAGCATGATGAACTGCCCCGCCAATTGTTCCGCAGTCCCGACCTGCTTCATCAGGTTGTCGAAGACGGGGGCAAAGGTTGGGCGCAGGCCTAGAAAAACACCGGCACGAACCGACCACGGAAATGCTGCATCGGGAAACGCCATGGTCAATTGAATGACCCCCGTCTCTGGCGCATGCGAATCGATGCGGATCAATTGCGGCGAAGGGGATTTTAGGCGGAGTGTCTTTGTTGCCCGATCGTATTGCAGCGACTCCGGAGCATGGTCTCGATGAAGTTTTAGAGGTTCCATGGTTAGTGGAGCAGGGATTCGCGACCAAGCGTAAGCACCCAGGGAGGCAGTTGCAGTCGTTGCTCCGATAGCTGTCAGGAGCGCGCGGCGCGAGGCTTTCGGCTTGGAGGTAATCTTGAGCGGTGAAAGGATCGATGCCGATGAAATCCCCTCTTGTACGCTTATCGTGTTGGGTTCCTCTTCGTCGCCGAACAAAAGCGTGGGGTTGTCTTTGGCACGCTGCACCGCGTCGGAAAGGTTAGCTTGAGAGCACCAAGGGATAAGAGCCTGCGCAATTTCCAGGGGCGTTTGGGGGCGCTCTGTGGGGGACTTCGCCAGCATTCGCGTTATGAGTGCATCGATTTCAGTCGGCACATCAGAGCGCAGTTCAATTGCCGAAGGGATGGGGGCCTTGAGGTGCGCTTGAATTTGCTGTTGTGTGGTCTCATTTTCTGGGGTGGCATACGGGGCACGCCCGGCAAGCAGTTTGAAAAAGGCGCAGCCTAAACTGTAGATGTCGCTACGAATGTCAGCAGAGCGGGCGTCTAAGCTTTGTTCCGGCGAGATATAGTCGGCAGTTCCCAGCACACTGTAAGCCTGGGTGAGGTCCGTCTTGGTGTTTGTGAGCGCTGCGCGTGAAAGCCCGAGATCAAGGATCTTGAGCCTCCCCTCGCGAGTCACCATCAGGTTGGATGGCTTGATGTCACGGTGAACAAATCCAAAACGCTGAATATCGGAAAGCCCCAGGGCTGCTTGCCGAATGATCTCACAGACGTCGGCCAGGGGAAGCTGTTTAATGCGGCGCAATATCTGGGCGGTATCCAGCCCGTCTAGCCACTCCATGACAAAGTAGGAAATGCCTTGGCTTTCGCCCGCGTCGAACGCGGCGACGACATGCTCACTCTGCACGGAGGCGGCGGCATGAATTTCTCGAACCAGCCGTTGCTGCGAAGGGCCCTTGTGTTTGGGACGGACACGGTCCAGCAGAGAAGTCGTTTCGGCCTGCAAGTGCAGAACCTTCAATGCCACTTTCACGCCCGAGGGAATGTGGATGGCCGCGTAGACCTCCCCGAGCCCCCCTTCCCCGATCTTGCCGAGGATCTGGTATTTGCCCAGCGTCATTTCTGCCGACGATCGACTGGATCGCCGGCTCGATTCCAAAGCTTGGCCATTCTTGCGAGCCGTTTCACCCCAAAAGGCGCCCGCCAGTAATTGGGCATTCGTCTCGGTAGAAGACGTGGCGCTTGGGAAAGGATCCGGTTCCGACATGAATGCTTGCCTTGGGTTGCAGGAGTTTACTTCGATCCGTTTAGAAAGGATTCGAGGAAACGCATTTCCTCATGGCTTCCTACAATCAGCGGAGTACGCTGATGCAAACTGGTTGGCACGATATCCAATATCCGTTCGGTTCCACGGGTTGCAGATCCGCCCGCTTGTTCTGCCAGGAAAGCCACGGGATTGGCCTCGTACAGCAAACGGAGCTTTCCATCGGGATGCGAAGCTGTTGGTGGGTAGAGGAACACTCCCCCCTTCAACAGCGTGCGATGAAAATCTGCAACCAAAGAGCCGATGTAGCGCGAAGAGTACTTGCGACCAAGATCGCCCGAGCGCAGGGCTGCGAGATACTTGCGATAAGGTTCGGGGAAGCTGTCGGCATTGGCCTCATTGCAAGAATAGAAGCTCCCTTGGGCTGGCATCGTGATTCGGTCGTGGCTTAGCAGGTACGCACCAATCGATGGATCCAGCGTGAAGCCAAACACACCGTTGCCGGTGGTGTAAACGAGCATCGTCGAAGAACCATAAACGACATAGCCCGCTGCAACCTGCCGATAGCCCGGCTGCAGAACGTCGGCCAAAGTATCACGCGTGCCAGAAGGATCGGGCTCGCGACGGAGGATGGAAAAGATCGTACCTACGCTGACATTCACATCGATGTTGCTGGAGCCATCGAGTGGATCGAACACGACGACATACTTGCCATGTTTGCGATCACGTTCGACGACGGCCGGATTTTCATTTTCTTCCGAGGCCATGATTGCTACGTTGCCACGGTTGCCCAGAAATTGCAGCAGCACTTGATTGGCAAGCAGGTCGAGCTTCTGCACAATCTCGCCTTGCACATTGCTGTCACCGGTTGAGCCGAGTACATCATTCAGTCCCGCTCGACGAACATTGGCGGCCACGATCTTTGTCGCCAGCGTAATACCCGACAGCAGCCACGAGAATTCGCCCGACGCTTGCGGAAAGTGGCGGCGCTGTTCTTCGATGATGTGTTGCTGAACCGTCTGAAGTTGCATGTGGCCGTGCATGGTGTTTTGCTTTAGGAAATGGTGGGGATTGAACCTCGGCCCTATTGGCGAGGCGTACTACTTTGAGTGCAGGGCATTTCGACGAGATGGAAATCGTCGCAAAAAAGCCGTCCCCTAAGTGTTGTCGGAAAGCAGGCCTTAGCCCAGCCGGGCAAGTCCTCTCTTGGCCACGAATTTCGAGCGGCATCGCACCGCTCAGTATGGGTATTGTATCCACCCTTGATTGTCTTGCCAGCGTTTTGTTGCCTGCCAAGGGGAAAAATGGCGGCGGCAATTTATTGGTTCTGAGGGCTGGTTTTTTAAAAGGCAGAATGCCTATTTGTGGTGGTTTTGAGGCCTCCAAAATGCCTTGCCAGAGATCGCCTCAATCACTAAACTCCCCGCGCGATAGTATCACTTCGGTCGCGAAATCTTTAGCCAAATGGATGTTGTTAGGCCTTTAGCGGTTTTGACGAGCCCGTTCCGGTACCGATTGTGACGGCCGAATGGGTGTTTGGAAAACATGGGCGATTTGTGCAAGTGTTAGCGAAAAGTCTTGAAACGGATTCTGGGGCTCTTAGAATGGTTTTACGTGCCCTTAAGTCCGCCTGTCGCAAATCTTTGGAGATAGCGATGCGAAATGCGGTTCTAGGTACGATTATTGGTCTAGGATTATTGATAGCGCTTTGGGTTGGAGGACCATCCGAAAGCCAAGCTCAGCTTCGGGTTCCGTCAGCGGAACGAGGTGGCGTGGCGACGGAAGGTTTGCAGGTTGTAAGTGTTGAGACGGTTGAAGGCCGTCAGCAGTTGGTAATGATGGATCCGAAGGCTCAGGTTTTGGCGGTTTACCAAATCGACCGAAGCACGGGCTCCATTTCGCTGAAGAGCGTTCGGGCGATTCGTTATGACCTTTTGCTGGAACACTTTGGCAGCGAGTCCACCAAGCTAAAGCCGGGTGATATTCGGACGTTAGTCGAAGAACAAAAGAAATAGCCGACAACGATGTCGGCAAACTGAAGGGGCTGTCTCGCTTTGACGCGAGGTGGCTTCATCCTTACGGAGCTCCTCCATGGCCGGCAAGTTTGTGGATCTAAAAGAAGCTGCTCAAATGCTCGGTGTTACACCCGAGGAATTGGTGGAGATGCGGTCCAAGAATGAAGTCTTTGGTTACCGCGATGGATCGAGTTGGAAATTCAAGATGGAAGAGATTGAGCGCGTCATTGCCGAACGTGGCAGTGAGATTCGCAGCGACTCTTCGATCCTGTCTGCAAATGATGAGGACTTTGAAAACCTGATCTCAGGTTTGTCCTCCAAGATTCAAGCGGAGAAGTCCGCTGAAGAGAGCGAATCGATTTTGGTCAGCGAAGAAGAGCTGGGAGAATCCAGCACCGGCAAGAGCACGATCATTGGCAAGGGTGGGCTCAAGAAGCCAAGCTCGGCCGATAGTGACTTGCGTTTGGGTTCGGCCAGCGATGTTCTCAAGACCGGCGACAGCGGCAACCTTCTAGAAGCTCCTAGCAGCAAGCTGAAGCTCAACACGGATGGTTCCGATGTTCACGGCGGCAGCGGGATCAATCTCGCAGGTCCTGGCGGCTCCGGCACCGGCGACATGCCAATGGTCAAGTCGGGAAGCGGTACGGGCGACATGCCCAAGGCTGATCTAGGCAGCGGTTTGGATTTCGATGACGACCTGCGTTTGGCTGAAGATCGCCCAGGCAAGTCGGGATCGAAGTCTGGCAGCTTGGACCTCGATGACAGTGGCGAAGAACTTGTATTGAGTGGTGCCAGCGGTGTTTTGTCGGACGTTGGGTCGGGGCCAAGCCGCGACGTAACCAGCGGGTCGGGCGATAGCGGCATCAATCTGGGTCCCTCGGACAGCGGTATCGATCTCGAAGACGAGCCTTTGGACTTGGGTGGCTCGGCCGTGGATGCCATGGCTTTGCCAGAAGACGAAGACGTCATCTCGCTCAGCGATGAGTCGGCTGATCCCGATGAGGCAACCCAGCTCAAGGCAGATGACCAGTTCATGCTGTCGCCATCGGATTCGCTGGTAGAAGATGAATCGGACAGTGGTTCGCAGGTTATCGCGCTCGAGGATTCCTCCTCGTTTGACGAGAGTGCAGCCACGATGTTGAACCAAGGGGGCGTTCCTGCCGAGATCTCGGAAGATCCCTTTGCAACGGCAACCGTCAATGACCCCATGGGGGGCGATGCCTTTGGCGCCGCGATGACGGCTGGTGGTCCTATCGGTCAAATGGGCGCAGGCCCAATGATGGTTCCGCAAGCTCCGGCAGAAATCCCCTACTCGATCTGGCAAGTCCTGGGCTTGTTGATCGGCGTGGGCATCCTGTCGCTGTGTGGCATGATGATGGTAGATATCATGCTGAACATGTGGACCTTCAATGATGCCACTGCCTCCAAGGGTGGAACCGGCATTGCTGAATCGGTCATCGAAATGTTCGGTATGAACAAGTAACGATAGTGTTTTTTGGAAGGTAACGTCCTGGCCCGACAATCAATGCGGGCCTGGACGAAGTCAATCAAGGATGGTTGGCTCGATCGACTGTTGAATGCGTACGGGTTTCGGAAGGAATCGAACCGATGTTGCAGCTCTCTTGGCTTCATGGCCGTTTGCCACGCTTTGGCACGTTGTTGCTGTTAACCTCTGTGGCTCCCGCTCTATTGTCTGGTTGCTCTGGACCCGGCGCGCAAGTTTCTCGTTGCCAAAAAGAGAAAGAAGAGCTGCTATCTACTATTCGTAGCGAGCGTGATAAGTCACGCGACCTTGCGGAACGCTCGGCTGCCCTTGAATCACGGCTGGATCAATCGGAAAAGCAAGTCGCCATGCTAACAAGCGGTGGCAACACACGTTGGGCCCAAGGCCAGCCAGCAGGAACAACTGCCGCGAGTGAACTGGCCACGCGTAACAGCACCAAAGGCTCGGCGGAAGTGCCGGGACGGTTGGCCGCGTCCGGTTCGTCCTCGGTGACCGATGGCGAACTCAAATGGCGAAGTGGCAAAGGCGTTGGTAGCGGTGCATCGACTGGCAAGAAGGAGCAGTTGGTCCTATCGGGGCCACGCAATTCTGGAAATGTCGTATCTGAGCCGACGTCGGGCCAACTGGAACAAATCGCACGTCGTGATCGCCGGTTGAAATACGATCCTCAGTCGGGGCTGGCCAAGTTTCAGACAAACGTTGCGTTTGAGGGAAGCCAAGCCGCTCTCACGGATGACAGCCGTAGCCGTCTGGATGAGCTCACCCGGTTTCTGAAGACGGACGACAAAAACAACTTGCGAATCCTGGTTGTGGGGAAGCCCGCCGGGGGGACCGCCACCGACCGAGCTGGCGGACGTGCCAATCCACGCGACGTAGGCCTTGCGAGGGCCCAGGCCGTCGCGGATTACCTAGATCGCCACGGAATCGCCGCCGATCGCTTGGCGGTGACTGGCATCGGCAAGGCTGGTGTAGGGCGTTCTGCCGCCGCGGATGCCCCGGGATCGGATAGTCCGGTCGAGATTTACCTAGTCGAGTCGGGGACCAATATTGCCGGCTGGGAAGACATTAGCCGCCAGAAACGATAGTCCATCGGGGATATAACGCCATAACGCCTCCCCTACTTCCCGTTTTGGCCGCAGTCTGTAGGGGAAAATGCCAGTTCTTAGCGGCATTATTCAGGGAAGCCTCTTGGACTTAAGGCTATCCGTAACGGGGTAAACTGCGCTATAATAGGGGTCGGGTGTCGAGCCATCGAACCGCGAGTTGCATCGGCGATTTTCGTGCGGTTTGCTTAGCAAGATTCCTTATGGGGATGAACGGCATCGCTGACGGCTGTGTTTCCATAACACGCTGGCGGGTACATGCAGAGGCAAGGCAGCCTGCACTGCTTTGTGCAGATGCTTTGACGACTTGCGATGAATTGTTTCTGCCCTATCCCGCCTAAACTATCCCACCTTTGAGGCCCTAAGTTCATCGCGTACTTAAGGCTACGGACAATACCATTCGTATGGATCGTGTACCGCGTTTTCGTTGGCACTTCTCCCGTTCCTGGGCAGGTCGCTCATTGCTGCTAAGCAGCATGGTGCTGGTACTTACCGGCTGCCGGGAAAAGCCCCCGCAGGTTCAGCAGTACACCGTGAAAAATCTGGACCGTGGAAAGATCAAGGGAGTTCCCAAGATCACGAAGTGGCGAACGCTGGGCGCGATTGCGCTGCATAAGGAAGAAGCTTGGTTCTTCAAGATCTCCGATGAGCCCACGGCCGTCGATGCGCTGGAAGGTCCATTGACCGACTTTCTGAAGACGCTCAAGTTTGATGAGGCAGGCGTCCCTAGTTGGCAGCTTGCTGCTGACTGGAAGGAATTGCCCGGTGATCAGTTTCGATATCGAACGATTGCGATCCCGGTTGCTGGTCGGGACAAGCCAATCGACCTGACGGTCAGCAAGCTGGGGTTTGAAGCGAAGGATAAAGACAAGTTCATCCTCGACAACGTCAATCGTTGGCGCGGCCAGTTGGCCCTTAACAACCGAGACAAAGACTCGCTGGCGCAGGATCTTGTTGCGGTGCCAGTCGCCGATGGCTCTGAGGCCTTTTTGGTGAACTATTTGGGAAATCGCCAATCGACCGGCATGGGTGGCATGGGGATGGGGGGCGCGATGCCAGGTGGCGCAGGAGGTGGTGCTGTTCCTAATTCCAATGCAGCTGCTGCGTCTGGCGGCGCTGGAAAGTTAGAGTATAAGGCTCCTGAAAGCTGGACCAATAAAGGGGCCAGCGGGATGCGCCGTGCGGCCTTTGATGTCGCCAAGGGGGATCAGCAAGCCGAGGTGACGGTGATTGACCTCACCGGGGATGGGGGAGAATTGCTCCCAAATCTCAATCGTTGGCGAGGACAAGTGGGACTTTCGGCCGTTTCAGAAGAAGAGATGAATAAGGCGGCGTTTGAAATTGCTGCGGGCAACAAGTCTTGGAAGTCGTTCCGGTTAGAAGGAAAGTCCAAGGATGGTTCGCCGCAGGCAATGCTCGTGGCTACGTGGAAGTCGTCGGACCGTGCCTGGTTCATCAAGATGCAGGGCTCGGTTGCTCTTCTCAAGGAAGAAGAAGGGCGTTTTATAGAGTTTGTGAAGTCGTTTCAGGTGAAGCCCTAGTTCGCTGGGGCAGCGGCGCTTTCGCTAACCAAAATTATCGCTCACAAGGATTGAAGTCATGTCGATGGAATCTCCCTATTCGGTCGCCGCTCCTTCGGCGGAACTTTCCTTCCGTGAGATGCATGTTTCCAGGGCAGGAAAAGACGGGATTGAAGTTGTCGTGCTTGATGCGCTTGCGTCGCTCAAGCTGACGGTGGCGCTGTTTGTGTTTGGCATCTTCGTTGTGCTCGTTGGAACGCTGGCCCAAGTCGAAATGGATATTTGGGAAGTGGTTTCTCGCTATTTCCATACTTGGGTTATGTGGGTGGACGTGCGGCTCTTTTTTCCTCCCTCTTTCTTTCCTGACCTGACTCCCACAGAAGATCTATTCGTAAACGGTTTTCACTTTCCGAAGTCACTGGCCGAGGCTTGGAATTACATCTGGTACCACGCTGGCTTTCCGGCTCCCGGTGGTTGGTGTGTAGGCGTGCTGATGTCGGTCAATCTGCTTACGGCACATTTTTGGCGTTTTAAGTTGCAAGCCAAGGGGAATCGCCTCTGGGCAGGACTGGCTGTCATTGCCGTTGGATGTTTGTTCTTGGCCGCTGTGGTTGCGGGTGGAAATGGAAATTCGACGGATCAGGCTCGGCCATTTCTGGAGCCTGAGCAGATTTGGCTTCTGTTTCGTGTGTTGCTGGGCATCGCTTGGCTGGCAGTTTCTGTTCGCTTTGCGCAAGAGATAATTCGGTCGTTGAGTCCGATCAGCGCTGAAGCCAGCAAGTCTCCCCTGGTGAGCAAACGTATTCTCACCTTGGCAATTAGTGTTTATCTGGGGCTCTCTACGCTTGTGGTGTTGCTGCTTGTCAATTATCTGGCGCCGCAGCCAGAGGCAACTCGAATTTTATGGCAGATCTTGATTGCCCTATTTGGTAGCGCCATTTTGTATTTCGGGTGTCATCTCGTGTTCATCAAGCGAGCGGGCATCGTGCTGCTGCATGCGGGTATCGGCTTGCTGATGGCCAATGAATTGCTCGTCAATCGTTACGCGGTGGAATGGCAGATCTCGTTGCAGGAAGGGCAATCGGCAAACTACATGCGCGATATCCGCACAACGGAACTGGCGATCATTGCTCCCGGTGCAGACGGGCAAGATACAGTTACCGCCATTCCTCGCAAGCTGGTAGAGCAAAATTACGCCGCCAATAAGCTGCTTGCCAAAGAGGGGAAGGAACTACTCCCCATTTCAAGCCCTGTGCTGGAATCGCTGCCGTTTCATGTAAGCGTGGTGGAGTACTACAAAAACGCAGAGCTATCACTGGTCTCGACGAAGAATGAAAAGAACCTAGCTACAGCTGGAACCGCTTTTGAAAACCAGGAGATTGCCCTTCCGCTCAAGCCGATGACAGGAACGGACACCAAGCAAGGTGTCGATATGGCAGCGGCTTATATTCGGCTTACCGATAAGAAGTCGGGTAAGGATTTGGGGACCTACTTGGTGCCGCAGTTGTCGGCCGAACAGGACAGTCCTGAACGGTATGCCGAAAAGGTAGAAGTCGACGGCAAGACCTACGAATTGTACCTGCGATTTGCCCGGGCCTATCGCGATTTTGAAGTAGAGCTTGTCGACGTTCGCAAGGATGACTACCTCGGTACGAACACGGTAAAGAATTATTCTTCCGACATTCTGGTGTCGCGAAAAGAGCTGGCAAAGCCTGCGAGCTTCAAAATTCGCATGAATGATCCGCTCCGCTATGACAATTTGACGTTCTACCAAAGCGGCTATTTCAAAATGCCTAGTGGTCCTGAAGTTACAACGCTGGCAGTGGTTAGCAACAAAGGATGGATGATTCCTTACGTCGCTTGCATGATCATTGCCGTGGGGATGCTAGGGCATTTCATGCAAATGCTGCTGGCCTTTTTGATGAAGGTGGGGCGTGAAGAGCAGAATGTTAAATCGACGGCGACGGCCAAGACATCAGTTCCAGGCAAACGGGATGTTTATTCCGTAGTGGGGACCGCCAAGGCTCCTGCTGCCCAAAATCTTTCTGCGGTTGGCGGACGGGCGTCGACATTCATGGCCGGCGGCGGATGGCTATGGCCTTCAGCCTTGGGAATCTCTCTCGCTCTGTTTATTGTGGTTGCACAGGTTCGTCCAATTCGATCTACCACGCAGATGGTGAACAAGAATTGGGGCGGGCAAGAGTTCGCTCCGAGCCTGTCAAAGTTCAGCAAAGTTGTCGTGCTTTCCAACGGCCGCGCCATGCCGATTGATACCTTGGCACGTAACACCTTGCGGGCAATTTCTGGTCGCGAAGTACCGAATTTTCAGGTCCTCGAGTTGGTGGATGGCAAGCCTGTCAAGGATGAACATGGCGACTATAAAGTGATACTGGATAAGTCCAGCATCTTCCCCATGAAGTGGAAGGCAGAGCCTGCGGAGTGGCTTTTGCATTCGGTCACGCAGTCGGAGATGTCGCTGTACATCCGCCAATTCAAGATCGATTCGCCTGAAGTCGCGAAGATGTTCAAGCCACGTACGAACCCTGGTGGCATGTACTCGATTTATGAACTGCGAGATGGGTTGGCTGCGTTTGCAGAGCGTGCCGAGCAGGTGCGTGAAAAGGCCAAGGTTAGCAAGGGATCGCTAACACCTGAAGAACGCAAAATCAGTGAGGTAAGCGAAAAGCTTGCGGCATTTAATATGCTGGTCGAAGCCTTTGTTCCGCCCCCTGTTCCACCACTTCCCACATCTGAAGAGTTTGAAAAGAACCCAGAAGCCAGCAAGTTGGCGGTTCAAGAGTTTGCGGCGGCAGTGGGGCAATTGCGTCAGCGATTTGAATCGCGCGAGATTGCGCTATCCATTCCGATGGATCCTGATCAAGAACAAGACACTGTTCGTAAGAACGCCAAAAATAAAGAGTGGGAGTCGTACCCTGAAGCTTGGATTGGTGCCTTGATCAATAGCCGTTTGCAAGGCAAAGATCCCGATGCTACCGTCTTGGCTTGGGAGAAGTTGAAGCTGGCATTTGATCAACAAAAGCCAGCCGAATTTGCAACCGCTGTGGGTGAGCTCAGTAATCGCCAAGAGACGATTATTCGTAAACTCAACCTGAAGAAGACCGCAGGAGCCACGGATTATATTGCACTGAATAAGATCCCGTTGGAAGCGCGTTTCAATTCGGTTTCGCCTTTCTATCTTGGGGTTGTGCTTTACACGATCTGCCTCATGGCGGCGCCGCTGGCATGGTTGGTGCGTAGTCGGGCGTTGGGAAAATCGATCTTTGTGATGCTGCTCTTCACGCTGTTGATTCACACCCTGGCGTTGGCAGTTCGCATTTACATTTCGGGCCGTCCACCTGTCACCAACCTGTACTCCTCGGCGGTGTTCATCGCCTGGGCGGGAGTGGTGTTGGGCTTGGGCTTGGAAATGGTCTATCGCATCGGCATTGGCAACATGATCGCCGCCATCAGTGGCTTTGGTGGTTTGCTCATCGCTTACTTCCTCGCGGCCGGCGGTGATACGATCGGTGTGTTGCAAGCTGTGCTCGATACGCAGTTCTGGCTGGCCACGCACGTCGTGCTGATCACGCTGGGCTATGCGGCGACCTTTGTGGCCGGATTCTTAGGCGTGCTATTTGTGCTGGGAGGTGTGTTAACGCGCAACCTAGACGACATCGATCGCAAGGATTTGGGCCGGATGATGTACGGCGCAACCTGTTTTGCCATTTTCTGCAGCTTTATCGGTACCATTCTGGGCGGCTTGTGGGCGGATGACTCTTGGGGCCGTTTCTGGGGCTGGGACCCCAAGGAAAACGGCGCTTTGATCATTGTCCTGTGGAACGCCGTGTTGCTTCATGCCCGCTGGGATAAGATGGTAGCCGAGCGTGGTTTGGCCGTTTTAGCGATTTTTGGCAACATTGTGACCGCTTGGTCCTGGTTTGGCGTGAATGAGCTAGGAATTGGCTTGCATTCCTACGGCTTTACGCAGGGGGTTTTGTTGGCCCTGGGGGTTGGCGTGCTCGCCCACCTGGCCCTGATTGGACTAGGGCTATTGCCATTCCGCCTATGGTTAAGTTATCAAGCAAAGGAAGCGCCGACCGAAGTCGTACGGGCCTAATAGGTCCACTTGGGGTTCCGGCCTGGTTTTATCGTGTTATGCGGGAGTTGTCTTGCTCATGGCTTATTCGTTACCCCCTCTACCTTATGCGTTCAATGCTCTCGAGCCACATGTCGATGCCCGAACCATGGAAATTCACCATGGCAAGCATCACCAGGCTTACATCAATAATGTCAACACAGCCATCGCAGGTTCCGACCTCGAAAAGCTGACCGTTGAACAATTGATCTCGGACCTGAGCAAGGTTCCAGAAAACATCCGCGCTACCGTGCGCAACAATGGTGGTGGCCACGCCAACCACTCTTTGTTCTGGACGGTTATGGGCCCTGGCTGTGGTGGTGCACCAACGGGTGACTTGGCTGCTGCCATCAACGCTGCCTGCGGTAGCTTTGATGCCTTCAAGGAACAATTCGCTAAGGCTGGTGCCACGCGCTTTGGTAGCGGTTGGGCTTGGCTCAGCGTTTCGGCAGGCAAGCTGATCGTCGAAAGCACTCCAAACCAAGACAGCCCGATCATGGAAGGCCGTACGCCGATCCTGGGTCTGGATGTTTGGGAACATGCTTATTATCTGCACTACCAAAATCGTCGTCCGGACTACATTTCGGCCTTCTGGAATGTTGTCAATTGGAACGAAGTTTCGCGTCGCTTTGCCGAAGCAGTCAAGTAACGCTGTAGTTCGAATGAAGTGATGTTTAGGCCAAGGGCTTTCTGTTAAGGAATCAGCCCTTGGCTTTCGCTGTAACGCGGGGCAATCCAGTTTCCATAGGTACCTGTTAGGGCACGCCTTTTTTGATCTGTTCGCAACGGAGATGTTCCTATGACGATTTGCCCCCGTTTTTCTGGCCGTTTGGGCGGCATTTGCATGCTGTTGGCACTAGCTGCTTTGATGTTGCCAGCAACTGAAGCACTGGCGCAGCGTCCTGGTGCTGGCCGCAATGCAAAAGATGCCCCTCGTGAAAACATCACGGGCACAGGAAAAGTAGCTCAGCTGGCACCGGGTGTGCTTGGCGTTGTGGGCGAAGGGGGCGAGCAATGGATGGTCAAGCTTCCTAACAAGGCGGAAGAGTTTGCCATCACCGGCAAGGCCGAGCGTGGGTTCCTTCGAGCGGGCATGTGGGTGGAATTCGAAGGAACGGTCGGCAAGCGTGGCCAAGTGAATGAGCCCGTGAAGGAAATGCTGATCTTCACGCCTCGCCCGGGATACGAAGTGGGAATTGGTCCCAACACTCCAGCTGCCAGTGGCGGCGCCTCCGCCGGTCTGTTCACTAGTCCAGAGCCAGAAGAAAAGCCCAAGAAGGCGCCCAAGCCTTCCGGCCCTGAAGAGCCAATGGTCTATCGGATTGCTGCGGAAATTACCAAGGTGGGCCGTAAGGGCGAAATAACCGTCGGTGCCGGTGGCGTCTCGCTGAAGGCGGACGTGGCCGAAGATGTCAAAATCAAGGTCGATGTGGCCGACCTGGGATTCATCTCCGTCGGCGACAAAGTGGAGTTTCAAGGCTGGTACTACGCCGCCGCCAAGAACCAGGTCTATGCTACCTCGGTTACGGTAACTGCCGCCCAAACCTTCACGGATGGGAAAAAGTCCAAGGTGAAACCTGCCGCCAAGGGTGCGGATGGCGACGCCGATTCCAAGGAGGAAAAAGGTTCCGGCGACGAAAAGGGAGCCAAGTCCGACGACGAAAAGGCTGGCACCAAGGGCGCTGGCAAGGAAGCAGCTGGAAAAGAAAAAGAAGCTTCCAAAGATGCCGCCAAGGAAGCGGAAAAGAAGTCGGCGGAATAATCCCCCGCCCCCTGCCGTTTTCCTATCGCCTAGGGCCAAGTTTTCCATCCGGGAATCGGCCCACTCTAGCGACGCCTGGGGCCGCTTCTCCCCGGTTCTGCTGCGATACGCGAGGCCCGGCCAAATCTCTTTACTTGGGCTCCTGCTCGCCCTCCGCTCGTGATTTTTCTTGACATAGCCTGCTTTTTTCGAAAACCCCTTATTTGCTGGGATTTAGAGCCGCTTGACGGGTTTGGCGTAGCGAATCTAGTATGGAAGATTACGCCAATTTTTTAGAACACTTCGGAAGGGATCGCCCTCGTCATGCAGGTCACCAAGGTCGCACTGGTTGGAATGGGAACGGTCGGCACGGGTGTGGCACGGCTGCTGATCGACCATGGCGACCGGACGGCACGTCATGCCGGCAGGACGCTTTGGCTAGAAGAAGTGGTCGTTGCTGACATAGACAAGCCGCGGGACTATAAGCTTCCCAAGGGGATCCTTTCGGATGATCTTGCCCGAATCACGGGCAACCCCGAGATCAAGCTGGTTGCGTTGTTGCTGGGGGGCTTAGAGCCCGCTCGGACGATCATGCTAAAGCTGCTGGAAAGCGGCAAAGATGTCGTCACCGCCAACAAGGCGCTGTTGGCCGAACATGGGCCAGAAATCTTTGATCGTGCACGAGAGCTGGGGCGTTCGATCGCGTTTGATGCCTGCGTAGCAGGTGGCATTCCGATCATCACCAACATTAGCCAGTGCTTCTCGGCGAACCAAATCCTTTCGCTGCGTGGCATCTTGAATGGTACGACGAATTTCATCGTTTCCCAGATGGAAGAACGTGGCGCTTCGTATGCCACAGCGCTGCAAGAAGCACAGCGGCTTGGGTTTGCCGAAGCTGATCCAACGATGGATGTCAGCGGCGCGGATGCCGCCCAAAAGCTGGCCATCCTGGCCCACTTGGCGTTTGGTGCTCGGGTCCATTGGAGCGAGATCCCTTGTGTGGGGATCGATAAGCTCGATCCCGATGATTTGCGCTACGCGAAAGAGCTTGGCTATCGCATCAAGCTGATTGCGGTTGCGCGCCTGTGTGAGCAAGGGCTAGAGCTGCACGTCTCGCCAACGCTGGTCAAGATGGGAACGCCGCTGGCCGAAGTACGCCAGGCCTATAACGCGATTAGCGTGGTGGGTGATGCGGTTGGCCCGGTCTTTTTCCATGGGCTGGGCGCGGGACAAATGCCAACGGCCTCGGCAGTGGTCGCCGATTTGATTGACATGGCCGTCGGTCGGACGCAAATCACCTTCCGCACTTTGCAATTCTGGTCGCAGCAAGAAGCTCGCGTGAAGTTGTGCGATCACAATCAGTTAGAAGGCAAGTATTACTTGCGATTCACGGTCGAAGATCGTCCTGGTGTTCTGGCAGAAATCGCTGGCGTGCTGGGCAAGAATGACATCTCCATCGCTTCGGTCATTCAGCATGCGGCCAGCGAAGAAACGGGCCAACGTGTGGTGCCACTGGTCATCATGACCGCCAAGGCTCGTGAAGGAGCCGTGGCAACCGCGATGGAACAGCTTGGCAAGCTCAAGAGTGTCGGCGGTGGCAGCGTAAAGATGCGCGTGCTGGAGTCGTAAGGCTCTGAAGAATGTTCCCGCCATTGCCGCTTGTATAGTTTTGCAATTTGACTCCTTTGTGATTTGAGATTTGTCCCCATGAAGTACGCGATCATTATTCCGGATGGCTGTGCCGATGAGCCGCAACCTTCGTACGGTGGCAAAACGCCTTTGCAAGCGGCGAACGTCCCTGCAATGGATGAAATCGCGCGGATGGGTGTGGTCGGTCAATCCAACAATGTGCCCGATCATTTGCCTGCCGGTTCGGATGTCGCCAACCTAAGCCTGTTTGGCTACGACCCCAATGTTTACTTCACCGGGCGGGCGCCGCTGGAAGCTGCTGCCCAAGGCATTGAGCTGGGCCCTGAAGATTGGGCGATTCGCTGCAATCTGGTCACGGTGATCGACAACGTAATGCAAAGCTTTACGGCCGGACACATTTCATCGGCCGAGGCAAAATCCCTTTTGGCTACGGCCCAAATGGAACTGGGTAACGACCAATTGGAGTTCGTTCCTGGTGTAAGCTATCGCAACCTGCTTTTGTATCGCGGGGCGAAGTCCCCTGCCCCGTTTAGCCGCGATACCAAATCGACTCCGCCGCATGACCTGACGGACAAGTCGGTCCTGAATGACCTCCCTTCGGGGCCGGGGGGTGATTTTCTGCTCGACCTGATGAAGCGCAGCGAGTCGCTGTTTGCTACGCATCCTGTCAACGAGTCCCGCCGTAGCGCCGGCAAGTCGGCCGCCACCACGCTTTGGTTGTGGGGCATTGGAAAGACACCGTCGCTTACGCCGTTTTTTGATCTGCACCAAAAGCGCGGCAAGATGATCACGGCGGTCGATTTGCTTCGCGGGTTGGCCGCACTGATCGGCTGGGATCGGATCGAAGTTCCTGGCGCAACGGGGTACACCGATACCGACTATGCGGCCAAGGGAAGGTACGCGATTGATGCCTTGCAAGATACGGATGTGATTTGCGTGCATGTGGAGGCCACCGATGAGGCTTCCCATGAAGGGGATGTGGCTCGCAAGATCGAAGCCTTAGAGAACATCGATAAGCACATTGTGGCTCCACTACATGCGGCTCTTAAAGCGCAAGGGGACTATCGCATTTTGGTTTCGCCCGATCATCCCACGACTTGCCGCATCAAAACACATAGTCACGGCTTTGTTCCGTTCACCATTTGCGGAACGGGCGTGAAGCCTAACGCGGCCCAGTCGTACGACGAAGTGGCCGCGGCAACAACCGGTTTGGATTTTGCGAACGGTTGGGAATTGATGCCTTACTTCCTGCGAGGCTAGTGCGGCAGGTATGCAGTGATGGATTGAAGGAAATCGTAGTAGGTTGGTTTCAAAAAGGTAGGAAGTTTGATCATGCCTCTCATCGTGCAAAAGTTCGGCGGCACCAGCGTTGCCAATCCGGAGAAGATTTTGAAGGCGGCACGTCGTGCCATTCGCGCTCAACAAGAAGGTAATCAGGTCATCATGGTGGTCAGTGCGATGGGGCACAGCACCGATGAACTGGTCGATCTGGCTAAGCAAATCACGGACAAGCCCCCCGCTCGTGAAATGGACATGCTCCTCTCCACGGGTGAGCAAGTGAGTGTTGCACTCGTTGCCATGGCGATCCAGTCGCTGGGGCATAAGGCCGTCAGCATGACGGGGGCTCAAATCGGCATCAAGACCGACAACACCCACACGAAGGCGCGCATCAAGAGCATCGAAACCGCCCGCATGAAGAAGGTGCTCGATGATGGCAACATCATCATCGCCGCTGGCTTCCAGGGGATCGATGAAGACTTCAACATCACCACGCTCGGACGGGGTGGAAGCGATACCACGGCCGTTGCGCTGGCTGCTGCCCTGCGTGCCGACGCTTGCGAAATCTATACCGATGTCGATGGCATCTATACGACCGACCCACGCGTTGTGCCAGAAGCCCGCCGTACTTCCCGCATCAGCTACGACGAAATGCTCGAACTGGCCAGCCTTGGCGCCGGCGTCATGCATAGCCGTTCGATCGAGTTCGGCAAAAAGTTCAATGTGCCGATCCACGTCCGCAGCAGCTTTACCGATCAGCCTGGCACCATGATTGTGGCCGACCCCGAAAGCCCTGATCAACCAGTCAGTGGCGCCGCCATCAACAAGGATGAAGCGCTGATCACGGTGCAAGGCGTTCCCGACCTTCCCGGCACCAGCCTCGAGATCTTCTCCCGCGTGGCGGCCAAGAATATCTCGGTCGACATGATCGTGCAAAACGTGGGAGAGTCTGGCAAAGCCGACATCTCCTTCACCGTTCCCAAGGATGAGCTGGAAGCTTCGCTGGAAGCTGTTCGCAGTGCAGCCCAAGTGGTGGGGGCCAGTGGCATCACCTCTGACGATAGCGTTGCCAAGGTTTCGGTGGTCGGTTTGGGAATGGCTCGTCAAACGGGCGTTGCCGAAAAGATGTTTAGCGCTCTGGCC
This sequence comes from uncultured Planctomycetaceae bacterium, assembly GCA_963844055.1. Classification (GTDB taxonomy): domain Bacteria; phylum Planctomycetota; class Planctomycetia; order Pirellulales; family Pirellulaceae; genus CAWJMN01. Next base: position 3,168,699 of record CAWJMN010000001.1, on the reverse strand, counting down.
AATGCCGGCATCAACATCCAGATGATCACCACCAGCGAAATCAAGATCTCGGTCTTGGTGAGCCGTGATGAAGCCCCCAAGGCACTCCGAATTGTTCACCAAGCCTTTGAACTGGATAAGGCCCCGGCCGTTGCTCCCGCTGCCAGCAAGTCCAGCGGTAGTGATAGCGACGCTGCTGCGGTGATTGCTCGCCTGCAAGGCGTTTCGATGGAAGGCTTGACGATTGACGAGATCACGCTCGATCCAAGCCAAGCTCGCGTGACGATTAGCGGCGTTCCTGATAGCCCAGGCATTGCCGCCAAGGTATTTGCTCAGGTGGCTGGCGGCGGCATCTTTGTCGATATGATCGTGCAAAGCCACCCTGCCGCCAATGGTTCGGCCGTGGTCAGCTTTACGGTCCCCCAAGAGCAGCTCAAGAAGTCGATCGAAGTTGCGGAAGGGATCGCCAAGTCCCTCGGTTGCAAGAAGGTAACCAGCAGCCCCAAAATCGCCAAGCTATCGGTCTCGGGCGTTGGCCTTCGCACCCAAACCGGCGTGGGGACTCGCATGTTCCGCGCACTGGCGGAAGCGGGGATCAATGTCGAGATGATCAACACCAGCGAAGTCCGCGTGAATGTGGTCGTCGATGGCACTGCCGGCGAAAAGGGTCTTGCCCAACTGCAAAAGGCCTTTGCCGACGTCCTTCGCTAAGGCATCGACCATCGCCCCTTGTTTCACCAAGTAAACGATTTCCCCAAGCCTGCCTCCATCCCCTGGAGTGCAGGCTTTTTTAATGGTGGTCGTCCTTATCGCTTGGTACGTTCCGTTCTGTGCCATCATTAGAGTGCGGGCGCCCTAGTTTTTCGCCAGTCGGGCAATTTACGCGGCATCCCCAGCGAAATTGTAGGCCCGTCGTAGCCCTTAGCTATAATCGATCGGTCAAGAGTTTCCTGCCGCACTGGTGTGCCCGAGTCGGTTACCCTGAAAATCCTGATTCGAGGAAGTGAATAAGGGAGTGTTAGATGATCTTGTTTCGTCCCATGCGAATAGCACTAGTCGTCTCTTTGGTGATGCTAAGCCATGCCGTGATGCTGGGATGTGGCAGTCGAAAAATAAGCGACGGAATATGGGCTGAGTACAACGACAAAGAATTCCGGGGAACTGCAGAAAGCTTTCGTGAAATATATTTGGGAGGCGAGAGGTGCAATGATAAGATCGCACCGATGTGGCTTAAGCTGAAAGATGGCGAAGTAATTGAACTGGCAACGCTGCAAGAGGATCGTGCTCGATCGTGGGATCTTGATGTTAGAAAGGGAAGGGACTTTCCCGGCTCTAATTCAGCAATCTACCGACTTCAGGATGCGACAATGTATTGTTTGGGGGAACGGCTGTCAGGAGCGAGTTTTACGTTTTTAAAGCAACGTTTGGTCTCGTGTGTTATTAGGGATTCCGCAGACAGTCCTCTGGCTGGTGTTCAAATTGGCCCTTCTTCTACGGGTGAGTTTATTTCGTTACCGATTAGCCGAGAGGATCTGATTCGCGTCTTCGGTAAGCCTGATGTCATCCACGAACGTTGGGTAAAGGGACCGCCAAATTAGGCCTGTCCTAGTTTGGTATTAGAGCGTTGCTGGTGACCCGCAGGAGTCCCCAGTTGTAATCGTCCGGTCCAGGTCCCTGCCGCGATTGTACCTTGCACATCCGCCGCCTAAGATGTTACGTGGGCTAGGCGTGGGCAACTTCTCTAGCTCGACATTGCCACGAGGCCGTGCTCCTAGTGTCACTTCATGTGGCTACATGCGCAAGAATTACATGAAGGGCACATGCGTTTGGTACATAAGACGGCAGGATTCCAATCGCGCACCACGCAAAAACTAAGATGCATGGACCTAACCGGGAGATTCGATTCCTATTGCCAATTCATTTCGTAAAAAGTGCAAGTCTTAGCTGAGGGACGCATCGTTCTTCGAAAATGTGCCGTAACCCTTATTCGCATTTCCCTTTTTTTCGGGCGATAACATATGCGTTTAAACATCACCGATTCGAAAGCAAAGCTGGCAGTGCCTTGCCTGGCACTAACATTTGTACTCGGCGTATTTCTGAATAGCTCTTATTCCGAGGAGCCCTTACGCCGATTAACGGCTACTTCCAACAGCATTCGCGACCTAAAAGCAAAATGGTCCACAACCCAAACCTATTTTGGCAGGACCGCAAAAGAAGACATTGTCGCCACAAAGACTGTTGAGTTTAGAACCGACAAGACTCGCCATTATTACAAAGTTAATGGCTGGGGTCCTAACGATGACCATACCCAATTGCGTGCGTCCAACTTTTCAACTGCATTTGACGGAAGTGAAGGGCATTTCCTGTTTGACAAAGTAACAGACAAGACAGGAAAAGGGTATCCGCACGGCTATATTTCCGCCGCCGACGAGGTCTCGGAGAACTCAAACCTTCATCCGATTCTTTGGGCGATAGATCCTAACGGTAAATGGCCTCAGGCCTTTTCATCACTTGAATTTGACGGAACGGATGTTGAAGAGAACGTTAAAGCCACGCGATATCGAAGTACAAACGGCAAGCAAGTTGTGTGGATCGACGATCAAGGCCGAATCACGAAGATCGAATTGATTCGTAATGGGCAGCTAGGTGACCGGTATAGGTTTGCCTATGGCCAAGACGGCAGTTCTTTGAAGTCTTCAATCCCGATGTCCTGGGAACAAACCCGTATAGGTCCAACAGGCCATATAGAATCTTTTCTTTCAGCTTCGATACTTGACGTCGCAATTAATGAAGGAGTTACAGCGGAAGACTTTAGTATCGCATTTCCGGTGGGGGCAATTGTCTCAGACAATAGGACGAGAGAAGACATGCTCATCAAGCACAACGAGGTAAAACGACAAATCTTGCCTGAAGAAATCTACGCCACCTACGATGAAATTGCGAACTCCGAGACCGGGGAGATTAAAGAGAAGGCAAATTGGAGCGTCACGATGGTCATCGCTTTGCTAGTTGTGTGCATTGTGCTTTACGGTGGTTGGCGAACGTCAAGACATCGAGCGTAAGCGGCTGCTTGCTTTTTCGCCGTTGGCCGCGGATGCTTGCCAACCGGACAAATTCAAGCTGCATCCCCAGCAGGATTGTAGGCTACTTTGGCTCACTGACTACAACCTACCGGTCCAGGCCCCTGCCGCGATTGCACCTCGCGCAGCCGCCACCTAGGATGTTGCCTGGGTTAGTCGCGTGCAACTTGTCTAGCTCGACATTGCCAGGAGGCCGTGCGTGCTCCTAGTGCCACTTCATGTGGCTACATGCGCAAGAATTACGTACGGGGCACAGATGTTGTTTTTGCCTAGAGGCTCTCTGAGGCCGCCAGTGACAGGCAGTACTAAAACTATCCCCTATGTAAACATGATGGACAAATAAGGACTGGCGTGTATGAAGAGTTCTGTGCCACTTCTGATAGCAGTCTTTAGTATTGTTGGTGTTTCTGCTGTGCTAGGCGAAGAAGTTGTTTTCAAGTTGGATGATAAAACGTCCATTGTGATGGCTGCAAATGTGAAACCGCTTGTCAGCGTCTTCACGCCAGAAGGCGTCAGCAATCAAAAGCCTGCTTGTGACGCCCCTGCAGCTGTGAGCACTGTTTACCTTAATGTCGTATTGCGAAGAGGTGATGTCGATTACGTTGTGACGGCTAATACAATTTCCGATGAGAAGCTATCTTGCGATCAGCTGATTCTCCGAGAGATCTCTTGGATGAAGGATGTGCAAATATGCCAAGGCGATAACCGTATTGCTGTTGCGTGGGTTAGAAAGGTGCATTATTTGAGAGATCCCATGTTGTTTGTTGAAATGCCTTCAGCTAACAGCATTGTCAGCAATTACTGCAAGCTCAATAGGATGACAGGGTGGAAGTCTGTGATGAAGAACCCGCAGACGGACATCCTGTTTCATGAGTTTGCAATCGACATTGGGGATTCCAATATTAAGATGCTTGATGCGGACGTGCGGTCTGTTTGGTTTAAGGCCGGGCAATATCGGCCGACCTTGGTTAGAAACCTTTCTTCTGCAAAGGTTGATGGCGTTGAGTATTGGGACTTAACAGCTGAAAATCACGGCACGTTCCCCGAGGAAGGCGTCGCCCTGAAGGGGCTGTTTCGAGCTAAAGTCGGCCAGTGTTTTTGGGAACAAATGACTTCTGACAAAGTTAATACGAGGGTGCCAAAGCCGTAATGAACGCTTTCGTGGTGGCTTGGTTTCTGGGATTGGAATACCTACCGTTTTTAGTCCACGTGATGGGAGAGTCTAGGGCCTAATTTTAAGGCAGGAGGCTCTCCGATAAAGAAGCGAAAGAAGCATTGTCCTGAACAGTTCGTCGCAAAGTTGTGCGGTTACCAAGAGCGATTGATAACTCTGCGATTGGTGGGCATTCCACTAGGACCGCTTTTGTTTCTTCTCCTTTGGAGCGCACGGAGTCATGTTCAAATATCGTCTTCAAAGTCAATTGATGCCAGCTACAAACCTTTTAGCCAGTCAATCTTGCGGCGGCGGTTTCACGGCTTAGCGCTACTTGCTGGCACAGTACAAGAACTGACGCGTTGGACAGCCACGCTACGATGAACCATGCACGCTGTGCAATTCCGAACCCTCCAATTCCCAAGTCCGTATTGGCAGCCCAATTGAGAAGCAAGATTACCGTTATCGAAATCGATAGGAGGCCCAAAACACAGGACCACATCTTGAGCCGACATGCAGCGAACAGTGGAGCGAGAAGTGCTACGACCACGGTCGCATAGTAAGAGTAAAAGTGGATGATCGAATGTGGCTTGGATGCAATCACGATGGCCAGAAACAGTAGTGCTCCAAACAAAAGCAGGCTTTCCATCATTCCGCCGTAGCATCGGTACAGAAGGCCGGTCACAAGTATCAAGCCAAGCGACGTGAAGAAGAAAATGATTGCGAGTCGGTTGCCCTCGGCGTACTCGATGCTAATTGGAGTACGCAGGTCGTTGAGGCCTGCTCGATGTAAAGTCAGGCAGCACGTAGCGGTGAAAATACCGAACGCCGAGAACATGTCCCACAGGATTGTTTGAAATAAAGAAACGGTCGCAGTGTGCCTGTTACCATCGTTGCCTAGACTATCCTGCATGAGTGGCTCCTTCGATCGTAATACTTGGCTTCAAGAGACGCAGGCGTTCGATCGCTTCAGCGCTGATCTTGGTTCCGTCTAGCTTGACGCGTTCAAGGCGTTCAATCCTAGCTAGGTCGTCAACACATTGATCAGTCAAATTAGTATTCGTCAGCCACAGATGTCTCAAGCCAGGAATCCTGATGAGGGATTGTATGTCTTCATCTCTCACATCGCTGCCACTTAGAATGACCATACGCAATGATTTCAAGCGGGCAAGTACTTGGAGACTGTTGCAGGCTCCATGAACTCCTTTTAGGTCCACGACTTCAAGTTGAGAGCATGCTTCTGGAAACTCCTCGGCAATCAAACCACGGAAGCGAGCGGACGAAACGGATCCATTGGCATCAAACGCTACGGCGAACGCGCCAAGAGCATTGAGCTGCTTTTGCTTGGCGCGACGTTCCTGAAATGGCTGAGCAAACCACTGTGCAACTGCCAACGAGCCAACAAGGCTGAAGAGGATGACAAATGATGACCGTCGAGCAATGGACATCGATGCATTTATCCAAATGAAATACTGTGCAGTATCATGTTTTGCCTTCGATTTCGACTTATTTTTGCAAGGCGTGGATTCTAAACTGGTTCGCGGGTGGTTGCTACTGGAATGCCCTCTTTTTTAGTCCATGTTATAGGGGAGTCTAGAGCCTTGCTTGAAGGCAGGAGGCTCTCCGATGAAGAAGCGAAAAAAACATCGTTCGGAACAGACCGTCGCGAAGTTGTGCCGTTGGCCCCGGTTGCTCATCCCAGTCGCGATTGCCTGACTTCCAGACCAGCCAACTGTAATCGACCGGTCGAGCCCCTGCCGCGATTGCACCTTGAATAGCCACCGCCTAGGATGTGATCAGGTCCGCTGTTTGGAACTGGCTATCTCGGCATTGCCACGAGGCCGTGCTCCTAGTGCCACTTCATGTTGCTGGACACGCGAGAAGTGCAAGGATTGTACAGACGAGTTTTCTGCAGATGAGACGAAAGGCGAATAATTGCGTACGCCCAGCAAAGGGGCTTGCTCGACAACGCGTTCCCGTTCCCTTGCCGCAATAGCAACTCGTAACACTCCGAGATGACGATGAATCCATCCGCTTTAAAGCGTTTTCAGTTTTCACTGAAAACGGCGTTAATAGCAATTGCGATATTCTCCTTGGCATTCGGGTTATTTCGTATCTACAGAAACGATGCCATTCGTCGAAAAGAGGCCGTATCGTATTTGCGGACTCGCGGGGTTCAAGTCATTGCGAGTGACGGCTCTCAATCCCCTGAACTCTTCCAAAGCTTTTGGGACGATCCGTATAAGGCAAGTTATTTGATGGAAGCCGACAACGCTCAGCTGTCAGAGCAGGACAGTAAACTGCTATCGCTATTTCCGGAAATTACGATTGTTTTCATGCGAAACACAAAGCAGGGTGATGCAGAAGCCCTTATTCGGCATATAGAAAACCCTCGCAACGTAAGAGAGCTTTCATTCGCCGGTTCGGATATTGGCACTGCAACGTTTGTGGAGCTAAAACGATTTGCAAGCCTTGAGACGCTCTGCTTTCTGAAATGCAATATGTCATCGGCTGAGTTTTCAGAGTTTCCCTGTCTCCCAGATCTCGAGCATCTTCGATTTGGCTACAGTCAAGGGATAGACGATGGCGACATAAATGCATTGGCTGACAAAATCGGTTCAAATATAAAGCTAGTTGACTTGGACTATACGGATGTTTCAGATGCTTCTCTTGCTTTAATTTGCAAACGCAACACCGTTACGTCGATTCACTTTGAAGGGACCAGCGTCGATGGCAGTGGGCTTGCTGCATTAAGCGAACTATCTTCCCTTAAGATGCTCGATTTGAGTGAGACAAAGGTACAACCCGAGAAGCTTATGGTCCTGCTTCGATTAAAATCGCCAGTGCCTATCCTTGATTTAACGGGGACATCCATTAGGTCTACGGACATTCCGGAAATACATCAGAGATGGGGCCTGGGTAACATGCGTCTTGACCCACCAGTCTCTTCGCCCGATTCTAATAGCAGTTCAGCAGACACCACCTTGGAAAATATTCCTGGTTTGCCCGGACCACCTGGCCCTAAATAGCTCTGTGATTCCTGTGCCGTACCTAGGCCGCTTGGCATCCGTTGCTTGCGTGCCCGTCGGACTCCCCGACTATAATCGACCGGTCAAGAGTTTTCTGCCGCACTGGTGTGCCTGAGTCGATTGCCCTGAAAATCCTGATTCGAGGAAGTGAATAAGGGAGTGTTCGATGAAGTTGTTGCATCCCATGCGAATAGCACTAGTCGTCATGTTTGCGATGCTAAGCTATGCCCTGATCCTGGGGTGTGGCAGTCGAAAGATTAGCTACGGAATGTGGGCCGAGTACAACGATAAATCGTTTCGCGGAACGCCTGACAGCTTTCGTGAAATATATTTGGGAGGCGAGAGGTGCAGTGATAAGATCGCACCGATGTGGCTTAAGCTGAAAGATGGCGAGGTAGTTGAACTGGGTACGCTTCAGGAGGATCGTGTTCGATTGTGGGATATTGATGTTAGGATGGGAAGAGATTCTCCGGGCTCTAATACAACTATCTACCAACTACAAGACGCACAGTATTATCGTTTAGGGGAAAATCGATCGGGATCAAGTTTTACGTTCTTAAAGCAGCGATTGGTTGCCTGTGTTATTAGGGAGTCCACTGACAATCCTCTTGCTGGTGTTCAAGTGGGCCCTTCTGCGACGGGCGAGTTTCTTTCTTTGCCAATTAGTCGAGAGGATTTGATTCGCGTCTTCGGTAAGCCTGATGTCATCCACGAACGTTGGGCAAAGGGACCGCCAAATTAGGCCTGTCTTGCTTTGGTATTTGAGAGTAGGTGCTGAGCTCGCAGGACTTCCCAGCTATAATCGTCCGGTCAAGAGTTTCCTTCCGCACGGTGTGCCTGAGTCGATTGCCCTGAGAATCCTGATTCCGTGAAGTGAATAATAAGGGAGTGTTCGATGAACTTGCTGCATCCCATGCGAATAGCACTAGTCGTCACTCTGGTGATGCTAAGCCATGCCGTGATGCTGGGATGTGGCAGTCGGAAAATAAGTAACGGAACATGGGCCGAGTATGGTGACAAAGCGTTTCGTGGAACACCGGGAAGATTTAGTGAGGTGTATTTGGGTAGCGATAAGTGTGGCAATGTAATTGCGCCGATGTGGCTTAAGCTGAAAGATGGCGAAGTAATCGAACTGGCAACGCTTCAAGAGGATCGTGTGCGAACGTGGGATGTCGATATAAGAAATGGTGTAGATTATCCGGGTTCTCATTCAGTCGTTTACCAGCATCAGGACGCAACGATTTACCGACTAGGAGAACAGCTATCGGGGTCGATGTTTATTTTCGCTAAGCAACGTTTGATTACATGTGTTATTTTGGAGTCTTCGGATAGTCCATTGGCAGGTGTTCAAATTGGCCCTTCTGCAAAGGGTGAATTTCTTTCGTTTCCTATTAGCCGTGAGGATTTGATTCGTGTTTTCGGTAAGCCAGATGCCATAGGGGAACAATGGGTGAAGGGACCGCCAAACTAGCCCTTCCTGCGGACAATATGTGAGCGTTCTCTGCGGCGATTAGCGTTGGTCGGCTTTTTGTTGCGATTATGGAATCTAAAAGACATCCCAAGCGGGATTGCATGGCAGCCAGAGCCAGCTGCGTAATCAAGCAAAAGGGGAGCAAGTGACTTGCTCCCCTTTTTCATACGATCAAGTTGCCAACTATTCCTTCTCCAGCACAAACTTCAGTGCGATCGATTGGCACGCGGCACGAAGCTCGGCCTCGCAATCTTCAATGGCTTTTTGTGCGGCGGCCAGCTTGTCAGCATCTTTGGCCTTGCTGGCAGCACGCCAATTGTTGTTAAGGCCCCCTTGTAGCTTGGCGACTAGGCCGACAATCGTTGCGGCCCGTTCTGCCACGACCCCCTCCTGGGCCGATGCAATGTTCCAGCCGGCCGCAAGTTCCTTCTCGGTGACCTTGGCGGCGGGCTTGCCATTGATGAGGACATGATAGTTTCCCGCAGGTAGATCAGGCACCGTCAACGTCCAGCGGGAGAGGCCAGCGATCTCCGGCATCAGCTTCAAGGCATCTTGGGCTTTGGCATCGATCGGCCAAGGCCCTGCCTCATCCAAACGTGTGAAGGCCAAACGTCCCGGCTTGGCAGAAACCTCGGAAATCGTACACGCCTTGGCATCAACACCGGTGCCATCGGCCTTGATCGAGGCCGAGCTAACATCGCTATTGAGCTTCAGGGCAGAAAGGATCGTGGCGGCCATCGTAGTTTGACCAACCGGGCCAGGGTGAACCGGATCACCACCCAGGGCGATGGGCTTTTCCGCTTGCAGGTTCTTTCCCCACATTTCTAGTAGCGAGTGGTATTGGTCCACCATGACCACCTTCTCTTCTTCTGCCAGCTTTTTCAAAGCTACCGTGTACGGATCGATCCGGCGGCAACGGTCTCCCTTCCAAGCTCCTGGCAAGCTGCCATCATTCACAGGGCTGGAAGAAATCAGCACTGGCGTGGCGTTGATCTCGCGGATCTTTTTGATCAGCTCGCGCATGCCGTTAATGTAGGTCGTCGGATCATCCCCTGCTCCCACATCGTTCATCCCTAGTTCAATGCTCACAATCGTTGGCTTCCAGGCGGCCACATCGTATTCAAATCGCTCTAGGATATGTGATGTCCGATTGCCACCGATGCCAGAGTTGCGAAATTGCAAATTCAGTTGCGGATAACGAGTGCGACAAAAGGCCTCGATATAGTTGCTATGTTGGCGCTGGGCGGTAATGCTGTCCCCCGCCATCACCCAAACATCATTCTGCTTGAGCGTGAGGGCAGGATCAGCCGCCAATAGCGGCACGGCCGAACAAAGAATGGCCAAAGCCAAAAACAGCTTGCGTAACATGGAAGGCTCCTTGGTTAGCGAGAGGACAAGCCGCGGTCAAAAACGGTTCCGCGATTATCAGCCCTCGCTTGGCGCCAATCCAGTCCCCAAGCATTCGCTAGAAAACCAGCTTCGACGAAAGCCTATTTGCCGATGCAGAACCGACTGAAGACTCGGTCGAGCAGGTCATCGGTGTAGATCACCCCGAGAATTTTCCCCAGCTCATCCAGCGTTAGCCGAATCTCGGCAGCGACCAGTTCATCACCTTGGCCCGCCTGCTGGAGGGCGATGGCATGCTGCAGCGCTTGAGCGGCTCCTTGCAAGCTCTCTTGGCAGCGCTGTGCTGTTGCGGGCAAAATTTCACCGGCGGCAATTTGGGCCAAGGCTTGCCGCACTTTGTTTTGTAGCGCCGTGACGCCCTCTCCCGCTTCGCTGCTGGTAAGCAGGAAGTCGTTCCCGGCCAAGAATCCTTGCAGCGAAGGATGCGTCGGCCGATCACTTTTGGTGAGGACGATCAATTGTTGCTTGGTGGGGTGACGAAGCTGCTGTTGTTCCCAGGCATCGGGCTCGCGAGTGGAGTCGATGCATACCAACGTGATTGCTCCCTTGGATTGCTGATCGGTCGAGGCGTTTTGGGCTCGTAGATCAATTTCCGAAAGGGCCGTTTGTGGATCAAGCCCAGCTGTATCAATCAGACGCAGGGGCTGTCCCGCCCATTCGACTTCGGCAGATAGATAATCGCGCGTCGTTCCCGCTTGCGTGGAAACGATCGCCGCTTGGCGATTCACTAGGCGATTGAACAAGCTGCTTTTGCCAACATTGGGGCGACCAAGTAGCACCACCGCCGGCGCCTCACCCGATAGGGCTCGATTTTGCAGCGAAGCCAAAAGCTTTTTCACTTGGGACTGAGCCTGAAGTAGCCGAGCCCTGGCGTCCTCAGCGGAAACGAACGAAATATCTTCATCAACAAAGTCGAGACCCGCCTCGAGATCGGCCAGTAGGTCGAGCAGGTCGCCGCGAACCTGGGCCAGTGGTCCTGTCAGGCCCCCTGCCAATTGCGACAGCGCTGTGGACAGTTCCGCCTGCGAGTGAGCATCGATCACCCCCAGTACTGCCTCGGCCTGTGTCAGATCCAGTCGGCCGGCCAAAAAAGCACGCAAGGTAAACTCGCCCGGCAAAGCCAGACGCACGCCACAGCGCAATAATTGCGATAGAAGCTGGTCCAACAGCGGCGGCGATCCAATTAGATGCAGCTCTGCTGAAGGCTGACGCGTATAGCTACGAGAGGTTGGCCAAAGATACGCCTGCACATTGACCGTGGCAGCTTGGCCTGGATGGGCATCATCAAACAGGGCCAGGTTCAGCGCCATTCGGCACGAGCGCGAACAAGTGCGAACCTGCTCCGCCTCGTTGGGCGAAACCAACTGAGCCAGCGCCGATAGAGTGCTTGGCCCACTAAGCCGAATGATCCCTGTGGCGGCACCACCGGCCGCAGAAGCCACGGCTACGATGGTGTCGCTGATATCCATAGGGAATGACGCCTGAGCAAAAGCCCGAAGCTACCGCTCTTACTTCTTGATCGACCGCTGAATCGCACCCTCGATCTGTGGCATCTTAAGCAGCTTGCGTTCAGCAATGCCCCAGATGCTGGAGGTGATAAAGTACAAGCACAACCCAGCCGGCACTTTGAAAAACATGATGCCCATGAAGGCCGTCATGAACATCATGACCTTCTGTTGCATCTCGGACTGTTCATCGGTTGGAGGTGGCGTGAACATCTTCTGCTGAATGATGAACAAGCTGGAGGTGATGATCGGCAGGACGTTGAAGTAAGGGCCAAAATAGCCATGGAACTCGTCCGAGATCACCGCCCAAGTAAACGGCTTCCAAAAGAACAGAGCATCTGGCCCAGCCAGATTCGAGCACCATTCCAGGCCGGGAATTAACGCGGCATCACGAAGGTCGATATCGACCGACAAGCAGCGATAAAGCCCGATGAAGATTGGCAACTGGATGAAGACCAGCAAGCAACCACCAAACGGATTGAACTTGTACTTGGCGTACAGTTCCCACGTGGCCTTGTTGAGCTTCTCGGTGTTGTCTTTGTACTTTTCCTTGATCTTGGCAATCTCTGGCTGTAGCAATTGCATCAGCGCGGTGCTACGGGCTTGCTTCAAGCTGAGCGGAAGCATTCCCAGCCGCACGATGATGGTGAGCAAGATAATCGCCAGCCCATAGTTACGCACCACAGCATGCAGCAAATGCAAAACGCCGCGCAAAACTTTTGCCGGATAGGCTGCAAACGACCAGCCATATTCAATTAGCTCGTGCAGGCCATACGCCTCCAGGGTTTCGGGATCTTTGGGGCCCAGAAACAGGTCGTATTGATGCGTGGCATTTTCGCCGGCTGGGATCGAAACGATTTCCGTCGCCAATTGGAACGAGTTGTTCATCGTCTTGACCCGCTTGGGGTCAATCAATTCGAAATGCGGTTCTGCGGGACGTGCCGAAGCATCGCGGAAGACAAGGGTTTGCTTCTCTGAGGAAACGGGCTTAATGACGGCCGAAAAGAATTGGCAATCAACACCCACATACTCGAGTTCCGAAGGTTGGCCATTTTCCAGCAGCGAATAATCGTAAGATCGCTTCTTGTCTTTGCGAGCCTTCATCGCTTCGCTATGCACCGTTGAGCTGCTGACGAGGTGATGGTTGCGGTCTTTGAGCTTCCAGACCACGTCGCGAGCGCCGGCCATCTTCCACATTTCGGGATGCAGCTTGTTGGAATACCAAGAGCCTTCTAGCGGCAATCCACGTGGGCCATCCAAGCGATACGAAAGGGGCAGAACCGCTTTGCTGGTGTTCTGGAATTCAATTTCTAGTGACAGCGAATACCGCTGCGAATGATCACCCTCGTGCGGCGTCAGGCGGTAACGCTTCACCACACGCAGGCTTCCGGTCTTGCCAATTTTGGCAAATGCGGAGTCGCCCAGGTCGGCAGCAAACTCCACCGTGTCAGCGGTTTGCTTGGCCACCGTCCAGTTCATCGACTGGAGCGAAGGGAATGCGCGAAGCTCTTCTTCACCACTTGTAACTCCTTGCCCTAAAACATGGTCCAACTTCATCCGCAGCGAGTTAGGATCAGGGCGAGGGTCATCAAAGCTGGAACCATCTTTGCGAGTATACGAATGGGATTCCGGCCGAATGATCGAGACGGGATAGCGAGTGAGCTTAGCCGTAAATAGCAGCTCTTGCGACTTTTCATCGCGCGTCCGCTCGACCTTCAGTTGCAGCGTATTGCCAGGCTTGGTCTTCGCACGAAGGTACTGCTCCAAATCCAAAGGCATGAACAGCGGGTTGCCATCAGCAGCGAGAATGAGATCTCCCTTTTGCAGTCCCGCTTGCTCTCCCATGCCTTCGGAAGTGGCCAGCGCGGCAGGTGTGCCCGCGCCGACAACACCAACTCGCAATCCCTTCTTGGTAGCAACGAGGGAGAGGTTTCCTAGGTAGCCGCTTTTTTCGTCGATATCGCGATATTTAACGCTGCTGATTTCAGCCCGTTCGATCGAAGCGCCAAGGCTGTCAAGCGTGATCAAAAGGCCGTACGGATTTGTCGCGCTAGGGTCGGCAGAGCCAATCGTCACCCGTTCCCGTGGCGTAACAGGCTCAGCAGGAAGTGCGGAAATCGCTGGGGCAGCTTCGCCAGGATTCACCGTAGGTGCGGCAGCATTGGCAGCAGCCCCTTCGGCAGGTTTGTCTGCGGCGCCAGGCTGGGCGTCAGCCGTTTGCTTGGCATCCGCGTCCTTCTCCTTGTCGCCGGCCTCTTTGTCATTGGCCACTTCGGCGGCGGCATCGGCATCAGGGGCAGGTGGGGCGAAGTAAGTACGCAAGGCAATTTGGCCTGCCAAAAGCAAGCTTGCCAAGACGATAAAGATCAGGTGTCTACGTTCCACGCGCGATCAAACCTTTCCGAACTTCCCCGGTACTACGTTTAGGCCATCGGCCTTCGTCAGCGATTCGTCCGGGAATGCAATCTATTGTGTTGAAGGGGATTTGTAGTCTTTGGTTTTCCAAAATGTAAGGTTCGAGCTGACAGACGACGTGTTCGGCCAAGCTTTAGCGGCCTTCACGAAGTCTTTGGGCCAAGAAGGGATCGAGCTCAGGAACCTTCAATATCTTTTCCATGGTCTTTTCAAACGGATAAGCTACGCGGCGGTATTCCACCGCTTCGTCCGTAAGAATGATGTAGCAACTGCGAGGGTCGCCATCACGAGGTTGTCCCACGCTTCCCACATTGAACAGGGCCTTCCCCGCACCGAGCGGAAAGCGGCCATGGATTTCATCCGGGCTGAGGAAACGTCCATCTTCGGTAAAGACTCCGGGAACATGCGTATGTCCCTGGAAGCAAAAGTGGGGAACCAGTGCGAAGATGCGTTCTAGTTTTCGCAGGTTGTAGATGTCTTCTGGAAAGACATATTCATTGAGCGGGTTTCTGGCAGACCCATGCACAAACAGCAGGTCGCCTTCTTTGAGCGTGCGTGGCAGCTCATTCAGGAAGGTCCAACGCTTGGCAGTTTGCTCCGGATCAGCGTTGGGATCTTCTAGCTGTTGACGCGTCCAAAAGATGGCTCGCTCGGCACCACTGCTAAATCCTTCGGAGTCGTACAGCGCCCCTTGGTCGTGGTTTCCGAGGATGACGCGATTGAATCCCATCACCAAGTCCACGCATTCACGCGGGTTGGGGCCGTAGCCAACGATATCGCCCAGGCAATAGATCTCTTCTACTTGCTGAGCGCGCGCATCATCGAGCACCGCATGGAGTGCTTCCAGATTGCCGTGGATATCGCTAAGAATCGCCCGCTTCAATTGCGTTTCCTCAAGTCAGACTGGCATGCACTCTATCGGCCCGATAGAAGTCGATCACCAAGCATGTTCGCCAATTCATTGATTGCGTAGATCTTGTTTCGTGTCTCTTCGACTGGATATTCCAGGCGGCGGAAACTTACGACATCATCCTCTAAGACGACATAACAAGCACGCGGATCACCATCGCGTGGTTGTCCAACACTGCCTACGTTCACCATGACTCGCTCATTGGGAAGCGTATAGCGATACTGGCATTCTTCCGGCGTGATGAAGCGATAGTCGGTCGTAAAAATCCCTGGCAAGTGCGTATGTCCCTGGAAGCAGTACTTGGGGATGCGTCCAAACAGGGTATCCATCTTGCGCTGATTGTAGATGTCTTCCGGGAAGACGTATTCATTGGTTGGCTCGCGTGGCGAACCATGCAGAAACAGGAAGTCCCCTTCCGTATGGCTGCGTCGAAGTTCGCCCAAAAAGTCCCATCGCTTGTTCTTCACCGAAGGAGAGCCCGGGCCTTGTTCGAGTTGATCACGCGTCCAGTAGATCGCCGAAAGCGCCACCGGATTAAACCCATCGGGATCAAACAGCGTCGCCTGATCGTGGTTGCCGAGGATCGTCAGCTTGCAGCGACTGATAACCTCATCGAGGCACTCGCACGGATTGGGGCCGTAGCCCACGATGTCACCCAGGCAATAGATTTCTGAAATGCCTTGCGAACGAATGTCATTGAGAACAACTCGAAGTGCTTCGTAGTTGGCATGGATGTCACTAATCAGCGCTCGCTTCACGTCCTATGCCTTCCACCGAAAAAGTCTTCAAGCACCCGCCCAATAAAACAGGCATAGCTCTTGCCGTCCGGGCCACGCAAGTCATGGCCGTCGAAGGGTCGAATGCCACCTCTTGTTAACAAAAGCGGTGCCGCGACTACAATCGAGTTTGTATAAGGATACCCTTAATTGCGGGAACGCTTTCCCAAAATTACGATCCACTTGCCAACAACGATCAAAATTAGCCCACTAACCGAACGGTATTCGGCTCATTTTCCTTCGTCGTGACGATCTGGAAGTCTAAGCAGCATAAAGGGTTTGGTCAAGGATATAAGCAGCTATCGCCTCGTGGTGTTATGCCATTCCAAGGATTCCGAGCCCGCTCGGTTTTGTCTCAATCTTCGACGCAGACATCGCAACTTGTCAAAAGGATTCGGGTTTGTTTGTCCTCGCCATTGAAAGCTCCTCTTCGGAGGGGTCTGTTGCCTTGTTGAGCGACCAACCTGCCGGGCCAGAGGTATTGGCCTGCGAACGACTGCCAGCGGGTGAGCGTTCCGCCAAATCCCTCTTTAAAACGCTGGAGACGGTCCTGGCCGCACCCGGCGTGCGAGACCAAGGCATTGGGCTGGTTTGCGTGACAAGCGGTCCTGGCTCATTTACGGGGCTCCGCGTTGGAATATCAGCCATTAAGATGCTGGCATATTGCTGGAAGTGCCCCTCCGTTGGGGTCTCTACCTTGCAAGTGATCGCCATGCAGGCTTTGGGCGGGTTGAACGTGATGAGGAGGAATGCGGGGAATAGGGTGGTTGAGGTCGAGGCGGTCCTCGATGCTCAGCGTCAAGAGATTTTTATGGAAAGATTTTCTTGGCAACAAGGAACACCTTTTACGGAACTGACCCCCGCCGGCGATGGTCCGCGGATCGTGGGACGTGACCAATGGCTGGGTGAGCTTGTTCCTGGCCGGATCGTCGCTGGCCCTCCCTTGGCAACTTTGGCGGCGAAAGTTCCTAGCGGGGTGCTTGTTGCCAGTGACGATGTTTGGGAGCCTCAGGCAACGACGGTCGGACGGCTGGGCCTGGCTCAGTGGAAAGCGGGAGCGGTTGGCGATCCGTTTGCGCTGATGCCGCACTACGTCCGTGCCAGTGCCGCCGAAGAGAAGGCAAGCCAGCGCGGTGGCGTGTAACAAAATGGGCTTTAGAACCAAACGCCAGCCGAAGCAAATAAACAAACGAAACCTCCGCGCGTCGAGAACGAAAAAGGGATAGATGGCCATGGGTGTTGGTGATGCGATTGTTGTGGTCGATGCGTTACATCAAGTTCAATCGGGAATTCACCTCGATCAATCGACGATGCAATTGGTCATTGGCGCGATGATGCGCGGCGAGGTTTCGGAATCGACGATGGGCGAGTTGCTTCTGGCTCTCAAGTCCAAAGGAGAGACCGTGGATGAGTTGGCCGGTGCCGCGCTTGCGATGCGTGCTGCGATGACGCCGATCAAGTCCCATCGTGTCGGCCTTTTGGATACGTGTGGGACCGGCGGCGATGGTGGTGGCACCTTTAACATCAGTACAGCAGCTGCGATCGTGACGGCAGCCGCTGGTGTTCCAGTTGCCAAGCATGGCAACCGAAGTATCACCAGCCGCACGGGATCGGCAGATGTACTTGCAGAGCTAGGCGTCAATATCTCCGCGCCATTAGAAGTTGTGGAACGCTGTTTGGATGATCTGGGGATCTGCTTTTGCTTTGCGCCGCAGCTTCACCCGGCCATGAAAAACGTATCGGCCGTTCGTAAGCAACTAGGCGTACCTACGATCTTCAATTTGCTGGGACCACTCTGCAATCCAGCAGGTGCATCTTTTCAGATCCTCGGAGTTGGAAAGCGTGCGGCACATTCGCTGCTTGCCGGCGCTTTGGCACGGCTGCCAATCGAGCGAGCCTTTGTCGTTTGTGGTGAAGACGGCATGGATGAAGTGACGCTATCCGGCGAGACCTACTCGATCGAAGTAACTCCCGGGAAGCAGGTTTCTCATGTTTGGACTCCAGAACTGTTCGGCATCGCGCCGCAAGGCCGCGAGTCGATGCTCGTCGACGGCCCGCAGCAAAGCGCATCGCTGATTTCACGAATCTTGCGTGGTGAGCCGGGTGCTCCACGAGATGTGGTAGTTTTGAATTCGGCCGCAGCGCTATTTGTGGCAGGAACGGTCGACTCGCTTTCTACCGGTGCCTCACAAGCGGCAGAAGCGATCGATAGCGGCAAGGCACGCGACCTTCTTGCGAAGCTCGCCAAGCTCAGCCAAGGCTAAGCCCCTTTCGGATCATGATGGCCTAATGGTTTTGAGTTGCTGACACCGCTTTGGCCAGGTCGGGCAGGTCATAGTCTCGCAGCGCTCCATGCACGATATCTGAAAAGCGATGCCGGTCTGCAGTTTGGATCACCTTCGACCAAGCTGGCGGCGTATCCGAAAGATGCACGCTGCTGAAAAGGGAAGGCTCGGATACTGCCGCATGCAGCGCGGGCGTAACGGCCCATGAAACCGCATGAAGTTCTACTGCTTTGCACTTTCGCTCTTCGGCAAGCCATCGCGTGCAAGCAAGCAAGTCTTCCGCGCGGATGCCAGCCATCGAGCGACCGAGCAAATAGGCAATGACCGAGTCAGGCTCATCCTTGGCATTTGATCCGTAGAACGGTTGTTTGCAGCCTTGTGTTTCGCCTAAACCAGAAAGGTCGACGGCCAGAACGACTCGGCCACTTTTGGCAAGCGTTTCGAGTTCTGTTGTTGCGGCAGGCTTGCCCATTCCATGGAGAAATACGATCGGTTCTCCTTGCGGCTTGGATGGCTCCAAAACAATGCCGGGCAATAGTACGCTTGGCGTTACTTCCAAGGTGAGCTTGCGAATGGTTCCCCAATTGCGCGAGATTTTGCCTCGCTCTGCTACTTGTGCCGCGGGAATGGCTTGAAGGGGGCGAATGCCAGCACGGCGGCGGACTGCCTGCTGAAGTTCGCTTGCGGTCTTTGACTGGCGAGCCTTTTCAAGGATCGCTAGTTCGTCTCGCATGATGTCGTAGGCGGAGCGTGCGCCTGGAATCAACATCGTTTGCCCGCGCTCAGTCACTTGGATCGCCGCGTCGGGAATTCCCATATCCTCCAGAGGTGGCTGCTCAATCTCCTCGACTTTGCGTAGCCATTTCGACATCCATTGGGTGGATGCCATTCGTAGTGGCTCTGACCAGCCATGCTGGCCGACATCCTCGGTGAGTGTGATGTGGTTTTCAAAGCCAAGTTTGGTCATGACATCGTGCGAACGGGTGAATGCTTCGCGCGCACCTTGAATCGGGAAGAAGTCCTGCTGCGCAGCGCCGATCCGAATGGGGGTTGGGGCCCGCATGAGGAGCATGTCGGCATGGTCCATGCCAAAGGCCATTTGCCCAAAGATATTTTGCTCGGCGTCTTGAGGGCCAATCGTGCTGCAAACTCGCGAAAGCGTTGTGATGTAGCAGTTCGGTGAAGCAGCAATGATCCGAGGCTCTAGTGCGGTGAGGTAAGTCGTGAGCGTTCCGCCGCCACTATTTCCCATGCAGCCGATCCGCTTGGGATCAATGTCGGACCGTGAAGTCAAATAATCGACAGCCCTCATGCCGTCCCAAATGCGAAACGTTGCGGTATTCCATCCAAGCAATTGTGCGCTAACGCCAATCTTGTTGTGCCCACCCACGCCGAAATGGGCGAACTTCCCTTGTTCATCGACCTGCTGCATCCGTTCCCCTTGGTCGATCGGATCGTAAACGAGAGCTGCCAGCCCATTGCAAGCCGCCAGCACGCCACCCCGCTGGTAAAAGTTGATGGCTTTGCCCGTTTGGCTGTGCCCACAAGGAACCAAGACGCCCGGATACGGCGGCGGAAACTTTTTCTCATTCGGAAGAAAGAGGGCTGCCGTCACATAGTGATGGGGACGGCTTTCAAAGAGGACCTTTTCCACGCGATAGCTGCCGCGATCAACGACACCGGTTGAGCGGGCGTTTAGTGGTGTCCGCTCAGGAAAATCTCCAAGCGACTCGAGGAAGTGCTTACGCAGTTTCTGCTGCCAAGCTTGTAGTTTTTCTGGAGTATCAAGCGTTTGCGAGGTAGCAATGATTTTTTGTTCGGCGTCGGCAATCTGATTTAGCAAATAGCGATTCAGCATGAGTTCCGGTGGTCCGCCGGCGATTTCAGTATTGAGAACGGCAGTCCAGTCTGACTCAGGCGTAGGCTTGGCGGCAGCCTCTTGTCCCCAAGTGGCAGATGGGATGCACAGCAATACCGCAAGAACAAGCAAGCACTTTTTCATGGCGGGCCTAATGAGGTGGGAGGGAACACTGGCGGGAAGATGCAAGCCAACGCCGTCACCTTATCAAACCTAAGTGGCAAGTTCCACAAAAAGTTGGGCCGCAAGCAAGACTTTTTATGCGATGCCTAGCTCCCATCACCGTCGCGGGTGCTTACCAGCGTCCCTATTTCTTTTTGGCAGAACCACTGAAGCGCGAAGTGGTCGAAGAGGTTCCCGTTGAACGACCGGCGCTGCTGCGATAGGTCGTTTGCGAAGGGCTTTCCTGGGCTGAGCCATGCGAACGGCCGGAAGAATCGCGAAACGTTTCTTGCGTCCCTTGCCGGCTGGAACTGCCGGTCGATCGACCGCTGGAATCTCGAAAGGTGGTTTGGTTGCCGCTGGTGTTTGCACTTCCTACGGAGCGACCACTGCTATCTCGAAAGGTTGTTGTGGAGCCAGATTTTGTGGCGGTGCCGAGCGTCCGTCCGCTGCTGTCACGAAAGGTCGTGGTGTTACCTGAGGTGGAGGCGCTGCCAATCGATCTTCCGGAGGCATCACGCAATGAGCTTCGGTCTCCATCTTTGGCACGGGTAGCGAGGTGACGAGTAACGTCATCTTGTCCCGGCTTAAGGACGGGGGGCTTTTCTGCGGCAACGCTTGCACCTGCAGCCAATAGCAACAATGCCAGCGATAGACGGCAAATGAATCGGTGCATGGGCAGTTCCGAAACCTTGGCTGTGTGGGGGCGTGGTCAGCCTTCCCAAGCGGAAGTCAATGACATCATCGTACCGAATCTCGGCACGATGTCAAAAAACTGCGATTATCCAACCAAAGATTGTCGGCGAATTGCCTACTGCAATGCTACGGACAGACAGGACGAAGCAATCCGCGACGCAAAAACGGTGTGCGGCAGGATGCTTCACCCTCGGCAGCGCAGTTCTCGCCCGTCAAAGGCAAAATCCAAATGTTGCGAAACACCACCTTGTCATTGTGGTCTTGAAAGTTGATGGGAAGCGGCATCGGGCTTTCGGGTTTTCCACCGCCGGTCTTGGCATAGACCTCTCGTTGGCAGTGGATGGCAACGCCATTATGCCAAACCGTGATCAAAGCATTTTGTGCCTTGGTGGTGTTGTCGACATGAAAGCGCGGCGCCGTAAAGACGATGTCATAGGTCTGCCAACTCATTGGGGGAAGGCACATGTTCAACTCGGGACGGCGTTGGCGATAGAGCGAGCCGCACTCGTTTTCGATTCCTTCCAGTCCAAACGAATCCAAGATCTGGACTTCGTAGCGTTGCTGAATATAGACGCCGCTATTGCCGCGCCCTTGTCCACGAGCATTTGGCATGAAGGGGGTACGAAATTCCAAGTGAAGCTGAAAGTCTTGCACCGGCATTTTCATCAGAGCGCCAGCGGCCAGCCAACCTTCCGGCGAATGTTTTGCCGAGGCAAACGCATCGGTAGGACTGTGAGGCTGGCTTCCATAAAGGACCGTGGCACCCGCTGGCGCAGGACGACCCATCAGCGGGCTAACCCGTTCTAGTTTTTTGAGCGTTCCCAGAGGATTGCCTTGGGGATCGCGAAGGGTTGCGATTCCCTTTTGAATCTCGATCTTTTGCGCGGCACCGCTGAGTGTAAGAACTTCTCCGGCACGTTCACCGGTAAGGTTTTCCTTCAGCAGTCCATCCCAACCCGCCCCTGGTAAGCCGCCCCGATATCGCACCGCAAGGAATCGGTTGTCACCTTGCGCGACCACTTGCAATCCAACGTATTCATGGCCAATGCCGGGCATGTAGCAACTGCCTGCGTATTCCCCCTGGAGGGAAAAATCGGGGTCGCTACTTAGTGCAGCCAGATCGGGGGCATCTGCAAAGGCAGCCGCACTTGCGGCCAACCAAGCAAAGATCGCAGCAAAGACAGAACACGCAAATCGGCGGTAAACGGTGGTGTGCAACATGCGAGCAGGTTCTATAGGCGGGAGAGGAAACCGGGCCCTTACGACCCCGATTGGCTGCTAAAGTCTAAGCCATGGTAATTGCTGTTGGCCCAGAAATCTGCCAGTGCAGAAGAATGTTTCCCCTCCCTCGGGGATGTTCCGAGGGAGGTGCTTACGGCTAGGAAACGGCCGGCGGGGCTACAGCGGGGCCTATTTGGCCTTTCCGGCCGGGAAAACGTGGCCGGCGACTTCCATCGGAATCGCGTAAAGTCCGGTGCGAGCGGTAACCATCAGCGTCTTGTTTTCGGGGCCGCCGAAGGCCACGTTGGCGGGATGTTCCGGGCAAGCGATGATCCCCAGGGCTTTGCCAGCAGGGCTAAAAACCTGCAAGCCCAGGCCCGTGGTGATGTAGAGGTTGCCATGGACGTCCACCGTTAGGCCGTCGCCACCGGCGCCGCTCTTTCCTTCCGCTTGCTTGAGCGTGCAGAATGTTCGCTTGTTACCAATCTTGCCTGGCGCGGTTACATCGTACGCAACCATTTCTGCCTGCATCGAAGGAATGACGTATAGCGTCTTCTCGTCAGGAGAAAGGATGACGCCGTTGCAGGCCGTCTTGTATTCGTCCAAACGCGTTACCTTGCCATCGGGCGATAGGTAGTAAACGGCCTCTGGCTGAGGTAGTGGTTCTGGTGCACGGAAGCGAGGATCGGTGAAGTAGATACCGCCGGCGGCATCGATCACCAAATCGTTAGGGGCATTGAACCGCTTGCCTTCGTACTCCTTGGCAAGGACGGTGACTTCTTTCTTGGTTGTGTCGATACGAATGATCTGGCCATCCATCGCGCAGGCGTGAAGGCGACCTTGGCCGTCGAAAAATAGGCCGTTGGTATGCCCCGAGGGCTCCAAAAAGACTTCCATCTTGTTGGCGGCATCTACACGATAGATGCGATTGGCGGGGATATCCGAAAAGTACAAGTGTCCCTTGCCGTCGTAGGCAGGTCCTTCGGTGAACTGCAACTTCTCCTGCAGCTTTTTGACTGGTCCGGTTGGCCCCAGGCCAGAAATCGGTTCCTCAGCAAAAAGCGAAGCCCCGAGCGGCAGAAGCCCCGCGATCAAAAAGGTTGCCAATAGTTTGGCCGTCGAACCCAAGTAGGAATGGATAAGCATGTTTACCTCCCAGCAAGACAAAGAGAATGGAAGCGATTGTTGAGCGGGTGTGAACCTACATGCCTGCTTGGCCTACTGCTTTTATTCAAGCAGTTCTTGCCGAATTTTGGCAATGGCTGCCAGGGCCGGCTTTGCCTTTCCTTTTTGATCGACAAGTCCTCCCTGGCAAAAGTCGTGCGGCATGTCATCACGCAATTGACTCCAAATTACCCCTTGGACCGATTGCTTGGCAATCAGCAGGGGCAAAAGTTGCTTGACCCATTCTTCTTGAATGGTAGTGCTTAAAGGCTTGGGCCCCCAGTTTGCAATTGGTTTTGCCGGGAGGCTGGCCAGTGGGTCTGGATTGGTGCTGCTGGGCAAGGTGATTTGCAGGACAAGGGGAAGCCCGACAGATGTCCATCGATCGAGCATCCGGCTGATTTCTAACACGTCGCGTGGCAGCGTTGCGGCCGGCCAATAGCCTAAGTTGATTTCGATGCCGATGCCTGCCATGCCTAGTTCACTTCGAACGAGGGTGTCGGCAAAGTGCAGCGGCGTTAGCTCGCGATCATGCCGCGCAATGTATTCGGCCCAGGGCTGATCGAATCCCAAAATGGTCGGCGTTCGGGCGTCCATTTGTTGGCACGCATCCAGAACCGAGACCGATAGTTTAAGGCGTTGTTCGTCGCTGAGGTCGATCCCACTGGCAGAGTTAACCCGCCCTGCCCCGTACCAGATATGCACCTTGCCGCGATAGCGTTCGATCACGCGGCGCTGAAATTCGATGGAGCTGGATTCAATCTCTTCGAACTCGTCTTCCCACAGGTAGAGCCAATCCGGCAGGCGATGGCGGTCGAGTTGAATGAGTGGCCCCATGCAGATTCGAAGACCTCGATCACGGCACCATTGGACCTGCTCATCCATGAGCTTCCAGTCGTAGGTGTTGGCTGTGGTGGCCAGCTCTTTCCAAATAGGGGTGATGAGGGCCGTATTGAATGCCGCCAAAAACAGCTCAGCCACTTCTCCGGTGGGAATGCCATCGAGCTTGCCAATGGATAGCGTTGTCAAACGTGGCTGTTGAGCGCGGCGCACGGCGATCAGTTGCTTGACGTATTCATTTGTCAGTTTCTTGAATCCCATCCATCGCATGCATGATGGCTTCACCAGCATGTTCCGTAGCCGCGATCGGATCGCTCTGCGTGATGACGGCTTTGCCGAGCGCATTTCCAGCGAGGGTTACCGTCGCTTGAAAGTCTTTGGGAAGGACGACGCCGCCAGCTTCCCAGGCGGCCGCTTGGTTGCGAAGTCGGTGCACGGTTCCGCGTGCCAGTTCAAGTGGAAGATGGTAAGGCTGGTCGCGCTCCATGAGGCTGCCGGTGCAGAGCATGACGTCGCCATGTTTTTTGACCGGCCAGCAACAATAGAGGTTGCCCGACTCACGTGCGAAGGATCGCTCTAGAGTTAGAACCTTGCCAACCAAGACCGAGGTGGACTCCCAAGGGGCTCCATCCATCCCAGCGAAATAGGCCTGCTCAACCGCTTTCGGAGGAAGGTCTTCAAGGCGGGGAATAAAAAACCGGATTTGACCCATGGCGCTCTATCGCCCACCTTGATTCACAAAAATGGCCTGCCTCATCCCAAGGCAAAAACCTGGGCAATATCGAGTCTCGCTTCCCGTCGGAAGGGACCCAAGGAGCAAGCCCCCAGGAATGGCTTCGTGCAATGGAGAAAAATCACTGCACAGGGAGTCTACCCTAGGGGAGAGTAGCGTTCAACGCGGGCGTTTAAGGGCCGCCAAGGTTGTTCAAGGGAGGATTTTCTGGCCGCACTTAATCCTTGGCAAACGATCGAGGGGGAATGATCTTGCGAAAACCGTAGAAAACCTCGGGGCTTCCCGCGATCAGGCCGTCAAATGATATACTAAGCAGCCTTCCTGGCAGGGTGGTCCTCTGGGGCGATCGTTCCGATTTTAACGGTGATTTTACGCGCATGGCTGCCTTGCTTTCTTCCAGCATTCCTGACTATCCCGTCCGTCGAGGCAAGGTGCGCGATGTCTACGAGTTGCCCAATGAGCTCTTGATGATCGCCACCGATCGGATCAGCGCATTTGATTGGGTGATGCCCAACGGCATTTCTCAAAAGGGGCAGATTCTTACGCAGCTTAGCGCTTTCTGGTTCGACCTGCTCAAGGTTGATAACCATTTGATTTCTTTGGAGCCAGTTGAGGCTCATCCAGAACTACGTCCCTACGCCAGCCAATTGGCCGGGCGGAGCATGCTGGTCAAAAAGGCCCAGGTGGTGCCGATTGAATGTGTCGTTCGGGGCTACATCGAAGGCTCGGGCTGGAAAGAGTATCAAAAGCAAGGAACCGCGTGCGGCATCCGCTTGCCCGAAGGCCTTCTGCAGGGAAGCAAGCTTCCCGAGCCGATCTTTACGCCGGCTACCAAGGAGGAGTCGGGACACGACATCAACATTTCGTTTGAGCGAATGGTCGAGATCGTCGGAGAGTCTACCGCCGAAGAATTACGTCGGCGAAGCATCGAAATCTACCAGCGCGCGGCCCAGCATGCGTTGACGTGTGGCATCATCATTGCGGACACCAAGTTTGAATGGGGCTGGCACGACGGGAAGCTGATCTTGGTCGACGAGGTGCTCACCCCCGATAGCTCTCGCTTTTGGGCGGCTGACTTGTATGCACCCGGCAAGAGCCAGCCATCCTATGACAAACAGTTCGTCCGCGATTGGCTTGAAACGACTACGTGGGACAAGAACAGCCCTCCCCCTACTCTTCCCGATGCGGTGGTTTCGCAAACGCGGCAAAAGTATGTTGAGGCTTTTGAGAAACTAGCCGGCCGACCTTTTGTAGCCCGGTAGCTGGTTCTGCTGCGGCTTTGAGATAAAAGTCCCTTGGCTGATAATGCCTTAAACGCGTCTTTGTCGGCGTTTAAGGCGGCGAAGCGATTCTTCTGGATGCGTTTCAACGCTAGCGTCAGATAAACTCTCTGCTGCTGAGCTTCTTTGCCCCGTTTATCCGGTTTCCGTGATCCGTAGCAAAGCTACCAGATTCATGGGCTGGCGCGATTGTGGCGATAGTACGTAATGTGGCGCCCTCCTTCTTACAGAAAAGTAAGTGAACAAGGCTGGCTCTGCACCAACGCGCTTCGCAACTGGCGTTGTAACCAATCCACCATGATCGAAGTTCGACAGCGAACTTGCGAAGAGGACTTAGGGATGTTCAAGCATCAGCTAAAGCAGCCTGCCCAAGTGAACGATGAGTTTTCCTGTCAGCGGTCAAAAAGCCGTCGTAGGGCTTGGTTTCGTTTGCAGGTCGTGGCGCTTTTTTTGCGCCAACCTCTCCCTTGTTTCCGGTGGTGAGCCAACGCCGGCCGTAAGCACTCGGTTGCCAAGCCCAACTTATTTGGCCCCATCGCCCGGCGCGGCTGCCCCAAATAGCCGAACGGTGGATCGAACTCGGCAGTTTTTGTCGGGTGATTCAGTCAGTGTGGCTGCCGCACGCTCCGCTGCGCCAACTCGACCCATGCAGCAGCCAACTCCAGCAACGGTTCGCTTAGCCTCTGCGCAGCAAGAAGGTGGTGTACCAAAAGCGGAAGAGCGTTTGCCCGAAGCGGTTCCGCAGCCTCCTGCAGAGGTGGGCTCGCTGATTTCGCTGGAACAACTTGAGACAACAGCGCTCGGTTCCCATCCACAGATCGCATCTTCCAGCGCCCAACTCACTGCGGCCCATGGCCGTGCAATCCAAGCAGGGCTCTATCCCAACCCGATTGTTGGTATGGGCTCGCCTCAAGCGGCCGGTAATGAATCGCAATACAATGGATTCGTCAGCCAAGACATTGTGACGCGTGGCAAGCTACGACTTTCTCAAGCTGCCGTCTACCAAGAAGTGGTACAGTCGGAATTGGCCATCGTGCGTGCTCGTTACGATGTGCTGACCGGCGTGCGGAAGCACTTCTATGCGACGCTGGCTTCGCAGCAGCGAGTCTTCTTGTTGCAAGAGCTTGTCAAAATTGCTGTTCGTTCTGAACAGATCGGTAATGCCCGGTTGCAGGCCAAGCTCGACAGCAAGATCGATACGTTGCTGCTTGGTGTAGAGCTAAGCAAGTCGCAGGTTGCATTGATCAATGCAGAGACGGTGCTTAATACCAACCGCCGTCAATTGGCTGCTGCGATTGGCGTTCCCGATATGCAGATCGGTACACTCGCAGGTGACCTTAGCACTTCGCTGCCGGATATTGACGCCCTCACACTGCAAGGGCAGGTTCAGCAGAACAATTCGCTAGTTGGAATCGCCGAAGCGGAGATTCGTCGGAACGAGTATTTATTAAGCCGTGCGATTGTCGAGCCGTTTCCCAATATCAATATGATGGGTGGCTATCAACGACAACTGATCGGCAATCGAGATCAAGCGCTCTTCCAAGTGAGCTTGCCCCTTCCTCTTTGGAATCGCAACCAGGGAAATATCCAGGCTGCACAGGCAAACATTCAACGTTCCAACGCAGATTTTCGCCAAGTTCAAGTAAGCCTAGCCGCCATCACGGCCGATGCGATGGCCCGATACCAGACGAGCCAACAACTCGTGCGTAAGTACACGGAGCAGATTCTGCCCCGCTCTCGTGAGTCGTTGCTGCTGACCCAGCGTCGATATCAGGAAGGTGAAATTAACTTCCTGGAGCTGTTGCAAGCTCAGCGGACGATGAACGAAGTGAATCTAAGCTATATCGATTCACAAGAACTACGTTGGAAGGCTGCCGCAGAAATTGCCAGCCTATTGCAAGTGGAAAGCCTGACCGACGTGGGGCCGCCTCCCGTTGAGGCGGTTCCCCCAGCACCGATTCCCTAAACTCGCTCTACCCTAGGCTAGGCTTCGTGTTTGTCGCGAGGAGCGACCCACACGTAAAGCACAGGGATTACCAGCGCTGTTAGTAGTGTTGAAGTGACCAGTCCGCCAATCACCACGGTGGCTAGCGGGCGCTGAATCTCGGCACCGGCCGTCGTGGAGATGGCCATTGGCAAAAAGCCCAGGCTGGCCACGGCAGCGGTCATCAGGATCGGCCGAATACGTGCCCCGGCCGTCTCTTCGGCGGCATCTTCAGGCGTTTTGCCCTCTTGACGACAGTGCTCGGCGCCGCTGACCCAAACAAGGCCATTAAGTACTGCGACACCAAACAGGGCGATAAAGCCTACGCCTGCTGAAATGCTAAATGGCATGCCACGCAGGGCGAGTGCAAAGATACCCCCCGATGCGGCCACAGGTACTGCCAAGAAGATGAGCGTGGCCAGTCGCGACGAACCCAGGCTGGTGTGTAGCAGCAGCCAGATCACCAATAGCACAAATGGCGTGATGATCATGAGTCGCCGGCTGAGCGGTTTGAAGGTGCTCAAAGTCGCCGCCCAGCTTTAGCTCGTAGCCCGGAGGAAGCTTGATCTCGCTGTCGAGGACCTTTTGTAGCTCTTGCACAAAGCTGGCAACGTCGCGTCCACGCACGTTGCACTGAACATACGAACGACGACGCGTCGCTTCGTGATCTACGCTGGGAGGGGTCTCTTCGAGTGACAGTTCTGCCAGTTCCTTCAGTGGAACGACTTCGCCGTTAGCGCTTTGGATAGGAAGTTGCCCCAGCCGTTCGCGGTCTTCTCGCCAGCTCTTGGGATAGCGGATCATGATTGGGTAGCGAGCGCGCCCTTCATAAACTTGGCCTGCCGGTTGACCACCGAGGGCCGTTACCGATTCCAAAACCTTCGAAGCAGGAATCCCATAGCGAGCCAGTTGCTGCGGAATGGCCTTGATGGTGAGTGTAGGACTATTGGCAAGGTAGTTGGCCTTGATGTCTGCACTTCCACGGATCGACTTTAGCTTGTGCTGGATCTCGTTGGCCTTTTCGGCCAGGATGTCTAGGTCGTCGCCATAAATCAAAATAGCCACGTCTGCTTTAACACCTGCGACCAATTCATCAACACGCATTTCGATGGGCTGGGTAAAGCCAAATGTTGCGCCCGGAACCTGTTGGTTCAATTCCTCGGAGATTTCCCCGACAAGGTCTTCAAACGACTTCTTGGTGGGCCATTTGTCCACAGGCCTTAGCATGACCCAAATATCCGTTTGCTGAACCCCCATCACATCATTGGCGATTTCTGGGCGTCCCGTCTTGCAAAAGACCGACCGTACTTCAGGATGGGCGCCGATGATCTTTTCAACCTGTGTCGACATGGGGACCACATCTTCCAGCGAAGCGCTAGGCAAACGGTTCATTTCGATAAGGATGTCTCCTTCATCGAGTCGCGGCATAAACTCCGCACCTAACCGAATGGCAACTGGGATACTGATTAAGGTGATCGCTAATGCAATCAGTGCCGTGGTACGGCTAAATTTGATTGCCGCCTCCACCATGGGCAAATAGATTCGCTTGACTTGACGGATGAGCCAAACATCTTCATCGACCATGTCTTTGGGCAGGGCCAAAAATGCCAAAACGGGCATCAGAGTTAGCGACAGAATGAGCGAGCCCGCTAGTGCCAAAAGCACCGTAAGCGCCATCGGCTGGAAAAGCTTTCCTTCGGTCCCTTGTAGGGTCAAGATCGGAACGTAAACCACAGCGATGATCAATTCACCGAACATCGTGGGGGTACGAACTTCGATGGCCGCATCACGAATGATTTCGAGGCGGCTTTTGCCAGCCGGCGGGTGAGATAGGCGGTGCATGCAGTTTTCGATCATGATCACCGAGCTATCGACGATCAGGCCGAAGTCGATGGCGCCCAGGCTCATCAAGCTGGCGGTGATGCCAAACAGGGCCATCATGTTAGTGGCAAAGAGCATCGAGATCGGAATGGCAAGGGCAACGATCAGCCCCGCCCGAACACTTCCCAAAAGAATTAGCAGCACGATGATGACCAGGATGCCACCTTCTAGCAGGTTGTGAACCACGGTCTCTAAGGTTCTGCCGATGAGCTCACTGCGATCGTACAAGACTTCGATGCGAACATCGGAGGGAAGGGTTGCGGCAATCTCTTTGAGGCGTGCTTTGGCTCGTGTCGTTACGGTACGAGAGTTTTCGCCCAGTAGCATCAGCACCATGCCTGTGACAACTTCACCGCGACCATCTCGAGTGACCGCGCCTTGGCGTGCCAGAGGAGCAAGTTCCACGGTGGCAACATCCTTTACCAAAATCGGGGCATCGTTGGCCTGTGATCGAATCACGACCTTGCTGATGTCATCCGTCGATTGCAACATCGATTCGCCACGCAATAGGCGTTGTTCGCCTTGATGCACGATATAGCCACCACCGCTGATGGCATTGTTGTTTTGAAGTGCGGCCTGAACTTCGGCCAAGCTGACCTGCTGGGAAGCAAGCCTGTCTGGATCAAGCGTCACTTGGTACGACTTGTAAAAGCCACCGTGGACGTTGATTTCGGTCACCCCTTCCACTTGCCGAAGTTTGGGGGCAATATCCCATTCAAGCATGGAACGGAGGTCCATCAGGCTTCGCTCGGGTTGACCCTCGGTAGGAACGCTCCGGATTTCAAACTGCAATACTTCGCCCAGTGCCGTCGAGAGAACGCCCAGTTGCGGAACTGCGTCTCCCATCTTGAGTTCGCTTTGGGCTTGGACGAGCCGTTCCTGCACCAGTTGGCGAGCGCGATAGACGTCGGTCTTCTCTTGAAACACAATCGTGATCGAAGAGATGCCGAACTTCGACACGCTTCGCAGTTCGGTCATGCGTGGCAGGCCACCAAGCGATTTTTCGATCGGCGTTGTGACGAACTGTTCCATTTCTACCGGGGAAAGGCCGTTTGCTTCGGTCAGAACGACCACCTGCACATTGGTCATGTCAGGAATGGCATCGACAGGGATGATCAGCGTGCTGACCGCTCCCATGATGCACATCAGGATGAAGAGCAAGACGATCAGTAGTCGGTTTTTTAACGATACTTCGATCAGTTGTGAGAGCATGGCAGCCTAAGCCCATCCGAAGTGAAAGCGTGAATTGTGAGAGGAAACGAGAACGCGTTTAACACACGTTGGGCTATTCGGATTCTCGATCCAAAAGGAGTTCGGATTTAAGGTAGAAGGCACCTTGAGCAACCACTTCATCACCGGCTTGGACTCCCGAGAGGATCTCGGTTTGGTCAGGTTGTGCGATGCCGACTTTGACTTCGACCGGATGAAACTCATTTTCACCCTTGGGCAAGAAGACAAAGCTGCGTCCCAGATGTTGCAGGATGGCGCTGGAAGGGACGACGAGTCCCGGTCGTTCTTCTGCAGTCGGCAGAAGCGCCCAGACAAACATGCCTGGTTTGAACTTGCCGTCGGGATTGGGGAGGTCAGCTACCAGAGGAATGCTTCGCTTTTCGGCGCTTACAGAGGAGCCCAGGAAGCGGACTTTGGCGCCAAAGACGTTGTCATGCAGAGCAGGAACACGGATTTGAATGGCGAGATCGCGCGTTTGCTGAACCGCGGACCAGTCCTGTTCATGAATTTCGGCGGAAACCCAAAGGTGCGAAGTGTCTGCCAAGGTGAATAGTGGCTTTCCTGCAGGAAACCGACCTGCTGTTACGACGAATCGCTCTTCAATTCGGCCGGCTAATGGTGCGCACAGGGTAAAGTTTCCCAAGCCCTCCATCGAGCTTGGATGGGATAATGCTAATGGTCCGACTAGTGTGACAAGTTTCTCTTGGCTGACGGCAAGCAGGCGGGCTGCTTGATCGGCGGCAGCTTTTGCCTTTTCCTTATCCTGCAGGGCCGCAAATTTCGCGGTTTCGCAATTGCTGTTGAACTGTGCGGCCGCGACTTCGCGATTGGAACGACGTTCATCCACAACACGTTGGCTGATAGCGCCAATATTGGTTAGTCCTTCGGTTCCTTCAGCAGCAGATTGTGCAAGCAGCAATTTGGAATAGCCAACCACAAGTTTCTCGCGATAGTCGCCAAGCAGCTTGTCGACAATCTCTTTTTCTAGGTCAGGTAGCTTGGGTTTGGTTGCCAAGATGGTGAGAAGATCGCTAACACCGCTGGCAATGTCACTGGCCCGTTGTTGCTCGCGCTTGGCCACTGCAAGATCCGCTTCACGCTTGAGGACCTCATCCCGGGCGAGCCCGACTTCTGCGCTAAACAAAACGACAAGTGGCTG
The DNA here is from genome assembly GCA_963844055.1 of uncultured Planctomycetaceae bacterium. GTDB lineage: Bacteria > Planctomycetota > Planctomycetia > Pirellulales > Pirellulaceae > CAWJMN01. Next base: position 3,136,481 of record CAWJMN010000001.1, on the reverse strand, counting down.
CCCGAGTGTGACGTTTGTTCCGGGTTCTACGAGGACTTCGCGCACAACGCAGTCAACCGGCGTGATCAGTTCTAGATGTTTGGCTTCGTCGTAAGTGATGGTGCCGGGAACCGTGCGGGCTTCACGCAATGGAAGGACTTGGGCTTTTGCGATTTCCAGGTTAGCAGCCTGCCGCTTTTCAGGCGAAAGGTGGATCACCTTGTTGTGCAGCCACTCGGTTTCGGTCGTAGGGATCGGCGCTGCCTCCCCCGCGTGTCCATGCTCATCGTGGACAGGATGGGGCATGATGATCGACAGAGCGCCCATGCGAAGGGCGATACCTGCGGCCACAAATATCGCTAGAGATAACAGCGGCACGAGGCGTGACACCAGTGAACTGCTTTTGGGGCTAGGGGGCGAGTGCGAAGCGGGCGTGTTAGCGGTAGCGCTTTTCATGGGACAGTCTTTATCAAAAGCGGTGGTAGGAATCGATCGGCAAGTGATTGCCAGAAGCAAAAAGTGCTCTGGAATCCGGGAGGGAATGCAAAGCGTATTTTGAATGCTGAACGGGGTGCAACTGCGAGGAAACTAACAGCCTTTGCTTAGAGCACTACGGTAGCGTAGCGAACGCAAAAGGCGTTTCCGCAAAGAGTCAGTTCAAGAAAGAAGTGAACTGAGTGCGCAGCATCCTACCGGAAATGCCATAAACCTGCGGCAAATCACCAGCGGCAGCTAAGCCAGCGGGCAAATCACCGTGAAAGGCAGAATCCTGGGCCGACGCGAGGAAGAATTCCAATTGCGAAACTTCCGGCATCGCGGCATCGGCATCAAAAGTAGCCACCAACGTTGCACCGTGACAGATGCAGCCAGACTCATTGTGGCAAGCGCCCCGCAGAGGATCCAAGGGCATCGGCTTGTGATGTGTAGCGCAGTATTGCTGATGGGCTTGGAAAGCCAGCACCCGTGCTTCGCCATACCAGCAATGCAAGCAATTGATCACTAGCAAAACTGCTAGGACCGCATTACCCATCGACTTGGTGGAAAGCGAGAACAACTGCAAGCTCCAAAAATCATTCCATGGGGACCGCGAAACGAACCGACTGGGTTTAGTTTACTCCCAAAAGGAACTATGCCCAACGGTTAAATCTTAGCAGGTAAAACCTGTCGAGGCAAATTATCGTCGGTTTTCTGTTGGTAGGCAATTGATCGGGGGTACGAAAAAGCCCCGCCAGAGCCCATTGGTGATGGGGTGGCGAGGCTCATTTATGCATCAATAGGAATTTCTTCGCTAGATTACCCAGCAGTTGTTTGGCCAACGTTCGTTTGGGCGATGCGGTTCGCCGCCGTGAGGATCGCCTGGACAGTTGCCTCGACGGTGTCGGTGGAAACACCACGACCGCGGAAGGTTTGCCCATTGTGCTCAACGGCGAGGTTGACTTCTCCCAGCGCATCGTGCCCCAGCGTAGCGGAGCGAACTTGGTATTCGACGCACTTGAGCTTCAGGCCGGTGATCTTCTCTGTGGCCAGGAAGGCGGCGTCGATAGGGCCATCCCCTTCGGAGAGTTCTTCCGTTTGCTCACGATCGCCATGTCGCAGAGTTAAACGCATCTTGGGAGCATGGCCGGTACCGCTTGTCACTTCAAACGAGACCAAGTGCCATTCTTCCCGTGAAACGCCGTGCAGTTGTTGATCGATCAGGGCGATCAGATCTCCGTCGTAGACTTCCTTCTTCTTGTCGGCCAATGCTTTGAAGCTTTCAAAAACCTTCAGCAATTGGTCGGGCTGCAGTTTGTATCCCAGTGTGGCAGCGCGATCGGCAACAGCGGCCCGTCCGCTGTGCTTGCCCAGCACCAAATCGGTCTTTTGGAAACCGACATCTTCGGGACGCATGATCTCGTAGGTGGAAGGCTCTTTGAGCATGCCATCTTGGTGGATGCCCGATTCATGCGCAAACGCGTTTCGTCCCACAATGGCCTTGTTACGCGGCACTTGCAGGCCGGTGATCGACGCCAGTAAACGACTGGTGGGAACCAGACGTTGGGTTTGAATGTTCGTGGTGCAGTTGTAGTAGTCCGAACGCGTACGCAGCGCCATGACTGCTTCTTCCAGCGAGCAGTTTCCAGCACGCTCGCCGATGCCGTTGATAGTGCATTCAATCTGACCTGCCCCTGCTTCGACAGCGGCCAAGCTGTTAGCGACAGCCATTCCCAGATCATCATGGCAGTGGGTGCTAATCACGGCCTTATCAATGTTGGGAACACGATTCTTCAGGTTCGAGATCACCGCTGCCATGTGGGTTGGCGTGGCGTAGCCCACGGTGTCTGGAATGTTGACGGTGGTGGCACCTGCTTTGATGGCCGCTTCGACAACCTCGCACAGGAAGTCTTTTTCCGTCCGGGCAGCATCTTCCGGGGAGAATTCGATGTCTTCGCAGTAGCTTGCCGCACGACGAACGCCGGCAATGGCCCGCTTGATGATCTCTTCACGAGTCATCTTGAGCTTGAATTCTCGGTGGATAGCGCCAGTCGCCAGAAAGACGTGGATCCGCGCTTGCGGGGCATATTTCAGGGCTTCCCAGGCGCGGTCAATGTCGCCATCGCTGCAGCGAGCCAGCCCGCAAATGGTGGCTCCCTTAACGGTTTGGGCGATTTCCTTCACCGATTCGAAGTCGCCGGGGGAGGCGATTGGAAAGCCGGCTTCGATGATGTCGACGCCAAGGTCCACCAGGGCCTGAGCCATTTCCAGCTTCTCTTGCCGGTTCATGCTACAGCCTGGGGACTGCTCGCCGTCGCGCAGGGTCGTATCGAAAATCTTGATCTGACGTGGTTCCGACATGGTTATGTATGTCCTTTTGGTATTGGATTTTAAGGTAACTCGTTATGCACCAGGGGGAAAGGCTCTGTTGGGCTAGGGCGGCAGAACTATATCCGTATTCCCCGTCTTCTTCCGTCATTTACGCCTGGGGCGACTCCACATGGGCTTGGAATCGCTAGGTGACCTTCGCTAAAGGCACTATTGCCGGCCCGACGCCGGCACGGCTAGGAGCAGCCATCCCCGAGAGGGGGTGGTGAGGCGAAATTGGAATTGGTGAGCTACCGCCATGACAAAACCCGTTTTTTGAATGACAAGTTCGACGTGAATGAAGAGGCTAGAAACAAAAAAACCCCAGGGTTTTAAGGCCCTGGGGTAAAGCATTTTGGCAAATCTGAGTCCATGCACCCCTAGGGCTTGCCGATTGCAAGCAACGCTGGAAGTAGAAGTAGGACGCTGTGAATCTTCATCGAACCCAAACCTAATCGAAGTGGAAAGAGCGGATTCTCCGCCCGTTTCTTATCCTTTGACAATATACATCGGCAAAGATCGCGTCAAGGTTTGCTTTTTGAGAAATCCCGGCCGGTTGCACCTGTCCGGAGCCCCGAACTTCGGCGTCTGTGCCCCAGATTTATGCCTTGCGGGGTGTTTACAGTGCATTTTCAAGCCGTCAAACTCATACGACGTGGTTGGTAACTTTAGTCGAGGAGTTCAAGATGCGCTATTTCTGTCGTGCGATGTTGTTGGCCTGCGTGTGCGGGTTGGTTGGTTTTGTGGGTGCCTTTTCGCAAGCCGATGACAAAGACGGCTGGGTCACGATTTTTGACGGCAAGAACCTGGATGGCTGGAAGGTTAATGAAAACCCCAACAGCATCAAGCTGGAAAACGGCCTGATCGTTACGCACGGCGACCGCAGCCACTTGTTCTATGTGGGCGATAAGAAGCCTTTTAAGAACTTTGAATTCGTGGCGGAAGTCATGACCAAGCCAAGCAGCAACTCGGGCATCTTTATCCATACCGAGTTCCAAGACACGGGCTGGCCAGCTAAGGGTTATGAGTGCCAAGTGAACAACACTTACGCTCCCGATCCACAAAAGACCGGTGGTTTGTACAACACCGTCAAGGTTTTGAAGGCTCCTGCAGAAGACGACAAGTGGTTCAACTACTACATCAAGGTCGAAGGCAAGCACATCATCGTCAAGATCGATGACAAAGTTGTCGTTGACTACACCGAACCTGCCGACAAGGCCGGCCCGATCAAGCTGAGCCAAGGGACGTTTGCTCTCCAAGCCCATGATCCTAAGAGCACGGTCCTGTACCGTTCGGTCAAGGTAAAGCGCCTGGCTGACTAAGCCTAAGGGACTTTGGAATTGTGAAGGATTGTTCGTCATGGGGGGCGTTTTTGGGCCCCCCATTTTGGTTTTGGCAAGGCAATGGTCGCACCGGCTAGGATTAGGAGGGATTAACCTCCACTATCCCGGCAAAAGCGGCCAGAATTGCTTGCCAGTTGTGCTTGGGCGGATTAAGCTGAGTAGTGTTTTTTGTTTGACAAATGGGGCTTTTTCTGGCCCTTCTTTGTCACGCTTTTGAGAAAGACAGTTTTAGCAGCTAGAGTAACTTGGCAACATGCGTTGCCCTGGCGTTTGTAGTTGCTGAAGATTTGCGATTTTGTTGTGGACTTAGGAGTGCTTTTACATGTCGCGGAAATGGTGGCTTAGCAGTTTTTTGGTCGTTGCAGGATGGAGCTGTTTTATTCCGACGGCCGGGGCTCAGGACACGCTTCTAGGTGAACTGTACGGCCGTGGAGTTCACTCCTATTTTTCGCACGACTATAAGGGGGCATACGATGCCCTGTCGGAAGCGATCGCCAGTGGTTCAAAGGATCCACGGGTGTTCTACTTCCGTGGGTTGGCTGAAAGCCGGCTCGGTCGTCCTGATGAAGCAGCGGAAGACTTCCGCTTGGGTGCTCAGCACGAAGTTGCTGGTGGCAGTATCGTGAATGTTGGCAAGGCCTTGGAACGCGTTCAAGGCGCCGAGCGTTTAGAGCTGGAAGCCCAACGTCGTAAGGCTCGGCTGACGGTTCACAATGAGGCACAAAGTCGTGCCCAGCGCCGCTACGATCAACGACAAGCGGATGAATCGAAGGTCTTGCGAGACCCTTCCAAGAAGCCTGTTGCACCTGCAGCACTACCGACCAAGCCAGATGCTAACGACCCGTTCAAGGAAGCGCCACCTGCACCTCCCGCTCCTGCACCCGCAGAAGATACGGAGCCAATGGACGCTGCGGTTACGCCTGCCAAGCCAGTACCAGCTGCACCAGTAAAGCCAGCGGCACCTGCTAAGCCAGTCGCCCCGCCAAAGCCTGCTGAAGACGATCCGTTTGGCGCTCCTGCTCCAGCCGAGGCACCAGCAGAAAAGCCAGCCGAAGAGCCAGCGGCAGAAGAAGAGAAGCCTGCGGACGAGAAACCCGCAGCTGAAGAGAAGCCTGCTGCCGAAGAAAAGCCTGCCGGTGACGATCCTTTTGGCGGTGACGAAAAGCCCGCCGAAGAGATGCCTGCGGAAGAGAAAGCAGCTACTGAGGACGAGAAACCTGCTGAAGAAATGCCAGCCGAGGAGAAACCAGCCGAAGAACCTGCTGCTGAAGAAGAAAAGCCTGCGGCTGAAGAGAAGAAGCCAACCGACGAAAAGCCTGCCGAAGATGATCCCTTCTCCTCGGTAACGCCTAAAGAGCAGCCTGCGGTTGCTAAGGCTGCTCCAACTGGCAAGGGTTCGATTTGGGGTTCGCTGACACGTGCTGCTCAGCGTTCTATCCCCAAGGTTCCTGGAAACCTGCCAAACGTTGGCCCTGTGGCTGGACCACGCGTAGCTCCGCCAGTGGTGGAAGAAGAAGCTGGTCCTAAGCCTGTTGCCGCCCAACCTCTGCCAGACAATCAGGTTGATCCCTTTGCCGACGATGATTCGGAAGTAAAGCCTGCTTCGGCCGAGGCTCCGGTTGAGGCTGAAAAGCCAGCGGCAAAGCCCGAAGTGAAGAAGGAAGCCGAAGAAGCTTTCGATCCCTTCGGTGACTCGAAGTAGTTTTTGTCCGCTGACGCATTCCATGCGATCATGACAACAAGGGTGGCGCTAAACCCATGGAGGATAGCGCCAGGTTGGATGGGGGCTAGGTCAACTAGCCCCTTGAAGTTTGCAGCAAGTTGCTGTTCGCTGCAAATTCGTTGTTGGTGCTGCCTGTTCCTACCTGCCTGATTTTTGCGGGCGGCACTTCGGTAATTGAGTTCTCTCCACCCACCGGCGATTTTCATCATGCCTGCAATGAACGCTTGGCGCCGTCCTGCGCAAACCCTCCTTAAGGCGATGGCCCTCTTGTTGGTTATCTCTCCTGCGGTTTGGGGAGCGCCAGCGATTAGTCAACTTTCGCAGCGTGGGCTGACGGTGGGCAAGCCAACTATGATTGTGGTAGATGGTGCCGATCTTGCGCCGGACCTTCGCTTGCTTTCTACGGCCGAGGCACCGATTGCGGCCCAAGTCGTGCGGCCTGGAGCAACTGCCACACGTGTTGAACTGGAAGTGACGCTTAGCCCTCAAAGCCAAGTAGGCTTTTTGCCGTTTCGCTTTGCGACCTCTACCGGGGTTTCTGCTCCGATCGAGTTGGCTGTCGACCATTTGGCAACGGTCCCGTTTGGTCCGAAGGTTGAATCGTTGCCCATTGCCTTGCAGGGAGTTTGCAGTGGGCCACAAGTGCTAAAGACGCAGTTTCAAGGGGCCAAGGGAAGTCGGATTGTTTTGGATGCTCAAGCGGTTCGCCTGGGAAGTGCCCTTCGTCCTGTTGTAAGAATCTATAGCACGCGCGGAACACAGTTGGCTTGGAGCGCCCCCAAGATGAGCTTGGGTGGGGATGCTCGGCTAGTGGTTACGCTGCCCGCAGATGGGCTCTATACCGTCGAAGTACATGATCAGCTGTTCCGCGCAGGGAACCCGGCCTTCTTTCGTTTGACCATCGGCGATTTGCAATTTGCCGACCAAGTGTATCCTTTGGCGGTACAAGGCGCGCAGCCTGCGGTTGTGCAATCCTTTGGTAGCCAAGTCCTTGCCCTGAACTTTGCTGGCGACGCCAGTGGCCTGCCGGGCGAACGGATGTTGCAGCCAGACGCAAGTTTGTTAGCAAAATGGACCGGAGGTGCTCCTCGCGTACTTGCCACCGGCATTGTCGAAACCAAGGAGCCTGATGCACAGGCGAACGCCGTTGCTGATGTGCCAGCAGTTCCTGTGGGTATTAGTGGCACGCTGGCAAAGCCAGGTGAAGAAGACAAATACTTGCTGCCTGTCACGGCGGGGCAGAATTTGCGATTCGAAGTAATGTCGCAGCGAGCGGGCTCCGGCCTTGATCCAGTGCTAATGATTCGTAACGAGCAAGGGGCTCAGTTGGCCGCTAATGATGATCGGCCCGGAACGGCAGATCCGGGTTTGGATTTTGCTGTGCCTGCTGGTGTTTCGAAGTTGCAGATCGCGATCAAGGATATGGAAGGCCGCGGCTTGCCAACAGGCTTTTATCGGATTGAAGTGATCGATCTAGCCACACCCTCGTTTGTGGTGACTGCTTCGGAATCTCAGTTGAACTTGCCGCTGGGGGGAACGCAGCTTGTTACTTACAGCGTTGCTCGTAACAACTATGCCGGGCCGATTACGCTCAGCTTTCCTGGTTTGCCGGGCGAGGTTCGCGTAGCGGGGAATGTGATTCCTGCGAATGCAAGCCAAGCCATCGTTTCGTTTACAGCTCCCGCGCAAGGATTGGCTCCCGCACTGCTAACGACGGTTGCTACAGGAGAAGGTACACCTAGTCCGCTAGTGCGATTTGCGACGCATGCCGCTCCCTCCAAGTTGGCGGCCACTCGTCGCAGCTTTGGATTTGCAACATCGACCGCTACGCCAGCACAATTGGCGTGGCAGCTTCCAGCAGGTGCACAGTTGGTCCAAGGTGCGAAACTGGCGACCACCCTCAAGATTGCGCGGGCCGCTGGAGTGACCGGTAGCATTCGCTTCAAGTTGGTTACCTCGCAGCCGATGCCAAAGAAGACGGTGAAGGTCAACAACGCCGATCAACAGCAAGATGATCTGGATCGTGCCCTTCGCTTAGAAGGTGCGCCAACGCTGGCAGCCGATCAGGCAGAGATGCCGGTAACGGTTTTGGTCCCGGCGGATCTGCCGCTCATGGGCTGGGACTTGGCCTTGGTTGGCGAGATCCTATCGGCCGACGGCAAGAATGTAGTTGCGACCGTTGCCAGTGAATCAATGCGACTAGTGGCTGCTGCACCACTGACATTGCAACTAACCAGTGCGCCAGCGGTCGAGGCTAAGACGGGGCTGGGAGAGACCGGCAAGTTGGCGGGCAAGGTCACCCGTTTGCCAGGTTTGGCAGGTCCTGTGGTCTTGACGCTGGAAGGCTTGCCCAAGCCCTATAGCGCACCACGTTTTGTGGTGGCTGCCGACAAAGAAGCATTTGAATTTCCCGTTGCATTCATGTTCGGCCTTTCGCCCGGGGATTTGGCGGGGGTTAGCATTGTGGCAAAGCTAGAAGATCCGGCACTGGGAACGCTTCGCAGCGGTGCGATTCCTGTGCAAGTGAAGGTCGTCGCTGGCGAGAAGCCCCCGGTCGAACAGCCGCTCGTGATTTTTGAGGACGATGCCGCATTTGTAGGACTGCTCAACGAAGGGGATGGCACGGCGTCGCTGGATACAAATCTCAAGCGAGTTGGCAACGCTGCCTTGCGGGTGACGCCAGGACAGAAGCTGTCTTCGAAGCTGCCCATGCTGGGTGTCAAAATCAAAGAGAACCCAGGTCCAGGCGAGTTTCGTTACATTCGCTTCCTATGGAACAAGCGTGGCGGGACTCAAATCTGTCTACAACTGAATCATGATGGCGTCTGGGGCCCAAGTCCCTTGGGAATCAAGTTCCGCTACCATGCTGGCCCCGGCCCAGAGCCGTTTAATGGCAGCGTATCGGTCAATGATGCCACGCCCGGTGATTTTGTAGTGGTTACACGTGATCTGTATGCCGATTTCGGTGAGTTCACGCTGAACGGCCTGGCCTTCACGCCGATCGACGGCGAAGCGGGACTGTTTGACTCGATCTATTTGGGCCGTGGGGCCGCAGATTTTGAGTTGATTGGCCAACCGAAGTAACCATCGAGGGGTGATTGGCGGCGCGGTTCTGCGCCCCTAAACTGCGGATGGAACGGGAGTCTGTTTGGGCACCCGCAATCTCTCCTTGCACAGTTGGGGTATGACATGATGCGCCGAATGCTTCTGCCGGCATGGGTAGTGATATTAGCCTGTCTGGCGGTGCCTGCTTTTGCGAAACAGACTGGTTCGGACAAGCGGCCGAACATCTTGTTCATCATGTCCGATGATCATGCGTTCCAAGCGATTGGGGCGTATGGCAGCAAGGTCAACAAGACGCCTCACATCGATCGCCTTGCCAAAGAGGGAATGCGATTTGATCGCTGCTTTGTCACTAATAGCATTTGCGGTCCTTGCCGAGCGGTGATTTTGACCGGCAAGTACAACCACCTGAATGGTTTTACGACCAATGAAAAGACGTTCTATGGTGGTCAGCCGCACGTTGGCAAAATGTTGCAGGCGGCCGGCTACCAAACGGCTGTCATTGGCAAATGGCACTTGGTAAGTGATCCCACCGGCTTTGACCATTGGGAAATCTTGCAAGGACAAGGTCCCTACTACAACCCGGTGATGAAGACGGCCAAGGGGCTGGTTCCACATACGGGCTATACAACCGAGATCGTCACCGATCTGGCGCTCGACTGGCTGAAGAATCAGCGACAAGCGGACAAGCCATTCTTCATGCTGTATCAGCACAAGGCGCCGCATCGGCAATGGCAGCCGGGTCCCAAATACTTGGATCACTACAAAGATGTGACCATTCCGGAGCCCCCTACCCTGTTTGATGACTACCAGGGACGAACGGCTTCGGCTCGCTTGCAGAAGATGTCGGTCGAAAAAGATCTGAGTGATGACGACTTGAAGATTTCGCCTCCCCAAGGGCTAACGCCCGAACAAAAGGCCATTTTTATGGCCGCATATGCCGAAGAGAATGCGGCGCTGGCCAAAGCCAACTTGCAAGGGAAGGATCGCACACGCTGGAACTATCAGCGGTATGTCAAGGATTACCTGCGCTGCGTGGATGCCGTTGACGACAATGTGGGACGGGTGCTGGACTATCTGGATGAATCGGGCCTAACGGAAAATACGATTGTGGTTTATACATCGGACCAAGGCTGGTATCTGGGAGAGCATGGCTGGTACGACAAACGCTGGATGTATGAAGAGTCATTCCGCACACCGCTGATGGTGCGCTGGCCGGGGAAGGTCAAGCCCGGCAGTGTGAGCGATGCGATGGTGATGAACCTGGACTTTGCCGAGACGTTTCTAGAGGCGGCTGGCGCTCCAATTCCGGCGGAGATGCAAGGCAAGAGTCTGGTGGATGTGTTGCAAGGCAAGGTTCCTAGTGACTGGCGCAAGAGCGTTTACTATCACTATTATGAGTACCCACAGCCGCACGCGGTTCACCCCCATTACGGCGTGCGAACCGAGTGCTACAAGCTGATCCACTTCTACACGCGTGATGAATGGGAGCTGTTCGACTTGCAAACCGACCCGCAAGAGCTGAAAAGCCGGTATGGTGAGCCGGAGTTTGCCAAGATCACCGAGGAGCTAAAGCAAGAGCTCAAGCGACTGCGCGAGCAGTACAAGGATGATGGCAGCGTGGCCGAGTTTCCAAGCGACAAGCCGGCCAAGGGAAAGAAGGGGAAGGCGTAGGAGGCCCTCCCCTACGCTATATTTTTCGGAGACTCCCTAACGAACAAAGCCACGACATAAATCGTGGCTTTGTGTTTTTCTTGGCAGGAGTTTTATGCGCAGCTATTTGAGCTGGCGAATGGCCAGCGGTGAGCCGTAGAACTCATCCCCGGTAGCGTTTTGCACGTAGAGGTAAGCATCGCCATTGACGATGGCGGGAACAGTGCCTGTGGTTTCAATGCGGTGGACGAAGAAGCTTCCGGTGGCATTGGCGCCGGCGCTATTCACCACTTTGACCGCATCGGTTCCTACCATGATGGTGTAGGCTTGGCTGCTGCCAACGTTGTTGACAACGGTGAATTTCCAGACATTGGGGGCGTCACGCCGTGTTACAGGGCGATAGATTCGCAGCGAACCGTGTTGTAGCTGGCTGGTGCTGATGTTTGCGACTTGAACGGTTCGATTGTCGTTGAGATTCTGAAGGAATACTGACGAGGGTCTTGCGGCACCATCGCCTGAGACGGTTCTGACAACGGCCGTGAAGTGTTCAGGGTAATCTTTGTCGCCAATTTCCACGTCGTCGCAGAACTGAATCACGTCTCCCGGCTGGACATCGGTTGATGGAGCCGAGTCAACCACATTCCCGTCGTCGCGAGCGATTGCGGTAACCAGCGCTCCCCAAACGGTATCGCCGCTAGAGGGGTAATCTGCTCCTAGATCGCCGGAATAGAACTCTGCTCCACTGACGCGAAGCGCTTCGACTGCCATATCGCTGGACCCACCGCCACCAATGCGCTGAGATTGCCGAGCCGTTAGGTAATCGACCATGGTTGCCCCATAGTTGGACGTTTGTGCAAACGCATCCAGGGGAGTCAGCAGTGTGAAAACCAGACCCGTCAGTAATAGGTAGCGTTTCATAGGTGTTCTCGCGAGGGTGGAGAAAAGTGGCAAAGATCGTCATGGATGAAATATCCATGCAACAGTGCTTGCTGACTGGCCCTGAAAAAGTGCCATTTGAAATCTAGGTCACAAATGTTTGTGAGGGGAAAGAAATTGGGAAGAAACGCTTTTTTATGGAAAATGGTAATCGTCATTTGACCAAGGCAGATTTCGACGTAGTGTTTCTGTTGGGCATATTGCACTCGAGCGGAACTCCGCAGTCGCAGTATGCAGCACGAGCAGAAAAAAGGTTGGTTTTATGCGTCAGCAGCAAGAACATCTGCGGCCAACACCAAAACGACGTAAACGCCGTGGTGCAACGCTTGTAGAAATGGCATTCGCATTGCCCGTCCTGTTGCTAATTGTCTTGGGGCTCTTTGAGTTTGCATTTGTCTTTTTGGTGCAGCATTTACTGCAAGATGCGGCGCGAGAAGGCTGTCGCAGTGCAGCATTGCCAGGAAGCACTAATACGCAAGTGCAAGAATCGGTTGCAAGTTCTCTTCAGGCTTATGGGATTGGTGGAATTACCACCCGAATTTTAGTCAACAACGTGCAGAGCGACCTGTCACGAGCAACTTCAGGGGATCAGGTAGGGGTTCAGATTTCTGTTCCTGTTGCCAATATTTCGGTGATTCCCTCTGGTTATGTTCGTGGCGAGTTGTCGGCAAACTTCTCGCGTGTGCGTGAGTGATTCTCTCAACTTAGGCCAACGGTAGATCTTGCTGAGTAGCCAAAATGAAAAACACTTTCGCTTTGAGAAGACGGCAAAAACATGCGGGTGCCGCAGTTGTAGAACTGGCGGTGGTGACACCCTTTCTAGCGATTTTGGTGCTAGGGGTATGTGAGCTGGGACAGTCACTGCGCGTCTCCTCCATTCTGGCAGAAGCAGGACGCAATGCCTGCGCAGCGGCGGCAGCACCTGGAGGGAGTAATTCACAGGTAACTAGCCAAGTAACCACAGCGCTCTCCAGCGCCGGACTTTCTTCGAATGCCGCTAGTGTCACCGTTTATGTCAATGGTGTTGCGGGGGCAAGTGTCTCAGATGCCAGTCGTCTTGATAAGGTCACTGTGACCGTTTCGGTTCCTTGGCAAAGCGTCAATCTCTCGGGTACAAGTGCCTATTTTATGTCTAGTACAACACTCTCCAACACGACCACCATGCTAAAGCAGTAGTGGTTTGGTAGTGGCTGTCGCTCCTCTCCTCGAGAGTGATGGCGAGTGTCGTTCGTTTTTCGGCTCGGCTAGTTCCAGAAGAAAAGGGATTCAAATGGTTCAGGCGAAAAAGGTGTTTCAACGAAAGGGGGCGGTTGCAGTAACATTGGCATTTTTGCTGATACCCATGCTGCTGTTTGTCGCACTTTGCGTCGACATTGGCTGGATTACCAAAGCCAAAAGTGAACTGCAAAATGCTTCAGATGCTGCGGCAACGGCCGGTGCGGCGAAGCTGATGGATAACTACAGCGTTTCTGTGCTTCCCATTCAGCCAAACTACAGCAGCGTTGTGAGTTCGGCCAAGAATAGTGCCAGCAGCTATGTGATGCAGTATGGCCGCTATAATGGTGCCGGAAGTGTGAACTCTCTCTCCATTTTGCCGGGAGATATTCAGTATGGCTTCACGGACGCAAGCGGCGCCTACAACGCGAACTATGCCGGATATCCTAATACCGTCCGTGTGATGGGGCGACTTGATCCCACCGCCAACGGTTCACTTCCGCTGTTCTTTGGTGGTATCACGGGGCGTGACAAATCTGCTTTGACGGCCACGTCAAATGCTACGATCTATACGGGAGTGATCAATTCTTTTGATCCTCAGAGCGGCGCCTGGGGCGATAATCCAGGGGGCAGTTGCAGTAACTGCAATCATCCTTGTCTACTGTTGCCCGTCGCATTTGATATCAATACGTGGAAACAGTTTTTTGCATCGGGAGTCTCTCCTGACGGCGTTGTGCATACTGATAGCACAGGGGCAGCTCAGATTCAGATCTATCCCAGCCCTCAAATGGCACCCGGCAATTTTGGCCTATTGTGTATTGGACCTTGGACGAATGCTGACCCTATTTATGCTGACTGGGTGGAATACGGTCCAACCGCAAGTGATATTCAGACCCTCATTGATGAAGGTAAACTTCCGGTGAGCGAAGCTAATCCGAAGTCTTGGAAGGGAAGCCCGGGGCTGCGAAACACTCTGCGTAAGCAGTTCATCGACATCATTGGCCAGCCTCGCTTGTTGCCGCTGTTTATTCCTGCCTCACAAAGTCCTTACCAGGCCGCATCGGGCGTGGGCAGCAATGCCTCCTATAAGATTGCGGCCTTTGTGGGAGTGAAAGTGACCTCGGTAACGGGCAATGGTTCGAATCTGAATATCACGGTACAGCCGTACGATGTTCTGGACCCCACTGCCCTTTATGATTCGAGTACCATTTGCCCTGCAGGGGCTGAACCCCCTGCACAAATGAAGTCGTTTACGCATACCGCGCCGAAGTTGACGCAGTAATTGCTTGCAAACGATTATCGTACGAAATAAAGCCGCCCAGACCCACTTGGATCAGAGCGGCTTTTTTTGTTGCTCAGCCGATTGAAATAGCGTATCGAAGGATTCGCTACTTCTTCATCTCCTCGACCATTTCCAGCAGCTCTTTCATTAGCTTGACCGAAGTATCGCGCTCCACGTAGTTGGTGCCGATCCAAGTTTCATAGCCGCCGAGGTCGTGCTGGCGTGGGGGTGGCAGGTAGCCGAAGTAGCCATGGTTGAGGGAGACCATGAATGCGGGCTGAATCCCGCAGCGCTGCTTGAACTCCAGGCCGATTTCGCAGAGGGTCTCGCAGGGGGTCGTGCCGATGCAGACATCGCCGATCTTGAAGGTTTGAATCGGCAAGCGAGTCGTTTCGGGGTAGTCGGCAAGATTCATCGCCCGTTTGGCGTAAATGGAAGAGATGGTTGGCTTGTCGGCGGGCGTTTCGGCCAACGTCTTTTCTGCCCAGGCTTTCTGTTCAGGGGTGGGGTGACGCCAGCCAATGACCGGCTCTCGATAGCGGGCGGCAAGGGGAACGTTCGACTGGAACTTGAGGCCGCTCACCGTCTCTTTCACCTTGCTTGCCACATCGTTGGCGACGTATTGCATCTGTCCATACGGCGGCTTGGCGGGGCGTGGCGTTACAAAGTTGATGTTGTTGATGTCGCCGCTGGTCCCATTGGCTAAGAGCGCCACAAACGGTGTTGCAGGGGATTCGTCACGATAGAACTTTTCCATCGCACGGCAGAAGAAGCCGTAATAGTCGGCCGACACATGCCCCGGCCCTTCGCCCCCGACGTAGTGCAGAGAATAGGTCGCAAAGACCGAGATCATTGGGCCATTGGGTTCACGTACGGCAATGATTGCCACGGTGGGATCTGTCGGCCCGGCCGGGGCGACCAAGTTGGGGCTTCCGGCAGGTGGATTCATCTTGGCAAGGTCGGTTGTGCCGAAGGGATTTTCTGGCATGGTGCCGGGCTTCATCGTCCAGCGACGGTTGAAGACGTGTTCAGGAATATCGACCGTGCCAAAGGCCAGTTCCGCCGACCGCAAGTTGTTGTTGGCACGAGTCACACCATCGGCAATGCGTCGGGCAACGAAGGCTTGGTATTCATCTAGCGTTTCGGACTGCTTTAGATGGTCACTGCCGATAGCGCTGGCGGCTGAATGCGTGTGCGTGGCACTGATCAGGACGTTTTCGAGCGGAATCTTGGTACGTTCTGCAATTAGCTTGCGTGCTTCATCGCTTACCGTCCGCTGAATGCCCAAAAGATCACAGACGACAAACGCCAGTTTGGTTTGGCCATCGTCAAGGACAAGGCAGCGGGCGTGCAGTTCATCATTTACATGGGATGAGGGAAACGGCATGAAGCCGCCGATGATCTTGGTCCCAATTGCGGGCGTAATATTGCTGGTAGCGGCCCCTGCTCGCAACGGTTCAGCGGCATTGAGCGAACTGATACAAAGAAAGAGCACCGCAATAAGCACGGCCGGAAATGTGGCTCGACGCATGGTAGAGAGTTCCTTACGCAACCAGGTAGCAAATGGTGGGATGCCATCAGGCGATGGCAGTCGGTGGGAATGATTTGGTGGGGATCGCAGCACGACATTCGGGCAATGCTGCAGGACGCTTGTAGTGTACCAAGCCCTTTCTACTCGTTGTATCTGCCCCTTGGGCAGAGTTGCAGGAATCAGGTACAAAGGAGGGGATTGCGAATGCCCCCTGCCCTTTTGCTATTTCAATATGGAGAACGCTTTCATGGTCCCTGCTGAACTTATTACCCTGCAACAGAATTTGGAAGGCAAGGTGGAAGGGATGGTGCTAGTGACCAAGGACATCGATCCATGCTTGTTGCTGGAGCATGGCGATCGTGCGGCCGAAGTGGCGTATGTCGATGGTCGGTTCTGGATTGAAATGTCCGACGACATGGAAGATGAAGAAGTGCTGCCTCCTGGTGATGAGCAGGCTGACACCGTCGAAGAAGCGGCCCAGATCGTACTGGATTGGCTTACCGCTTAAGTCGAATTGGAATTCCCAGGCTTCTTACTTCTCACTGGTGGCTGCTAAGGGAATGCGGAACAGCCCATACTTAGTGGGCGAGCTATTGGCGGGACCTCCTTCTGGCGTTGTTCCGCCCGTGATGTAGAGCGTACGTGGAGTTCCCTCGCGGCTGAGGCAGCAGTTGGTTGGATCGCCAGGAGTTGGCAAAAAGGCCAAGTGTTCTCCTTCAGGCGAAAAGAGGTAGATGCCGGCATTTTCTTCCGTGCCGGCAGTGGCATAGATGTTGCCGGCCACATCGATGGTCATGCCATCAATGCCGCGCCCGCCAAAGAAGTCAAACATCACCACGGGTGAAACGAGCGTGCCATCTTTTTGGATCGTTAGTCGCAACAGCTGCTTCTTTCCTTTCGGGTCATTCTCGGCCAGATAGAGATACTTGCCATCGGGACTAATCACCATGCCATTGGGCTTTTTGGCGACCTTGGTTGCCAGTACGGCCTTGGGAGATTCGCCCGGAATGACCGCAAAGACACCGTCGAAATCGAGTTCGCGGGGATCGTCCCCAACATAGCGTGGATCGGAGAAGAAGACTTTGCCATCACTGGCAATCGCGAGGTCATTGGGGCTGTTGAACTTTTTCCCCTCGAAGTTGTCTACCAAGGTGGTGGCCTCGCCATAGGTGCCATCGGCATTGCGTTTGGTAATCGAAATGCGGCGTTTGCCCTGGGTGTTGGCTCCTTCGCAAGCCACGAGGCTTTCATCGGAGGCAAAGGCTAGGCCGTTGGAGCGGCCGCTGTTGGCGCGAAAGACGGAAGTCTTGTTGGTCTTGGGATCAAATTGATAAATCGTGTTGCCAATGTCGGAAAAGAGGACTGTACCGTCAGCGGCCATGGCGGGCCCTTCGGTAAACTCTCCCTCTCCCCATAGCGTTTCCAGCTTGGCATTTGCAGAAAAGAATTTTGCTTGTGCGGCAGGGAGGAAGTGGGCGACGGGGCGAGGAGGCGCTTTGCCTGTGCGTACAATCACGCATCGCAGGCCAACCGCATCGTCACGCAGGCTCTTATCTACACCCCAGCGATAGCTGCTGGTCAACTTGTTGGCCTGATCCTTCCAGCTACCGCTGCGCAGAACTCCCTTGGGATTCTTCCCCTGCGCATCAGCCCATGCTGAGCCATCCGTGGGAGAGCCAACGTACGAATCTCGATAGTCATCTTCGCACCATTCCCAAAGGTAACCCGCCATGTCGTAGAGGCCGAAGGCATTGGGCTTTTTGGCACCGACGGGAGGATCATTGCCGGCCGCGTTGCCAGTGAACCAGCCGTACTCGGGTAGTTGCTTGGCATCGTCGCCAAAGTAGTACTTGGTTGCGGTTCCTGCTCGAGCAGAGTATTCCCACTGCGACTCGGTAGGCAAGCGGACTTCATGCTCGGCATCGAGCAACTTGAACTTGCGAAGGTCGTGAGTCACACGCTCGCAGAAGCGGCGCGCTTCGGGAAGGGATAGCATCTCGACCGAGTTACGGTTCCCTTTCCACTTGCTGGGATTGTTTCCCATCACTTGCAGCCAGAGCTCCTGCGTCACTTCGTACTTGGCGATCTCGAAAGGCTGCGAGAGGGTGACCTCTTGCGCGGGGCCGCTCGACTTTTCTTCACCATCGCTACCACGGACGAACTTCGCAGGGAACTTGTCCTTGCCCGGCGTGATGGGCACGAACTCATTGCGGAACGTTTGGAGTAGCGGGACTTGAGGATCGACCGTCGCTGCCGGATCGGCAGCCAACAGGAGCAACGACAACACGGCAGGAGCAAACATCCGAGCCATCCCTTCCTATGGAAAGGCAGATCGTCCCAGCCGGCAGGTACCTTGGGCCAATGACGATCTGCTCAGCAATTTAACGCAGACCGGCAATGTAGCAGCCCCAGAGGCTCGAAGCAATTCTTTGCCGAGAGTTCTAGGCGTAAGGCATCAAGAGGACGCGAACCAGCGACTTAGGGCTGGTTGGTGCTTGCAGGAGGATTGCTGCTCAGGGTGGAAAGGACCTGCAGCACGCCGTTGAGGTGTGCTAGGCGCGGGCCATAGCGATCCACGAAGTCGTTGAGCATGTAATCGCTGTCGACGAGGTTTTCTTCATTGAAGGCAACATCTTCGGTCAGCGATTGCAGGAACTGCGTTTGGACCTTGGCCAGCGTCTCTGTGGCGACGCGGCAATTGTTGGCGAGTACTGGATTGGCCTCTTTCCAAAGGGTTAGCTCGCTTTGACGTTGCTTTTGGGCGCTAACCAAATGCCCCGAGATATCTTCCAGGAGTTTCAGCTCTCGCTTTTGGTTTTCTACCATCTGGCGCAGCAAGGCCACGATCAGTTCGTTGGCGTCGATCTTGCCAGCATTGCTCAGCGGCCGAAGGCTCGGCAGAGACGTCGATGCTGAACATAGGAGAGAACTGACGCGGGTCTTGCGACATGAGCGAATCCTCAAGTTGGGGGTAATTCTTCGATTATAGTCGCCCCTGGGCCGCTGTCGAGCAGAATGCTTTGGGCAGGCGAAACTTGAGGGAAAATGAAGAGGAAAAGCGTTCGGATAACCCCGGTACGACCGCTAAAGATGGACCCTCTCAACACCCGATTCTCTTGCAGTCAAGCGAACCGTACCCCGATCCAACTGAACGGGAAATCGGTCGCTCCAAACTACCTAATGGACATACTTTCGCATGAGTTCCTCAACCCAGAAGTCCATGCCTGCTGGGATCGGCTTTTTGTCCGTGATCGAGCACGATGAGCTTGGGCTCTTTGGTGGCTATTTAGTTTTAAATATGGCCGGCCGACCCTTGGAATTCCACTGCACCTCCCCCGTTCGTCCCAATCGAGCTCAGGAGATTTTGTACGGGCCGACGCTGCGCCCCTTCCTGTTTGGTGAACAAATCGGCCAGGCACTGCTGAGCTAAAGCCAAGATCGCGCCGTTGCTGCTGTGCTGCGATAGCGAGCCACTGCTGAGCGACGCGTGAGTTTGCCGAGTGCCCTTTGGTCTGGGTGCTGAGCAGGAAAAGAGGACGCTCCGGCGAATCGTTCTTTCCGCTTGGGGAAGAACTGGGGTGTTGCGGCAACAACCCACACCGAGGACGACGCACTTGCCAATGAGGTTTGGCGTCCTTATGCCGAGCACTTTGATTTGCGAGAACCTTTCTCGCGCATCCGAGAAGCGCTGGAAGAAGCACAGCGGAGTGCCCGAGCAGCCTAGTTTTTGTCGACGCGTGAAGGGTAAAGAAAGGTTTTCCTGAACAATGACACCATCAGGGAAACCTTAGTCAGCGCATCGAAAGGAAGGCTGCAATGAGTTCTGGCAATAATACGTCGGTCCCAGCTGTCACGACGACGACCTGGGATTTGTCGTTGCCTGTTCGAGAGTTCGCGGCCGGCCTGCAAGGTGCGCTAACGCGCTTGCCCAAGCTGGAGGTTCAGCAGGTTTCCTTGACGGGTGAACCCGTTAAGACGGTCTCGCTGAAGATTCCCAAGACGTTGCCACGTATTTTGAGCTTCACCTTTCCTGAAGCACCTGCTTGGTTGACGCCACAGCCCACTCCCAAGCCGGCTGTCGATCCTGCGCAAGAGCCTGCCGTCGCGGAGGAACCCGTAGCAGAGGCAGAGAATAAACCGGCCGCGAAGATGACGCGGATCAAGCCGCCGAACGACATCATCAAGTTAGAAGATCGGCTCTATTACGTTTTGCAACCGCCGCTTGAGACGCTTCGATCTTCGGACTCGCTTCACTTTCCCTTTGAGCCCTTCCCCTATCAGTACGAAGGGGTCGCGTTCATGTATCCACGGTATGCGGCCGTACTCGCGGATGAAATGGGGCTGGGAAAGACGATGCAGGCCATCACGACGGTCCGCATGCTGCTGCGAAGTAGTGAGCTGCAGAGCGTGCTGCTGATCTGTCCGAAGCCACTGGTCACCAACTGGAAGCGAGAGTTTGGGCAGTGGGCGCCAGAGATCCCCGTTTCGATCATTGAAGGTGACCAAGCTAAGCGGCATTGGCAATGGCGGCAGGAAAATGCGCCGGTCAAGATTGCGAACTACGAACTGCTGATGCGCGATCGTGAAGTGCTGGAAAGCGGCCTGAAATTTGATCTGGTCGTGCTGGATGAGGCACAGCGGATTAAAAACACTTCTAATACCACCAGCGAAATTGTACGCGGGATCAATCGGACGCGAAGCTGGGCCCTGACGGGAACGCCGATCGAGAATTCTCCCGACGATTTGATTGGGATCTTTGAATTCCTCTCTCCTGGGTATCTGCGACCTGGAATGGGAGCCAAGCGACTAGGCGAACTGGCTCGCGAGTACATCATCCGTCGCACCAAAGATATGGTGTTGACCGATATGCCGCCGAAGATGTTCCGCGATGCTGAGCTTGACCTCACTCCTGAGCAATGGGCTTCTTACCAAAGTGCCGAGAATGATGGCGTTTTACAGCTGAACAACATGGGAGACAGCATTACCATTCAGCACGTGTTTGAATTGGTACTGCGTCTGAAACAGATTTGCAATTTTGACCCACTTACCGGTACGAGCGCCAAACTGGAACGACTGGAGGCGGACCTCGAAGAAGTGGCAGCCAGCGGCAAGAAGGCGATTGTCTTTAGCCAGTGGGTGAAGTGTTTGCACAAGATTGAGAAAAAACTGCATCGATTTGGCCCGCTGCAATATCACGGGCAGATTCCTTCGAAGCAGCGTGATCCGATTTTGAAGCAGTTCAAAGAAGATAAATCCAAGCACGTCATCTTGATGAGCTATGGCGCAGGAAGCGTGGGACTGAATTTGCAGTTCTGCGAGTATGTCTTCCTGTTTGATCGCTGGTGGAACCCGGCCATTGAAGACCAAGCGGTGAATCGCGCCCATCGGATTGGTGCGGCCGGCCCGGTTACCGTGACGCGTATGTTGGCGATGGGAACGATCGAAGAGCGGATCAATCAAGTGCTGGAAGACAAACGGCAGTTGTTTGCTACCGTGATGGGAGAGCCTGGCGCTCCTGCCAGTGCAGGTGGACTGTCGCAGTCTGAAATCTTTGGCCTATTCAATCTACGGACCCCCAAGGGGCCGATCAAGGCTGTGGCTTAAATCAGCTTGAGTGGGTTTCGCCTGTAAAAACGGTCAGTATATTTGCGTGTAAGTCGACGCAAAAGAAACCCTCTTGGTGCTCTATTCTTTCGTGGCAATTGCTTCCATCAATTACGCTAGTTAAAGTATCAAAATTGCCGTTGTAGTCACTGCAGCGGCATTCAGCTTTAGCACGTACCTGGTCAGCCACGTTTTAAGATGTGAGAAATAAATGGCATTTCAGAAGGCTCTTCGTGATGTTGCATTGTTGGTTGTTGCTATTGTCTTGGTGTGTGCTGGTTGTGGAGATACCGGCTCGCGGTCAAAGCAATCTAAGGAGCAAGTCTTCACTCACCTGCGTAGCCTCGGTGTTGAAGTCATAGAGCCTGGCTCACTTTACTCAATATCCAGGACAGATTTTTCAATAATTGGAGGCTATTCAAAGGTTGGCAACGATGACGTCAAGCTTTTGAAAAACGTCAAGAACGTTTCCTATGTCGTGTTGGCTGGTACGGAGGTTAGCGACGAGATCATCGATACATTGGCCGGAATGCCAAAGCTGTCCTATTTGGATTTGAGCTATACGAAAATTACTGGGAAGGGATTCAAGTCGCTCGCAAAGCTAAAAGATCTGGATCGCATCAATCTGAGCGGCTGTAAAATAGGTAAAGAAAGCCTCGAAGAACTTCGAGGATTGCGAGGAGTCCTCTCGCTGTTTGATGTGGAGGCAGATGAGCAAGATATGATTGAGCTAGGGAAGGTATCGAAAGACCTTGTCGTTTCCTGGCATCCTCTACGAACTCCAGATCAGATTCAGATTACGCGCGAGTGTGAATCGAAGAAATTGCTGCTCGAAGTAAATCCAGGTGACGGTGACTTTGGCCTAAAGGGAGTTCACTTCGGAAACCCCAAGCAAATGCATATTCATGTTCATTTTGTGGATGGAGTCAAGCAAAATGACGTAAGCCTGTTACTGAAGGCATGCCATTTAAAACACGTTGGTGAGATTAGTTTTGTTGAGCATAGCGATAAATATAACGAGATCATCGCCAATCTCTCTCCGGTAGAGCCAAATTGTAAGGTGTATATTAACGCTGGTGAGTACAGCGAGGAGGAGATCAAAAGCTTGCTTGACCGAAATCCAAAGATTCGTGTTGTGTTTGGGGGTAGTGTCACACGCAAGCCGCCGAAAAGTGCTTTTGAGGCGTATGGTGATAGGATCGCATTTTAGTTATAGAGGGGCAACTGTTTGCGGCGGATGTAAGTCGCGTGTTTTCGTTGCAGATTTGAACGATTGACTGCAAGAAACGCAAAAAAGCCGAGGTTTCCCTCGGCTTTCGCTATCTCAACAAGTAGGAAGGCTTACGCCTCTTACTTCACATTGATTCGCTCAACCGGCTGCAGTGCTTCGGCCAGCGTGATCTGCTGAACGGGAACATCCGACGTCACAAGGCTCTTCAGGTAGTCCACGGTTTCGTCGACAACGTCGGCTTGTACCAAAAGTAGGTCGCCTGGGCGAGCTTGAGCTAGTGCATCGGCACAAGCCTTTTGCCAGCCGACGATCTTTTGCGTCTCTTTGGCCCGTTTGCCCAGTTCCAGCCCTTGGCAGAACAGGTCCATGATCTCGCCCGGCTTGCGACCACGCAAGTAGTGATCCTCGTAAACAATCACATGGTCAAACGAGTCGGCCAGCAAGTGTCCTTGGCGAACCAGATCTTCGTCACGACGATCGCCTGCTGCCGAGTAAACAGCCTTGCGAACCGTATGCGGGAACTGTGCGAGCACATCCAGCAGAGCAGTTAGCGACGAGGTGTTATGGCCGTAATCGACCACCACCGTTGCCCCGTTGATGCGGAATAGGTTAAAACGGCCTGGCGACTTGCCAACGGTGCTGGCAAAGGTTTCTAGGCCCAAGCGAATCACTTCGGCAGGTGTGCCCAGGGCCCAGCAAGCAGCTGCGGCAGCCAAGACGTTTTCGACTTGGAAGCCAACCTTGCCGCCATGTGTCAGCGGGATGCGTTCCAGCGACAACAGCGAGAATTCCGAAGGTCCATCGGCCAATACGACCGAGTTATCGCGAACAAATACAACGCGGCCACCAGCCTCGCGACGTTCCGCCAACAGTGGGTTGGCAGCATTGCGATCAAAGAAGACAACTTGGCCATTGCACTTGGAGGCCATTTCGACGACCAGCGGGTCGGCTGCATTCAAAACGGCAGCACCGGTCGGCGGGACAACGTCCACAATGACACGCTTCACGCGAGCCAGCTTTTCCAGCGTGTCGATGTCGGCAAGACCCAGATGGTCACCTTCACCAATGTTGGTAACGACCGCTACATCGCATTGATCGAAGGCCAAACCTTCACGCAGGATGCCGCCACGTGCTGTTTCTAGCACGGCAGTTTCTACCGCAGGATTGTTGAGAACTGAGCGAGCGGATTTTGGTCCGCTGCAATCGCCGGTATCAATGCGGCGGCTGCCGACGTAGATACCATCGGTGCAGGTCATGCCAACTGTGCGTCCGGTCACGCCCAAGATGTGAGCAACCAAACGTGTGGTGGTGGTCTTTCCATTGACGCCTGTCACCGCGACGACGGGAATCCGTCCATTGTTTCCTTCAGGGAACATCATGTCGACAATGGCTTCGCCCACTGCACGGGGCTTGCCATCGGAGGGTTGCAAGTGCATGCGAAGCCCTGGGCCTGCATTCACTTCGCAAACGATGCCACCTTGCTCAGCCAGTGGCTGGCTAATGTCTTCACAAATGACGTCGATTCCAGCAATGTCTAGGCCGATGACACGAGCGGCATCAACGGCTTGTTCTGCCACGCTAGGATGGACCTCGTCTGTAACATCCACGGCCGTTCCACCGGTGCTGAGGTTCGCATTGCGACGAATGATAACCGAATGTCCTTCGGCAGGAATGGACGTTGGCGTAAAGCCTTGTTCTGCCAGTACGCTTTGAGCAATGGCATCGAGCTTGATGATGCTAAGCACCGTCGAATGGCCATCGCTGCGACGTGGGTCTTCGTTGACCTTCGCGACCAGTTGTTCGATGGTGGATTTGCCATCGCCGATAACGTGCGGTGGTTCGCGACGGGCGGCGGCAATCAGTTTGTTGCCGATGACTAGCATGCGATAGTCGTGGCCGTGAGCATAACGCTCCACAACGATCGAACGACCTTCTTCACGAGCGACGGCATAAGCTGCCATCACTTGTTCTTGCGTGGAGAGGTTAGTTACTACGCCACGGCCATGGTTGCCGTATTGAGGTTTTACTACAACGGGTAGGCCGATCTCTTGAGCGACTTCCCAGGCATGTTCGGCTGAATCGACAGGCTCTCCCTCAGGAACGGGAACGCCAACCGACTTTAGCAAGGTCCGGGTGAGCTGCTTATCTTGCGCGATCATTTCCGCGATAGCGCTGGTGCGGTCGGTTTCTGCCGTGCAGATGCGACGTTGCTTGTTGCCATAGCCTAGGGAGACCAAGCTGCCGCTGTTCATGCGGTGATGCGGAATGCCACGGGCCGTTGCGGCGTTGACGATGGCAGCCGTGCTTGGGCCGAGGCAGCTATCGTAGGCGATGTCGCGTAGCTTGCTGACTTCGGCGGCAACATCAAAGGGAGTTCCCTTG
Organism: uncultured Planctomycetaceae bacterium; assembly: GCA_963844055.1. Classification (GTDB taxonomy): domain Bacteria; phylum Planctomycetota; class Planctomycetia; order Pirellulales; family Pirellulaceae; genus CAWJMN01. Next base: position 3,111,698 of record CAWJMN010000001.1, on the reverse strand, counting down.
ATGCAAGACATGATGAGTTCGCGACCCACTTCGAGGGCAGCTCGAGCGAGGGACTCACTGACGAATTCGATGGCAACCTTGTAAACGCCATCTTCAGACGTTTCACGAGCACGGCCAAAGCCGACCTCGGTCCCGGCCAAAGTTTGCAGCTCTAGCGTGACATGTTCCAGGATGTGGGCCATGTACGTACCACGGTGCAGGCGTTGGAAGAAACCGCCACGCTCACCTACGCTGCAACGATGTTCGATCATCGTTGGGAGCAGGCCAATCATTCGATCGTTGAAGCCGGGGATCATCTCGGACGAGATGTCTTTCCATTCACCCAGGTCGACCCATGCCTCAAGGCAGGGGAAGTTGGCCCAGTAGTTCGGCCCACGCAACGCGTTGACTTTTCGGAATTCCATAAAGGTGGTGAATCGATTGATCGACAGAGAGGAGGTGTGACTTGGGAGAGGGGTAAGTTAAGCGGAAAGATAAGAGACTCGGGAGGCTTCGCAGCGGCTTGCATCGATGGCGATGCGAAGTGCTTGGGGAGGCCAGTGGCAACTTCTACGACCTAACTTGGGCATCTGTTCGCGGCCCAGAACGGACCGATCCACGTGAGACGCGACGCGAGACTTATTCAATTGATCCGAGTGGCTGGGCTTCTATTCCCAGGGATTTTCGGCTTGTAATCGAGGTTCTCAGCGATTCTATCGGGTCGTACGCAGGGTGTTTTTGGGTGGACGTTAACTAAAATTCTCCCACTTGTATCGGCACGTAAGGTAACAAATTATCCGTTGAACTCACCAAAACCGGCAGAACTGGCCACGCAATGGTAAGTCGACATTGGCCAACGGCCGCCATCCAACAGCATACGTTGATCTGTTTGGGGAAAACCGTCTTGGTAGAAGCACTTTTTGAAGAACTTGCACGTTTTGTGTCGCTTAAGTCCTTTGCAGTGCCCCCCTGGGGGTTGCCAAGGATCTAGGTTCATTATGATAAAATGGATAGCCAGGGCAAGATATTGAATGGCTAGTCCGGCTGAATCTTTCCAAGTCGGGCTTTCCGGTCAACGCAGGTTGCCTCCAAAGTCCGATGGTGCTGGAAGGTCCTTCTGTTAGCGAGATTGGCCTATCCTTCCCAGAAATGCCGATTGGCGGGCCCGTCTTCTGGGATATGATACTGGTTTCCGCCGCTGCTCCCCTGCCCTCCTGAAGTTTCCCTCGTGAAGATCTCCCTGCCGTTTTTCTCGAAATCTGCCCCAGGTGGTATCCCCTGGTCTGGGGTTGTTTCGGCCGCATTGCTTCCCGGTGAAGAAGTAATTGCCCAGCTGAAGTTGGATTTGAGCGACGACCTGCGCTTTGCCGACGGGCATGCGGCGCTGACCACTCGGCGACTTTTGGCGTGGGTCGACGTCCTGCCGGAGAATGGTCGGACGATTATCGAGCCAACGTTTTCTTGGGAGCTGGGCCAGATTGAATCGACGCTCTGTCGCCAGCATTTGGGGGCAGGTTTTTTGGATGTGGTGGGAAGTGAGCGACTGCTAAAACGTTTGCGATTTAGCGCGACGGAGTTTGCTGCAGCCGATAACTTTTCTAAAGAGGTAAACCGAAATCTGAGCGGGCATGCGTTGCATGGCAGCACGCTCAGTCAGACGGTTTGCCCATCGTGTGGTGCGCTTCTTCCGGCGGATGATCCGGTTTGCCAAACGTGCAAGCCCAGCGCTCAGCTTCCGCCGGCGCAGTCCCTTTTTCGACTGCTAAGATTTGCTCGCCCGCACAAATGGTGGATCCTGCTGGGGTTGGTGCTAATGGTGCTGGGGCAGTTGGCGGCGTTGACTACCACCTACCTAACCATTCCGCTGATCGATAAGGTTCTGGTTCCTCAAGTAAAAGATCCGTCCAAGCCTTTTGCTTGGACGCTGTTTTTGCAGTGCTTAGGGGGAATGCTGGCCGCTGCGGTGCTGGCATGGCTATTTCGCTGGATGCGGGCCTATATTTTGGCGCAAACCAGTGAGCGAGTTGCGGCTGACTTGCGAAATTATACCTACGCCCATTTGCAGCGATTGTCGCTGGAGTTTTTTGGTGGAAAACGCACGGGCGATTTGATGTCCCGTTTGAGTAGCGATACGGATCGCATCAACAACTACATCACGTTGACGCTAATCGATTTTATTACAAACGTCATCATGATTGTGCTGACGACGATCATCCTGTTTTCGATCAATCCTTGGTTGACGCTGAGCTACGTTGACCCCCTTTCCGTTCATCATTTGGATTACTTACGTCATTCGCGGACGATTGCGGCATGGCTTTTTGCTAGGAAGCCGAGCATGGGGTGAGATGTCTAGCGTGCTGGCAGATACGATCCCTGGCATTCGTGTGGTGAAGGCGTTTGCTCAAGAGCAACGTGAGATTGACCGCTTTGAAAAGTCGAATGAAACCGTCGTAGGGGCGGCCGACCGACTCAATCCGGTTTGGTCATTCTTCGAGCCGATGGTGGGGCTGGTTACGGATATTGGCAACCTCGTGATTTGGGTGGTGGGCGCGATCTTCGTGCTGAATGGCAAAGTGAGTATTGGTGTTTTACAGGGCTTTTTCACGTATATCGGCCGGTTTTATAACCAGCTCGATTCGATGAGTCGCGTGTGGGCGAACACGCAGCGTGCGGCGGCCTCTGCCCACCGAATTTTTGAGATTTTGGATCGAACGGCGAGCGTTGCAGAGCCTGTTAACCCGGTGCACCCAGGCCGTGTTGAGGGGAGTATTGTGATTGAGGATGTCCGCTTCCAGTACGGCACGCGGCAAGTGATTAAGGGAGTGAGCCTGCAAATTGCCCCTGGTGAAATGATCGGACTGGTTGGGCCGAGCGGTGCCGGTAAAAGCACACTGGCAAATTTAGTGTGCCGGTTTTACGACGTTATCTCTGGCAGCATCAAAGTCGACGGCGTCGACATTCGGTCTTTTCCCGTGGAGGAGTATCGCCGCAACATTGGCGTTGTGTTGCAGGAACCGTTTTTATTTTACGGAACGGTTGCAGACAATATTTCGTACGCGGTACCCAATGCGACACGCGAGCAGATTGTGAATGCGGCCAAAGCGGCCCACGCACACGATTTTATCTTGCGTCTGCCAGATGGATACGATTCTGTGGTGGGGGAACGTGGGCAGGCGCGATCTGGCGGTGAGCGGCAACGGATTTCGATTGCGCGTGCCTTGCTGATGGATCCAAGAATCTTGATTTTGGACGAAGCAACGTCGAGTGTGGATACCGAAACTGAACGAGAGATTCAAGGCGCTCTGGACAACCTGACTCGCGGCCGCACAACGCTGGCCATTGCCCACCGACTTAGCACGCTACGTAATGCAAGTCGGCTTGTTGTGATGGAAGATGGTTGCATTGCCGAGGTCGGCTCGCACGATGAACTGATGGCGAAACAGGGAGCTTACTTCCGATTGCATAAAGCCCAGTTTGAGCTGACGGGGCAAGGATTGGAAGAAAGTGTTGTGACAGGAGTGTCCGAATGAGCCAGGAAAAAACGCCGAGTGTGATTTGTACGCTCTCGCGTGATCGCTGGGGGCAGCTTGCCGTTACGCTTCCTGATGGCACGCGGCATGAGCAGGTCCGTCCGCAGCGTCTCTTTCCGTATACGGGGCGCGAGGGGTGGATTTCGCTGGTGAGTCCCAAAGGGGCTGAAGTGGTTTTGATTCGTGATCTCAGCGAAATTTCCAAGGGGGACCGCGAAATCCTGGAGGTTGAGCTGTCGGAGCGCGAGTTCGTTCCGGTCTTGAAGCGGATCGTCAGCTTCTCCGGAATGCTTGAGCCTTGTGAGTGGGTCGTCGACACGGATCGTGGACGCGTAAAGTTCGTCCTGCAGAAGGAAGAAGATGTGCGGCGTCTGGGGCCGGACAAGGCACTGGTAATTGATGCGGTTGGCGTCCGCTACTTGGTTCCCAAGATCAGCGATTTGGATGCTTATAGCCGCCGAACGCTTGAACTGTACGTTTAAGAAGCGAGTTCTAGGATTCGTTAACGGCGACGATGGTCATGCCAAGGCGATTGGCCATGGCGATGACTTCCGCCTGATCGACGACAATCGTGCGATCGGCCTCTACGGCAAGCACCTTGCCTCCAGCGGCATGTAGCGTCTCTAGCGTGCCAACACCAATGGTCGGAACATCAAAACGCATGTCTTGCTGGGGCTTGGCCGTTTTCACCACAACAAAGCCACCTTGTTTGACAAGTTCACCGGCTCGACGAATGCAAAGGTCGGTCCCTTCGACCGCTTCAACGGCGATTACCGATCCACGTTTGACAATGACGCTTTGGCCAATGTCCAAACGTCCCAGGTCTTTTGCCACCTGAAAACCGTAAGTGATGTCTTCCTTTTCGGCAGTGGTTGGCTCTCGACGAGTTAGGGTTCCTAGTTTCACGAGAAGCTCCGGGGCGAGATCAGTGGCGGGCATGAGCTGGATTCCATCACTTGCAAATTCTTCAACAATGGCTGTCAGGATGGAATCGTCGTTGAGTCGTTTGGAGCGGGTGATGAAAAAGGGGATAAAAGTTCGGACGGTGCGAAAGTCCGGTAGTAGCGGTAGCCACCCGAAACGGCCAAAGATCAAGCGATGCTTGAACAGTTTGCCGGCGAGTGTAGCCTGGGTTACGCCGTTTCTGCGGAAGTAACGAATCTGTTTTCCTAGCTTGGCGACGCCGCAAGGCAAATAGTCGTCACAAACCTTGGCAAGCACGGGATCGGCATGGTTGGCTAGGCCAATGCAAAAGACCTGGTGGCCAGCCGATTTGAGAGACTCTGCCACGACGATAGGAAACCGGCCCCAGCCAGCGACGAGCCCAATTCGCTGTGGCGCTTGTGTCGTGAGGGAAAGCGAGGAGTCTGTTAACGCGTGACTATGCAGCATCGTGTGACATACTAGGATGCAGGTTCGGTAGTGGGTTCTGTGGCAGTGGATTGCTGGGTGAGTGCCGCCAGTTCTCGCTCAAGCTCGATTAGCTTTTTCCGCATGGCGGGAAGCTTATGCATCGCGGCCCAAACGAGGTACTGCTCTTTCTCTTCGATGGCGGGTGCGCCCAGCACGCGGGCGGATGGAGGAACATCATTCATCACGCCGCTTTTAGCGCCGATGACCGCCTTGTCTCCAACGTGGACGTGGTCGCGAACGCCGACTTGGCCGGCCATGATCACATAGTCGCCTGTGGATGAGCTGCCTGCGACACCTGCTTGTGAGCAAATCAGGTTGTGCCGGCCGATTCTTGCGTTGTGGCCAATCATGACGTGGTTGTCAAACTTGCAGCCGTCGCCAATACGAGTGGGTCCATACGTGCCACGATCAACGGTGGTGCAGGCTCCCATTTCGACGTCGTCGCCGATCTCGACATTGCCAAGCTGCGCGGAGATTTTGTGTTTGCCATCGACGAACGAGTAGCCAAACCCATAAGCTCCAACGACGCAGCCTGCATGGATGAGCACGCGACTGCCAATGACGGTGTTTTCGTAAAGGACCACATTGGGGAACAGGATGGTCGATTGGCCGATGCGGCTCCCTTCGAGAATGCGAACCCCCGAATGAACCACCGTGTTGTCGCCGATCTCGACATCGTCGCCAATGTAGGCGCCGGGATAGACCTGAACGTTATTGCCAAGTTTGGCCGATGGGCTGATAAATGCGTGCGGGCTAACGCCGACATTCTTGGTAAGGCGAGGCGGAATGAAGTGTTTGACGATCTCGGCAAAAGCCGCATGAACATCGCTTACCAGAATGTAAGGGATGCTAAGGGGCTCAAACGGGGCGGAGATAACGACTGCCGCAGCTGGCGAAAGAGATAATCGGGTGGCGAGTTTGGGGTTGTCGGCGAGGGTGATTTCCCCCGCGGAAGCTGCCGATATTGTGCTGGCGCCTTTTATGACGATACTGGAATCACCAACGACCGAGCCTTGCACTAGCTGCGCCAGTTCTCCTAAAGCGTAGCCCATTGCAATGATTCCTTGTCGAGATCCTACATTTCTCTTTCGACGACTTAGATTCGACGGGAACGATCTAGTTGCCGATTTTTGCTTCCGGTGCGATGACCCAGGATCGTAGCTTAAAGGGTTTGTGTGAGGCAAGAGAGATTAGCGAGTCCTGTGAAGGTTTGCTGGTTTGCGAAGACTTTATCCTCCATCCTAGGTGGGGGTGCCGTTTTCGAAGTGGGGTGGTTTTTTTAATAAAAACGGCGCATTTTGTCTGGTGAGGTAGTCTTTTAGTGGCGATTGGCTGAATTGGTTGTCTTGTAAAGTGTTGTGTGCCAAGGGTTTGTGTCTATCTCGATGTTTTCGAGAGTACTTTTGCCCCTGTAAGGGCATTTAGCTTTTAGGGTTATGAGCGAAGCTCCACCTCCCACTTCCCGAGTCCCGGCTTTGGCCCGCCTGATCGAAGAGTTTCAGGGGGGGATTTGGCGGTACTTGCGTGTTTTGGGGTGTGAAGCCTCGTTGGCAGACGATTTGACGCAGGAGACCTTTTTGGCGGCGATGCAAAGGCCGTTTGAAGAGATCAACTCTGCGGCAACGGCTGCTTACCTGCGAACGATTGCTAAGAACCTGCTGATTTCGCATCATCGCCGTCGAGGCAAAGTCATCTCGGTGGAAGATGTGGAAAAGTTAGATCACTCGTGGTCGAATTGGGCAGGGAATGATGGTGGGGATCGTGCTTTGGATGCGTTGCGAGACTGCCTGCATGGTTTGGGTGCACGGGCTCGGAAAGCGCTAGAGATGCGGTTCCGAAAGGATTGCAGTCGCGAAGAAATTGCTCAGTCATTGGAGTTGAGCGAGGACGGCGCGAAGAACCTCATGCAACGGGCAAAACAAAAGCTGCGGGCATGTGTCGAAGAAAAGTTGCGTCGTGATGAAGAGGACGCACGTTAGATTTTTGATGGGATTTGAAAGGGTTACACGAACGTCATGACTCCGGATCGCGAAGATACGATGCTTGATGCGTGCCTCGCCGAGGTGCTGGGGGGCGCTGCGCCTCCTGACCTTAGCGGCACCATCCTGGCGGCGTATGAACGCGCAGTGCGAGATGGCACGCTGGGTGATGGCAAGCTGAGTCGTGAACCGGTCATGGGGGCCGATGGGCAATTGCCTGGGACAGTTACTCCTCCACCGGTCGTCGTTCGGACTAGCGGCGAATTCGAAACCGTTTTCCAGAGTGATTCGCGCGGTGGAAAACGCCAATCTGTAAGGCGAAGCCGAAGCACACAATGGCTGAGTTTGGCCGCTGGGGTGCTGGGGCTTGGTGTTGGAATTGGCGGTTTGGGGCTGTATCTTTCGCAAGACGATCAAGCGGCTACGGTTGCAAATGGCAAGGGCGAAGCGGAAGTTCCTGATGCCGCAGCCTTGGCGGGTAAAGGCGGGAGTGGCGCGGAGAAGATCGCAGCCAATGGAAACGTAACGAAGGACGGCCGTGGGGCTGCGAAGCCCGGCGGACTGGCGACGAAGAACGATAAGAGTCGCAACTCCGACGATATTGAATTGGCCGCAGTGCCAGTTCTGGGGACTTCGGAAGAGAATGAAGCGGCTCGATCGGCCGAAGACGAAAAACGCTTGGACGCGATGGCAGCCAAGTTGAAGGGGAATCCTCTGGCCTTTAATAGTGGCCATCGTGAGCAAGATCGCGATTTAGAGGTGGTTCACTTTATCGATGAACAGCTGCAAGTAGGCTGGAAGTTGCAAGGAATTGCACCTTCGCCAAGAGCGACGGATAGCGAGTGGTGCCGCCGGCTTTATCTGCGGATGTTGGGGCGGATTCCTTCGGCAGAAGAGGCTCGCGCGTTCGTGGAGGATCGCTCGCCGTTTAAGCAGCAAGGTTTGATTACCACGCTGCAGACGGATGCCAAGTATTTACCGGAATATGCCAAGCACTGGGCTCGGGTTTGGACGAACGTTTTGATTGGCCGTACGGTTGGGACTTCCGGCAATGATTCGGTAAGTCGCGCCGGCCTGGAAATGTATTTGGAAGAGGCGTTTTTAAAGAACCGCCCCTACAACGAGATTGTCCATGAATTGCTGACCGCCAAGGGGGCAAGCCACCCTGGCAAAGAGCAGTTTAATGGAGCGGTGAATTTTCTGATTGCTGGTGCTGAGAATGATGCTTCGATTGCAACCGATCGAACGGTTCGCATTTTCATGGGGCATCAGTTGCAGTGCGCTCAGTGTCATTCGCATCCATGGCAGGATTGGTCACAGCAGAAGTTTTGGTCGCTCAACGCATTCTTCCGCCAAATGCAGGTGAAGAACAAGGGAGCAGAATCAGAGCTTGTGGATGTGGACTTTGTAGATCGGCCTGGGGTGACTAAGTCTGGTGAGATCTACTTCCAACAGCTATCGGGCGAAATGAAGGTGGCGGAACCAACGTTCCTTGATGGAACGACGATTGGTGCCAGTGGCCGAGTTGATGAAGTGAATCGTCGGGCCGAACTGGCACGGCTGATTACGCAGAGTGATGATTTTGCTCAGGCAGCGGTAAACCGTTTGTGGGCACACTTTTTTGGGTATGGGTTTACGCAGCCTGTGGATGATATGGGGCCCCACAACAGCCCTTCGCATCCGGAGCTACTTCGCGGCATTGCCGTGAATTTTGCGGAAGCCAAGTATGACATGCGTCGCTTGGTTCGTTGGATCGTGGAGAGTGAGTCGTTTGCCCTTTCCAGCCAGATTCGGCCAGGGAATGAGTCCGATACGCCTGAAATTGGAGCCACCGCTCGTTTTAGCCGGTATTACACGCGGCAGATGCAAGCGGAAGAGGTGTTTGATTCGCTGGTTTCGGCTGCCAAGCTGGGACGAAGTGCTGGCGGTGCGAACCTAGAAAAGTCGCGTCGTGAGTGGCTGGCACAGTTCAATCAAAACATGGCGACGGATGATGGTTCGGAAACGAGCCAGTTTGATGGAAGCATGCGTCAGTCTTCGGTGATGCTAGATGGCGAGTTGATGCGTCGAGCAGTCAGTAGCCAGAATGATGGATTCCTGAAGAGCGTCGTGAACAGTGACTTGCCAGCGGATGCAAAGATCGAGCATCTGTTTTTGGCGGCCCTATCTCGTAAACCGACCAAGCGAGAGATGGAAGCTGCTCAAACCATCTTGGGAGGAAATGGCCAGAAGCCAACGTCGGCTTTGGAAGATATTTGGTGGGCGCTGCTCAATAGCAACGAGTTCATCCTGGACCACTAGTCGAATTTGGAACATCGTTTTTGAGCGTAGGACCAGGTTGCTAGAACTTGTTCAGGCATAGGCAATAAAAAAGCCCCAGTGAAACACTGGGGCTTTGTCGTTTGAGGAGTCGTTTTTGGCGACTATTCAATGGTAACGCGAGCACCGAGCTTCTTTAGCTCTTCCGCTTGGGCCTTGGCTGCATCAGGCAGCTTGGCGCCGGTCAGGTAGATTCGCCAGAAGGGAGCAAATCGCTTTTGCCCAGCAGCATCCTTTTGGGCCATGGCGACCAGCGTGCCAAGGTCTTGAACGCCGGAGTTTTGAAGGAACAGGTAGCTAAGCTCGGTCATTTCTGCGAGTGGTGAAAGGTTATTCACCGCTGTCCCCTTCAGCCCCAGTCGCTCCATCCCCTTAAGGGGAGCCAGCGGAGCAACGTTATCGACGGGATTGCCGTCCAAATACAGCGAGTAAACCTTTGTTAGCCCTGAAAGTGGAGCAAGGTCGCGAATTTGATTGTTCTCTGCATAGAGATTGCGGAGGTTGCTCATCTTTTGGAGCGGAGCCAAGTCGGCAACTTGGTTGTTGTCGATCTTGAGGTATTGGATGGCGGTTAGCTCGCCAAGAGGAGCCAAGGAGGCGATCTTGTTTTTGGCAAGGTCAAGAAGCTGAATTTCCTTCAGGTCCTTAAGCGGGGCAAGATCGACAATTTGGTTGTTTTCTAGGTGGAGTTCACGCAGGCTGCGACACTTTTCAAGGCCAGCCAGATTGGTGATTCCCTTGCCGTTGGCGCGGACGACCGAGACGTTGACGACGTCGGCTTCTACGAGTGGTTCTGGCTTGCCGCGCTTTTCAAACACTTGTTGGCGGACGGCCGCTTCCAGATTCTTATCGGGAAACAGGTCCTGCGCTTTGACAAGATTGGAAGTCGCTACCAGGAGTCCAAGTGCAAGCGTGATTAGGCGGGAGCTTGCGATTAGTGGGGTGGGATGGAGCATTTTCAATTGTCCTCAGGTGGGATCAGCAGGAGAGAGAATCCAGAGCTTTAACCTTGTAGAATAATTTCTGGCGACGTGAGTTACCAGCACCCGCGTTTTCCCGTTGCAAATGGGGGTTTTTGGTGGATGGGTAGCCTTACGGCAATGAATTTTCGAGGGGGCGCTGCCGCCAATTCAGCGTGATAGCAGGTCCATGATGGTGGCTGCGGTAACCTGACGAAGTGATGGGACAATTAGATCGGCAGCGGAAAGCTTGCTGCCGTCGCGACCGGGACTGTGTAATGCGATGCACTTCATGCCGGCGCGGTGGGCTGCTTCTACTCCGGCGGCAGCATCTTCAATCACAACGCAGCGGTTGGGAGGAATCGCCATTCGCTCAGCGGCCATTAAAAAGACCTGTGGGTTAGGCTTGCCGTGGGTCACATCTTGCCCGGTGACAACTCCGCGAAAGGATGCCTTTCGCCCTAGCTTTTCAAGGACCAAATGGACATTGGGAGGCGGGCCCGACGAACCGACGCCGAGGGTGATTCCGGCATTCACCAATTGATCGATCAGTTCTGTGGCACCATCCATGCCAGGAAACTGCTGAGCGATGATCTCGCGGTAAAGAGACTCTTTGCGTTCGTCAAGCTTGGCAATTTCTGCGGGAGTGGTGGCGAGGTCGGGCCAATCGGCTGCGATGATCTCACGGCTTGTTCGGCCGAAGGTGGCAGCGAATTGCTGTTCCGTAAAGGTTCGCCCCAGATCTGATGCGAGCTGCTGCCAACTGAGCATATGCGGGAGGTATGAGTCAACTAACACGCCATCAACATCGAAAATAACACCCGAGGGATTGGTGGACATTGGCAAAGAGGTTCCAGCGGTGAAGGAAAAAGGGGGAGAGTTGGGGAGCCATGTTGGGGATTGTTCTAGGAGGAATTCCTAGCATAGGCAAAGTGGGCTTGGGTGTGACAGGGTGGTAGGTATGGTTGCCCGGGTGCGATGAAGTCGAGAGAATGGTGTGAGAGCCAATCGGGCCTCGTTGCAGGTGTGCTCTTGGTATTGCTGGACGTGATGGAAGCGTCTGATTATCGGTTGAACAGCTCAGGTAGAGACTTCTTTTGAAATCTGTGGGTGCTGCATGACGATTTGTCGACAAAAGGCTCAGGCTAACCGTGGGGTGATGTTGTGGCTGAGGCTTTGGGGCCGAAAAGCAGCAGGCGTGGCGCTGGTCTTGGGGGCGAGCTGTACGCCGCAACTCTGGGGGGATGAAGCTGCCGATTCTGAAGGTCGGCTGCGGACCTGGGTGGGGCACTTGGCATCGGACGAATTGGAAGGACGTGGAGTTGGCACCGCTGGGCTTGATAAGGCGGCCGATTATTTGGCAGAGCAGTTCCAGGCGATGGGGCTAAAGACGGATGTGGTGGACGGTAAGCCGTTTCAGCCTTTCGAGATTAGCCTGAATACCGAACTGGGGGAGCGCGAGAATAATACGCTGGTGCTGTTCAAAGAAGGAACGGCGGAGCGGTTATCCGTTGAACTTGAAAAGGGCTTTTCGCCGTTAGCGATCGGCGGAAGTGGAAAGTTTGCTGCTCCCTTGGTGTTTGTTGGGTATGGTATTTCGGCCAAAGAGTATTCCTACGACGACTACGAAGGGGTAGACGTGAAGGGAAAGATTGTTGTGATCTTGCGGAAAGAGCCACAACAAAAGGATGAGAAGAGCGTTTTCAATGGAACGAAGCCCTCGGGACATGCCCCCTTCCAACGCAAGATTCAGAACGCCAAAGAGCATGGCGCGGTTGGTGTCCTCTTTGTGAATGATTCGCTGGAGTTAAAGCAACGGAGCGAAATGCTGGCGAAACAATGGGAGCAGACGCTCGACATCTTTGAAAAGTCGAAGCAAACGAATGCGAATGGAAATGACAAGGTGAAGCAGATTGCCGATGCCGCGGCCGATGTGGCGGAGGCTGGTAAAGAACTGCTGGGGGACACCGATAAGTTGCCGGGACTGACGGGAGCCGGCGACGATTCTGGCTCGGCTGGGATTCCGGTATTATTTTGTACTCGGAAGACGATTGAGCCGCTGGTTGAGCAGTCGCTAGGCAAGAGTTTGCAAACGATTGAGAATGAGATCGATGGCGACTTGAAACCTCGGAGCGGAGCGCTCGGGGCCTGGCGAGGTGAAGGCGAAGTCAAGCTGCTACAAAAGAAGGCGCAAGTCAAGAATGTGCTGGCGGAACTGCCTGCCGAAGGAGCGCTCGCGCAAGAAACCATTGTCGTAGGAGCCCACTACGATCACCTGGGGATGGGAGGGATGGGCTCCTTGGCTCCTTGGACGACCGAAATCCACAATGGGGCTGATGACAATGCTTCGGGGACGGCGACACTGTTGGAGGTGGCAAAACGGCTAACCTCCCGTGGCAAGAAGATGCAGCGGCGGATTGTCTTCATTGGCTTTACGGGAGAAGAACGTGGCCTCTTGGGAAGTGCCCACTATGTTCGCAACCCACGATTTGCTTTGGAGAGCACGATTGCCATGTTCAATCTGGACATGGTGGGACGGTTGGCCGATGACAAACTGATTGTGTATGGAACGGGAACTGCGAAAGAGTTTGATCCGCTGGTCGATGCACTTGGCGGGAAGCTGGGGCTCAAGCTTACAAAGCATGCCGGAGGGTTTGGCCCCAGTGACCATTCCTCGTTTTATGCCAAGCAGATTCCTGTGCTGCATTTGTTTACGGGAACCCATACGGACTATCACCGCCCTAGCGACGATTCTGACAAGCTGAATATTGTTGGGATGCGGAAGATCGCCGATTATCTGATGGAGTGCATCGATGCGACCGATGCAGCAGCAAAACGCCCCGAGTACGTTGAGATTAAACAGGTCGAGACGATTGGTGGAGGCGACAATGACCGCCCTTACTTGGGAACGATTCCTGACTTCGCCAGCAATGGTGAGGGGCTCGCGCTGACGGGGGTGTCTCCTAGTGGACCGGCAGCCAAGGCTGGGATTATGGGAGGGGATGTGATCATTCAGATTGGCCCCACCAAGATCCGTGGCATTGAGGATTTGGAAGGGGCACTGCGACAGAACAAGCCCGGCGACAAGGTGAAGATTGTCGTGATGCGAGCGGGCAAGATGATGGAGTTTGAAGCCTTGCTAACCGCACGGCCCAAATAGTTCGTCAGTCGGCAAACTTCCACCCCATGGGGACCTGAAGGTCGTCTGAGGCCAACTTGGCCCATGGGGTACCTGGATGCTCTTTAACGACACGCTCTAGGTATTGTTTGGCCTTCTCGGCCATCTTCTTGAGTGCGCTGTTGGTTTCGTAGTTGTCGGCAGGTTCGAGCACGTATTCATTGGAGGATTCGTTTTTGGGCCCTTTGCCGTTCTTGAGTGCTGCGAGCATTTGGTTGTAGCCATCGTTCCTTGCCTTAGCGGCCAGGACGCGGCCATAGGCATAGTCGAACTCTACTTGCAGCCGAGGCGAGGTGAGCTTTTCTCGATCAGCCTCGCCCGATTGAAGTGTTTGGTAGAGCTTGTCGATCGGGCCGGCAATGCGCGCCGGTTGGCGCTGGGCGTCATCCAGGCGGGTTTTCATCTGGGCCTCGTTGGCGGCTTTTGCAAAACGAAGGTCAGGGTTAACTAGGCAATCGGCAAAGCCCTGCTTGGCCGCTTCCACCAGGGCAAAGCGGGCTTTGTTGGATTGCGTCAAGCGATCGTATTCGGTTCGAGAAATGTATTCAGGAGCGTATTTACTGGCGACGTTGGCTTCTAGGCGGAACTCGGTGCCGGTCGGCCATGTTTGCGATTTGCCAAACCCACCCAGGCTTCGTGGGCGGACCACCAAGTAAGCGCCACCACCCGCACGGCACATGCGTTCGAGTCCGAAAGAGCCAAAGCCCGAGTCAAATAAATCATTTTTGGTGACGCGGAAACCACCAATGCCGGCGGGAAGCGAAACGTGAACACGCTCGGACACGACAGACTCGGGTCCGTAGTGGGGATAGTCGCTGTCGGAACCGCCAGACTGACCTGGCTTTTGGCCTGCCGCCGGCGGAAACGGATTGACTTGGCCCCAGGGAGCGGGTGGCCCGATCACAAACAGGGGAACAGCCTGCTTTTTAAGGAGGCTGGTGGCTTCGTCTAGCTGTTCAACGTCTTCACCTGCCTCATCGGTGACCATCACCAAAAGCATGGCTCGCCCTTGGTCTCGACACTCTTTGCTAAACTTTTCGACTGTTTGTTTAACGGCCGTAAAAGGCTTCTCTGCGGTTGCCTTACTGGCAGGTGTGGAGGCAAGGGCTTGCGAGATGAGGTCGGATTTGTCGGTAGGCGTATCGAGTGGGAATTGCACTTGGTCATCGAAGGTGACGACGGCCGTGAGTAGTTTGGCGTCACCAGCGGCTAGGGTGTCGCGAAACGGGGTTGTCTCGTAGAGGCGTGCGACTTGGTCGCGGTAGGAATCGACAAAGTCTTGTGCGGACGCGGTGGAATCAAATATCCAGACTACAAGCGTCGGGCCAAGTTCAAGTGACTGCTGAATCTCTGCGCCAATGCGGCGGATGTCAGTCCCCTCCCCTCCCCCTTGGAATCGGCCTGAGCTGCTGGAACGAGAGGGTGTGGATGAAGATCGGCGGGAGGCTTCCGTACTGCCGAGTTTGGTTTCGCCGGTTTCAGTGGAATCTGCGGTGGCATCGGACTTGGGCGCAGGCTTTTGGGGGAGGTCGGCGGCCGTCAGGACACGCTTGGACTTAATGATCTTTTTCCCCTGCTTATTCAGGTCCTTGCTGATGGTGGAGTTTTGGTTGCAGCCGATTAGAAGGCATACGGTGACGGCGGCACTCGATAGTGTGATCGCTGAAAAAATGCCAAAACGGCGTTTGGAGGAGGTCATAGGGAGTCGGTTGAAAAAGAAGCGAGGCGGGCGAGAGTTGCCAAAAGGAAGATTTCTCGGCTGTTCATCCTAGCGGAGCACCCCGCGTGATTCGAGCGATGCGGGCAAAAATCTAGCCCATTGGCTGTCGTCCGGGCATTTTACAAAGCGTTTACAGTGCTGGGCTGACGACGTTGCTTATACTTAGGGTGCAGGCGTTTCGGGGGGCTCTGGAGTTTGGGTGATGTCGCGAACCATTTTGACGATTGAAGATGATGCCTCCATTCGTAGGGGAATTGTCGATGCGCTGCATTATGCCGGGTATCAGGTTCTGGAAGCGGGGGATGCGAAGTTAGGGCTCGAAATGGCGGTTCGGCAGAGCTATGACCTGCTCCTTTTGGACGTTGTGCTGCCCGGGGGAAGCGGCCTGGATATTTTACGAACATTGCGGCAAACGAGACCAACCCAGGGGGTGATCTTGCTGACGGCCCGTGGCGCTGAAAGCGACCGGGTGGAGGGATTGCGGCTGGGAGCTGATGACTATGTTGTGAAGCCGTTCAGCGTGAAGGAATTGCTGGCGCGTGTGGAGGCGGTGATGCGTCGCTCGCCCCAGCGACCGACCGATTTGGAGGAAATCCCGTTTGCCGGTGGGGTGGCTGATCTGCTGAGGCAAGAGGTACGGTTCCATGGGAATGCTGATCGAGTGGAACTCTCGCAGCGTGAAGTAGAGCTCCTTCGATACCTTGCCAATCATCCGGGCCGAGCGATCGCGCGAGAGGAATTGCTGGCCCATGTCTGGCGGATCTCGCCGGAGGGGCTCGCCACGCGAACGATCGACATGCATGTGGCGCGACTTCGAGAAAAGCTGCGTGACGATTCCACGGAACCTAAGATCTTGCTGACGGTGCGGGGCAAAGGGTACATGTTTGCCAAAGAAATGGCAGGTCAGCCATGAGTCGCCGCGCGATACTGCCTTGGGTTTGGTATTCCATCGTTCTGACGCTTACGTTCGTGCCACTGGTTTGGCTAACCCAGAAGGTGATTCATCTGGATGATGCCCAGCGTGAGGCCATGCGGAAGTTTGATCAAGAGGAGCGGGTGGGGCGAGCGCTATGGCGCATGGATGTGAAGCTGATGCCACTTTTAGCCCAGGAGGCGATGTGGTCGGAGGAATCGTTCCAGCCGCTGGTCCAAGCGGGAATCACTGGGGGCGGAAAAGGAGTGACGACGCAGCAGCTTTCGCCGCTTTTAGCGAATCCCTTACCTGATCATGTGCTGATGTACTTTGAGCTAGAAGGCGATCAGCCGTTGCGGTCTCCCCTGGTGCCCCAGGGGAAAAGTCGAGACGTCGTGTTGCGAGCATCCGTTTCGCTGGAGACTATTAAAAAGGCAGAAGGTCGACTGGCGGAACTGGAGAAACAGATTGATGGGAAGGTTTTGATTGCGCAGTTGCCAGCCATTCCAACCGAGACGGAACTTGCGACGCTGCTTAACTTGCCGGGACAAGACCTTGGTTATCAGAATTCAAATTCTGCCATTGTGGGGAATAACTACATCTTGCCAGAAGGTGGAGAGAATTTGACGCGAGGAATTACCCAGGGGAATGGTAATAATGTGGACTCGCCGGGAAGCCAAAATGGTGGCGGCCCATTCCTGAATGTTCCGTCTCAGCGCGAGGGGATCAATCTCGACAACCAAAATGGATTGGCCACGAACAATGGGCGGATGGCCAAACCTCGCAAAGGGGCATTTGAAGACCTGGAGAATCGCAACGCCGTCTATCAGGCCATTACGCAAAAGAAAGGGACGGACCGACGAGGAATGGAAGAAGTCGTCGCCAAGGAAGCGATACGTCAGTAGCGCATGGCAGCCTGTGTGGATGGACAAAGTATTGATTTTGGCTCGCCAGGTGAAGCAAGGGGAACGTCACTGGGTGCAGGGCGTTTGGCTGAACTGGCAGTACCTGCAAGAAGAATTGCGAGCGGAGGTGGATGATTTGCAATTGCCACCGTTTGCCTTTCAAGCGGCACAACTCTCCATTGAAAGCAGCCATCCGCACTTGCTGGCAACCCTTCCCGTTGAGATGGTGCTTGATGAAAAGTCGGGCCAAGGAGGCCTTTGGAATTCGGCCCTTCGGTGGTCTCTGGTTGTCGCTTGGCTGGGGATTTTAGCGGCGTCGATTGCGGCCGGAGTGGTACTGCAAGGGGTTACAGCCCTTAGCGAGCGTCGGGCGGCGTTTGTTTCGGCCGTGACGCATGAACTTCGCACGCCACTAACGACCTTTCGCATGTATGCGGAGATGCTCGCGGAAAATATGGTCTCTAGCGATGAGCAACGGCAGGCCTACGCGGGAACGTTAAAGACTGAGGCTGATCGGCTGGCCCACTTAGTGGAGAATGTACTGGAGTATGCGCAGCTAGAGCGGGGAAAGAACAAGGCACGGCGCGAGCCCATTCGGATGGAATCACTGATGGAGCGGATTGAGCCACGGCTACGCGAGCGCACGGGCCAAGCAGGACTAGAGTTGGCTATTGTGTGGGAGAGTGAGAAACTGAAAGAATCGATTTTGCTAACCGACCCTGTAGCCGTTGAGCAGATCCTGTTCAATCTGGTTGATAATAGCTGCAAGTACGGGCGGGGCGAAAATGAAGCCGAGGTGCGAATTTCGATTCGGGCCTGTGACGGAAAGAGTATTGCTCTCTTTGTGAAGGATTACGGCCCGGGGATTTCTGTCGCCCAGCAGAGACGTTTGTTTCAGCCGTTTTCCAAGTCGGCGGAGGAGGCTGCAGCAAGCGCGCCGGGCGTTGGTTTGGGGCTGGCACTTTGTAAGCGAGTCGCGACAGCACTAGGGGGCAAGTTAGAACTGGTTTCTACGGGGCCCCAAGGGACAGAGTTTCAGCTGCGGCTGCCCTGCTAGTGTGCCCTGGCTGCATCAATGAAAGCCGCCGCCGATTGCGGCCTGGACTGGAATCTCTTAGGGATATGGTCCGATAGGGGCCGGCGGGGATAATATATTCTCTTGAGCAAATCTGCTGCAGAGAATCCTCGTACATTGCTGAACGCCATTCCCGAGAGTTGCCATGGAAGACTATGAACGTCTAGGAGTGTTCTATCTTGGTAAGAAGTACGATGCGCCCAGCGCAAAGCCCATTGAAGAGCTTGTGCTGTATGACTCGAAAGATTTGAACACCCATGCCCTGATTGTGGGTATGACGGGAAGCGGCAAGACCGGTTTAGGACTGACGCTGTTGGAAGAAGCAGCGATTGATGGTATCCCCGCTTTGGTGATCGACCCCAAGGGGGATCTAGGGAACCTGCTGTTGACGTTTCCTGATCTCCGGGGAGAGGATTTTGCGCCGTGGATTGAGGAGCAAGAAGTTGCGAAGTCCGGCAAAAGTGCTGCGGAATATGCCTTGCAAGTTGCCGAGCGATGGAAGAAAGGGTTGGGTGAATGGAGGCAACCACCTGAGCGAATCAAACGGCTAAAAGACGCTGTGGATATGGCGATCTACACGCCGGGGAGCAATGCCGGATTGCCACTAACGGTGCTACGCTCGTTTGCGGCTCCTTCCCCGGCAGTTATGGCCGATCCTGATGCACTGCGTGAAGCGGTATCTGCTGCATCGGCGAGCCTCTTGGGACTGGTGGGGATTGAGGCGGACCCGCTGCGGAGCCGCGAGCATATTTTGATTTCGACCATTTTGGATCGAGCTTGGACGGCCGGAAAATCTTTGGATATGGCAGGGCTGGTGCGGGCGATTCAAAGCCCGGGATTTGACAAGGTTGGAGTGCTTGATCTGGAAAGCTTCTATCCCTCCAAGGATCGAGTGACGCTTTCGACGACGCTAAATAACTTGCTCGCGTCACCTGGGTTTTCGGCCTGGATGACGGGTGAGCCGCTGGATATTCAGCGACTGCTCTATACGCCGGAGGGGAAACCACGACTGGCGATCCTGTCGATTGCCCATCTTTCCGATGCAGAGCGAATGTTCTTTGTGACGCTGCTGCTTTCGGAAGTGATTTCATGGATGCGGGCGCAATCAGGAAGTTCGAGCCTGCGAGCGCTGCTGTATATGGATGAGGTGTTCGGCTATTTCCCGCCGAGCAAGAATCCTCCTTCAAAGACACCGATGCTGACGCTGCTGAAGCAGGCGCGGGCCTTTGGCCTGGGTGTGGTTCTGGCAACGCAGAATCCAGTAGATCTGGATTACAAGGGATTGGCGAATTGCGGGACCTGGTTTTTGGGAAGGCTGCAGACGGAACGGGATAAAATGCGTGTGCTGGATGGCCTGGAAGGGGCGAGCACGCAGGCAGGAACTTCGTTTGATCGAGCGAGCATGGAGCGAACGCTTTCCGGGCTGGGAAATCGTGTGTTCCTCATGAACAACGTGCATGAGGATGCCCCCCTGCTGATGCAGTCACGCTGGGCACTTTCTTATCTGCGCGGGCCGCTGACCCGTCAGCAGATTTCGACGTTGATGGCCGAAAAACGCAAATCGCCGACTGCATCAGGTTCGGCAGCGCCGGCCAGCAGCGTAGCGACCGAAGTGGATGGCGTGACGGTATCTGCTGCGCATCCGATGGTTCCGCCTGACTTTGAAGAGAAGTTCGTGCCGGCACGCGGACGTGTTTCGGCAGGTGAAAAGCTAGTTTACCGACCAACGCTGGTTGGATCTGCCAAAGTGCATTTTGCCCAGGCCAGCGCCGAAGTTGATCATTGGAAAGATATTGCCATTCAGACGTTGCTGACGACGGAGCTTTCAGCAGAACCGTGGGAATCCGGGGCGGTGCTGGATGACGGTGGGCCTGAGTTGGAATCGAATGGTGAAGAGGGTGCTTCATTTGCTGACGTACCGTCAGAATTGACACGGGCCAAAAAGTTGGCTGGCCTGACGACGGCCTTGAAGGATCATTTGTATCGAACTGAGCGGCTTAAAGTTCTGAAATGTGCATCGCTGAAGGCAGCCTCCAGTCCGGGAGAGTCGGAAGGTGATTTTCGGGTCAGGCTTGGCCAGCTTGCGCGAGAAAGGCGTGACGAGCAAAAGGAAAAGTTGCGGGCGAAGTATGCCCCCAAGCTCGCTTCGCTTACCGAGCAGATTCGCAAAGCGGAGGCACGGGTGGAAAAGGAAAAGGCACAAGCGAATCAGCAACTGATGAATACCGTGATGACCCTTGGATCCACGGTACTAGGCGCAGTGTTTGGCCGCAAGTTGGCCAGTGCAACGAATATCTCTAAGGCGACGACGGGGCTGAAGAGCGCGACCAAAGTGTTTTCGGAGCGGCAAGATGTTGCCGCTGCGGGGGAAACGGTGGGGGCTTATCAGCAACGCTATGCCGATCTAAACGCCCAGTTTGAAGCGGACCTGCAAGCGTTAGAGACTAGTTTGGATCCCGCAAGTCTTGCGCTTGAGGAGACCTCTATTCAGCCGAAGAAGGCGGATATCTCGATCACCAAAGTGATTTTGGCCTGGACCCCGTGGAGTCTGTCCAGTGATGGAAAGTGGACCGCACTTTCTTAGCGACTTGCGACGGGTTTGTTTTGGGCCCTAGGTAATCGTTGGTGATTCCAGGGCTAGTTTGCGGATTCGTGTTTCGAGCGCCTCTTGAATTTGAATCATGAGTGGGTCTACCGATGCGCCACGGGTTCGTTCGGGGGAAACCTCAATCCCGGGGGCAACCTGAATGATCACCTTGAGGTTGCCATGGATGCGGCATTTGTCGGTTAGATCCTCCTCAAAACGTTCAAGCGTTTCGAGGATACGATCGACGCTGGGGTAGGAAGCCAGATAGTCGGGCGGATAGCACGAAAGTTGCTGCGCCAGATAGAGGTGCTCCAGTTGTCTCCAGCGGCGTTCTCGCTCTTCTGCGGAGACTTGTCCGTGGATCAGTTCTGGCAGAATCTTTACGCGAATGTTTCGGACACGCGGAACAACGGCGCCGGATTGTGGTGCACCTAGCCATTCTTGTTCGAGGGGATGCATCAGGTGATTGATGAGTCGCTCTAATCGTTCTGCTAGTGTGCCCTGCTGAATCTCGCCGAAGAACTCTTGTTCTTTCAGGCCAAGCAATGCTTTGCCAACTTTGCCAAGGCGAACTAGCAAGGGAAGTTCTTGGCGTGGGCGCCAGGTGAGGCGTTTTTCAATGTCGGTTAAGACTTGATTGGCAACTTTGTGGATGTCTCCCATAAATCGGTATTTGATGGCAATGGGATGAACCACTACTTTTTTTTGCGCACTATGCCGTGTTACCTTTTTTGCAGCTGCACGCGCGATAAAGGCAACGCCGTCGAGCATGGCACGGAGTGAATCATTGGTACGTGCGGTCGCCCCTTCGGGAAACACAATCAGTGGGCGTTTGCCTTCTGCCAAAAGGTCGACGGCGGTACTGATTGACTGGCGGTCGACTCCTTCGCGGTTGACACTAAACGCTCCCATGCGGCGAATGGCCCAGCGGATAAGCCATTGCTGATTAAACAGATGCCAGCTTGCCATGGCGTAGACGTGGCATGGTAGCGCTTCCGCAATGAACCCCATTGCCAGCGGATCGGCCGTGCGGGGATGATTGGGGGTCATCAGGATGGAATGCCCCGCGTCGAACGACTTTCGTAAGTGGTCAAGCTCACGAATCTCGTGATCAACAACCCCTTCATTCTTCTTGATGAAGTACCGGTGTACCTGGGTCGTTAGAAAGAATGAAGACCACAGCGTACTGGTGTAAGGTGGTACAAACTGATAGGGCTTTTCGACAATGATTGGCAACATGCTGGAATGCTAACACAGAGGATGGGGGGAGCGAAAGGAGAATGTCGCATCCCCACAGTAGGTTCTGTATTAGGTGGCATACCCGCGCGGGTGTGCACTGTGCCAACGCCAAGCCGTCGCGATGATGTTCTCAATGGACGTATATTGCGGCTTCCAGTCCAGGGCCGCCAGGGCAGCACGGGCATCCGCAATCAGCGCTGGTGGGTCACCTTCGCGCCGCGGGCCGACCTTGGCCGGAATGGGGTGCCCGGTGACCTTTCGGCAGGCCACAATAACCTGCTGAACGCTAAAGCCAATCCCTGTCCCCAGGTTGAGCTTTAGCCCCTCGCCTGGCTTGAGTCTTTGCAGGGCTTTGAGGTGTGCTTCGGCAAGGTCTTCGACATGGATATAGTCGCGAATGCAAGTGCCGTCGGGGGTGGGGAAGTCGTTGCCAAAAATCGTGATGGCGTCACGCTGACCCAGGGCGACCTGCAGCACAATGGGGATCAG
The DNA here is from genome assembly GCA_963844055.1 of uncultured Planctomycetaceae bacterium. Lineage (GTDB taxonomy): Bacteria > Planctomycetota > Planctomycetia > Pirellulales > Pirellulaceae > CAWJMN01. The sequence goes on along the minus strand of CAWJMN010000001.1, from coordinate 3,089,413 downwards.
ATGGGATTCCGGGGAATGGTCTTCCCCTAGCGACCCGTCGCTGGCAGCGCCGGAGGCGTTGAAATACCGAAGTGCGGCAAATCCAAAGCCATAGGCATGGGCGTAGTCGTCCAGCATTCGCTCGACAACTAGCTTAGAAAACCCGTATGGGTTGATGGGATTTTGGGGCGTTGATTCTGCGATCGGAATCTTTTCGGGAACGCCGTAAGTGGCTGTCGTGCTGGAGAAAACGATCTTTTTCACGCCGGTAGCACGCATTGCTTCCAGCAAATGGAAGGTGCCTTGGACGTTTCCGCGGTAGTACTTGGCAGGATCAGTAACCGACTCGCCCACCAGGGCGAGTGCGGCAAAGTGCATGACAGCTTCGATTCCTAGCGAGCGGAGCGTGTGCTCTAGCTTGGGCTGATCAAGCAGGTCCCCTTCGATCAACGAACCGGTAGGAACGGCAGCTGCGTGTCCCTGGTAGAGGTTGTCGTAAACCCAGATTTCGTGCCCAGCCTGCATCAACCTACGGACCGCATGCGAGCCGACGTAGCCAGCTCCTCCGGTGACAAGCAATTTCATGGCAAAAACTTCTTTGGGGTGGGCCGATCAGGTTTTCTTAGGCATTTTGCCGAATTGTAGTGAATCGCTAGAACGTTGCAAATCCGTACCAGGCCTATAGTTCGGCCGATTCGAGGCGGTTTTTGGCGTCTGCTAGCGTGTGATGTAGATTCCTTATGCAGGGAAGTGAGTCTCCGCTGCCGATAAAGGGGTGTTAGTGGTGGAAAGTTGGACCACTAGTGCCTGCGCCCCGTTTTTAAAAATCCTTCCCCTTTTGATGGAAAAGTCTTCGCCTGATGCGTCCCCTGAAGCCTAGGCTGATCGCACCCAAAATCTCGCTTCAAACGGAGCGGGCCGGGCAGGCGGTACGCTGGGCCAAGGCCTGCATGGACTATTTGCGGCTGGAATGCCACTTGGCCCCCAATACCTTGGCCGCATACCAGCGTGACCTGAAGCGTTTTTGCGAATGGGTGAATGACCGATTCATCCCCAAACTGCAGGTGCGAGACCTAGCTGGATATGTCAGCTGGCTGCAGGAAGAGAAACTACGCCGGCAAGTGTGTCGCGACATATCGTAGCGCTGAAGGTCTTCTATCGCTACCTGCAACTGGAAGGAATCGTAAAGGACAATGTTGCCGAGCTTCTGGGGACCCAGAAGATGTGGCAGTACATTCCAACGGTCTTGTCGACGAGCGTGGTGCGGCGATTGCTGGAGGCCCCCAAAGCCTATGATCCGTATCCCCTGCGTGATCGGGCAATGCTGGAACTTCTTTATGCGACCGGCTGTCGTGTGTCGGAGGTTTCGAACTTGCAAATGCGAGACTTGCATTTGGCCGAGCGTTATTGCAAGGCTTTGGGCAAGGGAAGTAAGCAGCGACTTACACCACTTGGAGAAGAGGCGGTTGCTGCAATTGAAGCCTATCTTCGCGAGGAACGCCCGGACCTCTGTACCGTAAAAGGCAGGAATGCGGAGTGGGTGTTGCTTTCACGCGGTGGCAAACGCTTGCGGCGGGAAGCGATTTGGGAATTGGTGAAGAAGTATGCCGCTCGCGCGGGGATTCAAGACGAAGTAAGCCCGCATACGCTGCGGCATAGCTTTGCGACTCATATGTTGGCAGGCGGCGCGGATCTACGGCAAGTGCAAGAGTTGCTGGGACACGCAAGTATTGCGACCACGCAGATCTATACCCACGTGGACCAATCGCGGCTGAAGAAGGTCCACAGCCAGTACCATCCCCGAGCTTAGCTTTGGGACGCGGTTGTCTTATTTAGGGCTTCGTGGTCTTTAGAAGCTTGTTGACGATTTCTTCCAGTTCCACAAGCCCCTCCTGTCCCTTCACGGGATAAACATCTGGGTGGTATTCGACCACCTTTCCTTGTTGATCAAGGACCAAAAACAGCGGCAGACGGCCACCCACGGGACGAGGATCGCCAATCTTCTTGAGCCATTCTCCTTCGTCCATCAGGATCGGGAAGCCAAGGTTCATGAAGTTTTTTAGGCGCTTGGCTCGTGCAGTGGCAGAACGATAGGTCTCTTCGCTGGCAAGGTCGGGATCGACGTGGACTCCTAGGATTTGGACTTGGTCTGCCTGGGGTTGGTCTTTCCATTTACGCAGGAGGAAGTCCAGATAGGCAACTTGGCCGTAGGGTTGTTCCAGGGGAACGTCACGATATTCCCAAAAGTGAAGAATGGTAACTTTGCCCAGCAGCGATTCGGTGGTCACTTCCTTGCCGCTGAGGTCTTTGGTGGTGACCTGCGGCACAGGCTTTAGAAGGATCGCTTGTTTGAGTGCTACAAGTGCGCCGGCCTGATCGCGTTGGTTTCGCAGGTCGCGATTGGCATCGGTAAGAAGCTCTTCCAGGAGAGTTCCTTGGGCACGCTTGAGTAAGCTTTCCACCGGTTCACGCAGGGGATCTAGGGATTTGGGTTGCAGGCTTACGACCGTTTCGGCGTCGCCTAGTCCAAGATCGCTGCGCATCTCTCCCAGTTCTTGAAACAGGGTTTGCAACGCTTGAAGTTCGTCAGCGGATAGCTCGGTGATATCAGTGATTTGGTAGTTGAGTTCTTGCTCGTGTCCTTGGCCGAGGAATAGCTTTTCAGCCAAGGTATGAATGAGATGGTTTTCTTTGTCGAGGTGAATGTTGCGGCGAAGGCTGGCAGGCCCCTTCCCTTCGATCCGCCAGGTTGGGCCGGTCGCATCACGTTCTTCCTGCATCACTTGGTACCCAACGCGTCCGACCGACCACTGCGTACCGATTTGCAAAGGATCAGGCGTGTTGAAAAACGGGAAGAGGAGAGGAACGAAGCTTTTGCCGGTTTGATGTTCGTAGTGCAAATAGGGCTGATCAAGGCCTTGGTCGATCGGTGGGCGCGATTCATCCACTTGAGGCTGGTGTTTCCATTGGCCGAATCGTAACAGCCAAGGGTGGGAGCCTCTTCCCTGGGCTTTGGTCGTCCAAAGGATTGAAGTGGCCTCTTTGTTATTTGCCAGGGTGCTAGGAACGATGATGGTGACTTCAAATCGCTTGGTGCCCGGCTTTTCATCATCCTTGATAGGAGCCATTTCACCTTTAAAAGTGACTGCTTTTGCCGCCGGCGGGGCTGCAATCAAAACATGCTGCGACCAGAGGAAGAGCAATACGGCGGCAGCAAAAAGTTTCATGTTTGATTCCGGGCGGGTACGGAGTTCGCCTTGGCAAGCGACAACGTAGTAGGGAAATGCGAGGTGGGAAGGCGGGGCAGCGACGGCTAACTTAGATTACTAAAGTCGGGATGATCCGACGAGGGCTTGGAATCACGAAGCGAGGGTTGTGATTGGTTTTGCTTGGTGCTCCAGAAGTAGAGCCCGATCCCTAATAGGCAGGTCACAGCGATCGCGATGCCAATAATCGTATCGCCAGGGCGAGTAACTGCCTTCTCTGGAACGAACGTGTTGGGACGGAAGGCCACAAACATGGGAGCCGGCTGGGGGACGTTCAGACGGGCGGTAAATTCAGAGCGGAAGCTCCAGGTCTTGAAAAATACGGCGTCTACATTGAGTTCCTGGCGGATGTTCTCGCTAGGCGATAGGTCGGGCGGAAGCTCCAAGACGCAGAGAGTAGCGGGGAAGCCGTTGTTGTACTCCACCGACTGCTCGGGCGATTCGCCGAGTCGAAGGTGCTTTTGCCCTAAGGGTAAAAAGCAATCCAGTTGATAGTAGTGATCGAGGTGGAACCGTTCTTGGATGTCAGCATCTTCGACAAGCACTTTTGTGATTCTGCGGACGATGCCTCTGAACGGGAAGATGTTGCCTTGAATCGCTTGCGGGTTGTTGAGCAGTGGCTCGACCGACAGTTCGGTTTCTGGCAGAGCAGAAAAGGTTTTGCCACCATCTCGCTTGACGGCCGTGAGTAGTTGATAGAACGATTCGCGGTCAATTTCGCCAATTCCCTGGCGGTTTGTTTTTTTGACATCTTCAAACTGGCCCCAGTCCAGACCGTGGCTGGTGAGGCGGAGTTGGTCGGGACCGAGGGCAAGCTCTTTAGATTCTTGATCGGGATACCACCGGATGCGACCGGTCGCAAAAATCAGACGAGGTTCATCCACTTCGTCTTGAGCTCCGCCCACCTTGATGAACAGGCCGTCAACCTCCACAGGTTCATTCATTTCGGTGTCGAGCTTCCAGCTCGAAGGGATTTTCCGTGCGAATACTTCAGCGAGATAGCCTGAATCGTTGACCGCAACTTCTGCTACGTAGTAGTGGTCAAATTCATACTGCTCGATCAGTTCCTTCACTACGCTCTTCTTGGTGACATGCTTTACCCGTCCCTTTAGAGGAATGACGTCAAGCTGGTGCTCCTTCGAATGCAACGCAAGATCATCGAGCGATGCATCCTTGACTCGCCAGGACTCAATCCATTGCAGACCAAAGCCAGGGATGTGGTAGAGGATTTTCAGCATGACCCCTTCTTCATCCGCATCAATGGGCTCACCTTTGAAGAACTTGGTGAGTTCAGATTCGGTGATGTTGTAGCGAGCAAGTATGTCCCGCGCACTTTTTACGGGAAGTAGGGCTGCAGCCGCACTTTCTTTTTCTTTGCCGTCCCAGGGAAGTTTGGCGGCTGGTTTAGGGACGGGAGCCTTTTCTTCTGGTGCTGGTGTGACATTCTCCGTTGTAGGTGGAAGAGGTGTTTCCGTTTCGGCAGGCTGGGCCGCAGTGCAATATGGCGACAGCAGTGATAGCGCGGCCGCGAAAACGACTAGGTAGGGAAGCGCAGGCTTCAAAAATCGGTACGGATACATGCGGCTAGTCCCCTTACAGGTCTTTGGGAAACGAAGGAGGTTGTGGGGTGAAGTCCTGTTGCTCTAGCTGCCTGAGGCTTTCATCGACACTGAGCGGAACAGGGAACTTTTCTAAGTCTTTTAGCGTTGCTTCGCTGGGGCCAGTTGGGGCGGGATGATTTTTTCGCCGAAACGCGACAACGTAAACCAAAGCCACAATCACGAATGAGACGAGGATGGTAACGGGTACCATGAACTGCATGTCATGCATGAAGGCTTCATCGGTCGTCTCTTCACGCAGCGTTTTTGTAGGAAGCCATGTGGGCTGAGTCGCCAGGATGAAGGGAGCAGTCCTGTCGCCATCTTTTGCTTGGTAGGCGAATCGCTTCAGGAAGTATCCACGCAGCACGATATCCTCCTGGAATCGTTGACGCGTCTTGCCATCGGCTGGTTTGACTTCTGGGAACCCTTCCGGGAGTTTGATCGAGCAGATGCGAATGGGTGAAGTTGGTCCCCCTTCGAGCATGAGCCAATAGATGTAGATTTCCTCGACGCCCGAGCGGTTTTTGGGAGCGGGCTGGCGAATGACTTCTTTTACACGTCCGCGGATCGTAATGGGCTTACCGCGATAGTCTTCGGACTGCTTAAGTAGTTGCAGGAAGGTAATCGAGGAGAGGTCGGTTTTGGCAACTGGCAGCGGATCTAACAGGAAGCGAAAAAAGACCTGATGATCGGCGGGACGCATCACGGTATCGTCGGCGACCCGCAGTAATGCAATGGAATCGAGCTGGTCCTGAAAGTCTTTGAGTTCGGCAAGTTGCGCTTCGGTTGCCTTTTCGCCGTTAGCCAGAGCTAAGAGCGCGGGAGCGAGTTTTTCTTTTTGCCGAGTGTTAACGTCACGCAGTACTTCGACCCAGCTTGATCGATCCGTCTCATCGATAGCAGCAAGTGATTGAAATGCCTTGACGGAATAGGCTTCCCACCGAGCGGTCATTATCGCTAAAAGATCGCGAGCCAACTTCTGATCTTCAGGTGAAAGGGTTGCTCGTTCAAAACCGCTGCCAACGAGGTCGTAAAGGAGGGTCTGCTGCTCGAAATCGAGACTTTGATAGACTTCCTTCCAGCCAAGATTCCAGGCCTTGGCGCTAGGAAAGGTGGCTGGATCTTCGGCAGCAGGAGCAGCGTCGTCATCCGCCGACTCTGTTTTAGGAGGCGTTGCGGGCTTCGCCGGTTCGGAGGAACTCTCTTGAGCGTAAACGTGGACCGCGAGGTCTGCCTGGGAGGGCTCGGCACGTCGGAGAAGTGTGTCCACACCGGTGGAGTCGGGCTGGACAGGCTTAGAGAGAGTTTCAAGCCACGCCCAAGATTTTGGGTCACGGGCACGTTCTGCCACGGTCAGCACTAGGACCAAGCAGGCCACCATGGCAAATAGCCGTAGCTTCATGGGGCGGCTTTGGTAATGGGTGGGACCGTAGGGCCTTGGCGACGCGGAGCCGAGGTCGGGCCGATCGGGGAAAAGGTTTACCATGACCACACGTGACGGTGCGACGTCACTCCTCCTCGTTACAAATCGGACAACTGTAACCCAGCGTTGCGCAAGTCGTCAGCCAAGCGGAGGAAACGGGGCTTAGGTCCCACCCAGAGTAGTAGGATTTAAGGATTCTTCCGCCGGATGTGAGGGCCACGCCTCCCATTGTAGCCATTTCGCGCGGTGGAATCCTAGTGTTGGCCTAAATCCCCTTAATTTGCAAATTGGGACACGATCAACCCCGCTAGACAGTTGAATCTCGGGTCAGAAGTTTATAACTTAAGGGTCTTCTCTTTTTTTGAGGCGGGAAGCGGCACTCGCCATGGTTGACTAGCTGGGGTGGAGTCGTGATGCGCTGTATTTCCATCTTAAGGAATCTCTGCATGGGTCGGTCATACGCCCGGATGGCTGGGGTTGTAGCAGTTTGGGGAGCGATTCTCCTTGTTGGGGCTTCGGCGAGGGCTTACGAGCCTGCTGAGGCCTTTATTAAGGCTTTGCGCGATGCCGAGCTATTTGATACGGCGATCGACTATCTAGATTCCATCAAGGACAACCCGGCAGTTCCGGCGCAGTTCAAGTCGCGGCTACTTTACGAGCGCGGCGTGACACTTGTGGAAGGGGCTGTGACGATCGGCGATCCCGCGATTCGGGATAAGTGGCTGGATGACGGCCAGAAGACGATGAACGAGTTCCTGGCGACCGACAAAGATAGCCCCTTGGCACTTTCCGCCAAGACCAGCCTTGCCAATGTGATTTTTAATCGAGGGGTGAATCGGCTAGAAAAGTCGAAAAAGGCCAAGCCGGAGGCAAAAGACGCCCTGATCGGCGAAGCACGCACGATGCTGCAAGAAGCGGCCAAGGCGTTTACGGCCATCGGTGACGATGTGCGTGATCGGCTGAAGCAGTTCCCCGCCAACATCGATGAAAAACAAGATCCGCGGCGGTTTGAAGATCGTGCGCGTTATCGGAGCGATTTTTTACGTGCCCGCCTGATGGTGGGGCAATGCGAGGAGACGCTGGGTGAGTCCTATCCAGACGCTGACGCCAACCGCAAAAAGTGGCTCGATTCTAGCTTTGAAAAGTACAAAAAGATCTACGAAGACAACCGAACCCGTCCAGCAGGATTTATCGCCCGGGCTGGGCAAGGTCGCTGTGCCCAAAAGCTGGGACGCCACAAGGAAGCCGTGCCTTATTTCGATGAAGTATTGGCCCAAGATGGCCTGGGGGACTCGCCCGATGGTCGTCGTCTGGAAGTGAGCACGATGCTGATGGCAGCCAAGTCGATGGCGGCCGATGGGAAGAACAAAGAACTTTTCGACAAGGTGGCTCCGTTTGTCCGGGATGCCCGTCCTGAGGAACTTCGCGCTCCGAACTTTATGGAGTTAAGGCTTGTTGCGGCCAAGGCAGCGAAAGCAGTTGCCGACGACCTCAAGGCCAAGGATCCCAAGAGCCCCGAAATCCGCAAGGTGTTGACGGAAGGGCGCACGATGGTGCAGTTTGTTTCCCGCAGCATCGGTCCCTTCCAGGATGATGCTCGCAAGTTGCTGCCAAGCTTCGTTGGAGGGGATTCCGCTACGGGTGCAGCAACAACCAAGATCGTTCCCAAAAACTTTGATGAGGCAAAGGGTGCTGGCGACGAGGCCATTACTCAGATGACCGACGCGAACCAAATGGTGACCGCGAATGGTATTGCCCTGGGCAATGAGACGGATCCTGCAAAGAAGGACTTGCTTGCCAAGGAAATCGACGCCAGCAAGAAGCAGTCGGAAGAATTGCGAGATGAGGCGTATCAGTACTATATGATGGCCTTGAAGCTTGCCACGCCGGAAACGGAGATGGCGACCATCAACAAGCTGCGTTATTTGCTCTGCTTCTTGTCATTCCAAAAGCAAAACTACTACGACGCAATTGTGCTTGGTGAGTTTGTGGCTAGGAAGTTCCCCCAGGCGGATAACGCTCGAAGTTGTGCGGAACTAGTCATGGTGGGCTATGTGCAGTTGGCTCGCGAAAACATGACCACCGATAAGTCCTGGGAAAATAATCAGATCATCTCGATTTGCCAGTTCATGGTTCAGCAATGGCCCAATCAGCCCGAGTCAGACAAGGCGCTGGGAACCCTAATTCCTCTGATGATTGGAGAAGGAAAGCTGAGCGAAGCGGAAGCCTATTTGGCCAAAATCCCAGCGGATTCGGATCAGCGCGGTACGGCCGAGCTAAAGCTAGGGCAGGCTTTGTGGCGCAACTACATCCAGGGAATGCGTGAGGTGAAGGAATGGGAAGCTGGCACCAAGGAAGCTCCGATGGGAGTTACCGCTGCTGCCAAGCGTCAAGAGCTTGAAGCCTTGATGAAGCGTGGAAAGCAAGTCCTTGACGACGGTGTGAAGCGGATGATGACCTCAGCACCGAACTCGCCAAGCATGGCAACGGCAGTGTTGTCTTTGGCGCAGATTTTGGTCGATACGGGTGAAGCCGCTCGAGCAGTCACCATGCTTGAGGACGAAAAAATTGGCCCTGTGGCACTTGCTAAGCGGAATGATCCGTCGCTTGCCGGCAAGGATGGCTATGCGGCAGAGGCTTATCGTACGGCATTGCGAGCCTATATCACCGCCCTGCCTACAGCCAAGGACACAGATGCGGTTCTGAAGAAGGCTGACGACATGATGGACAGCCTAAAGACATTGCTTGGCGATACTCCCGAAGGTCAAAAGACGTTGGTTTCCAACTATGTGAGCCTGGCTCGCGATTTGAAGACCCAGATGGAACTGGCCGACGGTGACGCCAAGGTCGCCCTTGGTAAGGGGTTTGAGAAGTTTTTGGAGCGGGTGTCCGGCGAGTCGTCGGAGCCAGAAGTCCTGAACTGGGTGGCGGAAACGTACCGTGGAATGGGCGACAGCTTCTCAGCAGGAGGAGCGGACAAGAAGGGGGGCCTTGTTTACTTCGGTAAATCGGCCGACATCTACAAGAAGCTCATTGAAAAAGGAAAGGCAAGTCCGACCTACTTCAAGTCTCCTCGAATGGCCCAGCAGCTGCAGTATCAGTTGGCCCTCACGCAGCGAAGCCAGCTGAAGTACAAGGAAGCGATGGATGCCTTTGAGGCAATTTTGAAGGATTCCCCCAATACTTTGATGGTTCAGATCGAGGCCGCGAAGACCTATCAAATGTGGGGCGATTTGGGCCAAGTGGACCGCTATAGCGACGCCATCTCTGGAGCTCGTAAGCGTAGTGATGGAAAAGATGTTGGGAAAAACATCATCTGGGGCTGGGGGCAGATTGGCAAAATGGCCGCCGGAACTGGCAGGAACAAGGAAGAGCTACACGAAGCTCGCTATAACCTCGCACTTTGTCGATTTAAGTATGCTGCGAAGGACCCTGCCAAAAAGGAAGCGACCTTGGCGGCTGCCAAAAAGGATGTGACGCTGACGATTGGCTTTTATGGCGATGGCGGGCCAAACTGGCGTCCGAAGTACGATGACCTGCTCAAGAAGATTCAGACGGCAATGGGGCAAAAGCCGCTAGGCCTAGCCGAGCCAGGGATTGAAAAAGGTCCCAATAAGGGACCTGCTACGGCAAAAGGTCCTGCGGCTGCTCCTGCAACGGGAACCGCTCCCGCAGGCACACCTGCACCCCTTGTTCCTGGGGGTGTTGTGCCAGTACCAGTGGTTAAGCCAGTGATACCTGGGGCGCCAGCGGGCGCCACCAAATAGCATCGTTCGTGATTTGTTTACTAGGTGATTTTGTCGGTGAATGAGTACATTTTGGCTGTGGCTGCGTTCAAGTGATCTTAGCCGCAATGGCCTTTAATGGGGCTCTTCACCGGAATTTGAAATAAGTGGTTGTGAGCAATCGCTTCACGTGGTTAGTGCCGCGAGAAGTGGATCTTTCAAGGAGAATGGCATGCGGTTTGTCGTCGGAATTTTACGCGCTGCTCCTGGCAGCATCGGCAATTGAGCAAGCAAGTGCCCAGAAGCCTGATCAGGTGACGGACCTGAAGAAGAAGGCGGAACGGGGCACGGTTACCAAGACCACTCCTTCGGAAATTGAACTGGATATTGCGGGTGTATCGCGCACCTTTGCGGTCAACGAGATCTCGAAGATCACCTTTGGTGATGAGCCGGAAGAGCTTTCGAATGCTCGCAACTCGATTCAGCAAAAGAACTTTGGCCAGGCCATGGACTTGCTGAAAAAGGTCGACGAAGCATCGGTTGATCGTACGGTAGTCAAGCAAGACGTTGCGTTCTACAAGGCCCTTTGCTTGGTGAACTTGGCGATCAGTGAAGGTGGCAATAAGGCAGATGCCGAAAAGGCAATGCTTGGGTTTGTCAGCAAGTACGGCAAAGAAAGCTACCACTTTTACGAGGCTGCTGAGCAGCTCGGCGATTTAGCAGTTGCCAAGGGAGACTTTGTATCGGCTGCCGCGAAGTTCTATGGTGAAAAAGGCTTGGGTGGAGCAACTTTCCCTGAGTATCAGATGCGGGCCAACATCAAGGCGGGCCGGGCATTGCAACTGGGGGGCAAGGCAGATGAAGCACTTGCCAAGTTTGAAGCCGCCATTGGCACGGATTTATCTACACCAGAAGCTAAGCAACTGAAACTGCTGGCGACGGCGGGCAAGGCTTCGTGCCTTGCTGAAACCGGCAAGATTGAAGAAGCGGTTGCCATTGCGACCAAGATCATTGCTGACAATGACCCCTCGGATACACGCGTTTTTGCCCGTGCAAACAATGCACTGGGGCTGTGCCATTTGAAGGCCAACCGACCGAAGGACGCTTTGCTGGCGTTCCTGCAGACGGACCTGCTGTTTTATCAGGACAGCGATGCCCACGCGGAAGCACTGTTTCACCTGGCTAAATTGTGGGATCAAATGGCCAAACCAGAGCGGGCCACGGCTGCCCGAAATACCCTATCGGAGCGTTATTCTGGTAGCCTCTGGGCGAACAAGATGTAAGGTTTTTGCCGGTTGGGGTAAGCTTTACGCAGCTTTGCAGTGGAAAACGATGAATTGTGCTTGGTAGTGGTTTGCTGCTGGGTGGCACTCCATTTAAGATGAATGAATCGGTTTTGATATCGGAAAATCAGCTCGGTTGGCATCGTGTCGCTTGAAAGCGCTTCGCTGTTAACCGCTCGGTCTAACTTTACTTTCAATGTTTTTAGGTTGCCTACGTTCGGAGATTCACAATGGGTCGGGTCAATGCGGATAGGGTTCTCGGTACGTCCCGAATTGCAACGGTGCTTTTGTTGTTCGTTGCGTTCGTAGTAGGTGGCCAAGTCGCCCCCGCTGTTGCTCCTTTTGTGCCATGTCAAACGGCTTTTGCACAAGAAGAAGGAGCCGCAGCAGCACCAGCCGCTGCTGACGACGGGGAACCAAAAAAGGCAGCTAAGAAAGAGGAAAGCCTGCTGGTTTGGTTTCTGAAGGCACTTGGCGTTCGCTACGTCATTTCGTTTGGTATTTTGTCGTTCTCGTTTGTGGCCATCCTGGTCATGTGTATTCTGTCGGTTCGCCAAGATACGATCTGCCCCAAGGCTTTGGTGGGTGCGTTTGAGGCAAACCTCAATGAAAAGAAGTTCCAGGAAGCTTTTGATCTGGCCAAGAATGACGAGTCATTCTTGGGGAAGGTTTTGGCCGAAGGAATGCAAAACCTGCAAGGTGGGTACGACAAGTCCTTGGAAGCGATGGCTCAAGTTGCGGAAGAAGAAGCACTCCGCTTGGACCAACGTTTGAGCTACATCTCGATGATTGGTACGATCGCTCCGATGGTCGGGTTGCTGGGTACGGTAGACGGGATGGTGGCGTCCTTCATGGTTATCGCCCGCAGCGATGCCACGCCTAAGGCGTCGGAACTTGCCGATGGTATTTCCACCGCTTTGATCACAACGCTGGTCGGTCTTGTGATGGCTATTCCCGCTATCTTGGCCTTTAACCTACTGAAGAACCGTTCGACTTGGATGGTAATGGAAGTCGGTCAGCAAACGTCTCGTCTGATGTCGCGCTTTGAAAAGAAGTAGTTCGTTTTGTTCATTGAAGGTTCAAAAAGGTCCTGCGTAAATTGACGTAGGACCTTGGTCATTGGATCACCTCTAGGGTGCCATTAGACTGCAAAAACCGTGGCTTCCGAGAGAGTGCAACTTCCTGAGTTTCGACGGAAATTCTTTCGTCGAAACTTGGCTATCAAGCGGTGAAAATCGATGAAGATCAAGTCTTTGCAACAGACGGTCATGGAGTTCGATATGACTCCCATGATCGATATGACGTTTCAGCTGATCGCCTTTTTTATGGTGCTCATTAACTTTGACGCCAGCGATCAAGATGAACGATGTCTACTTCCCTCCAGCACGCTGGCGAAGCCCCCCAATGTTCGGTCAGAAACGCCGATTGTTCTGCAATTGCTCAAGGATGGGACATGCGTGGTTGGTGGCCAAGCCTATGCCGATATCGCTTTGATTAAGCCTGTGCTTCAAAATGAGGCCAGCATCTTGCAGCTAAAGAATAAGAGTCCTGCTGACGCGAATATTATCATTCGTGCTCACCTCTCTTCAAAGACCGGGAAGGTACAGGATATGATCAAATTGTGCCAGGATCTGAGCTTTGAGAAGTTCACCTTGCGTGCCAAGGAAGACCGTGGCGGCTATTAGGTTGGTGTGGCAATAGTCGTTTGTCGATGCGGGTGTTAGCAGTTTCTTAAGGGTGTGCTATCCAATGGCAATGAAAATCAAGTCGAAGCAGGTGGAGGCAAAAGTCCCCATCGACATGACGCCGATGATTGATATCGTGTTCCAGCTGCTCGTGTTCTTCATCATGACGCTGAAGATTGCGGATGCGGAAGGGGATTTCAACATCAAGATGCCGCTGGCGGCACGTGGCGGTCCACCAACAGATCCCTTGGTTCCGCCGATCAAGATCCGTTTGATTGCCTCCAACAATGGCGACCTAACGGACATCGTGGTGAATGAGCAATCCTTTGGCCGTCCGGCAAGTCTTATGGACAAGCGCCCATGGAATGAAGTTCATAAGTTTGTGGCGGGCCTGGTAGGAGATGGCAGCACGCGTGAAGCGGCCGAAGTAGAGCTAGATTGCGACTACGCCTTGAAGTACGCACACGTTATCAATGCGATAACGGCCGTCTCGGGAAGCATTGGTCCCGACAAGCAAATTGTAAAGCTGGTGGAGAAGATCAAGTTCTCGCCACCCAAAGCTCCAGGCGGGTAATGCTCAGCAGCCTAACGAGATGTTAGGCCGTTTGATCCACATTAGTTAACGAAGAAGTGCTGGCATATCCTTGGTGATGGCCAGCACTTCTTTTTTGACCAGACCATTGGTGGCAATCGCTTCGCCGGCCGAGATAGTGCGGTTTCCTTGCCAGTCGGTGAAGGTACCGCCAGCCTCCTCAATGATGGGCTGTACGGCAGCGGCATCCCACACGTTGAGCATCGGATCGACCATCACTTCTGCCCTGCCTGTGGCGACCAACAGGTAACCATAGCAGTCTCCCCAGGTGCGTGTCACATAAGCCGCCTTGGAGAGTTCTTCAAAAGCCTTCATGCCGTTACGTTTGGCAAAGGTATCGACTTGCGAAGTGACAAATAGCCCCTCGCGCAAGGTTGCCCGAGTAGAAACCGCTGCCTTTTGTGGCTCTGCATTGCCGCGGAAATGCCAACATCCTCCGCCACGACTAGCATAGACCCCTTCAGATAGTCCAGGAATGTAAACCAGTCCAATGAGGCTTTCGCCCTCCCACTCCACGCCGACCATCGTTCCATAAAGCGGGACGCCGCTGATGAACGACTTGGTGCCGTCGATCGGATCGAGGATCCAGCGAAAGCCGGTCGTTCCTTGGGTCTCGCCAAGCTCTTCGCCAAGGATGGCGTCGTCAGGAAAGGCTGCCAGAATGCGTTCTCGAAGCAGCGCTTCCGCAGAACGATCAGCAATGGTGACAGGCGAGGCATCTGCCTTTCGCTCTACGGAATAGTTATCGCGGCAGAAGTAGGTGAGCGTTAGATCGCCCGCCTCTTTGCCTGCCGAAATGGCTAAGGATAAACGGGAAGCAAGGTCCGATGGCGACGGAGGTGCAATGGTCATGAGAGGAGTGCTTAAACAGGCATATTCCAGTAAAAAATGGGGAATAACAGTTTACCGCCCCGCCCTACCCTGTGCACACCACCGTGGCGGAAAATCTGTTGGTCGATGCCCGGAGAAGATCGCCTTCGAACGGCAGAAAAGGTTATCGCCAGAGCTTGAATCGCTCTGGCGAATTCACTTTACAATCACTTGTTAGCAGTGCCCAGTTAGCTTGGGCTTTCCACGGTTACGACATCTACTTCGAGGACTGCATCCGTGGGGGGCTTTAAAAGCTGGGATAGCTTGATGGCCTCCAACTGACGGCGGGTAGTTGTCGTCACATTAAGAAGTGCTTCGCGCAGCTTTTCCTGCGAGTCGATGCTGATGTCTTCCCCGAGTTCCATCGTAGAGTCGTACGGCCCTTCAATGGCTTCAATAAGCTGAAGTAAAGAGATTTGGTGCGCGGGCCGGATAAGCATATAGCCGCCGTCAACACCGCGTGTGGATCGAAGTATTCCATGCGTGACAAGATTACGCAGGATTTGAAGCAGGAATCGTTCTGGCATCTTTCCCGTAGCAGCTCAGCTTGCTACATGGAATAGGTCCATCAGCTTCTAGCTGTGCCAATTGGATAGTTGCGCACAGCGTACGCTACCGTTCGTGAAAGCTTCATCGGAAATCTCCTTGAAACTAGCTTTTGCCCGACTCGCCAGTCTCATAAAATTCCGGGCACTAGAGCGACATTCGGAACAATTTCCGCCCAACGCCAAACGCCTGTTCCCCAAAAAAGTACCAACCATGCCCAGTTAGATGGTACGAAATGGGGAGTCGTCAAGGACTTTATACTGTGAATAGTTCTACCAATCCAGTGTCTAATGTCAATGGGAATTCCGCAATTTCAAATTCGTCATCCTTCGGCCCAGAAGCAGCTTGTGGCGGATAAATCGTCTGCTATTGAGACTGGCTCTCGGAACGAGGCTCGTAATATGGGCGAGAAAACGAGACCTAAAATCGATAGAGAATGTTTCTAAAGTATTTCTCCATTAGGGTTTAGTTCGCACTAGACGCCGGGCGATGGAAGGCTATCATTCAGACGTTGGGCAAGCTTGTTGATAATTGAAGCTTGGTTCGGCGTCGATTTACTAAAGCAATTAGTAGCGGCGGATGGTCCATCGAACAAACGGTGGGCCGCAGTCGGTAATCTCAAACTTGTTCGAGGGTGGCCGCATTGGCGACTCTCGTGTTACGAATCGCAAAAGGAGCAACGTTATGGACAAAGCAAAGATCATTGAAAAGCTAAACGAATGCCTTCGGCATGAATGGACCGGCGTTGCTCAGTACGCGCAAGCAGGGTTCCTGGTCTCGGGCCTACTGCGTGAAGTTTACAGCGGCATGTTTTTTGACAGCGCTAAAGAGTCGTTTGGTCACGCCAAGCAGGTTGGCGAGAAGATCACGGCCATGGGGGGAATTCCCACGGTAGAACGTAACCCCGTGAAGCAAAGCGAAGATCTCAACGAGATGCTGCAATTCGCTTTGGAATTTGAATCGAAGGCAGTTCGCGTTTACACCGAGGCCCTCGAAATGGCCGAGGGTGATCGTCCGCTGGTTATCTTCCTCGAAGACATCCTCAATGAAGAACAAGAAGGTGTGGACACGTTGACCCGCATCCTTCGTGATCCTCGGACTGCTGCTTCTAGCTCGACCAGTTCATCCAAGGTTGGCTAAGTGCCTGTTTGCAATCGCTTAGCGGCCTATCGGTCGCCTGAACATTGCACTTACTAGACATTCATGCCGGCACGGCTTTCGGCCCTTCGCAAAGGGTAAAGTCGTGCCGGATTTTTTGTTGAATGGGGAAAAGAGCCGCTACAAAAGGCTGCTTGTTTGCTATTCGGCAGCTTCGTTTGACGATGCGGCATCCGATGCCAACGCATTGCTTGGCAGCAATGGCTCTGTATTTACCGGGTGCTCAGAAAGCTCTGAAGCTGAATCAGCCACTTCCGGCCGTGAGATGTTTTCGACTGGATGGTTCAGCACAATCGCCGGTACAGTGCGATGTCCATTCGCTTCCAGCAATTGCATGCATGTCGGGGCACCTCCCCCGTCTGCTGTACTGCAACGGCAAAACAGAGACGTAACTTGGCCGTTGGTCCGTTCCCGCTTCTTACAAAGCGGACACTCCCAAAGTCGACGCAGGTCGTATTTCAGTCGTTCGAACGGACCACGCATGCGTAGATCCATGAATAGGAGGAGTGGGCTACAACAAAACTACCGTATAGTAGCCCATTTGTTCCTAAAGATACAGGCACCGTTTTGGCGTCCCGAAAAGGGGCCGGCGCCGCTTGTGCCTAGTACGCCCCTTTGCAGCGTAGGACGACTTCGATCGTATTGAGCAGGATGTAGCCGTCTAGCCAGGGCGACCAGTTGCGAACGTATTGCATGTCAAAATGCACCCGTTGTTGGTAGGTCGTATTGTTGCGTCCATTGATCTGCCAAAGCCCCGTGATCCCTGGCCGTACCTTCAGGTACAGCGGGAAGGCAGCAGCGTACTTTTTGACCTCAGCATCAACGATGGGACGTGGACCTACCAGGCTCATCTCACCCACAAAGACGTTCCAAAGCTGGGGCAGTTCATCCAGGCTCGTCTTCCGTAGGAACCAACCGACCCGAGTAACACGTGGGTCATTCTTGAGCTTGTGGTCACGCTCCCATTCCACGCTAAGTTCGGGGTGAGCTGCTAGGTAATCTTTGAGAACCGCATCAGCATTGAGCACCATGCTGCGGAACTTCCAGGCGCGAAACTTCTTGCCACCAAGTCCAATGCGTTCTTGGCTGTAGAAGATTGGGCCTGGCGAACTAATGCGTACTGCGAAGGCAAGTGCCAGTAGGATTGGCAAAAAGACAAGCGAGCCCAGGCTGACAAGCACTACATCCATGGCCCGCTTCAGTACCTGAGGGCCAGGAAGGAGCAAGTGCTCATCAATCCGTTTACCAACAATTCCGCCACAAGTTTGAGCCCCTGTCCATTGCCGACAAGTTGCCGAGTTCTCTGCAACAACAAGCAAGTGAGGAATTGAGCAGATTTGATGGTCGATAATGTCTTCGACTTCTGCAGCAGACTTTTTGTCCAGTGCGACACAGCCCCAAAATACGTTGTGTTTTTCGGCGATTGCGGCCGTTTCACCGAAGGCGCCTAGGTACCACTGGGGTTCAATGGCGGAATCGGTCCATTGGCTATGCCAATCGTCGATGATGCCCACCGGACGCATGGCCAATTCTCGTTGGGAAGCGAGACTGCGATAAACGCTTGCACCAAAGTTGCCACCACCAAACACTAAAACCGGCTGGGTCCACCAGTTAAATCGCGACAGAAATATCTTGAGAAACCGGCGGGCAAGCGGAAGCGTGGCACCCAGGATGCCCAGGGCAATTAGCAAGCTACAATTTTCAGCGGTGGAAAGTGGACGTTGGGCCGATAGCACAGCCCAGGCCATGCCAAACCCAAGGCACAGCGACATAATAAGACGGCGAAGTTCAAGCAGGCCCCCTGCCCCGACTCCAGGATAAAGTCGTCCGGCAAGCATCGTTACACCACAACAAGCTGCGACGACTTGCCAGGTCGAAAGCCACTGGATGACCGCATTTCCTGCCAGCCATTGGCTCAAGTACGAAACCAGTAGCAAGCAAGTTGCAATCCAAGCTTGGTCAAATGCAATCAGCGGGACAGATGTGCGAAGGGTTTGGCTGACGTATGGAAGTAGGATGCTGCGCGAGCGTGTGTTCTCACTCGCGTCGATGTGCTCATCATGGGCCGAACTGGGAAGAAGGTTCCGTTGGATCTTCTCCGCAGACGCTTGTTGACCAGAGTTAACAGTTGACATTCGGTGCTGTCCTTAGGTCCACCAGTGATTCTGTGGTGTTCGAGGCAATGGCTTTGGCACCATGCGGTCTAATGCTCGTTAGGAAGGAATGGCATTAGGCTGCGCAAAATGGGGGAGGTGGTAAGGTTTGCTTCCATAATCCTTTGGCTGAGTTTTCAGCCGCCCGAATAATCGTTAGTAGCGTTATAAGCTCCCTTAGCAAACCTCAGCCCATGATGATTCAACACCTATTGAATGTCAATACTTTTGACGCAGACGGCACATCTTTCCAGGAAAGTCTTGCAGCGACGTCATGTTTCGATGTCGATCTCGCTGGCAATGTCTCAGAGATGCCCAGTATTTGGGCCGTTTTGAAAAGTGCCCTGGATCATAAGAAAAATGAACATGGGGCTGAAAGGCTCAGGCAGATGAACGCCGTTGGTGGGTGTCGGAAATCATTAACGGCGGGTTAAGTGCCTGTACGGTCGTTTCTGGGTTAAATGCTATGCCGTAGGTGGCATAAAGCGGCCTGGATTTGATCAAAAACCTTTTCGCTTTGTTATCGAAAGTGAACAGACGCAGGAATTGGCCAACGGGGACGGCCCAGCCAATTGAAACTCTAACGAGTGTCCGATCAAGAAAACAAAAAGAGCCGGAACATCGGTTTTGGCGACGTTCAGGCCCGTGGAGTGAGTCCAGAGACGAGCGGCGGCAGTCCGCCGACTTGTTAGGAGATGATCTGATGGATCGGCTTAATCTCTTCGACGCCGACCAACTTTTGGTCGAGTCCGCCGTAAAAGTACGATAGCCGGTTGGGGTCGATCCCCATCTGGTTCAAGATCGTGGCGTGCAAGTGTTTCACATGGAAAGGATGTTCAACCGCGGCCGAGCCGAGTTCATCCGTTTCACCGACACTCGTTCCCCCCTTGATGCCACCGCCTGCCATCCACATGGTAAAGCCGTACGAATTGTGATCGCGGCCCGTCCCTTCTTTATATTCAGCCGTTGGCTGACGACCAAATTCACCACCCCAAACAATCAAGGTTTCATCAAGTAGCCCGCGCTGCTTGAGGTCCTTGATCAGAGCGGCAATGGGCTGATCCGTGTTGCCGGCGTGGAAGTTGTGGTTCTTTTCTAGGTCGCCGTGGGCGTCCCAGTTTGCATCATTGTGGTTGCCACCCGAGTAAAGCTGAATAAACCGTACGCCGCGTTCTACGAGGCGCCGTGCCAGCAAGCAGCGTTTGCCGAAGTCGGCCGTACGTGCATTATCTAGGCCGTACATATCACGAGTGGCCTGTGTCTCACTGGCAAGGTCAACCGCCTCTGGTGCGTGTTGTTGCATCTTGAAGGCGAGTTCATAGCTGGAAATGCGTGCGGCCAAATCGGAGTTGCCTTCATGCTGCTCTAGGTGTGTCTTGTTGGCTTCTCCTAGCGAATCGAGCAAGTCCCGCTGCATGGAGCGAGTCATACCTTCTGGCAAGTTGAGGTCGATGATCGGTGCCCCCTTGGACCGCATGATCGTCCCCTGGAACGAGGCGGGCATGTAACCACTGGACCAGTTTTTCGCACCGCTAATGGGGCCACCGGTCGGATCGAGCATGACCACGAAGCCTGGCAGGTTGTGGTTGACGGTCCCCAGGCCATAGTTGATCCACGATCCAAGGCAGGGGCTTCCTGAAAGGATCTTGCCCGAGTTCATCTGCAACATAGCAGAGCCGTGAATTGGCGAATCGGCCGTCATCGACTTGATGAAGGCGATGTCATCAATACAGGTGGACAAATGGGGAAACAGGTCGGAGACCCATTGGCCTGATTGGCCATATTGCTTGAACTTCCACTTTGGTCCAACGACCCGGCCATCATTGCGTTCGCCGCCACGGCCCTTCGTTTTTACAGGAATCGTCTGGCCGTCGAGTTCAAACAACTTTGGCTTGTAGTCGAATGTGTCTACGTGGCTTGGGCCGCCGTACATGAACAAAAAGATGACGCTTTTTGCCTTGGGCTTGCCATTCAGATAGGCTGCGTCCGTAATCGGCGAGCCATCGTTGGCGCTCGCCTTGGAGAAAAATCCATCGGCAGCCAGCATGCTTGCAAGGGCTACGGACGTGAACTTGCCCCCCGCTTCCCAAAAGAATTCGCGGCGAGTGCGGTTGCAAAACGTGTTGCTGGGCTTTCCTGAAGAAGTATGCATCGTGCTTTCGCTTTCTTTTTTGGCTAGTCCAGGTAAATGAATTCGTTGAGATTAAGCATCATCAGGCAAAACAACTGTCGGCTGCGCTCCGGCGATTGAGCATGCTCAGTTGCCAGTCTTGCCATCAAACGCATGCCACTTGCGAGTTCTTTTTCGCTGGGGTCACGCTCTACAACCAGCCGATAGGCCAGTTGAATTTGGTCCTTGGGATTCTCACCGGCCTCTTTGGTTAGTCGTGCTGCCAATGCATTGGCTTGGTCGTTGGCAAATTTGCCATTGAGCATGCCCAGTGCTTGTGCAGGCTGCGTTGTTGCAAACCGCGCGGCACAGCTGGAGTCTGTTTCGGCAAAGTCAAAGTCTGACAAAATAGGGGTGATCAATGAGCGTTTCACATGGATGTAAACGCTACGCCGCGCTTGTTCCTGAGGTGACGATTTGCCCCAGCCTTGGCCTGGGTTGGATTGCCCCGCCAGTACTTCGGCAGAAATCTCCGGATAAATGCCAGGCCCGTACATCTCCGGATTGAGTTGGCCGGTCACAGCAAAAAGTGAATCTCGAACTTCTTCTGCGCTCAGGCGACGAACCTCGAAACGCCACATCAAGTCGTTAAGGGGATCTTTGTCGTGCGCAGCCTTATTCATGGTTGATGCCATGCGATAAGTGTTAGACATCACCATCATCTTATGCAGCGGCTTGAGCTTCCATCCGCCTTCGACAAGTCGCTTCGATAGATAGTCCAGAAGTTCCGGATGCGTTGGGCGATCACCGAGCAAGCCAAAGTTATTCGGCGAACGGACGATGCCTCGGCTAAAGTGGTTTTGCCAAATGCGATTTACAATGACCCGAGCTGTCAGGCGATTGTCGCCCGAGGCAATCCAGTTGGCCAATGCAGTTCGTCGGCCAGGCATGCCGTCGACGGGTGTGATGGTTGGCTTTCCAGCGGCCAATATGCCAGGAAACCCTGGTTCCACTTTCTCGCCAGGCGAGCGTGGGTTGCCACGTTTGAGCACGACGGTTTCCACTTTGCCCGTCTGTTCTTCGGTAACGCACATCGCTTGATCGACAGGAATTCGCTTTTGCTTCAGTTCTCCCAGGTTCTTTTGGAGTTCCTTGTAACGCTGATAGCGTTCCGCACCTAAGATTTGCTCGCCACCAATGGCCATGAGTTCTGGTAGTGAGAGTTTCTTGCCACCTGTAAACGATAGTGACCGCTGGATAAATCCAGGTCCCGTCCAGGCAACGTTGAGTCCCTTGCCAAAGTGCCCTTGGAAATACTCCAAGCGAATGGGGTGGCGTCCTGCAGTCAGTTTCACACTGGCCAGCTTTGGCATTCCCGTACCATGAATGCCGTCATACGTGATCAGATTCTGGCCGTCGATGAGAAGGCGCGAACCATCATCCGAATCAAGTAGCAACTGATACATTCCCTCCTTAGGGACTTTCAGGAATCCCTCAAAGACAAAGCCAAAGTCGTCCTCTCGCGTGGCGGGGCGAATGTCAAATAGACCCTCTGGCAACGCTCCTTCGCTTTCATGTTTGAGATCGTCAAACTTGGGGAGCTTTTGGAAGGTTTCACGATAGAACTTGTAGTGAAGGTCATCGAGGTCACCTCCGGCTAGTTGTTTAGAATCCGCCCCATCCTCGACTGCCGCACCCTCGCGAAATGCTTGTTCGATCTGAGTGACTTCCGCTTGGACCGCATTTCGCTCTGCCTCTAGCTGTGCAACCTTCTGGCGATACTGCGCTTCTTCCTCTTTGCTGGCAAAGAGTTCCTTCACAGAATTAGGGGTCGTCGAAATGCCATGGA
This sequence comes from uncultured Planctomycetaceae bacterium, assembly GCA_963844055.1. Classification (GTDB taxonomy): domain Bacteria; phylum Planctomycetota; class Planctomycetia; order Pirellulales; family Pirellulaceae; genus CAWJMN01. Next base: position 3,067,173 of record CAWJMN010000001.1, on the reverse strand, counting down.
AAAAGGCCAGCATCCCGTAGTAATCTGTCTGGGGGAGTGGATCAATCTTGTGGTCATGGCAGCGCGCACAATTGATTGTTAGGCCCAAAAACACTTGCCCGGTTGTGGCGACAACGTCGTCTAGCACGTCGTATTTCGCTTGTAACCGATCTGCGGGTTCATCATCCCACAGGCCAAGTCGGTAATAGCCGGTCGCGATTAGGGCATCGGGATTGTTACCTGGCAGTTCATCGCCGGCCAATTGTTCGCGGACAAATTGGTCATACGGCTTGTCTTCATTGAGCGAGCGGATGACATAGTCACGATACCGCCACGCAAAGGGTTTGGGGCCATCCCTTTCAAAACTGTTGGTATCCGCATAACGGACAACATCGAGCCAGTGTCGTGCCCAGCGTTCTCCATAATGGGGAGACTTAAGTAGGCGATCAACGACTTTCTCGTACGCGTCAGGCGACGTATCCGACACAAAGTCTTGGGTCTCTTGATAAGTCGGTGGCAGGCCGATGAGGTCATAGGTAACACGGCGTAGCAACGCACGTTTGTCTGCGGGGCCGGCAGGCGTAAGTCCATTTGCTTCCAGCTTCGATAGTACAAAGGCGTCAATTGGGTTGAGGACCCAGCCTGGTGTCTTTACGGTCGGTACTGGATAGTCCTTGGGGACGGTGAATGCCCAGTGATCTTCCCAGTTCGCCCCTTCGACGATCCACTGCTTAATTAATGCGACCTGTCCCTCGCTGAGGCGGGCTCCTTCTGGAGGCATTCGCTCGGCATGGTCTTCGGAGACGATGCGTCGCAAAATCTCGCTCTTTGCGGTGTCATTCGGGATGATGGCCGTCTCGCCAGATTCCAGCTTTCCCAGTGCCGTCTCGCGATGATCGAGTCGCAGGCCCCCCTCCGCTTTGTCGGGACCGTGGCAGGAATAGCAGCGTTTGGCCAAAATCGACTGGATTTGGCGACCAAAGTCGACTTTTGGGGCGTCGGCCGCACAAAGCAAGCCGGCCGATGTGCCAAGAACTAGTAACCAAATGGCTGAAAGCACCCCAAGTCGGCGAAATGGGGCCGCGACTTTATGGGGCTGGAAAGCGCTAGTGATTGAAAGAACTTGGAAAAGCCGCATATTCCGCCTCGGTGTAAGTCGACAAAGGGATCCGATCCATCTTCATTTATTCTTCCCGATGAGCCGTCGTCTGGCAATGAGAATCTGCGTTGTTTTTTTGAGAACCTTTACTGCGAAAAGTGAGCAAAAACGCCATTTCAGATAATTGCTTTGAGATAATTTGCGGTCTGTAGTAGGCTAAAAGGGTTGTTGGACCCCTTGTTTCACCAAAAAACGTTCGCTGATTCGCCATGGCTAAGCCACCTCGCGTGATGTTGATCGTAGAAACTTCCCTGGCTTACGGCCGGGCGGTACTAAAGGGGATCAGTCGCTACATGGTGGCTCGTCAGCAGTGGTCTTTGTACCTTGACCTGCGCGAACTGATCGTCAGCCCTCCGGTGTGGCTGGATGATTGGCAAGGTGATGGAATTATTTGTCGCAGCACGACTCCTGAACTCGCGAGGCGTTTTGGCCAGCGCGGCATTCCTGTTGTCGACTTGACGGATATTCATGGCGACCTGGGCTTGCCGCATATTTGGACAGAGAACATGGCGGTTGGGCAGTTGGGGGCCGCGCATTTGTTGGAGCGTGGCTTTCGGCATTTGGCCTTTTGTGGGTTCTCGGGACACGATTGGTCGGACCGTAGGATGGCGGGATTTCAGCAAGCGGTACAGCAAGCGAATGCCACGGTTCACCAGTTCAATTCTCCGTGGGAGAGTTCTGCCAAACAGCTGTGGGATGATTCGCAGCAAGATTTGGTGCGATGGCTTGAGAGGTTGCCAAGACCAGTGGGAATCATGGCTTGCAATGATTTGCGCGGACATCATGTGCTAGATGCTTGTCGGCGGTTGCAGTTGGCGGTGCCTGAAGAAGTGGCCGTTTTAGGCGTAGATAACGATGATTTGCTGTGTGAGTTGTGTCATCCGCCCCTGTCGAGCGTGGTCCTAAATGCAGAACGCGTAGGGTATGAAGCTGCCGCGATGTTAGACCTGCTGATGCAAGGAAAGGCTCCCGCAAGTCGTGAACAGTTGATTCAGCCATTAGGAGTTGTCACTCGTCAATCGACGGATGTCCTGGCGATAAATGACTCGCACGTGGCGGCAGCGGTCAAGTTCATTCGTGATCACGCCTGTGAAGGGATTGCCGTGGAAGAGGTCTTGAAGTCGGCTCCACTTTCTCGCTCAGTACTTGAACGGCGGTTTCGAAAATACCTGGGGCGATCACCTCAGGAAGAGATCAGGCACGTGCAACTGAAACGTGTACGGCAGTTGCTCGCGGAGACGGACCTGACCCTAGAGCGAATTGCAACCTTGGCGGGATTTGATCATGCGGAATACATGAGCGTCGTCTTTAAGCGAGAGCTTGGCCAGACGCCAGGGCAGTTCCGCCGCCAAACACAGCCCGGAAAAACCACCACCGAGATGTAGCGAGAGGAAGGTGGACTCAGCCGTCTAGCAGTTGAGTCTTATGGGGCGCTAGAGGCTTTTTTGGCCAATTATTCAACCGTCGGGAGTGAACCTATCTGCCAAAGTGCGGTCCTTCAGATACTTCTTTTGTTGAGGGAGTTCTGGAGGGGTAATTGTTGCTTTGTGCGGTGATAACTTCCCTTCTCGGGTGTTTGGTGGTTTGTAAAAAGTTGAGTTTGTCCGAAGATTTCATGGGAACTTGAACGTTCCTTGCTTGAATTCAGGTTGGCAAACTGAAAAAATACGACATTCGGATCGCTTTGAAGTATCCCGTGATATGCGGGCTATTCAAAAACGAGCGGCGCAAGGACCGGCCCGCTTATGCCTTTGTCCAGGAGACGCATCGGTAATGAGTGCAATCCTCGATAGACCCACGTTGATTCTTAATAGGAATTGGCAGCCCATCCACGTTAGCTCTGTCGCTCGTGCACTGATACTGGTGTGGAATGATGCGGCTCGTGTTGTGGATCCTAGTGACTTTTCCCAGCATGACTGGGCTGATTGGTCTCGGCTTCGCCCGGCCCATAATGAGCCCTACATTCAAGCGGTTTCGCAGAGGTTGCGTGTACCGGAAGTGGTAACACTGACTCGCTACGATCGTCAGCCAGAGGGTTCGGTTAGCTTTAGCCGTAGAAACCTCTTTAAGCGTGACTTGCATCAGTGCCAGTACTGTGGCTGCCGTCCCGGCGGTGAAGAGTTGACGATTGACCACGTAATCCCCCGCTCGCGCGGTGGTGCATCAACTTGGGAAAACTGCGTGCTCGCCTGCGTGGACTGCAATAAGCGCAAGGCGGATCGCAACCCTGCCGACGTTGGCTTGAAGCTGATGCGTAAGCCAGTACGCCCGAAGTGGCGTCCTTGGTATGCGACGCAGTCCCTGCCAATTGCAAGTTGGTCGAAGTTTATCAGCGAAGCATACTGGAGCTTGGAGCTAGAGCCGTAAGGCCAATGATAGTTCGCTTGGCACAGCGGAGGTCAATTCCGCTGCCGCCAAGCGATTCTTGATGATCAGCCCGTGTGAAGACCTTAGCTGACGACGCTAAACAAGTGTCGTCTTGCAAGGTTCGAGATGGCAATGACGGCTGGATGCTTGATTCGCCGTTCAATGGAAACAGCATAGAATCGCTCGCGAACGTGGCTTAGCTTTCCTAGGCATTCCACGTGATACTGGGCGCATACTTCGCGTTCCACAATCGATGGTGCGGCAAACAGCCCAAGGCCATTCTGGCCAAGCACCTGCAGCAAGGCGGCGTCTTCGACCTCTCCTACAATTTGTGGCGAGATGGAATGGGCATCAAACCACTGGTCAAGCGAATGGCGAATGGCTGTGTTGCCGGTTTGGAGGACCATCGGCGCATTATGCAGCGAGGAAGGGAAATCGGGCCCGTACTGCTCGGCTAAGTTGGCTTTGCCAAAAATGCTAATTCCACACTCGCCGAGCAAGTGATTATAAATCCGCTCCTTCGAGCTTGGCGGCATTGGTGTGTCGGTCAAAATAATGTCGAGGGTATGTACGGAAAGATCAGCCAGCAGGCGATCCGTCTTGTCCGTTCGAATGACAAAACGGAACGCCGGGTGTAATGAAAACGCCGGCTGAAGGAGGCGAAAGGTGGTTAACTTAGGAAGCGAATCTGAGACACCGACCGAAAACCTTTGCGGTTGCGGGCTTCCGTCACCTTGAAGGGTTTGCACCATTTCTCGGCCGAGGGAAAAGATCTCGTCGGCATAACGAAAAACCGCCTGCCCTCTTTCGGTTAGTACGAGGCTCCGCCCCTTTTTTGAAAAGAGTTTTTGGCCAAGAGACTTTTCGAGCGAATGGATCTGAGCGGAGATGGTTGGCTGTGCCAGATGCAGAAGTTCTGTGGCGCGGGCCACACTTCCCTCTTTAGCAACCGTCCAGAAGTACAGGAGGTGATGGTAGTTTAGCCAGTCCATAGTGTCTCTCGATGGTTGTGCTTCAAAAGCTGGTTTTGCGCATTCACAATTGCTTTCAGCCGCCATCCACATCGGAGAACGACAGCTTGGTCGCAGCAGTGTGAGCGACACGCAGTCCAGCAGTCACCTTGGCAAAAGCCTAATTGAGTCGCTAGACCGCGATTTGATTCCGTTTTCAGCATGGAGAGATGCCTCTGTTACGAGTGTGCTGAAGACGGTCTGTAAAGGCTAGACTTCCCGGAAGGTCGGGCAAAAAAGGTGGGGTACTGGAACGATTCCACTTTGCATGTCGCAGTTCGAGGCAGCAAAGCAAATTAAAATCCTCCAAGCGAATCTAACAGGGTGTTCATTAGGAACGTGCGAGCTGAACCAATGAAGGTAAGCGTTCAATAGTTCAGCAAACAAGTTCCAGAGTGGTTCCAAATGGCTTTGCCTTAAGAGCGGCTCCGCCAGCCCCCCTTATTGCATCGAAATAATCGATCGTTGCCACCTAGATCTTTTCCTCGTCGAACTTCTCCATTTTTGAAACAACCCTTACCCGTGGCAATCTCCCTAACGAAATAGTCACAAATCGCAGTAAGCTAAAAGCTTGAACCATGCACTGTCTAAAGTGTGTTTGAAAATAACGAGAAAGAAAGGCCGCTGTAGGATTGGTATCATTTCGCCGTTATGGCGGCTGCTAGGTTCCGCAGTCCGCCATTAGATGGAATCAATGCTTACGTGATTACCCGGCGAGATAGGATGCAAACTGATGGTAAAGCGGAATGCCAGCCAGCAGGTTGAACGGAAAAGTGATACCTAAAGCAAGTGTCAGGAAGTAGGACGGGTTCGCATCCGGCAGACTCATACGGACGGCCGGCGGGGCCGCGATATAGGAAGCACTTGCCGCCATCGTTCCAAGGATCGTGCATGCACCAACGCTCATGCCGGCCCAGTGTGCAAAACATACTCCCAGAGCACCATGCAAAATCGGCATCAAGATACCGAAGGCAAGTAGGAATGGACCAACACGCCAGAGATCGCCCATCTTGGCACCGGCAACCAAGCCCATTTCGAGGAGGAACAAGGTCAGCACGCCCTTGAAGCAATCAGTAAAGAGTGGCTTAACGGGCTCGTAGCCCTTTGACTTGATGAGAAAGCCGATGATCAGCCCACCAACCATGAGAATCATCGAACGGCCCGTGAGAACCTCATGGAGAGCCTTCCAAGTGCCACTATGGTCGGTATGCATGGTAGGTCCAAGGTTTAGGCCCATGCTGCCAGGACCACCTGCAACAGCCCCACCACTGGTCACGGTGGTTGCCGTTTGAACTGAAGTTTGACGAGCCGTGAGGATCACTCCGATCAGCAGTGCGGTCGCAATGCCGGGGCTTTCCATGATGGTTACAAGTGTCGGCATGTAGCCTTCCGACATGGGAATCTTAAAGCTGGTCACAAACTCATTGGCAGCGATAAAGGTCACGGCCGAAACACTACCGTAATGGGCCGCAATACCTGCCGAATCCGAGATCGAAAACCGCCCTAACTTTCGCAGCGTAAGGAATGCCGTGATGGGCGTTATAAAGCCAAGTGCGAGGGTTGCCGCGGCGGGCCAGACAAGTTCTTGAAAGGAAGCGTGGGAAAGTTCAACGCCCCCTTTTAGGCCAATCGCAAACAACAAATAGATGGAGAGCGAAGTGTAAAGGTCCTTGGGAAGCGCCAAATCGCTTTTGATTAGCTTGGCAAAAATTCCCAGCGCGAAAGCCAGCGCCAAAGGTGATAGTAAGTTTTCAACGAGGGACATGTCAGTTTCTCACACTTTCTTGGATTTGAACGGTGGCGGATGAAGACCGGGGGGGAGCTATTCGTTCGAAGGGGACAAGAGTTGGGAAATGGCGGCCAGTTGTGCCGCACTTCCTGCTACTGATCGCTGGGGGATGGAATTCTTTGGGCGACGGCGTTTGAGTAAGGAGCGGGACCATGCCGTTACAGCGGACTCGTAGAGGCCGATCAGCAGGTAGTAAACGGCCATGACCACAATCAGTTCCACAGCCACGACGGGACTGATCTGATTGATCAAATAACCGATCCCTGCAGATGCAATGAGTAGGCCGGACGCCGCGAGGGAAAAGATGTGCACGGGCATGCCAGTTGGCGATGCACGACCAGGACGGATCATTTTCAGGTCCCTTACGAAAGTGTTATCTGCAAACGAGTTACGTTGCATGAGCTTGTGGCTCTGTGCACTCATCTGCAGCAACTATCGCTAGAGTGACGATCTACGACAAATAGATAAAAACAGTCGTTTGATAGACTGGCCCTATGGATAGAGGGCGTGTCGTAATGTTGGCAGAGGGGCAGTCATTGCTGCTCACAGGCTAGAAGTGCAATCACGCTACATTCCAATTATCCCTGTGGAGGAATGACTGCCGTTAACGCGTTTGCCCTCTGCGGCTCGACAGATGGCAAAGATGACGATTCCAAACATTACGAAAGATTACAAATGCCGTCTTAAGAAAACGTTATGCGGCAGATGGGGCTTTTGGAGGCGTTGCGAGAGAAATGTTGCCGCGAGATTTGCGATTCCCCAATGAAAGAAACGTTAGATAAACGCCATACAGCAAGGGAATGATCGCCAGTTCCGCAACGGGGCCCCAAAGCATCCACAGGAGCCCAATACAAAGTGGAATTAGTTGAGGGGTCGATGCCAGCGGAACTAGGCGTTTGGGGTTGCGCAGAATGATGGCTACGATCAACATCGGCAAAATCGCTCAGCAGGATCATACTTCCCAAAATTGACCGAGGCTCCCGCTTGAGGATTTGCAATGGCAAGGTGATTCGAGTGGAATCACTGGCAACCCCTGCGATCACGATTTGCTTTTGCTGCTGCACCAAGTTGGCGAGTGCTGCGTCAGACTTGGCAGATCCCAGCGTTGCTGTGCCTGAGAGGACCATCTCAAACATTTCATTGGTATATGACTCGGCGGTTCCTTCTTGCAGTATTTTTGTCCAACGATCCCGTGTTTTCAAAATTCCTTCGACCAGCACCATGGTCTCGTCGTCTTCTTGCGTGACGCTAGGCATTGCTCCGGCGGGAGCTTCAAAGCGGTCGGTGGCAAGTGGTAGCACTGCCAGCTGTTGGGCAAGTTGACTTAAAGTCGTGCGTGTCCAATTCGCCTGACGCGACTGGGTTTCGCTAGTACGAATGGTTTGAAGTGTGTGCTCTGTTAACGAGAGTATTTCATCGACTTGGGTCAAATACTCGTTGGCAAAGTTGGGCTGAGCCGTCCTACCAGCATTGCTGGGTGAACCAGCGAACAGCGTGGTCCAGTTGCGCACTGCGGCCGCTGGCTGCGATGCTTCCAGAACCCGCCAAGTGGTCTGTGCAGGTGTTACCTCTCGGAAGCGGATGGGTTGCAATTCAAGGTTGGGCCCTTGCGTGGTCAATTTGCCATGAAAAAAGATGCATAGGTGGGTTGGCAAGGTTGAATTTCCCAAGGGCAACCGCCAGCGATTCTTGTCAAGCTTTACCCCTTCCAGAATGTGCCCATCCCGTTGGATCGCGACCAGTTCCTGGCCGTCAAACAGCTCTAGGTCCACCGAAGCCAAGCCGGCCGGATCAATCCAAAACACGCCTCGTCCCGAAATCTCTCGATTGTGCTGAAGGACCAATTCATAGTCTGCCCAAGGAAGGCTTGGCTTATGTACGGCTTCAGTCGCCTCTTTAATCTCTGCGGCAAACTGTGGGCTTAGAACGCGATAGACCATTTGGTCGTCCGCTGGACGGCCCTTGTCAGCCTCGGATGTATCCACTGGTTCGAGGCCACGTGTTTCCCACTCGATGGTTTGTGGTCCATCGCGTGTAGGCAAACTCACGAACTCCTGCCTTGAAGTTGCATCCAAAACAACTACCTTCGGCAGTCGAAGGATTTGGTCTTTGGCTGTAACGACCTGAGCGCGGATTCGGATAGAAAAACTTTCCTTAACAGCTTCCTCTAGGCGAATCTCATGTAGCCCTTCGCCATGGGCCAAAACCCGCAGCGCCTTTTGCGACTTGAGGTCGGTGCATTCGAGCTTGGTTTCAATTTCCGATGACGACCTGAAAAAGATCGCATGCAAGCTGCCAACCGAAACTTGTCCTTGAAGGCCAATTTCAGCAAACCAGTTTCCTTGATTCGCTTCCAGCAGAGTCGTTTGTTCTAGATGCCATTCCGAGGGTTGTGCAATAAGCCGAAGGTTAACTCGGCGTTGCAAGTTGTCGCTCGAACTTTCATCATTGATTAAGCGAACCCCCGGCTCCCACGGGTAATCGGTATTAAAAGAATCTTCCCCCGTCACGCGATAGCCTTGTTGCAGGAGAATCTCCTCTGCAATTCCGGGATAGTGCTGTACCGAAATGGTTGAGCGTTGATGCGGAACCGTGGGGACGATCAACGGAAGTTGAAAGGAATCTTTGTTCGCAATGGGAAATGTGCCGTGGATCTCTACGCGTCCCTTGCTTCCTGGATTGGCTGCAAACGGGATGACAGAAATGCCATTTTCTGAAGCATGCCAGCGACAAGGAACCTCGTCATCGCCCCAAAACAGTTTTAGTTGCTGGATGGAGACAGGTTCCGAGTAAGCGATGTCGAGTGGCGTGACGGGAAACTTGCTATCGGACAATGTGAGGGTCGTTGCGAACTCTCCGGTCGAGCCGGCGAGAAAGTAATTCGTTGCATCGGACGGGCTGAGTTTCGTAACGATGGAAGCAAAGTAGAACTCTGGCGTAACGCCGCCGGGGATTAGTTCAAAGGCATGCCAGCCAGTCGTTCCCACTAGCGCCGGAAACAATAGATTGACGTCGCTCCCTCTCAAAGGGATGGCACCGGGCTCTTTCCCGGCATCCAGTTCCTGGCCCGTGCAATTGGTTAATACCAAAGCAGAACTCTGCCACTGGTCAGCGAGGGGCCGTATCGAAGGAGCCTTAAAATGGAGCGAGGCCGAAGTCCAGTCGAGGGCAATCGGAAGACGAAGTTCTGCCCGGCGGGTTGGCGTAGACAACCGAAGTATGATCTGTTTGTTTTTACCATCGGAAAGTGGCTCTTCCCGCACAACAGAAAACGGTGCATCGGCTGGAATCGGTAGGATGGTAATCGAGTCCGACACACTCAGGGCGACTTCGGTAAGTGGTTGGTCGTCGATGCTTGCTAAACGAAGATATACCTCTCCCCAAGCCATCTGCGGCGTTAGTCGCCACCAAATGGATTGATCTGCTTGCACTTGGTTGCGCTGGGTAGAAGAAAGAATGGCGGTTTCCCAGCGAATGGCAAACTTGCCTGTCGTGGAAAGTGAAAACAGGGTTCCTGCGGGCAAGTCATTGGATTGCTGACGTTGCGAGTTGGCGACATGGACGGCGGCATTGGAAAGTTCCGTCGTAACCCAGGCTTCACTTTCCGCCGCAGGCGGGGTGTCGATGTCCAGTTCACAACGACCGCGGGCGGCACGCTTGATAAGGGCTGCAACTTGCAATTCCACATGGTGCCTGCCAGGGGCAAGTCGATCCAATTGCAGGCCCTTCCCATCCGAGCTCCATTGCCAAACGGTGGTTTGGTTGTCCACCAAAAGACTTCCCGTTAAGGGGGTCACTTGGTCGCGAAGGAACGGCAAGATAACCGTGGTTTCGCTGTCGAGAACTTGCAAATCGTAAAATAGCTTAAGGCTAGTAGAAGCAGCTTTGCTCCCCTCGGGAGGATCAGAAAGCTGGATCTCCCAGCGAGAGTGAAGGCCCAGCCATCTTCCCTGCGGCGCGCCAGCACGTCTCTCAGCCTGTTTGAGCAGGTCGAAGAAAGTAGGAGAGACGTAAACATAGTCTCCGCTTGGCTCGCCATCTTCATCGGTAGGAATGACGACTGTCCAAGTGTTAGTCGTTGTTGCTCCTTGGTCAGTTTCTTCTGCCCCCTCCTTGGGAACGGCCAATTGTCCCAGTAGTGCGGTCGGCAAAGCCAAAAGAAGCAAGATACCAATAGTAGGTATCGCCTGTGGCCGGTGTGAGATTCCTCCCCGACGTTTCGTTGCATCAGACGAACGGCTCGGCGATCCGAGTTGTGCCCGTTGGCTTCGCCAGAATCGGACAAGGATTCCCAGTAAGCAACCCCAAACCCCGCCTGACGCAAGTGCGGCCCAAATCATTGGCACCAAAAACGTTGCAAAACCTAAAATGGCGGCAAGGCACCAAGGGGCCATGCGATACTGTCGATTGAGCGTCAGTGTCAGCCACAAGCTTAGGACTAAGCCCGTTAGTGCCACGAGGCCAAGTAGGTCTCGACGATAAATCTTGATGGTCTGGATCTCTTGGCTGCTTAATGAAAGTTCCAGGCTCTTGGATGACTCTCGCCAGCGCCAAGGAGCGATCGGACTGGTTAGTGATGGATCGGAAATCGTTCGAGGCCCCGACTTTTTAGACCACTCGTCGCGTCGCAATAGGGTTGCAATTTGCGATGCGCTAGTTTGCGCTACGGGGTTTGCTGTGTTTACGGCAGGGAAAAAGCCGGGCTGATGCGATGAACGCCCAAGCACCATACGCTCCCCCTCGACCCTCAATTGTAAAAAGGCACGCTCCAGCAACATCTGGTTCGTACCCGTACCAGGTCCCACCACTAAGAACCGTGGGTTGTCGGCCGGGTGAATTCCGCAAGATTGCAGTTCGTCTCCTGCGATCCAAAGCTGAGGATCGTTAAGCAGTTTTGAGCTGCCAAGCTGAAGTTCCAAGGACTTGAAAACATCATTCCAAGTCAAAGGTTTGGTGGGATCAACGTTCGGCAAAGGTTCTAAAAGCCACTGGGACAGTGCTTGTTGAAGTGCCGAGTCGATGTTAGTCGGCATCGAAGGAGACACTGCCCAAGTAGTCGTGGGAGACGTGATTGCAAGCGATGGTCGTGGTTCCGACATCGCGATGCTTAAAAGGCTGCGAGGCAAAAAGCCTAGGCTGCTGGAGGACCAATCCACATGGCCGGCATCTGTCAAACGTCGTTCCGCCACCTGATTGTCGCCAATGAAGACTCTCCACCGGCACTCACGGACCGGAACGGAAAACTTTGGCAGGGGTGCAGCCACCGATTTTCCCATCAAGGGGGCATACCAGTTATGTTGTGCTAACGGTCCAGCCTCTCGTGAACTAAAGACGAGGCGCAGCCAGAGGAAGTCCTGCTGGGGAGGAAGCAATATCGTCGCCTTTCCCTTCGAGTCGACGGCGTAGTCCAGCAATCCCCCTTGCGTTGCTGACGCAACTTGCAAGATAGAACACCCTTCGGGCAACGTTATTCCCAGTTGCTCGCTTCCCAGGTTGTGTACACCGCAGAGGGCTTCATGCAGCGTGGTATCGCTGGAGTCAACAAACGTGGAAAGCTGGCAATATTCCAGCCATGCCAATGGCGACGACAACTTCGAATCAATCTCTCGCAAGCTAATCTGAGCTGCCTTACTAGGGTCGTATAAAAAGCGGTGTCGTCGAATTCGAGAAGCATTAATGCCGCCACGGAGATCGGGAACTTCCCGCATTCCCTGCGACTCAATCTGAAAGCGAGTCTCCCCTTCAATCGATAGCGATAATTCGCCCGTATGGTGCGCAGCCTCGACAAGGGATAATAGCGGCAAAGTCTGTTGTTCTGCTCGTGGTTGTTCAAACCGAGCAACAATCTCAAAGGGGGCCAGACGGGGACGTCGTAGTTCAATCAGCCAGCCGGTAATGGACTCTAGCGCCGTGTTCGTATTGGTGATTTGTTCCGTAGGGATAACAGAGAGCCCCTCCGCCCCTTCGCCAACAATCTCCCAAGAGATCGTTCCTGAAGGAGGTAAGGAAGCACGCACAAAAACCCGTGAGACGAGCCCTCCCTCTGGGCGACAGAGCATTCTCGATTCACTACGCAGCCGGTCCTTGGTGACTTCATAATGCAGCGACTGCTCGGCATCGAACGAAGTTTCACTTGTCGTTAGCCGAATCGTTGGCATCAGTCCCGTACTGGGAAGCTTGAGCAGTTTCCCTTCTGCCGACGCCGCAAGTAAGCTCTGGATTTCCCCTGGGACTTGGCTTCCAGGAACGGGCAGGAACGTTGCTGAAGGGAAAAAGTCAGCTGACAGATTGGGAGTGCCCACCAGCAGTTTTAGCCAGGACTCCTGCAGGCTTGCTTGGGGAAAAACGGCTGCAGGCAGCAAATCATCGGGCAGGTTCTCCTGGTCCGCCGCCCGTGGGCGATGGGCACGAATCGTTAAATGCAACGGTCGCCCAGGCACGATCGGTTCGCGCAGTCGCAGGTGGATCTTATCGAAGTCACCACGAGGAGTCGAAGTCGTTCGATCTTCCAGGAGGTCAGGCGGAGTCGTTTCAAGGCTATCAACGATCCACCGACGTGGTAGCAAAACCTGCACATCGAACAGTGGTTGCTCTTTGCTTTCCAGCTGCGTCTGTACGACGGCAGTCGTCTGCGCCGACTCAACCGTTAGCGTCGTTCCCGAAGTTGCCTTAAGAGGCTGAGAAAACGGTAGCACTACCATATTGGCCTGGAACTGGGGCGAGAATAGTTTGAACTTCAGTAGTTCACGCCGGTCGGCCCCTTCTCCCGAAGATGCTCCCAAAAGTTCGCACCCTTGCAGGCCGGCAATACGAAGTTGAACGCGCGGATCCACGGAGACTTGGCACGTTCCGTCTTGCCACTTCCCTTGCGCTAGGTACATGCGTGGCAAGGACCAGGCATCGCCCGTTTTGACAGGGAGCACACCTTGAATTTGAAGTAGGTTACCCGCCCCAATAATCGATTTAGGAAACGTTAGCAGGTATTGAGCCTCATTGGCATCATCACCCACGATCGGTTGTAACGGGACATCGACTTGATTGAGCTTGCAGCTCAAGATTTTGACTTCGGCCGGTAGCCTTAACGTGGTTTCCGAAAAACTTCCCCCCATCGCCTCACAACTGAGGTTAGTCTCAAACAGCAGGTCCGCCGGCGATAAGACGGCCGTCGTCACTTCGCTGTAGACCAAGTATTTGGGCTGAATCGTCGAGTTTCCTTGCCGCGTTAACTTTAGACGCCCCGCCCCTGTTGCATCAGAGTTGTCACGGCCAGTCGCTTGTACAAAATTCCAGCGTCGGTACGCGCTAGGATTACCGGTCTTGGGGTCTTTGATTTCGACGGAGTCATTAGACTGAGCCACCAGCATACCGTCGGGAGTCGCAACAAATCCCTCGGGCAACAACAGGGAAAGTCGCGTACGGCTGGCCGTAGGGAAATGAAAAACATACTCCAGCGGGTTGTGATTCGCTTGCGCCGGCGCTAAGTGCCAATCCACGACAACAGGCCCTTGCCGATCAGCCACCAGGACTAAGTTCCCATCTTTCGCTTGGCCAAGTATGACCCCGGTAGAAGTCGTGTCAGTCCCTTCTTCTTGCTGGCCAGCTTCGTCCGATTTCCAGCGAGCTTTGGAGAGGGCCATGGAACACTGCCCCAAGGAAATCCAAGCCGATTGCTCCTCTTTGCGGAGCGCTGCCCCCTTCCAAGTGATCTCCATCTTTCCAGAGAGGGTTCCGCTAGGTTCTAAAGTCGCTTCCGCGACAATTTGATCAACGGCAGGAGCGATCGTTTGATCAAAGGGCTTATGCAGTTTGCCCCATGCATCGATAAACTCATCCCGATCAAGCGGAACCATTCCCTTGGCTTCACGCTGAAGTTCCTTTTCAGCAACGTACACACGTTGAAGCTGTGGATGTTCTTTCAAAGCGGCGGCTGGAACCGGCCCTGCCTTCTGTTGCCCCATGGCAATAGCTACTAATAAGGAAAAGGTAGCCCCAAGCACTAGCCACGCATGATTTGCAATCTTCCATGGCCCACTCATGGATGTTGCTCCACCACGGGCACCATCTCCGCAGTTGCGGTAGATAATGGCTTGGGGCGATCCTGGTGGGCTGGTTCGGCAGTTGCAACGGGAACCGGGCTCATTGCAGAAGAAGCACTTTTCCCATCCAAAACCTTGCTGGCTGGTGAGGCTGTCTGTGGTAGTGATGAAGGCTCCGACGGACCGGCATGCCAATTCCAAGCTGCGACAGCACAGGCAATGAGAAGCCCAATGCATCCCCCTTGTAGTAGTTGGCTGCTGAGTTGTGGTGCTGATAGTGCACTGGCAATGATCGCAATGGCAAGCAGCAACAAGCTATTGGGGTGGCGCAGAAGTGCAACCTTTGAAACGAGCAAGGAAAATGCCACAATGATGATCGAGCCGCCCCACAGCAAAATGCGATAGTCCACCCGAGATAGCGTTAAGTTCTCTGCGGGTCCAAATGACAAAAACGTATAGGCTTGACCAGCTGGCCAAGTTTCAAGTGGCGTAGAGTTACCGATCCATTCTCGCAGTCGCGGCTGAGAAAAATCGCCTTCGGTCGCTGGTATCAATCCCAGAAGCATAGGGCTAGAGCGCAGCTGAAACCCTGCAGGCCAATTGACGATAGGGTCTCGCGTGCCCGTGGAAACTTGCCAGATCGATGGATAGGCACCAGTCGAGTCCACAATGCTGGGCGTTTGCAGCGTCGTCGGACTTGCCCATAAAAGCCTTGTGTCCTGGGGGGCGTAGTGCCAAATCTCTAAATGGAAGTTTCGGCTATCCAGATTGGCAGGAATCGCGATACGCAATTGGTTTCCCTCGCGAAGCGCATCAAGTACCGCCCGCCCTTCCAAAACGACTTCCGTACGGCTTGGGTCAGTCCCCTTGGGCAGTGCCACCAAGATTTCTTTGGAGGAGGTTTTCACCTTCCAGCAAGTACGTTGCATGATTCCATCGTCCAGCAACCACGATTGAATCCATGCCCGGTCGATTTGCGTGAGACCACTACGCTGATTGGGGTCGAGGCTAACACTCCAATTGGACTGCCCCACAAGGCGTGACGACGTCGCACGCAACTCCTGACGGCTGATCGTCTCTAGATTCCAGGGGGACTTCTCTTGAGGATCTTCTTGCGAAGGGTTTACCAGCAGGCCGCTTGGCCAAGAGACCTGGATGGTCTGGCCTAATGTTCCTTGGATTTCTTCCGATGGAGGAGAAAGCAGTGGCACCCCTGCCACCAATACTTTTCCATCTTTGGGCGGATTAAACGGCAAGTTGTATTGCAAGACAAACTCGCACGGCCCCAGTTGCTCCGTTGGAGCAGAAAACCGAATTCTCGCGCGAAAATTACCCGCTTCGGCCGGCTCTACATTCGAGTTAACGATGGGAAGCACTTCGCTACCAAGCATCACACGCAGTTCGCTCTGTTCAATATCAAATCCCAGGGGAACAACTAGTGAAAACACACGCTGCGGCTCATGCGAAATGCGATAGTTGAGTCGTTGCTGCACACGAATGAGTTGCCGTTCAAACTGCACCTTTGCGGCGGCGGCAACCGTTGTACGACGCGAGCGAATCTGGAATCCGCTGACCATGCGTGGTGATTCTTTGGTGCTGGAATCTCGATAGACCAGCGGCGCTGTTGGCGCGGCGGCAATTTTAGTCCCACAGGAAGGCTATCCGCTGTGAAACCGCGCGAGGCTGCAAGATCAGGTGTCAGGTCGATATTATCCGCAGGGACAATGATCAGTGGTCCAGGGGTGACCATGTCTGCCTTGGGACGTGGTACCGACAATTCAATCGTGGGGCTTCCCGGGATGATATCGCGGTGAGCTTCCAGCTTGATCTCGACATCTCCGGTCGATGCTGACAAACGTAGGGGCACAACGAGTTGCTCGTTTTCGGCAACGCTCACAAGGCTACTATCAACTGCCGTTTCAGGCGTAATTCGGTCAAACTTCCAGCCCCGCAGGTCAAGGCTCAATTGCCCAACGCGGGCGCCCCGCAAGCGGAATTTATAGGTCGCCTCCAGCCGAACTTGAGCGGCGTCCACATAGGCAACATACAGCGGCTCGACGCTGATCCGTGTCGGCTCAGGCGATACACGCAATTGCAGGCCGCACGGTTGGCGGAAATACTCAAAACGTGCGGAACGCCCCGCCCCTGCTTCGGCTCCCAGGGCAACTCGCCGGGTGGCTGCATCCTCTTGCCAATCCAACAGCCAATTTCCTTCGACCGAAAAGTCGATGCTTCCCCGATGGCGAACGGCTTCAATGACTTCAAAGCCAGCCGGTTCCAGTGCAAAGTCAGCGGCTTGCAATTCCGGGGTGAGTACGGCCGTCAGCTGAACTTCGGCAATGCCGCTCACGGGCCGTTCAAGCTTGATTTCAACCACTTGCCGTGCCGCCGCGCCCATATCGTTGGGGGCGGCATTGACCACCCGCACTGAATAGCCCGTTGTGGCTCCACCTTGGTTGCGCATACCTGCTGGCAGGCGAACACGGAAGGTTTCGAGGTTGCCGGTAAAGCTTCGCACCTTCAGCCGTAAATCACTGCTGATGCGATTCTGACCTTCCACTCGGACAGCTACTTCGCCGCTGGCCTCCAGTTGTTGCCCCTGTTCCTTTTTGTCGTCGGCTCGTCGCCAATGCAATTGCATCGGTCCGCCGAGTCCCAAAACACGAATCTCACTCTTGTTTCCTTCAAGGACCTTCGTAGCCACGATCGCTTGCAGAGATTCGCCCAGTGACGCTTCGATCGGAGCGAGGGGCGCTGTCAACGCTAAGGAAGATTCCGTGGCTCTAGCGAAGGTGACATCAAGATGGTTTTCATCTCCAATGCGAGTCACCGCAGCCCTCAGCTTCAGACGAACTTCATGCGGCTTGGCGTCTTTCCCAGAAAGCCAGCAAAGCAGCCCTTCGTCACGGGTTCCTGGCATAATGACGTGTTCGCCAGGGCCGGTGTAGGTTGGCTCTTCAACCAAGGCACTTCCTTGAAAGTAAAGCGGCACCTTCACCCAGCCGGCTTCACGCACCCGGATAGTGACTTTTGCCTCCAGGTTGGCCCCGGTGTCATCGACAGTACCGCTAATCACCAGCGCATCGATCGAATAATTCGGCGGAGCGGCAGGAGCAGCTAGACGTTCTCGTTCCCACGCTTTGCGAAAGTCTTCCAGTTTCCAGCCCGGCATCTTTACCAGTTCGCCTGCTTTGTTTCGCAGGACAAACACATCCAGGCCATCGCCTTCAGGAAGCGGCGTCTTTTTACGCGACGCAGGTTCAGGCTCTATTTCCGCTGGCGTGTTACCGGGCCCCTCGCTTGGTTCTGCGGGACGTGGCGATTCCTTGTTGGCTGCCGATTCGGCCGGCGGATCTTTGGGGGGAGCAGCCTCTTGTCCGTGGGCGCATAACAGTCCCCCAATCCCGATGAGGGACAGAGCCAGGGTCAGTAGTGCTAGACGCCAGGACTTCACGCGCGGTTCCGTATGCAATGAGTGGATGAGACGTCATCCCTGCTAGAACGAATGTCAGCCAGAATAAGCCCCTTATATCTTACCTAAAACCATCCTGTTAACCAAATAAAGCACTCGCTCGAAAGTATGAGTTTGTGTAGGCGTAATTGGCCGAGCCAGCGTAATTGAAGGGGTTTCTGCCTAATTCTGGGCTAGTGACAGCTCAAAAACACGAAAGTCATTCAGTCCCGGTGCGGTTGTTAGCTTTCCCGAGGCGTCAAAACAATCAATCCAAAACCCCGCCAATATCGCCTGATCCAGGAATGAACCTACGGCAGCCCGTCCCGGGTCAGCCAGCCAGCAACGCCCCTGCTCTGCAAGCATACGTCGAATTGTTAGCAGTAACGGCTGATGCAAAGTCGCGTCGTAAAGAAGGTCAGAGCCCACCAGGACATCGTATACGCGGACTGCGGGGGGGCAGTTCCAGTCCAGCAATAGGCTCTCTCGGGGCGCCAGCCCATTGCGGGCGGCATTCCAATGGGCCAGGCGAACGGCTTCCGGGACATAATCCGAAAAGGTCACGTCGCATCCAAGTGCCAATAGAGCAAGCCCAGGCAACCCGCTACCGCATCCAAGTTCAAGACACCGTGTACCCGGTGAAAAAGTGCTTGCGCACGTTTGTAGAAACGCCGATAGCTGCCTGGATGCAGGCCATAGTTTGGCCCAGTAGGGATCTTGAAAGGCTCTGGGAACCTCTTCGCCCGCCACGAGGCAATCTAATATCCGGTCAGGCTCAGCGGCGATGTGCAGTCTTAGTGAACGACCAGAGAACTCGACCGTTTCTTCGCACCAACCGCCAGGGAGTTCAATATCGGGAAAGGAAGCTTCCAGCATGGGCGAATTCAAATCTGCATGGTGTGGAAGTTGGTAGCAATCCAAAAGTTGCATCGCTGAGTGGGTTAGCGATTTTACTTCCTACAACCCAACACCCCAAGTCGTGGTCAAACCGCCTGTCAGCGTATGGCGGTTGGCTGACTAAGTAAAAAAGCTCGGCAATTGCTTGCCGAGCTCAAGTGTTTCAATCGATTTGTTATTGGGAAATCCTAATCCTTCAAATCGTAATCCCAAGTGTTGGACCCGGCCTTCACTTCGAACTCCAACTGGGAGCCTTCGTTGGTCTTGTACTTCGCAGGGAAGCGATCAACAGGAGCAACTGCATTAGCGGCCTCAGGTGTTCCTGGCATGGCTGGAGCGCCACCAGCAGGCTTTTCCGTGATGGCGATCTTGTGCTTCCCTAGGACGGCACCATCATCCTTGCCAAAGGTCGAGATCGAAAACTTGCCATCGGCATCCGTTTCACCAGAACCAGGGCGTCCTTTTTCCGGCGTGAATGTGACCACCGCATTGGAAAGTGCAGCGCCTTTATAGGTTAGCTTGCCGGAGACTTTGCCGGTCTTCTCAGTACCCTTGGGGCCGCACCCTGCAAAGCCTGCCGTGCTTGCTAAAACACCAGCCAACAGTAGCACCGAAGTTGATCGCAAAAAGCTCACATTCCAAACGCCACGCATGATGCCTCTCCGTTTCACACTAATAATCGTAAAAGAAATCCAAGTCTTTTCCCGGCCCACCGCCACCCGGCTTGACCATAGACTACCGCCCCCTAACAAAAAAACAAGCCAAAGAACCGTGGCTCTTTGGCTTGTTTTTAGATTTTTTGAAGACGGATGATCGTCAACAGCATTCCAACTATTGTACCGACGAAGCCTCGCCACCGGAAATCGTGGCAGCTGCACGGTAGATGTTGATGTCGATGTTGTTGGTCACGAATTGTACGTGTCCATCAACAAACGCAAACTGTGCACCAGCTGGGTGCAAGCTCATGAAAGAATAGTTGTTTGGCCAATCGTCTTTATTGCTGGCCATAAATACTGGGCCTTGGTTCTTACGATAGTTCAAAGGAACGCTGCAAGTAGCCGTAGTGCCATTGAACCACCACCACCACGAGTGCGAGCAGTAGGCAGGAACCGCTTCACCAACAGCAAACGTGTTCGAAGTGCCATCCAAAACAGCTGCCATCGTGGTGAAGTTACCACGAGCACCGTCTCCGTTGCGGCAGATCAAACCATTACCACGATCAAGCCCATTCGCATCGCCTGGCCACTTGGCGGTGTTGTTGCCATTGGTTACAGCGCCCCAGGCCCAGTTGGAACCAGCGACGGCCTTATAGTTCGTAATACCACGGACGCCGCCAACGTTGGCGCGACCATCCATTGCACCACCTTGATTCAAACCGTCCGATGGGCACATGAAGGTCTTCATGATTTTTTGCGAGACAATTTCATTTTGGCTACCGGTACGCAGATCAGTAAAGCCGTCCTTGTCGATCATGTCGTAGACATTGTTTTGCTCAATGAACGGCAAAATCCCAATCATCCAGCTGCGACCCGTACATGTGGTCGAGTAGGTTTGGTTGCCGCCGTAGTTGGCTGGAAACGCATTGTGCGTGTCGTGATAGGTTTGCAGCGACAACGCGATTTGGCGAATGTTGTTGCCGCAGCTCATACGCCGGGCAGACTCACGCGCTTGTTGCACAGCTGGCAACAACAATGACACGAGGGTGCCAATGATGGCAATCACCACGAGCAACTCCACGAGTGTGAAGCCGTGACGATTTCTTGAAAACTTCATGTTCCGTTCTCCCGAAATAAGAATGATAAAAACATGCCCAGAAAGGGCTTAATGATGGAAGAATCCGCGCCTCTATTCCTTACGCATTCTGTCAGCTTTGTGGGGGGCAGTCAATCAGTAAAACCGTAAAAATCGTTTGCGGCGCGGTCGCGGGTGAAGATCTAGGGTACCGTCCTTCCCCTCCCCCCCCTTTAAACCTACCTTCAATTTGACCACAGGGGGAACCTTCACGCCGCTGCAATTAGGATAAAACTCAACGCCCGTTCGCCCTTGGGTACCAGTTCGACGCGATAATCAGGGGAAACGGTCCCAGATTCTTAGTACTTTCCCCGTAACCGTTCCTTAGCGGGAAGTACCTCAAGGCAGCTTGTCCACCAGCCAAACAGCACTGTTTCCACAAACTCGGCCGGCAGCCGTTCTTGCAGCATTTCGTCGGCGAGCCGCCGATAGTCGTATTGAACAGGGATAAAATCGATCGCGACCTCCCCTTCACCCGCCTGGGAAACCAGCGTGTACCAAACATCGGTTTGACCATCATTGGCGGGACGTCCCAGCGCTCCCACGTTGACGAACTGCCGTCCTTGCGAAAGCTCACGCTTCCAATGTAGCCCCGTGTGGGTGCAGGCAATCAGGTCTGCTTGATAGGCGTCGGCCAAGTATTCCAAGAACGCTGTTGAGCTTGTGGAATCCCAGAGGAACTCATTGGTCTGACGTGGACTTCCATGACACAGCAGCACACGTCTTCCAAACCATGTCATGCGAAGGGCTGTAGGCAAGGATCGTAGCCAAGCTCGATTTGCTTCGCTTGTGTTGATCAGTGTGTAGTCATAGCTGATACGCGCAAAATAGTTGTCACGCTCATCAAGGTATCCGCACTGGCAATCGGCTTTTGCATTTCCCACCGAGTCGTCATAGTTCCCTTGCAGACAAGTCACTTGATACTTTTGCAAAACGGGAAAGACACGGTCGGGGTGTGGTCCAAACGCTCCCATGTCTCCCAGGCAGAATAGCTGGGTCGCACCACGCTGAATCGCATCTTGGCATGCCGCTTCCAAAGCCAAATAGTTGCTATAGACGCCCCCCATCAGCGCAATCGTGGAGGCCTGCAGCTCTCCGAGGTCAAGTGCCAAATCTACTTTCGTTGCGGTGAAAGCCATAGCTCTTTCCTTAAGTTGCATTCACAGGTCGCTTCTCCGCCGTCGCGCGATTGGAGCACAAGGCACCATATTGATAACAGGTGGTGCACGCTCCCTCTTGCAGAACAGCATCCCCAAGCGACTCGCGCAGGCTCATTCCCATTCGCGCTGCCGGACTCTCGATTAGTATCGGACAAACATAGACTCCTTTGCTTGTCACAATACGAGAGTGTTCACACACCAATTGACGCACATCAAAACCAGCAAGATCTTCCTCGCTTAGTCGTTCAGCATGGCCGTAAGCCTGTGTTCGCGTCGCTTCGGCACCAATTTGCAGGGTCGGCAAGATCTTTAGCCGAGGCTGCAAATAACCTAGCTCTTGAAACAGGGCTTCGAACTGCCTCAAAATAGTCTTGTGCTGTTCGTCAGGCCAAACCTGGGTGGCAGTGATGATCGGCAAGAATCCTGCATCGATCAGACTCTTCAGGCCACGCACGATCCGCTCAAAGCTCCCCTCCCCGCGGATCGGATCATTCATCGATGCGTTAGGGCCATCGATTGAAACACGAAATTCCAGGGAATATCGGCTCTTGGTGGCTGCAGTTGCCAGTCGCGCCAGCCATTCTGGCCGCAGCACCGTCGCATTGGTCAGCACCGTCGCCGCACCAAACTCCAGTGTCCGCTCCAGGATGTCAACCATTTCTGGATTTAAGAACGGCTCGCCACCGGTGAAGTAGTACTCTCGTACGCCAAGCTTCACCGACTCGTGCAAGTTCTGTTCGACGGTCTCTAAAGATAAAAAGTCAAACGACTTATTATGGGGACTGCAAGAAATAAAGCAGTGTGTACACGTCAGATTGCAGCGTGTGCCACCCACCTGAAACCAAAGTTCGTCTAGATGGGATAACTTCAGGCGCGGTGCCACGCGTGCATTCATAGGTTTGTATTTCGCAGGCCGGTTGAAGGCCGTCTATTGTTTTCCAGCATCGCGCAGTCGCTCGCTGGTCGAATACAGGTCCAGCGTAGCACGGTCCCCTAGGATTTGAAACAAGCTGCGCACTTGATCCAGTCCGGTCTGAAACAGGAAGGAACTCCGCCGGCCATAGCTCTTACTTCCCAGAAGGTAAAAGTGCGGCTCACTGGTGATCAACTCTTCACGCTCACTAGCGGGCTGAGTCATGCAATCAACATTTCCCGCTTGTGCCGCCTTATGAAGTTTCGCCGCTAGCCGCATGGGGCCTTCGCTGGCGTAGCATTCATGCACTTGCAGCTCGCGATACATTTCATGGTTTGGCCGAAAGCCAACGCTGGCAATGATCTGATCGCAATCCATCGTGTGTGTGGTTCCATCATCACTTTCTGCGACCACTTGCAGCGTCTGCTTGCCAGACTCACCCGCAACCCACTGAATTTGTTGGACCGAACTATCTTTGAGCCAAGCTACGGCATCAATTCCATGGGCAATGCTATTGGCCGCCGTGACGAGTTCCTTTCGTGCATCTAGGGAATCGTCCGTTATCGAGGTGACCGGCCCTGCCCCACCTTCCAGTTCCACAGGAGTCCAGCGAGTAATCCAAGTCACTCGAGTTCCGGGAACTTCCGTTGTGAGCTGGGCCAGTTGTACAGCATGCGTCGCAGCCGTCATGCCGCTTCCTACGAGTACAGTATGCTGCCCGGCATACTTCGCCTTATCTCGCCCCAAGATGTCGGGAAAGCCACGTTCGATTTGCTCACCTAGCGTGATTTCACCAAGCGCCGGAATCCCTCCCTCCCCTAGCCAATTCCCATTTCCCAGAAGGCCACTAGTATCAATGACGACATCGGCTGTCTCGTATGACTCTTTTCCTTCGCTGTTCACGCACAGCAAGCGGAACAGGTAATCTTCTCGCTCGGGCACACCGACAAGGTCCCCCTTAAGCACACGGTACTTGCCAATCTGCTTAACTTCGGTTCCCAAACGTAAATGGTCAGAGAGAAGGTCCGTTTCTGCTAGCGGGGCTAGATAATGGGCATGCCACTCATTTCCCGTCAGCAAGCAATCTTCGGCAGGCGGGCGATAGTCTTCATGATGGGTTGCGATGGCCGCCAATCCTAAGCTGGATCGGTTCATGGAAAAGGGGGTGAACATTCTTACGTGTCCCCACCGCTTTACGCGGGAGGCAACTTCCTCTCCGCGCTCGAAGATTACCACGTCATATCCCAAGAACCTCGCATATAGCGCCGCCTCTAGCCCAATCGGCCCGGCCCCAATAATTGCGATCTTTGCGGGGGTATCTACTGCCATGGCATTCTGTTTTCGTTGCGACAACTAATCGGGAGAAATGAAAGGATGGACGGCAAGCCGAGATGGGCGGACATGCTCCGTACCGAAACCTTGGACGATCTTACGAGATTCTAGTCTTTTGCAGTCAGGCTGACCTGCCAAGTCCCCTTGCGTTGGTTTGGTCGGCCAAAAAGTGGCACTAACTCGCCAATTGGCCTAGGTTTACAGCCTACCCGTCATGCAACCACGTCCTAGGGCTACGATTGACCGACAAGCCGTACGGCGTTACCCTAAAAGGCTCGGTTTGCCTTGGTTTTTCGAAGGAGTAGCGTCGTCCCTACGATGTTGTCTCCACCTGATATTCAGGCCCTTCCAAGCGAAATTGCAAGTTCCTATTCCGCACGGAGGTAGGCGCGTTCCGCAGCGGCAGGTTTCGCCTCGCTTTTGTATTCAAGGATTGGACTGTAGTGAAATACGCGGCAATTGGTCCTATCGCAGTCCACTTTCCCCAAAAAGTAGAGACCAACGCAGACCTGCAAGCAGAGTATCCCAGCTGGGATATGCCGCTGATCTACGAAAAGACCGGAATCGCGCAGCGTTATATTGCCGCTCCAGGCGAGTGTGCTTCTGACTTGGCCGTTGCTGCCGCTGAAAAACTGTTTGAGCAGAACCAAATTGATCGTTCGACCATCGACTTCGTCCTCCTTTGCACCCAGACGCCAGATTATCCGCTGCCAACAACCGCGTGCTTGGTACAAAACCGTCTCGGCCTGCGAACTTCCGTCGGTGCCCTTGATTTCAACCTCGGCTGTAGCGGTTTCATCTACGGCTTGTCATTGGCCGATGGCCTGATTCGCAGCGGCGTTGCCAAGCGAGTGTTGCTGCTCACTGCCGAAACCTATTCAAAATACATTCACCCGACCGACCGCAGCTTGCGCACCATCTTTGGTGATGCTGCTGCCGCAACGCTTGTAGAAGCCAGTGACCAACAAACGTTGAAGTCCTTCCGTTTTGGCACCGATGGCAAGGGGGGCGACATGCTCCTTTGCACCAAAGGTGCCGTTCGACCCAAAGAAGACTCGATCAAGCCACGTCACCGTCATCGGTGGCCCAGCGATCTCTACATGGATGGTCCTAGCCTGATCGACTTCACGGTCAATTCGATCCCGCCGCTTGTGCTGGAGATCTTGGCGGATACGAATCTTCCCAAGGATCAGGCCGACTTTTTCTTCTTCCATCAAGCGACCTACAAAATGCTTTCCCAGTTGCGTGAGCAATTGGATGTTCCATGGGAGAAGTTCCCTCTTGCGCTACAAGATTGTGGTAACACGGTCTCTTCCACGATTCCGATCCTGATCGCCCAGCAGCGTGCTCAAAAGAAATTAACTACGGGCATGAAGGGGATCCTGGTTGGCTTTGGCGTCGGCCTTTCTTGGGCCGGCTGTGCCTGGGAAGAGTCGCTCCCTGGCTAATCAGTACCTGTCCTGCGAATTCTTCAGGAACAGGATTTGAGCACGCACCTCGGAGCCGTTTTGTTCGCCCATTTCGGCCAGCGAGCGTTTGGGTCTTTAGCGGGCGATTTGCTTTTACGCTGAACTTGCCTAAAACTAAAGGTGTATCGATCCTGTCTCGCCCCTGATTTTCCCTCCGTTCTGGAATCCTCGACTTACCCAACGAACGGCCTGAGCCATGCCCTCCCTACAAGGTCACTTTCTGGTTGCCTCTCCCTATTTGGCAGACGGCAACTTCAATCGAACCGTGGTGCTGATCATCAAGCACGATGATGAAGGTGCCTTTGGCCTTATTCTCAATCGTCCCACCGACAATCGAATTGCTGATTTTGTAAAGCTGATCGTGGGAGATGCGTGCGAAGTAGAAGACGTCATCTACCTCGGCGGCCCCGTAGCCGGCCCCGTGGTCGCATTGCATCGTTTATCACATGCTTCCGAGTCCGAGGTCATTCCAGGTATCTACTTCTCATCCCTGAAGACGCACGTGACTACGGTGCTGGACAGTCCTGATGAGCCGTATCGACTATTCATGTCGTATTCGGGCTGGGGTGCCGGCCAGTTAGAGGGAGAGCTCGACGACGGCGGCTGGCTCATCGCCAAGGCCACCCCAGAACTCGTCTTCTATCCGCACGAAGACCTGTGGCAGAGGATCATCGACTCGATCGGTCGCACCATTCTCTCCCCGGTGATCCCCAAGAAAAACGTCACCGACAACCCTGCACTTAACTAGTGCCGCAACTGCACTTAATTGTCATGCATTTTCAGAGCCGGAAGCGTCAGCGACCGGTCATCCTCCCGTGCCTCACAAGCCGTGTTGGTTGAGCACGACCAGGACAAATGAACATAGACGATCTACGAGTAGGACGTCTTTGCTAAATTGTCTTGGATGGGGCGCCCGTTGTTCCCCATGCCTTATTCCTTCCCAGCTTTACGTTCAGGATCGACGAACGGGCAAATCTTCAGAAAACTTGCCTACTGTCGGGGTGGACACTTTGCCATCTTAGCGTCAGGTACGGTCCCATTACGCCGTCACAAGCCCTACAGCTCTTACTCTTCGCTGCCGACAGGAGGCTCGTATTCGAAGTCTTTCCACTTCATGGCTTGGCGAAGTGGCTCGATACGCAGCACAACTTCACCATTGTGGAAGATCCGAACCGTCCCACTCGATTGGCTCACGACAACTGCAACGGCCTTGGTCGCCTTGCTAATGGCGGCTCCAGCCCAGTGCCGCGATCCGAGCCCCTTCGAAAGTGTTAGGTCCGTATAGGGGGCATCGACGAGTTGGGCCGCCTTTTCGACAATCCCCTCAGAGGAGACGATAAACGCGCCGTCCAGCGTCGCAACCTCTTTGACCGCCTCGCGGACGCGAGGATCGTGCAGGTCCCGCTCTTCGCGGCCGTAGCCCTTTACCGGGTCGAATCCTGCCGGTTGGCAATGCGAGCTCACTTTGCGGCTGTCCCCCACCACAAACATGGTCCCTACCGCTTTCCCTTCGCGCCCTTCGCGTCCAATTTCCACCGCGACATCGACGACGGTTTTCAGGGTGTCCAGCGGAACGCTGGTTTCCAATTGGCGAAGGTCACGTGCGGTAAGCCGGCCTAAGTGCTCGTCGAGGCGGATATAGCTGATCGAGTCGATCGTTTCGGCCTCAAACCCGCTATAGGCAACGATCACTCCCCGTCCCTGTTCCAGCAATTCTTGGGCAACGCCGTTCAGGAGGGCCTGGGTTAGTTTTTCAATGACCGGACTATCAGCCATCCCCTGGATGATGGTGGCTAGGCCCGCTTCAGCGGCCCCTTCAAGTTCGGCCTGTGTGTCGGCGACGACGATGATCTTTTGGCCGGCACCATGCTCAACCAGTTGTTCCCAGTCGGTGGGGCCTGAAAGCATCAAAATAATGGCGCCAGCGTCGGTAGACTTGCACAGGATGGAGGCAAGGTCGATGTACCGAGCAAATTCAGCGTCAAAACGATGATGTTTCATTCCGCGATTCCAAGTCCAAAATCTTTTTGGGCGCTTTGCCGTCCCTCATTGGCGGCACGCAATGCATCGAGCCCCTATATCAACGTAGCTTGATGGTTGGAAACCGTCGTGGCGCAACAGAAATTGGCCACTTTTACCTCAGGTTTCTCCCCTCCGGCGGCATCGTACGCAGTTTGATCGCAAAGGGCAACGCGTTGCGCCGCCAAACCCTGTTTTTTTCCGGGAATACTGGACGAAAGCCCGTTGCGGTTTGCTGCGCACCAATGTTTCACTACTTACATAATAGGCGACGAATCTTCCAACAAACCTTAACAAGAGCTGGAAAAAACTGTTTTTCCCCTTTAAACTTTGGAATCTACGTCGTGGCGAGTTTCTACCTCTCCCCCGCTCTTATTCTGTACTTTTTGAAAGGCTCCCAATGGCAGTGTCCTCAACTCCCACGTCAAAGCCCACAGGGTCGTCCATGCGACTCTACGTGTTGCTAGGCGTACTGGCGATCATCTCTGCAATTACGATCTACGACTACTCGGTTGCCTCGCCTGCTACCGTCAAGGCAAACCAAGAGCTTGAAACTTTCGCGGTGAAGAAGATTGGCGAAGGGGTTACCCGTGAAGGAGACAAGGTTGAGGTGGATCAATTTGTCCGCTCGGCCGATGTGCAAAAGGTCCTCGGACGCGCCCCCACCGTCACCAAGACATTTGATAATCCCCAAGGTGGGCACGTGGTTGAATACTACTGCTACCGTCCTTGGTTGCCAGTTCCCGAAATCAGCAAGCACTATGTAGCCGTTGTGTACTGGGGCAAAGACAATCCTCGGTACATGTCGCACCACATTAACTGCGTTCCACCGCCGGACGCCTATCCGGACTATCGTGGTGATGGCCCTCATGGTGCGCCACCAGAAGGTGGTCCAGAAGCAGCAGCCGGCGGCGCTGGTCTTGCCCCTGCAGGCACAGGAGGTGGCGGTGCTCCAGGTGAGCCAGCTCCCCCAGCACCTTTCTCCAACCGCGCAGCCAATGAATTGACTTCACCTCCACCTGGTATGCCTGGCGCAGCCAAGGGGGGAAAAGGTGGCAAGGGCGAAAAGGGTGGCAAGCAGCGTCCTGATTCCGAAGAAGCCAAATCCGACGAAAAGCCTGCTGCTGAGAAACCTGCCGAAGCCGCTCCTGCCGAAGAAAAGCCTACGGAGGAGAAGCCTGCCGAAAAGCCCGCAGAACCAGCCGCTGAGGAAAAGCCAGCCGAAGAAAAACCTGCCGAGGCAGCTCCAGCTGAAGAGAAGCCCGCAGAACCAGCACCGGCCGAAGGTACCGAGCCTAAGCCCGAAGAGTCCAAGTAATCGCTTGGAAGTCAGTCGTTTCTGCCTGCCTTGCAAACTCAGGGCAGGTTAGATCAAGCAAACGCGTAAAGGCGTCCCTCTTTCCAGAGGTGACGCCTTTTTTGTTGATCTACTCCTGTTGTTTGCCGCCTATCAGCTCTCGTAAACAAAGGAAGACCGCGAGGAGCTCTCTCCCAGCGGTCTTCATCATAAGATCTTTGCCACAGTGAAGACCTGCAGTGAAAGTCCTGCAGCGCCACAAGATGCTTATTGCAACATCCGTTTTCGTTCTACGGTGAGTAGAAAAACGGCTGAACATAAGCTGGCTGCACAACAGGCCCATAAGCCGGCACGACGGGTGCGTAGTAGGCGGCTCTTACAGCGCCAGGGCGACCGATCGTGTACTGCGTTGTCATGCCTGCGACTGGGTAAATCACAGGAGCAGGAGCATAGTTCGTAACATGAGGCACATACGTGGTTGGAACGTAGTTGTTAAGCGATGGGGCGTAACCCGCAGCAGGCAAATAAGCCACGGCAGGGACCGTTCCCGCAACGATGACAGGACCAGCGGCGGGACGGTAAGTCACGCGTTCGCGATAGGTGATCGACGGCGTTGTTGGCGACGAAAAGCTCGTTACCGAGCGGTAGCGGCCCCAGCCTGCCGATGCAACCTGCGGAGCGATCGCTGCCGCAACACCAATCGCAATTAACGCCAAACGTCCTACTGTTCCAGCTTTCATGGTCCTGTCCCCCCTGCTAAATCAACCGTGTTGCAATCCAAGTCGTGTTGTAATCGTCAAGCAATTCCACTGCAACTAAATACTACGTCAAAACCGCCTCGGAGGTCTAAAGGCTCCCCCAGATTTTAAGACGCACGGCCTAAAAATTGGTTCACCCCGAACCTGCGAAATCTTCAAATCCCCTGGTTTTCCCGAATAAAAAACAGCCAAAAACGACAATTCCTAGGCCTCAGGTGGTAGTCCTAAAAAACCGTTATTTTTCGCCTCCTGGCCCGCCCCTTTCGCCTCCAGGATAGGGAGCGGCCCACTCAGCGGTTTATTCCCGGGCAAAATTCGGGCAAACTTTTTTAAAAGTCTTGTCCATGTTAGGCCTCGCTACTTATTTTGGGCATCCTGTTTATTTATCCTGGAAAGCCGGCTTTGCGCGACCTCCTACGGAACCACAAGTCGCCGCCGGATTGCACGTCGAAAAGCAACTTTGTGCGAAGTGCAGATGCCGACAGATAAAACAACGTGATGCTAAAGCGGGATGGAAATAACGATGATGGTTTGCAAGTTAGCTTTTGGTAACCAGTGGGCCTGGGGGCGTAAATCGCTTGGTGTTTCAACGATCGCACTTGCCCTGTTGTTGGTACTTGGGTTCTCCTGCGTTTCCTATGGACAACGACAAGCCGGACCGTTCACCCATCCCAAGCGAGATATTCGCAGCCGGACAATTGATCAGCAACACGTACGCCTGACTCTCAACGTGGATGCAGATAATCGCCGTGTTGATGCCAAGGCATTTCATCGCTTGTTGCTTCTCACCCCGCAATCCGAGATCACGCTCGATGCTGTAGGTATGCAGATCCAAAAAGTCTCGCTTGCGAGCGACACAGGCGAGCCTCAGGCCGATCTCAAGTTTCGGCATGAGCGCGGTTCGCTACACATTGAGCTCGGGAGAACGGTGCCAGCCCAAGAGGCGCTGCGCATGGTGATCGACTATCGACTTGAACGTCCTCAAGGGGGTGTTCACTTCGTCCATCCCGAAGCTCATGAACCCGCTTCTCTCAAAATGGTTTGGACACAAAGCGAGCCAGAATTTGCTCGCTATTGGATTCCCTGTTTGGATTCAACGGTCGATCGCCTGACTAGCGAAACCATCACGACCGTTCCCAAGGATTGGGTCGTACTCTCCAACGGCGTTATGAAGGCGAAGACTGACAATAACAACGGCACGCAAACGTGGCATTGGCAGCAAAATCAGTCGCATGTTCCGTATCTCATTTCCATCGCTGCCGGCCAATTCGAAATCTACGAGCAGTCGTGGGACGGCATACCGATCTTGTCATATGTGCCAGTGGGACGCTTGGCCGATGCGCCACGTAGTTTTGAAAAGACAGCCCCGATGCTGGAGCACTTTTCCAAGAAGATCGGCTATCGGTACCCTTGGCCCAAATACGCCCAAATCTGTGTCGACGAATACAACTGGGGCGGCATGGAGCATACGTCGGCGACTACGCTAAATCTAAACACCCTTCACAGCGAGCGTGATCATCTTGACTTCTCCAGCGAAAATCTTGTCGCCCATGAATTGGCACACCAGTGGTGGGGAGACCTCGTCACCTGCAAGGACTGGGGCGAGCTTTGGCTCAACGAAAGCTTTGCAACCTACTTTGCCACCTTATGGACGGAACACAATGAGGGCTGGGACAAAGCAACCTACTCTCGCCTTCAAGAAGCAAAGTCCTACCTGGGAGAAGATCAGCGATATCGTCGCTCGCTGGTTAACTACCGTTACGATCGCCCAGAAAGCATGTTCGATAGCCACTCCTATCCCAAGGGGGCTCGCATTTTGCACGCATTGCGATACGAAGTGGGTGACGAGGCTTTTTGGAAATCGCTTCGCCACTATATCGAGGTCAATCAGTTTCGTACGGTCGAGACAGCTGACCTGCGGATTGCGTTTGAAGAAACAACGGGCCAAGGTCTAGGTTGGTTCTTTGATCAGTGGGTGTATCACGGCGGCCATCCAGAATTTGCCGTGGCATGGACCTGGGACTCAGAAACCAAGATGGTGAAGATCACCGTTCGCCAAACACAAAAGGTTGACGATCTGACTCCCCTGTTTCGCACCTCGGTCGATTTGGCGATTGCCATTTCCGGGGAAAATGAAACCATCCAAACGCACCGGGTCAAAATCGCTGCCGCTGAAGAGACGTTTCAGTTTCCTGTTGAAAAGCGTCCCACACGCGTTTGCTTTGATCCCAAAGATTGGCTCCTCAAAACCCTTTCGTTTCCCAAGTCGCTTGAAGAACTGTCGAATCAGTTACAGAATGATCCCAACATCATCTGCCGTTTACAGGCCGTTGAAGGTTTGGAAGCCTTAGAAGACAGTGCCAGTAAGGCTCTGCTATTAGTGGCGGCAAAAAACGATAAGGATATGCACGTTCGGGAAGCAGCCGTCAATGCATTGGCCAAGCGAAATGGAGACGATGTCCGCGATACGCTACTGGTCCTGGTCAAAGAAGATGCTGCATCGATGGTTCGAACCAAAGCGGCCGCAGCCCTAGCAAAGTTTTCGGGCGAGCCTGTCATTCAAACGCTACGGGATCGACTTCCGCAAGAACAGTCCTACCAAACGATTGCCGCAATTTTGCGGACGCTGGTCAAGCTAACACCCGAACAGGCCCCTGCAATTCTCGTTCAGCACATGGCAACCGTGTCGCGTGGTGAAGTGGTTTTGCGTGCTGCCGTCGATGGCCTGCTTGAACTCAAATCTCCCGAGGCCCTGGCTCAATTCCAAAAGCACTTGGAGGGTTCGGCAGCAGAAAGGAAGACGATCCTGCTGGGCGGAATTGCACGCCTCAAGCCGCGTGAACAAGTCGCGACGGCGCCGCTGGTGCAAGCTTTGCAAAGCCCACGGCGTTCGGTACGATCCGTGGCGATTTCGACGCTAGTTGCATTACAAGATCCGCAGTTTATCGCTCCTTTGCAAGAAGCTCGCCAGCGGGAGACGCTTCCCGCCCTTACGCGTGAACTTGATGATGCGATTGCAAAATTGCAGGGACAGAAAAATAGCCACGACCCCATCAAGACGCAGCTTGAAGAGTTGCGCAAGGAGAATGAGGCCCTCAAAAAGAGGCTCGATGGAATTGAAGCGAAACAAACGCCTCAATAATACAAAGCGTGGTTGTAGTTAATTCAGCGGCTCGCCATCGGCGATGTCCGCTGGCTCACGGGGTTTGCCCGGCAGTAATAATTCAAACGTTGTGCCAGGGTCTTTCCCATTGTCGAGCACGCGGATCTTGCCTCGCAAACGCCCAATGAGTGTCCTGACGATGTAAAGTCCAAGGCCGGTGCCCGGCTTGTCACGTTCCAGCTCTGATCCTAGTCGTACGAAACGCCCAAAGATCTTACGGCGTTCTTGCGGGTCGATTCCTCGTCCATTATCACGCACGCGAATCATCACACGATCGGGGCGAGGCATCGTCGCAACCACTTGGATCTTGGGTGGTGTGCCGGCATACTTCATGGCATTGTCCAGCAAGTTGCGAAAGATCAGCTCTAGATCTACCTTCGTTGCACGGACGGTACAGGGCAAAACATCGATGTGTAGTGCATCAGGCGGCAACTGGTAGCGAAGTAGCGCCGCGTCGCAGCAGGAGTTTAGTAGCGACCCCAGGTCGATATCTTCAACCTCGGACGGCTTGCGATTGCGTTCCAGTCGTGCCACATCAAGCAGGTGATTGATGAGCGTGTCGAGTCGTTCGACGTCTTCCAGCATGTCGCGATAAAAACTGGCTTGTTCCTCGGCCCCCAGTTGCCGACGATTGAGGGTTTGCAGATATAGCTTAAGCGATGCGATTGGCGATTTCAGTTCGTGGGTAACGCTATCGATAAAGTTCGATTGCCGCTGGCCCAGATTGATCGCCTTGATCGAGAGCGTCAGATACATCACCACGCCCACCAGTACAAAGCCCAGCAGCGTGGCCCCAATGGATAGCATCGC
The DNA here is from genome assembly GCA_963844055.1 of uncultured Planctomycetaceae bacterium. Taxonomy (GTDB): domain Bacteria; phylum Planctomycetota; class Planctomycetia; order Pirellulales; family Pirellulaceae; genus CAWJMN01. Next base: position 3,033,773 of record CAWJMN010000001.1, on the reverse strand, counting down.
CCAGTACAGGCCGGCACGCTGATCGTCGGAGATGGCACCTGATACCGTCAGGATTACCCAGCCAATAATCAGCACAACCAGCAGCACGATCATCACGACGCCAAGCGTGATGGGAAGGCGTAACGATTTTCTTTCAAACATGGATATTTGACTCTGCCGCTTTAAAACATGGCCGTATTGGCGAGGCTCGATCGCCCCCACCACTCTCCAGGAACGGCCATCGCCAGTCTAACGGGTTTTCGGTAAATTGCATGTTCGGCTTTTCAGAAAATTATCCTTCTTTTGCCCCTGGCCTACTCATGAATCCCCTGGGAATTGGAACCGATATTATCGAGTGCCTGCGAATTGCGCAGATGATTCAGCGGCATGGGGAGATCTTTTTGGGGCGTGTGTTTACGCCGCACGAGATCGCATATTGCAGTGCCCGCAAAGCCGCAAATCAGCACTATGCCGGCCGTTTTGCGGCTAAAGAGGCGGTCCTCAAGGCTTTAGGCACCGGCTGGACGCGGGGCATCCAGTGGAAGGACATCGAAGTTGTCAACGAACTGGGCGGAAAGCCCAATATTGTGCTTTCCGGGGGCGCCAAAGAAGTGAGTGAACGGATGGGCATTCGCACCATCCTGATCAGTATTTCGCATTGCCGCAGCCATGCGACCGCCTACGCCCTGGCTTTGGGCGAAGCGGTTTAATTCGCTGGCGATTGAAAAACGAAAGCGAGAAGCGGGTTGTTATTCGTCATCCGCTTCGGAGGCTTCTGCCGCGACCTTTTTCGCGGCCTTCTTAGGAGCCTTTTTCTTGGCGGCCTTCTTTGCAGGCTTCTCGGTGGTGGCAGCCTTGGACTTCTTGGCAGCCTTCGGAGCAGCGGCCTTTTTCACCGGACGCTTGGCCTTCTTTTTCGGCGGACCCATCGCTGCCCGTTGAGCGAGCAGCATAACCGCCTGCTCCATCGTCAGCGTTTCTGGCTCCATGTCCTTGGGGAGCGAAGCATTGGTTTCGCCATCGGAAACATATGCGCCGTAACGACCGGAAAGCAGCTTGATCGGCTGGCTTGTAACAGGCGATGGATCAAACGTCTTGAGCGGTTCTTGGGCGGCGCCACGTCCGCGGCCGCGAGCCTTGGGCTGAGCCAAAAGTTCGATCGACTGTTCAAAAGTGACATCCAGTGGAGAGACTTCTTTCGGCAGCGAGCGAGTCTCAGTTCCGCACTTGATGTACGGCCCAAACTTGCCGTTGAAGGCCACGATTGGCTCTTTGGATTCCGGATGGTTTCCAACGGTGCGTGGCAAAGTTAGCAGGCGAAGGGCAACTTCCAGCGTAATGTCTTCCGGCTTCATGCCCGCAAGCAGCGAGGCATTCTTGGCCGTGCCCCCTTCTTCGATTGGGGCCAATTGTACGTAGGTCCCGAACCGACCTTGCTTGAGGTAGACCGGGCGATTGGTCTCGGGGCAAACGCCCAAAGGTTCTTCGCCGATACTGGCCTGATTGAGAAGTTCTAATGCCTTGGGCAAGTTGATTTCATCGGGGCACATGCCTTCAGGAATGCTGGCCTTGCGTGGACCTTGTTCGAGGAAGGGGCCGAACTTGCCAACACGCACAAACACTTCTTCATTCGGCGGGTCGATCGGTGATCCGAGCGAAAAACGCCCCATTTCGCGAGGGTCGACTTCGGTAAGCTTATTAGCCAACTGGGTCTTGAGCCCTGGCGAACCGTTTCCAAAATAGAACTCATTGAGATACTCCACCGAGCCCGTTTCTTTACGACTGATGGCATCCAAAAGGTCTTCCATCTCGGCCGTGAACTGGTAGTCGACGAGTTTGGTTAAGTGCTGTTCTAGCAGCCGAGTTACGCTGAATGCAGTCCAAGTGGGAACAAGCGCATTTCCCTTTTTGACGACGTAATCACGTCCGATGATTGTCTCGATAATCGAAGCGTAAGTACTTGGGCGACCGATCCCTCGTTCTTCCAGCCCGGCCGTCAGCGATGCTTCGCTGTAACGCGCTGGTGGCTGAGTGCTGTGTCCCTTTTCTGCCAAGTCTTTGCACAGAATGGATTCCCCGATAACAACACTTGGAAGGATCCGCTCTTGATCGGCGAGTTCTGCCTCGGGATCGTCCGAACCTTCGACGTAGGCTCTCAAAAAGCCCGGGAATTCAATCGTTTTGCCCGATACTTGGAAGACGGCGCCGTCTCCTTCGAGCGTGATCGTGATGTTGCGACCGGTCGAATCTGCCATTTGGCTGGCGATTGTTCGCTTCCAAATCATGTCAAACAAACGGAACTGTTCATCCGTTAGTTCGCCACGCAGCTTTTCAGGCAAGCGGAACGGATGGCCCGCAGGGCGGATGGCTTCGTGTGCTTCCTGGGCGTTCTTCACCTTGGATTTGTAAATCCGCGGCGTGGTTGGCAAGTAATCACGACCGTACTCAGAAGTGACCAATTCGCGAGCGGCATCGATTGCGACCTGTGCCAAGTTGGTCGAATCGGTACGCATGTAGGTGATGTAACCGTTTTCATACAGATACTGCGCCACTTGCATTGTTCGCTTGGCCGTAAAGCCGAGCTTACGGTTTGCTTCCTGTTGCAGCGTGCTTGTCGTAAACGGTGCCGATGGTGAGCGTGTGTAAGGACGGTCTTCCAAGCTCTTGACGGCGAACTTCGCCGTACGAAGGCGCTGGGCCAAGTCTTTCGCCCCCTGTTCATCCAGCAGCAGGAAGTTGCCGGGCTTCAGTTTGCCGGTGGACGAGTCAAAGTCCTTGCCGACAGGAATCTTCTTGCCGTCAACGGACGAGAGGTCGGCTTGGAAGGACTTATCGGCAAGTGTGCCAAAGCTGCCGATCAGATCCCAGTAGCTGGCAGAGACGAATGCCATGCGTTGGCGTTCGCGTTCGACAATCAGGCGAACCGCAACGCTTTGTACGCGGCCGGCCGAAAGCCGAGGACCAATCTTGCGCCACAAAAGCTGCGAGACTTCATAGCCGTACAGGCGATCGAGAATGCGGCGTGTCTCTTGGGCACGCACGAGCCCTTCATCAATATTTCGGGGATGAGCGAGGGCTTCGAGGATCGCTTCCTGGGTGATTTCGTGAAAAACCAGACGACGGACGGGGACTTTCGGCTTGAGTACTTCCTGCAAATGCCAGCTGATTGCCTCCCCTTCACGGTCTTCGTCCGTCGCCAGAAAGAGTTCGCTAGAGTCCTTCAGCAGGTCCTTCAGTTTGGAGACATGGGACTTCTTATCGGGGGGAACAATGTAGATGGGAGTGAAGTTGTCATCCACGTTGACGCCCAAATACGCCCATTTTTCTCCTTTATATTGTGCTGGTATTTCCTTGGCTTTTTGGGGCAAGTCGCGGATATGGCCGATGCTCGCCTCTACGGTAAAATCGGGGCCCAGAAATTTGGAAATCGTTCGCGCCTTCGCCGGCGATTCGACAATGACGAGGGCCTTGCCTGTGGATGCAGCCGATTTCTTAGCCATAGTGCCGGTAATCCTTCACTAGAAAGCCTGATGTAGTTGTTTCAGGTTGTTTTAGTGTAAATTTCTAGTGGTTTTATGTGTTCTTTGGAGTTTGTTTTCGAGGTGGGCAAACCAAGCTGTGAAGGGCCGATTGGGCCTCTTGGGAGGGACACTCACGGAATATTGACAGTCTAGCTCTTAACGCCGTTTGGTAAGGTCGGTTGGCCTCAGCGTCAAGCCGTCATCGGCAAAAGTTTGTCGTTTGTGGAGGGGATTAAACGGGACCTTGGCCCGTTCGATTGGCAAAGATTTGGTCGTAAGGATTACGCCGAAGGAACTGATTGGGATTGAATTTACGTCGATCAAACTTACAATCTGCCAGTTCAGCTTGGCGGCATGACTTGGGAGTCCGCCCGACGGATTTCAGAAATCTTTCCCCCTGTGGAGCAGGGGAGCTTTTGGGACCCCACCTTGAAGGGAATGAAGGGAATAGTTGCTACGTATGTCTACTTCTTTGAACGCGATGCGGAAGATCTCAGGTCCGGTGATGATCGCGCTAGCGGTAATCGTCATGCTGGCTTGGGTTGTTCAACCCATCTTCTTCAGTAACCGCAGCGGTAACACGTCTGCCGGTAATTCCAGTGTGGCAGTGACCTGGAAGAAGGGACACTTTACTGAGCAAGACTTGGCTGCCGCACGAAGCGAACATGGTTTGTGCCAGCAGTTTTTGCAACGGATCTATCAAGAGTCTGTAACTAAGGGAAGCAAGCCGCAAGCCGCTGGCCTTAATCCACAGCGTGGTGCTTTTGGCATCAATGAAGTTTCGAATGATGAAGCCATGGTAGAGACAGCCGTCTTGGCTGATCAAGCTCGCCAGCTCCGCATCGTCGTCGATGAAGCGGCCGTGGATAATTTCCTGGCGGACCTAAGTGGCCAGTCGATGGACAAAGAAACCATCAAGGGGATTGGTTCGCAGGTCTGTCGAGAAATGGGCCCTTACTTCAACATCACGCTGCTTTATCAACGACTGAAGCTAGAGCTTGCCGCTCAGCACATGCGTTATTTGCGTGAGACCGGTCTTCGTGGCTATATGCCTGCGGAGTTGTGGGCTCAGCATGAGAAGTTGAATCGCCGTGTTCGTATCGAAGCTTATGCCGTAAATGCCGCTGACAAGCTGGCATCGGTTAGTGAGCCTACAGCATCGGACGAAAAGGAGCTGAAGGCTCTTTACGAAGCTGGCAAGGGTCGTGCACCCGATCCAGAGGATTCGGAACCAGGTTTTAAGAGCCCCCACCGGATCGCCTTTGGCTATTTCAAGATCGACTTCAACACCTTCTTGGAAGCCGAAAAAAAGAAGGTTACGGATGAGCAAGTCAAGGAAGCCTACGAGAAGGGAAAAGATCAAGGGAAGTTCCGTCGTCCTCAGTTGCCTGCGGTTCCTGTAAAGGAAGCCGAGCCTGCGAAGGAAGGTGCGGAGAAGCCAGCCACCGAGGCAGCGCCCGCTGAAAAGCCCGCAACCGAAGCACCTGCCGAAGAGAAGCCTGCCGCAACGGAAAAGCCTGCTGAAGAGAAACCAGCCGAGCCTGTTCCTGCTGCTGAAAAGCCTGCTACCGAGGAAAAGCCTGCGGAAGCCAAGGCTGAAGAGCCAAAATCGGTTAATCAATCAAAGCAGTCTGGAACTCGTTTTGTGAATTTTGTGGCTGAGGACGAAGCAAAGCCAGCCGAGCCTGTGAAAGCAGAACCAGCCGCCGAAAAGCCTGCGGAGGCACCAGCTGCCGAGGCCAAGCCCGCCGAAGAAAAGCCTGCTGCGGAGAAGCCTGCCGAAGAAGCGAAGCCAGCGACCGAAGCCCCTGCCGAAGAAGCGAAGCCTGCCGATGCGAAGCCAGCGGAAGAGGCCAAGCCTGCAGAAATCAAGCCTTTGGAAGAAGTTGCCGATCAGATCCGAGCAGACATCGCTCGGCCTAAGGCGCAAGATGCTGTGAAAGCTGCTACCGAGCAACTGACGAAGAAGCTCAAGGCCTACGCCAAGAAGTATCGTCGCCAAAAGGCTGCTGATGCTGGTGCATCGGTTGAGCACTTTGACGCCGAAGCTGTTGCCAAAGAAGTTGGCGTTGCTTTTGGGCAAACGGAACTTGTGGATCGGTTTGAAGTGAAGGATACGGAGATTGGTCGCCAAGCCTTGCGATTCGACTTCCAGGCACTTCAGATGGGTGGACAGGCCTTCCAGCAATTTGCAGACTTTGCCTTTGCTACGGGCGTGCCTTTCTATGAAGCTGAAGACTGCACTTCGCCAACCTCGGATGAGTCGTTTGTATTTTGGCGGACGGCCGAAGAGGCCGAGACTAGCCGTACTTACGAAAAGGCGAAGCCAGACGTCGTCAAGATTTGGAAACAGCAAAAGGCTTTTGAATTGGCGAAGAAGGAAGCCGAAGAGTTGGCCTCTAAGGTCGTTGATGGCAAGTCGCTGAAGGATGTTGTGCCAGACAAGACCAAGGTACTGGAGCCTGAGGCATTCACTTGGATGAGCCGCGGTGCCGTTCCTTTTGGTGGCGGACGTCCAACCCTGAGCCCGGTAACCGGTGTTGAACTTGCGGGCGACGACTTCATGAAGTCTGTCTTCAGCACAACGCTTGGCAAAGCCTCGGTTGCTCCCGATCAGTCGAAGACGATCGCTTATGTAGTGAAGGTTCTTACGGAAGAGCCCGAGCTAAAGATTCGTCGCGAGCAGTTTGCGGGGATGCTTCGTGGTCAGGGTCGGTCGGAGTTGCTATTCATGACGATGGCCAGCCACATGCCTTTCTACCAAGAGCAACGTGATGCGATGGAGAAGGAGATGGAGATCAAGTGGCTCCGTCCGCGTAGCAAGAACGACAAAGAATAGTTGCTTTGCAACGGTTTTTAGGTGGCCATCTGCATGGGTGGCCGCCTGCTTTGCTGGTAGATTCTGTTTGTGCGCATCTCCCTTTCTGTCGAGTAATGACCTGCTGTGACTAGTCCAACGACTCCTTCCGTTCTTGCAGAATTGCAGCCACAAGTTGACGCGCTTCGCGAAGTGGGGCAAATGCTTTGGAGTCGTGGTTGGTCGGTTGGCACCAGCAGCAATTACAGTGTGGTGCTCAACTCAAGCCCGCTGGAATTGTTGATTACGGCGAGTGGAAAAGATAAGGGACGGCTATCGCGCGAAGATTTTGTTCGCGTGGGCGTGGATGGTAAGGGGACTTCACCCGGCCAGCCAAAGTCTTCGGCAGAAACGCTGCTGCATGTTGTGGCCGCACAGCAGCCCGGCGTAGGTGCTATTTTGCATACGCATTCCGTCTGGGGAACGCTGCTTTCGGACCATTTTTTCTCGTCCGGTGGCTTTGAGATCTCGGGTTATGAGATGCTCAAGGGACTGGAGGGGGTGACCACCCACGAGCATACGCAGTGGGTGCCGATTTTTGAGAACACGCAGGATATTCCAAGCCTAGCCAGGCTAGTTTCGGCCGCTTTTGCTGACCCGAAAAAGCCGCTGAAGCATGGCTATCTGATTCGCCGCCATGGTCTTTACACCTGGGGGAAAGATCTCGAAGAGGCCCGGCGCCAGATTGAGATTTTCGAATTCTTATTCGAGGTCACCGCCCGCCGGTTGATGCTGAACTCGCTTTAATTTGCCCTCGACGGGCAATGTATTTCTCCCGGTGTTTTCGATACACTGAGGGAAGAATCTGCGGCAGTGGCCGTGGTTCTTGTGATGAAAAGCAACGTCCTTTGAGTTCCCGTGGGGAGTTCCTGCAATGGCCCGTATTCGTATCCAAGACGAGAATCGTGAAATAACAGATGTTGCGGAAATGGCAGCTTACCTTGCTCCGCACGGGATTTGGTACGAGAAGTGGCCCGTCGAAGGTCGCATTAGTGGCGACGCCACCAGCGAAGAAATTTTGGCAGCCTACGCTCCAGAAGTGGATCGCTTAAAGGCCCGTGGTGGCTTTGTGACTGCCGACGTTATCAACGTGACTGAAGCAACACCAAACTTGGATGCCATGCTGGCAAAGTTCAGCAAAGAGCACACCCACACCGAAGATGAAGTTCGCTTCACCGTGAAGGGATCGGGCGTGTTCCACATCCATTCCCAAGGGAAGGTCTTTGCTGTTCAAGTCGAGGCGGGTGACCTAATTAATGTTCCTGCAGGAACGCAGCACTGGTTTGACCTGTGCAATGATCGCCAAATCCGCTGCATCCGACTGTTTCAGGATATGGGGGGCTGGGCTCCTCACTATGTCGAACAAGGTGTGCACGAGAGCTACACTCCCCTTTGCATGGGACCTGCTTACATCAAGCCAACCGGCCTTCCATCAGCGGTGAAGCTGTAATGCAATTTGCTGGCCGGGCCATTGTGGTAGATATCGAAGGGACGACCTCTTCGATTGCATTTGTGCATCAAGTCATGTTTCCGTTCGTGAGGCGGGAACTGAATGCTTATTTGCAATCGAACTGGAATTCCACCGATGTAAAAGAGGTGTGTGACCAGATCGCTAAAGATGCTTGTCACGCGGACTTTGCCTCTTGGCAGCGAGCATCAGGTGTCGCTGCGGACGATGTAACGGCCTCGCAATCGCTTGTCATCCAAGAGATTCATCGCCTGATGGATAGCGATGTGAAGGCGACGGGGCTGAAGGCTCTCCAAGGTTTGATTTGGGAAGCGGGCTTTGCATCGGGAGAGTTGCAGGCCGATGTGTTTGCCGATGTCCCCCCTGCCCTCCAGGCGTGGAATGCGGCGGGCAAGGATGTGCGGGTCTATTCTTCTGGAAGCATCAAAGCGCAGTTGCTGTTCTTTGGTCATACCCAGTTTGGGAATTTGCTAAGCGAGTTTCGTGGCCACTTTGACACGACGATCGGCAATAAACGCGAAGCGGGCAGCTATCAGCGGATTGCCGAAGCGATGGGAATGCTGGCGAGCGAAATCCTGTTTGTGAGCGATTTGGTGGCAGAGCTAGACGCGGCTGCGGCGGCAGGGATGAAGACCGCTTTGACGATGCGTCCGGGAAATCCACCCCTGGTGGGAACGCCCGCGCACCCGATTATCCACTCGCTGGCGGAAATTGAACTCGTCGGCTAGATATTACGACACGCGGGTGCTCAGCGGTTTGGATGTGACGCTAGCGAAAGCCAAAGGCCTAGGGCGATTGGCATCGTTTAAAAATCTGGACTGAACCAGCTCTTGACCGCTCACGTAAGATTGAGAGACCCCAAAGCAAACGCGATGGGGTGCCCTTCACTTCATGATCGAAGACTCTCTTGCTTAGGCTGACGCCTCCTTGGATGAGGAAGCGAAGCCAATTTCTTTCCTTGCAAGGGACAGCTGGCCTACGAATGGCATGGGCAACACGACTAGTGTTTTTGCCAAGTAGGAGCCGCTGGTATGAACGCGCGATGGATCATGTTATCTGCGATTTGGTTGGGGTTGTTGTCGGGGACGGAAGTTTGGGCCGGGCAGCCGCGCATTAAATTTGATGTGCCGCTGATGATTGCCTGCACTGACGTGACGACGGTCGCCTTCACGCGTCAGTATCCGCAAGAGCGACTGATTGAGGCGAAGTTCACAATCAGTTCTTTGCTACTAAGTGGCGATGAACGTGACTTGCAACAGTATCTGTTTCAGGTTGAGCTTCCCCAGCGTGTAGCCGTTGTGGTGGACTATTTGCCCAAGACGCAAATCGAAAGCCCCTTCGCAACCAATATCGCCTATGAAAAGCAAGAAGAGTCGACGGCGAAGTTGAATGTCAATTTTCTCGGTCAGTACGAGCTTCTGCTAGGAAATGTGAACGACAGCGGTTTTACCGAACATAAATACTCGCACTTGCAGGCCGAGATGCTGCCGCCGCTTGAATCCGTGACGGCCAGTGGCAAGATTGACCGCAGCACTGGTGTCTTCTTCAAGTTGAAGGCGGGTGACCGGAATCCTTTGGAAGGGGAACGCTCGTTTGCAATGATCTTGCGAGTGCCAGCCGCATGGCAAGCGGATTTTGTACGTGTCCGTTGCCAAGCGACGGGCAAGTTACGTGGCGTTGTCCATTCGCTTGATCAGACGGTGACCTGTGGCGAAGAAGAGTTTTTGGTCTCTCTCTATGAAGAAGGGAACTTGAAGGCACGTAGCGCTGGGATGCAACTTCTGCAGGCGGAGGCAAACCTGCGTCGCGTTCAGTTGCAAGAACGGCCACGAAACAACCATGCCTATGCGGCGGGCAATACGGGGCGGCTGTCGGACTTGTTCCAGCCTCCGAAGAATGACCGCGACACATCAAAAGCGGCCATGCGAGCGGTTGTTTTTGGAACGATGGCCGAGGCCGCTTCGGTGGACTGGGAATCGCTTTCCAACTCGGATCGCATGGTGCAAGCTGCCGATACGTTCCTTCAAATGCGAAGTGCTTATCGAACATTAACCGGCCATGGGCAGACTCGACAAATGCCGATTATGGCGCGCATTCCGGCCCCCACGGAAGAAATCAGCCAGTCCCGGTAGACATTTCCGCCGTTTCGCCGCCTGAATGGGCGTGAGCAGCACTTTTCCGGGGCAAATGGTATTATGGTGCATACGTAGCTCGGTGCTGCCAATGGGCCTGGCCGAGCGTTTGCATCATGATCCGGGCGGAAGTGTCAGTCATGCGTAAACCATCTAGTGGCGGCGGATTTCGGGCGATTCTTTACACCCTCAAAAAGGCGCGCGAGGTTGGCGGACTGTGGAAGATGTGGTCTGCCATGCGGACCAAGAATGCCTGCAAGACGTGCGCCCTGGGGATGGGGGGCCAAAAAGGTGGCATGGTCAACGAAGCGGGACATTTTCCCGAGGTCTGCAAGAAATCGTTGCAGGCGATGGCCGCCGACATGCAAGGGGGCATCAAGCCCGATTTTTGGAGCACTTACTCCCTGGCGCAATTGCAAAAGTTCTCTCCACTCGATCTAGAGACTTGCGGCCGACTGGTACAGCCAGTGATCTATCGCAAGGGGAAAGATTATTACGAGCCACTTTCGTGGGAGTCTGCACTAGCCAAGATTGCGGACAAGCTGAAGAAACTGTCGCCGCAGGAAACCTTTTGGTACTTCAGCGGGCGCAGTTCGAACGAAGCGGGATTTTTGCTGCAACTTTTTGCGCGGATTTACGGGACCAATAATGTCAACAACTGTAGCTACTACTGCCATCAGGCCAGTGGTGTTGGGCTGCAGACTTCGGTGGGAACCGGGACAGCAACGGTCACGCTGGAAGATGTCGAAAAGTCGGACCTCGTTTTTTTGATTGGTGGCAACCCGGCCAGCAATCATCCGCGATTGATGACCACGCTGATGCATTTGCGAAATCGAGGTGGCAAGGTCATCGTGATCAACCCGGTGCAAGAATTGGGACTGATCAACTTTCGGATTCCAAGCTCGGTGACGAGCATGATTTTTGGAAGCAAGATTGCCACGCAATATGTGCAGCCGCATATCGGCGGCGATTTGGCACTGTTAACAGGTATTGCGAAGCGAATTTTGGAAGTGGATGCGGCCGACCTAACGTTTCTTTCGCAACACTGTGAGAACTCCGAAGCGTATTTGCGGATGCTGCGCGAGACTCCTTGGGAAGAGATCTTGGCCAAGTCGGGATGCACTCAGCAAGAAATTGATGAGATGGCCAGGACTTATGCTTCTTCAAAGAAGGTTGTATTTGCCTGGACGATGGGCATTACTCACCATGCACATGGTGTAGAAAACGTGCAAGCCATTGCCAACTTGGCGATGCTGCGTGCAATGGTCGGGTGTGAAGGGGCGGGCCTGATGCCAATTCGCGGACATTCCAATGTTCAAGGAATTGGCACGATGGGAGTTACTCCCAAGTTGAAGGATGTGGTGCTCGAGCGACTGGAGAAAGAGTTTGCTGTAAAGCTGCCAACCGAAGCAGGCCTGGACACAATGGCTTGCATGGATGGTGCCTATAACAAGTCGCTGAAGTTTGGGTTTTGTCTGGGGGGAAACCTCTATGGTTCGAATCCGGATGCAACGTACGCGGCAGACTCGTTAGGCAAGCTTGAGACTTTGGTCTATTTGAATACGACCTTGAACACGGGACATGCTCATGGTCTGGCCGATGAAACGATCATTTTGCCTGTGCTAGCGCGCGATGAAGAATCGCAGCCAACCACGCAAGAGTCGATGTTCAACTATGTTCGTATTAGCGATGGTGGCAAGCGACGCCATGAGGGACCACTTGGTGAAGTCGAGATCATTTGCCAATTGGCTGAGCAGGTATTGGCGGGCCGGTCACCTTTGAACTGGGACGAGATGAAGCAGACTCGCAATATTCGAGCCAGCATTGCCAAGGTGATTCCAGGTTTGGAGTCCCTGGCGACGGTGGATCAAACGAAGCAAGAGTTTCAGATTCCTGGCCGGACGTTCCATACGCCGAAGTTTCCAACGCCGTCGGGCAAGGCGATTTTGCATACGCACAGATTGCCGGCGCTTGCTGGAAATGGTGGCGAACTGCGCCTGATGACGGTCCGCAGCGAAGGACAGTTCAATACGGTGGTGTACGAGAACGAAGACCTTTATCGTGGCCAAGACCGGCGAGACATCATCCTGCTGCATCCCGACGATTTGGCCGCACGCGGCCTGAAACATGACCAACTGGTGGTAGTGAAAAGTTCCACCGGAACGATGCAAAAGATTCTGGCACGAGCGTTTCCTGAGATTCGATCGGGAAATGCGATGATGTACTACCCCGAGGCCAACGTCTTGGTGCCACGAACCTCTGATCCGCAGTCCAAGACACCGGCCTTCAAGTGCGTAATCGTGACGATCGAGCCGATGTAACGGGCGAAGCGATGTAGCGGGCTGCAACGGCCAAGCGGGGATATTCGGCCTGTCGAGCGAGTGGCAGGGCCGAATTGCAGTGAATGCTCGGCCGTAGTGAGGTCGATAAACTCCGGTTGCGGGTGGCCCAAGCCCAGCGTGTGCCAGCATTTGCTGCGGAAACTGACCGGTACGGAATGAACCGGTGTCCTAAGTCCCCGGCAATGTCGTTACAATCCGCAATAGGTCGGCAATCCGTAAATGCCGATGCCGTTGCCCCCTCTGGCTTGCCGTCCGGGAGTTTGCTTTTGTCTACTGCACCTTCTGACACGCCCTCGCGTGGTCCATTTTTAGCAATTTGGTCCGCACTAACGATCTTTGTGAGTGCGTTCCTGTTGTTTCAAGTGCAGCCCATCATTAGCAAGACGATCTTGCCCTGGTTTGGAGGTACGCCGGCCGTCTGGACAACCTGCATGTTGTTCTTTCAGGTCTTGTTGTTGGGGGGCTATGCCTATGCTCACGCGATCAGTCATTACCTGCCAGCTAGTAAGCAAGGCTCGGTCCATGCAATTTTACTGGTACTTGGGCTGCTGACGCTGCCTATCAATCCGGGCGAATACTGGAAGCCTGACGGTGCTAATAGTCCGGTGCTCCAGATTTTGGTATTGCTGGCATGCAAGGTGGGTATTCCGTACTTGCTGCTGTCGTCGACTGGGCCGCTTGTGCAAGCTTGGTTTTCGATGATCTACCCTGGCAGGTCCCCGTTTCGGCTGTATGCCTTGTCGAATATTGGTTCACTGGGAGCGCTGCTTAGCTATCCGTTTGTGTTTGAGCCATGGATGACAGTGGCCCAGCAAGGTTATGGATGGTCAGCCTGCTTTGTGCTGTTTGTGGTTTTGGGGATGGTGCTTGGCGGGGCTATTTGGAAATTGCCAGCCACCGAAGAAGCCAGTAAGGCGGATCGTTCAGCGGAAAATGTGGCTGAGACGATGGATTCTGGTGCATCACCAAGCGTATTTCAGGGGGCCATGTGGGTGGCGCTGGCGGCGCTTGCATCGCTGATGCTATTGGCGGTGACGAACCACGTTTGCCAAGACATTGCTGTGATCCCTTTTTTGTGGGTCGTTCCTCTTAGCCTGTATTTGCTTTCATTCATCATCAGTTTTGATAGTCCACGCTGGTACTCTCGACGGTTCTATGGAACCATGGGCTTTCTGACGATCGCATTGCTGGTAGTGATGGAGCGAGCGCCAGAGATCGACAGAACATTCATGTGGTTTCAGACTCCGTTAAAGGGCGTCAACATCCCATTCACGGGGCGTGATGTTGCCGTGAAGCAGCAGCCGGGAGAGGCTGCCGAGAAGGAATCCGCCGAAGAAAAAAAGACGGAGCGAGTTTATCGGAAGTTTCCGGTTGGAATGTCGACGATTGTCGATGGAGCGTTGGCCTCCGTTGATGATGCCCTCAGGTGGTCCGCACGTAGAGTGAAGGCGGTCGATAAAGACAAGATTCCCAAGTGGAAGCTGGAGTTTCGTATCGGCGATTTTTCCGACAGCATGTACGCCCAGGCTCTGTTTTATTTTGGCATGCTGTTCTTGGTTTGCATGTTGTGTCACGGCGAACTGGTAAAGACCAAGCCATCAGCAAATCATCTAACGATGTTCTACATGCTGATTTCTCTGGGTGGTGCACTTGGTGGTATTACCGTGGGGCTGATCAGTCCCCTGTTTTTCCTCTATTCGTTTGAACTACCTTTGGGGATTGTCTGTGGTTTTATCCTGGCTTGGAATGTGCTGGCACAAAGGGATCTCGAAGCCCGTAAGCTTGGCCCGGTGAAGGGAGTTTTTCTGGTGGGTGCGGCCATTATTGGCTCGGCCCTGGTCTATTCCACGGTGGCGGCCAGGCCCATTGAAAACGAGATCCTGCGAGCCCGTAACTTTTTTGGTTCGATCTCGGTGAAGGATGTTTACGGTGTTGACCCAGCTGATCCTTCGCAAACAAACGTGAAAACCGGGCGTGCTTTGTATCATGGGCGGATCTTGCATGGGTTTCAGTATGTGACCCCGAGCCGTATCGATGAACCCACGACCTACTATGCGGAAACGTCGGGTGCCGGATTATCGGTTCAGCAGTTTCCCCGAGAGAATAATCGCCCGATTCGTGTGGCGGTGGTGGGGCTAGGAACCGGGACCATGGCGGCCCATGCCCGCTTTGGGGATGAGTACCGCTTCTACGACATTGATCCCAAAGTAATCGCCTTATCCGAATCGGGAAGCAATAGCACCTTCACGTTTGTCAGTCGCGCTCGTGATCGTGGCGCATTGGTGGATATCGTGCTCGGTGATGCGCGTATCAGCATGGAACGTGAGGCCAAGCAGTTGCCTCGTGGTTTAGAGCTTGATGTGTTGGTGCTCGATGCCTTTAGTGGCGATGCCATCCCTGCGCATCTGCTTACTGTAGAGGCAATGAAGATCTACGAGCATCACATGGCGAAGGGGGATGATGGAAAGAGTACGGGAATCATTGCGATTCATATTTCTAACCGGTTCATCGATCTAAAGCCGGTGGTGGCGTCACTGGCGGAGGAGTTTGAATATCCGATCACGCTGATCCATGATGATGACCATGGCGATCAAGGAGACACCAGTTCGGAATGGGTGCTGCTAACTCGCAACCAGCCCTTTCAAGAGAACTGGAGCGTCAAGGCAGGCCGAGAGCCTAACCCAGGGCCACTATTTGAGCAAAAGGTCCGTTGGACCGATCAGCAAAGCAACCTGTTTGAGATCCTCAAGAAGTAGTCTGTATCCCATTCATGGCCGACAGCGAATTTAGTTCGCTGCCGGCTTGAGGTGAATGATCCCAGGGCTAATTCACCTGATTAGCCTTTGGTTGGCACAGGTTTGGCAGTTGGCTTCGCGACGGCTGTGGCCTCTTCACGAACGCGAGTCGGCAAAATGACCATCGGAATCCCATCCCACTGCAAGCGGCGCTGCAAAGAGAAGGCCGTTTGGTTGTGCAGAAGCGCCCCATACCAAGTTTCTCGCTGGAACACGAGTTGTCCGGCAAACACGATGCTCTTGGGGAAGTCTCGCGCCACCAGTCGGCAGACTTGTTCTAGCTCTTCGATAACATCCGTTCCGATGGACATGTAGCCACGAGCAGGAAAGCCTAGTCGGCGTGCAAGATCAACATACTTGCCCAGCGACTCTTCCGTGTAGTGCTTAAGGTCGTCAACGGCTTCGGCACCCTTGAAGTTACCCGAGTCCACCACACCGACCGAGATGAACATGATGTTCTTGAAGTGGTGGGGAATGAAACGGATCACATTTAGCAGGGTGTGAACGCCAAGGCCGCTGTAGCCGCCAACCAACACGACGGCCGTAGGGGCTTCAGGATCAGGTTCGGCGCTGTTGGGTTCGCCTTGGACAGCGATGTCGGTCAGCGATTCATCCAGGCCCGTTAGACGCTTGGTGACGTTGCGATAATACGCGCGAATGGCAAGGCAAAGTAGCGTCAATGCACCGGTTACAAGGACGGTCTTCCAGGCCCCTTGGGCAAATTTATAGATGACCGTGACGGAGAGGATCGATACGCAGAGTACCGATCCAAACAAAAATAACGCCAATTTGGCCTTCCAATTGGTGTCTTTGTCGCGGCCTTGGTAGGTCAATAGCACCATCCCAAGCATCGATAGCGAGAACGTTAGGAACACGTTGATCGAGTACATGATCACAAGTTCCGATACGTTGCCCCCTGTCGACCACAAGGCCCCGATCGCAGCAATGCCGATCAGCAGAATGCCATTGTGGGAGGCAAGACGCTCAGAGAGGCTGCCAAACCAGTGGGGCATCCAGGAATCGTGCGCCATATTGGCCAAACACTTGGGGCCGCCGATAAAACCAGCTTGGGCAGCAACTAACAACAACGTTGCTTCGCTCACAATCGTGACCAAAATGAAAATCCCCCCCAAGCTCTTGGGGAAGTAGGCTGTTGTGGCAACGAACTTTTCGGTCAAAAGGTGGTTCAATGTCTTT
The DNA here is from genome assembly GCA_963844055.1 of uncultured Planctomycetaceae bacterium. Classification (GTDB taxonomy): domain Bacteria; phylum Planctomycetota; class Planctomycetia; order Pirellulales; family Pirellulaceae; genus CAWJMN01. The sequence continues at coordinate 3,017,482 of CAWJMN010000001.1, read as the reverse complement.
TGAACCTCGCCTTCGACAGTATGGTCGCCAACTTTGACATCCAGAAGTAAGTACGAGAACATCAGTCCGCCAGCGGCAATCGCAAGCGAGATTGCCATGTAGATCATGGTGCGCTGGGCGGTTGCCACGCGTGGTTCACGCATAACAGCCATGCTGTTGGAAACGGCCTCAATACCCGTATAGGTACCAGCTCCTAAGGAGTAAGCGAACAAGAACATCGAAATTAGCCCGGTTAGGCCAATGCTAGAATTTGCAAGGTCAGCTTGCAGTTGTTCTTGAACATGGGTGGAGAGCTTTCCTACTTCCATAAAGTGCCCACCAACAATCCCCGCGATCATCAGGGCATGGGTTGCCAAGAAGACGAGGAAGATCGGCATCAAGACGTTAATAGATTCTTTAACGCCACGAAGGTTGATAATGATCAAGAAGACGATTGCAAACGTCTCGGCAATCACTTTGGATTCATGGGTCAGGATTGGATGTAGCCAGGAAACGTTGGCGGTATACATCTTCAACAGCGGAAACATGGCGTCGCCAGCGGCGGCAATCGATACCGTAACGGTGAGGACGTAGTCAACGATCAGCGCGCAGCCGCTAAGCGCACCAATCTCTTTTCCGAGCATCTTGCTGGCTACGAGGTAACCGCCACCACCGCTGGGGAAGGCCGCGATGACATAGCTATAGCAGGCGGAAATGACAAACACCGTGAAGATCGAGGCGAGCGCTAAAAAGATAGCGAGGTACTCGTGCCCCTTGAGATGATGGAATGCCTCAGGGGGACCATAGCAGGACGACGACAGACCATCTGCACCAAGGCCGACCCAGGCAAAGAATGCAATCAAGCTGATGTGAGAGAAGACTCGTTTGTCTTTAAGGTCAAACGCCTCACCGACGAGGAGCGTCTTTACTTTTTGATGGATCGTGGGAGCCTCTGGCTCCAATAGATCCTTCTCGTCGTCGATCTCATGAACAAGTTCACCAAGCGTTGCTGGTGGCGTAGCAGCCTCCGACTTTGAAGCGGCGGAAGGCTTCGCCGGATTGTCATCCGGCTTCGATTTCTCGGACATAAAACAAACCAATTCCGTGGCGAGCTTGGAGAGGGCGTCACCATTTCCCCATTAAGTGGCCGTTTGGCAAACACCATTAGCCGTGGGAGGGAGCTGCCCGGCGGCAACCTGCACTCGCGACAGGATGCCGTGGATAGGGGTTGTATTATAGCCCCATGGAATGCGGCTTAGAACTACCAATCCTTGCGACGCAACATCCTAGCCAGCAAACCTTTACGCGGAAAGGATTATCGACCTGGGAAAGTCCGCTAGTGATTGTCTAGGGACGGGCCGATTCCCTTAAATAGTCAATTTTGCCGACCCATCCCCTATCGCGAATTGCACGGCTGAACTTTTCGCCTGCTCCTTGGTTTGACACTCTAGTTCCAGTGGAAGATGGAGTGTCGTTTGGGTATTTGCCAGGACTAGGCGGCGTATTGCCTAGAAATCCACCTGGGCTCGAATGCCGAAGGCATTTGCTTCGCTGTCGAAACCACTGCGATGGTCGAGCCAGCTGTGGATGTAGTTGAAGACGACCTTGGAGTAAGGGTTGCAGAACCAGTTCACGCCGGCGGTCATGTTCGACATGGTACCGCCTTGGATGGTGTGGTCGTTGAGATCGATGTAGGAGTAGCGAGCAGCAACTTCCCATGCACCTAGGCCGTGCGAATAGCCATTTTGGGTCCGTACCCAGAAGAAGTCTTCCAGTGGCTTAACACGATCGATTGCACCAGCGACACGGTCGTAGGGACGATGCTCGCCGGTCAAGAAGTAGCCGGCTTGAACGTAGCAGCCGGGAAGCGTGGCCGTTGCTCCACCCGAGCGATCCACTACGGCAGCCATCGCTTCTGCTTGAAGCGATGCAGCACCATAGACCATCAAAGACTCAAGCCCGAAGGTGTTGATCCCTTTGACCTGAGTGATATTCAGAGTGTCAACAAAGTAGGGAGTACCATTGAAAATGTTGGAAAGGGATTGGCCTGTGGAACCAACGGGATTTCCTGCCGAAGAGGCGAATTCACCCGCAAAGATTTCTGGGCCGGAGCGAAAGCGAGCAACATCATGCGGTGGCGAGTTGAAAAAGTACCCGGCACCAACATGCCAGTAGGCCCGGCCATCGGTGTTTTCATCGTACCAAGGGAGGTGAGTGATGCGTCCCGAAAAGCCGTTGCCACCGACCGTGCTGAGCGAGCTGCCGAATTGATCTTGGCCGGTACGGAAGTAAGAGGCTGCCCAGGTGGATCGTAAGTCTTCAGAATGGTTGTAAAAACCAACGCCTAGGTGGCGGAAGGGAGTAAAGGCTTGAAAAAGAGATGATCGTTCCATGAATGTCGTGTATCGAAAGCTGCTTACAACCTCGAGGCCGAACGGTTGCTTCCATTGGCCGGCACGAATGGTGCCGAAGATCGGAAGATCGGTCCATTCCAGCCAAACGTCGGTGAATGTAGGACGACCAAAGAATGCAAAGTCCATTTGCATGAAGTAGTTCATGTTGTTGGCGATGGCACCCTTGGCACTCAAGCGAGCGCGGCGAAAGTCAGCACCGTTTTCAATCACGCCAAGGTCGGTTCGGCTGCGAGCATCTTGATTGAATGCAACGCCGTCCGCTTGAAACACACCATTGATCGTCACTGAAGGCAGCTTGCTGCTGGCTGCTTTTTGGGCAGCGGTTTGTGCCGCCGATTGCTTTTCTAGTTCGGCCAGACGCTGCTCGATGGTCATTTGACTGGTGGGAACCGAGTCAAACGAGGCATCGTAGGGTGAAAATGATTGCTGAGGCGCAGGGACACCTGCATCGGAGATTTGGCTGGGGATCGGCAGTTGCTGTTCAACGTAGGCGCCGTCGCCAGGGACTGATTCAGCGGGAATCGTATAGGGGCCGGTTTGTGCATGGGCGGTGGAAACCATGCCCAGGTATCCAGCGACCAACAGGAAAAGGGAATGACGGAATTGCCGACGCATTGTTGAAGCTCCTTGCCCATTTGTGGGTAACGCAAAGGGACCTCAGTATTGTTCCTAAGGTTACCTCCAAAGGCTTATCGGCAGAATGATCGTTGCGATTGTAAGGGTTTTCTTAATTGTAATATTCGCTACATTGGCCCCATCTTGTCATGGGCAAGGTGTGTGGTGCTATCGCGAAAGTCGCTATCGCAATACGTGGTATTTGCTGACGCTGCGCAGGTCGGAAAGAGAGACGCTTGCGCTAGTTGAGAAAAAGGCCAGGCAGTTCCATTAGGCTGGAAATTACAAAGGCATTTTGAGCCTGGGGTGAGGACTGTGTGGCCTCCCGTAAAGTGCTCAGCGGCAATGGAAGGAGTGCATTTGCGCTGAATCCAGGCGACAGTCCACCCAGCGGAAAGTCCGCCAAGCACGTCGGCATCCCTATCGTCACCTACGAGTAACAACTCGCTGGGATGGGCGCCGAGTTGTTGCGATACCAGCTGAAAAAAGTTGGGATGAGGTTTGGCAAATCCCAAGTCCGAGGAGACGAACACGTTTGTAACGTGGCTTAGCAGCGGATGGCCTGCGACGATCAAGTGCAGTCGTTCGTCAAAGTTTGAGGCAATTGACAAGCTTTGTCCCTGCTGTTGCAGTTCATTCAAGGCCGCAGCGGCGTCGTCAAACAGTTGCCACGCAGATGGCCGCGCAAAGTGATGCCACAATTTCTCAAAGGCAAGCCGTTTTTGTTCGGCCGTAAGTTCCTCAAAGACTTGCGATACCACTTGCTGCCACCGAACTCGATCTGACGGCAGTGAGCCATCAACGTGCGAAGGATATGCCGATTGGGCATACGCGATTTTGAATCGCCGGCTGACCTCTGCCTGAGAAAGCGAGAGGCCCAAAGATTGAGCGACCTGCTGATATGCTTCCGCGACCGAAGGCGAAGGGAAGATCAGCGTACCCACGGCATCGAAGAGCACGTGGGTAAAGCGACCACGCCCCATTATCGCATCCGGAAGAAGAACATGGTGATGTCGTTGAAGGTGGCAAAGACCATTAGCGATAGCAGGCAGAGCACGCCCCCTACCGTCAACCGAATCTGCAGCCGTTCATCAACAGGCTTTCCACGCAGCCACTCAGCGGCCAAGAACACCAAGTGACCGCCGTCAAGGGCCGGAATTGGCAAGATGTTAAGCACCGCTAGGTTTGCACTGAGCAAGGTAAAGAACATTAAAAGAGTCGCAGTTCCCCGCGAGGCGGATGCGCCAGCGGCGGACAGAATTCCCAAAGGCCCCGACAGGTTGGTGGCAGCCAAGCGACCAGTGATCAGACGGGAAATCACGGTGAACACTTCAGTGATACGTTCCTTGATTTCGCGAGCACCAAGGCTCAATGCCGTGCCAAGGCTGTCGGCTTTGATCACCGCTTGCTGTTCACGGAAAATGAGATGGCGATCTTCTTCGTAGATATTCGCTAGTTCAATCGGCTTAAACTTGACCGACTTCGGCACTCCATCGTGAAGAACGGTTAGTTCCACGGAGAATTCAGACGGAAGCACGTTTTGTAAGTAATTGACAGCCGTCCAGTTGTGCGCGTTGTCATCCAATTTGAAGCCATTGAGCCATTCCTTGGGAAGCGATTTCTCCATCACCTTGCCAGCATCGGCGTTGTCAGGCACGGTTTTGGCGGCACTAACGATGTCTCCGACTTGGACGGTTCCCTTTAGTGGCGAGTCATCGCTAACTTCGGCCACCGTCGAGGTAATGTTCATCGCGATGCCCAGCGGTTCAACACCGATGAGGCAGCCCAGCGTGCTTCCATGTTCAAAGGAAGCGCGAGGAGCTTCGGGAGTGATAGAAATTGTGACGGTCTCCGTAGCATCGGAGGCATCGCTTTTGCTTTTGGAAGCATCCGATTTGGCCCGTTCGACCACAAGTTCGATCGGCTTGCCTACTTGAGGCAGAAGACGTTGACCAAGCGAGAGGATATCTCCAGGCTTTTCACCTTGAATCGTAACAAGCTTGTCTCCTTCCTTCAGACCCGCTTTTTCGGCAGGCGAGCCGGGGCGAATGGCTGCAATGGGGCCGGCCTGCATCGTGAGGCCAGCACCGCGACGCAGCTGTGGCTCGACCACAATCTTCATTTCATCGCGAGCCTGCTTGTCGGCAGGCAAAGCACGATTTTCTTTGGTGTCAACCAAACGAGTAATTGTGAGGGTCAGTGGAGTTGATGGATTTGCTGCCAGCCAAGCGTTGACTTCGTGTGCACTGGTGACCTTGGTGCCATTGATCTCTGTAACCCTGTCGCCGGTATACAGGGCATGGTCGGACTTCGGACGGAAATGGGCTTCCATCTCGTCAGAGACGATTGCCAGGTCCAGCGAAGAGGGACCGATTACGCCCAGAGAAGCGGGCATGCCGGTGGCAGGCTTCAGTCGATTGGTTGGGGTAACGGTTAGTACTTCTTCTTTATTGTCGGCATGACGAACTGTTAGTTCGAGCGGACGATCAGGACCATTGAAGATGATTTGCATCGTCAAGTCCTTGCGGAAACGCAGGTCTTCCGAAGCCTTGCCGGCGCTTCCGATCTTGATAATCTTGTCGCCAGGAGCAAGCCCCGCCTTCCAGGCAGGATCGCCCGGAATTACGTTGCCGATGACGGCAGGAATTTCGCTCACGCCCAGGGTGTAGGCTACGGCCGCAATCATCACGCCTGTGATCAGGTTCATGATCACGCCGGCGGAAATGATCGCCATCCGTTGGGGGACCGACTTTGCTGGATAGCTTCGCGGGTCAAGTGCTACTGGTGCGCTAGGCTCGGTTCCTTCGATGCGGCATCGTTCTGCTTCCGCTTCGGCATTGCGTGGATCATCATCTTGGCCGAGCATTTTCACGTATCCGCCCAGAGGAAGGATGCCGATGCCGTACTCGGTTTCGCCAATTTGCTTTTTCCAAATGGCGCTAGGGATTTTGATGGGGCCTAGGTTTAGCTCAAAGAAGTCGAAGCCGACATAGAACTTTTCACACTTAACGCCGCAGGCTTTTGCGACAAGAAAATGTCCCAGCTCGTGCACAAAGATGACAAAGCCCAGGCCAAGCCCAACGCTCGCGAATTGGGTCAGCGTAGTGAGCAGCTGCATCAGGGCGCTGGGAGAGTTAGGCGTTGCAGTGGCAATCAGGAACCAATCCACGTGTGAACCTCCGACCTCGCCCATTGATCCAGCTCATATAGCTGAGCCAAAGTTGGCGCGGCATGAAAATCGTGCTTATCTAAAATTCGTTCGCAAGCCGCCGTAATTTGGGGAAATCGCAGGCGACCCGCTAAAAAAAGTGCCACAGCAGCTTCATTCGCGGCATTAAGTACTGCCCCGGCAGTTCCGCCTCGCTTGGCAACCTCTCGCCCCAATCGAAGTGCCGGAAAACGAACCTCATCAGGAGGTTCAAAATCAAGGCGGAACGACGATGTAAGATCAAGCTTACGAGCCGGCCCGGGCCACCGATCAGGGTAGCTTAAAGCATACTGTATTGGCAGCTTCATATCAGGCGGGCTTAGCTGGGCCACCACCGAGCCATCCACAAATTCGACGAGCGAATGGACGATCGACTGGGGATGAACCACCACGTCAATCTGCTCGGCAGCGATATCAAACAGCCAGCGTGCCTCGATGATTTCGAGGGCCTTGTTCATCATGGTGGCCGAGTCGATCGTGATTTTCGGCCCCATTTGCCACGTTGGGTGGGCCAGTGCATCTTGTACGGTGACCGCCTCCATCTCCACCTGGCTATACGTTCGAAACGGGCCGCCACTAGCGGTAAGGATGATTCGCTTCAGATCAGAGGAGCGACCTGCCATCATCGCCTGAAATACCGCGCTATGTTCGCTGTCGACAGGCAAGATTGCAGAGCCCGATTCCCGGGCCTTTGCCATGACTAAAGGCCCCGCCATCACGAGCGTCTCTTTGTTGGCCAGGGCGATGGTTTTTCCGGCCTCGATAGCGGCGTAAGTGCCTGAAAGGCCAGCACTTCCGACGATTGCTGAGACGACAATGTCAACGCTGGGTTGCTGAACTAGTTCGGCGACTGCCGCACTGGAGGAGTAAACCCGGGTGGGGTGTCCAGCCAAGCGATTTTTGAGCTCGGCGGCAGCGGTTTCATCGGTGGAAACGACCCAATCAGGAGCGAACTCAAGGACCTGCTTGGTAAGCACATCCACATTACGATTGGCCACCAAGCCAACGGCACGCAACTTGCTAGAAGAGTTGCGAATGACTTCTAAAGTATTTTGGCCAATACTGCCGGTCGATCCCAGAATGGCAACTTGGCGAAAGGATGGTGGCATGAGATCGCGTCAAAAAACTCGAACGCTCAAATTACGGCAAACCGTTGCAGTCGATAAAACGTAGGAAGATAAGGACTTCCGTGAACTAAGTGAACCCCGATAACCCTTAATTATTAACGTGACCGCCCAAAGTGACAGGTGGGATTTTGCGGGGAGCCTTCTCTAAAACCGGCAGCTTTTCGGGGTCAAAGTTACCACCTAAACAACGCGACAAAATCACGCTAAAATCAGGCAGGCTTTAGACTTCTGTCGAGCCGTGCATTGTAGGAGCTCAAATCCGGATCGACAACCCGATTAAACCTCTTAGGGAATTGGCGGTTACAATAAAACGTAGCACTACCCAATTTTGGATTTCCACCAAAAATTGGGTGCCGTTGAGCTGACCTGGCGAGCAATTGAGCCCTTAATAGCCAAACAGGAAGAGAATCTTCATGAGTTACGAAAACGGACCTGGCCGTAACGGCAGCGATGGCGAAGGGCGCGGATCGGCAGGGTGGTCTTGGATCCTGCCCATTGGGCTGGTCCTGCTTCTGCTGCTCAGTGTGGCGATGTCGATGGATTCGATGTTTGCTGTGAAGTTACCTCCGCAGCGTCTGGTTCAGTTACTCGAACAGATGAAGGCCAAGCAAGAATCGCCCTACGTTGACGTTGTCGACCGTACGGCAAGCCCGCCGCGAACCATTCGTTACTCGGGATTGCGAGAGTTGCTCGTCTCGGAGCGTCAGGTTACAGGTCGGGTGGACCACGTAACGATGAAGATGCCTACGGGTGGAAAAAAGGGTGCTGAGGCAATTCCAGATCCTGACACCCTTCGGCAAAATGTTGCGTTTCGCACGGATGTGGATTCCAAGGGAGAGATGCGTGACAGCCTTGTTGCGCTGATTGCAGACGTTGATCCCGATTATCTGAATTCCAGCCAGCCTTCTGCTTTGCAGAACATGATGCCCATGCTTCTCGGCGGGGCGTTTTTTGCCTTGATCTTGTACATGCTGATCCGTCGTTTGACGGGGGCAGGTTCGCCGATGGCGTTTGGCCGAAGCCGTGGTCGGTTGTATGCCCAGGAAGATTTGGGCGTCACCTTCAATGATGCTGCTGGCATTGATGAAGCGGTTGAAGAAGTGCGCGAAGTCGTCGACTTTTTGCGGATGCCGGAAAAGTACCAACGTCTAGGTGGACGCATTCCACGTGGCGTTTTGTTGGTAGGGCCTCCGGGCACGGGAAAAACCCTTCTCGCCAAAGCGATTGCCGGTGAAGCAGGCGTTCCGTTTTTCAGCCTGTCTGGTTCGGACTTTGTCGAGATGTTTGTCGGCGTTGGTGCAGCTCGCGTGCGTGATATGTTCTCGCAGGCTGAGCAGAAAGCCCCGTGCATCATCTTCATTGATGAGTTGGATGCGTTGGGAAAAAGTCGTGGAAGCGGCATCGTAGGTGGACACGATGAACGTGAGCAAACGCTGAATGCGTTGCTGGTGGAAATGGACGGCTTTAGCAGCAATAGTGGCGTGATTGTAGTGGCGGCAACAAATCGTCCTGAAACCCTGGACCCTGCCCTGCTCCGCCCTGGTCGTTTTGATCGCCATGTATTGGTAGATCGCCCGGACATCAAGGGACGCGAAGATATTTTGAAGGTGCACGTCAAGAATGTGAAGCTGGACCCTGCCGTAGATTTGAAGGAAGTCGCGGCAATTACGCCGGGCTTTGTGGGGGCCGACCTAGCGAATCTTGTGAATGAAGCCGCTCTGCTTGCGGCACGTGGTGAGCGTGCTTCGGTAGGCATGCGTGAGTTCAACGAAGGTGTCGAACGTGTTACCGCTGGTCTCGAAAAGAAGCAGCGGATCATGAATGAAGACGAGAAGCTGCGTGTGGCCTATCACGAAAGCGGCCATGCTTTGGTGGCGTACAGCTTGCCGAATACGGACCCCGTGCATAAGGTCTCGATCATTCCACGTGGCCTAGCGGCGCTTGGATATATGATGCAGCGTCCTGAAGGGGACCGCTTTTTGATGACTCAGTCTGAGCTAGAAAGCCGCATTCAGGTGATTTTGGCCGGAACGATCACGGAAGAGATCATCTTCCAAGATGTTTCTACCGGTGCTCAGAATGACCTTGAGCGTGGTACCGAAATCGCCCGTAGCATGGTGATGGAATACGGCATGAGTCGGCTGGGCCGTGTGAATTATCGCGAAAGCAATCGCTCGGCGTTTTTGGCTGGTGCCGAAGAGGGACGGACTCGGTCCCACAGTGAAGAGACCTCCCGCGAAATTGATCGGGAAGTACGCCGGATCATTGATGAAGCAATTGTCCGAGTGCGTCACATCCTGGAAGTGCGTCGGGCCGCACTAGAAGCTCTTACCAGGCGACTCATTGAAGTTGAGTCGGTTGATGCGGTGGAGCTCAAGCGGATCATTGAAGAAACGTCGCCCGGGCCGATTGTGGTGCCTGGTACGCTTGCCAGTGCTCTGCGTCCGGTTGCAGAGCCAACAACCATTGCAACCGAGAAGAGTGGCTAAGCCACCTTTTCTAAGGTTGGAGAAGCAGCTACCTGCCGACATGCATAATGGCTGGTGGCTGGGTCTTGTTCTGGAGGAATCTTACCGATGTTTTTGGCTCGGGCATCGGCTCGGTCATGCAACTCGTTTAGCTTGTCTTCAATTTCCTGCCGATACTTTTCAATCTCTTCGGGACCAATGTCGGGCGGAATGTGAATCGCAGGTCCGCCCATGATCACGATGTTGGAAAAGGGCTTGGCGAAGGCTGTCCGGTCCCAACTTTTCGCACGCCAGGCGTTTTGGTACCCGATCACAATCGGGATGATTGGCATGCCGCTGCGAGAGGCTAAAAAGACGGCGCCCGGCTGAAAGACTCGGCGTGGGCCACGTGGCCCATCGGGAGTGATGCCCAAATTGCGGTTCTCTTCGCTTCGAACTACTTGCAAGATTGCTTGAGCTCCGCCTCGATTAGTCGAGCCGCGAACGGTGCCAACATTCATGCTGTAAAGGATCTGGGAGAAGTACTCTCCATCACGCGAACGGCTGATGAGACAGTCGGTAGGCGTATTGGATACGAGGTATCCCAGGTAGAAGAGATCTTCGTGCCAAAAGGCATAGAGTAAGCCACGTGCATCCTTGCGCGGGTCATACTGCCGGGCCAAATCGGGGTCCAGTTCAACACGAATAGTGCTCATCCAGATCATGTTGATTCTGGCGATGCACCAAGCGATCATGCGGATCAATATCGGGTTGCGAAAAATAGCCATCCTTGGCTTTCCGACCTTCCCTGAAATGTTGGGTCACGAATCCAGCCACAAGTCGAGGTAGGACTTGCGGCCAAGCGGGTAAGTGAAGTGCGAAGTTTACTCGATCGAAGCGACTTGGCCTATGTCAAAATCAGTAGGAGCGAGTAGCATTTGCGTCGGGCAGTTTTTGCCTTCTGCTTTTGTTGGTTTTTAGAAGCTGGATACTTTCTATCCACCCGTGAAGTGACGTATGTCGAGCTCTGAAATTCATCCACCCCTGGTTGGTGTGCACGTGCAAGGCGGGCACGCGTTTGCCAAATGGCTGGTCGTCCCGGGGTTGTTGCTTTTGGCTACGCTAGCAATGCCTTGGGACCTTTCCATTGCTCAATCACTGCAAGGAGTAAAAAAATGGGGAGAGCTAGGCAAGCTCGTGGATCTTAGTGAGTGTTTCTCTCACGGTTTGGCGGTGGGCGTCCTTCTGTTGCTGATTGCGGTCCTCGATCCACTTGGGCGATATCGTGTGGCTCGTTTGGCAGCGGGGGCTTATGGTGGTGGGATGCTGGCCAATGTTGTGAAGGGGCTGGTGATCTCACGTCAGCGTCCGGCAGCGGCTCTAGAGATAAATGCCAGTAGTTCGCTGGCGACATTTGGTGATTGGCTGCCTCTATTTTCACTTCCGCGTGAGGCATGGCGCTCGCCCTGGCAGTCCTTCCCTTCTGCGCATACGGCAACAGCTTGGGGATTTGCCGTGGCTTTGGGGCATGTCTATCCTCGGGGACGCTGGGTGTTTGTTGGTTTCGCCTGCTTGGCCTCGCTGCAGCGAATGAAGAGCCAAAGCCATTTCCTTTCTGATGTGCTGGTCGGTGCGGCCGTTGGCTGTTTGGCGGGCCTGCTTGTGACGCAGTGGCCGGTGCTAAGTCGCCGGTTTTCCAAGCTGGAGTCTCGCGGAATTATTGGCTAGGCCCCAGTAAGCGGTGCTCAGGCTGCTTTGTATTGCGGCTGGATTTGCAGGCTAGTGTTTGCTTTTTCAGGCATTTTCTGCCACGATCAGCCCTGGGGCTAAGGTGGAGGAGGCTTGTTATGTGGACTGCTTTTGCAATAAGTGCTTGTCTGCTTGCGGCAGATCCGGCGGAAGTCGCGAATCACGGGACGACTGTTGCCAGCGCAACGGCGGAGGTGACTCGCCGTCCCTATCATGAACTTGATAAGGAGCTGCGGCATCTTTTGCGTTCGCAAGTCGAGGCTCGAAGTGATGTTGAGCGAGCAGCCATCATCGTTGCCCAGTGCAAACTACATGCAGAGATCGTTAGTGATCCACGCCTGGAGTTAAGTAGTGCACTGCAGTCGTATCGCAATGAACTTGCCGCTCGCTTGCGGAAGACTTCGACAAGCCTCAAGCAGCAGTTGAAGCGATCTTTGGCGAAGGATACCCAGCCGGTGAAGAAGCCGGTTGCGGGTGAGGCATCCATTCCAGAGCAGGAACAAAGCTTGGCGGTCGCTCTGCAACTTACCGACTTTTCGCTTGCCAGCCCGCAGCAATTTTTGGCGAGTGGTGGTGCGGCGCAACAGGATTTGGGGGGAGCTGCTCTGGTTGACTTGATTGAAAGAACTCTCAACCCTCAATTTTGGGAGCGTGCAGGTGGTCCGGGGCGAATTGTTTATTACGCTCCCCTGCAATGCCTTGTGGTGCGTGCTACCAGTGAAATGCACGACCAAACGGCCGGAGTGTTGGGCGATGTGCGGAAGGCGGGGAAGTAGTTTTCGCCTCGCTATTCTATAGAGCACTATAAAGACAGTCCCTAAAAAAAGTGAGGCCCTTCGTTTCCGAAAGGCCTCACCTCGTAGTTACTGCGATCTATTGTCGATTCGCTGGGGCTTAGTCGTTGCTGCGCGACTTGCTAATCAGCTGAATAAATTCGGCATTGGTTTTGAATTTCCCAAGCTGTCTTGTTAGCTGTTCCATCGCTTCGACCGGATTCATCGAGGAGAGGGTCCTGCGAAGCATCGTGATCGCATGTAGCGAATCAGGATGAAGCAGGAGTTCTTCGCGACGAGTGCCAGACTGTGTTACATCCATGGCTGGCCAGATTCGACGCTCGGCCAGTTTGCGGTCGAGTACCAGTTCCATGTTGCCGGTTCCCTTGAACTCTTGGAAGATCACATCATCCATACGGCTATTGGTTTCAATCAGGGCGGTCGCAACAATCGTTAACGAGCCCCCTTCTTCAAACGCACGAGCCGTTGCGAACAACTTCTTCGGAATATCAAGCGCCTTGATGTTCACGCCACCGCTGCCGGTCGGGCCATTGCTTACAAACTTGTTGAAAGCACGTGCCAAACGGGTGATGGAGTCCATCAGCAGGAACACATCTTGGCCCATTTCTGCCAGACGCTTGCAACGCTCGATGACGAGTTGTGCAATACGAACGTGGCTTTCAATGTCGTTGTCCAAGCTGCTGGCAATTACTTCGCCGGCCGAATTGCGGCGCATGTCCGTCACTTCTTCCGGACGTTCGTCGATCAGCAGGATAATCTGCTTGATCTCGGGGAAGTTCGTGGCCATGCCGTGGCTAATGTGCTGAAGCAAGATCGTTTTGCCCGACCGAGGTGGGGCAACGATCAGTGCACGTTGGCCGCGTCCCAGTGGAGTAAGCAGATCCATTACCCGCGTAGTTAGCGGAAGTGGACCTGTTTCCAGATGGAACCAGCGATTCGGGTTGATCGGCGTCTTCGAATCAAAAGGCTTGACGTTGACGTATTCTTCCGGTGGCATGCCGTCGACATCGGTAATCTCACGCAAGCGTGGACCTTGTTGACGACGAGCTGGTTGAACCGTTCCCTTGATCATTACGCCTTGTCGAAGCGCGTACTTTTCGATCATCGTGCCTGGGACAAACGGATCTGAACGTTCACGCGAGTAGCCGTTTTCAGGGCTGCGCAAAAAGCCGTAGCCGTTGGGATGCAGTTCGAGCAGGCCGTGACCTTCGATAAGATCGGGCTGAGGAATTCCACCTTCGGGGTTTCCCTCGGCCGACATGTCTCCATCGACGGCTGCAATGACGCGGCCCTCGGCATCCAACTGTGGCTCATCTGTTGGATAGGGGCGATCACCAGGAGGTCCGCCGGGACCACGGTCGCCACGATAGCCACCGCCTCCACCAGGACCTTGGCCAGGACGACGACGTCTACGAGGAGGACGGCCACCGCCGCCACCACCACCGTAACCTCCGCCTCCTCCACCACCACCGCCACCATATCCACCGCCGCCACCACCTTGATAGCCTCCGCCACCACCGTAGCCGCCGCCGCCACCACCGCCGCCACCGTAAGAACCGGAGCGTCCGCCCGAACCGCGAGGACGAAACTTCTTTTTGGCCATACCTCTAATCATCCAAAATTAAAACCGAGGGTGACAGTTAGCTTCATTGAAGCGGAAAGCTCACCACAGCGTAGAACGGGGATTCGTTCCCCAAATTGTGTTTGACGAATTGCTAACAACCCACAGTGGCCGATCACGTTTTTAAAGCGATCGGGGAAGCCGTGTGTTAGCGCGAAATTGATCCTGAAGTCGTTGTGGAATAAAACCAAGCGAAGGCCGGAGAATGGATAAACCACCTACCAAATGCCCGCATGCGAGAATCTACATCCTGCAAATTCTTTGGAGCTAAGAACCTGTTTTAGCACGGTTGGTGCTGTGGGGTTCAGTTCCTGGCCTGCACGTTACGAAAGCCTCGTAAGCGAGCCAGCCGCATTCATTACACCCAGAAACAGGAGTCGTTTGCCTATTTGCCTAAGGAATCACGGCCAGTAGCCACATTCCCCATGGGTCAATGCAAACCCGAGTCTGGTATCGGACAGACCTAACTGCGGTAAACGACCAGACAATGACGTCGCCCGTTTGGGCAGTCATCGAAGGATCAAAAAGCGCCGCCAGGAAAGATGTCAACTGCCAATTTGGAGCCCAAGAGGTTCCAAAAAAAGACATCCGCTAAGCACAGGCCTAAGGGAACGCAAAACTTTGTTGCGGGGAAAGAACCCAAAGCAACATAGTCGCTAAACGACCCTAAGAAGCATGCCTAACCACGTTGCGACCACCGCAAACAGAAGGACCGAATGCAGAAGCCACTACACTGGCAAACCTGAACCCGCTGAAAACTAAAACCAGGCCCACTAATGAGCAAGGAATAACACTGGGTCGCTTCGAAGAAAGGAAGCCGTCAAAAAAGCCGTCCGTTGCGACAAGGCACCCAGCGGTAAGTCAGCGATTTAGCCCCTTAAAAGTCAAATCTCAAAGGGCAAAATCCAAAAGGGTTCAGCGAAAACGCTAATCCGCTCGTCAGAATTGAATCTGGAGAAATCTTATAAGGTTCATCGATTGTGTCAAGCTGGGGTCTTTGGCTTTCCTTGAGAATTTTCCTGAAAAAACTTCAAAATCCTCCGTCGGGGACGGGCTGTTAAGCCGCAATCCTCCGGGCCAAATCGACGATCACCTACCCTGGTGAGCAATTTCGTTGCAATCGTTACTTTCCCCTTAATCCGCACGATACACAAACCGATAGACCAAAGAACGGCGGCAATGCGCGGATATTGAAGACGCGCTTGGATTCCTGAGTTTGTGAATCGGAATGGGTGATTCCATGGTGGGAACGCGATTGTTGGCAGTAATGCTACTAGTGCTGGGCAGTGCTGCGCCGCTGTTTGCACAGGACACGATTCGCTGGGGAAGTGACCTCAATCAAGCCGCTCAGCAAGCACGTCAGCAAGGCAAGCTGCTGCTCATCCACTTTTACAACGATGGCTGCCCGCCGTGCGAGCGTCTTGAAAAGAACGTTTTTAGCCAGGCGGCTGTAGCAACTGCCATTGATCGGGGCTATGTCGCGGTCAAGGTTCATGCCGGCAAGTCGCCTAAGGTTGCTGAGTCGTTTCAGGTCGATCGCTGGCCAGTAGACGTCATCGCAACTTGCGACGGCGAAGAGCTCTTTCGCACGGTTAGCCCGCAGGCTGTAAATACTTATGTCAACATGCTGGATGAGGTCTCCAAGAAGGCCGCTCCGATGGCTGCTAGCGCTGCCAATCCAGTTGCTACTCCTGCTCCTGCTGTCCCCGCATCCCAGCCACGTGGCCCAGCGGGCAATGTGGAACAAACGGGGGGATATATTGTTAATCAGTACGCTCCTGCTGCTGCAACAAACCCCGCTGAAATCGTCAATCGCTATACAAATACCGCCGCCAATGCCGGTCGCCAAATGCAGGCACAGGCTGGCCAAAGTGTCCAGGCAATGCAGGGGGCTGCTGTAGCCTCCACTCAGCGTGGCATGGACCAGTTCAACCAAGCGGGGGCTGCCGCAGTGCAGACCGCGCAGCAAAAGGCGAGTGCTGGCATGGCTTATGGCCAACAAATGGTGAGCCAGGGAGTCGCAGCGGCCGAGCAATCGGCCAATCAGGCAGTTTCCAAGGGGGAGCAATACGCTGCTCAGGGAATTGCTGGGGCCAGCCAATATGCTCAGCAAGCCCAGCAACAGGCTTCAGCCTACGGTGAGCGAGCTGCCAACCAGATTTCGCAATACATGCCAGTTGGGGCTCCAGCGGCTCCACAGGGCCAGACGAGCGTCTATGGCGGTGGCCAGGCTCCTGCCCCCCAGCAAGCTCCACCTAGCCAGGACCAAGCCTGGAATCCTGCAGAGGAGTCTGCTCCGCCAGCCACGGCTGCTCCAGCCTACGGCGGTGTTTACGGCCAAGCACCATCGCATGCTCCTACACCACAAGTTGGGGGGGCTGGGCATTCTGGTCTTCCAGACATCACCGCTCCTGTAAACCCTCAGCCAGCTGGGATGAAGTTTGTTGCGGCCGCTCAGGCACCGGCGTTCGGCCTCGAAAAGCATTGCCCTGTGACCCTTGCAGAGACCATGAAATGGACCAAGGGAAACCCACAGTTTGGTGCCGTGCATCGTGGGCGGACCTATCTGTTCGCTTCGCAGCAAGCCCAGCAAAAATTCCTGGCTGATCCAGACCGTTTCAGCCCAGTGCTCTCCGGCTGTGATCCTGTGGTTTTTGCCGAACAGGGCAAACTGGCAGAAGGAAAGCGAAATTGTGGATCGGCTTACCGCGGGCAGATGTTCTTCTTTGTGGATGCCGCCAGCCGGGAACGCTTTGAGAAGTCTCCCGATGTTTACGCCGTTCCGGCCTACCAAGCGATGATGCAAGCCGACACTCGCTTGCGATAGGAAACCGGGCCGATGCTGGTGCCAGTTACTCCCGAAGTGAAGTTGCTCTGCGAAGCATTGCTAGCGTCAGGGCTGTTTGACGGTGAAACGAACTCGCTTGCCCCACAAACAGGCGAGCTGCTGGTTCAGCGAGGAGCTGAACTTGGCTTGCGACTGACGCTGCTGGCAGATAACGCTGGGGCACAGATCGTAGGGAATCTCGACCGGGACGATGAATACTGGGGCGAGTTCACTCCCTATGAAATCACGCGAATGGCGACCGGCCTGCAGCCAAAGATGGCGGTTTCTACGCGAGGCGGTGGCTGCTGAGCCCTCGCACAGCTTTCGGAGTCTTTGCCAGGTGAATAGCCCGGTATCATGGCCGTCCGACCAAGAAATTTTGACGGCATAATTGCCGATGAGCTTCATCTCGTTGATCGAGATGTCTGGCGAAACGGTGTTGGGATCGAGAATGGGCCGCCCCGTCATCTCATCGACACAATGTGCGCATCCGCAGGATTCCCGAATGGCCTTCATCGGGACCTCTCTCTCTAGCGAATCTCGCCAGGTGATTTTAAGAAAGTGCCGTTCTTTGTCGTTTTCGAGGCTGATTGGGGGCTCAGTGATGGACATGGCTATAGAGATTCGCAGGAGTTTAGTTTGCTGAGCAAATAACTGAAAAGGCGTTGGCAACTTCTACTAGCTTAACGCCAGACGCTTCGCTTGGCAGTGTAGAACAATGTTAGTCTGGGTGGTTTGCGGTTGGTTTTCTGATTATTTCGAGTTTAACGAAAGTTCCGACTGGGGTTTTTCGATAACTGGCGTGTCGGTGGGATGCTGCGCAGACGTGCGGTGGCCTGGCAAGCGGTTAAGGATATCTCCATGTCAAAACTCTCTACATTTCAAAGCTCCCGGATTCGGCTCTCCTTAGGGCTGCTTTCCCTTGCGGGACTTGCTGTTGTGGCTGCCCCTGTTTTCGGACAGGGAGTGAATCGCCTGCGACCTGTAAAAGAGCCAGCGGTCGTAGCGCCCGTGCAAAGGCCGGTCGTGGCTGAAGAGCAACCACTAGTAGAACAACCTGTGCGTCGAGACACTCAGGTGCAGCCAGTTGCTTATGAGGCTCGTATGCCTCAGCAACGCGCCGTGGGGACTGGTGCGTCGAGAGCCGTCACTGCGGCTGTAGCACGAAATATTGCACCGCCAACCATGGATGTGCGGTCCTTTGCTCCTGCACAAAATCGAACCGTCCGAAGTGGCGGAGTTGGTGGTTATGTACCTGCCCATCAGCGGCAAGGTGTGGCTCGCCAAGCTTCATTTGAAGAAGAAACATCGATCTTTGACAAGAACCGTAATGCACAACTCGTGAAGCCTGTCTCGATGGTAACCGAGGAAGTGATCGCAGGCCCGAACTTCGTTAGCGAAGGGGAACCCTACTACGATGGCGGCGAAGGCTATGCAGGTGAATTCGTCGATGGGGACATGTGCGGATGCGAAGATGGCGGAATGGGATGTGGCTTAGGTTGTGGTCGCCATGGATGCTGCCCACGCTGTTTGATTCCCATGCCTAGCTTCTCCAACCTGGAAGCCTTTACCGGCGTTCAAGGGTTCACGGGCCCGATGAACCGCGGTGGCAATGGCAGCTTCGGCTTTTCAGAAGGGATCAATTGGGGTGCAGCGATGCCATTTGGCTTGGCTGGACAGCTGGGTATGCGTGCCACACAGAATAATCTGGATGGCAGCTTGATCACGCCGGATGACCGCACGCAAATGTTTGTTACGGGTGGCTTCTTCCGACGCGTTGACCTGGGATTACAGGGGGGCTTGGTGTTTGACTACATGCATCAAGATTGGGACTACACCTCGGACCTCAATCAGCTTCGCGGTGAATTGAGCTGGAAGATGGATTGTGGACATGAATTTGGCTTCTGGTTTGCCGCTCATGGCAATCAGCAGACGGCCAATATCAATTTCCCTGTCCTGCCAACGACTCAAAACAATCTAGGGGGGACGTCGAGCGTTCGCTTTGCCAGCACCAGCACAACGACCCAAGCGACGAATATCTATTCGTTCTTCTATCGCAAGCAGTGGGCTAACTGCGGTGAGGGGCGGGTGTTTGGTGGTTGGACCGGTGATGATCGTGGCTTGGTCGGATTTGACGGCTATGTGCCGCTATCGGGGCGGCTTGGCTTGTCAACCAATGTTCTGTATCTCGTCCCTGCCGCGACCTCAAATCGTCAGTTCATGGATGAGACCTGGAATGTGTCGATCAACCTCGTTTGGAGCCGACAAGGTTCCAGCCGTGGCGTGACAAACTACTGCCGTCCGCTGTTTGACGTCGGCAACAATGGTAACTTCCTGGTGAAGACCACTCCGTAACCCAATGAACTAACATCCCTTGCGTTCGCAATGAATGTCGAGCGCAAGGGATCGTCTTTTGACCTTCTGGAACTGGTCAATCGTTACGGCTTTGCTTTTTCGCCCTCTTCTTTTTCATCGCGAATCTGCAGCTTTATCTCATCCGAGTTCCCCTTAAGCTCCGGTGCATACATCGCGTAGGCATGGGCGGGTAGGGCGCTAAAGCGACCAGGAGTTTCTGCTCGGAGGCGGTACGAGACGCTATAGCGGCCGCGTGGTAACGTGCGAACAAACAGACTGACCCGTTGGTCACGCAGTTCTTTGTAAGCACCTAGTTCGTTGCCGTCATAGCCACTGCGAAGGTCTACTGGCTCAAAGCCCGCAGCCTTGCGATCTTCAAACAGCAGGTACTCATAGTCATTCTTGCTTTCGATTTCGAGCTCGACTTCTACAAGGTCACCAGAGTTCAAAACGTCATCGTTCTTTAGGAGCGTACGCTCGTACTTTTGCACCTTTTGGTCAACCACTTGACCACGATTGCCAGCCGTTTGAGCCGTCTTGCTAGACGGCGTTAGCTTGTAGACTTGGCGGTTGATTTTCACCTCCAGGCCAGCACGCTTGATGTCGTTTTCCAGCGTGAAGTTGGTGAGGTAGGTGTTGAAGTAAAGAGGGCCTTCACCCTTGCGTTTGATCTCCACTTGGTGTTTGCCAGAAGTGAGCTTTTCACCCGCGACAATGAACTTGTTGTCATAGGTAAACAC
This sequence comes from uncultured Planctomycetaceae bacterium, assembly GCA_963844055.1. Lineage (GTDB taxonomy): Bacteria > Planctomycetota > Planctomycetia > Pirellulales > Pirellulaceae > CAWJMN01. The sequence goes on along the minus strand of CAWJMN010000001.1, from coordinate 2,997,606 downwards.
GTTCTCGCTGGAGATCGTGACTTCTTTTTGCTTCTCGCCATCGATCCAAATCTCGACTGTCATATCGGGCTTGGATTCGCCGCTGGCACGGATGTAGTCTGCGAAAGCTTCAATCACCAAAGACGTATCGCGAGTGCTGTTCCAGTAGGTCGAGTGCTTGCGATTGTTCAAAAGGTACTTGACCAATCGCTGTGCAGGCTTGACCTTAGGATCGGTACGAGAGAGCAGCTTCAGGTAGATGGCGTTGGCTTCTACTTCACTGCCGTACCAGTACCACCAGGCATTGTTTTGGGGAAGGCGGAGGTAAGCCGTTTCGTTCTCTTCATCCTCCACTAGGAATTGGCTGAGGTTTTCAAGGACCATTGCCAATTGTTCTTTGGCATCGGTCTTGTGCAAGGCGAGGCCTAGCAGTGCCTTGGCATAGATAGGCAGGCCAACACGGTCGCGATACAGGAAGTCACGCATTTCTATGTTGTTTTGGCCCGCATCGACCAAAACGTTGTAACAAAGTGCATCCAAAGAATCGGCTGCATGTTTGCGATGAACCTTCGGATCGGGATTGTCTTTGTTCTTGAGTAGTTCGACTTGCTCCTTCTGGTAATTTGCAAGCCAAGCGACACCCCGCTCAAGGACATCGGGAACGATGGCCACATCACTGGCCTGCGCAACTTGCAGACCGTGGACAACCACTGCTGTGGTGTGCGGCCAGCTTCGCTCACCATTGCCGCTAAACCAACCCCAGCCACCATCGCTGACCTGTTGTTCCGTCAGGGCTTTGACCCCCTGGCGAACCATTTGTTCCAGTTCGGCCGCTTCAAAAACAGGGTTGCGATCAAATCGCTTCCATTGTTTGGCCCGTTCTACATCCTCGCCGATCTCCTGCGCATTGAGATTGCTCCGCTTGGCAGCAATCGCGGCAAGGTCAAGCTGCATGTCTTGTAGGGTCTTCTTGGTAATGACCGACGGTAGGAAACGATTTAACGTTTGCTCCGTACAGCCATAGGGGTACTCTGCCATGTAGGGAAGTGCATCCACCATGGCCATTGCCAGGGATGGAGAGTAACGAACCTCCAGCAGCGATTGTTCCGGCCGGCGTTCTTCCGGCACCTGAATCGTAATGGCAGCAGAAGGCTTACCGATCTGCACCGTGCCAGCCCAGCTTTCGGTTTTTAGTACGCCATGGATCAGGCTAGGCAGCTTTATCTCCATCGCATCCGACTCTTCATCGGTTTGGGCCGACATGCGGAGCGTGATTTCACCCTCGTTCAAAACTTTGCAGCGCCAGTCGACTCGCTTCTCTCCCCCCGCAGGAATAGAGATAGTTCGTTTGAGGTCGTCGAGCGGCTGAATGACCGTGTCGGGCAAGGCTGCCAGCGTCACAGTAACCTCTTTGTCTTTTGCGAGGTAGTTATGCACGTTCGCTGACAAAACGACTTCATCGGTCTGCACTAGGAAGCGTGGGGCCTGTAGCCGGACAATCAAATTCTTGCGAGTGATGAGTTCCGTATCTCCAGAACCAACTCGGGTACCATTTCCCATCGCCCAGACGCGAACGCGCCAGGTCGAAAGGTTTTCTGGCATGTCGATTTCGATTTCAGCGGTTCCATCAGGGCCCGTTGTCAAAGCGGCAATCCACTTGGCCGTATCGGCAAAGTTCTTGCGAACGGTTGCCTCTTGCAACGGAGCAGGTTCGCCCCCTTCTTCGCCAGCGGCTAGGCCACCCGACGTGGAAGCAGCGTCCAGTTCAGCGCGATCCATGGCCATGGCTGCAGGCGCTGCGGCAGACTTGGCTGAGCATCATGGGGGCACCGGGCATTGCCATTCCGCCTCGGGCCATTTGCAAGCCACGTCGGCCTCCCCCAAAGCCTCCCATGCCACCACCGCGGCCCATTCCCAGTCCAAAATTGTTCTCGACCAGAACCTCGTCGATGTTGCCGAAGATACCTAGGACGTTCATGTAAGGCTGATTGGGACGAACTAACGGGGAACTGCCGCGACTGAGCGATTGCTCTGTGCTTGGCGAGTGGTGGCGGCGCCACTTCCAGAAGAACTCTTTGATCTCGGCAACGTTGCTTCCTCCCGAGATGTATTCAATCGATTTGTCGTAAACCGAAACGACGGTCGAGCCAACGTAGTTTTCTCCCGTGTGATCGGTCAGGCGAATCTTGACTTTGGCCTTTTGGCCGGGAAGGAATTCCTTGGCCGACGGCAGTACTTCGACGTTGAGAATCCGCTTTTCTGGCGGAACGACCAGCTCTTTCGTCTCCGTATGAACCTGTGCGCCGGAGATCGTCATGGCCTCGACAAAGAAGTTTGGCATGTCCTTTTGGACCACACCAATTTCTTCAATGGTGGACTTTCCCTTTAATCGCAGAACCTTGGGAGGTAAGTAGATGCCATTGGTGGGACGAATAAACAGCAGCACCGTGCTGCCTGGATGATCGGTGTTGATTTGAAGTTGAACTTTGTCGCCCGGCGCGTATTCTCGCTTGTCAGGCACCAATTCAATCGGCGAAAACCGGAAGTTCTTGTCCAGGCTATTAGGGCCTGCGATCGTAAAGATGTAGCCCCCTTCGATCGAATGCTCGGCTTTGTCTTTCAGCGTGTACGAGAGTCGATATTGCCCCGGTGCAGCAGCGACAATCTGCTGGGTCGCGGTTCCTTCTGCCGAAGTATCTAGTTTCCAGGTGTCAACAACGGCTTCTTCAGGCTCGCGTTTTTCGTTGTAGGTGATTTTGAGGAGTTTGAGTGTCCCCTCCCCTTCAACCGGTTTGCGATCCAAAGTTTGGGCTGAGAGGTTGACGTGGATGGTGTCTCCCGTGCGATAGTAGCCTCGGTCGAGCCAGGTGTAGACCTTGAAAGGTTGGCTTGCAACCAGGATCTTGCCAGTGCCGACAATCGTCCGGCGTGATTCGTCACGTACCTCTGCAGTGACCGTGTATTCATGGTTGGCATCGCCAAATAGCTCTTTGGCAATCTGGGTGTCAATTTCGAATTCGAGTTGTCCATCGGGGCCAATTTCTTTCTCAACCTCGGCGACAAGTTCCGGTGGGCCGTTATAGCCACGGGGAAACCAGGGCGGGCTGGGACGATGGCAACCAGCCCAGCGTTCGAACCCTCGGTACCAGGTGTAGTCATATCCAAACCACCAATAGCCCGGGCCATAGCACCAATCCCACAAGGCAACGGGATACCAATGGTCTTCGAACTTGGTCCGATTGATCTTGTACTTGACTTTTGCCTTGGTGACGGGCGACCCAAAGTAATACTTGGCATTGATCTTGGCGGTTACTTTTTCACCCAGGCTGACGGGCACGGTTGGCGCGGAGACGCTCACTTCAAACTCGGGCTTTTTGTATTCTTCAACACGGAAGGAATTGCCGGAAATGGCATGAACGGCAAGCCCGGGAGTGCTTACGAATTGCAGGCTGTAGGTTCCTAGCATCGCATCATCGGGAAGTGCATAGCTTCCCGAAATGCCGGAGTAGTCATCGGCAATGAGCGTTTTTGTATCGATCTTTTCACCGCGAGGATTGTGCAGTTCGATCGTAAAGGATTTGCCCGCGTAGTCTTTGGAGTCGGCTTGGTCATACTTGGCGTGACGAATCCATGCCTTGTACTCAACGGTTTGTTTGGGGCGATAGACGGGACGATCCGTGATCGTAAAGACCTTGGTCGCTTCGTACTCAGCATCGTGTCGTGCGCCGTACCAAACATTGGTAAACCCATGATAGGCAAGACGGCCTCCCTTGGTTCGGGCGATGACCAGCCATTGGAACTCGGGCTTTAGCTCTTGGGGATTAGGGGTGCATAGGCCGTCGGCATTGGTGAATTCAGCAAACTGCGAAGTAAAGACCGAGAACTTGTTGGCAACGACCTGCTTCTGCTGCCAACCAAAGAATTCGAGGTTAGCGCCCTCAATGGGGGTGCCCGTAACAGCATCAGCCACGAAGTACAGTCGCTTTTGCTCCATCGTTTTGACGGCGATTGCGGTATCCGCCACCCAGAGGCAGATGTTGCTCTCGTTTCCATCCTTTGCGGTGGCAGTGACCCAGTAGGCTCCTGCTTTTTGTAGCGGCGTGGTTACGGTAATCCGGCGATCAAAATGGGCCTCGCGAGGTTCAAGCGGTAATTCCCATTTCGCAATCGGAGCGTCGAGAAACTTCTCTTGGTTGCCTTGAATGAATCGATGGCCGATTTCACCGATGTTCAACTGATTCCAGTCCAAGCGATTTCCTGGATCGGACTTCAAATAGGTCTTCAATTCCGTGAGTAGCGCTTCTACCTTTACAGGACGAGCGACAAAACTGACACTTTTTGCGTTGCGAAAGCGATAGTCGACCACGGCCCCCTGGCCCGCGCCTTGGGTTCGCGAGCTTTCAAACTGTCCCCAATTGCCGATGATCTGCTTGAGGCGATCTTGTTTCCAAGGGCTTTGTTTAACCCCGAATCGCTTGATGCTTTCTTCCCAGCGCGTTGCTGCCGCAGGATATTGGCGACGATTTTCGTAAGTTTCGGCCAATTGGTGTAAGGCCGATTCAGCAACAGAAACATCTTTTGCATCGGCGGCAATCGTCGCAAAGAGTTTCAGTGGGTTGAACTCGTCTGGAAGTGTCAGCCGCTTAATACCAGTGGCTAGACGGCAGATGGTCTCTTCATCTTTCAGCGTGTGCAGCGAATAGGCCGACGTCTTGGAATCGTCGTCGTCACCATGACCAAAGGGAAAGAAACCATTTTGTAACGTCTCGACACCAAACTGCGAACGATAGAAATTGGCTTGCATCATCAAGATGTCAAAACGTCGAGCTGCATTGTTTTCTATGGCTTGCTCAAGCAGCCAGCGCCAGCGTTCTCCATCGCTGGTTGCCGTTTCCCAAGACTTGGGAACGTGATGAAAGACGGGATTCCCATCGGCATCAACGGGGGCTGATGAGGCGCTGTGATATCCAAAGTAGCTCTCTTCCAGGTCGGGAAGTACTTCAAAGTTAGTTAATGCTTGAAGACGCCAAGCTTCGTAGCCGCCACGTTGGCTTAGCAGCAATTGCGCAAAATCTTGATAGAAGCTGGAAACCTCTGCCTTATTGTTATCCGCTTGGGCCAAGGGCATCGCTTGCAGAAAGAGTTGCATCGCACGAACGCGGTCACGTTCCGCGCTGTTGGCAGGTCGCCCGCCCCCGCGACCGGGATTGCGAACAAACTTGCCAGCGATGATTAAGCCGTTGGGGTCTAGCTGGCTGTAGGTTTGCGCTGCGGTTCGAAGTAGCCGCCAGTTCTTGCCATGTACGGTAATGGTTTGCTCTAACAGCGCATCGATTTCTTCACCCAGCCCCAGAGACTGTAAGCACTGAACCGCTTGCGAAAGATCGTTTGATACCTTGGAGGCATCTGTGGCAGGATCAGCCAGCTGTGTTTTGAGAAACTGCAGGGCGGGCAAAAAATTGCCGGCCTGCATTGCTTTGGCAACCTGCTCACGAGAGGTGACAGGCTTTCCCTCTTTTTCTTCGGCGGCTGTCGTCATGGAAAAACTTTGCAAGGAGAGGAGTGCAAGGAACAGTGTCAACAAAAAAGTGGACAGAGTATTTCGGAGGGTCATGGGAGCAGGCTCCAAAAGCATGGAAGTTTTCCGCCAAATTCGAGGTGTTCTCAGACAATTGCAAAGCCCAAATGGGGCTCCAGATCGTCTAAGCAGAGAGAGGCCATCCTGGCGACAGATTTGCAATTCAAATTGCAAGGTGAAACCGCATGTCGTTAAGACGAGCCATCTTCACTCGTAGTTTTGGCTGAAGTATGGAGATTCGTAAGAAATTTACTAGCAGCGGAATGCGAAAGTCGTTGGTTTTTTAGGGCGGAAATTCATCCGACCCTTCGGGACGATGGGCTCGAACCTCCCAGTTGGTTGCTATGAAATGTGAAGATGGGGTGTTTGGGGTGATGTTGCTGCCAATAGGGACTATTCCGGTTGATTAATAGCGAATTATTCAACGAAGTCGGTTTCCGTTACCATAGTCGGTGAGGGATGATTCAGTGGTGGGTCCTGCCGATGTCGCAACGCTCTTTTGGGTGGTGTAGTATTCGGGGGAAAGTGGGCCCCGCCGATTCAAGCAGCAGATTCATCGGCCTTGAATCGGTTTGAGAAGTTGGAAACGGGTTGCAGGGGATACGAATCCTTGAGCTGCCCCTAATTGTGGACAGACGAGCAATGGCAAAAGATTTTCAGCCCTATCAAGACTGGCTTGGCCTGACAGGTGTTGGGGAGCGTCCCAACTTCTACGAGCTTTTGGGGCTGGATGAATTTACATCAGACGAACAACTGATTCGCGGTGCTTTTGCAGCAGTTCAGCGAAGGTTGGCAACGGTTCGTCCCGCCGATCAAGGTGTGGATGGGCGGCTATCGATTTGGGAAGAAGTGAATCGCGAAGCCGAGTCAGCAGTTGCTACGCTTTCCGATCCAGCAGCACGTGCTTCCTATGACCAATGGCTACGCGGTGGCACTGCTCCAGCAGCGACCACTAGTCCTGCCGGTGTGCATTCCCAGGCGCCCGTGGATTCGCGAGCTAATCTTTATCCACCAGGGATGGGCCCCGTCGGCAATAGTGCGCCCCAAGAAGAGCAGCCCAGAGGTACCCCCGTGGCAAATCCAAGTCAGCCCAATCATCCTGCCGTACCCATGGGGGGAATGAACGCATGGCCACCAGGTGCGGGAGCACAAGTCGGTCCAGAATCGCAGCCGTATACTCCCGCAATGAGCTACCCCCCGGCCAATCCGATGGCCCCCGCCGGTGCCGTTGATCCGCGGATGGCTCAGCCAGCACCCTATGCACAACAAGGCGGATATGCGCAGCCCGTTTACGGCGCTCCGGGCTATGCTGCGCAGGGCTATCCTGCCCAGGCTCAACCCGTGGCTGGTTATCCAGGTCAAATGCCTTACGGCGCTCCGGCGGCAGTTCCTGGTGCTTACGGCCAAGCTCCTGCCGGCTATCAACAACCGATGGGCTACCCGCAACCGATGCAAAACATGGGGCCGATGGCTCCTATGGGAGGCTACCAACCGGCGCCGATGGCTGCTGCGGCCTACCCAGTGCATGGCCAGCCGTATCAGACACAGGCTGCAATGCCCATGGCGAGTGTTCCGATGGCAAACCCTATGTCGCCTGCTGGTGTGCCGATGGCTTACGCCCCAGCTGCTCCGATGGCCGGTTACGCAGCTCCAGCAGCAATGCCAGCTGCTCCTGCGGAGGTTTCGCCTAAGGTACGTACGGCCGGTGCGGCTGCAGCTCGCTCTCGTCGCGAACGTGATGCCCAAGGCGGGCTGATTGTTTGGGGCACGGTTGGTGGGTTGGTACTCATTGGTATGGCAGCGGTCGGCTACAAGTTTTTAGCTGGCAGTACGACCGAAGAAGTCATTGTTGCGCAGGCTCCACACGTTCCTGATGTCGCACCTCCAAAAGCGGTCACGCCTGCTCCTGTAAATCCAGCTGGCACCGGTACGACCAAAGAAACCCCTGCAAATAGCTCAAACGGTGGAAAACCGACAGAGGGGCTATCGACGGGTGGTGGTATGGCCGGGACTCGTCCCGGCAAAAAAGGAAAGGACAAAGGAAAAGAGGGAGCTGCCCCAGGAACCATCGTTTCAACGAGCCCTGAAAAAGAAGGAATGACCAAGGGGGGCGAGTCAGAAACGCCTGAAGAGATGGAAATGGAAAAGCCTGCCGAAGCAATGCCCGAGAAAGAAGGGACCAAGCCAACCCCTGAAACTCCAGAGCCATCGACCGAACCTGAGAAGACTCCTACTACACCTGCGCCGATGCCGGTCAAGCTTCCCGAACGGACCACTGTGGAAGAATTGGAGCGTCATCTGCAAAAGGCCAAGCAGTCATTGGCCGAACACAATCAGGATGTGTTTAACCGCGCGATTGAACAGGCCGAGGCAAAGGCTGTCTTGCCGGAGCATCGTGCGAAGCTCAACCGATTGAAGCTGTTGGCCACTTATGCCGGCGAATACCGCAAGGCGATTGTGAAATCGTTTGAGGCGATGGATGGCGGTGAGAGCTTCAAGGTGGGAAATAGCACGCAGGTCTCTTTTGTGGACTTTACGGGCAAAAAGGCCGTCGTACGTGTTGCAGGCGGCAATCGAGAGTATCCACTGGCCGATCTACCACCAGGGCTGGGTGTCGCAGTGGCGCACTTTACATTAAGTGCCCAGGATGCCAATTCGCTGCTGATGGAAGGGGCCTATTTGGTTGCCCATCGCAAGGCTGGTACCGAAGAACTGGCCCGCGCAGCTGAAGTGTGGAGCCTTGCGGAAGCAGGTGGCGCACCAGTGGCAGAGCTGCTCCCCATTTTGAAGGACAGCTACGAATTGCTGAAGGACTTTGATGCTCTTGTCGCCAAGCAAGGGGCGACGAACTCGAACTAGTTGCAGCCATTGCGGCTAGGGATGCGGTACCGAGTTGTTTGAATTGTTGTTGTCGGGCCGCGAGAGCATCGGACGGATTTCATCCACAAAATCGCGGGCATCTTTGAACTCGCGATAGACGCTGGCAAACCGGACGTAGGCAACCTGGTCGACCTCGGAAAGCCGATGCATTACCAGTTCGCCAAGCTCGGTACTTTCGATTTCAGAATCGTAGTTGCGGTAGAGGTCGGCCTCTAGCGACGAGACCAAAGCATCAATCTGCTCATCACTTACGGGACGCTTCCAGCAAGCCTTTGCTAGGCCCGAGCGAACCTTTTCACGGCTGAACGGTTCGCGCACCCCACCCTTTTTGACCACCTTGATCTGCATCTCTTCGAGATGTTCATAGGTCGTAAACCGCCGCTTGCAGTTCATGCATTCGCGACGTCGGCGGATTGCAAATCCATCTTGGCTAGCGCGAGAATCAATCACACGATCGTGATCTACCCGGCAAAATGGACAACGCATGGGCTTGTGATCTAGCGATAAAAGGAGGATGCAGCCTACGACATGGAGGGCTGCGCCAGAACGGGTGCATGATACCCTGCGTAGCCGTGCCAAGGTAGCCTCTTGCCATTTTTTCCTCCGGGAACGGTGATAGCAAAAGTCTCCCCCCGAATTGCCAGATAGTGGGGATGGGTTTGCTACCCTTGGGTGCCTTTGACGCATCGAAACCTTATAATCGCGGTCTGCTCCTTTGCAACCGATGGAGGGTGTACCTGCCATTGATTGTTCGGACTAAGAGAATTTGATTTGAAACAGGAATGGTCTCGCCATGAAATGCCCTAGCTGTACTGCTGACGTTCCGGCCGACTCCCTCTTCTGCCCCAAGTGCGGCTTTAAACTTGGCGATGTGTCTCCTGCGGAGCCAGAAACGGGTGCCGACAAGTTTCGTGAGATGATCAAAGCACGCTCGACAACGAAGGACGACGCCGAACACGATTTGTGGCACGGCGGCTTTTCGCCAAAGGCCATGATTGGCTATTGGTGTGGAAGTGCCGTCGCGACCATTGGCGCTTTCATCCTGGGTGCCTACACCATAAAGGGTGAAGATAGTGCTGCAGCTTGGACCCTGGTCGTGCTAGTGTTGTTGGCGCTGTGGGGGGGCATGGTGCTGTACTATCTCTACCAGCGCTATAGCATCGACTACCTACTGACGAATCAGCGCCTTGTCCATCGCAAGGGACTGTTTAGCCGCAGTACCAACCGTGTCGAGGTCATCGATATTGACGACGTTCGTTTTGAACAGAACTTTGTTGAGCGGTTGCTTGGCATCGGTACGATCCAACTGCTCTCGTCTGATATATCGGACCCGAAACTGATCATGCGTGGAATCGAAAATGTTAAAGACGTTGCCAAGCAAATTGACGATATTCGTCGCCAGGAACGTCGCAAGCGTGGCCTGCACATTGAGACGGTTTAGCCCTGTTCTTGTTTTTGTATCTGCCACGACGGCGGTTGCCTTGTGGTAGTCACCTCTATTGGAATGTTTATCCGAGGAACTGATGCGCACCAATCCTGTCAAACAGAAGCTCAAGCGTGGTGAAGTTAGCTATGGTACCTGGCTAACTTTGGGAGATCTCTATGCGACGCGTGTCCTTGCTCGCATGGGGTTTGATTGGCTTACGCTTGATATTGAGCATAGCGCCATTGACTGGTCGCAGGCAGCGATGATTTTTGCTGCGGTGGCAGATGCGGGGTGTGTACCACTGGCACGCGTGCCAGATGGATCGCATCAGCACATCAAGCGAGTTCTGGACGCAGGCGCTTGGGGAATTGTGGTTCCGATGGTGGACACCGTAGAGCAGGCCAGGGCAGCCATTGCTGCGGCATACTATCCGCCTCTCGGAAACCGTAGCGTCGGTGGCGGCATGCACTCGATGAACTTTGACGCGGGGGCCTCGGAGTATTTCGAAAAGGCCAACGACAATATCCTAGTTGTACTGCAAACGGAAAGCCCACGTGGCGTCGCCAATGCAGAGGCAATCTATTCGTTGCCTGGCGTGGATGCAATCTTTATTGGCCCCAATGACTTGCGTTTTCAGATGCGGGCTCCTGGTGGAACCTTCCCCACGGCCCAGGCCCATGAGGATGCTGTCCAAAAGGTGATCGCGGCTGGCAAAAAGACCGGATGCCCTACCGGGATTCATGCGATGGACCCGGTTAATGCTCGTGAGCGGGCCGAACAAGGGATGCAGTTCCTCGCGATCGGCAGTGATTTGCGGATGATGACCCTCAAGGCCGAAGAGACCATTGGTATTCTACATCCGGATCGCCAAGGGAAAGAGATTGCGCGTTACTAGTCGGTTGGACTTAGTAGACGAGTGGGTGGAAAGGATGAAGGGCCCTGCGGATGTCGGTTTATCTTTTTGCGACGCTGGATACTAAAGGGCCTGAGGCTTGCTTCATTCGCGATTTGCTTAAGGCAGCCGGCGTTTCGGTGGTGCTTGTCGATACCGGCTGCATTGGTCCTGCCGACATTCCGGCGGATATTTCGCGGCAGCAGGTATTCGCCACGGCCGGTACAACTTGGGAAGACCTTGTTGCGAAGAATGATCGTGGCACCGCAGTTTCTGCAGCCGCCCTGGGAGCGGAACGAATTGCTCGCCAAGCCTTTCAAGCGGGAAAGCTGTCCGGCGTGATTGGGCTTGGCGGTAGCGCAGGCACCGCCATTGGTACGGCAGCCATGCGTGCTCTCCCCTTGGGCGTTCCGAAAGTGATGGCCAGTACGCTGGCCTCGCAAAATGTTCGTGCCTGGGTGCAGAACAAAGATATCTTCATGCTGAACACGGTGGTAGATATCTCTGGGCTCAATCGGATTAGCCGGCCGATCCTTTCTCAGGCGGCGTATGCGATGATTGGCCTTGTTCAGCAATTGGCGCTGAAAGAGGCCAATGACAAGGCACTTCCTGTGTCGAATGCTCCCGATCGCCCCTTAATCGCTGCTACCATGTTTGGTGTGACAACGATCTGCGTGCAGCGTGCGACGTTAGAGCTTGAAAAGGCCGGGTACGAAGTCATCGTCTTTCATGCGACTGGAAACGGCGGCGAGGCGATGGAATCGCTAATTCGCGAAGGTGTGTTTGCGGGCGTTCTCGACATAACCACGACGGAACTCGCCGATGAACTGGTGGGAGGGATTCTTTCCGCCGGTCCAACGCGTCTGACTGCCGCAAGTGAACGTGGGATTCCGCAAGTGGTCTCCGTTGGGGCCCTAGATATGGTCAATTTTGGCCCCGTCGAATCGGTGCCGGCCAAGTTTCAATCGCGAAAGTTGCATGTGCACAATGCGCATGTCACGCTGATGCGTACCACGCCTGAAGAGAATGCAGCACTGGGGCAGGAAATTGGGGCCAAGCTAAAAGCAGCTGCCGGGCCTGTTGTCATACTGCTTCCAGAGCGAGGTGTTTCTGCCATTGATGTTGAAGGAAAGCCCTTCTGCGATGTAACGGCTAGGCAGGCCCTGTTTGCAGGCATTGAGCAATCAGCAAAGCCAGGTACGGTCGAACGAATCGATGCGGCCATCAACGATGAGGCCTTTGCCGTTGCGGCAGCACAAAGACTACTTGCGATGCTTCCCTGCAAAGCATGATGCCGACGTAATGGGTTGCCTGAAGTAAGTCATAAATCTAGATAAGCCAATTGGAAAGTGAGACTGTCGTGGGATTGTTTTCGCGTAAAGAGATTATGGATCGCTTGCGGGCCAAGGTTGCTGCAGGCCGACCGATTGTTGGTGGTGGCGCTGGTACAGGGATTAGCGCCAAGATGTCCGAGGCCGGAGGTATCGATCTGCTTGTGATCTATAACTCGGGGCGTTTTCGGATGGCGGGACGTGGCTCACTTTCAGGGATGATGCCCTATGGGGACGCCAATGCCATTGTGATGGAAATGGCCCGCGAGGTGCTGCCTGTCGTTCCCAAAACTCCTGTTTTGGCCGGTGTTTGCGGCACCGATCCGTTTCGAATCATGAAGTTGTTTTTGCAAGAAGTGGATCGAGCGGGGTTCTCTGGCGTGCAGAACTTTCCAACGGTGGGCCTAATTGATGGCACTTACCGCGTTGGCCTTGAAGAGACCGGCATGGGGTATGGTCTTGAGGTGGACATGATCAAAACGGCGCAAGAGATGGGGTTGTTAACAACGCCGTATTGCTTCAATCCCGATGAGGCCGCGGCAATGGCCGGCGCGGGTGCAGACATCCTTATCCCGCATATGGGTTTGACGACCAAAGGAACCATTGGCGCTTCGACGGCCGTAACGCTGGAGCAAGCCGCCAAGGCGGTTCAGGCCATGCATGATGCCGCGAAGAAGGTGAAGCCAGATATTTTAGTGCTGTGCCACGGCGGGCCGATTGCAGAACCCGAGGATGCTCAGTATATCCTGGATCACACCGAGGGAATCGTGGGCTTTTACGGTGCCAGCAGCATGGAAAGGCTTCCCGTCGAACCTGCTATCCGAGGGCAGGTCGAACGATTTGGAAGCCTGCGATTTAAGGCAGCAAAGTAGCCTTCGTTGTGTTTCGCTGCATGTGTTAGATGCGCTGACCAACACCTTTGGTGAGCATCATAAAGGCCGATTCCAGGTTTACTTCTTCCTCGCGGAAGAGTTTGACCTTGTGTCCAGCCGCAACCAAGATCGACGGAAGATCGCTGTAGTCTTCCGTTCCCGATTTTAGGGTCGCCAGAATCAGCCCCTTGCTAATGTTGACCTGGTCAATACTGGGATGTTGGGTCAAAACTTTGGCTGCGGCTTCTGGATCGGTCGTTACTTCAATCTGCAAAACGATCTGCGTGCGGACCATCTTCATAACGTCAGCTACCGTGCCGCTTAGGTTCATCACGCCGCGGTCAATGATGCCGACCTTGTTACAGATGTCTGCAAGTTCTGGCAGGATATGGCTGCTAACCATGATCGTCTTGCCCTGCTGCCCCAGGCGACGAAGGACGGCTCGCATCTCAATGCGGGCGCGAGGATCAAGGCCGCTCAAGGGTTCGTCAAGCAGCAGCACCTGAGGGTCATGCAGCAATACGCGAGCCAAGCCGAGACGCTGTGTTTGGCCGCGAGAAAGCGTGTTGGCGTAGGCGTCTCGTTTGAAGTCAAGGTCGACAAGCTCGAGTTTTTCATTGCAAACTTGTCGGCGACGTGCGCCGGAGATTCGATACGCCGCGGCAAAGAACTCTAGGTATTCAATGACCTTCATGTCGTCATAGACGCCAAAAAAATCGGGCATGTAGCCAACCAGCCCACGGATCTCTTTGGGGTTGTTATAGATGGAATAGCCGCAGACATACGCCTCACCGTGGGTAGGTGTCGACAGCGTCGCCAGGATCTTCATCGTGGTTGTCTTGCCGGCACCGTTTGGGCCGATGAAGCCAAACAGGTCTCCCGCTTCCAGATCGAGTTCGATCGACCGGATCGCGTACATATCGCCATAGCGTTTCGTCAGGTCTCGGGTTTTGATCACGGCAATATCAACTTTAGAGGAGAATGAAAACGCTTTGGGATCGATGCAGCAAATTGATGCTAGGGTTGTTTTAAAAGCGGTGCCTTAGGAAGCTTGGCAGCTGTTCCACGCTTCGGCTCGACTGGTAAGACAAGGCGATAATACGACAAGTCTTGGCTTTGTAGGTTTAGCTTTTCAGGCGTGGCGCCTGTCTTTGAAACAGCAAATGTTGCGGCCGGATCTTTGGCCTGTCCAATGATGACTGCGCAGCCCAGCTTCAGATGTTGGCTAAGGTCAAGCGTGTTTTGGTAACGGTGGGTAAGGCCGGTGTAGTTGGTACCGCGGACCGTGTCATGGAACATCAACATCTGCAAAATGCGAGGAAGCTCTGTCGAGTCCCGTTGCCAAGGGGTGATTCGCCCCTTGGTATCGGTCAGTGACTGCAATGTAAGGCGAGATTCTAGGCTCAAGGGAGTCAGGTCGGCCATGTTGATCGACTGGCCCGCCTTCCACTCTTTGACGCGATAAAACCATTCTTGCTGCGCGATGATGCATTCGGACAAGTCGAATGGAAACGGGCTGGTTAGTTCGCCCATCAATCGTCCGTACTCATCTAAGTAAAGTCGGCCCGGCGACGGAAGTTGGTGTGTGCCGCTCCACGATGCTGCAACATTTTTCGTGCTCGCTGCATGCATCGCCAGCCCGCTGATCGTAGGTGATTCTGCAGCAGGTGGAGAAATTGTCGAAGAAGTGCCTTGGCCAAACGCAACTTGACGCGATGACAATCCTCCCAGGCCCGTCCCCGGAAGTCCTTGCCAGTTGAAGAACTGTGTTGGTCGGTCACTGGCCCGCAGCCAGGCTAGGTCGGGTTGATTCACGGCAACATCGAGCTGCTGAGAATCAGGGCTATACAGAGAGCCCCACAAAGTGCCACGGGTTACCTGCTGCGTTTGATCGATATCAACAAGAATGAGTTGGTTTGACAACAGTTGGTGGCCGTGTGCGCGCTGGCTCGTCCACCAAGCTCCGCCGGCAATCAGCGCCACGATCATGGGGAACGTAAACCAGGTCCAATGCCGAGCAACGCCAAGTCGGCTCAGAACGAAATAGTCCGCCGGCCCCATCAATAGCAGGTAGGCGAGCGTAAATAGGGAAGCAGCTGTAAAGTTGATCGGCCAGACCGAGGGAAAGCGGTCCAGAGCGGCACGCAATTGCCCAGTCAGATCATCGTAGCCCATTCGGCTGCTACCGCTTGCGCGACGCCCGGCCTTATCACCCGAGGCAGTCGTCTCCGGGCTGGCAAGCAGATTCGATACAAGCCGTGCTCTTCCACGCCATTCGACAAAAGTAGGGTCGGCAAGGTCGACGCAAACCAATAGGACTTGGCCCAGCCCCAGCGCTTGTCGCGCGACAAGGGGTACGTCTCCTGCACTTCCCCCTTCGGCAAGTTCGATCCGTCCCAGGATTTCGCTGGGCAATGCATTGACCGGCGACGGAGGGACGGTCGCGCTCGGAGACGGATCATCGATCCTTTGCAGGTTGCAAACGGTGGGGACTTTGCGAGAGGCGGAGGCTTGTAATTCAAGTGGTTCCGACGTGAACGTTTCAAGCCCTGCTGTGTCTTTGAGGGGCTCTGGGGTAAAGGTCATGCCTGGAATCAATTCCAAAAGCAAAGCCTTCGACTTTGCTGCATCCTCTGGTGAACCGCTGAGGCAAACAAGCAGACGCCCCCCTCGTCGGACCCAGTCCAGTAGCGCCTTTTTCTGCGCGGGGCTGGCATTGTTCCAGACTTCGTTGCCGCCAGTAGAAAGCCCGACATATTCAACGCCGTCGTACTGCCACGGTTCAGAGGGCAAATCTTCTGAACTAGTAATAGATGAGCAGGCAACCGCCACATCATCTGGCCGGCGTCCGACATCGCGAGCCAATTCCATTCCGACATCATTTCCAAGGGTAAGCCACCATTCACGCTTGGAACCTAGCGGCCGACCGACCTGCGATGAAATATCGATCGATTGGGAACTGCTCCCCTCCCCTTCCACTTGGATGGACCAAGTGGCGTTCTCGGGCCCTACTTTGACGAAGGATTCAAACGTCAATGGTTGCCCGCTGGTGAAGTTGCTTCCCTTTGCCGACTTAGCCAAGTATCGAACAGGAGCCCGGTCACCATCGAGGGTGACGACATAGACCTTGGCGTCAGCAATATCTTGTGAGGCAGTGAGGGAAAAGCGTATCCGTGCCCAAAAGCCCGAGCGAATCGTTTTGCCCAGGCCGGCATTCACTTGGCTGACGGCCAATTGAGGTTCGGCCGCCATTGAATATGCGCCGATCAGTGGGCTTATCACTAGGCCGCAAAGCAGCAAAAACCAGCTGACCTTGCATGCGTGCTTGATTGGCAAGTAAGGCCCGGTTTGAGGCCCAACGGCGCGAGAATGGCAATCAAGCAAAATGAACATCGAAATCCGAAATTTCCAGTCCTAGGAATATCCGACGGCTTAGCGGTTCCGCCCCTGTCACGGAGGTTTCCAGCATAACTTCCGTTTTCTCAAGTTCCTATGGGTTAGTAGGTTAAGGTTTCTCGCTATCGGGGCATGTACAGATAAACTGGTGACAGCCAGGACAGCCAGACCCATACTTTTGGGCGACGGCTTCCGACAGATCGATCCCCACGACATTGGCCATGGTGGTAAGCCATGCTAAGACGTCCGCAAACTCCCCCAGCCGCTCTTCATGGGTGCCAGCTCTTAGGGAAGTGGCAAGTTCGCCAATCTCCTCCATGAACCAGATAAACGTCCCCTCCACACCGCGGGCCAGGTCCTTTTCTAGATACATATTACGTATCAACTGTTGGAAATCGGCTAAGTTGACTCGCGGTTTTTCGGAAGAAATGGGCTCAGACATCAATGGAGGTCCTTTGGGAAGGAAAAATGCGGGCGGATGGTGTAAGGATTGACTTGGGGGCTATAGACAGACCCGCAGCGGGAAGCCTATCTTCCGAACAACAGGCTCGATTGCACTGCTGTAGTGTTCGTGCTGTGCTCTACCTTGTGAAATAGCCAAAATAGAATCCCCATGACCGAATTTACCACGGTGGCCAAGGTTGGCGATATTCCCCCAGGCCAAGGCGTTGCCTATACCGTCAATGGCCGAATGGTCGCTGTTTTTGAAGAGAACGGCAAGTACCACGCCATCGACGATTTTTGTCCCCACATGGGGGCTTCGTTGGCTGGCGGTCGCATGGAAAAAGGGGTTGTCGCGTGTCCTTGGCATGCTTGGCGATTCTGCATCTACGATGGGCAGTGGTGTGATAGTCCAAAGCTCAAGGTCGATGCATTCGAAGTTCGCGTCGAAGGGGATGCAATCCAGGTAAAGGTACCACCCAAAGAAGACATGATGCCGCCCGCCCGGTAAGGGTTCGGTGCACTTGGCTCTATTCTTTGGTGGCAGTTGGGCTTGATGCCGACGTCATCTTCACTGTTAGTTGGCTGTTTACCTCGACGCGAATCTTGTCTTCGCGAAGAGGGGTTTCCGTAATGAGCTGGGTCTTCTGTTCGGAGTCGAGCAAACGACCTTCGGAAACGCCAAAGTGCAACTTGCCCGTCTGCTGGAACTGAACCACTTCCGTGATTTTGGCCGTTGCATTTTCTGGCACCAAGGTCATAGCGCCGGTGACATCAATTTTTAGCGGCGGTGTAGCTGCTTCGCCCTCCGCGATGGTGTAAGTCAGCTTGTGCTCAGCTTTCCCTGCGGCGGTTACCAAGGAACTGGTTTCCGTCCAGCTCTTTTGACCTGCCTCTGTTGGCAAGATGGCCAACGGGTGCTGGAGCATCTGAGAAACCGCAGATGATTCTTTTCCGTCTGTCGGCTTGCCAATCATCCAGACTTGTCCACGACCGCTTAGCAACAAACGTTGCTTGGCTTCAGGACGCAATAGTGGTGCAACGCTTGCCGCATACTCCTTTGCGGGACCTGTAGGCAAGTTTTTCAAGGCGCTGTCATAGATGACTTCATTGCCATCTGCCGTCACCTGGATGCGAACACGTTGGACCTCTTGTGTCAGTACAACAGCGTCCGCAGGAAGTTCCTTGAGTTCGGCCGGCAGGTCGGCTGCGGTTGCCTCGGAGGCAGTCCAGCGAACCCAGGTCGACAAAGCACTCGTGGACTTTTTCGTCTTTTTGGCCGCCGTCGTCTGTGAAACGGTTGTTTGATCAAACTGCAATAAATACGCTTGGCCCGGCGCCAGTTTCCAGCGAGGAGTTTCGTCGGCGATGGCAAGCGTCGAGGCAAAACCTAAAGCGACAACCCCTGTGCAGACAGAGCAGACGCGACGGAAAGTCATCATGGCTTTCGCCTTCATTCAGAAAAAAAGGTAACTAGCGCAGGACATCATGGATCGTGCGGCTCCGCCCGCAGTACGCGTCACATGTGCCCAAGGTTCGGTGAATTAGGCCAGGGTGATCTTCTCGCCAATCTGTGGAATCACGGGTGTCGTTGACGTTTGTTCCCTGACCTGCACAGCCCAGGCGGCCGCATCTTGTTCAATCGGACTCCAGGTTCCAAAGTGCGAAGGCAACACTTTCTTCGGTGAAATCAGCTTTACCGCTTCTAGAGCATCTTCGGGGCCCATGGTAAATAGGTCGCCAATTGGAAGTACTGCGACATCAACCCCACGGTTGCCAATAAGCCGCATGTCGCCAAAAAGCCCGGTGTCACAGGCGAAATAGATTGTGAGGCCGGAGGATTTACAGGTAATGAAAAAGCCCCCGGCAGTTCCGCCGTACGATCCATCCGGCAAAGCGGAGCTGTGCCAAGCCATCGTAAGTTGTAGTCGTCCAAAGGGAAGCTGCACGCTTCCACCGATGTTCATTCCAACCGTGTTTTTTACCCCTTGGGTCTTTTGCAGCCACGTGGCAATCTCGTAGTTCGTTACCACCGTGGCATTACATCGATTGGCAATGGCAGCCGCATCTTGCACATGATCAAAATGGCCGTGCGATACCAGAATGAAGTCCGCATGGATCTCGTTGGCTTTGACTTTGGCAACTGGCGAATCGGAGAGGAAGGGGTCCAGCAAGATGCTTTGCCCCTCCACTTCGAGCAGCCATGTCGCATGTCCTAGCCAGGTAATCTCGACGCTCATGGAAAACTTCACTTTCTCCAACCGCAGGTCAGATCGACCAGTTGTCGCAAGCCACTTTTACTTGCCGGTCAAAAGGCGTTTCATGTTCGCCTTGTACTTTTGAACGCCTGGCTGGCCGTAAGGGTTAATGCCCATCAGCCGTCCTTCGACAACCGTTGCAATCATCAGCATCTGGAAGAACTGCCCCAGTGACGTGACGTCGGTGCTTGGCAGATGCAAATCAACCGTGGGGCGATTGTCTTCCTTGTAAGCTTCATTCGTACCGGCGATAGCAGCCGACATTAGCTCGGGAAGCGTCTTGCTGGCTAGTTCGTTCAGCTTGTCTTGGTCAAGCGCACTATGGCCAATTGGCAGCGCGTCAAACCGATAGTTATCAACGATGACGTTGGTAAATAGCTTGTCGCGGCGTCCTTCTTGATGCTGTTGGGCCCGCGAGTGCAAGTCGCGCGTGTTTACCGTCGTGAGTGGCGTGGCCCCCAGTTCATGCTTGCCGAGGCTTTCTGCCAGCAACTGGTCGTACCAGAGCCCGGCACATTCCAGCGCCTTCGACCAGACCGACATCACGCGTAGGTTGGCTCCGCGACGAGTCTCTAGCAAGTGTGCCGCACCAACATATTGCAGCACCACGTTTTCCTTGGGAGGTGCCGAGCGGAAGTGTTCATTCATGACAGAAGCTGCCCGCAAAAGCTTGATGATATCAAGCCCCATCAGTGCGGCAGGCAAAAGTCCCACGGCCGACAAGATCGAGAAACGTCCGCCAACACCATCGGGAACAGGGAAAACGTCAGGACAGCCAATCGCCTTGGACAGATCCGCCAATCGTCCCGTAGTACCGGTGACGGGCACAACCAACTGGGCTAAAAGCTTTTCGTCACCGCCGCAAGATCCGCGCAGGGCCGTCAGGAATTGTCGGAAAGCAGCAGCCGTTTCCAGCGTCTCGCCGCTTTTGCTAATGACAACAATGGCCCAGCGGTCTTCAAGGGTTTTGGCTGGCTTGCCGTTGCCCAGCAGATGCAACAGTCCCTGTGTCGCATCATTATCAATGTTGTTTCCTTCAAAATAGATTCGTGGGCAACCGCCACGCTCTGCACGACTGAGTTCATTGAAGTACGGCTGGCAGCAGGCATCCATGAGAGCCTTCGCTCCCATGTAAGAACCACCAATGCCCAGTACAACCACGCGATCCACTTGCCCCTTCAGTCGGGCGGCCGTTGCTAAGATCCGCGCCAGCTCGCTTTTCTCGCCTTCTTGTTTGTATTCCGCCAAGAGGCGATCGGGCATCTCAAAAAAGCCATGGTCCAGCGGCAGCTTCTCACTCGGAATCTCGCAGGAAGAATAAGCGTTGGCATCGTGCACCAACATCTCTTTCCGGGCAAGCTCTAAAGCAGGCACCAGCATCTCAAAGTCATGCGTTTGCAACCCGTGCATCGGATTGAACGCGGCGGCCATGTTGAATTTAAGCGGCGGGATTTTGCTTGACATTTGAGTGGTTTGAATAGGTAGAGTGTTTGGGGTGTTAAGCGTTCGACGACCGTCGGAAGTAAGTCAAAACCAGTTTCAGACACCGGAAGTAGCAAAGCCGTACGGCCGAGGCCGCCTTCCGGGCCGGAGCCTTTCGCAGGGCGGGCGACGTGAGGCAGCTAAAAATAGCCCCTTGAAGTCCGCGTAAGTGAAAGCCCCCATTTGTATTAGGGAGCATAATGGAGGGGCTTAATAGCGACCAGCGGGGCGCACCTGGGGGACCTTGTGAATTGCGCGGATTCTGGTAGGACAAAGGGGCTTTTTTTACGAGCGCCTCTGCACTGTTTAGGGGGCTCTCCGTTGACACCGGCTTTCCCCCACCTTCCTTACGAGTTCATCCATGGACATCCACTCGCTTACTCGGGAATTACAGCAAAAAAACGGCTCCAAGATCGTGATGTTGGTTGCCGACGGCCTGGGCGGATTGCCGATGGTGGCCGGTGGAAAGACGGAGCTTGAGACGGCAAATCGCCCAAATCTCAACGCTCTGGCAGCTGTTAGCGTCCAAGGAGCCAGCATTCCGGTCCTTCCTGGAATTAGCCCCGGAAGCGGCCCTGGCCACTTGGGACTTTTTGGCTACGATCCGCTGCAGTATCTGATTGGACGTGGCGCTCTGGAAGCGACCGGAATCGGATTTGAAATGAAGCCGGGTGACGTTGCCGCGCGAGGCAACTTCTGCACACTTGATGCAGCCGGCAAGATTAGTGATCGTCGGGCCGGACGGATTTCGTCCGAAGAGAGCGCTCCGCTGGCGATTAAACTGCGTGAGGTAAAGATTCCTGGGGTTGAGATCTTTGTCGAGCCTGTGAAAGAGCATCGCTTTGTTGTGGTGTTCCGTGCAGCCGGCCTAGAAGGAAACATTAAAGATACCGATCCACAAGTGACAGGCGTACCTCCTTTGGCGGCCGTTGCTACCGATGCAGCCAGCGCCAAGACAGCCGAGATTGCCAATGAGTTCATTCGTCAAGCGACCAAGTTGCTGGCGGGGCAGCCGAAGGCCAGCGGTTTGACGCTGCGTGGGTTTTCGGGACGCCCGAACCTGCCGAGCTATGAAGAGGTCTATGGACTGAAGGCGGCTGCCATTGCTGTCTATCCGATGTACAAGGGGCTTGCGAGCCTGGTGGGTATGAAGATCGTGGGCAAGGCCCAAACCCTGCAAGAGCAGGTTGATACGCTGGCAAGTGTTTGGAAGGATTACGACTTCTTCTTCCTACACTTCAAGTACACCGACAGCACCGGCGAAGATGGTAATTTCGACGCCAAGGTAAAGCGTGTAGAAGAACTCGACGCAGCAATTCCGCAGATCCGGGCGCTCAACCCCGATGTGCTCATCATTACTGGTGATCACAGCACACCAAGCTACCTCAAGAGCCACAGTTGGCACCCAGTTCCAACGCTGTTGTATTCGGAATGCTGCCGTCCCGATGGCAACACAACGTTTGGCGAAAACACCAGTATTCGCGGTGGTTTAGGGCAATTTGAAGCGAAGCACTTGATGACGGTTGCTTTGGCAAACGCAGGACGACTTGGTAAGTACGGTGCATAGCCCGTTTGTCGTCCTTCCCTTGAGTGCGGGACTCTCCACGTAAGATTAGAGCGAGCCTATGTCTGCCATCGACCAGTTGTTTTTGAAGCTTCGTTCGGAAAATCGTAAGGCGCTGATGCCGTTCGTGACGGCCGGCGATCCGGATTTGGCGACAACCTGGGATGCAATCCGTCGTTTCGATGCATTGGGGTGCCATCTTTGTGAAGTCGGCATTCCCTATAGCGATCCGATTGCCGATGGCCCCGTGATTCAGGCCTCTTACACCCGGGCTCTAGAGAAGAAGATCAAGGTTGCGGATATTCTGGCAGGTCTCAAGACCTTCAAGAACAGCGTAACAATGCCACGAGTGACGATGATCAGCTACGCGATCATCTATCGCTACGGCCTTGAGAAGTTTGTCGCAGAAGCCCAGGCGGCTGGCGTAAGTGGTGCCATTGTTCCAGACCTTTTGGTCGAAGAAGCCGAGGCGTTTTCAAAGATCTGTCGCAAGGCCGACTTCAGCTTAATTCAACTGGTTACTCCGACAACTCCTCGTGATCGAGCGATTCGAATTGCAGAGTCGTCCAGTGGTTTTATCTACTACGTTTCCGTAACAGGCATTACGGGCGAACGGACCGAGCTCCCCAAGGACCTTTCCGAAAACGTGAGCTGGTTACGGGGGCAAACTCCTCTTCCGATTTGCATTGGCTTTGGCATTAACAAGCCCGAACACGTCCGCCTGCTGGCCCCGGTGGCAGATGGACTCATCGTGGGATCGGCAGTCGTCCGTCGCATTGCAGAAGCCGTGGGCCCCAATCGGCTCGCCGTCCTGGAAGAAACCGATGACTACCTTCGCCAGTTGCTTGCCGCACTCTAAGTAACGCCTTACGGCAGGATCTTGTCCCGCGTGTCCAGTCCGTGGGCACCAGAGCAGCCAACCGGAAATCTCAAAAACGAAAGGCCGTTTAGATGGCCTCCTCATCTTGAGGAATCGGCTATTTTTTGACGATTTTTTCCTGTTGACATATAATTCATTCCGACAGTAATTATAAGGAATGGAAGGTAGTTCGGCTTTTGGCGGTCGCCAATCCCGTAGCGTTACCGTCATTAGCAAACGCCTATTGTTTAGGTCCTCTCCGGATTTCGCTTCGTTAGCGCGGGTCGAGGTTTACACCTAGGGATCCGCAGCCAGCGGGGAAGGTGTTTCCATGACGGACTTTGCCCAAGGTGGTACGCTCGGACGTTTCTTTGCCGGCATTTGTGAGAATGTCTTTGAGGGCGAATTGGGGGTCGCTGATCCTCCACTCATCGACTATCTCACCGATCTCATGATCCGTTTCGTTCGAGCGGACACGCTAAATCGAGTGAGAGATACCGCCGGCCGCCCTGTCAGCGATGTGGTTGGCATGCTGGCCGAAGCTGAACGCCGCGTTGGCCTTGCCCGGCGAGATGTCCACCAGCACATTGGTGATGTTACGCTCTTCTTTACGGGCGTCTTTCCAGAGGCCCTCCCACGACGGCAATCGCAACACACGGCCGACTACTTCATTGAGTATTGCTCTCAAGGGAAGCGTGCGTATCAGATTGCAGCCGAGATTGAAACCGATCGCAACAATGATGCACATGCCGATGTGCTCTCTCGCCTTAGTCAGCAATTTGAGCTTTGCGCTTATGGCCTGGGAGAGGTTCGCCGCGAATGGGAGCATGAAGAAGGGGGCGATGGCCCTCGTCGATTGATCGTTTCTTAGCTCTGAAAATAAAAGTGACCGCAAATTACAGCTCGTTTTTGCGGTCCTACAGCATTATCGCCCCGTTTTGGCCGCTTGTGCCGGGGGATTTCTCTATTGACCGGATCGGCAAAATCCTGAAAATCTTGACCAGTTTCGTCGGGCCCAGTGCCAGCCGGTAGCAGGCAGACATCGACCCAGATGCAAGATGGATGGATTGGTCACCAGGAAGGTGTTCAAGCCATTGATCGGGTCTTCGACGAGCAAGCGTCAATCCTTGGCAAGGAGGCCTAGGCGATGCCCCGCGCTCCCAAACGCGCAGAACTACTTCTGCGCAACGTTCTTCCCCATGCAGACCTTGATCTCGCCGGTGATGCGAGAGTGACTCGGGTTTGTAGCGATCCGCATCGTTGCCGTCCGGGGGATACCTATGTCCCTCTGTTGGAAGCCAACGTAGATGGCCATGACCTGGCCGACCTTGCCGTAGCCAATGGCGCTAGCCTTGTCGTTGCTGAACAATACGTTCCTGTCTCGGTTCCGATGGCCATTGTCAGCGACACTCGCGAAGCACTCGGCCGTCTGTCGCATGCTCTTGCGGGTGAACCTAGCCAGCGAATTCGCACGGTGGCAATTGCTGGCTCTGCCGGCAAGACCGTCATGACGATGCTTTTGGCCTCGGTTCTAGAAAAGGCCGGTCGCCATGTCGGAGTGACAAGTTCGATTGGCTATAGTGATTCCATCACTCAAAAGGCAGCCCGTGCCACCACCCCGAAAGCTCCTCGCCTAGCCAAGTGGCTCAGCCGGATGGTGGTTAATGGCTGTGATGATGCTCTTGTGGAAATTTCCACCAAGGCGCTCGCCGAACGCCGACTTGCCGGGATGAAGTTCGATGGGTTCATCGTTCATAACCTGTTGAGCTTTTCGGATGCTTCTCGCAATCCAAGCCTATCACTGCCACTAATCAATCGCAATTTGCTGTCGCTGGCCAAGCAAGGGGCCATCGTCTGCGTAAATGCCGATGATCCAGCCCTTGCTTCGCTCATCTCGCAGGCCAAGTTGCCGCTGCTCACCTACGGCCAAGTGGCAGAAGCAGACGTCACTGCCAAGCTGCTAGAGCGTCATGGTAGCGAGCAGACCTTTATGATCTTTGCCGGCAACGATGCCATCCCTGTGCGTACCCACATGATTGGGTCCGAGCATATCTCCAACTGCCTTGCGGTGACGGCCCTCGCTTTATCGATGGGAATCGATCTTGCCACGATTGTGCAAGGCCTTGAAGCTGTGGCGTTTGTTCCGGGCCGGATGGAGCGCGTCGAAGCAGGCCAACCGTTTCGAGTGTTTGTGGATCGTGCGGCCTCGCCAGAGTCGTTAGCACAAACCCTCAAGACCATTCGTCAAGCGTCGACGGGGCGAGTTATTTGCGTACTTGGATGTGCGGGGCATATTCCCAAGGAGATGCGGGCAGCCATCGGTCGAATTGCTGAGCGTGGTTGTGATGTTCCGATCATCACTTGCGATAACCCAGGCCTGCAATGTCCAGAAGCCATTGTGCATGACATGCTCGATGGGTTTGATCGGCCGGCAAAGGCCCGGCATCGTCACGGCCGTCGCGAGGCAATCCGCTGGGCACTTTC
Organism: uncultured Planctomycetaceae bacterium; assembly: GCA_963844055.1. Classification (GTDB taxonomy): domain Bacteria; phylum Planctomycetota; class Planctomycetia; order Pirellulales; family Pirellulaceae; genus CAWJMN01. Next base: position 2,972,164 of record CAWJMN010000001.1, on the reverse strand, counting down.
CATCGCTCGTCCTGGTGACACAGTGGTTGTTACGTACAATGGCCGGCTAGGCTATCAAAACCGTGATGGAGTCGTGGCTCCATTTGACGAAGTAGCAACCGCATTTGAGCTGCTGCGTCAGCCCCCTGCTGGAACCACGGGCCCAGCCAATCGACGACTGCGAATAGTTGGCTAGTGACAAACTACCAGCGTCAAATTTCCCGGCTAGGAGTTTTTAGGAGGCTTCTTTTTAGAAGCCTCCTTTCTTTTTGTTAAGGCAGGCCAATAAAGCTTCTAAATTCAGAAATGCCGCGAAAAACAAGGCTTTTTTCGGGTTGTGGGAATCGGAGCGAATTGTTATTTATCCGCTCGTCACACGCGGGAACAAAGCCCGCACGACAAACAAATCAAACAATGAGAAAGCTGCATCGTTGGCGACATGTTTGCGGGAATATGCCGCCATCCTCCCTCCGGGATTGAAGCGTTATTCTTTGCAAAGCGTTTCTGGGTCAATGCTTTGTAAAGTGCTTCACGATGTAGCTTTTTGACTGTGCATCGGAGCAGGTCTTCGGATCTGCTCCGATGCCAGGGAACACGCGAAAAGGGAGCTGTTACACTAAGGGTGAAACAGCTCCCTTTTTTGCTTTCTACAGCGACTTCAACACGCCAAGCACGGCCTGTCCAAGCAAGGCAATAAGTCGATCATCACCTAGTAGTACCGGGTGATGCAGCAGTATCGTTTGGTCCGCTGCCAGGATCGAATGTTTCAAAGCCGTTGCTACTCGGCAACGCCTTCCTGTTCGCTTGGCAAAGCCGCGAAAGCCGCTATCCAGGGGAAGGCCCGCTTGCCGAAATCGTGTCACTAGTTCGTCGCGTGGGGAAACCGTGGCGGTGGCTGCCGCTGGACCATTCCACTGAAAGCCCAGCTTGTAATAGCTAGGACGATCGCCCGGCTCGACAACTGGAAGGACAACGTTCGGGTGCGTTTGCCACAGGTTTCGCAGTTGTTCTGCCTGCTTAAAGCGATAGCGGTTTCGTTCTTCGAGCTTTGTTATCTGGGGGAGTAGTACCGCCGCCTGTAATTGCGAAAGGGGAAACGCTTGGTTTCCTCGATCGCAGAACAGTTTGATTCTCTGGAACACTTCTTCGCTTGGCGTCAGGATGGCGCCGCCCCGCCCTGCCGTTAACAGCTTGCTTCCGCCAAAGCTCAAAACGGAGCAGTCGCCCCATGTTCCCGCCAGCTTGCCCTGCACGGTCGCGCCCGGCATTTGACACGCATCTTCCAGAACGGCGACTCTGCGTTCTTTGCCCCACTGACAGATGGCCGCCATGTCGGCAGTCGTGCCATGCATGTGAGACGCAATGACCGCTTTTACCAAGGGTGAATAGGCTTGCTCCAGCCCCGCCGGATCGAGCGTCCAGCCCCCGGGAACGACATCCACTAAAACGGGCTTTGCGCCAATCGCTTCAATCGCTCGAAAGTTTCCTGGAAAGTCGTAGCCAGCCAAGATAACTTCGTCTCCTTGCATGACTTTGAGCCCACGCAGGGCCAGTTCGACAGCAATCGTTCCACTTGAGCAAGGATAGGCAAACTCGACTTGATGCATTTGCTGCAGTGCTGCAACCAACTGATCGCAATAAGCCCCTTCATAATGTCCCCATGTTCCCTCGTGCCACGCGGTCTCAAGCACCGCGCGGATCTCGTCGTCCGCCGGTGGCCAAGGTGGTATTTGATGAGGGGAAAAGGAAAGCGTCATACAGCAGTAGGTTTGTAATGCATCAACGGTGAAAATCTAAAAGCCCAGGCCGATGCCACGGAGTTCCGCCGTTCCCACGGTACCATCCGTGATGTGAAACATCGCCGGAAAGCGATCCTCCCAGCCCTTATTGCCGGCTGGGCAGTATTGCCGACCATTGCCTTCAATGGCGGCAATCGTTGGTAGGCGAGCAGCAATACTGGCCGAGTGCAAGAATGAATAGCCAGGACAGGAAAGGTCTTGCACGCAAAGGAACAGCTTGTACTTCTGCGCCGCAGCACCCATCAGCAACGCCTCTGAGTGTCCCTTGCAGGCCTTTAGCGCAACACCGCTGTAACCTTGCTCCTGTGCCAAATGCAGGGTCTCTAGATCGATCAGGCTTTCATCGATGACAACCGGCTTAATCGCTGCCGCACGATGCATTTTGTTCTCTGGGTGAGACTTCAGGTCGCGATGCGTTGGTTGCTCGACGTACTGTGTCCGGGTAAAGGCCTCAGGGCGACTGCTTTGGAGGATGCCTAAAAACTCCAGCAGGTACTCAACCGATGCGCACTTCTCATTAAAGTCGAGCGAGTAATTCCAGTGGGCAAGCCCACGCTTGGCTTGTGCTGCTGATGCAGCTTGATCGACGGCGATTACTCGCTGAATGTCCCAGTCCAAGTTGTCGCCGGCCAGCTTGATCTTTAGATGCGTAAGGCCGTCCGCTAAAATCCATTCGCCCAATGTCTCGGGTAATCCATCATTCAATCGTTGCTTAATGTCGGCATCGGTAAGTGGATCGAGCGCTCCCACCAAGTGGTAAAGCGGCATCGTTGCCTTTGGAACTCGCGAGGTATAGCGATCAAGATATTCGCCGGCGAACTCGGGTGTTAGAAAGTGGCTCAGGTCTTGGTCGATAAAATCAGCCCCAAGCATGTCATAACTGCACCGGTTAGCAGCACGGCCAAACGCATCATGGGCCGCCGCTTCATAAGGACTAGCAGCGACCAATTGCGCTAGCCTTGGCATGCCTTCCGATAACCCTAATTCTTGGACGACCTCTCGCGCCAATTGATGCTGGGCGGTTTCCCACGTGCGGGTTAGTTGCAGCGGATGCGAAAACTCCGGACAAGGTAGCAACTTCGTTTGCAGTCGGTTTGCGAAAGCCAACATCGCTTGCAGGGATTGTTCGGGAGTCACTCCTGCCGAAGGCCATGCCCAAACGTTCCCTAGTGGCATCGAGCCAAAGCCCTCGCCACGCTGTCCAGCACGATTTTCAACGGTCATCCGAACATTAAAAATCAGTGCGCTTGTGACGACTCTCCCCCCAAATTTGATGGGCGCTCGATATTCGATGTGTTCGGTGTCGGTCTGAATCTCCAGTAATCGAATGTCTGTTTGGCGGGCCATGGAAGGATAGTTTCCTTTAAGGCGTGTTTAAGGTGGGCGAATGGACTTTATGGAGGGAGTGAGCGCAAGAAATGGTTGAAACAAAAATAGTTGCCGTGGTTTAGTTTAACGGGCGGTTTCTTGGCGAACCATTTGGGGACTAAATCGTCGTTCTAATGAACAGCCAATATTCGACGTCCCCGGTCGAACCATCTATGATACTCTAACGTAATGTAGGAACGATCGGTCTACCGCCGATTCCATCAAGGGTGGATGCCTTGGATACGCCATTTCCCCCCGCTAGTTCGGGTCCTTCTGAGTTGACGCTTGATGCTCCCGTAAATGGGGAACAGTACGGCATTGGCGCGCAATGCAAGGTTCATTTGGTCGAAGGGACGGAATCCGGCCTAAATGCCGAATTGCAAGATCTGCTTGGTGGACGCCTTCGTTCTGCCGCACTGGTTCAGTTTGCCGGTTTTGCTGTCTTTTTGATTTGGCATCTCTTCTTGCTCGACCGCTCGAGCAGTGTCCAGCTGGCCCTCTTTGTGGGGCACATCGTCAATACCTGCGTCCTTGGACTGATCGGTATTTGGCTGACTCGCCGGCCTCAGCTATCGATGGGGGCATTGCGATTTGTAGAGCTTGTGACATTCGGCCTTCCCGTGGTGTTCTTTGCAATGTTGCAACACGAACGGGATATGATCGTTGCCACCAACTATGATTACTCTCCAGGTGTTTCGCCTGTCTGGATGATTTCGATCTATACCTATGCCTTGTTCATTCCCAACACTTGGAAGCGGGCAGCCGTCGTGATCGGAATGATCAGTGCTGTTCCGCTGATCACGGCTTGCATTACTGCTTTGACTGACGTCGACGCGCGTAACCTGTTTACGTCGGAGCCACACGTCATTGTCGAAATGTTGCTTACGCTGGTGCTGGCGGCCGTTGGTGCAACTTGGGGCGTTCATTCGATCAATTCGCTTCGAGCCCAGTTCTATGAAGCACGCCAGTTGGGCCAATATCGCCTTAAGCGGCTGATTGGCAGTGGAGGCATGGGGGATGTTTACCTGGCCGAGCATCAGCTGATGAAACGCCCTTGTGCGATCAAGGTAATCCGTCCTGAAAAGGCGGGAGACCCCAAGGTCCTCGCTCGATTTGAACGAGAAGTTCAAGCAACAGCCAAGCTATCCCACTGGAACAGCATCGATATTTTTGACTACGGTCGTGCCGAGGATGGAACGTTCTATTACGTCATGGAATATTTGCCCGGGATGAACCTCTCCGAGCTGGTCAAGCGATTTGGCCCCATGCCTGCCTCGCGCGTGATTCATTTGGTGCGTCAGGCGTGTGATGCGTTGCAAGAGGCTCACATGTTGGGGCTGTTGCATCGTGATCTAAAGCCGGCCAATATTTTCTCCGCGATTCGCGGCGGTTTTTACGATGTTTCCAAGTTGCTAGACTTCGGATTGGCCAAGCCACTCACGGCAACGGACGATTCTGTGCTAACGCAAGAGGGAAGCATTACTGGTTCGCCGCTTTATATGTCGCCCGAACAAGCGACCGGCGATTATGAGCCCGATGTCCGTAGCGATATCTACTCCATGGGGGGCGTGCTGTATTTCCTGTTAACGGGCAGGCCACCGTTTGACAGCGACAAGCCGCTCAAGGTCTTGGTGGCTCATGCCCATGAAGCTCCGCCGCCTCTCTCCTCGATTCGTGATGATGTTCCGCCCGATCTAGAAGCGGTCGTCATGCGCTGCTTGCTAAAGTCTCCCGATGAACGCTTTCAAACGGCGGCTGAACTAGCGGCAGCCCTAGATGAATGTCAAAACGCTGGCGACTGGTCGGCCGATACTGCCCGCCGCTGGTGGGAAGAGAATCAGCATTCGGTGGCTGGGCTAGAGCTTGCCACTTACTAAGCAGCCATTTTACGGCTCTCTTTTGCTGCCTTTGAACGACGACTAGCCGCGTGCTAGCGTTGTTGCCGTTTCCGATTGACCGACCTTTCTCGGAAAAGTACACTCCTGGCCATTACCTCTCTGTTCGGGGCGTGATTGGCAGGCAAGGTCAAGCGTTTTTTCGGCATCCGTATGTACCCATTGAAGACATCAGCGCTATGCTCACCGTTAAGCAGCGGCCGTCGCCGCGCGATGGTGGGCATGCTCGCGATGATGGGGTTGCCGCTTTGCCCACCCTTTTCGAAGGTATCGCTCAGTGCGGAAAAGTGGCCATCCGAGCAGACGGCTGGCCCGTTCCTTTGCCACGCTGATTTCTCGCTGGAGAATTCTCAGTCGCTAATCCAAGAGCTCTCGTATCTTCAGTCGGACATGCAAGCCTCGCTGGGGATTGATCCACCGGCCGAAAAGATTCATCTCTTCTTGTTTGATAAGAAGCCGACCTATCAGGCCTATCTAAAACGATACTTCCCCACGGTGCCGGTTCGCCCCGCGCTCTACATCAAGGATCGTCAGCGGCCAGGCATGCTCTTTGCGTGTCGTGGAGTCGACTTTGAAGTCGATGTTCGGCATGAGGCGACGCACGCGATTTTGCATGCCAACCTGCAAGAGGTTCCGCTTTGGTTAGATGAAGGGCTGGCAGAATACTTCGAGATGCCGCGCGATAAGCGGTCGGATGGAAACCCGCATCTGCAAACGATTCGGCAACTCCTTCGCCAGAATGAGATGCCCAGGCTCGATGAGCTAGAGTCGCTGCGAGATATTTCGGAAATGCGCCGCGAACATTATCGCGATGCCTGGGCTTGGGTGCACTTCTGTTTGCACGGTTCGCGTGAAGCGTATACCGAACTGGTTCATTTCCTCGCCGAGGCAAAGCAAAAGGACGATCTGGGACAGTTCAGCCTGCGGCTACGGCAGCGACTTCCTGATTTAGAGCCACGTCTGGTTAAGCACTTTCGTCCCTAGCGGGGCCCTCTGCTTCACCGTGACTAGCTCTTTCGGTCATAGACGTGCGACTAGGTGCCTAGGCTGTTAAACCAATCATCGACCGCATGGTTCTCGTGAATAGCTTGCCGTTTTGTTCGCAACAGAGCAAGCTCTTGCTCCATCGATGCTTGTACTCCAGCTAGGTTCGGTCCGCTGGAAGATCCATCGTCAAGAGAAGCCCCAATCGCGGCAAAGCCTTGCGGGCCAATCGCTCTGGACTTGTTGATTGAAATGGAGTTTCCAACCATCACCAAGGTTTCGGTCGACATCCGCCCAATCGCGACCGGGCCGATGGCTGACGACGAAGTGGCGGCAGCTGCCGTGGCAGTAACCGCATCAAACGATTCAAAGTACAGAAGCGCATTGTCGGACTTTAGCGTCGCGGTCTTGGATCCCGGCGTGTAAACGTCGCGACTGCTTCGCATGGAAAGGCTTGCCGTATCATATCCGCCGCTATTTGCAACGACCGTCGTACGTTCAAACCCATTGGCAGATAGCGAGAAGTTTCCGCCGCGTAGCAGGACTTCGCTGGCAGTCCCTGTCAGGCGATCATTGCCTGCCGAGTCATATAAGCGAGCAGTATCGAGTCCGCCATTGTTGGCAATCGCAACCACGCTCCCAAAGCCGTCGGCCGTTGCAGAGTAATTGAGTCCCCGCATGCTGGCAGTGCGTGGGCTGGCTTCGAATGTATCGTTGCCGGCCGTGTCATAGAAGGTCACTTGGTCGTTTTGGCTGCCACGAACACGTACCGTTTCTGTGTTGTCTATCGAGAAAGAATAATTGCTTCCCACTAGTTCGGCACGGTTCTGCCGTAGTGTAATTTGCTCGGCCCCACCGCCACCTTGCAGCGTTACCGTATCATTGCCAGCCCCAGCGGCGACGGTCACCTGAGAGGTTCCTGCCAGGGAGTAGCTTACGCCATTCACCGTGAGAGTTTGTCGCGTACCAGCTGACCAAACAAACGTATCATCGCCGGCGGTTCCACTCGCTTCAACATTGTTGCCACGTGTGGAAACGAGGTTGGTTAGCCGCAGATCAACATCGGCATTCGTGCCACGTGCTCGAACAAAATAGATGCTTCCAGAATCTACCGAGAAGTCAATCCGCTCGGAGTTTCCCGTCCCCTTGGAGGTTCCCAGTAAATTACGCTGTGCATCATAGACTTCCAGGTCGATGTTTCCCTGAGAGTTTTGAAACATCGCCTCAGCAGAAAACGTGCCGGTACGACTTGCTGTCACCTGATACCAGACATCTCCAGTCAGCTTGGTATCATTAATGCGTGTCTGGGTAATTGTTCCCAGGTTGGTTGCCGAAATGACTTCGGTTGGATTGGCCTGAATCTGGGTGGAAATACTATAGCGGCCAATACCATCTAAAGTTTGCAAACCAAACGAGTAGGTTTGGCCCGCTACCATATCCATCGTCAGCTTGTTGCCTTGGATCGATACGCCACTTCCTGTCGTTAGCCAATTTGAGGCCAGCGAACCGCTTGCTGTAATGGTAAAGGTGGCCTTGCCGGTCGCTGAGGCAGTGAACTGGAAGAAGTCTTTGTCGGAAAGTCGGCCAATCGTACCAGAGATAATGGTTTGCTGCGTAAGGCTTCCAATCACCCTGCCACTGGTTGAAGTGTCGCCTGCTTCATCAGCCCCCACGAGGGTATCCAGCGCACGCTGCAGGTTCAGCTTCTTATAGGAAAGCTTGGTGACACTGTCATAGACACTGTCGGCCGTATTACGCATCAAATCGTAGATACCATCCTGAGTTACCAGGGTTTGCCCAAGGTCCTTCATCGCCTCGCGAACCAACACGCTTGCGCCGGCCAGATAGGGCGCTGCCATGCTGGTGCCTGATGCGGCTCCCCAGTCATTTTTGGCCGTATTGCCGCCATAAAAGCTACTGGGCAGTGTGCTGGTAACCTTTTCACCAGGCACCGCAATCACGCGATCATTTCGCTGGCTAAAGCTACTCAGATTTCCATTGGCTCCAACGCTGGCGACTGGAACGACGTACGGACTTGCCGCAGGATAGCTAACACCTACCGATTGATACTTTCCAAACGAGTTGCCGGCCGAGACCGAGATAAAGATCCCATCGTCTTCGAGCTGTTTGAATGCACTCTCCAGATTGGCATAGCCCGGAAGTGAATTGGAGTTCCAGTCCGTTCCTAGCGACAGATTCACCGTCGTAATCGGATTTGCGTACGTGCTGCGGTGAGTGTGAACCCAGCGCAGGGCCGCTTCGACCCAGTCTAAATTGCAATTTCCCTGATCATCGAATACGCGCAAGGATACAAGATCGGCACCAGGCGCAACGCCGGTATACCGACTATCGAGCGATCCAATAATGCCGCCGACATGCGTCCCATGATAGCCCGCTGGGCCATCGTCATAGGGATTAGCATCGTTTTCTGCAAAGTCCCAGCCCCCTACGACGTGGTTTCCGGCGCCAATGGCGCCTCCGAGTGCCACATGGTCGTAGGCAATTCCTGTATCGATGACGACAACAGTCTGCCCGCTGCCACGCAGACCAAATTCATTGCGCGCATAAGCAACTTCGGTCCAGCCATGCCCTTCGGTGGCTGGCGCCGTGGTGACCGCTAGTGGCTCGATGGAGCTATGCAGCGCAGATGTCAACGGTTCAAGCAACGAATCGGCCGTCAGAGCCAAGCGTGGCTCAAACTGCTCAAAACGGGTGCGTGGACGTGGCAACTTGGATTCGGGACGGGTCATCGAAACAGTTCCCCTAACGGGTTCCGTTCCGGGCAATCAGTAAGCCAGCAATTGCAGGCTCGGTACGAGCGCGCAAGCACGAAGCTACTGCGGTGAAGGATGGACTAGCACCTGCCCAAAGGCAAAAGCCAGACCTCCGCAATCTTGGGGAGATTCACCAAACCCGGAACCGGGCAAAGAGGGAAAAACTTCGGCCGACGTGTCCCTGCGACCGTTAACTGGAAAACTATAGGTCAACTTTTTACGCGTGTTTGCCGACACCGGTTCACCCGTCGGGAAGATTCCCTAAGTTTCCGGCAGAGAGGGTCGGCGGGGCCCCAAAAAGGGGCCTGATAGGCCCTACTTACCCAGCGGCGGTAAAAAATGGCGATTAGGCTAGATAGGGTGTTTCCTAAAATCGCTACAACCCATGCAATGATGCCTCATAACTGGGCCGCTGGTATGCCGAAGAAAGTAGAGCCTGTTCCTCATCCACCTTGTTGTGAAGGAAGCCGTCGTGAGCGTCGGTAGCCTAATTCAGAATACGTTTTTACTTTACTTCTCGAAGCCCGCCGCGGATCGAAATCTCTATTCCGCGATCAAGGGAAAGAAGGTTCGCTCCTGCCTCGAACTGGGCATCAACAGTGTGCTGCGTACGCAGCGGCTGTTTGAGGTCCTCTCGTGGGAGCCAGGGAACATGCCGCTGAAATACACCGGCATCGACTTGTTCGAAGCCGCTGGCTCACAGCAGCATCCCTCGCTAAAGCAGGCGTTTCACGACATTCGCCATCCAGGCGTCAAGGTACAGTTGGTACCGGGCGACCTTTACTCGGCGCTGGTCCGTACGGCCAACCAATTGCCAGCGACCGACCTGGTCATCCTTGGTGCTGGACACGATCCCGACGTACTCAATCGCGCCTGGATTTATATGCCTCGCATGCTCGGATCGCACTCGCTTGTCTATCAAGAGCAGCTTGATAACAAGGGAGAGACCAGTGGCTTCAAGCAATTGGCCGTCGCGGAAATTCAAAAGCTAGCGCAAGCTGCCAATCGCAATCAGCGCCGCGCAGCCTAACGAAGCCAAAGCATCCACTTCGCCCATTCGGCATCAATACGAAAAAGGCCTGCGCTCGTTGGAGTGCAGGCCTTACTGTTTCCATTGAAGTAAGAAGTCAGCTAGTGCTTAGCTCTTCTTCCCTTCCGCTTGGGCTTTGGCTTCTTCGGCCTTGGAAAGCTCTGGGTTTGGCGTAGCATCGCCTGGTTCAAGATTCATGATCCAGCGAATGCCACCAAGCATGGATTCCATGTACTTCTCATTCTCCCAGACCTTTTCATTGTGGCCTAGGCTCATGTGCATGCATTTGCCTTCGCCATAATTCTTGACCCACAGGATTGGAATGTGGCGTGGTTGGTCAAGCTTCAGCTTGGTCTTGCCGGTGTTCATGCTCATCAGCACATGAACCTTTTCTGGCTGCCAATTCTTGAACATGTAGATCTCGTCTTGGATCTCGAACTCATCACCCCATGGCTTGGCAGCGGGATGTGCCTTGTCGTGAACCGTAATCGTTACGGTATCACCGGCGTTCCAGGGGTGGCCCATGAACGTGCCACCAATCATGTCCCAGTAAGGCTTGTAGTTGTGGAACGTGTCAGCGGCCGAATGTGCACCGATGAAGCCGTGTCCCTTTTGCTTGAGCCAGTCGTTGAAGAAGTAGTCGAGGTCTTCTGGCTTGATCGGCAGGTCGCCGGTCGTATAGAAGAGCACAATGTCATAGTTCTGTAGGTTTTCCTTGGTAAAGTCCTTGGCACAGTCTTGCGTGCAGTCAACACGGAAGAGATTGCTCTTGATGCCAAGTTCAGTGATGGCCCGTTCCGAAGGAGAAAGGGGACGATCCTTGCGATTCACGCTGCCGTGAACAAAGCCCTTGCTTTGGGTCACCATCAAAATCCGAGCCGGCTTCTTGGCCGCCTCATCCGCACTCGCAGCAGAACCCAGCCAGCTACCTACCACGCCGACCATCGCCAGCGCCAACAACCGCATCATTACCTGTTTCATAAGTCGTTTCCTAAGAGTGACAATCGCAAAACCAAGGCCGACACCTGTTGCGTTCGGCCGAGCGAATCCCAGTATCGCAGAATTCATTATCCTCATCGGAGGCCTGCACCATCGCAAGCATCCCTACAAAAAATCATCCCAAAGCAAGTCGCCACCACCTCCATTAAGGTTTGGCTGCCCCTTCAGTCGCAGTCAGCACGCCAGCGGGTTGCACTCGCAAGCTGAGCGGCAGGGAAGCTTGATTCCCCTCGACTAACGCGACCGCAAAGAAGGGGCGTGTTTGCGGCTTGACCCAAGGCTCGCTTCGCAAAAAGACGGTCCGTTCGGTCTGGCCAGCAGGAATCAAAATTCCGTTAAGCCCAATGTCATCCACAATGATTCCATGTGGAAGGTTGGGGATATCAAACGAGACCGCAGCATCAAAGCCGTTACGCTCAATTCGCAGTTTGCAAGTGATGGAACTGCCGGAGGTAATCGTCAGTTCCGGCGGTTGCGGAAAGCCCGTTGCCTGTGTGGGGGTAGCTGCCGGCTGGTTTTGTAATTCCAAATGCACCAGTAGCTTGGGCTTCTCGGCAGTTTTGATCGTTCCTAGGTTTCCGACGTCATGGCGTACTTCACGGCCAGCAATCATCGCCTTTGCCGTAAGCTTAGAAGTCGTCGCGTTTTGCTCCGTCGGCGCCGCTGCATCGGCTTGCACATTAATGACGCCATGCGCTTCCAGTAGTCCGGCCGCAATCACAATTGGGCTCGTTGCCTGAAATCCTGGCGGAAGTCCTTCCACCTCGACAGTAATGGGTCCGTTGAAGTTGTCATAACGTTCGGCCTTCACAGTGAACTGCTTGCCGCTTCCCGCCGCAACCGTTGGGTTTTGTCCAGTTATCGTTACTTTGAAGTCTGGTACCGGGCGTCGCGCTACCAATCGATAGGTAAACTTCTCGCTGGAAAAGCCCCGCACATCTTGCACCTTTACCAAGTACGTTCCCGTGGCGGGCGCGGTAAACGTCACCTGTGAATTCTTGCCCCGCTGCCGTGTTGATTGGTCATCATTCTCAAACGGGATCGTAAAGACCGGCAAGCCATTGTTGGAAAGGGGCGTGCCAACGGGGTAAGGGACCACCACATATCCTGGCTCCCCTAAGGCATGGGCACGACTTGTCGTATCAAAATAGGCAAATCGAGAGCCATTCTCAGGGTAAGCGTTTGAGTCCGCATCGGGGCCTCGCCGCTGCTGGAACTGCTTGATGACATCGCCCCCCAGATAGACATACTCGTTGAGCAGCATCTCTTCGTAGTTTTTAAGGCGCATGCCGCGCTGTTCGCCATTCATTCCGCGAAACTCGATCTCCGTATCGCGCACTGCCCGCAGCAGCATTCTCGGAACCGGCTCCCCTTGAGCATTCAAAATCTGAATCTTGGTATCGAGCGAAGGGTTTTCGCCAGTAGCAGTCGTTTCAAAGATCCATTGCTCATTGGCAACCGCATCAAATCGATACAGATCAACGTCTTGGCCCGAAGTTCCTGTCCCTTCGGCGGCGAATATAACTCCTTCAGCAACTCCCGGCAGCGCAATCGCATTCGCAGAAGCTGGCAGGTGGTTAGGCTCTACCTCGGCGATCTTGGGCAGTTGATCAACCATGGGTTGCGGCCCGTAATCGACTTCTGGCGGAACTTCATCCAGCGGTACAGGAGGCGCTGACGACACCTGCGCTGTTGCAGGGATCGGAAGTGCCTCGATCGTGCCATTCTGTCGCCCAACGACCAAGTTTTGATTGCCTGGCAAGAAGGCCACGCCTGTGACCCAGTCGGCCTGCACAGGAAGCGTAGCCCGGATCGACATCTGCGCGGCGTCCCAAACCTTGATCAAGCGATCCTCGGCCGTGGATACCAGCAGTTGTCCATCAGCGGAGAAAACAACCCGCAGAATCGAAGAGGGGTGAGCAAACTGCGATACAAGCAGCGGGTTCTCCCCTTCTACCACTTGCTTTCCGATTTGCCAAACGCGGATTCGATTGTCGACACCTGCCGACACAAGCCGTGTCCCATCGGGACTAAACGCAACCGTGTAAAGCTCCTTGTTGGAGTCCTTCAGCGTCTCGCGTCGCTCACCACTGGCAACATCCCATAACTTAACCGTGCGGTCGCCACTGCAACTGGCCAGAACAGCACCATCAGGACGAAAGGCCAGGTCATACACCGGGCCATTATGCCCTTCGATGCTCTTCACCTGTTTGCCGGTGGCTACGTCCCAAAGTTTGATCTGCTGGTCGTAGCCCCCCGTCGCAACCAATTGCCCATTGGGGCTAATTGCAATGGCATAGAGGCTGTCTTTATGTCCTACAAATTCTTGCAACAGTTTGCCACTAGTCACTTCAAATAATTTGGCTTGGCCGTAAAGTCCAGGCTCGCCAGCAGCTGCCGCGACAAACTGCCCATCCTTGGAAAAGGCAACGCCGTTCACATTTCCGGTCATGCCACTAAGAATGCGCGTCTCGCTGCCATCCGCAGCCCCGCGCAGCTCTACAGAGCCAAAACGTGCGACAGCGATTTGCTGTCCATTGGCGGAAAGTACCAGCGCGTTCACAACCGGCTTACTGGGGCGCGTGGGGGTGATCTGTGGCGCGACAAGTTTTGGCATCGAGGCCCCGCTAGGCCCTTTGCCTCCTTGATCAATCCAAGTTCGAATCAACGCGATTTCTACCTCGGTCGGCCGCTCTTCATCCTTGGGAGGCATTGCAGGTTCGCCCTTGCCCGTCATCAACAGAACCATTCGGCTAAGGTCCCCTGCCCCGGCCGTAATGACGCTTCCCTTCGCTCCACCTTTCAGCAAGCTATCGTAACTTGCCAGCGACAACTTTCCGGATCGCTCTTCTTCATTGTGGCAGCCGCCACAGTACTTGGTAAAAATCGGCGCCACCTGACGTTCATAGTCGATCGGCGCTCCCTCTTCGGCGCCGTTTACCGGCAATGCTTTCCACGCCAATGCGACCAGGAAAAACAGAATAACGGCCAGCGGTACTCGCCTAGTTGGCCGCTGTGGATTCAGCGGCAAAGGATAGTCGTTGCCGATTTGTGATGTGCGATTGAACATGCTATTTACCATCGCTAGGGACGCGATTGACTTTAGTGGTTGAACAGGAATTCGCGGCTACTCAAAACGCTCCAATACAGATCTTCCAGCACCGCCCGGCGTTCTTCCGGCTTGGTGTTATTGATCTCTTGGATAAGGCTTTCCCTTTCCTTCGCAGAAGGAAAGCGTGAAAGCGCGGATAAATAAAGATGGTCAATCGACTTGCCGATGTCAGCTTCTTCCATGGCCTTGTCGAGGACGCTTCCTGCTTGTCGTAGCTTTTTGTTGACCGTGTCACCGTTGTAAAGATGCAGCACCTGCGTCATGCTTGGCTCATCGCTTCGCTCACAATCGCATGTAATCAGTCGGTCCGGGCGCCCAAACGCCTTCAAGAAGTAAGAGTCGACGGCCACATCGGGCAGTTGCAACGCTCGCATCCCCTTAGGGCGGTCTTTGAACTCCGTCGCAATTCCACTCACTTGAGAAATCGCATCCAGCAGTACTTCGGCCTTCAATCGCTTCGGATAATAGTGAGAGTAGAACCGCTCATCTCCCTTGTTCTCGGGCAGCGGTGCACTTACACGCTGATAGGTCGTCGATTGCAGGATCTGACGCATCAGATGCTTGAGGTCGTAATGGTTTTTGGCAAGATCATCCGCAACGGCATTGAGCAGTTCTTCATTGCTTGCCGGATTGGTGACTCGCAAATCGTCCACACGCTCCACTAGGCCGGTGCCAAAGAAGTTGGCCCAGATTCGGTTGGTTATCGCCCGGCGGAAATAGTGGTTCTGTTCGCTGATCAGCCAATTGGCCAAGGCGATCCGGCGATCCGTCGTATCTTCAAAGGCGACGGCCGTACCATCCAAAGGGCGTGGAGGTTGAGGAACGCCACGGCTCGGCTGAATCAGTTCACCTTGAGAATCCGTAAAGACCACCCGCAGCCCGTCTCCCCCACGGTAGTCGCCACCCCATCCCTTGAATCGCACTCGCGAGAACATGTTCGCCATGCCGTAGTATTGATCGTTCGTCCACTTTTCTAGCGGATGGTTGTGGCACTTGGCACAATTGATCGACAGCCCCATAAAGGCCTGCGATACCGTCTCGGCCATGTCTTCAGGGTCTTGATGCAGGGCATAGAAGTTAGCCGCACCGTTCTCATGCGTGCTGCCACTGGCTGTAACGACCTCATGAGCCATCTTGTCCCACGGCTTGTTGCTGGCCACGCTACCACGTATCCATTGGTAGTACGTTTCAATCGCCTTCGGACGCAATCGCTCTCCCGAAAGGAGCAGCAGGTCGGACCATTTATACGCCCAGTAATCCACAAACTCGGGCCGCCCTAGTACTTGATCAATGGCGCGGTCACGCTTATCGGTACTGGTGTCGGCAAGGAAGGCTTGTGTCTCTTCAGGCGTCGGCAAGATCCCCATGGTGTCTAGATACAGCCGACGCAAAAACGTGCTGTCATCACAAACGGGGGATGGCAACAGGTGAAGCTGTTGCAGCTTGCCCAGCACCATCACATCAATCATGTTCCGCTTGGGCTCTGCCGCATACCGCTCCGCAGGAATGTCAACCGGATACGGCACCGTCATGAACGACATGCTGTTGTGATTGAGATACCAAACTTTGATTGGTCCCGAGCCGCTTCCAACAAGCTTTACCAAACCTCGTTCGCTAACGCTGCTAACCGCACTATTGACGGCTGTATACTTGGCCCAGCGGGTGACATCTTCCGTTCGTCCATCCGTAAACTTCGCCAGCACCACCAGTTGTTGCTCTTGGCCAATTTGCTGGTGCGAATACTTCGGCAAAACCTCCAAGCTAACAATCTGTGCATCGTCATCGCGTGGGCCAGGTGTCCCCGCTCCGATCCATTCGGCAAGTACACGATATTCCAGCGAAGTCGGATCAAGCCGGATGCCCCCCTTATGCGGCAATAGTCCGGTTGTCTTGGTCAAAATCAAGCTTCGGCCCGGATCACTAGGCACAACGCGTCGTCCGAGCGCTTGCCGAGTCAAATAGCTGTAATCGGCATCGACATCAAAGCCAAACAGCGTCAGACGGAATCCCTTTTGTCCAGCGCGAGCACCATGGCAAGCGCCGCCATTGCACCCCTGCTTGGAAAGGACCGATTCAACATGGTTGCGAAAGTTCCATTCAAACGGCAATTCTTGTCCGGTCACCGTGACTTCGGCCGTTGCAATCCGGTCTCCCACCTTGGCCGTGATCAACGCGGTGCCATTTCCGACAGGAAGGACCAAGTTCCCTTCGAGCTTCACCACTTCGTCATTCGAAACGCTTAACTGTGCATCAATGGCTTGCCCTAGGTACTCTTCCCCTGCAGTCGCTCCCTTGTCGCCCGCATCCGAAATCCACTGTGGTACCAGCGTTTGGCGCGACTCTTTATTATCCAGTGTGATTTTAGCTGGCAGCAAACGCAGCGACTTTGCTCCCGCATCCGCACCCCAAGCCACGGATACATGCAATAGTACCGCTAGGCCAAGTGCGATGCTGCTTAAACAGCAAACGGCACGATTTAGAATGGCACGCGGGGGCTGCGGATTCATCAAAGTTCTCATGCTGGTGGGAAGGCGAGGTGGGAGGTCAAATCCGTCGGCAATGGCATTCGCCGAGTGCGCTACTACACAAACAATTCGCGTACTTCATGTTTGCCAAAATCCACCAGCGGGAACGGACGCCCCGCAGGACCCGGCAATACCGTATCAAGATCGAACCCAAGGCTGCGATAGATCGTTGCCGCCACTTCGGAAGGCTCTACAGCCCGTTCAGCAGGGAAAGTCGCCAATCGCATCGCTACGACCAATCGCCCGTCCCCCTTGGATTCCGCCCCCCGCAAAGTAAGTCGTAAAACATTGCGGCCAATGATCTCGGCCACCAGCAGGATTCACCCGAGGAGTGCGTCCAAATTCTGCCAAGTTGCAAACCAGCGTCTTTTCTAGCATTCCACGCTGATGCAGGTCTTCAATCAGGGTGGCATACGCTTGGTCATACATCGGCGCGACGATGTTCTTCATCCCTTCGATCGAAGTGAACGGCTTGCTGCCGTGGATGTCCCACGTGATTTCATCAAACACGGTCAAGAACGTGTTCACTGTGACAAATCGTACGCCCGCTTCAATCAAACGCCGAGCCAGCAAACAGCACTGGCCAAACCGGTTCATGCCGTACTTCTCGCGAACCTCTTTGGGTTCTTGCGAAAGGTCAAAAGCCGCCCGAGCGGCAGGACTGGTCATCATGCGATACGCCGCTTGAAAGTTCGAGTCCATCAGTTTTGCGCTGGCACTGGCTTCAAACGTGTCGAGCTTATCTTCAACGATTGATCGCAGCCTCTTGCGCCGTTCCAGCCGTGCCTCTCCCAAATCTTGCGGTGGCAACAGGTCCGGAACCTTAAAGTTCTCCTTCGAAGGATCGGCCATCAGGTTGAAGGGGTCGTACGCCTTTCCCAAAAAGCCAGCATCCTGACCGTGCGGCAAATTGCCACCAGTAGAACCCATCGGTTCCGGCAAGATCACGTGCGGCGGCAGGTCGGTCTTCCGTCCCCGCAAATACGCCAGCGCACAACCGATGTGGGGCGAGTTGATTCCCCCGGCAAACAGTCTTCCCGTTTGCAACATCTGGTGCCCCGTATCATGCACCGCCGGCGCCGTATGAAAGCAGCTTCGCACCAGCGAGAACTTGTCAGCAATCGCTGCATGGCGTGGCAAGATTTCCGTGATCTGGAAATCCCCCTTGGTGCTGATCGGCTTGAACGGTCCACGAATCTCGGCCGCCGCTTCCGGTTTGGGATCAAAGGTGTCGATCTGGCTCGGCGCACCCAAGTTAAAGATCATGATGACCGAACGGTCGTCGTTGGGGTCCTTCACGGCCCCCGCGGCCTCCGCCGCAAGCAGTTGCGGCAACGTTAGGCCAACCGCTCCCAGCGCTCCCACCTGAAGGAAGTCTCTTCGTGAGATCCCGTCACAAGTTTGCGCAGTCCCGACATCAGTAATCTTCAGCATGGCCAGCTCTCCCTTTGTGGGCTCTTCCCGTTCCACAAATCCTGGTTGATGGAACTTGAAATCACCTTACATCCGACGCGACATAAAGTCAATCAGCGGAATCAGTTGCGTCCATTCTTTGGCGACCGTCTCCGGCCGGCCAAATCCCAAGGCTAGACAGCCGTCACTTTTGAGGGGCATTGGCCCGGTCTGATCGGCCCGATTCGGGGTTACATTTTGGGGGCGTTCCGTCCGATGGAAGCCTCGTAGGTTTGTCTCGCCTTTCGGCTAGCTTTGGAAGCAGGATTGATCCAAACTAGAGGTCTGGCAGCGGGCACCAAAAGCAGACGTTTTCGGGCTCGGGTTAGGGTTTGCTTGCAGGGGATGTGACGGATGTTTTTCGACTTCAACTTTCGACGCGCGGCACGGCTGTTGACCTTCGGTGGCGTCGTGGCCGTTGCGGGTGCATTTTCCCCCGAATTGGCACAGGCCCAAGGCCGCGGCCGGTTCTCCGGCGACCCGATGGAACTCCTGAAACGTCTCGATGCGAACGGCAACGGCATGATTGATCCGGGCGAAGCCAACGGCCGCTCGCTTTCAATGATTCAAAAGGCAGCAGCATCTGCCGGCCTTGATCCCACCAAGCCCCTCCCGATCGACAAGCTGGCTCCCGCCGTTGCACAGCAATTCCAAGAGCGTCGCGGCGAAGGTTCCTCCTCAGATTCTAGTAGCCCGATGCCTGGCGCCACTCCTGGCACTCCCCCCGGTACCCCTGCGCCCGGCACCCCAGCACCTGGTACACCGACTCCCGGGACTCCAGCTCCCGGTACAACGCCCCCCGGCACAACTCCACCAGCAGGTACCCCCGGTACGCCTCCCGCAGGAACTCCTGGCACGCCAATGCCAACAACAACTCCAGCTCCGGCTACAACCACCCCGGCAGGTCCCCCCAAGGTTCCTGGGTTTGGCGAAGACGTAAAGCGAGCCCCTGTCGGTGGCTTTGACGGCCGACCCATTAGCACCGGCATCCCGCTAGAAAAGCGGTTTGATCCACGCGTCATCGAATACGTCGATAAAGAGATCCTTGGTAAGTTCGATACCAACAAGGACACCTTCCTCGACAGTGAAGAGTGGAAGGCCAACAAGTGGTCCACGCCGCCAGAAACTTCCGATACCAATAAAGACAAACGCCTCAGCCGTGAAGAGCTCTGCGTTCGTCTCTCGGCGAAATTTGGCGTCCCTGCACCAAGTGCTGATGCTGCCGCTGCGGCCAAAGGCCCTGCCGATCGTAGCACCAATAACACGGAACAGTTCCGCAAGTTTGCTGATAGCCTGATTAAGCAGCACGACAAGAACAAAGATGGGTTCCTGGATCGTGAAGAGTCCAAGGAGCTGAAGACCGAGCACCGCTCTGCCGATGCGAACAGCGACGGCATCATTACCTTGGATGAACTTACCGCCAAGCTCGCTTCTTACACGCCAGGTTCCGCTGGCTCATCCCCTTCACCTTCCAAGTCCAGCAGCAGTGCAACCGCGACTACTGCGGCCCCCAAACGGGCCTGGTGGAAGAATGCTCCTGCCGGCGCAAGCGATAAATCGGTGGAACGCCGCGGCGCACGCGCCCTGACCCCTACCGAGCGTCTTCCCAAGGGGCTGCCTGAGTGGTTTGCCCGCTCCGATGTCGATGGTGACGGCCAAGTCATGATGATCGAGTACGCCGCCAGTTGGTCAGAGTCCAAGGTCGCAGAATTTCAAAAGTACGACCTCGATGGCGATGGCCTAATTACGCCAGAAGAATGCCTCGCCATCGACGGCAAAAAGAAATAACGCTTCTTCTGCCTCACCTGCGCAAAAATCTCTCGCCATTTCAGAGCCGGTACCACCTTCGCCCGGCTTAGTTAGCTTTTTGCCTACCCTGTTGGCGTTTTAATCGAGCATCGAGCGCTTTTTCGCAACGTTCAATTAGCGTTGGAAGATCGTTAAGGCTTACGGTCTTAACCTCTTTATCTTTAAACACGCTGCGCAAGTCCGACGGATTCACAATGGTTGTTGGTCGGGCAAACGACACCTGAAAGTCTCTGTCTTCCAGCTTGTCCAAGCTTAGCTTTACTACTCGAAATACTTGGCATTTGAAAGGCGGAGCTAGATCCATGTCGCGTACAACGACCGACTTCATGGGGAAATACCCGCCATTGGCAAATTGCTTTATCTCAACCACCTCGGCAATCTTGCATGGTGCCCCATCCAATTCTGAAAAACGAATTGTCACCGGCAAAAATCCACGGTCAGGGTCAATGCTCCACTGCTTTAGGTAGCGGTCCTGCTTGGGCTCGTCTCTGCCATTCTCAAGGACAAGTAAAGATTCGCTACCTTGCTTCGGCAATAGGCGACAGAATGTATCGCCAGCAATCTTTCGATCAATTACGGCCGCAATGTCTCTTGTCTCATTATTTCCCATGAAGCCAGACGTCCACGGTGTAAGGTTCATGATTCGCGTGCCAGTGGTATGCCGAACCGTTGCATTGTTCACTTCGTTGGTGTAGGTCAAGTCGATATTTCCATCGGACAGAATCTTGGTGGAGTCGCAATCCGCCGACGCCATAATAAGTCGAGAAGCAAGTTCCGCGGCAGAGGCATTTTTCAAGGCCGTTTCAATGTCGATCTTCGATCGTTCGCAGGGGCAGTCAAGTTCATATCGTAGCTTCTTCCCATCGGTGACCCATATGCCATGCCGGATACTGATCTTGTCGAGTTTTTCCCGTTTGGCATCGTCGATAGTCGATGCAAACCCTTCGATCAATTCGAATTCACAGTAGAGTTGCGAGAATAGTTCTCGATTGCGCACGTATCCATTGCGAATTGCATCCAGTGGAGCCTTGTCGTCCGCAATCACTCGGTTGCCGCACAAGACGCAGAATGCAAGTGCCCACACCACAACAGCCCAGGCAATCCACCGCCGTGCCTCTCCTAAAAACCCGGCAGAATCTATTGTTAGAAGACATTCGCTCGATCCTGGAATTGGCTGCGATCTTGTCATCCTTTGATTCCCTCCAATTCAACCAAACGCTGTTCTTTACGTCAAAACGTCGTGCAGCAGTCACGAATTTCAGAATCGGAAGCGTAATCGACGGCGATCCCAGTGACATGCTTAGTGTTCACGTGACAGGGAAGAAAAGTATTACAAGTTATCGTAGATGGTCTGACGGGTCAAAATAATTTGGCAGAACGCGAGGTAGCGAAGGTGTCTCGTACACAAAACCTTTGCGTCAGCTCAGCCTCATTGCTCACCTAAGCACATTAATCAGGGCTCTCGAGATATAGAATCTTCTCGAGGATGACAATGGACTCATCGTCGTTTTGAGGAATGTTGGCCTCAAGCTTGTTCCATGCCTCGGCGGTCATTCGGCTTCCATCAAAGACGAAAAGCTTATTGTTGATACACACATGCCAGATCGCTGCATTGCAGGCGGAACAGGTGCTTTCAGTTAACTGATTAGAGTAGGTAGTGTTAAGCTCAGCGCCGCACTGGGGACATTCTCCACGATTTCCACCACTAGGTGGATCAGAAGTTTCGGGCATACACGCTCTCCGATTATGAAGGCCGCATATCGACGCGAATGGATGCCGGAGCATACCCGACCTGGGCTAACAATCGCTCGCCGCCCTTTTAACGATGCCCACTTCACAGCACCGCAGCCTTTCCTGCCCCCAACTACTGCCCGCCGCGTCGGTTTCCACGGCCACCACCACCTTGGCCGCCGCCACCTCCAGGCCCGCCGCCGCCACCTTGCATCCGCTGCAGGTTGTTCAGCATTTCCATCCGCTGACGCATTTGGTCTTGGCCCGCATTGCCACCACCAGGAGCACCACCGCCCCCCTGCCGCCCCGTGCTAGATGTGGTGTTGGTCTTTTTGGCGGAATCCCCCAGCATCGTACTGAGCGACCGCTGGATCGTGTCGGCATTGCCGCGCTTGATTTGCACCACTTGGATCGTCTCATCGGTCGGAATCTCCGACACGTCAAGCTCTTTCACTAGCGCCTTCACCTGCTCAAACAAGTAGTCAGGTGCGGACACAATCAAAGAGTTTGTCCGTACATCCACGCCAATGGTAATCTTGGTCTCTTCCGCCTTCTTGTCACGCGAGTTGCGATTGCCGCCACCGCCGCCACCACGCAAGGCGCGAATGAAATCTTCTGGGTTGGGTTGACGCTGCTGGCCAGGAGCCTCGGCCGCATTGAGTCGTCCCGTAAACACTTGCTTGACAACATCTGCGATCTCCGCAGCGTCGGCATTGACTACTGGAATGAACCGTGGCGAAGGAACGGTCTCGACCGGTTCAGGGCTTCCCTCGCGATCAATGATCTTGAGCAGCTGCTCAACCATGTCCAGGTCTTTTTGCTTCGCTTGGATGAACAAGGCGTTGAGTCGAACATCCGAAATGATGCTGACACTACCCGAGGTAGAGATGGTCGTTCCGCCCCCTCCACCACCGCCGAGAAGACCTCCCAAAAGTCCACCACCCATGTCTCCCATCATGCTGCTTGCAAGGTCCCCCATCAGGCTTCCTCCACCGCCGCCGCTGCTTTCGGTCGCACCGCCGCCAATCAATTCCTGAAGAAGCCCCGCAGCCGTTTCTGCCTTGGCATACTTCAGATAGAAGACAGTAAATTCCTTCCCGGAAGCTTTGGCATCCATGAAGCCCCGCAGCAATTGTTCAAAGTCATCCAGCGCATCCAAATCTTCCGAAGCGATGGCAATACCGTTGGGACCGACTGTTACAATGATTTCAGCCCCCGGCACCGTCTTTTGCACCACAGGAGGTGGTACTTCTTCACCGGGTGTACCTTCGGCCGCAGGAGCAGTTTCTGCCTCGGCAGGCTTTTCATCAGTTTCTTTTGCAGTAGCATCATCACCAGCCCCCACAAAATAGCTCTTCAGTGAAGGGCTACCTAGCGAAGCCTTTTTGTCGTCAATCTTGGGAAGCAAAGCTTCTGGACGGCGCGTTTCTGGTTCCGGCTTTTTCTCGGTTTTGCGAGGCACAGCCCGCTCACGCTCGGACCCTTCGAGCGACTTTTCACTAGGGCGATTGCCCGAGGTTCCTCGCTGCTGAATGCCCGATTCATTGGCATCACCACGATCCGAAGGGGCAACAATACGAATGCGATTAGCACGCATCGTCGGCCACACTTGTTCGATTTGTTCGATCGCGCTTTGGGCAGAACGTCCCGTCAATGGAAGCAAGCGAACGTTCGTCCGTTCAATAGCGGTCGTTGCCGAGTCGCCATCAATGCCTCCCATTTCACCCATCTTCTTGAGCAAGTCGCGAATTTGGGTCACTTGGCCGGTCGTACCACGAATGAACAGTTGCTGTGTGTTGGGGTCAGAGTCTACCTTCGGGCCGCTTGCGGCAGGACCTTCTTCGGTGCCACCAAACAGCTTGTTAATCGCCAGCACGGCCACTTGGGGATCAACGCGGCGAAGCTTCACCACATCCACCTGGCGGCCATCCTTCTGCATCTGTTCCAAAGTGGCCTTAATCGTGGCATGTTCCGATGGACGAGCCAGTGCAACCAGGTTCCCGGTCTTACTGTCAATGTCCAGACGAACATCGGGCAATCCCGATAGCAATGTTTGCAGCACCTTCAAAGCCGACGCCGGGTCGGCCTGGGTAATCGTATAAACCTCAAGCTGTGGTGCTTCCATCGCAGCGGCCGGAGTCGCAGATGCATTCTTGGGTGGCAAATCGAGCAGCGTGACGATCTCTTGTACTCGTTCAATCCGCTCGGCCTTGCCCGTTACCAGCAATCGTTGTCCCAGTTCATCAATGGCAACTCGCAGCGACGCATCAGGCGTGCTGGTTGCATTGTCAGGAATGCCGAGCAATTGACGCCCAAAGGTCATAAGTTCCGTCGGCGTGATATGTTTTAGCTGGATGACAACAACCTTCTCATCCTTCGGGGTAGAAGGCATTTCCACAGCGTCGATCACCGCACGAACCGTACGCAATTTGCCGGCCGTTTCCGTCACATAAATCTGCCGGGCCTTAGGCAATACCACCACAGCCCCTTGCGGGCCCATCAGTTTTTTCACTTCCGCTTCGGCATCTTCTGGTGCCATCTTGTTCAGTTGGAACAAGCAGCTAACCAGTTCGAACTCGCCATACTTGTCGAGGTCCTTCGGCATGACCTGCGCCACCAAGTTGGGCGGAATGCCATCTTCCAAATTGATCAGCATCAACATCCGCTCGCGACGAAGCAGCGTATAACCCTTGGTCAGCAACACGCTGTTGAGAAGGTCAATCGCTTCTGCCGGCGTATAGGCTCGGTTGTCAATGTAGTTAAAAGTTCCTGGTGGAGGCGCATCGAGCACAAGGGAAAGGTCCGCTTGGGTTGCAAACCAATCGAGCACATCCTTCCAAGGAGCAAAGCGAAAGTTAAACCGCACCTTTCCTGCTTCAACGGCAGGACCAGCAGCAAGGTTCGCAGGTCCCTTTGAACCGCCGCCATTGGTGTCCATCTTGGTCGGAGCAGTCCCCTTGCCCCCTTCAGCAACTGTTGTCGCGGGTGGTGGAGTTTTAGTCGCCGGGTCAGCCGCCGCAACAACCGTTCCCCCTTCAGCGCTGGTCAGTTTCTCCCAGTTCATCCGTTGGTCACGGGACAACAGCAGGGATAGCTGCCGTTCAATTTCTGTTTTGGCTTGGGTCCGCTCGTTTTCCGTCGCCTTCAGCTTGGCTGCCGCCAATTGCTTGGCAAGGTCAGCCGCTTTGGCCTTTTGCTCGGCCGAAAGACCAAGGCTGGTTGCGATTTGATCGTTTGCCAATGCCCGCAGCCCTTCGCGGCGCAGGCTAATGCGGTTCAGTTGTTCCAGTTGCGGAGGGGTCAAAAGCGAACTTCCTTGACGCACGGTCTCCGTAGCAAACGAAGCCAGCTTCGCGTCGCGGTCCGCTACTTCCAGCCCCTTCAGTTCGGCAGCCAGTTCCAGCGCATCGCTCTCGCGCTTCTCAAGCAGCGTCAGCAGCTTTTCCTTTTGCTCCGCGCTCAGCCCTAGTTCGGTGGCAACCGCTGGCTCCTCCACGTACGCCATGATCCCAGCGAATTCTGGATCACCGGCCATGGCTCCTGCGGACGAAAGCAGGATCACTGCCGCGAACGAAAGAGATCGCTGTAGGTTTCGCCAAGTAAAGCTTTTCATGGTGTACTCGCCTCTATGCCAATCACGCCCGTTTTGCTGGACTAAGTGTCCAATGCAAACCGGACGTTTCTAACTCGTTGCCTGATGCCAGAGTAATCTACTTTCCTACCCCGGGAACCCTCCCGAAGTTTGAACGCACCACTTAGCCGTCGAGGCTCAGTGCATTCGCTGCCAACCTATTATGAACACCGCAGTGACACGTTAGGACCGTCATTTTTCCCTAGATTAACAGGCCTCTTAGTTGTATCGGTCCAAGTGCTTGCCAGTAAACGTCTTGCGCCTAGGGATTACGGTTCCTCCGATTAGTAGAGCTAGGCGGATACGCTCAAAAAGGTGGCTTTAGGGGCGGTCTAGTATATACAGGGGGTAGTTTTGTGAGGCTGCCCCAGTCTTAATCTTCCGTAGGATTCAATTGCCATTTTTTTGCGGAAGGCGTCTAATTCCAATATCAGAGGCAGTGTCAGTTTCTACTGGCGCTCGATGTCGTCCCCGTCCCCAGCGGTTTTTGGGGTTCCAGCACAGTGCCCAAAGCGGCTCAGCCACTTGGCCTCGCTGGTAATACTTGAAGGAGCACGGAAATGCGACGGATAGTCTTTGCGTTTTTGATTGCCATCATTGCGGCCAGCGTTGCGACCCCAGTTCAAGCCAATCATGGACACCACGGCCATGGTGGCCACCACGGCGGTTGGGGTGGCGGATACGGCGGTGGCTACGGTGGCGGTTGGAATCATCATCACCACCACGGTGGTTATGGATGGGGCGGCTACGGATGGGGTGGTGGTATTGGAGGCTTCTACGGATCAGGCATTGCCCTGTCTGTCGGATATCCACGCTATTCTTCGTACCGTTATGGATGCTACTCCAGTCCTGTGTTCAATCCGGGCCTGCCAGCAGCTTATTACTATTCCAGCCCAGGCTTTGGCTGTAGCACTCTCTACGGAAGTTATCCCGGCGGCTATTACTCGTCTTACTACGGTCCGGGGTACGGTGGTGTTTCGACATCGGGCACGTACTACGTTCCTTCGACCGGCTACCTCAGCTATAGCGCACCAACAACCTATCAACCTGCTGAACTTGCCTACGGCCCCCAAGCCGCTCGCCAGTTCTTAGGATTGCCACGCGTTCAGCCTGCTTCCACAACGCTCACCAGCACCGATGCACTGATGTTGGCAGAGGTGATTAAGGCCAAGAATGCCGCAAAGAAATCGACCACCTCGGTGGTTGCCAAGGTGCGAACTTCCAGTCCCGAATATCGTCGTCGTGCCGATCAATTCCTGGCACAGGGCGATTCCTTGTTCAAAGAGCAGCAGTATCACCAAGCCGCTCAGCGATACAAGCTGGCTGCCGAAGCTGCCCCTGACATGCCAGAGTCCTACTGGCGGTTGGGCCATGCTTACATGGCCAGCAATCGAATCGATTTAGCAGCTGCTTCGTTCAAGCGAGCCCTTCGCACCGGTGGTGACCTTGGCCGTGACGGTTTTCAGCTCAAAAAGCTCTACGGCGATGCCAATGTCGCCCGCGAGTCGCACCTAGAATCACTAGCCGAAAATGCACTGGCTCGTACCGAAGCTGCCGATCCTCTGTTGGTGATGGCCGTGACTTTGCATTTCAGTGGCGAAGCCGATCGCGCCCAAAAGTTCTTTGAACGTGTTCGCCAGCTCTCGCCCGAACAAGCTCCGCTAATCGCGGGCTTCAAAAAGGCAGATGGCAAAGCGGTATTAGTTTCGCATGAAGAGGACCTAGAAATCTAAGTTGCAGCGAAAGTTCGCAGCTAACCAAAACGGTGAAGGGAGCACATCATGAGAGTCTCAGGTGTGCTCCCTTTTTTGTTGGCGATAGCGTCGCTACTGCTTGTAGATAAACATTGCAGCGTGGCAGCTCAGCCACCAGAGAAGGCAAAGGCCGACGAAGTGAAGGTTCCCGGGATCGAAGAGCTGCTTCTGTTTTTTCCTGCCAAGCATCCCGCAGGAGATTGGGCTCCCCAAGGGCTGCAATTTCAGGATGTTTGGTTTGCGGCCGAAGATGGCACCCGCTTGAACGCGTGGTATTGCCCCAGTGATCAGCCCAGAGCGACGGTTTTAATTGCCCACGGCAACGGTGGAAACATCACGTCACGTGCAGCGTGGCTCAAACACTTGCAAATGGACATGAAGGTCTCTGTCCTCTTGTTCGACTATCGTGGCTACGGTCGCAGCGAAGGTGTTCCTACCGTAGAGGGCATTTTGCAAGATGCCCGTGCTGCTCGTACAAAACTTTGTGCACTTTCCGGATGCAAGTCTTCCGAGATTGTCCTCATGGGGGAATCGCTTGGCGGAGCCGTTGCCGTACAACTCGCTGCGGAATCTGCGCCGCGTGGGCTTGTGTTGCAAAGCACTTTCTCGTCACTTCGTGACGTCGCCGAGGTTCACTATCCGATGTTGGCGTGGGTCGTTCCCACGGCGAAGCTCAATTCCACCACGGCCATTGCCGACTATCGCGGCCCGCTGCTGCAAAGTCATGGTCAGGTCGATCAAACCATTCCAATCAAGTCCGGGCAGAAGCTGTTTGAGGCAGCAAAGGGCCCCAAAAAGTTTGTTCTACTTCAGGGCGTCGATCACAATGACTGGCTAACCGCAGAATACCTGCAAAGCTTCGACGAATTCATCGTCAGCGTCGCCAATGCTTCCAAATAGCCACGTTGCCACGTGCCAGCGAGAGACTTTGCCATCGATTGGCAGAGTGTTTTACAACGACCTATTGGCGTTGTCGGTTATAGCCACGAACTGAGCTTCGACGAACATGGCTGGCAGAGGCAAATTGCTGAGGATCGTCTGCACGAACTCGGCTTCCGTTTCCTCGCTCGCTGTTCATCTCCTCTTGATGACGCGACAGGGAGTTTGTCGCGCTCGTGGATGGTGCAGACATCGTTCGCTTCCGTCGCAGGCCATCCAGTTCAATCACAATGCCCAGCAGCACGCTGATCTGTCCGACAATCAGGACCGGAAAGCCAATATTCCACAGGTCGATTCGTTCGGTGGCCCAAGACCAACCCGAAAGCACACCGCCAAACGCAGTGGCGCACAGCCCGACGCCGAGTACAAGCCAGCCTAAGCTTGAACCTTCGGCCGAGGATTCACTCTCGACCTCATCCAGTTCTGGCTGCATGCGTTCATGCGCGGAATCGAATCGCCCCGACCCTGCATGACCGTCATAGGGTTCCCGCTCAAAGTGGTCGAGCGATGGCTCAGAAGATCCCAGTGCCTGTGTGTAATTCCCAATTCGTCGTAGCGAATCGAGTTGCCGCCGCAGCTTGACGATCTCCAGGGCCAGCGGGCTTTCTTCTGAAAGCTGCCAAAGTGCTTCCGGGGCGCTGCTTAGTGGTGCTGCACTCGGCGGCGCCACAGAAGCCGTAACACGTATTTGCTCAGCCACCGGCTGCGTTACAGCAACAGGTACCGCTGGCGCTACCTCGGGCAAAGCAGGCTTGGCGACGATTGGCTTTTTGGGTGCCTGCTGCTTGTCAGCAGATTTCACCACGGCGGGACGCTTGTCCTCATTGGTGCCTGCTGCCGGCTTACTGTTCTTCAGCGGCGACTGTGGCTCAAGGACGATGGGTCGATAGGCTTCTTTGGTCTTGCCACATCCCATGCAAACCAGCTCACCAGGCGCAGCGGTTCCCGCGACGCTGGGAGTCTTTCGTTGGCATTGGTTGCACCACATGAAAGTTTGCTAGCTGGCAAGACATCAAGAGAGAGCGGAAAAGCGAATGAGAACAAGGTTCTCTCTCGATTTCATCGTCCTGCCAATTGTTAAACTGTACCGATTCTTCCAAGAGTAGGGGCAACGGGGCAACCTTTTGCCTCCAGGCTTACCGTAGCCGCTCATGAAAGGTGCTCAGCGGGCGATAGCAGTTGCCCTGGAAGAGCCGGGATCGCGGTCAAGAAATAGATTGACCCCACGGCAAGGCTCATGGGGTCAATCCAAAATCGTGCTACGGCTTGGCAGGTGCGCCAATTACCTTGGGAGCAGGACCACCAACGGGCAAGCGAGCCATCACGGCCGTATGACGGGCCTCTTCCTCGGAAGTTGGCAGGATCGGAGTGGCGTCCGCAGGCTGGTAGTACTCGCCACGCAGCCAGTTCACAATCAGCGAAAGCTCGCGGATGCTTACCGTATGCTTGACGGGTTGGGAAAGGTCCTTGGCAAACGATGGCATGCGATCATTCTCTTCTCGATAGAAACGTTCATGCGTCGGGTCGGTCAAGAAGGCCAGTGTCCAAGAATACGATGCATATTGCGTTAGGTCAGGAGCGGTTCCCAGTTCCCCATTGGCACCCAGCCGATGGCAGTCCATGCAGTTCTGTTCGATCAGGGTGAGCCCCTTTTGAATCAGTTCCTTGTCCTTGGCGTCAGATTCCTTCTGGGACCGAAGCTCAGCCTGGGCCGACAGGGCTGCAACAATGGCGTCGACATCATCGTCCGGCTTATCCGAGTCCTTGAGCAGTTCAGCATGTTCCTGAACCCATTCTGCCATTTGGCCACCACGATGCTTCGTGCTGCCAAAGTAATCGGCGATCACTTCGCGATCCCAGCTGTCGGGATTGCCATCCTTAGGGTCGGCAGGCTTGCCGTATTCCAAGGCGGAAATCCGCTTCGGATCGAGCAGCCCCCTAATCCAAGCCCGCGAACCAAAACCAAACAGATTTGGAGCACCGGCAACTTCCCCTTCGTAGACCGCATTGCCTGCAGCATCTTTTTCAATCGACTTGCCGTCGGCCGATGCCTTGGCAGATTGAAGCAGTGGCAATTGCTTGCCGTGACCATGTCCGTCGCCTTCCGAGGCAGCCTTGGACCGATCAACATAGCTGTGGCAGCTGCTGCAATGCTGAGCAAACAACTTAGGGCCATTGGTTAGCGGGTCATTGCGAAGCAGATAAACCGCTCCCTGTCGCTGAATTAGTAGCCGATCGGAAACCGTGCCATCAGCATTCGTCTGCCGACGGTTAATCAGTTCCACCGTACGCTTCGCGTTTTCTTCCGCTTCCACCTTCGCAATTTGGAAGTCAGGATTGGCGGCATCTTCCTGCAGGGCAATCACTGTCAGTACGCCCGCACCAGCCAGCAGCAGCAAAATGAACGCCACATTGAATTTGTGTCCCAGAGAGCTTCGCCCAATAAAAGGCATCAGCCCCAAAATCGTCATAGCAACGCCCGGCAGCACCAAGGCACCGATCACTTCTTGCGTGCCATGGAAATACTTCAGCAGCTGGAACAAGAACAGGTAGTACCATTCGGGGCGAGCGGCCGAATACTGCAGCGACGGATCTGCCGGCGCTCCCAGCTCCGCACCACGATGGGCCTCGGGCAATGTTCCCGCAACAAACCCACTCACGTCAAAGTGAATGGCACACAAAAAGACGATGCCCAGCAGCACAAGGCAGCCGACCGCATCCATCAAAACTTGGTGTGGCCAGAAGTACTGATCTGCACGGCCCGGAGTAATCTTGGCCGTAATACCATGCTTGCGGAATGCAGCGATATGCAGCGCCAAAAAGCCAATCAGCAGCGCAGGCAATACGCCAGCATGCATCGCAAAGAACCGGGTCAGCGTATGATTTCCGTAGTCGCTGCCACCGACAGCCACCATCTGAATCTCTTTGCCGACAAACGGCACCAGGGTCATCAGGTTCGTCGCCACATTCGTGGCCCAGTAACCCTTTTGATCCCAAGGAAGCAGATAGCCGGTTAGGCCCAGGCCCATCACCAGCTGCATCAGCACCAAGCCAAGCCAATAGTTCACTTCACGTGGCGCCTTGTAAGCACCATCAATGATCACTTGCAGCAAGTGCAACGCCATCACCACCACCATGGCCTGTGCCATGAAATGATGGATGCCGCGCAGCAACCAACCTCCCGTCATTTCGTGCTGGATATAGAACACGCTCTCGTAAGCAGTTTGGCTGCTAGGGCTGTACGCCATCCACAAGAAGATGCCGGTGATCGCCTGCGTTACAAACGCAAACACGAGCATGCTACCGGTGATATACCGCCAGCGGGCACCGCTTGGAATATTCTCGTACAGCGCTTCATGCAATAGTTGCTTCGCGCCGGTCCGCTTTTCGACCCAGTCAACAAGGGCTTGCATCATGGCTTTGGCTCTTGATGTTCTTTTCCAGGGTAGTAATTCACAAATTGGACCCACACCTCACCGGTGCTGGCCAATTTCTCTGTATCCACTTCCAATTGATCCATATCTCGCGGGCTAGGCGATGGCATCTTGCGTTTGCCGTCCAGCTCAAATGCGCTGGTATGGCAAGGGCACTGAAAGGTATTCTTTTCGGCCGAATAGCCCACAAAACAGCCCGCATGTGGGCAAATGGCATTCAGGCATTCGACCTTGCCGTTCACGTTGCGTAGATAGACGGCGCCCACCGGCTGATTGGAATCACGGTTCCAGGCATCGGTTAGCTCTGCAATCACAGGGACTTGAACCGGCGTACCATCCGCAGGGAGCAAGTCGAGCGTTCCCACCCGGCGTGCCGTTCCCTTGTCGGAACCGCCTCCCTTTTTGCGTGCTTTTAGCACAGGGTCCAGGAAGATGCCACCCCGGCCCCGAAGGGAATCAGGCTGACGATGCCGCCAATGATGGTCGCTAGGGCTGCCACAACGATATTTCGCCGTGGAGTTTCCAAGGAACCATGCGAGTCTGAACTTTTGCTGTCTGCCATGTTGGAAGTTTTCGACATGAAAGGCTCTCCGTTGCAGCTACGAAAGTTCTGCAGCCACAATCGAGATTTATCGAGACAGGAAAGACCGAATATTCAAAGGGCAGGAGGATCGGAAACGCATAACGTTCCCAGGCGGGAGCTTAGCGAATATCGTTTGCTTGGCATACCTTTATTGGCTGCCAAGGGCAACAAAACCTTCCCTAAGCCGACCCCCATTATCGCATGGCAGTCCGGACCGCGTCAAGAATGCGCTTTTGGACCTCAGGAAGTTCTCCCAAAAGGAATGCCCCTGCGGCCGCTTTGTGCCCACCACCCGCAAATTGCTCTGCAAGTTTACTGCAATCCACATGGCAACGGCTACGGAAGCTAATTTTGAAGCCCCCCGTCTGTTGTTCCACCAAAATGAAAGCCATTTTGGTCCCCTTGATTGAGAGGGCGATATTTACAACGTCCTCGGTGTCACTCGGGTGTGCACCCGTGCTTTGGAAATCTTCTTTTAGCACGTAGGTATGGGCCAAGGCCCCTTCTTCTTCCACCGCAATGCGTGCCAAGATCTGCCCGCGGAGCCGAACGCGTCCCAGGGTGTCTTGTTCGTACAGATGATTGTAGATATCGGCAGGACGTGCGCCGCAATCGATCATGTCGGCGGCCATGCGATAGGTGTAGCTACTGGCGCTGCCAAAGCGGAACCAGCCCGTATCGGTGGCCAGGGCTGCAAACAGCGGCATCGCAATCCGAGGTGTAACCGGCACGTTCAGCTGAGCCGCAGCTTCCATCACAAGGCGACCGGCCGCTTCTGCCTTCACATTCTTAAAGGCTTCCGCTCCCAGATCGTCTTCGCTTAGGTGATGATCAAGAATCATCTTCTTGGCTTTGGAATTCTTGACGACGTCGCCCATGCTGCCCAGTTGTGCCCAGGCGCTGGTGTCCAAAATCAAGATGCAATCCACGTCGTCAAAATCGCTGGCCTGATAGGTCTCGCCAAGCACGCCCAGTCGCTTTTCCGGATCAATAAAGCTCAAGCTTTGCGGCGTGGGATGCCCATTGCAAATCCGAACTCGCTTGCCAAGGTGCTCCAAAATGCCAAGCATTCCCAGTTCGCTTCCCAGTGCATCACAGTCGGGACGAACGTGGCTGATGAGCAAATAATTTTGGTGCTGATGGATAAGTTCGCAGAATCTTGGCCAATCAATCGACATAGAAAACGTTCATTTCCAGCAAAAGGAATCTTCGGACTTACAAGCCGAGGGCGCACATCCCAGCAAACACTAGGGACTTTCGCCCGCAATCGGCCCGCGTACCATCACATAATCTTCAACGGCCACTTTGGCCTGTTCCGCATCGGCAGCAAGTTGCTGCTTCAGCGCATCAATCGAATCAAACGGTCGTGTATCTCGAATGCGAGTTAGCACATCAACCTTGAGCGTTTGGCCGTAAAGGTCTCCACGATAACCGATCAAATACACTTCTACCCGCCGCCGCAAATCGCCAAACGTCGGGCTTGGGCCGATATTCATAGCGCCAGGCCAAACTTCATCGTTCGCCAAAATGACTTGGCAACCGTAAACGCCTGTCGCCGGCAAGACAGTAGAAATGCCAGCCAAGTTGGCCGTAGGAAATCCAATAGTGCGTCCGCGTGCCGCGCCTGTTTCGACAATCCCCTGCATCCGATAGGGCCTCGTCAGCATGGCATTCGCAGCGGCCACCGCCCCCTGTTCGATCAAAGCGCGGATGCGACTGCTCGAAATAAGTTGCCCGCCGTCGCTCTCTGCCGGAACAACATCCAGCACCATTCCCGCTTGCGCACAAAACTGGGCGAGCAATTTCACATCCCCTTGCCGGCCCCGTCCGAAATGGAAATTCGGCCCCTCAACCATTCCCTTCGGAGAGAGGTGCTTTAGCAAGATCTCGGCAAAGAATTCGTGGGCGGTAAGCCCTAGCGTCGCAAGGCTAGTAGGAAACACGAACGTTCCTGCGATCCCCTGCTCTGCTAATAATTCGAGTTTTCGAGGAACCGTCGTCAGGGCCGGTGGCACATCCTGCGGGCGCAACAGCGCCAGCGGATGGGGATCAAATGTCAAAACGATCGCTGGCCCACCGAGCTTGGCCGCATGGTCCTGAAGTCGTCCCAAAATCTGTGCGTGCCCCCGATGCACACCATCAAAGTTGCCGATGGATAGCACGCCGCCCTTCAACGAGGGGGGGATCTGATCTAGGGAGTAAACGATTTCCACAGAGACGGTACGCGTTAAAACCAGGAGGGGATGGGATCGAAGGCGATCCGCCGAGCCATTTTCAAACCGACGATTATCGGCGGAAAGCCGTTTTCGCACAATCTAGCTATCGAACCCACAAAAATGCCTTCGAAAGGTGCGAAATCAGGTCGGTTGCGACCAAAGAAACCTCTCCCAGCTCTGCGGCTGCGAGATCTCCAGCCAGGCCATGTACAAACACGCCCAATCGAACGGCCGGAAATAGATCCGGCATTTGTCCCACCAATCCTCCCAAGATTCCGGAAAGGACGTCGCCGGTGCCGCCGGTCGCCATGCCGGGATTGCCTGTAGGGTTGGTGGTTTCGTCACGACCGTTCGTGACATAGGTGTTGTGCCCCTTGAGGACAATTGTCACGTGGTGTTTTTGGGCAAAGTCCAAAGCGGCCGCACACTCTTCTTCACGCGAATACGGTTTTGCACTCTTGCCAGTAATCCGCGCGTGTAGCCTTTGAAATTCACCGCTGTGCGGCGTAAGCACGCGCGGCCCTGCAGCAACCGGAATTGGGTCAAGCTGCGAAAGTGCGAAAAGTGCATCCGCATCAACAACCATCGGAACGGTCACTTCTTCGTATAGCTGCTTCACGAGGCTGGTTAATTCGTCCGACCTTCCCAGGCCCGGACCAAGCACCACGCAAGAGGCCTGCTTCGAAAGCTCCAAAAGTTTTGCCGCACTTTGTGTAGTAAGTCTTCCCGCTGCATCCTGCGGGCAAGGAATCGTCATATAGCACGGATCAAAACTGGCAACGATCGGCAAGATGCTTTCGGGGATTGCCACATGAACCAGGCCAGCCCCGCTGCGCAGCGCTGCCATGCCAGAAAGGCTAATGGCGCCGCTCATTCCATAAGAACCACCTATGAGCAGAACTCGACCAAATGTTCCTTTGTGGCCATCGTGCGGGCGGGGAGCGAGTCTTTGTAAATCTTGAGGAATGGTTCGCAGTGGCGGTTTGGAACTGCTCATTCGGATGTTCCTTTTCCTTTTCCTTTTCCTTTTCCCAGTGCAATTAAGCCGGCGAGATAGCCCCCTTTGAAGCCGGCATCAATGTTGACGACTGCCACATTCGAAGCACAGCTATTGAGCATCCCCAGTAGTGCCGCGACGCCCCCAAAATTGGCGCCATAGCCAATGCTCGTGGGAACCGCGATCACGGGACAATCCACATGCCCACCAACCACGCTGGCCAGCGCTGCTTCCATCCCTGCGACCACCACCACTGCGTCGGAGCCCAAAATCAAAGGAAGCTTGCTGAGCAAACGCTGCGGTCCTGCCACTCCAATATCGTGAAAGACCTGCGCTTGGACCCCCATCCATTCCAGCGTTTCGCGCGCTTCTTCGGCAACCGGCTGGTCGCTGCTGCCGGCCGTCAAAACGCTCACGCGTCCCGTAAGCGGCTTGGGCGGCGTCTGTAAATTGCCGATCCTTAAAGTCCTTGCAGCTGGATGATAGTGGACTCGCCAAAGATGAGCCGGAAAATGCTCGCAGACGATGGCTGCCTTTTCGGCCGAGACACGCGTCGCCAGGATTTCCCCCTCCCCTTTTAAAAGGCACTGGAAAATCTCGGTGATTACCGCAGCCGTTTTCCCTTCACCATAAATCACTTCGGGAAAGCCACAGCGACGTTTGCGGTCCAGGTCGAGCGTCGCCTCGGACAGCTCGACTGTCGATGGCGGTGCGATCGCCTGCCGGAAATGCTCGGCAGAAAGCTCGCCAGACAAGAATTGCTGGGCCAGCTGTTGCAAATGTTGCGGGTCGGAAAGGGCATTTTGGCTCATACTTGGCTATCTTACCGACGCCTTGTCAGATCAGCCACCGATGGGAACAATACTAGCTGGTTTCTAAGTCAATTTTTTATGGAGAGTACTCCCCGACGCCCGTGTTGACGTCGGTTAATACTTGAGGATGGCTATGCAAAGCTGTGTTTTGGCTTATTCGGGCGGGCTCGATACCTCGGTCATTTTGGGCTGGTTGCAGGATGAAGGTTACGATTGCCACTGCGTCTATGTAGACCTGGGCCAACCTTGCGAAGACCGCCAAGCCATTTTGAAGAAGGCTCACGACTGCGGTGCCAAGAGCGCTCGCATCGTCGATGTGCAAGAAGAACTCTGCCGCGACTTCGCCTTCCCTGTTCTGCAATGGCAAGCCAAGTACGAAGGGATCTATCTGCTGGGTACTTCGATCGCTCGCCCGCTGATCTCTAAGGTTTGCTTGGAAGTTGCTCGCGAAGTTGGCGCTGTCGCCTACGCTCACGGTGCAACCGGCAAGGGAAACGACCAATGCCGTTTCCAGCTTGCTGCCGAAGCACTAGACCCACACGTAAAGGTCATCGCTCCTTGGCGAATGGAAAAGTTCCGCAAGGCTTTCCCAGGCCGTACGGAAATGATCGCTTACTGCGATGCACGAAATATCCCCGTAAAAGCCTCGGTTTCCAAGCCTTACAGCAGCGACGAAAACTGTCTGCATATCAGCTATGAAGCGGGAAAACTCGAAGATTTGAACGTCAACGGCGTGGAAACCGTCGAATTCGGCATGACCGTTCTGCCACAAAACGCCCCTGACAAGGTCGAGACGATCACCCTCAGTTTCGAGCAAGGTGTGCCCGTTAAGCTCAACGGCAAGGCTCACTCGCCGCTAGAAATGGTGAAGGCCCTCAACACCATCGGCGGTCGTAACGGCATTGGCCAAATCGACATGGTTGAAAATCGCTTCGTCGGTATGAAGAGCCGCGGCGTTTACGAAGCTCCTGGCATGACGATCCTTTACAACGCTCATCGCGTTGTGGAACAGCTGACCATGGATCGCGATTTGACCCACCTGCGCGATCAACTCGCTCCTGTCGTGGCCGAGATGGTTTACTACGGCTTTTGGTACCACGCCAAGTTTGATGCTCTGATGGCTTTCTGCAAGGAATCCCAAAAGCACGTCACCGGCGAAGTCACCTTGAACCTCTACAAGGGGAACATCCAAGTCGCTGGCCGTTCCAGCCCATTCAGCCTGTACGACGAAGGGATTGCCACGATGGAAGGTGGCGGCTCGTACAACCAGACCGACGCCGAAGGCTTCCTCCGTATCCAAGGTCTTCCTGGCCGCGTTCAAGCCCGCACCACCCCACGTAAGTACTAGTGCTGGGTCTCTCCCCGTAGGTCAGTGCCGTCAGGCCTGACAAGAGTAGACTTAAAATTAAACGCCGTAAGCTGTTTGTTTTAAATGGCTTACGGCTTTTTCGTGCGCCCGGACTTCCCCACGGCCGAGCGGCTTTTTGCATCCGCGTAGTTGTGTCCTACCTTTGAGCAGCGCCTGCGCTCCCTTGCGCCGCCGCGTTCGGTTGGCTCCACCTGATGCACGAAGAACCTCGCCATGCTTTCCACCCAAGATCTCAAATCCAAAGTTGCTGACGCACGTCGCTATGCCAAGCTCGGCATCGCCAGCCTGAAGCGGCATTGGTGGAAGTCAGCGCTATTCATGGCAATGGTCATGGGCGTCACCGTCGTTGGCGTTGGGCTCACGAAAAAGCATTACCTGTCCGATGCCCGTATCCGCGTTGGCTTTGGCCGAAACCTGGTACTCGACCCCACGGCCCAAACCGGTGAGAAGATCTCGTACTTCGAAAACCGTGAAAACGAAATCAACTCGCTGCTAGAAGTATTGCAAAGCCGTTCGATCCTGGACCAAATTGTTGAGAAGATCGGCGCGACGAACCTCATTGAAGGAAAGCTGCCTGAAGGGGTTACTCCGGAAACGCTGACGGCCGACCTGGATGCAACCGGCCCAGACAATTCCAATGAAGTCACTTCCAGCAGCACCAGTCCTGGTGTTCGCGAGAAGGAACACCAATTAGCAGTTGCCAAGCTCGAAAAAGATACGCACGTTGCGGTCCCCAAAAAGTCGAACATCATCGTCATTGGGGCAAAAGCGAAATCCCCAGAGATGGCTCAGGCCATCGTCGCAACGCTAGTCGCTGTCTATCAGCGCGAACATCTGCGAGTGCAAAACACGCCCGGTTCTTATAAGTTCTTTACCGAGAAGGCCGAGCAAGCCCGAACCAATTGGCAGACCGCGTCCGCCAAGTTGAAAGAACTAAAGGATCGATCGGGCGTCATCACGATGGAAGGAAAGCGGAGCCTGCTGCTAGAACAAGTTCGTGATATTGAAACCAAATTGCTCTCGGGCGAAAGCGAAATTGCTGGTGCGCTTGCGCGAATGAAGTCGCTCCAGACCCAAATCACTTCGCTTCCACTCCGCTTAGAAGTTTCCACTCTCAGTAGCCCCAATCAAGCCGCCGACGGCATGCGGGCAGAGTACTACAAACTGCAATCGCTAGAGCAAGACCGGATCAGCCGCATGTCGGAGGCCCATCCACAAGTGGCTGCCATTCGCGCTCAGATGCAAGACCTGGAACAAATCTTAAGTGCCCAGGCAACTACGCGCGAGCATCCCACCGTCGCCATCAATCCCTCGCGACAGGCGCTAGAACTCGAACTGCTGAAGGAAGAATCTTCTCTGGAGTCACTTGAGGCACGGAAGCAGTCACTGCAATCGCAGAAGACGGCGTTAGCCAAAGAGTTGACCAAGTTAAGCCAGCTTGAGATTGAAATGGCAGGTCTGCAGCAAGAGGTCGATCTCGCTGAAGCACGCTTTCGCAATCTGCAAGACAAGCGGGAACAAGCTCATACCAATCAGCAGCTCGATGAAGATCGAATCTCCAACCTCACGATCGTGCAGCCGGCAAGTTTTGTCAGCAAGGGGCATGGCACTAGCCGTTTGCTCATTTTGGCGCTGGGGACCTTTGTAGGATTCTTCGGCGGCCTCTTTTTGGCACTGGGTTGGGACCTGGTCGGCTACTTGCTTCAGTCCCAAATGCTGACAACCACTGAGGTCGAGCAAACGCTGGGGCTTCCCGTCCTGGGAGCAGTTCCCGTTCGCCTTTCCTCGGGCCGGAAATCGATGCTGACAGACGGGGCTGGCTTAGTCGCTGTAGGTGGCTAGTACGGCAGGATGGTTTGCCGTTCCTCGGTACCATCGGCAGCCCCCTTCCGTTGGGGCACAAAAGTGCATTTTTCAGCTGCTATTACCGGCTGAAATCACTCCTTGGGCACATTCTGTGACCTAGGCTTCCACCGAGTCGTAATCGGAATGGCTCCCAACCAAATCTTTGGGGTGGGGGCGACGTACACCTCGTTGGCCGTTGCTATGACCCTCTTTCATCCATCCATAAAGCCTACCGAGCTAAAGGTATTGGCCGGGGCTGCGCCCAAAAAGACGCTGCACCTCGTCCGCCGATTGCTCAAATGGGGAGCCGAGGGGGTAGCTTGGATGGCCAGCGAACTGCTCGGCCCACGAGAGCGGTTCGCGTTTGGCATTTTGATGTATCACCGGGTGACCGAAGAGATCGCCGGAGTTCCCAGCCCAACTTGGAACGTTACACCGAAGAAGTTTCGGGAGCAGATGGTTGGCCTCTTGAAGCGAGGCTACGAGCCTTGGCCACTTCGTCGGGTGCTCACCTACCATGATGAGCATCGATTCCTGCCACGCAAAGCGTTTGTGGTGACATTTGACGATTGCTACGAAAACGTCTATCTCAACGCCTGGCCCATCCTGCAGGAATTGAAGATCCCTGCGACCCTGTTTTTGGCAACCGCCTATCTCGATTCGACCGTCCCCTTTCCCAGCGATGATTGGTCGGCCGCGGGACAACCCGGAATTCCTGCC
Organism: uncultured Planctomycetaceae bacterium; assembly: GCA_963844055.1. Lineage (GTDB taxonomy): Bacteria > Planctomycetota > Planctomycetia > Pirellulales > Pirellulaceae > CAWJMN01. Next base: position 2,932,407 of record CAWJMN010000001.1, on the reverse strand, counting down.
ACCGCATGGCGTCCCATCACCACGCAACAATGTCGAGAGATGCAGGAAAGCGGCCTCATTGAACTGGCGGCACATACGCACACACATTCAGATTTTCGTGGACAGCCAGAGCAATTGAAGGAAGACCTTGCCCGCTGTCTGGCAGAACTGAAGGAACGCTTTGGTTTGAAAGACGCCACCTTTGCATTCCCCTATGGCACCAAGTCGCTCGGATTTGCTGGGGGGGAACTTTCGCGGGTAGCCAAAGAGGCAGGCCTATTGTGTGCGCTCTCGACGGAGCCGGACCTGGTCCATCAAGTGGATGATCCGTTTGAGTGGGGGCGGTTCAATGCCGAGCCCTATCACGCCGCATCCAACGTGATTGCGCGACTCAATGGCTGGACTTCCGCAGTTCGAAACATGGGCCGACTAATGTTTGGGCGCAAGCCGAAGTTCAACTATCTCACTGCGGAACAGATGGATATCGCGCTGCAGCAATTGTCGCAGTCTGTAGACGCCTATCGCGAACAGGCTGTTTGGGGCGGGCCAAGTCCAGATGCACTCTTACCCAACAATACAAACGTACTGACCGCTGTAGAAAAGGAAGGACGTTAAACATGACCAGTTCAACGACCTCCCTGGGGCTGCTTTCACGCGGGACTTCGCGCGTGCATGCTTTGCTGCTGCAAGTAAAGGCTTTGGCGGTACGGCTTGCTGTGGACCCCACCTTGCAAAAGAGTGCGGTCTCGGTCTTGGATCAAGCGGTAGTCAGTGGTACTGCGTTCGCCACTACGATTTTGCTGGGAACTGGCGGCAAGTGGGAGCTTGGCCTGTACTACCTGGTGTGGAGCATTGTGGGATTCACTCGCGGAATTCAAGAGCAAATTGTGATTGCCCCTTACATGATCTACTGGGGCCGGCGTGATGCCAAAGATCTTCCCAGCTACTCCGGCAGCGCACTTGCCCATCAAGTGCTGTACCTTGTGATTTGCACGCTTTGCTTGGTTGGTATTGTCAGCAGCGGTTGGCTCAATTTGCGACTTGGCAACGCCATGAGCATTTTAGCGATTGCTCTACCGCTACTTTTACTGCGTGACTTCATTCGCCAAATGTCGTTTTGTCATACCGAGATCAAAACGGCCCTTGTGTTTGATGCTTTTACTTCGCTGGTACAACTGGGCCTTCTTGTGGTGCTTGCCTACTGCGGCATGCTGAATACCGAAGTGACCTTGGCCGTGATGGCATTTGCTTGTGGAACAGCAGCGCTACTTTGGTTTCTTCGCAAGAAGCAAGCGTTTTCGTCCAACTGGACATCGGTCATTAGCGACTGGAAAACGAACTGGGGCTTTGGGCGATGGGCACTAGCGACCTATCTGCTGGCAAGCACAACTCCTTACATCATGCCATGGGTAATTGCAGTGGTACGCGGCGAAGCGGAGACCGGAACCTTTGGTGCTTGCACCTCGATCGTTGGCTTTGCCAATATGTTCATGATGGGGCTTTGCAATTTCCTCGGCCCCAAGGCAGCTCATGCTTATGCGAGTGGTGGACTATCCGAACTGAAGGTAACGCTGAAGCGTTCGCTGCGACTGTACCTCATTTCGCTCGGCATTTTCAGCTTGGCCGCCTTTGGCGTGGGGGAGTATGTCGCCCGGGTTTGTTACGGAAGTGAATTTGTCGGAACAGGCATCCTGATCGGCGTGATGACGCTAACGGTGCTGATGAACAGTGTCGCTATTACCGCTGGCAACGGCTTGTGGGCAGTAGAACGCCCCGATGCCAACTTCCGCGCGGACCTTTGTGCGATGGGGGTGACCATCGTCGGTACCCTGGCACTTGTTCCCTTCATGGGCGGACTTGGCGCAGCCTTGGCTGCACTGATTGGCATGGTTGCCGATGCCGCCGTCCGCTGGTGGACCCTAGGGAGAATGTTCCGCGAGCTGCAAAAGATCGGAGCCGACGTATGAGCTCTGCATCAACGACCTTGCTAGAAACGTTCCATGCGACCGCTGCAGAAAATCGCCTGCAAAGCCAGGCGAGTCATGCGACTTCGCTGTGGCATCGCTTTTTGTTTGTCGTGACCATGTGGTCGGTCGGGCTTGCCTTCTTTGTCAGCGAGCACAACATCCATATCTCTCGCGCTCAAGACTACACGCAAAATGCCGAAGAGATGATGGAGACGGCTGGCGGTGGCAATATGCTGCGGCGGCTTGCCTTCTTTGGCATCGCTGGTCTAGGAATGTCGCTGTTGGTTTTTGGTCAAAGTCGCCCGTTAGCGATTCGCTGGCCCTTGGCGCTGATGATCACGGCCTACCTGTGCTGGTGCTTTATGAGTTACCTCTGGGCCTGGAGTCCAGGGATGTGCCTGCGGCGATTGCTTGTTCTGGGATGCTGCATTTGGGGTGTCATGGGCATCGCGCGGACGTTCACGGTGCGCGAGATCAGTCAGATGGCCGTGCTGCTTACCCTTACCAGCGTCACGATTGGGATTGGCTCGGAAGTGATGTTTGGCACCTTTCGTCCCTGGTCGGGCGAATATCGCTTTTCGGGAACAGTGCACCCGAATACCCAAGGAATGTATCTCGCTGGGCTTTGCCTTGCGGCTTTTGGCCTGGCTCGCGATGGCAAGAGTCGAGCCTGGTTTTACTGGGGAGTCGTCTTGTTTGGGCTGGTCATGATTCTGTTGACCAAGTCTCGGACCAGCGCACTGGCTGTTCTGGTTTCGATGGGAGTGGTCTTTACGATTCAAACCTCCCTGCGGTTCAAAGTGGCCTCTGGAGTTGTCGGCGGTTGGCTGGCTGCTGTTGGGCTATGGATGTTGCTGTTGCAGGGGATCGATCCGATCACCGATTTTCAGGAAGCGATCTTCTTGGGTCGCCAAGAGGGCGCCGAAACGTTCAGTGGCCGATTCTTCATCTGGCCAGAAGTGATGTACTTCATCAACCAGCGATTCTTCGTCGGTTATGGGTTTGAGTCCTTTTGGTCTCCTGACCATATCGAGACGATTTCCACCGCGTGCGGCTGGGGACTACGAGAAGCTCACAACGCCTACCTAGAAGTGGCTTTGGGGATGGGAATCATCGGCTTGCTGCTGCTACTCGGGGCAATCGCATCGGCCTTTTGGACGGCCGGCAGTTGTTACTTGCGGGATCGTGATACGACGTACGCCTTCCCGCTGGGGATGATCGTTTTCGGGCTAATCAATGCAGGCTTAGAGTCTGGCATGGTAGTGGTTATGGGAATGACGTTTTTGTTGGCCTGCACGTTTGTGCGGATGGCCTTGTATGGTGCACAAGCAGACGTTGGGGCGACCGCAACATCTCTCCTGCCTTTGAATGCAGCTCCGATGAGGAAGTTGGCAAGGATCTAATCATGAAGAAGCCTCATATCAGTGTGGTGGTTTGTACGTTCAATCGCGCAAGCGAGCTATCGCTGGCGCTGCGTAGTCTTTATCACCTTGTCACGGAAGATCGATTCACTTACGACGTCGTTGTAATTGACAACGCCTCGACCGATAGCACATCGCAATCGATTGCCAGTGCCGCACAGGAATCTCCGGTCCCTTTGCGTGGTGTGCATGAATCTCGAAAAGGGGTCGTTTATGCACGTAATCGCGGAATCGCCGAAGCCCAAGGCGAATGGGTCGCATTTTTTGATGACGACCAATTGGCTGATCCACGCTGGCTAGTGGAGTTGTTGACGATTGCGGAGCAAAAGCAGTCGCGATGCGTTGGTGGAGCAGTTTGGCTCAAGCTGCCGGCCGAGCACGCCCATCGAAAGTTAAAGCCCAAGGTCCGAATGCTGCTGGGCGAGGCACGTTGGTCGTCAGAGCCGATGGCCTATTCGGTACGAACGGGGCCCGGAGCGGGAAACCTGATGTTGCATCGTTCCCTCTTTACCGAGGTGGGCGGGTTTGATGAGAACATTCTGGGGCGTGGGGAGGATACCGACCTATACTTCCGCATTCGCGCCATTGGCGAAACGTGCTGGTTTTCGCCGTATGCCATCATCCATCACTTGATTCCGGCCAGTCGCCTTACGGAAGCATTCTTTCGTCGGCTGAGCGTCGGGATGGGAGAAGGGGTTGCGGTGCATGAATTGGCCAACGACGGCGCCGCCAAATTTAGTGTGATCTGGTTTGCCAAGATCATGCGAGCGGTGTTTGTGGATGGGCCGCTGTTTTGGGTTGCCAAGCTGACAGGAAATCGCGAGGAGGCGCTCGATCGCATCTGTCGCATTTCACTGGAGCAAGGACACATGCAAAGCGGCTGGAAACTACTAAAGAAACAGTGGCAACCAATGCCGGTTCCGCCACAAAATCCTCTTGCGAAGCCGGCTGCCTCCGCCTAGTGCGCGAGTAAAGCGATTCGCAGGCCTGACAGACAACTTGAGATAATGAAGGAGGTTTGGAAATGGTTAAGCAGCTACTGAAAAAGATGGTCATTGGCTCACCTTTGGAACCGCTTGCTCGGGCAGTCTATGGCTGGGTTAGCAAAACCGGCAAATACGATCTGCAAACATTGCAAGTCATGGATCGCGTCCTGAAACCTGCCAGCAACTGTATCGATGTCGGCTGCTACAAGGGAGACATGCTGCGTGAAATGATCCGCCGCGCACCTCAAGGTCGGCATTTTGCGTTTGAGCCTAATCCGCACCAATATGCCCAGATCGCAAAAGACTTCCCCGAGATCGAGATCCACAATGTGGCCCTTAGCGATTCCGCCGGAACGGCAATCTTTCAGTGGTGTGTGTCCTCGCCCGCACTAAGCGGACTTGCACGTCGGGAATGTACCCAGCAAGAGCGAGTGGAAGAACTGCAGGTCCAAACCGTGCTGCTGGACGACATGATTCCTGAAGAGGTCAAGATCGATTTCATCAAGGTAGATGTCGAAGGAGCGGAATTACAAGTGTTCCGCGGCGGTGCTCGCATGATAGGTCGCTGCCGACCTGTCGTCGTCTTTGAGCATGGCCTAGGGGGGGCCGACCAGTTTGGAACAAAGCCCGAAGAGGTGTTTGATCTTCTGCAAGAAGAGTGCGGGCTGGAACTTTCGCTTATGGAAGATTGGCTAAAGGGGCGTGAGCCATTGAGCCGCAAGTCGTTCGCAGCGGAATTTAATTCGCATCGCAACTTCTATTTTATGGCTCATCCGTAATCGTCGGTTAGTGTGGCCTTGCAAAACGTCTTCGATGATTTGACCTGTGGACTGGTGATGAAATGCAGTATCAGCTGAAGCGAACAACCGATCTGACGATTGAAGAAATCTCCGCCTGGAAGGGATTTCAAGCCGGTAACCCCGGCCTTGCGAGTCCCTACTTCCATTTGGAATTTACGAAGGCAGTGTCGGCAGTTCGCACGGATGTGGAAATTGCCGTGATTCACCAAGCCGGCAAGCCCGTGGCATTCTTTCCGTTTCAACGGGGGACGCTGAATATTGGCAAGCCCGTTGGCGGCAAGCTGTCGGACTATCACGGCATCATCTCGGCCCCAGACACGTCGGTGGATGTTCAAGAACTACTTCGCCAATGTGGCCTGGCCGGCTGGGACTTTGACCATTTGCCTGTAGAGCAACAAAGCTTTGCTAATTCGATTCAGTGCGTATCTCGCTCGGCACAAATTGAGACGTGTGGAAGCCTGAGTGAGTACGAACGGAAGCGGAAAGAAGATGGCTCGGATGTGGTCTCGAAGATCAAGCAGCGGATGCGGAAGACCGAGCGAGAATTTGGGCCACTCGAATTGATTGCTGATGATCAAGATCCTGCTGTATTCGAACAGTTGTTGGCGTGGAAATCAGCACAGTATCTTAGGACCGGCCTGGCCGACGTCTTTGCGTTTCCCTGGACGAAGCAGCTACTTTGCGAACTGAAGGAGCGAACAACATCCGATTTTGGCGTTGTCACCACGACGCTGCGCTCGCGTGGCCGAGTGATATCCACTTTGCTTGGCTTGCGACAAGGAGGACTCGTTCACGGCTGGTTCACGGCCTACGATCTCGAGCTTAGCGATTTATCGCCCGGTCTTTTGCACTACTTGAAATGGATCGAGGCCGCTCCAGACCTAGGGATTGAAAAGTTCGACCTAGGCAAGGGGGATGAAGCGTACAAGTGGCGTTTTGCAACGACCTGTGCCGAAGTGGGCGAAGGCTCTGTCACGCGCAACAGCCTCGGCATTTGGCTGCGTAACGGTTGGCGTGCTACAAAGCGACTACTAGAGAAAACGCCCGGTGGAAAAAGTGGTCAAGGTCCCCTGTCTGTTTTGAAGCCTTTGCGAAGCTGGTTGCAGTTTCACTAAAAGTCTGATTTCAAAACGACAGGTATTGATCGCGGGATTATTGGGGAGAGGGTTGCACCATGTTCGACAATTTACTGACTGGCGGAATGTGGTTGGTGACAGCTGCTGTCTTGCTGCCCATGGCGATGTTTGTTGTCGAAGTGTTGCTGGCCTGCATTCGTGGTGAGAAGTCGATTGTCACCTCGCCCGATAAGCCATTGCCGACGGGAGCGATCCTGATGCCGGCCCACAATGAAGAAGCGGTCATTCAGGAAACGCTTTCACGCTTGGTGCCGAGCCTGCCTAAAGGAACGCGAGTGCTTGTCATTGCCGATAATTGTTCTGACGCGACAGCCAGCATCGCCCGAGGCTTTGGCGTCGACGTTCTAGAGCGGACGCATGCAACGGAGCGTGGAAAAGGTTTTGCTCTTGCGGCAGGTATGCGGCACCTCGAACAATCGCCGCCTGACGTCGTAATGATTGTCGATGCCGATTGTTTGGTAACACCTGGGGCGATCCAAAAGGTCTTGGCTGGCGTGCGCGATACGGGCCGTTGTATTCAAGGGAGCGTCACCATGACAGCCCCCGAAGGTGCCGGTCCACTTCAGAAGGTTTCGGAACTGGCATTTCAATTCAAAAACACCGTGCGAGCAATTGGCCTGTTTCGCATGATTCGTGCGTGCCATCTATTTGGAACCGGCATGGCCTTTCCTTGGGAAGTGCTGCACCGTGCCAAGCTCGCCAGCGCCAATGTTGTGGAAGACATGCAACTGGGCGTTGACCTTGTTGTAGCTGGGCAGTCTCCCTTGCTAATGTCAGATGCAAAGTACACGTCTCCCCTGCCGGTACAAAAGAAGGCAATCACTTCTCAGCGGACTCGCTGGGAACATGGGCATTTGCAAACGATCCTCTCCGAGGTGCCCAAGCTACTTTTGGCCGCAATGCAACAACGGCGGATCGACATCGCCTTTTTTGCTCTCGACTTAGCGATTCCACCCCTTTCGCTACTAGTGTTCGGCTGGGCTGCGGCCTTTGCGGGCGTGGTTGCTTGTTGGCAATTGGGACAGTCCATCGGCCCGATGATGGTGCTTGGGGGGTGTGGAATCACGTTAGCGTTTACGATCCTGCTAGGCTGGTACCGATTCTGCCGAAACGAGATTTCGCTGGGGACGCTACTTCTGGCTCCGTTTTATGCCGCCAGCAAGTTGCCGATCTACTTGGCCTTTTTGACAAAACCCCAAAAGGCCTGGGTCCGAACCGATCGCGACGCACCCAAGCCCCAGGCTCCCTTCCATGGGGCCCAGGTCTAGCTGTTTCTGCGGCTAGGCATTTTTGCTGCCGCTGGCATTCTCTTTAGCTTGATTCCAACCGGCCTAGCGGCTTGCTACAATTCCAGCCGGTTGCATGGCCTTGTCGCAAGGTCATGGATTGCGAACAAATCTTTGAAGGCGAAGTGAATCTATGCGCGGAAGCAAGCATTGGATGTGGAGTTGGCTGTTTTTGGTGGGGCTGGTTTGCTGCTGGCCGTCGCTAAGCTCTGCTCAAGACGATGTTCCTAAAGGGGAAGTGCTGAAGTTCGGTTTCAGCAATAGTAAAGTGTTTCCAGGGACAGTACGGGACTACTGGGTTTACATTCCCAAGCAGTACGATCCTGCCAAGCCCGCCTGTGTCTATGTCAATCAAGATGGAGTGCAATACAAAGCGCCGGAAGTCTTTGACAAGTTGATTCACAGTAAAGAAATGCCCGTAACAATTGGCGTGTTTGTGATGCACGGCCGAGTACCGGCGCCAAACGACCAAGCGCTCGATCGTTTTAATCGCAGCTTCGAATATGACGGCCTGGGTGATGGCTACGCACGCTTCATTTTGGATGAACTGCTTCCTGACGTAGAAACCAAGAAGGCCAGCGATGGCCGAGCGATTGTCCTATCGAAAAACGGGAATGATCGCTGTATTGGTGGCGCTAGCAGTGGTGCAGTATGTGCGTTTACCGCCGCTTGGGAACGCCCAGACGCCTTTAGCCGCGTATTCAGCTGCATTGGAACGTACGTTGGCCTGCGTGGTGCTAACTCTTATCCAACGCTGGTGCGAAAATTCGAGCCTAAGCCGATTCGCGTCTTTTTGGAAGATGGCAGCAACGACCTCAACATCTATGGCGGCGATTGGTGGATGGCCAACCAAGAGCTAGAGCGTTCGCTCAAATTTGCGGGATACGAAGTGGAGCATTCGTGGGGCGATGGTGGTCACAATGCTAACCATGCGACCGAGATTTTTCCCGACGCGATGAAGTGGCTGTGGAAAGATTGGCCTGCACCGGTCAAGGCAGGGGCAGGATCGTCGCAGTTGCAAGAGATCCTAATTCCTGGTGAAGATTGGAAGCTCGTCGGTGAAGGTTACCAATTTACCGAAGGTCCCTCGGTCAATGCAGAAGGAGAAGTTTTCTACAACGACGTTCCCAAAAGCGTGACATGGAAGGTCGGCCTGGATGGCAAGCTGACGCAGTTCCTAACGAACAACAACACCGGCGATGGACAAGCGTTTGGTCCGGATGGCCGACTGATTGCTGTGGCGGGTGGGATCGAAAAGATCTTGGCCTATACGCCCGATGGCAAAAGCAGCGTCGTTGCCGAAGGGTTCCGAGGGAATGACCTTGTGGCCTTGAACAATGGCAATGTCTATGTGACCAATCCCGGTTGGAACGGCAAAGACCCTAGCCAGATTTGGCTGATTGATTCCAAGGGGAACAAGAAGGTCGTCGATTCTGGGCTGAAGTTCTCCAACGGAATTACGACTTCGCCAGATCAATCGTTGTTGTATGTGGCCGATAGCCGTTCGCACTGGGTCTATAGCTATCAAATCCAAGCCGACGGTTCGCTGGCTCACAAGCAAAAGTATTACCACTTGCATGTGCCAGACACTGCCGACGAAAGTGGCGCGGATGGTATGCGGACCGACGAAGGGGGCCGGCTTTATGTGGCCACTCGATACGGCCTGCAAGTTTGTGACCAAGCCGGGCGTGTGAATTGCATCATTCCTGTTCCCAACAATCGCGTCTCCAACCTGTGCTTTGGTGGTCCTGATCGCAAGACGATCTATGCCACCTGTGGCGACAAGGTTTATATGCGAAAGGTGAAAGTGCGTGGCGCTCTGGCCAATGAAAAGCCGTTCAAGCCTGCCGCTCCACGACTGTAATTCCTCGCTGAGATAGCGAACAAAAACAAAAGGCCGATTCGCTTGTCGAGTCGGCCTTTTTTATGCGCTCAGCGGGCAAGACCCTTAAACTACGCAGGTGACACGTTAGGTCACGAAGTGTTAAGGAAATAAAAAAGAGTTGCTCCCGAAATAAAGTTCCATTGTGGCAGAATGGCATGTTTGGGAAGAGCCTCAGGATGGCTCTGATCCGCGATCAGCTTGCTGGACGACGGTCGAGTCGCTCGCGTCGGTTTGGATGCGGCCAAATCAGCGACAGAGCCCTTTCTGGGCATTCGGCCGGCACCGGTAGCGCATGAAAAAGCGGCCCAGGCAGTCAAGCCAAAATAGGGCCGCTTTTTCTTTTGACGAGGATTGTTCAGAGGGAATCTAGCTTAAGAGATGCCCCCTGCCCTAATTCCATTAGACATCGCAAAGTTCAACCGCTTCACGCAGGCCAACAAGAGGATCGCGAGTTGGAATGAACTCGTGTCCGACGTAGCCCTTGTAGCCCATCGAGACGATCTTCCGCAGGATTGGTGGAAAGTTGATCTCTTGGTTGTCGTCGAGTTCAGCCCGGCCAGGGTTTCCGGCCGTATGGATATGGCCGATGACATCCTTGCATTCTTCCAAGCGACGAATGACATCGCCGTTCATCAGTTGCACATGGTAGATGTCGAACAGCAGCTTCACACGTGGCGAACCAACGCGGCGGACGATGTTGGCAACGTAGTCGATGTCGTCCCCTTGATAGCCGGGGTGGCCTTTCATCGGGTGCGAACCATCACGCGTGTTCAAGTGTTCGAGGCAGATGGTGACCCCCTTCTTTTCTGCATGGGCAGCCAGTTTCTTTAGACCAGCGACGCAGTTATCAGCGCCTTCTTGAAGCGAGATCTCGCCGCTCGTTGGATCTTCGGCATTGCGCCACTTGTAACCGGTGAAGGCGATGACGGCAGGAACGCCGGCTTCGGCACATTCGTCAATCGTCTTCAGCGTGGTGGAGATCACTTCATCATGGTAGGCCAAATTGTTTAGGCCCTTCATAAACGGAGCGCCTGGCATCCCGTTGGCAGCGATGGCGCATTGGAGCCCATGCTTTTTGATGGTGGGCCATTCCGCTGGGCCGCAAATCTCTACCGACTTGATCCCCAGGCTCTTGGCAACGGTGCACATTTTTTCAATGTCCCAGTGCTCTCCAGCAATGTTGAAACACCAGAAGACGACCGAGTGATTGATATTACCCTTCATGACAACTTTCTGGCCGAACCGAGCGACCATTTACGGGACTACGGAAATCAACGACGCGACTACGCTTCAAAACTCGGGCCCAATAGAATGGGTCCGTATTCCGAAGGCGAGTCGGCCAAAGCGGTCTTAGATCCTACACGAACCGGTGCTGAATTTCAGCGGTAGTGGGCGGGAAAAAAGCGTTATTGTTCGGCAACGCTCCGTCCATCATCCCGCGTACAGAGGGCGGCAAGCGCGCCCAGCGACATATTGCTGGCCACAAATCGAACGGATCCATCGCAGACGGCAATATTCACACCGTTGGGGTGGGAAGAGTTCAGCGGAATATTGCAGCCAAAATTCGGGCAGACCCCAAGCTTGCAATCGCCGCCGACAGGCCAGCCGGACTTTTGATTGATCTGGTAACGAATGGTGGTCAGGCCGAATTCGCGGCTATCAAATGCATTGAAGCCCGCTTGGCCGGGAATGCCCGATTGGCTGGTCCCAATCAGCCAACCATGCCAGCCAGTGTTCCAGTCGACCTTGGCGTTGTCGGCCGTGGTAAGGTAATCGCTTTGCTCACTGACCAAGAAGACGTTGCTCGTACCGTCGAAGATCATGTTCAGGCCGATTGGGTCATTAGGGACCAGCGGTCCTCCCGCAGAAATATCACCGCCGGTGCAGCAGCCGGTCGTGTTGGCGGCATTTGTCTGACGCAGTTCCGTAAAGCCCGTACCAGTGAATGCTTGGTTGTTAGCCCCCGAAATTCCGACGTACGAAACACGCTGAACCTGGGCAAAGGTCGTGCCCGCAGGATTCATCGAGACGGCGTAACCAGGAAGTGGCGAAGATGCGCAGCGATAGACGCTGATCCCTGCGCGATTCGTAGGAGCCATGGAATTGGACCACGCGCTTTGTCCCTGATTGATTTGATCGTATAGCTGCGATTGTTCAATGAAGGGAAGGATATACAGCCGCCAGTTATAGCCGTAGCCACCACCGGCATAGCTGGTTCCCGCGCCCCCTTGGTTTCCCATGGGAAGCGACTTGTGTGTGTCATGATGGACCATCATTCCCAGGCCGATTTGGCGAAGGTTGTTTTGGCAAGACATCCGGCGAGCCGATTCTCGCGCCATTTGGACGGCCGGCAGAAGCAAGGCCACAAGCACGCCAATAATCGCGATAACCACCAGCAGTTCAACCAACGTAAAACCACGCCGTATGCGATGTCGAGCATTCATAAAGCACCTGGAGAGTTTGGAGGAAAGACGGATGAAAAAATAAAACGAATTAGGGAGTCGAGGAGAGCTTGAAGTCGAACTTGTTCTTACCGCCGGAGGTCACATCTGCTTCCAAGGTGGAGTTGGTGTGATAGACATCGGGCAGGTAGTTCTCTTCGCCACCCTTCATGAGTGGGCGCATCGACTCGGGAACCTCGGGAGGAATTTGATAGGGGCGATAGGCGCCAATTTCAACACGGCGTTTGCCCACCTTTACTTTGCCGCTATAGGCGCCGGCTTGAATGTCAATCTGTTCCGGAACTTGGCCTGGTGTTATGAAGGAGATCTTCCCTTTCTCCAGCGGCTTGCCGTCGAGCGTCACTTCTCCCTGAACGGCAACGGGGCGGTCTTTCCCGCCACAGCCAACGAGGAACATGCAAAGGATCAGGAGAACTTTGGAGACACCAAGTTGCATAGAAACGCATTGCCTCACATGGAAGGAAGTTGCGAACGAGTTTTTGTACGGTGGGTACCGGTGGAAAAAAGGCGCATGGCCGTTTCGCCGGTGTTGGTTTTGCAGGTGGGCATCGACAACGAGCGTTACCGCAGGTTGCTCTGGTAGCTTGGGGGCAAGCATTCCCAGACTTAGGTAGGTTAGCAGGTTCGCGGGCGCGATAATAGCTTGTTTTATAACGGAATCTGAAGAAATTCGTTCAGCCTAGTGCTGGTCGCCCAGAAGGTGAAATGAGCCGCCACTAAATGTCCAAACGGAGGGCCTGATGCGAGATTGCCCCGCTTAAGACTCGATGGGTGTGAGGCGGAAAATGGAGCCGGAAACAGCCCGCTGACATAAACGAAGCCGCGTCACTTCTGAACGAGAGGAAAAATTGCATTTCTGTTTCCTGTGGTGGGTCGTGCAAATCGTGAGACATAGTCGCACACAAAGTGGGACAGATTCGCACATGGCTGGGCCGGTGGTTGGCTCAATTTTATTTTCAGAAGCGTGCATGGCGGGCGGTGGTGATCCCGAAATCATGCGTAAATGGTGGATTCCGTGCGGGTTTGCTCGCATTGTCGGATTGGCGGCAGAGAACGTGCGGTTCTGAGCGTCGTTGGCATAGCACTTGCAACTTCTTTTGCGTTTGAAGAAGGCGCAATTGCGGGCGTATTCGACCGGAACAAAGCATGTCTGGTCGGGTAGCGATTGGCAACCTTGCACTGATGCAGAAGGCCACTCATCCGGCCTGGACGAAGTCTTCGGCCTATTTGCATCGGCCTGATGACCTGACGCAAAACTTGGAAATGATGAAGGGCGTGGTACGTGGCAAAGAATTCCTCTTCGAATGGCGACAACATACCGGTTCAAGGTGCAGCAGGATCCAAGTCGGAGGGGCGACGAAATGGTCAGGCACCGCGCCCGATGAAGGCGGGCGACACTCCGCCGAACCTTGAGTCGCGGTCGCTTGAGCGGTTCGTGATCGCGGAATCTGTGCGTGCGGCCCAAAATTCCAAGGCCGAGGCAGTACGTGACATCGTTGAGAGTTCGCCGCCGCATGATGTTGCGGCCTTGGCTCGCTCGCTGCAGGCGATTTTGGGTGGGGCCTCGCCTGATGACGCGGCAATGCTGCGACAAGTGTTGCAGCAAGATGCAGTTGCAAATTCTGAACAACGCCCGGTGAACCCTGACAATGAATTGTCGTCCGACTGGCGTGACGGCGAGTATCCGTACAAGAATCTGCTATCGCGAAAGAGCTATGAGCAGCAAAAATATCACTTGCAAGTGGAATTGCTAAAGGTCCAGGCCTGGGTCAAGTCGGCCAAGCAGAAGGTCGTGATCCTGTTCGAGGGGCGCGATGCTGCGGGCAAGGGAGGGACGATCAAACGCTTCATGGAGCACCTCAATCCTCGCGGTGCTCGCGTTGTGGCACTGGAAAAGCCGAGTGAAGTGGAGCGTGGGCAGTGGTATTTTCAGCGGTATGTCCAGCATTTGCCGACGGCCGGCGAAATTGTGATGATGGATCGCTCTTGGTACAACCGCGCGGGTGTAGAGCGTGTGATGGGATTTTGTACGGATGATGAGTATCGCGAATTCATGCGGCAAGCTCCCGAGTTTGAACGCAACCTTGTTCGCAGTGGCGTGCACTTGATCAAGTTCTGGTTCTCGGTAAGCCGAGCGGAACAGCGACGACGCTTTGAGGAACGCAAGGCGCACCCGCTAAAACAATGGAAGCTCTCGCCGATTGATCTGTCGTCGCTCGATAAATGGGACTCTTACACGATGGCCAAAGAAGCCATGTTCTTCAATACGGATACCGCCGATGCACCTTGGACGGTCATTAAGTCCAATTGCAAGAAGCGTGCTCGCTTGAATGCCATGCGATATGTTCTGCACCGATTGCCGTATGCCAACAAGGACCTCGAAGCCATTGGTCCGCTTGACCCGCTGCTTGTTGGCAGGGCCAATATTGTTTACGAGCGAGGCGAACACCCCGGCGGGATTCCGGTGCTGTAGGGGCGATGGGAAATCAGCACGAGGCAGGCATATCGGCGCTGAGTTGCTTGGCCGTCTGCGCGAAAAGGCCTTGGTATTCTGAGCCGCAAGGGGACGCTGGCCAGTCCTGAAATAGGTTTGTCGAGATGAGTCAGTCGCGCATCATGAGCCGTATTCGGTTTGTGGCACAGGGCGCGAAAAAGAACGCGGCAATCACTTGGAAAAATTCGCGCTATAAATTATTACCCATGGCTTATCCTTGTTAAATGAACTGCGTATTTCAATTGAACGCCCATTTTCTTTGCTTGCATTTGAAAGAAGGCAAGCAGCGCCAATCTCTTTGTATTCCGATGATGTGATCCAGTTGTTAAACTTCTTGTCTTCGAGCCTTAACAGCTGGCAACCTTTTTTAACCGTGGACAGCATCGTGTCGTAAGTCATAGGTTGAGATTTGATATCGAGAAAGTACTTTTTTTTATCACGTGTTACAGAAATTACGTCGCAATCGAGTTTTTGAGTGATATCACCATCGATAAACTCTACTACCACTTCTTCATCAATTTGCGCAAACACTAACTCGTCGGTATTCAAACGGACTTTAGAATTGGCGTCGAAAATGGAAGTTACAAAGTCATGTAACTTATTGATATTCAGTTTTAAAAGTCTCGCCTTGGCATTCAAACTGTTTTTGTCACCGCAATAAGCGGTCGAATAGATCGCCAATAGGAGCATAATGCTAAGCAGTTGTTTGGCATGCATGATATGCATCTTAGAATTCTCCGGTCCATTGAGAACCAATTGCTTGTGTTCTTCGCCGTGCCCCTTCTGTGGAAGAGCGATTAAAGGCAGCGTTCGCTGTAGCTAGTTCTTTCGCGCTTGTTGACATGTAGTTATTCTAGGCACTTGCATCCTGATAATGTCGGCATTGCCGTGGTCCCCGAAATCTTTGCGTATGGCAGCGCGGCGACGAACATCTAGCGAGGTACCGCTGAGCACATCTCCGGCAGTGGGAAAATTATCGCTGGTAGTGATGCTCGTATTGTAGGATAACGCGTCGGTGTTTGTCACGATAGAAATTGGGGCGTGACCTCCGATGGCCTTCGGCCACACCGTTTGGGAAACCTGAAGAAATAGCCGCCCGGCATTCGCCTCCTTCGCGGAAGGTGAAAGAAGCCGCCATTATGGGCAGAGATTTTTGACGCTGGGGCCAGAGCAGCTCGTTGGGCCGTAGTCACTTCCAGGATCGGTAGAGTGACTGGAGGTATAGTGGCAGGTTCAAGACGCCCATTGGCGTGCTATTCGCTTGGTTGGTTTGTATGTTGGAGCATGAGGGAAGTCCTGTGACATATGCCTAGTGGTGCTTTCCATGTCGCCTTGTTGTCTGCACCCGCACTGCTGGCAAGCCAGCAGTGGCACCCGGCGATTAAAATCACATACAAAGCGTTGGAACTCCTTGCTTAGCTAAATCCGGGAACCGGTCGAGCATTTGGAGGTAACAATGAATAACTTGGTTGTCGCCGATTATGCCTGACGCAGGACGATTCGAGCATAACGTGACGTGATACACTCCATCGTCAAGTTCAAGCACTTGCTGACTAGGGCATTCTGCTTTCCAATCGAGCAGTTCATAGAGGTCACGAAAGCAAACGGCTCCGCCGACGCAGCTCAAGCCAAGCCGTAGCTTGAAGTCGGACTGAACAAGAAATTCGTCGCTTGGATATCCAGAGTGAAATCTCAGGACAAATGTTCCCGGTGAACCAGTGCCGAATCCTACAAGCGTTCCCTTTTGAATGTGGGACTGCACTTGGTCTTCAGTGGAATAGCTTGACTGCAAGTAATCGTCGCCTTCCTGAATGTGTTCCGTGGACTTAGGGGAGTGGAACACGATACCAGTCCCAACAGTCTCTAGGACAATTTCTTTTCCATCAATGCTCATGTCGCTCACTTTCCTCCAGTTAGTTGCCAGCGAACCACCGCATTAACGCCTCATATGCCTCGGCGGGTGAGACATTTCGGGCGACAATGTTACTACCTTCTGGGGTTCGGAGGTCACCACGAATTCCGTTAAGTCGATGATCAGAATAAGCTTGACGATATCGCTGAAGGAGTTCGGCATCCGTCAAAGCAGAATTGCTCCCTTGACGCAGCCCAATACCAGCGTCACGAGTGGCTTGGTGTAACCTCACATGTGCGGCCCCCGCTGCTTCAGGCGTTGCTGATGGGTAAAACCGTGGCGTAGACGCTTCATCAAATGCAGACAACGCCGGGTGGTGTAGATTTAAGCGACTTTCGCATTTCCTTCCAGATTTGGTCGGTTATCGAATAATCTTTCGCCCTAGAGGCCTGCTGAAATCGGCTTACATACTCCTCAAGTTGTTCTTTCAGCATCGACTGCACCGGTTCCTTCTGCTGCTTGAGCCGTAGTTAAAGGTAGGGTGTTTTAGTGAATGTTCTTTGGGGGAAACACTGCCTATTAGGCCAAGATGAGAAGATCATTCGAGACTCAAAGTAAACACGTCGCTTCGCCCCAATTCTTTATCGTGAGCTTCTACGTCTCGAAAAAGGTTTACTACCTTTTCGAAAAGTTGTTCTCCCATTTTTGCTTTGCTAACGCTCGAATCCCTCCAGACCAAGTGGACTGGACCTTCAACATCCGTTGTCAGGCGATCCCAAAGTGCAGCCAAATTATTGCCATAGTACGGGCCGAAATCGAGTTTCTCAGCAAGAGCTCGATGTAGATCAATTGCCGAACCGATTTCCTCGCCCAAGAGAATGATTTTCATGCGGCTTGTGCCCCTTCACGTTTTGGATGGTATGGCATAGGGGATTTGGTTTCCGTTCCTACGAAAGTTAGCGTAGCAGAATGGCGACGTGTTATTCGAGTGAATGCGAATCGCGGTTAAAAGGCGGCGCGGACTCTGACGCGGCAAGATGCCGCGTCTACTAGGGATCAGGTTGGCGTTGGGCGGAGTCGGTTCTTGTCAGGCCTGACGGCGCTGACCTACGAAGGCACGGGCGTGACGTCCGAAGGCACGGGCGTGACGTTCGATGGCAAGCCAGCAGTGGCACCCGGCGAACGCCTTGGGCGTGCATCGTGCACGCCCACTTCAGTTCCAACATCCTCGACAACGCAACGCATCAACACGCTTCGAGCTTCCAGCATTGGCCGTTGTCAACCTTGATTGACAACCTTCCACAGTACCGACAATTCCTCGTCAGATACGAATTGTATTGGCTCATTCAACTTTGAATTGCAAAGCAACGCAGACTCAATTGATTTTGCTGCATACACATTCCCAGCGCAAGACGTAGGATCGAGTACTTCTGGTGACGAACTGCAATCGATGCCACCAGCCCAACCAACCGTAGCGCCAGCATCCAAAAGGATTGAAAAGGATTCAATAAGAAATGCCCTCCAGTTCGCATCATCGCTGGGCAACGAATCAAACCTAATCGCTACTTTTGCAACTAGTCCGCTTTCGTACTCGATGCTTCTAATTTGATGGGCAGCATGTAGTGGCCCGACGAGACGATTGAACGGCTCTTCGATATCACCTGCTAATCCTCGCGGAAAAAATCCGTAAACGTAAACACCTGGCACCTGCGTCTGACCATCAGTTGCATTCCAAACGATTTCGAATTCTTCTCGCGTGATCATTACAACCCCCAATTGATGATCTGTTGAGGGCTCGGCATGTATGCGGTTACTAACTCGCCAATGCCAATTTTTCCCTTCGCTTCCTTCGCGACGAAGAATACGACTTGCTGGCCACCTATCACATGGTCGAAGGTCTTCAGGGGATTTTCCAGAATTTGGATGGCATTCGATCGAACCGCTATCCAGGGGAAAGCGGCCAGCTAGTTGGACTCGGTCGGATGGTCGCCAGCTTTGAGGTGCGTCTTCAGATAGAGGGCACGCTCGACGTTGCGATCGGCGGTGTCGAGTTCCAGGCCGCGAAGCTTTTGCAGGTGCGCAGGCTGGGTTTGAATGAAGAGCTTGTTGATGGTGGGGATTTCCACATCTGCGATCAATCCTAGATTGACCCCCATCCGCACGCTAGAAAGTAAATGCAGGGTCTCTTCGCTGCTGATGGTTTGGGCGGTGCACAAAATGCCAAAGGCCCGGCTTACACGGTCATGCAAGTCCTTGAGGCTTTCCTTGACCAGGAATTGCCGCGCTTGACGCTCGTAGTCGATCATGGCCGGGACCACTTCGCCCACCTGTTTGACAAGGTCGAGCTCGCTGCGGCCGAGCGTGATCTGGTTGCTAATTTGGTAGAAGTCTCCCATCGCCTGAGAGCCTTCGCCGTAGAGGCCGCGAACGGCGAGCCCCATCTTTTGCAAGCTGCGGAAGGCCTTGTCGATCTGCTGTGTCAGGACCAGGGCTGGCAAATGGAGCATGACGCTAACACGCATGCCGGTACCAACATTGGTGGGGCAAGCGGTTAAATAGCCAAGGCGTTCATGAAAGGCGTAGTTCAGCCGGTCATCCAGCAGGTTGTCGATCTCGTTCATCTGCTCCCAGGCAGATTCCAGGTCGAGGCCGCTGTGCATTACTTGAAGGCGAAGGTGGTCTTCTTCGTTGACCATCAAGCTAAAGGTCTCTTGTTGGTCGATCGTGACGCTGCGAGCCCCGGAAGATTCGGAAAGTTCGCGGCTGATCAGTTGCCGTTCGACGAGGAACTGGCGGTCAAGTTGCGGGAGGCGGCTGATATCGACGTAGAGCAGGTCCTTCCACTTGTCGACCGACGAAATGGCTCCTTGGACGGACCGCTCAATACTGGCACGATCCGATTCAGAACAGCGGCGGATGAAGGGGAAGTCCGCAAGGTTGCGCACAAGGCGAATCCGGCTGCTGATGACAATGTCCGATTGAGGACCACTGCCGCGCATCCATTCTCCGCTGCGTATGGCGAGTTCTTCGAATTTTCCATCCATAGCGAGCCAGTCTCTACAGTGCTCATGAACCGCGGTGCCGCATTCCTTGGCAAATTGCCACTTCCGAACTTGATTCTACCATGCTTCGACCAAGGATATGCGGCAGGCATCTTGGTTGAGGAACATTTTTGATCGACGATTTCTAGCGTCCCAGATTCCGCTTCTCCATGAGATTGCGAATCTCGTCTCGCAGCCGGGCAGCCTCTTCATAGTCTTCCTGCTTGATTGCTCAGCTCCAAATCCCGCCGCAAACGGATCAGGTCGGACTGGTCATCGGTGCCATGATCGCCGCGACGTGGGCGTTTTCCCACATGTTTGGCATCGCCGTGGATATTGAGGATCAGCGGGGTAAGTTCACGCTCAAAAAAGACGTAATCATGGGGGCAGCCGAGCCGCCCTTTGTTGCGGAACTCTAAAAACGTGATTCCGCAGACCGGACAGACACGCTGGTCGAGCTTGGCGAGCTCTTCGGCGGCCTGCCCAATTTTGAGCTGCTTGGCCAGTGCCCCGGAAAGCGTTTCGGTCGGGGGGGACTGGGGTTCATTCTGTTCTAGGTAGACCTTGGCGCAGTTCTCACACAGGTGGTGTTCTTGCGGCTGGGTACCGGTTAGCTCAGTAATGTGAAAAGTGGCTGGTTTTTCGCACTGTTGACACTTCATAAAGTCACCGACCTAGCAAAGTTGCCTGGGTGCGAAAAAAGAAACTTGGGGAACGGAGGATGGGGCTGCAAAGGGGCTTTACCCCGGCACGGCGTGACGGCGTAATTCCTTATCAGCAAAGCACTAATCTACAGCGTAAACGAATTCTAGGAAGCGTCCCAGACCTGTCAAGATTGCCAGCATTTAAGGCTTGGCATGGAACAGGTAAACCAGCAGCGGGATAAGAGGTGTGGCCGTTGTTGGTTTGCGGGGCCGCTGGTAACCTAAAGTAGCCCAAGAATTGCACGCTTTTTCTGCCACGGCCTGGATTGGAACCGCTACCAGCTTCCCATGACGCATTCTCCTGATTTCGCCACTTTTTGTCAGTTGGCCTCATCTGGCAAGCTGGTTCCCGTTTACCGACGCCTGCTGAGCGACTCGCTCACGCCGGTTTCAGCCTTTGCTCGGCTGGACGACGGGAAAGACGCGTTCCTGTTTGAGAGTGTCATCGGTGGCGAGAAGGTAGGCCGATTTAGCTTTTTGGCAGTGGAGCCCTTTCTGCGGATGGAGGCCCATGGGCAGAAGGTCAAAATCACGCGCGGCACCGACGTGAAAACGCATGACAGCAAAGATCCGCTGGATGACCTGCGAGACCTGCTAAAGCCGTATCAGGCGGTCCACTTGCCGGAGTTGCCCCCGTTTTGTGGCGGCGCGATTGGATATGCAGGCTATGATGTGGTGCGGTATGTCGAGCATTTGCCGAACGCGCCAAAGGATGATCGGGGCTTGGCCGATTTGTGCTTTGGCCTGTATGACCAGATGGTCATCTTTGAGAACGTCAACAAGACGATGTTTGCCGTGGCGATGGCCCGCGTGGACAAGCTGGGGCCTGCCGCGAGTGAAGCGGCGCTGCGCAAGGTGTACGACGAGGCGTGCACTCGGGTGGATCGCTTGGTGGAAAAGCTGAATGATACGGCCCCGCTTTGCACCAGTGATATCGCCACCGGTGGTGCACCGCAGATTGCGTACGAATCGAACTTTGCCCAGGCCGACTATGAAGCGGCTGTCAAAAAGTGCAACGAATACATTTTGGCGGGGGATATTTTTCAGGTGGTGCTGAGCCAGCGGTTGACGTTGGAGCTGAAGGTCTCGCCGTGGGAAGTTTATCGCACGCTACGTGTTGTGAACCCGAGCCCGTTCATGTTTTTTGTGCGTACGCCGGAAGCGACGCTGGTGGGTAGCTCGCCCGAGATCATGTGCCGCGTGATGGATGGCGAAGTGACCGTTCGTCCGCTGGCAGGAACGCGTCCTCGTGGTGCCACGCCAGAGGAAGATACTCGCCTGGCAGAAGACTTGCTGGCTGATCCGAAGGAACGGGCCGAGCATGTGATGCTGGTGGACCTCGGGCGTAATGACGTGGGGCGTGTTGCCAAGTTTGGCAGCGTGAAGATCTCGGACGTGATGGTGATTGAGCGCTATAGCCACGTGATGCACATCACCTCGCATGTGAGTGGCCAATTACGGGATGACTGCGACGCGTTTGATGCGCTGAAGGCCTGCTTGCCAGCGGGGACCGTTTCGGGAGCGCCGAAGGTTCGCGCGATGCAGATCATTGACGAGCTAGAGCCCCATCGTCGGGGCCCGTATGCCGGTGCGGTGGGATATATCGACTATAGCGGTAACATGGACACCTGTATTGCCTTGCGTACGCTGGTGGTGCAAGGGGATAAAGCCTATGTCCAGGCGGGGGCGGGGATTGTGGCGGACAGCAACCCGACGGCCGAGTATCAGGAGACGCTGAACAAGGCTCGCGGCCTGTTAAAAGCGATTGAAATCACCGAGAAACGGCTGGCGAAATAGCCATTTTAGGCGGTCCCCAGCCGCTGGTCTGAACTAAGATATTAGGGGGCCCTGGCAACGGTTCAATCGTGCCGGGCTTTCACTCAATGCGCAGCTACTGACTTCCTTAGGATGCTGCCCCTTCTGGCGGGAGATTCAATCTGTGAATGGTGCTACGTTGCGCGGCGGGCTTGGGCTGGTTTTGGGAGTGCTGGTCACTTTGGCTAGTGGTCGGATTGGCTGGGCCAATCCTGCACTGCAAGGGTATGCGGATTACGCCACCTTTGTGAAGCAGGTGCAGGCGCTCGATGAGAGCGACCTGGTCAGCGTGAAGAGCATTGGCATTTCGGCCGGTGGGCGTGAGATTTGGGCGATCACCATCGGTAAGGGAGAAGTGGAGAAGCATCCTGCCATTGCCATTTTGGGTTCGACCGAAGGGGGAAACCTCGTCGGGGCCGAGCTAACGATGCGAGCTTTGCAGCAGCTTGTTGCGAAAGCGAAGGAAAAGCCTGAGACGGCGGCGTGGCTGGAGCAGTACACGCTGTATGTGATTCCACGACCTGAGCCGGATTCGCTGCAAAAGGCATTTCAAGACCCCAAGCGTTTGCGAAGCGGGAATGACACGCTGACCGATGATGATCGGGATTTTTCCAAAGGAGAAGATCCACCCGAGGATCTGGATGGTGATGGCTGGATCACGCAGATGCGTGTGGAGGATTCGACGGGAACGTTTTTGCCCCATCCGCTTGATCCACGCTTGATGGTGACGGCCGAACTGAGCAAGCAAGAGCGCGGGAAGTATCGCGTTTATACCGAGGGGATTGATAACGACCAGGATGGTCAATGGAACGAAGACGCTGGCGATGGGGAAGTCTTTTTGCGGAACTTTCCGCATGGGTACAAGCCGTTTGTAGCGGGAAGTGGAAGCCAAGCAGCCAGCGCCCCCGAAGTGCGAGCGGTGATCGACTTTTTGTTTGATCGTCCCAATGTGCAGCTCGTTTATAGTTTTGCCAGCGGCGAGAACTTGTGGAATCCGCCGAAGCCGAATCCACCGGGTGAACAAGGACGGATGAAGACGTCGGTGCTTGGGGCGGATATTCCGGTGCTTGACTTCCTTTCTGGTGAATACAAGAAGGTTTTTGCGGGGCAAGATGCGCCAGCGGTTGCACTGGAGCAAGCGGGGTTTGCGAACTGGGCCTATTTTCAATACGGGCGAGTATCGCTGGTATCGCGTGGGTGGGTGGTGAAGTTGCCCGAGCTTGCAGCGCCGATGGAGCCCGCCAAGAAAGAGGGAGAGGCCAAGCCTGCGGAAAAGCCACCTGAAGAAAAGCGGGGAATGGATGAACGGAAGTGGCTAACGCTGCTGGGTGAGCAAAAGCGTGAGGGGTATTCGAATTGGACCAAGGTCGAGCATCCCGACTTTCCAGGCCAAGTGGTAGAAGTCGGTGGCTTTCGGCCCTTCTTTCAATCGCATCCGCCAGTGAGCGAGCTGGATGGGCTGGCGGGCAAGCAACTGGAATTTGTATCGGGACTGTTTCAGCATTTTCCCAAGCTGTCGCTGGAAGGAAGCAAGGCGGAGGCGCTGGGTGGAGGCCTTGTGAGAATCACGATGAAGGCGCGGAACACGGGAGTGCTTTCGACGATGACCGAGATGGGGCAGATTGGTGGCGAGCCTTATCCCCTGCAGGCCAAGCTCGTAGGACTTGCTCCTGAGACGAAGTTCTTGGTGGGATCGCCTCGCGTGCGGATGGCCAAGCTCGAAGGCTTGCACGGCAAGGGAGAGAAGGTCTGGCTCGTCCGATTTGCAGGCGAGGTTCCAGCACAGATTGAAATCGCGCTGGAGGCCCCTTCCCTTTTGCCGGTGAAAGCAACGCTAACCACGCAAGGACGGTAGATTCCGTCTTCGCGAACCTGCAACCAAGCCCCAAAATATTCAGTGATGAGTGCCTCCTGACGAGGCGACGAGGATAAGCCGATGGTGTGGACAATGAAGAGCTTGCGATGTGAGATGGCCGTTTGGAGCTTTGCCGCTTTGACGTTACTTGCGGGGCTGACGAGTTTCGCGGTAAGCGCGGAGGAGAAGCTTCCTTACCGTGCGCTGGGGAGTCCGGCCAAGCCAGCGGTGGCCGCAGCTTGGAACCGCTATCACGACTATGAAGAGTCGCGAGCGCTGCTGGCTGCCCTGGCGGAAAAGCATCCGGAATTTTGCAAGTTGCAAAGTCTGGGAAAGACCGTCGAAGGGCGAGATATGTGGGTGCTGACGGTGACGGACTTTTCGGTCGGTCCTGTCGAAGAGCGTCCCGCGTTTTGGATTGATGGTGCGATCCATGCCAATGAGATTCAGGCTACTGAAGTGGTGCTGTACACCGCTTGGTATTTGGCGGAGATGCGCGGCGAGAGCGAAGTGATCCGGCGATTGCTGCGCGAGCGGGTGTTCTATCTGATGCCGATGATGAGCCCCGATTCGCGTGATGACCACTTCTATAAAGCGAATACAACGAACTCGCCCCGCTCAGGAAAGCGGCCGATTGACGATGACCGGGATGGACTGGTCGATGAAGATCCGGCCGACGATCTGGATGGGGATGGGCATTTGGCCGACATGCGAATCAAAGACCCGCATGGCACACACAAAGCACATCCTGACTTTCCGCACTTGATGGTTCCCGTGAAGCCGGGGGAAAAGGGAGAGTATCGTCTGCTGGGGATTGAAGGAAAAGACAATGACGGCGATGGGGAAGTGAATGAAGATGGTGTGGGTTCTTACGATCCGAATCGGGATTGGGGATGGAATTGGCAGCCACGGCACATTCAGCGTGGGGCATATCGCTATCCGAATTCGATCTTAGAGAATCGGATGGTGGCGGAGTTTATCGCTGCCCATCCGCATATTGCCGGTGCACAGAGCTATCACAATGCGGGTGGGATGATTTTGCGGGGACCGGGGGCCAAGCAAGATGCTTTTGATGGCGCGGACATTCGCGTTTACGATAAGCTGGCCAAGCGGGGTGAGCAATTGCTTCCGGGCTATCGCTATATGAACATTGCGAATGACCTGTATGAGGTTTGGGGTGGCGAAGTCGATTGGCTGCACCAGACGCAGGGGGTGTTCACGTTTACCAATGAACTGTTTACGCCGTTCAACTTCTTCCGCTCCAAGGAACATCAGGACTTTGGCTATTTTGGCTCGGACGAGATTCAGAACACGTTCAATAAGTATTTGCTGCTGGATGATGGGCTGATTCCTTGGCATGAAGTGGAGCATCCGCAGTACGGCAAGGTAGAAGTAGGCGGCTTTAAGAAGAGCTGGATTCGTCAGCCCCCTGCCTTTTTGCTGGAAGAAGAGTGCCATCGAAACATGGCCTTTACGCTGTACCACGCGGATGAATGCCCGCTGGTGAAAGTGGCCGAGGTGAGTGTGAAATCGCTGGGAGGCGATGTGCATGAAGTGACGGCCGTCGTACGGAATGACAAGACGGTGCCAACCCATGCCGCGACCGATGTTCAGCGGAAGCTAACCCCGCCGGATGTGGTGACGATGAAAGGGGAAGGCTTTCAAGTACTGGCAGCGCTAGTCTCGGATGAGCCGCTCTTTCAATCGCCGCATGAGCAGAAGCGTCATCCGGAAGAGGTGAAGTTGGATTCTGTGCCGGGGAATGGTGCGGTTTTTGTTCGCTGGATTGTGCGTGGTGCGAAGCCCCAGGCCGTGCAGGTGAAGAGCGTTAAGGGGGGCCGGGATTTGAGGAAGGTGGAGTAGGAGATGTCGCAGCCCCAAATTGAGTACGTTGTTCACGTACTGTTGAGAAAAGTCATCGTTCACTTCGTAATCTGTAAGCTTGATGAATGTACCTCGTAAGAGAGGGGAGCTGATTGGGGGAATTAACTTTTACACATTGATAGGTGGGAGGTGTCCTTTTAGGACGATCACCACAGAATTCAAGGCCATCAATTTCTGCAATTAACCCCCGAGTGTAGAGCCAAATGGTTAGTTGATCGACTCGCGCAGGAAACCTAAACGCAATAAAATTGGGGTTTGCGGTCCACTGCCTTTCTTTTTGAGAGTATTTCCAACCGATTCCGGTATTTTTAGACACTTCTAATACCAATTCAACGGCTGCAACTGCAGTGTGCCGAAGGTCTGAACTATGCCATCGTCTGGCGGTGTCAAGTAAATCTAAACTCGATTTCGATATTTCAGCCATTAATTGTTTCTCGCGTTTAAAAACGAGGTTTATGCTTGCTTAGCGAGCCGATTGGTTTTTACGTCACCAGCCCCTTTGTCACCATCATGAAGACGTCTTCGAGGGAAGGGTCTTTTTCGGCGAAGGTGCGGATTTCGACCTTGTTTTGAATCAACTGCGTGAGAAGTTCGGCGACGCCCTTGTCGTCAGTGTCCAGTTCGACGACGCAGTGATTGACATCGACCACCACGTTGCGGGTGTGAGGGTTGCTGCGAATGACGGAGAGGCCGACGTCCATCTTGTCGACGAAGCGAACCTCGACCGTCCGATTGCCACGGATGCGGCGATAGACATCTTCGATGGGGCCGTGCATCAGCAGTTGGCCCCGCTCGACAATGCCGATGCTGGTGCAGCAGTCGGCCAGTTCGGTGAGGATGTGGCTGGAAATGAGGATTGTTTTGCCCATCCGGCGCAGCTCTTTGAGCAGCGCCTTCACTTCGATACGAGCGCGAGGGTCCAGACCCGAGGAAGGTTCGTCCAGAATCAAAACTGGTGGATCGTGGACGAGGGTTTTGGCCAAGCAAAGGCGCTGCTTCATGCCGCGTGATAGGCCGTTGACGTAGTCGTCTCGCTTGTGGCCGAGGTCGAGTAGGTCCAAAACGTCACTGATGACTTGCTTGCGCTTGCTACGGCCGATCTTGTAAGCGACGGCGAAAAAGTCGAGGAATTCCCAAACCCGCATGCCGTCGTAGACGCCGAAGTTGTCGGGCATATAGCCGATGCTATAACGGACCGACATGGGGTCTTTGGTCACACTATGGCCGTTGACCATCCCTTCGCCGCGAGAGGCTTTGAGCAGCGTGGCGAGGAAGCGGATGGTCGTGCTTTTGCCGGCGCCGTTGGGGCCGATAAAGCCGAACATCTCCCCTGCCTCGATTTTGAGGTTGAGGCAATCGACCGCGCAAAATCACCGTAGTCTTTGCCAAAGTTGGTCAATTCAATCATGGTGCGATCGGGCCTTGCTCGGTTTTCAAAGACGTAGGAGTGGCGTTTAAATCCGTGGTGGTGCCGTCAAAGATTTCTCGTTCGGGGCGAATGTCTCGATAGACGTTCCAGTCCCGTTTGGGTTCTGGCAACGGGGCGTGAGCCAAGTGGGCTAGGACAAGGGTGCGAACTTGGTTTTGAGGTGCGGCCGGCCGAATCGAGACGCCTGGCATCTCGTCGTCGGTCCAGGCAAGTAAGCGAACTTCGCCCGGTAAAAGCACCATCCGGTCAAGGGCAACCTTGACGATGCGACCCAGACGAACCACGCCGGGAGTCGTAAAGATGCTAGTGTTGGTATACATCATCTCCGAAGACTTCCAAAGCTCGGCCAAGTCGTTTTCTGCAACCGGTTCAAACGAGAGGTCTTTTGAGACGCCTGGTGCAAGTTCTGAGATCAGGGCAGCTTCGATCTGCCGCGTTTGAAGGCTGCGGCGCAGGATGCCAAGGTCTTTCAGGGTAAAGTCCGTACCGTTTTTGAGGCGAAAGCCGGATACTTCATTGCCGGTGAGAGCCAAACCACCCGCGACACTTACCATGTGCTCACTACGAACTGTCCCGGTGGAGTTGGACTGCACCTGAATATTCGAAAGGCTGACTTGTTGTTCACGTTCGAGGCTGCAAGTCGGGATCGATCGCCCCAAGGCACGCTGGAAATCTGGATCCGTAGAGAACGGAAGCGATTGGGCGGAAGGATCTTCGAAATCGAGTCGGTAAGCGGATGAAAGGGAGGTGTATAGCGTGGTGAATCGCGTAAGGTGAGCCCGGTCATAAGAGCCCTGAGTTTCTAGGATGGCTACTTCGGTGCGGCTGTAGGCGAACCCGATATCCAGCTGCGCCAAGCGGATAACCGCGAAGGCTCCTAGCAAAGCAATGATGGGAGCACAGGCCCAGGCCCATTCGACGCGCCCGATCATCCAGAAGACAAACCAGTTAACGGGAACCAGGATCAGCAAATAGACCGCAAGCACTTGCATGACAAACAGGCCGGTCGGAATGCGGATACCGGCCGCGTCGCGGAGCGTATCGCGGGAGGCATTGGCTGCGCCGCTGAAATCATTCCAGCCAGCAACGCCTGCTCCTGCCTGGCCTTCGGCTCCGGCAAAATGCCACTCATCAAAGGCGGTGGCATCATCGGAATAATCGTATTCCCACCAGCGACGGCCGCGAGCCTCATAGTTGTTGAGGGGCGTCATGCTGGGAAGGCCATCTTTATCGAGAACAAGGGGAAGCGTGTTGGAACGTGGGGGAAGTTTTTGTGGCTTGTCGCCGTCAAGTTGTCCCGAGTCGCGGCTGAAATACCGCAGGGTCGAGATGATGCGTGGGTCTTCAGGCAGGCGTGTAAGAGTGCCCGTTGCCGACGACAACTGCCAGCGGAACGAAGGGCCGAGCGTAAAGGTTCCAAAGCCTGGGCGACCGGGTTGTTCCTCGGAGATGAAAAAGTCACGCGGCGGACGGCGGAGCAAGCAGCCATTGAAAAAGCCGTCGTAGTTGCGCCAGTTTTGGATGCGGAAGTCAGCCATGGGGAAGCTTGTAACGACGACCCTCCCCTGCCCTACTCGCTTTTCTGCGACGAGGTTTCCCGTATGGGGAAGGAAGTCGGAGCCCTCCGTTTTTTCCAGCGTCACGCCGATGATTGGCTTGTCGGGCGTCACGAGGATATTGGGTTGATCGCGATCAGGGTTTTTGGCGGCCTTGAGGGACCAGTATTCATTCAGTTCTGCCAGGGCGGCAGCGTCCAGCTTGCACGAATCACCCGCCGTGGCTGGCAAATAGGGTTCTAGGAAGGAGCCTTTTAGGCGGTCCAACGATTGGGGGCCACTGATCAAGACTTGACCGCCCCAGTGCAACCAATCGAGCAAGGCAGTTTGTTGTCCGGTAGAAAACAAGACCGGATCGACATCGTCAAGCAGGATGCAGGCGACGCTGGTCCACGCGAGCGAGTATTCGCTGAGCGGGATGCGGCTTTTGATTGAAGGAGCCTGCACATGGTAAAACCGCAATTCACCGTCGAGGTCGTTCTCTTCTCGCAGGCACATGGAGGGGAACGTGTCATCGTTTTTGCGCAGGAATTCGTACCTGCCTTCAAACGAAGTGAGGACGACAAAGAAATACTCATGGGCATTGATCGAACGCCCGTTGAAACCACGCTCATCCTTGACGCCACCGCTGCGCCCTGCCCGCATCTCCATCTGGAAGAAGCCAAGCTTTCCATCCTCTTCCGAGCGACGAGGGGCAAAGAAGGTGGTTTCGAGTGCTTTGGTTTGCCCTTTGGTTAAAACGGCTGGGCGGAGGGTATCGAGGCGGAAGTTGGTCCGCTCGATATCGAGTGGATTTCGGCCGTCACCATAAGATGAGCGAAGTCGGCCTGAGAAGTCAAAGTTGTTGGCTCGCCAGTACGCCAGGCCGGTGCCCCAGTGTCCTGATTTTAGCAGCGGCTCTCGCTTGCCCTCTTTATTTTCTTTGCGGTCCTTGGGGTCCTTCAGATTTGCGTCATCTGGAGTGAGCTTATAAAACGGGCTGGGAAAAACTTCGATGCCGACCATTTCAAAGTCAGGCTTGGGCTTTTCCTTCTCCTTACGTTTTTTCTCTTCCTCTGCCTTGGCCTTTTCCTCTTCCAATCGCTTTGCTTTGGCGATGGGGTCTTCCTTGCTGCAGCCGGAACAGCCCGAGAAGGAAGCAAAGAGTGTTAGTAGAAGTAGGCCAAGTCCAAGCAGTCGCATGCCTGAGAACCAACGACGGTCGTCCCGCTTGAACGAACAAAGCATCTGCATCTTGGATTTTCCACAGCTTGCCAGAAGAGACTGCGGGGGCTTAACGAACGGGCAGGCAAGGTAAGAAAACCTCCGTTACCGTCACCCCCCAAGTTTAGGACCCGCGTGGGGACAAAGAAAGGGGGCCCGCACAGGACTATTATGGGTTACTTGCCAGGGGCTTGTTGTAGGAGCCGCTGATAATCGCTAGGCGTGTCAATGTCGGCGAACGAGGCTTCACGGTCGGCCTCGAGTGAGTCGCACGGAATGGTTAACGTTGGATAGCGATCTAACAGGTCTCGCACCCCTTCTTCGGGCCCGAGCTGGGCAATCTGCGACGTAACATGCCAAGGAAGCAGGATCGGATGCCCCTTCTTTTCTGCCAGCGTGGGAATGAGGATGGGGCAGGCTTGTTCTGCGGGCAACGTTTTGCTCAGGATTGCGTGTTGGTCTAAGAGAGCTTGGGTTAAGCAGGTGGAAAGCTGTGGCAAATCTGACGGGGCAAGCAGCAGCGGATCGTTGGCCTGTGGCGAAAACTGGCTGGCTGAGCAAATTCACGCCGGCCAGGATCGATTGCTTCATGTCGGCCGTTGGCTGAGCAAGAACCAGAGGAATTGCCCCTTGGGATTGGCAGCCGGGAGCCATATCGGCCAAATCAGGATGTAAAACCACGCACAGATGCCGAACGCCCCCCGCTCGCATGGCCCGGACGGCGTGTAACAGCAGCGGTAACCCCTGCCAAATGAGCCGCAACTTAGGAGTTCCCATCCGCCGACTCTCTCCGCCGGCTGGCAGAATGCCAAAGGACCTTTTGGGGATAGGCGATTGTTGCATGGCTACCTCGGGCAGTTTACTGGCGGAAAGTAAAGTTACGTATTCAACGGACCGGGATGCGATCACGTCGGCCGGGTACTTGGCCAGCGAGATTGCGATGGGCGATCAACTCGGCACAAATGCTGACGGCAATTTCCATCACTGATTGTGAGCCGATATCGATCCCGAGCGGTGCAAAGACTTTTTCAAGCGCCTCGGCAGGCGTGCCGCGCGAGACAAGGTCGTCAAAGATCAACTTGATTTTTCGACGGCTGCCAATCATGCCGAGATAACGTGCGCCACGCTCTGCCAAAAGCTGCAAAGCTTCCTCATCGTGGTTGTGGCCGCGTGTCACAATCAGGCAGTACGTGCTTGCCGTAATTTCTAGCTTGGGCAGGACCTCTTCTAAGGGGCCGCAGATGCGCCGCGTGGATTTGGGAAATCGCTCCTGCGAGATGACGTCTTCACGGTCATCGACGACCCAGACTTCAAAGTCGAGTTCCGCAGCGAGGTTAGCAACCGCTTGGCCAACATGTCCACCACCGATGATCAGCAGGCGGTAACGGGGAAGCGTGGGAAGGAAGGCAAAGTGTTCATCGCAGTACGGCCGGGGGCGACTGGATAAGGAGCGATAGGATGCTAGGGCGGATTGCTGCCAGGCGGAGAGGCCGCCACTTTCGAGGCTGGCGAGGGGCTGTCCGTTGGCATCCAGCAATAGGGCTCCTGTGGAGGTTCCGCCGTCTACGAGGCTTTTTTCTTCATGCTGAACGATCTCTGTAAGTCCACGCCCGGCATCGGCCTCCTTGGCGAGAGCTTGAAAGTAGGCTTTGGATTGCTCGTTTTGGCAGATGGGTTGAATCCAGATTTTCATCCGGCCACCACAGATCAAGCCATCGTCCCAGCCGTAGTCACCATCGAGCTGGAAGGGGCAAATCTGACCATGCCCCTCTTGTAGCAGGGCAATCGCACGGCGTTTTACTTCGGCTTCGATGCATCCACCGCCGATGGTTCCCCACTGATGGCCGTTGGCATGAACGATCATGACAGCGCCAGCCTTTTGCGGCGTGGAACCACGGGTTTCTACCAAACGGCAATAGGCCGCTGGCTGTGATCGCGTGAGGATTTCATGAAGTGCGGAGAGTAGTTCGTGCATAGCGTTCTATTGTGGTCGGAATGGTCTGCTCAAACAATGGTGGGAACGAATTGCGAAGTTGCCTTGCTTTGATGACATGGACGAAAACTGCTAGGATTAGAGTCTGTTGCAAATGCCCCTTTTTAGATCATCGTTCCTCCGCAAAGCAGAATCGCTATGTCACTTCCTTTGGTCACGATTGGCAATTCGGCATCAGCGCCAAGCAAGGGAGAATCTTGTTGTGGCGGAGGAAGTTGCTGTACTCCAGCGACGGTTGAATCGGCCGTTCGGGATCGGTATTCTGCCGCATCGATGCAGGTTGAGCCGGCGCTGTGCTGTCCGGTTTCCTACGATCCCAAGTTCCTGCAAGTTTTGCCAACGGAGTTGATTGAACGGGATTACGGCTGTGGCGATCCCTCGCAGTATGTAAAACTCGGGGACACTGTGCTGGACTTGGGAAGCGGCGGCGGAAAGATTTGCTATATCGCTTCGCAGATGGTAGGTCCCACGGGAAGTGTGACCGGGGTCGATATGAACCTGGATATGCTGGGACTGGCCAGGAAGTACCAAGCAGAAATCGCAGGGCGAATTGGGTGGGACAACGTTCGGTTTCACCAAGGCCGCATTCAAGACTTGCGATTGGACCTTGACTGGTTGCAGCAGCGACTATCATCGCAGCCGATTACTACCAGTGCCCAGTGGGCGATGTTGCAAGAGGAGGTCGAGCAGCGATCTCGGACGAATCCCTTAGTGCCCGACGAAACGATTTCGTTGGTGCTTTCCAACTGCGTGCTTAACTTGGTTACGGAGCAATCTCGATCCCAACTGTTTGCGGAGATCTTTCGTGTGCTGAAGCGCGGTGGTCGAGCCGTCATTAGCGATATTGTCGCCAGCGAGTCGGTTCCTCAGACGTTAAAAGAGGACCCTATTCTATGGAGCGGATGTATCAGCGGCGCCTTTGAAGAGCGTGAGTTCTTAGCCCGATTCCAGGCCGCAGGATTTGCGGAAGTGCGAGTGCTCTCGCGTCAAGCAGAGCCTTGGACAACCGTGGCCGGTATTGAATTTCGAAGTGTCACCGTAGAGGCTACTAAAGCTGTTTAACGGCGACCGGTGAAGATCCAGCCTTGCCTATAGAAGTAGATGACCATGATGATGGCGGTGATCACCATCGACAGTAGGCAAGCGGGATAGCCCCAATACCAGTGGAGCTCTGGCATGTTTAGTGGCAGCTTGCCATTCTCATGGTCAAAGTTCATTCCATAGATGCCGGCGATAAACGTCAGCGGAATGAAGATGGTGGACATAATGGTGAGCACGCGCATAGTTTCATTGATGCGATTGGAGATGCTCGACATGAAGAGATCGCGCAGGTCGGCAGTGAGCTCACGATAGGTTTCGACCAATTCCACGATTTGAACGACGTGGTCGTGGCAGTCTCTTAGATAGACGCGGGTCGCATCGCTCATGTAGAGTGTGCCATCGCGGCCGAGTTGGCTAATCGCCTCTCGCTGCGGCCAAATGGCTCGCCGTAAAAGCAATAGGTCGGCCTTCACTTCGTGGAGGTGGTCCATGACTTCACGGCCGGTGCTGGTGAGGACCAAGTCTTCCAGTTCGTCGAGGCGCTCGGCGTACTTTTCCAGCACTGGATAGTAGGCGTCGACGACGGCATCGATCAATGCATAGACAAGGTAGTCGCTCTCGAGTTGTCGGATGCGACCGCCCCCTTCGCGAATCCTTTGGCGAACACGATCAAAGCAATCGCCAGGATGCCCTTCCTGAAAAGTGATGATCACCTTGCCGTTTACAAACATGCTGAGTTGCTCAGTACCAGCACGTTCGTTGCAGCTGGCCATGCGCAGCACGATAAACAGAGTGTGGCCGTACTCTTCGACTTTGGCTCGCTGATGGACGTTAACGACATCCTCAAGCGCTAGGCGGTGAATCGAAAAGAGTTCACCGAGGTCTTCGATGAGTTTGACGTTGCCCAGACCTTCGACATTGATCCATACGACCGAGTTGTTCTCGACGAATTTGGGGATGTCTGCGACTTGGCAACTATTGGATTCTTGAATGCCTGTTGGCGAATATGCCAAGACATGCATGATCGACGGCGGCTGAGCAGGGTCGGCAACGACCAAGCCGGGGGAATCGCCGGGCTTGGTCCGCCTTTTGTAGGAAATGCTACTAGCCTTTTTCCGTCGCTTGCTCACGCGGCTTCACCTCGAGCAGACAAGCTGCTGAGGAGGTTGCCGCGAGGGTCTTGCAGACGCACTTCGAGCGGCCGTAGCAGGTTGAGGTGAACATCCCGTTGTGGATAGGCGACCAAGATGCCATGCTCGGCAAATAGCTCATCAATGCGGAAGCGGAGCTCGCTTTCCGTCTTGCCACGGTCGGTTTGTCCCATGTGTACGCAGTAGCTTAGTTCAAACTCCAGCGCATGTTCGCCAAAGTTCGTGAACGCAACATTTGGGGCAGGTTTGGAAAGTACCCCCGGTTGTTCGACGGCGGCCTTGCGAAGGAGCTCCGCCACTTGACGAGCTGGCGAGCCGTAGGCGACGCCGACCTTAATGTTGGCACAGATTCGGTCGTCGGAAAGGGTCCAGTTCACAACGTTGGTTTGGAGGAATGTGCTGTTGGGAACGATGATCTCCGTATTGGAGCCGGTCGTAATGCGTGTGCTGCGGGCACCAATCTCGCTCACCTTGCCGGTGAAGCCATCGATCTGAATCACGTCGCCAACACGAATGGGCTGTTCGGCCAAGAGGATCAAACCGCTGATGAAATTGTTCATCAGGTTTTGGCTTCCGAAACCGACACCGATAGCAAATGCACCACCGAGGAACGTGAACGCGGCCAAAGGAACGCTCAAATAATTGAGCGTGAAAAACGTAAAAGTGGCGACCAGCGTGTAAAACGCAATCTTTTGAAGCGGTGCAGCCGCTGTTGGTGGAATCCCCAGCCGCTTGAAGACTCGCTTTTCAAGCCAACTGGCGATGCTTTTTGCGGCAAAGTATCCCAGGATAAATAGTGACAGCCCCGTAATGAGCGTGCCCACAGTGATCGGAGTATCTTTGCCAACGGTCGTCAGCTGGAAGTGCCAAACACGGTAGACGACTTGCATGACGGACGTTAGGTCTAGGTTGGCAGGAATCCAGCTAGAACTTGCTGCCTCGTCACCCGTCGAAGACTCTTCTGCGGTTGCAGCGCCCGTTTTGGCATCTGCGGAGGTTGCCAAGACGGCGACATTCTTGGCCAGGCGGCCTTTGGGGGGACCAACCGGCGCGCTCGGAGCGACGCTGTCTTGTCCCCAGGTGAAGCCCGCCAGGGCGAACAGGGAGGCGAAGGTGAAAATCCCGGCCATTATTAGTGAATGGGGCAAGGATCGGCGGTGGGTAGGTTGGTGGAGCATGGTGTGTAGCAAATGGGGTCAGCGGGGATTGAGCGAGCCACTGCGGAATGGATTCGCAAAAAGGCGGACAGCCCGATCTTGGGTAGAGGGCCGCCGACATGTGTGAAGAAGTACGAAAAAATGCCCCTTCGCGTCAATAGGATTCGTAGCGGGACGCGGATGAGAGTTGCCGCCCTGGGGCGCGAAAATAGGCAGTGCTGGCGATTTGCGGGCTATTTGAAAAGCGGATTTGCGTGGCCGCCCTTTTGTCACGTTTTTTAATTGTCTGAAAGGTGCGCGATGTGGGCGGCTACGCACAGCTTGGGACTCGTTTTGAGCGCAGAAATCGAGGCGGAACGGAAAGCTTTTGCACACTTAGGCCACATTGAGGGCGTGCTCCTTGCCGCTGAGCACTTAAGTGGTGTTATTCTATGGATCGCTTGGGCGTGTTAAGCCCGCAATGGATTCGGACCCACAAGCAATTGAGTAAGAACCAACACGATGCGCAATGTAATTTCCTTGGTACTTGGCGGCGGCCGTGGTACTCGCCTCTATCCGCTGACCAAGTTTCGCAGCAAGCCGGCCGTGCCGCTTGCAGGGAAGTATCGTCTGATTGATATCCCCCTGTCGAACTGCATTAACAGTGGCATGAATCGGATGTATGTGCTGACGCAGTTTATGTCTGTCAGCTTGCATCGCCACATCCGCCAAACGTACCGCTTCGATCACTTTGACGGCGGTTTTGTGGAGCTGCTGGCAGCTCAGCAAACCATGGATGAAGAGAACAAGGCTTGGTATCAAGGTACGGCGGATGCGGTTCGTAAGAACTTGCGCTATATCCAGCAGCCTGGAATTGAATATGTCGTGATCCTTTCCGGTGACCAGTTGTACCGGATGGATTTCCGTGAATTGCTTGAAACCCACAAGAAGTACGGGGCTGATGCGACGATTGCCGCAATGCCGGTAACGCGTGAAGCAGCGAAATCTTTGGGTGTAATGCGAGTTGGAGATGATGGCCGGGTGACGGGCTTTTTGGAAAAGCCTCAAACGGACAAGGAAATGGACCTCGTTCGGATGGATCCTGCGTGGATCGATGCCCGGGGCATTCCGAGCCAGGGCGCGACTGTCTAGCCAGCATGGGCATCTATATTTTCAACCGAGATGTCTTGGTGGACGTGCTTAGCAAGACGTCTTACCACGACTTTGGCAAAGAGATCTTCCCTGCCTCGGTTCGTGCACGCAAGGTATTTGTGCACCTGTTCGACGGTTACTGGGAAGACATCGGTACGATCAAGGCGTTTTACGAGGCCAACCTGAGCTTGGCTGGTGCTAATCCGCCATTTGATGTGGCAGTACCTGAAGCCCCGATTTACACCCGCGCCCGCTTCCTGCCCCCAACGTTGCTTGAAGGAGCAACGATTCACGGCAGTACGATTGCGGACGGCTGTCGTATCGGTAAGGGAGCGGTCATTGAAAATAGTGTGATCGGCTTACGCTGCATCATCGGTGAAGGGGTGACGATCAAAAACTCCATCATCATGGGTGCGGATGAATACGAGCGTCAGAAGGACCGAGCGACCAATACAGCCGCCGGCCTGCCTCCGCTTGGAATTGGCAACGGTAGCGTGATTAGCGGTGCGATCATCGATAAGAATTGCCGTATTGGTGAAAAGGTCACCATTGCCAATACGTCCGGCGTTGACGAGTGGGGCGAAGACGAGCCTTGCATCGTACGGGATGGAATTCCCGTGGTGGTGAAGGAATCGACCCTGCCAAACGGCTGGAAGCTCCCTTGCTAGGGCGGCTTTAGAAGCTCGTAAAGCTCGCTAGAAAAACAAAAAGGTGCGGCCTAGATGTGATATCTAAGCCGCACCTTTTTTTGTGTAATAAAATACCTGACACACTTGCCCATTCAGGTAGTTGCTCGACGGCTCACTCTCACGATTCCGCCGTGGTTGAACAGAAGCCAGTGATACTCCAAGCGGCCATTCTTGCGACGGAATCTGCAATGAATCCACGGGCCTCCATCTCGAACTTTGTAAATCCGAAGCGGACGCTTGCGTGCCACTAGCTTCTTGTAGACACGCTTGGTGTCTGGATGAAGGTAACAGCCTTCCCGAAGGAACTCAGGGGGCATCTCAGTGAGTCTGATTCGGTCTCCAACTTTCAGTTTCCGCCAAACCTCAGTCATTCGATCCCTCGGTTAGGAAAGTGTCACAGGTATATTGTGGCTCTTTTTTTCGTTGACCAAGGTGTTCTCCATCGAAGGAGCCAGAACCTTACGGAGCCAGTAGCAGACGGCCTGGGGCTTCTAGGTAGTCGATCACATCGTTGAGGAAGCGAGCAGCAATGCCGCCATCTACCAGGCGATGGTCATAGGCCAAGCTAAGTGGCATCATCAAGCGAATGGCAATTTGATCATCCACCACGACCGGCATCTTCCGCGAACGGCCGACCAGCAGGATGGCGACTTCTGGCGTGTTGATGATGGGCGTGCTGTAGGTGCCACCAATGGCCCCCAGATTGCTGATCGTGAAGGTGCTCCCTTGTAGGTCGGCCACGCTGAAGTTGTTGTCACGTACGTTGTCAGCCAGGCCTGCCAAAGCGCGGGCAATGTCAGCAATCGACATTTCGTCAGCACCACGCAGGCTGGGGACGACTAGGCCGCGTTCGGTATCGACGGCAATGCCAACGTTGACGTATTCCTTGTAGATGATTTGGTCGTTGACCATGTCGATCGAGGCGTTCATCACGGGGTGGGAACGAAGCGCCGAAGCAACCGCCTTGATGACGAAAGGAAGGCTGGTGAGCTTGATCCCCTTCTTGGCATAATCATCTTTGCTCGAGGAGCGGATCTTTTCGAGCTCGGTAACGTCAGCATCATCGAAGTTGGTAACGCGAGGGCAAGTCGTCCAAGACTCATGCATCTTGTTGGCGATTACCTTGCGAATCTTCGGGAGGCGTTCTAGGCGAACCGGGCCCCAATTGTCACGGCTGTTGGCCGTGGAGGTGGATTTGGACTTGCTGCCGGCTGCGGCCGTGACAGCGGCTTGGCTGCTGGCTTGACGTACAACGGCGAGGACGTCTTCACGCGAGATCCGGCCGCCAGGGCCAGACCCAGTGACGCGGGCCAGATCAACGCCAACTTCACGAGCAAATCGGCGAACGGCTGGACCAGCGGCGACGTCGGAATCTGCTACGGCCGTGGCCGCAACAACTGGCGTCGGCACCGGAGCTGGTGCTGCTGGGGTTAGTGGCTTGATAACAACGGGAGCGGGTGCCACAGGAGCGGCGACAACTGGCTGAACCGGTGTTGGGGCTGGGGCAGCAGCAACTGGAGTTGGTGCAGGAGCCTTCGGAGGAGCTGCAGCAGGCTTAGGAGCAGCGGGTTTGGCGGCAGGAGCCGAAGAGGCTGCGACACCTTCCACAGTCAGCAAGGTGCCGCCAACTGGGACGCTTTGTCCTTGGGCGACGTGAACCTTGATAATCTTGCCGGCATGGCTGGAAGGAACCTGCATGGTTGCCTTGCCAGTTTCCATTTCCAGGATGGCTTGATCCTTGGCGATGACGTCTCCCTCTTTCACGAGGATTTCGACAACGTCCCCGGAGTCGATACCATCACCCAAATTCGGCAGTTTTACTTCAATCGACATGGCGTAGTTTTAGCTTGGGAAAGAAATCGACGTGCCGTAATTGGTTCGGCACGTATGGAACAGGCCTGGAACGACGACAGCTTAGGCGAAATAAGGATCTACCTTTTCAGGGTCGATCCCAAGATCCACGATGGCTTGCTGGACGACCTTGGCGTCTAGTTCACCGCGGCGATGCAAGCGATATAGGGTTGCCAGCGTGATGCATTCCGCATCCACTTCGAAATGGCGGCGGAGGGTTTTGCGAGATTCGCTACGCC
This sequence comes from uncultured Planctomycetaceae bacterium, assembly GCA_963844055.1. GTDB lineage: Bacteria > Planctomycetota > Planctomycetia > Pirellulales > Pirellulaceae > CAWJMN01. The sequence continues at coordinate 2,893,400 of CAWJMN010000001.1, read as the reverse complement.
CCATGCCATCGGTTCCCAGTGCAAAGAACTCACCAGGAATCCAGCGAGTGATTTGCTCTGGAAGTGCACGCACGTAATCGCTGGCGGCAATAAACAGGCCGTTTTCGCCGTCTAGTACACGCTCGACATAGCTGCGCTTGCGTGGCATGGTCGGATGGAACATGTTCCATCGTTCGCAGGAATGGCAGTCGCGACGTAGCTGGGTGTAGCTGGTGACACTCCAAACGTTGCTGCTAATACCGTATTTCTCGGCCAGCATGGTTTGGGCCTTAAGGACATGCGGAAGGATGGCTCCGCTGCCGAAAAGGTTGACCTTCAGCTTGCTGTTCTCGGCCGTCTTGGTCGAGAACTTGTACATGCCTTGGATGATGCCTTCTTCGACACCTTCTGGCATGGCGGGGTGGGCGTAGTGTTGTCATTACCTGACCATCAGGTAATAGATTGCCGTTTCGCCTTCTTCGTACAGCTTTTTCAGGCCGTCGAAGATGATGACGGCGGTCTCGTACGCAAAGGCCGGGTCGTAGGCGCGAACCGTGGGGAAGGCGATCGCGTTGAGCAGGCTGTGGCCGTCCTGATGCTGCAGGCCTTCGCCGTTGAGCGTGGTGCGACCGGCGGTGCCGCCGAGCAAGAAGCCTTTGGCCCGCATGTCGGCCGCGGCCCAGATCAGATCGCCGATCCGCTGGAAGCCGAACATCGAGTAGTAGATGAAGAACGGAATCATGTTGATGCCGTGCGAGCTATAGGCCGTGCCGGCGGCATTGAAGCGACGACATCGAGCCGGCTTCGGTGATCCCTTCTTCCAGGATTTGGCCGTCGTTGGCTTCCTTGTAGTACGGCGATCATGTCGCGAATCGACCGGTTCGTAAAGCTGGCCGGCGTGGGCGTAGATGCCGACCTCGCTGAACATGCCTTCCATGCCGAACGTGCGCGATTCGTCGGGCACGATCGGCACGATGTTCTTGCCGATCTTCTTGTCGTCGGCAAAGCTTGTTGCAGCAAGCGGACGAAGCCCATCGTGGTGGACATTTCTTTCCCGTCGCTGCCGATCAAGGAATTCTTGTGTATTCGGCCAGCGTGGGCACTTCCAGTCTTGGGATGCGCGTCGGTCGCGACGGCACGGGCCACCCAAGTGCCGCGCGGCGTTCGCGCAGGTATTTCATCTCGACGCTGTCTTCGCGGCGGCTTGATAGAACGGAGCCTTGCCGACCTCTTCGTCCGAAATCGGAATGCCAAAGCGAGTGCGGAATTCGAGCAGTTCTTCGCTCGTTCGAGTTTCTTCTGGTTGTGGGCGATATTGCGGCCTTCGCCCGCTTCGCCCAGGCCGTAACCCTTGATCGTCTTGGCCAGGATGACGGTCGGTTGGCCCTTGTGTTCGCACGGCCGCCTTGTAAGCGGCATAGACCTTTTCGGGATCGTGACCGCCACGACGCAAGCTTTTCGAGTTTTTCGTCGGAGTAGTTTTCGACCAGTTCGAGCAGCTCGGGATACTTGCCGAAGAAGTGCTCGCGAATGTACGAGCCCGGCATGCCGATGTATTTTTGATACTGGCCATCGACGACCTCGCCCATGCGTTTGACGAGCAGGCCCGTTTCGTCCTTTTCCAGCAGTGCGTCCCAATCATCGCCCCAGATGACCTTGATGACGTTCCAGCCGGCACCGCGGAAGAGCCCTTCCAGTTCCTGAATGATCTTGCCGTTGCCGCGGACCGGACCGTCGAGTCGTTGCAGGTTGCAGTTGATGACGAAGATCAGGTTGTCCAGCTTTTCGCGGCCAGCCAGCGTGATGGCGCCGAGCGATTCTGGTTCGTCGCATTCGCCGTCGCCCAGGAAGGCCCAGACCTTCTGTTGAGCCGTGTCTGTGATGCCACGATCTTTGCAGGTACTCGTTGAAGCGAGCTTGGTAGATCGCCATGATCGGGCCCAGGCCCATCGAGACCGTGGGAAACTCCCAGAAGTCTGGCATCAGCCAAGGATGCGGATACGAAGAGAGGCCTTGGACGGGCTGCAGTTCGCGACGGAAGTTGTCCAGGTTCTCTTCGGTGAGGCGACCTTCGAGAAAGGCGCGCGAGTACATGCCGGGCGAAGCATGGCCTTGGAAGTAGATTTGATCGCCGTCGAAGCCCGATTCGCCACGGCCGCGGAAGAAGTGATTGAAAGCAACTTCGTACAGGGTGGCGGACGAAGCAAATGTCGAGATGTGTCCGCCGAGCCGATCGGATCTACATTGTTGGCCCGAGCGACCATGGCCATCGCATTCCAGCGAATGATGCTCTTGATGCGGCGTTCGATTTCACGATTGCCGGGATAGCGATTTTGGCTGCTCGGAGGAAGCGTGTTGATGTACGGCGTGTTAAGCGGATGCGGAAGTTCCACACCCTTCTCCATGGCTTCGCTTTCCAGGGCGGAGAGCAAAAACTTTGCGCGTTCTGGACCTTTGGTCTTCAGGATGTATTCAAGCGAATCCATCCACTCCTTGGTCTCTGCGGGATCGGAGTCCAAAACAGGCGCAACATAACCCGCGTCGTCATTCGCTTGCGACTCAGGAACCGTGTCTGTGTCTGACATCTACCAACCTTGCCTTAAAATGAGTTGGGAAAACGCCCGAGGCGATGGGGATGCCGAACGAGAATTTGCTCACCAATTGCGATTCCGTCGCAATCATGGCTTCCGTCGCAGTCCTGCCATGCCTGTAGGATTAGCAGGAGCGCCTACCGGCGACAATCCGTAAATTCCACCCAAGCTTTGATCCTGTATTGTTTGTCACAAAAGGCTTTAGGTAAAGGACTCTTGGGGTGGATTGCCGCCGCTGAGCACCTAAAGATCGTAAGGGATGGCCTCTGGCCTCCCCTTGGAGTACTGGGCCATTCATGGTCCTGCTGCACAACCCAATCAACCATTTAACACACCTGAAATAGATGTGTGTACAGATAAAAAGGTTGATTGCGTGGCAGATAGGATCGCATGCGACTTATAAAGGGCATCGAAAAGAGGCCCTCTATAAGGCGAAGTGATGGACTAGTTGCTCGGAGCGTGGGAACGCTTGGGCTTGTAGATTTCTGTGGCCGTGCCAAAAAAAGTTTCGCCCGCATTCATCATCGTTTCGCTGAGGGTTGGATGCGGGTGGATTGTTTCGCTGAGGTCGCGAATTTCACAGCCCATTTCCATGGCTAGAGCAGCTTCCGAAATCAGCTCGCCGGCGCCAGGGCCCACAATGCCGCATCCCAGCACACGTTCCGTCTCGGGATCGATAACCCACTTGGTGAGCCCTTCGACTCGGCCCAAGGCCTGAGCACGGCCACTAGCGGCCCAAGGATAGATGGCAACTTCGACGTTGCGTCCTTCCTTTTTGGCTTGGTCTTCGGTGAGGCCCACCCACGCGAGTTCAGGATCGGTAAAGACGACGGCCGGGATAGCGATCTTGTCGAAGGTGACTGGCTTGCCCAGCACCACTTCGGCGGCGATGCGCCCTTCATGGGTTGCCTTGTGGGCCAGCATGGGCTCGCCAGCGATATCGCCGATAGCCAGAATGTGCGGGTCATCGGTTTGCTGTGACTTGTTGCAAACCACAAAGCCCTTTTCGTTGACTTGAACCTGGGTGTTTTCTAGGCCGAAACCCTTGCTGTTAGGACGGCGTCCTACGGCAACCAGGACACGATCGTAAAGCTCAACGCCGAATTTGCCTGGCCCTTCGAAAGCGACTTCGACTTTGTCGCCGCGAAGCCCCAGTGAGCCGACCTTCGTGTTGAGGAAGATGCGGTTGTTGAATAGCTTCTTTAGATGCTTTTCCAGCGGCTTTACAAGGTCGCGATCGGCAGCCATTAGTAGGCCGTCCATGAATTCAACGACGCTTACTTCTGAACCTAGGTTGGCGTACACGGTCCCCATTTCGAGGCCGATGTATCCGCCGCCAATCACTAGCAGTTTCTCAGGAACATCCTTCAGATTCAAAGCACCGGTCGAGTCCATGACCCGGTCTGAGCCCAGGTTGAAACTGGCGGGCATCGCAGGGGTTGAGCCGGTGGCCAAAATGCAGCGATCAAACGTCAAAACGCGATCTTCTGGAATGGAAGGGTCATCACCTTCCAGACGCAGGGTCGTGGAGTTTTCAAAGATTCCCTTGGCGGTAATCAGCTTTACATTGCGGCGTTTGGCCAACTGTTTAAGGCCCCCCGTCAACGTGCTGATCACCTTTTCTTTGCGAGCGCGGACTTTGTCGATGCTGATTGCGGGCTTCGAAAACTCGACGCCCCAATCGGCCGTCAGTTCTTCGGCCTCGGAGATTACACGGGCGACGTGGAGCAAGGCCTTGCTGGGAATGCAGCCACGCAGCAGGCACGTGCCGCCAAGCTGTGACTCTTGTTCAACAATCGTCACCTCGATCCCCTCATCAGCCGCCAAAAAAGCGGCAGCGTATCCACCCGGGCCACCACCAAGCACAACAAGAGGGGTATGCATCGATTGATCAGTTTGGTTTAAGGAAGATAAGCGAGGAATTGCCTTTGCTTATGGCAATCTCATGCAGAATTCACTAACCCGTATCTTACTATCGCCCTCCGCCGCCGCAAGGTTGGTCAGCAGCGGCTGGGATGAAAACCAAGCCAAAATCAGGCGGCCGTAGGCCGGTTTGTAACCTGGTGGATTGGGTCCTAAATAGGCGCGCACGAAAAAACCGCAGCCCAAAAGGACCGCGGTTTTTTGATTTGTCTTTTTCGCTGGGTTACCAGGGGCCTAACAGGCCGCTGGTAGATCACGAAATCCTGGGGCGATTAACGCGACAGGAATTCGACCACGATATTGGCGTTCACTGGCAAGCTGAAGTCCGAGGGACCTGGCAGGCCGACCATCGTTGCACGGAGGGTTTCGCCGTCAAACGTGATCCAGTCTGGAGCTTGGTGATTGGCATCGCCCGAAACACCGCGGTACAGGTTGTAGATCTTTTCGTTCGGACGAACGGTGATCACATCGCCTGGACGAAGTGCGTAGCTAGGGCTGGTTACCTTAACGCCATTAACGGCGAAGTGACCGTGCACAATGCCTTGGCGGGCTTGTGGGCGAGTCTTGGTGAAGCCAGCACGGCGAATAACGTTGTCTAGACGGCGTTCGCAAAGGGCCAGCAACGATTCACCGGTGTTTCCCTTCTTCGAAACGGCCATGTCGTAGTAACGACGGAGTTGGCGTTCGCCAAGCCCGTAGTAATGCTTAATTTTTTGCTTTTCAGCAGCGGCCGTACCCCAGTTGGATAGGCGGCGGCCCTTTTGATGCATACCAGGAGGATTGTCGCGGCGTTCCAAAGCACGGGCGGCACCACTGTTTTCATACACTAACGCGCCGAGTCGACGATTGATACGAGCCTTGGGGCCGTTGTAGCGAGCCATAAACGAACAAACTCCGTACGAAATACATCCAAATTGACCCAACGCAGATCAAATGGCTCCACCAAACGATCAGCGTGCTTCCCTCTAACAATCCCTCGGGCTAGGCATCTGCCTTGCCACAGACGTATCGGTGAGGAAGATTCCGAAACGCGAAGCCTCGTAATATGCCCGAAGTAGTGGATTCCTTCAAGGGGCTTACCCCTGTTTTTGGGCCCCTGTTTTTGAGCGTCAAACCTGGGGTGGGGGTGTCAAAGCGGGCTATTGGATCACGTGGAGGGATTTGGGTCGCTGTCGGAATGGCTTGAAGAGCCCGGATTATGGCCAGATCCCTCGTAAGTGCTGGTTTTGTCGACGGCCTGTGTCCAGGCGGCCCAAACCACCTGCCAAAACCCGATCATCAGGAAGGTTCCAAGGCCTGTAAGACCTCCAAAGGTGATCCCAGCAACTGCCAGCCCAGGAATTCCAACCCGGTTTTGGGTCATCTGCGAGGTGGTTATAACAGCGGCCACGGCTCCAAAAATTCCTGCCCCAATCGCGAGAATCAAAACCAAAAAAGGGAGAGATTTAATTTGGCTGAGGTGGGTCTGGGGAGCAAAGTGCTGCGAATCGAGCGGGTGAAGCCGGGGAGCAAGTCCCTTGGCATGCCGTGGACGGTGGAAGTGGTGTCCGATGGCCGCCCCCGCAAAATGGGCCATGATGGCAAGGAGTGCCAAAGTGATGCCGGCCATGTACCGCGATGGGATTGCTGCTGCCAGGGCCAGCCACACGCTTAAAAGGGTGACTGCCCATAGCATGAACCTCAGCGAAAATTGTAATCGCATGGGCATGTTGGAATCTTGCAACCTCTACGTGCATATCCAGCGGAATGGCAAGCGAAACCGACGCCAGAGTACTCTCGATCGCTCCTGATAATTCTAGCCAGCTGCGCGACATCGCCCACTGTTTTTAATTTTCGTCCCAGCCTATCGCCCGTTTGGAGGTTAGCGGGCGGAAAGCACCTCTTCGAGTGCGACCACCCGGTGCTCCTTAGCGGAAAGGTAGCAAGCGTCGACCAACGCCATGGTATGTAAGTTGTCATGCCCGTTGAGGTTTGCGATCGAATTGGATTCGAGCGCACACAGCAATTCTGCCATGGGGCCCGCAAAGGCGTCGGGAAACCAAACCTCTGGCCACGTGGGACAGTTCCAAACTCCTTCGGCACCGGCACTGCAGGTAGAGTACTTCAAGGTGCTTGGGGTCGGTTTGGGGTATTCGGGCCAACCGACCGTTCCCTTGGCGAGTCCATTTGTTCCTTCGATTCGCCAGTTGATGCCGATGTCTTTGGCGGCTCCCTCAAGTGCTGGGCCGGCCCAAACATCGTCGCAGGCCATCACACGAAGGCCACTAGCATATTCCAGGACATACAAACAAATGCCGTCTTGGTGAGCGAACTTTTGAGAAGTTCGAGGATCGGGGCGAACCGAAGCAAACACATTTTGGGGATCGCCGAACCAAAATCGAAAAGTGTCCAGGTGGTGGATCGACATGATTCGTAAGGTGACCCAGCCCTGCCGCTCTTGCCAGGGCATCCAGTGAGGAATCGCTCGCATGTCGAGCGTGGCCAGCACCGGCTCGCCCAAAAGGTTTTGGCGAAGCAGGCTTTTCGCGGCCCGCACCGCTTGGTCGTACCGCATGTTTTGATTGACGACCAGCATGATGCCAGCGTCTTCACACATGGCGACGATTTCACGGGCCTCCGCCAAGCTGGTGCCGAGTGGCTTTTGAGCAAGAATCCCTCGAATACGGCCGCGATGTTGCACTACTTTGGCGACGACCTCGCGCTGATTGTCAGGAGGAACTGCAATATCAACAACTTCGACGGTGCCACTGGCCAGCATTTCCTCCACCGTGTCATACGCTTGGAGGCCATGCCGGGCGGCTACCGCTTGTGCTCGCGCAGGAGTGCGTGAGGTAATCGCCACCGGCGAGAGGCCATTGTTGCGGTAGGCCACCAAATGACAGTCAGCCATGATAAAGCCCGAACCAATGCAACCAATCGGAACATCCTTTTGGAGTGGGAGCTTAGGCAGGTAGTCTAAATCCACGGCGGGCGTCATTGAGTGGCCATCAAAATCAATGGAGAGGAAAAAGGGCAAATCATGAAGGACTGAACTAGCCGCGGCGAATTCCCGACTGCTTCATGAGCTTGTCGGTGGCTTCGTAGGCTTCCGTGATCCACTGCTCAATCTTGCTAGGCTCAGGAGAGTACTCGAGCTCGATGCTCATGGTGGCATCATCTAGCCCCAGCTTGGCAATTTCGCCCAGATAGTCTGCAAAGGGGACCACGCCTCGTCCGGGCGGAAGGTCGCCGTGTTTCTTGCCGTCGCAATCTGAGATGTGAAGGTGGATCGCTTTCCCCTTCAGACGTTGCAGCTCTGCCGGTGCGGTTTTGGCCAGCAGTAGGTGGGAAATGTCGATGTTGGCTTGGACGGCAGGATGGTTGCAGTCATCCAGGAATCGCACCATCGAATCGACCGAGTTCAGCAGCGATAGTGCAAAGGGTTCAAGCTCGAGCGCGATCTTTACGCCAAGTCCGGCAGCGTAGTCGCCAAGTTCACGGCAATTGCGAACGGCCGTTTCCCATTGTTCCTGCGGTGGAATGACTTCTTGGTTCCAAATGTATTCGCCTAGGACGACCAATACATTTTGGGCTTCGTATTCGTAGGCGAGATCAAGGTACTCTCGAACGCGATCGAGGTGAAACCGCTGAACGCTTGGGTTAAAGTCCACAAGTCCAACCGCCACGCAGGCGATCGAGACGATCGGAAGCTGTAGCCGGTCGCATTCATCCTTAATGAGGCGACGCTCCCGAATATCCATATCCATGGGATCGGTGAAAATATCGACCGAGTCAAAGCCGATTTCCTTCGTCTTTTGCAGGCCGTAGGAAGTGGGTTGGTTGGCTTGTACCCAGGCAGAATTGATAAGTCCCAGTCGCATGGTGTGTAAGTCCTTGTATGGAAAAAGGCCGGCGCGATTTATTGGAAAGTTGAAAGGTGCCAGGATGGATTACCGGCAAGCCGCGTAACCGAGGCCCAGCATCGTTGGTGATCGGGATTGGAGGCTTCTTACCGACTTGCCAGCACGGTAATCGATGGAATGGTGCCTGGCAACCAAGCGTACTGGGGCAAGCCTTGCAAAAAGTTTGCCGCCGTCTCTCCCGACGGCTTAGGTGGGGGATTTAGGCCGAAGCCCCTCCCCTGCCCACCCGTTAAAGCTCGCCAACGGCGGCGGAAAGGATGATCGAGGAATCGTCCAGCATCGAAAAAGCTTAATTGACGCTTGCTGGAATCCCTTCTACGATACCAAATGTCTAGGGAGAAAACCGCGATAGTGCGGTTGGATGGCGAATGAACTTCTCTACTGAGCATTTGAAACTGGGTGCACCCATGATGAGCGAAGATATGCTGGCAAAAATGTCCGAATCCGATAAGGTCGGTCGCCGCCAGTTTTTGGAGCAGTCCGCCATTTGGACGGCGGGAACCGGGTTGGTCACATCGGGCCTAACGATAAATGCCTTGGCCTCCTTAGGCGTTGCACAAGATAAAGAGGACGAAGAGGCCCTGCCTGAGCCTGAAGATTTGACGCTTGAAACCCAAGATGGTGTCACGCTGCATTGCACTTATTACGGCGGCCTGAAGGGAAAGAAAGTCGTTCCCATCATGATGGTGCACGGCTGGCTAGGTTCGCGGGCGGACTTTACCGCCCTGGCTTCGACACTTCAAAAACGAAATTGTGCCGTCCTGGTAGCGGATTTGCGGGGCCACGGCGAAAGCAAGTCGATCAAGCTTCCTAATGGCGAAGTGAAGACCATTGATGCTGAAAAGATGCGGGCCCAAGACATCGAACGGATGGCCGTCGACTTGGAGGCCATGAAGAAGTTCCTCCTAAAGAAGAACAATTCAGGCGATGTGAATATCGAATCGCTGGGGATCGTCGCGGCAGGCGTGGGCTGTATTGTTGCCCTCCGTTGGACTTTGATGGACTGGTCGGCTAAGGTTTTGCCCTCCTATAAGCAAGGGCAAGACGTAAAGGCATTGGTCCTGCTTTCGCCCATTCAGACTTTCAAGGGTGTTCATGCTCGTGAAGCGCTAGTGCATCCGATTATTCGCAGCCGGCTTTCGATATTGATCATTGTTGGACGGGAGGACTCGAAGTCCTTGCAGGAAGCAAAACGGGTGCATCAAGCCTTTGCTGCCTACCACACGACCAAAGCCCCAGCTGACCCGGAAGAGCGTTTCCAAAAGACCCACGACTTTGAAATGCTGGAAGAAGCAACGTCCCTGCAAGGGACCGACCTCATAAAGAAAGAGCTGCGTACGCCGATGGAGATCGTCACTTTTATTGGGTGGCGTCTGAATGCGAAGCAGGCCGACTATGTCTGGTCGGAACGCAAGAACCCGCTTTCTTCGTAAGGCGAGATTCGGCTAAAACCTCGCAGAATGCTCACCGAAGCGGTTTATAGCTCGGTGAGCGGCATCGCATCCCCTTCGGCGGGAATTGCAGTCATGCCCTCTTCTTCAGGCTGACTAGCAGGCTCTTGAATGCCATTTCCCTTGAGTGCCGGAAACGGAGCCAGTGGCGGGGTAACCGCTTTGGCTAAGTCGGCCGGTTCAACCTTGGGAAGCTTGATGATTTTTCCAATCGGCAATAGGTCAGGGCTGACAAGCACACTGCGATTGAGCTCAAAGATTTCCTCGGCCTTATTGGCTGATCCCAGATAATCCATCGCAATCTTTTCTAGCGTATCCCCTTTGCGGATCTGGTGGGTCTTGAGTTCGGCATTGGCTTCCTCGTCATTTCCCTCCTCGGACCCGCCTGAAGTTTTTAGCGACGCCAGCGGGAACTCGAATCGCCGTGGCAAATCGGGGGGAAGCGTGCGATCGTCCCGTGTGGGCTGCCAGCTGGAAATGGATGTGATATTTGGCGGAACAACGATTCCTGTCGCTGTCTTGGGGGAAGTTGCACTGGTGGTCGTCACAGGTGCCAGTGGGACCATGTCCGAACTGGCCTGGCTGGGAAGTTCGGCTGGCGAATGGGTTTCTTCAGGGGCAATGGCCTCGAAGTTCCAGCGTGATTGCGAAGAGCTGGGAACGCTCGTGAGATCGATCTCCGGCGTTGTGGGGGACGGACTCGAATGCGGCTCGGCCATGGTGTGCCGACGAAAAGGCATGGCGGCAAGCGTGCCGATTGCCATGACTAAGAAGGCCGCGATAGGGCGTGAGGTGTGCAAGGGTAGCCTCGTCCAAAAAGAGTACGACGCCGATCCTTGGCATCTGTTCTCTTCGGACGGAGCTCTGAAACCTCTTGCGAAAAAGGGGCTACTGTAGCGCCACTTTTTTATTTTGGCCCCGAAGCTTCGCTATAAGAGGTGAAGCTTCGCTAGACGGTAGGCTTTACCAGTTAAGCGACTGGTAAAGCCCTTTTTGATGACGGAAGATCCCAGGCGAGACTACTTGTCTCCCTTGGCACCGATCATGCGAAGTAGCAACGGTGCAGCGATGAAGACGGTACTGTAGGTACCGGCAATCACACCGATTACTAGAGAGAACGCAAAGGCATGAATGCCCGGTCCGCCCCAGCCGTACAGGATGAGCACAACGACCAGAGTCGTTCCACCGGTCAGGATGGTACGGCTAAGGGTTTGGTTAATGCTGTCGTTGACCATCTTGCCGGTGATCTCTTTGCTCTTCCCCTTGAGTTCACGGATACGATCAAAGATCACGATGGTGTCATTGATGGAGTAACCGATCAGTGTCAGGAACGCAGCAACAACGGGCAAGCTGATCTTGAATTCCTCGATTTGCAGGAAACCAAGGGCACTGACAAGCCAGTAGCTCATCGCAATACCACCAAGCATCACCAGGGAATCGTGAATCAGTGCAACGACTGCCGCGATACCCCAAGAGAGGTTTTGGAAGCGGAACCAAACGTAAGCAACGATGCCGAGCAAGCTGATTAGGATTGCCGCAACCGCACGTAGGCGAGTGTCACCCGATACTTGACCACCGATTTCACTGGTGGTTTCCCAAATGGGTGACTCTTCGAGCTTACCCTTCAGAAGGTCAAGCACACGCTGAGTTTCATCCGCAGTAGCCGAGATCGAAACGTCCCACTCTTTGAGCGCCGTAGTATCCAAGACGTCTGCATCCTTGGACGTAACCATGATGTTGGGCTGCCGATTGAGTGCCAGTTGTGCCGCTTCGGACAACCGATCACGCAGAGCCTCTGCACTCATTTTGCTACCATCAAACTTGATCTTCGTGGTGGTAGTGATTTGATTGCCAGCGGTTGCTGGCGTTTCAGCAGCAGGAGCAGTCGACGTTGGTGGAGCCGCAGGTGCTTCTGCAGGCTTTGGTTCTGCCGTAGGAGCAGGTGCTTCTGCAGCGGGCTTTTCCTCGGCAACTGGTGCTGGTTCGGCCGCAGGCTTTTCTTCAGCAGGTTTTGCCTCTGGCGTGGCAGGAGCATCAGCGGCTGGTGGAGCTGCTTCCGCTTGGAACGCCACAAAGAAAGACTTGCTGTTGCCTGTTACGAAAGAGGACTTGGCCTCTTCCTTGGCAGGTTCGGCAGGCTTTTCTTCGGTAGCAGGAGCTGCTGGTTCAGCCGCAGGCTTCTCTTCAGCAGGCTTTGCTTCAGGAGTGGCCGGCTTTTCTTCGGTAGGCTTGGCTTCTTCAGGCTTAGCGCCTTCGGCAGCTGGCTCAGCCGGCTTTTCCTCTGCTGGTTTGGCTTCAGGCGTTGCAGCAGGTTCGGCGGGCTTTTCCGTCGCAGGAGCAGGCTTTTCTGCAGCCTTCTCTGGCATCGGCGTGGTGTTAGGAAGCGGAGCAGGGTCCATCGGGACAGGCGAAGGTTCTAATGAACCATTGGCGTCAATCGTCATTGGTACAGCAGGCTTACTAGGCCCCACTTCGACCTTGGCCGTTAAATCGCCAAACGAAACCGAATAGGTGACTAGGCCTTCTTTGCCGTCAGCCTTCTTGAAAGTCTTTTGTAGCAGGTCTTCTAGGGTGTCCTTCTTCGGCAGCGAGCTGTCAACCTTGAACACGGTGCCAGCCGGCTTGCCTTGGACATTGACTTCAATGACCGAGAAATCCACCTTGCCTTGGGTCCGTTCGTCTTTGAAGTCGGCGAAAGATTTATCAAGGACTTCGCGAACGTCAGCGATGTTGGAAGGGTCACGCAGAGTAAAGGTAACCGAAGTTCCACCGACCAAGTCGATGTCCAACAGGCCAAGCCCACGGCCAGCCGTGGCAACGAGACCTACAGCGATGAACACAATCGAAGCAACTGTGGCAGGAGCAAATAGCTTGAGCCAGTTGATCTGCGGAGGAGCAATCAATTGCATCATGTTGAGGGTCTTGAGCCAACGGGTCTTCTCGCCGATGTCGAAGATCGTACGGGCACAGAAGATCGCGGTGAACATGCTGGTCAAAATACCTAAGATCAACGTGATGCCAAACCCACGCACCTGATCGGTACCAATTCGGTACAGCACAAAGGCCGTGAGGAGAGTCGTTAGGTTCGAGTCGATAATCGTGGTCATTGCCCGTTCAAAACCATTGCGAAGGGCCATGCGAAGGTTTGCACCTGCCGCAAGTTCTTCACGGATGCGTTCGAAGATAAGCACGTTGGAGTCAACCGACATACCGACCGTCAAAACCAGACCGGCCAAACCAGGCAGGGTGAATGGTGCTTGGAACATCACCATGAACGAGACGGTCAGAAGGATGTTCAAAATCAAAGCGAGGCAAGCTACAAATCCTGCAAAACGATAGTAGATAGCCACAAACACCAGCACGATGGCCAGCGAAACGCCAATGGCCATGCTTGCCTTTTTGATGGTGTCCATACCAAGGATCGAACCGATTTGGTTTTCGCTGATCGGTTCCTTGTAGAGGACAGCAGGCATCTTGCCCGAGCGAAGCGTGTCAACCATGGTGTTGACTTCTTCACGAGTAAAGTTGCCATGGATCACACCACGTTCCGAAATTCGATCTTCCAGGGTGGGAGCCGAAATCAGGATGTTGTCATAAACAATGCCTAAGCGGCGACGGGTGTTTTGCTTCGGCTGATTGAGGCCAGTAACGGTTCCAAGGCGATTGGCCCCTTGCGGATTCATTTCGAACCGAATTTCTGGACCACGGTCTCCGATGCCCATTGTTGCAAGGGCGAGATCTTCGCCACGAACTTCAAGGTCAGGTTCGGCACGCATCAGCACTTGCACGTGCTTGATACGATTGGCTTCCAGATAAGGAAGTAGGCTGGCGATTCCACCGCTCATCGCTTGTGAAGGGATCAGTGCGCCGGTGCTGGCATCACGCAGTACGCAGCCACCACCAATCAAAGAAGGATCTTTGAAAGGTCGGGTAAATTCGTCGGCACCTTCAAGGCGAGCAAGCTTTGCCCAGAAGCCGAGTTGTTGTTTATCTTCATCCTTGACGAAAATGCTGTTGCGATCTGCCCCTTCGCTTAGCGACTGAGCCGTGGCAGCTTCGATCACGTCGTCATCGATCTTGGGGTTGTCGACCAAGATCAAGAACTTCAGCGAGCCAACTTCCGTGATCAACTTCTTAATGCGATCCACTTCAGCTTGATCGACTTCAGGAATGATGATCTCGATTTGATCGCTGCCCATCGCCCGAATGACCATTTCTTTTAGGCCATCTGGATTCAAGCGAGAGCTAAGAACGTTAGCGATTTCCTCCATCTTTGGAGGTGGTGCGCCGTCACCGGTCGACATCGCCTTGGTCTCTTCCAGGTTGACCTTGTAAACCAAGATCACGCCACCTTGAAGGTCAACGCCCAGTTTGTAGTCACCCAGCGTTACGATCGCCAGTGTGGCGAGCCAAGCGCTGAGGATCACGCCTAGCTTCCAGCCGTATTCATTCACGCGAAGTGAATTGGCAATCACTTGGCCAATCGCAAACGCGGCGACGATCAGAACGAGGGGAAGCCATACCGAGGAGTGCACATTGCCAATATCAGGTAATGGGCTCTTCAATCCAACGCCAAGTAAAGTCGGCAGCCAACCAGCAACATCCATGGTCAAACTTCCCTATGAACCAAACCGCAATACTTTAAAAACTAGGACATTAAAAATCGGCTTAGGCTGGGTGCTGATCCCTGTGCTTCTCAGTGAGGGGGCACCCAAGAGCCGCTACTTGGATTCCGAAGAGGAAGAGTCCCCTTCCTCCGGAGATCCCACACGAGAAATCGCGCTGCGAAGAATACGCAAACGCGTGTTGTTTCCATCATCCACACGGATCGTCACCACTGCCGATCCCGGCGAGATGTTGACGACCGTTCCGCAAATACCGCCGATGGTGACAACCTGATCATTCTTCTTCAGGTTCGAAAGCATCGACTCGGCTTCTTTGCGTTTCCGAGAGTCGGGACGCAGAATCATGAAGTACATGAGCAAGCCGATGATCGCAATCATGGGCAAAGGGCTGGCTAACAGTTTGGTTAGCGCGTTCCCTTCGGCAGGGGCAGCTTGGCCCAGCACGATAAATCCCGCAAGTTGTTCCAGTGCCAACATCGAGTCTTACAACCTTCTTTTTCTGCCGCATGAAGTGCCATTCCAGGCACGTTTTGCGAAGCATGCTCGCCCGCTTGCCTGCGTAAGGCGAGGCAAACTTGCAACGTAAGCACGCTAAGTTTTTTACTTAACTGCGGCCATGATAAGGTGTTGCGGCATAAGCGACAAGGGCAGCGAGGCCGCAGAATCGCGGCAAAAGCCCCCTATTGGGCCTCGGTATTGTGGCCATCTAGCGTTTCCCCCCAGCCTTGGAGTTTCTCCAGGCAGAAGGGAACGTACTGGTCTTCAGCAATCGCTTGCCGGGCCTGAGCCAAGAGTCGCTGGTAGTACGTCAAATTGTGGACCGTTACCAGGATTGGGCCAAGCATCTCGTCAGCCATGAAAAGGTGGCGTAGATAGCCAAGGCTATGGCGGCATGCAGCACACGGGCAGTCCGCGTCGATGGGGCGGTCTTCAAGCTGGTATTTCTGGTTGCGGAGCCGAACCGGGCCAGCATCCGTAAAGGCCATCCCGTTTCGGCCATTTCGTGTCGGCATCACGCAGTCAAACAGGTCGATGCCGCGATAGACAGCCTGTAGCAAGTCTTGGGGGCGTCCTACGCCCATCAGGTAGCGTGGCTTTTGAACGGGCATGGCGGGGCAGACGGCCGACAAAATCCGGTACATTTCGGCCGGCTCCTCCCCTACGCTAAGTCCTCCCACCGCATAGCCGGGGAAATCGAGCTTGGTGAGTTCTTCGGCGCAGTAGATTCTTAGGTCTGGATCGAGCCCCCCCTGCACAATGGCAAACTGAGCTTGGTCGGTCCGGGTTCCGGCAGCTTGGCAGCGGCGGGCCCAGCGAATGGAGCGCTCGCAAGCGTCTCGAACCGCTTCTTGAGTGGCGGGTAGCGCGATGACGTGATCGAGCACCATGGCAATATCGCAGCCCAAGTTCTCTTGGATCTGGATGGCTCGTTCTGGCGTTAGGTGCAGGAGGCTGCCGTCAATGTGGCTGCGAAACGTGGCCCCCTCCTCTTTGATCTTGGTCATTTGCGCCAAGCTAAAGAGCTGAAAGCCGCCGCTGTCCGTCAAGATCGGGCCGTCCCAGCCCATGAACTGATGGAGCCCTCCCAGCTTTTTCACCACTTCGTCGCCGGGCCGCAGTGCCAAGTGGTAGGTGTTGGAAAGGACCATCTGAGCGCCGGTTTGACGCACAAGGTCGATCGTTAGTCCTTTGACCGTACCGAGCGTGCCAACGGGCATAAACGCCGGCATTTCCACCGCGCCGTGCGGCGTGTTGAAGCGACTACGCCGAGCGGCACAGTGCGCATCTTGATGGATTAGCTCAAAGGAGAATGACGTGCTCATAGTGAAAACAAAAAGCCGACTGGATCAATCCAGCCGGCTCAACATGTTGGCGTTTGACTCTCAAAATCAACGGCGAACCATCCTGAAAGGACTGTGTTCACCGTTGCCTAAGATGCCGCGCGGGATCAGTCACCTCGCAGCTTAAGCCCCATCGTGGTGAGCTTTTCGCGGACTTCGGTCAAGCTTGTAACACCGAAGTTCTTGCACTCAAGCAGGTCGTCACCGCTGCGACGAACAAGTTCGCCAATCAGTGTGAGTCCTAAGCGAGTCATGCACTTGCGGGCACGTACCGAAAGGTTGAGATCCGAGATCGGCCGTTCCAGCAGCATTTGCTCGTCGGGGGACATCGATGCCAAGTCGAGAGCAGGCTCAGCAGTTTGCTTCTCTTGAGCAAACTGACCAAGCTCTAGCCCCTTCGAATGGAGCATGTCGCGGATTTCCACCAGCGAGGTCTCACCGAAGTTCTTGCTGGAAAGAAGATCTTGTTCCGTGGTGCGAGTTAGGTCGCCCAGGGTGCGAACGCCCATCTTTTGCAGGCAGTTACGGCTACGAACCGACAGTTCAAAGTCGCTAACAGGAACGCTAAGCACTTGAGCCAAGCGATCATTGCGACGTTGTGCCTCTTCGTCAAACATTACGTTGCCGGATGCAGAGGCATCCTTCACGTAAAGACGAGCACGTTCGTGATCGGGATAGGTATCAAGGATACGTTGGTAGCAGGTTTGTGCGCGATCGAACTGTTGACGATCCTCGTACAGGACGCCTAGGTTGATCAGCGTTCCGACGTTCGTGGGGAACGTAGCGGCCGACCGCTGGTAAAGCTGAAGTGCGGTGTCATCATTGCCACGGCGATCATTTTCCGTCGCAAGACCGAAAAGGGCGCCAGCATGACGATGGTCGACCTCAACAGCACGTTCGTACAGGGCGATCACTTCAGAAGGATTCCCTCCCAAAGCGGCCACTGTGGCACCACGCTGATACAAGTAGTCAGCCGTTTGTTCGACTGCGCCCGATAGCTTGTCGAGAAGTTCGATCGCCTTGCGAGCGTCGCGGCCATATCGCAGGGCTTCTGCCGTTGCCAAAGCGCAATGGTCAGAGTTATAGCCAGCGATCTTCGCGGCAGCGTAAGCCTTTGCAGCTTCGACATAGTCTCCCAAGGCAAACCGGGACTTGCCCAGATAGAACTGAGCCAGCGCTCCACCATCGGCCGAGCTTAGCGTCTCTTGAGCGAGACGGTACTTGCCCAGGATGTAGTAGCAAACGCCCAAGCGTACGGCAGCAGCGGGAGAGCGATCTTCACGTGATTCCAACTCGGAAACAGCATCACGAAGAACGCCAAACTGCGAATAGTCCTCACCAATGGCGCCTACCAATTGGTCGATTTCGCTAGGACCAAAGGTGCTGTTGGAAAGAACAATCTCTCGAATGTCAACTGCGATCACCGAAACCATTCCTGGTGCTCCCCTATTCCACTAAAGCGTCCCGCGGCAATCGCGAGTGCCAAAACACCCACGTACTTGCGACAAAACGTCATTACCTTGGTGCACGGATGCCCCAAAAAACGCGATGTAAGCATTGATGTGACAATGCTTTACGCCAAAAGGGCCAGCGATGGGAGTCGAACCCATAACCCCCGCATTACGAATGCGGTGCTCTGCCAATTGAAGCTACGCTGGCAATCTCAACGCACACCAAGGAGCAGCTTTTAAGCCACTCCAGAATACAAACCGACCAAGTTAGGACATCCGCTTCTCCGCGTCAAGTCCCGGTCTCAACCGATTGCCCTGCAACGACTTGCAAGATTGAAGAGAAACATGGATGGGGCTCTGGAGTATAGCCCGTTAGGGGGTGGGTGGTGAAGAAAGTGATTTGCCAACTGCACCACCGACAGAGAATAATGTACCACCAGGTTTGTCAGGTAATAAAAAAAGGGGGCTCTGACGTTCCAAAAAACATTTTGGAGTTCGGACTCAGCCAGGGGCGTGGATCTGTGTCCAAAAAGCCGTCAGAGCCCCCGCGGTTACCTGCGAGGATTCGTTTTTAAAGCCAGTGCCTATTCAAAGCGGGGTTTGCTCCCTCACGCTTCGTACAATCCCTTTAAAGCATCTCGTGTGCCAAACGGGAACAAGCAGAGAAATCGTTGCAATACGGCAGTCAATTCCGTGGAATCGCGCGGCAATCGCCGACGATTTGCTGTAGGCGCTGCTACTGGATTTTCTGCCATGGTCACGGGACAGGACTGCTGGCTTGCGTAGCGTTTTGATACAGTGCGTAGAAGTTCGCAGCAGCACTTTGGTGTTTGTTGCTTTGCTATCACCGACGCGTTCGTTTTCTAAGGCTTCTCTCCCTTTGCCGTTTTCCAGGTCCTTTTCACCATGTCGTCCTCGGAAACTGCAGCGGAGCAAGTAGGAGCCGGGGAACCACCTGCGTCCTCCTCTGCTCGCCATGTGCTCATGGCTGTGAACCCCAAGGCGGGCTCCGGTGCCAAGGGCCACTTGCTGGACGAAGTCGAAGCCCAGCTAACTGCCGAGCATTTTGAGGTCACTCGCCATACGGATGTTGCCAGCTTGCGCCAGCACGTGAACGAGTTGCAGGCTAGTTGCAATCTTCGGGCGGTGATTGTGGGCGGGGGAGACGGTTCGGCGCGACTAATAGCGGAAGAGCTTCCTTCTGGAACTCCGCTGATTATCCTTCCGCTGGGAACGGAAAACCTCCTCGCCAAGCACTTGGGTTATCGCCGCGATTCTCGCTCGGCGGTGGAAACGGTGAAGTCGGGGGTACCATTCAAAATGGATGCCGGCCTAGCCAACGGCCGATTGTTTTTGGTGATGGTAGGGATCGGCTTTGATGCAGAGGTCGTCAAGGCGCTGCATGATCGGCGTTCGGGAAATATCAGCCGTTGGTCCTATTTCCTGCCCATTTTGACCTCGGTGTGGAATTACCGTTATCCACAAATGGATTTGCAATGGCAAAGTCCAACGCGTGCCACTCCAGATCCCAAGGTGACAATGCTTTCGTTGTCGGCAGCGTTTGTGTTTGTTTCCAACCTGCCTCGCTATGCGGGCTTTTTAAGTTTTGCTCCCCGCGCTTTGGGCAATGATGGACTTTTGGATGTCGTCGCTTTTCTCAAAGGACGATTTTGGCGCGGCGTGGGATATGTGTTGTCAGTTTGGCTGGGCATTCATGGCAGGCTTTCCAATGTGAAGATTGCCCCCGCGCAGAAACTTCACATTTCGTCTAACGCGGACTATCCGGTCTACTTTCAAATTGATGGTGATCCAGGGGGCGAATTGCCGCTTGAAATTGAGGTTTTGCCAGGTCATCTGACATTTTTGCGCTGCCCCCGCTAGAAGGGCTCGATAGAAGCCGTGACAATGCAGGACATACGGCAAGTTGGCATGGGAGATGTGGCATCGCCATCGCTTGTCGAGACACAGGAGGTCTACGTTGTCTGGTCTTCGTAAGGCACAAATTGGTAGTTACGTTTGCGGCGCGGGAAAGCCGCTGCTGCTCATCGCTGGACCCTGTGTTATTCAGTCGGAAGCGTTGACGCTGGAGATTGCCAGTACCCTGCGCGATATCACGCGTGGTTTGCCGTTACAGCTGGTTTTCAAGGCCTCGTTCGACAAAGCCAACCGTACGGCCGGCGGTGCTTTTCGAGGTGTGGGAATGGAAGAGGGGCTGCGGATCTTGCAAAAGGTTCGTGAAGCGACCGGCTTGCCGGTAACGACCGACATTCATGAATCTTGCCAGGCCCAGCCCGTTTCAGAGGTTTGTGAACTGCTGCAAATTCCGGCCTTTTTGGCCCGACAAACCGATCTTTTGGTGGCCGCCGCACGTACGGGGCGTGCGGTGAACGTCAAGAAGGGGCAGTACATGGCCCCTTGGGATATGAAGCATGTGGTCGACAAATTGGCCGCGGCAGGTTGTCAAAACACGCTGCTTTGTGAGCGGGGAACATTCTTTGGCTACGGTCGGCTAGTCAATGACATGCGTGCATTGCCGCAAATGCAATCGCTCGGCGTGCCGGTGATTTTTGACGCCACGCATAGTGTACAAGAGCCGGGTGGGTTGGGCTCGGCGACAGGTGGAAATCGAGAAATGGTAGAGCCCTTAGCGCGGGCCGCGACAGCGGTTGGTATCGATGGATTGTTTTTCGAAACGCATCCTCGTCCCGAAGAGTCACCCAGTGACGGACCCAACATGATTCCGCTGGATGCTTTCGAAGGATTGCTTCAGCGAATTCTGAAGGTGCGAGCTGCCGTGGAGGAGATGCCGTAATGCGATTTGAATGTGGTGGACAAATGATGAATGCATCTTGGTTGTGCGGTTTGCTCGCAGGCGCGCTACTGCTTGGCGGATTGGGCTGTAGCGGTAAACCCGTCGAAATGGGCACCGGAGAAGATGCGATTGCCACGCCACAGTCGGCTGCCGACGCCGACGATTTAACTTTGGCATTTGACGCTCTGTCTAATTTTGCTGATGCGATGGACCGCCAAGAGATGGAACGTACGCTGTTCTATCTCAATCAGTGGATGGGACAAGGAAACGGAAGTATTGCGTACACGGTTCCCAAGCTTGCTCAGCAAGGTCCTCGGCAATATGTAGAACTGCTTCAAGATGACAAACTAAGTCGTGCTTCGTTTTCTATGGAAGACTTGACTTACCTGCGGCAAGCGTCGTGGTTTAAAAGTGTCGCCAGCCGACAAACCACGCAGGCAAATTCACCGTGGCTTGTCAAATGGTTGAAGGATCGCGAAGGGGACTTGGGTGCGACGGAGTCTCAGCATTTAGCAACCGCAGATCGGCTGTTTGACTGGACGATGCGTAACATCCAGCTTGATGAAACGTTGCCACGCCCTAAAGAAGTGGCTGCTACGGTCGGCACGACGAGCGGCAAAAATGCCGAAGATATGCCAGCTCCTAAGCGAGGTGTACCAGGACCAGGATATTTGAATTTACCCTGGAAAACGCTGATTTTTGGGCATGGTGATGCCATTGAGCGTAGTCGAGTGTTCATTCATTTGATGCGGCAAGCCGGTCTGGATGTTGTGATGCTGGGAGTGCCCGACAAGGACTATCCTGGCACAACGCGTATCTGGGCGGCGGGCGTCTATATTGCGAATCAGCTGTATTTGTTTGATGCCGAACTTGGCGTTCCACTGCCCGATGAGACTGGCAAGGGAATCTTGACTCTTGCAGAGGCCGTCAAGAGTGATGGGTGGCTTACCGCGCTGGAAGCGAGGTTGCAAACCAAGTATCGGATAACGATGGAAGACCTGAAGGAGTTGCAGGTCTATGTGGAGGCGGAGCCAGAATCCCTCTCTTTGCGAATGATTGCGCTGGAAAATGCGATCAAAGAACGTCAGGCAATAAAGCTGACATGCAATGCGGTAAACCTGGAAGCTGATTTGGCGAAGCAGCCAAACGTGGTGCGGGTCTCCTTGTGGCGCGTTCCTTTTGAGGCCTATTATTTTGAACGAGCCTTTCCAACTGGCAACAATCCAAGTAAGTATCCCGAAGTCGCTCGGGCGATGGCGATCGATCTAAATCTGATGATGCCGGGCGAAAAGATAAGCGTTGCGCGGGATTATCACTTGCGTGGCGAACTCACAAGTGATGGACCAAAGCCAAAGGCTCGCCAGATTTATTTGATGCTTCGTCCTCCAAAACGCACCATGGATGCTTTGGAAACCTCCTCTACTGCGCGAAAGGAAGCTGGGTTTACGGAATCCGAGATACCTAAAGATCCTGCGAAACGAGCGGAGTACCTCGCAGGGCTCAGCAGTATTGTGGAGAAGGCACGGTTACTCAAGCAGCGGGCAACGTTCTGGGTGGCTCTGACTCACATGGATGAGCAAAACTATCAAAACGCTGTGGAGTGGCTCAAGGATCGTATTTTGGATGGTGACGATCAAAGCAAGTGGCGGCAGGGAGCAAGGTACAACCTGGGACGCTGTTACGAAGAACTAGGGCGAATGGACGAAGCCATTGCCGTCTATCGTGGCGAAGAAGGGACCCAGAAACTGGGCGACCGCGTCCGAGCGAGCCTCTTAGAGACGATGGCCAAATAGGTTGGCTCCATCGAGCCGGTTGTTTTTAGACGCCGCCGTTTTCCGAAGCCACCACTTTCGGTTTCGCTCGTTAGTGGGGTGGTCGTTTATGCATAAGTTTCTGTGGATGTGATGTTGTTGGTCACGCCGCGGGCTCAATGGTCGTTTGGCTTCCGTTAAGTGCCCGTTTTTCACGCCTAGGGGGATTTGTCGACCTCTGGCTGGAACTTGCAAAAGATCGCACGATTTTGGCAATTCCGTCCGCGTTGAAGCGTCTTTTAAAAGGAGATGTCCCTCCGAGTACTTTTTCCACGTTAGGTCGTTTATTCGGTGTGGGATAGTCTGGCTGGTTGTGGATTTTTTGAAGTTCAATTTTTCGTAAGTTGTAACGTTCACTTGATTTACCTCCATTTATAACAGACAATAGAAATTGAGCGGTTTTTCTGTTTACCTCTGCCTTTGGCAGTTTGTGACAGAGGGATCGACAGCAGGGACAACGGATCAGCTGGGCGGCAGGTGGATTTTTAAGGAGCGGCGACATGATGAAATCACTCCGATCGTGGTGGCAGAACCAAACGGGCGAGGAAGAAACTCCGTTTGACGGCGATTCTCCATCGTTTGTGGTTAGCTTGGTTGTCCACTTGGTCATCATGCTGGCGCTGGGTTTGATGCCGGTTGCTTCCCCGCCAAAGCCAAACGTCGTTGCGATCTCGGCTCCTCCGCCTACGGAAAAGTTTGAGGAGATGAAGGTTCCGGACGAGTTCTATTTCAGCAATCAGCCGAGCGAAGAAATTGGCGCTAACAGCGTTAGCGGCAGTGAAGTCGCCTTCTCGGAAGCTCCCATCATCTCGGAAGTTTCGGCGATTCCTAATCACCAAGACATTCCTGAAGAGACTTACGCCGCGACGATTGAAGTCAACAAAGCGATCGATGTCGCCACCGGTTTGCATTACAACGACCGCATGACGGTGAAGGGTGCTGCTGGCGAAGGGACGACGGGGGCCGTTGGCGCAATTGATCGCCTCACGAATGAAATCATGCTTTCGCTAGAAGAGCGAAAGACGTTGGTCGTATGGCTGTTTGACTCCACCGCCAGCCTGATCCCGCAGCGCAATTCCATTCACGATCGTTTTGATCGCATCTACGAAGAATTGGGAATCATCCAGGCATCTGGAAACAAGGCCTTTGCTAAGCACGAAGACAAGCCATTGCTTTCGACAGTTGTGGCGTTTGGCCGTGGCATGCAGCCTATGACGAAGAAGCCAACTGATGACCTCGAAGAACTGAAGGCTGCGGTTAAGGCGATTCCGAACGATGATTCGGGTGATGAAAACGTGTTTAGCGCCATTTTCGAAGCGGCCAAAAGCTATGCATCGTATCGTTACACCTCGGATGGAAATCCAGAGCCACAGCGTAACGTGATGATCGTCGTTGTGACCGATGAAGCTGGCTCCGATCAAAAGCAACTCGATCAAACGGTTGCAATGTGCCGTCGCTGGACGATGCCGGTTTACGTCGTTGGCGTGCCTGCTCCGTTCGGCCGTCGTGAAACTCTGATGAAGTGGGTTGATCCCGATCCAAAGTTCAGCCAATCGCCCCAATGGGGCGTGGTAGAGCAAGGTCCTGAAACGTTCCAGCCTGAACGTCTTCGCCTGAGCTTCTCCGGTTCGAAGGCGGATGAAGATGCCATCGACTCGGGCTTTGGTCCTTATTCGCTTACTCGCTTGTGTGTCGAGACGGGGGGCATTTACTTTACTGTTCACCCCAATCGTGACACGCAGCGTGCCGTTAGCCGCCAGGATACCGCAGCGTTTTCCGCACACATTCAGCGGTTCTTTGACCCAGAAGTGATGCGTCGCTATCGGCCAGACTATGTCTCCACTATGGAGTATCAAAAACGCGTTAGCCAAAACAAGGCTCGTTTCTCGTTGGTTACCGCTTCCACGCGAACCCAACTAGAGACGATGGAAGATCCTCGCACACGTTTTGTGAAGCGTGATGAAGCCGATTTCGGTACCGCTTTATCTGAAGCTCAGCAAAATGCGGCTCGCTTGGAACCCCAAATCAATGCTCTTTATGAGATCTTGAAGGTGGGTGAAGCGGATCGTGAAAAAGAGACCGTACCTCGTTGGCAAGCTGGCTATGACTTGGCAATGGGACGACTTCTCGCGGTGAAGGTTCGCACGGAAAGCTACAACCAAATGCTGGCCGGTGCCAAGCGTGGTTTGAAGTTCAAGAATGAAAAGAACAACACCTGGATCTTGAAGCCATCCGACACGGTGAGCGTCGGTAGCCAAATGGTGAAGGTGGCTGATAAGGCCAAGATGTACTTAAACCGCGTTGTGAAGGATCATCCCGGCACGCCTTGGGCATTGCTGGCCGAGCGTGAGCTCAAAGATCCGCTAAGCTGGGAATGGCAAGAGGATTTCACTCCTGCTCCCAAGCCAGCCATGGCGGGCGATGGAAACGCCAATCCTGCCGCAGGCAAGGATGAAAAGAAAATGATGCTGAAGCGTCCCGATCCTGTTCGGGCACCACCAAAACTGTAAGCGGCTTTGATTGCAGATTCACGAGACGGGCTCCAATTTTGGGGCCCGTTTTTTTATGCGCAGGGGTCGAGTGACAAGTTGTGAATCACTCGCTGAGCTCTTGCTGGTTCTTGCAAGCCTGCCTTACCCGACGTTTAGCTTTACAGGCTGGTGCGTTGCCCTGCCCTTAGGAAGCTCTGAAAGATATGAGAGCTGCTCACCATGAATGGGGAATTAGGGAATTACCGTGGCTGCAATCTGTGTGTGCGTGTGAAACGCAGAAGAGGCGGTTTTGCGGCACGGTGGCTGTCGTGCCGCAAACCAGTTCCAAGGCCTAAATCAGATTGCCTTGGATTTTAGTCTTTGTTAATCGCGTACGGAAAAGCATTCCAGTACGCGTGGCAATGCATGTGTTCGTGCAAGGTGTGGCACTAGTCCCCGAGGAACTTAGCGTCTTTCCCGTAATCATCCATGCGGTCATAGGGGAAGAAGTCGCGAGCAATTCGCTGAGCAACTGCCTGAGTAAAGATCGTGCGGAAGTTTGATTCGCTTTCCGTCACATGGCGGGCGCCACTCTCCGGATAGTTGACCTCAATGTCGGCACTGTAAACAGGTTCGCTCGACTTGGCCATGTCGTAAACACTTACACGGCACTTCGAACGTCCTTTCAGCAGCGTTGCACCTTCATGAATGCTGAAGGACTTGAGATCAATGCCAACGACCAGATCAGCCTTAACGCCCCGCCCCACTTCACGGAAGTCGGCGATGTCTTGCGTTTGGTTGTCGATCCAGTCGGCGATTTCTGCTTGGCGAACAAGCTGAATGTCTTTCACCTTCACGCCCAGGGTCGTGCTGACCCCCTTGGCGATTGCCTCTCCTTCGGAACCGGGACCACGAAGCGTGTTCGCGTCAAAGCAAACAACAGCTACGCGTTTCCCTTTGAGTCCATCAAAGCGAGCAGGTTCATCTGCCCCCTTCAGCGTGTACATCATTTGGCCCAAAAGCCCGCAACCGCTGGATGAGAGTGCTAGGCCGCAAACAGCGGCGACAGGTAAGAATTGACGACGAGAAAAATGAGCGGCGGGCATTGGCATTCCTTTGCCAAAGGTTCTACGGGAAGTGCGATCTCCTTAGCCACCAAAGAGATAAAGCCGCACGCCCCAATCAGTTAGCGTGAGTATAGTAATCGCAATTGCCAGCCAAATACAGACCATTTCTGAAGGAGCTTTAGCCAATACCCTGCCTCGCACGGCAGAAACCATCAACCAGGGGGAGGCTGGTATCGCTAGAAGTGCTGAGCAATGTGCCGGCGGTGTTCGCCCGGGCCGCAGAAAACAGGTTTCCATGCGTCGCATACGCCCACGAGGTGGTCATGCCGCAGGCTGGGCAGCGAATTCCCAGGATGTACCGAGAAGAACAAGGAGGAAGCCCTAGTTGCTGATGCGTCCCGAGGCCTTGTGGGTCGGGCGAAAGACGTGATGCTGTCACCAAAAGTATCGCCAGCACCAATCCTGCCAGTCCCATGCTCCAACGCTCAAAGCGGGTGAGCGTACCATTCCCCTGCTCCGCCGGTGGCAGTTTGGCAAACCGCTCAAAAAAGGTGGAAAAGTCCAAGGGAGGCCTCGTCAACCGACTTGGTTTACATGCGTGGCGGAAGGGAAGGAGTTGCGGCAGCCGTCCACTCATCTGCTTGTTGCTGAGTTACGCATACACGACGAATCGCGGTCGCACGGCCCGTTTCTTCATCAATATCTACCCAGCTTCCACTTAACCTAACATCCTCGGTGGCGACATCAAACATGGTGGGCTGGAATGTCAGCGTGGTTGCCAGTACCCGGTCGATCCGGCGGCCTAAAATGCTTTCATAGGGGCCAGTCATTCCAACATCGCACTGAAAGGCCGTTCCGCCGGGAAATATCTGCTCATCGGCCGTTGCCACATGGGTGTGTGTGCCCAGAACTGCCGAAACCCGGCCATCCAGGAAGCGTCCCATCAACTGCTTGTCGCTGGTTGCCTCGGCATGGAAGTCCAGCATCCGCACTTTGACCTCTGGTGGAATCTCTGCCAGCACTTTTTCTGCGGCAGACCATGGACAATCAACGGGCCGCATAAAAACTCGTCCCAACAGGCAAAATACGGCAACGGGAATGCCTTTGGCTGTAGTTACCGTCGTCCAGGTCTTGCCCGGCGATACGGCAGGAAAGTTCGCCGGCCGAACCACATTGGACTCGCTCTGCAGCGTTGAAACGATCTCGCTGCGCTTGTAGATATGATCACCAAGCGTGATGCAATCCACTCCTGCAGCGATTAGCCGCTTGTATTGGCTAGGGCTTAGTCCCGATCCATCGGCTGCGTTTTCGGCATTGGCAATGACAAGATCAAGATGCTCTCGCTCGCGAAGGAGGGGCACCGCCTGGCATGTCAGTTTCATGCCGGGTTTTCCGACAATGTCTCCGATCATCAAGATTCGCATGGCGGTACCCTTCGTGAACTCCCTAGCATCCTCGTGGTTTAGCAAAGACTAGCGGGCGGTTTCAATGAATCGCGATTCCCGTACCACGGTGACTTTGATTTCGCCGGGATAGGTCAATTGCTCTTCAAACGCCTTGGCAATGTCACGGCAGATCTTTGCTGCCTTGGCATCGTCCGTATCTTTTGCACTGGCAATCACGCGCAGTTCACGGCCGGCTTGAATGGCAAATGCTTGCTCCACCCCAGGGAATCCGCAGGCAATCGTTTCGAGCTCTTCCATCCGCTTGATGTAGCGTTCGAGCGATTCGCGGCGAGCGCCAGGACGAGAAGCACTGCATGCGTCGCCGGTGGCAACAAGCATCGTGTAGGGATACTCGGTGATAATCTCATCATGGTGACCATAGGCGGCGTGAACCACTTCGGGCTTTTCACCGTGACGCTTCAAAAGGTCGGCACCAATCTTGGGGTGTCCCCCTTCGAGTTCGTGATCGGCAGCCTTGCCGATATCGTGCAGCAGGCCGCAGCGACGTCCCATGTCTCCGTCCAGGCCTACCATTTCGGCCATGAGGCCCGTCAGGAACGCCACTTCAACGCTATGTCGAAGTACGTTTTGGCTGTAGCTGGTGCGGAAGTGAAGCCGCCCAAGCATGTAAAGCACCTTAGGGTGAACGCCATGCACATTGACTTCTTGCGCGGCTTCTTCCCCCTTCTTCTGAATGAAGGCCTCAATCTCCTTTTGCGTTTCGGCAGCGATTTCTTCGATCCGCGTAGGATGAATACGGCCGTCAGCAATCAGCTTGTTAAGGGATTGGCGAGCGATTTCACGGCGTACCGGATCGAAACCGCTAACGATCACAACGCCCGGCGTATCATCAATGATGACATCCACGCCCGTTGCCTTTTCAAACGCCCGAATATTGCGTCCTTCGCGGCCGATGATACGTCCCTTCATTTCATCATTGGGGATATCAACCGTGCTGGTTGTGCTTTCTGCCGTGTGGGTTGAAGCATAACGCTGTAGCGCCGTAAGTAGGATCTCGCGCGTCTTTTGATCCAGCACTTCATTGAGGCGGCGTTGATGCTTGATGATCATCGCCCCCATATCTTGCTGGAGGTCTTGCTCCAATGATTCGAGCAGACGCTTGGTAGCCTCGGCCTGGGATAGGCCGCTCAGCCCTTGTAGCGTTTGACGCTGGGTTTCTACCATCTTGCCAAGCTCATCTTGGCGCCGGGTCGCTTCTTCTAGCTTTTCGCTAAGGCGGCGCTGGGTGGCTTCGTTGATGCGTTCTTGCTTGCGCAGATCGTCGGCTTGCTGCGTCAGGGTTTCTTGACGCTTGTCTAGAGAGCGATCGCGTTCACGCAGTTCATCCCGAGATTTGCTGAGATCTTTGTCGATCTGTGCCTTTTGGGCGAGCTCTTTTTCACGGATGGCTAGTTCCGCTTCTTTCACTTTGGTGGAAGCATCACGTTCAGCCTGGGTAATGATCTCTTTGGCTTTGCTTTCTGCATCGACCTTTCGGAGATGGTCAAGGAACTTGACGACGGCAAAGCCTGCAATGGCGGCGATGCCTACGCCAATGCCAAAGGTGGTATTCGAGATCTCTGCAAAGAGTGTCTCGGCAAGAAAGGCACAAACTATCTGCACGGTAAGACTCCAGATCTAATATCGGAGTTCGAACCTGCGGCCAAAAACTAAACGACAACTCGCAATATCATCGCAGTACGTTTGGAGTGAGGCGGAAGTAGCTTAAGGAGAGTGCTTGCGCGCATCGCCACAGCAAAGATCGATTTGCTTGAGGCCATGCACGAGTAACGTTTTGCCATTCAGCAGGCAGCCGCGAATTGCGGCATACCTCCGATACAAGAAACGAGTGCGCAGCACTTTCGGAAAAGACAACATTCACGCCAGATAAACGTAACACCATGCACTGATTTTGTGGGCTCCAAGGGAGAGCTGCTGGGCGCAAAGATGCTGCCCGCGAAGCGGAGGGGATTCCCGCCAACAAGCCCTTCCGAGGGGAAACGGATAGGCACATGGATATTAACCATGCGATTACCGCCGCCGCGGCTGCTAACCAAAGTATTGGCAAGCAGTCGGCAAGGAAGATTTCTTGTACCATGACGAACGTCCCAAGGCCCACAACTAGCGAATGCCGAGCAGTTTTCAGCGAAGCCATCTACGGCCAAGCCGTTAGAAAACTCGCAGGAAAACGAACCGAATGGTTTAATTGCTCATTCTAAGGGGTACTGCGAATGCGCAGCGACCCTTAGCAAACGTCATCGTACCAGCTTTATAACAAACTGCAACCGCTTGAGGGGTAACGCTTTGAGCTCTGACGAGACCCTATTTCCGACCTTGCCGCCGGCCGAACCTCCGCCGCAAAGTGGGCTAATGGCTGGACTGTTGGCGGAATGGCCGTCCCACCGCTGGCTGGACGTTACCGTGATTGTCGGTTTATCCGGTGGCGCGGATAGCGTGGCGTTACTTTGTGCACTCGTAAAGCTCCGCGAAATGACTGCCCCTTCCTTAGATGGTGGCGCGCCCGGGCGCCTTGTGGCGGCTCACTTCAATCATGCACTGCGGGGCGAAGAGTCCGAGGGGGACGCCCAATTTTGTGCGGAGCTTTGCCGAAAGCTTGGGGTAGAAATCGTTGTAGAAACCTGTGAGAGTCCCCTTTCAGAAAAAGCCAAGGAGGGGCTTGAAGAGGCGGCCCGCCAAGCTCGCTATCAATTCCTGGAACGAGTTGCTCGGCAGGTGGGGGCGCGGTACGTGGTGACGGCCCACACGATGAACGACCAGGTGGAGACCATTTTGTACCGAGTCTTGCGCGGGACCGGCGTCGCGGGACTGGCCGGCATTCCAGCCGCACGCGAGTTCATTCCCGGCGTCAGCTTGCGCCGGCCCTTACGTAAGGTATCGCGGGAAGAAGTCATCCGGTTCCTGCAGGAACTAGGGCAGGACTATCGAGACGATAGCTCTAACGACTCGCTGGATTTTTCGCGCAATCGCATTCGGCACGAATTGCTGCCTAGTCTGCGAAAAGACTTTAACCCACAGGTCGACCAGGCGCTGCTGCGGCTGGGTGAGCAGGCCAATGACCTGCTGGAAGTTGTGCAGGTTCAAGTGGACCAGGCGATTGCCGTCATCGTCAAAGTCGAGTCGCCGGGGCAGATTCGGGTTAATGGTCCTGGCCTCATTTCGCTGCATCCTTGGCTTCAGCGAGAGGTTTTGCGTCAATCCTGGAAAGAGCAAGGTTGGCCACTGCGCGATATGGGGGCTGACGAGTGGGAGCTGTTAAGAATGATCGCCACACGAACGGCCCCAAAGCGCGCTGACTTTCCAGGTGGCATCCGCGCAGAAAAAAAGGGCGAGTGGCTTTCGCTCACTCACCCTTCGCAAACTATTTAGCAGATTGAACTCACAAGCGGACTAATGTCCTGCGTGTGCACCGATCTTCTCTTGTTTGTAACCACCTTGCGATTGGAAGTAGAGCACCAGTAACAAGAAGCCAATTGCCATTGTCGTGGGGACAAGGGCCGTTTGCTTCAGCGCCATTTGACCACCTTCGGTGCTGGCTTCTTCGATTTGGGCAAACTTCTTTGCTTGCTCTGGCGTAGGATCAATCTTCTTTTCGGTAAGCGCTTCCTTTTCCTTCTTCAGCGCCTCCCACCTTCTGGGAGTCGAGCGACTCAAGCCCCTTGCCATCTTTTCCAACCGCTTGGAATTCGGCAAAAGTCTCTTTATCGATGGCTTCAAGTCGACGCGAAGCAAAGTAGTCTTGGGTCTTTCCGATGATAGGACCACCAAGGTAACCAGCGGACAACATGCCGATGCCACCCATGGCACCCATCACCAAAGCACCACCCTTGGGGAAACGTTCGCCAACCACGCCCAGAATTGTTGGCCAAAGGAACGTCTTACCTACCGCGTAAACGGTATAGGCCAGCGTGATGTACACCAGTGTCGATGTCGAACCCAAAGAATACAGGCCAATTGCACCCAGAATCGAGCTAAACAGCAAAAGTCCCACTGGATTGATACGCTCGACAATCGGGCCGGCGAAAAATCGCAAGATGAACATCAGCGCCGATGCTGACACGAACAACAGGCCCGCCCATTGTGGTTGGACGTTTTTCAAAATGTCTGTGATCCAGCTGTCCGTTCCCAGTTCGACATAGCCGATCATGCCGTGCAAAACGAGAAGGAGAAGCAAAATTGGCGACGCGAAAACGGATAGCATTTCGCTGAAAGGAACACCAGCAGCCTCGGTTTCCGAAGGCGGAAACTTTTCGATGATCACCAGGATCCCGTACACAAGTGTTGGGATCAAGAAGAACGACATCGGGATAATCCAGTTCAGCTTCATGATCGAGGCATTGGGGCCCACGAAGCCAACGGCCAGCAAGCCACCGAGGATAAGACCACCGGGCCAGCCAGCGTGCAGGATATTGAGGTAGTGCGTCTTCTTGTCCGGGTAAAGTGAAGCAACCAGCGGGTTAATCACAGATTCGCAAACGCCGTTCGCCAGCGAAAACACAAACGCTCCCCAGTACAAGCAGGAAAACGCTAGTGCCTTGTTTCCAGCACCTTCGGCAGCTACTGCAGCATAGGTAATACCGGCGGAAGCAACGTGCAAAGCGAAGGCAACTACAAGCAGCGTCTTGTAGCCGATCTTGTCAGCAATTAAGCAGCAACCCAAGATCGTGAAACCGAACCCGGCGAGCCCACCGCCCGTAATTGTTCCCAGTTCTTCTTTCGAAAAACCAAGGCTGGTTTCCCATTCACCCAGAATGGCACCGCGGATGGCAAAGCCGACACCGGCCGCAATCAGCGTCATAAAACTCGCTATCAAAAGCCTAAAACGGTTGTCCATACGATCTTCACTTTGTGTTCTATAAAGGTTCTTGGATGTAATGTCCCAATTATCGCAAGCGTCGTGACACGTCTGGTCACGCCCACCCGGCAACAGCGACAATTTTCGCAAGGGAAAAATGCCGTCCGCTAGGGTGGTCATGGTGGTAGTGCTGTCGTTACGAAGGGAGCAGTATAGCGAATCTATGGGGCTTGTAAACGATTTCCCCTGGTTTTCCAAGGCCTCACTAGCCTTCGCGGCTGATTTAAATCGCCTGTTTTGCCTGCTTTGTCGGTGCCGGGTAGTTTGCCTCCCTTTTCTATTGACCCGTTACCCGGTTTCCGCGTAAATTCTGCATCGGAAAAGTGCGGTTTTTCAACGCTCTTC
Source organism: uncultured Planctomycetaceae bacterium (assembly GCA_963844055.1). Lineage (GTDB taxonomy): Bacteria > Planctomycetota > Planctomycetia > Pirellulales > Pirellulaceae > CAWJMN01. The sequence goes on along the minus strand of CAWJMN010000001.1, from coordinate 2,860,813 downwards.
CTTGGTTCAGCAACGGATTCTGGGCTAGTCGGTAATACTTCTGAAATGCGAGTCTGGTCAAGGATGACCCATGCTTGAGCATTTGCGACCTCATTGGACACTCGCCGGCTTGTTGCTGGTTGCGCTAGTGGTCCGCCTGTTCGCAAGTGCTTGGTGGCAATCCAGACTTCCCGAAGGTCAGCGATTTGGATTTCCCGATAGTGACGGCTATTGGGAGCTGGCCGAGGACATCGCCGCAGGCCGTCCTTATGAATATCAATCGTCCGAACAACGCATTTTTCGGACGCCTGGCTACCCCCTGCTTCTAGGTTGCACGTTTCGGCTGCTGGGACCGCAGGCCAGCCCTTCGAGCAAAATGATTGCCGCTCGTTTGCTTTCCGCCGTCCTGGGAACGATTTCGGTAGCGCTGGTCTTTGTCTGGGCAAAACATCTTGCTGGGCTTCGGGCCGCCTGGGTCGCAGGAGTAATTGCTGCTCTGCATCCGGAAGCGATTGGCCTAGGAGTATTCCTATTGAGTGAAGCTCCGTTCGTGCCATTGATGCTACTTCACTTGATGGCGTGGAGCTTCGCACTCAAAAGTGGACAAGGACGCTACGGCACCTGCTTGGGTTTTGGTGCAGGAATCGCCGGCGGCCTAGCAACACTATGTCGGCCAAGTTGGCTGTTGTTTGCTCCTTTTTCGTGTGGCATCGGTCTGCTTGTGATGCGCGACCGCAAGTGGCAGTTGCTGGTTGCGATCTTGCTGGTTCTGGGGCAATCGCTAGTCATGCTGCCGTGGTGGGTTCGAAACTACTCCATCGCAGGACGCTGGGTGCCGACGAGCTTACAAGTGGGAGCCAGTCTTTACGATGGACTTTCCCCAACGGCAACCGGCGCCAGTGACATGCGATTTGTCGAAGAGTTTCGTCAGCAGCAACATGCGGCCGACGCGGCTGACTTGGCTGCGGGTAAATCTCTTTCAGGGATCTTTGAAGATCGGCTCGATCAGCGGATGCGAGATGCCTCGGTAGCTTGGGCCCGAGGGCACATGGGGCAAGTGCTTCAGTTGTGGTGGATCAAGTTGCAGCGGATGTGGGCGCCTTGGCCCAATGCGGGCGAGTTCCGCAGCCTGAAGGTGAGCGTTGTCCTGTTTGTTTGCTACATCCCTTTGATGTTGGCGGTCGCTTGGGGAATTCAGAAAGTGGTTGGTAAGGCCGTTTGGTCAAGTTCGCCCTGGTTTTGGGCCTGCATCTTGCCCGCGCTTTACTTCACAAGCTTGCACACGATTTTTGTTAGTTCAATCCGCTATCGACAGCCGGCCTTGTTGCCCCTGATGGTTTTGGCCGCTTGGGCCCTTGCGGGGCATGTTATTGATTCGCGTCGTGATCTTTTTAAGTCTGCTGAAGTTTCGTAACCACCTTGTCAATACACGTTCATTTTTAATTTGAGTTAGTTCGGTATGGAAGCCACGCAAACACCACTTCGACCTCAGCTCAGCTTCGGCGAGAAGCTGCTGCGCGAAATGAAGCGTTTGCTGGTGATTGCACTGCTGATCATGATCGGCCTATTGGTGCTTAAGCACTATGGCTTTGATCGACTCAATGAAGAGATTCGCGTACGGACCGAACAATCGCTTCGCGCAAGTTACCCAGGGCTGGATATTCATGTGAAGTCCGCGCGACGAATCGAAGGACGTGGCGTAGAACTTCGCGGCGTATCGATTTCGGAAGGTGCTCCGCAAGGTGAAGTAGGTGCTTTGCTGTTTTCGGTGGATGAAATCTTTGCCACCTGCGATACGCGGCTTCCTGACTTCATCACTCAGCCCCCCGTGGTGACACGATTAGACCTACATCGCGTTCGCGTGCGTGCAGAACGCAAAGTGAACGGGGTTTGGTGTATCAGCAATCTTCTGCCGCTGCCCGCTTCCACAGGTCCGCGACCGGTGGTCATGGTCTCAGACGCAGAAGTGGAAGTGATTGATGCTCGCCAGGCAAAGTCCGGAACGCTGTCACTTCGTCAATTGGAACTGGTGTTAACGCCCGATGAAAACATGACTCCACCAGCGTCTGGAGTCAAACGACTTGCCAATTGCATGCACGTGCAAGGGAAGTTCTCGGGCGATCACTTACAGGGAGTGACGCTCCTGGGCGAGATTGATCCGGAAAGTGGTCAATTCCGTATTCAAGGGGAAGTCGATGGGTTTGAATTCAATCCACGATTGAGAGCCGCCCTCCCCCGCGAGATCTCTTCGATGGTTGAGCCGCTTTCCTCGGTTCAAGGGCGGTCGCATTTTACGTTCAATATCTCTCAGGAGGGAAAGACGGCCGACGGCAAGTCACTGCTGCCGCTGAAGTTCGCCATTGATGGTGAGATTTCTGAAGGGCGCGTAGATGATGGACGTTTGCCAGAACCCTTGACAGATGTGCAAGGAAAGGTGCATTGCGATCAAGATGGCCTGCGAATTGAATCACTTTCGGCACGATGTGGAGGAGCTCGGATCGGGCTCAATGCGCATCTCTTGGGCTTTGGTGACTGTAGCCCCATGGTCATTAATGTTGACGCCCGCCAATTGAACCTAGACCGATTTCCTGTGACGTCGCTTCCGGTCGCCGTGCGGGGAGTATGGGAAAAGTTTTCGCCACAAGGCGAAGTGAATCTGCGAGCACGGCTCGATTATAACGGGTCCGAATGGATTCCTGAAATCAAAGTGCAGTGCACGAACCTCTCGGTCATGTATGACAAGCTTCCCTATCGTGTGCGTGAAGGAACGGGAGACATCGAGCTTCGCGACGATGTTTTGACAGCCCGTTTGCGATTCATGGCCGAGGGACAAGGGATCAAGTGCTGGGTTGATGTCAATCATCCCGGGCCGAACTACACGGGCAAGGTCGAAATTCAGAGTGAAGGCAACCTGCAAGTTGAAGAGAATCTGGTCGCGGCGCTAGATGAAAAGGCGCAGCGAGTTGTGCGTGCATTTCATCCTAAGGGAGACTTCTCGGTTTATGGCCGTCTCTCTCGCAGCGAAGGAGATATGCAAGAGCATCGTCGGCTAGTGATTCATTTTCATGAGATGTCAATCAATCATGATAAGTTTCGCTATCCCATCGACAAGCTGACCGGTTCCGCCCACATGCAAGATGGGCATTGGGAGTTTCGTGATCTGAAGGGGCGAAACGATACGGCCGACTTAACCGGCGCGGGCTATTGGAATCCTAAAGCAATCGACGGCAACCAGCTGCTTTTGGAGATCATGGGAACGAACCTTCCGATCGAAGAAGAGTTGCGTTTGGCGCTAACACCAGGCATTCAGCAGTTGTGGACGAACCTTCGCCCGCGTGGAGCCATCGACTGGGTGAAAGTGCGGCTGATGTTTAATCCAACCGAGCATACGACATCGCTAGAGATTGACGCCAAGCAAGATGATGTGGTGGCAGGTAGCTCGCTTTCGATCGAACCGGTTTGGTTCCGCTATCGGCTGGAAGATTTGACGGGCACGTTCCATTATCGAGATGGCATTTTGGACATGACGGACCTCAAGGCCCGCCATGGTGCATCGGCAGTCTCGGGGGCAGGATCTTGCCGCGTAAATCCGCGTGGTGGTTGGCGGTTAGACCTTAAGCAGGTGAATGCCGATCGCGTGATTTTGGATAACGACCTTATTGCAGCATTGCCTGAGGGGCTAAGTAATGCGCTGGTGAAGGTGGGAATTGTCGATCCGGTTAACATGTCCGGCCGATTCGGCGTGCAGATGTCGGACGAAAGCAATGCACAGCCCATTCTGGACTGGAATTTAAAGCTGGATATGGACAACGGCCGGCTCCTGCTGGGTACTGCAGTGGAGCATATCTTTGGTCAGCTTGCCGTCTTCGGTGAGAGCGACAGCCAAAACATCTATTGTCGGGGAGAGCTGCAAGTTGAATCAGCCATGGTCCGTGGTGTTCAATTGCAACATATGCGCGGGCCGATCTGGATCGACAACAAACGCCTGTTGCTGGGCCGAAGAGCGTGGGTCAAAGGGGATGTTGCTGATCCTGTTCCGCGGCAAGTGGAAGCGTATGCCTTTGGTGGCAACCTCGCCTTGGATGGCGAAGTGCAGTTTGATGAAGAAGGGCATTTTGAAATTCATCCCACCATGGAACGGGCTGACTTGCAAGCAATCATGAAGGATTTCGCTCCAAGGCAAACGGGTTTGACTGGAAAGGTGTTTGGATCGATCGCCCTATCCGGCACAGCTGCAGGAACACATACTTGGCGTGGAAGTGGTAAGGTTCGCTTGATTGAAGCGGATATCTACGAGTTACCAGCCATGGTTTCGATGCTCAAGATTCTTAGTATTCAGCGGCCTGAGCGTTCTGCCTTTACGAATAGCACGATGAACTTCGATATTGAGGGCGAAGACCTGGCGTTTAAGGACTTCGATCTAAGCGGTGAAACGATTGGTCTGAAAGGAAAGGGACGGATTAGTCGCCATCGTGAGGTCGATCTAAAGTTCTATACGCAGCTCGCGCGAGAAGATCGGCAGTTGCCGATAATGCGGCCCTGGATTGGTGAAGCCGGACGGCAATTGATGCTGATTGAAGTAACAGGGACCATTGATGATCCACGTTTTAGCAAGCAAGTTTTCCCGCGATTGAACGAGCGAATGCAGCTCTTGTTCCCCGAATTGGCAGCACGCCCCGATACGACGGGCTTGCCTCCTTTGGCAGCTGGTACGGCCGAATTACCCTCATCCACAAATGTGCCGGCAAGTGCGGCGTCGACGGCGCTGAATTCCAAGCCGCCCACCACTAAAGCACCCCCTGCCCCAACTCGGAAAATGCCGTGGGTTCCATGGAATCGATAAATATCGTTGTGTTTGATGTTTCAAGCACCATGAGCGTACAACTTGGCGGAAGGAAAATCCCTCTCTTTCAATCAAGGAGAAGATCATGAGTGTTGGACCGCTAGGAATGCTCGGAAGTTTGGCCAGTACGCAATCCGCTACGCGCACGGCCGATGTCGATAAGGCACAGCATGAACAAGCCAACCATGCTCGCGAGACGGCCGCTGACATAAAGACCGAGATGGCCAACGGCATTGGCTCTACGGATGAATTCTCGGAGTCGACCGATCGCGACGCCGATGGACGACAACTGATGGGGCGAAGCGGTTCCTCAGAGCAGCCAGAATCAACAGATGCGTCTGAAGAATCGGCAGCGTCTGAACCAGCATGCAAAGATCCCCATGGTGAATCGGGGAATCAGCTCGACCTACAGGGCTAGTTGGCCTCGGGCTTGGTTACATGTTCAATGCCCTGCTCCACCGCTTCGCAGATTTTGTCGATCTGTGGAATGGAGATGGCCAGCGGTGGCATGATTACCAGAATATTGCCGAGCGGCCTTAGCCAAACGCCCTGTGACATGGCGAACTGGCACGCGCGAATACCCCGTTTTTCTTCCCAGGGGTAGCCTTCGCCGGTACTCTTATCTTTGACGAGTTCAATGCCTGCCAATAGTCCGCATTGGCGCACGCTTTTGACGTGTGGGTGCTGCGATAGTCGCTGTAAATGTTCGCCTAGCCGATGGATCTTTGGAACGAGGTGCTTGAGCGTTTGTTCTTGTTCAAAAACTTCGAGCGTTGCTAGTGCGACGGCCGCTCCAAGTGGGTTTCCGCCGTACGTGTGGCCATGAAAGAAAGTGCGAGAGGATGCATAGGTTCCTAGGAATGCATTCCAGACAAACGTCTTCGTTAGCGTAGCGGCCAATGGCAAATAGCCCCCAGTAAGACCTTTGGCCAGACATAGGAAGTCGGGAGAGACCCCTTCTTTTTCGCAGGCGAAAAGGGTGCCGGTTCTGCCCATCCCAACGGCGACTTCATCAGCAATCAAAAGGACGTTGTACTTCTTGGCAAGCGCGGCAAGGCCTCGCAAAAAGCCTTCGGGGTGAACAATCATTCCAGCGGCCGCTTGGACGAGCGGTTCAATCACGATGGCGGCTAGTTCATGATGGTGAGCGGCTAACAGACGCTCGACCTGGGATAAGTAATAGCCGGCAGCGTCGGCCTGTGCGACACCCGGTGGAAGTTGGCTGGCGTTGGGGGCTGGCGCACGAATCACTTCGAACAAGAGAGGTGAAAACATCTCGTGAAAGCGGGCGACTCCACCGACGCTGACGCTGCCGAGCGTATCGCCGTGGTAGGCGCTTTCAAAGGCGAGGTACTTTGTTTTTTGGGGTTGCGGCGTTTCGCACTGTCGCCAGTATTGAAACGCCATCTTTAGCGCGACCTCGACGGCCGAAGCGCCGCTATCGGAAAAGAAGACGTGCTGCAAACCATCCGGGGCAACTTCCGTTAGCCGCTTGGCCAGCCGAACGGTGGTTGGATGAGACATGCCAAGCAGCGTGACATGCGCCACCTTTTGGAGTTGTTCAATGATCGCGGCGTCGAGATGAGGGTGTCGATGGCCGTGCACATTGCACCAAAGGCTGCTGACACCATCAATCAGCCGCTGGCCTTCTACGGTGATTAGTTCGCAACCTTCCGCGCGATCAATGAAGAGAGGCTCGTATTCGGCCATCTGCGAAAAGGCATGCCAGACGATCTCACGGTCCCAACGGGCTAGTTCTGCAAAATCTGACGGCAAACTCATAATGGAAACTGCAAGCCTAACGCCCGTGCGGGGCAATCTACCAAGAAACGGTTACTGGATCACCGATCCGCAACCCTAACATCGCTTTGGCACTTTCGCCAACGATCACCATTTGGAGAAAACCGTCTTCGGCCAATAACGCCAAGAAGGTGAAGTCCGGCTCCTTGTGGTCGGCAGTAAAAAGGCCAACGGTCTCGTGTTCGTCGCAGCGGACGGACGTGGACTGATCTCGAGGAGCAGCGGCCAGTTGAGCAGTCGTGATGCTAGTGATCAAGTTGCCACTGGGTGTGTAACCAGTGACTTTTCCAGTAACTTTGCCTGACACAGGGATGCATCCTCTACGGCATGGGAGCTACAAAACGCTTATTCACCTACCAGTTTATGCTGATGCCGAGCTGCCATGTGGGAGAGGTAATTCGGCAAGACTCCCCGAAATGATAAAGGTCTGGCCCCCCAGGGCCAAGTCAGTGGGGAAAAAAAGGTGGGTGAAGATCTCGGGGATGAGTCCCTTTCTTCGAGAAATTGCACCTAGCAGACCCCCTAACGAAGGAGCGAATCGTCCCGTAAAATCAAGGTTTCGCTACGGGACTTGCTCCAAATTTTGTGGAGCCCGCACAGGCGATACATTTAGCGCAGTCTTTTTTGGGAAAGCCTTTGGGGATGTCACACGACCGCTACGAAAATCCATTGATCTCGCGCTACTGCTCTTCAGAGATGGCTCAATTGTGGAGTGAGCAGCGCAAGTTTAGTACGTGGCGACAGCTTTGGATCGTGCTGGCCGAGGCAGAACGTGAGCTTGGACTTGCCATCACCCAGGAACAAATCGACGAGCTGAAGCAGCATATCCACGACATCGATTTTCAGGTTGCGGCAACGTATGAGAAGAGCCTGCGACACGATGTAATGGCCCACGTGCATACGTATGGAGATTTGTGCCCGAAGGCGCGCGGGATTATCCACCTGGGGGCGACCAGTTGTTACGTCACGGATAATACGGATCTGATTTTGCTCCGCGAGGGGCTGCAAATGGTGGCCAAGCGACTGGCGAAGGTAATTGATTTGCTTTCGACTTTTGCCGAAAAATACCGGGATATGGCCTGCCTGGGATATACGCATTTACAACCTGCCCAGCCGACGACGGTTGGCAAGCGGGCCACGCTGTGGATTTATGATCTGGTGCTGGATTTGCAAGATGTGGAGATGCGGATCGCCCATCTGAAGTCGCGAAGTGTGAAGGGAACAACGGGTACTCAGGCGAGCTTTTTAGCCCTGTTTCATGGCGATCATGCGAAGGTTCGGCAGCTTGAAAAGCGGGTTTCGGAAAAGCTGGGATTTGCGGAGACGGTAGCGGTTTCTGGGCAGACCTACACGCGGAAGATCGATTCGCAAATCGTGGATGCGCTCAGTGGCGTTGCCCAGTCGGCCCATAAGATGGCGACCGACTTGCGGATTCTCGCTTCACGTAAGGAAGTCGAAGAGCCGTTTGAAGCCAATCAGATTGGCTCCTCGGCGATGGCATATAAACGAAACCCCATGCGCAGCGAGCGAGTTTGTGCCTTGGCCCGGTTTGTTATGAGCCTGCAATCGAGTGCTGCACAAACGGTGGCGACGCAGTGGATGGAGCGGACACTTGATGACAGCGCCAATCGTCGACTTGTGCTGCCGCAGGCGTTTTTGGGGATTGATGCTATCCTGATTTTGCTTCAGAACATCGCCACAGGTTTGGTGGTCTATCCGAAGGTTGTTGCACGGAATCTGGCGGAAGAGCTTCCATTTATGGCTACCGAAAACCTGTTGATGGCGGCGGTAGAAGCGGGTGGAGATCGGCAAGAACTGCACGAGCGAATTCGGCAGCACAGTTTGGATGCGGGCGTGGTTGTGAAGCAACAAGGGCTTCCCAACGACATGCTAGAGCGACTGTCGCGCGATCCGGCCTTTTCGGATGTGAATCTCTCGGCGGCGCTAGATTCTGCTCAGTATGTGGGACGTGCGCCCGAACAGGTCGATGATTTCGTAGCAGAGGTGGTGGCCCCGATTCGGGCTCGGTATGCCGCAAGTGGTGCCGTGTCGGCCGAGGTAAAGGTCTAACTGCCGCAAATTGCATGAGTGGGATACATGCCGGAAAAGCACGGTAAAATCCCCTTTGAATGCGGCAATGTTGGTGACCCACCCTTGACGATTTTCGCCTGGTGGCCTAACGTTTTGATAGATTGATCTCTGGTGTAACGGTAGCACGAATGATTCTGGATCATTTAGTCAAGGTTCAAATCCTTGGAGATCAACTTGCTGGCAACAGCGTGAAATAGAAGCTGTTCGCTGCACAGTACTTTAAGCCGAGGGTTATTCCCCTCGGCTTTTTTCGTGTTGTACCGTGCAATTGACGATAGGTCCCCGGTTGCCAAGTTTGGGTGAAAGTCGGCCGATCATTTTTGGCGGACGAACTCTACGGCAAAGTTCTCTTGCTGTACTGCTTGAAAGTAATTGCCGGTCAACTTGCCTTCCTGGGCGTTGAAATCTAGCGTGTAGGTCGAGCCGGGATAGTTGACATCACGCAGTTCAATGAACACTTCGAGGTTGCCATCTTTTGGCTTCCATTCGGCACGAGCGACGTTGATAGAATTGGGGTTGAGATAGCGGGCTTTTAGTTTGCCATCGGCTCCCGCCTCTTCGATTTCAAGGATATAGCCACCGTCCGCACGGAGCCACTCTCCCTTCAATCGCTCATGATTCACCGCTTCTGCCGGCGATAGCGGGGCCTTTTTAGTTGGCTTGGACTCAGCAGGTTTGGCCTTTGTAGCGGTGTTTTTCGCCACCGAGGTTGTGGCTGGTCGTGGCCTTAGCGAGTAGAGCCCCGCAAAGATTCCCACCGCGACGACGATCGAGGCAATCCAGCGGAATGTGGTGTTTGGCTGTGGAGGTGGTGCCTGTGTCTGCTTGGCTTTGTTTTTCTTCGACATTCTGTGTTTCTGTATTCGGCCTTGGAATGACTTTGGCAAGTATCGCCAGTTTCTGCTCCTGCTCTCGGAGGGATTGCAGGAGGTGATGAACCGAACGAGGCCCTTATCGTCGCCGGTTGGTACGACCACGTAAAGGATGGCGCATGGTAGGTCCTGTCCTGCGTTTTAGAGGTTCGCCGTAATTTCACTTAACGGCTATTAGCTGGGTTGTACGCTCATTAGGGTGGTGTTGTGGTTGGTGGACACTTTGCCGGTTAACGGTACTTGATGGGCCGATACCAGACGGTTGGAACGCCAATATAGTCCGTTCAAGGTGACAACGAGATGGTTTCACAAGATGTTTATGGGTAAAGGGTTATGTGTCGTTTTAGTGTTGTGTGTCTACAGCGTCGCAGGCACGACTTTTCCCTTGGCCTGTGAAATATCGATGAATTTGTCCGTTAAGCACTTGGCGACTTTACAGGGTTAGATAACATAACACTGTTAGTGTTTGTAACGGTGTTAAGTGTGTTCCCCTTGGGGTATCGATATGGCTGAAAACATGCTGCGGCGCGAGCGGCAAAAGCAGGAAACACGGGCCAAGATCGTCGAGGCGGCTACTCAGCTGCTTCTGGAAGAGGGAACCCATGGGTTTTCTATGCGTAAGTTGGCGGCCCGGATTGGCTACTCGGCGACGGCAATCTACTTCCACTTTCCTGACAAGGAAGCGCTCCTGGGAGAGATTGTGGACCGACGGTTCATGGCGTTTCGCAAGGCATTTGAACGCATCGGGCGTGAGAATGATCCGATGCTGCGGCTGATGAAGATGGGGATTGCCTTCGTTGAATTTGCGATGGAGCATCCGGATTCTTACCGCTTCATGTTCATGAATACATCGCTCAAGGTATTGCCCAAAGCGGGACTCATCGAGCGTGGGAATCCAGCCCAAGACTGTTACGCCTATTTGAGAGCGACCGTCGAAGAGGGAATTGCTGCTGGCCGGTTTCGCACGGAATTTGACGACTCTGACGAACTGGCACAGCTCTTTTTCTCGGGCGTGCATGGACTTGTCGCCTTGCATATTGCCCGGGGTGAAGACCCCTGGGTGGACTGGCGTCCGATTCGTCCGACAGCTCGCAAGATGGTGGAAGCACTCATCCGTGGATTGTCTCGTGATGGGGTGACACTTGCCGTACCTACGGGTTCTGTCTTTAGTGATGTGGCAGCTGCTGAAGAAGCAACGAGCCGTGGTTAGTTATGCAATTGACAAAGTGACTTGAGCGGTAGAAGCGATCGGCGGACGGGAGTAATGCGATGAACTGGGTAGCGATGAAGATGCTGATGGGAGATCGGCCCAAATTTTTGGGACTGATCTTCGGCGTTGCGTTCGCGACGCTGCTTATGTCGCAGCAAGTCTCGATCTTCATGGGAATCATTCGTCGAACGGCAAGCCAGGTTTTGGACGTGCACGATGCCAAGATCTGGGTGATGGATAACAAGGTGCGGTTCATTGACGAAGTTCCGGGCCTGCCCGATGGGGACCTCTATCGGGTTCGGGGTGTTGAAGGGGTCGACTGGGCGGTTCGCCTTTACAAGGGGCAAGTGCGGGCTCGTCTGGCGGATGGCAATCTCAGAAATGTGGTGCTGTTTGGTCTGGATGATGCAACATTTGTCGGCGCACCTACGGAAATGTTGGCGGGAAATTTGTCCGATCTGCGTAAGCCGGATGCGGTGATTATTGATAAGGCTGGCTACGAATACATGTGGCCTGGGGAGCCTTGGAAGATTGGTCGCATCTTTGAACTGAATGATCGACGGGCTGTGCTGGTAGGTATTTGCAAGGCGACACCTCCGTTTACGACGATGCCGATTTTGTATGCCCGCTATACCAGCTGTTTAGGGTTTGTTCCGAAGGAGCGAAACTTGATGTCGTTTGTGATGGCGAACCCAAAGGAAGGCGTCGATGCGGAAGCACTCTGCGTAAAAATCAGCAAGCAGACCGGGCTCATGGCGCTGACTCGTGATCAGTTCTTTTGGCGAACGGTGAACTACTTTTTGCGATCAACGGGCATTCCGGTCAATTTTGGGATCACGATTAGCCTGGGTTTTATCGTCGGAGCAGCGGTAACCGGACAAACGTTCTATCTGTTTACTTTGGAGAACCTTAAGCAGTTTGGTGCACTCAAAGCGATGGGAGTAACCAACACCCGAATCTTAGGAATGATTGTGCTGCAGGCGTTGGTGGTCGGGCTGTTTGGATATGGGATTGGGATTGGTCTGACGGCCGCCTTCTTTGAATCCACTAGCGGAATCACGCACCTGGCGGGGCTATTTATGACGCCGCTGGCGGTGGAAATTGTCGGCGGAGCAGTGGTCGTCATTATTGTCTTGACGAGTGTGATCAGCGTGCGAAAAGTGCTGGTGCTTGAGCCGGCGATCGTATTCCGTGGTTAGTTAAAGCGTACTTTGCGGGAGTTTACAGGATGGTGCAAGCAACGAAACAACCGCTGGCTGTCTGTTGCCGCAACCTCACCAAAGAGTTTGGGGTAGGTGACACACGTACCAAGGCATTACAGGGGGTCAACCTGGATGTGTCTTTCGGCGAGACAACGCTGCTCGTGGGAGAGTCCGGGTGTGGCAAAACGACGTTGATCTCGATCATTGCGGGACTGCTCAATCCAACGGATGGTGAAATTACCGTTTTGGGACAAACCTTCCAAGGGACGCATGGTGGCGAGCGGAGTTCAGGGCTTTCTGGAACACTGCGTCGCTGGCTGGGGCCTCGTGGTACGGGATTGGCTGGGCGTGATTTGGTGAATTTTCGGGCGAAGAACATTGGGTTTGTTTTTCAGCAATACAACCTGCTTCCTTCCCTGACAGCGGCCGAGAATGCTGCCGTCCCTTTGATCATTCAGGGGGAGTATCGGCATCGTGCCGTGAAGGTAGCGGATGAGTTGCTGGAGTCCGTGGGGCTTGGTGGAAAAAAGAAGGCCTATCCCTCGCAGTTGTCGGGTGGTCAGCAACAGCGAGTGGCAATCGCGCGTTCGCTTATTCATAAGCCACGTTTGCTGGTTTGTGATGAACCCACGGCAGCCCTTGATGGCCAGAGTGGACAGACGGTGATGCAGCTATTGAAGCGAGTTGCCGTGCAGGCGGATCGGGCGGTCATCATTGTGACGCACGACAATCGTGTGTTTCACTACGGAAATTGCGTTGTGCATATGAGCGATGGTCGTGTGACTCACGTCGACCGGCCAACGGAATCGCAGATGCGCGCTGGGGAATTGGCGGCCGCAGCGGCAAATCAAGAAGCGAAGTAAAGGTAAGACGTTGAAAGTGGGCGGATAAGGAATTTGGTTATGGGTAATGTCTTTGTAAAGTACATCCTGCCAGTGTTTTCGGTAGCCATGTTGGTGTTTGGCTTGTTCCATATGACCAAGGCCCAAGCTCCGATTGCGGAATTGTCTCCTCCGGCCGCACCGCCAAGAACCCCGTATTCCAACACGGTTGCGGGCTCCGGGATTGTTGAGCCGCAGTCCGAGAGCGTTTCAATTGGTTCTTCGCTGTCGGGCGTAGTGCTAGAAGTGTATGTGCCATCTGACAAGGTGGGAACGCTTGTGAAGGCGGGCGATCCTCTGTTTCTGGTTGACGATCGGCAATTGCGAGCACAGCTTGAGTATCAGAAGGCAAACCTAGAAGCAGCACGAGCACAGTTGACGAAGTTGCAGTCGATGCCTCGTCAAGAAGAGTTGCCCCCGATTGAGGCGGCCGTCAAAGCAAGTGAGTCGCAGGTCAAAAAGCTCGTGGATCAGTTTGATCGTTCGACTCGATTGGTGGATAAAAACGCAATCTCAGCTGAAGAGAACATCCAGCGACGCTTGAGCCTAGAAGCTGCCCAGGCAGAGCTGAGCCGGACGCAGGCAGAGCTATTGTTGCTGAAGGCAGGAGCATGGGAACCGGACAAAAAGATCGCTGAAGCCGCTGTGCTGCTCGCTCAGTCGCAAATTCGTCAAACGGAAACGGAAATCGAACGATCTACGGTTCGTGCACCTCTTGATGGCGAAGTGCTTCAAGTGAACATTCGCCCGGGCGAGTTTGTTGCGACGCCGGCCTCCAAGGCTTTGATTGTCTTAGGGGATGTACGTTCGCCACGGGTGCGCGTGGATATTGATGAAAACGATATCCCTCGGTATGAACGTGGCGCGAAGGGCGTTGCCAGAATTCGAGGGGAGTCAAAGCGTGAGCTGCCGCTGAAGTTCGTTCGGATCGAACCCTATGTGGTCCCCAAGCGAGCTTTGACCGGGGATAATACGGAACGAGTCGATACGCGAGTGTTGCAGGTCATTTATGAGTTTACCGACACGGCTCCGCCGGTTTACGTGGGACAGCAAGTCGATGTGTTTTTGGAGGCAACCCCCGGCGATTCGCCCGCGCGGGAAAAACGCCTTGAGACCGTAAAAACTCCGTAGTGTGTTGAACTTGTCGGCCTTTGAGCCTGCTGATCCCGGCAAATCCTAAACTCAAAACGATGGCAAAATGCAGCATTAAACCTGGCCGGACCGGCGCACGTCGCATTTCAGAAATTGATCCCAAGGTCCTGCGAGAACTTGAAGCAGGACGGCTTGAGACGGCGAATCTGGTCGAATGTTTGGCAGTCGACCAGTTTCGGCTGGCGAAGCATGTCTTGCCGAGGATCGAACTGGGCGATCTCCTTCCTGTGCTAGACGAGGAAAGACACAGCCTGAAAAAAGTGACCGCCGTCCAGGTGATTGGTCTGTTTGGGCGAGTCATTGCTAGTCAAACCGAAGGTCATCCCGGCAAACAGGCGGTGATGACTGCGCTTTTGAATCATCCATCCGACCTTGTACGAAACTGGGGGGCCGCTGTCGTGGGTGCGGCGCGGTTTTCTAGCCTGAAGGCAAGACTAGCAGCAATTCGCCCTTATGCTGCGGATTCCCATTTTGGCGTGCGCGAAATTGCATGGATGGTGGTACGGCCGGCGGTGGCGGAAGACCTTACTGCGGCGCTGGAGCTTTTGATGGATTGGTCGGCGTCGCCGAAAGATTCGATTCGCCGTTTTGCCAGCGAGTTGACGCGGCCGCGTGGCGTGTGGTGCAAGCATTTGGACGAGTTGAAGGCAAACCCTGCATTGGGGTTGCCGCTACTGGAACCATTGCGGAGCGACTCTTCCAAGTATGTGCGTGATTCCGTAGGGAATTGGCTAAACGATGCGTCCAAAAGCGATGGAGCCTGGGTTCGCAAGGTTTGTCTGCGTTGGCAGAAAGAGTCGGCAACGCCCGAGACGGAATACATCGTAAAGCGGGCGCTGCGGTCTGTGATGAAATCGTCCTGACGAGACTGCGAGTCTGTTAGTACGAAGCGCCAGCAGGAGTTTCGGCAATCTTTTTGCCAGCGGCTAGGTCGGTTGCCAATTGCTCGATGCACTCCCCTGCCTTTTGGCAATCCGATTTTGAAACGTCGAGGTGCGTTACCAAACGGATCTGCTTAGGATCAATGGCAAGTGTCAAAACCCCCTTCTGTTGCAGCAGGCCAACGAACTGGGGCGCTGTCCCCAGCGATTCGGCCAGATCAAAGATCACGATGTTGGTGTCGATGGATGGTGGGGTGATTTTCAGGCCCGGAGCTTGGGCGACGTACTTGGCAATGATCTGCGCGTTGGCGTGGTCTTCGACAAGACGGGTTCGGTGGT
The DNA here is from genome assembly GCA_963844055.1 of uncultured Planctomycetaceae bacterium. Taxonomy (GTDB): domain Bacteria; phylum Planctomycetota; class Planctomycetia; order Pirellulales; family Pirellulaceae; genus CAWJMN01. The sequence goes on along the minus strand of CAWJMN010000001.1, from coordinate 2,845,563 downwards.
TGCGTAATGCGTATAGCGCGCCGGCCGCGATGGTTCCTGCTTGACGCATACCGCCACCAAATAACTTCCGATGCCGCCGAGCTTCGCGAATCATCTCTTTAGGGCCAGCGAGTGCCGATCCAACAGGAGCTCCCAGCCCCTTGCTGAAGCAAACGCTGACGGTGTCGAAGTGCTGGGACCAAGTTGCGGCATCAATTCCGGTGGCGGCCTCCGCATTGAAGAGGCGAGCACCATCCATGTGAGTCATCAAGCCTTGACCATGAGCCCACGAGCAAATCTGCTGGACATGTTCGTAAGGCTGAACGCGACCGCTGCCGCGGTTATGCGTGTTTTCAATGCACACGAGGCGAGTTCGCACGAGGTGGTCATTGAATGGGCGAACGAGTCCGGTTAATTGTGCGGGGCGAAGGACACCACATTCCCCTTCGATCGTCCGCGCGACGAGGCCGCTAAGCTGTGCAAAGGCGCCTTGTTCATAGTTGTAGATATGGCAGCCTGCCTCGCACAGGAATTCATCGCCAGGCTTGCAGTGGATCCGCAGCGCGATCTGGTTGGTCATGGTACCGGAGGGCATGAAGATGGCCGCTTCTTTGCCAAGGATCTCGGCAACCGTGTTTTGGAGTTCCTCACAGGTGGGATCGACATCAATCACATCGTCGCCCACGGCGCAGGTAGCCATGGCTTGACGCATTGCCGAAGTGGGGCGGGTGACGGTGTCGCTGCGAAGGTCGATCGGTGGCATAGTCGTGAATCGATGAAAAATGGTTTAGCGGGACGTCTGGAAAAAGCTCTTTCGGGACACGGGAAACGTCCGGGACGGCGATTAATGGCGATCCGAAGGTGCGGTTAGTGCTTTACTGCCAAGCAAAAACCCAAATCAACCCCTCAGAACCGGTCGTTATACACTTCCCCAAGATGCGATGGGCGAACAAAATGATAAGTTCGTTGTCTTGTACTTGTGAGCCCTACGTAACCGAAAACGACTGCCGGAAACCATGCAAATTCAAAGAATCGACACACGTCGGGAGAACGTGGGGCCTGTTTTGGATGAACTTCGCCGGCGGCTGAGCCCCTCGGGGAACGTAGTTAGTGCTGCTGGACGGCAAAAAACGCTGGAAGTATTCGGCGAAGAGCTGCTTCCAAGTCAAGTCGTGGAAAGGATTTGCGTCGATGTGAAGGCACGCGGGATGGCGGCAGTTCTGGAATACTCGCAGAAGCTGGACCGGGCCAATGTGACCCCGCAAACGCTGCGTGTGAGTGCCGATGAACTTGCCAAAGCCCATGCGGCCGCATCGCCCGATTTTTTGGCGGCCGTCAGGTCGATTCGAGCCAATATTTGGGAGTTTCAAACCTCCATCCTGCACCAGGAAAAGCAGGTTACCCGTCCGGGCGTGGTTTTGCGGCAGAGGTACTCCCCTCTTAAGAGGGTTGGGGTCTGTGTGCCCGGTGGAGCCGCTGCTTATCCCTCGACGATCCTGATGACCGCAGTGCCAGCCCAGGCTGCTGGAGTTCAGGAAATCGCTCTGATGGCCCCTCCCACGGCTTTTGGGGCCAATAACCCTGATGTGCTGGCGACCTGTCACGAGTTGGGGATCAGCGAGGTTTATCGGATGGGGGGAGCGCAAGGAATTGCAGCTCTGGCCTATGGGATTGAGGGGCTGCCGCAGGTCGACAAGATTGTCGGTCCGGGCAACTTGTTTGTGGCGCTTGCCAAACGCCATGTGTACGGCGAGGTTGATATCGACTCAATCGCTGGGCCGAGCGAAGTGGTGGTGATTGCTGACGAGACGACGCGATCGGACTTTACGGCCGCGGACATTTTGGCCCAAGCGGAACATGCCCCTGGTGCGAGCATCTTGATCACTTGGAGTGAAGCGACGCTGGAGGCTACCGAGCGGGAGATTCAGCGACAGGTAGAAAAGCTTTCCCGGGCAGAGTTAACCCGCCAATCGCTGGTGGATTTTGGATGTTTGATTCTGGTGAAGGATCGGGAAGAGGCTTGCCGGATCACGAATTTGATTGCCCCGGAACACTTGCACATTGCAACGGCTGATGCGCGAGAACTTTCCAGCAAGATTACCACGGCGGGCGCGACCTTCCTGGGCAACTATAGCCCGGTGGCGCTGGGGGATTATGCGGCGGGTCCGTCGCATGTGCTCCCCACTGGCGGGACAGCTCGCTGGGCATCGGGGCTAAGCGCAAATCACTTTCTGCGTTCGAGCAGCGTGATTGAATATTCTGAGCAGGCGCTACGGGATGTGGCGCCGGCGATTCGGCAGATTGCGGATAAAGAGGGGCTGACCGCGCATCGTGAGAGTATAGATATTCGAGTGCGTTAAGCGGTTGCTGGCGGTTGGCTAACAAGGCGTTTTTCTAAGAAGAGTGAAGTGATATGAGTTTTTTTCGGCCGACCATTGAAGCGATGGCAGGGTATGTTCCTGGCGAACAGCCACAAGCAGGCAAGTTCATCAAGCTGAACACCAATGAAAACCCGTATCCGCCTCCACGTTCTATCTTGCGCGGCATTGAGGAAGTGCTAGAGAAAGGCTTGCAGCGGTATCCCGATCCGATGGCGAATGCATTTCGTGATCGGGCGGCGCAGTTGTTGGAGTTGCCTAGTCGCGATTACATCCTGTGTGGCAACGGCAGCGATGACATTCTGACCATTTGCACGCGGGCACTTGTGAATGAGGGGGATTTGCTTCGCTTACCAACGCCGAGCTACATCCTCTATCGTTCGCTGGCGCAGATTCAGGGGGCGCGTTTTGAGGAGATTTCGTTCCTGCCGGACTGGAGCTTACCAGCCTCTTTTGGCCAGCCCGCACCGGGGCTAAAGCTGGTGTTTTTGCCCAATCCCAATAGCCCAACCGGGACGATGATATCGCGAGAAGCGATTGTGCAATTGGCGAGTACCTTGCCCTGTCCGTTGCTGGTCGATGAGGCTTATGCCGATTTTGCCGACTTCAACTGCGTCGACTTGGTGTTGCAACACAAAAATATCATGGTCTCGCGGACCTTGAGTAAGTCGTACGGGTTGGCGGGGCTACGCTTTGGTTATCTGATTGCCCAGCCAGAACTGATCGACCAGATGGTGAAGGTCAAGGATTCGTACAATTGCGATGCGCTTTCCATTGCGGCAGCCACGGCAGCGATTGATGATACCCAGTGGCTCGAAAATAACCGTCAGAAGGTTTTGGCAACGCGGGCACGGCTAACCGAACAATTGTCGGACCTGGGATTTACGGTGATTCCGAGTCAGGCCAACTTTGTCTGGTGTAATCCGCCGAAGCGGGGCCCCAACAGCTATACCGCAAAAGAGCTTTATGAGAAGCTCAAAGCGGATCGCGTTTTGGTTCGATATATGAATTACGCGGGGTTTGGTGACGGGCTGCGGATCAGTGTAGGAACTGATGAGCAGAGCGATGCTTGTGTATCGCTTCTGGCTCAGTATTTGGCAGAGAGTCGCCCGAACACCTAAGCCGGGCCGTGAGAAGATGATCGTCGCCACCTGCCGAAGGGCATTGGCGACGGATGGCGAATTGCTACGAAACATTTAGTTGGAAGTGATGGAAGACCTATGCCGCGTACCGCAGTCATTGAACGGCAGACTCGTGAGACCCAGATCCGTGTGGAGCTGAACTTGGACGGAACCGGCCAAGGGAGTTGGAAGACGGGGGTCGGGTTCTTTGATCACATGCTGGAGCTGTTTACTCGGCATGGCGCATTCGATTTGAATGTTCAAGCGACCGGCGACCTGCATGTTGACCAGCATCACACCGTCGAGGATGTGGGCATTTGCATTGGCCAAGCCATTCGCCAAGCTGCCGGCGACAAAAAGGGAATTCGCCGTTACGGGCACTTTACGCTGCCGATGGAAGAGACCTTGGCAACGACGGCCATCGATCTTTCGGGGCGCTACTTCCTGGTATTTCAGGCCCAGTTTGCCAGCAGCAAAATTGGTGATTTTGACAGCGAGCTTGTTGAAGATTTTTGGCAATCGCTGAGCGGCCAATGCACTTTGCAATCTGCATGTGCTGGTGCATTACGGTCGCAATAGCCATCACGTCAGCGAGGCGATCTTTAAGAGCGCTGCACGTGCCCTGCGGATGGCAGTAGAAGCCGATCCGCGGATGACCGGCGTTCCCAGTACCAAGGGAACGCTTTCGACGTAACGGGAAAATTCCCGTGGGGACTAGTCGTTGACGTACGTTTCCAGGAACCGGGCCAAGCGATGGAAATCGCTGCCGGTTTCGATGTAACGTACGACGGTAACCAGCGTGATGGGATCTACGAGGTTTTCAAAGGGCTCGTAGTGAAGCTGCAATTGGCCTGAGCAGGAAACCATCACGCCATTGAGGTTTTCTTCTACCAATGCCCGATAGGCACCAACGCCCAATTGGCTTCCAAGCATGACGTCAAAGGCGTGTGGCTTGGCACAGCGTGCTTCGTAGCCCAGTTGCAGGCCCGTGACCTTGCGGCTGCGGCCGCACTGCTTTTTGTAACCGTCCGAAACCAAGCGAGAGAACATCCGGCCCAGATTCACGTGCGAGATCGAAATGTGACCGTGATCGTCGCGTGGAATGCCTTCCAAGTACTTCATCGGTAGTAGTTCGGCGAGCCCTTCCGCCATGACGATAACGCCAAATTCCTTGCGTTCTTCATCACGTGCGAGCATCGTCTTAACGATCCGTGAGACAACGCGATCGACATCCATCACATCACGCGTAACGGTTTCCCCCGTCACGGTGTTGGTGTACGTCTCTTTGAGGCGGTAGTTACCAACGATGTCTTCTACGCTAATAACAAGGCTCGCTTCGCCAGCGATGGCAGCACCATAGGCGAGCCAGCCAGCACTGCGTCCCATCGTTTCTGCCAGGAAGTAAGCCCGGCTCAGCTTCCGCATCGTACAGCAAGTTGCGGATTTCAGCGGCCAGGGTTTCTACGGCAGTAAAGTAGCCAAATGTGAAGTCGATACCCTTGTAGTCATTGTCGATCGTCTTTGGCAGATGGACGACAGGGATCTTCTTGCTGCCAGCGGGAAGCCGGTCTTGGTACATCTTGAACTTGTTGGCGGTCTTCAGCGTGTCGTCACCACCGATCGAGATCAGGGCATCAACGCCTAAAGAGCAAAGCCCTTCGTAGGTGTTCCGCAGAGGCGCGGAAAGCTTGGGATCTTCTAGGTGCGATGGGTGCGAAATGCTCTTACCAGGATTGGTACGGGCGGTGCCAATGATAATCCCTTGAGCGCTGCGCGAACGCTTCAAGGTCTTATGCGTGATCTTGATGTAGTCCTTGTCTTCTTCCAGTGGCTTGTCGGCCGAGAAGCCAGCCAAGCTGGAATAGCCATGCATAATGCCGATGACTTCGGTGCCGGCACGCAAGAAGGATACCGCTGCGGTAGAGATGACCGCGTTGGCGGCCGGTGCAGGTCCTCCCGCGAACAAAATCGCAACACGTTTGAAGTTGTGGCTAGTCTTCTTAGGAGCAGACAAGGCGTTCGACGTCGACATAAGGGCTTGGTCCAAACGGAAAAACAAGGAAACGGTAATACGCAGCAGTATTCCAAGGCCTCGGGAGAGGCGGACGGATCGCTTTCCCCGAGGGAAATCCTCCGGAAAGCAACACAACAGTTTAATTCTCCACCCTGGTTTGGCCAAGGCAGCGAATGACCCTGCCCAGGGAAGCAGGGCCGAAAGAGGTTACATTTGGGATAGAATGCCGCTTGCGGGCACATGCCATCCCCTAGCCGCAATTGAAGGGGGCAGAAAATCGCACAGGTGATGTTCGCGGGCGAGGGAAACACTACCGCGAATGGCCTGCGCCATGTCTAAGCCAACTTACGGCTTCTTACCCTCGAGCGGGTGAATGTTCGCGGTGCGAATCCAGATGTTGCGATAACGAACGGCATCGCCATGGAATTGCAGGCTGAGAGGTTCTTCGGCCTTGTGGTGATTGTATTTGGGAGCCTCCGTGTAAGAGGTGGTTCCTTGCAGTTCGTAGTGGTTATGAATGACGAGTCCATTGTGAAGCACCGTGATATAGCCTGGAGTCTTCAGGCTGCCATCGGTATTAAAGCGTGGAGCCGTAAAGAGGATGTCGTACGACTGCCACTCGCCAGGCTTGCGGCAGGCATTGATGTACGGCGGTTGTTGTTTGTACAGCGAGCCGCACTGGCCGTCGAAGTAAGTGGCGTTATCGTAGGAGTCGAGGACCTGAACTTCGTAATGCCCCATCAGGTAGACGCCGCTATTTCCGCGTCCCTGTCCATTCCCCTTCACTTCAGCGGGAGTAGCGAATTCTACGTGCAATTGGCAATCGCCAAACGCTTGCTTGGTGGTGATGGAACCGCCGGCGGCTGTGGCTACGCCATCGGCGATGATCCATTTGTCACCGCCTTGCCATTGGTCCAGGCTCTTTCCATCGAAGAGAACTGTCGCGTCGGCAGGCGGTGTGGTGCTGTTGCCGGCATCAATTAGCTTGGGTTCTGGCCAAACAATGCCGCTCTTGTACTCTTGAACCAAATGGGCCGTGGCGTAACCAGCCAGTCCGACGCACAGGATGCCAACCAGAATTCCAAGGGAGCGACGCATAAGATTGTCTCTTGTCACAGGCGGAAGAATGAAAATGCCACTGGGAAAGTTGAGTATTCCCTCTGATAGTCTATCTCAACCGAAAGCTAGTTTCATCCCCTGGGCAGGCGAACTTTCGCCAGGGAAACTGCCTATCGGCGTGGAGTTGGGGTGAACGGTCAAACGGGCCTTTATTGCAGCCCTTGGGCGAACTTTAAAAACTCCTCTTCCAGGGTTTTGAGGTCGTCCCCAAAGTGCTTGCGGAAGAGGGCCATTCGGGCTTCGGGCTCGTCCGAAACGAGGGGTTTGCTTTGCGAAAGCTCTTTGAGGTAGGCAACATACGCTTCGGACTTTCGCTGGTTCAGAAAATAGCTCAGAACCCAGGCTTCGGCATAGGCTTGCGAGGCCAGTTTGGAATCTCGAAAGCGTTTGTCGTCGCTCAGCAGGCTGAAAAACTCATCCTTAGTACGCGATGGCATGTACTGGCGGAAGTTCTGCAGGTTCACTCGGTTGATGCCGCCGATGCTGCGCCAGCCCTTGGCGCTTTGCAGGTCAGGGGTTTCGAAATAGATGGCGAGCCCCTCGCTGACCCAAAAGGGAATATCAGCCAGGCGGACTTGGAGGCCACTATTGAAAGCGAGTTGGTGCGTTGCCTCATGCACGATCGTGGCGACGGTTCGTTCTGCTTCTGGACGAGACAAAACGGCATTGATCTTAGCAGCGCTGTTTTTGGAGTTGCCTGCATCAGCCGCCTCTGTACCAGTAAGGTCGTACATGTTGACGCGGTTGGTTAGCAGGCTGTAATAACCAATGATGTTTTGCGCACTGTTGCCGATATCTGCCTGAGAGTACGCGGCATAGGTTTGCTGGGAATCAAAGATGATGGCGACTAGCGGTGCATCGGGCTCGTGCAGGGTGATGCCGCGCCGTTGCCAGTAATTGAAGAAGCCAGAGTAGAGCCGTTCGTACAGGCTTCCCACCCACTGGGCATAGGCCTGGGAGGTGTTGTAGCAAAAGACGTAGTGCTTTGTATGGTGGATGCGAAAACCGGGAGAAAACGTCTTCGTTAAAGAACGAGCGAGTTCTTCTTTGGTGTGTAGCTTGAATTCTTTGTCATCATGCTCTTTCTTTACAAGCTCTTCGGCCGGGATCGGCCATAAGACGCCGTCTCTAGCAAGTAGCAAAATGCCGCCGTCTTCGGCCTCAACTTCGATCCTGCCTTCTAGCTTGATCTCTTTGCCTTCACGCTTGCAAAGGACCTTGTCCATTGCGAACGAGGAAGAGCAGCAAGCCAGTAACAACATCGCCATCGCGACGAAACGCGGAATCCTAGGTGCGATCCAGGCTACCAAGGATTGCCGGAGCCAGTCAAAGGAGTCGTGATAGGTTGGCGACATCGAAAACTTGGTTGTTCAAGTAAAGATTGGCTAGGCAAGTGAAAAGTACAAGGTGCTTACTTCCCCAGATTCATTTTTGTCAGTTCCTACTCTGGGGGGAAGGGCTTGAGCGAGCGTTCCAGAGTTTTTGCAGGATGGCGAGTGAGAAAATCGTTAGAAACAGGATCCAGAGCCCCATTCCGGCAAGTTGTTCATCGATCCCCGAATGGGCTAGCCCGAAGATTCGGCGGGGCAGTGTCTCCAGGCCGGGAGGAACCACCAATTGCGAAAACGAGAGGTCGCCGCAAGCGATCAAAAAGCCAATCAGCCAGGTGGCAATCAGTCCTGACTTGCACTCGCTGATCACAAGACGGAGCCGATTCAGCCAGGGCCTACCGAATTCGAGCTGCGTCGCTTCGAGCGTCGCGGTAGGAATGCGCAGGAACAATACTGCGACTAACAGGCCTTGTACTGGCACGCATTTGAGCCCTTGTGCCAAAGCCGTTATCGCAATTGTACGATCATGCAACCAATGGAAGAGTGGCCAAGGCGAATTGCCAAACGTCTCAATTAGCAGCAGCCCAATTACGGGACCAGGAATCGTTGCGATCCCAATTAGCAGAAGTTGTGGCCAAAGTGACGGAAGCTTTAGCGGCCGGCTTTGCGGGCGAAGCAGGTGATGACCGGCCAGCATCGCAACGAGCAGCCCAACCCACGAGGCAACCAGGCCAATATACGCAGAGATTTGGATCTCTGCGGAAAAATAGCCTGGAGTGCGCGTGAGGATGCCTGTGGCTTTTGATAGAGACCATGTTCGAATTAGTCCTGTGGCAGATTGCTGCACATCGCTGCCGATCTTCATCAGGAAACTGACGGTCGGTATCGCCACAAGCATTCCAACGAACAAAATCGTGAGTGCCGTGATGGGCCATGATGGCTTGCTGCGGTCTAGTTGAACCGATTGCCTTGCCGAGGACATGAACAGAGGGCGCAGGATTTGTGGAGTGATGGCCAATGTCATCAGCAGCGTCATGCCAACCCAGGCGGTTAGTGGAAGGACGCCAGTGAGGGCTTCACGCGTATCGATGTTGCCGGCCAGGGAGTTATAGACCTCTTCAATATACGTTTTCACCAGATAGATATTGGTGATCGTCATCTCGCCCAGTGTCTGCAGGAAGATCCATGCCGCGGCGGCTAAACATACGGGCAAGACTTGGGGCAGACGAAGCCGAAGGAAGGTCGTCCAGCCGGGCCCTTCTAACGCTGCGGCTTGATTGGCAAGTGTGTTAGGCGCGGCGACATAAAACAGCCAAAGGGTAACCAAGGGGATCGCGGCTGCAATATGAATCACGGTTGCGCCCAAGAGTCCTCTCAGCAGCGGGTTTGCAGGAGACCGAAACAGCACGGTCACCCAGCCCAACTTGCCGCCAGCGGCATCCCACGCACAGAAGTGGATATAGAGTGGAATCAGCAGCAGAGCCAAAAGGACGTTCCGTGCGATCTGCTGAAGTCGAGCGGGCGTACGACGCAGCCCTGCCGATAACAGAAAGCCCCCCATCGTGCTGCCGAGGGCGGTACCCGCCGCAAGTTCAACCGATCGCAAGAGAAGCTGGCGATCACTGGGTTGTTGAAAGACCCACTGCACGATTCCGAGGAGAACCGCGGCAGATGCTGCAAGGCGTGTCAACCAGCTCGCCAAGGTACGGCGATTCACAAACAGCCCTGCCCTGACCGGATGGGATTTGGCATCTTGCTTGCAACTGGGTGGTGCAACATGGGATTGGCTTACTATCGTTTCTCAGCAACGGCAGGCTTTGCCGCCGCGGCGGAAGTGACAGGCTCTTCCGTAAGGCGGGCAAGATATTGCATCAGACTATCGGCACCGCTGAAACCAAGCACGGTTTCATCGAGGTCCATTTGCTTATGAATGAGACGGCCGGCATCCATGTCGAAACGAATGTCCCCCTTTTGCAGGCGCTGAACGATTTGCGAATGGATCTTAGGATCATTGACGGGAGTCAGAACCTGGGTCTCGACATGAATCTTGGCGACGCCACTTTCTACCGATTCTAGCTTGTAAAGTTGGCGAGTCTTGATCACTTGAACTCGACCATCTTCATTCTTTGCGGTGAGCTCACCCGGAATAGACCAAGTTTGGCCAACGACGATGGCTTGGGGCGGGAAGGGAATGGTGATGTTGCCAATGCCAGGATTGAAATCGGGGGCAGCGTTCTCGCGCTTCACGATTTGACCAAAGGGGCTGATGGTGATGGTTGCCAAAGGAGTGCCAACCCCTTTCGCGACATGCTCGTAGCCAGGGGGTGGCGTTTTGTCTTTAGCGCTGTTGTAGGAAACTTCGGGTTTGCCCGTCTCACTGGCCCACATGTCGACATCTTCGACCAGGTTAACAAAGGTGATGTTCCCCTTTTCATCGACGTCCTTAATCTTCCAAACTCGCGTAGAAACAACGCGCGTCTTGGAGGTGCTGGCGATCTTCTTCACGCTTGTTTCTACCGTTGCAAGGTGGATGACCTTGGTACGGAATTCTTCGCCGGGCGAGAACTTATAAGCCAGTTGATACGTGGGGGCAACGTTTTGCTTGGCCGCCTGCAACTGTTTGCTGAGATCTTTTTTGCCTTCTTTGGCTTCAGCCTTTGTCTCTTCTGGCGTGGCAGCGTCATCTGCCAAAGAAATGGTGTTGGAACTGGCTGCGAAAACCACCGAAAAAACAACCGCCAAAACGTAACGCAGCAGCATAACGTACTTCCTTGTACCCAGTGGAACTACTGGCAACGCCTTGCCAGAATTACCTTGTCAACAACACTCAGTCGAACGGCCTCATTGCCGTTTCGCACAGTTTACTTCAGATAGAGGTTTCCTGCCCAGCCCAGTTTGTCACGGAGCGTGCGGTAGTAGTTTTGCCCGGGGGCCTCGATCAGCTTGAATCGGGGCGGGGCTCGCTCGACACGAACCGTGTCCATGGGGCCAATCGAACATACCGCACAGCCATCCACCACAAGTGTGGTACCCGGATTGGGTGCTGGCACCTGCATTTCGTAGATTCGATCAGCAGTATCGATGACGGGGCGAACCGTCAGCGTATGGGGACTGATGGGACAAATGGCAAATGCTTGCAGGTTTTTGCGTAGGATAGGACCACCTGCCGACAGAGCATGGGCGGTTGAGCCAACGGGAGTGCTGATGATCAGGCCGTCGCAGGCATAGGTTGTTGCTCAGCTCTCCATCGACTAGCAAATTGACATGCAACATCGAAAACGGCGGCCCCGCTGTGACGACCGCTTCATTGAGGCCCAAGAGGGTCACCAGCACCTTGTTGTCACTGCGGACCGAGCAGTTGAACATCAGATGCTCAACAATGCGACATTCGCCAGCGATCACACTGGGGAGAATCGTCTCGAGCTCGTCGGGAGCAACGCCTGCCAAGAATCCAAGTTTGCCAAGATTGACCCCTAGCACCGGAAGTTGCCGAAGTCCCATCTGCTTGGCGGCTCGCAAGATAGAACCATCACCGCCAAATACGATGGCAAAGTCGGCCGAGATACTATCAAGATTAGAAGTATAGGCTAGGTCCTGGTGGACTACCTCTACTTGGCTTTGCACATAAGGGAGCAGTCTTGCGACTTCTTCCCGCACCATGGGGCGGTCGCCGGAGCCTAAGACAATAACCTTAGGACGCAGTTGACCCGAGGTAGGCCATGGGCTAGTTCTGGGAGGAGGGACCGAAGTAGGCATTAAGGCAGCGCCGAAAGGATCAGGTGGGTTGTTGCAAATACTTCCAAGGCAGAAGCAGCTCTTCTTTTGGGGCTACTTCAGGTGCCTTGTAGTTTAGTTGGATTTGCAACCACCAACCAACAGCATACTGCAAGAATTTATTGAGAATATCCGGTAACAAGCAGCGTTGGGATTGGACCGGCGGCCTGGGCGACGAACTAGGTCGTCGCAAACCGTTCCGCCAAGTCACGGCAGGTCATCACAATTCCTTCAACGTCGAGCCGAAGATCAGCCAGCAGCTCCGACCGTTCGCCATGTTCGACGAAGTAATCAGGAATTCCCAGTCGACGGACGCGGCTGCTATCGATCCCTTGGTCCGATGCCGATTCCAGGAAGGCGCTGCCAAAGCCGCCCATCAGGGCCCCTTCTTCCACAGTTACGACAAAGCCGGATTCGGTCAAGCAGCGATGTACCATCTCGGCATCGATAGGCTTCACAAACCGTGCGTTTACTACGCCTACATCAAGTCCTTCGGCCGACAACTTTTCAGCCGCCTTGATGCAGTCCGCGAGCAACGTACCAAAGCAGACGATCGTTCCATCACGGCCAATGTGGTAAATCTCGGACTTGCCAAGTTTTACCGGTTGGCGTTCTTTGCTAATGGCGCTGGCATTGGCCTTGGGATAGCGGAGCGAGCAAGGGGAAGTGTGCTTCAATGAGAAGTCGAGCATCTCGACGGCGTCGTACTGGTCGCCTGGAGCCATGACCACCATGTTTGGGAATACGCGCATGTATCCAATGTCGTACGTGCCATGATGGGTTGGACCATCGGGCCCGGTCAATCCGGCACGGTCGAGCGTAAAGGTGACCGGCAGATTCTGCAGGGCAACTTCTTGGAAAATCTGGTCGTAGCTACGTTGAAGGAACGTGCTGTAAATATCGACGATGGGCCGGATGCCGGCTTTGGCTTGACCGCCAGCAAACGCAACCGCATGCGATTCACAAATGCCGGTATCGAAAAAGCGCTCGGGGAACTCATCCCGAATCTGTTCCAGCTTGTTCCCTTGGCACATGGCCGCTGTTAGGACCGTTACCTTCGGGTTGACCTTCATCTGTTCAAGGATGGCGTCGCTGATCACCTGGGTGTACGCAATGCCGGAGCCTGACTTTTTGGGGACCGGGCAGCCGTTCTCTTGCACAAAGGCGGGAGGAGTATGGAAGTAGACCGGGTCAGAAGCTGCGGGCTGAAAGCCGTGCCCCTTTTCGGTGACCACATGCAAAAGGATTGGGCCCTTGAGGTCTTTCACCATCTGCAAGTACTTGCGAACCAAGGCGATGTTGTGGCCATCGATCGGTCCCATGTAGCGGAAGCCGAGGTCTTCAAACATCATGCCGCCATGCAGCCCTGCCTTCACCCCTTCTTTGACCTGCGCCAAGAAGCGTTCTGTTGGATCGCCTAGTAGCGGAACCTTGTTGAGGATTCGCACGATCTCTGACTTGAGCCCCGAATAGAAGGTGGTTGTACGCAGCTTGTCGAGGTAAGAAGCGACGCCACCTACACGTGGGCAGATCGACATTTTATTGTCGTTGAGGATGACGAGCAGATCCTTCTTCATCCCGCCGGCATTGTTGAGCGCTTCAAAGACAATGCCCGAGGGGAAGGCGCCATCGCCAATCACAGCAACGCTGCGGCGGTCGCTCTCGCCGAGTAGGTCGTCACCACTCTTGATGCCAAATACGGTCGAGACGCTGGAGCCGGCATGTCCAGTCATGAACAGGTCGTAGTCGCTCTCCTTGGGATTGGGGTATCCCATCAATCCGCCGCGTGTCCGAATCGTCGCGAATTCGTGATACCGGCCGGTGACCAGCTTATGCGGATAGATTTGGTGCCCTGTGTCCCAAATGAGGCGATCACGGCGAAAATCATAAACGCTGTGCAGCGCGAGGCAAAGCTCAACAACCCCCAGGTTCGACGCGAAGTGGGCCGTTCGCTCCGACAGAAGATTGCACAGCACATCTCGAATCTCGGCAGCGAGTTCCGTCAACTCTGCCACCGACATTTTGTGGAGGTCTTGCGCCGATTCAAGTTCTGAAAGCAGCCGATGCATCGTCATCCTAGTGGTTCCTTTCGAGCACATACTGGGCGAGTCCTACCAGCCCATCTGCGGCAGTGCCAAAACAGGAGACAACGTCACAAGCTTCTGCGATCAGTTGCTTGGCTCGCTGCCAACTGGCCTCTTCCCCCAAGATTTTAGGAAAGGTCATTTTTCCCTGTTCGGCATCTTTTCCGGTCCGTTTTCCCATCGTCGCAGCGCTGCGCGAATGTCCAGCAAATCGTCGACAATTTGGAAGGCAAGTCCGATACGTTCCCCGTAAATTCGGAGTGCGGTTAATTCAGAAGGCGTTGCTTGGGCTATATATGCCCCTAAAACGAGCGATGTCTTTATCATCGCCCCCGTTTTTCGGCGGTGGATCCGCTCTAACTGCTGCAAATCCCCGACGGCGAACTCTCCCGCCAGGTCATCTTGCTGCCCGCCAACCAGTGCGGAAGCCCCAGCGGCCTGGGCCAGCTCGCGGCAGCAAGCTAGTGCAACGTGTGCCGGCGTAATGTCGCGGCTGAGTACTTCAAATGCTTGGGCCAGAAGTGCGTCACCGGCCAAAATCCCGGTCGCCTCACCAAAGGCAGCGTGGCAAGTCGGACGCCCGCGACGCATGTCGTCGTCATCCATGGCCGGCAAGTCATCATGGATTAGCGAGTAACAATGCACCATTTCGACGGCACAGGCCGCAGGAATTGCCCGGCGGAAGTCGCAGGACAATGCTTGGCAGGCCATCAATACCAAGATCGGGCGCAGACGCTTGCCGGGTGCCAATAGGCTGTGCCGGATAGCTTCGGCGAGATGCGTCGGGCAATCTTCGTCGTAGCGTGTGTACCCCTCCAGCGCAAGGTCGATCGACTCCCGCAACTGGTGGGCGTTTCGAAGGAAGTCCTCAGACGAAGCAGGCATAAGGGGCCGGGTTGGGCTCAAAGTGGGGGAATGCGATCCAACTCTTGAATTCTAAAAGAGTTGGGTGCTGCCGTCTACGTCTTCGTCAGCGTCTGAGCCCAAGGAAGTCTCTTGATTTGGGGGCTTTGCGCTGGCTTTGCGGGTTCGTTTGCGGGTGCCTGCCCGTTCACCAAGATCGTCGGTGCCAGTCTCAAACGGCGTGGTAATGGCTTCGCCGTCGGCATTTACTCCGGTAAGTAGCTCTACCTTTTGGCGGGCCGAGGTTAGCCACTGCTGACAATTACGCAGGTGTTTGATCGCGTTTTCGTACTGTGCCAGGGCATCTGCAAGGTCGGGGGTACCCCCTTCCAGGAGCCTTACGACACGTTCGACTTGCGCCAAGGATTCTTCAAACGTGGGCTGGGAAGCTTCGTCGGCGCTGGATTTATTTTTTGACACGTGCGATTACCTAGTAAGCAGAAACCGAGGCGAGAATTCCGCGCTCGGGAACTTCGAAGATCGAATCTATTTTAGCAAACCAAACGAGAAGGACAGCAGCACTGCTGAACGATTTCGTTAGGACTCTTGGGCTGAAGGGCGATCCGTTGGCGGAGCAACCACCTGGCTGTAGACTTCGCCCTTGGCTAACCGGCTATGAAGGAGGTCGCCTGGCTGAACATCGCCGCCACTGCGGAGGATCTGGTTGGTAGCAAGCCGCGTTGTAACGCTGTAACCGCGGCTGAGCACCTTCAGGGGGCTAAGCGACTCTAACTTGGCGGCGGCAACCGTTAGCTGCTCCTCCTTTTTATTCCAGTAACCATCCGAGGCACGTTCTAGTTTCATGGTTAGCTCATCCACTGTTTGCGAGCGGAGCATGAGCCATTCCAGCGGCTGCGTAAATAGTCGGCGAGATAGCAGCGACTGTAAGGCAAGCTCTGCCAGGTCATACCGTCGACGAAGCGCGGACGCGAGTCGCTGCTGAAGCTGGAAGGTTTGGTTTTGAAGTTCATCGCGTGAGGGTACGATACGCTCAGCAGCTTCCGAAGGAGTGAGGGCTCGAAGATCGGCAACCAAGTCGGAAAGTGTGACGTCGATTTCGTGTCCCACGGCCGAGACCACGGGGATTTCCGAGGCAAAAATCGCTCGCACTACCCGTTCATCGTTGAAGCACCACAGGTCTTCCATGCTTCCACCGCCGCGACCTACGATCAAGATGTCGGGAGGATTCTTCAGGCGGTTAGCGGCTTCAATTCCTTGAACGATCTCTTCGGCGGCCCCTTCCCCTTGTACCCGTGCAGGAATGACAAGCAATGGCAGGCCTGGAAAACGCCTTCTGCTGATCTCTAAGAAGTCGCGAATGGCAGCGCCACTGGGACTTGTTACAAAGGCCACGCTACGAGGATAGGGAGGAATCTCTTTCTTCCATTGTTCATCAAATAGCCCTTCGGCAGACAGTCGCTGATGCAATTGCCGAAAGGCTAGCTGTAGCGGCCCGATGCCCTTGGGCTGGATCTGTTTGACGACCAGTTGATAGGTGCCACGCGGCGGATATACATCGATATCGCCGCGGCAAATAACAACTTGACCTTCTTCCAGATCAAATTTCACGCGCTGCGCCGTAGAACGCCACATCACACCGCGCAACTGAGAGTCGGCATCCTTGAGCGAGAAGTAAACATGCCCGGAATGCGGGCGAGATACCTCTGCAATCTCCCCTTCCACCCAGATTCCCGAAAAAGTGTCGGCCAGCAAGCGTTGCACCATGGCATTGAGCTGGCTGACACTGAAGATCGATTCCTCGGGCTCATCATCTGATGGACGCGAGTCTTCGGAAAATAGGCTTGGGCGTTTGGGGGGAGACATAGCAGTTGTCGCAAGAGGAAGGTTGTCTAATCAGACACTGCGTTTTAGTCGGTCCAAACACCTTGGAAAACTTCAACCGCTGGGCCTGTCATGTAGACATTCCCATCGGCCTCATTCCATTCCAGTTCTAAGTCGCCACCGCGAAGGTGATTGATAATGCGGCGGTCAGTACGTCCCGTGAGAACGCCAGCCACACAAACAGCGCTGGCCCCGGTACCACATGCCAGCGTTTCGCCAGAACCTCGTTCCCAGGTGCGTTGGCGCACTTCGGAACGAGAAATGACCTCAATGAACTCGACGTTGACGCGTGCCGGAAAGCTGGAGCAGGTTTCAATCTTGGGCCCCTTACCCAGCACCAATTCATCAGTTGCCTTTTCGACATAGATGATGCAGTGGGGATTTCCCATCGAAACACAGGTGACGTCAAACGTCTGTCCATCAATGGTAAGCGGTGCATTTATCGGAGGATCGCCCGGAAGCAAAGTGGGGATCTTGCTGGAAGTCAAAATGGGGTTTCCCATGTTGACCCGGACGCGATCGACAAGCCCGTGTTTGATTTCCAAGTCGACCGACAAGATGCCACGACCTGTTTCAATCTTCAGAGTCGGGGACTTCTTGATCCCGTGATCGTAAACATACTTGGCCACGCAGCGCAGTCCATTGCCGCACATTTCGGATTCGCTACCATCCGCGTTGAACATCCGCATCCGTGCATCGGCACCAATCGTGCTGGGGCAGATGAGGATTAGGCCGTCGCTGCCGACACCAAAGTTGCGGCTGGAAATCTTCTGCGACAGCCCCACAATATCCTGCGGCATGGGCTCTTCGAAGCAATTCACATAGACGTAATCGTTGCCAATTCCCTGCATCTTCGTAAATCGCATCGAAGCCGGCTCCCCACACTCATTCAAAAGGCGCAAAAAGTAAGAAGGCCTACCCTTCGTGCAAAACAGGAAGTGGCGGCCAACGAACCTGCATTATATCCAGCAGTGCTTCGATGGGCATGGGCCCATGAAACGCGGGAAAACGTGCTGGCCAAAGAAAGGAGCCCGTTGGGCTGGCCCCTGGTGTTTATTCCGCAGAAGCGCGCGAGCCGTCGGGCGAGCCACCAATGGGAAAGCCAGCCGGCATGGGGCGGGCAGCAACTAGATAGCCTTGCTTGAAAAGCTCTGCCTTTAGCAGGCGGAATTCTTCAAAGCTATCTGGGTAGGTCCACAGTGTGATCGTGGTTGTCTTGGGAGGGAGAGCCGCCAGTCGGGTATGAAAGTCGCTTCCTGGCCGAAGTGCCTGGGCAACGGGCTCTCCCATTTGTGATTCGACTTGCACAAAGATCAGCCGTTCCAGTTCCACCCGAGCGGCCCTGCCATCATCGACACGCCGCAAGGCATACTTGCCCGCAAAGCCACCAACAACGGGCAGCGTTCTTTCGAGGCGTGGAACCTCTCGCAACTTGCTGGCATGAGCGGGCACATCCGCCTTGAGGCGAGTGAGCATCTCCTCCCAGGGGATGTAGACGATCTTTCCTTCCAGCAAGCGGAATTGAATCTCTTTGCCAAACACCGTTTTTGCCATCGGCGTGGGAAGGTGCTGAATGACCGACGGTGAGGGCTTTTGCATGGTCGCAGGTTTTTTGGAAAGCAGCTCGAGCTCTCCCTTGGCGGAGACCAATTGGTTTTCTAAGTCGTACTTGGCCTGTTCGTCGGCCGACAGTTCGCTGCGATGTTCGCTCAGCGTTTTTTCTGCAGCTGCAACCAGGGCCAGTAAGCGATCACGCTCGGCTTGGCGATACCGGTTTTCTAATTCTTGGCGTTGAAGTTGGCCTTCTAGCTCCATCAGGCTTGATTCGACGGCGCTGGCGGCTTGCTCTTCCGCGCTGACATCGGCAAGCTTCGCATTTTCTTCAGAGGAGCCGGCAACTTCTGTGACGGGGTCAGTCTGTTCCCGCCGCTCCAATTCCTCGGCAACGATTGCATCCTTGGCCTGCGTTCCAACCACCATGACCAGGATGATTAGAATGCCTACAAGGTTAGCCACGACGTCCAAAAAGGAGTCCTGACCTGGCGCTTCGACCGGAGATGATTTACTGCGACGACTCACCGGATTTTCCTCTTGATGTCGAAACCGCTGCCCTGCAGAGCCGTTTGAAGCTCAGCAAATCGGGCCTCTCCATTAGGTGCTACGTCCACATTGAGTTCAGGTTTCCAGTAACCACCCGCAACGGCAAGTCCCCAGGACTTGATGTTCCGCTGGATACCGCTAACAAACTTTTCCAGCTCTGCAGGGCTCATTTCTGGAGAGAGTGGAATCGTTACAGGTTGGCGAGACTCGCCTTTGTCGGGAAGGATCATAAGGCGATCATTCTGGCACGAGATGCGAATCGGGCGCGTAATGCCCGTCAGCTGGTTCTTCGCATCGGGCAGGCCCCAGTTGTTGGTCTTGCTTGCGCCCCCTGTTCGTCCGCTTCCCTTGGGCCTGGCATTGCTATTAGACGCAAAGGTAGAGCGAGTGCCGGTTGTGTTGCTGGATGCCTGGCTGGCCGTTGATTTCATCATGCCAGGTTTAGGAGCTTCGCCTTGCTGTGGATCGGTCGGGCTGCCACTTGGTGGTGGAGCACCGCCGACAGCGGCTGCGTTTGCCATATTGCCGATGCTCGTTGGAAGTCCAATCGCCGTTTGGCCGGCTTGAGCCCCTGCTCCTCCGCCCCCTCCTGCGGCCGTTCCGCCCGAACCTGCAGTGCCACCGGCGATGCCTCCCGCAGGATTGCTTCCCGTTCCGCCTCCTGAACCAGTTCCAGAGCCTGCTACGGAGCCCCCTTGGCCACTTCCCGCAGGGCCGCTCGCACCACCCGCCTTCCCGGTGGATGGTGTGCCAGGACTGCCGCCGCCAGCAGCTCCTCCTGGCGATCCCGCAGCGGCACCAAGGCTTAAGCCGCCGCGTGTGCCTGGTTGCCCGGCCATTCCGCCGATAGCTCCTGACGAGCCAGAAGGTTGTAGGCCACCACTTCCTGTTCCACCTGCCAAGCCAGTGCTGGTGTTATTGGTTGCACCGCCGGTACCGACCCCCGTATTTTTGGGTGCACTACCGGTGCCCGCCGTTCCCGCTCCAAACGAGCTTCCTGCGCCTCCGCCGGCTCCAACGCCGGGCGAAGCGCTTCCGCTAGAAGCCGGGTCGTAATTGGACGATTCTTGCGGATTGAAAGAACTGGTCGGTTCATCCTCTTGGTAGCGTCGTGGCATAGCAGCAGCCAACATCGCTTGCCTTTTGCGGGCTACGGATACCGTTTGTGCCAACATCTTGTCGAGCTCAGGATCGCGCGGCCCAAAGTCGAGTCGCTTCTCTTCGGCGATCAGCTCGTAGCCGAACTCTTCATCCCAGGCCTTCATGGCAGCGCGAGCAGCACTATAGGCCAGCACACCGCTGGGGCGGACGACAAGCAGTGGATAGGGCTCGCCCCCTTTGCCATTTGTCGCCTGCTGAACGTACTCACGCTTGGCACGCAAGGCAGCATCAAGTGGGTTGCCTGGGCCTAGGGGGCCATTGAAATCGGCAGGAGTCAGGAGCAAGCCTTCAGGCTGAATAACGATTCCTTCTTCCACGCACTCAATGTAGAAGGGGCGGCGACGGGTGCCGTTGGGGCCATCGTAAGGAATCAGCGCAAACCACTGCTCTTCCGTGGACTTCTTCTTTTCGGCCTCAAGTTCCTTCTTCTTTTCGTCAATCTTCCGCTTGAGTTCTTCGAGCGCTTCTTTGGTCGATTTTACTTCGTCATCTTTGAGCTTCTTGCCGTCATCCAGCTCACGAATGCGATCGACAAGGATTTGTGCTTGTTTTTCAATTCGACGAATGTGGTCTTCCAGGTGGCTTAGGGCCAGCCGCTTCTGGGCTAGCTCTTCGGACTTTTCCGTGCGCTGCTGAACGAGCACTTCCTTGCGCCAGTGCGCATCGTCCGCTGCCTCTTGGGCCTTTTCCAGTTCTTCCTTCGAAGGACCGGAAGGCTTAGCAGAGGTCGGAGTAACATCAGGGGTGGCGGTGGCGAGCGATCGGTCCACATCATCGCGTGCATCCTGGACAATCATTACCAGGAGCACAATGAGGGAGCCCATCGTACAAATGAGCACTGCCAAAAAGGGAAACAGTGCTACGCCAACGGTTTCTTTCTGAGCGCGTCGGCTCATGCAGCACGGCCCTTGCTGGAGTGTGGTTTAAACTCAACGGTGGCGGCGTCATGGTTCTTTCCAAGGTGCGCTGTCAGCAGATGCATGGCAGCAGAAAGACTCATGACTAGTTCTTCAAAGTCCTTGGAGCTGGATAGGGCTGCAAGGTTATTATTCAGGGCGGTCTCCAGTTGCATGACATTGCTCGTCGCCTCTAAAGTGCGGCTGAGTAGCTCGCCTTGGCGAGCCATCTCTACTTGCTGAGCATGCAAAACCTTGGCATTTTCGCCGAGGGTGTGTTGCCACGCTTCCCAGCGTTTCGCAACCAACTGAGCAGACTGGTTTTCGATTTCTGCCATCGTCGAGGCATGGGACTGCATCGCTTCATGCAAGGAATGTGTCAGCGAAGACTGGATCTGCTCCGTACTGTTTTGTGTCAAGGAGTCCCAGCGATCGTGGGCAGCCAGGATCGTCTCTTGCCAGATTTCCGCTTGGCGTTTTACGAGTGACTCCGTGGCCGTAAGGACGCTGGTTGCCATCCTTTGGATCGAAGCCACGTGAGGATCGGTGTTGCTGCCGGTGGTTTCAAATCGCCCGATCAGGTCGTGAGCAATTTGCTTGTCGATCAGCGACAGCAATTGCGACTCGGCTCGGTCGATCAAAAACTGGATGAACATCATGACCATCGAAAAGCTGAGGGCGATCGCGGTGGTATCGAACGCGACATAAAGCCCCTTCAGCAGTCCCGCCATGGCTCCCTTGAGGTTGCCCATATCTTGGCGGCCCAGGTCACCCAGGGCTTCGGTAATACCCATAACGGTTCCAAGGAACCCGAGCATTGGCGTTGCCCAGATGATGATCCGCACCAAAGAGTAACTCTCTTGTTGGCGGCCCACATCCATGTCGGATAAGTACTTCAGTTCATTATCCAGGCCGTCGGCAGTTCCTTTGCGCTCGATCGACTCCAAAGCGTCGATGTATCGTCGGCCGAGGTAGCTGTCTCGAAGCTTGGCAGGCAAAGCGGCCAAAGTGTCAAGCATGTCGGTACAGCGGGCCAGCGGTTGATTGACGGCTGGTTCACCAACGGAAATGGAATCAATCGTGCTTTGTTGGCTGAGCACATCAAGTGCTTTGAGTAGCAGCGCCACCATGCCAATAAAGAAGAACGCCGTTTCTACTACGGAAACCGGGTGCCCTGCAAAATAGCGATGCAGGATCGGCAGGTTCAGCGGTCCCTTATACATCAACAGGAAGAAGCCAACTGTGATGGCTCCGCCAATAATGAGCGGCCAACCGAGGCCACCAAAGATGGATAGGACGGACTGTTTTTTGCCGGACTTTGTCACGACGAGATTCCTTTCTCTACGTTCGTTCAATCTGCGGCCTCATAGAGACACTTGAAGTGCGCTGTAAAGTCCGCTTAAACGATAAAATCGTCCTAATCGCCCTATCTTCATGACTCAAACCGATTTGTAATCTAGTTTGAGAGCGATACTAGGCACGCTAGCGTCTTAATGCTGGCGTCCGCAGGTCGCATGAGATTGCTGTGCGATCAGTTGGGCTGTTGGATACCGAAAATCGACGGGGGAGAAAAGAGCATCCCGTACTTACAACCCCTACAAATGGCAAAGATTGCCAAAGTTCTAGCGACGCTTTGGCCGATGAAGAAAATATCGCCGAAGTCGTGTTCCTTAAGCGACTTCCGCCTCAAAACAAACGGTCTGCAATCCCGGGGGGGATGATAGTCCGGGGAGTTCCCTAGCGAGCTCGCCCGGACTTTTTTATTTGCACATCCCTGTGCCGCGAATCTTACGTTGTGTGCGGCCAAGTGGATCTCATGAAGCCACGTTCTAGTGAACATGGTTTTTCTACGGCGTGCGGCCTAGCCGACTAGTACCCGCCAAAATAGAACCCAAAGTTCCGGTTGCCGTAGCCGGGGTTGTACCCGCCACCATAGTTGTAAGGGGAATGGCAGCCTTGCCCATACCCACCGCCGTAGCCGCCACCGTATCCGCCGCCATAGTTGGGACGATAGTAGCTCTGCGAGCGATAGTAGCTGTTATAGCCAGCATGGTGATGATGATGGTGGTGGCCTGGGTGGTGTTGAGGCGGATGGGCGTCCGCCTTTGCCGAAAACAGGCTTCCGCCAGCCAAGGTGGCAACGAGCGCAATTGCAAGCACGAAATTCTTCATCTCAGTCTCCTTCACAACGAAAGACATTCCTTCAAATCCTTCGGGTCATCACAAAGACCACGAATTCGTAGGAGTGTTAAAGCGACTGTCGTGCCAAATACTTCTGGAGTGGGATTTAAGGCACAAAATGGGCATAAATCACTTGTTTTCGTGGCTGGGCATTTTGTTGTCGGTTGATAGTGTTGTCAAAAAGATGGCGCAGGCGTATCGGAGTGATTGCACTCCCACTTGGAAAGCCTTGGCGTTTGGGAGGGTGTGACAAATCAGAAAACCGAATGCGGTTTCTCTCGACTTAATGGCCGAATACAACTACTATTCAAACACACGCAAAAACTTGATGGTTCCTTCACGAAATCTTCATGTGCTTGCGAATCGGTTAGGGCTTTTTTGGCCCTGCCTTTAGCGTGGTGCCTAGTCTGTTTGGCGTCAAATCGAGGAGTCTCGCGGATGTTGCCCGACTTGCAAATTGCAATCGCCGTAATGTCGCTCCTGTCGATCGGCGTGTTTTTTCTCGGGCGGCGTTTCTTTGGCAGCCTTTCTCCATTCCAGCTCAATCTGGCCGCCGTCCTGGCGCTAGTGGTTTTGGGCGCCTATTTGTCGAGTGGCTGGTATCGGCCCTGGTTGGTGGCTTGGCTCCCGCTTTCGTCACTAATCGTGCTGGGGAACTGGCTTCCACTTTGGGCGGCTGGGTTCGCGGCGATTGTCGATTCACAACAAGGGCTGGCTGCGTCACGGCGCATGGCACTTGCGGTGGCAATCTTTATGACGGGCACTTATTCCGCCATTTATCCCGTGCTGGGAGAAGCACCTCGATGCAGCAACGCTTGGGATAAAGATGGTAATTGCATGCAAACGACGGATCACACCTGTTCGGCAGCCTGTGCGGCCACGCTTTTGCACCGGGTAGGAATTACTGCGACCGAGCAAGAAATGGCCGAGCTTTGCCTAACACGCGAAGGAACCAACTGGCAGGGACTCTATCGCGGGCTAAAGCTCAAAACGCAAGGTACGCCTTACGATGTCCAGATTTGTTCGGGCGGCATTTCCGAGCTACGTCGACTGGAATCGGGCCCGATGATTGTAAGTGTAGGGCTGCAACAATTCGCCAGTTCAGACACGGCCTTCACTCGCGAGTTTGGCTGGGTGCCAGGCGTCAACCACTCGGTCATCGTCCGTTATTTTGATCAGAATGGCTCGGCGATTATTGCAGACCCGACGCAGGCTCGTTGCACAGAGAGCTGGGCACCAGAGACCATGGACATGCTCTATCGTGGCGTTGCCTTTCGCCTTGTCAAACGGCGTTAGTGGGCCGGCGGCGACGGTAGATCAGAAGACTTCGCTTCCGTCGCTAAAAGTCCCGCCCGCAAGGCTTCTCGATATATGGCCGCAGACTTCACGTAGTGCTCGGTCGCGTGACGGATTCTCTCTTGATCGCGGATGCTGACTTCTCGTTTGACCTGACCCGGCTGTCCGAGGACGACACTTCCAGGACGAATGACCATTCGCTCGGTGATGAGTGCCCCCGCGCCGATGAGGCTCCCCTTTCCAATCTTGGCACCGTTGAGGATCGTGGCGCGAATTCCAATCAAACAATCGTCCTCAATGGTTGCGCCGTGGATTAGTGCGCCATGCCCCACGGTGACTCGGTCACCAATCGTGCACGGAAAGCCGGGGTCTGCGTGTAGGATGGTTCCATCTTGAATGTTGGTTTGTGCGCCAATCACGATAGGGGCCGTATCGCCGCGAATGACTACCTGATACCAAATGCTGGATTCACTGCCGATGGCGACGTTGCCAAGGATGACAGCGCCCGGGGCAATAAAAGCATCGGCTGCCACACGGTCGGCAAAAAAACGCAGATCACTGGGGTTCATCTTGGTGCCGTCATTACTTGGGGTCTTTGTGTCGCGTAAAATGATTTAGGCATTTTGCGGCGATGGTACCATTGTGGCGAAGTGTCACGGTAGCACGCACTAAGGGACCTCGTCCAGAACCCCATTCGACCTATGTCATTTCAGTATTCAACGATCTGTGCTACTCAAGCGGCGTATGCTCGTAGCGAACTTTCCCCTCAGGAATTATTGCAGCACTGCCTTGCCACGATTAACCGCCATGAGCCAGAAGTACAGGCCTGGGTTTCCTTTCAAGCGGAAACGGCATTAGCCAGCGCTGATGAACTGCAAAAGGTGGCGCCAGCCGATCGCGGGCCGCTGTGGGGAATTCCCGTTGGAATCAAAGACATTATTGATGTAGCCGGATATCCCTCGTACTGTGGCTCTGCCATGCTGCGCAGGTATGGAACGCCGACCATTTCCTTGGGATCGGAAGCTCCCGTCGTAGCAAGGCTTCGGCAGGCTGGCGCGATCATCCTGGGTAAAACCGCCACCACAGAATTCGCCTGCTTTGATCCCGCACCGACCTCCAATCCATGGAATTTGACGCACACCCCGGGCGGTTCGAGCAGCGGAACAGCGGCAGCCGTCGCCAGCGGCATGTGCCTGGCAGCGCTTGGAACGCAGACCGGGGGCTCGATCTTGCGACCAGCCTCTTATTGTGGAGTAGTGGGGTACAAGCCGGCACATGGCTCGCTACCTATGGAAGGCATTTTTCCTGTGAGTAGCCGTTTAGATCATGTGGGTCCCTTCACGGCTTCGGTTCGGGATGCGTACCTTGTGCAGCAGTGCCTGTTAGGGGCATCGTGCATATCGAATGATATTGCAAGCAGTATCAAAGGGCTGCGGCTTGGTGTGCTGCGCGAGATTTACGAACCCTCGATTGATTCGACGAACGCCCCGTTGTTTTCGGCCGCTATTGAACAACTGCGAGACGCTGGTGCGCAGGTGAGCAGTTGCTTGCCCGGATGGGATTGGGGAGCGATTCGTAAAGTCCATCGCCAGATCATGGCGCTCGATGCCTGGAAGGTGCATCATCAACATTGGCCCGACAGAATTGATGAGCTAGGGACGACTTTGCAAGGGCTTCTGCATGAAGGGGAAATGTTATCAAGGGAGGGAGGTGCGACCGACCAGTTGTTTACCCAGCAACAAGCTGCCATTGCCCAGCAAATGATGGAAGCGTTTTCGCAATACGACGCTGTACTCCTACCCTCCACTCCAGCAGCGGCCCCGGCGACCAAAACGACGACCGGCGATCCGCAATACAATTCTCCGTTCAGTTTGGCGGGCCTGCCTGCCATCACCATTCCGTACGCTGTTGCCGACCAGGGCCTGCCGCTCGGCCTGCAACTAGTATCGAGCCGAGAAGCCAGCCTGTGGCTCGCCGCGATTGCGGTTGAGACCGCCTTGGGAGTAGAAGGATTTGCGGCAAAACGTTGCCCACGGCGATAGTGAAGTTTGCCGGTTTGCTTAAGGGCTTTGGAAAGTTACGGCAGCCTTGGCGACTGGTTGGGCTTTGTCCGTCTTTTCCACCTGATCTCCAAAGGCAAAGAGCCGATTTCCGGTGGCTAGTAGCACGCCTTGACCATGGATGAGCAAGTTCCCACCTTCGGCGCCGTGGGCGGCTAGGTCCCATTCACCACGCTTTACCGGTTGCCAAGAGTCGCCTTGTTTTTGCGGCAGCATATCGAACAGAAATACGCTTGAGCGAGTTGGGAAATAGGCGGTCTTGGTTCCGGCCCAGCCACGTCCAATTCCGCGCGGCGATACGCGTGCCACTTGGCTTGCTGCGGGGCTAATGCCGGGGAACTGAGTTAGTACACTTCCCTTCTGCACATCCAGCCAGTACAGCACATCGCCGCTAATCAGCAGAACTCCGTCTTGCACGCCCAAAAAGTGGCGAGCATCCAGTGCGACCCCCGGTAAAGTCCAGCGTACTTCTCCGGTGAAACGATCCAGGGCAAATAGCCCGCGATAGTCATAGGGCATGCAGATGATCAGGTCGTTCCAAACAAGGCAGCCTGCTCCATCTCGGAAAAGATGTTCCGGGGGGAACTCGTCAACGCTCTCGCCTGTGCCCGTCCGCGGATAGCTCGTGCTCCAGAGCACGTTTCCACCTTCAGCACGTACCGCAACCACAAGTCCTGCACCACAATTGCAGTACAGTACCCCTTCTTCTTTCAATACTGACACATGCCCGATCTCATAGCCTGTACCGCTGGTCAATCCAGGGCCGGACAGCAGTCGTGTTCGCCACAAGAGCGCTCCTACCTGCCCGTTTGCCGATTCAGGTGGTGTTGAGTTGACATCAAAGGATGCTAAATAGAGTTGCCGAAGTGCACCATCCGACTTGCGCATGACGACGTAGGCCTTGCCGTCATCAGCCAGCGGAGGGCCTTCAAAACTCCATGCCGTCGATTCGGGAATAAAGGGAAAGCCTGTAATCGCTTTACCTTGCTCATACGGACGAATGCCAACCATTTGGTTGAGATCGCGCGAAAGTAGCTTGGGCTGTCTTGAGGAGGGCACGCCGCTGGCCGGCGGGCCCGCACGCAGGTAAAGCTCTCCACTGGCCGTCGTTTGAAGTTGCGATCGCCAAGCTCCGTAGCAATGCGTCAGCCCTTCATGGATGTCGCTTTGCGTCGGTAGATGGTCAGCTCCGAGTAGAGATGAAGCATTGGCGGCGTCTCGGCCCAAAATGCCACGTGGCATCGCGGAATACCACAGGGATTTGCCACTTTCTAGTTCCAGTGAGATTACCTGCGAATGGTGCCGCGCTTCTACGGCAAGCAGTACTTGGCTTTTGACGAGCAGCGGAAAATAGGAGCGAAGGGAATGGGCATCATCGCCGGGCCAGACACGCTGCGCTGCAAAAACCTCTCGCGTACCGGAGATTTCTGGTAGTGGTCTGCTCCAGATTAGTTTCCCCAGTTGAACGCGATCCGGCGCAGTCAATTTCGCGGTGCTTTCTAAGGTAACTCGTGTGGTCTGCAGAAGACGTTGCAGTTCCTCAAATAGTCGCTCGCCTTGTAGCTTGCGACCTCCGAGTATCATCTCCGCCTTGGGGAATTGGTTTTTGAAGAACTCCAGCTCTCGCTCGGCCCTTGTCACAGATCCTTCCAGGATCGAAACCAAAGTCAGCCGTCCCCAAACCTCGCCCAGCGGTAATGTGGTGCCGATAAAACTCTTCCATGGCAAGTCACTTGCGTTTTGCGCCGCCGAATCGGCATCCGTTGGTGTGGCATCGCGTGTGTCAGGGGCAAATCCCTGCGTGCTATCCAGTTGCCGTTGCCATTTGGCAACATGTGGATCGATTCGCCAGTAGAAGTGACGGGCCGTAGAAAAATGACCACGTTCCAGCGCTTGGTCGCCTCGCAGCAGTAATGCTCGGTCGCCCAGCTCGCTGCTTAGTAAAACGTTTTCAACGAGGTTATCGGCCTGCGCCGAAGTAATCGCATCTGCGCCCCGCTGAGCAAGTTCCTTAAGAGAGGCGGCCGCGGCCGCAGCATTAGTGGCGCGATGTTTTTGCGACAGTTCGGGAGATGCTTGATACAGCTGGAGTAGTTTCCAGTTCGCGAAGCTTTCCAGTGGCACCCAGCGGCGAAACCCCTCGGGAGACTCACTGCTCTGCCCTTTGAGTTCGATGAGCGAGCCGCTTCCCTCTTCGGCAAATTGCCGAAGCCAAATCGCGGCCTCGTCAAACTGGCCTTGCTGCTGAAATCCAAGTGCCGTGTCCAGTGCCTTGAGCACCGCAGGAGGCGTAGGATCTAATTGCGGCGAAGGAAGATTCTTCAGATCAACGAAGGATTGTCCCCAAGCGACTTGTGATAATAGTACGAGTGCACCCAAGAGAGTGACGGTACCACTCAGCCGCCGAGTCCAAGACAGGCCGCTCATGGCTTCTGCATTCCAAAGCCTTCCACCATTCGGCCTACGCAAAACAGCGCAATCCCAAATACAAGCAGCATCAGCATGACGCTCAAGTTGCTAGACCGCAGCTCTGCCGTCAGTTCCATGATCATGGATGCGGGCAAGACTAGCAGCGCCACAACCTGCATCAGTTTTCCGAGGTTTCGTACCATGGGAGAGAATTCGTGCAGATAGCGCGTGTACTAGGCCAGAAGCTTTTCGACGCTTTCCAACAGGCGGTCCATTGCAAACGGCTTGCGGATGTAGTCATTCACCCCCAGCATTTCGGCGTAGGCCTTGTGACGACTTCCCTCATTGGCCGTGATCATGATTACCTTTGCGGTGTGCTCGTAATCGCGTTTGAGCTTTTCGAGAACCAAAAAGCCGCTTCGCTTGGGCATCATCATGTCGAGGATAACCAGGTCAGGAGTATCTCGCTCGAACAACGCAATCCCTTGATTACCATCGCGCACTACTAACACCGTGTAACCCTTGGATTCCAACGCAAAGCGGACGGTGTCCACAATCTCTGCATCGTCGTCAACGATTAGCACGCGTTTGCTAGTGGAAGTAGAAGGCTCCTGGTTCATTGCATTATGGTTGGGCTGGAAGTGAACGATTACGGGTCAGGACATCCCTGCCTAAATGAGTTTGCCGTTGTTGGCTCTTCCGGTGTCGTGCCTGTATCAGGCTCGTCGTTCCGCAGGGGAGTTGGCAGCAGCAAATCAGCTCTTAAGATTAAGGCAGGCAACGTCGAACGGCAATCATAGGTGTCTATTGATGCACCGCTAGAAACAGCAATTGTGCAGGTACTTTCGGCAATTGTGGCACGAAAAAAGTGTGCGGCCTTCTGTGCGAAAATGCACATTTACGTCGGATTAGTCGGGTCAAATCGGTTTAACGTGGGTACTCCACCCCATAGTGATGGGAATGATGATGGAATCTCAATTTTCGTTTGATATGTTGAGCGACTATTTTCGTGACGGCTTTGTGGTGGTGCGTGGCTTGTTCAGTCCACCAGAAATCCAAAAGTTACTTAATTTTGCAAAGTCCGATCCCAGCTTTGCGGAGACTGTCTCGGGGCGAAAGGATGCTACCGGGAAAGAGACCAAGCTGGCCCTGTGGAATCATGCCGGCGAAGACCTCTACAGCCTGTTTGTGCGATCGCGGCGAATTGTGCGCCGGATGGAGCAAGTTCTAGGGGGAGAAGTTTACTTGTATCACATGAAGATGATGCTGAAAGAGCCACGCGTCGGTGGCGCTTGGGAATGGCATCAGGATTATGGCTATTGGTACAACAACGGCTGTCTCTATCCGCTGATGGCCAGTTGTTTGATCGCCGTTAGTCGCGCAGACCAACAAAATGGCTGCTTGCAGGTCCTGCGGGGATCGCACAAGTTGGGGCGGATCGACCACGGCAAGACCGGGGACCAGACAGGGGCTGACTTAGAACGTGTCCAAGCGGCTCAGGACCGGCTTGACCTGGTGTATGTGGAATGCGAACCTGGCGATGCGATCTTCTTTGATTGCAATCTGCTGCATCGTAGCGATGCCAATTCGGCCGACTACCCACGCTGGTCATTGATCGGCTGTTACAACGCTCGTAGCAATGATCCGTATAAAGCCAGCAAGCACCCAGGCTACTCGCCGCTAACGCCGGTCGATGCTGAACAAATCGCCACCTTTGAAGCTTAAATTCGAGGGGGCAGCATTTCCCGTACTAGGCAAGAAACAAAAAAAGGCCCGCTTGGCGAATTAGCACCAAGCGGGCCCCATTTGTTTGCAATGATCAGTCGGTGAATTACGGCTTCAGGCTGTAGCACATCACCTTGTCTTGGTCGCGAAGGTAAAGGTTACCACCTTGAACCACGGGGTGCGACCAGCATGGCTCTGACACATGTTTTGGGGTGAAGGACCCCTTCAGGTTGTAGCCCTTGGGAGTTGCTTCAATCAGGGCAACAGGTCCGCTTTGATAGCGGAAAATCAGGTTGCCATCGGCATAGGTTGTCGCTGCAGAGCCCTTACCTACGGGACGAATGTCGCCGCCCCAAATGGTCTTGCCGGTCGACATCTCGACGCAGATCGGAAAGCCTTCATTGTGGCGATGGCCACAATAGATATAGCCATCTTTTAGAATCATACCGCCATGGTGATTTTGCAGGTCCTTGGCATTGAGGAAGTATTGTTCATCGGCTGCAACGCCTTTGCCTTCTTTGCGAAGCTTGAGCAAGGCTGAACCTGCACCATATCCGGTGGAGCAGAAAACATAGTCGCCGTCGACAAGTGGCGTTGGAATGTTGGCCACATCGTTAGCCATGCGGTCGTAGCCCCAAAGCATTTCGCCATCGCTGGCACGAACGCCGATGATTCCGCGTCCGACAAGTTGAACGTACTGCTTAACGCCAGCCCCTTCGGAGATGACGATGGAGGAATAGCCAGCGCCATCCTTCCCCTTCTTCGAAAACGGCTTCATTGCCGACTTCCAAACGACGTCACCCGTCATCTTGTTCAGGGCAACCATCATGGCTGCATCGCCACCAGGAGTGCAAATGACATGGTCACCATCGACCAGTGGGGACTCGGAAAAGCCCCAGCCAGACATCATCTTTCCTTCAAAGTCCTTCACAAAATCTTTCTGCCAAAGGATTGTTCCATCGGCTGTCTTTATGCAAGTGATGTTGCCGCTGGAAGCAACTACATAGATCCGATCGCCATCGATGGTGGGCGTTGTGCGCGACCCATCATAAGAGTGATCGGGATTGCTCTTGGTGAACTTGCTCTGCCAGGCAATGGTGCCATCAGCGTTGAGGCAAGTCACGCCTTGTCCATCAGCCAGGTTTCCGGTCGTAAAGATCTTCCCCTTGGAAGTGGAAAGGCTGGCATAGCCCTTGCCAACGCCCTCAGCGACCCAGAGGAGCTTAGGTGGAGTTTCTTTCCAATCTTGCAGCAGACCAGTCTCTGCAGATTGATTGGTCCGTCCTGGCCCACGCCATTCGGTCCAATCCATGGAACTTGGCTTTACGGCAGCTCCCTTATCAACACCCCACAACATTCCCGTTGTGCAGACAATTAGGCCAGCCATGACTGCTAGCGCTGGATAAGATACCTTCATGGAAAACGCTCCAGGTGGGAGATGTGTGGCAGGAGTCAAAAATGCCGGAAGGAAGCGCACACCAAACACCCCTTCCCTGCTTGCAGGATCGATCCTTGATGCCCACATCATACCCGGATGATTCTGGTTTCACAAGTTGGAAGTCCTTGTGGCTAAACGGGTTGAATTCGATTGCTCAACAGCGAACCTAGGCCAGTCGCCAACTGCGTCGAAGCAGCCACTCGCTGGCCAAAAAGGCGGCAAGCAGACCGACCGCCAGTGGATGATTCCAAAGTGGCTCAGGGGGGGCCGATTCAATGCGAACTTCGGTCCCTGCTGGCAATGCCTCTAGAAGATCGTCTACTTCGGTTGCTCGCAAGCACTTTCCTCCCGATGCTTCTGCGGACTGCGTGAGCATCCGGAACGGAATCGGCTTAGGTTCCAATTCTTGCGACGGCCCTTCGACTTCAAAGGATACGCCAAGTTGGCCCTGCGATGCTTCTGACGGAATCGATGCGATTTTGGCCTGGTACTTTCCCAGCGGCAAATCGCTAATGCTTCCTTCAAAGAAGGCGTCGGCCGAAACGGGGCGTGTCAGAGAGAGTGTGGTTTCGGTCCCATCGTCGGCAATGATCGAAAGGGTTATCCCCTCGCCATCCTTGGGTTCGAGTTCGGTTGAAAGCGACTGCACCGAAAAGCGAACGACTTCCCCCTGCTGGTAAATCTGTTTGGAAGTACTGAGCTTGGCTTGGCTTTGAGCGTTTTGGGCTTCGGAAGCAAGCATCTGCAAAAGTTGCATCCAGTACCGACCAAAATACGCATCGCCTGCCTGATAGCGCCAGAGGTAAGATTCATCCGAAGCGTGAAAGATCACCTTCCCTTTGGCGAACTGTTGCAGCGTGATTAACGGCTTGCCGTGACCGTCTCGCATCTTTTCTGTGGGATGTTCGAGCAAAACGCGAACGCCAGGACGCAGTTCATTGCACGGGATAAACCAGTGCCAGGCTGGTAACTCCTCCTGCCAAGCATCCGGCAACCCCGATCGTGTGTCATCGAAGTGAAACTGGGCCGATGCATGCCCCAGTGGCGTAATTCGGGGATGATAAGAGCCCTCGGCGTTATCGGTGCTTGCCGCCAAAGATGGACTTGCAAAATGCCTGAGCTGCGCAGGCAACAGGGTTTGAAGCATGGACACCGAATAGTTCATCGGCAAATGATTTTGCCCCGCAATCAGGACAAGTCCACCGCCGCGTACTGCCACAAAATCGATCAGGTTCTTTTGGGATTCATTGGAAAGCTGTTTGGGATCAACGTCGCCCAAAATGATGACATCAAATGCGAATAGCTCATCACGGCTTGTGGGGAAGTTCTTTAAGGCCGTCGGGTCCGTGCTGGCATAGTCGGGGTCTGCATCTTGCAAAACCGTTTGTAGGCGACTCTCCCCTGCTAAATTAGGTTTAGACAGTTCACGCTCCAAAAACGACTTCAAAAAGCGGAACTCATAGGTGGGTGTCCCTTGCACCAATAGCACCCGGTGTTTGGGATCAACCACCTGTAGTTCGAGCTGACGCTCGCGGATGATTGGTTCGGCCCCTTCACGGGCATAAGTGGCACGCAGAATGTACTTTTGCTCGCCTAGTTGGCTTTCGCGATAAAATAGTCGCGCTAGCGGACTGCGGTTTCGCTTGGAAATAATAACGCTTTGGGATGCCAGTGGCTTTTGATCCCCTTCGCTAGAAAAAAGCTGAAGCAGGACTTCGCCATCAAGGTTTTCGGTCTCCAAACGACATTCAAAAGGAGCTGCATTGCCGCGATAGATGGTTGGGCCTGCGTGTGCATAGCTCATCTCTAAGCTGGGGATTGACGTGTCGTCCCCCAGGGCAAGGAAATAGACGGGGATCTTGCGAAGGGTCGCTTGGTCTACGGCATCACCGATTGAAATCCCCTGGGTGACAATTCCGTCGGTGATGCACAGAACGGCCGCCGTTGGCCGACCACGCTGGGACTCTAGTACCTCTTGGAGTGAATCCCCTTGCTGGCTGGTGGACTGGGTAGCCGTAAGATCGGCCAGCTGTGCTTGTAATTCGCTGGTGTTGCCTGCAATGGTGCGTGGCGTTGCACCCATGAGATAGACTCGCAGGTGGTATTTCTTGGCCAATTGCGCAATGAGTCCCGAGGAGTCTTGCTTGAACAGGCTTTGGATGACGTCTAGTCGTGAAAGCTTAGCGCTGGATGTTCCGGTGTCGTTTGCTGCAAAGTCCTTGACGCTGGCATCTAATCCCATACTGGCGGAGTCATCCACTAGCACGACCAAGTCCGGCTTGTCGGTGGTATGAGACTGGCGAATGTAACCCAGCAACATCCATCCCAAAAGTAGTAGCGTGCAGCAGCGAATCCCGAGCAGAATTCGCGAATGGAGAAGCGTGGTGGGGGTTGTTGTGCGGCGATAGAGACGAATCGTCAGAACCAACGCCACTAGCACCAGTAGGCAGACAACCCATAAGGGCCAAGTTGCGTCCCAAACGACTTCCTTTCCGGTTCCCAATCTTTGAGACGTTGCTTGGCCGAACAGTGATAGTGTGAAAAGGGCGTGGG
Organism: uncultured Planctomycetaceae bacterium; assembly: GCA_963844055.1. Taxonomy (GTDB): domain Bacteria; phylum Planctomycetota; class Planctomycetia; order Pirellulales; family Pirellulaceae; genus CAWJMN01. The sequence goes on along the minus strand of CAWJMN010000001.1, from coordinate 2,811,199 downwards.
CCATTAAGAAATGCTCCTGCCGGTCCAGGCCAAGGTGACAACCTCAGCTACCAACAACAAAAGCGCCCCAACCAGCGCGCTATGGAACCAAGATTCAGACGACGGTGTCGCCGGAAGTGCCAGTCCCTCATTTGCTGTGGAGGCCAGCGCTTCTATGCGTAGAAGGGAAGGTAGGTCCACTACAGCAATCGTCTCTAAGGAACTTTCCCGCCGCGTTGCATTGACTGCCAACTGTTCAAGAACCATCTCGCGTGTCTCCGAGAAAAGTTCGATCATCCCCGATTTCAAACGAGGGCGGGCTTCCCAGAAAAGTCCTGTCTCTAACCATTCCGACACAATTTGCTCGCGCTTTCCTTGTGCATCGCGCAATTCCAAGGAGGTTTCCGCACGGTCGTTGGCCTGCGGGTCGGCTTCACCTTGGGTGCGAAGCATGCCGCGAATCGCTTGCCCTGCATAAAACTGCCTGGGAGCAGCAGGTAGTGTGACGGCATAGCCTAACATCTCCTGTGCCAACGGAGGAAAGCTTGGCCAAGTAGAAAAAGCCGACCAAGCAATTACAGGATCGACAGAAGTATCAATCGACTTTTCGCTGGCGGAAGTTGTCCACAGCACGACCGTCCCAGAGCCGCATCGACTAGTAACCAGCAACGGATCACCATTGGGAAGGGCCAGTGCCACTAAGGCGCCCGCCGCTGGCGTTAACGGCAGGTGCCTCCAAACGGGAATATCTTCTAGCCCTCCTCCGGAGAACCCCTGAAAAGGCCTCACAATCGGATGGCGAAACTCATTCACTTGTAACGGCCCATTGGCAGAAGCGATCGCTGTTCCTAGCTTGCCAGGAAGTAGCGAATCTGGCTGTCCATCGCCAACAACGCCAACTTTCTTCATCAGGTCGCCAGGGTTGAGTCGGCTGCCCGATAGAATTATTAGCCCTCCCCCTTCGCGCACAAAGCGCTTAAGCCGAGTTCCTTCTTGGGCACTTAGCTCTGCTAGGTTGCCCAAGACGATGGCGTCATAGGTGGCGAGATTGCTATCGCTAAAAGCCGATTGAGGGAGTTGGTCGATTTGCAAGGCATCGCTCACGCTTCCCGATTGGAGCGCCGTGCAAAACGGAAAAAGTTCCTGCGGGCCACCTTCAACTGCCAGAATGCGAAGCGACTGGCGAACATTGGCAATTTGATACCACACGTCATCAGCTGGAAATTCATCCTTCGCGATCCGTAGTTCTAAAGGAAGGTCTCCCGCACTACTGGCAGTGCCTGAAAGGATGCAAGTTGCTCGCCCCCCGGCAGCAATGGAAATGTCTTGTTCATCGGCAAGCGTCTCACCAGAAAAAAGCTGTACAGTGTGCTGGTGTCCCCGCTCGGTGTCAAAATTGGCGAGCTCCACTTCAACTTGAAACCGGTCTCCTACTTGCAATAACGAGGGCGAGACGATGGCATTAAGAATGGATTGATTTGGCACCTTGTTCGCAATTGCATTGGCCTCTGCGACGACAAATAAATGCAGCGACGCAAGTTTTGAAAGGGGCTCTGCGGCACGCAAGGCGTCGCCACTGTGCATGGGTTCCCAAGTTTGCTTCTCCAGGTCCGTAAAGAACAGGACCTTGGCAGCCGTTAACTGCGGGAACGAGGCCTGGGCTTCCTGCACAATCGTTTGTACTTCGGCAAGCGTAGCTGCCAGCGATGCTTCGCAGTGGGTAACTTCCAGGCTATTGAGTTCACCAAGCACATCCTTGGCCCCAAAGGCCGGGTGCCGAACAATAAGCTGGGGAGGGTTCGCCATGACTACCAGGGCAAACGCGGTCCCTTGCGGCGCCCCTTGAATCCTTTGATGGGCCCATTCTTTCGCGAGGTCCCAGCGGCTTTTCTCGCCTTGACGAAGGTCCATAGAGATGGAGCCGTCTAATACAATCACAAGCAACTGCCGCCCTTCAGCTTCTCGAGGAGGCAAAGGAAACCAGCGGGTGGGCTGGCTCCAGGCGAGTGCCAATAGAACAACGGCAAACAGACGGATCAGAAGCAGTAAGAGCCGGCGAAACCGATAATGGTTCGCCTGCATCGCGACAGCTTTCCGTAGCAATCCCATCGCACCCCAGGAGATGGAACTGGTTGCTCGCTTTCCCCAAAGGTGCAGGGCCAACGGCACAATCGCAAGTCCTAACCAGCTCAGCATCCAGGGAGAAGAGAGCGTCCATGTTGCCAATAGCATTGGCACAATGTCCCCAAGGCCGACCGCGAATAAGTTAGCGTCTGGCATGGCTAAATCCCTCGCGCCATGCGATGTGACAAGATCCGGCCCAGCGACTCTTCGGGAACCTCATTGGAAATGACCAGCGAGTATTCGATCATGAGCTTTTTCAGCCCCTGTCGAAGTTGGTCCTGCTGCTGGCTAAAAGCTTGAAGGTACTCCTGGCGAAGCTGATCCGCGTCGATCACGCAGGTCGAGGCTTCTTCTAGTCCAATAAACTGCTGCGTACCTTGAAATGGAAAGTCTAGCTCGGCCGGATCGAGTACTTGAAACACCAAGACTTCTTGGTGTTGGCTTCGTAAATGAGCTAAGCCTTGCAAAATGTCGTCGCAGGGGTCAAGGAAGTCCGAAAAGACACAGACCAAGCCCCGCCGCCCGATTCGACTAGCCAGGTCATGGAGCGGCTTGGCAGTCATGACCTGATGTTCCCCCGGGGCCGCCTCTTCGAGGGCACGGTGCAAGTAGGCAAGCTGCCCCATGCCACTTCGAACCGGGGAAGTGGCGGCCGCACGTTCTTCTAGCAGGGTTAGTCCCACGCTGTCTTGCTGATTCAGCACCACCCAGGCAAGCCCCATGGCGAGCATCGCTGCGACCGAGTACTTGGAATGTTGGGTTTCATGATGCTGAAACATCATGCTGCTACTCGTATCGAGCGCGAGCTGAACTTGCAGGTTGGTCTCGTCTTCAAACTGTTTCAGATAGTACTTGTCCGTACGGCCGAACACTTTCCAGTCCAGATGGCGCAGGTCATCGCCGGGAACATATTCGCGATGCTCAGCGAACTCGCTAGAAAACCCGCGCCCGCGACTGCGGTGCTCGCCACCACGCGCACCATGAACCCCTTGCCAGGGGCGCAGTTGTAGGCCGCGCAGCTTACTGGCGTTCGGTAGCTCTAAAGAGATTTTGCGTGAGGCCATGTACGGGTATTTCAGGAACGTGCTTTAGCAATCGCTCGACAATCGTGGCTGCAGAAAAACCATCGGCATCGGCAGTATAGTTGACTTGGATTCGATGGCGTAAAACGGCCATCGCGACCTTCTGCACATCTTCACAGGTGGCGACGAGCTTGCCATGAATCACCGCGCGGGCTTTGGCAGCCAATACTAAAAACTGGCTGGCCCGTGGCCCCGCACCCCATTCCACATACTTTTTGACAAAGTCCGGGGCATCCGGTTCGGTCGGCCGAGTCGTGCGGGCAAGCGTCATCGCATACCGCGCAACCGGTTCGGCAATCGGAATGCGCCTGACAAGTTCACTGGCGATCTTTAGGTCGGCTGCCGCAATCGGCTGGCTAGGATTTGCGGAGTGTTCACCCGTCGTGCGGTAGACGATTTCCAGTTCTTCGTCGGCTGTGGGATAGTCGACCCAAATCTGAAGCATGAAGCGATCAAGCTGGGCTTCTGGAAGCGGATAAGTTCCCTCTTGCTCAATCGGGTTTTGGGTCGCCATGACAAAAAACGGTTCGGGCAGCGTGTGCTTTTTGCCGCCGACTGTAATTTGCCTCTCTTGCATCGCCTCAAGCAGTGCGGCCTGGGTCTTAGGTGGTGTACGGTTGATCTCGTCGGCCAAAATCAGGTTGGCAAAAACAGGGCCAGGCAAAAAGCGAAGCTCACGATGCCCGGTCGAACGATCTTCCTGAATGACCTCGGTTCCTAAGATGTCCGACGGCATCAAGTCGGGCGTGAACTGAATTCGGCTGAATTGCAGGCCCAGTACATCGGCCAGCGTTCGGACCATCAACGTTTTGGCGAGCCCAGGAACGCCCACCAGTAACGAGTGTCCGCGAGCAAAAAGCCCGATGAGCATTTGTTCAACGACGGTCTCTTGCCCCACCACGACTTCGGCCAATTGGCGCCGCAAATCCTGGCAGACTTTTCCTACCTGAGTTATGGCTTCCGCGTCATTCACGTGAATCAGACCACCCTAATGCGGCTATGGAAATGGGGGAAGCGTTTCGCCGGAACAACTTGGTTCTGAATTGGAGGCTGCCAAAGGGAGGTAGCTGTTCGGTCCGGGCTGGCGAAAACTTCTTAGATTCTAAACCACAAACAGGCGTCAGCAAAGGTTCTCCCTTACTCGCGGTCGCGTGGCAGGCTAAACTAGGGATTGTCCGGGATAGGCCGTTGGGGCAAGTTTTGAAAAAAGGATCTGGCTCATGCCGCTATTTGAAGTGGAAACCGATCAGCATATCGTGATCACCTGGGCTACCGACGAAGCATCGGCCGAGGCGGTTGCACGGGATGCCTTCCCCGATAACAAGCTTATCCGCCTAACCCGTCGTCCGCGCGATACCTGGGTCATTTCCAAGGGAGCGCTGGGGCTGACCAACACGCGGCTCGATCCCTGTACAACGGCCCGCGACTGCCTTTTAAAGGCCAAGGGTGACAAGTTGCATGCCATCCGCCTGTACATGCATGAAACAGGTGCGGATCTGGACGCTGCCCAGCGTGTGATCGAGTCCAACATGGTGATGGGCTGGTAGGTCGCCTTGGGGCGGTTTCCCAAGACCTACCAACTTCCCTGACCGAGTTTTACGATCAGGGAAGCTGGGCGAATGTCATTGCAAAGGCCTACTTGGCACTTGGCAAGATCTTTTGACCATGAACGCCTAGGTCAATGCGGAACACGCCACCTTCGCTGGCTTCTGCGCCGATACCACCGGTAATGAACAGTTGGTCCATCTTAGGGCCACCAAAAGCGACGTTGCTGGTAGTGACATTGCCACCATCCAGTTGGCGGATCAGTTTGCCTTCGGGACTAATGACCTGAACCTGCTTCATGCCGTAGTGCGCCACATAGAGATTGCCGGCAGCATCCAGGCACATTCCATCAGGCTGATTGTCAATCTGAGGAGCGCCCCCTTCTTTGGCAAATCAACCAGCAACTTCTTGTGAGCCACCTTGCCTGGCGCAACAACTGTAAACGACCAAACACGATTCTGTTGGCTTTCGGCGACGAGCAGCTTCTTACCATCTGGCGATAGTACGATTCCGTTAGGGAATGCGTAGCCCCCGTCGACCAGGGTTGTCTTGCCAGCGGCATCAACATAGTGAATCGTGCCAATCGGCTTTTCCTTGCCGCTGTCACCTGGATCCGTAAAGTAAAAGCCGCCATTCGCGGTGTCTAGCGTTAGGTCGTTTGGCCCACGCAGTGGCTTGCCGTCACATTCCGCCGAGGCTTTCCCCAGGACTTTACCATCGGCAGAGAGCTTCAAGACAGCGTGCTGAGAAGCGTCGCATACCAGGTGTGTGCCATCTGCAAGGATCTTGTGACCATTGGGTGCACCTGTCTCGGCCCACACTTCATGCTTGCCATCGAGTGTGAAACGTGTGATCGTCTTTCCCCAAGAGACATATCCTTTGCCATGATGATCAAACACGACCCCTTCGCAGTAGCTAGGGACGCGGAACAGCTCGATGGTCTTAGGAGCTGCAGCATCTTGAGCGTTTGCGCTCATTACAGAAAAAGCAGCAACAGATAAAACAGCTTGGCAAGCAACCATCAGCCAGTTGCGTCGGCGGATCAACATGGGCAATTCCCTCTTCATGACGTGGAAGCAATAGAAGTCGTTGCTTACGTCGGGAACGATGCCGATCGCAAGCTCCACGTAGTATCAAGGGCTGAAAGGCCAATTCCAAGTAGGGCCGGCCAGTTTTTGCCATTCGAATTACATCATGACCGACTGCCGATTCAGTTCATCCACCTGGTCATTCAGGGTGAACAAGTCCCAGATCAGCCCAAGGCCGCAAATCCCACCCGTTAATAGATAGAGGATGCCAGTCCCCATTTTTCCTAGGTAAAAGCGATGAATCCCCAGGTATCCTAGAAGCGTAAGTAGCAGCCAGGCCACGGAAAAGTCATAGCGGCCCGTTGTGTACCGGGCGATAGCGTCTCGATGAAGCGACGGCATCAAAAATAGGTCCACGATCCAGCCGATTCCGAGTAGGCCCCCGGTGCAAAGCCAAAGTAGCCCCGTCAGCCGATAGCCCAGGTAAAACCGGTGCGCCCCAAAGATTCCAAAAATCCACGCTACATAGGCCAGCACCAAACTGTGTGACTCAGTGCGAATTGGCAAAGCGTTGCTCACGGTGTTTTTTCCTCCAAAATAGGCCGATCCGTCAAAATCAGCTGCGGCCTTCTGGGAATACTTCGTTCACCCTGGGCAAATATTGGAATGGGACAGGAAAAAGCCGTTTCCAATCCCAGAGAGCTACCGAGAGACCATCGATGCAATCGCCACGAGCAGGAACATCGCCGCAAAAACCGCCAAGGCGACCGCAGCCATAACCTTCCAGATCGAAGTAGGAGACGTACCCGTCGATTTGCCAGTCTGACCATTCACCAAAAAGCGGTAGACATTGTCGTGATAGCGATACGCCAAAATCCAGACAGGCAACAAAACACCGTCCGTTGAAAGGTTCTCCGTCCGCACGTTGACATGCAAGTGCCGGCTCCTGGCCATTATTTTCTTTCCACACACAATCATTTCTCGTTCTTCGAGCCCCTTTTGGGCGAGGTTTCGGGCGTATTTTGGCTGCACGCGAAACTGCTCGTAAACGACTGACTCCATGTTGACCTTATCAATCGAGACCGCTTGATCCAGATCAAAAGGGGCAATCTCATCGGTTTCCGTCGGTGACAAAACGCTGCTGGCACCGACAAGCAAACCACTATGGCTGGAGTGGTTCTCGCCGGAAATGGGATACCAGCCCGACATTGAACTTGCGGGGGCGTCGCTCGTGTCGGCCGTCCAGTAGGTAAACGTGTTGGCGGAGAAAACCCAGTAAGGGACAAAGATCCCCGTCATTCCAACGACCGAAGCCACCGTGGCCAGATCAGTAGGCGCCCAGAACTTTCCCCCCAGCCAGTTTCGAAGCAGCTTGGTTGCTTCATCCCGACGAATACGAAAGGGAGCGATGCGGCTGGCACCGTAAATGGTAGCGTCATTCTGGGCGGTCAACTTTTCGGAGCCGCAAAACGGGCACCGCAGCGCCATGGCTCCTGCGTCATAGCTCATCGAGGCCCCGCACCCTTCGCACGCGAAGTTATGGGTGGCGACAAGCTTGGAAGGGCCATGCGTACCGTCAGGTGTGCCGGGTGCAGCCGTGCCGCAGTTCGCGCAGAAGAGGTCTTCTTCGTCGAGCATGCCGCCGCATGTTTCGCACTTTTGCCATATCAAACCCATGCCGATACTGCCCCGCTTGCTTTCCGTCTCGGTGAATCGCTATTTAATGTACCAAACGCGTGATCAGCATGAACATTAATCCGGCAATGATAATGGCCAGCAGGATCGCTATGGAGACTTTCGCTGGCGAGAGTGGTTTATTGCCAGCCGTTTTGCCGGTTTGTCCATTCATTAAAAAGCGATAGAGTTTTCCTTTATAGCGATAGGTCACCAAGTACATCGGCAGCAAGCAAAGGTCGGAAGCAATACGACTAAAATCGGTACGTACTCGAAGTTGACTGTAAGTGTCACCGGGCAAAAACTGTTCGATGAGGTTCTGTTCCCGACGATAGAACTCATCCATGCAAATGTGTTTTGCGTCTTCGCGCTCCAGCGAATAGTTTTCGCAATACCAACCTGCCAAAAAATAGGGTTCGTAGCGTTTAAGTGACGGCAGTTGATAAGGCATCACCCGTTCGGCATCTGACTGGAGCAGGCCCTTGCTGGCCGAGATCAGATAACCGCTGTGGTACGAGTGGTGATTCCCTCCCAGTGGCCACCATTCGGTCTCCTGGATTTGGCGGGTATGCGTGGTGGTATTCCCCTTGGAATCGGTCGTGGTATAGGTCTCGGTTCGATACCAGTACATGCCGATCGTTGCATGCCAGTTGCTTTGAGCCAGCATAGAAAACGACCAAAACGGCAGATAGACGCCGCGAATCCGGTCCGTGACAGACGCCATGGCCAAATCACCCGGATAGAACCAATTCCCAGTTGCCAGCCATTTTCGAAATTCTGCCTGGGCTTGTTCAGCCTTGATGGCAAACCCGATCACAAACTCAGGAAGCTGCTTTCCTGTGACGCTCGGCGAAAACTCCACCACCAAGTTACTGTCGCAGAATGGGCAAGTAACGCTGTTGCTTTCTACCGTAGCGGTTAGCTGAGCGCCACATCCTTGGCACTGAAAACCACGCAGTTGCCCCTCAAGCGTTGCTTTACTAGCTTGAGTTCCCGTGCGTGCTGCGGTCTTGGCTTCAAAGGAAGCATTGGGTGTACCGCACGCCGTGCAGAACTTGTCCAGCGGTTCAACCGGATAACCACAGGTGTCACAAGGAACACCGTGAGGGGCAGCTACTTCAGCGTCGACGGTCGCATGCGGGGCGATGGCACTTGCGGTAGTCATGCGTCGGCTCACTAGTAATGGGGGAGGGAACGCCTCTTATCCTCGTTCTTATCGCAAGCGTTTTCAAGCCTAGTAGCTAGAAGATGGTTAGCTATGAACGCGCGGAACATCATCTCCTTCGGCAATGATCCGGGCTTCCTCGGCCGCGAGTTCGTCAAGTCGACGTTCCACAACGTCCTCTGCGGCGAACTCTTTAGCTAAACGAACGTACGTAGCAAAATGCCGTGCTTCCGATTCGAATAGGCTCCCGTAGAACTCCGCCAATTCTTTGTCGGGAAGCTGGTCTCGCAAAATCGAAAACCGTTCACACGATCGCGCCTCAATGAGTGCGGCCACCAGCAGCCGATCGACTGCACGGCGGGGCTCTTGCTTATCCACCAGCAAACTCAGCTTGGGGCCATAATTGCTGGGGCGAATCTTCCGAAATCGCATTCCTCGTGCCTGAAGTAGGTCAAGGACCATGTGAAAATGCGACAGCTCTTCTTGCACGATCTCTGTCATGTCGCGGCAAAGCTGCACATTGTCGACGTAGGCGAACAGCAAATTCATGGCAGTCCCCGCTGCCTTCTTTTCGCAGTGCGCATGGTCGATCAGCAGTTCTTCGATGTTTTCCAAGACCTGCGTGAGCCAACGACCAGGGGAGGGAGTTTGGAGGTGAAGCATGCCTGAAATAATAAGGGCTGGAAATACCTGCTGACAAGCTCGTATTGCCCACTCTGCGGCGTTTTTCGGCCCATTACGATCCGTCCGCTCCCTGCTACAATCTTGGGTTACGTCGCAAGTCCTCTAATCCCAAGCTTCTCCATGATCCTGCTGACCGTTCAAGACGTTCGTAAACATTTTGGGCCTGACCCTGTCCTAGATGGGGTGACTTTCGACATTCGGCCCGGAGAGCGGGTTTCGCTAGTCGGACCCAATGGTGCGGGCAAAACGACGCTGATGAAGATCATTGCCGGCATGGAAGAGGCCGACTTTGGGTTCGCCAAATTACATCCCACTTGTCGTTTGGGCTACTTGCAGCAGCACCCGGATTTTACGGGTGAACGAACCGTCTGGGAGGAAGCACGAAGCAGCTTGGATGAACTGCTTGGCTACTCGCAGGAAATGGAGACGGTTGGTCATGCCCTGGCGGAAGTGACCGATGAGTACGAGCGGCGCAAGCTAGAAAACCGTTTTGAGTTCATCCAGCACCAGTTGCAGCACCACGACGTCTACAACATCGACAACAAAATCCAGCGGATTTTGACCGGCCTAGGTTTTGGCCCTAGTTCTTATACGCAGCCCATCTCGCAGCTATCCGGCGGACAACAAAACCGCTTGCTTTTGGCAAAACTGCTGCTGGCAGAACCCGATTTGATGCTCCTTGACGAGCCGTCCAACCATTTGGATATCGATGCGACCGAATGGCTGGAAGATTATTTGATCGACACCAATCAGGCCGTTTTAGTGGTTAGCCACGATCGTTTCTTCCTCGATCGTGTTACCAATCGAACGTTGGAATTGTTCCGAGGAACGACGGATTCCTATCCAGGCAATTACTCCCAGTACAACCGCCTCAAGGCGGAACGAATCGAGCTCGAACGGAAGGCCTACGAGCGGCAGCAGGAAGAGATTGCCAAGCTGGAAGACTTTATTCGCCGCTATCAATTTGGCGATCGGCATACCCAGGCGGAAGATCGTCGTAAAAAGCTCGAACGGCTAGAGTTGGTTCAGGCTCCTCGCGAGATTACCTCCCCTCCCATGTCGTTTCCGCCAGCAGGCCGGACTGGCGACATTGTTTTGCGGGTCGAGCGATTGTCCAAAGGCTTTGATCGGCCCCTCTTTCAAAACCTCTCCTTTGACATCCTTCGGGGAGAAAAATGGGGCATCCTGGGACCCAATGGGACAGGGAAAACGACGCTACTAAAATGCCTGATCGGCCGACTGAAGCCCGACCAAGGAACGGTGGTCTTTGGAAGCCAGGTCAAATTTGGCTACTTCGATCAAATGTTGGCCGATCTCGATCCTAACCTGGAGGCGCTCGATGCTATCCGCCCCGACCACAAAGAGTTTATCGAACAACAACGCCGAGACCTGCTTGCTCGCTTTGGCATGACCGGCTCGATGGTCTTTCAGAAGGTCGGTAGCCTTAGCGGTGGAGAACGCAATCGCACCGCATTGGCCCGCTTGTCGGCCAGCGATGCGAACTTCCTCATCCTGGATGAACCTACCAACCATCTTGACCTCTGGGCCCGCTCTGCTTTGGAAAAGGCCTTGCGTGACTACGATGGCACCGTGCTTTTTGTGAGCCACGATCGTTATTTTCTCAATCAAGTGGCCACCAAAATCTTGGTGGTTGAGCCCGGCCGTTTCCGCGTGATCGATGGCAATTACGACACCTACTTACACCTGGTGAAGCAAGGTCTTGCGGCCGATGCGCGAGCCAATGTCGCGGCTCAGGCCAATAAGAAGGCCGCAGGCAATGAGTCATCTGCCACCAATGCAGAGGATGACCGACGCGGCCGCAATGAAGGCAAGCCCAGACGCAAACGGAAGTTTCCCTACCGCAAGGTTCCTGAGATCGAAGCCGAAATTGCCCAGCGGGAATCACGGATCGAAGAGATCCACGGCCTGTTTGGTTCGTCAGAAGTGCTGCGCGATGGTGACGCTGTCAAAAAGCTGCGAGTTGAACTCGATGAGCACACCGCAGCACTGCCGCAGTTATACGAACACTGGGAAGAAGCCAGCGAGCTCAATGGCTAACGGGGCTCGATGGCCTTAAAAAGAAGCCATCGTCTTAATGGTCGTGGCCAAGCTTCGACCGACCTGTTCCGCAAGCGGACGCAATGCCGCAACTGCTACAGCCTCCTCCACTACTGCCACACCCAGAGCCCGTGGCGGCTTCGGTTCCGCAGCCTGGCCCACAGCCGACGGTTAGTGCGTCGGAAAACTTCTGGAATTGCACTTCCGAGTCGTAGACATCGGCGAGTTCTGCGGTGATCGCATCAAGCTCCGGCGATGTGTCCCCCAGGAAGTAAAAGAACAAGCTCTTGCCGTCGAATAGGTGCTCGACGTCGATCAGCACGACATCTAGTCCTTGAGACTTCAGGGCCTCTTCGCAGCGGAGCAACGCCTCTCCCTTGTTCTTTTCAAGTCGTGCCAGCAATAGGTCATCTTCGACCGTCAATCGTCGCAAAAGGGCGCCATCGACCTCCCCAGGGACATTTTCTGCTGCAGAAAGGACTTCGCCGACTTCTAGACCACGGGCGGTACGCAGGACAACGCGGTTTCCCCGGGCAAATCGCCCCCCACCTTCGGCGGCAAACCGGCCAATTTGCCCAAGTACACCAACGCGTACAAAATGTTGTCCTAACACAGGTGCGAAATTCTCGCTAAAATAGGGGCCGTTTGAATAGTCGGGTCTGTTACGGCTTGGATGCCGTGCCAGCCCCTTTGAAGTGATCCTCCTTAGGATAACCACTTCCCAAGCAAACCCATAGTTCCCTCTTCCGGTATTGCCTGCTGGCCCCCTGCCGCAGATGCCTGGAAGAGCCAGTTTTTTTGAGTCGCCATCCTCCCTGGGTGGTTACCAGATTACGCCAAGGATTTTACTAATGATTCAAGCTGCCACTGAGCAAGGCTCGCAGCCAGCAACGACCGATTGGTCCGCATTGGCCGACCAGGTTCTCGCCGGCCACCAATTGACCGAGGCCGAGGCGCTCTCCATTTTGCAGGCCCCGGATGAACAGTTGTTGGATATTTTGGCCGCGGCTTACAAGATTCGCCGCCGCCATTTTTCCAACACCGTGCAGCTCTACTTCCTGATGAATGCCAAAAGCGGCCTTTGTCCTGAAGACTGCAACTACTGTTCGCAGTCCAAGGTCTCGGATGCAGAGATTCCACGCTACAACATCCTCAGCCGCGAAAAGCTGATGGATGGTGCCCGTGTTGCCGCTGAGCGGAACTCCAAGACTTACTGCATCGTCATTTCGGCTCGTGGTCCCAGCGAGCGAGAGATGAAGGCAGTGGAAACGATTGTTCCCGAGATCAAAGCGACGTACGGCCTTAACGTTTGTGCCTGCTTGGGACTGCTAACACCTGATCAAGCTCAGCGTCTAAAGGCTTGCGGCGTGGACAAGGTGAACCATAACCTCAATACGAGCCGCGAATACTACGGCGAGATTTGCACGACGCACACGTATGAAGATCGCGTCGACACCCTTCGCGCAGTTCGCGATGCCGGCTTGGCCCTTTGCTCCGGTGGCATCATCGGCATGGGCGAGAAGGACCTAGACGTCGTTCGTATGGCGTTTGAACTTCGCAATCTGTCGGTGGAGTCGATTCCGCTTAACTTCCTCAATTCGATTGAGGGGACGCCGCTGCAAAATGTCAGCGCATTGACGCCACGCTATTGCTTGAAGGCGTTGGCAATGTTCCGTTTTGCAAATCCGGCCAGCGAGCTTCGCATTGCCGGCGGGCGTGAGATCCACTTGGGAAGCTTGCAAGCCTTGGGCCTGTATGCTGCTAACTCGATCTTTGTGGGCGATTACTTAACCACCAAGGGCCAAGCCCCAACGGCCGACTACAAGATGGTCGAAGAATTGGGCTTTGTCATCACACGTGAAGAAGAAGTCGCCACGTAATTGGTGCAGTTTTCTGCACCAATGAACAACGTTGTTGATCCAATAAAAAACCCTTGCAGAGAAGCGTTAGCTTTACTGCAAGGGTTTTGTTTTACCGGCGTCACCTGCGGAAGTAGTTACGCTTCCGCACTTATTTAACGACTTCAGCAAGTTGCTTACAGGCCTGGTGCAATCTTCAGGACAGCACCATTCTTGCCAGCGGTCTCTCCTTCGGCAGTTGCACCGACAACCGTCACATACAAAGTTCCGTCGGGACCAAAGGCCAAGGCCGTTGGCTTGTCGAGACTAGCAATCTTGGTGGTCTTCAGCGTGGTCTTGCCATCTTTCGTATCCTTGTCGAGACGATAGAGGCCCCCTTCGCCGGTTGCCATCCAAGCAAAGTCGGTTGCGTACAACAGGCCCTTCGGGCTGTAAGCCAATCCGGTTGGATCGTACAAACCCATTTCCAGGTTGAGCAACTTTTTACCCGACTTGGCCTGATAGAAAGTCAGCAGGCCATCCTTTGGCTTGTTGATCTCGCCCATCTGGCCAACTACCAAGTCTCCCTTATCGTTGACGGTGATCGCTACCGGAGCATCGACATCAACTGCTTCCTTCGTAGCAATGAATCGCTTGAGCGGGCCATACTTGGCGCCGGCGATTTCAGCCATGGAAACCCAGCCCTTGGTATCGTCGCCGTTGCAGGTGCAATAGATGCCAGCAGCAGTAACGGCAATCCCGTACAGGTTTCCTTCTGCCTTTACTTCACCTTCTTCAGCGAGAGGGCCGAGCTTGGCAGCAACGTCCTTCTCGTAATCGAGCGGAGCCTTGCCAGATTCTGGAATGGTGTAAACGCGGACGCATTCTTGACCATCTACATAGCCACCATCGCCGACAACCAAAGTGTTCTTGTCTTTGAAAGCAATTCCCAAGGGTCCGATATCGTACTTCGGCCCCTTGCCGTAAACATCCTTCGGCGAGCCAGCGATCACAACTTCCGCTTTGCCATCGACGATGCGGACGATTCGGCCCGTGGCGCTGTCAGAGACAAATACAACGCCCGTTTCTGGTTGTACGGCAATGCCGCAAGGGTTTGAAAGCCCGCCAAGAACCGTTTCTACTTTCACATCGGCGGCCAATGTGGTTGACCCATAAAAACTGGCAAGCCCTAGCAATGCGGCTGCCATTGGTTTCCAAAAGCGATTCATAAAATACTTCTCCGGGGGACGTAGGGATCTGTTTACGCGAAGCATCGACTTCGCAGTGTTTTCAAAATACTTTGCAAGTTGGTGCGCAAACGAAGAAGGTTGGCACCTCATGCCGCGATAAAAAATCCGCGCACAACAGCGCGGGTTTCCCATCAGTGAACTTGAATGTAAGGCCTGCGCAGCCTTAAAACCACCCCCAATAACTACAGGGGCTGCCAAGGATTACTGAGGAAGTTTTGGTGGTGCCACCGTAGGATAACTTTTGCTGGCCATCCCTTCCTTCAGGAAGGTAACCAAGTCTTTCTCGTCATCGGCCGTCAGCTTCAGAGGAAAGATCTCTTCATCCAGCGTGTCGTTAGGGGTGCCGCCGCGATTGTAATACGCAACGACCTCTTCCAAAGTTTTGAACCGGCCATCATGCATGTAGGGGCCCGTTTTAGCGATCTCTCGCAAAGTTGGCGTTTTGAACGCTCCCTTGTCCCCTTCCACCTTGGTAACGACAAATCGGCCCAGATCGGCCGCTGCCGCATCCATGCCCACCCCAATGTTATGGAAGCTAAAGTCCGAAAAGCTCGGTCCGGAATGGCAAGCGGAGCAGTTGGCTTTTCCAAAGAACAGCTTCATGCCACGCTGGGCCCCCTCAGAAAGCGCTGCTTTGTCGCCAGCCTTGAATCGGTCGTAAGGGGCATCGCCCGACAATACTGTTCGTTCAAAAGCTGCGATCGCCTTGGCGATATTGGGGGACGTCACATCCGTTCCAAACACCGTCTGGAACTGCTTGCGATAGCCATCGATGCCATTGAGACGCTGGACAACTTCTTCCAGCGTCATGTTCATTTCGATCGGATTTTGGATCGGACCCAGGGCTTGCCCTTCTAGGTGCGTGGCTCGTCCATCCCAAAATTGCAACTCGCTATAGGCAGAGTTGATTACGGTTGGAGAGTTGCGGCCCCCTTTTTTGCCCCCCACTCCGGTTGCGAACTGATCCGCATTGGACCAGCCCTTTTCCGGATCGTGACAGCTCGCGCAGCTGATCGTGCTGTCGCGAGAAAGACGTGGATCGAAGTAAAGCTGTTTGCCTAGTTCGATCTTTGCGGCAGAAGGAGGATTGTCAGCAGGCACCGTTACTGCCGGCAAACCAGCAGGTACAGCACTTGGCACCGGATCAGCTCCCCACAAGAGAGCCCCAGCCATTCCCGTTCCACACAAAGCCAAAACAAGCAGCGAGATTTTTCGCATTACAGCCTTCCCCAAAGTCATCAGAAAAAACTGGAGTCCAATCACTTCATCTTTACAAATTGTAAAGGATAGGGCCGCGTCGCTTTGATGCCCCTGGCGAAACTAAACCGCCACCTTGTGATGCTTGGCTTCGTAAGCAGAGATCTTGTCTTCGTTTTGCAACGTCAACGCAATGTCATCCAGGCCATGCACCATGCAGTGCTGACGGAACGGATCAACTTGGAAAGGGATTTCCAGGCCGGAATCATCCGTGATCTTGCACTTCTCCAGGTCAACGTTCAGCTGGTAATTTCCGCTGGCAGCCCGATCAAACAACATGCTTACCATCTCTTCGCTAAGGCGAATCGGCAGCACACCATTCTTCGAGCAGTTGTTGTAGAAGATGTCCGCAAACGTTGGTGCAATCACCACGCGAATGCCGTAATTCTCAATGGCCCATACCGCATGTTCACGGCTAGAACCGCACCCAAAGTTACGGCGAGCGAGCAAGATCGATGCTCCCTTTGCCGCGGGCTTGTTCAGCTCAAACGATGGATCATCCGTTTTGCCGTCGTCGAAATAACGCCAGTCAAAAAACAGGAACGGCCCGTAACCGGTACGTTCAATTCGCTTCAGGAATTGCTTCGGAATAATCTGGTCGGTATCGACATTGGCGCGGTCCATGGCAACGACCAGTCCGCGATGGGTAGTAAACTTTTTCATGAATTACTCGCTTTTACTCAATTCAGATATGCCAGTGAATGTGCCGCTTGCCAAAACGCTTGCAAGGATGCGGTGGCTTCCTTGTGGTGACTAGGCCTTGTAGGACCAGTCACGGATGTCGACAAAACGACCAGCGATTGCGGCCGCAGCAGCCATTGCCGGAGAGACCAAGTGAGTGCGTCCCCCCTTCCCCTGGCGTCCTTCAAAGTTGCGATTGCTCGTCGATGCACAACGCTCACCAGGAGCAAGCTTGTCGGGATTCATGGCGAGGCACATGCTGCAACCTGCTTCGCGCCATTCAAAGCCCGCTTCTTTGAAGATCTTGTCCAGACCTTCTGCTTCGGCTTGACGTTTTACCTGGCCGCTACCAGGAACTACCATCGCGTGCACCTTGTCGGAAACATGGTGCCCCTTCGCCACAGCAGCTGCCGCACGAAGATCACCAATGCGAGCATTCGTGCATGAACCGATAAATACGCGGTCAACGGCCAATTCCGCGATTGGCATCCCAGCTTGCAGGCCCATGTATTCAATCGCGCGAGCGGTCGTCTTCTGATCCGTGTCGTCGCTGAATTCACTAGGGCTTGGAACCTTCGCAGTGACCGGCAAAACTTGGCCAGGATTGGTTCCCCAAGTGACTTGAGGAGTGATGTCTTTGGCTTGGAAGACGATGGTCTTGTCGTAGGTTGCCCCTGGATCGGAAGGAAGCTTCTTCCATTCCTCGACTGCCTTGTCGAAATCCTTCGGAGCAAACTCTCGCCCACGCAGGTATTCAAACGTGGTCTCATCCGGTGCGATCATGCCAGCCCGAGCACCAGCTTCGATCGACATGTTGCAAACCGTCATCCGCTCTTCCATGTTTAGGTTGCGGATCGCTTCGCCCGTATATTCAATGACGTAGCCGGTGCCACCATCGGTTGTGATTTGACCGATTAGATACAGGATCAAGTCCTTGGCCGTGACTCCACGGGCCAGCTTTCCTTCCACACGCAGTTCCAGCGTTTTGGCAGGAGACTGAAGAAGCGTTTGCGTGGCCAGCACGTGTTCGACTTCGCTGGTACCAATGCCAAAGGCTAGTGCGCCAAATGCGCCATGGGTTGCCGTGTGACTATCGCCGCAAACAATCGTCATGCCGGGCTGCGTCAAACCGAGCTCTGGGCCGATGACGTGCACGATCCCTTGGTTAGGGTCATGCATGTCATATAAGCGAATCCCAAACTCTTTGCAGTTGTTGCGAAGCGTTTGCACCTGTTGCAGCGAGATGGGGTCTGCAATCGGCAAGCTGCGGTCGGTTGTGGGGATGTTGTGATCGGGCGTTGCGACCGTACGCTCAGGTCGGCGAACTTTGCGCCCAGCCAGTCGCAGGCCTTCAAATGCCTGAGCACTGGTCACTTCATGAACCAGCTGAAGATCGATGTACAGGACGCTCTGCTTGCCAGATTCCGCCAAAACGACGTGGTTGTCCCAAATTTTTTGGAACAGCGTGCGGGGCTGCGACGCATTCATAAGTCTAGGTGCCGTAAAGCATTAAGAAAGATTCTTGGGGGGCCAGGATTCGCTTCCCGGCAACGAATTTCCTCATTATAGGCGATCCCCCGGTCCCCTGCGAGGGTCGCCTGCGGATCGCCACTTCCGTGGGGGATGTCCTAAGCAGGCCTAAACTGCCGCGAAAACTGCGCTAGAGCGGAGCCGTCAACCGTTCAAACTCTCTAAATCGTCAAAACGAAGTTGGCATTCCCCGTGGCATTCCGGCAGAATGAGCGGGGCTCTTTTGGGTCGATCTGCCCCGTCTCCTCTTCATTGGTGTGGTGCATGCGCTACTTTCTCGTCGTTCTATGTTTAGTTGGGGCGTGGGCTGGCTCGTCTCCCTTGGCCGCTCAGGAAGTCTCGCCGTCGGAGATTCGTTCTGCGGTCGATAAATCTCTTCCGCTAATTCAAAAGGCGATGCAAGGATCTTTGGAGCAACGAAGCCACTGCTTTACCTGTCATCATCAGGGGTTGGGGATTCTCACGCTAGTGACGGCCAAGTCTCGCGGCCTGGCCATTGATGAGCCCTTGCTGGAATCGCAGGTGCGCGGTGCCCAAGAGTTCCTTACAAAGAACAAAGAGCGTTTTCTCGAAGGACGCGGCACTGGTGGAGAGATGGATACCGCTGGCTATGCCCTGTGGGCACTCGCTGCGGCCGACACCAAGCCGAGCGAGGTCACGTCTGCCGTGGCGACGTACTTACTGAAAGTGCAAGGCGATAGCGACCACTGGAAGAACTCGTCCAGTCGCCCCCCTAGCGAAAGTTCGCCACTTACCTCCACATACCTTTCGCTTCGCGGCTTGACGGCTTTTGGCACCAGTGAGCAACAGCCAGCTATCGAAGCTCGCCGCCAAAAAACCAAGGCTTGGCTGCTTCAGACCGAAGCACGAGAGACCGAAGAACTTGTCTTTCGTTTGCGATCACTACTGCTTGTCTCGCCTAAAGAAGCAGATACCAACGCGGCAGCGGAAGTCTTAAAAAAGACGCAAAAGGCCGACGGCGGCTTTAGCCAGCTTCCCGACGGCGAAAGCGATCCCTACGCCACGGGTAGCGCGCTCGTAGCGCTGGGCGAGGCGGGCTTAGCCACTACCGATCCTGTCTATCAAAACGGACTGCGTTATTTGCTGAAGGCTCAGCACGAAGATGGTTCTTGGTACGTCAAGTCGCGCAGCGTACCATTTCAAACCTACTACGAATCTGGCTATCCGCACGGCAAAGACCAATTCATCTCCATGATGGCCGGCTGCTGGAGCACTATGGCACTTATGAATTCAATGCCTTTGGTTGATTCTAGGTAACGGGCAAGTCACTTTAGGGTCCTATAGTTTTTGGTTTTGCAGCGAGGACACTATGGTCGGCAGAGAATGGAGCCGGGATGAATTGGTACTTGCAATGAAGCTGTACTGCAGGTTGCCCTTTGGCCAAGTGCATTTGAAAAATGTTGAGATAATTAACCTAGCCAAAGTGATGGGGCGAACTCCGTCAAGCGTTGCAATGAAGCTAAGTAACTTTGCTTCTCTTGACCCGGCACTGCAAGAGAAGGGATTGAAAGGGCTACCCAATGCTTCACGCGCAGACAGAGCGTTGTGGGATGAATGTTATCGTAATTGGGAGGGGTTTGCCGATGAGTGCGAAAAGCTCTCGGAGAAATATCAATGGGACGTGGATTTGACTTTTCTTGGAGCGACGGAAAAACGCATTGAGAAGCCAGTACGGATTGCACAGCGTTTCTTTCGCCAAGTCGTGCTGGCAGCCTATGACAATAGATGCTGCATTTCCGATTTAAACTTACCGATGCTCTTAGTTGCTAGTCACATAAAGCCCTGGGGGCAATTTGCTGCTTCTCGAGTGGATCCACAAAACGGGCTCTGCCTCTCTCGTTTGCATGATGCAGCATTTGACTGTGGTCTAATTACTTTAGACAGTGAGAGGCGGCTGGTGCTTGCTAAGCAATTGAAGACGCATGGTAGTAATAAGACTGTGAGTGAATCCTTTCTGGCCTTTGAGGCAAAGCAGATTCGCTTTCCTGAAAAGTTTTTTCCAAAGGAAGAGTATCTTTGTTGGCATCGAGAAAATCTTTTTATAGATCGGTGACTTGCCGTTTCGGAAAAGTGCTCACTAAGTGCATGTCCAAAAAGTATTCTTTTCTAACAAGGTGTGTTGTGGTCGCATTATTGTCCTATGGAACGGAATCCTTACCCCAGCGACTTATCGGATGAACAGTGGCAACGCTTGGAGCCTTGGGTTCCTGCGCCCAAGGCTGGAGGGCGGCCCGTGAGTTATTCGCGGCGTGAGATTGTGAATGCGGTGCTTTACCTCGTTCGCAATGGCTGCACTTGGCGTGGCCTGCCGCACGACCTGCCTCCTTACCGGATTGTCTTTCATTACTTCCGCACTTGGCAAGCGGATGGCACTTGGCAACTATTGCATGACAAACTGCGTCAGCGAGTTCGCCAGCAGGCAGGAAAGACTCCCAAGCCTTCGGCCGCCATTCTCGACAGCCAAAGCGTGAAGACAACCGAACAAGGTGGTCCACGCGGCTATGATGCGGGAAAAAAAACTCGTCGGCCGAAAGCGACATCTTGTCGTTGACACTTTAGGAATGATCTGGGCGCTTTGCGTGACACCTGCCAGCGTCCAAGATCGCGATGGTGGCAAACAGACGCTTGAGCTGTTTCGCAGCCAAGTAAAGTTTCCACGCATCCTCTGGGCTGACCGAGCCTATCATGCGACCGCCCAATGGGCTTGGATTCGTTGGGGATGGAATATGGAGTTGGTAAAACACCCTCCTCACCAATTCGAAATCCAGCCCAAACGCTGGATCGTCGAGCGGACCTTTGCCTGGCTCAATCGTTCCAGACGCCTCGCCAAAGACTTTGAACGAACTTGTCCTAGCAGTGTCGCTCTGATCCTCATCGCCATGATACAACTCATGGTCAAAAGAATCGCTTAAACAGCCTTTTTGGACAAGCTCTAAGCGAGAAAAGAATTCTGACAGAATAGTTCTCTGGCTGTGTTAAACCTTGTAGGAGAACGCATTTGTGAACGAATTCCCAGAAACCCGAGATAGCTTGCTTTTGCAAGTCCGTGATCCAGCTAACAGGGTGGCATGGGAGCAGTTTGTAGCAATCTACCGGCCGGCTATCGTGCGGATCGCACTTGCAAGAGGATTGCAACATGCCGATGCACAGGATCTTGCCCAGCAAGTGCTTGTAGCGGTCGCGGGGGCAGTCGGTGGATGGGAACGCCGAGATTCGTCGACGCGTTTTCGACATTGGCTTAGCCGCGTAACCAAAAACGCCATCCTGAATGCGCTTATTCGTCGGCCAAAGGACCAAGCGGAAGGTGGAGGAGCGATTGAGGATCTGCTCATGGATGTCGTGGACTCCGACGGCAAAACTACGGAGCTCATTGACCTAGAAGTTCATAAGGAACTTTATCGTCGAGCAGCGCGGATCGTCAGCACAGAGTTTCGCGCCGATTCATGGAAAGCGTTTGAAATGTCCATCGCGAGCGAAGCGACGATCGAAGAAGTTGCGCAGAAGCTGGGCAAGAGTGTGGGAGCAGTCTATACGGCACGCAGTCGAATCATGTTCAGGTTGCGCCAGGTGATTTCGCAACTTGGGGAGTTGGGGCAATGACAAGAGCACATGAGCAATGCAGTACGTCGGAACACATGCTGGCTTTTCTTCAGGGGCAACTCGACTCCACCCAAGAAGATCAGCTTCAGTCACATCTCGATGGATGCGTCGATTGTCGCCAACTACTCAGCAGCACTGCAGCTGACGATGCAGCCTGGATCGAAGCACAGCATTTCTTCAGTGGCGATGCCCTGCACGAAGACCTGTCCGAATCAAGAGATACGTCTAACGAGACCGTCGATGAACAAGAGAGCATTGTCTCACTCTTGAAGTTACTTGGGCCAACTGATGATCCGCGTATGCTAGGACGCATCGGACCTTATGAAATTGTTGGTGTTCTGGGAAGGGGCGGCATGGGTGTTGTCTTCAAAGCCTACGAGCCGTCACTAAATCGATACGTCGCCATTAAACTGTTGCTGCCTCACTTGGCGGCATCGGGCGCAGCTCGAATGCGATTCGCACGCGAAGGGAGAGCCGCTGCGGCCGTGATCGACGATAACGTTCTGCCCATCTTCAGTGTGGCAGAGTGGCAAGGAGTTCCATACCTAGTTACGCAATTGTCCCGTGGGACTAACCTTCAAAAACGAATTAATGAAAGTGGTCCTCTTGAGCTGCGAGAGATCCTGCGTCTTGGGATGCAGGCGTCTAGCGGGCTAGCGGCTGCACATGCACAAGGACTAGTTCATCGGGACGTTAAGCCTTCCAACATCCTGCTCGACGGTACCGTGGATCGAGCGCTTCTTACGGATTTCGGATTAGCACGAGCAGTCGATGACGCAAGCATAACCTGTAGTGGAATTATTGCAGGAACACCGCAGTACATGTCGCCCGAGCAAGCACTCGGCGGAACTGTCGATGCTCGATCGGATCTGTTTGGATTAGGTTCCGTGCTCTACACGATGTGCACGGGACGTCCGCCATTTCGTGCTGAAAACAGCTTTGCGGTTCTCCGACTCATTACCGATGTTCACCCCAGGGCGATACGAGAAATTAATCCCGATATTCCTGAGTGGTTGTGCGCAATCATCAGGAAGTTGATGTCGAAGCAGGCAGAGGACCGCTATCAGTCAGCAGGGGAAGTGTCAGAACTACTTTCCGCTTGTCTGGCTCATGTGCAACAGCCGACTGCCGTAGATCTACCAAGCGAACTGCTTGAAACAACCGAACGCAGTCGACTCGCAACCCGTTATTGGAACATTTGGAGAGGATACATGCCGAAATACATCACTTACCACATACCGCAATGGTTTCCGAGCATCTTGTTCGCCCTGATTGCATTTGCTTTAAGTCTTAAACCTGCAATGTCTCTTGCAACACTCCCAAAAGAGTCGTTTTTGCACTCAGTTCCACCGATGCTTGCCGTCTTGACGGTCACATCGATTGGGTTCGTCTGGGGTTTAGCAATCACGTTCTTTTTGAAAAGGATTAGCGTCACAACAGATTCGGCCGATAGGCGAACAACGCTATACCCGACTGCGTTGTTTGCTGTCGGCGGAGCGATAGTATTTGTCGTACTAGCTTGGTACTGGTTTAGACAGCCAGCGAATAGGTTGGAGGAACTAACAGACGCTAAAAAGCAATTTGTGGCCACCACAGCTGGTGAACAAACGGAACAGGGCAACCTGGCAGCCAATGTTCAGCAATCCAGTGAGATCATTGGCTACTTGAGGAACGATACAGGAGAACCGATACGCAATGCAACGATCGCTTGTAGCTCCGTATATGACAAAGCCGGACGAGGCGGCGGAGCGAACGCGATCACGGATGCGGAAGGACGTTATCGATTGAGCGGACTGGAAGCGGGAATCTATACCGTCTGGTTGAAACACTATGAAAACCCGCACTTCACAGCGATAGCCGATGACGGCGTCGAGGTGATTGCTGGTCAGCCAACCACGTCCACACTCAGTCTTGTCCCAACAATACATGTTACTGGTTTATTGAAACGTGAGGGCAAACCTGCCACAACTGGTACTGCGGTTCTCTGTTATTGCAATTCGCGTCCTGAATCGTCGGCCACTGCACTCACGGCGTTAACCGATGAGCAAGGTCGCTTTTCATTCGACCTGCCTCGCGGGAGAGCCTCGTTTATAGCTAGAGGACGTTCGCAAGGATCCAACGTCCTCCTTGTAGCCAAATCGCAAATCTTCGTCGGTCAAGCGAAGGGACCTGCCAGTGAACCGTATGGTGATGTGCTCTTGGATTTAAGTCCACAGCGAAGTCAATTCGGTTCGACCGATTGGTTGGACCGCGCGACCCCGGGCACGGAAGTGCTTGAACGGAAAACAGCCGATGACATAACCGGAACCATCGTCGACACCGAAGGCAAGCCTATTGAAATGGCAAAAGTATTTACCGAAGCGAATCTAAATTCCGTTGTCAGCGATAAGGAAGGGGTCTTTCGATTCCCCAAAGCCAAGGGAACTCAGACGATCATGCGAGTTTTCAAGCCTGGCTATCACATTTGGCTTGGGTTGCCTACCGCCGGCGATCGCCTCAAGGTTGTACTGGAGAAAAAAGAGACTAACCTTAATGCGGCAAAAGACAAAGTCGAGATATCGTTTCCATCGCCCGAGACTTCAGACGATGAAACTGTGGTTCAGCAAGACAAGCCGCCGTTGATTCCGTTTGTTGAGATCGCAGATCTCCATCCAGGCCTGGACAAGCAAGAAGTCACTATGGCTTTCATCATCGATGAGGAGTACTTGATTACAGGCAGCGTCCCGGTTGGCCATGTTCCTTCGTTTGGCATTAAACCGCAACTGAAACCGGATCGCCCACAGTTCAGTGTACTTGTCAGCGGCGATTGTGCAGATGCCCTTTCTCGCAGCGGCCTTGGTCCCGATCTAAATAAAGCAACGGGAGTTGGGATTCAAGCAACGGGGAGACTCGTCGTTTTTCCACCCGCTAAGGATCATCCAAACGACCAACCAACGTATCAACTAAACATCAGCGATTGGAAAAAATGTCGCGTCATCGCTCACAATCCCCAAGCCGACGAGAATGGACAGGCCGAGAACAATCGCTCTTTACGTTCTAAGCGTCCGCCTGTCACCTGCGTACTGCTTCAACTGAATGAGCCAGGTACGATTGAAGTAGAGGTCAGTGTTGGTTTAGACGACGGCATCACACTGGGTGACAAGTTGGATGCGATTCAAGATGGAGAGGTCGTAGGAAAGGTTGAAATCATTCAGGCAGAAGCTTCACGATCTAAAGCGCGCATTATTGAAGTTGTGCCTGGTAAGGCACTCGATCGCGGCGACACAGTCGAGTCGCCTATGTTTTCGCCGGCAAACGCAAAAGGCGAAGGCGTTCGCCTAACGATACCCGCGTTCGATTTCAAAGTCGGAGTACTAGAAGAGAGTAAGCACGCACAAACAGTTCGCATGAGGATTCCAAGCGTGATAGAAGCTCCAGTTGTTTGGAATTGGAAACACTCACAAGGCAAGATCAACGACGAAGTCTTCCCTCTGCAGTTCAGCGTAAGCTTAGTTCGATAGTCGGTTTTGAATCGTTCTCTCTTAAAAGTAGATTGGAAGTGAAGTCTACATTGTTGTTTGTTGCCATTGTGTCGTCTGTTGCTTTGGGGGCGGTGATCGGCGCGTTAGTGCATCCAGGTTTACCAGAGATCGCGATTGTCTGGGCGCTCACTGTGGGGCTGTACTATTTCTTTCGTAGTCGCTCCTCTGAAAGAATCACCTCTGCGACTTGATTTCATTTTGCATATTCGCATCTACTTGAACGCGAGGGATTGATATTCAACGTTCTGAGTTTTCATTCCAGTGCAGAACAAAGGATGAGAAATATGGGGCATCAAAGGAGCAAGGAGTGCCATTTGACCAAAGCAACCAAGTCGAGTTACCCCAGGGCAATCGAGTGTTAGGCACCTTGAAAGCCTGTAATAAGTTTCTCGAACTTGCCTTCATCCCATCCGCAGATCTTTCGTTTCCAGCGGATGCTCGCTTTGACGGTAGTGTCGCGTTGTAAAATGCTGAGGGCTAGGCGAAAAACGGAAAGATATTCCGGGCCGTTCCCTTTGCGAATGCAGTTGGAATCTTTGGTAAAATTACATCCAGAACATGGTGCATGCTGTTCTCAATATGGTATCGAAGATTTTAAACCCTCGAAGTCCGCTTCAACGAAAAGTCGTTGTGTTTCAAAGGGCTCCTTGATTATGTCAACACGAGACTGGGCTTCTTCGTACGACATCCATTTCATAGTTGGCCTCTGAAGGCGAGTTGCTTGAAGATAGGGTATCGGGGTGAAATGCCTGTTTTCATAGTAGGCAGCACCAGCCACAAGTTTCGCAAACACAATTGGGTTTTTTATCACCCCAATAAAAAAGCGGACGTCGCAAGTTTGCCACATCCGCTTCTGAATTTTGAAATACATGTTTGGAGGCGTCTGCGTTACGCCACCGGCTTCTTCAAGTACTTCGGGTCGATCTTCGTCAGTTCTTCCACAACGGCGGCGACCGTCTGGCGGATTTGTGCCTCAGTGTGAGCCGAAGTGATAAAGAAACGCAGGCGTGCCTTCTCTTCTTCGACGGCTGGATAAAGAATCGGCTGTACGTTGATTCCGCGCTCAAACAGGGCGCGAGACAACATCAAGGCATGGATCGAGTTGCCCAGAATCACCGGCAATACTGGCGTTCCTGCGCTGGTCCCCGTATCCAGGCCACTTTCTTGCGCGAGCTTCAAAAAGAGCTGAGAATTGAATTGGAGCTTGGCCACACGTTCCGGCTCTCGCTTGAGCACTTCGATCGAAGCGAGTGCTGCGGCTGCATTGGAAGGTGGAAGCCCAACGCTGTACACAAAGCCTGGCGTGGTGTACTTCAAATACTCGACCACTTCCTTGCAGCCTGCGATGTAACCGCCGCAGCTGCCAAAGGACTTGCTCATCGTCCCCATCCACAGGTCAACATCGCCCGGGGCAACGTGGTAGTACTCACCCAGGCCACGGCCATGTTCACCCATCGTGCCAATCGAGTGCGCTTCGTCGACCATCAAGATCGCTTTGTGCTTCTTCTTGATCTCGATGAATCGAGTCAGATCGGGGAAGTCACCATCCATGCTGTAGACGCCTTCAACGACGACAAGCACGCGGCGATATTCATGGCGCACTTCAGTAAGTAGCTCATCAAGTGCCTTCCAATCATTGTGAGGGAAAGGACGGCGCCGAGCACCCGAAAGGATTGCTCCCTGAATGATGCTGTTATGGGAAAGCGAATCATGAGCAATCAAATCGCCCGGCCCAAACAAGTGGCCAATTACCGACTCATTGGTGGAATGGCCACCGACAAAGCAAATCGCGTCTTCGGCTTGCACCAAGTCTGCAATCGACTTTTCCAGTTGGCGGTGAACGGTCTTTTCACCCGAGACAAGTCGGCTGGCCGAAACACTCGTTCCAAACTTGTCGACCGCTTCCTTGGCTGCGGCCGTCACGGCCGGGTCGCCGGACATTCCCAAGTAGTTGTAGGTCGCAAACGAAATCATTTGCCGACCACCGATTTGGGTCGTGTCGCGCGTCAAACCTTCGTGGACGGTGAAGTACGGGTTAGGCAATCCCGAGGAAAGCATCATCCGCATTGTTTGCTTCAGCTTGCGATACTCTGGCATCTCGCTGAAATCATAGCACTCTGGCATGATCTCGCCGCCGACCGACTTGGCGCACCCGATGGCGTGTATTGGCGCTGTACGCGTGGTTCTACGCCCATGTACTTTTCGATGGCGGTAGCAACTTGGCGAACGGTTTCCATTTCTGCCAGAACATCTTCTGGGAAGCGACCACCGTAGGTCTCTTCCAGGCTGCTGGCGATTTGCAAACGCTCGAGGGAATCAAGTCCCAGGTCGTTAACGATGCTCGAATCCAAGTGCAGGTTCTTTGCCCGCTCCTTGGCAACCGCCCGCACGTGCTGAATCACTTCTTCCGCAACCGCAGAGTTGACTTCGGGAAGGCCTTCGGTTGATGGCAAGGGAGCCGTGCTGGCCCTGCCACGTCCGGAGCCGCTGCTTGGCGCATGTTCCGATTGTTCCCAGCTGCGCCATTCGGCAACGATGTTGAGCTTGCCCGCAACAAACTCGTCACGGCATGCACTGCGCTGAATTTTGCCGCTGGAGGTCTTCGGGATCGAGCCAAAGCGAACAAGGACAACCGCATCAGGTGGCAGTTCATGTTCTGCCGTGACGTCACGACGGATGGAGTCGATCGTTTCCGACCAATCGTCGCGGCGAGTTCGTTCCACTTCGGCAACGATGATCAGGCGCTCACGTCCAGCGATATCAACGGCAAACGCGCCGACCTCACCCGCTTGGATGCGTGGGCTGGCTCGTTCAACTGTCATCTCAATATCTTGCGGATAGCGATTCACGCCACGCACGATGATGATGTCTTTCAAACGCCCCGTGACATACAGCTGGCCATCACGCAAAAAGCCTAAATCGCCTGTGCGCAAATAGGGTCCTTCGTTCGTATTGGAAATGTGAGCATGAAAAGTTTGCTCAGTCGCTTGGGGGTTTTGCCAATAGCCTTGGGCAACGCTTCCGCTGCTCACCCAAATTTCTCCAACACGATCTTCGGAAAGCTTTTCGTGGGTATCGGCGTCAACAATGGCTAGTTTTTCCTGTGGCAAAACGCGCCCGCAACCTACCAGGGAACGGGCTCCCTCCGCATTGGGTTCAAGCGGAAGCACGCGTCGCATGTCCAGGCTTTTGCCGTGGAAGCTACGTACGACCGGTACCTTGCCCGCATAACTTCCCGTTACGAGCAGCGTGGTTTCTGCCATGCCATAACAAGGATAGTGCGCTGTAGCACGAAAGCCGACTTGTCCAAAACGCTCCGTGAACTTGTCAAGCGTTTGAGCGCGTACAGGCTCCGCTCCATTAAACGCTAATCGCCAGTGACTTAGGTCGATGCCTTCCAGTTGATCGTCAGTGATCTTTTGAACGCAAAGATCGTACGCAAAGTTGGGCCCGCCACTGATCGTCACGCCGTACCGGCTGATCCCTTGCAGCCAGCGAATCGGCTTTTGCAAAAAGGCCATCGGTGACATCAAGATCGAAGGGCGACCGGAAAACATCGCAGTAAGTGCGCCGCCGATGAGCCCCATATCGTGATACGTTGGCAACCAGGAAATGCCGACGTCTTCTTCTGCCATTTCAAACGCATCGCTAATCAGCAAGCAGTTGTTGGCAATGTTCCCTTGGCTGAGCATGACACCCTTCGGAGTGCCGGTTGAGCCGCTAGTGTATTGAAGCATCGCGAGGTCGCGGGGCGATACCTTTGGTGCTTTGAACGGCGCACCTGGTTCCACTTTGTCAGTCGCCAGCCAAATCAAGTTGCGAAGGCGTGGCGCTTCATCAAGTAGCGTATCGCTGCGCTCCGTCACATCTGTAATCGTGAGGGCAATCTTGGCCTGGGCATCATCCGAAATCGCTTGGATGCGCGCCATGTTCCGATTTCGGCGCGGTGGATACGCCGGAACTGCAACAACGCCTGCAGTGAGGCAAGCATAGTAACCAATCAAGAAGTCCATGCCTGGCGGGTACAGCAGCAGCGCGCGTTCGCCCGTCATTCTCAATTCAACGAGGCGAGCAGCAACTGATTCGACCCGTTGGCGGAATTGGGCAAAAGTAAGCTTCGTCTCTTCAGATTCCAAGTCGGTAAAACCGTAGGCCAGCCGATCGGGAAAGGTTTCCGACCAGTGACGCAGGCTGTCAGCCAACGTAAGGAATGGAATTAGCTTCAGTCTTTGAGGGCTTGCCAGTTTCACCGTGGTAACAACTCCAGCACCTTGTTCCCTGGGTTGTCGCTAGTCGACGTTGGCCCCGCAGTTCAAGGAAAAAGTTTTAATTTCGCCAGTCGCTCACTTGCCGGCGCGGATCCAAACGGTTGCATCAGGCGGCAGAATCGTTAAATCTTACCGAATTTGCCAAAAACCGAATAGTGCGGCAGCACGGCCGGAGGACCTAACCACAATCCCAATCAGGGCTTCAGTCAAAATAGACCGACATATCCCCGCTCATGAAGAATGGTTTCCGCTCGCTTTATTATCGGCACATGAAGGACAGCAATAGACCCTGTTTAAGGCCGCTCAGCAGCCCCAATGCCGCACTTGGTTAAGTTTTTTGACACGAGCGTCGCAGCGAATGCCCCGGATTGGCTACAAGCCAATTAACGCTCCGGGCAATAAATTTCTCAAATAACCTTTAAATCCAGGAATCAGCTTGGCTATATGCTTCGTTTGGAAGAGGCCTAGCGACCGTTTTCAATCCGAAACAAAGACTTTGCCCCGCGAATAAAAATCGCATGATCCCCTACGGCGTAGGATGCTAGCGTCCGTTCGCCCACCGAGTTGGAGCCAAGTTCTTGAAAATCCTTCCCAGGAGCAAGGACTTGTCCATTCCCCTCTTCGTTCTGGAGGTAGATCTTTCCATCCGCAACGATCAGCGACGAGGAGTAGTTCCCGTTTACCCGTTTCTGCCAATGGACTTTGCCAGTGGCGGCATCGACACAGCTCAGCCACTCCGCCATCCGAAACCATGTAAAGTTCATCGCCGATGGCAAGCATCGACGGCGTGTGGGGAGCCCCCTTCTTGAGTGACCATGCCACATGGGTTTCGGTCACGTCCCCTTTGCCGTCCGGCCGAATGGCAAGCACCGTCGGCGAGTCGTAGCCTGTGCTGATGAACACAAGGCCAGCAGCAAATACGGGGCGGGGAATCACCGAATATCCGTCGTACTTCACATACCAGATTTCGGATCCATCTTCGGGACGTAGGGCGCTAACGCTTCCTGCTCCCGGAATGATGACTTGCTTTTCTCCGTTCACTTCAATGGCCAGTGGAGTGCAAAAAGCAAAACGCTTTGCATATTCGACAGGACGCGAGTACTTCCAAAGTTCTTTGCCGGTGTTGGCATCCAGGGCCATCACGATTGGGTCTTTGGCTCCGTCACAAGAGAAGATCAATCGTCCATCGAGCAGCAAGACAGAGCCGCCGTTGCCGTGCACTGGTGCGTAGGCAAAGTCGCTGTTCTTCCAAAGTACTTTGCCTTCAAGATCGAGGCAGGCGCTTCCTTGATGGCCAAAGTGAACATAAACACGGCCGCTCGCTACTACAGGGCTGGGGCTGGCATGGCTGTTTTTGCCGTGAATCTTCGGGGCATCCTTGGGTTGTTCGAAAACCTCAGTGTTCCATAGCGTCTCGCCACTTTTGGCATCGACACACAGCACCCGAAGCGAATAGCCATCCCCTTCTCCCTTGACGGCTGAAGTCAAATAGAGCTTGCCGCGGCTAAGGGCTGGACTGGACCAGCCTTCGCCGGGTAACTCGCGCTTCCAAGCAACATTCTTTTCGGGGCTCCACTCAACCGGCAAGTTTTTGGTGTCTGCATGCCCTTGTGCATCAGGTCCACGAAATTCGGGCCAGTCTTGGGCTCCAACATTTGTCGCGGAAAGGATCGTTGTGATGACCAGCAAACGCAAACCAGTAAGGCGGGACATGGATCAAAACTCCTCAGCGTTGCTTGAACCGGCTTGCGGCAAGCGATAGGCTGTCAGGTTAGGTGGGAAGCTCGAAAGTCGGTTGGCGATGGAACTCCATACCACTTTGGCTGCCCCGCAGTGTAACCGCGCCGACCAGCCCAATGCAAACTGGGCTCTTGCATTTGCCCGCCACTTGCCTTCCCTCCTTTTGCACCCCGGGGACCCCGCTCATGTGCACCCAGCCTACGTTTTCTGTTGCTCGCCTTGCAAAGTGCCTTGTTTTGGTTCGAAGCCGTCGCTTGGTCTTGGCGGCTTTCTTTACGCTGGTGTTAGTGGCAACGGCCAGCTTGCAGGCCGCAGCTCCGCTGCGAGTAGCCACCTTTCAGGTGGATGTGACGCCACCCCTTGGGACTCCCTTGTGTGATGGCCTAGTTCCTCCGGCAGAAGCCGTGGATGACCCGCTGTCGGCACGCGGCGTCTTGCTCGATTTTCCCGAAGGTCCTGTTGTATTGGTAGCGGTTGACTGGGTGGGGATCGGCAACACCGGGCACGATCTATGGCGCGAGAAGATTGCAGCGGCCGCTGGTACAACCATGGACCGTGTCACGGTTCATGCGCTGCACCAGCATGATGCGCCGGGCCACGATGAACTGTCCGAAAGCATTTTGGCAGAACAGGGACTTGCTGGTAAACAATTTGATCCGATGTTCGCCCGTGACACCGTCAATAAAGTTGCCAAAGCGGTCGAAGTGGCCAAGGCCTCACTTGTGCCCTGCACCCATGTCGCGGTTGGGTTCGGCATCGTAGAAGGGGTTGCTTCCAACCGTCGAATTCTCAACGCAGAAGGCAAGGTGCAGTTCGTGCGGCTAAGTTCTTGCCGCGATGAAGCGGTTCGAGCTATGCCGGAAGGCTTGATTGACCCCAAGGTTCGCCTTGTCGCATTTTGGAATGAAGGTAAGCCGCTGAGCCGTGCTAACGTATTATGCGACTCACCCTCAAAGCTATTACGGCAAGGGGCGTGTCAGTGCTGACTTTGTGGGAATGGCTCGGGACCTATCGCAAAAGGTTCATCCAGGTGTGCCGCATATCCATTTTGATGGTGCCGGGGGAAATTTAGCGGCCGGCAAATACAATGATGGTTCCCCGGAGAATCGTCCGGTGCTTGCTGGTAAGTTGGCCAAGGGAATGGAGCTTGCCTGGCAAGATGCTATGGCCAAGAAGCATGTCGTCACTGGGGAAGACGTTCACTGGAAAGCAACGGGCGTGGTATTGCCTCCGCGCGATAACCTAACCGAAGAAGGTCTCACCAAGGATTTGAAAGACACGGCCATTCCCCTGAATACAAGGATTCGCACCGCGCGAGAGCTGGCCTTCCTGCGTCGTAGCCAAGCTGGGCATAAAACACAGATCTCCGCTCTTTCTCTTGGAAAAGATCGAATCGTGCATTTGCCTGGCGAGATTTTTATCGAGTACCAATTGGCGGCTCAAAGCATGTACCCTGCCGGAGAAGTTTGCGTCGCAGGCTATGGAGACTACGGTGCTGGCTATATCGGCACCGAAATTTCTTATGGGCAAGGTGGTTACGAGACCGGCGTGGTCTCGCGTGTATCTCCGTCCGTGGAAAAACTATTATTAACAGCGATTGGTGATGCTCTCGCGGTTCCTGCA
This sequence comes from uncultured Planctomycetaceae bacterium, assembly GCA_963844055.1. Classification (GTDB taxonomy): domain Bacteria; phylum Planctomycetota; class Planctomycetia; order Pirellulales; family Pirellulaceae; genus CAWJMN01. The sequence continues at coordinate 2,778,531 of CAWJMN010000001.1, read as the reverse complement.
CGGTAGGTCACGGATGAAAGCCAAAAAGACTTGGGTGGAAAAGTTAAACAATGACAAAGACCTGCCCAAGGTCGTTGCCATTCCTCCACGCATGCAAAAGAACTGGGGCAAAGGGACATTGGTCATCCCCAAGCCTCGTGAAGTAAGAGACGTCATCTTGCGAGTTCCGCGTCGCAAGCTGATCACGATCCCGCAGATTGCAAAACGCCTGGCAAAGCAGCACGATGCCACGATCGGCTGCCCGATTACGGTTGGCATATTTGCTTGGATTGCCGCCTACGCTGCGGAGGAAGAAGAACAGGCCGGCAAGAAGCGTGTGGCTCCCTACTGGCGTGTCATAAAGGCAGGAGGCGAATTGAATCCCCGATATCCCGGCGGGATTGCCAACCTCCGCAAGCGGCTGCAAGCGGAGGGGCACACGATCATCACCAAAGGGAAGCGTCTGTTGGTTCAGGACTACGAAAAGTATCTAGTGAAAGAGTAGCGGCCTGTTGGGCCTGGCTACGGATCACTATTTGCTAACTAGGCTTTGAATCCGAACGTTGCGAAAGCGAACTTCCTCTTGGTGGTTTTGCAGACCCAGTTTGCCACTGGCGCGACGCTTTGCCAAATCAGGCACCGACTTTTCATCGGCATCGACAACGACCGTGCCATTGTGGGTAATGAGGTAGTGCGTCCCCACGCAGCGAATCTCCATGGTGTTCCATTCGCCGACTGGCTTGCATACCCGTGGATCAGCAGGCCGCAGTGCATAGATGCTGGCGGAATATTGATACGCCATCAAATCTTTATAGCGTGGTGAAGCATCATCCAAAATTTGGATTTCTACACCCGAGTTGTCGCCATGATGATTGCCATCGTCTGCAACACGTGCGTACACGCCAGAGTTGCCCCCTTCACGAAGCTTGTATTCCAAACGCAGGGCAAAATCTCCCCAGGTTTGCTTCGAGCGTAACCAAGGGCCTGTCTGTCCTGTGCAAACCAATTCACCTTGTTCTAGTTTCCAGCATTTTTCGGCCGGCTCAGTAGCCCCTTCCCACGAGTCAAGCATCGAAGCATTGCCACCGAGCAGGTTTTGAAAGCCAAGTTCGGTGATTGCAATGTTGCGATACTCAAAAGCGCCGCCGATTGTGCTTTCTACTTGAAAGCCAATGTAGCCATCCCGAGGTTCCAGCCCGCTGACTTCCCAAGACTGCTTGCCGTTGACTTGTAAGCTGGCCTTGTCGCCAACCACCATTAGCCGAACCTTGTTCCATTCCTTAGGGCGGACAAGGTCTTTTACAACCGCATCTTTAAAGCCAAGCAGCGTCAATTCGCCCCCTTCGAGCAGGTTCATTTGGTGCCGCGTGGGCCATTTTTGACCAGCCTTCGGAAGTTCGCTCCGGATGTAGACACCTGCATCGTACTTGCTGGCTTGCAAAGGGCGATAATCGAACTCCAGTATAAAGTCCCCATAGCGAACATCGGTCCGAATCAGACCATCGCCCGACGTCGTACGCAGCACCCCCTTTTCCACTTGAAAAGTGCAGTTCTCTGCCTTCCAGCCAATGAGTTGATCATGGGTTAGGAACTCGGTACGGTGGCCTGCGGCTTCGTCGGCACGCAGTTGCCCACTCCACGTCATTGCAAACAGAGCTAAGGCATAAATCGCATTTCGCAAAGTTGTCATACCGATATTTCCCTCGAAGGATGTGTCGTCAGGTGAAGTCAGATACAAGGCAATAAAAAGTTGCGGGCTCAATCGCAAGAGAATGAGCCCGCAGGAGATTCTTCGGATGTGTGTGCCAACTTATGGGCTACGCATTCAGCACAACCTTAGGATCGCTGGCCACATTGGCCCACACATGGACGTGTGGGAAGCCACGGAAGTACCATACAAAGGCGGGGCCTTCCAAACGCCAGTTGTCCCACACGCGATCATTTCCCAGGTCTTCGTCGGTGTAGAACGCCATGCTGCACTTGGCTAGTCCGCCTTGGGCCTTCAAGCATTCGCCAACTTCATCACGATCCGTTTGGCGATAAGGAGCAAGCAGCGTGCGCAGGGTCTTTTCTACTTCGGCCATTTGATCGGAGCTTAGTTCCGATAGGGAAATGCCTGGCTTGGGCTTATCTCCCAGGAAGCCAACTTCGGTCTCGTCAGGAGTCTTGGCGACCTCTGCCAGTTTGCGCTGCTTGCCATCGAGCATTTCATACACTTTGTTGGCAGCGAGTGCTTGTTCCCAAAACACGTTGCCAGGATGGCCGGGCTTTTCGTCAAAGCCACTGGCCGCATGCCCGTAGAAGATCGGTCCGCCGAAAGCCACATTCTCGGCCGAGTTGCCATCGCAACGTAGCGTCATGTGGCGACCGGTCATCACGAGTTCAAACTTGCCTTCGCCGGGCTTGCCGAAGATCGCAATGTTTTGGCTTTTGCCAAAGCCCCCCGCATCATCTTGCAACTGCTTATCAATCTTGGCGTGCCACTCAGGAACGATGACCCCTTCAAAGATTTCGCGAATGAGCTTTTGTTGGTCACCCGAAAAGAATTCGCTTTTGATGATCGGCTTGCTGATGTGCCAGTTGTTAGAGATCCGGGTTCGCAGCAAACCCATTTGGGAATGTTGATAGTCCCAGTCAAAGCAGACTTCTTTCTTTTGCTCTGGCTTGAGGCTGTCAAACAATTGCTTGACCAGCGTTTCTGGGGTGGACTTTGCGGGAGTATCCGCAGCCTGGGCAAAGTTTCCCAGCGTGGGAAGTGCTAAAGTCGTGGCGGCCGAAGCGGCCAGAAAATCACGGCGCGAAAGGTTGCGCAAAAGTTGACGATGCATCAGAATGCCTCTTCATATTTTGGGGAGGGAGCCTATCCGTGGCGACGCAAACATCCAAAACCTTGGATGCGTCTTCCCCACAGTGTAAGGGAGTGGGGAATTCAACCGCAACTAGTTCTTGCCGTTATTTCCGATGTGTGCGACGGCCAAACTATCCCTTGGATTGGGATGCCGGCTTCCTTTTGGCCGGCTTTTTTGGCGTCGTTTTGGACGCGCGACGTTTCACTGCACGGGCCTGTTGGCAATCGGGACAGTAAAACGTGGCCCTTTGGGACTGCACCATCCGAACGATCACGCCCTTTTTGCAACTGGGGCAAGGGAGCTTTTCGCGATCATAAACGCGATGGTGATTCTGATAGCCCCCCGATTGATTTAATGCGTTGCGATAGGTTCCGTCGGAAAGCGTTGAGCCTTCATGTTTAATTGCCAGCAGTAAAACTTCCCGCATGTAATGATGGATCTGGCGGAAGTCTTCGCTCGTCAATTGACTGCATCGCTGTTGCGGATGCAGTTTGGCCAAATGCAGGATTTCGCTGGCGTAGAGATTGCCGATTCCCGCGATGGCCCGCTGGTCGAGCAGTGCCACCTTGATCTCTCGCGAGCTACTTCCGAGCCGTTTTTCCATCTCGTCGGGCGTGATCGCTAAAGCATCCGGCCCGAGCTTGCCTTCTAATATCCGGGTGCGAAATTCATTCGTATCCAAAAGTGTTACCGACCCCAGGCCTCGGCGATCCCAAAACCAAATCTCCGAGTGGGGGCCCTCTTCTAGCTCTAAACAAAATCGCAAATGTTCCGAGCTTGGCGGATCGCTGACGAGGACGAGGCCTGTCATGCGCGGCTCAAAAATAAGGAACCAGTCCCCTTCGGTTTCAACAACAACCCGTTTGCCGGCGCGGGAAACTGCCGTGATTCGTTTGCCGACAAGATGCTTTTCAATACGGCTAATCGATGGGGAAACCTGAATCGGCCGGCGTGAGCACGGAGGGAGCGAAACCCCGCTAATCCGACTTCCGACGATCGGTAGGATTCCCCGCCGCATCGTCTCGACTTCGGGAAGTTCGGGCATTCGACCGCTTTCAGGATTAGTTGGAAAATTCAGTCGGCATTTGACGCGAGAATCGGTTGCAAAGGTTGCAATTTACCGGACAAGCTTACCAGTGACGGCCGGGGAGTGCGGTTATGCCCGCATTTTCCGAATTATAGAGCCTAGAAATGGCGACGTCACTTGGTCCGGGGCGTCGTCCTCTCCCTTGACCATCCCCCAAGGGCGAGGCGACAATTGAGAAGGAGAAAAGGAATCGCTTGCGGCCGGCTTGGACGGTCGCATAGCCCACCCGGAACTGGCGGAAAATGGCTGGTCGGGAGTCTCTTTTCGTCCGTTTTCTTCCTTTCCGCAAGAGTGAACGAAATTACTTATATGGCCACGGCAGCAGATCCTTCGACAGGCGCATCATCGCAAGTTCCAGATATTCATGGACGTTTTGGTGCTTTTGGTGGACGATACGTTCCCGAGACGCTCACCCGCGCCTTAGAAGAATTGACGTTAGAGTACGACCGTTCGCGCAAGGACCCCTCCTTTCAGGCAGAGCTTGATGGTTTGCTGAAGGACTTTGTCGGACGCCCTTCTCCGCTCTATTTTGCAAAGCGGCTGACGCAGCAATGTGGCGGCGCCCAAATCTGGCTGAAGCGGGAAGACCTCAATCACACGGGTGCTCACAAGATCAACAATACGCTAGGCCAAGGTCTGTTGACTTTGCGGATGAAGAAGACACGCGTCATTGCGGAAACAGGGGCCGGCCAGCACGGCGTGGCCACGGCAACCGCTTGTGCGCATTTTGGATTGCCTTGCGTTGTCTATATGGGCGAGGAGGATATTCGTCGCCAAGCTCCCAACGTGAACAGCATGCGTTTGATGGGGGCAGAGGTTCGCGCCGTTACTTCGGGTTCGCGTACACTGCGTGATGCTGTGAACGAAGCGCTCCGCGACTGGATGTCCAGCGTCGAAAACACGCACTACATTATTGGATCGGCCATCGGGCCACACCCCTTCCCACGGATTGTGCGCGACTATCAATCGGTAATTGGAAATGAGACCAAGGTACAGTCGATGGAAAAGTTTGGTCGACTGCCCGACATGGTAGTGGCCTGCGTCGGTGGTGGTAGCAACGCGGCTGGCATGTTCTATCCCTTCGTGGCAGACAAGGGCGTGCGTTTGGTGGGTGTTGAGGCTGGCGGCCGTAGCAACAAGCCTGGCGACCATGCTTCGCCGCTAACCTATGGAACGCCTGGCGTTCTGCATGGCAGTTTGAGCTATGTATTGCAGGATGAAGATGGTCAAACGAGCGATGTTCACTCGGTTTCGGCCGGGCTGGATTATCCAGGCGTTGGTCCTGAGCACAGCTATTGGAAGGACACCGGGCGCGTTGAGTACACCTGCTGCGAAGATGGTGACGCTCTGCGTGCTTTCGATGAAATGGCTCGGGCTGAAGGGATCATCCCCGCGCTGGAAAGCTCGCATGCAGTTGCCAAAGCGATGAAGCTTGCGGCAAAGATGCCAAAGGATCAAATCTTGGTCATTTGCCTATCGGGGCGTGGTGACAAAGACGCCGCCGAAATCGCCCGCATCAAGGGTTTGGCGACCTAAGTTTTGAACTAGGGCCTATTTTTCTAAGCGGGGATCAAGCCATAGGGCATGGTCCCCGACATCTCCCGCGTCGGCGTAGTCGACAACGAGTGTAAGCCGGACTGCGTCTCCCAACGGGATGAAAATCGGCTTGGGAGCTTCACCATGCCGAACGGTTGGGCTTTGAAAAACGCTCTCCCATTTGCCGTTTGGCCGCTGCAGCAGCACTTGCCCAGTCACGCTGCCTTGGGGTGCTGCGCTGTCTTCAATTCCCAGTTCTGCGGAAAAGGATTTGTAGCCGGGCTCTAAGTCAAAGACGGCCCGCGATGCGCTATGCATGGCCAAGCCCTGTAGGTAGTGCTTTCCGGCCACCTGCAGTTCATCCCCCTGCAGTCCTTGTCCCCACGCCATCGGCCAATCGTTAGTAGGCCCACTTGCTAGCGAAAGCCAAGGGACATACTTGTACTGCGGTGCGCTGGCCGAAGAAAAGTAGAAGACGCTGGTTTGCCGTGGCCTGTAATAGACGAACGGAGCGGTGATCGCCTTGGAAGTGTCAACTGGCTGCGCAAAGGTGAGTTCAATTTGCGTCTCGTCGGCTAGTTTTAGGTTCAAGCCCTTCAGAGGAATGGCCGCATTGGCATCACGCCTCGGCAATGCCTCGAGTTGTTGCACATGAAGCCGTGATCCATCCTCTAGTCCAAGCCAAAACATGTTCTCACCATTCGGTGGCGACTCTGTCTTGGTGTTGCCCACGGCAAGCCAAGCAACCACGCGATCGGCAGGAATTGAAAGTGGAGGTTGAGTTGGCTCTCGTTGTAAGGAAAAGCTGCTGGAACCTTCCATCGGCGCAGCAACGTCGTTGCGGCCAAGTAACGTCCCTTTTAGCCGAGAGCCGTTTTTAAGAAGCAGGACATCTTTGTCGCGGCTCCCTTCGGCAATTTCTCGTAGTAGTGTTGCCTGCTCGCGTAGTGCACCGGGAGGCTGAAAGAGGATTCCTCGCACGGCGTTTCGATCAATCGTTGACGTCTTCCATAGCAGACGGTCGAGGCCCGATGCGTCGCCAATCTGTAGGTGATCCTTGGCGATGGTTAACGAATCCGCGCGTAGTTGTCCCGCATGGAGAATGATAATCTCGCCTGCAGCAAATCCCGTAGGGTTCCCCCATTGCACGATCAAATCGCTGGCAAGTTCTTTTTCACCTTCGGGTGGCGTCGCCAGCAGTCGCAGTTTGACTTGCCCCGCTGGATCGATGGCAAACGCTGGTAGTGCGGCCACTCTGCGGCCGCCGCGCAATATCGCCACTGGGCTGGCGGGGGTATCCGCACAAGCGGCCCGTAACGAGATAAAGCAAAGTGCAACTGCCGCAAGCAGCGTCCACAGCGATAAATACGGGCGATGGCATGGCATGATCATCGTCCCTTCTATCGCTGAAAAATGGGGACAAGGCCGTTGGGAGTTTGCAACACGATGCAAGCCATGGCCGTTCCGTATTCGTAGGAAATGAGGTCCGGCCACGAGCCATCTTTTGCTTGCTGCGCAAGCAGGCTTTGCTGGGTTTTGGCGTACCATTTTTTCCAGCGTTCGCCACCAACGTGCCACATGGCCTGCGCAGCATAGTAGTGGCCGTAAAGCGCGTAGGAATCTCGCTCGGTCTCTTCATCAGGTGGAATATTCGCTTCGAGATAGTCCAGTCCGCGCGTGATTTCATCCCCCTCGTAAACTCCTGCACTAAACAGAGCTACAATTCCTGCGGCAGAACGTGGGAAACGGCTGGGACCTCCGGTCGAACGATACATGAAGCCGCCGTCAGCGTTTTGACATCGCTTCACATAGTTTGTACATCGCTCCACCGTTTCTTTGGGGACCGTGATTCCTGCATTTTTGGCAGCTCGCAGCGCCATGATCTGGCAGACCGTCACGCTGACATCTGCTTCAACGGGACGAGGCTCGTATCGCCAGCCCCCCTCTTTGTGCTGTGACCGCACGATCAAATCCACCGCTTGCGAGAGCTTGGCCCGCAAGTCGGGTTGTTGGCTCATGCCGTAGGCTTCTGCCAAGAACAGGGTTGCAAATCCATGGTCATACATCGGGCCATGACTTGTCGACTCTTTGACGCAGAGCATTCCCTTTTCATCACTGCTTTGCAGGACAAAATCGACACAGCGATCAATGGCTGAGCCGTATTTTCCACGACCGGGAGTGCTGCCCGATGCCAGGTAAGCAATGCCGACAAGGCTAATGACGGCCGTGTTTCGGTTGTAGGTATTAGCTTTCAGCGAACCATCGGGGTTTTGCCGCTTGGCAAGCCAGCTAAGGCCCAAGTCAATCGCCTCTCGGGTTTGTGGCAACATCACACCCGCATTGTCTTCTTCGCCAACGACAAACTGAGGTGAGATGCCGGCGGATGTAGCGGCGATAATCCCAGCGAGCGCGCCTTGGCACCACTGGCGGCGGCACGGCTTCGCTTCGGAGTTCTGATACGAAGGCAAGTCCATCATGCAGATAGGAAGGCAAGTGCGTTCACGAATGTCGCTCTTACTTTTCCCCCTCCTCAGCAAGACGCCGATAGTAGTCTTCGATCTGCCGCCGATATTGCGGCAAGAAACGTTGCGGCATCGTGTTTTGTAACCGCTGCCGTTCTTGGGGAGGCAAGTTGCCCCAAAACGAGTCGGCAATCATGCGTGGCGTCTTTTCTAGGACGCTTGCTGTGCCAGCGCCTCCCGCAGGTGATTGGGCGGTTGCAGTCCCCGTTGTGGGATCATTGCCGGTCATATCGCCGGCCGGCTTAGGCTTTGTCGGTTTAGGTTTGGAATTGTTTGAGCCAGGTTTCGAGGCGTCTGCATTAGGGTCGGCCGATGAGGCTTCTTGGCCAACGCTTTTGCCGGTGGAATTGGACGCATCATCGGAGGCGAGCCACTCATCCATTTGGTAAAGGATTTGCTGCTGAACCTTTTGTAGTTCTAGATTGAGCTGCGAAGATCGCAATTGGTTAGACGCTTGCTCCAAAAGGCTGATCAGCTTTTCCGCTCGGCCAGACTCTGTAGATTCGGCACTTGTCTTGGGTGCTTCACGCGGGATCGTAGGACCAGTGGACTCTTTGGGTGGGATGGCAGGATTCGGGGTTACCTTGGGAGTCGTCGCCTTAGGAACCGTTGTGGGCAAATCGTCTAATAGTCCCGCCGGAGGAGTTGAGGCTGGCTTGGTTGCTGATCCTGGTGTTTGTGCGCACGTTACCGTGGGCCCAGCCAATAGCCCAACGAGGGTGGCAATGCCAAACGGTGTTGCGAATCGAACGAGCAATCGCATGGGAATAAACGGGCGGAATGCCAAGTAGGTGCTCCTGCGAACTTCAAATCCAAAGTTAAGTCTATTCGCTCCCCTTCGGTCCGACTAGTTCCTGGAACGTTCGGGCCAGTTCTGCCTGCTCCTGCTGCAAGCGGGCAAGCTCTGCCTGCTGGGCAGAAGATAACGGCATTTTGTCCGTGGTTTGTTCCAAAAGCTTGCTAGTAGCAAGCGTGATCGCAGCTTGGGAATTTCGCATGTATTTTAAGTCTGCCAGAGAAAGCTTAGGACGTTTGGGAGAGCCATTTGCCATCGGCTTGTCACGGGGAGGCTTGGTTGTTGTGGGATCGCCGGTGCGCGGTGTGGGCTCAAGGGCCTCGACCAGACGATCCAGCCGACCTTGAACATGCACCGCTAAATCCACCGCTGCTGGCCAAGAGGAAGGTTTCGCCAAGTTTTGTGAGGTATCACGAAGTTCCGATTCCACCTTTTGCAGGCCACCACGCAGCAAGGGGAACGGCATGGTTTGCGGATTTGCCTGGCTGATCGCCTCCGCAAGGTCCACCTCTTGCTTGGATAGCTCTTTTGACAATGTTTGCAGCGCTGGCTTGATGCCAGCTTGTGGGGCTGCCAACGGCTGAATTTGCTGGGCGACCTTGCTGTGGGCATCTCGCCAAGTGACTATTCGTTCGTACCATAGTTTTTGGGCTTGGGCCCGTGCCAGTTCTTCCGCATGATCTAGTGACGTACCAGGCGAATCGCTTTCCTCAGTGGGAGGCTCGGGCAACATCGAAGTTAGCTCGGCGACTGCCTCTGCTTGCAACTGAATGGCAGGTCCCCACTGCTCGCGCCGCAAATGCTCTGCTGCCGAGCGCATCTTGTCCTGAACTCCACTTTGCTGAAGCTTTGCTGCCAGTTCAGATAGTTCCGCGGGCAGGCCTTCCTGAGCCAACCTGCGTTCGGTTGCAAACAGAGCCCGCGCGAGATCCTTCTGTTGCGTGGAAAGGGTAACGGCCTCCTGGCGGAGCTTTTCAGCATCTTCGGAAGAGGCGGTTGCTGCTGCGAGTTCCTGCGTTTCGGATTGCATTAACAGGTTTCGCTGCTGCGCGGCTATGTCTGCCAGCTCTTTGGACAGTTCGGCCGATACTTCCGCTTGCGACAGCAGTTCATGCCAATGGCGAACTGCCTGAAGTAGCGGCTTTTGCTGCGATAAGGTTTGAACAAGTAGCTGTGCCGCTTCATTGCTAGAGGGTAGTGGCGCAGGGGCTGGACTAGGTTCTTCTAGTTTGTCGTTGCCAGGATTGACGGCCGCACTAAGGATAACGACCTGCCTTCGAAGTGTTCGCAGATCACTCTCCTGCTTGGCCAGCTGCGCCGTTACTGGGCTTGCTGAGCTCTTTTAGGATTTGCGGGATTGCCTTTTCCGCCAGTGGAAACGAAATGCGTGACCTACCTGCATCCTGGAGGATCTGCTCAGCCAGATAATTGATCCCTTCATTCGCAGCCAACGTTGAGTGGCTCGCACGCTGATGAAGGTTGATGACCGTCGAAAGTGCCGCTTGATCATCGCTGGCATTTTGTAGCAGGTTAGGCCATTCGCCCGCATTAATCCGAGCTTTTACCAGCCCCGATAGCAACTTCTCATTCTGTGCCAGTAAGCCTCCCACTTTGATGATCTGCTGCACCAACTGCTGCGCGGCTTGTTGTAGTTCATCCAACTTTTGTCGATTGGTAAGGATCGGCAGGCTGCGCACGGATGCAATCGTCTTTTGTCCCAAGCTATCGGTCGCCACAACCCTGACAGCAAGTGCTTCGAGGTTCGTATCGGCGCTGGGCTTGGCCGACAATAGGGCTGGCATCTGTTGTTCTAGATCGAGTTGCCCTTGCCACCGTACATCCATGGGAAGATTGCTATTTGCCCCGGCAGTGGGTAGCGAACGGTTCCAGTTTAAGGGGATACTTTGCCAGACGGAGTCGGTCGCTGAATCCACCGAAGGCTTATCCCCCGTAAACACCGGCTGAAATTGCAGCTCCATGGCCGTTATGGCAAAGTCATCATGGGCCGTTCCTGTGAACTCAATGAGGGCCCGGGATGTTTGTCCCTTTTGCGGCGTCGGCGTTTCCCAGCGAATAATCGGCTTTTCGTCATCCACCACACGCAGCGTGACACGCAACGGCGTTCCTCGAACTCCTTCCGATCCTTCGGGAATCAGTAGCAAGGCTCCTGACTCCGTTAGCTCGACAAGGTTCGTCGCACTCGTTTCTTGGCTTCCCGCTGGGAACTGGAACGACAGGCCATCACTAGCCACCGCCCCCTTCCCTAGGTTTTTATGATCTTCCAGGTCCTTGGATTGGAGGTCTTGCGGAAGTGCATCCTCCGTGGCGGGAATCCAGAAACCATGGATGGCTACCAAGGGAAGAGAAGAAGTTCCACGCAAGCTAAGGTGCGAGCCGGCCACAGCTTCCGCGACTCGTGAGATTTCCTGAGGAGGCCGCTGAATGTAGGCCGGATAGTGCAGCAGAATCTCCGTCGGCTCGATCTGCGGAGCGGCCAGCACCTTTAGGTCATGCCAGGGCATTTGCGTGTCATCGCCCCCCATGGCTCGGAAAGAAATGTCGCGCTGCAAGTTTTCGATGGTGAGCGAGTAAGCATCGCCATCAAACAGCATCGGACGCACTTCTAGCTTGGCCTGCTTGCCGCCTAATGGGGCTTGCTTTAGCTGTATGAAGACTTGCGAAGGGGGGCGGCCGATTTCGTCACGAACAACAAGTTCCAGGGACTCCCCTTGCGCCAGCAGCGTTGGTACTTGATCGAAGACCAAATGGTCTCTGGCGGGCCACGCCAATGGCTTCCAGGGGAGCAGTAGGCGAGCAAAGGCAAGGCTCGCTTGTTGCGGTACCGCAAAGACAACGCCTCCCACAAGTAGCGTTGTGATCACTGCGGCCAGAAGTGCTCGCCAGAGGGAATTCGTGTTGACAACCGACCGAAAGTCGAGTCCCTCGGTGCGTGCTTGGACTTGGTCTACAAAGGTCTCCGCCAAACGGATTGAAGTGCCACTTCGATACGCCTTCAAAGGGCGTGAAAAGTCGACGGCACTGACCAGTTGATCTCGCAGAACGGGAAAGTGCTGTTCGATCAGGCTCGCCACGGCAAGTGGTGTGGGTTGCACTTGCTTAAGTCGCCAGACAAGCACGCCAAGCAAAGCAAAGATGCTTGCAAGGGCCGAGAGGCTGAGTCCCAAGCGGGCTATTACCGAAGTAGGACGCAGCCAGTAGTCAACAATGGCGGCCAAGGCAAACGAAAGGAGGATAACCACCATTCCCCCACATGCGGCGCGCATCCAGGCAATATGTCGCACATGGCGACAGACCTGAAAAACGCGATCATAGGGGGTAGTCATGGGCAGCGGCCCCAGGGATGCAACTCGTCAAAGACGAAACGCGTAAGAGGCAAGCTTGACCGCCACCAGGGAAAGGCCCCCGGTGGCTCGTGTCGTTCAGCGACTTCTACCTAGCTCAGCGTCTTGACGCGAATATTCTTCCAGCGGCAACGCCCTTCGGCAGGCCAGTTCTTGCCACCGTGCACTTGAACGGCAATGCTGCCAGACGAAGTGAGTGACTTCAAAACGGCTTCCTTGTCATAACGTTCCGAGTTAGAAGTCTCACCGTTCCACTCGCAGACCTTTTGGCCGTTGATTGTGGTCGAGATGTGGGCATACTTGCCCGTGACAACGACATGGGCGGTATTCCAGTCATCGATCTTCCAGGCCTTAACCCATTCTTCAGGCGTACAAGCGGAGACCAGCCCAACTTCGGCGGCGGTCTTGTGTTTGTCGGTCTTGAAGCCGGTGTGCTTTCCCGCGGCGTCATAGGTTCCGTTGACGTCAAACGTGCGGGTATTGAATCCGCCGGTTCCTTCGCCATAGATTTGGCCAACGTTGCCCGCATCGTGGTAGTCGACCATCATCTGCAAGCATTGTCCTTTGTCATTGGAACGAAGGAACAAGCCCGAGCAGACGCCCCAACTTGGCTTGAGGTCAATCTGCAGTTCAAAGTCTCCAAACTTTTCATCGGTTAGCAGAATGCCACCGTTGCCCGAACCTGGCGGGTCTTGATAGCCCACAATGGCGCCTTCCTGTACTTCCCAGATGCCCCCTGTACCGTGGCCGAGCTTTTCAGGATTCTTGTGCCAACCCTTCAAGGTCTTCCCATCGAACAGCTCTTTCCAGCCCCCTTTGCCTTCAGCAGCAAATGCCAAATGGGCCAGAGGAGCCGAGCTAAGCAGAGACGTCACAGAAACTGCAGCGGCGGCGGATAGAAGGGTCCGTCGGGACAAGGAGGTCTTGGCTTTGCGGGAGGGCATCGTGGTATTTCCTGAAGGTGAGATACTGAGACGGTAAACTTATGTTTTATGGGGTGTCAGCCGGTATGCTGAGCATTCGATATAATAGCGGGCCGCAATACCCCGAAGCAACGGCTGCGCTTGTCAGGTTTCCGGGCGTAAGTCTAACGTGACCCACGAATTTCCATCGGTTTCGGTAAAACAAGGTGTTCCTCATGGTGATGCAGCAATCCGTACAGGGTGGGTTAATCGTGGTTCGGCAGATGACCTGGGCCACCAACCTGAGATTCTGCCTAATTGCCTTCTTGGCGACCGCCCTGCTCTCTCCCCTGGTTTCGGCGGCATCCTTTGCCCAGGAGAAAACGGCCGTCAAACGCCCCAACATCGTGCTGATCATGGCCGACGACTTGGGCTATGGCGACTTGGGCTGTTATGGCCAAGCTCGAATCCAAACCCCCAACTTAGACCGCATGGCCAAGCAAGGTCTGCGGTTCACCGACTTTTACGCGGGAAGCACGGTCTGTGCTCCTTCACGCTGCACCTTGATGACCGGATACCACAGCGGCCACAGTTGGATTCGTGGCAATGGAGAACTTCCCCTTCGTCCGACTGATGTGACGATGGCCCAGGTTCTGCAAAAGGCGGGGTACAAGACCGGCCTATTTGGAAAATGGGGGTTAGGGGCCGAGGGGACCGACGCCACGCCCGACAAAAAAGGGTTTGATACGTACTTCGGTTATTTGAATCATCTCCACGCTCACAATTATTACCCCAGCTATCTGTGGAAGGATGGCGCGAAGTTCCCACTGAAGAATGTGGTTCCTGATGAACGGCCTGCTGGTTCTGGCGTGTCAAGCAACAAGGCGGAATACAGCCACGACCTCATCACGCAGCATGCGCTAGAGTTTCTCGAGAAGCAAAAGCAAGACCCCTTCTTCATGTATGTTGCATGGACACTGCCGCACGCCAACAATGAAGCGAAAAAAGAAGGGATGGAAGTTCCGAGCTTGGGTGTCTATGAAAAGCTGGATTGGCCCACGCCGCAAAAGGCCCATGCGGCCATGATCAGCTATATGGACCGCGATGTGGGACGGTTGCTCGACAAGCTCAAGGAGCTAAACCTCGAAGAGAATACTTTGGTGCTGTTCACATCGGATAATGGTCCGCATGCCGAAGGGGGTAACGATCCTCTGTTCAATCAATCCAGCGGGTTTTTGAAAGGGCATAAACGTTCGCTTACGGATGGCGGCATTCGCGTTCCGCTGATTGTACGTTGGCCCGGAAAGATTCCTGCCGATCAGAAGACCGACATGATTAGCTTCAATGGCGACATTTTCCCCACACTGGCTGAATTGGCGCAAGCATCGGAGAGTGTCCCGCAAGATGTCGACGGCCTATCGCTGGTTCCAACCTTCACAGGTAACAAGGATCAGCAAAAGCAGCATGAGTATCTCTACTGGGCCTTCTACGAAAACGGCGGCGGGCAAGCGATTCGTAAGGGAGATTGGAAGTTGGTCGAGCAGCCTATCGGATCGGCACCGCGACTTTATGACCTGACCGATGAAGTGGTCGAAGGGACGGACAAGGCCTCGATGCAGCCAGCCCTGGTAGCAGAACTGACCAAGGCAATGAAAGCCGCTTACACACCCAGCGAGCGCTGGAAGTTTAAGTAGGCGGGGCTCCTGCCAGCAGACAAGCCTGGGGCGTTGTATCGCCCCGGCTCTACTTCATGCAAGGCTTCTTTATTCGGCCGTCTTTCGGCGCATCCAACTTGGTAGCCTGGAAGACTTCGGCGCGAGATTGGGTGTAGTCGTCCGAACGCCTTCACTCGCAGTAGCCGGCCCCGTGGCAGCCTGACTATTGTCATCCCCGGTTACTGTCCCCGAAGGTGCCCCATCTGTTGGGAAGTTAGTTCCTTGGCGACGTTCAAAATTTCGCTGTGCATTCGCTTCCATGCGGTCGGCCGTGGTTTGCAGCTTTTCATTGCCATTTGCAGTACTTACTTGCCGTAGGTGCTCGGCTTGGTCGAAACGACGGTCTCGGATTTGCGCCGCGTTGTCGGCGGTAGGCTGGTCCGAAGTAACACCAAGATTTGCCCCCGCCGGCGTGGCGTTACCTGCTCGTTTCAAAGAATGATTGAGCCCGCTCGCTGATGCAGAACGAACCCCACCGCCGTGTGTGCCGTTTTTGGCTCCGTGGTGTGGTGAACCTTGGCCACCAATTCGATTGATCGCGCCTTTTCCCAGGTCCGAACTTGGTCCACCTCGACCCGAAGCGTGCAGCCCGGAATTGGCTGTGCCGGCGCCTCCAATGCTACGCCCGGATGCATGCGCTGCCCGGCTGAGTCCAGTGCTGCTATGTCCTTGTGCACTTACTGTCGAGATCGACGTCGCAGTGATCAGAGAGGCGGCAAAGGTCGCAATCAAAAATGTTCGCATGGGTTATCATTTCCTTCGGTAACGTCGATGACTTGCCGAGCTTGTTCAAAAGTGAGGGACCATCGCGGGTCTCTAGCTTCGGGCGGGCGAGCTTAGGAATTCGAACCTATTTAGGCAATTACAGTATCGGCATCAAATCAAGAATTCGCCGGACAAAAAGGGCGAATCGCTCGTGCCGCGGCTTTGTCTAGGGTGGGAAAATCCGCTGCATTAGCGATCGCACGCTAGCACTTCGTTCGATATCACTTGACCCAAGACGGGTCTAGCCTTTAGAAGCCAAATCACGAACTTTCACCTTGCGTCGGGACGAGAGAGAATTAATGGTTCCCGTTTGGATCCTACTTGCGACACTTTCGATAAGCCAGGTTTCGTCGGCCGATGCGCCGGCGTTTTCTGATACGCCAATTCGGTTGGAGAACTTGCCGATACTCGAGCCTCCCCTTGAGGTACCTGTACCGGTGATTGCAGCTACTGCGTACACAAGTGAAATACAGTCGACGTTTGAGATGACGCCGCAAGTACCAGAAAGTGGGACTCCTTGGGGGCTCACAATGGCCACGCTAAGCTCACAAGGTAATGCAGGTTTGGGAATCACTGACCTTGGGCTTAATCGCACTTGGTGTTGGGCGACCTCAAAGCCTGTTTTTATTACGGGCAGCTTAGGTGCGCATTTCTTTGACGGACCTAACGCCATTGATATGCCCGCCAGCGTTTACGATATCTACATGGATGTCTCTTCACGCGTAATCGAACGAGAGCGCGGCGGGATTTCCATCGGGATTACCCCGGGACTGTTTGGCGATTTTAAGCACCTGTCAGGTGAGTCATTTCAGGTGACAGGCCGGGTGGTAGGAGATTATCGAGTAAGTCCCCAGCTTGTTTTAATCGGTGGTGTTGCTGTCGTGCGCCAGTTGCGATCTCGCTGGCTACCCATTGGTGGTGCGATCTGGACCCCCAATGCCGATTGGCAAATTGATATTACGATTCCCCGGCCGCGAATTGCTAGGCGGCTATGGCAAACGGATGACATCGACCTCTGGGGTTATTTTGCGGGGCAATTTGGCGGTGGTTCGTGGGCGGTTCAAGATGAGTTCGGAAATAATGTGTTACTAGGTTACAGCGACTTGCGACTATTGGCAGGCGTCAATATTTGGCGATCTTCAGGGAGAGAGCTCAGTTGTGAGTTTGGCTACGTCTTTGGGCGCGATGTCTTCGTTTCAGAAACATCCGTGTTTGTGCCCAATGATACATGGACGGCCCAGCTAGTCTTGGCGTTTTAAAAAAGGCAAGTAGGCTTTTGCAGATCGACGTAGCGGCGAATCATTACCAAGTGCAGTTGGGCCAGAGATCACTGCATCGATCCTGGTGAGCACTCGGGTTTAACCGCTAATTCTCGTACCTCCAATGAAAAAAACGGCCCATTGCTCCAGAAGGTGCAATGGGCCGTTGTGTTGGTCACGCGAAAGTAGGTCAGTGCGTCTTAGACAAACTTGGTTTGTCCTGGCATTGGCACCGCGGGAATGGCGACATTGCCCCACTCGTACTTCTCGGGCGAGAGGTTCTCTTGGCTGTTGAGGGCTTGTTCCCAAGTGATGTTCTTGCCGGTGTAGGTGGCCATACGGCCCATGATGGCCATCATGGTGCTGTTGTTCATGTAGTTGCCGTTGTTGATCGGCTTGCCAGCGCGGATCGAAGCAAATAGCTCGACATGTTCCACGTCGTACATGCTTGGCTTGTCACCCTTGTAACGCCAAGTGTCGTTACCCGAGATCACCTCATGCTTAAGGATGGAAGCACGTCCCTTGGTGCCATAGACGTAGTCTTCGGTCTCGTTGAAGCAGTCGGCCATTTGACGGGTGTAAGCAAACGTCTTAACGCCGTTGTCCCACTCGTAGCAGACGGCATGATGATCGAAGATGTTGCCCCATTGCTCGCCGGTACGAACTTGGCGACCGCCGATGCCAAAGCATTGCTTAGGTGGCTTGTCCCCCATCAACCACATTGCCTTATCCAGGCTGTGGATGTGCTGTTCAACGTTGTGATCTCCAGAGAGCCAAGTGAAATAGAGCCAGTTACGCATCTGGTATTCCATTTCGCTCCATTCAGGCTTGCGGCCACGATGCCACAGCACGCCAGCGAGGTAGTTTTCTTGGATCGAGACAATATCGCCGATGGCGCCATCTTGAATGCGCTTCATCGTTTCCTTCACGCCGTAGTCGTAACGCCAGCAGAGTCCCGAAACAAGGCTCAGCCCCTTCTTGGCTGCCATCTCGGAGCTTTCCATACAGCTGCGAACACCTGGCGCGTCGACGGCCACGGGCTTCTCGCAGAAGATGTGCTTGCCAGCTTCTACAGCGGCACGCAAATGCAAAGGGCGAAAGTGGGGAGGAGTGCAAAGCAGCACAACATCCACATCGGTAGCCATCATTTGCTTGTAGGCATCAAATCCGTGGAAGGCCGAATCATCCTTCACGGCGTACTGTTGTCCCAGTTGTTGGCTGAGCACCTTCTTCGAGCGATCCAGCACATCGGGAAAGATGTCCGCAATGGCGGTCAGCTTGGCGTTCTTGTCTGCCCCCATCGCGTTGACGGCGGCACCAGAACCACGTCCGCCGCAGCCAATCAAGCCAACCTTCAAGGTGTCGCTGCCAGCAGCATGCACCAAGGCGGCGCTGCTCATCGTGGCAACAACCGAACCGCCAATTGCGGCAGCCGTGGTCTTCTTCAGGAAGGAGCGTCGCGTGGAATCTACGGGGACAATCGGTGTGGTCGAATCGGCCATGCGAATCAAATCTCCTTTGGTGGGGCAACGAGAAGGTGGGGGCCGCAGGTTGGGCCAGTGTATTGCTGAGGGAGAAAAGTAAAGTGACTTCAAATCCCCCAATAACCGCGCAGCGGCGCAAGGAAGCGCTTAGCGCAAGGTCGCACTATACCAAATGCCACGGCAGGGAGCAAAACTTGGCACCCCGGTTTTTTGGCATTCGTAGTTAACCCAAGAGAGTGCCCACGTTGCCACGGACCATGACAAAGCCATCTTAATGAACTGCCAAAATGCCTCGCACAGGGGTGTTAATTTGTAGGTTAGTTGCTATGATCTTCCACCAATTCAGGCCGTCTTCATGGAGAGCCACAGGCATCAGACGGCCGCTCTCTCCGATTTTCTAGACGAGGCAAGCTGTTTTATGACAACCGAAGACGCTGGTGACTTTGATTTGGCACGCCTGACCCTGGTCGGCTGGCTGTTGGCGATTGCTGGGGTGATCACCATGATTGGCGGGCTCGTCTATGCGCTGGGCGACGATTCGAGCAATCCGCCGCCGGGAGGTCCGGTTGCCTCAGCCCCTGAAGTACCAGGCCAGCCGGTTAAGCTTTCCCGGAATAATAGAAAGGCGCTTGGGGTGATTTTGGTTGCTGTATTTGCGCCTGCTTTTGGGGTGCCAAAACCGTCTTGGAGATGATCGGAATCACGGTCATCCGGCCCGCGAAGAGGCCGCAGAGCTAAATTTGCAGGAAAACCGCGAAAATGTGAGTGGAAAACCGAGGTGCACACTATCCTGCCGGCGATGGGGTGCCAGGGTGCGGCCGTACGGCTTGACGGGCTGTCGGCTAGGCCGCTAGAATCTTCCAAACTTCATATCCTGTAATGGTTTGTGATGTTTTTGAAGTGCTAGAAGTGATTGCATTTTTAGGGGGGCCTCACTCTCAGGAGTTTGGTTCTTCTGAGGTGTTACTTCCCGTGCTTCGTTACGATTAAGCCAGAGGAAGGTCGACCTGTCTCCACAAAACAGCAGGTTATGACTATCTTCTCTGCTGAGGATTCACTGTGCCCACCTGTCACGCGGGTGCGGGAGGTGGGTCCTTTCACACTGATCACGATCGCTGTCTGGTCCTTATCTAAGAAATAGCTATGGCAGAAGCCGACAAATCCAAGCGCCGGTCCAAGACCGCTAAAACGCCGGCGAAGCCCTTGCCGAAAACCTCACGGAAGCTCTCGATGACATCTCAAGATTCCCCCAAGTCGAAGCCTGAATCTGAAGCTGCGGAGTCCGTATTCGGAATCGCCCGAATCAAGGACTTGGTAGAACTCATGAAGGAACATGACCTCAGCGAAATCGATCTGCGCGAGTCGCGCCAGCGGATTCGTCTGTGCCGTGGTCCGAAGGAAGTGGTCCGTGCCGTAGCGGCTGCACCAGCTCCTGTCGCCGCTGCCCCTGTGGCTGCTGGACCTAGCGCCCCTGCTGCTCCAGCGGGTGATGGTCCCAACATTGTGACCATCAAGAGCCCGATGGTTGGTACTTTCTACGCCCGTGCGAATCCCAAGGCCGAGGCTTATGCCAAGGTGGGATCGCAGGTAGATACCACCACCACGGTTTGCATCATTGAAGCCATGAAGGTCTTCAACGAGATCCCTGCCGAAATTCGTGGAACCATCACGGCAGTACTAGTTGCCGATGGCGAAGCGGTCGAATTTGATAAGCCGCTGTTTAAGGTAGATACCAGCAAGTAATCGCTGGTATCGGTGGCAAAGGCTTTAACTTCGCGCTTGCTAGGATGATCGTCAATGTTTAAGCGAATTCTGATTGCCAATCGCGGCGAGATTGCGCTGCGCGTGATCCGTGCGTGCAAAGAGCTCGGCATTGAAACTGTTGCTGTGTATAGCACTGCCGACAAAGGTAGCCAGTACCTGCAACTGGCGGACGAGGCCATTTGTATTGGCCCTCCTAAGTCGGCCAATAGCTATCTGAAGATTGATCAAATCATCAGTGCCGCCGAAGTTGGCAACGTGGATGCGATCCATCCCGGCTATGGCTTTTTGAGTGAGAACTCTCACTTCAACGAAGTTTGCCGTAGTTGCAAGATCGACTTCATCGGTCCTTCGCCAGAAGCGATGGATGCGCTGGGTGATAAGAACCAAGCCCGTACAATGGCTCGCAAGGCGAATGTACCGGTCGTTCCTGGTAGCGCTGGTTTGATCGAAGACGAAGAAGAAGCTGTTCGTGTCGCTGCGGAAATTGGCTTTCCCGTTTTGATCAAGGCGACGGCCGGTGGCGGTGGCAAGGGAATGCGTGTTGCTGCGAATGAACTGTCGCTGAAGACGGCTATCCAGCAAGCCAAGACCGAAGCTCAAGCCGCGTTTGGCAATGCTGGCGTGTATCTGGAAAAGTTCATTGAACGTCCTCGCCACGTGGAAGTGCAAATCATTGCCGATCATCATGGCAATGTTGTGCACTTGTTTGAACGTGAATGCAGCACGCAGCGTCGCCATCAAAAGCTGATTGAAGAGAGTCCAGCACCACGCTTGCCGCAAGATCGCCGAATCGCCATGTGCGAAGCGGCCGTCCGTTTGATCAAAGAAGCGAAGTACACCAATGCGGGTACGGTCGAATTCATCGTTGATCAGCAGAACAACTTCTACTTCATCGAAGTGAATGCCCGTATTCAGGTAGAGCATCCTGTAACCGAAATGGTGACAGGGATCGACCTGATCAAGGCGCAAATCATGGTGGCTTCGGGTGAGAAACTGCCGTTCACCCAAGAAGACATCAAGCAAACGGGCTGTGCGATTGAATGCCGCATCAATGCGGAAAACCCAGACAAGAACTTTCAGCCTTGTCCTGGTTTGATCAAGCAGATGTTTGTGCCGGGCGGTTTGGGCGTACGGTTTGATTCGCATGCCCATGCCGGTTATGTGGTACCACCGCATTATGACTCGATGATTGGCAAGTTGATCGTCTACAAGCCGACCCGCGCCGAAGCGATTGCCTGCATGATCCGCGCTTTGGACGAACTGCGTGTGGAAGGGATCAAGACGACCGCTCCTTTCCATCGCCGCGTGCTAGAGACCGCCACATTTGCCGAAGGCCTGATGGACACTGGCTTCGTCGAGCGTGAATTGCTCGGGACGACGCACTAGTTCATTTCACTTGCAAAAAGTTCCTCAAACGGGCCGTCGATGGATGGCCCGTTTTGCTTTCTTGGTTGCAACTAGGGTCAGCGGGCTCCCCTCGCCTGCTTGATATAGTACTGAGATAGGTGATGTCCCTATCGGCCTCTGGATGTTCCCAGGTTTTGTAAGTTGGAGAGCTTTTGCGTGATGAAGCCGACCCCAAAAATCGCAATGGTAGGTGCCGGGATTTCCGGGCTAAGCTGTGCCCGCGCACTGGCAGATCAAGGCTGCGAAATAACGATCTTTGAAAAGAGTCGTGGTGTCGGTGGCCGGATGGCCACGCGGCGACTCGATGGCGGTATTTCATTGGACCATGGTGCCCAGTACTTCACCGCGCGCGACGAACGCTTTTTGCAGCATGTCAAATCGTGGCAGCAACAAGGGCTGGTGGAAAAGTGGGCCGGCCGGATTGTTTCCCTGACAAAGGGAGTCGCGGAGCCATCCACCACCCAGATCGATCGCTATGTCGGTGTGCCAGGGATGACTTCCATCGCGCGGCACTTGTCGCAGGGGCTGGCAATTCAAGGCGACACGCGTGTTGCAAGGTTGGTGCGGCAAGCGTCGCAGTGGGAGCTTATCAGTGACAAAGAGGTGTCGCTAGGAACATTTGACCATGTCCTTAGCTGTGCGCCGCCCGTACAGACGGCCGACCTGTTTCGCGAGCATACTCCGTTGACCAAGACGATCGCCAGCGTGCAGATGCATCCATGCTGGGCCGTGATGCTACAACTGGCCAAGCCGCTGGACGTACCCTTTGATGGCGCGTTTGTGCAAGAGTCTTCTCTGGGGTGGATCGCTCGAAACAGTTCCAAGCCGCAGCGAAAAGCGGATGTTGAAACCTGGGTGTTGCATGCCACCCCTGCCTGGTCCACCGAACATTTGGAACTTTCGCCTGACGCCGCACTTGCCCTACTACTGCCGGCCTTGGCGGAGGCGACGGGCATTGCCATCGATCCCCCTGTCTATGCGTCCGCCCATCGCTGGCGCTATTCAATTCCCGCCAGCACGTTTCCCGAAGCCGCCTTGTGGGATGCTGCCAATGGCCTAGGTGCCTGCGGCGACTGGTGCGGCGGCGCCCGAATTGAAGGGGCATTTTTAAGTGGCCAGGCGCTGGCGACGAAGGTTCTTCCCTAGGTGGGAGAGTTGCTTGCCTGTTAGGTACGAAGAGGATGCCTCTGATAAACCTCGGCTGGCGAGCAATCGGGCCACTCGCAAACATGGATGATGAATCACTCCGCAATTATCCACTGGACAGTAAAATAGGGGTTCATCTGTTTACCCGGACGACCTTGGTGCTGTGTCAGTAGCTACGCTTCAGTTTCGGCTAGTGGAATCTTCATCGGAATCGTCACTGGGTATGTTATGGAAGCCGATCCAGAAAAGATTATTATGATTTCATTCAGGATGGACGTAGGCGGTTAGGTGGTAGCTGATCTCAACCGAGGATATCCGCATAATGAAACGTAATAAATTCCCGCTATCTACTCGACTCGAGATTTGGGAGTCGGGTTATGGTCGGTATAAGGAGTGGGTGCTAGAAAAAGGTGGCTTGCCAATTGCAAAGCTTAAGTTCGTTCAGAACCCAGAGGTATACTGGGACTTGTACGAGACCACCATAACAACAGACGACAGCACTTTGCGACAAAACATGCTGACCTCCGAGTTTTGGGAGAAAACCAGCCATAGTGAACTTGTCTGGCGAAATGACTATTTTAAATGTTCCACGCGTATAGCTACTGCGATCCTGCATAAGGTCGTAAGTGCCGATAAAATAATGCTTCAACTGCGTTACCTAAGTATTGACGACATTGAAACACCCCTGTTGTATGAAAAGATACTACTTTGGATGCGAAGGGCATTCAAGCTGAATAAATACAGCAATGTGATAAGTTCCAAGTGGAGGCGGAATAGCTACAAAACAGGTGAACGGCTTGAAATATGGGAAGCAAATTATGGTCGCAGTAAAGGATGGTTCGTAGAGAAGAGCGGTCAGCGAATTGCAGAGCTGCGTTACTTACAAACCCCAGATATGTTTTGGGATTTGTACGAGACAACGATAACAACCAGCGACCCTACCCTTCGGCAACGCATGCTAACCGCCGAGTTCTGGGAGCGAGAAGCCTATGAAGATCTCGGCTGGCGAAATTCCTACTTTGATTTCTATACCCAGTTTGCCGCGCCAGTTTTGCATAAAGTCGAAAGTTCTGACAAGATCATCCTCCAGATACGATACCTATACATTCAGAATATTGGCTTTCCTAAAATGCATGAAAAGGCATTGCTTTGGTGGCGAAAGGCATTTAAGGAAGCTCGATCCAGCAAAATGACAGCTGCCCTTTTAATCTGAATGCCATCTCTTCAGTCTAGAAACGGTATGCATTTCTAATTTCGTTGGTCTGAAAACACATGGGAATATACCGAACGCAAAGTGCAAACAGACAAGACTGGGCGGTGAATGCGAAAAGCGTAGCAATGCAACTAACGAGGCGACAATGTCTTTGTCTGAAGAGTTAAACGATCTTGTTATGCAGGAGCTGATCAAGGCCAACGACAACTCCTGTAACACGGTAAATCTAAAACGACTGAGTACCCTGTCGTGCCATGACTATATGGTTGGCATTGATTGCATGAGGTATTTAGACGGCCTCATTTATCTTCCAGGCGCATTGGATCTGCTGTTGACTGGGAAATGCAAGGAGGAGCGGCAGCAAATTGCACTGGTAGATGCGGTAGGGTGGTTTTTGAGGGGTTATGCCAAGGAGTTACAGGCATGCGGGATTACTAGCCACTTACGCCGTGTGTGGATTGACCTGCTTCATCGCCATGACGGCGAGACGCCTACATTGGAAAGTCTATTCGAATGCATAAATAAAAAGTCGTCGCGCGACAATAGATCAGAATATACTGTTGACGTCGAACTTAACGCAATAATTTGCTTGACCAAAAAAGATCGAAGTGCGTTCTTCGATGATGTGTTTGTGTCTTGGGCTGCACCTTCAGATAGCATTGATCATTCTTTAACGGTAGTTGATTTTTCGTGTCGCGTGATAACATCAACGAAATTCTCTTCTGTTTACGAGGATAGCGTTGTAACGACAACGTTGTTTAAAAATGGCGTGACTAAGACGCATTCGCGCATTTGTCGCCAATCGCTGCTGGAGCGTTTTGGAATTGAAAATGTGTCTGCGATTGAATCCATGCTGGCTTTCTAAAGGCAATTTCAATCGCGTTTTCTGCTAGGCCATCGTTTGCTTGGGTTGTGCGAATGGGGCGAAGAAAGGGTTTCCCGACGAATACCTTCCCTAGGCAACCGATTTGCCCCTCACGGAAAGCGATTCGTCATCGTTTTTTCAGGTGAATGGATCGATGCAATGTGGTGATGTGAAACCGCGCCGAATAGACGAGGCTCGTTGTTTGTTGCGGGATCAAATCAATCGCCTTCGCCCTCAGCGCCCACCTGAGTTTTGGGCGACCTACTGGCATTACCTTGCTAAAGCCGGCGGGGCTTTAAAGATTTAGCCCGCTGTAAATGCACGGGGGGATGACCGGGCGCTGACGCTTCCGGCTCTGAAAAGGCAGAGACATCGCGACCAATTAGATCGCGTCGCCGCCGCGCTCGCCTGTGCGGATGCGAACGCAGTCATCCATCGGCAGGACGAAGATTTTGCCGTCGCCGATTTGGCCGTTCTCGCCCGTACGGCCACCCTTGATGATGGCGTTGATCGTGGGCTCGACAAAGTCATCATTCACGGCGATTTGCAATTGGACCTTGCGGAGCAAGTTCACTTTATATTCGTGTCCGCGATAGAGTTCGGTCTGCCCCTTTTGACGCCCAAAGCCTTGGCAGTCGAGTACCGTCAGGCGAAAGACTTCGACCTCTGACAGAGCCGTTTTGACTTCCTCCAGCTTGCTGGGCTGAATGATGGCGATGATGAGCTTCATAGGTAACGCACGACTTATGGCCACGGGAGGGAATAACCACGAACACCTAGTTTACCAGATTTGATGCGGGATGCTGCGCGGCGACGACGAGTTCCCCCTTGGTTAAAAGGGGGAAAAACTGCCGGCAAAAACGGTTTTTTCAAATCTACAGGCGCTAATCGGCCTTAGCGGGGCGTCAAGGTATCCATCCGCTGGTGGGCCAAGGTTTCCAAGCAATTGGTAACTAGCCCTGTCCAGCCCGTCTGATGTGAAGCTCCCAGCCCGCGCCCTGTATCGCCATCAAAATACTCGTGGAACAGCAGCAAGTCCTGGAAATTCGGGTCGGTGCTGTGCAGTGGCTGCTCGCCATGGAAGGGGCGAACCCCTGCTTTGTCGGGCAGGAACAGCCGCGCCAGTCGGCGCGCAATTTCCTGCGCCACTTGGGCTAGGTTCATCCAGCGGCCGGAACCTGTCGGGCATTCAACCTTGAGTGCATCGCCGTAAAAGTGATGCAGCCGTTCCAGCGCTTCAATCAGAAGGAAGTTGACCGGAAACCAAACCGGTCCGCGCCAGTTGCTGTTGCCGCCGAACATGGCGCTGTCCGATTCTCCTGGCACATAGGCCACTCGATGGACCTGCCCTTGGTGCTCAAACACGTACGGCTTTTTGAGGTGCACCTTGGACAGGGAGCGGATGCCATAAGGGGAGAGGAACTCTTCTTCGTCCAGCACGTACTGCAAAATGCGTACGAGTCGTTCGCGTGGCACTGCCGATAGCAAGCAGTCGCCTTCGCGCGTGGGGTCCTCTTTGGACTTGGCAAAGGTCAAGTGCGTGGCGAGTTCCGGCTTAAAGCGGCGGAACCAAGCCATCCGTTTGCTAAAGTCCTTGGACTTCGACAAGCAAGACTCGGTCAGGATTTCTGTCGCAAACAGTGGAATGATGCCCACCATCGAACGGATTTTGAGTGGGATCGTATTCCCATCCAGTTGTAGTTGGTCGTAGTAGAAGCCATCCTCTTCATCCCACAAGCCTGTTCCCCCTAGTGAGTTCATCGCATGGGTGATCGAGGCAAAGTGTTCGAGAAATTTCGAGGCCATGTCTTCCATGGCCGGGTCCGACTGCGCCAGCTCAAACGCAATGGCTAGCATCTCGCTACAGAAGAATGCCATCCAGCTGGTGCCGTCCGCTTGCTCTAAATAACCGCCGGTCGGCAGCGGCTTCGAGCGGTCAAATAGCCCAATGTTGTCGAGCCCCAAGAACCCGCCAGAAAATAGGTGCCGGCGATGCGTATCTTTGCGGTTCACCCACCAAGTAAAGTTGATAAGTAGCTTCTGGAAGCAGCTCGATAGGAACGTGCGGTCACGATGGCCTCGAACGCCTGAGATTTTGTAGACGCGCCATACCGACCAAGCATGGACGGGCGGGTTAACGTCGGACAAAGCCCATTCGTACGCGGGCAATTGCCCGCTGGGGTGCATGTACCACTCGCGCAGAAACATCGCCAACTGATCCTTGGCAAATTGCGGATCGAGTTTGGCAAACGGAATCATATGGAAGGCAGAATCCCAGGCCGCATACCATGGGTATTCCCACTTGTCGGGCATGGAGATCACATCACGATTGAACAGATGCGGCCAATCGCTGTTGCGTCCGTACTTGCGGCTTTCTGGCGGGGGAGGAGATTCAGGATCGCCGTTGAGCCAGTCCTCAACGACATAGTGATAGAACTGTTTGCTGTGCAGAAGGCCAGCATGGGCTTGGCGAGCGATCTTGCGCTCTTCGGTGGTGTAACTGCTTGGCAAAAGGTCGTCATAAAACTGGTCGGCCTCTGCCTTGCGGAGGGCCAACGTCTGAGAAAACTCGTCTGACCACAAAGAGTTGCATGGCCGTCTTTGGCTGGCTTCTTCACTGGCAAGTCGCAGCCTAAGAGAGACACTTTCTCCGGCGGGAATGCGCAGCACATAATACGCGGCCGCTTTGGTTCCACGGCCATTAGGGGCAATCGCATTCTTCTTGCCATGGATGACGTATTCCTGAAAGGCATCCTTAACGTAGTCCGTATACGTCGGGTTGCCGAACAGCTTTACAGAATTGGTTTCATTCTCGGTTAGCAGCCACTTGAAGGAGGTGCCATCCGAGGCCTTGTCGGCCGCAAAGTAATAGCGATGTAGCGTCTCGTGATCGCATTGCAGACGCCCATCCTTTTGCAAAGAGATACGTGGCTTGGTCGTGCAGCCTTCGTGCTTGCAACCCCAGATCCAGGTGTTGCGAAACCAAAGGGTTGGTAGAACGTGCAGCAATCGTTCTTCGGGGCCTCGGTTGAAGATGGTGTAGTCGATCAGAATGTCATCGGCCGAAGCCTTCGCATAGGTTGCAAAGACGTCGTAGTACTTGGACTCCGAAAAGATGCCGGTATCTTCGAGTTCATACTCGCGCGCTAGGCGATCTCGGTTTCGGTTTTCGGTGCGAAGTTGCTCGTAAGGGAATTTTGCCTGCGGATATTTATAGAGCGATTGGTTGTAGGCGTGCGTCGGTGTTGAATCGAGATAGTAATAGCACTCTTTGACGTCTTCGCCGTGATTTCCTTCGGGGCCTGACAGCCCAAACAGGCGCTCTTTTAAGATGTCGTCTTCGCCGTTCCAAAGCGCAAGCGACATGCAAAGCCGACATTGCCGATCCGTAAAACCGAGCAGGCCATCTTCGCCCCAGCGATAAACACGGCTCGCCGCCTGATCAAAGGGGAAGTAAGTCCAAGATTCAGAATTGTCGGAGTAGTCTTCGCGAACCGTTCCCCACTGACGCTCGGGCAAGTAGGGACCCCAGCGTTTCCAGTTGCTACTGCGAGAGTCATTCTCTGTCATCCGCTGATGTTCAGCGTTGAGAGGGTGCGTAGGGTTATATCTCTTGTCAGGCATGGCAGTTCACTAGGTGATAAGACACGATGCCAGCATGCAACTGCACTGGGAGAGACGACTATCTTCCCAATCGAAACGGGCTCAAATCTATTGGGCTCGGTTCTTGGCAAATCAAAGCACTCATAGCCATGGCTGTACCGGGAGAGAGATACAGGCCGCTGCGAAAATGTCCGGTAGCCACAAATGCATTGGCTAGCCCGGGCAAGTTTCCCAGGTAAGGCATCGAATCAAACGAACCAGGCCGCAAGCCCGACCAATTCTTTACCAAGGTCGCCTTCTCGAGAGAGGGAAAGAGAGAGAAGGCAAATTCTTGGAGGTCGGCCATTGCAGCGGGAGGAGTGGCCTTTTCAAAGCCCGCTTCTTCCTCCGTTGATCCTACCAAAAGATGACCATCGCGGCGAGGGACTACATAGCGCGGCCCTTCGTTGATGATGTGGCGACAAAGGGGGGCATCCGTTTTGTACAGCAGGATTTGTCCGCGGATTGGGACGACCCCCATCTCCATCTTCAGCTTTTTAAGCAGTACGGCCGACCAAGCGCCAGTGCAAACGCAAAAATTGCCGGCTGAAAGCTTTCCGTGTGGCGTGATCACCGCTTCGATCTTGTCTCCAGCGAGTTCAAAATCGACCGCAGGCGTATGTGGCAACAGTTGCACGCCCGACTTGCGGCAGGCCGCTTGAAGTGCTTGCAGGTGACGTGGATTGCGAAGTTGTGCTTCGCCCGGCAGTAGGTAAGCCGAACGTACGCCGCGCAAATGGGCGAGCGCAGGCTCCTGACTTGCCAGCGCTGCTTCATCCAGGCGAATTACCTCGACGTTTTCCTCGGCGGTAGTATGGCTCCAAGCGGTCAGGGCCGCTGCTTCGCCGGGATGGCGTGCCAGGTAGATGCCGCCACTAAGGGTGTACTCATTGTCGATGCCGGTGAGTTCGCGAAGTTCGTCGGACCAGCGTGGATATTCGGCAACACTAATCGCCCGCAAAATATCGTAGGGATGGATCGCGGCCGAAATATCAGCTGGGGGCAAAATGCCAGCCCCGGCCCAAGATGCTTCGGATGCGATTGCCCCTTGGTCGGCGACCGTCACCGAAAGACCGCGCTGCGCCAATCGCCACGCGAGCGATAGGCCAACAACGCCTCCTCCCAAGATCAGACAGTCGATTGCAGCGGACATGAAGGCCCCGTCCTGTTACGTCTTCTCAAGTTGTGCAATGAGAATTCGGCAAGCCAATGACAACGCACTAAAAATGCTTGTTGATCTTTTCACGCAGGAAGCGGACCGATTCTCGTAGGTCTTCCATGCCATCCATGCCGTCTTCGATGGAAATCCAGGAGTTAAAGCCTACCGCATGCAGTGTGGAGAAGATCTTGTCGTAGTCGTTCATCCCCTTGCCGATAACACCATGCGAAAGACGTGCGGCATAGCCAACGGAGTCTTCTTCCTTGCGCAGGTCTTCGATAGTTCCTGTCTTGAGGTAGCGATCGCTGGCATGCATCGAGACCACACGATGCTTGACCTTCTCCAGCAGTTCGAGCGGATCTTCACCAGCCAGGATGGTATTCGAAGGATCGTAGTTCACGCCGAACCATGGGGATTCGATCTTGTTGACGATCTCGACAAACACATCCATCTTTTGGGCGAACTCTGGATATTGCCAGTAGTTGTCCTTGTAATGGTTTTCCATGGTGAGAACGACGCCATGCTGTTCCGCAAAAGGGAGTAGGCTCTTGATGACCGAAACCACTTGCTTCACCCCCGCCTCACGCGTCACTTCCGGGCGACGCTGGCCTGAAAGTACTCGGCAAAAACGACCGCCGAAGTAGGCCGTTACTTCAATCATCCGCTTTTCGCGGTCGATCTCGTGTTGCAAAAGCGCTGGGTCGGGCTGCGTAAAGTCGGGCGAGCAGCAAAGCATTGGCATTTGCAAGTTGTGCTGCTTGAGGGCGGCCTTCGTCTTTTCCAAAAAGCCCGGCGTATCCTCAATGAAGCCGGCATAGAATTCCAGGCCGTCAACTCCTAGCGTGGCAGCCAATTCAATCCATTGGAACACGCTCATCGTATGGTGAACGCAAAGTTCATCCATAAAACACTTCGGAAAGGCGGCAAGTTGTGGCTTCATAGGGACACGTAAGGGTTGGGGAGGAGGGTTGGCGGATTAGGCGATAGTTGATGACGGTTGCTTCAGATTTTCAGGCAGCATGGGCATGGCACCACGTTGGCTGGCCACAAAGGCCCCCACGCGATTGGCGTGATCTGCGATGGCTTGTAGAGGACGTTTTTTGAGCAGTCCCATGACTAGCGCTGCGGAGAAAGCATCCCCTGCTCCGACGGCATCAACGCATTCCACGGCAGGCGCTTTGGAATAAACAACTTTGCCCGACGTGTGCAGTTCGCAGCCCTCAGCACCGAGGGTTAGCGCCACAAGATCAAGGTCGAACTCTTCCAAAAGGCGTTTGGCGATCTCGGCAGGAGTGGCATGTTCGAGTTTCTCCCACGCCAGAATTCGTGGCAGAGCAGCGATCTCATCCGCATTCAGCTTTAGCGTGCTGGCGATCTTTAAACCGAACTGCAAAGTGGTCCGATCGTAGAATTGCTGCCGCAGGTTGATATCAAAGAGTCGAATCGATCGCTCCGGGCAACGTTCGATGAACTGCTGAATCGTTTCGCGGGAAGTGTCGCTGCGCTGTGCCAGCGTCCCGAAACAGACGGCATCCACATGGGCGGCTAGATCCATCAGCGAGGTCGTCGCTTCGAGATAATCCCAGGCCACGTTGCGCGTGATCGTGTAGGTTGGTTGACCGTCGTCAAGCTTGACGATGACCGTCCCTGTCGGGTGGTTGTCATCCTGCTGGAGGAAGTCGAGCGAGATTCCCGCATCACGCAATTGCTGGCGAATGCGCTCGCCATCGCTATCCCGTCCCACGCGGGCCACCACTTGGGCTTTAGCTCCCAGTTGTCCTGCTTGAAACGCAAAGTTAGCTGGTGCGCCGCCGAGCCGATCTCCATCAGGAAATCGGTCCCATAGAATCTCACCAATACCGACAACGATCGGAGGACTACCGATCACGGCTGGAGAACTCCCTTAACAATCTTGCCCGAGTGCATTTCTTCAAAGGCATCTTTCCAATCGGAAAGCGGCGAGATGCGATTGAGGATGAGGTCGAGACTGAGTTGGCCGGATGCCAGCATCGAGATCACTTTTTCCCACATCGGCCAGTTGTGCGAGAAGCTGCCTTGCAACGTAACCGCCTTTTGCACCAGCTGATCTAAGTTGAAGTTGAGCGGCTGTGGTCCCCAGCCCACCTTCGTGATCTGTCCGCCAGGGCGAATGATGTCGAGCGCTAGTTTAAGCGTGGCCGATACACCGGCCGCATCAATCACCAGATCCAGTCCAAAGCCATCACCGTAGTTCTTCACCCATTCCTGGATGTTTTCACCATTGGCGCCAAGTGTTGTGTGGACGCCGAGATTCTTGGCGACTTCCAAACGTCGTGCATCGGCGGGGATGCCAATCACGATGATGTGCCCTGCCCCGTTAAGCTTCGCCATCAGTGCGCAGAGTAGGCCAATGGGACCAGGGCCAATGATCGCCACGGAATCGCCGGGACGAATGTGCGAATTGACGCAGGTCGCATTGTAGGCAACGCAGCACGGCTCGGTGAGGCAAGCCTTTTCAAAGCTCAGCTCATTGGGGATGTTGTGCAGGCAGCGTTCGGGCACTTTGACATAATGTGTCATCGCGCCATGCACACCATAACCAAAGCCCAGACGATTGGGGTCGAGGTTATAGAGTCCTTGGCGAACATAAGGCGAAGCCAAGTTGACCACGGCAGCCGTCTCACTAACAACGCGGTCCCCTTCTTTGAAGTTCTTCACTCCCTTGCCCGCTTTGGTGATCACGCCGCCAAACTCGTGGCCAAGCACAACCGGATAGTTCACTTTCCAGCTCTGCTTACCATAGTATTGATGCAAGTCGCTGCCGCAGATACCGACCGCCTTCATCTCAAGCAGAACATCGGTCTCGCCGATCTCAGGAATCTCCAGCTCACGCACTTCTACGCTGTGGGGCTCAGCAGCGAAATTCACAACCCCTGGCATGGTCTTACTAATGGGAATGTTCCTTGGAACAAAAGGATTTGAGTTCAAGTATTTAGGCAGCGGTCAGGCACGGCTACTTAGCGGCCCACCGGGATGTCGCCGTACGCATGGATCTTGTCGCAGATCATCCGCAACTTACTCTCTAGATCCCCGCCGGCCGTTTTGAAGGCATCCGCGTCAATGGTCAACGGTGCACCTAGCACCACCAGCGGAGCGCCGTATTCCGGGGTTCTCATCGCTTGTTCAATGGTCAGGCCTCCCACCGCTTGCACGGGTACCTTCACGGCCTGAACCACTTCACGCAGTTGATCGAGCGGGCTGGGGCATTTACCGCCAGCTGCCACAATGCCACGGCGTTCGTCGTAGCCGATATGGTGAATGACGAAGTCGCAACCCAAGTCTTCCAGACGTTTGGCCGAAGCAACCATGTCAGGTGCGCCTAGGTTGTCCCCCATCACCTTCACGCCAAAATCTTTGCCAGCCTTCACGACAATCTTGATCGTTTCTGGATGGGCCCGTTCCATGACAACCACATGCGTTGCCCCTGCCTCGGCCATCATCTGAGCTTCGAGCCAGCCGCCGTCCATCGTTTTCAGGTCAGCCACAATCGGCACATTCGGGAATTCTTTCCGCAGTGCTCGTACGCCATTCATCCCCTCAGCAATGATCAGGGGTGTCCCCGCTTCGAGCCAATCCACACCGGCACGCATCGCCATGCGGGCGGTTTCGAGCGCTTCAGGAATATTCGTTAGGTCTAGCGAGATTTGAACAATAGGCTTCATGGAGGGGATGTGACTCGTTTTTGAGGGCCAAAAGGGCTAAGCCAAGACATTAGCGGCTCTAATTTTATCACCCGCCGTCTTCGGCGACAGCAGAGCAGATCGTGTTTGAGGCCGTTCTTTTCCGTGCCTGGGAAAAACGCAGCGGACAAATGACGGATGCTTCGGCCATAGTCCCCCTCCTCCTTGAGCGAAGCGTCGATTTTGAGGGTCGGCTGGTACCCAAGGGAACGGAAAGGCTTTTTGGTAGACGCCTCCCCCATGCGGAACTGTCTAGTTTGCATTGACGATTGCTGGCAGCATTTCTATCTGGTCCTGCAAGGTTTGTAATGCGCGGTCTAGAGAGGCGGCTGGTGAATCTAGCCTTGCTCGCAATTGATGCAGCGATTCAAGGTCGTCCACATCGGCCCAGCTAGGCAAAGCCACCAAGGGAATCGAGGCTCAGCTCAAGTAGCGCAACGGTTTTCTGCCAGACGGCCGACGTGCTCCAGGGAACCTCGTGAAAGATTGGGGGCGTTTTCGATGCTGCGCCAACCAAGTAATAGCCGCCGTCGTCGCTTGGTCCCAGCACGACTGGCACCCTATCCAGCGCGTCAAAGGCCAGTTGCAGATAGCTCAGCGGCAGGTCGGGACTGTCGGAACCGACCAAAACCACCTTGTGGTAGCCGCGAGAAAATTGCTCGTCAAAGAATTGGGCCATCCTTTCGCCCAGCGAGCCACCACTCTGTTCCGTCAGTTCCCAATATCCGTGGGGATAGGCTTCAAACTCGGGGCGTCGCTCTGGGGGAGTGAACGCGACGACTTGCCGATCACCATGGCCAGCGAATCGGACTAGGCTACAGTCGTACAAATGCCTTGCAATATCGGCCGCCTGCTCCTGGCCGAGGCTTGCAGCTAGGCGGGTTTTGGCTTTGCCCGGCTCCCAGTATTTGGAAAATAGCCCCAGAACCGTTGTCATAAAGCAGGACCTTGGAGCAAAAGCTAACCCTGGGAAAGCAGGCGTTTAAGAAGCATCTCATTCACGACACCGCGAAATCGCTCTTTGCCGTCGATCTCTACCACCGGGATCGTCAGGTTGTATCGATTAGTCAGGTCTGGATCGGTATCGATGTTGATGAGCTCGGGCGAAAGTCCGTGCTGACGCAGCAGCTTCTCGGCATCTTCACAAAGGTGACAGCCGGGGCGCGTGTACAGCTTTACGGATCGCGGATGGGGGCTGGGCATGTGCTAAATTCGTATGGGAAGCTGTCGGGCGGGGGCTAAGGCCAGTTTCACTGGCTTTAACTCTAACAAAAACATGCTTAGCGGCGCAATTCGGCCTATTAAAATGATCCTTGCTCGTACCGGGCAAACTGCTTCAGCTCGGGTTTCCTGGCGCCACGGTTTGCCGCACAGGTGGCCGACTTTGACCCCGATTGGCAAGCTGGGGCCGTGAAGTCTAACGGTTTCCAATTCAACCGATCTTGGGGCTTCGCAAAAGATCTTGCTTGATTTGCCGTAAGTCTTGATAAAATGGAAAGATATGTGCTTTACGCTTGACTGGGAAGCGGGTAACCTTTTCGAAAGGTTTTGGCACAAAGTGGGCCGACTGTAACCTACATTTGTGACGTGAACTGATCGTTAACTGTCGATTTGCTTTTAGGGAATAAAGGCATCGCCCCGACCGGTCAGTGAATTGTGCCGTTCGGCATAGGAACCCATTCAAGAACTGCGATTGGATCTCGAGGGGAGTACTTGGAACGTCTGGATTGATGCTTGAGAAAGGCATTCTCAGGACAAGTCGCATGCGGCGAGTCCAACATCATTCTGGCGACCTCGCGACATGGCAAAATTAACTGCCGAAAACTTTGTCGATTACGTAGAGAGAAGCCGACTGGTCGAAGAAGATCAGCTTAGCGCTTCTCTTGATCAATTGCGCCGTGCGCATGGCGGCAAGTTGCCCGATGATGCTGATGTAGTTGCCGCGCATTTAGTACAAGCCGACCTCATCACGCAGTGGCACGCCGACAAGATCTTTGATCGCAAGTACAAAGGCTTTTTTCTCGGCAAATACAAGCTTTTGCGTCACATCGGCAGTGGTGGTATGAGCAGTGTGTACCTCGCGGAACACACGCTAATGAAACGTCGCCGCGCGATAAAAGTTCTGCCAAAAGCGCGGGTGAATGATTCGTCTTACCTTGCACGCTTTCATCTCGAAGCACAAGCAACAGCATCGCTCGATCATCCCAATATTGTGCGTGCCTACGATGTCGATAATGATGGCGACACGCATTACTTGGTGATGGAGTTCATTGAAGGCAAAGACCTTCAGCACGTGATCAAGCAAGAAGGCCCTTTGCCTTTAGAGCTGGCCTGCAACTATGTGGCCCAAGCTGCAGAAGGGTTGTTGTACGCGCATCAAAACAACCTCATTCACCGCGACGTCAAACCGGCCAACTTGCTCATCGATGAAAAGGGTGTGATCAAGCTGCTCGACTTGGGGTTGGCACTCTACTCCGATGATGCGAAGGCATCGCTAACGGTCTCGCACAATGAAAATGTTTTGGGGACGGCCGACTATCTTGCCCCAGAACAAGCCGTCAATAGTCACAAGGTAGACGCCCGCGCCGATATTTACGGCCTTGGCTGCACCCTGTACTTCCTGTTGACCGGCCACGCCCCATTTACAGACGGAACTTTGGCCCAGCGGATCGCCAAGCACCAAACACAGATGCCGGAAGATATCCGTAAGGATCGGCCGGAATGTCCGCGAGACCTGGTGGATATCTGCGTCAAAATGATGCAAAAGAAGCCGGACCGCCGCTATCAAACGATGCGCGAGGTCTCGGACGTCCTGCGAAACTGGCTAATCACGCACGGCTATAAGTTTGAGCCCGGAAGCAGCGAAGCGGCTCTCAAAGCGGCCGTTTTGACTAGCGGTGCCAAGGTCGCCCAGCGATCGGGCGGCAGCAGTTTGCCGGGTGGCAGTGCCGCTGATAGCCAACGGGGAAGCAGTAGCGGCGGAAAAACGGGCTCCACCGGTGATAGCCGCCGCCCCGTGGTTCCCAATAAGTCCGAAGAAACCGTATCGGATCAGGTCCGCGAAGGAACTGTCAAAGGCCTACGCAGTTCCGGCGACGGAAAGCCCGGCAGTAGTGTTTCTGGTCGGGCCAAGCCGCTTCCGGTGGCGAAAGCAATCGATTTTGGCCCCGGCCTAGTCAGTGCTCCCAAGCCAACA
This sequence comes from uncultured Planctomycetaceae bacterium, assembly GCA_963844055.1. Taxonomy (GTDB): domain Bacteria; phylum Planctomycetota; class Planctomycetia; order Pirellulales; family Pirellulaceae; genus CAWJMN01. The sequence goes on along the minus strand of CAWJMN010000001.1, from coordinate 2,742,164 downwards.
CGCGAAAGCAGCAACGTTTTGGATCAAAACGTGGTCGTTCAAGGGCGTGGATCGGGGACGGGTAAGCCGGTTCCTACGGCCGAGAAGGGTTCCAGTCCGAGCCCTACGGCAAGTAGCTCTGCAAATAATGTTGTGCGAGTTAACCCTTCGGGGAGCTCGGTTTCTCGGCAACAGGTGGTCAAGCCAGCAATTGCAGGCTCAGCCACAGCTAGTCCTGTGGCAGCCGCGACGATGAAACCTCGCCGCAAGGCGGGCGTTCCTCTCTGGGTTTGGATCATCTTGGGTGTGGTATTGGCTGGATTGATTGTAGGGGTGGTCTTGCTCCTCTCGTCTAGCGGAACTGATAGCGGCGGGCGTTCCCCCTCGCGATCTGGAATTCAGCCGACTGACACTAGCCATTTGCTAGACGAACAAGCCACCGCGCCTGTCGCTTAGCGTGATGCGCTAGTCGCTCTTCTTACTCTCCATGCGATCGGGCTTGCGCTGCTGCGCATGTTTTGCTGGCAATGCACTATTGAGTTTTGTTGCAGTACCTGCGCATAGCAGAAGCATCACTTATACAGCCGACTCGGCCTACGCTTACTCTCGCGCGATCTCTATTCGCGCTGCGCTTGAACATGATGAACTCGACACTACGGAGTGATCGAAGGTGCTTGTGAGTGTGAAAGATGCCGTCGTCAGGTCATCGACCCCCGCTTTTGGAATGGCCAAAAATGACTCGGAAAACACCCCCCTGGGGGGTTTGGGGTGGTTTGGCGAATGATCGTAAGTCTTTACCAGTTAGCCACTTGAGCAATCTGCTTGAATTTTGACTGGCCAGCTTCGTAGGATGGATAGAGGCGAGGATGATCCTTGCCCCGCTTGGCACTAGGTTTTTAAGCCAGCGGTTTGGTAGGTGGCACGGAAACCAAGAGGTTAATGAAGTTAAAAAACGGCTGAACGATTCTGCCTTGGATCAAGTAATGGATTGCTGAGAGTTATTGATGGGTCTCAGCGGTAGGCGAGTTGTTAGTTCTTTGAGTTATGGTGATGGTCATGCGTCGTACATCCAAAAGCAGTGTGTCAGTGACTTCGGCAAAGTCAGTTACCCGTGAAGGGGCACTGAACGGCCGGCGTATGCAAACACCTGGAAAGCGCGCTCGCGTTTCTGGAGCTGCGGCACGAGGACCTTATCTTCCCCCTGAAGATTGGTATGAGCCTCAAGATGGGGGTAATGGAGACTATAAGGTCATCCACAAGCCAGCAGGCGAAGGTTTTCGACATGTCTTGAGCGAGGCCGACATTCGTGAACGGCTTGCGTTGCTTCCACCTGATATGGTCAGCACGCTGGAAGTTGTGCAGCTAAGCTGCATGACTCGCAAGAAACGGCAAGCACCCTGCTACGGCATGCAGTGGGGGAACACGATCTATCTGTACCCGATTGAATCAAGCCGAGTGGAGCGATTCACCCAGGCACCCCGTCCAGCTCAGCAGATCGAAGCCCAAATGTATGGGGCACGCTGGCAAGAGGCAGGCAATGGATACTGGCATTTGATCTGGTCGGAAGAAGCGATTCGGGACTTTTACCTGAACAACGTGCTGATCCATGAGCTGGGGCATGTGCTGGACAACCGGAATTCCAGCTCGGTTGATCGTGAACGCTGGGCCGAGTGGTTCGCACTGGAGTTTGGTTTTAAGCCCTCCCGTAAAAAGGAGCTGGCTGCTGCCGGTGCCAAAAAGTACTTCCGTAAGCGGCACCATCGTTAAAGTCTGCATGGGGAAGCTCCATGGCATTTTAGGCCGTCAGAGCTTCCCTTTTCGTTTTCTTGGCGGGGCTTTTTGACTTCTGCCATGGTAAAGGGCTTCGTCTGAGTACTTTTGCCGCTCGGGGGCGTTCAAACGAGGGCCATTGGCGAGGGAAACCCTATTTCTTGACAGGCTTCTGCCGCGACCTGTGCGATTTGCGCCGTGCAGAGTTTTACCTGGGCAAATGGTTTTCGAAAGTTTACAATCATAATCGCTTGTGCCGGCGCTATTGGCCCCAAGCGTATCGGATCGATTTCCTGGTGTTGGGAGAGTCTCGGGATGAGTTTTAAAGCCCTGCTGCGGAACGTGGTTGCGATGGTGGTTGTGCTAGTCGCGGGGATGTTCCTGGCATTAAGCCAGGCGACTGCTGCCCCCACCCCTGCCCAACGGGAAGAGATCCTGGCGATCAGTACCCTGATTGCCAAGGCGGGAAACCAATTCAAGGCCGAGAAGTTTAAAGAGGCGGGCGAAACCGTCACCGAAGCGCAACAGCGTCTTGAAAAGTTGGCCGAAGGGGCCGACAGCCAACTGCTCGGCCAGCTTAGCTCTCCTTTTAAGAAACTGACCAATGCCCATGCCCTTCTCGAACTAGAAGGGATCAAGCTACCCGAACTAAAGCCGCTTGAGGCCACGCAAAACCCAAGGAAGGCGACAAGCCTGCCGCAGGCAGCGTGAGCTTCGTCAAGCAAGTTGCTCCCATCATTGTCAGTCACTGTGGTGGTTGCCACGTACGAAATGCGCGTGGTGATCTTTCGATGGCGACTTACGAAAACCTGATGAAGGGCTCGAAGGCCGGCAAGATCGTCTTCCCGAAGGATGCCATGGGAAGCGTGTTCATTGAAAAGATTGTGGATAAGGAAATGCCACCAAGCGGTGCCGGCATTCCCGACGATCAGCTTGCCACGCTCAAGGCCTGGGTCGAACAAGGTGCCACGTTTGATGGCCCGAATCCCGCCGCGCTACTTAGCGAATTGGCCCAAGGGGTTCCACGTCCTGGAGACAATGCCGCTCCGATGGTGGTTGCCTCGACAGGAAAAGAAACGATCAGCTTTTCACGCGATGTCGCGCCAGTGTTGGTGGAAGCGAACTGCTTGAACTGCCACGGCACCATGCGTCAACAACAGAATTTGAACGTTCTGACATTTGAAGGCCTGCTGAAAGGTGGCGATGGTGGTCCGCCAGTGCTGCCAGGTAAGGGTGCTGATAGTTTCCTCGTAAAGAAGCTGCGCGGAACTGCGGCAGGTGCACGGATGCCAATGAACGGCACTCCTGTTTCGGACGAGAAGATTGCCAAGATCGAAAAGTGGATCGATGAAGGGGCCACCTTTGATAGCCCTAATCCCAAGCAGCCATTGCCAGAGGTTGCCGCACTAGCAAAGGCTAACTTTGCGTCGCATGAAGAGCTTAGTGCTGATCGTGCCAAGCTGGCGGCATCGAACTGGCGTTTGGCGCTACCATCGATTGAAGCCGACAAAATGGAGACCGCCAATTACCTTGTGATTGGTAACGTAGGCCCGAACACCTTGAAGGAAATCGGTGAAGCGGCCGAGTCGCTCGCTCCTAAACTCGCGGAGATCTTCAAGGCACCTGCCGACAAGCCATTGGTCAAGGGACGCATGACCCTGTTTGTGCTGAAGGATCGTTACGACTATACCGAGTTCGGCAATATGGTGGAACGTCGCGAACTTCCTCGCGAATGGCGTGGCCATTTCCGCTATAGCGGCGTCGATGCTTACGGCGTGGTCGTTCCTCCTAGTGGTGGCGCTGACTACTCCCTGGATACCCTTGTTGGCCAGCAATTGGCGTCGGGCTATGTCGCCTCGATCGGCAAGTCGGGAACGCCAACATGGTTTGCCCAAGGGGCGGGCCGGGTGGTTGCTTCACGTCTCAATGCGTCTGACTCGCGCGTGCTGAACTGGGATAACAGCGTCATCGCAGTTATCAGCAGCATGCAAGCTCCGGATGACTTCTTGAATGGCAAGCTCGATGCGGAATCGACCGATGTTGCTTCCTATAGCTTTGTGAAGTTCCTGATGGCCGATGGAAAGCGATTTAACGCTTTGCTAGATGCACTGCGTAAGGGGGGCGACTTCAATCAGTCGTTCTCGCAAGTCTATGGCGGTGCCCCTGGCCAAGTGGCAACCCAATGGGTTCGCAAGCCACCAGGAAAGTCCAAGCCCGCCGGCAAGGCCACGGGCGGAAAAGCTGCAAAGAAGTAGCCTATCCCCTCATCGAAATTTGGGAGGGGGCACGGTTTGACCTGCCTCCTCTTCTCGACCAGAAGACACGCCGGGGCTCAGTTGCTAAAATGAGCCCTCACAATATGGGACCGTAGCTCAACGGTTAGAGCAGGGGACTTAAGCAAGCCGACCTAAACAGCAATGCAAGGTCGCTTGAAATGGGTTGCTGTTGTCTTCGCCTGCGAGGACGCCAGTAGAATCTGTCAAATTCGGGGAAGGCTGGCTCTTGAAAGAGGGTTGCTAATCCCGAGCCAAGCTGCCGTACGGCAGAAGGTGTAGAGACCAGACGGCAGACACGTAAAGTGAAGGTATGGTCCAGCCCACAAACCCGAAAGGGGCAGTGAAAGCTGTAGTGGTAGGCATAATCCCTTGGTTACAGGTTCGAATCCTGTCGGTCCTATTTTTCTTCGCGTGATCCGCAGGCCGTCCGGCCTGATGGCAACGAAAAAAGCCCATGTCCTTTTACGGAACATGGGCTTCTGTTTGACTAATTGACAGCTAGTGCGGCCTATTCGGCCTTCTTCACTTCGGCTGGCTGAGCTTGTGCCTTCTTAACGGCAGCCACCTTCTTTTGCTTGACGAAGGGGTTCACAATCATCAGTGGCTTGGGATCGGCTTGGACGACTGGTGCGGGGGCTGCAGCGGGAGCACTTACCGGTGCCGAGAACTGCGAACCAAGTCCCGTATAGGCCAAGGGGCCCATGCCCATCGGGCGACGCACGATTTCGTGGCTGTAGTAGACCGGTGGATAAAGCGAGAAGTACGGCGGAGAGACAAACGTACGAGGGGCGCTGATTCCCAGGCCATAAGTACGGCCATAGTAAGCGCTTCCATAATAGCCGCCCCAGGGATATTGAGCTTGCGCGAGTGTGGGAACAAGTAGCAGTGCTGCGAATGCAGCGATGGCCAATACGCGACGCATGGCTAGGTATCCTTAGGTTCGAGATCAGGTGAGGATTGAAAATGCCTCTCCCTAACTCCACCCTAATTACGCCTGCCAACATTTCAATCATTTCCAGCAGCGAATTTCTCGCTGCTTAACAAAACGCCATGTTTTGATGCTGTTTAGGGAGCCCGGTGTTAAGGAACTTTGACACGCTGCGGTAGCCCGTACGCCCTATGGTTGGTGGGGCCGTTGGCCGACCATAATTGCAGGTTGCTCGTAGAACGCAGGATGCCATGTCTTTGAAAAGGTTCGCCAGGATGTCCAAAAGCAAACGCCCCCTTCGACCGCTTGGCCTGTTCATCGTGGGAAGCGATACGGATGTGGGAAAGACGGTGGTCGCCTGCCGCATCGCGGCCAGTTTAGTAAAGGCGGGGTTGCGGGTTGGTGTTTACAAGCCGGTCGCTAGTGGCTGTGTGGAGCAAGCGGGGAAGCTGGTTTCTAGCGATGCGGTAGCGCTTTGGAAGGCGGCAGGAAAGCCGGGCGACTTTGAAGCGGTCTGTCCTCAGCGGTTTGCTGCGCCCATGGCCCCTTACTTGGCCGCACGAAAAGAGAAGAAAACGATCGACGCTCGCCTGCTAGAGAAAGGCTTTTCTTACTGGCATCAGCGAAGTGACATCGTGCTGGTCGAAGGGGCCGGCGGTCTGTTGTCGCCGCTTACCGAGACAGAAACGGTGGCTGACCTTGCCGTGGCGCTGGGCTTGCCGCTGGTCATTGTGGTTGCCAATAAGATTGGAATGCTCAATCAGGCGTTGATGACGGTAACGGCTGCCGCACACCTGGCAACGTCGCTGTCCATTGCGGGGCTCGTGGTCAATGATTGCCAAGCGATTGCTGCAGAAGCTTCCGCTGAAGATGTGGCGAATCTTCGCGCCGTCCAGCGCAGCAACCCACTAGAGCTGGAAAGGATTTTGCCGGCCGTGCCGCAAACTCGGTTAAAGCATGGGGGTAAGCAATTCAGTCCCGCACTCGACTGGTACGGCCTCGCCAAACAATCCACCGGCAACCGCTAGTTTGAGAGGATGCAGTAGGAGGCAGACTGGCTTTTATTCATGTGAAATCGTGGGCGCGCGACCAACGGGAAGAAGGCACTGCTTGCATCGTTGGATTGCTGTATCGCTGGCACGCTTTGCCGGATTCGAACGAGAGATTACCTGCCCCTTTACCACGCCCTTCGGCTAAGCCTCCAGGGCGTGCCACCCGCTATGTGGCTCCGTTTGTCGACAAACGAAGCCTTGAATTCGCCATTCTCCCTACGCCTTTGCATAAACCGCATTCGCGGCAGCAATGCTGGCACCGGGGGTGAAGCTATGCTTCTGTTCAGCCAGCAATTGTTCTAGCGCTGCAAGGACCAACATCACATTGGCAGCTCGCGAGCTATAGCCCATCAGGCCAATTCGCCAAATCTTCCCCTTGTACGCTCCCAGCCCGGCGCCGATCTCGATGCCAAAGCGTTCCAAAAGTCCGGTCCGCACGGCCGCATCATCCACGCCGGCGGGAATATGGATCGCATTGAGCATTGGCAGTTGATGCCCCTCTTGGGCTGAATAGCTAATGCCGATTGCCGCCAGCCCAGCCTTTAGCGCCTTATGGTTTAGCGCGTGGCGAGCAAATACCGATTCGAGCCCCTCTTCGTGCAGGATCCGCAGTGCTTCATACAAACCCCAGGTCATGTTGATCGGGGCCGTGTGATGGTAGACACGATTTTGTCCCCAGTAGTTGGCCAGCATCGAAACATCGAGGTACCAGCTTTGGACCTTGGTCTTGCGCGAAAGGATAACCTCCAGCGCAGCCGGGCTAAACGAAACCGGCGAAAGTCCCGGCGGGCATCCTAGGCACTTTTGCGTTCCGCTATAGATCGCATCAATCTTCCAGGCATCTACTTCTACGGGAACACCACCCAGCGACGTCACTGCATCAACGGCTAGAAGCGCTCCATGCTCGTGGACGACGCGCGAGATCTCTTCGATCGGCTGCCAAGCGCCAGTTGAAGTTTCTGCCATCACAATGCCGACGACCTTCGGCCTGGCGGACTTCAGGACAGGCAGCAAGTCTTCGACGGTAAAAACTTCACCCCAGGGGCGTTCGACCTTCGTCACGTTGGCGCCGGCACGCTGGGCAACATCGACCATCCGGCCGCCAAACACGCCGTTCACGCAAACCACCATCGAGTCGCCCGGTTCAATCAGGTTGTCGACGACGGTCTCCATGCCGGCAGACCCTGTACCACTAATAGCCATGGTCATGGGGTTCTTGGTCTTGAAGGTTCGACGAAGCAATTCCTGCAGGTTGTTCATCGTCTCTAGGTAGTACGGATCCAAGTGGCCGACCGTTGGCTTGGCGAGTGCTTGCAGCACGCGTGGATGCGTATCGCTAGGGCCTGGGCCCAGAAGCGTCCGAACTGGAGGGTTGAGATGGGGAGGCAGGTTTTCGAAAGAGGTGCTCATGATGTTTTTTTGGGGGTAGATTCGCGCCGAAAGCCGCTGGTCAAATGCTTGTCTTCCACCTGCAAGAGGCCGGGATTCGGTTATCGATCTGGCCCTGGCGGGGAGTTCTGTTGTACACTTCTGGCCGTCGAAAGGCCAGCCACGAGATTTGGCCTTCAAAACGAGGCCGGTTTTGTCCATTTTTGTCCAAGTGGTCATGGTTTCTGTCGTAAGTCTGGGGAATTGATGAAGCCGCGCCTCCCCTCCAGTTCCTCCTTGGACGAATCACGGTTTGTAGGGCTTTCTGTGCCGGCCGCACGAGCGTGTTTGCTGCTGTTTTTGTCCGTGGCAGCGGTCGGAATGGTAATTTGGAAGGATGCTGGCAAGCTTCCCGTTCGACCAGCCCCTGCAGAGACCGGCTCCGCAGAAACGAAACAGAGTACGCCCGCAGTCGACACTGGTGCACCGGCCCAGGGAGCGAAGTTAGCTCCGGATCTATCGCTCTATCAAGAGATGGTGGTCCATGTGCGAGAAGGGCGTGGCTATTATCCGCAGTTGCGGGCCAGGCTGCTGCACTATGGCTTTCCAGTCGGTTCGACATTTAACTGGCGTCTCCCCACGTATGCCTACCTGTTTGCTTTCCTAGGGGGCGAGTGGCAAATTCAAGCGACGCTGATTCTGATCTATGGTGGCGGCCTGCTGTTGCTGCTGGCTCCCCTCCCCTGCTCTTCTAGTCCAGTGGATGAGCGTGCGGCAGTCGCCACTGCGTTGCCAAGCTGGCTGGGGGTGGTGCTTGTGGCACTGTTGCAAATGGGGATCTTCACTTGGTGCTTTGATGGCTTTGCCTTTTATGCGCAAGAGGTGTGGGCAGCCGCACTAATTTCCGGCGCAATGGCGTGCATGCGACGGGGCTGGGATGTAGCCGCCGTTGCTTTTTCACTTTCAGCCGTTTGCATGCGCGAGTTGGCGTTGCCTCTTCTGGTAGCGCCGCTGCTGATTTGTATTTATCGGCGACGACTAGGAATGGCGGCGATGTGGGCCGCTGCGATCATGCTATTTACGGCCTTTCTCTATTGGCATAGTCGGCAAGTGGCGGCGCAGCTCCTTCCCGAAGATCGGCAGGGATCGGGGTTGGGGCAATGGCTTACGCTGGGAGGCGTGGACTTTGTGCTGCTGACAACGCGGATGAACCGGTTGCTACTGGATGCGCCGGGCAGCCTGTTGTGGCTGGCGTGGGTGCTTGGCCTACTGGGATTGTTGCGTAGCCGTACTCCGTTTGCAGAGACGCTGTTGCTGATGTGCCTGGGATACTTTGGAGCGTTCCTGTTTGTAGGAATGCCAGTCAATATGTACTGGGGCCTTCTGTTTGCTCCGCCGCTGGCTTGGGGAATTGCCAGTGCGCCGGCGGCGCTGCTTGATCTAACAAAAAGTGCGCAGCTACTTCCAAGTCCTTAACGCAGGCTTTTGCTGGGCTTAGTTTTTTTCGGAGTGGAAAGGATCTCTTCCAGGTCGACCTGCTCCAGCGCCAGTAGCTTGCGCTTGAAGTCGAGTCCATTAGGCGCAGAGTAACCTCCTAGGCTTCCCCCAGAGCCAATGATTCGGTGGCAGGGAATCACCAGGGGAAAGCGATTGCTAGACATCGTGGTCCCGGCCGCACGAAATGCCCGAGGTGATCCAGCTCGTGTAGCCAGCTCTTTGTAGGTGAGCACCTTCCCGCGTGGCAGCTTTCGACATACTGCGATCACTTTGGCTTGAAACGGCCCCAGGTAGGAAAGGTCGATAGGAAAATCGCTGAAGTCAACCAACTTGCCCTGGGCATAATCGGTTAGTTTCCGCTGGCACACTTTCCAAAGGCTGTTTGGTGCCGTCTCAAGCAGTTCGGCGTCGGCTTCCTTAAGGGTGTCGCGATTTCTGCAAAGTCGGTATGTCCGACGAAGATCCGTTCGAGCCATTCGGGCTGGCCAACCATAGCGATGTACCCCAGCGGAGTTTTCCAGGCGATTGCAAGGGGCATGGTTTCTTCCAGGATGTCAAAGTTAGCTGTACGCTTCGAATTGTGTCGCAAGCTCCGGCAAAACGCAAGCAACGGCTGGCGACTTCGGATCGACTCGCAAGGTACTACGGTGTAGGTCCAAGAAACGAACAAAGCCAGGCAGGTTTCCCCGTCTGGCTTTGTTTAAGAAATCATTTGCACAGCGACGAAAAGTCACTGCACGCTTAGAAATTACTTGCAGCCGCAAGGTGCAGGAGCGGCACAGCCACATCCGACTGTAACGGTTTCGGTGATTTCCTTAGGAACCAAAACGCACTTGCAGATCGTCTTCTTTTGTTGTTCCGTAACACGTTCCATGACCGTGCAAGAAACCTCCTTCTGTTCGGCAACCCGATTGCAGAAGTGTTCAACAAAGACCTTTTCCTCTTGGTGAGGGACCATCACGGTGTAAGCAACGTCACGGGTCTTGGTTTCGCAAACGGTCTTGCAGACCTTGTAGGAGACTTCGCGAGCGACTGGCTTGCAGGTGACAACCGTTTCCTTCTTGGTGACGGTTTCTGGCTTCATCGTGCAAACTTGTTGAGAGACCTTCTTGGTTTGCTGGGTCATCGTGCAAACCTTTTCAACAACCGTACGAGTTTCAGGCTTGCAAACCTTCACTTGACAGGTGTAAGGCTCGTCAACACAAATCACCTTGCAAACGGTAACAGGAACTTGTTCCGTTACGCACTTCGGTACCCAAACCTTGCAGGTCTTGGTGCAGCCGCAGCAATCGGTGTAGGTCTTGCACTCATAGGCACCCAGGTCCTTGGTGACCGTCTTCATCTCTTGAGCTTGAACTTGCTTCACGACCTTGCGAACGCCGGTGCGAGTTTCCATCGAAGGCACATTGACAGTGACTTGCTTGGAAACTTCGCTCCATACAGGAACGCAAACCGTGACGTCTTTTTCCACGGTCGTGTAAACAGGCTTGCAAACGGTGTAAACCTTCTCAACTTCCTTCGACTCTGGAACCATCTCCGTGACCGTGCGGACCTTGGTCTCGGTGATTGGCGTCCGAACCGTGTACGTCTCTTGGCGAACCTTTTGCTCTGGTCGGCAAACGGTAACCATCTTCTTCACTTCACGAGTAGCGGGAACGTCGCGGTAGACCGTTACCATCTTCTTGTGAACTTCAGGCTTCATCACGGTGACGGAAACCATGACGTCCTCGGTGACCATCGTCGGAACCATGATGGTCCGTGTTACTTGCTTGGTCGTTGGAGCAGACGGTGCAGGAGCGGCCGCAGGGGCACAGCTTCCACAATCAACCGGCTCACAACCACCACAATGACGGCGACCGGCCTGGGCCTGATCTGCCGTGAACAGGCTGGTGGCGAACGCAGTCGCCATTACCAGCGAAACCCAAAACTTCTTCATCTTCAATCCTCCAATTGAACCTCGGCAAGGACTCGAGGTGATGAGGAAGCCACAACCCCATCTAACAACCCTGTAAGTTCCCAGCCCATGTGTAATTGCCAAATGTCCATCGTTCATAAGACGTTTAAAATAAAATGCGTCTAATGGATAGCTTGCGCAGTATAGGGCGACGCTGCGGGTTTGCGAAGCTTTAAGGGCAAGCACTTGAGGCTTTTTTTGAGGATTGCCGCAAACTTTATGCAGCCGTGAAATGTGATGCCCTGAGGCTTCAAGATTGCCAAGGAAGAAGTGTGACGTTTTGTCACGCTGTGCGACTCTGGATGGGTTCACCCCTTTGATTCCAAGGCAAAAAATGTGTGAAAATTTTCGCTGAGAAAACTTTGCTTGATTTGGCTTGAGCGGAAGATGGCCTAGCGCTTGCTGCTACAACGGGTCTCGCAAACGAGGTCCGTTTTGGGGAGGCCAGATGCGCGGACCCAATGGGCGAATAGTGGAGGACAAAACTCCCTTGTTGGGCTTTGCCCCCTAAGCGGCATCGGAGGCTTGCAGGGGCAATTCTTGCTGGGAAAACCTCAGAAATCCGGTGTTCAATCTGGCGCGATTTGCCGAAATAATGGGAAAAATCGCAACCCCCACAAGACTGGCAAGTCCAATCTTTCTGCGATATAACTGGGGCTTCAGCCAGCAGGAGGGTTCCCTTGAAGGGCATCCTTGTGGTACAGCCCGCAAGTCCCTTCCCAGATCCAAGGTGCAATCTCTGTGAACGTTTTGCTTGCTGAGCAGCGAAGTTATGCCGTTTGCCAAGACCGGTGGGTTGGCAGATGTGTGTGGGGCGTTGCCGGCCGAATTGGCACGTGCGGGACATAATGTCGCCGTAATGATGCCGGCCTATCGATGCGTTCGTGATTGTGGCCTGACAATTGAGTCGCTGAATCTCAAGTTTGATATTCCGATTGGGCAAAAGATTGTACGCGGTCGACTTCTTCGGAGTGAGCTTCCCGGGTCGAACGTTCCAGTCTTCTTGATTGAACAAGAGGACTACTTCGATCGGGCGAATCTCTATCGCGAAGATGGTACGGACTATCCCGATAACTGCGAACGGTTTGCATTCTTTTGTCGCGCGACGCTTGAAGCGATTCGCATGCTGAAGCTGGCCGTCGATGTCGTCCATTGCAACGACTGGCAGACCGGCCTGATTCCGGCCCTGTTGAAAGTGGAATACTTTCACGCCCAAGGATACGAGAACATCTCGTCTCTGATGACGATCCATAATATGGCGTATCAGGGAGTGTTTGATGCAGCGGACATGGCTGTCACCGGACTCGACTGGCGCTACTTTAACTGGCAACAGATGGAGTTCTACGGCAAGCTCAACCTGCTCAAAACCGCGTTGGTGTTTGCCGATGGGATTAGCACCGTCAGCGAGACCTACGCTCAAGAGATTCAAACGCCGGAACTGGGCTGTGGCTTAGAAGGTGTGCTCAAAGAGCGAAGTACGGTCTTGGAAGGGATCGTGAATGGCGTGGCGTATGAGGTTTGGAATCCTGCTGCGGATACGCACCTTGTTAAAAATTACGATTCGCAATCTTGGAAGGTAGGCAAAGCCGCTTGTAAGGCGCATTTGCAAGAGCAGCTTGGTTTGCCACAACGGCCTGATGTACCTGTCATCGGTATGATTGGGCGGCTTGCTTGCCAAAAGGGCTGGGACCTTGTTGCGAAGATCATGTCGGACTGGGTCGATCATCGCGAAGTGCAGTGGGTAGTGCTCGGCACAGGTGAGCCAGAATATCACGCCCTTTTGGCCGAGTTAGAACGTCGTCGTCCAGACCGAGTGGTGGCTCGTTTGCAATTCAGTGAGTCACTCGCTCATCAGATTGAGGCCGGCAGCGATTTGTTCCTGATGCCAAGCCATTACGAGCCCTGCGGGCTAAATCAGCTTTACAGTTTGCGTTATGGAGCGGTACCGGTGGTTCGGGCAACCGGTGGACTGGCGGATACTGTGGTCGATGCGGATGCGGCAACCCTTGACCAGGCAGGAACCGGCTTTTCCTTTAAAGACTATTCGGCCGAAGCCTTTGGCAGCACATTAACGCGTGCACTGGAAGTCTATTGGAGTGATCCGCAGCGCTGGGCGCAGATCGTTACCAATGGGATGCAGCAAGACTGGTCTTGGGCATCGAGCGCACGGAAGTACGGCGATTTGTATCAGCGAGTTTTTGAGCGTCATCAACAGGATCGCCAACGATGCTTGTCTGGACACTGATGTCTGGGACTTGCCTTGTTGGTACATGATTACCATGCACTAGGAAACACGCTTTGAGGGGCTCAAGGCGTGACACTACCACAGGGCAATATGTCTGAATACCGACAAGATCCTCTGACTGGTCGCTGGGTCATCATCGGTAGCCAACGGGCGCTTCGCCCCAATGAGTTTGTCGAAGCCGCCGTGCGCGAGGCGAAAAAGCCCTGCCCATTCTGTGCCGGGAATGAAGTAGATACGCCTCCGGCAATCGCCTCGTACTACACACAGCCATCCGACCTGCGCAAAACTGCCGCAGGGGTTGTTCCCTGGCAAGTGCGCGTGGTTCCCAATCGATTCCCCGCTGTGACGGTGGATACCGAAATAGCAGGGAGGACGAGCGACCCGCCAGGGTTCCATCTTTTGCCGGGCTTTGGACAGCATGAGGTCGTGATCGAGTCGCCTCGCCATGTGGTGAGCTGGTCGGAGCTGACGTTAGATGAGGCTTGGTGTGCGATGCGGGCCTACCGTGATCGCCTTGCCGCCTTGAAGCAGGATGGCCGATTTGCATACGCCCAGGTTTTTAAGAATGTAGGATCGGCGGCTGGCGCCTCGATTGAGCACACCCATTCACAGATCATTGCGATGCCCTGGGTACCCGAGGATGTTGTCCGCCAACTTAACATCGCCAAGCGGCATCATGATCGGACCGAGCAATGCATTGGCTGTACGGTTTTAGAGTCTGAAGTTCAAGCCCGCGAACGCATCGTCGCCCAGACCGAGCACTTTGTAGCCCTGTGTCCCTGGGCAAGTTCGTTTGCTTATCAGGTCATGATTTTGCCCAAGCGTCACTCCTCTTCCTTCCTTAGCTTGGAAGATAGGGGGATTGGTGAGCTTGCGAATTTTACGCGCGACTTGGTCGGTAGTATCGAGCGTGCGCTCGGACCTACAGCTTATAACTGGTATTTCCATACTGAACCCTTTGACACTCCATCTCCTGATCATTATCACTGGCATATCGAGATTATTCCTCGCTTAACGAAGGTGGCGGGCTTTGAGCTGGCAACCGGAGTATTCATTAACTCCGTCACGCCAGAGAAAGCTGCTGACATCCTTCGCACCTCTCTACGCCAAGCGTTGAATCCCTCGCCCGGTGTGTCCGTTTAGAAAACCTATATCTGAGCGGCACTGATTTTGCCGTTCAATAAATGAACTCAGCGGAATCCGTGTCGCAGTGCTACACGAGCGGCCTCAAGGTTGACTCGTGCCTATTTCTTATCATTAGGCGGCAAGACCATTGGCTATGATCCACCCCCTTCGCCTCTGCCTCGTACTTCACAACCATCAGCCGGTTGGTAATTTTGATGGTGTCTTTGAACAGGCCTATCAAGACAGTTACTTGCCGTTTTTGAATGTCTTTGAAGAGTATCCTTCCTTGCGGATGTCGCTCCACACCAGCGGTCCGTTGATGGAATGGCTCGACCAACGGCATGGTGAGTATCTCGATCGCTTGGCTCGGCTGGTTTCGGCGGGACGAATTGAGATCGTGGGAGGTCCGTTCTATGAACCGATCCTTACCATGATTCCTTCACGCGATCGAATCGGGCAAATCGAGACCTATACCGCTTGGCTGGAAAAGCGATTGGGAGCACAAGTTCAGGGGATGTGGATGCCCGAACGTGTTTGGGAACAGTCCCTCACGGCCGACCTAGCCACGGCCGGTATGAAGTACACGTTGCTGGATGATTTCCACTTCAAGAATGCCGGCCTGAGCGAAGACGAATTGCACGGGCACTATATCACCGAAGATAACGGCAAGGTTTTGTCCATCTTCCCTGGTAGTGAGCCGATGCGGTATTTCATTCCGTTTGGCGATATCGGCCAGACGATTGATTACTTGCGTGGTATTGCGGAAAAGCAGGCAAACGCGATTGTCGTGTTTGGTGATGACGGCGAAAAGTTTGGCACATGGCCTGATACGAAGAAGCACGTCTATGAAGATGGCTGGCTGCGTCGCTTCTTTGATGCATTAACAGCCAATCAGCAATGGTTGCATACGACCACGATGATTGAGGCGCTCGAAAACGTGCCGCCCCAAGGGAAGGTCTATCTGCCCGATGGTAGCTACCGAGAAATGACGGAGTGGTGCTTCCCGTTGATCAGCAATTGTCTTACCACCGTGTGGTGCAAGAATCACAAGATGACCCACGATGGCCGCAAGTCAAGCGCTTTGTGCGAGGTGGTTTCTGGCGTAACTTCAAGGTGAAGTACGTGGAAACCAATGAGATGTACTCCCGCATGATGATGGCCAGCAAGCGTCTTGTCGAAGCGGAGGCTTCCGGCCTTACCGGCGAGAAAATGGACTATGCACGGCAAGCACTTTACCGCGCACAATGCAATTGCCCTTATTGGCACGGCGCCTTTGGTGGCATTTACTTGCCGCACTTGCG
Organism: uncultured Planctomycetaceae bacterium; assembly: GCA_963844055.1. GTDB lineage: Bacteria > Planctomycetota > Planctomycetia > Pirellulales > Pirellulaceae > CAWJMN01. The sequence goes on along the minus strand of CAWJMN010000001.1, from coordinate 2,726,669 downwards.
CAATGCCATCTTCAATCAAATTATTGCCTGCGAAAACCTGCTGGATGAAGCCGCCGGTAAGAGCGGTGGCTGGGTGGAAGCAACGGTTGAAGACTACAACTTTGACTTGCGGCAAGAAGTGCGGCTGGCTAATGATCGGCTTATCGCCCTGTTGGCTCCTGCGCAAGGTGGCCACTTGTACGAACTGGATGTTCGCACGATTTGTCATAACCTGGGCGCGACATTTACACGCCGTCCTGAAGCCTATCACGAGAAAATCATCGCCGGCGCTAATCAAGGCAAGACAAACGTTGCCAGCATTAGCAACAAGGTGGTCTTCAAGCAGCCGGGGCTAGAGAATTGTCTGCAATACGATAGTCATCCACGCAAGTCGTTGGTGGATCACTTCTATGAAGGCCGCCCCACGCTGGAACAAGTACGTATGAACGAGGCGACCGAGGTCGGTGGCTTTGTCTCTGGAATCTACGAAGCCAAGATTCGTCGCGCTGCGGACCGTGTTCAAGTGCAATTGAGTCGGCCAGGGCATGTGCTGGGACACGACATCAAAGTTACGAAAGGTGTGACACTTGTCACACGCAGTTCGTCGCTGGAGATCGTCTACTTGCTAGAGAATCTGCCGCCGGATGTAGCGTTCAACTTCGGAGTGGAGTTCAACTTTGCGGGGCTTCCCTCGGGCGCGAGTGATCGCTACTTCCACGATTTGGGCGGGCGTCAGCTGGGACAATTGGGGTCCAAGCTCGATCTATACGGCGTGTCGGGACTTGGCCTTGTCGATGAATGGCTGGGGATCGATGTTCAGCTTTCAATGAACCGCCCTAGTGATGTCTGGACCTTCCCGATTGAGACCGTCAGTCAATCCGAGGGGGGCTTTGAGCTAGTGCACCAATCCGTTTCGGTACAGCCCCACTGGATCGTTCGCGGCGACGCCAGTGGACGCTGGTCGGTCACGATGACGCTCAACGCCAGCACGCTTTTAGCCGAACAGCGGATGCAGCCTCAAGCGGCCGAGGCGGTTAGCTAAAGGCGAAGTGGTGAAGATGGGTTGTTTGGGGTGTTTTGTGGCTGGGGTTGCTCACCGGCACCCCAGGGCTTGTGGTGGCAGACTGTTGCGACCGCAAGAGGCCTGTGATAGCATTCAGAATGTTCGTGATACAACGCCTAGGTAAGGATTGTGGTCAACGGATATTTTCTAGCGAAGGAATGCACTCATGTTGGTCTTGAGCCGAAAGGTTGGCGAAAAGATCCTGATCGGAGAAAACATCTCCGTCACGATCGTGCGCATCACCGGTGGTGGTGTGCGTGTTGGTATCGAAGCTCCCGCTGAGTTGGCAGTGGTGCGAGAAGAATTGCACCTGGCCTCGGAAGCAAATAAAGAGCCCCAGTCGCCAGAGTTAAGCGAAGGCAGTGTTGCCGAACAGCACGGCGCGTAGTTGGCCTTTTGCTTTCACTCAATCTACTTAACGGCTTTTAACGTCGCCCTTCTGTTTGGCGGTGCGCACTTGCTTCGCTGGGCGGAAGTCGCCGATCGATTCTTTGCTGAGGGCGCTTGAAAGCGAGCCTTGCTTCTTGATCGCTGCGAGGATTTGCTGGATCTTCTCTGCGGGGGGTGGTTCGCCGGCAATCTCTAGGCCTGGTGCATGTCCCCAAATGATCTTTTGATTGTCTTTGGTGAGCAACTCGTAAACGACATTGGCATTCGTATCTTCCGTGATCGCAATTCGGAATAGCCCGGTTGCCTTCCATTGATCCTGCCAGGCCGCAGCAATTTGTGCCGCACCGGAAATCGCAGGGTTTTCCCAGCTGTGGCCGTACATTTTGCCGGCTGCAGATAGCTTGCCCCCTGTAATCCGTAAGTATCCTGAGGCCAAACCTGCACCAAGTGTGTCGGCTTGTTTTTCAGACAAGTGCCCCGGCGCTAAATCCGCGTGCGAGAGTAGCGCACTATCAGCATCGATGAAGACCAGCCCAGGTTTGCCATCGGACTTTTGAACTTCGACGACGGCGACGGGTTTGCGATAGACCAAGTCCACTTCGACCTTGGCTGGGTAGCTCTTCTTGACCGAGTTCACCTTTGCAATCCAGCGATGGCTGGCAAAGGCAGCATGAATCCGTTTAGTAAGTTCTGTATCAAGGATGGAGCTGCCGGTGATATTCACATCACGCAGAATCTCGTCTTTGACTTCGGCATGAAGCCACTCGGGCTGAGGCGTGGTTTTGATGTCGGCAGGAGTGATGACATGCGCACGACCAATAACGCCACGCTTCCCCCAGCGATGCCACGCGTACTGAAAACCACCAAGCAGAAGCAGGACAGAAGTGACAGCCACAATGACTCCCCTTCCCTTCGCGTTCAACCAGCGACCGGCCATCGCGCTGGATAGGAACGATGAAAAGAGCGTCGGTTTCTTTGGTGGCTGTTTTCCCATGATGAAACTGCAATAGGGGCGTGCTAATTGGTAAGAGCTGGCTTGCTGCGATTTTGGCAAATTCACTCCGTTTCACCAATGCCGAAAACAGTTTGCCGAAATCCGTCCTATTTGGCCGGCATGCCTCATTTTGCCCACCTGGCCGTGCTGAGCCCAGTTCTGGCCGGGGGATCTGCGTCAGAAAGAACAACGGACGGCTTAGAAAGCCCACCTAGGGCTCTAAAATCGCTCCAAACCGGCCCGAATGCCCTGGGTGGACGAAGTCTCGACTAAATCGGCCACCTCGTTTTAAGGGCCTTGGCAAATTGCCAGGCCGCCTATGCGCCTAGCGGATTGCAAAAATAAACCGTTAATACTTGCTTGTCTAGGTTGGCAAGTAACGAGCTACCAGACTTCGATGGCGGTCTCGAGGATGACCGAAGTGCGTTCAGCGACGGTTTTACGAACGGCATCAATCAGCATCAGCACATCACGGCTTTTGGCTTTGGGGCCTGTGACGATGAAGTTGGCATGCTTCTGGCTGATCTCGGCGTCCCCTTGCCGCATCCCTTTTAACTCGCACTCTTCGATGAGTGTCTTCGCGCTAAATCCTGCGGGGCTCTTAAAGATGGAGCCCATCCCCTGCTCGCCCGAGGGTTCGGATGCACGCTTCAAAATCCAGGCTTGCTGCATCTGCTTGGTGAGGCTGGCGGCGTTGCCTGGGTCAAGTTCTAAGACAGCTTCAAGAATTACCAATTCGTCGAGGCTGCTATCGCGATAGCCAAAGCGGAGCTCTGCTTGCGTTTTGGTTTGCACTTCGCCCGAACGGGTCAGAACGGTGGCCGAGACTACATGTTGGCCAATATCACCGCCGTGCGTTGCAGCATTGGTTCGCAGTGCGCCGCCGATGGTACCAGGAATGCCAACGAGTTCTTCCAGCCCGGCCAGCCCTTCACGAACGCTGGCCGAGATGACGTGCCCTAACTTGGCTCCGCCACCGCAAATGATTCGATTTCCGCTAGTGCTCACTTTGCCGAATTCTGCCGACGTGAGTCGAATGACAAGGCCGTTAAACCCCTCGTCTCGCACCAGGACGTTGGAGCCTTCCCCCAAAATCTTGACGGGAATCTTGTTGGCAGCGCAGGCTTTGACAAGAGCGGTTAGTTCCTTGACGGATGTCGGCTCTGCAAACAGAGCCGCTGCTCCGCCGAGGCGGAACCACGTGTAAGGAGCCAGGGGCTCTTGCTGACGGGTGATGTGTTCAAATCCAGCAGGAATTGCAAGCATGCCAAGGGCCTTCACAAGGCGGCGAATTAAACGGATCTAAGACGAAGCCTGATTTTAGCGAAAAAAAGAACCCGCGTCAGCGCGGGAAGCAGGGGCTTCCTTACAAAGCAGTCTCCTTTGTAAGGAACGAGTCCTTTGGAAAAGCGGGAGCAAGCTATTTGCCCCAGTCGCGGCGTTGGCGAGAACTGGGGATGCCCATCTTTTGTCGGTACTTGGTAATCGTGCGACGGGCGACGTTCAGGCCGATCTTCTTCAGTTCTTCGACGAGGTCGTCATCGCTGAGAGGGCTGGACTTGTTCTCTTTGTCGACCACTTCTTGCAGGCGAATACGGATGATATCCCAGGCGACATCGTCACCCTCTTCCGTGCGAGTGCCACCGACAAAGAAACGTTTCAGCGGGAAAATTCCCCGGGGCGTTTGAATGTACTTATCATCAACCGCCCGGCTAACCGTGGTCACGTGGACGCCAACCTTGTCGGCGATCTGCTGCATCTTGAGTGGTTCAATAAATTCAGGACCATCATCAAGGAACTTCGTCTGGTGATCGACGATTGCCTGCGCAACTTTGGTCAGAGTGCTGCGGCGTTGTTCGATCGACTCAATCAGCCACTGGGCAGCAACCACTTTGCGCTTGATGTATTCCTTTTCTTCGGCCGTTGCAGTACCGCTGGCGAGTCGTTCACGATAGTGCTTGCTGATATACAAGCTTGGTGTGCGCGAATCATCGACAATGACTTTGTACAAGCCATCTTCGCCGCGCTCGACAGCCACATCGGGTGTTACCGTGGGAACATGGACTTCGGAAAAATTCGCGGCGGGCCTGGGGTTGAGCAGTCGTAATTCCTTGACGGTTTCGCGAATGGTTTCCAGGCTAAAGCCGGTTTGTTTTTGAATGAGGGGCAGGCGATTGTCGCGCAAGTCTTCCAAGTGCGATGCAATCAGCGTCTTCATCTCTTCGTAAAAGAGCATGTCAGGCGTCAATTGACGTAGCAAGCATTCGCGCAGGTCGCGAGCAGCAATGCCGGGTGGATCTAGGCTTTGGACAAGGAAGAGCGCTTCTTCGGCAAGCTTTAATTGATCGGCACCCGCATCGGGCGGAAGTAAGTCTCTTAGCGTGCTACGGAAGTAGCCGCCATCTTTGGGGTCGAGTGTCGAAATGACACGTTCGGCCATCGCCAACAATTCCGGAGCGACTTCCATCTCTCCCAGTTGGTGCATCAAATAATCTTGCAGTGATTCAGGACGCTGCGCAACATTGGAAATCGTATCGTGGGCGCGATCGGAGTCTTCATCCACACGATTGGAAGATCGCCGCGATGATTCATCGAAATAGTCAGGAAGCTCGCGATCGAGATTGAGTAGTCGCTCAAAATCGTCAGCGTTATTGTGAGCCTCGTCAACGACGATCTCTTTTTCATCGACATCCCGGGTGCGTGGCTCGTGCTCATCTTGCTCCGAGGATTCGTCGGGCAAGGAGGGATCGCGATCTTGCAGTTCAAGTACAGGATTCTCGGCCAGTTCTTGTTCAATCCGTTCTTGAAGTTCCTGGAGCGGTAGCTGCAGGATCTCCATGGACTGGATCATCCGGGGGGCCAGTTTCTGTACCTGGACCTGCCGCGCTTCAAGTCCAAATGAAAGACGCATGTCTACCTAAATCCACAAAAGAGAAACCAAGGGAACCGACAAGAGATCTTCGTTAAAACTCATTGGATGGACAGAGAGCCACTGTTGCCAATGGCCTCACTAAACCTACCTTGCAAAAGGCCGATTGGCCCTGCGAAATAACCTGCATAACCAGTACAAACAGACCGTCGTACTTGCCGCCAATCGGCTACCGAAAAAAACTAGGCGAACGACCGTCAGCAGTCTAAAACTTTTGTCGCCCCGACATGGCGTCGGCCAAAATCTCTTTGTTCGTGTATTCCAAAATGCTGCCCGTGGTGATGCCACGTGCCAGCCGAGTGACCTCAATCGGAAGACCAGCCAGCAAATTCGTGATGTAGAGCGCTGTTCCATCCCCTTCGACGGTTGGATTGGTTGCCATGATCACCTCACGAATCACGCCGGATCGAACTCGGTCGACCAGCGAATCAATCGTTAGTTGGTCAGGGCCAACACCATCCAGCGGAGCAATCCTTCCCAGCAGAACGTGGTAAACCCCACGGTATACCCCCGACTGTTCCAGCGCCATCAAATCTCGCGGCTGCTCAACAATGCAAATCTGTGTTGCATCCCGTTTAGGATCCATGCAGATTGCACAAAGTTCACCTTCTGCCAAGTTGTAGCATTGGCTGCAATAGCGAACGTTCTCTCGCACCGCACGAATCGCATCTGCCAAGGCCAGAGCTTCGTTCTTGTGCACCCGCAGTATGTGGTACGCAAGTCGCTCAGCGCTTTTTCGACCAATGCCAGGGAGTTTGGCAAATTCGTCGATGACCTTAACAACCGATTCCGTGATTTGAGCCATCAGTCTTGTTCTGTCAGGAAATCCACCCGCCAAGACCTTCGAAGTCCGTGAGCATTCACCTGAGTGGTTCCTTCAGCAACCTGCGGGAAGCGTCCCGCCAAAAAGACGGGCTGCTAACCTTCGGTGGGCGAAGGTGCCTCTGTTGGCTCAGGCCCTGGAGGGGGCTCAAGCACAGTCAGGATCTCTCCATCGAAAATCTCCATCGCCTGCTTCACCAAGGCATGTCGCTCCGCATCGCGGAACCTCTGTCGACGGTTGGTAGGCGGAGCAGGCCGCTGTGCCGGACCTCCCGGTGACCGATGGTCCTCGGGAAGTAATTCCGTATCGATCGTGATGGAAGCTCCCACCACGCTTGAAACCGCCTCGGCCAACCTTGCACGGCGATCCGGGCGATCACAGTTCTGCTTAGCAAAAGTATATCGCCTGGGAAACCGAATAACCAGCCGATTTGGCCCGGAAATTGCTACAGATTCGGCTTGGCGGGCATGATCGGCCGTCATATCCTCTAATCTAGCCAGAGCTTGCCCCCAAATCGTCTTGAGATTTTCGGGGGTTAGCGAGATGCCAGCCCCAGCGGGGCTGCTAGGGGCGTTCCCTGTGGTGGCAGTGGGAGCCGGTGCCATTGCTGGGCCGGAATTAGGGCCTGGGCTTATTCCAGCCGTTTTTTTTTGATCGGCTTCGGAAGTGCTCCCCGAATGCCCCCCCGAGACGGCGGGAGGCGTGTAGGGCCTCGGTGCTGCGGCCGAAGATGAAACTCGCGGCGCGACAGGCCCGCTTACGCCGCCACCACGGAGCTGAGCCACCAGTTGGGGAAGTTGGTCGAGATCTTCCAGTTTGCAGATGCGAACAATGGCCACTTCTAGCAAGGTTCTGGTATGCGTGCTTTGCCGCATGCGCGAGACGGCCTGATCCAAAATCTGCACCATCGCCAGCACGGTTTCAAGCCCAAGTTGCTGGCCGATGCCGGCGAGCTTTTCTAAATCGGAGGCGCTGTTGTGCAGGAGCAATTCGGCCGAGCACCCTACTTGGGCGGCCATGATGTCGCGGAAGTGACCCACCAGTTGTTCGGCAAGTTGGCCCAAGTCGACACCGTCACGCACTGCCCCGGCTACTTCGGCGAGCGCAGCACCGGCGTTACGGCTGGCCATGGTCTCGACAAGGCTGGAAAGCAACGCCGTCTTGGCGGTTCCCAGCATGGCGTGAACATCGGCCGTCGCGATTTTTTTGCCGCCAAACGAGAAGAGTTGTTCCAGTAGCGATTGGCTATCGCGCATCGAGCCATTGGCGCGACGGGCCAGGATTTGCAGGGCTTCGTCTTCGATTTCAACTTGTTCGGAAGTGGCGATTTCACGCAGTCGGCCCAGGATCGAACTGGCCTCAATTGGCGCGAAGTCAAATCGCTGACAGCGTGAGAGGACCGTGATCGGAATCTTGTCAGCTTCGGTCGTGCAGAAGATGAATTTGACGTGTTCTGGCGGCTCTTCCAGGGTTTTTAGAAGCGCGTTGAATGCTTGGTTGGTCAGCATGTGCACTTCGTCGATGATGTAAATCTTGAACCGCGCACGGCTGGGGCGGACGTTCACATTTTGGCGTAGTTGGCGGATTTCATCGATGCCGCGATTGCTGGCGCCGTCGATTTCGAGCACGTCAATATCTTCGCCGGCAGCGATCCCTTGGCAGATGTCGCACTGGCCACAGGGGGCAATCGTGGGACCATTAACGCAGTTGAGAGCCTTGGCAAAGATGCGAGCGGTGGACGTTTTGCCCACCCCGCGAGCGCCGGTAAATAGATAGGCGTGACCGACACGGCCGGTCATGATCGCGTTGCCCAAAGCTTGGGAAACCTGGCCTTGGCCGACGAGCTGTTCAAAGTTTTGGGGACGGTAGCGTCGGGCGACAACAACGTATTCGCCGGAATTATCTTCGGGTGGAAGGTCAGAATCCGAAAGAGAAGAAGTCTGCTGGGTAGCCATGAATGACTTTCTTCCGGTGCACCCTCAGTTTCTGGATGAAACCGTTTCTGATCGGCAATTGCCGCTAAAAATCGGCTGCCGCGGAGAGGCCCCCGCACAAGAGTACCCCGCTTATGGCTGCTCCGATTAAGGCCTGACCAGATTCACGGCTCCCCCTCGCGAGGGCCACTCGGCGGCAGACGCCAACTCCAAGTCGCCCGGGCAGGCCACAGTTCCCAGCTAGGTTGGGACGGGCTGCTTCGCAAATAGAACAGTAAGGGATTGTATGCGAAAGGATGCCTCTCGTCAAAAGGGCCAAAACTTGCCTTCTGTTGTGGTCACCGGAGGTGTCTACCCCCTAAAGACCTTTGGCCTGGTACGAGAGACTATTCGCTGGGGGAATCATCCAGGGCTAGTGGCGGGCTGGATTGACGGTTGGATTCCAGAAAGGAGGTCAGGATGATTTGCGCTGCCAATTTGTCGATCCGCTCTTTGCGCCCCTTTTTGGTAAAACCGGCCTGCGCCATTAGGTTTTCTGCCTCGGCCGACGAAAAACGCTCGTCGTAATAGGCAATGGGAAGGTTGGTCCCTTCGGCGAGCCATTTGCCAAAGCGACGGGCCTCGATCGACTTTTGGCTCTCAGCCCCGCTTGAATGGACGGGGAGCCCCAAGACAAAGCCGACAATCCGTTCCTCGGCCACCAATCGCTGGAACCAGGCACGATCGAGCTGTGGATTTTTGCGAGTGTAGATTTCCCAAGGACTAACCCAGGTTTGGGTAGCGTCGCAAAGGGCAACGCCGACACGGACGGTGCCAAAGTCGATGCCCGCTCAGCCGACCTTGTGTGGGAAAGGGCTTTTCATCCAAGGACATTAAGGACGGCCCTTACTCGCAGATTTTTCGGCGGCTTTGCCAGTATTGGCAGCGGAAGCGGTCGTTGCAGCAGCGGCCTCTTCTTTTTCCGCTTCTGCGGCGCTGGCGAAGCTGCCATCTTTTAGGAACGAGATCACGTACTTGTGGCTTTTCTCGTTGCGGATCAGGTCGCCATGATGCATGGGCAGGATGCAAAAGTCCTTGGCACCGTCGAGCTTGGTCTCTTCAACGCCGACGATAAAGTCGTCTTTCCCTTTGACCAGCGGATTGCCTTGGCCATTGGTGGAATAGGCCCCCGCCAAGATTCCGAACTCAAACTTAGGAACGGCTAGGCCTGTGGAAAGCAGGTCGGAACCGGGAGAAAGTTCTTGTACAACCGGGCCGCCAACCCAGGTGGCCAGCTTGTTCCCCTTCCAAAACTGAGCGAGGGCCGCCCCTTGATTTGGAGGACCGAGCATTACCATCCGGCTAATGCGAGGGTCGACTTTCCAGCGGGGATTCTCGCAGTCGGCTTCGGCAACATAGCGACGAACAACAAGGTTTCCCAGGCTGTGGCAAACGAGGTGCAACTTGTCAAAACCGTCGAGCCCTTCCAAGACACAAGAGAGGGACTCGGCATGGTCCTCAACCGAACCTTGTGTGCTGGCATAGCCGACATTGACCCAAGTCCAGCTATCGTCTTTGGAAAGGGACTCTCCGAGCGACTCCATGCAAGCGCGTGAACGGAAGAGCCCATGCAAGGTGACGACGGCAGTCCCGGCAGGAGCGGCCCAGTTCTTTTGGCGACGAACATCGCTAAGAGCAGACTGGCATTCTTCGAAAGTTCCCCAGTAACGACGGAACCCTTTTTCGTCCAGTAGGCGGTAAAGGTCGAGCTGTGCATGCCGCTGGATCCGCCAGCCATGCTCAACATGGAGATCACTCCAATTGATTTCGCCAGAGATTGAAATGGTAGGAAGGCTGGGCAGGTTTTTACCCGTCACATTGACAGGCTTTTGGGCTGGCTCAGGCGTGGCGACTGGCGCCGCGGGTTCCTGCGAATGGACGCAGGGAAGCAGCAGCATGCTAGCGGCAAGGCCGACCTGTGCGCAAAGTATCCCGATCCCCCAGCGATTCTTAGAGAACAGGGGTTTGCTCAAGGCATTCGCAGATTTGATGAGGCGACCAGCGTCCATGAAGTGCACACCTTCCCTCGAATCCGGCAGGTGGAACCAACTCCCTTTATTGTAGCGGAGTCGCGATGAACGCCAACATCGACCTGCTTAAGAAACGGGGTGTTTTGGCGGATTCCCGCCCCGAAAAGGTGCGTCGCCCGAGGCCTTTTCTAAAGCAGACGGGTTTCCCCCCGATCATGCAGGGCTTTCACGATTTCGCGAATGGACTCTTCCTCACGCTTGTGGGCGACCAATGTCGCATCGGGCGTGTGAACTACAATGCAGTCTTCCATGCCGATCGTCGCGATCAGGTGCTCTCCGGCGGAGCGGATAATGCAGTTGGACGAACGCAAGGCGATGGTCTTGCCGACAAGGGTATTACCGTCGCTATCGGTACCTAGTGAGCGTGATAGGGCTTGCCAACTTCCTACATCGTCCCACTGAAAAGTGGCCTCGATGATGGCGATGTCCTTGTGCTTTTCCATGACGGCATAGTCGATGGATTTGCCGACGATGGCCGAGAATTCACGTTGCAATACGTCGGCGTAGTCGGGCTTACCCAGGTGCTGGCCAATCGTTACAAGTCGCTGATGCATCTCCGGTACATGTTGAGCCAGCGCCGCTGCAATCGTTTGCGCCTTCCAAACGAAGATGCCGCTATTCCAGTAGAACGTTCCGGCGGCGACATACTGTTCGGCGACGGCGCGGGCTGGCTTTTCCCGGAATTGCTTCGCGCGGAAGGCGTGTAGCTCTAGTCGGGAAGAAGGAACGGTTTCGCCCCGTTCAATGTAGCCAAAGGTTTCGGCTGGATAGGAGGGACGAATGCCGAACGTGACGATGCGGCCTGGGTTTTGATCTACCATTTCTGCAGCGCCCGCGAGAGCCTGTTGAAACGCCTGATCGGGCTGGATCAAGTGATCGGATGGCATGACGACCATCGTCGCATCCGGGTCTTGCTTCAGCACTAGCTGGGCGGCCAGGCCAATACAGGGGGCAGTGTCGCGCTTGCAAGGTTCGCCGACGATGTTCTCTTGCGGTAGGTGCGGAAGCTGCTCGCGAATGGCATCGACCAGCAGCGCATTGGTAATGATGAACACTCGTTCTGGTGGAACCAGAGAACCCAGTCTTGAAACGGTTGACTGGATCATCGTGCTGCCCCCTACCAAGTCAAGCAATTGCTTGGGAGTGCGTGCACGGCTTAGCGGCCAAAACCGAGTGCCTGCTCCACCAGCCATGATGATCGCGTACAGCATTTCAACGTCTTTCAGGATAACAGTACTGGTAGCGGCGTAAGGATAAGCGGCGGTAAACGTAGCTGCAAAACTAATTGGGACCTAAGTACGTATCGCCAGTGAACGATTTAGAAGCGGGAACTTTTTGGGAGAGTTCAGCAGCGTCCAATGCAAAGCGCGGATTGATTTCAAGGCGGGCGCCAGGCAAGATCTTCAGCCCGGCTTGTTCTGCAAGCTTGGCTCCCTGGGCGAGGATTGCTGCCTGGGCCGTGGCGGCGGTATCCGTCTTTTCGTGCGGGGCATTTTTTACGGGAGCGAATGCTTCGGCCGGATCGGCCTCGATTACCAGCGAATTCTTCGCTTGAGGAAGCAAGTCGAAGATGAATTTCTCAAATCGCACGGCATTGGGGGTCTTGGGATCGACGACCTGCCCCTGCTCGTCGAGACAAGGGACCTTTTTGCGGGCCACGTGAAATGGCAGCGAGTGGGCATCGGCAGCGCAGCGCTGTAAAAAGCTGGTGTCCATTAAATGAACGGCCAAGTTGCCGGCCCACAAGCTTAGATTACCCGTTTCGTCCGTTTGGTGGGCCACCGAATCGGGAAGGTCACTGTACTCAATGACTTGAACTCGCCCATCCACGGAAACAACGTTTCCAACACGTTCTAAGGGGTGACGCTTGGCAACGACTTGCGTTGTCATTTCAGACTGGGCCAGCAAATGGGCGCCAATCAAATAGGGGTCGCAGACTTGTAAGAGGGGATTGTCGATCTGGCCATAGAAAAAGGTTTTAATGCCACGGCGATCAGCGTCAGCTAAGCAGCCGGTCTTTTCAAACGCAGAGAGCATGCCGCCATGGCCATCGGGACCGAGGAACAGGCTCCCCTTGGATGCTAAGAGGATTTTGTTCCAGTGCTCATCCAGGCACCACATTGTCGCTTGGCAGAAGAAGTGAACATGCTGCGGATCAAGTCCAAAGAATTGATGGTCGGCAAAAAATGCTTGCGTGGGAGCATCTGTTGCTGGGCTGGTCATTACATAAAGTGGAATGGTTTTGCCGTAGCGTGTTTGGACGGCGATGAGTCGATCAAACAGGATTTGAAAAAGCGTCCGGCCGGAAAGTGGTCCAAGTGGAAACATCCCCTTCGGTCGATCAAAGCCTAGCCGTGTGCCAAGTCCGCCAGCTACGAGGATGAAGCCGACTTCGCCAGCTCGGAGCGCTGCTTCACCGCGCGCAATTGCTTGTTCCTTTTGGAAAGAGGCACCGCTTCCATCGAGACGGATAGCAGGTGGCGCAGCGGCCTTGGCTGCTAAGGCTGTAAAATCGACTTGCGAAGACGCACCGCCGCTGGCTTCCGCCTGACCTTGGGCGCGAAGGTTGGCCAAAACTTGGAGGTCAATGGCTTCGATCTGGGTGGCCAGTGTTTGCTGGTCATCTGCCGAAAGCTCGTCCCAGAACGCAACAAGATGTTGCTGATTAACGGGAGTAAGCTTGTCCAGAAGGCGATTTAACGTGGTCATCGGTAGCGGGGTCGCTTGGCTAGGTTCTGTTTGGAGGGCTAGAACAGCTTACCTTGCACAAACAAATAGGCCAGCCAACAAACTAGCGGGAATAGCACAAACATCACGCCGTAGGTAAAGAGGGTCGTCCAAAACATCCTCGGCCAACGTGCCATAACAGGTTTTCCACCTAAGAAATTTGCGTATCAAACGGGAAAGATGCCCTTAGTTCTAGCTGGAACCCCGTTTTTTTCCAGTAAGCCCATTGGTATTTCAGCCCGGGTGGGGCGATTTTTAGGGTGATTGAGTGGTCCAGGCTAACTCAATTTCCTTCAGGACGGCTGTGGGAAAATCACCCATGGGACGCAGTACAAACGTTCTTGAGTCCGGACCTGACACCAGAATCTCAATTTGTAGATGGTCGACGGGAAGACAGCGAGGGAACTTGTCGGCCCATTCAATCAGCACAAGCCCTGGAAGTGTAAACCATTCCTCGGCCCCGAGTTCCCAAAACTCGTCTTCGTCTTTTAAGCGATAAAGGTCGGCATGGAGCAGCGGTCGCTTGCCCATGTACTGCTGACAGATGACAAACGTGGGGCTGGTGACGTCGTCTTCGGGAATGCCGCAGCCAACTGCAATGGCTTTTGCTAAATGAGTCTTTCCGGCTCCGAGTGTTCCTTGCAGCGCGATCGTCGTAGCGGGAAGGTACGTGGCAAGTATTTGCCCCAGGCGTTTGGTCTGCTCTAAGGAGTGGGTCGGGATCGTGATAGCTGGTGAAGGGAGGTTGGTAGGGTTCATGCGTTGCCTCCGTGCACATAGCCCCAAGGCTTTAAGGGAAGCCGTGTGCCTGATGGAGTTTCGTACCACAGGCCGGGCGCTTCGCAAAAAGTGCCAATCTTAACGAGCTGCTCGCTGAATGGTTGCATTTGGCAAAGTCGTGCGGCTTCTTCAGGAGAGGCGGCAAGTAGGAGTTCAAAGTCTTCGCCGTCGGACAAGGCGTGAAATAGTTCTGGCCCAAAGTCGCGTAGTTCCGCAGGGCGATTGTCGCGCCCAGAGGAAAGTTCTTGCTGGGCAAGTTCGCGAGCAGCGCTAGAAATTGGGATGGCCGCTAGATCGATCACAATACCGCAATGGCTCTCCTGGGCAAGGCGAGACGCATCGAGAGTGAGGCCGTCGCTAATATCCATCGCCGCGTTGATGGTGGCGTGCTGTTGCAACCAAAGGCTTTCCTGCACGCGCGGTTTAAACTGTAAGTGGTGCCCGAGAATGCTTCCCCCCAACGGCCCGGTGACAAGCAATGAGTCCCCCGGTTTTGCGCCGCTGCGCAAAAAGGCTTTGCCCGGTGCAACTTGGCCCAGGCAGGTGATGCTGATGGAAAGTGGGCCGTCGTAAACCGTGGTGTCGCCGCCGGCGATCGCGCAGTCAAACTCTTCGGCGAGATCTTGGATGCCGGAAAAAAGTCCTTGGGCAAAAGCAAGCGACTGTTGGCGATTGAATGAGAAGGATATCAGTGCGGCAACCGGCTTGGCCCCCATGGCAGCCAAGTCGCTTAGGTTGATCGCCAACGACTTGCGTCCGATCGCTGTGGGGCTGGTGCTTGCTGAGAGGAAGTCGACCCCGTCGATCACCGTATCCACGGTGGCTACCACTTGCTGACCTGGGGCGAATTGCAGCAGGGCCGCATCATCGCCGGGCCCTAGTGGAACGCGTGAATCGGCGCGAAGTTGAGAACGCAGCCAGCGGATGAACTCGAGTTCCATGGAGGAGAATGCCGTCGTGACAACAGGATGCAAAGCAGAGCAGTTGCTTTGCATTATCCTCTTTCACGGCGAGGCGTGAAGCCGTGTTGCTACTCTTTTAGACGGCTTTTGGAAGCTCTTTTGCCCCAAGATGACTAGGGGCGGGTCCGTTCAGCCAAACGGATGTGGCCAAACAGGGTGTCAGAACCGCGAACGATATAGAACACAACTGGTTCTGCCTTGGGAAGGTCGTCGCGGTCCAAGATGTACGAGATATTCTCCATGGAAAGCGTTTCCCAAACATGCATGCCGACCAGCACATCGTTGCGGCGAATTCCCTGGGCGTAGGCGGGGCCATCTTTGCGAACATCCGTCACCAGCAAGCCGCCACGGTACTTCGACTGAAGCGATTGGAACTGAGCGTCGTCCATAGGCGTCAACTTCATGCCAAGCTGTGTCCAGGCTCGGTCGGCAAGCGTAGCTCGCGATCCGCCGCGAAGACTGCTTAGTGCTAGGCTGGCCTTTGACGGGGCATCGTCACGAATGTAGGCGATGGTGACTTCTTCGCCAGCTGGCTTGCCCAGGAAGGCAAGTTCTACGTCCAAGGCACGTTCGATGGGACGATTATCGATTTGGGTAACGATGTCGCCAGCTTTCAGCCCGGCCGTTTCGCTAGGGCTACCGGCACGCAGGGTTTGAACCACGAAGGCACGCTTCTCAGGATCAAACTTCGTCTTACCGATCATGCCGTGCGTCGTCTTCTCGAGACGTTCGACACTGGCAAGGCGAGCCGCGACTTCGAGGGCTTCATCGATGGGAATAGCAAAGCCAATCCCTTGAGCACCGACGCGAACCGCTACGTTAATGCCGATGACTTCGCCATCGATATTGAGCAAAGGACCGCCCGAGTTGCCTGGATTGATGCTGGCGTCGGTTTGGATAAGGTCGCTGTATTTTTGTTCGTCGCTGACTTGGACGCTGCGATGAAGCCAGCTCACAATGCCGCGTGTGACGGTGTGTTCGTAGCCGAATGCGTTTCCGATGGCGATGACGGTTTCGCCTTCCATCAGGTCGCAGGAGGTGCCAAAGCGTGGCACTGGCAAAGGCTTGTCCACATCGATCTTGATGAGTGCCAGATCGGTTTTGGGGTCGTGCGAAATCAGGCGAGCAACGGTGTCTTGCTTGCTGTACAGCGAGACTTGAATGTTGCTAACGCCATCGACGACGTGAAAGTTCGTGATGATGTAGCCGCGAGGGTCAACGATGATCCCTGTGCCCATGCCATTAACTTGGCGGACGCCATCGGTCGCATTGGCTTGGCCAGCTTCGGCCTTTACCACCTTGCGGCCGTGGATATTCACGATCGACGGGCTTGCTTCCTTGACGGCTTTGACGATGGGGCTGTTGCGCAGCTCCGATCGTTCGCCGGCAGGCAAGCTTGCCACGCCAAATCCAAATGCTAATCCACCAGCCAATGCCAAGCTGGCAAAGAAGCTGTTTCGGGAAACACGATTGAGGCGTAGCTCAAACATGAGGGACTCGTTAAATCTGGGCCGTATGACGAACGATCCTCGAAATTGCTTTCTAAGTCTCTGCGGGTAGAAGACTTGGTCAGCAAGTGCGGAGCTGCATTCCGCATAAGAAGGCTCATCGGTCGGGTCGATACGACCGCTCCATACGGCATTTATTCGTCGGCAGAGTCGCTCTAAATTGACAGGGGCCGGACCGTATTTCTGGGGAATCTTTGGAATCCGACTCACGTTGGGTGACTAATTCACAGTGCCGGGCCAATAGGTGCATTTCCGAGGGGAGAATCGGGCATTTGATGTGACGGATGTCAAGAGAAATTAAGGACTTAGAGCCGCAAGATGGGGCAAGTCTCGGTCTGGACAACCAGGCATAGAGAATGCCTAAGAAGAGCTTGCTAAGTCGTAACGAAGCCAGCTGTCGCCTAGAGCTGGCGCTCAAAGACGGGTTGCACTGGTACGGAGTGGAACTTGGCTCCGGGCACCGCAGCATCGCGTTCTTCGGAATCGCTGGCGGCGGGAGGAATGGCCATACCGGCGCCAGTTCGGCAGCCTGGTCGACCATCGCGGACCATGCGACGATCACGACAGCATTGGCTGAAGGGATCCGAGGGGTCGTTGTAGCGGACAGAAAGCGATCCGCACCCGAGCGTTGCTAGCGAAGCGGCCATTAAGCAAACAAAAGCGAAACGAGATCGCATGTTCCACTCCGGTCTTGGCTTGCTAGCGTGGCGATGGGCTTGAAAGAGGCACACGGCAAGGATGCAGCGTCCTTGCATGGCAATGCTATCGGCAGGAGTTGCCGGCAAAGTTTATCTAATCGTTACGCATCATTGCAAAGAGCGTTTGCTAGCGTGCTCGATTGGACGAAGCGCGGCGGGTGAGGCCAAGTAGTAATTGAAGCAGCATGAAAACGACCATAGGAGTAACGAGCAGCACGGGCCACCAGGCCCGATTTAGCGCTCCGCTTCCAAACACCCCCTCTAGGCCAGCAAGGAAGACGATGATTCCCAAGGTTGCCATCAGCATGAGGCATCCCCCAGCCGCCATCAGTCCTTTAAACGTTCCCTCCTCGGAATGTTCTTCGTTGAACAGCTCGATCGCTCGGCCGCGTTGCAGGCTGCGATCGATACAGCTGGTGGCTTCGATGGACCGACAAGCACCAAGCCAGTCTCCGGCGTGCTCTGGCGAGTTAGCTTGTTCGATTGCCGATCGCAATTGCTGTGCGGCAGGCACAGGGGCAAGTACCTGGACTTGGCTGTTGATTTCTAATCGCCAAGCAGCGAGCGGGTCTTGAGGAACATGCAGGACAGCCTTTCCTTGGGTACCTTGAAGGGTGAACCTAGCACCGGCGGGGCTTTCCGACGGGATGACGCTCCATCGCGCGGGAAACGGTTGCTTCCCCGATAGGTGGACGCTGAGGTTGGACAGCGGAAGCAGTGGGCGAGGACCACCAGCCATGGGGTCTCGCATGGATTCGCTGACTGGTCCGGATGCTGTGACCTTGGTGATGTTTAGCAGTAGGCGGCGAAGGATTTCAGCATCGCGCGAGAATTGCAGCAGTACATTGCTGCGACTGCGATCAGCCAGCTCGCGTTCGGCAGTGACTTGCTCGACTATTCCCAGTGGGGAATCCTCGGTGTGCGCAAGGCGACAAAAGGCGGTAACCGCTTCGGGGACAAATCCGGGTAACCACGGCACCAAGATGCCGTTTTGGTCCGAACGGATCATTTCTAGCTCAAAGCCGACGATCTCTTCACAGCCGGGCTGGACCACAATCAGAGGGAGTCCGGCCTGCACGATTTTGCGAAGTTGTTCGCAGCGTCGCTCTTGCCCCGAAAAGCCTGTCTTCTCGGCGGGATCTAGTTGGCCACGAGCAACGAGGACGGCGTCGACAGGAGCGGCCAGTAAGATGCTTTCCCAGTCGCCGCGAGTTTCAATGGCCCCGGCAAGCTGAATTAGTTCCTGTTCCCACTTTTCTGCATCGAAGGCAGCAACGAATTGGATGCGGCTTGCCGGTTCGGCATCGGCGGAGGAATCGATTAATGCCCTCACTAGGGCCAACGATTCCGAATCACAGCCAATGAGCGCCAGCTTCATAAACTTGCCAAGCCAAAAGGAAAACGATGTATGGGGACAGTTTCAAACAGTAGGTGTTCATTATAACGCCAGCTTGCGACTTGCGGCGGGACGGTCTATCAGGATCAAACCGCTAGGGGCTATGCGATTTCACTTGATTTAGGAAAGAATCGGGAATGCCAATGTGAATCACGTGAAGCTGTCGGCCGGGGCCCTGCTGCCAAGTGATAAGGCCGGGTTTATTGGCGGCAAATGTGAGGCAGATTTGAGCATGGATGGTTGGTTCGAAGGGAACGCCCGTGTTGGCATCCAGTCCACTAGGCAGGTCCAGAGCGATCACCTTTGGGCAATTCTGGTTGACGGCCCGGATGGCGACCGCGATCAGGCCACGCGGCGCGGACGTACTGCCGGTTCCCAGCAGGCCGTCGACGAGCCAATCACTGGGGCCAAATGAGCTAAGGAAGGACTCTAAAAGCTGCCGGCCTTCAACCTCTTGCGCCGCAGAATCTACGGCCGTGAGTGTGGAAATTGGCAGCCCAAGTCGCTGGCCGATTTGCCAGTTAACGTGGCTGTCCGGGGATAGGTCCTCTGGTCGGCCGAGTACGAGCGTTTCGGCAGGAATTCCCAAGATGGCCAGCTGCCGTGCCACCACAAGGCCATCACCCCCATTGTTCCCTTTGCCGCATAAAATAAAGACCTTGCCGCCAGTACCAGTCGAAGGGCTGGCGAGTTTGGCGATGATTTCTGCAGCACCGCGACCAGCATTCTCCATCAGGACGAGGCTGGAAATGTTTAGTTGATCGATCGCGAGTTGATCAACGCGGCGGACTTCTTCTCGGGTTAGGATAATGGAAGGCATTGGAGATACTTTTCGAGGGTGCGGAAGCCAGCGATACCTTGCAGCAAGGGCGAGTGGTTAATAAAGTCTAATTGAGACGGCTGCTTTAAAGTGGTCCGGGTGACCGAAGTTGAGTTTTGTTGTGTGGAAGTGAGAGGTTGCGATGCCACTTTATGAATTTGCCTGCGAAAAGTGCAAGGCTGAGTTTGAAACCCTCGTGCGGGGAGAAGAAAAGCCACATTGTCCCCAGTGCGACTCGCAGCAACTAACGCGACTACTTAGCGTGAGCGCGACCCCGGCAATTTCTTCAGGCTCTCTCGGTTCGGGCTCCTTGCCGATGATGGGCTGTGGCAAGCCGCAGTGTGGCATGGGTGGTTGTGGCGGAATGTAAGCAGTCCACTGCCGTAGGCTACTTGATAACGACATCCTTCAAGTTGGCAGGCATGGGTGGATACTGAGGATCCAGCGTGCGCAAGGTATGTTCGATCACCTTGGCAACGGCATAATTGCGATACCACTTTTGATCGGCCGGAATGACGTACCACGGGGCATGATGCGTATTGCAGCGTTCGAGAATGTCATCGTAGGCCTGCATGTATTTCTTCCAGTCCTTGCGGTCGTGAAGATCTTCCGGAGAGAACTTCCACTGCTTTCGGACTTCGGTTTTGCGTTCCTCGAGGCGTTTTTTCTGTTCGTCCTCAGAGATATGCAGGAAAAACTTGAGGATCGTTGTGCCGCTGTCGTGCAGGAGCTTTTCAAATTGGTTGATTTGTTCGTAGCGGGCGTTCCAGACCTCGTCAGGGACGAGCTTGTCCACGCGCACGACAAGGACATCTTCATAGTGCGAGCGATTGAAAACGCCAATCATCCCTGCGCCAGGGACCGCCTTATGCACTCGCCAGAGAAAATCATGACCTAGTTCTTCGGCCGTCGGGGCCTTGAAGGAAGTGACGGCAACTCCGTGGGGATTGATGCCGCTAAAGACATCGCGAATCGTGCCATTTTTGCCCCCGGTATCCATCGCTTGAAACAGGACAAGTAGCTTTCGCTTTCCTTCGGCAAACAGGCGATCTTGAACGGTGGAGATATCGTCACGTAGGCGTTGAAAGTCTTTTTCGGTTGCCTCTCGATCAGTTGCAAAGTCTTTGCCGCGAGTGGAAAGATCGCTGAAGTGTACTTTGGAGCCGGGGCTGATGCGATGTCTTGTAGGCATGAGTGCGATTCCAAAAAGGTAAGACACCCAGGGAGTTAAGCTAGTTCTCGCGGTTGCCAAATCTGGATTAGTTTGACAGAGGTGGTGAGTGACAGCTCTTGCCAGGTGGAGATGTCAATTTCTAGCTTCGCGATCGCCGCCGTAGGCATGGGGCGATAGTCGTGCGTCCATATTTCTAGCAGTTCCTCTAGGCCGGGGTTGTGGCCGATCAGAAGGACGAGCCCAAAGGACTCGGGAGTTTCGGAAATTGCCGCAGCAATCTGTTCTGCTCCTGCTTCATAGAGTGTCGAGGTGATACGCATCTCACCCCGAAACCCACTTGCCAATGCCACATGATCGGCGGTCTTTCGTGCACGACGGGCCGTGGAAGCTAGTACGAAGTCGGGAACGAGAACCTCGTCCCGAAGCAATTGGCCCATCCGTGGGGCGTCTTTCTTGCCCCGTTTGTTTAACGGGCGGTCGTGGTCATCTAGGGTGTCATCTTTCCAAGAGGACTTGGCGTGACGCATTAGCAGTAGTGTTTTCAAGGTGGCCTCGCCCGTTAAGAGAAGGAGTGACTATTCTTCACCGACGGATCGATGTGGCTCAAACGTGGTGCGCTGCGACTGAAGGTCTTTTCGTACCATTTTGCAGGCTTCCTCGTAGAGCATCTCCTGGCTTCGCTTTTGCTTGCGGCGGGCAGAAGGTTTACGCTGCCGATAATGGCCGCTCGGCTGTAGCTCGTGGCTCTTTAGGTTGTCTTCGAAGTAGGCTTCTAGTACGCCGATCAATCTCGCGCTGAGGGTAGGTTCTTCTACTGGAACCAATAACTCAATGCGCCGATCCAAATTGCGTGACATCCAGTCGGCACTGGAAATGAGTACGAGGTTGTCGCCGCCATGATGGAAATGCAAGATGCGAGCATGCTCTAAAAAGCGGTCGATCACGCTGATGACGGTAATGTTTTCGCTAAGTCCCTGCACTCCAGGACGCAAGCAGCAGACGCCGCGAATGTTCAGCCGAACTTTTACACCAGCTTGCGAAGCAGCATAAAGGGCTTGGATGATTTCGGGGTCGACCAGCGAATTGACCTTGGCCGTAATCGAAGCCTTTTGGCCCTCTTTCTTGCGTTTTGTTTCCCCTTCAATCAGTTCCAGCACGCGGGAGCGAAGTCCAATCGGCGCGGCTTCAATCTTGCGGAACCGTTGCGGCTGGGAATAGCCGGTAATGGCATTGAAGAAGCTGACGGCATCCGCCCCTAACTCTTCGTTGCAAGTGAGGAGGCTGACATCGCTGTAAATCTTGGCGGTTAATTCGTTGTAGTTGCCCGTGCCAAAGTGGCAATACCGCTGAATCCCTTGTGGTTCGCGGCGAACAATAACACATAACTTGGCATGGGTCTTTAGCTTCTTGACGCCAAAGATAACCTGTACACCGGCCTCTTCGAGGTTCCGTGCCCATTCAATGTTGCGAGCCTCATCAAAGCGAGCTTTTAGTTCGACAATGACGGTGACGTATTTGCCACGCTGAGCAGCTTTGGCCAAGGCGGCAACAATCGGACTGGTGCGACTGGTGCGGTAGAGGATTTGCTTGATCGCCAGCACATCGGGGTCGGCAGCGGCCTCTTCGATCAAGCGCAAGACCGGCTCAAAACTTTGATAGGGATGTACAAGCAGGATGTCACGCTGTGACAACTGCTCAAACATGCTGATGCCAGGTTCGACATCGGGTGAGGGTTGCGGCGGCCAGGGTGCGTACTTGAGGGAGTCAAATCCTGCGCGATCGGTTAGCGGCATAAAGGCCGACAGGTCCACCGGACCGGGGGCGAGGAAGATATCTTCATCTTCCACTTCCAGTTTCGACTTGAGATAAGCGATAACTTGCTCGTTAGAGCAGCTTCCTACCTCCAGACGGACGCAGTCTCCATGTTTGCGCAGTCAGAATCCCTTCCATACCGGTGAGCATGTCGGGAGCTAGGTCATCGCGGAAAGAAAAGTCGGCATTGCGTGTGATGCGAAACACGCAGCTTCCCAGAACTTGCTCGCCGGGGAAAAACCGCTGCAGAAAGTGCTGAACCACATCTTCAAGCAACGTGTAGCTATACCCGCGATCGGCCGAGAGGGTAAGAATACGTGGAATAGTGCGTCCCAGGGGAATGACCGCGTGACGCAGTTCCTCAGGCGTTGCTGGAACTCCCTTGAGGATTACGCAAATGTGCAGCATCTGGTTGGCCAGCAGCGGGAACTCTTGGTCGTCGCGCAGCGCCATGGGAGACAGGACAGAAAAGATCTCGCTTTCAAATACTTGTTCCAGCCCCTTGCTTTGGCGCTCGGTCAGTTCGCCAGCGGCCACACGCTTAATGCCGGCTTCGGCGAGCTTGGGTTCTAGCTCATCCCGAAAGCAGGCATATTGATCTTGGATCATCGAATGCGAGCGTTCGCTAATCGCTGCCAATTGATCGAGCGGTGTCATTCCGGTGGGATCGGGCGTTGAAATCCCCTGCTGTACCAGTACGCGCAGGCCGCCGACGCGGACCATGAAGAACTCATCCAAGTTCGACGCCGTGATCGCCAGGAACTTCAGCCGTTCGAGCAGAGGAATTGATTGATCATGCGCTTCATCAAGGACTCGCTGATTGAATTCTAGCCAGCTCAGTTCTCGGTTAAAGAATTTTGAATCACGCTCAGTCATAGCAAAAACAGTCAGTTACTAAGGGGATCAAAAATGCAATGGGAATGGACCGCACATCATCTCGTAGGAAAACTATCGCCGGGCCATACGGAGTAGTACCGGCTGACCAAAGGTCTCCTCAAAGAGGGCGCCACTTTGTTTGAGAGCCAGTTGTTCCAGCGAAAGGTCTTCCACACGTGGGATCGAAATGATCAGGCGATTTGCTTCACGAGTACAAACGATTTCATGGATACGTTGGCTGCGCGATTCGTCCAAGGCGATAGCGACCCGCAACAGTGCAGCCATTTTCGCCACGGCAACCCGCTCGTCACGATCGAGGGTCATGTACCCTTCATGCGTAGGCTGCGGTGATGCCCGGCGGTGATAGCGAGCGACCAGGGCGGCCAGCAAAACATCCTTTTTGCTCAGCCCGAACAATTCGCTGTTGCGAATGACGTAGAGCGAGTGCTTGTGATAGCTGCGATTGCTAACAAACAGTCCCACCTCATGCAGCAGCGCCGCGATGTAGAGGATGATTTCGTACCGTGGCGAAAGCTGGTGTTCTTCTCGTAGTTCTGCAAACAGCAGTGACGACAGATGCGCGACATGAACCGCATGGTCTTGATCAAACGAGTATTTCTGTCCTAAGTCCATGGCCGAGCGAATGATTTGCTGGCTGAATTCCTTGGACCAGGCATCGCCATGCGCCATTTCGGTTAAAAGGCCGTCGCGCAGGTTGGCATGGCTTACCAGGATGTGAGGCAGCTTGAGCTCTTTTGCTAAAAGCAAGTAAGCCAGCAGTGCCGGGCCCAGTGTTTCCGCATCGGGGAAGCTAATGCCAAACTTACGAACCAATCGCTCTTCGGATTGGCCCAGAATCTTGTTGGTAAAGTCCTCTAATGCTCGGATCGGCAGTTTAACCAGTGAGCTTCCATCGACCTCGTGGAGCAGGTGTCGCACGGCAAAGCGGACATCGCCACCCAGTGCGATCATTTCCACACGCTGGTCCTGGGGGACGTGGCCGGCAATCTCTTCCACCGTACGATGGATGTGCGTCTCCATGATGTTACGCACTTTGACCGTTGGTGCACGGAAGACTTCCAAGGTTTCGCGCAAGCGGAGCGAACCAAGGCGGTAGGTATGCGAATAGTCGACGTCGCCCCCTTTGACCACCAGCAGTTCGGTGCTGCCACCACCGACTTCGACAACGACCAAACGGGCATCGGCCAAACTGGCGTCGGCTTTGAAGTCGGGCTGAATGCCGAGGAACGTCATTCGATTGACTTCGGCCTCATCGATTGGCTCGACATGCAGGCCGGTAGCGATGTAAATGCGGTCAATGAACGCCAAACGATTGCTGGCTTCGCGAACGGCGCTCGTTGCCACCACGCGAATATGTTCGGGCTTGTCGATCTGGTATTCGCTGAGGATGCGACGATAGCTCTTTAGCACTCTCACGCAGTCTTCGATGGAGGCCTTGCTAATGGCCCCTTTGGTAAAGGTGTCTTTGCCAAGATTGACGGCCTGAGACAACGATTCCAAGTTGCGAACCGATTTGGTGGAGGCAATCTCTGCAATTGCCATTCGAATCGATGACGTACCGATATCGATCACCGCAACGGTACGAGTGTGCCGGGGTGGAGTGACCAAGGGGGATTCTTCAGGAAGCGAGTTCATCGCAAAACAACCCAGGCTTAATTGATTTCCGATGGAGTGCCAAATACCTTTTCGGCCCAAGCCGCTGCACCACGAACTACGGCATCATCACCTAGCTTTGCGGCGACAACACGAAAGATCTTGGTGAATGGAGGAGCTGCACGTCGTTTGGCCGCTTCTTCTACACCTTCGACAAACAGTTCGGGCATCGCTTCTACCAGTCCACCGCCCAGAATGACCGTGTCAGGCGCTAGTAGGTTAACGACATCTCCCACGACTTGGCCGATCAATGCGGCCGCACGCTTGACGATCTGTTCAACGGCCTTGTCGCCTTCCTTGATGGATTCAGCAATCATGCCGCTGCGGATGGCAGAGAGGTCGGTCCCCGCATGTTTTAGCAGATAAGGTGCTTCGCCACGAAAGGCGGCCGCAGCAGCTTGTGAGGCGACGGCCAAACGGCTGGCTTCGGTCTCGAGGCAGCCAAAGCGTCCGCAGCCACAAAGTTGTCCGCCGGGAGTTACAAGGACGTGCCCGACTTCAAAGCAGGAAAGGGTCTTGCCCCGAAGGATCTGTCCTTCGTAGACGAACCCACCACCGATGCCAGTTCCTGGGAAGACGCCCAGCGAACTGCGCGAATGCTTAGCAGCGCCAAAGCGGTACTCGCCGTACACGCCAGCATCAACATCATTGAGCAAAACGACGGGGCACTCGAATTCTTTTTCGAGAACCTCTCGCAAGTGAACATGCTTCCAGCCGAGGTTCGCGGTGTCAACGACCACGCCACGCTCGAGGTCGATATTGCCAGGGCATCCAATTCCAATACCAGAAAGTTCGTTTGAGGAGAGCTTGGCTTCTTCGAGCGCATCCTTGATCGTTTCGAGGATGCGGTCAATGCCCGCTCTTACCCCTTCGGAGCCTTTGGTTTTGCGGCGTTTGCGCCCCACCACACGGAAGTCGGGGCTGAAGGCCGCAGCCATCATCTTGGTGCCACCAAGATCAAACCCCAACCACCCTTTTTTGGAAAGTGAATCACTCATGAAACGGAAGCTCGATTCCAGAATGCGATCAAGATGCAATCTCAAGGTTTGCGAAACGTCACCGAGGGAGAAAGTCATTGGGCAGGAAGGCAAAATGGAGCTCGCCCCCCTGCGGTGGTTCTTCCCCAGGACTAACCCGCGATTATACCGCAAAACGGACGGAGTTTATGCCGGGCATTTCTGGTGATTTTTGGATTTTCGGGGCCTTGCGCACTTGTAACGCGAAGTTTTCAAGGCCGGTGGCGTTTGCGAAGCGGCAATCTTCACAATTGCGGCGGCAATTCTACTTGACGAGCCCGACAATCGTTAGTGAAAACGGAAAAACGATGCAGGGCGCTGGGGAGGGTTCCGAGGTTTTTAAGGCAGATGCACACCAGGGAATATCGCCTTGCAAAAGCTGCTGCACTTGCTGGCCAAGCTCAGGCAGTTTTAGCCCGCAAAGGATCACTGGTGGCTGGGAAGGTTTTGGCGATGCATCGGAAACTGCCAACTGCAAAAGTTCGATAGCCCGGGAGAGGTGACGCTGTGTGCCGATCGGGTTTTGCTCTCTCTTTTTGACACCTGCGGCCGCTAGTTTGATCAGCCCTTGCACGAGGCACACCAGGTTGTCCATGGCAGGGTTGGCGGCAGAGGCTTTTGTTGCCTTCCAAACGGCTTCCCAGGTTTCATGGGCTTCCCAGTAGAATCCAGCATTGAACAGGTCAAAGCCCCAAAGGTAGTCCAAGTGACTTTGCCAACTATCCAAAGTGAGTGGCAAGCTGGGACTGGGATGTTGGCCGAAGGAATGTCCATCGGAGTGGCTAAACGGATGGGGGTATAGACCAGGAACATAGCTATATCGCGGATAGGCACGAGATGGCACGTAGCGTGGTGCTTCGGGGGTGCTCATTGAATCGTTCGTCGGGTGCATGTTGTTCCTGCTTCCCTATCAAGGCTAGCCCGAAGGTCTTAGGGCTGGCAAGGCTGTGCACTTGGTAGTTGGGGCATTATCTGCCAGGATATGTTTTGGGAACCTATTAGAGTACGGATTATCAATTCCGCTACATCGTATCGAGCAATTCGCATGAAGATCGTGATCACTGGCGTAGGACGCGGACTGGGGCGGGCCCTGACAGAAGAGTTTATCCAGCAAGGGCACACGGTTTTTGGGTGTAGCCAGTCATCAAACCGCGTGGCGGCAATTGCCCAAAAGTTCCCCGCGCCACATCGATTTGACGTGGTGGATGTGACCAGCCTGGGGGCCATGCAGGTGTGGGCTGATGCCCTTGTTCAGGGTGAGGGGCCGCCGGATCTGTTGATCTGCAATGCTGCCGTGATGAATGAAACTCGTGTCCTGTGGGAAGTTCCCGCCGAGGAATTTGAACAGCTGGTGCAAGTCAATATCTTGGGTGTGTTCTATACGCTGAAGGTATTTTTGCCGAGCATGGTGGCCAGGCAGCGTGGGACCGTTGTGACGCTAAGTTCGGGCTGGGGAAGGTCAACTTCTCCTGAGGTTGCTCCTTACTGCGCTAGTAAGTATGCCGTGGAAGGGATGACACTCGCCTTGGCAAGTGAGCTGCCGGCAGGAATGGTGGCAGTGCCTCTTAATCCAGGGATCATTGATACGGACATGCTTCGCAAATGTTTTGCTGACGAGGCGAGCCAGTATCCAGCGCCAAAAGAATGGGCGAAAAAGGCAGTGCCGTTTTTGTTGGGGTTGGGAAAGCGGCATCATGGTACGTCACAAACCGTACCTGGCGTTTAAGAGGGATATTCATGGAGGGCTATGATCATCCCGCTGCTTGGGACGAAGAACGATTGCTGCAAGAATGCAAGATTAAGCGGACGCGCGCCTCGGGTCCGGGGGGACAGCACCGCAACAAAGTAGAGACAGCCATCGTCATTGAGCATTTGCCTAGTGGAACCATTGGGCAAGCAAGTGAACGACGCAGCCAAGCCCTCAATCGACAGATGGCGGTGCTGCGATTGCGCGTGCAATTAGCTATTGCCATTCGACGACCGGTCATCAGCTCGGCCGGACTGAGTACGCTGTGGAAGCAGCGTTCTGCGGGCGAAAAGATGCGGGTTAGTACCGGTCATGACGATTTTCCGGCCTTACTTGCAGAAAGTCTGGATTGGGGAGCTGCCGAGAGATGGCAGCTTCGGCCGACGGCAGAAAAACTAGGGATTACCAGCTCGCAGCTAGTCGGGTTTTGGTCCAGTGAGCCACTTGTACTGGTTCATGTTAACCAGCAGCGAGACATCTTGGGCCTTGGTAAGTTGCAGCCAAGATGATTGTCGGTTTTGCTTCGAGGGGTGATGGGAACTCATGCCAGAATTTGATCGACAGAAATGGAATGCCAAGTATCAGGACCCCGCTGTGGCACCGACGGAGCCTTCACGGGTGCTAGTCCGTTTGCTGGAGACGATGAAGCCAACGGCTGATGGTAGGAAGCGGACTGCCTTGGACTTAGCCTCGGGTGCTGGTCGGCATGGCATTTATCTGGCCAAGCTGGGCTATGCGGTGACGCTTTGTGATGTTTCGGAAGTGGGATTGGCTCTGGCCAAACAGCGGGCTGATGCACAAGGCGTAGACGTTTCGACGAGAGTCTGGGATTTGGAAGAAGGGCCTGCACTGGAGGGGACTTGGGATTTGATTGTGTCCGTTTGCTACCTCCACCGGCCCCTTTTTAAGCAGATTCCTCGTTTACTGTCGTCGGGCGGGCATTTCGTGATGGTTCAACCGACCCAAATGAACCTGGAAAGGCATGATCGCCCCCCTGCCCCGTTCCTGCTGGAGAATGGCGAACTGCCATCTCTTGCCCAAACGCTTCAAGTGGTTCACTATGAAGAGGGGTGGTTGGAAGATGGGCGATACGATGCGGCGATTATCGCCCAACGTAATTGAATGAAGTGCTGACGCAAGCAATACCTGTTTTGAGATTGAGAATGGTTGCCGGAAAGAAACATCCATGAAGCTGATTCGTGTGGCAGCGGGAGTCCTCAACCAAACGCCGCTGGACTGGGTAGGCAATCAACAGCGGATCATCGCTTCGATCCAGCAGGCGCGGGAGGCCGATGTCAGCATTCTCTGTTTGCCAGAGCTTTGCATCTCGGGCTATGGCTGTGAGGATGCGTTTCACTCTCCAGAGACCCAGCGACAAGCGGAACGGGTGCTGGGGGAAGTGTTGCCCCATACGCAAGGGATGATTGTCTCGTTAGGTTTGCCGGTGCTGCACCATGGCTCGCTCTACAATGCGGCCTGTCTAATCGTCGACGGTCGTGTGATTGGATTTGTTGGTAAACAAAACCTTGCGGGGGAAGGCATTCACTACGAGCCTCGCTGGTTTAAGCCTTGGCCGGAGGGGCGGCGAGCTGAACTAGATTGTCTTGGACAAAGCTATCCCCTGGGCGACTACATCTTTGATATTGGGGATGTGCGAATCGGCTTTGAGATTTGTGAAGACGCCTGGGTCGCTCAGCGGCCTGGAGGAAACTTAGCGCGACGTGGTGTCGATTTGATTCTGAACCCCAGCGCGAGCCACTTTGCGTTTGGGAAGCATGAAGTACGTAAGCGGTTTGTCATTGAAGGGGCACGCGCCTTTCAAGTGGCGTATGTCTATTCCAATCTTCTGGGCAATGAAGCGGGCCGAGCGATCTATGATGGGGATGCGATGATCGCAAGTGGCGGTCGTCTGCTAACTGCGGGGCCACGCTTTTCCTATCAAGATACCCTGCTCACTAGCGCAGTGATCGATGTTGA
Organism: uncultured Planctomycetaceae bacterium; assembly: GCA_963844055.1. Lineage (GTDB taxonomy): Bacteria > Planctomycetota > Planctomycetia > Pirellulales > Pirellulaceae > CAWJMN01. Next base: position 2,697,321 of record CAWJMN010000001.1, on the reverse strand, counting down.
CTTGTTGCGCACGACGCGATCTCGCACCGCCAGCTATCGGCCGATTGTCGGCGACGGAGATGGCGACCGGCTATCGGCCTCGTTTACCTTTCCAACGCTACTTCCCGAAAAGCAGCCGCTTGAACTCCCTACGTGGGAGGCCTCGCCGCAGATCAAAGAGGAAGAGTTCACGCGCGCGGTGGCGCTGGGGCTGTTTGACTATATGCGAAAAAGCCGATCATCAGGCTTTGTGGTTTCGATGAGTGGTGGGGCCGATTCAGCAGCCGTATCGGTTTTAGCCAGCAAGATGATTCAGTTCGGACTGGAAGAGTTGGGGCCTGCTGCCTTTCAAAAGAAGCTTTCGTACGTGCGGGATGCAGAAGGAATAGTGGAAGCTCGGCGCTGGGTGGAACGATTGCTGGTTTGCGTTTATCAGTCAACGCGCAACAGCGGTGAAGTGACACGTACGGCAGCACGTGAAGTGAGCCTGGCGCTGGGGGCACAGTTCCTGGAATTTGATGTGGATCCGCTTGTGCAGGGATACATACAAAATGTGTCGCAAGCGATTGGGCGAGAACTCTCTTGGCAGTCCGACGATATCGCGCTGCAAAACATTCAAGCTCGCACGAGGTCGCCCGGTGTTTGGCTCCTGACGAACATCCGTGGCGCGCTACTACTTTCCACCAGCAACCGGTCGGAGGCTGCGGTGGGCTATGCCACGATGGATGGCGATACCTCAGGGGGCTTGTCTCCGATTGCGGGGATCGACAAGGCCTTCTTGCGGCACTGGTTACGCTGGATGGAATCCCAAGGCCCCCAGCTAGATAGCGGAACGGCTGCCAAGGTTCCGGCGCTGAATTACGTGAATGCTCAGCAGCCGACGGCCGAACTGCGACCCGCTACAAGCCAACAAACGGATGAGGGAGACCTGATGCCGTACGATTTGCTAGACGCGGTTGAGCGGTTGGCCATCCGTGACAAACTGTCTCCACGCGAGGTCTTTTACCAGTTGCGAGTCGACTTTGCCCAGTATGGACCGGAGCAGCTCGTGCAATGGATTGAGCGGTTTTTCCGGCTTTGGTGCCGAAATCAGTGGAAGCGGGAACGTTATGCCCCTAGTTTTCACCTGGATGATGAAAACCTCGATCCCAAGACCTGGTGCCGGTTCCCAATCCTTTCAGGTGGTTATGATCGCGAACTAGCTGATCTGCGTCAGGTGCTGGCCGAAGTGCTTGGCGGCTCTTCTCGGCCAAAGTAGTGGTATCTTCGAGAGTCGGCTCGTATACTTGAGGGACTGCAGAAAAGGTGTTCTGCAGTTGTATACGAAGCTTGCTAAGGTCTTCTTTGTGCCTAGATAGGCCAGAGCCTTTTTCACAAGGATGAGGGCATGGATGAGTCACCAAAAGCCGTTCCGGTTGATTCGTCCGCTTTACCGCGGGATAACGCCGAATTGTCGACGGATCCTGCGGCCTCGATCCCTGAGGAGCCTCACCAGGTTGAGTCGCAAGCGCAGAGCGTTCAAATTGATCGCATGTTGCAGCGTGAGGCAAAACGTCTGAAGGTTGCTTGGGGCAAGCTTGCCTGGCTCCTATGCTTTTTGGCAATTCTGTTAGGCATTAGCTATACGCTTCCCCGAATTGTGGAAAGCTTGCACTACGCCGCGGCTCGTGGGCAGCAACGTGCTCGCTACGAACTGGCAAGAGAAGAACTGAAGGACTCGCCGCTTTCGCAGTTATCGGCCGAGTCTCAAAAGGTAGCGGAGTGCGTTTGCCCGAGCGTGGTTCATATTCATACGCTCTCGCGCGATGGGGATGTTTCGCCTTCCGGCCTTTCTTGGCGCGGGCTAGGGAAGGGAAGAATGCCAATGGATGGACAAGGATCTGGCTTTATCATCGACAAAAGTGGGATATTGGTCACCAATCACCATGTTGTTGCGGATGCCAAAGAGATCCATGTCTCGCTTTCCGACGGACGCAAACTTGATGCCCAGATGATTGGCTTTGATCGCAATACTGATTTGGCCGTGTTACGCGTTGAAGCCGAAGGGCTGATCGCAGCGGAATGGGGCGATAGTGACAAAGCCGATGTCGGTTCTATGGTGTGGGCGATGGGAAGCCCGTTTGGACTAACTCAGAGCATTACCTCCGGCATTTTGAGCGGCAAGCATCGTGCAGGATTGGCGGGAAATGTCTATCAAGACTTCCTGCAAACGGATGCAGCCGTGAATCCGGGAAACAGTGGTGGGCCACTGGTGGATACGCGTGGACGGATCATCGGTGTGAACTCTGCAATTGTAGGTGATGCCTATCAAGGGATCAGCTTTGCCATCCCCAGCAACTTGGCCAAAGATGTGGTGACATCGATCTGCAAAGAGGGACGCATGCGTCGCGGGTGGCTTGGTATCCGAATGGATTCCGTCACTGAAGAGCGAGCCAAATCCGTCGGGCAAGAGAAGCCCCAAGGGGTTTGGGTTGTACATGTGGTCACCACTCCCGAAGACAACGCACCTGCTTATAAGGCAGGGATTCGGCCGGGCGACATTGTCACGCACTGGAATGATATTGAGGTGAAAGACCCCAATCAGCTGAGCACACTTGTGGCGAAAACGCCGATCGGCTCCGAAGCGAAAGTGACAATCTTTCGCAATGGCCAAGTGATGGAGATGCAGCTGCAGGTTGGCGAAAGAACCGAAGGGGAATAGTCACCCTTCGCGAATCATGGCCGTACGCCTAATTAGCATATCGGCCCGGTTTCTGAGACTTCAAAGTGCCTGCACTCGCCCATGAAACTACACCGACGGAAGAGACTGAGCCCGTCGCCAGGCGGATAGTTGCCCCAAGTGGACGCAGACGTGCGTTGTAAGCAGGTGGGTCAGCAGGTCTTGGTTGTTGACCAGCCAAGGACGTAAAAAGTCAATCGTGTGAGGCGTGGTAAGCAGGCTTTCAGGCGTGGCTAGGATTGTTTTGGCAATCGCGGCATGCCCTTCTTCGTACTTGGTCAACAATTGCTGCTTGGTGATGCCATGCATGGCATCTGCCTTCGGCGGTGTCTCGGGACCAAACAAGTCGTGCCACGACTTGTCGCATACTTTGGGTTGGCCAATCGTGACCAAGGTGTAGTCGTTCACAATGGCAAGGTGCCCCAAGATCCAGGCGGGAGTATTCATTTGGCCGTACGGCTGTATAAGCATTTGCGCATCGGAAAGGTCGGCGATCAATTTGCGAAGGTAATCTTGAGACCGGTTGAATAGTCGCTGCGCGGATTCCAGGGGATGGCTCATAAGGAATGGCTTCTTAAAGAGAGTTTTTTTGAGGGGCAGTGAACGCTAGGCAGACTGAAGTCTAGCAAGTTGGTTGGGGTTTCGCGAGCGACGCGATACATTGCATCTGCGCATGAAAAAGGGCCCAACGAACTGGTCGTTAGGCCCTTAGTTTTGTGAGCGATTGGTGGATGAGCCGGCTAGTCGCTTAGTTTCCCTTGAGGGAAGCGACTTCTTCCTGCTTCTTGCCAGACTCGACATCGTTGACCGCCCCGCGAGCGTGACAGGCTACCGTGTTACCAGCCAGCAGGTCGGTTTCGATTTGGATCGAGTGTTCAAACTCTCCCTTTTCGCCGGCTTTGAAGATGACCGGAACCAAGTGGATGAGCTTGGCTTCGCTGCTAGGCTGGAATTCAAATTCTCCGCCGTCCGCTTTGATCGACAGAATCTTGAAAGGCTTTTTGGCACGAACGACAAGCTGCTTTTTCACAGTCTGGCCGGGCTCCAGCACGCCCACAAAGAGTGATGCGGGGCTAACCGTTAGCGGCGAGACGACTTTCCCCTCAACGGTTACTGGAACTGTTGGCAGGCGTCCATCATCGGTGACAAGTGTCAAGGTATCTTGGATCGTACCAGCGGGAGCATCCGGCTTGAGGCGGACGATCATCTTGTAGCTAACGCGATCATACTGACGGATGGCATTTCCCAGTTCGACCTCGAGGTTTTGATTCGCACTGCGAACATCGGAAATGTTCCAGTTTTGAACGCCATGGCGGGTCACCATCACTTCACGCGTGGCTCCTAAACCTTGCTCAAGATCGCCAAAGGCAATCGAGCCGGGTTGAAAATCGACGTCGCCGTGAATGTAGCCCGATACATTCAGCTGCACTTCGGCTACGAATGGACGGTCAATAGTGACCGTGATCGTGGCGCCCCGTTGTCCCGTAAAGGATGCGGTATTAAACGCAGCAACGATCGCCCCCTTCTCCCAAGTCTTGAGAGAGTTCTTGGTGATCGACGGCGTGGTGCATCCACAGCTCGAACGAACGTCCGAGATATGCACTTCCTCTTCATAGAGGTTCGTAAGTTCAAACGCGAATTCCGTCTTGGCACCACGTGCGACGTGTCCAAAATCATGTTTGGTGATTTTGAACATCTTCTGAGCCCATTCCTTGGCGAATAGGTCACCTGCACAGGTTGCCAGCACGATTGCCGCAATTACTAACGACCGAAACATGAAATCTCCTCCCGCGCTCCACCAATGTGGCATCGACGAGTACGTCGCCGAAATGGTCGCTCCGGAGCAATTGTTGCAACATCGATTGCAACAACCACAAGCCTTCACCAACAAGGTAGTGCCGTCACCACCCGGATTACTAACCATTATTCAACTATATCCCACCACAGAACAAAGGCGTAGCTGCAGGTCAAGGTTCTCACCAAGCAATATCCAAGCCACTACGGTTAAATCGGCGAATCAGCAAACTTGCTGCAAACCTTTTTCAAAGAGCGATTGACTGGGGGGATTAGGCAAATATTCAGGAAAGAATTCACTTCTATTGTATGTGAAAATAGGAGAAATAGGGTGCGTGCGGGTCATTCTTGTGTCGGAATTGTTAGCTATCGGGGTGAGCTAGCGGATTTTGGAGTGTCTTGAGAGCTCCTTGCAAGCGTCAGAAACCGCCGAGTTGACCCCGTGCTAGCGTCGATTGTTAACGCCATGTTCACTTTGGCAATTTGGTCGTATACGATTGGGGGAGATTTAGGCAAAGGTTTAGACGCTTTGCGGGCCGTCCGAGTTTCCTGCTTTGGCTACCACAAACCGGTGTTGGGCGGCAGTTGTTTAAGAAGTAGCGAGGTAACCTCTACATGAGCTTCCAGAAATTCTTTAGGTCTTCCAAGGTTGGCTTGGCCTTAGCGATGGTCTTGGCCTTGTTGACGATTGCTTCCCCTGCCATGGCACAGGGTGGGAAAAACCCATTCACCCGGCGATTAGATCTGCCGGAATTCCCCAAGGATGCGGCTTGGTTCAACAGCCGAGCCTTGAAGAAGGAAGACCTCAAAGGGAAGTTCGTCCTGATCGACTTCTGGACCTACTGCTGCATCAACTGCATGCACATCCTGCCGGAACTGAAAAAGCTAGAGAAAGAGTTTCCTAATGATCTGGTGGTCGTAGGGGTCCATTCGGCGAAATTCGATACTGAGAAGCAGGACCAAAACATTCTGGATGCCGTTCTGCGGTACGACATCGAACATCCTGTTTTGAATGATGCAGAGCATGAGTTTTGGGACGTGTGCAGCATCAATAGTTGGCCCACGGTACTGCTAATCGATCCCGAGGGGAAAGCGGTTTGGGGGCGCAGCGGTGAATTCAAGGCGGAAGAAGTAGTTGCTCAGCTGAAGCCGGGGATTGCGTACTACCGCAGCAAGAAGCTCATGACGGACGGTCCTTTCAAGTTAGAGCTTGAACGGGATAAGCTTGCCCCAACCCCTTTGCTTTTTCCAGGTAAGGTTTTGGCCGATGAAGCGGGAGGGCGCCTGTTCATCACGGATAGCAACCATCATCGGATTGTGGTTTCGTCTTTGGACGGAAAACTGCAGCAAGTTATCGGCAGCGGCATTGAGGGGGTTCGAGATGGTGACTTTGACAAGGCTCAGTTCAACCATCCCCAAGGATGTGCGCTCAAGGGTGATTTCCTTTACGTCGCTGACACGGACAACCACAACCTACGCAAAGTCAATTTGAAGACGAAGCGAGTCTCCACCATTGCGGGTACCGGTCGCCAGGCTGAGAACCCCTGGCCGGGACTTGATGCCGCCCGCAAAAAGGGCGAATTGCCCAAGCGATACGCGGGGCTGCCGATGCATACAGCGCTGAGCAGTCCATGGGATCTATGGATTCATGAAGATGCACTTTATATCGCCATGGCAGGTCCTCACCAGATTTGGAAGATGGCCCTTGGTGAGGCGGAAATTGGCCCCTATGCCGGCAATGGACGCGAAGACATCGTGGATGGTCCTTTGCTGCCACGTCGTCCCTATGAAGAAGGTTTTGCTTCGTTTGCGCAGCCTAGCGGGCTAACCAGCGACGGCACATGGCTGTATGTCGCAGACAGCGAAGGAAGTTCCATTCGTGCAGTTCCCCTCAATGGCAAGGGGAGCGTTCGAACGGTGATCGGAACCAGCGATCGCCCCGGCGGACGGCTCTTTACGTTTGGCGATGTCGATGGCCCCAAGAACAAGGCGCTGTTGCAGCATGCGTTGGCGGTGGCTTATCACGATGGCTCGATCTATGTAGCAGACACCTACAATTCGAAGATCAAGCAAGTGGATGCGAAGACTGGCGCCGTAACGACGATTGCCGGCACTGGCGAACATGGTAAAGATGATGCGGCCGGTACATTTGACGAGCCTGCCGGATTGGCCATTGCAGGTGGAAAGCTCTATGTAGCGGATACCAACAACCATTTGATCCGTACGGTCGATATCGCCACTGGCAAGGTGGGGACATTCACGGTGGAAGGGCTGTCGGCTCCTGCCAAGGCGACTGCTGAAACTGCGGCGATTGCAGGTGCTCCCAAGGATAAAAAGCCTTCGTTCAAGGGAGCTGCCACGGAGAAGTTGGCACCGGTCCATGTGAAGTCGACGGCTGGCACGGTGAAGGTCAAGGTGTCGTTGCACTTCCCTGAGGGCTGGAAGATTAATCCGCTGGCCCCCATGTCTTACTGGATTGATTCGCCGCAAGAGGCCGGCGTGGTGGACCGAGCATCCTTTGGTAAGACAAAGTTGGCGCCACCTTCGGACAGCTTTGACTTTGACCTGAAAATCACCGGCGACGGGGATGATGTAATCCATGTTTCCATGCCGGTCTTCTTCTGCAAAGCGGGAGACGACGGCGTCTGTAAGACCGGTGCGGTCGTCTTTGAGATCCCGCTGAAGGTCTCCAGCGAAGGGACAGAAGCGGTGATCACCTTGGATCACAAGGTTCCTGAGGGGGAATAGAGTTCTCCCGTTTGTATTAAGCCGTTTTCAAGGCCTAGCTTCATCGCTAGGCCTTTTTTGTTGCCGGAGTGATCTTGCCGGGCAAAACTGCAAATCTTGGGGATGGTTGTAGGCTGTCGGGTGAACTACGATCAACTTCCAGGGAATGGAAGAGAATGACCAGCACGTGTGTTGCAAAGGATCGATCGTGGCGGATGTAAACGGGTTTGCCAAAAAGATTTTGACGAACGTAGAGCGAGTGATTGTTGGCAAACGGCCGCAAATCTTGCTTTCGCTGGTTGCGTGGCTGTGTGACGGGCATTTTTTGCTAGAGGATGTTCCCGGTGTTGCCAAGACAATGCTGGCCCGTGCTTTGGCGCAGAGCTTGGGGTGTACGTTTAAAAGAATTCAGTGCACGCCGGACCTGCTTCCGTCGGATGTGACGGGAACTTCGATCTTTAACCAGAAGTCCAGCGAGTTTGAGTTTCGCCCAGGGCCTGTCTTTGCCCAGGTATTGTTGGCTGATGAGATTAACCGCGCAACCCCTCGCGCTCAGGCGGCCTTGCTTGAAGCAATGGCTGAATCTCGCGTAACGGTGGATGGTACTACCTACCGGCTAGGCCCGCCATTCTTGGTCATTGCAACGCAGAACCCTGTTGATCATGAGGGGACCTTTGCTTTGCCAGAGGCTCAGCTCGATCGGTTCTTAATGCGGTTTAGCCTCGGCTATCCTAGTTTTGACGACGAACTGAAGTTACTGGATCTGCTGCAGCATTCTCATCCACTGGATAGTTTGCAACCGGTGGCTTCTGCGGAAGAGTTGGTTGCGTGTCAGAAAAGTGTTCGTGAGATTTACGTCGATGAAAAGCTGCGGAGGTACTTGCTGCAGATCGTTCATGACACGCGCAATCACGACTCTATTGCGCGGGCGCTTCGCCGCGTGCGGCCATTGCTATGTTTCGCGCATCACAGGCGATGGCGGCCATTCGCGGCCGAGCTTTTGTGTTGCCTGACGATGTGAAACGCATTGCAAGCCCGGTGCTGACGCATCGCATCCTGTTAAAGCCAGAGGCTAGGCTGGCCAAGCAAACGACGGCGCATGTGATTGATGAGCTAATTGCGGAAATTGCCGTTCCCATGCTTAGTGAGACGGGCAAATGATGCTCTATGTGGCGGGAGCACTGCTTGTCCTGTTGGTCGCCATTGTGTTTGACCTGGGACTGCTCGCCTATGCGATGTACGCACTTTTGGCACTTTTGGCGCTTAGTCGTCTGCTTACTCGCACTTGGTCACGCGGGCTCGTAGCATCTCGAAAAGCGAGTAAATCCAAAGTGAAGTTGGGGGAAACGGTCACGATGATGATCGTTCTCGAGAATCGTGGCACCTTATCCGTACCGTGGGTTTTGGCGGAAGATGTAATCCCACCTGCGGCCCGCATGTATCGCCCCCCTGCCCTGGAAGTGATTGGGGAACCGATTACGATTTGTTCGCTAAAGCGAAACGAAACAAAGAACCTCTTGTATCAAATTCGCTGTAATCGCCGTGGGTACTATCGAATTGGTCCCGTGGTTGTGGAAACGGGAGACCTGTTTGGTCTCGACCGACAGTATCGTGTGGCAACAGAACCATTGTTTTTGCTGGTGATGCCCAAGGTGATTCCTCTGGCCGGCTATGAGGTGGCATCGCGAAAGATGTTGGGCGAAGTTCGGGTTGCCATGCAACTGTATGAAGATCCCACGCGGATTTCCGGCATACGGCAGTATCAAAGGGGAGACTCCTTGCGGCGGGTTCACTGGGCGGCTTCTGCCCGTACCGGAAGTCTACATAGCAAGGTGTTTGAACCCTCAACGATTGCCGGTGCCACATTGATGCTGGAGTTTCATCGCGCGGCTTTTTCACCTGCGCATGAGCCGGTTCGAAGTGACCTACTGATAACCGCTGCCGCGTCGATTGCGGATGGCCTATATCAGCAAGGCCAGCAGGTGGGACTTGTCAGCAATGGCCGCGATGCGGCCGAGCGATACCATTCGGAACAGCAAGCCGAATCGAAAGTGCCGATGCAGGCGGAAAATCGGGGCGGCGCCCACCAGTCAGCCTCGAAAGAGTTGCGCAATGAACGTTTGCGCCCCATCCAGGTGCCGACTGCAACCGGTCCGGAAACCCTTCGGCAGATCATGGAGACGTTGGCCCGTTTGGAGCTGAATGATGGGCTGCCGTTTGACCGTTTTGTGCTGGAAATGGCGGGAAACCTTCCTCGCGATGCAACGTTGATCGTGCTTCTGCCGGAGGGGACCGTACAGCATGCGCTGGCGCTGGGTAGCCTTCGCCGGCGCGGCTTTGCAGTAACGGTTGTCTTGGCGGTCTTTGAGACGTATGACTTTGCCCAAGCGAGTGCGCCGTTCTTGGCCGAAGGGATTGAAACACGACACCTGCAAAATGAGGATTCGATCCGAGAAATTTGCCAACAGGTCTCTTTAACTCGATAATGGGGTTTGAAGGCGTTCGCTGTTATGTTTTCACGAAAACGCTCCGTCGAAACACTTGCCGACTATGCTGTCGTTGCGATTAGCCCCGTGCTGATCATGCTGATGGTAGGGAGCCTCGTTTTCTTTTTGATTCAGGTGTTCTATCAAGGCGAGTTCAACGCCCGCCTCTGCTTTGTGATGGCGATGTTTGTGATGGGGACCGTGGCAGTTGCCCGAATCTCGATGGAAGAGTCGGCCGGCTACGCTGCCCCGTTTGGTGCGGCACTGGGCGCTGTGGTGTTTATCGCCCTGCTGCGGTTTGTGGAATTCACGGGTCCTCTGGCGTCGGTTAGTCCGATGATTAGTTTGCTGCTCATGGGCGTGGTTTGGTGGAGTGCCAATCAGCTGACTTGGGATTGCACATTAATTGAAGGTCGAAAAGATACCTCAGGGCAAGGGCTACTGAAGCGGCTTTGGCGACCTGCCCCAAAACCCGCTGCGAATCCAGAGCCCGTGAAAAGCGGGCCGCAGCCTTTGGTCGAGCCGCGTGAATCGAATTGGTGGCAGGATTGGTTTTCCTTGGGAACGAAAGTCCATACCCCGGGACTGTGGGTGGCTTACTTTGCCATCGCAGCGATCCCTCTATTTGGGATCGGCAATCTCTTCTTAGGGGAGAGAACGTTGGAAATGCGGCGTTACACGTTTCAGTTGCTCGTGACCTATGTCGCCAGCGCAATGGGACTTTTAGTAACAACCAGCTTTCTCAACATTCGCCGGTACTTACGTCAACGAAACCTCGAGATGCCTGTCTCCATGACTGCCCGCTGGTTAGGGCTGGGGCTTGTGATGGGACTAGGGATTTTGGTGGTTTGCTTGATCTTGCCCCGCCGGAATCCGGAATACTCGGTCACTCAGCTGCGCTGGGCACAGATTCAAATCACGTCTCCCGCGCGAAAGGCTTCTGTAGTGGGCGTGGGGCCTGAGGGGGCGAAAGGGAAGTCAGGTTCTGCGACGCCGCCAACGCCGGAGAGTTCTAAGGATGCAGGGGGCGCAGCGGGAACGCAGTCGGGTGGTAAGTCAGCGCCACCAAGTGATCCACCCAATAAGTCTCCCGGCGGAGATTCCGGCAAGGGAGGTTCTGAAGCGGCAGCTTCTGGTGAAAAAGGTTCCAACGGCGAGAAATCCAAAGACGGCGCAAACGGCGGTGAAGCGAAGGGGAGCAGCGGTAACCAGCCAGCCGGTGGCGAAAAGCCCAAGGGAGACGGTACTTCGTCTTCTAAGGAGGGATCGGGAGGCTCTTCCGTGGAGAAGAATTCATCAGCCAAGGAGAGTGGCTCGGGGGCTGGCGAAAAGGGAAAGCCTGACGAGGGGAAAGGGGGCAAAGGGGCGTCCGGCGGGGAGCAACCCAAGCAAGGGGCTGATTCTAATACTACGCAAAAGCCTCCCGAAAACCCACAAAGCCAAGAGAGGCCCCCGGCTCCCTCGTCTGGCAGCAATGTTAGCCAGACACCACCACCACCGACTCCACCCCCTGCCCCGTCAAGGCTGCCATCAATGCCGACGTTCACGCTCGGAGGAGCGATGCAAGGCTTGTTCTATTTGTTGGTGGCCATTGGTGTGCTGGTCATGGCGTACTATTTTCGAGCCGAGCTAGCTCAAGCATGGCAGCAGTTCCTCACCGAGTGGCGGGCATTCTGGGCTTACCTCATGGGGGGCAAAGCCGCGGCCAAAGCAAGTGAAGCCGAGCCCGTCCGGGCAGCAGCACCTCCTCGCCGAAGGTTTAGCGAGTACGCGAGCCCCTTCAATGCTCAAGGATGTACGCTGACGCCAGAGGCACTCGTGCGGTACGAGTTTGAAGCGCTGGAAGCCTGGGGAGCCGACCGAGGACTTCCACGCAAGTCCGAGCAGACGCCGCAGGAATACGTAGAGCAGATGGCTTTGCAATTTCCTGGGTTAGCTCCGGGCTTGCAACTGCTGGGGGACCTGTATTCCCAGGTGGCCTATGCTCGACGTGTTCCCGCAGAGGGGCCCAGTTTGACGCACCTGGGTAAGTTGTGGCAGCAACTTCAAAGTAACTACTAAGCGTATTTTTCTAATAGTTCGTTAGCCAGTTCGATGGCTGTTGGATCTTGCACATTATCGACAAAGACCAGCGGACCTTTGTTTTGGGGCAGCGAAAGCAGTGTTTGCTGTGGTGAACTTCCTGCGGCAAACAACTGTTCAATCTTCTCGTTCTCGACTTGGTTGCGTCCAACAACAAGTAAAGTCCCCGAAGCGGAAGTGAAGTGCCGGCCGAGTTGCATGAGGCCAGCGGACAGGTTTGTTAGTGGCGACTGGATTTGTAACAGGTGGCGAACCCGTTCCGCCGTGGGTGAAGATGTCAGTCGACACTGGCTGGCATAAGTGCTTGCTAAATCGACGTTCAGGCCGAGCGAAATCGCCAGTTGTTGCTGGGGGCTACGAGAAGTGCCATAGAATCGGTGAAAGCTACTGCGGTTTACCTGCCCCGATTGCTCCAGCAAGGTGACCGGCAAGAGTTGCCCACAAAGCGGGCGTACGACACGCCCTGCTAGACCTGAATGGAACTCAAGCATCTCTAGGTCTTGCTTGCGCTGCGTGCCATGCCGCTGGCCGGCAACCTCTCCCGTGGCGACAAAGCTTGCTCCCGTGGTTTTCAAGATGGCGGCCGCCTGCTGATAGAGCCACACGCGGCAATCGATGCATGGAGCCACTCCTTGTTGACGGCCGAATCGGGGCGTCTTAACGACTTGGCTGAGATACGGCTCACCAACTTCGATCACCTGCAGGGGAAGTTGCAGCTGATTGGCGGCAGCCACGGCATGTTTGGCGCCATGACCAAACGGGAGCGACCAAAAGTAGGCGGTTAGGGGAATGCCTTGTGCTTGCAGCAGTTTGCCAGCGAGTAGGCTATCTACACTCCCCGTGAGGAGCAAAATGCCGTGAGGCACCGACGAAGTTTCGGACATGGGAATGCTTAGTCCGACGGGAATTGGGCGGGCTCTCCCTTGATTTCAGCCAATGCATTACAAGCGGCTCGCTGTTCGGCTTCTTTCTTGTTGCGCCCCCAGGCAGCTTGGTACTTGTTGGGGCCGACCTGCGCAGCAATTTTGAAAACCTTGCTGTGATCGGGCCCCTTCTCATCCATGAGGTGGTAGGTCGGAGTGTTGCCGAACTCTCTTTGGGCGAGTTGTTGCAGTAGGGATTTGTAATTGCCACCTAGCTCACCTGCCGCAGCCAGTTCGATCTCTGGCGCAAGATAGGCGGTAATAAAGGGGCGAACTGCCGCGTCGCCACCATCCAGATAGATCGCCGCTACCAGCGACTCAAAGACGTCGGCTAATAGCGATGGGGGAATGGTGGGATTGGTGGTCATTCCCTTTCCCAAGATGAGGAACTCTTGCAGGCCCAGCGCTTCACTGATTTTGGCGCAGGTTTGTCGGCTAACTACGACGGACTTTACCTTGGTAAGGTCCCCTTCTAGATACTGGGGAAACTGCCGAAACAGGATCTCACAGATGACGAACCCTAGAATTGCATCTCCCAGGAACTCCAAACGCTCGTTGGATGCAAGGCGATGTTCGGCTCCGGAGGCGTGCGTTAGTGCTGCGCGAAGGAGTTGTCGATTGGTAAACGTGTAGCCCAAGCGACGTTCGCACTTGGACCAGATGTCTTCTGGTGGAGTTGTTGCGTCACTTGCTGTGTCCGCAATGTCGATGGAAGCCTTGATCGACATCGTCGACTCGGCAACATCCGGTGAAGTGTGCAGTTCAGCAGGCTGCTGGTCTGCCATGGCAGTTCCTAGCGGTTCTCAGGCGGGCACGATCCGAAATCCATCACGGAAAAAAGCACCGCAGGACCGGGGAGGCGGTAGAACTGGTGCAGTATTTTGGGACTAACGAAACGCTAATCGGCACGGTATCATTTGTCAACGATCCCCTACGAGGTGCCTTACACGGTTTTTATGGCTGACGAGGGCTCTCAAAACCTCGCGGGGTAATGGAATCGCTTCCTATTCACCCCCTCTTTCTGCCGAGTCTAACGTGTCTACTCGCGTCGTGCTTTGCTACCCCATCGAAGATCGCCACTATCAGCAAATTGTGGCGGCCGTCCCCGCAGGAACGGAAGTTGTCGCCAGTAGTCAAGAAAAAATCGCAGAAGACCTACTGACGGCAGATATTTTCTGCGGCCATGCCAAAGTGCCAGTACCATGGCCCGAGGTCGTGCGACGCGGAAAAATGAAGTGGATCCAGTCGTCGGCCGCCGGGCTGGACCATTGTTTGGTGCCTGAGGTGATTGCCTCCAACATCATCGTTAGCAGTGCCTCGGGGCTGTTTGCCGACCAAGTGGCGGAACAGACGCTGGCACTTCTTTTGGGGCTGCTACGAGGACTTCCAACGTTCTTCCGAGCTGCTCAAAAGAAAGAGTTCATTCGTCGCCCTACCGAAGATTTACACGGCAAAACCGTAGGAATCGTCGGTTTAGGTGGGAATGGGACGAGGATTGCCGAAGTCTTACGGCCCTTTAAAACCCGGATCATTGCCACCGACATCTTCCATGCGCAGCGCCCCGACTGTGTTGACGAACTTTGGCCTGCTACTGACTTGCCTAAATTGCTTCAGCAAAGCGATATTGTCATCCTGTGCGTACCGCTCAATGCCCAAACGGAGCACATGATTGGCAAGGCACAGTTTGACCTGATGAAACCTGGGGCAGTCTTGATTAATGTCGCCAGAGGCCAAGTGATCGATGAAGCTTCGATGGTTGCAGCCCTTCGGCAAGAGAAGCGTTTGTATGGCGTGGGGGTAGATGTCACCGAAGTAGAGCCACTACCGACCGAAAGCCCGCTTTGGGACATGCCCAACGTGATCATTACGCCGCACGTAGGTGCCCAGTCTGCCCGGCGGGCCGACGATACGACGGACCTGATCTGCGACAATCTGCGCCGCTATTTTGCCAAGGGTTCGCTAAGGAACTTAGTCGACAAAAATCTGGGATTTCCGACTCCAGCGGCCCGGCGCGGCGAATAGCCACGCGGAATTGTCCCAGACATTACGCCCTTCACTCTTGCTGTGGAGTTTGGTACGATCGAGTAAGCAAGGGGACGTAGCTCAACTGGGAGAGCATTCGGTTCGCAATCGAAAGGTTGGCGGTTCGATCCCGCTCGTCTCCACTAGGAAAGCTATTTGCGATCAAACGCAAATAGCTTTTTTTCGTTCTTGCAAGTCGCAAGTCTTTTAGTGGGAAAATCCCAGCACTAGCTTAGACTTCAATATCAACGGTTTCGGAGAGCTTTTGGGTCGGCTTCAATTGGTTTAGAAGTACCAACAGGTTTTGAAGGTCTTCGATCTCTTCGTTAATCCAAGTCTTTAGCTCGCCCACGTTCTTGAAGTCTTCTGCGGCAAAGCCTACAAGTTCCGAAATCGCTACGGATTCAAAAGTAACCTTAGCGGCCTTCTTTGGGGCGGATTTCTTTGCCGTCTTCTTCGCAGTTTTCGGAGCAGATTTGGACGCGACAGCCTTCTTCTTTGCCATGACAACATTCCTTGATTCAGATTAGAGAGTCACCGTTTTTGCTGAAACAGAGAGCTTACACGGTGATCGTGCTTATCCGTAAGGTGGCATCCCTTTTGCAATCGCTGAATGGCCTCAATTATTGATGGAAGGGGCCAGTGGCAAAATCACCTTGATGGTCGTTCCTTTTTGCAACGTGCTTTCCACTTCCATGTGACCACGATGGGCCTGGATGATGGTTTCGCAAATGCTCAAGCCCAGGCCCGTTCCGCCAGCGGATTCACTGCGTGAGCGAGCCTTGTCTACCCGGAAGAAACGATCAAATAGCTGGGGGATGTGCTCGGGGGCGATCCCAATGCCGTTGTCTTTGATGCTAAGGATGGCCGTTTTGTTGACATCATTGTGGGTAAGGCTCACTTCGATAACACCGCCGGTAGCCCCGGGGCCTTGAAGGCCTTCATAACGCTCAGCCGTGAACTTGATGGCGTTGTCGAGCAAGTTATTAATCACTTGCCTCAAGTGATGCCGATTTCCAGCGATGGCAGTGATAGTCAATTGTTGGACTTGAATCATCACGCCACGTGATTCAGCGACCGCCTGAAACATCTCGACCGCCATCTTCACCAGTTCATCTAGCGAGAGTCGGTCAGAATAAGCTTTCAGCTGATCACCTTCAACTTCTGCCAGAAGCAGCAACTGATTGACGAGGTATTCCAGCGATTGGCACTGGTCAATTACAACCGGCAGCAGTTCTTCGTATTCCTGGGTTGTACGCTGGCCACCGAGTGCGACTTCGACGCTACTTCGAATTGCCGCAATGGGTGACCTTAGCTCGTGGGCTGCATTGGCAAGGAAGTCGTGTCGTTGTCGTAAATAGGACGCAAGCCGGTCTAAAAGGTCGTTAATTGTGCCTGCCAAACTGTCCAGCTCATCCTTGGCTCCGCGAATTTCTAGTCGTTCATTCAGCTTTTCGGGGTGAAGCCGGCTGGTGGTCACAATCATTTGTGAAAGAGGGGCCGTGGCCCGACCTGCCAGGATGTAGCCCCCAAGCGGGGACACAATCAAGACAACGGCACCAACGAGAAGGACAAGTTGATCGATTCGCCGCATGTCTTGGGCGATAAACGATTGGGTACAGCCCACACGAACCAAAGAGCCATGGCTATCGGGGAGCGGTCGCTCTCCCACGACATAACGAAACAGCCCGGCCGAGCCCCAGGCATTGTTGGCAGCCATGGGGTCGACGACGAGATCGTTCGGCGCGGATTTACTGGCCCACACAATTTCTCCCGACGGGCTGAGAAACTGCACGAACCAGCCGTGCGCACTGTGGCCATCGGCCTTGTGCTCTAACTCTTTGTGGAGGTTTTCCCAGTCAATGCCGTTAACCGAATCTTGGCGATCGGACTGCAGGCGAATGATAATCTCTTGCAGGTCTTCGCGAAGTACTTCGTCCACTTCGCTAATCAGCGTGGAGCGCACGCCGTAGCGAAGCGCAACAAGCACAGCGACACCGGTAAGCAGAACAGCGACTGCGTTCCAGATCATCAATCGGAAACGCAGTGTGCGAGTGCGTCCACTAACTCGCTCGGATGACATAGCCTCGGCCTCTTACGGTTTGGATTAGCGACTCATCATGGCCGCGATCTATCTTACCGCGTAGGCGATTGATGTGGACTTCGACCACATTAGTAACTCCCTCCCAGTCCGATTCCCAGAGGTGTTCGCAGAGCATGCGCCGCGTGACAACCTGTCCGGCGTAACGCATGAGGAACTCCAGCAGGCTAAACTCGGTGGGGGTCAGGCTAAGGTCGACGTTCCCGCGCTGGACATGGCGATTCGTCAAATCCAACGTGAGCGGCCCAACCTTCAATTGAGACGACGGCTTTTCAGAACTTCGTCGGACAATGGCATCGAGCCTTGCCAGCAATTCGGGGAAGGCAAAAGGTTTAACTAGGTAGTCATCAGCACCTAGATTAAGACCCGTTACGCGGTCTTCGACCGATCCCAACGCCGTAAGCAACATGACTGGTACACGGTGTCCGGCCGAACGCAGCTTGGATAGCACTTCTTGCCCAGACAGGTCCGGAAGCATGATGTCCAAGATGACGGCGTCAAAACGCTGAGTGCTCGCCTCTTCGAGCCCTTTGGCTCCGCTCCGCACCCAGGTGCATTCGTGGCGCGCTTCCATGAGCCCCTTCTGAATGGCTTTTCCTAGGACAGGATCGTCTTCAACAACAAGCAGAATCATGAAGCATTCTCCAAAAAGTAAGATTACGACTTACCAATTTTGTAGGGGTATCGACATGTTTTCCAGGCCTTGCAAACGGAATAACGGAAATGTGAGGAGCGGTCATGCGGCTTACATGGCACATAACGAAAGCGTTATGTTTGGTGCTCCCTTACGCATGCTTGACAGTTTTGTAATGTTTTTTCCCGGTCACGTCGGAGGCGATAAGTCGTAAGATTATCTATGTACCAAGTCCGTATTTTCTATGGATTTGAGACTTGACAGCCAAAGCATCTTGCCCCGAAACGCAAGGCAAAATGGATTGCCAAGTCACCTCACAGTGATTGGTTAAGCCCATTGCGACTGTCGCCCAAGCCTTTTCAAGGAAGCAAGGTGTTTTCCGATGCCAAACAAACATCCATCAAAGCAAAGTGCAACACCGGTTCCTTTTCCTGCGTCACTTCGGTTTGACGCCATGGCTGGTTTTTTGGTGTTTTTGATTGCCCTGCCACTCTGCTTGGCAATTGCTAACGCCAGCAAGTTTCCACCGATCAGCGGCGTGATCACAGCCATCGTTGGTGGCATACTTGCCTCACTCATCAGCAATTCGCAGTTAACGATCAAGGGGCCTGCGGCAGGCCTCATTGCAATTGTAGCAGGCTGCGTCTTGGATATGCAAAAGCTAATGCCCGAAGCTGCTCCGGGCTCTTTTGACGCAACTTTCCCCGGTTATCGACTAGCTTTGGCCGTCGGCGTTGCGGCGGCTGTTTTGCAAGTTTTGTTCGGACTTTTCAAGGCCGGCAAGCTTGGCGACTTCTTCCCGACAGCGGCGGTTCACGGGTTGTTGGCGTCCATTGGCGTCATGATCATGATTCGCCAGTTTCTGTTGATGCTGGGTGTCACTGCGAAGCTTCCTGGCGAGGCATTAGAGTTGATTGCGGAATACCCAGAGAAGCTGGCTTCCTTCAACCCGTACGTGGCCATCGTTGGACTTACGAGTTTGGCGATTATGATCTTTGTTCCCATGATCAAAGTGAAGGCGCTGAAGGCAGTTCCGGTACAGGTGATCGTGCTTTTGGTCGCAGTGCCGATGGCGATGATGTTTGGCATCACCCGCAACCCTAGCCCCGCCGCAGCAGAAACGAAGGTCGTTGCTGCCGAAGCTCCCGCAGTCCCTGTCACCCCAACCTCGACCTCTGCGCATGGCGAACCAGCACCGGTAAGCCTGGTGAACCCTTATTCTCTGGGCGAGAAGCAGTACTCTCGCGATCCTAAGAAGTTACTGGTGAGTGTTCCGCTGAATTTCCTGGATGCTTTTCACACGCCCGATTTCTCGATGCTGTTTAACTCGGTTTCGATGAAGTGGATCGTCTTGTTTGCCATTATTGCCAGCTTGGAATCGCTGTTGAGTGCCAAGGCAGTTGACCTAATCGACCCACAACAGCGAACGACCGACCTCAACCGCGATCTATTTGCGTGCGGTGTGGCGAACTTGGTCACCTCCTGCTTGGGCGGTCTGCCGATGATTTCGGAAATCGTTCGTAGTCGTGCCAATGTGGATAACGGCGCCAAGTCACGCTGGGCAAATGCGTTTCATGGCATGTTTTTGTTGCTTTTTGTGCTGTTGTTGCCGGCCGTACTCAACGTCATTCCGATTGCGGCCCTGGCGGCGATGCTAACCTTCACCGGTTTTCGGCTGGCACATCCACGTGAGTTCATTCACATGGCACACGTCGGCATCGAACAACTGTTCGTGTTTGTGGCGACCATTGTGGCAGTCGTCTGCACGGATCTGCTCATTGGCGTGCTGATTGGCATGGCTCTGGAGCTGGGAATCAACCTATTCCGCGGGCTTCCTTTGATGGCCACATTCTTCCCCAAGACTGATATCAGCAAGCTGGACGATACGTCTTACTTGATGGTTCCTCGGGGCGGGGCTGTATTTACCAATTGGCTTTACCTACGCGGCAAACTGGAAACGTTTGGCCTGCGTCAAAATTCCAACGTGGTGCTTGATCTGTCGCACGCCAAGGTGGTGGATCATACGGTGATGGAAAAGCTGGAAGAGACTAAGCGGACCTTTGATTCGGCCGGCTTGAAGCTCGAAGTTCGTGGCCTCCAACAGCACACCTCGGTCTCCCACCACCCTGCGGCTGCTCGTCTGCTTCCGTCCTAAAGGGTGCTAATTCGCTCGAAAGCGGCCCTGATTTACCCGCAGATGTGTTGCAACGCCCCTTAAATCTCGGTTTGTGAGGGGCGTAAGACCCTTAATGGTTGACGCTGGCTCTCCAGTGGCACACAATAGGAAGTCTACGGAAGCGTTACAATCGGAACCCAGGATGGCCCCTATTTTATAGGGAGTTTGATGGAGGTTGCGGTTGTAGGGCATTCCTCCCACCTCCTTCCTTCGTCTAGTCCACCTTTGCCGCTTCCCGCCTGGCATTGTTGGCTACCTACCCAGGATGGCATTCATGACTTGCCGCCGCTTGATCACGATGGGGCGCATTACTGCGACCGGCTTGGCCTCCTTAGGGGCTTTGCTCTTCCTATCATCGAGCCTCTTTTCCGCTGAGCCCGTTGTTTCAGGCATTTCTCCAGGCGCTGCTGCTCCCGGGGTTGCGGCCGAGATCGCTTTGGTGGGCGCGGACCTAACGCCACCTCTTCAAGCATGGACGAGCCTAGGAATCCCGGTCGAAATTGTCCCAGGTGCTACGCCTGGTACCACAGCCGTATTGAAATTAACCGTTCCTGCCGAATGTGGTGGTTGCATCGCCAGCTGCTTTATTAGTAGCAGCACCGGCAACAGCAACGTGTTTCAGTTAGTCGTTGACGATTTACCAACTGTCCAGGAAGTAACGACCAACCATGCGGCAACGACTCCCCAAGTAGTCACCTTGCCGGTTGGCATTGATGCTCAAAGCGAAGCCGCAGTGGCGGACTATTTTCAGTTTGATGTGGCCGCCGGCGCAGGGGTTTCCTTCGAGGTAGTCGGCGCACGCCTGGGGAGTGACTTTGATCCGCTGCTGCGGGTTTTGACACCTGCTGGGCAAGTGGTGGCCAAGGTCGACGATGATGGTGTGATGGGTGCAGATTGTCGCCTGCGCCATGTTTTTGCTCAAGCTGGTAGCTACTTAGTAGAAGTACGAGACAGCCGACATCGGGCAGGCGGCCGATATCGCTTACGCCTGGGTGATTTCCCGCTCGTCACCTCACTTTTTCCAGCGGCGTTGCCCCCTGGTGCCATCGGTCAATTGACCGCGATTGGGCCCGCAACCGCAAACATTCCCCCGATCGTTTTTCAGATGCCTAAGGTGCCTGCCTCGGGAGTTTGGCCCGGTCAAGCAATGCCTCCGAGGGTATTGGTGCCTGGTGGAAAGGGACTTGGGATTGTTTCCATCGGTAAGGCCGAGCAATTGGACCTCGTGGTTCCGGCAGAAGCGGCGGGTGTTTCTGGAAACCCCGTTGTCGCAACACTTCCGCAATCGGTTTCGGGCCGGCTCGAATTTGCAGGTGACGTGGATACCTTGCTACTGCCTGCAAGAGTGGGTGACCGACTGCGAATTTCCAATGTACTCGATGAGAACGCTTCGTCGGCTCGGCTAGCGCTGCGACTTTATCAGCCCAGTGGTCCCTTGGCCGGTGAATGGCTGCCCGGTGTTGAAGGTGAGTTGCTGCAGTTTGTCGCGACCGAAGCAGGACTCTATCGGTTGACGGTTGAGGACCTGTTTGCGCGAGGTGGCGAAGATTACTCCTATCGCTTACAACTGGATTCAGGGAATGGCTTTGCACTGCATGCCAAACCAGATAAGGCACTCCGTTTGATGGCGGGAGTTGCCCAGGGGCTTGGCATGATCCCTGTGGATATTCAGATTAGTCGGTTCGGCTATACCGGGCCGGTAAAGATTCAGTTTGAGGGTGCTGCTCGTGGCTTTCAAATCTATCCCGGCGTGATTCCAGAAAATGCGGCCGAGGCTCGCCAGTGGCTCGTTCCGCCAGCAGACTTTGTGGCGGGGCAACTGCTCCCTTTCCGTTTGGTGGGAGAAGCCAACATTGCTGGTGATGTGCACCATGTCACGGTTTCAACGCAAAAACTTGTGCGTGCGATTCAGCCTGCTGTCGCGTATCCACCGCGTGGCATGGAAGGAATCTATCGTGCTGTGGGGCTGCCTGCTCCACCAGCTTGGTTCAAGGTTCAGCTTTCTGCGCCCCCCGTGTTTGCGAAAGAGCTTGGCTTAGGGAGCATCCGACTGGGAATGGACCGCGTCGACGCTTCTTTCAAGGATTCGGCCATGAAGTTCATTGCCGTTGACCTACCTGCGGGCGTAACGATTGAAGAAAAGCGGCCTGCGGTTGGACCTCACGAAGATTTTGAACTGGTTTTGAAAGGCCCCAAGGAGCTCGCTCCGGGCGTTTACCCGTTTCGTTTACTGGCATACGCCGAACAGGGTGGCACGGCCCAAGGGGTGCGCGTGGTAGACACGGTTCTCACCGTTGGTACGCCGCTTCAAGTGCAGGTTCCTGCTGTTGCGGCCATTGCACCGGGGGCGAAAGGCTCGCTGGTAGTGAACGTGGTTCGGCTGGGCAAAGACGCTGCTCCGATTCAATTGCTGCTGGCCAACTATCCAGCCGGTGTCACAGGACCTGCCGAAGCAACGATCGCCGCAGATCAAACATCCGTAACGCTTGAATTAGCAGTCGCGGCCGATGCTGCGGTTGCAAAGTCGGAGAGCTTGCAAATCACTGCCAACAGCATGCTGCTTGGCCAACCTGTTTCCATTAAGTCTGCCCTCATCGGACTGGAGGTGCGTAGTGCGAATCCTTAAGGATAAGAATCCGCGACATATGAATAGCTTGGCATTTTGGCGAATGGCGTTTGGTTTGGTGACGCTT
Source organism: uncultured Planctomycetaceae bacterium (assembly GCA_963844055.1). Lineage (GTDB taxonomy): Bacteria > Planctomycetota > Planctomycetia > Pirellulales > Pirellulaceae > CAWJMN01. The sequence continues at coordinate 2,674,985 of CAWJMN010000001.1, read as the reverse complement.
GTGGCTATTTCGGTAGCCTCGCCGGGGAGCCCGCTTCGTGCGGAAGAGCCAGCGCCCGCCAAGTCAGCGGCAGTGGTCGCCAAGCTGGAAGTCTTTCCAGCACAGGTAGATTTAGTAGATAACCGTAGCGAGGCCCAGTTTGTCATCCTGGGCAAGACTGCCACGGGGGAGACGGTGGACCTTACTGGGGAAGCCGTTTTGACGGCTGAGCCCGCTGCCCACCTGAAGGTAAAAGGAGGCTTTGTGCTTCCAGCGACAGATGGGGCTGGAAAAATCACGATTGCTGCTCGTGGACTGACGGCTCAGGTTCCGTTTACGGTTACCGGCCAAACGGTGGATCGCCCTGTTTGGTTCCGCCGTGAGATGTTGGCCTCGCTTACGCGTCAAGGTTGCAACATGGGAGCCTGCCACGGCTCGCCGAGTGGCAAGGGTGGATTTCGCCTTTCCCTGCGTGCTTTTGACCCAGAACTGGATAAGTTGACTCTCATTCGAGAAGACCTTGGTCGTCGGACGAACCTGCTTCAACCTGAAAAGAGCCTGCTACTTGCCAAGCCATTGATGCAAGTGCCGCACGGTGGTGGTCAAAAGCTTTTCCGCAATGACTACACGCACCAGATCATGCTGGACTGGGTCAGCGCTGGATGTCCCGCTCCTGAGGAAGCACAAGAGACAGCCTGTGTGAAGCTGGAAGTCTCTCCCCCCTCGGGCCAAGTGATGCGCCGTCCCGACTGGACGCAACAAGTTTCGGTTGTGGCACATTTCGCTGACGGAACACGTCGCGATGTCACACGATTAGCTTCGCTTTCTTCCAGCGATGAAGAAGTTGCCACGCTAACGAGCGAAGGTAAGGTCACCGGAAAAGGTCGCGGAGAGGCAGCGATCATTGCTCGCTATATGGATCAAGTGCAGACGTGTGAGCTGACCTTCATTGAAGATGTGCCCAACTACGTTTGGAGTAACCCCAGCGCCAACAACTATGTTGATCAGTTGGTCTATGTCAAGTTGCAAAAGCTTTCGTACCTTCCTTCGCCAAACGCATCGGAAGAAGAGTTTTTGCGTCGCGTCTATTTGGATGTGATTGGCATCCTTCCAACGCCGGCAGAGACCGAGCAATACTTGGCAGACACGTCTCCTCAAAAGCGTGCCAAGCTAATCGACCAACTTTTGGAACGGCCTGAGTTTGCCAAGTTTTGGGCGCTAAAGTGGGGCGATCTGCTGCGGCTCACCTCGGCACAGATCGGTCCCGAAGCACTGTTCAAGTACAACCGTTGGTTGGAAGAGAGCTTTGAGCGGAACCTTCCCTACGATCAATTTGTATCGCAGTTGATTACGGCCTCCGGAAGCACGCTGGAAAACCCAGCCGCTAACTTCTTCCGTACTGCGACGGAGACCAATGACTGTGTTGAAACGGTTTCGCAGGTGTTTTTAGGTTCACGGTTGCAGTGTGCTAAGTGTCACAATCATCCGTTTGAACGTTGGACCCAAGACAACTACTTTGGCATGGCGGCATTTTTCAATCGCGTACAACGAAAAAAGATGCCCCGCGCCGATGAGTTTTTGGTCTACATGAATAAGGCGGGGGAAGTGACCCAGCCCCGTACCGGCAAAATCACTCGTCCCTGGCTGCCGTACGTGGGGCCGGCGGTGGATGCAGAGGGACAAGATCGCCGCCTGGAGTTTTCCAAGTGGCTAACGCAAACGGAAAACCCCTTCTTTGCCCGTGTGGAAGTGAATCGGATTTGGGGCCAGCTCATGGGACGTGGGATCGTCGAACCTGTCGACGACTTCCGCGACTCCAATCCACCTAGCAATCGAGAGCTTTTGGATGCGTTGGCCAAGGACTTCCGCGAAAAGGGCTTTGACCGCAAGGCGATGATGCGCGTGATCTTGAATAGCCAAACGTATCAAGCGGATTATCGCGGCACTCCTTTTAACCAAGGGGATGTGAAGTACTTCTCGCACGCTCAGCCTCGTCTTTTAGGCGCCGAGCAATTGCTTGATGCCGTCGGTGCAGTGACGGGACTGCCGGAAAAGTTTGCTGGACTTCCCGAGGGAACGAAGGCAACCCAGGTACCTGCACCAGACCTCATCAAGCATGAGTTCCTCCGCATCTTTGGCCAGCCAGAACGTACGACGGTTTGCCAATGTGAGCGGGGTAGCGAGTCTAACCTGGCCATGGCGATTCAGTTCTTTAATGGACCCCTGATCTATGGCAAGCTACGTGACCCGCAAAACCGCTTCCGCCAGGGGCTCGCTGCCGGAAAGACGCCTGAAGTGCTTGTGAAGGAACTTTATATGGCAGCTGTCTGCCGCGTTCCTACCGAGGCGGAAATGGCTACGGCCCAAAAGCATTTGGCATCCAAGCCCGATGTTGCCGCTGGCCTTGAGGATTTGTGCTGGGCCTTGCTGAACTCCAATGAGTTCTTGTTTCAGCACTAGGCCGAGTGGCCGTAAATGAAGGAGTTTCGCTTTCTTAAGGAAGCGAAGCTTAGCCCCATTAAAAAGATTGTTCCGCTAGGTTGAGGCATATCGAGCCATGGTTAACGTGATGCGCTGGACTTTGTGTTTGCTCTCGATGGCAATGGTTGTTGCCTGTGCGAATTTCGCCAGCGCACAAGACAAGCTGAGTTTCAAAACGCATGTTGCTCCACTTTTGGTCGATCAGTGCATCGCCTGTCACAGCCCTAAAAAGGCAGAGGGAGGCTACCGCGTTGATTCGTTCGTGCGACTGGGGACTACCGGAGACACCGGCGCAGCTCCAATTACTGCGGGCCAGCCAGACAACAGCGAATTGTTGCGACGGCTGATTTCTACCGACCCTAACGAGCGGATGCCAAAAGATGCAGACCCTCTGACGGCCGAACAGATTGCCACGGTGAAACGTTGGATCGCGGAAGGCGCAGCATTTGATGGCCCTGATCCAAAAGTGCCGCTGTTTACCTATTTGCCGCCTCCTAATTACCCTGCAGCACCGGAGGCCTATCGTGGCCCGGTACCGCTAACCGCCATGCAGTTCTCGGCCGATGGCAACCAATTGTTTGTAGCTGGCTATCACGAGATTACGGTTTGGAACCCTGCAGATGGCGCTCTCATTCGGCGGATCGGCAACCTGCCGCAGCGGATTTTTTCGATCGCGCTCAGCAAGGATGGTACTCAGTTAGCCGTTGCCGGAGGAACGCCAGGAAAGATTGGCGAGTTGCGAATTATTGATATTGCCAGCGGTCAGCTGATTAAGGTGCTTAGCACGAGCGTGGATGTTTTGTTCGACGCCCAGTATTCTCCTGCCGGTGATCAAATTGCCACCGCAGCGGCTGATGGCAGCATTCGTGTGTTTGATGTGGCCAGCGGGGAGCAAAAGCTATTGGTCTCCAGCCATGCAGACTGGGTCTTTGCCATCGCTTGGAATGCGGACGGGACCCGTTTGGCCTCCGGTAGCCGCGATAAGACGGCCAAGGTGTTTGACTCCAAAACGGGCGACCTAATGATCACCTACTCGGGGCACAATCAGCCCGTTCGTGGCATTATGTTTCATCCCGATGGTGCCGAGGTGTACTCTGCCAGCAGCGACTCCAAGGTCCATCGCTGGAAAATTGCTGATGCGGCGAAAGTGGGTGAATCGGGCTTTGGCGGAGAGGTTTACCGGCTGGTTCCTGCTGGCGAATTTTTCTTTACCAGCAGCAGCGAAAAGAAGGTGCGCCAGTTCAAAGCCAAAGACCAACAGCAGGTGCGTGAGCTTCCTCCTATGGAAGATTGGGCGCTCTCCTGTGCCGTCCATATTCCAACCGGCAAGATTGCTGGCGGGTCTTTCTCCGGTGAGGTAAAGATCTGGAAGCTAGACGACGGCAGTTTGCTGAAGGAATTCCGCGCCAGCCCCGGTTGGACGGGGCCCAAAAAGCCTTAGTTAGGCGTTTGGATTGCAAGCGACTGCCGAAGTTTGCCGGCAGTCCATACTTGCCGAACTGGAGCGTCTTGGGGTAAGTTTGTGCCGTTGTTAACGATGGCCACACTTGTGCCCCCCTCACGCTTTTGAAGACGCAAGCCATTCTATGCTAGGACTTTACAGCCAGATTCAAGACGCCGCAGCCAAGATTCGCTCCGGTTGGAAACGCGTCCCCAAGGCAGGAATCATTTTGGGGACCGGGCTCGGTGGACTGGTCTCGAAAATCGAAGTCGAAGCCACCTTTGACTACGAAGAGATCCCGGGGTTTCTCAAGTCGACGGCCACCAGCCATCGCGGCCGTTTGGTTTGCGGGCTTTTGGATGGACTTCCTGTCATGGCTATGGAAGGACGCTTCCACATGTACGAAGGCTATTCGCTGCAACAAATCACGCTTCCCGTTCGCGTGATGAAGGAACTGGGGGCAGAACTGCTGGTGGTTTCCAATGCGTGCGGCGGCATGAACCCGTACTATCGCAGCGGCGACATCATGATCATTGAGGACCACATCAATTTGATGGGGGGCAATCCACTCATTGGGATCAATGATGATCGTCTCGGCCCACGGTTTCCTGACATGTGCGAGCCCTACGATCAAAAGCTCGTGGATGAGGCTCTAGCGATTGCCCGCCGCGAAAACATTGTGGCTCACAAGGGTGTGTTTGTGGCAGTATCAGGCCCAAACCTAGAAACGCGTGCAGAATATCGCTTCCTGCGACAAATTGGCGCGGATGTGGTTGGCATGTCCACCGTTCCCGAGGTGATTGTTGCGGTTCATGCGGGGCTAAAGGTGGTTGGTTTTTCCATCATTACCGACATGTGCCTTCCTGATGCGCTCGAACCTGCGAACGTGCCAAAAATCATTGCGACGGCCAATGCCGCAGAGCCACACCTGACTACACTCGTCATGGGTGTGCTTGCAACGCAAAAGAAATAGTGGCCTTTGCCGCTATGTGGCCAAGATGATATAGCCTGCGCGATTTGTGCAGGCTGATTACAAGCCTTAAGGATGAGGTGTCGGCCCTATGCAGGTTCGCAGTGATGAGCAGATTGCTGCCGAAAGGACTGCGGCCATCTCGCAGGCAGTAGCAGCGATTCGCCCCCGCTGCGACCGTGTGCCCGTGCTCGGCTTGATTTTGGGAACCGGCCTGGGCAACCTCATTACGGAACTTGCCAGCCCGCGTGAGATTGGCTATTCCGGCATTCCGCATTTTCCACGGTCCACGGCAATGGCGCATCGTGGAAGCCTTTTCGTGGGGACGCTTTGCGGACTTCCCACCATTGTCATGGCAGGGCGCTGCCACCTCTATGAAGGCTACTCACGCGAGCATATCACGCTTCCAACCCGAGTGCTGCACGCGCTGGGCTGCAACGTGTTGATCGTTACTAACGCGGCAGGTGGCATCAATCCGCAGTACCGCGTCGGTGATGTGATGGTCATGGATGATCATCTGGACCTCATGCACAGCCGTGGTCTACTACCAACGTATACGGCAAGGACTGGTGTTTTGTCGCGGGGAATTTATGACCGTGAGCTTCTCGATCAGACGTTGGCCTTGGGGCGACGCCATGGATTTGCCGTGCAGCGCGGCGTATATGTTGGGGTAAAGGGGCCGAATTACGAAACGCGAGCCGAGTATCGCTTCTTTCGTAGGATTGGCGGGGACGTCGTAGGGATGAGCACGATTCCCGAGGTTACTGTTGCGGCAGAACTAGGGATGCGAGTGCTCGGCATTTCGACGGTGACCAATGTCGCTCGGCCGGACGTTCCTCAGACGGTCACTTCAGAGGATGTTGTGCATGTGGCAGGGCTGGCAGAGCCTCGCGTTCGCGCCATCGTCAAAGGAATTGCGACAAATTTGTCGGGTGCAACCTAAGAAGTAGCTGTCCGGCGAGTTTCCTTCCCGTCTCGGTCTTGCTATTGCCGGCTGCTAGACTTGAATAGATCACAGGCCTGTTTTTTGGGCCGCAGGATGGTTTTAGGTAGTCTCCCTTATGCGCTGGCCGATCCGCAATCAGATCTTGTTGCCATTTGCATTCATGCTGACCCTCTCGATCATGGCGGTCAGCATCTTGAATGCGGTGTTGGCGGTGCGGCGCGCGAATCAAGAGTTGGAAGCTCGCGTTCAGGGGATTGCGGCAACGCTTGGCTCGGCAAGATTTCCACTAACCAGTACGGTGCTTGAGCAATCCAGCGTACTCTCCGGTGCGCAGCTTCTGATCACCTCCGAAGCGGGCGAGGTTATCGCCAGTAGTTTTCCCTATGTGGGACCAAGTCCCGTAAATCTCCAAATTTCACCACACGGCCATTTAAAGGCGAGTGAGGTTCAAGCTCCTGGCGCTCCCCACTGGGAGTTAGTAACCGGCTTGCCTGGACTAACAGAATCGCGAAGCCAAAAACTGGCGATACTCTATCCACAGCGTCTTTGGACCGAGGCTTGGTGGCAAGCAGTCCTGTCTCCGCTACTTGTGGGTGCTTCAGCCTTGGCAATCGGCGCTGTTTTGGCGGTTCGAATGGCTGCCACGATCAGTCGTCCCTTGGTCGAACTGCGGCAGGAAGTGGTAAAGATCGCCGCTGGTGAACTGCAAGTCATACCGACACCGCATCGTGATGACGAGATCCTCGACCTTACCCAAAGTGTGAACAGGCTGGTGGAATCTTTGCAGGACCTGACAGCGAGAATTCGGCGCTCCGAGCGACTGGCGCTTTTGGGACAACTCAGCGGAGGTTTAGCCCATCATTTGCGAAATACGGTTGCGGGGGCCAAGTTGGCGTTACAACTGCATCAGCAAAACTGCACCCAGGTCGACCCAGAAAGCTTGTCGGTGGCACTTCGTCAGATCGCCCTGACCGAAGAGCAGTTAAAGCGATTCCTGTTGGCAGGCAAGCCGGTCCCGCCGCAGATTCGTGCCGGTGATCCGCAGAAATGGTTGGCCGAAGTGTGTGAACTCATTCAGCCGCTATGTTTGCATCGCCAGGTGCAATTATCGGTTCATCCCATCGCCCCCTCCCCTGCTACCATTGAAGCAGACTTTGAGCAGCTTCGACAACTACTTTTGAACCTGCTGCACAATGCCATTGAAGCAGCAGGAGCAGGTGGCTGGGTTCGACTGGAGCTGGGTTCAAGTGGAAATGGCAGCTTCTATTTACGCGTGATCGACAGCGGCTCTGGTCCGCCGGAATCGGTGGCGGGGCGTTTGTTTGAGCCCTTCGCGACCAGTCGCCCTGAAGGGACGGGGTTGGGGCTGGCGGTTTCACGCACCATTGCCGAAGGGCATGGCGGTACGTTACGTTTAAAAAGTACTTCCCCAACCTGCTTTGAATTGGTCATTCCACAGCCGCCGCCACTGGATGCCTCGAAGAACGCGGAGCAGCCCTAATTCGGCCTTTCAGAGTTTAGGCCAATACCTGACAAAGTGGATTTGCCATGCCAAGCGAAGAATTGCGGCCGGTGCAGATACTGGTAGTCGACGATGAAGAAGCAATCTGCTGGAGTCTTCGTCGCGCACTTGTGGAAGAAGGCTATGTCGTTGAGACAGCATCTTCAGCGGAACAAGGAATCGAATTGGCCAAGCGGATGGCACCCGACGTCATCGTGATGGATGTGCGTTTGCCGGGCATTGATGGACTGACGGCGATTGGCAAATTACGTCAGTTGCAAATTACTTCGCCGATCGTGCTCATCACGGCTTTTGGAGATTTGTCTACCGCAGTGGCCGCTGCGAAGTGCGAAGTGGCAGAATACCTTACCAAGCCGTTTGATTTGTCGGTTGCTATTGAGGCAATTACTCGTACGGTGCGTCGTCGCCGAGATGAATCGCTTCGGAGCGGTGGCAAGCCAACGATTCGGCCGCAGGTAGGAGAGCTCATCGGACTAAGCCAAGTGATGCAAGGCGTTTTCCGACAGATCGCATTGGTCGCAGCAACGGAAATGCCGGTGGTCATCTCGGGGGAAAGCGGCACCGGAAAAGAAATGGTGGCGCAGGCGATCCATCGCCATTCGCTCCGTAGTGGACGCCCCTTGGTCCCTATTCATCTCGCTTCGCTGGGAGCACAACTGGCCGAGGGGGAACTTTTTGGCCACATTGCCGGCGCCTTCCCCGGCGCAAATGCGGCTCGTGTTGGCCTACTTGAACTCGCCAGTGGTGGCACCGCCTACATGGATGAGGCCTTTGATGTTCCCGCCGCCGCACAGGAAAAAATCCTGCGTCTGCTGGAGCGTCGTGAACTGTTTGCCGTGGGGGATGCAACGCCCCGTCCCACCGATGTTCGATTGCTAGTTGCAACCACCGTTGGGCCTGTTGCCGCCAATCCTAGCCAGGAAAAGACCCGTGAATGGCTCTCGCGGCTGGGCGGGCTAGAAATTCATTTGCCGAGACTGGCCGACCGAAGCGAGGACATTCCGCTATTGGCAGAGATGTTCCTGCGACAGTCCCGTGTACCCCAGGCCGAAAAGCTAGAGTTCACGCAGGCGGCAATGCAGGAACTTTGTCGGCGAGAGTGGCCCGGAAACCTTCGCGAACTTCGCAGTTGTGTTGAACGGGCAGCCCTATTAGCGGTTGGCGGCCCTATCGCCTGCGAGCATCTGGGGCCTGCGACTACTGCGGAAGGCCGAGCGGCAACAAATCCAACACCTATGTCTCTTGACGACCTGATTAAAGCCTGGACCCAGGCGCAATTGGCCTCCAATCCGAATCGGATTGATCTGTACGAACGCTTTTTGGCCGAGGTAGAACCGCCCCTGTTTACGACCGTACTAGATCGTTGCCTACAGAATCGATCAGCGGCCGCTGAAATCTTGGGAATTCACCGCGCAACGTTACGCAAGCGGCTGTCGTAATAGGGGAAGCGTTCTTATTGAACCTTCTTTTCCTCAGACGGCTTGGGCGGAATCTGGTCTGCGAGGTTCTCTCCCGCTGGCTTGGCAGGAGCCATGTTCGAAAGAAGTGACTCAAGCGCCGTACGAACTACGGGCGTAGGAATTGCATAGGTTTCTACCCGCCCTGCCCGGGCAATGTTGATTCCAATCACACGACCATCTAGTCCCACCAAGGGGCCACCACATTCGGTTGGCTTGAGCGTAGTATCGTGCTGAATGACCGAAGGAAAGCCCGCTTTGCGGTCGCTCAACGAGCCCCCCAAGTTGTTTTGAAATTCAGCCCGGTCAGGATTCGGGCCGTTCTGCAATGCGGAAAGGCTTCCCAGCGTTGCCACTAATTCCAAATCTTCCGAACCCCGCTTCACCAACAGTTCGATCTTTTCATTGGGTTGATAGCCGCGAACGGTATCAATGAGGTTTTGCCGGCCTGAGATTGGCTTACCGTTCACCTTCAGGATGACGTCCAGCTTTTGCAGCCCAGCCTTGTCAGCGGAACTGCCGGGCACGATTTCATCAATGCGGGCGATGTTGTCACTATTGGCCAGCATGACCCCCAATGCACCCGCAGGAGCGGGAATCTTCCGCGGAGCCACACTCAGCACACCAATCGACAGTGGATCGGTATCGAGGCTGGTCGTCACGACAAAGCTCCCTACCGGTGGAGCATCGCCATCGGCCCAGGGAACCACGGGCAGGTTCTTGGCTTCAATTTTGAGCATTGCCAAATCCAGGCCGTGCTCTTTGGCGACCAGCGTCGCATCGTACTTTTGACCATCAAAGACTTGACATTGAAGCTTGCCGCGCAGTTCGCTGGCTTTGGTAATAATGTGGCCGTCTGCGGTGACGATGGCTCCTAGACCTGATTTCTTTCCGTCGGAGAAAACTTGAACTGTGCTGCGAGCCGATTCCTTGACCACGTCACGGAATGCCGCCAGGATTTTGGGGTTTAAGCGGTCGGGGGCTGCGAATGCAGTATGCGTTCGCCAGGCGAAGGAAAATGCAATGGCCAGCAATAGTGAGGCGATCCAAGTACGAGACATTTTCATGAATCTCTCTCCCCAGCAATTCTCAAACAACCAACTCTGAAACGTCAAACCGAATCCAAGTGACTAACCGTTGTTCTTCTTCGAGATGAGTACGGATAGTTCCAATAGAGTTTCATTGCGGCGGATGCGCATCCGAACTTTGTCCCCCGGCTGATGCTCACCAATCGCTGCCGTAACGGCGGCGAAGTTCTTCACGGCGACATCATCAACGGACACGATCACATCTCCCTCTTTAATACCCGCTTTGGCAGCTGGTGAGCTTGCGGCCACTTTTGCGACTTTGGCCACATCGGTATCGGGTTCGCCGCGCAGGCCAATGTAAGGCTTCTGTCCTTCGTAGTGTCCCCAGGCATCTCCCTTAACGAGCCGGTCCCACGTGTCGCGGAACGTGTTGCAAGGTACATGCATGTTCGATTCCAAGGACTCTTGGATCTTGCTGTTGATGCCAATCACGTTGCCGTGAAAGTCAAACAGTGGGCCACCCGAGTCGCCACCGACCAGTGTGCAATCGGTTGTCAGGTTGGAATTGGTCAGTACAAGCAACCGACCCAGGCGAATCACTGGCTTGCGATCGGGTTGGTATCCACCAGGGTGCCCCACAGCAACACACCACTGCCCTTCGCGCAGAACGTCGGAATCACCAAGTGAAGCATAGGGGAAGTCGCCCCCTTCATTGATCTTCATCAGCCCCGCATCCATTGAGCGATTGAGCCCTAGAGTTTTGCCTCGCAAGATTCGACCATCCGACATCATGAACGTTGCATCACGATTGGCTTGCGCAGAGACGTGAGCAGCCGTTAGCACGTAGCCATCTTTCGAGATTAGAACGCCGCTTCCTTGGGAAGGGCCCACTTGTACCCCAACTGTGACAGGCATCACCTTGTCAGAGAGTCGCTGAGTGAGGGTCTGCATCTCGCGCAAATCTTCAAGGCCTTGCGGGGCCACTCGGCCGCCGATGATGTCAGCAAGCCGTGGGTTGGTGATTGCTTCCATCGTCGTGGAAGCGGGCACATCAGCAAACGCCAATTGCACACTCACCAAGGCGATAGAAATCCACGCCCCGGCAATGCTCCAAACCCTAGCGAATTTCCTACAAAGAATACCCTGTGCCATCACACGGTCTCCCAAGATCGGGCTTGCGAAATGTATGGGAAGCCAACTCCTATAGCGGCTACCCCCTCAGACCTATGTATCATATCGTAGTCGGCAACGGTTTTCTGCGGATTTGCGAAAATTGTCTGCCTCCCGTCACTGGACTCCGGCTGGAGTCTGCGGCGCGAAAAAGTCGTTTTATTGGTCAAAATGACATTTAGGAAAGCTTTAAGGGCAAATGGCTTTCCATTGGCCAGTAGAGATCGCCCCTGTGGGAATGTCTCTACTGGGTTTGATCGGTTCTCGCGGCTCTGTGCTTCAATCTGCCCAGATTCACAGGGGTTTGCTGAGCTAAAAATAGGGTCATGGAATGTCAAAATTGGTTTTTGGATGCGGCTATTTAGGGGAGCGGGTTGCTCGGCTTTGGCTGGCAGAGGGACACTCGGTTTCTGCGGTTAGCCGTTCTGCGGAGCGCTGTCAGCAGCTCAAAGCCCAGGGGATTCAGTCCATTCAGGGAGACATCGCATCCCTTACCGAGGAGGACATTCCTGCGGATGTGAAAACCGTTTTGTTTGCCGTCGGATACGACCGCTCCAGTGGGCAATCGATCCATGAGGTATACGTGGACGGCCTGGCCCGGGTTCTATCCGTACTTCCCCCGACGGTGGAACGCTTTATCTACATCAGCAGTACGGGCGTTTTTGGCGGTGGTGGCGGAGAACGGGTCGACGAAGACAGCGAATGCGTTCCCCGGCGCGACGGAGGCAAGGCTTGCTTAGCAGCAGAACAGTTACTTCTGCAAAGCCGATTTGTAGATCGCACGATTCGGTTGCGACTAGCTGGCATCTATGGCCCCGGACGAATTCCCCGTAGTGCTGACCTGCTTGCAGGAAAGCCGATCGATGCGCCGGCCACTGGCTATCTCAACCTGATTCATGTGGACGACGCTGCGAAGATCGTACTTCTCGCAGAACAGAAGTCGGCCGTTCCCCGTTTGTACGTTGTCAGCGACGGGCATCCCGTGTTGCGGTCCACTTACTATGCAGAGCTGGCGCAGTTACTTGGTGCACCGACACCGACGTTTGTCGCCCCCGATCCTCAAACCGCCGCGGCGCAGCGGGCGGCGGGGGACAAGCGAGTCTCTAGCGACCGCCTAATGCATGAGCTGGCACCTGTACTGGAGTATCCCAGTTACCGCGAAGGACTGCGGGCGATTGTCGGCTCTCGTTAGTCGAATTGGCAACTCCTATCACTGTTCACGCATCTATAACCCTATTAACTACGGGGCCCTTTTATGATTGTGACAACCGGAAACGATGTCGATGGCTATCGGGTAACGCAGTACTTGGGCGTGGTACGTGGGCTCGTCGTAAGGGCCCCAGGAGTTACCGAAGGTTTTATGGGCGCGCTGCGAGCCATTGGTGGTGGCAACATTCAAGAATTTATTGCCGTATGTGAGGCCGCTCGTAGGCAAGCCTTTGACGAGATGGTCGCTCACGCCCAGCAACTAGGTGCCGATGCGATTATTGCTATGCGCTATGACGCTAACGACTTCATGCAAGGGACGACAGAAGTTTTGGCTTACGGTACGGCCGTCAAATTGGCCGAGCGCCCCTCCCCGTAACCTCAAACACGAGGCGAATCGGGCGTGATACAATGCCAAAGAGAAGCTGCGATGGCGGCAATAAAGAAAAAAGATTTCCACGAAGGCAATGCACATGATCACAGTCGGAATGAACTATCACGTTATCCCTGGAAAGCAACAGGACTTTGAAGACAAGTTCCAAGCGGTCATCGGCGCTCTAAAGGCAGCTGCCGGACATACCAGTTCGACGCTTTGGAAGGATACTTCCGACGAAGCATCTTATTTGATCACCAGCGAATGGTCCGATGAACAAGCCTTCCGCGACTTCATTAGCAGCGCAGCGTTCCGTGATGTAACCAACTGGGGCAAGGAACAAATCCTTTCCGGTCGTCCGCAGCACAAGGTTTACAAGCACTAATTGGCCGTCTGCGCCCCTTTGCCATGCATGTTGCTTGGATAGCACTGGCAAGTTGTCCGAAACGGGAGTTACCTTTTGTGTAGCTCTTTTTGGACCTCGCCAGTGCACCCTGGTAATTCTTCACCGGCTGGTGAATCTCGCCAGCCTCTTCCTTTCCGGTGCTTTCCGGACAAGGCATCTGGTGGCCCCGAAACTCCTCTGCAGTTCGGGGTAGCACATCGTGGCCCCCAGCCTTCTAGTTATGCGCAAAAGCCAATCGTTACTGAGAGCTTGGCCAAGCACCCCCTGGCAGATATTCGTTACGATTGAGAATCCAAGGGTGCGTTAAAACTGCGTAACTAACTCCAAGGAATCGCCCATGCGGAATCGCATCGCATCTGCTTGTTTGTTCGGACTGATTGTCGCGAGTGTAGCTACGACGTTACTCCGTGCCGATGATGCTGTGCTGACGTTTTTTGCCACGTCAGATTCGCATTACGAAGCGATTGAGCGAGTCGAACGGAATGATCGAAATCGCGTCACCATTGAGCGGATGAACACCCTGCCCGGGCAAGCCTGGCCCGATAAACTCGGCGGAGGGACCATCGGCAAGCCACGGGGTGTACTGGCGCTGGGCGACCTCATCGATGACGGCGACAAAAATGGGCAGACCGACATCGAGTGGAGGCACTTCACCGAGCAGTTTGGCCTCGATGGTACGGATGGACTGCTGAAGTATCCCGTCTATGAGGGGTGGGGCAATCACGACGGCCCTCCCGAAAAATATATTAAGCAGCGAGTCAGCGTGCAGACGGAAATCAAACGCCGCAACGTCGACCGACTCGATAAGAAGCGGATCAGCCGTGTCTCGCCAAACGGCTTGCATTACTCGTGGGACTGGAATGATGTCCACTTCATCCAGACGAATCTCTATCCGGCCGACAAGCAAAATGAAAATGTTCGCTATTCGCTGCCGTGGCACGACCCCCAGGATGCACTTGCCTTTGTGAAGGAAGATCTCGCTGCGACCGTGGGCCAGAGCGGTCGTCCTGTGATCATCATGGCCCACTGTGGGTTTGATACCGATTGGTGGGTTCTCGACGACTGGAAGGCGTTCTACGAAGTGGTGAAGCCGTACAACCTCGTCGCCTATTTCCATGGGCATTCGGGGACCGGCGTGCGGCAGTGGAAGCCGGAGGGAGAAGATCGCCCGCTCGACGTGATCAACACCGGCCAGACGGAAAAGGGATTCTTCGTCGTCGAAATAACGAAGGAGAAAATGCGACTGGGCTTCCATGTGAAACGCGATTCCACGGTGCTTGAGGGAACCGAGTGGGAATGGAAGTATCTCTTTCAAAAGTCGCTGAATGGGGAAAAACCGAAGGCTAAGCCGGGGGCCCACGGGGCTCAGAACACGCTGCCATTGAAAAAAGTGGCCGCTGAACAAAGCGAAGTACCAGCCACGGTGTCGCCAAACTCGGCGGGATCTGGCGAGACGGAGGGGGATTTTCGTTTCGCGGTAATTGGCGACTTCGGGTTAGACAACTACAAGCCGAAAACGCGGACACCGCAGGAAACGAATGCCGAAATGGGTGGTGGAGTTGACGTCGCGCCAGCACGATACAATCCCCATCAGTCTGCCGTCGCCAATTTGGTCACATCCTGGAAGCCCGCATTTGTGGTGACTACCGGCGACAACAACTATCCCAAGGGGGAAGCGGAGACGATTGACGACAACATCGGCAAATACTACGCACCATTCATCGGCAACTATCGCGGCCGTTACGGTGCAGGCTCAAAAGAAAATCGCTTCTTTCCGGTTCTCGGCAATCATGATTGGGATGCACCGAAGGTTCGTTGTGGACCTTATCTCGACTACTTCACTCTCCCCGGCAACGAGCGATATTACGAATTCGTTCGTGGTCCGGTCCACTTCTTTATGCTCGACAATGATGGCCGCGAGCCTGACGGCGTAAAAATCGGGTCGAAGCAATACGAGTGGTTTGTTGCTGCAATCAAGGCCAGTCGCAGTCCATTGCAAGTCGTTGTCGCCCATCATCCGCCCTATTCCTCTGGAGAACATGGTGGTCAAAAGGGGGCCGATTGGAACTTTGCGGAACTTGGCGTCGACTTGATGCTTAGCGGTCACGATCATGATTACGAGCGTATCGAGCGCGACGGCATCTTGTATGTGGTGAATGGTGCAGGTGGTGCCAACCTGCGGAACTTCAAGGCACCGGTCGACGGGAGCCAAGTGCGCTACCACCAGAAGCACGGCGCCATGCAAATTGACGTGTCGACATCGGCCGAGGAAGTGACGCTAACCGCACGCTTTATTGATGTCGACAATGTAGAGGTCGACCGCTTTGCGATTCGCAAAGCGAAATCCAATTAACAGTCGCTTCAGAAAAACACTTGTGTGGTTTTGCCCAGCCAGTGCCCTGTTAAACAGCGCTTGAATGTGAAGTTCTCTGCTCGCCTTGGCTAGACTCTTTTATCGTGCTTGGCACTGCCAGGCGAACTCCCCAAGCAAGGGCGATAGGCATCACTAGTAGGATCGCGGCTTTAAACCAAAGAGGATATGGGAGCATCGATATATTTAGCCCAACTCCTCCGAGCAGAAGCAGCGCAAGCATCACGGCGGAATAGATATTACCGATCCGCCGAGCGATCCAAGTGCCGAGGCCTCCCGTAAACCCCCAGGCAACAACGACAACCGCCAGCACCCAGTGTGGGTACTTTGCCACGTGGAGACAAACCTCCGCTTGGGTTCCGGCAAAGTCGCTGGGAAAAGGGTGCAGCACATTGCTCAGCAGCTCGACACCAATGATGAGTGCGAAGGCTGCCAACAAGCCAGCGACAAAGCCGCCCAGTGTTCGCAAAACGTTCCAAATCATGGTCGTGCTTTTTCCTTCCGTGATGGAGAGTGGTTCGGGCATGCGCCATGTTTTGACGCTAGTTTATCTGCCTACGAACAATCTTTGCGACACAAAAAAAGCGGGAGTGGTTAAATTGCCACTCCCGCGTCGTTCGATTCATTCACTAAGCCGTTGGCACTATTTCAGCAGGCCGTACGCTTGCAGCGACTTGCGCAGCTTGGCTTCACTGGCAGCATCCAGCGGCGTCATGGGGAGGCGAAGTTCACCGCTGTCGCGGCCGAGCATCTTCATCGCAGCCTTGAGCGGAATCGGGTTGGTCGAAATCCCTAGCATATCGCGGCAAAGATAGAACAGCTTGTGATGCCACTTGCAGGCTTCTTCAGCCTTATTGGCCTTGAAGGCATCCAGCAAAGCGATCATGTCCTTAGGAACAATATTGCCCACTACCGAGATCACCCCTTCGCCACCTACGGAAAGTAGTGGCAGGGTAAGGCTATCATCGCCGGACAAAACCGTCAGGTTGGTCGTCGCCAAAATCTGCGAGGCTTGATCCAGCGAGCCCGTTGCTTCTTTGACCAGGGCGATGTTCGGAAGTTCTGCCATCCGAGCAATCGTCTCGGGCTCAATATTCTTGGCGGTCCGGCCAGGAATGTTGTAAACGCAAACCGGGATGCCTACTTGTTCGGCAATCGCCTTGAAGTGCTGGTAGAAGCCTTCTTGGGTCGGCTTGTTGTAATACGGGGCGACAACCAGGGCGGCGTCCGCACCTTCCTTGGCAGCCCACTTCGTCAAACGAAGCGCTTCTGAGGTGCTATTGGAACCGGTGCCTGGCATGATCTTGCAGCGACCGCGAGCGGTCTCCACCGTGACGGAGATCACGCGTTCATGCTCTTCGTGCGAAAGCGTTGGAGACTCTCCCGTGGTTCCCACAGGGCACAAGCAGTGTGTCCCTTGCGAGATTTGAAACTCCACTTGTTCTTTAAGCAGGCCGTAATCAACCGCACCATCCTTGAAGGGGGTCACGATGGCAACCGAAAGTCCTGCAAACGCTGATCCTTTGCGCGTCATATGCTTTTCTTTACTTGGGAAATTTCTAAGGCGAAGTGAAGAGGAGTTCCAACAGACCGGCAGCGCCAGCCTATCAGGTGAAGGGACAGCCAACCGATGTGCCGGCAAAAACGCGGAATTATCGATTGGAATAGGGAATAAATGATAAGGCCGTCGGCCCTAAGATGGCAACCTACCGCGCCTGCTAAGAATATTTTCTGGTCGCGGCGGTTTTTCCTTGACTTTGACGTGTAATTTGCAATCATCAAGGCTCGATTCCCCTGGGCGTAATCGCTCAGCCGACGATCTCTGTATGATGTCGAGTGGGGAACTTGCCATTTTATTCCCGCCTTAACAACACCTCACCAAAGGTTGCCTAACCATGCGTAATCGACGTGAATTCCTGCAGCAGTCCATGTTTACGGCTGCGGCCCTGGCGGCTTCCAGCGCCAGCGTGCCACGCCTCGTCGCTGAAGACGCCCCACAATCGAAGAGTGCTGCCGACCGACTGACCGTCGCGGTGGTTGGCGTTCGTGGTCGTGGTACTGCCCACATCGGCGCTTTCCAAGGCCGGAAAGACTCGTTCATCAAGTACGTGGTCGATGTGGATAAAGAAGTCGGCAACACCCGCGCGGAAGAAATTGGCAAGAAGCAAGACGTCAAGCCGACGTTTGTCGAAGACCTTCGCAAGGTATTAGAGGACAAGTCGGTCGACATCGTCAGCATTGCCACCCCGAACCACTGGCATGCCCTGGGGGCCATTTGGGCCATTCAAGCCGGCAAGGACGTCTATGTCGAAAAGCCAGTCAGCCATAATGTCAGCGAAGGACGCCGCATCGTTCAAGCTGCCCGCAAGCATGGCCGGATCTGCCAAACCGGTACCCAGTCTCGGTCGAACCCTGGCTTGCGTGAAGCGATCGCCTTTATGAAGGAAGGCAAGATCGGAGAGATCAAGGTCGCCCGCGGCTTGTGCTACAAGCGTCGTGGATCGATCGGCCCGAAGGGAACGTACCAAGTTCCTTCGAACGTCAACTATGATCTTTGGTGTGGTCCCGCTCCGATGGATCCACTCACTCGCAAGAACCTGCATTACGATTGGCACTGGGTATGGTCGACCGGCAACGGCGACTTGGGCAACCAAGGTATCCATCAGATGGATATCGCCCGTTGGGGCCTGGGTGTGAACGAGATTTCGTCCTCGGTGATGAGCTACGGCGGTCGCTTGGGTTATGAAGACGCCGGAGAATGTGCCAACACGCAAATCGTTGTGCACAACTACGGCCCCAAGTCTTTGATTTTCGAAGTCCGTGGCCTAGAAACCAAGGATTACCGTGGAGCTGGCGTCGGCGTGATCTTTGAGGGGACCGATGGCTATGTCGTTTGTCCAACCTATGATTCCGCTACAGCCTTCGACAAAGATGGCAACAAGATCAAGGACTTCAAGGGTGGGGCTGACCACTTCGCCAACTTTGTGAGTGCCGTTCGCAGTCGCAAGATTGAAGACCTCAACGCCGACATCTTGGAAGGTCACCTCTCCAGCGCGTTATGCCATTTGGGCAATATCTCGTATCGCCTAGGTAGCCAAATGTCTGCGGCAGATGCTTGGAAGAAGATCGAGACGGTTGCCACGCACGACAATGCGAAGGACACCTTCGAACGGACGATGAAGCACCTGGGCGACAACAAGGTCGATCCAGAGACGGTAAAGCTGCAAGTTGGCAGTGACCTTGCCTTGGACCCTGCTACGGAAACCTTCACGGGCGATCAAGCGGCGGCCAACAAGATGCTTACTCGCGAATATCGGGCCCCTTATGTGGTTCCATCGCCAGAGAACGTCTAAGCACGTTTAGTGGATCGTTTTAGAATGTCATGAGTGGGGGTATAGCTTGCGAGCTCTGCCCCCTTTGTTCTTTTCCGCTGACCGTTTGGCACCTGTGATGTCTTTGTCTCCTGGTTTTGAAATCCTTTTTGAAGATGCCGCTTGCCTGGTCGTGGGCAAACCCGGTGGACTTCTGACGCAAGCTCCGCTCGGAATCGATAGCTTGGAATTTCGGATTCGCAAGTATTTGCGAGAGTCGGGCACTGCCCCCGGCGCAACGGGTGCAGCCAATGCCGCCTCTTCGCCGGCCATTTATTTAGGCGTTCCGCACCGCATTGATCGCCCTGTCTCGGGGGTCATCGTGTTTGCAAAAACACAAAAGGCGGCCCGAAAGATCTCTCAACAATTCGAATTTCGGATGGTCGAGAAGACCTATTGGGCCTTGGTAGCGGGTGAGGTTCAGCCGGACCAGGGAACCTGGACCGACTACCTGCTGAAGATCGATGGGGAGCCCCGCACGATCGTCACTCCGCCGGAAACGCCCGAGTCCAAAATTGCGATCCTCCATTACACGGTAAAGTGCCGACTGCCAGGTAAGACACTGATTGAGATTCGTCTAGAAACCGGGCGTACGCATCAAATTCGCGTGCAGTGTGCTTCGCGTGGGTTCCCGCTGTTAGGAGACGAACTCTACGGAAGTACGCAATCGTTTGGTCCGTTTTTTCCCGATGAACGAGATCGGCTAATTTCTCTTCATGCACGGCAGTTAGTATTTCAGCATCCAACCAGCAAGGAACTCTTGTCGTTTGAAGCCTCGCTAGGCCCTGCCTGGGGCGAGGCTGGCATTTCCGAATCGATGGTGGTTCCAAGCTCTGATCCTCTAAAAACCTAGCACCTCTCTCCCTTGTTTAAAAAAAGGAAAGTGTCATGAGTCGTAGTCGTCGCTCGTTTCTAAAGACTTCGCTGGCAGCATCGGCCGTCTTTGCGGTTCCTACAATCATCCCTTCGCGCGCCTTTGGGGCCAATGAACGGATTGTCACGGCTCACGTAGGTATGGGCGGTCAGGGAAAGGCAAACCTAAACGCATTTCTAGGGACCAAGCACGTCTCGCCAGCGTTTGTCTGTGATGTTGATAGCGAACGCAGCGGCCAAGCTGCCGAGATTGTTGCTAAGGCTGGCCAAAAAGCGGAAGTCGTCGGTGACTATCGCCGCATACTCGATCGCAAAGATGTCGATGCCGTCGTCATTTCGACGCCTGATCACTGGCATGCACCAATCACCATTGCCGCCTGCAAAGCGGGCAAAGATGTTTACTGCGAAAAGCCTCTTACCTTGACCGTTGCGGAAGGTCGGCAGATGGTCAATGCCGCGCGCGAGGCGGGCCGAATGGTCCAAACGGGCTCTCAGCAACGTAGCAGCAAAGAATTCCGTCAAGCCTGCGAATTGATTCGCAATGGTGCCATCGGTAAAGTGCATACGGTCTTGGTGGGCATTCCCAAGCCAAACCATCCTGGCAAGCCGATCCCGGATTCGGATCCGCCAAGCAACCTCGACTACAATCGCTGGCTGGGCCCTGCGCCGCTTCGTCCTTACAACAAGAATCGGGTTCACTACAACTTCCGCTTCTTCCGGGATTATTCCGGCGGCCAGATGACCAACTTCGGCGCCCATCACCTGGATATTGCGCAGTGGGGCCTAGGTGTAGATGGCTCTGGACCAGCATCTAGTGAAGGAACGGGAACTTTTCATCCCGAGAAATGGCATGAAGTGACCGAGACCTGCCGCGTCACACACACCTATGCGGATGGCACAAAGGTCATCCTGGGCCAGCAACAAAAAGACATTCCCGATGGCTGCAAGTTCATCGGCGAAAAGGGCTCCATCTATGTGACGCGTGGTTCCATCAAGTCTGACCCGCCAGAGATCCTTTCCCTCCCTGCGGAAGATCGAAAGATTCGTCTGCAAGTCAGCGACAATCACCACGCCAACTTTTTGGCATCGATTCGCACTCGCGAGTTGCCAATTTGCGACATTGAGATCGGCCACCGCAGTGCAACGATCTGCCACCTGGGCAATATTGCAATCCAGTTGGGGCGCAAGCTGTCGTGGGATCCTGTGAAGGAGCAGTTCATCGGCGATGACGAGGCGAATAAGCTGCTGTCACATCCTTACCGTGAAGGCTATGACGCCTAAACGGCATCGCGACCTGTGATTTATGCCGGGATATCCGCCCATTAACCTATGTGAGTCCTGCCGCTGGATGCGTGAAATCGTCAGCGGCAAGGGCTCTCGTTTTATCTTGTGTGAAAAAGCGACGACCGACGATCGCTTTCGCAAGTATCCGCCGCTGCCCGTGCTGCGCTGTAGCGGGCATGAAGCAGTTGAATCATCGACCGGGATTCAACTGCCAGGAGAGGCCAATCCTTAAGGCTGTTGCCAAGGGAATCGAAGTCCCACTAGGAATGAAACTCCTAGCAGCAAAAACAACATCCCCATCGCAATCATTCGCCAGCGGACCGCCGATGGTGCCCCTTCGACATTGTCGGCCGGAACCAGCCCTAGGCGTTTTCCCGGCTGCACATCTTTCAAGATGGGAATGTTCAGCGTCCCTCCCAGGATGCATACGATCCCCGCAATCACTGCCACCAAGCCAACGCAGATCGATTCAGTGGTCATAGTGGATCGAATGCAGTCTTTCAAAAAGATGCTGGCTTACGATGCGCGTTGTCGCGGGTAAGGAGCGGTCGCTAGTGTCCGATGGGCTTCGCAGCGTTTTGCTTTGTAGGTGGTTGCTGCCAGATAAACCAAATGGCAACGGCCCCAAGCAGTGGAATAGCGCTCATTAAAAGCGATATCCGCGAATAGGCAACATGCTGGGAGACGGTGGCGGAAGCGTTTTCCACATACTTTCCAACCATCCCTTGAAAGTATCCAGTTACAAACCACGTCCCAGCACCAAAGATTCCCGTAATGAATCCCTGGTTCTTGCTGGAAATCTCTTGCGACAGGGAGTAGTAGGTGGGAAACAAGGCCAGTGATCCAAATCCAATGAGCATGTAGATGGATAGCTTGGTGTAGCCAGCGGCCTGAACAGCCAAAATGCCACCCATTGCCGTCAAGACAGCGGCGCCGACATAAGTCACTAAACGCGTAGCATGGGTACTCATTCCCCGGTGGGCTAGGAACTTCGAAATCGCCCCTGCCATCAAACAGCCGATGTCGGCCAGCAAAAAGTACACGATCGTAAAGGCGCTGGTGGCAAAGCTTCGAGTTGCGTCGGTTTCACTCTCCAGTTCAATCGCGATCATCTTCGGGAGCCATGCCCGGAATACTTGCCAGGTCAAATTGATGACGGTAACCAATATCGCCAAGGCGATGATTCGCCGCCATAAGCCCTCATCTTCAAAAGCAGATACTTGAGATATCGTTGGCGCTGAAGTCTCTTCACGTCGTAAGACAAGACCTTGTGTCGAAAAGGTCCACGGGATCACCCAGAAAATTCCAATGACACCGATGACAACAAAGGGGACGCCCCAACCAGCAAAGCCCATGTAGTGAACGGCGCCGATGGCGATGGGTGTAAAAATCGTGCCGATAGTGGCACCGCTCTGCAAAATACTGTTGCCAAGGTTTCGGTCTTTACCTTCCAGTAGCAGTTTGGTGGTAATGATAGCGCACGGCCAATGCCCGGCCTCAAACACGCCCAGCATGATGCGGCAAATCAGCAGCCCAACATACTGAGGCAGCTTAGGATCTGCCAACGTTTCCTGAGAGAGAAAGCCTTTGAAGACTTGCACGGCGACCGCGCCCAGCGGTTCGCTATAGGGTGTGAGGATTCCGGCAATGGACCAGCCCACTAGCAGGATGGGGTAAAGGATTCGCACATTCATGCGATCCGCGAGTAGTCCCGTAAAGATCGAACCAATGGCGAACGCGTACGAAAAGTACTTCTCCAGCAGTCCGTAGCCCGTATCCGAGAAGACCCCGAGTTTCGTCATGGTGACTGACGACTGCGCCAGTACTTGGCGATCCATGTACATCATCATGGTCGCCAAGAACAGCATGATGCAGACCCACCATTTTTGGCGGCCCGCAGGATCTCCCGAAAAATCTAGCCGTTCCATGACTGACCATCCCAAGCAAGGACGCGTCGAACTAAAGAGACCAAGTCAGCGGTAAACGTGGAGAAGATTGCCTCGCCTTTTTCGGCGGTTGCGTAACGTGGATCGCCAATATGCCCAGGAGCACTACGGTCAGGCATCGTCCAGGCTCGGTGCCCCGGCTCAAACGGATTGCCAAACTCAACCGCAGGCGTTGTTTCATGATTCTTAACAAGATCGGGCCGGATGCGAAGCATCATCGACGTTTCCCATTCACAGGCGTGCCCCATTTGCCCTTGGGCGATGCTAGGCTCTAGCTGCCGTGGATCTCCCCCCAGTGTCCAATAGGTGCAACTAATCAAGAGCAGGTCTTTGCGGTCTCGATATTTTTGTCGCAACTCAAACATCGCTTGCTGGCCGGGGATGATGTTACCACCATGCCCATTCACCAGCAGGATTCGCCGGAAGCCATGGAAGATGAAGTTCTCGACCATGTCGCGAAGCAGATCCAGATAGACGCGAGGTGATGCCGTCATCGTCCCCGGAAAATCCAGATGATGCTCCGAATTGCCAAACCATTGCAGCGGTGTAAACAGCGCATCCTTCTTCAGGATCTCGGAGGTCCTACGCAGGACTTCTCCTAAGAGCAGGCTATCGGTAAACAGCGGCATGTGTTTGCCGTGTTGCTCGAGCGCAGCAATAGGAATCAGGATTGGGGTGTCTTTGCTGAGGGCGGCCACTTCTGGCCATGTCATCTCGAAGAGTTGCATGCGTTCAGGTGGGGCGAGAGTAGGTAGGTGGCGGGAAGAGCACAGACAAACGGGTTCGTTCAGCACCGGCTTCGATGCTTTCGGAACCTCCCCTGTGCCAGACAGTACCTTAACGGTGGCCAGCACCTATTGCAACTAAGCGTGGTACTTCCCCCCTTCCGATTGCCACATTTTCGACTCTAACCGGCCGTCGTTTACGGTTTTTGTAAAGGCGATCTTCGAATCGCTGGGGGGATCTGCCGTTTTTGAAGGGTATTCACGGAAGTATCGATTAGTACCGCCTGACGAAAGTCCTGTCTCGCCGCAGGAAGTGCAAAGCAAGTTACTTGCACGGCGAGATTCTCTAGGGCGGCAATTTCTTCCGGACGTGGAAAATGCACCAGGGCCACTGCTTGGCGAGCGCTCAAGCTTTCTAGCTTCGATTGAAACGCCGCCAACTCCCATGCGACCTCCCGTTCAAAGCACCATACCAGCACGTCCGCCTTTAGCACGGGCGATGGTTCTTCTGGCTGAATCCATACCGCGTGTGCATCGCTACCAAGTGCCTCTCCCCAAGTTTCAAAGTCCGTCCGTTGTCGACAGGCAATGGCCACCATCGGAATCGTTGGCTTGTGGCTGGACCTCTGCCCCACATTATCGGATAGCAACCAGGAATCGACCCCCTGCTCCGTGGCAGGACGAAAGTGAGGCCTCGCAACGACGGTTGCCCCCTTGCTTGCCTCGGAAAATCGCCGTTGCCATTCATGCCAAAGGACGCGGCGCACGCCCATTGGCAGTGGTCCCGTGCGAATCTCCCCTTCGCTCCATGGCCCTGACAGTGCGAAGAGAGTGGCAAGTGGCGCTAGTCCACGCACAGTGTCCACGGCTGAGCGAGTTACTTGGCCGGTGTAGGCCGGTATAAATACGACCCAGTCAGGCAAGGAATGATCAGCGGGTCCATTCGTCACAATCGTTTGCAGCAAGTCAGTTCCCAGGCTGGGAAGTGCCGACCACCAAACGTTTCCTTGGGATTCTAGGAAGCTACGCAGTTCAGCAGGTACGTGTGCATTAGAAGCACAAAGCACCCAAATCTGAATTGGTTGCACGCTGTTCACGGTTACTGCTTTCCGAAGCGATGGATCCAAGGGACTAAAGCGACAGCTTTTCTTCGTAACGCTCCACAATTTCAAGCACCATATAGCGATCGACCGCATTGCGAAGTTCTGTCATGAATCCTTCGGATGCAATCAGCCGGCTAATTCGAGCCAGGATGCGCAAGTGCTGGGCATCGTCTGTCGAGCAAATGAGAAAGAATACATCCGTCAATTGTCCGTGCGATTCACCAAACGGAATGCCGTGAGGAGTGATTCCTAGTGCCAAGATTGGCTGAGCCAGAATCTGCGCAAGAGGTCGACGGGGATGCAGTAGTGCAACACCGTTTTCAAGTGCGGTGGGATGCAGGTTTTCACGGGCTTTTACCGCTTCCACCATTTTGTCTTTGTCCCACAGAAGACCGGTCTGCATAGCCAGTTCTACCATCGCCAAAATCACGGAGTTCTTCGTGCGGGCCACGAGTGGAACAGCAATCGCATTGCCCGAAAGTAGCTCCGTCACCGAGCCGTATTCACTCTCGGCCGACAAAGGACGACGAAGCAAGGCATTCTCCACTTTCAACAGGTCGGCTTCGTCCGCAGCTCCAATCCGCTGCTCTAGCCAGTGATGGATTTCCGCTTCCGAAAAACGCCACTGTCCCCCGAGCCGTGCGCGGGAACATTTCCACGCTCTGCCAAGCGAATCACTTGATCGGGCGTGACGTGCAGGTAACGCGCGAGGCTGTCGACATCAAAATCGCCTCGTGACATAACTCCGCCAGAATCCTTTCTGCAAGGAACAAACGTTCCCGGTTGCATGGAACAAACAAATTGCCTAAGTCGTTAGCGGAGGGGCTTCGTGGGTGATCTCCTCAAACAAGGCGACTTGCTCACGAACGGACATCCCTTCGGGAATCAGCCAAAACCCCAAGCGAGCACGGCGAATGACGCCCTTCTCGAGGGACGACTCTTCAAATAGCGTTGTCGACCAAGTCTTGTCGGTGGTTTTCATCGCGGAAAAATCGGCGGGATGTACCCACAGCAATATCTGCGGACCGCTTTTCCCGGTTCCCATTCGAAATAGCCCCGGTGGCAAGTCCGAGTTCTCAATCCCAGTGTTGGGCAGGTCGCCGGAGACTTGTAACGCAGGACGAGAATCCAGCAGGCTCGTATGAACTGACGCAATCAGCTCCAGCCCAACAATCTTGCCCTGATGGCTTTCACGATAGCGCCAGTAAAAATGCGGTTCGACTGCGTCGCCGGGCCAAGGCTCGTAACTCGCAACTAGGTCGCTGCCACGAACGAACGTTTCGTGAAGCTTCCAAGTGTTGTTGTCGGCGGCGGCAGAACTAATGCGAAAGCCGTGAATGGCTGGGCTCGAAGTGGAACCGATTCGAAGGGCGATCCCACGCTCCGGCTGAGAGGGCGAAACCTCTATAGAAAACGCGGTGCTTGTCAGCACGGCAGTTGCATTGTCCTTCAATTCCCACATTCGGCCGGCACTCCCTCTTCAACAGCGTTGTAAAGAATGGAGCATACCAAATAAAAAACCCCGCCGCTCTCCCAAGGGAAAGACGGCGGGGCCGGAACAGAAAAGAGGCCGATAGGACCGATATAAAATGGGTTCCGAAATAAATAGGGCGAAAGGTTGTTTCGCTATTTCGATCTTAACAATCCAATCGGGCAAGTCCAGCGTTTTGGCCAGAAATAAAAAAGAAATTTGCAACGGAAATTGTGCTAATGGCTGCTAGCTGCCCGCTAGGGTATCTTTTTTATCGATCTCTCCGGTCGGATGCCTTGAGGCGGGGCCGGTCAGAAGTCGGCAAAAGGTTGTTTGTGCTGATAGGTGTGATAGCATGCTTTAACCGGCAATTTCAAAACGCTCTTGTGTCTCCCTCTAGTTCAATTGACCGCAAGAATCCCTAAAAACATGCAAGAATTCGCCCAACTCAGTGAAAAGGCCGCTCGCGCTGCTGGTAAAGTCCTCTTGGACTGGCAGGGACGGATCACCCCCAAGGAAAAGGGGGTGCGTGATCTAGTTACCGAGGCAGACTTTGCCTCGCAAACGGTGATTCGCGATCTCCTTTTGGGCGCCTATCCTTCCCATGAATTTTTGGGAGAAGAGGATTTGCCCGGCGTGACCAACAGTCGCAGTGCAGGTGAGTATCGGTGGGTCGTTGATCCCCTCGATGGGACTCAGAACTATGTGCATCGTTTGCAAACGTTTGCAGTCTCGATTGCGCTACAGCACCGCGGGGAAGTCATTCTCGGCACGGTTTACGATCCAGTTTCTAATGAGTGCTTTACTGCCGTAAAAGGGCAAGGCGCATTTCTTAACGGGTCAAAGATTGGCACAAAAGATTGCCAAGTGGCCAATGACGCCATGGTGGCGGTCAGTTTTTCCCCCCATGTGGATCGCGATTCGGTGGAGTTTCGTCGCTTTGTAGAGACGACGTTGGCCTGCCAGTCGATACGTCGATTAGGTTCTGCCGCCCTCAATTTGGCGTACTTGGCCGCCGGTCGACTCGATGCTTACTTCGCCACAAGTGTGAAGATTTGGGATATCGCCGCCGGCGTTTTGCTCGTCAGTGAAGCGGGGGGTGTGATTAGCTCAATCCACGGCGGTCCTGTAGACTTAGAGAACCCGCGTTTTCTCGCGTCGGCAACGCCGATCCTCCATCAAGAGATGTTGGAGGTCTTACGGAAGGCTGAAGTTTCGCCCCAGTAACGGGTTCACCAATAATGCTTTTTGTGGCTAAGACGGATTCTCGAACAAAAGCTTCTGACTCTCCATGGTCGCTACTGGTACGCTGCCTTGTGGCAAGCGTAGTCTTGTCGGCATTGCCATTCTCCCTCGCGTGTGCCGATGAAGCACCGGCCAGCAATGATGAAGGCTACCGTCAAACGATAGTTCCGCTACTGAAAAAGTATTGCTTGGATTGCCATGGCCCCAAAAAGCAAGAGGCAGAGTTAGGGCTGCACAAGTTCAAAGATGTCGCGATCATTCGGGCTGCTGAAAAGCCTTGGCAGTCGATCATCGAAATGGTTCGATCCGGCGCCATGCCTCCTGCGGATAGTCCGCAGCCCACTGAGCAAGAACGGACTGTGCTCGTCCAATGGATTGAACGAACCATCTTTCAGTTCGATTGCCAAGTCAACTCCGACCCAGGGCGAGTAACGCTGCGTCGACTCAATCGGGCGGAATATAACAATACGATCCGCGATTTGCTGGGCGTTGATTTTAAGCCCGCTGCCGACTTTCCTTCTGACGATGTGGGCAACGGCTTTGACAACATCGGCGATGTCCTTTCTCTTCCACCATTGTTGATGGAGAAGTACCTCGATGCCGCAGAGACCATTGCCGACGAAGCCATCGTTCCTGATGTGAAAGCGCTGGTCACCACGATCCGCCCCAGCAAGCAAAAATATTCGCAAGAAGGGGCTGTTACTCGTAACGACACGAATGACGTTTGGAACATCGTTTCCAAAGGGACCGTCACGGCAGAATTTGATATCACCAAGGCGGGTAATTACATCGTGCGAACGCTGGCCGGTGCAAGCCAAGCAGGGCCAGCAAAAGATCTTGCTCAAATGGAGATTAAGCTCGATGGCCGGAAACTAAAGGTGTTTTCGGTTTCGGCGGCGCACGACAATCATGAGCCGTGCGAGGTTCGCTTTCGGTTGTCTAAGGGAACACACCGCATTTCCGCGACGTTTCTGAACGATTTCTTCGACAAAAATGCGCCCGAAAACCGGCGAGACCGGAACCTCTATGTGACCGGGTTTGAAATCGTTGGCCCGCAAGATGAAAACATCACGAACCTGCCAAAGCTTCACCAGCAGCTTGTCGAGTTTGTTCCTGGCGAAAACCTATCGGTGGTTGATGCTGCTCGCAAGAACCTAAAAGTGTTCATGCGGCGTGCGTTTCGGCGTCAGGTATCTGCCAACGAAATCGAACGCTTTGCGTTGCTGGTCGAAAAGAGCGTTAAGGCTGGTGACACTTTCGAACAAGGAATGCAGGTGGCCATCACTGGCGTGCTTGTCTCGCCCCATTTTCTGTTTCGAGTCGAAAAAGATCCCAAGCCCAACGACGCCTCTGCCCAGCATCTGATTGGTGAATACGAGCTTGCGAATCGGCTGTCATACTTTTTATGGAGCAGCATGCCAGACAATGAATTGTTTGCCGCTGCTACGAATGGTCAGTTGAGTGATGAGGCCGTCTTGCGTAGCCAAGTGAAGCGAATGTTGGCCGATCCACGCTCCTCGGCCTTGGTCGATAATTTTGCCATGCAGTGGCTGAACCTGCGACTCTTGGATGGATCCAATCCCGACCCCAAAATGTTCAACCAGTTTTCGCCACAACTCAAGGCGGACATGGTGGAAGAGACAAAGCAGTTTTGCCGGACGATTCTGCTAGAAGATCGCAGCATCCTCGATTTTTTGGACGCAGACTACACGTTTCTCAACGAGCGTTTGGCCCGGCACTACGGTATCAGCGGCGTGTTTGGTGAAGAGTTTCGCAAGGTCTCACTGCGAGACGGCCGTCGGGCCGGTGTCATTACACAGGGAAGTGTGCTAACGCTAACGTCCAATCCCAGCCGAACCTCCCCGGTAAAGCGAGGGAAGTGGATCATGGAAAACATCCTTGGTGCCCCACCGCCCGATCCGCCACCGGATGTTCCAAACTTAGACGCCGCACAAAAGGCCGCTCCGGATTCTACGCTCCGTCAGCAATTGGAACTCCATCGGGCCAATCCCGCGTGCGCCTCTTGCCATCGCACGATGGACATGCTGGGTTTTGGGCTGGAAAACTACAATGCAGTGGGGCAATTTCGCCAAAGGGATGATAAGCACGCTATCGACTCTAGCGGTACGCTGCCCAATGGCGATAGCTTCCAAGGGGCCATGGAGCTGATTGGCGTTTTGAAAAAGCGTAAGTCGGATTTTGCCCGTTGCTATACTCAGAAGATGTTGACGTTCTCCCTGGGACGTGGCCTGAAGATCTATGATCGCTGCGTCGTTGATGAGATCGTAACGAAGGTAGAAAAAGACAATTATCGGTTCTCGACTTTAGTGACCGAGATCGTTTGCAGTGACTCTTTCCGCAAGCGGCGGGGAGATGGAGGAAAGCCGTGAAGATAAACGTTTTGGATCGTCGTAGCGTTTTGCGTGGCATGGGTGCCGCCATGGCACTTCCGTGGATGGAAGCAATGCTTCCCCGTACCGCCACGGCAGCGGCAAAATCCAAGGTTCCGCTGCGGATGGCGTTTATCTATTTTCCTAACGGCGCCATCATGCCAGCTTGGCGTCCGCAGGGAGAAGGCAAGGACTATCAGCTTGGTGAAACGCTTAAGCCCCTTGCCGACTTCCGCCAGGACATGCTTCTGATTACCGGGCTCGCCCAGGATAATGGCCGGGCCAAGGGAGATGGCGCGGGAGACCATGCGCGGGGAGCGGCTTCGTTTTTGACAGGTGCACATCCGGTAAAAACAGACGGCGCCAACATCAAATGCGGCATGAGCGTCGATCAAGTTGCCGTCGAGAGGATTGGAGACGTTACGCCCCTTCCCTCGCTGGAGTTAGGAATCGAGCGTGGCCGTGATGCGGGCGGCTGTGATTCGGGCTATTCTTGCGCCTATTCCAATACGATTTCGTGGAAGAGCGACACTACACCGATGGCCAAGGAGATTCATCCTCGGCTAGTTTTCGAACGGCTGTTCGGCGGCGGCAAACGGGATGTTAAATCACAAGCCCGCCGTGATCGCGTGCGTCACTCCGTGCTGGACGCCGTTGCCGAAGATGCTTCGCAGCTGCGGGAATCGCTTGGCCAAACCGATCGACGCAAGCTCGACGAATATTTGAGCAGCGTTCGAGACATTGAACGCCGCGTTGCCAAGGTCGAGACGGTCGCCCGCGCTCCAGCACCTAGCTTCAAGGCGCCGACGAATGTTCCTAGCGACGTTCAAGAGCATATCCGCCTGATGTACGACCTGATGACGTTGGCATTCCAAACCGACTCGACACGAGTCATTACGTTTATGCTCGCCAACGAGGGAAGTAACCGCAGCTATCAAAATCTGGGGGTCGGAAGTGGCCACCATGAGCTTTCGCATCATCGCGAAGAGACCGAGAAGATCGACCAGATCAAAAAGATTGACCTGTTCTTTGCCACGGAGTTTGCCCGGTTCCTGAAGTCGCTGAAGGAAACCAAAGAAGGGGATTCCTCGCTGCTGGATCGGTCGATGATTGTCTACGGCAGCGGTCTTTCAGATGGAAATGCCCATCGGCACGATGATTTGCCGGTCATCCTGGCGGGCAAGGGAGGCGGTACGATTGCTACGGGCCGGCATTTGAAGCTTCCCAAGGAAACGCCGATGAACAACCTGTTCCTTTCCATGCTCGAACGGGTTGGTGACACTTCGTCGGCCCTGGGAGATAGCAGCGGCCGACTCAATGCCATCGATGCTTAAGGCAAACGGTTCCAGCACGATGAGACGGAGGTCGTTTCGTGGGCCTATCAGTGCGCAACCGTCATTTTTGAACTAGAAAATCAATAGACCCCTCGGAAGAGTGTACCTCTCGAGGGTCTGCCAATTTGGCATTTTGGACAGCAGGCGATGTTCTAACGCCCCAATCAGCTGCCAAAGAAAACGCCGCAAGTCTCTTGTGTAAAAGGACTTGCGGATCGTCTTGTGCTGACTGGCACGGGCCTTGCTATCTGTAAGGCGTTCTCAAGTAGGAACTGTCATATTTGACGCGTTGCGTCGTTCGCACACTGGTTCGCCAGGGGCGGACACACCGGAGTGGGTGGGACGGGTTTGACCGGCACCTGTCCTCTCTCGGTGAAGGCAATGCGAGATTGGCTAACTTCGGGATTCAACTGTCGGTAAGCAGGAGGATTTTCATCGTGGCAAAGCAAATGGTTTTTGATGACGACGCCCGTCAACCGCTGCTCGCGGGAGTTTCGAAACTCGCCCGGGCGGTCAAGAGTACGCTAGGGCCACGCGGCCGTAATGCGGTCCTCGACAAGGGGTGGGGCTCGCCCAAAGTGACCAAAGACGGCGTAACCGTCGCAGAAGATATTGAACTAGACGACCCCTATGAAAACCTGGGGGCCCAGCTTGTTAAGGAAGCTGCCAGCAAGACCAATGAAGTTGCTGGCGACGGCACGACAACGGCCACGGTTATGTCGGAAGCCATCTTCCGTGAAGGCCTCAAGATGATTGCTGCCGGATACGATCCGATGGCTATCTCTCGCGGCATTGGCAAGGCTGTTGATGCGGTTTGCGAAGAGATCCTCTCGAACGCAACGCCGATCAGCGAAAAGAATAAGAAGGAATTGCAGCAGATCGCAACGATCGCTGGCAATAACGACCCAGAAATTGGCGCGGTTTTGGCCGACGCATTTTTGAAGGTTGGCAAGAATGGTGTGATCACCATCGAAGAAGGTCGTGGCGCCGAGACGACGGTTGACGTTGTCGAAGGTATGCAATTCGACCGTGGCTTCTTGTCGCCACACTTCGTAACCAATCAAGACGAAGTAACCGTCGAACTTGAAGGTTGCTACATCCTGTTGTTCGAAGAAAAGATCTCGTCGAACAAGAAGCTGATCCCTCTTCTCGAAGCAATCAGCAAGGCTAACAAGCCACTGCTAATCATTGCGGAAGATGTCGAAGGCGAATCGCTGGCAACCTTGGTTGTCAACAAGATGCGTGGCATTCTGCAAGTTTGTGCCGTCAAGGCTCCTGGCTACGGCGATCGCCGCAAGGCAATCCTCGGCGACATCGCCGTGCTAACCGGTGGCCAAGCCATCTTCAAGGATCTCGGCATTGAGCTGGAAAGCGTCAAGCTTTCGGACCTCGGTCGCGCCAAGAAGGTAAAGATCACCTCGGAATACACGACCATCGTTGGTGGTGCTGGTGCCAAGGACAAGATCGAAGGCCGTGCTGACCAAATCCGCAAGGAAATCAGCGTTACGGACAGCGAATACGATCGCGAGAAGTTGCAAGAACGTTTGGCCAAGCTCGCCGGTGGCGTTGCTCAGGTCAATTGCGGTGCTGCAACCGAAACCGAGATGAAGGAACGCAAGTGGCTTTTGGAAGATGCCAAGAACGCCGTACAGGCTGCTCTTGAAAGTGGCATCGTTCCAGGCGGCGGCGTTGCTTTGATCCGTGCGGAAAAGTCTTTGGACAAGCTGTCCCTTCCTGGCGACGAGCAAGTCGGCGTCAAGATCATCCGCAACGTTTTGGATCAGCCTTTGCGTGCGATTGCCGCTAACGCTGGCCTCGACGGTGCAGTGGTTGTCAATCGTGTTCGTCAGCTCAAGGGTAAGACCGAAGGCTACGACGCTGACAAGGATCAATACGGCGACATGATCAAGGCCGGCGTTATCGATCCTGCCAAGGTAGTCACCACTGCTCTGCAAAATGCAGGTAGCGTGGCCGCACTGCTGCTAACCACCGAAGCCCTGATCACCGAGATTCCCAAGGAACCGGAAGAGGGTGGCGGCGGACATGATCATCACGACCACGGCATGGGCGGTGGTATGGGTGGCATGGAAGGAATGGGCGGCATGGGTGGTATGGGCGGCATGATGTAAGTTTGACCGCTTGAGTCGTAGTTCACCATCGTGTTTTCACACGATGGTGGCTTCGCAGGCGATTTCTCAACATTCAAACAATTCAAAGATAAGACGTAAGGAATTTAGTCTATGGCCAAGATCAAGGTTCGTCCTCTCGATGACCGTGTCGTCGTTCAACCGATGGAATCCGAAGAGCGCACTGCAGGCGGTATCGTTCTGCCAGACAGCGCCAAAGAGAAGCCCCAACGTGGCACGGTTGTAGCCGTTGGTGGTGGCAAGTTGCTCGAAAACGGCAAGCGTGGCGAGTTGTCGGTACAAGTCGGTGATCAAGTGATCTACGGCAAGTACGGCGGAACTGACATCGAAGTCAACGGTCATGAAGTAAAGATTCTGCGGGAAAGTGACATTCTCGCCAAGGTCGTCGAATAATCATTCGCGACGGGTTGTTTTTGGGCGGGGCCTTGTGCCCTGCCTTAAGGCGGTCATCACTGAGTTCATCGCGAATTTAGTGAATGAGCATGTTCCATGGGCAGGTTAGGTTTGGCCCAGTTTCCTCAGAATCATTTCCGACATAAAGGTTTATAAGCGTGGCAAAACAACTTCTATTTGATGATCCAGCTCGCGCTCGGATGTTGGCTGGTGTGGAAAAGCTGGCCAATGCTGTTGCGGTGACGATGGGTCCGACCGGTAAGAACGTCATCATTGACAAGTCGTTCGGCGGTCCAACGGTAACGAAGGACGGCGTGACGGTTGCCAAAGAGGTCGAGCTTGAAGACCGCTTTGAAAACATGGGCGCCAAGTTGGTCGTTGAAGTCGCTCAAAAGACTTCGGACCTCGCTGGCGACGGCACAACGACGGCCACGGTTTTGGCTCGTGCGATCTTCAAGGAA
Source organism: uncultured Planctomycetaceae bacterium (assembly GCA_963844055.1). Taxonomy (GTDB): domain Bacteria; phylum Planctomycetota; class Planctomycetia; order Pirellulales; family Pirellulaceae; genus CAWJMN01. The sequence continues at coordinate 2,640,892 of CAWJMN010000001.1, read as the reverse complement.
GGTCTACGAAACGTTGTTGCAGGTTGCAATCCAACCGCAGTTCGCCGTGGTATCGACAAGGCCGTTGCTGCTGCAACCGCCAAGTTGCTCGAGATGGCCAAGCCTGTAACGAACAAAGAAGAAGTCGCCAGCGTTGGCTCGATCAGCGCCAATAATGACCGTACGATCGGCGACCTGCTGGCCGATGCTTTGCATCGCGTTGGCAAGGACGGCGTGATCACGGTTGAAGAAGGCAAGACGACCGACACCAAGGTGGAATACGTCGACGGCATGCAATTCGACAAGGGGTTTGTTTCCCCTTACTTCATCAATCGTCAAACGACGATGGATTGCTACCTCGAAGATCCGCTAATCCTGATCCACGAGAAGAAGATCAGCAACCTGCGTGAGTTGGTTCCAATTCTCGAAAAGACTGCCCAAACCGGCAAGCCACTGCTTATCATCGCGGAAGATGTTGATGCAGAAGCATTGACGCTGCTCGTGGTGAACAAGCTGCGTGGCGTGCTTAATGTTTGTGCCGTAAAGGCCCCTGGGTTCGGCGACCGTCGCAAGGCGATGCTTGGCGATATCGCAGTTCTGACCGGCGGCACGATGATCAGCGACGAACTGGGCATTCAGCTAGAGAATCTCTCGCTGGAACACCTGGGCCGTGCGAAGAAGGTCACCGTGGACAAGAACAACACGACGATTGTTGAAGGCGCTGGCAAGCGTGCCGACATCGACAAGCGTGTTCAGCAGATCAAGAACCAAATCGGCCAAACTGAGAGCGAGTACGACAAGGAAAAGTTCCAAGAACGCCTTGCCAAGATTTCGGGCGGTGTGGCTGTTATCTCGGTCGGTGCTGAAACCGAAGCCGACATGAAGCAAAAGAAGGCTCGCGTTGAAGACGCGTTGCACGCTACCCGCGCTGCCGTTGAAGAAGGCATTCTTCCTGGCGGTGGTGTTGCTCTTCTTCGTTGCACCGAAGCGGTCCAAAAGGCTGCCTCGGCCGCGAAGGGTGACGAGAAGATCGGCGTAGAGATCGTGCTGCACGCTCTTTCGGCCCCTCTGAAGCAAATTGTGGACAATGGCGGACGGGATGGATCGGTTGTTGCCGATGAAATCCTGCAGAAGACCGGCAGCTATGGCTACAACGCCAACGCTGGCGAGTACTGCGACATGTTCAAGGCCGGCATCATCGACCCCGTTAAGGTCGTTCGTACCGCTTTGGGCAACGCTGCCAGCATCGCGGCCTTGCTTCTGACTACGGAAGCTTTGGTCACGAACTTCGACAAGGACGACAAGGAAAAGGCCCGCGTCGAAGGCACGGTTCGCTAAGAGAACGTGCCTTCCAAAAAGTTGGTGGCAGGCACGTGTGCGAGTTTTCGCAAGACTTAACTAGCAGGCCACCTCGTAGTTTGCGAGGTGGCTTTGCTTTTTGATAGATGCCGCGTTGGGTGCATGCACGCCAGCGGCTGATATCATGATTAAGTAAGTGATAGTAGATCGACGTAGCGGATGATCGTTTGAAGATACAGTTGGATCTGGTATGTCTGCTAAACGCGATTATTACGAAGTCCTTTCCGTTTTGCGCGAAGCGACGGAGCGAGAGATTACTCTTTCTTACCGCAAGCTTGCGGTAAAGTACCATCCCGACAGCAATCCTGGGGATGAAGAGGCTATCAAGAAGTTCAAAGAGGCTGCCGAAGCCTATGAAGTTCTTTCGGATCGCCAAAAGCGTGCTCGTTATGACCAATACGGCCATTCCGGGCAGGAAATGGGGGGGCAACCCTTCGGCGATATGGGAGACATCTTCGAAGCATTTGGCGATGTCTTTGGCGACCTGTTCGGTGGTGGCGGTGGCCGCCGTGGACGTCGTTCACAACGTGGCGCCGATATTCGGTGCGACGTAACGCTCGACCTTGAAGAGGCGGCCGTCGGCGTCACCAAGGAACTTGAGGTTTCCCGGCATCGCTCTTGCGAAGGCTGTGGTGGCAGTGGCAGCAAGCAAGGTTCCAAGCGTACAACTTGTCGGCGATGCAATGGCCACGGCCAGATTGTGCAGTCGGCAGGCATTTTACGTGTGCAAACCACCTGTCCTTCATGCCAAGGCGCGGGTTCAACCATCACTGATCCTTGTGACAAGTGCCGCGGTAGTGGCTTGGTTCCTGAACGAGCCAAGCTGAAGATCACGATCCCTGCGGGCATCGATGACGGCATGCGTGTCCGCTATGGCGGTGAAGGTGAGCCAAGTCCAGATGGTGGCCCGCCAGGCGATTGCTACTGCTTTGTGACGGTACGCAAACACAAGCTGTTTCAGCGCGATGGCAACCACCTCATCCTGCAAATGCCCATCACCTATGCCCAGGCAGCGTTGGGGGCCTCTTTAGAGATTCCAACCCTCAAGGGGCGGCAAGATTTGCAGGTACCTGCGGGGACTCAGTCGGGCGAGGTGTTCCGCGTGCGTGGAGGCGGCATGCCCGATCCACGTGGCGGCAGTTCCGGCGACCTGATGGTGCAAACGTACATTGAAGTTCCTAAAAAGCTCAACACTCGTCAGCAAGAGTTGCTTCGCGAACTGGCTGAACTTGAGCATGCGAATGTGTCGCCACATCGCAAGAGCATTTTGGAACGGATCCGAGATTACTTCGTTGCTGGGGATACTCCAGAGGAAAAAGCAAAGGAATAGCCATCCATGAACGACCAACATACCGAAGATACCAACAGGCAAGACTCCGGGTCTGATCTACAACAAACGGTCATGACGCTGGAGGCCAACTTGCGTGAAGCCAATGAACGCATCTTGCGTGGACAAGCGGAGCTTGAAAACTACCGCAAGCGGATGCGTCGCGAGATGGAAGACGATCGTCGCTATGCGGCGTTGCCGCTCGTGCAGGACTTGCTTTCCGTTGTTGACAATGTCCATCGCGCGATTGAAGCAGCGACAAAGTCGCAAGATGCGGCCGGACTGCTGGAAGGGGTGAAGATGGTCGCCAGCCAGTTTGAAAATGTGCTGAAGAACCATCATTGCCAACCAATTGAAACGGTCGGCCACGCATTCGACCCGAACTTCCACCAAGCGATTGCCCAAGAGCCCAGTGCAGAGCATGCCGCTGGCACCGTAACGCGGTCTGCACAAGCGGGCTACAAGCTGCATGATCGTGTGGTCCGCCCCGCACAAGTATTTGTCTCTACTGGCAACACCTAGTCAAACCTTCCGTATCAAAGGCCTTCGTCCTATGCCTACTTACGACTATCAATGCGACGCCTGCGACCATAAGTTCGAGGCTTTTCAGTCGATCACGGAAGAGCCGCTGACAAAGTGTCCAGCCTGCAAAAAAAAGAAGTTGCGCCGGCTGTTTGGTGCTGGCGCAGCCATTATGTTCAAGGGTTCGGGCTTTTATACGACTGACTATCGAAGTGACTCGTACAAAAAGTCTGCTGACGCCGACAAGTCGAGCAGTTCAACGAGCGAATCTGCCCCAAAATCAGAGACTAAATCCGATTCAAAGCCCGCAAGCACCCCTGCCCCGTCGCCGAAAAAGAAGGGCGAATAGTTGGCTGGTTGTGTCGGTGTAATGTTTTGTGTTGTTTAGCGTTTGTCTATCTGTACCATGCCTCCGTTACGCTGCCCCATCTGCGAAAGGTTCTTTGATCCGTCCCAGTCGACGGCCATGCCTTTTTGCTCTCCCCGTTGTAAGCAGATTGACTTGGGGCGTTGGCTGAAAGAAGGCTATTCTGTGCCCGTCGAACGGGATGACGATGATGGCGAGCCCGAGTCGGTTGAGGACTAAGTCCCGTTTTGGACGGCGTTTGGCGGCAAAGGCCGCCCGGTTTACGCTGCTTGCCACATGTTCGCGGCCGTCTATAATCGGGGCTTCGGAAGGTATCGGCCCGGGATCTGCGGGCTTTTTTTCGCCCTCCTCTTCTTTCGGAACGAAGGCTTCGCATGGACAGCAACCGCTCGCCTATCTTGCAGTTGGATTGGTTGCGGTATTGCCCCGGGCTTTTGATCTTTCGAGCACTTCGGTTGGCAGCTTCTCCCGCTAATTTGGCGTTGGGATTTGCTGCAACAGCCATCACCCTGTTTGCGACTTGGCTTATCGGCTTTGTACTACTCAATCCTGCCGAAGCCGATGTTTTGCAACAACATCAGCCAACCGAAGCCGAGGCATTACAACTGCATGAGCCAGTCGGCGTGGTGACATCAGATTTCGACGGATCGGTAGGCTGGGCTTTTAAGCGCCTCGAAGCGGAGTATTCCCACACTTTTCGACAACTCTTTTCACCTTCATTAAAGGGGGATAGTAAGTGGCAAGATCGCGCACGCTTTAGCCTAGCCCATTGCTCCGTTGCGTTAGTCTATTTGGTGCTGGCCTCCTTGGTTGGAGGTGCGATCTGTCGTCGTGCGTTGGCGCAGTTGGCTGGCGATCAGGCCCCTCCTGGCTCGGAACTAATGGCGTTTCTCAAGGATCGCTGGCTATCGCTTTTGACGGCGCCGATCTATCCGCTGCTAGGAATTGCATTATTGTCGGTCATTTTTTATCCGGCCTCTTGGCTGATTCAAAGCAGCGTTGGCATCTGGATTGTTGCGATTGGCCTGCCCATTATCCTTGTGTTTGCCGTGGCGGGAGCACTGCTGGCCGTTGGCACCTATTTGGGATGGCCACTTTTTTTGCCGGCCATTGCAGCCGAGCGCGATGCCGATGCGTTTGACGCATTCGGGCGTGCGTTCTCGTATGTGCTTGGTCGGCCGCTGAGCCTGCTGTTCTATCTTTGCTTGCTGGCGCTGGGCAGTTTAATGGGGACCGCGCTCGTCACCTTTTTGGTACAGCTCGTTTGGAAAACGTGCGAGGGGCTGATCACTGGCCAGGGCGATGCCGTCTTTTCATCTGAGCATTTAATGCATTCGCCTGAAACCAATGCGATGCTGTCTGGAAAAGGGCTGATTAGCTTCTGGCATCATGTCTTGCTATTGATTCCGCAGGCCTACCAGTATTCCTACTTTTGGTGTGCCGCGAGTGCACTTTACTTGGTGATGCGTCAAGAAGTGGATGGCAAAGCGATGGATGAGATCTCGCGGGCCGATGATCCACGTCCCCAGCCGCCACAAGCGCGCCCTGTCGTCACGCCTGAGCCCGTAGCTTCCGCCACTACACCGGCGGAAGAGAGCGATCAGCCGGTTATTGACAACTCTTAATTGCCGGACGGCAGCGCCGAAATCTGCGCGAGAATCATCGGGAAGCTCTGCTGAAACTGCCCCCGAGTTAGCACCATGGCAAAGCCGGCCGCTTTCGCGCTGGCTAGTAGCGTCTCGTCCACGTGGGGACCAAAGCCAAGGCACTTAGCCTCTGGGCTAGCCAGCGCCACTTGCTGGATCAGCGCCGGCAGGTCAAGGTCGGACATCGACAGATCGACAAGTACCAACCGTGTATCGGGACCAAGTTGTCGAGCAAAGCTGCTAGGCACAGGTGCAACCGACAGCGAGATCCCCATTTGCGTGGCGGCTCCCGCCACGCGTGATGGAAAGACCATGTCATTGCTGTAGAACACGATAGACGCCATAAGCTCACTTTGAATGCAGTAGAAGGCAGGTGGGGATCGGATGAATGCCGCAGAAGACTAGTTTACCAAGGGATTGGAGTGCTATTCCGTCAGGGCGGTCCAGCCATCCTGTTCATCCAGCTCTTTCAGGTCTTCCAGCCATTGGCGAATCTCATTGTCGTACTCCGACGACAAATCCCCTTTAACCAGTTGCCGATGGAAAGCTGCCGCCCCTTCCTTAAGCAGTTCGGCCGCTTCCGCACTGGGAAAACGCCGCATAGGGTCTGGAGCAATCATGCCGCGACAGAAGTTAAGCAGCAAATCGCACTTCACTACCTCTTCGGGCAAGATCTCATGCAGCTTATGGGGCAAGATGCGCTTTAACTCCATCAGCTCTTTCAGATCCTTTACCCCGGCAAAGGGTTGACGGCCTGAAAGTAATTCAATCAGCACATAGCCTAACGAACAAAGGTCGCTTCGTGACGTGCATTCGCCATGCTCGAGCACTTCTGGAGCGGCATAAGGAAGCGTACAAGACATTCCCTTCGGCGGCGACGAAATCTCAAAGGCAGAACCAAAATCGACAATCTTGGCGATTCCCGTCCGCTTGAGCATGATGTTGGAAGGCTTGATATCGCTATGGATGATCCCATGGCGGTGCAGTGCAGCCAGTGCCGTAAGACAGTCACGCACAATGGCGACGGCAATCCCTGCTTTTAGTCGGGGCTGAACTGGGCCTGAAGTGATCACTACGCGGTTCAAATACTCATATCGCCGCTGGCTCACTCGTTCTTGTAGTCGAACCAACGTTTGGGGAACCAGCAGGCGAGCTAGGTCGTACCCGTCGATCCACTCCATCACCATCATCCGAATCCGCTGGCGGTCGACGAAGTTGTAGACGTACAGCAGATTATCGTGCTGGATTTGAGCGATCCGGGCGGCCGTGCGAGCAATCCGCTGCATCGCTTCGTCATACCCAGCGGAGTCTTCGAACCGCTCTGGCGAGAAAATCTTTAGTGCGGCGGGAAGGGTGAAGTCGTCGGTCCCGCGGAGGCTGGTAAGGTAAACAACCCCTTGTCCGCCGGTCCCCAGAAGCCGTTGCAGGCGGAGGTGGCTGGTCCAATTGAGCCGTTTTTCGGACAGGATTTGCTGATATCGAACCGTCAAATCATTAGCTTCCGGCGTGGCAACTGCCCCGCCGTTGGTAATGGTGACGTGATTCTCCTGTCGATTTGTCGTAAGCATGCAAAATTTCGGTCGAGACGATCCGTGTCGTGTGTTAAGGAACTAGCGTGGCTCCGCCCGCCTTCCACATTAGTATATTTCACATGGGGGGAATGGTAAAGAGAGTCTTGGCGGACAGGATTCGGACTCCCCTTCTGGCGTGTCCCTCCTACAATTACCCCGAGGCATCTCCAGCACCTACCAATTGTCCGTTGTTTTACGCCCCGAAATTACTTGGGCGGGCAGGAATGCATGCCTTCAGGGAGGTCTTTCTCTATGGCTGAGTCGCAAAAGGTGGGGGGCGTCATTCATGTTTATCAGAAGTATGACCCGCTACAGTTTCCCAGTCCTAATACACCGCCGCCCGACCTCGTCTCGCCAGCCTTAGAGCACCTGCTGCGCTTTGGCGATATGCGACGGCTCTCAGAAAAAGATTTGGCGCGGGCGATACGACTAGACCCCAGTCAAATTGCGGGACTGGGCCCTAGCTTGGACGCCCTGCGGTTCATGCTAGAAGAGCGCAAACGCAAGATCCTTGCCAAGTACGATGCGGAAAAAGTCCTTCCTGAGGCTCAGCGCGCGTATCAAAAGAATGTCGACCGGGCCGATGTGCCGGACAAACTACGCACCCGGTTTGAAAAAGCGGCCCGCGAAGAGCAGATTCACGATTTAGAATACCTTTGGTACAGCATTGGAGACGACCGCTCGCGCTTTGCCAGGCAATTGGTGCAGGTAGTCCAGCGACTTGGAGACAAGTACCAAGTCGAGCAACTAGTGGCAAAATATACGTTCACAGGACGGACGTTGCTCGATGTGCCCAAGGCACTCGAAGTGAAGGAAGAACTCGAGAAGATCGATGAACTACTACGGCAGCTAGAAGAAGCGGCCAAAAATGCCCAGATCGGCATTATCGACCTCGACCTCTTGGAGCAATTTACCGAGTCCGGTGATCGCGAACGGCTGAAAGAGATCCAGCGTGCGGTTGAGCAGCTCGTTCGGGAGATGGCAGAGCGTCAAGGTCTCGAACGCGAAGGGGGTTCCTTTCGACTTACTCCCCAGGCAATGCGACTGTTTCAAGGGAAACTTCTGGAGCGAATCTTTAGCGAGCTAACGGCCTCCAAAACAGGGCGGCATTTAGGACCTGTCGTGGGAGAAGGTGCTGTAGAGCTTCCTTCCACGAAAAGCTTTGAGTTTGGCGACTCGCTCACCCAGATGGATATTCCGCAGTCGTTCGTCAATGCGATGCTGCGTCAAAAGGGTGAACTGCCTCTTCGGCTGACCACGGATGACATCGAAATCCATAAAACCCGCAACACACCCAAGTGTGCGACGGTTGTCATTATGGATATGAGCGGCTCGATGCGCCACGATGGCCAGTATGTAAACGTCAAACGAATGGCACTTGCCTTGGAGGGGCTCATTCGGCGCGAGTACCCTGGCGATTTCTTACAATTTGTAGAGATGTCGACTTTTCCGCGAGTGGTAAAGCAAGCGGAAATTGTAGAGCTCATGCCAAAACCAGTGACCCTGTTTGATCCGATCGTGCGACTCAAAATTGATATGAGCAACGAAGAGATCAGCGAGGCCCTCGTCCCTCCGCACTTTACGAATATACAAAGGGCTTTGCAGATCGCCCGGCAGTTGCTGGCAACGCAAGATACCCCGAATCGCCAAGTGATTTTGATCACGGATGGCTTGCCAACGGCCCACTTTTCGGGGCAGCATCTCTATTTGCTTTACCCACCGGATGCACTGACCGAACAAGCGACCATGCGTGAAGGGGCCTTATGTGCCCGTGATGGTATTACCATCAACATGTTCCTGATTCCCAGTTGGTCGCAATCGGAAGAGGATATACGGTTTGCTTTCCGCGTAGCGGAAAGTACCAAGGGGAGAGTCTTCTTTACGGCCGGCAAAGACTTGGATCGTTATGTGGTTTGGGACTATATCAAACGGCGCAAAGACATTCTATCCTGACAAGAGTTCCCCATAGGCGAAACTTGGACAAGGATAGAGGTCTTCGGGCATGACGATCATAACGCTGGCGGACATACAAGCGGCGCAGTCGCGCATTGCGGATGGAATCTACTACTCCCCCTGCCCTCTTTCAGAGCCCCTTTCTGAACTTTGCGATGCCGAGATCTATTGCAAACTGGACCTGCTGCAGCGTACTGGCAGTTTTAAGGAACGTGGCGCTCGCAATGCGCTCCTTCTACTTCCAGATGACGTTCGAAGGCGCGGCGTTGTAGCAGCGAGCGCTGGCAATCATGCCTTGGCGCTTGCCTTTCATGCCAAGCAGATGCATGTGCCGGCGATTGTTTACATGCCAAGGTACGCGCCCCTCATAAAACAGCTCAATTGCAAACGCCTGGGGGCGACGGTGATCGTCCATGGCGAATCTTTTCAAGAGGCTCGTGAAGCGGCGGAAGCGTATGCCCAGAAGATGGGCCTGACGTATGTTCACGGCTATGATGATCCCGCCATCATTGCTGGCCAAGGGACGATGGGGCTCGAAATTCTCGCTCAGGTGCAAAATATCGATGCGGTAATTGTTCCCATCGGCGGTGGGGGGCTGATCGCAGGTGTGGCGACGGCCATCAAAGCACTGCAGCCGCAGATTCAGATCATTGGTGTCGAGCCAGCAACTTCACGTTGCTTTTCCTCGGCAATCCAGCAAGGCGAGCCGACTCGAGTTCCTTCGCTTCCAACGCTGGCGGATGGTTTGGCGGTTTCCATTGCCGGAAGCAATGCATTGGCGTCGGCGGCCGGCAAGATCGACAAGCTCGTTGCGGTGCGAGAATCCGATCTTGCCATTGCCGTGGTCCGTCTGATGGAGCGAGAAAAGATTGTGGCCGAGGGGGCTGGCGCTGCGTCGCTGGCGGCACTTTTGGGCGGCCATTTGCCGGAATTGAAAGGAAAACGGGTCGTTCTATTGCTATGTGGTGGCAATATCGACCTGACGATTTTGAGTCGTTTGATTGATGCAGCACTGGTCGTCGATGGTCGCCTAACGCGATTTACTGCGACGATTAGCGATCGGCCCGGTGGTCTGGCAAGATTTACCGCGCTGGTGGCGGAAACGGGCGCAAGCATTAAAGATGTGACGCATGATCGTACGTTCTCGGGGCCGAATATTGCGGCAGTCAACGTGCGTTGTACGGTAGAGACACGCGATCAGGCCCACATCGACGAACTTTATGCGCACCTAACGAAGGCCGGTATCGCGCACTTCGCACATGCAACCGATGTGGACTAACAAGCGATCTTGGTTAGCGCGTGATCGCTTGATGATGCATTGCTTGCTAAAAAAACTTTTGTGTTTCTATCGCTTCAGCAATTGCATCGGGTTAGTAGCGTCGATTACTCTAAGGTAATGAACTGAAGTTACTGGTCACTCGGTTTGCGTAACTCGCGGTGATTGATCCAACGATCATCGCCCCAAAAGTTACGACGGTTGTGGAGCGATTCTCCCAAACGGAGTGCCTGGGTATTCCGACAGGTTAGTATGGAACGCTTGTTCCGCACCTTTGTTGAACAGCCAAACGCTCGTACCTACTTGGCGGTACGACATGCGATCCTTGCGGAATCCGCAGATTGCGTGGCGGCGGCTGATATTCGCAAACTGCAGCGATGGTTGTCCAATGGCAATGCGCAGGCCACGATACTTGCCGCAGAACGGCTCCCTTCTACGGCTGCATTGTCGCCACGTATCCATTTTTTAATGGCTCAGGCCGCACTTTCCACGGGCGACCTGCAAACGCACGAACTCGAACGGCTTTTGTTTCAGGCCTCACTCAAGGGATTGCTGGCCACAGGTAATGGCACACAAGAACGCCCCTATTGTGTCTGCCAGCCTTCGGACGAATACGATCTTTTGCTTTCGCTGAAGTTGCAACCTCTACGACAGGTGCAAACGGCCACGCAGCAAAGCACCAATGCAGAATCGGATTCGGTGGGGCACGCTTTTGACCGGATCATCTGCCGCAAGGTGGAAGATAAGTCGGCAGGTAAAAAGTCTGCCGCAGCCAAGCCAGATGCACCTTTGCCTCGTATTTTAGGGGTCGATACAGGCTCGGATCTTTCGGAATGCGGCCCGGACGAAGTCGAGATCTGGTTCGATTCGGCCGGATTTCGGCCGCAGGCGATGCTCAGTCGTCTGCAAGTGAGCGATGTGCTAGAAGAGCTCACCTCATCGGCTGCGAAAGTGACTCGCAAGGTTCGCAAAGATTCCGCCCGCCGAAGTGAAGAGGCGTCTGAACCCGCTCCCTTTCACATCTTTACTCCCGCCAACACGGCGGTGAAGCGTCGCGCTAGGGTGAATCGAACACCTCGTTAAAGCGTGCATCCGCCTTGATGGTGCGGTTGCTAAATCGAAATCTACTTTCCCCCAGTAGGTCGGTCGCCCCTTCAAAGAATCGACCGATCCGCCGAATATCGTCAACGCTCACTTCCTCATTCCCGCGACGTTGGTGAGCCGAAATCACCAGCAGGAAGAACTTTCCGCCACTGGGAATCTGCAACTGATAGTTTCCCTTGGCGTCAACATACGTTAAACCACCCCCCATGTTGCGAATCTGGTCTGCTGCCATGCGGGCTGCATCACTTCCCGGTGGATCGCTAGGGCGAAGTCCCAGCGGTTTGACGCGTGCCCCCGGGTCTTTCGTGTCAGGAAGGATCGCGACCAGTGCCCCCTCGTCTGCCAGTCGGCGATTGTTTTGGCCGTAGGTAATCGTTCCTTGAATATTGAACGGACCTGCGGCGGCAGTCGATTCCGCGCCCGGCCCGCCAGACATGGTGCCGCCGATCATCATGCCCAGTCCTAAGGAAACGATCGCCACGACGGCCAAAAGTGCTCCTTGGGCATAAATGACGTATCGAGGGATGGTGATCGTTCGCTGAAAGACATCGGGCAGTTTGCCAGAATAGGCGCTTGCATGTGGCGACTCTTGCGGCGTGTCGTACAGCAAGAATGCGGGCATATCATCATCGCCGCTGGGCCCGCCAAGCTCCACCACGGGGGGCGGGGCAACTTCAGGCTCTGTCGAAGGAACCGGCGAGGTAGCTTCTTGAGGCGCAGCGGCTACCGCGGACGCTGGTGGCTTCGCAGGGGCCGGAACTTCTTCCTTGGGGACGAGCGTAGGCTTTTGACAGCGTGGACAGGTCACCTGATTGCCGGCTTGGCGCGTGCTGATGCTCAGCTTTTGGCCGCACGCATTACACGCAAACCGAATCGGCATCTCCCGTTGCCCCTTACTACGGACCTGTGTTGACTTGTCTGGATACTGGCTTCCCCGCTTCCCTTAGCATAACCCGCCGTGGCTCCTTCGGCATTCCCGGGTACCTCAGAATTGCCGCGCGGCTTTGCGGACGTGGTTTAACAAGTAGGACGCCTCTACCCGGCCCACATTACATAAACGGCAAAGCCAACCAAATGGACTTCGGATGCCCCAAGGGTAGAATCAGGATTTGCCGCCCCCCTGGCGCGCCCCTACAATGGCGAGTTGGGGCTTGCCAACGCCTGCACGGAGGAGTGATGGCGACACAGCAAAGGAACAGGGGAATGGGGATACTTTTCCAACCGCATTGGAGACGCGCCAAGCGTTGGCGTGGGCTGTCGTTGTCGGCCAGCTTCTTTGGGGAACCTTCAGCCATGCGCAAGAAGCGGTCACGCTCAAAAACGGCATGCGTCTGCAGGGCAGCTTTGGCCGCATCCCTTCGCTAACGACCGGCATCGCGGCGCCAGCTCCTGCGGGAGCTGTTCCGACCAATTCAATCGTTGTGGTCGATGACCGCATGCGCCGCTATTTTGTGAACTGGACCAAGCTGACCGCTGCGCCGGTTCCTGTTGGTGCTGCTTCGCATGAAGTGATCAAGGTTCCTCAGCGTGTTATTACGATGGCCCCTACGCTGGGCATTGTGGGTGACATCATCAAGACCGACCCGTTTGACCAATGGGGACGGCGGACTTGCTCACTAAAAGGGCCACGCGGCCGAACGCTGAATCTGGTTCAGGCCATCACCGAGGTCACGCCGATTCATACGCGTCTGGAAACGGTCCAAGGGGGAGACTCTGTCGTCTGGAGTACGCAGATCGCTACCAGCTCGATTCCGCAAAAGGTATTGAGCGCCATTTTGCACAACCATATTCTCGACCGCAAAAACGCGGACCAACGCTTGCGAATCGTGCGGCTGTATATCCAGGCCGACCGCATTCAAGATGCCAGCGTGGAACTGCAAGGGATGCAGAACGATTTCCCTGACCTGGATCGTTTGAAGGATCAGGTCGACAAGCTACGTCAGTTGGCTGCGCAGCGTTTGCTCAAAGAAGTAGAGCAGCGCCGCGGCGCTGGCCAGCACCAGTTGGCAATCCACATCCTGCAGAACTTTCCTCAGGAAGGTGTCGCGGGAGAGTTGCTGCTGAAGGTGCGCGAAATGCTGGAGGAATACGATCAGCAAAAACAGCAGGCCGTCAAATTGGTAGCCACACTCGAAGGTCACTTGGACGGGATTCCGCTGGAAAAGCGGAAGGAGCAATTGACGGTTGTCGTCAAGGAGATCAAGCAGGACCTCAACTACAGCAACATGGATCGGCTGGGAGATTACCAGCGTCTGTCGGACGATGCATCACTTTCTAATGAGCAAAAGCTTTCGCTCGCGGTGAGTGGTTGGTTGATGGGGGGCGGTTCTTCGATTGACAATGTGGCCGTCGCTACTTCCCTGGTGCAAGTGCGTGATCTCATTCGCGAGTACCTGGCCTCGGACCAAAAGCTCAAACGGGACGAATTGCTCGCATTACTGCAAGATTTAGAAGGTGGCACCCCTGCCAACGTGGCCAAGATCTTGGCCGCATTGAAGCCGCCGGTGGCTACGAAGGGGCTGGTCGTGGTTCCAGGAATCCTAGCGGCCGACATTCCGCAGGAGCCCTCCGAAGATTCCGAGACAGACTCGCCCGAGGATTCGAAGCAGGACCCGAAGGAGAAAGCCGATCCCAAGATGGTGAAGAAGGCCTCCGCCGAAGAAGAGGTTACAGACAAGGATCAAAAGCCTGCCAAAGAAGACGAAAAGACCGATGGCCTTGTCGATGGCAAGGGAGTCATTCCTGGTACCGATGTGCCGATGAAAAAGGGAAAGGCCCCTGATGCCAAGCCCAATCAAGGTGATGAGAAAAAGCCTGGCGAAGAGAAAGAAGCCCCTGCGGCCGAGACTCGCGTGGCGATGCCCGCTTTTACCGGCTTTCATGAAATGACCGCCAAGGGAATTGAAGGACGAGAGGACTTCAAATACCTCGTGCAATTGCCCCCCGAGTACGATCCCTATCGCCGCTATCCGCTGGTGATTTCACTGGCCCCGCCAGGAAGTTCTCCCAAGGCGCAGGTCGATTGGTGGGCCGGTCAATACAATCCCAAAAAGCAAATGCGAATGGGGCAAGCCGGTCGGCACGGCTATATCGTGGTTTCGCCTTACTGGACGAAAGACCTCCAGCTAACGTACGAATATTCCATGCGTGAACACGCCTGCATCTTGCACACGTTGCAAGATTGCCTGGCGCGATTTGCCGTCGATACCGATCGCGTCTTCTTGTCGGGGCATGGTAATGGTGGTGATGCGGCCTGGGATATTGGGCTGGCCCATCCTGACCTTTGGGCCGGCGTGATTCCGATTGGTGCGGTGGCGGATAAGTACGTTTCCCGCTACTGGGAAAATGCAGAGCATGTGGCGATGTACTTTGTCTTTGGCGAACGGGATGGCAGTAAGCTCGAACGCAATGCGCCCGACTGGGATCGCTATCTTACGCGCAGCAAGAACTACGATTGCATGTTGGTCCAGTTTCAAGAGCGTGGTAAAGAGTCCTTTAGTGATGAGATCCTCAATATTTACGACTGGATGAACCTCCATCGTCGCAACTTCTTCCCCACCGAGGTAGAAACCGTCAGCATGCGCCCTTGGGATAACTTCTTCTGGGCGGTTGAAGTGAGCGGTCTTCCTAGCAATAGCATTGTGATGCCAGTCTCTTGGCCGCCAGGAAGAGGAACGCTTCCGGCCAAGACCAAGCTGCGTGTGTTGCCTTTGGCCACCAATGGAGTGACGGTTAGCTCGTCGGCCGACAAGGTCACGGTCTGGCTCACGCCCGACATTGTCGACTTTGCGCAAGATCACGGTCACGATCAACGGGAAAAAAATGGCGGCCCCCTCCCCTTCTTCGGCCGTCATTTTGGAAGACGCCCGCAGTCGTGGCGACCGCCAACATCCCTTCTGGGCCAAGGCCGGGGGCTAAACCCCTGCCGTTTTCTCTAAACAGCCACTAAACACCTGCATTTACCGGGTGTTTCTCTTGGGTTTTCGGGGCTTTCGCGTTCTCTAGCGGGTCCCAAAACGACCTCATCTAGGCCTCTAGAAGGCCCCAGAACGCACGTTCGGCCGGCAAGCCTCCCCCAAGGTGGCCGGTCGCTTTTTGACGCCTTTAACAAATAAAACACTAGCTATTCAATGTTAGGCTAGGTAATTTGGGTAAGTTAGGTTGCTTTTCGTTAATTGTCGGAAAGCCCCCCTACAAGACGTCTTTAGCAGTGCAAATCGGAATCGAATAAGCACAGAACGCGAGCGACTAACGAGTCATTTTCGCCGCCTGTGTATCTGGGCAAGATTCAACAGAAGAGGAAATCACCAATGGTCTTCGGCTTTTCAAGTTTTGGCGGACAAGACAATCGCACCAGCCCACGCACGAAGCAAAAGCTCAAGGTACGGAAGACCCAGGCGGAAAAGAGCCGCAATCGCAAGCTGCTGTTTGAAGGGCTGGAAGAGCGACGGGTGATGGCAGGGTTTACTGCAGGTTCCATTCAAGGACAGGATGGTTGGACGGGCGGAACTACGGCAATAAATCCAAGCGTGTTCCAAGGCGTTGATCAAACAGGCCTCAACGCACACACGGGAACTGGTTCGTGGCAGATTTCCAATAACACAACCTTCGGAAATATAAACGGCGCATTCACGAGTTGGCCGTTCACTCCGGGCCTTGTTGCAGCTGCTGGTCAACCAAGCTCCGGCGCTCCTGCGGATCGCTTCACCGCCACATACTATTTCAAATCAGGAAGCGCGGTCGCGGATGGTTCGAATATTGAAGTTGATCTAGGCACAGTTCCCGGTGATGACCGCAACACCTTCATGGCGATTACGAATCGCGCCGATGTGGATGGTGGTCTGCAAATTCGCATGTCCGAACCCGATGGTGTGACGGGAAACTTCTATAACACCCAGATTGTCAGTACGGGGCTTAGTCGTACTGCCTGGCACCGCATCGACATCACAGCGGTATTCGTTAACGGAAATGGCAATGATACATTTCAAGTTTCGCTAGATGGAAACTTGCTGCTTAACCCTAATGCGTTAAGCCCAAACTTTAACACGCCCAACTTCGGAACGTTCGAAGGCTATCGAAACGGCCTTGGTTCGACCTATGCGTTGAGCAACCGACTCTTCTTCCGCTCAGGGCTAGTGCCGAGCGGCTGGGGCGCCTTTGCAGATAATGCTTCGCAGGGCATTTTTGTCGACGACCTCTCCTATCGTGTCTACAATTCATCGAATCCCAGCGCGACCCTCGGTTCTTACGCAGCTGCCTTTGAAGCCCAGCCAACAAATACCTATGTCGATCAAGCGGGCGACTATACCATCAACTTTAATGGTGGCGCTCCAGGACTAGACGCTGGCGACATTGTCACTTGGAATGGACCTTCTCCTGTTTCCGGCCTCGTTTTTGGGACAGATGCGTTCACAACAATTCAAGGTGGCGTAAACGGAGCTGCCGCGGGCGGCAATGTTTATGTGGCAGCAGGCACATATAATGAAGGAGTAACGGTTTCAAAGACGGTGACTCTGAAGGGTGCGCAAAGTGGCGTGGATGCTCGCACGCGAGTCGGGGCAGAGTCGATTGTCAACTTTGCCGGGGGTGCATTCGGGCTCGCGGCCGACGACATCACGCTGGACGGCTTTACACTTCAAGGACAAACAGCCGACAACTCGGGCCCGGGCTTTGGCTATGCCGTGTACATGGGCTCTGGAGGGACACATACCGGTGCGCAAGTTATCAATAACATCGTTCAGAACAACCACGGAGGTATTGGTCTGGCGAATACCGGTGCTCGCCAAGTCTTAATCCAACACAACTTGTTCCAAAACAATACGTCGGGAACATTAGCAACTGATATCTACGGCGACCAATTCGTCGCGGGTGGGGCGGCTAGCAATGTTCTAATCGACGCTAACAAATTTACTAACACGGCACCCGTTCAAAATTCCTGGGCGTTCGGTATCTCGAATACCGCTGCCACCCCGTTCACGAACCTAACATTCTCCAATAACAACGTCACTAATCACGGACGTGGAGCCTATTTTTATAATACATCCAATTCTACAGTAACCGGCAACACGTTCACGGGAACGGGCCGTTACGGCGTAGGGCTGTTTGGAATCAATGGAACCCCTGCGAACTCTTCGATTTCCATTTCCGCCAATACGTTTAGCCCAGGTGGTACCGGCGGTGCTGGCATTGAGATTGTCGACGACTCCTCCGCAGCCGCCTATTCAGGTACCTTGGTGCTCGGCGGAAATACCTTCACGACCAGTGGCAGCGATAATTCAATCCGAAACCTTTCGGCTTCCCCCGTAACAGCGACGTCTGAAACGTTCAACACGGTACTGGCATCCACTGCGACACTCGCTCAGCAGTTCACCATTGTCGATACCATCGTGGACGGGGTTGATGTGCCAGGTTTTGGCTTGGTCAGGACGAAGGCTGGAAATGTCTACGTTACGACAAACAGCTTCTCGACGGCCAATGGGACCAATGCGGCTGCCATTCAGCGGGGAGTCAACGTAGCCACCAGTGGTGACACGGTTAATGTGGCGGCAGGTACCTTTGCCGGGGCTGTCACGATCAACAAGGATCTGACGCTAGATGGAGCGGATTCTGCCAATTCCACACTTAACGGTGGCGCATCGCCGGTGATTTCGGTCTCGGGGGCCACGACGATCACCCTGAAGGACCTGTCCCTAACGGGCAGTGCTAGTGCACTGGGAAATTCGGGCGTCACTAGCCTGACGCTGGACAATGTTTCTAGCTCGCTTACCAGCAGCTGGACCGGAACCACCGGCACGGTCAACCTGAAAACAAAGGCAGGGGCCAATGATTCGGCCTCGGCGACCGGAACCTCGTTTGGCGTCTCCAGCGGCAACGTTCTGGGAACGGTCAGCTATGCCGCCAATGGCGTAACGAACCTCAACATCGATACCCGCGACGGCGACGACACAATCAGCGTTACCGCACCAGCCGTGGGCGGAACCTTGATCTCGGTCGATGGGAATAGCAACGGTGCACCGGGTGACACGCTGATCTACGATGCGACCGGGGCCAGCATTACGATCAATCCGGCCAGCATCACCTCAGCAACCCGCCAAACGGTGAACTACACCAACATTGAAAACCTGCAAATCGCGAATGCCATCATTCAAGGCACGGCGGCAGCAGATACCTTTGTGGTTTCCTTTGTGAGCGCTTCGCCGTATCGCATTCAATATGTTCTTAACGGTGGAACGCCGGTTGTTATCACCAACCCTGTCTCGCTGACCTTCAATGGTTCCGGCGGCGACGATGTGATGACCGTCGACCTTTCAACCGGCGACGCGATTCCTTCTGGCGGCTTGTTCTTCAATGGCGAGACGCATGACTTTACTATCGGAGCTCCTACCCCCAATCACGGTGACGTGCTGAAGGTGGTTGGTAATGGTGCCAATGCTGAATATCGCGCTTTGGGCACCCCGGGAGCCGTTGATAAGAACCTGGACGTCAATACGACTTACGGTCTTATCTCTGCAACGGGAGTTGAGCCGGGCGACCTGTCGGGCTTTGCCACGGTAGATGTGGTCTTCAGTGGGGCTGACGAAGCCCTGGCGATCAATAACGGCTTTGACGCAACATCCGGTGCTATTCCTGCTTTGGTCGTCACGGGATTCACGGGTGTCAATTCGTTTGAAGGGGCCCACCTGTGGAACAATACCACGGTACGCATCCTGACCGCCAACACTTCGATTGGCGGCACCGACGGCAACGACAGCGTGACGATCAGTGGCGGTAGCAATGCCCATGGCAATGCCAACCTCGTTATTGACACTGGCAGCGGCACCGACACGGTGACCGTCGCTGGCAACCTAACGGTTACTGGCGATATTCAAATCAACTCGCAGAATATGAGCTTCACCGGCGGAACGCTTTCGGCCGTGAACGTTGATTTGAATGCGGGTACCGGGGCTATCAGCACCACAACAACAGCAACGGATATCTCTGCAACCAATCTTTTGGTAACAGCAACGACGGGAATCGATCTCGATACCACGGTTGCAAACATCACCATCAACAATTCGGGGGCTGGCAGCGTCAACATTGATGAAACCGACGCCCTCAACTTGCTTAACGCGACCGTTTCAAATGGCAACTTGACCATCACCGCGAACGGGGCACTGACGGATGCTAACAATGCCTTGACCAGCGTTAGTGGTAACGCCAGCCTGTCCGCCACCAGCATCCTGCTGGGTGATACGGGAACAGACAGCGTCAACTTTGGCTCGGTTACCTTCACATCGCTAGGAAATGTGACGATCACCGAAAACTCGTCGACCGATTTGGCTGGATCGAGCACCGGTGCCGCCGTCAGCTTGACCACTACGGCTTCGATCAACGATGGTGCCTCCACCAATGACATCGCGGCCAGTGTTTCCTTGGCTTTGTCCGCTGTGACAGGCATCGGTTCGGGCGGTGCGATCGAAACCACCACGCCAGCAGTGGAAGCAACGACCGGCAGCGGCGGCGTCTTCCTTGCCAACGCTGGCAATCTGCAAATTGGTGGTGTGAATGGGATTGCGGGTGTGAATGCCGTTAGTGGCAACATCGTGGTAACCACCACGGGCAGCCTCAAGAACATCGAAGGGGTCAAGAACACCAACGGCGACATCACGCTCAGCACGATTGATGCCGGTGGCACAGGGCAAGATATCACCGTTGCTGCCGCGATTGAAGCGACGGTCGGCCAAGTGACGTTCAACGCAGGGGATGACCTGTTTGTCACCTCGACCGTTAAAGCGGGCACCACAGTGACAGGCAACGTCGATGTGGGAACTGTCGACGCGAGCGGTGGTGTGTTTACGCTGTCCGGTTCGGTTGGTTCGCCAGTGGCGATCACCGCGCCAAACGGCACGTTCCTCAAGGGGAATACCAATAATGACACGTTCAACATCTATGCTCAGACTACCACCGCTTTTAACGTCGATGGCGACCTGCCAGTCGGCACGCTGACCGGTGATATCTTGGCCATGAGCGTGGTGGGGACCGGTGCTACACTGACGGTTGGCGGAACGGCTCCTTATAACGGCGCTGGCTCGGGAACTTGGACCTTTGCACCAAGCTTGCAATCGATCCGCTTCAAGAGCATTGAAGATAGCCAGATCATTGGCAGCTACCACCTGACTTATGACTTTGCCAATAGTGTCCCCACCACGACCGACCTGTTCGTGATGCGTGACAACACCTTTGCCAAGTTGCAACTACGTGATGGTTCCAATGTTGGTCAGATCTTGTTCCAAGCCAACTTGGCACCGAACTTGGCCGGCAATGGCGTTCTGTCGCTGAAGGTGCTCGGAACGGGCAACAATGAATCGGTCACTGTGGACGATGTCAACACGCTGCCGGTCTTTGTTGCAGCTGTTCCTGGCACGCCTGACAATTTGATCTTGGGGGGCCAAGCCAGCCTGCTGTTCCAAGGGGCCGGTGGTGTCAACAAGCTGAACTTCGCCCTAGTGGGCGCTAACATCAACCAGTCGTACGCGATTGGCAATGGCAGTGGCGTCGGCAGCGAAGGGGAAGTTCAAACGGTCGCTGGTGCTGGAACTTTGACCAGCTACTTTACCGGACTGGGCCCAGCCGGCTCGGTCAATCGGACCGGTGGCAACGCCAATCCGGGCAGCCTGACGATCCTGGGTGACGACCTCGACAACACGATCAATGTCTCGGCTGCGGGGGCCATTACGAACATCGATCCGGTATCGTACACGCCGTTCAACTTCTCTGCCCTAGGTTCGAGCAGCTATGGTGACATTAGCTTGTTTGGCCTGGATGGCAACGACAAGCTGAATATGCAAGGCTTTGGTAACACGGTTGCCAACGACCCAACCATTACTCTGTCAGGTGGCAATAATGATGACACGTTGCAAGTGGGCGATACCAGCGGCAATTCGGGGCTGATCTCGATCTTTGGGGGTTCGGGCAATGACACGGTTGTCCTCACTAGCGATAGCCTGTCCACCTCGAATGCTAACCGCACGGATCAGATTCGCGGCCAGGTGGCCATCGATGGTGGCCCAAGTCTTGCCAACGATCAATTGTTCCTGGTGGCCTTGGCCAATACCGCGGCCCTGACGAATGTGCAGATCACCAGCACGACGATTGACAACGTCACTAATTATGCTGCAGGGCCTGACGTGACCTTCAACAACATCAACCTGCTGGATGTGACGACGACGAATTTGGCTGACACTATCACCACGACTCTCACCGCACCAAGCTTCAATAATGACCTGGCCGTGGTAAACGTTCGTGGTGGCAATGCCAACGATCAGTTCTATCTGCACATCCCAGCAACGCCAACCAACACACCAGCAGGCTTGACCAACATCAATCTGTTTGGCAACGATGGTGACGACACGTTTGGTAGCAGCACCGACAAGATCATCCCAGCCTATAGCAAGGCCAGTGGAGCAGATATCTTCATCAATGGTGGCACGCCTGATGTACCAAACTTCGACCCTGTCACCAAGAACTCGAATGATGGGGACAAGACTTTCGGCGACCGCATCTATCTCGATATGTCCAGCGCCACAGCGCCAGTGATTGTTGATACGGTCACCGGCATTGCCGATTCGGCCTCACATCGTCGCTTGGTTTACAACGGCATTGAAGACATCGACCTGTATGACAACGCTGGCCAACTACAGAACGTCCATCAGGGTGCACTGTACATGCGGGCCACCGAAGCATCGGACTACATCGTGCTGATGGGGCTAAATGGTGGTAAGGTCCGCATCCGCGTCAACAATGCCTACTACGGCGATTACGCTCCGGTTACCAAGTTGATGGTGCATGCCCGTGCAGGTAACGACTACATCGCCACTTCGGTGATGCCAGCCAACTTGCCGCTGGAACTTTATGGCGACGAAGGGGATGACAGCATCACCGGCAGCGCCGCAGGGGACCTGATCGTCGGTGGTGAAGGGCTGGATCGCCTCTCGGGTGGTGCTGGCGGTGTGGATGAAATCTGGGGTGACGTGTTTAACCCGATCACGGCCGATCCGAACCTCGATATCATGCTCGATCCGACCAACGTACTCGCAGTAGGAATTCGAGCTGCCCAAGTCGACAAGAGCATCTACAACTCGCTCGGCGGTGCCGCTGCCAATCCTTCTACTGATGGCAACGACATCATCACGACCGCTCCTGGCAATGGTGCGGACCGGATCTACGGCCAAGGGGCGAACGACATCGTTACCGCCAGTGCCCAAGATGACGTTATCTACGGTGGCGATGGGATCGATAATCTCAACGGTGCCAATGGCAACGACCGGATCTACGGCGGTGCTGGCAATGACAACCTGGCCGGTGAAGGGGGCAACGACTTCCTCTACGGCGGCACGGGTAATGACACGCTTAACGGCGGACTGGGTACCGATGTTCTGGTAGGTGGTACCGGCCAAGATACCCTGCGTGGTGATCAAGAACGCGACCTGCTGGTTGGCGGCTCGGTCACTTACTCTGGCAGCACTGCCGACAGCAAGGCCTACAGCGACGTGTTTGATAATGCGATGCTGCTTCTGCTGAATAACTGGTCGGCCGCAGTCGCACCCAGCATTCCGTTTAGCGGCCTGACAGTGACCAACGATGGCGAGATCGACAGCCTCACCGGCGGTGAGGGTGCCGACGACTTCTACAATGAGGCAGTCGACTTGATGATCGATTACCTTGTTGCTCAAGGGGATCGCAAGACCTTCTAAACCAATCACTTTGATGAATTGCTAACGACCTGAGGCCTGGAACCGTAAAAGTTCCGGGCCTTAGGCGTTTCTTGGCTTTGCTGTAGCTCCTACACCCCTCACGGAAACCTTACTCAGCTCATCGCCGATCTAGTTGAGGAGTACTTTTGAGGCTCAACCTCCTGTTTCACTAAAAACACGTATCTCGTGCAATTGATTCTGGAGGCTCGTTTCACCCGAGAGATGCCTTCGTGGCATAATCCCGTCTGGAACAGCCGTTGCCTTCCCGGGAATGACTGAGCGAAGCCCACGATTCCCCAAATTCGAACAAAGTCGCAGTCAGGATTCCTGCGAGCCACTTCGCGGCCCGTCAGATCTTCGGGCCAAATCTATCGTGACACGTTCCAATGCGCTATCGTACAATACGAACATCAGTACACCGATGATGCTTGTACTGCCGGTGTGGCATTGACCGATACCTTCGTTAGGAGGTCATCGTCACCCAGCCATACGCCAAGATCTTGTGGAGCTCGGCTATATCAACATTACCGGAAGGTCTGTTCCAGCCACTTCACGTCGCTAAATGCGCAGGAACTACGTGAGGGGCACACGGGCTAAAGTTTCAGTCACACCAGCGTTTGGAAAAAGAACTGGGAAGGCGATGATGATAAGTAGTGTTTTTGCCCTGCCTCGCTCATGTATTTGCCGCGCGCAAGTGCGTCATGGACTCGCTTGTACCATATACCTATCAGCCATTTGGATCGCAATTCTGTGTAGCCAAGCCGGTGAAAAGACTGCCGCATGGAAGCCTCGGAATCCTATCGTAGAAGTTGATTTTTATAACATGGGAAATGGGATATTGTTTCCCATGGAAGTTAATGGAGAGCGGAAAGTTTTCTTTTTAGACACAGGCTGTGCGCTTTCGGTGCTGGATCATTCTCTGTTTAACGACAATGAAGCGATTGGAAGTGAGAAAAAGCTAGGAACAAAACAAGGTTCAAAATCCACCGGCAAAGAAGGTGCAAGTGATCAAGGGGCCCTCAAGGGCACTATGATGGACAGCGAGCGACTATTCACCCGACGAAACGACCCTCCAAATATCATGTTAAAAGACATGAAAGTGCTATTTGGTGAGTTTGTTCTGAGTGACGACTTGTCAGTTCCAGTTTATTCGCAAGGGATAGGGGTAAAACTTGGCGGGATTATTGGAGTAGATGTTTTACGAAATTACTGTGTTCACATCGACTATGATGCTTCCAAGGTCATATTGTTTCATTCCGTTGAAGATAGCAACCCTCCTCCCGGCGAATGCCAACCGCTAGGTTTTCAAGGCGGACTACCTACAGTAACGTTGCAGTTAGGTAGAAGAGTGTTTCCGGCAATAGTTGGCACGGGGTGCTTTGATAAAATGCTCGTAGTAACTAACAGAGAGTTTAGATCGCTATTAAAAGACAATGCCTTAGATCGTCAAGAAGTCTGCAAAATAAATCGCCATTTTTTTAACAAAGGCGATGGTGTATTTTTAGTTAAAGAACAAATGCGGTGGGGAGAAAACAGCTACTTCCCAGTTCAAGTGTCAATATCGAAAAACGCATGTGTGGTCGGCGCTTTTATTCTTGCGCAACACAAGTTGACGTTGGACTTCAAAAAGAACAGGTGTTATGTCTCGCGCGGCGAGAACTACCGGCTCCCGCAACACCCTGACTTCGATGGTATTTTAGTTGATCTAACCAAGCCCTCCGACGCTCCTGGGTATTTGGTTGTCGATGTTCAGAGAGATAGTTTGGGTGACAAGTCGGGACTGAGGACGGGCGATGTTCTCTTGAAGGCCAATGGCAGAGAAATTGAAACCTTCTCTTGGGTTGAAATTGCAAAGTTATTTGGTTTTTCTAGGAAGGAGGAACTAAGGCTCGTTGTTCTGCGTAGTGGTGAAGAGATGCAGGTTACCCTTCCTAAATAGCCTCGCATAACTTAGAGCATGTCCCAAAAGTGCTCATTTCTAACAAGGCAGGTTGTGGTCATATTTTTTTATCGAACGGGCGTTGCTCCAGTGACTTAGCTGATGAACAGCGACAACGCTTGAGGCCGTGGGTGCCTGTGCCCAAGCCTGTAGGTCGGCCTGCCGCACGACTTACCTCTGTACCGGATTGTCTTTCATTACTTCCGCACAGCAACTTGCAACGCCTGCATAACAAGCGGCGTCAGCGAGTTCGCCAACAAGCAGGAAAGACTCCCCAGCCTTCGGCCGCCATTCTCTGTACCCAAAGTGTGAAGACATGGGAACAAGGTGGTCCACGCGGCTATATGCGAGAAAAAGTCGTCTGCCAGCACACAATTCCCTTAAGTTCGATAGCTTTCCGGTGTCGAAAGGATCGAAAGTGTCGGCCGGATGATTCGACAAGGGAGCCAATCCCCAAAAGCCGACTAGCATTTCGCCTGTTTGTCGGATTAAAATCTGACAAGGGCGTTATTTGAGGTGGGGCCATTGGCGAGGTGCAACCGTGTTTACAGTTTGGGGATCACAGCGACGACTAGGTTGCGACGGTAAGGCCCGCCGGGACTTCTTGAAGGTTGGCGCAGCGGGAGTGTGCGGCCTCACTCTGCCGGGCCTGCTACAAGCGCGGGCGGAAGCGGCCAAATTGGGGGCCGAGCGTAAAGATACTTCAATCATCTTCCTGTTCTTGAACGGCGGGCCCTCGCAGTACGAGACATTTGATCCGAAGCCCGAAAATCCGGCCCCGTTTCGTAGCGTCGTCGGTGCCGTTCAAACCAATGTGCCTGGCACGATGATCGGTGGGCTGTTCACGAACTTGTCTCAGCATGCGGACAAGTTCAGCCTGATCCGCTCTTACACCCATAGTTCGGCCGACCATGCGGATGCGACCCATTTTTTGATGACGGGGCACGCGCATCGCCCGGCTGCATTTGGAGCAGCGCAAAATCAACCGAGCTTGGGCGCAGTACTTTCGCATTATCGCGGACCTGTGCAGGAGCAGACCCTGCTGCCGACCTATGCCAAGCAGGACTATATCTATGCCGAGGGGCCGGACTGGCTAGGTGCTTCGTACAATGCTTTTGATATTCGTGGCCGTGCAATGGATGACATGGCGTTGCGGATTCCGCAGGAGCGACTTTCCGACCGCCGCAGTTTGCTGCAATCGCTGGACACCTACAATCGCAACGTAGATCGCAGTGGTTCGATGCAAGCCCTTAGCGAGTTTGAATCTCGCGCGATCGACTTGGTTCGCGGGCCAGCGAGAGAGGCGTTTGACCTTACGCGGGAAGATCCCAAGGTGCGAGCCCGCTATGGCAAGGGAAAAGAAAGCCTGGGCGAAAAACTGCTGCTGGCACGGCGCTTGGCAGAGGCTGGGGTGGGCCTGATCAATGTTCGCTATGGAAGCTGGGATTCGCATGGCACCAATCCCTCCGTCGGGCACGGCACCATTGAACAGGAAATGCACAAGTACGTTCCAGAATTAGATGCGGCCCTTTCGGTCTTCCTGCAAGACCTTTACGAGCGCGGGCTTGATAAGAAGATCTTGCTGGCGGTCGTGGGAGAGTTTGGCCGTTCTCCGAATGTGGATAAGGTGAGTGGGGGCCGGGACCATTGGCCGCTATTAGGAAATCAGCTGCTCGCCGGTGGTGGCATGAAGATGGGGCAGATCATTGGGTCGTCAACCACTCGGGGCGAAGAGCCGAATTCCAACCCGGTGTCGCCCAATGACCTACGGGCGACTTTCTTTAAGTTCTTGGGCGTTCCGCAGGACCTGAAATACACGCATCCTTCCGGCCGGCCGCAGCCTATGATCAACAACGGCAAACCCGTTGAAGCCTTGTGGGGATAGGTGAGAGCTGCGCGACCATTTCAAATGCCTCTGCTTTTTGTCCGGCAGGGGGCGAAATAGGATGGTGAAGTGCTTAGACACCTACTTCGCCGTTGCGGGGATACGAATATGAAGTCCCGGTTGCCTGTTCTGTTAGTGATTTTTGGCTTGCTCATCGGGTTTTTCGCGCCGATGGTTCTTGCGGCCGATGATGCCAAACGGCCGAACATCGTTTTCATTCTGGCCGATGACTTGGGCTACACCGATCTGGCCTGCTATGGAAGCAAGTACTACGAAACGCCGAACATCGATCGGCTGGCGGCGCAAGGGGTTCGATTTACTAGCGGTTACACCTGTGGGCCCAATTGTCAGCCAACGCGCGCGGCCTTTCACAGTGGGCAGTACGGCCCAAGGACCGGTGTCTATACCGTGGGAAGCATCGACCGCTTTGCTTGGCAAACGCGGCCTTTGAAGCCGGTCCCTAATGTGCAAAAGCTACCGCTGGAAAAGGTGACGTTAGCGCAGTCGCTAAGGCGTGCAGGATATGCCACGGGAATGTTTGGAAAATGGCATCTGGGAAACGATGCCCAGCATCATCCGTCAAAACGTGGCTTCGATGAGGCCATTGTCTCAGAGGGAAAGCACTTCCAGTTTGAAACGGACCCGGCCGTCAAACATGCGGATTCGGAATACCTCGCTGACTTTCTCACCGACAAAGCGTGCAGCTTCATTCGGCGGAATCGGCAGGGCCCATTCTTTTTGTACCTGCCGCATTTTGCAGTACACGCGCCCCATGAAGCCAAGGCAGAGCTGAAGGCGAAGTTCAGCACCAAAAAAGGAGTTGCTGGCCACGACAATCCGACCTATGCCGCGATGATCGCTAGTGTAGATGAAAGCGTGGGCCGCATCGTGAAGCTTTTAGATGAGCTTCAGTTATCCGAAAACACGCTGGTGATCTTTACGAGCGACAACGGGGGTGTTGGTGGATACGAGCGAGATCGTATCCAAGGGGGCAGCATTACCGATAATGCGCCTCTGCGTGGCGGCAAGGGGATGCTCTATGAAGGGGGAGTTCGTGTTCCCTATATTTTTTATTGGCCGGGGAAGATTGCGGCGGGTCAAGCCAATGACACGCCGATTAACTCGGTGGACCTTTACCCAACCCTGCTAGAGCTCTCTGGCGCGAGCGCTCCGCAGAATCAGCCGCTTGATGGTGAAAGCTATTTGTCCTTGCTGACATCACCTCAAACGTCAGGCCTCAAGCGAGACGCAATCTACTGGCACTTTCCTGGTTATCTGGGGGCCGGTGGCGATACATGGCGCACCGCTCCTGTCGGGGCAATCCGATCTGGCGATTGGAAGCTCTTGGAGTTTTTTGAAGATGGCCGTCTTGAGCTTTACAACCTGCGGGACGACATTGGCGAGCGAAACAACTTGGCCGCATCCAACGTCGATATGGCGGCCAAGTTGCATGACAAGCTGAAACAGTGGCGTGAAGCGACGGGGGCCAAGCTTCCAACGCCGCAAACGCCTGAGGAGAAAAAAGTAGAGAAGCGAAAAGCACGCAAGAAGTAAGAGGAAACGTACGGGAACGGTTGCCAGAGAGTTTGAAACTGACAATCGTCGCAACCGATACCAAGATCCACTACTTAAGGTGATTTGAGCGGCCCGTAAGTGTGCAATGAGGGGAGAAACGGCCATGTCAGGATTGACAACGGATATACTCTCCCCCTAGGATAGAGTAGTCCGAGAGATCGGATTCCCACCTAACTTATTGTGTGACGGCCCAACTGCGTCACATCCCACCTCCTGGCCTAAAGCGGTAACGATATGGCCTTCTACAATGCTCGCTTCGTAGTTCGACTTGGCTCGCAATGTCTTATTGCGTCTGTCGTAGCGATTTTCTATGCCAGTGCTTGCTTGGCGGACGATAAGCAAACGCCCGTCAGCTTCGTCAACGATGCAGTGCCGGTACTCACCAAAGCGGGCTGTAATGCCGGTGGTTGCCACGCAAAAGCGGGCAACGGCCAGAATGGTTTTCGGCTGTCGCTGCTGGGGTTTGAGCCGAAGGAAGATTACGAGCACCTCGTCAAGGAAGCTCGCGGCCGGAGGTTGTTTCCTGGCGACCCGAAGAACAGTCTTTTACTGCTGAAGGCGTCTGGCAAGGTTCCGCACGGCGGTGGCATGCGTCTGAGCGATACGTCCGAAGGTTATAAGATCCTGCTCAACTGGATTGCCCAAGGGGCGGTTTACGACGGTGAGACTTCATCGAAGCTGGTGGGGATTGAAGTTCAGCCTAGCCGTGCCTCGGTCAAGCGGAATATCGAACAGCCCCTCAAAGCGATTGCCAAGTATGAAGATGGCAGTCAGCGTGACATCACGGGGATTGCCTTGTATGAATCCAATGACAAAGCGATGGCCGAGGTGTCGGAGTCTGGGCTAGTAAAGATTCTCGACATCCCGGGCAAGGTTGCCGTGATGGTTCGCTATCAGGGCAAGGTAGCTGTCTTTAACGCTTCAGTGCCGCTTGGGGCTCCCGTGGAGTCGCTCCCTCCAACGAAGAACTTTATTGATGAACACGTATTCGCCAATCTGAAAGAGATCGGCATTCCCCCCTCCCCTGTTTGCGATGATGCCACGTTCCTCCGCCGCGTGTCGCTAGATATTGCTGGTCGTCTGCCTACAGAAGAAGAAGCCAAGGCTTTCTACGCCAGCCAGGATGCGGACAAGCGGGAACAATTCATTGATGCCCTACTGCGCAGTCCAGAATATGCTGACTTCTTTGCCAACAAATGGACGGCAATGCTGAAGAATCGTCGCGATGATGCAAGCGATATCACTTCGAACTTTGCCTTCTACGCCTGGGTTCGCGATAGCCTGCTGGCCAACAAGCGGTACGACCAAATGGTCCGCGAGCTTTTGGCAGCGACAGGTACCGTGATCGCCAATCCTCCTGTGGCTTGGTACAAGCGGGTCAAAGAGCCGAAGCAACAGCTGGAAGACGTAGCGCAGCTTTTCCTAGGCGTGCGGATGCAATGTGCCCAGTGTCACCATCATCCGTTTGAACGCTGGAGCCAAGATGACTACTACAGCCTCTCAGCCTTCTTCACTCAGGTAGGACGAAAGCCGACCTCGACCCGCGGTGAAGACATGATTTTTCACAAGCGAGGCGTGGCAGGGGCTACGAACGTGAAGACAGGTTTGCTGCTGAAGCCAGCCGCCCTGGGTGATACGATGCCGGCCATTTCTCCAGATGAAGATCCACGGCTGAAACTGGCCGACTGGATGAGCTCGCCGACCAACCCTTTCTTTGCGAAGGCAGTTGTTAACCGCTACTGGAAGCACTTCTTTCGTCGGGGCTTGATTGAGCCCGAGGATGATATTCGCGATACGAATCCGCCAACCAACCCCGAACTGCTGGCGGCGCTGGAAAAACACTTTATTGCTAGTGGTTTTGACCTGAAGGAACTGGTGCGGACGATCACTCGTTCTAGCGCATATCAACTGAGCTCGGTTCCTAATCAACACAACGTTGCCGACCAGCAGAACTACTCGCGCTATTATCCCCGCCGCTTGCAGGCCGAGGTAATGCTCGATGCGATTGATGATTTGGCTGGCTCTCGAACGGACTTCCCAAACCTGCCAACGGGAACAAGGGCGATCGCCCTTCCTGACAATAGCTACAACAATGCCTCGCCGTTTTTGAAGGTGTTTGGCCGTCCCGAAAATGAAAGCGTTTGCGAGTGCGAGCGGGTGCAGTCTGCCAGCCTTGCTCAAAGCTTGCATTTGATGAACGCCGGGGATATTAAAGCCAAGCTTGCGAATCCCAATGGACGAGCAGGAACGCTTGCCAAGTCCGAAAAACTGCCAGAGGTAAAAGTGCGTGAGTTATACGTCGCGGCCTTTGCACGTGAGCCTCGCGCTGACGAATTGAAGGTAGCGGTGGAATACCTTGCTGAGCCTCGCCTCGATGCAGCAGGCAAGCCAATCGATCCCCAACGAGCCAGCCAAGAGAATTTCCAAGACTTGATCTGGGCTCTGATCAATACCAAAGAGTTTTTGTTCAATCACTAATCGCTTTGCCGATGCGTCAGCTTTTGTTCGCGGGGTAAATGATGACATATCCACTTTCACGGCAACTTGGTCAACTCGGCAGGACGGCAACGAAGTGGTTGCATGTCGCGCTGGCATGTGTTTTTGGGTTGTGCTTGGCCGCGCCGGCACTGGCCCAAAGTGTGTGCCTACCACTCCCTCGCTTGCTAACCACGATGCCGATGGGGGGCACGGTTGGTACGGAGCTGGAGATTCTAATTTCGGGCGAGAACATTGAGGGGGCGGGCGAACTGTACTTTTCGCACCCAGGACTCACTGCCACGCGCAAGATAGGGGCGAATGGCCAGCCCGAGGCAAACAAGTATCTCGTAAAGATCGCCGCCGACTGCCCACCTGGGCTCTACGAAACTCGCTTGATGACTCGCCTTGGCATTTCGTCTTCACGGATCTTTTCGGTTGGCAATCTGCCCGAAGCAGTTCAGCAAACGCCGAACACCACGCTGGCCACAGCGAAGGAACTGAGCGTCAACTCGGTCTGCAATGCAGTAATGTCAGTCAAGTCGGTTGATCACTATGCGTTTGAGGCAAAAAAAGGGCATCGCTATATTGTGAACTGCGCCTCGCGCGGCATCGACTCGAAACTGGATGCAGTATTGATCATCGCCGATGCGGCCGGGCGTGACTTGGTTGTTGAACGTCGCGGCGGAACGCTCGACTTCACGGCTCAGCAAGATGGCAAGCATGTCATCAAGGTGCATGAACTGACGTTTAAGGGAGGTCCTGCCTACTACTACCGTCTGTTCCTGCAAGAACTGCCCGCTGATGCACCGGTGCCACAATTTGCTTCAACCAAAACGGTTAGCTCTTTCTCGTGGCCACCTCTGGGCCTTGCTCAAGATGCGGCACTTTCCGAGATTGAGCCTAACAATAACCAGGCCCAGGTGCAAAAGATCTCGCTCCCTTGTGATATCGCAGGGAGCTTCTTTCCAGCAGCGGATGTAGATACTTTTGAGTTCTCGGCCAAAAAGGGAGAAGTGTGGTGGATCGAGGTTGCCTCGGAACGCCTTGGACGCCCAACCGATCCGGCCGTACTCTTGCAACTGGTGACCGGCCAAGGTGCTGAGCAAAAGCTGACCGACGTTGCCGAGTTCAGCGACATTCCTAGCCCCATGAAGCCCTCCAGCAACGGTTATGCGTACGATGGCCCTCCCTACGATGGCGGCTCGGCCGACATCCTTGGCAAGCTAGAGATCAAAGAGGATGGGCTTTATCGTCTGCAACTGACCGACCTGTTTGGTGGCACTCGCAACGATGCTCGCAACATTTACCGGATGGTCATTCGCAAGGCAGAGCCTGACTTTGCATTGGTTGCATGGGGGTTGCATATGGAACTCCGGAATGGTGACCGCAATGCACTTTCAAAGCCACTTGCACTTCGTGGTGGCATCACCACCGCACTGGAAGTGGTTGCCCTTCGACGCGATGGGTTCAATGGTGACATTGAACTGGTGATGGAAGGTTTGCCGGAAGGTGTAACCGCTCAGGGGCTGAAGATTCCCGCTGGAAAGTCTCGTGGGATCATGCTGGTCACGGCCGATGAAAATGCCCCGCCTAGCTTGAAGAATGCCACTTTCTATGGAAAGTCCGATCTTAACGGAACTGTAGTGACTCGTCCTTGCCAGATGGCGGCCATGGCTTGGCCGATTGTCGATGCCTGGGGTGAAATCCCTAGCCCACGGCTTGTCACGGGCCTACCTGTTTCGGTAACACGATCCGAGCTGGCCCCTATCACGATCAAGGCGCAAGAGAAGAAGGTGTGGGAGGTTGCGGCAGGCTCCAAACTGACGATTCCTCTGGCCCATACGCGTCGCTGCGAATTTTCTGGTGCAACCTTGCAATTGAAGGTTTCTGGCGAAGGGTTTGAGCAAACGCCTCGGTTTGATGTTTCCCTGACGGCAGATAAGTCGGAAGCGGTGCTCGATCTGGCAACCCTCAAGACACCGCCTGGTGAATACCTGATCTCTTTTTATGGGAGTGCGGTGGCCAAATACCGATTTAATCCAGAAGCCGTACTCGATGCGGAGGCTGCTCAGAAGAAGAGTAAGGATGAAGCGGACGCCGTTGCAGCCGAACTGAAACGGCTTACGGAAGTTGCCGCCACGACACCTGTGGAAAAGAAGGCAGAAGCTGACAAGGCCGTCGCTGATGCCACGGTCAAAAAACAAGCAGCCGATGCAGCAGTGGTCGCTGCGGCAGCGAAACTCAAGGCGGCTACCGATCAAGCTGCCCCAAGAGACACGGTTGAAATTATATTGTCCGAACCCATCGCGATTCGTGTTAAGCCAGCGGAGGCAAAATGAGCGATCCTTTTCATGCATCGTCCGTAGTTCCATGCCCGGGACCTTCCAACTTTGGTGCGGCCGGCCGTCGCGGGTTCTTGCGCATGGGCTTGGCTGGGTTTGCAAGCCTAAGCCTACCGGGCCTCTTGCGCCTACAAGCAGCCGTCGCTCGTGGTGCGGAGGAAACCTCTAAACCAGCTCGCGAAAAGACCGCTGTCATCATGGTGTGGAAGCCAGGCGGCTGTTCGCACATTGACACGTACGATCCCAAGCCAGATGCCACCAGTGAATATCGTGGCCCATTTGCTACGATCCCGACCAAAGTCCCCGGACTTCAGTTCAGCGAACTGCTGCCGATGCAGGCCAAGATTGCTGACAAGTTTACCGTGCTACGGTCCATGCGTCAGACGGCCGGTGGGCACCCTGCCGGTTCGATGCAGATGCTGTCTGGTGATCCTGACACCCGTGACAAGCCAAAGCCCAAGTTCCCCGACTGGATGACCGTGACGAACTACCTCCGTTCGCAAGGTGGTCCTCGGACGAACCCTTTGCCGCTGTATGCGGGAATCAATCCTCCCCTGGAATACAATGGGCCCGCCTACCTGGGTGACGCCTATTCGCCGTTTACCGTCAATGGCGATCCAAGCTCGCCAACGTTCTCGGTTCCCAACATCGGGCTTTCCGACCAAGGAGAAATCAAGCGACTCGATCGACGCTCCTCGCTTCGTCAAAACCTCGACACGCTTGAGCGAGCGTTTGACCGTCAAGGCGAACTTGGCGCGCTTGATCAATTTGAAACGCAGGCGATGACGCTGCTGACCAACCCCAAGACACGTATTGCCTTCGACCTTACGAAGGAAGACGATCGCACGCGTGACCGTTATGGACGCAACTCGTGGGGCCAACAGCTATTGATGGCCCGTCGCCTGGTTGAGGCAGGGGTCGAAGTGATGACAACCAGTCTAAGCGGCCCTTTGTGCGGCCGAGTTGGCAACTGGGATGACCATGCGGTGAACCACCATGTGTTCAATGCGATGCGATTCCGTGCCCAAGCTTATGACCAGGCGGTTTCTGCGCTCATTGAAGACATCTACGAGCGCGGCCTCGATAAACGCGTGCTCGTTGTGGTAACGGGTGAGTTCGGCCGTACTCCGAAGATTGAATATTCGCCAAGTACGGGCGAAGGGAACGCCAGCGCACCGGCAGGAACGATCCAGCCCGGTCGTGACCATTGGCCTCGGGCGTTTTCTAATATTTGGGCCGGCGGTGGCATCCAAACGGGACGTGTTATTGGTGCCACGGACAAACGGGGTGAAGATCCGATCGAACGGATCTGCAACGCAGGTGACTTCCTGGCGACGATCTACCATCATTTAGGTATTGATGCGGCCAATACGCTCATCAAGGATTTTAATGGTCGTCCAACGGCGGTAGTTGACCACGGCAAACCAATCCCAGAACTGATTGGCTAATTGCCAAGAGTCAAGGTTCAAGGCAATCAGTGCGGTAGTGATTTCGCTAACGCACTATTTGTCGAGATAGACCGAAAGCCAAGCCTCCAGCTTTTGAAAGGCATCGTCTGGGATCGTGTGTCCCTGACGATGATTCAGCAGCCCAATCCGCGCGGGTTTACCGTACAGTTCATAAATGGGAAGTGCGGCGGCGATGTAAGGCCAGCTTCGATCTCCATCAGCTGCGCCGCGCCGCTCTCTCCCCCCAGCACAAGAATCGGCCGGGGAGCAATTAGGGCCAATAGTTCATGATGGTTTCGGGCAAACGTCTCCTTTCGGAGGTTTGGGCCAAGATACCAAGGGGCATCCCAGTTAGTGGAATCGAAAGCGATACCGCCTTCGCTGAAAACTCCGGCGCGAATCCGCTCATCAAATGCCATGAGGTAGAGCACTTCCTTCGCGCCCAATGAATGTCCAACTGTCCCCAGTTTATTGGGGTCAACGCCTGGAACAGTTGCGAGAATATCTACCGCCCGCTGCGCATCGTAGAGCATTTTGTGCATGCCCAGTGTCTGGGGATGCCGGGTTTGAAACTGTTTTACCGCTTCCTGATAGTCCTTTACCTCGTGCCATAGAAAATTGCGCGGACAGATGACAACAAATCCTCGCTTTGCAAGATTCAGCCCCAAATGCTGCGAAGCTGGACCCTTCACCCCCGCGATCTCATCAATGGTTTCGGTAGAGGTCTGATGCAGGGCCACAAGTCCGGCGCGTGGCTGCGCTACAGTGGCCGTTGGTTGAAGCAGGTACGCTTCCATCTTTTGCCCCGGCTCGTTTTCATAGCGGATGAGCTTTCGCGTCAGGCCGTCAAGTTCGTCCGTCCTCAAAACTTCAAACGCGTTCGACTTGGGGCGCTCGGGCATGGGCCCTAGAACTTCCAACCAAGCCTTTCGCAGTTCGGCACGTTTGGATTTCCAGCGATCCAATGCATCCGCCTGTTGAAAGTCGGCAGAAATCAACAACGGTGCCAGCGGCCTTACTGGCTGTACAGAGGTTACTGGCGGACGTTGCACTTCGGATAACCAGGGAACGTCCCCTGCAGCGGCAGCGGCCAGCAGCGTGAAAGGCAACAACAGTGACGCAGTGAAAACACGCATGATAGCCCCGGGCGAAAGGAAACGCCTACATTTTGAATGAAAGCTAATCTAGCGAGGGAGCAGGATCAACTACTAGGCGATGATCTCTTTGACTACTTCACCCTTGATGTCGGTAAGGCGGAAATCGCGACCTGCGTAGCGGTAGGTAAGGCGGGTATGATCAAGTCCAAGCAGGTGCAGCATCGTTGCATGCAGATCATGAAAGTGGACCTTGTTTTCAACGGCGTAATAGCCGTAGTCATCCGACTTTCCGTAGACCATACCCCCTTTGACACCGCCCCCTGCCATCCACATGGAAAAGGCGTGTGGATGGTGGTCTCTTCCGTCGCGTCCTTGGCCTGCTGGGGTCCGTCCAAACTCCCCTCCCCATAGAACAAGCGTATCTTCGAGTAGTCCACGGCGTTTGAGGTCTTGCAGCAGGCCCGCAATAGGAACATCTACCTCGACTGCATTGCGGGTGTGATCCTTTTTCAGCTCGCCATGCTGGTCCCATTTATAGCTGTGAGAAACCTGGATGAACCGCACGCCTCGCTCGGCAAATCGCCGTGCCATCAAGCATTGTCGTCCAAAGTTCTTGGTCGTCGCATTGTCCAGGCCATATAGCGCTAGTGTTTCGGCCGTCTCACCACTGAGGTCGTGAAGTTCTGGTGCAGCAGCCTGCATTCTGAAGGCCAGCTCAAACGATTCAATCCGTCCTTCTAATCCCAGGTCTGGGCCCGCTTCCGCCAAGCGCTCGCGATTCATTTGGGAAAGCAGATCTAGCTCTTGCCGCTGAATGTCGCGTGGAGTTGCACCACTAATAAAAGGAATCGTTACCTGGTCCGATGGGATGTTTGCCGATCCGAGTGGCGTTCCTTGGTAGGCAGCAGGCAGAAAGGCGCTGCTCCAATTGTTGGCGCCACCGTGGCTTAATGATGGGCAAACAGTAACAAACCCCGGCAAATCTTGGTTCTCGGTTCCTAAGCCGTACGTGACCCACGACCCCATACTCGGACGTACGAAAGTGTCGCTTCCTGTATGCAATTCCAGCAGCGCTCCCCCGTGACGGGAATTGGAACCATGCATCGAGTTGATCATACAAAGATCATCGGCGCACTTTGCCACGTTGGGAAATAGTTCACTGGCCCACAGGCCGCTTTGGCCATACTGTCTAAACTTCCATGGCGAAGCGAGCAGGTTATCGGTTGGGCTAGAGACGATCCGTGGCTTTGCAAAGGGGAGCGGTTTGCCATCATCGCGGGTTAGCAGCGGCTTAAAATCGAACGTATCCACATGCGAGGGGCCGCCGTGCATAAACAGGAAGATCACCCGTTTTGCCTTGGCAGCAAAATGTGGCGCTTTGGCGCAAGCGGATTGTCGGCCGCGTGAGATTCTTGTCCCAGCATGGCCGCAAGCGCCACGCTGCCAAAACCAGCGGCAGTTGTTTGCAACAGTTGACGTCGACTAAAGAGTGTTTGCATAGGATTGCAGGCTTTAACAGTTGGCGACACTCAACACTATTCCACGTAAATGAATTCGCTGCTGGCTGAGCATTACGCGGCATAAGCTTTGCCAAGCACGAACCCGGGCATCTGCTTGTTTCTGCTCCGTCAGGGCCGTTTCCACCTTTTGAACAAAGGCGAGCCCTCGTTGCAGCTCTTGTTCATTTGGCGGTCGGCTATAGGCTTGCTCGTATAGACTCTTTACGCGGGCGCTGTCATCTGTCGACACGTTTTGTAGCAGGTGTTCGGCCCAGCGATGCGTTTGCTCTTCAATGAGGCGACTATTCATCATCGCTAGGGCTTGCGGCGCGATAGTTGTAGTTACCCGTTGCCCATTCGGAGTGCTTGGATCGGCAAAGTCGAAAGCTTGAAAGAAGTCGTAGACAGAACTGCGAATGATGGGCAAGTAAACCGAGCGCCGCCCCACATGGTACGCATTGTATTTACTACTGGCCGTGCTGTTGACGTAAGCATGGTTGCCAACACCCAACAGGGAACCCCCGAAGGCTTGGTCCAATTCACCACTGATAGACAGGACGCTATCACGCAACGATTCTGCTTCCAATCGGCGACGATCTTTGCGCCAGTTCAGACGATTTTCCGGATCGATCGCGAATGCCTTCTCATTGTAGGCCGAGCTCATTTGATACGTGCTGGAGAGCAAGATCGTGCGATGCAGATCCTTGAGCGACCAGCCCTTCTCGACAAAATGGACAGATAGCCAATCGAGCAAGGCGGGATTGTCGGGCAATTCCCCCAAGCGACCAAAGTTGTCCGGCGAACGAACCACACCATTGCCAAAATGCCAATGCCAAACGCGATTGACCATCACGCGACTGGTGAGCGGATGCTGGGGCTGTGTCATCCATTCGGCAAGTTCGAGCCGACCACTACGACTGGCGTCAATGGGCGTTTGCTTTTCGCCTGCAATCACTTGCAAGAATTGTCGCGGCACTTCCCTGTCCTGCGTCAGATAATTTCCGCGCAAGTGAATCTTTAGATTGGCGATCTTTCCTTCACTGGCCCCCATGGCCGAAGGCAGTACGGGCACTGCCTTGTCAGAGGCATCTGCATAGGTTCGCAGTTGCTTTAGCTGAGCAACCGTCTCCGGCGGATAGAATTGTTCCGCATCCT
Source organism: uncultured Planctomycetaceae bacterium (assembly GCA_963844055.1). GTDB lineage: Bacteria > Planctomycetota > Planctomycetia > Pirellulales > Pirellulaceae > CAWJMN01. The sequence goes on along the minus strand of CAWJMN010000001.1, from coordinate 2,602,638 downwards.
TGGGAAGCGCAAACGGGCCTTTGGCATCGGCAGTGATCTCAGCCAACGGCGGCAATTCCTTGTCCGCTGGATGCTTCTCTAAGTAAGCGATCCATTGCCGCAGTAAGGATATATTTAGCGAAGCGTCGGCGGCGATTTGTTCGGCCGTACGAGGTACCGCTAACGGCTGGTCCGCTGCGGCCAGGCTACTTGGCACCAGGGCAAGTTTGTCGAAATGTGGAAACGGTCCGGTGCGCTTCAGTCGAATGGTGTGCTTGCCGGCATCAAGCTTTGCCAAGCATTCGGCCGTCCAAGTTTGTGTATCGGGATGCCAGCTACCCGTTACTTTGCTCGCTGCATCGGACTTGAGAAGGCGATCATCGACCGAAAGTTCAACGGGGCGTGCGTCGGCGGCCGCAAAGCGGAGTTCTATTTGAAACACCCCCGATTCCGCAATCGTAACATCGTATTCAGCCACGTTTGGCAATTCGCCGGCGTTATAGATCACGCCGATCTTGTCTCCATAGGCGGTAAAGTCACGAATGGTATTTCCACGGTCGTACTTTTCCGCTTCCAAAATAATGGCGTTGTTCGGCCCGGCTTCGGCGGTCATTAGCGGCTTGAGTTCCAGGCACTTTTGTCGCTGGAATTCTTTGGCGGCTACTAAATACTGTTCCGCTTGCTTGCGAGGTTCTGCGAGGAAGTCTTCTGCTGCTTGCTTCGTGCGAGAATCTAGTTCGCTCCGCTTGGCTTTGGCAATCGCTTGCAGGCGGTCGCGCTCCGCAATCTGTTCTGGCGAGGCGATGGTGCGCTCGTGCCACATTGCGACCACGCGGAAGTTTTCCATCGTCTTCGTGCTTTTGAAGATCGCCGCCAAAGAGTAATAGTCAGCGGTAGGAAGCGGGTCAAACTTATGGTCGTGGCAGCGGGAGCAGCCAAGCGTCAGCCCGAGGAACGTACGCCCGACAGTGTCGAGTTGTTCATCGACAATGTCCATTTCCATTTTCTGGGGATCATCCTCTGCCAGCATCTTGGGGCCAATCACCAAAAAGCCAGTGGCAGTCTGCCGCTCGGCCGTAAGGCTTGGACTGGTGGGGTCCGCCATGAGGTCGCCAGCTAACTGCTCTCTAACGAACTGATCGTAGGGCTTGTCTCGATTGAGCGAGTCAATGACATAATCGCGATAGCGGAAGGCATTGGCATGGGCCACGTTTTCATCCATGCCATTGGAATCGGCGTAGCGAGCGACATCGAGCCAGTGCCGAGCCCAACGCTGCCCATAGAGGGGTGACGCCAGAAGCCGATCCACTACTTGCGCAAATGCCTCCGGCGATTCATCCTTGAGGAATGCCTCGACCTCCTCCGGTGTCGGCGGTATGCCAAGCAGATCGACAGTCGCGCGGCGAATCAGTGTTCGCTTACCTGCTGACGGAGCTGGTGATAGCCCTTTCGCCTCAAGTCCCGCTAAGACAAACGCATCGAGCGGTGTTTGGCACCAGTTCGGGTTCTGAACGACTGGAAGTGGCTTGGCTACCGGTGGCTGAAATGCCCAAAACGCCTTCTGCTCTTCTGTGAAGAGTTGTTTGTTGGTTATGGCCGGCGCAGGAATAGGAGCAACCGTCGCATTGGGCCATGGTGCGCCCATTTTTACCCAAGTGGTAAGATCATCAATGATCGCTTGCTTCAATTTTGTCTTGGGGGGCATCTGCACAATCTCGCCATGGTTGACAGCGCTGATCAGCAAACTTGTTTCTACTTTGCCCGGAACGATGGCCGGGCCAAACTCACCCCCTTTAATCAGTGCTTCTAGAGAATCGACCCGCAGTCCGCTTTCTTGCTTTTCGGGACCATGGCATTGCTGGCAATGCTGAACCAGAATGGGGCGAACCTTCTTTTCAAAGAACTCCAGTGGTGCATCATCGTCGGCGAGCAGAGATTCTGCCGTTAGGAATAAAAACAGAAACGCCACGGCAAGCAGCTTAGGAAGGGGAGCCGGTCGCGCTGGGCGGCAGGTTACTGTCATCTCTTCCTCAAAGGACTGGCGGGGAATTGGAGGTAGGCGGGAAGAAGTATATATTACATCAAGATCAATGGATGCGTGTCAACCCAAAGCTTGGGATACGTACAATTCCCCGCAAAAGGCCTTGCTTCCAGTGGCCACAAGCCCACCCGGCGCGGGACAATGATCGTTTGGAAAGGCTTGCTTGGCGGATTCCAAGCAGAAATGGGAACCGACGTGATGAGTCGACTGATTTACGGTGCATTACTGCTTCTGACAAGTCTGTTGGCACTTTGCAACGGGCCAGCCTGCGCCGACGAGTCCGACGCCTTCTTTGAGGCCAAAATTCGACCGGTGCTGGCGGGGACTTGTTTCCGTTGCCACGGTGATGCTAAGACCGCTGGAGCATTGCGAGTTGATTCCCGCGAGTTGCTGCTCAGCGGAGGCGAGTCTGGCCCCGCGATTGTTCCGGGCAAGCCGGAGGAAAGTCTGCTCGTTCGCGCGATCCAGCGGGAAGCGGATGTTTCGGCAATGCCGCCTGAAAAGGATAAGGCGCTGCGGGCCGACCAGGTTGCCGATATCCGAACGTGGATCAAAGCAGGCGCCAAATGGCCCGCGAAGTCTGGCAAGTTTGAAAGCACGAAGCATTGGGCCAATCAGCCAGTGCAGAATTCCGTCCCGCCGGACGTTCAAAACAAACCTTGGATCAATACGACGATTGACCCGTTCATCTTGAAGAAGCAGGAACAGCATGGCATTCTTCCTGGTCCGGCAGCAGACAAACGGACGCTAATCCGTCGCGCCACGTTTGACCTGACAGGACTTCCCCCGACGCCGGAAGAGGTGGAGGCCTTTCTCAGCGATGAGTCACCAAAAGCATTTGAGTCGGTGATTGATCGCCTACTTCAATCGCCCGCGTATGGCGAACGCTGGGGACGGCATTGGCTGGATGTCGTTCGCTATGCCGATACGGCAGGGGAAACAGCCGATTACCCAGTTCCGCTGGCGTGGCGATATCGCAACTACGTGATTGACGCATTTAATTCTGATAAGCCGTACGATGAGTTCCTGCGCGAACAGATCGCTGGAGACATCCTTGCTAATCAAGGACCGCCAGAGAAGTATGCCGAGCGTGTTACGGCAACCGGTTATCTTGCCATATCGCGACGATTCGGCTTTGACTCTGAAAACTATCACCATCTAACCATTCAAGACACCATCGATACCGTTGGTCAGTCGGTACTGGGCCTCAGCCTGGGATGCGCGCGTTGTCACGATCACAAGTTCGATGCCGTGACGATGCAGGACTACTACGCTCTATATGGCATCTTTGATAGTAGCCGTTATGCGTTTCCCGGTTCGGAGCAAAAATCCAAAGTCCGTGCCATGGTTCCGCTGATCCCGCCGCAAGAGTCGCAGTCGCAATGGCGTCAATACGAAAGGCGTGTGGCTACCCTTGTTGACGCACTGACAAAGCAGAAGCAACCCCTTCCATTAGCGACGCTACGTTCCATCAACGACACGGATGGTGACTTTGAGCTTCAGGCCCCTGCAAATGGCGGAAGTCTTGGCGTACTTGTTCCACCATGGCTTTCTGAGGGGCCCATTTCGGTGACAAACGGGGCACAAAGCCCCTTCAAGAACCTTTATGCCACAGGGCGGGCCGGTGTGAACATTCCCGCCGGAAGTGGAAACTATCGAATTTCGCAAGCGCTCTATCCCCATCGGTCTCGTGAGACCCACGACCGACTGTACTTGAATGTTGACTTTCGCGTGGGTCCCTCCGGTGAGCCCACCGCGAGGGCGCATCGCCTTTCCGTGGGGCAAATCGGTGCGGCGCCAGCGGTCGAAGTGCTTGTCGCTTCGGAGAGCCTTACGCTTCGCGCCGGCGAAACCAACATCCCCTTAGGTTCACTAAAGCCAGGCACATGGCAAAACCTACAACTGGCGCTCGATCTGAAAGAGCGAACGGTTTCCGGCCAATGGGGTGCGCCGGGGGCGGTTACCACTTTTGAAGCAAAACCACTTTCGGCCAACTGGTCCGGGGTTATTGATTACCTCGCCTTGGATGCCTTGAACGGTCCTGATGGCGCAGCAATGCCCACCATGGAATACGACAACTTGGGACTGCAAGAAGATCCGATTCCACCAGTATCGATGGAGTATCCGATCCTTGCCGCGAACGCCGACACCCAAGACTTGGCGCGGTTAACCGATGAACTGCAGACGTTGGTAGGGATTGATGGCGATTTGGAATTGCAAACCAAGCACATGGCCCCTTCTAGTCCATGGAATCCTGGCCCCAACAGCGTCGTTAAACTCGATGAGACCTCCCAAAGCCCGTTTCACAACATCTATCCCCCGGGAGAACTCGGCATCCACATGCCAAACCGAGGTGAATACGATGGGTTTGGCCTAACACTGTCCAATATCAAGATGGATGAGAAGGGACGGCTTTTTGTCAGCTTTGATTTTCGCTGTCGAACGGCAGATGCCGGGGGAAATGGCACGTGGCGATACTACATCGGTCACGGCCCCGGAAATTCCGCAGCGGTCGAATTGTTCTTTAACGGCCGCGAGTTCTTCCGGCGTAGCGGTGATGCCAAAGAGGCCGTTACACCGCTGGTACTGGGGCAGTGGTCGCAAGTCCAACTGACGCTTGACCTGAAATCCAAAACCTACAAAGGCGTTATTGCATCGCCGTCTTCAAAGGTCCCCTTTTCTGGACAACTGGCCTCGGGCTGGGACGGACTTATCGACTATTCCTTCATTGACAGCTATGGTCATATTGGCGGCGTACGTCCCTCCCTGGATACCGACAACTTCCGTGTGAGTGACCAACCCCTTCCAGCCTTGGATGCGCCTCCGATCCAAGGAGGTGCCGCTTCGAAAGAGGCTCAGCCTTTCAAAGATTGCCGACCTACGCAAGCAGCTGACGCTTCACAACGCGAATGCGGACATTGCCAAGCAGGAACTCAATAAACTGCTTTCTGAAGGGCCGGTTCCCTTGGCCTACGGCATGGCAGAAGGCACTCCTCACAACGTTCGAATGCAGTTGCGTGGTGAACCGACTCAGCCCGGCCAGGAAGCTCCTCGTGGTTTCATCAAGTATTTAGGCGGCACTCCATTGCCACCTAGCACTACGGGAAGTGGGCGACTGGAACTAGCACAGTGGCTAACCAAGCCGGAAAACCCACTTACTGCGCGGGTCATGGCCAACCGTATCTGGCAATTCCACTTTGGGCGAGGCCTTGTAAAAACGCCCAATGATTTTGGTGTACGCGGCTTACCGCCGACCCATCCTGAATTGCTCGATCACCTAGCCACAAAGTTCGTCCAGAGTGGCTGGCGCGTCAAGGCAATGCACAAGCTAATCATGCTCAGTGCAACTTACCAATTAGCCTCGATCGATGCCGCGCCGCAGCCAACGGCCACCACGATCGATACAACCGACCTTTACACGCATTTTCCAAGGCGTCGCCTCAGTGCTGAAGAGATTCGGGACGCGATTTTGGACGTCTCTGGGGAATTAGACAGGTCCCCCGCGAAAGAGCATCCGTTCCCCTTGCCGATCAACTGGGGGTATTCCCAGCACGGCCCATTCAGTGCTGTTTACGATCACAACAAGCGGAGCGTATACCTGATGACACAGCGTTTGAAGCGACATCCGTTTCTGGCGCTGTTTGATGGTGCAGACCCCAATGCTTCTACGGCCCAGCGACTGGGTTCCACCGTTCCTACACAAGCATTGTTCTTCCTCAATGATCCCTTTGTTCATTCCAAGGCAGATAGCTGGGCCGGCCGACTTCAAACGGCAAGTGCCGACGAAGAGCAGCAGGTCAACCTGGCTTGGATGCGTGCGATTAGCCACCCACCCACGGAAGCGGAACGGGCCGAAGCCACCGAGTTTCTGGCTGCTTACCGGGCGGAACTAAAAGCAGTCGGACAAGACAACGTACAGCGACGGGCCTTGGCTGCGTACCTGCGCACCCTGTTTGGCAGCAACGAATTCCTTCACCTAGATTAAGTGTAGCCATGAAGTACCAGCAAATCTTTGATCCCAGCCGTCGCGGCCTGTTGCGATCACTCATTGGTAGCTCCATGTTGCTACCAGGGATCATGTCGCAGTTGATGGCGGAAGATGTTCCTGCGTCATCGGCCAGCGACCCTCTGGCTCCCAAGCCAACGCACTTTGCCCCTAAGGCGAAGCGTTTGATCTTTCTTTACATGAGTGGCGGCGTTTCGCACGTCGACTCGTGGGACCCCAAGCCAAAACTGATTGCAGATTCGGGCAAGACAATTCCTGTGGATGAATTTCAGGGGCGAAAGGGGGACTTTAAGATGTTCCTCAATCAACCCAAGTGGAAGTTCGCGCCGCATGGAAAGTCGGGCATTGAGGTCAGCTCCCTTTTTCCTCACATGGCCGAGTGCGTTGACGATTTGTGTGTGATTCGGTCCATGAAGTCGGATCATACGAATCATTACGAGGCTACCCTGGGGATTCACACCGGCTCCTTTACATTCGCCCGGCCCAGCATTGGCTCATGGGTTAGTTATGGCCTAGGAACGGTCAATCGCAACTTACCCTCTTTTGTAGTCATTGCGCCCCAGTCCCCTTATGCCGGTGGTCAGGTGTGGGGAAGCGACTTTCTACCGGGCTCGCATCAGGGGACCTTGGTGGTTCCCGGGCCCGAGCCAGTGGCCAACATCCAGCGACGTGCCGCCACCAGTCGCTTGCAAGAGTTAGAGCTTAACGCTATGGCCAAGCTCAACAATCGCCATCTGGCGGAGCGTTCCGCAGATCCCTTACTGGCTGCCAGAATCAAGTCATTTGAAACCGCCTTCGGAATGCAAGCAGAGATGCCAGAGGTGTTCGACCTTTCCCAAGAATCCGATGCAACCTTGCAACTGTACGGGCTGGAGCGTGGCAGCACGAAAGGCTTTGCTTGGCAATGTCTAGTCGCCAGACGCCTTGCGGAAAGAGGCGTCCGTTTTGTGGAACTGATTGATGTCGGCTCATCCAATAACTGGGATGCCCACGGCGACATGATGACCCATGAGCCCCTGGCCAAGAATGTGGATCAAGCGGTTGCCGGACTGCTAAAGGACCTCAAGCAACGTGGCATGCTAGAAGATACGCTGGTAGTTTGGACGACGGAGTTTGGCCGTACGCCGTTCAATTCGGCCGCTGAGGCCAAGGGACGGGAGCATCATCACTGGGTCTTCTCCTCGTGGCTCGCGGGGGCCGGCGTAAAGCCTGGCATTACCTACGGCGAATCAGATGAATATGGAATCAATGTCGGGAAGGACCCTGTTCATGTCCACGACTTCCATGCCACCATCCTGCATTTGATGGGACTCGACCATGAGCGGCTCACCTTCCGCCATTCTGGTCGTGACTATCGCCTAACGGATGTGCACGGCCGAGTCGTGCACGATGTTTTAGCTTAACAGCTGCGACTGCTCCGCTTGGATCGGGGGTCTGTGCGCACTTTCGCATGGACACGGGGGACTATGCCAAGAGTCCTAACCGCAGTTTGTGGAACAATTAGACGCTTAGAGCTCGCAATCTGCGACTCGAACTTTGGCGCTGGCTCAGCACGCCAGCCTTTTGGGAAAATCATGAACAGCATTTGCGGGGCGACAATGCGTCTACGAAACCTATTCAACGATAGCCTTGCAAAGCGTGGCACAAAGTTGACGCTGCAACTACCCGCTGTGATAGCCCTACTCTTCGTGGGCTGCCTTGCATCGACCGCCTCAGCACAAATGCTAGACGATGAACTAAAGCGAACCTCGGTAGCCGAACTGATTGACCTTGCGAAACGTGATGGCGATGCTGCTCGGGGGGCCGTAGTATTCTTCCAGCCGCACATGGCCTGTGCGAAGTGCCATGCGGTTGGCAAGGCAACGAATAACACACTCGGGCCTGACTTGGCAGCACTCGGACCCACCGTTACGGATGAGCATTTGGTTGAGTCCGTTTTGTTCCCCTCCAAAGTCATTCGCAAGGGGTTTGAATCGGTTACCGTTGTAACGACGGAAGGCAAATCGCTTTCTGCCCTATTGGTTGAGCGCACACCAGAAAAGGTGATTATACGAGACATTCAGCGGGCTGGTGAAGTCACCACAATCCCTGCGACCGAGATCGATACGATAAAGGTGAATGTCGAATCGATCATGCCCTCGGGCCAAGTGAACCAATTGACAAGCCGTCAGCAATTCCTCGATCTGATTCGATATTTGATGGAGGTTCGAACCGGGGGTGAGTCGCGTGCCGCACAGTTGCAACCCGCTGCGTCTCTAATCACCTTTACGATTCCCGAATATGAACAGCATATTGACCATGCCGCATTGATTGGTGACTGGGGAGACGATTCCTTCAAGCGTGGCGAGGCCATTTATCAGCGTGTTTGCGCCAACTGCCATGGAACGAAGGATAAGCCGGGTTCTTTGCCAACGTCACTCCGTTTTGCGGAAGGGAAGTTCAAGAATGGGAGTGATCCGCTCTCGATGTACCGCACCATGACAAGTGGGTTCGGCCTTATGGCCCCCCAGTCATGGATGGTCCCTTCGCAAAAGTACGATGTCATCCACTACATTCGCGAAACCTATTTAAAGCCGCACAATCCGTCGCAATTTGTTGCGGCCGATGCTGGCTATTTGGCAAAACTTCCCAAGGGTGATACTCGCGGCCCCGAGCCAAGCAACATCGTTCCTTGGTCGGCCATGGATTATGGACCAAGCTTGACCCACACCTATGAAATCCCCGGGTTAGAGCACAACTTGGCTTATAAGGGAGTTGCGGTTCGCCTGGATTCTGGAGCGGGAGGCGTTTCGCGCGGTCGGCACTGGATGATTTTTGATACGGATACCCTCCGTGCCGCAGCAGCTTGGAACGGCAGTGGGGATCCGCAGGAGAACTTCATCGATTGGCAGGGAATTCAGTTCAATGGCGCACATGGCGTCCATCCGCGCATTGTTGGCAAAGTCGCCTTTGCCAATTCCACGGGACCAGGTTGGGGTAATCCCGTAAATGGTCGCTTCCAGGATGATCAGCGGGTCCTGGGGCGCGATGGCAAGCGTTACGGCCCTCTTCCACGCGATTGGGCGAAGTTCCGGGGGCAGTATTACCACGGCCAGGATGTTGTATTCTCGTACACGGTGGGTTCGACCGAGGTGCTGGAATTGCCACGTCTGTACGCGCGAGAAGGGAAAGACGAAGCACCGCTCTTCCTACGAACTTTCAATATAGGGCCGCGTGATCGCGATCTGCTGCTTCAAGTGGCTGAGCATCCCTCAGCGGATGCCAAGATTGCCGTTCCCGATGATGGCGATAAGTCACTGGTCCTATTTGCTCCGCAGCAATCCGTGGCTGAACCAAACGCCAAGCAGGCGATTGCCCTTGATGGCAACACCTACTTAGAGATTCCGCAAGGCAAAGCTTTTGACTTAACCACGAAAGACTTTACAATCGCTGCGCGGATTAAGACCAAGGCCGATGGCACTCTATTATCTTTGGCACAGTCAGGACCCAAGTGGACTCCAGATGGCCAGACCTTCTTCATCCACGATGGGCGACTGGGTTTTGATATCGGCTGGGTGGGCGCTGTCACAGCCAAAACGAAGGTTGCCGACGGCAAGTGGCATCAGGTTGCCCTTACTTGGCAACAATCGAGCCGTCAGATTCGATTGTACGTGGATGGAAAGCTCGATGGAGAGGGCATACTGTCGGCAAAGGCGGCCTTGCCAAATAGTGTGATTCGAATTGGGTTCACCACCCCAGATTTCCCGCGCCCCCATTCGTTTTTTGAAGGCGAAATTGCGGAAGTTCGGTTCTATCAAAGTCAGCTCACATCTGGGCTGCAGGAATTCGCCAAGCCAAGCCTAGATGACAGGACGTTGCTAGGGCGCTGGGTACTCACGGAAGCGATAGGCGGTTTGGTCGCTGATACCACTGACAATCACCACGACGCCACGGTGCATCATGGGCTGGCTCCTGTCAGTTCGCCAGCAGGTCCGCTGGTCGCTGGATATTCACCGAGTACGACCTCTGCACAATGGGTGGCTGTCGATGGGCGACTTCGATTAAAAATCCCTGCCGGCAAAGAGCCTGTGCGATTCTCGGTTTGGCTTCCCGCCAATTCTGCTTCGATCGCTCCCCAAGATGCCGCTAAGTTTGCACAAAGCTTGCGCGGCATCGCCATTCCTAAGGCTGACCGCGACTTGTCTCTCCTGACCCAGGGTGGGCCGGCACGCTGGCCACAAAAGCTTGATACACAAACCGTCGTGGGCAGTGAAAACGGTCCGTTTGCAACTGACATTCTCACTGCTCCGGACCCCAATCCCTGGCTTGCACAAACACGGTTTACCGGGCTCGACTTCTTTGCGGACGGGCGAATGGCCGTCTGTACCTGGGACGGCGACGTATGGATCGTTGAGACTCTGCCCGCGCCGCAAGCGGATAAAGGTAGCTCTGCCGCTCCCTCTTTGCGCTGGCAACGGATCGCGACCGGTATGTTTCAGCCGCTAGGACTGAAGATTATGAACGACAAGATCCATATTACCTGCCGCGACCAATTGACAGTATTGCATGATCTGAACGGTGACGGCGAAATCGACTTTTATCAGTGCCTCAACAATGACCATCAAGTCACCGAGCACTTCCATGAGTTTGCCATGGGCCTTCAAACCGATACGGCCGGCAACTTTTACTATGCAAAATCGGCTGAGCACGGCAAGCCCGCGGTTGTTCCACATCATGGAACGCTGTTGCGAGTTAGCAAAGATGGCTCTCGCACAGATATTTTGGCCAACGGGTTTCGCGCAGCTAACGGCGTTTGCCTCAATCCGGATGGCTCGTTTGTCGTGACAGACCAAGAGGGATTCTGGAACCCAAAGAACCGCATCAACTGGGTTACCGTTGATCCCTCAGGCAAGCCCAAGTTCTATGGCAACATGCTGGGATACCATGATGTGAAAGATCCTTCCGATTCCGCCATGGTTCCTCCACTATGCTGGATCACCAATGCATTTGATCGCTCGCCCGCTGAGCTTTTGTGGGTGAATAGCGAACGCTGGGGACCACTCCATGGCTCCTTGCTGAACCTTTCCTACGGATATGGCAAAGTGTTTCTTGTGCCGCACGAAAACGTAGGGGGAACCATGCAGGGGGGCATGATTGAGCTGCCAATCCCCACTTTTCCAACGGGAGTCATGCGCGGCCGGTTCCAACCCAAGGATGGCCAGCTCTACCTGTGTGGAATGTTTGCCTGGGCTGGTAATGCGACACAAGCGGGCGGGCTCTATCGATTGCGAGCCACTGGCCAACCGATGAACTTGCCGGTGGGGCTTCACGCCACGAAACGCGGCCTCACCCTCCACTTTACTGACGCCATTGATCCGGCATCGGTGGATGTTAAGCAGTTGGCCATTAAGACTTGGTCGCTAAAGCGTACGGCCAACTACGGGTCGCAGCACCATGATGAAAAAATGCTCACCGTAAACGAGGCCAAGCTGTCGGCAGACGGTAAAACGCTGACACTCGGCATTGATGACATTCATCCAACTTGGTGCATGGAGATCAAATACTCCCTGCGGTCGGCCAAGGGCTCACCCATTAACGGCGTTATCCATAATACGATCCATCAGTTGGCCGATTGATCGTTACGTTTCATGGGATGCCTACGGCCCCAGTACGTGAGCGTTACTCCTTCCAGATTTCGAGTTCCGTAAGGCCACTGCGTGCTTGGCCCTGATGAGTGAAAATCACTCGCAGCTTGGTCGTCTTTATCGATTCAAATCGCACTGTATTCACGGTGCTGCCTGCTGGCTTTTCGGGTGAGCGCTTAGCGTTTGCGACTTCCTTCCAAGTTTCACCGTCGAGATACTCAATGGTGTAGGCCGCTGGGGGTTGAACGCCACCACGATCATCATAGATATGTAGTTCTGCTCTACTAACCTGCTGGGGCGCGCCAAAATCCACTTCGAACCAATCCGATGCCTGGGGCGAACCGTAGCTTGTCCAGCGGTTCATTGGTGTTGGTGGATAAACAATCTTTCCGTCAATCGCCTTTTCCGGAGTTCCGCCGTAACGGTCGGAAAAAGAGGCCGTAGCCTTGGGAAAGCCATCCCGCTTTGCATTAAACGCAAGATTTCCGGTTGGCGGAGCCGCTGGCTCGACCGGCAACGTGGCATCACCCCACAGCTCGATCTCCGTCATGCCGCTGAATTTATGCGGAACGTGAGATAGCACGACTCGCAGCTTCGAAACTGCCGTCTCAGGGATTTTAATGACGTTTGGTCGTCGCCCCGTGGGGGCCTGGAGCGCCCGCTCCTGCTTCGGCAGAGTTTGCCATTTGCCATCCTGCCAGTATTCCACCTCGTAAGCTTGCGGCGGAACGATTTCATTCCCATCGTCAAGAAAGTACAGCTTAACCGTGTGAATCTTGCGTGGCATACCCAGATCGATCTCCACCCAGTCTTGCTCCTGCTGTGAGCCAGCGGCGGTCCAACGATTTGGCGGATGGGCGTGATACCAATAGTTACCATCAATCAGTTTGGCCGGTGAAGAATTCTGTCCAGTATGTGAAGTGCTAATTCGTGGAAAGTAATCCCCATCATTGTTGACGGCATAGTTGACCAGCGTGGCCGCTGGTACCGGCAATGGTGCGGAGGATGGGGCCGGCAGTTTCGCCGTGAGTCGTTCCAGCTTCTCGGAACGAGCGGCCACCACACCATCCACAAGCACTTGGAAACCAGTACCACGTTGATAGCGTGTCCCCTGCTTATCCCACAAGATACTCACGCGATGCCCATGATAACTGACGTCGTCAAGGGCAAAGTACTCCCAAGAATCGGGCGCTAAGGGAACAATTTCCAGCACATCATCAGCCCGCGGCTTTAGCCCCACGAGGCCGGTAATGATCAAGTCGCAATAGCCCGAATGGAAGTAGTGCTCGCTATGGTTGTAGCCGTCATGACCTTCAAAGGAACCGGTGTCAGGATGCAGAGCCTCTGCTAAATACGGCTTGCCATCCTTGCGATGCGAGCGAGCGTAGATTTGCAGCAGCTTCAGATAAGATTGATCGTCAATTCCCTCGGGACGCGAAGGAAGCTCCACCTTGCGATCATCCTGCAATAAATTGGCGAGCGCCTTCAACGTCTGCGAGGTAGCATAGGGCCACGATTGGCCACTCCACCAGCAGCAAGACTTTTGCAGCAAGAAACATCGGGTCGTTTCGCTCAACCGTGGAAGGACCAAAGTCGGAGTAAAAACCGTCCCGATCCATCAGTTTTGACCAAGCGGCGTCGTAGCCTTTCCCGCGCTCTACCATGTTGAATTGCCAAGGAACATAGCCAATCAATTCACGTCCGTGGGAGTCGCCGGCAAACTGTCCCGACTCGTAAGTCTTGGTTAGCGATTTGACCTTGTGCCCGTCTCGTTCTTCATCATTCTTATAGACTGGAAAGAAGAACTGACGCTTTCCATCCCAGAGCAACTCCAGCATCTTGGCCTTAAGAGCTTTAGCCTTCCCCTCAAAACGGACGGCTAGGCCGTCATTTCCTGCCTGCCGAGCGATTTTGGCGATCGCCATCGCATCAGCCCACATGTAAGCATTAAACGACGGCCGATAACTAGGTGCACCACGCAAGATGTCTTTGGTCTGACGGCTGTTAATGTTGAATTCCATGCCATCATCGTGTCCCGTCTGCCAAAACAGGCCCACCTCGGGAACGAAATGACGTTGTTCCCAGGCTTCGTAGTTTTTGACGAGATCATCCAGCAGATCCTTGGAGAATTCCGGTGCGTCTTGCACCAGATGCACGGCCCAAACCGAATCCGCCAGCCAAGTGCTGTAATTTCGCGGCTGTGCCCCCGGCGTTCGGAACCAATAACGCGAGTAGTCACGAGCGATTCGTGGCTGCCGTAACCAACGGGCCTCATAGAGCTGGTGCCCGGCAGGACAGCTAATTGCACCGTAAGCGCCCGACCAGAATGGCCGATCGATGAATTCCGTGAACGAGTAACCACTATTCGGCGCACCGTAGGTCAAATGCTTGGTCAGCAATTCCCAGCGGTAGTAATAGGTTGTCGTCAGATCGGCGTCAGGGCACTCAAAGAATGGGATTTGCTCGGCATACCAATCCCAGTCCCGGTTATCCCAAAACGTCTGAGACTCCAGCAGCTTCTGCTTATCTAGAACCTGACACAGGGCCGGGCGCAAAAGCGCACCAACCAGCGCGACGGCGACTAGAACAATGCGAACCAAGCTCATGATGTGTCTCTGGCTAAAATGTAAGAACGTCAGCAATTGCCACCTTACCACTCATCGGTCCGGAATGGGGACGCGGGCAGGCCCTCGCGATTGTAAAGATTCGCTCCGGCTGGATTCATGCTAAAAGCATACCGGACGGCGACGGGCTCTTTCACGTCCGGATGAGAGCAAACAACCGAATCGCCATCAATGGTGGTGTTTGCCCAACGCCAGACACGATCCGCACCAGCAATTGCAAAACCCTTTGGGGGGCCCGATTTGTCTTCTATGGTCGATTCGCGCCCCACTTTGTGCCCAACCATCAAACCTGAGCCGACATGACTAAAGCGGATGCGTGCTGCAGCCCCCTCCAGTTTAAGCTCCTGAAATAGTGGGCCGCTCGTTTCGACCTTCTTGCCATACTCGTTAGCCAATGCCCAGCGAGCAAGACGCTCGCCTACATCGAACTTGTTCTTGGGGTGAATGTCCTCGGCATCGCCAACATCGACTGCGGAGGCCATGCCGGTGTGGGGAATCGTCAGACACCGCCGCTGGGCGTCTCGAAAATTAGCCCATCCGTCTCCACCAGCGGGATTGTCGTTCGGCTTCTGCCAAGCGGCCAGCTGCACAAAATAGAAGGGCATTTCCGAATTGCCGAACCACTTTCGCCAGTCAGCGATCATGGCACGCTTTTTCGCGATGTACTGCTCGCAATCCTGCGGTCCGCCCGCATTATTCTCCCCTTGATACCAAATGACACCGCATAAGGAAAACGGAACCAGGGGCGCAATCATGCCATTATGCAGCGTGACACAGCGTGGCCGAAATCGTTTTTCACCAAAGGGAAACTCTGGCCATGCGGGGGGAAGCGGGATTTGTTCACCGGCCTGCAATGCCGCACGACTACGAGCCGTCCAGGCTTCGAGCTCGGGAAGCGCTGCCGCAAGTTCCTTTTGATAGTCGGCCAGAGATTCTCGCATGAGTTTGGAATACGGTTCCAGTTCCGGCGTAGTGAGCAGCGTTTCCTGCGCCATCCAGCACTCAATATTCGTGCCACCAACGCTTGATCGCAATAAGCCGATAGGTACTCCCGTCTCTTGATGAATCTTTCGGGCGAAGTAGAATCCCACCGCGCTGAATCCCGGCACCTGCTGAGCAGAGCAGGTCTGCCACTGCCCCTTGACGTCGGTTTGCGGGGTCATCGCAAAATGAGGTACCACGCCAAAATGGCGAATGAGGGGAAAATCCGCTGTTTGAATATCCGCAGCGGCGTCGCAGGCTCCCAGCGGAAACTCCATGTTCGATTGACCGCCACAAAGCCAGACATCACCTAACAAGACATCTTTCGCCTCAATCCTGTCTTTACCAACCACGGACAGTGTAAGAGGTGTCTTGGACATGGCCTGTGGCTTGAGCCGCACGAGCCACTTTCCGCTTTTGTCAGCCACCGTTTCCGCTTGCTGCTCACCAAGCGAAACGCTTACCTTCTCTCCCGGATCCGCCAAGCCCCAAATGGGAAGCGGCCGATCACGCTGCAACACCATGTGATCACCGAAGATTCCGGCGAGCTTCACCTCCGCAGATACCGAGCCTGGACATACCAAGAGTGCAGCCGTGAGGGCCATTAAGGCAAGCGTGCGCAGGTAGAGCATTTAGATGTCTCGTGGTTGGTAAGCCAGAACCCTAAGCAGAAAGAGAACTGCTTAGGGTGAGCAAAAAGGGAAGGAGGAAGCTCGATTCTGGCTGACGCGTGACACAAAGTCAACGAACCGACATCGCCGCCGCAGCCCGGCGAAAGTTGCCAAATGGCTTTTGAGGTTACCGCGACTCGAAAGCGACAATAGGAAAAGAAGTTGTCGCTAACGCAATCTCTAAGGCCAAGTGTAACTCGGCCTTAGGCAACAGTCACAGCCCCGGCAGTAGAGAAGTAATCGGGGGCGGGGTAAATCTAACGAACAAAGCTGATAGGGTCGAAAGGTCCTGGGTTATTGTTCACCAAGGTCCTCTGGTCGCTACCCAGCGTCAGCGAATAGGAAAAGTTGGTTTTGGTTTCGCCGAATCGTTGAACTCGAATCGCCACTCCCGAAGCAGTGACATTGCCCGAAACCTTGCCTGGACTTCCCATGTCAAAACTAACATAGACTGGCTTGCCACTTAGGTCCCAAGTGCTCAGGTACCTTCTTGCAGTTCCCGTGATGACGGAGTCTTTTTGCTTGAGTTCCAGCACGATTACGGTCTCGTAACGCGATCCGTCGAACGAGATTCCTTGGTACGCCGGAGACTGTGCCCAGTTCCCCGAATAATTGAATGCACCTGCCTGAGCCAACGCCGTCGATGACTGTGCAACTAGAGCGGAAATGGAAACCAATAGCACAGCAATTAACCGCAGCATTTTTTCGACCCTTGTACAACTCATGGGAAGCTAAATATTCGTGCAGAGGTGGCGACGTCCACCTTGCTACTCATGGAAGTAGATCTGAGGGGCCTAACCCGCCAAAAAATCTCCCAAAAGGCCTCAAAGAGTTGCCAGAATTTGCCCCGCCAAAAGCGAAATGCTCGAAAGTGAGACTTCGTCCCAAGCCAAGACGACGGCCCAGGAGGGAGCCATCTAACGCGTAATTCGCCGTGGCAACGGCCAATCCCCTCCTGGAACCGAGTCCCAATACCAATAGATCCTGCCGTTCAGCTTCCCCCCTTCCACGCACCAAGACTGACCAATTCGCCTGAAATCAAACAAATTCAGCGGAGATTATTCGCACTTTTTGCCTCACTAAACGCTAAAGCATGATTGACATGCCTCACAATACGGCTAAAATCAGCACGTATTGAGACAGAGTCTTAATATCGAGAATATAGCCTGGAAGGGTGAACTGTGAATACTCGACGCGCATTTACGCTGGTTGAACTGCTCGTGGTCATCGCCATCATTGGCGTTCTGGTTGCCCTGCTCCTGCCGGCGGTTCAAGCCGCCCGTGAGGCAGCACGTCGCATGTCCTGCGGCAACAATGTTCGCCAACTTGGGCTGGGCCTGCAGACCTACGAAGGAACCTTTAAGCAGCTGCCGAGCAGCTTGCGGCCCACCCTACCAGACGCCAGCGGCAATTTTGCGGGCTGGTCGTCCCTAGGACAGCTTCTCCCCTACCTTGAGCAAGACAACCTCTACGGCAGGATCAACTTTGACGTTTCGTACAGCGCTCAGCCGTTCACGATTTCGTCCACCAAGATCCCTGTCTTTACCTGCCCATCAGAAATCAACGCTAAACCCAAGCGTGACGCCAGCGGCACGCCAGTTCACTTTCCTCCGAACTATGCTGCCAACCAGGGGACCTGGCTGGTTTTCAATCCCATCACACGGGAAGGAAGCCGCGGGGCCTTCACGCATTACGATCCGCTCACCATCGCACAAATCTACGACGGTCTCTCCAATACCCTCTGCTTTTCGGAAGTAAAGGCGTATCAGTCGTACTATCGCAACTCGTCTGTCACGTCGCTTTCGCAAGCGATGCCCGTCGACCCTTCCGAGATCTGCTCTCTAGGGGGCGACTTCAAGTCGGAAGGCGCACATGTGGAATGGGTAGATGGCAAAGTACACGAGACGGGATTCACCAGCGTCTTCACGCCCAATACGAAGGTCCGCTGCGATGTCGGTGGCGTCAAAGTGGACATGGACTGGGTTTCCCAGTCCGAAGGACGTTCGCCCACCATTCCAACGTTTGCCGCTGTTACCTCACGCAGCTATCACCCCAACGGTGTGATGACCGTTTACATGGATGGCTCGGTGCACTTCATTTCCAACTCGGTCAATCGCCTGGTTTGGCAAGCTCTGTCGACTCGCAATGGCGGCGAGACCTTTGAGGCACCGTAGTTAGATACTGCTACTCGGAATTAATTGGAGTCGCTTTGCTGCATCGCATCACGCAAAGCGGCTAGAGCTCGCACCCAAAGCATGCGCACCGCGCCGGTTGAGCGGTTCATCTTTAATGCCACCTCTTCGTGTGACAGTTCCTCAAGGTTGCGCAAGACAATCACTTGGCGATATTCCTCAGGCAGTTTTTCTAAAGCCTGAGCTAGTAGTATCCGCTGCTCACTAACCATCGCGACGTTACTTGGCGACGGATCGTTTCCTGGCAATAGAGCATCAAGTCTCTGGGCCGACTGCCCCAAAGTATGCTCCAGCGACTGTTCGCGACTGACATCCCGCTTTTGGATGGCGCCAAATTGCCTTGCTAGATGCGCCAATTGATGGGCGAGAATCTGGCGAAGCCAGGCCAGTCGCTGTCCCTCTTGATCACCACGGCACTGCTCCCACGTCTTCCACGCTTCGAGCAAAGTTTGCTGCACCGCATCCGAGTGATCGAACTTGCCTTGAAAGCGATTGTCGATTTCGCAACGTGCGAGCAACCGCAACCAAGCCTCATAACGCATCAGCCACTGTGTGCGCTGGTCGTTGGCAGGTAATAGGCCGGTCGATAATGGAGGGTGTGGGTCAGGTGCAGACATAAGCACATTTTAGCACAGGATGACTTGCTGGTAAAAAGAGGCTTAACCAACCAGCGATCAGCGAACCGGCCGCCCTCTTCTTAAAAAGTGCGAAATCGGTACCGCAATCAGCGCCATCCAGCATGCCAAATAGAATCCCGTAATGCCAACCCAGGGCAAACCCGACCAATCGTAGCTCTCCTCGACAAGCATGGGCATTTTCCGCAGGTCCGTGGCAATGGCAAAAGCGGCCGCAACCACGGTAGTAGCAAACGCAATGCTCAGCCACACCCCCAGTCGCCGCCATTGCCTTTGCCATACTCCCATAGCCAAAAAAGCCACTCCGATAACGACCGGCGAAAAGGCCATTCCCATGAAGATTCGATTGGCCACTCCCTGGAAATCATTCACCGCAGGCAAAGCCGTCTGCAACGATGCCAGAAAGAGTCCGACCACGACCGATAGCAGCATCAGCATCCGCAAGCTGAAACGACGCCGAGTCACTAAGCGGTAAAGGTATGCCATCGGCACAACTACCAGCGTAACAGCAAACAGCAGTCCCCAACCCACCAATTGCTGAATCTCCTTCCAGTTGGAACTCGATGGCAACCAGGGAAGATTTCGCTTCCATCGCCATTCCCCATGGCGCCCCACTTTTGTCACGCTAGACTTCATTGAAGAGGCAGATCCAGAAGTTGGCGTACTTACCGGAGATAGTGATACACCCTGTCGGCAGCGTGCTACGGAATCATAGGCGTAGTAGACAAACGGCGTTTCCGTCCCTTTTCCACCCAGCAAAGAAACGGCCGCAGCAACGTGATAGACGCCGTCTGAGTCGCGCAAGTTTGGCCCCGGACAAATCCAAAGTGTTTTTCCGTTGGCCGCGTCAATTCCCAAAACCGAGTTGTTCGTCGGCGGTGTCTCTAAGGCAATCCATGGCGATTTCCGCCCGTTTCGTCCAGGGTAGATGTTGATAATTGGATACTGCCCCGTCTCTCCTAACGGTTTTGACCAAAGAGGATGATCTAGATCCGTCAGGCGACAGGCCATCAAGTCCGATCCCCTCGAGAAGATGACTTCGTCTACCCCATCCCCTTCCAGGTCGGCTGCCCAGATACCAGTTGCCATCGATTGCAATGCGACGGCTTTGGTTTGCTGCGCAATTCCATCCGCATCCAGCAGCACCACAAGCTGAGTGACTTGCGTCGGAAGCAAGACGCCGATCCGTTGCTCTTTCGCCGAATATCGAAAGACCACAGGACGCATTAGTTCGGCCATGCCATAGCCTGAAACTAAGGACCAATATGCAAAGTCTTTGTCGCATTGCCAGTTCCACTTTGGCTCACCCGTAGCTCCCTCCAGTAGCAGCACTTGTTGGCGCTTCGTTGCTGGGTTGTTCGGCGTCGCTTTCATGGTGTACTCCACTACCGCGACATCGGCCTGGCCATCCCCTTGTGGATCGCAAATCGTTGGCGCAATCCAAGATCCGATGGCAAGGTTCTGACGCGAATCATTAGGGAATACTCGCCGCCAAAGAATTGTCCCCTGTCGCCCATCCAATGCTACCGTTTCTAACTGCGTGCCGTCCGGCGTTAGTCCAGGTGCCAAAACATCTTTTACGCCATCACCATTTAAATCCCCGACAGAAAGGGATAGTGAAATACCCGACAACTGCAACGGCATTGCGCTCCCTGGCGTCTTCCCATAGGCAGTGCTCAGGGGAGCAGACCACCGCAGGCTTCCCTCTTTGCCCGAAAGAGCAAATAACCAAAGTTGATTTTCGTGCGCCGAAAATGAGCTTCGTTCTGGGTAGCCAAAATCGAGTGACGCAAGGACCAGCACGTCCGGCACCTGCTTTCCTTGCAGATCATGCGATTCTGCCGCCAGTACCGTACCCATGGTCTGGCACTTGAGTGACGTAGAGTGCCACAGCACTTTTCCCGTCCTCCCTGAAATCGCATGAAAGGGTGCTACCAGCTTCCCGCCAGCCCCATGCCCCCAGGCCAATAAATCACTAGTTCCATCGCCATCCAGGTCTGCTTGGATTTCCGACTGAGAGCGATGCCCCCAACTGTGTGGCACAAGTGATCGAAACCGAATCTCGTACAGCTGCTTGGGGTGCTCGCGCGTCCAAAGTGGCTTGCCAGTTCGGCCACTGGTGGCAATCAACTTTTGATCGACTCGCACAAGATCATTGACTTCATCGCCATCTAAGTCGGAAACGGCCTGGCCAAGCGCGGCCAGCTTTCGCCAAGGCTCTTCCCCCACGCCGCGAATAGCATGCAGCTTTCCCCCCCAGTCGCGTGCATTCGGGGACTTGGAGCTAAACAAAAGCAATTCCTGACAGCCATCATGATCCAGGTCGATAGGCGTTGCTTCCGCGATTTGTGTTCCCGTCTTCGACAACTTTCCCGTTTTCACATCTAGCGCACACAGCACTTCTTGTTCTCGGTCGCCACCAAATCGAGAGCTAATGACGTGCACAAGCAATTGCGGTGACGCCTGATTGCCGCAATGCCACCATTGCATGCGAAGCAAATCCAAACGACTTGATATGGAGTCGTTTATCTTTGGATCTTGTTCGGAGGTCCAAAGGGATTCGCCGGTCTTTCCCGAAAGTGCATCGACATAAAGGAGGCACTTTTGTCCAACCAGCGTTGCCGCAAAAATCTCTCGATGACCATCGCCATCAATGTCTGGACCCTGCGTCATGCAATCGATTTGACGCTCCATCGAGACGAGCTTTCGGCTCCAAAGCTCTGTACCGGTATCTCCGGCCCAGGCCTTGATCGTTCCCCAAGGAATGCCATTGGCGTTAAAACTCGAAAAACCGGAACTGGACTGACCATCGGGGGCAATGACTTCCGACTTCCCGTCGCCATTCAGATCGGTCACGATCGGCCAAGCTGCGGTCTCCGTCGTCCATGTTGAAGTATGCGGCCACTCAGCACCACACTTCTTCTCCCACAGCAACTGCTTTTTCGCCGTGGACCAAACAGCAATTTGCGGTTGCGGTAAGGTAGACGGCGGAACAGGCGGTACCTCGACAAGCATCACAAGATCTGGAATGCCGTCGCCGTCGCAATCGGCCCATTGCGGTTCCTTGCCGCAACGCAACCCCAGCGAAAGCGGCTCTTCAAACAGCTTCCCCGTGGTGGGCTCAACCCAGGCCAGTTTTTCACCAGCTACGATGGCGATTCGCTGCGAATTGGCCACTGTTACCAATTGAACGTCCGGCGAATACAGGTGATTTCCTGTGCGCTCGAGGTATTGTGGATGGCTTACTCGATGATGTGTCCCACTAATTAACCAACTCCCTCCACCGTGGCTCATCATTCCTGAGGAGCTTAGGCAAAACCATCGCATTTCCAGCGGAACCTTTTGTCCTGGCGGCAAGGTGAGCCATTCTTCAGGAATATCGTATCGCCAGAGGGATTTTCCTGACTTGCCGGAAAACGCTTCAACCCATTGCCGCTTTGGTTTGTTCGTGTCTTGAAAATGCGTCTCCGAAACAACATCGGCAAAGGTCAGCACAAGGTCGGGTACACCATCTTCATCAGCATCCTGCACAACCAGCGGAGCCTTCTGAACTGCGCTTGTGATGGCATAGGATGGGTAATAGACGATGCCTTTGGGTGTTTCTTTCAGTGAATCGGAACGTCCCTCAAACCACAGGACTGCTCCATCGACACCTGAAATTGCCATTACCCAGGCCTGATGTCGAGCGGCCACAATAAGATCTCTGGTGCCGTCGCCGTTGGCATCAAACGACTGCTGAATAATCCAGGGCCGAATGTCATACGTTCCGTACCCAGAATACGACTCGGTTCCACTATTCCAGGCCCAACGGAAGCCTGGAAACTTTTCTAGAAGCGGCGAGGATTGTGGCTTTAAGGCAACGCCCCAGCCAAAAGCCGGTCCGGTGCACCTGCGAAGTCCCAGCCCCTCCTTATTGAGCAGCGCCACGGCATGTTCATTTCCCAAATCGACAAGGCTGAAACTGCGTTCCAAATCAAACGGCGGAAACAGCATTTGATCGCGCAACTCAAGTGAGGGCTTCGCTTCCTTGCCGCGTTCTAGCGTCAAGTCAAAGGTTTGGCTAAGCGTTCCCTCTTTGGAAGCTCTCACCTGATATTCACCTGCAGGCAACACAACCGCTTGCTGAGTCGGCACCGTTTCCACGGCTACCGATTCGCCAGAACTTTGCAGAATCTCTGCCACAAGCGGAGCCGTCGGGGTTTCCAGCCGTAAAGACGATTGTCGCCAAGCCTGGTAGCTAGACCAACTAACCATTCCCATCGTGATGGCGAGCAAGGTCACTGCCGCAGCAGCTCCTGCCAGTTTCACACTCCGCTGTTGGTGCTTGATCCAGTGTGCCGCTTGCTCAAGAAGACTTGCTCGCCGAGCACGGATCGGACGACCTTCGATGAAGGCCCGCAAATCCTCGGCCAGTTCATGGGCCGATTCATATCGCCGCACAGGATCTTTCGCCAAACACTTGTGGATGATCGTCTCCAGGTCGCGCGGAATCGTGGGGACAATCTGACGAAGAGGGACTGGCTCTACCGACAAAATATGCTGAATCACATCGTGCGGGGTGTCACCTTGAAAGGCTGGCTTTTGGGCGAGTAGTTCGTAGAGCGTCGTCCCCAGGCTAAAAATATCCGAGCGGTGATCCACCTGTTTATGGGCTGCCATCGCTTGCTCGGGGCTCATGTAACGCGGCGTACCGAGTAGTGCGCCGGTTAGGCTCAGCGTCACATCCCCTGCCCTGCGTGCCAATCCAAAATCTGTGAGCCACAGCCTCCCATCTTTGTCTAAGATCAGATTGGAGGGCTTAACATCGCGATGAATAACTCCTCGCTTATGTGCATGGGACAGCGCCTCGGCCGCCTGCAATCCCCACTCAGCCACTTGCGAAGACTTTAAAGGAGCTTTTCGAGCGGCGAAGACTTCAGCCAGACTTTGCCCTTCAATAAACTGCATTGCGTAGTAGTTGACGCCCCGCTCGCTTCCCACGGCATAGACCGGAACAATATTCGTGTGATGCAGCTTGGCGATCGTTTCTGCCTCGCGCTGAAACCGTTCAATCGCTTCCGGATCAGAGACTCCACCAAATCGCAAGATCTTAAGTGCGACGCGCCGCCCCAACGAGATCTGCGTCGCCTCAAAGACCGCCCCCATCCCTCCGCGTCCGACTTCTCGCAAGATTTGAAAGTCACCCAGTCGTTGCGGCTGGGAAGTTGGCGACTGTTCTACTCCATGCAGGAACTCCAGGCCGGCCAAACAGGCCTCTAGCTGAGCTGCATATTCGGGATAGCGTCCCATGAGCTCCGTGCGGCTTGGTGCTGTCCCCGCTTTTAAGCATGCCAGATACTCATCCAAGATCTGGACCAGCGCAGCGGCATCGGTGCTGTAGTCGCAGGTTTCCTGAAGGTGCAGTTCTTTGCCAGCCAAGTTCGCATCAGGAGCCCCACCCTGGGGGTTCTGGCCTTCGGCTGGATTTGGGGAACTGGATGACATGGACTAGCTCGTTTTATGGGGGAGGTTCACTTGGGTTGACCCTATCGCTCTGCAGCATGGCCCTAGCTTAATAGGACCCGTTCACGGAAAAGTGTCACGCGAAATTCCTCGTTCTTCGCCAGTTTTCCACCCAGTATTCCTCCCATCCAGCGCGACAACCACACTAAGTACCCGCCAGTTCTACGCATTGCAAGCATTATTCCCATCTCTAGTGACCTTGGTGAAGGTAGGGAAGGTAGCGGATTTTCTTCAAGTACGGCGTCAGGTTGTACCGAACGTACCTAAGAGTCCGATTGTTCCCGCCGACCCGTCAACGGGAGGCAGCACACAAAATGCTGAGTCCAACTTGAATTCCAAGAGGACGCCTTTCCACTTGCCGGTACCCTCACCATGCGCATAACGAAAAGTTGGATACTTGCCGCCCTGCTCTCCTCCGCGCTGGGGGCAGCACATGCCGCCTCTGCGTTTGCGCAAGAGTCTGACGGCCCTCTGTTTCCAACAACCAACTTTAGCGAACCCGCAACTACAGGGACCGTCGTACATCTTCCCGAAGACGCCTCCCAAGAGGAAGCCTCGTCGCCCGAAGCCACCTATTCCTTCCAAGAGAACATGGATCAGGTGGAACCGGTTGCCTTTGCGGACGGGTCTGACGCCGATATTAGGGCTCAGCTCAAAAAGCTGTCGGATCGCTTGGCCGAGACCGAAAAGAAGCTTAAGAAAAAGGATGAAGCCGACGCAAAGAAGGCTGCGGCATTCCCAACACACAAGATTACAGGCTTTACCCAGCTCGACACGGCCTACTATTCGCAAAGTGCGGCAAATCGTGCGACCGTCGGCGACGCCCAAGATGGAACTGGCTTTCGCCGCTTGCGTTTAGCAGTAAACGGCAAGATCGCTGAGTTCTCGGCCTATCAGCTCGAAGTGGACTTTGCGACTGCGGGACGTCCAAGCTTTTTTGATAACTACCTTGAGCAAGGCAACCTGCCAATCTTTGGAACGGTACGCGTTGGTCAATTTTGCCAACCGTTTAGCGTCGACTCGCTTACGGGCTTTCGCAACTTGACGTTCCTGGAACGATCCCTGCCGTTTTTGGCAATGGTTCCTTTCCGCCGAGTTGGCATTTCGTCCGCCAATTTGTCGGAAAATGAAATGACGGCGTTGACGTATAGCGTGTACCGAACAGGTGGGTTCAACAATGCACCGCTTGGAGACAATCGATACGCGACCGACTTTGGTGATCTAGGCGGGTATTCGTTCTCCTCGTGCGCAACTCATCTCTTGCATTACGATGAAGCAGCGGACGATCGCTACCTTTGGCACGTCGGCGGTGGCTACAACTTCAGTATGCTGGGGGCCAATGATGCAATCGGCAGCGGCACCAGCGGAAACGCAGGCAGCCCGCGGCCTTTCTATCAAGCCCGCACAACGCCTGAATTTGGCCAATTGGGTTATTCCGAACTGGGTGGTAGCTTTGGCAGCGCGGTCAATGGCACGCCAGCGTTTGTCGATACGGGCCGCTATGAAGCCAATTACTTCAACCTGTTCGGTCTGGAAACCGTGGCTCAAAGTGGACCAGTTGGAGTCACTGCCGAATACATGGCGACCGTGGTTGAAAGTGTGGCTGGCCCAGTTACCTACCAAGGTGGCTCGGCGATGATTGCCTATCGCTTGACGGGCGAACATCGTGTGTACGACAAAAAGAATGGTACGCTTGGAAAGCTGGTTCCCTATACCGATTTCATTCCGCTGAAGCGTGATGGCATTTGCGGCTGGGGTGCGTGGGAAGTTGCTGGCCGATATTCGGTTGTCGACCTTCGCAACCCTGCGTCGTTGGATGGCCACTACTACAACTCGGCCACGAACACCTTCACCACTACCAGCAAGGCTGGTAACGGCGTACTACAGGATGTGACCTTGGGTGTCACTTGGTTCCTGAACGTACACTCCAAGTTACAGTTCAACTACATTCATGCCATGCTTGACAACACGGCACGTGGATACAGTGATGCCGACCTGTTTGTCGGCCGCGTTCAGTTGGACTTCTAAGATTGGCTGGAACAATACCATCGCTACAAAAAGAGCCGCCCCTGTCATCTATTGATGATCGGGCGGCTCTTACTATTGAATCGGATTCTTTGTACAGCACTACTTCGCAACGAAGGCCAAGTAGTAAAAGATCCATCCCGTGACGGCAGTGGCTGTCATCTCTACGGTAGCGATCCAAGCCCACATGCGGTGAACCTTGCTGTATGGACCAGGAACGGGCGGCGACGGGAAGTTACGTAACGCCTGAACGATCACGAAGATCCATATCAGTGCTGTCGGAACCGCAAAGAACAGGTGCAAGTAAAGGCTCGGGAAGACACACGAATTGAAGTAGGGAGACTCGGCCGCTCGCTCGCGCCAGTTTGTCATGAACCGCATGTCCACTTCAAATAGGGTGACGGCGGCCAGCAAAACAATCCCCAGCGTCAGCTGCACGAGTTTGTGCAAGGCATAGTTTCGCTTGGCTTTTACTAGCCAAATGCTCCATCCCATCACGGGAATCACGGCGAACATCGCCAAAAAGACCACGTCGAGCATGATCGACGCCCGGGTTCCTAGAAACCCGTTGATCCCGGAATAGTCCATGTTGAGTTCACTCCATTGACTGCGACGGCCTATTGAACACGGCAGGCGAAAATCGCACAGATTTCCTGTCCTGGGTAGGCAAAGCCTGTTTACACAGCCTCCCTTCCTAGCCGGAATCGTCAGCATTCTTTGCCTGCTTTAGCTATTTTTTCAAAATTGCGCCGCTCTCGCGGGCCTGGCAAAGCGCCCTTTGCAAAATCGTTGCCACCACCACTAGGGAGGTAAAGGCAAATATTTTTTACGCCTGATAGTAGATTCTGTGCTATTTACTCTTGTCGTTTAAACAGTCCAGTTTGTGCATTTTGTGCAAACCAATCGATCCTCCCCCGGATACTTGAAGGCGGAAGCCATGGAAGAGTCCCTCGAAATCGTCAAAGAGTTTTTGGTCGAGAGTCACGAGAACCTCGATCAGCTGGATCGAGACCTCGTGGCGCTAGAGCAAGATCCGCGGTCACGCGACTTGCTTAGCAGCATCTTTCGAACGATTCATACCATCAAGGGAACTTGCGGGTTCCTGGGTTTCGGCAAGCTAGAGGCACTCGCTCACGTCGGCGAGAACCTGCTTTGTAAATTGCGTGACGGCGATTTGCTTCTCAACCCAGACATCACCAGCGGCTTGCTTGCACAGGTGGATGCCATCCGACAGATGCTAGAAAGCATCGAAGAGATCGGAAATGAAGGAGAAGCCGACTACTCAAGCCTACGCAATCGTCTTACCCAGTTGCAGCAACCCGAAGCTGTCGCCCCAACCGCCCCTGAAGCAGTCCCCGCCGATGACGCCTCTATAACTGGCGTTGTCCCCGGCACAAAACGGCTTGGCGAGATCCTACGTGACGATATGGTCACGACCACGAAGGGGGTCGATGCTGCACTTCAGTCGCAAATGGAGGGTGACACTCGCAAGATTGGCGAAATCCTCGTTGATCGTGGCGAAGTCAAACCCGAACATGTCACAGAAGCCCTGAAGACCCAGCACGATAGCCGCCTGGCAGACGCCAGCATTCGTGTTGACGTTAGCTTGCTTGACAAGCTCATGAATCAAGTTGGCGAACTAGTTCTCGCTCGCAATCAGATTCTGCAGTTCACAGGAACGCTCAAGGATTCCACCTTTGTTAGCACTTCGCAGCGACTTAACCTCATCACCACGGAACTCCAAGAAGGGGTCATGAAAACCCGGATGCAGCCTATCGGCAACATCTGGAGCAAGTTTCCTCGCGTGGTCCGCGACCTTGCCCTGCAATGTGGCAAAGAGATGCGGATTGAGATGGAAGGCGAAGGAACGGAACTCGACAAGACGATTGTCGAAGCCATCAAAGATCCTCTAACGCACTTGGTACGTAATTCGGTTGACCACGGTGTCGAAACTCCGGATGAACGCGTAAAGAATGGCAAGCCACGCGAAGGTTGTTTGCTTCTGCGTGCCTTCCATGAAGGGGGCCAGGTCAACATCGAAATTACGGATGACGGCGGCGGCCTCAACCTAGATCGTATTCGCCAAAAAGGTGTAGAAAAAGGCCTTGTTTCGCAAGACCAAGCCTTGCGACTAAGCGATCGCGACGCTGCCATGCTCATCTTCGCACCGGGATTTTCCACGGCCGTCAAGGTTACCAATGTCTCTGGCCGTGGCGTCGGCATGGATGTTGTAAAGACCAACGTCGAAAAGATCGGTGGCACGGTAGATATCCAAAGCCAACTCGGCCGAGGCACGACCGTCAAACTGAAGATTCCACTAACGCTTGCCATCATTCCTGCCCTGGTCGTCACCTGTGGTGGCGATCGCTATGCCATCCCACAAGTTAGCCTGCTGGAGCTGGTGCGACTGGAAGGAAGTGAAGCGATCAAGGGAATCGAACGCATCCACGGTGCTCCTGTCTATCGACTTCGCGGACAGTTACTGCCAATCGTACACCTGCGACGTGAACTGGGGCTGGAAGAGACGCCAGCTTCTGCCGATAGCAGCGGGGTTGTCAACATCGTTGTGCTCAGGGCTGATGACCGGCAGTTTGGCCTGATTGTTGATTCCATTAACGATACCGAAGAAATCGTCGTCAAGCCGCTAAGCAAACAACTCAAGGGAATCCCTGTCTATGCGGGCTCGACCATTATGGGCGACGGCCAAGTAGCTCTGATTCTGGATGTGCTCGGAACCGCTCAGCGAGCCAAAGTTGTGCCAGAAGTTCGTGACCGCACGATGGCAAAGCATGCCGCCAACAATCATGACCAAACAGGCAATCGCCAAACGCTGCTGATCTTGGCACTGGGTGATCGCCGCGTAGCTCTTCCGATCTCGATGGTGTCTCGCCTAGAAGAAATTCCTGCGTCGCAAATTGAACGGGCTGACCATCAAGAAGTGGTTCAGTATCGCGGACAGATCTTGCCATTGGTTCGCCTCTGCGAAGTACTTGGCATCCCCTCACAGCATGATCCCGACCGCCCATTGCAAGTCGTGGTCTACAGCGCTCACGGCCGAAGCGTGGGACTGGTTGTCGATCGAATTGCCGACATTGTTGATGCCAGTGTTGAGGTTCAACGCCGCTCTCAAAATGATGACTTGGTTGCATCGGCAGTCATTCAAGACCGAGTGACCGACCTGCTGAATCTTCCAACCATCATTCGGCGATACGACCCGACGTTCTTCGAATCCTCGCAAATCGCCTAAGTAAATCCATAAAGGGACTCCCCCATGACCACCTCCCAACAATATTGCACGTTCTACCTCGACGGCCTGTTCTTTGGCGTTGAGGTAAAGCGAGTTCAAGAAGTAATCCGCTATCAAGAGATGACGCGAGTGCCACTAGCCTCCAACGTCGTCAGCGGACTGATCAACCTTCGTGGCCAAATTGTAACGGCCATCGACCTTCGTCGTCGCCTCGGCTTGGCCGAGCGACCTGCGGATCGCCTGCCCATGAACGTGGTCGTGCGAAGCGATGAAGGAATCGTCAGCCTGCTTGTCGACGAGATCGGCGACGTCCAAGAAGTCGCTGCCGACCTTTTTGAAAACACCCCGGAAACATTGCGGGGTGAAGCCCGCACACTCATCCTTGGTGCCTACAAGCTGGAGGGGCGTTTGCTCCTGGTTTTAGACACTGAACTCGCTACCCAAGTGCCCGAGGATGCCATTGCATCTGCGGCTTAACCAGTCCAAGTTCACCTCCGGAGTTAAGGCTCCGGCGACTTGATTATTTACCCGTCTGACCCGTACCCTCACCTTCCCGGAGCCTGTCATGTTACAAACGAAATCCCGTCCTGCAAAAGCCAAGACCGCAACAGCAAAAGTCACTGCTGCCAAAAAGCGGTATTCGGAAGAAGCCGCCATACTCGAAGCGATCGGCAAGTCGCAAGCCGTCATCGAATTCGAGATGGATGGCACGATCGTTACCGCCAATAACAACTTCCTCACTACACTTGGATATACCCTGGAGGAAATCACGGGACGACATCACAGCATGTTTGTCTCCGAGGCCTTTAAGAACTCGAGCGAATACCGAGAATTCTGGGCTCGCCTGAACCGTGGCGAAAACCTGCCAGGCGAATACAAGCGAGTTGGTAAAGGCGGCAAGGAGATTGTCATTCAGGCCTCTTACAACCCAATTGCCGACGCCTCCGGCCGTCTGGTAAAGGTTGTAAAGTTCGCCAGCGACATCACGCAAATCGCCAAGGCACGTGCTGAGGCCGCTCAAGTTCGCTCGATGATGGAACAAGCTCCCATCAATGTGATGTTTGCTGACCGCGACTTTAACATCACCTACGCCAACTCCGCCACCTTCAAGACCCTGAAGGAAATCGAGCACTTGCTACCGATCAAGGCTGACCGCTTGATTGGCCAATCGATCGACATCTTCCACAAGCGTCCTGAACATCAACGCAAGATGTTGTCTGACCCCAAGAATCTTCCGCACCGCACGAACATTCAGATCGCTGCCGAAACTCTCGACTTGCTCGTCAGCCCTATCTACGACGAACACAAGAACTTTGCCGGTTCGATGGTTACGTGGGAAGTAGTGACCAAGCGACTCAAGATGGAACAAGACGCCAAGGAAAGCGCTCAGCGTGAAGCAGACAATGCCGCCGACCTGAAGCGCAAGGTCGACAGCATGCTGTCGGTCGTTAATTCCGCTGCCGCTGGCGACTTGACCGCCGAAATCACCGTCCTGGGGGACGATGCCATTGGCCAGATGGGAAATGGCTTGCAACGGTTCATCACCGACCTGCGTGCCAACATCCTGTCCATCGGCGAAACCGCCCTGCAACTGGGTGGTGCTGCCGAAGAACTGACCGGTGTCAGCAAGGAAATGGGAAGCAATGCCGAAGAGACCTCTAACCAAGCCACCCTTGTTGCCGCAGCCTCGGAACAAGTAAGTGCCAACGTTCAAACCGTTGCTACTGGTGTGGAAGAAATGGGTGCCAGCATCCGCGAAATCGCCGGCAACTCGAATGAAGCCGCCCGCGTTGCCCAGCAAGCGGTGGAAGTGGCCAGCAAGACCAATGGCATCATCTCTCAGCTTGGTCTGAGCAGCTGTGAAATCGGCAAGGTGGTTAAGGTGATTACTTCGATCGCCGAACAAACCAACTTGCTGGCTCTCAATGCCACGATTGAAGCCGCCCGTGCTGGTGAAGCCGGCAAGGGGTTTGCTGTGGTCGCCAACGAGGTCAAAGAACTGGCCAAGGAAACCGCCAAGGCAACCGAAGACATCAGCCAAAAAATCGAAGCCATCCAAAAGGACACTTCGAGTGCAGTCGATGCCATCAAGCGAATCAGCGAGATCATTGGCATGATCAGCGACACCTCCAACACCATCTCGAGTGCTGTTGAAGAACAGACCGCGACGGTTAATGAGATCGGTCGCAACGTTGCCGAAGCAGCCAAGGGAAGCGGTGAGATCGCTCAGAACATCACCAGCGTTGCCGACGCCGCTCAAAGCACCACTCGGGGTGCTTCGGATACGCAAAAGTCTGCCCTCGACCTGTCGAAGATGGCTTCGCAGCTCCAGAAGCTGATCGCCCGGTTCACGCTTGAAAAGCAAGACCGTCGTAACGGCCGCTAGTCCTTAGCCGCCCAACTCAATCACCCCTTGCCATGAGGCATTTGCTTCCTGGCAAGGGGTTTTGTTTACGATAACCAAAGTTGCCCCCAACTATCCCCTTGTTGCGAGACCATTTTATGCAGGCCTTGATTATTGATGATTCCCGGGCGATGCGCCGGATCATCGCGAAAATGCTGACCGAACTTGATATCAAGTTTGTCGAAGCAGAGAACGGAAAAGAAGCCCTAGAAGCCCTGAAGGGAAAACCCCTTCCCGACGTTGCCCTAGTTGACTGGAACATGCCGGTCATGAACGGGCTGGAATTTGTAAGAGCCGTTCGTGCTGATGCACGTTTTGAATCGCTTCCTCTAATGATGGTTACCACCGAGACGGAAGTCGAGCATGTGGTATTGGCACTCCAAGCGGGGGCCAACGAATACCTCATGAAGCCATTTGAGCGTGACAGCATGGCCGTAAAGCTACAAATGATGGGCTTGCTCTAAGACGGAAAGGAGGCGGCAATGGAAGCCATTCGAGTGATGGTAGTCGATGACTCTACAGTCATTCGACGATTAGTGACTGAAGCATTATCCAGCGATCCAGAGATTGAAGTTGTAACAACAGCTTCCAATGGAAAGCTCGCACTTGCGAAAATCGGACAATACAAGCCTGACATCTTAACATTGGACATTGAAATGCCCGAAATGGATGGACTACAGACGCTCGCTGAACTGAGGAAGACGGACAAAAAAACGCCCGTCATCATGTTCAGCACGCTAACCGAGCGAGGCGCTGTATCAACGCTTACGGCCCTGACGCTGGGAGCCAGTGATTATGTCACCAAACCAGCGAATGTTGGTAGCGTGACAAACGCCATCCAGGTCGTTAAGAACGAACTGATTCCAAAGGTAAAGGCGCTTTGTGGAAGGTCGCGAGCAGGACGCATTCCTGCAGCTCCAACTTTGCACGCTGCGAATCCGATCGCGAAAGCCTTGCCGAAACTGGAAATGCCAGTCAAGCTGCTCGCGATTGGCACCTCGACCGGCGGCCCCAATGCCTTGGCACGTGTTTTTGAACAGCTTCCTAAGGACCTGCCGGTTCCTGTGGTGGTGGTTCAGCACATGCCTCCGGTCTTTACACGGTATCTTGCCGAACGGCTCAACGCAAAATGCGCACTGAATGTGCGAGAAGCCGTCGCTGGTGAGACCCTAAGGCCCGGCACCATTTGGATTGCCCCGGGTGACTTTCATCTGGAGGTGGCCATTGCAGGTGGGCAGTTTGTCACTCGTTTGACACAAGCCCCACCAGAAAACTTCTGCCGGCCGGCCGTCGATGTCCTGTTTCGCTCGGTTGCCCGCGCAGCTGGGTCAGGTGCCTTGGCGGTTGTCCTAACTGGCATGGGCCAAGATGGATTGATCGGCTGCGAAGCCATCAGCAATGCTGGCGGCGACGTCTACGTTCAAGATGAAGAGACCAGTGTGATCTGGGGAATGCCTGGCGCTGTCGCCAGAGCCAACCTCGCCAGCCAGATACTTCCTCTGGACCGAGTCGCCCGTGAAATTTCCTCGCGATGTGCAACTGCCAACAAAACAAAGCAACCTTCCCTACTAAAGTCGTAATCCTATGAGCACTGCAACTGCAACTCCTGCTGCAACAACGATGGACCCAGCAGCTTTTGAATACATTCAAAAGCTGGTCCTAGATCGTTCTGCAATCTTGCTTGCCGCCAACAAGGGCTATTTGGTGGAGTCTCGACTTCTACCTCTAGCCAAAAAACTAGGGATGGCAACCATCACGGAACTGGCTCAAAAGCTGGCGTCGACACCGTTCGGCCACATGCATGAGCAAGTGGTAGATGCGATGACGACGAACGAAACGAGCTTCTTCCGCGACATCCATCCCTTTGAAGTGCTCAAGAAGGAAGTTCTTCCGCCCCTCATCGCGGCGCGAAGCAACATCCAAACGCTTAACATTTGGTCGGCCGCTTGTTCCTCCGGACAAGAAGCCTATACGATCGCCATGACGATTCGGGAAAACTTCCCGCAATTGGCCAAGTGGCGAATCAATATCTTGGCGAGCGACCTTTCCAAGGAGATGCTTGACCGCGTCGCTGATGGAAGCTACTCGCAGATCGAAATCAATCGTGGTTTGCCAGCCATGTTGATGGTGAAGTACTTCAAACAGGATGGTGTGCGGTGGCGCGTAAAGCCCGAACTGCGCGAGATGGTGATGACCAAGCGGATCAACCTCATCGAGCGTTGGCCCTCTTTGCCCAAGATGGACATCGTCTTCATGCGAAATGTGCTGATCTATTTTGCAACCGATGTAAAACGCCAGATCCTCGCCAATGTTCGCCAGCAAATGGCCATGGATGGAGTGCTCTTCCTCGGCGGTGCTGAAACAACGATGGGCGTTGACACGAATTTGCAACGCTGCAGCTATGGCAACGTTGCCGTTTACCGTCAATCGAAGTAGGTAGGGGCTCTACCTTTACTAAACAGAACGGAGAGGGGTCTCATGGCCAGCGTCTTGATCAACAATACGTTTTCGACAGATTCAAGTAGCCCCAGCCAGGCCGCTACCATCATTCAAAAACTGCGAAAGATCGCTGGCATCGCCTTGGCGTTTGTTTTTCTCGTGCTTGCCGTTGCTGGCGCGTTCCTGCCCTTGCTCCCCTGCACCCCGTTTGTTTTGCTGGCAAGCTACTTCCTTTTGAAGTCATCTCCATCACTTCATCGACGACTTCTCCAGGTCAAAGGGGTTGGCGAGATTTTGGACAACTGGAATCAGCACCGCGCCATCACGCGCCAAACCAAGCTACAAGCCATGGGGATGGTTGTGGGTTCACTTTGTCTGACAAGCTTTGTCGCAGGAGCGTCCGGACTTTTACTACTTGGAATGGTTGGCGGCGGTAGCGTAGGAGCACTGATCATTTGGTGCCTGCCTGAAATTCGCGCTTAGTTCGCGCCCAGCCTGAATCCGATACGCAATTGACAGTTTCATTCAACCGACTGTAGCGATTCTGAGGGATTATCTGGCCCATTGTCGATTCCTCGCTTTTTTCAGTGCGACCCCATCTTCACCCTTGATCGCACTCTGATGGTCGCCACAATCCCCGAGTGGCACGCTTTCCAATAAAAACACCGGATAATTCTCGCAAGAATTGCCGGTCCACTCGCTAAAAAACCAGGGCAGACCTTTGACACCTCTGCGATGCTCGCGGATACTCTAAAAGACAGGATTATTCTTGGCATTCAAACCTGTCACGAATTCCTGGATATTTGGGATATTGCGGGCATGGCTTGCCCCTAGGCTGAAACAAGGCGGACCATGATCAATACGTTGTTCTTACCCGAGCTACGCGAGATGCTAGCGGAGAACAACGAAGCCGAGTTGCGTGAGTTCTGCACGGCCTTGCATCCCCTCCGCACTGCCGAGTTCATGGAAGGGCTGACGGCCGCAGAATCGTGGAGTGTTCTGCGGTACACCGATCTACAACAGCGCGAGCAAATTTTTGCTTATCTAGGACACGACAAACAAGTCGAGATTCTGGAAACCCAGGATCGATCCGAAATCGCCGAACTGCTTGCCGACCTGCCCGCAGATGATCGCGTCGACTTGTTGCATAGCGTCCGCGAAGAAGTGGTCGAAGCACTGCTGCCCCTGCTTCCTGCAGATGAACGCCGCGAAATCATTCGCTTGCGAGATTACCCTGAAGAGTCCGCAGGCTCCATGATGACGACCGAAATGGCCATGCTTGACGAATCCCTTACGGTTCGGCAAGCCTTTGATTCGCTAAGCCATCAAGCCGAGCATCTAGAGACGATTTATTATATTTACGTCGTCGATCACGATCAGCATCTTCGCGGTGTGGTTTCCGCACGGCAGATGGTATCCGCTGTCGGCAAGCCGGAAACGCGACTTGGCGATTTGATGGAAACGGATGTTATCGCGGTTAATGCGCTCGAAGATCGTGATGCTGTAACCCGTCGTGTGGAACGATACGACTTGCACGCCATTCCCGTTGTTGATCATCAACGCCGATTAGTCGGCATTATTACGCACGACGACGTTATTGATGCCGTTCGCCAAGAAGCTACCGAAGAGGCCCAGCAGTTAGCAGGTGTGGCGCCGTTGGAAGAGGGCTACCTCCAAACCGATGTGGTGACTCTGGCTTGGAAACGTGGCATCTGGCTGACGATCTTGTTTGTGACGGCATCACTCACCGCTTCGGCACTCAAGTTCTTTGAGTCCCGCTTGGAAGACTGGCCTTGGCTGATCTTGTTCGTACCAATGATCATGTCCAGCGGCGGAAACTCGGGCAATCAATCGGCCACGCTGATTATCACCGCGCTCACCACGGGCAACGTAACGCTTCAAGACTGGCGGAAGATCTTTTGGCGTGAATTGCGCGTAGGCTTGATGCTAGGTGCAATGCTCGCTGCCTTTGGACTGGTGCTGTCGTGGGCTATGACTTCGCACCCTCTCGCCAAAGAGCACCCTTTTTGGCCCGTCGTAGTTCCCATCACCCTGGTCATGGTGGTGACCAGCGGTGCCATTTCCGGCTCGCTGCTCCCCCTCTTTTTTAAGCGTTTAGGGCTTGACCCCTCACTGATGAGCAACCCCTTCGTTGCGGGGATTAGTGATATTTTGGGGATTATGATTTACATGGGCGTTTCCATGCTGCTTCTATCGCACCTCTAAGGCCCCTGGCCGTCGTTTTGACGGCTCCTAAACGGCTGCGCGATCATTTTATCGCCAAGCACTTGCAATCCGGCTAATGCCCTCCTACAATCCCATTATTAATAATACTGAGTCTCAGTATTCTATTTTCAATCAGCAAGCCACCTCTGGGTAGCCAGCGAATTTCCCTTACCAAGCACGCGTGTTCGCCTGCTGTGACATGAAGGAGAGTTCGGCTATGTCTTCCCCCCTACCCCTCCAATTCCGACGAGGGTTTACGCTCGTGGAATTGCTGGTTGTGATCGCGATTATTGGAGTTTTGGTTTCTCTGCTACTGCCGGCCGTTCAACAGGCTCGCGAAGCTGCTCGGCGAATGCAGTGCAGTAGCAACATGCGGCAAATTGGAATTGCCATGCATGCCTATCATGATTCGATGCGGCAGTTCCCGCTGGGGGACGTCGACGGCACGTACAGCCGCACAAGCGCATTTGTTTCGCTACTTCCTTTTATTGAGCAAGGCAATCGCTTTGACCTGTACGATCAAAATTTGCCGAACACTGACCCGTTCAATCAACAGGTCGTCTCGAAGCGGATTCCGATGTACCTGTGCCCGTCGGCCGCGTTTGCTCGCTCGGTCCCGATTGCAGGTTGCGACGCCAACATGCGGGCTCCTGGCACCTATGCCTTTAGCACCGGCAGCGACGACCCCTACGGCACTTCGCTAACGGGCAATCCCAACAATGGTTCGATCGTCAATTCAGGAAGTGGCGAAACAGGGCTGCATGCCATCCTCGATGGCACTTCCAATACATTTTTGGCTGGAGAGGCTCATTGGAACTTTCAGGACTACCTGTTTTCAACAGGACCTTGCGCCGGCCAGGTGCGCGGAGGGTTTACGACATGGTCGAGCCCCTATCCGCTTTCCACGTTGTTTACCACACGTGGCGACTTTAACCCCAAGCGACTCGGCGGTGTTTCGACACGACTTTCCAACTTCCGCTCGAGCCATCCGGCCGGCGTGAACATGGTGTTTGCCGATTCATCCGTGCGGTTCATATCTCAGTCGATTGATCGCCTTGCACTTGACGCTGCCGCGACACGCAATCGCGGGGAGGTTTACACCATTGAACCGTAGCCTTCCATCAAGTGATGATGTGCAACCACTTTGCCACCTGCTGAATTCAAAAGAGATGAGGACAACGATGCGAAACGCGACTGGAATTGGGATGCTTGGGATACTGTCGGTTTTCCTGCTGGGATGTAGCAATTCAGACATGCCTCGCGGGGCTATCACGGGCAATGTGACGATCGGTGGTCAACCACTACAAAGCGGAAGAATCCTGTTTTTGCCGTGCGATGGTAACAAAGGGCCTACCGTAACAATCCCGGTGGTTAATGGCACATACGTAGCCGCAAAGCAAGATGGGCCTTTGGTGGGATCACAGCGCGTTGAAGTGGAAGCCGACGTCAATCTCGGCATTCCCCTGGATGATGAAGAGTCCTTTGCTCGGCGCGGCGGCCTGCCGCTACCACAGCAATGGATTCCACCTCAATTCAATCGTGACTCACAACTGAAAACCGATATCGCCGCCAAAAAGGCGAATGTCTTTGATATCGCGATCCCCGCTGGCAATGCCAGCTATTAGCAAACACAATCTTCCACTCGTTTATCCTGATTTTCGGACTTAACCTGTTCCTGAATTCAGGTTCCAATGAAGCAACAATTAACAAACCCAGGGACTGAACTTATGCGTAACCTTGTTTTAAACTTTGTGCTGGCCGCCTTCTGTTTGGCCGCTTCCACTTCCAGCGCGGCAGATACGACATCTCCATCGGCAAAACTTATGCTTCCCCCACTCGATCCCGCCGTTACGAGCTTTGGCGCCGCAGTCTCGGAGGATTACCTCTATGTCTACGGAGGCCACCTGGGCAGCGCGCATCAATACTCCGACAAGACAGGTTCGGGGCATCTTCGCCGCATTAAGCTCTCAACCGATGCTAAATGGGAAGACCTCGCCTCAGGGCCCGGCCGAACCGGCCTAGCGATGGTTGCCTATGCGGGTAAGGTCTATCGCATTGGCGGATTCGAAGCACGTAACCCAGAAGGCAAAGATTGGGAACTATTCTCGACCACAGACTTTGCGTGTTATGACCCGGCAACCAAGCAATGGAGTGAGCTTGCTCCATTGCCAGCGGGAAGGTCGAGCCATGATGCGGCATTGGTGGGAAGCAAGTTGTATGTCTTTGGTGGTTGGAACATGCAAGGCAAAGACAATACGACCTGGCACAAGGATGGACTGGTCTGTGACCTCACTAGTGAAAAGCCGCAATGGACATCGATTGTGGCCACTCCTCCTTTTCAGCGCCGGGCGCTGGCGGTTGCCGCTTGGCAAGGCAAGCTCTATATCGTAGGAGGCATGACCGAAAACGGTGAAATGGTAACAGCGGTCGATATTTTTGATCCTGAGACCAACACATGGTCGAAGGGACCATCGATCCCCGGCGAAGGAATGGAAGGGTTTGGCGTATCAGCATTTGCCAGCGACAAGAGCCTCCTCGTAACGCCGCATTCAGGAGCGATCCTTCAATTGGCAAGCGATGGTCAATCGTGGCACGTGGCCGGCAAGCTTCAGAAGGCCCGGTTCTTTCATCGACAGGTCGCAACCTCATCAGGAGCCATGGTCATCGTAGCCGGCAGTACAAAATCAGGCAAAACCGGTGATATCGAGGTTGTAAACGTTCAGTAGATAGTCCGTGAGACGTTTACCGATCTTGTGTCGACTCGAGACTCGCCAGCGCTCCTATCGTAGAAGGTCCACTGCCATGCCCCCTGCTGTACCCACAACGGATAATCAGGCCGCGTTAACCCCATCGTTGCCGGTTTCAGCCGACGGGCAGACGCCTCTTGCTCCAAGTAGTCTTGAACAGGTGGTTCAGGATTGCTTGGGGGGACAGCGTGTTTGGCAATCGGACCAACTACTAGGGCGCGATCCCGAAGTCATCATCATGCATCAAGGTAAAGCGTATCGCCTTCGAAGCACCCGACAGGGAAAGCTGATCCTGTACAAGTAACAGGAAGAGTGAAACAAATGGGGGCTGAGCGAATCTTCCGGAAAAGCTGCTCGCTTTGGTAGCACGGCCCCCTGGCCAAGTTTAGGATATGTTCTTCTGAGGTGATGTTGGTGAAATTCACCTATCACCTTGTATCCTTTTATCCGAACTTAGGCCGTCCGTTTCATCGCTTCTTGAGGATCCTCTTCCGATGCATTGCACTCGTTCACTCTGGCGCCCATTGTGCGTTTTGTTTTTACTAAGCTTGGTCATCGCGGCCGGGTCTAAACCAGTAGCGGCTTTGGCAGCCGATCCCAAAGAAGAGCTACTGTGGCCAGCCGGTGCTCCTGGAGCGCTGGGCGACGCCGACAAGGACAAGCCAAAGCTCATCATTTGGCTTCCTGAAAAGGAGAAAGCAAACGGTGCGGCCGTGGTGATCTGCCCCGGCGGTGGCTATGGGGGCTTGGCCATGGACCATGAAGGAAAGCAGATCGCCCAGTGGCTAAACTCGGAAGGGATCGCAGCCTTTGTCTGTGACTATCGCCATCGGAACAAGGGATACGGCCACCCAGCCCCCCTGCAAGATGCGCAGCGTGCGATTCGAACGGTACGCGCTCGCTCTGACGAATTCCGCGTGGACCCGACCAAGATTGGCATCCTTGGCTTCTCAGCAGGAGGACACCTAGCTTCGAGCGCTGCAACACATTTTGATGATGGCGAAAAGGACAACGCCGACAAGGTAATGCAGCTTGGTTGCCGGCCGGACTTCGCAATCCTTTGCTATCCAGTGATCGCATTTAATGAACCGTTTACCCATCGTGGCTCACAAGACAACTTGCTTGGCAAGAATGCATCGCCGGAGCTGATCCAAAGCATGTCGAGCGAAAAAGCGGTGACGGCTCAGACCCCTCCGACGTTCCTTTGGCACACGACCGAAGATCGGGGCGTTCCGCCAGAAAATAGCGTCGTGTTCTATCTGGCTTGCATTAAGCACAAAGTCCCGGCAGAAATGCACATCTACGAAAAGGGGCCGCATGGAATTGGGTTGGCCAAGAGCTTTCCCGGCACATCCGATTGGTCAGCTGCATCCATTCGCTGGTTGCAAGCCCGCGGAATCGTGAAGAAATAGCCCACTAACGACAAACTATGGGGCGAGGTTAGCCGTTACAAACCCGCTAACCTCGCCTTTTTTGCGGTTTTGCCGCCTACTAACAACGCTACGGGCAGACATCCGCCCTTCCATGTGACGACGCGAGGTTTTTAGGATAAGATAAAGGTTTGGCAATCCGGTTGTTTATCCAGTAATTTGCCAGTCCGTTTGTCGGCCTGGTTAACTGGACGATTTTGGGAGCTTACCCCCTTGTC
Source organism: uncultured Planctomycetaceae bacterium (assembly GCA_963844055.1). GTDB lineage: Bacteria > Planctomycetota > Planctomycetia > Pirellulales > Pirellulaceae > CAWJMN01. The sequence goes on along the minus strand of CAWJMN010000001.1, from coordinate 2,561,647 downwards.
ACTGACCCAGCGAAGTCGAGCCCGAGAAGTCGTTTTGCAGATCCTCTACCAAGATGATCTCAACCCTCGGTCTAACGCGCAATTGGCAGATCTGTTCCTGAAGAAGCGTTTGAGCCGCAATCAGGACCTCGTTAACTTTGCAAAGTCACTCTTGGTAGGGACACGGGCGAAGCAGCAGGAACTCGATACGCTTATCACCCAAGTGGCCGACAATTGGCGGCTAGAGCGAATGGCCGCGACCGACCGCAATGTGATACGTCTTGGCGCCTACGAGATGCTGCATGCCGGAACACCGGGACGAGTCGTCATCAATGAGGCGGTAGAACTCGCGCGCCGCTTTGGTTCGAAGGAATCTGCCAAGTTCGTCAACGGAATACTGGACCGAATCCTCAAGCGGTCCAATGAGTCCAAGGCTCCTCAAGGGGCACAAGGGTAGACTCGATTTTTGCCGCTGAAGCAGCCGCCACTTCCCGCATTTTTCATTTTTGCCATCAAGTGAATCGATATGGGTATCTTCGACATTTTCAAGAAGAAGCCAGCGAGCGAAGAGGCCCCTGCTGCACCTGCGACGCCGCCCAGCAATCCCCCGGAAAGCCAGGGGCTTTTTGCGCGGCTGCGTAACGCCCTGAAGAAAACCACCAGCCTTCTTAATACTGACATTCGTGACCTGTTCAAACGCGAAGGTCGCCTTGTTGACGACGGCTTCCTCGAGGAACTGTTTGCCATCCTGATCAAGACGGATATGGGGACGGGGCCTGCGGGCGTAATTCGCGATTCGGTCAAAACGAGCTTTCGTGGCCGCATTGTGCAGATGGAAGACGTCCTTGCCAACGTGAAAGAAAGCCTGCGTACATTGGTCGCCCAAGATGATCAGCCCATCAAGCTAGCAACCAGTGGCCCGACGGTCATTTTGGTCGTGGGGGTCAATGGTTCTGGAAAGACAACCTCGATTGCGAAGCTGACACAGTTGTTTTGCTCGCAGGGGAAGAAAGTCATTCTCGGTGCAGGCGACACATTCCGTGCGGCCGCCGTCGAACAATTAGGAATCTGGGCCGATCGCTTAGGAGCGGAGATTGTCAAAGGCCAGCCGGGAAGTGATCCTGCTCAGCGTGGCTCACCGCGCGGTGGCAACGGCCATCGAAAAAGGGGCTGATATCTGCATTGTAGATACCGCCGGTCGCCTTCAAACGCAGTCCAATCTCATGCAGGAACTGGAAAAGATTCGTCGGGTAATCACCAAGCAGATTCCCGACGCTCCGCACGAAGTCATCCTCGTGCTGGATGCGACGGCTGGCCAAAACGCCATCAGCCAAGCTCAAGGGTTTTCAAGCGTCGCTAATTGCACTGGCATTATGTTGGCCAAGCTCGATGGCACGGCCAAAGGTGGCGTCATCATTCCAATTCGCCAGAAGTTCTCCATACCGGTGAAGTTCATTGGCCTGGGAGAAAAGCCTGCGGATATCGCCGTGTTTGATGCGAATGCATTTGTTGATGCATTGTTCTCGGAATAGACCACTGCAACGCTCAGCCCTGCGGCGATAGCATGCAGGACCCTTGGTCGGCATTCTCTTTCGTTCGGTGTGTTGTCTTGGATTACAAGGTGCACACGTTGCACACTCACCGGTGCCTCTACCAGCCGAGTCTAGACAAATCGCCAAAGTAGGATTCCTACTTTCGGCACATCTTTACAAATTTCGTGAGTAGGGCTGAATTCTTCGCTTATTGCGCGATGAATTGCATCGACTGTACAAAATCCGTATGTCGATGAGACCATAGCCAGGGAGTAGAGCCAATCACGGAAGAGAATGGCGTAACTCCAGGCAACCACTAACGAAAACTTCTCGTTATTGCCCATGGATGGGTATCACACAGATTCTCAAGGATGAGACGCTCGCTTCAATTCTATGAAGCGATGCATCTTTTGAGGATTGGCGGATGCGGCCCTATCCTTCCTCCCTGGCAAGAACAGGCGTTTATACATTGGCCCCGCCTGAACTTCTCAAAGACCCTTTTGTCTTTGGGGTGATTTGGCGATTGTTTCTCCACGGATTGGGGATTTTTTATGAAACTGTCGAAGTTTGCATTGGCAGCTGCGATCGCCTGGGGCATTTACTGCGGTAATGCTCAAGCACAAGACTCGCGAGTGCCAACAGCGGTCCGTCCGACCGCCTTTACCAACAGCTATTATTATCAGGGCGAAGGGGGAGCATCGCCTAGCGATCGTCCACCACCAGCCCCTATGGCCGAAGTTGCTCCGATGGCAGAAGTAGCTCCCGCTGCTCCTGTTGAAGAAGCGGCTGAGGAAGAATGCCAGCCTTGGGGCCTCATGACGATGCTCGAAGGAACTTGCATCGGTGATCGCTTGAATTGCCGTGGTGTTCGCATCTTCGGCAACATGGCTCAAAGCGTGACTTTCAATTTTGATAGTCCTGCCGATCGTTGGAACGGTCCTGTCACTTGGACAGATCGCTCGAACGAATACCAAATGAACCAGTTGTGGCTGGGTGCTGAAAAGGCAACCGATGCCAGCGAAAAGAACTGGGATATTGGTGGTCGCGTGGACGTGCTCTACGGTACCAACCATCGCTTCAGCACCGCTTGGGGCTTGGAAGACCAATGGAACAACGGTAACGCCTTCTACGGGTTGGCCATGCCTAACCTGTATGCGGAAATTGCCCACTGTGACTGGAAAGTCAAAGTTGGTCACTTCATCTCGCCAGTAGGTTACTTCACGATCGATACATCCCAAAACTTCTTCAACACCCTGCCGTACACCTATCAATACGGCGAACCGTTTACCCATACAGGCATGTTGGCAACCAAAACGGTTGACGAACACTGGACCGTGGGTGGTGGTTTTACGCGTGGCTGGGATAACTTCGCTGGTGACCCCAATACGCAAGCCGCTTCGCCTAATCTGGGCGTAATCGGCACGACGACCTATACCGCTTCGAACGGTGGATCGATTGCTTACGTCAACATGTACAGCAATGAAGTGACGCAGTCGGGTGTGGGTACCTACACTCCTCGTTATTTCCAAACGTTGGTGTTGACCCGTCCGTTGTCGGACCGCCTGACTTACATCGCTCAAACAGACTTCGGTACGCAAGAGCGTGCTGTAGCTGCCAACACGAAGTCAGCTCAGTGGTACGGCCTGAATCAGTACCTGATCCTCAAGCAAAGTGACTGCCTGAGCTGGGGCCTGAACTTTGAATGGTTCCGTGATGAAGATGGGTTCCGCGTCGGTGGCTTCCTCCCAAGCTTGGGTGGCAACAACACCGTTCGTGGCTTGCCACTTTCTCGCTACCCTTATCAAGGCAACTTCTTCCAAGTTACCATGGGTCCAAAGTGGTCGCCTTACAAGAACCTGTTCGTGCGTCCTAACCTACGCTTTGACTGGTTCGATGGCACCTCGCCTGCTGGCAACCTGCCCTTCAACGATGGAACCAAGAAACAGCCAAGTTATCTTCGGTACCGACGTTGTCTGGACCTTCTAGTCGATCATTCGCCTAGACGAAGTAGAAAAAACAAGAGCCCGCTAGTGAAAACTAGTGGGCTCTTTTCGTTGGGTCACTATGTAGGTGTGTTCGCTACAGCTTTTATCGACAACACTAGATCCGCTTGGACTCGCCCGCTACAAATACCTGGACCACTTTGCCCCACATGGGCTTGCCGCCAAAAGGGGTGTTCGAGCTCTTCGAACGGAAGGTTGAAGGAGTAACCGTCCAAGCTTGTTGTGGATCGATCACCGTTACATCGGCTTCGACACCCACCTGCAGCGTTCCCTTGGGGATGCCAAGCAGCTTAGCAGGGTTGAGGCTCATCTTTTCAATCACCTTGGACCAAGTGAGATGGCCTGGCCGTACCAAATACTGGCCGACAATCCCGAGCGTTGTTTCCAAGCTGCTGATTCCAAAGGGAGCCAAGTCCAACTCTTGCAGCGTCTTTTCCGAAGCACGCGGAGAGTGCCCACTGGAAATGATATCGATCGTGCCGTCACAGAGAGCAGCAATGCAAGCCTCGATATGCTTGGGAGACCGGAACGGTGGATTCACCTTGAAGTGGGAATCGAACGACCGCAGTTCCTCATCATTGAGCGAAAAGTTGCAAGGATTGATGCCGGCCGTAATGCGAACCTTGCGGTCTTTGGCGCGAGCAAAATGTCACAGCTTTCGCGACTGGATACTCCCAGAATGTGTAAGCGACCACCAGTGGATTCTGCCAAGCGGACATCACGGCTGACCATGACGTCTTCTGCCTCACTGGGCATACTGGCAAGTCCTAGTACCATCGAGACCATGCCCTCATGCATCACGCCGCCGCGAGATAGCTCAGGCACTTCGGGATGACTTAGTAGTGGCTTGTCAAACATCAGGCAGTATTCAAGCGCACGCCTTAGTAGTTCCGAGTTGACGACGGGGACCATGGCGTCAGAAAAACCGACGGCCCCAGCCTCGACGAGGGAACCGATTTCGGAAAGCTCTTTGCCGTCGCGATTCTTGCTGAGGCTGGCCAGCACAAAGACGTTGCAGTTTCTGGCTCGAGCAGCTTTCTGCCGAATGAATTCTACGGCTGCCGGCGTATCAATCGGAGGATCCGTTTCCGGAAGACAAGCAATCGACGTAAAACCGCCGCCAAGGGCTGCCGCTGTCCCAGAAAGGATCGTTTCATCCTCTTCATGGCCAGGTTCACGAAGCTGCGTTCCTAAATCAACAAAGCCAGGCACCACCAATCGCCCGCGAGCATCGACGATGGTCGCGTCGCCACTGGTCGTTCCGCCAATCGAAAGCACCTTGCCATCTTCGATCAGCAGGTCAGCAACTCTATCAATCCCTTGGGAGGGATCGATCACATGGCCACCGGAAATCAAAATGCGGTTTGTCATGTTATTTCGCATTCGCTGCTACGCTAAGAGTAAGCCACAACACAGCCATCCGGACAGCAATCCCATTCGTCACTTGCTCTAAGATGACGCTATGCGGGCCATCAGCAACATCGGGTGTGATTTCCACGCCACGATTAATCGGGCCGGGAGCCATGATCAGAATGTTATCTTTGGCTCGCTTGAGGCGATCCCCATTCATCGCGTAAAGAAGCGCGTATTCACGGACGGAGGGAAATGGCCGCGTGGATTGCCGCTCAAACTGAATCCGAAGCAGGTTGAGCACGTCACAACGAGGGAGGATCGAGTCGAGCGAGTACGCCACCTCAACTCCCATTTGTTCCCAGCGGCGGGAAACCAGGGTTGCAGGTCCGCAGACAATCACATGGGCCCCCAGCTTTTGCAGGCCCCAAATATTTGAGCGGGCGGTCCGGCTATGGGCGATATCGCCAACCAGCGCGACAGTCAGCCCCTTCAGGCTTCCACGACGCTGCCGAATGGTGAGGATATCCAGCAGCCCTTGCGTGGGGTGTTCGTGAGGACCATCGCCAGCGCTGATGATCGAGCAATCCAGGTTTTTGGCAAGCAAATGGGGGGTGCCAGGCGTGCGGTGCCGAATCACCACGGCGTCCACATTCATTGCCTCAATATTTTTTGCCGTATCAACAACGGTTTCTCCCTTGGCAACGCTGCTGCCGGAGGAAGAAAACTCGACCGTGTCTGCCCCCAGACGGCGGGCGGCCAGCGAAAAGCTGTTTCGCGTCCGGGTAGAGTTCTCAAAAAACAGGTTGGCAATGGTTTTGCCAACGAGAACCGGAAGTTTGGTACGGCAGTTGTTCGTTAATGACTGGAACGCGCTGGCCGTATCCAAAATGGCATTAAGTTCTTGCGTTGTAAGGCTTTCCAGCTCCAGCAAATGCCGCTTTGTCCATCCCTGGCTGGCCTGGATTAGACTTTCAGGGATATTGGTCATGCGACTTGGCCCCGGAGAGCAGAAAGAGGTCTGCCCAGTACAGGCCCAGGGCCTGACCGGACGGTTGATTTTGCCGTCCGCCAACTCCGTCAGCGTTCGACATGGGTTCTGCGGAGCGATTGTAGCAGGCATCGCGCGGAGGACAAGGCAGCGGAAATCGTCAAATGATCCGCAGCTAAGCCGATCTGCCTAGGTTGCCCAATTGGGCATTTGCTAGGACATTAACGGTAACTCGATTTCACCGCCGCCCTTACGAAGACGCATGGCATCCTTACCTACTGCCGGCCGATCCTCTGATGCGATGTTCTTTCCAGAACTTCGTTTTACTGGCGAACTGCGCCCGTCACAAAAGGATGTTGTGCAGTTAGCACGGGAGCGGATCGCGGCCGGGGCCAAGCGGCTACATATTGTCGCACCGCCCGGGTCGGGAAAAACCATTTTGGGCCTCTACTTATGGGCGCAAGTGGTAAAGAGGCCGGCGGTCGTGCTGGCGCCTAACTCGGCGATCCAGGCCCAGTGGGCGGCGCGCACTAGCCTGTTTGACACGTTGGGGGGCGCCTTCAAAGGAAAGCTTGTAACGACCGATCCTTCTGAATCGGCCCTGCTAACATCTCTCACCTATCAATCGGTGACATTGCCGAGCCGTTCGACCGAAGACGAAGAGTTGGCGGCGCAGAGATTTGGGAAGAGAAGCTAATTGAACGAGGGCAAGCCCATTCCCCTCAAGAGGCAAGCCTGTGGCTGAGAGACTTAGAGATTCGCAACCCAGCATTCTTCCAACAACGGCTGGCAACCTATCGAAAGCAAATTCGAGATGCACTTGCCAATGGTGGCGAGTCACTTATGGCTCTTCATACCAGCGCGCTGGCCACACTCCATCGGCTTAAGGAACAAAATGTTGGCCTGGTGATCCTTGATGAGTGCCACCATTTACTTGGGCACTGGGGGAAGGTGCTTTCCGATGCGACGGAGCTTTTTGGTGGGCCCTTGATCATTGGCCTTACCGCTACGCCGCCAGATCGTGAGGGTAAAAAGCAGGATGATATTGGCCGGTATGATGAACTACTGGGGCCCATCGATTACGAAGTTCCCGTGCCAGCGGTGGTGAAGGATGGTTATCTTGCGCCGTATCAGGACCTCGTCTATTTCGTACGGCCTACGGATGAAGAGTTTCAGTTCATTGCTACTGCCGATGAACAGCTCAAAGAGATTGTTACCGACCTTTGCCAGCGTGTAGGCACCAGCGTTCCCCAGCGATCTGATGGGCCGCGAGGACTTCATCCCGATCAGCCACTGTTAGCTGACCTAGGGCCCGCCAACCTGACGGAATGGTTGCTATGGTCGCTGACACAGCGACAGTTGCCGGCAGCCAAGATGAAGGACTGGCCTTCGTTTGAGCGTCGTGATCCTGAATTTGCTTGGTCGGCACGCTGGTTTCTACAAGAACGGGGAGTTCGCCTTCCTAGCGACGTACCCCCTTTGGTCGAACTAGGATTCCTCAAGGACCTATCACCGGTAGAGATCCTGGCACCTGTCTTGGACCGCTATGTCAGGCACCGACTGCGACGTTCCCCGAATCCTAATGATCAGCGAATTGCGGAAGAAGTGATCGCTAGGCTGCGATCTTTGGGGGTTCAGATCACCGAGACAGGCTGGCAGGCGTGCGCATCACCGGCGGGACGCGTGATGGCGTATTCGAAGTCCAAATGCGATGCATTGGTTCCGATCCTTTCCACGGAACTTGGCATCTTGGGGGACAAACTGCGCGCCATTGTGGTAACGGACTATGAACGGTCATCCGCTACCGCCGGCGCAGCAACCGAATTGATGGATGAAGAGGCAGGCGGAGCGATCGCGGCCTTTAAGCGTTTGGTGTCTCACCCACTTACGGATCCACTGGATCCCATCCTGGTTACGGGCTCGACCGTCTATGTTGATGACGATCTTGCTCCTAAGTTTTTGCGCGAGGCCAATGCGTGGCTGACGTCCAAGAATTTAGAAGCCAGCCTAGCTCTTGAACCCGAAGGTGGCTTTGAAATCGTCCACGGCAGTGGCGCCGACTGGTGCCCTCGCGTTTACGTTGAGCTAATTACCGAGCTGTTCCAGCGAGGAGTCACACGCTGTCTTGTGGGAACGCGTGGCCTGCTGGGGGAAGGGTGGGATGCCAGCAAAACCAATGTGCTTGTAGACCTAACGGCCGTTACGACTGGTATGAGCGTAAACCAGTTGCGAGGTCGATCGATTCGCTTGGACACTACCGAACCACTCAAGTTGGCGAACAATTGGGACGTCGTTTGTTTTGCGGCAGAGCTAAGCAAAGGACTTGAAGACTATCAGCGGTTTTGTGATAAGCATGAAACGCTGTACGGCGTCACCGATGATGGAGCCATTGAAAAAGGGGTGGGCCATGTTCATCCTGCCTTCACGCGCCTTCGCCCGGAGGGACTAGAGGGCTCGGCCAACTTGCTGAATGAAGAGATGTTAGCCAGGGCCTTTCGACGACCTGATGTTCGGGGGCTCTGGAAAATCGGGCAGCCCTATCATGGGGCACCGATCCGAGCTGTCGAGTTCAAGCCGGCTACTCGTTCGAAGGGAGCCGAGTTCCCCGCTTTGGCAGGCAAGCAATTCCCGTGGAATGAAAAGTCCCTGACGTTTGCCATGGGAAAGGCAGTACTTAGTTCGCTGGTGGAGGCCAAGCTGGTCAAGCTCGGTGGCGAGATCCATTTAGGTGACCGTGCGGGGGGATACTTGCGAATCTTCCTCGCCGAAGCGGCCGAAGACGATAGCGTTACCTTTTCCACCGCCATGCGAGAACTGCTTGGCCCCCTCGGGAATCCGCGGTACGTGATCCCACGATTTGTGGACCACATTCGCGACACCTTTTGGTCATCATTATTGCCCGAGATATTGGGGCGATACCTTAAACGCCGCTTACGGCGGTGCGCCATGATTCATGCGGTTCCTTCGTCACTGGCCAAAAACCGAGAATTGGTCGCCATTTTCCAGCGGCACTGGAACCGGCTGGTCAGCCCGGGGCAGGCCCAGTTTACGCAGCGGGGCGAGGCCGATGCGATGCTGGAGGAGGCCCGCCGAACGGGACAGGTTGCCACGACCCTGGTCCACGAAAAAGAAGTCTTTCTGTAACCCGACAAAGGGAAGACAAGCGTTGGCCTAGTGGCATTTTGGTGCCAATCTCGTTAAGCTGCCAACTCGTGTAGTGGTACGGACTTAGTCACAGATCAAGGTAAAGTCGGAGATCCAATGATGATACAAGCTGGTTGGTTGCGCATGGTGATGATCGTGGCCGCAATGGGGCTGAGCATCGGTTTTGGTACGGGTGTAAGTGCAGGTGACGCCCTGGTTAAATCCGGTGACACGGTAGTGTTTTTGGGCGACTCCATCACCCAAGGTGGTGCGCAGCCCGGCGGATACGTCAAGCTCGTCGAAGAGGTGCTGGCGAAGCAAAACGTCAAGGTGATTGGCGCGGGGATCAGTGGTAATAAGGTTCCTGATCTCGAAGGTCGTTTGGACCGTGACGTCCTCAGCAAGAAGCCAACGATGGTTGTGATCTACATCGGCATCAACGATGTATGGCATTCCAAGAATGGCAAGGGAACGCCAAAAGACGTTTTTGAAGCCGGCCTAAAGTCGATCATCAAACGCAATGCTGACGCAGGTGCACGTAGCTTGCTTTGCACCGCCAGCGTGATTGGCGAAAAGCATGATGGCACTAACAGCCTGGACGGCATGCTCAAGGAATACTGCGAAATCAGCCGGAAGGTTGCTAAGGAGACCAACACTCCCCTACTCGACCTGAACCAGGTATTTGCCGACCATCTGAAGAAGTCCAATCCTGAAAACAAGGAGTCGGGCATCCTGACGACAGACGGCGTCCACCTCAATGCAGAAGGAAACAAGTTCGTGGCCCACCAAATGCTTTCTGCTTTGTCGCCAGCTCCCAAGGGAATGCTACGGCACGTAGTACTTTTCAAGTTCAAGCCCGAAGTCACGCCAGCGCAAGTGGATGAAGTCGTGGCTGCCTTCCGCGCACTCCCCACCAAGATCAGCGAAATCAAGGGATTTGAATGCGGGACCGATTGCAATGTAGAAATGCTCGACCAAGGCTTTACCCACGTCTTCTTTGTGACGTTTGCAGATGCCAAGGGTCGCGAGACCTATTTGCCACACCCAGCTCATGAAGAGTTCAAAAAGCTCGTAAGCCCACGCATTGAAAAGGTGCTAGTGGTTGATTACTACGTTCAGTAATCCGTCCCTGTCCTCTGAATAAAATCTAAGCCCTGCCCGAGGCCTTATTCCTCTGGCGGGGCTTTTTTATTGCCTAGCCGAATCTCTGTCGCCAACAGCAGTAAAACGGCCAACCACATGCCACCGCTAATCACGGCGCCCCAGTAGAGGCTGAGCGGCCGATAGTACATTTCAATCGTATGTTTGCCCGGCGGAAGGCTAATGCCTCGAGCAATGCGATCGGTTCGCAAAATCGGAATACTTCGCACATCCTTAGAATCAGAATCCGAGGTTTGTAGCGTCGCAACCCAGTTGGGATCGTACGCATCATTCATCACCATCAGACCCGGTTCATTTAGCTCGGCGGTAATGGTTACTTGGTTCGCAGCGTACCGGGTGATTTTGCACGTATCACCAGTGCCTTTAGAATCAACGGGCACTTCTACCGCTTTTGCTTTTTGTGTGATGGCCAGTAACTCTTCTCTCAAAGAGGCATCTTCTGTCTCGACGGTTGCTTCTTTGAAGAAATTTCGGGTCCGACGTTGCTTTCCATCTTCACGGTGAGGAAATAGCGATTGCTCGGTTTGCGCATCAATTTTGACGATGTCGTGGCTACCTTCGATGGAAGGCAACAGTTCGATGGACCGTACGATCCATACCCGCTGCGACGGCTGAGTCAGCTTCCATAGTCCAGTCCCCTGCGGCCACTTCTCCTCTTGGGAAATTGCAACCTTATCGGCAAACGGCTTTTGCCCCGAATGGCTCAGCACCGCGCTATCAGGTGCGACAATAAACTCGGTCCCCAAGAGTCGTAACGGGGCTAGATGAGGAAGGCGAACCCAGGCTCGCCCCATGGCATCATCTGTCTCTTGCGGCGGTCCATAGCGATCAGCAATGGCGAAGAACGATTCGAAATCAACCGGCTTGATCGACCCATAGGAAAAGACGGCGGACGTTTTTTGGGTCAGGCCAAACTTCGGAAACAGGCTGTCATGATCCCAGGCGGTTAACTGTTGCATACGGCCTTTCGAGGCTGCCTGTCGAAACGGGGTTGGGCGCCAACCCTGCAAGTTGCCTCGATAAAACCGTGGAATCTCTTCCTGTGCATCCGGCGACAAATCGCGGGACTTTTGAGCATGCATGGCGATTACAACCGGAGACTCGTTTCGCCAAATGCTTGCGGGTGCCGTTGGAATCATCCATGCGTTGGCGATTACCAATTCCACTACGGTAAGTCCAACAATAGCCCAGGGAATCGACTTGCCCGCCTCAGCATCCGCTGGGGAAAGTTGCCGCCGCAAGGCAAATAGCACTACGACAGAATGAATGAATGCCGAAAAAACGTCCCACTTTGCACCGGCCATATCAAACGGGCCGTGCGAAAGGTCTGCCGGCAACTTGATAGGCATGATGGAACGCCAAAACACCCACAGCAGCAAAGCAATGCCAATGCTGATCCACATTAGGCCGGCCCCGGACTGTCGAAGCCGATGGCGTGCTTCTGCATCCTGCGGAACCCGATCGAGCTGGCGGGCTGCGAACACACACAGGGGAACAATTGCCACCACCATGAGCTTGGCCGGATAGCGAAACCCCACATAGCTGGGAAGTACCGTCACCATGAGCCAGTAGACTCCACCAATGGGAGAGCCAAAGGAGAATTGACGGCTGTCTTGATGCAATAGGCTACTGCTGATCTCGCGGATGACCCACCCTGCTCCGTACCAGCCCAAGCTTCCTGCCAAAAACCAAATCGCTACCAAGCGCAGCCAGCGTTCTTGAGCGTCGCTCTCCTTACGCCACATTCCTAGTAAACCAAGGAGTACGGGCAAAAGCCCCATGTACATTGTTGGCGTCCAAGTCCGCTGCTCTGCGGGCAGGTGGGAAAGCCAGCGTCGTTGTGTAGGAAACATTCTCCCACTGACATTGGGCCAAATAAACTCGATCCAGCGCCAGGGCCCAATACTGAAATCGTAAAGGCGCTCGTGATGCATTCCTTCTTCTGGCGTGCCCAACAGGCCTCGCGCTATCGAAGGACGATCGGTGGAAACCGTCGTCAGCGGGGGAGCCAAATCGGATTTTGCAGCCGAGCCTTCCTCGCGAACCATCCGAAGCGCTTCCCATATCGATCGAGGGTCGCGATAACAGGACCGTTCGCTACGCCCCGCAGCATCCGAAGAAGGCAGGAATTGCACGGCCGCCAGCCCGAGCATTAAAAGCGTGGCGGCAAATAGTGTCACCATGCTGCGACGAACATTTGCCAGTGAGCCATTTGCGGATCTTGCGGACGGATCTAACCGAGAGCGTTTGAACGATTGCCAAAGGATCCCAGCAACCCAAAAGAGCTGAATCAGAAGCGTGTGATAGGCCATTTGGGGATCGCCACCAAGCACCATCAGTGCCAGGATCATCCCCAGCCTTAAAAGTGGACCTCGCAGCGTCTCCGCTGGGCTGTGAAGCAGTCGCAGCTCGCGCATTGCCCAAGGGAGCCAAGCAGCGCCTACCAAGAACACGACATTGCAGTGCTGAAATGCCACATTGCCGCCACAAGCATACGCGATTGCGGCCAGGGTCGCCGCTGCGGACGTACATTCCCATGCTCGGCAAAGCCGATACATCCCCGCAGCAGCCAGGGCCACATGCGATATCACATACACCTTGTAGAGCCATACAAAGTCGACGGGGAGCAGGAAGATCACCTTCCCGGGATAGAGCAAACTGCTGCTTGCATCAGCCAGTAAAGGGACGCCGCAGTTTTCGTAGGGATTCCACAGGGGAAATCGCCCTTCGCGCCATTCTGAAGTGATCCACTGAAATAGTGGATGGTAGAAGTGCGCTGCATCACGCATCGCAAACGATTGATCTTGGAAGAGGACCGTGCCGAATAATCCAAGTATCGCGGCCGAAATCCAAACGAGTGGTAGATAACGTGGGGCCATGGGCAGCTACTTCCTCCTGATCATTCCTCAGGTCAGAAGACCATCATCAAGATCACGCTTCTCCCGGCAGGCCTCTTGCAAATCCAGTACTAACGATCTTGCTCGAATTCGGCATCTAATTCTTCACGCAGGCGCTTAACATTCGCGGTAACGCGCTGAACACGCAATGAATCGCCGGCCAATGCTGCACAGGGAACGGCTTCACGGTGTTGGCCACGGATGCGATCCACAGCCTCTACGTCGAGCGGTCCTTCTCGATAGGATAGCGCTGAGCCTAATGATTCATGCCTTGCATCCATGCCCAGCCCCTTGATTTTCGATTCCTGCCCCGTTGGATCAAGCAACAAAGCGATCTCCTGGCAGGTCCGGTCCTGCGCTAGGAATACCTACCTCCGTGTACAGCCGTGGTGGCTGCACAGGGATATTGCACTCGGCCCGTACGGCAGCCATGAGTGCTCGCACCGCATCGACTGGCTCGCTATAGTCCATCGACTCTAGCAACTCCTTGGTGAATCGACGCTCTTGGTCGGAGTGCTCATCGCGCCGACGAGGTTGCCCTTCATCCATCTCGACCGAGAAGGCAAAAGGACCAAACCCAATTTGGTCGCCATCGGAAAGCATGAAACCTTCGCCGCACGATCCATTCACCCACAGCTCGGGCCCGCTCCCTAAGTATTGGATCATCACGCGCCGCTCAGCAACGGTGATATAGGCATAGGCCTCGGGAATGTCAGCGGAAGCTCAGCACTAAATCGCTATCTTCGGCTGAGCCAATTAGAAAGATTGGCGGCTTGACGGGGCGGACGAGATTCCTCGCCTTGCCACGCAAGATGTTTAGCCGAACTTGCGGAACCGCTGGCAAGATATGCGGCTTAGTCGAATCTTGGCGATCAATACGAAAGTTGCGCGGTGCCATTGCAGAAACATGCTCCCATGCAGCTTCCAGTGGCCTCATGCCAACGAAAAGGAAAGCTGTCCTAGACAGCATCATCGGCCAAATAAGAGGGGTGGCCGACCTAGGAACCTCTGCCAGCTATCAGAAAACCGGCAGATTTGAATCAGCTGACCGTTACAGTCGCGCATTCCTAGCAACACGCAGCTGAGCACGAGCTTGATCGATGGCCAAAGCCTTGGCAGCTTCCAGCTCGGCCGTGCTGATCGACTTCGTTTGCGCCTCGGACAACAGCTTCCGAGCGGCGTCTTCCGTAATCGTGCTGGCAACGACAGCACGATTCGTCAAAATGGCGACAACGTTCTCAGCAACTTGAACAAATCCGCCGTCGATGTAATAGCGGACCGTCTTGCTGGACGATTCACGGATCCGGAGTTCGCCAAAGCCGAGCCGACCAATCATGGGACTGTGGTTGATGCCAACGCCCAGCTCACCGTCAAACAGTGGGAGCACCACGAATTCTGCATCTTGTTCCAGCGCCGTCGATTCAGGCGTAACAACTATACAGCGTAGAGCACTTGCCATGACAACGTTCCCAATCCGAGCGAACCATCCACCAAACCCCTAGCCCCCTTTCAAAGAGGCTAGGCAATCTTTTCAGGCTGAACTACTTACCCTTAGCCATCTTCTTGGCTTGTTCTTCTGCCTGTTCAATCGAACCGACATACATGAACGCTTCTTCAGGCAGGTGATCCCACTTACCATCGCAGATTTCTTCAAAGCTGCGAATCGTGTCGGCCAAGCTGGTGATTTCACCCTTCTTGCCCGTGAACACTTCAGCCACGAGGAACGGTTGCGACATGAAGCGTTCGATACGACGAGCACGATGCACGACCGACTTGTCCGATTCACTCAATTCATCAACGCCAAGGATCGCGATGATGTCTTGCAATTCGCGGTAACGTTGCAGGGTACCTTGAACGCGGCGAGCAATCGCATAGTGGCGTTGGCCCACGAATTGTGGATCCAAAATACGGCTGGACGAAGCGAGCGGATCGATAGCAGGGTAAATACCCTTTTCCGAAATCGAACGTTCCAGGTAGATGAACGCATCAAGCTGACCGAATGCGGTAGCTGGTGCAGGATCGGTTGGATCGTCTGCAGGCACGTAAACCGCTTGTACCGAGGTAATAGCACCCTTCTTCGTCGACGAAATACGTTCTTGCAACGCACCCATTTCCGTAGCCAACGTAGGTTGGTAACCCACTGCCGAAGGCATACGTCCCAGAAGTGCGGACACTTCCGAACCCGCTTGCGAGAAGCGGAAAATGTTGTCCACGAACAGCAGCGTATCCTTGCCCGTGGTGTCACGGAAGTATTCTGCCATCGTCAGAGCGGTTAGAGCGACGCGAAGACGAGCACCAGGTGGCTCATTCATCTGGCCGAACACCATGCACGTTTGTTCGATAACCTTACGGCCCGTTTGACCGATTTCGGTCTCTTGCATTTCAAGCCACAGGTCCGTACCTTCGCGGGTACGTTCACCAACGCCCGCAAACACCGAGTAACCACCGTGGGCACTGGCAATACGAGCAATCAGCTCGGTCAAAATAACCGTCTTCCCCAGACCGGCACCACCGAACAACCCGGCTTTACCACCGCGAACGAACGGCGTTAGCAAGTCAACAACCTTGATGCCCGTCTCGAACAATTCGGTGTTGGTCGAAAGATCGGCAACCTTTGGCGACTCACGGTGAATCGGCCATTGATCCTTGGTCACGACAGGACCGCGATTATCAATTGGCTGGCCGAGTAGGTTAAACACGCGACCCAGCGTTTGCTCGCCAACGGGAACCGTCACAGGAGCGCCGGTATCGACGATCTCTTGGCCACGCATCAGGCCGTCCGTGCTGCCCAGTGCCACGCAACGAACGCGACCGCCGCCCAAGTGCTGCTGAACTTCGCCCGTCAGCTTGATTTCCACACCCTTTTGCGAAGCATTGATTCGCACAGCGTTGTAGATCGCAGGCAGGCAATGCTCTTCGAATTGCGCGTCAAAGGTCGAACCAATGACTTGGGTGATACGGCCGATATTAGTCGCTGCAGCAGTAGCCATAACTAGGGTCTTTCCGAAATCAGACAAAACGTATTCTTTGTTCGTTCTAGCAAACCAATAAACTCAAAAGTTCCACGGGACGCTGCGTCGTACTGTCGCAAGCAGCCCCAGGGCCTTTTGCCGAACTAGCCATTTAGTGCTTCAACACCACCGATGATTTCCATAATCTCACCCGTAATCTGCGATTGACGGGCTCGATTGTAAGACATCGACAGTTGCTTGATCATGTCCGAAGCATTTTCCGTTGCAGACTTCATCGCCACCATACGAGCAATCTGCTCGCTGACAGCCGCGTCCAAGAAGCACTTAAAAAGCTTCACGCGGAAGCTGGAAGGAACGACTTCCTCCAAGATGCTCTCTGCGGACGGCATGAACTCATACAACGATTCGCCGGTACCAGTCCCGGACTCCAGACCATCCAAAGATCCCAGCGGCAACAGCGTTTCCGCCACGACCACCTGCTTTGAGATGCTCACAAACTTGGTGTACACCACATCCAGGCGATCGATCTCGCCCGAGATGAATGCCATCAAATATCGATTAGCAATTGCTTCCACTTCCGCGAAGGCGGGCTGATCGTTGAATTGCGTATAGCTTTGGTCGAAGTCGATCTTGCGGAACTTCAAAGCGGCAATGCCGCGCTTTCCAGAGACCTCGACCGAAACTTTGGGAACGCTGGCCTGCATTTCTGCGAGGCGAGTCATCGCCAAGCGAAGTGTCGAGCCGTTGTAACCGCCGCACAAACCACGATTCGCGGTCAGAATCAAAAGCTTGGCCGAGTTGACCTTTTCCCGTTGTTCCAGCAGTGGATGGCTAACCTTCAACCCACTCTTAGCCAAGTCCGACACCAATTGCGTAATACGTTTGGTATACGAAGTAGCAGCAGTGGCACGGTCCATCGCTTTCTTGAACCGCGCAGTGGCAATCAGCTCCATCGTCCGCGTGATCTTGCGGATGTTGCGGATCGACTTACGGCGTTTATCAAGTGCTCGGGCCTTGGCCATGTCCGTTCCCAGCTTACAACAAAAAAGTCACTCTACAAAACCAATGACAACGACGGCAAACTAAACAGCCGGCTTCCAGCTCTTGCGGAACTCTTCAATGGCAGCAATCAAAGAAGCCCTTACCTCTGCGGTCAGTTCCTTCTTGTCAGCCAATTCCTTGCGGACGCTGCTCTTTTGATCCTTCATATAGGCCAAGAAGGCCTTCTCGAAGGCTTGAACTTGATTGATTGGAACCGTGTCCAAATAACCACCGTTGCCTGCGAAGATGATCATGATTTGATCGATGACATCCAGCGGTTGGAACTGTGGTTGCTTGAGCAATTCCACCATCCGGTAACCACGATCCAAGCGAGACTGCGTAGCTGCATCCAGGTCGGTACCGAGTTGGGCGAAAGCTTCCAATTCGCGGAACGCAGCCAAAGCCAGACGCAAACCGCCTGCAACCGCGCGATCCTTCATGGCCTTGATTTGAGCCGAACCACCCACGCGAGAGACCGAAATACCGACGTTCATAGCAGGGCGGATACCCTTGAAGAACAAGTCAGGCTGTAGGTAGATCTGTCCGTCCGTAATCGAAATCACGTTCGTCGGAATGTAAGCCGAAACTTCGCCTTCAAGCGTTTCAATGATCGGCAGCGACGTCAGCGAACCACCGCCCAGTTCCTTCGAAAGCTTCGAAGAACGTTCGAGCAAGCGGCTATGGCAATAGAACACGTCACCAGGATACGCTTCACGACCTGGAGGACGACGTACCAGCAGCGACAATTGGCGATAGGCCACCGCTTGCTTGGAAAGATCGTCATACACGATCAAAGCATGTTGACCATTGAACATGAAGTACTCAGCCATCGCCGTACCGGAGTAAGCCGAGTAGAACTGCAGCGGAGCAGGAGCACTAGCACCAGCCACGATGACCGTGGTGTAGGCCATGGCCCCCTTCTCTTCCAAAATGCGAATCGTATTCGCGATCGAAGAGTCCTTTTGACCAATGGCCACGTAGAAGCACTTCACGCCCGAATCCTTTTGATTCAGGATCGTGTCCAGGGCGATCGTGGTCTTGCCCGTCTTGCGGTCACCGATGATCAGTTCGCGTTGACCGCGTCCAATCGGCGTCATCGCATCGATGGCCTTAATACCGGTTTGCAAAGGCTCGCGAACTGGTTGGCGTTCAGCCACACCAGGAGCCATCAATTCCACGTTGCGGCGTTCGGTCGTTGCAACTGGCCCCTTGCCATCGATGGGGTTACCCAGTGCATCGAGCACGCGACCAATCACTGCTTCACCGACAGGTACGGAGAGCAGCTTACCCAGGGCACGGACTTCGTCCCCTTCCTTGATCGCCAGGTAGTCACCCAAGATGATGACACCGACGCTGTTTTCTTCCAGGTTGAATGCCACGCCGATGATACCACCGGGGAACTCGAGCATTTCGCCCGACATACAACCAGAGAGGCCATACACGCGTGCGATACCGTCACCCACTTCAAGGACGGTACCAACTTCGCGCACATCTAACTGACTCTCGTACGTTTCGATCTCTTTTTGAATGACCGAAGCAATCTCGTCAGCATTAAACTTCATTGCAATCTCTCTCTTCGAAAACGCAAACCCTACCCAAAGGACTTGCGAGAAATCTCACGTAGGTGCACCGATGGACAAAGTGCACTTAGCTTGCCAAGTTCCCAGTCGTTCGACTACGACGTTACAAAACGCCCCAAACTATTCCCAATCGCCTGCGAAGCTCCGTCAATGGCAGAGACTCGCATCTTTTCCAGCCGGCTAAGCAAGCTGCCATCCAGCAGCGTGTCGCCAACTCGAACCACAACACCACCCAGCAAATTCGGTTGAACCGAAGCCTTGATGATCACTTCCTTGCCGAGCAATTCGCCGAGCCGTGCCGCAATGCGATCACGAAGCGGATTGCTGATAGGAGCAGCCGTGCGGATTTGCACCTCGATCCGGCCATGCAAAGCATCAAATTGCTGGCGAGCCGAAACCGAAATCGCTTCGAGGCAATCCAATCGGCCGTGCTGTGCCACAACCTTTAAAAACCGTAACAGCCCCGCTTCCATCCGGCCCGTAAAGGCCTTATCGAGCAAAGCGATCTTCTCGTCGGCCGACAACCGTGGTGAACGAAGTGCTTGCCCAAACGATGGAAGCTTAGGAAGCAGGTCCCTCACCAGCGACTCTAGTTCTTCAACCAGACGCGCCCCCAAGGAAGCATCACTTTTTCCAGCACTCTCGGCAGAACCAAGCAAAGCCTTGGCATAGGTCAAAGCCAACTGGGCCCTGCCTGGGTCAAACTGCTCTAACTTGGCATTTTCTTCCGACATGGAAATACGTCCGCTTCTTTTCGGCGAAATTTAACAAATCTGCGGTCGGCCATCGCCAAAGCAACGACCAAGCCGTACTTACCGATCCAAGGTTGACTAGTTCAAGCCGGTCTTGGAAAACTGCGAAATCGTTTCACCAATGAGCTGCTCATGATCGGCAGCCTTGACTTCACGCTTCACAATGCTGCTGGCCAAACCAATCGCTGC
The DNA here is from genome assembly GCA_963844055.1 of uncultured Planctomycetaceae bacterium. Lineage (GTDB taxonomy): Bacteria > Planctomycetota > Planctomycetia > Pirellulales > Pirellulaceae > CAWJMN01. The sequence continues at coordinate 2,542,056 of CAWJMN010000001.1, read as the reverse complement.
GTCAACGCTCTTGCGAGCAATTTCCGACAGTGCCTGGGCCTTCGCGGCATGAATATCGGCAATCGCGCGGTCACGCTCTTGCTGAGAAACAGCCTTTCCTTCGGCAATGATCTTCTCTCTTGTCGCCTCGGCATCTACGCGAGCTTGAGCCACAATTCCTCGTGCCTCTTCCGTTGCAGCTGCCAGCTTGGCTTCGTACTCTTGCAATTGCTTGGTGGCCTTTTCGGCCCCCAAACGAGCTTGCTCGATCTTTTCTGCAATGCTGCTTTCGCGAGCATCAAGTCCCTTGGTGATTGGTCCCCAAGCGAACTTAATGAGCACTGCCATTAACAAGCCAAAGATTACCAAAGAGGCAATCGAGTCTTGGAACTTGGGATCAGCGATCTCATGCAACGTTTCTGATGCATTTGCTTCGGTCAGGTTGGTTGCATCGTGATGATGGCCATCATGCGAACCACCCCCATGAGCGTCCTTACCATGTTCGTCGGCCTTCACGTCAGCCGCCTTGGCTTCCGCCTCGGGAGCAGCTTTCGCTTCACCACTTGCCGCAGGCTCTTCTTTGGGAGCATCTTCCCCCCAAACAATCGCAGTCGACGACAAACCCAGCACGCAAATCAGGCAGAAAGCCGAAGCAATTTGCTTCGCCCATGAAACCTGAACGGATGGCATCAAACGTGGCATAACGCTTACTCTCAAACAGCACGTAACAGAACTAGCCAATCAACAGCAAGCCAAGATCAAGCGTACCCTGGAAGCCATTTACACGGCACCCACGATACTTACCTGAACTACGACTTGATGCTCGAGCAGATAACCAATGCGTAGAAGGTAAAACCTTCGATCAGAGCGGCAGCAATGATCATGGCGGTTTGGATGCTACCGGCAACTTCTGGTTGGCGAGCCATGCTCTCCAAAGCGCTGCTGGCCAACTTGCTGATACCGTAAGCGGCACCAAACACAGTCATCGCGACACCGAAGGCTGCCGAGAACTGAATCAGCGGAGCACCTTCAGCAGCTTGTGCCGAAGCAGCAAATACCAAAGCGATTACCGCAGCCAAATACGAAATCTTTGCAATCTTGTTCACTGAACTACTCTCCTGTCGAACCAAAAAGAAAAACGGTCGTTAACTCCGCAATATTCTCAAGGATGGAAACAACCTGTTTTCCACACCTGAACAACTCAAATACAAACTTCTAGTGGTGATGAACTGAGGCACCGATAAATAACGCTGATAGCAGCGTAAATACATAGGCCTGCAGAAAAGCAACACCAAGCTCCAGCAGGCTAAACACAGCACAACCCACCACCGAGGAAGCCGCAGCAACCGGCCACTGCCAGCTCGGGGCATCGGGGAAATACATGGCGGCTTTGATGCCGAACGCAATTCCAACAATGCCTAGCAACACCAAGTGACCGGCAACCATATTGGCCAAAAGACGAATGGCAAGCACGACGTGCTTGATCATCAGCCCCAACATCTCGATCGCAAAGATCATTGGCTTCAAGACAATTGCGATCGGAAGGGGCAAATCCATGCTAGGAATCTGGTTCTTAAAGAACCCTAGGAATCCAAACTGTTTCATGCCAGCGACAACAACCGTCAGGAACGTAACCCCTGCCAGCACCAAAGTCACACTAAACGAACCCGTGGGTGCTCCCACCCAAGGAAGCATCCCGGCCAAGTTGCAGCCAAGAATGAAAAAGAAAACGGTACACAGCAGCGGCACAAAGCGATGAGCATCGTGATGGCCAATCGAGGGTTCCGCGATCTGATCGCGAATGAACACCACAAAGGTCTCCAGAAAGTTCCACAGACGCCCCTTAGGAGCACTTCCAGAAACGACCTTCTTGCCAAGCCATCCAAACAGCAAGCAGAGTACCAACGCAACCGCTAACTGAATGAGCGCAAATTTCGAAACACAAAACCCCGATTCAGCCTCGTGTAGGTTTCGTAATTCACCAAAGGGCTGCGGAATCAGAATCTTGCCCGAGAGGTGATAGTTATAGGCCTCGAGCTTGTTGGCCGGCCATTCCTTAACAGACTCATCAGCTTTGTACGCCTTGACGTCTCCAGCCACCGAGCGAATCTTCACCCACTGGGCAGACCCGTCAGCCGTATGGCGAAACGCGTAGAAAGAATTGTATGGGTCGGAAGCGATGCCGTCGGACTTCAAGAACGCATCAAACGTGAGCGGCTCAGTTTTCGCGGCTGTCTTATCAGCTTCAGAAGCCTTTTCCGCCTCAGCGGCCTTTTTTACAGCCTCAGCAAACTTTGCCGAAACAGCCTTGTACTTTTCGTCGAGAAAAACGTCGAACGGCTTGCCGAAATTCGCTTCACTTTCGTGTTGCCAGTGGTGCCATTCATCGTGAGCAGCCGACTCGGCAGGCATTTCAACAGCCTTGGACGCATTGAAAGCCTTTGCTTCGCCCAAACCGTGATAGAGGCGATGAAATTCCCAGTTTTGAAAGTCAGGATCAAGGCTTACCCAAACATCGGGGAAGTCTTTGCGACTTGCAAAATTCGAAGGGCACAGCGCGAGGCACTTCGAAGAAGTAGCTGTCTTTGATGTGCAAGACGGGATCAGACATGAATCTTCACTATCCAGCTAATGCTTTACGACCAAAGCACCCATTCACGTACCACAACCGAATTGATCACGACGACTTGGGAGGGCTAACCTTCAGGCCACCGATCATTCGAACCATTAGAGCCGTCTCAGCAATCAAGGCGATGAAGTAAAACCCCAACAGCACCTTGAAAAACACAGGGCCTATCTCTGGTCCAAACAATTGCTCATTCAGCATTCCACCTGCCAAAGGAGGTCCAAACCGAACAGCAACTGCAAGCAGCGCTCCCGAAGGACCCCCGTCTACTCGCTGCATCAGACCGCCAACCAATAAGGCGAGCGCTCCCGATACAGAGCAAACGGCAAAACTAATTATCGCTAAGCCTAAACCACGTTCTGGGTGAAACCTTTGGGCCCACCAAAACAGCGGCAAGCTAAAAACCACCATCACTACCAGGAAGATCGCAACGCTAGTCCAAATCTGAGAAACCGTGACGGTAACCTTTTTTGGCTTCGCTGCCGCAACGACATCATCAGACGCTTGCGACATTAACCACTCCTGCAAACCCTAACCAACTCACTTTTTAGGCGGCTCAAGTTGCCGTACCACGTTGAACAGCAGATGGTAGATTCCACCAACTACTCCCAGTACAAGGCCAACCACCGCACAAAACTTGGTTCCCAGCCAATCGTCTAACTTCGCCCCGGCTACTGCCGGAACAAACATCACTAAGGCCACGCCGAACAACTGCGATGCTATCGCAATGCCCCGACCTGTCGGTGACAAACCATTTTCAGGATCCAAATCCTGCTCCTCTCAACAGCCAATCTTGCGACGGATATGCCACGTGTAGTGGACACACCGCTGAGCACGATAACAGTGCTGTTAACTTGGAGTCCCTTTTTTATAATGGGTTCGCAGAGTGGTCAACCGACCCGCGATCATAATTCGTGTTTTTTTTCACAAAGTCTGAGCCAGCCGTGTCAACTCCATGACACCAAAGGGTTTCCGATAACGGACGACCCTCCATTTTGAACCTAACGGCCATCGCTACGCTGCAACATAACCCCGTCCAAACGACACTCCACACCGACCACCGCACACCCCCTGGTAGATGGTAGGCATAAAATCACAGTGATTTCAGATTCTCTGCCGTTACGAGCGACGCCCAACGGATTAATGTCAGATTTAGCACCACAAACCCCGGCTTAGTGCGTCACCGGTTCTTGATTTCTCAAAACTTTGTGATTAAACTAAGGCCTCCGGTACCATCCAGCGATGGGGGCCCCGCAGCTCACGTTTCAGTAGCACAACAATACCAACAAAGTGGTATTATTCGCGTTATATAGTCGGTGTTAACACCTTCCATTAACGATTTTTGATGCAACGACTTGAGTCAGGGGCAAATCCCACTTCGCTGGCAGCCTTCGAGTGGGATGTTGAGGCGCTTGCGGTTCGGCTAATTCAGGGAGGGACATGAAAAATTGTTGGGCATTCGCAGGCCGGCAATTAACGTAGTAAGACGTGTCGTCTGAGAAGGGCAGGACTGCCCTTCGTCCTTATCGTTTCGGAGGCCACCTTGATTTCTTCCACCAACCTAAAAAACCAAAGTCGCGAAGAATTGGCAAAGCTTGCCAAGGGACGCGGTGTGGCTGGCTGGAATTCCATGTCCAAGCAGCAGCTAATCGTCGCGCTTTCGGCATCGGGAAAATCCAGCTCCTCCAAGTCGAAGCCAGCCGCCAAGGCCGCTGTTAAGGCAAAAGCTCCCGCTACGACCAAGGCAACCGCTAAGGGAAGTGGCTCCAAGCCTGCAAACGGGAAGGCCGCTGCTGCCAAGCCACCAGTTAAGGCAACCGCCAAGCCAGCGCCTGCCGCCGCCAAAACACAAAAGCCCGCTGCCAAGCCAGCCGCAGCCAAGCAAGCAGCCACCGCCAAGGCCCCTGCTAAAGCGATCAACGGCAACGCCGCCGCCCATTCGGGAAAGAATGGTACTGCGGCTGCCCCGGTAAAAGTGATCGCAAAAGTCGCTCCACCGGCGCCCCCTGCCCCCAAGCCTTCACTGGCATCCCAAAAGATCTCCGCCAAGATTCAAGAATCGAATCTCATGCGGGAACGCCTGAAAGACCTCTCTTCCAAGAGCCTTCAAGCAACCCCGGCCACGATTCTCAAGAAGACCGAACGCCCTGAAAAGGACCGACTGGTCTTGATGGTGCGTGACTGCTACTGGCTACATGCTTGCTGGAATATTTCACGGCAGAACATCCTGCGTGCAGAAGCAGCACTGGCCGAGCATTGGCATACCGCTCGTCCTGTATTGCGGCTCATCGAATTGAGCATGGGCCAAACGACAAACTCGGCCGAACAATTGGTTCGCGAGATTGAAGTGCATAGCGGTGTAACCAACTGGTATATCGATGTGCCAAGCCCACCCAAGAGCTATCGGGTTGACCTGGGATACCTGTCGGCCAATGGACGTTTCTACACACTGGCTCGCAGTAATTCGGTCACGACTCCTGTACCTGGCAGTGCCGATGCCATCGACCAAAACTGGGCCGGCGTTGCCGAAGATTACGAGCGGATTTATTCGCTCAGCGGCGGCTATGCCGAAGAAAGCTCCAGCGGCGACTTGCAAGAACTCTTTGAAGAGCGCCTGCGTCGTCCGATGATCTCTCCTTTAGGAAGCAGCTACGCCAACGGTGGTGATCGGGCTGTCCTTCGCCAGAAGGATTTCCAGTTCGAAGTCGATTGTGAAATGATCCTGTTTGGTTCAACCAAGCCAGGGGCTCACGTTGCACTTGCTGGCGAACCTGTAAAGATTCGCCCCGATGGTAGCTTTACGATTCGCCTTAGCCTGCCTGACAAGCGACAAGTGCTACCGGTTGTTGCCAGCAGCTCCGACGGCGCCGAACAGCGAACGATTGTGATTGCGGTCGAACGTAACACGAAAATCCTGGAACCGATGGTGCGTGAATCGGGCGACTAAGCCCTGTTTTTCACGTAAGATTCATCGCTTTTCCAAACTTGAGCGTCTGCCGGCTCCTCTCCGCCGGCAGTCGCTGCCTCTCTTCGGTTGCTTGCCGACTTCCAGCACTCCTGCTACCCTACAAGCAGAAGACAGCTGTTCTGCTGTGCTCGTGATGCTGGGCAATATTTTCGCGGAGCCGATTCAAGTCCGCAGGGGAACCGAATCTCGCCGAGGTTGCTTGTACAGTCGACGCCCGTGCCTCGTGCATCCGTCGAATAACTCGCCCCAAGGCTCTGGTTCCCACCTTAACTTGCGGGCTCTCGAACGACGCTTGGCCACGGCACGACGGTGGAGCAGCTGCCTTCTACTTTTTCGTTCCTTTTCACGGCTCAAAACCCCATGACCGTCCTTAACGGCGATCTACAACAGTGGCAGGACTCGCTGCTGAGCAAACCTTTCGCAGTATCCAAGCTGCGCGGTTGCCTTTTCTGGCGGGGTCGATAGCGCAGTGGTCGCCAAGGCGGCATTCCTGGCGCTTGGAAATCAGACAGTTGCCTTTACCGCCGTCAGCCCCAGCCTTGCGTCTGGCGAACGTGAAAACGCCCTGGCCGTCGCCGCAAGTATCGGCATTCGGCATGAACTGATTTCTACTGAAGAGCTTGCCGCCGAGGGCTACGTTCGCAACGCCGGCGATCGATGCTATTACTGCAAAACCGAACTCTATACTCAGATCACTCGGCAGTTGCCCAAGTGGAATTTAGCTGCCATGGTCAGTGGCGCAAACAAGGACGACCTAGGAGACTACCGCCCCGGACTGAAGGCAGCCTCCGAACACGCAGTTCATCACCCGCTGGCAGAATGCGGGCTTGGCAAAGCCGAGGTTCGTGCGCTCGCTAAGCACTGGGACCTTCCCGTTTGGGACAAACCGGCCAGCCCTTGCCTCGCTTCGAGAATCGCCTATGGCGAAGAGGTCACTCCGCAGCGTCTTTCCATGATCGACCAGGCTGAACAGATCTTGCGCAAGCTCGGCCTGAAAGATTGCCGCGTTCGCTATCACCGGGGCGATCTCGCCCGGCTAGAAGTTCCCCTGGACCAACTTTCTACTTTCACCCAGCCAGCCATTCGCGAGCAACTACTTTCCCAGCTCCGCGCCCTCGGCTTCAAGTTCGTCTCTCTTGACCTCGAAGGCTTTCGCTCCGGCAGCCTTAACCAGCTGGTGCAGATCCAATAGCTGCTTGTGCAAAGTTAGGGCGTCAATATACCTGACGCACTTGCCTGAGAGTGGGGTTACAGCGGACGGTCCCTAAGAGCATTCTGCACCAAGGAGGAAGGATCGGATTGCATCAGCCGCAGAACTTCCTCGGGTGTTTTCGGGTTATAAGCCACGCTTGCCCGCACCGTCTCGTCCTGATCATGAGCCAACTGGAGGAACAAGGCGTGGTCGCACTTACGTTTCATGGCAACCATTATTCGAACTCTCGAATCAGCATCGTCCGCAAGGTGCCTGAGAACCGACAAGGGGACCGTCTTGTTTTGCGCTACCCAGAATCGGTACTCGGGGCAGTTAGAGGCGACATCCATCCAAACCTCTTCTAGGGCCTCGTCATGAGTCGCCCGAGGATCGTTGGCGTCACGCAATTGGATGAACTCTTCTCTGGATGCGATCATCGTGAGCCGTTCCCTACTTCTGGGCAAGTGTGTCAGGTATATTGTTGCCAAAGTTAGCTATATCGGTCGGGTGCTACTGCCCCCATATCCATCGGCCAGCGTTCGCCGCGCACCAGTGTCGAGACCACTTTTCCCGTCACGGGAGCCAGGCTTAGGCCCATCATCGCGTGCCCGGTCGCAATGATCAGGTTGCCCCAGTGTTTTGCGCGCCCCAAATAGGGCATGCCATCGGGAGAGCAAGGGCGCAACCCAACCCACGGCGAAATGCCGGAAAAATCTTGCTCTTCAAACTGAGGGAAGTATTTCGGAACGGCACGCACAATCCCCTGCACGCGTCGCGGGGAGATGTTTTCATTCAGCCCGGACATCTCCATCGTGCCACCAAACCGCAGCGTTCCTCCCATCGGCGTTACCGCCACGCGGGCTTCGGTAAAGATCGAGCAGAGCTCTGGCAACTGACGGGGTTTCTGTACCGTTACGCTGTATCCTTTTCCGGCTTGCATAGGTAGCGAGATGCGGAACTTCTGCGCCAGTAGCGGCGACCACGCTCCGCCAGCTACCACAAACTCATCCCCTTCAATCCACTCCGAAGCTTTGGTCGCCTGATGCACAACCTCCACTGCACCAATGCGGCCACCTTCGCTACGGACTCCTGTCACCTCTCCTTCCCACACAAACTGGCAGCCCGATTTTGTCAGCCAGCTTTCCAATCCCGCCATGAACTTTCCTGGCGATAGGTGACAGTCACGCGGATAGTAAACTCCCCCCGCTACATCCATCGTCACACCGGGATCTTGCTTCGAAACTTCTTCGCAAGTCATCACCTCTGCCGGAACCCCCAGGCGATTGGCCTGCTCCGCCACATGTGACTCTTCCTCCAGCGTTTTGGCCTCTTTGCAAAGCATCAATAGCCCACGCTGCGTCAAATCAAACGGCGCAAGGCCACTCGTACTAAGTTCTTCATACGCTTGCCGGCTGGCCAAATGCAAATCACGCAAAAGCGTGCTACATCGCGCGACATGTTCCTTGGTGCTCGCCTTCCAGAACTTCATCCCCCATGAGATCAGATCCCAAGAGAGACGAGGTTGGATATAAAACGGAGACTCCGGATTCCACATCCACTTCAGCCCCAACTGAACCATGCCCGGGGCAGCCAGTGGAATAAAATGGCTCGGCACAATCATGCCGGCATTGCCAAAGGAGCAACCGTCGCGACGGGCCGGCTTGCGATCGATGACTGTGACGCGATCTCCCTGCTGACAGCAATAGTAGGCCGTCGCTAGGCCAATCACACCGCCGCCGATTACCACCACATGCTTGGGCTTTGTCATACAAACGGCCGATGGCTCTCTTAAGCACGAATTCCAAAACAAAACGGATCACCATCGCGGAGCAGCAACTTACTGTGCGCACAAACATGCGCTCGCCCGGTAATCACCGGCAATATTTGCTTACGATCGTTTGCCGCAAACTGGAACGAACCCAAAAACTCGGTCCCCAAGATGCTTTCCTGCACCCAACTTTCTCCCTCGGCCAGCTTGCCATCGGCTGCCAAGCAAGCAAGCTTGGCACTTAATCCTGTGCCACAAGGGGAACGATCGTAGGCACTTCCAGGGCAAAGCACAAAGTTGCGAGAATGGGAACTGGCCCGTTGCGGCTTGGCAAACAGCTCCACATGATCAACTTCCGGATAGCCTGCCGCATGAATGCCCAAGCGTAACGCCTCAGCGATGGCTGTTAATTTGCTAACATTCGCCAGCCGAAGGTCCACCGGCACATTTTCAACAAGGAAGAACCAATTTCCTCCCCAGGCAACGTCACCGACGAAGTCTCCAAACTCCGTCGTCACTGCGACCCCTTTTGCTACGCGGTAGGAGGGAACATTGCTCACACGTACCGCCCCGTCTTCCGACAGTTCTGCTTCCACCACTCCGACGGGCGTTTCCAGCTTCACGCAACCGGGCTTTAGCCGCCCCAAGTACCGCAGGGTCTCGACGACACCGATCGTGCCATGCCCACACATGCCGAGATAGCCAACATTGTTGAAAAACAAGATGCCCGCAGCACACTCCGGCAAATCACTTTCGAGCAGCAGCGCCCCAACAATTACATCGCTTCCTCGCGGCTCATTGACGATGGCACTTCGATAGTGATCAAACTTCTCTCGAAAGACCGTCAACCGCGCAGCCATGCTGCCACGTCCCAAATCGGGTCCGCCGGCTATCACCACTCGCGTTGGCTCGCCGGCCGTATGCGAATCGATGACCTCAATATCAGGCAACATGGCTAGATCACTTTCCAGGGTTCAAAGCGACTTTGGGCCTAAGCAAGCTTGGGTCGATTGGCGATGCCTTGGTGAATCACCTTCAAAACGGCCTCACGTTCAGCGCCATCCAGCGTCAAACGTGGCTCACGCACCCATTCGCTTCCAAGACCAGCTTCCTGCACAGCGAGCTTGATGTACTGCACAAACTTGATGTGCGTATCCAGCTTTAGCAGCGGATAGAACCATTGATACAGCTTGCGAGCCTCTTCCCACTTCCCTTGCCGGGTGAGATTCCAAAAGTATTGGTTTTCTGTGGGGAAGGCGATGCCAGAACCAGCAACCCATCCATCAATCCCCAGCACGGAGGATTCAAGGATGAGATCATCCACACCAACAAACAAGCGGTACCGATTACCTACCTCAATCCGCAGTTCCGTGATTCGCCGCGTGTTGGCGGAACTTTCCTTGATTGCTTGCAAGTTAGGAATGTCTGATAGTTCGGCAAACTGCTTGGCCGTCACATCGACCGTGTAACCGACGGGATTGTTATAGAGCATCCAGCTAAGGTTCGTTGCCTTGGCAACTTGCCGAAAGTGGTTCATCGTCTCTCGGCCGTCGGCCTTGTAAACCATGGCTGGCATCACCATATAACCACTGGCCCCCAGTGTCTCGCAATCTTTCACGTAGGCACATGCGGCGGCGGTGCTTGTCTCAGCTACACCACTCACCACAGGAACGCGTCCACGCGACACTTCAACGGCCTTCTTTACAACCGCACGTTTCTCTTCTGGGGCAAGCGATTGATTCTCCCCCAAAGAACCACAGACAATTAGCCCGGCTACCCCTGAAGCAATTAGCGCCTCAAAGTGATTCGCCGAAGCCTCCAAATCCAAAGACTGGTCCCGACGAAACTGAGTCGTCACTGCGGGGAAAACATCTTTCCAATCAATTTCACGCATGGTCGTGTCGCTTATTAGTGAAACCTACAAACCTTAATCGCACTTCAATTTACGCATCAGCCAGAAACTACTTGCTGGCCATTAAATCTTCGATGGCTTCCGCTTCAATCGGCGTATCCGCCATCAAGTCGACGGGCCCCTTCTCCGTCACAATAATGTCATTTTCCAGACGCACCCCAAAGCCTTCTTCAGGGATATAGATGCCTGGCTCTACCGTCAGCACCCAGCCTGGACCAAATCGCTCCGACATGTTTCCCACATCGTGCACATCCAAACCTAGTGGATGCCCAAGCCCATGCATGAAGTACTTGCGGCAGGCCATTTCATCCTTGGTCTCTTTGGCAATTTGCTCTTTGGTGATCAGTCCCAGCTTGAGCAACTCTTCATTCATCATCTCTTGAGATTCACGCTGCCAATCGCGATGCAGCTTTCCGACGGTGGCTCCTGCAACGGAGCCCTGAAGTACTCGTAGCACCGCATCATAAACCGCTCGCTGCCGAGGGGTGAACTTACCGTTGACGGGAATCGTGCGGGTGAGGTCCGCATTGTAATTCGCGTACGAGGCTGCCACGTCTAGCAGCAGCACATCGCCATCTTTACAGGGCTGGTCATTAGAAATGTAGTGCAGTACACATGCGTTTTTACCGGCAGCAATGATCGGCGTATACGCAAACTTTGCCCGGCTCTTGATGAACTCGTGGGCAAACTCGGCCTCGATCTCATGCTCCATCACGCCTGGCCTGGTCATTTTGCAAACGCGTTTAAACCCGCGATCGGTGATCGCCACCGCTTCCCGCAGCAGGTCTAGTTCGATATTGGATTTCGGCAATCGTAGCGTATGCAGTAGCTTTGCCAGCCGGTCATACTGATGCAGCGGATACTCCGCTCGCAACTTCTTCGCAAAGCGATCATCGCGGGTTTCCACCTCACACGCAGCTCGCTTGTGCTCATTCGTATTGAGAAACACCTTGTTCGCGTCACACATTAGAGCCCGCAACATGCGTGGCAACTCCGAAAGCCACTTCACCGTTGCAATGCCGGAAAGCTCCTTGGCCTCTTCCTTCGTATGCTTATGCCCTTCCCAGATGGCCAGTTCTGCGCTCGTTTGCCGCAAGAACAGAACCTCGCGATGTGCTTCTTCAAACGCATCAGGAAACAACAACAGAACCGATTCTTCTTGCCCAATCCCGCTTAGGTAGAACAGGTCCGAGTTCGGCACCAGCATCAGCGACCCATCCGCATTGGTCGGCAGTACATCGTTGGCGTTCAAGATCGCCATACTGCCCGGGGGAAGCATCGCAGCCAATCGCTTGCGGTTCGAAACAAACAGCTCACTCGAAATCGGCAAATGTCGCATCGATTCACACTTTTACTAAGAATATCTTTTAGGTTTTGAGGATCGTCCCACGTGAAGCAAATATCAGAGCCTCAAGGCCCTGCCTAGACCATCCCCCGTCGCATTTTCACCTGGTTCTGTGCGCCAATCGCACCCCAACCCACAACTTCCGTCTGCGCACAGCACAAAATCCCTAGCACAGACGGCATCGCAGGCCATATATTGCCATAAAGATGCAATCGACTCTTGGCATCTTTATACCTTTATACTGCATTTAGCGCATACTAATGCCATCCCCTGCTTCCCCAACTTAACCCTCTCGCCAATGCTTGCCGAATTCCTCACCAGCTTGGGCACCCCATTCCCTGCCGAACCTCTGTTCGACAACCAGCCCGACATGGTCTTCTTTCTAAAAAACCAATCGCTGCAGTACTTAGTGGTGAATCAAACCTTGGTTCGCCGACTTCGCCTCTCCTCCAAGGCCGAAGCCTTAGGACGGCGAGCCGATGAACTCTTTCCGGCACCGCTCGGTCAAAGCTACCGTGAACAGGATGAGGCGATTCTTGCCTCCGGCCAAGCCCTACAAAAACAACTGGAGCTTCATCTCTATCCCGGTGGTCAAACGGGGTGGTGCCTCACCGACAAGATTCCACTACAAGACCGCCAAGGGGCAATTGTGGGGCTGATCGGCATCTCACGTGACATCTCTGCCGCCGATCCTAATCAAGAAGACCTTGCCTCGCTTCGAGACCTGGTCGATTTTATTCGTGCATCGCTTCACCTACCGCTAACAACATCAGAATTGTCAAAGCGTGCAGGGCTTTCTCCCTACCAACTCTCCCAGCGGATGCAGCGAGTCTTTCAAGTGTCACTCTCTCAGTTTTTATTTCAAGAACGGATCAACGCTGCGATCCATAAACTAAAAAAGACAAACCGACCGATTGTGCAGGTCGCGTTTGACTGTGGATATGCCGACCAAAGCGCATTTACCCGTGCATTTCGGCAGGCAGTCGGCATCACCCCTGCGCAATTTCGTCAACTGTCTTCGGCTTAGACACCACCATCGCCGAATCGCGGCAACGCTCTTCTATTGCCGCGGTTCGGTTCGCTTTCGTACTCTACACGTGCCAAACCAGTTCCTCTTCCGTCGCTGGAAAGGCAACCTTGCCGTCGGCACCTGAGGAAACCAGCTTGTCCACATTGGCTAGAGCACGGTCCACATGATCTGCATAGCGCAGCAGGTGGGTTTGCACCGCCGACATGGTCACACAACCTTCAGGCACCTCGCCAGCAAAGTAGCAGGCCATCGCCTCATCAACACCGGGATAAAAACGCTGAAACAACGTCTTGATCTGCTGCCGGCTGGCAAAGCCAATCTCTTCTTTACGGTCAATTCGACCCGGCCGAATCAGCGCGGCGTCTAGTTTCTCTAAATGGTTGGTCGTTGCGAACAGCACGCGGCCTTCTCCGGCCGCAACGCCATCCAAGGCATTCAGCAATCCACTAAACGACAAACGATTGTTCTTTTCGCCAGTTGCTGATCGTTCTACAAACGCACAATCGATATCCTCGATCAAGACAACGCTGTTAGGGGGCACATTAGCAAGCAGTTCCAGCAGCTCGGCATCTTCCAAAGAGGAATTACTCAGGCTGAGCATGGCAATATCCATCTTCAAGGCCGATGCGATTCCCAAAACTGCAGAACTTTTGCCGGTTCCAGGTGGCCCATAAAGCAAGTATCCACGTCGATATGGAACACCTCTCTCAGCATACCATTCACGACGCGTCAAAAACTGCCGAACGTCGTCTACCAAGTCCTCCATCAGTCCATTGTGCAGAACGACCGACTCTGGATTACGCGGCAATCGCTTCATTTGTTCCGACCAGCTGCAGTAGCTAACGCGATAGATGCTCAGCCGGCTTTCACCACGAGGCAATGCCACATCGCGAGCATCTTCTAGCAACTGCCGAGCGATCTTGCGATCACGACTAAAGATCGTGATGCTAAACGACTCTCGCACATTCTGTGCTTGGGGCGTTTTCTGATTCGCACTCGGCCGCTCTCGGTAAAGGCAGACCAACCGGCCTCGATAAAACAGCCAGTGGCATCCCGGCGCAGGGGTAAACAAGATCCTCGGCCGTTCATCCATTCCAGGTGACTTCTCACGCTGAGCAAAATCGACAGGTACTGTCTTCACCGCCAACGATCGGGCGTGGTCGCGAGAATAGCTATGCTCGGCAAGCCAAAGCTCAATCCATTCAAACGCCGATTCATTATCCAGGATGTCGATTTCAATGATGAGCTGCCCACGAATCCAACCCCACAAGCGCGCAGGTACCTCACGGAAGTAGGCAAGGATGCCACCACCAATCATCAGTATCAGACCACCGCTAAACAGCTGATTGTTCGCCAATTGCTGCTGCAAGTAGTTTGTAATTGCCTCTACCATGAAATCACACACATTCGTTTCGTGCCCGATGGCACTCGCCTTCCCCAGGTTCTTTTCTCAAGGGATAGGAGTCGGGCCGTATCAAAAGGTTCGCGCATTTGTATGCGGGTCCCCAACTATCGGCCGCACAGGCAGTTAGGTTTAATGGCCATTAAAACAACGGCAATTGGCGTGGCTTCGTGGGAGCCATTTTCCCAGGCCAAGCAGGTAGCAGAGGCAAGGCCGGCAGGTGCTGCCTGAGCGTCTGGTGAAAAAGCTGGGTAAACTCTGGTGCGTACGTATCATCAGGAGCATGGGTAAAAATATAAGGATGTTTCCCCTCGGAAATCCATCCAGCAACAATCGGCCCCCATTCATTTACCCAGGGCTGAGCAAGCTCTACCTGATTGCGACCCACGAGCCGCAACATCGGCCGTTGCCCCGTACAGTTCCAACGAATGGGTGAACGTGGTTTTCGTCGCTGCGATTCCTGTTCGCTTTCATCACTGGGTGGCGCAGAAAACAGGGGCCGAGTATCAAACACAACCTTGTCAATCTGCAACTCGGATAGCAAGTCATCTAGCCGCGTCTCCCACGTCCCTTGATCGAACCAATCGGAGTGACGCACTTCCACCGCATACGGAAATTCACGTGGCAACGCCCGCAGATATGCCTCAAGAGCGCTAAACTGCCTACCGTGAAATGTCGGTGACAGCTGTAAGAAAGAAGGCCCTAGCCGATCTGCTTCCGCAAGGACCTTCAAAACATCGAGAAATGCCAAGGTGTCCGCTTCTGCTCCAACCAGTTCCCGTTCATGGCTGATGACACGCGGAAACTTCAAGGCAAAGCGAAATCCCGTCGCCGTCTCCGTTCCCCACCGCCGAACAGAGTCTAACGAGGGAAGGCCGTAAAACGTGCTGTTTCCTTCCGCCGTATTAAATGCCTGCGAATAGTACCCCAGCCATTCAGCTCGCTTGCAGCCAGCAGGAAAAACCTTGCCCACCCAGCCTGGGCAGGCCCAAACCGGACATCCCAGATAGTATTCGTGAAGGCTCAATTTCTGCTCCAAAAACCAAGTGGCCAGCTGCCTCTTCAGCTTATTACCCGCGTGGCCTTCCGCCAACCGGCCTCGTTAACCATTCAAAGTTACCCGCTTTATAGCCGAGAAGCCCTGACAGGTAACAGAATAACGACTCCTCCTTTGCCCCGAGTTTGGTACACTATCAGTAGTGCAATTGTACTAATTGCGACCTCTCTCCAGCGGCTTCCCTCGACTGCGTTAATCTCATGGATGACCCCTATTCCCTTTCCGATGACCAAGATCCCAAACGGCCGTTACCGTCCAAGGTGACCGTAGTCCATGGATCGAAGCCGGGACGTCAGCCCCCTTCCTCCGCTCGCAGCTTGTGGCGCTGGTCGATCTTTTCCAGTGTTGCCCTCATCGTCTTCGTGCTTTTACAGCAGATACCCTCGGAAATTGCCCGTTGGTATCGAGCTGCTGCTATCGAGCAATGGACCCAAGGGCACAAGGATCAAGCACGCGCAACGCTAAACGATTCCTTGCGCTGGCAGCCAGGCAGCCTTTACGTTCCGCGTGTCTTGGCCGTCTGGGAAAAGGAAGAGAAGAACTATGTTAAGGCGCTTGAGTATCTAGATACCTGCCTCGAATCGATTCCCAAAGATACCAGCCTCCTAATGGAGCGAGCGGAACTACTGCAATTGCTCGACCGCCCGACCGAAGCCATTGCGATTTTTAAAACCATTAATGCTCAAAGTATTGCCAGTGGTTCGCCAGCTCGTGAAATCGCACTCAATGCTCTGGCCTACTCGCAGGCAGTTGGCAATCTGGAACTTCCAGAAGCATTGACTAACATCAATTCCGCGCTGGAGATTCTGGAAGCTTTTCCCGCCACGGAAAAAGACCAATCTGCAGCAGCCAGTTCCAAGCTCATGTGTTTGGACACCCGAGGATTTATTCTGTATCGCCTTGGAAAGTTTGATGAAGCGCTCAAAGACATGGATGCGGCCGTTGCAGGCTTGAATGCCGACCCCATCTCGTCAAAGTTGATTGCGTTGAGCAACGATGCCACAGAATCTCAGAAGGATGCCAAGGCTCCCCGCCTCAAGGCGCCCAAGACACCGGATGTTGCCACGGTAAAAAAGGGAATTGCTGTCATCTTCTACCACCGAGCTCTGGTGCTAAAGGAACTCCATCAAGAAGACAAAGCAAACGACGATCTTAAAATCGTGAAGCGTCTATATGGCGAGCCCGACAAAACTCTCTTTTAAGTGCTAGCGTTAAGCGAGTTTTTTGATCAATCAAAACTACTTTTGGTCGATCAAAACTTTGTGCGAATATATCGCACACTCATGTCGATACAATCGATATGAAACCTGGCACCTTAGTACGCGCATTTCTGCAACTCAGCCTGCTCTCACTAGCAGGGGTATGCAGCCGCGTCGAAGCGCAGGAACCACCAGCAGCCCCGGAATTCACTGCCAGTGATTTTGGGGCAGATTCCTTCCGCACCCAAAAGACCCTCTTTCAGTGGTTCGAAGGGCAGCCGCAGGTTCCTGAAAGCACGAGCACTCGGATCGTCACCGATCGCCCGCATTTCAGCGAGGCCAGCAATCTTGTGGGTCTAGGCCGAGTGCAACTGGAAACAGGTTACACGATCACGCATGACAGCTCGCAAGGAACCTCCGTAACAACGCACTCGTTTCCCGAGCCTTTGCTGCGAGCGGGAATCTTTGCCGAATGGTTTGAGTTTCGCCTAGCCGCCAATTATCTCGTCGAGCGGAACATCTCCGGCGGCGGACCCGCAACCTGGCAGCAGGGTGCCGATGATATGTACATCGGTGCTAAGCTCGCACTCATGCAGCAATACGGCTATCTGCCGGAAGTTGCTCTGTTTCCGCAAATGCGAGTTCCTGTGGGATCACAAGCTTTCACTTCGCGCGAGGTACTACCTGGATTTAACCTCGCCTACTCCTGGGCGCTCAATGACTGGCTAGAACTCGAATGCAATAGCCAGCTCAATCGCCGGCTTGATGGAAATGGAACGACGTACTACACCGAAGCGATTCAAACGATCAATTTCGAGTACGAGATCACTGAACGTGTTGGCGGTTTTACGGAATGGATTGCTTTCATTCCCTGCAATGCGGCCACGGAACTTCCCCAGCATTATCTGCACGGCGGCTTTGTGTACTTTGTTACTGAAGACTTCCAGCTAGATGCCCATATTGGCACAGGCCTCAATGAGCCAGCGGCAAATCTTGCATTTACGGGCGTGGGAGCTTCCTACCGCTGGTAGGTACTACGCTTTGCGAGCGGTCAACGTTACCAGGTCTCCCAAGGCATAAATCGCCGACCAGTCGCGAATCCAAGCTCGCGAGGTAAGCCACCCCAGCGGGGCCAAAAGCCGTGGATACTTCTTGTGCAGCAGGTTGCCAACAAAGCCTACCGAAACTCGCTTGCCGCTTGCGCGAATCTTCACGTCGGTAAATCCACACGCCTCTACCAAACTTTTCAGACTGCGCCGTGAAAACAGGTGCAGTACCGATGGGGGCGTGATTTGTTGCCAATGATTTCCAAACATGCGAGCGACAAAGCTTTCGCGGTCCCACGTCTCAATCACCAGCGATCCATGCTCATCTAGGCAAGCAGCCACGTCCCGCAGCGCCACTTCTGGAGAGGGAATATGTTCCAGCACCTGAAACATCGTGACAGCCTGAAACGGCTGTTGCTCGTTCTGTTTTACCTCTGCCAATGAGCCATATGACTTGATGCCAAATCGCTCCTGTGCGATTCGACGCGCCCAGCCCGAGCAGTCCATCCCCACAACATCCCAGTGCGGCGTACTCTTCTGAGCCTCATCCAAAAAGAACCCTGCCGCACATCCAACATCCAGCAAGCGTCCTCCCTTCCCACCTGCGGCCGCTACATGCCGTAATCGATCCTTGGCATTCAGACGATGCAGAGCTTCATCCTGAACATAGTTGGAATAGCCGCCGGTCGAGCTATCGACAAAGTACGACTCTTCGTAGAAATCGTCTAGCTGTTCCAGAGCTTCCCACGGTGACAGCCGCGCATGGCCGCACGAGCTACATAACTGATAGCTCCACTTCCCGCGGGGAAATCGGGGCTGTAGAGATTCCCCATGGCAGATGCAGCAAGTCATAGAGAACAAATCGCTTCAAAAACGGTCGTTACGCAAAGATAGAGAGGGATCCTCCATCCTAATTCAAACGCTGACCAGTTCAATCGCAACTTCTCAACGAGAATCCCGCTCGATTCCTTACCAAACATGGCCTACGAAAGAAAAAATCGGCAGGTTTCGTTAGGCGACAATCTTATGCACGACATTTCCGGCAATATCTGTTAAGCGATAGTCGCGGCCTGCGTGGCGATAGGTAAGCTTTTCATGGTCAAGCCCCAGCAGGTGCAAGATTGTGGCATGGAAATCATGAACATGTACACGGTCGCTTCCAACGGCAATCCCATGTTCATCCGAAGCACCGTAAACCATGCCCCCCTTTACTCCACCACCTGCCATCCAGGAGGAAAAGACTTGGTGATGGTGCTCGCGGCCCTTAGCGTCGGCACTGGTGTTGTACGGCGTACGACCAAACTCGGTCGTCCAAATCACCAGGGTATCGTCCAGCATCCCTCGCTGCTTTAAATCGGCCAGCAACGCGGCAATCGGCTGATCCATGGCCTTGGCCAATGGAGCATGGGCTGCCATGTCGCCGTGCGAATCCCAATTGCCTCCCGAGCCCGAACCCGTATCGATCAGCTCAATGAACCGCACCCCACGCTCAGCAAGTCGACGTGCCACAAGGCATTGCCAACCAAAACCGGAGGTCGCTCCCCGAGCTAGGCCATAGGCGGTTAATGTGGCGTCGGTCTCTTTGCCAATATCAAACGCCTCAGGCGCTTTGCGCTGCATTCCAAATGCCGTTTCAAAAGATTTGATCCGAGCTTCGAGCGCTGGATTGGCCGCATGCTCCTTCAGATGGCGTGCATTCACCTGCTGCCGCATCTTTAGTTCCATGGCTGAGCAGATCTTCGGTCTTGGTCCGACGTTCCAAATTCGCCAATGGCGTAGGCCCCGGAACCACGTGTGTCCCCTGATGACAGCCCGGAAGAAAATCGGCCCCCCAAGTTTGTGCGCCCGCATACGGAGCCGAAGGGGCAATTACCATGAACGACGGCAGGTTTTGATTGACCGTTCCAAGGCCGTAACTTACCCAGGAGCCGATGCTAGGTCGGGCAAAATTGAAAGATCCTGTATGCATTCCCATCGTGGCCTTATCGTGGCCGGTATGGTCCCCTTCCAGCGAGTTGATAATGCAGACATCGTCAATGACCGAACCCAAATGTGGGAATAGATCACTCACCATCGTGCCGCTCTTGCCGTAGGGTTTAAACTCCCAGCTAGGGCGTTTCAGAGTCCGCTCGAACTTGCCAAGCTTGCCTTGCCAGTTGTCGATATGAATGGTTTTGCCGTGGTCAGCAAATAGCTTCGGCTTGTAGTCAAAGGTATCCACATGGGAAGCGCCCCCCGTGGAAAACACAAAGATTACGCGTTTGGCCTTGGCCGGAAAATGCCCCGGACGCGCCGCCAGCGGATCTGCAATTGGGCTCTCTTCTGCATCGGCCTGCGCCAACATGCCCGCCAATGCAATCGCGCCAAAGCCCCCGGCACATTGCGAGAGCATTTCACGTCGAGAAAGGGGCGTTGGCATTTGGTTAGTCCACATACAAAAACCCATTCGACGTTAATAACACGCGGGCATAAGCATTCCATGCCGCAATCGGTCCACCAGGAGCGCTATCCCCCAACTGTGTTTGATAGGCCGCCATAAAGTCCTTGGCCTCTTGAATACCTTCAGGCGTCGGCTCTGTGCCAGTCGCTAAAAGGTAGGCCAATCGGATGCGTCCCTCCTCATCGGCCACCGACTTTTGCAGGTTCTCGACGAAGGCAGTCGCCTGTTCATGCACAAACGGGGCGTTCATCAAGAAGAGCGCCTGTGTCGGCGTGATGGTCGGTTGGCGAAGGGCGGTGCTGATATTCGGATCGGCCGCATCAAACAGTGTTAGATACGGGTTTTTTCGTGATCGCTGAATCATCAGATAGACACTGCGATGGGACGACTCATACACAGCATGGAAGGGATAATGAATCGTGAACGTCCACTGCGACACAGGTGGGAAAGGATGCCCCTCTGGTTGTTTCCTGTCGAGCTTGCCGCTGATCGCCAGGATTGCATCACGAATCGATTCGGCATCGAGAGCCTGCGGCGTGTGATACGAACACAGCGCATTGTGCGGATCTACCGTTAGCGTCTCTGCCGCGGGCTGACTGGCCAATTGATACACTCGCGACAGCAAGATTTGCCGATGCAATCGCTTGAGCGACCAACCATCTCGCATGAAGGTCGAGGCCAAAAAGTCCAGCAACTCCGGATGAGATGGTGCTTCCCCTCGAATGCCAAAATCACTGGGCGACGACACAATCCCGCGTCCAAAATGCTGCTGCCAAATGCGATTCACCATCACGCGAGCCGTCAGCGGATTGCTCGGACGCGTGATCCACTCGGCAAGCTCCAATCGCCCACTTCCCGTCGCAGAAGCGGGCAATGGATCGCCACCCAGGATCTCCAAAAAGCGTCTAGGAACTTCATCCCCTGGCCGAAGAGGCTCTCCTCGCTTTTGAATGCGGGCCGTCATCGGCTTCCCTTCACTTACACCATAGGCAACCTCGTAAAGCGAAGCACCTGCGAGCTCATCCTTCTTGGCTTTCAGCCCCTTTATCGCTTCGTCCGCCTT
Organism: uncultured Planctomycetaceae bacterium; assembly: GCA_963844055.1. GTDB lineage: Bacteria > Planctomycetota > Planctomycetia > Pirellulales > Pirellulaceae > CAWJMN01. Next base: position 2,521,029 of record CAWJMN010000001.1, on the reverse strand, counting down.
GGCCAAATCCTGACGCAGTTGGTTGAGCTTTTCGGCATTGGCAGCGACCGCAGCCACGGCAGCAGCCCCCAGCTTTGGCAGCGGTTCTTTGGACCACGCGATGTTATCAATATCCCGCGTCGGAAAGGCCCCAGTTGTTTGACCAATACCATCGCTGACAAACGTATCCAAAATACCATCCCACTGGGGATGAAAGGCAAAGCTTGCAAACTCAGAAACCTCCCCTTCCTTTTCCACTCGGCCGGAGAACTTCTTCGCCGCAACATCAACATCTAGTTGCAGGTTGTACCAAGTGCCTGGCTCCATCGCCCTCACTAGTTCAAACTTGTCGCCATTGCGAATGGAAAGCCCCTTGGCATCAATGCTGCATTCAATCGCCAACGTGATCAGTGCGCCGTGTCCCCAGTACAGCCGATAAGCTCCCGGCCGATCTTTGATCTCTACGTTACGTAGATCAATATTGAAATGAAGACGACCAGTGTCTTCACTCTTGAACGGCCCAAAATGTTGGCGAATGCCATCGTGCACGTTTCCAACACCAATTCGCACGCCGCGCGTGCCTGCCGGATGCACATGGCTAAACGGGCTTTGCGCTTCGGCCAGAATCGTATTCGGCCCGGCCGTAAACCACGGGTTGGAAGGGGGAACACCTAACGTCTGGGCCTCAAAAGCCAAGTCCAACCCGCCGCCAACCGTAAACGCATCGACGGCCAACTTTCGCTTTCCTTCCTGGGCAGCAAGTTCTGCATCTAGCGATGCCAACTTGGCCTTGCGATCATTTTCCAGCTCATCTACTCGCTTGGCAGGAACGAGCGGGACCAGGTTGTGTGGCTTTTTATACTCTTCGCCACCGGGAAAGGTGTAGTTGGAACTCGCAAAGATGCCGTACAGCGCGTAATAATCTTTGGCGGTGATCGGCTCATACTTGTGATCGTGACAACGAGCGCATCCAATCGACAGGCCCATCAGCGCCCGCCCCGTACTTTCCAGCGTGTCCGAAATATCGAGGTGCTGGAACTCGGTATTGATGTTGTAGCCAAACCGTTTGGTCACCGCGATGAAACCGGTTGCAATCACTTGATCGGCAAATCGTGGATTATCAGGCGATTGAGCAGCCAAAATGTCTCCGGCAATTTGCTCGCGCACAAACTGATCGTAAGGCATGTCCGCGTTTAGCGAATTGATCACGTAATTGCGATACTTATACGCCTCGCGAATCGGATAGTCGGCTCCATCGCCAGCAGTATCCGCATAGCGGGCCACATCGAGCCAGTGCCGTCCCCAGCGCTCCCCATAGTGAGGCGAAGCCAGCAATCGATCGATCACTCTTTCCCAAGCCTGCGGCGAGTCATCCGAGAGAAACGCGCTGATCTCGTCCGGTGTTGGTGGCAACCCAATCAGGTCGAACGTCACACGGCGGATCAGCGTGCGCTTTGAAGCATCGCCTACGGGTGCCAGCTTGTTGGCTTCCAGCTTCGCCAGGATAAACCGATCAATGTCCGTTCGTGGCCATGCCGAATTAGTGACGGCCGGAACCGGCGGAGCTACGACGGGCTGAAACGCCCAGTGCTTCCGTTCTTCAGGAGTTATCTCGCCCGGGCGAACAGAATTCACCGTGACGGCCGACTTCGGCCACTGGGCACCGGACATTACCCAGCGTCGCAGCACATCGATCTGAGCGGGGGTGAGCTTTTCTTTGGGGGGCATGCGAATCTCCCCCTCGTAACTAATCACCTGCAGGATCAGGCTCTTGTCGAGTGCATCCACTTGCAATGCAGGACCACTATCGCCCCCCTTCACCATGGCCGCGTGCGAATCGAGCCGCAGGCCAGACTCCTGCTTTTTGTTGCTATGGCATTGCAAACAGGCATCCACCAACAGGGGACGCACTTCACGCTCAAAGAAAGCCTCTGACTCGGCTGGACTATCAGCACCACTTGCCAGCCCCACACCGCAGAGGAGCATGAATAGCGCCCCGACGACGGATTTGGCAAACCCAAAACGATGGAGGTTGCTCTGCATCATGGTGCTGACTTACGCGTAAGTAGTTGCCGGCGGCGGATTCTTCAAAATGCCCGATACAATCTTACCAGGTTGGCCGTCAAGTAGCGTCCCCACGCCCCCCGGGCGTGCAAACGTGAGCTTTGCGGGATCAAGCCCAAACAGGTGCAGTAGCGTTGCATGGTAGTCGTAATGGTTGACGACATCCTTGACCGCCCGGTGCCCAAACTCGTCGGTTTCGCCGTAAACCAAGCCAGCCTTGATCCCACCCCCCGCCATCCAGCTGCTAAAGCCATAGGTGTTGTGGTCACGGCCGACATTCTTCTCATTTTGAATGACTGGCAATCGTCCCATCTCACCACCCCAGTGGACGAGCGTGCTATCCAGTAGGCCGCGTGCCTTCAGATCAGCGACGAGTGCCGCCGCAGGCTGGTCAATCTTCTTGCATGCCGCAGGAAGGGCAGTCGTGATGGCCCCATGGTGATCCCATTGCTGCGTCGACGTATACAGCTGCACAAAGCGGACGCCACGTTCCACCAAACGCCGCGCAATCAAACAGCGGCTACCAAAATCGCGGGTCGCATCTTGATCCAGACCGTATGCCTTGTGGGTGGCTTCCGTCTCTTGCGATAAATCCAAGGCTTCCTTGGCCGCGGTCTGCATGCGACCCGCCAGTTCATAGGAGGAAATACGAGCTGCAAGGTCATTCTCGCCAGGATGGGCCGCCAAATGCTCGGCATTAATCTCACTGAGAAAATCTAAAAACTGCTTTTGCGGCAAGCCCGCCAATTTCGCCGGAGGATCCAGGTTAAGCATCCGCGGCTCGCGCGGCCGGACAACGGTTCCTTGATAGAGCGACGGCAGCCAACCATTGGACCAGCAATCCGTACCAAGGACCGGCAGACCACCGGGATCAGCCAGCACAACAAACGCCGGCAAGTTCTGGCTTTCTGTCCCCAGTGCATAGGTCAACCAAGAACCAAGTACTGGCCGGCCAGCGGTAATCCGACCATGATGCAATGCATAGATCGATTGGCCGTGGTTATTGACCCCAGTATGCATCGACCGGATCAAAGTAATGTCATCGGCAATCGTTCCCAGGTGAGGCAGCAGTTCGCTAAGCTCCATCCCCACTTGGCCATGACGCTGCCACTTCCAAGGGCCACTCCAGATTTTGGCAGAGGACTCGGCCGCATTGTCGTATTTGATCTCGCCGCTGAACGGCTGCATGTGCCGCTTCTCTAGTTCGGGCTTGCGATCACACAAGTCCAGGTGCGAAGGACCTCCCTGCATGAACATGGAGATCATCGCCTTCGCTTGCGGGGCAAAGTGCGGCTTCTTGGGCAACAAATCGTAGGACGGCTTTTCCAGCGAAGGCTTAAGGGGCTCTGCCTGAACTGTATCTTGTGCCAGCAACCAGGAAAGCGCAACTCCACCCAGGCCCAGCCCTTGCTGTGCGAGAAAGTGTCGTCGAGATTGGCAAGCCGTAGAGCGTGATGCTGACATTCGACTAATCCACATAAAGGAAGGAATTCGACGACAGAAGCGCTTGGCAATAAACAGCCAACGCCTGTGTTTTGGGATCAAGCGGAGCGGGTGTCATTGGCATGGGCATCGGAGGAGGCGTTGCCGCCGCCTTGGCAGCTAGGTCTTCAAAGTAGGCCCGTTGCGACTGCAGCAGCACTACGGCTTTGGCAACTTGAGGCTCGGTCGGCTCACGCCCTAGTGCTAACCACCAGGCCCGTTTGGCCTCCGCAGCCAAGTCATCACCAACCTCACGCAAGACCCGAGCAGCAAACTTCTCCGAAAATTCAATCGTCATCCGATTGTTCATCATCAGTAGCGACTGCGGAGCAACCGTTGAAGAATTGCGCCGATCACAATTGGGGCTTAGGGTAGCAGTATCAAACGGCTCAAGTACTCCCAGCGGCATCGAGCGACGTACTTGGATATAAATGCTTCGTCGATACTGGTCGATCGTGTCTTCCTGTTTGGCGACAAGTAGTCCATTCCCATCGCGGGTGGCCTTGCCGACAATCGCTTGCCCTACATCATCGGGATTTACAGGCGAGGCTGGCCCAAACATGCTTTCCACCCGTACGCCAGCCACTTCAAGGATGGAATCCCGAATCGCCTCCGCCTCTAGTCGCCGTACATTCATGCGTCCTAACAAGCGATTCTCAGGATCGACGGCATGCAAAGCATCGTCACGCCGGGTCGACTGCTGATAGGCATGGGAACCAACCATCAATCGGTGCAGGCGCTTCATTTGCCAACCCGACTGCACAAATTCATCTGCCAGCCAATCGAGGAGTGCCGGATGCGTCGGCCGTTGTCCCAGAAAACCAAAGTCTCCCGGTGAATTGACCAATCCTTGCCCGAACAAGTGCATCCAGTCCCGATTCACCTGCACACGTCCTACGAGTGGATGCTTACCGCTCGTAAGGTATTTGGCCAATGCGATTCGGCGACCTGTCGTGGGGAGCGATGGATCATCTTCGGGAATGGTGACATTAGCACCCAGTACGCTTAGGTCACCCGGCAAGACTTTGTCCCGTGGCTGGTTAAAGTCGCCACGAAAGAAGACATGCGTCGGCGGAATATGCCCCGGAACTTCCGTCAAACAGGCGACATAGCTATCGGCAGGACGCTTCAGGCGTGCATCTGCAATCAGCTTGTCAAACTTGGCATTAAACTCATTGATACGGGCGCCATCATATAAAATCACACTTCCCGTATCGACATTCAAGCTCGGATATTCCTTAATCAGGGCCAACTGTTCCGGCGTTCGTTTGTCGGCGGCGGTCTTACGTCCTTCACGAGCCAACTCCTGCTTATCCGCGGGAAGCTTAGCGACCTCTTTTTCAAAGACATCACTAACAATGACGTTTAGCTCGGTGACGCGTGTGGCGGTGATTGCTGCCACTTCTTGATCAACCTTGGCGGCGGCCTCTTTATCGGCCGGTTGCCACAAGCTGACCAAACGAGCCGGCTTCTCACGCCAGTTCTTCCAGTCGAGCGCCGGATCAAAGATGGCCCGAAACCGAAAGTAATCATTTTGCGAAATCGGATCGTAGCGATGGTCATGGCACTGGGCGCAGCCCACCGTCAACCCGATCAAACTCGTCGAAACGATTTTGACCGTCTCTGCCACGCAGTCATTCCGGGCCACATTGGCATCCACCGCGCCATCGCCGGTGCCATCCGGGGCCATGCGTAAAAATCCGGTTGCGGCCAACTTCTCCACCGCATCCGCTGACAAGTTCTCATACGGAGGCGTCAGCAATTCATCGCCGGCTAACTGCTCGATCACGAACTGGTTGAACGGCTTATCGCCATTGAGTGAACTGATCACATAATCGCGATAACGAAACGCCCAGGCGCACTCCGGGTCGGTTTCGGTATAGCCATCGCTGTCGGCGTAGCCTGCTGTATCTAGCCAATGTCGGGCCCAACGTTCGCCATAAGCGGGAGATGCCAACAACTGATCAACCAGCCGTTCAAAAGCATCAGGTGACGGATCTTGAACGAAGGCCGTCACTTGTTCGGGTGAAGGAGGCAAACCAATTAAGTCAAAGTAGACCCGACGGACCAGCGTGGTCCGATCCGCCTCGGGCGCAAATAGTCCCCCCTTGGCCTCCAGTGCCGACAATAGGAAGGTATCAATGGCCGTCCGTGGAAGATCAGGATGTGCAACACTTGGAATTGCTGGCCGCACGACAGGTTGCAGTGACCAAAAGCCACGTTCTTCATCCGTCCAGCGGTTATTGGCATCCAAGGTTTCCGGCTCAGGCCGACGAGTAATCGCCCCCTGACTGATCCAGCGGGCGATCACTTGCTTTTCAGTATCGGAAAGCCCCTTACCTTTGGGAGGCATCTCTCCCTTTTCAATCCGCTGCCACATCAGGCTCTCGGCCGCGTTGCCTGGCTTCAAAGCGGGCCCGGATTCTCCCCCTTTGAGCTGGAACCTCACGAGGCGAATATCCAATTTCCCCTCCACCGTTGGCTCTTCGCCATGGCAATGGAAGCAGTGGGATTTGAGGATCGGGCGAACATCCGTCTCGAAGTGTAGCGGAGCTTCTTGGGCACCAACGGGCGCGCAGAAACAGGCTAGTACGATGAAAGCGGTCATGCAGCGACGCAGGCAGGACATACGAGCGACCTTTTTGGTGGGGAGTCGGCCGTTGCGAATTTCAGGCGGGACCCTGATTATAGCACGTTCGAAAGGCGATTTCACTACCGCTTTTCCACGCTGCAACGCCACGTATTACGCCGCAAAACCGTTTTAACCCAACGGCCAGGCTCCGAAAGAATTTCTTCAATGCCTTAGGGCAGAGAATCTGCCACTGATTGAGAGGTGAGCGCTGCAATCAGATAGCTCAGCTCTTCCTGCAGTTCGCCTGGGTCTTCAATGGTTGCTGAAATCTTTTCCTTAATGATTTGCCGGAACCGCTTGCGTAGCCGATGCACCGCCACCTTGAAGGCGTTCGCCGACATGGATAGCGATTGGGCCGCCAATTCCATGCCCCCGCCATCTTCGCTGGCAATCAGCCACTTTCGCATTACGCCAAAACGAGCGAGCTCTCCCTGGCCTTCCGCTTCCGCCTGCAATTGCCGAACCCCCTGCTCTACCACGGCGACGGCCCATGCATGGTCAAAAAAGGCATCCGGCGGAAAGCCCTGGGGATCGATCACCTCTATCGCAGCTCCATCGGGACCATGCAAAGAAGTTAGCCTCTCACCAGCACCACGCTTCACCGCAGCAAGCCGATCCCGCTGGTCTGCCAAAAAGTGTTTTACCGCGCCTAAAAGGTAGGTGCGAAACTTGCCTCGTGTTCGATCTACACCCCCTAGAGGATTACCTGCCAACAGCTTGGAAATAAACTCTTGCGAAAGGTCATGCGCCTCCTCACGACCGTCGCAGTACTGGTGGATGAATCCTTCAATCGGCTGGTGATACGCTTCACACAGATCACGCAACGCTTGCTGAGCATCCGGCGATTCTCCACGTGCGGCAAGCACCTGTGTCCAGCGTGTGGTATGAAATTTTGGAGAGGGATGATCGGACATAAACGCGAGGCACCCAAGCTTGGATAAAGGATTTAAGGCTTGGTGATGGCCGCTTGAATCTTGCTTGCTAATGACCGGGCTTCTTCCTGGGTGAAGATCCCCGTCACCATCAACTTTTCACGGATCACCTCTTGAACCTTGGGAGCTACAATAAGATCGCCGTTGACAAACATTGCCAATTGCCTTTGCAGGTTCTCTTCTGTGACCTTCGCCAGCAGCTTTGCTCCATCATCATTGAACAGAAGCTCAATCCCCCACTGCCCCCCTTCAATCTCTTTCGCAGTCGCGGAGCTGAGGGCGGTGTGATCGAGGGCCGGCGTCTTTCCCACATAAATCACTTCTTCTTTCCCTTTTTTCGTTGCCAGTTTGCGTCCAGTCGCGCTTGGGTCAGTTGCCTCTAGCACTTGGCGTAGCTGAAATGGGCTGTCGCTTGTTTCGGCAGTAGGAGGGTTGGGAACTTCCGGCGGCTTTTCGATGCTTCTTTCTGGCGTCTCCGCTGGAGTAGGTGCCGCTGGTTTATCCATTGGCTGCTCTTGCGGAACATCCTGCGACTTAGGCTCCTCCACTGCTTTCGGTTCGTCGGTTGACTTTGCTTCTTCCGGTTTACTTTGTGCTTTGACAGCTGCTTCTTCTTTCCACCAAGGGGGCAAGCTATCAAAAAGATACCGCTGCTCACCTGCATCGTTTTTGCGGCGGTCGGGAACGATGACCAGATCGACGACGGAAAAGTCCAACTTCGGGTTAGAGGGGTCTCCGTCAAACGAGGCTTGCACAAAGTGCTTCACGCCAAAACCAATCGCCACACCCGACGACTCTCGCAGGCGCTGAAGCGAGTACTTGTTCCAACTTTTTACCAGCCGCTGCATCACCTCTGCTTTGCCGGGCCAGTCTGCGCGTAGTGCTTTTTCCCAGTTGGCATCGATCGCACCTCCCATGACGCACGTTTCATACTCGGCCGACTTGGTATCCCCCTTCAATTCTGCGAGCGCACGAGGGGAAAGCAATTCAGAGAAATATTCGGGCGCATCTTGGATCGAAGTGGCATAGAAGAAGGAGCGGGTGGCATGCATGACGCTGCCGCGTGGATATTGATAGTTGCTTTGACGCGAGATTCCATCGGGCCAATCGCTGATTCGGATGTAGGTTTTCGCTCGCGTTAGAAAATCGAGATCTCCGACAATCATCACGCGATGATTGTCTTCCATCGCAACCGCTTGCTCCTTCTTTTTGGGATCAACAATCTGCTTCAACTCCTCAACCATCTCACTCGCCAGCTTGTGCTGAAGGAGGAAACTCCAGTTGGTCAATGTGTCCTTCGTTTTTTGCGGAGGCACAAGCACTTTTGCTGGCACATCATCGTTCCACCACGGCGGTAAACTGGCGAAATAGAAATTGCGTGCGTAACCCACACCAGGCAAATGCGGAAAGTCTTGACCTACCGTTAAGTCATAAAAGTCTTCGGGAGCACCAACAAACGATGCTCGCACAAAGTGCCCTTCGGCAATACCCATTGGCACGCCATCTTGTTCGCGTAAGCTTCGCAGAGGATAGCGAAGCCAGCTATCGATGAATCGCTGGATGGCGGCTTTTTTACCTGGCCAATCTTTCTGCAGACCCTTTTTCCATTCGAGATCAGCCTCTCCAGTAGAAAGATAGGTCTCATACTCTTTGGATTTTGTATCTCCCTTTAACTGCGCCAGCACACCCACTGAAAGCATCTTGGAGACAGTTTCAGGGGCTTCCTTGATCGACGTTGCATAAAAGAACGAACGTGCTGTTAGGAGCACACTATCACGCGGGTATTCATAATTGGTACCACGAGCAATTCCGTCGGGCCAATCAACGACCACGAGAAACGTTCGCACCCGGCTTTGGACGTCGGCCGCTGCATTGACAACGAGTGACTGATTATCGGCGAGCGCTTTAGCACTTTCCCCCTTTTCCGTCTGGAGGATCTGCTTTAGCTCCTCCACCACGTCGCTGGCGAGTTTATGGCGCAGGTAATATTGAACGGAATGTGTCTCTGTTTTCACAGGAGGGGAGAGCGGAGCCGGGGAAATGGCACCAATTCCACCAGGAGGCATGGAACCACCACCCATCACCCTATCGTCGGAAGGCCCGGCGGCTGAACTACCACCATCACCCGTGGAGCCTCCTGGCATGCCACCCATTGCCCCCGCTCCACCTGGCCCATTACCCGACATTGTGGAGAGACCTAGCGATTCCACATTTGCCGTGTGATCTACTAACAGCACTCTTCGCTCTGCTGGCAAAGGTCTCGGCGAATCCCAAGATCGCATTACCAAAAACAGCGCAACCAAAGCCAGCGGTGATACTCCCCACAGCCACCACCTCCAGCGTAGCGAACTTGTCGCCAATTCCTTGGCACCGGGCAGGCGACTGCCGGAACGACGGGTAGAAAACAAATGGCTGGCTACAACGAGCGTCGCTCAGCCCAATGCTCACAATCAGCATGGCGGGAATGGGAGGAGCGTCCCCCTGCAGGAAAAGCATCATCGCCAAGATGAATGCGTGAACAGAAAGGCTAATACTAACGACAGTCAGCCAAACCAGCAGTACATTGGCCCACAATATTTGCGACGGTTTTGTCGACGTCGGAGGCGTTCGCAGCGCCACCGCAATCACACTCCATGGACCGCCGCACTCGCGTTTACGCACCGCAGCAACTAGCAACCACGCCACCACCACAAAAATCCCTGCCAAATACGAAAGGCTCTCCTGAAAGCGAACCGATCGGCCCTCGCCTACGCTTGATAGATGATAATGATAGGTTTCCACCAGCCAGGGCTTTATGATCCCCAGTGACCACGTAACAAACCGCATCGGCTCATTAGGTCCTCCCACAAATACTTCCTGCCGCTTCGGAAAAACGAATCCGAACGTCAGCCCTAAGGCAATCAGCATCAGCAGCAATTGCAGGCCAGAAATACTTGTGCCATTGGTCAAGGGATCTACGTTCTCTGTCGCTGGTGAACGCTTAGCGACGAGCGCTTCCACCTCCGTTTGAAATTCGGTGGCCGTCGCAAACCGAAGTTCGGGTTTCACTTCCAGCGCTCGCAAAACAATTTCGTCCAGCCTTACATCCACCTGGACGCGGCGGGACGGCGGAACCAACCGCCCGGCTGGAAGTTCACCGGTCAGCATTTCATAAAGCACAACCCCCAGTGAATAGATGTCCGCCCGGTGATCCACGGATTGCGGCGCATCCTTTTGCTCCGGGGCCATATATTGCGGCGTGCCAAGGACCGAATGCTGCGTCAAGTCAGGGCTTGTCGCATCCACACTTTTTGTATGCCACGATTCGGCAATGGTTTCCACACGAAGCATACGGGCGATGCCAAAATCCGCAATCTTGATACGTCCCTCTTTATCAAGCAGCAGGTTTTCTGGCTTGATATCACGATGGACAATGCCATGCTGATGAGCAAACTGCAACGCCTCGCAGATCGGTGGAACGATGGCGAGGGCTTGTTCGGGCTTTAGCTTCCCGGCCGACATTGCTTGCCGTAGATTGACACCATCCACAAACTCCATCAGCAGGAAGTAGTATTCTCCCGCTTTCCCGAAGTCGTGCACGGTAACAATGTTGGGGTGATTCAGTTCCGCCAGTGCTTGTGCTTCTCGCGAAAAGCGCTGGGCAAAACTGGGATTTACGGCATGCTTGGGGGCCAACACCTTCAGGGCCACCAGACGGCCGAGCGACCTTTGTCGCGCTCGATAGACCGCCCCCATCCCACCGCGGCCGATCAATTGCATGATCTCCAACTGTGGAAAGTGCCCCGCCAATTCTTCCGGCGTCGGAGGGGTCCAAGCCTCGGCGGGAAGGCTGTTTTCGCCCGTACCCAAGGCGACTTCCCTCAAAAGGCAGGCCGGGCAAAGTCCGTCAGCCACCGTCTGAACAGACGTGGCTCCGCAGCGTGGACATCGGAAAGTAGCGGCAGATGGCAACATGGCTGGATTTTACCTCAGGTTGATTCGAAGGGCGAATGACCTTTCCCTACGAATACTTGAGGAATTTCCAGGCCGTGGTTACACGCCGCTGGGGAATATTTATTGCGAAATTCAAAAAACTACTTCGTGGCAGGCAACGTTTTCAGCTTGATATTGCGGTACCAGCAGTCGCTTCCATGGTCCTGCAGGCCAATATAGCCCTTGCGAGGATGATCTTTGTAGGCGACGTCGAACTTATGGTCCGTACCATCAGCCCGCTTATTCTTGTGCGGCCACTGGTCCAAATCCATCTCCGCCGTCACTTGGCCGTTGATCACCACCTTGAGCTGATTGTTGCTGCTGGTGATCTCGGCATGGTTCCACTCGCCAACCGGCTTCATCGCATTGACCTTGGCTGGCACAAGGTCGTAGATCGCTCCTGTGTCATGAAAGCCCGCCGTCTTCGTATCGTCAACGGCAACTTCCATCCCATTGAACCCAACGTCTTTTCCGAGGCGTGGCGTCAGGGGAAACGTCCGAATGAAAATGCCACTATTGCACTTGGGGCTGATCTTGAAGTCCAGCGACAGCACATAGTTTTCTAGTGGCTTTTCATAAACCAACATGTATTCGCAGCGGTGAGGATTAAGGCTGCCGTCTTGCACATAGCTTTCTGCCAGTGGCTTTTCCTTGATCGTCATCCATCCCTTGGTGGTCTTGCCATCAAACAGCAACTGCCAACCTTCCTTCTTTTCGTCAGGAGACAATTCATTTTCGCCCGCACTTGCCAGCGCTGCGAAGCAAACCAAGGCAACGGTCATCAAGATTTTATAGGACATGGTTCAATTTCCGTTTAAGAAGCGCGTTGATAGATTGCGATGCACGATGCGAACGACTAAGAACCTACAAAGTCCAGCCCTTGCGATATTCCGGTGCAATGAAGGCGCTTAGTTCGGCGCATTCTTCACTGTCAGGCCAGGACTATCCCATTCCAGCCGAGTACCCGGCATTCGCAGCGATAAAACCCCTAGTAACACCGTCTCGGTTAATGGGCCCGCGTATTCAAAATTGGAAACAGGTTTAGGGCCTCCCTTACAGGCCAATAGCCACTCCTCATAGTGACCAGGTGATCGCTTCATGGTCTTGGCAACCTTGGCGGCCTCTTCCTGCAACGACGCGGGAAACAGTTCGGGCATTCCGCCATGCGAGCCATGGTGCATGATCCCTTTGCTGCCTACATAGAGCACACCATTGTCATGCAACTTCTTTCCCGCTGGCATCAATGCTGGCGTCGGCGGCATGAGGCCACCGTCATACCACGTCATCTTGACCGGAGGGAGCTTCCCACGAGCCGGAAATTCATAAGTGATGATCGCAGCAATCGGAAACGTATCCGTATTTGGCTTTCCATCAATCACCGAGCCATCCAAGGTGGTACGGGATTCAACACTTGTCGGCGCCCCAAGTTCTAATGCCCAAACGGGATGGTCAATAATATGGCACCCCATATCGCCAAGTGCACCCGTCCCAAAATCGAGCCAGCCACGCCAGTTATGCGGCGCATAGGCCGGGTTGTAGTCACGATACTGCGCCGGGCCAAGCCACAAGTCCCAGTCGAGTGTTATTGGAACGGCCGGCTTATCCGCAGGCCGACCGATCCCCTGCTTCCAGAGCTTTCCAGCACGATCCGACCAAACATGGACTTCCCGTACCTCACCAATCACCCCCGCCTGAATCCATTCATTCGTCAGGCGTGCTCCTTCGGTCGCATGCCCTTGATTTCCCATCTGCGTCATTACGCCTGCTGCCTTGGCCGCCTTGGTGAGTTCACGGCATTCATGCAAGGTATGGGTTAACGGCTTTTGGCAATAAACATGTTTCCCTGCACGAATCGCGGCCATCGCTGCGACCGCATGAGTATGGTCCGGCGTTCCTACGGTAACGGCGTCGATGTTCTTCGCCTCTTTGTCGATCATCTCCCGAAAGTCTTTGTACCGATTGGCCTTCGGAAAATTATTGAACGATCCGGCCGCACGCTGTTCATCCACGTCGCAAAGCGCCACGATGTTGGCGCCATTTTTTGCATGTGTGGCAATATCGCCACCCCCCATTCCCCCGGCGCCGATCCCTGCGACATTCACCCGCTCACTGGGAGCGGTAAATCCTGCGCCACCAAGCACGTGACGTGGCACAATCATAAACCCTGCCGCGATACCTCCTGTCGCTGCTAAAAAACTGCGGCGAGAAGCCCCCTTGGAGCGGCCTGGCGAAGATCGAGTGCGTTTCATAGAACGGCCTTTTTCTTGCGAAGTGAGAGAGGTGACATGCATGTCAAGGCAAGCCATGCTGATGGTCTAACCTACGCTTACTTCAGACGCAACTGGGCACCAACGGCAAGCTCTTGAAAAATCAAGAGCTACTCACTGCGGTTACGGGCCAGCAGAATTATGCAGCTACAAACCACGCCAGAAATGGCCGCGACCGTGACGCCGATCCAAGCGGTTAACTGCACACCAAAGCTGATTGGCTGTCCCGATGAACTGATCTGCGCCACTACCATAAACATCGCCACGGGAGCCACGGCCCCAAGCCAAAACGCGATCCAAAAACGTCCTACATGTTCTGGTGGATGCGCTGGCGGCCTCGGGTGCAAACAATCCGGGTCGCGGCCGAGCTCCAGTGCCTTCATTCGCTCTAAATGCTGGTACTCACGACGCTTGGCATTTAGGCGTGCATACGCGTATAAACAAAGGGCGATCAGCAAAATCAGCACTAGGCCGGCGATCCCCGACAGTGCGAAGGCAATTGGCAATTCTCTGGCGGCGAGCAACATCATGGCAAACTACTTTCCAAGGGAATCAAACTTCGACAACTGCTACTGAGGTAGCTTTTCAATGGTCTCGCGCAACAGCGGAGCCTGGACCACCAAAGCCAACCCTAACCGATGTCGCATCTTTGTCGTTCCGTAAAGTGTCTTTAGCTCTTCATCAATGAACTGCTGTGCCGACACTAACCCCATGATCATCCGAACCTTCTCCGTTCCTTTACCTTCAATGACGCGGGCTGTCGCGGCCATAAAGACAGGGCTGCCGCTATCTCCTTCAAAGGAGTTAGCGCTGAGCAGCAGAACATGGTTCTTGGCCGTTGGCAGCAAGGGGTAGCTGGCAATCGCTCCATTACGCAGCAGAGGAAACCCAGCTTCATTGGCCTCGACTCGGTGCGGATAGCCCGCATAGGAAAGGGTGTCGCCCGGATGAATCTGCATCTTTTCGATCGCATCATCGGTAGCCAATAAATCCATAGGGACACTGGGGAGATCAACCGGGTTCGGAGGAGTCACAACGATCGCCGCCACATCATCCGTGGGGTGCTTGGTCCAGCGTGGCTTTCCCTCGGCACGAATAATCAGCTTGGCGGGAGACTTTTTGTAAGTGCCATCGGCTTCCCGCACACGAAACACAATTGTCGTTTCGTCGCCAGGAGTACTTTCCAGTACATGATTGGCAGTTACCAAAATGAATTGCGTTTGGCTTGCATCGGCCGGACTTGGACGGGTGACAATAAACCCCGTGGCTGTGGAACGATCATGCTGCAACTTGACCGTCGCTCGCATCATAGAGGTGCTAAAGTCTTCCTCCTGCCCCCAACCAACAGTTTGCGATAGCAGAACAATTCCTAGCCCGCAAAGCCTCAAAACGTTTCGCACCACTGCCATTCCAATTCCCCCAAATCGATCAACCATCATATTCCAGGTTTTCCCTGTTGTGATTCTATAGGCCCCGCTAGGTGGCTACAATCCAAAGCAGGAACCATCAAATCGAGGTGTTTATGATGCTACGCCGATTGGTAATCTTTGTGACCTGCCTTTCGCTGGCAGTCGCCTCCACGGCCGATGAAAAGCCCCTGCTACAGGTGAAGGCCGGCAAAAAGGAGACAAAGGTCACCGCTGAGCCCGCCGATGGCTTTTTCACCATCGATATCCAGTCCCCTGCAGGCATCGATCAAATAACGATCACCCGAACCTCAGACAGTTGGCCCGAAAAACTGCACCTTCGCCTCCACCTTCGCGGGCTTGAACAGCTCACCATTAAACACGGCGGATGTTCCCTGCAGTGGCATGTTTCCAGTACAGAAGCGCCGAAGTCTCGCCAGTTTCGCCTCGAAGGCGATCAAGAGATTGAGGTCACCGCCACCGATGCGTTTTACGCCGAAGTGAAAATCGTCGGCAAGCAACCCTCTATTCCGTTAAAGGACGGCTACTTCGAACTACAGATTCCACCCAAGGTTTTTATGGCTAACCCCAAACAACTGCAGATAGCGTGGATCGATTTCTTTCGATAGCTCTACTTCGCATCTTGCCTAATGGCATCGATCCAAGAAACAAAAATGCCGCGAGGAAAGTCAGGGCGACTAACCACGCGGCAAAAGAAGTTTTACAACTGTCGCGAATCTATTTTCCGAACTTCAAGCCCGCATCGTCACTAGGAGCACCCACCAGCTTGAAGTTGAATCCTCCGGGTGTTGCCGATGAAAGCTGCCCCACCATGACCGAACCATCCTTGCTCTTCAAGATTAGCAGCGACCCTTCGGTGGTGTAGGTTCCACCGAATTGATCATTGACCGAATCCTTGACGAACTTCCAGTTGAAGGTCTTGTCATTTCCCAGGACAAGCTCAAACGATGAACCATCGGCCCGAGCCGCTTTCCAGGTTCCCACAATCGCATCACTAGCAATTGGTGGCAACTTTACATCTGGCGTAGCAAGTGCAGGAGCCACCGAATCTGCTGCAGCGGGAGCCACAGCGGACTTGTCCGGAGTGGAAATCGCCTTTAGCAAGTCGGCTGACGTACGATCATTAGGAACGAGCGTTGTTACTTGCTTCAGCTCATAAGCTGCCGAAGTTAGATTTCCCGTGGTGATATAGTGATACCCCAGCAGGAACCGCCCGCTTGCATGATTTGGATTGGCTGCCACGTGCTCTTCCAGAGCACGCAACTGGGCCGTATAGACATCGGGGCTTGAATAAAGCCCAATCATCGTGGTCCAGTCCCAACCCGGTCCAACCGACAATACCGAGTGAATTGTCGCTGCCGCGTTGTCATAGTCACGCATCGCAAACAGGACCAAAGCCCGGAATTCGTGCATGACCGCATCGGATGGCTGAGCCTTGATCCCCTTGTCGACCAGTGCAAGTGCCGAGGCATAATCTCCGGCAGCAAACACCTGTCGTGCATTATGAAAGTCTTGTGCTGCCGTTCCCGAAGCAGCGTTACTTCCGTCCAAAACGACGGGAATGGGCTGAGCGTAATTGTAAACCGACACATTACTGCCGGTTAAACAGTAAGGGTTGTAGTACGAGAGATAGCCGCTGCGATAGTAATTGCACCCCAGCCCCCAACCACCATAGCCCCATCCCAAAGGATAGCCGTAACCTAATCCCCATCCACCAAGGCCATAACCAAATCCATATCCATACCCACCATAGCCTCCGTAGTTATGCCAGTGGCCATGATGCCACGAGTAATTCTGATGGCTACCGTGATAGTGGTTGTTGCCTAGGAAGTTATTGTTGAGCCCACCGTTAAACCCATTGTGGAGACCATTATGGATCCCGTTGTGCTGCAAGCCATTGTGATGGTTGCCACCCAGATTGGAAAAGTTGTTTGGCAAGTGATTGTGTTGCAATCCACTCCCCAAGTTGTTTCCATTTAGATTCGGGCGATGCACCGTCACACCGGGATTGCCACGTTGACCATTGCTCAGAAAGCTGCCGTTGTTCTGATGCAACTGATGCATGCTGGAATTCGGCAGCACATTTCGCTGGGGATTGAATTGATGCCCGCTATGCGCATGGTTTCCCATTTGAACGCCACCGGAATGACCACCCATACGAGCGCCACCGGACTGGAAGCCTCCCATATGAGCTCCACCCATGTGAGCTCCGCCCATATGCGCCCCGCCCATGTGTCCGCCACCGGCATGACCACCACCCATGTGGCCACCTCCTCCACCGCCGTGGCCTCCGCCGCCACCATGACCTCCACCACCGCCATGCCCGGCTGCAAATACATCACCAGCCAAGATCAAAGCGCCCCCCAGTACCATGGAGTAGCCCGCAAATAGTAGTTGCTTTTTCATGACTTTAGTCCCCTTCGTTTCTCGAGGGATAAACATCTTCCGTTGGCGAAGTTACCCGCCCTTGGGGCTCAACTCCACATGGCATCATCCATTGCCCTACCAGCGGCAGGCGGATTACCAGAAAGGCCCTCAACCTTTCAGGCTATCTGCCCCAACTTCCGTCTTCGACAGCAAAGTCTCGCCTTTGCTCCAACGTTGGAATGTCGTCCTACTCATTCCCTGATCAATCTGACTCTTGTAAAAGCAACGCCTATGCCAGCCCCCTTAACAAACCCGTTACAAATACAGTAACACCTTTAGACAATTGCACTTACAGCGTTCTTACCGACCACTTAAACTACTGTTAGCACCCAGCTGCGCCATCATACTGATCACAACTTTATGTCAGTCGGAGGTCGCACGACGGCCAACCTGGTTTCCTGGGCATCGCACGCAGGGCTCAGCAATCCTTCGACAGCTTTTTCGTCACACCATTGTCGCATCATTCAGTATCTCACCCGCTAAACGATTGCGACAACTCGAATTCCTTACAAATCCGCAGGAATGCTAGCGTAACTCTCCGATCACGCCTCCTTTCAAGCAAACCTGCTACATCCTTTGCCCAACGAAGCTGTGACGCGTCTCTACTTACCTGTCCGATTATTCCGGCTGCAGGCTGTTCCCCCCAGCTATAATCCTGGCTTCTGTCGTCATTTAGACCAGGCGACTGCCGTCTGCTTACCACTTCCCTGGGATGCACCTTTATGAAACTCCTATTTCTACTCGCGCTTGTACCGGTAGTTGCCGCCCGGGCCGATGAGCCGACGATTCGATTTGATAATCGGCCGGAAGCAGGCATTCCTCGGGAAGCTCGCATGCAAGAGAAGGACCCGCCCGCTGCGGACGACCTACCCGCCAATGCAACAATGCTGCCGACGCTTCACACACTCACCGATGGAAAGATCAAGTCGGTTCGCATCCGCTACTACAACAAGGATGTATGGACCACCGAAGAGCAAGCTCAAGCCTATGTCCGTAGCTACTTGGCCGCAAAAACGACAGAGCTCTACGGCTTTCAGATTTGGTCACAGAGTGTTGGAATACCGGAGATCGAATGCTTCGTCGAATACACGGACGAATATCGAAACAAACGCCACGAACAGAACAAACATTGCATCGAAGGACGCTTGCTCCTTTGGAATACAGAATCCTGTTTTTGTGATGCTTCTGGGCGTTGGTGGTATGTATCGGCCTTCGACCACTTTCACAAACACCATCCGAAAGGGAACCGCGAACTTGCCAAGCACGATCCCAGTGAGATCCCCAATGCGCCTACGGAACCGGAAGGCAAGCCAATTGCTTCATTCCCCACTGGTTCATGGAAAATTGTCTTTACCAACGGCGTGAACGAGCTTTGCGAAATACACCTGGATGGAACAGCGACTGTAAAAGAGCCCTTGCGTTCCGCCGATGGAACGGTGAAGGCGATTGACGCTTCTTACCAGATCGACTTTACGGATAATCGTGTGGAACGCTGGACACGCATAGGCAACCGATTCGTCGTTGAGCACTGGACTTCGGGGCCGGGTATTGAACGGTCCGCACCTGTTTTGGGTATTGCCGAACGAGAATAAACGCACTGCATGCGTTTTGCCCATCACACGGCCTTCAGTGACACCAACAGTTCCAGGCATTGACCATCCCGCCATTGCTCCCTAAACTTCCTTCGATGTAACTGGCCCCGATGGGCTCCGGACGAGACGCGCCGTACCCGGTTAAGACAAGACGACGCCCTATGGAGGGTCGTTCGTCATGGCGTGGATCATTCTTGTCATCGCTGGCCTGCTGGAAACCGGATGGGCCATCGGCCTCAAATACACCGAGGGCTTCACCAAGCTCTGGCCCAGTGTTCTTACGATCGGCGGTATCGTCTTGAGCATGTTCCTGCTATCGGTCGCGGCCAAAACGCTGCCGATAGGCACTGCCTATGCCGTTTGGGTTGGCATAGGCGCCTTGGGAGCAGCACTACTGGGGATCTTTCTGTTAGGCGAACCCGCCAGCCCCGCACGGCTTTTTTTCTTAGGCCTGTTGCTGGTGTCGATTATCGGCCTAAAGTTCACCGCGCAGTGATGATGGCTTTGCAACAGCACTACTTGGTGCGTGGATTCGTCAAAAAGTACAGACGTCCATCTTCGGCACCGCCGAGAAAATCAGGAACACCATCGCCGTTAAAATCGACGGTGGTGGGACTCACATCATGCCCTTCGATATTCTGTTTTGCCAGTGTTCCCGCGTGAGCGAACTGCCAACGCCCCTCTTTTTTACCCAGCCCACGAAAGAGGTCTGCATTGGAGGAATTCAGAAGGATGTCAAGATTACCATCGCCGTCCCAGTCCAAAACACTTAGCTTGCGCCGTCCACTTCCCCCCGCCGTTCTGTCTGTAAAGCGCAGTGGCTTCCCCTCTGCATCCACAAACACCCGCTCAGGCGCCAATAGCACCAGCTTGCCATCCACTTTTGCTCGGGCGAATAGCACGAAGTAGCCTTCGACGTCGAGCATCGCCAAATCCAATAGGCCGTCTCCTGTGAAGTCATGAACAACCGGAGTGGTACGCCACTGCGTGACGAGTTCTTTTCCTATCGGTTTCCACCAAGTCCAACTCGGCTTGGGCGTTTCCCCTTCCCATTGAACTTCTATCGATTGAGGCGCCGAGAGCCGTGGGGCGGTGCGGGTTCCCACATTTTTTAGCCATTGGACACGCCCCCAAATCGAATTGAATACAACGTCGGGAAGGCCATCCGCATCCCAATCGGCAACATGGAGCGTCGTATAACCCCACTTGGCTTCCGCAGGTCCTTGAATACTTCCCTGAGGCCCTGCCATGATCCGAAAGGGCTTGCCATCGACCTCTAACCGTTTGGGGGCTGCCCATTTAGGAACAGCCACTTGGGGGCCGCTGAGATTCTCAAAGAATTCGATATAGCCGGCGGTATTTCCCGAAACGATATCCACATCACCATCACCATCCCAGTCGGTACCAAAGGGAGTCGCTAGTGCGCCACATTTGAGCGTGTCCGCCTCTTGCTGAAAATACTGAGGGGAAGCAAACTGCGGAACGTGGGCATCCGTCGACATTCCCAAGTTCTCGACGAAAGCAACCCGTCCATCTTCGTCCCCCACGATGAGATCAAAATCTCCATCGCGATCCCAATCGAACGCGACAGGAACGATCATCTCTAAATCCATCACCAGCGGCGAACCATCTTTCAAAGCCAATCGTTTGCCAGCGGCATAGCGAGGCTCTTGTCGACTTCCCTGGTTTTCAAAGTAGGTGAAGCCATCCAGAAATTCGCCGCAAAGTAAGTCCAAATCGCCATCGGCATCGAAGTCAGCAAAGTTGGGCGAAGGACAACCATACGTATCCACAGGCTCGCCATTGGCGAGCACCTTTTCGGGCAAGGCGTATTTGGGCGCATCGGTGGTGGCCGTGTTTCGATGCCACAGGACAAACCCATGCAGCGGACCATTCATCCACTTCCCCTCTGCATTCCACGCATCATCCCAGCCGTAATAGCTCCAGTCCTCAATGCCCGTCACAAGGTCCAGGGCCCCATCGCCGTCAAAATCAACATAGCGCCACTGGTTGTGTCGCATTCGTGGCCCTTTGACCTGCTCTCCTTGCGGCTTATAGAAATTGCTCTTAACGGACAAAGCAACCTTTTGCTCCGTCCCTGAAACTTCGAACTGTCGATATTCATTGCCGGGCGACAATACTCGGAGCTTTCCCTCCACATAACTGGGCATCACATAGTGGACGGTCTTGCTCAATTTTTTGCCCGGTTTGAAGACCGGAAGCTTCTGCTGGGCAGTGTCTCCCATAACATTCTCGAACAGCCACACCCCGTTGGACGGCTTGTCGGGGCAAGAAACAATCAGATCGAAGTCGCCATCCTGATCGGCATCACAGGGAATCGGCCACGCCCAAAGCCCCACTCCTAAATCCACCACTAACCCCGGGTGGTTGTAGCGCAGCGGCTCCAGGTTTTGAGCCAACAACAGCGAGTTGCCCAGCGATAATCCAATCCATGCGAAAACAAACAGCCCCCAGCGCATACTTAAACCATTCCTTCAACTTGAAGCTTCACCTGGTCCAGAATGACACGCACCCGCTCCCGTTCCGGCGGATGGAATCGATGAAACGGTTCTGCCATGAAGTCGTCACAAATATTGAGCAGCGACAACGAGCATTTCGTGGCCTTAATATGGCGTGAGGCGTACTTTCCAATGTCGTACACCTTCTGAAATTCGTTGATGATGATCCGCAGCTTTTCCACGCGAGACCAATCTCCCGCTACGGCCGCTTGATAGCAAGCCACAAACAACTTCGGAAAGACATTGGCACCGCCTGCCACGCCACCGTCCCCGCCCATGGTCATCGCTTCGGGCAACATCGCTTCCGGGCCGATCATTATCGACCAATCAGGCCGCAATTTACGTAGTTGCATCAGCGACTCAAAATAGGCCAAGTCGCCGCTGCTATCTTTGATCCCCACAATGTTTTCGATCGCCGCTAATTTTTCGAGCGTTGCCAGCTCAAACCATACCTTGGTGAGGCTTGGCATGTTGTACAGCATCAACGGCAAAGGAAGCTCGCCAACAATGTTCTGCACATAGCCGGTCAGTTCCGTTTGCCCGGCTGGAAAATAGTAGGGCGTCGAAAGCACTACGGCCGACGCCCCGGCATCCGCTGCATGTTTGGCAAGGTTCACGGACTCTACAAACGAGGTGTCCGTAATCCCTACCAAGACCGGAACACGTTCCCCCACCAGATCACATACACGACTGATGAATTCACGCCGCAATCGATAGCTCAAACTGGGAGCTTCGCCGGTCGTTCCTAAGATAAACAGCCCATGGACACCGCCGCGCAGCACATGCTCGATCAAAATGCATAGGCCCGCATCATCGAGCGTGTCGCGATCATGCAAAGGAGTGACAAGTGGTGGAATGATTCCAGAGAAAAGGCGTGTCATAGTTGCCAGGCGTTTCGCGCCATTTCCTTACAGAGGAAGTCCTACAAAAACGGCATTGTACACCGCAGAAGGGAACTTCGCGCAAGGGTGGCCTGCAAACTACTTGAGCAACTTACCCCGGAATTGAACGGCCCTAACCAAGCTCTGCAATAGCTTCGCCTTGGCTGACGATGGGGATTGGGCGCCCCGTGTGATTGGCGATCGCAATCTTCCGATAGTCGATTCCCAAGTGACGATAGATCGTCGCCAAAAAGTCGCCGGTTCCCACCTTACGTTCGATGGGGTCCTCGCCACGGGCATCGGTCGCACCAATCACTTGTCCCGTACGAATACCACCGCCGGCAAACAACATCGAATTCGCCCGGGGCCAATGGTCGCGGCCAGGCTGGATCGTTCCTGTCGGGCCACTCGCAACGCCGCCACCGCTGCTGGCGGTATACGTGATGCGGGGAGTACGTCCAAACTCTCCCGCGACGATGACCAGCACCCGCTTATCAAGGCCACGCTGATAAACATCTTCAATCAGCGCCGAAACTGCTTGATCCACTGTGGGAAGCCGATAGCTTAGGGCATCAAATACATGCTGATTGACAGCATGATCATCCCAGTTCTGTACGCGACCACAGAGTGGGCCGTCAAACTCGGTCGCCACCACATCCACTCCTGCTTCAACCAGACGGCGAGCCATCAGGCACTGCTGGCCCCACTGATTCATACCGTAGCGTTCACGCAATTTTTGCGGTTCTTTCCGCAGGTCGAACGCCTCCCTCGCTTTTTCACTGGTTAGCAAGTTGATGGCTTGTGCTTCGAATTGACCAACCGCGCCGATCGCTCCCGACTGGTCCAGGTCTCGACGAAGCCGATCAAGCGAGTCTTTCAGTTCCACGCGGCGCGTTAGGCTAGAATTCCCGGCCGGTCCGGCACTAAGGTTCGGAACTTCAAATGTTGGCAGGCTCGGATCACCCGTTACACTAAAGGGCTCGTAGGCTGGTCCGACGTACGCGGGCCCGGCAATGCCGAAACCGTCATATTGATCGACTGGGTTAATCGCAACGTAATTCGGAATCGACCGCTTTGGATCTCGTCGCAAGTAGCTAACCACCGACATCCAATCAGGAAAGACTCCCTTGGGCTTGTCTTGTGGATCTGGGTCCCCCGTCAGCACCTGCAACGAACCCGCAGGATGCCCGCCCCCCGTGTGTGCAATGCTCCGCAAAATCGCGTACTTGTCGGCAATCTTCGACAACCGCGGCAGGAGCTCGCCAATCTGAATGCCTGGCACATTGGTTGGTATCGCGGTAAAAGGCCCGCGATAGTCGGAAGACGCCTCGGGCTTGGGATCAAATGTCTCCAGGTGGCTGGCCCCGCCGCGCAACCATACCAAAATGACGGCCGTCTTTTCCTTGTTCGGTTCCGCCCCAATCAGAGACCGTAACTGAAACAGGTTGGAGAGTGTCAGCCCTGAAAACCCGACCAGTCCCGTGCGCAGCAGTTCGCGACGACTTACGCCACCAACCGACGAACGCACAACGGCCTGCGCTTGGCGAAATGCTTGGTAATCTCGGGGCACGCTGGGCAACCTCCTGAAAACATATCCATCAACCTTGATCGATCTATTCTAAGCCTAGCCCGAGGAATCATTGGCCACCATAGCATTGCCTCTCGAATCCGCGAAATAAGGGCCTGGACATACGGCCCTGCAGACAAGTCGTAACCGATTACACCACATTACTTTAGGCGTCCCCCTTCCATCCTCGCCAGGAGGATTCGCGGCATTCGCTTTCTGGAGGAACCGTTCTCAAGAAATACCTAACGGTTTTGATAAACTGCCGCATCAAAACCGGCCAGCCGGTGTTAAAACAGGTTGGAAATGGCACTGCACGCCTTTAAATTGGCAAAACAGCATTGGCCAAAGTCGTTAAATGCGTTCTGCTGGTTCATATTCACGTAATTCAAGGCTGCTCCGTTCGTCTCGATGACGTCCACCGTATCGCCCCCTGGACTCGCCCCGATCAATGAATGCAAGGAATGAGCATAAGGTGGACGAAGCACTCCAACTTCACTCCGATGCCAGCAACGATCCGGCCACAACGTCCCATGATGAAATGGGCGGCCCTTCAACGACCAGCTTTCCCGTCGCGCGCATGGACTCCGCCCACTTGCAGTCTCCCTCGTTAACAAAGTTTACGGCGGAACTAAAGCCAGCCCACGAACTAAAGCTGCTGCTGCCTGAATCGGTCGCGCAGCAAATTGAACAGCATCTTCAGCCGCAATTGGTGCTTGACCCGCATGCCAAAGAAGCCGCTGGCAATGGCTATTCTTTAACCACCCTCTACTGCGATACTCCCCAGCAGGATGTTTACCTACGGCAAGGGCGCCATCGACTTTTTAAGTTTCGAATTCGCGAGTATGGTAGCGCGACAGATGTCTATTTAGAGCGAAAATCCAAACAAGGGACCGTAGTACGCAAACGACGAACTTCGATTCCCTTGCAAACCCTTTCCCGACTTGGCGAATTAGCGCCAACAAACCGCTGGGAAGGCACCTGGTATCACCACCAACTGCTTCGTAATCGGCTCAGCCCCGTTTGCCTTTTGCATTACCAACGGATGGCCTATTTCCTACTTGCTGGTGAGGAACCAATACGCCTTACGTTTGATCGCAACATTCAAGGGGCGCTCACTAGCCAGTGGTCCATGCAGATGCCCAACAACTGCTTACCACTCCTCTCAGGGCAAGTTGTTTGCGAATTCAAGTATCGTGGCGACCTCCCCGTGCTCGTGAAGGGACTGCTAGAATCCTTGCAGTTGATTCCCTGCGGCGTCTCGAAATTCAGACACTGCATCGATGCCTATTCGAGTGCCATGAAGGATACGACACCCCATGTTTGACGGACTGACAGAAGCGTTTTCGCTGGAAACAACGCTTACTATCGATCAGTTAACGCTCCGACTATTGATTTCTGCCGTCTATGGCGGGCTGGTGGCTGCCATCTATCGCTGGTCGCACGGCCGAAATCGCCCCGATGCGATTGTACTTGTTTCCACGTTGATGCTGCTTTCCGTTTTGATCGCTATGGTCTCGATGGTGATTGGCGAAAGTGTTGCGCGTGCCTTCAGCCTTGTTGGCGCGTTGTCGATCGTTCGATTTCGAACGGTAGTGGAAGATACTCGCGACACTGCCTTCGTCATTTTTGCCGTGATCGTCGGCATGGCTGCCGGTGCCGGCCTCCTGTTTGTTCCGATGATTGGCATTCCCTTGGTCGCATTGATCGCGATGGCGCTAAGCACACGCAAGCCCGTTGCCGCCCCGCACCAGCTTGAGCACAAGCTCGCCTTGCGGATGGGTCTGGGGCGCGATCCCGATGCTCTTTTTCAAAAGGTGTTTGAGCAGCACCTTGCGAACTATCACATGGTCATTGTTGAAACCGCCCGTCAAGGCTCTTCGATTGACGTAGTCTACATGGTTCAACTTCAGAAAACTTCGAGCATGCCAAAGCTTGTTGCGGAACTCAATCAAATCGAAGGGGTTCAAAACGTGGACATTCGACTTGCGCAAAACGACTAAAAGGCTCTCATTTCATGATGCGTCTATCTGCTTGGCTCTGCACGGGCTTTTTGGTTACAGCTCTAACCGTTGCTTCCGCACAGCCACCTGGGGGCCCATTCGGACCGCCTCGTGGTTTTGGACCTCCAGGGGGTGGCCCCGCTTCCATCATGGGAATCATTTCGCTGCCGGAGGTGCAAAAGGAACTTGCCATCTCGGACGATCAGCGAAAGTCCATCGACGAAGCCGCTGGCAAGATGCAAGAACAGATGCAAGACCTCTTTCGCGCGCGTGACCCCGGCGCGCAAGGAGACCTTAGCCCGGAAGATCGTGAAAAGCAGTTCACCGAGACGCGTAGCAGCATGGAAAAATTAGGGCGTGAAACCGATGCGAAGATAATCGCCCTGCTAAAGCCAGAACAGTCACGCCGTTTCCAAGAGCTGCAACTGCAACGTGAAGGGGTAGTTGCGATGCTCCGCCCTTCACTTGCGGAAAAGCTTGCCTTGACGGAATCACAACGGGAGAAGCTTCAAGGTCTACAGCCCATGGGCTTTGGTCCCCCTCGACTTGATCCTCAAGCGATGAAAGATGCGCTCGCCTTGCTGAACGACAAGCAAAAGGCAACATGGAGCGAACTGACAGGCAAAGAATTCACCTTTCCTGAACCACGTGGCTTTGGCCCTCCCGGTTTTGGTCCCCCAGGTGGCCAAGAGATCAAGCTCGTCAAAAAATTCGACTCCAACAAAGATGGTTGGCTAAACCAAGAGGAGCGTAAAGGAGCGCTAGAGCAACTGAAGCAGGAACGCGCCAACCGCCCCAATCGTGGCGGGCCTTTTGGTGGCGGTCCCGGCAGGCCCGGCGGACCTCCAGGTAATGGCCCAGGCGGCGGACCTCCTGGTGGACCGGGCCCTGGGTTTGGCGGTCCTGGTGGTGGGCCAGGGCGTTTTGGTCCAGGTCCAGGCGGGCCGGGTGGCCCTGGCGGACCTGGGTTTGGTCGACAAGAAGAAGGCAAGCTTGGCCCCAAAGTCGCCGTAGACGACGTGAAACCAGCCGGCGATGTACCTTTTTACGCCCCGGATGTCGTCCGCACCCTCTTTTTTGAATTTGAAGGCCCCGGGTGGGAACCCGAGCTTTCCGACTTCCACGGTACGGATGTGGATATTCCTGCCAAGCTGACCGTTGACGGCAAAACCTATCCCCATGTTGGCGTCCACTTCCGTGGCATGTCTTCGTTCATGTCTGTCAGGGCGGGCTCAAAGCGGTCCCTGAATGTATCGCTGGACTTGGCCGACAAAGATCAGCGTCTACTGGGCTACAAAACACTCAACCTCCTCAACGCTCACGAAGACCCTTCGTTCTTACACACCATCCTCTATTCGCACATCGCGCGGCAATACATTCCCGCCCCCAAAGCTAACTTCGTTAAGGTGGTTATCAACGGTGAAAGCTGGGGGGTGTATGTCAACGTGCAACAGTTTGACAAAGCCTTTGCCACCGAAAGCTTTGAAGGCCCTGGTGCTCGCTGGAAAGTAAGGGGAAGCCCAGGCGGTGGTGGTGGCCTTGCCTATTCTGGTGATGACATCCAAGAGTACAAGCGTCGCTACGAGATTAAGTCGGCCGACCGCCAGGAAGACTGGCAAGCACTCGTTGATCTTTGTCGCATCCTGAAAGAGACTCCGGCAGAAGAACTCGAAAAGGCGCTGAGAGCCTATCTTGGATATCGAAGGAACGCTGCGATTTCTTGCGCTCGACAACGCGTTGATCAATTGCGACGGCTATTGGATTCGGGCCAGCGATTACTCGATCTTTCGCGATGAAAAAGGAAAGTTCCATCTTGTTCCCCACGACATGAACGAAGCATTCCAGCCACCGATGGGCCCCGGATTTGGTGGTGGCCCAGGTGGTCCCGGTGGTCCGGGAGGCGCAACTGCTGGGCGTCCCGCCAGCGACAATCCCTTTTCGCTCGATCCACTTGTCGGGCTGAACGATGCGTCCAAACCGCTCCGCAGTCGCCTGCTCGCCGTTTCTAGCTTGAAGAAGCGATATTTGGAGCATGTTAAAACCATTGCCGAAAAGTCGCTCGACTGGCAAACACTGGGGCCGGTTGTGTCGCAGTACGAAAAGCTAATTAAGCAAGACATTGCTGCAGACACTCGAAAGTTGACCTCCTTCGTCGCGTTTGAAAAAGCTCTCCGCGAAGATGGCAAAGACGAAGATCGCCGACATCCCAGCTTGGCAACCTTCGCTCGGATGCGGCGGAGCTACTTGCTGGAATACCCTGAAATCAAGGCACTATCCGAAAACAAGTAAGCTTGCTGCGATTGCGGACGATGCTAAGGGCTTGGTCAACATCCGTTTGGCCAAGCCTTTTTTTTGTACACTCACCACCACCGCTGGATACATGCCCGCAGCTCCACTGGGTATAGTAAGAGGCTGAATAAACGCCCTCACTCGCTTAACCTTTTTGAGCCCAGCATGACCGACTTTCTTGCCCGTGCGTCCGGCCCTACCCAGCAACATGCCTATCGTCGAGGACCGCGGATCACTGCCATTGAAACCCTGGTGCCGCACGACACGATGCCAGGACTCTTGCTGCTTCGGCTGCATACCGATGCGGGCGCAATGGGTAGCCAGCCCGTCATTGGGCATGGCGAAACCTATTACATCCCCACAGCAGCTGCCGCAGTCATCCACGACTTCATGGCCCCGCGTCTGCTGGGAGCTGATGCCCAGGCGATCGAGAGCCATTGGCGTTTTCTGTACGAACGATGCACCGCCTTCGGCGGAACCGGGGCAGAACTGCGTGCCTTATCTGCGATTGATGTTGCACTATGGGACATTGCAGGGCAATTGGCTGGACAGCCCGTTTGGCGATTGCTAGGGGGCCCCGTGCGAGATGCGGTGCCGGTCTACAACAGTAGTGGCGGCCCCTTTTATGGCCGTTCCAATCGCAAGACACCTGCTGCTACTGGCTGGCCTGGCCATGGTGATCCGGGCCAGCCTGGCCCACTCGAAGATAACTGGGCCAGTATGAACACCCCCGCCGAGCTTGCCGAAGAGCTGGTTTCGCTAGGCTATCATGGGATGAAGCTTTGGTCGTTTGATGCCGTCTATCGCCGTAGTGGTGGTCACTATCTAACACAAAAGGATATTGACGAAGGACTAGCCCCATTTCGCGCGATTCGCGACCGAGTCGGCGACAAGATTGAGCTCATGCTTGATGGACATGGCTTCTTCTCACTGGCTGCAGCCTGCCGAATTGCCAACGCCATGGAAGAGGTCCACCCCTTATGGATGGAGGACATTCTGCGTCCCGATTCGATCCATGCCATGGCCAGCTTCCGCTCTCAAATCAACGTCCCGGTGGCAGTAAGTGAAATGCTCGTCACGGCAGACCAATACCGTCAGGCCCTCGAAGCTAGGGCGGCAGACTTTATCATGATTGACCCAACCTGGGTGGGTGGCATCAGTGCCACACGCCGAATTGCAGAACTCGCACAAATCTACAATGTCCCCGTGCTCATGCATGATTGCACCGGACCACTAACATTGCTTTCAGGAGTCAACATTGCGGCGGCCGTAAGCGGTGTCGCTCTTCAAGAAACTGTGCGAGCCCATTTGGCCACGCTTTATCCAGCGCTGATTGACCAAACGATCGAAGTGAAGGGGGGCCATCTGCCGCTTCCCGAAAGAGCCGGCATCGGCGCTCGTTGGCTGCCACACCTGTTTGAAAGAAGCCATCCCGGCTACCGGATCTCGTCTCTGTAGGACGATTGTTATTCGCTAGTCTTCAGTTGCACGCCCCGTTGCTTCAGCGCCATCTCCAGTTCCACACGATTGGTTTGGCTGGGGTCGATGCGTGCTGTCACCAAGCCGTCTTGAAAACTCGCCGTCGCCATCTCGACTCCCTTCAGCCGGTAGATCGCTTCATAGGCTCCTAAGCAACACGCTTTACAATCCAGCCCAACAACGGGAATCTCTACCAGTTGTAATTTGTCACTTGGCATCGAGCGCAGGGGCTTTATACCAAACGTATGCTTCGAAGCTTGTCGCAATTGGTTATCAAACCGCTCGATAATTTGCTCTGGTGTTGCTCCAGGAAACTCTTTGGCCGAATCATATTCAAAACTCGCCTCGGCATTGGCAAAATCAATCGCTACTAGCTTAATGCCCGGCAGTGTCTTCATCACTTCTTGAAGGTCCGGCTCCCGATTCTTGGCAAACAGCCCCGTAATCTGATGTTTGATTGCGCCTTTTGTTTCCGGCTTCTCTTGCGCAAGCGTGATTGGCAAAAACACAAACGCCACAGCCAGCATCACAAAGGTTTTCAGCATGATATCACGTCTATTCTTACGGTTTAGCGAGTCCGAAACAGGTCGCTTTGAGTCAGTTCATGAACGAGGGTACGAATGCCGCCCCCTTTTTCCTCTGCACGGGCAACGATTGCTTCCAGTTGGTCACGATCTCCAAACGAGACATCACGCCCCGTCGAATAGATCGCCAACTGCTTGGCCAAATTGCTAAGTAACCCGTGAGAATCCGTTGCTAGAAGCGATTGAAATTCGCGTATATCTTGAAACTTGCGTTGGTCGGGAAGCACGCCGCTGGCGTCTACTTTGCTTCCCAGTTTGAAGCCGATTCCTATGAAGGGGTCGATCGAACCGCGCGGTGCTGGATCTCCGTCACCAATCGACCTATAGCGATCGCGAAATCCACCAATCACATCAAATGCTTCCATCGCAAACCCCGGTGGATCAATCTTGGCATGGCATGAGGCACACACGGCATTGTCACGATGCTTGGCCAGTTGGTCACGAATCGTCGTCGTACCACGTACATCGGGTTCAATTGCCGCCACATTAGACGGTGGAGGCTCGGGAGGTTGCCCTAGCAGACGATCCATCACAAATGCCCCGCGTGGAACTGGCGATGTTGTGGTTCCATTGGCCGTCACCTTCAGTACGGCCGCCTGCGTTAAAAATCCGCCGCGTGGGCATTCCGCAGGCAGTTCCACTCGCCGGATTTGCGATCCACTAACGCCTGGTATGCCATAGTGCACTGCCAGCTTTTCATTCACCATGACAAAGTTTGACTTCACCAGGTGGCTGGCATCGAGATTTTTATCGAGTAATTCGCGAAAATAGGCCCGCGACTCTGCCACCATGGAGTCCTGCAAGTACGCACTGAACTCAGGATACAGCTTGTTGTCGGGGTCATTGGCGGCAATCTGTCGCAGCTTCAACCACTGCCCTAAAAAGTCCTCCACAAAACGATTTGATTTTGAATCGTTCAGTAGTCGCTCAACTTCTTCGGCAAGCACCTGCGGCTCGTGCAGCTTTCCACTGTCTGCCAGGGCGGACAGTCGATCATCGGGCATCGAGTTCCACAAAAAGTACGACAGCCGCGCCGCTAGTGCATGGTCATCTATCCGATTCTGCTGCTCGGCCGCATGCTGCTGGTGGTAGAGAAAGTTGGGCGAGCAAAGCGCCGCTCGGTAAACCCAGCGCATCGCGTTTTCAAAACAATCGCCTGCCTGCATCCGCTGCTCGACCTTTTCCACATAAAGCTTGCGTAATTCGGCATCCACGGGACGTCGAAATGCCCGTGGCAAAAACGTCGCCAGCAGACGATCCGCATCGGCCAATGGATCGTCACTTTTTACGGTCCAAAGGCCCGTCACCGGATCGGCGACATTCTTCCCCATGAACATCTTCTGCCGAAACGCCTCGTGGCGTGGCCCCTTCACACCCGGTTGCTCCTCGGCCTTGAACTCGACCAATGGCAATTCACCAAAGAGCCTTCGATGACTGGCAGGAGGCCAGGCATCATAGATTGGCCCTTCAATATCCAACCAGTCGCACACAATCCCCGGCCCGGTAAACGCCATCGCTCGCCCCTTGCGCGAATAGTTGTTCGTTGGCGCAAGCGATGCCGCATTAAAGCCAATCGTCTCCTTGGGATTGAGCCACGTTAGAATCTCATGCGCCTGCTCTTTCATGGAGGGAGCATCAAAATACTTGAGTACCGTGCTGGGATGCCCTCCCCCACGCCCATCTCCTGTTAACAGCACCACCGAAAGGCGTGCGGCCTCGGTCCCACGGGCTGGCAACACTTTCCCCTTGTCCCACTGAAAGCTCCATAGCGATGTGCGAATCCGATATCGAGCTGGATAGATCGTCACAAACTCATTGAAGTAGGGATGAAACGACTCATCCTCGTGCCGGAACAGCCCCACGCTTGCGCCGTTATGGAACGACCCCATCCGCTCGTGTGCCCCTTGGTCAATATGATTCGTCTCGCCAGCTGGCGGAAAATCGGGGTCGGGTTGCTTGTTCTTCAGCAGTACGCCATCGCCATTCATCAACACGTGCGCCACAAAGCCGTGGGGATTGGCCAGCGAGATACGCTGCGTCTTGACTGCAGGTGCGGTTGGCTGAATGGCAATCGCGGTATCGAGCACAAGATCCGCAGCCTCGATATATTTGGCCATGTTGACATGCGATATGTCCAGCGCATCGCTATTCTTATCAAACCCATGAGCCGAACCATCGGCAGGCAAATCTCCTTGTATCGCGATCCCCGGCATATCAAACAAATCACGGATCGTGTTTTCATACTCAGCCTTGGTGAGTCGGCGAATCCCCGTTCGCACTTCCTCTTTCTGCTTGATCTGCTCCGCTTGAATCAGAGATTCTTTGAGCCACTTGGTAACTGCCTCCTTCTCCTTGGCTGCGGGTCGCTCCTTTTCTTTTGGGGGCATCTCGCCCGTATGGATACGATCAAAGACCTTGCCCCATCGCGCAAAGTTCTCGTCACTGGACAAGTTCATTTCTAGCGACGAAAGATCAAGCCCTCCCTGCTTGGTATTGCCATCGTGACATTCATAGCAATGTGCGGTGAAGAACTCGCGTGATTGCGCCGAAAGCATGCCGGCGCGAGCAGCCACAACGCAAAAGGAAAGGATCCAAATCAATCTTGTCATAAGGCCAAACCAGAAAAGAAAGAGCAACAATCCCTAGAAGGCAAGGCAAAGCAGACCACAGGCACGTCTTGAGAACCACTTACACCATTTCCAAGCCACGAAAGGTTCCTTTGCCGGTCGAAAACTCGCTGGCTTCGATTCCTAGACGCTGCAACATCGAAACAAAGAGGTTCGTGAGGGGATAGTTATTCTGCTGATCAAAGGCCAAGTGTTGGCCATGCTTAAACCCGCCCCCTGCCAGCAACACCGGCAAGTTGGTATTTGCGTGCGAGTTCGCACTTCCCATGCATGTGCCATACAGGACCATCGTACGGTCGAGCAGCGTCTGCCCCTCTTCCTTGGTTTCTCCCAGTGCGGTTAAAAATACGCCCAGGGCTTCAAACTGTCGCTCTTCATGGCCCCGCAGTTCCCCGAGTACCTCAGGACGGTTTCCATGGTGAGTGATATTGTGGATGACCGTCGTATCAATGAACAACGAAACCAATCGTGACGAATCCGTTTCCAGCGCCAGCTTGATCACGTCAAAAAACAACCGAGTTCGCTGAACAAACGCCTTGGCGTCGTCGATATCTTCCGGCGGCGTCGCCGTCACGGTCGGCTTGGGCTTGTGCTCCCAAGATTCAAAGCTTTCCAACCGCTGTTCCAAATCGCGAACGGCCGACAAATACTCATCCATCCGCCGCTGATCCCCTGGGGAGAGCGAGCGATTCAGCCGTTTGCTTTGGTCACCAACAAAGTCCAAGAGGCTTCGCCCCTGTTTGATCGCCTCTACATTGGCAGCCACTTCTTCCGGCTTGCCTTGCACAAAGAGCTTTTGAAAGAGCTTCTTGGGACTTCGCTCTGCAGAGATCGGCGCACCACTTCGTGTGAAGCTAAGGGTCTGCCCCCCTTCACTACTCATCGCCAGAACCAGCGACGGATACCGAGTTCGGTTGCCAACCAGTTCCGATGCATACTGATCGAGAGAAACCCAGTTTCGAAATCCACCACGCTCTGGATGAGGCGTTCCCGTTAGGAAGCACTTTTCCGCCGAGTGCGCTCCCGTAACACCGGGATGGCTTGTCCCCGAAAATACGGTGAAGTTGCTGCGATGGGCTGCCAACTTCTGCAAGTAGGGCGTTAGCTCATAATCCGTTCCCGCCTTCTCGGGAAAAAAGAACTGGGGCAAGATCCCCATGTTCGTTTCAATAGCCACCATGCGTCTTGGCAGGTCCGCCAACTTCTCACTGCTGAAGGCGGGCCGCATTGCATCGAGCATGGGCAGGCTCAGCGCTACGCCAGCTCCACGCAAAAACGTTCGCCGTGAAAGTGCACCACGTGAGACAGTATAGGCACGTTGCATGGAAATCTCTGGGAACAGCACCACAGAAACAAAAGCTTGCCGCTAGCATCGTAACGCTTGACGCGACTATGATCGACAATGCTGCAGTGACCTGTAGCCAAGGCAGTCGTCCTAGATAATGCCTCGAATCGGCATTTCGTTACGCGGGTGGCACGCCTTGAATCACAAGCAGGACCAACGAAGAAGTCTTGGCGTCTTTCCCAAATGGGTCGCAAATCTCGTCCCATCACTGGCCGGGCACGCCTCACCCTTGCCTGCCAAAAACATTTGTTTTTGTTTGGCGCAACAAAAAAGGCATTTTTGAAAGCCGCTGCCGAAGCAACAACCTGCAAAAATGCCTTTTATTGAAGCGGGGAGAACAGGATTCGAACCTGCGGTAGGGTTTGACCCCTACACCGGTTTAGCAAACCGGCGCTTTCGACCACTCAGCCATCTCCCCAACCGTTACAACGAGCAGCAAACAACCTTTTTGAGGGATGCCATACCGCCGCCACGCTCCATCAGCCGTGGACTGGATATTGTTACGAATACTGAGGCCGCCTGCAAGCCGTGATCTCAGTTCCCTCACCCAGGCCGGCACCAACAGAAGAAGCCACAAGTCATCGGCCCTAAACGCCGGAAAACTTTACCGCACTCCCCCGAGGTTTTTTGCCGTTTCGCGGATTCACGGCCTAAAAGACCTTTTCCAAGCCGCCCGTTTACCCCTACATTTGCAAGACAGCAATTGTCTCTGAGACACGCACTTCGTAAGGCCCCACCGATTCTCTAAGGTTGCCCGATGCAAGAGCTACGGAAGTTTTGCACCCCGTTTGCCAGCCCGATCGCCTGGGTTGTTGTTGGCTCGCTCGTACTGCTGGCCTGTACAACGGGCTTTGCAGCGGAAACGACCCAACTGCTGAAGGCCGTAGCGTCTGTCACCTCCGAAGAGTTAAAGCAGCATGCTTCTGTCTTGGCCGACGACACCCTAGAAGGGCGCGAGGCAGGCTCTCGTGGTAGCCATGCCGCCGCAAACTATGTGGTTGCCGCCCTTTCCAAGCAGGGATTGCAACCAGCGGGCGACGGAAAGACCTACTTCCAAAGCTTCCGAGGCTCGTCGCGCAATATCCTCGCCTACCTGCCCGGCAGTGATCCAAAGCTGCAAAACGAGTTCATCGTGATTGGTGCCCACTACGATCATGTGGGCTACGGCCGCTCGAACAATAGCTACGGCCCTATTGGCTACATCCATAATGGTGCCGATGACAACGCCAGCGGCACTTCGGGGCTTTTGGAAATCATTGATGGCGTTAAGCAGCTCGATCCCGCGCCGCGTCGCAGCATCCTGTTTTGCTTTTGGGATGCAGAAGAGGCGGGACTGCTTGGTTCTAAGCATTGGTTAGCCGCTCCCACGATCAAAGTAGAGAACATCAAGTTCTACATCAACATTGATATGATCGGCCGACTTCGAAAATCGCGTGTTGAAGTCTACGGCACACGCACCGCATCAGGGCTCCGG
Source organism: uncultured Planctomycetaceae bacterium (assembly GCA_963844055.1). GTDB lineage: Bacteria > Planctomycetota > Planctomycetia > Pirellulales > Pirellulaceae > CAWJMN01. Next base: position 2,485,490 of record CAWJMN010000001.1, on the reverse strand, counting down.
TCGTTTGTCAGTGAAATCAATGACCCCACCGCGCTCGATCTCGACTTCACCTGGAAGATGAAAGAGGATAGCGACCACCATCCCTTCTACGCTAGTTCTATCCCTGTGCTAATGTTCCATACGGGGCTTCATGAGGATTACCATCGCCCCAGCGACGACATTGAAAAACTCGAAGTTGAAGGGATGAAATCAGTAGCCCAGCTAACGCTACGAACCCTCATCGAACTTGCAGACCGAGATACCGTTCCAGTTTTTCGCCCCGAAAGTCGCCAAGAAAACCCACAATCACGCACTGCTTACGAGCAACCCTCCACGCCATTTGCCCCACGCTTTGGAATGCCTTGGGTGCTGGAGAAGCCTGCCGCCGATGCTCCCGCTTCGACGGAACTAACGATTCGGCTGCTGAAACCATCGGCGGCCTCTGCCGCAGAAGCGATCGGCATTCAGGCTGGCGACCTTTTGGTCAGCTACGAAGGCAAGCCGATTGAAAACGAAGAGAAGCTGCGGCTTGCGATGCTGGCGGCAGATGGCCCACGCAAGTTTGGTATCCGTCGTCAAGGAATGGGGGAGCCCGAAGAGATTACTATCACGCCGCGCGGCAATCCCATCCGACTGGGGCTCTCGTTTCGAATTGATGCGGCCGATCCTGGCAGCATGTTTGTGACACAAGTGGCAACATTTTCTCCGGCAGACATCGCCGGGATAAAAATTGGCGACCGAGTGATCCGTGTCGGCCAAAAGGCTTTTGCCAGCGACAAGGAGTTCGCAGCCCTTATCGCTCCTGCCGCAAGCACGCTAGAACTTCAAATCGAACGGCAGGGACGGCTGCAAACGGCAATCTTGCGACTTGCAGAAGCTCCCTAGTATCTCGGCCGTAACTGGTGTCCCGCAGGGCATTCGTTGCCAATCTCCACCTTCCTGATTAAGATATTTCTCAGCATTTTATAAAGTGCCGCAGGAAGGTTCCCTCCCCTCAATCGCTCTTGAAAAGGTCGATTGGCCATGCGAGAGCTTCTTCGCAAGGGACTTGCCAATTGGCATATCCTGTTTTGTTTCGTCGTCTTTGGAAAATGGCTCGGCCTCATTATGAACGTGAACGCTTCTTCTTTGGGTTGCTTCCGTCTGTCATCAACGCAACGCCTTCTAATGGCCGGCGCACTGTTGAGCCAACTAGCCATGGCTGGTTCGCAGAAACTGCGGGCAGATGAGGTGGCCGCCCCCAAGAGCCCATCATTTCGTCAGCATCCAATGAAGGGGAACGCGCCATCCAAGGGTTCCGCGTTCCAGCAGATCTAAAAGTCACGCTCTTTGCCCAAGAGCCGATGCTGGCTAACCCGGTCGCTTTTGGTTTTGATCCCAGTGGCCGAGTCTTCGTTTGCGAAACGTTTCGCCAAGGCAAAGGGGTCGAAGACAACCGCGGACATTCCGAATGGCTCGACGAAGACCTAGCCGCGATGACGGTTGCCGACCGTGTTGCCTATATCAAGCGTCACCTTGGCGACAAAGCGGTCGACTATACCAAGCAAGATGATCGCATCCGATTACTGGAAGATACAGACGGCGATGGCAAGGCTGATAAAGCCACCGTCTATTCAGATCGCTATAACCAAATCGAGGATGGCACCGGTGCCGGCATCCTGTTCCATCGCGGGGATGTTTTCTACACCAACATTCCCCACCTGTGGAAACTGCGTGACACCAACAACGATGGCAAAGCCGACGAGCGAGTTTCGCTATCTAGTGGCTATGGCGTCAAGTTTGCCTTCCGTGGCCACGACATGCACGGCCTGATCATGGGCCCCGATGGCAAGGTTTACTACAGCATCGGTGATCGTGGACTCAATGTAAAAACTCCTGATGGCAAGCAGCTTATCAACGTCAGCTCAGGAGCTGTCATTCGCTGCAATCCAGATGGCTCTGAGCTTGAGCTATTTGCCACCGGCCTTCGCAATCCACAAGAACTTGCCTTCGACGACTTTGGCAACCTCTTCACAGGAGACAACAACTCCGACAGTGGTGACCAAGCACGCTGGGTACACGTTCACGAAGGGGGCGAAACCGGCTGGCGGATGGAATATCAGTATTTAGGCGACCGGGGCCCGTTCAACCGTGAAAAAATCTGGCAGCCCTACCAGGAAGGGCAGCCTGCTCATATCGTTCCCCCGATTACCAACTTAGCCAGCGGTCCATCCGGACTCGCGTATTACCCCGGCACCGGCTTGCCCGACCATTATCAAGGTCGTTTCTTCCTGGCCGACTTCCGTGGCACGCCCAACAACAGTGGCATTCGCACCTTCAAGTTGAAGGCGGCGGGCGCTTCGTTCGAAGTGGTTGAAGCCGAAGAAACGCTGTGGAGCATCTTGGCAACCGATGTTGAATTTGGTCCCGACGGCGGCGTCTACGTTAGCGACTGGGTCAATGGCTGGAACGGCGAAGGAAAAGGGCGCATCTATCGGTATGCTTCGCCCGAAGTTTCCGCGTCCCCAATCGTGAAGGAAGTAAAAGCCCTCCTCGGCGGAGAGCTGCAAAAGAAATCCACCGCAGAGCTTGTGTCACTCTTGGCCCATGCCGATCGGCGAGTTCGCCAAGAGGCCCAGTTTCTACTTGTCGATAAAAAAGCCTCAGCCGAACTTTTGCAAGTTGCCAAGTCCGGCCCATCGCAACTCGCGCGAGTGCACGCGATTTGGGGACTAGGCCAACTCGGCAGCAGCCCTGAAGGCAAATCGCAACTACAGCAACTGGTAGGCGTACTCCAAGACACTGACATCGAAGTGAAGTCTAGCGCCGCCAAGGTGCTTGGTGACCGCCGAATTGCCGGTGCTTTTGAAGCGCTCGTATCGCTGCTTAAGGATGAAAACCTGCGAGTTCGCTACCATGCGGCCTTGGCACTTTCCAAGCTTGGCAATCCTGCCGCCGTGACTCCTCTGCTAACGATGCTCGCAGAAAACGAAGACCATGATCCTGCCTTGCGTCACGCCGGCGTGATGGGGCTGACAGGAAGTGTCAAAGAGGTGGAACCGCTGCTCGCACAAAGCCGGCACCCCTCGGCTTCTGCTCGGATGGGAATCTTGCTGGCACTGCGACGTCATCAATCGCCCGCTATTGCCACATACCTACGTGACGTCGATCCGCGACTCGTTGTCGAAGCTGCCCGCGCCATTCACGATGTTCCGATCGAAGCTGCCCTATCCGACCTTGCCGCCGTTGCTACACGTGGATCAACAGACGATGCCTTGCTTCGTCGTGTGCTGAACGCCAACTATCGGCTTGGCAAGCCCGAGAACGCAGCTCGCCTTGCACAATTTGCGGCCGAAGAGAGCTTGCCAAAGGCAATGCGTCTGGAAGCACTGGCGATGTTGGCGGCCTGGAAGTCTCCCTCCCCCAAGGACCGTGTACTCAACTTCTGGCGACCACTCGCCGAACGTGATGCCAATGTGGCGACTGCTGCACTTCGTCCAGCTCTGGCAGGCATTTTCCGGGGTAGCCCCGAAGTGCAAGCTGAGGCCGCCAAGGTTGCTGCCAGCTTAGGGATCAACGAAGTCGGCCCGGCGCTACTTGGGTTGCTTCAAGACAAGGGACAAACGCCAGTGGTCCGTGGTGAAGCGCTCGTCGCCTTAGAGACTCTGAAGTTCCCCAAGCTGAACGAAGCGTTGGAGGCCTCCTTGAAGGATGAAGCAGCCGTCGTACGTGCGGCCGCACTCAGCGTTTTGGCACGTCAACGGCCAGCGGAAGCTGCGGCCCCACTTAAGGCCGCCGCCGCAAGCAGTGAACTTGCCGAACGCCAAGCAGCTTTTGCCGCGCTCGCCACTTTGAAGGATGGCAGTGCTAATTCCATCCTATCGGCGGCGCTGGATAAGCTTCTCGCTGACGATTTCACCAAGGATACGCGGCTTGACCTGATCGAAGCGGCTTCGCTTCGAAAGAACGGTGAACTAGAAAAGAAGATGGCCGAATATCGCAAGCGGTTCCCCAGCGACGATCCGATTTCAAAGTTTATCGACTGCCAAGAAGGTGGCAGCGTAGATCGTGGCCGCAAAGTCTTCCTTGAAAAGACGCAGGTCTCTTGCGTTCGTTGCCATAAGGTCGCTGCTCCGCAAGAAGGACACCCCGTCGGCGGCGACGTTGGGCCGGAACTTTCACGGATCGGTGCGGACAAGGCACGGCAATACCTGCTTGAAGCCATCGTCGCCCCCAATCGCGCAATTGCTAAGGGCTTTGAAACCGTGGTAGTCGTCGATGCCGATGGGCGAGTCACTACCGGCGTCGTCAAGCTAGAAACACCGGAACGCCTCGACCTGATGACGGCTGAAGGGAAGCTCGTTTCCGTTGCCAAGTCAGAAATCGAGGAAAGTAAAACCGGAAAAAGCTCGATGCCGGAAGACCTTACCAAGCATCTTTCGTTATCAGAAGTTCGAGATTTAATTGCCTATCTTGCCAGCCTTCGATAAGGAGCGACCATCCGCCGATGGGATTGTCAGAACAAATGGAGTTTTGCCGATTTCTAGGGGAATAAACCCTGGTCTTAAGCGTTCCTAACAGCGGCGGGGGCTCCCGAAGCTGGCAGCACTTTGCTATCATGAATTTTTATGGCACAATCCCCGAAGTGGGGACAGATGTCAACTGTTGTATTTGGAATTACGAGGGGACTGTACTATGAAGAAGTTGCTTGTTGCATCGTTGGTTTTGGGTCTTGGCATGTTCGTCGTTGGCTGCGGTGGCGAAGCCGCCAAGAAGTCCGAAGAGAAGGCCACCAAGGCTGTTGAGAAGGCCAACGAAGCTGTTGAAAAGGCTGGCGAGGCTGTCGAGAAGGCCGGCGAAGCCGCTGCTGACGCAACCAAGGCTGCTGCTGAAGCCACGGGCGAAGCTGCCAAGGCTGTTGAAGAAGCTGCTGCTCCTGCTGCCGAAGCAACCAAGGCCGCTGCTGAAGCCACGGGCGAAGCTGCCAAGGCTGTTGAAGAAGCTGCCGCTCCTGCTGAAGCTGCCAAGTAATTCATCGCCGTTGCGGATTTCTGATGCGACTTGCATCAAGTTAGCAATGGCTTTTGACGGAACAAACAGGCAGACTTTTGTGGAGCACCAAGCTTGCTCCGCATGATGCAAGGTCTCTGCCAAAAACAATCTAAGGGCGTTCTTCCAAGCATCAAGCTTTTGAGAGAACGCCCTTTGTTTGCGCATTAGGATTCGGCGCACATCCTGGTGCACTGATGCCAACCACTCTAGGAAGGAAGCTTCCCTTCGGCGATCTCTTGCTCCCATTCGGTGAGCAGCGGCCAATCGATGGCACACGTTCCCCAGTCGGCCATGTGCAGATAGCCTTCCAAGCGGGCGATCGTCTTATCTAGCAGGGCATCATGCTTGCGAAAGAAGGGACCGTGGCTAGGTAGAAGCCACTTCACATCGCTGTTGCGAATTCGCTTTAACGAGCCCACAAAAGCCCTGATGTCGCTGCCGTGATGGGCGTCAATTGCCCCCACACAGCCATCGCGATAGATATTGTCTCCCGAGAACAGGATATCCCCCATCCGAAAGCTCAATTGGCTATCGGTATGTCCCGGCGTGAGCCAAACCTCGAGCTCTAGATCTCCCACTTTGATCGTGTCGCCATCTTCCAGCGTGTGGTCGATTTTGACAGGCGGCATCTCCATATGAATATTTTGTGCTTCGATTTCAGCAAAGGTCCGCAGTCGATCCCCCGTCTCCAGCGGCTTTACCGCCAAGCGGTGGGCAAACACGGGAGTCTTCAAAAGTTGCTTAGCCTTTGCCAAGCCCTGGATATGGTCGACGTCGGCATGCGTTGCAATCAGCATCTTGCATTTGCCGAAAGGAAAGTCCATCTGCCGAATCAATTCGACAATCTCTTCCACCGTGTCGGTAAACCCGATATCGATCAGCAGCCACTCCCCTTTGTCGAACACGAGGTACACGTTGCACCCCAGGATTTGACCTGCTTGAAAGTTCATCTCAACGACGCCGGGAAAAATCTGCTTGCGCGAAATCATGACGGAGTTGTGCACCCTGAAGAAACGGACGTTTGTATCCCGCTGGCAAAGATGGGCCGGCAGAATCCTGAGGAACGAACTAAAAGAACCGGCTCGCTTAGACCTCGAAGGCAATAGTCCCTTATTGTAAAACCAAAATCAGTTTAGGGCAGCATCCCACCCAATAATCCCCCTGGTAATGTCACCAAAACAGGTCCCAAACGATGAATTTGGCACCAATTGCCCGCTTGTCCCGCCCTTCAAGGCAATTTTGGACGATTTTCGGTACCCAAAACCCGCGACTTTTGCCTGCCAAATCGCGCCAAAGTCCTTCTGGTAAATACAATGGAAGTCTAACGGCCGTCCAAGGGGGGACTCCTTGGGCTGCGGTTTGCTGTTCGTCTACTAAATCTTCCCGGTGTTCGAATTGGATGGGCCCTCTTGGGGCTGATCAATGGTCGACCACTTTTGACTAGATTCCTTGAATACTATGCCTCGCTGCAATTACTTTGCTCGCCTTCCTCTCGGCCTTCTGCTTGCCGTCGCCGTTGTCTGCACGAGCTGCGGCAAGACGAGCCCCAAAACAGGCTCGGGTGAACCATCGGCCCAAGCTGGCAAATCGTCAGAAGATGCCCTGCGCGACCGGCTCGATGCCGCTTTGGAATTCACCTGCCAAAACCGTCGGCTTGATGTGTCTGAACAAAACGCCTGGCAGATCATCCACGGCGCTCTGGCCTTTGGAAAAGACTTTACCGTTCTGGCCGATGGCAAGGATGTCTCTGTCATCGAATACGCCATGAGCGGCGGCAAGATGAATGGCTGGAACCTGGAAAAAGGGGATTTGCTCGATGCCAAGACCGGTCGCTATGGCGTGCGTGCCAAAGTGGAACCAGGAACCATGGCGGGCCAAGGGCACTCCGACCAATGGATGGGCTATCTGGCAGACTGCCACCTAAAACCTGACCAGGAAATCATTGTCGAAGGGGAAAAGCGGACCCTCGAAGACTACATTCGCCAGATCGAACTCGACGTCTATCGCGCTCACAATCGCGAATTTAGCTGGACGTTAATGGGGCTGACGGCCTACCGCCCTTCCAAGCATTACTGGGTTGCCGGCGATGGCACCACCTGGAGCATCGAAAAGATGGTGGAAGAAGAGCTCAGCTATAACACCGACGAAAGCCCCTGCGGTGGTACGCACCGCCTTTACGGGCTAACCATGGCTCGCAATCGGCACTTGGCCGGCGGTGGCCAACTGACCGGGATCTGGAAGAAGTGCGACGACCGCATCCGTGCCGAAGTCGAGCGGGCCAAGCAGTCGCTCAATCCTGATGGGTCGCTCTCCTCCCGCTATCTGGAACGCCCTGCGAGTCATCCCGACATCACCGCCTGGATGGTTTCGGCCGGACACGTCTTTGAGTTCCTGTCGGCAGCCGTTACCGACGAACAACTCCACGAACCCTGGATGCAAACGGCCGCCCTTCGCCTATGCGAGCAGTTCGAAAAGACCAAGCATGTCGAAGTCGAATGCGACCGCTTATTCCATGCGGCCCACGGCTTGGTCGTCTTTCGTAATCGTGCTTTCGGTCCCAAGACCTACGGAAGCGCTAAGCAGTAAGCGATTGCCGCTCCGCAAGCACATCAACCCTCCCTCAACACTGTGGATACACGCCGAATATCCATAGACATTCAGCGACAGCTCGCACACGTTTGCGGCATTCCCCAGGGCCGTGCGGGAACTTCTGCTTGACCCGAAGCATCCAACTCACTTGCTTCCAAAATGTGCTGGAACATGGGGCTGGTCGTAGGCTCACTGCCACGTAAAGTAAAGCGTCGCTACAATCGTTGCACATGGCCTAATCACCAAACACGGAAGAACCAATCGTTCTTGCCACTTGGAACCTAGGTTTTGTTCAAGCGATTCTTCCTGTGTCACTTGTCTAGCAAGCTACGTTTCCTCTGTGCGGAGCCCCTCGGGGTGAGGCACATGGCGTTTCGCATTGCTGTCGGGCGAACTGGGTTGGGATGTAGGTCCTGATCGAGCACCGGGGGCAACGTGAAACCCGATCGACATCAGGAACAGTCTTAGGTTTTTGCCGCACTGAGTGAACAAGGCCGAGCACATGAATTGTCAGGAACTGGCGGGACGTATTGAGCGGTTGCAACCGGGCGCAGATGCTCGCGATGTCGCGCGTCTCTGTTTACTGTTGGCCAACTCAACGAGCGAAATGGAACAGCTCGGTGATGATCGCTCATTGGCAACGGCTTGGCGCGAAGCAGGGCTCAAACTGCAAGCAGCAACCGATCAACATGCGGCCATGACGGACGAACTAGAATCGCTCGCTCGGACCGATCCGCAGCGTTTCACGCCCGAACAAATTTGGGTCCTCATTCGCGCCATCAAAGTACAGAGCCAAATTTTGCAACTGTACGTAGGCGAAGCCGTGCTAGACGTCTAAGAGCAGGCAACTGCTAAATCTGATAGTTAGCTTCGGGCTTCAGCTCGTCAGGAACTTCCGCGCGGATGCGCAGCTTGGGCTTTTCCATGACGACGGTCGTATTTGGCGAGACGGTATGCGTTAGCCAAACGCTCGAGCCAATCACCGAGTCATGCCCAACCACTGTCTTACCACCCAGCACCGTCGCGTTGGCATAGATCACAACGCGATCTTCAATCGTGGGATGCCGCTTGTGGCCACGCACCAGATTGCCATCTCCATCGGTGGCAAAGCTTAGCGCGCCTAGCGTAACGCCTTGATAGATCTTGACGTGGTTGCCAATCTCGCACGTCTCCCCAATCACGACGCCCGTGCCGTGATCGATAAAAAAGTGATGCCCAATCGTCGCACCGGGGTGAATATCAATGCCCGTCTGACGATGCGACCACTCGCTGATCATGCGTGGAATGAACGGCACCTGTAACCGGCGCAGTTCGTGGGCAATTCGATGGGTTGTAATCGCTTCCAGGCCCGGATAGCAGAAAATCACTTCATCAATGCTGCGGCAAGCGGGATCGCCATCAAAGGCCGCCTTGGCATCGGTCGCAAGGATCTGCTGCAGCGAGGGGATGCTCTCCAAAAATTGGATCGCCATCGCTTGGCCGCGTGCTTCGTAGTCAATCTCTTCGGATTGGGCACGGTCTAGCACGCGATCCTCATGCCGCAGAGCACGAGCAATCTGCCGGGTTAGCTTGTCATGCAAGCCATCGACAAGGTCGCCCACATGGTACGTCACGTTTCCGATATGCAGCCCTTCACGGCGGCGATACCCAGGAAACAGGATGTCCTTGATGTCGTCCATGCTAGAGTTGATCTCTTCATAGCTGGGAAGCGGACAGTGCCCCAGGTAATGAATGGCCCCGGCCATCAAATACGTTTCCACAATCCGCGACGTCAGATTCGGAAGTTGTTCTTTGAGCCGGAAGTTCGATGCCATAGCTTGATTTCACTAATGGTCGGGTGATGAAGGAGAAGCTGCCAGGCTTGCAAGCTAGCACTGCGTATCCCTGCAATGCCACACAAACGGCGCAGCTCCTCTGAACCGTTACTCACTCTTTCGGCCCCACCCCTGTGCAAGTTGAGGATTTCCCTCGTGTGCTTTCACCTCGCACACGAGTTTGCCAAATTAGTGTTCAAAGGCTTCTAACGGCGGGCCGCTCAGCAATGCATCTTCCAGCGTTAGCGTCCCTTCGTAGAGCGATCGCCCCACGATTGCACCCGGCATACCTGCCTGTTTGAGAGCCACAATATCTTGAACCACGGCTACGCCACCTGACGCTAGCACGGGAATCTTCACTGCCTTTTGCATCAGCTCCATGGCGGGAACGTTCGGGCCCGAAAGCATTCCATCGCGCGAGATGTCCGTATAGATGATGGCCGCAAGTGGCTCATTCTCAAAGTCCTTGGCCATCGCCACGGCATCGGTCTGGGAGGTTTCAAGCCAACCATCCGTAGCAACACGACCATCGCGTGCATCAATGCCGAGCGCCAACTTGCCTGGGAACTTTCGACACATCTGGCGGAACCACTCTGGCTCCTTCAGCGCCTTCGTCCCCACGACCAATCGCGAAAGTCCTAGATCCAGCAGCATCTGAATGCGGGCTTCATCGCGGACACCGCCCCCTAACTGACAAGGGACATTTGCGCAGGCCAAAATTGCCTTCACCGCTTCGAGGTTGGCATTGTTACCATCGCGCACACCATCCAAATCAACTAGGTGCAAACAATCGGCCCCCTTTTGCAGCCAACGCTGAGCCATCTCGGCTGGATCTCCATACACCGTTTCACGGGCATAGTCACCTTGCCGCAAACGTACGCACTTACCACCACGCAAGTCAATCGCTGGCCAAATCTGCACGTCTAGAGCTCCGCAAAGTTTTTCAAAATCTGCAAACCAGTTGTCTGGCTTTTTTCGGGATGGAACTGGGTAGCAACCAAGTTCCCCTTCACCACTGCCGCACAAAACGGAATGCCATACTCCGACTCGACCGCAACAATGGATCGATCCGTGGGCACTACGTAGTACGAGTGCACGAAGTAAAAATAGCTACCGCTGGGAATGCCGCGAAAGATCGGATAGTCACCCAGGAACTTCCCCTGGTTCCATCCCATGTGAGGTACTTTCCATTCGCGCGGGAGCGAGAACCGCTCAACCTTGCCGGGCAGGATGCCAAGTCCTTCGAACTCGCCCCCTTCGTAACCCACATCGAACAAAAGTTGCAGCCCCAGACAAATCCCTAAGAAGGGACGGTCTTTAGCAACGACCTCTTTGATCACCTCAACCAAATTACGTCGGCGCAGTTCCGCAATCGCGTCGCCAAATGCTCCTACGCCAGGTAGTACCACGCGGTCGGCCTTGCGGATCACATCAGGGTCGGAAGAGATCTCTGCTTGGTAACCAACCTTCTCGAACCCCTTCTGGACGCTCCGAAGGTTTCCCATTTGGTAATCAATGATGGCGATATGTGTCATGTCTTAAAACGGTGGCAAAAACAGAGGGAAACACAAGCCGCCAAGTGTCAGCCAATTGGACCTGCAAAGGGAAGAGAGAAGCCCTCCCTTCGGGAAGAGGTTCACCGAAAGGAAAGGTTCAGCCCCCAGCAGACTTTTTTCTAAACTAAGGCTCATAGGCCTCAGAAAACGGACTGCTGGCCCGTGGCATGTACTTACACATACCAATGCCCAGCACATACAACAAACACAGAGGAACCGCCATGAGCAACATGCTGATCGGATCGCCCGAGGGGGTAAGCACCATCGCCGCCACAAAGATGATGAGCACTGCAATCCGCCATTGCTGAATAAACAACTCGATCGAAACGATCCCAATCCGGTTTAGCAGCAGCATCACAAGGGGCAACTGAAAGCTAACCCCAAACCCGATCGGCATGATCAACACAAAGCTGAGCCATTCACCAATCCGCGGCTGGAACTCTGCGTTCAAACTGTCGTTAAACGAGAACAAGAAGTCGAGCACAGGCTGAAACACAAAGCAGAACGCCAAAGAGGCCCCTGCCAAAAACAGCCCCGTCGAAATCGGCAAATAGATATAGACCTGATTCTTTTCATGGGGATACAAGCCAGCCGCGACAAACAGCCAGATCTGATAAAAGATCCAGGGACTAGCCAAAACCAGCCCGGCCACAATGCCAGCCTTCATCCAAATCATGAACGCCTCTTGGGCGTTTAGCACAGTGAACTTCACATCAAGCCGCTTGAAGGTCGCCAGTTCCAGAAGCGGTACCGTTGTGGGAACCTCTTTCGGGAACGTTCCGGCAATTAGCAAGCGATGCAGCTCTTGCTGGGCATCGATCTTGGCTGCACTCTCCCCCTTGACCACTGCCCCATCGCGAAGCTTTTGAACCGCAGCCAGTTCGGGAACATCCTGCGATGCCTTGAACTCTTCGGAATCGCTCCAAGCTGGCAATTCGATCAGTCGATTCAAAATCCCAAGCAGCTGCAATCGGCTCTCGGCCGTCACTTCGGTTTCTTTGGCGAGCGTTTTTAGCGTCGCTTGATCTTCGGGAGTGCAAAGCAGCCATAGGCGTTTGGCACGCGAGGCTTCTTCGGCACTTCCTGCACTGACGAACGAGCTTGCTAGAGCGGCCGTGTTGACCGGTGCCAATTCGGACATCACAAAATGCTGGGGGTGAATGCTGCTGAAGCGAGTTCCGCCTAGCTCACCATTCAAATGTTTCAAAAAGGAGCGTGTTTCCACTCGGACGGTTTCGGGAACCAATCCGCGATCCCGAACCAACTGCTTCATCTCGGGGGGCAAGGTCTCCACACCTAACTCAGCCGCCAACCGCTTTTCAGCCCGCTGTTGCTGATAGGTTTCCATCGCCTTAGTAAGCGGGGCTTGGAAGAAGTTGACGATCCGCTCTGCCACGCACATCGTGAACAGGCAGGCAACGATAACCCCAATCAGCGACCGAAATAGAGCAACTCGCAGCTCTTCCAGATGATCGCCAAAGGACATCGACGTCCCTTCGAACAAATCTTCCTGGGTCATCTTGGACAATGGAGAGGTGGGCATACGGGTCAGTCAGGGCCAAGGTAGGAAGGGAGGCCAAAAAATCGTCCCAACTCTCACAACCACAGTTGGTTACGCCGATTACTTCAACCTAGGAACGGAAGGAATGCCGGGCCGATTATGCGCGCCACTCCACCCTCCCTTATACTAGTTGGTAGAGCCGTCACCTACAACGGACGGTCATCCCGGGAACGCCCGATAACTTTCGTCGCGATCGGATTGTCATGCCACCTCAAACCCTTTATCCACTTCGCTTTACGCCGATTTTCAAGCGATATCTTTGGGGAGGCAGAAAGCTGCAAACCGTCCTTGGCAAGCCGACCGGCAATCATGACGATTACGCCGAAAGCTGGGAGCTTGTCCAGCATCCGTCGGGAACCAGCATCCTGGAAAACGGTCCCTTAGCCGGCCAATCACTAGAAGAACTCCTCGCCGAGCACGCCCCGGCAGTCTACGGCCGACACTACCCGCAACCGCGATTCCCCCTACTGTTTAAACTGCTCGACTGCTGCCGACACCTGTCCGTTCAGGTTCACCCGACCGATGCGGCTGCGGCGCTACAAACTCCTCCGGACCTTGGCAAAACAGAAGCTTGGGTGATCCTTGCTGCCGAGCCAGGAGCGATGCTTTACGCCGGATTAAAGCGAGGGTTCGATCGCCAAGCGCTAGAACGGGAAGTCGCTCGCGGCACGACGGAACTTTGCCTGCATAAGGTAGAACCCCAAGTCGGCGATTGCTTTTTCATTCCGGCCGGCGTCGTTCATGCACTCGGCGCGGGACTGCTCGTGGCAGAGATTCAACAATCGAGCGATACCACCTTCCGATTGTTCGACTGGAATCGGACGGGTCCCGATGGCAAGCCGCGCCAACTGCACCTGCAAGAAAGCTTGGACGCCATCAACTATGGTAGTGGCCCGATCCAAGCCCAAACCCCGGTCGCAACTTCGCTTCCTCATGTCAAGCGACTTGTAAGCTGTGACAAGTTCGTTTTGGATCGATGGTCCGACTTCTCCAGCGGGACGCTTGGCGGAGACGACCGTTTCCACATCATCAACGTGCTCGAAGGAAGTGTTCGGATTTCCAGCGACCCCAGCGATCAACCATTGGAACGAGGCCAAACCGCCCTAATTCCGGCAGCTCTGGGATCGGTACAGCTTCAAGCCGAGCCCAACACTCGGCTGCTAGACATGTACCTGCCCTAAAAACGCCCCGGCATATTCATGCTCAGCCCGAGCAGTTTACCTTCTCCGAATAGTGGTAACTCTATTGTGACGCAACACTTAAGATAACTAAAGCAGTGATGCTATCACGGTCGATGCTGACCAAAGAAAGGCAAGGCGGCCTAGGCAATATACCCAAGGCACTCCTTGACCCAACATTAATTACCGGCAGTTCCCAGAACTTCGGTTGGCGCAAAAGCCCGCGATAGCTATTCTTCGCTGGCAATTCACAGGAAGTCGGTGCGGAGCAACTCTCCGCCAGGCAAGGAAGCGATCCCATGAAGCTGAAAATCATTCTGGCCAGCATGACCATCCTGGCGCTCTTTACCGAAGTCGGATGCGCTGGTGGTGGCCGGTTTGCAGCTTCACGTAAAACCTGGGCTCACCCAGGCACCATTCAGCAGCAGCGGACGCGTGCCATCGTTCACGACCCCTATCCTGATCAGGATGCAGGCACGGAAATTGATGGCGGGCGGCCTCGTGATTTTGCTCAGCCGCTGGCGGAACCTGTTCGCAGCCGTATGTTCATGGATAGCCGATACGGGCGATAGTTCGCCGCCACCAGCAATCTCAACTCCGGCATCTTCATCCCGGTCCTAAGATGACCTTTGCAAACGAAAGTTGGCGAGCAGGTCATATCGGGCGCGACCTCATGTACTATGAGGAATTTCATGATGGAAGCTGGCAACGGCTGACCATCGATGGTGAGATGCAACTAGGGCCCCAGCACCACATCATCTATTTTTCGTCGCCTGAAACCTGGAAGTCCTATCCAGAATGGGCGCGCGATCGGCGGGATCAAATCATCGCGCGAATCAAAATCGCATTTCCCGAACGAGACTACGAATACCAAGGGGACTAACTTCCCCTTGGTGCGAAACCAGTAGCGCTAAAAGCGGCTAACTACTTGGCGGGATTACCCGAGTATAGCAGCGGGAAGAATTGTCCCGACATTGGCTGCCCAACGGGAATTGCAGGAACCCCCTTCAGCAACTCCGTGTTGCTATCGCTACATACTCCATCGCGAATCGCGTTTAGTACCAAGGCACGACGAGGACGCTCGGTCTTGTTTTCAAAGCTACCATGCACGAGCAAGGGATGATGGAATGAACACTCCCCCTTTTTCAGTTCAATTGCCACGGGGGACTGAAACTGCTCCCATTGTGATGGAGTCAACACCTCCTTAATGGCATTCATGTTTCCGGCCAATCCCGTAATCGGCAGCAGTTCCCATAGATGGCTTTTGGGAACATAAAACAAGCAGCCATTATCGCGAGTGCTGTCGTCGAGCCCGATCCAACAGGTCAAATGCGCCATTGGCTTGGTTCGTGTCCAATACGAATAATCCTGGTGCCAAGCAACAACGCCGCCGTGTCGGGCCGGCTTGCAGAACAATTGGTCGTGCCAAAAACGAACCGCACCATCTAGCAGTTGACTGGCTGGAACGGTAAAGGCAGGATTCCAAAGCGCATCATGGAATCCAGGACGGAGCCGCCACGACCCTAGTGCATGAAAAAGAACCGTGTCGGGCGAACTGGATTCATTCGAGTGGTACTCGTACCAAAGGTCGCTGCCGTCGTGCTCGGGCTGAAAGAATTCCGCCAGCTCAGCTCGCAGCGCCTCAACCTGATCGTCGCTTAAGATCTTCACACCGGCCAAATAGCCATACTCATGGTAGAAAGCCACCTGTTCATCGGTGAGGCGAAATCGATCCCATTCCTTCTGCGTCGTGGGGATCGAGAAAATCTTACTAACCAGTTCATGACGACGAGAAAGATCAGCTGCCATCGACATCAAATCCTTGTTGCAAACCGCAAAAACTCTGTGTGAATCGACAAGCCCAAATTCTAGCAAGTATTAAGTGCTGCGGCGCTACCGAGAGAGCCAATTCGCCATGCCGATTGGTAGCTAAGGCGATTCTTCTAGCTCTGCCACCACCATGGTATGCACATCAAGTTTCGGCACAACGACCGACTGGCTGCCATTGGCAGTAACAAGAGTCAATTCCGTGCCGTCGGGCTGCTGGTGGACGTGTCGGATTTTATACTGCGGGCCAAAAGTCACCCGAATATCGTGGATCGGGACGACCTCCTCTCGCAGGGGGACGTCATCGACAGGAAGGGCATGGTCGGCAGTGGTGTTGAGGTCACTAAAAAGATGCACGACTATTCGGCTTATACCATCCTTGTTTTGCCGCATAACCGTCGAATGGACACACATTGGTGCATTGACGGCTACTGATTGCGGCGCTGCTGCTGCCCAGCGAATGGCATGCACCATTGCTAGTCGCTGGTAAGGATATGAGTAAAGGTAATACCCCGCGTCGAGCCCACTGGCAAAATAAACCACCTTCCCTTTTCCATACTGGCGTGACACGACGCTTGGCAATGCGGTTGCGCCGGCCGTGAATTTATCGGTCATTGTAGCGACCGTCATCACATCTGCATCTTTAATCGCCACGCGAACGGCCGGCCCCTTAAACGTTACCGGGTCGGCGCCGTTATAGGTTTTCATCTTTCCCTGGTTGAGAAACGAATTCACATCCTGACGAAAGTCAAAAACGCTCTTCCGTTTCTCCCAGTAGTCAGGACCAATCGATTTCGCAAAATTGACATCGATCTCTTCTGCGCCAGCCATTGGCTTTGCCTCTGGCAATCCGCGATAGTCGACTCCCAGGACCCTCGCCAGAGAAAAGTTATCGCGCGGCGATCCATACTCGTCAAACAAAGAGGTATCTAGGCTGGCCACTAGTCCGCCACCATTTTTTACAAACCTGTCGATGGCTTCCGTCTGCTTTTCATCAAGGCAGGCTGCGTTAGGCAGGACCAGTACCTTGTATTTGGACAGATCATCCTCGTTTAGATTCCAGTCATTGATAACAGCCACCTGCAGATGCTCTTCGACAGCGGCCCGAAACGTCCCCAAAACATTCGCCATGTATCGCTCTTCCACTTGTCCGGCCGAGCGACCATAAAAGTTCCGCGTATTGTCCGACATTAGTATTGCCGCCCACTTTTCCGGCTCTTTGTGAGTCAGCCATGGTTTGCGGCGCTGCACTTCATCCATCATCGCGTACAACTCTTTTTGCAGGTGCGGCGGCTGAATGACGGCAATGCTGGGGCTCGCTCCATAAGTTACGCGCCAACATCATGCGGCATTCAATCTCGTGCGGCGGGAAGGAGTCTTTCCCATAGGGATTGCCGTGACTCAAAATATAGGGCTCACTAAAGGCAACACGGTGGTTCGTTGTTGCCCAGATGTACGCATTCGCAAAGGCAGGTACGATCGTTGTCCCACGATTGGTCTCGTCGAGCCAAAACTCTTGGTCGGGCGAATCCAAAAGCAAGTTCATTCGCGTCGGCATGTTACGCGGAATGGAAAGGAAGTGCCCCCAGCGTCCTGCATTGGTCGTCCACGTCACTAAAGCGATGTCGGGCTTGCGCGACTTGAGACGAACCTGCATCCGCTTAACCAGATCTTCCATCCGCCGATCTGCCCAGTGCTGATACTTGCGAAACGCAGGATCATTAAGGTCCGCAACAGGAATCTCCAGACCTGACTCCTTGCGATAATTGGCTCGGCAGTGTTCGCAGTAGCAAACGCCTCCATAGTGGAGGCCGTCGAAGCTAAACGCATCGACATCCGGAAACTTCTCCACGATTTCATCCAGCACATCGATGAAGAAATCTCCGTACGGCCCCAACAAACAAAGCATTCCGCCGTGCGGAAACTTCTTCATATCCGCCTCGGGGATTTCCGTCGTATTGGTCGCAATCCTCCGCCAATCCCGATGCGTTTCGTAAACTTCTGCTTGCAAGCAAGGTGGATATACACCCAAGATTCGCACACCCAGCTTTTTGTATTCCGCGATATCCTTCTCAAGCCGTTCTGCGGGTACGTGGGGACTGCGACGCTTTAACAACTTGCTGTCGTAATAGGCATAGAAGGGATCAACAAAACCCATCTCGCTGATCGCTACACCGTGCTTGGCTGCCTCGATTCGTCCCGCCGTATCCATGACGGAAAGCGTATAGCCGCACCCCACAGTTCCTTGCAGCCACTCCGGAATAGCGACTTGATGAAACGGAACTTTGTCGAACGGCTGACTGGCAATCGCTCGATCCCAAATCTTACTATTGCCATTGGGAGATTGCCCCAAACAAACCGGAACGGATACGAGCAGCCACAAAACGAACAAAAGCCGTCGAACTTGCTGTCGCATGGGACATTCCCGTCTAAAGATTGAAACCGGCATCGCCTTGGCCGTAAGCATATCGCGCTGGCAGCCCCATCGAAAGCTTCCCACTCTTGGCGGCGCTTTCTGCGAGGTGTTAAACTGCTCTGCACGGAAAGGCTTTCGGTACCAACGGCTTGTCTTTTCCTCTTTGCTATTCGACTCTCCCACCCCTGCAAGAGACCCCTCGCATGCGGAACTTCTTTTCGAAACTTTTTTGTCGCGGCTTTCAGCCAATTGCCATGGCCTTTGCGCTGGTCGTGACTTCCACATCCGTCATGGCCGCAGATACAGAAGCCTACACGCATCGTGAAGATGTGATTTATGGCCGCAAGTTTGGCACCGCGCTTACCATGGATGTTTTCACACCCAAGGAAAACGCCAATGGCGCTGCGGTGATTTGGGTCGTGAGTGGCGGCTGGTATTCAGACCACAATAGCATTCAGCCGGCGGCTCCGTTTTGCCCCGTCCGCGAATTGACAAAGCGCGGGTACACCGTGTTTGCCGTGGTTCATGGAAGCCAACCGAAATTCACGATTCCTGAACTGCTTCAGGATATGCATCGCTCCGTTCGCTACATCCGGTCGCACGCAGCGGAGTTCAAGATTGATGAAAACCGGATCGGAATCACAGGAGCTTCGGCCGGCGGACACATTTCGCTGATGCAAGGCACCGCAGGTAATGAAGGCGATCCGAAATCTCCCGATCCGGTCAATCGTGTCTCTAGCCGTGTACAAGCCGTCGCTTGCTTCTTTCCACCTACCGACTTTTTGAACTACGGCAAACCCAATGAAGATGCGATCGGTCGCGGCATTCTCAAAGACTATGCTGCGCCGTTTGCGATTACGGAAGTCAACGCTCGCAAGGTGTTTGTTCCGGTAACTGATGAGGCGAAGATCATCGAACTTGGCAAGCAGGTCTCGCCGATCAATCACGCCACTCCGGACGATCCACCATCGCTAATCATTCACGGCGATAAGGATTTGTTAGTCCCGATCCAGCAAGCAGAAATCATGGTTGCCAAACTCAAAGAGATTGGCGTGCCAGCGGAACTTGTCGTAAAGCCTGGGGCGGTCCATGGCTGGCCTGACGTTGCCCCCGACCAAGTTCGCATTGCCGACTGGTTTGACAAATACCTTGCGAAGAAGCCCTAACCCAAACTGCCACGGCCATCAAAATCCCGCCAGAAATCGTAGATAGCCGTAGGCTGACTTTTTGGCCACAAAAACGTTGACTTCACCGGCCTGGGCTCACCTCATCCGGACCGGTGAAGCCTCCCAGGAATGCCTTCCAAGGGGCCTGGCATGCTGCCGAACGCGACGGGCGGGTGCAAGTCGACACTCGAGCCATGCCTGGCCCTGCGAGCGCGTCAGCGAGGCGGCGCTTAAAATTGCATGGGACAAGTAGACGATAACGATTTGCTATAACTTGCTCATTATTTTCTAAATATGTTTTAATATTATTTTCGGCGAAGTGACCAAAGGTGTCACTTCATTTTGCTACCGGTCTGCCTCCGTCGCCCCCGGCCGACACAAAAAAAGGCCCCATCCTGTTTGTCACGACAGGTGAGGCCTTTTTGGGAGAGGTACTACGAACAACCAACAATTCTCATGGGGCGAAATTAGTCGCCAATGATCTTCCAGCCAGCGCGATGAACGCCGCTTGTGTTTACGCTACGAGTGTTGGAATAACGGGCAGTCGATGTGGCCGACATTCCAGGCTGGTAGGAATAGGTACGATAGCCAGACGCAGGAGCAGCAGCGGTTTGAGCAGCTGGTGCAGCGGCAACAGGAGCAGAGGTGCAACCGCAGCTGTTATGGCGACCGCGAGCTTGTGCTTGGCCGGAAACAACGAGTAGGGCAGCTAATGCAGCCCCTGAAAACAATAGTGACTTCAACATGGGATTTCTCCTGGAGAGTGAGAGAGGACCGCCGACAAACGCCAGACTCAAATCGGTCTGTCATGCAAACCTTTTGTTTGACCAACTCAATTGTTGAACGAGCCCCATGCAAGTCAAACGATCGTCCGCCTACCGAGACTCGATCAATCCATGAAGTTTGCCTTGGCGTTACTATTAATCTAACCAGAGCAAATTAAACGCAACTTCGCTCCTCGTAAATGGTTAGCAACGCCGGCACCAGCGCGTTAGCCTATTCTGTAAGGTATCGGCTGAGCACTCGTTTGACTCAAGCTGAATTACTAGCGAATTAACAACTAGTAATCTTCCCGGCTGGACATCAAAGATGCTCATTTTAGGCCTTCAAGGGAGCTTTATACGGCGTTATCCCTGGCCCTTGCTGGCGGCAATTCCGCTAACGAACAACATGCCCCGGCTGCCCAGTTCTTAGGCTTTGGGTGCAAAGGAGCAAAGCAGCCCCTTGTTTCCTTGCAGGGGGAACTTCGCCTCTAAAAATCACACAACCCTAAATAAGACAAGCACTTGGAAGCACGTCTGGATTTGTAATCCGGGCTTTGGCCCGCAAAATGTAATAGATGCCTTCTATCGAGCACTCGCTATGAGTGCCATGGAGGGTTCGGGCATGAATTGGCTGATCGTCCTATGTCTTTTGGGTGCAGATGATTCCCTCACCTCGTGTTGCCACGAAGGTCGTTGCGGCGATGCTCCCGAGGTCGAATTAGCGGCCGTCCCGGTTAACGGCTCGGCAACGAATGCTCGCTCGGCCAACTTCCATGTGGTAAGTCATTCCTCCAAACAGGATGCACGTAGCGTTGCTAAGTTGGCCGAAGTTTGGAAGGGGCGACTGCACACGACCTGGCTTGGGAAACAGCCCGCAAAAACATGGGACCCGTTTTGCCGGATCGTCGTCCACGATAACCGATCAAGCTACGAGGCGGCCGTTGGTCGTGGTGTGGGGCCGAGCCTCGGTTCCACCTGGATCGACTTTCAAAAGGGGAAAGTACTCTGTCGTCATGTGGATTTGCTGCTGGATTCATCCGGTAGCCCCTCGGCACTTCCGCATGAACTAACGCATGTGGTTCTGTTTGAACTTTTCGATGGTCGTCAGCCTCCACCATGGGTTGATGAAGGAATCGCCGTCTTGGCAGATTGCATCGACAAACGGGACTTGCACCATAAAGATGGCCTAGCCGCTATTCGAAATGGCCAGCACTTCAGCTGCGGAGAGTTGATGTCGCTGCAAACCTATCCGGCACTTCATCGCGTTCCGGCCTTCTATGGCCAAAGTGCTTCGCTGGTTTCATTTCTTAGCAATCGACAGACATCCTCTTCCTTTCCGGAGTTTGTAAAGGCAGCGATGGATCATGGCTATGACGATGCCCTGCGGCAGCACTACAAAATCAACGGCGTTGCAGAGCTGCAAACCCTTTGGCATCAAGACCGAGCAACCCATGGCGTTCAGAGTCCGTCTGTTGCAGGATTGTCGAGCCAATCTTTGGCAAAAAACTAAGCCAGCCTAGCGGCCACCAATCTGAGTAGCCTAACGATTTGCCATTGACTGAGCGATTCTTACTACTTCCGCGGCACAGCCCCAAGAGAGGGTAACTCCGCCGCCGCCGTGACCATAGTTGTGAATCACGGCCTGCCCCGAAGGCAGAATCTCTTGCTCTAGCCGAACCTCTGTACGACAAGGGCGCAAGCCGACGAGTGGATGTCTGTCGCGCAGTTCCGCCAGCCTTGGCACTGCAGATTGAGCTCGCTGCATGATGCGGTCTGTGGTTGCCATGTCAGGCATAAGAGATTCCGAAAGTTCGCTAGTTCCACCAACGATGCAGTCGTGACTTCGCGGCACAATATAGAGGGGCCCAGCCTCGGCCTCGGGACAGAAGGTGAGCTGTGTGGTCGGGACGCCTTCTCCACAGATGACTTGCCCGCGTACCGCATACATGGCGGAATCGTGGCAAAGCTCTCGCGCTCCCAGCCCTGTGCAATTGACGACGATCGAGTCCTTGCTGGCAGCATCTCCAAGCGACAGTTGCGCCTGAATACTTATCGAGACGCCGTTTTGAGCGAGCTTGTGCTGCAAGTAGGGCAAATAGCAAGGCATCTCTACAACGGCCGTCTCTAAACGGAATCCATAGTGAAATCCAGGTAGTAACTGGTCCGCAGCGAGCCACTCAAATCCTCGGACATAGCTAGCCCACGCCGGCTGGGTTACCTGTTTTTGAAAGAGGACGCGTAACGGGCGCAGTAGAATCCCCGCTTCAGATTCGTTTGCCAATGCAAAAAACCGATGGTAGGACTCGCAACCCCATACGGCCGCTTTATCGACAGGCTCTACCAGATACGGATACCAGAATGCGGCCGCGACGCAGGAAGTTGTATCACGCGGCAATTGTGACGTCATTATTTGGACGCGAAAGCCAGCTTCCGCCAATGCCAAGGCGGTCGTGAGCCCCGAAACACCGGCACCCAGAACCGTTACGTTTTGACCGTGCATGTTTATCGCCGCCAAACATAATTCCCGCAGGGAACTAGTGCTGCGGAGATCCGTCGGAGTTTCCCACAACACGCCCCGTCTCTAGTACTTCACGCTCGGAGTGGAGCTGCTCCAAAATGAGGGCACCGATAACAACCACGTCTTCGTCCGGGGATAAGCCCGACTCGACAACCACGTGATCGTCGCTCTCATGAGCGATCCGCAGTCGCCTTCGCAAAAACTTACTGGCGTCGGCCTTGTCCCTGACGAATGCGTACGAGCTTCCATCCACCACGATCATAGCATTGCGTGGAATGACGGTGAACCCAGGCATCGGAGGGATGTGAAGTGCGCCACGGGCGAGCATGTCAGACTTGAGTCGCATCCCAGGGTTGGGAATGGAGGTGCGTACACGGACCGCATGAGTCTCTGGATCCACACCAGGAGAGATGTATTCAACCGTTCCTAGGAGCTTGTCTTGAAGGAAGCTAAACTGCACATCCCACTTCTGTCCCAATTGAACTAGCGTGAGGTCGCGCTCAAACACGTTTCCCCAGACCCAAAGATGGTCTTCGGGGGCAATCACCAACATCACATCGCTATCGTCGTAGATGTTTCCGTTGACCACGTCACGTGAAATTACAATGCCACTGGCCGGAGCGCGAAGCGTTAGCCGCAGACGCTGTGCTCCCTTTTCATTGGCTACGGCATCGATCTCTTTATCGCTTAAGCCAAGGATCAGCAGCTTTTCCCGGGCGATTTCGTACTCGTGCCGTTGGCGCAATTCCTCGGCCTGCGTATCGAGCAAAAGCTGCTCACTGATGGCGTTGGTCTTGCGAAGTTCCGTACGAACATCGAGCAGATTCTTTTCATGCTTCCACTGGTTCTGCTCAATTTCGTAGGTGGTTTTGGCCTGGGCCAAGTCGGCGCTATAAAGATCAACTAAGGGAACGCCGACTTCAACCGATTGCCCGACGGTGACGTGCACCTTTTCGACACGTCCTCGAAAGAGCGGGCGAATCTTCGTAATCTTGGTTTCATCGTGCTTTGTTGTACCCAGCAAAGGGAGGCGAATTGCTTCCGTTTGGGCCAAAACCGGTACGGTTGCCATCGCCAGCGCAGCCTGAGCCTCTTGCGATACTTCAATCTTGCCGTCCCAAGGAACGTTTTCAAAACTAACCGGCTTGCTTTCGATAACCGGCTTATTGGCGGATTCCGAATAACGCTGTTGTGCCCAATAGCCCACGCCAATCGCACCAGCGGCACCAAAAAAGCACCACAACGCGACCGACCACCCGGATGAACCTGAATGCTCTTTGGAGTGCGCCGGCTTGGTAGCGTCTGCCTTCTTTGAAGAAGAGGGAGAGCCATGAGGTGACGACGCAGCAGCCTGATCCTTGGCATCTGGCTTGGTGGAAACTGGTGATGTCATGGCTAGTTACTCGGCATCATGAGGAGAGACTTTTAACGGGAAATATGTGTATAGCGCGGGCAACACATATTGCGGCAGGATCATGGCCACGAGCATTCCGCCCACGACAACAATCGCCAACGGCTTTTGCGCCTGCGAGCCAACGGAGGTAGCCAAGGCGGCAGGAAGCAAGCCTAAAATCGCGGTTAGAGAGATCATCACAACAGGGCGAAGCAGCGTCAGCGAACCGCTAAATACGGCATCGTGGACATTACGCCCTTCGCGCCTTAAACGATTGAAGTCGCTGATGAGCAGCACACCGTTCTGTACGACTACGCCAAAGATGGAGATGAAGCCGACGGCCGCTGAGATGCTAAACGCCGTATGAGTCATCATAAGGGCCCACACGCCACCCATCATGGCGATGATCACGCCAATCATCACAAAGCCGGTATCCTTCAGCGATCCAAACATCACATACAGCACTACCAATATTAGGGCGATCGAAAGAG
The DNA here is from genome assembly GCA_963844055.1 of uncultured Planctomycetaceae bacterium. Taxonomy (GTDB): domain Bacteria; phylum Planctomycetota; class Planctomycetia; order Pirellulales; family Pirellulaceae; genus CAWJMN01. The sequence goes on along the minus strand of CAWJMN010000001.1, from coordinate 2,461,207 downwards.
GAACTGTCACCATCAAGACGGCATTGGCAGCTTGCATCTGAGCAAACTCGCCCGACCATTCGACACGGTACCCTGGTGGCAGCTTGGCACCGTTTTGAGGATCGATGACTTTGGCCCGTGCTTCCTGAATTGCAGAGGCTAAATCGCGGCCACGAACGCTGAACTTGATGGGAAGGTATCGACGGTTGTTTTCACGATAGATATAAGATGCGCCAGGCTTGTGTGGATCGATTTTCGCCAAGTGGGCGAGTGGAATTTGAAAGCTCGGGCGTCCCTCCGCACTTGGAATATCGATGGGAAGCCGTGAGATGTTCTCGGGATCGTTCCGACGATCTGCTGGTAAGCGGAGGACGATATCGTACAGCTTTTCTCCTTCGACCATGCGTGAGAAGGCCTTGCCGCCGATGGCAACACGAATCGCGTCTTCAACCTGTTCTACGTTGACGCCATAGCGTGCGCATGCTTTACGGTCGATGGTGATTTCTAGATTCGGCTGGCCAATGATGTCAAACAGGCCGACGTTTTCAATGCCATCAACGGAGCGAAGTGTATCAGCGACCCGCGCACCGACCTCTTCCAGCATGGCCAAATCCGAGCCAAAGAGCTTTACCGAGTTGGAGCCCTTAATGCCCGACAAGGCTTCGTCAATATTGTCCCGAATCAACTGGGAGAAGCTAAACTCGATTCCTGGAAACGCCTTAAACTTCTCGGCAAGCTCATCTTCAATCTTCTGACGCGTCATGCCAGGTCGCCACGTCTCCATGGGATTGAGCGGCACATTGAATTCAACATTGAAGAAGCTGGTTACATCGGTTCCATCATCGGGACGTCCCACTTGTGACATGACGCCACGCACTTCGGGGACCGATGCAATGACCTTTCGCAAACGAGGAGCAAACCGAGAGGCCTCTTCACGAGAGACGGTGCGAGGCAAATACGCACGCACCCAAAGATTGCCTTCTTCGAGTTGCGGCATGAATTCTGCGCCAATTTGAGTGACCATCACTAGCGTCCCCACAATCAGGAACGTGGAAATTGCCACCGTCATCCCACGGCGTTTGAGCGCTATCGCTAGAGAAACACTGTAGGCATGCTTCAGGATACGATCGAGAATTGTCTCATGCTCTTGTATCGCACCCGTAAAGAAAAACGAGCACAACACCGGCGCGAGCGTGATCGCAATCAACAATGCCCCCAAAATCGAAAACGCATAGGTCAGGGCCATGGGGCCAAACATAGCACCGGCTGGACCACTCAGCGTAAAGAGGGGTATGAATGCACAAACGATGATGACGGTTGAGTAGAGCATGGGGCGCTCAACCGAATGGGACGCATCAGCGATCCGATCAATCAAAGACCGAGAGCGATCTGCGCTCGGCTCAGAAAGATGCCGAAAGATCGTTTCCACAATGATCACAGAACTGTCGACGATGATTCCAAAATCGACGGCACCGATCGAAAGCAGGTTTGCCGACATTCCCTGAAAATAGAGGAGGCTAATTGCAAAGAGCAGCGCCAGCGGAATCACCAAGGCAACGATTAGCGCGCTCTTGATGTCTCCTAAAAAGACAAAGAGCACAAGTATCACCAAGGAGACACCGACCAGCAAGTTGTGCATCACATTGTGCGTGGTCACGTGTACCAAATCAGTACGCTGATTGAAGTAACGCAACTTCATTCCCGGGGGAAGCAGGCCCTCTTCTTCAATCTGCTTAATTTTTGCAGCAACGGCTTGTGCAGTGGCAAGGGATTTTTCTCCCTTGCGCATCATGACGATCCCCTCGACCACATCATTCTCTTCGCCACGACCAACAATACCCTGACGCGGCTGGTTTCCGATTATGACTTTGGCGACGTGATAGACGTAGACCGGCGTACCATCCTTGCTGGTAGAGACGACGACGTTGCGAATGTCTTCGATCTTCGCCGCTTCAATGGCCGCAGCATCCTTGATGTTTGCAAGGTCCAGCGGATCTTGACCGCCTCCCAAAAGACCAATCGCCCGCACATTGTGGGACTGCGTACCAAGGGTGAGAACATCTCCCCCCACATTGGAGTTTGACTTGGCGATAGCCTGTTCGACATCGGCCAGCGAAACATGGTATTGCTGCATCAGGCGCGTATCGACCAGCACTTGGTACTGCTTGATCGTCCCGCCGAATCCGACCACATCGATGACGCCGGGGACCTGCTTAAAGATGCGGTTGAGCACCCAGTCTTGGGTGGCCTTCAATTGGTTGGTGGAATAGCCGGGCCCCTCCAGCACATAGCGCACGATCTCGCCCGTGGGGCTCCACGGTGAAAGCTCTGGAGTTACTCCTGCGGGAAGTTCGACACCGTTGAGTCGATTGAGGACTTCTTGGCGTGATGCACCGTAATTCGTGCCGTATGCAAATTGGCACTTGATATCGCTCAGGCCGGAGATCGACGTGCTGCGGATATACTCAAGGCCTGGAATCCCATTGAGCGCTGTCTCAAGCGGGATGGTAATAAGACGCTCCACCTCCTCGGGGCTGGCCCCGGGATTTTGGCTAATGACGTCGATTAGCGGCGGCGTTGGATCTGGATAGGCTTCTACATTGAGATTGAGCGTAGCATGCACACCCACGCCAATGAGTGCAAATGCGGCGAGAACAACAATCAGCCGATTATGCAAAGCCCAGACGATGATGGCGTGAATCATGCGACAGTTTGGCCCCAGGAGTCATAAGTGCGCAGCAGAGCGATTGTGAAGGCACAACCGCAAACGCACCTTAATCGAGTCTACGTCGCCAGCAACGTTGCTCCAATGCCGCCTGGCCAAAAGCGAAGTTACGATTCCTTCATTAAGGAAACGATTCTGCCTGTTCGAGGCCCGCAATTTCAGCGGCGGCGTCGAGACGTTTCTCTAAGGCAGAAACGTATTCCAGGTTGGCTTCGTAAACAGCGCGCTGTGCCTGCAACAGACGAACAACATCGAACTGGCCTTTTTCGTATCCTGCACGAACCAATTCTAGAGTCCTACGGGCATCAGGCAAGATTCCTGTTTCAAAGCTTTCCACTTGGCCAGAGGCCGCACGGTAACGCCCCAGGGCATCAGCAAGCTGCTTTGTGAGTTCGGTACGAATTAAGTCCAACTGGGCGGCAGACTGCCCCACATTGGCCTGTGCAGCGCGAATACCACCCTGGTTTCGATCCCAAAGGGGAATGTCCATATAGAGCCCGGCCAGCCCTTGGCGATGCGGAGTATTCGCTGTGTATTGATAGCCACCTTGAATGGTGATGTTGGGAATGGGGTCTACCATCGCCCGTTGTAGCATCGTTTGACGGCGTGCCACGTCAGCCATGGCCGCACTTACCAGCGAGTTTCGGGTGGTCACTTGCTCGTCTAAGCTGCGCTGATCGTATTCGGGAAATTTAAGGGCCAAAGTCCCTTCAAGCGGCACGCTTGGAAGTTCGGGCAAGCCCAACTGCGCAGCTAATTGCTTTCGCTTACCGATGAGTTCAGCCTCGGCAGACTTAAACGCAGTTTCTGCGCGGCGACGCTCAAGCCTTAATGAAAGCAGGTCGGTTTCGCTTGTTTGCCCGGCCTTATACAGCTTTTCATTGGTTTGCTCGAGCTGCTTTGCAAAGGTCAAAAGAGAAGCCAAATTCTCTACGCGACGCTGGGTCGACAAGGCCGCGATAAACAGCCGCCGTGAATCAGTAATGACGGAGAAGCGGATCAGATCGTACTGATGTTCGGTTCGCTCTACGTTTTGCCAAGCAGCCGCCACATCAAGGCGACGCTTTCCGCCGCGAATGATTTCCTGCGTAACACCGACGGAGTAGATACTTTGGGCGCCACCAATGGTTTGTGGGTTACCGCTGTCTAGTCGTGGGTTCTTATAGAGCCCCGCTTGTACCGCGTTGCCGCGAGCCTCTTCAACGGCAGAACCGGCTTGGCGCAAGGCTGGATGGTTGTTTACCGCGAGATCGACGGCAGACTCGATCGTGAAGGAGAGCGGTTTTTCTGCGACGGGTACAGGAACTTCTTCCTGCGCGTAGCTGTTTCCAACTGCCAACGCTGAGCAGCCCTGCAACGAACCGAAGGATGCTAGATTTCATGGTTTAATTACCGACTGTGGTGAATTTAATGCGCTATCCGCCAATAGCGATTCCACTAGTCATATCGGTTAGTGCCGGCGCGTCGCACTACATTACAACTTGTTGTGCCGGCAAGTCGTTAGGGGACAATGGCGTCAAAGTCAGTGCCAATTGCCCGGATTGGCAAACGGCGAGCAAGAGCATGGAAAAAGCTCGTGCGACCGAGTAGAAGTTTATAGCTCGCAGGACGCTAGCAACTGAGACCTGCCGGTGGCAGATTCCTTTTGGCAGCAATGATGTGCTAGGCAGTCTTCATAGCTAGTTTCGTGATCCGGAGGTTCTTGTCAGCATGCGAGGTGAGCACCTGAATGCCGTCTGCATGCAGGTCCATATCTCGGGCCAAGTTGGGTAGCTGGAATCGATGCACCTCTTTGGGTTGATCTGCCTTCCAGAACAACAAAACACCGCCGCTGCTGCCCCCCATGACACCCATCAGCGTGCCATCGGCAAGATATTGAACGCGCCATAGCGGCCCCTTGAGACCTTCGGCAATCTGCTGATGAACGAGCTTTTGCGACTCCCATTCAAAGAGCAGAACGAGCGGTTCTAAGACGGCGCCCAAAGGGTTTTCTGACTTGTAGAGCCCCGCACAAGCGAAGAACTTTCCGTCGGGACTTAGTGCCATGCCGCGCACGCCACCAAAATCAACCTGCTGTCCGCCGTTGAACGAATGTAGTGCCTTGGCATCGAATGAACGTGTGACGGCGCTGGTGGGCAGGTCCCACTGCCTGACATTGCCGCGCAAGTCTCCCGTGAGCAGGATCTGGCCATTGGGATGCCACAGCAGGCTATAGATTGGAACTTCATGCTGGCCGGCAAGCTCTTGCTTTTTGGTGCCGTCGGCGAGATTCCAAATCCGTACGACACGGTCGTTTCCTGCGGTCGCCAGGGAAAGGCCGTCGGGGCTGACCGCCATGCAACGGACCCAGCCTTGATGCGCTTCGATCGTACGAGCAGGGGCTGGGGCCTCGGCTGTCGCTGGCCACCAAATGAGTCGCCCATCACTGCCGCCACTCACGAGGGTTTCGCCATCTTGCGAAAGAGCGAGCGCCCACACCCAACCTTCATGCCCTGTCAGTACCGTCTTTTTGCCGGACGGAACTTCCCAGCGCTGAATCTTGCTATCTTCGGCGCTAGAAAATGCAAACCGCCCTTTGGGATCGAAACGACAGGCGATCAAAGGACTTTCATGTGCCCACTGGGAAGCGACATGTGCTTGCTTGAAGTCAGCGGGAGTGCTTTGCATGAAAGTCACCTAGTTGAAGTTACAAAGGGGCGAGTGCTGCGCTAGCTTACTAGACCAGCAATTCCTTGATGGGGCCAAAGGCAGGATCTGCCATCGGCACATCGCGCCCCGCAATGCTGAAATTGGCTGTCGAGTCAATGGACAGGGCAGACAAGTACGTATGGAACAGGTGCCCCTGGTTCACTTCACGATCGGTGACGGCCGTCCCGGTTTCATTGGTCTTGCCAATGACCGCTCCGCGAGCCACCTTGCCACCCGCCATACAGATCGACCAAGCCGAACCCCAGTGATCACGCCCATAATAAAGGTTGATGTTGGGGGTGCGGCCAAATTCAGACAGAACCACGACAAGCGTATTCTCAAGCATGCCACGCTGGGCAAGGTCGTCGATGAAGGTGGCAAAGGGGCGATCAAACTCTCCCATCTGTTCAAGATGGAAGTCAAAATTCTCATTGTGGGTGTCGTAGTTCGAGTGGCTAACCTGAACAAACGAGACGCCATTTTCCAAGAGGCGGCGGGCCAGCAAACAATGACGACCGAAGTCGTGCTTGCCGTAACGTTCATGCTCTTTTTCAGGCTCCTTCGCGACATCAAAGACTTCGCCTTGCCGCATGAGTTCTAAAGCTTGTTCGTAGGTACCCACATACGCATCGGTCATAGCGGTGCGACGGCGAGCCAGGAACTGCTCGTTGGCTAGGCGGCGGAACGATTGCCGCGAATCGTCGGAGACCTGCGTAATATCGCCAGGGCGAGCCGAGTTTTGCGGCGGATTGCCGTTACCCAGCGTGATGCTGGCATAACGAGGGCCAAGATAGGCAGAGTCATTGCCGCGACCGCCACCACCGCCGGGCGTGATGGAGATGTGACCCGGAAGCGAGTTCTTTGGCGATTCCAAGCATTTGGCCATAACGGCCCCCATGCGTGGGAAGTCAGCGGCGGGCGTTTGCTTCCGCCCGGTCATCATCATGTACGCCCCTTTACCATGGTCGTTTTCATTGGTGTTGATGCTTCGTACGAGCGCCAAGTGATGCATTTGCTTGGCGGTATACGGAAGCAACTCACTAATATGAATGCCAGGTACTGATGTGGGAATCGCACGGAACGGGCCGCCTGTGTTGGTGCCGGGCTTAGGGTCCCAGCTTTCCAGTTGGCTGAGGCCGCCATGCATGTTGAACACTACCACCCGCTTTTGATCTTTCGCCAGTTGATTGGCGGTTGCGGGCTGTGCCAGGGCGTTGAAGCCACCGACAAAGGCGCCCATCCCTGCAGTCACCCCTGCGAGAAACTGACGACGAGCCATGCCATGTTCGGCCGAGTTACAAGCGTAATTGCATCGCATTGCGAACCTCCTAACGATTAAATCGAAACTCTGCTGAACTGAGCAGGCTCCATGCCAACTCTTGAACGACGACAGGCTTCTCGGTGGGACGAGCTGCCAAATATTTGGCAACTTCAGCCACTTCGGGTTCTGTGGGAAGCCGAGTCAACACAGTCACATACAGTTCTTCTGCTAGTTGCTTTGGATCTTCTAGTCGGCCCAACCGAGCGGCCAGATTATCGCCAGCAGGAGCCAACCACCCCTTCACCACACCACCGTTGGCAAGGAACAGGGCTTGGTCCACCGTGGCAAAGAAATCACTTTGTGGCTGGCCAGCACCGGCACCAAACAGTTGTACAAACACGCCAACACTAGGGGCCAACTTGGCATATACACCTTCATCAACTTGCCGTTGACGCAGCGCCATTTGAGCCGGGTCGGCCTTAATGGCATCTGTTAGTGGCGTAGCCTTCTCGACCTCAGCCACAACAGCAGCTACATGGTTTTCATAGACGCCCGTTGCACGCAAGATGCTCCAGCCCAACTGCTCGGGCGAAAGCTGACGAAGTGGACGCGTTGCAAACTCACGGGCCCAGCGATCGGGAAGTTCCAGAGAGGCTTGTTTTGCCGCGGCGCTGTCGGCCGCTACTTTTTGCTCAATCGCGGTGAACTGTGTCGCCATCGCAGGAATTCGCTGCGATAGATCCGTTCGCTGAGCAACGGTGGTAGCAACGACCTGGGTAGCGGTCGCTAGTTGCTGGGTTGTCGTTTTGGTGAGCTCTTCACTAGCGGCCATCACCTTTTGTGCTTCGGCTTCCTCGGCCGTCAATTGGACCGAGCGGGCCTTTAGCTTTTCTACGCTTTGAGCAACTTCCACATCGCCGGTAAGCTTTTGCGCGGCAGCCTCTGCCTTTGCGAGCACTTCGACAAACTCTTTATGGGCAGCTTGCTTCGTAGCAAGGACTTGCTTCGCCGTGGCAAGTGCGGCCTGGGCATCGGCGTTGGCCTTTTGGGCAACGGCCTCAGCGTTTTGGAGGGCAGGTAGATCAGCAGCCAGCTTGGCTTCGGTCGCCTTTGCGACGGCAAGTTCTGCAGCCAATTTCTCACGAGCGGCTTGTCCTTGTTGGAAGGATGCCGTCAGCGAAGCAAGTTGAGCCTGGGCCTTTGCTTCATTTAAGCGACGCTCTGCTAGCTTAGCCTGGAATTGCTCCACACGACTAACGTCTGCTGCAGCCTCTTCCTGTTGTTCAAAGGCCATTACCTGCTTGCGAATTGCATCTAGGCGGGTGTTAATCTCGGCTTGTTGCTGGTTGATAGCAACCAATTTCGCATTCGCGGCAGCCGCGGCGGCCATCTTTTCTTCGACCGCCTTTGCGAGAGGTGCAATTTCAGCAGTCAACTGGTCTGATTTCGTTTGGAACCGGGTTGCGGCTTCTACGAGATCCTTCTCTTCGGGCAACTTGGCAGCTGCCTCTTTCGCTTTTGCGGCCGCTTCGGCGATGACTTTTGCAATGTCGCGTTTTGGCGCAAGCTTTCCTTCTGCTTCAGCAACCGCCTGGGAAGCCGCGGCAATTCCCTTTTGCACATCAGCAACAGGGGCAATCGCCTTGGCAAGCTCTTCTGCCACAGGGGGAAGTGCCTTGCGAGAATTGACTAGCTCGACGGCAAGCTTGGATTGATTGGCCCGCAGTGCCTTGGCTTGCTCTTCTCGCTTGACGTGCTCTGCCTCTAGAGTTGCAACGGCATTTGCAGCAGTCGCAGCTTGCGCTGCAATATCTGTCGGAAGGTCAAGTGAGCGCTGATACGTTTGCGACAGAGCAATTTCCCGCAGGAGTGCCCGCATGTCGTACTTCATCGCTACAAAGTCATCCGCCAGCATTTCCAAAAGCTGGGGATGCGTTGGCGGGTTGCCACTATGGTGAAAGTCCACAGGCTCAACCAACCCCACACCAACCATCTGACCCCAAAGGCGGTTGACGATATTGCGATTGAATTGCCGATTTGCCGGGACGGCAACTTGAGCGGCCAATTGGGCGCGGCGGCTATACTTCGGGTTGTGGCGCACATCTTTGGCAGGAGGAACCGCCCACTCTTCCCCAATATTGAAGCGAGGCTCTTCTAGCTGTTTACCACCTGGAGCGCGTGGCAACGTATTCCCCTTGGCCGTTGGATCAAACACAGACTGGAAGGAAACTTCACCGGCCGCATTGTCCATCAGGACAGTCAATGCAGGAATCTTGTCTTTAGCGGGAATGGTGAATAGCTGCGTACGGCTGAAAAACGCCATCATGCCGTAGTAATCGGCTTGATAGTAGTCATCGACCAATGGATGGTCGTGGCACTGAGCACACTGCAAATCTCGGCCGAAGAAGATCCGTCCGATGTCACGCGTGAGGACGTTGGGCTCTGCTTCACGGTCGAGAACAAACTTAGCAGCCGGCCTTGTAGCGGGGTCCATGCCGTCGCTAGTCAGGATTTCCTTGACGAGTTGATCGTAAGGTTTGTTGGCGAGCATCGAATCGTAAAGATACTTTTGCCATTCGGCAGCGGGGACGTATTTATCGGGGCGACGTTCCATCAGCATCACATCCATCGCGTTGGCAAGATGCCGAGCATGCCGCGAACTAGACAGAAGGGCGTCAATCAGCTTTGCCCGCTTGTCGGGGGCCGTATCTGCCATGAACGCCCGAGTTTCTGCGGGGGATGGGATGGACCCGACGAGGTCAAGATAAATTCGCCGGACAAAGTCGGCATCACTGGCCACGGGGGAGACAGGACCGATGTGCGTCTGGGCAACTTGCTCATCAATTCGCTGATGGAGCGGCGGAACCTGGGCGTGAACGCTGGTCGGCAAAGCAAAATAGGCCAAACCAATCATCAACAGCGAGAACGAAAGTCCATGCCGCAGCAATGGACGCATCGTCATTCTATGGAAGCAGTTATGCATCATGCACTTTTCCCCTAAGCGTAAGGTGGGAGCCGCAGGGGTGAGATTCGACGGAAACCGCCGAACGTCACAGCAATCATTCAGGAGGTGGGACTGGAGGTAGGTAGGAAGTTTGATCGAATAGCGTCTGTCCGAATTTTTGAACCGGACAGCGCACCCATCAAACCTTCCTTATAAGTTAAGCCACCCGGAGGTAAGGGTCAAGTCTGAAGCAATCCGAGTGAGGTGGGAAGATCGTTACAATCCCACCCCACTCCGTCGATTCACGCAGCGTTGGCGACCGCGTTTGCGGCATGATTACGACCGCAAACCAACGACTTCGAACCCTTTACGGTACTGTTTGTGCACAAACTCCTCGGCCTTGGCACAGTTGGTGGCCTGGAGCTTTTCTGGGTCCCAGGTGAGCTTTTCACCCGCCCTGAATGCCACAATGCCCAGCAAAACGGTTTCCGTAAGGGCCCCGGAGTAATCGAAATTGCATGTGGTTGGTGAGCCGGTTTTGCAAGCGGCGACCCACTCGTTCCAGTGGCCAATAGACGATGCAATGGTTGGCGCTGGAGGCTTGAAATCGGTGAAACGGTCTTGTGGGAGAAGTTCCCAGCGGCCGTAATCTGCGACTAGCATTCCCTTCTCACCCACAAAGAGCACGCCTAGGCCCCATTTGCTAAGTGATTGGCCCGAGCGATCGAGTGTATCTTTGACCAAGTCGAAATGGGCGTTGCCATCCGACCAATAGAACTTTAGCGGTGCTCCTTCTGGGCGAGGGAACTCATAAGTTGCCTTGGCCCAGGCAGGTGCGCCATCGGGATGAAGCTCTGGTCCTTCGCAAGCTACGGAGGTTGGGAAACGCAAGTTCAACGCCCAGAACGGCAAGTCCATCACATGGCAGGCCATGTCACCAAAGGTACCAGAACCATATTCCCAGAAGCGGCGCCAATTGCCGGGATGGATGTTTTCGCAATAGGGACGTTCCTTGGCTGGGCCGAGCCAAAGATCCCAGTTGAGGTTGGCAGGGGCTGGCTTGTTGGTTGGCTGAAAACGCCCGTCGGACCAACCCTTGTTGCACCAGTTATAGACTTCCTTAACGTTTCCAATCACGCCACTTTGAACAAGTTCCACCACACGACGGTAGTTATCGGACGCGTGGATTTGCGTTCCCATCTGCGTGGCAACCTTCTTTTTGGCAGCCAGCTTGGAAAGAGCCCGGGCTTCTGCAACGGTATGTGACAGAGGCTTCTCGCAATAGACATGCTTTCCGAGGTCCATGGCGATCGATGCCGCAGGAGCGTGCGTATGGTCGGCAGTCGAAACAACTACGCCGTCCACATTCTTGGCCTCTGCCTCAAGCATTTTACGATAGTCGCGATACAACCGCGCATTGGGCCATTGCATCGCTGCTTTGTTGAGGAAGTTTTCATCCACATCACAAAGGGCGACAAAGTTTTGCCCCGCAAGTTCTTGGATATTGTGCCCAGCCTTATTGGCAACCCCCACGGCGGCCAAGTTGAGCTTTTCACTAGGGGACTTCGACTCTTGAGCGGAAGCCGTTGAAATGAAGTAGCCTGTCGTAGCCAGCCCGGCGGCGGTCGACTTTAGAAACTGGCGACGCGAAAAGGGATGAGTCATCGTGGGTAATCCTGGTGGGACGGTTTGGAGGGAAGTTTAAGGTAGGTTGGCCCCTGATTATTTGTGATTCAGGCGCCCTGCGTCAACCATTGCGAAGTCAGATTACTTACTTTGCTGGCTCTGCGACTTGCAGTACCAGGTTGCGAAAACGGACTTCGGTTGCGTCGCCGGAATGCAATTGCACTGCAATGACGCCGCTACGAACTCCTTTGGGATCGTTCAAATCCACGCAAAGTTGCCCGTTGATGAAGGTCTGGGTTTGGTCCCCAATCGAAACAATCTCGTAAGTGTTCCATTCGCCGCTTTTCACGTGCGATTCGCCGGATTTGTCCCACAGAAGGCCGCGACCTTCTTCCTCATAGAGCTTGCCCCACCAACCGGGACCGACATCGGCTTGGTAGCCTCGCATCCCTTCGGGCGTGACTTGGCTACGGAACTGAATGCCGCTGTTACCTGCATTTCCTACGAGTTTAACCTCTAGCTTGAGACGGAAATCGGAGACGAGCAGATCGCTCACGAGGAAGGCATTATGCGCAAGTCCCTTGGTCTTGCCGATGATTTCTCCATTTTCGACCGACCAAAGGGCCGGGTCGCCAGTCCAACCAGTAAGGTCCTTACCATTGAAAAGCAACGCGGCGTTGGCGGATGTCGCCAGAAGTGGAACTTGCTGGGCACTCGCCAAATAGGCCAGCAGCGAGCGAATCTCGTGGGGAGTGAATTGCTTCAACTGATCTTCTGGCATCATCGATTTTGTACTGAGCTGCCGCTGGCTGATTTCATCTAGTGGAACGATGACTTCAGCATCGGCCGTCTTGAGGACCACCGCATTTTTGTCTTCGGACTTAACGATACCGGTGACGACACGCCCATCCTCCGTAACGAGGATGGTTGGTTGATACTCTTTGGCCATGACGGCGCTGGGATCAACCACATTGCTTAGTAAGTAGTCTAAGTTGGCGCGATTAGACCCCGTCAATTCGGGACCGACCTTGCCTCCCACGCTAAAGAGCGTGTGACATTGTTGGCAGGTCTTTGCATAGACCGCACGGCCGAGCGAAAGATCGGGCTTTGACTCTTTGGTGGATTGCACCAAGGCCTTGTACTCTTCAATGAGCTTGGCCTTTTCTGCTGGTGTCTCACGAGCAGTCCCCCAGCTCTTTTCCAGAAGCTTTTGCAGTTCGTCGCTCTTGTGGTACTGCAATTGGCGAACGAGGTCGGCACTGATGTCGCTGGCAGGAACCTGCTTGGCTTCTACCGCCTTAAGCAGTGCCATCGCATAATCGACACGCGATGCAAGCGTGCTTACCGCGATACGTTTTTCGGCGGGAGCAAGCGATGCGTAAAGTTTTAGCAACGACTCCGGCGTACTGGGATCAGCGTATTGTGCCAATCCCGCCATTGCGGCCGCACGCAGGTCTTTGTTGGCCAGCAGCGACTGAAGGGTGGGAGCCAGCTTTGGATCTTTGGCACCAAGTAGCGACGCAAGCGCCTCTAGGCGAGCGTTGACCGGTTCTGCTGGGGATTCAACGACCTTACGAACGGCCGCAAGTGCCATCTCACTTCCAAAGGTGACTCCCAGAGCTTGCGCTTGCAAGCGAACCTTGGCATCGGCACTTTGCGAAAGCTTGGCATACGCTGCCTCCCATTCTTTGGGAGCGGTCGCGTGCCTTTGCCCGGCTGAGCGAAGCTCGGATCGCCTCTAAAAATGCCAACTGAATTTCTGTCGCAGTGGTTTTGTCGAGGCCACGAATGAGCGTCGCTAGTGCCTGGCCTTCCGAAGAAGCACCAATTCGACGAAGCATCGAATTGCGGACAAAAGGGAGCGTCTTGCTGGCCGAAAGTCCAAGGGCCAGCGCACGGTCGGGATCGGTCGTTACCAGGGGCTCGGCTGCATACCAAACCATCCAGGGCAAGTTATGATCCACTGCATCTTCGGCATGGCTGACGAGGCCGGAAAGGATGTCCCAGCGATCTTCTGCCGGCAACTTCTGCACTGCCGAAGCCAAATAGAGCCGGACAACGGGTGACGGATCGGTCGCAGCCAATGCCGCCAACTTTTGAGGAGCAACACTAGTTAGGGGCTTTGGCGTTGCCAACCCCAGCTGGATTGCCCACGCACGAACGTAGGGGCTTTGATCTAACAGGAGTCGATCGCAGAGAGTGGCATCCAGCGACTGGACACAGAACAACGCCCAGGCGGCCCGCAGACGACGGGTTTCCTCGGGATGGGTGACAGCCACTTGCTTTAGCAAATCAAGTGCCTTGGGATCAATCGGCCCTTTCGCGGCACGTTCCTGTAAAAGGCGACGGCTGTGACGCACATACCAATCGTTGGCTTGCAAAACTTGCTGCGCCAGTTCGACGTCGCTCAATTTGGAAAGGTCAACCTTCACGGGCTTCAAATCGCCATAGACGATTTTATAGATTCGGCCGTTGGAACGGTCATGATTTTTCGGATCGCCCGTGTGACAGGCTTGCATGTCGTACCAGTCGATCATCCAGACTTGCCCGTCAGGACCGTAACGCAAGTTGAGGATTTGTGATGCCTTGTCGCCCGTCAAAAGGAAGTCGGGGCCATGGCTGCCAACATACCCAGAGCCCTTGGCGTTAAGCACATCCATGTTGACACGCTGGCCATGGATGTTATTCATGAAAATACGGTCACGGTATTCTTCCGGCCATGCACCGCCGAGATAAATCATCGCCCCAGCGTGAGCATGACCACCCCCCGAAGCATCCGAGCGACCATTGCCACCATGAGGATTGGCACCGACGTAGTGACGGTGGTCGGCAATCGTCTTGATGTCATCATAGGTGTAGGGATTGAAGTGCTGGCCTGCTTGGCGTTCGTACCGAGCCCCTTGGATGATGTTGTACAAGTGCGGAATCACGCAGGAGGTTAGAAATGCCTGGCCGCGATCATTAAAGTCGACGCCCCAGGGATTGCTCGTTCCATGGGCAAACACATCAAACTGATGGGAAACGGGGTGATAACGCCAAATGCCGGCATTGATCGGCTGGCGTTCCGCATCGGGAGTGCCCGGCTTTCCGACGCGAGAGTGGGTGAAAACTCCATGGCAGCCGTAGAGCCAACCATCGGGACCCCAGATAAAGGTGTTGAGCGTTTCATGCGTGTCTTGATAGCCCCAGCCATCGAGCAAGATTTTGGGCTCGCTATCGGGAACATCATCGCCGTTTTGATCCGGAATGAACATGAAGTAAGGGGCAGCACCCACCCAAACGCCGCCAAACCCCACTTCTAATCCGCTAATCAAATTCAACCCTTCGGCAAAGACCTTGCGACTGTCTAGCTTGCCGTCGCCATCCGTATCTTCAAAGACCAAAATCCGATCACGCCCTTTGGCTTCTTTCGAACGGTTGGGGTATTCATAAGCTTCTGCTACCCAAACACGACCACGATCATCGATCGCCATCGCAATGGGCTGTTTGATATCGGGCTCTGCCGCAGCGGGAATCACACGAAAGCCTTGGGGAAGCTTCATCGAGGCTGCTGCCTCGGCGGCCGTTAATCCGGAAAAGGGATATTCATCCGGCACCAGGGGCGCATCGGCAGAAGTAACGGGACCGGGACGCTGTGCATGGAGCCGAAAGTTGTCAAAGTTGAGGTGTCCCCAGGGCCCTTTAGACTGATCTACGAGGCGAACAAAAACCTCTTCGCCTTGATGCTTGCTAAGATCCACAACGACAAGTCGCATGTTTTCGGACATGCGGCCCATGGCCCGAAAGAAGGCTTTGCCCGTTTTTTTTTCCACCAACTCAACGCGAGTCTCGGCTTTTTCACCGCCACCGATTTGAAAAGTCGCGTAAGGCTGATCGACCTTGAAGGTTGGCGAAGTGAGCGTACCGACAGCTTCGTCCCCATGCTTTTCATAGCCACCAATCCAAAACTGGCCTTGGTGTTGGCTTTTCATATCAGAACGCCGAGCGGCAACGGTGTCCCCTTCAATGGGCTGATCTTTGAAGGCATCTCCTTCAGCAACCCAGCCTGCTAGTGAACCGGTTTCGAAATCCAGATTCAGAGCCTTTCCCGTGGCATCCCTGGGAAGCTCACCTGCCGACTGCCCGAGCTGCACCACGTCGAGCCCGACCATGAAGTTCTTCACTGCAGCGGGGTTTGTACCAATGATCTCGATGGAGAAGCGATGGGCCCCTTTCTCAAGCTTGACTTGACCATAGGAAGATAGCCCCGTGGAAATCACATCGGGGTTGTTGTAGAGGTCGATAGGGCCGCCGACCTTTTGCTTATCGATATAGAGCTGAACGATGCCGTAGTCGCGGGCCTTGGTCAGTGCAACGAGGACTTCATATGTCCCTTCTTTGGCAACTGGCAATTCCAGTTCTAACCGGTCTCCTTGCTTGGCACCGGTCCACCATAACTGCGAATCATTGCTCCATTTGTCGGCCGGAAAGCCTCCCATCCCCTGCTCTGCCGCATTGCCTCCGGTGATAGCCAGGATCTTCATGGCCTCCCCTTCGAATACGCCGCCTACGGCAGCGGCGGGCTTAGGCGGTGCTTCAAAGACTTTAGGCTGGGCCTTCTGCCAAGTCTCTTCGTCGACCTTGGTGCGCTGATGCAGAAGCACGTGGGCTCCCTTCATGCCACCGACGGTAATGTCAGGGAGCTTATCGCCGTTGAGATCATGAATGCCGAGTTGGCGCCCCACACCGCAATCGGCGGCGATTTGATAGGGAACCCAGTCAACACCTTCCTTCGAGCGAACCAGCTTAAACCAGTACACAACGGCACCCGCATTCCACAGGGGACTTCCCTTGTGGTGCGAGTAATACGTCTTGCCAGTGACAATGTCTTGCAAACCGTCGCCATCCATATCCACCATGTTCACGGAGTGCAGTTCGCTAAAGACAAGGCCATAACGATTGTCCTCAGGCTTTTTGCCGAGAATGTCGTGGCGAGTGAACTTGATTTCATCCCCATCGCGTGTTTGCTCATACCAGGCGAGGCCAAAATCATGAGCGGCAAGGCTCGTGATGATGTCGGCGTCTTTGTCGCCATCGACATCGTAGGCATACATCTCGGCGCCACCGTAGGCATTGGTAAACGCTACCTGGTGTGCTTGCCATGGCTTGCTATCCGAAAGCTCTGCGGGCTGTTCCAGCCATCCACCAGCGTGAATGATGTCTAGACGACTATCGCCATTTACATCTCCGATACCAAGGCCGTGACCAAATCGCTTGTCGGCAACTTGTGCAGAGACGGCATGGAATTGCCAAGACCCTAAAGGCTTTGCGGGATCGATGGTGGCATAGCCAAAAAAGCCATCGCGCGTGCAAATCAGCTCTGGCCGGTCATCGCCTACAAGCTGCATAAGTTGCGGTGACTCGTTGGAAACCGAATCAAAGACTTGATGCTTCTTCCAATGTTTGGCGACCTCTTGCTTGCCAGGGTTCTGATAGACATGAGCAGGCGTGCCGGGGAAGCCAACAACGAAGATATCGGTCCAGCCGTCTTTGTCGAAGTCATAGCACCAGGCAAAGAAGTGGTCGGCATACCCCTCTTTATTTTGAGGCACAGGGGGATAGATCTCGTGCTTGGCTTTGTAGTCGGGACCTTCAAACCAGAAAGGGCCGTAGACGACATCCATATCGCCATCATTATCCAGATCACCAGCCCCTGCCCCTTCGGAGAAATAAACATCGGTTAGCTGTTTGGTCTCGAACTGCTCCAGCACACGATCTTGCCCCAGCAAGACCGAGGCAAAGCCTGCTAAGACCAGCGACAAACCAAAAGCCGAGGCCCAAAGGCGGTTTTGACAATTCATGGAAGTATCGGCAGTAAGAGAGGAGAGAGAAACCAAATCAAGTCCGCACCAACTTAAGGTCACCAAGACGCACCTTAAGTCCCAGCTATGGCTTCGTGCGGCACCATGAGGGGAGTGTTGATCCCTATGGTTTAATGGATGGCGAGCCGGCCATCCATGAGACATTACACGGATTTCAGAAGATTTTTCACCGCCGCCGGATGAAAAGCGGTGTCCCATGGCGAGCACCGGCCCCGGTGTCGGTCCTAATCCAACGAAGAAATATGCCTCAACCGGGGCACTAGGCAGCGAACTGCTGCTGACGATCAGCGGGGCGATAGAAGAAGACCCGGATGAACGGCGTAATGGATCGCTCACGTTCAACGACCAGCGCGGCGTGCTTCCCCAAGCGGAGCCATTCGCTACGTGGATAGAAGTGCAGCAGGCCGGGACCAAACGCTAAGGTCGCGGCAAGATTTCTCAAATGTTCGACAACAACAACAGTTCCATCACGAGAGACAATGCGCCGCAACTCATGAAAGAAAAGCTGGCGTTGTTGCTCGTCACGGATCTCATGTGCGGCAAGAGTAACGACCACCATATCGGCCCAACCTGACATTACCGGAAGGGATTCCAGCTGTATTTGCTCCGAAGGATTGGTGAATTGCTGTCGGGCGCGGGTGACGGCCGGCTCCGTCATGATGGCGGGACTAAATAGGTCAAGCGACTTACCTTCCGAGCCAGGAAAGACTTGAGCCAACGGGAGGCTTGTTTCTTCCAATCCCACGTTGATTTGGACCCAGCGCCGTGGGGCCGAGGGAAGTTCCACCGGGAGCCAACGCCCGGTTAATAGGTCGGAACGGTCAAACATCAGGTGGAATGCGCCAAAGGAAGCAAATGAATACCACAAAGCAACGGCCGCTTCGATTCCTGCCAGCCAACGGACGAGCGGCGGGAGGTTTGGCAGAAACGCCAAGACGAGTCCAAGCACCATCCCAGTTGCCGCAGCGGCGTAGAGTGGCCAGTTGTACCCGGCAATGCGTAACGCCCGGGTGAACGAGATTCTGGTGGAAAAGGGAGACATGGTTTGCCGTGCTCCAAGGGGGATAAAGCTCAACCCTTGGTAAACCGCTGGAACCGGGCCGTAGTTAACGGCGGGGCTAGGAACCCCAGATGGTAAGGCCAAAATCGTTCAATCCGCGAACGAATTCTGAGCCAAGAAAAAAGAAAGGCGGCTTAAAAAGCCGCCTGAACTCAAGCAGAAAGAAGATCGTTTTAAAACCAACTACCTGCTAAATCGCATAAAAGCGAGGCCGACGGGGCTCGAACCCGCAACCACCGGATCGACAGTCCGGTACTCTAACCAATTGAGCTACGGCCCCAATTTGCTTGGGAGATTTTTGATTTTAGCGTCTCGTTAACGGCCCGCAAGGCACCTTCGAGGGCGAACTGGGGCTTCGCGGTAACATTTTCGGGGGATTCTCTACCGATCGTAGCGGTTGTAGGCCGTATTCGTTGTGCCGGGTGAGGGCGATATCCGTCGCGAGTGACGCCCATGACCTATGTTTTCTTAGAGACGGACGGCATTTAGGCGTTCTGGTGGCCACCAGACGCCGGCGAAATCGCCCTGCCGGGCCCACAAAAGTTTAAGATAGGGAATCTGAATATGGTACACGACGCTTCGGTCATTTTGCAAAAACTGCTTCGCGCGGTGGACCGCATGGAAACCCAGCACTGGGGAATTGTGGCAGTTGTCGCCGTATTCGCGGGTTTCATGTGCCTGCGTGGGTTTAGCTCGCAGCTGAACTAGGTATTGTCCGCCCTTTCTGCGTAGGCCTCACCAAGGAACGCGAAATCGGCAATAATCGGACCATCCGGCAGAGTGTTGCCCATGGATGGGGGAGGTGGCGTACGTGCCAGCCCCTCGGAACTATTCCGTTCTTGGAAACGTCTCTCCCGATTGAGACTGGCTGACGCCGGTTGCCTGACAGCTTATGGCCTTGCTACAAGTAAATGACCTTTGGATTGGGTTTCGTGGTCCTACGCTGCTGGCGGGAATCTCTTGCCAGATTGAAGCCGGGCAAAAGATTGGCCTCCTGGGCCGAAACGGAGCCGGCAAAACCACCTTCATGAAGTTGATCTGCGGCTTTGAAAAGCCCGACAACGGTGAAATCGTCTTTGCGCCTGGCGCAAAGCTGGCCTTTCTTCCCCAGGATGTCCCGCGCGATTTGACGGGGAAGGTCGCCGATATTGTGTCCTCGGGGATTGGTCCCGGCCCCCACGACTCGATCGAAGACTGGGAGTCGGAAAAGTTCTGGAAGATTCCCAATCGGCTGGAACAGATCCTGACCGAGATGCAACTTCCGGCCGAGGCGGCCTTTGAGTCGCTGTCTTCGGGAATGAAGCGCCGGGTCTTGCTGGCACGGGCGATTGCCAGTTCGCCAGACCTGCTACTGCTCGATGAGCCTACGAACCACTTGGACATTGACGCGATCCATTGGCTGGAAGACTTTTTGGGGCGATGGAAAGGGACGTTACTTTTCGTTACCCACGATCGGATGTTCCTGCGCAAGCTATCGACACGGATCATCGAGATTGACCGTGGCAAGCTGTTTGACTGGTCATGTGATTACGATTCATTCTTAAAGCGCAAAGAAGCTGCCATCTCGGCCGAAGAAAAGCAGAATGCCCTGTTCGACAAAAAGCTCGCTCAGGAAGAGGTTTGGATTCGGACAGGTATTAAGGCCCGTCGGACACGCAATGAAGGACGTGTTCGGGCGCTAGAAAAGATGCGATTGCAGCGTAGCCAGCGGAATTCTGGCGCCGGCAATGTGCAAATGCAAATCCAAGAGGGCCAACGCAGCGGCATGAAGGTGGCCGATGTCGAAGAAGTCTCGTTCAGCTATGGTGACAAGCCGATCTTCGATAACTTTTCGACGACGATCATGCGTGGAGACAAGATTGGAATTCTGGGACCCAATGGTGCTGGCAAGACAACGCTTCTAAAAGTTCTGCTGGGCAAACTGGAACCTCAGAAGGGAACTGTCACCCTGGGGACGAACTTGCAGATCGCTTACTTCGATCAATTGCGCGAGCAATTGAATGAAGAAGCGTCTGTACAAGACAATGTGGGAGATGGCTATGAGACGATCCACCTGGGAGGAAGCTCCCGGCATGTGATCGGCTATTTGCAGGACTTCTTGTTTACGCCGGATCGTGCTCGTACGCCGGTGAAGTTCCTTTCCGGTGGCGAACGTAATCGTGTATTGCTGGCAAAGCTCTTTGCCAAGCCTGCCAACGTCATTGTTCTGGATGAACCGACGAACGACTTGGATTCCGAGACGCTTGAACTGCTTGAAGAACTGCTGGTGCAGTTTGAAGGAACCGTCTTACTGGTTAGCCACGATCGTGAATTCTTGAACCATGTGGTGACTAGTACGATCGTCTATGAGAATGGCAACATCAAAGAATACTTTGGTGGCTATGACGATTGGCAACGACAACGCGTTGTTGATGCGGCCGCCAAAGCCGAAAAGCAATCGACTTCCTCTTCGTCTGGCACTTCCAAAAAGGACGACACGAAGAAGCGGCGCCTGAGCTACAAAGAACAGCAAGAACTCGCCAAAATTCCTGCCCTGATTGAAAAGATCGAGGGGGATATTGCACGCCTCCATGATGAGATGGCTTCCCCGAACTTCTATCAGAAGGCAGGTGATTTCATCGCCAAGCGGAAAGATGAGCTATCAACGCTTGAGCAGAAGCTGGCATCCACGGTGGTCCGCTGGGAACTACTGGAAAGCATGTCCGAGTAAACCTGCTAGACCGCTAGGGGCTTCATTTCCCCACAAGAATAGCAGCATCGGCAGCAATGCAAACGCTAACGTCATACGGCTTTAGCAATGGCTCAAAATGCAACTTTCAAGATACAATTCTGGATTACATTTTTTCCGCATTTCGCAAGTTTGGTAGGGGTTGAGGTCCATGGCGGTTCTGTTGCAAATCAAGAATGCTCAAAAGAGCTATGGTGACCAGATTCTGCTCGATAGCGCGGAAGCCACCATCACGGACGATACCAAAGTTGGTTTTGTAGGACGAAACGGTGCCGGCAAAAGTACGCTGTTGCGCGTTTTGCTGGGTGAAGAGGAACTCGACCGGGGCGAGGTGATTCGGCACCCGAAGTTGCGTCTTGGGTACCTGCGTCAGCACGATCCGTTCAAGCCGGGCGAGACAGCTCTAGAATTTTTGATGCGCGACAGCGGCCAGCCTGATTGGAAATGCGGCGAAGTAGCGGGGCAGTTTGAAGTGAAGGGTGCCTATCTCGAAGGCCCCATTACCAAGCTTTCGGGCGGTTGGCAAACGCGCGTCAAACTGGCGGCACTTTTGCTTCATGAACCGAACCTGCTATTGCTTGACGAACCGACGAACTTTTTGGACTTGCGCACTCAAATCCTGCTGGAACACTTCCTTCGAAATTACCAGGAAGCATGCCTGATCGTCTCGCACGACCGGGCGTTCTTATCGGCGACATGTAGCCACACGATGGACCTATCGCGCGGCAAATTGACCATGTATCCCGGCAAGATCGATGAGTTCCTAAGCTATCAGCAAGAGAAGCTGAAGCATGATGAACGTACCAATGTCGCGGTACTTGCCAAGCGTCGCCAGCTGGAAGAATTCATCGCTAAGAATAAGGCGCGTGCCAGCACGGCTACTCGTGCTCGTTCCAAAAGCAAACAGCTTGAAAAACTAGAACTGGTGGACGTTGCCAATGATGAGCCAACGGCCGCCATTCGCGCTCCTAAGGTGGAACCACGAAAGGGACCCGTCCTGCGTTGCAACGGACTAGCCATTGGCTATCCCGAGCGGCAGATTGCAGACCGAATTGACCTGGAGATCGACCACGGATCTCGAGCAGCCATCGTCGGTGACAACGGACAGGGCAAAACAACTTTCTTGCGTACGATTTGCGATTCACTTTCGCCGATCTCGGGCGAAGTGCGCTGGGGCTATGGCTGTCAGTTGGGGATTTACGCGCAGCACGTTTATACCAGCTTGCCTGAAAAGAAGACCGTGCTGGAGTACTTGGAATATCAAGCCACGACCGGGACCAAGAATCAAGAGATCTTGGACATGGCCGGTGCGCTTTTGTTCCGTGGCGACGCGGTTAAGAAAAAGATCTCTGTCCTGTCGGGTGGTGAGCGAGCACGACTTTGCCTCGCCGGCCTTTTGCTGGGACAGTACAACGTGCTGATCTTGGACGAACCGGGAAACCATTTGGACGTAGATACCGTCGACGCAATGGCGGAAGCCCTTTTGGCCTATCAAGGGACGGTCATCTTTACGAGCCACGATCGTCACTTCATGAAACGCGTGGCAACCTGCATCATCGAGGTGCGAGACGGCCGGGTCATGAACTATCGAGGTGACTACGAGGCTTACCTGTACTACGTTAACAAGGAAATCGACGACGGCGAACGCGAGCAGAATGCCAAGCTTGCTAAGGCTCCGTCTGCGGCCCTAAAGGGTCCTGCTAAGGGCCACGCGCAAGGTCCAAAACGGAGTGAACGCGAGATCCGTAAGGAAATGTCCAACCTGGAACGGACGATTGCAAAGCTCGATCAGCAGCGGAAACAGGTCAACGAGCAATTGCAGGTGGCCACCAATCCTAAGGACGCCATGCGGCTGCATGAGGAGTCCACCGCGCTGACTAGCCAGCTGGCCGAGGTGGAGGACAAGTGGTGCAAGCTCCAAGAAGAACTCTCGGACGCCTAGCGCAACTCCTTTTAAAATAAGCAGATACGACATGCACCTCGAAGTCGTATCTGAGGCCAATTGTGGCAGGATGGGCCGGCAATAACCGGCGTCACTTGGTTTGTTTCTGTTTTTTATTGGCGCATGGCGTCCAAACCGGGCGTGGCCGGCAGATGACGAACCAATAATTCTGGGCGCATTCCTATTCCAAGCGCGAGCGAAAAGACCATAATAAAAGGGTCCGTGGGCAGTCCGCCCTAGTAAGCATCCATCCCCTGGATGCATTGGCAACCTAGACCTTAGGTCCGTTTTTCCCTCTCCGCCTTCCCTGTTCGAGCCTGATGATTTTGCGTGCTTTCGCGCCAAGATCGAAGTCGATTGCTTTGTTCCCTTCCCTCCTGCGGCGTTCGTCGCAAACCTTGCACTTCACCTTTCCCCCTTGTGAAGCCAATAAGTCATGCCTAGCTTCAAAAACTTTCGTCGCGGCCTTGGTGTCGAAAAACGACGAGACGACCAACACACATTGCCACCAGCACCTGCCGCTGATTCCACATTGACGCCGGAGCACTTGCAACGGATTCGGCAATTGGAAGAAGAGGGAGAGCCGCTTTCGCTCGCCGAAGAATTGGCCGACCTCGTGGATCGAGGCGAGCTTGACGAGGCTGACGCGACGGTAAAGCGAATCACCTCGTCCAATTTCCATATTGCGCAGCTGCAGCGAATGACCATTACGCAGCTTACGGAAGTTGCAAAGAAGGAAAACCTGGCAGATATTGCCGGCCTGAAAAAACAGGACCTTATCGTTCGTATCTTGAAAGAGCGGGTCAAGCTAAACGGCTTAATGTTCGGAGAAGGAACGCTTGAGATCCTGCCGGACGGCTTTGGATTTTTCGCAGCCCCGACTATCACTACCTTTCCTGCCCTGACGATATCTATGTCTCTCCTAGCCAGATTCGCCGGTTTGGGTTGCGAACCGGAGTGACAGTTTCTGGGCAGATTCGACCACCGAAAGAGAATGAACGCTACTTCGCCCTGCTGCGTGTGGAAGCGATCAACTTTCGCGACCCCAACGATGCAGCCTCGCGAGCACAGTTTGACGATCTGACACCGCTGCATCCTAAAGAGCGGATCACCATGGAGAACGATGCGGACGACATTGCAACACGCGTTGTCGACCTTGTTACTCCGATTGGTTTTGGTCAGCGCGGACTGATTGTTAGCCCGCCACGTGCCGGCAAAACGATCCTGATGCAGAAGATGGCAAAAGCGGTCCTCAAGAACTTTCCCGATGCCTATGTAATGATGCTTCTGGTGGATGAACGTCCCGAAGAAGTGACCGACATGGAGCGTGAAGTGAAGGGGCGCAACTGCGAAGTGATCAGTTCTACCTTTGACGAGCCAGCTTCACGCCATGTTGCCGTAGCGCAGATGGTTTTGGAGAAGGCCAAACGACTTGTCGAGTGCGGCGTGGATGTGGTCATCTTCCTCGATTCCATCACTCGTTTGGCACGTGCCTGGAATTCTGAATGTCCGCAGTCGGGCAAACTACTCACCGGCGGCCTCGATGCCAACGCACTTCAAATGCCAAAGCGGTTCTTTGGTTCCGCTCGCAAGGTAGAAGAAGGGGGCTCGCTAACGATCTTGGCCACTGCCCTGGTTGATACCGGGAGCAAAATGGATGACGTTATCTTTGAGGAATTCAAAGGAACCGGCAACCTAGAGATTCATCTGGATCGCAAACTTGTCGACAAGCGAATTTGGCCCGCGATCGACATCGCGAAAAGTGGTACACGTCGGGAAGAGATCTTGATGTCGAGCGATGAGTACAAGCGAGTCTCGCTCATGCGACGAGCCCTCAGTGAAATGAATGCACCCGATGCGATGGACTTACTGACAACACGTCTTGGCAAGGCCAAGACAAATGCCGAGTTCCTTATGAGCGTTCATCTGAAGTAATTGCGAAAGCAATCGCCAGACAAACGAGCGTTACCGAGAGCCTGCCGTCAAATCGACGGGGCTCAACTCTTCTACCCCCACGACCACTTCGCGGACGACGGGGGATTCACTGCTGGCGAATTCCTCAGGAATGGCTACCGGGCTGTTGTGCATGGGGTTTTCAATGCGGACGTGATATCGCCCTGGTGGTATCCCCTTCCCTTCGCCTATCACTTCAAATGAGCCATCGGGGAGCGGATTGGCGGGGAATGTCGTTCCGGCGGACTTACCCGCGGCCCCCTGTGGCACCAAAATGACTAACAGATACTCATTCTTCCCAGGAATATAGTCTTTACCTTGATGGGTTAGTTTGAGCTTTACCTTTTGCCGCCTGGGTCCACAGCCGACAATTATCGTCAGTGCCGCCGATACTGCGACTTGCCCGAGCCATGTTCGACGGGTTCTGCTTGTCGTTTGTAGTTGCATCGCAGATGGCCAGGGGACGAGCGGCTTGTACAAATGACAGAACAGCAGTTCTGTTGTGGTGTCACGAATGAAGGCCGCTTACGGCAGCGTAAAGGCCGCCCCATCATTGCGGCTGTTCATGAAGAACCAGATTCGCTGGTTGATGTTATTGGGGACGAAGCGAACGCTACCATCGACCATGGCCGCATTCACGCCTGCTGGGTGGTAACTTCTAGCCTGAGCTTGCCAGCTGAGAGCACCGCTCCAACACCCCATCCTTCGACGAGAACCGATGCCGCTGTACCAAAACGCTCCGCAGCCTTCGATATCGTCGGCTAATTCCCAGGGATCATTTGGGTTAGTGCAATCGCCAATCGCATTCGCAGCGGTGAAGCTGGCCCCGGGAAAGCCAAGTGCCCAAGTTCCACGACGGTCGGTCGCCCCGACACCGTGTCGCACTTCATTAAGCAAGATGACGTTGCTTGTGCCATCTAGGATCTCGCCAAAGGTAGAACCGTAGTTGACGCACATCACGCCGCCAGCAACACCAAACGGCGACTCTAAATTGGACTTACCGTTCACGGTCATAAAGAACCAAGTTGGACCGGCATTGGCTGCATAGTTGCCGCGTGCCCATGGTCCCCCTGGTCCATTATAAGCAGGTGTTCCCAAACTGCCCGATGGACAGCTCATCATGGAAAGCGGCTGTTTGCGAAGCTCACGCCAGGATTGATCACCCGTTTGGCGATAAGCTTCGACCTTATTGGCGTCGTAAAGAGCAGATTGTTCGATGTAGGGAAGAAGCAACACGGCCCAGTTGGGGCCGAACGGTCCTGCGTCACTACAGATGTCGCTTGACCACCATGCAACATCTGTCACATGATTCATCTGAACGCCTTGCGGCAGTTCACGATTCTTTTGGTCGTAGAAGTTGTGGCTTGCCATCGCAAGCTGGCGCATGTTGCTGCTGCACTGTGTTCGACGGGCAGCTTCTCGAGCACTTTGCACAGCCGGAAGCAGCAGCGCAATTAGCAGCCCGATGATGGCGATCACCACCAGCAATTCGATAAGGGTAAACCCCTTAGTTTTTCGAACTGAAGTGGAGATCATGGTTCAATTCCTAGGCCGGACTGCTACACGCCGTCGGCAAATCGCGACAGCCTCTGGTGGAAGCAGAATAACCCTAATAAACCATACTAAGGAAAACAAAGAGCCCCCGCAACAGGCTAATTTATTACAGTCTCGACTTGGACCAGATTCCACCCCACGGCTTGGTAATCCGGGAGGGTTAGACCAACGACAATGGCCGTCAGGGCAGAATTCAGGTGGCTAGGCCGAGGAATTGGCCGCATTCGTAGGCCGCCAGCCGCAATCCCGGCTAGAAAGCTCGATGCCGAGGCGAGTCGATTGCATCGCCCTGCGGTTCGGTTAACAATGAGTTCGCGGCCCTTTATCTCGGCCGGCCCCGTCAACCTTAGTACCACCCCGCAAAATCACTAGATTACCCGGCAATTCCATGGCACTTGAAAAACTAGGCCCGTATCGCCTGACAAAGGTCCTTGGCCGAGGTGGAATGGGATCGGTGTACATCGGGGAAAAGGCGGATGGAGAACGGGCGGCCATTAAGGTGCTGTCCCCTGCCCTGTCAGACGAGCCGGGCTTTCGCGATCGCTTCCAGGGGGAAGTAGAGACGCTGAAACGCCTGCTTCATCCGAACATCGTTCAGCTTTATGGGTTCGGTGAGGATGATGGCCATCTGTTCTATTCCATGGAATTGGTGGAAGGGCGCAGCCTACAGGAAGAGCTTTCGAGCGGAAGGCGATTTCACTGGCGCGAGGTGGCCCGAATTGGAATTGAAGTGGCCAAGGCGCTGAAGCATGCACATGATCGCGGAATTGTGCATCGCGACCTTAAGCCGGCGAACCTGATGGTGGATTCGCAGGACCACGTAAAACTGACGGACTTCGGAATTGCCAAGCTCTATGGTGGCACTAGCCTGACTTCGGATGGTGGCGTGCTAGGCACGGCGGACTATATGTCGCCGGAGCAGGCTGAGGGGAAGCAAGTTTCTCCACGGTGTGATCTTTATAGCCTTGGGAGCGTGCTTTACGCGCTGCTATCTGGGCGGCCACCCTTTGCCGGAAAGTCGCTCCCCGAAGTCATTCATCGGCTTCGCTTTGAAGAGCCGATCCCGATCCATCGCCTCGCTCCTGATACGCCTGATGAGTTCGCGCAGATTGTCGATCAACTGCTGGCAAAAGATCCTCAGAAGCGGATTGCTACGGCAGTGGCGGTGGCCAATCGATTACGTGCGATGGAGCATGCCCTCTCTATGGAAACCCAGGTGGGGCAACCGATTCCCTCGCCAGTGGATGCGACACCCGTTGTTTCAACTCCCGCACCGATTCCTACGAATATTTCCAAGGGTTCCAGTGACGTAACCGCGATCCATACACGTGCTGGAATTTCTAATCCGACCGCCGCTTTAGGAGACATGACCAAACAGGGCGTTGTCGCCAATTCCTTGTCGATGCCAACCTCTGCGCCAACACAAAGAGGTGGAACGTCGAGCAATGTAGAAGCAGCCAGCCCCGCTCCCGTTCAAAAGGCCACGCACTTCACCACGGTTAGTGAGGACGAGCTACGCAAGCGTGATCGAGATCATGACTCCGAAGAAGCCGGCCTGGGTAGCATTTTGCGTATGGCGGCATTGTTGGTAGGAATCATTGCGATCCTTGGATTTGGCGGATGGTACCTTTTGAAAAGTCCGACAGCGGACCAACTGTATGCCCGCGTAGAACCAGCGATCACCAGCGGTGAACCCCAGCAGATGGCGACCGTGGAAGCCGAGATCGAACGCTTTGTTGCCTCATTTCCGGAAGATAGCCGATCTGCCCCCTTGCGCAAAGCGCTCGAGTCGGTGGAACTCTATCGGCTTGAAAAACGCTTTGAACTGCGTGCTCGCACGGCGATCAATACCCATGGTGCCGATCCGGCCGAACACTGGTATTTGCAGGCCATCGCACTTATGAAGACCGATCCGGCAGCGGCGAAGATTCGTTTTCAAGCGATCATCGATGCCCTTGGAGCAGACTCCACTGCTTCACCAGATTCGAAGGAGAAAGGAGCACGCCGATCTATCACCGATCTCTGCCGCAGGCAGTTAGAAAAGCTGGAGGGGGCTGAGGCAGCGATGCGATCTCAGGAAGAGGGGCTACTCGACGAGCAACTTGCGGCCGTAACAGAACTGGGAACGAAAGCCCCAGAGCAAGCAAGCCAGATTCTGCGTGGCCTGCAAGTTCTTTATGCTGACAAACCTTGGGCTACAGAAAAACTACAAGCCGCCAAGAAATCGCTGCCCGACTCCACAAGATAGCTATCCCTCGACATTGCTGCAGTAGGTCCTGCGTCTTCTCACACTTCTTTTTGATTTCCTCACTATGACTTTGCCTACCATTGCTCGTGTCGTTGGCCGTGAGATCCTCGATAGCCGCGGAAAGCCGACGGTCGAAGCAGAGGTATGGCTGAGCAACGGAGTTTTCGGCCGAGCTAGCGTTCCCTCGGGAGCCAGTACTGGTACGGCCGAGGCGATTGAACTGCGAGATGGCGATCCACAGCGGTACGACGGCCTGGGCACACAAAAGGCGGCCCGGTTCGTTGGCGACGTTTTGAGTGACGTTGTGCGGGGTCTCTCGCCCGAAGAGCAGCAGCAGGTTGATCGCCGCCTTATCGAAGCGGATGGAACTCCACAAAAAGGCCGGCTGGGGGCTAACGCCTTGTTGGCGGTGTCACTGGCCAATGCGCGGGCGGCTGCCAATGCCAAACAAGTTCCGCTCTGCCAACATTTGCGGTTACTGATTGCGGATCGTGATCCAGTTTCCGCACGCTGGAAAGTGCCCCTGCGGGTCCCATTCCCAATGACGAATATGATCTCGGGAGGAAAACATGCGGGGGGCAATCTTGACTTTCAAGATATCTTGATCATTCCCCATGGTGCCGCCAATTATCCGGACGCGCTGGAATGGATCGTCCGCGTCTATCGGCGATTGGGCAATTTACTAACGAAGCGCGGGTACGAGGGATACCTGGTTGGTGACGAAGGTGGCTTTGGGCCTCGCCTGGAATCGAATCAGCAAGCGGTTGAAATCGTGATTGAGGCGATTCAATTGGCGGGCCTCATACCCGGTAGCCAAGTATCGCTGAGCGATTGATGTCGCTTCTACGCACTTCTATCGCGACGGTGGATATCATTTGGCAGCAGAACAAGGGAAGCGGCTGACAGCCGAAGCGATGATCGATCGCTTGGAGGCATGGGTAAGCGCTTATCCGATTGTCAGCATTGAGGATGGTCTAGCGGAGGATGATTTCACAGGCTGGCAACTGCTTACAAGCCGCCTAGGACACCGGGTAAAACTCGTTGGAGACGACCTATTTGCCACCAACCCCCAGCGACTTTCGCAGGGGATATCTTTAAACGCTGCGAACAGCGTGCTAATCAAAGTGAACCAGATTGGCACCTTAAGCGAAACGCTAGAGACCTTACTGCTGGCAAACAAGCATGGCTACGGCACTGTTGTCTCGGCTCGCAGCGGCGAGACCGAGGATGACTTCTTGGCGGACCTTTCTGTGGCAGCTGATGCCGACCACATCAAAGTCGGTTCGATCGCCCGCAGCGAACGACTTTCCAAATACAATCAGCTTTTACGACTCGATGAACTCCTTTCGTAATGTACGCCTGCTCTCTCTCCTTATTCCACAAGCGGAATTACCATGTCCTCCTATTACATGACTCGTGGCGAATGCTCACAACACACCATCTTCCCGGGCGTGAACATCTTCACGATGGCGGGCGAAAAGATGATGCTCTCTCGCGTTGAATTTGAGCCACATGCTGTGGTCCAAGCGCACAGCCACCCGCACGAACAGATGGGAATGCTGGTTTCCGGCGAACTCACCTTTACGATTGGTGGTGAGACTCGCACACTTCAGCCTGGAGAGATGTGGAACATTCCCGGGGGCGTTGTTCACAGCGCGGTTGCCGGTAAAGACCCGGTTGTGGCGCTCGATTTCTTCTCGCCGGTTCGCGACGATTATCGTTAAGCTTAACGAGGCTGACGAGGGGCGACCTCAACCGCAGGGCTCGCCTCCACGGTGCGGGGGCGACTCGCATCGACTCCCGCAACTTCTTCCTTGGCAGCGACGGGCTCTACCAACGGTGACAGCGTAGCATCAGGATCTTCGGTGATCTCTAAACGGCGATGCATACGAACTTGGTAGGGCTCGACAATCTCTCCCTCGGCCAAGATGCGAACGTGCGAGAACCGATTGCGGATTTCCTTCCATAGAGGACCGCGCAGTAGGTCTGGAACAATCAGCACCAATGGCGAACGACGATCAATGCTAGTGTCGTCTACCACCTGAGCCAACATCTCAGCCAATGCGCCGCATGTCAGTCCAAACTGAGTGCCATGCTTCCGCTGCCTTAGCAAAAGTTCGGCCAATTCACCGGAGAGGCCGTACGCATGAATGCGTCCATCCTCATGCCGGATCGATTCCAAAATATACGGCCGAATAGCCAGACGTGCCGCTTTCACCAAATGCTCTTCTTCGTCGGAATCGCATGCTGCACGCGCTAGCCCCTGCAAAATACGAACGAGCGGGCGAATCGAAACGCCCTCTTCCAACAACCGGGACAACGTCGAGTGAATCACGGGAAGGGCGATCCGACGTTCTACCTCTGCCACCGTGGTCGGAGCCTGTTTTTCGACACGTTGAAGTGCTTCGCGAGCATCATCGAGCGAAAACAGCTGCGCGGCTTGCTGCTGAAGGACTTGCTGAACATGCACGGCAATGGCTGCGCCAGCATCACACGTTAGATAGCCCGATTTCTCAGCCTCTTCTCGGCGCTCGATTGGAATCCAAAGGGAAGGGAGACCATAGACAGGCTCATGCCGAAATTCGCCTTCGATCCGCTGGGTAACTTGGCCGCTATCGATTGCCAATACGTGCCCGACGGTGACTTCACCCAGGGCGGCAGCCACCCCTTCAATCAAAATCCGATAACCACCCTGAGGCAGCATCAGATTTTCTGCAATTCGAATTTCGGGGGCAACAATCCCCAAGTCACGCGCGACTTGACCGCGCACCAACCCCAGGCGATAAGAAAAGCCTTCGCTTGGCTCAACCAGCTTTACCAGGCCGATTCCGACTTCCAACAAGCAGCGATCCACCAGCAACTGCTTGAGGGCAGGATCTTCCTGCGGCAGGATTGCCGCACCCGATACTGGAATACCCGCGGCACGGGATTCGGGAAGGTCACCGGAACTGTCGCCGGAGTTTTCTTCCAAGTCGGCGGATCGACGTTCTACGCGACGGGGCTCTACAGGCTCATCATCGATTTCATCCTGACAATTGATCGCCACAATCTGATGAAATTGAACGATCGTCTCTGTGTTGTAGGGGCCGGAGTGACTATCTGCATCTCCATACTGCATCTGCCCAAACCAACCATGGTCTTCATGCTCATTGGTGACAACAGTCTGTCCCAATCGCACATGGTCTTCATTGACCACCAGCACTGTTCCCCAAATGCGAATGGAGCCAAACGTCGTCACTGCGACGCGATGGCCAACATATCGCTCAAGAGCATCCTGGTAATCCATGGTGAGCCAACAATCCTTGCCTACTTTGGCAGCGAAACAGGTCGTACACCACCAACAAACTTCAATCCGTTTTCCGAGAGAAACAAGCGTTTCTCTACGATACAGAAGTTACCATTCTTCACAAAGAATGATAACACGCCGCCGGACTAAGCCGACAGCTTTTCGCGAACACGCTCTAGCAATGCCTTAGTGGCCTTGATGCCTTCAGGCTCACCCAGCTTGCCACCTTCGTATTCGATTCCACAATAGCCGTGGTAACCGGCGTCAAGCACGATCTTCATCATCTTCAAATAGTCGGTGTGGGTTTCGTTCCCCTCAGCATCAAAATCGTGACTCTTTGCGCTGACCGCCTTGGCGAATGGCATGGTCTCGGTGACGCCTTGATAGCGATCGTAATCATGGAAGTTGCCAAAGTCGGGCAGGGTTCCACAATTCTTGAGGTCGACCATCTTCATGACTTCGGCAAGCCACTTACCGTTGGAGGATAGACCACCGTGGTTTTCGACGATCACATTCAGGCCGTGCTGGGCAGCAAATTCACTCAAACGACGCAGTCCGTCCGCAGCCAATTTGCGCTGCTCTTCGTAGGAACCGCTGGAGGCTGCATTCACCCGAATGGAATGACCACCCAGGAACTTCGATGCCTCTACCCACTTGTAGTGATTCTCAATTGCCTGCTTGCGTTTGGCTTCATCGGGATCGCCCAGATTCCCTTCGCCATCCACCATGATCAACAGCGTCTTGACGCCCAAACCATCGGCACGCGACTTAAGGTCTTCCAGGTACTTCTGATCCTTGGCTTTGTCCTTAAAGAACTGATTGACGTACTCAATCGCCTCAATCCCGTACTCCTCTTTGGCCGCCTTGGCAAAGTCGAGATTGTTCAGCTTGCCACCAAAGATGGTGCGATGCAGCGACCATTGGGCGAGCGAGATCTGAAACAGGGATGGCTTGGCCTGGCTAAATGCCCGTGATGCAGAAAGCCCAAAAGCAGCCCCTGCTGCCAAGGCTGCAGACGTTGCCAAAAACTCACGACGTGAACGAGGTTGTTGCAGCATGTCGATTACTCCTAGCACTCCGCGGAAGAAGGGACAGATCGCCTGCCGCCCAACTACTCTTAAGTGAAGGTTGAATGAAGTTCTTTAAAAATTGAAGCCCAGCGGTGAAATTCACCCCCCAAAGGCTAAAACCAGTATATCGGTTAAAAGGTCAAAAGATAGTCCGCCGAACCGCTCTTTCGGCCACGGGGGCAAGCCCATTTTCGCCCCCATTTTTCCCGTATAATTTCGTCTTTTTGCGGCTGCCATTGCGAATCACAAATCACCCAGCTCAACCGTCCTAAAGGCTGGCCAGATTTACCCTTAATACGGCCCAAACCGCCATTTGCGCGAAAACTTCGGCAACTTTTTCCCATTTCTTCATCGCCTGCATCCTCCCTCAAAAATGCAGGGTGGTTTAACATGGCGTTGAAATCGTTTTCTCCATTCCACACCGGAACGCTAGGAAATGAACGCTTGGCATCTCCTGATCCTTAGGTTTGACGTTTGGCTCTATCCCTCGATTTCTGAAGGTTTGGCCGTTCAAAACCTTCGGGCAGCAACAGACATCCTACGAAAAGCCACCTCACGCCTTTCACGCCAGTTTTGACCTCCGCTGCTACCTTGCAATTCCTATGATTGAATCCAATTCAAAGTCTGCCCCTAGCCGGCTGGAAGCGATTGCACGTGGCACGATCGTCGATTCCGTCATTCACAAGGCGGTTTACTCCGAGCCGGCCGTTGTCGAGATTAACGACTTTCACCTGTGGTACGGTCAAAAACAGGCGTTGTTCAATGTGAACATGCGCATCCCGACGGGCAAAGTGACAGCCATCATTGGCCCTTCCGGCTGCGGCAAGAGCACGCTCCTACGCTGCATCAATCGGATGAACGACCTTATTGAAGGGGTACGCATCGAAGGGGAAATGACACTCAATGGTGATTCGATTTATGGTCGCAATGTCGACGTAATCGAGCTCCGCAAACGCATGGGGATGGTCTTTCAAAAGCCCAATCCGTTTCCCATGAGCATTTTCGAAAACGTCGTTTATCCCCTGCGGATCGATGGCGAGAAGAATCAGCAAGTAATTGCCGAAGTAGGCGAGCAAGCCCTACGCGGCGCCGCTCTTTGGGACGAAGTCCACACCCGGCTCCGGGAAAGCGCCCTGGGCCTATCCGGTGGACAGCAGCAACGGCTTTGCATTGCTCGTGCACTGGCGGCCGAGCCCGAAGTGCTACTGCTTGACGAGCCTTGCTCGGCCCTAGATCCGATCGCAACACACAAGGTCGAAGACCTCATTCGTGAACTGCGTGGCGATTACTCGATTGTCATCGTTACCCACAACATGCAGCAGGCTTCGCGTGTTAGCGACTATACAGCCTTCATGTACTTGGGCCAGTTGGTGGAGTTTGGCCCAACCGCCGACATCTTCACGCGCCCCAAGCTCAAAGAGACCGAGTCTTACGTTACCGGCCGTTTTGGGTAGTCACCGGTCTTTTTGGGTAGTCGATAGTGACGACCCAAAACTTGACCTGGAAGATTTTTGCGTCTTAGCTAGGCTTCTTTGCGCTAACCAAGAATGTGGGATTCGTGGATTCGAATCGCATACGATCCAGCTGATCGATTCCACGTGCGAGGTTCACCATCAATACGGAAACATCGCTGGTACGTTTACGCAACGATTCACGCAAACCGGCCAGATTTTCAATGCTACCGACGTTGGCAACCAGACGTCCGCCCGGGCGAAGTTCTTCAAACGCAAGTTCGACAATCTGATTGACCTGTCGCCCCGTTCCGCCCACAAAGATGCAGTCGGGCTTAGGAAGATCAGCCCAGGCTTCCGGTGCCTTACCTAGCACCGCCGACAAATTGGTCACACCAAACGCTTGTGCATTGGAGATGATTAGCTGGTAATCATCGGGATCCATCTCAATGGCATAGGCCTTGCCAGATGCAGCCAATTGCGCGGCTTCAATGGCTACCGAGCCACTTCCCGCACCAACATCCCAAATAGTGCTGGCCGGACCAATGTCCAACGTTGCCAGTGCAATTGCACGAACTTCGGCAGGCGTCAAAAGACCACGCTTTGGTTGCGACTGCTGGAAAGCCTCATCGGGATTTCCAAACAAGCGTTTACCTACCATCGCAGCAGGTCGATCTGGCACATCGGGCTTGCGAATGAGAATCATGACATTCAGCGGCGAGAACGTCATCTCCGCCACTTCGGCAAGTTCCCCTTGCGTTACGCACTCATCGGGGGAACCAAGGTTCTCGCAGACGTAGGCCGTAAAATAGTCCACCTTGCGTTCCAGAAGCGCCTTCGCCACTGCCGCAGGGGGACATTCTTCTGTCGTAAACAAGCCGACCTTGGATGCTGTGCGAATCTGCTCCGCCACGTGCGCCATGCGTGAGGCAGTCAGGCTGGCGAGATAGGCGTCGTCCCAGCTTTCCTTCACACGTGCGAAAGCTCAGCTGCATACTGCTAACGTGAGGCAGAACTTCAAACCGCTCCTTGCCAAGGCGTTGGCAAAGGTAACGCGCCGTGCCGTAAAACAAAGGATCGCCATAAGCCAAAATGACGGTACGAAGATCACCGCTCTTTTGCAATTTTTCGACGACACCTTCAAGATCGCCACCCACCTCGACACGCTCGGCCGATACGTGCGGCAACAGCGCCAACGAATGCTGAGCCCCTAGTACTAATTGCGCCGCCTCAAGCTGTTGCTTGGCAGCGACCGTCAATCCCTCGAGCCCGTCATCACCAATGCCAATGATGTAAATCTTTTGCATATCACTTACTGGTCTTCGTATCAGGAGATGGATCTTTTTGCGACCTACGACCAGCAATCCATGAAAAGCCACAGCTCTTCCAAATTGCGAAGCAGGAGAAATCGCCTTAGCGTCATCTTATCCATGAATCTGCTCGAAGCCACCTCCCCTAAAACGCTTGGCGCAAAAAGAAAAGCGGCAACCACACGAAATGGATGCCGCTTTGAGTATTTCAAAAACTGGCAGTAAAACCACATTTCCCCGTTTAGCCAACAGGGAAACCCAGTGAACTAAACTTGGAAAGAGCTGCCGCAACCGCAGGTCTTCTTGGCCATAGGGATATCCAGGTGGAACCCACGTTGATCAAGATTCTCTACGAAGTTCAGCGTGGCTTCTTCGAGGTAAAGTTCGCTCTTCTTGTCAACAACGAGCGACTGGCCGTGGAAATCATAACGGCTGTCTGCTTTGTCGTCGTACTTTTCGTCGAGGGTCAGCGAGTAGCTATGACCGCTGCAACCACCGGCGGTAATTTTGACGCGCAGGAACGTTTCGTTGGAAGCCTGCACAGAATCCTTGTACTTCTGAACTTCACGAGCGGCCGATTCAGTCATGGTCAACATTGCAAAAAACCCCTATCTAACGCTCCAAAACGAAACACACGATTTTCGCACATCCGTATGTTTTAAATATATCGCCCGTGCCAATTCGGACAAGTGCTAAACGCTGGCTAGGCTCACGAAACACCCATTATGGCGGCCAAAATGACCATAAAATGTTCCAAAGTGCGCTAGGACATGCTACTGTGCCGACGCAGGGACTGGACCGTCCGAGACACTTCGTCGACGGCAAACCCCACTTCTTCCGGGGTATTAAACCTTCCTAGGCCAAACCGAAGGCTAGAACGGGTGAGATCGACTCCCAGCCCCATCGCCATCAGTACATGGCTTGGCTCAGGATTGGCGCTGGTACAGGCGCTACCGCTGGAAACGGCAATATTCCGATTGCTCATCATGAGGGCCTCGCCGTCTACCCAGGGAAAAGCGCAGTTGAGATTTCCGGGAAGACGTGTGCCTGGAGTACCGAAAACGTCGGATTCTGAAAAAACGGGGCCATTGAGCCTCGTATCGGGCAGCCGGGTCTGAAGCCCTTCCCAAAGCTGTTGGCGCAGGGCAGCAAGTCGGACGTTCTCAGTATCCATCTCCTGGCAACAGAGTCCCAGTGCCTTGGCCAGGCCTACAATGCCCGGCACATTGAGCGTACCACTTCGCAGTCCTCCTTCCTGACCGCCGCCGAGTTGCAGGGGCTCTAGCCGTAACGGTGGATCACTGCGGCGAACATACAACAGGCCCACGCCACGCGGCCCATAGATCTTGTGTCCGGACAGGCTTAGCAAATCGACGCCCAGATTGGTGACATTAACCGGGATCTTCCCCACGGCCTGGGTCGCGTCACAGTGAAAGACGATTCCACGCTCTTGGCAGAGGCGAGCCATCTCGGCAATCGGCTGAATCACTCCGACTTCATTGTTAGCCAGCATCACGCTGGCCAAGCAAGTGTCATCTCGCAAGGCGGACTGAAATTGCTGCAGATCCACTAAGCCGGCTTGAGGATGCCCAACGGGTTGCGTCGAAAGTAGCTGAACTTCAAAGCCTTGGCGACTCAGTCGCTGCAAGGGATCAAGGACGGCCTTGTGCTCGGTCTTTACGCTAACGATGTGCTTACCACGCAAGCGTTTTCGATCGGTCAATCCACGTATTGCAAGATTGTTGCTTTCGGTCGCGCCGCTGGTGAACACAATCGACCGCGCCGTCGTTCCCAAATTACTGGCAAGCGAGTGTCGTGCTTGTTCGACGGCCGCTTTGGCTTCTTCCCCAAAACGATGGCTCGTACTACCGGGGTTACCAAATACTTCCGTAAAGAAAGGAAGCATCGCATCGACTACGCGCCGATCCATTGGCGTTGTCGCATGGCAGTCCATGTAAACGGGAACTTGCATTTCACAACCGCCTGCGGGACCCGCTACAAATCATCACCTTCACAAAGGTGCCGAAAGCTTTCGTATCGTCGTGCATCTAGCTTACCATCGGCGACTGCGTCCTTCACGCCGCACGAATCCTCATGCGAGTGTGTGCAGTCTTGGTACTTGCAAAGATTCACAAACGGACGCAAGTCTCGATAGTAACCTGCAACCTCAACGGGAATCACATCCCACAACTGGAATTGCCGAATTCCAGGCGTATCCACCACAAATCCGCCTTGTTTCAAAGGGATCAAGCGGGCTGCCGTGGTGGTATGCTTTCCCTTTTGGTTCTCGGTACTCACTTCCCCGACGCGCAATTCTAATCCCGGATCAATCATGTTAAGCAGCGAGGATTTCCCCACGCCGCTTTGGCCGGCCACTACCGTCGATTTACCTGCCACTCGCTGCCTTAGGCGTTGCAGGCCAATTCCTAGGCGTGCTGAGACGAGCAGAACTTCATAGCCCATTTGCCCGTAAACTCCCGCCAGTGGCTGTAAATCGGCCGGATCAACAAGATCGATCTTATTAATACAGATCAGTGGACGAATATGAACCCGCTCGGCCTCGACAATCACTCGATCAATCAAGTTAGGCTTTAGTCCCGGCTCTGCGGCGCTAGAAACAATCAGCACTTGGTCGACATTTGCCACCAAGACATGTTGCCGCCCTTTGCTTGTACGACATAACGCAGTTGTTCGTGGTTCGATCCGTTCGATAAAGCCGTGATCGGCCCCTTCCGGACGAAAATAGACCACGTCTCCTGCTGCAACAACGTGCCGTTGATCGGTACTGAGATTTTTCAGCACACGCTTGGTAGCGCACAGATATTGCCGACCATCAAGCTCGCTTAACACCCGACTCGTTAGGCCGTGCACGCTCAGCACGCGTCCGCGAAGGTGTTCGAGCTTATCAACATCGCGCAGCACTGACATCCCGCCAGTGTGCTCAACGTCGTGCTCTCCCATGATGGTGCGATGCCGAGTCAGCTCCCCTTTGCCAGAAACACGTTCTGAACTAACCAAACGATCTTCTACCCCATCTCCCATCGCTACTTCGCGGGTGATGTCGGTTTTGCGCGGACGGCCTTGGTGTCCTTTTCGGAATTCCGCGCGGATTTTTTTTCGTTTGGCCATTTCGGTTAGGAGGCTTTTTCGTTGCCAGGTATGCCCTGAGCAAGGCTGAGCGCCTCACCCGACATCAGGGTCTTGCCTTCAGGAGGACCAATGAGCTTGATGATATCGGCTTCATCCAGCTCTTCTTCCTTGATGAGGGCCGTCGTCAAAAGATCTAGCTTTTCGCGGTGAGTGGAGAGCAATTCCATGGCCCGATCCGAAGCGTCTCTCAAAATACGAGCGACCTCCTCATCAATGAGTTCCATCGTTCGCTCACTAAATTGGCGTTGCTGGTGTAGTTCGCGCCCTAGAAACGGATCATCGCTGGACAGCTTATAACTGACGGGGCCAATTTTTTCGCTCATACCCCAATTCATCACCATGCGCCGGGCAATGCTAGTAGCACGTTCCAGGTCGTTTTCTGCCCCGGCTTCGGATTCATCATAGACCAGGCGTTCGGCCGCACGTCCACCCAGCAGTACAGCCAGTCGATCTCGCAACTGCTTCTCTGAAATTCCCATCCGCTCTTCAGCAGGTACGAACTGGGTCACACCCATTGCTTGGCCGCGAGGGACAATCGTTACCTTCTTCACCCGATCCGCACCAGGCAAGATCCAACCCAAAAGCGTGTGTCCCGCCTCGTGATAGGCAGTCTTTTCTTTTTCCAGCGGCAGCAGAACCTCTTCACGCTTGACACCCATCAGGATCTTGTCGCGTGCGGCGTCAAAATCAGACATCGAAACGGAGGTCTTGTCGTGACGAGCGGCCCATAAACAGGCCTCATTCACCAAGTTGCGAATGTCTGCTCCGGTTAGCCCAATGGTAGAGATCGAAAGCATCTCTAAATCCACATCGGCCGCGAGTGGAACGTCGCGAACATGGACCTTGAAGATCTGCAGCCGTCCCTTTTGCGTCGGACGGCCAACCGTCACATGACGATCAAAACGCCCCGGACGTAGCAAGGCAGGATCGAGCACGTCGAGACGATTCGTTGCACCAATCACGATGACCAAGTCACCCTGGGTAAAGCCGTCCATCTCGCTGAGAATCTGATTGAGCGTTTGCTCACGCTCATCGTTTCCGCCACCTAAGCCAGCTCCACGCTGCCGTCCCACCGCATCGATTTCATCGATGAAGATGATCGATGGCGAGACTTCCTTGGCCCGTGCAAATAGGTCACGCACGCGACTGGCACCAACACCCACGAACATCTGAATGAATTCGGAACCGTTAACAGAAAAGAAGGGAACGCCTGCTTCACCTGCCACGGCACGTGCCAGCAACGTTTTGCCAGTACCGGGCGGACCATTAAGCAGTACCCCCTTCGGAATCCGGCCGCCAAGCTTCAAAAACTTGTCGGGGCTCTTCAGGAACTCTACGACTTCGGTAAGTTCGGCTTTGACGGTATCAATGCCAGCAACATCTGCAAATGTGGCGGACTGCTTCGTCCCTTCATAACGTTTTGCGGGGCTGCGGCCAAAAGAACCGGAGATTCCCCCCATCATTTGGCTTTGTTGCCGACGCAACCAAACCCAAAATAGCAACATCAGGCCAATGGAAAGCAACGTACCGATCGCAAACACCAACACCTGAGAATCGACGCCTTCTGGCGCATTCTTATAGATGACGGCATGCTGATCCATCAACTTGCGAAGGGTGTCGCGGTCATCTTCGCCGACATAGCGGACCAAAAAGAATCGCTCGCACAAACGGGGCTTAGCTGATTTCTCTTCGACCGTATTTCCCTTCGCATCAAGCGAAGGGGGCAGCAGTGGAAACGGCTCTTTAAATTCGCCTTCCAAATAGGTCCCGTGGAAAACGACGCCTCGCACCGTTCCCGCTTCAATCTGCTGCTTGAGAAAGCTGGAGCCCAGCTCAATTCGAGTTGGACTCGTGACCAACGACAGAACGGCCATGACCAATACAAAAATGGCCACGATCATCAGCACACTAGTTGCCCATTGTCGTGAAGGTCCCTGCTTAGAAGGATCCAGTCGCGATGGGTCTTTTCGATAGCCCTGAGGCTTCTGTCCCGATGGACCACCTGAAGGACTACCGTTCGGCTTTTGCATATCTTGCTGACCTTGCTCGTCGCCCATTCCCAATTCCGTCCCCGAAAAAGAGCTTGTTTCTCAATTCGCTAGTCTACTTTAGAAACGACCGTCCAGACCAATGCTCTTTGAGCCCGACCCGGAAATCCCTGACGTTTGCGTAGTCATTTTATCCCCCAAGCGGTCCGCTGGTTAGGGTGCTTGCGCCCTAAATCTTGCGTAGTTCATCACTTGCAGCATCATTTTCCGTTGCCTGACGTGCATTGCCAGCGGCTTTCCCTGCTTGTCGAACCAACAAAACGAGCTGGACATCCCGATATTTGATCCCCTCAGGCAAGCCCTTTAAAAGTGGCATGATTCTTTCTTGACTGCCGTCTCCCACGAGCTGTTCCACCTCTTGGAGGCGGCTTTCGGATAGCATCCATTCCGCCCGAATGGCCAAACCTTCGCGCGCCGCCTTCAAAACGTGGTCAAAAACGACGTCTCGCGAGAGACCCCGCACCTTCTCCACCTCGATCGCACTAAGGCCAGCTGCCAGCAATAGCCAGGTCCAGTGATGGTCTTCCCGTGCGACAAAACGTCCCTCAAACCAAATTCGTCGGAGTGTTGGCCCGGCTTCGAATGGTACGGATTCGGATGTTGCGATCGCTTGAACCTCAGCGGGCAATTCGTCGGTCGGTTCCGATTCCTCTTCAAGCAAAAGCCCCTTCTGCTTGAGGCTGGTACCGGCCTCTACTGGCGACGCCGAAAACCGCGCGAAGTCCTCCAGTGACATACGCTGCGATGGAGCCTCCCCCAAATGCTGCAAGGCCGATTCATCGCCAAGTGACGCACTTAGTGCCAATGGCTTGGAGGCGGACTTTGTCGAAGCACCGAGCAGTCGCGATATTTTGGAAGCCAGCCCCTTCCCGATCGGCAAGGCGCTTCGCAATTCTTCTTGTTGTCGCATCAAACGTTCGCCCAAATCGGTCGTCTGCAATAGTGGACGGAATTTGGTTTCGGTGACTTGGCGCAAAAGCCCCACTACCATCATCGCTTCCATTACCTCTACCACCTCAGTAGCAACAAACGCCTTGAGCAAACCAAAGGTACTTAAGGTGGAGAGCCCTACTCGGGCCACATCGGCAGCTTTTGAGCCAACTAGCATCTTCGCCAGCAGTGTCTTGCCGTATCGGCCTTTTCCGCGGGCGACCCCTGCCAGAACTCGACGAGCCATTTCCGCTTGGGCGGCTGAGCTGACGGTCATCCAGTGGCGTAACACGTGGAACTGCTGCCTCTGACCGCCCCAGCCGCTTTTCCCCCTCTTGGCCGGCTTCCAGTGAGGGAGCATCAACGGGCGCAAACCACCGCAATTGTCACATAGGCCGCAGGCACGCTTACTGGGATCACCAAAGTATTCAAGGATCTCAATCTGGCGGCAGCGACGGCTGGTTGTGTAGCTAACGACGGCGTCGAGCTTTGCGATCTCGACATTTTTCCTGCGGTCAAGCTCGGCAAAATCAATTCCTAACTGTTCGAAGGTCTTCTTGCCTTCGCGAACATGGATGGCACGGCCGCGAAATGGTGGAATGTAGTCAACCACCTTCAACTTGCCCAATTCTTTGAGCGAACGAGTGACCGAGGCGATCTCTACCTCTGCCAATTGGGCCAATCGTTCGGGACTGACATAAAACCGTTCGCCGCGTACCCCATTGCTACAGCGCTCAATCGTCCGCATGACTTTTCGCTGCACCTTGGCATCTACCGGGAGCAGATCAACCAGTGTGGGCAACTCGCTATCGATCCGAAAGGCGGCCATGTTCTGCCGCGCGTCGAGTCGTTCAATAGCGCCACAGTGCTCTAAGACCTTTTCGCTGGCTCCTACTCCTTCTCCACTAATCTTGAGGCCAAGCTCTTCCTTTAACTCTTGCTGAGTAATCTCGATCGGGTCTTGCTTAACCCTGCGTAAGAATTGCCAGACCTGTGCAACCACTTCACGCGGCGGATGGCGATTGTCAATAAAGAATTCCTGGATCATCCGATCGCCATAGCTACTGATTAACAAGCATCGCGAGCGTTTACCATCCCGCCCTGCTCTGCCAGCCTCTTGGTAGTAGGCTTCTAGCGTGCCAGGAATGTTGAAGTGCACCACAAAGTGCAAGTCCGACTTATCAATCCCCATCCCGAATGCATTGGTTGCCACGATGATGGAAACTCGATCTTCCATGAAGTCATCTTGCACGCGACGCCGTTCATCAGGCGTAAGCCCTGCGTGGTACAAGGCTGCTTTTCGTCTAGTAATCGAGGCCAGATTGCCCAGCAATTCCTCGCAGCGCTTTCGCGTCGCTGCGTAAATGATGCCTGCCCCTTGGTTCTCTCGGAGAAAGGCTTCTAGTAATTCGAGCTTTTCACGGTCCGTCGTCGCCAATTGGCATTCAAAATGGAGATTAGTGCGTGCAAACCCGGTAATAAAGACGCGCGGTTCACGCAGCATCAACTGCCGGGAAACATCCTCTTGCACTCGGGGAGTAGCGGTGGCAGTTAGGGCTATCGTCGGCGGAAAGCCGAGCTTTTCCCGCACTTTTCCAAGGCGAGCATAGTCAGGACGAAAATCGTGCCCCCATTCGCTGATGCAGTGCGCCTCATCTACCGCCAGCAAGCGAATCCCTATCTGCAATAGGCGATCAATAAACGAGGACTGTTTGAGACGTTCGGGGGCCACATAGACCAGCGAGTACCGTCCCTCGCACATGTCACGAATTCGCTCTCGCTGCTCTTCCGCGTTGAGCGAGCTATTGATAAACGTGGCGGAGATCCCTTTCCCCGTCAACGCATCAACCTGATCCTTCATTAGAGCAATCAGCGGCGACACTACCACTGTTAGGCCACCCAA
Source organism: uncultured Planctomycetaceae bacterium (assembly GCA_963844055.1). GTDB lineage: Bacteria > Planctomycetota > Planctomycetia > Pirellulales > Pirellulaceae > CAWJMN01. The sequence goes on along the minus strand of CAWJMN010000001.1, from coordinate 2,417,490 downwards.
GGCAAGCGCAGGCAACTGATAGCAAAGGCTCTTACCACCGCCGGTGGGCATGATGCACAGACAGTCAGCGCCCGACATGACCGCATCGATCACATCGCGCTGACCGGGGCGGAAGTCGCTCAGTCCAAATCGGGCCAGGAACTGGCTAAGGTCTGGGACTACCATTTCATCCATGACTTGCGAAATTGTTTCCCCCTGTTCACTACCGTGCGAACGTGATTTAGCGGAGCGACTCAAGCGGCTTTACAAACATACTTAAAAGCGAAGGCACAAATCCTCCGAGAAGCCCCATCACCAGCGTTACCAGCAGGCCGATGCCAATTGTGTCACCGGTAACAATCATTTCGAGCACAACAAGCTTTGTCGTTTGTCCACTGCTAATCACGCTGGTAGCCTTCAGCCCGTTTACCATGGCACCGATGGCACATCCTAAACAGCCTCCTAACAAGGAGAGGGCCAAGGATTCTAGCAGAAACGTGCATAGCACTTCCGAACGCTCAAACCCGAGAATCCGCAGCACGCCGATATCCTTGGACCGCTGGCTGACCGAGGCGAACATGGTATTCATAACCCCCATGACGCCCCCCACGCCAATGATCGCCGTCAAAAAGATCGTGCCTACCAGGAACTGCTTGTTGGTCTCTACCAGCCCGGCAAAATAGTCTGTTTCCAGTGCGGCCGAGACCGCAGCCTTGGTATAGTCTTCATCGAAGAAGGTCTTGAGCTTTTTAGCCGCACTTAGCGATTCTGCACGCATCGTGATGGTGGTATAAGTTCGCTTGCCAAAGAGCGCTCCGACAATATCTCGCTTGGCCCACACTTCTGAATCAAACGTGCTTCCACGAGCTTCAATGATCCCCACGATCATGAACTTTCGATCGCTCAGCGTAAAAATATCCCCAACGGCAAGCATCAGTGGGTTCTTGGCAGCGGCAACCTGTTCCTTGGTACGATCCTTTCCAAGCTCGCGGGCGATCGCTTCTCCAACTACCGCCTGAATCGCAGCAGGCTGGTTCTCTCCCAGCGAGATCACCCCTTCTGGAGTGAACCAGTTTCCACCGGGAACCAACTTCAGGCCGTGCACCTCTGCACTGACTTCGGGATCGTCAATTCCGCGCAATTGCAACAGGCGGCGCGGCGGCCTACCTGGCTGCGGATTGTCGATCAGCTGATTGGCCGTGATGAATGTTTCCTTACTTGCCAATGGCTTGTCGGACTGTTTATTGCGAGCAATCCCCTCTTGGAATTCCAAATCGCCAAGGTCGGAAAAGCTAAGGTTGCTAAAAGCTTCGTCCGTAGAACCATCGGACATGATCATCACATTCTCTGGAATGCCACTGTCCCTAGTGAGCTTATCCATTCCATTGACGAACGCCATCATCATGGTCAAAAGCCCCACGACAAGGGTGAACGCCAGGATGGTCATCGCTGATGCCCGCCAGCGGACGGTAATATTGCGAATGTTGTAGCGCAGCGGCACGCGCCCGGCCGCAATCAAAAACAGGACAAACACTGCGCCCCAAAGCACAGGCCCAGAAATGGCCCAAAAGCGCAAGGAGCTAATGTCTTGCCCCAAAATGCGAATGCCGGCGGCGATCAAGAAGGTCTGTTCTAACATAGGATTAACTACCGTCTTGCGCTTTCGCCAAATGCCTTCCCACACCCGCTCCTGATCAACTGCTTATAAGCAACTGACCAGATCCACTACGTTACCTTCGAGAACACATCGGTGACCTTCACCGTACAGGCAGACCAAGCAGAAGTCACACTTCCCAAGATGGCTGCCAGACCACCCACCAACGGCCCCCACCACAAAGCTTCGACCGGAATGCCAAACGAAGGGAAGAATGCAATCGGAAACTTGATGCCGCCAAGATAGAACGTCACATAGGCATAGGTGGCCGCAGAACTAATAAAGCCTGCCCCCGCGCCCAGCAGTAACGACTCTCCAATCACCAGCAACATGATTTGGTGCGGGCGAAAGCCAAGGACCTTCATCACCGCCAGTTCCATTCGTCGTTCCCGAACGCTAATGCTGATGGCGTTGGAAATCACCACCGAAAGCGAGATCAGCGCCGCAGGGCCAATGATCCAGCGCATCCCCCAAATGATGTCGCGGTAGCCATCGAGGAACGTACCGATGGCAGCCGAAGAGACCTCACACTTGATGGCAGGACTGGCGAAGTTGGGCGAGTCTGCAATCTGCTTGGCGATCTTGTCAAACGCGGCAGAGTCTTCCACCTTCAACCACACAAGGTTCAGCGTACGGCCATTGAGCGGATGCTGTTTACCGCCATGCCCTAGTGGATACTGTTCCAACGCGGCATTCAGGTAGGCGCAGTCAAATGCCGCCGACATGTCGTAACGCGCAATCGGAAACGTCCCGACAATTTCAAAGTCCAAATCAATGTCACGGTAGTTGATACCGTACAACTTGATCCGGTCCCCCACTTTTTTATTGAGCTTCTCCAGACGAGACTTCCCCAGGACAAGCGCCTGGCGATTGTTCTTCATCTTTTCGATCGTATCCGCAAACTCCTTGGCCAATGCCGGAGATGTTGCCGCCAACGTATCGAGGTCATCCATCATCGTGTTGAGTTTGGACGGGTCCATCGCAAACGCGAACAAGGAATTATCGCGAGTCCGCTTTTCAGGGTCGGTCGTGAAACCGACAAACTGCCAAGTCATGCTGTCCTTGGGCTTGATGTCCCCTGGCTCACGCGCGGCCCCTTCCGACAAGGGCAAAGCATAGCTGAACGGCATTTGGCTAGGAATTTGCCACTTTTCCGTGATCAGCATCTTGATGTCGGTCTTGCGCTCGGACATCACTTGGTTCAAAAACGCAAGGATCGACCAGACCAACGTCACCACCAGAACCAGCACCATCGTGCCGAGCGCTGTAAGCCCAGAGCGAACAAGACTTCGCCGCAGATTCCGCATGATAAGCAACAAATACTTCATAGTCACTTCACGTGGAAAAATGAAAGGGAAACACCACCATCCAAAGCGAGCGCCCTGCATCCATCGGCAGAGCGTCACAATCGATCTATTCTAACCAGCAGCAATCCCCCAAAACCAGCGGTTCAGGCTCGAATCAGACGCCTTAGCCCTTGTTTCCTCGCAAGGTAACGAGAGCTTCTTCGACACTTCGCAGTTGATCCTCGGCCAGGGCCAACCCCTCACGCTCTACCTGAACGACATTTGCCGGAGCACGTGCCACAAAGCTCTCATTGGAAAGCTTGCTTCGCTTTGAAAGGATCAAGGCGGTGAGCTTTTGCTTCTGCTGTTCGTTTTTGGCGATCTCCGCAGCGACATCGATAAAATCCTTGACGTCAACAAAGATCTCCATCCGAGCGAGTGCCGCCTTGCTATGGGTTGCCGGCGGAGTGACGTCCGGTCCGAAGCCAATCGATTGGCAATTGGCCATCGACTGGAAGTACGGTGCCATCGGTGTCAGCAGGCGAGCGGTCTCTGCATCGCACTTGACGCAGAACTCCAGTGGCAGGCGACCTGCAATATTCTGCCGGCTGCGGATTTCGCGGATCGCACCCAGAGCTTGTTGGAACAGCGCGAAGCGGGCCTCGGTTTCCGCATTTTGACGCGAAGCGTCTTCACGTGGCCAAGGGGCGGTGATAATCCACTGCGTTGCCTCTTGGGGCTCCAGCCCTCGAACGGGTGCTACCTTCCCAAGGTTCTGCCAAATCTCTTCCGTAACAAAGGGCATCGTGGGATGGAGCAGACGAAGTAGTACATCTAGCGTATGGGCCAGTACTCGCTGCACCGTTGCACGTGACGAAGGATCTTGCATCCGCGACTTGGTAATTTCCAAATAGAAGCTGCAGAATTCATCCCAGGCAAAGTCATAGATGGTCTTGGACGCATCCGCATACCGATACGTTTCGAACGCTTCGGTCACTTGCTGATTGACTGTAGACAGGCGACTTAAGATCCAGCGATCTTCTAGCGCCAAATCCGAATCCTTGACTTCCGCCGGCGTGTAGTCCGCCAAGTTGATCAGCGTAAAGCGTGCTGCATTCCACAACTTATTAACGAAGTTCCGAGCCACCTCGAACCGCTCACTGACGACTGCCGCCCGGGGTAGCGCAAGGTCGGCTTCGGTCTTCGACCACTGGGTCGAGAAGAACTCGCCACACTTGCTACACTTCACCTTCGGCAGCATCCGATTGGAGGCCGTTTGATCGGTTAGCCCCTGACAGCTAGGGCACTCAAACTGTACGGGCATACGAACATCTTGCGTCTCGGTCGTTAGGCAGGCTAACCCGTACCGTAGTGCATCCGCCCCAAATTTCTCAATCACATCCAGTGGGTCAACGCCATTTCCCTTGCTCTTGCTCATCGTGTCGCCGTCACGATCCAAGATTTTTGGATGGATGAAGACCTCACGGAATGGAACTTTACCAACGTTGTTCAGCCCCATCAGCACCATGCGAGCTACCCACAGCGTGATGATGTCACGACTGGTGATCAGCACGCTCGTTGGATAGAAATAGGCCAGCTCTTCCGTCTTCTCCGGCCAACCCAAAGTAGAATGCGGCCAGAGGGCGGACGAGAACCAAGTGTCAAGCACATCGGCATCACGCACGAGCCCCAAGGCTTCGATTCTCTTCTCCTGGGCAGGGTTCTCGGCGGCCAAACAAACGTGAACAAGCCCGTACGCACCATCGGCAATCTTGGTCTCGTGCACTTCGGTGGTGAACTTGAGGTCACCCTCCTTAAATGCTTGGTCAGCTTCAATCGCTTTTTTCAAAGTCTCAAGCTCGGCTTGGCTGGCACAGTTCTTCGTCCAAACCGGAATCTGATGTCCCCACCACAACTGACGGCTTACCGGCCAATCTCGTTTTTCCCCCAGCCAATCCAGATAGCTCTTGGTGTAACGATGTGGGTAAATCTTCACTTCACCGCTGGTGACGGCATCCATCGCCGACTGGGCCAGACGATCCATCCGAACAAACCATTGGTCGGCTAAGAATGGTTCAATTGGTGTCTTGCTACGATCCGAGTGAGGCAACTCAATCTCACGATCTTCGACATCTCCCAGGAGGCCCAAGGCGTCAAGATCCTTAACAACGGCGGTTCGCGCCTTCCCCATGGTCAGGCCAACATATTTTTCGCCACGTGGATTGATGCTGCCATCGGTTTCCACCAGGGGCGCAATCGTGCCATTCGACGTCATCATGTTGATCATCGGAAGCTTTTGCCGCTTCCCAACTTGATAGTCGTTCGGGTCATGAGCTGGCGTAATTTTTACGCAGCCTGTCCCCAATTCCGGCTTGGCCCAATCGTCAGTGACCAGTGGAATTTCGCGGTCAACCAGTGGCAAGCGAAGCTTGCGCCCAGCCTTTGCCATGTCGCGCAGCGTGAAAAATAGAGGCAGCATCTCCGTGCGGCGCTGGCGAATGTTTTCCAATTGCTGCTCAAGCGGTTCACGCTCCTTGGCAGGAGTCTTTGCCAGGCGTTCGACCAGTTCGGCTTCGGCTTGATCCAGTGCTTTGGCGGGATCGGGGTGAACGGCAACTGCCGTATCGCCAAGCATCGTTTCCGGCCGAGTCGTAGCCACCTCCACAAACTCAGGTTCCCCTGGCTGTGGATTGATGACTGGATACCGGAAGTGCCAGAAATTACCCTTCACTGTTTGCTGGAACACTTCGTCGTCGCTGACGGCAGTCTGCAGGAACGTATCCCAGTTAACCAGTCGCTTCCCGCGATAGACAAGGCCCTGGTCAAACAGGTCAAAGAAGGTTCTGCGAACTGCATTGGCACAAACGCTATCAAGGGTAAAACGGACACGCTCCCAGTCACAGGAGCAGCCCATTTGCTTGAGCTGGCTGAGGATCCGCTTCTCGTATTGATCCTTCCACTGCCAAATCCGTTCTACAAGCGCTTCGCGTCCGAGGTCATGGCGCGACTTGCCTTCTTCATCGCGAATCCGCTTTTCTACGACGGCCTGCGTGGCAATGCCCGCATGGTCCGTGCCAGGCATCCACAAGGCGTTGAAGCCCTGCATCCGCTTCATGCGAATCTGAATATCCTGCAGCGTGTTGTTTAGCGCATGCCCCAAGTGCAACGCACCGGTAACATTGGGGGGAGGAATGACAATCGTGAATGGTTCACGCTTGGGGTGCGGCGTTGCGTGGAAGTAGCCGCCCGATTCCCATGCGCTGAAGAGCCGACCTTGGGCCTCAGCAAATTCAAACCGACTAGGAATCGACTCTGCAGAAAACTTATCAGCCATCACACGTCTCACTCAAAACTCAAAAGGACCACCCTGCCCAACCCAATGCGCCGCCTTTTCCAACCTCTACTTTGCCACATCCCGATCCTTGCAAAGTTTGAACTCAATGGCATCCACCAGGGCCAGCCAACTGGCTTCAATGATGTTTTCGCTGACGCCAACCGTTCCCCAGACATCGTGCTCATCCGCACTTTCGATGATGACACGAATGCGAGCGGCCGTCCCAGCCTCGGAATTGACAACGCGCACCTTGTAATCGATCAGCCGCATATCTTCCAGCTTCGGGAAGTGCCGCAGCAGCGCCTTACGCATTGCCGCATCCAATGCATTGACCGGACCGTCTCCTTCGGCAACCTCGTGTCGCTCTTCGCCATTGACAACAAGTTTGATGGTGGCCTCCGTAACGGGCGTTCCATCTCCGACGGTGCCAACCGCCACGTGGTATTTCTCACGATGAAAGCTGGGCACAAAACCGCCGGCCGTTCGGCGAACAAGCAGGTCGAAGGAGGCTTCGGCCGCTTCAAATTGATAGCCTTGTGCTTCGAGATCGACCACTTGCTTCAAAATGGCATCCATAAGCTGGCGGTTTTCACCGAGCTGATGCTTGGAAGTTAGCGCGGCAATGTTGGATCGTCCGGAAAGTTCGCTCACCAGAATGCGGCGTTCATTTCCTACCAGCGCCGGCTCAAGATGTTCATAGGTGGACGTTGCCTTCGCAATCGCATGAACGTGCATTCCACCCTTATGGGCAAAAGCACTTTGGCCTACGAACGGCTGATTGTTGCGCATGTGGACGTTGGCGGTCTCGTACACAAAACGCGAAAGCTCTGTCAGCGGTGTTAACCCACGGCCGCCGAGAATCTTATAGCCCTTCTTGAGGCCCAGATTTCCCATGACCGAGATCAAATCCGCATTGCCGCACCGTTCGCCAAAGCCATTGATCGTGCCTTGGACCTGAACAGCCCCTGCGTCGACCGCTGACAGGGAGTTAGCAACTGCCAGCTCACAATCATTGTGGCAATGGATACCCACAGGAACCTTGAGCGCCGCCAACCGGTCAATTGCAAGCTTCGTTCGCTTGGCAATGTCCTCGGGCATGGTGCCGCCATTGGTATCACACAACGCTACGAGCTTGGCACCTGCCTTGGCGGCCGTCTCGATGGTGGTAAGTGCGTATTCCTCGTTGGCCTTGGAGCCATCAAAGAAGTGTTCTGCATCATAGATCACGTCGCACCCTTGCGACGTCAAATACGAAACAGTGTCGGTGATCATCGCCAGGTTTTCTTCGAGCGACACATTGAGAACTTCCGTAACGTGAAAGTCCCATGTCTTCCCAACGATCGTGCAGGTGGGCTTTTTGAATCCGAGGACCGCTTCCAGCAACGCCTTCATGCCAGGATCGTCTTTGGCCGCCACTCCCTTGCGCCGGGTCATACCGAAGGCGCAAACCGTCGAATGCTTCAACGGAAGCTGCTTCGCCCGCTGAAAGTACTCGGCATCTTTGGGATTGCTAAGGGGATAGCCCCCCTCAATAAAGTCCACGCCGATCTCATCTAGCCGCTGGGTAATCTGCAATTTGTCCTGAAGCGAGAGGCTAACCCCTTCCCCCTGCGTTCCATCACGCAGCGTCGTGTCATAAATCTGAATCTCTCGCATGAACTTGCTCTCCATCGTCTCGAAGGATTCCAGCCCTATTGCCACCTGACCGCACCCCAGCAAGTCAACAAAAAAACCCTGAAACTTCCAAGGCGAAGTCACAGGGCTTTGAATTGACTACGGACGCTTTGCCGGGCCCCGGGACTTGTTACCCGGGAATAATTAGCACGATCGGCCGCTTGCTAACGCAACCGAACCGGTAACTCATCGTAAAACAGGGTTGAAATGTCATGGTAAAACCGTCACTCTTTCCAAGTACTAACTTAACCAACGGCTAGTCCGCCTGTCAACTTGCGAAAATCCCACAGATTACGGCTTTGCTGGCTCTTCGGATGGCACCATACTGACATCCTTCTCCAGCGAATCCTGCGAAGTTTAACCCCCTACTGTTTGACAGCGGATCATCCCGCCAACCAGCTCTCTTCCCGTAAGGTTCCCCATCCATGGAAGCTGCCTCCCGAGCATTCTTTAAGTCCCTCGTTGAGACCCCTAGTCCTAGTGGATATGAGCGTCCCGTACAGGATCTGGTTCGCGCCTATGTCAAGGATTTTGCAGACAAGGTTACGACCGACTTGCATGGTAACGTAATCGCCTGCAAAAACCCCGATGCCAAGTTCCGGGTAATGTTTGCCGGCCACTGCGACCAAATTGGAATGCTGGTTTCCCATATTCACGAAAACGGCTTTGTCTATGCACAAACCATTGGCGGCTGGGACGCCCAGCAGCTAATCGGACAGCGCATGGTCATTTGGGCAGAAAGCGGCCCTATTCCCGCCGTCATTAGCCGCAAGCCGATTCACCTTCTAACCGATGAAGAGCGCAAGCAAGTTGTCAAGCTTGACGACCTGTGGCTTGATATTGGGTCCAAGTCAAAGGCCGAGACCGCCGAGATCATTCGCATTGGCGATCCAATCTCCTTAAAGCTTGGCTTTCAGGAAATGCGCAACGGGCTGGCGAACTCGCCCCAGATGGACAACAAGGCTGGGCTTTGGGTTGTGCTAGAGGCTCTCCGCCGAGCTGCCGCTAAGTCCGTCAAAGTCGGTGTCTATGCTGTCTCGACTGTTGCAGAAGAAATCGGCCTTCGCGGAGCACAAACAAGCGCGTTTGGTGTCGATCCGCAGGTGGGAATCGCCGTCGATGTGACCCACGCGACCGACTGTCCAACCATTGATAAACGTCAGCATGGCGAAATCTCACTAGGAAACGGACCTGTCATCTTCCGCGGACCCAACATGAACCCGGTTGTCACTCAGAGGCTAATTGATCTGAGCAAAGAACACCTTATCAATTATCAATTAGCTGCCAGTGGTCGCGGTGTGCCCAATGATGCCAATGCGTTACAGCTAAATCGTGCCGGCGTAGCCACAGGGCTGGTTAGCATCCCTAATCGCTACATGCACAGCGCTGTGGAAATGATTGCCATGGATGACATTGATCGCGCCGCCGATTTGCTGGCTGCGTTCGTCTGCTCACTAAGTGGGGAAGAAGATTTTCGCCCCTAATGGAGCGTTTTTCGGCGGTTTTGCCGGAGGTTTTCCGCCGATCCGTGTGACTCCGCCTTGTCCAAACGCAAGCCATCTAAGAAAATTGTGTTAGATGGCTATCACTTCCCGATGCCGTCTTGGGTGGCTCTCTCCAAAGGCATTGCATCATGCGTTTTTGGCAACTTCTGTCGCGGGCCTTACGACTGCGATGTCCGATTTGCGGCGAGACAAAGCTGTTTCGCGGCATGTTCACGATGCACAAACAATGCGAAAAATGTGGGACCAAGTTTGAGCGTGAGCCGGGCTTCTTTTTGGGGTCGATCTATATCAACTACGGGCTAACAGCACTGTTGGTGGCGATCTTTTATCCCATCCTGCTGTTTTCCAATACCGTAAAAGAAACGCCGCTGCTACTGGGCTGCTTCCTGTTCACGATCCTCTTTCCACTGGTACTGTTTCGCCATTCGCGCAGCATTTGGCTGGGCTTTGATGAATGGTACGACAGCCGATCGCAGTACGAGAAAGATGGCTCAGCACATCATCCTGAAGTGGATGAGTAACCAACGAACATTGCTTGAGTGAATCAAACCACTACAAAGCGGCAAACCACCAACAACAACTCGGTGCAATCCGATTTTTAGTTGCCTTCAAGAGCTGCTTGCACTTCAGGTGAGAACTTTTGTGTCTTACCTTCTGCCCGGGCTTTGCAAACTTCATAGTAGAAGTAGCTAACTAGACCGACAAGAATCGCAGGTGGCATCGAGAGCATGAAGATGATGCTCCAGAAGTAGCCGTTAACGATGTTGGCCGCTGCAGGATCGTCAGCCAGATTCTCTTTGCAGGTCGGACATGCCGACGCAATCTCAGGCAGGCAGGCCACGATCATCGTGACGACGAAAACGATAGCGAGCCAGCGGCAGCCGATTACATTCGTTTTGATCATTGCCAACACCTTCTGAAGCAAAAAAACTCGGTCCCAAGTCTGCTAGAAAAATAATCGGCCTAGCGCACTTGGAACTGAACCACCTCTTTAAGCATAGCTTTTGCCGGCTGAGGAGGAAAGAGCTGGTAGAGCATCACATAAACTACTACGCCAGTTACACTTACGTACAGCCAGATCGGGAAGGTCCAGCGGGCTAACCACCGATGCTTCGCCCGTTGATTGGTCAGCCCCCAGTAGATGGTGGTAACCGCCAAAAAGGGGACCGCAATCGCCAGAAGCACATGCGACAGCAAAATCGCGTAATACGAATAACGAATTGCGGGTGCGGTATCCAGGGGAAATCGCTTGCTTCCCCCTTCAATATTGAAGTGGTAGGTCAAATAGCAGGCCAGAAACACCGTGGAGACACCGAAGCAAGCCAACATCACTTGCTTGTGAGCTTGCTCCTTCCGCTGCTTGATCAAGATCCATCCCAATATCAATAAGATGGTCGCTAAACCATTCAAGGAGGCGTTGATATGTGGCAGCAACTCGATCATGACCACTCCCAGCTTTTCCAACGAAAACCAATCGCCCTAGGAAGTCAACTTCCCAGGCGTATTACTACTTTCCATCGCCCGGCTCTACGACCGGCTTAGCCGCTTCGGGGTCGGTAGGTGCTGCTTCATCGGCGACTGGCGATTTGTCCGTAAGTGGCTGAACGTCCTCCTTGGATCCTTCAGCAGCTTCTGGTGATTTGCCTTCGGTTGCTTCCTCTGGAGTGGCAACTTCAGGGGAGTCTGTAGCACCACCCTCCACCATGGGTTCAACCTTCTTTTTCAACGAGGCTGGCGGCTCCGTCTCTGCCAAAAGCTTTCCCAGCAGTAGCTTCATCTCCGTCATTTCACTGAGGTTCTTCCACAAGAATCGGCCACGAGCATTGCCCCATTTGTCCGTCACATAAAAGTGCTCGGTGTGGGTTTGCTTATCCAGGGCAGTCTCGTAAATCTCACCAGCGATACGGCGAATGTAGGTGAGGTCTCCCGTTAAGAACAACCAGTTTGTAGCACTTGCTTTGAACGTGGTGGCATACTCACGCAAGCGTGAGGGGGTATCGGTCTCTGGATCACAAGAGATACTAAGAAACTTAACTCCCTTGGGGCCATACTCAAGCTCTACTTCCTGGATTTTCTCATTCTGCTTGCGGCAAGTCGTAGGGCATGTCGAGTAAAAGAAGTTGGTCACGTAGACTTGGTTTTTTAGGTCCGCCGACTTTACGGTCGCACCCGATCGCTCGACCAGCGTGAATTCCTTCAGCCAGGGAACGTTTCCATCAGGAGGTACACGGCGATATTCCTCGTCAACCTCGGCATGAGGATCGATGTTCACCAGGATTCCAGAATCTGAGTACTTACGTCCCAGCCAAAGGCCCGTACCACCCATCACGATTAATAGTACCGCAAGCCAAAATAGCAGGCTGCGACTCATTCCTGTTGTCATAGTAAATCTCCCGAGGTCCGCCCTTTTGCAACCATTGTCGCCAACCAAAATACGGCAGCGGCAAAGCAGACGGATACAATCCAGCACCACATCAGACTTGGAATCCAAAAACCGGACGGCAAATCACCGCCCCCTAACAAATGACGCACACCACCCACGCAGTAGCTAAGAGGATTCATTCCCATTACCCAGGCCAACCCCCGTTCCCCAATGCCTGAGGACTCATTGGTTGCCGGAATTGGAAAGAATCCGCCCGACAACAGCCACATTGGCATGAGCACCAAATTCATGATCGCATGGAACCCCTGAGTGGAGTCCATCTTCCACGCGAATATGAATCCAACCGAAGTTAGCGCTATGGCGGTAACCGCCATCAGGACGACAGCGGCCATAACGGAAGCTATTTCTAGCTTGACCGGCAAAAACAGTGACAAAAGCAGGATGAGCACACCTTGAGAAAGCGCAATCAGAACGCCTCCTAAGATCTTTCCCAGTACCATCGCCCACCTTGGAATCGGAGCGACTAGCACCCCCTGCAGGAACCCCTCTTTTCGATCTTCGATAATCGAAATCGAAGAGAAGATTGCCGTAAACAGCAGGATGAGCATGATCGTGCCTGCAAAATAGTACTGCAGGAAGCTTTGTCCACCGACGCCGGCGCTGGATAGGCTGAAGGATTTTTGCAAACCCAAGCCAAACAACAACCAGAACATCAGCGGTGTTCCGACCGATCCAATCACACGATTGCGTTGGCGAAAGAATCGCAGTAACTCTCGCTTTGCCAACACGTACACCGCCTGCCACGGATTAGGCTGAGCGATGTAGGCGGGTGTTGTTGTGGAAGGGGTCATAAGGGGGTTACTTGTACTTGACCAACGGACGGCTGGGAAAGTGAGGACCTAAACGGTATGCGGAATTAACGAGAATCCCGTTCATCCCAGAACCGGTGTCCCGTTCGAGCGATAAACACATCCTCGAGTGACGGCTTTCCAAGTCGTAAGCTCTTCACTTTGCCAGGAAAAGCCTCTACCAGTGCTGCCACGTGGCGATGCCCATCCGGCAACTCCAGTCGCAACGTTCCATCCACAACCTGGGAAACAAACCCAAAGCGTGCCTTTACTTGGATTTCTAGGCCTGCCGGATCATCCGTTTCAATGGCCACGGAATCTCCACCGACGGCCGCTTTTAGCGCCGAAGGTGTATCGAGTGCCACCAATTTCCCTTCGCTAAGAATTCCAATTCGATCAGCAAATTCCGCCTCTTCAAGCAAGTGCGTTGTTAGCACAATCGTCATTTGCTGCTCAGATTGAACCTGTCTTAAAAAACGCCAAAGGTCACTGCGGGCACCCGGATCTAGCCCAGTACTTGGCTCATCCAAAAGCAACAACTGCGGACGGTGAATCAGTCCCTTCGCCAGTTCCACGCGCCGACGAAGTCCACCCGAGAGAGTCTCCACCAGATCATTCTCGCGAGAGTCGAGTGCAAAGATACCCAGCAACTCTTTAACGCGACGCTCGAGGTCGCTGCCCCCTAAGCCAAACATCGCTGCATGGAATCGGATGTTCTCGCCAACGGTTAACTTGCGATCAACACTGGCCGCCTGAAAGACGACTCCCATCCGCTGCTGAATGAGCAACTTTTCTTTCGGCAGCGAAAATCCCAGGATCGAGACCTGGCCTGACTGGGGCTGAATCAGCGTTGAAAGAACGCGGAAGAGCGTTGTCTTGCCGCCGCCATTGGGGCCCAGCAACACAAACAACTCGCCTGACTTGATATCAAGATTCAGGCAATCAAGGGCCAACCGTCCGGGCTGTCCCTTCGAGCCGCTGTAGCGATGGCTCAACTCGGAAATCGAAATCGCGACCGAGTCACTCATACCTAAAAGCCCCTTCAGGCAATTGTAAACCGTAGGGGCCAGAACTGTTCCGTCAGAAGGCAACCTTTATCAATGGCCTTAGGAAACTACTTCTCTTGCTTTTCTTCCGTAGCGGGCTTCTCTGCATGCTTTTCTTCAGCATGAGAAGCTGGCTTGTGACCATGATCATGAGCGGCAACAGGCTCAGCCGCGTAGAGCCAACGCTCTTCGGTATAGCGAACCGTGCGGCGGCCGATGTCCGGCCAAAGCATCAGCATCAAAAACACGCTCATCAGGCTCGCTGGAATGGTCAAAACGTATTTCCAGTTAGCTTCCCACTTCATATGCATGAAGAACAGGATCACCAACATGGCCTTCGCACACGACACGGCCAGCATCGCTGCCATCATCACCGCAGGTGCCTCTTCGCGCAAGGATTTCGAATTGCCAACCGCAAACGAAATGGCTGTCAGCACGCACAGGGCAATGAAAACCGAGATGTATACTCCCAGTCCGCCATGCGACTCTTCGTGTTCTGCGCCGTGACCGCTGCTACCTGCACTGTGTCCGTGATTCGCCATCGAACGATTTCCTTTTGGCCTAGGGCGCCAATTCAACAAGCAAAAACTTTTAAGCTATACGATCAAGACCATCCGCCCCACCAACGCTTAGAACAAATACAGCATGGGGAAAAGGAAGATCCATACCAAGTCCACAAAGTGCCAGTACAAACCGGTGTTCTCAATGATGTGGGCCTTCTTCTGGTCCAACTTCATCGGCAGTACCAACGCAAAGGCGATCAGCCCAACTAGCACGTGAATGGCATGAAAGCCGGTCATCAGGAAGTAGGTGCTGGCCCACATGTTGCCGCTTGGAATCTTCATGGGCAGCTTCAGCCAAGCATACTCTTCTGCAAGTCCTTCATGAGATTCTTGAAGCTTCACACACATTTCCTTGCGGCCGTTAATCGCATCCTTTTGCAAGGTCAAAGCCTTGATCTTTTCATCCATCTCGCCAACAGCCTTGGTTAGCTCTTCACGCGAGGGAGCAGCAGCGGCATCCTGAACCAAAGCAACGTAATCATTGCCGGGAACGGCCGTGGAAGACGTAGCGGCAGGAGCAGCCGCTTCAGGAATTGCTTCAAGCGCCTTCATTTTGGCGTCGCGATCACTCGTCAGCTTATCTAGCTCTGACTTGAGTGCATCAAGCGAAGTACCAAGGCCAGTGGCCTCACGCTCTAGATTGGCTTGATACTCTTCCTTGGCTTCCTTGGAGTGCAGCAATGGGTAGATGGCCGTAGCGACCTTTTCCATGGCCTGCTTCTTTTCAAAGTTATTGTCGGTGGTGCGAAGCAGATCTTCGGTCCATTTGATCAGGTTTTCACGCAGATCAATAACCACCTTCAGATTCTCTTCCATTTTTGGCCGAGCCGATGCCGCCAACTTTTCGTCAGCCAGAGCGGTATCAAGCTTTACCCGTTCCTCGTCAAGGCGAGTACGAATCGCCTGCAAGTAATAAACATCTGCCTTTTCATAGATGCGGCTATGTGGCGACGCAGGGTAAATCCCGTGTTTAAACTTGGAACTGTACTCATACATCTTCACGCCAAGGAAGACAGAGCCCAACACGAAGGTCAACGCGAGCCACATGCGGGCTGATGAGACCATATTGGACTTCGCAGCTTCGAGCGCTAGTACAATCGTCACGCTGGAGCAGATCAGCACGAACGTATTCGCAGCACCGATCCATTCCACCAAGTGAACATCGTGGGGAGCAGGCCAAGTTCCCGTTGGAACGCCAAATCGCAATACGATGTACGTACCGATCAGGCCGGCGAAGAACATGATCTCCGTTGACAAGAACAGCCAAAGACACAACTTGCCGTTTGGAATGGGCAAGCCAGGCTGATACTGCAACTTGATGTGTCCGTGGCCATCGTGGCCGTCGTGAGCGTGGTCTGACATAGTCTCAAGCCATCTATTCCAAAAACATCAAACAAAAACGTTCAACCCGCTACAAGCCTAGCGATGCATTAGCACCAACAGAAGCATGACCAGGGGCAAATAAACTAAGGACATACGAAGCAAATGCCGTGCGGTTACATCCGTTGTTTGGCGGAAGAACTGCACGGAATAAACAAGCTGAATAACACCGAGCAGCGACACTACTACCAAATAAACACGTGCCATCAGGTCTACATGGTTCAAGCTAGGCAGGAACGCAGGCAAGATGCTAACAGGAATCAGTGCCGAAGCGGCCAAAATCGCCTGCACTCCTGCACGTCGCCCCGTGGGATCAACCACGGGCAACATCTTCAGGCCCGCTTGCGCGTACTGTTCACGATAGATCCAAGCGATCGCCATGAAGTGCGGAAACTGCCACAGGTACAAAATCAGGAAGATTGCAGGAGCACGCAGATCAGTCAGAAAATCGCCTGCCGAGCCCGTAGCACTCCAGCCAATAAAGACTGGCAGCGCACCGGCAACCGCACCGATGGCCGTGTTCGAAGCTGTCACCGGCTTGAGCGGAGTGTAAATCACCACGTAGGCGATCCAAGTAAGTACGGCCCAAAAGCAGGACCACTGGCCGCACAACATATATAAGTAAATAACGCCACCGACCAACGTGATGGCCGCGAAGGTAAGAACCTCTGTCTCGGTTAGCCGCCCTGCGGGCAACGGACGTTCGGCCGTACGCTTCATATTGCAGTCACTACGGCGCTCTACCCATTGATTGCAGGCACTAGCACTTGCAGCAACGAGGAGCGTACCAACCACGGCATGAACCACTGGCCAGAGGTCCGCTTGTCCCCAGCCTGCAACAACAGCGCTGGAAGCAACGACGACCAAGACTAGGACCGCGATCCGAGGCTTTGCCAACTCGATAAAATCGGCAACCCTCGACATAACCACCGATCGACTTGGAGTTAAAGCAATGGGAGAGGAACTCATACGGCACTCCCTAAACGGAGAGAGTGCGGCGAAGCCAGTTGGCCCTCATAACGAAGACGCCAAATCTGAGCAACAACAATAGCCCCAAGGCCCACGATCAATGAACCATTCGCCACATGGAAGGTGACAACTGCCGACTGCAGCGAACTGCGTTCTTCGACAACAAAGCGAGCAATCCAAGGAATGCTGTCCAGCCATGCGGGGAACCCATATTTTAGGACATAAGTCCCACACCCGGCTACTACCTGAAGAAGCATTAGGCTCGCCACGACACCGCTCACCCAGTGGGGAAGCCCCTGGCCACGCACAAAAACGCTGCCACCAAAAAACAGGACGCTTTGCAGCATTAAGGCCAGTGCCAAAACGACGTGCAACAACACGATCATGCCAAACACGTCGGCCGTAACCGTTAAGGGAACATGACGCAGGAAAGCACCAATGCAAAGCTGAATGTACGGTCCTGCCAGCAATACCAGCGCACCGGCCAACCACTTGGCGGGCAAACCCGCTTCTAACGCTTTTTGAGTGCCTCGCCCTCCCTCACTGCGAAGCGAACCCAAAACTGATGGGCGGAACAAGTAGGCAACCGCACACACATACGCAAAGAAAAACGGCCCCAAGCACCCATGGAGCATGGCAAATGTCCGTTGATCCAAACGAACCCGCATCCCGCCTAGTACCCCTTGTGAAATGACAAGCACCAAAGCGGCCGTAGCCAATTGCCGAGCCCAAACAGGAACGCTTCTTTGAAAGGTGGAAACCAGCAGCAAGATCGTCACAAAGCCAACACTTGAAGCCCATAGCCGATGGAAGTGTTCAATGAACAACGCAAAGTTATTCCCCAGCCATCGCTCCATCGGATACAGGAACATGTTGTGATTGTAGGTTTGCGGCCAATCAGGAACGGCCATACCTGACTTGGTCGTGGTAACAAGACCACCAATCCAAATCAGTGGGAATGTCATGAGCGCCAGCAAGAGCGCAAGCCTTCCCGGCCAAACCGAGATCGCCTTTGCTGCTTGCTGTAACACCTAATAACTCCCCATAAGTTCCGAATCCACCTCACCCAAACGACTCAGCCTAGTGCGAAGGCTTGACTCGACGAGCAGGATCCTTTGGAGGTGGCTGCGTTTGCGGATAGAAGTCGGTATCAACTTCTGGCGAACCGTACTCGTAAGGACCACGGTAAACGATTGGCTGGAAGTCAAAGTTGCCGTGTCCAGGAGGACTTGGTGCCATCCATTCCAGCGAGTTTGCATTCCATGGATTACGTCCAACACGTGGGCCAAAGAACATGCTCCAGATGAAGTTGACGGCAAAGATCACTTGCGTGGCTACCATCAAAATCGCACAGATCGACATGAATTGGTTAAGCGGCTGGAAGTTGCGGAAGCCTTCGTAGTCATACGGATCAGCCAAACGACGTGGGAAAGCTCCTGCGCCCAGAATGTGCATGGTAAAGAAGGTGCCGTTGAGGAAGATGAACGTCAGGAAGAAGTGAATCTTGCCAGCCGTCTCATTCATCATGCGACCAAACATCTTGGGGAACCAGAAATAGATTGCCCCAAACACTGCCATGGCCGTACCACCAAAGAGCACGTAATGGAAGTGTGCCACGATGAAGTACGTATCGTGGATGAAGATATCGACCGGGGTTGCCGCCATGAAAATGCCGGACAAACCACCGATGATAAACATCGAGACGAACGACAACGAGAACAGCATCGGCGTGGTGAACTGAATCTTGCCACCCCAGATCGTACCGAGCCAGTTGAACATCTTCACGGCGCTAGGTAGTGCAATCATCATCGTCGAGACCATGAACGTCATGCCGAGCATCGGATTCATGCCCGAAACGAACATATGATGTCCCCAAACGATAAACCCAAGACCGGCAATACCAGAAATCGAGTACACCATCGGCTTGTAACCGAAGACGGGCTTACGAGCAAAGCATGCCATCATGTCGGAAACCATGCCCATCGCGGGCAAAATCATGATGTACACCGCAGGGTGCGAATAGAACCAGAACAAGTGCTGCCACAATATCGGTTGACCACCACCGGAAGCAGGTGCCGAGTTATTAACCACCAAGCCTTCCGGCAGGAAGAAACCCGTTCCGAACATACGATCAGTCAGCTGCATAAAACCAGCAGCCGTCAAAACTGGCAGAGCAAACGCTTGCAGAATTGCCGTGATGAACATGCCCCAAATCGTGAGCGGAAGACGGAACATCGTCAGGCCAGGAGCACGCATTTGGATGATGGTGGTCATATAGTTGACCGAACCCATCATGGAGGAAATTCCGACAAATGTCACACCCAACAGCCACAGCGTTTGTGGCCACTGACTAGCAGGTGCTGAATCCCAAACCACCGACAAAGGGGGATACGAAGTCCAGCCACTTCCCGCACCATAAGGTGGGAAGAAGAAGCTCATGCCGATCAAGATGAACGCTGGCCACATAAACCAGTAGCTAAGCATATTCAGCGTTGGGAAAGCCATATCATCCGCACCGATCATCAGCGGGATGAGATAATTACCAAACGCACCTGCCAAGATTGGAATGATCACAAAAAAGATCATTACCGTCGCATGCATGGTGAACAGCGTGGTGTAGAACTCTGGCGAGATCTTGCCACCATCGGCCGAGAACAACATAGGCCCAATAATGGGCATGTTGGTCCAGGGGAATGCCAACTGCCAGCGAATGCCAACCGCCAACAAGCCGCCAATCAAAAACCACAATAGCGTGGAAAACAGGAACTGTAACCCGATGATCTTATGATCGAGGGAGAATACATACGTCCGGATGAATTCACGAACGGTCATGCTTCCTGAATGGGAATGACCGTGGGATTCCGGCGAAAGGACAGTGCTACTCATGATTATTCTTCTCCCTTCGCAACAAATTCCGACTGCATCTGCTCACGCGTTTTTTCTTCAATCCATCGATCAAAGTCCGCACGACTTTCTACGGTGAGGCTGCCACGCATCTTGTAGTGCCCCCAGCCACAAAGCTCTGCACAGACGATGTCGTACGTACCCGTACGATTCGCCCTAAACCAAACATGCTGCTTCATGCCAGGAACCATATCCTGCTTGATGCGCAAGTTTGGCAAAAAGAAGCTGTGCAGCACATCCATGCTCTTGATCTTGATAACCACATCTTCATCAATCGGAACGTGCAACTCATTCACGATCTGCAAATCGTCAGGCGTGCCAACGATGCCATCCTTACCCGCATAGCGAACCCGCCATTCAAATTGGCGACCAGTTACTTCGGCCAAAGGAGGCTTGGGGACTGACTTCCCCGCAACCGTTACGGTGGGGCGATACATCTTGGCGTCCGCCCAGGCCCGCATTTGATAAATTGCGATGAACAACAAGGCTGCCGCGGGAATGATCGACCAAACAACTTCCAGCGTATGACTGCCGTGCGAGTACTTCACAGGTTCGGCGTTCTTGGCAGCATCGTACTTCCAGAGGAAGTAGAACAGGGCAACGCCCGTTCCTACAAAGATAGCGCCTGTCAAATACAAGATGAACATGAACAGGTTATCAATCACCTGACCATGCTCATTGATATTGGAAGGAAGCCAATAACCCTGCAATGGCCACCACCCGGCTGCTGGCCATACAAAGCAAGCAACACCCAAGATAGGCACACTTAGGAAAAACAGACTCCAAAATCGTCCCACGGCAACTACTCCAGTCTGGCCGAACCAGCTCTTCTCTATCTACTTAATTCGTACCGACTTGCGGCTTTATGGATCCGGTGATCGTCGAACAACAAAACTAAAACGTCTCTCGCTGCGACTCTGGCTCTTGCTGCCGCGGATCGCTCATCGTTTCATAAGGAAGCGATTGAACGTAGTTGACGATATCCCACACCTGTTCTGGCGTAAGCTTGGCGTTACCTGGCATTGGAGAACCTTCAATGCCGTTTACAATCCGCCAATAGACGTCCAATGGACGCATCCCACCGCGATAAACCCCCAAACGAAGGTTGCGTGGGCGAATATTACGAGGTTCTAGCAAACCTGCCGAACGATAAAGGCTGATCGTGGCTGGTGTCTTGCCATCGCCAATGAATTCCTTCGTCCAAAGGTCGTAGTCATTGACTTGGCCATCACCCAGAGCCGATGGACCATGGCAGGTAAAGCAGTTTGCCAAAGCCCCATAGAACAGCGTACGACCACGCTTTTCGGATTCGGCCAATTCTTCAGCGGTCATGTCAGGCCGTTTAGGAACAACGACTTCCTTCCCCTTGGCCGACAACCAAACACTGACAACCTCTTGAGCGGCCCCCTTAACGAGTCCCTCGACGTCGGCCGAAACCTCGCCATCCTTGATTTTGAGTGCTTCTTCATCCTCAGCCAAAATGTCGTACAGCTTACGCTCGGTCTCGCCACGAATGCTCAAATACTTCACATAGTGCACGAGCGATTCAATTTCGACATCGCTTAACAGCTTGAACGATGGCATCGAAGTGCCAGGAATACCATTAACCAGCACGGTCTTCAAATCTTCATGCGTTGCACGCGTGCTAATCGGAGTCGACTTGAACTTGTAGACGCCACGGCGATAGTCGCGTGGATAAGGATTCAAAAACGCAGCCGTTGGACCTGCACCATCGCCGGTCACACCGTGGCAATGCGCACAATGTTCACGGAACAGACCCAAGTGCTTGCCGGATTCGTCACTACGAACAGGACCGGCCGACAACTTGAGCAAGTTGATGTCGATCAGGTTCTCAACGCTCTCTTCAGGCGTTTCCGCAGGAGGTGGAAGACGCGGTTCATCAGGCGTCCCGTAAAGAGCGACCAACGAAACGTCGATCTGCTCCTTCCAACCGGCCGCAGGAACCTTCGCTTCCGAATCCCCTTCCACGGTCTTCTTCAGCGCGTACGTCTCGTAAGACCGGAAGTCAGCTGTTGGAGTTCCACACCCCACTACACCTGCCCCGAGTGCTGTTACCACGAGAACCAGCCGTCGAAACCCAAGCCCAGAAGCACGCATCGTTATTTTCCCTATCCCCAAATCTGGTGCTGACACAACACGAATGTCTAACCGCCGAACTTTTCGGCTGCCAACACCACATCCAATTGCAAGTCCGAACCGTTTTCCAACTTACGAGTCAACTTGCTCTTCTTCAACGTTTCCGTCGCGCCGTTGATCTCTGCTTCTTTCACAAACAGTGTCTTTTCGTGCCAAATCCGGAATTCCAGGTCGACCCCGGTCGGAACATTGGCAATTTCAAAGGTTCCATCGGGCTTTGAAACCGCAAAGTAGGGATTCGGACGGCTGATCATTCGAGCTGTCATCCAGGGGTGAATGCTGCAGGCCACTTCCACTGGGTCATCCGCTTCACCGCCAGCGACATACATCGAAAAATCGTGTCCAGCGATGACCTGATTCGAACCGGCCATCTTTCCCTTCGCGCTGATGTTGGTGTTATGTCCCACACCATCACTGTTCATGACCTTCACCTTCTGCGAGTTGCGGAAGGCAAAGACACGCGTCAAAAACACGCAGTCCTTTTGGTCAAAAACAACTTCCGCATCCTTCGTGGCGGCGTAGGAATCGTGTTCCCACTTCGCATCGCCGGCCGGATACTTAGTTGCTAGAAAGATCAAGACATTCTTGATGCCACCGCCAGCATCCACCACGACATCATCGGACAGCACTTGCTTGCCACCAGGGGCACAAACTTCAACATCCTTGGTAACCGACAACGGCTTGGCAGCCGGTGGGGTTCCCTTCATTTTGAAGGTACCACGAATGGTTGCCCAGCCATTGGGCTCCGCAGCTGCCGCAGCTCCCGAATCCGCCGGCTTGGCAGATTCGGCGAGTTTCTTTCGAAGAGCAGCCACTTTCGTGGCATCGGGACGAACAGCACTGGTCAACGGACGTTCACACCCCAGCACAAATGCCAGGGTGCCGCAGGCTACAGTCACAAAAAGTGTTCTGACTAATCGCATAACCCAAAACAACCTTCATTACAAAGCCAAGTTGACCAGCGGCCATTCCGCAACAAACTAACCATTCTTGGTTAGAGCAGCGACGGGAACTTCAACCGTACCGAAGTCAACGCCACCCTTCTTGATCTCGATCTCAACGCGACCCTTCTTCCAGGTAGCAGCCTTGCCGCCAACCTTAGGAGCACTGATGAAACCAGCACCTTCTTGCCATACGGCAAACGTGTGCTTGCCAACAGGCAGCTTGGCGATGTTCACAACGCCCGTGTCATCCGACACAGCAGCGTAGGGATCTTCGCGAACAAGGACGTAACCGTTCATCCAGCCGTGGATGCTGCAGCTAACAGGGAAAGGAATCGCTTCACTCTTGGTGAACGACTTCGAAACCGAGCCAGAAGCTGGAATCAGGTCGTTGAAGGCAACGCCATTTCCCAGGAATTCGCCCTTCACGTTGTGACCAATGGGATCCTTGTTACCCAAAACAAGCTTTTGGCTCGTTTGAACAACCAGGGCGTGCGGGGCATAGCGGCAATCCTTGTTATCCAGCGAAACGGATTCGGCCGCCTTCAAATCAGGGCAAACTTCAACCTTCTTGCCAACAGGTGGCACGAGGTACACAAACACATTAGCAACGCCGCCATCCTTGCCAACAACCAAAGTCTCTTTGGCAAGTCCGAACTTACCACAAACAGCTTGGTCCTTGTCAACATTTGCCTTCTTGGCAGCAGGAGTAGCTCCATCCAGCTTGAACGTCATTTTCAGGTCAGCCCAGTCCGCCGCAACCACGTTGCCGGCCATCAGAGCCAAACCCAACAAACCAAAGGCAAACTTCTTCATGGCAATCTCTTTCCTCACAAAAGCGATTTACGTCAGCGGGGAAACGCTTTCCCCTCGCTGCAGGGCATCCCCGGCAACACTCTCATTGTACCGAAAACGCAACTGTCAATCTGACAAATCGCGGTTCCAGCCAATGGGAACTTGCCGCTAAGGACACAATCCCTAATTACTATCCGGACTCGCGGCCGCTTCGGGCTTGGTACCGTCAGCGGGGGCAGCACCTTCCGCAGGAGCTGGTGCCCCAGCAGGAACGAGGCTGCTAATGCTGGTTTTACCCTTCGCGTACTTGTCAAAGCTCATCAACAAGTCCACCAATCCATCCACCTGTTCGATACTAGTGCCTGGGAAGATCTCCTGGCTAATACCACCGAGGTGCGGAGCGTTGGGATCGTACTTAATGTTGATAGGCATTGCCGTGTACGGCAGAATTTGCTTCGGATTTGCAATCCAGCGGCGAACGTAATCTGGACGCAAACGCTTTTGGACATCCGCCAAGTTGGGAGCCTGAGCGCGAATGCTGCCTGTCGGTGCAAAGTCACCCACCTTATGGCAAGCAACACAGTAGTTCTTGTTCACGACGATTCGCATCGCAGCATCCAGGTGCTTATCCGAGTCGCTACCCGCTTGAACGCCTGCAGTTGCCTTCTCACGCAACTCTTCCGCCCCTTCAGACCGTAGCCGCCAATCCTCACGATTGTCGGTGAAGTCTTCGGGATAGTTCGGATTATCCACCGCTGCAAAATACTTGGCCAAAGTCTTGGCCTCAGCACTGGACATGTTGAACTTAGGCATCCGCAAATAGGTAGCCGGACGAATTGGGTACGGCTCAAGCAAGAAGTCATGCAGCCACTGCGACTGAACCTTGGCACCTTCACCCATCAACGGTGGAGGCAACCATGCATAGGCTTCATCGCCCTTCGCTTGCGAGTTAACTTCTTTCTCTAGCTTCAATACGCGTGGCAACAGATAACGTGTTAGCAATCCACCTTCACCAAACCGACGCTTCTCCAAATCCTTGAAGTTCAACTGCAATGCAGCTTGTCCAGGCACATACAGCGTCCCATCAAGCGGAACACTCTTCCACAGGTCAAAGCCAACCTTAACCGAAGCTGGCTTAACTTCGGAATCTGCGTCTAGCGCCAAACCTTCTTCATCACGAACAACTGGCAAGCCGTCCGCACCATCCACCGATGGCAAACCTTCCAGTACGGCCGACAAACGATTACGTCCATCAGGCGTAGCACTGGCTTGAAGCTTCTTGTCGCTTACATGCTCCAGCAGGAATGGATAGAGCGTGGACAAATCTTGCTTGTTAAAGGCACCCGCATCAAACACGACCTTCCACTTTTCTCCTTCGAGAATATGGCATCCGCCGCAATTGTACTTTGCCAAGATTGGCTTGCCGTCGATGATCGCCTGCGTACGGGCATCTGCCTTATACACATAGCTCTCACGTGGTGGCTCTGCGACCAAACCAAGCACAAACGTCATGACCGCCTCACGCTCCTCTTCCGAGAAGGGGAACTTTGGCATACGTAGGCGTTCGTTGTACCCCTTGGTTTCTGTCTTCATATAGTCATAGCTACGTGGTTCCTTCAGCTTTTGATAGATGAAGCCAATTCGGTTGCCAGACTCAATCTGCAAGTGGAAGAACTTCTCATCCTCTGCAGATTCCTTGTCCTTCGTAAGCGCCTTCGAGGCCATGCCGCTGAGGGCTGCTCGCTCTTCGGCAGATACTTCACTCTTCGCATGGTCATGTCCTGCACCATGGTCGTCACCATGTTCTGCATGTCCATGACCACCGCCATGACCTTGCAGATAATGGGTTACGTGCTCAAACGCCAACTTGGATGGGTCTTTACGACCCCAGTCGGCCAAACCAGTACCGATTGGCTTAGCATCTTCAAAGCCAGGAATATCGTGACAGCCATAGCAGCCGTACTTCGAGATCGTCTTGTTACCGATGTAACGCAGACGCTGAGCATCGCTTAGGGTTTGCCCCTTCTCCACAATCAGCTCAGCCTCGGCCCCCTTCAGCTCCTTACGCAGCTCAGGTGGAATGCCGGTCTCATAGTACTTTGCCGCAATGTCCTTGTAGAAAGCGCCGTAGAGGTGTTCAAGCGACAAAGCTTGCAGCGAATTACGCATCGCATCATCCAGCGGAGTCGAAGCCTCTGCCACAGGAGCCCAGCTATTGGTGGACTTGTGTGACATCAAGAAGCTGACAATATCCTCAGCCGGGTCGGAAACCTTACCAGCAGCATCCTTGACTGGGTCCAAGTACAAATTCGGCATCACGGTTCGCTTGTGATACTTCGTTGGCTCCTTAACCCAGCTATAAAGCCACTCTTTCCCTTGCTTGTTGCGGCTTACATCGAACTTGGCACCAATGCCCGAAAGTTCTGGCCCTTGGACGATGTCTTCTGGACGACGGTACTTGGCAATGTCTGGGAACTCTTCGTGGGTATGGCAAGCCAAACAGCCACGCGTTTCAAACTGAACCTTACCGCGAGCGACCTTCTCTTCTTCGGTCCATTCGGAGATACCCTCAGGACGTTTCACCGGCTCAAAAGACTGGCCGTTGGAATACAAGTATTCCATGATGCCGCGAATTTCAATCGGTTCGAGATCATGAGCAATCTGACGAGGTTTTTCCGAAGTGAGATGATCCCACAACCCAAAGAACCGTGGCATCCGCGTCGATGGACGGAATGCGGTTGGATCCTTCAGCCAGTCGTACAGGAATGCCGAGTCAAGCTTGGCTTCCACATATCGCAAGCTTGGACCGGGCTTACGAAGCGAGCCTGGAGCTTCAATATCCTTTAGCAGGTTCGCTGCATCATGTACCTTCTTGCTCAGCAGGGCCGCACCTTCGGCACCAGTGGCTTGGCTTGCATCGCTATCCAAAAGTTCCTTCAGAGCGCGACGTGTTGCATCCTCTTCGGGATGATCGACAAGGCGAGCCGTTAGCGAAGTGACTTTTCGAACAGCGGCTAGCTTTGTATCAACAGCGGCCGCATTCTCTGCATTTGCGGAAGCCTTGGCATCTGCAAGTTCCTTCTCGGTCTTCTGCAGTTCTGGCAAAATCCCTTGGGCAACCGCATAGAACATAGGCTCCAGACGCATGTCCGGACCAATTCGCTTGGTTGGGCCATCAAAGCCCTTCACTTCGTGGCAGCCATAGCAGCCGTACTTCTCAATCACGTTGTAGCCATGAACGAGCTTCGGCGCGGGAGCTTCAGGAAACTTCTCGCTAGGCTCTAGCGATGCAACATCATGATGGCACTTTAGACAGGTGCTCTCCATGAACCGCTTGGGCTGCATCGGATAAATCCAGTGAGCATTATCAAACCAGCCATGCTCATTGCGCCACTCTTCAGCAGCCGTCGTGGAGTTCGGCGTATGGGACGCCCACTTGAAGTCGGTTGCACTTCCTTGCCCATCGTGGCAAATCGTGCATGCGAACTTTTGCATCCGGTGAGGGCTGCTATCGCTAACAAACAGGTCCAACCGAGGGTGCGACGCATAAGGAAGATCCAGGCCGCGATCAACCGTGACCTCGATCGGCTTGCCTTCCTTAACGAGGCTCAACAATTGCTGGGCAGCACTGCCAACGGTGTTGGTTACGCCAAACTGCGCCTTGCCATTGATGTGAGTAATCACATCACCCACCATTAGACCAGGCAGCTTAGGGAAGCTTTCGCTTAGCTCATCACTTTGGCTGATCGCCTCCGCAATTTGGTTGCGAAGCTCAAGGCCGTTGATGTCAACCGATTCCTTTTGGTTGATTAGCCGAGCCTTTGCCGCTGCCGATTTTGGAGTGACAAAGCGAACTGCCACTTCGTCCGCCTTAACAAGGCCACCTTCCGCCAAACGAATCCCAAAGACCTGCTCGAGACTTAGCGGCTTGACCGAGCCATCTTCCAGCTTCTCTGCAGGTGGCAACTCTTCGGCCGTAGGAGGAACCACGACAAAGGTCAGCGACTCTTTCTTCACGTAGGCGGCAACTGTGGCTGCCCCGGGAAGCGATTTTTGCATCGATTGATGGCAAGTAGTGCAGCGATCAAACCGACGGATCTTGCGGAAATTGTTGTCCATTTCCAGCCCATCAGCCCACAAGTTGTCAATTTTACGCGGGCCACCAAACGCATCGAGAATGGGCAGGGTCAGAATCTTCTTACCAAGACCGCCCGACACCAAAAACGTCTCACGCTTTTCGATAAACGAAGACTTGAGCCGATCAAGAGATGCCGAGCTGTCCGCCAAGGCCTTCTTCGCATCTTCTTCGCTGGCAATCACGTCTCGGACGTACTTATCTAGCGTCTTGCGATGGTTTGCCAGTGTCTGATACTGCTTATTGAGCACATCGTACTTGGCTTTGGCATCGTCAATTTTGGCCTCAGGAGCCTTTAAGTCCAAGTTGTCACGAACCGCAATATCGCGATCGGCCTTCGCCTTGTCCCATTCCGCATTCTGGAACTTGCGCTTCCCCAAAATCTTGTCTTCCAGCGTCTTGGTGGCGTCCGCAATACCCTTCATCGCGCCAACAAGTTCTTTCCGCTTGGCAGCAGCCGCATTGCGAGCTGCTTGCAACTTCTCGCCCGCTTGCTGAGATGCCTTAGCAGCAGCTGCATCGGTGGGGGCGGCCTCATGGGCCTTGGCAGCTGCCTCAGCTTCAGGAACCAGCGCCTCCGCAGCGGCAACCAGCTTGGCCAGTTGCTCATTGTCGGTAACAAGGGATGCCGTGTTGAAAGCTTGGCCGCGAGCAGGCTGGCCAGCAGCAACTTCCTCACAGAAAGCATTCAGCAGATCGCTAGAAACAGCGCTCGCTTGAACGACCAAAAGCTTCTCCTGAAGCGAAGCATGTTCTTCCATGGCTTCGTTCGTTTGAAACTGTTCTTGGCGCCACTGATTCATCTTCTGATCCACCGCCAAGGTGGTCGTCTGATAATTCTTCCAGGGACGATTCCAGTCTTGATAAAACATCAAGAGAGTTGCCAAAGTGAGCACGACGCTCACCACGGCAAACATCCGGTGGAGTGAATTTTGATTTCGCCAAGTCGATTCGGTAGCTGGCATGTTTTTCTCTCTCCCGACAGTCGGTTAGGAACGTCGCTCACTCCGCGTGAAGACAACGTCTGGGGCAATCCGTGGGAAGAAATCTAAAAGTTAAGCAAATATTCAGGCAACGAGATGAAGTACTTCAAGGTGATCGTCCAGCGGAAGAACATCTTGATCGGCAACAGCATCATGGTGAGGAACAAGTTCGCCAACACCATGTACCGTATGAAACCCATACGTTTAAACAAACCTTGCACAAACGGAATCGCCACAACAAGCAGTGGAGGCAGAACCGCAAAGTACCCCAGGAGCAGAGCGATACCAGGAGATTCACGTAGCAGCGAATAACCCAGTTTCACCATTTCCGAAGAGCCTTCGGGAGCACGTGGACGGCTTGAGCCCAGCATGTCAATCCAGAAGAAGTCTGCCAAGTCGCGGTTGTTTTGAACCTCAACCTTGTGCGCGTCCCACTTCTCGAACGGGCCGAAGAAGTTCCAGTTAGGGCCGCGTAAAAACGTACCCATCACGATGAGCGTGATCCACAACACCAAGAACCCGAATTGGAACGTCAAATAAGCAAACTGACGCTCTTCGATCGTGTAGTAACCGTTCCCCTTCTTGTTGAAGTCCAAGTAAGGAATGGCCATCAGCCCCGCAATCACCGTCACTGGCAGCACCACGCCTGCCATCCAGGGATCGTAATAGACCAGCATCTCTTGCAAACCCAAGAAGTACCAAGGGGCCTTCGAAGGATTCGGAGTCTTTACAGGGCTGGCAAATTCTTCCAGCGGAGCCTTCAGCAATAGCGCCCAGATCAGCAAGAAGGCCGTCAAGCCAACCATGCAGATCAGTTCTGAATAGACCAAGTCTGGCCACACCAGAACCTTATCCGAGTCTAGCTTTTCTAGCGGCTCAAGCCCTTGCTTAAGACGTTCATCGTTGACCACTGCCCGGTGCGTGGCGATCCAAGTGAAGAAGGCCAGCAAAAACACCAAGCCAACGATCGGAACATTGTCAGGCTTGGCCACAATCGCGGCAAAGTTTTGGTCGGTCATCGACATGCCCATCAGGAGCATCGACAGATTCAGACCGATGTAGGCCACCAGCGGCTTCGAGAAGAACGCCCGGCCAAGATAAAGCCCGCCGAAAAGCCCAAGCGAAGCCAACGTGTAAACCGTTGGATTCATGATCGAGGTCAGGCCTTCTCGAACACTAACCGGAATCGAAATCGACTGAATCCAGACGGGGTGACCGCTGTAAGCAATCGGCGACATGAAAACAAAAACCATCGCTACGAGCAACCAGCCAATCGAGCCGGTTACAGGTACGTTGAAAAACGGAAGCCGAAACAACTCGCAGTCTTTGCCGCTCTGCCAAGTGTAAAGCGCCACTAGGCCATTCATGAGCGCCATGAACAGGTAATAACTCCCCAAGAACATAGAAATGTCTTGGAGGAATTGCTCATAAGGGACGTGACCGTGCATAGTCGTTAAAGCCAATCCGGAATCAAAGGCACAGACCCAGAAAACCCGCTGCTGGCAAAGATTCGTAATTTACCAGCAACACCTCACCCAACCTCAACCGCCGCTTACTACAACGGACCGCTGATGCCGCCGTCCTTGCGAACGCGCCAGAAGTGGATCGCCAAAAGTAGCGACACTGCCAGCGGAATAGCGACGCAGTGCAAAACATAAAAACGGTTTAGCGTTTCTTCACCGACAAACCGTGCCGCAAGCAAGCCGAAGCGTGCATCCGACGCGTTGGTGATCATGTCAATTCCGTCGATACTTAGCAGCTGATTACCAGGACCTTCATAACCCAGGAACGGATGAGCGCGGGCCATGTTCGAACCTACCGTGATCGCCCAGATTGCTAATTGATCCCACGGGAGCAAATAGCCGGTAAACGATAACAGCAGTGTAAGCAGTAGGAGCACCACACCAATCACCCAGTTAAACTCACGCGGCGGCTTGTAACTGCCCGTGAGGAACACGCGATACATGTGCAGCCAGACCGTGATCACCATCGCGTGAGCACCCCAGCGGTGAATTTCACGCAGGATACCCATCGATGCCACGTCGCGTAGGGCCGTGATGTCGGCAAATGCCCACTCCGTCACTGGACGGTAGTAAAACATCAACAGCACGCCCGTGACGGTCTCTACCAAAAACAGGAAGAAGGTCACGCCACCCATGCACCACGTAAAGCTCAGGGCGATCCCCTGCTTCTTGATGGAGACTGGGTGCAAGTGCAGGAAGAAATTCGTCAGCATCACCACAATCCGGTTACGCCGATCCGAAGGCATCGGATGGCGGAAGATGCTCTTCCAGATTTGCGATTCCGTGATGATGTCCGTTAGCGAAGCCATATCAGATCACCGGGTAGATCAAACCAAAGAAACTGAACTCTAGGGACGCTGCAATTAGACCGAGACAAACGAAGAGGGATCTTTCCACTGACCCAGCTCTTGATTGAACGTACGGCTCTTATCAACCAGCAACTGACCGTCATCTGCCACGCTGATCGCATAACGCTCAAGCGGACGAGGAGCTGGACCTTCGAAATTGACACCGTCCTTATAGAAACCACTACCGTGGCAAGGGCACTTAAACTTTTGCTCTGCTTCGAGCCAGTTGGGCGTGCATCCCAAGTGCGTGCAAACCGACTTCAGAGCATAAATACCAGAGGCACCTTCGTATTCGTAGCGAACAATCCACACGCCGAACTGCGGAATAAACCGCGAATCGACCTGCCCAAATGCAAACGAATCGGGAAAGCCAACCTTGAACTTCGTGGGTGGCTCAATCAGAACATTGGGGAACATGAACCGAGCGAGGCCCAATGCCCACATCAAGTTCGTCACCACCAAGGATGTAAAGCCGATCGCCAAGTTCGAAGCACCAAGGCTTGCGATCAGGGCCACCGTGAGAGCCAAAAAGCCACGTCGATCTTCCGAGTCGGGCTTTGCGGCCGCCTGAGCATAAGCAGGCTTGGCAGGCATCGGTGGAACTTCTAGCTTTTTCTTGCCAGAGTCAGCCGTCCCTGTTTCACGAGCAGCCGCTTCCGCCTTGGAAATCGGACCAGGCTTGGCTCCCTTACGGGCGGCATTCAAAATACTAGCGGTGTCTTTGGGGCCACTCTCAACAGCAGCTGCGACCTTTTCGGCAGCTGCCTTTGGAGCGGGCTTCGCAGCAGCAGCAGGCTTCTCTGCGGCTGGCTTAGCAGCGGCTGGTGCAGGAGCCGCAGCAGCGCCACCTTTGGCGGCGCGAGCGGCAGCCATGATGTCAGCAACCGACATTCCCTTACCGCCTGCAGCGACAGCGGGCTTCGCTGCGGCCGGCTTTGCCTTGGCAGGAGCTGCCTCAGAGGCGGGAGCATCTGCCGATGTTTCGGCAGGAGCAGGTGCAGCTGGAGTCGCATCGCCCCCTTTGCCTGCACGGGCGGCAGCCAAAATTTCCTCAATGGACATCTTCTTGGCCATAAGCTCAACTCTCCCCGCTCAATGACGCCGTACAAGAAACACGGCAATTGCCTCGCAGGCAATCCTTGCCCCGAAGCCTCAAAAACCAATTTCCAACGTCCGCACGACCAACCAAGCCCAAGCTGAAATGCGAAATATCATCGACAAAAGCCGGCTGATCCTGAACCAGGCTTGTGATATTTTTCACGATGTTTTATCGCTATTGTCAAAATTGGCTGCTGTTTGTCAAGGACCCTTACCGTAAAACCTTACTGCGTCGTAACAAACGTCGCCAAACAACCTTGGACATCTGCTGAAAACCTAGCCGCCTCATAAGCAAAGAGAAGCCACGCCAATACCACCCAAAAGTGTCGGCTTTTGAATATAACGCCATTCAACTTGCTTTAAACGCGTCCGCGATTCCCTCAAAGTGTTGCAGGATATCCGTTTACAGCCAGAGTTCCAAGCCCCGCCGTTTTGATTTTGCATTTGCGGCGTAAAAGTTTGCCTGAAACTCACCGTCAAACCGCTGCTACCGCCCAAGGCTGGCATGCCGTATCATCCGACATGCTCTTTGCAACGTAATGCTGCCAAAGAAGATACTCATTTTACTTGACACAACTGTCCCTCGCGGGATTCTTGCTTGGATCGATCGCTATGAAAGTCTTGGTTGTTGGCAACGGTGGTCGGGAACATGCCCTTGCCTGGAAACTGAAGTCCAGCCCACGCGCTAGCCGCGTCTTCGTCGCGCCAGGCAATGCAGGGACGGCCGTCGATGCCGAAAACGTTCCCATTCAGTCGGACGACATCGCAGGTCTGCTTAAGTTCGCCCAAGAGAATCAAATCGGCCTCACGGTTGTTGGGCCCGAGGCTCCGTTGGTCCTGGGAATCGTTGACGCCTTCCAAGAAGCCAAGCTAAAGATCTTTGGGCCCTCCAAGTCCGCAGCGCAACTGGAAGGGAGCAAAGTTTTTTGCAAGGACCTTCTCAAAGCAGCGCACATCCCGACGGCAGACTACCGCACGTTTCGTGACGGCGATACCGCCTCGCGTTACATCATGGATCGCTATCCCAGTGAAAACGAATCGGTACCTGTTGTAGTGAAGGCGGATGGCCTCGCCTCGGGCAAGGGCGTGATTGTCTGTGGCACGCGAAGCGAAGCACTCTCCGCGATCGACCGCATTGCTCGCCAAAAGGAATTCGGTGTTGCAGGCAAACTGCTAGTTATCGAAGAGCGCCTGGAAGGGCAAGAGGCAAGCGTCCTGGCCATTACCGATGGCCGCACGATCCTACCGCTTCCACCGGCACAAGATCACAAACCTGCTTACGACGGCGACAAAGGTCCGAACACCGGCGGCATGGGCGCGTATTCTCCCACGCCCTTGGTTGACGACAAAATGATGCGTTGGATTCAGGAATTCATCTTGGTTCCTACCGTTCATCACATGAAGCGCTCACGACATCCTTTCAAGGGTGTGCTTTACGCGGGGTTGATGGTCACCAACTCGGGCCCCAAGGTCTTGGAATACAACGTTCGTTTTGGCGATCCTGAATGCCAGCCGATTTTGATGCGGCTGAAAAGTGACCTCCTCACCGTGCTTGAAGCAACCGTGGATGGCAAGCTCGACGAGCTAGGCCCACTCGACTGGGACACGCGCGCGACGGTTAGCGTGGTGATGGCCAGTGAAGGCTATCCCGGTGACTATGAAAAGAACCGCGTTATTCGCGGACTCGAAGAAGCTGCTGCCATTCCTGATGTTAAGGTGTTCCATTCTGGCACCCGCATGCAGGATGGTCAGGTCGTTACGGCCGGTGGCCGTGTTCTCGCAGTAACTGCAATTGGCAACAGCATCTCGGCGGCCAAGCTACAAGCTTACACAGCCGTCAAGTGCATTCGCTGGCCTGGCGCATGGTGCCGCAAGGACATCTCCGACAAGGCACTGGCACATTCGATCGAAGAATCTCGTCGCAGCCCATCATCGTAATGATGCAATGTTGGTGACCTTCTCCCAGAGGATGAAGCCATGTTTGGATCCGGCGGCCTTAATTCGGAAGAATCTCAGCGGCTCGAACGGATCGAGCAAAAGCTGGACAGGCTGCTGCGGATCTTTGACGAACTGGGCACGACCACTACGTCAGCCCCAACGGACAGCGCACTAGCAGCGGCGTGGGAACTGGCCAATCAAGGGCAATTGATTGCTGCCGTCAAAGAGTTCCGCGACAAAACGGGATGCGAATTGAAAGAAGCCAAAGACGCGGTCGAGGCCTACATCGCGTCGCGCGGCAAAAGGTAATACAGCAGCCCACCAGCTACTGCGGAATGGCTTCGACGCTGGTCCACTTAGCGGGCAATACAGGATCGAATTTGGCTCGGAAGCGTTGCTGATTGTCGGTGACTTCTTCAGCAGCAAGGGCCCGCGAATAGATCGCAATCCCTGCTACGGAACCGTGCCAAGCACGATCGCCCTTTTCATCTGAGCCGACAACCACCTTCCCTTCGCCCCAACCATTCAGGCCGCCTTGCACTTCCATGGTGGCTGCGCGACGATCTCGTCCCACATAGCCGGTCAATTCGCCAGAACGGTAAGTGATGGTGACCTGGTTGAGCTTGCCAGGCACAAGCTTGCCAAGATTGATCTTCTGCATCGTCGCTTCCCCTTCCGACGTCCGCATCCCGACCAATAGCCACTCTTCTTCCTGGACGATCACAAGGTTCCCTACGTCTTTTTGCATGGCAAATCCAATGATCTGACCCTGCGCAACCATTCCTTCTGCTAACGGAACCAGGGCAATATCGAGCGTGAATTCATTCTTTTGACGTATGAACGGCAATAGATCGATCCCCGCCTCCGACGACACAAAAGACCCGCCGGCCAAGGTCAGCACTCCGCCGTCACCAATCGTGGCTTCTCCACGGGGAAGCTCCCATTCCGTCTGCCGCAGGTTTCCCGTTTCTGGATTGCGGGCCAGCGGAATTGCGCCCCTGGCTCAAAGATGAAGACGGCATCCCGACGATCAATGGGCCAAGTCAAATCACGCAGCGAGATCCCTTCCACACCAGCTTCACCGGAGCCATTCGTACCTACGACAACCGACTGACCATCGGAAATCCGCATCAGCCCCACTTTCCCTTCCTGCACATCCAGGCGAGTGGCGCTTTTACCAACGCTCAATCGCAACTCGGTTCCCAGCACAGTCGCCTTGGCATGGGGAGTGATAAAGACCATCGCATCAGGGTGCTGCGGAGTAACGCTGGCGGTAAGCTCTCCCTGCGTTAAAGAGACTCGTTTTCCCCCGGTTTGCCGATCAATTCCGATCTTCAAAACAGAGTCGCCCAGGATGTGCATTTCTGTACGATCCTTGTACCGCAGCGCAATCGACGATCCGATGGGCGCTTCGACAACGTCGTCGGTGTAAACCACTTTGCCCAGTTGTACGGAGACGGGCTGACTCTTTCGCGTGACCTTCACATCACCAGAAAGCTGCTCAATAGTGGCAATCGGAAAGTCTTTCGGACCCGACAGCATGTACATGCCAAGCCCCGTCCCCAGCAAGATCAACAACGCAACCGCCATCGAAAATCGGAGCCAAGGCGAAGTTGCGGGCCCCTTAAGTGGCCGCTCAATCTCCGCTTCGGCAATTGCCCGTAGTTCGGCGACCTGATTGTAGACCTCTTCCTCCCCCTGCTCAAAGTCGGCAACACGCAGCTCAACCTGAGCAAAGAAATCCCCGCGATCCGTCCCCAGCTTTTGAGCCAAATACTCATCCAGCAACAGGTGCTCGTGCAATCGGACTGCCTCACGCGGATTGCGCGCAGGTGCGAAATTAGCTGATCGAACTCCTCTTCGCTGAGGCTGGAACGATCTTCTAAGTAGCGATGGATCAGGTCTTCGTTGCTGGTAATCATGGGCTGTTACGATTCAGCTCCAACGGTTTTTGCAATACAGTCACGTAGTGCTGCACGAATACGAAACAGGGCGACACGGATGGCCTCCGCCGTGGAATTCAACTGCTCGGCAATCGTGTTGCTGGGAAGGTCTTGCTCATATTTCAAGCGAAGCATGCGTTGACTATCTCCCGACAACTTCTCAAAGCAACCATCCAGCGCACTACGTATCGGACCTTCTGCCAAATGCAATGCACTGTCTTGTTCTGCCTGAAGAAACATCTCCACCAGAGCTTCACGCTGCAAACGTCCACGCCGTGAATTCTTGCGAAAGTAGTTCAAACAAAGGTTACGCGCAATCCCTTTCAGCCATTGCCGAGGCGTGACTTCCTGGGGAATGCGATCGAAGAAGCGGTAAAGCTCCACATAAACATCCTGAGCCACATCATCGACGTCGTGACGTGGCACCCCCATCCCGGCAATGTATGCCCGAATATGGGACTGCGTGTCCCGAACAATGTCGTCAAAAGGCCCAAAATCTCGCTCAGCAGGCATGCCACATCTCGGTTGTAAAGGAGTTGGTCATCAACGTTTACCTTTGTTACACAGCACAAGGGAAAAAGTCGCAAATGCCCTTGTCAGTTCCACCTGCCACGCCTGCTAACGCAATAATCTTACCTGGTGGCCAGCCATACGCCCTATATGCAACTTATTGCTAAACAACAACTTACGCACCATGCGCACATAAAAACGCCCTGGCCTTACAAAGTAGCAATGGTCGATTAAACCAGTCTACCTCCTGCGGACAGGGCGTTTGAATTTTGCGACCGCTAGGGAGCGAAAATTAGCCCTTGGCCGAGTATTCAGCGCTGAAGAACTTCTTGCTGTCGGTCACAGTTGGCTTGATCGAGCGCGAGCCTTCTTGCCAGTTGGCGGGGCAGACTTCGCCGTTGGTTTCGAAGAACTGCAAAGCCTTTACCATGCGTAGGGCTTCATCAACGCTACGGCCCAGTGGCAGGTCATTTACCACTTGGTGACGGACAACGCCCGTCTTGTCGATCAGGAACAGACCACGCAGAGCAATGCCGGCTGGCAGCAATACGTCGTAGGCCTTGCTGATTTCTTTATTCAAGTCGGCGATGAGAGGATAGGTAATCTTGCCCAAGCCGCCTTCAGTACGAGGCGTATTTTGCCAAGCCAAGTGCGTGAAGTGGCTATCCACGGAAACGCCCAGGATTTGCACGTTCAGCTTCGAAAAATCCTCTTCGCGATCCGAGAAAGCGATGATTTCCGTTGGGCAAACGAACGTAAAGTCCAATGGCCAAAAGAACAGCAGAACATACTTCCCCTTGTAGTCTTCCAAGCTCACTGGCTTGAAAGTACCGTCTGGCATAACCGCTTGAGCCTTGAATGCTGGTGCTGCCTGAGTTACGAGAACGCCCATGGATAACTTCTCCTGCAAAACTGCGTGCGACAAAGAACCTGTTTAACGATAAGTTTGCCCGCTGTAACTGGGGGCAAACCACTTTGCGAAAACGAACGGTTGAATCAGTACGATAGGCGCTAGCCGCGGTTTTCGGCAAGTGGCCAAGGCTTTCGGGGAGGCGATTTTTCCGTTAACTCCGCCAATTTTCGCCACTTTAGTACTTTAGGGGACACTTAAGCGACATCGCTACATGTTTGTGGCGTCATCCAGTGGCTCCGGACCAATAATTTTGTCCAGCGCTCGGGCAATTAATGGCCCTGCTTTCTCATCTAATGCATAAACGCGGCAGAGCGAATGTGACACCGGCAAATGCCGGTACAACTCGTTGTCCGTCAACGGCCGAACCTGACCACTGGCAGAATCAAATAGGAAGTTCCGGTCCTTCACCTTCAGCTGCGTACGATAGACATCCACCTTCAGCGGCATTTCGCGATGCTCAACAGGCAGCGTCTGCCGCAACTCCGCTTCAAGCCGTGCGGAACTAGCGAACAGGTCGTGACGCTCCTGCCGCGAACCACCATAGACCCGGTCCGTTTGCCAAACCATTCGCCAGCGGATCTTCCGCTGGATCAAATCTTCCCAGCGTTGCCCCAATTGCTTGTGGACCTCGGTCTTGCCCTGTTTTTTCCAGCGACGCACATCCACCAGCAACGACATTTCGGAAAACTCTAAGTACTCCTCCAAGTGGTCCCTAGGATTTCCTGGGAAAAGCAAGTCTCGGCTCTCTGCAAATAGCTCCGCAAGTTCTAGATCCATCGCTTTCACGGTGCGATGATAATAGACGCTGCGGAAGAGTTCGCTGCGGGCATGGACAAACCGAATCAGCGAAGACATCCCCTTATCATGGATGGTCAGCCCCTTCTCGCTAAAGAAGGTAAAATGCAGCAGCCGTTCCAAGTCAAACGACCTGGGACTGTAGCCAGTCATATAGGCGTCACGCAGCACAAAGTCGAGATTGTCGATCGTATAGAGCCCGCTTAATAGCGAACGTAAAAAGACTAACCAGCGCGGCATTTCTTGCGAAGGCTGGTTACCATCAGCGCCGGCGACAACCTTGGGGCGCGCGATTAGCCATGCAATCTGCTGGGGGTCAAGGACTTCATGCGCTTCGAGCTTGGAGTTCGGGTTCCTACGAACCCGCTTGAGCAAGTCGGCGAGGTGCTCAACAATAATGACCGCACCAATCGTTTCGTGAGTCTCTCCAAAACGTTTCAGAAAGTGCTCGTCAAAGAAATGCCCAAACGGACCATGGCCAATGTCATGTAGCAGCCCCGCCATCCGCAGCAAACTTTCCACATACCCACGACTAGGTACATCGGGACAGGTCTCCTGCAGACTGGGATAGAGTTGCTCGATGGCTCGACTCGCCAGATGCATCACCCCGACGATATGCTGAAAGCGGGTATGCTCCGCCGAGGGAAAAATCCACCAAGCCGTTTGCAATTGATGAATCAAACGCATCCGCTGCACCCAAGGATGGTCGATGACCTGACGCTCGGAGGCTTCACCTGGCGCTAGTCCCTCATCAGACGTGAAGGGGATATAGCCGTGAATCGGATCGTAGCTGAGATTTTCTGCTTTGTAGTCTTTCATAGTCCATATTATGCGGGAAAACGGAGAAATCGCGGTAGGCCCCTTGATCCAGCGGCTTAAACTGCAAGTATTCTCGGTCTCACGTTTGGTTTGCTGTTTTTCACTCGCTAGGGTCCCTTACGTATGGCAACGCTCCTTCCAAAACCCAAGGTCATTCAGGCCCACGGCCATCCCCCCAAGCTGATCGAAGAATTTGTTGGGCATTCCACGGGGACTAGCTCTGTTAGCATTGCCCGCATGGTCAGTCCTTCCGGCTGGAGCGAACCTGCGCAAACACCTGACTTTGAAGAATTCACTGTCGTATTACGCGGTGAATTACAGGTGGAAGTGAAAGATCAGGTTTTCACCGTGAAGGCGGGGCAGGCCATTAAGATCGGCCCTGGTGAATGGGTCCGCTATAGCACGCCCTGCCCACAGGGGGCAGAGTATATCGCCGTTTGCTTACCTGCTTTTTCTGTGAGTACCGTGCACCGAGACGGCGGGAGCTCCCACTAAGAACTTGCTCTGAAATACAGCGGTGTGGCGATTGTGAACGAATGACTTTGCTAGACCGGGCGTGACCTCCCATGGCTTGC
Organism: uncultured Planctomycetaceae bacterium; assembly: GCA_963844055.1. Lineage (GTDB taxonomy): Bacteria > Planctomycetota > Planctomycetia > Pirellulales > Pirellulaceae > CAWJMN01. The sequence goes on along the minus strand of CAWJMN010000001.1, from coordinate 2,377,992 downwards.
GGCCACACTGGTTCAAGAACCGGTGCTACCCGTTACGACGGCTATCGGCGAAGTTCGTCAATCAGTCCGTAGATTTCCTTACTGGTTTGTTGGTTACTCGACTTTTCCGCAATTGGACGCAGTAATTCTGAAATTCCCGACGCATATTCTGGAAAAAGTGCCAACAATTCCCGAGCATTCTTTCGTTCCACCTCGTTCTCCGACGCCATATTATTGGCAACTGTTGGTAGCCCACACGCAACGGCAAGCCTCACCGCAATCGCTAAGGGGATACCAATTGCGTTTGGGTCAGGAGTGTAGTGCCTATAAGGACTGCCAATCGTCGCAAAACGCACTTGACTCTCGAAAGTCGATGCCCCCGAAGCAATCTCAAACAAAAGGGTCATCGCCTCATTCCGACCGTTTGCCGACTTACAATTACAGACTTGCAGCAGGAAGGGAACAACATAGAAAGCACCTTCAAAGAGGCCGCCCTGCACTATGACATGGTTATCTAGCATCCAATACGCCGATTTCCTTGTGACAGGATCATCGGATTGAAGTAGTGAAAGTGCATGGGGGATATTTGTGCAGTCACCGGTGACGGAGCAAATTGTGTCCCATCGGATTGTTGCAGCTATTGCGTTCACTACATCCATCTATTTGTCTCCATAACCCTGCAGTAAGTCACAACATTCGGGATGCACGACAGCTCTTTTGATGGGATGGGGCCAGTGGATGGGATGCATTGCTTTACGTTTGGCAGGTATACAAACGCGATCAACAACAAAAGTGTGGTCATTAGAGCAAATGAAGGTAGTACCTAGGTATAGAGCGCACCACCTTGCCAGACCGGGCGTGACCTCCCATGGCCACGAAGAAGATTGCGAGCGGATCATTGACAATTGGCTGCAAACTTGCGTAAGGCGCTTCGGCAGCATCTTCTCGTGGATCTCCTCCCGCAGGGTCTGCAACTTACCACCGGCTCGCTGGCTGCAATATCAGGCGTGACAACGGATGGGCTCAACAAAATTGGCCTACGGCCAGCTGGCATTCCGTATTTATCCAGCAACTCCTTATTTGGCACGTTTACCACATCGCCAATAGCCTCCTTGCTTTTGAATCGAACCTTCTCCTTTTTATCGGGCTCATGAAAAACCACTACATCCCCAACTTTTGCAGAATGCTCAAACGTTCCCTTATCCACGGGACAATCTAGCACAGCTTCCGTTACCTTTAGGATGATTACAAGATAAACGTCCCCCTCACTCTTCTTCGACCTTTTGTTCAGAATGAAAACCGTGAACTTTGGAAGGACGATTCCGGGGATATTAGTAGCGGTGCCCGTAAGCCCGTAATGAATTACACAGGAATTGAATTTCCCTGAGACTGTACCGCAATGCCCATAAATGCATCTGCTACCATCTTTCTTCGACAAGGCTACGACCTGCTCGAACCCGTTTGTTTTATACGAGTAATAGTTGATTGCCTCGGATTCACCACTTAAACCCCAATCCAAGCCGAGCCATGATCGATCCCTTGAAAACAATACGGGGGAGTCGAGAGGAAACACACGCCCGGTACCGGCTGGAATTCGGTCAATCTGGGAATGATTGGGGTAGTCTGAAACATGCACCTCTACCCCAGGTGTTTTTATGATTTTTGTAGGTGCAATATCGTTCTGCTGCGACTCAACAAAATGATCGCCATCAAATGCAATCCCAATAGCCTGTTCTTTGACAAGAATCTTTCGCTTGCCTTGGGGCGGGTTATTGCCCGAGAGGTGCTTGAGAATACTTTCCACATAATCTACGCCGGGTTGACTTTCGACAGGATAGTCAATCGAGCTTTCAACTATGTGTTTGAAATCACCAAGTGTTTTTATTGAGATCTCTTGCGTATCAACCATCGTCTTCAGTAACTGAACCCTTCCAGAAACTGGACAGTACATGTCTTTTGGGCCATCTGCGAAAACGGAATCTCCCAAACAGAAAATCGCACAAACGGAAGCAATCGAGAAAATCATTCGAAAGGGCAGTGCAATATCAAATCCTCGGAGAGATTAGAAGGGACTTCAGTATTGTATTTCTAATCATTTAGGCACGTCAAATATTTTCGCGTGATACGGGATCAAGCGATTGGCCAGGGGACAAGTCGTATTCGAGAAGCGCGAAGCCGAATGACCCTATGAAGTGTATCGACGGGCATAGTGCGCCGTTTTGCCAGATCGGGCGTTACTTCCCTTACCTGCGGCCATACCGGTTCAAGAACCGGTGCTGCCCGCTTTCGCGGCACTCTCGCCCCTCTACTCGTCGCCATCGTCAGTAACGAGTTCCATAACGCCAGTGCCTGCGTGGTGATGCTAAGTCCATCCGGCAGGCGTGAAGGATACAACAATAAGGACTTTTCTTTAACGGAAAGAACTCATGGTTCGTTTCTGGGGCCTGCTTTACGGTAGACTCTGCCTTTTTCTTTCGTAAATGGATTGATGATATCTACTGCTTCAAAATCCATTTGCCGCTGTGAAAGAATATCGACTCCCGCACACCACCATTCAAAAAACTGTTCAAGTGAATAGTGCTGCGGTTGGAGTTGAAAATCTTCAAAGATAGATATGCAATGTTGGGAATCGGTGCAATCAACGCACGAAATAATATTGCACCCCCAATCACAGAATGGCAAAAGCCCATCCTTCCACAACCGCCCCTCAGATTCTTGCCCTTCTTTTAGAACCAGATACGTTTCAACGAGATTTCCGAAGCCGGAACAATTCCCGCCACTCAACCCGATGATTTCGCATGAAGAACCGCAGTATCCGTTCCCAATTGTTGTATAAAACGCTCTCAAAAGCTCTGGGAGTTGAAAGCCTAACCGTTGCTCAGTATTCTCTACATCAGCCATTGAAACAGTCTGAAAAGGTTGCAATGACGGATGTGAAGCAAGGTATGCCGAAATCTTGTCGATCAAACCATGCCCCATTTCATTACCCTCCGATTCTTACGAATTCAAACGAGTAGTCGGCCCCTCACGTAATTCTTGCGCATTTTGCACCACGAGAATAGCGCCGTACCGAATGCTAGTCAAAGGCGTTCAAAAAGCTTGCACAAGGAATTTCCCTTCAATACTTTAAGGGATTCTACTCGCGGCCTGACACTAAGCGGTCAATTCCCGAATAGGTTCGCCGCCCCAGTTTAGAACAGGGCGGGGGCGACCACGATGGTCAAGATAGAAGGTGTCGAGTGGAACGCCAAAGTGGCGATAGATGGTGGCAGCCAAGTCGCCGGGCGTAACCGGCCGATCTTTGATCTGGCCCGCATCCCGCTCGGTTGCACCAATCACTTGCCCATGCCGCAAGCCACCGCCGGCCAGTGTCATCGACATAACAACCGGCCAATGATCGCGCCCATCGCTGCTTTGCTGCGTCCCAATCTTTGGCGTACGGCCGAATTCCCCCATGGCAAGTACCAGCACATCATCAAGCATGTTTCGCTCGCCCAGATCGGCAACGAGCGTTGTCAGCAAATGATCAAAAACGGGCAACAGCGGACGCAGGCCATTCATGATTCCGCCGTAGGGAGGAATGTTATCGCCATGCGTGTCCCAAGTGCCCGAAGCCCCATGGTGACTCAAATCGAGGGTGACGAAATTCACCCCTGCCTCAACCAAACGTCTCGCCATCAAGGCCTGCTGACACCAGGGATGTTCACCATAGCGACTGCGAGTCGCTTCCGCTTCAAGAGAAATATCAAACGCCTCTTGCGCCTTTTTACCAATGACCAATTCCATGGCCTGCTGCACGTACCGGTCCCTAGCGTCCATGCTCCCCTTTTGATCCAAGCCTCGCTTCAACTGGTCAAATTGAGTTAGCAGCGTTTGCCGAGTCTGGAGCCGTTCTTGAGTGAGCCCGCTCGGCAGCGTAAAGATTCCCTTGGCCGCTCCCCCCAGGAACGGTTCGTACTGCTTACCTAAGTAGCCGGGCCAGGCCACGTGGGACTTGGACTGCATATTCAAGACGACATAAGGTGGCAGTCCCGGATCATTCGGCCCCCGGTTCTTTGCAACAATCGAAGCGATCGCGGGATAGTTTTCCGCCTCGGGATTGATGCGTGGCTCGGCATCCAAGTTCGCCGTCTGCATCACCATGTTCGGCTCATGGTTGGAAAAGCGACAGTCCACCGAACGAATGACCGTCAAGCGATCCATCATCGCCGCCATCTTCGGCAGATGCTCGCAAAACCGAATGCCAGGCAGTTTGGTCGCGATCGTATCAAACGGCCCGCGAATTTCTGGCGGCGCTTCCGGCTTCACATCCAATGTATCAATGTGGCTGGGCCCACCAGTCATCCAAACAAGGATGACACTCTTGTTCCCTTTGAGAGGCTTCTCACTTGCGACGGCCTGCTCTCGCATGGCCAGCAGTCCGGGCAGAGAAAGCCCTGCAATACCCGCCAAGCCTGCCTTTAGAGTGCTCCGCCGACCAATCAAACGCAGCCCTTCACGCTCTGCCGCATTGAAAGTGGTAAATGCATGCTGCGCGGCATTCGCCGGAAGAAACCCAGGTTGCATAACCACCTCCCTACCCCGTGCCAATCGCCGCAGCCTGACGCATAAACGCCTACTTATTTATCAGGCTATCAACTGCTTCACGTCGCGGCAAGAGAAATTTGCGTATTCGCGGGGCAATTACCATACGGTTGCCACGGTGAATCTCTAGGAGAAGAAGACGCGCTGGGCCGTTCCGCGCAACATCCAGCCTTTCTCTTCCTCCGACAGGAACGAGAGGCGATCACGAATTAGCGCGATCGAATCCGCATAGTTATGTCCCTCTTGCACCTGATAGGGACAATCGGTCGCCCACATCAAACGCTTGGCACCATACGCATCACGCAACTTGCGAATCATGTCTCCCAAATCGACATAGGGAGACTTCTTTTCACCAAGAGCATAGAACGCGGACGTTTTGACAGAGACATTTTCAAACTTGGCCAACATGCAAAGGGCATCAAGCTCCTTGGCGTCCACATTTCCCTTCATACCGATCCGGGCAAAGTGGTCGATCACGACCGGAGTCTTCGGGTGCTTCTCGCACATCCGCTTCACAGCAGGCAAGGCATCGGGATCGGCTGAGCAAACACATCGCCAACCCTTCCTCAGCGCCGCAGCGCCACATTGCTTGAATCCCGTCGGATGTGCTCCAAGCTTCCGCTTTCTTTTTGTCGGTATACAGACGAAACCCTCGCACACCTTCTTTGGTGAGCGACTTCATCGTCTGAGCGACGTCCGCCTTTGTGTCGTCGACAATGGCCACGCCCCCAAAAACGCCAGGATGCTTCTTCATGCAATCCAGCATGTAGCGGTTGTCAAAGCCGTAAAAACTCATCTGAATCAAAACGATTCGTGAAACGCCTTGCGGCTTGCAATGGGCGAACAGCTCTTCCGGCGTAAAGCTCGCCGGCACCATGTCCTTTTTCGTGTAGTCCTTCGACAAAGGGTAAGCCGTCGTATCGGGTGTCCACACATGCACATGGGCATCGATGTAGTCCCCCTTTTTTGTTTCAGCACCATTAACCCAAGCAGGGAGCACCAGCGACGATGCAGCAGCGACCTTCAAAATATCTCGGCGGGTATTCATAGTAGGTGGGGCACTCAGGTGGGAGTAACAAGCGGCAGGAATTTTTGACCATCAGCAGGACTTCCAAGATAATGCCTGCCAACCGCGTTTGTCAAAAACATTCCTTCCCCTGCCGTCGGGGGCATTTCCTTTGGAGATTTTGTGCTATTTGCTGGCTGTATTACCGTGGCGACAGTGGTATGCTTCTCTCCATCGGTCGTTGACGAATTCACCTTGCCAAATGGATAGGGAGTGATAGCCATGAAGAAACTCAGCAAGATTTGTGTGCTATGCCTGTGCCTCCTCGGAACTCAATGCATTCCAACCTCCTGGGCAAGTGCCGCCGAAGTGACGCCACTTAAGGCCTTTGCTGTTGCGGGAGGCCAATCGGGCAAGGAAGTTGACTACACGGCCGAACGCAAAGACAAAACAACGGTCTACGTCTTTCTATCTGCCAGCGATTGGGCTCGTCCCGTCGCCCGTTTTGTCAAGAAGCTCGACACCGACGTCGCAACAGGCATTGCCGGTGCGGAAGATGCCCAAGTCGTCGTTGTCTGGCTGAGCGATGATGTCGCCAAGGGAAAGGACTACCTCCCCAAGGCCCAAATGTCCCTCAGCCTCACCCGAACCGACTGGACGGTTTTCGAAGGTCAGAAGGCTGGCCCGACAGGCTGGAACGTAGACATTGCCTCCGCTCTAACCGCAGTCGTCGTTCGCAAGGGAACCGAAGTAGGACGAACTTCGTATAAGTCTGTCAACGAGACCGACGTCGCTGAAGTGGTCAAGCTTCTCAAAAAGAGCTGAGCACCGATCGTTTCACGGTCGCAGGGTTGTTCTCGCGCTAATTACGGCCAAACGCAGTAGCGGTGCGCTGATAGCGGTGCGCCACGATAGCTAAACCGCCTTACCCCGCTCAGCAACCCCACGCCACCGCAAGATACAGAGCTAGCATCCGCTCTGAAAATGTGAAGATTTTCCTACGGTAGGTCTTAATACGCCGCACAACTAGGAAAGTTGTGCAACCGGCATTGAATGCCGATACAGATAGAACCGTCCACCAATTCGCGCGTGAAGCCCATCGCGCGCTCGCACATTCGACCCTTGCACCGTCCAACGGCCAGGAGTTTTCCCGTGGTTCTATCGGCCCGCTGGCTCAAAATTTGGCTCGTCATCGCACTCTCCACGTTCGCGACTCGGGCTAATGCTGTTCAGCCAAGCGAGAAGCTCCTTCCCAACACCGTGAAGGGCTATGTCTCGTGTCCAAGCTTACAAACACTACACACTCAGTTCGAAAAGACCCAAATGGGTCAACTGATTAACGATCCACAAATGGCCGCCTTCGTGGAAGACTTCCGCGGCCAGGTTCGTGATCGACTCGACAAGGCCGGCGTAAAGCTCGGCATTAAGTGGGAAGACCTTGAAGGAGTCGATGCGGGCGAGATCTCGCTCTCGGTACTTCAGCCCAACCCTGCGGACAAGACTTCGCATGCGACAGTTCTCATTGTCGACATCACTGGCAAAGAGACAGAAGCCCAACGCCTGCTGACCAAGATCGACACCAACCTTGCCGCTCGCAAAGCGGTGAAGACACAGCAAAAAGTCGAAGACGTCGGCATCACCGTGTTGACGATGGCTCCCAAGACTGGTGAGACATCCCACGCAACGGTATTGCACTTCATCCACCAAGACCAACTGGTAATCACCGATCACCAACCCACGGCAACCGCCATTTTGGGTCGCTTCAACGGTGAGGCCAAAGATTCGCTAAGCGAACTGGGCTCGTATGTTCAGATCATGAAAAAGACCGCTCCTGTCGAAGCGGCCGTAAAATCACAACTAAAGTGGTTCGTTGATCCATTTGGATATGCCGAAGTCAGCCGCAGCATCGCCGGTGGCCCAAAACGCCGTGGACGTGACATGCTAAAGACCTTGGCCAACCAAGGTTTCTCTGCCCTTCAAGGCATCGGTGGACAGGTTCTGTTTGCCACCGAAAGCGAAGAACTGTTACATCACACGTTTATCTACGCTCCCGCTGTCGTGCGTAAGCCAGAAGACAAGTCGCAAGACAAATACAATCTTGCGATGCGGATGCTCGACTTCCCTAATCATGATGCCTTGGCACCTCAATCGTGGGTTCCTTCGGATGCCTGCAGCTACATGACCTTCCAATGGAAGTTGCAAGATGCCTTCAAGCATTCTGAAACCTTGGTAGACGCTATCTTTGGTGATCCAGGTACCTTCAAGGAAATGCTGCAAGGGCTCAAGCAAGACCCAGACGGCCCACAAGTGGACGTTCAAAAGGACCTTGTCCAATATTTTGGGGAACGGGTCTCCATCGTGAGCGATGTTCGCCTGCCTATCACTACCAAGAGCGAACGAATGCTGGTTGCGATTGAGATTTCCAACAGTGAAGCAGTTGCCAAAACGGTCAACAAGGCTTTCAAGTCGGACCCACAAGCCAAGCAACGTGACTTCGACGGTCATGAGATTTGGGAAATCATCAACCAACAAAGCATCGAGAACGAACCCCAGCTAACCATCGAAGGGGAAGACGCTGGCTTTGTCGCGGTTGAAGAAGCTCCCGTCTCGGAATCGGACAAGCCACTCCTTCCCAACATGGCAATCACCGTGTTCCAAGGCCACCTGATTGTTGGCACACACGTTGATTTCGTCGAAGAAGTCATTAAGAACGCGAAGTCGGATCGCCACATCAGCGACCAAGCCGACTTCCAAACCATCACCAAGGCCCTCGACCGCTTGGATGGCAAGTCGAATTCGTTCCGCTTCTTTACCCGTACGGATGAAGCCTATCGTGCAACTTACGAATTGCTTCGCCAAGGTAAACTACCAGAAGCCGAAACGATGTTTGCTCGCCTTCTGAATGCCGTAATGGGTCCAGAAGAAGAAGGGGAAGTTCGCAAGCAAGAGATCGACGGTTCGAAGCTTCCTGAATTTCAATCTGTCCAAAAGTACCTCGGCCCTGCTGGCTTCTTCATTCGCAGTGAAGATGACGGCTGGATGATTACTGGCTGCGTCCTGAAACACGGCAGCTAAAGCTCCCCTTCAGACAACCCTTCCAAAGTAAAAAACGAAGGCCAACTTAGCCCTGCTAGGTTGGCCTTTTTTCGTGGGATGTCAGGACTTGCCAGACGCTCGGACGCGTAAAACCTTGGTAAATAGAAGGCTTATCTGCCTCTCTAGGGGCAATTTGCCTGGACTTAGGTGGACAATTGGCTCATTTTAAGGGTCACTTACCGGGTCAAACGCTCCACCACTCCCAATTGGCTGAGTCCACTTCATGGAATTCCTTTGCGGCCTTGCCTTTGTGATAGTGATTATCACTGTAGTAGGCCACGGTTTCTGGGTGCTGGCTGCTGCGATCCTTCGATCCATCACAGGCACGCTTCCTCAAACGCCCCCCAGCAGCCTCGACCAAGCTGCCTCAAACCAGCCACCAACGCCCAGCGGCGACTTGCGGCAGGCCAACGCTCTAATCGAACGACTCACCAAAGGGAAGATTCTATCCGTCGAATCGTACTGCGCGATTCGGGAACTGCTTGATCTGCACGCCAAGGATGCAAATACGTTTTTGCCGCCGCCGCTGTATCGGTCGCAATCACAACAAGCCGAAGCGCAACCCAGCCCAGCGTCACCAACGGCAACGCCAACACCAGCATCTCCAACTATCCCTGAGCCAATCATTTTGGCGAGCGCCATAGAGCCTTCGACAACACCTGTCTTGCCGAAACCCGCTAGTGAACTCACACACGCGACAGTCGCCCCTACAACCCCAACAAAAGTCCATGCGCTCGACCGCAATTATGATGCTGCTCCACCGAAGCTCTCGGCCGTAGTGGAGGCTCAATCCCGGCGCGCCTTTGGTGAAGTCCTACAGCAGTTCCTCAGCGAGAAGAACATCTACTGGGGTGAACTGCTTAGTGCGGTACTGATTGTCGGTAGCGCCGTGGGTCTTATCCTCAGCCTGCGCAGCGAACTCAGTCGCATCATCCCCCTGTTTCCCGCAGTACTGTTCTTGCTCATCACCACGGCGATTCATCTCGCGGGCTTTTATACCCTCAAGCGCTGGAAGCTTCCTTCGACATCGCGAGGATTGCTGTTGATAGGTAGCTTGCTCATCCCCCTCACGGGGCTGAGCAACTTGCTTGTTAATTGACCACCAAGGCGAGGCCTCTTTAATTGACTTTTCGTTTTGGGGGCTGATGGGCTTTGGCACATTATCGCTAGGAGCGCTCAGCTATTTTGCCGGTCGGCACCTTTACCCCAGTCAGCCTTGGCTCTGGGTTGCAGGCATTCTCGCCAGCACATTATCGCAAGGCTTTATCAACCGAATCATTGGTGCATCGAGCGGCGAAATGGATTATGGCTGGCTCAGCATCCTCGCGATGGCGGGGTTTGGCATTATTGTTACGCAGCTGTCGTTTTTGCCGCACTTCCAGCGTCTTTTTGCATCGAGCAAAGTCTCCACCGATACTCCAACTGATGCCAATCCTTCCCAGGATTTCCACAATGCCCTTCGCCTAGTTGGCACAGCCTGTTTTGCATTCGCCGTTGCACTGGGCTTGTTGATCTTTCGCAGTCGCGGGCATCTGGCCACGCTTGCACCTCTGGCGCTGCCTATGGCGCTACTGGGCTCGCTAATCATGGCCATCGGGCTATACCTTCAAGACCTGCTGCAGGATAAACAGCCCGACGAAGAATCCGCAGATCTTGAGAGTGAAACCGACGCGTTGCCTATATTGGAACTTGCCCCCTCTGGTGACAATCCGATAACAACGACACTCACCAGCGCCATCAACACTCCACCGTGGCAGCCGATTGTTGCCAACTCCATTACGATACTGGGGTGCTTTGCAACCATCGTTGCACTTGCATTTGGAAAGAGCCAACTGCCCCTGTGCGCTGCCGTCGCAGTCGCCAACGTGGTGGCAACATTGAGCTTATCGCGTCTCCATCGGCAAGCTCTGCTCACCTTGCTTGGCATCTTTCACCTTTCCCTGGCCACATGGCTTCTTGCGCATCTCACGGCCGGCTCGCTTCCATCGGGCTCCTTGAACTTGGTGGAAATGCGTGACGCCTTTTTGTCGCCGCTCACCGTTGCAATTTCCTCGGGCATGCTGATCCTTTTGGCAGTTGCCACTGGGCTAACCAAGGCGATATCTTCCCCGCAGGACAACTCTTCCCCAGGGACAATTGCCACGCTGCTTTCAAGTGACTTAAAGCTCAAGTCGTTTACGGACCAAATGGCCATCCTGACAGGCTTGTCGGTTCATGCACTGATAACGCTTGGATTGAGCCTCTATTTGGGATATTTCGTAGCCAGCGCAGCCGGCATGATCACGGCCGGCATCGTGCTGACTCTGCTGACGCTCGGCCTATTCGTTGTCAGTGCACGTACTGGAGATGCCACCGGCATGATCCTAGTTGGCATCAGTGCCGCACTCCTAATGGGCCTTGGAATCCGGGGCAATTCCGCACTGGCCCTATTTCTACATGCCGACCACTGGACGCCCGCTTGGCGAATCGTTTATTGCCTGGTTGCTCACTGCCTGATGATGGCAGGCCTACGGGCTCTGCAACTTCTTCCCCTTTTACAGCCCCCTAATGACGCCAAAACCTCGCCGCTTCGCGTCAACAACACTTTATTTTCCGCAGACTGGATCGCTACTTGCTTCTGCCTAGCCACGGGTGTAGTCGCTGGCGTTTGGATGCTGCGCTGGGATCACCTGGAAGATTTGGGCTGGCAAGCTGGAGTGCTTGCCATTGTTGGAATCACGCTACAAGCGATTCTTCTCCCCTTTCGCCAAACACGTTGGGGCCTAATCTCGCCGGTGATGCTGGCTGTTGCGAGTATTCAAGCGATCTCCAAGCTACTTGCGGAGTTTGTCTTACCGACCTTCTCCCCCGAAACTGTTCTGACCACGCTAACCGGCACTTTAGCCCTTGGCGTGGCAGCACTCATTGCGTTCACTCTATCGCGGCCGGTGCCACGCTGGTTGAAATCGTGGCGCAAGCCAGAGAGCTCCTACGTCTTTGCGCTTCTGGTGCTCTACCATCATGGCGTCTCCCTTGGTTACTCTGCGTTGGCCTGGAATCCAGCCACACTGTTTGACAACCTGCTTTGGAGCCTTTCTGCCTCGGCAACGTTACTCGGCACAATGGTCTTGGCACTTTCACGTCGTCATCGCATCAAGGTTCAAATCGCCGCTGCCGTCCATGTTTTGATCGCAACCGTTCTAAGTATTGTCTTGGCATACTCGGTCGCCACTTCGGCAAGTATGTTGACAGCTGCCATTCTACTTTCCACCCTTACCTTAACGGTCTTCTACGTCAGTGCTCGCGAACACAGCGGCCCAGGCATGTTCGTGGTTGGCGTCTATACATTTGTGTGCGTCGGGATGGGGCTCAATCCTGTTACCGACATGGCACAGCAAATGGCATCCCATGGCTGGGATGATTTCTGGCGATGCTCGGCATCGTTTCTGTTGCATTCACTCCTCATGGCCGTGTTCTATGGGATTTACGCAATACTACAGAGAGTGAGTTCACTCACTCCTCGCCATGCCTTCTTCCCTGCCGCAAAGGCTGGCGCATTTTTCCCCAGTGCTAACGTAACGCTGACCATCGCCAGTAGCATAACCAGCCTGATCTGTGCCGCAGGAATGCTCCGCTGGGATCGGCCGCAAGAGTTTGGCTGGCAAGCTGGCACCCTGGCGATTGTCGGCCTGACGATTACTTCGCTGCTGGGTAAGTACCGCAAGACAAAATGGGGCCTCATTCCTGCTACGCTTGTCGCGATTGCAACTACCTTAGGAACCGCTTCATTCTTGTCTGCATTTGTCTTAAAAAGTGCCTCGCCAGAGTCGGTCTTGGCACTCGTCACCGGCTTACTCTCTTTGGTGATTGCCACGCTGATTAGCTATTCACGCTTGTTTCATGGCCCATCCAACTGGCTGCGTCCCTGGCGAGAACCCAAGGGCGTCTTCATCTTCCTTGCCATTCTGCTCTATCATCATGCCCTCTCACTGTTCCACAGCCCTCGCCTTTTTGCATCCGCCCATTCGCAAGAAGGTGTGATCTGGGGAACATCCTTTGGCCTGGTGCTGCTGGGGACCATCTTCCTTGCCCTGTGGTATCACCGTGAGATCTTCCAGTGGATTGCTGGCGGCGTGGTCACAACGACCCTCTTCGTTTGGATGGTACTGGTTCCTACCAAAGAACCCTACTTCGAAGACTTCCTCCATATACTCGCCCTCGGGCCACTATTGCTAGTCCTTGGGTTCTCCTTGCTTGCCGCAATGAAACGGATGCGCCCTTCTACAGAGGCCGCCGGCCCCCCACTCGCTCGCGAGCTAAGTTTTGAATGGTTCGTCACCTGGGGTACGCTGATCACCCTTTCGCTAGAACTATTCGCGCGGCACGCCAACCTGCTCGCATACAATGCCATTTGGACAGGGGGAACTCTCGAACGCCCGCTTGTCTATGTTTGGTATCTCGTAGCACTAGCGACAATCGGCGTCCAAACCTTATCGCGTCGAAGCGGCGTTTCGTTTGTTCGCATCTTCCTCCTGTCGCTTGTCGGCGTTGTATACCTGCCAATACTCGTGCTTCGGCTATCGCAGGCCCAACATCTGGTGGAGCACAACCTGTGGCTCTCAATCATCGCCGGAAGCGTGGCAGTCCATGCAGCGATTGTCGTCTTAATCCCCCTGCGAACATGGCCTGGCCTGGGGCACATCCGTAGCAGGTGCCTGTATCCATCCATTTTTTCGGTGACGGGCTTTGCCCTATTCTTCATGACCGTCCGAACGGACGCGATCCCCTTGCAGATACTAGCGCTCGCCATCTTCTTAGCTCGGAGTGCACTCGTTAGCATTCCGGGCCGAAACGAATGCCATCCCCTTGCGCAGCGATCCTTGCGCTACTTTGGCATGATCATGCTGATCCAGTTTGCTACGCTACTGGCTTGGAGCAACGTCCAAGTAGGTGAAATCGATCTCCTCTGGGGGCATCGCCTCCTTCGCTTGGCATCCATCCTCTTCTTAGGAGCTATCGCAGTTGTCTGGCGCAAAGGCACCGACTCGTCTCCACATATCGTCATTGCCCAGGCACGTCGCGACATGTGGCTGACGGCAATGGGGGGAGCCATTTCATCGATCGTCGTTGCCATTGCAGTTCTCAACCTTAACACCAATTGGAATGCTCCCGCAGAGACGGTCGAATACTCCATTTTTGGAACGAAGATCACGGGGCCAGCTCCTCGTCTGTTACCTCCGGACATCACCATCTACGAACTGCTCGCTTTGGTCGTAACGGGCATTTTTGCAATGGCCACACTCATCGTGCAGGCTGTGAAGCCTCGCTGGGACGCCCTTGAACTTCCCGAGGCCCAGCGCAGTTCGTTTGTATTCATGGCAGAGCTTATCGCAGCGCTTTTGACGCTTCACATCGCGTTTATCTTTCCGTTCCTGTTTGATGGCGTTCTAAGGCAATACTGGCCCTTTGTCATTTTAGGGATCGCCATGATCGGTGCGGCCGTCTCCGAGATTTTGAAGCGAACGGGCGTCGATGTTGTCAGCCGTCCCCTGTTTCAAACGGCTGCGGTCTTGCCATTTTTGGTCGGTATCTTGGCGTTTGTCATTAGCTCGTCAACTGACAAAGACCACGTCCTTATACTGGTCGCCATTTTCTACTTCATCCTAGGCGCTGCAGACGGATCGCGGCAGCTAGCGCTAATCGGCGGTGCCTTCGCCAATCTGGCGTTGTTCTTCTTCTGGAAACGATTTCCCGAATTGGACTTCACCGAACATCCGCAGTTATGGCTCATCCCCCCTGCCCTGTCGGTCCTCATTGCAACGCACGTTCAACGTAACCGCCTGCCACGCGAAGCCATCGTTTGGATTCGTTACGTGGCCATGGGAATGATCTTTTTCAGCTCCTCCAGCGAGATCTTCCTTTCGGGCTTTGGCAAGGAACTTTGGCCCCCGATGGTCCTGATGGTTCTCAGCGTGCTTGCCGTACTGACCGGGATCGGCCTTCAGGTCCGTTCGTTCCTCTTCTTTGGGCTGGTCTTTGTGCTCGTTTCAATGACCGCCATGGTGGCCCACGCTCAGCAAAGCCTGCAGCATACTTGGCCCTGGTGGGTCCTCGGAATCAGCCTCGGCATCGGAATTCTGGTTCTATTTGGGCTATTTGAGAAGAAACGGGAAGAGATCAAGGCGCTGACCGACCGACTCCGCTCCTGGGATGGGTGATGGAAACATAAACGATCATTGATTAATGTAAGAGCTCTCGTAGAGGCTCTTGGAACTTGGCCCAAAAAGGAGGCGCGGCGGTGGCTAATCCTTTATCGCAATCCGGTCGGATCGACCGGCGAACGTTGTTACTTGCATCGACCGTTGGTATGGCCGGAATGGCCATGGGCAATGCCGCTCAGGCCGCCCCAGAGTCCAAGTCCGCCAATGGCCGTCGGCAGGCCAAATCCACGATCCTGTTCTTTCTCAGTGGTGGCGCTTCCCATCTCGATATGTGGGACTTAAAGCCCAACGCTCCTGCTGAGTACCGAGGCCCTTTCCAGCCGATTGCAACTTCCGCCCCTGGCGTACGGCTGTCCGAACATCTGCCCCTCCTTTCTAAGCAAGCGCATCACCTGGCGGTGATCAATTCCGTCGGTGCATCGGTCAATACCAATGATCACCACGCTGGCTACTACCACAACCTAACCGGGCATGTTCCCGATCCCACGTTCCTTTCGCTTGGCAACAGTCGAACGCCATTTCCAGGTGATTGGCCCTTCATGGGAAGCGTCGTCGGCTCCAAACGGCCACAACACCCCTACCTTACAAACGCGGTCACCCTGCCCCATGTAGAAGGTGCACCTGCTTATACACGCCCCGGCCAATTTTCTGCCCGTTTAGGGGTCGAGCACGATCCTCTATATATCCAAGGGAGCCTCAAAGAGCCGTTGAAGTTCCAAGCACCTGCTATTTCGCTGGATGGCAAAATCACCACCGAACAACTCACGGATCGCAATACGCTGCTGGGTCAAATCAATGCTGCCCGCCGCGAATTTGATGAATACGCCAAGATCCGCACTTGGCATCGGCAACAAGACCGGGCTATTTCGCTACTGATGTCATCTCGCACAACCGAAGCCTTTGATCTATCGCGCGAACCTGCTTCGGTACGTGAACGCTATGGTGAGACTATCAACGGAACCAGCCTTCTGCTCGCTCGTCGCTTGGTCGAAGCAGGCGTACCATTCGTTACGGTCTTCTGGATGGGGGATGAGAAGGCGGCCGAAGCTCGCAAGTGCGCCAGCGGTGGCGGCTGGGACACCCATGGCAACAATTTTGGCTGCCTAAAGGATGACCTCCTTCCCCAGTTTGATCGCGGCTTCTCCGCATTGGTCGAAGACCTTGCGCAGCGCGGCATGCTCGACGACACGCTGCTAATGGTTACCAGCGAGATGGGGCGCAAGCCCAAGATTGGTGACCCGCGCTCGGGCGGTGTCAGTGGCGCTGGCCGCGACCATTGGACTCACTGCCTAACGGATATTTTGGCTGGCGGCGGCATTCAAGGGGGCCAAACCTATGGTGCCAGCGACCGATTTGGCGAATACCCCGCTATCAAGCCCGTCATGCCGGCAGATGTCACCAAAACGGTTTACCACGCGATGGGAATCGACGATCTCGAAGCCGTCGATTCGCAGGGACGCCCGTTTAACCTGCTCGCCGAAGGCAAACCGATCCTTGAGCTGTTTTAATTAAGGCCTGTAAGGCCTTATCGCACCCGCTGAATCCGCTTGATCGTATCCACCAAGTGGTCAATCTCTCCCTTGGTGTTGTATAGCGAGATCGACGGCCGTACGGTCGCCTCAAGACCAAATCGTCGTAGCGAGGGCTGCGAACAATGGTGGCCGGAACGAACGGCAATCCCTTCTTGATCGAGCATTTTGCCGACCTCTTCGGTTTTGTAATTGGGCAGGACGAACGAAAGCACGCCCACCTTTTCACGAGCCATTCCCACCAGACGCAGGCCATTGATCCGCAGCATATGCTCCGTCGCATAGTGCAGCAATTCATGCTCGTAGGCAGCAATGTTCGAAAGCCCCAACTGATTGACGTAATCCAAGGCATAGCCCAGGCCTACCGCATCCGCCACATTGGGCGTTCCTGCTTCAAACTTCGCCGGAGCTTCGCTAAACGAGGTTCCCTCGAACGTCACATTGCGAATCATATTGCCGCCACCTTGCCATGGCGGAAGCACATCATGCAACTCTTCCTTGATGAAGACCGCACCAATCCCCATCGGACCAAAGATCTTGTGCCCTGAAAACACATAAAAGTCACAGCCAAGCTGCTGCACATTCACCGGAATATGCGCCACCGACTGGGCACCATCGATCAGGACACGAGCGCCGTAACGCTTGGCAATCTGCGTCATTTCTGCCACAGGAAGAATCGTTCCCAAACTATTGGAGGCGTGCGTAATAGCAACCAACTTGGTACGCGGACCAATGATTCGCTGGTATTCTTCCAGCATGATCTCGCCACTATCGTTCACGGGGATCACACGAATGATCGCGCCACGTTCTTGCGCTACCATTTGCCATGGCACAATATTGGCGTGATGCTCCAGCGTCGACAGAACAATTTCATCCCCTGGCTGCAAAAACCTACGGCCATACGTTTGAGCAACTAGGTTGATGCCTTCCGTTGTACCGCGAACGTAAACGATTTCTTTCGCGGACGATGCTCCCAGGAACGATTGAATCTTGCTACGGGCTTTCTCATAAGCATCGGTAGAACGAGCCGCTAACGAATGGGCAGCACGATGAATGTTCGAATTGTCGTTCTCATAAAAGTGCGAAACTGCGTCGATCACACTTTGGGGCTTTTGCGTTGTTGCTGCATTGTCGAGCCAAACCAAAGGCTTTCCGTGCACCTTCTGCTGCAGAACAGGAAAGTCCTTGCGGATGGAAGGAACATCGAACGGGCGTGAGCCGCTCACCTGGGTCAAAGCCCCTAGGGCCGCCCCATGACGCAAGTGACCGTACGTTAGCGGGGCACAATGATCCGTCCCCATCGTGTTCGTGGAACGAATGTTCTGTACGAACGCTTTAAGCCCATCACCGGAGCCCCCTCCACTTGCGAGCGAAGGAGCCGAAGGAGGCGCCATATCCGCTCAGCGATGTGACAGTGGGATAGCCACCGCTGGAAGGAATGTTTCCCAAATTGGAAAGAAATGATCGCCCAGGCGACACACCGACCGGCAAATGGCCTGCTCCTGCCGAAGGAGATCCTTGGGGAATACTGCCAACCGATGGAACAGAGCCAGCGGACGGAACCGAGGGAACACTCGGAACGGAAGGGGCTGGCGTCATAGCAGGCACAGCCGGAATTCCGCGCGGTGGTGACAATGGCCCGCCGCTTAGCGGCCCAACCGGAGGAACGGGCAAATGATCCGTAGGCAACGAAGGCGAAGTCGGTACCGTAGGCATTCCCTGCGGCGCAGCAGAAGCACTAGCAGGCGACTCGTTGTAAATGCGAGAAGCCATCCGCGCGATCAATTCCGGGGTGATCTCTTCCATGGCCGTCAACCTCTCTCATCCACCAACCAAAAGTTCAAGGATCGATTGCCTGCTTACTTCACTTTACCGGGGCGATGGTCGTAGTCGTGGTAATAGCCCACTTCTACGTTTTCCAGTACCGCCAGTGCATCATCCGTCAGCACTGCACAAGAGAAGTAAAGCGTCAGCAGATACGATGCCACACCCAAGCTATCCAGCCCCATCAAGCGTGCCGAAAGGCTTGGGCCGATTTCACCAGGAATTCCCGCTTGGTGCAGACCAACTACCCCCTGTTCGGCCTCACCCACGCGAAGCAGCAAGATGCTCGTGGTCCCGAACCACTGATTCGCATGATAGCGACTCTTCATTTCGAGCTTGTCGCAAGGAACGATCGGCACGCCGCGCCACATGATGACCGGAGCCCCAAACAGGTTCGTCGTCACTGGAGGAACGCCGCGCCAAGTGCACTCACGTTCAAAGGCTGCGATTGCCTTGGGATGTGCCAAGAAGAACGCTGGCTTCTTCCAAACAAGTGCCAACAACTCATCCAGATCATCCGGCGTTGGGGCACCATATCGGGTGCTAATCCGCATCGCAGGATCGACCGAATGCGTCAGACCAAACTTCTTATTGTTGATCAACTCCCACTCTTGCCGCTCTTTGATCCCCTCAATCGTCAGCCGCATCTGCTCTTCCAACTGGTCATAGGGACCGTTGTAGAGATCCGAAACGCGGGTATGCACCCGTACCACGGTCTGCACTGACGATAGAGAATATTCACGTGGATTGGCGGAGTAATCCACAAATGTCTCAGGGATTTCGACGTTTTCGGCAAAGCCAGAAACTAGGTCGATATTGCGCTCGCCGTAACGATTGACGGTTGAACGCAGTTCCAAATGTTCGTTAATTGCCTTTTGGAATTCATCTCCCAAATTGGGAAGCTCTCCTAGCACGGAATCCAAATCCTTGCGAGAGAACGTCAATAGCACACAAGGGGTAATCGTCCGCACAGTTACGTCCGAAGCCTTTTCCGAGACCAAATCGGTCTCGCCAAAGAATTCCCCTTCCGTCAAAAGTGCGATCCGTAGATTGCTGCCATGGATTCCCTTACTCAGTACTTCCACTTGCCCTTGAGCAATGATGAAGAACTTTGCCCGATCCTCACCTTCCACAATCAGGCGATTTCCCAGGGAAACTTCTTCCGTCTTAAACCGATTGGCCATCCGGGCGATAATTGCCTCGGGCAACCCGGAAAACAACGGCACGCTTCGGAGTGCTTCGGCCGAAAACATGAAGGTTCCATCACGTGAATCCACGCCAATCCGCTCAGCCTTGGAAAGCTCGACCTTCGTGCGGTTCACACGGTACGTACCGCCATCAACCTGCGTCCACGGAAGCAGGCTAAGCAAGTAACGTGGCGTGATCGACATCATCTTGGGTGATGTCTTCGTCGTATTCGCCAAGTTCCTGGCTACCGACGTGGTGACGCTACGCTGCAAAAGATTATCGGTCATTAGATTTCCTCTTCTCGTTTCGCCTAGGGGCGGTCTTCTGTTGGAAATGTCTTTTCAGGTGGCGCTAAATACCAGATCCATTTTCAAAGCCGTGAATTTCGCGCGAAGTATAGTCGTGGTAGTAGCCCACTTCTACATTTTCCAAAACACCTAGCGCATCATCTGTCAGCACGGCACAAGCAAAGTAAAGTGTCAGCAGATACGACGCGACACCAAGGCTATCAAGCCCCATCAGTCTCGCCGAAAGGCTAGGACTAATCTCGCCTGGAATTCCTGCTTGATGTAAACCAATCACCCCCTGATCCGCTTCACCCACTCGCAGCAGCAGAATACTTGTGGTGCCAAACCACTGGTTCGAGTGATAGCGACTCTTGATTTCCAGCTTGTCACAGGGGATGAGCGGCACGCCACGCCAGGTGATGACCGGCGTCCCATACAAATTCGTCGTCACCGGAGGCACGCCACGCCAAGTGCACTCTCGCTCGAAGGCAGCGATCGCTTTGGGATGTGCCAAGAACATCGCTGGCTTCTTCCAAACGAGTGCCAACAGATCATCCAAATCATCCGGAGTCGGGGCGCCATATCGTGTGCTAATCCGCATGGCAGGATCAACGGAATGAATCAGCCCAAACTTTTTGCTGTTGATCAACTCCCATTCTTGCCGCTCCTTGATCCCTTCAATGGTCAGACGCATCTGCTCTTGCAGTTGGTCAAACGGACCGTTGTAAAGATCGGAAACGCGAGAATGGACACGCACCACGGTCTGCACCGCTGACAGCGAATACTCGCGCGGATTCTCGGAGTAGTCGACAAACGTCTCAGGGATTTCGACGTTTTCTGCAAACCCAGAAACCAAGTCAATATTGCGTTCACCGTAGCGATTGACCGTGGACCGCAATTCCATGTGCCGCGCGATAGCCGCCTTGAACTCATCACGCAGGCTAGGCACATCATCTAGAACGGCATCTAAGTCTTTACGGGAAAGCGTCAGTAGCACGCACGGCGTCGTCGTGCGAACCGTAACGCCCGAGGGCTTGTCCGAAACGAGATCGGTTTCGCCAAAAAACTCCCCTTCCGATAGCAGCGCAATCCGCAAATCGCTGCCATGAACCCCTTTGCTGAGGACTTCAACTTGGCCTTGCGCGATGATGAAGAACTTATTGAGGTCCTCACCTTCCACCATCAGCTTATTACCCAGGGAAACCTCTTCCGACTTGAAGCGGTTCACCATCCGAGTTAGCACCACTTCCGGCAACTGCGAAAACAGTGGCACGGATCGAAGTGCACTGGCAGGAAACGACTCTACGCCCCCGGACAGGTCAACTTCGATCCGATCCGCCTTGCTAAGCTCGACCTTCGTCCGATTGACTCGGTAGGTTCCTCCCTCAATCTGCACCCACGGCAACAGGCTGAGCAGCCAGCGCGGAGTGATCGACATCATTTTTGGCGATGTCTTGGTCGTATCGGCAAGGTTGCGCGCTACGGCAGTTGTAACACTACGCTGCAAAAGACTGTCGGACATGGTTACCTCACATTTAACGAGCAGGAAAAAGCAATGAACTGCTTCGCCCTATCGATCTTCAAAGATGCCTGTCGACAAATAGCGTTCGCCCGAGTCAGGCAGGATGACTACGATCGTCTTACCCGCAGACTCTGGACGTGCAGCAACGGTGAGCGCTGCCTGCATCGCCGCACCACAGCTAATTCCAGCGAGAATTCCTTCTTCCCGTGCAATTCGCCGTGCGGTTTCAAACGCCTCTTCGTTGGTGACGGTCAGAACCTCGTCCACCAGACTTCGATCTAGCACATCAGGGACAAACCCCGCTCCAATCCCTTGGATCTTGTGCGGGCCGGCCGAGCCCCCTGACAAAACAGGACTTGCCGCTGGTTCCACCGCAACCGAAAGAATCTTGCGTCCCTTGGCCTGTTTGATAAAGCGTGAAACGCCAGTGATCGTGCCGCCGGTACCAACGCCCGAAATCAGCACATCGATTTCCCCTTGGGTATCTTCCCAAATCTCCGGCCCAGTGGTTCGGAAATGGATTTCTGGGTTGGCGGGGTTTTTGAACTGCTGCGGCATGAAGTACTGGGGATCCTGGGCCATCTCCTCAGCCCGGCGAACCGCGCCACGCATCCCCTCGGGGGCCGGCGTCAAGATAATGTTGGCTCCAAATCCCTTGAGAAGCTGACGACGTTCAATCGACATCGACTCGGGCATCAGCAGCGTAAGTGGATAGCCCTTGGCCGCACAAACAAACGCTAGGGCGATACCAGTATTGCCGCTGGTCGGCTCAACCACGTGCTGACCAGGCTTCAAAAGCCCTTTGGCCTCGGCGTCATTAATCATGGCCGCACCAATGCGACACTTGACGCTATAAGCAGGATTGCGGCCTTCGATTTTGGCCAGCAGTTTTACATTGGGAACCGGGCAAAGCCGGTTAATGCGAACGAGAGGCGTCCGCCCGATAGAATCTACATTATTCGCAAACAAAGACACGGAAACGTCCTCCTGCAGAACTGCAGAAAAGGCGTGCCTCTAGATGTCCAGTCAGCGACGCGAAAATTCACTAGTGATAGCTTCGACCGATGGTTTTTCGGCCGAAAACTTTCCCCAAGTTAGCCGATTCTCCCTGGTTCTGGAAGTAGGAGACACGTTGATTGCGACATTTGCAAATGATAGGTGCCCTAGGCAAACAGTAACGACACCAAAAAAGGGAATCCACCGCCCCTACCCCAGCGTGAAAATTTGCACAGAGCCGCCGTTAGGGACGTACTCTTCACGGGTCTTCACCAGGCGCCCGTTCCCTGTCTGCCCCAGTGCCTCGTGCGCGACAATCCCTGCCCTCTGCCCATCAGGGTGCAGGTCCAATTCATAGGCGCAGGGGGTCGGCAACGAATGCGAGGGGGCAACTTCGCCCGGCTTCCAAAAACAGACCACCGTCGATCCTGCGCCACTTTCTCCACACCCCATAAGCGTTCCATCCGACAAATAACGCAGGCCGTTTACCGGCCCATCGGCCCCACCGTTGACCGTTAGCTTGGCGGTGGAATTGCCAGTAGCCCAGTCGATCAGCACAACCGCCTGCTTTCCGTTGCAGAACGTATTGCCAGCGGACTCCGTAAGGCCGCCACAGGCAAGCTGGCTACCATCACGGTTGAAGGCAAACCGCCGAACGCCCCCGACATCGGCAATAAAATTGAATTCGTCGCCGCGAGTGTGCAGCACTTTTGCATCCAGATGTCGCACGGGCTTGCCACTTTCCCAATCCCAATGCTTCACCATACCCAGCAAATCACCACTCACTAAAGACTTTCCATCGGGATGAAAGGCCACTCGATAAACGTCGATTTCATGGCCGGCAAGCTCCTTGATCGGCTTGCCATCTTCGGAATTCCAAAGCCGAACCAGCTTATCGCTACCTACAGTCGCCAAAACTTTGCCGTCTGGACTAATTGCCAGGTCTCGCAGAAACCCCGAATGGGCCTCTTTGATCGTCCAAAGTGGCGTTGGCGTTTCAGCAGAATATGCCCACGCCATGATCGTTCCGACGAGGTCGGCGCTAAACAGTCGGTCGGTGTTGGGATGAAAAGTTAATGCGGAAATCCAGCTTCCATGACCAGAGAGTTCACTCTTCTTTTCGGACTCTAACTCCCAGCGCAGAATCAGGTTGTCCGTCCCGCCAGCCACGACGTACTTGCCACACGGACTAAACCGGCAACTAAGCATTTGCCGGCCGTGCTTCAGCGTCTTTACCAACTTGCACTTGGTTACATCAATCAATGGACTTCACCTTTTCCAGGGAACCCAATCCTCTTCGATCAACAATCCAGCTTCTAAACCAGTAGCTCCGCAATAGCAGTACACTCCTCGTTGGCGATGGGAAGAGGCTGCCCATTATTCCTATATTCGGTTTTGGTCGGGTCGATACCAACCGCGCGAAAGATCGTATG
Source organism: uncultured Planctomycetaceae bacterium (assembly GCA_963844055.1). GTDB lineage: Bacteria > Planctomycetota > Planctomycetia > Pirellulales > Pirellulaceae > CAWJMN01. Next base: position 2,354,348 of record CAWJMN010000001.1, on the reverse strand, counting down.
AAACAAGTGCCCCGCATCGTACTGCGAGTCGTCACACCAAGCTCCATCGGCCGACGTCTTCCCCACCACGACGCCCCGCTTGATACCCGCCCCACACAGGGCCATAGACCAAGCCTCAGGCCAATGGTCACGTCCAATCCGCTGGTTGATTTTGGGGGTGCGTCCAAACTCCGACATCAGAATCACCAGCACATTATCAAGCAGACCACGCTCTTCCAAATCATCAATCAGGGCCGCAAACGGCTTGTCGATTTGCGGCACAAGGGCCAAGTGCATATTGAAGTTATCAGCATGGGTATCCCAGTGATAGGATGTCACGTTCACGCATAGCACCCCCTCTTCAATCAAGCGGCGGGCTTGCAGTAAATGCCTACCCAAGGGATGCGTTCCATAACGTTCGACATCCTTGCTGGAAAACTGAGCCGGATCAAAGATCTCTTTGCGCCGCATCAACTGCTGGGCCATTTCAAACGAGGTTTCGTACGCCTCCACTTCAGATGTCACTCGCCCCCGTTTGTAGCGGGCATTGGCTTTTTCACGCAAAGCGTTTCGGTCGATATCTGCCTGCTCACTGATGGTGTCGGGTCGATGGATATGGATCGGTGGCTTTCCATCTCCGAGTGCCAAAGCCCCATATTTGCTTCCCAAAAATCCCGCATGCTGCCAAAGATAGCCGCTTCTACCTGGCTTAATGAAGATGTACGGCGGCAGGCCATTTGCTGGCGATGGTATTAGCTTTGCTAGTGCGGAACCCAAATAGGGATAATCAACGCCACGATTTTTGGGATCACCACGCAACATCCGAGGAACGCCAATCGAATGCGTGTTGTCCTTGGTCGACATCGTCCGAACAATTGCCAGCTTGTGCGCTCGTGCGGCCGAGTGTGGTACCAGCTCGCTAAAATGAACGCCAGGAACCGAAGTGGGAATCGCCCGAAAAGGGCCACCAAAATTCGAATTGGGCTTGGGGTCCCAGCTTTCTAGTTGACTAATGCCACCATCCAGCCAAATAAGCAGCACTTGCTTCTGTTTCTTTTTAAGCTCCTGTGCAATCGCCGGCTGTAACAGGCTTCCCAGCCCTAATCCTGCGGCAGCCGTGCCACCTAATGCACCGAGCATCCGCCGGCGTGAAAACGCATGCTGTGGACTGTTGCAAGCCGAAGGAATGGCCATGAGTACGCCCCTTAGTGATTGAGCCGAAACTCAGCAGAAGTGATTAGCGCCCATGCCAACTCCCCGATGGCTTCCGTCCACCTTGAGGCATGCTTCTCCAGATAGGATGCTACTTCAGCCTCCTCTTCGGAATCAGGCCCGCGAGTTAAGACGCTTAAGTACAACTCGTCGGCCACTTGTTTTGAATCACTCATCTTCGCAAGTCGCTCGACAAGGTTACCACTCTTGCTGGACAGCATCTCCAGGATCAGCTTTTCATTCATCAGAAATAGTGATGCTCCCATCGATGGCTGAAACCCTATCTCCGGTTCGCCCGGCGGGCTGCCAAAGATGGCAACCAGCAACTGCTGAGCTTCCTGCACCGTTTCAGGGGGCGTTTGCTGTTTTCCCGTCAGATAGTCAGCGACGGCAAACGGAGCCTTAGGAGCCTCACTCTTCAAATAGGTGTTATCGGTCGCTTGCAACAGCCCCCAACTCCATTGCTCGGGTGAAAGGGGACGCGGAATCGCCACTTGAAACTTTGCAGGCTTTGCTCCCTCTTCGGTCACCCCCTCGGGCAAATGACTCGACCTCTGAAAAGCCTCACTCAAGGCAATCTCACGCAGCAACCACTTCACATCAAAGTGATGAGCCACAAATTCACTTCCCAATAGTGCCAACAGTTCTGGATGAGAAGGCGGGTTCTCACTATGGTCCAGATCGAGCGGATGCACGATTCCTCGCCCCATCATGACAAACCACAATCGATTGACACTATTGCGAACAAATGGCGCATTGCTGGCCGAAGTCATCTCCGTCGCCAGTTGTGATCTCGGTCTAAACTTAGGCACGCCCGGCACTCCATCGCTGGCGGCAACTTCGAACTCTTGCCCCTTTTCAAACTGCGGAATCGCCAGTTCTTTCCCATTTAACAAACGCGGACCTGTCTGCTGCTTGCCTGGGATGAATACCGATTCAAACTCCAGTTTCATTCCCAGGGGATCTTCCGCCAACAATGCCACTTTGGTTTTTGGGTGCGCAAGTGCCTTGGTCGGTTTCAAATACGCTTGCAGACCAAAGTAGTCTGCCTGCTTATAGTCCTTGATGACCGGATGATCGTGGCATTGGGCGCATTGCAAATCCATCCCCAGGAACAGCCTTGCCACATCGCGCGTCATTACCTCGGGGTTGGCTCGCCCGCCGTCCGCAAAGAACTTGACGGCCCCCTGAGTTGCTGGCTCCTTACCGTCCGATCCAAGAATCTCTCGGACAAGTTGATCCCAAGGCTTGTTGGCTGCAAATGAGCTGCGCAGATATTCAGACCACTCCTGCGGCGGAACCAGCGTCCCCACACGTCGCTCTAAAAGCATGACCGAAAAGACTTCTTCCATCCGCCGTGCATAGGTTGGGGCTAACAACAACTGGTCAATCAGCTTCGCCCGTTTATCCGCACTAGTATCAGCCAGAAAGCTGCGTGCTTCGCTGCTGGTTGGAATAGTTCCCGCCAGCGTTAAATACGTTCGCCGTAAAAACTCCGCATCGGTAGCCAACCCCGCCATCGGTCCATTCGCCTTGGCCGCAATATGTCGATCGATCTCCGCATGCAATTCCGCCCCCTGCCCCCTTCCAACGAACATCGCCATTGCCACTCCCATGACAAGGGAAGCAACGCGTGACATCGAAATACGGCAGCGTCGATCGACCATGGCCCTCTAATCCTTCAGCAGTGTCAATGGATTGTCTCGCAATTGCATCGGCAGCGAGACCTTCGTGCCAGTCCTTTGCGACTCAAAGCAAGCCGCGATCATCTCAATCGCTCCCCGCCCCTGAATCGCATTCATCTCAGGCTGGCGATTTTCAGTAATCGCCCCTAGCAAATCCCGAACGGCCACCTCATTTCCCATGAGCAGGCCACCATCTTTAAGTGGCTCTTCAACTCCAATCCCAGCCGTACTTACATCCTGCCAGGATTTCTTTGAACGCCCCGGAGACCAACTGCTATCTCCTAAGTACTTTACCGATGGCATATAGCCGGTCTCAATCTCCAAGATGCCGGCACTTCCAAAGATTTGAACGCCAAATCGCGATGGTGATCCTGCCATCTTGCGCTGGCTGGCAAAATAGGCGGTCACTCCGCTCGACATGCCGAACATCGCTTGTACCGCATCACCGGCAAGCGGACCGATCCCCTCGTTGCCCGGTGCCACATCAGTGCGTTGAATCGGTTTCCCTTGCTGTTTAACCGTCGCAAAGCACCACTGCGCCTCCCCCGACAGGTTCCGCATCAGGTCCATAATGTGCGAGCCGAGCACCCATAGGTCCTCACCGCCGCCACGATGATCTTCCTTCCCTCGCCCCCGAAGTTCCAGCACCGTGCCGATCTTCCCTTCGGCGATCAGCTTTTTAACAACAGCGACCTTCGGGCTATACCGAGTCTGGTGAGCGATCACAACGTGAGCATGCGTCATCTCACATTGCCGAACAATATCGTCCGCCTCCGCTAGCGTGCGGCACATCGGCTTTTCTAGAAACACATGGATTCCACGTTCGACGGCTGCCATTACCATCGCATGATGCTCGTCCGGCCAGCGAGAACAAATCGCAACAATTTGCGGCTTTGTCTCGTCGAGCAACTTTCGGTAATCGCGAAATCCCTTAGGCGCCTTCAGCCTTGCCGTTGCCTTCGCCAGGCCAGCATCATTGTCATCCGCAACGGCTACCACTTCGGTTTCTGGAATCCGAAGCCAAACCTCATCCAGGCCGTGGCCATAATCTCCACGGCCGGTCCGACCGATGATTCCCACTCGAAATTTCTCTGCCATCTGCGAATCTCCTGTCCAACAAGAGCCTCGATGCCGCTCGCCTAGACTCCCGCCGGCACCGCCCAGTGTCCTTCGCGATACTGGCGTCTTACGAGTGCATTGGCCTCTTCACTGTTGGTAATCTTTTCAGAAGCCGGGTCAAATTGAAGAACAATCCCTTTCCGCGCGGCAATGTTTGCAAGGTGCACAATCGTTGCGGCACGCAAGCCCACCTGGATATCCGCGTTTGGAGTCTTCTGTTTGCCACGAATGCAATCGAAGAAGTTCTGGTGATGTGCCTCGACATCCCCCGCACCAGTACCTTCCGCGATCAACTTGTTACGCGGCCCATAAAGCTTCCAGCCCACACTATGCCCCAAAATCAACACGCCATTGGTGCCATAGAAGGCTGCGCCGTTCTCATATCCTTCTTGAACGTAGGGAGACCAAATCCGTTGCTCAAAGATCAACTGCTTTTTCTTCCCTGCCGCATCACTGGCATACTCGAACACGGCGTACTGCGTATCGGGATACTGCTGATCGTCATCAAAGAAGTATTTTCCGCCCAGGCAGGTGGCCGTTGTAGGATGCGTCGTCACACCCAGTCCCCAGAGCGCAACATCAATGTCATGTACCCCATCATTTCCGATATCTCCGCAACCAAAAGCGTGCCACCAGCGCCACACGCCATGCAATGCGTTCGAGCGATAAGCAATATGCGGAACAGGGCCAAGCCATTTGTCATAGTCGATATGCGGCGGCGGATCGGACGGCTCTGCCTTGCCAATCGAGCCTCGTCGCTGGCTGTTCCAAGCCTTGGCAACCAACACTTCACCGATTTCCCCCTTTTGAATTCGCTCAATGGCTTCGCGCACAAAACCGGTGCTCCGGCTTTGCGTCCCCACTTGCAGTTGTTTGCCACTTCGGGCGACCGCGTCGGCCATCAGACGCCCTTCGCGAATGTTATGGCAGCAGGGCTTTTCTACATACACATGCTTTCCTGCATCAAGCGCCAAGATCGCCGCTGGCCCATGCCAATGGTCCGGCGTAGCAATAAAAACCGCATCAACGCGTTTGTCCGCCAGCACCTCGCGCAGATCTTGCGTTGCCTTAGGCGTGTATTTTGCAACGGTCTCTACCTTCTTTACGGCAGTCGCCAAACGGGTTTGGTCAACGTCGCACACGTAGGCGAGTTCAACATCGGGCCGCTTCGCCAGCAGGTTAAGATGGTTGCTTCCCATCCCACCGGGCCCAATCAAGCCCACAACCAAACGTTCGCCCTCTGCTGCGGGAACGGCCGGCGTCACCTGCCCAAGAAGTCCTAGTCCCACCGAGCCAGCGCCCATCGTTTTAAGAAAGCTTCGTCGCTGTGAGTCACCCATTGTCGCCTCCGAAACACTGCATTGCTGAGGGCCGATCCTCCCAAGTGTTCGCGATCCATTCGCCAACCTAGGAGCCATGAACCGACACAATACCATGCTCTAAGGCGAGTTGCACGCCATAATTCTGACAAAAATGAATCACCCAGAGCCCCAAACCAGAGCCCCACCCTAGCTATTGGTCTTACTCCCCGCACGAAACTCCGTCGGCGTTCGCCCCATGGCGGAACGAAACGCGCGAGTAAACGCGCTATGGTCATAAAAACCACAGGCCAACGCGATCTCCGCCACAGAAAGCTCAGAGTCTTGCAACATCTGCGAGGCGACGCTTAGTCGCTTTTTGGTGATCAGCTGATTCGTCGTCAGTCCAAAGATCCGATTTATGATCCGCCCTAATCGCGAGCTTGAAAGTTTCGCACGCTGCGCGAGGCTGGCAGGCGTGACCTCCTCAGCAAAGTGACTTTCCAAATACTGCAATGCCGTCACCACCCCCAGCGGAATCTCCTGCGGCGACACCAGGGAGCGAACATCTTTCGAGATGCCAACGATGCCAATCGTATTCCCTGCGGAGTCCTTCATCGGAAGTTTCGTCGTCAAACACCAGCCAGGATTGTGCGGCGAGTACCAATGGAGCTCGAGCCGTTCAAGCAGCGCACGCCCGGTCTTCAGGACCGCCTCATCCTGCTCCGAGGGAATCCGCCCCAGCTCTCCCGGACAAACGTCACGCGGCCGATTCCCAATCAATTGATCCTTGGACTTCAGACCATGCCGCTCGACCAAGGATTCATTGACCACCACATATCGACCTTCGGCATCCTTGATAAAGAAGGCCATATCGGGGACATGGTCAAACAGCTCCTCCAGCAGACATGCGTCCACTTCTCCAATTTTTTTCAGTGCGGCCCGGCGAAGGCCTGCCGATGTGCTGATTTTCATGTTTTGGCGCGATTCTGGAACAAGTTCCCCCCATTCTTTTCCGGTACGATATCTTATGCCAAGTCGGGGTGAGCGTGTACTTGCTGACTTTTAATTCCCACTCCGCTTGCCAGCCCTGCGAAGCGTACCTCTGCCGTACTATCACTCCACCGAGATAACCATGTTGCGACAAACCCTCCCTCTTTTGCGATTGGCAGTTCAGGATCGCCTCGCCTCTGTAAAACGCGCTGGCCTAGCATTGCTGATGGTCCTGACGCTGCATTCGGGACTTTGCCGCAGCGCACTTGCAGCCGACCTGGAATACGAACAACAAGCCGTTGAGGGCTGGACCCTCAAGATTGACAAGCGACTGCAAAAGGACTCTCCCCAAGAAACCGCCAAAGCGATTGAGCTTCTTAAGCAGCAACTCCAAGAGATTGTTCGGGTTGTCCCGGCGCCCGCAGTCGTCCAATTACGAGAGGTGCCACTATGGTTTTCGCCGGAATACCCTGGCACTGGCCCGCGCACGGAATACCATCCTGGCAAAGGCTGGTTGGTCGATAACAAACGCAATCCTGACATGGTCAAAGGAGTTGAGTTCACCAACATTCGCATTTTTGAGCGAGAACTAAAGCGGATGCCAAATTTCGCGTTGCATGAACTGGCACATGCCTACCACGACCGTGTCCTAGGGTTTGAAAATCCCGAGATTGAAGCGGTCTATAAACGGGCCAAGGATGCAGGCATCTATGATAAGGTCGAACGCTCCTCGGGCGATGGGCGCCCCAACGTAATCGACAAAGCCTACGCTATGGCCAACGCAAAAGAATACTTTGCCGAGACAAGCGAATCCTTCTTTTCGCGGAATGACTTTTACCCTTTCACCCGTGACCAACTCGAAAAGCACGACCCCGACATGGCCAAGCTACTACGCCGCGTCTGGTGGCACGGCCTAGCGGCGGTCCCGCCCAGCAAACTTCCCGGTCCCCCCGCAGAGAGCAAAATTCCGGCGTTTTACACCAAATACCTTGAAGCCGAAGGCTACCCCATCATCGCCTCCGAACAGGTGAACGACTACGCCTTGCACGAGGCCGCTTATCTTATCAACCTGATGCTGGCCAAGCGTCCTGATGTCCGCAAGGCCATGGTGAAAAGCGGCTCGCGCCTTTGTATCATCGCTCACAATGAGTTTACTACCGACCTTCCCGAATGGTCGCACTTTGAACCCAAGCTCTACTGGGATGCTCGCGCACGGGGGACAGGGGGCTCGGCAACCGATCCCCTTTGTAGCTGTGGCGAAGAAAACTTACTGGCCTATCCCGGCGATCCTTATTCGACCGAATGTATTTTGATCCACGAGTTCGCCCACAATATCCACTTGCGTGGCATGCCAGAGGTTGACCCCACGTTTGACACTCGCGTGAAGGCCGCTTACGACAACGCGATGGCCGCTGGCCTTTGGAAGGGAAAGTACGGCTCCGTCAACCATCATGAGTACTTTGCGGAAGGGGTGCAGTCCTGGTTCGACAACAATCGTGAGCCAGACCATGACCACAATCATGTAAACACGCGTGATGAATTAATCGAATACGACCCAAAGCTCGCCGACCTTTGCCGCGAGATCTTTGGCGATACCCAGCTCAAGTACACCAAGCCCGCCACACGCCTCAAAGACCACTTGGCAGGTTATGATCCTAACACTGCGCCAAAATTCGCTTGGCCGCAGCACCTTCTCGCCGAGAAGGACGCCATTCGAAAAAAGGCCTTGCAGCGCAGTGATGCCGCCAACGCTGCTCCCAACAAATAACCCCTCATCCACCTCGATAACGAACTCGACTCGCTCCCATGAAGATTACTCGCCTCCTCGCCTACAAAGTTGACCTCCCCCTTTACGAGACTACCTACAAATGGTCGGGAGGAAAGTCCGTCACCGTCTTTGATAGCACCATCATCCGGGTCGAAACCGACACCGGCCTGGTCGGCCATGGCGAAGTCTGTCCGCTTGGCCCGTTCTACCTTCCGGCCTACGCCGAAGGAGTCCGAGCGGGACTACGCGAACTAGGCCCGCACATCCTAGGGAGCGATCCGCGTGAACTTGGCAAGCTCAACCGCCTGATGGATGCGGCTCTTAAGGGACATCCTTACGTAAAGAGCGGCATCGACATTGCTTGCTGGGATATTTTGGGGCAATTCGCCGGCCTTCCTGTTTGTGAACTGCTCGGCGGTCGCTACGGTGACGACTTCCATCTCTACCGAGCGATCTCCCAAGAAACCCCAGAGATCATGGCCAGCCGTGTGGCCCAATATCGTGCGGAAGGCTATCGCCGCTTTCAATTGAAAGTTGGTGGCGATCCCGATGTCGACATTGCTCGCATCCATGCCGTAGCTGCGCAGCTTCAGCCGGGCGATCGCCTCGTTGCGGATGCCAACACCGGCTGGACCCAGCATGAGGCAATGCGTGTGGTACGCGGCGTTACGGATGTCGACGTCTATATTGAGCAGCCCTGCCTCACCTATGAAGAGTGCCTTAGCGTACGCCGTCACACCAATCATCCGTTTGTGCTGGATGAAAATATCGACGGCCTGGATGTTCTGCTGCGTGCCAAGGCCGACCTCGCCATGGATGTGGTCAACCTCAAGATCAGCAAACTTGGCGGCCTCACCAAGATCAAGCAGGCCCGCGACCTGTGCGTCAGCATGGGTATTGCCATGACGCTAGAAGATAGCTGGGGTGGTGACATTGCCACGGCCGCCATCGCTCACCTTGCCCACAGCACGCCGACTGAATTCCTGTTTACGAGCACCGACTTCAATAGCTACGTCACCGTCTCTACGGCCGACGGCGCCCCGCAGCGCATTAACGGCCGCATGGCAGCCTCCAAGCTCCCTGGCCTCGGCATCCAGCCCAAGATGGACGTACTTGGTAAGCCGCTAGTGATTGTGGAATAGGGCGTAAGCGTTATCGCTTAGACTCACGAAAATCCTAACGGGAACTGCTGGCCTCTGGCTCTTGCCCGAAGAATCGGCCCCGGTGCACGGAAATTGCGCCAGGAAGCTCGCCCTCAATCTTTCTGCGCAACATTACATTTTGCCGCTCCATGCTTTACATCCACCATTACACTACATAGTGTAATAGTGTCCTTGGAGAATATCATGGCAAAGCGTCCGGTAAACAAACCCCCTCTTCCTTGCCCTCAAAAGCAAAGCCTTCGGCAGCGACCATTGCTCTCCTGCGAGCAGGCTATCGAGGTCGAATCGCTGTTTGAGGTACTAGCGAACGATACTCGTTTGCGGCTTCTGCACGAAATTGCCCGGCAAGAGGAAGTGTGCGTCATCGACCTTGCAGCTGCACTGGAGATGAAGCCGCAAGCGGTCTCCAACCAATTGCAACGTCTTCTAGACAAAAGCATTGTGGCAGCACGTCGAAGTGGGAACAATGTATTTTACCGGATCGTAGACAACTGCGTGATGATTCTCTTGGAGCATGGCCTTTGCCTGATCGAAGAAACGGCAAAGCGAGCCGGGAAGTCAACGTGACAACTCGGCGATACCCAAGGTTCGATGAAAAGGAGAACGTGCAATGTTCCGCATCCTGTTCACGCTGATGGTAGCCACCGCGACGGTGGCAGGAATCGCAGGACAAATGGCGAGCGCTGCTGAAGCGAAGGCCGATTTGTGCTCGATGGAGTGTAATGAGTGCGAGAGGACCTGCCTCGCATGTGTTGATGCTTGTCTCAATGACCTAGCCGCAGGCAAGGCGGATCGTAAAAACTGCATCAAGCTCTGCCTAGACTGTTCCGACATCTGCGGAGCATGCTCCAAAATCGCCGCACGGGGCGGTCCGCTGGAAGCAACCATTTCCGCCGCTTGTGCCGACGCGTGTGAAAAGTGTGCTGCCGAGTGCGAGAAGCACAAAGACGACAAAGCCTGCCAAGCCTGTGCAGCACAATGCAAGAAGTGCGCGAAGGAATGTAGGGAACAAGCAAAGAAGAAGTAAGCCCACCATCTTTATCGCAATTGGCGCCTCGACATCGCATCGAGGCGCACTGCCCGAGGGAAGCACCCCTCCTACTTAAACTCTGTTGGCTGTCCCGTCGATTCCAAGACGCTCATCCACAAATCGCCATACGGGTCGACACGGTTTCGGGCGCGAACGCACATCGGAATCGGTATATGGACAAAGCGTCCCTTATAACGAGCAACGACGGTTTCGGTCTTGCCACACATGGCGGCATGAACGGCATTGTGCGCTAGTCGCAAGCAATAGACGCTATCAAACGGGTTGGCTGGCACGCTTCGAATTAAGTAGCTAGGGTCGATGTACTTAATATTGCATTCGATGCTTCGCTCACGAAAGTGCTGCTGGATCTGCTGCTTAAGAAACACGCCCACATCTTCCAGCTTGGCATTTCCCGAAGCATCGCACTGATGGCCTGCCTGCAAAAACAGTTCTTGGCCGGCCCCTTCCGCCACAAGCACCAAGGCGTGCCCCCGTTTCTGTATCCGATCCGTTAGGACCGACAAAAACCCTTGCTCGCCTTGCAATTGAAACGGGATTTCTGGGATCAGCACAAAATTGGCGTCGTTTTGCGCCAGTGCGGCATAACAGGCAATGAACCCTGAATTCCGCCCCATCACTTTCACCAGGCCGACACCATTGCTAGAGGCCCGCGCCTCGACGTGGGCCGCACGAATCGACTCGGTTGCCACCGAAAAGGCGGTTTGAAACCCAAAGCTCTGATCGATCACCGCAATGTCATTGTCAATGGTCTTGGGAACACCAATGACCGCAACCCGCGATTGCCGTTGGCGCAGGGTTTCAGAAATCTTCAGCGCGCCTTTAAGGCTTCCATCGCCGCCGATCACAAACAGGATCTGGATGTTCATCCGTTCTAGACAATCCACGATCTCATTGGGATCTTGAGCCCCGCGCGAGGTCCCCAGCATGGTCCCTCCCTGCTCATTTATATTGCTGACCACCTCTGGCGTTAGGTCGATTACATCCCGTGCATGCTTGGCGGTAAATCCTTCAAACCCATTCTGAAAACCATAAATCCGCTTCACGCCGTAGCGGAAGTAAAGCTCCATTACCAGCGCGAATTACATTGTTGAGCCCTGGGCACAAACCGCCGCAGGTAACAATCCCCGCGCGAGTCTTCGAGGGATCAAAAAAGATCTTCTTACGCGGGCCCGCTGGCTCAAAGACGGGCAGCTCGGCCGCACTACAGTTGCGAGCACTCACCACTGACAAGCAGTCATCGAATAACACGCCATCATCTTCCGCCACATTGTTGACGGTAATCGGGCGAGATTCTAAGAACTTAAGAAGTGGTGAATCGACCGTGCAAGGGCCCAACGTGCGCACGATCAAGTCTTCACGGGCAACCATAAAATTGCTCTCCGGTAAGGCGGTGATATTCTTCAGCTTGGGAGAGTTGAGACAGGAACCTGCCTCCAAGCCAAGACCATTGTAGAAAGTGCCCCAGGTGACAGTTAGGGGACAATCACGAGAAAGTGCATGGGCAACATGCCAACGAAACAGAAACATGTAGAGGAAGATTCCTCAACGGAGATGTTGCTCTACAAATGGCAGCATCGTGCACATTATCACCGCATCAACGTCAATCCACACGCCTTACGTCAATCTGTCGCGCCTCCTGTAACAGCAGAAGAGTCAATCCTGTTTTTGATCTTCAACGAGTCGCCGCATGCGTGCCAAGTGCCGCCGTCGCTGTTGCCCCACCATGGCGACTACCTTCCTCACGCTCGACCTTTTAAAGACCAATTCAAACACCACCTCCCCGGCCAATCGCATTGCTAAGTACCAACCCGTTTTTTAGCCTGCCCAATTCCCCCTCGCTCCAAAACCACTTTTCAGCCTCCGAATTTGGCTCTCTTTAGGCCCCCATCCCTGAAAATCTCTTGACATAGCGGCTCTCTCCCATCAAAACAGGTTTATAGGAAGTTGCCGTTTACCCACCACCTCGGTTATCTGCTGCGTGATGGCGACCCGCCGGCCAGGAAGGACGATTCATGCAAAGCCAAGTGCCATCTCACTTTCGTGACCGCCGTACGATCTTGCAGGCCGGCTCGATTAGCCTGCTCGGCATGGGGATGAACCATGTCTCGGCGCTAAGGGCCTCGGATGTTGCCGCACCTCCCCTCAAAGGGACTGCCAAGTCGGTCATTTTCGTCTTCCTGTCGGGTGGTCTGACTCAGCACGATAGCTTTGATCCCAAGCCGAACGCCCCCGAGAGCATCCGGGGGGAGTTTTCGCCCATCGCCACGCAAACGCCGGGCGTTCACATTTGCGAGCATCTGCCAAAGTTGGCCGTACGCAGTAACAAATGGAGCATGATCCGCTCGCTGACCTCTCCCTACAACGGGCACTCCGAAGGACACATGTGCTTCCTTTCGGGGCGAACTCCCATGCCCCCGGGCTTTAATGGGAACAAGCCGCAGCCCAGCGACTGGCCCTCCATGGCATCCATTGTGGGTAGCTCACTGCCACGTCGAAACAATAATTTGCCGCCGTCGTTAGTCTTGCCAGAACGCCTCATTCATAACACCGGGCGAGTGCTTCCGGGCCAATTTGGCGGCATGATGGGAAGTCGCCGCGATCCCTGGTTTATTGAAGCATCCCCTTACAATGCAAAGTCCTACGGCGCCTACCCCGATTACGAATTCCACTTCATGCGCGGGCGAGAGCGGAACGCGGACCTGAAATTCCAATCCCCCAACTTGAGCTTACCCCAGGGGCTCGACAAAGATCGACTCACCGATCGTGATGGCCTACGAAAGATGCTCAACGTCCAGCGTGCAGAACTCAACTCGCTGGCCAATGTCACTTCGTTTGATCGCCATCGTCAAGCGGCACTCTCTCTGCTAACGGATTCGAACGTTCAAAAAGCGTTTGACGTTCATAATGCAGACCCCAAACTGCTTGATCAATACGGTCGGAACGCGTTTGGCTGGTCATTGCTCATGGCAAGCCAACTGGTGCAAGCTGGCGTCAACCTGGTCCAGGTCAACCTCGGCAACAATGAAAGCTGGGATACGCACAACAACAACTTCCCCTTATTGAAAGATTGCCTCCTTCCGCCGATGGATCAAGGCATGTCCGCCTTGCTGGACGACCTGGAAACGCGCGGAATGCTGGAGGAGACATTGATTGTCATGCTCGGCGAAATGGGCCGTACTCCCAAGATCAACAACAAGCCACCCGGACGAGACCACTGGGGCGCTGTACAATCGGTCTTTATTGCGGGGGGCGGCGTGAAGGGTGGTGTCGTAGTCGGCTCTTCGGATAAAGATGGCGGCTTCCCTGCGGAAGACCCCAAGCTTCCCGAAAACGTGGCGGCCACGATATATCATGCCCTTGGTATTCCGCAAACCGCCATTTGGAAAGACGAGTCGGATCGCCCCCATCACATTTACTACGGCGATCCCATTAACTTCTCCTAGTCGCTGAAGCGCGTTGCATCCGCCTTGGCATTAGAAAGCGTTCATGTCCGTTGTCACGACGACCTACCTGGAGATGAGCTCGCCGAAGGAACTGCGGCCCAAATCATCCGTGGACGGCCCTCTTCGAATGGAAGAATGCCTAACCAACCAGTGGCAACAAAGCCGCGAATATTATCTAGCCGTCGGCGCGCCCTGGGCCTGGAATGACAAACGGTTTTGGTCCGACGAACAATGGATGGAATATGCGAAGGCTCCAACACTTCGCACTTTTATCGCCCATCTTGGCGATCAACCAATTGGCTACTTTGAACTGCATACCTCGCCAGCAAATGAGATTGAAATCTCGTACTTCGGTCTTTTGCCAGACTTCGTCGGACGCCGCTTGGGGGGGCCTCTCTTGTCGGCCGTCCTTGAGATGGCGTGGCAGCAAAACCCCTCCCGTGTTTGGGTGCATACGTGCGATTTAGATCACCCTGCCGCCCTGCCAAATTATCAAGTACGCGGAATGGTCGTCTATAAAGTCGAGGTCCACGATTCCTCCCACCCTGTAGCTCAAAATAGTGCGTGAACGACGAGCGACAATCGTCTACAATCGGATCACTCAATCCGTTTAACCTTCCCATCAGCGAATCACCTCCGGGAGATCGTGCATGTCTGTGTCGACGCATTATTGTTTGGCATCCATCCGTTTCTGTTTTGTCCTCGCGCTGCTTTTGATCAATGCAACATTGCAAGCCGCCGACCCCGTGGGCGTTAAAGTCGGCTCTGCCTCGGCTGAACTCATCGCAGATGGAACGATGGTCATCGGTGGTGGAATCACGGGCGCACCCTTGGCCGAACAAGAAGGCCTACTTCGCGTTACGGCCGTCGTGCTTGAAAAGCCCGGCGTTCCCAAGGTGGCACTTGTCGCAGCCGATGTTTTGTTTCTTACCAAGGACTTTGTCGACCCAGCCCTGGCCGAAATCCAAAAGACTTGCGGAATCCCCGCCGAAAACGTGCTAGTCAACGCAACGCACACTCACCACGCCCCTTCCACCGGCACCGTGCATGGCTACAAGCGGGACGAAGAGTTCTGCCGACGTGTTCAAGCAGGCATTGTCAAAGCGGTACAAGACGCCAATGCTCGGCTGACCGCCAAAGAGTGCTCTTTCCAGTTCTCACTAGGCGAAGAGTCCTCGTACGGCCAAAACAGCCGGCTACTACTGGCCGACAACACCATCTACTGGACCGGTCTCAAGGACGATGTCGTTCGCCCAACAGGTCCCTTTGACCCCCAACTTCCCGTACTTGCTTTCCTGAACGATCAAAAGAAGTACGAAGCGGTAATCTTCAACCATTCAACGCATACCATCGGTGCTCGCAAGCCAGGAGTACGGTCCCCTTCTTCCTACGGCCTGACGGCTCAAGAGCTTGAACAAGAGATCGGAGGCAACTTCCTGTTTCTGGAAGGCGCATCCGGATCGACCCACAACCTAACGCTCAATGCGGATGAATCGATCATCCGACTAAAGTTGGCGATTAAGCATGCACTTGGCAACTTAGAGCCGCATTCGGTCGATCGCTTGGTTTCTGTCAAACGCCCGTTCAAGTTTAAGGTACGCACCTTTGACGAGGCAGTTGAACACAAGAAGGTAGTCGACTATTGCAAAAAGCGAACCGGCGCCAGCGCCGATGTCATCATCGAAGTCTTTCGCAAACAACGAGACGTGCTTGCTCCCGAGCAGGGCCAAGAACGCAGCACTTCGATTCAAACCATGGTCATTGGCGATGTTGCCATCGTCGGTGTCCCCGCAGAATTCTTCACACAACTTGGCATGGATATCAAACGTCGCTCTCCTTACCGCTATACCTATGTTGCCGAACTTGCTAACGACTGGGTCGGCTATTTGCCAACGCGCGAAGGGCATCAGCTTGGCGGCTATCAAACGTGGATGGGGCTGCATAGCTATGCCGAAGAAGGGACCGGCGAGCGGATCGTTGACGAGACCGTTCAAATGCTAAAAGAGCTCTACCAAAAGCCGTAGCATTTTCCGCTGAAAGCCATTCACCACACGCATTTCGCCAGGGATGGAGCTTTGCATGCTCAAGTCGATCACACTGCCCATTGCTACGCTTTTGACAATGGGCGGGGCGCTGTTTGCTGCTGATCCAGCGCCACTTTCCCCGGCAGATTCCGCCACCCAGTGGAAGCTTGCCGATCCTGACTTGCGAATGGAGCTCGTTGCCTCGGAGCCAATGATCGATAGCCCTGTCGCCATGACTTGGGATGCCCACGGCGACATGTACGTTGTGCAGATGAGTGACTATCCCACCGCAGAAACTGGCGGGAAGATTCAAAAGCTCCGCGATACAGACAAAGACGGCACCTATGAAACCGCCTCTACCTTTGCCGAAGGCCTAAGCTTCCCCAGCGGCGCACTTCCCTACAAAGAAGGCCTGCTCGTCACTAGTGCGCCCGATATCCTGTATCTGCGCGATACCGATGGCGATGGCAAGGCCGACAAACGGGAAGTTCTCTTCACAGGGTTTGTGGCTGGCAATCAACAACTACGCGTCAATGGACTTTACTGGGGATTAGACAATTGGATCTACGGTGCTAACGGCCGTAGCGGCGGCGACGTTCGCAACCCCCAAAAGCCAGACGCCCCGCCCGTCTCTCTTCGTCGCCACGACTTCCGTTTTCATCCAGAAACTTTGCAGTTTGAGGCCATTGCTGGCTTCAGCCAGTTCGGGACCGCGCGAGATGATTTCAACCATCGCTTCCTCTCCTGGAATACAATCCCCATCCGCCACGCGGTGCTTGAGGAAGCCTATCTCAACCGCAACCCCTTGCTGACGCGGGGCGAATCCATCGCGCTAATCGCCGATGCCAGCGACACAGGGCGAGTCTATCCTGCTAGCTCTCCCCCGCGCACGTTCAATCGTGAACGAACCGACTACTTCAACGCCAGCTGTGGGCTGACCATCTTTCGCGGTCATGGACTCGGCCCAAAGTATCAAGGAAACGCCTTTGTTTGCGAACCCCTAACGAACCTCGTTCATCGCAAAACGCTAACACCGGATGGCCCCACCTTTATTGCACGTCGGGGCGAGGATCAAACCGAGTTCCTCACTACCAAAGACAACTGGTCTCATCCGGTCAACTTTGCCATGGGGCCTGATGGCTGTTTGTACGTGGCCGACTTCTATCGAGAATGGGTCGAACACCCGCAATTCGTTCAGGAGGCACTGCGTGGCAATGTCGACTTTCGTGTGGGGCATCAGCACGGCCGAATTTGGCGAATCCACCATCACCAGTTCCACCCCAAGCCAACAACTGACCTCACCACATTTTCCGAAGCAGGTCTCGTCGAATTGTTAACCTCCGAAAATGCGTGGCAGCGTGACACGGCGCAGCGTCTTTTGCTTCAAAGTCCCGCTCCGGCACATTTTGGTGATCGCCTAAAAGTATTGGCAAAGTCGGGCCAACTTCCCGTCACCCGCGCCAAGCCCTTTGGACCTTGGCCGGCACGAACCAGCTGACCAGCGACGCGATCACTACGGCTTTGCAAGACGAAAACGCCAACGTGCGTGAGCAAGCCATCCTGATGGCTGCTGCCGATGAAACGTTGGCAAAGTCGCTACGATTATCCCTGCCAAAACTTGCCGCCGACCAAGACACTCGCGTGCGGTTCCAAGTGGCACTTGCCGCAAATCACAACAGCGCCGTTTTGGCCACCATCGCGGCCAGTGATGCCGAAAACCCTTGGATGCGTTTAGCAGTACTAAGCGGTCTTAGTGATTCGCCGTCAGCATTCCTAAATACGTTGGCCCAGCAGCATTCAATGGCCCTAGAAAAGCCAAGCGAGTCTCAGCAAATCCTTTTGCAAGAGGTTGCCGAACTGGTTGGTGCCGGCAACAAGCCCGCAGAGATCACCACCGTTTGCGAGTTATTAAAGTCGCATCCTGCCACAGCGCTTCCCCTGCTGGCCGGTGTCAGCGATGGACTCGCGCGGCATCATTTGTCGCTGATCACCCAGCTGGCCGATGAAAACAGCCATTTGCATAGCTATCAGCCAATCGTCGAGCAATTGCTGGCAAGCGCCGCCAAAGCCGCCATCGATCCAGAGACGCCAGAAGCCTCGCGGCTTCAAGCGTTTCGTCTGGTACTTCGCCTGCAGCCCGCAAGCGGTACCACGCTCGTTGAAAGATTCATTGCGCTGGACCAGGCCCCCGCATTCCATGCCGCGGCCGCTTGGGGACTTGGCGAATTGGCCAACAGCGAGCTAACCCTCTCGATCTTAGAACGCTGGGGCACATTCCCCATCAATACGCGAAGAGAGCTACTCGTTGCTCTGGCTCGCAAGCCTGCACTGGTAAAATTGCTGCTGGATTCGGTCGAAGCCGGTACAATCAGTCCGGCCGAAGTCGACTTCACCACGCGTGAAGCCATCCTAAGAACACCAAACACCGATCTGCAAGCGCGAGCGACCAAGCTGCTAAAGTCGCAAGAGAATTCGGACCGCCTGGCAGTCGTCAAAAAGTATCAAGAGGCCCTGCAAATCCCTGGCGACTCGCGTCACGGAGCGCAGCTCTTTGCGCAGCACTGCCTCGGCTGCCATCAGATGAAGGGCAAAGGCTCACGCGTCGGGCCTGAGCTTTCCGGCATTGCCAGTCGACCCAAAGGGGCATTGCTCGTCGACATCTTAAGCCCCAGCCAGGAAGTCTCGCCAGACTTCCTTAACTACATCGTTGTCACCAAGGAGGGACAGGTGTTCGCGGGGCTACTCGCCGCCGATACGGCCGCCGGAATTCGTCTTCGCCGACAACAAGGGGGCGAGGACTTTATCTCGCGTGACAACATCGAAGAACTGCGGGTCAACAACAAGTCCCTCATGCCCGATGGCTTTGAAGAGAAACTCTCCCCCAAGGACTTTGCCAGCCTGCTAGAGTTTTTGCAGCACCCCAGCCCGCTCCCGTAGGTTTGCAGCGCAAGCAGGCTGCAAACCAAACCTTGTAGTCCATCTACGCTAAGTTGTTCCTTGGGTGGCACTGGCAAGTTCCCCGAAACAACACCTGGCTATTCGGGGAAAACTGGTTTCGGGGCTGGCCAGTGCGCCCTGTGGCTCAGAACAAACAAATAACTTCTTAGCGTAGTTGGTCGACGAAACCCAACTTCGCTTACCAGCCCAGTACGGCCTGGATCGAAGCACCGTGCCAAAACACATGCCCCGTCGTATTGACGCTGCTTCCGGCCGAATTGATTTGGGCAGGTGCAAGCGCCACCCGGTCAAGCCATAGCGTCTGATAGCCCAGGCGTAGCCCCAGGTTATCGGTCACTTGGTAAGTGCCAGCCAACTCCGCTTGCCCCAAAAATGCAGTGGGGTTGTCACTAGGTGTTGCCAGCGGCACTATCGCAGGCAAAGCAATCAGGGTGTTTTCGCTCTTGGCATCGTTGTAATAGATGCCTCCCTTACCCAAGGCCGAAATCTTGAAACGGTTGCACTGCCAAATCGTTCCATCAGCTCCGAACTGAATGCCCATCATGCCGTTGTTCGTCTTGAGACGGCCAGCCATGGCCTGCGGCGGTGCGGCAGCCAATGCTGCAAATAGGTACTGTTCTTCCAAGCTGACAAAGCGCGTGCCTGCCAACAGGGTCAACCGCTCTCCGATCGGCCGGCGCAAGTTCCCTTCGATGCTCAAAAAGTTGGAGCCATAAAAAGAGATCAGAGCTCCCGCACCTGGCATAGCCACAGGCGGATTGCTGTTGAGCGTCGAGTCTGGCAAGATCAGTCCCAGCGTCGGCTGAGCATTACCGCCAAATGCCATCACGCCAATTTCCAAATCGTTGCATTCACGATTCTTGATCGCGGAAACGGTAAAGCCCGACTGCACGCCCGTTCCAGGCACCACATCTCCCACGCCCGGCGCAGGCCCGGTAAACAGCGTCCCATTATTGCTCAGGCGATCGAAGATCACGCCGCCGGCCATGATGGACCAGTTCTGGTGAGCGGAGACCGCGCTGTAAACGTCGTCGCCATACTCTGAGGTTGCCGCATTGGCGCTATCAAAGTTACTCGCGGTAGAAACGTACGAAGCATCGCCTTCTGGATTCTTTTGAAGGACGCTCAGCCCGGTGCCAATCGGCTCTTCCTGGGCAGACAAGGTACCAGCACAAAGCGAGATCCAAAGCGCTGCCGTCACGGCAGACCGCGGGAAAGTAAACTTCATTACAGAACCATCCTTGGAGAAACAACCGACTAGTGGTTTCCAAACGGGCAAGAAGTCTGGCAAACCCACCCTGCTCAGCAGCCTGTCTCATCCATGAGAAGACTGCACATTACCCCATCGACTACTATGACCCCGCAGCCTAGTAAAGCCGCCAACGGCAGAGCATCCCCTACAACCGGTAGGGATAGAGTTGCCGTAGCCCCTTGGGGAGCATCCGCGTGCTCAGCTCATGCGATGCCGAGCCCTGCAAAACACTTGACCATGTTCGCGCGGTACCCAAACCGCTTAGCAAATGGTCGACAACATTCCCGTTTGTTCGCGTACTATCGCAAACGGTCCCTTGCCGACAAAATATTGGTGTAAGACACGCTGCACGGGAAATGTCCAGATAAGGCCTGGGCGATTGACCACAACCAGTCCCCCGGACCGATCGACGGATGGTATCCCGTCGGTACCTGCAAGTGGCACCCCTGGCGAGATTGCATTCCCGCCCCCAGGCTCAGTTCACCAACCATAATTAACTGCCGACACCTTTGCTGCATTTGCGCCTCGTACTGATTCGGTATGGCGTCCAACCGCAAGGAACTCTGGGGCTCGACTTCACCAATAGCTCAGCTCCTACTAGGGTCACCTCTTGTCGCCAAATGCGCAAGAATTATTTGAGTGGCACAGCTGAATATGCCATTCTTGCGGAACTAGACAACATAGAAATATAAGTTTATAGGTAGAATTCAAGGCGATTGGCACTATCGCTGCAAAACGCGCAACGCGCGATGGACCATGTCCGAACTCTTGCCTTTACCACGGCCCCGGTTCTTCCATACCAATTTAGACTGTTTATCGCTCATCGTTAAACGTGCGGCAGATAGTCAATGGCGTTCGCATTGTGTTTGATGACCAGTGAGCACTTGCTATGAGAATTGACTGGGCAAAATGCCTTTGACACTCCAAACGCCTGCAAAGCCCCTCGGTACATTGACGTTGCGACAGGCAATGCTATCACGTACAATTTTGTAGTTAAAAGTCAAGGGATTGCTCACAGTTTGACTCAATTGGATTAGGTGGACAGTGACATGACGGATGCGGAAGACGGCTTCGATGAGCAGCCAGTCGATTCAGAACTAGCTGCGCAGGTTTTTAGAGCTGAAGAACAGATTGTCGAGCAATCGAAACGAATCGAGTACTATCTAACCGACTATTCGGTGGAGTTACTCGCGCTGAAAATGGAAAAAAAAGAGTTCGAGATACCCGGATATCAGCGTGAAGATACTTGGGAGGATGAAAGGAAATCAAGGTTCGTCGAGTCGTTGCTAATGGGGTTGCCAATTCCGTTCCTTTTCTTCTGGGAAAGAGGAGATGGGAAGTTAGAAATTGTAGACGGCTCTCAACGTCTTCGAACAATTCAGCAATTCGTGAAAAATGAGCTGAGAATCGGAGAATTGACGGAACTGACGGAACTTCAAGGCTTGGTGTTCAAGGATCTGCCCGAGTCTCGCCAGCTAAAGATCAAGAATCGGTCGATTCGCGGCATCATACTCAATGAACACGCCGACGAACAAGCAAGGTTTGACATATTTGAACGTATTAATACTGGCAGCAAAATTGCCAACAAAGCAGAGGTTCGGCGCGGAGCACTCTCTGGCCCATTTCTAGATTTAATTATTGAATTGGCAAAAGACGAACTGTTTGTAAAGCTCGCGCCTGTGCCAGCCAAGTCGGTAAGCCTTCGTAAGCACGAAGAGATGGTTACTCGCTTCTTCGCATACTCTGACGGTTATGCCAACGAGTTCGAAGGCTATAGAGATAGGCCAGCAGCCTTCCTTTTCGCTTATGCCAAAGCTATGAATGATGTGTTCAAGGTAAAGAAAAAAATTACTGAGTATAGGGATAGGTTTCGCCAAACTATGAAGTTCGTCGAGAAAACCTTCCCGTACGGATTTCGAAAAACCGCAAGCGCTACAGAGACACGATACACCCGCTTTGAAGCATTGTCTGTCGGAAGCTATTTGGCAATTACTGCAGTGCCTAAACTTAAAACCAATACACCAGATGTTTCGGAATGGATTAACAGCGAGACATTCAAAGAGTACAGTAAATCTGGTGGATCAAACGCAAAAAAGCGTTTAGCTGAGCGTCTAGAATATGTTCGCGATCGGCTCCTGGGGAAATAGTATGGACACCCAGCCGTTTGAGGATCGCATACAGGAAATTGACGCTTACATTGATTTACTAGAAGCGCTAAATCTCCAATCGCAGACTGGCCCACCAGCTATGGGCGGGTCTATTATTACAGCTCAACAACAAAAGATGCTTTTCGCTTCTGTTTATCTCCAGCTTTATAATTTGGTCGAAGCCACTGCAACTTGGTGCATAGCCGCTGTAGCGAAGGCAACATTTGACGGTGGCTCATTGATTCCAGGGCACCTTGACCCGCCGATACGGAGGGAATGGGTTCGTACCTCAGCTCGGACGCACGCAATTCTGAGCCAAGACAATAGGCTTGAGAGCGCGTGGGACTTCTGTGAACTATTGCTACAAAACCGGCCCATTGCGGAATGGGAAATTGAGAAAGGAGGAGGCGGTAACTGGGATGTGACTGCGATAGAAGCTATCAGTGAACGAATCGGATGCAAACTGAATATAACTCCAACCGTCGCAACGGCGGTAAAACGTCATTTTCGAGATGACAAGAATGCGCTTTCGTTTGTCAAAGACTTGCGAAACAAGCTGAGCACACGGCTCGATCTCGTTTGAGCAATCAGGGGAGAATGTTACTGTTAGCGATCTTAAAGAGCTAAAGCAAAGAACTGTTGACTACTTGCGACAAGTGGTTCAGTCATTCAAGCAATATGTTGATGACTGTTGTTATCTCGATATCACAATCAGGACAGCCGCGGGAGGATCTTAAGTGATATCTTGTGTGGACTTGTTTTGCGGCGTAGGTGGATTAACCCACGGCCTAGCAGGCGCAGGAGTCAATGTCGTTGCAGGCTACGATATTGATGAGGCGTGTCGATTTGCCTACGAGACAAACAACGGATCTAAATTCTTAAACAAAGACGTTTCAACGTTGACCGGTACAGATATTAGAAAACATTGGAATTCAGACCAGATATCACTATTAGCCGGCTGTGCCCCGTGTCAACCGTTTTCGACTTATAGTAGGTCAAGCCGGAAAAACAGAACAGATGACAAGTGGGAGCTAGTGCGCCATTTTGCAAGAATAATAGGCGAGACCAAGCCTGATCTAGTCACGATGGAAAATGTTGCACAGCTTACATGGCATTGCGTCTTTTCAGATTTCTTGTCAGTACTTAAAGAATACTCAATCTGGTATTCAATAGTTGATTGTCGAGATTTTGGCGTACCTCAAACTCGAAAGCGACTGGTTCTTCTTGCATCGCGTTTGGGGCCGATCGAACTGAGCAAAACACGATCGATTCGTTGCCCTACTGTCAAAGCAACTATTTCGAATCTTCCGAAGCTTGAGGCCGGTGAGGTGGACCCGAAGGACTCAATGCACCACGCATGTAGGCTGAGTCCGATCAATCTGAAACGTATTCGGGCTTCTCACCCAGGTGGAACTTGGCGTGATTGGCCAAAATCTCTTCGTGCCTATTGCCATCGAGAAGATTCGGGCGAAACCTACCCTAGTGTCTATGGTAGAATGACCTGGGATGACCAAGCACCAACGATAACCACCCAGTGCTTCGGATATGGAAACGGTAGATTCGGACATCCCGAACAGGATCGCGCTATCACTCTGCGTGAAGCCGCAATGCTCCAAACGTTTCCGAAGACTTATCGCTTTCTACCAAGGGGAGAAAAGGTAGTTTTCAATGTTATGGGAAGGCTAATTGGGAATGCAGTTCCAGTTCGACTTGGTGCAGCAATTGGCAAAACATTTGTATTGCACGTTAATGACTACTATGACAAAAAAAGGGCCGATCGGTCGAGATAGTGATGAATGGAATTTGCCAAACTCGAATGCGGCCGATGGGCACCTCGCACCTCATCACAATGACACCATTCACGCCCCCAGACTCGCCGGGCAATCCTTCCGGCCAAGCCCTTAGTTCTGCAGCAAGTACATCACTTTCAAACCCGGTCCCTTGCTGTTGGCGTTCACCTTTTCGGATAGGCGAATATCCACGGCATGTTTGCCCGGCTTAAGTTCCCGTTCCAGCATGACGGCCCACGGCAGCGTATTGCCACCGCTCCATGCGGTGAAGGTATCGACAACTTTCCAATCACCGCCATCGACACGATATTCTACGACGCCGGTATCGGGCCCGGCATAGATGAACAATCCACAAGCGGTCCCTTCAAAATCGAAGCTGAATCCAGCACCGGCCTTCGAAGCCTCTAGGGCAGGCATATTGGGATAGCCGGGCCAGCTCGACTTCGAATGCGGGACGATGGCAAAGTCCTTCAAGTCTCGCGATGTCTCAATCGCGCCAAACCTCCCCTTGAAAAAGCTCCGCTCATCCAGCGGCTTTGGTGGAACAGCATGATCCTTCACAGCTTTCCCCTTGGCCGCATCATGGCCGGCATCTAGCAAGCGAGCGATACTATTGGCATACAAGCGATGCCCAAATGGAGAAGGATGCAGATCACGAAAGTCCTCTTCCCAGGTGAATTCCTTCGCATCGATCCGCTCGGTCACTTCTTGTGCCAGGTTCAATGAAGCAGCGCCGTAATACTGGGCCACCTTTTCATGCTGAGCGATCACCTCAGGCGTTTTCCCTTGGCGATAATCCTGCATGAATGATGGCATTACAAAGTGCACCATCACAATGTCAGTCTTAGGGCTGGCCAAACGAACATGCCGTACAACCCCTTCCATTCCCAGCAAGCAATCTTCAGGCTTTCCATTGGAGGAGGCATTTTTGTCGAGGATGTTCGAACCATCGTTGACGGCCGCTTCTACAAACAGCAGATCAAGCTCCCCCTTGGCAAGGATATCTTGCTGCAAGCGAAAGGAATGGGGCACCGATCCGCAAGAGGGATTTCCCGCCGAGATGAAATCGAACTTGGTTTCTGGAAAGCGCTTCGTCAAATAGGCAATCGTCTCATCACGCCAGCCAGAACTATGCGTGATCGAGCCCCCCAAGAAAGCAACTCGCCCTACCTTCTCGGTAGAGAACTTGGCAAACGCATTGGTAACGCCATCACGAAGATCAAAATATTCCTTTTGCTTCGGCAGGACCGAGGCATGCTTCATCACAAATCGCGCAGAAGCAAACACCTCTGGCACCGGGAAATGATGTCCTTCCAGCTGGTCGGACTGGGGTACAATCACCAGTTCCATTTCCAGCCCCATCGCCTTTTGGCGACGAGCGGCCTCGAACGTGTTGTTTTCTGGCGGCACCACCTTGTCGACTAGGCATACCACATGCCGCTGGGGAATTTTAGCCTTCACCAGTGGTTCTAGTTGATCGACAGGATTCCCTTGGAAGGCCATCGCCTCCGCGTCATCTTTAAAGCCGTACGACTTGAGGATCTTGGGCCATTCGCCCGCCTTCTCTTTGCGCCTGCAGAGGCCAACTCTTAAAGTCCATCACCGGCGTATCGGCATAAATGCAAGCAATCCGCTCGGGATGCCGAGCGGCATAACGATAGGCGTGCAGGCCGCCGCGGCTACAGGGCTCAAGCGCTGGCTTTTCAGCCAGATTCCATTGAAATCGGGCCTGATCATAGAACCGATCCATCAGGTCAAGCGCCTTGTCCGACCCCAGCAGATCGACAACGTCCAGATATCCAATATGGAAACCCGACCGCGCCAATTCGAGGTCGATCTCTGCATGAAAATCGGGGAAAGAGGTTCGCCAAATCCAAGGGTTGCCGGGCGCTGCTACCAGCGGCGAAACCACATAGGCATGATATCCCTCGACCTGAAACGAGTGCTTTGTAAAGCCGTTCCAAGGGGAGTCCTTCACTTCTACTTTGCTGAGTACCGAATCGGCCGCCGAAGCATTACCAATTAGCAGCCCGAACAGCACCCAAAGAATCATCAAGCGAGGCGTGAACCATGTCTTCATAGCATCATCTTCAATAGCAAGCGCCAGCAGATCGCCAAAAACCACGTGCACATTCTAACATAGCCCTTGGCGCGCAGCGACCTACTCCGCTGGTACTTCCAGATCCTGCCACAGCAGCGGCGAAGGCGATGAGCTTCGCTGCTGCACTGCATTTTGTGCCTGCGTCATCGGGCGGAAATGGCTGCCGCAAAGAGACCAAGATTCACCGCTCCCACAGTAAGCAGGAGGAGAATGAACGCCCATGTTGAAAGGCGTGCTCCAACTAGGGCATCTGCCAGACAATCTACATGCTGCGGACTTTCCGCCGCCACCGACAATTCCCTTCCTCCAGCCGTACACCTTGCAAAGCCCAAGGGTTAAAAAGGTAATCCCTGCTGCAAGCGGCGGAAACCAATCGGAAAACGCGTTCATATCAGGTCCAATGCGGGCAACAATAGGTCGCCCAAGGCGTGGATGAATTTTTTAATCTGGCCATACTTGGCCTATGGTGACGGCATTCTTTTGCGAGGACTACTTGCCAGGTTTTGACGGGAGTCTTTCAAACCCATTCGTTCCAATCACGTTGAATCCCCCATCCTTATTTTCAAAACCGAATCCGTCGTAGCTATTGCGAGCAAGGTACACCCGCACGGCGGCGTTTTTACTGGGGATGTCGACATGTCCATTTGTGCCCGGCGGTGGACTTCCTTTGCCTTTCCATTCCTGGTGCCAGTATCGTACGTAGATCAAGGACCCTGGAGTCACCCCCTCTCCCTTTTCCGTGTTTTCAACACGAACTTCTGCAACATACTTTGTACGTTTCCAATCGCGTTCCACTTCCGTCTGCTGATAGATGGTGAGGACCTTGCCCGTGACGACATTTGTCGCCGTCTTCAGCAAGTCCTCTCGGGACATCAGCGGCTTTTCGGCGTGCGCAAGTCCACAAAACAAGCCAAGGGTTAGCACGGACAAAATGCCTGTTGAAATTCGCATCAAACACACCCTCTCTGGATTGCTTACGGCATATCAGACGGCTTGCCTATTTCTTTCCTTCTGATGGCAGAATACGAAAGTTCTTCCATTTTGTGACGGAAAGCAAATACACGTGCGAGTCCAACTTGTCGACGCGAACCTGTCCGGCCACAACAATGGTTGTCCCTACCTTCAATTGATTTTCCTGAAAGGCTGACATCTGCAATCGGTCCAAGACGTTTGCAAGCTCTCCCTCAACCCACACGGAAAGCCGATTTTTGTGTTTGCCGGAGTCCGCCTCAATTAAAAACGATGGTGCTTGTACTTCATTTACCCGTTGAGTGATTCCATCTACCCCAGCGATAGTAAATTTAATGGCGACTTCGTTGCCATCGAGTTTCGGTTCCAGATCACTAATCGACATTGGCCGAAGGGCACCTTGCTGTGGTGGAGGATCAGCAAGTCCGTTTGAAATCCCAAGCCAAACGCAGACCATCGCAACTATCACATAACCGATTACACGTCGCATTGTGAGGCACTCCTTATTCTCTGGCATAACGCTTTATTTGTCTGCGAAATCGCGGGGGGAATACGCGTCTTGCTTGCAGCGGACCACGGGATTGTGAACCTCCACCTGCTTGGCCGAGCGAAGAGTTGCGACGGATCGCCAGAATTTCTCGTCCCGCCAACCCGCCCTGTTCATCTACTGAATTTATCCTTCTCAAAAGCGGTTCGCAACTTTTGGGTGAAAGAACATTACCTTCTGGATCAGGCAGCCAATACGTGTCGCCTAAAGCATCGCTTTCAACCAGCTATATATCCAGCAAACTACGGGCCTCCCCAGACCGACCTGCCAGCGACTTCGGCGGAACAATGGGGCGAGGGCTACAACTGCTCTTCTTCGACAGAGAGAGCGTCTTCGGCCGAGCTTACGCCGAGGATTACCTCGATGTATTGGGAAACAAATTCCGCGATCTCGGCTAGTGGCTTTAGCGGGTGTTTGAAGGTTGCGTACTTTTCCGACTCCCACTCGGACAAAGTCATATTCGGGTAAGTCGGTACGCCGTCGGCCCTTATTCGGGCGAGTGGTTCATCCGTGTACGGATAGGCCGCATTCACCGAGTCCCAAGTCAACTGTACCCAGCGATCAGGAAATGCCACGGACTCCAGAAGTACGCAGTACTCCTTATTCCCGGCCTTCGCCTCGTCAGCGACACGACAAAGCCATTGCTCTATGTGTTGCACGTTGCCTTCCTTTTTTCCCAATCGAGGTATCCGTTAATTGGTAAACCACGGTGCCAAACGTCATCGAACCCAAGGATGGAAAAACGGACGCAATGTTTCATCCACCACCGGGGACAAGAGTAGTAAAGGCACGCCCCTTTGGCAGACATGCTTGCCGTCTCGCGTTTCATGCGGAGTTTCCGCTCGCACTTGCATATAGCCGTTCGGCTGCTTCACAGCAAAACCCTTTTTGAATTTCCCCCGTCTCTTCGAGCTCTTGCACCACGTCTGACAGCCTTTGAATATCCTCTTTGCGGCACGCACAATAGGTCACGCCATTTCCCATTCCATCTATCCAGATTGCGAATGCAATACCTCGCTTTTGCCAATGACCAATTAGCTCCCACACGTCCAGATCTGCTGGCAGTCCTCGATCAACTGCGAGGCTGGTCGGGTAGGACAAGAAAGTCCATGGCATCATTCCCGAGTCAAAATATTCACTCGCGTCAGAAAGCAGGTCAAAGTTGACGAACTCGCGATTCACAGCCCGTCACCAACAAACCTTATCTTGCCATCCCAAAAATCATTGAGACTCTGCCACCACTTGGCGCTAATGGGAAGCAAATATGGAACGAACACCTCTGGCTCGACCCCCTGATTACTCCAAACGTTTTGAATTCCCTCTAGCAAACCAATCGTGGCTGCCTCCCGAACGTAAGAGTCCCCCTCGACATGCAGACGTTCGATAACGCGGGCCACTGCACGCAACTTATCAGCCTGGTGCTGCCGAAAAAGGTAAAGCAAGTGGTGGACAAAATCGCCGAGTAGAACGTATGGAATCTCCTCACCATAATCGCTGCGGTGCGCGTCAACGTCGGCCTGAAATGATGGGCATGCTTCTAGGAGCAGCGGAATCATCTGATCTTTTGTAATCATGGCGAAATTGAAAACAAACACCTAACGACGCCTGAATTCACCGCTGTTGGCACCTTACCTTGGCGCCAATTTGATCTTCTTCTCTTGAGGAGGATCGAAGTCGAGAGAGATTTCCTGGCCATCGTTTTTTTGGCAGAGGATCTTGACGAGATCGTCCGGGGTTGAAAGCATTTGACCATCGGCCTTCATCAAAATCGCCCCTTCGGAAATTCCACCTGCGGCTGCTGGAGTGCCAGACAACACCTTGGTTACTTGCAGGCCCTTCTCTTTGCCACGCTTTACTTCGAGGCCAAGCACAGGCTCCGATCCGATGGGCCAGGCGCCAAAGACCTGCCCCTGGCGCATCTTTTCAAAGCTGGGATTATGGAGCTGGGTGTTGAGCCGGGTGAATACTGCGCCGCCAAACGGACTACGGCGCACATGGATGCCAACCAACTGGCCCGCTCGATTGAGAAGAGCACCGCCGGCCGACCATTCCGCCGGGTCTAGTTCAGACCAAGCGAAGCTACCAAAGTTTTGCCGCAAGAAGGTAACGCTGACCTGCGGTCGTGCGCTGGCGTCGGTCATATTCGGCATCAGCAACGTGGCAAAGGGCTCACGCATGTCGACTTCGTTGCGATCATAAACATTGGCTGCGGGAAATTCGCCGGGCGGCTCAATCTTTAACATCCCAAGATCTAAGTCGCGACAAATGCCAAGGGTCTTCGCTGTGACAACTTTTCCGTCGGCCAATTGCACTTTAGTCTCTTGTCCCACTGCCCCTAGCAGATGCCCCGCCGTCAAAATCTCTCCATCGCGACGGACGATCACACCGCCAGCAAATCGGCCGCTGGGCAATTGAAGCGCAACCACCGAAGGAGCGTTACGCTCGGTTGTCGCTTTGCTTAGATCGGTGCGAGCCTTTTCATTGGCTTGCTCGGCTGAGGGTGCGCCAGGAATCAAATTGAAATCTTCCCAGCCGCGAGCAAGGTAGACGTGATCGAACAAAACAAACTCACCATCGGGGCAACCGAGCGCAATGGCATCGACGTCCATCGCGCCGAAGTCTTGATAGAGATCGCGCGAATGCACGGTCCACTGGTCGGGAAGCTTCTCTTGCCAAAAGCGAATCGCGTTGCCCCCTACCGGATCACCTTTACCGGCGTCCAGCCGAGCAGCCTCAACGCGCTGGCTGTTTCCAAGCACTTCTAGCGAAACCCGTCCCTCTCCCTTTTTGCGAAAGGCAAAGCGGATGAAGCGGTACTCACCCCATTTGGGCAACTCGCGAATGGCGATCTTCTTCGGAAACTGGATCGTCAGCGTTTTGTCGGGAGCGACGCGTAAGGCTGAATCGCCTGAGTGCGTGTCACCATGCACGATGCTGGCCGCTTCCACTCGAACAACATCCAGCGACTTTCCCTTGGGAAGTTGCATGGCAACCGTCGGCTCATCAAAAACGCGATAGATCGTCGGCAGCTCGGCGCGCAGTAAATGCCACGATAAAAGACTGGTGCTGAGTCGGCGGCCCCCACTTGGCGAATCTCGACGGTAATGCTGGTTGGCTTGCCCGCCGCTTGTTTCTGATAGGGGGCCAAGGAGATGGCCAGCGGCCGATTCTCGTCGGGATTGCCGAGGATGTGTGGCACCTTACCTTCAGCGACTGGTGCGCCTTGAATAAAGACCTCGAAGATTTGGCTCGGGGCCACGATGCATGAGGCGCACGGCCGAAATCACTAGCCAGTTATCCGAAGGCTTTAGAGGAAACTGCTTGGTGATGAGTAGAGGCTGACCTTTGCCAGCGATCGTTGTAAACAGACGGCCCGGCGACGGCGTTGGATCATGCTTGGCGTACAAGACCTCGGGAACAAAATCGGCCGGCAGTGGTTCGCCGGTAAACTTTACACTCGCCCCATTCCAAGCAAAGAAACGTGACGACAAACGCGCCGACATCTCTTGTTTGACTTGAACTGGGTCCAGTGACAGAACTGGATCACCCCAATCGGCATGGTCACGGATATCGAACGGGTCTGCATTGGCGGGTCGGCCATCATGGGCCGCATCGACTTGAAGAGTTAGCTTGCGGGCTGCTGGGGTGTCGCCGGTGAATGGGATCACTCCCGTATCGGCAATGGTTTCGGACCCGACAAGGAAAGGACTTTCCCAGCGAAGGTCTTTGCCGGCCCCTGAAAAGACTCTCGCTCGAATACATCCACCTTGGCCCACCACACGATCAAGGCTGATCAAAGAACGAAAGGCCGTTACTTGTTTAGGAAGGTTGTAAACCAATTCGCACTGGGCCTGTGTGCCCAGCCCCCAGCCGTACCACTCTTTGGAAGTTCGCAGCGGACCACCGAGAGCATTTTGATTGACGTTGGTGTTACCACCACTTCCCGAAAGAAGCGACCGTGCTTTGAAACTGGTGCTAGGGACACGAGAAAGAGGAACTTCGGTTGGCAAAAAGCTGCGACGAACTGCGATGTCGCGCGATGGAATCCACAACAGGTCTAAGCTCCAAGCGGGCTGGAACGCATGCAACCAACTTTTGGCGTCTTGAGGATTGCCATTGAAATGTCGAAGCGTCCGCGCGAGCGAAGTAGTCACCACAAGCCCTGCGTTGGTCTCGACCTGAATCAGGCGAGTCTCAATGTTCGGAGCAACGACTGCCAGCTCTTCCCAGTAGGCGGACCAAAAGTCGACCTCTGGCAAATGAACTTCTGCAATGTCGGACCAAGAGATGCGCTGCGGTCCTTCGACCAGCAGCACGTTGATATATCCATTCTCAAAACGAATGGCTCGACCAATTAACGAACGACCATCGCGGTATAGAACTTGCCCCGGAACGTAGGGCGTTTTGCCGCGGCGTTGCCAAACGATTCGCTTGATGGCGGACTGAATAACACGGACGCTTGGCCCGGCCGGCTTTTGTGGCGGCTCAAACGGAACCGCTGGTTCGATGACTACATGAGATGGCATCGCCTCAAACAGGAACTCATCTTCACCATGAAATTCGACCACTCGCCCCGGCAAACGATCACCCAGGTGCGTTTCGATATAGGCGACCGGCTGAACCGGCGACGGCTGCGCATGGTCAATGAGCCAGCGCATCGGATTAGACGGATCAAATAATGGACGACTATCGAGCCGGGGATTGGCGTTGGCATCGTGCCAATCGGCAAGCGCCTGACCGGTGATCCGCTCTCCATTGGAAAGCATGGCGGAATAACGCGGAGCTTCTTGAGCGTGCAACAACGCCAGAGAGCCAGTTGCCCCCAAAAAACAGATGACTGCCAGGGCGATCAGGTTCTGGTAACCGGGCAGACTTTTCATGCTTCTCTTCCAGCCAAAACGTTCAAAGTGGCACTGCCGTTACTGCAAGTCTAAGCGGAGTTGATCTTTGTTAACTTGACCAGCCGTCGGGGTGAGCCCAATAGTGCTGGCAAGGCCAAATCAGTATAACATGGCATTCTTTGGGATATTCGTTACACGCCTGGAAAACCATTACGCTTCCCGCCTGGAATTGCCTGGGCCCCACGGGGCCGGTTTCGGGACGCCTTGAGGATTTTTTGACATGTCACTTTTGGTAGTCGGCTCGGTCGCCTTCGATAGCATCCAAACTCCAACTGCGGTCCGTGACCGCGTGATTGGCGGATCGGCAGTTTACTTTTCGTATGCCGCCAGCTTTTTCACGCCCGTTCGGCTGGTTGGCGTGGTAGGCGAAGACTGGCCTAGCGCCGAAACGGAGATGCTTTCCAAGCGAAATATTGATACTTCGGGCCTGCATGTGGTGCCGGGGGGCAAGACGTTCTATTGGAAGGGGAAGTACCTCCAAAACATGAACGACCGCGAGACGCTGGAAGTTCAACTGAACGTGTTTGGCGACTTCAAGCCCAAGCTTCCTGAATCGTTTAAGCAATCCGAATACGTCTTCTTGGCCAACGGTGCACCTCAGGTTCAGCTGAGCACTTTGGACCAAGTCGCCAGCCCCAAGCTGGTGGTTGCTGACACGATGGACTTGTGGATTCGCGAAACGCATTCCGATTTGATGCAGCTGCTAAAGCGGCTGGATGGACTCGTTCTGAATGACAGCGAAGCCAAGCTGTTGACGGGCGAAGAGAACCTTGTGACGGCCGGACATAAGGTTCGCGAGATGGGTCCGAAGTTTGTGATCGTCAAGAAGGGAGAACATGGCGCGATGTTCTTCGCCGAGCATGAAACCTATGTTTTGCCGGCATTTCCAACGGAACGTGTTGTTGACCCAACGGGTGCCGGCGATAGTTTTGCAGGCGGAATGATGGGGTATTTGGCATCGCAACGCTCGACCGATCCGAAGACGATTAAGGAAGCACTTGCGTATGGCATCTTGGTAGCAAGCTACAACGTCGAGGATTTCAGCCTTGAGCGGATGCAGCAGATTGACCGTTCGGATCTTGATTTGCGGATGGAAAAGTACCGCCGAATGTTGAGCTTTTAATGGGCCGGCTTAGAACGTTTATCGCAATCGAGCTTGCCCCTTCTGTGAAGCGCCGCGCCGAGAAGTTAATTGCACTTCTTCAGGAAAGCGGCGCGGACGTGAGCTGGGTAAAGCCACAGCACATGCATTTGACGCTCAAGTTCTTGGGAGAGATTCCAGAACTTGAAGCGGCTGAGCTTTGTCATGTCGTGACTGACGCAGCCAAGACAGTCGAACCGTTTGAACTGGTCTTTCGTGGCTTGGGCGCATTTCCCACCCTGGAAGATCCGCGGACGATTTGGCTGGGACTTGAGTCGGGCGAGGAGGAGCTTCGCGAGCTTCATGGCGTGCTGGAAGATGCCTTGCATCGTGACTTTGGCTTTTCCAAAGATCGTCGCCGATTCCAGCCACACCTCACATTGGGGCGCGCCAAACGAGCCGAGGGGCCCGAGCTTGATACGCTGATGCAGTTGATGAGCGAGCAGGCAAACTTTGACGGTGACCTGACGGTCGTGGACGAAGTTGCCATCTTGTCGAGCGTCATTGGCCGTAACGGGCCAACCTACGAGCCACTGGGGCACGCCGAACTCGGCTAAGAACTACCCAATGCCCCACATACCACCCTTTCGGGGATATCCCTGGGTGGCAGGGGAGTCGTTTTTGTCGGACTTGCCACGCTGGCTGGTCCAAAATCTGAGCGGGCGAAAAAACTTTTTTAGCCCTGTTTTCTGCGGTGTTTCCGGCGTTTTTCTAATTTCCTAATGAGGCCAGTGACCTAACGTGTCACTGGGTTCGCGAAAACTACTCTTGTCAGAGCTTGACGCAGACCGATGCCATTCTGTACAGTGCCCTTCTGTTCAGTGTACATTTGAGGCTATCGAAGCTTGCTGTCGAGTTGGACCCTTGTAAGTTACTCCGAACTCCCACATAAAAGGAACTGTTTCATGGTCACCACAGAGAAGGCCAATTCTCGTATGGCAAAAAAAGACAAAGCCAAAGCCAATGCATCGCCTGCCGACAAGATGGCTGCATTGATTGATGGCAACAGTGCACTGAAGACAACGCTGCAGCAAATTGAAAAGCAATTTGGTGAAGGCTCGATCATGCCCCTTGAAGGGGATTCGCTAGTCATTCACGGGATTCCCACCGGAAGCCTCTCGCTGGACATGGCCCTTGGTGGCCAAGGTGTTCCACGCGGACGCATCATCGAAGTGTTTGGCCCTGAATCGAGCGGCAAGACCACCTTGGCCTTGCATGTGATTGCCCAGGCCCAAAAGGCGGGGGGAATCGCCGCGTTGATCGACGCCGAACATGCCTTTGATCCTTCGTGGGGCAAAAAGCTGGGTGTTCAACTGGAGACCTTGCTGGTCAGCCAACCGAACCACGGCGAAGAGGCCATGCAGATCACGGAGATGTTGGTGAAGTCCAACGCTGTCGATGTGATCGTAATTGACTCGGTTGCTGCATTGGTACCGAAGACGGAACTTGATGGCGAGATTGGCGATACACACGTGGGCTTGCAAGCTCGCTTGATGAGCCAAGCGATGCGTAAGCTAACGGGCGTCATTGCCAAATCGAAGGCTTGCATCATCTTCATCAACCAAATCCGCGAAAAGATTGGCGTATCTTACGGCAGCCCAGAAACCACTCCTGGCGGTCGGGCACTGAAGTTTTATAGCTCGTGTCGTATCGACGTTCGCCGTATCAGTCAGCTGAAGGATGGCGAAGAGGTTGTAGGACAACGGGTGCGTGCGAAAGTTGTAAAGAACAAGGTTGCCCCTCCTTTCCGCGTGGCTGAATTTGACATGATGCACACCTGTGGCATCAGCTACGAAGGTGACTTGATCGACCTGGGAATCTTGCAAAAGGTTGTCGTTCGAAGTGGATCTTGGTTTAAGTATGGCGATGTCTATCTTGGCCAAGGCAAAGAGAAGGCTCGTGCCTACTTAAAGGAAAACACTTCGGTTGCGGAAGAGATTCGCGAGAAGATCGTAGCAGCTGGTGCCGGTGCTGTTCCTGTTGAGGCAGGTGGCAGCGAAGAAGAAGACTCCTAGTCGGTTAGGCGACTCCTTGTCGTACACCGCATGTGGGCCGCGATTTTCGCGGAGTATAAGTCCATCAGTAACACCTGAGGGACTGCCAGCATGAGATTGGTACTTCAAGGAAGCTTTGCCGATGTCGTTTGTCCGAGCAGCACGATGGCCTGGTGTATGTGTCGTCTTTATTGGTTTTGCGCTGGCCTGGGGCCAGGTATCGCAGGGCCAAACTCCCGTAGAGACAGACACTGCCCAGGCTCGTGGTGATGCCACCGGCAAACAGGACATTGAGCAGGCTGCCGCACTAGAACGCCGCGTGCAGCATGTCATTGCCGAATGCAACGCAAGTGTTGTATCGGTCTATCGCTACGCGAAAGAGCGTAAAGGGACAGGCGAATCCTCTCCCATCGACGCCCAACAGCCGCCGCTCGGATTTGGTAGCGGGGTTATTATCGACTCTCACGGTTTGATCCTGACGAACCTGCATGTTCTAGGTGAGTGGCAAAGTTCGAGCTATTTGGTTTGGTATTCCGGAAAGCCGTATCGGGCGGAACTCAAGGCGGGCGATCCCTGGCTCGACCTGGCTGTACTAAAGATTGCGGGCGAGGAATTCCCAGCCGTCAAGATCGGCAATGCAGACACACTTTCGAAGGGGGCCTTTGTCGTTGCCCTAGGAAATCTCTCTGGCGCAGCAAAGGATGGGACTCCATCTGCATCTTTTGGAGTGATCTCTAATTTTCATCGCAGCGCTCCAAGCCGATCGGTCGAGAAGTCCAACTTGGGCGATGCACCATCGGAAGAACTTCCCTCGGATGGACGGGCGACACTTCACCACTACGGAACTCTGCTACAAACGACAGCAAGCCTGGAACTGGGCTCTAGTGGCGGACTGCTAGTAAACATGCGGAGCGAGATGGTCGGTTTGACGGTCAGCCTAGGAGCAGTGCTGGGGCACGAGCGCTCCGGCGGATATGCGATTCCAGTCGACGAGACCTTTTTGCGATCGGTGGAGCTTTTAAAATCGGGGCGACAGCCTAGCTACGGCTTTCTGGGAGTCGCACCGGCGGAACTGCGTTCTGATAAATCCAAGGCCGATCGACGTGGCGCCCAGGTTGCCAATGTCGTCCCTGGTACGCCGGCGTCTGCTGCTGGGATCAAGGTAGATGACATCATCACCGAGGTAGATGGCAAGCCAATTGCCAACGATGTTGAGCTAATTCGCAACATCAATGGAAAGGCGGCCGGGGCCACCGTTGAACTCACCTTGGCGGCCCGCGATGCGGGTGGAAATCGGATCGAGGCCCGAAAAGCCAAGGTAACCTTGGGAAAAAGACCGGCTGATCCGCTGCGTCCCGGCTTTGCCGAAGTGCCGACTCCCGTGTGGCGTGGCTTAAAGGTCGACTACGCGACGGCCTGCCCCAATTTTCAACAGGCTTCTCGATCACTTGAGGGGAAACTGGCCGTGGGGGTGATTGAGGTTCTGCCCAATTCC
The DNA here is from genome assembly GCA_963844055.1 of uncultured Planctomycetaceae bacterium. Taxonomy (GTDB): domain Bacteria; phylum Planctomycetota; class Planctomycetia; order Pirellulales; family Pirellulaceae; genus CAWJMN01. Next base: position 2,317,318 of record CAWJMN010000001.1, on the reverse strand, counting down.
CTCGCATGGCAAGCTGGAATTCGGCCGGGAGACTTTTTGGTGCAGGCACTGGGTAAGCCGTGCGGGTCGCCAGAGCAGTTCCTTCAAATCGTGGCAGCCGAGGCGGGTCCCGTGCAGCTAACCCTGCTTGGCAGTGAATCCAGCGGCGCCAAAGACTCCCTGCAACGGACGGTTGCGGCAGGACCGTCGCCTTAGCCACGTTGGCTTTCCCGGCGATGCTGCAGCCGGCTAGTTTTTGGGGCTTCTTCTGGAAAAACCGCCTGTTTTTTAATGCCAGGCAAGGGGCGGTTCGATGCCGCTAGGTCGTCTGGTCCGAATCGTCACAAAAGGTTAATATTACGGGCCTTACGTCAAGTGATACGACAAGGAAGGCCCGATTTTAGCCATGAAGACCGACGAACTGCGCGAGAAGTATTTGGAGTTTTTCCAATCCAAGGGACACACCCGTAAGCCAAGCGATGTGCTCGTGCCACGCTGGGATCCCTCGGTATTGTTCACCCCTGCGGGCATGAATCCTTTTAAGGACCATTTCCTGGGGAAAGTGAAGCTGGAATTCACGCGCGCGACGACGTGTCAAAAGTGCTTGCGGACTGGTGACATCGACAATGTAGGCCGGACGGCCTATCACCATACGTTCTTCGAGATGCTGGGCAACTTCAGCTTTGGCGATTACTTCAAGCGTGAAGCGATCCACTGGGCTTGGGAGTTTTTGACCGACAAGAAGTGGCTGGCCATCAATCCCGAGCACCTGACCGTGACGGTTTACTTGGACGATGATGAGGCAGCCAATATTTGGAACAACGAGATTGGTCTGCCAGTATCGCGTATTGAGCGAATGGGTGAGGATGACAACTTCTGGCCTGCCAGTGCACCAAGCCAAGGCCCTGATGGGGTTTGTGGTCCTTGCAGCGAAATCTATTACAAGCCGCCAGGGAAGAAGTCGGTCGAAATTTGGAATCTGGTCTTCACGCAATTCAATCGCGTGGGTGAACCGCCAAACAATCTTCGTCCATTGCCAAGCAAGAACATCGATACGGGCATGGGCCTCGAGCGTATCGCATCCGTTTTGCAGGGCGTTGATACGAACTATCACATTGATATCCTGCGTCCCCTCGTAGAAGCCGCAGCTGAAGTGTGCGGTCAGAAATACGAACCCGGTAGCGATAATGGTCGGCGTCTGCGCCGCATTGCCGATCACGTAAGGGCATGCACGTTTGCCGTGCATGAAAACGTACTGCCCGGCCCGAATCGCGAGCGATATGTCATTCGTCGCTTGCTACGCCGAGCCGTTCTCGATGGTTACCAAATGGGCCTGCGTGGTCCCTTCCTGCATCAACTGGTGCCGATGGTCGCCCAAATGATGAAGAACCCCTACCCAGAACTTTCGGAAACGATTGAACGGGTACAGAAGGGAATCATCGCCGAAGAGAACACGTTCTTTGGAACGGTAGGCGAGGGCCTTGCACGCATTAACCGCATGTTTGACGACATGAAAGCCCACGACCGCGTGCTAGTGAACGGCTCTGATTCGGCCGAGCTTTACCAAACGTATGGCGTTCCGCCAGAAATGGTTGAGCAAATGGCTAGTGAGCTTAGCTTTACCTTCGACTGGGATGGCTTCAAGGCTTCGATGGCAGAACATGCCACCACGTCTGGCAAGCTGGCCGATGTGGTCTTCAAGAAGGGGCCGATCGAATCCCTGAAGGAAGTGCTCAAGCTAACAAAGTTCCTCGGATACGAATCCACCGAGGCAGAAGCCCATGTGCAGGGGATTGTTCAGCAGGACACGCTGAAGGATTCGCTGGAAGCCACAGGCGAGGAGCAAACCGCGATCGTGGTTCTTGACCAATCGCCATTTTATGGTGAAGCAGGCGGTCAAGTTGGCGATCAAGGCGAACTCGTTGGCAAGGGCGTTCGGTTTGTCGTTACCGACACCAAAAAGGATGCCGACCTGCTGCTGCATCACGGCTACGTTGCCGAAGGCAAGTTGCAGTCGGGCATGAAGCTAACTGCCAAAGTTGGCAGCGATCGACGAAATGCGATCCGTCGCGCCCACTCGGCAACGCATATTCTGCAATATGCCTTGCAAAAGACGCTTGGCAAAGATTGCCATCAGTTGGGGTCTAAGGTTCAAGAAGACGAATTGCGATTCGACTTCGGCAATCCGGCGCCCGTTGATCAGACGCAATTGGCCACGATCGAAGGTGATGTGGCTGCCAAGATTTCTGCTGCGGCTCCTATTGAGTGGAAGTTCGTACCACTTAACGAAGCACGTACGGCCGGCGCAATGATGCTGTTCGGTGAGAAGTACCCTGATCCTGCCCGCATGGTCAGCATTGGCGACTTCAGCAAAGAATTGTGTGCTGGTACTCACTTGGACAACACGCGTGATGTAGGTGATTTTGAAGTCGTCGCTGAGGAAGGCGTAGCCGCTGGTACGCGTCGCATTGTGGCATTCACCGGATCTAAGGCGAAGGAATATGTCGCCCAAACTTCTGCTGCGGTCGACGAACTGTGCAAACTGCTCGGAACGCAAGAGAGCGAACTGGTTTCTTCGGTAAAGACCGTGATCCAACAAGTTCGCGACTTGCGTAAGCAACTGGCCAGTGGTGGAAAGCCAAGCGGTACCCCAACGGAACCGATGAAGGCTAAGGGGACCAAGGTCTCTGCCCATGAGAGGAAGCAAGTCCTGCGTGATGTAGCGCGTGGCCTCAATGTGGGGCTATTCGAAGCTCCACAACGCATTGCTGCCTTGCAAGCGGAAGTCCACGACCTGCAAAAGCAGATTGCTGATCGTGCGAAGTCTGGTTCGCTATCCGCAGATACGCTTTTGGCTGCTGGTCAAAAGGTTAACGATGTCACCGTTATTGTGGCAGAAGCGGCCGGAGTGAATTCGAACCTGATGCGTCAATTGATCGATCAGATTCGGAAGCAAACTGGCTCCTCCGCGGTTCTACTGGCTGCTGCTGAAGGTGACGACAAGGTTGTCATCGTAGCTGGTTTCAGCCGAGATCTGGTGGACCGTGGCCTAAGCGCCGGCAACTGGGTCAGCGAAGTGGCACCAGTCGTAGGGGGCAAGGGTGGCGGCAAGCCGGACCTAGCCCAAGCGGGCGGCAAGCATCCCGAAAAGCTAAGCGATGCCCTCGCCAAAGCCCGTGAAGTGGTTGCTGCACTGCTAAGCAGCGCTAAATAACCGGATGAAAAACCAAAGGCCTCCAAGCAACTAACACTTGGAGGCCTTTTTTTATGCCTAGATGTTTGCCGTAATAACTAGCTGCGTGGCTTAAACGAGAAGTTTTGGCTTTGCTTGAAGAACTCTAGCGGATTGTCGTAGACGATCTTACGAATCAAGCTTTCTGGATGACGACGACGTCGCATCTCTAGAATGAAGTCCGGCACGGCAGTTGGCTTGGAGGGCCCCCAGTCGCCGGCGGAGTTCACCATCAATCGCTCTGGGCCGTACATTTCTACAATGTCGCAGGCTCGCTGTGGCGTGCATTTCGTGACAGGGTATAGCGTCATACCAGCCCAAAAGCCACGCTCTAAAACGTGGCGAACCGTATGCTCTTCGACGTGATCTACCAGTACGCGGCTGGGGGAAAGGCGAGAGTCGCCGGTAAGCATATCTAGAATCATCCGCGTCCCTTGGAATTTGTCCTCCAGGTGTGGCGTGTGGATCAGGATCTGCTGATTGTATTCTGCAGCAAGTTCTAAGTGCTCGAGAAAGATGATCGCTTCGTTACGCGTATTCTTGTTTAGGCCAATCTCCCCGATCCCCAAAACATTGGGGCGATCAAGGAACTCGGGAATCATCGCAATGACTTCGCGCGACAGCGTGACGTTTTCTGCTTCCTTGGCATTGATGCAAAGCCAGCAATAGTGCTGAATGCCGTAAGCCGCAGCACGTTTTGGCTCTACATCAACCAACTGGCGGAAGTAGTCGCGAAAGCTTTCGGCGCTGCCACGATCAAAGCCAGCCCAAAAGGCAGGCTCGCTCATTCCGACACAGCCCATTTTGGCAAGGGTCTCATAGTCGTCAGTAATACGAGAGACCATGTGAATGTGCGGATCAAAGTAGTCCATGGCTATAAACGCTTTCTGCGATCAACTGCAAACAATAATGGTGGGTCGTTTGGGACTTAAGGCCGGCGACCGGATAGTGAACCGGAAATGCCTGCAAGGATTGTCGCAATCCCGGCGTACAACTTCACGTAAACGCCTACGGGCTTGGCGAGCGAACCTTCATCGTCTCTTGCCAGGCACCTTCATAGGGACGCGAAAACAGCATTTGAACCTGCTCGGCCCGGTTGGGGTCTGTTGACTGGGCAATCGCGAGGCCCGCCAAGATTCGCTCCAGACGGGGGTCACCCGCAGCCCCTGGCGCTCTCTGTAAGCGGTCGAGTGCGGCGGCGATATCCAAAATGCGGCAACGGATTTCCAGGAACTCGCGCGCCAGAACTTCAGAAGCGGTCAAAGGGGCCGGCTGCGACGATGCCGTCGGTGTAACGCTCATGGGAGGGAGTGCCCTAGCAGGTGGGAAAAATGACTTCTATTCCATTTTCTTCCTGATTGAGCTGGTTTGCAACCCAGTGCTCCAGTTCCCCTTTATGGAGGGAGGCTGTTCGTTTTGTAGCGATTTTAGTGGTTTTGACGCTCCACCTTGCGCAAGACCGAAGCTGTCCGCTGCCGCATGCCCTCCGAATACGGCCTAGATTTGAGGGGAGAATCCTTACCAATGGCCAGCCGACTTAGTGGTGGACTTGAAACAACCTTTGCCCATTTGGCATCGACCCGCAATCAAGCGGCCGTCGATCCATTGCTGCATGCAACCGACTCGCCGATTCGTGAGATCCGTGACGCCGCCTTCCGAACGCTGATTTCTCAGCGTCATCCGGATGCCGAACGTGAAATCCTAAAACGCTGGCCCAAGCTTTCGTACTATTGGCGATTGCTACTCTCCGAACGCCCCGACTGGCTAAGCCATGCGATCCGCGAAGCGTTTAGCAGCGGTGAACCCGAACAGATTGCGATTGCCACCGATGCGGCAATACGGCTGCGCGATTATGAACTCATCCCCTACTTTGTCACCATGTGCGAAGAGAAGGGGCACGGCTTTTCCGAAGAAGCGGGGCATGTGCTACTGGCCCTCGCAGAGGCATTAAGTGATGAACTGCAATCGCCGCGCGATTATCGGAAAAGGACAGATCCTCAGCAACTGAGGTCGTTTGCGCTTGGCGGTCTGGAACAGGCAACCCATCGGTTCCAGCATCATTTACGAACCGAAGTCTTGGAAGCGGTGCTGTTATTGGCAACGCGCGACACCGCGACCGTCAAAGGCATCTTGCAAGCTCCCTGTGATCGCACTTTTCCCGCCATTCTTGAATTACTGTTACAAAGCCCGCGGCAGCATGTTCAGCGATTGCTGCTGAGCTATTTAGACGATCACTCAGCGCCGCTCAGCAGCGATCCATGCGATTTCACGCCGGGATGACATCTCGTTTTTGCGACAACTGTGCCGTCGCCTTAGTGGAGAACTTTCCGCAACGGTAATTGCGAACCTCAAGCGGATCGAGTCTTTGGCCTGGCTACGGGACCATAGCGAACTGTGGTACGCACTATCTGATCAAGAACAAGTTGGCGCGGTTCAATTGGTCGAGCGATCTTCGATCATGAAGGACTTGGCCTTAGAAGCTCTGACAACGGCCCTGAAAAGTGGCGGCGTTGCTGCCCGCCGAGCCGCCGCCAATGCACTCGGCCGGTTCCAGGGAGCAGAAGCTAATGCCGTTGCGCTGCAAACGCTAGATGACCAAGACCCGGAAGTTCGGGTCGCCATCACCAAGCAACTTCGAGATCGGCGTTCTGCCAGCGCCATGAAAGCACTTGTTGCCCAGCTGGATAGTGTCAATCCTAGCGAGCGCCAAGCCGCCCAGGAGCAATTGCAAGAGTACACTTTTGCTCGGTACGTTCAGGCCTTTGACGCCATGGATGACCAAGCAAGACAAGAGATGGGAAAACTGATCCGCAAGCTCGATAAAACAACGCTTGCTGGGCTCATGAATGAACTAGAGGTTGGTACCAAACATCGGCAACGGCGAGCGATGGAAATCGCAGAGCTATTGGACCTGACCCGCGAAGTAAAGTCACAGTTATTTCAGCTTGCCTCTGATGAAGACGAGTTCATCCGTAACGAGGCAACACGCCTGCTGGCGGATGTCGATGCTCGGGCGCACGAAACGGAAGACCTTCGTAAAACCACGGCCCCGCAAATCGCCAAACCATCAGCGCCAATGCCCGCACCCATTGCTCCAGTCTCCATGGACATCGCCATCGACGCTAACCATGCCACGGAACCAGCGACCTAAATCCCAATCAATCATTTCCTTTTGAACTGCCGATCATGATCTCCCTCATCCCATCACTTTCGACAATGCTTCTGGCCGTGGCCGCCGAAACGGCTCACGCCGACGCAACTGGAACTCCAGCCCTGGACGAGTCTGCCGCAAGCATGGCTGCAACTTGGAGCTTGGCGACGGTTGTTGGGGGAAGCGTGTTACTGGCTGTCGGGTACTGGCTGTACACTGTCTGGGTAAAACGACGGGAATGGCAGGCATCGCAGGACCCGTGGCACCTCTTTCAACAGCTGTGCAAGGCACATCACCTCAACAAGGCCCAGATTCGCCTGCTACGAAAGCTAATCCGCCAAGAGGCCGACACGTCGCCAATTTCGCTCTTCATTGAGCCAGAGCGTGTGCGACGGCTGGCTAAGCTCCCTACGTTCAAGGGACAACAGCAACGGATACAGGAGCTGGCCAAGACGCTGTTCGGGGCACTGGCAACGGCCTAGTTCGCGGCCCCCGAAGTCTGGCCTGGGCACGAAAAAACCCTTGCAGGATTATCGACGTAAACGTCTTTCCAGCAAGGGTTTATGAGACCGGTGGGACTTGAACCCACGACCCCAGCATTAAAAGTGCCGTGCTCTACCACTGAGCTACGATCTCCCGCTAGGCAAAAACCGCATCCCGTGTCGGGGTTTAACCCTTAGGGGAGAAATCCAAAGAACTTCTCACGGCCGTTTACCAAGCTCCCCGATTGTAATCGTCTTCGGCGAGCCGACAAGGCTACGGCAGAAGGTCATCACGCCCGTTTACCCCCACCGCTGGTAATGAACCGACACTTTTCCCTTGACATTCCGCGTAGTTCCACGGTGTAGGGGTGAGAGGTTCAGCCAAGTGGCAGTTCTTAGGGATGTGACGGGTTTGGATTTTCAAGGTTCACACAAGAAAAGTGGGATTTGAATCCAAAAGGTTCGCGGCAGTCTCCGATCACTCGGGCTAAGTCAACCTGCAAACTGCCTCAACAAGAAATGAAAAATCCCCAGAGGGTTAGCTCTGGGGATCGAATTTTCATCGCGAATTATGGACGAAGCTTAAAAGCTTAGCTTCCACCGAAAGGATCTTCGCCGGAGGTGGCTGGTGCGGCAGGAGCATCTTCCGCAGGCATTGCACCGTCTTCGGCAGGAGCACCATCGTCAGCAGCTGGAGGAGAAGCTGGACGAGTTCCAGCAGCAGGTGCAGGTGCATCCTTCTTGCCTGGGGTCCGCTTGCGGAAGGCGCCGGTGCCACCCTTACCAATCGAGATGGTCCGCTCTTCAGCACGCCAGCCCATCTGATCGAGAAGTTCGCGAACCGAGATCTCATCGACCCCGAATTCATTCTTCTCTTGCATCAGCTTGTTGTATTCCTTCAAGTACTTGCCGCCACGATCGGCATCGGCAGAAGTCTTTTCGTTTGGACGTTCACCGCTAACGATGTAGCGAGTGTTCACCGACATTTTCCCAGGGAGACGAGTACCATTGTCAAGCAATTCGGCATCGATTACGCCACCGTTTAGCTTGATGATATTGCGAACAAGGTCGCGGTCATTCTGGCCATCGCCATCGATGTCCATAAAACCGACCAATGCAAAGTGGGTGACCTGACCAGGCGACCAAATTGGCGTTTGAATCCAATCCCCTGGAAGCATTGGCTTGGAAGGGCTGTCTTCCAGAATTCGGCATTCTGCTTGGTGTTCGCTGACAACGCGAACCACTTCAATACGCCCCTTCGATGCGAGCTTATTCTTCTTTTTGCCGCCGTCTTCAGCGGAAGCAGCATTTTGAGCAAGCCCCAGCTTCGACTTGTCATAGATGCTGGTTTGATCTTGATCAAAGACCGAGAAAGTCGTTTGACGATTCAGACCATCTGCATAACCCAAGTTAATCCAAACCAATTGTTGCTTTTGATCTACCCAAACGATCTTTCCGTCGGGGTTTTCTAGGGTCAAACCGGTTTCTTTGGTCAGATCGTTGATACGGGATTTTTGGGCTTCGGTCAGGCCCAATAGATTGCTAACTTGCGAAGAGATGCTGGCGATCTTGGCTGCCTGATCTTCGCTCTGCTTCTTGGCAACTTTGTCCTTCTTCTCTAGGTCACCCGCCAACTTTTCTTTGTCTTGCGTCAGCTTGGTGCGATCCGAATTGAACGCTTGGCGTTCCTTCTCTAAATCGGCCGAAGCCGTATCGCGAGCGGATTCGGCTTGCTTGACGCGATCACGCTCGGTAGCGACTTCGGTGTCCTTTTGCTTTTTATAACCGTCGGCAATGCTGTTGGCTGCAACAACGCTGCTATTCTTCTTATTGATTTCGCCGAGCAAATACATGGGAAGCGTGCGATAGTTCTTTGCACCTTCTGCACCGGCGTTTTCGCCGAAGAGCGTCATGTCACGCGAGTAGTCGTCACGCCACTTCTTTACCTTTTCGACCACTGGGGCATCAATGCCCAAAGCAGCGGCGTCGACTTGAGCTTGGTCAACATTTTCCAGACCCATCATCATCTGCAAGGCAAGCATCTGATAGTTGGCACGCTTCGCCGTAGCATTGGCCTGCGTGGTGGCATCCTCTGCGCACTTCTTATCGCTCGCCAACGTTCCCGTCTGCGCGTAAAACACATAAGTGGTTACCGCAAGGAAAATCGTAAGCATGGCGAATAGAATCACCGCAATCTGTAATCCCTGACCTTCGCGTGACGCCATGTTATCAAAACTCCTTCGAACTTCGGCCGAATGAAAATCGCTGTCTTGTTGTCGACCGCTTTAGGAAGCCATTGCTGTGCGGAGAACTCCGCCACTTCCATCGACAACGTCAATTACCCTCTCTCCATTCGATGATCGATAACGATTTCGAATGGCATTTCAAGGGACGAGGTTTACCAAGTGTCTATATTCTACCCCATTTATCGACCTTGTTACTCTAAATAGAGCTATACCAAGTGTCAATCAATCCACATTGAATGCACTCCAATGGAGCGGAAAGCGGAATTACCCTATCCGTCCGACCGACCCCTATCACCACTACCTGCGACCTATCGGCACTCTCCTAGGTGTCCTTTTGGTGCCCAAAACCGCCGGGTTTTAACGGTCCTGCCTTCAAAATCGACCAAACGCCGCCAAAAACCATCCTTCCAGGTGGATGCAACTGATCTCGATCTAAACCTACAGCGGAGACAAATGCCCGGAGCAGGCCTTAAGGCCAAAACTTTGGAGCGCCAACTTCGCCTGCGACGAATTCACATACAAACCGAGGTAGCAATTCACCTTTGAATTTGACATCACCAAACATCAACCTAGGTTTGTTTGCGTTCGCCTCTCGGGGAGAGAGTCGGACGTTTGGAGCACGGCGGGGTATAGCTGGGAGCTAGAGGGGACCCTGCCGTGCTCCTCCTTTTTTTCTCGGCCCCCAAAGCGACGTCCCTCCATGACGACCGGTCGCTTGCCAATTGAGAGTGTTACACGGCGCTGGAGATCCACATGTGGCTAAGGCTTACTCACCTCGAGTTTTAAAATACGCCCAGTCACTGCTGGCCTCGATTAAACGTTTCGCGCCGTCTCGTAAACGCTCTGTACTTCGGCGGGCAGGATTCAGCCTCGCAGAAGCGATCATTGCCATGTCTATCGTGGCCTCAGCAGGAAGCGTACTGCTGCTACTTGCGCAAACGGTGCTAGATGTTGGTTCCGGCGCAATTGACCGTCAGATTGCGGAAGGAATCGCTGACCAAGTCTTGGATGAAATCCTGACAAAGCGTTACATGGCTGCGGGTGACAATCCCTTGAATAGCAGTATGGGCCCTGGCTCGAACGACCTGCTGGGACCTGGTCGCTCTCGGTTCAACGATATTGACGACTACAACGGACTGTCGGTCCGCCCGCTTCCTGGAATCTACGGTGAAGACTTGGGGATAGGAAATGATAGCGGTGGCAACCGCCCTGCCCTATTTGCCTTGCCAGCGACCTATTTCGACAACTGGCGTCTTTCCGTAACGATTTCCTATGTAAGCCCAACGGACAACTCCGTCATCCTTTCAAACACCAGTACGAGCACTCGTAGTTATTATCGCCAAATCAACGTTCAGATTGACTATATCGATTCCTCAGGAACCGCCATCCCTATCGCCAATCGCAAACGGGTCGTCACGTATGTGCCACCGCAATAAGCCACGTGCCAACATGGGCACAAATCTGCTTGGCGAACCTTCCACGTCCCGAACTTGCCGTTCGGCAGGGGGGCGACGTGGCTTGACCTTGCCCGAGCTCATCGTCTCGATCGCCATCATGGTTTTAATTGCTGGTGCGATGGCGGTACTGTCCAGTGGCGTGCAATCGGTTGCGGAACATACGCAGGGAATTGACTTGGCCGCACAGCATGGCCGGATTGCTATCGGCAGAATCGAGAACAGCGTTCGCAAGGCGTTTGCCAACGAATCCTTTCCCGGCTGCCTTGTGCTGTCCACAACCGTGGGGTCTGCTTCTTTTCCAGACACACTATTTGTTTGGAAACCCGATACCACGGCCGCTCAGCCCACCGGTCTTCCGATGGTGCGCGAGCTGGTGATGTACACGCCGGATGCGGCCAACCCCAATAATTTCCTGGAAATCACGTGGCCCAGTTCCGCCGCGACAGCGCCTGCATTATCGGATGGAACTAGCTGGAATGCTCTAGCAACCAGCTTCCGGACTGGAAACGGTCCCGTTCGTAGCACGTTAACGACTCTATTACGGACCAATCCGGTGACAACAGGCTCGTCTACGCTGCGTGGAGCCGTTCGATTTCAAATATTGATGCAGCCTACAGCGGCCGCTTGGACCTCTTACCGCTCTGGCTCCTTGGCCTGGAGTAGCATCGATTGGCCGCAAGATTTGCGTGGCTCACAAACGGGAACGCGGATCGTTGCCTGCCAAACCGAAATGCAACTCTTGCCGCCAACCGGCGAAATCAACAATACCACGGGTGAAGGTGTTGTCCCCTTCTTTGGTTCTGCTTCGATCACTTATTACCTTTCGAAGTAGGAACGCATCGACACCATGAACATTCCTGCATCCAAACAGCCGCCTGCCCGTTCGACTCTTTCCCATCTCCGTAAAAAGAGACGCGGCGTGGCAGTGTTGCTCGTTCTCGGAATCTTGGCGATGACGCTGGCGCTGGCGTACGTCATGGTTCGCAGCCAATCCGAATCGCTATCGCTACAGGACAATATGGGGCGTGCGGACATGGCACGCATTGCAGCCCAAACAGGAACCGCAGCAGCAATCCGGCAGATGCATGAATCGACCTGGGGAGGTATCACCTCATCCATCGCTGGCCGAGTCGACTCGAATACGACGTACACCGTCAGTTACACGGTTGGCGATAGTGGGCTGGCAGCTTCTGACCCCCTGTATTCGGAGTATCCTTTCCGAGTCACCATCACCAGCCAAGGAACTTCGGCCAGCCCTAGCAACTCTTCCATTAAATCGACCTATACGATTCGAACCGTCGTGCAATTGGCAAGACGCGCCCTCAATACAGGAACAAGCCACACCGCCTGGGAAGATCTACAAAGCAATACGATCTATCAGTGGGGCTCCGACACGGTCAACTTCCATTTCCCCTTTAAATCAAGCGGAAATGTGATCCTGTTTGGAACGCTTCAGTTTTGCAACGACTATCCCAGCAGCAGCACGGCAGCACGCAAATACCTGCAAGACCTCAATGGCATGCGTACGGCCGGCTTAGGAGATTATCGTCCATTTCAAGGGAGCATCCGCTGGAATAGTGCCTTTCAGTCAGGCACAACGTTCGACTATGTCAGCAATCGCCTGGGATTATCAACAACCAGCATGTTTTCTATGTATGCCAGCGCGCCGATTAGCAGCCCGGGAGATGTGACAACCTATCGCTTATATCCGGGTGGCCCTACCTATTCCCTGGGCAATGCCTCCGGACAATTTGGCTCGACCATATCGGACGCCACACTACAACCCAGCATGACGACGAACCCACTTGGACTCTATCGATCAAGCAACAACTGCGCTATTGGCAACAACACCACATTTACCGGCGCTTTGTTGTTTGGCAACTCTTCTGCGACGAATGTGGTTGTTTCTGGAACGAATGTTCAACTCAATGGCGTCAACCTTCCGCCGCTGGAAAACAGCAGCACCGCCTATCAACTGCCGTTGATTGTGGCATCTGATACCGCCAGATTTACATCAGGTTGCCAGGCCACCGTAAATGGCTGCATCATGGCATGGCAAGGCATCGTTGTTGACCGCGGAACAAAGACAACGTCCCTCAATATTACAGGTCGGGCTTTTGTGAAAGACATCGACGTGTGGGGGCGTACGGAATGGGACGATGATGTGATTGATTGGACCACGGACTACAACAACTTCACCGCCCAGTACGACATCAACAATCCGGCTTCGATCAAGTATTTCCCACAATGGATGGCCAACCAACGTGCCTTAACCGCAGCGCCTAGCATTGGTATTACGCCGCCGACAACTGCCGTTCGATACCACTGGCCCGACTGGACGCAACCCGTTTATGGAATTGGGTCTGGTGATGCAGGGCTGGTTTGGAATATCATTCGTCGAGAAGAAGGGCTGTAAAGCCGTCAAAATCGTTACGACTGCACCACCTGCATTTGAAGGGGACTCGGATGTCGCTCCAATCTCAACGTAGCCGTCTCGGAATCTGCCTGCTTGCCCTAAGCGGCATGCTAGGGTTCTACAGCTTGCAGGTAAGTGGACAGGCCCCTGTGCCTGCCCCCTTCGTGGACGCTGCTGCCCAGCGGAATGAAATGATTCACGAGCTGAAGGAGATTCGCAGCCTCCTTAAAGAACAAAACTCGCTACTTCGTCAACTTGTTCCGAAAACTGATGGTCGCGAAAACACCAAAAAGTGATAACCGCCACAAACGCCACCCACGCTGGGTGCTGCGTCAGGCCTTCACTTTGGTGGAAGTTATCATCGTTGTCACCGTCATCGCCGTAGTAGCTGCGATGGCGATTCGCTTGGCCGAACCCGATACAAACTCGGATCTTCAATCAGCCGCCCAAATCGTCATGATCGATTTGGACTTTGCCCGGTCTCTGTCGGCTACCAATGCTTCGAACTATCGCGTGTCTTTCAATCGGACAACCCATTCGTACAGCATTCGTCACCAGGGGACGAACACGAGCCTTAATGTCTTGCCGACCACTGCCTTTCATAGGGTGTCGGACTCTGGCCAGCAACTTGATGCTGCTCTGACAGACATTCCTGCTCTGGGATCTATCGTTCAGATTCAACAGGTGGCAACCGGCTCGTTTACCTCAGGGGGACTCGCCTACGTCGAGTTTACCCCGCTTGGCTCCACCACCAATACCGATACAAGCGTGATTTGGCTTACCGCGGGAAGTGGCACTCGCCAGCGGTATATCCCGATTAGCGTCAACCCGATTACCGGCCTAGCCAGCATTGGCACGATTTCCCTCTCAGCCCCTTAAGCGACAACTCACGCAACCTTTGGAATGAAATTGCACCTATGATCTCTTGGCCCTTTAACAAGCGAACCGGACCGCTCGGCATCGACATCGGCTCCAAGTCGATCAAGGTGGTGCAGCTATCTTCGGATTTGAAGCGTGTAACGGCGGCCCACCGGGTTGAGCTTCCTGCTGGCCATCCCGAACAGCCTGAGGATGTGCGAGCCGAAGCGATCACCAAGTCACTCACTAACCTAGTAAAACAGCATCGACTCCAAGGAACGGACACGGTTTGCTGTTTAGATGACCAACACTTGTTTCTGCAAAACATCCGGATCGCTAAGAATCCTGCGGAGACCGATCGACTCGTCACCCAGGAAATTGCCAGCCGCCTTCCCTTTCCGGTCGAAGATGCCGAGATTCGTTACGTGGAATCGGCAGATGTTCGTCAAGGCGACGGCATTGTTCGTGAAGTCATTGTGATGGCTTGCCGCAGGTCACATTTGCATGCCCAAGCCCAGCTTATCGAGCAGGCAGGGCTTCGCCCGATCTCGATTGACACTCAGCCTTGCGCCCTAGCACGAGGGCATCATCGCCAGTTCCGAAGAGAATCGGATCGAGAAGAGCGAGCGCTGCTTGTGCATATTGGGCACAGCCGGTCGCTGGCCGTCATCGCCCATGGAGAAGATGTGCTCTTCGTTAAATACATCGAGATTGGCGGCCTGCATTTTGATCAAGCGCTTGCACGCCAATTGCGCATGGAGATTCCTGAAGCGACTCGCCTACGACGCCGTGAAGGGGATCGCCGGGCGGATCGGCAAGATGCCGAGGTGGTTCGAAGCGTTCAAGAGGCGCTCTGCGCTCCCGTTGATCGGCTATGTGGTGAACTCGGGCTTTGCAGTCGCTATCACAGCGTGATGTTTCGCGGCCAATCACTCAGTCGTGTTGTCCTCAGCGGTGGCGAAGCGACCGACGACCTTGCCGATGCCGTTGGCAAGTACCTTTCGCTGGACACAGGGGTCTGCGATCCCATTCGCCACCTCGACTGCGGCTCATTCCGCTTTCATCGTAAGAGCCAATGGGATCTTGCGGTTGGCCTTGCCTTGCGGAGTGTCGAATAGACAAACGCCATGAAAACCATCGAATTCTTGCCGCCTGAATATCGTCACAAGCAAGCGCTGCATCGCGCAAAGCTGTGGTGGTTAACCATTGCAGTCCTGTTTGGAACCGGCATTGGCCTAACGGCCATCACTCAGTACGGCCTGCGGCTGCAATTACAACGACAAGTAGCGCAGTTTGATCGAGAATTTCAAATTGCGACCGCCCGTCGGGCCGAGCTAGAAGCTACCCAAAAACGTTTGCAAGACGCCGATCATGAGGTCGCCTTGTACACGTACCTGCGTCACCCCTGGCCTAAGTCTCAGATCCTCGCAGCGATAGTAGCTCCCCTGCCAAAAGGGATTCGGCTAACCGAGTTCCATACCTCGCAAGAGGTTGGCATTTCAGGAAATACCAGCATTACAAACACAACCACGGTTAGCGTTGACGCCAACGCGGCCGCCGTTGGTAACAGCTTTGAGCTGGATATGAAAGCACTGCGAACGGCATCCGATGCTCATCCCCTTTATTTTACGATCCAGGGAACCGCCACAACATCCGATGAGCTTCACACCTATGTTGCCAAACTCCATGAGCACCGCCTGTTTTCGAAGGTGGAACTGCAAAGCGTAGAGGCACAGCGTGTTTCAACCGGGCCATCCTTAACGCAGTTCCAGATTCAGGTGAAACTACTGCCCGGACTCGGACAGCCCGGAGGGCCCCATGAACAAACCACTTCGCCCATTGATGAACCCGATGATAAGGCAACGCCAAACAATCCGTCTCCACAAGCAGCAGCCAATGACGACGTCGTGCAACGGAATCTTTCACCACCATCCGTAGGCGGGGGTATCCGATGAGCACCCAAAGCACTCCAGCCAATTCAAGCTCACCGCAAACCTGGCTAATCACGTCAGGAATGGCGCTGATTACCCTGCTCTACTTCTTGTTTGGATTTCTTCCCGGACAAAAGGCAATGGCCGGCCTGCAGCTTCAACTGAAGGAGAAGCAGCAAGCTGTCGCGTTGATGGATGTTCAAGCCTTACAGCAACAGGCCCTGGAGACGCAACTCGCATCCATGGAGAGCTTCGGCCGAAATTGGAAGCGCAAGGCACTCAAGCCGGGGGACTTGCCATTTGCGATGGCGAATCTGTCGCGTCAGGCCGCCGCTACGAATGTTTCCATCCTGCGCCTGGAACCGCAAAAGTACCCACTGCACCTACAGACGGTGCAGCCCGTCACGCTGAGCAGTTGACATCCAAGGATCGTTTGCGAACTCGTTTGAATTCATTCGGCGCCTAGAAACCCTGCCCCACCCACTCTGGATCCAAAATCTAAAGCTTACGCAGTCTGGTGAAACTAAGGGGCTTGTTCGCACAGAGATGACTCTAACGATTTTTGCCAACTCTCACGATTATTCCGACAAGTGAAGCCACCTAGCGCCGATAAGGAAGGATGGCCCTTCCTTGCCAGTGTTACGAAGCCTTGGGAAGTGATGGGACTCCAGTGAAGATAGACAAACTGATTAAAAAGTTGAAGCGTGAGCTGGCGGCCAGTCCACAAAAGGCTGGAGCGTTAGTTCTGCTGGTCGTCGTCGCTGGGTACTTTTGGGGCCCCTTGGTGATGAAGTGGTCTGGAAAAGGAAAGATGAGTCCAGCGGCAGCCGCTCCGGCAACTGCCACCGCGGGACCTGTCGACGCCCCTACGGCGGCCGCTCCTGCACCAGTCCCTACGACACCGATGCTTGGTTGGCAGCAATTGCACGACCTTTTAGAAAAAGATCCGCAAGCGCGCCCAGCCAACCTGGATCCTCAATGGAATGATCCGTTTGCGGTGGTGATTACGCCCGTTGTCGAAGTGGTGGAAACGACTCCTGAAGCCGAATCTGTCGCTACGACTCCTGACGAGATCACGACACCTCCTGAATACGTAATGACTTTGACGAGTGTGCTTGTTGGGCGTCGCAGCAAAACAGCGACGATCAACGGCAAGAACTACCACGAAGGTGATCTGCTAGAAGCCCTAGTGGTCGGCGGCGAAGAGGCTGCGCGGCTGCGGCTGACACGCATTTCCGCTTCCGGAGTAGAGCTTGTTCCTGAACAGGGTGGAGTAGCGGTGGAATTGCCCATTCGGCCAAGGCCACTCGCAGCGGGAGAACAGATTCGTGCGAACACGATCTCTGTTTCCCCGAAGACTCTTCCCTAACGAACGTAATCCCTTGAAATAGTTGCTAAAGTCAGTTGCTACCTGTGTCCTCGGATGCGGGTTTCCTACTAAAGGTCACGGACGACCGATGCTAAATTACCGTCGCCTCTTATTGCTTGCCGGGTGTGGTTCTGTAGGAATCTGCGCCGCTATCGCTGTTGTGATGCAGCCGGGGCCTGCGACGCCTAACACGCAAGCTTCCACCGACAAATCAAGCGCCACCAACAAGGTTTCGCTCCGCAAAACTCACGCCCAATCTACGGATACGGAGCAGGAACCTGAGCCAACTGCTCCAAGAGCCCTGGCCGCTAGTTATCCTCGTTTTGCACCGCTTAGTCAGCCAGCTCCACCTACTGCCGACACCCAAGCCACGCAGCAATTGACCAAGCAGGTCGAGATCATGCAGCGTTCGCTCGATGGAATTCGCGAAACGAACCAACAACAACGTCACTCGCTTGAACTTGCCCTCAGCCATCTTGAAAACAAGATCCAACAGGGTCGTGAACTCCCCACACCAGTGGCCCTTGTTCAGCCACTTGCCGAACCTCCATCACCTGACACGACAGAGCTTCCCCCTCCTGCAAAGATCACTCGGGATGCCGTGGATGACAAGCTGACAATTGTCTTGCAAGACTCGGACCTCCGTGATGCCCTGAAATTGCTGGGCGAACAGAGCGGACTGAACATCCTGGCTAGTGAAAAGGTGACCGGCAAGCTCACCGCGTCACTGACCGATATTGATGCGGCATCTGCCTTGGCCGCCATCCTCAAAACAACTGGCTTTGTCGCTCGCTACGAAGATGGCATTGTCTATGTCGCAACACCCGAAGAACTAGAAACGATGGACCAGTCGCAAGACCGCGTGGTCACGCGTGTCTATCGCCCCAACTACGTCAAGGCGGCCGACCTAGAAAAGCTCTTCACGCCACTACTAACACCCACCATTGGCAAGGTGACCGTTTCCACTCCCGCTGAAGTGGACATTCAATCGGATCAAGTCAAAACGGGGGGCGATAGCTTCGCCGACTCCGACGTGGTGATCGTCCGGGATTATGCCCAAATCATCAATCAGATCGATGAGCTATTTACTGAAGTGGACATCATGCCACGCCAGGTTTCCATTGAGGCGATGATCGTCAATGTACGACTCAACGATGAAAATCGTATGGGCGTAAGCTTTGAAGCGCTGCGCGACAAAGGAACCATTCGCATCCAGTCCGAACTCCCGACTGGCACGCTCCCTTCTACACCAACTACAACACCTGGCCTAAAAATTGGATTCCTCGATTCCAGCGCCAATGCACTAGTAACCGCCCTGGAAACCATCGGCGATACCAATGTGGTCGCGTCGCCTCGCCTGACCTGCCTCAACAAGATGCGGGCAGAGATTCAAATCGGCGAACAGCTTGGCTATGTCAACACAACCGTTACCCAAACCTTTTCCACCCAATCGGTAAGCTTCCTCGATGTGGGCACCCTGCTCCGCCTTCGTCCCTTTATCGGTAATGATGGTACGATTCGCATGGAAGTCCATCCAGAACTCTCCACCGGAAGCGTGTCAGTATCGGGAAGTTTGACTCTCCCGAACAAGTCGGTCACACAAGTCACGACGAATGTGCTTTGCAACGATGGCTGTACCGCAGTTATTGGTGGCCTCATTCGAGAAGACTTGCAAACAACGACCAGCCAAGTCCCCTTCCTAGGAAGCACCCCTTGGATTGGCCCCCTATTCCGTCAAAAGACAGAAAAGGTCGGTCGTGCTGAAATCATCATTCTCATCACGCCTCGGATTATCAATAATGACACCCTCACCCAAGAGGGAGTCAAATACGGCAATGAATTCAGTCAGCGACAAGAAAACTACTTCGACAAGATGAACCCGCTGGCCAAGCGAAGCCTAGGCCTGGCCCAACTGCGCCGGGCTCGCGCTGCGTATGCGGTGGGAGACTTCAATACAGCACTGCGTCAAGTAAACCTTGCCATTCATTACGATCCACTCAATCGTGAGGCTTCGACCCTCCGCCAAGAGGTCCTGGCAGCCGGTGGCTTGGGAAACGAAAGTGTGCCTGCACACCTGCGGCAAGGCGTTGCACCTTTTGCCCGCACGCATAACACCGACTACACCAAACAAGGGGCTCCTTGGAAAACGGAACCCCCTTTCTCCACGACTCCTTCGTTCGTGATTTCTGATGACGAAGGACCGGACCAACCCCAACCCACCAAGATTCGGACGATCGAATACACGCCCCCCAAGCTGCGTCCGGTTGGCAAACCGTAGGCCTAACTCGCTGCGGAATCGATCCCATAACACGGTCTTCCAAACGCCTTTGGTCGACCTTGCCGGCTGTAACGATTGTGTCATTTCTCGGATAGTTCGGCCGGAACCCCTGCTGCATTCCGCACCCCGGCCTCTCTTCCCCCCACAATAGTTGCCATGCCCAATCTAGCCCGCCGGCCAACATAACACCGTAACACATTACTAAATATAGACTTACACATAGTCTATAAAATTACTGGCACTTCACCGCCAGAACTATTCGTTCTAGCTATACGGTGTTCCGCACTTCTACTGCCGGCCCAGCAATCGCTTTTGCTTTCTAGGTAACCCTGACCTAGCTTTCCATGGCAGCGTCTCCAACCGCGGGATGTGCTGCGCATTGGTCCAATTCGGACTTCTGCCGCTGCTCATTTCACCGGCCCACCGCTGCCTTGAGCGACATTGCTTCCTGTCTGGCGTACAACCCTATGGCCTTCCGTAAACCACTTCCATTAGCTCCCATTGGCCTCCTGCTTGGCTTGGCGCTGCTTGCATGCGCCGGAGGCCTTCTGGATACCCTTGGTAAAGCAATTGGACCGACAGAGCGCCTAACCATCGCTACTGCGGGCCTGCTTGTTACGATTGCAAGCGTGTGGCGGCTTTACCAACAGTTCACTGCACAACAAAAAGAGCTGCTCGGTCAGATTGAAGAAATCTCTGACCTAAGCTCGCAAGAATTAGACGAGACGCTGTCCCAAGGCGATTGGCCGCAGATCTCCTCCTGCTCTGAAGCAGTACGACAGACACTTCTCCGATTCGCCGAAAAGCTCAAGGACCATCAGGACCGCCTGACGGAGGCCGAACACGACCGTTCGGGGGCCGAGGTTCGAGCTCGCCGACTTGCGACGGAGTGCCAGCAACTTCGTGATGTATTTGCCGGCCTGTCCGATCCGGTTGTCGCCGTTGACCCCTTTGGCGAAGTCGTTCTATCAAACCCTAGCGCCCAAAGGCTGCTGGGGGGAGACTCCGATCGATCCGAAACACAAATGCTAGAGCAACTCTCGCAGTGCGAAGAGCTGGTAGGCATTTTGACGGAAACTCGCCGCCGCAAAGGAAACACTGTCCGCCAAACCGAAGTTGGCCTTTCCGACCGTGAAGGGACCGAGAACTGGTACAAGGTGACTTGCCGCCCCATGCCTTTTGCTGGCGAATACCGCATAGGTGACGCTGGCACGGTCCAAGGCGCCGTTGCAGTCCTAACGAATATTTCGGGGCAGAAAGCGATTCAAAAGCGAAACGCGGAATTTGTCTCCTCGGTCAGCCACGAAATGAAAACTCCTCTGGCCAGCATTAAGGCCTACGTCGAGCTATTGGCCGACGGCGATGCCAAAGACGATGCCGAACGTGAAGAGTTTATCGAAGTCATCAATTCTCAGGCTGATCGCCTGCAGCGTCTCGTTGAAAACCTGTTGAACCTTGCCCGGATTGAAGCTGGGGTCGTCAACGTCAACAAGGTTCCACGTTCGCTGAATGAAGTCCTGCAAGAAGCCGCTTCGGTGCTAACACCGGCTGCAGAACAACGTCAACAAAAGTTTGTCACCGATCTCAGCCCGCTCTATCTGGGTGTGCTGGCAGACCATGACATGCTGTTGCAAGCCGCAATCAATTTGATTTCTAACGCGATCAAGTACACCCGTACTGGCGGTACCGTCACGCTTCGCAGTCGCATGAATGACCAGGAAGTGGTTTTCGAAGTTCAAGACACCGGCGTCGGATTGAATGAAGAAGATCGCGAAAAGGTATTCCAGAAGTTTTATCGGGTCTCAAAAGACAAAGATATGGCCCCAGGCACAGGGCTCGGACTTCCACTGGTCAAGCACATTGTGGAAGACGTCCACAATGGCCGTATTGAAGTGGAAAGCCAACTAGGTGTGGGAAGTACGTTCCGAGTTGCATTCCCAGCCGTCCGCCAAATCCAAGCATAATTTGCCTCCTAGGAGTAAATCTCATGTCCAAGCGAATCTTGCTCTGTGATGACGAACTACACATCCTGCGGGCACTCGAAATCAAGTTCCTTCGAAGCGGCTACGAAGTCATTACCGCAGGCGATGGCGAAGAGGGCTGGGAGCAACTGCAAAAGCTACGCCCTGACATCGTCATCACCGACTGCCAAATGCCACGACTGAATGGTCTTGGGCTCAGCAGAACGCATCCATAACACGCCAGAACTAACGCACCTGCCGGTGATCATGCTGACGGCCAAGGGCTACGAACTCGACCGGTCCGAGGTCAACCGCCTGTTTGGCATTCGAGCAGTCGTCAACAAGCCCTTTAGCCCACGCCAGGTGTTCAGTATGGTCGAAGACCTGCTATCGCCGTCCGGCAAACTGACTGAGATCGGGTTCGCCACCAGCGAAAACCTATCACTGTAACCGCGCCCCACCCTTTTTAACATCTAGCAGTCCTACGAGTACCTTCCATGAAACTTGCAACCGAAACCTTTGGAAGTGTAACGGTTGTTCACACTCCAGAAGAACTGGGGGGCGATAACGCCAAGCAACTGGAAGATCACCTCACCTCGCTTGACCGCTGCAATGTTGTGGTAGACCTCAACGGAACGGAAACCATTGACTCGCCCGGTTTGGAAGCACTGCTGAATGCCCAGGAAACCCTGCGTGCACTAGGAGGCGACCTCAAACTGGCAACCGACAATGCAACCAACAACACCATTTTACAAATCACACGCATCGACCAGCAGCTCGAGGTCTACGACACCGTCCTAACTGCCGTCAAAAGTTTCATCTAGTAGATCGCTCCCCCTGTTAATACTTCCGCCCCGTGAAAGCTAGCGCCATGCAACCCAAACTTGGACAACCCAAGCGACTAGGAAACATCCTGGTTGAGCGTGGCTATTTGAAGCTCGAACAACTGCAATCCGCCCTGGAAACGCAGCAGCAACAAGCGGGCAAAGGCAAACTGTTGGGTGAAGTGCTTGTCGAGCTAGGCCACTGCACCGATGACCAAGTGACCGAAGGATTAGCCGCGGTCTACGGCGTCCCCTTTGCCAAGCTTGAACCCCGACTTGCCGACCCCAAGCTCAACGACCTATTGCCACGCGAATACCTGGAAAAGAACCTGGTTTTTCCCCTTTTCCGCGTACGAGGAATGCTCACGCTTGCGGTTGTCGAGCCATCTAACCTGTTCCTTGTAGACGAAATCACCGGCCTAACGAAGCTTCAGGTCCAGATTGTCGCAACGACGCCGAAAGATATTCGGCGGATGATCACAACCCTTCCTGACTCCAAGACTTTCGTTATCGATGACATCATCGATGGGAATGAACAGTCGGAAGTAACTTTGATCGAAGATGCGATCGAAGACATTTCGGATACCGTCGAGGTTGCCGGCCAATCTCCGGTGATTCGCCTCGTCAACTACATGATTTATCATGCCGTTCGCGAAGGGGCGAGTGATATCCACATTGAGCCTGCGGAGCGCTGCACGCGAGTGCGTCACCGCATCGATGGGCGACTCTACAAAAGCCTCGAAGTCCCGTTGCATCTGATCGGTGCAATTACTAGCCGTATCAAGATTATGGCCGGGCTTGACATCAGCGAACGTCGCCTACCACAAGATGGCCGCGTGCATGTCATGTTGGAACGCCGCAAGGTAGATCTTCGTATTAGCACGTTCCCCAGCAATCGAGGCGAAAAGACGGTAATTCGCGTACTTGATACCCGAACCGTTACGCTCAACCTGCGCGACCTAGGCTTCGCTGAAGATGTGCTCAGCCAGTTTCAAACCGCTATCCGCGCTCCCAATGGAATCGCGCTGGTTACTGGCCCCACTGGCAGTGGCAAATCCACAACCCTCTACGCAGCTCTTAATGAGATTGCGACGATGGAAAACAACATCTGCACGGTAGAAGACCCGATCGAATACCACCTGCCACTGATCAATCAGTTCCAGGTTCAAGAGCGGATCGGCCTGACCTTCTCAAAAGCCCTGCGTACGCTCCTTCGACAAGATCCCGACGTCATCATGGTCGGCGAAATTCGTGACGAAGAAACCGCACGTACCGCTATCCAAGCAGCCCTTACCGGCCACATGGTGTTTAGCACCCTACACACCAACGATGCCACGTCGGCGATCACGCGGCTCATCAACATGGGGGTAGAGCCCTACCTGATAAGTGCGGCCGTCAACATGGTCTTAGCCCAGCGACTCGTTCGCAGGATTTGCCCAAAATGCCGCGAAGAACACGATCTTCCCCGCCCTCTGCGTAAGACCTTAGAGCGTATGGGGCACTCCATGGAGCACTTCTACAAGGGCGTTGGCTGTCGGCGGTGCCGCAACACCGGCTTTAGTGGACGTGCCGGCATTCATGAAATCCTGATGATCAATGATGAGCTACGAGATGCCATCGTCGCCAATCAATCGATTAATGAACTGCGCCGCACCGCGATGCGGGCTGGCATGATCTCCTTAAGGCAGGATGGCTTCCGCAAGGTCCGTGAAGGGCTAACGAGTGTTGAAGAAGTCATGCAGCTCATCGGTGACTCACTCCAGTCCGGTGACAAATCCCAGCCTGAATCTTTTGAGACTCCACACGCATTAACAAGCACCTAAACTAACCGCTCGGCCAATTGTCATGTCGACCTGTACCTTCGAATACAAAGTGCGCGATCCCCTGGGTAGCACCCAGGAAGGAACCCTCGAGGCATCAAGCCTTGCAGCGGCCGAGCAACAGTTGCGCAAAAATGGCTTTCAAATCCTCGAACTGGAGGAAGAGTCGGCCGGCTTTTCGCTGTTTGAACGAGCGATCCGCGCCAATGACATCATCAACACCACTAGCCAATTGGCGGTGATGGTAGATACCGGCATCACGCTTGCAACGGCTCTCCAAAACATCTCGGAACAGTGCGACCACCCACCCCTGAAGCGACTACTGGTGGATCTTAAGACCCGTGTTGAAGGGGGCGAAGATTTTTCCTTCGCGTTATCCCAACACCCGCAGCACTTTGACAAAACGTTCATCGCGCTCGTCCGGGCCAGCGAACACACCGGAACCTTGGGCTCGATGCTCGAAACGCTGTCCGACAATCTTCGAAAGCAGCTTGAAACGGTGCAAAAGGTGAAGGCCGCCTTAACCTACCCCGCCGTCATGCTTGTCTTAGCCACAGCAGTTACTCTGTTCCTGTTGACCTCGATACTTCCCAAATTTGCCCCCTTGTTTACCCGTCGTGGGCTGAAATTACCCGCAGTGACGCAGATGATGATGTCTGCCTCAACGCTGCTAACCCAGTACTGGTATGCCTGGATTATTGGCGTCGTCGTTGTCGTCGGCGGCTTTATTCTCTTCCGCCGTTCAGCGCAAGGACGCTGGACGATTGATTGGCTGAAGCTTAACTTTCCGATTATTGGCCCGATGATTCGCAAACTGGCTATCAGTCGCAGTATTCGCACCCTAGGAACGATGGTAGGCGCGGGCGTCTCCGTCCTCGATGCGATTCGCCTCGCTTCGGAGGTTTCTGGCAACCTGTTTTACGAACAGCTTTGGCGAGAAGTGCTCGAGCAAATCACACACGGTGAGACCATCTGCAGTTCATTGGCGAAGCGCCCACTAATGCCCGCAGCCGTTGTCCAAATGATTGGTGCAGGCGAAGAGACAGGGAAATTAGATCACGTTCTCAAGAAGGTAAGCAACTACTACGATCGCGAAGTCGAACTCGCCATCAAAGCCGCAACAAGCTTGATCGAACCGCTGATGATCATCGCCATGGGTGGCGTAGTTGGGACCATCGCCATGGGATTGCTGCTGCCGATCTTCCAGCTCAGCAAGCCAGGACACTAAGAAGCAGACCTAACTGCCCAAGATTACTCGGGCAGGACCGCCTGAACCCCTTTGGGCTGTTCAATGGCATCGGTGATCCGCTTCCAAGTGGCACCGTTTTCGCGAAATGCATCGAAGTTCTTCGCTTCATAGGCAATCGCCAGTTCCGGGGTTTCCATCATGGCCCCCTTGGCGGCGTAGCTGCGCATCATCGCGTCGAGCACGCCGGACGTCAGCAATGTACGTTCCACGGGATAGGGCGACTGCGACGTACGAAAGAAGTGCTGGATCGCATGAGACAACGCCCTGAACAAGTTGCGATTGTTCCACGGTCCCACATGAAAGCTGGTCGCTACGGGAACTTCCTGCCCAACCAACTGGGCCGCAAAGCCCCACTTCGTGGCGTTGCCAGGTATCGATAGCACCATCCCTTTGAGGCCATCACGATACCGAATCATGATCCCATGCGACGGCTGTAACGGGCCTCCGGCTTCCTTGGCATTTCCTTCGCTGGGGCCAAGCTTGGCATTCGCCGCTGCGTTCGCCAATTCGACCGACCACTCTCCACGCTTAGCCGCCTCCCACAACTCCTTGGGTCCCAGGTACTGCACCGAAACTATGCCAGATTCACCACCTTTACGAAACTCCACCATCGATTGCAGCACTTCCAGACCATGAAAGTCATAAGACTCGAGTGGCCCTGTATGTATCGCAATCGCCTCGGAGATATTTGCCCCTTGTGCAATCTCCAGTGTAGGACGGCGTTCGGCAAGTGGAACGCTGCTGCCCGCCATGAATGGCATCTTCATCGACTTGGCCGTATCGTACATCTCACGCGACCAGTCATATCGATACGAGAGGTGCTTGTCGTTAAACAAGGGAACCACTCGCCCACTCTTTTTCATCACCGCCACACAAGCATCAAATAATTGTTTGCGGGGATACTTCACAATGCCATGCTCGGTCTTGGGATAATCGCCGTGCTCACCGATCAACAGCACCGCATCTACCGCCAATGACTTCCCTCCAACACACAGGGCCTCTTCTACGGTCGGAAACATTGGCACCTGGAATTGTTTAGCAACCTCGGGAGCCATGTCCCCTTGGGGCTTTTGGTCGGCATAGATCGCAACAACGTCGCACCCAGGATCGTGTACCTCGCCGCAAAACAGGTACTTGGTAAGAAAGTTCTCCAGGATGACGTGCGAATGAGAACGGTAGGTGAACGACGTTAAGACAACACCCACTCGGGGGCGTTTTAGGCCGGCTTCTTCAGCAAACGCCACACGATCGCTGGCAAACGGCCCAAGCGGAAGCAAAGTTCCGGCAGCCATTCCGCCACTCGCCGCCATCCATCGTCGACGAGACACCGAAAAAGTCCGCTGATTGCCAACGTTTTGTCGCAGCACCATGGAAGCCACTCCTTGCGAAAGGCCAGGCGAACTCCAACGGAGCTCACTTTCGCAGTCTGGCCCCTAAAGCAGAGTTTACCTGCGATGACACCCCAAAATCAAACGAAAAGAGCCCGCTAGTTTTCACTAGCGGGCTCTTGTTTTTTCTACTTCGTCTAGGCGAATGATCGACTAGAAGGTCCAGACAACGTCCGTACCGAAGATGACCTGGCGATTCTTGGTCCCGTCATCAAACGGTAGGTTACCAGCAGGCGAGGTACCATCGAACCAGTCAAAGCGTACGTTAGGACGCACGAACAGGTTCTTGTATGGCGACCACTTGGGACCCATGGTAACTTGGAAGAAGTTGCCTTGATAAGGGTAGCGAGAAAGTGGCAAGCCACGAACGGTGTTGTTGCCACCCAAGCTTGGGAGGAAGCCACCGACGCGGAACCCATCTTCATCACGGAACCATTCAAAGTTCAGGCCCCAGCTCATGCAGTCACTCTGCTTGAGGATCAGGTATTGATTCAGGCCGTACCACTGAGCTGACTTCGTGTTGGCAGCTACAGCCCGCTCTTGGGTACCGAAGTCCGTTTGAGCAATGTAGGTCAAACGTTCCGACAACGGACGAGTCAACACCAACGTTTGGAAATAACGAGGAGTGTAGGTACCTACACCCGACTGCGTCACTTCATTGCTGTACATGTTGACGTAAGCAATCGAACCACCGTTCGAAGCGGTGTAAGTAGCAGTTCCGATTACGCCCAGATTAGGCGAAGCGGCTTGCGTATTGGGGTCACCAGCGAAGTTATCCCAGCCACGCGTAAAACCACCACCCAGAGTCCAGTGTTCGTCAACCGTTTTGGTTGCCAAAACACCGGTATGAGTAAACGGCTCGCCGTATTGATAGGTGTACGGCAGAGTGTTGAAGAAGTTTTGGGATGTATCGATCGTGAAGTAACCTACTGGCGAGATAAAGTGACCGACTTTGACTTTCCAGTCACAGTGGGCAATTTCCGCATACAGGTTAGGCATGGCCAACCCGTAAAAGGCGTTACCGTTGTTCCATTGGTCTTCCAAGCCCCAAGCGGTGCTGAAGCGATGGTTGGTACCGTACAGCAGATCTACGCGTCCACCAAGGTCCCAGTTCTTTTCGCTGGCATCGGTTGCCTTTTCAGCACCAAGCCACAACTGGTTCATTTGGTAATCATTCGAGCGATCCGTCCAAGTGACAGGTCCGTTCCAACGATCCGAAGGGCTATCGAAGTTAAACGTATAGCTCTGGGCAATGTTGCCAAACAAGCGAACGCCACGGCAATTCAAGCGATCGCCAATGGCAGTCCCTTCGAGCATCGTCATGAGGCCCCAAGGCTGGCATTCTTCTTCAGCGGCTGCCTCTTGGGCAGGAAACGCTGGAACTTGCGCCATGGGGGTTGCAGCATCGCTGGCCGACCGAACACCATCAACTGGTGGTGCGGGGACAGGATCGACAACAACGTCAGATACTGTGAATGCTGGTGTTTGTGCGATGGCCACTAGCGGAATACCAAAACTGGTCGCGACGGCCATGGTCGCGGCAGCCATCCAATTAACCTTCATGGGTCAAACTCCTTTTCGCTCCGCCGCAATGGCAGATGGGTCTATGCTTGTTGATCAGTGAGAACCCTAAACCGTGGCCTTCACTGATGCGATCCTCCGCAAAGACGAGCCCGTTAAGGCGTACAACGCGTCGCTCGACACTTCTCCCGCCAGAGAAGCCTCCTACGTCGAGGCTAAACGCCCCCGTGTACTGCCCTAATGATTTCGTTAGATCTTGCGCACCAAGCTGGTAATCCTGGTGCGTACTTGGTCTTTCGAACCGTCATGTCTGGAAAATCCAAAAAAGAAGGATTAAGGCGCAAAGCCGGCCTAACCATCAAGGTAAACGCAAACATCCCAAATTCACATTCAATAAGATCTAGCGAAAAGCCCGAGGAATTTGCTTTCAAATCGGGAATTAACGGCGATTACCACCTCTCAACAACCACCCATTTAGGTTGTGCATATCAGAAAACGGCCAAGCACACCCCCTCTTACCTACTGCTTCACGATCGATTTTCCGCGGTTGAAATGAGGAAGATATTGTTAGAAAATCTCCAGGTGCTGCCCGTTGGCTCCAGGGGAGCGATCTAATCTGCACGCCAGAGATTCTTTAGATCGGGGTAAACCGACGGCCGGAGTCGCTCGACGTAACGTGATGCTACCAAAGGGGCTAGACAAGAACCGCCGGTGTGGGATACACTCCAGGGCTCATCAACTTCGAGCACCTTGACGGCAACACGTGTCTGGCCAAGGGAGCCAAGGGATTACGGTTCACGTCAGTGTGGTCTGGTTTTGATTTCTAACCTGTTTTAGGAGGCAAGATGGTTCGTCTTATTGTTCGCGACCGCGAAAGCATTCAAGAGGCGGTCCGCCGGTTTCGGAAGCTAGTCGAGCGCAGCGGGATCAAGAAGGAAATGCGTCGCCGGGAGTATTACGAAAAGCCTAGCGAGATCCGTCGCCGTGCCCGTCTACGTGCCGAACGCCGTTCGCGTCGCGTCCGTTTGACACCAGGTGCCTAAGGTTCCTTGAAGAACCTGCCAGGAGTTATTCCCTGACAACTCCTGGCACATGTTAAAAAGATTTACAACCGGCGATTCACGCCGGTTTTTTTCTTTCTTGGGCTGGTATCGCCGTTTACTTCACTTCCGCCTGTGGCAGAAAGACGCGGAACTTCGAGCCTTGCCGCAACTGGCTCTCGACGGCCACGCTTCCACCGAAGGCTTGCACAAAGTGCTTCACGATGGACAGCCCTAGACCTGTCCCCCCCAGCTCTCGCGATCGTGCTTTATCAACACGAAAGAACCGTTCAAACACTCGCGCCAGATCCTTCTCGGCGATTCCAATTCCCGAATCGCTTACCTCCAGACACAGCCATTGTTCGGGTGAACCCGCCATCCCCTCAGGTTGTTCCTTGACGCAGCGTACACAGACCTTGCCACCTTCGGGCGTGTACTTTAGCGCATTGTCGACAAGGTTACTAAGGATCGTTCGCACCCCTTCCTCGTCTGCCAAAACGGCTACATCGGATTCTGGGGGCTCAATCTCCAAATGGACCTTACGGGTCGCCGCCACATCCGCAAATTGCGAATGGCACTCATCAAATACGTCTCGCACAAAGACCGTCGTGATCTCAAAGACCTCTTGCCCCGCCTCAACCCGTGCAATCTGCAAAAGGTCCAGGATCAACTGATGCAGGCGTTCTGCCTGTTCTTCGATGCGAAGCACAAAGTTCAAGTTGTTCTCAGGATCGTTGACGGCCCCCATCCGCAAGGTTTCGGCATAGGCTTTGATCGCTGCTCAGCGGCGTTTTTAGTTCATGCGAAACGCCCGCCACAAACTCACGCCGCAGGCTTTCTAGCCGTCGCAGCTCGGAAACATCATGCAGCACAACCACCGCACCAGGAGAAGGCGTTCCCGGCAATCGCGTGGCACGCATCGCGACGATACGACGCTGCTTGCCAGAAGACTCAAACTCTCGCTCAACCGCCTGTGACGACCCCAGGGCCTGCTCAACCGCCTCATACACGGGACGAGCCCGGGTCACCTCCAGCAACGACTTTCCCGTCGGGTCGGCAAACCGAAAATCCAACAGCCGGCGACTAGCATCGTTGGCCAGCAAGATCGTCTTGTCGGCACTGATCGCTGAGCACTCCTTCAACCATATTCTCAAGCACTGCCTGAAGATGGTTGCTGTTCTGCTGCAAGTCGTCCACTCGGCTGGCCAACTGTCTTTGCATTTGCGAAAACGCATCTGCCAAGATCCCCATTTCATCATTGTCGATGGCAACCGCTGCCGGAGACTCTTCCAAAGTGGTCTGCCGGACATTCTTGGTCAGCTGCATTAAGGGCGATACCATCGCCTGCATCGTGTACCAAACCGTGACCGCGCCCAGCAGAATCGCCACTCCAGCCGTTCCCCACAGCAAACGAAGCTGTGCCGGATGCTCAGCGGCAATCGGCGACACAATGACCGTCAGCACAATCACCAGCGTGACAATCAGTGCGGCATATATCAAGAATAGCCGAAAGAACCACTTCGAAATCCACATGCAAGCCTGCCCTGCCCCGTGCTACCTACCTACTGCGTCTGAATGAGCAGACGCTAAAAACGTCCGCGATGCACGACCATTGTTACATAGTTGTGTAAAGAATGGGTGAAGGAGGCTTCGGCCGACTGAACTTTTTCTAGCAGTAAACGTCTACGGCTTGGCCATACGCAAACGATCTGCATGGATATGGGCCACATCCCACATGTAATGGCCAATCTTGTGCTTTTCCGACTCTAAAATGTACTTTTTCGCATCTTCCGACCGCCCCGCCGCTTCATGCCACAGTCCGATGTAAAGGTTGGCATAAAACTCGCGCAGGTTTAGCTCCTCGGGACTTGGCTTTCCTTCTTTGACCGCCGCCATCACCTTCTCAGGACTTCCGGTCCCTTGATACATGGCATAGATCTGCATCATCGGGATTCTAGGGTCCGCCGTGATTGGCAGAAGGTTCTTGCGGGCCGCTTCTACGTCTTTTGCCTTCGCCACACACAAGTATCGCCAAACCGAGTTCTCTACGTCTTGATCGTGGTAAGTCTGATAGATCTCAAACTGCTTGGCTCCTCGCTCAAACTCTCCCACATAGTAGCAAGCAATCCCACGCTCCCATTGTCGTGATTCAGCCTTAGGTTGCAGGGTAACGTACTTATCAAAATCCTCGAGGGACTCCTTCACCTCTCCTAGGCAAAACTTGTGCGCCTGCGCCAGTAGTATGCCGACGCATAGTCCGCATCTCGTGTGAGGATTTCCGACAGCAACTTGCTCGCCTCGGCATACTTGCCTTGCTGCGTGAGCGTGGCCGCCTTCCGTTCGAGCGTTTGCAGCGACTCCTCACCTTGCACCAAACCAGTCGCCAAAACAATCGCTAGCATCACCCAAGCCAAAACGAACTTCACCACGGCGTCCAACCTTTCGCTAACAGCTTCATGTGCACTAAGCGCGCTCACGTCAAAACGCACAACAATAGTGACACACCTCGCACACTACCACTGCGTCTCCACCTGAGACGCATGTCTCACTGTAAGACAGTCGCCTGTTTCAAATTTCGACACTACAACGCACGCTAGCATCAAATCAACACTCAAAACCGGCTTGCTAGCTTAGCAACTACGACGCCAGAAGCCTTGTACGCTGCAATTTAGCGGAATATACGCACAATTTCTACAAGTTGGCCTAAAGGTTGCAGCACTTGAACGAATTATGGTTGCCGACCCAGTTTTTTTGAAAAACCGCGAACCATTTGGCCACCTAGTCGTCTTTTGTGCAGTGGCTGAAATGCAGAAACCCGGAGTCTGCAAGTAACACTTTTTTCACGGAGGATTGAAAATGCTCGTTCTAAGCCGAAAAGTGGGCGAAAAGCTCGTCATCAACAACAACATCACGGTCGTTGTGAGCCGCGTTTCAGGGAATCGCGTCACGCTAGCAGTTGAAGCACCGCAAGATGTCCGCATCGTTCGTGGTGAACTCGAAGCTCCTCAGGTACAAACCCCAGAAGCTTCGCAGCGTTTGTCGGGGCTAAATGCCAAGCCACGCCGCAACTGCACAGGATTGGTTCCACGCATCGCCAAATAGGTTGAGCATCACTCAACCTGCTTGGTCGTTTCGCAACCACATCGCTATGCATCATCCACAAACGTGAGCGAGATGTTGCCACCAAAGCAGACATCGACATCACTGCCTGGATTGCGCGGCCGCTGGTGATAGCTGAGCACGATAGAGGAATCCGTTTTCGGTCTCCTCAAAGCCAACCAATAGTGGGTTGGGGTCCGGCTTTGTCGTTATGACTTCCGGCACAACAGAGATACCGTCTGGAAAATTGACGTTCCAGTAGCCTCGTCGTTGGTCTGCTTGATCTAAAATCTGTCGAAGGACTCGCTCTGCATACTCCGTAGATCGTGCCCAGTCGCACGCGTTGCGACTTAATCGATACTGCGAAAACGCAATCGCACGTTTTCCAAGGTACATAGCTTCACGGGCGGCAGCCACCGTCCCCGACATCACCATGTCGACTCCTAAATTGCCTCCTGGGTTAATGCCACTTAGCACCCAGTCGACATCGGGGCAAATCGTTGTCAGCCCCAGCCGTACACAATCCGCTGGCGCTCCATCGCACGAAATCCAGCCCGTTTGTACCGATTGCGTTCGAATCGGCCGTCCGGTGGTCGTTTGATGCCCACACCCCGACCAGCACCGCTCTGGGGCAACCACCGTCACACGGCCCCACTGGCTTGCAATTTGTGCAAGCGCAGCCAATCCAGGCTCACCAATGCCGTCGTCATTCGTAATCAAAAAGTGCATGACTAGCGTCCAATTTTATCCACTGCGCCGTTAGGTATCAGCGATATCCTCGCAACATGGCATTATACGCCCGGCATCGGCCTAGGGCTTAGTCGCTTCGATCACGCCACAATGGATGTGAGTGGCCACTGCGGCTTTGCTTGGCAATCCGGCCGCAGTTAGCCAGCCCCGATACTCCATTTGGCTATACGCCCGCCCCTGCGTCAACGTAAACAGCGCCGCAGAGTAAAGGCTAATCGGAAGCGGCCCCTGAAGATCGTCATTTAGAAACACATCATGAATCAGCAGTCGCCCACCCGTCGGCAATGCCTGGCTGACCTTGCCAATTAGTGCCTCACACTCTGGCTCATCCCAGTCATGCAAAATATTGGACAGCAGCATCACATCCCCCTCGGGCAACGCGTCAGCAAACATATCGCCAGCCACAAATTCCATGCGATCCAAAACGCCGTACTCTGCGGCCATCTCTCGTGCGACCTTAAGCACCTCTGGCGAATCAAATACAGTCGCCGTTAACGTGGGAAACCGCCGCAAACAGGCAATGGCGTAGATCCCTGTCCCACCCCCGATATCCACCAGGCGCGTTGCTTGCGATAGATCCACCACCTCGGCCAAGTACGGAGCGACATTCTTGGCACGCCCTGCCAAGGCCAGTGTGAGCCATCGCGCGGAGGCATCCCGCTCCATCGCCGATTCAATTCCCTCGCCAAAAATGAAGGCCGCCCCCTCTTCGTCACCGGCACCGGCCGGCTTGTTGGTTCGCAGTCTTGCAACCATTTCCACCACTTCGGGTGCCTGAGCGGCAAGCCCCACATAGCCCGTCACTGCAAACGGTGCCGCCGCTAACAGATGTTCACGCGATAGTGACGTAAGCTCCCAAGCCTCACCCTTTTTTTGAAGTAGCTGCATTGCAGCCAGCGCCGTTGTAAGCACTACGAATGGCCGGCGTTCAAGGCCAATTTCAGCTTGCAGTACGGCGGCAGACTTAGGCCCGACCGCCAGCCTTTCCAGAATGCCAAAGTGAGCGACGGCCGCGGTCAAAAGCTGAGTCGCATAGACTCCACGGAACAGTTCAAAGATCGGGGTAGCATCTTGAGAAGGCTTGGCCAAAGCAGGCAACGAAACACTCATCACAACCCCATGACTTTCCAGAATCCAACCAAGGTAGAACAGCGTTATCGCAGGAAATCACGAATGCGATGATGAATCATCCGCACTGGATACGCGACGATCACGGGCACGAAGGTTAAGCACTTCAACGGCCAATGAAAAGCCCATCGCAAAATAGATATAGCCCTTGGGAATCTCGCGTCCCAATCCCTCTGCGACCAACATTACGCCAATCATCAACAAAAACGACAACGCCAAGATCTTGACGGTAGGGTTATTCTCGACAAAGCGTGCCACGCTTCCCGAGAAGGCCATCATCGCTCCTACGGCACAAATGACGGCGGCTACCATCACCCAAATGTTACGCGCCATGCCGACGGCAGTAATAACGCTATCTAATGAGAAAATGATGTCGAGCAAGGCAATTTGCCAGATAACACTCGAAAAGGAAGCCTTCTCTCCCTTCACTTGCGCCTCATGATGTTCGCCGGAGACCTTCGCGTGAATCTCTTGCACGCTGCTGCGAATCAAAAACAGACCGCCGCACAACATGATCAGGTCTTTCCACGTCACTTCATTGACGTGGTGGTCCGACTTGAGCCATTCACCAAATAGCCCGAGGTCAGACAGAGAAAAAATCGGGAACGTCAACTTCATGATCCACGTGATGGCCAACAACAGCACCACCCGAGATATCATGGCAGCCAAAAGGCCGATACGCCGTGCGGATTCTTGTTGCTCGATCGGCAACCTCGCGGTCACGACCGAGATAAACACAATGTTGTCTATCCCCAGAACTATCTCCATCGCGGTCAGTGCCACCAAGGCAATGACCATCGAGAAAATGCCTTCTTCAGAAGCAACAGCCGTCGACAAAAGCACCCAGGACATTCACCACCCCTTGCAGGTCTTCTGAATCTCGGCCCTTACTTGCAAGAATCGTCAATAGCTCGGCGATCCTTCGGACTAAGTTGTGTAGTCCGCATTAAAACGGACATAGTCGCACGTCAAATCGCTCGACCAAAAACGTATCGACTCTGCACCTTCGCGCAGGGTTAGCACGATATTCGTCTCGCGATTCCCCTTAATGGACGCCGACACCTCTTTGGCATCAAAGGCAACCGGGGCTCCCTTTTCATAAAGCGAAAAGCCATTCACGGTCAGATCGACTCCCGAGGCGTCAAAAGAAACGCCGGCATAGCCTGCTGCCGACACAATCCGACCCCAGTTTGGATCTCCTCCCGCCACGGCCGTCTTCACCAAGGCGCTGTTGGCCACTGCCTGGGCAATCTGTCGCGCAGAGGACTTCGTCTTCGCCCCCTTCACCTCTAAACAGATCAGGTGAGTTGCCCCTTCGCCATCGTCCGGGATTTGCTTTGCTAAGTGAATACAGGTTTCAAGCAGCGCCTTTTCAAACGTTGCTAGTGCCTCTCCCGATAGAGGCTTGGCACTCGCTTCACCACTAGCCATCAGCAGCACCGTATCATTGGTGCTCATGTGGCCTTCTACGCTAATACAGTTGAAGCTTTCATCCACAACATTTTTGAGCACTCGCTGTGCGTCGCTAACGGTCAGGCGAGCATCGGTCAAAATGACCCCCAGCATCGTGGCCATTTGTGGGCCAATCATGCCGGCCCCCTTGGCCATGCCAGCCATATTTATCGTCTGGCCATCTAGCTGTAAGGTACGGCCCGTCACCTTATGAGCCACATCCGTCGTCGTAATGCCAATCGCTGCTGCCGTGAACGAGGCTTCATCACTGGCAAGCTTTTCGGCCGCCAGCTTAGCTCCGATGGCAATCTTGTCCATCGGCAGAAAGACCCCAATGACACCGGTCGACATCACCAAGGCCTTTTCAGCCGGCTCACCGCACGCCTCTGCGGAGAGTCGAGCCATCTCGCGTGCGTCGGCCATCCCTCGTTCGCCGGTACAGGCGTTGGCATTTCCCGAATTGACGGCAACCACGCGAATGTCTGCCGAAGGAGTTCGTTCGCGGTCGAGCGCCACGGGCGCAGCAAACACGAGGTTTTGCGTATAGACACCCGCCGTCACTGCTCCCTTGGGGCAGTGAATCAGCGAAAACTCCTCGCGATGAGCGCGTTTGATCCCGCACGCCACTCCTGACAACAAAAACCCCTTGGGAACCACAATTCCAGATGCAGGTAGTTTTGACATGTAGCGACTCTCTTGCTCTTCCTAAGCTTGGTCTTGATCCTAAAGTAGCGCCGTGGTCTCGGGGAAACCGTACATCAAATTGAAGTTCTGCACGGCAGCTCCACTGGCTCCCTTGATCAGATTATCCTCAGCGCTAATTAGCAGCAGGCGTCCCTTCACCATCCGAACGGTGATATCGACAAAGTTCGTATGGGCAGTGTCCTTCGTGACGGGCAGATGGTTCACCACTCGCACAAACGGCTCCCCCTTATAGAACTCTCGCAGCAGCGCCATCGCCTCTGCTTCGGTAAAGGAGCGAGTTGGCTTTGCGTAGCAAACGCTCAAAATTCCCCGGTCCATAGGAACCAGATGCGGCGTGAAGATGACATTCACCTTTTGGCCACTCGCACGACCGAGGATCTGCTCGATCTCGGGCATGTGGCGATGCTTACCAACTCCATAAGCAGAGATGCTCTCATTACACTCGGGAAAGAGCGTTCCCATCTTTGGCGTGCGTCCGGCACCTGAGACGCCGCTCTTCGAATCCACGATGATCTCGTCGGCCGAGATCCAGCCCTGCTTCAGAAACGGCGCCAGCGGCAAAATCGCCGATGTGGGGTAACACCCTGGATTGGCAATTAGATCGGCTTTGGGAATTTGATCGCGAAACAGTTCCGGAAGACCGTAGGGCGTCTTCCCGAGACGCTCTGCATCGGGATGGTCATGATCGTACCAAGCCTTGTACGAAACGGCGTCATCCAGGCGATAGTCGGCGCTGAAGTCGATTACCCGGGCACCCGCTGCAAGCAATTGCTTGGCCGATTCGGCCGACGCTGCATGAGGCAAGCAGCTAAAAACACACTCACACGTTTTGGCAACCGATGCCGGCGAAAAGTCTTCCAGGCAGAGGTCTAGCCGCCCCGTAAGCGACGGGTGAATCGATGAGATCTGTGGACGCCCCTCTTGGCGGCTCGTAACCACGGTGATTTTCGCGCCGGGATGACGCAGCAGAATCTTGATCAGCTCAAAGCGCCGTGTAACCCGTTGCCCCGAGAATGCCCACCGAAACTGTCTTCATCTTGAAATTGGTAAACCGCTTTTCGCGGTACCCTCCCGTTGTTCATCCCACCAAAATCACTCTGCCGGTCTCTACCAGCCGAATGCTGTCTGCGGCATCTGCGCCCTATTTGAACCCAGTCGATTGCGGGCTCCACCTTTAGAAGCAAGTGCCCACAAAATGGAGCGAGGTTCGCGCAAAAAATCGCCGTCAACAATATAAACTCGCACCGGAAAACTGACTATTGGGTAGTAAAGCGGGCCGTAGACTTCACTTACGCGGATTTTTGCTGGCCAAGCCCACAAATTTTGCCACCATCCGCACGTGCCGGCGCGAAAACCGCCACGCTTGGGAAAACAAGGCCTCGCTATCCCAGCCTAGGTTTAGCGCGGTCCATACATGCCGCCAGTTCGGCCAAGATCAGGCAAGTCGCCCCCCAAATGTGAATCCCCTCCGTCAGAAAACTAGGGGCAGAAAACGTCAGGCCACGTCGCTCCAGCAGAAGCGTTCCCTTGGCGACGGTTTGCAACGGCAGGGTGACTGGCACCTCCAGCACCTGATCGACTTCGTCAAGACTTGGCACAAAGGTAGGCCGCTGCTTAGCTAGCGCGACGATGGGGGTAATCACAAAGTTGCTGCTGAACACAAAGATGGTCGGCAATGGGCCAACAATGTCGACCTCCGGCCAAATCCCACCCCCCAGCTCTTCGGAGTATTCGCGCAAAGCGCAATCCACCAGCGACTCTCCTTCTTCCTGAACTCCGCCAGGCAGTGCTACCTGGCCGGCGTGCGTTCCCATATGGGCAGGTCGCATGATTGCCGGGACGTACCATTTCAGGCAATCCTTCTCCCCTTCGCCTGCCGGATAAAGGACTGCAAGTACGGCGGCATTCCGCGCGGTCCCCTTCACTCGACTAGCATGACGCCCGTAGGACAGTTCGGGGGCCCAGAGCCGATGAATTTCCCCTCGATAGCGCGCGGCTGATGCAAGCTCGGGCTGAAGCGCTAGTTGGAGCTGTTTGAGTTTGGTATCCATCCCCTGCCCCGATTCTTTTGGATGCAATCACTTGCCCTGCTTGGGTGGCACACGATAGACGGCGAAAATCCCGGGTTCCATGCCCCATTCTGGATAAACACGCCTCAGCGTGACAGGCCTTGGCCGGCGCGAAAGATCGAGCACAACAAATTCTGCCTTGTAGAGGTGAGCTAGGCGAATCAATTCCTTGTCACTGTGGTCGATCAAATCTTGCACAGGGGGCTCTGCAGGAAAGATGGTCTCCAGACGCTGATACCATTCCACAATAGAACGAGCATCTTGAGGTATGTCTTTCCAAGTCGCTACTTCCGCGCGCTCGGCATACCACTTAAACGTCTGCTGCGTTCTAGGCGTTAGAAACAAGGCGTCTCGAGGCGAATGCTCTTTTACCCAGTAGCACATCGCCTTCCACTGGACAAAGTATTCTTCAACCGTCACGTTTTTGCGGGCCGATTTTGCTTCCATCTCGGCCGAAACGGGTGACAACTTCTCGGGAGCCGCAGCAAACCAAGGCGATTTGCGACTATCCTCCGTTGGACGAGGTTGCAGGATTGCATCCGGAATGCGTCGTCGTTGCCGGGCAGCAGGGACTTCTAGTACGCCCACAAGCGCCACAAGGATCGCTGCGATCCATCCCCAACTGGCAATCGCGGGGCGTGAACTTTGAAGGCTTTGTAGCCCAGCCACCACACTCAAGGAAACCGCCATCGGTACACAAACATCGCTCATGCGATACCAGTACAGCCGCAGAATCGGGGCCGCAATATCCAGCCGATATACCAGGGATTGATCGATCAAAATCCCGACAAGGCTGATACCCAGCGCTCCGAATGCAAAACGCTGCGCAAATCGTAGCGATACATTTCCCCAAGTCGCCCAAGCCAAAACCAAACAGACAAGGCTCAGCAGTGCGAATCGCTCGATCAGCGGATTGGCACCAATGGCCAAATGCTCAAACGAATGGAAAACAAGGTGATGCCGCAAGCGTTCGTAGACATAGACGCGGTCGGCTTCGGCAATCGTTGCCGCATCAGCGCCACGACGCAGCAGCAGCGCAGGCACCAACCCCACCAGCGAAATTAGTCCGCCACCCAAAATCCCGCCCAGCATTTTGGCGAAAGGAGGACGCTGTTCTGCGGAAGCCATCCATACGCCGAGCGTGATGATCGCGGCCCAGGCCCCAACGACCACATGGAACCCCGAAGCGATCCCCACCCAAATCCAGGCCTGATTCCAGCGACGGTGCGCCATGCAGGCTACAATAAAAAAGACGCATCCAAAGGCGATGGCCTTCGATTCAACGCCGCAGACCGCTACTTCTCGGGCCATTGGAAACCAACGGCTCAGCACCAAAAACAAACCGCCTGATAGCAGCGCCAAAAACTTTCCCGGCACGACAGCCTGCTGTAGCTTTTGCCACCCATAGGCCATAAACAGCCAGATGGGAACCCTGCAAATCCAGGCCGTCGTCTCTAAGGAGAAATATTTCGTCAGCCAGCCCGTCGCCATATATAAAACGGCGTGTGCATCTGCCGAGGCCAAAAATAGGTCTCGCCCACACCAAGTAGGATCCCAAAAATGCTTGGCCTTTTGCAAATAGCAGGATTCTCCGGCATCGGGTGGCGGAGAGCCAGCAAACAGGAAAAACAGCAGCAATAGCCAAGCCACCTCAAACACGGCCGGCGCACGCGACGAATCGGGCGTGAGTTGCGTGTCGGCTGGCTTTGGCGTTTTCATCACAATTCCGCAAGATTTGCCCACGGCTGCACAAGAACTCGGAGATGTCCAATGTAGCGTTTTTGCTTGTTTTGCTCTACGGCACGCAAGCATCTCCCTATCCAACGCCTTCAAGGGATTATCAACGCCAATCACGATCAGGTATAACAAGGACAGATGCATATATTCCGCAGTCGGCTTTGGTTGCGGATTCTACTGGCCTGCTCAACAATCCGATTCTATGAAGACTCCTTCCCAGTCGCTTCGCGAAATCGTGACGGACTCCATTTTGCAGGTGCCCGGCGTTAACTCGGCACTGGTGGCGCGAATTGTCGAACGGACGGGCTTTCAAGCTTGCTACTTTTCGGGGGCTGCTTTTGCCTCGGGCAATTTGGCCATTCCAGACATTGGCCTGTTTACCCTGACCGAACTGACCCAAGCAGTTGGCGTGATCACCAGAAGGATTGAGATCCCGATGATCGTGGATGCGGACACCGGGTTTGGTGGGCCGCTGCATGTCGAGCGTACGGTGATCGAACTAGGTCGGGCCGGCGCAGCAGCCATTCAACTCGAAGACCAACAACTTCCCAAGCGATGCGGCCACCTCAGTGGAAAGACGCTCATTCCTGCGGAGGAGATGTGCCAAAAGCTGCGCACCGCCTCATCGGCCCAAGCCCCGGGCAATCCCATCATCATTGCTCGAACCGATGCTCGTGACTCGGAAGGAATGGAAGCTGCGATTGGTCGGGCCAAACGGTATATCGACGCTGGGGCTGAATGGATCTTTCCTGAAGCACTCGCGACGAAGAAGGAATTCGAGACTTTTGCAGAAGCCATTTCCGTCCCGCTGGTTGCGAACATGACCGAATTCGGAAAAAGCCCTCTGCTTACCCTCGAAGAACTCTCCGAACTGGGTTATGCGGCCGTACTCTATCCAGTAACGTTGCAAAGGGTGATGCTGCGAGCCGCTGAGGCGGCGCTCGGAGTGATTGCCAGCGAAGGTTCGCAGGCGAGCATACTTGACCTAATGCAAACACGCGAAGAGCTATACGACCTGATTGACTATCAAGACTTTGAAGAGCGCGATCGACAAATGATGGGGGGCGAGTCCCTTTGGGAGCAATAGTATTGCTTCTTAGGCTCCCTTACCAACCTTGGTAGGATTGCGTTTGCGAATCATCCACTACCACGTTGCTACAAAAGGAAAATCGCTATGACGGAAGCCTACTCGCCTGGCCTAGAGAACGTTGTTGCCGGCGAAACTGCGATTTGCACCTTAGATACCGGCCTCGTGTATCGCGGCTATTCGATTGAAGACCTTGCCGAGCATGCGCATTTTGAAGAGGTGGCTTATTTGCTCCTCTATGGCGAACTGCCAACCGAAATGCAGCTTCAAGACTTTCAAGAACGACTGGCATCGCTCTCTGTACTGCCGCCAGCGATTGGCGAGATCCTCGCCAAGCTTCCCCCAGACACACTCCCCATGGATGTGCTTCGAACTGGGGTGAGCCTTGTAAGCCATTTCTTTCCTGAGTCGCCCGAGGCTACGCCGCAAGAACGTTACTCCCATGCCGAACGGATTTTGGCCTCTGTGCCAACGATCCTTGCAACTTGGTACAACCTGCAAAACTGCGGAGACCTGCCCCCTGCTCTAGAATTCTCGGGAGAGTCCTGCTATTTGGCACGTAACTTCCTGTGGCAGGTACAAAGGGCCATGCCAACCGCGACAGAAGTGAAGACGCTGGATTTAACGCTGATCCTTTATGCGGAACATGAGTTTAACGCTTCGACCTTTGTAACACGCGCGATTACTTCGACCCGTTCCGACTTATACTCTGCGATCATTGGCGGAATCGGCGCACTGAAGGGGTCGCTGCATGGTGGGGCGAATGAACGAGCATTGGCTGACCTGCTAGAGATTGGCGCATTAGAGAACGTAAAGGCATGGATCGATCAGGCCTTTGCGACAAAGCGGCGCATCATGGGCTTTGGGCACCGAGTCTATAAGCATGAAGACCCTCGCGCGGTAGTGCTTGCCAAGTATGCAGCTCAACTGACGCGTGGACCGGCTGACGCCACGCTGGAACAGGTCGCCAAAGCGATTGAAGAAGAAATGAAGGCCAAGAAAGGAATGCATCCTAACGTGGATTGGCCCTGTGCGCGGGTGTACCACTATCTAGGCTTTGATGCGCCGATGTTTACGCCGCTGTTTGTGATGGCGCGAGTTTCTGGGTGGGGCGCTCATGCGATGGAACAAGCGGCAAACAATCGACTCATTCGCCCACGCTCCATTTATATTGGGCCAACCGGCAAGACTTGGCGTCCCCTTCGTGAGCGAGAAAACTAGCAGACGGTTTTCTTGGCCCAAATGCTGGAATTCGCCAGGCGCGTACTTTACACTACGAGCATTCTTAACCGTCGTTTTAAACGTACACGAAGGAGTGCTTGATGATACTGCGTGCTTTGTCTGGAAAGCTATCTGCCGCATGGCTGGTTGCTGGCATTTTGGCCATGGGTTCCATGGCGTCCGCTGCTGATGCGGCCAAGGGGGATGCTGCACCGCGGGCATTACCTGCGGGATCGCTTCCTGCGGATGCTCGCCTACAACCTCCGAAGGATTACGACGGCTATTTCCCCTGGACGCCGCCTTCCAGCAATGAAGCCTGGGAAAAGCGGGCGAGTGAATTGCGCCGCCAAGTGCTGGTCTCGCAAGGCCTTTGGCCCATGCCAGAGAAGACTCCTTTGAACGCGGTAGTGCATGGCGCCACCGACCAAGGTGACTACACGGTTGAAAAGGTCTATTTCGAAAGCACTCCCGGTTTCTTTGTAACGGGGAATCTCTACAAGCCGAAGGGTCGCACCGGCAAACTTCCCGGAATGCTGTTTGCCCACGGGCACTGGGAAGAAGCACGCTTTATTGATACGGGGCGCCTTGGCGTTCGCAAAGAGATCGTGATCGGTGCTGAGCGATTTGAAAACGGCGGCCGTAGCCTCATGCAGTCGCTATGCGTTCAACTGGCACGCATGGGTGTCGTCGTTTTCCATTACGACATGATCGGCTATTGCGATAGTCGTCAGCTTTCGATGGATGTTGCTCACCGCTTTAAGCAGCAACGCCCTGAAATGAACTCCGCGACTAATTGGGGTCTTTTTAGTCCTCAAGCCGAAGCCCACCTACAATCGGTCATGGGACTTCAAACTTGGAACTCTGTTCGCTCGCTTGACTTTTTGCTTTCTCAGCCGGAAATCGACAATACTCGAATCGGTATCACCGGTGCCAGCGGTGGCGGAACGCAGTCGTTCATGCTTGCAGCTATCGATCCACGGATTACCCTCGCGGTCCCTGCGGTAATGGTTTCTACCTCGATGCAAGGTGGCTGCACGTGCGAAAACACGAGCCTTTTGCGTGTAGACACGGGCAACATTGAACTTGCCTCGCTGTTTGCACCTAAGCCCATGGCCTGCACCACGGCCAATGACTGGACCAAAGAGATGCGCACGAAGGGCTTCCCTGAAATGAAGGCCCACTGGAAACGGCTTGGTGCTGAAAACAATGTGGAACTGATCGACCTGACTCATTTTGTTCACAACTATAACTATGTCTCGCGGTCGGCGATGTATCAGTTCGTCAACAAGCACTTCAAATTGGGACTCGAAGAACCTGTCGTTGAAGAAGACTACAATCGCCTCGAAATTCCTCAGCTAACGGTGTGGGATATTGCACATCCCAAGCCCCCCTCTGGTGATGCGTTCGAAAAGCAATTGCTATCGACGATGAATGCCGCCTCCGAAAAGCAACTGGCAGCTTTGCTTCCTAAAGATTCCGCATCGCTCGACAAATGGCGTGAGGTAGTAGGTGGCGGATTCCGTGCGATCATTGGGCGTGATTTGCCTAACAGCAAAGAGATTGAATACGATCTCAAGGAAGAGAAAGAGTTCAATGGTTACTCTCGCTATGTGGCGCTACTTCGCAACAAGTCACGCGGCGAAGAAGTTCCTGTGCTGTTCTATTACCCCAAGCA
The DNA here is from genome assembly GCA_963844055.1 of uncultured Planctomycetaceae bacterium. Lineage (GTDB taxonomy): Bacteria > Planctomycetota > Planctomycetia > Pirellulales > Pirellulaceae > CAWJMN01. Next base: position 2,273,193 of record CAWJMN010000001.1, on the reverse strand, counting down.
ATCTTGGAATGGCAAGGTAGTGATTTGGTTGTCGCCTGAAGGCAAGGGGGGACTTGTTGACGATGCAGGCGAACCTGTCGAGGCAGTGCGACAATTGATTAAGCAAGGTTCGGCCGTTTGCGGCATCGACATGCTATTCCAAGGTGAGTCGCTGGCAGATGGCCAAGCGATTACCCGAACTCGCAAAGTAGCTAACCCGCGAGAAGCCGCTGCGTTTACCTTTGGCTATAACCACACGCTGTTTGTCCAACGGGTACACGACTGTCTAACGGCCGTCTCCTTTTGTGCCGGGCATGATGAGAAGCCCAAGCAGATCGACCTCGTTGGGCTGGCCGAGATGGGACCAATCGCGGTCGCCGCTCGCGCCATTGCTGGACCGGTCGTCAATCGGACTTTTGCCGAAACCAATGGCTTCCGCTTTGCCAAGCTGACGGACTATCACGACGTCAACTTCATGGTCGGTGGTGCAAAATATGGCGACATTCCTGCACTGGTTGCACTTTCCGCTCCGTCGACCACGGTCGTGTTTGGCGAAAAGGGAGAAGACCTCGCCGTTGCCAACCAAGTATTTGGTGCGGCCGGTGCCAGCAAATCGCTGGTGGTCAATCCTGTTACCGGTAAAGATGCCGTGCAACAAACGCTTGCAGAGTTGCTGAAATAGTCAGGCAACTCTCGGCTAGTTTCATTTCCTGGGGACTGCCTAGCTCTTTAGGCAGTCCTCGATAATGGCGGTAAGGTCTCCCCGCGGTGAAAAGCCAATGGTGCTTTTGAGCCGGGTCAAATCGGGGACACGATGGCGGATGTCTTCAAATTCGCTGTCATACGCTTGCGTGTAGGTTTGAAATTCAATCTTGGAGTTGGATTTACAAACCGCAATCACGTGCTTCGCCAGTTCCAAAATTGAAATGGGCTGGTCACTTCCAATATTGAAGACGCGTCCGACGGACTCTTCGATCTTCATGAGCGCAAGGACGGAATCCACCACTTCGTTCACGTGCGCAAAACATCGAGTCTGGTTTCCGTCGTCGTGAACCAAGAGCGGTCGCCCCGCTTTTGCCGCAGCGATGAAGCGTGGCAAGACCATACCATAGGCACCGCTCTGCCGAGGTCCCACCACATTAAAGAACCGGCCAATCACAACAGGAAGGCCGTACTGACGAGAGCAGGCCAGCGCCAGAAATTCGTCGATGGCCTTCGAAGCACCGTAAGACCAACGTGGCCGAGTGGTACTTCCGAAAACGAGATCGTCTTCTTCGTTCCAGACCGCTTTGGGATTCTTGCCGTAAACCTCGCTGGTGCTGGCGAGGAAAAAACGCAGCGGCTTTCCCTCTTGGAAAAGGCGGCTGGCCTCTTTCAAAAGTAGCTGCGTGGGATAGACGTTGCGTTCGATCGTTTGAAGCGGCTCTTTCGCAATCAGTGCAACGCCTACTGCGGCGGCCAAATGGTAAATCACATCCGCGTTTGCAATGCATGGCAGCACAACGCTTGCATCGCCGGCCGAACCGCGTACAAGATTCAACCGCGGGTTGTTAGCCACATGCAAAAGGTTGGCTGGGGCGCTTGTCGAGTAGTCATCTACGACCGTGACAACATCACCGGCTTCCAAAAGCCGCTCCACCAGATGCGATCCGATAAAGCCAGCACCGCCCGTTACGAGAACATTGGCCATTCGATGTTTTTTCTATTAGGGGGAGCCAACCAAACTGGGGCTTAAATCGTTGCTAAAACTGCCGGCGCCCGCGATTGCCTGCGTAGCTTCACTGACACCCGTTCAGTCACGCCGAATCCTACCCAGTCCGCCCATTCTAGCCGGTCAATCAAAGTCGTTGTGTTTTATCGCCCACACAGGCCCTGGATGTCCAGTTCACGGCAAATAAGCGCTAAAAACTTCCGCAAATCTCCCTCTCGTTAAGTATCACCGGCCGGATCACTTGTAACAGATGGCCGTTCTGTAACCAACAATGCCTGAATGGACATGGCGGCGATAGCGAATCTGTCGTGTAGAATGATTGGTTGGAAGAGGCCGCAAAAGCACCCCCTGTAAGTATTATTCGTTTGGGATTTTGCTTTTTGGGAGATGGGGCATTTGCTGGTCTGGAATGGCAGAGAACAATTGGGACTGTGTTGAACACCTGGGGAGAGAGGAAGCGATGGCTGGACGAAGCAATAGGCAATTCGCCGTGAGCGCGATCTGCAAACTTGTTTTGTTGACTTTGGCATTTTGCTGGTCGGTAAGTACGCTGACCGCGCAAGAGGCTGCGGCGGAATCGTCGGCTGAAGCCAAGCAAGCTTTTGTCACCGCTGCCAACTTTCAGAACAACCAATCGTTTGACCTTGCGATTACGGAATGGGAGAGCTTTCTGAAGGCATTCCCTAAGGATCCGTTGGCTGCGAAGGCAGCATACTACCTGGGGATTTGCCAGCTTCAAGAGAAGCAGTTCGATAAGGCGGCAGCAACTTTTCAGGGAGTAATCACCAACTATCCCAAGTTTGAATGGCTGGAGGATTCTTGGCTTAACCTCGCTGAGCAGTCAGTACTCGCTCGCTGTCGGTGGCAAGCCGGAGTTTTTTGCTTCGGCCGCAGATAATTACGGCACCTTGGTAAAAAGCTTTCCCAAGTCGAAGCACTTAGATGAAGCGCTGTTTTACCAGGGCGAAGCGTATTATTCACAAGGAAAGCGTGCTGAAGCGGTTGCGGCCTACTCCGCGTTGATCTCCACGGCTGGACTAGAAAAGTCGGTACGCCGTGGTGATGCTCTGTATGCCTTGGGCGTCGCGCAAGAAGAGCTCAACAAGTATCCCGAGGCCGGGGCCACGTACGACCTATTCCTGAAAGAGTTTCCGCAACACAAGCTTGTTGCGGAAGTGAAGATGCGCAAGGCTGAAACGGTGCTTCAAGCGGGCAACTTTGCCGTCGCGGCGACTGCCTTTGCCGAAGTCGCTGCTGTTCCGGGCTTTCCCTCGGCAGATGCGGCGCTGATGCGTCAGGCCTTTTGCGAAGCCAAGCAAGAAAAGTACGCGGAAGCTGCGGCTACCTATGCGAAAGTCGCTACAACGTTTCCACAATCTACGCTCGTCGCCGAAGCATCGCTATCGGCAGGGCGGTGGTTTTATCGAACCGAAAAGTGGGATGATGCTGTCAACTGGCTGAGCAAAGCGATTGCAGCCGGCGGCAATGGTGTTGCAGAGGCTTCGCATTGGCTGTCACGTGTTCAGCTGAAACAGAAAAAGTTTACCGAAGCTGCGGCTACGGCCGCCAAAGGCTTGGCTGCGGTACCAACCAGTCCATTTGCGGGCAATTTGAAAATGGATGCCGCCGATGCCCTGTTTGAAATCCCCGAACGCCGGGCAGAATCGATGGTGGCTTATCAGCAATTTGCCACTGCCGAACCGAAACATGAGCTAGCCCCACAGGCTCAATACAATGCGGCGTTTGCAGCACTGGACCTGAAGAACTACGAAGAAGGGCTCAAAGCGACCAGCGCTTTTGTCACAGCCTATCCTCAAGACAAGCTAATGCCTGATGTGAAGTACGTTGCTGCCGAATGTAATTTGCAGCTGAAAAAGTACCCCGAGGCCGAAGCGCTTTTCAAAGAATTGACCACAGCGTTTCCACAACATGCAGACCTTGAGACTTGGAAAGTTCGTCAAGGTCTGACAGCGTTCCTGCAGAAGAAGTACCCCGAGACGATTGCAATCTTGGGAGCTTCGCTGGCAACGCTTAAGTCCCCTGATGCGATTGCAGAGTCGCAGTTTTTGATCGGTAGCAGCCAGTTTTATGCCGACAAGACAGCCGAGGCAGAGGCGGCTTTGACCGCTAGTTTGGCAGCCAATCCAAAATGGCGTCAGTCGGATGAAGCGATGCTTGTCCTAGCTCGCGCACAGCGGAAGCTGAACAAGAATGCCGAGGCCAAGACGCTGTTAACCAAGCTGATCGCAGAGTTTCCAACAAGTGGCTCGCTTGACCAAGCACAATATCGTTTGGGCGAAACCTGTTTTGCCCTGGATGATTTTGCTGGAGCTAGTGCTGCGTACGACAAGGTCTCGGCGATTAATCCCATGTCTGCGTTTGTCCCGTATGCGGTTTATGGCAAGGGCTGGGCACTGATGCGCAGCAAAGACTTCGCAGGAGCAGCCGCTTTATTCACGGAAGTACTCACCAAGTTTCCGCAACATGCATTGACGAATGACACGCTGTTTGCACGTGCATCCGCACGGCGTCAGACGGCCGACTTTAAAGGAGCGGCGGAAGATTTGCAAACGGTTATCAAGGGGCTACCCGCTGGAGAGAAGCAAAGCGACGCCCTTTATGAGTTGGGCTTAGCTCAAGTTGGGCAGCAGGACTTTGCAGGCGTGATTAAGACGCTAGAGACCTTGCTTACCGCAGATGCTAAATACGCCGGTGGGGACAAGGTGCTTTATGAACTTGCTTGGGCGAACAAGTCGCTAAACAAGGGACCAGAAGCGATTGCTTATTTTGCGAAACTAGCCAATGACTATGCCAATAGCGGTTTGTCGACGGAGGCATTGTTCCATGTCGGCGAAGACTTCTACGAAAAGAAGAACTATCCCGAAGCCGCTAAGTCGTATCTGGCCGCTGTAACAAAAAAGCCAACGGGCGAATTGCTCGAAAAAGCAGAATACAAACTGGGCTGGGCACACTTTCAGCAAAAGCAATTTGACGAAGCGAACAAAGCGTTTACGGCCCAGCTAACCACTAATCCTCAAGGGGCTTTGGCTCCGGATGGCCGTTTCATGCAAGCGGAGTGTCTGTTCCGGCTTAACAAGTTTGCCGAAGCACTTGCGATTTACAAACCGCTTGTGGGCGTTAAAGCGAGCACGCCGGCGATTGAGGTACTGACGCTACTTCACGGCGGGCAATGTGCCAATCAGTTGAAGCAATGGGAAGAGGCATCGGCCCTGCTAACCACCATTCCAACAAAAGCCGCTGATACGCCGCTGATGCCTGAAGTGATGTATGAACTTGCTTGGGCCAAGCAGAATCTCGGCAAGCCTGATGAAGCGATGAAAGATTTTGAACAGGCGGCCACGAAGTCTCGGGATCAAGTCGGTGCACGGGCACGCTTTATGATGGGCGAGCTTTACTTCGAGAAGAAGCAACACAATGAGGCGATTCGCGAATTCCAGCGAGCCATGTTTGGCTATGGAGTTGAAGCGGCGAGCCCAGAAACCAAGAATTGGCAAGCCAAGTCGGGCTATGAGGCCGGACGTTGTGCGGAAGTGCAGATCGCCACGCTACAAGATGCGGCAGCCAAACAGAAGATGATCGCGGACGCCAAGCGATTCTACAAGTTTGTTGTGGAGAAGCATCCTCAGCACGAACTTGTCGCCGAAGCGAAGAAACGACTGGAAGTGCTGGAAAAGCTGTAGTGATTTCGAAGTGCCTCTTGTGAGCTTTGAATTATCTTTGAGATTGAGTCGAACCATGAGCGTTGAAAAAGCAAACCACACCACTGGCAGCCAATTCTCCCGTAGGGCCGTTCCAACGACGCTAGTACTGATGGCAATGACGCTGGCAACGGTGTTTTCCATCAGCGCCCAGGAACCAAGCGCCACGCCAGCGCCGGAGTCTGGGCCGGTCGCTGTGCAGGTGGAACCTGGGCGCGGCGGCCCGGCAGCGGTTGCGGAAAGCCCGGCGGCCAAGGGAACGATCAACGTTTTCCAGCTTGCCGTTGATGGTGGTATCTTCATGATCCCCATCTTTGGGCTTTCGCTGGTTGCCGTCACGATGTCAATCGAGCGGTTTATTGGCCTACGTCAGCAACGGGTTTTGCCCAATGAGCTGACTTCTGCTCTGGGCCAATTGAGCAGCAGCCCCGGGGGTTTTGACCCACGCAAAGCGTATCGGCTGTGCCAGGAATATCCTTCGACGGCGTCCAACATCATTAAGTCCATGCTTTTAAAGGTGGGGCGACCGCTGTCTGAAATTGAGCAAACGGTTACCCAGTCGAGCACACGCGAGGCAGATCGGCTTTATGCGAACGTACGCTGGTTAAACCTTTCGGCGTCGGTTGCACCTCTGCTGGGGCTGCTGGGAACGGTTCAAGGGATGATCATGGCGTTTCACCAAACGACGGTTCTTGATCCCGGACAAAACAAGGCGGTCGCGTTGGCATCGGGCATCTATACGGCTCTTGTAACGACGTTTGCCGGTTTGTGCGTAGCTATCCCGGCGGCCATGCTTTCGCACTACTTTGAAGGAAAGATCCAAACGCTGTTTCATCAGATTGATGAAATGCTTTTCAACCTATTGCCACAGCTTGAACGGTATGAAGGGCGTGTGCGTTTCAGCCGCCAAGGAGGCGAAGAGGACCAAGCATCAACTGATCGTGCTGGCGTTACACCGCCCCCTGCTCCTGCCGCTGCGGGAAGCAAGTAGCCAAGAAAACTTGAGATTGATCGCCTGATCGCTGTTTGAGGACTGAGGATATGCCAATCAACATTAAGAAGGGAAAAGCACTCGACCTTTTCAATCTCACCCCGATGATTGACATGGTTTTTTTGCTGCTGATCTTCTTCTTGGTTTCAAGTGAGTTTGCGAAGGACGATGCCAAGGAGATGCCAGTGGATCTTCCGACGGCCAGTGCCGCGCTTCCGATGACGGCCAAGCCAAAGATGATCTACATCAATGTGACATCCACTGGGCAATTTATCGTCGACGAGCAACTGCTTTCTGGCAAAGAATTGGAGTCTGTGCTTTCCCGCGCGGTGCGTGACAATCCGCTGGGGCAGTCGGCAGTGATTCGAGCCGACAAACAGGTTGCCTATCAGCATGTAATGGGCGCGATGGATGCCTGTGTGAAAACGCAAATCAACTACACGCTGGCAGCAAAGGGCGAAGAATAGTCATTTCATGGCCGGTTCGCAAAACAATGGCGTTTTGATTTGTGGAGAGTTTGGTTTTAAGGTTCTTTGGCTAATCGGCAGCAAGGCCGCATCACCCTTGCAGTGATAGTGTCATGAGTAAATTGAAACACGTCATTCGAAAATCGCCTCCCGCACGACGGGGAGATTTTTTCGATGAAAGCCAGTGGCCCGTCACCATTGCGATGGTGATCTTGGGGGCTTTCTTGATTGGCGTGACGAGCAACTATGTCCCGCTGGTCGGCGTTACTTGGTACCGCAGTGGCGCGTTTCTGATCGCTGCCATTGCGCTGGTGGTAACCGGTTTTGTTGTTGCGTTTCGTTATGTAGACAATCGACTCATCCGCCGGACCATGCAGTTTTCGGCGGTGATGTGTGCTTTGTTTCACATCGTGCTGGTGGTCTACATGCAAAAGACCAAGATCTTTGGCATGCTGTTTGACTCCGCCGTAGTTGAACGTGAAATCATCGAATCACGGACCCCCAAGGTGGTTGCGGAATATCGCCCGCAGGAGATGATCCCGAGCGAAGATAACTCGCCCAAGGACTTTGAAAAGCCGGTCGAAGTCGCAACGCCGGAGCCGACTCCGCAACCGGTGCCGGACCGTCAAACCCAAGAGCCACCGACCGAAACTCGGCCCAAAGAGCAGCCGATCCCGGTGATGGAGCAGGTCCCAACCACCAAGCCCAATATCGTACGTCGCGAGGAGACCGAACAAGCGGCCCCGAAGCAAGCGGAGCAAACGTCAAAGCTAAGCCGGCAAGTTCGTCCCTCAGAGATGAAGACTAGCAACTTGGCTGAGTTGCCCAAGATGCCGGAGAAGTCGGTTGCAGCCGAAGCACGTCCTAAGTCGGCAACGGTACAGCGTCAGACCGCGGAGGGGGCAACAAGTCGCAGCACCGATGTTGAGACGGCAATGACCGCACCTGCCGATACAGCCAAGATCGCACGGCGCACTGATGTTGCCAGCGACAAACCGTCCGATACGAGTGTACCAACGCTAAAACGACAAGTGGCTTCGCCTATTGCAGCTCCGAAGGCGGTTGCCAACCTTAGCGATACGCCGTCGACCACTCGCAAGACGGAAGAAGAAGCCCTTCGCCCCGCCACTACCCTAGCCACCAAAAAGCAGACGGAGAGTCCAGAAACCAAGCCAAGCACTACGAGCGAACCGCTGGTGGATGTAAGTGCACGACCTGAGGCACAGATTGAGCGACGCGAGTCTCCCGCGGAGGCGGCCGCGACATTGGCCCAATCCCCTGCGGCGGTTAACAATCAACGTGCCAAACTGACTGATCGTCCTGACGCGGCAACCATGGCAGCGATTCCTAAGGAAACGGCGACCAAGGCTCCCGGAAGCACGCCGTCGGAATTGAATGCGACGAATAGCGCGGTACAGAAGTCGGCGACGGCCCAAGTGAGCGCAGCAAAAATGTCGGACATTCCTTCCAACGCCCCTTCCACACCGGATCTCAATCGCCCTTCGGCTCGTGCCTTTAGCAAGTCGGCCACGGATTCACCACAGCTATCTTCGACGGAACCGCTGGTTACCAAAACCCAAAAGGGAAACGCCCCTAGTTTGCCGGGAGCCACGCGAGTTGATGTTGCCGTGGCAGCGCCGAGTACAAGCGATGCGCGTGACAATCCATCGCCCGCTAGTAGCAACGTTCAGAAGCAGGCAATTGCCGCAATTGAAAAAGGGGTGGTCACCGGAGAGCCTGCTGCTGCCCAGGTGGCTTCAGCAAATCCTGCAGCTAGTGAAATGCGGCCTAGCCCGCGGCGGCAGACATCGACTACACAGCCTAGTAGTGATAGCCTTGCCAACAGCGCCCAAGCGGGACCTGCTGTACCCGGTGCGCGTGCGGCAGCAGCTCAATCAGCGAACCTTGTCACGAAGGTCGGCAATGTACCGACGAACACAGGTCCACGCGTTCAAGGGGATGCGATTCCTGGTCCTTCGACCGCCATGGTCCGCAAGCAAGAGGGAGCTTCCTCCGCCTCTGCTACTCGCGTGCAAACACCAGCGGAGACTGAAAGTGCGGCCTCCACTACGCAAGTGGCAAGGTCCGTCGGTGCTGGTGCGACGAGCCGTCAGAGCGTTCCAACGCTTGATCCGCAGGGAACTCCTGGTAATAGTCCACGTCGCGCGGTTATTGCAGCAGCCAATGCCACTTCACCAAGCCAAGTCGATAGCCCCGCAGTGGCTCAGGCTAACGCAGGAAGTGGTGACGTCAGTGCACCTTCCGCACGCATGGCACTTAGCAAGTCCTTGGCGGGAACGGCAGGAGTGGGACGTTCCCCGAACCTGAATGATGCTGCCCCTGGTGCTGTTGGACAGGCCGCTGTGGCTTCAACCGCTGCACGCCGAGCCGAAGCGAGCCAGCAATCTCCGGATGGTGCTGCACTCACCCCAAGTGCGCCAGCAAGCTTGGCCAGGTCGCGGTCCGAAAGTGCGACGCCTAGTAGTTCACGGGATGTTCGGATTACCGACCTTGCTACGGAAGCGGGCTCTCAAGCTCCCACGGAAATGACGGCGAGCAGCAGCGCCGCATTGACCCGCGCTGACTCCAATGCACGCAAAGGAAACAGCACCGGTGCAGCGGGCTCAGCAGATATTGATTTTGGACCGACACAGGTCGTCAATGAACCTGGCACGGGTAGGGCTGCTGGTGGTGGGCAGGCTGAACTGAACTTTGCAACACAATCGCCACTGATTGCCAAACGATCTGCGACTGGTGGAGCTCCTGCGATGTCCCTTGCCGGTGCCAAGGTGGATACCACCGTTGCGGCCCCTGCCGGTACAGACGGTGGCAGCCCAGGGCAAATGGCGGTAAGCCCGACGGCAGTTGCTGCCAGCCGTACGACTGCTGGCGGAAGCAACCCAACGAGCGGTGGACCTTCGAAGGCCGATGAACAAGGGCCAGCGACTGAGGTTAACGGCGCAGCACTCGCGGGACGTGCAGAATTAAGCCGCGCGGACAACTCTCCGGGCGCTAGTGCGACTTCGGGGGGTGGCGATGCAGGAAGCAAGGACCAAAAGGCAACAGCCTTGCAATTGGCGCGACAAGCCAGCGGTGGTGGCCCCCAATTGGCACTTTCCGGTCCGACGATCGCGGAGATGGCTGTTTCTCCTACGGGAGCTGGCGGGGACTCAGGGGGTCCCTCGGCGGATTCCATGCTTAATGCGAATGCCGCTGCAGCGTCTCGTCAATCGTTTGCAGGAGGTGCCCCTGTTGGTGGCGTTCCGTTAGCGGCAGGCGGTTCGCAAGCGCCGAATGGCTCCACGGGGGGCGAAACGGTGGGGAGCCTTTCCATCACACGAGCTGAAGCGGCCGATGGCGTACCAGGACCTGCTGCGTTAGGTGGTGGAACCAGCAAGCCGATGCGTGGTGCGGCAGGTCCAAGCTTTGCTGCTGATATCCAGGCTGAGACGGTGGAGCTTGCAGGCCAGGCAGCGTCAGCGGGCAGCAATACGGGGTCACTCCTTGAAGCAAGCGGCGGACTTGACGGCCGGATGGCTGGTGGTGTTCGCGGAGCCCCTACAGCGGCCAATGCTGGCGCTGTTGCCGGCGAATTGGCGCTGGAGGGAAGCACGTTTAACATTGCAGGGCGAGGCATGGAAAAGCGCCAGGCCTCTAACGGTGCTGACGCGGGACCGGCGATTGCTGACCAAGCGACCGGTGGCCCTCAAGCTCGGACAGGCCTAGCCCAAGCGGCAGGTGCAAGTGGTCTGACGGTGGATATTGCTGCCATCGGACCAAATGCTGCTGTCACGCAAGCCACGATGGACCACATGCTAGGTGGCCTTGATGGCAAGACGCCTATGACGCGTGCCAGTGGCGATGACTCCCTGGTTGTCGACGTGGCAGCTGTGGCGGGGCTCGGCGGGCTGGGCAATACGCCTTCGCCAGAAGTTGGCATTAAGACTCGGCAAGCGCGAGTAGACAGCGACTCGGTACAAGTTGCCTCGGCACGATTCATTAAGGCCTCCGTTGGTGGCTTGCCAAGCTTTAGTGCTGGGAGCGCCATTCCTACTGCTGGGTTCTCTGGACGTGCAGCACGTAAACGAGGCGACATGCCAGCGGGGGGACGTGGTCGCCCTGATCCTAAGACGGAAGAGGCCGTCGAGATGGGACTTGCCTTCTTGGCGAGACACCAGGGACCTGAAGGAAGCTGGAGCCTGCAAGGGTTTGACGATGCGGCACCCGGCGCAACTACGGCGGAAACGCAGTATTTGCTGGTCTCGGACACGGGGGCTTCGGCGTTGTCGTTGCTTTCATTCCAAGGGGCAGGCTACAGCCATCGCGATCATCAGTACAAGGATGTTGTGCGTAAGGGGCTTGATTACCTGATTCGCAATCAGAAGGCCGACGGTGATCTGTTTGTGGCTCTGGACAATGAGTCGAACAAAAGCGTCTGGCTTTATAGTCATGCTTTGGCGACGTTGGCCCTGTGCGAAGCGTATGGCATGACGCAAGATCCAGAGCTTAAAGAGCCCGCTCAAAAGGCGATTGACTTTATTGTGAAGTCCCAGAATTCCTCGCTGGGTGGATGGCGATATAGCCCGGGTGTTGATAGCGACACTTCGGTAAGTGGCTGGATGCTGATGGCCCTCAAGAGCGGCCGACTGGCCAATTTGAACGTCCCCAAGGAGAGTTTTGACAAGGTTACTCGATGGCTAGACCTGTCGCAAAAGTCGGACAGTGAGCCACATTTATTCCGCTACAACCCCTATGCCCCGGATACGGTCACGCAGCGCCATGGACGAGTTCCTAGCAAGACGATGACGTCCGTTGGGCTGTTGATGCGATTGCATACGGGCTGGCGTCGCGACAATCCTTCCATGGTGCAAGGAGCAGAATACCTGCGTCAAAACCTGCCAAGCTTGGGAACGACACGCGAGCCACAACGTGATACTTACTATTGGTATTACTCGACCCAGGTGATGTTTCATATGGATGGCAAGTACTGGGAGGACTGGAAGGGAAGTTTACAGCCGCTGCTGCGAGATTCTCAGGTACGAACCGGACAATATGCCGGGAGCTGGAACCCTCGGCTGCCTATACCTGACCGCTGGGCACCGCATGCCGGCCGACTTTACGTGACTACCATGAATTTATTGTCGCTGGAGGTGGAATATCGCCATCTGCCGCTATACGAAGACACTAAACAATAAGCTGCCTTAGGGGCGTGTTTTCTAGCAGTGTGATGCGGCCCATGCGTCGATTGCCTATCGGTCGCAGAATGGGCGTTTTACCCTCAGCCTAGGTTAAAAATGTAACTAGTAATGAATCCTGATTGTGCAATACTTATGGATGGCCTTTCGTAAGTATTAGCCGCAAACAGGAAACGCCAAGTGTCTCGGACCACCTCCAAGCCAGAGACTTCCGCCTCACCTCCCCTTATTCCCCCCTTAATGCAACCGGGCAGCGGGGCCTGGGTTATTGCACTGGTTTACGGCGTGGTGGGGATCCTTTGGATCGTTCTCTCGGATCGGATCGTACTTTGGTGGAACCCGGCGATTGAGTCCGTAGCTTCTGCGCAACTACTCAAAGGGCTGCTGTATGTGTTTGTCACAGCCAGCATCGTCTTCTTCCTTTCTCGGCATGTGCTTCTCAAACTTGATACGTATTACACCGAACTGCTCATTCGCCAGAAAGCGATTAAGAGCCTCGAAGAGCGATATCGCCTCGCTTTAGATGCGGTTGGGGATGGTGCTTACGACTGGAACATTGCGACGGGAAGCATGCGAGTGACCGATGAGTGGCTCCATTCCTTGGGATACACGCGGAACGAGGTCGAACCGACGATCAGCTTTTGGCATGATCGCCTTCATCCAGCGGATGTGAAGATGGCCGCCGAAGAGTTACAGCGTCACTTTGATGGCAGGACGCCCCAGTTCGAGTGCGAGTATCGCCTTCGCAACAAGGCAGGCGAATATCGCTGGACACTCGATCGTGGCAAAGTTATTGAGCGAGATGAATTTGGTGTTGCCATTCGCATGGTGGGAACGAATCGCGATGTCACCAGTGCTCGTGAGGCTGTTGGACGGATGGCAGACCTCGAAGATCGTTTGCTGCACGTGTCTCGCCTTTGCACGATGGGAGAACTGGTGGCAGGAATTGCCCACGAGATCAACCAACCCCTGCACACCATCTCTAACTATGCGGAAGCCAGCAGCAATGTCATGGCCCGCGGCGGAGACGATATTGACCTGAATGAGCTTGTGCAGTGGAACCAAGAGATTCGCATCGCCGTGCATCGAACGGGCCAAGTGATTAAACGCTTAAAGGACTTCCTGACACATTCTGTTCAGAAGATGCAGTTCGTTTCAATTAATGAAGTGATTCACGATTCACTGAAATTGCTCAACTTTGAACTGCGCCGCCGACAAACCGACGTGCACCTGCAATTGGAAGCCGACATCCCTCCGCTGGTGGCAGATCAGATCATGCTGCAACAAGTACTTGTCAACTTGATCAAGAATGCCATCGATGCGATGCGAGAAATGGAAGACCGGCCGCCGAGAATCGTCATCACAACACACCATGTTGGGCAAGGCGTCGAACTTCGAATCTCTGACAATGGCCCTGGCCTAAGCCCCACTATCGCCGGGAAGCTGTTTCAGCCGTTCACCACGACCAAAGAGGAAGGGATGGGGGTTGGTCTAGCCATTTGCAAGACCATCGTGGAGTTGCACCACGGGACGATTCATGGACAGAATTGCCTCGCTGCCGCAAAGGCTCCTGACTGCAATTTGTCGGAACTGGAACTCCGACAAGAGGGGGCGATCTTCCGCATCTATCTGCCGATTGACAATGAGTCGGAACTGGTCTCCATCGGTGGCGCTACAGCCCACGCATAAACGAAAACGCCCTGCCGAATTTGACAGGGCGTTTGATTCCTTAAATTGTCGTTGTGATGGGAACAACGAATAGGCTGTGAATCGCGTTACTTCTTAATGCGGCCGATACGACCCAGAACGGTCTCTAGGGTTTGACGCAGCACGACGCCGCTCTTGCGTAGGGCCTGTACTTCCTTGGGCCAAAGTTCAATCTGATGACGGGCCACGCAACCGGACTTGCCAACCACCGTTGGCACGCTGAGGGCAACGTCGCGGATGTCATAGCAACCGTTTTGTACGGTCGAGACGGGCAAGATCCGATTTTGGTCGAGGATCACCGAGTGTATCACATCACGGATCGCGATACCGACGGCAAAGCCAGCGCCCCCCTTACGTTTGATCACTTCAGCCCCGCTTCCCTTGGTACGAGTGAACAACTCATCCGCCAAGCGAGCGTTCCAGCCGGGGAACTTATCCAGTGGAAGGCTGGCCACGGCTGCGCTGGACCAAATGGGAACCATGCTATCGCCATGTTCGCCCAAAATGACCGCGTTGACTTGCGATGGTGGAGCTTGGAGCTGTTGTGCGATCAAGCTGCGGAAGCGGATGGTATCCAGTTGGGTTCCCAGACCCAACACTTGGTTGACTGGCAGATTGAGGCGATCAGCGGCGACGTAAGTCAGGATGTCCACCGGATTGCTAACCACCAACACAATGGCAGTGCTCTTCACACCGGCTTTGGCCACTTCCGAAAGGATCGAAAGGAACAAGTCAGTATTGCGATTGATGAGATCCAAGCGGCTTTCATCGGGCTTACGTCGTAGGCCGGCCGTAATGCAGATGATGTCGCTAGAGGGAATGTGCTCGTAACCGCCGCTACTGATGATTTGGTCACCCGTGCTCGGTCCGCCATGGAGAAGGTCAAGTGCATGGCCTGCCGCCAATTCTTGATTGACGTCTAGCACTGCGATTTCCCGTGCGATACCGCCACATTGAAGCGCGTAAGCCGCACAGCTACCGACCAAGCCACCGCCACCAATGATTGCAACCTTCATAACTCTACCTGCCGTATTCCAAGAAGCTTTTGATTGAGGAGTTCTTTGTAGGCACCCTACTCTTCAATAGTGGGTGCCACACCAACGAATGAACCTGTTCGAACCGTCCTACTTTTGCTTGGCCAATTCTTCCATGACACGCTGGGTAATCAGCTTTACAAGGTCTTCGGCATTGCTGCTGGCAGCAGGAGCGGCCGCGGCAGCTGGTGCGGCAGCCTTAGGACCCATCGGAGGTGGCGCATCAAATGCACGGCGTTCGATGCCGGCTTCTTTCCAACTGCTGCGGAAAACATCATTGGCGCAGATGTCGCAGTCTTTATATTCCGGCGTGTTGCGAGGATCAGACCAGCCCCACTTTTGCTTGAGATCTAGCAGTTCACGCTGCTTGGTCTCGTCAAAGTAGTTCACCTTCCCCAGATCCTTGGCCAACATCAGGATGCGGCAATAGGCATCAAGGATTTCCGTCCACCAGTAGGCACGCTCGACGCTTTCGCCGTAGCTAACCGTGCCGTGGTTGGCCAAAATCATCACGTTGGTCTTATCCACGAATGGCAGGATCGTATCAGCAAAGGCCTGTCCGCCGGGAGTTTCGTACTTGGTGATTGGGACATCACCCAGGAAGACTTCTACTTCGGGCAGCACGCATTGTGGAATGGGCTCACGAGCAACTGCAAAAGCCGTCGCATAAGGTGGGTGGCAGTGCACTACGCTCTTCACATCGGGACGACGCTTGTAGATTTCCAGGTGAAGCAGGGCTTCGCTAGAACGCTTCTTCGCACCGGCGATTTGCTTGCCCGTCATGTCGATGGTGGAAATATCCTCAGGCTTTAGAAAGCCTTTGGAATGCATGGTTGGCGTGCAAAGCACTTCGTTGTCGCTGATGCGAACCGTGATGTTGCCATCATTCGCGGCGGCAAACCCCTTGTTGTAAAGGCGGCGGCCGATCTCGCAGATATCTTGCTTGATACGATGGGCATTGATCATTCTTCAGTTCCTTACAGTGCAATTTGCAGGGCCATCACAGCCCGCGGAATTATCTATTGGATAGCGAAGTGAAATTTGAAGTACGTTACGCAGTAAATTATTGACGGGAAATCTATTCGGGATCGATTTGCAGTTGGTCCAGGATCGCTGCCGCATAGGCATCGACCGCTTTGTCGTGTGGTCGGAAAGGCTGTGAGGCCTCTCCCCCTTCGCTCATCGCGATCAGGTCACCAATCCCCGCCCCCAGCTCTTCCCACACCACCATTTGATCGGCGGCAGGCTCTGACTGTCCACGCAGCTCGGACAAAGAGAGGGGAACTACCAGTTTCAGGCGCACACCGATAAAGGTCGGATGCGCCCGACTGAGAGTTACCGTACCAATGACCTTTGCAATACGCATAGGAAGTTTTGACGAAGCGAAGTAGGTGATTCCGTGAAAAACCAGGACTAACGGGACAAATTACAAAATTCCACGAAGCTCAGGGGGACAATCGCGATAGCCAGCGGCTACAAACTGTCCCACCAAACTTCCAAACGACTGACGATCTAACTTGCGTGCATCTGCCACCACAACATTGGGGGCCAATGTTGCCATTGCCTCTTGCAAAGCAGCCGTGTCAGCTAGGCAGCAGGCCCTAACTCCGACCATCTTTTGCAAGACGCTGCTGGCGACAGCAGGTTGATTCGTAATGAACAGCCCTAACTGGCGACCACTGGTCACACGAAAGGCAAGCTCTCGAGCAACGTCAACTAGCTTTGGCGTGGCGGCGGACTGAAGTGTTTCATAGGTGATCGCCGCGCCAGAAAGTAGGCTTTGCGAGCGACCCGACAATTCCGGCGAGACATGATTGGCAACCAGCAATTTGGAGGCGACCGCCTTGGCGGAACCCGCTGCCGTTGCCGAACGACTAAGGCGGATGCCACGCTTGCGGAGCTCATCATTGACGGCGGGCGTCACAATGGCGCGGGGCTCAACCTTCAGTTCAGTAACCCCAGCCAGGCGACCTTCAATGCTCTTGAGGGTGATGACTTTCCCAGGAACCGAGAAAATCGTCAGCGGTGATAGCGCGGCGGCAGGTGCCGATGGAGCAGGAGTCGCTTGCGAAGCCGCCTTAGGCGCTGCCGTTGCGGCCGCGGGAACAATCACTTCTGTACGGCTGACAACATTAACCTGTGAGGCCGCTTGAGACTGCTCGACCACCGGCGCAGCAGTTGGCAGAAGTCGGCGAACGACCTCTAAAACAACGGCTTCGATATCAATGGTGGCCATAATGAACGACTCTAAACCCCAACCTCGAAACTAATCACAAATCCCAATTACCGACCAACGGACCGGAGTCGCATCTGCCTTGAGTAGGTCGCGAGTGAATCGGCCGTCACTGGTGATGACAACCTTTTCTCCGCGACCAGCCCCCACAGCATCCACGGCAATTTGCGGGTCAGCATCTGGCGAGATGCCATCTGCCATCAGTGGCTGAACGATCAATAGCTTTTGCCCATGCATGGAGGAATGCTTGAGCGTGCTAGTGGCCGTACCGACTACCCGGGCAATTTGCATGGAACAACTTTCTGACAACCCAGCCCTAAAAACTCAGTTCCTGAAGCTTTGCGAATTAGACCTTTGACTTGCCGAGGATCCATAGGTCATCGACCATGGAGCAGCGGCGTTCACGCGTGAACGTGAGTGGCGTCGTAACCCCTTCGCCCGTTGGACCGGCGATCGAGAACGACAGGTAACCTTCGCCCCCCAGACCCAAAGCCGCCATGCAAGGTCCATTCTTCACAAACAGCGTGGTGTCCAAGGCACGACCCATCTTGGTCATGTTACGGACATCATGGCTGTGAATGATGCTGGTATGGCGATAACCATGTTCATAGTGCTTGGCCTTGGCAATCGCTTCATCCACGTTCTTGACGCGAACAAAAGGAAGGAAAGGCATCATTTGTTCAACGGAGACGAAAGGATTGTTTTCATCCGTTTCGCCAAAGAGACACTTGACGCTATCAGGAACCGACTTGCCCGCACCGCGTGCTAGAACCGTTGCATCTTGGCCGAGGAACTCTTTCGCGGGAGCATCGTGCTTGTCGTCGCCCACCTTGATCATGGCGTTGCGAGTCAGAGCAGCGACTTCCGCAGCATTCAAACGACCAGCACCCGCACGTTCCATGGCTTGCATCATCTTGTCAAAGACGGAGTCTACGACAAAGACTTCCTTTTCTGCGATGCAGAGCAGGTTATTGTCGTAAGAGGCACCATGGATGATCGCCTTGGCGGCGCGATCAAGATCGGCCGTCTCATCAACGACGACTGGCGGATTACCAGGACCAGCGACCACTGCTCGCTTGCCGGCCTTCAGCGCCGCACGAGCCACCGCAGGACCACCGGTCACGCAAATCATATTGACGCCACGATGGCCAAAAATGGCTGCAGCAGATTCCAGCGTGGGCTCTGCGATGAGGCAGATCAGGTTGTCGATGCCAAGATCACGATAGATCGCTTCATTGAAACGCTTGACCCCCACCGCAGCGACCTTTTTGCCGCTTGGATGAGGATTTACCACCACGGTATTACCGCCAGCAATCATGCTGACAGCATTGCCCGTGATTGTGGGTAGCGAGTGCGTTACAGGGGTAATGGCTCCAATGACGCCGAAAGGAGCGTGTTCAATGACGGCTAGGCCATGGTCACCGCTGTAGACCGAGCTACGCAGGAATTCCACACCAGGCGTACGTTCGCCCAAGGTTTTGAGCTTTTCGATCTTGTGCTCAAGGCGACCAATCTTCGTCTCTTCCATTTCCATCGTGCCCAGCTCGACACACTGTTCGATGGAAATACGGCGAATATGGCCGATGATTCGCTTGCGTTCTTCTAAACCACGTTCGGAGAGCTGTTCAAAGGCGTCGCGAGCGGCAGCAACAGCTTCATCAGGGCAGGTAAAAATGCCGTGACGGCCCGCATAGGACTTGCCCGAAACAGGAGCCACGCGTCCTACTTCCGCCAGGACTTGCGAGACCACGCTACGAATGAGAGCTTCGTTGATTTGCATAGCAGTTTATTTTCAAAATGGGCTTTTTCCACCGAGGGAGCGAAAGCCAGTTAGTGAACACAGTTTTCTGAAAGTCACCAATTGCAGTGTGAACTAGCCAGACTGCTGATCCTCACGAGAGTAAACACAGCCTTGCTCGATGTGAACGCTATCAACAATCCCCACCACAACCGCATCGATCGGCATGGTTTTGGTTTCCGGCGTGAGGCGAGCGCTGGAACCCTGGGTAAGCAATACATAGTCACCCACACCAGCGCCGAGCATGTCGACAGCAATGAAGGTACGCCCCGTTGTGATCAAGGATTTGCGATCTTTGGGATCCAAACGATATGGCTCGACTACCAACATCTTGGAGCCGACCATCGCTTGAACCTTTTGGGTGGCAATCATCGAGCCGATTACTTTGGCTACGAACATCGATTTTAGCCCTCCAATAGTTGACGAGTTTGACGAGCCACAATCAGCTCTTCATTGGTCGGAATCGTCCAGACCTGTACTTTGCTTCCTGCCGAGCTGATCTTGCATTCGCCCTTGGCCGAAGCGTTGACAACAGGATCAAGCTCGATGCCGAGCTCTTGCAAGTTCTTACAAACGGCCGTGCGAGTTTTGACGCCGTTCTCTCCGATGCCACCTGTAAATACGATGGCCTCAGCGCCACCGAGTTCCAGCAGCATGCCACCTAGATGGCGTCGGATTTCACTAGTGAAAACGTCCAAAGCCAACTGGGCTCGCTGTTTGCCAGCTGCGGCCGCTTCTTCCAGGTCACGGATGTCACCACTAATGCCCGACAGGCCAAGCAAGCCGGACTTTTCGGCCAGGGTATGCAAAACCTCTTCGAGCGTCTTGTTCTCTGCCTTCATGATCAGCGGAATGGCAAACGGATCAAAGTCGCCAATCCGATTATTGTGAGGCAAGCCGGTTTGAGGACTCATTCCCATCGATGTTGCAACACTCTTGCCACCACGAATCGCACAGATGCTGTTCGATCCGCCCAGATGGCAGGAAATGACGCGGGCGTCGGAGCGACCAAGGATCTCTCCCATGCGTGTCCCGATGAAACGGTGGCTGGCACCGTGAAAACCCCATCGACGAATGTGCAATTGCTCCGCCCATTCCAGTGGAGCTGGATAGGTGCGTAAGCGATCTTCAATCGTGTTATGGAAGCCCGTCTCAAACGCAGCAACCAAAGGGATCTCAGGAAGCCGTTCTGCCAACAGCCGCATTGCACGGATATAGGGAGGATTATGAGCCGGAGCGACCGGGCTCATCTCTTCCATGGCGGAAAGAACATCGGGAGTAACTCGCTGAACGTCACTTACACGTCCGCCATGCACTGCCTTAAAACCGATGGCGGAAACTTCGTCTGCTGACTTCAGACAGCCGGAGACAGGATCCGTCAACTGTTCAAGACAAGTGCGAACCGCGACCGCATGATCAGGAACGCTGGCCTTGAGGTCTGTACGTTTACCGCCAATCTCCACAAAGCAGGGGCTTTCTGGAGATCCAATGCGTTCAACGCCTCCCCGTGCCAACTGAGATTCGTTGGCCATGTCGAAGAGTCGATATTTAAAACTGGTGGAACCCAGGTTCGCGACCAGGATTTTCATAGCCATCGAGAACTTCTTACTTTGGAGAGACCACTTACAGGACAGGTTACTTGCGCGAATCGCTCAATCTGCTTACATCATGAAGACGTCAAGCAAACCTTCGGCAGGACGGGCAATCACGTGGCTACCAACAAGCTCACCCGTTTGTTGAGCGGCTTGGGCGCCGGCTTCCACTGCAGCGCGAACGCTACCGACGTCGCCACTGACGATTGTGGTAACCAGTGCACCACCAATGCCAATCCGCTTGACGATTTGAACGTTTGCAGCCTTGGCCATCGCATCTGTTGCTTCGATCAGGCCGATCAAACCCTTAGTCTCAATCAATCCAATTGCAGTATTCATTTCAAATTGCTTTCGTTACTTACTTGCGTGATTTCTTACCGGGGGAAGGGCGAACTAAGCCTTGGCGGCAGGTGCGCGCTTCAGCGTAGGAGGGAGCACAATTCCGAGGTCTTCATGGGGACGTGGAATCACTTGAACGCTAACCACTTCACCGACGCGACCCGCAGCAGCAGCACCTGCATCGGTAGCGCTTTTCACAGCCGCTACGTCGCCGGTCACAAATGCCGAGACCAAACCACTTCCAACCTTGTCCCAACCGATGAGCTGCACATTGGCAGCCTTCAGCATGGCGTCGGTCGCCTCTACCAGGGCAATGAAGCCCTTGGTTTCGATCATTCCGAGCGCTTCCATAACTTTTGCCATCGCAATAACTCCGAAAAAAGAACGTTGAGAAAATCGATCCGTTAGTGTTTACACTTGCAGCCACTGTCTTGCTTTTGCAGCTCGACCTTGGTGGCACCATCGAGGAAACAGGCGTTTCCTTCATCCGTGTCAATGTGTACTTCCAGCTTGCTAGTTGCATCCGCGCGAACCAACATGTCTTCCATCACGGTGGTACAGAAGGGGGATTCGATCCTCAGCTTCATGTAGTCACCATTCTTTACGCCGTACCGTTCGGCATCGGCAAAGCTCATATGAACGTGGCGAGCGGCACGAATCACCCCTTCGCTCAGCTCTACAACTCCCTTAGGGCCGACCAGCACGCAGCCGGGCGTTCCTTCGATCTTGCCGGAATGGCGAACCGGAGCATCAATCCCCAAGGAGATGCTATCGGTAAATGCCAATTCCACTTGGCTGAAGGGACGGGTTGGCCCGAGCACCCGCACCGTTGGCAGCATGCGGCGGCGCGGCCCCACTACCATCACGGTTTCAGCGGCAGCAAAAAAGCCATCTTGGTAGAGGTTTTTGTCTGGCGTTAGCTTGTGGCCAGGGCCAAACAAAATCTCCACATGCTCATCCGACAGATGGCAGTGTCGAGCAGAAATGCTGACTACCAACTCAGGATGCTTCTCAGCGGCGGCAGGACTCGCTTTGGCAGCGGCGTTACCGGGTGACTGTGCATAGACAATCTGACGAACGATCTGTTCGACAATGCTACGGTCGAGGGCGGCCAGATTTGACATAGGATGTGCCAGGTATATGCTCGTGAAACGGGAAAATGATTACGTATTAGTTTTTAAGGAATCGGTCACGCCTTCTTCACTGCGATTGGCAACGTGACAACGAACACCAGCAGAGGCTAAAGCATCACGCCAGTAATCCGATAAATCGCCGTCGGTCACAACATGGTCCGCTTCGGAAAGGGGCTCCAAAAGCGCCAAACTGGTGTGACCAAACTTCGTGCTATCCGCAACAATGATGACCTCGTCGGCGCATTGCATCATGGCTCGTTCGGTTTCTACCAACAGCAGGTTGCTGTTGTAGAAGCCACGTTCATTGATGCCCGAAACACTCAAGATCGCCTTGCGAACATTTAGCCCAGCCAGCATTTGATTAGCGTAGGGGCCTAAAGACACACCGCTGCGGGCATGAACATAGCCGCCAACAAAGACCAAGTCGGTGCCAGGGCTGGAAGTGAACAGGTTCGCTACAGGAAGTGAATTGGTGACAACTTGCAAAGGGCGCCCGACCAGCAACTGTGCCAGTTCATAGGTCGTACTGCCGCCATCCATCACAAGCGTGTCATTGTCGGCAACCAGTTGGCTGGCAAGGTGGGCGATCTGCCGCTTCTTGTCCCAGTTGAGTGATTGCCGTTGATCGAAGTGTGCTGAGCTTCGGCGAAGGGCCGGTATAAAAGACGCCGCCGTGCGTACGCTGCGCAACGCCGGACTCTTCCAGGAAGTCTAAGTCGCGACGAACGGTAGATTCCGACACCTCAAGCGTGCTGAGCAAGGTCCGGTAGAGACGCAAACCCCTTTTGACGGACCAGTTCGGTCAGTCGGCTGCGTCGCTCTTCGGCTAGGGATTGCTTGATCACGTTCGGTAAACTCTCCGTAATTTACCTAAGTATGCGTTTGTGACGGAAAAATGCAAGTATCCGTGGAAGATTTCCGTCACGATTTGAGCATAATCGCTCCTATCTAGTAGTTATCGGGCTTTTAGACACCTGGCAATCAGCCTGGACAGCCCGAGGAGGGATTATGACGCCCTAAGTCAGAGGATTGGGCCGTGACCATAGGTACACCTCCCCATAGGAGGTAGCCAATAAGGTAGATGCGTGACAGATTTCCGTCAGATTAATGACGGATTGGCAGCCACTAATATCCGGCCGACTTTCGGCAGCATGTGTAATCCGCGTAGGTTAGCCCACTGTGACGCGACGGCCGGAAAGCTGAATCAGCCCTTGGCTGAACTTCTGCACAATGGTGGGGAGGAGCTTGCACTCCTCTGCGAAGACCCGGCGAGCCAGCCCTTCTGGCGTATCGTTAGTCAGAACCGGAACGGCCTGCTGAGCGATGATTGGCCCATGGTCGTATTCATTGTCCACAAAGTGAACGGTACAACCGCTGAGCTTGGCCCCGTAGGCGAGAACGGCCTCATGCACGAAATGCCCATACATTCCTTGTCCACAGAACGCAGGAACTAGGCTGGGATGGATGTTGATCACGCGGCCCGCAAAGTCATCGGGAATGAGCAGGTGCTTCAGGTAGCCCCCCATCACCACCAGCTTGGATGGCGTGGAGCGGATCACGTCAAAGTTGGCATCGCGAAATTGTTCGGCCGTTAGCGTCTTCTTACGCGGGATGACATGCGTTGGAATACCAGCAGCTTGGGCAAACGCGATCCCTCCCGCCTGAGGATTGCTGGAGATCACCAGTTCGACTTTCGCATTCAGCGTTCCCGCCTCAATGCAGGCGAGAAGGTTCTTGAGCGTTGTCCCGGAACCGGAAATCAACACGGCAATCGAAAGTGGTGGAGCGGCAAACGCAGAGGAAGGGCTAATGGCCATGTGGTATTAGACCTTCTCCACAAACAGCGTCACTTCGGCATCACCTACTTCGTGCAAGGTGCCATCCACGCCGGCCAGCGGCGCAGTCACCAGACTATCTGCCAGCGTTTCACCACAGAGATAGTCTTTGTGCTGCTTGAGTGCAGCCGCAAGAACCTCATTGGTTGTCACAACGCCTAGGCGGATGTGATCGACAAAGTCGAGCTGAAGTTCCTTGCGCTGATCTTGAATCAGACGAACCAAGTCCTTGACGAGGCCTTCTGCCAATAGCTCTGGCGTGATTTCGGTAGACAGTACTACTACACAGCCCGAGCCTTGGGCTGCGGCCCAACCTGGCTTGGCCTGCAAGCGGACCTGAATATCTTCGCCATCTAACTCGAGCGTGCCACCATCGACCGGAAGTAGCACCTTGCCTGTGCTGCTTAGTTCGGCCAACATCTTTCCACCATCCGCATTGGCCAAAGCGGCCTTTACAGCAGGGAGTGTCTTGCCAATGCGTGGCCCCAGCCGCTTGAGATTAGGAAGGATGGTGTAGGTGATGTACTTGGTCGCTTCACGGGTGTATTCAACCGCTTTCACGTTCAATTCATCGCGAAGAAGGTCATCATGTTCTTCCAGCCAAACCTGGAACGATGGATCGGTCAGGATCACTTCCACCTTGGAAAGTGGCTGCCGCACTTTGAGTTTGTTGTCCATACGTGCCGAGCGACCCAGCGACGCAATCTCTCGCAGCAGCTTCATCCGTGCAGAAAGCGTGGAATCCACATTGGTCGGGTTGCCAGCTGGGAAATCACACAAATGCACGCTTTCCACGGCGCGTCCTTGAAACATGCTGGCCAAATTTTGCCAGATGGTTTCTGCCAGGAATGGCGTAAAGGGCGCGATCAGCTTGGCCGTTGTGACCAAGCATTCATACAGCGTCCAATAGGCGTCCAGCTTGTCTGGGGATTCCTTCTCGGAGGCCCAGAAGCGGTCGCGACAACGACGAACATACCAATTGGAAAGCGCGTCAACAAACTCGCTTAATCGTGCGCAAGCAACATAGTTATCGTAGGCATCCATCCGCTCTACTACCGCAGCAGCAGTACGGCTCAGCTCGCTAAGGATCCAGCGATCGATTTCGGCGCGCTGACCAATGGGGCGATACCCCTTGGCCTTTGCCAAATCTTCGGCCGAAAGCTCGTTCGGATTGCCGGCGAGCAATTTTCCTGGATCAAAGCCATCGATGTTGGCATAGATCACAAAGAAGCTGTAGCAATTCCAAAGACGTAGCAAGAATTCGGGGATGCTGTCCTTGATCGCTTGCTCTTTGTAGCGAATGCTCGTCCATGGTGGCTGATTGGCGAACAAATACCAGCGCAATGCATCCGCGCCGTACTTATTAAAGATCTCGTCTGGCTCGCGATAGTTTCGCTTGCTCTTCGACATCTTTTGCCCATCTTCACCGAGCATCAGCCCTAGCACAATGCAGTTTTTGAACGGGTGCGGATAGGGCTTGTTGGGCAATGGCTGCGGTGCATCTTGCGATGGCGTTTGCTCCCGTGCCTTGTCACCAAACAGCATCGTGCTGATCGCAAGTTGGCTGTAAAACCAGCCGCGAGTTTGGTCAATCGCTTCGCTGATGAAGTCGGCAGGGAACTGCTCGGCAAAACGGTCTGCACCTTGATGCGGATAACCCCACTGAGCAAATGGCATCGCGCCGCTGTCGTACCAACAGTCGATCACTTCGGTTACGCGGCGCATTTTTGCACCGACCGCAAACGGCGAGTCGTACGTGATCGCATCGATGTAGGGCTTATGAACCTTCAGATCTTCTGGAAGTGAAGGCTTGTCGCGCTTGGCCGCTTCCCAAACTTCCATACCGCTGACGCCCGGCTTTTTCAGCAAATTGGCGTAGCTATCGGAGGCTTCCATCTTACCGGTCTTTTCACAGACCCAAATTGGTAGCGGCGTTCCCCAGTAACGCTCACGCGACAGCGCCCAGTCGACGTTGCTTTCGAGGAAGTTGCCAAATCGACCATCCCGAATATGCTCAGGAAGCCAATTGATCTTTTGATTATTGGCCAGCATCTCGTCGCGGAATTCGGTCGTCCGAATAAACCAGCTACGACGTGGGTACTGAATAAGCGGATCATTATCTGCACGCCAGCAGAAGGGATAATCGTGCAAGTACTGCTCTTGGTGGAGCATTAGGCCGCGACCTTTTAGTTCACGACTGATCTCTTTATCGCAGTCCTTTACCCAGCGTCCCTGATAGGCTGGACAATCGGCAGTGAACTTTCCATCTGGACCGACAGCACAAATCAGTTCTGGCCCCGCGCCAGCTTCGAACTGCTTTTGCTGAGCAACGAGCAGGCTAAAGTCGTCCTCACCAAAGGCAGGTGCGATGTGAACGATGCCGCTACCACTTGCCGTCGTAACGAAATCGCCAGCAACGATCCGCCAAGCGAGATGACGTTTGCCGCCACCAACGAGTGCCCCTTGTTTATCGCCGTCTTTGGCGTAGTAGCTCTCGTAAGGAGGCAGATAGCGTTTGTTCAGCAAATCTTTGCCGAGACAGGTTGCTTCAACAGATAATTCGCGTTTTAGCTTCGCGGCCAGCGGTTCAACCAGAGCTTTGGCAACGACATAACGCTGCGACAACTCAGCATCGTAAACGGTGACGTACTCCAATTCGGGATTAACCGCAGCAAACTGATTGCTGGGGAGTGTCCATGGGGTCGTCGTCCAAACCAATAGTGACACATCGGTCTTATTGCCTGCATCATCAAGCAGCGGAAAGAAGATGTAAACGCTGGGGTCAGCAACTTCTCGATACCCCTGCCCTACTTCACCGCTGGAAAGTGCCGTACCACCTTGGGCCCACCACCAGACGATCTTATGCCCTTGATAGAGCATGTCACGATCAAACAGGTTTTTAAGTGACCACCACACACTTTCGACAAACGATTGATGGTAGGTCACATAAGCTTGGTCGAGATGAATCCAGAAGCCAAGCCGCTCGGTCATCTTCTCCCACTGCTGCATGTAGCGCCAGACAGACTCTTGGCACTTGTGGATAAAGGGCTCAATTCCAAAGGCTTCGATGTCCTCCTTGGAATGGATCCCCAGCTCCTTGCAGACCTCTACCTCCACGGGCAATCCGTGCGTATCCCAGCCAGCTTTACGTTCGCAAAGATATCCCCGCATGGTGCGATAACGAGGGAACACATCCTTGATGGCCCGGGTCAGACAGTGCCCTGGGTGCGGCATTCCGTTGGCCGTTGGCGGACCTTCAAAAAAGACAAACCGAGGTCCATTCGCCCGCTTTTCCAGGGACTTTTCGTAAATCCGCCCCTTCTTCCAAAGCGACAGGGTTTCTTCTTCAAGCTTCGGAAAGGATGCGCCAGGAGAGACCGAATTGAACATAAGAGTATTGCGGCAACTGCCGTTATGGGCTTTATCTAAACCAAGGACTCAGGCCACGAACAATAGCCAATTCGCCCCCTCGTCTCTGTCCCGGCATCATCTCAACACCGGCACAATCAGAACGGACAAGCGTGGCTTCCACATTCATTATCGGTAAGACTTCGCATGCATTCCCGACTTCAAGATTGCCGAGAATGCGTCTGCCAACGACAGGAGGTGGATCCAATGCTATCTCACCTCCGCGACAGCGGTTAACGCCAAGGGATGGCGAAGCGGACGGACTAGTCGTCTAGATCCTCGTCGTCGAGGTCCTCATCATCTTCGTCCTCTTCCTCTTCTTCTACCTTCTTCTTTGACTTTTTGCCGCCCTTCCCCTTGGAAGGTTCTTCATCAACCTTTTCCGGTTCGATTGGTTCCAGGATTGGTTCGGCAGGCTCTTCGTCTTCGTCTACAAAGTCGCCAGGGAAGCCAGCAGGCTCTGGAGCTTCGACAAGATCCTCTTCGGTAACTTCTTCCATGTCGTCGAGGTCGTACTCATCATCGAGTTCCTCTTCAAAGTCGTCATCAAACTCGTCGTCGAAATCCTCTTCGTCGAACTCTTCAACCTCGACAGGCGTCTCTTCGATCTCTTCTTCGTCGTCCGCACCTTCGTCGCTGGCAATCACTACTGGCGGAATCGTTATCGGCGCATCCGCGCAAGGCCATTCCTGGCTCTTTCCGCATTCTGTCGATGGGAATGGTGTACCAGCAGTATCCAGCTCTTCGATTAACATGAAGTCAAACCTTAATCCGCCCGAGGGCCAGCGAGCAAACCCGTTTTAAGGGAAAAAACCAAACCCCTCTGAATAACGCAGCCCCATTTCTTTGTCAAGCAATGGAGGTGCCGGCTTTGGTTTGCCAGCGGCATTAAACAAGAAATGGTTGTCTAATCGAACATGCGTAAGTGTATACTGAGTAAGGGTTAATGTCTTGGGGGCAGAGCCGCGATCCGGCCTACGAACGTCGCCATCAAGCCAAATTCCCGGTTTTTTAGCGGTTAAACCTTGAACAAGTCCCAAGCAGTCGCTCGCAACTCCATGCATGCGAGGCATTCGACGCCCCATTCGCCCATTTGTAAAGGAAAATCGTGCACACTAAATATCTGGCGTTAATTGCCCACGACCAAAAAAAGGAAGCGCTGCTCGAACTGGTCCGAAGCCGCCTAACTATTTTCCGGCGTTTTCCCTTGGTTGCCACGGGAAGCACTGGCAAATTGCTACAAACCCGACTTCATTTACCTGTCGAATGCGTTGCGCACGGCCCAGAGGGTGGGGATTTGGTAATTGGCAGCAAAGTGGTCGAGGGGCATGTACTGGGGGTCTTCTTTTTTCGAGACCCTTTGACGGCTCAGCCGCACGAACCCGATGTAACGGCATTGATGCGAGTTTGCGACGTCCACAACATCCCTTTGGCTACGAACTTAGGCTCTGCGGCGGCACTGCTGGATTGGCTGGAGGACGAATTTTTGGTTGACGAAGTGCAGTAAACTAGTGGTCGCTGCGATAGCAACCACTCTCCTGGCAACAAAGTGCGGCAGGTGCTTTATGCAAAGATCCCTGGACACTACGCCTCTTCTCCGGCGGACTTTTTTTTCCGAGCTTGGTATCGGCCTAGGATCGATAGCCTATGCGGCAATGAATCCGCGTCTTGGAAAGGGGAACGAGGCATCCCCCCGCCTTTTTGATCAAACTGGGGTGCCACTGTTCAATGGGCTACACCATTTGCCCAAAGCCAAGCGTGTCATCTTCTTGTACATGTCAGGTGGCCCCTCGCACCTGGAGACACTGGACTACAAGCCGGAGCTGGAAAAACGTGATGGAGAGGCGATGCCCGACTCTGTCACCAAAGGACAACCAATTGCGCAGCTACAGGGGAAAAGCCGCTTAAAGATCATGGGCCCGCGGTTCCGCTTCAAGCCGTATGGCAAGTCTGGCCAGTTCTTGAGCGAGGCTTTGCCGCACATTGGTTCAGTCGCCGATGATATTTGTGTCGTGCGTTCGATGGTGACCGAAGCCATCAATCATGATCCGGCACATACCTTCATGAACACAGGTAGCGCCATTAGCGGGCGCCCCTCGATGGGTGCCTGGATCAACTATGGTCTTGGAAGTGTATGCGACAACCTGCCCGGCTTTGTCGTGATGACGAGTTTTGGTGGCCGTAGTCCTCAACCGATCTCTTCACGCATGTGGCACAACGGCTATTTACCCGGGAAATACCAGGGTATTTTGCTGCGTAGCCAGGGTAATCCCGTCGAATACTTGCGATCGCCACAAGGAACGAGTCGACCGCAACAAAATGATGTGATTGCAGCTGCCGCAGAGCTGAACCGAATGGAAGAAGGACGTACCTTTGACCGCGAGATTGAAACTCGCATTGCTCAATATGAGATGGCCTTTCGGATGCAGGACAGCATTCCCTCACTAATGGATTTTAGCGACGAATCCCAAGGCGACCTTGATCTCTACGGGTGTAGTGGCAAGGCCGACGGATCGTTTGCCGCCAATTGCTTAATGGCACGCCGCATGGCGGAACGTGGCGTGCGATTTATCCAGCTCTATCATCGCGACTGGGACCATCACAACGATCTGAAGAAGTTCGTAGACATTTGTGCCGGCCACACCGACCGAGCCTCTGCAGCACTTGTTACCGACCTCAAACGCCGAGGTCTTTTGGATGATACGCTTTTGGTCTGGGGTGGCGAGTTTGGACGTACACCCATGGCCCAAGACGGCAAGGGTGAGCAACTCGGCCGAGACCATCACATGAAGGGGTTTTCGATGTGGCTAGCTGGCGGAGGAGTTCGCGGCGGCATTTCCTATGGCCAAACGGATGAACTGGGTTATCATTCCGTAGAGAATATTGTTCATGTCCACGATTTACATGCAACGTTGCTGCATCAGCTGGGCATCGATCATCAAAGACTGACGGTGCGTGCTCAAGGACGTGACTTTCGCTTGACAGATGTCGCTGGACGCGTTGTCACTTCTATCCTTAGTTAGAGATCTTCTGTGCCAAGCACCTTGCGGGAAAGCCTTTTTGATGCGGCTACTGATCGATGGCTATAACCTGCTTTTTGCGAGTTCCGTTTTCGTACCGGATGGCGTAGTTCCGTCCTTGGCGAACACGCGCGATGCCCTGCTCGACTTCCTGGCGAGTGCACTGGATGCCAAATTGCGTCCACAAACCGTGGTGGTTTTTGACGCAGCCCAGGCTCCGCCAGGACTTCCCCGAGAACTTCGACATCAAGAGATGCGGGTGCTGTTTTCGGCGAAGAAATCCTCGGCAGACGAGCTGCTAGAACATCTGCTGGAAGATGCCAATCAGCCCCGCCAACTTCTGGTCATTTCCAGCGATCACCGAATACAACGGGCAGCACGGCAAAAAGGGGCACAATTCCAAGATAGCGATGCTTGGCTACGCGAGCAGGCAAAACGCCGATCCAGCCAGCAAAGCGTCTCGCAAGATGCCAAGCCAGAACTCCCTAGCCAAGAGGATGCCGCGCACTGGATTAACGAGTTCAAAAACAAGAAGAAGTAAGCAGCGTATCTAGGGCGATGCACCGCAAAACTCCCATTTCAGGCCGCCAGGCTATCTCGACCCTGACTTTTGAAATTGACGACGTCCCCCCGGCCGCTCTGCACTTGGCTTCGGAGGAGTCGTCATCAACTGTAGGTTCCCAACGCCGAGCAAATCTTCCAGGCGATTGCGAAGCTCCATTGTCACATCCAGCTTTACACGGTTGGACCGGAGATTGACCCGCAGCCCGCTTTCCAACTGCAACAGCATCTGGAATTCACTATTACCCGGGTAAGCCCGCACCACTTCACGTACCTTTTGCAGCATGTCAGGCCCATGATCGATCTCGCTAATCCGAATCACAATTCCCGATGTATACCGAGAATCGAGTTCGCTTAAGGGGATCAACTCATTGACAATCAGATTCGCTTCTTCACCGCCGCGACGATCAATGGCTCCCCGCACGAGCAAAACTGTATCTGCCTGTACCAAATGCCCCATCTGCTCGTAGCCATCGGGCCACATGATGCAGCGAATCGTTCCATCCACATCTTCTAGATCGAAGTTGGCGTACTTGCTTGGCTTGCCCGGCTGAGGATTCTTCGTATTTGCCAGCTTGATCGCAGAGATCATCCCTCCCAGGATCACCTCACCTCGCTCTTGCACTCCACCAATCTCGGCCGTTGTATGAGAGCGATAGGTAGCCAGCGTCTTCCGGAATTCATCCAGCGGGTGCGAGGAGAGGTAAAAGCCTAAAACTTCCTTCTCACCTTGGGCACGTTCTTTGTCGCTCCATTCAGGGATGTCTGGAAGCCCTGCTGCGGCAACGGGCGCTGCCGCATCTTCCTCAATGGCACCAAACAGGCTTTTCTGCCCGCTCTTACGATCTGCTGCAAGGGATGCCCCCGACTGCAATGCACGCTCAATCACCGCGTAAATCTGCGACCGTTTTGCACCAAAGCAATCCATCGCTCCCGCTTTGATCAGCGTTTCTAGCGATGTTTTATTGGCACCTAGAGAGTCAACACGTTCGCAAAAATCAAAGATGTCGCGGAATTTCCCTCCCTTGTTGCGTGCCGCTACGATGGCTTCGGCAGCTGCTCCACCACACCCCTTAATAGCAGACAGAGCGAATCGCACCTTTCCATCGACCACGGCAAAGTCCGCAAACGAATCATTGACCGTTGGCGGCTGAACATCGATCCCCATCCGCTGCGAGTCTTCCAAATGCTCGACAAGTGGATCCTTGGTCTTAAAGTTACGGCCGGCGATATCGCCACTGAGCAGTGCCGCCATGAACTCAACTGGATAGTGGGCCTTGAGATAGGCCGTCATATACGCAATAAGGGCATACGCAGTCGAGTGGCTCTTGTTAAAGCCGTAGCCAGCAAACTTGATGATCAAATGCCAAAAGTCGTCAGCCTGCTGAGTGGAGAGTCCTTTTTCATTACAGCCTTTGATGAACTCAACGCGATTCTTGGCAATCGTCTCTTCTTTTTCTTGCTGATCGCCTTAATACACGTATAGGAACTGGCCAGTTCAATGCCGCCCAGCTCATTGAGAATCCGCATCACCTGCTCTTGATAGACCATCACCCCGTGGGTCTCGGAGAGGATCTTTTCGCAAACAGGATGAATATACTCAGCCTGCTTACG
Source organism: uncultured Planctomycetaceae bacterium (assembly GCA_963844055.1). GTDB lineage: Bacteria > Planctomycetota > Planctomycetia > Pirellulales > Pirellulaceae > CAWJMN01. The sequence goes on along the minus strand of CAWJMN010000001.1, from coordinate 2,240,857 downwards.
ACCATGCTTCACTTCGACGTAGTCGGTGACCATACCGCCTTCTAGCGGACCAGGTCGATACAGAGCATTGGTAGCGATGATGTCCCGAAAATGATCGGGCTTCATCTTTTGCAGCAGATCGCGAATACCACCGCTTTCTAGCTGAAAGATACCCTTGGTTTCACCGCGGCAAAGCAGGGCAAATGTCTTTTTGTCATCCAACGGGAACTTATACGGATCGACCCGTTTTCCCGTTGTTTGCTCAATTAGATCGACCGCCTTGGCGAGGATCGTCAAGTTGCGTAGACCCAGGAAGTCCATCTTCAGAAGGCCAGCGGCTTCTACGTCACCCATCGACCACTGGGTAATGATGTCCGTCTTGTCCTTCACGCGGCAAAGAGGGACGTATTCGATCAGCGGCTTGTCGGCAATCACCACCGCCGCCGCATGCGTTCCGACATTGCGTGCCAGCCCCTCGATCTTTCGAGCCAAGTCGAGCAATTCACGAATCTCGGGATCGGATTCATATACCTTCTTCAGGTCATCGGCGATCTCTAGAGCTTCATCCAGAGAGATATTGAGCTGCTCAGGTACCATGGCGGTGATTTGATTCACCCGCACCAGTGGCACGCCTAGCACACGCCCCACATCCTTAATCGCAGCCCGTGCCGCCAGAGTTCCAAACGTGCCGATCTGTGCAACGTTGGATTCGCCATACTTTTCCTTCACGTACTTGATGATCTCGCCACGACGTTCCTTACAGAAGTCGATGTCGATATCGGGCGCTTCCTTACGATTTAGATCGAGGAAACGTTCAAACAGCAAGTCGTACTTAATAGGACAGACGTGGCTCAGATACAGTGCAAAACAGACCAAAGCACCCACGCCGCTACCGCGCGCTGTCGCCGGCACATCACACTCGCGGGCGTGACGCACAAAATCCCACACGATCAAGAAGTAGTTAGGGAACCCCAGCTTATTGATAACCGATAGCTCACGCTCCAAACGTAGCATCACCACTTCCGCGAGGACGCCATCCTTCAGCATCTCCGGATCGTCAGAGTACCGTTCCTTCAGCCCGGAAATGCAAAGTTCACGCAGGTAATCTTCTGGCGTCTTTTCGTCCGGCACTTTGTAGACAGGGAAGTTGCGGCGGCCCAGTTCTAGATCAATGTCGACCGAATCCGCTATCTGCTGACTGCGCGCCACAGCCTCTTCAAGGCCAACAAAATGCTGGTACATTTCCTCAGGAGCACGCAAATAGAACGAATTATTCTCCATCCGCATGCGATTGGTGTCGGTTCGAAACTTACCCGTATTGATGCAAAGCATCACATCCTGGGCATCGGCGTCGTCACGATTGATGTAGTGGGCATCGCTGGTGGCCACCAAAGGGATGCCTACCTTTTTGGCAACTTCAACAGCCCCTTCCAGCTGTAGCCGCTGGATTTCCACGCCGTTATTCATGATCTCCAGAAAGTACCGCTCGCCAAAAACGGATGAGAACCACTGGGTAATGGAGATGGCTTCGGCAAAATGGTCATCGCCTGCGTTTCCCTTAATGAGGGCGCGGCTAAACTCGCTAGAAACGCAGCCACTTAGACAGATAATCCCTTCACTGTGTGCCGCCAAGATTTCTTTATCGATCCGGGGCTTAAAATAGAACCCTTCCAGCGACGCCATCGAGGCCAGTTTGATGAGGTTTTTGAATCCGGTTCGATTTTGGGCCAGCAGCGTTAGGTGGTAGCTGGCCTCTTTGCTACTGCCGGCGTCCTTCTTGTCAAAACGACTTCCCGGGGCAATATACGCCTCGTATCCCAGAATGGGATTGATCCCCACATCCTTTGCTGCGCGATAGAACTCAAGCGCGCCATGCAAATTGCCGTGATCGGTCAGCGCAAGCGCATTCATCCCATGCTCTTTCGCCCGCTTCACCAGGGGCTTGATGTCCGACGCACCATCCAAAAGGCTGTAATGCGAATGACAATGCAGGTGAACAAAGGAACGTGACTGCGACATCCGCAGGGCCCTCTTCGAAAGATGGGGAGGCAAGAAACTGCATGGGATTCAATGCAGCCAAGTCACTCCGTTGACACATGAGAAAGGGGCAGCCGGAGAAATTCCCTAGCTGCTCCGTGAAGGCCAAATTATACCCGATCTGTCGTCACCGTTCGAGCCAGCCGTACCAGGGGGAAGGCCGACCTCCCGCCACTACCCCCCTATCTGCGACGTTCCGTCACCAAACACCTTAGATATCGTAGGCAATTTTTCCATTTTTTTGATTGCGGCTGATTTTATCTTGCGCATAAAGTCCTGCGAGCACAAACTCAACACAAGATGCCCGAACAGCGGGATCACTGGCCGCATTGACCTCAAAGGCCTTTTCCCAGACCGGTGGAACCCGCTTTAGCCGCTGGGCATACTGCTCCGACGGGAGCATATCACCCACTTCAATCTTTACCCCTTTACCAAAGATCTCGGAAATCTCGCCCAAGCCGTGATCCTCAACGTATTCCGCAAAGACTACACGGATCGCCTCGGCAATGACGGAATCCAAAACTTGACGCTCCGACATCTGATGACTTCCCATCAGATCGAGCTCAAGTTTTCCCAAGGACGATGAATAGAGGTGCCCCAAGTCGCTGATTCGTGGAACCGACAGCTTTTCTTTCAGCAGAACCCCACGTTGCCGGGCAGAAGCCACCATCGTTCGATAGTTAGCAATGCTGAAACGAGCGCTAACGCCCGATTGCTGATCGATGTACTTGCTCTTACGGGCTTGAATCGTGATCTGCTCAATGATTTGCTTCATAAAATAGGGGACGGCAACGGGATAATCTCCCCCTAACTCTATGCCTGCCTCTTGTTCCAAAATCTTGATCCCTAGATCTCGCTCCAGCGGATAGTGCGTATGAATCACTGATCCAATACGATCCTTCAGCTGCGGAATCACCTTACCACTGCGGTTGTAGGTAGCAGGATTTGCCGAGAACAGAATCAGAACATCGATATCAAACCGAACAGGAAAACCGCGGATCTGAACATCGCGCTCTTCTAAGATATTGAACATGCCAACCTGAACCAATTCATCCAGTTCAGGCAGTTCATTCATGGCAAAGATGCCACGATGCATGCGGGGAATTAATCCAAAGTGCAACGCTTCTTCGGTCGACATGCTAACACCCCCCGCCAGCTTGGAAGGGTCGATTTCACCAATGATATCTGCAAATTTGGTACCCGGAGCAAGCCGTTCCGCATAGCGATCTTCTCGGCGCCACCAACCAATCGGCACCTGATCCTCCGAATGCGAATGCAAAAACCGCTTTGACAATCCGGTAATCGGATGAAACGGGTCATCATGTACCACGGCGCCTGGGAGATCCAAGTAAGGAATCTCTTCGTCCAGAAAGCGAATGAGGCCGCGCATCAGCCGACTTTTCCCCTGCCCCTTCTCACCAAGCAGGAGCATGTCATGCCCCGCGAGAAGCGCCAGATTTACCTCAGGAACGACGGTGTTCTCGTACCCAACCATCCCGGGGAAAAGCTCTTCCCCAGAAGATAGCAGCTTGAGGAAGTTATCGTGTATTTCCTGCTTGACCGTCTTCGACTTCCAACCGCTAGAGCGCAAGTCCTTGAGCGTGTTAGGTTTGGCGCTACTAGTCATCGTGCTTTACACCCGTCTGTAGAAGAAATTGCCAATTGTCGATACGCAGCGAAACTCTGCTGGTTGCATTATAGCGCTAGTACAAGACCAGCCCAGCAGAAACGCAAGAAAATACGAAAGCGATGGCACGGCACTCTCGAAACCCTAAATCGCTACGAAGGCATAAAAAAAGGCCGACCATGTCACGAATAACATGTGTCGACCTATTCTCGATGAATCGATTCGGCCATTAAATCAACAATGGCAAACTACGGAATCTGAACCGCTTCGCCCCCTTGGCGTGTAAGCAGGGCCTGATACACACGCAGGTCAATGTTATTGTTGATTCGCCGCACGGAGCAATCGCCAAGCACAAAGTGAGCGCCAACTGGGTGATAGCTTGAAAAATCATCGAAGTGATGATGGGGATGATTCGGGGTATGGTCTCCCGTCCCGAGGAACCGAGCCAGTGACGAGTTTGCACCAGGAACAACGCCGGTCCAGGTACTGCTTCCCCGTTTGGTGCCCCGCTCGCCAACACTCAGGGTGTTGCTTAAGCCATCATGGAAATCTGCCAACGTCAAATAGCTATTTCGGTAGAAGGAACCTTCACCCGCATCTGGAACCTCGTCAACCTCCGAAACGCCAAACACGCCCACGTAGTGCGTACGTCCTACGCGGAACATCGGAGTTCCCGCATCCACCGTCGCAAAGGGATCGTGATCGCCCAGCTCATCATCCGCATCTGCAAGCCCTCCGAAGATCATAAAGTTGGGGCTTTTCAGCGGGTCAGACGGACAGATAAAAGTAGCAACCCCCTGCTGACGCCCGAAGTCATTCACAGGATCAGCAACCGACACATTGCGATTCAATCGATCATAGATTCCCTGCTGTTCCATGAACGGCAGAATCTCTGTGGACCAAGACCATCCTGGCAAATTGTCGGCCTGGGCAGCAGCCCACCCTGCCGGCATGTGCCGATGGGTGTCATGAAAATTATGAAGGCCCATTCCTACCTGACGCATGTTGCTCTGGCAGTTGATGCCTCGAGCAGACTCGCGTGCCATCTGTACGGCCGGCAACAACAGGGCGATCAGCACGCCGATAATGGCAATCACGACCAATAATTCCACCAGCGTGAACCCGCGTTTTTTGTTCAACATTGTTCTGTTCCTCTAGCCAAGCTCGCCATGGAGCCTGGCACTTCTCTTGTCTGTTCGCCTTTACACAGCATCGCAGCCATCCCAAAAACCTAGGGAGCGCGACGCACAACCGGAGTATTAGCTTTCGATTTCCAAGATTGCAGGCTGACGGAGCAACCTAAACAAACCTCGAATTTGCGACTTACGGACGTGCTTACAGGGCAGATGAGAACTTGCCCCAATGCGGCCGTACGAATCGCAAGCTTTGACTTTTTCTAGTGCTCTCTTTTGGCGTAAAACACCTACAACGCCGTGCAGGAATTCAGCCGAAAAGCTTGCTAGGGAAACACCTAGCAAAAGCAACTAGCAGCTCAAGGCAGGCGGACCGCGAGAAGAGTGCGAGAAAACTAGGCGAGGACAAGCCGAGATAGCCTCGCCAAGGACCACCGGCTGAGATGCCAGAGAAGATTCCCAGCTAAACTCAAAACCGATGCAAGCCACCACATTCGCCTGATGGCGACAGGCAGCACAGTCATCATGAGAACCCGTATCGTCGGAAGCGGGGCGCTCCTTCGACGGAGCGGAATCAGTAACCTTCGAATGGTGGTGGTGGTGTCCACAGCCACTATGAAAATGCGAACACCCCTTCGAGGCGGCCCCCACAACCTCTTTTGCCCCCCCTACATTAGCGACACTCCCGTGGCTATGGGAGAACATAGTCACCCACGGATCCAGGGCTAACAGCCCTAGACAGCAGATGGCTACGAAATGTCGAAGGTTAGGCATCATAAACGCAATTTGAAAGTGAGGTTCTCTTGCAAATGATAGTCATCTAGCCCATTTCGGTCAACAAGTTTTCCGAGAATTCTGCATGAAGGTTGTGCCATTTAGACGCTCCCAACCCGCAATAATTCCCGACCGAGAAACTCGTTTTCGTCCCATTCTCGGCCCTCTGCCGTCTTTACGGGCATCCGGTGGTCGCTAAGGTTTAAGAATTGCGAGGCACTTCGCACGGCTTTTAGCCCTCCCTTTCCTAGATTTCCCAAGGAGTCCCACCTATCCCTATGAGCACTATTTCCATTCTCGTAGAAAGCCTGAAGTTCAATCGCGTTCGCACGCTGGCCACGCTGGATAAGATCGAGGCCGATCCCAAGGCCCAGGCACTTTTAGCTTGGCGACAAAGCCCTGGTCGCGCTCACATGGCTTGGCAGCTAATGCATATTGCGATTACCGAAGAGCTATTTGCAACAGAACGCCTGACTTCCAAGAAGCCACAGTTTGCCGATTTGGTTCCTCGATTCCGCGGCGGCAGCACGCCAGACGATATCATCCCCAGCATTGCCGACATACGTCACACGCTGGAAGCCTCGCGCGATCACCTGATCGCAACCCTTTCGGAAATGAATGATTCACAGCTCGGAATCGTTCCTGAAGGACTAAAAGAGCGGAAGCTAACACTGCTCGACGCGATCCATATTCTGATTTGGCACGAAGCCCATCACCAGGGACAGATTCACTACGCCCTGAATTCCTTCCACGTGTCAAATCCGTAGGGAAATGCAAGCACAAAAAAAGCAGGGGCCTTGGTAAAGGGCCCCTGCTTCTACTTTCGCAATCTACTACCTAGACATGGTCACCTAGGAATGACTATTCATCGGTGACGCAGCCCTCGCTGGCCGACTTCACATTCTTGATGTACTTATAGAGCGTGCCGCGCGTCGCCTTCAAAGCAGGAGCCTTCCACTTCTTCTTGCGATTGGCGAACTCCTCTTCGGTTACGTTGGCATCGATGCGACGAGTCTCGGCATCGATCGTGACAATATCACCGGTTTGGACGAGAGCAAACGGGCCCCCCTCTTGCGCTTCAGGAGTGATGTGGCCGACAATAAAGCCGTGCGAACCGCCGCTGAAACGGCCATCCGTTAGCAGTGCAACATCGCTTCCCAATCCTGCGCCCATAATGGCGGACGTCGGTGTCAGCATTTCTGGCATACCTGGACCACCCTTGGGTCCTTCGTACCGGATAATGACGACATCCCCCTTCAGGATCTTCTTTTGTTCCAGGGCTGCCAACATATCTTCTTCAGAATCGAAGACGTTGGCCCGACCGGTGAACTTCAAACCTTCCTTGCCGGTGATCTTGGCAACCGAGCCCTCGGGGGCCAAATTTCCAAATAGGATTTGAATGTGAGCCGATTCCTTAATCGGCTTTTCCAGCGGCAGGATAATCTTTTGCCCTTCCGTTAGTCCTGGCAAATCCTTGAGGTTTTCAGCCATCGTCTTGCCAGTTACTGTGAGGCAGCTGCCATCCAGCAACCCCTTAGAGAGCAAGTACTTCATGACGGCCGGCGTACCACCGATCTTGTGCAGATCCTCTTCAACATATTTGCCGCTCGGCTTCAAATCGCCAATAAACGGAATGCGATCGCTCACTTTTTGGAAGTCAGCAATTGAAAGGTCTACATCCACAGCGCGGGCCATAGCAATTAGATGTAGCACCGCATTGGTTGAGCCTCCCAATGCCATGACAACCACCATCGCATTTTCAAAGGCAGCTCGCGTCATGATGTCGCGTGGCTTGATGTCCTTCTCCAGCAGGTTCAAAATCGCCTTACCGGCTTGCTTGCACTCTTCAATCTTCCCTGGGTCTTCCGCAGGAGTCGAAGAACTGTAGGGCAAGCACATGCCCATCGCTTCAATGGCAGAGGACATCGTGTTGGCGGTATACATACCACCGCACGCACCTGCACCCGGGCAAGAGCCCTTTACGATTTCCTTGCGTGTCTTCTCGTCAATGCTTCCCGCGAGGAATTGGCCGTAGCACTGGAAGGCCGAAACAATATCCAGCGCATCTCCTTTGAGACGTCCTGGCTTGATAGTGCCTCCGTAAACCATCAGGGCCGGACGATTGAGGCGTCCCATCGCCATCAAACAGCCCGGCATGTTCTTGTCGCAGCCAGGCAGCGCGACTAATGCGTCGTACCATTGAGCCCCCATGATCGTTTCAATCGAGTCCGCGATCAGATCGCGCGATTGCAACGAGTAGCTCATGCCATCCGTACCCATCGAGATGCCGTCGCTCACGCCGATCGTGTTGAACCGCATGCCGACTAACCCAGCAGCCTTCACCCCTTCTTTGACGTGGGCGGCCAAGTCATTCAGGTGCATGTTGCAGGTGTTACCCTCGTACCACACGCTGCCAATGCCTACCTGGGCCTTGTTCATGTCCTCTTCGGACATTCCCGTACCATAGAGCATGGCCTGGGAAGCACCTTGGCTTTTGGGCTGAGTGATTCGACTGGAGAATTTGTTCAGAGGATTGGACATGATGCCAGACTGTTCGGAAGGGCCAGAGGAATACGACAGCTCAGCTTGCCACACGCCCATGCTGGGCAGAGAGCTACCACGAAACCTTCATTATAGACAATGAAGGCAGCATTCCAGGGGGCCTCACCCGAAATTCGAATCGGCGAAATTCCAGGTATTTTCAACGGTTACTGCCGGGGAGGTCGCTAACAGACGTGCGACGATCCCCACCTATTTAGGAATCACTTCCCATAGTAACAACCGAGCTGAGCTTCTACTCCCGCCGCTGGAAACAGTTCGGCAATCTTCTGATAGCGGTAGTTAAAGATGGTCTCCAACGTCTTCTTCACATGCAGCGAATGCACGATCCAGCCCAAAGGCCCGGCCGGCATCTGATACCTCACGAGGTCGGTCATCAGCACTCCACCATCCACCTCTTCAAAGAGATGGGTGTGATGCCACAGCTTGTACGGACCAGAAATCTGCGTATCAACAAACCTGTAAGGCGGATCAAAGTCCTCGATTCGTGTCCGCCAGCCAAACGGAATGCCAAACAACTGAATCTGATAATCGATCAGCGCTCCCGTTCGCATTTCAATCGGCAGGGGAGTCAAAATCTTGAAGTGCAAAAACTCGGGCGTTAACACTTCAAGGTTCGCTGCGTCAGCAAAGAAGGAAGCTACCTCGCTCAGCGAGCGAGGAATAAACTGCTCCCTCTTCAAAGTATATGTATGGGCCATGATCAAAAATCCTAGGACTTGACGATGTCTGCCAGTGCCGGTTCGATTTCTGCAAACTTAAAACGGTAGCCTGCATCCAGCGCCGCCTTTGGAACACATCGCTGCGAACCGAGCAACACGCCTGCAAATTCACCCAGGGCAAGCCGCAGGACAAAACCAGGAACCGCGGGAAAGAAGGTCGGGCGGTGCACGGCTTTCCCCAACGCCTTCGTAAAATCTTTGTTGGTCACTGGATTGGGCGCGGTCCCATTCAGGGGCCCTGTTACGTTGTCGTGTTCGGCCGCAAACAACATCATTCCCACAAGATCGTCCAAGTGGATCCACGACATGTACTGCTTGCCGCTTCCCAAAGGACTGCCAACTCCCAGGTAAAAGGGTGTCAACATCTTTGCAAGAGCTCCCCCTTTCTCACCCAGCACGATCCCTACTCGAATCGAGACAACGCGTATCCCCAGAGTTTTTGCAACCGCAGCTTCCCGTTCCCACTCGCGACACAAGTCTGCAAGATAACCATTAGCTGGACTGGCTGACTCGGGCAGTAGCTCGTCACCACGATCACCGTACAGTCCAATCGCTGACGCGCACACAAGCACCTTGGGACGATTCTTCAGGCCCGCCAGTCCGTTAACCAGGTTCTTCGTCCCTTGAATTCGGCTGTCCCACATCCGCTTCTTTTTGGCTTGAGTCCAACGCCCTTCCGCAACCGATTCTCCGGCCAAGTGAAAGACCGCATCCACGCCGTCGAAAGCCTCGGCAGGGGGCTGTTCTCGTTCAGGCGACCAGGAAAACGCCTTTACTCCAAAAGCAGAAAGTCCCTTCTGTGCCTTTTCCGCATTACGGCTGAGAACATGGGCCCCCTTCAAATGGGAAAGTAACTGTTTCCCGACAAATCCCGTTGCCCCGGTTACGAGCGCCTTCATACAACACCTGTCTTCCAAATCTAACATTTCTCAAGGAAAATCGGGCAAGATTTTGCATTACAGTGCGAATCCTGGATACTATTGCGATGGAACAAAGGTTGACCACTGCACCAACTCAAATTCCCTAGCCAACCCCCGTTGTTTGGCTGAATTGGCTCGCCAGGTCTCATTCACGCATTCTAGCCGCAAGCAAGAGCCCGAAGTTAACTAAAGGATTTAAAACACGATGATGATCACCGGACTCTCGGGCAATGAGATTTACTGTTTGGCCCAAAAGGGGTTCGTCCCAGGCAATATCGTGCTGGGCAACAGCGTCCAGTCCCTCGGCATGCTCGGGGGAATTAGCAGCGGGCTGCAATCGCTGGCAGGTGGAGAAATCACAAATATTACCCAGCTTATTACCGAAGGGCGGCATGCCGCGATTAAGCGGATGGAAGACGAGGCAACTGCCCGATCGGCCCATGGAATCACGGGAGTTACATCCGAACTAAAAACGCTCTCTGGCATGCAAGAGTTCATTGCCGTTGGCTCTGCGGTGACTCGGCTGCAGCAATCGGGCCCTTTCTTTACCACTGCCTGCAGCGGCCAAGACCTCTTCTGCCAAATAGATGCAGGCTTTGAGCCCCGCCATTTTGTGATTGGCAACGTCGCCTATTCCATCGGCCTTGCTGGTGGATTTAAGGGCCTCATGCAAAGCATGGCAGGGGGAGAGGTGCGCGAGTATTCCCAAATGTACAACCACACGCGGCACCTGGCACTGGAACGTTTGGAAAAAGAGGCCGCCGACTTTGGTGCTAATGCCGTTGTGGACATCCAGACAAAGATCCTCGCGATGGGAGGGACTGCGCCGAAATGCTGATGGTCGGAACCGCATCGCATCATGCGTTTCTTCCCACCGGTAGTCGCCCTGTTACGTCAGAACTGACAGGCGAAGAACTCTGGAACCTAGCGCAGCTTGGATATGCACCGCTACGTCTGGTTTTAGGCACCTCAGTATATTCGCTAGGCATTCGCCGTGGTATCGGCGCTTTCCTGAGTGGCTTTTCTCGCGGCGAAGTCAATGAACTCACCAAGCTCATCTACCAAGCGCGAGAAAATTGCCTGGCCCACATCCATGAAGAGGCCACCGCCATTGGTGCTGACGGAGTCGTCGGTGTGAAGCTATTCATCCACGAAATGGGAGGTAGCTTTGTTGAGGTGATGGCAATCGGCACCGCCATTAGGAAGAACTCGTCGATTACTACGGCCAGCGCAACCCTTCCGGCACAAGCTGTCATTCGTGACCGAGACACCTTCATTAACACCACGATGCCCGCCCTGGAACGCAACCTTCAGCAGCACAGCGCCGGCAACTAGCCAATTACCGACCGGAAAACACGCTCCTCTTGGGGCACACTCGTTTCCAGTAATCCAAGGAAACTTCTCGGGCCCTGACTCTTAAACGGGCCCGTGGCTTCTATTTTCCAGCCAGCCGTTTTTGACTGCTGTTAGACGCCCGTCCATTGCTTTAAACTGTCGGCTTGGGTGCAAGCTCAGCAAACGCCCTAAAGCGTTGGCCTTAACAAAAAGACATGCCGTTGATCGCACCCTCATCAAATCACGACACACTTAGGAGTTACCTCCATGATTCGCGTTGGACTTGTCGGAATTGGCTTCATGGGCTGGATTCATTACCTTGCTTATCAAAAGGTAAAAGGGGTGAAGCTCGCTGCGGTTGCAACACGTGATTCCAAGAAGCTGGCAGGTGACTGGCGCGGAATTAAAGGAAACTTTGGCCCTCCAGCCGGCCAGGTCGACCTATCCAAGGTTGCCAAATATCAAACGATTGACGAACTACTGAAGGATGACTCCATCGATTTGGTTGACCTCTGCCTCCCCCCTCACCTGCATGTCTCGGCAACCTTGGCCGCGTTAAAAGCAGGCAAGCACGTATTCGTTGAAAAGCCGATGGCACTCACCGCTGCCGATTGCCAGAAAATGGTGCAGGCCGCCCAGAAGGCCAAACGCCACATCTATGTGGGCCATGTGCTTCCGCTTCTTCCCGAATATGCGGCAGCTCGAAAGATCATCCAAAGTGGCAAGTATGGAAAAGTTCTCGGCGGCCACTTTCGTCGCGTGATCTCCGATCCCCTGTGGATTAAGGACTTCTACAATCCCGAGACGGTCGGCGGACCACTGGTCGACCTCCATGTCCATGATGCGCATTTCATACGGCTCGTCTTTGGAATGCCTACCGCAGTCACCAGCCAAGGCCGCATGCGGGGCGAAGTAGCCGAATACTGCTCTACCCAGTTCCAGTTTGCGGACAAGTCTTTAGCGGTCAGCAGCACCAGCGGAGTCATCAACCAGCAGGGGCGCCCCTTTACCCACGGGTTTGAAATCCATTTGGAAAAAGCGACGCTGGCATTTGAGTTCGCCGTCATGGCCGATGGCAAAAACCTCGCCACCCCCCTCTACATACTAGATGCCAAGGGGGGCGTCACCTATCCCGCCATGCCAGCAGGTGACCCGATGCTTGCTGCATTCGAGGCTGAAATCCAAGAAGTTGCCCGTTGTTTGAAAAATGATTCGGCGTCGACACTGCTGGGGGGCGACTTGGCTCGCGATGCCATTGTTTTGTGCCACAAGCAACAACAGTCGTCAGCCACGGGCAAAACCGTGAAGGTTTAGCGACTTTTGAGATCAATCCACGACAATCTGGGGGCGGTCGCCAACTTTTCTCTAAAGGTTGGCCGCCCCTTTTTCACGCGCCGGTCGTTCCGCACGCATTGCCGCCATACGGCACCCCGTCGATTCGGATGATCACTTCCACAAGACTATTCGTCTCGGCCAGAGTTTCTAAAGAAAACCTATCAGCCCATACGATGCTAACATTCGGAAGGCATGTTGTTCAAAGCTCAATGCACTAACCGTGCATAATCGATCTTGCGAATAATGAGCCTTCACAGGGGGGATAGGACTTTTGGAGTCGTGCGGCGACCTTCCGCATTGGCTTCCCAGGACGATTGCGCAGCCGACCCGTTGCAGCACTTTTTCGGTGGGTTCTCTCTTTCCCTGACCATTGGTACTTCGCCGAGTACCGGTGACAACGCTTCAAGCACGTTTCTCAGTCGTGGCGGTCAAAACGACCACAACGATTTTTGGGAAAATACGCCGTGGTCTTGGAGCGCGTTAGCCGATGGTAATTGTAGGTGGAATGGCAGAGGGAACTGTCTTACACCATCACCGAAGCACAAGGACGTTTAGCCCCTACCCAGATGTTTGTCACTGCCGAGCAATTCCCAACAACCTTCGAGTTGTGTCGAGATTTCGGGCTTTGCAGTAACTGACATGGGGCAACAGCACTCGCTTGCGGCTCCTCACCGCAGCAGGTGCAACAACGACACAAAGAGAGTGTATTGGAGAGCCTGCGATGAAGGTCTTCACTACTGGACAGGTCGCTAAGATCTGTAAAGTGGCCCCGCGCACGGTAAGCAAATGGTTCGATTCTGGTCGCCTTAAGGGTTACCGGATCCCCGGATCGCAAGACCGTCGTATTCCGCGTGAGTATTTGATTAAATTCCTGAAAGAACACGGGATGCCCCTTGGTGACCTCGAAGACGAGGCCATGGCCAAGGTGCTGATTGTGGCTCAGGATCAAATCTTGATAGAAAATCTAAAACGAGAACTGCCCACCGAGCGTTCTTTCCGAGTAGCCGTAGCCGCCAGCGGATTTGAAGCTGGTATCCAGGCTGAAAGCTTCCACCCGGATTGCATCATCGTGGACTTCTCGATTGGCAAGGTTGAATCGCTGCAGATTTGCCAAAATCTGCGGAAAAACGCCGACTTCGGCGAAACGATTCTCATTGCCTTGTTGCCCGACGACGGAAGCCCAATGAGCTTCGACCGTTCGAGCATCAACGAGACCTTCAAAAAGCCATTCGACGCCAAGCTACTTGCTGAACGTCTGCGGACTTTGATCGGATCTCGGAAAGAACTAGTCTAAAGAGCAGGGCCTTTATTAGCCCGGTTCCATTTAGGGCGAGGTCACCCCTCGCCCGCTAATCGCTGCTTATACGTTTATCCGTCGCGGATTGACCCCCGCGACGGTTTTTCGTTTCTTGGCATTTTCTCTTGCTTTTTGAGCCACTCTCACCAGGCCTGGGCCACTTTGCACCCCAAAAAGCGGTGTTGCACTGGCCCTTACAAACCGCCCCCCCTGCGATAAAATGAATTTGGCGGGAATTTAAGCCCCTTAAAGTCAGGTCATGAACGCAGAATTCACTCACTTCGACAAAACCGGTGCCTCGCGGATGGTCAACGTCGGTGAGAAGTCGGTTACTGCGCGATTGGCAAGGGCGAGTGGCGTTATTCACCTCCTCCCCGAAACCCTCACTCGCATTCGCGATCTAGGATTTCAAAAGGGGAATGTGCTGGAAGTTGCCCGGCTTGCTGGCATCATGGCCGCCAAACGTACGGACCAGTTGATTCCACTTTGTCACACTCTCCCCCTGGAAAGTGTGGCGGTTGAGTTTTCCTTTCCTAGTGCAGATTCGATCCGGATTGAGGCAACCACAACGGTTTCCGCCAAAACGGGCGTCGAGATGGAAGCCTTGGTTGCCGTATCCACTGCAGCATTGACGATTTACGACATGTGCAAGGCCGTCGATCGGGGCATGCGGATCGATTCCATCCAGCTCGAAGAAAAATCGGGGGGCCGAAGCGGACATTTCTTGCGTGAAGGTTCGGAGCATACTGCGGTTACTGAATAGGTGAGAATGCCTCCAAGTGGGGTAGTGCCCCAAGCAGTGTGCATTTGAAGAGGACAATTATGCCAACCATCTCCAACCCTTCTGCAACTCCCCAAAGCCTGGCGATGAAGCTGCTGTTCTCCCCCATTGAATTGGAGATCGCAAAGGTCGAGCAGATTCTCCGGGATGAAATGCGCAATCCCCATCCGTTTGTGGATGAGCTGGTACGCTACGGCAACCTCTTAGGCGGCAAACGACTTCGCCCTGCTCTGCTACTGCTGGCTGCCAATGCCACCGGCGGAATTCGCCCCGATCACTGTGTTCTCGGCGCGGTTGTGGAAATGATTCACACCGCTACGCTAGTTCATGATGACGTGCTCGATGAAGCAGACATGCGGCGACATTTAGCCACCGTCAATGCCCGCTGGGATAATGAGTCGAGTGTCTTGCTGGGCGACTATTTGTTCACGCACGCGTTCTACCTCGCTGAGCACCTTGGATAACATCCTCGGCTGTCGGCTGATTGGCAAAGCTACCAACCTTGTCTGCGAAGGTGAGCTTCGTCAAAAAGGGAGCCGGGGCAACTACCGCCTAACCGAGACGGAATACACGGAAATCATCGAAGGCAAAACTGCGGAACTAACGGCGGTTAGCTGCCGTTTGGGTGGTGTTTTCAATGGTTGTTCAACCGAGGTCTGCGACGAACTGGATGGCTTTGGGCGTGACCTAGGGATCGCCTTTCAGATCGCGGACGACCTACTCGATGTGCTAGGGGAAGAATCTTCCACGGGAAAATCACTCGGGACCGATCTGGAGAAGCAGAAGCCAACGCTTCCCATCATCCGTGCCTTACAGGTAGCTTCACTGGAAGACCGTGACCAGATGCTCACGATCCTCCATGGTGCCGGCCGTCGCAATGAGCAACTGGCCCCTTTCTTTGAGCGTTACGATGCGATTGGATACGCTCGCAAGACGGCCGACTTTTACGCCCAGCGAGCCAAACGCCGCTTGGATTGCCTCGCCGAAAGCGAAAGCAAATCCGTGCTGCTCGCCATGGTAGACTTCTCGATTGCTCGCACGCACTAATGGCAATGCCATCCCATTGGTAAGTTGAACAAGCAAGAAACGACAATCAGCCGCCAATTACGGGTCGGCTGATTTTTTTATGATCTACGGTATTTCCTGCGAGGACTAAAACTCAAGCTCGCTGTCGTCTCCGATAAGATCTGCCACTCGCTTGTTGACGATCTTTTCTCGACCTTCACTTCGCTTGGCCACCTCTTCCCGCAGTTTCTGCAACTCCTCTTCCATCCGCTTAATCTGCAATTCGCGACGCTCCTGACGAATCGCAAAGTGCTTGCCAACCACCGTTACAATCTGAGCTCGTAGCGATTCCTTGGCCTCTTTCTCTTCCGAGTCATGGTAGCGTTCTACCAATTCGATCGACTCGTTCTCCAACTCCTCATCCTGTTTATCGAGAGCGGCCATCTCGGCATCTTCCGCCTCTTCTTCCATCGCTTCGGATGACTCGTCCGCTTCTTCCTCTCCCTCTTTCGTCTCGGACGCGTCTTCACCGGCCTCCTTGGAATCATCCGCTTCCTCCTCCTTAGCATCCGCTGCGGAATCTTCTGAAGCAACAGCGACGACTTCCTCTCCGGCTTCCCCGTCGGCTGCCCAGCTTGATGCACCACTCAGCAGTCCCAAGCCCAGCAGCACTGCCAGTCCGCGTAACCAATTGCTCTTCATGTTCTGTTCCTTTTCCAAAATGTCCCGGTACTTACCCTGCAAAGCTCCACACCACTACAACTTGTCTCGCTTCATTTCTTTGGCCATCGTCGTCATCCGCTTATCAAGCTGTCGAATCGAATGTTCCATAACTCCCGCTAGAACCACCGGCTTTTCATGCAGCTTGGCTGAGGCCTTCGAAATCCTTAAATCCAAGGGATCGGTCCATTCCCCGCGGCGGCTTCCCCTGCTGGCAACCTTGCTTGCGCTAGACTTTCTGGGCCCATTCGCCATCGATTCTCGCTGGCGACTTGCCTTGGAAGCCACCTTAGTATCTTTGCCTTGGGGGAGTGTCGATTTTGGTCCATTTGACTTTACGACCATGGGAGAAGAACCCTTTGCAAGTTCTGCCGGGCCTTGCCCAGCTGGCTTGCGATCACGCAGCAGAACCATCATCACCAGTGCCGCAGCAATCACTCCTGCCGTTAAAAACATGCCGAACACAATGCTGCGACTTCGCCCTAGTGGCTCAACTTTCACGGGGACCGCTGGCTCTGCTGCCCCGTTTTCATCACCTAGCGTTTCGTCCAGCCACGCCAAGATCTCGTTTTGCTCGTCTGTCTCAAGTTCGACTGGATTCTGCTGCAAATCCTGAAGCACTTTCCGCTTCAAAGCGTCAGTAGCCAGCAGCTGCGCTGCATCGCTCTGACGTAGCTCCGCGCAAAGGCTTTCCCATTCCTGTCGCAGCGGTACCTGCTCCGAAGAATTGCTACTCCTATGCACCGATTTCTCCGTTGCCCCCTTCAGTTCGGCCAACTCCTTTTGCATAGCCTCATTTAAATTTCGCATCATCTCTCCCCTTCCTGCAGCAATGCTCGAAGTGCAAGCAAGCCACGTCGGCAATGGCTTAGTGCGGTTCCCACAGGACAACCCATCGCCTTGGCAATCTCTTGAAACTCCATGTCGCCGTAATAACGCATCAGCAACACGCGACGCTGTGCCAGGGACAGCAGGTCCATTCCCTTTTTCACACGTGCCATATCTTCTTGGCGAACGAGTTCACCAACCGGCTCCTCTTCCTCCAAAGCTGGCTCAATTCCTTGCCAATCTTGGGGATCAACCAACATCTCCTTACGCTTACGACGCGAATGGTCAATCACCAAATGATCAGCAATCCGAATAAGATAAGCCCGCTCTAACCCTTGCTCTTTGTAGCGATCACGCGCTAACCAAAGACGGCGAAACGTTTCCTGGGCCAAATCGTCTGCAACTTCGGCATGCCGAACCAAACCCAGCAAATAGCCCCGGACAGCGCTCCCATGGTCTTGGACCATGCGCGTTATCCAAAGGTCAATCTCAGATGCAGGTGGGGTCATGGTGGTCATTCAATACAAAGAAACGCTGACCAACTCCGTTTATTGCAGCCAAGACCTCAGATTTGTGCATTTGCCTGGCGGAAATTTGTGCATGGCCCCAAGGGGCCGGGGGCCATTAGCTCAATCCTTAGAAATCGGCCGTCACACCATCGCCAAACCATCGTTTCGGCAGGCGGCCTTGGCTTTAGAATCGCTAGTTAGACCACTTGCAGCCTAACTTCGTGGCCCGAACTCCACAATGCTTCCCGCCACTAAGTCGGTAGGGCCGTTGGCGGTCAAAACGCGCAGCCCGCCCCCCTCAGCAAGCCCCAAACAATGACCTTGCACCTGCGTATTACCCACCTGGATGACAACTTCTCGGCCGGTCAGCAATGACCGCTTTTGCCAAGCGGTTCGCAGTCCGTCAAACCCAGTTCTCGCAAGGTCCTCAAACCGGCGCATTAGCGACTCCAGAACGGCCGCTAGAACCGTCGTTTTGTCGACTCGTTCGCTCGTCCTGACCTCCTCGTGCAGAGAGGTTGCCCGCGACCGTACATCCGGTGGAGCATCCGAGAAGTTCGTGCTCACATTGATCCCGATCCCCACAACCAGACGCTGTTGCTGACCAGGAACACCTTCGATGAGTAGGCCACACAGCTTCTTTTCAGAAGCATAAACATCATTGGGCCACTTCAGGGAAAAATCCCCTTCGGCAACCAGCCCTTCCAAAGCTTCACAAACCGCCAGGCCACTAACCAGCGAAAGCTGCGGCCAGAGAGCCGTTGGAATGCGCATGGAATGTGCGTCTATCATCAGGGAAAAGGCGAGCCCGCCATTTCCCATCCACCAGCGATTTGCGCCCCGCCCACGGCCTGCCGTCTGCTCTTCCGCAAGTACTAGCAAGGGAAGAGCCAAAGACTCACTTTGCCCCAACTCCAGCGCACGAGTGTTCGTCGAAGGAAGACGCGGATGATAATCTATCTCACCCGCGAGAACGCCAGTCCCGTAAATACGCTGCAAATCAAACATGATTTGACTACTGCAGAGAAATCATCAGGTCGCCCGTCTCAACGCGACTGCCTGGCTTTACCAGCACCGATGCAATCTCGCCATCTTGTTCGCAATTGACGGTCGTTTCCATCTTCATGGCTTCCAGGGTCAAAAGCTTTTGTCCCTTTGCAACCTTATCTCCGACCTTCACCGCAACGGTCACTACCATGCCAGGCATCGAGGCCCCGATTTGTTTAACATTGGCGGGGTCCGCCTTCGTCGTACGAGTCGCGGACACATCCAGCGACTTATCAACGACGCTCACATCGCGTGGTTGACCATTCAGCTCAAAGAATACCGTCCGCGTTCCATCGGCATGTGGCTCACTAATCGTCAAGAACTTGATGATCAGTGTCTTGCCTTCTTCAATTTCCGCAGACAGCTCTTCGCCCACTTCTTGCCCATAGAAGAAGACGGGGGTCGGCAAAACGCTCGTGTTGCTAAACGTAATCTGATGTCCCGCAAACTCTTCAAACACCTTGGGATACAGCAGGTACGACAGCACTTCACGCTTTGAAGCTTCACGCCCAATGATCTTCTTAACCTTCTCGGCCGCAGCGTCAAAATCCGCTGGGGCAAGACTCTCGCCTGGACGGCCAACAACCACCTTGCGTCCACGCATGATCCGCTTTACGACCTTCTCGGGGAAGCCTCCTGGTGGCTCACCCATCATGCCACCCACAAGGTCCATGATCGATTCTGGGAACGCGAGTTCACGCTCGCCATCGACTACATCCTGAGCCGTCAGGCCATTGGCAACCATGAACAGCGCCAAATCTCCTACAGCCTTCGAGCTCGGCGTTACTTTGACAATGTCTCCCAGCAATTGATTCACTTCAGCGTAAGCGTGGCAAATCTCTGTCCAGCGATCCGACAACCCGAGTGCCCGTGCCTGTTGATACAAATTGGTGTACTGGCCACCTGGCATCTCATGACTGTACAAGTCGGCCGTAGCTGGCAGCATCACGCTTTCAAACGGCGTGTAGAACTCCCGAACCGCTTGCCAATAGTCCGAAATCTCATTCAGGCGGTCCGCACACAGCCCAGCATCCCGTGGTGTAAAGCGTAATGCCTCGACGATCGCATTCAAATTCGGTTGGCTAGTACCACCCGACATCGATGCCATCGCCCCGTCCGCAATATCCAGCTTCACTTCGGCCCCCTTCAGGATCGAAGCCGCTTGCATGCCTGCCGTATCATGCGTGTGGAAATGGATCGGAATACCGATCTCTTGCTTAAGCGTCTTAATCAGTTGCTCAGCGGCATACGGCTTACACAGGCCCGCCATATCCTTGATCGCCAGAATATGTGCCCCCAGCTTTTCCAGATCCTTCGCCAAGTCCACATAGTACTTCAGCGTGTACTTATTCCGCTTGGGATTGAGGATGTCGCCGGTATAACAAATCGCTGGCTCACAAATGCCCCCCGCCTGCAGAACGGCTTCCATCGCCACTCGCATGTTCGGAACCCAGTTGAGCGAATCGAAAATCCGGAAGATATCCATCCCGGCTGCATGGGCCTCTTTGCAAAACTCTGACACGACATTGTCCGGATAGCTCGTATAGCCCACGGCGTTCGAAGCACGGAACAGCATCTGAAACAAGATGTTCGGAATCCGTTCGCGCATGTCGGCCAAGCGTTGCCATGGGTCTTCTTTCAAAAACCGCATGGAGGTATCAAACGTCGCACCGCCCCACATTTCCAGTGAAAACAGGTTTGATGCATTGCGGGCATACACATCCGAAATATTCAGTAGGTCCTTGGTCCGAAACCGGGTCGCAAGCAACGATTGATGCGCATCGCGGAACGTTGTATCCGTCAGCAACAACTGCTTCTGCTCCAAAATCCACTTCGAAAACTTCTCTGGCCCAAGCTCCTTAAGCCTATCGCGAGACCCCGTTGGAAGCGGCGCCGTTTTGTCGACCGCTGGAAGTGGTGCCGCCGTCCGGCGCAGTGGCTTCGGCAAACCCTTCACCATCGGGTTACCGTTTACCGCAATCTCGCCCAAGTACGTCAGCAGGCGAGTCGCCCGATTACGACGGCGCGGCAGCGAGAACAAATCTGGCGTCTCATCAATGAAACGGGTTGTTACCGTCCCCTTCAGGAAGGCTGGATTTGTAATCAGCTTGATCAAAAACTGAATGTTCGTCTTCACGCCGCGAATACGAAACTCTTGCAAGCATCGTTCCATCCGACGGACTGCATCCACAAACCGTCGACCACGCGCACTCACCTTCACCAGCAGCGAGTCATAAAACGGATTTACGGTCGCGCCCGAGAACGCCGTCCCCGCGTCAAGTCGAATCCCCATGCCGGCCGCTGATCGATAGTGCGTAATACGCCCATAATCCGGCAAAAAGTTGTTCGTCGGGTCTTCGGTCGTCACGCGGCATTGAACCGCAAAACCGCTGGTGCGAATGTCCTTTTGCGATGCGAGGCCAATCTCGGGGTCTCCCAGGGCAACTCCCTGGGCAACCAAGATCTGCGACTTCACAATATCAACCCCGGTCACCTCTTCAGTCACCGTATGTTCAACTTGAATCCGTGGGTTCACTTCGATGAAGTAGAACTGATTCGTCTCACGATCCACCAGGAACTCAACCGTTCCAGCGTTTTCGTAATTTACCTCCCGGCCAATCTTCAAAGCTGCTTCGCAAAGTGCATCTCGAACGCCGCTATCCAAACAAGGAGCCGGCGCAATTTCAACCACCTTCTGATGGCGGCGTTGAACCGAGCAATCACGCTCATACAAGTGAACGAGGTTTCCGTGCTTGTCACCCAGCAGTTGCACTTCGATATGGCTCGCCTTGCCGATGAATTTTTCGATAAACACATCGGTGCTTCCAAACGCAGACAGCGACTCACGTTGTGCTTGCTCAAAGGATGCGGCAAAATCCTTCTCCGAATGCACCACGCGCATACCACGTCCGCCACCCCCTTTGGCTGCCTTCAAAATGATGGGGTACGTAAGCTTTGCTGCAGTTGCCAACCCTTCTGCCGTGCTTTGGATCGCGTCGCTACCACCCAGCACCGGTACGTTGACCTTCTGCGCAATGTTGCGGGCAAACGTTTTGTCACCCAGTTGTTCCAAAGCCTGCTCATGGGGGCCAACAAAGATGATCCCTGCTTCGCGGCAAGCCTTGGCAAGCTCAGGATTTTCCGAAAGGAAGCCATAACCAGGATGGATCGCATCCACGCCATGTTGCAAGGCGATCTCGATGATGTTGGCAATATTCAAGTACGAACGAATCGGCTCGCCAACCTTACCAAGCAGGTAGGCCTCGTCCGCCTTGAACCGATGCAAAGCATAACGATCCTCATAGGCATAAATGGCAACCGTGCGAATGCCCAGTTCATGGGCGCTTCGGAAAACACGGATGGCAATCTCACTACGATTCGCGACCAGCAGCTTGGTAATTTTCTTCATGGCAGTAACAACAAGTCCTACAAAATCTGAACGTTCCATCAAAGCACTGGGAAATGCACAAGGTCGCTAACAGCAACACACTCGTACTTGGTGGTCTTTCAGCCAAATAAAATCGGCCAGATCACACACCCATGGCTTCACAAGCAGCAGAAAAAATCGCTGCGTTTACTTTTCGTATCTCGTCCATCGTTTCGGCTGGCGCCTTCCAGCGACAGGCAGAATTTTTCCATGACAACAGCCCCAGCCAAACTCGCTAGGCCACGTTTAGGCAAATGAATTCTGCGGATAGCATCGTAATCCGAAAACCATCGCTTGGCACGATGGCTAAGCATAAGGATAGCAAGAATTTACGGCCAAATTGGGGCGTGAATCCCGGCCTTAACAAACCGCCCTGTTTTCACTTGACGAGGCCACTTTTTGTCGCGAATGATGACGGGAATACATGCAGATTTTACGACGGAATTATCGGATTTATCGCGCTAAAGGATACCGTTTTATGCCCCATTCCAAGATTGCGGCTTCTCTCGCCCCAAACACTCCCCCAAACCGGCCAAGATTCCCTAGGGCTCCTTCTTGTCAGCATCCTTTTGCTTCGCCACAGGGGAGTCGACCAGCTCAACGGAGAATTCCTTTTCTCCCCCTTCTCGAACTACCACCACGGCGATTTTGTCCCCCGCTAGGTGCTCTCCCAAGAGTGCTTTGAAGTGCGTGGCATCGAGAACCTTTCGGCCTTGTAACCGAACGACCCGGTCTCCAGGCTGTAGCCCTCCCTTTTCGGCCGGCAACCCCGGAACCAGTTTTCCCAAAACAATGCCGTTGGTTTCCCCTTTGGTGGCCTTCACTTCCGCCCCCAGAATACCTGCCTTCAGCACTTCTCCCTTTCGCATCCGCTCCAAGATTGGTGCAAGTCCATCTAGTGGCACCACAAGCCCAACACCTGCGTCATACCATTGAGCGTTGTCAGCTTCCGACTTCGCCCCCGGTACAAAGGGAACACTAACCCCAATCACTTTGCCTTCTACATCAACAAGCGGGCCACCATAGTTCGATGGATTGAGGTTGGCATCCGTTTGAATCGTCTTGGCTGAGAGTCGCGCTGTCGCAGAAATGATTCCCACTGAAAGCGGTCCAAGTCGCTCTTGCTCTTTCTCGGAAGCTGTCGTATCGACGATGCCACTAGGGCCCCCCACGGCCACAACCCACATTCCTGGTTGTATCTCCTGGCGTGGCACAATGGAATAAGACGCTGCGGTTACCTGCTTCTCCAATTGAAGAAGTGCGATCTTACGCGTTTCATCTCGACCCAGCATCTTTGCCAGCACGCGACTTCCATCCGACAACTTGACCGTAATCGTACGTGGGTTCGTACGCAGATTGAAAGTACTCGTTAGCACCTCCCCCTGATCCGATACCAAAAGACCGGTTGAGGGCCCAGCATCCGCTTCATTCCCAGCCAGGCCTTCGATGACGACCACATGCTTGGCCACGCTCTTTGCCGCCGAGCGAAACACTTTACTGGCGACCTGCATTCCAGCTAAGGCATCCACGTCTTGAGCTATCACCACGGTCGGCTGCCATAGCAAGAATGCAGTGCTAACCACCCAACCTAGCCGAAATACGGATGAGGTCATTGTGTATTCTCCTCAGCATTCGGCAATTCAGCCTTCTTAGGCAATAGTTCTAACTTTAACAGCTGGTCCTTCCGCTTCACTTCTATCGCAATGACTTCAGCCCCTTGCAGTTCCGCGACAATCTTCTTAAACGCGGCGCGATCTCGAACGGTACGGCCATTAATGCTGACAATCAGGTCATCCGGCCGAACTCCCGCCATTGCGGCTTCACTTCCAGCGACCACCCGGTCTACATACGCTGCGCCATGCGCTCCACCAACCGCCAGAAGGCGGATCCCCAGTTCGCGTTTTCCGCCGGGGCTCTCCTTGGGGTTGGCTGGAACAACTGCCCCGTCTACAAGCTCCTCGGCAGGAACTTCCTTCAAAAACGAATACAGTTGTTGACGTGGAATTGCGTAGTTCACCCGTGCCCCCGAGTTCTTTTCCTCCAGCAACTTCCCCACCATTCCAATCAGCTTTCCGTCAGGACTAAGAACAGGCCCTCCCGCTGCACCGGGATTGCTCGTGATTGCATCCAGCAAATAAACCTCTCCTGGAACCATTACTCCCATGAGCCCACGTTTCGCATCGAGCTTTTGCTTGGCAGACACCACACCCAGGGTAACCCCCAGCGGCTCATTTCCTTCTCCCACGCGAAACGCATTAGAAATCACGACGGCCCAATCACCGGCGTCGACCTCCGCTCCATGCTCCAAGTCAAAATACTCAGGCGTTGCCGCCTCAATCTTTAGGAGGGCAAGCTGCCAAGGTAGATTCCGTTTAACGACCTTGGCCGGATGCTCTTGCCCATCAGCCCCCACGATTCGCAAACCCTCCGTTGCCAATAAGGGACCAGAGGCTGTCACAATCTCACCCTGAGGGGAAACGATCATTCCTGTTGAGTATCCCGCTTCACGTCCCAGCTTCGCCCCATACACTTTGACCGATCGAAGTTGGGCAATCTTTATCGCAGCATCCAGAGGGTTCACTCGCGCCACAGCATCAGGCGCAGCAACATCGTCGCCGCTCGCCAATTGGGGGCCAATTGCCAGGCAGAGCAAAATGCCCAGCAAACGGAATCTACGAAGATCGATGCATCTAGTTAGCATCATCAACTCCTAGCTCGGTTGGCCACTTCACCACATCGCTGGGAAGGTCGGATGATTTAATAACTCGGACACCTTTTACTACCATTTGCTGCTGTACACGCTCTTCGAGGCCCAACACAAAATCCCACTGCGCCGGCAGACGAACCTTTGCCTCTAAATTGCCAACAGCCTTTTCACCACTTGCTGCTGGCACTTCCGCATCCCACTCGCGCCATTGGCGAAGCAACACACCCGGGATCGGCTCATCATCTTCAATTCCAACCGCCACTTTTACCAACTCCGGCTTGGGGCTCATCATATCCACGTGGTCAATCCACAGATAAAGCCGTTCGCCCGAGGCCTCTTCACTGGAAAGCCGCGCACAGACTTCGCCATCTCCCTGCGCCCTTCGCTGCACTTGGTCCGCACCATCCAGCACCAGGGGCTTCCAATCCTTTCCAGTTGCTCGGCTTACTTGCCTAGAAAGCGCCATCGCAAGGGAGACCATCGGCTCGCGCATTGCTTTGCCTTGCGTTAGCTCTTTCGGCTCTTCGGCCCCATCCCCCCGCAGGTATTTTGTTCCATCAAATCCAATCCACCAGGATTGTTTATTAGCTGAGTACCATGCGACGGCAAATCGTCCATCACCTGCAAGCAATACCGTCCCACGTTCTCCATCCACCATGCCCTTAACCTGCACCACCAAGCACTTGTCTGGCCCCAATCCCTTTTCCCCACTTGCGCGATTCCAAATTTCCTGCGCTACTTGCTTATTCAGCTCTACATCACGCACCTTACCTGCCCGCGATAGATCCATAACGATCCGTTTGGGCGTTCCCTCCTTCGGCTGAACCTTAGGAGCCTCCGCAGCAACCTGCTTTTCATAAGGAAGCGCTGCCAAACGTACAAAACAAGTCTTCGCCCCCCCTTCTGACTCAAACTCCACTCGCACCGGCCACCCAGCGGGATACGTACTCATCAAGCTCGTTAGCTGATTCGCGGAATGAATCTTCACCCCTTCAACCGCTAACAGCCGATCCCCCAGCTTTAGTCCCTTCTTCGCAATGGCAGAATCCACATTCATCGATTCACAGACCACCCCCTCCGTGCGTGAAGCAAACACAACATCCAGCGTTCCATGCTGCGTCACTTTGGTCGAAAGGAGTTCTGGTACAAACATCCGCGCCTGATTAGAAGAAATCGCATATCCCAGGCCCACATTCACCCGGCCCCGCTCATCAAAACTGCAACGCCCATTGATGCCGATGACTTGCCCCAACAAATTAAACAGTGGTCCACCCGAATTCCCCGGGTTAATTGCAGCATCTACCTGAAAGCAATTGCCATAAACCAGGCGGTTCATCCCCTGCCCAGCCTGATACCGATGCACACCACTGACCACCCCCAGGCTCACCGACGGGCGTTGATCTTCAGCAAGTGCAAATGGATTTCCCATTGCCATTACCCAGTCACCAACCCTCATCTGATCCGAATTTCCCAGCGGCGAGACAGGAAATCCCCCTTTAGGTCGATCTTGCAATTGAATGATCGCCAGATCGCCCCCCGGATCAGTTCCCACAAGCCGCCAGCGATAGAGCTCGCCATTAGAAAGCCCGGCCAATCCTTCGTACCCGGCCGCACTCACTACGTGGTCGTTTGTCAGTGCATATCCATCCGCCGAAAACAGGACGCCAGAGCCGCCACCCGCCCGATCCATCCCATAAATACAAACGACAGACCCAATCACCTGATCAATGACTTGAATCCGCTGCTGCTCTAGCTTTCGCACAGCGATCAAATCTTCCGCGCTTGCCGGTTCGGCGGCAAAAACGCTCCTGAAAGGGCTACCGCAATAGCTAACGGCAAACGCGACGACGAAGAAAGAAACATTGCAACGCCGTACGAAAGCAAAAGCCATCTTTGGTGCGAACAGGTACATGCGACGACTCTTCCTCGTTAGTTACCGTTCAATACCAGGGCCGCTAGGGAGCAATGCGCAGCACGCGGGCGTCACACCAGTCGGCATGGTCTGCCAAATCAAGGTCTTCTCCCGGTTCCACAATCAAAACCAGAGTCTTAACCCCACGAACTCCCAGCTCAATGCTTTCGCCGCTTTCACTTCCACGTTTGACACGCTGTAGCAACTCGCGGCCATCCCCCATCACTCGAAACACACAGCTTCCATAGCCCTGTGTCTCATGGTCAATCCCAATGACCGCTGCAAACTTTTCAAATTTGCCATCCAGCTCAAACGATAACGAACTGTAGGCAGAGGTTCCTAGCCCTTCCGCAAAACTCTCGTCCCCAAGCCGCAATGGATTGCCTTGAATACTTCGGTTGACTTGCCATATCCGGGCCGGGGCTACAATGTTCCGTTGCACCACTGCCGAGGGCTTTTTATCTGAAAGCATCACGACTCGACTTGAAAACATGCGTATCGACAAAAGTGATTCACTACTAACTTGCAGTACTTGGTCGCCCACCACTTTTACAGACACTCCGGTCGGCCCAAATTGCAACAATTCGCCATGCAGCGCGGTGCCATTTTCAAATTTCACTTCGCATCCGGTCGCATCATTATCAGCTGACGCTTGGGCCACGACGATCGCCAGCAAATCCTTACGGGCAACCTTTTTTGACTCCCCTTCAAACTGAAAAACCGCATCTTCGTCATTCAGCTGCTCTAGCACACCACGCGCCACGGTCGCTTTTCCATCCACTCGCAACACAAACTTGTCCATCTCGGCAGACGGCGTACGCTCTTCCTGATCTATGACAGCCGTCTCCGTCGCTTCACCTAGTCGCAGGCTTCGAACATGCTCAACGGCCAGCTTCATATCTCCCGCGACCGTACCAACAAGCTCGACCGAATCATTGGCAATCGAAACCTTAGAAGCAAACAAGATAGAGCCACCCACCAAGCGAACTTCGCAGTTTCCGGGCATTGCACTTTTCACAACGTTGCCCGGCTTTCGCGTGCGTTTGGGTTCGATGCGTCGAACATCGGCCAGCTTTAGCCCCTTCGCCTCACCTTCAAACTTCAAGACTCCACTCGAGATCTCAACCCCTTTAGCCGTAACAGCAACTCCAACCAGCGGTGTAACCACTACTTCCAATTCCGCAGCACATGCGATCCCAGCGCCCCCCTGCGGCGTTAGCACCAAAAGTACCATCAGGACCGCACAAAAAGACATCGCCAACGCAGGCGGACGCATCTTTTCTCGGTGATAAACTCCCCCAGTGCCGCCCATCATTCCGCAGCCTCGTCTTCAAAGCTCTTGTAGTACTGTTCGATCAATTGTTGGTAGCGTGCGGGATACTTCTCTTTGATCGCATTGAACACCGGGTCTCTTTGGCGATCACGCAACTGACTCCAAATCCCTTGGGGTCCACCCCGTTGTAATTTTGTCACTTGGTTCGAATCGCGTCCCTGACTCTTACCACCGTTGCTCCCCCCTTGCGATTGCCCCTCGCCGGAGCCTTCTGCTTCTCCCTCTTTCTCACTCCCCTCACCCGGCTTCTTGGCCTGTTTGCCGCTCTTGCCGCTTCCCTTGCCTTGTGACTCTTGTTGCTCAGCTTCCTTGATGAGCCGTTCAAGCAACGAAACGATTTCTCCTTGCTGCTTGCGTAACTCTTCCCCTGTGTCCTGTAGTGCAAGCTTTCGGCGACTGAAATCCATTCGCCCCTGCACATCTTCTAGGCTTCCAGACTTCAGCCGCTTTAGCGCAGCCAGCTGTTGCTGCGCCATGACACGCATCCGCTCTGGACCATCGGCGTAATCCTTCACGAATAATTCAAGCGACTTCTTCGCTGCATCACGGTCTAGCAGCATCAATTCCCCTAGCCCCTTAAGGAACAAAGCTTCACCATCGCGCAGCGAATACTTTCCACCATCAATCACCTTCAAAAGCAGGGGAACCGCCTCTTCGCTTCGTTCACCAAAAAGCAAGCTTTGGGCCTGAAAGTAGGTAGCTTCATACTGCAAAAAGGGGCTTTCGCTCTTACTGAGCGCATCCAGTGCAGGAATCGCTTCGTCCAAACTCTCTTGGCCGAGTAGCTCCGCAGCTCGATCATATTCCGGCGACACCAGTCGTAACACTTCCGTCATCGCCACCGCCCGACTAGCGCGATCCTGCCCCGCCTGGGACACCACTGCCGCCACTTGCTGCTTCACTGCCTCTGCAACTCCAGGCCGGGCCTGCAAATCCTGTGACAGCCGCACCAGGGGATCTTCCAAAGCAGGCTTCGCTTCATCCGCCGCATAGCCCTGCGTGGAACCTACAACGCAAACGACAAGGGCGAATAAACAATACCACCGCTGGCACGAGTTTCGATTTGTTTGCATTATTCGGCGCTCCTTTGCGTGATCCGCAGCGTCATCTCTCCAAGTTCGGCCTGCCGCTCGCTGATCGCTTTGACCTCTTGCCCAAGGGTCTCGTCAAGCTTGCCATCCTCGCGCGCCGCATCAAGTGATTTCGTCCGGCGATTCACTCGCATTTGGGCCAGCCGCAAGAGCTTTAGTTCCGCAGAATTGGGAAGCAGAGATTCGTCTCCCCCGCCGCCACCACCTCCGCCACCGCTGGCTTGCCCCTCTTTTTGTTCCTGGGCCTTTTCCAAAGCCAAGATCAACTCTTCCAATTGGTCTTCAATCTCTTGTTGCAAATCAGCCGTATAGCCATCCGTTCGCTTAGCCTCGATCAATTTTGCCACTGCCATCAAATCGTCGCGAAGCTGTTCCACGACGTCAGGGAATACGATGCTCGTCCCATCATCAATCAAAATATCGGCCGCTTGCTGGGCACTTTCCGCCAATTGTCGCTCATCGCGCAAGCGGCGCATGCGCCGTCCGCGGCAGTTTCTCTCCCGCCTTCCGACGTTCTTCTAGGCCACGAGTATCCAACGAGATCTTTTGTTGGCGTGCCAACATCTCGCGAAACCGTGCTTCCAACTTGGCGAGCTTTTCGATCTGAGTCTCCTCACGAAGTTGATTCAATCGCTCTTCAATTGCCTCCAGTGCCTTTTGAAGATCACGCTTGGCTTGCCGCTGTTTCCGCTCGGCATCGCTAGCATCGTCTTCATTCAGCTCCTTGGCTGCATCTCCCATCGCCTGTTGAGCGTCGTCCAAAGACTCGCCCCCTGGCGGTGGCTTGCCCGAGTCCCCTTTCGGAGAATCTCCCTCAGGCTTCCCCCCCTGCTTCATTTGCTTTTGCAGATCGGCCGTCTTCTCTCGCAACTCTTCCTGCTTAGCAGCCATCCGTTTCAGCGCCTCCTTAGGAAGCGACACGATCCGGTCTTCTTCTTTTTTCAGCTCGGCAAGCGCATTCTCTAATTGCTCTAACGCAGCCTTCTCTTGATCAGCCGCTTGCTTTGCCTTCCCCTTATCAATGCTCTGCTCCGCCTGCTTTTGCTGCTGGGCAGCTGCCTTTAGCGGGTTTTCTCCCGGCTGTGGCGGCGACTTAGACTCCGAAGATCCACTAGACGAACCTTCCGAGGGCTTTCCCTCTTCGGGCTTCCCTTCCGAGGGCTTCGCAGCTCCTCCTTCGGACGGTTTCGACTCGGCAGGAGGCTTGGCTCCCTCTTTTCCAGGAGCAGGCTCTTTCCCTTCACTCGGCTTTGGTGCTTCGCTTTCAGGCTTTCCGGACAATTCCTTCGCAAGACCTTCCGTCTCTTGACGAACCTTCTCTTGCGCAGCACCTAGCTTCGCAATCGCGTCGCGTCCTTCGCCCCGCGCTGCTTCGGTCTTACCAAGCAGCTCCTTCTGTTCGGACACTAGCTTTTCCACTGCAGCAATCTTGGCAGCCAGATCGCGTAAAGTCGCCTCTTTATCCGAAAGCTTCTCTGATTCACGACGCTGCTCTTCTTGGCTCTTAATCAGCGTCTCAAGTTCGGCCTTCCACTTCTCCAGTCGCTCATATTCTTCGCGGGCTCGCTCCCGATCGCTCTTCTCATCCAGAAGCAGCACAAGCAGCGTTCGAATATCGTCCAGCAATTGCTTTTGACCATCGCTGGCTTTGTCCAAACTTGCATCGTCCAGCAGAGAAACAATGGCCTTCATACGATCTGACAACTGCAGCTTCTTAGCTTCCTCAAGGGTCGCCTGAAGACGCTCTGCCTTGGCGGGGTCGGTCTTTTGAATGGCCTGAATGAGCACCGCAAATCGACGTTGCAAATCATTGGTCATCAATTCGACGCGTTCCTGCCGAACACCCAGCGCGCTCCCCGTCCCTTTGGGATCTTCGTCAGCAGCGTGCAATTTTCCTGCACCGGCCGCCAATCCCATCATGGCAATCCCGAACAGCGCGGCGACTAGCGCCATTCGCCCGTTCCAGTTTTTACGGCTTGTTGCCATGATTCTTCCCCCTTGTAATTTCCACAACAAAACTCGCCATTACCGGCCCAACTAGGTCCCCGGCAATAGCGGCCTCCCACCATTCCAATATGGCCTCACAGGGCCCCGGCCGCTACATCCACAAACCGGTTTTTCGCAAATCGTCGCAAGTACTTATTAAAGACTTACTTACGACATCCACCACAACCAGCCCTCACGCGGGCGAACCGCCCCACTACCCCAATCAGCCCATTCTGCCGGCACCACAGTCCCTATTTCGTACCCTTCTGGTCAAGAGCCTCGCGAATCCGACGCTCTTTCTCTTGCTGCGTCCTTCTTAAGACGTCCTGCTGAGCCCTTTGGATTTCGTAAAGCATGTTGACCGCCTTTTGGAAGTCCTCAGATTCCGACATTGCGGCCAAAACGAGACGGATCTCTTCGCATACGGCAGCCTGTTCCGTTTCGATTAATGTCAGGCCAACAGCCAACTCCTTGCCCGTCTTGGCTTCGCGTCTTCCCTTGTCCATATTCGACACGATCGCAGGAATCCGATCTGCCGCCAACTTTTGAAGTGGGGTGACGACCTGATCCTTCAAACGACGTTGTAGCTTGGCTTCATCTCCCTCAATGCGATTGATCGCAATCTCTTCAACGATCCCTTGCAAACGATTTGCGATACTCTGCAGGACGGTCGCAACCCCTTTTTGCCGACGGGCCAAGTTCAGCAGCGGCTCCACGTCTCCTTTTGCGTCGGAGTTTTGCGTGACACGCAGAGCCTTCACATCGGTCAACAGTTCTTCACTCGCTTTGAGTTGCCGTTCAAGTTCGAGTCTCAGTTCCTTTTCGCGTTCCAAGATACTGGCTCGAAACTCTTCCTCGGTAACCACCTTCAATGACATGTCTGCACAACGTCCGACGTTAGCCGGGCCAATGTTGTCATTATCCGTCGCATTGATCCAAAGCGACAAATTGCTTCCTTCGACTACAGCCAACTTTTCTAAGTCCAGAACCTGCTGCAACTGTAGCTTTTTAGCCGGCAGCATCACGCCGTCCAGCAAAACAGGAAACGGATCACCCTCGATCTTCACAGCCGCAGCCTTTTCATCGACACCCTTCTCACCATCCGGGCGAATCGCCCGATACCGACCTGATACGGCCGCAACGCCATAATCATCTTGAATGCGAACCTCCCAAGGAATCATCGCACGCTTGGTGACCATTCCACCAACACCCTGCAACTTCATTTTCACTTTGGGCTCTGCATCGCTTACCATGCGAATGCCAAATGACAATCCTTGCTTGCTGATATGCCCCTCTTGATCGCCCAGCCGCAAGCTGTAACTTCCGGTCTGCAATTTGTCTGCTGTGACTATGCCTTCAAACTGCATCGGATTCTCGGGCGCGATCTTCAGCGGCAAAGCCACCTCTCCAAACAGGAGCTCTGCCCGGGAGACGGCCTTATTAAACCGCCCGGCCAACTTCAATGCACTTCCCTCTAGCACGGGATAGGGTCCCTGTCCTGCCGGAAGCACAATCGGCGCAGCCGCCGTGTATTCTGGCATCACGACAACCAGTTCCAACTCTTCAACTGCGGGAGGATCAATCAGCTCCACGGGATACCACGGCGTTGCAACACCACCACCCCTGGCACGCAATTCAAAAGATTGCCGCAGCGCACTCAGCGTCAGCTCAAAGGAACCGGGCTCTTGCTCCTTCATGATCTGAGCAGCCCGTTGGACCCCGCCCCGAAATTCTAAAGTAACCGACTGTGGCAGATGGCCCGGCTTAGCTTCGGCGTTTACCACTACTCGCCAATCTTCACCACGATAAGCCCGGATAACTCCATCCTTTTCCCCTTCAATGTGCAAATAGACATCTTGCGGCCAAGGGACTTCGCGCAGCAATACATTCCGTTGAAACCAAATCTTTGGCAGCGGGCTCGGCACGATAGCAATGCTCACCTGTAAGCCCATCAAAATCAAAATGCCAACAGTCAAGCGCCACCAATTCCAGCGCATCCGCTTAAGGTTCAGCATCGACTCCAGCGAAACAGACTCGACGGTGGCAAGGCCAATTCGAATAGCCTGCTCTGCCAGCGGGACCGAAACACCGACCCCGCGAATCGCAGCTGTACCATGCGCCAACTCGTAAGCAGTCACCAAACTCTGGCCAAGTATAGGGTTTCGCTTTTGCAGTTCAAAACAGAGTGCTTCGTTGCGTGTACGCTGACTTGGAATCCAAACTAGCAGCTTCCATGCCCGTACAGCCAAAAACCCCACCACTAGCGCCAGGATTGCCATCCGCTGCAAGCGATCAAACCTCAAGACAAAGTCGAGCAGGAAATCAACACCGATCACCACCAACAACGTCCAGACCCACCGTGATCCACCATCTAGCAGTAGCCAACTTGCAATACCGCGGCGCAGCTTGTCCAGCCGCAATTCCAGCGGTGTGATGAGTCGGAGAATGTCAGAAGAACCGTTGACCATAGTCTATAACATCGCCCACTGAGGCGAGATATTCTGCCTACAAAAGTTCAAATCGCTTTCGCAACGCCCACTCAATCCCCAGCAGACCTACAATCCCAAAAAGCATGAACGAAGAATCCCACAAGGGAAATGGACGACTTCGCACCTCAAAGGTTTCGGTCTTATCGGCAACAATGGCCGGAATCCGATTCACTTCATTCCAGCGGAAGTATTGACCGCCCGATAGAGAAGCCACTTCTTGTAACAGCGGCTCGTTCAGCCAAACTTGTCCCGTCTCTTGGCTTGGCACTTCGACGGTTAGCGGGACTTCCAAACTATCTACCCCAAGCCCCGCCAAATCAGCACCATTCGTCCGCAGCAAAAACACGCCTGGCTTTTTGGCCACCAGTAGACCCGAATACTTCCCCAGCTGTCCCGGAACTGGCATCAATGTCAGGTTCTCTTGCACTTCGCCGCCGCTAACCACTTCCACCTGAAGCTTGGGAATGTTCAGCGGCTGATAGCTGGAATCCAGCAGGTTCGCCGTGACGGCAACACGTTCGCCCAAAACGCAGCGTTCTCGCTCGGTTGTTAGATCGCCGTGACGCTTTCCTTCCAGAGCACGCCCCTCGACCAAATACCGAACGACTTGAATCCAAAACTTGTCAAAAAACTCTGCTTCACTTCCCGCCTTACGCCACCGCCAGGTTCCTTGAAAGCCCATGTAAAGCGTATGACCTGCACCAAGTCGCCCTGCCACAAGCAGTGGCCTTGGCCCTTCAAGCCCTCGCAATGCCGGATCACTATGTTCCAACAATACCTGCGCGGTAGGCTTGGGCTTTTCACAAGGAAAGCTCCAGAAAATGCCGGGCAATGTTTCGAGCCGAGTTTGGCTCTTGCTCTCTTCCGCAAAAAAGCGAATCGCTGGGTGTGCCGAATTAGCATCCACCACCGCCAATGGCCAAGGCTTTTGACTGCCCGCTAAAAGACTTGCAACTTCTAATGCCGCGACATCGCCAAACTGCACCGGCAACACTTTTGCAAGTCCACTCGTCCGTGCCATCGTTAGCCAGGAATTCGTATACTTCGGGCCGGCCATATATAAAAAGCCCCCCGCATGCTGATCGACAAATTGCGTCAGCAGCTCTAGCCATTCCCGATCAAACTCTTGTGGGTTGGGGTCCATCATCACAATGACGTCGTACCAAAACAACTCTTCACGTGTATTGGGCACCCGTGAAATCACTCGCGTTCCGTCTTGCGCCCGGTCTTCATCAAGGGTTTGCAGCCAACACGAAACCACCAGCGACGAATCTCTCGCCAGTAGTTTTTGAACCAACCGAAAATCCCAACTTGGACTTCCCGAGATGAGCAGCACTCGCAATTGCTGCCGGCTCAAAATCTTTATCGCTGTTGACTCTCGTTGATTGTCATCCAGCGTCAGTTCGCCATCGACCGGTTGCACCCGTAGCGTATAAACCGCCGTTCCCGTTTCCTGAGTCGTATGTGTAAAACGAACTGTCGTTTGGCCGGTCCCCTGGTCACCCTCGCCAATTGTCACATTCTGCGAAGCGACAACCCGTCCCAGTTCCGTTCCTGCAGCAGCCGTCACCGACTGCCCCGGAACCACTTTTCGTTCCAGTAACTCCACACGCAAAGGCTCATCGCCAACCTGTTCGGCCGAGATCGTCGCCTCTACTTCAAAAGGCTCCCCCTGCCATACTTGCGGACGAACATAAAACTGGGAGACTCGCGCATTCTTCGGACGTCGTGCATCGCCAATCCCCACAACATAAATCGGCATTCCACGACGTTTTGCTTCTCGGGCAGCTGCACGCGGATCACGATTGCCATGATGCTGACCATCAGTAAACAGAAACATCGCGCTAGGAGAATCGGCGGCAAGTGCCTCATCGATGGCGATCGCCAAATCCGTTCCTTGCCCAGCGGCAACCAGCGGTGGCAACGACTCGGTTGCCTTCTGCGGATCCTCGGGAGAAGGCGATGGTCCTTTTGGACCAACCTGCACGGCAGGTAAGTCACGCCGAACGATGCGATATTCATCCGTAAAATCAGCGAGGGTCAATTCCCCCTTCTTTTGAAGTTCGGCCAGCCAAGCTGCATGAGGCTGAAAGACACGATTGACAATCGTCTCGCGTGAAACACCCTCTTGGAGCTGCGTTGCGGAGAGTCCCAGCTCGGCCTTCTCAGCCTCGGCGAGATCTTTATCTGCGTATCGATCAACAACCTGCATCGACTGCGACGCGTCACGAACCAACTGCATGCCAGAAAGCACTTGCCGATTTTGGACAAACACGACACCAGGCCCCAACAACACCAACAGAAGCAGGCCCAGCACCCCAAGCCGCAGTACTGCCAACAACTTCTTTATTGCGGCGGGACACGTATCGTTCTCTTTTCGATACAAAGCAAAGACGGCATAGCAAGCCAGTCCAATGGCCGCCACAAACGCCAGCCCGCCCAGACCGGTTGGCAGAAAAGACCATTCCCACTCGAGGCGGCTCCCTTCGACCATCTCGCGCACAATGTCTGCACGCAGCCATCGCACCATGCTGGCCAAGGAGTCATTCATACTGCCGAGCAAAGGTGCGAAAATCAAAGAGACTCCTGCAATTCACGTACTTGGCTAATACCAGCAAAACCGAAATACGTCCGCCATATTCCATGCCCGGATCTCTCGCCCATCGGGGGAAATCTCTTTCACGCCGCGACGGTCGGAAACCAACGTGTTTCCGCTCCGCAGCCGTTGAGCCAAGATCGGGCAAACAAATCCCTGATGGGACCAGATTAGTTTACCCCCTGGCGCGACCTCTTTCACGATGCTAGTTCGAAAATCGCAGCTTAAAAGATTGCCATTTCGCAGGCGACTGGCCCCAAAGACAAACCCCAGGTCCCCTTGCTCGGCCACTTGTTTTCCGGTGGCATCGATTTCAACGACTTTTTCCTCGTTTTGCAGGGTCACTAGCGTATGCCCATTCTCCAGACGCTGTGCATCGACAGGGCGCCCTACCACCGCGGCCCGCCAGGCGATTTCGCCATCCAAATCGACTTCAATCACCGTATCCGACCAAGAGCAGGCTACCAGAGTATTACCCGAAGCCAAACGCTGAACACTCATTGGCCCCTTGGGAAGGGGCTTGCTTCGCCAAACCTCGTTTCCCTGATCATCTAGCTCAAAAACTACAGCCGCCTCGGCAGAACAGACCATTCGGTGCCCCGTCGGCAAGCCCTGACATGCCCATGGGGCTACGTCGAGCTTCTTCTCCCAAACGATCATCCCTGTATTGTCAAATTCAACTAGCCTTTTCCCAGCAACATCGCAAAGTAGCAGCACACCCCGTTCGCGAGGCAACCGTTGAAGGGGCAAAATAAGGTCCGACCTTTGGCCGGCACTGGCCGTCCAAACCTGCCACTGCTTGGCCGACTCCAGTCGCTTAACCGGGGCATCCGATGGCAAGTAGCCCAAATCCTGTCCCGTTACTGAAAGTAAAAGGCTGTTCGCTTCCGAACGGACATCTTCCGTATCCGACTCGAGCAATTTGGCCAGGGTATTCAAAGAGACCTTCTGCCCGGCGACTACCCCACCACGTGCAGCGGCCAAACGAATCCACTCATCGGCATCTTGCTGAGCCGGAAGTAAGATCGTCGTTACATCTTCAGCCGTAGCAATTGGCGCAAGCGCCATGAGGGCCAAATACCGGGTAGGCATGCTGGTTGATTTTGAAGAAACCACCATCACGCCCCGGTCTTCCTTGGCGGATGTTGCCGCGATACTTTCCCCCATCGCCAACAATTGCTTGGTCGAATTGACGACCGAAGCGCAGGCCAGCAATTCTTTCCCCAATCCCGACAGATGCTGCTGACGGATTGCTTCTAGCACGCCAAGCAGCTCTTTCTCCATTACTGCTTTTCCGGCAGGCAATAGCTTTTGCATCCGCCAGCGAACCTCGGGGGAAAGCGCCACCATGGCTGCTTCTTCCTCAATGGATTGCACTGCGGGATTCAGCCAAGTGATTGCCCCGGGTGATGTGGCTGCCACACTTACCACGGAACCCGATAAACCACTTGGCGCCGCAGGCGACTGAGAAACCAACTGCACTTTTGCCGGCTTTTGCTGAGAGAGTTGCCAAGCATGCAAAATCCAAGGGCTTGCCTTGAGTGCCGCCGTCGCTTGCTCACGCTCTTTGAAGTCATCGTGACCAAGCAAACCGACTAGCTCTTTAGCACGAGCTTGATTGAGCCCCTCATCGGCGATACGGAGCAACTGCTCGCGTACTTGCTCTTTATTTGGCAGCGTGGCCCTTCGATCAACGACCGGCTGAGGTTCGGCAGCGGGAGGCGATGCGGCAACGGAGGGCGTAGCGGTACCATCTTGCGCGATCGCAAGTTGGCAGTCGGCAATCAGCAACAGCCCTAATAAAATCCATTTCATAGCAACCGGCACTCCATGCCTGCAACTTGTTTTGATGAATCAATCGTCGATCAAAACGCGTGAAAACTGGTGATCTCCACCTGCTTCATCTCCCACACGATCGACTTTCCATCCGCCCCTACGTCATGCAAGCCCGATTGATCGCAAATGAGCGTATTGCCATTTTGCAATCGAGCGGCCGCACGCGGCTGAACCAGTGGAACCGCACTCTTCCACACCGTTCGCAGCCCCGAACGATCTACTTCTATGACTTGGTTGGAAAATAGCTGAACAATCAGGGTATTGCCGGAATCCAGCCGGGTGGCGTGATTGGGCCCTGAAAGTCCTCGAACTTCCCAAACGACATTTCCCGCGGCGTCTAGCTCTACCACTCGCTCTTGATTGAGGAGTGCCACCACCGTATGCCCATTGGAAAGTCGCTGCGCAGAGGCCGGAATTCCCTCCACCGCAAGCTGAGTCACCTCACCGGCCGGCGTGAATTCCATCAAGCCACTGTGCACACTGGCTAACGTATTGCCATTTTCCAATCGTTGCAAGCTAAAAACTTGCTCATTGAGCTTAGGAGACTTCCAAATCGGCGTCGCCTTATCATCAAGCTCTAGGATCATCCCTTCCTGGCTATCTGCAATAAGTCGATGACCATTGGATAATCCTTGACAAGCGGTGGGACGCCCCTTGCGATTCCAGCGTTCTTGATGGGCTGAATCCAATTCGCGGGCGGTTCCCTGCGACTGGGAAACAATCAAGATGCGCTTCAAGGGAACATCCCCGTCTGCTAGCGGCAGCGGCCAAGTGATCGATTTGCCGTTATCGGCCAGCCATTTTTTCCATAGGTCGGCGTCTTTGCCTCGTTGCTCGGGCGCTCCATCATTGGCAAATGGCATGGTCTGGCCGGTTAGCCCGCGAAGCGTTTGATAGCTTCTACCACGCACATATGGATCTTCACTGGAGAGCAAGTCACTAAGCAGGGACAAACTGCGAGCATCCTTCAAACTTGCCAGGCCACGTGCTGCGGCAAGGCGCACGCGGGAATCCGTTTGAGACACCAACTTGGATAGACTTTGCTCTGAATCCTTGCCAGCCAGCGTGGCAAACACCTCGGCCGCCAGCAACTTTTGCGTTGCTGACCCCGATTCAACCGCATTTTTTAGCAGGGCTAGGTGTACCGCGCGGGAATCCTTGGTCGCCCCTGAAGATGTACGTCGCAAAGCGCCGGTGGCCAAGCGAAGCAGTTGCGGCGACCCGTAAAGCGGCGCCGATTTAAGCACAATGGCGTCGGGGCGATTTTCGCTCCCCTCCTGCAAATACGCTTCGTTAGCATCACGCGTTTGCAAATCGGCCGTCGCCAGCCTAGCCAACGAGGCAGCCAAAAGGTCTTCACGCAGTCGCTGCTGAGCTGGACCCGCCGCAGCCAGCTCTCCATTCGTCCACCACTTCCCGACCAGCTGAAGGAAAGGCCCAGGATGCGTCGACGCCAGTTGCAGCTCTTGGCAAATCGTCAGCAATTGAAGATCCGCTTCGCCGTTGCCCGATTCTTTGGCGACCCATTGATAGGCAGCGTCCAAGTCCAATAAGGCGTCGCGGACCTGTCCCGACTTCAATCGCAGCTTGGCCCGACTGACCATCGCAGCCACATCGTTGGCCTGGATTTTCTCAGCCAACTGCTTGAATCGGAAATCCAAACTCGTCATCGCATATACGCGGCCAGCCCCCGCCATCCAGAGCTTTTCGCCATCGGAAAACAAATTGCCCACTGGGTCATTCGAGGTGAGTGCAACACCCACTTGGCCACGTTCTGCTCCACGTTCCAAATCGAGGACCATCACCGAGTTTTTCACCGGCAGGTAAAGCGCATCGGCCGTCAAAGCGCCACGTCCGAGAGAATCTTCAGTCTCTAGCTCCCACACAAGGCGACCGCTGGGAAGGTCGTATCGCCGCACCACATTGCGGCCAGCCACAAACAATCCGCGCCCCACCGTTCCCAGGCAGTAATCGGCAGCAAATCCTTGCGGCGAAGTGCGTGGCGACTCCCACAAGAATTCACCCGTGCGGCGGTCAATGGCAAAAACCTTGTCACAGTCACTAGCCATGACCACTAGCTGTCGGCCGTAGGGAATGACCCAGTCATCTTCCCAACCGTTTAGTTCCAATTGGGTGACACCGGTATTGCCGGAGTAGCGTGCCATCATGCTCGGCTTGCCATCTCGAGCGTATCGAATCGCTTGGCGGATTGCACCACTTTGCGTGTCGATAGCAAAGACAATCCCTGAACCTGGCGCTAGGTAGGCTTCACTGCCATCGACAGCGATGTTCGCCGTCGCCCATGCGGCACATCCCCCCGCAGGTTCGTCGCAGAGGTATCGCTTCCAAACGGTCTTGCCATCCTCGGCCGAGAGGCAGAACAGCCACAGGTTGCCGCCGTCCGTTACAGGTACTAATAGCCGATTGCCAATGGCAGTCGGTGCAGCCAAAAAGCCGACGTCTGTCGATCGCTCTTTGTCATCGTCACTCGCCGCGCGATGCCATTTAACCTTGCCGCTGTTTGCATCATAGGCCGCCAAAAAGTTAGTGCGAGTTCGACGTGGAACCGTACCCCAGTTGATTTGACGGCGCATCACGCCATTCGCATCCTCCGGCCGAGTCGAAGAAGGGTCCCCCTGATTAACTCGCTGACCTTCGATTGAATAAACCATGCCGCCATGAATGCTCATGGACTGATGCACCCGGTCTCCAAAGAGCTGAATTTCTTCTTCGGTTCGAGGCATGCCGGGACGAGTCATCCCGCCAGCCATCCCCATGGAGGCAGATATCTGCATGAC
The DNA here is from genome assembly GCA_963844055.1 of uncultured Planctomycetaceae bacterium. Taxonomy (GTDB): domain Bacteria; phylum Planctomycetota; class Planctomycetia; order Pirellulales; family Pirellulaceae; genus CAWJMN01. The sequence goes on along the minus strand of CAWJMN010000001.1, from coordinate 2,200,074 downwards.
CTGCATCGACATCGAATCGGGCTGAAAGCTATTCGTCCAGACCGACTTCCACGCTGGCTGCTGGGAATTAGCATCCGTCTGAAAACAGAGGAGCTGATCGCGAGACTTAAAATAGACCAAGCCATTGTGCAGAAGAAGCTGCGTCGTGGGCTGCCATTTGTTCTGCGCCCAAGAGGCAAGCAGCGATTCTCGCCGCACCTTGGACAGACTCTCCGAAACGGGCTTTCCTGTTGCTATCGGCATGCCGCCGCCCGGCACAAACATCTGGGCTCGAGCAACGCCCACCACTCGGCCGCCACGCATGATCATCGGAGCGATGTTACCCATCACAGCCGGTCCATTCACACGTGGCATACCGGCCGTCGCGATAGGACTGACCGGTATGGGAAATTCGTACTGCCACAACTCACTTAGCGTTTTCGACGTGGAAGCAGCAGGCAAGGTTGGCATCGTTCCACGACGCCGAACCGACCCCAGCACACAGGGCCAGTCCACCACCTTGGACAAGTTCTCTGAATCAGCCGAGCCGACCTTCTGCAAATCCTTCTCCACCCATTCAGCTACCTGCGAGTCTAATCGCGGGCGTGCCGAAGTTACTGCAACTGCAAGTGTTTTCTCAGCGGCCTTGCGATCTCCCAATCGTGCTTCGACAACCGCTTGGCGAACTGCTAACTCAGCGGCGGGTATCGAGGGATCGGGATGCTCGGCTCGGATTTTGTTCAGAAGACGCTGAGCGGTTACAAAGTCAAATCGATCAAGCGCCAAACATGCCAACCGAAACGCGGCATCGTCTCCTTGAGAGCTTAGAAAGTAGCGACGTTCAATTGTCGACAGTGCCTCTTCCTCTTGCGCCCGTGGCCTTGGCCATCCAAGCAGCCGCTTCGGCATCCGCAGCAATCCGATAAACACGCAATACATCAGGCCCTTTGCGTGCCAGCATTCGTTCTACAGAACGTGAGACCGGTGCATACAGCCGGCCATCTTCCGAAAACAGAGTATCCAGTCCATCGTCAAGCAACTTTTGCCAAACGAGCACGGCCAAATCGATCCGGCCATCTTTGAGACTCTTTTCGGCTTGGGCCAAAAGTCGAGCCTGCTCGGGATCGGTTCGGAGTGCTGCTCCACCAGGAAAGCGTGATTCGCCCAGTGGGTCAGCCCCCGAGATTTTTGCGGGTGTCGCATCAACAGTGGTCGCTGGTTCTACTTGGGCAACAATTCGCGGCTTTTCTAGCGCAAGGGAAACGACGCTTGGACTTATCACTGCAAAGAGCAGCGTTATCGCGACCAAAGTCCACAATCGGCGAAAACACTCTGTCCATCTTTCGCGATTAGAAACGCGCGGGACCGTGGGCCGCTGGCTGGGATTGTGTCGCGGCAATTGCCTATTGGTTGGCATGCGCTAAATACCTCTGGCAATCCATGCGATTTACAAATCGAATCGGTCGGCTTTGCACTCTCGCACGTTCAACACGCCTATCAGCAGCGGCATCTAGCTACTTCCCGCGTGTGGATTGAGTATGCCTTATTATCTTCGTGACCAATTCAAATACCAGCCTAGAATCTGTTCAATTACAAGGATCGCAAATAGAAGTGGCAACAGGTAGCGGGTCAATTCCGCCAGACTTGCATTGGGCAAACCACCTGCTAGGTCGGCCAGCGAGACCCGCCGCCCTCCAAATTCAGCCAACCCCTTATCAAACTGGGACAAATCGACCCGTTCTAGGTTCCCTTCGGCGACGGCCGTATTTACTGCTGCAGCAGCGCCGTCGTGACACTTCCTGCTTCGCGTGGTTGCAGGCGAAGCTCATAAAAGCCACGGTTGTCCAAGCTAGGATGCCGCAAAAGCCAGCGGGAACCTACTTTTGTGGGCACTACGGCAGTAGCCGAGGCGTCGGCCTTGAGTGGCACATCGGCTGGGCGAGCTTGGATCGAATGGCGATGGCCGGCCGGATCGACCAGTTCGGCCGTCGGCAAAAACTGGGTAATCTCCATTGGCTGAACCAGTGGCTGGCCAGCCAGGAGCGTGTCGCGCGGTGCCTGAAGCGATGAAAGGTACCTAACGATTTCCTGGACCGTGATAGGAAAGCTAGGGTCACTCGTCCAATTCGACCAATCGGCATCCACTGGGAAGGATGCGGCCAAAACGCGTCCCTGCCCCCAGCGTTTTTCAGCAAAGGCCGGGGTTGCTTCGCCATCTTTTACCAGCCAAGCCACCGTGGACGAATCCCCCGTCGGCATCGTCGGCAGACGAACATTCCAGTGACGAAAGACCTTGATATTTTCTAGGAACGGGTTGTTCTGGCCGGCAAAGACTTCAAACACCGGGTGCTGGGACTCTCGCAGTTGGAGTTGGGCCCACGTCTTTTCCGACTCATCCCCGACAATCGAATCGAGCGCAAAGGGAGAAAGCCCCTTCCCTTCATCATAGAACCAGCGGTTAAAATAACTGGCCTCGTTTTGATCGCCAACAAACAGGACAAGTCCACCGCCGGCATTTGTCCAATCCTCGATTCGCTTACGAGTTAGATCGGCCGTTTCGCCAAGCCCGGGAACGTTGCAGAAGAATACTACTTGATACTTTTCCCACTGAACCGACCCCAGTTCGGCTTCCGTGACAACATCGGCCAGAACTCCCGAAGGAATTGGGCCACGCGGCCGAAGCGAACGCTCTAGGTAAAAGGACTCAGCCTTGCCAAAAGTGGTGCTGGGGTCGCCATCGACGACCAATACAGGCACCCCCACAACTGGCTGCGCTGCATACCGGCGCATATCGTCGGCAGGCAATCGATCTACAGGACTTCCATCCCGCCGGCTGATTTCGGCCTTCACTTTTTGCCAAGTCGCACCTGCTTCGGTTAGCGACACGGGAGATGCAGCCGTTTCAGCGGATGCCTCCGTCGCTCCTTGCATCAGCACTTCAAACGGAACGAGCCGTTTTTCACCGGCCGCCAACTCTTCGATCTCCGAAACGAGGGGAACCCCTTCGCCAACCCAAAGCCGCAATCGCAGGTCACGGACGACCGCTGCCCCAAAGTTGGTGACTTCCACATCAAATCGCACGGGCACTTGCTGCACGACCACCCCGACCGGCACAAGTGAGGTGATCGCGACGTTTTCCACTTGGCTACTTTTGTCGCGAGTTAGAACGTCGATGACTTGCAACGAAGAGACTTGTTTTGCAATCGCCTTCACACGAGCTAGTTGCGGTGTCACTTCGCCAACAGGCTGCCAATCAATCTTCCTGAGATCCGAAAAGAGGGTAACCGTGCGTGTCGTAGAGGTTGCTTCCGAGGTCAAAAACGTCTCAAGCTCCGCCAGGGCTTTGTCGAGATCGGCCGGCTGATCACTAACTGCCAGTCGCTGAATCTCTCGGCAGGTCTCTTCAACGCTTTCCCTTCGCAAGGGTGTCGCGGAAAAGATCGGTTTTTGTGGCCGCGAGGTTAGCAGCAACGTCAGGGAGTTCTCGGCGCCACGTTCCTCGGAGAGGGCGCGAACAAAGGTCACAAGCCCTTTGATCGACTCTTCCCATGCAGTGCCACCTTGGTCTTCCCACTGCAAGCTAAGCGAGTCATCTAGCAGAATGACTCGCTCCACACGATTTCCGCTAATTAAGCCACCTGTCAGACTGCTCGGCAAAAAAGGACGAGCCAACAGCAACCCTGCCAAAAACACTGCTAAACAGCGAAGCAGCAGCAACAGGAAATCTTCCAGCTGAATGCGACGGCGATTTTTGCGATCCGCCTCCAGCAAAAAGTCCATGGCGGCCCATTCCACAATCTGGAACTTCCGCCGATGCAAAAGGTGGATGATGATCGGAACCGAGACGGCGGCCGCCCCAGCAAGCATGAGGCTTTGGCTAACCAGCCAGGACTCAAATCCCCAAATCGCCAATAAGCCGAGGAGCGGCGTCATTCGCAACCCTCCGCCAGGACCGTGCGCGGCAGATCAACAATTTCATAATCAGTTATCGCCAAGGAAAGCTGTTCCATTAGGAGCCACTTCCCTTCAGGCGACCGCTTGGACGCTTGCGCACCTTCTGGCGAAATGCCAAATAGTTCCCCAGCACGCCATCAAGTGGGTCGGCAGTGCTAATCAACACATGGTCGGCGCCAACGCTGCTACAAATCCGCTTCACGTCGGCAAGGAAACGCTGCACCGCTTCTAGATATCCCTTGCGTAAAGCGCGAGGCTCGGTAAGCAACTTTACGGGAGCCTCTAGCCCCTGAAACTGGGTGTTCTTTTCAAAGGGGAACGTTAATTCATCCTGATGTAGAACATGAAACACAATTACTTCCTGCTTCCGCAGCAAGAACTGTTTAAGTGATTCCTGAAAGCGGTCCAGCGGCGTGAACAAATCCGAAAACAATGCCACAATCCCGCGTTGGCGAAAGTGGCCAGCTAGGTCCGTCAGCACTCGTTCGCTTGAGGTGACTTCCTGCGGCACGCTTTTCTGCAAGATGTCGACCAGTTGCCTTAGGTGATTGGGATGGCTACTGGTGGGCAGCTGGTTCACAATCTTGTTGTGAAACGTCGTGAGGCCAACGGCATCTTGCTGCTGCGTAAGCATGTAGGCCAGACAGGCTGCGGCAGTACAGGCATAGTCGAACTTCGATGGATTCTTCCCGTACGCCATCGACTTACTGCAATCCACAATCAGTTGGCAGCGAAGATTCGTCTCCTCTTCGTACTCTTTAATGTAGAGACGATCGGTCTTTGACCACACCTTCCAGTCAATATGACGCAAATCGTCGCCAGGTGAGTATTCACGATGGGTCGCAAACTCCACGGCGAACCCATGATAGGGACTACGATGCTGGCCGTTTACAAAGCCTTCCACAATTTGACGCGCAATGACATCCAACCGCCGCAATCGGTCGAGGGTTTTCCAGTCCAAATAGGAAGCCGAATGCTCTGACGCCATAAAGATCTACTGTCCGGATTTACACCCTGCGCTAAACACTACCGCCGCTAACTGGCAAAGGCTCGCGCTAATTCTGGCGCGACCTCATCACCCTTGCCGCGCTGGGGGATCTTCTCCAGAAGCAAGTCAATCACACGATCTGGTGTCATGCCGCTTGATTCAGCGCTAAACGTTGTAATGACTCGATGCCGCAGAACCGGATGGGCAACCGCACGAATATCATCGCCGGTAACCGAGAAACGCCCCTGCAAAACAGCCCGAGCCTTGGCACCTAACAGAAGGTACTGCAGTCCGCGTGGTCCGGAACCCCAACTGACAAGGTCTTTGACAAAGTCAGGTGCTTCTGGTTCATGCACACGGGTCGCCCGAACCAGTCGCAAGGCGTAGTGAATGGCAAATGGGGGAACTGGCACGCGGCGAACAAGTTGCTGGGCCGCCAAAATCTCTTCGCCCGATAGCAAGCCGGTGATCTCTGCGGTTGCAGAGGATGTCGTCGACTGCGCGATCTGGAATTCCTCGTCGTAGCTAGGATACTTCACAAAAACCTTCAGCATGAAGCGATCTTGCTGGGCTTCGGGCAGTGGATAGGTTCCCTCTTGCTCGATCGGGTTCTGGGTCGCGAGCACAAAGAATGGGCTGGGCAACGGATGGCGAACACCACCAATCGTCACCTGTCGTTCTTGCATTGCCTCCAGAAGCGCCGCTTGCGTCTTGGGGGGAGTTCGATTGATTTCGTCTGCCAGAATCAGGTTGGAGAAGATCGGGCCACTTAAAAACCGGAACTTCCGCTCACCGGTGCTACGATCTTCTTGAATCACTTCGGTACCGGTAATGTCACTCGGCATTAGGTCAGGAGTAAACTGCACCCGGCTGAACTTCAGCTGTAGCGAGCGAGCCAGCGCGGAAACCATTAAGGTTTTTGCAAGCCCTGGCACCCCTTCTAGCAAGCAATGCCCCTGGGAAAAGATGGCCAGCAAAAGCTGCTCAATAACAGAATCTTGCCCAACAATCACCTTAGCCAACTCAGCACGCAACCGAGTAATGGACTGGGTCAACTGAGTGACAGCGGCAACATCATCCGTTGACGATGCCTGAGAATTGGTATTCGACATGGAACCCTGAAGGGGAAAAGTGCGAAGGATACCGTGAAGTGACCCTACTCGGAAGCGGCCACAAAGAACCGTTTTTGAGTACAATCAAGAGCGTCCACAATTATCGGATTCTAGTCCATGTACGGCCAGCAATCACTAGCCCACCAACGACTTCTGTCAAGCGTTCCCTTTCCTTGACGGCTTCCGTGCCTCTCCTTCCGTTCCGCCCCAGCGCTCTTGCCCCAAGTCCCATGTCGAAAAAGCCGATTCCAGACGCCCGTCCCCAAGAACAATGGATGCTCGACCAGCTCAGCGACGGCCGACCTCTGGAAGTTTGAGCCGGAATCCGCACCAACCGTATTAAGCAATACGCTAGGTTTCGCCCAATTTGCCGCCGGCTGTGCCCGAAAGTTTCCACAGGCTAAGGTGATCTGCCACTTTTTTGACCTATTCGGGCACCGCGCCGCCGAAGAACAGTGGCGTCAAACGCGACATGGCCGACCCAGCAATACAGAATTCATCTGTTCGGCCGACCTACCCCAGCAACCGCTGGATCGCGCTGTGTGGTTTGCCAGTCACCGAGGCGATGCAGAGCTTACCCGGGATGCGTTCCAGCAAGCCCACGAGCAACTTCGCCTGGGGGGCGAGCTGTGGACCGTTACTGACAACCCCAGAGACAAATGGCTGCATGAACAATTGACCGAGATGCTCTCTAAGGTTCATCGCATAGCCACGGACAAAGGTGTGATCTACTGGGGAAAGAAGACGGCACCTCTCAAAAAGCACCGTGACTTTTCCAGCCAATTCCCCGCCAAAGTCGATGACCACTTGCTGCAATTGCGAACGCGTCCCGGAGTATTTAGCCATCGGCACGTTGATCCCGGGGCCAGAGCACTTTTGCAGCATGTTACCGCTAGGCCGCAGGATCGCGTTTTGGACTTTGGCTGTGGCGGTGGGTTTGTTGCGCTCGCAATTGCCAAGCGATTTGGCGTTTCACACGTGTTAGCCATCGACAGTAATACCCGAGCGGTCGAGTGCACGGCCTGGGGTGCTGAACAAAACCACCTTCCCGCCATCGAAGCGAAACTAGGATGCGATAGTGAGTCAATCATGCCAGCTACTTACGATTTGGCTGCCATCAATCCGCCCTATTTTGGCAACTACCGTGTTGCGGAGCACTTCGTGGATGTCAGCCAGCAAGCGTTACGAAATGGGGGGCAGATTGTGATCGTCACCAAGACGCCACAATGGTACCTCGACTACCTCCCTCAGGCATTTACCAACGTCACATCAGTGGTGGAAAAGAGCTATGTGATCGTCAAAGGAACTCGCAGAACACGATAAGCCTTTAACCGGCATTCGCTTTAGGGCCTCACCTGAAGGCCTACCCATTCATGGCCGTCGCTTGGGACCACCGATCAACGAGGATATTCTTTACGGAATGACTGGAAAACTCGCTCCCCTGCCCATTGATGAGGTATTGCCAACGGTTGTTGCTGCCCTGCAGCAGTCCAATCGTGCGATTCTGTGCGCGCTGCCGGGCGCTGGCAAGACAACGCGCGTGCCTGGGGCGCTGCTGGATGCGGGGATCGCACAAACGGGAAAGATCGTCGTTTTACAGCCGCGACGAATTGCCGCCCGGACGACGGCGGCCCGCATTGCAAGTGAACGGAATGTACGCCTTGGTGACGAAGTTGGTTTTACGGTTCGCCAAGAGAGCAAAGTCAGCAAAAAGACCCGGCTGGAGGTAATGACCGAAGGAATCCTGCTGCGACGCCTTATCGACGATCCGTTTTTAGAAGAGGTATCCGTCGTTGTCCTGGATGAGTTTCACGAACGTTCATTGACGGGGGACCTGCTTCTGGGCATGCTCATGCAGTTGCAAGCATCCGTCCGCCCAGACATTCGCATCCTGGTGATGTCCGCTACGTTGTCGGTCGATGTCCTCACCAAACACCTCGCAAAGTGCCCTGTCATACAGAGCGAAGGACGGACCTTTCCTGTCAAGGTTCGGTATCAACCCGCCCCAGATCGCCAACCTCTAGCCATTCAAGCGGCCAATGCAGCAACTGGCCTACTTGAGGAGACCAATGGCAACATACTGGTTTTTTTGCCGGGCGTGGGTGAAATCCGTCGTGCTCATGAAGAGCTGCGATCTCGGCTAGAGGAAGAAGCTATCGATGTTTGCATGCTGTACGGCGACTTACCCCTCGCTGAACAGCAACGGGTACTGATGCCTAGTTATAAACGCAAAATCATCCTTTCGACCAACGTCGCTGAAACCTCCCTCACAATTGAAGGAGTAACCGGCGTGGTCGATACCGGGCAAGCTCGCATCTTACGGTACGATCCTGCCACGGGACTTGATCGGCTTGAGCTTGAGCCGATCTCGCAAGCGAGTTCACAACAACGGGCAGGACGAGCAGGCCGTACGGCCCCCGGAATCTGCGTTCGCCTGTGGCCCGAGGGGGCACAGCGACATCGCCCCGCGTTCGACACGCCAGAAATTCAGCGGGTCGACCTCGCCGGCGGCCTACTGCAGTTGCTTTCCTGGATCGAGCCTGAAGTGGCAACGTTCCCCTGGCTTGAGCCACCAGAGCCAGCCCGTGTGGAAAAGTCGCTTGAACTGCTAGAGCTTTTAGATGCCGTTGATCAGGGAGCCATCACTTCCCTGGGCAAAGAACTTGCCAAATTGCCGGTTCACCCACGCCTAGGACGTATGCTTCTGGAAGGAGCAATACGAAACTGCATCGCCGAAACGTCCGTTGCGGCAGCCCTCCTTTCCGAGCGAGATCCTTTTGCGGCTCAACATAGTCGGTATCGTGGCACACGGCCCCATGCAAACACAAAAACGCGCGGCCACAGTTCCGAAAGCGACGTTTTAGACCGAGTTCATGCCATCCACGCTTGGCAGAACGGAAGCCAAGATTCCCCACTGCTTCAGCAGCTGAACGTCGGTGCAATGCGAGCCGTCGTGGACTCCTCCCGCCAACTGGAACAACTCGCTCGGCAATTGCCAAAAGGCCGCCTCAACACTTTATCAGGCGAAAATTCCCGCAGCCCTGCGTCTGGAAGTGGAGACCACGAAGAGGCGTTGCTACGCACCATCTATGCGGGCTTTCCAGATCGTGTCGCCAAGCGGAGAGAGCCAGCCGGCCGGTGCGCCCTGATGATTGGCGGAAAAGGGGTACGCCTTGCTGATGAAGTCGCCGTTGACGAGGCCGACCTGTTTGTCGCAGTAGTGCTCGATGGTGCAGGGGGCGAAGCGTTCGTGCGGCAAGCCTCCGCAATTGATCCCAGCTGGCTTTCTCCGCACTTTTTGAAGCAAGAAGTGATCGTTTCCTTCGATGAAACGACGGAGCGTGTCACCGCGCGAAAGCGAACCACGTGGAAGGATTTGGTGCTCGAAGAGGTCATTACCTCAGCGAATGACCCCAGGTCGATTGAGCTTGCCCTGCTCGACGCGGCCAAGAAGGATTTCGCTCGCGCATTTCCATCCGACAACGAAGACGTTACCGGATTTGTTGCCCGCGGAAGATTCTTAGCAGCCAAGATGCCCGAGCGTGAACTACCGCAACTGGATGAAGCCCAGCTGATTGAGCTGTTGCCACATGTGGTACATGGGTGCCGCTCATTGGCCGACCTTCGAAAAGGACCCTGGCTCATGGCTCTCAAGGGACTTTACGAATATCAACAACTACAGCTACTGAATAAAGAGGCACCGGAACGCGTGGCAGTCCCCTCGGGCAGCAACATTCGGCTAGAGTATCGCGGGCCAGAGGAGCCGCCGATTTTGGCGGTGCGCATTCAAGAATTGTTTGGAATGGCGCAAACCCCAAGGCTCGCTGGCGGCCGGGCGGGAATTGTCGTGCATCTTTTAGCGCCTAACATGCGAGTCGCCCAAGTCACCGCTGATCTGAAGAGTTTTTGGGCCAATAGTTATCAGCTCGTTCGCAAAGAGCTACGTGCGAGATACCCCAAACACGCATGGCCCGAAGACCCAACAACGGCCGTTGCCCAAAGCCGACCCACCAAACGCCCGCCCGCCGGCAAATAGCGAAAACACAATCTTTCGAGGGGGTGATTTTGCCAATTTCACTACTCCCAAGCAAACAAACCCTCTGGATTGTGGGAAAAAACCATTGACTGCGGTCATGAATCCTGTAGATTCCGTTAGTCACTGGCTAGAAAGACCACCCCCTATAGCGGCATCTACTAGCCCTCCCTTGGCCCCTTTCGTACGGTGAGGAGATCAACCGGCCATGACTGCCAGTCCCCGCAAATCAGTTGAACATAAGTCGTCAAAGCAATCGCTCAAAACCTACAAGGCTTTTCTCGGTGGGCTGATCGCAGCAGGCTTACTAACCGCGACGATTGTTTGCGACGCTCAGGGGCGCGAGTGGACGGACAATAAAGGGCGCAAGATCGAAGCTGAATTTGTTCGTGAAGAGGGGGACAAAGTCGTTCTCGATACGAGTTCGAAGGTCTATAAGGTTCCCCTCTCTTCATTGAGCCAATCCGACCAGGATTTCGTAAAGAGCCAACGTGATAAAGCTGCCGGTAGCACCACCGAGAGTGCTTCTGGCGACATGCGTCAATGGACCGACGCCGATGGAAACACCTTGCAGGCGACGTTTGTCCGCGCGACCGAAAGCATGGTCTATCTACAAACGAAAACTGCCGAGAAAGGCATTGCGTTTCTGCGTTTATCCGGTGCCGATCAAAATTATGTGTGCCAGATCCTTGTGTCACGTGGTGACGCAAAGCTGGCAAGTCAGTTGACAGCGCTCGTCAGCACCTCTGCTGGTACGCCTAGCCCAGGCCCTGCCGCTGCAACGGCATCACTGCCGCCACCAGACAATGCGCCCGGCAGCGTACCGACTTATCCAGGTGCAAGCGTACCGGTGCAGCCCCCATTCCCAACTTGGGCTACACAGGAGTTGCACAGGCACCGACGGGCGCACCGTCGATTCCCTCGATACCATCCGTTTCGCAGCCGATGCCATACGCTGCCCCTCCGTCGCAACCCGCAGTTCCCTTGAACACTAGCCCCATTGCTACGCCAGGGATGCCCTCTGGTTCATATCCATCATCCGGCTATGCACCTAGCCCCTATGGGTCACCAGCCCCCTACACTTCCCCAACTCCTTACACCAGTTCGGGATCAGACTATTCTTCTTCTACGGACTATTCTGACTCCGACTACTCCTCAAGCAGCAGTTCATCATCAACGCGATCTATCAGGGTTACCGGTAGATCAATCAAGGGGATTATCTGGCTGGTACTCTTTGTCTTCGGCGCCTTAGGAGCCCTGGCAAAACGATTGCTTGGCGGCAGCGAATAACACCGCACCTCTTTACTAGCTAACGAAAAAACCCTTCCCCGCCTTGAAGTGTTTACTTCAAAAGCCAGGAAGGGTTTCTTTATTTCGATTTGTAGCAAGCCAAGCTGGTTTGCTACTTATTTTTATTCCATCAGCCCTTAGCGGCGGCTGCCAGCAACTGGCTTGCGAACCTTGTTGGGGCGAGCACCACCACGGAAGTCACGATCACCTGCCGGACGCCCTGCCGAAGCGGCGCCACCAGCTGGTGCGGCAGCAATTGGAGCTGCTCCACGACCGTTGCGACCCACCGTGCTACCAGGAACGCGAGCGCCTTCGCTCTTACCAAAACGGGATCCGCCGCCAAAACGGCTACGTCCCTTGGGACCACCCCAGTTGCCGGAACGAGCAGGACGGCCTTCGCCGTTGCCATAGCTGCGTTCACGACGTGGTGCGGCGTCTTGGCCGGCCGAGTATTCACGTGGAGGACCTTGCGACTCACGACGATCGGATGGTTCACGGCGTTCTGGAGCTGCTTCACGATTTTCCATGTGGTTTTCACTTCCACGGAAATGCGAATCCGAGCGACCATGTGGACGTTCACGACGATCATCCGATCCGCCACCACCGTAACCGCCACGTGAATGACGTTGTGGACCTGGTCGGCCACCGCCACCACCCGACGAGAAGCGACGTGGACCGCGATCACCGTAGCCACCGCGTGATGGACCATTGCCCCGACCGGAACCCGCAGACGAGCCCTTATCGAGATCGTGTTCTAGCGTGTCGATCTCTTGACGGATCTCACGTTCGATGGCACGCAGCAATCCGCGTTCTTCACCATCACAGAAAGAGATCGCGTTGCCATTGGCACCAGCACGACCGGTACGGCCAATGCGGTGAACATAGGTTTCTGGTTCTTGCGGCAGGTCAAAGTTGAAAACGTGCGTCACGCCGTCAACATCGATACCACGGGATGCAATGTCGGTTGCTACCAACACAGCGGGTCCCTTGCCTTTGAACGCCGCCAGAATTCTTAGACGGGCGTTTTGGCTCTTGTTACCGTGCATAGCTTCGGCACGAATGCCTTGGTTGCTGAGGTAATAAGCGACTTTGTCTGCACCGTGCTTGGTACGGGTGAAGACAATCGCACGCTGCACACCTTCGGCGGCAATCAGCGTGGCGAGCAATTCATTCTTGGCAGACTTGGCCACAAAGGCCACCGACTGTTTGATGAGTTCGGTTGTTTGCTTGACAGGTGCAATGCGAACGCGAATCGGGTCGCGAAGCATGTTGTCAGCGAGTTGTTCAATTGGACCAGGCAAAGTCGCAGAGAACAAAAGGTTCTGCCGACGATGTGGCAGCTTGTCCATGATGCGACGAAGGTCTGGCAAAAAGCCCATGTCGAGCATGCGGTCGGCTTCGTCCAAGACGAAGATCTCGACATTACGCAAATCGACAAAGCCTTGTTCCATCAAGTCGCAAAGGCGACCTGGTGTTGCAACAACGATATCGACGCCACGCTCCAGCGAAAGAACTTGACGGTGTTGATTCACACCACCAAAAATCACGCAGTGACGCAGGCCCGTGTTACGGCCGTACGATTGGAAGCTTTCGCTGATTTGAGCGGCAAGTTCTCGCGTTGGTGCAAGAATCAAAGCGCGGATACGACGCTTGACGTTCTTGGGTGGAACACCGCCGTTATGCAGCAAATGCAGCATCGGAAGTGCAAACGCGGCCGTCTTACCGGTACCGGTTTGTGCACAGCCAAGCAAGTCGCGCCCTTCCAATAAATGGGGGATCGATTGCGCCTGGATGGGCGTTGGGGTTTCGTAGCCTTCAGATTTGAGGGTGCGCAAAATAGGCTCGGAGAGCCCGAGTTCGGGAAAAGTCATTCTAGATCTCTTGGGAGATTCCCAGGACCTAATGAGAGGAATGCAAAATGCAATCCAGAGAAACCATTGGACCTGGCTGGTAATCCAATGGCAGCAAAGTAAATATGCCGAAAAGGACCCTTGATGAGCCAAATTGTAGCTAGAGTTTTCCAAAAGGCTATGGCAAATTATCTGCCCTTGGGATTTTTCTGAGAAATGCCACCAAGCCCCCCTCGCTACAACCGGCCCGAGGAGGACATCCGCCTACTTCACGCAAGTCAATACCCAGTCAACACTTACAACTCAACTAAACCGGCTCGCAAGCGGCCCAATTCTCGCCCGTTTTTACATCGATTTTTAGTGGAACGGCAAGTTCAGCGGCACTAGACATTTCCTCTCGCAGCAGATTTGCGAGAGCCTGCGACTCTTCGGGCGGGCATTCGCACACCAATTCATCATGAATCTGAAGCAGCAATCGGGCCCGCAGCCCTTCCTTGCGCATGCGTGACAGAACACCAATCATTGCCTTTTTGATGATGTCGGCCGCCGATCCCTGAATCACCGTATTGATGGCGATCCGCTCGGGAAGATTGCGTTGTCGCTTGTCGCTCAACGTCGCAGGATCACGTACGCCTGTCACTGGGCGACGACGTCCTGAAATCGTTGAGACAAAGCCATCTTTTCGTGCTCCTACCAAGACGCCCTCCATAAAGGTGTCGATTCCCGGGTAGCCCGCGAAGTAGGCATTGATGAACTTTGCGGCCTCATCTTTGGGAATGTCCAATGACTTCGCCAAACCGAATGCGCTTTGGCCGTAGATCACTCCGAAGTTAATCGCCTTAGCACTGCGACGCATGGCCGAAGTCACTTCAGCAAGAGGAACGCCGTAAACCTCACTGGCGACTTGCGAGTGAATATCCCGATCATCGACAAACGCTTGGCGAAGTGCGGCATCACCGGAAAAATGAGCAAGCACCCGCAACTCGATCTGCGAATAGTCAGCGGTCATTAGCAGCCAACCTGTTTCACCGGGCAAGAATGCGCTACGAATCGCGCGGCCTGCATCCGTTCGAACAGGGATATTCTGCAGGTTAGGATCTTGCGAACTGAGCCGCCCCGTCGCGGCTACATCTTGCTTGAACGAGGTGTGAACCCGTCCCGTAACAGGATGAATCAATTCTTGTAGCGCATCAACATACGTGCTTTTCAGCTTGGTATTTTGACGATACTCAATCACCTTGGCCGGCAGCGGATGCAACTTGGCAAGTTCTTCTAGAACTTCGGCATCCATACTGGGACCCGTCTTGGTCTTTTTGAGAACAGGCAAATTGAACTTCTCAAACAGAAGTGCGGCCAGTTGCAAGCGAGAGTCAATATTGAATTCGCCCTCTGCCAGTGCATAGATTTCCTTCTCAAGGCGATCGATTTCTTCAGCAAATACCGCTGATAGTTGCTGCAACCGCGCGCAATCGACGCGAATGCCATTGGACTCCATTTCGGCCAGCACCTCGACCAGCGGCATCTCAATTTCTTGGAACAGTGAATCCAAACCGACTTCTTTAAGTCGCGGCGCAAGGATCTGCTCCAGCCGTAGTGGCACATCTGCATCTTCGGCCGCATAGGGAACGATCTGCGCGAGTGGAACTTCATCCATCCGCTTTTGGTTTTTTCCCGTACCGATCAGCGATTCGATCGTAATGTTCGAGTGCCGCAAATGGCGTTTTGCAAGCTCATCCAAATTGTGAGCTCGCTGCCCTGGATCTAGCAAATAGTCAGCCACCATGGTGTCAAACGCAACGCCTGCCAAATTGATGCCATGGCTTCGCAGCACAATCTGGTCGTACTTGATGTTCTGTCCCACCTTACGGACCGTCGCGTCTTCGAGCACCGGCTTAAGAGTTTTTACGACGTCGTCCCAAGGCAACGTTGGCTCGCCAGCAGGAGCGCGCACCGGGATATAGTATGCCTTGCCCGGCTGGCAACAGAGCGAAATGCCTACCACTTCTGCCCAGCGTGGCGCAACGGAGGTGGTCTCCGTATCTACCACGACATGCCCAACTTCATGAATCTCTTTGACGATCGCTTCAAGCTTCTCGACAGTTAGGATTGATTCATAGATTGCGTCCCAAGGAGCCTCTAAGAAAGACTCGCCCAGCGTATCTTCACTGGGCACATCCTCGCCAAACGCTGCACCAGAATCCCCGCCAGCACTCGCAGAGGACTTGGATTTCGCTGCAGGCTTGCGACGCAAACTGCCGCCGGCCTGAATCCCCTTCTCCATCAGGTTTTCCAGACGCGTTGCTAATTGCCGAAAGCCGCACGCCTTGCAAAGCGTTAGAACGCGGTCCCTGTCCCAACCACCAACAACCACATCTTTCCACTCCACCTCAATCGGCACATGAGCATCTAGCTTTACAAGCTGGCGACTGATGATTGCTTGCTCGCGGCCATTGATTAGATTTTCGCGCCGCTTTGTGCCAGACATTTCGTGCGCATGGGCGAATACGTTTTCTAGCGTGTCGTATTTGCTAAGCAACTCTTGCGCAAGCTTAGGACCAATCAGCGGAATTCCCGGGACATTATCGACGGAGTCGCCCACCAACGTTTGGAAGTCGACTACTTGATCAGGCCGGATTCCCCAAACGGCCTGCAGGGCAACGGCGTCGAAGATTTCATTTTTGCGAATATGATAGATCTTCACGCGATCAGTAATGAGTTGGCGACAATCCTTGTCGGCCGTAACGATCAAACATTCGCCCCCCGCCTCCTCAATTTGACGCGCGAGGGTGGCAAGTACGTCGTCGGCTTCGTAACCGGGGATCGAAAGCATGGGAATCGCCATGGCCTTCAAAATTTCCTGGATCACCGGAATTTGCATCTGCAAATCGGCCGGCATTTCCTGACGATGGATTTTGTATTCCGTGTATAGCGTATGCCGGAAGTTGTCCCCCGGATAATCAAAGGCGCAAATAATGCCATCGGCACGGCGTTGTTCAATCAAGTCACAAACGTCGCGAATAAATCCTTGCACCGCTCCAACAGGTTCTCCTGAAGGGCTCGTCATCTCTGGCATCGCATGAAACACTTGATAAATCAGCGAGTGCGAATCAACGACAAAGACCTTCTTGCCGGCAAAGCTTGGTTCGCCCGCCTCGGCAACTTCTCCTTGCGTTGTGATGGATTCTTCTACATCCGCATCGGGCGTGAACGGAATTGCAGCAGAGTCTTCCGTTTTTGAAGAGGCAGGGTGACCGACCTCGGGCACGTGTTGTTCGGCCGTCGGTTCATCGGCGGTGGAAAATCCGGGCAAGGACTGCTGGCGATTCGACGGTTTCATAGTGAATCTGCTAGTAAGCGGCTGGCAGTTTTGGGGTTGGCAAACTTTTCCCAAAATGAGCCCAATTTGGTTCTGCGGAAACAACCGCCATCTTACGAAAATATGCTTTAGAAGTGTGTCCCCTGATTTTTTGGAAAAGGCGAATCGGAGAAAATGTTTGACGCCACATGCCGGGGACGCGACAATTACCCTCAGAGGGATGCATCCCCCTTCTTTGGTTTTAGCGTGATTGTGAATTAGTGCCTCTCAGTAGGGAGCCCAACAACTTGTCAGCCAACATCGACAAGTCGCAAACGATAGCGGTTCCTGCCGACCGGCCCGTCGAGTCTAGCTCTCGTAAACGCACGAGCAACACGCCTATCGCAGAGCCGCTTGCTGCGGTGCAGCCTCGTCCCTCGGAACTAATACGCAAAACCAAGGGCGATGCAGAAGCACCATCCGATGATGTTCCCCTCGGTCCACCCCTGATCGAGCAGCCTGTTGGCCTTTGGCAGCAGATGAAAAGCCTAGCGCTGCTGGCCCCTGCTTGGCTTGTCAGTCTCGTTTTGCATCTGCTGTTAGTGGTATCTCTCACGGTGATCATGTGCTCGCCTCCGCCGCAAGAGTGGAGCCACTTCATCGAAGGGAACTTGGAGTACAACAGCGAAAACCTGCTGGAAGAAGTCGTCTTCATCCCTCCCGAAATGGAAGACCTCGACGACCAATCTGCTGCCCCGAGCGGCGACGATCTTGGCCCAACGACTCCAGCGGATGCCGAGCTTGTTTCGCCCAATCGTGGCGACGTGGCGATGAGCGACCTGGAGAGCTCCCCCTCCAGCATTGCGGAAGGGGAGCTGAGCAGCGAAATCGGGGGCGGAAACAAGAAATCTCGCGGCGGTGGCTTTATGGGTGCTGAGTTCTTTGGCGTTCAGGCACCTGGTAAAAAGTTCGTGTTCATTGTCGATAGCTCCAACAGCATGCGTGGCTCTCGCTTCGCCGCTGCGAAACGAGAAGTTGTCGCTGCGGTAAAGCGACTTAGCAAGGATCAATCGTTCCTCGTCATGTTCTTTGATCAAAACACGGAAGTCATGACGTTTGCCCCCAAAAAGGAGCCCGAACTTCGCCCGGTGCTGGCGACTCCCGCTAACATCAAGAAGCTCGAACGATGGATTGTTGACGTTCAAAACGAACTGCATACGGATCCCTATGAGGCCATGCGAATGGCGCTCGATATTCTTCCTGATGCGGTTTATCTCCTTTCGGACGGGAAACTAACTGACAAAGGAAAGACCATCGACTTTCTCACGACTCAGAATTTTATCGACGACGCACTAGCACCACCGGAAAAAGCCCGCAAAACCAAAGTCATCATTCATACGGTTGGCTTCTATAGCCGCGAAGGGGAAGAAACACTGCAGTTCATTGCCAAAAACAATGGCGGAACCTATCGCTTTGTCCCGCGCCCCAAAACGGCCAAACGATAGCCCCTTTCCCCGTTGGCAAATCGCTTTTAGAGAATGGTATGCTACAGGCGAACTTACTCCTTGAAGCCCTGAGAGACTGCCATGACCAAGCCAACACCTCAGCCACTTTCCACGGAGGAAGCCGCTCAACTAGCACGGCAGATCGTGCAGACATGGCGGTTTCCGATGCTTGCAACCGTCGACGGCAACGCGCCACGCGTCAGGCCCGTCTCACCTGTGCTGACGGAGGGCTTTGTCGTCTATGTGGCCAACCTCAAGCTGTACCACAAAACGGAAGAAATCGCCGCCAACCCGCAGGTGGAGCTTTGTTATATGAACGAGGCGCATCACCAAGTGCGCATCACAGCACTGGCGGAAATTGTGCATGACAAAGCATTGCTAACGCGAATCTGGGAGTCAAACCCGCTGCTAAGAAGCTACCTCGGCACGCCAGACAACCCGATGCTGATCATCTATCGCATGGTCCCGCAGCGCGTACGCTTTATGCAGGAATGGGCGTTGGAATATGTAGAGATACCACAAGAAGGGAGCTCCACCTGAAGCTCCCATGATTGCAATCGCCTAGTTTAGAACAGCCAACGTAGGTATTAGCCTTCGCCCAATTCCTTCAGCGAGCGACCTAGTCTCTTTCGCTTGTTCGAGCCAATGCTGGCCCGTGCGGTTGCTCCAACGGCCGTCCCTTCGAGCATTTGCCCCAAATGCCCCTTGATGGCATCGTCTTCAACTGGCGTACCGATGGCCTCAACGGCGTCGGCCACTCCAGCAATAACCGAACGACGCACCCCTTCACGAATCCATTGAAATAGATTGAATTGCACTGGTAACCCCTCCCTGTTCGCAACGATGTATGGGTCGGCAGCTGGACAACAAAAGCCCGCGCCTCTCGGCGAGTTCCGATTTCGCCGGGGGCGAGATTAGCGACCTTCGCCAAAGCTGTCCATAGCGATGGGAGGCTCCGCTTTATTCCCCGCCAAATTCAAAGCGAACCTCGCGCGTAGAGCGTTCGTGCCCGGTAGCGGATGCTCAGCGGACCGTACAGCTCCGGACGGCGCGCCTTCATCCAGCGGACACCCGTACAACGGTCTCGCAGCGAAAGATCAAGATCCGCGACCACCCAATCATCCCCCAGTGCCCGGGTCTCTGCCAAGGTACGACCGTAACAATCCAATACCATCGCGTTACCGGTTCGGACTTCGTCGTCATCGGCCCCAACGCCATTACTAAAGACCAGAAACATGCCGTTATCATGTGCCCGAGCCGGCAGCCAGCGCATCAACCAGCCACGTCCCTTGTCTCCCTGAAACTCGGCCAGCAATGCTGCGGGGTTTTCTTCACGATGCTCCCAAGCGCGGCGATCAACGGCCGTCATGGCAAAGGGACTGCCAGATTTACAGCCGCCAGTCTGGTGCGGCGAAAGCAGAACCTCCGCCCCGGCCAGTGCCGTCATTCGCGCATTCTCTATCAAGTTGTTGTCGTAGCAAATCAGTATCCCCACGCGAATGCCCTCAGGGGTTTCAAACACCGTGTAGGAATCGCCGGCCGAAAGGTCCGGATGAACGAACACATGCAACTTACGATGCCGCGCAAAACGGCCATCCGGCATAGCGACAATGTAGGTGTTGTAGGCACGTCCATCGTCACCAAGCTCAACCAGGCCCCCGCCCACGGTTATCTGGCACTCCTTTGCAATCGCCATCAATCGCAGCGAAGAAGGACCGATAAATGCGGGCTCTGCCAGGGCAAAAAAAGCTTCGCGAGAGAGCTTCCGAAGGTGCCAATACCCAGAGATACAGCACTCCGGAAAAGCAATCAGCTGCACTCCATCGGCCGCAGCCCGCATGGCCATGGCATGCATGATGTCGAGATTCGCCTGCTTATCACCCGGAAGATGTTGAAACTGCGTTGCCGCAACACGCAATGTCCGCATGAAGTCCCCTTTTGCACGCAAGTGTCACAAGCCCCCTTGGTCGCTAAAAACCAAGGAATCGATTGGTCATTCTAGCGGCAAGCACCAGGCGACTTCATCCGGGTGCAAAAAAAGCCCGCCATGGAAGATCCATCGCGGGCTCTAAAATTTACAGTCTCGATTAGCCGATACGGCGTTCAACTAGAACGAATAGCTAGGATTCTTCTCGTTGAAGTCCATATCCGTCAGGTTCTGATTGAGCTTCAGATCGACGTAGGTGTATTCTTCCAGCAATTGCTTGGCACCATCTTTGCCTGGCCAGCCGTAAGCAACATAGCGAATTGGAACATTGAGTTCATCATCCAGGAAGATCTGGGCATGATGAAAGTCAAAACCCATGTTCTGCTGATCGTGCTTCACGTTGATAACCGTGCAAACGCGACCGTTGATCTTGGCGCCCTTTTTGAATTCAACTTCGCAAGGACCGACCTTCTTGTCGCGAACACCCTTTTCGATCAGCTTGACGACCAGGTTCTCAATCCCGATTTCCGTGACGGGATACAAGTTTCCTCGCATCGCCAAAGCACCGGTTGGATCAAGCGAAACCGTCGGGGTAAAGCGACGAGCAGGACCACCTTCGTGGGCTCGCATCTTGCCATTGTTCTGACCTTCAACCCACAAGACTTCACGCTCCGCAACCGAAGCAGGCTTGAGGAACTTCAGGTACACGCCAAAGGGAACTGTAACGCGGCCGTTTTCAGCCTTGCGGTTACGGACCTTGGCAAACATATATTCGTAGTCGCCGAGCTGACCCTTCACACGTTCACGCTTGATGACCGTGCAGGTATAGTCGGAAACTTCCTGGCGGATGTGCTGGAGCGACTTCTCGGCCATTTCCAAAGCAGCATCCAAAGGATGTGCCCCGGGGCCTTGCGCCACGCCGTTGGCCTTCGCTACGCGAAAGACAGGCTCACGCAATTCTTCCGATGGCTCTTCCGCCAACAAGCTACGTCCCGCGAGGAGCGCTCCCGTTGCGCCGAGCCCTTGCAAAAACAGACGTCGATCAGAGATAGAACGAAACATGAGGCCGAAACTCCTTTCGATTGCGTGACCATCGGCGTTAAACAACGCTGCTCGATGGCCGCCAAAATCATCCTTGATATTGTTTTGTTTGAGTCTGCCCACTTCGTGTTCCCTGGGCTCGACCAACCGAAGCGAAACTTGAATGCCCAAGCTGCTGCGGAGTTTTTGACCCAACCTTGGATCCTTCGGCGATGCTTGTTCTTTTTCTAGAAAAAGCCGCTACAAGGAGATCAAGCGAATTTGGGGCAACCGAAAGCCGTCTGTCGAAACACTTTGACTCTCATCCAGTTATCGCCCGGGTAGGGCACCGTGGATTACAATCATCTGGCCATCGTTTACCAATTGCCCAATCGTTAAGGTCATGGTCTACGTCAAATCTTACGCCGCTAGGCAATTTCATGCGAGGGTAGTTTGTGAAAGATCGCCAACTTGACGTTCAATGCGTTACTTCGCAACTTTTTGACGAAAACGCCTATATTGCCCATTTCCACGACTCCCAGGAATGCATCGTTATCGATCCGGGGGCCGATGCGGGTCGCATACTGCAAGTCATTTCCAAATCAGGACTTACGGTTTCTGCCATCCTCAATACGCACGGCCATGCAGACCACATTGCTGGCAACAGCGCCCTCAAAAAGGCCTATCCCCATGCCCCGCTGATCATTGGCAGGGACGATGCCGCCAAGTTGACCGATGCCGATTTAAATCTGTCTGCACCCTTCGGAATGCCCATCACCAGTCCGCCGGCCGACCAAACGGTCTCCCACGGCGAAACCCTGAATCTTGCCGGAATCGACCTAGAAGTCCGCGAAACCCCAGGCCACTCGTGCGGGCACATTGTGTTTATCTATCAAAGCGAAATCGGAACCATTGTTTTCGGTGGAGATGTTTTGTTCGAAGGCAGCGTGGGGCGCACCGACTTTCCCGATGGAGATTCACAGCAATTGCTAACATCCATCCGTCAGCAGTTATTCACACTCCCTGACGAAGCCATCGTGCTGCCTGGGCATGGTGATCCCACTACAATCGGCCAAGAAAAGGCACACAACCCCTTTGTGGGTCGTCGCGGATACTAGTTTTGGCCTTGGGGAATTTGGCGATACGGGCTATTATCCCGCCCCACTTCCACCACAAAGCCCCTAAAAACACGAGCCAAATACCGATAACTCTCTGCTTCTTTGTGCAGCTCAGGCCCGCAAAGTTTAATTCATTTTAGTGCGACGCCACGTTTTTCCGACTTTCGTACGGACAACCGCTGACGCTAGCACTCTATCTTGTGCCAGCATCCACCACGCAACGCAAAATCGTCGTAGTTGCTTGTAACACTTTTCACAGGCGTTAAAACTTCGCCATCTTCAACACAAAAACCTCTTCTCTTATGTGTTGAGAGTGTAATGGATTCACTTTTTCCTCTCGGATTTGGAGCTCCTTTCGATCGTTCTTGCTGAGCAGGATGGCTTGCAGAGCGTGACTCGTGTTTGCTGTGATTGAATGCATTGATCAGGGATGATGGCCATGCGGATACTTCCCGCAACGTATGGCCTTCGCACCTAAAGGCATGGATGCCTTCCAGGGTGTCATGCATTGGCTCACTACAGCGTCTGTCGCACTCTCCTTTTCTTCTCTTCAGTCGGTTCGCCGGATTGTTTCCCTGGTCGGATTGCCAGGGCATTTGCCCCCGTTCGAGATTCGGGTTTCTTCGTCAGCAATAGGGATGTGTCAAATGCCTGGTAAACCAATGATTGGTATGAATGCGGACTATCGCGCGGCACGTAAAGAGGGCCCAGCCCTCAGCTACGTACCTGCCGGTTACTACAACAGCATTTTGGCTGCGGGAGGCATTCCCGTAATCGTTCCTCCACTTCAAGAGGAATCGGATATCACAACCCTACTCGAAAGCCTCGACGGCTTTTTGATGATTGGTGGCGGTGACCTCGACCCACGCCGTGACGGCTTTCAGATCCATAGCAGCGTTCGCCTGATGGACCCTCGCCGCGAGACCTTTGACCGTTTGCTGATGCGGGTGATCGCTGACCATCGCCTACCAGTGTTTGGCATTGGTGCGGGAATGCAGCTACTCAACATCACCATGGGTGGCAACCTGCTACTCCATCTACCTGAAGACATGCCAGAAGCGATTCCTCACCGCGACCTGATCGACCCAGAACATCGCCACGGCATGAACGTGGTCATGGGAACATTAATGGAACGCGTCTATGGCGATGGCGAAATCCGCGTCAACAGCAACCACCATATGGCAGTCGATGACGTTGCCCCCGGCTTTGTGGTTTCGGCACGCTGCCCCGATGGCGTGGTCGAAGCGATTGAAAGCAATCAAGAAGATTGGTTCGCGATGGGAACCCAGTTCCATCCACAATCCGAAACGGCCAGCGCCCTCGACATTCGCATCTTTGAAGAATTCATCGACGGCGTGAAGCAACAGATGCGTCTTCGTGCCCGCCAAACCGCCTAAGCGATTTGCGACCCACTAACGCTCTGCCAGTTTACCCCTCGCTGGCAGAGCCTCGATATCCAAAGGCTTCTTGCGCTAACGCGCAGGCCTTGCATCGTCCCCTCTGACGAGCCCACGTCAAGTTCGCTACCTGAAACCCTAGCGAACTTGGCTGTGGGCTTTTTTTGCGCTACAAGGAAATCTTCGTCCCGAGCACTTCCAGGAACTGGCGAATCCAAGCGGGATGAGCTGGCCATGCCGGAGCCGTCACCAGGTTTCCATCCGTGACCGCGTTGTCAAAGTTTGCACTGGCCGCCACATAAGTGCCCCCAGCCAATTCAACCTCGCTCTGTACCGCTGGATAGGCACTGCACTTCCTTCCTTTTAATACACCGGCGGCCGTCAAAATCTGCGGGCCGTGGCAGATGGCTGCCAAAGGCTTGTTGTTGCTGGCAAAATGGCGGGTGATCTCTAGGACGCGCGGCGTCATGCGCAGATATTCCGGAGCCCGTCCACCTGCGATGACCAGCGCGTCATAGTCGGACTCTTTGACTGCGTCAAAGGTCGCATTCAGTCGGAAATTGTGCCCACGCTTCTCGCTATAGGTTTGCTCTCCTTCAAAATCGTGGATCGCCGTTGCTACCGTCTCTCCCTCTTTCTTGCCGGGACAAATCGCATGCACCGCATGCCCCACCATCAGCAACATTTGAAAGGGAACCATGACTTCGTAGTCTTCAACGTAGTCACCAACGAGCATCAGAATCTTCTTTTGTGCCATGTCTCTAGCCTAAACCTGTCCAAGAATTAAATCATTCGATAAAGCTCTAACGTGAGAGCGCTAAGCTCTCGTTCCAAATTGGCGAATCCCCAATTGTACGCGGGATTCTGCCCTTACTTTTGCACCAAGCCCTAGCCCGCCTTTCTAACAAAGGCCTTACACAACTGGCTCTCGGTCCAGATCCGAATACGGATAATGCCCCGCGATCTTTAGTTTTTCTAGCAATGCCGCGCCGCCGTTTTCTTGTGCGTACTCCATCTCCGAGCGAAAGATCTCGATGAGCAGCAACAGACCAAATTCGTGGGATTCATCTTCGGAATAGGTAGGGTAGCCATCGAAGATCAAACACTTTCCCCCCACCGATTCCATTTCCGTGGGAAACTCGCACGTCTCATGTGGGTTAAGCGTAGCCTCCAGGCTATAGGGGGCCATCAAGTTCAAGATCGCATTGATGTTCCCATGCATCCTGCCAAATTCGGTCTCATCATTCAGCGCATCATCCATGTTCAAAGGAAGACGCGTGAACATCACCAGTTCATACGCCTCAAACACATTGTTGGAAGAAGTTTGCTCGGGGTCTTCACTAAGTTCTTTCGTGGCGATACCCGTTCCAGGCACCCCATGGGGATAATAGTAAAGGTCCAATCCGCCACCAGCGGCGTAGGGGATAATGGCGTGCATGACCATGTCATGCTCTTCCCCCAAGGCCTCCTCCATCAGAAACGACTTTCGGTCATACCAATCTTGTTCAAAATCATCGCCTTCTTCGTCGTCGGACATGGCAATTTCTTCAGTAGAGAGGGTGCGAAAACCTGAGTGCCAAAATGGTGTTGTGCTAGGGCCGGTTCAAGCTGCCGACACAAACCTGCTACCGTATCTTCAACCTTGCAAAAAACCGAAGCAAGACTTTTTTAGGTCGTTTTGCAACAACAGGACAGAGTGCCTCTGCGTCACTACGCTCAATTAAGTACGTTCACTACAAATGGACGGCAATAAACCGCTGTTGGTCGCCAGGCCCCAGCGGCAGGCTCTCTTTGAGCCAGGGGATTTCCTCGCCGGCAGCCGCACACTTTCCAGCCAGCGACTTAAACGCCGCAACAATCGCTTTAAGGGCTTCGGGCTCGGTCTTGGCCGTCGCCGAGATCCCATCGACCTGAATCGCCCGAGCCAAAATCAATCCTTCCGCGTTTCGCGGCGAGACGGCCACCAAACAGTTGAAGACTGGCACATTTTGCGGCGGCCCCAGCTTTTTCACCCGATCCGAAGGGCCATCCTTTGCCGCTGCTTCCTGGTCACCCATCCCCTACTCCTTGTGTTTCCGTATTATTGAACGCCGCCCCTGCCAGATTGCAGGTTTCGAAAGGGAGTTTACCCCCTCTACCCGCCATTTCTCGGTTATACCCGACTGCCCCACCCTCAAACGAATGGAGCCCCCTGCAATCGCTGGTAAGAATTACGGAAAAGAT
The DNA here is from genome assembly GCA_963844055.1 of uncultured Planctomycetaceae bacterium. Taxonomy (GTDB): domain Bacteria; phylum Planctomycetota; class Planctomycetia; order Pirellulales; family Pirellulaceae; genus CAWJMN01. Next base: position 2,174,383 of record CAWJMN010000001.1, on the reverse strand, counting down.
AAACTGGAGAATATAGGTCGCGATTGACGATAAGCCAGTAAAGCTTGAAAAAATGATGGAACCTTGCATTCAAGGGTATTTACAGACCCATTGATTGCGGCGAATGGACTCGCAATGGTAAAACAATACCCATAAGCGCGGCCCACTCGCAGCAAAACCATCGCCATGACCCCACCAGCCCCACACTTCCTCCTTTTTTCCGAGACGTCTGGCTCCACCTCCAATGCGGCCACGGGACGCTGGCGGTTTGTACTTCAATCGCTCGATGGCCAATGCCATTTTGAAGCCGATGACGAAGAAAACGAAACCTGCGCAGATCGCCTCGAACTTTTGGCTTTGATCCGCGGGCTGGAATCGCTGGACCAGCCTTCCCAAGTCACGGTCGTGACGCGTCGCCAGGGGATCAGCAGCGGGCTTCGCTTTGGCCTGGATACTTGGCGAGAAAACGATTGGCTGTGGGAACGTTACGGGCAAATGACCGCCGTAAAGAATCAAGATCTTTGGAAGCGCGTTGACGTGGCTCGCCAGATCCACCGCATCAGTTGCCGCACCTGGAAATACACTGCCAATGATGATCTACAGCAGGCAAATTCGACGGTAGAAACGTCGGACAGTCCCGCCAAACAATTCCGAGTTGACCGTCCGCATAGCGATGTACGCCAGTCGCCACAGCCTACGCTGGCAGATTACATGGGCGTATGGTCTTCCCGTATCGCACTTTTTGGTTCACGACTTCGAGCAGCGGTTCAGGTCCTCTTTGGACAAGTGGCAGTCGAAACCTCGTCCTAGCACGAGCGCGGTTGATGTTAGCAATCAGGAGATCGCGTGCTCTAGAATGTTAGGCACGCAAAAAAGGAGTGGATCGCGTGAGAACAACCGTTTCCTTAGAATCTATCAGCGCTTTACTCGGTAGCACGCTTAGCAATCCCTCGGAAGCCTTAGGCCCCAAAGAGATTGAAGTGGGGGGACGAAAGGCCTTAGCAGTCAGGGCGTTTCTTCCGGAAGGCCAGCAGGCTTGGGTGGTAGATCGCAGCCACTCTCATTCCCGCCCCATGCGAAAAATCCATCCTGCGGGCCTGTTTGAGGCGATCTGTCCGCTTGAAGAACTGTCCGCGCCCGGCAACTATATGCTACGGATGATGAAATCCACCGGAGAGATTACCACCTTGCACGATCCTTATACTACGGCGCCACTACTATCCAGCTTTGACCTCCATCTATTTGGTGAAGGAAAGCTCTACCAAGCCTACGACCGCATGGGCGCACACCTGCGCACCGTCGATGGGGTAGCCGGCGTGAACTTTGCCCTGTGGGCTCCCAATGCCGAGAGCATTAGCGTCGTTGGAGACTTCAACGGCTGGGATGCCCGGCGCCATCCCATGCGCCGAACCGGCGATGGTGGCGTTTGGGAACTCTTTCTGCCCGGACTCAAAGCAGGAGAGAAATACAAGTATCGAGTTCGTGGAAAATGGGGCGACGTTGTCGACAAGTGCGACCCCTACGGCTTTGCTGCCGAACTACCACCGCAAACCGCTTCGATCGTAACCGACCTCTCGGTACATCAATGGCAAGACAATGCCTGGATGGAGCGCCGTAAAAACATCGATCAGCTCGAACAGCCGATCTCGATTTACGAAGTGCATCTCGGCTCTTGGCGCCGCTCACCAGATCGCAAAAACGGTTGGCTCTCCTATCGCGACCTCGCCCATCAACTGGTCGCCTACTGCAAACAGCAGGGATACACCCACCTGGAACTGATGCCCATTAGCGAGCATCCCTATACCGGCAGTTGGGGCTATCAGACGGTTGGTTACTTCGCGGCGACCAGTCGTTACGGCACCCCAGAAGACTTCATGTACTTCGTCGATTATTGCCATCAAAATGGCATCGGCGTGATCCTCGACTGGGTCCCCGCCCACTTTCCCAAGGATGCCCACGGCCTGCGCCGCTTTGATGGCAGCGCCCTCTACGAGCACGAAGATCCTCGCCATGGTGAACATCCTGACTGGGGGACGATGATTTTCAATTACGGTCGCAACGAAGTCCGCAACTTCCTGGTCTCCAACGCCCTCTTCTGGCTCGACAAATACCACATCGACGGCCTTCGCGTCGATGCAGTGGCATCGATGCTGTATCTCGACTACAGCCGAAAGCAAGGGGAATGGATCCCCAATGCCTACGGCGGCCGCGAAAATCTCGAAGCTATCTCCCTGCTGCAAGAGTTCAATGTCGAAAGCCACAAGCAATTCCCTGGCGTCCTCACCATCGCCGAAGAATCCACCGCTTGGGGTGGCGTATCGCGACCAACCTCGACCGGCGGTCTCGGCTTTAGCTTGAAGTGGAACATGGGCTGGATGAACGACACGCTGCGTTACATGCGGCATGAACCGATCCATCGCGCCCATCATCATGATGAATTGACCTTCAGCCTGATCTACGCCTTTACGGAAAACTTTGCCCTTCCTCTCTCCCACGATGAAGTCGTGCACGGCAAACGCTCTCTGCTCGATCAGATGCCAGGCGACATGTGGCAAAAGTTTGCCAACCTGCGGTTGCTATATTCCTACATGTGGACCCATCCCGGCAAAAAGCTGCTGTTCATGGGCTGCGACTTTGGCCAATGGACCGAATGGAACCACGACGCCGATCTGCAATGGGACCTACTCCGCTGGGATACCCATGCCGGCGTGCATCGTATGATGGCCGACATCAATCGGATCTACCAAGAACAGCCTGCCCTGCATCAGGTCGATTTCGATCCGTCGGGCTTTGAGTGGATCGACTGCATGAACCGCGCCGACAGTGTGCTGGCCTACGTACGCCGCGCGAAAGACCCGAAGGACTTCGTTGTCGTCTGCTGTAACTTTACCCCTGTGCCGCGCACGGGGCACTTGGTTGGCGTTCCTCAAGGAGGCTGGTACCAAGAGATCTTCAACAGCGATTCGGAGTTCTACGGCGGCAGCAACATCGGCAGCCATCCTGGCGTCATGGCAACGATCCCAGGACACCATCAGCGAGAAGCCAAGATTTCGATTAACCTGCCACCACTGGGGCTCGTCATTTTCAAGCCCATGTAGTCCGCAGACGGTTACCGTTCAAAGCAGCCATTTCGCAAAAAATACGAAATCTGCTTGGCCGTCTCTTTTCGCCACGCCAGGGAGGAATGAATCCCTGGCAAAACCATGTGGTCATGCTCTGTCGGTAGATGCGTAGAATCCAGGTGGACAAGAAAGTCCCCTTCTGCGGCAAGGATTCCTAGCGGCACACCTTCGGGCGGAAGCAGTCCCTTGACGTAGCTTCCCCCTTCACTGGAAAGCTGCCACAGCGGCGGACAAAGCCGGCCCAGCCAAGGTGCCAAACGCTTCGCCACATGAGAACCCTGGTTCGGTGGCGCCATCATCACCACTCGCCCCAGATGCCGCGGCACATAGTGAGAAAGCACGGTTCGCGTGACAATTCCTCCCATGCTATGAGTAACAATGTGCAGCTTTCCGTCGGTCTGCTCATCATCCAGACGTCGCAACAATTGCTCAAACTCGCTGGCATGCGTTTCAATCGTTGACCACAGGCTTCGATAGCCCCAATTGATCACCCGCGCATATTCCTTTTGCAGACGGCTGGCCAGCGGTTGCATCGTGATGCGATGCGCCCCTAGGCCATGAATCAGAACGACCGTATCGGGAGATTTTTCCGTGACGACTGCCGCCATATTACACCAACTGCTCAGAGCTGTTTCAGGAATGACTACAGCATCCTAGGAGTTTCCACCCGGCAAAGGAAACTCCGAAAACCTTGGCAGGAACGGCTTTTACGTAACTTTGACGCAAAGTTTTGCGCCATTTCCAGCGACCGCACGCTTACCAGCAATAAGCGTGCAGCATCGGAAGTCGTTCTTGATGCCCATCCCGCTTACAGGACGGCCGCAATCGCCTCGCACAACGCTTGCATGTTGCTCGGGGTCATGCCGGCAACATTGATCCGGCCACCGTTGCCAACAACGTACACGGCATGCTTCGTCTTCAGCTCGTCCACCTGTACGTTCGATAAGCCCGAGAACGAGAACATCCCCTTTTGCTTGGCAATGAAGCTGAAGTCCTTTTGGGGAGCCAGCTTTTTCATCGTCGCCACGAATAGTTCACGCATCTGCAAAATGCGAGTCCGCATCGCCGTAAGCTCGTCTTCCCACTGCTTCCGCAATCCCTTGTCACCCAGGACAGCCGCCACCACAGCGCCACCATGTTGCGGTGGATTGCTGTAGTTCACGCGAATGCTAATCCGCACTTGGCTCAGCGCCTTTTGCGCTGCATCACTGTTGCTGGCAACCAAGGTCAGCGCGCCAACACGCTCGCTATACAGGCCAAAATTCTTGGAGAACGAGCTGCAAACCAGCAACTCCTTGCTCTGCTTGGCAATCTCGCGCAGGCCAATGGCATCTTCTTCAAGCCCGTCGCCAAAGCCCTGATAGGCAAAATCAATCAGCGGCAAAATCCCCCGCTCGGCTAGAACGGTCGCCAACTCTTTCCACTGCGCGGGAGTCGGATCAATTCCCGAAGGGTTATGGCAGCAGGCATGTAGCAAGATGATATCCCCGGCCGGGATTTGCTTGACCGCTTCCATCATGGCAGCAAAATCGAGCCCCACGCCGGCCGCATCGATGTACGGATAGTTCTCTACCCCCATCCCTGTGGAGGCAAAGATGGCGGCATGATTGGCCCAAGTCGGCTTGCTGACCCAGATCTTGGCCGTGGGAAAGTGCTTCCGCAGGAAGTCCGCCGCCACACGTAGCGAGCCCGTTCCCCCCGGCGTCTGGGCAGTTACGGAACGCCCCGAGCTAATCAACTCGGACCCCGCCCCAAACAGCAGTTCCTGAACCCGGGCGCCGTAGTCGGCCAGCCCCTCGATCGATAGGTAGCTCTTGGTCTTTTCACCGTCCAGCAGCTTCTTTTCAGCAGCCTTTACGCACTCCAAAATCGGCGTATTTCCCGACTCGTCCTTATAAACACCAACGCTCAGGTTGATCTTCTTGGGGTTGGGATCCTTCTTGAACGCTTCGCCAATTCCGAGGATCGAATCCGGGGGGGCCATTGCCAGAGTGTCAAACATAGTCGTTCAAAATCACGAAAAGAGGTTCAAAACAGCCAAAAACGCTTTTACACCCCGGGGCCGCGACTTGCGCCAAGCCAAAGGCCGGCCAAACTCCCGCAGGCAAGCCGCGCCAAACCTCGGTAAAAACCAGGGCCGGGCAGTTCCCCTGCCGAAAAGTTTCGATTAACCTTGCATTAGGTTTCAAATGCTGTCAGGCCGACTTTTAGGGTGCCAAAAGCACGCTAAATATCTTACCTGTCACGATTTGCAACCGGTAGGCCCCGCCCAACACACGGATAAGTGTCGTTGATTCCCCTCCCAGATTCGCACCTCCGAGCAAAGTAGCAGTATTTCGATGGCACGGCGCAAAGTTGGTCTGTGGTTGATTGGTTCCAAGGGTGGCGTCGCAACGACGGTGACTGTCGGCCTCGTCGCACTCAAAAAAGGGCTCGCGGGCAAGGTCGGCCTCGTTACGGAACTCCCCTTCATGCAAGGGCTCGACCTCGTCAACTATGCTGACGTCGTCATTGGCGGCCACGAGATCCGCCCCACCACCCTGTTTGAGGCCGCCCAGCTCCTCGTCAAAAACAACCACTCCCTCGATGGCGAACTGGTTGCCAAGTGCAAGCCAGAACTCGACAAGATCGACAAGAACACCTGCGACGGTACGCTGTGGAATGTCGGTGGCACCATCGAAGGGCTCGCCTCTTCGCAACTGAAAAAGAAGGCCGGCCAAGAGACGCCTCGCTCTGCCATCGAGCGCATCCAGGCCGACATCAAAGCCTTCCAAAAGGCCAACGGCCTGGATCAAGTGGTGGTGGTCAACTTGGCTTCGACCGAGCCGCCGATTGAAGAAGACACGCTTCCCGCTCGCTGGAAAGACCTGGAAAAGCTTCTCGACAAGCCGCGCAAGTGCAACCTTGCCGCCAGCTCGATCTACGCCATTGCTGCGATTGACCTGGGCCTCCCCTACATCAACTTCACCCCATCGCTAGGTTCGGCCCCTGCCGCCATTTGCGAGTTGGCCCTTGAACGTGATACCTGCCACATGGGTCACGATGGTAAGACCGGCGAAACGCTGATGAAGAGCGCCCTCGCCCCGATGTTTGCCGCCCGCAACCTCGACGTGATGAGCTGGGTCGGCCACAACATCTTCGGCAACATGGATGGCAAGGTTCTAGACGACCCCTCCAACAAGAAGACCAAGGTCCGCAGCAAGGATCGCTTGCTCCATCAAATCCTTGGCTACTCGCCACAAACCTTGGTTTCGATCGAATACATCGAAAGCCTTGGCGACTGGAAAACCGCTTGGGATCACATCCACTTCAAGGGCTTCCTCAACACGCCGATGGTCCTCACGTTCACGTGGCAAGGTTGCGACTCGCTCCTCGCTGCACCGCTGGCGATCGATCTGTTCCGCCTCGCTGATCTAGCCCACCGCCAAGGCGAACGGGGCCTGCTCCCCTTCCTCTCCAGCTTCTTCAAGAGCCCTCTGGGCACGAAGCAAAACGACTTCGTCCGCCAATTCCAAATGCTCGAAGCCTGGGTGGAAAAGCAAAAGGGGTAGGTCGCTTTGACCTTTACATAAAGTAGTTTGAGCGTGGCGGCGAATTGGACAAAGGCGACGTAGTTGCGGGCCTTCGTCTCGTAAAACGTGGCAACCCGGCGATAGTGTCTTAGTCGATTGCTTCGCGGCGATGAGCTGGCGCGGTCGGTGATCGCCCAGTAACTCTTCGGCCCGAATGGAGTCGTGTTCCTGGCCGGGACCGACTAACTGTTCCCCAGCCGTTCTTGTGCATCAACGGCAAGGTGGAGTTTTGAGCCAAACCCACCTCGTGATCGGCCCAACGCTTCGTCAACTAAGACACCACCGCCTTCTATTTGACGACTCCGCGACATGCTGATGTACGCGACTGACTGTTGAATCGTGCATGAGTGCCGTCAGGTCAGGCTCTAGACTCTCATATCACGTGGACTAAAAAAGGTAGGCATTCCATTCGCGCCTTATCGCCAGTTGTGAACCAACTGCGAGGCCGCCCGGCTGTCGCTTATCGTCCAATCTGTATCTTCTTCGTGATTGGTTGATGACTCGAACAACTCATCGAATATCAGTTGAAAAAAGTCTCGGGCGTTCGCAGGACGTACCATCGGCGATTCTTGTTGACGATCCAACGTATCCTCGAATTCATCGCCATTTTGCGAAAGAAAGTACCTTAGAGAATCGAATACGAGCGTCTTGCTTTCCGTTGTTAGGTTCTTCAGATCCGGAACGACATGAGTTCGGATCAGTTCTCGAAATCCATCTTGATCAACTTCGGTCCGAACCATGGATACTTCATCGTCTGACAAGACGTTTAAGACGCCAACAATTTGGTCAAGTACGAATCGATTTGCAACTGGCATGGTCTTACCTCGTTGGAAATACTGTGTCCCTCACGTAATTCTTGCGCAGTTAGCGACGTGAAGTGGCTCTAGGAACTGACCTCCTGGTAATGTTGCGAACCCGAACTCCACGAGAGCTTGGCGTAGAGTAGGGCGACGATGAACAGCTAACAAGGTACGCCGAGCGCATCGCCAACGCGTCCCTGCAATAAGCGTTCAATTCGACTCCATTCATCGTCCGACAATTCGTAGCGTCGCATCGAGCAACTCCATTGCCGAGGCAGAAAACAAAAAGCTTTTCTATCGGTATCCCAAACCAACGATGATTCAGCCAAGATGAGTGTCAACACGACCTAGCCCCATTACCGCATTCAACTAAACGAAATTTGGGAAACCAGAGGTATTATATAAGCACCGTCATCGTCGCACATTTATTTTTTTTCCGATCAGATCGATGCATATTGACACCCCGTCTTATTCTTGAAACAGGATGAGTGTCGCTGTTCCCTTCAACACCATGATTCGACCCATGGTTAAAGATATCTAGCCTAACTGGATCTCTTCGGAAACAGCTTAATCCATAGAGTCATCAAGTAAAGCGCGAGCGAGAACAGATCTCGCATTTTAGACATTTCCCACGGAAATACGACACTGCAATTGGGGTGCCTGAGACGAAGCGTAGCAAGCTGGCAAATGGGAATATTCCACGACCCCTGCAAATATATATTCGACAGGCTTGACATACTGAACATGAAGGTCACGTCGTTAAGCCAGTTACAACGCCCCAATGCTAACTCCCTAATGCTTTGCATCTCCTTAAGAAAAGCAACGTCAATAGGACATTCACTATCTAATATGCTTATGGCGTTAATGCTTGAAAGGCTTTTCAGGTGTGACACATCCCTTAGTCTTCGGTTGCCATATAACGAGCTGAAGCGTTTCAAACCAACAAGTGACTCAATTCCCTCAAGGGTCTCAATACCACTACAAGATTTAATTTGGAGATGCTCACCTCTTCCTGCAAAGTAACGCATATCACTACAGTCTCGCAAATCCGGACATTCATTTATTGCAACATTCTTAATCGTTGGTGCATTTTTTAGCACTTCATCAAGAATTGTAGGCGGGCACTTATTAATGCTGAGGGTCACAAGATTGACAAATGCCAGCAACACGCCGAAAGACACTGGGGCACCAGATTCAAGATAAATGATGATTTCCGATATATCATCCTTTTGACGACAAGATTCAAGTATTTCTGCTACTTTAGCAGGGCTCCCTTCTGCTACCAGATAATCCATCTTGTCGTCGCCCCACTCATCGCTGTCCACTCGATCTCCTGTAGCAAACTCATCTATATTCATAGTTTTAGTTCGCCTTCTTCAGCGAGGTAATATTCAGTACCTAATGGTGTGCCCCTCACGCATTTTCTTGCGCATTTAGCGACGTGTAGTGGCTCTAGGAACTGACCTCCACGAGAGCTTGGCGTATGGTAGGGCGACGGTGAACAGCTAACAAGGTATCACCGATCGCATCACCAACTCGGCCCGGCAATAACTGTTCAATTCGATTCCATTCGTCGTCCGAAACTTCGTAGCGTCGCATCGAGTAGTTCCGTTGCTGACGCAGAAAATGGGAATCTTCCACCAACGGCTTACCCCAAAAAGACGATTTAACCTAGAAGAGGTCAACACGACCTAATATGCCCCCAGTCGCTCTAACGTTTTAATGACATCCTCGCGGCAGACTTGAGCCGTATCAGTTGTTAAAAGATATTGAAGTTTGTCTATGGCATTCTTAGCAAATGGTAAGCCGAGCTCATAAATTGCATCTACTCCGATGCATCTGAAATCGAGGTTGCTATGTTCCAGCAACTCCATCGCGATTTTAGCTACTTGAGGTTTAAAGCTGTCCGGCATACGAATTGCAGCCTCGAATAGGTGTTGCACCGCATGTGCATCTTCCGCTTGAATGTACTGTTGTATTTGCAGGAGCAAGGTGGGGGCAACTCGTTCCCCACCCAATACTAGAGTTCGTAGAATGACTTGAAATGCAGGGGTAATGCCCAAAAGACAATTTAATAGCGGAAGTATTGCCACATCCATCTTGGGAGACTTCCACATTAAACTTAATGTATCTGAAACTGGAATTGCGGTGTTCTTTTTCAGTGAAGCTATCAATGGTTCTATGCAATCATCGCCATACGAATACACTTGTTGCATGCATTTCATGTAATTTAGAAATGCCTCTTCCATTTTATGGATGTCATTCTGAATTACAGATTGTCTTTCCATCGCGGTTTATCCTTCCAGCACCTAGCGAAACGGGATTTGCCCTACCCCAAAATCCCCTTCACCACTTCGCCATGCACATCGGTCAGGCGAAAATCTCTGCCTTGAAAGCGATACGTTAGCTTCGTGTGATCAATCCCCAGCAAATGCATGATCGTCGCCTGCATGTCGTGCACATGCACCCCGTCGCGGGCCACATTGATCCCCAACTCGTCCGATTCGCCATAAGTGGTCCCCGCCTTAACACCGCCGCCAGCCATCCAGTAGGTAAACGCGTACGGATGATGGTCGCGCCCCCAGCGTGGACGATCCGCGATATTCCCCTGCAAAAATGGCGTACGGCCGAACTCGCCTCCCCAGATCACCAGCGTATCGTCCAGCAATCCACGCTGTTTCAAATCTTGCACGAGCGCCGCCGAGGCCTGATCCGTATCGCGGCATTGGTTGTACAGCTCCGTCGTTAAGCTTCCATGCTGGTCCCAGCCCGCATGCATCAACTGCACAAACTGCACGCCCCGTTCAATCAGCCGGCGTGCCATCAGGCAGTTGTACGCATAGGTTCCCGCCTGTTTGACATCTGGGCCGTACGCCTCTAGCGTGGCCGCCGACTCCTGTGAAAAGTCTGTCAGCTCTGGCACGCTGGTCTGCATCCGGTAAGCCATCTCGTACTGGGCAATCCGCGTCGCAATCTCAGGATCGCCAAACTCGTTCAGCTTCAGCTCATTGAGCTTCGCAATCGCATCCAACTGCGACCTGCGCAGCTCAGCCTTCACGCCGGCCGGATTGCTCAAGTACAGCACCGGCTCACTGCCTCCCCGGAACTTCACTCCCTGAAACCGCGATGGCAAAAAGCCCGAGCCCCAGTAAAAGTCATAAAAGATCTGGCCACAGCTGGTCCCCTTACTTACCGACGTCATCGCCACAAAGGCAGGCAAAGTCTCCGTCTGTGAGCCCAGTCCATAGCTCAACCAGGCCCCCATCGTCGGCCTGCCAGGAATCTGCGCCCCGACATAAAGAAGCTAATCGCCGGCGCATGGTTCACCGCTTCGGTATGCATGCTCTTGATAAAGCACAAGTCATCGGCAATCTTCGCCGTATGCGGCAAAAAGTTGCTCACCCAAGCGCCGCTCTGGCCATGCTGTGCAAACGGCTCCACCGGAGCTAGCAACAACTTGCCCTGCGGATTTCCGGTCATCGTGCTAAAGCGTTTGGTTCCCAAAAACGATTCCGGCACCGGCTTTCCATGGTCCTCTTTCAGCCGCGGCTTGTAATCAAACAAGTCCACATGGGTTGGCGCCCCATTCTGAAACAAATAGATCACCCGCTTTGCCTTCGGTGCAAAGTGCGGCACTCCCGGCAACCCCTTGGAATTGCCGCTCTTTGCGGTCGCATCCGCTGACAGCCCTTCCTTATTCAGCAAGCTGGCCAGCGCCGCCGTTCCTAGCCCCATGGCACTTCGGCCAAAGAACTCGCGCCGTGTCGTATGCAACTGCTGCTGAATTTGCGGATTCATGATCAATTCCCCTTCGCCGAACCTCTACCAACCCTTGCCAATCATCCCACCAGTGCGGAACTGTTGCACTACTCTTTCGTCACTGCTTCGTCGGTGTTCATCACTACCACTGCCACGGATGCCAGCGCCGCTTGGCGCACGGCCTGTTCTTCTGAAAGGCCCGCAATCACGCTATTGCCAACCGTCTGCCACTGCTTGACCGACTCGGGGTCACTCTTGAGCTTTGCCAAAGAGTCACCATACAGCGACACCAAGATCTCTTGCTCATTCGGCCGGGGCTCCCGCAACAAGATCGTCCGAAACAGGCTTCGCACTTGCTGATCTTCACCTTCGACCTCTTTCTGAACCTTGGCCGCCAGCACACGGGCTGCCTCGGCATACGTTACATCATTCAAAGTTGCCAGCGCATGCAGCGGAGTATTCGTCCGAACCTGCTTGACGCTACAGACCGACCGGGCCGGCGTATCAAAGAACATCGTCGGCCCAACGATCCGCCGCCAAAACGTGTACATGCTCCGCCGATACAAGCTCGCCCCTTGATCCACGTTGTACTTCTTATTGCCAAAGGTTGCCTCTTCCCAGATGCCTGCAGGTTGATACGGCTGCACCGGCTTGCCCCCCTGCACTTGCACCAAAAGGCCACTAACGGCTAGTGCCTGATCACGGATCATCCACGACGGCATTCTCACCCGTGGACCACGGGCCAACATCCGATTTGCCGGATCGCGCTCGACCAATTCCTTGCTCGCCTTCGAACTCTGTCGATACGTGGCCGACGTCACCATCTTTCGCATCAGCCGTTTCACCTGCCAACCACTCTCCTGGAAGTCGACCGCCAAACTATCCAGCAAGTCGGCATAGCGCGGCGTTTCCGCCTGCACGCCAAAGTCCTCCACCGTCTTCACCAGCCCAATCCCAAATACCTGCTGCCAAAACCGATTCACCGTCACCCGCGCCGTTAGCGGATTCTCTCTAGAAACCAGCCATTTCGCCAATGCCAAACGATTGACCGCTTCCCCTTCGGGCAGCTTGGGCAAACTCACTGGCACGGCTGCCGTGATTTCATCCTTCGGCTTGTCATATAGACCCTTCTCCAAAATGAACGTCTTTCGCGGTGCTGGCATGTCTTCCATTACCATCACGCGTGGAATACTTCGCTGTAAACCATCCCGTTCATTGCGAATCTGCCGCAATCCCTTTAGCAGCTCCCCATATTCCTTCTTGTCGGCCGCAAAATGCTTTTCCAATTCTTCTAGCTGGCCAGACGACCGATCGCCGCTATTCACTTGCAACGCTTTGCGTACATTTTCTGGAAGGCTTGCCACCGCAGGTGAATCGGCAACTCCCTTGCCATCTTCACGCGGGAAGAGCGTCTTCTCTTGCATCTCCAGCGCGGTCGCCCCCTCAGCAAACCGATTGTTCAATCGTTCACGTTCTCGCAATTGTTCTGGTGAAGCAACTTCCATGTTCGGCGGCTGCTGAGGATCTCCACCGCCGCCATTGACTGGCGTTTGGTTGAAAAATGCGGTCAAAGCGTAATAGTCTCGATTGGTTAGCGGATCAAACTTATGATCGTGGCAGCGACAGCAATTCATCGTCAGCCCCAACCAAACCGTCCCTAAGGTCTCGCTCATGTCCATCACATAATCGACCCGATTCTCTTCGGCGATCCGTCCCCCTTCGCCGTTGATCGCATGATTCCGCAAGAACCCGCTGGCCATCTTGGGCACACTTGGCCCCCCAGGTAATTGGTCACCCGCCAGCTGCCAAATGGTGAACTCATCAAACGGCAGATCCTGGTTGAGCGCATTTGCCACCCAGTCGCGCCACGGCCACATCGTCCGCTCGCCATCTCCCTGATACCCGTTCGAGTCTGCATACCTCGCCGCTTCAAGCCATTCCCAAGACATCCGTTCGCCATAAGCTTGGCTCGCAAGCAGTCGATCCACTTGTCGCTCAAAGGCGTCCGGCCGATCATCGGCAACAAACGCCTCCACCTCTTCCACGCTCGGTGGCAACCCGGTTAGCTCCAGCGTCGCACGTCGCAGCAGCGTCCGCTTATCCGCCTCCTCACTCGGTTGCAGTCCTTCCTTTGCCAGCCCCTGCTTTACAAACGCATCCACCAGCCCCCGAGCCCATCCACTTTCATCCGTCACAACCTTTGCCCGCTCGGGCTTTTCAAATGCCCAGTGCACACCCCATGGCGCTCCGGCGTCAATCCACTTTCCCAGTAGCTCGATCTGCTGGGGCGTCAGTTTCTTGTTGGAATGCGGAGGTGGCATCACCTCCTCCGCATTTTGCGAGGTGATTCTTCGCACCAACTCGCTCATCCCCCGGTTCCCTGGGACAATCGCTCCCTTGCCATCGGTAACAAGCTTTGCCGCCGCTTCATCGTCCAGGCGCAAATCCGCCTCACGATGTTTTGAGTCCGGCCCATGACAATAAAAGCAATTGTCCGAAAGGATCGGCAAGATATCGCGGCTAAAGCGGATCTCTTGCGCAACAGCCTGTCTTACAAAGCCACATGCCGTGAAAGCCCAGCAACAGACCAGCGCAAAACGCCAGTGCAAAGAAGAACAACGGGGCATAATGTCCCTGCTGGAAGAGAATTAGAGAGGTGGGAAAGTAGGAGGCAGGACAAGGACCATCGGTCGCCCCGTAAAAATCCGGTAGCGACCAATCCTTGCTTCGTTTTATTTTAACCGAGAGGCGGGGCACCTTCCACAAGCAATCCTTCTTGGGGGTTACACGGCGTAACCAATCCCCAAAACCTACTTCGCCTTCTCAAGCCCCTGCTCCAGCAGTTGCTCGTACCCCGTCTTTAACGGCCGAACGTCAAAGCCCTGCTTCTTCAAGATTTCGCCGCACTCCAGCGCCCGCTTTCCCGCTCGGCAATGCGTGTAAACGATCTTGGTCTTATCGAGCTTTTTCACCAGTTCAGCCGCCTCTGCGGCAACGGTTAGCTTGCTTTTAGGCAGCAAAATGGCCCCCTTCAAGTGCCCTTCATCCGTCTCCTTGGGCTCCCGAACATCCACAATCACGGCCTTGCCATCAGCCAAGTTCGCTTTCACGGTGGCAATGCTGTCCTTGGTATGAGTGAGCGCATCTTCAGCGCGTACAGTGCTACCCACCAACATGACCGCTACGACTGCAAGCAACATCCAGAGTTTCGACAACATATTCACTCTCCTCGAATTCTCGCCTAAGAATCATTCACCACGATGCAACCACTATTTTACCCGTTCATAAACCGTCAACTGTGCTCCAGCATTTGCTTTGGTATCAAAGGAGGTCGGGGCCACTTCGTCTTTCCCATCGCGAAAACAAATGCGTAGCTCTCCCTTCTCATTGATTTCATAAATCCCTTTGATGACCTTGTCGCGTCCTTTGCGATCTTTCATGCGCATTTCATAAGACTTGGGAGTCTTCTTATCGTCTACCAAATAGTCCGCTTCAAATAGCACCTTCCCCAACAAGGACTGCCTTACCTTGCCTCCCGAAAACTCCATCTGCGGTGCTTTATCTTTTCCCAGGTCTCCGGGAAATGGCTGGCCCCCCTGCTCAATGGCGATAGCCCTCCACTTCCCTTCAATACTCTCGGCCCCCTGTACGAAAGAGGACGTCCCAAGCATCTCGCCAGCGACGACAATCGCCAGCATCAACCCCATTCGCAAAAGGCTCCGCATAACGTTCTCCTGTGGTTGCATACCCGCCTTGCCCCCAAGTACTAAAACTCTGCACTTCCTGGCGTCCGCGGAAACGGAATCACATCACGGATGTTCGCCATTCCCGATATGAACTGCACAGCCCGTTCTAGCCCCAGCCCAAACCCGGCATGTGGCACAGTTCCATACTTCCGCAAATCCAAATACCACCAGTAATCTTCGGGCCGAAGATGCTGTTCCCCCATCCGCTTGGTGAGTGTCTCTAGATCGTCCTCGCGCTCACTACCGCCAATAATTTCCCCCACCTTGGGAACGAGCACATCCATCGCCCGCACCGTTTTGCCATCATCATTACACTTCATATAGAACGGCTTCAGCGTCCGAGGATAGTCGTACAAGATCACCGGTCCATCGAACTTCTTCTCGGTCAAATACCGTTCGTGTTCCGATTGCAGATCAATCCCCCACGCCACTGGATACTCAAACTTCTCACCCGAGGCAATCAAAATCTCCACCGCCTCCGTATAGGTCAGCCGGCGGAACTCGCTGGTCACAATCTTTTCCAGCGTTGCAATCGTCGTCTTGTCATAGTGCTCATTGAAGAACGCCATTTCATCCGCACATCGGTTCAGCGCATCCTTAAACAGCCGCTTCAAAAACCGTTCGGCCAAATCCATATTGTCGGTCAACCGATTGAATGCCACCTCCGGCTCAACCATCCAAAACTCCGCCAAATGCCGCGAGGTGTTCGAATTCTCTGCCCGGAACGTCGGCCCAAACGTGTAGATCTTTCCCAGCGCACATGCAAAGATCTCCCCTTCCAGCTGACCGCTCACGGTTAGGTACGCCGGCTTCTCAAAGAAGTCCTGGCTGGCATCCACTTTCCCTTCCTTCTTCGGCAACTTTTCCAGGTCGAGCGTCGTCACCCGAAACATCGCCCCAGCCCCTTCGCAGTCGCTGGCCGTGATGATCGGCGTATGGATGTAAAGGAACCCTTCTTCCTGAAAGAATTGATGCACGCTGTAGCTGACGCAGTTTCTCAGTCGCGTGATCGCTCCGAAGGTATTCGTTCGCGGCCTCAGGTGCGCCCACTCGCGCAGCTTTTCCAGCGTGTGCTGTTTCTTTTGCAGCGGATAGCTTTCCGGGTCGGCCCAGCCATGAACTTCAATCGACTTAGCAAGCAGCTCCGTCGCTTGCCCCTTCCCACCCGAAGGTTTGATCTCCCCCTCGATTGTGACGCTGCAGCCCGCACCCAGCTTTTTCACTTCGCTCTCATAGTTGGCGAGCGTCCCCTCAGCCACGACCTGCAAATTGGCCTGACAGCTTCCATCGTTGATCTCTAAAAAGCTGAAGCCCCCTTTGCTGTCTCGTCGCGTGCGAACCCATCCCTGCACAACGGCCAACTTCCCAATCGCTTCACTCTGCCGCGCCTTCACCACTGCGATTTTATCCACAGGTCGATCCCTCCCTGGTGCTACTCATGCATCTCGAATCATTCACCGCCAAGCCGTTAGTTTCGCACCTTTCGCGGCCTGGGAAAAGTCCAAGCTTTCCCTCCCCCAAAATACCTTTCAGCCAACAGTATTTCCGGAATCTGGTTGTTTCCCCTCTGCCCCTTCCCTAAAATGCCGTTCCTTCCTTGACGTTTCCCATCCTGACCCTGCCAGCGCCCTCCAGCAGCAGCCCCAATCATTCATGGCCTCACCAAACGCTCCCCAGCCAGCCCTCGCGGAAAAAGAATCCTCGCACTTTGGTGCCTACATGGCGCTAACAGCCGCATTACTCGGCTGGATGTTCGACGGTGCCGAAATGGGCGTCTTTTCGCTGGTCGGGCGACAAGCCATCAAAGACCTCCTCAGCAAGTACCTGGCGGACCTCCCTCCTGTTGAACAAGAAGGGGCAGTCGGTCTTTGGTTCGGCATTATCATGGCCGCCTTTTTGATCGGGGCCGCCACCGGTGGCGTCGTTTTTGGCTGGCTTGGTGACCGCATCGGCCGCGTCCGCGCTATGTCCCTCAGCATTCTTACTTATGCTCTTTTCACCGGCCTTTGCGGCTTCACCACCTCCGCTTGGCAGGTCGGTGTCCTCCGCTTTATTGCCGCCTTAGGCATGGGGGGAGAGTGGTCACTAGGTGTGGCCCTCGTCATGGAAATCTGGCCCAACAAATCTCGTACCTTCATGGCAGGCCTCATCGGCGCTGCCGCTAATGTCGGTTATCTGTTGGTCGGCTTCATCGGCCTGGGCCTACTTCAGATTCTCGACGGCCTGCATACGCTACTCGTCGATATCGGCCTCCCTCAAGCAACGGCCGATCTGCTCGTCGCCAACCGTGGCTGGCGCATCATGATGATCCTGGGCACCGTCCCCGCCCTGCTTACATTTTTGATCCGCATCTTTGTTCCAGAATCCGAAAAGTGGGAGGCGGAACAAAAGAAGGGAACAACTTCCAACTGGGCCAGCCAAGATCTCCTCGGCGTTTTGCTCGGCCTGATTGGCCCAGCTCTCATCGTCTACCTCTGGGCTGCTCCCAGCACCGGCGCAATCCCGCACACAGTTTATCTACGGCTGCTTGGCACCTTCATCGGCCTAGCCATTGTTACTTGGGGCTATACCTTTCCTGTTATCCGCTACTATCAACGGCAAGCACAAGCCACCGGTAACCCCGCTGCCGGCAACTGGCTCCCAACGCTTCGCCGAATGCTGCTGGCCGCGGCCCTGTCTTCGGTTCCCCTGGTAGGAACCTGGGGATCTACCCAGTGGGCTCCCACATGGGCTGACAAGATGGTCGAATCCTCCGTCGAGAAAGAAGCGGCCAAGCTGGAATCGGCTGGCGACGCTGACGGGGCCAAAGCTCTTCGCACAAACCGCCCCAAGGCCAAAGAACATACGCTAATCTGGCTCTCCGTTGGAGCCGTCGTGGGCACCATCCTGGCTGCCCTCTCTGGCGATGCCTTAGGCCGTCGCTCCACCTACTGCCTCCTGTGCGTCTGCTCGTTTGCCAGTATTTTTGCTCTCTACGTCACTAATACAGAGTACGGCCCAAGGCTCCTCTTCTTTGCCTTCCTGGCAGGAGCCTGCACCGCATCCTTCTATGGCTGGCTGCCCCTGTACCTTCCTGAGCTATTCCGTACCAGCGTGCGCGCTACCGGCCAAGGCTTTGGCTTTAACTTTGGCCGTATCATTGCAGCCGTCGGAGCCCTCATCGGCGGCCAACTGACAAGCATGTTCCCAAAAGACTACGTCTTGGGCCCCGTCGTGATCCCGCACGGCTATCCCCTCGCCTGCACCTGCATCAGCATGGTCTACGCCATCGGCCTCGCCGTCATCTGGCTCGCCCCCGAGACCAAAGGCCAACCCCTGCCAGACTAACACCACCAGCGAGCCCTCTTCCAGTAGACGCGGCAGCTTGCCGCGTCCAATCCGCTTCCTATTCTGACCGACGCAGCCATCTCCTTAAGAGCCGTCTGGCGCAAGCGACAGCCATCCCTTCGATCTGTTTGGGTGGCACTGGCAAGTTCCCCGAAAGAGCTCCTGGCAATCCTGGAAAAACCCATTTCGGGGCTGGCCAGTGTTCCCCAATGCCTCGGCTACGGCATGACGTTTTAATATGAACGATCCCAGCAGGTAATCGACGACAGGCCTGACAAACCCACGGCTCCTGCCATCACTTCCAGAGCCGCGAACCGCCCACCCCACCACGCTCACCACTTTCGTGCTTTTCGTGGTCCTCCCCTCCCTTTCCGTGTTATCCGTGAGTAGTGTGGCTCATCCCCTGCCCATTTATCCCTCTTTTTCCGATTATTCCGCCACTCCTTTATCCCACGCTCCTCCACACGCTCTTCGCCCTTCGTAACCCATAACGTAAGATTACGGTCGGCCGATATTCCTCGCAAAACGCGACTCTCCCGCGACATTCCGCCTCGATTTCCAACACTTCTGCCCATCTGCTGCCATGTCGCAACTCCTGTCGTTCATTCTCAAGATTGATGAGCACCTTGAAAAGCTGACGCACGAATACGGCACTTGGACATACGCCATCCTGTTCACGATTATCTTTTGTGAGACAGGCCTCGTTGTCACGCCATTCCTGCCGGGTGACTCGCTTCTGTTTGCCATTGGAGCTTTTGCCGCTCGCCCCGAAAGCGGACTCGACTTTATAACGCTGGGCACGCTGCTTAGTGTCGCCGCCATCTTAGGAGACACCGCCAACTACCATTTAGGAAAGGTGGTCGGCCCCAAGGTCCTCAGTGGGAAATACATTCGCTGGCTCAACGTGGATCACTTGCATAAGACACAAGAATTCTTTGCTCGCCATGGCGGCAAGACGATCATCATCGCTCGATTCGTTCCGATCATCCGAACTTTCGCCCCCTTTGTCGCAGGCATCGGCTCGATGAACTACGCCCGCTTCTTCGCCTTCAACATCGTTGGCGGACTCGTCTGGGTCTGGGGCATACTTGGCGCTGGCTTTTTCTTCGGCAACATTGAAATCGTCAAAAAGAACTTCGAGCTCGTCGTGATCGGGATCATCGCCGTCTCGCTCCTCCCCATCGCCTTTGAGTTCGTCATGCATCGCCTCAAAAAGCCTTCCGTAGGTCAGGATTAATCCTGACAGCGCCCTCCGCTTTGCATCTCCTACATCGCGATCCGGCGACTCCCCCGCCTACCCCGCTACCTTTTTCTTGGCCCCACTTGCCCCTACTCAAAAAACAAGGGGCGAAGCGGTAAAACCGCCTGCCCCTCACATCAACTCACTAAGTTATTCAAAACAACCTAAAGCAGACACATTCCGCCCGCTGCACTACAGCCCATTCGCTGCCAAATGCCGCTCCGCATCCAGGGCCGCCATGCAGCCTGAACCGGCCGACGTAATCGCCTGACGATAATAGTCATCTGCCACGTCACCCGCAGCAAACACGCCGGGCACACTGGTATAGGTCCGACGAGCAACGGGATACTCGATGTAACCCTTCTCGTTCAGCTTCAACTGCCCCTTCAAAAAGGCCGTGTTCGGCGTATGGCCAATCGCAAGGAACAATCCACCAGCCGTCAATTGTTCGGCCGTACCATCCTGCAAGTTCTTTAGCACCACGCCCGTCATACCATCCTTGTCGTTTCCAAGCACTTCGCTCACCTCACGGAAGCGATGCACTTGAATCTTCGGATTGGTAAGGGCTCGCTCTTGCATGATCTTCGAAGCGCGGAACACATCCCGACGCAAAATCATGTGCACAACGGAGGCATACTTCGACAGATACGTTGCCTCTTCAATTGCCGAGTCACCACCCCCGACAACGATCAGCGGCTTGTTACGAAAGCGTGGCAATGCACCATCGCATACGGCACAGGCACTTACTCCACGATTCTTAAACTTATCTTCCGACGGCAGTCCCAAGTAATTCGCCTTGGCCCCGGTCGCCACAATCAGCGTGTGGGCTTGGATCTTCGTTCCCTCCAAAGAGGTCAACCGAAACGGCGATGCCGAAAGGTCCAAATCGACGATGTCGTCGGTAATGATCCGTGTCCCAAAGTTCAAAGCCTGCTGACGCATCAGGTTCATCAGCTCAGGCCCGGTCACCGCGTGAGGATGTTCCTCAATCATCGGAAGCTCAGCATCAACCCGATCTGCGGGAATGGCGCTACGCAAAAACTGATCCAGCCGCCCCGAAGGAAAGCCTGGATAGTTTTCCACTTCGGTCGTCAGGTTCAGCTGCCCCAAGGGAAGCGTACCGTTGGCCTGATTTTCGCCGGTGATTGCCCCTTCAAATAGCAGCGGCTTCAAATTCGCCCGCGCTGCATAAATCGCTGCTGCAAAGCCTGCCGGACCGCTACCGATAATGACGACATGTTCAATTTCGCTCATAACACTTTCCCTATCTTGATCCGGGCAACAGAACTCCTTGCCAAAGGATTTCTATTTATACACTCTTAAGCACTTATTCACTTTTCCGCTACAACTACTTTAGCAAGCCGTGCACAGCCGTCCAGTTTTGCCAGAGCGGGGCCCAAGGATCCCGCTATTCGCCACCATCACTTACGAACTGCCCACGTTTCCTAACTCCAGGATTGTAAACCAGTTGTCAAAACCTTGCTGGCCCTAAACCGGCCTCGAAAAAAGTTTCTGTGAGTTGTACATCGTGATCCTGGACAATTCGCCCATCGTTATCCCCCGAAGTCCCGCCACGCACTGGGCCGTGTGGATCATCAGGGCCGATTCATTGGGCCTTACGCTCCGCTTGGGCTCTGGTGAAAGGTACGGGGCATCCGTTTCCAGAAGCAATCGGTCGGCCGGAACCTGCTTCGCCACAGCTTGCAGTTCTAGGTTCTTCTTGTACGTCACCATCCCGGAAAATCCCAGGTGCATCCCCAACTCTAAGAACTGCTGTGCCTCATCCCAGTTGCCAGAAAACGAGTGGATCACCCCATACACTGGACCACGCGATCGGGCTTCCTGAATCATGGCGAGAGTCTCACTCATCGTTTCTCGCACATGAACGATGACTGGCAACTTCGTTTGCTGCATATGTCGCAAGTGACGATCAAAATAGTCCTGCTGGACCGCAAGCGGCGCCTCTTTCCAGTAGAGGTCCAAACCGGTCTCCCCCAATGCCACCACTTCGTCTCGCTCGGACAATTTTACGACAGCATCCCAATCTCCCACTGCCGCTTCATGCGTGTGACAAGGGTGAATGCCAGCAGAGGCCGTAACGCCAGGAAACCGCTTGGCAACTTCCAAGCATTCCGCAGAATTCTCGGCAGTCGTTCCCACACAAAGAAGTCGTGTCACCCCGGCAGCATTCGCGCGGGCAATCACTTCTGCACGACAGGCCGCATACTGATGTGCGGCCAAGTGGGCGTGAGTGTCAAACCATTCCATGCTGCTCTCGCGACGGTGGCCGACAGTGCTCAAGTTTACGAGTGGCTCGTAGCAGGCAAACTCATTTGCTGCTGAAGTTCTTCAAGATTTTGAAGATGCCCTTTGGCCTCACCCAGCACTTCCCGTGCGGCAGCATGAGCAAACGGTGAAAGCGTTAGCATGTCCGACAACTTGTCGACAGCTGCAATCACCTTCACTTGACGTTCGATAGCCAGCTTTAGCAGATAGGTCGCCGACAAGTCGTGCAGACTGGTAAACGACATGGGGAACTCACCATGATCGACCGTGCCGCCATTCTCCAAAATGATCGCTGCCAAACGGTCAACCGTTCGCTGATGATCATCGGCAATCTGCTTGATCACGGTCATAGCTTCTGCCATGCCGAGCATTTGCCATGGTGGCGCGTAGGTTAAGTACACGGCAAGCGAACGGCTATGCAAAACCACAATCCGGTTTAGCACGTCATTGGTCGATACCGAGTTCATCGTTCGCTCCAGCCCCAATTCAAAAACACTACTGCAGGTGGCCTACATCACACAAACACTTGGACTTTAAACAAACAAGTTCTTTGCCGCAGCCAGGGCCAATTGGCTGAGCCCATCCCAAAACACAATCAACCCAACGGTCGGCAAAACAAGCAGCCACAAAAAGGCACCGCTAAGCGACACATCAGAAAACACAAAGGGACGGCGATCTTCAGGCTCTTCATCAATCGTCATGACCTTCGCGACTCGCAAGTAATAGAACAAGCTGATCGCACTATTAAGACCACCCGCCACCAAAGTCAGCAGCAAGAAGCCTGCACCGGCGTCGGTCTTTTGCAAAATCACATAGGTCTCTGCCAGCGAAGCAAAGATAGCGAACTTGCCAATAAAGCCAGATAGCGGTGGCAAGCCAATCAAAGCAAACAGCACAAGGCAGAAGCAAATGACCGTCAAAGGCAACTTACGAATCAAACCGGCATAGTCAGCAATGTCTTCCGTCCGCAATGCGTTTCGCAAAAAGGCCACGCAAGCGAATGCTGCCAAATTCATGAACAGATAAATCACCAGGTAGATCGCGAGTGCACTGACAGCCTTTTGAGCCGCTTGAACATCTACACCAACAATCGCCATCAACGCGGCAACGGCCATCATCATGTAGCCCGCATGAGCAATCGTCGAATAGGCCAGCATCCGCTTAATATTGGTTTGGCCATAAGCGGCCAAGTTACCAAACGTACAAGTGATGATCGCGAAGAAGGCGATTACCTTCGCAATGAACATCCGAACCGTTTGTAGCGACTTGGCCCGAGCTTCAGGAGTTACCACCGAAGCAGCAGCCACTTCAGCGGCAGGTGCGTCAGACACAACATGGCTAACGGCATACTTGTCGCCAGCTTCTTCGGCAGATTGCTGAGCAACAACAGCACTAGCCCCCGGTTCAATCGTCTTGGTGGGGATCGCACCGACACCTAGCACTACACGAACCAACAAGGCCAAAGCAGCAGCCTTCGAAGCAATGCTCAAAAAGGCACCAACTTCAGCCGTGGCACCTTCAAAAACGTCAGGCGCCCAAAAATGGAACGGGAAGGCCGACAACTTGAATGCCAAACCAACACCAAGCATCATTCCGGCGAAAGCAAGCACCATCATTTCCGCACCAGTGAAGGTCGGCATCCGCTCCGACAATCGCAACGCGATCGTTGGCAGATGGGCAGTGTTGAGCAAACCCGAAAGCAAGCTAATGCCATAAAGCATCACGCCGGCAGCACCAGCACCGTAAATCGCGTACTTCAGCGCCGCTTCACTCGCCTTGCGTTTCCCCTTCATAATGCCCGCGAGGACGTAGCTAGGGACGGACGCCATTTCAACCGCCATGAAAACCATGATCAAATGGTTTGCCGACGTCATTAGGCACAAGCCGAGCGTCGAGCCAAGCACGAGCGAGTAAATATCAGGACCATCTTCGTGATCGGGAATACCCGTCAGCTTCGTGAAGATGACAAACAGAACGGCAAAAACCAAAAGGGTAGACCGCATGAAAACCGAGAACGAGTCATAGACCAGCATCCCGGTAAAGATCTCAATCCGTCCCTTGTTGACCATGGCGTTTCCGCCTTCGGCCAAAAGTTCCCATGGTGCCGCGGCGTACAAAGCAACCAGCCCGCCGGCCAAAGCAATATAGAAAGCATTGACCTTACGGCCAGCTTCAAACAGCCGCACAAACAGCATCAGCAGGATCGTCACGCAGAGCAAAAGCTCTGGCAGGAACAAGGCTAAGCTGGAATCGGCAGTGATCGAAAAGAAGCTACCATCGGCAGATCCCTTCGTATTGATGATCACTTGACTGACTAAATCGTGCAGAGTCACAGCAGGTTACTCTCTTCGACAAATTCCAAAAAACACAATCCGCGATTACGCTGCGCCAACTATTCCGAAACCGGCACTTCCGTTACCAACGAAACCTTGCTGGCTTCCGCCTCGGCGGTCTTCGGAGCATCGGTGCCTGGATGAACGCGTTTCGTCCATTCCGACAATTCGCCCACTTGTTGTTCTACCGTCTTTTCCATGTACTTCAGCACCGTGTAAGGAGCGACACCGAAGAAGATCGCAAATGCCAGCAGCGTCATACCGATGAGGTTTTCACGCAGCGTGGTGTCATGCAATTCTTCCGCATGAGGACCCTTATACTCCGCACCGAGATAAACCCGTTGCATGGCCCACAGAATGTAGACAGCGGTCAGCACAACCACAGCAGCGGCAGCGACTGCCAAAACCATGCTGTACTTCCAAACCGACATGACCACGAACACTTCGCCAGGGAAGCCGCACAAACCAGGCAGACCCAAGGCGGCAAAGAACAAGCCCATGGCCATCGCCGTGTAAACCGGCATCTTGCCAAACAGGCCACCGAATTCTTCGAGGTTACGATGGTGAACGCGGTCGTAGATGATACCGACCATAAAGAACATGCCGGCCGAGCTAACACCGTGACCAATCATTTGGAACATGGCACCTTGAACGCCTTGGTTCCAGTAGTCAGGGTTAAAGCCGTTGTACTTGCTGGCAGACCAAACACCGAGCCCAAGGACGACATAGCCCATGTGGCTGACGGAGCTATAAGCAACCATCCGCTTAAAGTCCTTCTGAGCGATTGCAGCAAACGCACCGTAAACCATGCTGACCACGCCGAGCGTACAAACAACGTTGGCAAGCTCATATCCACCTTGCGGGCAGATTGGATAGCAGATGCGAATGATGCCGTAGCCACCCATCTTCAAAAGCACGCCTGCCAGAATCATCGAGATCGGCGTTGGAGCTTCCACGTGTGCATCGGGCAACCAGGTATGAACGGGAACGCTCGGAACCTTAATGGCAAAACCAATGAATAGCAGCAGGAACGCCCACCATTGCATCCCCTTGCCGAGCAACAAACGAGGAGCACCATCTTTGGTCACCCCGAAATTATCAAACTGATGTGTCCATTGGCCAATTTGTTGCATGGCCATGATGTTGAACGTGTGAACCGGGCGAGCCGTTTCACCCGCGATACGGCGAGACTTTTCGGCGGCTACCTTGGCCACAACCTTATCACCCAGATGGCAACGATCAAGTCGTGCTTCAAGAGCTGGGTCAGCCAAGTCGCTGGAGAAGTACAGCATCAAAATTGCGACAAGCATCAGCACGCTACCAAGCAACGTGTACAAGAAGAACTTGATCGCAGCGTATTCCTTGCGAGGACCACCCCAAACACCGATGAGGAAGTACATCGGCAAAAGCATTACTTCCCAGAACACGTAGAACAGGAAGAAGTCGAGCGCCATAAAGACGCCGATCATGCCCGTTTCGAGTAGTAGGAACAAGATGCAGTAGGCTTTGACATGCTTCTTGATCGACCAGCTTGCACCCATCGCCAAAACGCTGACAAAGGCAGTCAGCATCACCAGCGGGAAGCTAATACCGTCGAGGCCTAGGAAGTACTCGATATCAAACGTCGGAATCCACGTCAGGTTGAACGTGTTTTGCAACTCCGCCTTCGCAGGATTGAAGGCGGTGCTTCCTCCCGTCATGAATCCCAGGACGCTGATTGCCAAAACAACCAGTGTGACACCCAAGGTGAAAAAGCGGAGGACGTCTGGCTTATTCGACGGCAATAGAGCAACGACCAAGGTCGCCAGTGCCGGCAAAAACACCAGTACGGAAAGCAAAAGAATTGCGTACGAATCCATGATCGTTCAGTCCCGCTGCAATTTCGAAATTCTTAGTTCAACTTCCCACAGGATGCCGTCTCGATGAAAACCATCGCTCGGCCCCACACTGGGGAACCATCTCGTATCAACCACCAAAAATACTAATGACCTGCCGACACTTGTTCCGTGGTAACGCTGACCAAGGCGGCTGGATTTCCAAACAAGGCAATCAGCACGAATACGGCTATCGCTCCCACAGCGATGAACAGCACGTACTGACGAATGCGACCTGTTTGAAGCCCCTTGAGCGAAACACCAAGCCCGTAGCACCGAGCGGCAACTCCGTCCACCGTTCCGTCCACCACCAGCGTGTCTGCCAACCAGACCCAAACCTTGGAGAACCAAACCGTAACAGAAGCCAAAACGTCAATCAGACGGTCAATCACTTGTTTATCAAACGAAGAAACCACGTTTGAGAAGAGCAATACGGGCTTCACAAACACCCAGTTATAAAGCTCATCGAACCACCACTTGTTCACCAGGAATGTATACACGCCCGAGAACTGACGGCGAACTTCATCTGCACTGAGGAACCCGAATGCATACATCAAAGCCGAAAGTAAAATTCCGCCGATCCAAGTGCTCGTTGCAAGCAGCGTGACAGGCACCTTGATCGCAGCGGCATGGCTATCGTGCTCATTGGGCCAAACCCAAGGAAGAACTTCGCCAGTTGCCGTCGTCAGAATTCCTTCAGGACGAGCTTGTTCAATCAAGTTCGCCAAGCTCAAAGAGCCTAGCGGTCCCTTGCCCAGCGTAGCCGCCAGCGGGAAGCTCAAAAGCCATCCACCAATTACCGTGGCCACCAGCATCGAACCGACCCAGGCAGGGCTCATGCCCGTATCAACTGGACCGCCGTGATGATGCTCTGCATGGCCATGATCGTCGTGGTGATCGGCATGGTCATCGTGCGAATGAATTGCAAGCGCTGGTTGATGTCCGTGTGCGTCGTGGCCGTGTGCATCGTGTCCGTGGCTATCATGCCCATGGGAATCGTGACCGTGCGAGTCATGGCCGTGACCATGATCGTCAGATCCGTGGGCATCGTGAGCAGCATGCTCGGCACCCTTGAACCAACCTTGCTGCAAGCCCTTCGCAATGAAGAACCCAGCGGCAATCACGCCGTAACCCAGCAGCGAAATATCCCAAGCGACCGCGATCGCAAAGACCGACAAAATCACCAGAGGCATGTACATGACTGGCGGCGATTCGTGAGCATGATCGTAGGCATGCGCATCGCGGGGCTTGCCCACAAACGTCATGAACCACATCCGGAACATGTAGAAGGCCGTAATCGCGGCACCACCTGCCGAGAAGATAAAGAATGCCCCCGCAAGCGGACTCTTGTTGTTCAACTGGAACGAGTAGGCTTGCTCGAGGATAGCATCCTTCGAGTAATAGCCACTAAAGCCGATTACAAACGGTACGCCAACGCCAGCGATTGCCAAGCAGCCAATCAACATCGTGATTGCAGTGACCGGCATCTTCTTAAAGAGGCCGCCCATGCGACGCATATCGTTTGTGTGC
Organism: uncultured Planctomycetaceae bacterium; assembly: GCA_963844055.1. Classification (GTDB taxonomy): domain Bacteria; phylum Planctomycetota; class Planctomycetia; order Pirellulales; family Pirellulaceae; genus CAWJMN01. The sequence goes on along the minus strand of CAWJMN010000001.1, from coordinate 2,146,815 downwards.
ACCGCATGGATCACCGATCCGGAGCACATAAAGAGCAAGCTCTTAAAGAAGGCGTGCGTTACCAAGTGCATCAGGCCAGCAGCCCAACCGCCGACGCCCAGCGACATCATCATGTAACCGAGCTGGCTAATTGTGGAGTAGGCCAGAACTCGCTTGATGTCGGTTGCCGTGATCGCAATCGTGGCACCAATGAACAGCGTAATACAACCGCTGATCGCAATGACCAGCAGCACTTCCGGCACAAATGCCGGCATAAAACGTCCAACTAAGTAAACACCAGCCGCCACCATCGTCGCCGAGTGCACCAGAGCCGAAACCGGGGTCGGGCCTTCCATTGCATCTGGCAACCAAACGTGCAGCGGGAACTGAGCCGATTTACCAACGCAGCCGCAGAAGATCCCCACGCCCGCAACGATCAAAAGCCAGTAGGCCTGACGCTGCGTGAACCCTTCGTCCAACATCTTTTGCGGAACTTTGAGTTCATGGTGATTCTCGGCCGAGCGAAGCTGGCTAAAGATACCCATTTCATTCTGGGTGATGCCATCTTTGTGATCGACATCGATGTCGCCAAAGGCAAACGTGCCAAGGCTAGACCACAAAGCCAACAGGCCGATGATCATGCCGAAGTCGCCGACGCGATTGACAATAAATGCCTTGTTAGCAGCCGTAGAAGCACTCTTCCGTTCGACGTAGAAGCCGATCAGGAAGTAGGAGCAGATACCGACCAATTCCCAAAAGCAGAAAACCAGGGCGATGTTGCCTGACAAAACCAGCCCAAGCATGCTGAAGCAAAACAGCGACAGGGACTGAAAGAAGCGAGGGAACCGGCCTGGACGCTTGAGGCTATGTCCGTTGGACAACTGCACTTCATTATCCGTAATGGGATGCAACTCATCATGCATGTAACCCATCGCATAAAAATGGATGCAGGTTGCAATCAAAGTCACCATGCAAAACATCGAGACCGTTAGGGCGTCGATGTAGTAGCTTACGTTCATCCGCAACTTGCCGAACTGACCCAGCAAGTAAAACTCGCCGGTTAGCGCTGGCTTGGCAGCGTGTGCATGTTCGTGGTCATGACCATGGTCATCCCCATGCTCTTCCTTGGCTTCTGCCATATCAGCAGCGGCTTCACCTTCACCAGCGGCATGTTCATCATGGGCAACGACGGCATGCTCATCACCATGATGGGAGCCGGCGGGCCAATTATTAGGGAGCCAAGCTCCGAACATTGCCACAAACGACAATACGGCAGCACCGCCGATGGCTCCAATGGAGACCCAAGCAGCGTTCGCCTTCAGGTAGTTGGCACCTACCAGAATGATGAAGAACGACAGTAGCGGGAGCACGACGGCAGCCGCCAACAGATTCGGGATAATATTGGGATCCATTAGCCCTTGAGCTCGTCGGCTTGATCGACATCGATGGTGGTGTGGTTATTGTAAAAGTTGAGTGCGATAGCCAAGGCAACGGCTGCTTCAGCGGCTGCCAAGACGATCACAAACAACGCCATCAGCTCGCCATCCAGACCCAGCGAATCCTTGCGGAGCAGCCGGCTTCCAAAGGCGATGAAATTCAAATTCGCGCCGTTGAGCACAAGCTCAATCCCCATCAGCATTCCCAGTGCATTGCGTTTTGTGGCCATGCAGACCACGCCGGTCACAAACAGGACGGCACCAACCGCCAAGTAATGCGATACCGAGATGGGATCAGTGAAGGGATTCATGTGAATGCTCAACAAAACTCAAAAGACCAAGGCTCACTGAACAAAACTAACCCAACGTCAACTATTCGAACTGTGACCACATGGTGGGCTTACCTAGCGACACCAAAAGTCCAATCAAAAGGCCAACAGGGGCCAAGGCCAACACCAAAAATACTCCTGCAACACCCGCACCTAGCGGAGTTGAAGAAATAGCAAATGCTTGAATGCATGGAACAACTACCAAACCAACCACGCCCCACTTTTGCCAGTTGTAAACAACGGAGAAAAGCAGCAGGTTCGCGAAGAACAGCAGGCCAAGCAGGATAGCAGCCCAACCAGGAACAGCCGCCAAATGCTCGCTTACCATTTGAGCGAACTTCGAAGCTTCGGAAGCTGGCTCAGCGGAAGGATTGAGGAGCGATGGAGCAAAAACCAGCGAGAACGAAGCGATCGCCAAAATCAGGTTGGCAAGCGAGCCGCTGGCCAAACCGCCTACGACTGGCAAATAACGTTTGCGATCCTTGGGAGTCGCCGCAGGAACAGATCGTTCAAGCAGAGCGCCGGTGCGAGACTTCTTGGTGCGAGCCATATAGCCTGCACCAATCAGAACCACGAGCAAGTGCATCGACACGATCACGAACGGCAGGAGATAACCGGACTTGCCTTCCGATGAGCCGTCGAGCTTGTCAACGCGGACGCCCGAAAGCGCCAAACCAATCGGCGTACTGGATTTGCTATCTGCCATCACGAGGGCCGAACGCTCATCCACCGTCAGTGGAGTTGTCCAAGCACCAACGCTAAAGGCAACGCGAAGCAGAAGCAGCAACAAGGCCGCACCAACCACACCACCGAGCACCCATTCACCTGCAGGGGTCTGCATGGAGATGAAGCGACTCTGGGCGGTAAGCATCACACCGAAGATCAGCAGCACAAGCGTACCACCGACATAAATCATGAACTGCATGGCACCAATAAACTCTGCTCCCGCGAGGAAGAAGAGTCCCGACGTTGAGCCAAGTGCCAACGTCAGATAGAAGGCCATCCGAACCACGTTCTTCGAAGCCAGCACGGCCACGGCAAAACCGCAAGCCACTAGCGAGAACAGGTAGAAGAACAACGAATGATAATTTAAGGCAGCAGCCATCGGCATGCAATCGAAAGGAATCACTGAGCCACCTCCTGCAGCGAAGCCACCTTGGCCGCAGCACTCTTATCACTTCCAGCGCTCTTGGCTGGCTCTTCTTTTGCGGGTTCTTCAGCAGGTGCGGCAGCTGGCTTTGCAGCTTGACTGGCCTGTTGATAGACCCAAGACTCACGCCAAGCAGCACGACCACCAGGCAAAGCTGGAGCAACGCCACCCATCGTTGGCAAGGCATTGAGCTGCCAGAACAAAGCACCGAGGAAGCAAAACGCAGCCAGCGGTACACAGTACTTGAGGCAGGTCGTCATCACTTGATCGATACGGAGACGAGGCAAAGACCAACGTACCCACATCATTACGGTTACGCCAACAACGGCCTTCATAATCAGGTTCATACAGCCAGCAGCAGTGGCCAAGTATCCGGTGACCGACCAATCGGCCGCACCAGGAGCGTAGGCCCAGTTCAAGGCGTTTGGACCAAAAATCGGAATAGGACCGTTCCAGCCACCGAAGAACAAAATGGCGGCGAGCACACTCACCAGGAACATCGAGCCGTATTCGGCCATGAAGAAGAAGCTCCAGCGAAGGCCGGAGTATTCCGTATGGAAACCAGCAACCAGTTCGCTTTCGGCTTCGGCCAAGTCGAACGGAGCACGGTTCACACTGGCGATGGCACAGGTGAAATAGACCCAGAAGACCAAGAAGGTGAACGGATCATTAAAGACAAGCCAGTTGGTAAACAGACCCGACTGCATGTTCGCAATCGCGACCATATCCATCGTTCCGCAGAGCATGACGGGGATTACTACGCACATGCCGATTGGCACTTCGTAGCTAACGACCTGAGCCGCTTCACGCATACCGCCGAACAACGACCACTTCGAACCCGAGGCGTAACCGGCGAGAATCACGCCGAAAACTTCGAGCCCCAGAATTGCAATGACAAAGAAAACACCGACGTTAATAGGCATTGCTGCCCAGCCGTCGGCCAAGGGAAGAGCCAAATACGCGGAAAAACTTGCCGCGAAGCTGACATAGGGAGCCAATTTAAAGAGCAGCGAGTCTGCATCTTTTGGAGTAACGTCTTCTTTGGTGATCAGCTTCAGGCCGTCAGCCAGAGTTTGAAGCCAGCCAAACTTTCCACCGACGCGTGTAGGACCAAGGCGATCTTGGATACGGCCCGCAATCTTGCGTTCCATCCAAATGAACACCAAAGCGCCAACCGCTACGACGTTAAGAAGCAGTCCGACATGGATCGCCGCCGCGAGAAGATAACCCATCAGGTTATCCGGGCCGATCTCCACCCCAAAAAAGAGGAAAAGCCGAGCGAGAACGAACTCGTTAAGGAATTTTGCCACCGAAGCCTCGCCTTGCCGCACAATCGACGCAAGTCGTTACTGGGAAAAACGTTGCGCTGCGTGCGAACGATGTATCCATCCTGATGATAGCATCCCCGCAGCCCGGGAAGTTTGTGAAATATGGCACAAGGCAGGGCTTAACCACAAGCCCCCACCCTTTGATTTTTCTCGCAAACCACAACACCGATTCGGGTTATGTTAAGTGTGTGACCAGACTTTGCACAGTAGGGAAGAACAAATCTTGCCCTAAAGACACCTTCGCCCGTTGGAATCGCCTGGACATCTTCGCTAGCTTAATGGTCAACGGCAATGTCCAGCTCGCAAAACCATGCCAACACCCCTCTTTAAGGGACCGATTCGCATCACTCAGAAAGTTCCGATACACTCGGGTGGAAACCCAATAGCGGGGCGAAATTTGTCTTTAGAGGTTTTTGAGAACGCAGGAAACCATGTCAGGCACAGCACGTCGGGAGAAGATCGAAGCACTTTTGGCCAACGACCCGCAGGACCAGTTCTTGCGGTACGGCCTGGCCATCGAGTTTGACAACGAAGAGCGGTTCGACGAAAGCGTGGCTCTTTTCGAAGGACTCACCAAGGACACGCCAGCGCACGTCGCCTCGTTTTTTCGCGGCGCCCAGCTACTTTCCAAGCTTGACCGGATCAATGAAGCCCGGACTTGGCTTCGCAATGGTATTGATGAAGCCCGACGCCAGGGAAATGGACATGCGGCGGGCGAGATGGCCGAGCTTTTGGCTCAACTGGGAAGTTTTGGCGAGTAAAACCGCCTAATCCACGAGATTCGTGGCAAGTAGCGAGCCACGCGTCATCCGCATGAGATGCGAAAAAATCTGGGCGATGTTCCAGGCATCGTCCACGCCCCGATGGTGGCGACCTTCCAGCGGAATCTTGAGGAACTCCAGCGCCTCATCCAGCCCCATCTCTCGGTCGTGACCGAAGACGACGGCGAAAAGGCTCTTCAAATTGAGGTGCGTCTTTCCAAACGGATAAGGAACGGTGAGTTCCTTGCAAACCCGTTCAAACTGGCGGCGATCATAATCGCCCCAACTGACCCATAGCCGATCCAGCGAACGGTACTGCTTTTTTAGAATACTGACGGCGTCCGCCAGCGAGCCCGCGTCGGCGAGGTCTTCTGTCGTCAACGAAGTGAGGCGCGTGCAAAAATCACTCACCCGCGAGTGTACGGGCCGAATGAGGATGGCTTGTTTGTCGTATCGCTCCAGCGTTTTTAGGCTGACAGCGCAGATTCCAACTTCGATGATCTCACTAAGTTGCCCGTGCGGTGGCGGGCCCTGCCAACAGGTCGACTCAACATCGATGACGAGGACTGAGTCGTAGATTTTTGCCATACCAAACTTCAACGGTTGACGTAATTCTGAGCTGGGCCGCACAATTGCAGTTTGCTTAGCTTAGGTGATTCATCGCCCCCAGCGAAAGTAGTGCTGTGCGGATCTGGTACAACGAAGCCAGCACTTCCGGTAATGACGGGCTGGATGCGTGGTTTTGCCATTCGCGACGGGTTATACTTAACGGCTATAGGGCTACGGCATTTTCCGTGTCATTTTGAGTCAACGATTCTTGCCGTTCCGCTAAGCATTGCTATAGAAGCCAAGGCTGGTGAACTAATGATGAACTATCCATTGAATGGCCGGTTGAACGAAGGCAAGCCAACTTATGGAGCCGGCTTGCGGATGAAGGCGATACTGGCCGTCGTCGCTGGTGCAACGTTCCTGATTGCGGGTGGAATCGCAGCGAGCGCAGAACCTGCGAAAGACGGAATTGATTTTGATCGGCAGATTCGCCCGATTCTTTCTGAGCACTGTTATCGCTGCCATGGCCCTGACAGCGCGGATCGTAAGGCTGGCCTGCGACTGGACATGGTAGAAGGCGCAACGACTGCGGCTGAAAGTGGCAAAACGGCCATCGTTCCTGGAAATCCACAGGGGAGCGAGCTTGTAACGCGGATTTTTTCGGCAGATGCGGATGTCATCATGCCGCCACCCGAATTGAATAAGCCCCTTTCGCCCGAGCAAAAAGAGCTTTTAAAGCGATGGATTGCCGGCGGAGCTAAATATCAAAAGCATTGGTCGTTCGTTCCCCCGAAGCGCCCGCGCTTGTTGCAATTGCCGATGATGAGGCGCAGGCGTGGACTCGCAATCCGGTTGATGTACTGGTTCGCCAGAAGATGCAAACGCAAGGACTCAAGCCGACGGCAGAGGCCGACCGCGCAATGCTTGTGCGACGATTATCGCTGGACCTCACGGGCCTTTTGCCAACCCTGGACATGGTGGAGGCTTTTGTTAATGACAAGAGCCCGGATGCAACGGAGCGATTGGTTGACCAATTGCTTGCTTCTCCTTTTTATGGAGAGCGGATGGCAGTCGACTGGCTTGATGCGGCCCGATTTGCAGACACGCATGGATATCACATCGATTCAGGGCGTGACATGACACGCTGGCGCGAGTACGTGATCGACTCGTTTAGCCATGGCCTTCCTTATGATGAGTTCACCGTCGAACAAATTGCGGGGGATCTTTTACCCGACACCGCTGACCCTGAAACCAACTTTCGGCGCAAGCTTGCTAGTGGGTTTCAGCGAAACAACATGATCAACTTCGAGGGAGGAGCGATTCCTCAGGAGTATCTCAACGCCTATATCGTTGATCGTGTGAACACCCTGGGAACCATCTATTTAGGAATGACGATTGGCTGCTGCCAATGTCATGATCACAAGTACGACCCACTTACCCAAAAAGATTTCTATCAGTTATATGCCTTCTTCAATGCGGTGCCAGAGAATGGCCTCGATGGTTCAAAGGGTAATGCATCCCCGATGATCCCGGCGCCAACACGGCAGCAACTAACGCTGATCTCGTCACTGGACCAGGAGATTGCTGCACTAGAAAAGGTCCTTTCCAGTCCATCGGAAAGTGTGGATGCGGAACAAGCGGCCTGGGAGAAAGTAGCCCTTAGTGCGAACTTCCGCACATGGACCCCGATTCAATCGAATGAAATCAAAGCAGCAAGTGGAGCGGACTTCAAGCAAACGGATGGCGTTTATCGAGCAACGGGAACGCGTGGCGCAACCGAAACCTACACGGTGGAGTTTGAACTGAACTCGACAGCGGTGCGAGCGATTCGCTTGACAACGATGACCGACAAGAGCCTGCCAGCTGGTGGGCCTGGCCGTTCGGACAACGGCAATTTTGTGATGACGAACGTCAAGGTTGAGTCAAAGCGATCGGCTGGCGAAGCTTGGCGCACGGAATCGATTGCCGAAGCGGAAGCGGACTTTAGCCAAGCGACCTTTCCTGTTTCGAGCGCGATCGACAATAACCCCAGTGGTGGCTGGGCGATATTTCCTGCGGTGGGGAAGGACCATGTCGCGGTATTTCGATTGGCCGCACCGATACAAGGCCCTGGGGCTCGCGTTCGAGTAACGCTGGATTTTCAGTCGATGTTTGCTGGCCATCAGTTTGGCGTCTTCCGACTTGACCTTGCATCCGTTGCATCGGCAGGAATTGGCGATTCGATTTCGCCAGAGATCGCTCAGATCCTTGCGAAGGAGAGTTCGAAGCGAAGCGATGCTGAACGAATCAACCTGCAAAGCTTTTATCGCCGGTTTGTTTCGCCTGCGATGATGAAGTCTTCCGAGGCGCTGCAGTTGGCTCAGGCGAAAAAGGCCCAGATCAACAAGAGCATCCGCACGACGATGGTGATGCAAGATATGCCCACCCCTCGGGAGACGTTTGTTCTGATGCGTGGAGCTTATGACAAGCCCGGCGACAAAGTGGTCGCCAACGTACCTTCCTTCCTGCCCCCTTTGGAAAAAGGAAGCCCTAACAATCGCCTTGCCTTGGCGAAGTGGCTGGTTGACCCGAGCCACCCGCTTATGTCGCGTGTTACGGTGAATCGCTACTGGCAAATGCTGTTTGGAACGGGACTGGTCAAGACCGTAGAAGACTTTGGGCTGCAAGGGGATTTGCCATCGCACCCAGAACTGCTGGATTACCTTGCCGTTGAATTCCGCGAATCGGGCTGGGACATGAAGAAGCTGATCCGGCGTTTGGCGACGAGCAGCACCTATCGCCAGTCGTCGAAGTCGGATGCGGAACTACGTCGCCAAGATCCGGAGAATCGCAATCTGGCACGGGGTAGTCGCTTCCGTTTGCAAGCCGAGTTCATCCGAGACAGTGCGCTGGATGCTGGCGGCCTGCTCTATCGCAAGATTGGTGGGGAGAGCGTTTCGCCCTATCAACCTGCGGGAATTTGGGAGGAACTTGCCTCTCGCGCGGATGGTGATAATTGGTCGGCTCAGAAGTATTCGCAAAGCCATGGTGCCGATCTGTACCGCCGTACGATGTATACGTTTTGGAAGCGAACGGCTCCTCCACCAAGCCTAATGACATTTGATGCGCCCGATCGCGAGACCTGTACGGTTCGCCGAGCACGGACAAACACTCCGCTACAGGCGCTCGTGCTAATGAATGATCCGACCTACGTCGAAGCAGCCCGTCATTTGGCAGAGAGGGTCGTTTTGGCGAAACCCAACGATGCCGAGCGAATTGATCACCTGTTTATGGTCACGTTGTCCCGGGCGCCTTCGGCAGCAGAGCGAAGCGCTGTGGGAGGAATGCTGGTCAAATTGCAGACTCGGTTTAAGGCTCAGCCGGCCGAGGCAGAAAAACTGCTCAAGGTTGGTGAGAGCGCTCATGACCAGAGAGTATCTCAAGCGGACTTGGCAGCTTGGTCGATGGTGGCAAGTGCGATACTTAATCTCGATGAGTTTGTGACGCGCAATTAGTGGTGGTGCGGTAAGCGAAGCTTGAGTTTAGTCAGTACGTGATGCAGTAGTTTTCGTGAAGGATGAAGCCATGAACTTGAATGATGCACAACAACTACTAATGACCCGGCGGCAGCTATTTGGACGCACGGCGACAGGAATTGGCGGGGCCGCCCTTGCATCACTACTGAACCCGGAACTGTTTGCCGCGCCAACGATTCCACGAGGGGGCGTTCACCCTGGCGTACTCTCGGCGCCGCATTTTCCTGCCAAGGCCAAGCGGATCATCTACTTGGTGATGTCGGGGGGACCTTCGCATATCGATCTGTTCGATCACAAGCCTAAACTGGCCGACTACTATGGTCAGGAATTGCCTGATTCCATTCGCCAGGGTCAGCGGGTAACGGGGATGACCTCGGGGCAAAAGTCGTTTCCGTGCGCACCATCCATGTTCAAGTTTGCTCAACATGGAAAGTCCGGAACGTGGCTTAGCGAACTTTTGCCACACACGGCAAAAGTGGTGGATGATATCGCTGTCGTGAAGTCGATGAATACCGAGGCGATTAACCATGACCCTGCGATTACGTTTTTGCAGACGGGATCGCAACAACCTGGTCGGCCTAGCCTGGGGGCGTGGCTTAGCTACGGTCTGGGGAGCGAGAATGACAACCTACCCGGCTTTATTGTGATGATTTCGCAAGGGAGCGGTAATAAAACGGATCAACCGATCTTCTCTCGCCTGTGGGGAAGCGGCTTCATTCCGTCGCAACACCAGGGAGTTCGCTTTCGAAGTGGTGATGACCCGGTTTTGTACCTTTCCAATCCAGCGGGTTTAGATCGTTCCGCGCGGCGAGAAATGCTTGACGGTGTGGGGCAACTAAATGCTTTAGCAGCGGAGTCGTTTGGCGATCCGGAAGTAAATGCCCGCATTGCGCAGTACGAAATGGCATTCCGCATGCAGGCTTCGGTGCCTGAACTGACAGATCTTTCGAGCGAGACGAAAGAGACGATCGATATGTACGGCATTCGCGAGGACAACGTGGATGGCGGGTTTGCACGGAATTGCTTGCTGGCGCGGCGGATGGCAGAGCGCGGCGTCCGATTTATTCAATTGATGCATCGCGGCTGGGATCAACATGGTGCGCTTCCTTCTCAAATCAAGGGACAGTGCAAGGATGTGGATCAGCCGAGTGCCGCTCTTGTTAAAGATTTGAAGGACCGAGGTCTGCTCGACGAAACGCTGGTGATTTGGGGAGGCGAGTTTGGGCGAACCGTCTATACCCAAGGGGCACTATCTAAAGACAACTATGGCCGAGATCACCACGGTCGGTGCTTTAGCTTGTGGATGGCGGGGGGCGGTATCAAGCCAGGCATTACCTATGGCGAAACAGATGATTACTGCTACAACATCGTGCGAGATGGTGTGCATGTTCATGATTTTCAAGCAACGATCCTTCGCTGCTTAGGCATTGACCACACACGCCTCACGTTTCGGTTCCAAGGACGGGATTTCCGACTGACGGATGTCCACGGCAACGTTATTCCTGGCCTGCTGGCTTAGCAGACCTGACACCAGCGCTTCAGCGCTCTTTTCGAATCAGTATGGGAGAGGATCTTGGCATCGAAAGTTAGCGATCCGCAGCAATCGGACGTGGCAGGAAACCTCTACGACTATCCGCGGTATTACGATCTTGTCTTTGGCTGCGATTGGCGGGCCGAGGTGGATTTTTTGCGGGGCGTATTTGCAAAATACGTACCTGGCAAAACCAAGAGCCTGTTTGAACCTGCCTGTGGAACAGGACGGCTGATCTTTCGCCTTGCCAAGGCGGGCTATAAGTGCTCGGGCCTTGATCTGAACCCGCATGCGATTGATTTTTGCAATCGTCGACTCGCCAAACATGGCTTGCCGGAAAGTGCGTTCGTCGGTGACATGACAGATTTTACGCTGCCCAAACCGGTAGATGCTGCGTTTAATACGATCAACAGTTTTCGTCATTTACTGGCAGAAAAGCAGGCCATCGACCACCTCCGATGCATGGCCAGGTGCCTGCGTAAAGGGGGCGTTTATGTGCTGGGCCTGCACCTTACGCCGCTGACTACCGAGCCCATTGAAGAAGAGATTTGGACCACACGGCGCGGCAAGCTAAGCCTGCAAACAAGGCTGGTATCGGTTGAGACGAACCTCAAGAAGCGATTGGAACGCTGCGAGATGACTCTGAATGTCGATTCGCCGCGGCAGCAGCTAACCATTCGTGATGAGCTGAAGTTCAGGACTTATACCCACAAGCAGATTCTTCAGTTGATCCGCGAAGTGCCTGAGTTTGAACTCGCCGGCGTGTATGACTTTCGCTATCGGATCGATTTGCCGACGGAAATTGATGAGCTATCGCAGGATGTGGTAATGATCCTGCAAAAGCAATAAGGGAAAACCTCTTCGACGATGACGAAGGGGCTATTTCCGTTCGGGCAGTTTTTCTGTCGTCCCTTCTTTTCCAAATATCGACATCTCACGGTTGTCCACATCGTTCACTTCATCGCCTGCTACCGGGACAATATTGATTTCATTTAGGTCGTTTGAGCGCTGAAACGAGATGCTCTTCGCAATGATTTCATAGCGATCCTTGTGAAATCCGGACTTGGGGCTCGTCCGAAAGAAATGCTCAACAACGGTTGGGAAATGCCTGCCATCCACCTTCACAAAGTTGCTGCACTGGAAAAGTGTGGATTCCCCATCGGGATCTGAGTCTGAACCGATAGCCGTCCTCACGGGGAAGTAGTTGTAATCTTCGACCAAATCCACGGTCAAATCACGCCCGTGCTTCAGTTCAAAAACCAACCGATGAATGGTAAGGCCATTTTCTGAGATCTTCATTGTGCGTTTCGGTTTCAGCTCAGCCCAGACTTCTGGGTCTTTCATGTGCTTCCAGCGGTAGCCTGATGGGCGATTAAAGGAAACCCATTCGTAACATCCTTCGAGAGGATTTAGACAGGGCCCGATGTAACTGGAATCGTCACCAAGTGGCATCGACCGCGAAAACGAATAAAAACCTGCTGGACGGGATTCAAAAACGTATGTGGAATAGTGCTGAAAGAACTCGCCGTTGTAAGCGTCATCGCAAAACATAACCCTTGGGGAAAGCCCCTTAAAGATTCGTGGATGCGGATTAGGTGCAGCGCCGGTGGAATGACTGTAGGAAGTCTTCGTTTTCACCCCTTCCGATATAAAATCGATGGTGTTTCCTTCTAAGGCGCTAACATCGATGCTGCGAAAAGAGTACTTGATGTAGTGCAAGTTCAGAATTGCGTCTCTGGCTTTATCAAGCACAGTTGGCTCATCGGCAAGGCATTGGCTGTTGAATGCTCCGAGCAACAGCAACACCGATGCGATTCCACCCATTGCCGTACGGCAAACGACGCTAAAGGGAAAACGACCGTGCATCATGCATTTCCTTTTTACCGCTTGAGGCATCCAGCCAGGTGATATCGCTAAACGCGAGTAAAACACGCTTCGTCGTGCAGGGAGCTAAGCCCTCCAGAAGTAGAGCATTCACCCGCTATCTCTGCAACAGAAATGTTGGGGGCTCAACGACGAGCGGGGTCGCGCGATGAATCAGAAAACATTGTCGCGCGTGCCAAAGCATTGCGCCTGGTCGCCACACGAAAAACAACCTTTTAGCTCACACATGTAGGCTGCTTCTGCTCAGCGGATTGACCTGCCAACGCAAATAGACGAACTATCGCAGGTTGTGGCGCTGATATTGCAGAAGCAATAAGGGTGAGGAAGACGCTTCACCTGGCAGTCAAGCGCTAGTACTGGGCTGAGTAGGGCGGATTGTTGCTTTTGGGTTTGCCTCCCACCAGGAATGAAACCACCATCATGAATGCACCGATCGCCGCAAATACGGTTGCAACTTTCCAGCGTTGTTCCAGAACTTCGATGACCTCTCTAGCAAACTTCCAAGTGGGAACCTCTTGGTCTCCTAAGCCTTGCTTGATCGCGAGATCCCATAAGGCGACCGTTTCCGAAAGCGTCATGCCTTCTAGCTTTTCGCCCCACATCTCGGTTTCCACTTTCGACGTGTCAGTGGCATGTGGAATGGAGAGGTAATGCCAGAATCCGTAGTAGCCAGCAACACCGCCGCCGGCAACTACCAGCAGCAGGCCTAGTGCGAAAAGGACTCCCTGGAGTGGCGACCAGTTGCTTTCCTGCTTAACACGGTACTGTGGGCGCGTGAGGGATTCGACTTGCCGAAGCTTGCGTAGTTCGCGAATGCTGGGAACCGTGAGGTTGGTACCGCATACACAAGTGACGATGTCGCCGGCTTGCGTCTGGGAGACACTGACGGACTTGCCGCAGCTGCAGGGAAGGAGGTACTGATTACTCATTGCCGCATCCTGAACTTCCTGAACAAATACTGCCTCTGGCCAAAACCACCGCCGTTTTTGAAGACGGGCTGGTCCCCATTTCCAAAGGCAATCGGCCTGCTCCGCCACCAACTAGACACTTGGGAAATAAGACAATTTCCCCCCCAATCCTCCGACAACCACGAGCCAGGGAATCGAACATTCCAACCATAGCTCCCATTCAACCCAATTTACGTACGAAAATCGTTTTGGTTCGCTCGCTCACGCACGACAAAACGCCTTTTTCCTTGACTATGCAGGGGCGGCAGATCCACGATTCGCCCACCAAGGGAGGGAGATGCCACCGTCGATCAGCAACTGAGCGCCTGTCATGTAGGAATGCTTAGGGTCGCAAAGGAACAAGATGCCGTCCGCCATCTCTTCGGGCGTTCCAAGCCGGCCCAGCGGAATCTTGGCACCTGCTGTTTGGAGCGTATCCTCGCTGGCGAACTTGCGTTCACCGGGAGTGTCGGTCCAGCCGGGCTGGATCACATTGATTCGAATGCGATGTTCCGCCACTTCGATGGCAGCGGTCTTTGCCATGTGCTCAATCGCGGCCTTGGACATGTTGTAGGCCATGGCGCGAGGGGCAGGAATGAACGCGTGTGGCGAGCTAACAAGGACAATTGCCCCGCCTTCTCCCTGGCGAATCATTTCGACGGTCGCGGCACGCATCAGATAAAAAGCGCCCCACATCGTCACGTCGACAGTACGGCGAAAACCTTCCATTTTGGCTTCAAAATAGAGTTCTCGGTCGCTGTAGGCGGCGTTGCTAACGGCCACGGTGAGCTTGCCAAATTTGGCCACCGTTTCTGCGACCATCTTTTCGACGGCGGATTGATCGGCTACATCTCCCTGGATCGCAATAGCTTCGCCCCCAGAGGCTTTGATCTCGGCAACGACTTCGGCTGCCTTTTCTGGGTTGGAGCGATAATTGACGGCAACCTTGGCCCCCGCCTTACCCAATGCGAGTGCCGCAGCACGTCCGATTCCCAAGCTGGCACCGGTAACAAGGGCGACATGTCCACTAAAATCTGAAGAATTCATGTTATACCAAGCGATTAATCAGAGGGGATGATCAGCAATTCTTCGACCGTTGGCATCTGGTCGGCGCGGCCGAGAGCCTTCTTTAGGCAGGGTCTAATGGTAGTGGTATTTCCCTTAGGGGACAAGCAAGTCGGCATTTGTTAAACGGGTGGAATATTGAAAAAATGGCACGCGCAAAACTGGAAAAAATGCGGCAAAATCGGGAATATTTTTTAGGGTAGGCTTGTCGTCCATCCAACGCGAAATCTTCATTGTTTCTGGGAGTTTGATACTAGACCCGCGCTTCCCCCTAGTTAAAATTGGGACAGTCGTTAGGACATGTTTCGATCACTTCCGGTACTCGGAACGTATTTCTCTTAACGGCGCTAGGGTCTTGACGAAGTTGAGGGAATTGCTCCTCAGGTTCAGCAAGATGTGTTTGATGGCCTACGTTTGGTTTCGCGCCAATTGGTACCGTTGCCGGTTCCCGTTGGTGCACGTCGCCTTGGAACAGAGTGACGGCTGATTTGGAATCGTGAGATTTTCTGCGTGGTCGGGCAAATTATTGACTTGAGTTTAAATGCTCAGGTGTTGCAAGGATGAAGTTTTGGAAATGATTGGGTGAAGCAAACTTGCTGTGGCGATTTCCTTTTGAGGAGTAGGGCTGCAGCAGGTGAGATCGCGAAGAGGACCTTGTGGTTCGTTTGCGCGTTAATGTTTTGCCGAGCGTAAAATCTTTCCAAATTGAAAGTTATGCCTGAAAGCCCGGGGATGAGTGATAGACTTGTCTCATGCCATGAAGAGTGAATTTGCGGTTGTAGATTACGTTTTGTTACGAGGTTGATGCCCGCCTGTTGATGTGCCGATGTTTTCCGTCGCTGGAAATCAAATGGACATCGACCGAATGCCGATGAGCTGCGTCTTGAATTAAATGGTCAGATGGTGACGCACTTTGGCTAAAGGTCCTCTCGAAGGACTGATTAGATTGCCCAATTTGCCACTTGGAATTTTGGTGTAGGAGTTGCCACTTTGTTCGATGCATTGCTGGAAGAATTTGACGACGATGCTGTACGCACCCCAGAGGACGACGAAGGCTTTGCCGCGCAGGCGGTAGCTGAGCTGGAACTGGAAGATGCCGACGGATTAGACCCCGTTGATCCTGCAGCAGACGGCGACGTCAATGTAAAGATCGACGAAGAGGAGTTGCTGGCGCTCGGTGAAGACACAGAGTCGTGGTCAGACGACCCTGTTCGGATGTATTTGACGCAGATGGGCGAAATCCCGCTGCTGACGCGCACCCAGGAAATCTACTTGGCCAAGAAGATCGAAGTGACTCGCCGTCGCTTTCGTACCAAGTTGCTGGAATGCGATTATGTAATTCAATCGGCCTTTAAGGATCTGAAGCGTGTAAGCGACGGGGAACTCCCCTTTGATCGCACCGTTCAGGTGTCTGTAACGGACCGCTTGGAAAAGGACCAGATTCTTGGCCGTTTGCCGCACAATCTGCGGACGGTTGATATTTTGCTGAAGCGGAATCGCCGCGACTACCTGCTGTCGCTAAGCAAGACCCAGCCAAAGGCTCGTCGCGAGCAAGCTTGGGTTCGCCTTTCGCGTCGCCGTCGTCGTGCCGTTCGCTTGGTTGAAGAATTGGGCCTGCGGACACAACGTATCGAACAGAAGATTCGCCACCTGGAAGAATTTTCGACCCAACTGATGGAACTGCGAGGCAAGATCGAAGCTCACAAGGCGGCCAAGGGGCTTCCTGCCGAGCGTCAACCTTGGGTATCGCAATGCCGTCGCATCTTGGTCATCACGCAAGAGACGCCGAAGAGCTTGGTTGCCCGCGTGCAAACGCTGAAGCAGGTTTACACCGAATACCAACGTGCAAAGCGTGAACTATCGGAAGGTAACTTGCGTTTGGTGGTTTCGATCGCCAAGAAGTACCGCAACCGTGGCCTAAGCTTCTTGGACCTCATCCAAGAAGGCAATGCAGGCCTGATGCGCGCAGTCGACAAGTTCGAATATCGCCGTGGGTTTAAGTTCTGTACGTATGCCACTTGGTGGATTCGTCAGGCCATTACCCGTGCGGTTGCCGACCAAAGCCGTACGATTCGTATTCCGGTCCACATGGTCGAGACGATGTCTCGCGTGCGGAACGTTTCGCGCCAGCTGCTGCAAGAGCTCGGCCGCGAACCAACGCTGGAAGAGACAGCCCGTCGCGCTAAGACGACGGTCGATGAAGCCCGTCGTGTATTGGCGATGAGCCGCTACCCGATCAGCCTCGATCGTCCGGTTGGCAACAGCGAAGACAGTCACTTTGGCGATTTGCTTCCCGATGGTACGGCAGAAAGCCCAGCCACGGGTGCATCGCAAGAGATGCTACGTAATCGGATCAACAAGGTCCTGAAGACGCTGAGCTATCGTGAACGTGAGATCATCAAGCTTCGTTACGGGCTGGGTGATGGCTATAGCTACACGCTGGAAGAAGTTGGACACATCTTCAAGGTGACTCGCGAACGTATTCGTCAGATTGAGGCGAAGGCCGTCCGTAAACTACAGCAACCAAGCCGTAGCCAAGAGCTGGTAGGGTTCTTGGACTAGGCTGGCATGCAACCCCGTCGGCCGAAACCCCTTGTGTGGTGTCGGCTTTGCCGAGGATGATTTATCCAAAGCCCATCAGATCGTGTTTCGGTCTGGTGGGCTTTTTTTATGGCGTCAACTATAGTCAGAAGCATGGAAATCCGTGATCTAGTTCGACTGCTTGATGGCACATCGCCCCCCGAATCGATCTTTGGCGAATGGGGCCTGAAGGATGCTGCGCGAGCCCACCAAAGCTTGACCGAGCTGGCGGCTGCGGGACTTACGCTGGACTTGCTTGCAGGATTATGCGATCACCTCAAAGAGCTGCTACCTAAGATTGCCTCACCTGACGACGTCATGGCGGGGATGGTGCAGGTAATCGCGACGGTGCGCAGCCCTTTGTCGTTCGCGGCCATGCTGGAACGCGAAAAGAATAGCTGCAAGGTTTTGCTACAGGCAATTTCCTTGGGACCGCACATTCAGCAGATGCTGATGGAAGATCCCGAGGCATTTGACTATCTACTGGCAACCGATGGCCAACCAGCCACGCGTGAAATGCTGGAAGACTTGCTCCTTGGAGAGACTGCCAGCCTGAGTGAGGAACGAGCGCTTACGGATGCCTTTCGCCGTTTGGCGTGGCGTGAAACTTTGCGCGTGGCGTACTCGCAGGTGTTCCAGCGGTATCGCGTTGAGCTGATTTTGGAACAACTGACCTTTGTGCGGGAAGCATTGCTCGCTGGGGCGTATCAAACAGCCCTGTTGCTGGTGAAACAGCAACTACGACGGGCCACCATGGCGCGGCCACTGGTTGAACCAACGATTGCGGTCCTTGCGATTGGCGCCTTAGGAGGCCAAGCCAGCGATTACTTGACGGCGTCCGAAGTATTCTGCATCTGTGAAACGACAGCTGAAGAAGAAACCGGGCGGCGCGCAAGCCTTGAATTTGGTGAGCGCGTGATGCGCACCATGCTGCGGCTATTGGGGTCTGAAGACAAAGACCGTGCCGCCATGGCAATCCTCAAGGATGTCTTTCCCCCTGAAGCGGGCTCGGCAGGGCTAGTTCCTATCGATTTGGCCACCGGCTTTTTAGATGGGTATGGAAGAACCTGGCACCGGCAGCAGATGGTGAAGACACGTGCGATTGCAGGCGATCGGCAATTAGGGGAGCGATTTGTCGCACAATTGTCGCCGTGGATCTATCGTCGCTATTTGAGCCAGGCAGATGAGACAGGCATTTTGGCCGTTAAGCGTCGACTGGGAAACACTCTACGGAACATGCTGAGCGGTGACGAAGCGGATGCACCGCTGGGCTGGTCGCTGGCACAACGCTGGCTCACCTTGCTTGATGAGACCGTTGAATTCCTTCAGCTGTTGCGAGGTGGCGATCAACTGGAATTGCATACGCCCTCAACGCTCGTTGCGATTGGCAGCCTGGAAATCACCGGGATCATTAGCGTTACGGAACGAACGAGTTTGGAAAACGGACTACTCGCATTGGAAGAGTTGATCCTGCAAGGACAACTGGCCGAGTGGGCAAACCTGAATATCACCGACAGTATTCCAGCCCCGGCAAACGCAATGACCACTGCGTGGCAGACGCGTCTTGCCGAGGCTGCAAAAACGCTGGCCAATGTTTTGACGCCGCTGCTGGGAGATGGCCCATCAGGTGATTCTGCGATTTCTCGCGAAGGGGATTTACTGCTGACCCCCATGCCGAGCGTGCAAGATGTTACGGATGTGCTCAGCAAATATCGCTTTGAGCGTCCACTGGATGCCTATGCCACGTTGCAATCCTTGGCCGTCGAACCGATCAGTTTCCTTTCGACACGAAGTTGCCGACATCATTTGGCACAACTGGCGGATCGACTACTGCTGGCGGTATCGGAAACGCCTGATCCGGACTTTACCCTGGACAACCTGCTTCGCGTTAGCAATTCGCTGGGGGCTAAGGGAGTTCTGTGGGAGCTATTCCTGCAACATCCTCCTTCTTTGCAGTTGTACGTTCGGCTGTGCGCTGCGAGCCGCTACTTGTCGGAGATTCTGATCCGCAATCCGGGCATGATTGATGAGTTAATTGACGCCATGCAATTGGCGCATTTGCCGACGGCGGACCGATTGCGACAAGAGCTTCAGTCGCTTTGTCGCGGCAAAGAGGATACGCTGCCGGTCTTGCGTGCATTCAAGGATGCCCAACACTTAAAGATTGGCGTGCGTAACCTGATTGGCAAAGAGCCGCTGGCCGTTGCACAAAAGGCACTAACGGATGTTGCGGAACTTTGCCTGATCCATGTGCTAAATCTGGAATACGCCAAGCTGGTCGAGAAGTATGGCGAACCACGGCTAACGCAGGAAGGGGCTCCCGACAGGCCATGCCATTTCACGGTGCTTGTGACTGGAAAAATGGGGGCACATGAGCCCAACTATCATAGCGACCTTGATATTTTGGTCGTCTATGCTGGTGATGGACCTACGATTGCTCGCAACAAACGTGGGCCTGTTACTACGACGCAGCATTTTTTCACGCAGCTTGCGCAGCGAGTCAGTAAGCAGCTTTCCGCATTGACCTCGCAAGGTCGACTTTATGCGGTTCAGTCGGCGCTTGCCTCCCGCGGAGAAAACCATGTCGAAGCATTCTCGCTAGAGCAACTGGTTGCCTTGTTCCCTGCAGAGGGGGCCAGCTTCGTCACGGCTGCACAGCTGTTGCGTGGTCGTGCCGTGGGTGGTGATGCGGCCTTCGGCAAAGAAGTCCTGGTCACCCTGCAAAGGACGTTTCAGCAACTGGAGCTTTCCACCCAAGTACCTGCGGCGCTTCGTGATTGGCGCGCCCAGCTGGAATGCGATGCGAGCCCACATAATCTCAAGCGTGGTAGTGGAGGAACGCTGGATATCGAGGCGATTGCATTATCGTTGCCGTGGCTTGGCACGCCCGCCAGCGTATGCGTTTCAGGACTTTCCACAGTGGAAACCCTAATCGCCCTGGGTGAGAGCCGGCTGGGCATCACGAAGCAAGAAGTGCAAGAGCTGGTGAATAACTACGCGTTTCTGCGGACGGTTGAGGCAGGATTGCGACTGCTGAACCATTCCGGGCGGCATGAATTGCCCCAGGATGTGACGGAAATCGCCAAGCTGGCGTTGCTGGTTAAGGATCGCGACGGGGAAACACTCCTGGCAGACGTCGAGCGTTGCAAGGAGAAGAATCGGCAATATCTCCATCGCCTGTTGCCGGTTCAGCAAGGACTACTTTCGTGAACCCTTGGTTGACGCGGCCTTGGCAGCATCCTTGCCTGCGGGCTTAGCCTTGGAAAGTTCGATGGCCCGCTCGGCAGGCTGGCAAGGAAGAATGAAGATCTTGCCGTCGCCGGTTCGGCCCGTTTCGGCGACAGCCCGGATCTTGTCGACCACTTCGGCGAGACGGGCATCATCCACCCAAAGCGAAATTTCTACCTTGGGTAAAAAGGCGAGCGAGAACTCGCCCTCTTCGTAGCCAGAGAGGTTGTCCTTTTGTCGGCCATAGCCTTTAACTTCGCGAACGCTCAACGCTTCAATGGGAGCGCGGCGAAGTGCGTCAACGACTTGTTCGGAGACATGGGGGCGCACGATGGCAATTACTTGGTTCATGGCGCATCCCCCCAAGTTGCAGGCCTAAAGGCCTAGCTAAAGAAGTTCTCGCCAAACAGGTTGAGCTCAGGACCGGTGGTGACTTCGATGTCACCATTTACCGACGTGCAGCAGCCCAGCCGCATGGTCTTTTCGTTGCCAATGAACGATAGGCAAGGAATCGGATCTGGAACGGGCAATGCCTTGAACTTGACCCACTCGCGAATCGTCATTGGGTTGGTATTTTCCATACCCTTGGTGATTAACACGCGGCAGGTGCCGCACGTTCCCATCCCCATGCAATTCACAAACTTATTGATCGAAGCGCCAATTCCATTGACGCCCTGATTGAGGTTGATGCCGGCCTTGATTGCCTCATTGCGAAGGTTAGCTCCTTCGGCGACCTCAATTTCCTTCTTTTCCTTGACGAATTTGATGATGGGCATGGCAGTTTTGGGAGCAACCGAAAAGGTGTAACGGGAAGCGACAGCGGAGGTTACGTTAAGGGCTCTATCATAGCCTCTGGAGACAATGTCCACCACGAAGGGCGAGGCCCATTCCCCAAAGCTTAAGTAGAGTTTATCGACTTACTGCTACCATTTCCGCACGAGCGATTCGTTTGTAACTCTCATCGCTTAAAAATCCACCCTTTCAGGCGAACACAAAAGCGAAATACAGACGAAACTGCCCCTGACGGAAATAGTGGGGTGAAGCTGGCTTTTAGCTTACTAGACCGATGATGGAGCGGTAAGCCCACTCTGCGGGCCGTCCGGGCAAAACCGGGGGAAAATTTAGGCCGCCATCGCAAGCGTCCAAAGCCTGCCCGGTGAAAGCTAAACCACGATCCCGCGGTGTGAAAGCCGTTTCGCCAGATCTTCTGCGCCTAAGAAATGGATCGCATCGATCCCAAGCAACCTGGCCGACTCGATATTTTCGGGGCGATCATCAATAAACAGTACGTTTTCTGGTGGTGTGCTCGCTAAGCGGGCCGCCTGAATGTAGATGTCTGGATTGGGCTTCATCGTGCCGATGCGAAAGCTAAGGGCATGCACCGAAAAGCGGCTAAGCAGTTCGGGATAGTTGAGCTGACAAAAGTCCCAGTGCCCTGCGCACGTGTTGGAGAGAATCCCCAGAGGGAATCCGTGTTCGGCCAACCGCTGTGCGATCTTCCATACATCGGGCTTGGGCTGAAAGATATCGCTGGTGGCTAGTAGCCAATCCTGAAGTGGTGAAGCCGTTTGAGTCACGTCACAAAATGTGGCGTGGATCTCTTCAGACGTTACTTTTCCCGACTCATATGCCCACTGATGCCCTTCTTCAAACAGCACTCGGTAAGCATCCTGCTGCGAGATGCCACAGAGGCTGGCTACTTGGTTGGCCGCCTGCTGGTGCGAGAAATCCAGCAGGACGTTGCCGAGATCAAAATAA
Organism: uncultured Planctomycetaceae bacterium; assembly: GCA_963844055.1. Lineage (GTDB taxonomy): Bacteria > Planctomycetota > Planctomycetia > Pirellulales > Pirellulaceae > CAWJMN01. Next base: position 2,124,775 of record CAWJMN010000001.1, on the reverse strand, counting down.
ACGAACTGCGTTTGCGAAGGCATGTGACGACGAAATCGCTTCGTTTACTTTTTCGAGGCAGGAAGTTCGCGAATCCGAATGTTGCGATAGGAAGCAACGGCTGGCTCACCACCATGGATCTGCAGAGCGATAATACCGCAGCGAGCGATATCATCGGCTTTCTCCGTATAATTGACCGTGGCGACCCCATTGAGCCAAATCTGAATGTGCGGACCTTCGCAGCGGATGATGAACGAATTCCAGTCATCCTTCTTCAGCGCTTTGCCCACTTCGACAGCATCTCCATGCGCCAGAAAATCGCGACGGCGCGACTCATCATAGAGTGAGCCCCAGATCGGACGTGGTCCGGCAAATCCCATGTCGCATTGGTAACCAATTACTTCGTGGTGATTGGGAATCCGCTCCGAACGGAACTGAATTCCGGCATTGTCCCCTTTGCCAACCAGCTTGGCGTCGAGCCGAAGCTCAAAATTCTCGTATTTTTTTTCGGTCGCCAGGAACTCGTTTTGCGGGACCCGCTCGGTGGGCGAACCGGCCGAAATCGTGCCATCCTCGACCCGGAACACCTGCGGCTTGCCCTCCCAGCCCTTCAAGGACTTCCCATCAAACAGCGAGGTGAAACCAGGCTCGGCGTCGGCTGCGATTGCCAACAAGGGAAACGCAAGAATCAAAACCAATGAGCTAAGGGAGACTTTCCTCATATTAACACCTTGATTGGAGGGGCGGGAAATGAACTTCGCCCCTCATATTATCAGCAGGGCCGACCGATGTGGGGCCGAGAAGGCCAAAGTGTGCGTGTTAAGTTTCCTGATCTACCTAATCGTTACAAGCGGTCCTTGGAGAGGTGTGCAGACCAAAAATATGAGGGGGTTAGCGGGGAAATAGTAGCTGAAAACTTGAGTCGTAATTAGTCTGGCGCTAAGATACATGAGCCTCTAAGGCCGTTTATTTTACCTGTATTGATTTTGAGGCCTTTCTCAAATCAGTAGTTCTGACCCGCATAAGGTCAAGCAAGGCGTCCGACATGAAAAACCTTTATGAAACAGAATCCGCCATTAAGATTGTTCCGACAATCTCGATTTGGATGGTTGTAAAGGTTGTAATAGTGGCAGCCCTAGGGACCGCAGCTACACTTGCCTACCTTTCGAAGACTCCCCGGAAGTATGAGTCCGAAGCCAAGCTACTTATCCGCTTGGGCAAAGAAAGCATCACAATCGACCCAACCGTTACCAACGGCCAGGTTGTTTCTGTTAGTGACTCGCGTGAGAGCGAGGTCAACGCCTTTAGTGACTTACTTACTAGCCGGGTCATTTTAGAAAAGGTCGTCGACAAGCTAACCCCTGCGGTTGTGATGGGGGAGACCGAAGAAGACAAGAACAAGTCGTCCATCAAAGACTACTTCCAGTGGCTGACCGCCTATAACCTCAATCCATTCCAGGTTTATAGCGAACGGGACGACGCCATTGAGCACATTTCCAAGAACCTAGCGATCCGGACTGGTAAACGTTCAGCCCTGATCACGGCCACGATGGAAGCTGAAGATCCAACCGTAGCCCGCGAGATCCTCAACGAGATCGTGACCCAAGCACGCAATGAACATGTGAAGGCCAATCATACGGCCGGCTCTGAAGAGTTCTTTGAAAAGCAGGTTTCGCTTTTCCGTTCCGAAGTGGCCAAGCATGAAGATGCACTGCGCGATCTGAAAGACAACTCGGGCATTGCCTCGTTTGCACAGCAACAGCAAATCTTGCTGGAGCGGATTGGCCAGCTAGAGACATCGCTCGCTACAGCGATTGCGGAAAAGGATGCGGTTGAGAAAGAGGTATTGTCGCGGAAACTAGCACTTGCTCAGCAGCCTGATCTGGTGGTTCTGGAACAAAAGTCGGGACAACCGCAAACGCCCGAACAGGAGATGCGCTCCAAGCTGTTTGATTTAGAACTAAAAGAACAAGAGATGGCTGCTAAGTTCAGTGACGAAAGCCCACTGCTCCAACAGGTGCGCAGCCAACTGGCCGTTGCTCGCAAAACGGTGGCCGCCGAACAAAAGAGCACCGAAGTTACAAAGGGAATGAGCAAAACGCGCGAGGCGATGGAGACGCAGCTGCAAGAGCGTGAAGCGGCCTTTATCAACTCGAAGGCACGAATTGCTACGCTGCAAACGCAATTGAAAGAGGCAGAAGCTCGCAAGGCTGACCTCAACGGCTTCAAAATGAAGGTCGATGCCAAGGAATTAGAGCTCACTTTGGCAACAGCGAACTACAAGAAGTACTCGGAAAACCTCGAGCAAGTTCGAATCGATAGCCAACTGCAACAAGCTAACATTTCTAGCATTGTTGTTTTGGAACCACCAACAAAAACTCTCACCCCTTCGAGTCCGAACCTATTGCTGACCATGGTGATGGGGGGCATGTTCTCGACGATTTTAGGAATTGGCGTTTCGCTAATTACAGAACGTCCTTCGGTACAGGCCCTGAGCGCTGCCAAAGTGGATGCCGCAGCGGCCACGCCTGCAAAAGCAAACGAATCGGCAGCTCGCAGTGAAGAGCCAAGCCGAGCTGACCATCGCCCCAAGCGAGCAGATTCCCCGCCAGTTGTTCCTGGCTCTGCCCCTGCCCACCCCAGGTAGTCATCTTCAAAGATCAACCGTGACTGAATAGCTCCCTGACGTTATTGCACACCGCCTGCGAATCGACACCGTGTCTAGCCTATACACCGCCAATCCGAAAACGCCCTCACTGCCGCTGGCAACATCGCATGTTTCCCAGCTGTCTGTGGTGGTTCCTTGCTTCAATGAAGAGGAGTCGATTGAGCAATTGCTTGAGTCGCTCGCCATGCTTGAGAAAGAAGCCCAGGCAATGGCGACGGCCGACGGCGCCGAATTGCAATTGGAGTTCTTGCTAGTTGACGATGGAAGCTCTGACCGTACCTTTGAGCTGCTGACCGCGGCGAAACTTCCGGCGAACTATCGCATTTTGCGTCACGCTTCTAACCGAGGAATTGCGGCCGCGATCCAAACGGGAATTATTGCCGCGTCTTACGAAGTCATTGGTTCGATCGATGCCGATTGCAGCTACGATCCCGGTGACATTTTGCGAATGCTGGCTCACTTTCCTGAAGATGCGGCGATGGCCGTCGCTTCGCCCTACCATCCCCAGGGAAATGTGCTCAACATTCCTGCCTGGCGACTGTGGCTATCCAAGCGGGCGTCGCTAATGTACTCGTTTGTCCTTCGCCAAAAGCTGCATACCTACACCAGCTGTTTCCGGCTTTATCGTCGTTCGGCTGTCGCCAACCTCGAGCTTTCCAACCCGGATTTTGTAGGCATTACTGAACTTGTTTGGCGGTTAGACCGCGCCGGCCACAAGGTGGTGGAGGTTCCTGCGGTACTGAGTACGCGAAAATTTGGCCAAAGCAAGATGCGGGTGATGCGAGCAACGCTTCGCCATTTGGGCCTCCTCTCACGTGCTGCAATCGATCGCTTGTTTTCCCCGTTTCGCCCCTACCCTAAAGCCCCTGCCGCACCGCTTGCCAATCGACCTTGCTAAGGAACTGCACTACCCAACGATCTCTACTAACGGATGACGCTACCTAAGATTTTGCTACTTGTTTTACACCTGCTGCCATTGGCTTAACCGCGATTTTGCCAACGAGATGACATCACCCAAGGATTTTGCACCATGATTCAAAGCACGACGACAAGAACTAAGATGACGCTTCCTAGCGACCAGGACTCAACGGGTCGTACGCTGGGGGAATCAGAAATCGAACTTCTGACCGAAGCGATTCGCACCGGCACGCTGACCAGTACCAAGGGCAACTTTGTAAAGACGCTCGAAACCCGCTGGGCTGAGCGGATGGGGATGAAATTCTGTCATGCCGCTTCGCATGGAAGTGCCGCGTTGCACTGTGCGGTCGCTGCGATCAACCCAGAGCCAGGTGATGAGATCATCACAACCTCCATCACCGACATGGGAGCTCTCACACCGATCTTGTATCAAGGTGCGATCCCTGTCTTTGCTGACGTGGACCCTGCCACCTGCAATGTGACAGCTGCCAGCATCGCCGCTGTCATCAGCCCTCGCACGAAGGCGATCATGGTGACGCACCTTTTTGGCAACCCCTGCAACATGACCGAAATCATGAAGGTGGCTCGCCAGCACAATATCCCAGTCATTGAAGACTGTGCACAAGCTTTTGATGCTAGGCACCAAGGGCAGCTTGTCGGTACCTTTGGCGACATCGGTTGCTTCAGCTTGCAACAAGGAAAGCATATCACCACTGGCGAAGGGGGATTGGTGGTAACCAACAACCCAGAATATGCCCGCCGCGTCTTCCTGTTTGTGAATAAGGCCTGGGGTTACGGCGATGCCAAGCCGGACCATTACTTCCTGGCCCTTAACTACCGCATGACGGAATTGCACGGAGCGGTGGCGGTAGCCCAACTGGACAAGCTGGACGGATCGGTGAGCCAGCGGATTGAAATGGCTGACCTGCTGACCTCCCAACTTCAGGGAATCCCAGGAATTGCCACCCCCAAGGTACTTCCGGGCGACACCCACACCTACTGGAAGTACTGCCTCCAGGTGGATGAAGCGATCATCCCAGGCGGCAGCGTGAAACTGGGTGCTGCCTTGAAAGAATGGGGAATTTTCTCCGCTCCCCGGTATATCCAGAAGCCAGCCTTTGATTGCCAGGTCTTCCGGGACCAAAAAACCTTCGGCGAAAGCCGCTGGCCGTTCACTTTGGCCCGTCCTGAGGCCGTTGACTACAGCCGGGACCGTTTCCCGGGCACTTTCCAGGGTCTGGAGCAAATTCTCGTGCTACCTTGGAATGAGAAGTACGAAGTCGAACACGTCAATTACATTGCCCAGGCCATCAAGGACGCTGTCCGCCAGATTACGGAATAAATCCCATGAAAAAGACTTCTAAAATGCATTTCGGATTGGTTGGCGCCGGCGCAATCGCACAAACGTACGCTCAGGCATTTGCCAGCAGTGAACTAGTAGACCTCGTCGGTGTGTGCGACGTCAGCAAACCGGCTGCCGACGCCTTGGCCGAACGTATGAACTGCATCAGCACTTCCAGCGTCGAGGCTCTACTTCACGATACCTATTGTGAAGCGGTGATTTTGTGCAGTCCTCCTAACACGCACCCTGAACTGGCAGAATTCTTCCTGTCGCGAGGCGTGCATGTGCTTTGTGAAAAGCCTTTGGCAATTGACCTTGCTGGTGCGCAGGCGATGCTGGCGTCGGCAAAGAAGTCGTCCGCCATGCTGACGATGGCATCGAAGTTCCGCCACGTCACGGATGTGATTCAGGCTCGCTCGATTGTGGCCTCCGGCCTGATTGGCGACGTGATCCTGTTCGAGAACGCCTTTACCTCGCGCGTGGATATGACTCACCGCTGGAATTCTGATCCTACTATCAGTGGTGGTGGTGTACTGATCGACAATGGTACTCACTCCGTCGATATCATGCGTTACTTCCTAGGCCCGATCGCCGAGATCCAAGTTATTGAAGGTCGGCGAGTTCAGGACATTCCGGTAGAAGACACCGTGCGAATGTTCATTCGCAGCCAGCAGCAGGTCATGGGAACCATTGACCTCTCTTGGAGTATTAACAAGGAACTCCCTTACTACCTGAGCATCTATGGCTCGTCGGGAACGATCCATGTGGGCTGGAAGGAATCCAAGTATCGCCGCGCTGGAGACAGTGACTGGACGGTATTTGGCAAGGGTTACGACAAGGTGCAAGCCTTCCGCAGCCAACTAGAGAACTTTGCTTCGGCCGCTCGTGGGATGGCTCCTTCGCTAATCACGCTGGCCGATGCGTTGGCTTCGGTGGAAGTGATCGAGGCAGCTTATGACGCCATGTGGCGTAGCAGCTGGGTCTCGGTTGTTTCCAAGTTCCAAGATGCCCCTGTGGGGGTTGGACAACCAGTCGTCGACGGAATGGGGCAAGGCTAAACGGTATGAGCAATCGGATTCACCCAACCGCCATCGTTGAACGTGATGTAGTCTTGGGACGTGGTACCAGCATTTGGGACAACGTCCATGTACGGCATTCGACAACGATTGGCGAGGACTGCATCATCGGGGGTAAATCGTATTTGGCTTACGGCCTGACGATTGGCAACCGGGTGAAGGTTAATTCGAATGTCTATATCTGCAATGGAGTCACCATTGAAGATGGTGTCATGATCAGTGCGGGGGTGATCTTCACCAATGATCGTTATCCCCGTGCTGCAACGAATGACCTTTCCGCACTGCGGTCCTCCGATCCAGATGAGCATACTTTGCTAACGGTTGTCAAAGAGGGAACCACGATCGGCGCGGGTGCAATCATCGGCTGCAACATCACCCTGGGGCGGTTTTCCATGGTGGGGATGGGGTCGGTGGTAACCAAGCCAGTTGCTGACTTCCATCTGGTAATCGGTAACCCGGCCGTCAGCATTGGTGCTGTATGCCGATGTGGACAACCCATTGCCCGCTGGTCTGAACTATCCGCTGACGTTGCTCACGACGTTTCCTGTGGTGCATGTGGCCACTCCTTCCGAATTCATGGCCAAACGGTTGAAGAAGTCACCAGCGACAACGCCGTTTCTCGCTAACGCACCCTCCTGGCATATTCTTACAAACGAGAGAGGCAACTCTGCCATGCCAGAACGACAGACGCATTTCGCCATCGTAGGGGGAGGCATGCTAGGCATGACTCTTGCGCTACGGCTCGTCGAGCGAAAAATGCGAGTAACCCTGATCGAGGCTCAGCCGCACCTTGGTGGACTGGCCGATGCCTGGACCGTGGGAGATGTCCAGTGGGATCGTCACTACCATGTGACGCTATTGTCCGATTCACGGATTCGACAGATCCTCAAGGAATTACGACTCGACGAGGAAATGCAGTGGGTAACGACAAAGACCGGCTTCTTTGTTGATGGTCAATTGCACTCCCTCTCTAGCAACTGGGACTTCCTCCAGTTCCCGCCCCTTAACCTTTTGGACAAAGCGCGGCTCGCGTGGACCATTCTGCACGCTTCACGCATTACCAACCCCAAGGCCCTGGAATCGATTCCTGTTGCGGAGTGGTTGAAGAAGCATTCCGGCAAACGGACGTTTGAGCGGATTTGGCTTCCCTTGTTAAAAGCGAAGCTCGGTGAAGCGTACCGTGAAACTTCAGCGACGTTTATCTGGGCGACTATCGCACGAATGTACGCTGCCAGGCGCACCGGCCTGAAACGAGAAATGTTCGGCTATTTGCCAGGTGGTTATGCCCGCCTACACGAAGCCTTTACAAAACGCCTCACGGATTTGGGGGTCGACATTCGGCTCGGGCAACCCGTCACAAACATTGAGTCCCCTTCTGATGCCGCGGGGAGCCATCACCTTACCTTTGCGGACGGAGAGACTCTCACAGCGGATCGGGTGGTATGTACCACAACCGGCAATGTGACTAGCCGACTGTGCCCTGCATTGCAGACCAACGAACAAAAGCGTCTACGGGCCATCAAGTACCTGGGGATCATTTGTACTTCAGTACTAGTATCCGAACCACTGACCCCGTACTACGTCACCAACATCACCGATGATTGGGTGCCATTTACGGGATTGATTGAGATGTCTGCGCTGGTCAACCGTCAAGAGTTTGGCGGCAAGTCCCTTCTCTATTTGCCAAAGTACGTTGATCCGACCGATCCCCTCTGGCAGAAGAGTGATGCGGAAATTGAATCACACTTCCTGGCCGCACTGACGCGGATGTTCCCCAAGTTTGCGACCAACAAGGTTCACGCGGTTCGTACATCGCGCGTGAAAGAAGTTTTTGCCCTCCCGACATCTGACTTCTTTCAGAATGTCGCCCCGACAGAAACTTCGGTTCCGGGCCTGTTCGTAGTGAATTCTTCTCAGATCGTTCATGGAACACTGAATGTGAATGAAACGGTGAACTTGGCCGAGAATGCCATCGAAACACTCTGCCAGCCCGCCTCAAGCCGTGCACCGGCCACGGAGGTTGCCTCCCATGCCTAAATTAACAGCCAGCCTTTCTTTAGACCTCGACAACAAGTGGTCCTACATGAAGACGCACGGTGATCCAGGCTGGGACAAGTTTCCCAGCTATTTGGATCTTGTCGTGCCCCGTTTTCTGGATGTACTTGACTCGCTTTCACTCAAGATCACCGTGTTTGTGGTTGGCCAGGATGCGGCTTTAGAAAAGAACCACGCCTCCCTCCAGCAAATCCACGCCCGCGGGCATGAGATTGGCAACCATTCGTTCCGGCATGAACCTTGGCTACATCTCTATTCCCCTGCCAACCTTGAGGAAGAGTTTGTCCGGACCGAAGAAGCCCTGGCCAACATTTGCCCTGTAAGACCCATTGGTTTTCGTGGGCCAGGCTTCAGCCTTTCGCGCCAAACGCTGTGCACCTTGGCAGAACGTGGATACACCTACGACTGTTCGACGTTTCCCACTTTTCTAGGGCCGCTCGCGCGGGCCTACTATTTCTTTACCGCACGACTCAGCCGCCAAGAACGAGAGCAGCGCAAGCTTCTGTTTGGCAAGGTATCCGAAGGCTTTCGTCCCCTTCGTCCGTACCGGTGGGACACCAAGCCGCACTCACTGGTGGAGATCCCTGTGACAACCATGCCGCTGGCACGGACTCCTATCCACCTTAGCTACCTTCTTTACTTGTCGCGATTTTCTCCTTGGCTGGCAGATACCTACTTTGCTTGGGCTGTGCGTCTTTGCCGTTTGTTTGGCCAAGAGCCATCACTACTATTGCATCCACTCGATTTCCTGGGTGGTGACGATGATCCTGATTTGGCATTCTTTCCGGCCATGGATTTACCCGGCAAGACCAAGGTGGAGTTTGTTACCCGAACCCTCAAGCGATTTGCCGATGCCTTTGATGTGGTACCGATGGCTGAGCATGCACGCCGGGCCGGGGCACGCCTAACTGGTACTCCACGAGCACTTCCAGCGGAGACGCCACTTGCCGACCGCGTTGCAAGTGAATCCAACCAGCCAAAGATGGGCGACGTAGCGAATCCAGAAGTTTCGACAGCAGGCAGACAGTCATGACATTACGTCCGTTGTTGATACTTGGCACTCGTCCTGAAGCAATCAAGATGGCACCGGTGATTTTCGAGTGCCAAAGCCGTGCTGCGCTCGATCCCATCGTCTGTTTCACGGGTCAGCATCGCGAGATGCTCCGGCAAGTGACCGACTATTTTGAGATCGAGCCGCAGGTGGACTTGAATGTGATGTCCCCTGGCCAATCGCTTGCCAAGCTGACCAGCCGTTTGCTTGTCGAGCTCGACCAGGTCGTTGAGCGCTATAAGCCCAATTGCCTTGTGGCCCAAGGGGATACGACCAGCGTACTGGCAGCAGCCATGGTTAGTTTTTACCGCGGCCTCCCTCTTGTACACGTTGAAGCAGGCCTGCGAACTGGTAATCTATTGTCGCCGTTTCCTGAAGAGTTCAATCGACGAGTGGCGGGCTTAATCGCGGGCCTGCATGCTGCGCCTACACAGAGGGCAGCGGATGCACTTTTAGCGGAAGGAACACCGCCGAACCTGGTGCGTGTTACGGGCAACACGGTCATCGATGCGCTACTCTACACGCGTGAGCGGGAGCGGTCTCGCCAAGAACATTGGCGGGCGAAGTATAGCTTCCTTGAAGGACGACCTTTCATTCTGGTGACGACCCATCGACGCGAAAACCATGGCCGTGGTTTGGCAGAGGTATTTTCTGCGCTAGGTGAACTAGCCGCTAAGCACCCTCAACTAGCCATTATTTTTCCGGTCCACTTGAACCCACAAGTTCAAAATGCTGCCCGTGAACTACTTGGCGAGCGTTCCAATGTCTTCCTGGTAGAGCCAGCCCCCTACCCTGAGTTCGTTTGGCTGATGGATAATTGCCATTTCATGGTGACGGACTCGGGCGGCGTTCAGGAAGAGGCTCCTTCGCTGCGTCGTCCGGTACTGGTGGTTCGCGACACGACCGAGCGGCAGGAATCCGTTGAATGTGGCGCCGTGAAGCTGGTGGGTTCGCACAAAGGTCCGCTCCTTGCGGCGGCGGAAGAACTGCTCGCAAGCGAGACAGCCTATCAATCCATGCAAGTTTCAGAAAACCCGTACGGCGATGGCAAAGCGGCCAAGAAGATTGTCGACTGGATGCTGGAAGCGATTCCTACCACGGGAACCGCATCATGACCATTGGTGCAACGACTTCTAAGACACCGAGCAAGTTTGGCATAACCTGCTTGGCACTGGCGCTATTGACGTTGTCTTATGGCTTCGTTGTGTTTCGCATGACCAAGGACATGGTCATTGAGGGACAGCCGGTCCTCAGCAAAGAGGCTGGGCTCAATGGCCTTGCCGACTTTCGCGATGCCGTTTACTGGCCGGGCAAAGCTTTTGCGGCCGGCACCAATCCTTACAATACGCCCCAGTACATGCAGACGTTTCCTGTGGGAAACAACTTTCCGCTGTTTTCACCGCTGATCATGGTGCTTTACGGGCCCCTTTCTGCACTTCCCTTCCCGATTGCTGCCGCGATCTATGTAGGGATCAACACGATTCTGTTTGGATTACTAATCGCTCTTTGTCTGAAGTTGACCCGGGGCGAGGTCGAATTGGCCGCGTTTGGGTTTGTGGGCGCGATCGTATTTTTGACGCAGCCCGGCCGAGCCTGCTTTCACGGCGGGCAGCTGGCTGCGTTACTCGCACTGCTTTCACTCCTCACACTTAGCCAATCCAGATTTCGCCCATGGCTGGCAGGGTTGGCACTTGCCCTGTCATCCATCAAGCCAACTTTTGGCATTCCACTCGGCATCTTTCTATTCGCTCAACGTCGGTGGAATGCGCTTCGCATTGGCTGGGGAATCGGCGCAGTCATTGGCATCGTCGGACTGATCGTGATCTTTTCGCAGCGTGAAGGGCTGCGTGCGATGCCGTCGATTCTTTTGCAGAACCAAGCCTATCTGAATGCCGACCCCGATGTTGATCCACGTACCACGCATGTTCGCATTGATTCCGAAGTCATTGCCTTGCGACTGATCCCTCGTTTGATTGGCCAAAGTTGGGCGATGATCATTCCACTCGGGATAACGTCCCTGGTTGCTACTTGGCTGGTTGGTAATCGCAATTGCCCACCATCTAGCACCACCGCAACTTCCCTGGGATTTCAGCTAGGGATTGAAGAGGTGTTTGGGCTTTTGACCATCGCATTGTCGATGTATCACTTGATCTACGATGCACTGATCCTCTTGCCCGCTGTCTGTGCGCTCGCCTTTAGTGTTCGCATCCGGGAAGAGCTGGCAAATTCCGTCCGAATCCCGCTATTGGTGCTTACGTGCATTCCGTTTGTTAACGTGCTTTGGTCTCCTAGCGTTGTGAACTTTGCTGCGAAGCTGGAACTGCCAATTCTCGATGCCTGGACAAATCGCCAAGGATTTGTGTGGGAAGCCATTAGCATGTCAAACCCCGTCGCAGTCTTCGTGGCTTGGGTGCTCGTGGCGCTGCACCTAGCCGTCACACGATCCGATGCGTTGCCAGCTCCAGGCACAGCCTAGCCAGAAAACAATCACTCCATCCGCTTCAACTGCCTTTTGAAAAACAGTCGACGATCATGTCACCAACACCTACTATCCATCGACTTCGAGGCAGCGCCATTGCCGTTGTCTTTTGGCGATTGGTAGGGATTGGATCGAACGTGTTATTGACGCTACTGCTTGCCAGAACCTTACCAGAGGGTGAGCTGCGCGATTACTCCCTGTTCATTAGCTTTTTAAGCGTGGGAGCCATTTTCGCCGCCTTCGGACAAAACGAATCGGCGTTGCGGTTTATAGCAGAGCACATGTCCCTGGGAAACCGTTTCCAGGCAGCCCAGTATTGGCGGGCGGCTCGAAGTATCACCTTTATTTCGGCCCTGGTCGCGGCAGGATGTGTCTGTGCCTTCCTGCTAGTTGACGATTGGCGTCTGGGGGAATCGCTACCGCAAGCGACGCTCTTTTTAACCATGTTTCTTGGGATTGCCCTGCTTGCTTGGCAAATGGTGGCGGCCGAGTCACTACGCGGCTATCAGGAAATTCGACTGGCCAGCCTCTTTTCTGGCGGACTTGCCGGTGGGCCCCTTAGTAGCCTCCTTTTGCTGATGGGTGTAGCTCTGCTGGCACTGCTGGGACATTTAACCTTAGCGCGTGTGCTTACGTCGTATGTGGTTGCGATAGGCCTGACACTTCCGATTCCGCTCCTGCTTTTGGCCCGGCGCAGCAAGGCAGACTTAGACCTAAGCACTCAGCCTTCACCGCCACCAACAACGGTCACACCAACGACAATCACTTTGTCTGCCGCCATAAAGGTTTTGTTGGCCGTCGGGTTTATCCTGATGCTAACCCAGTTACTAAGCTTCGCCCTGCAAAGTGCAGACATGTGGATTGGCGGACGCCTTCTCGCCAAGGTTGACTTGGATCATTATTTTGTCGCCAAGCGCATCGTTCTGCTGATTGCCATGCCGGTGCAGATGGCAACCCTAACCGTCATTTCCTCGATCCCTGATCTTTACGCCCAGAGAAAACTAAAAGAGCTTCAGCACTTATTACAAACCACCGCGATGGTAGCCGCGCTACCTTCGATCTTGGCGTCGCTTCCTTTGCTATTTTTTCCGCAGTGGACACTTGGTTTTATCCTGGGCGAACGCTTCATTACGGCCGCCCCCTGCTTGCAGATTTTGGTCGTTGGTTATTTGGTGTTGGTGGTCAGCGGAAACCCTCAACAAGCACTGACGATGACTGGCTTTCATAAGGTGGCCATGCTTGTGAATTTGCTCTCATGCATCGTGCTGGTTGGGCTGGGGTATTGGTTGACACAGCAACAAGGCGTTAATGGTTTGGCGACCGCCGCAGCGGTTAGCCTGTCCCTGCAGAACCTACTTTTGTGGGGTTTGGCCAAGCGTCTGACCGGCGTCTGGACCCACCTATCCCTAACCCCGTTTTTACCTGCCAAACGCTAATTTTTCCTAGTCATACTACAACCCGCAAAACCGTTTTGGCTGCCCAAAGGATCCCTCCTAAGTCTGCAAGCAAACTGTTTTAAGGTAGAGATTTTGGCCTTTGGACTAAAATCAATACTATTCCCCAAGGTTTACTGCCGCTTTTAATTCCCACCCAGGCCTACCATGACACCTCAAACTTCGCAGGCTCAGCCCCTACGTCGCTTGTGGTGGATGAACCCGATTTTGGCGTTCATTGGTGTTCCTGGCCTCACTTTGCTGGCCGCGATTGCGTTGCCGCAGCGGACGTACGACGTCTATGCGGCCCCGAAGTTCCTTACGCCTGCTCACTTTTTGGTGTTTGTGGCGGCCATTTTGGCGATTGGCGTGGGATATCTGCTTGCCACTCGGATTGGACAAGTCCCAAAACCTACTCCTGAGAGCTGGGATCCATTACTTCGGAAAGCATGCCTTGCTGCCATCGGCCTGACGCTGTTTGGCTACGCCGCTTGGTTAGGGGTGGGTGTTAAGAACGGCTTTCGCCCGGGCATGATCAAACAGATCGTCACCGGCCAAAAGCTGGACTCCGAAGACATCAAACAGAAGATCTTCACGACCATTCCTGGCGTAACCACCTGTACCCAGTTTGGCATTGCTGCAGTTGTCCTTGGCATGTGGCTGATGGCACGTGGTGACAATCGGTTTCTTTTGGGGGTAGCGGTTGTCCTTGGACTGGCGGCGGTTCGCGCAGTAATCGTTAGTGAACGTCTCGCACTGATCGAGCTAATGGTCCCCACGGCGATCCTCCTTCTGCGGGGCAAGGTCATGGGGCAATCCATCAAGCCGATAACGCGTGCAGGGCTTCAGCTTGCGCCCGTCTTGGCGGTGATTGGACTATTTATCACGTTTGGTTTCTTTGAATACTTCCGCTCTTGGCAATTCTACAAGGACCAATACAACTCCATCGTCGAGTTTACGGCGGAGCGCATCTTGGGGTACTACGCGACGTCGCATAACAATGGCGCTATGGCTTTTATCCATCGTGATGCTGCTCCATTCCCCTACTTCTCGCTTCAGATGCTTTGGGAATTTCCGATGGTTGATAAAACGCCGTTGGGCTACAAGAACCTGATGGGGTTTGAAGGGGAGAAATGGCAGTTTGATTTGCTAGAGAACTACGCCAATCCCGAACTCAATAGCTACGGTGGATTGTTTTGGCCCGCCGTCGACTTTGGTGGCATCGGCTTTTTGATTTACTGGACGATCTTTGGATATTGTGCCGGCAAGACATACCGTGGGTTCCTGATTGGAACCGCCATTGGCATGTTCTTCTTTCCCTTGATCTTTTTGGCCATTCTCGAGTCTCCTCGCTTTCTCTACCTATCGACCGTCCGGGGCGTGCCTTCATTTGCCTTCTTGTGCATGGTCATGACGATTGGCAACTGGCAAGCCTACTGTCGACAACTCGCCCCGAATGTTCCTCCCCTCGGCTTGCGGGCCCTTATTGGGTTCGCCATTTCGTTTGTCTCCCTTCGCAAAGCTCCGTCGCTCGGCCAGGAATCTTCGTGAACGCTCCCTTGAATGTGAATGCTCGCTTCCTTTCGCAACGGATTACCGGAATGCAGCGGTATGCGCGAAATTGTTGCAAGGTTGCCCACGAGTGCAAAGTTGATCGAGCCCTCGCGCCCTACCAATGGCATGCGGGGCCATCTGTGGGAACAGAGCATCCTTCCGTGGAAGGTTGGCAAAGGGCTTTTGTGGTCACCCTGTACGACGGGACCTTTGGCCGTTCGAAATCAAGTTGTCACCATTCATGACTGCGCCTTTGTCGATCAGGCCGCCTGCTTTTCGCGGTCGTTTGCCGCCTGGCTGAACATGATGGTCCCCAGGCTTGCACGAAATGTGCGCAAGGTTCTGACCGTTTCCGACTACTCCCGCATGCGTATCGCGGAAGTCTGTCGTGTCCCTTTGGAACGGATTCAATCGATTCATAATGGGGTGGATGCCAAATTCCAACCAGCCACTGCGGACCAAATTGCCGCCGCCCGTGCGGCCCACAACCTTCCTGAAAAATACGTGCTTTGTGTCGGATCGCTCGAACCCCGCAAAAACTTGCGACGCCTGCTTACCGCATGGGAGATCCTAGGAAAGCAAGTCCAAGACCATGCCCTGGTGATTGCAGGGGGAGCCAGTCACGTTTTTCGCGATGCAGGGTTTGATGAACTGCCGCCGAATGTGACGCTCGCGGGATATGTGTCCGACGAGCACCTGGCCGCTGTTTATAGCGGCGCAACCGCCTTTGTTTATCCTTCCCTTTACGAAGGTTTTGGCCTCACCGTGCTAGAGGCGATGGCCTGTGGAGTGCCGGTTGTAACTTCGAATACGACTTCGCTACCTGAAGTGGCAGGAGACGCCGCCATCCTCGTCCCACCGGAAGAACCGGAGGCAATTGCGAACGGCCTAAAACAACTGCTCGAAAACGAAATCCTGCGCAAGCAATTGATCGACCGTGGCCTCGCCCGTGTCAAAGACTTTACCTGGGATGCCGCGGCCCAACAAACGTGGCAAGCACTCTCCCAATCGATGTAATGACCTTGAGATTCCGCCTTGTTTTAGAATGAAGTGTTGACATGTCCCCGCAAGTTGCAATTGTGCATGAATGGCTCGAAACCTTTGCCGGATCGGAAAAGGTTGTGGAGCAAATGCTGCAAGTCTATCCCGATGCCGAAGTTTATGCGGTGGTCGATTTTCTCACCAAAGAAAACCGGCGCATGCTGGGGGATAAATCGGTACACACATCATTTATCCAGCGATTTCCGTTTGCCCGGCGAATCTTTCGCTCACTGCTTCCGTTGATGCCGATGGCGATCGAGCAGTTTGACCTTTCCGCGTATGACGTGATCCTCAGTTCCAATCACGCCGTGGCCAAAGGAGTGATCACGCGTGCCGACCAATTGCACATTTCTTACGTGCACACCCCCATCCGTTACGCATGGGACTTGCAGAATGAATACCTCCGTGAAGCCAAGCTCACTTGGGGGCTCAAGAGCATTGCCGCGCGGATGATCCTGCACTACATGCGGCTTTGGGACCGCCTCGCTGCCGACCGTGTCGATGTGTTCGTTGCGAACTCGCACTATGTGGCAGATCGCATTCGCAAAACGTATCGTCGTCCGGCACATGTCATCCATCCGCCGGTCGATGTGGAATCGTTTGAATTTACGCCCGAAAAGGAAGACTATTACATTGCCGCTTCACGGATGGTTCCCTACAAGCGGATTGACCTCATTGTAGAAGCGTTCCGCAAGCTTCCTGACAAGCAATTGCTGGTCATTGGCGACGGACCCGAGTACAAAAAGATCGCCGCCTTGGCCGGAAGCAATGTGAAGCTGCTGGGGCATGTTGATAATGCCACCTTGCGCCAGCATTTGAGGCACGCCAAGGCCTTTTTGTTTGCTGCTGACGAGGACTTTGGAATCATGCCGGTAGAAGCCCAAGCCTGCGGCACGCCGGTGATTGCCTATCGTCGCGGCGGAGCTTTGGAAACAGTAATTAGCGGTGAAACAGGCGTATTCTTTGACCGTCAAACTCCCGATTCGATCAGTGAGGCCGTCTCGCGCTTCGATGCCCATCAGGGGCAGTTTGATCCCTACCGAATCCGTGCACATGCTGAGGGGTTTAGCATCGACCGATTCCGCCGTGAATTGTCCCAGTTAGTCGACAATGAATGGGCCCACTTTCAGCAGCGCTCCCATCAATTGGTCGATACGGAAGTCGTAGCAGACGTTTAAAACCCAAGGGAAATGCCCTCTAGCTAGGCATCCCCCGTCGCAATTAGCAGCCTGATTTTCCGGCAACCACGTATAGCAAAGCCCTTCCCCTGATGGGGCTTTGCACCATACCTTCCCTCAGCGCCGTTGTGATAGATTTTAGAGATTCGCAAGCTGACGATCGAGGTCGCCAGCATGAGTCGCTATCACCGTCCGTTAAGGATCGTCCATGCCTTCGGCTCCCTCTCCCAGCTCCTCTGAAAACGTCATTGTCAACGTTCCCAACGTGTTGACGCTGGCTCGCTTCATCTTGGCGATTGTTTCATTTGCGTGCGTTGCCTATCACGCCTTTGGCTGGGGCCTGGCAGCATTCGGCGTCGCCGCGGCTACTGACTGGATCGACGGCTACTGGGCGCGAAAGTACAAGCAGGTTACCAAGCTAGGACGGGTCTTCGATCCCTTTGTCGACAAGATCCTGATCTGCGGCATCTTTACCTTTTTGGCAGCGGAGCCCAACTCGGGTATCGCCGCCTGGGTATCCGTACTGATCATGGGCCGCGAGATGCTGGTCACTGCCTTGCGTGGTACGGTCGAACAAATGGGGGGCGACTTTTCCGCCAAGATGGCGGGCAAGCTCAAAATGGTCTTCCAATGTGCCGCTGCGGTAAGCAGCCTGATCGTCTTGATCTACCACGGTGCAAGTCAGGAAGTTCCCGCTTGGATTACCTGGACTCTGATCGGCTCCGTCTGGCTCGCCATTATTTCGACGATCTACTCGGGCCTTGAGTACGTGGTGCTGGCTGCACGCTTCATGGCTAAAAGCTCCGCATGAACGGCTCATCTTCCCTGATGTTATCCATCTGCATGTTCGTAGGGACGACCTATGCGCTGATGGTGCTGTTCCACTTTGTCTTTGGCTGGTTTCAGGTTTTACTGGGACTTGCGCAGGGAAAGCCTCCGATTGAGTTTTCCCCTCGCAATGCCGTTCCTTGGACGATCTTAGAAATCCTTGGCGTTGTCATTGTTTACTTGCTGGTTAGTGGGCTGTTTGTGGCAGCGCTGCATTTTGGCATGGATAGTGGCGATGCGTCGCTTCAAAGATTGCAAACGGTTCAAGATCGGCAAATTGCAATCGGCGCAAGCACCATAGCAACACTACTCTCTGCCAGCTTGATGGCCGTGCTATTGATCCTCTCTTCCCACGCCACCTTGACCGACCTAGGCCTAGGCCCCAAGGCGCTCCGGGAAATCATCCCCGACCTGCGACTAGGGTTCCTCGTTTTCTCGATGCTGGCCCCGTTTGTGTTCGGCCTGCAGTACCTCTTTGTCGAGGTACTAGAGTATCGTTCCGCACACCCACTCATCGAGCAAATCAAAGAGTCAAAAGACCCTCTGCTCTTCGTATTGGCAACGATTGCGGCCGTGATTTCGGCGCCGATTGCCGAAGAGTTTGTCCTTCGTGTCATCTTGCAGGGCTGGCTGGAAAGACTATGCCTTCCCAAATTGACTCCTGCGGTTGAGTCCACCGAGGGAACGCCGGAGTTCCACCCTACGGGCCTACCGACACAACTTCCATCCCCTCCACAACAATTGGCAAGCCCCAAGCTGCTGGAAAATGCCATTCCCATCTTCGTCAGTGCGCTGATCTTTGCCCTGCTGCACTACAGCCACGGTCCCGACTGGGTTCCACTCACGGTATTGGGCCTTGGACTGGGATACGTCTACCAGCGAACCCATCGAATCCTACCGGTGATTTTCATACACTTTCTACTGAACTCCCTCTCGATTTTCGGGCTCGCCATAAACTTATTTCTGGTGGATCCAGGGACCAAGCCGTAACGCATTCCACTTACTTTCCTGTGTCGCTTTGCGACTAGGTCTCCCCTACCACTACCCTTCCAACGCACATCCTGAAAGGATATCCCCAAATGAAACTTGGCTTTGGCATCATTGGCTGCGGGATGATCGCACGGTTTCATGCGCGGGCCATTGCCGACCTGACCGGCGCGAAACTGATCGGCTGCTTTAGCAGTACGCCCGCCTCCGCGCAAAAGTTTGCGGACGAATTTTCCTGCCAGGCTTATAGCTCGCTGGACGAGATGCTCGCCAACCCGGCCATTACCGTGGTAACCATTTGCACCCCCAGCGGTGCCCACTTAGAGCCCTGCATCGCGGCCGCAGCTGCGGGTAAGCATGTCATTGTCGAAAAGCCGCTAGAGATCACACTCAAACGCTGCGATCATATGATTGCGGCCTGCAAGAAGGCAGGCGTACTGCTCGCGACGATCTTCCCATCCCGCTATCACGATTCGTCAATCCTGCTGAAGAAGGCAATGGATCAGGGGCGGTTTGGCAAGCTCACATTAGGCGATGCCTATGTGAAGTGGTATCGCACCCAGCAGTATTACGATAGCGGTGCCTGGCGTGGCACCTGGCAGCTCGATGGCGGCGGCGCACTGATGAACCAAGCGATCCACAGTGTTGACCTGCTCACCTGGCTCATGGGTCCTGTGGTACAGGTTACCGCTCACACGGCGCTGTTGGCCCATGAGCGAATCGCTGTAGAAGATGTCGCCGTAGCTACCCTCCAATTCGAAAACGGGGCCCTGGGCGTAATCGAGGCCAGTACGGCCGTATTCCCAGGCGAGCTCAAGCGAATCGAACTGCACGGCACACATGGTACGGCCGTACTTCGCGAAGAAGAGATTACACGCTGGCAATTCGCGAAGATGAACGCCGCCGATCAAAAGCTCGTCGAAAAGATGGCCGGCAACACCAAGACCGGCGGTGGCGCCTCGGATCCCAAAGCGATCGGCCACCATGGCCATTTGCGGCTTTTTAAGGATGTGGCCGCCAGCATTCGCAAAGGAACGCCACTCTCTATCGATGGAAGCCAGGGACGCCGCAGCGTGGAGATCATCCTGGCGATCTATAAATCCGCAGAAACGGGTAAGGCCGTCAGCTTACCGCTGGCCGCAGACCCTGTCCTAAAAGCCCGCTCCCAAAAGAGCAAGGGCTAACGAAGGGTTGCTCGATAAGCGGTCAGACTTAGTAACGTCTTACAGGTTGCTGTGGCATGACACGGCGACCGGCCAGCTCCAACTTGCGTGTTCCAGGCTTGTTGCCAAAAACTCGCTCATCATAAATGGCCAATGCATGCAGCCCGTGACCAAGTGGGCCAATGGACCACTTCTCATTACGGCCATCCAGCAGCAAGTTAGTTAGGTAGGTGACGCTTTTCACCATTTTCGGATCGCGTAGCTCTGCATCCGAAAGCGAGAAAGCCAGCCACTCGGTTACGTGGCCTGTCGTCTCGAGGCGACGGGATGGTGGGCCATCGTTTCCACGTCCTTTGAACCATTCGGTGCTGCAGCTGCCGTCGGGATTTTGCAGCCCAAACGTGTAGGCGTGGAAGTCTTGAATGAACTTGTCCGCCCGAAGCCATTGCCCTTCGATGGGCTCGCCACGCTGCTTGCACTTTTTCACGGCGTAGCTAAGGCCGGTCAAACGATGCGTTCCGCCACAGGCAGCGCCCACAATTGGCTGGGCCAGCTCTTCCTTGATCAACCGCGAGACGCTCCAGTCCTGCTGGTCCTGGCTCTTCCATTGCTCATCCGACTTCAGATAATGTGATAGAGCAATTAGCTTGAAAGTAAGCTCTGTCTTTGGCTTGCACGTCAGTTTTTCATATTCAATGAGGCTGGCAACCGTGAAGTCTTGGCCATCCACACGAATCGGGTAATCCGTCTTTACGCGTGATTGAGCCAGCATCGAAAGGAACTGGCCGGCATGCCCTTGCACACCAGGACCAATTTGGGCAACCAGTTGACCACGGTCGGTATAAAACAAACGTTGGCCATTGCAAGTGCCGTTGTAGCACAGCCAGCCAATGGCGTTGACCTTACGATTTCCTGCAATCAGGTCACTGTCGACACCGTAAGCAATCATCGCGTGCATCGCACCCCAAGGGCTGCGTGTGGCTACGTTTTCAGGCCGTTGATAGTAGTAAGCCAGGGCATCATGCAGCCGATCTTGCAGTTCTACCAGTTCCGCAGTAAGTGGCTCAGGCTCCGATGCAGACTTTAGCTCAGGCTTTTCAGGTCCCACAGGCTGTAGTTGGCTAGGTGACTCTTCTTCAGAGTCCTCTGCCTTCTTGGACTGAGGCTCTTCTTTACCTGCGTCAGATTCCGTCTTTTCCTCGGACTTTGCGGCATCATCAGCAGCAGCCGACTTCTCTTCGTCGGCCTCTTTATCGGCGGATTCAGACTTGGATTTCTCTCCGTCAGCAGCGGCTTCTTCAGCTTCCATCTCCTGCTTGGCCTGTTCTTCCTCTTCCACGTTTAGGCTGGAATCCTCGGAAAGGCTTGGCTTGGGGCCGGTTTCTTGCTTAGGATCAAAAGGGGCGTTCCCCCCAGGACCTCGGTCGACCGAGTCCTTTTTTGTCTTTTCGCTATCCGATGGGTTTGAACGGCGACCGCCACGCAAAGCAACCATTTGTTCGCTTCGGCGGGAAGAGGTAGCGCCTGTCTTGGTGCTGGCTGGGCTACCACTGCGAATGGGGTTCGCGGGCAAATCTTCCACGGCATCAACGGGAGTCTTCTCGACACTGATCAGCGTCTCTGCCTCTTCCTCCGCAGCGACGGTAACTACATGCCCCGCTGGAATCGCGCATTGTTCTTCATCGACGGCAGCCAATGTCCGCACGCTTGCAACCGCTTCAGGAAGCACCATGCCTGCCTGCTTGCCAGATTGCTCAGGCTTGACTGGAGGACGTGCTTGGCGAATCTCCGCCGGTGAAGCATCGGTTTCGGAAACGTGCACCGGTGCCGAGGACTTCGCAATGAGCCCCGTCAACAACACCATGCAGCCGAAGAGGGCGCAAATCGATAGCGTCGTTCGGATCATCTCAATCTACTTTCTCTTGGCGCGGAACAAAGCCGCAGCGACATATCTTGCGAAGCAAAACTAGAGGTAGTTCCCACAATCATCTCGCCACTCTCAAACACCAGACACGATGCCACTAAGAAAGTAGCGTCGCTGAGCAAGTATCCAGAGGCCGCCAGTCGAGTCATTGCGTTTCATTGATATCGGACTGATAACCGTCACAATCCGTACATTCTTCCAAAATTCCGCCTCATCAGCCTCTGCTGAGCTAACGAAGCTTGATTCCATCGTAGGCAGGAGCCTCAGCCGTCCGCTCTACTCGCGGTGCTGCCTCAGGAGGTGGCCCCTTTCCCATTCCCGCAAACGGCATCGCCCAGTTCCTCTCTGGCGCCAGATGGGTCGACTCCCCAGGCTTAGAAGGGACTGGCACAGCAAACCCCGCTTCTCGCAGAGCCACCGCAGCCGTTCTTTGCATGGCAGGATCACCTTCGTCCACCATTTGCCGTAACAGCTTTTCAGACTCCGGCGTTCGTATGGTCCCCAGTTGCCTGCAGGCAGCTTGGCGGACGTCGTTATCAGCATCTTCGGTTAACACGCGCCCAGCGCGGCAACCGAGGCCGCATTCGGGCGATGGCCCAGCCCACGGCAAGCCTCAGCGCGAACGTCGGGATCTTCATCCGTTGTGGCTTGAATCAGTTCGGATTGCGACTCAGCTGTCGGTAGCGTTCCGAGTGTCTTTACAAGCTCTAAACGCATGGCAGGACTTTTTTCTTCTCGTAGCGAGTCCGCCACATCGCGGGTTAGCCGCTGTTGTTCCGAGACAGAAAGGTTCTTTCCCTTACTACGTACCGCTCTTAACTCACCCATCCGCTTATGGAAGGTGGTGGTATATTTTTCGTCAGCATCCCACTCCTTGCGCAGCCAAGGATTGAGATGCATGCACTCCGGCAACGGCCCATCCTTGCACCCAAGTTGCAAGACAAGCAATGCCGCTCCGCTCAGGAGGACCAGGAAACGCACCTGCCCGTTCATTACAAACCACTTTCTAATAGAGCGTGGAAGCCCCGCGTCGCTCTCAGTAAATGCCGACAACGGGCAAGGGGGATATACCAAACGGTTCCTTTAACCACCAGAGGATTTTGGGGGCAGATTTCACCCACTAACACCACGCATCCAGCAAGCTCCGCAGTCTTCCCATCCATCCGTTCCTGCCAAAACTTGCCTGTCAGGGTCTGGGAATCCTGGGCCAAATACTGCAGAATCAAGGAATTCGATGCCAGCATCCATTCCAAGTCATCGCAAATCGCCTTCTCCCCCAAGTCCATTACCCTAAGTTGCCATGGCTAACCTCCAAGAACTAACACGTCGCCACTTCTTTTCGGAGTGCCGCGTTGGCCTGGGTAAACTAGCACTGGCAAGCCTCCTGTCTGGCAACCAATCCACCTTCGCCGCGGATGGCAAGTCGCCCATCAACCTAATGGCGCCAAAGCCGCCTCACTTTCCGGCCAAGGCCAAGCAAGTGATCTACCTGTTTATGGCCGGTGCTCCTAGCCAGCTGGAGCTTTTTGATTACAAGCCACTCTTAGCCAAGCACGATGGCCAACCTGTGCCAGAAGAGGTGGTCAAGGATCAGCGGTATGCATTCATCCAAAAGACCTCCAAACTGCTAGCTCCCCGTTTCAAGTTCGCTAAGCATGGCCAAAGTGGCGCCGAACTTTCGGAGACGCTCCCTAATCTAGCCAAGGTTGCAGACGACATCGCGATTGTGAAGTCGGTCCATACGGACCAATTCAACCATGCTCCGGCCCAGATCCTGTTTTCCACAGGCAGCCCACTTCCTGGCCGCCCCAGCATGGGCTCCTGGGTTACCTACGGCCTGGGAAGCGAATGCGACAATCTCCCAGCCTTTGTGGTCCTATCCAGCGGGGGCGGAAGCAGCGGAGGCGCCGCCAACTTTAGCAGTGGGTTCCTCTCCACCAGTTATGCCGGCGTGCCATTTCGTCGCCAAGGCGATCCAATCCTCAACATTGCCAGTCCGCCAGGCATTGATACCACAGCGCAGCGCGACACCCTCGACGTTTTACGCGATCTAAACGAACGTCGCCTGCAAACCTTGCGCGACTCCGAAATTGCCTCGCGCATCAGCGCTTTTGAGATGGCTTACCGGATGCAAATGAGTGCGCCAGACCTCATCGACTTTTCCAAAGAAGACAAAGCCACACTAGAGGCCTATGGTGCCAAACCAGGTGAGGCATCATTTGCCAACAATGCCTTGCTTGCCCGTCGCTTGGTGGAACGTGGCGTTCGATTCATCACTCTCTTTCACGAAGCCTGGGACCACCACAGCGATGTCGCGGGTGGCGTCAAGCAACAAACGGCACTTACCGACCAAGCCGTCGCCGCCCTTCTCCAAGACCTAAAGCAGCGAGGGCTTCTCGAAGAAACCCTGGTCATTTGGGGCGGTGAATTTGGCCGCACCCCCATGGTCGAATCCAATGCGGCACTGGGCCGTGCACTGGGCCGCGATCACCACCCGCAGGCATTTTCCATGTGGATGGCTGGCGGCGGAATAAAATCGGGCCAAACCCTAGGCCAGACCGATGACATCGGATTTCACGTCACTGATGGCAAGGTGCATGTTCACGATGTCCAAGCCACCATCCTACACCTACTTGGCCTCGACCATGAAAAGCTCACCTTCACCTATCAAGGCAGGAACTTCCGCCTGACGGATGTTCATGGTCACGTCATCAAGCCGCTGCTGGCCTAAATGCGGCGGAACCAACCTCCTGTCGGCGCTTTTGAGATTGTCTGGGTCGGCAACGCGTGTGAATGTAGCACGCTGGCAATCACTTCCACCGTATCCACTAGGCGTGGTCCACTTCGATTGAACAGTGCATTCCCGTCCAAAACAAACGCGCGCTGAGACTGTACTGCACGCAATTTTGAAAGCTTTCCAGCAGCCAATAGCTGCTCCACCTCTTGCCAACTTCGCTCCAGACCAAATCCACACGGGGCGATTAACAATACATCGGGGTCAAACGCCTCAACCGCTTCCCAAGCAACATAGGGACTGTGCGTTCCGGCTTCTGCTAATCCCGGCTCGCCACCCGCGAGGCGAATCAATTCTGGGGTCCAGTTTCCCGCCACCATCAGCGGCTCTGTCCACTCGATGCAAACGACCCTCGGCCGTTGGCCATTTGCTTGCCCCGCCCAGTGCCCCTGCACTCGCTCAATCCGCTCTCGCAGTTTTGCAATGTATTCACCAGCCTCTGCCGTGTGCCCCGCAGCATCGCCAATGGTTTGGATATCTGCCAGCACCTCCGACAACGACTGCGGCGCCAGCGCAATCACCTTCGTGCTTTTCAAGCTAGGCTGCGAGGCAATAAACTTATGCACATCCTCCAGCCGAATCGCGCAGACATCGCACTGGGACTGTGTTAAGAGAAGCTCCGGCCGTAACTTAGCCAGTGCCGCCTCGTCGATTTCATATAGCGGCAGCCCCTGGCGCAATCGCTGACGAACCGAATCATCAATCGCTTGACTCGACAAAGAAGAATCAATTAGCGAACGAGTAACGCGAGGGCGACTCAGAATGCTTAGCGGATAGTCACATTCGTGGCTAATCGCCACCAAGGAAGACTCCAGCCCAAGCCCGCAGACCATCTCGGTCGCGCTGGACAAAAGCGATGCGATTCTCACTTCTGCCCTCCGTAGCACCGGCGATTCCTACTGAACTCCAGGGAATCGCTTCCTTACAATAAAGCCAAACGCCGACCTACTTGGCAGCTTCCTTGGCTTCTTCAGCTGGCTCCGCCTTGGCCTCAGCAGACTTATCATCTTCTGCAGGCTTGGCCGCTTCCGCTGGCTTTTCAACAGGCTTAGTTTCCGATTTTGGCTGTTCGCCTACGGGAACTGTCGTGCTTTCCTGCAGCCGCTGAACTTCCTTCAGCATCATCGCACCATCGGGACGCCCCAAAAGGAACTTGTTCAGCGGGAAATCAGCCGGAATTTCGGCGTCCAGCTGATTCAGCAGTTCACGATAGTTCTTGATCGAATCGACCAACTCTCGGAACTCTGCATTGCCGGTCAAAATGGGCCACTTCTCCAGCGTTTTGGCCCAAAGTACCCAAGCCTCTTCGTAGTTCTTACGAGCTGCGGACAGGTTGGCTCCCTTGTCCTTTTCTTTATCAGCTTCGAAGATCAACTCGCGGGCCTTCAAAACCTCGGGGGTCTGCTCTGACTCACAGCGAGCCGTCCAGTCATCGAAGCTCACTTGGCCACAATAATTGACCGTCATCCGCATCACTTGGCCCAGGTCACTTAGCCGATCGGCCAATTCACGCGCCACAGGTCGCTTGTCACCCTTGATTTGGGCCGCAACCTTATTGGGATCAGGCAGCAATAAAGGAGCAATCTGATAGATGTAGATCTCATTTTCTTCGGGAGTACGCTCTTCCAAAGCCTTGTCGTAGATCACGCGGAACCGCTCGCTCAATTTATCAACGGCTTCTTTCTTCATCCGCTCCAAGATCCCCGGATCCAGGGCATCCATCTTGGCCAGCGTTTCTAGCATCTCCTTGTTGAGTGCATCACGCGAGTTCAAACGAATCGTAAATCCTGCCGAAGACATCAGGTCACGGTTACCGTAGGCAACCCAGCTGGCCGATGCCGAATCCCAAGCCGTTTTGGCACGTTGGCCGAAAGTCCCATCCTTCTCCATCGCTTCAGCACCATTGATAAGTGCCATCGGCGGAGCACTATAAAAGTGCAGCGACGACTTCAAACGGATCGGCTTGCCACCTGCCACTGCCTCCACCGCTTTGTCAAACCACAACTTGGATGCCAGCCAATTGTCCGGCTTGTTATCGACGCCAATCGCCTGCTCGCGCACACGAATGCCTTGCTCTTCAAACTCTTGATGAAAGTAGGTGTCATCGCGGAACAGAATGCGAAACTGCTTGTTTTCGTCAGCCCGCCCCATCTTCTGCCCCACATACCAACCCACAGAATTCAGCAAACCTGGCTCATCACGGTTGTACTGCGTTCCTTCGATGAGAAAGCGAATTCCCTTCTTCACCCATTCATAGCGGTGTTTGTAGTTATCAAACTCCACCGAGGTGTTGTAAGCCAAGTTATGAGCCTGAAAATCCCAAACCTTGAGGAAGTTTGGCTCGATCCGCTTCAGCTGATTGATCGTCCGGGCAAGACTGTCAAAGTCTTCAACCTTCTTGTATTCAATCGCATTGAGCCACAGGATGTTCGCAGCAATGCCGCGCATACCAAGGCAAGAGAGCTTCATCGTCTCGCTTGCTGGATCAATTTCGCCAAGTTCCGCCTGCGAAAGTCCGTACTTCACCCGCAAGGTAGACAGCGTTCCCCCTGCCGACTTCCCTTCCGAGCTCCCCTTGGTTCCCTCAGTCGAAGGCTGGCTCAACGCTGCCAAGGGCAGCATCAAGATCGCAATAGCGACGATATAAATAATCTTCCTCGTAAAAGAAGCATTACGGTTCATCCGGCAATCTCCCGCGTCTTCAGGAAGAAGTATCCCACAAGCGTCACAGCAAAGAAGTAAATAATCGCTACCAGCAAGTGCTGTGCAACCAATGCTCCATAAATGTCATACCCACCAGAGACAAAGGCGCTGGTGTCAAAGGTTCGATAGTTTGGAAGAATGAACGTCAGGGCGTGCATGATCGCCATCACAATCACGTCAAAGGTCTTTACAACCCTGACGACGGCCGAGTTCACTTCCAAATCGGTCATAACATTCTGCTGCGTCAAAATACGAATCAGCGACTCAACAGGTCCGCCACCTTCGGAAGTTCCCGTCGAAACTCCGCGAATGGTATCGACAAAGAATCCCATCACGATCGCCGACATCGTTGCCAGCATCGCCACAGGCCCCTTCAAAAATGTGCTGAAGGTCACGCCAAAGCAGGTTACCAGCAGCATTTGCAACCAAATGCTCAAGTAGCCCTTCAAAAAGTTCACACCAAAGGAAGCGTCCGATGCCCGGATATACACATCCGCACGGGCAACGCCAAAGAACTGCGCCCCTTCGGCACAGCGAATTCGCACTTCCACCTTGCCATCATCGACAAGGTCCTCAAACAGATCGACCTTCCCCTTTTTGCCATCGGCACCTGCTGGAGTGATCCACTCCACCGGCACATCAAGCCGCTGGGAAACGTACTCTTGCGATTCAAAGATTCGCGGCGGGCTGGTCTTTCCCGTTTTTGGATTCCGCAGAACAAGTTCGCCCAGCACACCCCGTTCAATATCACCCTTGTAGGTTCGGAACACGCTCAGATTGAGTTCCAAAGGAATCCCCTTAGGAAAACGCTGGCGTGTAATCCCACGAAACGTCCAAATTGCAACGGCCTTTGTCTTGCCACCTTCGATATAGCCGCGATACGTCCATTCATTACCAATATTCGTGCCTCCCTTCTCTCCCTTCTTGGGTGCATTGCCGTCACGGTCAAGCACCGTCAAGAAGCCAAACTGAGGAGCACGGGCGATCAAATCCCCTTCGGCAGGGCCAAACTCTACCTTCGCATCGGGGCCGGTTCCCATAATCTTTACCGAATGGCGATGGCCATGTTGAATGTCAGTCACGGCCGACAACTTGCCATCTTCTTCAGTGACGTAGACCGAATGCGTGTGATGCTGAACAAAGGAAGTCTCGCCTCGCTTACGTGACGGCTCACCTTTACCCGCCTTGGCGTTCACGTCGGCTTTCACATCCGCCATGCTCATCGTATGGGTGTGCGACAGACCACGCACCACGAACACATAGCTGATAAAGCACATGCTCACCAGCATGACGGTTCCCACTGCCGTGAAACCCAGCACCCGTCCCAGCACGATCTCACCAGCGCGAACGGGTTTGGTCACCACCGTATAGATCGTGCGGTTTTCAATATCATTAGGGATGCTGAACACGCTCAAAAACAGGGCCATCATCAAGACCAAAAAGTTGGTCATAGACAGCACGAAGTTCAGATACACTCTTGCCGGATTGTCGCTCGATGTGATATCCAAGAACAGCCCCGCAAACAGCAGGACCACCAGAAACACGCTAAAGCCAATCAGAATCTTATTACGCAGCGCCTCTTGCACCGCCAAGCGTGTAATAGCGAACGTTCGGCGAAATGAAAACCGTGGTAGGTCATCAAAGAAAGCGCCACTGATGGCACTAGCCACCACATAGAACGCTTCACTGGGGCCGTGTTTCACGACCGCCATGAGGTACCAAACGAAAGGGGCAACAATCGACAGCAAGAACAATACGACAAGCGAACCAAGCATGAACCCCAGTTGATCCCATGTTTTGGGATCAAACATGGTGAACTTATCGGAACCGAGGAACCATTCCCCAAACGTAAGTATGCGATTTTCAAAGGGCATGAGGCTTACCGATTCGTCTTACCTAGAAAGCTGTAGCAAAACACCTGGCACAGATCACATCAACCTTACGAACCCTTTGCTCGACGTCCTGGACGTGCTTCGCTGTCCCGCACAATGTTGAGGAACAACTCTTCCAGCGAAAGCGTTGGCTTGTCGATACCCAAGTACTCGCCACCCGACTTCTCAATCAGTGCCTTGATCTGCTCTTCAACACCATCCGGCAAGTTCCTGGCGCGAATCTGCGAAACATCTTGAACGGTTAGCAAGCTGCTCACACGCCCCAGTTCCTTCAGTTCACCCTGGTGCAGAATCGCAATACGATCGCACACATCCTGAACGTCCGGCAGCAAGTGGCTCGTCATCAGAACGGTCTTCCCCTGGTCACGCAGCTTCAGAATAAGATCCTTCATCTCGCGCGTACCAATCGGATCGAGCCCGGACGTCGGTTCGTCCAAGAAGATCAGCTCGGGATCATTAATCAATGCTTGGGCCAACCCGATACGGCGAGTCATACCCTTGGAATACTCGCGAAGCTGCCGACGGCGTGCCTTCTCAATCCCCACCATCTTGATCAAGGCATCAATCCGCTCGCGTCGCACAGAGGCTGGCATATCAAACAGCCGGCCGTAGAAGTCCAACGTTTCCTCCGCATTGAGGAACTTGTACAGGTACGATTCCTCAGGCAGATAGCCAATTCGCTCATTCTTATGGACGTCAGACGCTTCCTTGTTGAAGACCAGGGCTTGGCCACTGGTAGGAAACAACAGGCCCAACATCAGCTTGATCGTCGTCGACTTTCCCGAGCCGTTCGGCCCGAGCAATCCAAAGATCTCTCCCTTGCGGATCTGCAGGTCCAAGGCATTCAATGCTCGCACCTTGGGACGGCCCCAAAAGTCCCGGTAAACCTTCGTTAGGTTTCGGGCCTCGATAATCACTTCGCCACCCGAAATGTTTCGAGCCGGTGCCGCCTGTGTCTGGACTGACATAAATACACCACAAAGAAGTAAGCAGAACAAATAAAAACGAAAGTATATCGATGCGGACCGATGCTATCGCCGAACGGCTTGGCCGTATGTACGTGCTGAGCCTAGGGTTAGTTCAGTTCCGGCTTGTAAATTTTTCAAACCGCAAATCCCAATGCAAACCTTACAAAATCGGGTTCAGGCTGCACTATAAATGCCCCTGCTAGCTCTCGCAAGGATTGACTCAAGTCCTTTGAGCACAAGCACCTAGAATTAACAGATACGATCCGCAAGACCCGCCCGACCGAACCAAGCCGTCGTCGAAAGTCGCCCGCCGCCCCCTTGGTAACATTTACAACGCCACAGGGACACGTTTGGTCACTGGCCCGCCGCCCGACAATCGCTCCACATAATTTAGCGTGTCTTAACCCGTTGGAAAACAGCCACTTAGAGCAATAGCTTACTGGTTCTCCAAAAGTTTTTGGCATTGGCCCAGACACTTTTGGCACACCAGGTGCATTATGTGTTCTCTCGTTAAACGCTCACCAGGGTTAAAACCCAATGAGATACATAACCTGCCGTTCAAGGAGGAACGCCTATTGAAAATACGATTCGTGGAGCTTGGGGACAGTAAGAGGTAGCTGCCTAAGCATCACAAACTAGCTGTTCAGATTGGGTAGAGTCTGAGTGGTTAGCGATCTCAACAAAATAAATTTCTGGGTCACTTCTGACTCTCCGCTTTGCAAAGGCCGCCTAGGGTTCCCGCTCCCTAGAGCGGCCTTTCTCTTTTTCCCGGCCATGTTCCCGCTGTCGTTCCATCCCCAAACCAGCACTCGGCGGCTAAAATGACTGCGACCAGCACTAACCCACTTCCCTTCGTATTTGTCAGACTAGGCGATGGCGGCCCGTATGTCGGCAGAGATGCCCGTTTGCAATCGACAGTCCGCCCTCGACTTCCTCTTTGGAAGAATCAACTACGAGCGCACGACCCTTGTGCCGTATTCCACCGGTGAGTTCAAGCTCGACCGCATCCGTCGCCTGCTGGCTGAACTGGGTGATCCTCAGCTTCATTTTCCGGCCGTCCATGTCGCGGGAACCAAAGGCAAAGGTTCAACCGCCTCAATGATGGCTAGTATTCTGCAAGCCTCCGGATACCGAGTCGGGCTCTATACTTCGCCGCATCTGAACAGTTTGGAAGAGCGGTTCGTCGTCAACAATGCGACCTGTAGCGAGCAAGAATTCGTGGCGCTGGCTGCAGAGATTCAAAGGGCGGTTCATAGCGTCACCGCGCGTGAAAACTCTGGCGGCAATCCCATTCTCGGAGAGCACACCTTTTTTGAAATCACGACGGCGATGGGGCTGTTACACTTTGCCCGTCAAAAAGTGGATGCCGCAGTGCTAGAAGTCGGCCTGGGGGGACGTCTCGACAGTACCAATGTCTGCAATCCGGACGTTTGCATCATCACCACGATTAGCCTCGATCACACCCGCCAATTAGGAAACACGCTAGCCCTGATTGCCGCCGAAAAGGCCGGCATCATCAAGCCCAATGTTCCCATCGTATCAGGTGTCGTCAACGAAGAGCCCCGCGAAGTTATCCGGCGGATTGCGTCAGATCAAAACGCCCCGCTGCTTCAGCGAACGGTCGACTTCGATGTCTCCCCGTTGGCGGCAAGTTTGCCCAACGCCGACGAAGATGCATTTGCTCTCAATGGTTATCCGTTCATTTACCAGGAACCGGCGCAGCACCCACAATACAAGCAGGGGCCCTTGCACCTAAAACTGCTCGGCCAGCATCAAATGGAAAATGCGGCCTGCGCGATCAGCGCTGCCCGCCAACTGGCCATGAAGGGCTGGAAAATCACCGAGGCCACGATTGAATCGGGGCTCTTCCAGTGCAACCCCGCCGGTCGCATTGAGGTTTTGTCAACGCACCCCACGATCATGATCGACGTAGCACATAACGTCGCTTCCGTGGCTGCCGTGGCGGAAACCATTGGCCAAAGATTTTCAAATCCAAGACGCATCTTGATCTTCGCCAGCAGCAAAGACAAAGATGCCGCCGGTATGCTGAAATTGCTGGCGCCCCATTTCCAGCACGTGATCCTGACGAAGTATCTCCACAATCCACGCGCTTTTGATCCGTCAGAGTTGCATGCCATTGCCCAGGAGGCGGGTCCGCATAATCTCGCCGGTACAACGTGGGAGATCCAGCAAGATCCCGCCATTGCTTTAGCACGTGCGCAGTCGCTGGCGCAGCCACAAGACCTCATCTGTGCGACAGGTTCCTTCTTTTTGGCGTCGGAACTACGTCCCCTCATCACCCGTTCGTGACTAGAATAGGGCCTGTCACTTTTGGGACCAGTTGGCTTTACTCTCGAGGAAACCACTTCATGACAAGCCTTCGATTTGCCCAGCAGATGTTTGCTGTGTCGATGTTCTGCCTGCTGGCATTGGGGATTACTTTCGTCCCGGCGACTAGCAGTGCGCAAGAAACGCTCACGCCAGAACTTCAAACCGAGCTCGAACAGGTCCAAAAGAATGTGGACTTGTTCTTTCGCAACTTTACCGACAAAAGCGTCGGCATCGATCGCGCATTGCGTGATCTTTTGGTCAACAGCCCGCTTAAGGATCGCAGAGAAGCCATTGCCGCACTCACCCAGCAAGCCAGCCAGCTTGAAAAGCAATACGGCGGTTACCTGGGGCACGAGCGAGTCGCCTTCAAGGCCTATGGCACCGACCTTCTAGTCGTGCGATATCTCTTCAAGTGCGAACGCTATCCCGTTGTGTGGCACTTTTACTTTTATCGACCCAGTACGGCCAGCCTGATTCGCCGTGAATGGACCCTCGTCGAGCTTCGAATCGACGCCAGCCTCAGTTCGCTGGAAAAATAGGGTTAGCTATTCTTTTTTGAACCGCCCAGTTCGTCGATGCTCACAAGCTTTAGCGGTGCCGGCTGCCCCAGTGCGGCAGGCTTATTCTGCGAACAACTGTGGCACCCCACACCACAGCCAGCGGCGTCACTTGCCTTTGCAAACGCAGACTTCCAAATCAGCCATCCCACGTAAAGGGATGCAACCAGGACGATTGCTGCCACGCCGGCCACATCCATCCAAGCGGGCATACGCGCCGAGGTTTCAAGGGCGGCGATGAATATTGGATTAAATTGCATGCCCCCCTCCCTTCTCGATTGGATGGACCTGCCTAGGCTATTTTGAAAGCCAAGTCCCCACTTGATACGTTAGAAAAGCACCGACATAAGCCAGCGTCGTCATATACGCAAACGTGAATATCGGCCATTTCCAACTTCCGGTCTCTCTTCGCATGATGGCCAAAGTCGACGAGCACTGCGCACACAGCGCAAAGAACACCATGATCGACAATGCCACGGGCAACGTGATCACACGCCGCTCCGTCCCAGGCCAAGTCGCACCTTTCAGGGTATCAGCCAAAGCCGTGGAGTTCTCGTCTTCCTTCTCTCCTAAATTATAGATCACACCAAGTGTCGCAACGACAACTTCTCGCGCGGGGAAAGAGGCAATGGCCGCACAACCAATTCGCCAATCCCAGCCCAGCGGCTTGACGGCAGGCTCTATCCAATGCCCCATTCGGCCGAGATAGCTATCGCTCAGAAGGAGCCCCGCCTTTGCATTCTCCATTGCGGTCAATTCTTCCTGAATCGCTACTACAGCGGGATCTTCCTTATTCCCCTTGGCGTCAACTAATGCCGTTTCGACCTGCTGTTCCAGCGCAGCCTTCTTCTGGGTTAATTCCGCAGGAAGCACTGCCTCATTGTGAGGAAAATATGCCAAAGCCCAAACGATAATCGACACCGCCAGAATCAAAGTTCCTGCGCGGTAGATAAACGCCCAGCCCTGCTCCAGCATGCGCGAAACAACTACCCGAATCCCAGGAACCTTATACGAAGGCAATTCCATCACAAACGGCGGCGTGGCCCCACGGAAAAATGTCTTCTTCAAAATCCAGGCCACAAGGATTCCCGTGAACGCCCCAATCGCATACATCGCATACATCACGATGCCATGCAAACTGATCAAACCGGGCAAACCAAACAACTTCGGCCCATAGTAGACCTGCGGCACAAAAGCACCGATCAGCAAGATGTACACAGGCAATCGGGCGCTACAACTCATCAGCGGCGCCACCAAGATCGTCGTAAAGCGATCACGCCTATTTTCGATCACGCGTGTCGCCATTATTCCCGGCACCGCACAAGCAAACGAAGACAACAGCGGAATAAACGACTTCCCCGACAGGCCGATGCGAGACATCAGCTTATCCATCAAGAATGCTGCCCGCGCCATATAACCGCAGTCTTCCAGCACGGCAATAAAAAAGAAGAGTGTAAATATCTGCGGCAAGAACACCAACACGCCGCCAACTCCCGCAATCACGCCATTGATCAACAGGGATCGTAAAGCTCCTTCAGGCACCATTTGCTCAACCCAACCACCAAGCAACCCCGTCAGAGCATCGATAGCTGCCGACGCCGGGTCCGCAACAATCAATACGACCTGAAACATCAATGCCATCACAACGACAAACACTGCCACACCCAAGAACCAGTGGGTAAGCAATTTGTCGAGTCGGTCACTCAGGGTTACCGGGCGTTCCTTAGGCTTTTGAACCACGCCCGTGAGGATTTTGCTGATCCACTTATAGCGTGAGATCGCCTCGACGCCGGGAACTGCCTGCCCCGCAGCCTTCAACTTGATGCGCGAGGCCTCGATCTCTTCCAGGAACGATTTGCTGTTGCCAAGCGTTTGCACGACGGCCGGCGCACTTGCCAAATATCCACTGGTATCAAGTAGCAGTCGCTCCACCAAGAACCGGGGGACTTCATCTTCCCCTGCATTCCCCTGGGAATCGTTCGCAGCCGACAATTTGCAAAGGCGTCTTACCTCTTCCACAAACACATCGGGAAACGGGCTATCGATCGCAGGTAGTTTACTAGCTACCGCCCCCAGCAAGGCGCGTTTGAGTTCGACAACGCCACGTCCTTGATTTGCTTGCACTTCGACAAAAGTCAGTGGCACTCGCTTTCGAAGTTCCGCCAAATCCCAGTGGAGCCCCTTTGTTTTTGCCACATCCACCATGTTGAGTGCAACAACGGTCGGACGTCCGAGCTCAAGGATCTGGCTCAGCAGGTAAAAATTTCGTTCGAGGTTGCTGGCGTCCACAATACAAAGGATAACGTCGGGCGTATCACCCTCGGCTTCTTTGCCAAGCAGCACGTCGACAGCCACCATTTCGTCCAAGGATCGTGCCGCCAGCGAATACGTTCCAGGCAAATCGATCAGCCGAAAGCTACGCCCTTCAAATTCCGTTAGTCCTACCTTTTTCTCAACGGTACAGCCGGGAAAGTTGCCCGTACGCTGACTCGCGCCCGCCAGCGCATTAAACAGAGTGGACTTTCCCGTGTTGGGGTTGCCGATGAGGGCCACATTGATGGGACGAGTTGCTGCGGAAGGTTCTGCCACGTGCGCCGCCATAAAAAAAGAAAGACCCTAGCTAAGCCGGGTCCCAAAAACTTTCGCCAATCGATCTCGCCAAGCTATGCCACTGCTACCACAACATGGGCAGCTTCGGACTTTCGCACACTCAGTCGATATCCCCGAACCTCGATCTCCAGCGGATCGCCCAGCGGAGCAAAACCAATCAACTGAATTTCCGTACCCGGAACCAAGCCCATTTCCAGCAAGCGAACGGCAACGTCGTCACTTCCAAGGACCTCCGTCACCGTTGCCCTTCCATTTACCCGAAGGTCAGCTAGCGTGGACAAGTTCCTTCCTCCTCCCGCACCAAAATGCTTAGGCAATCACAGTCCCGAAAGCAAAGCTTTTGGCCGTCAAACCGAACGATGCAAGGCGAACCGCTTTGCAGCACTTCCACCTTTACGCCTACGCGTAGACCAAGCTCCTCCAGGCGGTGGACCTCTTCGTCCCGACCGCAGAGCTGATCAATCTCACCTCGTTTGCCGCTGGCCATCAGGCTGAGCGGAATCACTTCACCGAGCATCATCAAATCCATTCCCTTCAAAACCAGCTCCACATTGCGCGGAAGCTATTGAGAACGATTCTCAGTCCCACGTCTTAAGTTTACGCTTTGCGGTCGGCGATTTCAACTGCGCTCCTGGCAATCTGTCCACAGCCCCCCCGTTGGATGCATCGGTGATGCCGCATTTCTCCGGAGCATCTATCCCAAGGAATTAGCACTCCAACCTGCGTCAAATTCCAAAACCCATCGAGTTTATGGCGTTAGGCCGCAAATTCTCTCAAGGTTCGGCTGCCGACGACTGCTAACGCATGCGTGAATGGGGTAAACTTGCCATTGGCGACCCGCCAAAGCTTGGTTGTCCGCCACTAAACGCCAATTAGTCCTTCCCCCATTTCTCTCCACGAGGGTCTGCATGCTACGTACGCTTGCCTTTACCGTCTTGGCCTCGGCAATTGCTTGCTGCAATTCGCCTGCCTTTGCACAAGCACCCGCTGAAATCAAGTTCAAGAAGACTCAGCTCGATCCAAAGTTTCGCAGCGAAGGGGTGGCTGTCGGCGACTACAACAAAGATGGCAAGCCTGACATTGCTGCCGGCTATGCTTGGTACGAAGCTCCCGATTGGAAGATGCACAAGATCACCGATGCGGAGGCCGTCCCTGAATACAATCCCAAGGGATATGCCAACTCGTTCTGCAATTTTGCTGAAGACCTCAACGGCGACGGCTGGGTAGATCTGATCGTTGTCGACTTTCCAGGCACGCCGACTTGGTGGTTTGAAAACCCCAAGGAATCGGGCAAGCCTTGGAAGAAGCACTTGGCAGTTCCAGTCACTAACAATGAGAGCCCCCAGTTCCTCGACGTCGATGGTGACGGTCGCCGCGAGCTACTCTGTGCTTTTGCACCGGACACCCCATCCAGCGACGGCCCTGACCGCTTCATGGGCTACGCCAAGCCAGCCAAAGATCCTTACGCTCCTTGGGTAATCACTGCCATTTCGGCCAAGGCTGCTCCTGGTACCACTAAGTACTCACACGGGCTTGGCCTGGGCGATATCAACGGCGACAAGCGACAGGATATTCTCGCTGCGGATGGTTGGTGGGAAGCTCCTGAAAAGCTAGGTAATGGCGAATGGACTTTCCATAAGGCAAACTTTGGTGGCCAAGCCGCCCAGATGTATGCCTACGACTTCGATGGCGACGGCGACAACGATGTCCTCACCAGCAGCCCGCACGCCTTTGGCATTTGGTGGCACGAGCAAGTTGGCAAGAACGAATGGAAGACCCACGAACTTGACAAGACGTTCTCGCAAGTACACGGCGTTTGCTTGACCGACATGAATGGTGACGGACTTGCCGATTTTGTTTGCGGCAAGCGTTGGTGGGCCCATGCCGCCGGCGACCCAGGCGTTGATGATCCAGCCGTTTTCTACTGGTTTGAACTTCAACGTGAAAATGGCCGTCCGATCTGGATTCCTCACCAATTCGATCACGACAGCGGCCCAGGCACGCAGTTCGAAATCAACGACGTCAACGGCGATAAACTGCCAGACGTCATTGCGTCCAACAAGAAGGGCGTTCACTACTTCGAGCAAATCCGCGAGAAGAAATAGTACCTCTCGCCAAAGCGAAAAGTCCATTTAGGGAGAAGCATGCTAGGCCTTAAGCTTGGCGGCTTCTCCCTTTTTCGTTTTTGCACGATTACTCGGCGGCATCCAGATACGGGTTCTGCCCCAGCTGAAGCTGAAGCTTTCGCTTCTCTTTTTCGATCCGCATTAGGCGACAGCGATCATCGTAGTGTTTTCGCTCCACGATATTCTGCGCTCGAACAAAGTGATGCAGCATTCCCGCCACTTCGCCAGGCTGGTGCGCGCCATGCGTCTTTAAAACGGCACTCTTACTTGGCCCAAGTCCTACCGCCAAGATTTCATCCTCCAGCGAAAGATACTGCCGATACGATCCGGGGTCCCCTTGCCGTCCACAGCGTCCAATCAGCTGCCGATCAATACGGGCAGACTCATGCATTTCCGTCGCAATGACGTGCAAACCACCCAAGCGTCGTACTTCATCGCTCAAAAGAATATCGGTGCCGCGTCCCGCCATATTGGTTGCCACAACGATACGTCCCGACTCACCGGCCGATGCCACAATCGCGGCCTCTTGCTCCAATTGGCGAGCATTTAGCACAGCGTGCGGAAGTTGGCGCTGCGTGAGTAGTTGCGATAGCTGCTGCGATTTTCCAATTGTGCGTGTGCCAATCAGGACCGATCGCCCTTGCTGATGCATTGCAAAGGCCTCTTCGGCAATTGCCTCCCACTTCGCCGCTTCCGTCCCAAACACACGGGTCGGCAACTGCTGACGAATGGCAGGCTTGTGCGTTGGAATCTTAACCACTCGCTTTTGATAGATCGAATGCAGCTCCCGCCGACTGGTCATTGCCGTCCCGGTCATTCCGGCCAGCCTTGGGTAGGATCGCAAGAAGGTTTGCAGCGTTACTCGCGCAGCTTCACCACTATCAAACCCGATTTTCAATCCTTCTTTGGCCTCAATCGCTTGATGAATTCCCTCACGCCACTTGCGCCCTTCGGCCAAGCGGCCTGTGTTTTCATCCACAATGACCACTTCTCCGTCACTCACCACATATTGCTTGTCGCGCAAATAATCACGATCCACTTTGATCGCACATTCGGCTCGTTCGTAAAGCTCTAGTAGCGAAAATGCCTGAAGCTCGGCTGCACGCGGCAACTCACGCAAAAGCCGCTTTCCTTCGGTCGTTAGCGAGACCTTTTTCGTTTTGAACTCGTACGTATAGTGCTTAGTTTCCAGCAACTGTTTCGCCGTATCGCACGCCCAGCGATAAAGTAGCGTCATCGCCGTACGATCATCGCTCGGCGAGGTACTAACAATAAGTGGTGTACGCGCTTCGTCAATCATGATGCTGTCTGCTTCATCGACGAGGATGAAATGACGTCGTTGCACCGCATCACGGTAACCGGGCCTGCCATCATGGACCAGCAATCGCGCCATCGTCCCTTCGGAATCCCCCTGATCCTCGAACAGGCAGTCCCGCAAAAAGTCGAACCCAAACTCTTTGGCTGTCCCGTAAGTAATGTCTGCCAAATAGGCATCGCGTCTTTGTGCCCGCGTGCTTTGGCCGTCAATCACAGCTACCGACAGGCCAAGTCTCTGATAGATCGGCCTTGCCCAATTGGCATCACGCTTGGCCAAGTAGTCATTGGCGGTAGCAAGCTGTGCCCCCTTTCCTTCCAGCGCTGCTAAAAACAGGGGAAGCGTCGCGGTTAGCGTCTTGCCTTCGCCCGTTTGCATTTCCGCAATGCAGCCCGCATGCATGGCACAACCGCCCAAAAGTTGCACGGGGTAATGGCGAAAGCCTACGCCACGAGCCGCTGCTTCTCGAACCAGTGAAAACCCTTCAACAACTAGTCGCGAAAGCGGCTCGCCACTTTGGGCCCGATAGCGTAGAGCCGCACTTTCGCGGCGCAATTCTTCATCAGAGAGCTGCGCGTATTCTTCTTCCCGCGCCAGGATACGCGAAACATCCCCTTGCCAAAGCGAAAGGCCTGACAATGAGGGAACAACGGTTCCTACCAGCCTACCCAGCAGCGAGGAACCAAGCGTCCACATGAATTCGTTTCCCTTGTTGAAGTTCTCGCTAGTCGCCAGAAGTACTAGCTATTAACGTGGGACAGCAGGCGTACTGCCATTGCTGGGTATGGCACCGGCGCCGGCACTGCTTGCGGAACTATTGCCGCGAGGCCCAGGCGTTGTGGCCCAGCGACTTGGTGCTGGTGCAGAAATCGGCAAAACCCCTCGCGTACCATCACTAACAGGCATCCCTTGCAGCGGAACAACAGCCACCATGCCATTGGCCGCAGAAGTAGGCTCACGAATCCGTGGCGCAGACTCCGTTGGACCACTCGTAGAATTCGCTACCCAGTTTCCACTGCGTGAAATAACCGCCCCGGTCTTGGGTTGGTTGCTGTTGAAGGCCACCGAATTTCCACCACCGCCAGGCATTCCCATCGGTGATGTGGCCAAGGCTCCATTGGTTGCCATTCGCGGTGAAGGAGCGCCAAACCCGCTACTGTTATTGGCAGTCGTTCCGGGAACAGGCGATGGCCATCCATTGGCACCCGGACTGGAACCGGCGCCAAATGCTTTGGAAAAGAAGCTTTGTGCATTGCCAAAGAAATCAGTCGGTGCGGCGGGGTTGCTGCCTGCCGGCACTGTCCATGGATTTCCGCCGGCCCAAGGAGAGTAATTTGTCGTGGGCGCTGGATTGTTGGCGTAACCGCCCGGCGGCGTAGCCACAAGTGGCGCACCAGATCCCGCAGCACCACTCGAAGCGTTAGCATTCCAGGCGGGAACCGAAGTATTGCCAAAGCCCGGCGAGACAGCTCCCGCAGAAGAGGGCGAACCTCCAAAAGTTGGCGTACCTGGCACAGCAGCAACCGGGCCTCTTGAAGAAGCATAGTCCGGGGGCGTTAGATTATTCCCCGCAGTGCTTTGCTTGAACCAACTGCCGTTGGACGATTTCATGCTGCCGCAACCTAGTGCCATGCAGCAAGTAAACAGCGATAAAAACAGCGAAGCTTTCGCGAACTTCGTCATGCAATTATCCTTCCTTGGCATCGGCCTGGTTTTGTCAATGCGCATCCCTTGCGCATCTAGTCGGCGCGAAGGTTAGTCTTCCGCGCCTCGTTTGACCAGAGCATTTACACCGTGCTCAGCAGGATGCACTTCCTGCTTTTGGCTAGGCTGCTGCGTAGTGCCGAACGATTAGATCGTTCTGGAGCCACAATAGCTTGTTGAAGGCCCGTAGCGTCGTCAATTCACTCTGACGATCAAGGCCCAAGCTGGTAATCGTTGCAATGAAGGCGTCGGCAACAAATCCCATCAAAGCATTCATTTGAACGAGCGGCACATTAAGTTCGGCCGAGCCAGCCTTGGGGGTATGGATCTTGCCCACCATATCCAAGTAGCTAAGCATCTTGCCATCGTAAGGACGTGTGACCAACGTCACCAAGTAACGCCCGAGGTGTTCCTTGCGGAACTTGATCATCTCATGATCTACAGCCAGCTTTTCGATACTATCAGGCACATCGCCTGTG
This sequence comes from uncultured Planctomycetaceae bacterium, assembly GCA_963844055.1. GTDB lineage: Bacteria > Planctomycetota > Planctomycetia > Pirellulales > Pirellulaceae > CAWJMN01. The sequence continues at coordinate 2,083,620 of CAWJMN010000001.1, read as the reverse complement.
TAGCCCGACTGCCGTGGGACGAAATGCCGCTTGGTGGAATCGTACGAAAAAAGTTTTTCATAGACAGCGTCTACTAAACCTGGCACTAACGGGGCCAAAAAGGGAGCTGCCCCATGAATCGCCTTGATGTCGTCCGCACCAAAGCCCATGAACTCGCCCAGATAGCCAACGCGATATTCCAGGTCCGATTCCAGCCGCTTTTCGTCGATGCTCTTCATTTTTTGCCCCACGCCAACCGCCGTTGGCTCCAGACTTTAAAACCACTCAAAAGTGCGATATCTGGCAAGCAATCCCTTGACGCTCTCCTCCCAGACCGCATAATTGGACTACAATATCCAGTTACCGGAAATCATACAACACACTAATTGGATGTCAACGTCCAGTTTTATCTCAAGGGCAGTTTTGCGTGTTTTCTCAAACCGTTGAATACGCCCTACGTGCTGTGGCCCATTTGGCCTGCCAGGCACCTGTGGCACAAACAACCGACCAGATCGCAGCTGCAACGCTGGTTCCGCGCCTATCTATCGAAAGTGCTGCAAAGCCTTCGCAAAGAAGGCATTGTGCATTCGCAACGAGGATCGGGCGGCGGGATGACCCTTACACGGCCGACGGACAAAGTCACCATTCTAGAAGTGGTGAACGCCGTGGAACCTTTGCAGCGCATCAAGACCTGCCCGCTAGGACTTGAATCACATGGCGAACACCTGTGTCCATTGCACCGCCGCCTCGACAATGCCATGGCCATGGTAGAGAAAGCGTTCAAGTTCACAACGCTGGCGGAAGTATTGGCCGAGCCAAGTCGCAGCATCCCTCTGTGCCCAATTCCTGGTCCGTGCCCGCCGCCAACGACAAGCTGAGCTCTTTCGCAGGTCGCGCAGTTCGGACTGAAAGCCGCGCACCTGATTGCCAACCAGTTTGATGTCTTTCGTATCAGCGCCAAGCTGAACGGCCACACGCTCGGCAGGTGCTCGCTTTTCCTCGAGCACATTGGCTTCTAGCAAAATGCCTTCGGTCGTTCCTTGGATATCAATGGCGGCGCTCTTCTCGCCGCCGGAATTGATGATCGTATTTCGCGCGATACGATTTCGATTGCCGGCAAATCCAACGCCACGCTCCGGACGGAATAGCACGGCAACTTCGCCTGAATCTTCAATCAGGTTGTCGCATACGATGTTATCGGTATCGCGATGGCCAATCGAAACGGAGGTGCGATTTTTGCGAAGCGTGTTCTTCTCGGCGAGACCAAATTTCACACCCCAGCAAAAGAAGATGCCGATCGAGCAGTTCTCAATCGTGTTACTTCGCATGATCGTACGCTGCGAACCGCTTCCAGGGTGCATCCCAAGTCCCGTATGACCGTGGCTATGGCAATTTTCCACCAGCATGTCATGGCAAATCTGCCAACTAAGACCATCGCCGTTATAGTCGTGAGCGGTCACACCTCGAAACGTCCCCCGGCTGCAATCTTGCAGGAAAATACAGCCTGCATAATTACCATCTAGGTTTTCATTCTTTGCCTTATTGCCATCCAGCCGCACGTTCTCGATAACGAAGTCTTCAATCAGCTCTCCAGAAAGCAGCGGAAACAGCGAACTAACCGTTGTATTCCCCATTTGCCAGAAGTTTTGCCGCAATGCTCGATCAAGCTTAAATCGATTGCCGCTGCGTGCCACCAAGGTTCGTTTGCAAATCTCGGTGCCACCATTGTGTGGGTTTTTAGTTCGCAAACAAACGGCATCACCTACGCGAAAGCCCGCTGCGTCTTCCAGCAAGATTTCCTGATCGTACCAGTCGGAATCGGCAGATAGCTTCGTCGTAATCGAAGGCTCTTTAATGATGACCGAATCATCCCCTGCCCCAACCAGCCTCACCTTCGACGACAGGTAAACACTGTTGCGAAACCGATAAGTTCCGGGCAGCAATTTGACGGTGCCTCCTCCCAGCCGGGCCACCATATCGACCGCGCCTTGCAACGCACGTTCGGTGGTGCCAACCAAATCGGCATCCTTAGGCCCTACGGTTACCGTAAGCTTCTCTGCCCAGTCGACCGACACGCCGGTGTCTCCAGACGTGGCCCGAGGATTTGTCACCTTAGGCGGCTCCTCGGCAAAGAGCGTTTTCGCGGCGAAACACGAGGCCGAGGCAAGGGCCAACTGTGAGAACTGGCGGCGATTCCAATTTAGCGGCTTCATAGCAAAGTGCTCCCTATCATTTCGGTTTCATGATTGCCGCTCCACCTAAGATGGACCGGTCTATTTCGGCGCGTTCTGCCAAGCATAATAGGCGACGGTTTCAGCCAGACCTTGTTCCAGCGTGAATTGGGGCACATACCCCAAAATGGCCTTCGACTTCGTGAGGTCGGCAAGGCTATCGCGGACGTCACCAGTCCGAGCAGGTTCAAATTTGGGGGGGATGTCCGATTTTAGAATGGCTTTGATCTTATCGAGCAATCCGATCAGCGAGATTTGCTCACCACTTCCGACGTTAAACACTTGCCCCGCCACATTGGGGCGCTCGGCCGCTAACAGGTTTGCCGCCACCACGTTCTTTACAAAACAAAAATCGCGTGTCTGCTTGCCATCACCAAAGATTCGGGGAGAGTCGCCGCGTAGCAGCTTTTGCACAAACAGCGGAATCACCGCGGCATACGGGCCACTCGGATCTTGTCGCGGACCAAAGACATTGAAGTACCGCAGGCAAACCGTCTCTAGGCCGTAGGTGTGATAAAACGCATGGCAGTAATTCTCCCCCGCCAGCTTTGCCGCAGCGTAGGGAGAAAGTGGAGCTGGCAAGAGGTTCTCGGATTTTGCCGGCGTCGGCTGATCGCCATAGGCACTACTCGAAGCGGCATAGACAAATCGCTTCACTCCGGCACGACGCGCTTCGTCTAAAAGTATCAGCGTTCCTGTCGCACAAGCTTCATGCGTGGCGATTGGATCGTCAACGCTTCGGGGAACCGAAGCCAATGCCGCTTGATGAAAGACATATTTGACGCCCTGCATGGCGCTGCGAACCGCAGCCGCATCGGTAATGCTGGCATCGAGAATTTTTACCTGCCCCGACAGGTGGGCAAGATTCGTTGGGCTGCTTGTTGAAAGGTTATCCAGGATGCGCACCTGCCAACCAAGCTGGCAACATGCCTCCGCAATGTGGGAGCCTACGAAACCTGCACCGCCGGTAATCAAAATGGGATTCATACGCGGTGTTTTAGCACTCGCGCATGCTCAGCGGCAAGCTGGCCAAAACTGGCTCGCTCTAAACCACCCTGTTTTCGCACAACGCCAAAGGAAACTTCGAGAATGTGGCTTTGCTGAAGGATATTTCATGCAGTTTTTTCACGGAATGGCTCTTGGAATTGCAAAGGGCACAGTGATAGCACTCCTGCTCAAAACGGGCCGCAAGTTTCCTAGGAATCCTTCGAAGTCTTGCGCCAGCAACAACCTACGCCCATCTCCCCAAGGCCCAAACGACAACCAATGCCGGGTTTGGCACCGTGTTTGCTTTACTTTTGAGACATGGAAACGACCGGCTTACCCTCTCTTGAAGGAGCGACAACATGAAAAACCTTCGTGTGCAAGTAATCGAAGTCCCGAGCCAGGGACAAGGACGTGAAGACGGGAATTGGCCGCGTGACCTGCTTCCCTGGGCCGATCCCTACATTGCTTCACTTCTAGGAAAGCTGGAAGAACACAGCCAAGGTGCAAGCGACTGTCCTTATTCCCGAGACGACATCAAGCTCTATGAACTGGCTGCCCAGGAATGGCTAGGAAACGACTGGAATGACACTCCGTCCGAAACTGCTGCCATCGACGACGAAACGACCATCGCCGAAATGCGCCCCGTGTTTGGCGGTTTCCCTCTGCTAAACGACTTGGACAATGATCACCCCTTCGGCCTGTAGATCATCCACGAGCCAGGCTGCCCCTCTTCCCACCCTCTGTTTTGCAACCTTGCTTTTAGGTGACTGGCGATTGCATTCGGCTGCCGATCCGAGGATATTCGAGCAAGTTAAAACAACTGACTTGATCGACCTCCTTGAGATGAAGGCAAGCACGTGCCCCGCATAAGCAATCCGGACACCTTAAAAACCATCGAGCGTTTGCTGGCCAACCCAATCGCCGAATATCCCCAGGCAACCGTTGCGGCCTTTGACCCAACGACCGGTGACCTACCTCGCCGAAAACTGGACAAGCCTCTTTTAAAGCGGATGTTATCAGCCTACGGCGAGCTGAAGATCCCGGCAGTACTTTTGGCCGCATCCACTGGCGGCGGCCACTTAAGAACGGTTGACGAACTTCGCGAATGGTTTTCTGCGGCGTCAGAAGCAAACGTTGGCGACATGATGCTGACCGTGTTGCTTCGTCCCGAAGACGGGCTGGAAGCTTGCGTGGCGCTGCTCGATCAACTGGCGGAACTAGGCCGAGTTCCCGTCGTCTTCTTTCGCCCCGGCAACAACCTTCCTGCCAACGCAAGCGACACTACAGTTGCTGAGCAACTGATCCCTTTTGTGAGTGCGGCCGCAGATCGTGGGTTTGCCATCGGACTTTATAGCATCCCTGATGTTAGCGGCGTTGCGTTGTCGCCAGCTGCTACGACGCAAATCTGCGCCGGGCCCGGCGGTGAACGTGTCGTCGCGATCAAAATCACGGAAGCCAGCTACGAAAATAGCACCGCAAAGTTTCTGGCTTGCGAGGCACTATCCGGCAAGAAGATCGTTCAAGGCTGGGACACCCATTTGGCGCGAGCGCTTCGTGATGGCGACATGGCTGATCGAAACCGCTGCGGCGTGACGAGCGGCCCGATGTCTTTTGCCAGTTTGCAATACCTACATATCTTGAAGCATGCGAATGCCAAAGACTGGAACGAAGTTGCACTCGCCCAAACCGCAGTCAATAAGCTGTTTGCTTCGATGCAAGATGACCCAATGAAGTTTGCAGATTTGCAGCGAGCCAAGGCGATCATGGGTTTGGGACAACCGCTCACTCGCGAACTGAGCGAAGAACAAATTGGCCGTGTGTTAACGGCCTTGCAGAGCGTCGAGCGACCGGCAGATCAAGAGCGGCTAGCTCGAAGCCTGAACTTGCTAGGAATCAGCCCTTATGCAGCAAAACTTCAGTCCCTGATATCTGCCAAATAGGCCTAACGATTGCATTGCGACTTTCATGAGTGACCAAAATACGACCGTCGAAGAATTGCGACAGTGGATGCGGCAGTTTGTGGCCGAACGCCAGTGGGAACAGTTTCACTCTCCCAAGAATTTGAGCATGTCGCTGGCGATAGAAGCGGCCGAACTGATGGAACACTTCCAGTGGATCGATATCGCCGAATCGCGCAAGGTCAAAGAGGACCCGAAAAAACTAAAAGAGGTTGGTGAAGAACTAGCCGACGTTTTGAGCTATACGCTGGCTCTTGCCAACTCACTTGACCTCGACCTAACCGAAACGCTGCGGCATAAGATGGTCAAAAACCGGATCAAGTACCCGGCAGAGCAATTTCAAGGACGATACGGCCATCGCGATCAACTCGCCAAAGATGGCCCCAACGAAAAATAACTCGGAACGCGAACGCTTATTGCGGCAACGGCTGTGTTGAACGCAAATAGGCGAACAGGTCTCGCACTTGAGCCTCAGTCATCGTTTTGAGCAACCCTTCTGGCATGAGTGACCGTGGAATCGCACGCATCGTTTCGATTTCTCCTCGAGAAACCGTCACTCGCTCGCCTGCCTCGCCCTTCAGAGTGACCACCTGCGCATCTTGATCCTCGATGAATCCGCTTAGTGAACGACCATCGTCTGTTAGCACCTGAAATTGCTCAAAGCCTTCTCGGATTTCAGCACTGGGTGCAACGATGCTTTGCAACATGCCGCGTAGATCGTCGCGTTTATAGGTTGTCAGGTTCGGGCCAATTTTTCCGCCACCGTCAAATAGCGTGTGACACTTTCCGCAGGTAGCCATGAAGTGCGTCTTGCCGGTATACGGATTGCCTGCACCAGCGGCCAAAACCTGCGTGAGTCGATCAATCTCTTCCTTGAGTTGCTGAGCCGAAGGGGGCGAACTGCGAGCCCAAAGCTTTTTGGTTCGTCCTTCGATCTCTGGAATCGGCAAAAGTGCAAGCCGATCTACGGTTGTAGGTGAAATTTGAGCAGCTTCCACTTGCTTGGCCTCGACAGCGTCAAGCAATTGCGTCGCCCAAGGGACGCGACTGGCAAGCACCGACTGCGCGATGCCGCGCAGTTCCTCAGGAAGCTTGGGGAAAAGCTCGACGATTTGCTTGCCGACTTCAGGGGCTGGATACGATTGCAGAGCCATGAGCACGGCGCCTCGCAAGTTGTCGTTACGACTTTTCAGAACGACCGTCAACAAGACGGGCTGCGCCTCAGCCGGTGACCGGGTCGCAAGCACTTCGAGCAATTGCTGGCGACGGCCCGCCTCCGCTGCTTCATCGGCAATTGTTACCAGCGCGTCTCGAATGGCCGCTGGATCACCCTGTCGCAGCAGAAGCATCGGCGATTTAAAGCTAACCTTAGCCATTTCGGCCAGCAGTGCCTCGGGCAAGTTGCTGATTGCACGGCCAGCAAATGCTTCTTCAAAGCCCTGCATCAAAACACCTTGAGAGGCTGGTGTGGGAGCCTTTGAAAGGAGCTTTGCGGCGTCCAGAAAATCTTGTCGTTTGTCGGTGGCTGATAGCCGACGCATGAGGCGAGATAGAACAGTCTTTTCGGCCAGCTTGGATTTCCAAACAGCCGGGTCGTCAAATAGCTCAAGCACTTGAGAACGCGCGGAATCGAGCCGAGCTTCTAAGCCCCACCATACCAATAGCGGCGTATGAATATCGGTGGCATCATCCGTTAGCAACAGATTTTTAAGGATGGGCAAAGCGACTTGCAGATCCAAACGACGAGCTGACGAAGCCAATTGCGAGCGCACATGCGGAGCCGTTTCTTTTGCCGCTAAGGAAACAAGCTCATCCTGCAAGGTTGACGTGACTTTGTGCTGGTCGCCTAAAAGCCGAACCGCCCACTCGCGAACTTCAGGCACAGAGTGACGCAAGGCGGCAAGCCAAACGGTCTCATCGATAGGTTCAGGCTGACGATAGCGGGCCCACAAAAGCTCCACCGCTTGAGGGCTTTTTTCGTTTGCCAGTTTGGCCTCCAAATCTGAGGCGATTGAGCGATCGGTCCGCTGTGCTAGTTCTGACTGAGCAAGCTGACGCTTGGTACGCCCGGGACTGGTTAGCTGTGAAATCAATTGCTCAGTTGTTTTGCCTTTGATCACGACGGGGGCCGAAGGGGGCGAATCCTTGGCGGCAATTCGATAGAGACGGCCGGACGATTTATGAATGCGGCCTTGGTAATGGCTCGCATGATCGATCCGCTGCTCGTACATATCGACGACGTAGATGGCGCCGTCGGGACCGACTTGAATATCGACTGGACGAAACCAGGAATCGGTCGTTTGCAGCGCTAGGCCAAGGTCTTTGGTTTTAAAGCTGCTGCGGTCAGCCATGACATCGCTGTACATGACGTGCCCCTGCAATGGACCAACGCCAAAAAGTTTACCACGATACTTTTCTGGCAGCGCATTGTCTTGATAGATTACATAGGTGTGTGAAAAGCGAGGGACATCATGATGAGCCATCGCTTCGAAGTAGCCAAAGGTAAACGGATTGGAAAGAGCGCCGTGCTTTCCAAAACCTTTGGCGTAATAGCCACCTTGAACGTAGTGGAAGCCACGCGTATTTCCGCCGTTGTGGCCCGAGAAGACTCGTCCTGCATCATCGATTTCAACACCAAATGCGTTGCCACCACCTTCCGCAAAGATTTCGTAGATATGCTTGCGAGGATGATATCGCCAAACCAATTGGCCCAGCGAGTGGACCGGCGGTTCCTTAGAACCAGGGCGACGAACAGCGCCTGTTACGGTGCTACCCTGCGTTGCATAGAGCCATCCATCGGGTCCCCAGCGAAGATTGTTGGCGATGGAGTGGGAATCTTCTAGGCCGAACCCTTCTAAATGCACTTCAGGATCGCCATCGGGAACATCGTTGTGATCTTTGTCGGGATAGAAAAGCAAATACGGCGGGTTAAGTACCCAAACGCCATCCTGGTCGAGCGCGATCGACGTTGCCAGACTAAGGCCTTCTAAAAATACCTTGTGCGAATCGAGCGTTCCGTCGCCGTTGGTGTCTTCATGGATCGTGATTTTGTCTTCGCCTGGAAAATGTTTCGGCGGCGCGGCAGGAAGGCGGTCATAGACCGTGCGCAAGAACTTGTCGCGACTGACCATGGTTAGTCCGGCCGGATTAGGATACTGCAAATACTGAACTGCCCAAAGCCTACCTTTGCTGTCCCACTTGATCGAAAGGGGCTGGCGCAGTTCGGGCTCACTGAGGACGAGGTCAACTCGCAAGTCTTCGAGCGTTTTCATGCGGGCCAAAGATTCGGCCGGCGAGAGAGGACCTTCATCATTACCTAGCCGCGTAAAAATCCGATTTGCCTCGGCGGCATCCATCGTCTTATCGAAAGAGGGAATCTCTTTCTCTTGCGAGAGGTCTACCTTGGCCCAGGCTAAATCATCGCCTGATCGTTTCTGCCAGTTGCCGGCCAAACGAATGGCTTCGCTTCTGGAAAACAAGACGGGGGCGGCAACGTTGAAACCGCTACGTCCAGACGAGACGCAGGTACGGACGGCGAGGACATAGTCGCGTGCGGCAGGAACTTTGTCGGCAGGGATTGTCAGGCGTTTGGACTCACCCAGGCTGCTGCGATAAGTCGGATCGATTTGCCCCAACGTACCAATAGACTGGCCATCCCAAAACCATTCACGAGCGTCGTCTACGGCCTCTGACGCCAACTCGATTGGCTGTCCCTTCCAGCCATCTGGAATTTTGACAACGCAGCGGTACCAAGTGAAAACACGGGTTCCTTCGGGAAGATTCCGCCAGGCATCTGGAACGGTAACAGCCTGCCAGGGAGCTGGATCGGCTGCATAAGCATGGCCGGCAAATACGGCCAAAGCGGCAAGGAAAATAATCTGGCGAAAGAGAGCCGCGGGGACAAGGTGTCCACAGGCGGTATATGGGGAACCTGTCCCCAACGTAAATGGGTTATAATTCATGGACTGGTGAGGGCTTTAGGTGGGATAAATCATTGGCGGGAAACGACTTGTCTATCGAGCATGGTAGCGGACCGAATGGCAAATCGCAAAGATTTTTTGCCGAGTGACCAGACGTGTCACACCAGGCCGGTCTAATACCTTGGCGAGATCATTTTGGTTGGTGAACGGTCACCGACTGAACCTATAGGCGGCGAGTAGACAAGTCAGAAAAAATAAATGCGAAAGGGTAGAACGATGGCGGGGGGGAGAGAAGTCTGGCTAAAGGGAAATCCTAGGCCGATGATGTTGGCACTTGTTGCTGCGGCAATTTTGGAGGGGATTGGATATACCATCATCGCTCTAGCAATCAACAAAGGGTGGGGAACCATCGCAATCGTCGCCGGAGGGGTCATTGCGGGGGGTGCCACGCTGCTAATTTTGGGCGCTTTGTTTCTGATGAATATGCCCAGGCTGGCGCACGAGGGGAATGAGCTGTTGGTGTTCCTTGGTTCGACATCACCCGAGCGGGTTCCGCTGACTGCCGTAGAGTGTTTCTTTTTGGGACAAGGGCCGAGTATGCTGCCGGACCTTGGTGGTCGCGAAAGCGAAACCACGAATGTGATTGTTCGACTTGCGGAGTCGGCGCTCGACCTGAAACACCGAGATGTGGATGCCAAGTACGCCCATTGGTGCGAAGGATACATCACTTTGCGCGGCGCATGGTGCGAAACGATCACTAAAGATGGCATGGTGGCTTTGAATCGCCGCTTGATCGAAGCTCAAAAAGAAATGAAGAACAACTTGGCTTAGGTTGCATGTTTTTTTTGCGAGTCGAATTCTTTTTCGGCAGGTGCGCGGGAGTAACGAGACAGAATGACGGGGCTTCTGGTTAGCGTACGCGATGAAGTGGAAGCCGGCCTGGCAATCCAAGCGGGCGTGGGCATCGTCGACGTAAAAGAACCTTTGCAAGGCTCCTTGGGGGCGGCGGATTGGCGCGTTTGGCAACCGATTTTGAACCGGTGCCAACGTGCTAATATTCCAATGAGCGTTGCTCTAGGCGAACTGCGCGAGGAAGGCACCAAGGGCCTTCTATCATGCATTCCCCAGGGAGTTGCCTTCGCAAAATGCGGGCTTGCAGGGCTTGGCAATTCGACGGATTGGTCGGATCGCTGGGGCAAACTCGTTAGCGATTTACCATCGGGAACGTCTGCTGTGTTGGTGTATTACGCCGATACAAAAGCAGCAAATAGCCCTGATTTTGAGTCGTTTATTGCCTCACGGGCCGCCGAGCAGGCAAGCGCGATACTGGTAGATACGTTCGGCAAACGTGAGGGTGGACTGTTAAATCATTTGTCATTGTCGATGCTCCTTCAACTGCGTGAACAGACGGCGCGACGCGGCCAGCGATTCGTGTTAGCGGGCTCTTTGAAGGCCGAAGATCTTGGAGCATTGTCGGTTGTGCAGCCTGATTGGATTGCGGTGCGAGGCGCCGTTTGTAGTGGTGATCGGACGAGTGCGGTTTGTCCGACACGCGTAGCGACATGGGTACAACACGCACGCCAGATGTGCGACGTGGAAATCGCAAGCCGCATGACTTGCGAGAGATCATAACCCTCCTGCGCAGTGACCATTCTGCAATTTCTTTTGCAAAGCGGCGACTCTGGTTACGGAAACGCGATCTCATTTGTCAACTAGACGGTTGAAAAATGAAAGTGCACAGAGAGGTCACTATACCCGCAAAACTTCGAAGATTTGCACTAACTGGTTGACTTGTGGTTGCGAGACTTTGATACTGAGTTCTCGTATATGGTATGTTGAAACGCAGGCGATAAGCCTGAATGGGTTGCTTGACTGTTTTCGCGACGGACAGCCTTCTGTAAAACGCGAGTTATGCAATTTCAAGGAGATACGGTGTGGCTCGAACGGTTTTTGATGCGATCAAAGAAGGCAACTGGGATTTTGAATTGGAAGACTCCGACAAGCCGAATCCGGCGACCGGTGCTCTGCCTGGCACACAAGAGAAGCTGAACATTTTGGCTTCACGGCTTCGTGAGGGATTGCCACTCTGGAATCCTGAGGATCGCCGTTCGTATGACGATACCAACGTTGATTAGCAAACCTTTGCCTTGATGAAGTAGTGCGACTATATGCCGGCATTTTCCACCTCGGTCAGCCATCGTTTAGGTCGAGAAGAAGCTCAAAAGCGTTTGCATTCGTTTGTGCAACGCACGCAGATTGAACAGGCCCACCTCCTGCAAGATATGCGCGGGGAATGGAGCGCAAACGTTCTCTCCTTTGCGTTCAGGGCGATGGGAATGTCGATTGAAGGCACGATGCGAGTTGAGGAACTCGAAGTCATTACGGTAGGGAGCCTACCGCTTGCCGCTACATTCTTCCGCGGCAAGATTGAACAAACCATCCGAGATGAGATGGGAAAGGTTCTGGGCTAAGCAGGATCAATCACGACCTGCTCTCGATTAGTTGCCCTGCCACCATTTAATTGCCGTCCGGAGAGCCATCCCAAGAAGGCTCTTCGCTGTTTCAACGCGTTATTTGGTGGGTTCAAAGACGATGTGGAACGTCTCTTTGGCGTAGCTGACCAGCTTGCCGCGATTCGCCTTGATGTTCTTCATTTCACCCTTCATCAGTAACTCAATCTTTGGCTTGAGAACTGAGAGGTCGGCACTTGGCTGGGCGCGATGAAGAGCCAGCGTTGCCTGCAAGCCGCCAAACAGCACTTGCGTGCGTTTCTTCTCTCGGTCCTGCGTGTTCCCTTCATCCTGGCTAGACAAGACATTGTCTGGATCGAGCATTTCGCCAATCACACCGATTGCCAAGGAGGAGCCTGTACGAGCCAAGCCTGTGCTGGCGTTGTAGCGGGCATTGGGATAGGTGTCGGCGAGCATTTCTTCAAGTCGGGCAGTGGCTTCTGGTCCGCCAATGATTCCTAGTGCGTAGGCCGCAATCGCGCGAACTTCCGAATAGGGGTTGTAGATGGATTTGGGATCGTCGGGCTGCAAGTCTTGTGGTGGAGCTTCCGCCTCACCCGTGGTGCGCGACGCCTCGAGAATTGCGGCCATGGTATCTGGCAGTTGTTGCACTTTCTCGGGACCAATTCCCTTGGCCAGAAGAGCAATCGACTCGATGGCGGACAAACGAACCTGTAGATCGCGAACGCCCGATCCATGCTTGACCGCGCGAGTCAGCGTGGGGATGCCATCGGCCACTTTGAAAGTGCCTAGCGCACGGCAAAGGAACATCCGCCGACGGGCATGTTCTTCGGTAAGTTCGGCACTCAAGGGGGCCTTTAGGTCGTCATCTAGCACTCGGGAAATCTCTTTTGCCAATTCCGAGCTTTCGCGGAGTTTGTCGAACTGCGGATCAGGGTTGCCCAGCATGTCGGCAAGCTCATACGCTTTCTGCCAACTTCCCCCCTCAGCTTGCTGGAGGGACTGGATCGCTTGCTTTGGGTCCTGGCTGGTAGCGCTGGCCATCCAACGGAAACCCAAAAAGAGCATGATCACGCAGGTCACGATCGCCAGCGGAATAAGAAACAGCTGCAAAATGAAGGTGGCCGTGGGGGGCTGAACCTGCGGCAGAATCGCCTGAGCCGACTGGGGCGGATTGGCCTGTGCATCAGACGTGGATTGCGGGTCCGCAGGAACCATTACATTCTCCCGAGATAAATTTTATGACAACTTTAGTTTAGACCCCTCAGGGAGGGCGTCAAGGGACGCAGTTTTGCCGAGGAATTCGCGATAAAATAAATGGCTCAGCGGCAAATCCTGCCGCCGAGAGTTAGCAAGAAGCCCGCCTGTTTGTGACGGCCATGAAAAGACTGCAAATCACCCTGAAAACCGCAGCAGAAAACCTAGCGCTAGACGAAGCGCTTTTGGATCTGTGCGATGCGGCAGACAGCCAAGAGCCAGGCTTTTTGCGGCACTGGGAATTACCGCATTTCGCCGTGGTGATGGGTCGTGGTTCGCACTACCAGACCGAGCTTAACGTGCCGCGATGCGAGGAACTGGGGGTGGAGGTTGTCCGCCGCAGTAGTGGTGGCCTAGCGATCATGGCGGGCCCTGGATGTTTGATGTACTCGGTAGCGCTACCCTATGCGAGGTACCCGCAACTGCGCGACCTTGATACGGCCCATCGCTTTATCCTCGATCGAATTGTAGCGGCACTTTCCGACGAATTATCAGATGTAACCCGCGAGGGGACGAGCGATCTTGTGTGGCGCGGACGAAAGTTTTCTGGCAACAGCCTACGTTGTAAACGGAATGCGCTGCTTTACCACGGGACGCTGCTGTATGACTTTCCTTTGGAAACGATAGGGCAAGTATTGAACCATCCCCCCAGGGAACCGTCGTATCGCAACCAGCGAGTGCATGGTGACTTCATCACCAACTTGCCCCTGGGTCGGGAACAGCTTTTTAGCGCGCTAGATGGCGCTTTTCCCACGATGGAAGTGACGAGGGATTGGCCTCAGGAGCAGGTGCGAGATCTTATGGAAAGCCGTTATGGGCAGGCGAGTTGGCACCAAGGTCGGTAAGCTCCCTCGGAAGCTACCTGTGGCTTTCAACGGGATTCATTGAAGCGTATATTTTGAGAGTTATTATTTCGCCAGGATTTTCCCCTACTAAGGAATTGCATACGTGACGACAGCTTCGCTTGATCTGAAGGACTTCATTCGCGATGTGCCGGACTTTCCCAAGCCTGGCGTCCTTTTCAAGGATATCACGCCCCTCCTAGGAGACCCGGCCGCATTCCGCGAAACGATTCGGCGATTGGCTGCTCCGTTTCGTGACAAAGGGATTCAGAAGTTGGTTGCTGCCGAAGCACGGGGCTTTATCTTTGCCGCCCCGATGGCAATGGAATTGAACGCCGGCTTTGTTCCGGTGCGCAAGCCGGGCAAGCTTCCCTTTACCACCCATTCATTTAGCTACGAACTGGAGTACGGCAGCGACACCCTGCAAATGCACGTGGATGGTGTCTCGCCGGGAGAGAAGGTCTTGGTGGTGGACGACCTTTTGGCAACGGGCGGCACGGTGGGCGCGTGCTGCAAGATGCTGGAAAAGCTTGAAGCCCAGATTGAAGCGTGCGTATTTTTGATTGAGCTCGAGTTTTTGGGAGGCATTAAGGCACTGGGGAATTACCCCGTGTATAGCCTGCTGAAGTACTAGAGCGTTGCACCTGCGACATGGAAACGAAAAAGCCCTGCGATGGAACGATCCATTGCAGGGCTTATTTTTATTACACAGCGTTAGCTGGTTTAGGCTAGTCGGTGACGACTAGTTGCCCTTCTTGTTGCGGCCCGTAGTTGGCATTGGACCGGAACCTGGCAATCCATAACCGGGGCCGCCCGGAAGCAACCCAGGAGGTGCACCCGTTGCGCCGCCGGGAAGAATGGAGGAACCACCATCTTCCGACTTAGGCTTCTTTTCCGGCTCTGGCGTAATGTAGTGGCGGTAGTCATCTACATCGAGCATTTCATTTCGAGCATGCAACCTACCGGAGGAATCAAAGACAAGGATTTCACCTGGAGCGGTTAGGGCATCTTCTGTAACACGTCCAAGGTGAGGGATTGTCTCACCGCCGGAGATATCCACCACGAGCGCATCGGTGGTGAACTTGTATTTATCCAGCTTTCGCTTTTCAGCCATGATCGGATGCGTTACTTCGACTTCTTTGGTGAGGTTCACCATTGAGCCGCGATGTACATCGACCTCGACTGGAACATCGACAGCCTTGACGGGATCGAGCTTGACACTCAAAACCTTGCCAAAGATCTCGCGGGTTGGAACATTGTACTTGTCGATCATCGAGGGAGCAGGCGCGGTGACCTTGCCAGCAAAGAACCATTCCGAGGCAGGTAGCGAAACAGGTTCACTTGGCTGGCTCCATTCGCTAACCAAAGTACGCTTCTTTGGTTCCGCAGCGGCTTGCTTACGTAGACGTTCGCGAACGGCTGGAGACAAAGAAGCTTGGCTAGGCCGGAAGGCGCGGGCCATGGGATTGTTGGGGTCGTCCAAAGAAATTCGAACCCGATATCGATACTTGTGGCCGATCTCGGCTTTCATGTCGGCAAAGCGAATGAGCTTGTGCTTAGGAATGATTGGAGCTTGGCCGTACGAACCGCCAAATCCACCCCCCATGCCTGGCATTCCCGACATACCGGGCATGCCGCCGGGCATACCTGACATCCCAGGCATTCCTGGAGGGCCGGACATTCCTGGCATTCCACCAGGCATGCCGCCGGGCATTCCACCTGGCATACCGGGAGGGCCGGACATACCAGGCATTCCACCAGGTGCACCCAGGGCATAGCCGCCCGCAGCGCCTGGTCCCGCATCCATGGCCTCTTCGTCTTCTTCCATGGCTTCTTCATCTGTAGCCGCTTCAGCATCTTCTTCGGTGTCCCCCTTGGGAACAAAACGCCGCTTCCTGATTTGCGGAGCCATGAGAGCTGCCGTGGTTGAGGCCAGCGGAATATCTGGATGCGTGAGTGCAGGCCAGAGGTCGCGGGAGAGGAACGGAGGAACGGGATGGGTTAGCACACCGACCGTACGAGACCCCACAACTGGATCCAAATAGCTCGGATCGAGAACCTCTGCAGGTGCACCATCCATCGTGGCCATGAACTCTTCCACGAAGGAAACATTATTGAACTTCAGCGTGACCCAGTTATCCGCCGGAGCAGCAGGGTCGGTAACGTCGACACGTTGGATCTGGAACGACTCAAATCGAGGTGAGTCGCGTTCTGGATTGTAGTCGAGCGAATCCGCAAAGGTTCGCTTGAACTCTTCAACCAGCTTCTTGTAAGGAACGGTCGCCATAACGACGATGGCACCCGTGGTACGAGCAATCGGATCGGCCCCCGCAGGTTGGTAATAGACGTGCGAGTCATCGACTTCGCCGCCTTCTCCCAGAGGATTGCTGCCGCGATTCAATCCGGGCATACCAGGCATACCGCCGGGCATTCCTGGAGGACCACCGGGCATGCCGGGTGGGCCGCCACTGAGTAGGTCTTCATCATCCGACTTGCCCTTCTTGGTTGACTTGGGGCCTTTGTTTCCCTTGGTAGAAGTGCCAGGAATCATGCCGCCAGTACCGGGCAGGCCATAGCCAGATGGCATTCCTGGAGGGCCAGCCGGTGCCTTGCTTTTGGTGGCTGGCTTCTTACGAGGCAACTTTTCCTTCGGGGCAGTGCCATCTTCGGGAGCAGGAAGTGGGTCGACTTCCGTTTCATCTTGGCGGGTGTACGCCAAAGGACCGTAGAATGCGACAACCTTTAGGCCGGTCGGCGCAGGAATCGCTGGATCATTACGAGGGCTTAGCTTGCGAAAGTCAGGCTTATTCCAGGCGTTAGCCAGGCCGTAAAAGTTAGGCTCGACCCGTTGATTAAGGTCCATGGAGACTTGCTCCGCGACCTTTTCTGCAACGGTGCGTTCCTTTTCTACCTGTTGCCAAGTATCGCCACGGTTGAGCACCGTGTTGGTGATGTCTTGTCCTTTTTGGCGGAGCTTTTCAGGAGTGTTGTCACTGGAAATGCCGGGCAACGAATACCCCAGGTACATCACCATGACCGCCAAGCCCGCCACCAGCGCCAACGCAAACTTCTCGCAATGGCGAATGAACCATCCCTTGATGCCACCTTCACCAAAATCAATCTTGGGCTTTTTCATGGCAGTATCACTCCGTCAACGGAACTAAAGCAAACGTGAATGGGATTTAAAAAGCGTGACAACAGCCAACTATTTGGTAGCCGCAACAGGTTGCCCTGCTGGAGCTGATACTTGCGTGGTTTTGTTAGCCGCAGGAGCTGCACCGTCGGCAGTTGCACCCGCTGCAGGAGCCATGTTGAGCAACTTGCGATTCACCGGATTGTAGATGTAAACAATGCCGTAGATCTCTACCTTGACTTCGCTTGGGTCGGTCTGCGAGCTGGAGATTGACGAGCTGCGGGTGGAAGTAGCACCACCGCCGGTAAGTCCGCCTGGCAAACCGAATCCACCGCCTGGAGGGCCGGATTCACTACCAGCACCAAGGCCGTAGCCTGGTCCACCGGCGCCCGTGGCACCCGATGCACCGCCACCAGTAGGCATACCGCTTGGCATGCCACCGGGCATCCCTCCTGGCATTCCACCACGACTGCCGCCTGGCATGCCGCCAAACCCGCCAGCGTTGGTGGCATCGGTCTTGCCAATTCGGACCTGACGAACTTCGATCGGAAGCTTGGAATTCGCACATTCCGACAAAATCACATTTAGCTTTGTCTGGTCGATCACCAGATTGAGGCGAACAGGCATCCGTTTGGCAACTGCCAAAAGAACGTCATCCTTCTTGGCAGCCTTCCCCAGCATGGCCGCGCGAAGACGAGTACCTAGCAGGGGTTCATAGTCACGATCGACATAACGATAGTCAGCAAGGTCGGTGCCTGCAGGCTTTGCCCGGCGCCGGCCCCCGTCAAACCGCCACCAGGACCACTCGGACCGACTGGGCCACTTGGCATACCGCCAGGAGCGCCACCGGGTGCACTAGGACCACCAGCACCAGGAGGACCACCTGGCATGCCGCCCGGCATACCACCGGGTGCACCAGGGCCGCCACCGGCACCTAGCAAGGATCCAGCACCACCGGAACCGACTTCGCCGCCGAGGGAGGTAACTTTACCGTTGAGCCCTTGGGCCGAGCGGCCAATCGAAATGGAGTCAATGACCTTGATCGCTGCCTCATGGCGGGCCGTAGCATCACCATTGGCGTTCTTGACGATGCGGAGAATGTTTTGCAGTACCCACAGGTCTTCTTGAGCGTAGAGCACTTGAAGCGTAGTAGGAGCATCGGTGTCAGCAATAAAGCTGAAATGAGTAGATACGATTTCTTGTTGGTTGTCGCCTTTCCACAAGACGATCGCGCGATCATCAGGATTTGGCTTCCCAGCAACGCCGCCACTAAGACCACCGACCGACGGCATGCCCGATTCTAATGAAGGGCCACCACCGCTGCCTCCGGAGGGCAAGCCACTCAGACCGCCCGGCATTCCACCAGGCATTCCTGATGCTCCGCCGCGTGAGATCGACTGGGCACTAGCTTTCCAAGTTGCACCGATGATCTTGGCAAGATTCTTTTCAAGTTCAAATTGGATGAACGTTTGGTAGAGCTTGCGATTGGGTGCCGATAGACCGCCGGAAAGGCTTTCGCCCCTGTCGGTAACGGTCACTGCGAGTTCGATCGGACGCAATACCTTTACAGCATCTTGAAAGTCGGTATCAAACGTCTTGGGCCAGATCAAAACGCTCTCTTGCTTGGTGGCTGAGCTCGTCCCAGCCCCGAACCACATCGTCGCCAAGTGCGGCTGTAAGCGTTTCCATCCCCTTGATCGTTGAATCATTGGGATGAGGAGACTTTTTGCGAACGGACTCTAGCGCATCCGCCTGTTGCTTGATGGAGTTGGCATTCTCTAGCGCTTGCTTGTTCAGTTCAGCCGTTGCCATGTACCAACAGCTTACGCTGAGGGCCAGCACAACGACACACATGATCCAGAAGGAGTACTTCTTGATGACTTCTAGTTGTTTTTTTAGCTGGTCCATGAACTAGGGTCCCTTCGGTGTGGCAGCAGGCATTGGAACAGCGACATTGGCAGGCATAGGAGCAGCAGGTGCTGCACCAGGAACCGGTGGAGCTGCGGCAGCTGGCATCGGTACGGCTGCACCTGCGGGGGCCACGGGTGCGGCTGCGGCAGGAGCTGGAGCCACTGGGGCGGCTCCAGGTGCAACAGGAGGAGCACCTGCAGGAGCTACAGGAGCGCCAGCGGGAGCTACAGGACCACCAGCCGGTACACCAGGCTGACCTGGTTGTCCTGGCTGAGCAGCGGCAGCCGCATTTTTAGCAGCTGCAGCAGCGGCTTCCGTCGCCCGCTTTTGCATTTCTTCCAAACGAATCTTCATGGGCTTCTCTTGCCATACGAATTGAATGGTGAAGTCGAAGCGCGGAGCGTCAATCTCTCGAACATTGTTAGGATCGTTCGCGGCAGGTGCGGAAGCATCTGCTTCGGTTTCCGTTGCGGATTCGGCGGCCGCACCAGCGGCAGCGGTACCGGGCTTGGCAGCTGGCTTGGGTGGCACGTAATTCGGATTAGGAATCTTGTTGTTGAAGTTTGGGTTGCCCGAAGGAAGCATGATTGGATAGCTAATCCCAATGTCCTTCATCGAAAAAATTGCAGGGGGCTGTCCAAATTTGGCCGGCAGCGTTGCTTGGCCAAACTTTAGTTTTTGAAGGAATTGAGCCTTCACGTGAGCAGCACCAATCTGACGTTGCAGTGCAGCATCGTTGGAGTTGAAGAAGTGGTGCCCCTTGATTTCGATAACCCAGCCTGGACCGGTTGGCCCCGGAACGTTGATATCAATATCAACAGCGGGACCTGCTTGACCGCCCGACATTCCACCAGGGCCACCAAATCCGGATGGCATGCCACCGGTTGCACCACCCAGGCCATAACCCGAACCTCCGGGAGCACCAGGTGCTCCACCGGGTGCGCCAGTCGCACCACCGGCGCCCGTAGGCATGGCTGGAGCTGCAGCGGGACCTGCGGCTGGCTTTGCGCCACCGGCCGCTGGAGCTTTGGAGAGCTCGAGTCTTTCTTCTTCGGTCAGGCCTTCGGCAAAGGCCTTCTTTACGCCCGACATCGTCCACCAAGTATCAAGGTTGGTGAAGTACTGGCTTTCGATGTATTCGATATGAAGCTCTTTACGCTTCTCCATGGGAAGCGTGGCGAGATCAGGGATCTGTCCTGGTGCCCAACCATCCGAAACCGGCATTTGCTGGTTGATGGCACAAAGCAATTCCGCCCACAAGACGCGGCGATCGGCAGTGCCGACAACCTCGCTGGCAATCTTCTTCATGTCGTCCAGCTGTTGTAGCTGAGCAGTGTCCTTCGTAACGTAACCATCGCTACGCGATTTTACGCTAGTCGACTCTCGCTTTGCATCTTCCCAACTAACATCATTTACCTTGCGGCTTGGATGCACTTGGTTCCAAACGTTGTATTGGAATAGATAGTTGACGGGCAACGCCAACATGAGGGCAGCGACCGCACCAACCGCCCAAGGCTTCTTCGCCCGCACCATGCGTTCGGTGAGGAATTCTCGTGGCAGAAGATTGGTTGATAACTTGCCACGCCCCAAACCTTGCAAGCAAAGGCCGTAGCAATTGCCGAAGGCAGCTACGTTGTCCTTGAAGGATGGCGAAGCGACTACACCAGACCCGGATAAATGCTGGAAGCTGGTAACTTCCCTGACATCCGTGGACAAGTGCTTGGAAAGGTACTGCTGTAAACCGGGCAGCTTGGTGGTGTTGCCCAACAAAACGACATTGCCGATTTTGGCTTTGCGATCCAGGCTTTGAAAAAAGCCGATGGAGCGTTGCACTTCCGTGACGAGGTCCGCAAAGACCTGCCGCATCGCTTGGAAGATAGCCTTCGGATCGTCGGCCTGCTTCGGATTTCGCTTGAGATGCTCTGCCTTCGCAAAGGTGAGCTTCATATCCTTGGAGAGCTGCTTGGTGAAGTGACTTCCACCGAGCGGGATATTACGTTGCCATACGCGGTAACCGTTGGTGATTACGAGGTCAGAAGTATCCGTGCCGATCGACAGGATCACTGTCGATACTGGTGGATCTTCGCTGTTGTACTCTTCACCGTCGGGAAGTGCAGGCAGGAAATCGTGCGCGGCAAAGTTATAGATTGCAATCGGCGCGAGCTGAATGATATCCACTTCAATCGCCGCTGCGATGAAGGGCTGTAGTGCTTTTGCCACTTGTTCGCGCTTCATGGCGAACAAGCCGACTTCGGTATCCATCGCAAAGCCATCGACCTCTTGGCCGCCTGCCATGCGTTGGTAATCCCAGATCACATCATTCAGATCGAAAGGAATCTGTTGACGCGCTTCGTACTTCACGATGTCAGCGATCTTTTTGACATCGACTGGTGGTGGCTTGAAGTACCGAGCCAAGCCGGCATCGCCCGCGACCGAAATCGCGACCTTGTCTCCACGCAATGAATTGCGGGAGAGGAATTGTTCGATCGCCTCTTTGACCATTTGCGGAGCATCGGCCTCAGGCTGAGTGAGCAGCTTGGGGTATTCGATGTAATCGAATCCCTCGGCAACCACATCGGGGCCTTCGATACGACAGCGAAGCGCCTTTAGAGCGCATCGTCCAATGTCGATTCCCCACACTGCTTGATTCTTTGCCATCGAAGTCCCTATGTCACGTAGAGCCTGACCGTGAAGCGTGGCGACTACACCGGTTTACATTTTCTTCAGCTCGCGGAAAGCCAGCCGAGGACTTGCATATCGTACCAATCTGCCAGACTTGGCATGCGAGCAAGACAAGTTGGGTGAGCCCGCGGTGATTGAGTGCCGATTTTCGTCACCCATTTAATTTAATGAATGTCGAGGTTCAAAGTCAACGATTTCCAGCAAAATACGTGGTTAGCGGGGGCGATTTTTCCGCTACAGGGCACACCTCACCGGAACACCCACCGTTGACCAAGTGGCATTCCGGGACCGCAAAAGAGATATTGGGGCTTAGACGCTAGTCCGCCAACCGGTAAATCGGGTACATTCCTCGGATCATGCGTGATCGCGTAATCCGTGTGAGCTGTGCCACTGGCACAAGCGGATCATTCCTCAGGGTTATAGTCATTCGGGCCGGAGTCGAACGTATGGCAGGGTTGCCTTGGTACAAGGACGGATTGAAATTCCAATGCAGCCAATGTGGCGATTGCTGCACCGGTGCCCCGGGATTTGTCTGGGTAAACGAAGAGGAAATCCAGGCTCTCGCCAACGAAGTGCTGGGGGGAGACGTCGAGAAGTTTGAGGCCGACTACGTGCGCAAAGTAGGTGCCCGACGCAGCCTTAAGGAGTTTTCTGACGGGGCCTGCGTTCTGTTTAATAATGAAACCCGGAAGTGCACCGTTTACGAATCTCGGCCGCGTCAGTGCAAAACCTGGCCGTTTTGGGACTCCAACATCGCAACCCCCGAAGCGTGGGCCCATACCTGCGAGGTTTGCCCTGGAAGTGGCAAAGGTAAGCTGTATTCCTTGCAACAGATCGAGGACCAGCGGAAGGTCATCAAGATCTAACACCTTCTTTCTAGCTATTCACAACCCTCGTTTGCCGCTTCGACCTTTCCGATTTGGGAAAGTTTAGCGGTTTTGCTGATTTGTTGAAGTTTGCCGGCTAGGTCGTCGATGATGGGAGCAGCCCAAGGACTTGTCTTCACTGGCGAGACCTGGGGCAGCTTGCTTTCTGAATGTGCTATGCCGGCAACAAATCGGCGTTAGTATCTGCCAGCAAACAAGTTAAGTCGCCTTCGATGATGTTCGCGTCTGGGCAGTTGATGCAAACCCTTTACCTGTAAAGATTTGCATTGTTTTCCGGCAATGTCTTCATCTGGGCAGTTGGTCATGAATATGGTCGGGAAACGATCTTTCACTTTTTCGAGTTACGAAGAATCGACTTGACTCTAGTACTTGTGGCATCTACACTTGGGAAAATGTGAATCGTCCCAACTGGGACAAAAACTAAGCCTGAAATGATGCCTGCCAGAGGAGAGCCAGCCCCGTGACGAAGAAAGAGATTGTGAAGACGATTTCTGAGTCCATTGGCATGACCCAACTCAAGACCAAGGAGATCGTTCAAAAGACTTTTGACGCGATCGTAGAGACCTTGGTAGAAGAGCGTCGGATTGAATTGCGCAACTTTGGCGTGTTTGAGGTGAAAGAACGTGCGGCTCGCAAGGCTCGCAACCCTCGCACAGGCCAAAGGGTTGATGTCCCCGAGAAATTCGTGGTGACGTTCAAACCAGGCAAGGAGATGGAAGAGAAGGTTCGGCACCTAGAAGCCCTTCGCGCAGAGCGCTTGGCGGCAGCTAAGGCGGCTGAGGTAAAACCTTCTACCGGCACTGAAGGTTCAACACCTTCGGGGACCAATCAGTAGGTGGCGGCGGATTGCCTGGGGTTTTGCTTCGTCTTTGACATGCAGACCACGCCTTGGCAAATGTTTTGATAGTAGGAAATGCGATTCTTTCACGGAGGAAAGGTCGATGCGCAAGTTGATTTTGTCAGGCATTTTGTCGGTCATGGTAATGTCGAATGTGGGCTGCTTTCTGCCCATCTATTCCGGCGACCCAGCTGAGCGTACCCGCCAAATGATTTTCACGTCGGAAGACTTCCGCGTGCTACGTAAGGAATGGGAACGTTTTTGGTTCTTGGATCAGCCAAGCCATCTCACGAACCAACGCTTGCACGGCGGCGTTATCTAAGTATTTGCAACTCTCCAAGTTGCTGCTCTATCAAGGGTTAAGGCTTGTTGCTGGCCGGACATTTACGGCCAGTGCTCGTGCCTTTGCCCCTGTTACGCATTGGCGACAAGGCGGCTGCATAAACTTGCTCGAGCCAGCCCCAAGACGTTTTGCGTCTACTGCTAAATGCTGCGCCGGTTGCCCCTTGGAAGCCTCAGGGGTAAAACTAGAGGGCGAAATCGTCATTTGCCTTTTGCTGCGCACGAGATGATGGCTGTCATCACTGGGGCAATGACTTCCGATTGTGGTGCGTTTCTGCGCCGAAGCGAAGTTTGACAAGGTATGTCCCTGCCCGCCATTGACTTGCGCGTCCAACTTGGACGCCTCCAACTTCGCAATCCCATTCTGACCGCCTCGGGCACCTTTGGTTACGCCCGCGAAATGGAAAAGCTGGTCGATTTCACCATGCTTGGTGGCATCCTGCCAAAGACGGTGACCAAGAATCCGCGTCCCGGAAACGCTCCGTGGCGAACGGTGGAAACCTCCGCTGGCCTGCTCAATTCAATTGGGCTGGACAATGATGGGATCGATGCTTTCCTAGAACATCACCTTCCCTACCTTGCGACACTGCCGACTGCCACCATCGTGAGCATTGCAGGCAGCAACCAAGATGAGTTCGTTGAGATGGCCAAAATGCTTGACGGCAGGCCTGGCGTGGCAGCGATCGAACTGAACATTTCGTGCCCCAATGTTGCGCATGGCGTGGACTTTGGGGCTGATGCACAGCTTTGTTCGCAACTTGTGGCAAAGGTTCGTAGCGCAACGAGCCTGCCGATTTTGGCAAAGCTAACCCCCAATGTCACACGCATTGCCGATATTGCGGCGGCAGCTGCTGAAGCCGGTGCCGACGCGGTGAGTATGATTAACACCGTACTTGGGATGGCCGTGGATTGGAAAAAGCAGAAGCCCATTCTTGGCAACATTGTTGGGGGCCTAAGTGGTCCCGCGATTAAGCCCATCGCGCTACGCTGCGTTTACCAGGCTCGCACGGAATTTCAAAAGCGAGGCTTGACTGCGGGCATCGTTGGGATTGGCGGAATCGGCTCGCTGGATGACGTCATGGAATTCTTAGTGACGGGCGCTAACGCCGTGCAGATTGGTACTGCCAATTACTACGATCCCCAAGTGACGCAAAAGCTGGCCGCAGCCCTTCCGGAAGCCGTTAGCCAACTGAACCTCTCGCGTGTTTCGGATGTGACGGGGACCTTGAAGCTGACTCGATAAACGGGTGTTTTTTGCGGTAAATTGCGACTTTTTCGGCAGTATGACCGCTGCCAGTTTGTTACGAACAGAGGATGATCGGCATCATGCGAGTACTGTCAGGGATCCAACCCACCGGGCGTTTTCACTGGGGCAATTACTTTGGAGCGATCCGTCAGTACTTGGAGCTTCAAGACCAGGCGGAAGCCTTTTTCTTTATTGCCAATTTGCATGCACTAACGACCGTGCGTGACCGCGACCTACTTCGCCAAAACACGCGTGATGCTGCGCTCGATTTGCTGGCCTTGGGAGTCGACCCCAATAAGGCAACACTGTTCGTTCAATCGGATGTGCCGGAAGTTTGCGAACTGTACTGGTTGCTGATGTCGGGCACTCCGATGGGTCTGCTTGAGCGGTGCGTCGCGTTTAAGGAAAAGAAGGAACGGGGCATCTCGGCCGATGCGGGACTGTTTTCTTATCCTGTACTACAAGCGGCCGACATCTTGGCCTATGACGCTGATACGGTGCCTGTTGGAGCTGACCAAGTGCAGCACATTGAAGTCTGTCGGAACATCGCAGGCAGCTTTAACCATAGCTTTGGCGAAGTCTTTGTGATGCCGAAGGCAAAAATCGTGGAAGCAACGGCCAAGGTGCCAGGGCTGGATGGCGAAAAGATGTCCAAGAGCTACAACAACACGATCGAGGTTTTTGAACCCGTCAAAGCAATGCGCAAGAAGGTGATGCGAATCACCACGGATGCGCGGCCGATGGAAGATCCCAAGGAACCCGAGGGAGACCATCTGTTTCAGCTCTATTCACTCTTTGCCAGCGACACACAGCGTGAAGAGATGGCTGCGCTGTATCGCCGAGGGGGCTTTGGCTACGGCCAAATCAAAACCGCCCTCGCCGACATCGCCGAAAGCCACTTTGCTGAAGCGCGCGAGCGACGTGAATCGCTCAGCAGCGGACAGTGATCGCCTGTCCCAGATCCTGGGGGATGGCGCCAGCAAAGCACGGAAGAAGGCTAGTGAAGTGCTACGCCGAGCCCAGCAAGCTTGTGGGATCGGGCTTTAAAATTCGTTCGACACCGACATTGGGCGAAAAAATCGCAGTCCGAGCGGGAAAAATCGGGTGCTCAGCGGTCAAAAACCTGCCTATCCCGATTGGTAACGGATCAGTACACTTCCGCCGTGGTTCCAGGATGGAACTGCGCCCCCACTCAAGTAGTTGATTAAAGGTAGCTTGCCTCCTACCTGGCCAATACTTGTCAATTCCAAGGATGGATTTGCACATGACAGCGCACCCCGGTCAAAAACGGAAACTGACCCTAGCGATCCTCGCCCGCAATTGTGCGGAAGAACTGAGTGAGACGCTGGTTTCCCTGCGTAATGTGGCCGACGAAATTTTGGTACTCGACACGGGCTCTACCGACGATACTGCGTCGATCGCTGAAAAGCTGGGGGCTAAGGTCTATCATCGCCCCTGGGAAGATAGCTTTTCTGCCGCTCGAAACCATTTGCAGATTCGTGCCAGTGGCGACTTTATCCTGTGGATGGATGCGGGCGAGACGCTGTCCCGAGACCACGCGACGCTGCTGCGCGAGTTTGTTAATGAAGAAGCTCAAGTCAATTCTGCCTATCAACTGCGGATCAGTATGCCGCGGGTCAACGAGTTTTCGGCCGGCGAACAAGTCGCACGCATTCGCTTGATTCCCAACCGACCAGGTCTGCTGTGGACAGGACTTGTTCGCGAGAGCCTCGAACGATCGCTATTTTCGTTTGGAATGGAAGTCGAGCCCTTACCGATTGTGATGGAACGTAGCGCTCGTGAGCAGGATGCTGCGAGGCGGATGCAAAAGGCCCGTCGCAATGTAGAACTTGCCGACCTGCAGATTGCACGCGGCGGTCCTACGGCTGACATGTACAACTGCCTGGGAGAAGCCCTACAGACTCGTGGCCAATATCAAGAAGCTGCCAAGTACTATCAGCAGGCCAAAGAGCTAGCAACCAAAGAGTCGACTGAGCTACTGGAATCGTACTATGGCATGCTGGCGTGTCTGGATTACGTTTGCGAACTTCCGATGCCAGATCGGGACCTAGGAACACCAGCTGCGGCAGGACGTGAAGGCCCTGCACGCGAAACGCAAATTGCGATTTGCCTAGAAGCGATGGAGAGCTTTCCATTGGATGCGCAGTTGCTCGTGGCTTTGGGTGGCTATTTGCAATCGGTCGGAAAGTGTGAATTGGCCCAGCGTTCTTATGAAGTTGCGTTTGAACATGGTCAAATCACCACCGAGCTGTGGTATCTGCCCGACATTCGAGAAATTGCCGCAACCGGCAAGGCTGTCAGCCTGCGTTCGATGGGACGTGATTCTGAAGCAACGACCTGGCTTTGCGCAGCACAAAAAGAACTGCCACACTCGGTTCGCCTGGGGCAACTGGCACTAGATGCTCAGGTGTCCGAAGGGAATGCAGCCGAGGCACTAGCCATTGCCTATGGTCTACCAGGGACTTTTCCTCAGCGTGAATTGGTGCCCACCGCCGTTGAAGGTGCCGTACTGGCTTGGCGAGGAAGCTGGCAGGAGGCCATCCAGCCGCTGCAACGCGCCTTTTCTGGCGGCCTGCGTCAGCGGTGGTCGATCCGCTGGTACGCCAAGACGCTTTGCGCGACGGGAGACGTGGCGAAGTGCGATGAAGTCCTTTCCATTTGGGAATCCATCGAGCCCAATCACCCCGAACAAACACGCCTGCGAGAGCAAGTTCGTCATTCGGCACAAATCACCGCCACCAAACGGGCTGGATTCCAACGTGTCGACCCAGGGCAGACCGGCACGATGCCACAACACTTTGGCAATCGTGTTCCAAGTAATGCCAATCAGGTCGTTGGGCATACCAACTATTTGGGAACGCCGCCCAACGGGCAATAATGTCGGTTTGGCGTGGGAAGGATACTATTGCTCAGCCGTGTTATTCGGCGAGCTTTCCAGCAACTGCGTGATCAGACCTACGGATCGCTTGAGGCTCGCGGCAGCCATCTGAAAATTGGTGTGGCCGGAGATTTCGGGCTGAATCTCGGCAAAAAGACGCTCAGCCTTTTGTAGTCGGCCGAGCTTTTTGCGAGCCATCTTCAAATACGCTTCGGCATCTTGCTCTTTTAAGGGAGCGCCCAGGGCCAACATGTAGTCGTAGAGTTCACGATGGACTTCGGCCAGTTCATCATCTTCCTGAGCTTCTTCACTATGCTTGAGGAAAGCCCTTACCATCCAGACGTGAGCCAGCTCGGCATCAACTTCCTGCATTAATTCAGCGGGAGAGCTTGGCTTTGTCACGACAGTGGCTCCTTGCAACAACTTGTGGACGTGAAAAAGGAGTTAGATGAACTTGAGAAGTCCATACTTCTTTTTGCCGCTCCGCAAAACCATGACCGTTTCACTGGCAAGGTCTGCCGTCGTTAAGACCGTAGCAATACCATCCCGGCGACGATTGTTGACGTAGGCTCCCCCCTGCTCAATCACGCGGCGAGCTTCGGAGTTATTCTTGCAGAGCTCTGCTGCCACAAAGGCCTCGATCAGCGGCAAACCGTTGCCCGACAGCTTGTCCTTGGGAAGGGACTTGCTGGGAACATCTGCAAAGATTTCCGATAGTTGGCTGTCATTCAGGTTTTCAATTTCTGCTCCGAAGAAGATCTCCGTCGCACGCTTTGCGGAAGCCAGTCCCGCATCACCATGCACCATCCGCGTGATTTCCTCAGCCAGTCGCAGTTGGCTTTGGCGCAAGTGGGGCTGGGTTTCCCGAGACACATCGAGCGCCTCGATCTCTTCGCGGGGGATTTCCGTCAAGAATCGGAGCGCACCGGCCGTATCAGCATCTGCCACATTGACCCAGTATTGATAGAAGGCGTACGGCGACGTTCGTTCCGGCGAGAGGAAGACTGAGCCCTTCTCGGTCTTTCCCATCTTCTTTCCTTCGCTAGTAAGGAGAAGCGGACAGGTCATGCCGTAAAGCTGGACACCGCTCATACGCCGACCGAGATCGATGCCGGCGGTAATGTTACCCCACTGGTCGCTGCCACCAATTTGAAGCTCGCAGCCCAGCTTTTGATTCAGGACCACAAAGTCGTAGGCTTGCAAAAGCATGTAGCTGAACTCGGTGTAGCTAATGCCACTTTCGCGATCGAGTCGCCCCTTGATGCTGTCCTTGGCAAGCATGGCATTGACGGGAAAATGCTTTCCCACGTCGCGCAAGAACCGCAGGAAGCTAAAGTCCTTCATCCAGTCAAAATTATTGACCAGAGTGGCACCGCTTGGGCCATCAAAATCGAGGAACTTTCGAAGCTGCCCCTCAATGCCAGCCACATTCACCTGTAGCTGTTCTTCATTGAGTAGCTTGCGCTCATCCGTCTTGAAGCTTGGGTCGCCAATCATGCCCGTAGCTCCGCCGACCAAGGCAATAGGGCGGTGGCCTGCCTTTTGGAAACGGCGCAGCATCATCACGGGAAGCAGCGATCCGACGTGCAAACTGTCCGCCGTGGGATCAAAGCCGCAATAAAGCGTGCGAGGCCCTGAACCAAGCCACTCTGGCAAAAACTCCGGCGCTGTGGACTGATGCACCAAACCCCGCCAGACAAGATCAGGAAAAAAGGCCATGAACGGACGTTTCTTCTAAGGGAAAGGGAAATCATTTGCAGCAACTACTGGCGGCAGTTATTTAAGTCTAGTGCCGCAGAAACCTCCCTTGATTCAACCCGACTCAGCGGAGCCTGTCTAGCGGACTGGCAGGGTTCGAATTGCCTTCCTAACCTCCTATTTTAAAATGGGTTGTCGCTTACCCACCCCCTTGCGAGTTAGAATCAAGCCCATGGCCCCAGCTCCCTCTAAAGAACCGTGCATTACACGCAAGCCCATTGCCAGCCGACGAACTTGGCTGGGGAAATGCGCTACCGCGTGCGCAGTGGGAATAATCGGAGGGCCATTGACCGGGTGCGGCGGTTATTGGGGGCTTGGCCCTGCCAGTGCTAAGCAGGAGCCGGACGCCATTTGGGGGCGGCGGGGATCTTTGCCAGGCCGACTACAAAAGCCGCGGGCGATTGCTATCGATGGTGCTGACCTGCTTTACATTGTTGATATCACCCCACGAATCCAAGTTTTTGACACGAAGGGAAACTACTTACGGGGCTGGCAAACACCGGAATTTGCCAACGGCAAGCCGTCCGGCCTTGCATTTAACCATGCCGGCAACCTCATGGTGGCTGATACGCACTACTTTCGTGTCCTTACCTACACTCCCGACGGAAAACTGCTGGAAGAAGAGACGATCGGGGGCGTTTGCGGCGGCGGGCCTGGAGAGTTTAGCTTTGTGACTGACTGCGTCCAGGATTCGGCCGGCAATTTTTATGTTTCGGCCTACGGCGAGTTCGACAAGGTTCAGAAATTCTCGCCCGAGCGAAAATACCTGCTGGAATGGGGTGGCCATGGAAGTGAACCGGGATCGTTCATGCGACCGCAAAAGCTGGCCATTGATAAGCAGGACCATTTATGGGTTGCGGACGCTTGCAACCATCGCATTCAGGTATTTGATGCGTCAGGCTCTAAGGCCAAACTCGTGAAGACCTGGGGCTCGGAAGGGACAGAACCAGGGAAGTTACGTTACCCGTACGACATCTGGCTTGATGGCAAAGGCCATGTTTACCTTTGCGAATTTGGAAACCACCGTGTTTCGAAGTTTACGGAAGAGGGGGAGTTTATCGGTTCTTGGGGGCATAATGGACGCCAGCCGGGCGAACTGGATCAGCCCTGGGGAATTGTCCAGGATTCGCAAGGGAACTGCTTCGTACTCGACACCTATAATCACCGGGTGCAACAATTCCGGTTGTAGCTAAATTTATTCCCTCTACAGTGGGAATGCACACGGCCAAAGGTTACACTCGACAGAGGTTTTGAGCTTGGCTTTTCGGGCTAGGCAAGTGCAGGCCACGTAAGCCGTTCGATGCTTATGGCTCGCAGAGATTAAAAGCGTTCGCAGAGAGGTTTTGCGGCGACACCAGGTCATGGGAATCGCAATGGGCTGGCAAATTGGTTTCGACCGACCTTTGTATTTGCTCTTACTGGCATTTTTGCCAGTCCTTTGGGCATTGAGCTATCGCAGCCTGGCCGGGCTGGGGACTTCACGTCGCTTATTGTCGTTGGCACTGCGCTCAATTGTGTTTGGCATGTTGATCTTGGCACTTGCCGAAGTGCAGCTGCGGCGCGTGAGCGACCGTGTCACCGTTTTGTATCTGCTGGACCAATCCGAGAGTATTCCTCGCGCTACGCGCGACGCCATGATTAAGTACGTGATGAAGGAAGTAGAACTTCATCGTCGTAAGGGAGACCTCAAGTCAGCCAGCGAAGATAAAGCGGGCGTGATCATCTTTGGGCGGGAAGCCACAATCGAGTATCCTCCCCTGGCGGATGCCATTCGCAGCGTTGGAAACCTGGAAAGCCTTTCCCAAGTTCGGACTGACGCCACCAGCATTGAGTCCGCGCTGAAGCTGGCCCTTGCTTCCTTTCCTGAGGATTCGGCCAAGCGGGTTGTGATCGTTACGGACGGCAACGAAAACCTGGGGGATGCACGCACTAAGGCTCAGCATGCTGGTTGAACGCGGCATTGGGATCGATGTCGTGCCGATTCAGATTCCCACGACGGCAGAAGTCGCTGTGGAGAAGATCGTCCTACCTTCCGACATCCGGCGTGGACAAAAGTTCGAAGCGCGCGTTGTGTTGCTGAATCAGACGAACGCTACGGATGATGATGGGGCTCCCGGCAAAACGGTGCGCGGCAAACTGCGAGTCATGCGGCGGTTTGGCGACAATGAAGAAGTGCTGGTCGAAGAGGTACTCGATCTTCCACCGGGCAAGTCAGTCAAGACGTTTGAACATCAGATTGATTCGCCCGCTGCTTACACGTACGAGGCCCGCTTCATACCAGAAGACAGCACTGACGACTTGCTTTCGCAAAACAATGCAGCCACGGCCTTCACCCATGTGCGTGGAAAAGGTCGAGTCTTGCTGATCGAAGAGGATGAGAACAAGGGAGACTTTGGGCCACTCGTCAACAGCTTGCAAAAGATGAACATCGAAGTCGATGTTCGCTCTACTGCGCGACTTTTTAGCTCTCTAGCCGAGCTTCAGTCGTATGACTGTGTTGTGCTGGCCAATACCAAGCGGGGTAATATCCGCGTTGACGACAGCACCGGCGCAATCTTAGCCAGTGATGGGTTCTCGGATGAGCAAATTCAGATGCTGGTACGCAATACCGAGCAGTTTGGATGCGGTCTGGTGATGATTGGTGGCGCGAATAGCTTTGGGGCGGGCGGATGGACCAATACCGCATTGGAAAAGGCGATGCCCGTCGATTTCCAGATCAAGAATTCCAAAGTTCGGGCAGTTGGCGCACTCGCGATGATGATGCACGCTTCGGAAATTCCGGAAGGGAATCACTGGCAAAAGGTGATTGGCCAAGAAGCATTGCGTGTACTGGGGCCGATGGACTTTTGCGGGGTTGTTCACTGGGACAATTTTACCGCGAAAGAGGCTTGGCTATGGCCGAAGGGCCTGGCGCAAGTGGGTGACCAGCAGAAGTCGATGATGGCACGCATTGATCGCATGCAACCCGGTGACATGCCGGATTTTGAGCCGGCGATGCGAATGACGCTGAAAGACATGGTGGCCTGCCCTGCATCGGTAAAGCACTGCATCATCATCAGTGACGGCGACCCTACACCGGCCAGTACAGGGATCATCAGCCAGTTTAAAAAGGCCCAAATCAAGGTGAGCACCGTGGCAGTCGGTGCGCATGGCCCGGCCGGGCACAAAGCATTGCAAGACATCGCCAGTGGCACCGGGGGCAAATACTATGTTGTCACCAATCCAAAAGCGCTACCTCGTATTTTTGCGATTGAAGCTCGACGTGTTGCACGTCCCCTTGTGAAAGAAGACGCCTCGGGAATTCCCATTGTTGTCAACGCAGGACAAAAACAGCATGAGATGCTGGGAACCATCACCAGCGACATTCCGCCGGTAAAGGGATTTGTGCTGACAACCGTTAAAGAGAACCCGCTGGTCGAAGTTTTGCTACGGGCGGACACGAAGGAAGACCCCTCCAATAATACGATCCTGGCTGGCTGGACCTATGGCGCTGGTCGGACGGCCGTTGTAACCACGGATGGCGGTGCTGCATGGGCGAATAGCTGGACGGCTTGGTCAAACTACGACAAATTCTTTAGCCAAGTCGTACGCTGGACAATGCGTCCCATCAATGAAGACCAAGAAGGGGGCAAGTTCAGCGTCGCCAGCGATGTGAAGGATGGCAAGGTTCGCGTTGTTGTCACCGCACTCGACAAAGAGGACCAGTTCTTAAACTTTCTCAATATGAGCGCTGCCGGGACAGGCCCC
Source organism: uncultured Planctomycetaceae bacterium (assembly GCA_963844055.1). Lineage (GTDB taxonomy): Bacteria > Planctomycetota > Planctomycetia > Pirellulales > Pirellulaceae > CAWJMN01. The sequence goes on along the minus strand of CAWJMN010000001.1, from coordinate 2,050,532 downwards.
GACTTGGAAGACCTACAACTATCACTGCGGCAGGAAGCTCCCGGGCGCTACGTAGGGGAGTTTGCTGCCGACAAATCGGGCAGCTATTTGCTTGCGATCCAGACGGGCAAAAAGGGCTCTGCCCCCATTCTCGCCGGCATCGATGTTCCCTATTCCGCTGAGTATCGCCAACATGCTTCTAACGGCGTTCTACTTGAAAACCTGGCAGCCCTAAAACCCAAGGGGGGCGAGGTTGGCACGGTCATTCAAGGGGAACTCCAAACCGACTCACTCGATCAACTCGTCAAGGTCGACACCTTCCGCCGTTCGCTTCCCAAGGCGGTCAGTAGCCAGGATGTATGGCCGCTGGTTCTGCTGCTGACGGCGGGACTGTTCTTTTTTGATGTGATGATCCGGCGAGTCGCCATCTCGTTTGAATGGGTTCGCACGCTGCGTGATTGGTTGGCTGTAAAACTGCTGCGACGCCCTGCCACCGAAGCACCCAATGAAGCAATGCAGCGGCTGCGGATGAAGAAAGAGGCGATCTCGCAACAGATCGACGAACGCCGCGCGGCCACACGGTTTGAGCCCACCGTTGGTCCCCAAGCCGACGCAGATCAAAAGTCCACTGCCGAAATCCTGGAAGCGGCATCCGGCGGGGCCCCGCCTCCGGAAACCAAGCGAACCGGCCCTGTCACCAGTGGAACCGGTCCAGCCAAAGAAGAAGATACCTATACCGAACGTCTACTGGCGGCCAAACGTAAGGCACAGAAGGACTCCCAAAAATAGCACCAGCCTAACGAGTGTCAGGCGTTATCCATGGCTTTCGACACTTTCCTTTTCCCAATAGCCCATTTGTTTATTGCTCCCCGACGGAGATTCCATGAGTATCGGTGATTCGCTAACCCAGCAGGCAGAAGAGTTCCGTACACGCTATCAAGCCGTGAAGGAGGAAATTGGCCGAACGATCGTTGGACACGACGAAATCGTCCATGGCGTGCTAACCTGCATGTTTATCGGCGGGCACGCCCTCCTGGAAGGGGTGCCGGGTCTGGGCAAAACGCTGCTGGTTCGCACCCTGGCGGAAGCACTCGATCTGAAGTTCAACCGCATTCAGTTCACTCCCGACTTGATGCCTTCCGACATTCTTGGAACCAACATGATTGTCGAATCGCCCGATGGACGGCGGCAGTTCGAATTCCAACGAGGGCCGATCTTCACACAGATTTGTCTGGCGGACGAAATCAATCGTGCTACCCCCAAGACACAGTCAGCCCTGCTGGAGACGATGCAAGAAGGGACGGTCACTATCGGCGGCGTACGATACACGCTCGAAAAGCCATTCTTTGTGATGGCCACGCAAAACCCCATTGAGCAAGAGGGAACGTATCCGCTTCCTGAAGCACAACTGGACCGCTTCTTGTTCAAGTTGGTTGTTGGCTATTCCACTCGCCAAGACCTTGCCACGGTTATTGATCGCACCACGCGCGGCGTGACGATTGAACCCAAGAAGGTCATGGATGGGACGGAAATCCGCAAGTGGCAACAACTCGTGCGGCAGGTTGTCCTTGCGCAGCATGTGCAGGACTATATTGTCCGGCTCACGCTTGCCACGCATCCCGAAGGGGAATTTGCTTTGCCTGTTACCAACAAGTACCTTCGCTGGGGAAGCAGCCCTCGTGGAGCGCAAACGTTGGCTCTCGCTTCGAAGGTCAGGGCGCTGCTTGAAGGGCGATACAACGTCAGCTTTGAAGATGTACGGCGTGTCTACTTACCCGCCATGCGGCACCGCGTCGTGCTCAACTTCGAAGCGCAAGCAGAAGGTCTTTCGACCGATTCGGTGCTGCTGGAGATCTTGGAAAAGCTGCCAGAGAAGGGCGATGATTCTCCAGTGAAGGCCTCTCTCGCAAAGTAGCGAGCTTAAGGTTAGCCAAACCCATTTCTGGCCGACCGCTGCTGATCTAGGTCCCCTCCCCTTTTGTCTGCAATGCCATGAAGAATACCTCTGAGCCACTACTTTCGCCGAGCCTGCTCTCGCAGCTAGAGCGACTGGAGCTTGTTAGCCGAAAGATCTTTCGTGGCCGGATGAAAGGGGAGCGTCGCAGCAATCGCAAGGGGCAAAGCGTCGAATTCGCCGACTATCGCAATTACGTTGCGGGGGATGACCTGCGCTTCTTGGATTGGAACCTATACGCGCGGCTCGACAAACTGTTTTTGAAGCTCTTTCTCGAAGAGGAAGACCTGCACTTTTATGCCTTGATCGATACCAGCGCCAGCATGGACTTTGGCGAACCAAGCAAGTTGCAATATGCTAAGCAACTTGCGGCGGCACTCGGTTTTATCGGCCTAGTACGATCTGATCGGGTCAAGATCGAGACGCTCGCCACTTCCCACCGACAAGCAAGCCCCACGCTACGGGGCCGAAGCAGTGTTTGGCGGATGACCGAGTACTTAGAGGGGCTCGGAACCGAAGCCAATATCTCGCTTGCCGAGGGCGTAAAGAACTTTGCCATTCGAAATAGTGGCAAAGGGATTTTGATCCTTATCACCGACCTGATGGATAAAGAGGGCTATGAAAAGGCACTTCGGTTCCTGATGGCACAGCAGATGGATGTGTATGTCATTCATGTGCTTAGCCCAGAAGAGCTGACTCCCGACCTGCAGGGCGATCTACAACTTGTCGACTGCGAAGATAATGACATTGCCGAAGTGACTGTTAGCCGCCCCCTTTTAGAAAAGTACCAACGGACCTTGGCCACTTTTGTAGGAGGCGCACGCGACTTTTGCACTCGCCGAGGCATGAGCTACTTGATGACTAGCACCGCTACTAGCGTTGATACGATCGTTGGAAATTATTTGCGTAAGCGAGGACTCGTACGATAGGCTCCGGACGATAGCCCCTTCCCTGTTTCACTATTTCGCGAAGATCCACGAACGTATGTTTGGCCCTGTGTTCCTTATCGGCGACTTCATCAACACCCTGACACTGGGTCAGTGGTCGCTGCTTGCTCTAGTGCCCCCAGCCATCCTAGCGCTATATTTTCTCAAGCTGAAACGCAAACCTCTCGCCGTTCCCAGTACTTACCTGTGGAGCAAGACGATCGAGGACTTGCACGTCAATTCACTATGGCAACGGCTTCGCCAGAACTTGCTTTTGTTCCTACAACTTTTGCTTGTCACGCTAATCGTAATTGCATTGCTGCGGCCAGGTTGGCGCGGAACCGAATTAGTGGGCCAACGCTTCATCTTTCTCATCGACACTTCTGCCAGCATGGCAGCAACCGACGTAAGCCCCACACGGCTTGCGGAGGCAAAACGTCAAGCGATATCCCTGATTGATCAGATGAAGTCGGGTGACGCAGCGATGGTGATCAGCTTTTCGACCGCTGCCAAGGTGGAACAACCCTTTACGGACAATCGCAACCTACTGCGGACCCGCCTCGACCTGATTGAGCAGACCAACCACCCCAGCGACATGAGCGAGGCACTCCGCGCAGCGTCCGGCCTGGCAAATCCCGGTCAAACGGGCGTTGCGGGTGAGGATACCAATGCGGCCGAGGCGATGCCTGCGACGATGTACATCTTTTCCGACGGTGGTTTTGCATCGATTCCCAATTTCAAACTTGGAAATCTAGACCCGCAATACATGCAGGTAGGAAAAGAGGCGTTTGAGAACACCGCGATCGTGGCCTTCAATGCGGAAAGAAATCCAAATAAACAGGGTGAACTACAAGTGTTCGCTCGTGTGGAGAATTTTGGACCCAGCGCCGTTAGCCTTGACGCCAATTTGATGCTCGATGATGAACTGCTAGATGCTCAGCGATTGGAAATCCCCGGTCGTGTAGGGGCCGACAAGCCTCCGGGCAGCCAAGGTCTCAAGTTCGAGCTAAAGGATTTGGAGGGAGGGATCCTCAAATTAGTTCTCAACCACAATGACCAACTCGCTGCGGACAATCAAGCGCAGGTGATCGTCAGCGAATCTCGCCAAGCCAAGATTTTGCTCGTCACCCCGGGCAACAATCAGCCACTACAAATTGCACTAGACACTGAGGAAGTAAAGCGGTTTGCCCAAGTTCAGACAGAAGCGCCGACGTTCCTGACGACGCCCGATTATCAGCAGAAGGCACAACTGGGCATTTGGGACGTCATTATCTACGACCAATGTGCCCCTCCGAGCATGCCGGAATGCAGCACGCTGTTTATCGGTACTCGTCCGCCAGAAAGTGCGGGCTGGAAGGAAAACAAATCCACCGTAAAAAACGACTTGCTCTTTGTGACCGATGTTGATGGCAGCCATCCGCTGTCACAGCTACTCAACGTTGTGGACCTGTTGATCTACACCGCGACTCCGATCGAAGGCCCGCAAGGCGCCATCACGTTGATCGATTCAAGCCAAGGTCCCCTGTATGTGGTCGCGCCACGGCAAGGGTACCAAGATGCGGTGCTGGGCTTTGAAATTGTCCGCTCCGTGGATGGGCAAACGGAATACAACACCGACTGGTTCCGTGATCGCAGCTTTCCCGTGTTTGTCTTCAATGGGATCCGATTCCTGAGCGGATTGCAAGAAGCTTCCTCCTTGAGCAGTTCGAAACCCGGCACGCCAAGACTTCTACAAGCCTCCATCCCCGTTCCTAGTATTTTGGTGCAAACACCAACCGGTGCCAACGTACAGGTGGCGCGTGAAGGAGAGAACAAGTACGTATTTGGACAGACAGACCAGCTCGGCGTTTACCAAGTGCGAGAGGGAAGCGACAAAGTAACCCAGTCGTTTGCCGTCAACCTATTTGATATTCGTGAGAGCGACCTTACACCCCGTACCAAGTTAGAAATCGGCCACGAAGACGTTGTAGCGCAGCAGGGGAAACGGGCCGCACGGCAGGAAACCTGGCGATGGATTGTGCTGGGCGCCTTGGGACTGCTGATGGCCGAATGGTATATCTACAATCGCCGGGTCTATTTCTAGCCCGATAGACAACTGCCTTTATAAATGCGAACGCGGTTCTATTGCCAACGGGGCTCACGCTTGGCAAGGAACGCGGCAATCCCCTCCTGAGCAGCTTCCGTCGTACGGGCGGTCGCCGTAGCAGCAGCCCCCACCGAGAGGAGCGATCCCAAATGCTCGCCGATCGTCTCGGTTAGCAGACGTTTGGTTAGCTGAATCGACTCTGGAGCACACTTCGACACTTCGTGCACAACTCCTGAGCCCGGGCCCAGACCAATTCTCCAGTAACCACTTCCTGAAATGCCCCCATCCGCAATGCATCGCTCGAACTAACCGCTTGCCCCGTCAACAACAGACGTGATGCGTGGGAGGCTCCAAGTCGAAAAACCAACAGCGGGGCGACAATTCCTGCCACAAGTCCGCGTCGCGGCTCAGGGAACCCAAACGTGGCCACTTCTGAAGCGACTGTCAAATCCGCAGCCATCGCAAGGCCGGCACCACTGGCCAGGGCTGGACCATTGATCGCCGCAATGATTGGCTTGGGAAACATCAACATTCGGTCAAGCAATTCCCGAAAGGCAACGACATCATCTTGCCACTGCATCAACGCGTCGGGCTCGGACCTTGTCGCATCGATTTCACTCAGGTCCGCACCAGCAGAAAACGCTTCGCCGCTGCCGGTGATGATGACCGCTCGCACCGACTTCTCTTGGTGAAAATCGTCCAACGCTTGCATCACGTCGGCGATCATTTGACGCGACAAAGCATTGCGCTTTTCGGGCCGTTTCAAAATGATTGTGCCGGAAGGTAGATGCTTTTTGATCTGGATGGCCATGGCTCAATTACCCTGTTTGGAGGTGTGGTGGCCAGTTTTACACGGTTTGGCGGGCTTGTCCACCCAGTTTAACGTGCCGTGGATCGATAGCGACACAAGCGACACTATCCCGACGACCATTATTAGGACGGTTTCCATTTGTAACCTCAAAGCCAGACGGCCGATAAACAGCGTTTTCCGCAGCGTCCGTCTCCGCGTGAGCTTTTCAGCTATAGCCATACGGCTGCACCCAAGCAGCCTTTACCCTATCACCTTCTAAAAGCCAGTTTTATACTTGCTTTCCCCAGCCCGGGCGTCTTGCTATACTCCCCTTGGACGGGCCGATTTATTACAACCATTCCCGAACCGTTTTCCCTAGACGCCAGCCTTCGGCAGCTTCTAAGGAACCCCTTCGGCAAACGATTCCTTTCAAAACCGCACGACCGTGCAACAGCAGGTATCTTCCTATGCCAATCTCCTTCACTTGTCCGCATTGTGGCACGCAATCCCAGGTGGCCGATCAGTATGCCGGACAATCCGGGCCCTGCTCGAAATGTGGCAAGCCGATCACCATCCCACGCAGCACTGCGCCACTCGGTTCGCCTCTTGGTGCTCCTGTGGGCGGCTTTCAATCACTCCCGGCAGCCTCCTTTCCAAACTATCCCCAACCTCCCGCAAGTTCTTCCGGCACCTCAGGATTGAAGATCCTGTTGATCGTCCTGGGGGTCTTTTGTGTAGGGCTACTTTTCTGCGGTGGAATTGCAGTTGCCTTGCTTCTGCCGGCCATTTCTTCGGCTCGCCAGGCGGCACGTTCCATGCAGTCGCAAAACAACCTGCGACAGATCAGCTTGGCACTGCTTAACTACGAAGATACTTATCGGACTCTGCCCCCCGCGATTGTTCGAGACGCCAATGGTGAACCACTCTACAGCGGGTTCGTGCTGCTGCTTCCCTTCTTAGAACAGTCCCCCGTTTCTTCTCAGTGGAAGTTGGACGAACCTTGGGACAGCCCCAACAATCTGCCCCTTTCCAGCCTCACCCTTCCCGTATTTCGTAATGCCAATGTCGAAGCAAAGTCGCCTGGACAAGGGGACTACATGCTCGTGGGCGGGCCGGGGAGCGCACTCGATCCACTCGCCCCGTCACAAAAGTTCACTGACGTCACGGATGGTCTGTCGAATACCATCGTGGCGATTGAAACCATGCCAACTCGCAGCTGGGCCGAACCCAACGCTTGGGCATCGGGCATGCCCACTTACAGTTCAAACGGCATGGGGCCTGGTGTAGCAATGGGAGATGGCTCGGTGCGGCGTCTTCCCAAAAACATTCCAGCCGAAACCCTTCGTGCATTAGAAACACGTGCTGGCAATGAAGTCGTCAATCTGCAATAGGCTGAAAAGCCTAGCCATTTTGGAGTCCCAGCGTTTCAGGTGGATTGCAACCTCGCTTTCCACCCTGTCTCGATCTTGCTATACTCCCGCTACAGAAAAGTTTTTCATTTTTTACTAAACACGATTTTCCTCTTCGAAGGACAAAGGGTTTTGTATGGGTGCCACTGCGGTCAAACTTCCTAAGGGCGTAAAGAACGACATCACCGAGTGCATTGGCAAGACCCCTCTGGTCCATTTGCGCAAGGTGACCGAAGGGTGTGGTGCCACGGTGCTTGCCAAAGTGGAAAACATGAACCCACTCTGGAGCGTGAAGGATCGTATTGCCCGCGCGATGATCGAAGCGGCCGAACGTGACGGCAAGATCAAGCCCAACACCATTATCATTGAGCCCACCAGTGGTAACACCGGCATTGGTTTGGCTTATGTCTGTGCTGCTCGTGGCTACAAGCTGCGAGTGACCATGCCTGAAAGCATGACAATTGAACGCCGCCGCCTGCTGAAGGCACTTGGCGCTGAAATCGTTCTTACGCCAGCTGCCGAAGGGATGCCTGGCGCGGTTCGCCGCGCTGAAGCGATTGTTGCCGAAGACCCTAACACCTACTTCATGCCGCAACAATTCAAGAACCCAGCCAACCCCGATGTCCATCGTCGGACGACGGCCGAAGAGATCTGGGCCGACACCGAAGGGGGCGTTGATATTATCGTTGCAGGTGTTGGAACTGGCGGTACGATCTCTGGCTGTGCGGAAGTACTCAAGAGCCGCAAGCCAAGCGTCCGAGCCATTGCCGTAGAACCAGCTAACAGCCCTGTCATCACGCAAAAGCGTTCGGGGCAGCCGATTCAACCTGGTCGCCATACCATCCAAGGGATCGGCGCTGGCTTCATTCCAGATAACCTGAACATCGACATCATTGACGATGTCATCCAGGTCAAAGATGAAGACGCAGCAGCCACTTCGCGTGCATTGAGCACTCGCGAGGGGCTGTTCTGTGGTATCAGCTGTGGAGCTGCTGCTTGGGCCGCATTGCAGTTGGCACGTGCACCCGAGAATGCTGGCAAAATGATCGTGGTGATCCTGCCTGACCTGGGCGAACGCTACCTCTCAACCCAGCTCTATCCAGAATAAGCAACGAGTATTCGCCAACTTTGAAGTCAAATGCGAGTAGCTAGGCAATTGCTTGGCTACTCGTTTTTCGTTTCTTGTCAGCGGATTCGCCCTTAAGTCCTGGCCTATTTCGCGTTGGCGGGACGCTCTACCAGGGTGACTTGGTTTTGCTTCGCGAGCGTTCCCTGACGTCGCGTTATTTCGTAGGGCAATACTTCCTTGACGGCAGGCTTCACCTGCACCGACAGCTCTACGGTTTGGTAATCAAAGCGTTTTGCCCCAAGCTGACTTGTGAAGATGATGTCGCCTGGAAACGTTCGTCGAATCTCTACATCAATGGGCCGACTGGTGTAGTTGGCAATTCGCTGCTCAAAATGTTCACGGTCTTCCCAGCCAACCACATGGGCATTTTCTTTTTGGACTTGCACCTTATCGCCATCCACCTGCCGATACTGGTTGGTATTACCAATCTGCAACCAAATGCTTTGGCGGGCCGATTGCTTTTTCACCAGGTCAAACCGAACCGAAGGATCATTGCCGAGGTTGAGCTCGCACCGATCTCCGATCGGTACATACTTGATCGTTTGATGCGCCAAAAAAGAAAGACCATCTCGGCCATTGTCGGCAAAGACCCTGACTTGCCCGTCAGGCAGAGGTGAACCACCAAGTCCCGAAGGCTGGTCGTTCTTGAGGAGGAACATTTTGACCAGTTGATCGCCGTACTCCTGAGGACGATAGCGATACTGAACCTTCAGCGGCACCTTTTCAGCAGCGATTGCACGCAAACGCTTGGACCAGCCGCTAGGAATCGTTTCTGTTCCTTCAATGCTAAACAGAAAGTATTCACTTAGACCCTGCTTTTCGATCTCTTTCTCTTTCCCATCGGCCTTTGCGGCATCTTTGCCTCCTGCACGGCGCAAAGCCGTCTTGCCCGCCTTGTCTTCCAATCGCGAAAGGCTTTCGACCTGCTTTTCTGCCTTGAGCTTTTCTACGGTCGTGCCGTTGGCGATAGCCAGTTCTGCAATTGTCTGCACAAGGTTGATCGTTCCTACAACGACGCGTACATTGGCGTGTTCGTACTCTTCACCACTATGATTATGGATTCGCAGAAAGCCTTCCAGAGATGCGTGGATTTCGTCCTTATTGGCGATACAGACATAATCTGCATTCCAGGTGATTCCGCTGGTAAAGTAAGAGATTTCAATATCCACCTCGCCATCGAATTCACTCTCTACGTTCCAGTACAGGACTTGTGGCCGACCGGCCGGAAACGTCGTGTCAACAACGGTCAGCTTATCGGGCTGCGTCAAAAAGCGTAGTTCTACGCTAGTCGGATCAATCTTTGTACCCGCCCAAGAGAACTGCAGAGGATTGGCCCCCTTCTTGAAGGTGACCGCCCGCGTCTCGCGAACAAGAGTAAGGTCTGCACTGTTATAAATCGTCAGCTGAACCGTTTCTCGGTTGGCTACGGTTGATAGATCGACATTCTCCGCTCTTACAATCGGGGCCGCATGGAACGTCGCCAACGCGACCAGAATGCCGGCACAAATCATTCTTCGGATCATGGGGTCACCTCCGCCACCTCAAGGGTGACATTGTTTTGCTTGCTGTTTGTCCCTTGCTTGCGACGAACTTCATAAGCAAGCTCGGACTTGGCAGAAGGAGCCACGGTGGCAGCGAACTGAACGGTTTGAAAATCGTGCAACTGCGGGTCAAACTTGCTTCGAACAACGACATGTCCCGACAATGTACGACGAATCTCGACCTGAATTGGTTTTCCCGAATAGTTGCGAATCCGCTCCAAAAAGAGCTCGCGATCATCCCAACCCACGACACTTGCATTCTCTTTGACGACCTTTTCCGCCTTGCCAAGTTCTATGAACGTTTGCTGCCCATAGATCTGCAGCCAAAGGTTGTCACGCCAACTTCGACGCTTCACCAAATCATGGAGAACGCGGGGGTCATTCCCCAGGTTAAGCTCGATCTTGTCGCCAATGGGAATATATGCCAGAGACTGGGCCATCAAATATGCCAGACCATCTCGCCCATTGTCTCGAAAGATGCGAAACATGCCGTCAGGAAGGGGCGTTGTCCCCAAATGGGAAGCTTCATCATTCTTCAGCAAATACATTCGAACCATTTGGTCCCCATACTCTTGGGGACGATAGCGGTATTGCACTTCAATCGGAACTTCCTTGGCGTCGATGGATCGCAAACGTTTCGACCAGCCGCTGGGGATCGTTTCTGTCCCTTCAATCGTGTACAGGAAGTATTCGCTTAGCGACTCTTTCACAATCTGCTTGGCACGTTTATGTTTATATTCCGTTGCAGAATTCGAATCAAAATCTGACGCCTCTGGCAGTGGTTGTTCGGCACGTTCCACTGCCATTCCCAGCAGAATTTGTCGTGATTCCTTACGCGAGGATTCCTCTTGGGGCTTTTCTTCACGCGAGGTAACAAGGCTCTCCAGCTTTTCAACCAGGTTGACCTTCCCTACGACCAGCCGTACTTCGGCGTGCTCGTACTCTTCGCCACTATCGTTTTGGATTCGAACGAATCCTTCAACATTCGCATGGGTTTCCGCTTCGTTGGCGTGCACCAAATAGTCAGCCGTCCAGCGAATGCCGCTGGTAAAGTAAGAAATCTCTATCGTAGCTTCGCCATCGACTTCACTCGCCACATGCCAATACAACATGTAGGGCTTGGCATGTGGAAAGGTCGTATCCACGACAGCAAGCTTGTCTGCGTGTTTCAAAAAACGCAACTGAACACTCGTGGGATCGATCCGCGTCCCGGCCCAGGAGAATTGCAGCGGGTTATCCCCCTTCTTAAACGTGACGGTTCGCACATCACGTACCAAGGTAAGATCTTCACCATTATAAATCGTCAGCTGAACTCGATCTCGAACCGGCACCGTCGAAAGATCAACATTTTCGGCGCGAAGAGCAGTTGCTCCCCAGCCCAGGCACCCGACCAGGAAGCCACCTACCAGCAAAACAACCTTCATTAGCCATGCATGAGTAATTCTGATCATTACTGCACCTTGCCTTCCTGGAGGGTGACATTATTTTGCTTGGCAGAAGTCCCCTGACGCTGCAAGACTTCAAATGCGAGCGACTCTTTGGCTGACGGTGCGACGGTTGCCTTGAATTCCACGGTTTGAAAGTCATGCAACTTTGCCTTGAGCAGGCTGCGAAACACAACGTCGCCTGGAAACGATCTCCGCACTTCTACTTCAATCGGCTTTGCCGAGTAGTTCCGAATTCGCTGTTCAAAGACGCTATGATCGGACCACCCCACCACAGCAGCGTTCTCCGTTTTAAGGATCGCATTGCCCACAAGCTCGCGCAACTGATTCGTGCCATTGATTTGCAACCAGATCGAATCGCGAGACGCCCGTTTCTTTACTAGCTCAAAGATCACTTCGGGGTTTTGCCCCAGATTCAGCTCACACTTGTCGCCAATGGGAATGTACTTGGTTACCTGGTGCGTCACGTAAGCTAGTCCATCACGGCCATTATCTTTGAAGATACTTACGTTGCCATTGGGAAGTGGCGTTGTCCCCAAATGGGAGGCTTCATCATTAGTCATGAGATACATCCGCACCAACTGGTCCCCATACTCTTGAGGTCGGTAGCGATGCTCCACCCTTAAAGGGACATCCTTGGCGACCATTGAACTCATGCGCTTTGACCAACCGCTAGGAATTGTCTCTTCCCCTTCGATGGTGTAAATGAAGTACTCACTTAAACCCTCTTTGACGACCTGTTTCTTCGACAAGCGGCCAAAACGATCTTCTGACACTTGATCATTCCATCGATTCATGGCGCTCGCGCCTCGATCAAAGAAGTCAGCCTTGGCTGTCTCCGCCAAGTTGAATTTCTTCACCTCATCCAAGACCTCCACTTGGCTGACCGGTATACCTGCTAGCTGCGCAATCTTTTCGACGAGGTTAATGGTTCCCACAACCAGCCGAACGCTGGCATTCTCGTATTCTTCGCCACTCTGGTTATCGACGCGAATAAATCCTTCGAGATCCATCGTCTTTTCGTCTGCGTCGGCGATGCCAACGTAATCCGCAGTCCAGCTAATGCCACTCGTGAAATAGCTGATTTCCAGAACCACTTCTCCCTCGAACTCGCTCCCGACATTCCAGTAGAGCATGGCGGGTTTGCTGTGCGGAAATGTCGTTTCCAGCACTTCGAGCTTATCGGCTTGGGTCACAAACCGAAGTTGCACGCTCGTAGGATCAATTCGCGTACCCGCCCAAGAGAATTGCAGCGGGGTTACCCCCTTTTTAAACGTGACCTTTCGAATGTCACGAACGAGGGTCAGGTCTTCCCCGTTGTAAATCGTCAACTGGACCGCGTCGCGTTTGGCAACCGTGGACAGGTCCACATTCTCTGCTTGTACCATGGAAGGCAACAGCGAGGCAACCAACCCCAGCATGAAAATCAAGAGACACGGCTTGCGACTCATGGTGTCACCTCGGCAGCTTCAAGGGTGACGTTATTCTGGCGGCTATTGGTCCCCTGCTTGCGTCGCACCTCATAAGGAAGTTCCACCTTCGTGGCAGAAGCCACGGTGGCGGTGAATTCGACCGTTTGAAAGTCATGCAATTTCGTTTCCAGCTTGCTACGAACAGCAATGTGACCCGGTAGCGTCCGACGAATCTCGACCCGAATTGGCTTGCCAGAATAATTACGCACCCGTTCGAGCAGCACCTCATGATCATCCCAACCGGCCAGCGTCGCATTCTCCTGCACGACCTTTACCTGTTTGCCCAGTTCAACAAGCGTCCCACTCCCGTTCAATTGCAGCCACAGATTGTCGCGCCATATCCTTCGCTTCACGAGTTCATGGATAACACGCGGGTCGTGGCCCAAGTTCAACTCGACTTTGTCTCCGATAGGAACGTAACGCATCGACTGCATGACAACAAACGCCAAACCATCCCGTCCATTATCACGAAAGACTCGATAAACCCCGTCGGGCATGGGTGTCGTCCCTAGCTTCGATGCCTCATCGTTTTTGAAAACGTACAGGCGAACCATCTGATCTCCATACTCTTGCGGACGAAACCGATATTGCACCTCGATCGAAACTTCAAGAGCTTCCAGCGAGCGCAAACGCTTTGACCACCCGGCCGGAATCGTTTCGGTTCCCTCGATCGTGTAGAGGAAATATTCGCTTAGTGCTTCCTTCACGACGGCCTTGGCCTGTTGCTCCACCACGCCAAGGTCTTCAGCGAGCATTTCAACTTCCATTTCGCCGGACTTCTCTGCCAAACGAATGGCCCGATTTAGCCCGCGACTCTTGCTATAATCACGTTTGCCCCCCTCGGCCTTCGAATCCACTTCATCTTTGTCGATCCCCTGCCCCAGAAGTTGCTCTAGCTTTTCGACAAGGTTGATACTTCCGACAACAAGTCGCACCTCGGCATTTTCATACTCTTCACCGCTATCATTTTGCACTCGGACAAAGCCTTCCACATTGGCAGAAGTTTCGGCCTCATTGGCGTAAACTTGATAGTCAGCCGCCCAGCGAATGCCGCTGGTAAAGTAGGAGATTTCCAACGTCACTTCCCCATCCATTTCACTCGCCACATTCCAGTACAACATGTGCGGCTTGGCATGGGGAAACGTCGTATCCACCACTTCCAGCTTGTCTGGGGCGGTAACAAATCGCAACTGAACACTCGTGGGGTCGATGCGAGTACCAGCCCAGGAAAACTGCAAGGGATTATTTCCCTTGTGGAAGGTGACTTTACGGATATCACGGACAAACGTCAGATCTTCGCCGTTGTAAATCGTTAGCTGTACGCTCTCGCGCGTTGGAACCGTCGAAAGATCGACGTTCTCTCCCTGTGCCAGCATTGCAAAGCACAAACAGCCCAAGATCGGCAAGGCAAGTCTTGCAAATCCTCGCCAAGTCACCCCTCCAGGAATCCTCATAGCGCCACCTTTCCTTCTTCCAAGGTGACATTATTCTGCTTGGCCGAAGTCCCATGTCGTTGCAGCACTTCATAGGTCAGCGATTCCTTTCCACCCGGGGCCACCTTGGTTTTCAGCTCTACCGTCTGAAAGTCATGTAACTTAGCGACGAGCAGACTGCGAAACACGATGTCCCCAGGGAAGGCGCGACGAATTTCTACCTCAATTGGCCTAGCGGAATAGTTGCGGACCCGTTGCTCAAATACCTCATGTTGTGTCCATCCAACAACGCTGGCGTTTTCAACCTTGACGACTTCGTCACCATTGAGCAACCGCCGCTGGTCAGTGCCATTGATCTGCAGCCAGATCGAGTCGCGATAGGTCCGCTTTTTGGTAAGTTCAAAGATGACCTCGGGGTCATGCCCCAGGTTCAGTTCAAACTTGTCACCAATGGGGATGTACTTGGTTGCTTGCCGCGTCACAAACGACAAGCCATCTCGCCCATTGTCTTTAAAGATCCGTACCTCCCCGTTGGGAAGTGGAGTCGTTCCTAAATGTGACGCTTCATCATTGACCATCAAGTACATCCGTACTAGTTGATCGCCGTACTCCATCGGACGATAGCGATACTCAACCCGAATCGGCACATCCTTGGCATCCAGCGAGCTTAAGCGTTTTGACCAACCACTGGGAATCGTTTCGGTTCCCTCAATCGTGTAGATAAAGTATTCGCTAAGCCCTTCTTTCGTGACTTCTTTTTTCTCGGGCATGCCGCCTGGCCCACCTACGGGACCAGAGCCTCCCATTCCCCCAAAAAAGAAACTGTTCTGCGCGTTCAACCTGTGTCCCTTCACCACACTGTCATCCAGGGACTTGACGGCGTCCGCCGGCACACCTGCCAACTGGGCAATCTTCTCAACTAGGTTGATGGTTCCAACGACCAATCGCACCCGGGCATTCTCGTATTCTTCGCCGCTGTTATTCTGCACCCGAATGAAACCTTCGAGGTTCATCGAAGTCTCAGCAGCATTGGAGATTCCCACATAGTCGGCAGTCCAACTAATCCCACTGGTGAAGTAGCTGATTTCTAAAGTCACTTCACCAGCAAACTCACTACCAACATTCCAGTACAACATGGCAGGCTTGCCATGAGGAAACGTCGTTTCCAGGACTTCGAGCTGGTCCGCATGGGTAACAAATCTCAGATGAACGCTAGAAGAATCGATCTGAGTCCCAGCCCATGAAAACTGTAGCGGGTTAACCCCCTTCTTCACCGTGATCGTTCGAATGTCTCGAACGAGCGTGAGATCCTCCCCGTTGTAGATTGTCAGCTCGACAGCATCACGATGCGGAACCGTCGACAAATCCACATTCTCGGCAGAGGCAGTCAGCACTAGCCCCAGACCAACCATCAGAGCAAAAAAGCCACACAGTAAGCATCTCATGGCAGCACCTCAACATTTTGCAAGGTGACGTTGTTCTGCTTAGCGTTTGTTCCCTGAGAGCGAATGACCTCGTACTTGAGTTCTCCTCGCTTACCCGCAGGAATGCTGGTTTTCATCTCGACCGTCTTAAAGTCAAACAGTTTGGGGTTCAGGCTACTACGAAATACTATGTGCCCGTCCCACTCCCTGCGAATTTCGACATCAATCGGCCGACCGGTGTAGTTTCCGATCCGCTGCACAAACATTTCATGTTCATCCCAGCCAGCGATTCTCGAATCCTCAACCACATTGACGCCATCTTCGCCAATCATGCGGAACTGATTCGTCCCATTGATCACAAGCCACATCTTATCCCGGAAGGTTTTCAGCTTGCGTTGCTCAAAGACCACCTCAGGATCGACACCTAAGTTGATTTCCGTCTTATCACCGATGGGGATGTACTTCACTTGTTGCTGCGTCAGGAACGACAGCCCATCACGGCCATTGTCACGAAACACCCGTACCGCTCCATCAGGCAGTGGCGTTGTCCCCAGCTTGGACGCAACATCGTTAGTCCACAGATACATGCGAACAAGGTGATCTCCATATTCGCGTGGTCGATAGCGATACTCCACCCGAAAGGGAACGCCGACTGCATCCAGCGAACGCATTCTCTTCGACCAGCCATTGGGGACCGATTCCGTTCCTTCAATCGTGTAGATGAAGTATTCGCTAAGCCCTTCTTTGACAATCTCTTTTGGTGCTGGAGGTGGCGCATCAGCCGCGGGAGGAGCTGCACCAGCTGCCATTGGCCTGGCTGCCGACTCGCGAAGGGCCCGCATCCGCAAATCTCCCAGGGCAGCGGCCGGCATGTTTGCCACAGCCTCTGGCTGGATTCCGGCCAATTGGGCAATCTTCTCCACAAGGTTGATTGTTCCGACAACCAGCCGTACTTGGGCGTCTTCGTACTCTTCTCCACTGGCGTTTTGAATTTTCACAAAACCTTCCAGCGAAAGCTGTTTTTCTTCCCTGTCGGCAATTGCTACATAATCAGCAGACCAACTAATTCCGCTGGTGAAGTAGCTAATCTGTACCGTTGCTTCCCCGGCATGCTCGCTGTTGACATTCCAGTACAGCATCTGCGGTTTCGCATGGGGGAAGGTTGTATCAAGGACTTCCAACTGATCTGCATGAGACAAGAAACTTCAGTTCGACACTGCTGGGGTCGATCTTGGTTCCTGCCCAGGAGAACTGAAGTGGGTTGATTCCCTTCTTAAAGGTAATCGTGCGAGTCTCACGAACGAGCGTCAGATCTTCGCTGTTGTAAATCGTTAGCTGTACGGTATCACGCTTGGGGACCGTCGAGAGATCCACCTGTTGTGCGACAGCAACCGTTGCCATCCAGCAGGCAACTAGCCCTACGGACCAGCGCAGGAGCCATGATTGAAGAGAGGTACGCATTTCATCTGTCCCTTTTAAGCAAATTCATATCAAGAACACTTTTCCAGCCACAAACCGCCTCGCGCGGCCAAGCGACTAGAACTCGTTCTTGAGCAGGACATGCAATTTGTGCGTAATCTTTTCAGCCTTGCCATCCTTGTCGCGGGCTGGCAACTTCGCATGGAACACGAGCTGGTCAAACGTGCTCCGCTCTTTGTCATAGCCACCTTCGAAGGTGGTCGACTTCGCATTTTCCCATTCCACATCACGCCCCGAATCTCCACGGGTCTCATTGCGTACGTGACGCATGTTTTCAATCAGGTCGAGCGTGACGGGCTTGTCCTTAAAGTTTTCGATCTCGTACTTCACAATCACTTCTTGATGGCTGACATTGCCAGCGATCCGTTGGTTTTCATTCTTTTCAATGGTCCGCTTCACGACGACATCTTGAGCAACGCCCAGATAAAGCCGCATTTCGTCATCAATCGGGGTAAAACGTCCCCAATCTTCACCAAGGAATGCGGTCGATCCTTCCTTGCCACCATCGATAAAGATGCGAACCTTGCCATACTGCAACGGGGCCAGCCCCAAGTTGCTCGCTTTATCATTCTTCAGCACATAGTGCATCGGCACGCGAAGCTTGTTTTGCGGCTGATCGATGTAGCCAAACTCAGCAGGGTTGCAGGTATAGCTCTTAACGACAGGAACCTTGTCGTACTTCTCCATCAGCATTTCTTTAGTCTCATTAAGACCAATCGGCTTGAGGAATCGCTTGCCAAATCCTGCCCACAAGCCCGTGCTGCCGTACGACTCACCCGCAAAGTTCTGGAGCCGCATGTACTGCGAAAGAACCAAGCTCGTCTCATCCTTGTTGGCAACAGCCCGATAGTTAAAGCTCTTCGTCAGGTTTCCTAGCAAGTAGCTGATTCGCACACGTGCCGAACCAGAATCGCTGGCCCCTACCGCCCAAATCAATGCTGCTTCATTCGGTGGATAGCTAACACTAAGCACCTTTACATCGAGCGGCTTGTCACCCACGGGGGCAATTACCCGAAAGACGATCGTGCTCGGATCAATTTGCGTATTCGCCCAGGAGAAGTCGACCTGATTTTCGCCCTTCACCAGTGGAACGATCCGTTCTTCTTCCACCAGAGTCGCCGAAGCGTTGTCCAGTTGAATTTCCACACGCTCCCGAACTGGTAGCGTAATCAGTTTGACACGAGCTTGGGCCAATTCGGCAAAACCTAATACACCGCCAGTGACGCCTAGCGACAAGGCGAACGCACGGCCCAACTTACTGGCAAAGAAGCGACGAAAACCGGTCATGAAGAGGTTCCTTATCAATGGGAATGCGTTGGCAGCCGGATGAGGGCACAGGAGCGGGACAGATTTCAAGGCTTCAAAGCCTAGCTCACCCGCTCCCGACATCAGGTATGACGAACCACTTCACAAACCGTTTCATGGCTTCCTGAAAAAATCCTTTGGTCGTTACAATCCTCGCAACTCCACTCGAGGACTTGGCCATTGCCAGGGGCCATTTTGTCCAATAGTCGCCGTAAACCCATAGGAATTAGTAGTTTGCGGTTGCCTAATGGGCTCGATACAATAAGTTCCGCATTTCCTGGCCTGCCGGCCCAACTCGCCCGATGCCGCCAGTGCCCAGCCCGTCCAAAATTCCCCTCCCCTACCCATAATTCCTGATTTTTCCTATGCGACTGCACCTTTCGATCGCGAATCGTCAACGACTAACCTGGCTTTCTTCCCTGGCGATTGTCCACCTGATGGTGTTTGCATTCGCCAGCGCTGCAGAGGATCCCTTTGCAGCCGGTGTGCGTACGACCCCCTGGCTCAGCCCGGCGGACGAGCAAAAGCAGTTTCGTGTACCCGATGGGTTTACAGTGACCTTGGTGGCTGCCGAGACGGAAATCCAAAAGCCACTAAACATGGCATTTGACGAGCGCGGCCGAATCTGGCTCGCCTGCACCGTGGAGTACCCCTATGCCGCTCCCCTGGACAAGCCAGCCAAGGATTCGATCCGCATCCTTGAAGACACCGATCACGATGGCCGCTTTGAAAAGGTGACGATTTTTGCAGAGGGGCTCAACATCCCGATCGGAATTTATCCTTGGAAGGGTGGCTGCATAGCGTATAGCATTCCCAACATCTATCACTTCGAAGATACCGACGGGGATGGGAAGTGCGACAAACAAACCAAGCTTTACGGACCGTTCGATCACACGCGTGATACGCATGGCATGTGCAACGCGTTTCGTCGTGGTTTTGATGGCTGGGTCTATGCCTGCCATGGTTTCAACAATGATAGCCATGTCGTAGGAGCAGACGGCCATAAAGTCGACATGAACTCGGGCAACACGTTCCGGTTCAAACTCGATGGATCGCGGATTGAGCACTTTACCCACGGCCAAGTCAATCCGTTTGGTATGTGCATGGATGAGTACTTCAACATGTTTACGGCCGACTGCCATAGCAAGCCCATCTATCAACTAATTCGTGGGGGCTATTACCCAAGCTTTGGAAAGCCACATGATGGACTGGGATATGTGCCGTCCATGATGGAACATTTGCACGGCAGCACCGCGATTTGCGGCCTCGTTAAATACTCGGGGGATAATTTCCCTAAAGAGTTCCGCGGCAACTTCTTAAGCGGCAACGTCATGACTAGCCGCATCAATCAAAATGCTCCCAAATATTTCGGAAGCACAATCCAAGCCATCGAGAAGCCTGACTTCCTAGCCTGTGGCGACCCCTGGTTCCGGCCGGTTGACCTACAAATTGGGCCCGATGGCGCACTTTATGTGCTCGATTTTTACAATCGCATCATCGGTCACTATGAAGTTCCCTTGCCCCATCCAGGACGTGATCGCGTTAGCGGTCGCATCTGGAAAATTGCTTACAACGGCAAGGCAGAGGGGACCAAGCCCGCCAACATGCCTGCCGACTGGACCAAGCTGACGGCTGAGCAAATTCTTTCGCAACTAGAAAACGGCAACCTAGAACATCGCTTACGGGTTCAGCATTACCTTTGCGATGTCATTGGCCCAACCTGCCTTCCAATCGTGCTTGAAAAGCTAAAGAAGGTGGACCATTCCAGTCCAGCAGCCACTCACTTGGCGTGGATCGCCGACAAATTGTCGGGCCCCGATTCAATGACCGTCGCTAACTTGTTGCCAATTCAAAAAGTAACTGCGCCCGTTTTGGCCACTCATGTTCGGATGATCGCCAGCAGCCACAAAGACGTGGCTGTCGATGATAAATCGCTAAACATTACGCTTCATCCCGGCGCCGATTCCTCGTTTGCAGGTCGCGCGGGGGCTGACTTCGTTGGACTGCACCCTCACTGGACTTCGATTAAGCCACTACTGGAAACTCTGGCAACCGTGCCTGCTGACGATACCCTTTGGCAACAATCGCTAAAGATCGCGCTCAAGGATTGCCTAACGGCGGCCGGTGAGCAAGAACCAAATTGGATGGCAAAACTGAGTCTTTCGTCGGAACAAACCAAGACGCTGGTTCCCATCTGCTTAGCGGTACCTAATGCATCGTCGGCGTCGCTTTTGGTAAGCCACTTGAAGACAAATGATGAGCCACGCGAAGTGGTCGTCAATTACTTGCAATATGCTTCCCGCTATATCCCTCAAGATCGCGTCGACTCGCTGGTGGAACTCGCTCGCGATCGGTTCAACGGTGATCTAGACCTTCAAGCGGGAATCTTAACCGCCCTTCATACGGGTCTTTCGCAGCGTGGACAAAACAGCACACCCACTATCAATACATGGGCAGAAGAACTTTGCCGCAAACTGCTCTCGCAAAGTTCGGAACCCGCACTCGCCTGGGCCAGCCTCCATGCAGACGGCAGCCCCCAGCCGGATGATCCATGGACGCTGCAACTTCGTGCCTCGCAGGATGGTGACAAGGCTAGTGGCTTCTATTCGTCCTTGCCCAAGGGAGAACAACGCACAGGCGTTTACCGCAGCCAGCCATTCCCTGCCCCCAAAGAATTGACCTTCTGGTGTGCAGGACATAGCGGCATTCCTGGTGAAAAGCTAAACGGCAAAAACGCCATTCGTCTTCGCGATGCCGCAACGAACGAACTGCTCCAAGAGGCAAACCCACCACGCAACGATATGGCGCAGCTGATCAAATGGAATACAGCCACAGTTGCCGGACGCCAAGTGGTCGTTGAAATTGTGGATGGTGACACAGGCAGTGGCTATGCATGGTTGGCGGTGGGGCGATTCTCGTACCCACCACTCAATGCCAGCAACGCATTACCCAGCCAAGTGACCGCTGCTAGTTTGGCAGGCAAGCTAAAGCTCGTCTCCTTGCGTGGCGAGTTTGTAAAATTGCTCAATCAGCCAAATGTTTCGCCTGTTGCCTTCACAGCGGCAGGCCAAGTGCTCACCGCATTAGAGCCTAACAGTCTCAAAGCTGCACTCGTACAGGCCGCCGGAGATAGCGTCGTCACCTCCGAGCAACGACAAAAGATCGCCGCAGCCGTTTCCTCGGCAGAAACCGAGCCCGTTCAGTCCGGTATTGAGACTCTGATGAAATCTGTCCCGCAGCGATTGCAATCGGCAATGGCCGAAACACTCGCCCAAGATGCCAGTGGCGCAAAAGTCCTGTTAGGCCTTGTCAGCAGTGGAAAAGTGGGGGCGTCGCTACTCAACCTCCCTAACGTTCAGTCTAAACTCGAAGCTCTCGGCAACGAGGATTTGAAAAAGCAGCGAGCACAGCTCGTAGCAAACTTGCCACCAGCCTCCGAAGCCTTAGACAAGCTGATCGCCCAACGCCGAGCTGACTTCCAAGGGGGTAAAGCAAACGCCGAAAATGGAGCGACCGTCTTCAAGAAGAACTGTGTGGCATGTCATCAAATCGCCGGCCAAGGGGCGGTCGTGGGGCCACAACTTGACGGCATTGGCCTTCGAGGACTTGAACGTCTAACGGAAGACGTCCTCGACCCCAATCGCAATGTCGACGTTGCCTTCCGCACTTCGACAATCGTTCTCAGCGATGGACGCGTGGTGTCTGGCATGGTTCGCCGCGAAGAGGGAGAACAGCTCATCCTTGTCGATAACAAGGGAAAGGAACTCTCCATTGCCAAGTCCGAGATTGAGCAACAATCCAAAACGGCTCTCTCTTTGATGCCCGCCAACATCAACGAGATCACCAATCCGCAAGAGTTCAATGACTTGCTCGGCTTTCTGCTGTCTCAAAGGACGGCCCCTGAAAAGAAAGAATAATGCGGCCGATCAAGGTTCAGCGCCGCAATACTAAGGTCGGCCGTTCTCCATGCTCATTGGGACGGCCGACTTTGCTATTTTTTTCCAGTGCCATCCTGAGCAAACCACGAGACCAACAGACAACGCAAACTGTTTTTAATTAACGACTTACAACTCAGCGACACCCCACCAAGCCGGTTTTTCCCTTGACGCTATACCGTCCAGCCGGTACAGTTCTCGTATGTCGTCGCCAAGTTCTCTTGCCAAGCCGGTAAATGGACGTGAGGCTGTACTCGCAGCCGCCGTGAGAGTCATCGCGCGCGACGGCATCCTGGCAATGACTATTGAAGCGGTGGCACGTGAGGCGGGCCTTAGCAAAGGGGGCGCGCTCTATCACTTCGCTAGCAAAGACGCATTGCTTCGCGGCATGCTGGAGCACTTCCTCTCGGAGTTTGAGAAACACATTGCGGAAGAGCAAGCTGCCGACCCCGTACCGCAGGGGCGCTGGATGCGGTCCTACCTCAAAGCGTTTTTTGCGGGCCCCAAGGGGGCAGCGGCAGACCTTCCACCATCGGAGCAGCGCAACCTGCACGTAGCCCTATTTACATCAGTCATGATTCATCGAGACCTGCTTGCCGTCGTCGTGAAGCGGTTCTACGAAAGCTGGCGTCCTGCGGCAGAAAATGATGGAGTCCCGCAACTCGAACAATGGGTGACATGGCTCGCTGCCGACGGCCTTGGCGTTTGGCAAATGCTGGGCGTGATCCCCCATGATGGTCCCGAACAAAATCAATTGCTGCAGGCTTTGCTTGAGAGAACTCGCAAGCCAGCTACTTCCGAGGAGCGTTTGTAAATATGGCCCCTGCTACTTCAATTCGATCCTCCGCTACTGCCAGAAGACGTCCCCAAGGACGTTTGTTATTGATCTGCGCTGTTGTGCTAACCCTGTTGGCTGGTGGTGCAGCGGCCTTCTATCGCTGGAATGGTTTTTCGGCACTAGGGGCCACCGAGTCCAAGCCCACCATCGAAGCAGAAAAGTTTCCCGTCAGCGCTTTGGGACACCTTGAACCTCGTGGTGAGATCATTCAACTTGCCGCCCCAACCGTGCTCGAAGGTGCACGTGTCGAAAAGATGCTGGTCGAATGCGGACAAATGGTGGAAAAGGATGAATTGCTCGCCATTTTAGATACCTTTGCCCGTCGTTCGTCAGCCGTTGAAGAAGCGGATGCCAGCCTCTTGGTTGCCGAAGCTAAGCTCAGCCAAGTCCTCGCCGGGGCCAAGCCGGCTGATATCGCTGCGCAAGAATCTCTGGTCGCTCGCTGTGAAGCAACGCTTTCCAACTCCACCCAAGAGTTAGAACGGGGCACCTCCCTCAAAAACAGCTCGGCAATCTCTTCTGAAGACCTTGATAAGCGCCGGTGGCAGCGTGATGTAGCCGATCAAAACCTTCGCCAGGCCAAGCATCAACTTGAAAGCATTCGCGAGGTCCGCGATGTTGATGTGGAAGTTGCCAAGGCACAGATTCGTGCCGCCAAAGCCGCCAAAGCCAAGGCGCTCGCCGATCTTGCCGTATCAGAGGTCCGCTCGCCAATCGCCGGCCAAATCCTCAAGGTCTATGCCATGCCCGGCGAAAAAGTGGGAGACAAAGGCGTGCTCGACATTGGTGATACTTCCTGCATGGTGGCAGTCGCAGAGGTCTACGAGGCCGACTTGGCTCGCGTTTCCGTGGGGGACAAAGCCGAAGTCCGTGTTGCCGAACGACTTGACCTCCTTCCTGGCAAAGTGGTTGCCATTGGCCAAATGGTAGGACGTAAAAATGTGCTCAACAACGATCCCGTAGCAGACACAGACGCCCGTGTCGTCGAAGTGCGTATCGAACTGGAACAAGCGGCCAGCAAAACGGTCTCGGGGCTTTCGAATGCTCGCATCGAGGCGATTATCCATGTCCAAGACGCCACCGCTAAAGCATCAATCGCACCTCGCAGCGCTTCATCACTTGCCCCTTCTCGACGCCACTAGTCTTTACCGCAAATCGTCGCCGTTTATTTTGGTGCGACAGACTGAGTCAACTTCATGTTCACTGGCCGTATCCCGCTTGCCTGGCTTCAGCTCACTTTCGGAAAGACGCGACTCTTCGTGGCCCTTTTGGGCGTGTCGTTCGCCAATGTGATGATGTTCATGCAACTGGGATTTTTGGCGGCACTGTATGACAGTGCGACCCAGATTCATCGCCGGATGGCATGTGACTTGGTCCTAATGAATCCCGGCTCCGAAGCCATGTTTCGCATGGCAAGCTTTTCGCGACGCCAATTATACCGAGCCGCAGGTCATCCCCAAGTCGACCGCGTTTGCCCGGTCTACATTGGCATCTCGCAGTGGAAAAATCCCTGGACTGGTAAAAATCGAACGATCCTCGTATTTGGCATGTCCCCTCAGGACAAGCTCGTTGATCTGCCCGGCTTTGACAAAGCGGCAATGAACCAGCTGGTCCTATCTGACACCTGCCTCTTCGATGAACTTTCCCGCCAAGAGTTTGGTCCCGTCGCAACCGCCTTTCGCGCCGGAGACGCAATCGAAGCAGAGGTAAACAACCATCGGGTGAAGGTGCGGGGCCTCGTTCAGGTCGGCGCTTCGTTTGCCGCTGATGGCAACGTCGTCACCAGCGACGCCAATTTCCTTCGCATGTTCACCACGCGAAGTGCCGGCGCCATCGATATCGGCTGCGTGACGCTAAAGCCCGGAAGTGATGTGCGGCAGGTGCAAAAGGACCTGCAAACTGAACTTGGCAGCTACATGAAAGTGTTCACCCGAGATGAGTTTGTCGCATTTGAGAAGAAGTACTGGCAAGACAACGCCCCCATTGGCTTTATCTTTACGGCTGGCACCATTTTGGGGTTTGTGATCGGCTTTGTGATTGTCTATCAGATTCTTTACACCGATGTTGCCAATCACCTCTCGCAGTACGCAACACTAAAAGCCATCGGCTATTCAGACTGGTACTTGGTCAAGGTGGTGCTCGAAGAATCGCTAATCCTCTCCATCTTGGGTTATTTTCCTGGGATGGCGATCACCCTTGTCCTTTATCACATGGCCCATAATGCAACCCATTTGCCGATTGAGATGAACATCATGCGTGCCGCGATGGTGTTTGGCCTGACAACGCTCATGTGTTTCTTTTCTGGATTGGTTGCCGTTCGAAAACTACGCGCCGCTGACCCTGCCGAAGTGTTTTAGTTCGCAAGCTCCTGCAAGCCCTTTTCGCTTGAATTTCCATGTCTGCAACTTCTGCCACGACAACCCTGAATGCAGCAACCGCCAAAGGGGCAGCCGCTACCGTGGTAGAGGCACAGGGCCTCAACTTTTCTTATGGTACCGGTGAACTCACCAAGCAAATTCTCTTCGACGTCAGCCTGCAAATTGTTGCCGGAGAGATCGTGCTTCTCACCGGGCCCAGCGGCTCCGGCAAGACCACCCTACTTACGTTGATCGGCGCCTTGCGCGCCACACAGTCTGGAAGCTTGTCGGTCATCGGCACACAGCTTTCAGGGGCACGCCCGTCGCAACTCGTCTCCGTTCGTCGGGAGATTGGCTACATTTTTCAAGCGCACAACCTACTTGGATTTTTGACCGCTCGACAAAACGTCCAGATGGCCGCTGAGCTAGATCCCTCCATCACTCGCTCGGAAGCCCGCGAGCGCAGCGAAGAGATCCTACGCCTGGTAGGGCTTGGGGACCGCATCGACTACTTCCCTGGCAACCTGTCGGGTGGTCAAAAGCAACGTGTCGCCGTGGCCCGGGCCCTCGTTGGTCGCCCCAAGCTCGTGCTCAGCAGACGAACCTACCGCTGCGCTCGACAGCCACTCGGGCCGTGAAGTCGTTGAACTCATGCAGCGGCTTGCCCGCGAGCAGGGCTCGCCAATTCTGATGGTGACGCACGATAACCGCGTCCTCGATATCGCAGATCGCATCATTCATATCGAAGATGGGCGCGTCGCTAACGGCATTTCGAACTAGGATTGGGCCCGCATTGGCCCTCGCTCAGCATTCTTCTGTGCCAGATTGCCCTTTTCGAGCCGCCCCGAGTTTGGTACTCCTCCCGCACGCGCTGTATATAGCGATGCAGCGTTGCCACCCCCGGCATTTGCGACAACCCATCGACTTTCGCTCACAGAATTCCATGCCAAAGCCCCCTTCACTATCGCGACTTCTCCTCCTCACCGGTGGATGCGCCGCATTGATGCTCGGCTTAGGTTGTCGCTCGCCCGGACAGATGAACAGCTATATCGAGTCTCACAATGCTGAGAATCGCTTACTCGAAGATGAGGTTTACGCCCTGCAAGGTGAGAATGAGGCGTTACAAGCCGAAGTGGCAAGCCTCCAAGAAAAACTGCAACGCGCCAAAACCGGGGCCGCACCTTCCACGGCTCCTGGCGGTGGCCTCTTTCGCCGAAATCGTGGCGGTGCACCGAGCGGAACCGAACCTAGTCATCTGCCAAGCTTGCCAGAAATTGAAGAAGGGGACAGTGTCGCCCCCGAAGAGGTCATGCCTCAAGGTGCAGGAATCGCCCCAGATAAGCGCCCCACTTGGAGCCCCACTCCACCCACCCGCGCGGAACTCCCGTCCAAATCACTCCCCTCGCATTCCGTTCAAATGCCGGTGGATGACAAACATGAAGACAAGTCGCTGCCAGTAACACCCAAACTAGCCCCGGCCGAAGACTTGCAACTACCTGCAGAAAGTGAACTTCCTGCTCCTGAAGGACCGGCAGAAACGCCCAAAACACAAGCAGAGCCCGAGCCTATCGACAACAAGGTCAGCCAACTCTTTCTAAACCCTCAGTTCACAGGAAGTGCAAACCTCGATGCGAGCCCCGGCGATGATGGAATTCGCGTGCTGATTCAGCCGCAGAACAAGGCCGGCCAATTCCTGCCCCAAGCAGGTCATATCACCATCGTCGCCCTGGACCCATCGCGTCAAGGTGATGCAGCCCGTCTGGCTCGCTGGGAATTCGAAGCCGACGCGATTGCTCCTATGCTGTCGGCCAATGGCGCCCGACGTGGAATTTACCTACAACTTCCTTGGCCAGGACAACCACCGGCCGGCAAGCAGTTGCAACTGTTCGTTCGCTACCGCCAAGGAAATGAAACACCCGTGCAAACTCGCCAAGAGATCGCCATGGTAGATTCGCCAAAGCTTCCTGAGCGATGGGTGCGGCGGCAACCAAGGTCCAACAGCGAGTCTTCCATGGCTCGCAGCCCCTACATGCAAGATAGCGGCGTTCGGGCCGCTTCTGCCGAAGAGCCAGTCAACGCTCGACGCTAACCGTTTGCCGATTCAATCGCGCAATCACGCCAGCAATCGCTGGGCTTCTGGGGCACTGCCTCCTATAATCACGACGGTTGATGCTCTGGCGTGATCGCTGGAGCGATTCTAGCAGCCCTTAACAAGATAATAGCGCGACCCCATGGGCCACACGCCAATTGACGAGTTCGACCGGCAGTGGCAAAAGCTCACTCACCCACCAACCTGGACCAATGCGCGACCCCAGCCGTCACAATACGATCTGGTCGTTATTGGTGGTGGAACGGCGGGCCTAGTATCTGCCGTGGGTGCCGCCGGCCTAGGCGCACGGGTCGCCCTAGTAGAGCGAAGCTTTCTAGGCGGCGATTGCTTGGGGGCTGGCTGCGTTCCAAGCAAAGCTTTGCTGCGCAGCGCCAGAGCGATTGCGGAAACAAATCACGCTCCAGCACTCGGGATAGAAACAGCCCCTGCCCAAGCGAACTTCGCCGCCATCATGGCGCAGATGCGCCGCCTTCGGAGCGAAATCAGCCATCATGATTCCGCAGAACGCATGGCCTCTCTGGGTATCGACCTTTACTTTGGCGAGGCCCGTTTTGTAGGACGTCGCGAAGTAACAATTGGCACAACGCAGCTCCGTTTCAAACGCTGCATCCTTGCGACCGGTGGCCGAGCTGGCATTCCTGATACGCCAGGACTTAACACCCTACCGTACCTTACGAATGAATCACTGTTTCGTCTTGAAAACCTTCCGGCACACCTTTTGGTGATTGGAGGTGGCCCAATCGGTTGTGAAATGGCACAAGCCTTTCGCCGCTTTGGCTCACAAGTAACCATCCTCACTCGCAGTGATCGACTTCTGAACAATGAGGCCCCTGCGGCATCACAGATCCTCGAAGAGACCTTCCGCACACAAGGAATAACCCTACATAAGCAGGCAGACATCCTTCGCTTTCAAGCATCAAGCGGGCTCTCCACATCGGTAGAATTTCAGTCAGGCACGTTGCCTTCGACAATGCTCGAAGCAGATGCCATCTTGATGGCAACTGGCAGAAAGTCCAACACGGAAGGACTTGGCCTGGATGCCGCTGGGGTTGCGCTTACCAAGAGTGATATCAAGGTCAACGCTTACTTGCAGACGACCAATCCCGCGATCTTTGCGGCGGGCGATTGCATTGGAGGTCCACAATTCACCCATGCGGCCGATGCCATGGCGCGCATCTGTCTGCAAAACGCCTTCTACTCCTTCGGCTGGCTGGGAAAGAAGCGATTTCGCTTCGATCATGTGCCGCACACGACCTACACCCAGCCTGAAATTGCATCCATCGGCCTCTCTGCTGCTGCCGCTTCTGCACAAAACATTCCTATCGACACTTACACGATGGACCTTGCACAGGTTGACCGCGCACATCTCGACGGCGCTGGATCTGGATTTGCGCAAGTGTATTGCAAACGTGGTACGGGCCAAATCCTGGGGGGATCGATCGTCTCGCCGCATGCGGGCGAACTGATGGGAGAGCTCGGCCTAGCGATCCAGTTGCAAATACCGCTGGGAAAAATCGGCAGCGTGATGCACTGTTATCCCACAGAGGCAGAAATCCTTAAGCGACTGGCCGACCAGTACAGCCGAACGCGTCTAACGCCACTGGTCGCCAACCTCCTTCGCACAATCATCCGTTGGCGAAGCTAGTAAACAACCAGCCCTGCCGTTAGTGCATCATCCCACTATTGGCATTTGCATTGCCAAAGTCCTTGCCCCCGCGACCAAAGGCAATCAGGAACACAACGGCGATTAGCATCAGCACGATCGAGACAATAAACGGACTCGAATGCGAGCGATTCACAAATAGAGGAACCGCGACAACCGGGCCCACAATGCGGGCCAGTGCACTAACCCCTTGGCTGATTCCCAAGATACTCCCCTGCTTTTCCGGGTCAGAGCGGCGACTGATCAGCGACGCCAGCGAAGGCGTAAGGAATGCAAAGCCCATTACCTCCACACCACAAGCCAGTCGCAGCATCCACAAAGTCTCTTCCTTAAGGACGGCAAGCATCAGCAGAAAACCAACTACCGTTAGCACGGCGCCAATTCCCACCATGGCCAAGTCGGAAATCCTTCCTGCCAAACGTCGCACCAAAAAGCCTTGCGTGATCGTCAGGACTACACCGATATAGCTGTAAAACAGCAGAATACCATCCAGCCCGTATTTGTACGGTAGCTTTTCATCTTTCAGCAAAAGGCCCAGTGTCGTTTCAAACCCACCGAAGGCCACCACACTCATGAACGAGGTCAACAGGATGACCCCTACGGTCGGCGTCGAAAGGGCATTTACCAACCCCTGCCAATCAAACAGCCCGCGCGATGCCGCTGCACGTTCGATGTCAGGTCGCAACGACTCTGGCAGAACAAAAATCGCAAACACCAGCGCAATCCCCGAGAGGATGGCCGCCGCATAACCGGGCCAAGGACTAGCCGCAATCGCAGCATCGCCAGAACTACCCATCCATAGCGCCGCCGCTCCCACCAAAGGCCCCAGGGTAAAGCCCAGGCCAAAGGCCGCCCCAATCAGCGCCATTCCCTTGGTGCGAGTCTTCGTCGTGGTACAGTCGGCAATATAAGCCTGAGCTGTAGAAATCGTTGCCCCCGCAATGCCGGCGCCGATCCGTGTCAGAAACAAACCGGTAAGGCTTCGCATGGCGGCCGAAACACCAAACATCGCATAGAAGAATGTCGAGCCCGCCAACCCTACTATCAGAACCGGCCGACGGCCGATCCGATCTGAAAGGCGTCCCCACAGAGGTGCAAAGATGAACTGCATGATCGAAAAGCACGACATGAGCAGCCCAATTTGCCAACCATGCTCTCCCACCGAAAAGGCCTTGGCGTAGAGCGGCACCAGCGGCAGCACCATCGCAAAACCCAGTAAATCGATAAAGACGGTCAAAAAGATGACCAGTAGAGAGCCCGTCGTGGGGCCCGCAGTCTCCCCAACAGCGGCAGGAGCAGATTCAGAAGTAGGGGCAGTCATAATAGAAAAAGCTTTATTTGCCGGATTTGTGTCGCTCAAAGCAAGATTCAGCCCTGTTTGCACAGGCGGTCCCAAAGGGTTACGCTCCGTTATCCCGAAACCAGGTCATTTATTCAACCGGCCCGCCTTCCTTTCCCAGCTACCATTCCCCTGATGGCGGTGGTTTTCTAAGATTTCGTTCATGCCTACCTCGTCTTTTACAAACCGTCGCCAGAATGAACAGCTTTCGCGCAGGGAAATCAGCAACGTGCAACAGCAAAAGCTGGTGGCCATGTTGTCGAACATCCTCCCTGCCAATGCCTTTTATGCGGAAAAGCTCCGCCCTTTCGACACCACCCAGCTTTCCAAGCTCGTCGCGCCAGAAACATGGCAAGCGATCCCCTTCACCACCAAAGATGAACTAGCGGCCACACTGCCGACGACCGGGCTTCCTGCCAACCTCACTTATCCTATTGCCGATTACGTCCGCTTCCATCGAACGTCCGGCACACGTGGCACTCCCATGCCGGTCCTCGACACCAAGCAGGACTGGGAATGGTGGCTGGAAGCTTGGCAGTACGTTTTTGATGCTGCCGAGGTTACCACGGCGGATCGTGTGTTAATGGCATTTTCGTTTGGGCCCTTCATCGGCTTTTGGAGCGCCCACGATGCAGCCGTGTCACGTGGCCTGATGGTGATACCTAGCGGCGGAATGACGACACTCGCCCGCCTCGACTTAATCCGTTCCGCAAACGTCACTATGATATTTGGCACACCCAGTTATGCCTTGCACATGGCGGAAGTGGCCGCGCAAAACAACATCGACCTCCACCAACTAGGCGTCCGTAAAATCGTCGTTTCAGGAGAGCCCGGCGGCTCGCTCCCCGCAACACGTCAGCGGATCGCAGACCTTTGGAATGCTCGCATCATCGATCATGCTGGCGCTTCCGAGATTGGCCCCTGGGGCTATCCCGATTCCCAAGATCGCGGCCTGCGCATTGCGGAAACGGAATTCCTGGTAGAGTTCGTTGTTCCTGGCCAAGCAGAGCCTGCCAAGCCCCATGAACCTGCGGAACTTATCCTCACTTCACTCGGTCGCTGGGGAAGCCCAGTCATTCGTTACCGCACGGGCGACATTGTTCACCCCGTTTACACGCCCCAGGAACCCAACCACTTTGTTCTGCTCCAAGGAGGCATAGTCGGCCGAGCTGACGACATGATCGTGATCCGCGGCGTCAACATTTTCCCCAGCTCTATCGGCGAAATTATTAGTGGCTTTCCCTCGGTAGCCGAATATCGTGTCACGGCCGAACGGGTCCAGCAGATGGATCGACTTGTCATCGAAGTGGAAGACAGCCACAACAATCCCGACGCCATTTCCCAGCAACTACAGCTCCGTTTAGGCCTGAAGATTGACGTGAAGACTGTTGCCCCGAACTCGCTTCCCCGATTTGAAGGGAAGGCTCGCCGATTTATTGATCGTCGCCAACTCACTTAGTATCTATCAATTCCTGATTCATCGCTAACAAGCCACATTACCAGCCCTACCAACCAAACTTTCATCATGCCTGCCACTTCCAAGCTTCCTGTCGAATTTTGCCGCCAGCAGTTTCCCGCACTCTCTCGGCGTGTAAACTCCCATCCCGCCGCATTTCTAGATGGCCCAGGCGGCACACAAGTGCCACAGTGCGTGATTGATGCCGTCGGCAACTATCTGGCTCATACCAACGCCAATCACAGCGGCCTGTTTGCAACCGCGGAGGAAAGCGATGCTCTGCTGGATGAAGCGCACGTAGCCGTAGCCGACCTACTGAATGCCGCAGATCCTTGCGAAGTTAGCTTTGGTCAAAACATGACCTCCCTGACCTTTGCCCTCTCGCGAGCCCTTGCCCAAACCTGGAAGCCTGGCGACGAAATCATCGTCACGCTACTGGATCATGATGCCAACGTTTCTCCCTGGGTCCTTGCGGCTCGCAACGCGCAAGTCAAAGTCCACTACGTTCGTTTCCATCCCGAAGATTGCACGCTCGATCTCGCTGATTTTCAAAGCAAGCTTTCTTCAAAAACGCGACTGGTTGCTGTGGGCTGCGCCTCCAATAGTGTTGGTAGCATTAACCCGGTTGAGTCCATGATTGCTGCGGCGCACTCCGTTGGTGCCAAAGTCTTCCTCGATGCGGTCCACTTCGCTCCGCACGTACTCTTGGACGTTCAAAAGCTTCAGTGCGACTTCCTCGCCTGCTCGGCTTACAAGTTTTTCGGCCCTCACGTTGGCATCCTCTGGGGACGTCGCGAACTGATGGAACAACTGGCCGCCTACAAGGTGCGGCCCGCTCCCAACACCCTTCCGGGCAAATGGATGACCGGCACCCAAAACCATGAAGGCATTGCCGGCACGCGCGCTGCAGTCGATTATCTAGCCAGCATTGGCCAACAACTCTCACCGCATGCCGTTACGCGCCGCGAAATGCTTCACGCCGCCTATCAAGCCATTGCTCAGCACGAACGAACGCTTTCCGATCAGTTGCTCGATGGTCTGCTGGCAAACAAAGCGCTCAAGATCTACGGCATCGTCAATCCCGCCAAGCGAGACCAGCGTCTAGCCACCGTTTCGCTCACGCATGCAACCCTCTCACCAGAGCAAGTTGCGCGGCAACTTGGCCAACAAGGATTCTTTGTCTGGCACGGCAACTACTATGCCCTCAACCTGACAGAACAACTCGGCCTCGAACCCGATGGCATGATTCGGATCGGACTTGTCCACTACAATACGGCCCAGGAAGTCACACGCCTGCTGGATGCCCTCGAACGTTTAAAATAGTTCGACCACATCGTTTCCAGCGGTTTCTCAAACTCACTCCATTGCGCGGTACCTCGTGTCCACTTATCCCACCCAACTCGAAATCGTTGGTCAGAACTCTCTCCAAATCACTTGGAGTGATGGCCAAAAGCGTAAGTACCCCTTTCGCTTGCTTCGGGATGCCTGCCCCTGCGCCACCTGCAAAGAAAAGCAGTCCAAGCCCAAAGACCCGCTGCAGCTTCCGCTTCTAACAACCGCCCAGCTAGAGCCACTTCGCGTCACCGGAATGGAGCCACTGGGTAACTATGCCTACAACATTGCCTTCTCCGACGGCCACGACACGGGCATCTTCACGCTGGAACTACTCCGTGAGATCGGTGAGCCGCAGCCCTAGCCTGCCCCTACATTCGTCACAACCTGTTCTGCTTTCAACACTTACGGATCTATTCCGTGGTTTCAAACGCTAGCAGCGGGTGACCTTTTAGCCCCCACAACCGATAAATAAGTTGACATATGTTCCCCCTGACCGTTATAAGGGGGTTTTGTTCGACATAATTGCGAGCTTGTGGCAATAACTTGCAGTAAAATGCAGGTAGCTAATGCTTGTGATGTAACGGTTTACGTTCCATCCCACCCATTGCCCACCAAGCCCCATCCCGCCGATTCTGCCTTCCCTTGCTGGAGTCCGTGCCATGTCCCGGTCCCCGTTTACTTGTCAGGGCCCAATCTCACGCCGCAGTCTGCTTCAAGCGGGCAGCGTAGGGTTCACTGGCCTCGGACTTGCTGACCTTCTCCGCATGCAAGCTCAGGCTGAAGAAGCTGCCCCCGGCAGTGTTGACGAAGAACGCAGCGTGATTTTTGTTTGGCTTCCGGGCGGCCCGCCGCATATGGAAACCTACGACCTAAAGCCTGGCGCACCTCAAGATTATCGCGGACCATTTCGTCCCATCTCCACCAATGTCCCAGGTATCGACATCTGCGAACATTTGCCGATGCACGCCAAGGTGGCAGACAAGTTCTCGCTGATCCGCAGCATTTCGCATCAATTTGCCGACCATGGTGGTGGCCACAAGATTCTGATGACAGGCCGCGCTCCCAAAACGCCGGTCGATACCGTTGTTGATTATCCAGCCGTCGGTTCGGTCGCTTCCAAGTCCTTTGAAAAACGCAATGTCGGCGTCCCCAACTACGTCTGCTGTGTTGACGGCGGCCGTCAGGGAATCGATGTCTTCGCGATGGGCACTGCCTATCTAGGCCCCGCTTACGCGCCGTTCTTTGTGGTGGGAGACCCCAGCGAAAAAGGCTTCCAGGTGCAAAACTTGGGGCTAGATAAAGCGATGGAATCCCGCATTGGCGATCGAAATCAGCTACTTTCCGGCCTAGATCGCCTGCGCCGCGATGTAGATCGTGATGGCTCGGTCCGAGCTTTAGACAAGTTCAATCAGCGTGCCCTTGATCTGCTGGTAAGCGAAAAAGCTCGCAATGCGTTTGACCTCACCAAGGAAAGCGATGCCACGCACGAACGCTATGGTCGTCACGCTTGGGGTGCTCGTGCGATGATGGCACGCCGCCTTATCGAAGCTGGCTGCAAGTTCGTAACCCTCGTCCTCGAAAACCCCTACGTCTCGGGCGTCACCCCGCTGAAGGCCGGCGTTTACAACTGGGACTCTCATGCGGTCAACTGCCACATCTACACGGATCTTCTCGCTCGTCTTCCAATCTACGACCGGACCATCTCTGCATTGATCGAAGATCTTTACGCTCGCGGCCTAGATAAGAGAACGCTGCTGGTCGTTACCGGTGAATTCGGCCGTACCCCGCGCATTGAAAGTTCGATTGGCACACAAACCGGCGTCATGCAGCCCGGTCGCGACCACTGGCCAAACGCGATGAGCGTACTGATTTCTGGCGGTGGAACTCGTACCGGCCAAGTCATTGGCTCCACCAACGACAAGGGCGAGCATCCTCAAGATCGGCCACTCATTCCTGGCGATCTGTGGGCCACGGTGTTCCGCCATCTGGGAATTAATTTCCACAACACCTTCCCAGACCACAATGGTCGGCCGCAATACATCCTTCCGGATGGCGAGCCGATCTCGGAACTGGCCTACCACGGGTAATAAACGCCCCGTTTTCTCGCAGTTCGCACGATTCTCCCCGGGTGGCCACCAATTCGGTCAGCCACCTACCAGCGGGAGTTCATGGACGCACCTTAGCGGCTATTCGATAACCGCTTACTGCCTGTCATCAATCGCGCGAAAGCCTCGTTAAACTCCGCGAAAACCATTGAGTCTGCCCTAACGCTAAGCTACAATTGCGTAGTGGTTTTGGGGCCTTTCCGACCCCACCAATTCCCATTAGCGGAAGCATCTTTAGCCTTCATCCTCCTTGGGTGTGCAGGTTTAAGATGTGATTCGCTTGGGGTTCGGCCCGCCCGTTGGCTCCCATTCCCACCTAGCCCCTTTAACGCCTTTCTGCCCTGTGATTGGTTTCAACAACAGGGCAGTTGCCTACAGTTTGCTTCCTTCGGTCGGTGGCTTACTCCAAGTCGCTGATCGTAGGAAGAATGCCGGTGCAGTTTTTTGCCAGGAGTTTTGATCGCATGCATGCGTTTTTTAAGTCCAGCTCGCTTGTGACTTCGGCCTTTGCCGCAATTGCGTTGCTACAAACGCCACTGGTCCTGCATGCCGCCGATGCACCTCCCGCCACGGAAGCTGACCAAGTCAGTTTCTTCAAGCAGATTGCACCAATCTTCCGCACCAAGAACTGCACAGGTTGCCATCAAGGGGCGAAGAAAGGGGGCGACTATGTCATGACTGACTTCGCTTCCATTCTTAAGGCTGGCGAATCAGGTCAGGCCGCCGTCGTACCAGGCAAGCCTGCCGAAAGCCATTTGATCTCTCAAATCACTGCCAAAGATGGCAAGGCAGAGATGCCTAAAGATGCTCCACCTCTTTCCGAGGTCGAAGTAGCCCTAATCACCAAGTGGATTGCCCAAGGCGCGAAGGACGATTCGCCTGCAACCACCATTGTGCAATTCGATTCTGCCCATCCCCCAACCTACGCAGCGGCACCTGTTGTCCGCTCCATTGAATTCTCCCCTGATGGCCAACTACTCGCCGTGGGTGGTTATCACGAAGTCCTACTGCACAAGGCCGATGGTTCTGGCATCGTAGGACGGCTCATCGGTCAAGCCGAACGTATCGAGGCCGTTGGATTCTCGCCGGATGGCAAGTTGCTCGCCGTTGCTGGTGGTTCTCCTGCTCGTTTTGGTGAAGTTCAAGTTTGGGATGTTGCCAAGCAATCGCTCGTTTCTTCCATTAGCGTTGGATATGACAACTGCTACGGAATCAGCTGGTCGCCAGATGGCAAAATGGTGGGCTTTGGCTGCCCGGATCACTCCATTCGCGGCATCGACCCTTTGACTGGCAAACAAGTCCTGTTCAATGGCGCCCACAGTGACTGGGTCCTTGATACCGTATTCTCTACAAAGTCCGATCACATCATCTCGGTCAGCCGTGACATGTCGATGAAGCTCATCGAAGTGGGCACGCAGCGTTTTATTGATAACATCACCAGCATCACCCCCGGTGCACTCAAGGGGGGACTTATCTGCGTGGATCGTCACCCCACCAAGGATGAACTCCTTTGCGGCGGTGCTGACGGCATTCCCAAGGTCTTCAAGATGGTTCGCACCACAGCTCGCGTGATTGGCGACAACGCCAACCTGCTGAAAGAATACCCCGCCATGCCCGGCCGCGTGTTTGGTGTCCGCTTTAGCAAAGATGGCAATCGCATTGTCGCCGGCTCCAGCAGTGACGGCACCGGTGAAGTTCGCGTTTACAACACCGCAGACGGTGCTATCGTCTGGAAAGCCAGCGTACCTACCGGCGGCATCTACTCCGTCGATTTCACGCCAGATAACCAAACCGTTGCAGCCGCCGGCTTTGATGGCGAAATTCGCCTATTTTCGGCTGTCGATGGCAAACCTCTGAAGCAGTTCACCCCTGTCACCATTACTAACCCAACCGTCGCTGCTGCAAAGCCCTAAGCATTTGCGGCCGCCGACTTTAACGTACACTCTAGCAATCGTCGCCCAGTCCCTCATTCGGAATTGACCATGGTTCGCACAATCCGCACGATGTTCGAGAGCTTGTTCCCCACCCTCGTGCTGGCCGGGGCATTTTGCTTGGCAGTAAGTGCTACGGCAACTGCCCAAGACAAAGTCCCCGACGGGCTAAAGGTTGTCTCGCTTGAGGTTCGCCCCCAAGCGATTGAACTCAAACACAGCCTGGACTATCGCCAACTGCTCATCACCGGACGACTAGACTCCGGCGAGTCGATCGACTTAACTCGCACCGCCAAAATCACGGCCGGCGACCAAGTCACGATTTCACCAGAGGGTTTGGTTCGTCCCGCCAAGATGGGACAAACCCAAGTCAACATCAGCTTCGGCGAACTCACCTCCAACCTCCCTGCGACCATTTCTGGCCTCGACCAGGAAAGGCCGGTCAGCTTCGTTCGCGATGTCCAGCCTGTCCTGGCTCGCATGGGCTGCAACCAAGGCACGTGCCACGGCTCCAAGGAAGGTAAAGCGGGCTTCAAACTTTCGCTACGTGGATACGATCCCCTTTATGACCACCGCGCTCTCACCGACGATATCGGCGCTCGCCGCTTCAATCGTGCGGCTCCCGATCAAAGCCTGATGTTGCTCAAAGCGACCGGTATCGTCCCGCACGTCGGCGGCGTTCGCACAAACATTGGCGACCCCTACTACAATCTCGTTCGCTCCTGGATTGCCCAAGGTGTCAAGCTTGATCTTGATGCTCCACGCGTTGCCAAAATCGAAATCTTCCCACTCAATCCAGTGCTTCCTCGAGCTGCCATGAAGCAGCAAATGACAGTTACTGCCACCTACACCGATGGCACAACTCGGGACGTCACTCGTGAAGCCTTCATCGAAAGCGGCAACATCGAAGTAATCGAAGCCAACGCCAGCGGCATCGTCACGACGCTTCGCCGCGGTGAAGCTCCGATCCTTGTCCGCTACGAAGGCGCCTACGTCGCGACAACCATCATCTGCATGGGCGATCGTTCAGGATTTGAGTGGCAACAACCGCCAACCTTCTCCTACGTCGACGAACATGTCTATGCCAAGCTCAAGGCCATGAAGACCCTGGCCAGCGACATCTGCACCGATGAAGAATTCCTTCGTCGCGTGTCGATCGACCTGACCGGCTTGCCACCAACCCCAGAAGATGTCCGTGCCTTCCTTTCCGATTCGCGCGACACTCAAGTCAAGCGTGGTGAAGTCGTTGACCGCCTGATTGGCAGCCGCGAATTCGTCGAATACTGGACCAACAAGTGGGCCGACCTCCTTCAAGTAAATCGCAAGTTCCTGGGGGAAGAAGGTTCGCTCGCACTGCGCAACTGGATCAAGGATAGCGTTGCTACCAACAAGCCTTACGACCAATTCGCTCGCGAGGTCCTCACCGCTAGTGGTTCAACCCTCGAAAATCCTCCTGCGGCCTACTACAAAATCATTCGCGACCCCGAGTCGCTAATGGAAAACACAACGCACTTGTTCTTGGCCGTTCGCTTCAATTGCAACAAGTGCCACGACCATCCGTTTGAACGTTGGACGCAAGACCAGTACTACCAGCTTTCCGCCTACTTTGCTCAAGTTGGCCGCAAGCAAGATCCCAACTTCACCGGACAAACCATTGGTGGTTCCGCCGTTGAAGGTGCTACTCCATTGGTCGAAGTGGTCTTCGACAACGGCAGTGGTGAGGTTACCCACAACCGTACCGGCAAGATTTCGCCACCATCGTTCCCTTATGCTCATAGCGACTTGGAAGCGGCCTCCGCTCCTCGCCGTCAACAATTGGCCAAGTGGATCACCTCCAAAGACAATCAGTACTTCGCCAAAAGCCAAGTCAATCGCCTTTGGGGTTACATGTTCGGGTCGGGCATCATTGAGCCGATCGATGACATCCGCGCTGGCAATCCTCCAACCAATCCCGAATTGCTAGATGCCCTCACCAAGGACTTCATAGCCAGCAATTTCGATATCCAGCACATGCTCCGCGTGATTTGCAAGTCGCGCACCTATCAACATTCGATCCGTTCCAATCGCTGGAACGAGGATGATATCGTCAACTACTCGCATGCGATTCCACGTCGCCTACCTGCCGAAGTGCTGTACGACACCATCCATGCCACCACCGGTTCGGTTGTGCACTTGCCAGGCGTTCCTGCCGGGTTCCGCGCGGCAGAACTTCCCGATGCCGGCATTTCGGATCCATTCCTCGACGATTTCGGCAAGCCCGTTCGTGAAAGCGCTTGCGAATGCGAACGTAGCAGCGGCATGGTGCTTGGCCCTGTCCTCAAGTTGATCAACGGTCCTACCGTGGCCAATGCTGTGGCAGACCCCAACAGTGCCCTCAACCAATTGGTTCAGCAGCAACCCGATGACCGCAAGCTACTCGAAGAAGTCTTCTTGCGACTCCTCGCTCGAATGCCGACCGAACGCGAAATCGAATTCGGCGTCGCTGCCCTCAAGGGTTCCCCTGCCGAATACGAAAAGGCTGCCGCAGCTTTGGCCGACTACGAGAAGGGCCTCGTTGCTAAGCAAGCGGAATGGGAAAAGCATGCGGGCAAGCCTCCGGTTTGGACCGCGCTGGAACCTGCCCAAATGCAATCCCAAGCAGGGGCTGCCTTTGCCAAGCAACCAGACAACAGCATTGTCGTTACCGGCAACCTCGCCAAAGATGTCTATAACCTGACGTTTGCAACCGACCTTACCGGCATTACTGGTATCCGCCTAGAAGCACTTGCCGATCCTGCCCTCAAGGCTGGCGGTCCGGGCCGGGCTCTCAACGGCAACTTTGTCGTCAATGAGCTCAAGCTATCGGCTGCTCCAAAGTCTGCGGCAGACAAACGACAAGACATCTCGCTAAAGAATGGCACCGCCGACTTCAGCCAAGAGAGCTTCAGTGCTGCGGCGGCTGCCGACGGCAACGAGGCAACCGGCTGGGCCGTCTCTCCTGCCTTTGGCAAAGACCATGCTGCCACCTACGAAACCTCGGCCGATATTTCGAATGAAGGGGGCTCGATCCTCTCGCTCGCAATCAGCCAACAATTTCCGGATGGTACGCACAATCTGGGACGCTTCCGCGTTTCGGTGACAAAGTCTCCACGTCCACTGACGGGCAGCAACCTCCCTGCAGAAATCGCCGCCATCTTAGTGGTGCCTACTGAAGGTCGCTCCCCCGAGCAATTGGCAGCCATCACCAAGTACTTCCGCTCCCTGGATGGTGAGTATGCTCGCCTGACGGCAGAAGTCGCTCGCTCCGCTGACCAACTGAAAAACGGACGTGCGATCGGCGTACAAGACTTGGCCTGGGCTCTCATCAACAGCCCAGCGTTCCTGTTCAATCGCTAATCGAGGCCTGAAAGTAACCCCAAGCGGACGAGGACGACATTCGGCAAATCGCCAATGTCTCTCGCCCGCTTTTTTTATGCGCCACGTTTTTTTGGCGGATCCATCCCCACCCAAACTGAGCCTCATCCAGAGGGTAACAATCCCGGTTTAGGTCAGAATTTCTATCAGGCTTCGATCAACCACGCAAAAAGGGCCCTCTTAAAGCCAATTTTGCCGCCCTTGATTTTGTGTGCAAATCGCCACAAAATATGGACTTACGAAAACAAGCATCTTGCCGACGCACAACCCGTTCGGGGTATGCCCAGGCATTTCGCCGTTGAAGTTCTTTTCCCTGCGTGACGGAAATAGCCATGGTTTTTGAACGCATCGAACTCCTGAAGCGTGAATACACCGATAAGTACGTCGTAGTCGAGGCTACCCGGCCTGAACTAAAGCGGTTTGCGGGCCTCACAGGCACCGTAAAGACGGTGAATATGAGCGGCCGTGCCCTGGTCGAGTTCAACGGCAACAACAACATCGGCTGGTTCGATATCGAGCTCGGCTTCCTCAAAGTGGTTGATGCTCCGCTGCCACCGAAGGCCGAAGAGAAGCCCGCCAAGAAGGCAGAAGCCAAGGCACCAGCGGCCCCTGCAGCCGCCAAGGCCGCTCCAGCCACTGCTGGTGGTAAATCGATGGCAGATATCTTGGCTGCCGCACGTGGCGGTTCTAAGGCTGCTCCTGCGGCCGAAAAGCCAGCTGGCGATAAACCTGCCGCGAAGAAGCTCAGCATGGAAGAGATGCTGGCAGCCGCTCGCGGTGGCAAAGGCGCTGCAGCTCCTGCCGCCGCCGCAAAACCCGCAGCTGCCGCTGCTGACCCGAAAAAGATGAGCATGGCGGACATCCTGGCTGCTGCTCGCGGCCAAAAGCCCGCTGCTGCAGCTGCCGCACCGGTCGCTGAAAAGCCGGCCCCTGCCGCCAAGGCTGCCCCAGCACCCGCTGCCGAAGTTCCCCCACCAGCTCCTCCCGCCGCTGCACCAGCATCTGCGGGTGGTTCACTCAAGGACAAGTTCAAAACTGCCGAAGAAATCTGCGCCTACATCCGTAGCGCCAAATAGTTCACTCTCCGGAGGTCAAGAATGCGGTCTTCCTCTCCTCGCCTCTCGGAACTTGCATTTCTTCCCAAGCCTCGCCGGGGCGCCTTTCACTTCAGCAAGCAGCTTTGGATCGTCGCGATCATCTTGCTGGCCATTTGCGGTGGCCTGGGGACATTCGTCGCCAGCCGACAGGCCGAGCGTGCCCGCATTGCTGCGGAAGAGACTCGCCAGCAAGAGCTTAAGCAAATCGTTTCGATGACTGAAAAGCAAGCATCTGCCAAACAGGAAATCGTCGACGCACTTGGTGAGAAACCGACCGTAAAGAACGCGAAGGCGACGGTCCCAATCACCCAAGACCTCAACCTCAACGATACCACCGTGGAGGCAGATCTCGTTGGCAGCAAGGGAACCGCTCAGCTCGTCATCAACGCCAAGCAAGTCGATGCAACTTGGCAACTCACCAAAGTCCAAGCGACGCTCCCCGATGGCAAAAAGGTCGCTGTCGAGCTTCCAGCAGAAGACGCTGCACCTGAGCTTGATTTCGACACAAAATAGCCCTGCTGACTTATGCAGCGGCTTCTCCGAGTCATTTCCACGTTGCCTCGCTCCCAATCGCGTGTGGCAACATTCCTAACAGGCCCCTTAGGCCAGCTCCTGCTACTTAACCTCCAGCATTCGCCGCAGCGCCACAAGACTCCAGTTCGAAGTCTCTTCTTCGACGCGAATCGTATTGACCGGCTTCTTCTCGGCCAAAGCCTCCAGGCTCCAGCACAAATGGGCCAGGTCAATCCGGTACATCGTGGCGCACATGCAAACGACCGGCGATAAGAAGTGAATCTCCTGCTCGGGATGCTCCTTCTTCAAACGATTGACAAGGTGCAATTCTGTTCCAATCGCCCACTTGGTCCCCGGTGGCGCCTTTTTAACCACTTCGATAATCTTGCTCGTCGATCCAGAAACATCGGCAATGTCATTCACTTCCTGCGGGCATTCCGGATGTACCAGGATCTGTATCCCGGGATACTTCGCCCGAAATTGCTGTACGTGTTCCGCTCGAAACATCTGGTGGACGCTACAGTGCCCCTTCCACAAAATCACGCGGCTATCACGAATCGCTTGCTCGCTGTTTCCTCCCAAATCCCCCGCATGTGGATCGTAAACCGGCATTTCCGCATTGGTGATTCCCATCTTCAGCGAAGTGTTTCGCCCCAAATGCTGGTCTGGGAAGAAGAACACTCGCTTCGTACGCTTAAACGCCCATTCTAAAACCGCACGAGCGTTGCTGCTGGTGCATACAATCCCGCCATGCTTGCCACAAAAAGCCTTCAGGCTGGCCGCGCTGTTGATGTACGTAACAGGCGTCACATCCTTCGTATCAATCACCTCACCCAGCTCTTGCCAAGCAGCTTCGACTTGGTCAATCGCCGCCATGTCCGCCATCGAACACCCGGCCGCCAAGTCCGGCAGCACCACCGTCACCCGCTCACCCTGGCGAGCCGCTACTTTCTCCGGCTGATTGGCCAAAATGTCGGCCGTTTCCGCCATGAAGTGAACGCCGCAAAAAACGATATTGCGACACTCGCCACTCGCCGCAGCCATTTGGCTCAGCTGGTAGCTATCGCCACGAAGGTCGCTATGTTCAATCACCTCATCCTGTTGATAGTGGTGCCCCAAGATCATTAGCGAAGGGCCCATCTCCCGCCGGATTTTCTCAATCCTGGCAGAAAGCTCCTCATTCGACAAAGACTTATAAGGCTTTACACCACTCGACAACGGAACCGCAATAGACACGCTCATGACTCGCTACCTTTCCTTCCACGTTTTCTTCTCCCCCCGATTATAGGCCCCAGAACTGCCCGTCCATAGGACCACAATTCAGGACTTCCGAGGCCGCGTTTCGTAAGTCCTTGTACGGCCAGCCCCTTTGATTAAGCAAGAATTTCCCTTAGAGTTTCGGAATGACCTAACGTGTCACACCGGACACCTAGCCGTCCTGTTTTTCCAGATTTTCTGTCAACAAAATCGCTATATTCCCAAAGATCCCCGGAGTTCAAAATGGTTCGCACTGCCAGCACGATGCGTCCGCTGGGGAGCAAGGCTCCCGATTTTTCGCTTATGAACGTGGATGGCCGTGAAGTTGCCTTGGCCGATCTTTCAGACGCTCGCGCGTTGCTGGTGATCTTCATGTGCAATCACTGTCCCTACGTCAAACACGTAGCGTCAGAAATTCAGCACGTCGCGATGGACTACATGCCGCAAGGAGTCGCCATCGTCGGCATCAACAGCAACGACGCCAGCACTCACCCCGGCGACTCGCCCGAACAGATGATCCATGAGGCCGAGATGCGCGGATATCCCTTCCCGTATCTTTTTGACGAAGACCAAGAAGTTGCCAAAGCCTATGGCGCCGCTTGCACTCCCGACTTTTTCTTATTCGACAAAGATCAGCGACTGGTCTATCGCGGCCAACTCGATAGCAGTCGTCCCAAGAATGATATTCCGCTAACCGGTTCGGATCTTCGGGCTGCGCTAGATGCCGTCCTGGCTGGCAAAGCCATTCCGGAACCTCAGCGTCCCAGCATCGGCTGCAACATCAAGTGGAAGCCTGGCAACGAGCCCAACTATTTCGATCCCGTCGGCGTGAAATAGATCGACAGCTTCATTGCAAATCTTATAGCCGCTCTCGCATGGGTGGAGGCGGTTCCACGGGCGAAGGCTCATCCGAACGATAGAGCTTCTCAAACATTCGCCCCCAAATCCAATACTGCAGAATCAGCAAGGCGACAAATCCTAGGCCCATGATCACGATCGGGCCCACCATACTTCCCACCGTCAACACGGCCAGCGTGACCACTGCCATACCGGCCGTCATGATCACCATCAGTAGCGTCATCAGCGACGGCTTTTTACGAGGGAC
This sequence comes from uncultured Planctomycetaceae bacterium, assembly GCA_963844055.1. GTDB lineage: Bacteria > Planctomycetota > Planctomycetia > Pirellulales > Pirellulaceae > CAWJMN01. The sequence continues at coordinate 2,005,726 of CAWJMN010000001.1, read as the reverse complement.
GTCTGCCGGCTGAAACGCCTCGCGTTTGGGCATCGGCGGCACACTTAGCGGCTGCTTCTCGGCGCTATCGGATTTATTGGGCTCGGACGACATCCCCACCTCGCGTGGCATTCAAAATGCTAACCAATAACGCCAAAAGAGCCCGCCTTTCGGCGAGCTCTTCGATAACTCAGTTGATCAATTCGCCCTAGCGAACAGGTTCCACTACGAATCGACGAACTCTGGCACAACCAGCTTCGGAATGATCCCGGCTTCAAAGCCGCGACGAAGCAGTTCCGTCACTGCGGCGCGACCGCGAGTTCCAAAATCCATTGTCCAATCGTTAACGTACATCCCTACAAACTTGTCCGCCTTGCTGGTATCGAGCCCGCGTCCAAATTGAAGCGCGTACTCAAGGGCTGGCTGACGATGCTCAAGTCCATAGCGAATGCTCTCGCGAAGCAAACGATTCACTTCGTAGATCGCCTTAGGTCCAAGGTCGCGGCGAACGCCATTGGCTCCCAGTGGCAGCGGCAAGCCCGTTTCCTTCAGCCACCATTGGCCCAGGTCGACCAGCATATGCAAACCTTGTTCTTGATAGGTCAATTGACCTTCATGAATCACCAGGCCGGCATCGATCTTTTGGCCCTTGTATTCGCCCGCTTCCACGATGTCCAGAACTTCGTCGAAAGGAACGACAACCGGCGTGAAATCATTGCCGATGCAAAGCTTCAACGTCAAAAAGGCGGTGGTCAAAGTTCCCGGCACGGCAATCGTCTGGCCACGCAGAGTTTCCAGCGGCCGCTGCTCACGTGCCACGATCATCGGGCCGTAGTTGTCACCCATGCTCGCACCACAGGTGCAAAGGATGTACTTGTCGGCCAAGTACGCGTAAGCATGCAGGCTTAGAGCGGTCAATTCAAGCTCGCCACCAAAGGCCCGGCGATTGAGCGTCTCGATATCGACAAGCTCATGGGTGAATTCAAAGTCCCCCGTCGCGATCTTATCTTTCGCCAAGGCGTAAAACATGAAAGCATCATCGGGATCGGGGCTGTGCCCCACGCGGATCAGGTGCTTGGTCGCAGTCACAATACTTTCCTCAATGGCACGCGAATCGGCCAAAAGCAAACTGGGCAAATGGCGGCTATAGCTCCCATCGCCTGCCGAAAAGGGAGCGAGCCAACTAGAAGACCCTCTATGTTAAGGGGAACAGAATTCCGGGCAACCGCCCTTGCCCCCTAACATGCCCCGCAGAAAGACGAGAACTGTTAACACCCTGCCTAAAAAACAGGGGGTTCCGCTTCAACGGCTGGGCAATTTGCCAAAAAGAGAATATTGCGGTCCGGCCACTAAGCGTCAAAAGAAACGCCCGACTGTACCCCCCCACCAGACTGGAGGGACGACCAACCGCCGCTAACCGCCTGTCCGGCCCAAGGAGTCCCTGTCAGCGTTTTGGGGGCCGCAATCTCTTCCCCCTTGCCGGTCGACGCACCGGCGTCGGACAGCCGGTCGGAATGCTTTTCGCAAATCTGCTGCCAAGTGATTCGTTCTTCGGCGAGCACCCCGTGGACTTCGCGGGCCTTGGCAATGCTTCCCTCGTTGATCGCAGCAGAGATGTGCCGGAACATAAATCCGTAAAGGTCGAAGGCGTGCATCGTTAGCGGACTGCCGTCGGGACGAATTCCCGCAAATAGCTCCGTGATGATCTCGCGGCATCGCAGCAACGCATCATAGCCATCCCCTTCGCGATCTTGCTCGAAAGCGAGCGCTGCTAGGTCAATCCGCCGCATCGCCCCTTCAATCAACATCAACCGCAATCGTTGCGGCGTCGCGGTAGCAACTTGAGTTTCCAAATAGGCATCGTGAGCGTTGTTATACATCGGAATCCATTCCCTAATACGCGTTCACTGGTGATTGATTCATCGCCTACCCAAGCCACCGACGACTACTTGGTGGTAGACGTCGTGCTTGTCATAGCTGCGAGAGCATTTCCATTACTTCGAATCTTGCTGATCGTCTGTTCCAAGTTATAGAACGTTGTCAGCATCGTCTCTTTATTTTTGTCTAACCGTGCGCTCAAAGCCGTTACCCGATTCGTCAAGTCATCTACATTGCGCTGCATGGCAGCTGCACGATTGACCAAGGAACCGTTCTTGATACCAGCGAGCGACTCAATCGCATCGTCGACCCGCTTCCCAAAGCCCGCTTTGTCATCGGTGAAGAACCGAGTAATCGCTTGCGGGTCTTTTGCAAATCGGTCTTGCAACTTGGTCGAATCAAACGTCAAGTCACCCGAATCCGTGAAAGAAACGCCTAGCTCTGCCAAGCTGCGAACGTTCCCCACACCATTCAGCCGACCGCTAAGGACACTGCCGAGCAAAGATTCCACACGCACGACGTCGCTAGAGCCAAACAGCACACCGTTAGCTCCGCCAGTCGTTGAAAACGACGTTACCTTATCAATCTTGTCGCGCAACTTGTTGTACATATCGACAAAGGTCTGCAGCGCCTTTGAGCCCGCGTCAATCGAGGCCGCCACTTCGACATTCACCGGCTCCGCAGCGGTACTATTCATTGTCACCGACAGCCCAGCGACAACATCCGTAAAGGTGTTGCTCGACGAAGTGATAAACCGACTTCCCACGTTGCTGGAATATCGCAGAATCGCATCTTGGCCTTTGGCTAGCGTACTAAACGCCAAGCTAGACGTGCTTCCTTCGGCGACGAGTTGCCCCACTTGGCCCGATTGATTGCTTTGAAGTGACAAATGGAAAGGAGTATCGCTTCCGGCATCTACATAGACGCTGGCCGTAACGCTGGATTTCAAAGCATTGATCTTGGTGACTACATCGTCAAGCGTATCTGTCGCGCTAACGGTAACCGTTGTCGTGGTCGATCCTTGAATCGTTCCCCCAACGGCGTCCCCCTTGATTTTTAGGCTATCTGCCGACGTGCCCGATCCCACTTCACGCACATTCAGCGTACCGGCTCCGCCAGCGCGATCAACCAGGGCAATACCATCACCGGCGTCGTTGATCTTCGCCGTGACACCAATTCCCAGCCCGTTGATGGCGGTGATTACCTCGCCCACGGTCGTAGGATTGAGAGTCGTTAAGTTGATCGCCCCTTGTTGCCCCTGCGAATTGGTAAGGATGAACGAGCCCTTGGGAACCCCTCCTCCACCGTTGTAGGTCGACAGCAGCGTCCCTTCGCTCACAACCTGACGATTCAGCGCTGTTCCTGCAACTTGATTGGCAGCCACATTAGCAACCAGACCTAGCTTCGTTGCGGTGTTGGTGCCGTCGCCATTGGCCACAATCAGGTTGCTTGTCGACAAGCCTGTCGTATCGACTAAGCTCAGTCCGGTTCCGGCCGCATTGATGCTTGCCTTGAGCCCTAGCCCCGAAGCATTGATCAAGCTGGTAGCATCTTCAACGGTTTGAGCACTGCTCAGATTAACCGTCGCCGTTGCCCCACTTCGATCGGTCAACTGTACTTGGCCCAGTGTGCCTAGCCCCGCTCCACCATTGAGCGTTCGTAGCAAAGTTCCCTTGAGGCCCGGCAACAAACGTCCGCCGGTCAAAGTACCACCCACAGCAGTACCCGTCAGCCCTAAGTCCTCGGCGGCGGTTCCTCCCGCGCTGCTTTGCACCGAGAAACTTCCCCCTCCTGACGTCAAATCCGTCAGCACAAGCCGGTCGCCGTCAGAGCTAATTGAAGCCCTGAGCCGTGTTGGGTCCGCTTCGTTGATGGTTGTGACCAGTTCGCCAAGCGTTCGCTCTTTGCGAGCAGTCACTTCGGCACCACCAAACAGCAGCGCCGCGTCATTGGTCGTCACCAAACCCGTTCCATTACTGCCAGGTGCGCGTGCGACGGTAAACTGAGCATTGATCGCGGGGTTGTTTCCAAGCGCCGACACAATATCGTCTGCGGTCGTTGCTCCACCTTTGATATCAAAGGTCAAGGTCTTGGAGCCACTATCGTAGGCAACCGTCTCTGAGCCTCGAGCCGTTACCGATCCACTGTCGATGAACTTTACCCGAACGCCGTCACTTGCTGCGCCGGTAGAAACACTCGTAAATCGCAGCTCTGAATTCAGACCATTCGTCGCGGCAGTTGTTCCTGTTGAAGTTTGTGCGGCATGTCCCAAACGATTGAAATCAACCGCCAGTGGATTGCTACCGTCGCGAAAATTCACAACAAGGTCTGGCAGTGCATCGCGCAGGCTTATCCCATTTCCACCGTTGAGGCGACTGAGCGACAGGCCGTCGTACAACTTGAGAACATCTTGCCCTGTGGCCGACGCGGCCGACACATTGATGGACGAAAGGCCCAAGTCAGCAGCCGTTCTCCCACCGCCTACCTCTTGCACGCGCAAATTGCCCGTGCCGCCGGATTGGTCGATTAGCTTGATTCGATCGCCGCTCACTTCGGCAGAGATCGAAGATCCATCGGCGGAATTGATCGCATTGATAACATCGTCAATCGTTCGCGCGTTTCGCAAATCGACGACCGAGCTGTCACCCGAGCGATCCGTGATCCGAATCTTGCCCGCAGCAACACCACTGCCACCATTCAATTGATCGAGCGTTAAGCTTTCATTCAGCGTGGGGCCATTGCGAAAAGTCAGCGTGCCCGCGCCAATCGCCGTCGTGCGTGAGGTAAAGCCACCACTTACAACTTGGGCCGCCTGCGCCTTTTGAATCGGACTCAAGGCATAGGCACCCGGAGCGGTGGTACTTGCCGCTGTCACCGTAAGTGCTTTTGAATCGCCGGTCGAAACGCTACGAGCACCAACAACGCTAATGTCTTTAAGCCGCTTCCCGGCATTTTGAACGCTTAGTACCAGCGCCGTCAGTTCGGTAAGCGCGGTCTGCTGATCCTTGAGGGTTGCAATCTTCGTTTGCAAACGATCGCGCGGCGCCGCCTGCAGGGCAATCAACTTGTTCACGGTGTCCGTGATGTTGATTCCTGTGACCAATCCGACGTCGGATGAAATCGTACCCATAGGTTTGACTCGACTGAGTGCCTCAAGCGTTGCGATCAGGCTTCCGGCAATTTGCCGTCTAAAGTAAGCCTAGCCCTTGGTTTAGGACGTGCAGGATCTAAATCGCTGCGATCTAACGCTATTGTTCCATCTCTTCCTATCGGCCACTCCGCGATACAAACTTACCTAAAGCGTGCTGAGCGTCATAAACGGACCACGGTTTTCGGTAAACCGACGGCAAAGTCCACGAAAAAAGGCCGCACCTACCACTTTGGAAGTAGATGCGACCTTGAGATTTATGTAAGACGCCCGCCAGGAACCCAGCCCAAGTTCCCAGAACGAAACTCATGCTCCTACTTAGCCCCGGAGCAGCGATAGCACGGCCTGCGGCGATTGGTTAGCCTGCTGCAGCACCGTCGTACCCGATTGCACCAGAATCTGGGCCCGGGTCAGGTTCGAGCTTTCCTTGGCAAAGTCAGCATCGCGAATCGAGCTTTGGGCTTCCGTCAAAGCGGTGATCGTATCACTCAGCGATGCCTTGTTCGTTTCCAACGTCGTACGTTGGAATGCACCCAAGCGACCACGTGCCGAAGTGATCTTGGAAATCACTTGATCAATGACCTGAGCCGCACCATTGGGGTTATTTGCTAGCGCCTTGGCTTGACCGCTACGTAGTTCGTACAAGCGACCAGCACTGCCGCCCAAACGGCCGGTGTTTACGCTATTAATACCAAGGCGTACTTGCTGGGACGACGTTACGTCGGGTCCCAATTGGAATGCTGCACCACCGCCGTTGATCGTGAAATTGAAGTCCGTACTGCTGCCATTATTAACGGTTGCTTCAAACGATAGCGACGAGGAATTGAGCGAGATCGTGTTCCCATTCCCCGTTGCGGTGTATCCGTTGATCGTCCCCGCAATATCTGTTCCAGTTGCCGTTTGTCCGGACAAGGTCGAACGGAACGTCCCCCCCGCCCCTTCGGCAATCGTATCGACCTTTACACTGGCGGCATTTCCATAATCGTTAGAGCTAAACACGAGATTTCCTCCCGTGATTGCTGCGCTTACACCGGTGGAATCGCTGACTAGATTAACCGCGTTCACAATCTGGGCATAAGTCGCCCCAGAACTAAAGGAAAACACCTCTGCACCTTTGCCGCCGGTCAATTGAAACGTCAGATCAGCAGTAATGGCAGAACTAACTGGCGCACTAGTTGTGGCAAGCGTTCCAGGAGTAACTGTAGCTGGATCAACCATCGTCGTGCCCGACGTTGTAGCAGTCGAATTGAAGTCTGCAAGGTTGTTAATGGCCGTATTAATCGTGCTTGCCAAAATGGGGCCATGAAACGTGTCATCCAGTGTTAACGTCAACACCTTAGTGCCACTATTGTATGCAGCCGATGCACCGTCCGGTGGAATTACTGCACTGATAGTGGCCAACTGAATTTGCACACCATCGAAACTCGAACCGGGCGCAGCGGCAGTGATATTAAACGTCTGTCCCTGCAGAGTAAAACTTGCGGTTGCAGTGCCGGTCACGCCTGCCGTCGTTGAAATCGATGCTCTGGTTGCCGCAGCAGTCACGTCCACTACTACCGCCAATGAGTTGGATGCGCCCAGATTGGCTTGCTTCACGCTCAAATCACCGACGGTCAAACCAGGATTCGTGGTGGTGAAGTCGAGCGAACCATCCAGAATCTTTCGACCTTGGAACGTTGTCACCTTGGCGATACGGTCGATGGCGTCCAGCGAGGAGTCGACTTGCAGCTGGTTAGCTGCAATTTGTTCGTCGCTCAAAACACCCTTATTGGCCGATTCCGTTACCAGGCCGCGGATGTCGTTCAAAAGATTGCTAACCTGCCCAAGGGCACTGTCAGCCGTACCGATCAACTGACCAGCACGCTCTGTATTGATAACTGCCTTTTCCGATGCGGTGATATCGCGGCGAAGGTTTTCGCTCGCAATCAAACCCGCAGGATCATCTTTACCGCTGTTGATCTTCAAGCCCGTGCTCAACCGGGTCAAAGCTTGCGACAAGTCTGCTTGCGTACGTCCAAAGGTCTTTTGAGCTAGAAGCGAACCAACATTCGTATTAATACGACTCACTGCATCAATCCTTGACTAATCCGTAGGTGCTCGTGATGAAGTTTCCGTAATCATTCACTAACTACATTATTACACACTATGTGCGGCGCAACGAAAAAAGCTGCGGCACACTCTTGAGAAGTATTGCCGCAGCCTTTTATTTATTTCACTTACAACCCGCTTAGGAGTAGCAAAGCGGGTTGTCTTATCCAGCTAACTACTAACCACGCAGCAGCGAGAGAACAGCTTGTGGAGCTTGGTTCGCTTGTTGCAGCACGGTCGTACCCGATTGCACCAGAATTTGGGCACGGGTCAGGTTCGAGCTTTCCTTCGCGAAGTCAGCATCGCGGATCGAGCTTTGAGCTTCCGTCAAAGCGGTGATCGTATCGCTGAGCGAAGCCTTATTGGTTTCCAGAGTCGTACGTTGGAATGCACCAAGACGACCGCGTGCCGAAGTCAGCTTATTGATAACTTGATCGATAACCTGAGCAGCACCGCTGGAGTTCGTTACAAGTGCCTTGGCTTGACCGCTACGTAGTTCGTACAGACGACCAGCACTGCCACCCAACTTGCCGGTATTCACGCTGTTGATACCTACGCGAACTTGTTGCGACGAGTTAACGTCGGGACCAAGTTGGAACGTTGCACCACCACCGTTGATCGTAAAGCTAAAGTCGGTGCTGCTGCCGCTGGCTACAGTTGCATCAAACGAGAGCGACGAGCTATTCAGCGAGATCGTGTTACCCTTGCCCGTGGCGGTGTAACCGTTGATCGTACCGGCGATGTCGGTACCGTTTGCACTTTGTGCCGACAGACCGGAGCGGAACGTACCGCCTGAACCTTCCGAAATCGTATCAACCTTTACGTTGGCAAGTGTACCGTAGTCGGTCGAGGTGAACGACAAGGCACCGCTGGCAACCGAGGCGGAAACACCGGTCGAGTCACTGACCAGGTTTACTGCACTAGCTACTTGAGCCAGCGAAGCACCTTGGCTGAACGAGAAAACTTCAGCACCCTTACCACCGGTCAGCTGGAAGGTTACATCCTTCAAAACTGCGGCAGTGGTTACACCCGTGGTCGAGGCGGCTTGCGTAATACCGTTGACCGTACCGCTACCACTGTTGGTGGCAGTGAAAGTACCGTCGGTAGCGAAGGCCGTATTGATTGCAGCTGCCGTGATGGCGTTGTCGGTATTCAGCAGGTTCAACGTGAGAACCTTGGTACCGCTATTGTAGCTGACACCCGTAGCCGAACCCGAAGTAACCACGTCAACGCGGACGCCGTTGAGCGAGTCACCAGCAGTGGCACCGGTCAAGCTGAAGGTCTGGCCACCCAGAGTAAAGCTTCCCTTGGCGCTGAAGGCACTCGTCGAGATCGTCGCTTGCGAAGCAGCTGCGGTGATGTCTACCGAAACAGCCAGCGAGTTCGACGAACCGAGGTTCGCTTGTTGTACGTTCAAGTCGCTCACGGTCGAGCCAGGGCTCGTGGTCGTGAAGTCGAGCGAGCCGTCCAGAATCTTACGACCTTGGAAAGTCGTTACCTTGGCGATACGGTCGATGGCGTCCAGCGAAGAGTCAACTTGCAGTTGGTTAGCTGCAATTTGTTCGTCGCTCAAAACACCCTTATTGGCCGATTCCGTTACCAGGCCGCGGATGTCGTTCAGCAGGTTGCTGACCTGACCCAAAGCACTGTCTGCAGTGCCGATCAGCTGACCAGCACGTTCGGTATTCGTGATTGCCTTTTCCGATGCGGTGATATCGCGGCGAAGGTTTTCGCTCGCAATCAAACCGGCAGGATCATCTTTACCGCTGTTGATCTTCAAACCCGTGCTCAAACGGGTCAAAGCTTGCGACAAGTCTGCTTGTGTACGACCAAAGGTCTTTTGGGCCAGAAGCGATCCGACGTTGGTATTAATACGACTCATGTAACACACCCCTTAAAAACAAAACGTTGATTTGCCTAGGTGCCACATTCGACGGCCGATGGTTTTGCCGAATGACTGGCTTAGACTGTTACCTGGGTTTACAACCCAGGTGAAACGAACAGTCCAAAGGGAAATTACAAGGCTGGCTGGCCCCATCCCCACCGATGATTTGTTTCACCCGCTTTTGCCGCCATCGGCCTCGGCAACATGCGGTGTCCTACTTTGTTAAAGCCCAAGTCCCTAAGGGCGTGTCCACACGTTCCTATCTCGAAAAAAGGCTAACCTTCTGCTTGACTGAAACCTGTGCTTTGAATCATAGGTTGCGATTAGTGTGTATCACCGATCTCAACCCATTTTTTATATTTTCTCCATCGTGCGTTTTTGGGGTCGCACTGACGGCGGTGAACCGCAATTATTGTCCCAGGCGTTTCCCTAAATCGGCGGTGTCGCCGGGGGCAAGCTGACTGGCTTTACGGTTCTCACGTTGAATCGCTTCGAATACTTCTTGGCGGTGAACAGGAACTTCATTGGGTGCATTGATGCCCAGGCGAACCTTATCACCACGGATATCGACAATGGTCACGACAATGTCGTCACCGATCATGATGCTTTCATCTCGGTGTCGTGACAAAACCAACATCGGAAAATTCCTTTATCGCCGCGCCGAACGTGTTGTCCGGCAGTACTTCTGTGAGTTCAACGTGTGTCTATATAAATAGTCCAGCGATGAAGTCGACTGAATGTTCGCGCTACGTGCGAAACGTACAGTCAACATCACTAGCCTTTATTGGGCTTAAGCAGGTGGGCACTACAATCCGCAAGCTCGGCAACCGGATAGTGTCGCTGTGCATCTGGAAGGTTCGCACCCATTGCTAAGGCTGACTACCACTTTTGCGGCTAGCCAACCTTTCCTTGGGTTGTATCGGTGAACCGTAATGCAGAATTAAAAGGTCAGACAGAAGAGATCTGCGTTTTTTGATGGCACTCCGTGGAATCACGCGATTTTGCGGAATGTAACGGCAGGTGCCACTAGGGAAAGAGCTACGGGTTGTTCGTCCAGCGTTATAACCTGTCTTCCAAGACGTCGATCCAGGTTGACAATCAGGGGGGCTCGCAGGTTTACCGTCAGCTCGCCATCCGATTTGCTGACGACGGACAGAATAAAGGCATGGTCGAACTGGGTCAGCTCCAGCGGAGCAAGTTGCTTTTTCGAAACATGCACTTGAAAGCCTGGCACAAAACGCCGGGGGCTAATCACTGGCAAGGCGACGTCACTGCGGTGCATACTTTGCAGCCAGCCGAGTGCCTCGTTGTCTGCGTCGGCCAGCAAGATCCAATGCCGACAGTCTTCAAATCCTACAAGCCCCTGAGGAAAATGCAGAATGTCATCAATTTCAAATTCAACCGAACCAAATCGAGAGGTGGACAATTGCATTGCAGGTTTCCTCGACAACAGACAGCGGATTCATCCCATAGTGGAGAGAGCCACACGTCGAACGTATAGCTTGCCATTGTTTGGAATCGACTGACTGCAATCCTCGTTTTCAGAAAAAACGATAGACCTGGCATAACACTTACGCTGAGCAGCAACCGGCCAACCGCTACGACAGGCGCACACGGCAAGGCTTACCAAGTGGCAGTGGATGCACGAACTCGCTCGGGGGAAGTTCGTGCCGGCCGCACTGCTTATAGATAGTTAAGTAGCGACTGCTGATAGAACTTCGCAGCGAGTTGAAGGGAGGCCTGGTAGGCCGCTTGGCGGCTGGCCAGTTCGGTGTAGGCCTGAACGACGTCGATATCTTCATCCTGAGATAATGTCGCCTTCAGCTGGACCGTTTGATCGTCTAGTTGGTTCTTAATGGCGTCGAGTTGCTGCCCTCGAGCCCCAATATCGGCTCGTGCCGAATTGATTCGATCAAAGTCCTTATCAAGCAGTGCCACCGCCCGCTCAATGGCGGCATTATCATTCACTTTGATCGCATCGCCTAAACGGACGAGCGAGTTGAAGATGCCTGAAACTTCTTGCGGGTTGGGGTCTTTGCCGGTGAGCTGTTCCGCAGTTCCGCCGGCCAAAGTCGCAACCGTCCCGGTCGTTCCTACAAGGCCAGTTCCATTATTTGCTCCAGCTGAGGTATCCAGTGAAGCGGTAAAGGTGCCTGTCGCATTAATAGCGCTGATAACGGTGTTAGCCTGGGTCGCGGCAGGGTTGATGGTGACTGTCAGTTGCTTTAAACCCGCATTGTAGGCAGCAACGGCCGTATTGCCGACGCCTCCCGATTGAAAGATTACCTGCACGCCGTTGTTGCCCGTTCCGGAAACGTTTGAAGTGACCTTCAAGGCGCTATTACTTTGGAACGGCGCACCAAACGAGACATTCGCCGTCGCGGCCGAGGCAGCCGTTGTGACCGTGGACGTATCTTGCCCGGCGGGAATTAGCCCCAGGTCTTGGGCGACGCTGCTACCGAAGACCGCCTTCACCGATAGGGTCCCACCGGTAGGTGGATTGTCGTTGATGAGCTCAATCCCGTTTCCATACTTCGATAGCTGAGCAACCACACGATTGGCGACCGGCCCTGAGTTGCCGGGAGCATTGTTAATCGCATCGATAACCTCGCCAACGGTTGTCAGCCCGCCAACATCAACACCAAACTCCACCCCGTCATTGCGATGGATCGTAAAGTCATTGCCAGCAAAGCTACTGACGCCGCGTCCATAATTTAGGACCGAAAGCTGTGTATTGCGATCGAAGGAGCGAATACCCAGCTGTGCGGCCGTCGTTCCGCCGTTTTCGCCAATGCTAAAATCGGTGCCGCTAGTGATCGATCGAACATTGAGCCCCGTTCCGCTTGCATTGATTTCGGCTTGAAGGCCAGCGGGCGAAGTGTTTATGGCGTGCAGGACATCTTCAACGGTTTTGGCAGCCGAAAGGTCAATGTTATAGGTAGCGCCACCGCTGGTAATGCGAATGCCGGACGTCTGATCGAGGTTCACACCGCTACCACCGGCGGTGACAGCCCCTGCGTTGACATCGACAATGCCGTTTCCGTTAGCCGTTTGAACCGGCGCATCTTCCTGCTGGAGGCGAATGTCAAACTGTGCGGCAATCGTCGGGTTGGCTTTCAGAGCGGCTATCGCTTGACTTGCGGTCGTAGCACCGGCCTGAATATTGACATAGATTGTATTGGCAACGCCGCCGCTATTGCCCGTTGATCCGCCAACGATGCCGGCGTCACTCGCGCAGAGCGCGGATGAGCCAATATAGCCGCCATCGGTTGACTCGCTATTGTCGTACGATGCCGTGAATACTCCCTGACTATTTACCGCATTGAGCAGCGTCTGGACTTGCGTTTGATTATTGTGATCAATCCCCAACTGCAAGACTTTTGTCGTGGGGTTATAGCTGACATTCGCGGTGTTGCCGATATTCCCTGCGTCAACAACGTTGATGGTGACATTGTTGAAGGCGGTCCCCAGCGTGTTGGCCGTGATCTTCACATTGTTGTTGAAGCCCGAAAACGCAACGGCACCACGTGGAGCAGTAGCGGAGGGGTTGAAGGTTGCCACTTCGGCACCGGCCGTTAAACCCGGTGATGCCTTCAGAAGTTCATCGTCAACGAACTGTACGGCAATGCCATTTGCGGCTGTCCCACGACTCAAAGCTTCCAGCACAATATTGTTGTTGATCCCTGGCGACGACAGCGCGGCGCTGGCCCGGGCGCCCAAAATATTGTCCAGGGGAGTTTCGGGGCGAAGAACGGGATTGATGTCTTTCCCAATCAGTGGGCTGTTGCCGGTTCCCGTGGCGTTCAAAATACCAAGCTGCTGCGCTGTGGCACCACCGGCGACTTCTCGTATCGTTAGATTACTTCCCGGAACCGAGTTCAGCTCGATCAGGAACCCATCCGGAGTAACGCGCGCGGAGATTGCTCGTCCAGCCGGGGGTGCCGCCGCGATCGCATCCGCCACATCGCCCAACGTTTTTGCATTGGACAGATCAATCGTACTTGTATTCACGCCATCGGAAATGGCGATCTTTCCTAGCTCAATTCCCTGACCGCCGCGCAAGCCCGAAAGCAAAGTGGAACGAGTCGGAACCGGATTGAGATCGACGGATCCTACCACTTGCGAGGAGCTGGTGCCGAAGACGTCGGCGCCGGTTGCGTTGCTGGCCGTCAGTTGGTCAACATCGGAGAAACTACGGATCTCGCCCGTGTTCCCAGAATAGCGAACCGAATTATTCAACAGCGCAAAGGGTTCGTTCACATCACGCGAGCCAGCAAACAAGCTTCGCCCACGAAATTGCTGATTCCCAATTCCAATCAGCCGCTGAATCGCCAGATTCACCTCTTGCTGAGCTTCGACTCGGTCTTGCTCGGTTGCCGTTGTACCCACGGCACCCTGAGCGGTGGAGCGAACCGACAGGAGCAGGCTGGAAACATCGGAAATGGCAGTATCGGTAGCATCCAAGTAAGACTTGGTCGCATTAAGATTGGTCGTGTGCTGGGTACGCAGGTCTAATAGGCGATGCAATGCCAGAACACGCTGAGCGGCCGAGGGATCATCGCTGGAGGTGATGAGCTTTTTGCCTGTGGCGACCTGCGTTTGCAATCGTAGGATGTCGAGCTGCGCCGATTGCGTCGTATCAATGAGACGCTGCTGAGCGAGGAACTCACTGGAACGGGTCGTCGGAAGTGGATAAACACCGGCCATAGCACATCATCGCAAAAAAATGAGAAAGATCGAACGGCCTTGTACTACAGGTTGATTAGCGTGTTGAGCATTTCATTGATGGTCGTAATCACACGCGCCGATGCCTGAAACATGCGTTGGTAAGTCAGCAGCTTGACGGTCTCTTCGTCAATGCTTACACCGGTCACGGCAAGGTATTGCCCATCCAGCGTTTTTTGAAACGTTCGAAACCCATCGGCCGCTGCTTTTGTCCTTGCTGAACCATCGCTCACATCACTGACGAGCTTGTCGTAAACATTGGCAATCGAGAGCCCATCCTGCCCCGCAGGCGGCTTTTGCAAAAACTGAGCCAGCAACTCTGCATTTTTGGCATCTTCGCCTGCGCCACCTTGGCTGGCGGCGAACAACTGTGGAGAGCTAAACAGCTTGGCATTAACGCCGATGTCTTGCGCGGTCGACCCCGTGAAGAAGGTATTGATCCCGAGGGCTGCAAGTGCGCCGCTAGTATCGTTGGCAAAACTAAACGTGACGTTGGTGGAGTCGGCCGCAATGGCCAGCTTGCCATCGCTATCAATCTTAGCCGATATGCCATCGATCCCATCAATCTGACTGGCTAACGTCGTTAGCGAGGTATCTTCATCCAGCCCGTTTAGGTCGACTGTAATTGTCTTGGTCGAGACCTGGTTCGTCTGGGCATTTTTGACAAGGATCTGAAATGAGCCATTGACCGGCGTAAAGGTTAGGCCCGCTTGGTCCAGTGCTTGGCTGGCGTTTGCGACTCGGTTGACCGCAGTAACCGACGAGAACCCCACCAATCCCTGGCCAGAGCTATAGGCCTTATTGAATTCCCCTGCCAGTGTTTTAGTAAGATCGTTTAACTTCGAAAGGAAGCCGGCCGTAATCTCGTCGCGCGAAGTGAGCAGCCCCGCGATCTTGCCAGAAGAGGTCGCTACGGGAGCATCGGTCTCTTTGATACGAAGCTGGCTAGTCGTCAATCCATCTTTGACAATGTTGGTCGTTGCAACGGGGCGATAGGTTCCCTCAAAGATGAGATAGTCGCCATTGCTGTAGACGGAAACGTCGCCAGCAGGTTGCTCTTGCGTCTTGATATCGATGATTTTGGCAAGGTCGTTCAGCACTACTGTCCGCTGATCGCGCAAACCGACGGCGTCGCTCTTGGAAACGTTGCCACCTTCGGCCTCTTGGACTCGCAAGTTGAGGTTGGCGATTTGGGCCAGCTTGGAATTGACCTCATCCGCAACCGTTCCGAGCTGTGAGTTGATATCGTCGTATAGCGCACGGGCTTGCGTATCGATCCGCTTGATCTGTTCCGATAGCTTTCGCCCTTCCAGGGCAACAAGGTTTCGGACCGAAGCGCTATCGGGCTGATTGAGGACGTCTTGGATGCGGTTGAAAAAGCTGGTTAGCCCCGCGCTGAGGTCAGCAGTTCCGGCCGTCCCTAAGATGGTTTCCAGCTGGTTATAGGTGTTCTCTTGAATCTCGGTGTTGGCGACGTCGCTTCCGGCGGATCGCAGGCGGGTTTCGAGCAGGCGATCCGTCTGCTGGGTGATAGAGTCAACGCGCACGCCGGTGCCTAATAGCAATCCGCCGTAACGCTGGGTTGGTGTTGGAACGAGATTCAATCGTTCACGAACATAGCCAGGCGTATTCGCGTTGGCGATGTTATTGCCCGTAACCTGCACACCAATCTGTGCGGCTTCGAGAGCGTTCTTCGAAAGTTGAAGCGTGCTGTATAGCGTCATGCCAGCAAAACCACCGCGATGGAGTTCCCCCTGGGAACCCTAGCTAGCAATCCTTTGCTACGAAGGGTTCCTCGCAATTGAAGAGGAGGAATCCCTGGGGTCGTGACGCCGGCAGCATCAGACCTCTGGCCCGTTAGGCACAGTCATCGAGCAGGCCGCCACGGGCATGGACTCGCTCCTTATCTCCATAGGTCGGCTGGATGCGGCCGCCAGTGGCGATAATCTCTAACATTTGCGAAACATGAAGCAGGCCACGCTGGGCTAAAACCCAATTTGTTAAACTTTGATGCTGCAAAAGCCTCATCCTAGCTTGTGATTCACGCACTTCTTTACCCAGTCCTCCCATACTTCCTGATGGGAGCTTGTTCGCTGAGCTGGGAGATACTATCAGCGGGCGAACCAGCCGCCTCTGCCACCTTCAAGATCTGTTCGCGACGCAGTTGGCACTGCGTCAGACGATCCATCAGGACAAGTTCACGAGCCTGTAGGGGAGCCATGCTCTCGACATCGGCCACGGCTAGGTACTTGTGCTTTTCGGCCAAGACGGCCAGCAGCTCTTCCTGCACGCTCTTGAGTTCCGAAAGCAGGCCGGTCACCTCTTGCTCTAAGTCGAACCCTTCTGCCGAGACTGCAGGGGACTTGTCGCGCGATAGATTTAGGCTGACGGTGTAGTTCATGGAATCTGCAAACCGCATAAAGGAAGAGAGAGGCAACGAAGCATTCACTGGGGCAGCTAACGACAATCCAACCACTACTTTTGCTGCATCATGAACAGGTTGTACATGGGATCTGCAAAGGTCTCTTTGCTGGCATCGGACATCTTTTCCACGAGCATTTGATCCAGCTGCCCTTGGAATACTTCTTCAGCGCGACCGCCATGAAAGTAAGCTGGCTTGTCTACCGTGGATCGCATGGAAGAAATCAATTGCCCGAAGAAGGTTTGCCCGACGAAATCGCCGAAGGCCTCGCGAGTGGTAGGACGATTGGGATCCTTGCCGGCCGTTTGCAGCCACTTGTTTAAATCGGAGTCATCCGACTTCTTCACCACCAAGCCGTTGGCTTGCTCTTGCTTTTGCTGAGCAGCACGAGCAGATTGCACATTGGCCGAATCGAAGCCAAGGCCGGTCGAGATGGAGCTGAGTGCGTTCATAAGACTTTTAAGATGGCGAAGGTGTGATATTGGACGGTTAACACAAGAGGCTGGTGAGCACTATTCGATAATGAGCTCACCAAACAGGGCTTGCTTGTGTTTGAGCATCTTCACGATGTCAATCACATCTTCTGCAGGGACTTTCAGGTTATTGAGGGCGTCTACCAAAGCGGAGAGGCGAGTCTTACCGGTTGCTGAAGAATTGGGATCGACTTCGACAAACTGGCCCACCGGATCGGCTCCTACCTGGATGACGCGATTCTTGTGCATCACGGCGACAGCGCCCACTTCTACGTCGGCACCGACAATGATTGCCTTCTTGCGTTCGTTGATGATTACCTTGGTGTCGGTCTGAGGACGATAGATCCGAGTTTCCAAAAGCACTGCCACAAAGAGAGCGGGGTTGTTGGCATAGGTGTTAGGAATCGTGATTTCGAGCTTCGTTTGGTCGATTGCTTGGGCGGCTGGCTTGCTACCAACGCTAAGGCTGCCAAAGTCAGGAACCAGATTGATCGTCCGCTCCAAATCGGCTGCCGTTTGGAACGAGGCATGATCCTTGTTGACGACGAGAATGATTTTTCCATCCTTGACGAACTCATTGCGAAAGCGGGTTTCCAGCTGTACGCCGTGCGAAATGCGGCCCACTTGAGGGCGAGCTAAGTCATCGATGGAAACCTGCCCCTTGGCCAGTGCGTAAACCGTCTTGTCGCCAGGAAGGGGGCCTAGCAATTGCGTTAGCATCAGCGTTCCGCCATCCAGGCTCTTGGCACCAATCGCACTAACGTTGCAATCCAAGATATCACCTTGCTGAGCTCCACCGGCAGGAATCGTCGCTTCGACAAAAACTAACGCGACGTTTTTGACCCCTTTGAGCTCATCGAACATCGTTTGGCCCTTGGTATCGGTCCCCAAGCGATGCCCCATCAGTTCCATGTAGCGGGCCAAGGCACGCTGGGTTGCCTTCGAATCAGCATCGCCCGTTCCTTTTAGGCCAACAACGAGACCAATGCCGTGCAGCGTGTTTTCTTCCTGACCTTTGACTCGGCAAATGTCGCCAATACGCAGATCAGCCAGCGCTACCTGACTGATCAACAGCGAAGCGATCGACAACAGGATGGCCAAGGTTTTGCGAATCATCATAGGGCACACAAAAGACAGTAGAAGGCGAAGCGTGGGAAATTCCAGCAGCTAGAAGTCTTGCAAACCTAGAAGGGATTAAACATGTCCATAAAGCGAACGACCCAGCCGCGTTTGTACCCGTCTCGTACGCTGCCGAATTCCTTCTTGTCGATCGTGAGGTCGGCCAGATCCTTCGACAGAACAAAATTGCCGGGACCGATGTCTTCACGGCGGCAAACGCCCGTCAGCGAATGGATCCAGACTTCTTCATTGTTTCGCACTTCACGATGGGCTTCGAGGACTAAGTTGCCATTGGGAAGAATGTGAGCAATCTTGGCAGCGATCTCGAACTTCATCGACTCCGTCGTTTCCAGTTCGGCCGTCGCACGGTACTGCTGGTTCGTATTGGCTTGTACGCGAGGATCGCCGTCCGTTTGAGGAGCGACCTTAACCTTACGCAAGCCCGTCAAGAACAGCCAATCATTCAGAACGGCATCGTAACGACCCGTCTTACGCCGTTGCACTTCGCCATCGGTCGTGACCTTCGCACCAAGATCAACCCGAATTGTGATGATGTCGTTTACGCGAATTTCTTTCGCTGGTGGTGGTTGCACTTCGTAAAAGCTGGCGGGGGGCGATGGTGCAGGAGCAAATCGATTGCGAGTTTGTGCTTCCCCTTGCGAGGCCAGCATTTGCATCTTGTTTTGGCGAGCGTTAGCACCACTGTACAAGCTGGAGTTAGGCCCATCCGACTCGGCATCGCCGGCGGGGCGAAGTGGAATCTGTGCGACGGCAGCGGAGTCACTGATGACGGCCGCCACGACGCCTGCCAAAAGCAGGTTTCGCACAATAGGCTTCGCAGTGGGAGTGGGATTTGTCATAACTCGGTCTTCAGTGTGCTGGAATACAATTGGCAGGTAACAGCCGACTCATTATTTTCCGGTCGTGATTCCCAGGGCGTAAATTTCAACGGTGTTGGCTGCCGTCACGCGTGCCTGGATCTTTTCTTTGGTATCAAGCGTTTCCACCGACACCACTTCACCCTTCACACCATCCATCATTGCCTTGGCAGCCATCTTGATCATGACGCCCGAGGCAATGGAACGAACTTCTACTTGGCTGCCTCGCTTGATAAGGCGTGGCTCTTTGACACCTTCCATGGAGACCGGTGCACCTTCCGAAATCGGACGAACCACTTCTTGGCCAACGACTTCTTGAGCATCGGTGACATAGGTTGCAGGGGCAACGGTGTGCGGAAGCTGACGAACAACAACATCTTGGGCCGTGATGATCGAGCCCGCGGGAAGCGTACGTGCAAAAGCGAGAACCGTACGGGTGCCACTCACTTTGGCTTGCAATTGAATCTGGCTTGGCTTGCCCGCGACTTGACCTTGCACAAGGAACAGTTGCTTGCCCAGGTAAGGCGTTTGGCCACCCGAGACGCGAACTTCCTTGGCAGCGGCCAGCCATTGATGTTGACGAGGGGTAGCGAAGATTTCTACTTGCCATTCGACTGGCGATGCGGATTGACGGCGAAGCAGGGCTACGATCTTTTCTTCAACCGTGCCATCCTTATCTTCTTCGTCGACAGCGACAGCGGCACTGGCTTGCACCACATCGGCACTGCCAAGCATCGGCTTGTGTACGGTATTCTTTCGTGCTTCACCATGGCCGCGGGTCACAATCACCACTGGCGAACCCATGACGCGAACTTCGCCAGCAGCAAATCCACTCAGCAGCAGACATTCATGAACTTGCTGGGCAGAAATCGTCTTCTCTTTGCCTTCTGCAGGGGTCAGCCCCAACTCCACGTTAGCGATGGAAGCAGGAAGATCGGCATTTTCCGCCGTGATGACATCCGACAAGCGAACAACATTGCCCGAGACCGATACTTCGCGTGTCAAACAGATGTCCGCAGCGTCAGCCGACCAACTGCTAAGCGTGAATAGCAGGGCAAACAACATGATTTGAGTGGGCTGTGACATGGTTCGTTCAAATCGCTTCGTCAACAAACTCAGAGAGACGCCAATTGCACTACGCTATTTAGCCACGGCGAAGATTCGCGATCAGCGTCAGGATTTGATCGCCTGCTTGGATCGCTTGCGAATTGAGTTCGAACGAACGTTGCGTGGTGATCAGGTCGATCAGCTCTTGCACCGGTTCGACGTTCGAGGCTTCGAGCATCCCTTGGCGAATGGCCCCAACGCCTTGGGAATTGGCCGTAACCAGGGTTACCTGACCGGCGGCTTCCGTGGGAGCGTAGAGGTTTTCGCCCAGCTTCAACAAGCCTTCAGGGTTAATGAATGAAGCGAGTTGGATTTGGCCCACTTGTTGCTGGGTCGTTTGGCCAGGCGTCGTGACGAGCACGCGTCCATCCGACGTCACGCTAACTGCGGTAGCGTTGGTCGGGATCGTGATGTTGGGTTCCACCAAGCGGCCGGTTTGAGCCGAGCCGATTACGACTTGCCCTTGAGCATTGACCGAGAAGTTGCCACTGCGGGTATAGACGGTGCCGTTACCCGAAGGATCTTGCAGTGGAAAGAAGCCGTTCCCTTCAATCGCCAGATCGGTTGGGCGTCCCGTTTCGGTCATCGCCCCTTGGGTGAAGTTGGTTTGCACGCTTTGCACGCGTACACCCAAACCGACGGCCGTCCCGGTGGCGGTTAGGTTCTGCTGCTGATCCTGAGCACCTGGCAATGTGTTTTGGCGATAGAACAGGTCTTCAAAGTTCGCACGCCCCTTCTTGAAGGCGGTCGTGTTTACGTTTGCCAAGTTATTCGCAATGACGTCCAGCTTAGTTTGCAGGGACTCCATCCCGGTGGCGGCAGTGTAAAGGGATTGAACGCTCATCCGTGAGCCTCATAAGTTCTGAAAAGAAAACTGTAACTGAATATTTACGCTAACAAGTCCAACCGAACGTTAGTCACGCCTTAGGAGGGTGGCCTTAACAAGCGGCTGACAAGCGACCCCATCATGGAGTCATGGTTTTGAATCATCTTGATGTTGGTTTCATAGCCACGCGAAGCGGTGATTAGCTCCACCATCTCTTGCATGGGATTAACCGTTGATTGTTCGACGTAGCCGCTGCGAACTTTGCGTTGTTCGGGAGTGGCAGGGTTGACCAAGGTCTTGTTGGCGGAGAAGTAGTTCTGACCCACCTTTTGCAAGTCCTTGACGTTTTCTGGAACGCGAACGGCGATCTCGCGGGCATCGCCACCTTGAGTAATGACGCCGCCAGGAAGCATTTGCCAAGGAAGCTGCGAATCGAGAACAATCGCAGAGCCATCGGTGGCGAGAACCGAATCCCCTTCTCGCGTTAGAAGACGTCCATCGGAACCAATTTGAAAATTGCCAGCTCGCGTGAGCAGCGTTTCTTTGTCGCGCTGCACGGCAAAGAACGTGTCTTCGCGTTCCATGGCAAAGTCAGTTGGGATACCGGTTGGGCGAACCGTGCCGAGGCGAAAGTCGGTCGAGGTGGCATTCATCCGAACGCCGCCGCCAATATCATCGATGCCCTTTGTACCGCGTGCGGTGATCCCACGTTCAATGGCTTCGGCATCGCGAGCTTCTAGCAATGCGAGCTCTTTCTTAAAGCCAACCGTATCGATGTTGGCCATGTTATTGCTAAGCACGTCAATCTTTTGGCTTTGGCCAAAGGCGCCTGCCGCGGAGAGATAGAGCCCGTATGACATGATAAACAACGCCGTGTGAGGGAATGAAAAGCATCGACAACGGCAAACCTTATAGGCAACTGCCATGCCAAGTTCACTTTCACGCGCGATAGCACGCCCGCGATAGCATCCCCAAGGGGTTGCAGCGCCTAGACTTGGGCGATTGCAATTGTTGTTTGGGCCGTAGAAAGCCACCGGCGGCAGCTACCGCCGCAACCCGCAGAAATTGCCGCTTATCAAGAGGAGCAGCCAGGATTGCCACGCAGAATTTGCCGGTAAGGCAAACCTTGCCGGCAATGGACGAACGTCGATTGAGTCCGAATCGACCTGACTAAAAAGCGTTAGAACCAAAGGGTGCTCAGCTGCTTTGCGAAGATCCATCCGATGTAGGACGTGAATGCGCGATCAGGTCCGCGGCACCTTGAGCTCAGCAGATCCTCCGCCACCTTTTGGCCGATTTGAACCGCGTCGCCCATGGGGCCTTGAGCGTGCGCCATCACGCGCTGCTTGCCATCCACACGCACGACCACACCGACTAATTTCAACAGCCCGTTGGAATCCACCGTGGCGGAAGCACCGATCGGTGCCAAACAGCCGCCACGCAAAGTGGCCAACATCGAGCGCTCAGCATCAACGGCCGCATGAGATGCTGCGTGGTCAAGTGACATTAGCAAGGCTTGGGTGACAATGTCATCCTCACGGGTTTCTAGGCCCAATGCCCCCTGCCCTACTGCTGGCAGCATTACCTCATGGGGAAGGATCTGCGTCATGCGATGCGACAGCCCCAATCGCTTCAAGCCTGCTTCCGCCAAGAGAATCGCATCGTATTCCCCCTCGTCCAGCTTCCGCAAACGGGAGTCGACGTTTCCTCGGATCTCTTCCACGATCAAATCGGGCCGAACAAACATGGCCTGTGCCCGACGACGCAAGCTGCCCGTACCGAGGCGCGGCACCTTGTGGAAGTTCCTGCAAGGTTTGGGCCTTCGACGAGACAAAGCAGTCGTGCGTGGTTTCGCGCGGCGGGATCGCGGCCAAGGTGAGGCCAGGAATCGGTGCCGTAGGGAGATCTTTCAGGCTATGAACGGCCAAATCTACTCGATTATCGAGCAGAGCCCGCTGAATCTCTTTGGTGAACAAACCTTGGCCGCCAATTTGCGAAAGGCTGCCGGTCCGGACATCCCCCTGCGTTGTGATCAGGACTTGCTCGACTTCAATGCCGAGCCCTGTCAGCTGGGATGTGACCCAATCGGCCTGCCAGCGAGCCAAAGGACTGGAGCGAGTGCCAAGCCGAATTTTGGGAGGAGTTTCCGACATGAATCCGTCATCAAATAGGAGGACGCCAACCAGTGGCCAAGCTAAAAAACCAAGCTACCAGAATAATCCAATTGGGTAGTGGTGGCGAGGGTGGGAATACTAGGCATCCGCGCCAGTACCACGGGCAAGTGCGGAGGTGAAAACCGTGCTGGCCCCTGCGGCTCGCAGGGCTCGTGCGGCGTCGCTGGCGGTGGCGCCCGTTGTAAGCACATCGTCGACGATTAGGACGGTCGCATCGTTTAATTGCAGGCCGGCAGGACTTCCCATGGCATTCCGCATGTTTTTACGCCGTTTGTCCGGAGGCAACAGACCTTGCTTTTCTACCTGTCGCGTCAAATACAACCAATCATTGAAGCAGGGAACTTTTAATGCGGTCGCAACCCCTTGGGCAATCGACTCGGCAGGATTGGTTCCGCGTGTCACACGCTTGAGCCAGTGCATAGGAACCGGGACAATGGCGTCAATTGGCTTTGAATAAGGATGACGCTGGATTTGCTGTGCAAGTAGTCGCCCCATTGCATGGGCCAGGGGCTCGTGAGCCAATTGCTTGACTTGCAGAACTGCGGTGCGAAGGTCCGCTTGATAAACGCCTAATGTGCGAGCCTCGGCAAAGGAGAGCTTTTCTTGGCCTGCAGTGGACGCAGCCTACCTGAGCCGCCGCTGAATCATTCGCCGGCGTAACGCTGGTTGGCAATGGCATCGCACACAAAGAACAGGCAGCTAAATCAAAGCGAGCGAGACGCGACACACAGGGTTCGCAAATCCATTCTTCCACAAGCGCGTTAACACTACCTTTGTTTGAAACTTGCTGATGTGCAGTTATCTCGTCCAAGCAGACGGCGCACTTTGGAGGAAAGACCAGCCCAAGTACGGATCGCGATAACAAACGCCAAGTGCCAGAAACCCGACTTTGCCAATTGCTGGCCGAACGGGCGCGGGGAAGTCGAGGTGGAGGAGGTGGTGGAAGGGAGGGAGCGGCTACATCATCGCTAGCAGCCGCCAAACTCTCATGCGTGTTTTGCTGTTGTGACATAGAAATCCAACGCTGAGCACCAGAAACCATCGCCCAGCCAACGGGGTTCATCTTGACCCGCACATGCCCCACATGATAGCACTCCCTCTTCTGATTTGCGAGTTTTTCGTTTTGGGAGGAGTCGCAACAGAACGGCTTCGTGTCATGCGTATCCTTCCGCCGTCAGGCTTCACATGTTCATTATTGATCGCTATGTCGGTTGGCTCTTCGTACGAGTCGTGGCCATCTGCTTTTGCAGCTTGGCGGGGCTGTACGTGGTCATCGACTTCATGAGCAACTTTGAGGAGTTCAATACGCTGGGGCGAAAACTGCCTGGAGGGATGTTCGGAGTCGTTACAGCCTATTATTCGCCACGAGTACTTCGCTTTTTTGACTACACGGCCGGACTGCTTGCGATGGTGGCGGGTGTATTTGCCGTGACGTGGCTACAGCGGACCCAAGAATTGACCGCGCTGATGGCGGCAGGCATTTCCCATGCTCGCGCCGTTACTCCAATCATCGTGGGCGCCATGATCTTGGCAGCGCTGGGCGTGGTGAACCGCGAAGTTTTACTGCCCAACTATCAAGAGGCCCTATCGCGCTCCGCACAGGACTGGCTAGGGACCGAAGCGCAGACTTGTCGACAAGTTACCGATGCCGAATCCCATGTCACGATCTCGGGCAAATCCCTGTTTCTGGCCGACCGACGGATTGAAGAGCCGCAACTACGCTTGCCGTTTGAACTGCGAAACCAATGGGGGCGACAGCTATCGGGGCAAAATGCTCTTTATCAGACGGCAAGCGACACGCACCCAACGGGCCTATTATTGCAGGGAGCAAAGGGGATTGATGAACTGGCAACACTTCCCTCCGCCCTCATCAACGACAAACCAGTACTTCTATCACCTGTGGACACACCCTGGCTTCAGACCGGAGAGGTGTTTGTCGTCACGAATGTGCCGTTTGAACAATTCTTGTTAAGCAGCGGCGGCCGACCCTACACTTCAACGTGGCAAATGATCCAAGGTCTTCGAAACCCTAGTTTGGACCTTGGGGCAGATATTCAAGTTGCCATGCATGCCAGACTGCTGCAACCACTGCTGGACATCACGCTCATCCTGATTGGCATCCCGCTGATTTTGACCCAATCCAATCGCAACGTGTTTGTGTCGGCATTTCTTTGCCTGGGAATCGTTGCGGTGTTTTACGTCGTAACGCTCATTTGCCAGTGGGCGGGAAACAACAACCTGCTGATCGGCCCCGTATTGGCCGCCTGGATGCCGCTGATCATTTTCGCACCGCTGGCATACACCATGGTTCGCATGGTCTGGTCGCCACCACGGGACTCGCGTGATATCGAGCCCATGGCAGCCGCGAAGGCAAGCCTATCAAGCTAAGTCTTGATTAGGGAGCGACGTAATTCTTCCCCTGCCACGAATCGCGGGACTCTAGCTCTGTCTTTAGTGCCAGTAGCACTCCCGGCTTATCCAGGCACCAACTTGGCCCCACGAAATAGTCCCCCGGCGCGTCGCCGCTAATGCGTTCGACAATCATGTCGGGGGGAAGCAACTCTAAGAAGTCGACAAGGGTGCGTACGTAATCGTCGCGCTCCATCAGCGTCACTTCTCCCTTGGCAACTTGCTCGGCCAGAACTGTACGCTTGACGGCATACAGGTTGTGGATCTTGATGGCGTCCACATTTAGTCGAGCCATCTCTCGGCCGGAAGCGAGCATGTCTTCGTGGCTTTCCCCAGGAAGGCCGAGGATGATATGGGAGCAAATCTCAAAACCTTTGCCGCGGCTACGCTTAACGGCATCAAGCATCGACTCGTAGTGATGGCCGCGATTCATCCAGTCGAGTGAACGATTGTGAATCGTCTGCACGCCGTACTCCACGGATAGGTACGTTTTTTTGGCGATCTCTTCGAGCAACTGAACAACGTCGTCCGGCACACAGTCGGGACGCGTACCAATCGCTAGGCCGACTACTTTCTCGTGAGAGATGGCGCGCTCGTAGAGTTTGCGAAGTTTGTCGACGGGCGCGTACGTATTGGTCGCTGGCTGGAAATACGCGATGAATTGATTGCAGTCGTATCGCTTTTGCAGTCGACGAATGCCATCGTCGATTTGGTCAAGCACATCCATCCGCGGCACACGACGGCTGGGGCTGAAACTGCGATTGTCGCAAAAAGTACAACCACCAATGGCAACCGTCCCATCCACATTGGGACAGGTAAAACCGGCATCGATGCTCACCTTCTGGACGCGGGCAGCAAACTTTTTCTTCAGGAAATAGTTATACGAATAGTATCGCAGCCCCGACTTTCGCCAGTCGGCCATCTCGGAAGAAGTGTGCGCAGGGGACAAGTCCGCCGAAGAAGATTGCATCTGCGACAGATTTGTTGACGTCAATTTAACCCCCAGATAGACTAAGAAAGACAAGCAGGCTACAGCGGACCGATTGCAGTGTTTTCCTCACACAGGCCATGGAAAGCCGTGGAATTTCGATTTTCTGTCCCGGTCGGATGGGATGGAAGTACGGCTGGGCGAAACCTACCCTAGATTTACAGGGGAGATAACGGTTGCGAACCGACTTGGTATTGGGCTAAGCTAGTTGCTTCCACTCCTAGCATCGTATGCCTTGGGTTTGGAGCGACACAAGTGGCTTTCCGTCGCATTTTGCCAAGAAAGTCGACGATTTCTGGTGGTTTTTGAGTACATTGCGAGGGCCTTACGGCTTTTGGAAATTGGCAGTTTGTTGGGCGGGCTGCCGTTGAAATCCTGATCCTGAACAGAAAAGGTAATTCCCCAATGCTTGGCTCTTTAGTACCTATTGGTGGTGGCGATCCAATTCCCCTTCTCAAACCTTCCTTAACGGTCGGTCGGCGGGAGAACAACGATATCGTCCTGCGCTTTGGCAATGTCTCGGGCACCCATTGCCGGTTGAGCTTGGACCAGGGGTACTGGTTTGTCCAGGATATGAATAGCCAAAATGGTATAAAGGTGAATGGCTCGCGTGTTTTGCGAAAGCGGCTTGATCCCGGGTGTGAACTCGTCATTGCCAAGCAAAAGTACGTGGTCGATTATTCGCCAATGGAACTGGGCGCAAATGGCCCTCCGCCATCCGACGACGAAGCCATGGTCAACATCATGGGACGATCGCTGATGGAGAGTGCCGGGCTTTCGCGCCGTGCTCTTCCAGAGCCTACGCGCCGGGCCTATGATCCGACGCAAGACCTGCCTAACCAGATTCGAAAAAAGAATCCCAACGACGACTGATCCTAGATGAAGCCATTCACCTTCCTCTCTCGTAACAAGTTGACTGGCTTTTCTCCTGAGTATCCAACCTGCCCTAAAGGCAGGTCCCCAAGCGTTTGGGAATTTAGTTCTTGCTGCCACACTATTTTTGTGGCGGCAATCGCTGTGGCCGCACTCTTTTTTACTTCCGACGCTTGGGCGGAAGATGGCTTGCCTGCTCCACGTGCTGGAACGGTGGAGTTTGGGGCGGATATCAAACCGATCTTTGCCAAACACTGCTCTGAGTGTCACGGCGACAAAAAGCAGGAGTCTAACTTTCGGCTCGATCACAAGCCCTCGGCCCTGCGCGGCGGCGAAATGGGAGTTGCGATCCTTCCGGGCAAAAGCGCTGAAAGCCCGCTCATTCGTTTTGTTGCAGGACTAGACGCTGATCACAAAATGCCGCCCGAAGGAGAGCGACTTTCTTCGGAGGAGATCGCGACGCTTCGAGCCTGGATCGATCAAGGTGCTAATTGGCCTGATGCCCATTCGGTGACTCTGCAAGACAAAAAGCGGGATCACTGGGCATTCAAGCGTCCGGTCAAGCCGGCCGTTCCTACCGTTGAAAATTCGTCGTGGGCGAAAACACCGCTAGACCACTTCATCTTGGCCGCACAGGTGAAGGAAGGGCTGAAACCTTCGGCGATGGCCGACAAGGGAACCCTGCTTCGACGGCTCAGCCTGGATCTGATTGGCCTGCCACCAACACCGGAAGAACTCGCAGCGTTTTTGGACGATGCTTCGCCGGACGCCTATCAAAAGCAAGTTCGACGACTGCTCGCTTCGCCTCATTACGGCGAACGGTGGGGACGGCACTGGCTAGATGCGGCTCGGTATGCGGATTCCGACGGGTACGAAAAAGACAAGCTTCGTTCCATTTGGCAATATCGTGACTGGGTCATTAATGCCTTCAATCGCGACCTACCCTACAACCAATTTGTGATCGAACAAATTGCCGGGGATATGTTACCTGGCGCGACGCAGGACCAATTGGTGGCGACGGGATTCCTGCGGAACTCGATGCTCAATGAAGAAGGGGGCGTTGATCCGGAACAGTTCCGGATGGATGCCATGTTTGATCGGATGGATGCCGTTGGCAAGAGCGTATTGGGGCTCACGATTGCCTGCTGCCAATGCCACAATCACAAGTTTGATCCGATTACGCAAGAAGAGTACTACCAGCTGTTTGCGTTCCTCAATAATGCGCATGAGAGCAGCCGCGTTGCTTACGCACCCCAGGAGCAGATGCGTATTTCCGAAATACGTCAACAGATGGCTGCGCTCGAAGCGAAACTGAAAGAGACGTACCCTGACTGGGCCGCATTGCAGTTGGCCTGGGAACAAGAGACACGCGGCAAGGAGTTGCCTTGGACGGTGCTCAAGATCGCCAACGCTGGCGACAACTCACAACGTTACGCACCTTTTGCCGATGGCTCACTCCGGGCAGAAGGCTATGCCCCGACCTTGTTTGAAGGGCGGTTTTCGGTCTTCTCCGACCTCGCAGAGATTCGCTCCTTTCGCTTAGAGCTCTTGAATGATCCGAATTTACCAGCCGGCGGGCCTGGTCGATCCTTCAAGGGAACTGCCGCGTTAACCGAGTTCATTGTGGAAACGCAAAGCATCTGGGACACAACTCAAAAGAAGACGGCCAAGTTCACGTCTGCGACGGCGGATTATTCAAACGAAGATCGGCCGCTTGAGCCTAACTTCGACGACAAATCCAAGCGCAATCGGATTACCGGGACGGTCGCTTATGCGATTGATGGCAAGGATGAGACCGCTTGGGGAATGGATGCTGGTCCTGGCCGTCGCAATGTGCCAAGACAAGCAGTGTTTGCAACGGAAGAGAATCTGGCGTTTGACGGTGGAACCCTGATCACCTTCCGTTTGGTCCAGCGCCATGGGGGATGGAACAGCGACGACAACATGAACAACAACTTAGGGCGGTTTCGCATTTCTGCGATTGCCGATGGTAAGGCCATCGCCGATCCGGTCCCCCCTGCCGTTCGAACCTTGCTGGCGATCGACCCCAATCAGCGCAGCCCGCAACAAGCCGCGCAAGTCTTTGACTATTTCCGTACCACGCGTGCCGATTGGAAAGAGCTGAATGACGCAATCGAGCAGCTTTGGAAACAATGGCCTGCGGGAAGTACGACCCTCACATTGGCGCCTCGCGATGAAATGCGCGACACAGCAATTCTTTCTCGCGGAGACTGGCTTAAACCGACTCGCAAGGTCGAAGCTAATGTGCCGGCATCTTTGCATCCCCTGGCCGATCCTAATGCTCCACGCAATCGTCTGACATTTGCGAAGTGGCTGGTGGATGATCGCTCGCCGACGACTGCTCGCGTGATCGTTAATCGAGTTTGGCAAGCCTATTTTGGGACGGGCCTAGTCAGCACACCCGAGGATTTAGGAGTTCAAAGCCAGAATCCTTCTCATCCGGAGCTGCTTGACTATTTGGCCGTTGATCTGATGGAACATGGCTGGAGCCTCAAGCACTTGCACGAGTTGATTGCCAATTCGGCGGTCTATCAGCAGTCATCAGTTGTCACGGAGGAATTGTGGGAGAAAGACCCGCTCAATCGTTGGTTGGCACGTGCACCGCGACTGCGTGTTGAGGCAGAAGTTGTCCGCGATATCGCACTTCAGGCGAGTGGACTACTGGATTCCACGGTGGGTGGGGAGAGCATTTTTGCACCTGCACCCGCATTCCTGTTTTTGCCCCCGGCCAGTTACGGTCCCTTTACGTGGATCGATGCGACAGACAAACAGCGTTATCGACGCGCGGTTTACACCTTCCGCCGTCGCTCCACCCCTTATCCGATGCTTCAAAACTTTGATGCACCCAACGGTGACGCATCTTGCGTACGTCGGGCAAGGTCGAACACGCCATTGCAAGCGTTAACCACACTCAATGAAACGATCTTCGTTGAATGTGCACGAGCCCTTGCGTTGCGTGTGCTTCGTGAAGGGGGTACTACGGATGAACAGCGACTAGAGCGACTATTTTTGCTTGCTGTTGCTCGCAAACCGTCGGCGGACGAACTGGCGGAGCTAATGCAACTTCAAAACCGGCAGCAGGAACGATTGCAGTCGGGTGAGCTGGATGCATTGATGGTCGCAACGGGCAAAAAGGATGGTCAGCTATCTTTGCCAGAAGGATCGACGGCACAGCAAGCGGCCGTTTATACCGTGCTGGCACGGGTAGTACTGAATTTAGATGAGACGATCACACGCGAATAATCGCCATGCGATTTTGCCGGTGGTTTTAACGTGAATGTGATCGAGTAAGGACCGTGAATATGACAACTAGCCCCCATGACCACATGATTTGCCGACAGGAAACAGCGCAGGCCACCGCCCGGCGCTGGTTTTTGAAGGAGTGTGGGGTTGGACTCGGTGCGATCGCCCTGCAATCGCTCCTGGGAGAGACTCAATCCGTTCAGGCGGCCCCATCGCTTGTGAATCCTCTAGCACCTAAGGCGCCCCATTTTGCGCCCAAGGCCAAGCGTGTCATCTTTTTGTTCATGGCAGGTGCACCAAGCCACTTGGAGCTTTTCGACAACAAGCCACAACTGGCAAAGTTCAATGGCACTTTGCCGCCGCCGGAACTTTTGAAGGGCTATCGTGCCGCCTTCATTAATCCGAATTCCACCTTACTGGGTCCGAAGTTTAACTTTGCCAAGCATGGCAAAAGTGGCGCAGAGCTTTCGGAATTGCTTCCGCATCTAGCGACCGTCGTGGATGACATTGCCATTGTGAAGTCGATGGTCACGGATGCATTCAATCATGCGCCGGCCCAGATCTTCATGAATACCGGTTCCCAACAATTTGGTCGCCCCAGCATGGGAGCCTGGACAACGTATGGACTTGGCAGTGAATCGCAAGATCTGCCGGGCTTTGTTGTATTTAGCTCCGGAAGCAAGGGACCAAGTGGTGGTTCATCGAACTGGGGGAGCGGATTTTTGCCGACCGCCCATAGTGGTGTCCTATTTCGGAGTGGCGGCGATCCGGTGCTGTTTCTATCCAATCCCGATGGAATGGATGCCAAGCTGCAACGGGATTCTCTGGATAGCCTGAAGCGACTGAATGAGAAGCGTCTGGGGGCTGTCGGCGATCCTGAAATTGCCGCTCGTATTAACTCGTTTGAAATGGCTTACCGGATGCAAACCAGCGCGCCGGAACTGATGGACCTTACCACCGAGTCGAAAGAGACGCTGGAGATGTACGGGGCGGAACCGGGTAAAGCCTCCTTTGCCAACAACTGTCTTTATGCTCGCCGACTTGTCGAAAAGGGAGTCCGCTTTGTACAGCTCTTCCACGAAGCTTGGGATCAGCACGGCAACCTAACGGCGGATCTTAAAAAGAATTGCGGCAATACCGACAAGCCGAGCGTTGCCCTCCTTAAAGATTTGAAGCAGCGCGGACTGCTGGAGGATACGTTGGTTGTTTGGGGTGGTGAATTCGGTCGTACGCCGATGGTCCAAGGTGGAAACGATGGCCGCGACCACCATCCCAACTGCTTCTCGATGTGGATGGCTGGTGGTGGTGTAAAGCCTGGCATTACGCTGGGAGAATCGGACGACTTTGGCTTTAATGCCACAACGGACAAGGTCCATGTGCATGACTTGCACGCGACGATCATGCACCTGCTTGGTTTTGACCACACCAAACTGACCTATCGCTTTCAGGGGCGAGACTATCGCCTTACCGACGTTCATGGAACTGTCGTGCAAAAACTGCTGGCGTAGCAACGGATGCGTCAGCCGGACGAGCCTAGTACCAAAATCGAACAAGAAACCTCTCTTCATGACTACGCGCAGCAAACGGATTGTGCTGGCAACATTGGGCTCCTTTGGCGATCTGCATCCTTACATTGCTTTGGGAATGGGGCTCAAAGCACGCGGCCACGATGTGGTTGTCGCTTCGTCGGAGTTCTATCGCCCCAAGGTTGAGTCCGCAGGGCTGGAATTTGCTCCGATTCCGCCTGACCTACCCGATCTTGGTGACGAGATCGAACTGACTCGCAAGATTACCGATCAGGCGACGGGAAGTGAATTCGTCGTTCGGGACCTGATCATGCCTTATACTGAATCTGGCTACGAGCACCTTTCTGTCGCGTGTAGAAACGCTGACTTGCTAGTATCACACCCGCTAACGCTTGCAGCACCACTTTATGGAGAAAAGACGGGGATCCCCTGGGTCTCTAGCGTGCTTGCGCCGTTGAGTTTGTTTTCCGTCTATGATCCACCGATCTATCCGCAGATGCCGGCGCTGGCCTATTTTCGTTGGATGGGAAGTTGGTTCTTCCGATTGATGATGAAAGGGGCTCGCCGCAAAGTCAACTCATGGATGCAGCCCGTCCGCGACTTGCGCAAGAAACTAGGACTTCCCCCCTCGGACAAATGCCCGCTTATCGAAGGACAGTATTCGCCGTTTGGGACCCTGGCGATGTTTTCGCCGGTGCTTGGTGGACCTCAGCGTGACTGGCCCGTGAATACCTCCCAAACAGGCTTTCCGTTTTATGATCGGCTAGATCACCATGCAGGTCTAGCACCGGAAATTGAACAGTTTTTAGCCGGTGGATCACCGCCGATCGTGTTTACGTTAGGCTCTTCGGCGGTGATGGATGCCAGAACATTTTTTGAAGAGAGCTATCATGCTGCGAAGACATTAAAGCGTCGAGCGATCTTTCTCATTGGACGTGACCAGCGCAATGTGCTCAAGTCGCCACTTACCAGTGACATGTTGGCCGCAGAGTATGCCCCGTATAGTGAACTTTTTCCACGTGCAGCCGCCGTGGTTCACCAAGGAGGAGTGGGAACGACAGGCCAAGGATTAGCAGCGGGCGTGCCAACAATCATCATGCCGTTTGCCCACGATCAACCCGACAACGCCTTTCGCGCCCAGCGACTTGGGGTCTCTCGCACGATTGCCAGAAGAAAGTACACCGCCGCCAAAGCGACGAAGGAACTTGCGATCCTTTTGGGTAATCCCAGCTATGCCGAGCGGGCCAAGGTGATCGGCAAAATCGTTGCGGCCGAGGATGGCGTTACCAAGGCCAGCGAGTTTTTGGAATCGATTTTGGCTGGCGTAGCACGGTAGCATCGATGGGCAATTAGTATCCGCCCAGCGATGGCTTGCCGATCGCTTCAATCGGGGGTAGGCCGAGTCGCGCTCGGTATTCACCCAGGATTTCGGCTGTCCGACTGGCACCGCAGCGAGTGACGCCAAGTTCCCGCATCTTCAGGACGGTATCAAGATCTCGAATGCCCCCTGCCGCTTTGACTTGGACATGGGCCGGGGAGTGTTTACGCATCAGTACGAGGTCATCCAGCGTGGCACCTGTGGGGGCATAGCCCGTGGAGGTCTTTACCCAGTCTACATTCAGCTCACCACAAATCTCACACAGGCGAATCTTCTGCTGCTCGTTGAGGTAGGCATTTTCAAAAATGACTTTTAGCTTTTGGCCCGCATCGTGGATGACGGTTGCTACTTCCGCAATCTCGTCTTGGACGTAGTTCCAGTTGCTCGACAAAACTTGGCTGATGTTGACTACCACATCCAGTTCCGCACCACCATCTGCGAGGGCCTGCCGTGCTTCGGCCACCTTGGTAGATGTTGTCTGCCCACCATGAGGAAAGCCAATGGTGGTGCTGGGACGCACAGTGCTGCCTCGCAAAATGTCGGCGCAGCGGCGTAGGTAGTACGGCATGATGCAAACGCTGGCCACATCATAAGCGAGCGCCAAGCGACAGCCAGACTCAAGGTCTGACGTGGTAAGCGTCGGGCTGAGCAGCGCATGATCAATCATCTTGGCAATTTGTGTATACGACTCGATCATGGCAGGCAACCCGATGGGGCAAAGGAACCGTTTTTAAAGAAGCAGGAAATCACTCAGTCCGCCACGGCGCTGATGAGGCGGAACGTTCGATGGGTGATCACTAAGGTAGGCGCCGTTTGGCTTTTTTCCAAGTACGCAAGCGCCTAGCACCAGCAAGACTAGAAGCGCGGTCCCGAAAAAGATTAGCGGCGGAGCGAAGTGGGAGATGAATTAGTCGTCTTCGCCGGCCGGGTCGCTGGCATAATTCCAGCGATACCATTTGACCAAGATCGTCAGGATTCCAACCATGGCCAGGATGGTTTTGCCTTGATCGAAGGTGGTGGTCCCACCTACTTTGTGCCAGACGGCCGTCATCACTTCTTCCGTGGAGGGATTGGCACTGACCAGCACCTTTTCACGTGCGACTCCGCCGCGCGGTGCCAGTGAAGTTGCGGATCCTGGTTCTGCGGCAGCCTCTTTCGTGTTCGCGGCATCCTCCGCCACTTGATCCATGGTGGGGGCCAACGATTTAGGCCGCCCAATGTTAGCGGCTACTCGGGGCGCCGAGGCTCGCTTTGCATCGATCGGCGGCACGCCACCGGTAGCAGGAAGGTCGACCTCTGGTTGCGAAGCCTCACCTCCTAGATCGGGCCCTTTGGCCTTTGCCGCATCGTTCTCTGCTAGAGGATACAGCAAGGCGGTGTCACTTCCCGTGGTTGCGGCAGCGGACTTGATCGGCGCAAGTTGGCTGGCTGGCGCACCATCGGCTTCGACGGGCTTTGCGACGACGGTTTGAACCTTTCCGGCCGTTTGGTCACCAAGATCCGCCGGCGCAGAAACGCCAACGCTGGAATTCGCACCGGACAACGGCGTTTTGATCGAACCCAGCGGACTTAAGTTGGATCCCGCGGCAGGCTTTGTAATGTCATAGGGGGAACTTTTAGGGCCAGTGACTTGGGGATGCAGTGCCAAGGTTTCCACGGCCAAAGGTCTTGCAGCGCCCGCTTGGCCGACGGCCGCAACACGATCCTTGGCTGGATCATTAAAAGGGACGGCAGGAACAGCAGGTACTGCTGCTTTTGCAATTGAGTTTGGAGAACGTGGTGCCCAGCCGCCAGCAGCAGTTGCGGCAGCGGCGGGATTGCTGGAAGCTTGAGCGAGAGCGCCATTTCCAGCGTCGCGCTGCTCGGGTATGACCCCTACTAAAAAGCCACTAACACGGCCGCTGTAGGTTCCGGACGTGAAACCACGTCCAGCTCCGAACAGCACTCCCGCGATTTCCCCTCGCTGATTGAGAATAGGGCCGCCGGAGTCGCCATGGCGAGCTTCGACATCCAGCTCAATCATCTCAAAAGGAAATCGTTCGCCTGGTGAGAGGTACTGGGTCATCTTGCCAACCGCCATGCGATAGTCACCTGCACCATAGCCGGCAATTGCCAAAGGTTCCCCCGGTTGCACCGTGTTTGTGGCAATCGAGATCGGGACTACATTGGCCGGCCGCCGAATGCTAAGAGCGGCAAGATCCCAATCTTTATCCACCTTAACGATATTGGCTGGCGAACGAAATCCGTCCGGAAATTGGACTGTTACTTCGCCAACCGCGTCGCGTACCACATGCCAGTTTGTAATGACAAGGCCGAAGTCACCGCGAACATCCACCAGCGAGCCAGACCCGTACGAAACGGATT
Source organism: uncultured Planctomycetaceae bacterium (assembly GCA_963844055.1). Lineage (GTDB taxonomy): Bacteria > Planctomycetota > Planctomycetia > Pirellulales > Pirellulaceae > CAWJMN01. The sequence goes on along the minus strand of CAWJMN010000001.1, from coordinate 1,970,222 downwards.
GACGCTCGGAGCCAGTTATTACCGAACGCTCTTCATGTTCGGGGACGACGATCCGCGCAACGGCGGGATGCGGCGTTGTGCTGGCAACATTTGCGGGGGGCTTAGGCGCAGCCGTCTGTTGCCAGGGAAGCTTGAATTGCCCCCAGGCAGACGCCTGAAGAAGGAGACAAAGGGAGAGGGCAACGCCCCACCGGGCTGATGCAATGATCGACCCAGGCCAAACGCGAGGTGCGCAGCAGAATAACAACGACCGATTCGTCGCAGGATGGGAAGCTAGTTCAAACGATTTGACGAGCAAGTTGCACCTCGGGTACAAATCCGCCCTTCGAAGCGAAGAGACGGAGCCTGTCGCAAATCCATTTGCACCCAGAGTTCCTCATGACCCAAAACGAGACGTCTTGCCTGTTGGCATTAACGACCTGTTTCGGCTGTCGAATAAGGATCGACCAGTTTCGTACGTTGGCTGCAAAAAATTGCTGGCCGATGGTACTGGCTCACCAGTCGCTAGGGTTTTCGTACGTGGGATTGGCGTCAATCTCCGAAAAGTCCTAACCCGAGGCATTTTCTAGCTCGCAACTTGGCGTTTTTTGGGGTATTCTCACGCCAGTTCCTACCCACCTCCTTATGGCTTTGGCCATACCTTCCTTGCACGCCAGGAATTGCAGCATGCAGAATTCTGCCGGCGAAACAAATCCCTATCGAACTCCTGCCGAGACAACTGACGATTTGTCAGCACCGCCAACGAAGATTCGTTTCATCGTTGTCGGCCTCTGCATCACGATGGCTGTCTTGCTGTATGTGCATCGATTTGCACTGACACCCGTTTCGGAGCAAGTTCGGCTCGACTTTGAAATTGATGAAGAGCAATTTGGGCGCGTGGTGTCGGCCTTCTTTTTTTCCTACGCGTTGTTGCAAGTGCCGGGTGGTTGGCTTTCCGATCTATTTGGAGCTCGAGTCACGCTAACGGTAATGGTGGCGGTATGGTCGGTTGCGTTTATGTCCATGGGCTTTGTACATGGATTGACGGGACTGATCCTTTTGCGAATTCTCTTTGGAGTGATGCAGGCGGGCGCCTATCCCACGGCAGCGGCTTGTATAAAGCGATGGGTTCCGTTGCAATCGCGCGGAAAAGCTAGTGCTGCCGTTTCGATGGGGGGACGCTGCGGCGGACTTATCGCATTTGGGATTACTCCGCTTTTGGTTGGCTGGTCACAGGCCTATAGCGGTACCGAGACAGGTTCCTGGCGTCCTGTGTTTATCTTCTATGGATCACTCGGGTTGGTGTGGTGCTTCTTTTTCTATTGGCTTTTTCGTAATACCCCGAAACAACATCCTTGGTGCAACGCGGCCGAATGCGATGAGATCGAAGGCCCGTTTGATTCAGCTGCACCTACACGAACTTCGTCTGCCCCTGGCGATGCTGTTCCCATGGTCTTTAATCCGATGGGCCTGGCTAACGTGGTGCTGCTTGCTGCCATTAACCTACTGGTCAATATTGCCTGGATTTTTTTGGCAACCTGGATGACGTCGTTCCTTACCAAACAACTTCCGAAGGAGGTTTCGGTGTTCGGGACGCTCTATTCAGGCAAAGCCCTGGCAGGCGTTCTGACGGCAATCCCTGCGGTGGGAGGCTTGATCGGAAGCTTGATGGGAGGCTTTATGACCGACTATTTCCTCAAACGAAATGGGAAGGTATGGGGTCGACGAGTTCCTGGAATCATTGCGTGCGTGTTGGCGGGTTCGCTCTATCTTGTTTGTGCGGAGACTACCAATCTTTGGCTATTGATTCCGCTCTTCTTCGCCATCTCGCTGACGATCGATCTGGGACTTGGCGCAACTTGGACGACCGTGCAGGATATCGGTGGCAAAAACGTTGGGCTGGTATTAGGTATCTGCAATATGTGCGGCAACCTAGGAGCCGCTGTATTTAGCTATGTGATCGGTCCCTACGCCAAAGCGGGCGACTGGAGCACGGTCTTTTACATTTCGACGACTAGTCTGGTACTGACGCTACTGTGCTGGTTGGTGATTGACCCGTCCAAGCCAATTCGGGAGCCGCTCCATCCCTCTCGCTAGTTCCCCCAAGATGCTAAGCTACCGCGCAACGCCCAATAACCTACCGCTACATCTGATTTTGGCGGCCTGAATGGCGATTTCACGCCCGTTAGCGCCTCCGCTGCTGGCTTGCCTTTAGTTTCTTCGTAACGAATCGACCTAACTTGGGCATTAGATAGATGTTAGGGCTACCGGGAAAAGGTTGCTGTTTCCTGAGACGGAAGATACGATAAGTAAACAAGCATGGATGCGTGTAAATGCTAGATTTGTAAGCAGTTACATTCGGAATGCTTGGCAGTGCCTACCTGTGATCCCCCTGGTTTGCTCCCACCCGCCGATTGGTTTTTGCGCTGTGACTTTCGCCTCGTTTGATGCAAGCACTGCGGCAACCTTCCAGATACTAGTACCCTTATGAAATCGATCTGCCAATTGCTGAGCTTAGTGCACCGCGCTTTGAGGCCGTGCTATGCCGCAATGAGCCTGTTACTTGTCGCCCTGCTGGCCGCAGAGCTAAGTGCGCAGCAACCGGTGGTATTTCCCAAAACGTTGAAGTTGGTCGATGCATACGCGCGACAACAAGTATTGGTCAGTGAGGCGGAAACAGATGTTACGCGGGACTCGACCTACACTTCGAGCAATCCTGCCATTTTCACGGTGGATGCAGCTGGCTATGTTTCGCCGACTGGCGATGGAGCCGCAACGCTCCAAGTAAAATCGCCCCACGGAACTGTCACGGTTCCCGTTGTTGTGCAAGGCATGGCATCGCAGCGCGATGTTGATTTTCGTAACGAGATCCTGCCGATTCTCAGCCGGCATGGTTGCAACTCGGGAGGCTGCCATGGGAAAGCTTCTGGCCAGAATGGTTTCAAGCTGTCACTATTTGGTTTCGACGCCGACTTCGATTACGACCAAGTTGTCAAACAGGCCCGCGGCCGACGCGTAAACGCCTCAGCACCGGAACAGAGCCTGTTGCTGTTGAAGGCAATCGGAAAACTGCCCCACGGCGGTGGTCGCCGCATCGAACCTGAGAGTGAATCGTACGCTCTTCTCAAGCTATGGATTGCCGGCGGCCATGCCCCCTTTTCCAAAGATGCACCGCAGGTCACCAGCCTTTCGATTGAGCCACGGCTGCGAGTCCTTCCGTTCAAGGGAAGGCAACAACTTTCTGTTTTGGCCCACTATTCCGATGGCCAAGTGCGCGATGTCACTCGCAATGCCGCACTCGTTAGCAACCTAGATATTGTCGCTTCGGTTAATGATGAAGCGCTTGTCAGCTGCGGCGAGCAAAGCGGTGAAGCAACGATCATGGCCCGCTACATGGGACAAGTGGCCGTGTTCAGTGCTATTTTGCCACACAGCAAACCTCGCAACGACATTCCGGGCTTTGCAACCGATTCTTACGTTGATCGCCTTAGTGCGGAAAAGTGGAAGAAGCTCGGACTGCTTCCCTCGCCTAAGTGCGACGACACCACTTTTTTACGCCGTGTAACGATTGACCTTTGCGGTCGCCTACCCACAGTCGATGAAGTACGTGCCTTTATGGCCGACACGGCGGCCGACAAACGTACCAAAGCGGTAGATCGTTTATTGGCCTCGCCAGACTATCCAACGTTTTTTGCCATGCGTTGGGGAACGATCCTTCGCAATTCGAGCTTGGCAGGGGCCGATCAGGCTTCTTACGCCTTTCACAATTGGCTGAAGGACAACATTGCCCGCAATCGCCCCTATGATGAGTTCGCGCGCGGAATTATTGCCGCCGCAGGTGAGTGGCAGGACGCTCCGGCGATCAACTGGTACTGGCAATCACGTGATGATCAATTGCACCAAGTGACGGCCGACACAGCACAAGTATTTTTGGGAACGCGTCTACAATGTGCGCGGTGCCATCATCATCCGTATGAAAAATGGGGACAGGATGACTATTACGGGCTGAGCGGGCTTCTTTGCCCGACTAGGGCGCAAGAGCTTTGGGCAGCCACCGCCTTACTTCTCCTCGGGGGCGGTAACGACTGGCGAAAAGAACCCACTAACGGGACAAGCTCCTGAGCCTAAGTACCTTGGGGGTGATGCTCCCAAATTCAAGGCAGAGGATGATCCACGGCATGCGCTAGTGGACTGGATGGCACAGCCGGACAATCCCTTCTTTGCGAAGGCGTTTGTGAACCGGATGTGGGGCCATTTTCTCGGTCGTGGCCTGGTGCATGAGGTTGATGATCTGCGTGAAACCAACCCGGCCTCAAACCCGGAACTGCTTGACGCCTTGGCCAAGGACTTCATCGCACACAAGTTCGATATGAAGCATGTTGTTCGCACGATTGTGACGAGTCAGGTCTATCAGCTTTCTAGCGATCCTACGGATGACAACAAGCACGACCAGCAGAACTTTGCCCGCTTTTACGCACGACGCTTGATTAGTGAAGTGGTGGTGGATGCCTTCGATCAGGCGACGGGAACAAGGACGCGGTTTGGTGGTGTTAGCTCAACGGGCCGAGCCATCGACCTTCCCCACGAAAACTTTGGCAATTACTTCCTGGAAGCGTTTGATCGGCCCAAACGTGTCAGCGGCTGCGAATGTGAACGATCCAGTAGCGCCACACTTGCCCAGGTATTGCTTCTGGCAAATTCCAACGAGACCGAAGACAAGATTGCTTCTGAACAAGGGACAATCAAACGCTCGCTGGATGAAAAGCTGACGTCAACCGCGATGATCGAGCAGCTTTACCTAGGCACTTTCTCTCGCCTACCAACGGCAGCTGAACTGAAGAAATCGATTCAATACATCGAATCGCAAGAGAACAAACGGCAGGCTTTCGAAGACATTTTGTGGACCTTGACGAACTCTCGCGAGTTCTTGTTTAACCATTAGGAGTGATGGTTTTATGCTCAATCTCATGCACGGTCACGAGCGTAACTGCGAAGGAACGTCCCGCCGCAACTTTTTGCGGGTCGGTGGACTTGGCATCGGCGGCCTCAGCCTTGCAGGACTGCTGAAGGCAGAGGCTACCGCAAAGGCAGCGGGCCAAGCGGTCAACAAGCGCAGCGTTATCTTGATCTGGCAAGCGGGTGGCCCTAGCCACCTCGACATGTACGATCTTAAGCCCGATGCACCTTCGGAATACCGGGGCGAGTTTCGCCCGATATCAACGCGTGTGCCTGGCATCGATATCAGCGAGCATTTGCCGCACCAAGCGCAGGTCATGGACAAGATGGCGATTGTCCGCTCGGCATTTCATACCAATGCTGGGCATGGTATGGGCTCTCAATGGATGATGACCGGCTATCAGCCATCGCTGGAAGTCAACGATAATATCTTCCCCTCGACGGGTAGCATCGTCAGCCGGATGCTTGGCCCGGTACAGCCTGGCATTCCTGCCTATGTTACGCTTCCTCGCAAAGTCAGCTTTTCCAATGCGGCCTATCTTGGCGCTTCGTACAATCCGTTTTCGCCTGATAATGATCCCAACAATGATGGCTTTTCGGTACGAAATCTAAAGACGCCCAGCCAAGTAAAGCCAGATCGTTTGGGACGACGTCAGGGATTGCTCAAGGAACTTGATACGATTCGTCGCGACATCGACACTAAGGGAGACCTCGTCGGGCTGGATACCTTCTACCGCGATGCGATGGAGATGGTTTCCAGCGACAAGGCTCAAAAGGCATTCTTCATTCAAGAAGAAGATGCCAAACTGCGCGATCGCTACGGACGCAACGATCTGGGGCAAAGCTGCTTGCTGGCTCGGCGGTTGGTGGAATCGGGCGTGCGTTTCGTGACGATCCAAGCCGGGGGCGGCTGGGATACGCATGGCGACAACTTCAAACAACTCAAGGACAATTTGCTGCCGAAGTTTGATCGCGCCTTAGCGTCGCTGGTCCAAGACATTTACGACCGTGGGATGCAAAACGATGTGCTTGTGATGGCAATGGGTGAATTCGGACGTACGCCGCGTATCAATGCTGGCGCTGGACGTGATCACTGGCCGGGTGCGATGTCAATCGTATTTGCCGGCGGTGGACTGAAGATGGGACAGGCGATTGGTACCACCAACACCACCGCTGAATATCCCACCAGCAAGGCGTATTCGCCGGGCTGTGTGCTTTCCACGATGTATCATGCGCTCGGCATCAATTACAAGCATGTCTTTTACGATCAAGCCAATCGGCCGTTGCCGATCTTGAACGAAGGCAAGCCGATTGTTGAGTTAGTCTAAGCATTTAACTTCTCTAGATTCTGCTGCTGCACATTTTCGCCATGACAACTTTGCCATTTGCAACCCGTCGTATTTTCCCGAGTTGCGGCAAAGCTGCTTGGCGTCCAAGGATGTATGTACCAGCGATTCTGGCACTGGCTTTTGCTTTTGCAGCCGTTGACCATGTGCTGGCAGAGCTTCCTTCGCCTCGGTTTGATACCCTGTTTCCGCTGGGGGCCAACACAGGGGGCGTCACCAATATCGAGATCCAAGGAAACGACCTCGAAGGAGTTACGGGCATTCGATTCGAGCATCCCGGCATTCGCTCGAAGCCGGTCGAAGGAAAAGAAAAGCAGTTTGAAATCGAGATCGCAGCGGATGTTCCGGCAGGAACGTACGATGCACGGCTGGTGGGCCGGTTTGGTGTAAGCAACGCCAGGATTTTTGCTGTCACTCGGGGGCTCTCTGACATCCTTGAAAAGGAGCCCAACAACGACGACAAATCGGCGCAAGTGATTGCTGTCAATCAAGCGATCGATGGCCGATCCGACGGCAACGACCAAGATGTCTATCGCCTTTCGCTGAAGGCTGGCCAGCGCATTACCGCCGAAGTTCAAGCTGCCAAAATGCAGTCCTCGATGGATGGCGTGCTGACGCTTTACGGTGCCGACGGCACCCAGCTGGCAGCCAATGGCGACTACTACGGCCGAGATCCCCTAATCGACTTCATTGCCCCGCGCGATGGCGAATACCTGCTTGTGGTGAGTGATTTGTCGTTTCGCGGTGGTCATGCGTATCGCATGATTGTCAGCGATTTGCCGCAGATAGAAAACGTATTCCCACCCGTTATCGAGGTGGGTAAAGATGCACAGGTTCAAATCCTGGGTCGGAATCTGGGAAGTGCCGGCAAGCCCTCGGGAAAGCGACTTCTCGATCAGCCCTTGGATATGATGGCATGGTCCATTCCTGCGGCCCAGTCAGGTGCGAACCCATTTGCTTATCGTTTTCTCGATCACCCCACACGACATAGTGTTTTGGCGAGCGCCGCCACGTGCACGATGAACGGCTTTCAAGTGCGACCTGTTCCGGGAAGCGAGGCGCTCAATCCGTTTACCTTGCTGCTTTCAGAAACGCCTGTCACGCCGGAGCAAGAGCCTAACAATGCGCCCGATGCTGCACAGCCGCTTACCTTGCCCGCAATGATCGGCGGTCGGTTTGACGAAGCACGTGATGCGGATTGGTATTCTTTCACCGTAGAGGAAGCCGGTCGCTATGGTGTTGAGGTCTATTGCGAGCGAATTGATGGACAGGCTGATCCCTATGTTCTAATCACCGATGACAAAGGAAAGCGGGTTACCGAACTGGATGACTTTGGCCATCGGATCAACGCGTTTGACGGGCATTTGCGCGATCCCTCGGGAACGGTTGACCTTCAACCGAAGATTTCCTATCGGATGCTAGTGCAGGATCGCTACCGACGAGGTGGACCTCGCTATCAATATGCATTATCGCTTCGCAAGGCTAAGCCTGATTTTTTTGTCGCAGCGATCCATTCTCAAAACCCTGGCCCTGGTGGTGCAAACCTTTGGCGTGGCGGGGCAATCCACTTCGATCTGGTAATTCATCAACAGGATGGATTCAAAGGCCCCTTAACCATCGCTGCCGAAGGGCTGCCTCCCGGCCTGCATTCCACCCCCACGGTGGTTCAAGGCAACACGCATACGACTTTTGTGATTTGGGGGGATGAAGGGGCTGCTGAGTCGACCGGTCCGATCAAACTAGTGGCACGTGGCAAACGCGATCAGGAAGACTTGGTACGCGAGGTTCGGTTTTATAATCGGTCTCAAGGGATCAACGATGCCACCAGTGTGCCAGTGCGGGGCGGCATTGTCGCGGTACGAGAGAAGGCACCTTATTCGCTGAAGTTCGCTGCCGATAAGATCGCCATCGAAGCGGGAAGTAAGGCCGAGGTAAAGCTGCAGATCCAGCGGCTTTGGCCGGACCTCAAAGAAAATATGAATGTGGTTCCGGTCGCTGTCCCTGGCAATCTTTCCGTGAGCGGCCCCGCTTTGGCGGGAAATCAAAACGAGACGACGGTCACGATTTCCGTCAATCCTGGATCACCGCCGGGGGATATCACTTTGACCGTGCTGGGCCAAATGCAGGTTCCGTTCCATAAGGACCCCCAGTCGAAGGAACGGCCCAATACCCTGGTAAACATGCCTAGCCAGCCCATCACGGTGACAATAACGGCACCGCCCGAAAAGAAGTAGGGACAAAGCCGGTATTCCGGGCTCCCTTGGCACTCAAAATACAGATTGCGTATGGTAAAAGGCGATCAAATAAGCAACAATTAATGGGTCAGCCGCAACGGCGTGGTTCGTGAACGATTCGCGAACCTTCCCCAGATACAGGAGTCTCGATCATGCTGCGAGTGCTTGGCTCAACACGAAAGCTATGTGGTGGCTTCTCGCGGCGAGATTTGCTGCGTGTTGGTGGCCTTGGTCTTGCTGGCCCCTCGCTTCCGTACCTGATGGATTTGCAATCGCAGGCCAAGGGAAGTGAATCGAGTTCTCTACCGCACTTTGGCAAAGCCAAAGGCCTGATCCTGATCCATTTGTATGGGTCACCCAGCCAAATTGAATGGCTCGATTGCAAGCCTGATGCACCTTCTGAAATTCGCGGCGACCTCAAGGCGATCTCTTCGTCAGTTCCTGGCATCCAGGTTGGCGAACTTTTCCCGAACATGGCTAAGGTGATGGATCGCTCCACAGTGATTCGCTCCTTGACGCACCCCTATCCGCTTCACGGCGTGGCTTATGCCCTCACGGGTGTTCCAGCGATTGATGCGCCGATGGAACTCAGCCCGTACGATTCTCGCCACTGGCCCTTCTTCCCATCCGTTGTGGAATATGTTGAGGGTAAGGGTCGTGAGCGTGCACCAAGCGTTCCGCCGAATCTTGCGTTGCCATTTCCCTTCAGCTCCAGGCGGATTGGTGAAGTAAGCCGCGCAGGCCCTTACGGAGCATTCCTGGGAAGCCAATACAATCCTTTGTGGGCTGAGTTTCAAGGCCAAGCCACCAAGGGAATCGTGAAGACACTTCAAGACAAAACCTACACAGGGAACGATCCCTACGTAGGGGTTGCCGATGGCTGTTATTTCACGCTGCCTAATGCAACTTCGCTTCAGCCAGAGCTAACCATCGATCGGCTTGATCAACGCCGTTCTTTGCTGCGGCAGTTCAACGAAAAGCTACCGCTGCTTGCGGAAAGTCGACTAGGCCAGGGATTGTCACGCCATCAAGACAATGCAATGTCTTTGCTGTCGTCTCCTAACTTGGCCAATGCTCTGGATCTTCGTAAAGAAGACCCAGCTACACGCAAGTTGTATGGCGAATCGCTATTTGGCCAATCCTGCCTCGCCGCTCGCCGTACGATTGAAGCGGGTGGACGCGTAGTCAGCGTATTTTGGGACGAATTCGGCCTTGCCGGCAGTGGCTGGGACACGCACTGGAACCATTATCCGCGGATGAAGCAAGAACTCGCCCCAGGCTTTGACACCGGATGGTATGGCCTGATGACGGACCTTGATCAGCGAGGTTTGCTCGACGATATCTTGGTTGTTTGTACGAGCGAACATGGCCGTACACCTCGGATTACCACCGGCCAGGGAGGGGGACGCGATCACTGGTCGCGTGTCTACTCTTCGATGATTGCCGGCGCTGGGATCAAGCGTGGGCATGTCGTTGGTGCATCCGACAAGCAAGCCGGTGATGTGGCAGATCGTCCGATCAGCCCCAAAGACCTACTGGCGACGATGTATCACCTGCTGGGGATCAATCCGCACCAACTCATTGCCGACCGACAAGGCAGGCCATTCCCGCTGGTAGATGGTTCCGTCATTCCGGAAGTGCTTGCCTAACCGACGGTGTAGCCCTACCCCGCAAAAAAACAACGCTGCCCGAAACTACGAATGGTTCGGGCAGCGTTTTGTTTTTATATCGGCGATTCAAACGCTTACAGTCCGACCGCTTCAATCTTCGTTGCAATGCTTCCGCCACCGGGTGCCAGCGTTGCTTGGACGCGGTCACCGGCCTTCAAATTGGCAAGAGCCGTACGACGACCATTGCGTTCTACCTTGGTGGTTGGGGTGGCGGTTACGGCCACGGTGCTGGAACCAACGGCAATCGAGACCGTCCCGCTGGCAACGTTTACGCCCAGCAATCGGCCTTCTACCTTCAGTTCCTTTACGCCACCCTTGGCGTGAACTGCAGGCAAAGCGACAACCGAACAAACGGCGAATCCAGCCAAGATCAAGCTGCTACCCAGTACGACATTCTTCATCATTCGAACGATCATCTTCGGAACTCCTGAAAGCAAGGGATTGCCGGCCGTGGTGGCGATCTGCCACCTACCTTCTGTTCCGGCTGCAAAGGGAGTAGTCGCTTTGGCGACCATGACCCGCCAAAGTTTGGGAGAACTTTTTGGGCCCAGAAGACACCGCTACTTTTAGGGGCATGCCGGATGCATCCGTTGTTGCTTTCATTAGCGAGGAATGAGCCCCCTCGATTTATTTTCAAAAATCTTTGGCGGATCGGGCGACGGTTTCCCGCTCTTCTAGAGAAGCCACTTCCATTTCGCTGGTGCAAACCGCTCCAATGATACAATCTGTACCAATTCCCATGCGTAAACGTGCCAAACGGCAAAAGTCCAAAATCCAGCGCCAGCGGACTGCCCTTTTGTACACTTTCTCACTTCCCCAAACGCTTCCAAGATGGATAATCGCTAGTACTTCTCTTCACATTCTGCGACGTCTTCCCATGAACGAAAGCCAGGCCGATCCTAATCAAGATCCGATCCCGCCGGCTGAAGATCCGGTGGATGAGCACCTCATGCAGCGCCTGCACGGCGGCGACCATTCGGCCGCGACGGCGATTTATGTCCGTTATGCCGACAAGCTGCTCGGCCTTGCTCGCCGCCAAACTCCTGCCGATCTGCGAATGCGGTTTGATCCCGAGGATGTGGTGCAGTCTGTCTTTCGTACGTTTTTCCGGCGGGCAGCGCAAGGAGCTTATGCAGTTCCTGCGGGAGACGACCTTTGGAAACTGTTTTTGGTGATCTCGCTGAACAAGATTCGGCGATTAGGTGAATTTCACCGCTCGGGAAAGCGCAATGTCAGCCGCACGTCGGAATTGACCGATCCCATGTCTCCCAAGGGGGAGCCATTAGCGGAAGATTCGATGCGCATCCTGGAAATGACCATCGTTGAAATCCTGGCGGAAAGTCCAGACCACGTTCAGCAGATGGTTCGCCTGCGAATTGAAGGTTGTGAAGTGGCCGAGATCGCTACTCGAACCGGCAGGTCCAAGCGTTCGGTAGAACGCGTCTTGCAGAACTTCCGAGAATCCCTCGCACGCCAATTTGAGCCCACCGAGGGAGAATAACTTACGCCATGATCACGACGGACTTTGAAGAACGCATTGACACCTACGAGGCTGCTTTAATAGCTGGCGACGCCTCGCTGCGCGATGTTTCTACATTTCTGCCATCGTCCGTTGACGATACGTACTACGAATTGCTGGTCGAACTGCTCCGCATCACGCTTGAGCATCAATGGCAGCCTGGTGAAACTGCGGCCATCGAACAGTTCCGCGTTCTCTATCCACAACTGTTTGAAGTTCCTCACTGGTTAAACCAGCTGGCTTTTGAAGAATATCGCCTACGGTCCAGCGAGGGACAACAGGTTGACAAGCAAGAATACGCCCATCGTTACGGACTGGACGTGTCTGGCTGGCACGACCTGCATCATGTGGACTTAGAAGAGAACGATTCTGAGCAGAATAGTGTCGTTGAATCTTGGCGAGAGTATTCACGCAGCGAACCTGATGCGGCACAAGTGATTGCCACGCGTCGGCAGCTGCCCCAGGTGGGAGAGCGGTTTGGCCCGTTTGAACTGACGGCCTTGCTTGGTGAAGGAGCGTTCGGCAAAGTATTTTTGGCCAAGCAGAAGGGCTTAGCAGATCGCTTTGTTGCACTGAAAATCACACTGGGACGCCCGCTCGAAGCCCAAAAGCTCGCACGTCTGCAGCATGGCAATATCGTTCCCGTTTATTCGGTCCATCGACGCGGCAAACTGGCCGGCGTTTGCATGCCCTACTTAGGAAGTGCAACTCTGGCGGACCTACTTGCAGGCCTTCGACTGCACACTCGGCTTCCTAAGTCGGCAGAATCTCTCGTTGCGACCCTGGAACTAAGGCAGTCTCAGCTTTCTACTTTGGTAAACGGGGAAGCACCAAGTGGAGAACCACGCGAGGCTCGAACCGGCTTCGCTTCCGAAGAATCCCTTCGCCGGCTTACTGCTTGTCCGCTGGAAACTTATTTCACACGCATCCTCATGCAGGTGACGGCAGGTCTAGCGCAGGCCCATGAGCGAGGGATCATTCATCGCGACCTTAAGCCAGCCAATATTTTGATTAGCGACGATGGCGAGCCATTGCTGCTGGACTTCAATTTGGCAGCGGAACAATCGGGGCATGTGGCACGGCTGGGTGGCACGCTTCCGTACATGGCGCCGGAGCAGTTGAAGCATTTTCAGGGAAGTTCTTCCGGTGAAGCGGAAGCGCGTAGCGATATCTACTCTTTGGGTGTAGTGCTTTACGAATGCCTCGCCTCGCGGCATCCCTTCCCTGTTCGTCGCGGCATGTTGGAAGAGACGCTTCTGCAGATGATTGCGGATCGCAAGTCAGCACCCATTGATGTACGTCAGATCAATCCGTCCGTTTCGCCGGGCCTAGCGGCGATTGTGCATAAATGCTTGGAAGTTGACCCCGCCAACCGCTACCAGCGTGCTGCTGACCTACATGAAGATCTACAACGTCATCTAGAATCTCGTCCACTTAAGTACGCGAAGGATGTTTCTGTCACGGAACGAGTTCAAAAGTGGTGCAACCGCCACCCAAGACTCTCCTCCATGACGACAGTCCTGAGCATTGCTTTGGCCGTTGCTACAGTTGCCGGTAGTGTTTGGTACTCGCGTGAACAGTCTCACGCCAAGCTTGCCGCCGAAGACACTTTTACGAAGTTCGAAGACCAAGCATTGGAAGCTCGCTCGTTCCTTGTCATTGGTGCGCCCGGAAGTGCCTGGGAGGCACGCGGAATCGAAGCCGCTAAGAAGGCACTGAACCAATACGGCGTGCTTAATAGCACGCATTGGCAAGACCGAGCTGATATCGCTCGCCTGACCGGCCCACATCGGCAAGCTTTGGGGGCTAGTCTCACCGAAATACTACTGCTGCTCGCTCAACGAAGCCCGGCGACTTCTGAAAACGGCAACATGTCTGAACTACCCACTCGGCAAACACTAGAGACGTCTGCCCTTGAGACTTGGAAGCAACTGGTGGGTACACCGTCGCCTCGCCTATTACCTGAGCTGAAGTCCGGCAGCCAAACGGTCTCACTCAAACTCGAACAACCACAAGACGTGGCCGAACTTGTACAGATCGCAGCCGCCCTTCAACAAGGGGAAAGCCTCAACAACACCGAGCAATTGCTGCGAAAGCTGACGGAACTTCGCCCACGAGACGCCTTGGGTTGGCTGGCACTTGGGGAATACTATCTTGCCAATAGTCGCTTGTCGGAAGCGGAGGCCGCAGGCACGGCTGCACTTGCACTTCGCAGCGAGCTTGACCTCGCCTGGCAATTCCGAGGCATCGTCTACCTCCAGCAAAAGCGTTGGGCGGACGCAGAGGCAGACCTGTCCGCTGCGCTTTCTCTTCGGCCACAAAGTCCTGCAGCTTGGTTTAACCTAGGCGTTGTCCGCCAAGCGCAGGAGAAGCATCAAGCGGCCATCGAAGACTTTACCAAGGCGATCGAACAAGGATTGCCGGAAACGCGAGTCTATTTTTCACGCTCCCGGAGCCATGCTGCCCTTGGTGACAAAAAGGCCAGTGAGGTCGATCGGCAGGAAGGGATTACTCGCCAACCGCATGATGCCCTAAGTCTGGTTGAACGAGCACTCGCTGTACTACCTGAGAACCCAGAGGCAGCGAAACAAGACCTCGTGAAGTCTATCGAGCTTGCACCAAGCTCTCGTTTCACGCTGATGAACTTGGCCCATGTTCAGTCGGAGTATCTCGCCCAAACTAGCGATGCGATTGCGACTCTTGGCACACTTCTAACCCATTTCCCCAATGACCCAGATACACTGGGAAGTCGGGCGGTACTGTTTGCAAGACTTGGTAAACAAGCCGAGGCACTTCAAGACTTGAAACAATTGCTTCATACGGACAATCGCTCTCCGCTGGCCATTTACCAATCGGCTTGCGTCTATGCCCTACTGGGTAAAGAGAGCCCCGAAAAGCGCAACCAAGCGATGCAACTACTGGCGACTTCCTTCGCCATGCAACCGTCGCTTGTCAACACCGCTCGAACTGATGTCGACCTTGCCCTGCTTCATTCCGAACAAGTGTGGAACCAACTTGTTCCTCCAATGACCACCTCTTCCACTCGTTAGTAAAATCCGCCCAGATCTGACCGCCAGCATGGGCGAAACCTATGAACCAACGCCACTCCACTAATCACCGCTTTCGCAAAATGGCCTACGAGCCACTTGAGATGCGTCTCACCATGAATGGTGATTCTGCAGAGTGGCTCAATGCGCAAAGTTTGACACTCAGTTTTGTTCCCGATGGAACCAATGTGAGTGGACAATCGAGCGCACTAGCATCCACCATGGCAGGGGCAGCATTAAGTCACTGGCAAGAGACCGTTGTTCAAGCCTTTCAGACCTGGGGCCAGAAGGCGAATATCAACATCGGTGTCGTTCAAGATGGTGGCCAGCCGCTGGGAATCCAAGGGGGCTCCCATGATGACCATCGGTTTGGTGATATTCGAATTGCAGGGATCCCGCTGTCTCTGGACACCTATGGCGAGGCAATTCACGAATCTCGGACGATGGTTGGCACTTGGGCCGGCGATGTGATTTTTAACACGAGTGCCCCTTGGACCAATGAAGCCGATCTATTCTCCGTGGCGCTACACGAAGCTGGACACGTCCTGGGACTCGATCACAGCACGGATCCCCTTTCGCCGATGTTTGCGCATGGCGTTTCGCAGACCAATGGCCCAACGGCAGGAGACATCTCTGCCCTACAGGCCTTGTACGGACCACGTCGCCCCGACGTCCACGAAGGTCCGCAGCAAAACGAGACGATCGGTCGAGCAACGCGTATTCCTCATTCCGAGCCTGTCGATGGGTTTGATGGCCGTACACCGTTAGTTGTGTATGGAGATATTCGCAATTCAACCGACAAGGATGTTTTTGAACTTCCTATACTTCCCGGCTATCAGGGGTCGCTCACCTTTGACCTTGTCACACGGGGAATCAGCCAACTATCCGGCCGTCTGACCGTGCTGGACCGACACGGCAACGTACTGGGACAAGTTTCCACCAGCGCAAGCCTAGGCGACAAAGTCTCCTTCCAATTCACCTTGCCAAGCGGCGCCGACACCAAGTACTACCTGCGGATCGATACACCAGCCACTGACATATTTTCCAGCGGTTCTTATGCCCTGGTTACCAAATACGACGGATTGCTAACAACACCTGCGGCCACTATTGATCAAGTCGTGCTTGAAGGCTTCCGCTGGCAGGCGCGGACTGACGACAGCAATGCGGATGTCGATACTAAAAAGCTGCTAAATTCCGGCGGCGTTCCACAACTGGACAATGACCTGCATCAAGATGACTCGATTTCCACCTCGGTAACGCTTCAAGCGAAGGTAGACACTCCTGCACTCAAATCGTTTCAGTTTATCGGCACGATTTCTGATTCGGCGGATGTCGATCTCTATCGTGTCAGGTCGCAAAGCGATCCATCAGCGCTGCGAGGCCTCACCGTTTTAGTCGAGTCGCTAGAGCAAGGCGGGCTGATTCCGACCATTACCGTCTTCGATAAGACGGGTGCTGTGCTGCCGGTTAAAATGCTGACCAATGGCAATGGTCAAGTGATGCTGCGAGTTTCCGGGATTGTCGATAACCAAGACTATTTCATCCAGGTTGCAGGTAAAGGCGGAACGCTGGGCAACTACGCGCTTAATGCCACTTATGATGACGTTGCCCTTGCTCGCACAAGCGTGTTGACCGGCACATTGTCTACCGCTGAGCCCTTTCATGCGTCAACGATTTACGTCGCCCGGCCTCAATTGTTTAGCTTTGCGATGGAATCTCAAGCGGGCGCTACTTCTAACGGTGTAGCACCGATTTGGGCGACGATTTACGACGATAATCATCGCACGGTTGCCTTTCTCAGGAAGCGCAACTGGTGAATTTCGCACGGGTACGGCTGTCTTGCTGCAGCCGGGAACTTACTACTTGGAGATCGAAGGGCGCGACAGTGCGGGAGCAACCAACCCCGACGCGTCGTTCAACCTCTACTTAGATCGTGTTTCTGATCCCGTAGGCCCACCAGTCCTAGCACCAGGAACGCAGCCTATTTTCGGATACGATCCAACCACAGGGCTATTCACGTTTCCGAACCTTCCTCCCACCCCAACGCCGGTGGTGATTGCACCGCCTCCTACTACACTTCCACCGCCCCCCACCGACATCATTTCTGCTCCTGTCGATGTTTGGTTCTGGTCGCCTGGTTTTCTGCCAACGAACCCGGTCGATCCCCTCGACGCCTCAGGTGACGGCTTTGTTTCGCCTTTTGATGCCTTACTGGTAATCAATTATCTGAATACCACCGGTAGCACCGCTGACCCAACCGGGCCTCGACTTTCGAATTATCTCGATACAAGTGGAGATGGCTTCATCTCGCCTGTGGATGTTCTACTGGTTATTAACCGCCTCAATTCGACGGCGACGACTGGCGCCGGAGAGTTCACGGCCGTTGCACCTGCCACGGCAAATATGAACTCCTCACCTCAAGCGGCAATCGATCCTTCGGTGATCGACCTCGTTTTTGCCCAATCGGTGCTTGATCTCAGCGCCCGCAAAAACACATCCACTCGAGCAAAATAGCACGAACCGGCGAAATCGCGCGACGGTGCACGGCCACACGCGCTTTTCTTGCCCCCCAGCTTGATTTTCATTTTGCGCGAACATAGGCTGCACAAACGTTTGTGCAACGCTTGTCTCTCCGGGGCGCAAAGGCGTTTTCCATCGTCCATAGGCTGCTTCTATTCGCTACGAATGCCCGATCCAAACCTGCAACCCGTTACGCTGCAACAAGTCGCCGATTCCGTGGGAGTCAGCGTTTCTACCGCGTCACGCATCCTTACGGGCAAGGCCGCCGCCTACCGGATCAGCAGCTCCACCGAGGAATCTGTACGCAAAACGGCCGAACGGTTGGGATTTCGACACAGCCAGGTCGCTCGCTCATTACGCAGTAGAAAGAGTGGCCTGATTGGCGTTGTGCTTCCTGATGTTTCTAATCCGTTTTTTGCCGCTATTGCTCGGGAAGTCACACTGGCAGCTGAGGCGTCTGGCTTTTCTGTGCTGCTTGCTGACAGCCGCGAAGATACTGCAACCGAACAGCACCTGATTGAGCAGTTGCGTGCCCGGATGATCGAAGGTTTGGTGGTCTGTCCGGTGGGAAAAGAATCGAGCCATCTGGAAGCAGCGTTCGATTCCGGCCTGCCAATGGTATTGGTCGACCGCGTCTTCCCCAAATCTCGGATTTTCCAGGTGACATCGGACCATTATCAAGGAGCAAGTGACATTGCAGCGAAGCTCCTATCGCATGGTCATCGGCAGATTGGCATCTTGCAAGGCTTGCCAGAAACTCTACCTAATCAGGAGCGACTGCTTGGCATACGCGATACGCATCGGGCCCATGAGATTCCGTGGAGCGCAAAACGGATCGCCGGACATCAGTTTTCTGAAGAATCTGGCTATCAAGGAACACTCGGCCTATTAGAAAGCATGCCCGGAATTACGGCCCTGTTTGCGTTTAGCAACTTAATCGCCTTGGGAGCTTTGAAAGCCTGTGCGGAGCGAGGTAGATGCATCGGCGAAGACATTTCTCTGGTCACCTTTGACGACCATCCATTCATGAACTTTCTAGGTTGCCCGCTAACGTCCGCCGGGCAAGATGTAAAGCAGCTTGGCAGCCTTGCCGCTGAGCTAATTGTAAAACAACTCAAGTCCAAACAACGTTCGAGCGAACGGCTCTTCCGAGTACCTTGCTCGATTGTGCTGCGAAAATCTATTGTCTCGCTTCGAAACTCCTCCCCTCTTCTTCCAGGCACAGAATGCCTGGAACTACCGGAGATTATTCTATGATGACCTTCCTAAAGAAACGCTTTGGCGCGACGTCAAAGGTGATTCGCACCTATGTGATGTGTGGTATCGCGATTGGCTCGCTTGCGGCGTCGCCTGCATGGTCGCAAACCGCTTCAACGCCAGTACCGCTGATTTTCGATACTGATATTGGCAACGATGTTGACGATGTGCTTGCCCTGGGCATGATCCACAGCCTGGAAACACGCGGAGAATGCAAGCTACTGGCTGTTACAGTTACCAAAGACCATGCGTTGGCCGCTCCCTTTGTAGATGCCGTTAATACCTTTTATGGGCGTGGCGACATTCCGATTGGGGTGTGCAACAGCAAGAAGACACCGGAACAAGGATCGTTCAACGGCCTAGCCGACAAGCGGGACGGCGACCAACTTCGGTATCCGCATGATCTTCTCTCGGGCAAAGATGCCCCGTCGGCAGTCTCGGTCTTACGCAAGGCATTGGCGTCTGCCGCTGATGAGTCGGTAGTTATAGCGCAGGTCGGGTTTTCTACCAATCTGGTCAACCTGTTGGATTCGCCCGCCGATGATATCTGCCCATTGACGGGGCTAGAGCTTGTCAAAAAGAAGGTTCGCATGATTTCGATCATGGCAGGTGCCTTTGAAAAGATTCGTAATGAAAAGGGAGAACTGTTCGATCATCGTGAGTACAACGTGGTGGAAGACCTTGCCGCGGCACAGAAACTGGCTGCCAATTGGCCAACTCCCATTATCTGGAGCGGCTTTGAAATCGGCCTCAGCCTGGGCTACCCACACCAAAGCATTAACCAAGACTACAACTACGTGAAGCATCATCCACTTCGCGAAGCCTACATCCTGTACATGCCACCGCCGCACGATCGTCCTACCTGGGATCTGACCAGCGTGCTGTATGCAGTACGTCCTACTCGCAACTACTTTGGCTTGTCACCTGCGGGAAGCGTGACGGTTTCCAAAGATGGCTTGACGCAGTTTGCTGCCGATGAAAAAGGAAAGCACCGGTACTTAACGGCAACACCCGAGCAACGTGCACGTACGCTTGAAGCGCTTCAGCAACTGTCCAGCCAGCCTCCTTGCGTTGCAAAATAGGCAGGAACTTAGGAATTATGGCCGTGCCTAAAGTCGTTGTCGTGGGGTCCATCAATATGGACCTCGTCATTCGATGCGAACGCTTGCCTCGTCCAGGCGAGACCATCATTGCGCAGTTCTCAAGAAGTACCTGGCGGAAAAGGGGCCAATCAGGCGGTTGCAGCGGCGCGACTTGGTGCCGAAGTGGCCATGATTGCCCGTGTCGGTAACGATGCATTTGCCAGTCGCCTCCTTGAGAACTTGGAACACGAAGGCGTTAACACGCTTTCTGTTGAAAAGTCCACCGATACGGCCAGTGGCATCGCAATTGTCAATGTTGAGGATAGTGGAGAAAACTCGATTCTTGTCGTTCCCGGTGCCAACCACCGGCTAGCGCCGAGCGATGTAGAAGCCGCCCGCAACCTGTTTGAAGTGTGCGATGTTGTCCTGTTGCAATTGGAAGTCCCCCTCGCAACAGTTCGTGCGGCCGCTGCATTAGCGCAGCAACTGGGGAAGCGGGTGATCCTGAACCCGGCACCTACGCCTGCCAACTTTCCCGAAGAGCTATTTAATGTTGACTTGATTTGTCCTAATCAATCCGAAGCATCCGCGCTCTTGGGAGTAACGATTGATTCGGTTGCCGCAGCCAAAGAAGCTATCGCCCAGTTCCTTTCTCGCGGTGCCCGCAATGCCATCATCACATTGGGGAGCGAAGGGGCTGTCATCCATGATGGAACAGCCATTACCTGGATTCCGCCGTTCCCGATTATGCCAGTCGACACCACTGCCGCCGGGGATGCATTTGCGGGCGCACTGGCCGTGCGGTGGTGCGAAGGTACCAGCCTTTTGGAAGCGGCGCAATTTGCTGCCGCGGCCGGTGCCTATGCCGCCACCCAGCCGGGCGCCCAACCTGGCATGCCCACGCGTGAAAACGTGCTGACGATTTTAAATTCCCCTTCCTAATTGCCCATTCAACTCAACCATTCACTCTATCGAGACCTTTGCCCATGATCCTCCTCTCCCTTTGCTATCGCAGAACAGCGATTCTGGTTTTTGCACTCTCCCTTGTGGGCGTAGTTGGCTGTGGGACTGCCAAGCAAGAGGGTTCCGCATTGTCTAACGGCACCAAGAAGGCGGGCAAGCCTAAGGTAGCTCTCATTATGAAGTCTTTGGCCAACGAGTTTTTCTCGACCATGGCGGAAGGTGCCAAAAAGCATCAAAGCGAACATGCTGACAACTACGACTTGATTGTTAACGGTATCAAAGACGAGCGAGACCTTAGCCGCCAAGTCGCACTTGTTGAAGAGATGGTTGCCGCAGGTGCACAAGCAATTGTGATTGCCCCTGCCGATTCAAAAGCCTTGGTTCCCGTATTGCGTCGCGCACAAAAGGCCGGGGTGATTGTGATCAACATCGATAATCGCCTGGATGCAGAGATCCTGAAGCAAGAAGGGATTACGATTCCATTTGTCGGGCCCGACAATCGAGCAGGAGCCAAAAAGGTTGGCGATCACTTGGCTCAGCAAATTATCCGCTGATGACTCTGTGCTGATCCTGGAAGGGATCCAAACCTCATTTAATGCCCAGCAACGCCTACTTGGATTTCAAGAGGCAATGAAGGCCACCAACATCAAGATCGCGGACAGTCAGTCCGCTCAATGGGAGATGAGCCAGGCCAACACGATTACTGCTTCCATGCTCAGCGAGCATCCTGAAGCCAAGGCGATCTTGGCCGCTAACGATAACATGGCACTTGGCGCTATGGCGGCAGTCAAGGCCGCAGGCAAGAGCGGAAGCGTCCAGATTGTTGGCTTTGACAACATTACGGCGATTCAACAGGCAATTCGCGACAAACAAGTACTTGCCACGGCCGACCAGCATGGCGACCAACTGGCAGTCTTTGGAATTGAATACGCTCTAGCGAATCTAAAGGACGCCTCGGCCACGCTCGAAGACCGTGAAACGCCCGTGGACCTGATTACAGCCGAGACTTTGGCAAAGTAGTTCGCCAAAATCACTCGTGCAATCGCGGCAAACTTTGGTATTCATTCGCCACCAGCAGCATTCTATGTCCAATTTCTCCCTTCTAAAAACGGAGGCACTGACAAAAGAGTATTCCACCCGTGTGCTAGATGGTGTGGCTTTTGAACTATATGCCGGCGAAATCCATGGGCTACTTGGAGCGAATGGTGCCGGGAAAAGCACGCTTTGCAAAATCATTGCTGGACTGCTCTTGCCAACCAGTGGCACCATGCAACTTTGTGGATCTGATTACATCCCCAGCAGCAAACAAGCGGCAGAGAATGCGGGCGTGCAGATTGTTCAGCAAGAGCTAAACCTTATCGCCACGCTTTCCGTTGCGGAAAACATCTTCCTCAATCGCTTACCCAGCCGCTTTGGCATCGTCCAGACCAAGCAATTGCAGGAGCGTGCTCGTAAAGCACTAGACCGCTTTGGGCTTGTCGACATCACCACCGACGCCCTCGTTAGTTCATTAGGGGTTGGCCAGCAACAGATGCTAGAAATCGCGTCGGCGCTCGATCGTAATTGTCGCCTCTTGATACTTGATGAGCCTACGGCAGCCCTCAGCGCGACAGAAACACGCCGGCTATTTACTTGGTTGCATGAGCTGCGCCAGCGAGGAATCGGCATCATCTACATTAGCCATCGCCTGTCGGAGACGGCAGAGATCACCGACCGTGTTACGATCCTTCGTGATGGAAAACATGTCGCCACATATGCCACCAAAGACGTCACCACGCATCGCATGGTCGAATTGATGTCTGGCAAGCAGCATAGCCCCCTGGTTGCGAACCGCCCCTCCTACCGGCAAGAACGCATAGCATTAAGAGTCGAAAATCTGACGCGACTTCCGCAAGTAAAGAACATATCCTTCTCAGTTCATCGCGGCGAACGCCTGGGGATTTCCGGCCTTGTCGGTTCCGGCCGAACAGAATTAGTACGAGCCATCTTTGGCGCCGATCTGGCAGAATCTGGATTTGTGTTTTTGGGCGATGATCCTTCGGCCTATCGTTTTTCGCATCCGTCGCAGGCGGTGAAGAAGGGCCTAGTGATGGTTACCGAGGATCGCAAACAAGATGGACTGCTGCTCTCTCAGCCAATTCGGGTAAACACAACCCTGGCCAACATGCAGGGGGTTAGCCGTGCGGGGCTGCTTTCGCCGCTTGCCGAATGCACTGTGGCGCAGCAGCAGCGTGATTCGCTCGACTTTCGTTGCACCGACATCGAACAAGCCGTGGGAACCCTTAGTGGTGGCAACCAGCAAAAGGTGGCTATTGCTAAATGGCTCTATCGCGACGGGGAAGTATTCCTGTTCGATGAACCAACGCGTGGAATCGATATGGCCGCTCGGCAAAAGATCTATCAGCTTTTAGAAACACTTGCCTCCCAGGGGAAAGCGATCATCATCGTGAGCAGCGACCTTGAGGAACTGATGGACATGTGTGATCGTATCGGCGTGATGTCTGCCGGCGAATGGAAGGCAGAGTTTGAACGCTGCGATTTTTCCGAAGAGAAGCTGACTCAGGCAGCATTCTCAAGCTTCATTCCTGTAACGGCCTGAGGATACTAACCCATGACTTCTTCTCGCCCGACATACTCCGCTCGCAGCGTGCTTCTGCAATATGTGGGCATGCTCTCGGTATTGGCGCTCTTAGTGCTATTCTTTAGCCTGGCCAGCAAAAACTTCCTCAGTTCTGCGACCCTCGCTTCGGTCACCAATCAGATTCCTGATCTCACCGTGATTGCAGTCGGCATGACACTGGTGCTGATCATTGGGGGTATCGATCTATCGGTGGGGTCGATGCTGGCATTGTCGGCCGCTGTTCTTGGGTACTTGATGGTCGATCTGCATTGGCCTTTATGGCAAGCCGTTCCATTGGCCATCTTAGCCAGCACTCTCTGTGGGCTTATCAACGGCTCGCTTTCCGTCCTCGCGCGCATTCCGTCGTTTATTGTTTCGCTTGGCATGCTGGAAATTGCCCGAGGGAGTGCTTATCTGATCACAAGCTCCCAAGTTAAGTATGTCGGTTCCTCTGTCGAATGGCTCGGAACACCAATGGGAAGCTTTTTCTTTTCGCCAGCCTTTTTAATTGCCGTGATATTGGTCATCGCAGGGCAATTTGTACTTACGCGTACCGTTTTTGGTCGCTACTGCATCGCCATCGGCACAAACGCCGAGACGGTTCGTATGTCGGGGATTCGTACCGAGCCCCCTTCGATTGCCGTCTTCACGATTAGTGGCTTTTTGTGCGGGCTGGCGGGAATTATGCAAACCTCACGACTTTCGTCAGTGGACCCCAATGCGGCCGTCGGCATTGAATTGGCCGCGATAGCCGCCTGCGTGATCGGTGGAACGAGCCTGATGGGGGGACGAGGCTCGATTGTCAGCACATTTTTCGGCGTATTGATCATTGCCGTACTGCAAACGGGCCTGGCTCAAGTGGGAGCCTCCGACCCGATAAAACGCGTCATTACCGGCAGCGTGATTGTGATTGCGGTTTTGCTGGATGCTTACCGCAGTCGCTGGAAAGCCAAGCGGTAGGCTGATACTGCGCTAGACATCACACACGTACGCCCCGTGGCGAAGTGCAGCAATCTTGTCTGGAATTGTGGGGATGAATTCCTGGCCCACAAAGCCCTTATAGCCCGTCTCGGCAATGGCCTTCATGATTCCAGGGTAGTTAACCTCTTGGGTATTTGTTAATTCATTTCGACCAGGAACACCTGCCGTATGATAGTGGCCAATCCACTGTTGGTACTTCTTCAACCGCGTGATGACATCCCCCTGCATGATTTGCACGTGATAAACATCAAACAGGATTTTCACGTGTGAGGACCCCAGTCGCTCACAAACATCAACGGCCCATTCGATGGAGTCACATTGGTAGCCAGGATGTCCTTTCATTTCGATATCGACACGGCTGTTGAGCATTTCGATGCAAAGCGTGATCCCCTTTTTCTCGGCGAGACCCGCCACCTTTTTCAGGCCTTCCACCATGGCGACCTTGCCCGCTTCATCCCCTTCGGGACCTTTGAGATCTCCTTTCATGCCTGAAAAGGTAATCACATTCTTACATCCGAAGGCTGCTGCGTCTTCGATAACCTTCGTCACCCGTTCCTCACAATAGGCATGGTTTTCTCGATGATTCCAGCCCTTTACAAATCCGTGGCTGCTAGCGATCGCAACCGTTAACCCCAGCGATTTGAGCATGGGCCAGTACTTAGGGTCCACCAGCTCTACCGACTTGAGCCCCATTTGAGCGCTCGCCCTGGCGAGTTCTTCGACCGGCATGGGATTGAAGCACCAGGAAACAACCGACTGATTAATGCGTCCCTTGGTGATCTTCCAGTTTGGATCGATGGCGGCGATGTCCTGAGGAACGGCAGGTGCATCGGCAGCGATTGCCGTCCTTAGCGAACCTGCCGACAACAATCCAGCCGAGAATGCAGCGGTCGTCCCCATCAAGGCGCGACGCGAAAACGTTCTACTACGGGAAGGATTTGCCATCGTAATTTCCTTGGATGCAAAAGGGAGAGAACCTGAATTGGCTTGATACTAGACCGATTCGGCAAATAATGCCTTCAAGGTAATCTGCGACCAAGTCTCAAACTGGTCAAGCTCGGCCAGAAGTTCTGTGACAGGGCGAAACCCGGAATTACAGATTTCATCTTCGCGAGGAAGGACCTGCGGAGCGTCGACATCAAAAATATGGACGACCCCCAAGTGGACCTTGCCGACTTCTGTCAGATCGTCATTGATGAGGCCGACCAGCGAACTACGGTAGGGTGTATCGATGCAAACTTCTTCGTCTAGCTCTCGTCGCATGCCAACTTGGTAGGCGTTTTCACAGGTTGAGTCATCAGAGGAAATATGGCCGCCGATGCCGATGCTTCGTTTGGCATGCAGGCGGGCTTCCCCTTGTCCCTTGCCACGCGTGTATTGAAATACGCTGACTCGGCCTGCCGCATCCCGATACCGAAAGATGACGTAGGGGATCAGTTGCTTAAACGTTGGATCTTTCTCCATGTCCGGCCGTGGCAGATAACGCGTTTGCGAGGGTTCGAGCAATCGCCCTAGATACCGGTCTACATCTCCGGAAAAGCCTTGAAAGTGGCCCAGGCTGTGAAAGTACGAGGTAGGGATAACTAAAACGTGTTCCGTCGTGGTCATGAAGCATTCACAGGGCTAAAGTGAAAAAGGGCTCTGTAAAATTGGCTCTCTGTTAAAGAGATGCCAAGTCCGATGGCAGAGCGAAGGTTCGTGCGGCTAGTATAACGGGTTACTAGGCTGCCTTCGACGGGTCGCTGGCGGCCAAGAAAAACGAGGTCCAAGCCGCTGGGAAGATTGTGCGAGAAAACGACTCGGCCTAAGCTAAAGACTTACGTGCGGCCCATTTGGTTCCTTTTGGGGGATCGCCCCACTTTACCTTAGATATTTTGAGACTGCATCGCAGACTGCGGCCGACAAGCTTGGATCATCATGGCAGGAAAATCTCGCCCCCCCTCCCCTTCTAAAAAGACGCAGTCCAGCACTCCGCCTGTTTCGGCTCGGCAGAATAGAGCTCGCCGGATGATCGAAGTCATCCTACTGCTGGCGGTGGGGTTATCGGCAACAATCCTAGGCATGGATTGGTGGCACGGTCTGCCCCCCAACACAACTCGGCAATTTGTGGGACGAGAGACCTGTGCCGAATGTCATCAGCCGCATTTGGAAAAGTTTAGTGGATCGCATCACGACCTCGCGATGGATGTTGCCACGGAGAAGACCGTTTTAGCAGATTTTAATGATGCCACACTGGAACACTACGGTGTTACATCCCGGATGTTTCGCAAGGATGGCAAGTTCTTCGTCAACACCGAAGGGCCCGATGGAAAACTGGCCGACTTCGAAGTGAAGTATGTGTTTGGCGTCGATCCGCTGCAAAATTATATGGTGGAATTTGATCGTACGGCCGACATGCCCTCCGAAGAAGTGGCTCGGGTCCAGGTGCTGCGAGTCTCTTGGGATACACGCAAGAAGAAATGGTTCCATCTTGATCCACCAGACGTGAAGGAACGGTTGGCGCCAACTGATGATCTGCACTGGACAGGAATTGGGCAGCGCTGGAACACGATGTGCGCCGAATGCCACTCGACCAACCTGCAGAAGGGCTTTGATGTTGCCAGCCTGTCTTATCACACCACCTTTTCAGAAATTGATGTCAGCTGCGAATCGTGCCATGGACCGGGTAGTTCGCACGTGACCCTTGCGAAAGGGATAAAAAGCTATCGTTCACTGTTTTGGGATCGCAAAGAGGGAACTGCCATCGTTAGTTTGAAGACCAACGACAGCTTAAAGACTCCAGCACGTTCAAAGATCGAGATCGATACTTGCGCATCGTGCCACAGCCGACGCCGTATTCTTCAAAATGGATTTCAGGCCGGCTGCAACTTTGATGACTACTTCGCTCTCGAGGGAATTCAGCAGGGAATCTATCACCCTGATGGTCAACTGCTGGATGAGGCGTATGAAGTGGGGTCTTTTTGTCAAAGCAAGATGTTCCACAAGGGGATCAAATGCACCGACTGCCATGACCCGCATTCCTCAAAGCCCAAGTTCGAAGGCAACAAGCTCTGTACCTCCTGCCATGCTCACTCGCCCGGAAAGTACGACACTCCGGCACATCATGGGCACAAGCAAGGAACAGCGGGTGCCTCCTGCGTGGCATGCCACATGCCAACCACTACCTATATGGATGTCCACGTGCGACATGACCATAGCTTGAGAATCCCACGGCCTGACCTCAGCCTAGAGCTGGGGACGCCAAACGCCTGTACCGCTTGCCACATCTCGGATACCAAGTTGCCAATGGAGCAGCGTCCCACGTCTCCTACGCCTAATCGGCCGGTGGAATATGCTGACTGGCTTGCGGCCGTACGCGATAAGAACTTTGTAGTAAGAGATGAACTTCGACGGATCGACACTTGGTGCAATGCTGCCTGCGACAAATGGTTTGGCTCCCAGCGTAAGAAGCCGGCGCACTTTGGGGCCGCCATGGCAGCGGCGTTTGAAGAAAATCCCCAAGCAAGAGACCTTTTGTTAAAGGTGGTAAAAGATCGCGAGGTGCCAGCCATTGCGAGAAGCAGCGCATCTCTAGAACTGTCTGCCTATGCGCCAAGTGGCGACGGCACGTCGGAACTCTTCCTGACCTTCAAGGACCTAATAAATGATCGCGAGCCAATGGTACGTGCTGCCGCGATCACCGGACTACAGTCGGGGCCAGATGAAACCGTTCGCAAGGCGCTAGTTCCGTTGCTAAAGGACCCCTCCACTTTTGTCCGTGGAGAAGCAGCACGTGCACTTGCCAGATATCCAGAATCCGACTTTCGCATGAGCGAACCCATCGTGCGGCAAACGGAGCTAACACATTTTCTCGAAGGCCTCATGGTCATGAATGATCGTGCCGGGAGCCATTTGCAGGCGGGTATCTTGTTTGAAGAGTTGCAGGATACGACTCGTGCCAGGGAGTATTACCAAAATGCACTGAGAATTGAGCCGCGCACCACAGGGCCACGCGGCCAATTGGCAGAGCTGTTGCAGCGGATTGCCGCTGGTATTGAGCAGCAGGCAATGTCGATGCTGCAAAGTGGTCAGCAAGCACAGGCTCGCCCCTTATTTGAAGAGCTTGGCATTTTGCAGGCCGAGGCGGCACGATTGCGAGCAGAAGAACTGACATTGCTGGAACGCGACGCTAGGCTGCTGCCCGCCTTTGCGCCACTGCAGTCCCGTCTCGGTTCTGCCCGACTAAGCCAAGGCTGGATTCGCGAGGGAGAGTCAGCGCTAGAAATGGCGGTGCGTCTGGCACCACGATCGCCCGGCGTATTATTTAGCTGGGGATCTTGGCTACGTGACCGCGGGCGGTTTGAAGAAGCTTTGGTCGTTGCGGAACAGCTTTGCCTCGTGCGCCCAGAAGAACCAGCATTTCGAGAGCTACGCAAGGAACTTCAGCAGGCAGCAGGCCCGCAGCCGATACCTGAAAGTAAAACAGCGCCACGTTAGTGCGAACGCGGCGGAGCATCCAACGCTTCAACGGAAGTAACGCATGCCCGATTGCCCTGTAGTTTTACCGTTTCACACGGCCTGATGCATCGCCGTTCATCAGGGCTTCGACCTCAGCGCGAGAGGTGTAGTTGAAGTCCCCTTCAATCGAGTGTGCAAGACATCCTGCTGCGACTGCAAAAGAGACAGCCGTCTGTTGTGCAGAGAGTTCCGGCGTCGTCAGTGCGAAAAGCAGTCCTGCCGTAAAGGCGTCACCTGCGCCAAGACGATCAACGATGTCGGTGATCTCATAAAATGTTGGTGCGTCTTTATTTAGGGGAGCAAAACAAGTGCGATCCGTCGTCGCATCGTAGAGCAATCCACCGAAGTTGTTATGTGTGGCGGAAATTCCCTCACGCCGTGTCATTGCTACACGCTGGATACGCGGGAAACTCTGAGCGATCTGCCTTGCTACCGCAACAAGTGACTCGGGTGCAGAGCCCGCATCGGGAATGCCCAGCATCTCCGTCGCATCTTCTCGCCCGCCGATAAAGAGATCGACTAGCGGCATCAACTCACGCATGGTCCGCGTGGCCAGTTCCCGCGGCTTGAGGGGAGGCGCCCATTGCCAAAGCTTGCTGCGGTAGTTCATATCGCAAGCCACTTTCACACCCCGCTGGTTCGCTTCACGCACAGCCGTCATTGCGACCTCTGCAGCGTTTTGCGAAATGGCGGGCGTGATGCCGGAAATGACGAACCACTCCGCACCGTCGAGTATCGCAGACCAGTCATAGTCGCTGGCGGAAGTGATTGCGACCGACGATCCATCACGGTCGTAGATCACATTACCCGGGCGCTGATTTGCCCCAGATTCAAGAAAGTAAACACCAAGTCGCCCTCGTTCCGTGCGAACGATATTGTGCGTATCTACTCCCATCGAACGCAGGTCGGCCACGCAGGCGTCCGCGATCGCATGTTGTGGCAGCGCCGTCACAAAGGCCGCGTCACCGCCCAAATAGGCGATCGACGCCGCAATCGACGCTTCCGCCCCGGCAAACGTTACTTCCAACGTGCCAGGCATCGCCTGCTGAAAGCGTTGGAACCCCGGGGTAGCCAACCGGGCCATGATCTCACCAAAGGTGACGATGCGGCTCACACAGCACCCCCGCGCACCCGTTTTACAATTCCCGACGCGGCCGATGCAAGCTGGGTAATGGCGTCCCAGTCTTTGCGCTGTATCGCATCACGTGGGCCGAGCCACGATCCCCCAAGCGCCAGCACACTTGGCTCACGCAGGTAGTTCTCGGCATTTGCCGCATTGACACCGCCGAGCGGAATGTACTTCACTCCCAGGTGTGCAAAGGGCGCTGCAATCGTGCGCAGGTACGCTAGTCCACCGCTTGGTTCGGATGGGAAGAACTTGAGGACCCGGCAACCTTGTTCGATCGCCAGTTCGATATCGCTGGGCGTACAAACGCCGGGGGAAAACGGCAGGCCGATGCGATTGGCCTCACTGACAACTCGAGGATTCATGCCGGGGGCCACACCAAATGCTGCGCCAGCGGCCTTCACATCATTGACTTGCTGTGGCGTCAAGATCGTGCCCACTCCGACAAGCATCTCGGGAACTTCACTGCGAATGCGCTTCAGCGCCTCCATAGCAGCATCGGTCCGCAACGTCAGTTCGACGCAATCGACACCTCCAGCGAGCAATGCGCGTGCAACTGGCACCGCGTCATTTGCATCATCAATCATCAGGACAGCGATAACCCCCGTACGGTGAATTTGGGAGTGAAGTTCCGAGGTTGCAATGGGTTTCATGACCTAACGTGGTTGTTTCAAGGGAAGATGAATTGGCCTAAATTAGCATTACTCCAACGAGCCCACCAAATATAATCGATCGCTGCCATTTGAGTGCCCTGCCGGCCTGATTTGAGGCAAATTGTTGCGAATTTTGGGCCATGGCCCTGGCTAGGTTTTCTTCAAGTCGGGCAGGCTGTTCATTGGCCAAAACAGGGGAGGCAAGAAGTATTACAGTTCCTCTTCTTGGTTCGAAGGATTCTCAAGTACCGAACATCGAACACATCCCCTACCTAAAGTGCATTGACTCAAATCGAATCGAATCGACGTTACCGCACCTAATTGGAGGATTGGGCTGCGTAACAATGATGCAGCCCATACTACTGCCAAAGTACTAATCCATCCGCGCCGAGCGGGTATTTGCCCTATCGTTTTTGCATGTGCTGACGCAGTTCTTGAACCTCCGCACGCAGGCGTTCAATTTCTGCCTTCAGCTGCTGTGATCCATCAGGCCCTGGCTTCCCAGGATTTCCTTTTTGCATTTCTGCCATCAAACGGCTCTTCCCTTCCTGAGCCTCGCGTTCCATCGCCTCCGCCTTTTCCATTACTTGGTGAGCGAGGTCATGGGCCTCGGCAGCCTTGAGGTTCTGAGCAGCAACCTTCAAGTGCTGTACGCGTCGCAAAACCGCTTCCAACTTTTGGGCTTGCTCACGTAGTTCTGGGCTTGGTCCCTGTTTGCCTGCTGAATCTCCTGACATTTTGCGGAGTTCACGCTCCAACTTCAAACGCTGCTCGGCCACTTGATTCCGTTCATTTTCGGGCGCCTTTTCTTCTTTGAGCTTTTGTTCTTTCGCTCGCAGATCCTGAAGCCGATCCTGGAGCTGACGCAGTTCCTCTTTCCGCTCCGGACGATCTTTCGGTTCTTCACCGCGCTTTTGCTTCTGCTCCAATTGCTCTGCCGTTTTCAAGAGCTTTCGAACGCCGTTTTCTAGCTCAGTCGCATGCTGCTTTTCACCTCGCTCGGCCGCCTGGGCCGCTTCTTTTTGCAGCCCCTTTGCTTTTTCTCGCAGCTCATCGGCTTCCGATGCGAAGAGCGAGTTACTTAGGCAACAAAGGAACAGTCCCAGAAGAACTTTTTTTCGTGTTGAAACTAACATGGCGTGTCCTTTTCCTAGAGAGAGGATTTTCCTGAGCAAGGCCCATTCGACGTTATCATAGGCAACCTCTTAGGGGATTGCAGCAAGGGATGACACTTGGAAACTGGGCCTAAACCACATCATTCCTCGAACCAAGCGCCAAGGTCGGCAAATCAGTCTCACCTAGCTAAACCAACGGGCGGTCACTATTGCGGGCTTTTACGTAAAACTACGTAGTCTGACTCATCGTTTTCTCTGGCTTAGCCTGCCTAAACTCGCGGAGGTTCCCAGAAGTATCCAGATCGATGCCGGTGAGGTTCAAAACGTTCACCCAGAACTGCAAACGGGTGATTATTACGCTCATCAAATTGCAACCTCTAGAATCCCCTGATAGGATCAGAAGCGTTCCCTGCTGTTAACAAACTCCAGCCTCTTTCGAGGCCCAGCGATCCACCTCGCAGGAGCAATGCGGCTTCACTCCTATAGGATGCAAGCGTTGCGAACCAGCAGATCCTTTCACAAAAACATGGCAATGACTTGGCGTTCGCCAAGCCATTGGTTAATCGGCTATTTCTTCCTTCTCTTGGTGAGGTACGCACGGATGAACATTTTGAAGAGCCTAATATTTTGCGCCGCTGCCATCTGTGCAGCCCCGCTGCTTGCGCAGGGGACTCCCGCAAAGCCTGCCGCAGCTCCAGATGCTACTGAGGCCACGGTAAAGTCAGTTCGCGTTGCGGCAGATAAGTTAGTTCTCGCCTTCAATTCGGGCAAAGCAGACGACGTATCGGCCCTATTTATGGCCGATGGCGAGATCGTCGATGAGGGAGGAACGGTCTACCAAGGTCAAAAGGAAATCCAAGAACTACTCAGTGGGTTTTTCACCCGCTTTCCCGAGACCAAGCTAACCATCGACATTGAGTCGATTCGCCTCGCTGGTCCTGTGGCGATTGAAGAGGGAACGCGAACCATGAAGACCAAGGATGGCGCGACCCAATCACAGTTTCGATACGTTGCTGTGTGGGCAAAGTCCAAGGACGCCTGGAAGATTGCCTCTTTCCGTGACTTTGAAGATTCGCCTGCTCCTAGTGCGAACGAACAATTGCAATCGCTGGCCTGGATGGTTGGAGACTGGGTCAATCAAGGGGCAGACGGGTCCGTTTCAATCTCCTATCGCTGGTCCGAAGACAAGAACTTTCTTCTGGGCGAATTCAGCATGACTTCGGCATCGGGCTCGGTCCGCAAGTCGTCTCAGCGTCTTGGCTGGGACCCGATTGCTGGCAAGATTCGCTCTTGGCTCTTTGATCCAGACGGTGGATTTTCGGAAGGGACGTGGACCGTTTTGGAAGACAGCGTTGTCGCCAAATCGAATACCGTTAATCCCGATGGGACCGCCGCTTCGGCCACGCTCACAATCGTCCAAAAGGACAAAGACCATTTCACGATCACCGGCACCGACAGAATTGTGGGCAACAGCCGCGAGCCAGACTTTGACCTAACGGTTGCTCGTCGTCCGCCAGCTGTCAGCAAATAACGCCATTATTCCAACAAGGAGCTGCCGGTATGAAATCCAAAAACAAGTCCAGAATCCAATTTGCGTTAGTCATGGCCAGTATCTTGACCACGGCATCCGTTTCTGATGCCCGTGGCCCCGGAGGTGGAGGTGCCCGACCTTCGATGGGGCATGTGGGTGGTGGTGGTGGTCGCCCATCCATGGGAGGCGGAGGACGTCCGCCCATGTCTCGCCCCAGCCCGTCGCATTCGGGGGGCGGTCGCCCATCCATGGGAAATGTTTCGCGCCCTAGCCCGAACGTGTCGCGTCCTAGCCCGTCCACTCGGCCTAACACCGGAAATTTTCATCCTTCGGGAAATAGTCGGCCCAACACTTCGCTGCCTTCCACAAGGCCTGGAGGAGCCGGGGGAAGCGCGTCTCGTCCATCGGTGAAGCCTCCTACAAACGTCAAGCCAACAACGCGGCCCTCGCTCCCGAGCGGAGGTAATAACCGCCCCACCACGTTGCCTGGAAACGTCGCAGGTGGTGGAAACCGTCCGGGTGCTGGCGGAGATCGTCCCAGCTTTGGAAACATCAACCGGCCGACAACGCTTCCGGGACTTGCGGATGGCGGAGGACGTCCGGGCGGTGGAACGCGTCCTGGCGGCGGTGCAGGGAATGTGACGCGTCCGGGCGGAGGTGGCGATCGGCCAAATATCGGCGGTGGTGATCGCCCCAGCATTGGCGGCGGCAACCGACCCGGTGGAGGCGGCGCGGGACAACCGAATCGTCCCGGAGGTGGTGATCGTCCCGTCATTGGTGGCGGAGGCAATCGGCCTAATCGACCTGGCAACGGAAACATCAATATTGGCAACGATATTAATATCGGAATCGGTAACGGAAACGGCAACTTCGTTGGCGGCGGAAACAACATTGGTAACCGCCCCAATTGGGACCGTCCGAACTGGAACAATCCTGGCTGGGGCTGGGGAGGCGCTGGTAACAACTGGGCCGGCAACTGGCACAACCACTGCATCAACGGCCATCACAATTGGTACAACGGCTGCTGGCATGGTTACTGGGGAAGTAGCTGGTATGCGCCTGTCGGCTGGGTCGGCCTCGGCTGGGGCCTGGGAGCCATGACTAGCGGTTGGGGCTATGGTGGGGCGTATTACAACCCCTACTATACTCAGCCCGTGGTGGTGGCCTCCGCCCCCTATGATTACTCACAGCCTGTGGTGATCAATAACTATGTCACATCAGATTCGAGTGCAGACGGCGGAACTGCCCAAGCTCAGCAGAACTCGCCCGAAGCCGACCAATCCTTGAATCTTTTCGATGACGGCCTGGCCGAGTTTAAGGCAGGAAACTACCAGCCTGCCCTCGCAAAGTTCGATGCAGCCCTCAAACAGCTGCCAAAGGACCCTGTGGTACATGAGGTGCGAGCACTCACCTTGTTTGCTTTAGGGGAGTACGGTGCCTCTGCGGCTGCACTCAACTCGATGCTTTCGTCAGCGCCAGGCATGGACTGGACGACGATGAGCAGCCTATACGGTGATGCGGACCAGTATACGGTTCAACTTCGGAAGCTAGAGAAGTTCTGCAAGTCCAATCCTGATGATGCTGCCTCCCATTTTGTGGTGGCTTATCATTACTTGGTCGTCGGTTCGAAGGATGCGGCAATCAAAGCTTTGAAGGTCGTCGTCAAGAATCAACCCAAAGACATGACCGCCAAGCGAATGCTGGAAGCTCTTGAGCCTGCACAACCAGCAGCTCCTGCGCCTACTCCGCCCACAACGTCGGAGGCCAGCGATGCTCCAGAGACCGACCTTGTCGGTAGCTGGCGTGCCAAGGCAGGAGAGACCGCGATCGATTTGTCGATCACCGATGGATCGGAGTTTTCTTGGAAAGCGGCCCAGACGGGTAATCCTGCCGTAGAACTCAAGGGGCAACTTGTTGTTCGTGGCAATGGGATCGCGTTAGAAACCAAGGATCAAGGTTCGATGGCGGGCTCCGTCAAGTCGCTGGGCCAAGACAAATGGCAATTTGTCTTAAGCGGAGCACCGGCGGATGATCCGGGGCTAACCTTTGAGCGTGTCACCAAGTAATCCTCTGTATTAGACGGCGGATTTTCGATGGTTTTCCTAGGGGGTGGTGCTGAGCACTGCCCCCTTTTGTTTTACGATAGATTATTATCCAAGCAGCTTGGCCACGCTGATACGATAACGCTTGCCAATTGCGACGTTCTGCAAGCGACTCTCACCTTAGCTCCTACCACCTCCTGAACCTAACAGGCTTATTGCTATGAACCCAGCCGCCTCGACCCGCCGTGCATTTTTGCAAGCCTCTGTGGTGTTGGCAGGGACAACGCCCATCTTAGAAACGATGCTACAGGCACAGACAAAAGAAGCCGCACTGCCGCTTCTCGCCTACGTGGGGACCTTTAGTTCTCCGCTTCGTGATGTGTTGCCAACCCAGGTTGACCTACCTCCTGGAAATGGTCGTGGCATCCACCTATTTCAGGTCAATCGCGATACCGGTGCGATGACTCCGGACGGCATTTACGAACTAGGAACCAGTCCTAGCTCTCTCGTTTTGAATTCTGCGGGAACTCACCTATACTCCGCCAATGAAACAGATCGCGTTGGCGAAACCAAAGAAGGGACAGTTAGTGCCTTTGCGATTGATCCCAAGGATGGCAAACTGGAGCTTCTAAACACCGTCCGTTCAGGCGGCGCGGGTCCGACCTACGTCAGCATTCACCCTTGCGGCCGGTTTGTGCTGGTTGCCAACTATTTTGGTGGTTCGATCGCCGTATTACCGATCCTACCCGATGGCCGACTCGGTACAGCGACCGACATCAAGAATGACTCCGGCAAACTCGGCCCCACCAAGGCCCCCAATGCACCCCCGGGAAGCTTTGCGTTCAGCGGCCATGACCGAACGCACGCACACATGATTCAGGCTGATCCCTCGGGTCGATATGTGCTGCATGTAGATCTGGGGCTCGACAAGATTTACGTCTGGAAGTTCGATGACCAAAAGGGCTTGCTCTCTCCGGCGGAAAAGCACGAAGTTGCGCTGCCACCTGGCGATGGACCGCGCCATTTCCATTTTCATCCCCAAGGAAAATGGTTTTACTCGTTGCAGGAGGAAGGTTCGAACATCGTTCTATTCGACTACGATGCCGCCACGGGGGGCCTTACGGCTCGGCAGACGATTTCTAGCCTGCCACCTGGATTTGCCGGCAGCAACTTTTGCTCAGAGATCTTGGTTTCTGCGGATGGTCAGTTTGTGTATGCCGGAAACCGGCTGCATGACAGTATCGGGATCTTTTCGATTGGTCCCAGCGGCAGCCTAACCTTTGTGGGAGAAGAGTGGACGCGTGGCAACTATCCACGCAGCTTCAACTTCGATCCCACGGGAGAGTTTCTCTATTGCTGCAATCAGCGCGGCGACAACCTTGCCGTCTTCCGTGTCGATCGCAAAACCGGGAAGTTGCAATTCACCGGAC
This sequence comes from uncultured Planctomycetaceae bacterium, assembly GCA_963844055.1. Lineage (GTDB taxonomy): Bacteria > Planctomycetota > Planctomycetia > Pirellulales > Pirellulaceae > CAWJMN01. The sequence continues at coordinate 1,933,654 of CAWJMN010000001.1, read as the reverse complement.
ATTACACTCCGGTCGGCAATCCCTCCTGCATCGTGTTCCTTGATCGGAAGCCCACGAAATAGAGTGGTTCGTCGTGTAACGCAGCCCCACAAAGAGCAGCGCACCTGAAGCCTATCGGGTGGCTTTCTCTTGAAAAACCTGACCGAGGACAAATTCAAACGCCTCGGTCGCATCCACATAGTTAGTATCGTGGCCCCCTTCTGGCTTGTGAAACGATCGCACAGGGCGACTCTGCTTTTTTAGCGACTCGAACAATCGCAGGACACTCTGCGGCGGGACCAGCGTATCACGCCCACCTGTCGTCATTGCAATCGGCATTTTTAATTTGTCTGCTTGCAACTCAGCCGAACGCTTGCAGTACTCCTCGGGCTTCTCTTGCTTCGTACCACCAAACGAGGCTGCGATGGCATCTTGGAATTGCTCATATTCGACAAGGTTCGCAGTGCCATTCATCGAGACTACACCGTCGATCGATTCAGGGTGTAACGCAGCAAAGGTAAGTGCCGCGGTACCTCCCATCGAACCACCACACAAGATGACCTTGCTAACTCGGTAACGCCCCCTTACTTCTTCGATGATCTGTACCAGGTCTGCCTCTGCTGCAGGTCCCATCCACGAAGTTCTGGCGCGATAGTCAGGCGAGATGTACAGCATTCCTCGCTTGGCAGCTGCATCCCGCGCTGCCTTGCATTCGCCCCGTTCATCTTTCACGAACTGCCAACGATCGGATCCATGGCCGTGCAATGCAATTAGCATTCCCACTGGCCGTTCTTTATTGAGTCCGTCGGGCTCCAGAATCACATACCGCTGCTCACTACCGTCCAGTTTGGCCGTAAATGCCACATCCTGAGGATTGGCTGCCTGAACAGCGGCGCAGCAGCACGTCAACCAGACGACTACCACGAACATTTCACTTAATCGGCGATGCATTGCGTCGCGCCTTTTAAAAAAGGGAGCTTGATAATAAGCCAATCATAGCCGAGCTTCAGCCCGATGCGAAAGGTTGCTCCTCACCACGGCCTTCGGTCTTATTCGGCACGGGCGTGATACCATCAACGTCATTTCCACCCTACGAGGTATGAACTCGATGCGTTCAGTGCCGCCCGACTACCGTTTGTCGCCAGCCGATTGCATCTTCTTCCCCGGTACATCAGGTAGAATCAACCATTCGACTGCGGTATCCGACAAACATTGCCCGTTCGTGCTCTGGAAACACTTCTATGTTACAGGACTTGCCTCTTTCGAAAGTCTATCAACTCCTGGAACCGGGACCTGTCGTCTTACTTACTACGGCACATCGCGGCAAGTCTAACATCATGACGATGTCTTGGCACATGATGGTGGAGTTTGAACCGCCCCTCATTGCTTGCGTTGTTAGCAGTGCCAATTACAGTTTTGCAGGTTTAAAGGCAACGAAAGAATGCGTGATTGCCATTCCGGCACTCAAGTTGGCGAGGGCGGTCGTCCAGGTAGGGAATTCCTCCGGCCGAGATGTTGATAAATTTGCCGAACTTGGATTGACGGCTCTTCCTGCGGCGTGTGTAGCACCACCTTTGATCGCGGAATGCTTTGCGAACCTTGAATGCAAAGTGGCGGACACACGCTTGGTCCGAAAGTACAACCTCTTCATTTTGGAGGTTGTCAAAGCTTGGAGATCTCTCAAACCCAAGCGCCCTCAAACACTCCATCATTGTGGCTACGGGAAATTCATTGTCGATGGCAAGACCATTCAGCTAAAATCGAAGATGAGGTAAAAAACAGGTCGCGTATTCCTCGCATCCTCTTTCCCCAATAGCAAGTAAGGAGTCCCTCGGATGTCCAATGTCTTTGGATTTGGTGCAAAAGGGGATGGCGTCAGCGATGACACCGAGGCATTGCAACATGCCATTGATTCAGGCGACGGAACCTTGCGGCTTAACAAGGGAACCTATCGCATTACCCGGCCATTAATGCTAGACCTCACGAAGACGGGCTATGGGGCCGTGCGTGGCGAAGGGGGTGCTTCCCGTATTGTGATGGCTGGTCCAGGCCCTGCGATACGTGTTCAGGGAGACCACCAAGGGACCGCATCACCCGCCAGTGTCCAACCATATACCTGGAACAAGGAGCGTTTGCCAACACTCAGCGGCTTTGAGATCGTCGGAGAGCATCCCGATTCGGTTGGTATTGAACTGCGTAAAACGATGAAATGCATCGTTTCGCAAGTGCTGATCCGACGCTGCCGCATCGGCATCCATTTGGTGGAACGCAATCGCGATTTCCTCCTTGCGGACTCGCACCTCTATGACAATCATGAGATTGGCCTTTTCTTTGATCGGTGCAACTTGCACCAGATCATCATCCATGGCTGTCATATCAGTTGGAATAAACAGGCCGGGATTAAGTCGGTCGGCGGTGACGTTCACAACCTGCAGATCGTGGGAAACGACATCGAATACAACAATGCGCGGTCTGGAAACGCCAGCACCTCGCCACTCAAAGAATCTGGAGCCACGCCGAATACGGGCGGTTCCGAGATCTGGTTTGACGCTACCGAGGGGGTGATAAGCGAAGTCACGATCAGTGGCAACACGATTCAGGCTACTGTGCAAACGGGTGGCTCCAACATTCGCATCATCGGCGCACCTGTCGAGCGTCCTCAACCTGCCGATGCTCCGCCTTCCGTCAAGGTTGACACCGCCCATCTCATCAATATCACGGGCAACGTACTCGGCAGCCAATGGCGTGGGGTGGATCTGCAAAGCGTCTCCCGTGTCACCATTACTGGCAACACCATCTACGATTCAGCAGACCTCTCCCTCTTTGCCTCACACAGTGCGGGTATCGTCGTCAGTGGGAACACATTCTCTTGGCGCGGAAGCGACTCCGAACCACGCAAAGACGGACTCCGCTTTGAGGATTGCGATAATGTGCTACTCTCCGGACTCGCTACCCAGCGACTAGCTGCAGGCTCGGCAGAACATGGAGCGGCCATCACGTTTCTGCGTTCCAGCGACTGCGGAATCTCCGATTGTCAGATCCTCGATCCGCTCCATCGCGGCCTCGAACTAGAAGATTGCATACGGTTTCGCGTGACCAATAACACGATCGTTGATCGCCGCAAAACACCGACCATGCGACAGGCGATTCGCCTTGTCGGACAATGCCGGGACAACCTGATTAGCGGCAACATTCTTCAGGGAGCGACCGACCAATTGTTAGAAATCAACGGCCCTCGCCCCGATGAGCGCAGCAATCTACTTTTGCGCTAGTCGCACCGCTAGGCTTCCCTTTACGAACAGCGCAGCTTCCCTCATCGTCTGAAATCATTCGTGTGCCAAGGCCTATTTTTCGCCAATTGGCACTTCACAAAACGTCAGAGCGGCAATCCCATTCGCTCCCACGATTAGCTTCTCCTGACTCCATGACTTCTCGGAAAGGTAACTGACCGAAGTAGTAGGAGATGCTTCTTTCAGCTTGAGCGTAAGAAGGTTTCCACTCACACTTCCTGACACCACCTGATCTTTGGCGCCGTCGAGCATAAACTGGCCCACAAGCGATTCATCCCAGTTGACGGGCTGATCAAACTCCAGCGTGATGGTATCCTTTGTTTCGCCCGTAAAATAGGCACGCATCAAATTCGGAGCCGTGATCGACTCCGTCGGCTTCCGGCCGTAATTGTCGCGTTCCATCAGTGGGCGAATGAGCCTCGCAAACTCGGCCCAACCCACAAGCGGAAAGTGGCATCCCCCTGGCGGCTTAATTCCTAACGTTGACATGATGTCCATGTTGGAATACAGACGCGGCAACTTCCTTTGAACCTCGCGTAACATGTCACCATGCCCGTTTCCCATGCTGCAAGCGTTCGGCCAAATCTGGAATAAGTAGTAATGTTGGATATTGGGGAAGTCTTGCTTCCAGTCAGCCGCCATTTCAACAAAGTACTTTTCATAGGTCTCCCAGCCGTAGCCGCCATCCGGACCGTCCGATCCTTGGTCACTCTCTCCCTGGTGCCACAAAACCCCGCGAATACCGTGCGTCAAACGTGCCTGCTGAATGCGCCACAGCATCCGGCCATAGATCGTTGAACCGTCCGTCGGATTGGCATCGTTCCGTTGGTGCTGATCAATTCGAGTTCCACCTACGGCACCATTGATGATCAAGATTGGCATCTTTTGGCTTTCGACAAGCTGCTTGGCCAATTCCATCCCCCACCAGCCCAACTCCGCCTTTTCTCCCTCCCGAGCCTTCCAGACGGGGTAACACCAACGGTTGACTCGCGGCTCATTGGTATTTCCTGGATGCTGACCATAGCTGCGAATCCACTCGCTGGTTTCTGGTGGAGATTTTTCGCCGGTATCAGTTGCCAAAGCATTGGACTGACCTTGAATGATGTAGGCATCGCCGCAAACAAGATTTCCTACCGTTTCCAACACGACATACCTTCCAGCGACAACTATGCCAAATTCCACTTTGTATTTGATTAGCCCCGGTTTGAGCTTGGCCGATAGTGAATAAGTCTTATCCTGTTCTAATGTCGAAAGCTGGGTCTTGATGAGCTTGTCGTCCGCATAAACGTGGAGAAACACCGATGCACGAGGTTCGACAGCTAAACTTCCGTTGTAATAGAGAGTCCCTTCATTGTTTTCGTCACGAGCATAGAACTGCCCTTCCTCGGGCTTCTCTTCCTTTTCGGGGACGCGAGCAAGCCAAGGGTCACTTTTGGGCTCGGTTACTGCGATATTGACGCTAGCGTGAACCGGCTTTCCACCATTAGATAGCGTCGCCGTCACGGTCATTCTACCACTGTTCTGAGACCGCTTGAGAAGTAGCTTGTCGGCGATGGCTTCTTTGATCACGGCGATATTTGCCACATTCCACTCCACCTTCAAGTCGCCAGCTCCCTTGGCCTTCATCGCATCAAGGTTTGTCACCTCGGGCACGACCTCGATGGTTGATCGCCCATCCCATGTGGTTGGGGCCTTCAGAGTAAAGAGTGGTTCTTGAATATCTTCCTTTACTTGAATGGCGATTTCTTGCGTCTTTACCTCACTAGGATAGATAGCCTTGAACTCAAGTGTTGCGGACTCATCTTTGGTCACTCGTCCCGCATGGAATTCGTATGCTAGTCGATCCGCTGCTACAACCGTTTCGTGCCCGTCACGCTTCAAGGTCCAATAAATCTTTTGGGCCCCGTCCGCCTTCGCGGAAAAGAGAGCCTGTTTCCCCTCGGGAACGATTGCGCTGGTGGACGACACAGAAAAAGCATTTCCGGGGTGCACTACCGGTCCAACCAGAGTTTGTAGAGGCTTTTGATTTTCGTATTGCAGCTGAATCCATTCCGGTGAACGGACTACTTTCGAAATACGCACCTCATCCACATCCCCAACGAAGCTGTAGTTTCCATACCAGCCGCCGATCCACAAGCGTGACGTCTTGGGCAAATCGAGAACAGGCATGGAGTGCCCATCGAGGACGCCATTGATGTAAACACGCGAATCTTTCTCCGAGTACGTGTGAACCACGTGATACCATTGATTTGTCGCCAATGAAGACTTGGCTTCCACGTCGGCAAAATAGCACTGGATCGCAATTCGCGGTGGACTTAGGAAATTCACCATCACTTTGGCGGGCCGTTTCTCCTCGCCCCATGCTAACACCGTTCCGTTTGGTTTTTCCGCTCGAAACCAAACCTCGGTCGTCATTGGCCCAACGCCGGATGGATAACCAGCAATCTTATCGCCGCCAAAAATCCCTTTCTTACCGCCAAGATGCCGTGCCTTTCCGATGATGCCCGACGTGGGAGTCGTTCCTTCATCCTTAGAATCGGTCGCGCCGGCATCATCAACGACAGATTCCCCCAGATGCCAAACACTGGCGTAGCCGTTGGAATCATTGAACACGCCTGCCCCCTTAGACTCACTGGCCGCACTGGCGTTGCCCCATTTCAGTTTGAGTTCCTGGCGCGCGTTTCCTTGAATGACGGGGATGCGAACCCAGATGCTGGCGATGCCTTGTTCTGCATCCCACTCCTCGATCTGGTAGGGAAGTGACGTTCCCTCGCTGGTAGAGAAGCGAATATCTTCGCCGTGGGGTTGTGCCTGAGAGAAGTCGAAACTGTCCTTATGCAGTCGCACCAAGAGCGGGAAGTTCTCTAGGTTGGCAGAGGCTGGCAGATTGGCTCCTTCAGGCGTGGTAATAACAAAGAGGGAGCCAGAATGCTTCCATCCTGAATCTTGAGAGTATCCCGCTCCAGCCAGCGCAGACCAGATCACCATCGCCACAAGCAGAAGCGTTCTCACGGTAACCAACCTTTTCTATGCGCAATCGGAAGCACCTGTCGCCTATCAGAGCATCAAGGCAACGAAACAGAATGGCCTAATACCGTCATTAGACTATCCATCCAGGCGCGGCGAGTCTTGGTAAAGAACCTCGCGCAATCGTCAAGCGGCGCACAATCTTCGCCGCAGTGACGTAAAGCTTTTCGCTGAATGGAGATAGCCGATGAGCGATTTAACGCATACTCGCGTAATAGCGAGCATCCCTTAACAGACCTTGGGGAGCTCAAGGGCGAATAGCTCAAGAATGACCGCAACCATTCGTAAATGGAGGCGGATTGATGCTGGCAATCACCGCCAGAAAGCTCACGACTTCTTCTCTTCCGTCGGGCTATTGCTGGTTTCCAGTTCAGGATGGCGAGCTTCAAACTCTTCGACTAGCAAAGAGGGACAGACTTCTTCTTTCCCGCACTGTTTACAAACAATGTGGATCAGATCCGAGCTTGACAGCTTGAGATGACTCGACTCGCAGAGCTGAACGAGCTGCTGTAGATGTACGCACGTCATAATTTCATTCCATTATCTTGCAAAACCCGTTGCGGAGAATTCCGCACGGCCTGGTAAATCGCTTTTGCGACAGGACGAGAGCCTGAACCCTCGCCATTCTCGCCGACGCCTCTAGTTTAGCAAAGCATCTTGTCCTGGCACCAACCACCCCAGACTTTTCTGGCGTTTCTCAGCTGAAATTCCCTTCTGCTAGTACCTCGCTGCGCTGCCGGAAAGGCTAGCAGGGCATAGCCTTTCCTCGAGTTTCCCAAAGCAACCTCGACTTAACGGCGACCCAGACCTAAGCAATCAGATCCCGCAAACAGGCTATGTGTGCGAAACTTCGAGGAATGGTACGGGGCCGGCCGTGCGCAGCGGGGCGACGCAAAACAACGTTAGGTCAACATCTTTAGCAGGCGAACGGTCTCATCGGCTGCCTGAAGAGGGGACGTCGCCGTGGTAGCAATGCCCGAAACAACCTTGGTGATGTTATGGTCGACCTTGTTAGCTTTTCCCCAGGTCGCACCTGACGCGCTAGTGATGTACACCGAAAAGGTATGGTGTCCCGTGCCCGGTCGCTCGCCGATGATGTGTACAATCGCGCGATCACCCGGCAAATCTGCAAACAGAGCCTCGCCAAGCCGATAGCCTGCACGAACCCGCCCCGACGTGATCACAAAATGCTCCGGTGATGGACAGTATCCCTTACCTTCCAGGCCTTTGCGTAGCCGTGTCAAATACGGAACCAGCTGCCCTGGGTCCATGATCGAAAGCGCATTCAGGCCATCGGAAACGACAACCTGCACATCATAGCGACCTTGGTGTTGGCGCCGCTTTTCCAGTACCGCATCCAGCGAACTGTCGCTTAGGCGTTCACCGGTTTCCGGATGCAAGATGTAGTCCAAACGATCCGAAGAATGCGTCGTGAGGGAATGAGCACCTGGCACCGTAGCAACAAATCCGGGTGCCAACTTGGCCCAGAGGCATACCTTGGAATCACTGTAAATCTGGCGAATTTCTTTATCGAGAGAGGGAGCGAGATCCTCGGGATTTTGCCCATGCCCAGCGGCGATAAAGACCCCGCGACTGCGGGCCGCATCGATTTGCCGCTGCCCCTCAGCAAGAATCTCCCGATCGCTTCGATCATCTTGCTTCTTACGACGATACTTCAGGTAGACCCAAAGTGGGTTGCCAAAGTGGCGAGTTGGCTCGCCATTTTGGTCGATGATTTCTAGCTCTTGAAAGAATTTCCACATCCGGTCATTCACTCGGTACCCAAACTTCTTTCGCAGGCGAACATGGTCCTGGAACCCAGTCGTTAGATAGCCGAGCATCGGATCGATCTTCGTGGGAAGTGCCATTAAATAGGCAGGATTTGCCGGCAGGATCTGATCCAGGCACCAATCGAGGTCATCCAGCGAAACATCCATATGAAGTGTGGAGCAAACATCTAGGCCTAAACAAAGGCCATGCAATTTGCCCATGACAATGTCTTCCAAGCAGCAACGGACCAGTTGCTCCCGCGTACGAAATACCTCGGGGCCAATAAAGCCCGCTACATCATTCAAGTGAACCCATGGGGAGAATTTGCTGCCACGGCGCGTGCAGAGTTTCCTTCACACAATGGGTCAGCGCCCGGGCGAAGCCGTACTTACGCGATTCATGGAGCACCATGTCATAGCCGCGAGCGTGGCCATTCGTGAAATCTGCCCCTTGCCCGGTTTCAAAATACAAGCCGAACTGGCCTTCACGCTGCTTCGCGTATGCCACCATTTTTTCGACACTGATGTCGAAGGTGGTATTGGCGGCATCACTGCCCGCAATGCTTTGGAACCAAATTCCCGTGCTGCCCGGATCTGCACGTTCGACAGCCGCTTGGACATCGATATGCGAAAGCACACAGTGCGGCAAAACCTCCTGAAGGCCAAAGGTTTTTAGCAGATCAAAAAGTGTGCGTTCGATCGCCGCAACCGAGGATGGATCACTGGAAACCGGATTGTTTCCCAGAACAACGTCCCCGACAGCATAAGACCAACCATCAAAAACCTGCCATTGGATGTCACTCACATTATCCGTTGGCGAGTTAGGCTGAATCCTCGCCCCTAAATATCCACGAGCCCCGATCTGGCTCCCTGGCAGTGGATTGAAAACCTTAGAGCCGACGGCGATCAACTCGGCGTTGCTCAATAGCTTGACAACGCAGCCAATCACATCACTCGACAATCCCCCCATGATCGACTTGATTTCGTCTTCGTTGGCACGCAGCAAGTACTGCTGTAGCTCGCTCAGCTTCCAAGGGGCGGTCTTGGCTGCTGCCGGGAGAGACACATAACGTTGTGACAGCTTGTGTAATTCATCTTCCGCTAGGGGGTGGGCATCCAGCTGCTCAAGGCGTGTGTTCCCCAGGAGGGCTCGAGCATGCTTTCGCGAGGCATCGTCTGCGGCTGCAACACCAACGATGAGGTCCCCCTCCTTAAACTCGTTCGCCGCGCCCAAGATCTGGTGATACAGCTTGGCATCAAAGGCCCCGCACTTGCGGTGGATATAGGCGAATAAATCTTCGCCAGGTTCCGGGGCAGAAACGGTTACACGCGGGGCACTAGAAATGGCCGTCTCGGCAGCGTTCATCCTGCCAATGGAAAGCGCCACGGCAGTGCCTAGCGAACCTCCCACAAATGCGCGTCGACCAAGCATTGGCGTAAACCTCTTCTTTTCGGCCTCGGTCAACCCGGTACGGCGCTTCGGAACGCTACAGCTTAACATTTATGTTACGGACAATGCCTGGTGCAAGCAACGCATAGGATTAGAGGGGGCTATGCCGCCCCCGTCTTACACCTATATCAAGCGTCAAATGAACGACCGCCCGGCCTGCCAGTTACGTAAAGTGCCACAGGTCATGTCTTGGCCCTTCCCCGAGCTTCCCCCGAGTTCTCTGGCAATCGCCAGCCCCCTTCCAACGCCGGCAATTCCTTACATTCATGAAAGGAACTCGGGACTCCCTCCCGCTTTCATGGGACGATGCCCGTATTGCTCAGCGGTCGTCAGCAACACTTACCCAAGACCCTAAACCTCTCCAATCAAACCGTTTACGTGGGATTGCTGGAAGGGGACATAGTGGTATTCGTTGGTTGCGATTCGGAAGATGTAGCGACTGGCGAATCCCTTTGGCATTTAGCTGTTAAGACGGTTACTCCAACCAAGCTGATTACGGCCGGGGAAATAGACCGACTATGCTTGAGTTACTGACAATAATGGTCAGTAGGAATGAGCTCAATCTAGGGCCTGATCAGCCCTATGGAAGCAAACGGACAGCGGGATGATGACCACCATGCAAAGCCTGTTACGGCCTAGGTCTGCGATTTACTCCGCGCACCTAGCGACCTGTATGCTACTGCTTCTCGCAGGGTGCAAGGCAAGCAGCCCATCGCGATTTGCCAAGTCGGCTAACTCGCCGAATGCGGCGCGCATGGTCTCCACTACCCCCACGTCCCTCAAGTTGCACCGTTCGCCAGAAATAGCGGCGTCTGCTACAGGTTCCCCTACTCCTGCAAATAAGACCATTGCACTTGCATCGGCCACCGAGGGGTCTTTGCCAGATGGTACCGATGAGTTGCCCCGCCCCACCCCGGAAAAGCCGGCGGATCGACCTTCGTCGCTGCCCAAACCCGCCGACGATTCCACGGCGGAGGTTCTGCCGGAATCTGCAACGATAACGCTCAATCAAGTTATCTTTGCGAGCCTCAATGGCCATCCCGTAATTGGAGCGGAACTGGAAAGCATTCAAATGGCCCAAGCAGACTATTTGAAAGCCACACTGCTTCCCAATCCTCAGCTATTCAATGATATTCAGCTTTTGCCCCTTACACAGCCCTTTACTGTCACACGCCAAGGTGGCCCACCGCAACAGGATGTTATCCTGACCTATCCAATCGACTGGTTCCTGTTTGGAAAACGTGCGGCAGCAATGACCAGTGCACACTACGGGATTCATATCACCCAGGCGGAGTTTGAAAACCTAATCCGTCAACGCGTTGTTGTGGCGGCGGATGCCTTTTACACCGCGCTCGAAGCCAAAGCCTTATGGGGAGTGGCCAAGGAAAACGTCGACAACTTACGCCGAATGGATGCAATCACCAAACTAGCGGTAGAAAACGGTGGCCGCCCATTGATTGAATCGAGCCGTGTACATCTCGATCTGATTGCTGCGGAACAGCGACTACGCACGGCAGAAGCTGCCACACGTGCCACCGTCGCTCGCTTACGTGCCGTGATGGGTGGCGGTGAGATTCCAGTCAATCTAGACCCAGAGGGGGACTTGGGTGCGATGTTGCAAGCCCAGCCACTTTCCACAGCCGATGCGTTTGAGATTGCGCAATGAGCGTCCCGACATCAAGGCCATTCAGTGGCGGATGACCAAAGCTGGAGCGGATATCGAACTGGAACGTCGAGCAGCTCGTCCGTCGCTGGCCCCCTCGTTTGGATACACTCACCAGTATCAACAGAAGGCGATCGGCTTTCCGGATGCCAATTCCTGGGGAACGTCACTCAACATGAATGTTCCCATCTTTGACCGCAATCAAGGTAACATAGCAAAGGCTGAATCGATTCAGCGACGCGCCCACTATGGACATGCCGTGGCCCTTTTGGATCTGCAGGCAGAGGTTGAACAAGCGGTCGCCGAGTTGAAGGCAGCCCAGGAGAACGCCAAGTCCGTTTCGGATGAACAACTGCAACTGGCCGCCAAAGTACGTGACAGCATTGTAGAATCGTACGAGTCGGGCGGTAGAACTTTGATTGAAGTCCTTGATGCCCAGCGCAACTACCGGGAAACCTACCTCCTTTATGTCTCGTCACGTGCTACCTACTGGCGAACGCTCTATCGTTACTATGCAACGATTGGAAAGCAGGTAACAGGCAATGACTGAACCCGTACGAGAATCGTCGACCAAGCCTGTCGTTCCATCGGCAAGCAAATCCAAGCTTTGGCCCGTTGTTCAGCTTGGCCTATCTCTACTTATTGTGACCGCATTTCTCCTGCGTCTCATCTTTGCCCCTCACGGGGATGAGCCCACCGCTCCACAAGGGGCGGCATCACGGCCAGCCCCCGCCGTCAAAGTAGAAGAAGGAAACAAGATCAGTGTTGCCATTGATTCGCCTTTAGGAGAACGACTTCCCTTACAATCCGTCGCCACCATCAAAGTAACTGATCCTTTATTACGCGTTACGGGAAGAGTGATTGCCAGTCGTCGCCCTGGCGGAAGTGGCAAAGATGACTATTGGCAGTTTCATGCTTCTGAACTGCTCGATACCTATGCTGCCTGGGACAAAGCTTCGGCCGACATCCAGTTTACAGAACTCCAGCTTAAACAGACGCAAGAACTGGTCGACACAAAAGAGCTTGCATTACGACGGGCGACGGAGCGCCTAGAACGACTCGTGAAGAGCGGTACAGAAGCGGAACGAGACCTTGCTACCCAGAAGGCCGACCTCCTACAGACGCAAATACAAGACCGCAAAGATGTCTATCAGGCCGAAGTGGCAGTCAAGTCAGCCCGTCGCGAGGCAACTACGTTAACGCTTCAGCTATTGCAGTCGGGAATTGACCCAGACATGCTAAAAACGGCAACGTCCGACATGGATATTATTACTGCCGAAGTTCCTGAGGCAATGCTCGGCAAAGTGGTGGTTGGTCAATCCTGTACGGCCCGTTTTTTTGGCGTTGGCGACCAAGTCTTTGAAGGCAAGGTCACCTCGCTCTCGCCCGTTCTCTCTACAGAACAAAGAACTCTGCGTGTGTTATTTGTCATTCGTGACCCAGTTGATCGTTTGCGACCGGGAATGTTTGCCACTATTGGACTGGGGACCGATCCTCGCGATGTGATTCGTATTCCAGCGGCTAGTGTGATCCACGTGGGCCGGCGCGACTATGTTCTGGTTGCAGACAATGCTGCCACGCAATCTGATCCGTCGACAGTACAAGCTGTTGATTCTTCCTCACCGAAGAATTTCGCATCCCATGAAGGACGGAGGCTGTTTCGTATTGTCGAAGTCGAAGTATCGGAGTTCATGGATGGCAAGGTCGAACTTTCTAAGGGCCTTACGGCGGGCGACCAGATCGTCGCCGACAATGCGATTTTGCTGCAACCGTTTGTGGTTTCTACCCTTCAAAAAGCTTCCGCCAAGCACGATTCCGCTTCGCCTTCGCCGGTGGTGGGGGGCAATCCGTAATGGGACGTCTCATCGAACTGGCACTTGAACGTCGGTCGACGGTGCTCGGGCTGGTCATGCTGACTTGTGCCGTTGGCGTCTGGGCATTTTTTCAGCAGCCGATTGATGCCTATCCCGACATCTCCTCTCAAGTGGTTCAGGTAATTACCGTCTTTCCGGGACGAGCCACCGAGGAGGTAGAACGGCAAGTAACGGTCCCAATCGAAATTACGATGCGGAACGTTCCTCGCGTTGAAACGATTCGCTCTCGAACAATCTTCGGGCTCTCGGTTGTCCAGCTGATCTTTGAAGGGGGTACCGAAGGTTACTGGGCCCGCCAACGTGTGCTTGAGAAACTGACGGCCGTTCAGTTGCCCGAGGGGGCCACAGCAGAACTCGGCCCCCTAGCAACCGCTTATGGAGAGGTCTACCGCTATGAACTTCGCACCAGCGGCACCACGGACCTTATGAAGCTGCGCGAGCTCAATGATTGGGTGGTCATTCCACGCATCTTGCGAGCAAAAGGGGTCGCGGAGGTTTCCAACTTTGGCGGACTGGACAAACAGTATTCCATTGAGCTCGATCCCGACCAATTGCGACATTTTGGCCTCACCTTTGACGACATTGTTCAGTCCGTAAAGATGAACAATGCTGTTGCAGGCGGCAGCGTTCTTCGCCGTGGCGGTTCTTCATTCGTGATCCGTGGCTCTGGCTCTCTGCAAAGCAGCGAAGAGATCGGTCAGATCTTTGTGAAGTCAATCGGCGGCACTGCAATCTATTTGCATGATGTGGCTTGGATTGGTCTGGGGAACGCTACGCAGTCCGGCATTTACAGCAAGGATGATCGAGATGAATCGGTAGAAGGGGTGGTGCTAATGCGCCGGGGAGAAAACCCTTCCCGTGTGCTCAAATCGGTTCAAGAGGCCATCAACGATTTGAATGACGGACTTTTACCAGAAGGTGTTAGCGTCGACCCGTTTTACAACCGGCAGTTTCTCGTGGACAGCACGCTTCAAACAGTCTCCCACAGTGTTTCACTGGGTATCACCTTGGTTTTGCTGGTGCTGCTGGTCTTTTTAGGTCGCCCTTCGATGGCTTTATTGGTCGCGTTCACGATTCCATTTTCTCTTCTATTTGCACTGATCCTGATGTATCTCACGAATATCCCCGTGGGGCTACTTTCGATCGGTGCCATCGACTTTGGCATTATTGTCGATGGTGCAATCATCATGGCAGAACATATCGCACGGCGATTGCATGCGGACAACTGTTCCACAGCTAGTATTCAAGAACGCATCCTCAAAGCGGCTCGGGAAGTGGAGCGACCTGTATTTTTCTCGGTGATCATGGTGATCGTGGCGTATCTCCCCCTACTCTCCTTGCAACGGATCGAGGGGCTACTTTTCCGCCCGATGGCGCTAACGATGGTGTATGCCTTGATTGGCGCTTTGCTGTTTGCACTGTTGGCGATTCCAGTGTTGATTGCGTTCGTTTTCCGAAATGGTTACGAGGAATTGCACAATCCGGTGATCGAATGGATCACTCGCCTTTATACTCGCAGCGTCGAGGCATTACTAAACGCGCGCTGGCTAACCTTGACCGTCTCTTTTGTCGTTGTGATGGCGGTCACACTTCAAGTGGTGCCTAAATTGGGTTTTGAGTTTCTCCCCTACATGGATGAAGGGGTGATCTGGGTTCGCGCTAACTTCCCTGAAGGAACAGCGATCGAACAAACCAACCTCTATGCATTGCGAATTCGTGAAGTCATTCGGGAATTTGAAGACATTCAGTTCGTTTCATGCCAAGCCGGGCGCAACGACTCAGGAACAGACCCTTTCCCTGCAAGCCGTTTAGAGACGATGGTTGGCCCCAAACCTCTGCATCAATGGAAGCAGTTTCATACTAAGCAAGAGATGATTGCCGCTCTAGGAAAGCGTCTGCGTACGGAATTCCCTACCACTCGATTTAATTTTACACAGCCGATCATTGATAGCGTCACCGAAGATACCAATGGAACTTCGGCCAACTTAGCAATTGAGGTTTCAGGCCCCGATGCAGAGGTTTTACTAGATCTAGCGAAGCAGTCCGTTGATGTTTTGCGTGCGGTTCCAGGCTCCGTCGACGTCAATATTGAGCAGGAAGGCCCACAGCCACAACTGGTAATCACTCCAGATCGTGAACTGTGTGCCCAGCACAACGTTCGCATTCAAGACCTGACCACCATCATCAATACGGCCATCGGGGCACAGCCCATTGGGCTATTATTTGAAGGTGAACGCCGTTTCGATATCGTCGCCCGCTTTGACCGAGACAAAATGCGGTCTCCAGAAGCGATTGGACGACTGCCGGTCTTCACCTCATCTGGGATCCCCGTTCCACTGCAAGAGGTTGCCAAAATCGAATTACGTGATGGCCAAACGATTATTGCGCGGCAGGATGGACGTCGTCGACTTACTGTCCGGAGTGATATTGTTGGTCGCGACCAAGGTAGTTTCGTCCAGGAGGCACAGCGCCATTTTGCCGAACGTGTAAAAGTACCTGCCGGATATGAAATTGCCTGGCTGGGAATGTTTGAAAACTTATCACGCGCTCAGGGCCATTTTCTGATCGTGATGCCGATTACGATCGTGCTGATTTACGCCCTGTTGTTAGTGACGTTCCGCTCGCAATCCGCTGCGCTATTACTTCTGGCATCTGTACCGTTTGCGTTTGTAGGAGCCGTCTTGGGTTTGTATGTGCGCGGCATGAATCTTAACGTGTCAACCGCCGTTGGCTTTGCGGCCCTGTTTGGTGTCTCCATTATGAATGGCGTACTAATGGTGCGAGCGATTGCCGAGGGGCAGGATGCAGGACTTTCCAAACGCAATGCAATACTTGACGGGGCACAAAACTGCCTGCGCCCTATTCTGCTCAGCCTCTTTGGTGGCCGTGCTTGGACTTCTACCAGCCTCGCTGGCGCATGGATTAGGCTCGGATGTTCAGCGTCCGCTTGCCACGGTCATCGTTTGGGGGCTATCTAGCGCCGCGATTTTGACGCTATTTGTAGTCCCAGTCCTTTACGACGTCATTTCGCCAAAGATTCGCCTCACATCGCCTCGTCCCGTCGGTTCGGACGAACCATAATTCACGAAACGGGCTGAGCTGCAAACTCCCGCCTGCCCCAATGGTTCTATGACCGGGCAGTTTCTTAGCGGGTTTCTAAGGAAAATCTACGCTGCGCCGGCAAAAAGGGGAGGCAGACGCCTAGCCTCCTAACTAACCTGGATTTCCATTGCGTGGAATTCTGGATAGCCGCGCAGCCCTCCCTGCGTTTCTCATTCGTGTGCGAAGTGGCGTGCCGCTAATTCAAGCACCCTTTTATACTCCATGCGCGATACAAACATTCAAAAAGCGAAAAGCAAAGCCGGCCTATTGATGGACGCCATTTTGCTGTTGCTGCTGCTGGCATTTAAATTTTTGCTGGTCGCCCCTGCTCTCGCTCCTTCATCCCTTTATCGAGATGATGCTTGGCAGGCACTCGCAGTGCGAGTTAATGGACCGGTTGATATCACCAAGACAGGCGTGACCGCACCAGGGTTTGCTTGGGGATTACGATTGCTAGGTGCAGCTCCCCTTTCGGAAATCGCCCTGCAAACGCCGGCTCTGGTTGCAGGACTGCTTGGCCCCTTGCTCCTTTTCATTCTGGCGAGGTGGTGGGGACTATCGAGAGCGGCGTCACTTCTTTGCGCCATGCTCTTGTGCGTCGCGCCAACACATACCGAGTACACCATTCGTGTCAAACCTTACACTCTCGATGCCCTGGCAACGATCGCCTGCCTCATGATCGCAAAAGTCGCCTGCGATCAGCCAAACAAGCGACTGGCTTGGTTCCTACTTATTGGATTTTCCACGGTCGCTTTTCTGATTTCCGCTACGGCGGGACTTGCCGCATTTGCAATGGTAATTGCCGTGGCCGTAATCCGGAGGCTTGATGCGAGGACCTATGAAAGCAGCGACTTTGTCTTATTGGCGATCTATGTGACTATCCTAGGGCTTTGGTACGTATTCATCCTGGATGCAAAATCTAACGAAGCGCTTTATGCGTATTGGCAGAACCGGTTTGTTGCTTGGAATGACGGCCCCACTGCAGTTCTCAAGTCTCTCCTTTCCAATGGTGCTCGCGTCTTCTCGGGGTTGATTCCCGATCAGACGGACACCGCACAGGTACCATCTGCCCTACGGTATTTGATCCCGCTTGCGCTGCTTTACGGAGTTGTTGCGGCGGCTGGACTGGCGATGCTAACCAAGTCGAACTGGCGATATGGCATGATCGTAGCCGCCCCTTTCCTTCTGGCCGTTACGCTTTTCATGGCGGGCAAGTTTCCATTAGGAGGCGGGCGAACCGATCTGTACTTGGCGCCACTTGTGGCGTTGCTTGCAGCGCACATCTTGGAGTGGCGACGCCTTCAGTCTTACTCCCCTTGGATTGGAGCCATTACTTGCTGTGTCCTTGCGATAGCGGCCATTGTGGGAGCCAAAGCATCCTATCCACGAGAAGACCTCCGCTCCCTCACGGTAGAGGTGGAGCAGCAGGCTGGTCCGGATGATCGAATCCTGGTGTTTCCTGAGACGACCTACATGTACGCTTTGTATAGTCGGGCACAAGTTCGTGTTGTGAACGATCCACTATCGATGACGGGGTTTACTCCGGCACTCAGCGATCCACGCGTTTCCATGATGCCGGGCATGCAATTTAGCACTTCCATTTACAAGCGAGGTGAAGCAGTTTGCCTAGCACAACTAGAACAAGCCATACGTGCTAACCCTACACATATTTGGCTAGTCGCAAGTACCTACTATTCCGAAGACACCCTGCCGATACTCGATGAGCGTTTGAAAGAAATGGGATGGCATGAACAACGGGTTCTTCACCAAGCAAACGCCGCGGCACGAGTCTGGGTCAAGGATGCCAGCCTCCCCAGCGAGGCGCCCTAATCGAACTACCGGACTTGTTCGATAGAAATTGGCAATCCAGACGGAGTCCAGGAGGCCTTAAACGTATAGACTCCACGGCCGGGGGACTTCCAGCGTACTTGCCGCGATTTCCGCAAAGCTTTTTACTTGAGTCGCACACGCATCAGCGGCAATTTCTTTTAGCGGGAGTTGGGTTGCGGCAGTTTTTCTGGAACGCTTCACGGCGATCCCATCGAGAAACCGTCCAAACCGCAGTAGAATACTCAGCTTCCGGACGAGGACTCTTTCCTTGGCCCGATGTCACTCAATCGTTGCCGAAATTTGGAGCCTAAGCACGTGGATTTTTCTGCCGCCAAAGAACAGATCCGCCAGCACATCGACATTGTCGATTTGGTTAGCGGTTCGATCGATCTGCGCCGGCAGGGACGGGGATATGTGGGGCTGTGCCCGTGGCACAACGACTCGCGTCCTAGCTTGCAGGTGAACCCGGACCGTCAAACCTGGAAATGCTGGGTATGCGATGTTGGTGGAGACATTTTTAGCTTCATCATGCAGCGGGAAGGGATCGACTTTGTCGAGGCGATCAAAATGCTGGCAGAGCGAGCCGGCGTGGTGCTTGATCCCCATGCTGCCAAAAAACGGGTCGAGCCAGGAAGCCCCGACGACAAAAACACCCTTTACGCTGCAACGGCCTGGGCTGAAAAACAGTTTCACGAGTATTTTCTGCGAAGCGAGCTTGCATCGGCCGCCCGCGAATACGTAGAGACTCGCGGGCTAACTGCCGCTAGCGTCGAGAAGTTCAAGGTCGGGTTCTCCCCTAATGAGTGGACCTGGATCATGGACCGTGCTCGCAATACTCCTTATACGCCAGCGGTGTTAGAGGCCTGCGGACTACTCGGCAAGAGTGGCACCACGGGAAAGTACTATGACCGTTTCAAAGGTCGCGTGATGTTTCCCATTCGCGACTCGCAAGGGCGATCCATTGCGTTTGGTGGTCGCATATTGCCTCAGTTTGCGCAGGAAAATGCGGCCAAGTACATTAACTCCCCTGAAACACGGCTCTTTTCAAAGAGCGACCAACTGTACGCCCTCGACATTGCTCGAAATGCTGTCACCCGTTCGCGACGCATCACGGTAGTGGAAGGTTACACCGATGTGGTGATGTGCCATCAGCATGGCGTAGATGACGTCGTCGCAGTACTGGGAACCGCACTTAATGAACGACACATCCAGTTGCTGCGGCGATTTGCAGACACCATTTACTTGGTGCTGGATGGCGATGAAGCGGGACAACGGCGAACTAATGACATCTTGGAGATTTTTGTCGCGGCCCAAATGGACCTGCGAATTTTGACATTGCCCGAAGAGTACGATCCGGACGAGTTCCTGCAGGCCCATGGCGGCGAGCAGTTTCGGGCATTGGTCGACCAAGCGTCGGATGCGCTGGAACATAAGATCCGAATTTCGACACGGGGAATCGACCTCGTTCGCGACACCTTTCGTGCTGAGCCAAGCCTTGGAAGACATTTTGGACGTCATCGCTGGCGGACTTTCAAAATCGTCGCACGACATGTTCACGCTTCGCAGCAAGCAGCTGCAGCAGTACGCCTAGCACGAGAATTTCGCCTTGAACCAAGCGATGTTCAAGAGCGTATGAATCAGCGACGCCGGACCACCAAGGAAACCCCCACGCGAATCGCTTCGAGCCCTAGCTGGGTCAACGAAGACCGAGTTCGCCGCAAGGATTTGCCGGTTTTGGAGTGCGAGCTGCTGGAGATTTTGATTCAGCATCCAGAGCTGAGCTCCTACGGCCCTGCAAGAATTAGGAACGGACGAACTTTCCCACCCCTTCAGCCAGAAGGTTTTCCGGGTTTATCGCGAGCTAGAAGAGTCGGGGGAAACGCTGGAATTTGGCCGAGTTTTGGCCGAAATCGAGGATCCTGCGACAAAATCCCTGCTAGTGGAAATTGGGGAAATTTCGGACCGAAAGTTTGAGGTTGCAAATAAATCCAAAACTACTTCTATTGATGCAGCTACACAATTGCGAGGCGTGCTGAAACTCTTCCATTCTGCCCATTCGGATCGTTTGCGGCGGGAAAAGGAAGCTCAGCTCGAACAACAGCTTTTGCCTGAAAGGGAAGCCGAACAACTGTTTATGGAAATGCTTGCGGCCAAGCGTCGCGAGCAAGGGATTGCCTTACCCAAGGATGGGTAGGTGCCCACAAGACCTACAGAGTTTTACCTAGCGATGGTTTTCCCGCCACCTGCCCCCCCGTAAAGCAGACGGCAACAGGGACCAAAGCTCGATCATTTACGTTCAAGGAGGAACGCTATGACCCAGGTTGCCGTTGATTTGCAGTCGCTCGTTGTGAAGGGCAAAGCCCAAGGCTTTTTGACCTATGACGACGTGAACCGCTATCTTCCTGACGAAGACGTCAGCCCCGAAAAGTTGGACAGCTTGCTGCTGGCCCTCGAAGAAAAGGGGATCGACATTGTTGATGAACTTCCCAACAAACTACGAGTCGTAACCTCCAAGGAATCCGACGGACCCACCATCCTCAAGTTTGAGGATATTTCTAAGAAGCTTAATAGCGATCCAATCCGGCTTTACCTATCGCAAATGGCGGAGATTCCGCTGCTGAGCCGTACCGAAGAAATCTCGCTGGCCAAGAAGATCGAAGTCACACGCAAGCGATTCCGTCGCTCGATGCTGTCGTGCCACTTTGCGATGCGAGCCACGGTTTCAACGCTAACTCAGGTCCATAAGGGCGAACTGCCCTTTGATCGTACGATCAAGGTTTCGCTGACCGAACAGCTAACAAAAGAGCAGATTTTGGCACGCATGCCATGCAATCTGCACACGCTCGAAAACCTTTTGATTGCGAATCAAAAGACCTTTGGTCAATTGATTTCCAAGCGAACGGACCGCGAAGATCGCCACGTCGCTCGCAAACAATTTTTGCGTCGTCGCCGCAAGTGCCTGCAACTCGTTGAAGAACTTTCCCTCCGCACTCGTCGCGTACAACCGCTGATGAAGCAGATGGAAGAGCTTTCTCGCCGCATGGACTTCCTGCAAATGCGGATCGCAGAACTTCGCAACCTACCTGGCCGTAAGCGTGAACTGTCGCTTGTTCGCCGCGAACTGTTTGACCTATTCAAGCAGACGCACGAGAGCCCTCGCAGCATGCGGGAACGGGTTCGTACCATTCGCCATCAGTTCCAAGAATACGAGATTGCCAAGCGAAACCTATCCAGCGGCAATTTGCGACTGGTTGTTTCGATTGCAAAGAAGTACCGCAATCGCGGCCTGACCTTCCTGGACTTGATCCAAGAGGGCAACACGGGCCTGATGCGAGCTGTTGACAAGTACGAATATCGCCGTGGCTTTAAGTTCAGCACCTATGCCACTTGGTGGATTCGCCAAGCGATTACACGAGCCATCGCCGACCAAGCCCGAACGATCCGCATTCCGGTGCATATGATCGACGTGCTTTCGAAGCTTCGCAACATTCAAAAGCGGCTTGTCCAAGAATTGGGCCGCGAGCCAACGACCGAAGAAGTAGCCGTTCACATTGACCTGCCACTGGAAGAGGTCAAGCGTGTTCTGGATATCGGCCGACACCCCGTCAGCTTGGATCGTCCTGTGGGTGATAGCGATGATGGTTCTTTTGGCGAATTCCTGGAAGACAGCAGCAGCGACAACCCAGTCCACTGCGCCAATAATGTCATCCTGCGCCAGAAAATTGATAGCTTGCTGAAGACCTTGACCTGGCGTGAACGCGAGATCATCCGCCTTCGTTATGGCCTCACGGACGGCTATACGTACACGCTTGAAGAAGTCGGGCGGATCTTTAAGGTCACCCGCGAACGGGTTCGCCAGATTGAGGCAAAGGCAGTCCGCAAGCTACAGCACCCGATTCGCAGCCAACAGCTCTCTGGGTTCCTAAAGCACCTGCCAGGTGACCTGGAAGCCGCTTAGGCTGCGAGAACAGAGAACAAAGCCCTTTGCCCCGCCAATAAGCGGTGGCAAAGGGACCTGGAATCGTTATTTCAAGCCGCAGGTCGCTAGACCCGCGGCTTTTTTCATGCGATAAATAGACGCATGGGAACATTCATTCATTTGCTTTCGGAATTACATTCGACTCTTACCCAAATCGCGAACCTGCAAACCAGGCTTGCGCGTGGCCCTAAGCAGATTAAGCTCGCTGAGGCTAACGTACAGAAGTGCGAAGCGGATGTCGCAAACGCTAAGGATGCGCTCAAAAAGGCCCGGATTGCGTCCGACCAACAGCAGCTTTCTCTCAAGCAGCGTGACGCTCGCATTTACGAGCTTGAGGGCAAGCTAAATGCCGCTGCGAACAACAAAGAGTACCAGCTGCTGAAGGAACAGATTGCCGCTGACAAGCAGGCAACAAGCGTACTTTCCGATGAGATCCTCGAGGGCTTTGAACGGCTAGAATCATTAGCGGCCGAAATTAAGTCGCTGGAACATATCCTGGTAAAGACCCAAGAAGAGCTGCAACGCACGCAGACGCGTGTTGCAGACAGCCAAGCCATCATCGAATCCGAACTCGCGAACGTTCGAGAACACCTCGTCGAGTACGAAAAGGGAATCCCGGAAGACTTCCGCCCTGAGTACGAACGCCTCGTAAAGGGTCGCGCCGAGGATGCCCTGGCCCCTATCGATAATGAGTGCTGCGGCGGTTGCTTTCAGACCTTGAGCCCACAGCTAATCGACCTGATTCGCAGAGACCGCCTAGTGGTATGCCGCACTTGTGGACGGGTGCTGTTCGACTCTAATGCCTAGGCAATGGCTGTAAGCGGCGACCACACTTTCGCCACGACAATCTACGCCACTTTACGACCACCCAGTCCAGCCAAAGCTGGCTGCGGGGCTGTAACAGGCGCCTGGGACTTTTCCGGGGCTGCAAAGTAACTCGCCTTTTGCAGGCGGTACTTTACGAAAATATTGACGAGGTCGACAAAGGCTTTGACAAAGTCCGATGGCTTGAGCTTCGAGCCGGCGACGTCGTGCCATTCATCCAAGGGACACTCAAAAGCAAGCGGCCCAGACGATTTGCTCGTAGAGGACTGCATCATTTGCTTGCGGCGTGCCAGCATCTCGACGTCAAAGATCCACCGGGTGCAAAACGGCTTGCTGAAGACGACAGAAGTGTCTTTGGTGACCCTAAACAGCTTGGCTCCGCACTGTGTGTCGTAAATCGTTTCGCCGAGCACGGTCGACGCGCATTTTGCAAACGTGCGTCCCAGCAACCAACGCATTGGGGTCCGTTTGACGTTTCGGCCCATCAACTGAAGCCTAGTGCCAATTACTAGGTCGACATCAGGTCGGCGATGCATGACGGCCAAATACTGCTCGATGGTGAACAGGGGAATCGCCAGGTCGGCATCGATAAAGCCCACAAAATTCGGGCGATCTTGCAGCGCTGCCAACATGCCCTGCCGGACAGCTTCGCCCTTGCCCACATTTTGTGGCAGGTCCAACACGCGAATTCGATCAGGTCGCTCTTCCTGTAACGCATTCAAAATGTCAATCGTGCGATCACGACTTCCATCATTGACGAACAGAAAATCAATGCCAAACGTATCACCAACGAACTGCAAAATGGCGTCGCTGGGCAAGCGATCCTGTTCGTTGTAACAGGGTACAACCATCGTGGTACGTGGCATAAAAGGTTCTTCCATGAACTTCGCCGTGCGAAGGAGAGTGTAAATCACGACGATGACGGCTTACCCCTCCATGGCATAGCCGTACCATCGTGGCGAAAGGTTACCAAATTCCACCCCTTTTCCCAATATCGATGCCATGCGGGTATAGGGGATCCGGCAGGCCTACGGAGAAGCCGCTAAATGGCTTGCCACTCCACAATCAACGATCGTAACCTATTACCCTGAAATGACTTGCGTTTTTTGAGAATATTTACTTTAGAACCGAAACAACTGTCGCTCTGGAAGGTTAATTAACCTTAAGCCTTTCCCCTTGGCCATGGCACCCACATTGTCAAGGAAATTCCGGCAGGCAATTTAATCGTCGTGCGTATTGATGAAGGATGTTTTATGAAGCGTTGGCTGCTCTCCGTATCGGCCGTTCTGGGCATTTTGTGCGTTAGCGCATCCTCCTATGGTCAGGGGCCAGGTGGACGCGGTGGCCCTCCTGGTGGTGGGCGTGGATTCGGTGGTCCTGGTGGCGGTGGTGGCCTAGAAGTCCTGATGGACGAGAACGTCCGCAAGGAACTCGACATCGTTGATGATCAAGCCAACAAGATTCGCACTATCAGCGAAAAGATGCGCGACGAAATGCGCGAAATGTTCAGCGGAATGCGTGACATTCCAGAAGCCGATCGCCAAGCCAAGTTTGCTGAACTTCGTGAGAAGATGCAAGCTCGTGCCCAATCAATGCAAAAGGAGATCGACGAGGTCTTGCTGCCACAACAGCGTGACCGCCTGAAGCAAGTCATGCTGCAATCCCGCATGCGTAATCAAGGAACTAGCGATTCGCTGATGTCCGACGAAATCGCCAAGGAACTCGATATTACCGACGAGCAAAAGCAAAAGCTGCGTGAAGCGGCTGAACAAGCTCAAACGGAAATGCGTCAAAAGATCGAAAAGCTGCGTCAAGAAGCCGAGCAAAAGGTTATCTCGGTACTGACCACAGCTCAACAAGAGAAGCTGAAGAAGCTGATCGGCAACAAGATTGAGTTTGCCCAACCTCAGTTTGGTCGCGGCGGCCCAGGTGGACCCGGTGGCCCTGGCGGTCGTGGTCCTGGGGGTGGTGGTGCCCCACTTCAACGTCCAGCATCCGGTGACTAATGGCTTGCCCTAGTCGCTGATTTGTCTGTCAGTCACAAAAGCAAAGCTTCATTCCAGTTCAGCCTCCTCGCGGGGCTGGCTGGGGGGCTTTGCCTTTGTCGTTGTTAGGAGGGGTGTTTTTCGCGAAGGTGCGGAGGGGCACCTGCGGTGAAAATAGCCCCGCATTTTTAACGTAAAGCCATTATTTATAACCACTTACGCATGGTCGGAAACTAACCACTTGGGTTTAGGGTATTTGATAGTAGACTAGTGTTGGCACTTGCCCATGCTGAGTTCCCCCGCTTTCTGCCCAGAACAAGGGTCTTTGTTCTGTAGCATCGATCAAGCGGGCCCCACCGAAGTTGCCTACCAGCGTTTAGCGATTTCGCTTTTTGTTTGAGTTCCAATGCTCAGTTCCGCCCGGGACGTCGGCAGTGGAACGTGGCTATGCCACCGTTTTCCTCTCCCTCCCTTTGAACTTAACTGATCACTTATGGAAGCCGGCGAAATACTCCTTGCGCGAGGGCTTCTCGACCGCAAACAACTCGATGAAACCCGAACTGCTGCCAACGGGCACGGCGACGGGCTTCATTTGATTGAGTCGGCCGTCCATCTCGGCTATGTGACCGAAGCCGATGCGCTCCGTGCGATCGGGCATGAAGTGGGCCTGGACTATGTCGATCTAGATACCCATCCCATCGACCTCAGTTTGCTGCGCACATTTCCAACACGGTTGATTCACCGGCAAACGCTTTTTCCGATCAGTCGTACCAATGGCCAATTGGTGGTTGCGACAAGCGACCCCTTCGATCTCTATCCGTTGGATGAGGTGAGCGCCGCGACAGGGCAATCGGTACTGCCCGTGCTGGCTGGGCGGGCCGATATTGCCAAGCTGATTAAGCGGCATTTGGGTGTAGGTAGCGAAACCGTTGACGGCCTGATGGCGGCCGCCCCCAAGGATGATGATGGGGTGGAACTGCTTGGGGACATCGAACTAGATGGCTCCGAACTCTCCGAAGAGGCCCAAGAGGCGTCGGTTATTCGCCTTGTTAATGAGATCCTGCTAGAAGCGATTGAGCTGCGAGCAAGCGACGTTCATATCGAGTCTCAGCCGTCGGGACTGGTCATTCGGTATCGCGTTGACGGGCTGCTCAACTCTCAGCCTATGCCAGCTGAGATCAATCGATTTCAAGCGGCCATCATTAGCCGTCTAAAAATCATGTCGCGGCTGAACATCGCTGAAAAGCGACTTCCACAAGACGGACGCATGAAGCTGAAGGTAGCAGGGCGTGAAGTGGACGTACGCGTTTCGGTTATTCCGATGATCCACGGCGAAGGCTTGGTCATGCGTGTGCTCGATAAGGGAGCAATGGTATTTGACCTGCGCAAGATTGGCATGGAAGAAGACACCTACCAAACCTATCGACAACTGATCGATATGCCACACGGTATCGTGCTAGTCACGGGGCCTACCGGTTCTGGCAAAACTACCACGCTTTACAGCTCTTTGATTGAAATCAACCAGCCCGATGTAAAAATCATCACCACCGAAGACCCGGTGGAATACCAACTGGAAGGGATCAATCAAATCCAGGTACATCCGAAGATTGGCCTGACGTTTGGCGCTTCATTGCGAAGTATTTTGCGACATGATCCCGACATCGTGCTGGTTGGCGAAATCCGCGATCTGGAAACGGCAGAAAATGCGATTCAGGCTTCGCTGACGGGGCACTTGGTGTTTTCCACGTTGCACACCAACGATGCGGCCAGCGCTTATACGCGTTTAGTCGACATGGGCGTGGAGCCCTTCTTGGTGGCAAGTACGGTTGAAGCCGTAATGGCCCAGCGGTTGGTGCGACGCCTTTGCCCAAATTGCAAAGAACCCATCACGCTGGATCCCGAATTACTCCCCCATGACTTCCCGATGGAAAAGGTTCCTGAAGCGAAGGCAAATACGAATCGGGGATGTAAGGATTGTCGTGGAAGTGGCTTCCGTGGACGCCTTGGGATCTACGAACTTTTAGTGACCTCTAATGAGGTTCGCCAATTGGCACAAGAAAGAACAAGCAGCTGGAAAATTGTCGATCTTGCAGTGCAACAAGGAATGATCACGTTGCGGCAGGATGGCTGGCGCAAAGTGCTCCACGGCATGACGACGGTGGAAGAGGTTACACGTGCCGCGAAGGCAGACCATAGCACCATGATGCGAAAGAAGTAGGTTGCAAGCCCCTTTACGTGCGGGGCTGAAGTGCTTGAATCAAATAGGACTGTTTTGAAATCGACCGAGGATTTTGTTCGTTATGCCTGACTTTGCTTATATCGCCCGCGATCGAACTGGCCAGCAGGTCAGTGGCACCATGTCGGCTGCTACTGACCGCGAGGTCCTTTCGTTGCTGGCAGGCAAAGCACTATTCCCAGTGAAGGTGACAGCGAAGGCAGCAGCCGTTCAGCCAGGAGCAAACCTGCGGGTGAAGGGGCAAATCATGGCCACCTTCTACGCGCAGCTCGCAGCGCTATTGCGAAGTGGTGTGCCATTGTTGCGAGCGGTTTCAGTTCTGCGGGAACAAACATCCAACACCAACTTCAAGGTCGTGCTAGAGGATGTTCATCGTCGTGTAGAAGATGGTGCACCGCTGGCGGAAGCGATGGCACGTTTTCCGCGTGCGTTTTCTGACATGGCGATCAATATGGTTCGCGCAGGAAGCGAAGGTGGCTTTCTGGAAGATGCCCTCGAACGCGTAGCATCGTTTACCGAGGCCCAAGAAGAGATGAAGGGGCGCACCGTTAGCGCCATGGCCTATCCACTGATCCTGGGAAGCGTCGGTACGATTGTTGTTACCGGCCTAATCGTATTTTTTGTGCCAAAGTTTGCCGCCATGTTTGGTCGGCTACGTGAACGCGGCGAACTCCCTTTAGCGACCGAGGTGCTCCTGCAAATCAGTGACTTTTGCCGAAGCTGGGGCTTGTTAGCGCTTGGTGCGGCCGTAGCGGTGGGCTATTTTGCCCAGCGATACTTGCAGACGCCCCAGGGGTTAATGTGGTTAGACAAGACGAAGATTCGCGTCCCGATGTTTGGCAACTTGTTTTTGAATTTTGCCGTCGCACGCTTTTGTCGTGTTTTGGGAACTCTCTTGCATAATGGCGTATCGATCTTAAAGGCTTTGGAAATTAGCCGCGCTGCCTGTGGAAACCGAGTACTGTCGCAAGCGATTGCTGACGCCTCGGAAAACATTTCTTCGGGGCAATCGCTGAGCACGACCTTTGGCAAGCAGCGGTCACTTTCCGAAGATGGTGGTCGAAATGATCGCCGTTGCAGAAGAATCCAACACACTCGACAAGGTTTTGGTGGAGTTAGCGGATGGGCTAGAGAAGCGGACATCGCGGCAACTAGATTTGCTAGTTCGACTGCTTGAGCCTGTGATGCTGCTGATTTTGGCCGGCGTCATTTTGATGGTGGTAATTGCTCTGCTAGTACCTGTTATCAAGATGAGCAGCACGCTGGGTTAAAGACCGAACAACGTTAGAGTAATGGTAGTTAGTTTCACACTTTACAGACAGTTTTCACTCGTCCTCACAATTCAATGAAGCAATCACTTTCCCTTATTGGCACTTGTAATCGGTTCGCAATGGAGGCATCTCATATGCGTAGCAATCGTCGGACGCGTCGTCGCGGCTTTACCCTGATGGAAGTTCTGTTGGTTATGGCCATTCTGGTCATCCTCGGCTCTTTGGTCACGGTGTCGTACATCAACATTCAAAAGAGCTCCAACGTAAAGGCCGCTGGCACTCAGCTTGACCTGCTGTCGGAAGCGATCAGCCTTTATCAACTCGATATGGGCCGCACACCTCCCAACATTGAGGCCCTAAATGAACGGCCAGCGGATGCTGCTAATAGCGGCAAGTACGCGGGCCCTTACCTCAAGCAAGCTTTGCCACCAGACCCCTGGGGCAATCCGTACAAGTACGAAGCGATTGATGCCAATCAATTCCGTGTTTGGTCGTCTGGTCCTGATGGAACCGATGGCAGCGGTGACGATATCACGAAGAGCTCGATGAACTAAAAGTTCCATGGCACTTTCACAAACCTTACTACGAATCCTTCCATCCGCTCCGCGACGTCAGTCGCGGTTGGCGACGGGGATGACGCTGGTAGAGATCCTGATCGTGCTGGGTTTGATCGTGATCATGGCTGCGATGACGATGCCTGCCCTGAGCGGAACATTAGAAAAACAAAAGCTTCGCTCAGCTGCACAGCAGATCCAGGCCGTCTGGAATCGGACGCATGTCCGGGCCATGAAGGCAGGGCAGGTGTTTGTGTTTCGATGTGCACTTGGCGGCCGAAACTATGAGGTCATCCCTTGGGATGCAGACGTAACCGCCGATGATCCTAATCTTGCGGCCGCAAGCCAAGGGTTTGCATCGCCATCCTCAAGCGGAGCAAGTAGCAATTTCGCTTCGAGCGCATCGGCTGTTGTGAGCGGGGAACTTCCTGAGGGCATTACCTTCGTCGAAGGTGACACGCTGGCAGAAGAACGGGCCATGTCGATTGAAACGGCGATGCAAAACCAATCGTCACGCAGTGTACAGTGGTCGCGGCCAGTCCTGTTTTATGCTGACGGGCTTTCTTCGGATGCCTATCTTCTGTTGGAAAACCGACGCCACCAAGGACTTAAGCTTACCTTGCGTGGAATGACAGGGACATCAAGCCTAGGTGACTACATCTATGTGGGAGGAAGCAAATAATGCCAATCCTCTCCATCCATCAAGTCCCAAACGACACCGTGAAGACCTCGTACAAAAAGCGGGGACTTTCTTTGTTGGAAGTTGTGCTGGCAATGGCGATTCTTGGGGGAGCGCTGGTCATGATTGGCCAGCTAAACAACCTCGGTCGCATGGCAGCTTCGCGTGCACGAGATATGACAACCGCGCAGATTTATTGCGAAAAGATGATCGCGGAGATCACAATCGGTTCGGTCTCACCAGACCCTGTGTCTGATTCACCGCTACCTGATGAAGATGGCTGGTTTTACTCCATCGAAACTGGTGCGGCTAGTCAGCCGGGCCTCATGGCGGTTCGTGTTATTGTGCGTCAGGATGAAAAGCAATTCGCTCGCCCCGTGAACTACTCGCTGGTGCGCTGGATTGTTGAGCCAGATTCAGAAACTGCTGAAGCTTCGTCAGCAGAGTCGACTTCTGCAGCAGGAGGCAGCTAATGCATCGCCATTCGCCTAAGGTTCGCAGTGGTATTTCGCTGCTAGAGATCGTGCTGGCGCTAGGCCTTTCCGGCATGCTTCTGTATGCCGTTGGTCTTGCAATGGACCTGCATTTTCGTGCTTTAGACGTCCAGCGTACGCGCGTTGAACGTACCCAGGTGGCGCGCACCGTACTGCGACACATGTCGGATGATGTTCGTAGCGCAATGCAGCAGATGCCTGTCGACCTTGAAGGACTCAAAGAAGCGGCCAAGAATCAAAAGGCTGCTCGGTCGATGGTGATGACGAATGCGACGGGGCAAACGCCTGGCGCAACTAACACGAATGGAAACAATAACGGCAATAATGGCCCAGGTGGAAATAACAACAATGGTCAGCAGGGCCAACCAGGCCAAACCGGCGGCCCACCACCAGGGGCACCGGGTGCGGGTGGTCCACCTCCTGGCCAAGGTACTCCTCCAGGGTTGCCCCCCGGCGGAATTCCTGGGCTTCCTCCTGGATTTGATCCGAGCATGATTCCTGCGGGTGCGCTGCCTCCCGGTGTGACGCTACCACCCGGATTAAATGCGAATAATTTAGGCGCACTGGCTGGTAGTTTGCCCGGTGCGAATGCCAACGCAGGCGGCCAAAGTGGCCAAGGTTCAGGGGCAGGTGGTGCCGGAGGTTCCGCTGGTGGAGGACGCGGCGGTGCCGGGGGCGGTGCAGGAGCAGCTGGCGGAGCATTTGGTGCTGGCGCTGGGGGCCAAGCGGGATCAGGAGCAGGACGGGGAGGCCAAGGGGGCGCTCCTGGTCAGGGAGGCCCTGGACAAGGCGGCGGCCAAGGACAACCCGGTGGAAATGGCGGTCGTGGAGGTGGTGCCGGCGGTGGACAATCGCCAGGCAATAACGCTGGATCAAGCAAGGGGGGCTCATCATCTGGTGGTGCGGCCGCCGGTGCCAACGGTGCAGCGGGCGCTGCTGGAAGCGCAAGTACGGGGGGTTCGATGCAGCTGAATGGACAACCTGCTGCGGATGACGAAGAAGCGACCGAACCTGCGACGATTGTTGGGCTATTTGGAAGTGCGACGCAGCTTCAGTTTGATATTAGTCGCCTACCACGTCTGGATCAGTATGCCTCTGCCGATGGCCAAGTTCCGAGCGATATTCAAACCGTGATTTACTACTTGGGAAGCCTCGCCACAGGTTCGACGGGTGTGGCCGATCCTTCGGCAGCAGTAACAGGATTGATGCGTGTGCAGCGTGAACGAGCGGCCACAAGTTTTGCCGAGTCGTCGGGGGACAGCGCTTCCAATTTTGCGGGTGGAAAGATGATCGCATCGGAAGTAGCGGCTTTGCAATTCCGCTACTTTAGTGGCGAAGAATGGCTGGATGCCTGGGATAGTGATGAGCAAGGAGGCCTGCCCTTGGCCGTAGAAGCGGAAATTCTTATGGCCGATCCAACACTTGCAGATAGCCCGAGCTTTTTGGGAAATACGACTCAGGCAAAATCGGCTCCAGCGCAAACATTCCGCATGGTAATTCCGATCCCTGTTGCCAAGCCGGGTGCAAATCTACCGCCTGAGACAACGGAAGAAGAGGAGAGCTCTTCCAGTAGCTCCGGCTCGACATCGAGTTCCAGTAAATCAGGGAGCAAGTAATGCCCGCTCCACGGGGACGAAAACACCAGAAGCAAAGAAACACTCGGCGTACTGCACGTCCGGGGATGGTGTTGCTGCTTGTCCTTATTGTGGTGGCGATGCTAACACTGGGGTCGTACGCGTTTACCGATTTAATGATTACCCATCGTGAAGCGGCCGACTTGGGTGGACGGCAATTGCAAACTCGCCTACTGGTCGATTCAGGCATCGATGCGACACGCCAGTTTTTGTCGGCCACTCCCGAAGACCTCCAGGCAGCCGGGGGCATTTTTGACAACCCTGAGTATTTTCGCGGCATTAACGTGGTGCAGGATGAAGACCCTGCCCTACGCGGAAGCTTTGCGGTCGTTGCTCCCGCAACCAATGATGAAGGGGAATTTGAAGGTGTTAGACATGGGTTGGAAGACGAATCGGCCCGTCTGAATTTGAACACGCTTTTGATTGTGGATGATACGCAGCCAGGCGCAGGACGAACGCTGTTGATGGCCCTTCCTGGCATGACGGAAGAGACCGCAGACGCCATTTTGGACTGGATGGATCCTGATTCCGAAGCTCGCGATCTGGGTGCAGAAGATGATCACTACTCAGGATTGTCGCCCCCATATGCGGCCAAAAATGGCCCACTAGAAACGGTCGAAGAGCTGCTTTTAGTACGGGGGGTCACTCCAGAACTATTGTTTGGTGCCGATGCCAATCGCAATGGCACATTGGATCCTGCCGAAAAAGGCGCGGGATCATTCGATTCTTCCAACCTTCAAGGATGGGCATCGTTTTTGACGCTTTATAGTCAAGAGTCAAACCAAACGCCCAAGGGTGAGCCTCGCATTTATCTGAATGAGCCCGACCTCAACAAATTGCAGCAGTCGCTTACGGCTGTGATGCCTTCGGAGTGGGTCACCTTCATTTTGGCCTATCGGCGCTATGGCCCCTATTCGGGATCTGACACCGGTCAAAAGGGAATCGTAGCGACCGTGGATACCAGCCAACCAGGACGTGCCGTGCTTTCGCAGGTGCTTGACCTTGTTGGCGCGCGGGTACAGATTCCTGCATCGGGGTCGTCGACCGGAGCAACATCTGGCGCATCAAGTACTTCGGGAACGATGGCTGCTACCGTAATCGCATCCCCGTTTGAGGATTCGATCGCCTCCATGAATGTGACGCTGCCCGTCCTTCTGGATTACTGCACCATCAATCCTTCGGAAAAAATCCCTGGACGAATCAACATCAATCAGGCCTCGGCTACCGTCCTACGTGGAATTCCGGGCATGAATGATGACATCGTCAACCGCATCCTCAGTGCGCGCGTGCCAGAGCCAACGGATGAAAAGCCAGGACGGCGTCACGAAACTTGGCTGGCGGCCGAAGGGGTGCTGACTTTGACGGAAATGCGTCAAATGTCCCCCTATATGACCTGCCGAGGAAGTGTCTTCCGGGGGCAAATTGTGGGCTATTTTGAAGGTGGAACGGCGGCATCTCGCGCCGAAGTGATTTTTGACACTACAACGAAGCCTCCCCAGCTATTATTCTGGAGAGACCTCAGCCATTTGGGGCGTGGTTTTGCTGTGCAAACCTTGGGGGTTGGCTTTTCGGAATAACCTGGGACTTACTACCTCGCAGACAGAATTAGACACAGCACGACATGGCTCGTTATTTGGCACTGGAATGGGATACGCAACTTGCACGACTAGCCGTCGCAGAGCTAGGGGGCGGGCGTGTCGTTTTGGAGAAGGGAATAACGATTCCTTTCCCTACGGTAGCCGAAGGGGACCCACCGACAACCAATGCAGGCCGATTAGATCTTCTAGCACAAAAGATCATCGAGCTTGGCTGGAACAAGCTTGATGCAACGATATCGATTGGACGTACGCTTTTAGAGATCCGTACTCTACAGGCACCGCCGGTTCCTAATGAGGAATTGCCCGACCTTGTTCGCTTTCAAGCGGCGCGGAGCTTTAGTTCGCTAACGGATGATTGGCCAGTCGACTTCATTCCCCTTGCCGACGCAAGCGATGGGAGCAAAATCCTGCTGGCAGCCGCACTGCCGGCCAATGTACTTGCTGATGTTCGTCGGCTTTCCGACAAAGCAGGGCTTCGTTTAGTCCACGTTGTATGCCGCCCCTTTGCGGCCGCAGAATTGTTGCCTGAAACCTTTGCTGACAACAAGTATCGCCTACTCGTTGACGTGCTTGGAAGCGAAGCTGACCTGACTGTGATTTCGGGGCGAAATGTGGTATTTCCACGTTCCGTTCGGCTAGTGCCCGATGAAGACCCCGCGACTCTTAGCCGAAGCCTTGTGGCAGAAATCCGCCGGACGATGGTTGCAGCTCGCAATCAGTTAGGTGGTGGCGCTGCCGAAGAAATCGTGCTACTGGGAAACGAAGGGCAACAGCGAACACTTTACAAGGCGCTGGTTGACGAGTTTAAGGGCTCGCTATCGGTCACGCTGTTTGATCCACTTGCCGCTCCTGGGATCTCCACCAAATCGTCGGAGTCGATCCAAGAATCGACCAGCGTATTTGCGCCACTGGTTGGCGTCCTTCATTCGCAAGCTACAGGCCGAGCGCCAACGATTGACTTCCTCAATCCACGGCGACGCCCTATTCCTATTAGCTATCGACCGCTGCTGATCAAGGCTGGCATTGCGGCCGCGGCACTCTTCCTGATTTTTGCTGGCTACCTTTACTGGTCACTCTCCACGCTGGATCAGGAAATTGCGTCCCTCAACGTCACGTTGAAAAACAAGCAATCGTTGGCAGAGAAGGGCAAACCCGTACTTACCAGTACTGAAAAGGTAGATGAGTTTGCCAATCAGGATGTGGTATTGCTGGATGAGCTCTTGGCACTTTCCATGAAGTTTCCGCCCGCCAATGAAGCGCGGCTTGAAGAGCTTTCCGTCACAACGGGGACTCCAGGAACCCCCATTACTGCCGCGATTCAAGGTGGTGCCGCTAGTGACCAGGTCCTAAGCAAGATCGAACAAACGCTGCGGGATTCGCGGCACACGGTCTATGGGAATCGAGCCGAGAAAAAAAGCTCGATTCCTGGTTTTGCGTGGAGCTTTAGTGCTGAATTGCACATAAGCCCCGACGATCCACCGGTATCGGCAGAAGTTGTTAAAGCAGCTACGTCAACAACACCCGCAAAAGGTGAGTCGAAAGAGGCGAAGGCACCTGCCGAACCTAGTACCAGCAAAGAGAAACCTGCGGCCGATAGTAAAGCAACCTCCACGACAGGAGGTAAGTCATGAACGATCGCGAAAAGAAGTTGGCAGTGCTTGTTGGCGGCTTGGCTGTGCTGGTGATTGCGTTCATCGCCTACAACATGATTGGTGGCATGTATCAATCGCGCAATACACGGATTGCCGACCTTAAGAAGAAGATTTCTGCTGCCGAACGACAGGATCTACTCGCCCGTCGTGCCTCAACCCGCATGGCTCGCTATCGTGACCAAAGCCTTCCAAGTGCCGGTAAAAATGAAGCGCAAAACAAGTATGGCAACTGGCTCACCCAGACGCTGAGTGAAGCCGGCATGACCAAAGAGAGCAGCATCACGAAGAAGCGCGGCATTAAGGTTGGCGAGCACACACAGTATGCGTTTACGGTATCGGTAAAGTCTGACCTGCGCGGCCTGACTACCTTCATGTACAAGTTCTACTCGACGGACCTGCTTCATCGAATCAGTCGATTGAAGATTCGTCCCATCAAGAATTCGAAAGAGCTCGACCTCGACTTTACCGTTGAAGCGATGGCCGTAAAGGGCTCTACAAATGCGGAGGAATTGCCAATCCATCCCGCCAACCGCTTGCGGCTACCAGACAATGACGCCTACCTGACTGCCATCCTGGCAAGGAACGTATTTGGTGGTTCTAACCAACCGCCACAACTTGGAGTCTCTGAACGTCTGACCGCTATGCGTGATGCGGCGGTGAACATCTCGGCGCAGGGAAGTGATCCTGATTCTCTGGACAAATTAAACTACACTTTGCGAGCTCCTAACCTGTCGGCCAAGATTGATCCTGCCTCAGGCCGTATTACCTGGACTCCCTCCAAGGCCGGTGAGTATTCCTTAACGATCACTGCGACCGATGATGGATTTCCTCCCTTGTCGGTGAACAAGGTCGTGCTGGTAACCGTCAATGATCCACCGCCACCGCTGCCTGAAACGCCGAAGAAGCTCGAATTTGACGATGCCAAATACACTATCCTAAGTGCTGTTTTGGAGTCGGCCAATGAGAACCAAGTTTGGCTTCACATCCGTACCAAGGGACAGACGTTGCGACTTAAGGCAGGAGACAAGTTCGAGATTGGCTCCGTGAAGGGAATCGTCAAGGAAATTGGCTCTGGTCGATTCACGTTTGAACAGGATGGCAAGCTGCAGTCTCTAGAGAAAGGCGGCAGCCTGCTTCAAACTAGCGAGGTTGCAAAAACTCCGTAGCCTGGCGAAGACGCGAATCTCTTTCTAGCTTCCCTAAACGCCCAAGTCAGGGCGTTTTTTATTTCTTGCTATCTCCCTAAACCCTTTGACAACATAAGTTTAGGGCGTCCTCAAATAACCCATTTTCTTGTGGGTTCCATTAACGCCGAATGTGAAGATGTGCCGATTATTCCGATGGCACAGACTTTTCCGGCAGTCATTGCGCACTGCCATGCTCAGCGGACGGTTAGCCCCCCTCAACCGAACATGAACAAAACAACCACACGATCACCGATCGATTGCTCCCCAACCCCGCGTTGGACGGCCGTGCGAACATTTCGCACCCTAGGCGCTAGTCTAGCGCTCATGGGAGCCGTGTTGAGCAACTTACCTGTCGAAGCTCAGACACCCGCTGCGCCAAAGAAGATTGTTGTTGCGCTAGGCGCAACAACCAAGGCAAGTAAGGCAGTTGCCACTGAGCAGCCTACCGATACGGTCGCCCAGGGGTATCCGGTTGATCAGACTAAAGCTGAGGGGGTCGCTCTAAAGCTTCAAGCTAAGTTCTCAGGTAACCAACAAATACGGATCGCTGCAGATTCGCGAACGGGTCAAATCGTAGCGATCGCACCTCGCGACCAACAAGCTAAGATCGCTGCAGAGATCAAGCGACTAACTTCCAGCGGAGTTAAAGAAGAGACCATCAAGGGGGCGACCAAGGATGTGAAGGGCGCTGCCGATGGGCCGACCACCATCGCCCTGCGTCACATTCAAGGGCGTGATGCCGTTCGAGAACTCGAGTCCATTGGACCGGGTCGCATTTCGGTTCAAAATCGCCTTGCCGAAGGGCGCTCGATCATTTCCATTCCCCTAGCAGGTAGCGAGAAACTACAGCTAGAGGTTGATCACCTGAAGCACACGGTTACCATGCGGGGTAGTTCCGCCCAAAAGGCAATTGTTACCAAGCTGGTCCAGAGTATTGATCGCGCACCAATTCCAGCCGGCGAGACGCGGCTGGTCTCACTGACAAGTGCCAAACCAAGCAAGATCCAAGAAGCAATGGACTTGATTCGCAACACGACGGGCAAGTTCCCCGCGCTCGGCGAACGCAAGAAAATCGGCGACTTCCTCACGATGGTCTTCCAGCCAGCTGAAGACGCTGCTGCCAAACCTTTGACGGAAAAAGAAGAGGAAGAAGCAAAGATGGCTGCTCCTGCGGAAGCAGCAGAAGAGGTTGCTCCCGAAGCCGATGGCGACAACAGCAAGATTGGCACCGTTCAAATCGAGTTCCTCGACGGGCTTGATGTCATGGTTCTACGTGGCAAAAAGAAAGATGTGGCACGCGTTCAAAAGCTGATTGAACAGATTGAATCGCTCAGTGTTCAGACGCAGCCTGAGGTTGAAATCTACAACCTAAAGCATCTTGATGGTACTTCCGTTAGTGAACTCATCAACCGAATCTACGACACGGTATTCTCGGCTCGGCAGGGGCGCGTTTCTATCACGCCACTAGTCCATCCCAATGCATTGCTTTTGATTGGGCGTAAAGAGAACGTCGGACCTGTAAAGGACCTTATTGAGAAGCTGGACCAGCCGGTCAATCCAGAGGCCCGGCTGCAAGTCTTTCGATTGAAGAATGTGTCAGTCATCGACGCCGAAACCACCGTTCGCAACTTCTTTGCAGGGTTATCAGGTGGTGCTGCAACGGGAGCCCCCGGGGCAGTTCCAGGAGCGGCTGGCGGTGCAACGCCATCAGCAACGGGCCTGGCACCACGCGGAACTATCTATGGCGACTATCGCTCGAACACATTGATCGTACAGGCCAGCCCTCGCGACCTTGCAGAAGTTGCTACGCTGATTGAGTCCATCGATGTTGAGTCTGGAGACGCGATCAACGAAGTTCATATTTTCCGCCTGAAGAACACTTTGGCAACAGAACTAGCGCCGGTTATTCAAGAAGCCATCAACGGACAGCGGATTACCGGCGGTGCCCAAGGTCAACAGCAACAGCAGCAACAACAGCAGCAAGGAACAGGCCGTACAACGCCAACACGCCGTGCGACTGCCCTCCAGTTTTTACGCGTCGATGCGAAGGGGGAAGAGATCCTGCAATCGGGAATCTTGGCCGACACGCGCATCACAGCCGATACGCGAGGAAATGCCCTCGTAGTCAACGGTCCTGCCAAGAGCATGCCACTGATCGGTGCCCTGATCGAACAGCTTGACAGCCTTCCCAGCACCGAAGCCCAGATCAAGGTTTTCTCCATCGTCAACGGCGATGC
Organism: uncultured Planctomycetaceae bacterium; assembly: GCA_963844055.1. Taxonomy (GTDB): domain Bacteria; phylum Planctomycetota; class Planctomycetia; order Pirellulales; family Pirellulaceae; genus CAWJMN01. Next base: position 1,895,339 of record CAWJMN010000001.1, on the reverse strand, counting down.
TCAATCGCTGATTACGATGCTGCAATCGCTCTTCGGCCAACCCTCAGGGCAAGGCCAACAGGGCCAAGGGGGTGGCGGTGCCCAAGGTGCGAATATCTCTGCCACGGGAAGTGGCGAAAACACCATTGTTCCCCTTCGCTTCTCGGTGGATCAACGTACCAACACGATCATTGCCTCGGGTAACGCTGGCGATCTAAAGGTTGTCTACCAATTGCTCGTTCGACTGGATGAAGGAGATATTCGTGGCCGAATCACAACGGTCTACCGGTTGCGAAATTCGTTCGCGCCGGATGTTGCAACCGCGCTGAACCAATTTCTTACGAATCAGCGTCAAGTCACGCAGCAGAATCCTAACCTTGTCAGCCCCTTCGAACAGATTGAACGCGAAGTAATCGTCGTTCCTGAAATTGTCAGCAATAGCTTGATCGTAAGTGCCACGCCCCGTTTCCATGCTGAAATGCAGCGGGTTGTTGAACAGCTAGATCGTCGCAATCCTATGGTGGTGATCCAAGTTCTCCTTGCGGAGATCACACTGGGTGACATTGACCAATTCGGCGTCGAACTCGGTTTGCAGGATGCTCTCCTGTTTGATCGTGGTGTCGGTGGTGGGACAAACTCTAACGGCACGTCCAATGGTACGAACATCGTCGGCTTCCCTTTTGTGGGATCCGCTTTGGGCAATAATAGCAGTGCTCAATCACTGGGAACCGCCAAAAACGTTGGTGGACAAGGTTTCTCCAACCTGGGCATTGGCCGGGCCGATACGACACTGGGGTACGGCGGTATGGTACTGTCGGCCAGCAGCGAGTCGGTCAGCCTTCTTGTTCGTGCTTTGCAGCAATCGAAGCGGATGCAAGTACTAAGCCGGCCACAGATCCAAACATTGGACAACCAGCCAGCCTATATTCAAGTCGGTGCTCGCGTACCACGTATTACATCCTCCAACTTAACCACCTTTGGTACGACGAATAGTACAACGCTCGAAAACGTTGGTGTGATTCTAGGGGTTACCCCACGCACCAGCTCCGACGGTGTGATTGTGATGGAAGTGAATGCAGAAAAGTCGGAACTGGGTGCCATTGCAGATGGCATTCCAATTTCGGTCACCAATACAGGCGAGGTGATCAAATCGCCACAGATCAAGGTAACGAATGCAGAAACGACCGTTAGTGCACGCTCCGGGCAGACGGTGATCTTGGGTGGATTGATTACCAAGTCCCAAACTGAATTTACCCGACGAGTTCCCTACTTAAGCGATGTTCCTGTTCTAGGTCGCTTGTTCCGTTTTGATTCGGTTCAGACGGATCGCACCGAGCTGTTGATCATTTTGACGCCCTACATTGTTGATTCGCAAGAGCGGCAAGCTTGGCTTGGATCGCGCGAATCGCAACGTATGAACTGGTGCCTGGCTGATGTTGCCAACCTCCATGGGGAAGTCCCCTTTGCAGGTTCACGTGGCCCCTACGATGGTACTCAGTCGCCTATCATTTTCCCTGATGAACAGCCCGGTGTAATGTTGTCGCCGCAAGACATGCCATTCCCTGGCGGAACCTTGCCAACACCTCAGCCTAACTTCAACCCGGCGTTACCTGATGGTACACCAGGGAATGCGGCCCCGAACGGAGTTCTTCAACCTGATCCGTTTAATCCCCCCGCTCCTGTCCCTCTACCACCATTGCCCGGCACAAGTGGTACTTCGGCACCAGGGCGTGGCCCTCGTCCAGAACAGGTGAAAGCGGCTAGTCCGCCAAACCTAACGCAACAAATGCAACGACGCCCTGCCCCAAACAATGGTCAATTGGAACCTTATTCACCGCCGGCAACATTTGGGCCGCAGAATAGTGTCTATCAACCGGTTTCGCCCGCTTCGGCTACCGGACCGGGTCCCTCTGCTTCCCCAGTTAGCCCCGCAGTCTATACGGTGCCAGCTCGGTAAACAACGTTTGCATCACGCCGACTGCCCAATCAATCCAACACGTTCTACAAAGTATTCCACGGCCATGATCACCAACCGCCTACTACTCGTGGTAATGTTGACGTTGACGGCAACAGGCTGTCAGTCTTTCAGTGGCAAGAGCCTTTCGAAGCTTTGGCCCTCAGAAGATGCGTCGAAGAAGGTTGTCAAAAGCAAGTTCCAACAGCCCTCACGAATGGTCGTGCTTTGGTCACCAGCGATGTACAACCAGCCTGGCTCACCAGCTACGCGTGGCTTTGGCGGGCGCATTTACTTCTACAATGGCAAGGACGAGGTTATCCCGGTCGAGGGACAGCTCGTCGTGTACGGCTACAACGACTCAAACACAACTCCCGGGAAAACAACCCCTGATAAAACCTTTGTCTTCCGGGCTGACCAGTTCTCGAAGCACTTCACTCCAACCCAGCTCGGCGCTTCCTACAGCGTTTGGGTTCCATGGGACGCTGTGGGTGGCCCCGAAGCCGACATCTCGCTTGTGCCGATCTTCACCTCGGCCGAGGGACAGGTTTGCGTAGGCCAACAGGCACAGCAAAACCTTCCTGGCACCAAAACCGAACAGCCCAAATTTGAAATCCATCAAGGAGCCGTTCCCGTGACGCAAATTGCGCCGCAGGGAAGTACGGGCCCAGCGTTCCAAAGCGCTACGGCCTATCCTTCGCAAGGCCTGGGAGGAGACATTGCACAAGCCAGCTATCAACAGCCTGCTGCAACGCATCAGCCCCATGTAAACTCCCCGATCCATTCCACGACCGGTGCTGGGCTATACTATCAACCAACAACTCCTGTGCAAAACGCAGAGTCGCCACGCGTTGTAGAAACACTTTCGATTGCACTTCCCTCAGGAACTGCGCAGCGGTTAGTAGGCGATCGAGAAGGTGCACCCACGACGCAAAACATGGGGGGCATTCCGCCACAAACCCCAGGGGTGAACATGCCAGCCCTGCAGCAGGGCCCATTTGCACCAAACATGCCGAGCACATTCGAGGGCACTAGTGCATCGCGAGGTGATAACTACCGCTTTACGGTTGCGAGGAGCGCGCGTTCGACGGGACCGGTAGTACCTCGGTCACGGGTGGTGTCGAGCGGATCTGCAGCTCGTTCCGAACCTCGGACACCTCAGGCTCCAGCATCATCAAACCTTCCGCAAGCTCCCGGTCCGCTTCCGATGCAACTTCTCCCCGCAGGACAACCGTAGCCCCTTCGATGGTTACGTTGACACCGCGTGCGTTCTTCAGGGCAGGCAACTTCTGCAATCGGGCGGAAGTTTGAGCAGAAAACGCAGTGGTTGCCACCGGGGTTGGAGTGAACCCCAACTTTAGTGGAACACGCAACAGATTATTGCGCTGTTGCTGATTGTTTCCATTGTTGCCTTGTTGTCCAAAACCATTTTGGCCGTTTCGCTGATTGTTGCGCCCCATCTGGGACATCATGTTTTGCCCCATGCCGCCCATTTGATTTGAACCAGCCTGGCCAGCCATAACATTGCCCACCGACCGAGCGTTTTGACTGCCGCCACCTACAAACCCACCCCCTTGCTGGCGACTAGAGGCACCAAACGCTGCGGATTGGCCTAGCGCTGATCCTCCCATGGAACCGGACTGCCCCATCGCCGATGAATTACTGGAGGATGTGCGACTCGACTGCTGGGTACCTGCGTAAGAGCGAGATCCAAACGCCGTGTTGGCGGTTGTCGAATTCGACGTGCCTTGCGCGAATACTTCCGCACTGGCACCAATCCCCAGGACCAAAGCGACCGGCATCGTGGTACAGGCAAACCAGCGCAACCACTTGCTTCGCATAGTGATAACAGCAAACCGGTTTAGGTTGATCTTCATTTGCAAGTTCTTTCTGACGCTCAACCGCCGTGCAAGGTTGCTGAGCAAAAGCTGTCCTAGCTCTAGAAACCCCAGGCATCCTTATTTGCTTCGACTTATGCCCGATGATTTCGGCGACATAATTTCCGCACAGCGTACAAAGGTCATTATCCCTATTCTTGATGGTAAACCGCTCCGGTTGCAAGCGGAAAGTGGAAGAATTGCCTTCCAAAATATTCTGGATTTGTGGTCGACAGGTTGAAACTTGCCGGCTTTTTCGCTGTATATCCTCTAAACAGTTCCCTGCGAACAACTTACGCAAACGTAAAACCCATGGGTAACGCAAGTCCAGGGTGTTTGCTTTGCCTTTTCTCCCCCCTCTATTTTGAAATGAAAATGCCACGATTACCATCCGCATTCGTCCTCTGCGCTGTTTTGGCGTCGCTGTTATGTACCTGGGGGACTGCCAGTCGCGCAGCAAGAGGCTGGCGCGAAATTGGTCGCACCGCAGATCCTGCCCGAGGGGACCTTGGTCATGGTTCGAATGGCCGACCTGCCGAAAGCCCGTGAAGCCTTTCGCGAGACGGCCTTGGGGCGAATGGGCCAGGATGAACAAGTAAAGCCGGTGGTGTCTCGTTTTTATGCCGCTCTGCAAGAGGCCTGGAAGCGGATCGAAGAAAACGTCGGCGTGCCCCTCGATGACCTGCTGAAAATTCCCCAGGGAGAGATTTGCTTCGCTGTGGTCGACGTTCCGAAGCGTCAACCTGCGATCGTCTTTCTGATTGAAACAAAGGACCAAGTCCGTACCGCAAACAAACTATTCATCGAACGCGCTGAAGAGTTCCTCAAGCAGGCTGGTGGTTCCAAAACAATCGAAATGGTAGAGGGAGAGCAAGTTACCGTATTTGCTGGTCCCGATGGTGGCGCGCCCCCCGTTCGAATTGTCCAGCGTGACGGGACTTTCCTAGCCTGCACGTCGGCCGAGATCCTTCCAGATCTATTAGCCGCTTGGAATGGTCAGCCGAAGGGAAATACGCTTTCCCAGAATGACCGTTACAACGCCGTGATGAGCCGATGTGGCAGTACGGGCGAGCGTCAACCCAACCTCACTTGGTATGCAGAACCAATCGTTCTCACCCGGCGCCTTGTTCGAGGCTCTGCGGCATCGGTCGTCGCTGGCTTGTTCCCCGCACTAGGACTTGATGGCCTGCAAGCGATTGGAGGCAGCATGATCTTCAATCAAGGGGATTTTGACTCGGTCGCTCATATGCACCTATTGCTGGAGAACCCACGATCAGGCGTGATCGACCTACTGGCGCTCGGCTCGGGCGACTCGACCCCTGAGCCCTGGGTGCCTGGTACGGCCAACAACTACATCACGTTCCACGGCAAATTTGATGATTTCGTACGCAATGGAAGCAAGCTCTACAATAGCCTGCAGGGCGAGAATGCATTGGAAAATGAGATCAAGGTGCGACTCAGTGACAACCTTGGTGTGGATGTACTGACCGAGATCATTCCCGCGCTGGATGGACGTGTTAGTTACTTTACTTGGATTGAACGACCAGTACGGGTCAACTCGCAAACGGTAATGATTGGCTTGAAACTCAAGGATGCCAAAGCCTTTCAAGCCACCTTTGACAAGGTCACCACCAAGTTCAAAGAAGGCCTAGAATCTCGTTCATTTGGCAGCGTGCAATACTTCGTTGCCAAGGTTCCTCAGCCAAACGGCGAGCGGCCGGCCAACATCAGGGTTCCCGAACCGTGCTTCGCCATCCTGGGTGACTATGTCGTTGTGAGCGACAGCACGGGAACGCTTCATGAAGCGATTCAAACCATGAATGACTCTTCACGTAGCCTTTCCCAACAGCTGGATTACAAGTTAATCGCCGCTAAGATTCGCCGCCAACCTGGTGGTGATGCACCTGGGTTTGTTTCCTTTACACAGCCTGAGGAAAGCATGCGAATGATGTACGATTTGGCGACCTCTGCATCCACCAAACAGGCACTGGCAGAACAAGCCACTCGCAATCCCTTCTTTAAGTCGATTGAAGATGCAACCAAGGAGACTCCCCTGCCACCGTTTGGCGTGTTGGCTCGGTACTTGGCACCCGGCGGTGGCATGATTACCGGCGATGAAACCGGCTTTCACTACACGGCTTTTACACTGAAGCGGAAATAGCAGATAGCCAACTAGAGTACTGCGAAAAGCCAAAGGGGGAACATTCCCATGAATGCTCTCCCTCTTTTATTGAAAGATTGACTGCGAAGGCCAAGGGGCTATTTGCGCCGAGAGCTCTGCAAGAACTGCTTCATCTCCGTAGGAAGCTCCACCTGGAAATCGAGTGGCTTACCGGAGACAGGATGGGTAAAGCCCAGTTCGCGTGCATGCAATGCTAAGCGGCGATAGGGCCATCGCCGATGGGTGGCAAGCTGAGTTTCGTAGCGAGGGTCGCCAATGACGGGATGCCCGGCTTCCGCAAAGTGAACGCGAATTTGATTCCGCCGCCCAGTTTCTAGACGCACGCTGACAACCGTCGTATCTGCCAGACGCTGCCTAACGCGATAGTGCGTTATTGCCAACTGACCAATGCTTTCATCATCGGTCGAGAATCGATTCAAATCGCGGTCTGTTGCCAGCAGGCTACGAAATGTACCTTCCGATTGTTCCATCTGCCCCGCGACAATTGCAACATATTCGCGCCGTGGCTTGTGTGCCGCGAACTGGTCTCGAATCTTCTGCGACATTTCTAGCGACTTGCCAAAGACGAGCAACCCCGACACCCCACGATCAAGACGATGGGCAGCAAACGCTTGTTTGCCACCAGCGATGTACCGAACGTAACGTGTGACCTTATCGAGCAGCGTATTGGTTTCGCCACGTGGCGTGGGGACAGTCAACAGATTAGCCGGCTTGTTGACAACTAGCAGTTGGGCATCTTCATAGACTATGTCAAACCCGAGTTCGCCTCTAGGCTTGTTGCGAGGAGTATATTTACGGCCAGCTTCAAAGGATAATTCGACAACATCACCAACGGCTAGTCGGCGAAAGGTCTGTGAACAGACGGCACCGTTGACGCTGACACAGCTGCGATCAAACAGCCCCGTGATTTGCTTCCGCGGAAGGCCGCAGAGCGACTGCACCGCTCGATCCACTCGCTCAAACTGTGCAAGTAGTTCGTCCGTAACGATAAGTCGCTTGGTAGTTAACCCCACGCAGCCGCACCTTCAAAAGCCAAGGAAAATCTAGTTAAGAACGCCCTTCAGCGAGCAATTAGACCAGATTTTGGACTTTTTCAAAGCGGCAATCGACTATCCGAACGAGCCCGTCAAGTACTTCTCAGTCAGGTCGGCCTTCGGATTCTGGAAGATTTGGGCAGTTGGCCCACGCTCGATCAATTCGCCGAGGTACATAAACGCCGTGTAATCTGCCACACGTGCAGACTGTTCCATGTTGTGAGTCACAATGAGGATCGTCACATGGTCCTTGAGGCTATCGATCATGTCCTCAATTTTTGATGTTGCGATGGGATCCAGCGCCGAGGTCGGCTCATCCAAAAGCAACAATTCGGGTTCTGTCGCCAGCGCGCGTGCGACACACAACCGCTGTTGCTGTCCACCAGAAAGTCGCATTGCCGATTGCTGCAAACGATCTTTGACTTCATCCCACAATGCAGCCGACCGAAGTGCCTGTTCGACGCGATTTGCAAGTTCTGCCTTATCTCGCACAAATCGCAACCGCAGCCCATAGGCAACGTTTTCAAAGATGGACTTGGGGAAGGGATTGGGCTTTTGAAACACCATTCCCGTTCTCAACCGCATTTCCATTGGGTCAACGGACGCGTCCAAAATGTTGATCTCACTGGGATACAGCACAATCTGACCTTCGTAGCGATTTCCTGGATACAAATCATGCATCCGATTGAAACAACGCAGAAGCGTGCTTTTTCCACACCCCGAGGGACCAATGAGGGCGGTCACCGTATTCGCCGGAATCGGAAGGTTGATTCCCTTGAGGGCATGCTTAGCCCCATAGTAGAAGTGCACATTTCGCACTTCTGCTTTGTTCGGGCCACCTAACGCAGAAGGGCGCTGCGAAGCAATCATTCCCGCGCGAGTCGAGCTGGCGAGTCTTATTTTCGGAGGTAGCTGAGGTTGGTTCCATGGTAAATCACTTACCACTTAATTCTACTGCGTACACGGTACCGAACCCAGATGGCAATCGCGTTCATGGAAAGCGTAAACCCAATCAGCACCAATCCGGCGGCAGCTGCGTTCTGATGAAATGCCGCTTGGGGCCGACTTGTCCAGTTGAACATTTGAATGGGAAGTGCGGTGAACTGTGCTGTGAGCCAATGCATGTTCACCGAAGGTGGCGACAAATGGACGGGGGATTCCGGTAGGAAGGCAATATACGTAAGTGCACCGATGGTGATAAGCGGCGCTGTCTCACCAATGGCACGCGACATGGCAATGATCGTCCCCGTTGCAATACCGCCCATGGAATAAGGCAGAAGGTGATATCGAATCACTTGCCACTTGGTGGCACCACAGGCGTAAGAAGCTTCGCGAATCGCTTGTGGAATGGTTCGCAGCGCCTCTCGCGTTGAAACAATAATAATTGGCAATACCAACAGCCCCAGAGTCATGCCGCCCAGCATAATACTTCGCCCGGGATTCAGCGTAATATTCAGATGCAACGATTGTTTAAGAAAGGTCTCTCCCCCTTGCAGCATGCTTAGCATGCCGAGCGCCATAAGGCCGTAAATAATCGAGGGGACACCCGCTAGGTTAGAGATATTGATCTCAATCAGCGTCGTAAACCAGTTCTTTTTGGCATACTCTTCCAGATAGACGGCTGCGGCAATCCCGAGGGGAACTGCGGTCAGCATCGTGACCGTCATGAGGCATAATGAGCCAACCCAGGCCGACAAAATGCCTGCATTCTCTGCTTTTCGCGAGGGGAACTTTTCAAAGAACCCCAGCGTCAACCGCGGCCAACCATCATGAATCAGCCCCCAGAGCAGAGCAATCAGCATTGCAATTCCGACCAGCATACAAAGCAACCCGAGGACCTGAAAAATCAGGTCTTGGCGTTTGCGATACTGAATCATCTTCTGTGGATCAGACATGACTTCCCATCAAACAATGAGCTACTACTTCGCCTATGACTAGTAGGACTGATGATATCGACGACGCAAAATATGTCCTGCGATGTTGAATACCAAGGTCATCAGAAACAACAAAAGCCCCGTCGCAAAAATAGATTGGTATCCGATACTCCCATGCGGCAAGTCACCCTGGCTAACGGCCACAATGTAGGCGGTGATCGTCTGGGCCTGACTTATGGGATTGAGCGTAAACTTTGGCTGATTGCCGGCAGCAATGGCAACGATCATGGTTTCGCCAATGGCTCGCGAAATTGCAAGGATATAAGCAGCACCAATTCCCGAAATTGCCGACGGAACAACAACTCTTAAAGCGGTGGTGATTTTGCCCGCCCCCAGGGCATACGAGCCTTCTCGCAAAATCATCGGAACGCTGCGCATGGCATCTTCGCTAAGGGAGCTGACGTAGGGAATGATCATGATCCCCATCACCACCCCCGCGCTGAGCATACTAAAACTGCCCAAGCCCGGAATCACCTTTTGCAAAAGTGGGGCGACAAAGAGCATCGCAAAGTAACCGTAAACAACCGTGGGAACAGCGCTAAGCAATTCCAGCGCTGGCTTAACGACCTCACGCACGATCGGGGGTGCAAATTCACTCAGATAGATAGCGATGATGCTTCCGAGTGGCAACGCAATCACTAGCGCCACGGCGGTGGTTACCAGCGTGCCAGTCAGTAGTGGCAAAACACCAAACGAAGCCGGATTAAAGAGGGGCGTCCAACTGGTTCCGGTCAAAAACTCAAACGGTGACACTTTGGCAAAGAACTCGCGCGACTCATACGCGAGCACACACAAGATACCCAGAGTGACGATTACGGAGAATGATGCGGCCAACGCCAGTGCCCCAGCGATCATCCTCTCTCGGATATCTCGCCAGACGCGACTAGCCCTTCCCAGCGAACGATTAGGGCGTAATCGCTTCACTTTATAAGGCTTACTTGGCGTTGCAGGCGTAGGAGCAGAACTCAAAGGGAGTCTTCCTGAAAAAAATCCGTCCGAAGAGGCGGCCCCAACATACCTATGGGGCCAATCTTCTATTTCACGTTTCCGCGACTGACCCTGGATATTATGCCCGATTCAGTCTGCCGAACCACTCCCCCTCAACCTCACGAAAGTTGTGTGAGGTTGAGCCAGGAATTACGGCTTTACCGGAGCGCGACTAGTTGGCGACTTCGCGCTTCAAAATCTCTTCAATCGACAATCCCACCGCTTGCTCACCACCAAAGGCAGTGCCGGTCGACAGGTCGGTGAATCGCTTTTGAACCGTGGTATAGGCCGCATCAGGAAGAGGCAGGTACTTCACCTCGGTGCTCAATTCCTTCACGCTAGTGAGGTAGAAATCGACAAAAGCCTTCACTTCAGCCCGCTCTGCCGACTTCTTAGCAACATAGATGAAAAGTGGGCGCGATAGAGGCATGTACGTTCCCTTGACGATGTTTTCAGGGCTTGGCTCGACGGCATTGCCGTCTCCCTTGGCATCGATTTTGACGGCCTTTAGCTTGTCTTTGTTCGGCTCGTAGTAGGCGTAAGGAACGTAACCTAGGGCGTACTTATTGCCTTCAACACCTTGAACCAGTGTGTTGTCGTCCTCGCTAGGGGTGTAGTCCGAACGGCTTGCTTTGGCCTTGCCGTTGACAGCTTCCGTGAAGTAGTCAAACGTTCCCGAATCGGTTCCGGCACCAAAAAGGGCCAAGGGCTGATCGGGCCAACCTTCGCGAACATCGCTCCACTTCATGACCTTATCTTTAGCGTCGGGCTCCCACATTTTCTTCAGTTCGGCGATGGTAATAGTATCTACCCAAGTAGCTTCTTTATTAACCACGATCGTCAAAGCGTCGAAGCAAATTGGCAACTCAATGAATTCGATTCCGTTTGCCTTGGCTTCATCCCATTCCTTTTTCAGGATCGGACGGGAAGCATCTGCAATGTCAATCTCGCCGCGGAGGAACTTCTTAAAGCCGCCACCCGTACCCGATACACCGACGGTTACCTGAACGCCGCTGCCGTACTTGTTCTTAAACTCTTCGGCCACTGCTTCAGAGACTGGGAATACGGTGCTGCTGCCATCGAGTTGCACTTTACCCGAGAGGTCCTTAGCTGGCTCCTTCGCAGGAGACTTCTCATCCCCTCCAGAAGTGGCACCACTCGATTTTGGCTGTGGAACTGGTTCGCTGGAACAACCCAAAAGTCCCAACATGATGAGCCCAAACGCCACACAACCGCTCAGCTTCCAGCTCAAAGCCATAAATACATTCCTAAGTAGACCGTTTTCGAAAATCTGACTTGGGCCAATTGTGGCCCAGTACCACGAATGCAAGCTATCGGCCGGATGTTAAGTTTGTGTTAAGAATGCGCGAAGAGCCCTCAGGATTGCCGAGGTTTCGGCGGCGATACAGCCTCGCAAGACACCCCCTGCATGAGGGTAGCCCGTTTTATTCGCCTTTTAGGAAGTCTGGGACACGCGTCACACGCCCGTTTTTTCCCAAACAAGCCACAACAGTCTCCCCTTCGACAAGCAACGCTTCGCCCCGCAGAATCTGGTAAACGTGGCGAATCCTAGCCCCTTTGGCCTCTGTCGCGGTAGTTCGGACGGTAATCAGGTCGTCAAATTCTGCTGGAAGGTAGTATTTCAGCTGCGCGTCGGCAATCACGAGCATCAAGCCCGACTCTTCGATGGACTTATAGCTAAGCCCATTAATACGCAATAATTCGACCCGGCCCAGCTCAAACCAAGTGAGATAGTTGGCGTGGTGAACTCGGCCCTGGGCATCCGTCTCTTGGTACCGAACTCGAATTTGCACTTCGCAGCTGAGATGCTTGATCATGGAAATTCTCTGACGACTACCGACAACGCAGCCACCGTCGGACTGCCATTACGCTATAGCTTAGCGCTAAGCCGTCTTCTCTTCATAGCCCTGATCGTCGTCAAATGCATCGTCATTTTCATCTCGCATCGACTCTTCGGCGTCCGCATCATCATCCCAAGCGTCCCGCACCGAGGCGTTCTCATCCTCTCCGTCAGAATCGTTTGAAGATTCGTCTTTCCAAGGCGTAGGCGTTATTACATTACTACGCCGCTTGGCGCTGGACTCACTAGGTGGGGAGGACGCCCCCTTCCCTTTACCACGGCCAGCTGTGGGCGCCTCATCCTCTACCGCTCCGCCGGCCTGCATGGCTTCCCATTGATCGATGGTGAGCATCACTTCACGGGCTTGTGAACCTGCATAGTTGCCGACGATACCGTCTTCGGCCATATAGTCGATCAGTCGAGCCGCCCGACCATAGCCAATTCCCAACGCGCGTTGAAGCAGCGAAACACTTCCACGCCCTTCACGCACAACAAGGTCAACCGCACTCTCGTATAGATCGTCTCGCTTCTTCAGCTGACCGGGCTTTTCATCTTCTTCGCCTGCGGTCTTCACCTTCATGTTGACCAGTTCGTTGACGAAGTTTTGCTCGCCGGTGCTTACGCAGTCGACAACCGAATTGATTTCCTCATCGCTGAGATAAGTACCTTGGCCACGCAAAAGCGTACTTGTTCCTGGCCAAAGGAAGAGCATGTCGCCGTTGCCCAGTAGCTTGTCGGCCCCCATTTCATCGAGAACCACGCGGCTATCCGTACGGCTGGCAACTTGGAACGCGATGCGTGCCGGCAAGTTGGACTTGATAAGCCCCGTGATAACGTCGACCGTTGGCTTTTGTGTTGCTAAAATCAGGTGAATGCCAACCGCACGGCTCTTTTGTGCAAGGCGAATGATGTGCTGTTCTACCTCCTTGCCCGAGGTCATCATCAGGTCAGCCATTTCGTCGGCGACAATCACGATGAACGGTAGGTGCAATGGGATGCTCTTTCGCTCTTCATCATTCTCCGGCTGAAGCCGATCCATCAACTCATCTTCACCTAACTGGTTATAGCTTGTGAGATGCCGTACCCCGGCCCGAGCCAAAAGGGCGTAGCGTTCTTCCATCTTTTCAACGGCCCAAGCCAAAATGGCTTCGGCTTTACGCATGTCCGTCACAACAGGATGCATTAAATGCGGAAGGCGTCCATAGCCGGACAACTCGACCATTTTCGGGTCGATCATCAACATCCGAACTTCGTCAGGTCGACGGGTCATCAGGATCGATGAAATGATGGCATTTAGACATACGCTCTTACCAGTACCGGTACGGCCTGCGATTAGCAAGTGAGGAAGCGTCGATAGATCTGCCACCAGACTCTTTCCGGAAACGTCCTTTCCGAGGAAGAGCGGGATCTTCATCTTTTTGATCTTTGCGCTCGACTCTTCAATCACTTCACGTAGGCGAACAACTTGCCGCTGTTCATTGGGAACTTCAATACCTACTGTGTTCTTGCCTGGAATTGGGGCAACAATGCGAACACTCGGAACGCGAAGGGCAATCGCCAGATCTTCAGCGAGTCCTGTGATCTTCGACAGGCGCAGGCCCGCTTCCAGTTCCACTTCGTACTGGGCAATCACCGGCCCCGTCTCGATCTCAACGACCTTTACTTGAAACCCAAAATCCTGAAACGTCTTCTCTAAGATCTTGGCCTTACGCCGTACTTCGGTCTCTTGGGCATCGTAATTAAAGTCATCCCCAGGCAACAAAAGTTCGAGGCTGGGCAACTCATAGTCATCGGCCGAGATTTCGCCGCTGGCTTCATTCAATTTTTGTCGAACTTCTTCGTGCTCGGAAGTTTGAGGCTCTCCCTTGCGATTTTCGGAGTTTTTCACACGTAGCGACGGTTCCGCGGACTTGGATTCACGTGGAGGAGTTGGGCCAGCAGGTGATTCTTCTGCGTCGATTCGCGCTACCGACAACTTACCAGTTGACTTCCCCTTCGCAACAATTGCCGCCGCTGCAAGCTCTTCCTCGTCGTCGGTTTCATCAGCAAATTTAGTGGCCCCCTTGGCCGCTTGGGCAGGCATCAAGTCATCCTGCAATCGGATGGCGCCCCCCTTTTTGCCCGAACGGGAGGATGCCATCGAACCCACGGCCTCGCCAATTGAGCTAGTCGCCAGAGACTCTACTCCTAGCTTCAAACGTGAACGAAGTCCGAGGGCGCTGCTTGCCACCATGCCGACTGCAATCATGCCAAAGCGGAACATCGCATAGTCTGTCGCTAATAATAGCCCCGCCAGCGTAAGGCTGCACATCAAGATCACACTGCCGGTGGTCGCAAAGTGTATCTCCAAAATGGAACGAACAAGTGCCCCGAGGTATCCACCGGGACCAATTACCGCACCTCCGAATAGCCCCCCCCCGAACATCGACAACAGGGTTGAAACTCCAACTAGGGAGGCCGACCACCCGAGCGCCCGCACCACGGGATAATCCAAGCTTTTGCGTCGCAAGATTGCAACGTCCAGAACCAGCAGGGAGAAGACGAGGTAGTAAGCTCCAGCCCCAATACCTTGCAGGGTGGCATCGGCGACAATGGCGCCGCAAATTCCACAAGCATTTCGAATGTATGCGTTTTGGGGATAAACCGCCACGTCCGGCGTATAAACCAGGTTGAATGGTGGCAGAGGGGCTGGAATCGGATCGGCCGGAGTATAGGTGACGAGCGAGACCGTCAAGAATACGACGATTCCCAGCAGCCCTAGGGCTGCAAGATCAAGTCGCAGGCTTCGATTTTCAAACATGGACGCAACTCTTGCTGATAGCCAACAGAACAAAGCGATCAGACTTGGCTCGCGTCCATGCGAATTTACTTTTTCCGGTATCGTCTAGGTTTCGGCAGCGAGAGTGGCAGTTCACCACAATTCTGTGGATCGCTGAGCAAAGCTTCGCCAATCGTAACGACACAATGCCATGTCAGCTTCCGAAAGAAGCGGTTGTAACGAATATGCCAAAGCAGGCTCTTGGCAGTAGCGAATCACGATCGCTTGAGGTTCGCCAGCCAGTCGGGGAAGAACTTACTGACTTTCAGTTGAAGCGGTGACTGCGCCACCAAAGTTTTGACATTCGTACCCGGACCTGATTCGGCTGGCTGCTCAACGCTTACAACGGCCACTAGTTCGCCATCCTGAGTTAAAGCCGCAAGCTCCTGCCCTGGGGCCAGGCCGCTGTGTCTTAAGGCTGCGTCGGCCGTAAGCTCCATGTTTTGCAGGGGTATCCGTTTTCCGTGCGAAAGCAAGATAACCTCGTCGGGCGTAACAACGCGGGGGGCCAAATGAGAAACGGCCTGGGTGGCCGGCAAGGATCGCTGCTGTACCACGTCGCGACTTGCAACTTCTGCCAGCGGCACACTTTCCGCTAAGTGCCACGGACCAATACGAGTCCTCACGAGTTCGGTCATCACGGCGGCAGTCCCAACAGCCTCGGCAATGTCGCGTCCTAAGGAGCGCACATAGGTTCCTGTCCCGCAATCAATTTCCAACTTAAGGTCGGGATACTGGTAGGACAGTATCCGAATGCTGTGTACCTCAATCTCACGAGAGGCCAGTTCTGGCGACTTTCCTTGGCGTGCAAGGTCGTACGCCCGGGCCCCCTGCACCTTTAGCGCAGAAAAAATCGGCGGGCGTTGCAAGATGGTGCCTACAAACTTCGGCAAAACGGCTTCGATCTCCGCTTCGCTTGGCTGTGGTGGGTTTTCCAGAGATACCACTTGCCCCTCCACATCCTCGGTGTCACTAAAGCACCCCAGGCGAAAGTTGCCAACATACGTCTTACTAAGCTGATGCGCGTAATCTGTTAACCGAGTCGCATTGCCTAGAAGCACTAACAGGACGCCAGTTGCAAGAGGATCCAGCGTGCCTGCATGGCCAATTTTGACCGGCCGAATGCATCGCTGAATCTGATTGACCACGTCCCGCGATGTCATGCCCGCAGGCTTGCTGACGTTTAGCAGTCCGAACATGTGCGAATCTCAAAGGAATACAGGCAAGCTACTTCATCGGATGACTTCTTCGCGAGATTCTGTAGATGCTCACGCACCTTGGCTGGAGACCGCACACCAATCGCTGCTAGTCGCTGAAACTTAACATCCAGCAAAGATTCCAGTACAGCCTCTGGCCCTCGGGCGTGACCTACCGGGTATAAAACTATTCCGCTGCTTAGCGTCCCAAGCGTCGCATGCTCCAGCACCACTTCCGTAGGGATTCCGGCAGGATATTGCCGGTCAAACTCCGCCCCACCATGTTCGAGTTCTACCTTACCCATTAGCTGACGAATCTGTGGATTGCCTAGGGCATCCTCTGAATAGTCGTCCAGCAGCAGCATGAGGTCTTTCCAAAGTTTTTCCTCGGGTGCTGCATTTTGCGAACAAATTCCCGTGGCAATTGCCTTGTTGAGCACCGATGCCAGAATAAACGGGAGGGAGTGATCTGCACTCTGCCTGGTGCGGGGGTCGCGTTTGTGCGGGTCACAGATAATTCCAAACGCCGGTTCATAGATGCGAACCCGGATTTTCTGGATGGCATCTACACTTGCGGCCAGCGCTGGTTGCTGGCTGAGCAATTGAATCAGTCCGGCAATGGCACCGGCCGACTGATGTTCATAGAGTCCCAATTTGAAATGCATTCCTAAAACGGCGAAGTCGTCCCCCTGCATGCCAAGCGTAAGATCAAATGGACTCTCGCCAGCATTTTTGGGCTTCTCGAACAAGCAAAAGACAGCTTGC
The DNA here is from genome assembly GCA_963844055.1 of uncultured Planctomycetaceae bacterium. Lineage (GTDB taxonomy): Bacteria > Planctomycetota > Planctomycetia > Pirellulales > Pirellulaceae > CAWJMN01. Next base: position 1,878,752 of record CAWJMN010000001.1, on the reverse strand, counting down.
GGATTGCGAAAGATATCAGCCGGGCCGACAAAACCACGCATGGCACGGCGCATCGACTGTATGGCAACTTCTGTAGAGATCGCTGCCGACGCTCCTTTGGAGTCGGAAAGTTGCTCACCGTGACGGATGGCGCGAAAAGGCACATAGTGCGAAACGACAAGCCCGATCGCCGACTCAATTTGTTCGGCCGTTGCGCCGAGCAGCGCACCATATACAGCCGCCGAGGCGATGGCTCCATGTAAGACGTGGTCAATCTTGTACGTCTTCAGTGAGAAGACCTCAGCCAGTCGCCCACGAATCTCATCCAAACAGATCATACCAAGCAAGGCCAACTCACCATCGAGCCCAGCCTGCTGGGCAGCCGCCATCACCACAGGATAAAAGTCATTGTGGCCAAATTCCCCGGCGACATTTCCCGTGACGGGATTGTAGCCAAAGTTGGTGCCGTTGGCGTCCAATTCTCGAACGGCAGAACAGTTGGCTGAGCACCGCCTTTTCAGGCGATACGCGTCGAAAGGAACCAAACACACAAGCACCGTTTTGTCCATCGGCGGCAGGATAGCCCAACGCCTCCTGACGCAGCAGCGTTGGGGCTGAAGTCTCGCCACTTAGGGCTGCAATCGCACATGCGACACTGTCAGTATGAAACCATTCGGTGCGCAGCCTTACCGCTTGACTGGGATTGCCTTGCCGATGCCGCAGGAAATCGATGGCATACTGCGCAATTCCGATTGCCTGATTCTCCCGACGGGACAGAATCCGAAACGTCGAATGATGTGCGGACATTGGAAGCTAAGGCCCTCGGTTATGGCTACAATTGCTGAAATAAATCGTTTGCGTCCACTTGGAAATCGGAATCCGCTGGACGTGGCAATTCCCAACGGTTATTCGTTCAAGTATAACAAAATTATGAACACTCGATCCTCCTATCCGACCACTCGTTTACGCCGCCTACGCTACCATCCGGCTGTACGCACCCTCGTTCGCGAGACCCAGTTGCATCCGAGCCGATTGGTTCTTCCGCTGTTTGCCCGTCCAGGCAAAAACGTGCGGCAGCCGATTGGTTCGATGCCTCCCCATGCCCAGCTTTCGGTCGACCAAATTGCCGAGGAGGCCAAGCTGGCATCGAAAATGGGATTAGGCGGCATTATCCTGTTTGGCATTCCTGCCGAGAAGGATGCGTGCGGCTCGGACTCCTATTGTGATGGTGGAATTATCCAGCAAGCGATCCGTGCTGCGAAGGATGCGGCCCCAGACTTGTTGGTAATGACCGACCTTTGCTTCTGCGAGTACACAGATCATGGACATTGCGGCCCCATTGATGATCATACGGGGCGAATGGACGTTAATAATGATGCGACGCTGCCGCTGCTGAGCCAAACAGGCCGTTAGCCACGCCAAGGCAGGCGCCGACATTGTTGCTCCCAGCGGCATGATGGATGGGATGATTCAGGCGATTCGTGGCGGACTAGATGAAGCAGGCTATAGCCATCTTCCCATCATGAGCTATGCCGCCAAGTATGCGAGCGGGTTTTACGGTCCGTTCCGCGATGCTGCCGAAAGCACGCCCCAATTTGGAGATCGTCGCAGTTATCAAATGGATCCAGCTGCCGGCCGTGCACAAGCGCTGCGAGAAGTGGAACTCGATCTTGCCGAGGGAGCCGACATGATCATGGTCAAGCCAGCCTTGGCTTACCTAGACATCATTCACGAAGTTCGACAAACATTCCCTGGCGTACCGCTGGCGGCCTACAGTGTCTCGGGCGAATACAGCATGGTCAAAGCGGCCGCTGCCAATGGCTGGATCAATGAACGCCAGGTCGCGCTGGAGTCGTTAACTGCCATTACTCGGGCCGGCGCAAGCATCATCTTAACCTACTGGGCAAAGGACGTTGTCGAGTGGCTTGGCTAATCCGACAGTAGCTGCCTAACTCATTCGTCGCGCTGCACCCACGGCAACTTTCAACCTCTCTTAGCAAATAGCGAATATGCGATCCTTCACTCGTAGCCACGAAATCTATACGCAAGCCAAGACCATTATTCCCGGCGGCGTAAACAGTCCTGCTCGCGCATTTGGTGGCGTCGGCGGAGAGCCCATCGTTTTCGAATCTGCCGAGGGAGCCTATTTGACCGATGTCGATGGCAATCGCTACATCGACTACATCGGTTCCTGGGGACCGATGATCCTTGGCCACCGTCACCCCAAGGTTGTCGCAGCGGTCAAAGCGATGGCGGACCGTGCCTTTAGCTTTGGTGCTCCTTCTCCTGGCGAGAATGAGCTCGCACAGCTTATCATCGACCTCGTCCCTTCGATCGAGATGGTACGGCTTGTTAGCTCTGGCACCGAAGCAACCATGAGCGCTATTCGTCTTGCCCGCGGATTCACGGGGCGAAATGGCATTGTCAAATTTATTGGAAATTATCACGGGCATGTGGATAGCCTCTTGGTCGCTGCGGGAAGCTCGGCGGCAACGCTGGGGGTTCCCAATTCACCTGGCGTAACGCCGGGAACCACGCAGGATACAATCCTTTGCCGCTACAACGATGTCGAGATGCTCAGCCAGCTGTTTACAGAGCATGGCAGCAAAATTGCCGGCGTAATCTTTGAGCCTGTTGTGGGCAACATGGGGTGTATTGTTCCCTCGCCGGAATTTCTGAAAGTGATGCGAGATCTCACTCGCAAACATGGCGCACTTTTGATTTGTGACGAAGTGATGACTGGCTTCCGAGTGGCGATTGGAGGAGCCCAACAACTCCTTGGCCTAGATCCCGACATCACCACGCTAGGAAAGATTGTCGGTGGCGGCATGCCGATTGGTGCTTATGGCGGCAAACATGAAATCATGCAGCAAATCCTTCCTGCGGGGAAGGTTTTTCAGGCCGGTACACTCAGTGGCAATCCCCTGGCCACCGCAGCCGGGATCGCCACTCTTTTAGAGCTTAAAAACAACTCTCCCTATGCGCATCTTGAAACGCTAACGGCGCGACTAGAAATGGGGCTTCATGATGCAGCCACGAAAGCTGGCATCCCTCACAACATTACACGCGTGGGAAGCATGATGACACTGTTCTTTACCCCGGTAAAACCAACCGACTGGGATTCTGCAAGCAAAAGCGATACGGCCAAGTTCGCCAAATACTTTTGGGGATTGATCCATCGCGGCAGCTACATGCCCTGCAGCCAATACGAAGCCTTGTTTGTTTCGGCTGCTCACACGACCGCCGACATTGACAGCACTGTCGAGGCCGCCAAAGAAGTTTTTGCCACCTTATAAAATGAGCGGCATCACTAGCTGCGAGTACACACTTGCGACGCCAAACTAGTGTCGCAAGGTCAGCAAACCATTCTAGGTGAATTGCAGGTTGCGTACCTGTTGGTCGATTTCTGCCACGTCTTCAAACACGGTGGTTAGTTTGGCGGGAAAGGTTCGCATCAGCCGAGTAATTCGGCGTGAGTCAAACTTTTCTGCTGGCACTCGTCGAATCAAGATCTTGGCTACTTGGTCAGGAAACTTAGCAGCCATCGCGGCGTAGATCTCGGGATCTGCCTCCCCTGAATCTCCAACCAGGACAAACTTTCGGTTGGGATAGGACTTCAAGATGTGCCGAATATACGTTGCCTTACCAGAGCGACGCATCAGTAAAATTCTGCGGATCAGATGATCACGCAGGCGAAAAGCCCTTAAGTGGAAGGAGCCCTGCGGCAGTCCTTCCTTGGCAAAAAAACTAGCCAGTTGCTGGTAGAGCTGCCAGGGACTTGAACTAACGTAGTGAAATCCGGCCCCTAGCGACTGCCACTGCTGAAGCAGGGGAACCATCCCAGGAACCAGTTCATATTCCTTGAGAAACGTATTGTTGAGGAGCGTTCGCTTATTGGCGACTTGCGAAAGCTTGATCGTGTCATCAATGTCTGAGATGATCGAGATGCCTTCGGGCGGCAACAACTGCACAGCACCTGCTACCCGCCGATCATCCGCAGCTGGCAACGCCAGCTGAAAGGGGAGCCACACTTGATTATGAACCGGAGGTGATGCAAGCTGCTCAGCCTCTTCCAGGTTTAATCGGAGTGTCGCAAAAAAGTGACCATTGCCGGCCGAACGCTTGGGAACGTCAAATGATCGCCCCCCTACCTGCACGGCAAGGCGACGCCCTGTGATATCGTTTGCCAAAAAACGATCGATGCGTTGCTGGAATAGCGGCGTCTGAAAAGCTTCATCGCTGGCCCGCATTGCCCTTTGGAGCAGCTTCAGCAGAATGCGCTTGCCAAGTCCTACCCGACCCCGAGCATAAACATCACCATGGATGTCGATATTCCACGCCTTCCCATCGGGCTCAAGCCGTCCCAGGGACGGAAAAAGCACCACGCAATCATCTTTTCGAACGTCGGACGTGGACGGCATGGAGTAAATCATCGTGTTCCAAGTGCGAACCGCAATTCGGCGAATTCCCCTGTCATGGATGTGACAGCGGCGCCCTCATTCTTTGGTACCCTTCCCATGGGACTTGCCCGGAAAACCGGGACGGCTCAGATTTCACCCTGATTAGCGGGAATTGGAAGCCGTTTGTCAAGAATCGGGACAATTAAGCTTCCGGGGGAGTTACGCCAAGATCTTGCGCAAGCTTCACAAGTGCTTGCCAGTTCTCAACATCGAGCATTACCCCTTCACGCAGGCGTTTCTCTGCCAAATTGCGCTCCGGATCACCTGGCAGAACAATTGACGTACCAGGAGTAATCACCGGTGATGATCGGACATATTCGGTAAGCTGGGCAACTTCTGCCGCAAAATGGTTGGCACCGCCAAATGCCGCCGGATTTAGCAGCATCCAAAAAACACAGTTTCCCTTGTTCGGATAAGGAACAGGACGGGCAGTGACACCTCCCGAAACTGCCCCCGCAAAAATCTCGATCATCAGCCCCAGGCCAAATCCCTTGTAGGCTTGATTTCCCCCCATCGGCAAGATGGAGCCGGCGGGCTTTGCGTACAGGTCCTCGGGATTCGTAGTAGGAACCCCGTCACTGTTGAGTAGCCACCCCTCAGGCACAGGCTTGCCGGCGATCTTTGCAACCCGCACTTTGCCTTCCGCCGTTGCGCTAGTACTAAAATCGAGCACCAACGGCTTTTCGCCATTGGGAACACCAATGGCAAGCGGGTTCGTACTTAGCCGCGGTGCCTTTCCGCCTGGTGGGGCAACACGTACAACACCGCCGTGCGAATTCACCATGATGAGGCTCACCATGCCACATGCCGCTGCGCGTTCGCAGTATTCACCCAAACGGCCAATGTGGCCACTGTGTATCGTTGTCCCAATCGCAAGTCCCGACGTAATGGCCTTCTCAATCATTAAAGAAAGCATGGTCTGCGCTTGCACTTGACCTAGGCCCCAGTTCGCATCGGTCACCAACCGAGATGGGCCTTCACTTTGAATCGTCAGTGCAACCCCCGAAACCATTTCCTTGTCTCGTAAGGCCTGTACGTAATAGGGAAGTCGCATCATTCCGTGCGAGTCATATCCCTTGGTGTTCGCGTCTACCAAGCTTTCCGCAACAATTTGAGCTTCTTCCTGCGTGGTACCAGCCGCCTCCAAAAGCCGAGCGGAGAACTGCACAAGAACTTCGGGGGATAAAGTTGGCATGAACGTGAACAAGCCTTTTTTGCGAGGAAGTCAAAAATCACTGAATACGACGGGGCGTTAAACTGCTGTCAATCTATTTCGTTTTGTCGAGACTGCGATCGGTTCCCATGTAGTGCCGTTCGGGTCGCTCACCTGGCTTACGGTCGAGGTAAGACCAATTGCCTGGCTTGCGAACTTTGACATAGTCCGTCAACTCGGCCATCGTCTTTTCGACACTCTTCAGATCACCAACAATCACAAACGCCATGAAGCCCTCTTGCATCAGTTTCATTGGGTCGGGCTCGGCGTGCTCGTAATTCTTGCGCAGAACGAGATTCCATTTATTCACCTTCTCAGCTGGAAATCGAAAACGCCCAAATCCCAAACCAGGAATTGCATTGTACTGATCGGTGGGAAACCAAATTCCCATCGCGTGAGTCGCTGCGGAATTGGCAAGTACTACCGGAGCCCCCTGCTCTCCCGGCCCATCACTGAGCGGCACCAATTTATTTTGGGCGTTGTCGAACTTCCAATACGTATCGAATTCCGCTGGCATGTAGCCCGTCAGGATCTCAAACTGCCCCATTCGATATTTTTTGTCATAGGGAAAAACAAACTGTACTTTGATCGGAATGACGTTATCCCAATGGCGATAACCAATCACGACTTCTTTGGACACTAAATGGTCCGACAAGATCTTTGTGTTCTTGGCGGGATGCCCAGCCGAGAACTCCTTGGGACGTAGCCAGTACGCCATGCGAATACTGGAATTCAACGTGTTACCGTTGGCAACCAGTTGCCGCAATTGGCTTGTGGACTTTGGCCCGGCACCATCCGAAAGCGAGCCTGCTTCCGTGGGATTATAAGTTTCGGGGATGAACTTATCGTCTACCTGAAAATTACTGGCAGACTGCAGCTGTCTGCCATGGTCGGCAGAATCAATAAACTCTTTGCCGTTCCAGACGACAGAATCGATAGCACCCGCAACACGATCCTTGGTCTTGATGACAATTTCTGAGCCCGCATAGGGACCGCGAATTTCGGAGTCGCCATGGATCGGCTCGATTTCCGCAAACAGCTCGTCATCGACAAATGCTGTTGGCGTGACTTCCGCAGGAACGGGGGGAGCGGCTCGGCTGCATGACGTTAGCACAGCCACAAAACCTATGCATGCGCAGGCAATGGCTGCTCGTAACCCGCCCAACCACTCCCACCAATGCAACATGGAAAAATCTCGAATAACCATCGACTCGTTTGGCAAAGATCCTCGTGACCAAGTGACTGAATCAAGTTTACGGCTTTTTTCTGATGGATTCACTAGGCGCACGCGAATCGTTTTGCGGTAAACCCAAAATTTATATCACTGACAATACGCCTCATCTGAGCGTAGCTAAGGTTACGATTTCACCTACGTCATTGACCGGATCGTTCACCCCACTTTAAGATGATTGGGAATCAAAACCTACGGTACCCCGCCGATACGACGAGTTACTTGCCTGTTTGGCAAGCGATATTTTGCTTTCGTTTTCTGGCGACACCCAATGGTCCAGGCGTGGGTAATTCCCAGGCATCGGTTAAATCAGAGGGTTGCGATTAGTTTATTGATCGTACCCGAGTTTTAGTGACCTCTCTATCGAGGAAAGAGAAATACGTGAAAGTTGCAACAATCGAGACCAGCCGCGGCACCATCAAATGTGAGCTATTTGCGGACAAGGCTCCAAAGACCGTGAAGAACTTCGAAGATCTGGTAAAGAAGGGGTTCTATGACGGCCTTAAGTTTCACCGCGTGATTGCGGACTTCATGGTTCAAACGGGATGCCCACAGGGAACTGGCACCGGTGGCCCAGGCTACAAGTTTGCCGATGAGTTCCACCCTTCCTTGAAGCACACGGGCCCTGGCATTCTATCGATGGCTAACTCGGGACCTAACACCAACGGTTCGCAGTTTTTTATCACCCACGTTGCCTGCCCATGGCTCGATGGCAAGCATGCAGTGTTTGGCAAGGTAACCACCGGCCAAGACATTGTTGACTCCATCAAGCAAGGTGATGTGATGACTAAGGTAACCATTGAAGACGTGGCTTAAGCCTCGCTTGGTTCACCTTGCTACTTGTAACCTCTAAAAGGCTTCGGCAGTTCTGCCGGAGCCTTTTTTTATGGACGAAGTGATCGCCTGCCTCAAAACACATTTGCCGCCCCCACAGGTGAGCGATACAATCAACTCGATAGGCTGTTGGATCAACGCCCCTCAAATCCTAGTGGAGTCTTTGTCATGTCGGGAGAAATGCGGCGGACCAACTTTCTATACGCACTTCGAAATGCCGGTCTGAATGTCATCGTTATTGGTGTAGCCCTGATGACGTTTGCGGCCGTTAGCTACGCCCAAGTGATCCAGGATGTGACGTTTGCTACTAAATACCAATCAGGCAAACCCACAACCGCCCACTTCTATTACAACGACCAAGCCATTGGCAGTGGCCGCGAAGCATTTGCCAAGATTGTTGAATCGATCGAGAAGCTTCCCGAAGGGACTTCCGTTGTTTGGGGCCCTAACTATCAACGCTGCGGCAGTTGTAGCGGTCGCGAACCCGACTGTGTTCCTAAATTTTTGTATCCCGATTTATGGAGCAAGCTCGAACAACACATCAAATCTCGAAAGCTAGTTATTTCCAGTAGCTTCCCAGGTCCTAACAATTACCAGTATCGCCAGAAACAGACTCATGTGATTGTTCCTCTCGCTGTTTCACTGAAGGCACGCAGTGCTGAAGAAAAGCACGATGTCATACTTGACTGGACGATGAACAGGAAAGAGTCATACCCTGCAGACATGAGGCGATTTGACAGCAACCAATTCCAGCCGCTTTCTTCGGAGAATCAAGACTTAAAATCTGCCTACGCCTTGGAGTGCTTTTTGGACGGCATTCCCGTTAGCGCAAAAATATTGATTCGAGTGAAAGCCTCACTCAATCCAAACGACAAGATAATGGCTTCAGATCTTCCCCATCAACTGAAATATTTTCGAGACTTTTGGAGGAGTGAGATCGCTGGTCGTGCCTTCCGCAAAAAATGGGAAATTACGGTAGCGGTTGAGGATAAGTTGCTTGAAGACTTCCGAGCGTATGACTGGAACCCTCCAGATCCACTCACCATTTCATGGGATAACTTCCACGGCCAGGATACTCCGCATAAGGAAGTCGCTTATTCAATCAATGACGAGTTCGTAGGCCTGGGCGACCATGGATTCGACCAAATCCTGAGTCGACTAAAAGAACTGCCCCAAGGGGCAACATTTAGAATGCCTTCGTACACCCTAAGTGGTCGCCGCGCGACAGAGAGTCTCTCTCTTGAGCAACTGAAGGCATTCAATAAGAACTTGGCAATGCTTGTACCGTATGCCAATCGGCGCAGGCAACTCGCAGATGTCGTTGCCAAGCGTAAACTTGTCGCGGAGCATTTCGAAATATCCACTAGCCTAGCCCCCAACTCCACCGTTCACGATTGGTCGAACACGGACTCGCTTGGGCTTTTTGTAACCCATGGACGAATCGTGCGCCACGATGAACCGCGTGAAACTAGAGCGGCCAAGCTGGAATGGACGAACTTTGATGCCCACTTGAGATCGAATCGACCGCAAGAAAGCGAAGCGATGTATGTGCTGGATAAGAAGGAGGTTGGTCAGGGGGTAGCCGGCTTTGCCAAAGCAATGGACCATCTTGCAACTTTGCCACCAGGCTCCATTGTGCAAGTACAGGTCTGCCTAAGAACCAAGGCACCGTTCATCTGCCCAATTATCTACGAAGGGCAACGCCATTTTGAACGAACGGGAGACGAGCCATTTTGTGGAATGGTCCAGTGGCTCGTTAGTATCGCTCAAGCGAAACAACTCCAAATCGAATGGCTCCCGGATGAACAGAAGACCTTTGGCAATTGCGAGCTCAACAAATAGCAGCCCTGAGAACCGCCTCCGCTGAGCACCGACTTTCCCCTTGACGCTTTCCTGCGGCGACCAGTACAGTCCGCGCCGAACCGTATGGTGGGTACTTCCAAAAGCCCCGATGGTTTGTGTTGCGTTACGTTTTTTGCTGGCAAGGAAGCTGGTTCATGCGATCTTTCTTTTTCCGTTCAACGGCCCTACTTGTTGCCAGCGCGCTTGTGTCCCTCACCGGCTGCGGCTGGGGAAACAATGTTTGGAACAACGGAAATTCCCCCTATGGATGTGGCTGTAATAGCGGTAGCTGCGGTCCAGCGGCCGCGCCCGGCAACGGCTACTACAATCCTCAAGGGGGCGCAATGCCGGGCTGGAGAGCCCCAACCGCTGGCGCTGCACCGGTAGGCGTACCTCCCCAGCAACCCTAAGAAAGCCAGATCTGGCCTTAGAAACACTGACAAACCACCACTGCACCAGCCCACAAACACGCTTAACACGTTTGCTGGATTGGATTTACGACGTAGCACTTCGCCTATCACGTTCCCCCATGCCGTGCCACCAGGCCCTGGGGAAATCGACCTTGGGTCGGTATATTTAAGAAATCGATCTGTAAGCGGCCGTAGGCCGTTTCTGAAGGTGTCTCTGGCTGTCTTGGAGACCGTTCGATTCTTTCTCTTCACGGCTTTGAGGGTGGCAACCATCTTCCCCTCGTCGCCGTCAATTTCGTGGCATCTTCCGATTGTGAATTAGGCATGAGCCGACAATACATTTACCAGATTGAACGCCTGACCAAAAAACATGGCCCTCGCGAGGTTCTCAAGGAGATCTGGCTCTCGTTTTATCCCGGGGCCAAGATTGGCGTGCTGGGGCGCAACGGCTCCGGCAAGAGCACGCTCATGCGGATCATGGCTGGTCTTGATAAAGATTTCGATGGCGACGCCAAACTTACAAACGGTTTTACTTGTGGTTACCTATCGCAAGAGCCACAGCTCAACCCAGCATTTGACGTTTGGGGGAACCTGCAGGAGGCCATTGCGCCACGTCGCAAGCAAGTGGATCGCTATAATGCGATCACTGCCGAACTTGCAGAGCCGATGGATGACGACAAGATGCAAAAGCTGTGCGATGAGATGGCACGGCTTCAGGATCAAATCGAAGCAACCGGCGCATGGGAACTTGACCGCGACCTAGAAATCGCCATGGATGCGATGAATCTGCCAGACCGTGATGCTAAGGTGGATCGCCTGTCGGGTGGTGAACGTCGCCGTGTAGCAATGTGCAAGTTGCTGCTGCAAAAGCCTGACTTGCTTTTGCTAGATGAACCAACGAACCACTTGGACGCAGAAGCCATCAATTGGCTAGAGCGAACGCTCGCCAGCTACGCCGGTACCGTCGTCGCGGTAACGCACGATCGCTACTTCTTAGATAATGTTGCCCAGTGGATCTTGGAACTAGACCGTGGTCAAGGTATTCCTTGGGAGGGCAACTACACCTCGTGGCTGCTACAAAAGAAGCAGCGTCTTGAGCGGGAAGAGCGAACCACTCTCGCCCGTCAAAAGACGTTAGATCGCGAATTGGAATGGATTCGCATGTCGCCGCGAGCGCGGCAGTCCAAAAGTAAAGCTCGTATCAAGGCTTACGAGCAGATGTCGGCCGAGCGCTTTGAAGAGCGGCCCGACGAATTTGAAATCCAGATTCCACCGGGCAAGCATCTGGGAGATTTGGTAGTAGATGCCAAGAATATCTCTAAGGCATTCGGCGATCGTCTGCTGATTGACAACCTGACCTTCCGCTTGCCTGCGGGCGGCATTGTAGGTGTCATCGGTCCCAACGGCGCCGGTAAAACCACGCTGTTCCGCATGATGACGGGTGAAGAAAAGCCCGATACGGGTGAACTGCGAGTAGGGCCCACAGTAGAACTGGGCTACGTCGATCAGAATCGTGACGCGCTCGATCCCGAAAAGACTTTGTACGAAGAAATTTCTGGCGGGCACGACCATCTTGAAATGGGTGGCAGGAAGGTGAATTCGCGTGCATTTGTTTCGCGGTTTAACTTCAAAGGCACTGACCAAGAAAAAAAGGTAGGCGTGCTTTCCGGTGGTGAACGCAACCGTGTTCATCTTGCCAAGCTATTGCGCCGTGGCTCCAACGTGCTGCTGCTCGACGAACCGACCAACGACTTGGACGTAGATACTCTGCGTGCACTGGAAGAAGCGATTCTAAACTACGCTGGCTGCGTGGTCGTAATTAGCCACGATCGCTGGTTCCTCGATCGTATTGCTACGCACATTTTGGCCTTCGAAGGTGACGGGTATGTTCACTGGTGCGAAGGGAACTTCCAAACGTATGAAGAGCAACGCAAGCAACGGCTAGGAATCTCGGCCGATGCACCACCACGCTTCAAGTACAAAAAGTTGGAGCGTTAACTCGAACTGCTATGTTTACTGGTCTCGTCGAAACACTCGGAACCGTAGTCACCATCCTGCCAGAAGGTCCCGGTGTGCGACTAACACTCCGATCGGAAATGATGGCTGCTGACACCAAACTTGGCGACAGCATCGCCGTAAATGGTTGCTGCTTGACGGTTGTTGGAAAGGCGAATGCAGACCTTGTTTTCGAGGCTGGAAGCGAAACGCTCAAGCGAACGAACTTGGGACAATTGCAAGCCGGCTCTCCAGTCAATCTGGAGCGTGCCTTACGCGCCGGTGATCGTCTTGGCGGCCACTATGTTACCGGGCACATCGATGCACTGGGGACCGTGGCCTCCATTCGTCAAGAAGGGGACTGGGCGTTTTACTACTTCGCAGTCCCGCCAGCGCTGATTCGGCAGATGGCGTCAAAAGGGTCCGTAGCAGTAGATGGTGTCAGTTTGACGCTAGTCGACGTCGACAACGACAAGAACCTGTTCAGCGTGGCACTCATTCCTCATACGCTGTCGGTCACAACTTTAGGGCAACGTGCTGTCGGCTCACTGGTGAACATTGAAACCGACCTGCTGGCCAAATACGTGGAACAACAACTTCACTTTCGTGACCAAGCCTAGTTTGCCGGGCAATTGCCTCTCTCCTAATCAGAACGTGTGAATCGAACATGAGTTACGCCCGCCAAACCGTTTCCTACTTGCAAAAGCGTTTTGCTGAAGTGGGAATTCGCCCCGAATCACGCTACGGACAGAACTTCCTGATCGATCTCAACCTGATTGACCTGCTGGTTGATGCCGCCAAACTGGGGCCGCAAGACGTTGTCCTAGAAATCGGCACTGGATTAGGTTCACTTACCACCAAAATGGCAACCCTCGCCGGGGCGGTCGTGACGGTGGAGATCGACTCGCGTTTGTTTCAACTTGCCAGCGAGGAACTCGATTCGTTCGGCAACGTGACGATGCTGCTTGTCGATGCACTAAAGTCCAAAAACGCGTTTGCGGAAGAGGTAATCACTGCTGTCCATCAAAACCTAGCGGCAATTCCCAACAGCCAATTTAAACTTGCGGCCAATCTTCCCTACAACGTCGCCACGCCCATCCTTTCGAATTTGCTGCAATTTGACCCCATCCCGGCTTCCTTGACGGCGACGATCCAAAAGGAACTGGCGGAACGCATTGCCGCTCCGGTGGGGACCAAGGACTACAGCGCTCTCAGTATTTGGATGCAGGCCTTGTGCGACGTTGAAATCGTTAGGTTTCTCCCACCGCAGGTATTTTGGCCGCGCCCAAGGTTCACTCGGCCATCATCCACCTAGTTCCGAATGCGGAAAAACGAGCAAAGATTCGCAATCTGAAGTTCTTTCACGCCTTTGTGAGAGCACTTTTCCTGCACCGTCGGAAGTTCCTGCGGGGTGTTTTGTGTACCCTACTCAAGGAAGTCCTCGAAAAGCCGGCGGTCGATCAGTTAATCACTAACCTCGGTTATGCCCCCGATGCTCGGGCAGAACAGTTGCCGGTTGAGGAGTTTTTGCGGCTTGCAGAGGTCGTAGAGGACCAAGTGGGAACTGACTGGCTAAAGTAGCTTGCAGACCTAGGGCTCTCTTGGGTTAGAATAAGCTTTCCGATCGGAGTAAGGGGTTATCGCATAAATCTCTTACTCGTTGGATTGTTTCAACGGGGAGAACCACAATGCGTCAACAGTCGTTCACTTGGCTTGTGTATCTAGGAGGGATTTTGCTCCTCATGGCGATTCCTTCTCCCTTTTGCTTCGGCCAAAACAAGGCGCAGTTTGAAAAGTTGCGTACCAAACTAATCAATGAAGTGCTTGTGCCAGGCGGGGTCAAAGATCCTCGTGTACTCAAAGCCATTGCAGACACACCACGCCACGAGTTCGTTGCCGAGAAGTATCGCAGTGAAGCCTACTACGACAAAGTGCTTCCCATTGGCGACCAGCAAACGATCTCCTCTCCGCTGATCGTTTCGTTCATGACACAAGCGCTCGACACCAAAGAGACCGATAAAGTGCTCGAGATTGGCACCGGAAGCGGTTATCAAGCGGCAGTGCTAAGCCCGCTCGTTAAGGATGTCTATAGCATTGAGATCGTTGAACCGCTTGGCAAGTCGGCCGAGAAGGTGCTCAAAAAGCTTGGCTATAAGAATGTACATACCAAAATCGGCGATGGATTCCAGGGCTGGGCTGAACACGCCCCGTTCGACAAAATCATCGTGACCTGCTCGCCTGAAAAAGTTCCTCAGCCACTTGTTGATCAACTTCGCGAAGGTGGAATGATCGTTGTACCGGTTGGCGAGCGCTATTCGCAAACACTTGTGCTTCTGCGAAAGAAGGATGGCAAAGTAGAAGAGGAAAAACTCCTCCCCACACTATTTGTCCCGATGACGGGAAAGGCTGAAGCAAGTCGCGAAGTGAAGCCTGATCCTGCCAATCCCAAAGTGGCGAACGGCAGCTTTGAAGAAGAGGCCTTTGAAAGCGGTGCACAACCTGGTTGGTATTACGAACGCTTGGTGAAGTGGGTCAAAGATCCGAAGTCGCCAGATGGCGAACACCACATCCTCTTCAAGAATGAGGATGCGGGAGTATCCTCTCACCTGCTGCAGGGCTTTGGCATTGATGGCAGAAAGGTCAAACGGATTGAATTGTCAGGCTGGATTAAGCTCGACAACGTCGTTGCCAACAATAAGGAGCAACCTTTTATCGGCGTTACGCTTTACGACCAAAATCGTCGTGAACTGGGCCTTTGGATCATTGGCCCCTTCAGTGGCACAAGCGACTGGCATGAAGAAAAGAAGACGATTGATGTCCCGGTAAGTGCTCGTGAAGGCATTGTTCGCATTGGCCTGTTTGGCGCTACAGGCGAGGCCCGCCTTGACAACATCAAGATTCGCAAAGTCGATGGAAAGCCGTAATCGACTGGCAAGCTTACGACGACAAATTCCCTAACCCCAACGTAATCCAAACTTCCTTCGCTTGCTTATCGAGCGAAGCCGCGTCGGAGTTATCAATTACGAACTGGGAGCGGCCTCTTTTTGCCGCGAGGGGCAATTGGTTTGCCTCTCGCATCTGCCATTGTTCGGCCGTCCAGCCGCGGGCCAGAGCACGTGACTTTCGTAGATCGTCAGGGACATCGACGAACAAAATAGCGTCGCATAGCTCAGAGAGTCCCGTTTCAAGCAGCAGGGCCGCATCCAGAATCACGGCCGGGCAATTTGCTTGACGGTGCATTGCCAACTGGTTCAATATCCGCTGGCGAATCCGAGGATGACTGAGGGATTCGAGGAACTTCCGTTCTGAGATCGCTTCCGCAGTGGTCCCAAAAACGATTGAGCCGACAATGGGCCGGGACACTTCGCCCGACTCCTCAAGAATTCGCTTTCCCCAACGATCTACCAAGGCCTGCTTTACTTCCACATCGCGCAGCACCTCGTGCCCCACACGGTCGGCATCGATCACAACCGCGCCTTGTCGCACAAAGGCCTGTGCAACATAGCTTTTTCCAGAGGCGACCCCTCCAACAATGCCAATGACCTTCATGCCAGCGTCTCCCTTGGTAGAAGCACGCTCACGAAAATGGTTCCCTCAAACGGACTGCGCCATTCGCAGCCGCGACTAGCCCAAAGGCCCACTTCATTTAGGGACGGTTTTTGCAACCTTTGCCGGGCGCAGGTCTTTGCGTTTTTCCTTTGGCAGGTACTCGCGCTCTGTAAGCTCAGGGTCATGTTGGGTCCAGGTTTCACGCATCGTCTCTGCACGCACTTTTCGCAGCGTATCGCCGTCGTGCCAGATGGTAACATAACTGCCATCTCGCCAGTTTCGCTGTGGCAATTGGGACGGAGACTTTACCAGTCGCCAAGCACGAACCATATATCGTCCGTGTGGCTCCGACCAATCGTAGAAGATCACTTGGTCAAAGACGAGACGGCCTTGCTCATCATGAAAGTGATTGAGCTCAATGAGCTCAACCTGCTCAAAGGCTACAGTGTCTTGCGGAGAAATACCGCAAGCGACCAGAAAAAGGCCTAGTGTAGAAGCGATGCTCCCCATCGGTCGTCTCCCTTAAAGTAGGTAAGGAATGGACCGCGTTTTCCCCGGGGTTTTCGCGTTCATCTTTAATTATCGAATTTTCGGAGCATTATCAAGAGCGATTCTTGTGGGTTTCGCAAAATAGCGTGACTTCATCTTCCATTAGCCATTACGCGCCAAGTACTTCCGCTGATTTTCACTACATTTAATGCGCAGCGGCTCAGCAGAATTCGACCCTGTAGGCCAAGTGGACACTCAAGCGGGAAGCCCCAGCAAGCCACCGCCAAAACGATTTCAGAAGCGGCAACTACCGCAGTCGCTGATAGGCCTCGACCGCCAGTTCGTCGCAGCGATCATTCTCTGGATGGCCGCTATGTCCGGCGACCCGAGTAAACTTCAGGCGATGGTTTGCAACGAGTTCATCAAGTTGCTTCCAGAGGTCCGCATTTTTTAGCTCTTTGAGCTTTCCCCCTTCGCGCCGCTGCCAGCCATTCTTCTTCCAGCCGGCCATCCACTCGCTCAGCCCCTTACGGACATACTCACTATCCGTCAAAAGCTCCACATAACAGGAGCGACTCAAAGCCTTCAGCCCTTCAACTGCTGCCTGGAGCTCCATCCGATTGTTGGTTGTTTCTCGCTCTGCCCCAAAGACTTCCTTCTCTTTCCCCGTGGCGACGTGCCGGAGTATGAATGCCCAACCGCCAGGGCCCGGGTTGCCACTGCAAGCGCCATCCGTAAACAGCAGGACTTCGGGTTGATCAGAGTTGCTCATAGTTGAAAAACTGCCGACAGACTTTAGTGGGTAAACAAGGGGCTTTATCCTAACGCAAACGCAGCTTGGCGGTAACCGCATGGCCAACGTGTAAACTCGTTGAAGCCCTGCCAATGGGCAGTTAGGCAGTTCACAAAACTCCTAAGCTTGCGCCGAATTAGCCAGCCTACTACTGTGGCGAGCTAACTCCTCCGGGTACCGACGCAGCGGCATCCACATCGGTCCGACGAACCCGCCCTCCCAGGTCATCGAGCTTGCTGAGCAACTTGGCTGCCGCTTGTGGTCGTTCCACACAAGACCACGGGAGTACAACCCGGAAAGTACTTCCCTTGCCCAATTCACTTTCGACAGAAATCTCTCCTCCAAGCAACTTGCAAAGCTCTTTGACAATCGAGAGCCCCAGCCCTGTTCCCGAGTACTCACGTGTAAGGTTGTCTTGCCCCAGGACTAACGTCCCTTGGCGGAACTTTTCGAAGATGATCTCCCGGTCCGCGTCGGCAATTCCAACGCCCGTATCAACCACGCATAGTTCGAGCATCCCTTGAGGATTAGCGTGGGCCGACACAAAAATCCGCCCCCCTTCGGGCGTAAACTTGATAGCGTTTGAAAGCAAGTTGGTTAGGATCTGCTGAACTTTCCCCTGGTCTTGATAGAGCGTAGGGAGTGGGTCTTCAATCTCGGCCAGCAGGTCAATATTTTTATCTTCCGCCAACGAACGGACCAAGTCACACTGCGTCTGAATGATCATGTCGATCGAGAATTCGGATGGACGGACATCCATCTTGCCCGCTTCCATCTTGGCCAAATCCAAGATGTCGTTGATCATATCCAGCAACAAACGCCCGGATTTTTGAATGTTTTGAGCGTAGCGCTTCTGCTTTTCCGTGAGCGAGTCCAGCCCCTGCAATACTTCCGAAAACCCAATAATGCTATTGAGTGGCGTCCGGAGTTCGTGGCTCATATTGGCCAAGAACTCTCCTTTTAGACGGTTCATTTCATGCAGCCGCATATTCAGCTGCGCCAGCTGATCCACTTTCACATCCAAATTGTGGTTAACCGCCTGCAATTCTCCTTGTGCATCCATCAAGTGACGAAGCATCTTATTAAAGGAAGATGCCAGCTCTTCAAATTCGTCGCTGGTATGAATATCGGCCCGCACATCCCAGTCGCCCGTCGCAATGCTTTCACTAACATCTCGCAAGTGCGAGAGTGGCTTGACCACGACGTAACGAACAACCAACCAAAGCGCTACCATCGACACCGAAACCGTCAGAATCCCCACCGTTAAAAGCACCGCGCGGGTAAGGTAGATCGGACCGCGAACTTCGTCGTAGGGCGCGAAACGCGAACCACTAGAAACGGCAGTTTTTCGTCGGCTGCAACCGAAGACTCACTGGCAGAGATTGCAAACCGGCCGTAAAGACCATCATGGCAGGTGGCACAAAAGTTCTGATTCCAATACACCGGCTGGTAATAGTAAAACTTTCCTTCTGACAAAACCGTTTGCGAGCGGAAGGCAGGATTAAACCGCCCGGCCTCTTCAGCTGCCACAACAGGGTTTTTGGGCTCACTAGCGCCTCCATCAACCTTGGGACGGTTGTAGTCAGGCTGAGAAGCAGCCGTGATCGCCGCCATTTGGGCGTCAAACTCATCACGTAGCGACCGAAGCAACGCCTCTTCGTGATCATCCTTGGGACCGACAATGCGTGGGCCGGTCTTGCCGCGATCGGCATCCTTTTCCACCTTCTCTTCTTGTTGGCGAAGGCTGGCCACTAAGGCTTGATCAAGCGACAACACATCGGCCATCAAGGCGGAGTCCGCCAATAGGTTGCGGGTCAATTCTTCGCGCAGCTGATTTACCCCAGCCCGCGTATCCCAAGTATCCCAGTGCTTATTGATAAGGAAGTGGCGTACCCCTTCTGCACCGCTACGATGGGCATTGGACATGACGAGGTCTTCGCCAATCCGATCCACGCCCCAAAAGGCAATCAAGATCAGCAAAGTCAAGCAGATACCAAACAACCAGCGGCACTTCCGCTCGAGGTTTGATTCTCCCAGCACCCGTTTCAGCGAACGGTAGCTCATGGGGTTGCGTTGCCGTCAAAGAAAAAATTCGCCATAGCCCTAATTCTAAGGAATCAGGACGGGCCGAACTAGGGCATTTTGGAGCGATGCTGGCAAATGGGGTAAGACAGAATCCAGATATCGCTTGCGATCGGCTACTTTGGCAACCAGCGCCAGGCCCATATGCTCTCGCAAGTAGAAAAGTCCGCGCCGCCGAATACCCCATGGCGTGTTCTGCGGATGACAACAAACTATTCCAGTCGGTATTTGTAGATCGGAAGATGCCGGTAATAGACTTCCAGCATATACATCGACAGGCAGGTCACATACAACCGTCCCCCTTGAGGCCCCCAATCATCCCCGGCGGGAGACCAACTTCCGGCCTCAGGCCCGGTTTTCGTTTGGTTCGTAGGGATTGCCTGCCGCATGACGCTATTCCATTTTTGCCACTCGGGGCCATCCATGTGATGCAGGGCCTGCGTAGCGTAGTACCAGTAATAGACGTTCTGCGCGTTGTAATCGACAGGGTTTTCAAGCAGGTAGTCGATTCCCGCCTTCAGACGAGGATCTTTGTGCTTCCAGCCCAAGTACTGACGACACAAAAGCCCTTCGGCCGTAAGCGTTAGCTTGGAAGACTCCTCACTGATCCGATAGGCATAGCGGGTTTGGTCTTCACGTCCTACCGCATCCAAAAAGGCGCTGATCCGCTCCAGATTGGGGCTCTTCACTTCCAGTCCTGCCATCAGGCCGCTTTGCAGGGCCATCACAAACCAGCCTGTTACCGAGGTATCAGAGTCAATCCGTGGTTCATACCGCCACCCGCCTTCGGGTGCTTGCGAGCGATGAGCGTAATCAAGTGCCTTTTGGGCCGGCCCCTTGAACTCAGGATCTTTCGTCATGCCATAGATTTCGCAGATCGCAATCGTGGCCTGTGCCTGGGCATAGAGTCGCTGATTATAGGGAGACTCCACATTGAAGAACCCATCGGCATCTTGCTTTTTCAGAAGCCATGCCCAGCCTTTTTTCACACAGTCCCGAAACTTCATATGTTCAGGAACCTGCAGGTCCTTGTGCGTGACGCCGTACCCTTGAAACGCCAACAGGGCCATCGCAGTCGCAGAGACCTTGTTATCCGTATTGGAGATGCCATCCTCGTATGGGCCAGCCAGGCTCCAGCTTCCATCTTTCATTTGATTCCGCTTGAGCCATTCCAACCCGAGCACAACTGCCGATTCCGTAGTGGCGTTGCCACCATAAGCTGCCAGCAGTGCACGCTTGGACCCCGCCTCACGTCCCTTTAGAGCAAGCCCTACCGAAGGTGCCACTACATCATCCAGCGACCGGTTGGCATCCAGCGACATAGTCGTCAGTTGCGGCGGAGCGGCAAAAGGATCGTCAGACGGGGCGACGTCGATCGACAGCGCGGGATCCGTGATGTTCATATCTGCAAATTCAGGGGACTGCAGCTTGTCATCCAGTACCTGGTCGCCAAGCTTTTCCGCATAGACGGGATCGGACTGAATGAAGATGTACTCATCACTTTGAATCGAAAAGGTGATCAGGCCAAATATCACCAGAAACACCATGTGCACGATCAGGCTAACTAGCCAGGGAGGAGCTGCCTTAACGGCCCGCTCCGAGATGTCGCCCTCTCCTTCGGCAGTAGCTCCAGGCGCAGCGACAACGGGAGCCGTTCCTGGTTTGACAGGAACTGGGCGGGCGGCAACGGGGCGCGGCGCAGATGTTACGGGGGCTGCTGCGGCTGGAAGTGGCCGTGGGGCAACCGCCACCGGCATTGGTTGAGCAGGAACTCTCTGGACGGGGACCGGCGCCGGTTGGGCGGGTACGGGGACCGGCCGGGCCGAAAGCGGCATCTGTGGCGCAGGAACCCCTGGGGCAGGCTGACCAAATGGCAGGCCACCTGGGGGCATCGCTCCGGGTGGGACATTTCCCGAAAACGCGGTCGGCTGCTGTGGATAACCGCCTGGGGGATAATTGGGCTGTTGGTAATTTTGGGGGTAAGCAGGCTGCTGTGGATAGCCGGGTTGCGGATAGGCCGGCTGTGGGTATCCAGGAGGCGGTGCGAACGCTGGTGGGGGCGGACCAAAGGCAGGCGGCGGCGCAGAATAGCCCGGCTGCTGGAACGCTGGTGGCGCCCCGTAGCCAGAAAATGCGGGTGGTGGGCCAACCTGAGGAGGAACCGCCTGCGGAGGCACTCCAGGCACGGCTTTGGGGGTGCCTGGCAGACCTGGACGGGATGGATCAGAAGAGGACATTCAGGCTTCCCACCAGGCTTTTTCGTTTTTTTTGTTTTACCTAGGTAAGTTTACTCGGCTCACACCAGGGAAACAAGCGACAACCCACTCTGCAAAACCATGAATCTGCACTTTGGACGATTTTACTAGCCCGCCGGCGGGCCCTCTCTCCTCACAACCCATTGGCTATTGATCGATGAACGTGGCTCTAGCCCGCTGGTATTCTTAACTAATCGGACGACGGCTGGGCGTTGTACTCAGAGAGTCGGGGAAGTTGTCTGGAGAGTGATGCCCCCTGGACGACTCTGCCGTTTAGAGCTAATTTAACGAACTCGACACAACACTTCTCGACCGGTTTCCTGGCTTCGGCTGGGGTCTAGGGAAGGGTTAGTCGATAACACTATCGCGGGGTGGAGCAGCCCGGTAGCTCGCGAGGCTCATAACCTCGAGGTCGTCGGTTCAAATCCGGCCCCCGCAACTAGAACAACCCCACAGTCGACATCACGTTGGCTGTGGGGTTTTTTCGTTGAGTGTACCCCGCCGATTGACGCTTCCCCCAAGGTATGTAGTCGCAGTGGTTCGTAGCGATTTTGGCCCGGGGGCAAAATGGGGTTCTTCGTCATCAGGTCTCGCTGGTATGTAAACGCAGAACCCCTGCCAGCGGACGGTTTCAGGCGAATGCTTTTCAAGAACACTTCGATCCGCAAATAAGCTCGAAACCATCCACACGGTGGCATCCAACTGCCTCGATCGTTCAATGCGATTGGCATCAAACGGGCCCCTTCTTGGCTCCAACTAGGCCGGCTGGGGCGTATGGAAGGTGTAACCAGTCCCCTGCCCCCCATTTGGCAGCTTTGCAAAGCTCCTTGGGAAATTTCTTGTTGCAATACTCACCAAGCACCGGTATGCTGCGACAACCCAACACATAGGCAGGTGCTTATATGAATACATTCGAAATGAATCGGCGGCAGGCCCTTATCGCAGGTGGCCTGGGAGCACTTTCCCTTGGCATGCCGGGCATGGTAATCGGCAGCGACAAGCTGGACGCCAGCGGCAATGCCGTTGCAGCGGAGAAGTCCTGCATTTTTGTGTTGCTCTGCGGCGGGCCAAGCCATGTCGATACCTGGGACATGAAACCCAATGCGCCAGATACGATCCGAGGGCCGTATCAACCAATCTCCACCAAAGTTCCGGGGATGCAAATCAATGAGATGCACACGGAATTGGCAAAGGTGACTGACCAGTTCACGCTCATCAATTCGATGATGCATCCGGGCGGCATCAGCAATCACTTCGATGCGATGCACAACCTGCTCAGTGGCCAATCTACGAAACGTGTGACCGAAGGCGTGACGGACGATCAGCCGTACATCGGTTCGTTCGTGGCCAAGCACAAGCCAAGCAAACGCAATATTGTCTCCAACGCGTGGCTCATCAAATGCGTCGGGCCACCAGTCTTTTGTGCGCCAAACATTGGTATCGGTGGTTACCTCGGCTCTGCCCATGCACCGGTGTTTGTTGGCTCCGAGAAAAACCATCCAGCCCTGGACAATTTCGCCCCGCCCGAAATCTACGACCTTGGGGACCAGTCTCGCCTTTCGCAACGCCGCGAATTGCTTAGCAGCATTGAGAGCAGGGTGCTAGGCAGGGACTCTCGCGGCACCGACTGGACCGACTTGCGCGAAAAGGGCTACGATGCCTTGACGCGCCCCGAAGGTCGCGAAGCGTTCAAGCTTGAACGTGAACCCGAAAAACTGCGCGACCGTTATGGGCGCCACCCACTTGGACAAAACCTGTTGTTGGCCCGACGGATGGTCGAGGCTGGTGTGCGGTTTGTTACCGTCAACGGCTGGGTTGGCCAGGCACCCCATGACACGGCCGGGCCACCAAGCAGCAGCTGGGACATGCATGGCGGAAACATGGGCATGGGAAACGCCTTTGGTAGCGGTTCCTACGGCATGGGTTTCTGCTTGCCTCGATTGGACCAAGCGCTAGCCGCACTGTTCACCGACCTCAAAGAACGTGGCATGATGGAAAACACGCTAGTCGTGGTGACGGGAGAGTTCGGCCGCACTCCGAACATCCTTACGCAAATCCCTCCGGGTCGTCAGCATTGGCCTGGTTGTTTTTCTGCCATCCTCGCGGGCGCCGGTATCGCTGGTGGACGTGTTTATGGCAAGTCCGACAAACATGGTGCTTACGTAACGAACAACCCCATTCGTCCCGAAGAATTTGCGGCGACAATCTACCGTGCGCTCGATATTCCTTTGAATGAGCCGCAAAACAATAGCGGCATCTTGCGACCGCTAACCACGGGAAAACCAGTGATGGAATTGTTCGGGTAAGATCCACTTCGTACGGAAGTGGAGCCATTCACCTTGGCGTTTTCCCAACTGCATTTTGTCCATAGTGATGAAGTGCCAAGAGGAGCAAGCCTGAGGGAGAATATTTCCGGCCGCAGGTAGCAAATCCAGGGCATGCGGGTTAGCATATCCATGGATTTGTCGGTTAACGCTGCGCGTTTCCGATGGATTCAGCGGTCCGAATCCCTAGTGACTCGGACGCAATCAGAATTGGATTTTTGCCTCGTTCACCCCTCCAACTACCCCCACCTATGACTTTCATTTTTTCCTTCCTGGCACCGTACCGGCAGCTAGCTGCGATACTTGCCATCGCGTGTGCCATTTTCTGTTCGCCATCCTTTGCTGCTGACACAACGGACGTCACTTCGGTGGTCACCGCAGCAATCAAAGGGAACAAGCTTTCAATTGCCGCTGACAATCAGACGTTTGGCGACACCTCACCGGGTGTTCCCAAGAAGCTACGGATTGAATACCGCATCGGCGATGAAAAACTAAGTCGTGAAGTGACTGAAGGGGGCAAAATTGAGATTGCAGCACCCGAAGCAAAAAAGCTTGTTGTCACGAAAGCGATCTATGGCCCCGCCGATGGTTCCAAACCCATCAGCCTCGACAATCCCCAAGACGCTTTGGACACGCTTCCAGGCTTTAAGATCGAACAGGTCTTCCAGGCCAATCCCAAGTCTAATGGTTCGTGGATTTGTCTCGCGAAAGATCCTAAGGGACGTTTGCTGCTTGGTGGTCAACGTGGTCAACTGATCACGCGATTGACCCTAAAAGATGGCAAGGTCGCAAAAGAAGAGGTCATGCAGATTCCCGTTACCGAAGCGATGGGAATGCTATTTGTCGACAACGTTCTGTACATTAACGGCGCTGGTGCCGACGGCAAATTCTGCCTCTATCGTTGTAAGGATACAAAAGGTAACGACAGCTATGACGATGTCGAAATGCTTCGTGAATGGCGCGGCGGTGCCGGTGAGCACGGTGCTCACGGGATTGTCCTGGGCCCCGACAAGAAGTTGTACATCGTTTGCGGTAACTTCGTCGATGTTCCAACGGATTTGGTACCCAGCTCGCCACACCGTAACTACGGCGATGATCTAGCTCTCAAGCGTGCTGAAGATGGCAACGGTTTTGGTGCAGGACGTATGCCACCAGGTGGTTATATTGCACGCGTTGATTTGGATGGCAAAAATGCCGAACTCTATTCGTCCGGCCAGCGCAATACCTACGACATTGATTTCAATGCCGATGGCGAACTGTTCGGATTCGACAGCGACATGGAATGGGACTGGGGCACACCTTGGTACCGTCCTATTCACGTTTTCCATTCCGTACGTGGTGGAGACCAGGGGTTCCGAGAAGGTACCGCGAAGTGGCCGGAACACTACACCGACAGCCTCCCGCAATCAACCACGATCGGCATTGGCTGCCCAACGGGTGTCTCCTTTGGAACGGGTGCTAAGTTTCCTGCTAAGTACCAAAAGGCTTGTTATGTTTGCGACTGGACCTACGGTCGCCTGATTGCAGTACACCTAACTCCTAACGGTGCTGGATATACGGGCACTTGGGAAAACTTCGTAGCCCCTCAATCGCTTCGTACGAACAAGGGGAAGACCCCTCTGAACCTGACCGACGTTGTCATTGGCGAAGACGGAGCAATGTACTTTACGATTGGTGGTCGCGGCACCCAAGCAAGCTTGTTCCGCGTAACCTACACGGGCAATGAAACAGCCGCTCCCCTTGCGGAGCGTGAGCTGCACAACAAGGAAGGCCAAGACTTGCGCGATCTTCGCCACAAGTTAGAAGCTTTCAATGTTCAGCCTGATCCAACCGCGGTTGAATTCGCATGGCCTCATTTGAACAGCACCGATCGTTACATCCGCTATGCAGCACGCCTAGCTATTGAACGAAATCCATTGGCCCAATGGCAAGCGAAGGCGCTCGAAGAAAAGCGTCCCGATGCAGCTTTCACCGCGCTACTGGCACTTGCTCGCCTAGCACCAGCAGACAGTCAGCCCGCCATTCTGAAATCGCTGACATCCATTCCTTTCGCGGGACTGACGGAAGAACAGCAACTAGCAAAACTGCGTGTGATCGAAGTATCGATCGCACGCCAAGGAGTTCCGACAGGCGACGTGGCCAAACAGCTGATCGCTGATGTCAATCCACTCTACCCAGCAAAGACAGAGACGTTGAACCGTGAGCTTTGTCAGATTTTGCTGGCCCTCAATGCACCGGACGCCGTTGCTAAAACGGTGGGGCTATTGAAGGCCGCCAAGACCCAGGAAGAGCAAGTTGCCTACGCGATGGCACTGCGTAACATCAAGACCGGATGGACGATCGACCTTCGCAAGACGTATCTATCTTGGTGGAACAATGGGCGGTCCACCGAGCACCCCGCACGGGTCGTTAAGTGGTTTGCGGATGCAGGCATTCCGTTTAACAATGGGGCCAGCTTCGCCAATTTCATGTCTCATTCGCATGAGGAAGCCAAGTTCACTATGACACCTGACGAGATCGTTGCCCTTAACGACATCTTGTCGGCGTATAGCTTGGCTCAGACTCCTAAGCCAGCTCCACCGCTAACAACCCGGAAGCTGGTAAAGGAATGGACCACTGCCGACTTCCAACCTCTGCTGGATCAAGTTGGAAAGGGACGCAACTTTGCACGTGGCAAGGAAATCTTCTACCAAGCCCAGTGCAGCGCCTGCCATCGTTACGGCGATCTAGGTGGTGCAATTGGCCCTGACCTAACTGCCGTTGCTACCCGGTTTAAACGACAAGATCTTTTGGAATCGTCAACGGAACCGTCGAAAGTACTTTCCGAACAGTACATGAACACCACGATCCAAACGACCGAAGGGGTCGTGATTGTTGGACGAATCGTTGAGGAGTCACCCGAGAAGGTTGTCGTACGCCCCAACCCATTGGAGACAAACACGGTGACCGTGAAAAAGGCGGATATCGAGACCCGCAGCCTTTCCAAGATTTCGCCAATGCCCGTTGGTTTGCTCAACACCTTCTCCAAAGAAGAGGTGCTGGATTTGTTGGCTTACTTGGAGTCGCTAGGCAATCCGAACCACCCGAATTTCAAGTAGTCGTCTAGTTTAAAACATTGGTTCTTGCTTCCCTCCTTAATTGGAAGCAAGAACCTGCAACGCAATGAAAGCTCCCTGTATCAAACAGGGAGCTTTTTTTATTTAAAGACGGATCTGATCAAATGATTTCTCGGCCGACCACTGGCTCCGTCACTTTGCAGCCGCAACACCGTACATTCAAGGAAATGAAGCTTCGCATCTTAGGACCGGGAACGCCCACCACAGAACCTTACTTGGCCGAATTGCGGCTGGCATCTTTCGCTTTGAAGCGACGGTTTGCCCAATCCACAAAATGCTGAATATTAGGGGCATCGGTGTGCCCTCCATCATGTTGCCGCCACGCCAAATCGCCATCAAGTAACCCCACATTTACGCCCGGCATTTTCTCGTTGCGATAGTCATCGGAGCGACCTAAATCCTTTGCGTCTAACAAACGGAAAGCGGGTTGAGCAGCGATCGTCGCCATAAAACTTCCTTGCTGATCAAGCCATAGTGCATCCCCCTTTTCAGGCACGCCGTAACTGATGAACGTTAATCGCGGGGCACACAATGCAATCAGCTCGTGCGAATCAACCGGCAGATCATTGGCATTCTTTTTACCAAAGGTCGCTTCTTCGGCGCCGTATTTGAGGAAGTTGCCGGCCATCCAGTGATATTCCCCTGTGCCAGTCAAATTCTCAACCGCTTCACCGAAATTCCGTCGATAGGGACTAGCACCTCCTTCACCGGATGAGCCAATCAGCCCCATGGCAAACCGCTGGTCAAACGCTAACGTTACAAGCGCGGCCTTGCCATATCGCGACACCCCTTCAATGCCGACTTTGTCTTTGTCGACGGCCGCATCCGTTTCGAGATAATCAAGTCCACGTGATGCTCCCCACGCCCAAGCCCTCAATGCACCCCAATCGTCAGGCTTGCGGGGCTGACCTCGATTGGTAAGCCCGATGATTCCTCGCGTAAGTCCCATTCCTCGCTTTGGCTGTTCCTTCTTAGGTCCAAAGGCAAACGACTGAAATCCACCTGCGTCATCCTGAATAGTTCCAGGGTTGAGCATCGCAAATCCCCACCCAGCCGCGATCAATTGGCTTTCTCGTGTTGGACCGGAAGGTGGACGAAATCCACCACGACCACCAAACCCAGGGGGCGGGCCATCAAAGGGCGTTCCCCCAAACATCATCAATACAGGCACTGGTCCTGTTGCACTTTTGGGAACGGTCAGTGACATCGAGATTTTGACTTCAATCTCAGGGCAAGCGACATTGTCCACGATGCCGACAAGATGCTTCTCGATCGTCTCGGATTCTCCCACCTTCGCGGACCGCGTTTCCCTTATCTCCCATTTCACGTTCGGAACACTTGCGGGAATATGCCCCACCACTTCACGCTCAAAGGCCTCCACAAGTTCCGGCCGGCGAACCGTCCACCATTGTTCGGGCGTGGTTACTTGCTCTCCATTATTAAGCTTCATCAGGTCCGGCAGGGGGTACGGATTCGCCAAGGATTCAACGTAGTTGGCGTGACTGGGGTCCTTTTCATTACCGCTTGGCCCCGGCCGCAGTTTGGTAATTCCCAATTGGCGTTTCATATCCTGATGATCTTCTTGCGTTGTGAAGATCACCGGACGGTTGGGCTCCTGCCCTGCGGCATTCCCTCCAAATAGAAGCGCCCAAGCAAGTCCTAATGGTAGTGCTCTTTTGCTCAAATCGGAAAGATGCATTGGAAGTCCCCAATCGCTGAGCGAAACGCTTGCCTACGTAAACCAAGGACCTAACTTACGGCTTCGCCATTTGACGGCCATTGGCTTCAGTGGCTGCTTCCCGAAGCAATTCGATGGCCGTTTCGACTAACAGTTCACCCGATCCCGGCAGCGTCGTTGAGTTGGTGACTTCGTAACTACCCCCGGCACATGCAGCACGGGTTGGAACGTAGATCGTTTCCACGCAGTTCGAGAGTTCGATGACTAAGGTTGTTCGGAATGGCGAGGCTTGTTTAATCGCTAGGCCAAGCTCCACAAATGCCTCACCCGGGAGTGCAACAATTGCTACATCGGTCCCTAGCGTCATCACCGTCATATCAACGGGCATCGTATCGCCAATTCCGGCAAGCGACCGGCTTAGTCCCCATGTGATATGATCGGCTGTCTTTGCATGGGGATTCTTGTGTCGAAGTTGGTCGATAATCAACTTTTTGTAGGCCGTCACATGCTCCAGAAACTCGACCGGCTCGCGACTTTTTGCCTTGTTGAGGATTTCAATCGACTTCGTAACGTCTTCCTTCGTCGCATCTTGAAGCGGCAATTGTAATACACGCGACTTGACGACCAATGACTGGTGATTCAGCGGTTGAAGCGACGAAAGATCACGGACGATTGAATCACCAATCGACTGGCCAATGATGCTGGCCGTATTCCGCTCGGTGGTGCGGGGATTGACGTGATTGATGTCACCGCAGCATCCGTTGCCAAAGATGGAGATTACCGGTGTCCCGGTCGCTTGCTGCAAGGTTCGTTCGATAAAGAATGGATAGTCCGCACTCCACTTGGCGCCACCCACAGTATCCAAGTGTAGTGCAAAGTTACTGAGGATTCCCAGTGGCTTTTTTGCCTCGTCGCGAATGACGACAAGTCCAATTTGGGGATCAATAGGACCAGCCGTGCGAACAAAGTCTGGGTGACTGGCTGGCATCCAGGTCTTAACGCTTCCATCACGAGTGATCGCACGGCGATTGAATGAAACGGTGGCTTGCTGAATTCCTGCCCCGGTTTCAATAGTCACAGGCTTGGCTTTGGTGTTGGCCTCGACAATCGCTTCAACAGGACCACCAATCAGCTTATCAATGTATTCTGCCCGCATGGCCTGCTGTGGCTCGTTGCCCAGCTTCAAATAAAGCTCCTTCATGTAGTCCGGAGCGGTGTGTGAATGCGTGGCCGAGATTGCAATATTGCTTTCCGGAATGCCCGTCTTCTGCGATGCACGGCGGCGGACCTCATTCGTTAGATCTGTCGAGATTCCGATTAGGTCGCATACCACAAGAGCTCCCGCAGTATGCTCATCCTTAAAGACAATCGCCCTCGCCTTCAAAGGATCGATGGCTCCTTCCGCCAATCGCTCATGGTAATAGCCCGCCATGGGGAAACCCACGGGCGGAGTAATATCGGCCTCCGCAACTCCAACTTTAAGTAGCGATGACGCGTTTGGCTTCTCTGGCTCTGCGCCAAAAACCGGTCTGGGGCTCTGCAGTAACACGCCCCCCAACAACACGACCAATAGGAAGCAGTATTTGAATACAGGAACCATCCACTTCATTGGAACTCCCATTCATTTTCCAGGAGAGAAGTTAGTCGGCCTGGCTATGGTAAAAACGACACCGACCAAGGTCGATACATCTGCCAGACATTTCCACGACAATGGCATTTAACATGGGGCCAAATCGCCACACAAACTTACTTGGACTCGTCCTCCGACTTTTCTTTAGGCTCTGTGCCAAAATCTACTTTGGGAGCAGTCTTTGCCGCAGGAGCCGATTCAAAGTAGGAATCATTGGGCTGAAAGCCACGAAACGAGGCGATAATGCTACTTGGAAACGAGCGGACCTGCGTGTTGTAGACTCGGATCGAATCGTTATAACGCTGGCGTTCTACGGAGATTCGATTTTCGGTACCAGACAGCTCAAACTGCAGGTCGCGAAAGTTCTGACTGGCCTTGAGGTCCGGGTAGTTTTCGGCCACTACCAGCAGACGAGAAAGCGTTCCTTCAAGTTCGCCTGCGACCTTAGCTTTTTCACCCACCGAACTCGCCTTGCCCCATTGGCTGCGAAGGCGCGTCACATCTTCTAGGATCTCTTTTTCGTGGGCAGCGTACCCTTTTACCGTGCTAACTAGATTGGGAATCAGGTCATACCGACGCTGCAATACGGTTTCAACTTGCGACCACGATGCCCGTACATCTTCCTGTAGAGCCACAAGTCGGTTATTGACCGATGCCCCCCAGGCGAGCACTGCTACGCCGAGTAATGCCAGTCCACCTAAGATAAAAGGCCAGCGCGAGGGAGATTGAGTGTTTTCCATAGAATCCTCTATTTAGATTGGGGGATGTAGATGTTGTTCAATAGCCTGAGTTACGAGTTCAATGGCCGCCAAATACTCTATTGCAAGGGAAGAGATATCCAGACCCGACGGCAACTTTTGCTGAGCTTTCAGCTGCAATACGGTTTGGAAGGGGCGAGGATCAAACGCAATAAAAGTCGCCAACTTCTCTAGCGCGTCTTGCTTACGTTCAGGGACAGCTTCATCGTAAAGCGTAATGGCAGCTCGAAACAGAACCAGAAACGTAGAGATTGAACCCACCAAGACGCCAGTTAAACGCTGCGGATCTTGGCACGTGCTGACAAAACGCTGCCGAAAGTACAACAGCTTACTTCGCAGGTCGTGTTCAAGCTGTATCCTCAGGTGGAAGGAATCAATCATTAGACCCTGCAAAAGATCGGCGCCAAACAGGACCTTTCGCGCTCGCTGCATGTCAAGGATCTCAATCGGAAACGATTCGACGGAACTTGCTAGTTCAGTAGGCGTGAAGAATTGGGGGAGTGGATGGCCTGCCTTTTCCCAACGTGCCGTGACTGCCGCGATCGAACGTAGTTCCCCTGCCCCTAATGGGTCAGCAACGACTAACAGATTGTGATTCATGACTCCAGGAAGAGCATCTCCTGCCGCCGTAGAACCGTAAAGGACCACGGACTTCAGCTTCTCCTGCAGGATCTCCTGCAGATCGCTAATATACATCTCTGAGGTCATCATCGAAGCCTTTCGCAATGTCATCACCAACCGCCACTAGCTCCACCACCGCCGGAACTACCGCCGCCAAACCCGCCCCAGTCACTTGAGAAACCGCCGCCACCCGAACCCCCTGAACTTCCGCTGCTGTCGGTCCAAGTCCAATTGGGCGAGGAAGAGCCTCTACTACCCGACATCAGTCCCGGCGCAACTCTCCAGCCCAAAATCACCATGAGCAGTCCTACGGGAAGGAGAACTATTGGAGCGAGCAAACCAACTGCCATATAGCCGATGAGTAGTGGCAGTCCGGCGTAGATTGACCCAAAGAAAATCTGCGGTACGATGCGTTTTCTTAACGCTGCCCCGACGATAAAACTGCCGGCCGCAACAAACAGGCTCAAGAAGCCTGTCATTATCAGTTTTTCCCCCAATGCCATTTCCCGGTCGCCGCGTCGTTCGGCAGCGGTAGCCGGCTCACCACGCTCGACAACTTCGCAAAGGTGGTTGACTGCGGCTTGAAGGCCATCAAAGTAGCGCTTCTGCTTGAAGGCCGGAAACAGGTCTTGGTCGAGAATTCGTCCTGCAAACGCATCAGGAAGAACCGGCTCTAGCCCGTAGCCAACTTCAACCCGTGCCTTGCGATCCTCCATCGCCACTAGTAGCAGTAAGCCATTGTTCTTTCCCTGCTCGCCGATGCCCCAACGACTAAACAGCTTGTTGGCAAAATCATCAATTTGCCCTCCATCAAGCGACTTGACGGTGACAACCGCCAACTGCGCTCCCGATTGGGAACGCAACTGCTTACAGCGCTCTTCCAAAGTGGCCTTTTGCTCGGAAGTCAAAATACCGGCGTAGTCATTGACGTCTGCGGAGGGATGCAGGGAATTCAGCAGCGAATCCGTCGGGACCTGTCCACATACAATCCTCGCACTCAGGCAAACTAGCATCACTAGCATGCCTAGATGTAGGCAGTCCACTGCAGGATGCCTACGTTTCGTTCGGTGGACAGGACGGATCATGGTTACCCGGGGCTAAACGACAGCAGGAAACGCAAGACGGATTTCCCAGGTGACAATTCACTTCTTACTTGGAATCACCGAGTTGCCCGACAGGTCGACGCTGCTGCTGGATCTCTTTTTCACGCCGCTGAGCTTCCGCGACCAGCTTTTCGACAATGTCGGGGTGATCTGCGGCAACATCCTGGGCTTCTGCGGGGTCTTGCACCAAATTGTACAGCATCGGCCCCATTGGCTGGGATGCTCCCTGCTTGGGACTCGCCTTGTTTCCTTTCCCTGACTTGCCTTTTCCGTTCCCCCCCTCGACCGCCGGCGTCGACAGAAACAGCTTCCAGTCCCCTTGGCGGATTGCGGCCAGGGATTGATTGGCCGTGAAGTACAAATGCGTGTCGCGCACCGGCGATGGATCCGGCTGGAATAGCAGCGACGTGATGTCACGCCCATCTAGTAGCCGATCCGTGGGTAGTTCCGCACCAACAAGCTTTGCGAATGTCGGAAGCAAATCGATGTTGCCTGCAATTTGGTTACAGGTAGTGCCAGCCGGAATCTTGCCCGGCCACCGCATGATACAGGGCTCGCGCACGCCCCCTTCAAAGTTCGTCCCCTTCTTGCCACGCCACGGCGCCGAAGAACCAGCTGCCGCCCCATTGTCCGAGGTGAAGATCACCAACGTCTGCTCGTCAAGCTTTAGCTCCGCAAGTGTTCGCAGGATTTCACCAACGGACCAGTCAATCTCTTCGATCGCATCTCCCAATAATCCATGGCCACTCTTACCCCGAAAGCTTTCGGACGCGGCAAGCGGGGCATGAACCATAGCATGCGGTAGGTATAAGAAAAACGGCTCCGCCTGGTGCTGGCGCATGAACTGAATCGCTTCGGCTGTATAACGCTGCGTGAGTGTCGACTGGTCGGCTGGATATTCGATAATCTCCTCACCACGCATTAGCGGTACCGTGTTGCGAATCGCTTCGGCACGAGCTTTTTCCTCCGTCATCCCTTCACGAAACAAGCACTCCTTCGCAAATCTTGCGTGTTTGGGATCAATTGCCATGTCGTTGCTGTAGGGAATTCCAAAGTAGGAATCAAAGCCTTGCTTCGTGGGCAGAAAAGGGTCACGATGTCCGAGGTGCCATTTGCCGATGCAAGCGGTGGCATACTTCTTTTGTTTGACAACTTCAGCCAGAGTAATCTCGTTTGGATGGAGTCCGATTGCCGAAGTCGGAAACAGCACGCCAGGCATCGAGACCCGGGCGCTGTAGCAGCCTGTCATTAAACACGCACGCGACATGGAGCAGACAGGGGTTGCATAGAAACTGGTGAACTTCCTCCCTTCAGCCGCAAATTTGTCGAGGTGAGGCGTCTTCGCCTGCTTGCCCCCGAACGGCCCAATATCGCCGTATCCCAAGTCATCTATAAAAATTAACACGATGTTGGGCAAACGGCTGTCAGCAACCGGCTCTACCGCAAGGGATGGGCTGTTATCGCCAAGCGCAATGGCAAGTAAAAGAAAGGCTAAAACCATCGCCAAGTGCCGCGACAAGGAATAGGATTTCAGCATGGGAGCCTCGTTCTCGGTTGTGATGGCCAGTGCACATGTGACAAATGTGCAAACCTCAGTGGTATACCAGGAAACCGTCAGGATACCTGCGGATGCTGGGCCATTCTAGCTGGGGAGAACTTGGGAAGACTTCGACCTCGACTCCCTCGCTTTACGCCGACGTTATGCCAGAACAGCGATGCCAACTTCACGTTCAAGCAATGCTGCTTCAGCCCAGCGATCACCAAGGCCGCTTCCGATGAAGTGACCTTACCATTAGCTAGCCAAACGGACTTGATTCTCGTCCAATTTGCTCGATTTCAAGCGTTTCCCATCGCGCACTTTTGGCTTAAAGACATTACGATATTAGCTCATGGACAAACAAGCGGGATGCTGTTCGGAATCTCGCTTGGTATCACGCCAGGCGTCTGCGCCTGAGGAGTAATATCGATGGAATTGGCTCGCATCGCATCGCGTCGTATGCTAACTCACTGGCTAGTCGCGGCCTGCCTATTGGTACAGACCATCTACCAAGGCCCTCGCATTGGCATGGCAGGTGAGATTCCCGATGTGCTAAAGCCATGGAAGGACTGGGTATTGTGGGATACCCCACAGCGTAACTCTCCCTCCCCTTTTGATGACTCCAAACAGCGGCTGAGTTTCTGGCCTTCAACCTTGCAGCTGGAAGTCTTTCCAGATCGAGCCATATGGAGTTTAGAAGTCCGTGTCTTTGACGAAAGCTGGATTGCGCTGCCTGGGGAGCCAGAAATCTGGCCGCAGAATGTAAAGACTCAAGCGGGCGAACTTCCTGTTCTAGTTCGCGATGGCGTTCCAGCCATTCGTTTGCAACCAGGAAGCCATCAAATCCGCGGCGAATTCCGCTGGCCCACGCTTCCTCAGAAACTTGCGATCCCCAAGGCAATTGGGATTGTCGCCTTGCAGCGTAGCGGAGTCGAAGTGCCAATGCCGAACTGGGACGCGGCCGGGTTCCTGTGGCTCCAGCCCCAACAAAATGAGGTGGCTCAGCAAAACCTGCTAACTGTTAAGGTCTATCGCGTCCTGGAAGACGGGATTCCCCTTTGGCTTCGCACACAGGTCGAGCTGTCAGTTTCGGGACGCAGCCGCGAAGAGGACTTAGGGACCGTTCTTCCGGAGGGCTGGCAACTTTCTTCGGTAGAGAGCTCCTTGCCCGTCGCCGTCGATGAACAGGGGCGAATGAAGGTTCAAGTCCGTCCTGGGATCTGGAATGTGCAACTAGATGCGTTTCGCAACCAAGACCTGTCGCGGTTTGCATATTCAGCCGAAGGCAAGCCGGCGGTCGAAACTGAATGGATTGGATTTCGCTCCAGCCCATCGTTCCGGATTGCCGAGATCGAAGGGCTGCAAGCAGTGGATGTGCAACAAACTACTTTTCCCGAGAAATGGCGCAGTTTGCCAGTCTATCAATGGAAGACCGATACCGCATTTCAATTGACCGAGAAGATGCGCGGAATGGGTTTGCAAAAGCCTCAAGGGTTCGCGATCGATCGGCATTTTTGGCTCGATGAGGATGGAAGCGGGATCACCTACCAGGATCAGTTACGAGGTGAGCTACAGCAAACATGGCGACTGGATGTGGCCGAAGGGCATCAGTTAGGGGGTGTCCGAATCAATCAGGAACGGCAATTGATCACCGCCAATCCTACAAGTGGAAGTCAGGGTGTCGAGATACGTAGTCGGAATCCCAACTTCGAAGCCTTGGGACGGATTGATCGAGCTGGCTCAATTCCTGCAACCGGCTGGCAGACCGATGTCGATTCACTGCAACTCACGTTGTCGCTACCTCCGGGCTGGCGAGTATTGACGGTGTTTGGCGCGGATCAGGTCGACGGCGATTGGCTAACGGCCTGGAGCTTGATGGACCTGTTCCTCGTATTGATCTTTTCGCTTGCGATCTATCGCCTCTGGGGCATTCCCGCCGGACTATTGGCGTTATTTGCGTTTGGCCTCTCCTATCACGAGATGGGGGCCCCCCGTTGGACTTGGCTGTTCCTTTTGATGCCGGTAGCGTTACTGAGAGTGGTCGGTGATGGAGCCGGCCATCGTTGGCTCCAAGCTTGGCGTTATTTGGCGCTCGGATTGGTCCTGCTGAATCTCTTACCATTCCTGGTCAGCCAAGTCGAAGTGGTTCTTTACCCCCAACTGGAGCCTGGAGGGGTCCCCTACGGCAACCGAAAAATGTTTCCTTGGATCCATCGAACGTATGCCGTCACAGGAAAAATGGCAAACGCCATTAGCGAAAGTGCGTACTACTCCGATAGTATGGCCGGAGAAGCTAAACCAGAGGCTACTAACCTTGCAGTCCAACAGTCCGCCAACTTGGCATTTGACCCAGGAGCCCGGACGCAGACTGGGCCCGCCAAGCCCGAGTGGCAGGGGAATATGATCCTTTGCCGTTGGGATGGGCCGGTCACTCGCGATCAGCAAGTGACACCGATCTATATCCCGCGCAATTGGTATCGTGCGATTACCTTGGTTCGCTGCCTACTTTTGCTGCTGCTAGTAACTCTTCTAATTCGAATGCGGCCCACCTTTGACTTCAGCCTGCAAAACCTAGGGGGCCCGCGCGGGCTTGCAGCGGCCTGGCTAACGCTCTTGCTATTACTGCCTAGTGGGAACTTAGCAGCGCAACCAAAGAACTCGGATCCATTGCCTGGTAAGCCGTTTGAACCAATCCCCGCGACGGAAATGCTTGAGACCCTCCGCACACGGCTATTGGAGCCCTCGGACGCTTTTCCGACGGCCGCGAACATTGCCAGCCTTGACCTGTCTCTTCAGGATGGCAAGCTGCAGATGCAACTAGAAGTACATGCGGCCCTCGAAGTCGCAATTCCATTGCCGGGCAAGCTCCCGATCTGGTCGCCGACTTCTGTACGCCTGGCAAAAGCTGGTGCGACTGAATTCCGGTCGGCCGTGGTCGGGCGACGCGAGGATGGACATCTCTGGATGGTTGTCCCAGCAGGAGTGCATCAGGTCCGGATCGAGGGACGGTTGCCGGATACCAATGAGTGGGTTCTCGCTTTCCCTTTACCTCCCAAACGTGTCACGGTCGTTTCACCCCAGTGGCAAGTTGTTGGATTGAGCCCGAGTGGCGTTCCAGAGAACCAATTATTTTTCTCGCGGTTTGAAAAGTCCGGAGATGATGAGGCCAAATACGACCAGCGGGTCTATCGCCCCATCGTGATTGTCGAGCGAAGACTAGAGATCGGACTGCGATGGATGATTCACAATCGAGTTTCCCGACTGTCGGCAACGGGGAAAGCGATCGCATTGAAAATTCCGTTGCTCGCAGGTGAACGGGTTGTCAGCTCCAGTACGGAGCAGCCCTCTTCAACGATTGATGTAAACCTAGCCGCCGACCAATCCGAGGCAACTTGGGAAAGCGAGCTGGACTTTCAGGACCGCTTAACGCTCAAGGCAGCTTCCACAGAGACCTACGTGGAGCGATGGGTACTGGTGAGCTCGCCGGTGTGGAATGTTACGCATCAAGGGACCGGCCCCATCTACGAAGCAAGTTCGCAAGAACTGATTCCGGTGTGGCAAATTTGGCCGGGCGAGGAAGTCAGCCTGGAAATTCGTCGACCACAGGCAACCTTGGGTGAAACGGTTACCGTTCGGCAAGCAGCACAGCAAATGTCCCTCGGAACACGTCAAAGAACGACACAGCTAGAACTGCAAGTCGAGACCAGCCTAGGGGGCGATTTCGTACTTGAACTCGATCCTGCAGTCGAAGTCAATTCTCTCACGGTCGATGGTCGCAAGCAGCCGGTGCGTCGCCAGGACGCACTGCTTATGGTTCCGCTCCAGCCTGGCCTGCAACGGATCGATTTGAGCTGGGAAAATAATCAGGCACTTCAGATGCTAGTGCCGGTTGATGCAGTCAAGTTACCTGTAGCCAGCGCTAATGTCACCACAACGATCGCGGTCCCAGAGAATCGCTGGGTTCTGTGGGTCTCCGGGCCGATGCGTGGCCCGGCCGTACGCT
Source organism: uncultured Planctomycetaceae bacterium (assembly GCA_963844055.1). GTDB lineage: Bacteria > Planctomycetota > Planctomycetia > Pirellulales > Pirellulaceae > CAWJMN01. The sequence continues at coordinate 1,840,850 of CAWJMN010000001.1, read as the reverse complement.
TCTGGATCTTCCTGCTTTCGGCCCTCTTGCTGGCACTGGCACTAGGGAGTCATTCCCTTTCCCCTTTGAAACGCTATGAGTGGGTCCTATTGGCGCTGGGCTTAACCCAGTTACATGCCATCGCTGGACTTCTTGTTGTGGCTTGGCTCTACATCTTGGCATGGCGAGGCAAGACAGAACCTCACAGTTTTGTGCGGTGGCACTTCAATTTATTGCAATTGCTGCTGGTCGGCTTGACCTTCATCATTATGGGAATCTTTATCGTAGTCGTTGGCAAAGGACTACTAGGATCACCGGAGATGTTCATCGTCGGAAACGGATCAAACGGCAGCTTTTTGCAATGGTTCGAGCCCAAGTCGCCGCTCAACCTTCCCCAGCCTGCTCTCATCTCGGTCTCGCTTTGGTACTACCGACTAGCAATGCTCCTTTGGGCTTTGTGGTTGGCGTCAGCGTTGCTGCGGTGGCTACAGTCAGCCTGGACTGCTTTTAGCTACGGCGGCAGGTGGCTCTCCAAGCCCCCACGAGTGCAGCCCACACGATAAGTGGGCACTCCCCTTGTCCTTAGCAAAATAGAAATCGTCGCGAAAAGCACTGGGTGATCAAATCTGAAGTGCCTACGCGGAAGCAGGGCCCAAGTTATAACTGTATTCACAGCCCAGCGAGTCACTATCTCCGCTAAACTTCTACCCCGTTTTCACGACGGGCCTACAGACTGCAACGACTCCAAGCGAAGATCATCGGGAAGAGCTTGTCCTGCCGATTTTCGAACGGAGACCTGCATGGAGATATCACCGCGTGGGCGAATAGAAATCAGTGGCTCCATCTGCGGATCTTGCTGACCGGGAAGATGTTGCAAGCGGTGATTCTGAACGATTGTGGCCAATGCAAGCGGAAGGGCCAGCATGGCGGCCCGGGAACCGATGCAACTGTGGCCCCCCAGCCCAAACGGCAAATAGGAACCGTGCACTATTTGATCTTCACGCTCTGGCAAGAACCGATCAGGATCAAAGCGAAGCGGATCTGGAAACCAGCGTGCATCCCGATGAATTAGGAGCGGAGAAATGAAGACAAAGGCGCCGCGTGGTATTGTAAATTGCCCCACCTGAACGTCTTCGTTCGCCTCACGCCCAAACAGTGCCCAAGCGGAGGGAAAAATCCGGAGCGACTCTTTGATCACTCGAGTCGTATATTCCAATTGCGGAACATCGGCTGGAGTCCCCAACCGGTCTCCTAATACAGAATCCACTTCCTGCTCGAGCTTTTGTAACACAAGGGGATTTCGGCCCAAAAGATGCAAAGTCCAGGTAAGTGTGCTTGCGGCCGTATGGTGTCCTGCAAACAGCATCGTCAGTGCCTCAATACGGGCCTCCTGATCCGTCATGCTTCGGCCCCCCTCCTCTCGATCCACGGCAGCCAGCAGTAGAGAGATCAAGTCAACGGAGGTTGCCCCTTCTTTTCGACGACGTTGAATCGTCTCGTCAATGAAGTCGGTCAACAGTTTAATTGTCGCATCACGCTTCGAATTCTTTAGTCCAAACGTTTCTGCCGTCATTCGAAACGGTGAGCGCATCTCGTTAATCACTTCTTGCGACAGCTGATTCATGGCCGCCCCAAGTTCGCCTGCTCGCTCACGAGCTTCTACGCCAAACAGAGCCTGACAGACCGCGCTGACAAGCATGTCCATCATCGCTTGATTGGTCGCAATGACTTGGCCGGGCTTCCAGGCCTGTGTGGTCAACCTGGCTTCGATGGCCACTAACTCCGCAAATCGCTGCGCATAGACCGATTGGAACGCCGGCAGCATGATCCGCCGCTGGCTCACCCACTTTGGCCCCTCGGCAGTCACCACTCCTTCGCCTCCTAAACGACGGCGAATGATGCTCATCTCACGACGCTGCTTGACGAAGCTACTCGCCTTCGTGACCAACACTTCAAGGACTTGCTCGGGATGGCTGATTAAATAGGCCTCGTGCCAGAAGATGCGCCAAAAAACAAAGTCGCCGTGGTGTTCCTTCAGGGACTGGAAATGGCGAATCGGATTGTGGTAAAGCAACAAAAAATGGCGGTAGGTTAACCCTATCCAAGCCAAGTAGTTCGCAGGTCCCGGAGGGTAGAGACGGGACATCAACACACCATTGCCAAGCTAAAAGGAGAGGAGTGGTACCATTTCGTTGTGCCTCGCTCTTCCAAGCGAATGCTTTACAGAGACTTTACGTCTGATTTGGCCTACTGGCGGCCTCAGGCTCTTCTATCGAAGCGGAATCCAACCGGCTCTCCCCTGTAAAGAGTGAGTAGCGACAAAACATAGCGGCATAATCGCTAAATTGAGTGCATTACGAACAGCAATGCCGCTTAAACGTCCTCCCCCAGAGGTAACTACTCGTTGGCACACTTCGTTACCGACCACCAAAACGCGAACTTAGAACCTCGTTCTACCCCCTCAAGTGCACACTTTCCCGAAGCCCATCGCCCCTTTTCAGTCCCCCATTTCTCCTCCTTCACGCTATCTTCAGGTTGTGCTTGCCATAATCCGCATGCACTTGTCCTTAAGTACAAAACCGATTGCTCTCTAATGCTCCCTTTTCTCGAGAGGCCCTCGAAGATGTTTCTCCAGCGTGCCCTGCTCAGTCTCTTCGTAGTAGCTACTCTCTTTCATTTTTCAACCGCCGCCGAGAGTAACGACACTCCTCCTTCCACAAGTAGCAGTCCGACCAAGAACCTACTTCACACGGATCTGTCGCAATTGGGAGAAGCCACGAAACTCCCTTTGGGTTTCACGCTCACAGGTGACGTCGCATTTGGAGCATTGGGAGATCCCACCAAGGAAATCAACGGCCGGGGGTTCCGCCTGCAATCTGGAAGCGATGCCAACCAGGATGGTAAAAAGGAAGGGAGCGTCAGTACGACGGTCAAAAACCTACGTCCCGAAGATGGGCGTTGGTTTCGCCTACGTGTAGGTGGACTGGCCCAAGAGGGGTTTCAGGTAGACGGGGACGATCTGTTCCTTAAAGTAGACTTTTTTCGCGACAATGGCGTGAACTCTCTGGATCACATCAAGCAGTCGATTTATGCCGCCGTCGAACTCGATCGCAAAACACTGGTCGACTCAGGCACGAACAAGAATCTCGGCCAATCGGTCTGGCGCTCCTTTGACATGGAATTCCGCACGCCTTTTGTCGAAGTGGATACCCTACGCATCTGCGTGGGATTTGGGCATGGCAAAGGTACCGAGAAGCGATCCGACTTTTTGATCAACACATTAGAACTGACACCAATCCCGGTTCCTGCCAACTATGTGCCTCCCCAAGGAAGAACCATCGTTCGAGGCAAGGAGGCGATTGATTCCATGGTATCTCTCGGAGGACGTTGGTATTTTGACCCTCGTGGAGGCGACCGCGCACCGCCGGCCGAATTCAATTACAAGAACTCCGACCAGCTCTTTTACCTAAGCGACTGCCTAGAGGCCCCGTTTGCGAACAACATGTCCGCCTGGGTTCGCAAAGGCTACCTCGACCCCAGCGAAAACTTGGTAAAGGCCGACCGCTATGTGCCGGACAATGTCGTTGTCTCCTTTACCAAGACGCATCTGGTCATCCGATCGAAAAACCTCCCCAACCATCCCACGGCCGTCTTTCCTGACAAGAGTAAATTCCTCGATGGCAACCCCAACTACATCCAGGAACGACTTACCACCACCAATATCCCCTTAGATCCAAAAGAAAACCCAAAGCATATCGCGATGAAAGGTGGGACGAACAACAACAGTGCGCTACCACGTGGCCCAATTGGAATTGCCGTCAACGGCATTGTGTTTTTCAATCCCTTTGATCATTTGCTGGACGAAGATGCCGTTTGGCGACTTGATCGGTGCTGTGGACATCCTTCACCACGGTCCCAGTATCACTACCACAAGTATCCCGTTTGCGTAAAATCTCCCTGGTCGGATAACGGCACTGGGCATTCACCTCTGATCGGATTTGCTAACGATGGTTTTCCAGTTTACGGTCCTTATGAATCGCAAGGCTTGTTGGCCAAGAACGACATGAACAATCCACTAAACGAGTTCAACATTCATTATGATGACCAGCGAGGCTGGCACTATCATGTCACTCCAGGAAAGTTTCCACACATCATCGGCGGCTTTTGGGGGACTGCGGAAGCCAGAAGGCCCGGACGATAGCCATCGCAGTGGGAAACGTCACCGGTCGTTAGCAGCGTGTGACGGCATCGCCAAGCCCCTTGGCCCGGTCTTGTCAGTACAATGATTTGAGCAGGCCATCGCCGGCCCTCATTGTCTTGGCACGACAGGTCGTTAGGCTTTGGAGACCGCAACTCGTGACCAATCCATCGTTGCCCCCCGAACCCCATCCAAGCATTCGGGAAGAAATTGCCAGCAGCGCCAGCCATGGCCTGGGCTTGGTAGCGGCGCTTGTCGCAGGTCCCCTTCTGATTGTTCGGGCAATCCATCATGAGAAGCCCTGGGGAATGTTTAGCGCCAGCGTCTATACGATAACCATCGTAACTCTGTACATGACATCCACCGTTTATCATGCACTGCCGCAGGGGGCAGCTAAACGCATTTTTCGGCGACTCGAGCACTGCGCAATATTTTTGCTCATCGCGGGCACCTATACGCCAGTTACCTTGGTCGCTATGCGTGGTGAGTGGGGCAGAACAATCTTTACGATCGTGTGGGCTCTAGCAGGCGTCGGCATTCTGCTAAAGGCGACTGCGACCACTCGCCACCGTTGGCTTCCGGCAGTGCTCTATCTTGCACTGTCATGGACGATTCTTATTGCCATTGGTCCGCTAACCCGCCAAGTGCCCTATGAAGGTCTGATGTGGTTGCTCGCGGGAGGTATCGCTTACACCAGTGGCCTAGCGTTCTTCGCCGCCAAAAACGTCCCCTATTGCCACTTTGTGTGGCATTTATTTGTCCTAGCGGGAACTATCTGCCACTTCGTGGCAATGTGGCAATTCATTCTCTGAGTCTTGCGAACCATTTGCTGGACATGCCAACCTAAACGGCTGATAGTTCACTTGCAGGCAACTCTCACTTATGAAAAGAGAGGCTCCCTAGTGCAAACACTTCCCATGATACAAAAGCCACTTCCCCTCTAACGGCCAGAGGCCTGGAACTTTCGATTCCAGGCCCCTAAACACCATTCGACTGGGGAAGCAAACGCCTTACAGCGTCTTGCGGTCTCCTTGCAACGGTAGGTAATCAATGAGTAGGTCGGCCGCATCGTTGTAGAAGTCGTCCGCACTATCACCACCGCTCAAGCTATCACGCTCATTGTCGTTTACGACCGTTAGGCCGGCAAACGGAATGCCTGGGCTTACCGCTGTCCGCCAGTTGTTCAGCAGTTCCAGCATGGCCAAGTCATTGGCATCGCCGTAAGCCTTGCTATCGGCCGTGCCACTATTGGTCCCAGCAAACGAGATCGTGCCCCCCACCAACATGTCACGATTCTGATCGCCCCGCAGGATGTCCTGGCCTGTACCCCCAATCAGAACATCATTCCCCAAGCCGCCATTGAGCGTGTCATTGCCATCACCACCAAAGAGGAAGTCATCGCCTCCTTCGCCAGCAAGATTATCGTTGCCAGCACCACCATACAGCCGGTCATTTCCGTTTGCACCATTGAGGTTATCGATTCCGTCACCACCATACAGGATGTCATCCTGTGCACTGGCAGTCACGATATCATTCCCCCCTTGGCCGTAAATACGGTCTGCACCATTACCTGGGGCGGTTGTGAGGATGTCGTTGCCGTCCGTCGATGGGTTGGAAGCTGCTCCACCAGCCGAGCTAAAGATACTGCGGTCAACCTGCGTGGTACGCCAAGCAATCGCAGCCGGGTCGGTTGGATTCACCATGATGTCGAGGTTGATGTTGCTGGCAACTACGGGGTTGAACACATCACCCCAAATTTCATCAACACCGCCGGCACCACCAGAAATCCGATCAAGCCCCTCACCACCGACGATCAGATCGCCAGCAGCGCTTCCCGTGATGCTGTCATCCCCTTCGTTGCCATACAGTTCCAGCGGCAAAGTCGCTGGCATGACCGAAGTGGCAATGTAGTCGTTTCCGCCACGGGCATAGAGGACCAACTTCGTCGCTGGAGCATAATCCCCGTAGTAACTATTGTTGACACGAACCCGAACTTTGCCCCCTGATAGGCCCATCAGGACGATGTAATCCGATGACTCGGTAGCCCGCATGTAGAGCGACCCTTGGTGGACGTTCGTCAGGGAGCCATTGTCGTACAGGTCAATATCTTCCATCCCGTTATAGACCAAACGGCGATGCGAAGCCGAGTCTGCAATTCCCGAGACGGTGTCAACAACCACAGGACCAGTAGTGCTCGAGACGTCGAGGTACAACCGGTCACCGGCCTTATCTCCATCGATCGAATTCTTGGTCACCGGATCGAAGTTCGCAACGTCAGGTGTTCCGCCATCGATAAAGACATCGGCACCACTGGCCTTGCTGTAGGTTGGAATGATTCTATTGAGAGCATCCCCAAAAGTATCATTCCCCGCGTTGCCATACAGGTTGATGTTGGTCAGACCAACTGGCGTGTTAGTCGGCGTCAGAGGAACGTTCAGGAAGAACTGATCGTTGTCGCCACCACCGCGGACGTTCACGATTGCCAAGTCATTATTCACACTGGCTGTCGTAAGTGTCGTGGTGAGGGTGTCGACAAAATTCGTGCTAGTCACATCCAGCAGGTTGATATTGCTGAAAGTCACATCCGTACCCGGAGCAGCTGTTAGGCCATCAAGTCCAATGCTGCTGATTGCTACGGTCGCTCCAGCGAAATTCCCCAAACCATTCACAAACAGGCGGTCGTTGTCAGCAGCCGAGCCTCCGTCAAGTACTACGGCTCCGGCAATCGCCCCGGCTGTATCGTTGACGGAACCGCCTGTTCCCAGGGTAAAGGTATCATTTCCACCTTGGCCCAGAAGGGTGATACCACCAGTGTTACCACTGGTGCTGCGAACCGTGATGGAATCATTGCCCGCATTACCATCCAGCGTGATTGCAGGGCTATTGGTTTGATTGGAGCCAAACCCGACCAAATCTAGCGTGTCGCTTCCCCCCAAACCATCGACCTTGAGTGCCGAGAAGTTATTCCCGCCGAAGGTAAAGGTGGCATAGCCAGTTGGATTGATCAGCGTGTCAGTTCCGCTGCCGCTGATACCAATCGTATTGCCTAAAGTATCGCCGATAACCGAGAGCACGCCGGCGGGCGTACCATCAGTCCGCACCTGGCTGACACCCTTAAAATACAAGCCTAGGTCCGCTGGATTCGTTCCATCCGTGAAGACCTCTCCATGGGACAGATTGGTACCATCTCCCTTGCCGATGCCATAGGTTTGGCTGGAAGGTTGAACGAGTTGGAAGGCAACCGTATTGGCCCCCGCTCCACCGTCAAACAGGAAGAGCGGTGTGCCGGGAACATTGAGATTGTCATCGCTAAACGGCTTAGCCATGCTTCCCAGGAAGTTTGGCAGGCCATTTAGGTCGTCAATTAGCAGGTTGTCATTTTGGGAGTCGCCCAAGATTTCCAAGCTATTAATCGTTGCCAGTGACCCTTGATAGATCACCCCAACTGGAGCCCCAACGCCGGTCCGTTCGACCAGTAGGTTCGTACCACCCGGCGTAAGCGAGACGCGATAGTTATCATCGCCGCTAAAGCTGTTATCCAGATCAATGACCAGATTGATGGGTCCGCCCGTGATGGCATTCTCTTCAATGCTGGTATAGCTGACTGTTTGCAACAAACCAGGGAAGGTCCAGCTACCACTGCCAATGTTAGTGACGGTCTGTGTTGAGCCCGCTGGAACCGTCATGACGAGCTTATCGCCAGTCAAAGTTCCGTGAGGAGCCAAACCGTTAACCAAGAAGCTTGTCGTGTTTTGCGGATTGAGCGTGAAGGTATCATCCTCGCTATTGCCGTTGAGCGTGGTTCCACTCGTCGTCGTGATTGGTGCCAGAATGAAGGCGTTACCGCCACCCACATCGGCGTTACCAAAATCAACGCTTCCCGTAACGGTCGCGCCAATAACTGCGGCATTCACCGACAAATCGTCACCAGCCTCCAGAACTACAGCACCGGAAGCAGACACTGTCGCCCCCAGTGTCAGGTTTTCAATGCCGCCGGCATCGACCGTGGTCAAGCTGACGTTGCCACTGATTGCCGTGATCGCTTCCACATTGAGGAGAGACCCCGTGGTGGTGACAGCAATGTTTCCACTGTTCGCTTGTAAGCCCGTGATCGGACCACTAACGCCCCCTACCACTAAATCGCCCGTATTGGCAAGGAAGATGCCTAACAAGTTCGTAGCAGCCTCAACACTGGCAACGACAGTCTCTAGAGCACCTCCGGCACCACCACCAATTCCATTTACGGCCGTCATGGCAAGGCGAGCCGCTTGCAAGTCGCTACTAGCATCCCCAGCTCCAGGCTCTTGAATTGCACCGGCCGAAGCCAGATTGATTTGGTCGCCAAGTGCCTGTACATCATCGGCCAGAATGTCACCACTGGACGTAATCAGCGACAAATTGCGTGATGAACCACCTGCAGTGGCCAAAGTCGCAGTGATCGTGCCCCCTGCAGTAATGCGAATCAGACCATCAACCGTCGTAACGGATTGCAAAGTCACGGAATTGACTTCATCAATCCAAATGCCATGTAGTCCTCCTGCTGAACCAGCAGTGCTGGCAATTAGCGTGTTTGCAGCAGTGTCGATATCTTCCACTTGCGGCCCAGACAACGGCTGACCAATGTCGGTACCGCCAGCAGTAAGCGTGACCACATCACCCGTAACTCGCGTGAGGTCATTGTTGTCATCGAGAATATTGCCCGTTACGGCCAGGACCGTAACATCACCATTGGCGACACCAGCACTCACGGTTCCTAGCAAGACGTTGCCCGTATTAGCAGTGAGCTGAATGCCATTAGCATTGCTATCGATCGTCGAGACCACATTCGTTGCCACGATGGCTCCCCCGGCGGTGACCACGATCGGGCCATCGGCCGTCGTGAGGCTAGTCAACGTGACGGCATCTAGCTCATCAATCTGCAAGGAGCCAACTCCCGTGACAGCGGCCGTAATGGCACCCACCGTAGTGTCCAGATCAATCCCTGTTGCTGCCGTTGCCAGAAGCGTCGCTGCAGAAACATTGTTACTACCGGCATTGGCATCCGAAATGGCACCTGCCGTGGCCGTTAGGGTCGCCACGGTCGAAGCAGAAATTGAGGTCACGTTCAGGCTGCCCGCCAGTGTGGCGACCGTTGCAAAACCATTGGCTGCCGCAACACTCAGCAAGTTGGCACCGTCGGCTTCGTCGATATTGACATTACCTACGCCGGTGTTGTTGGCCGAGATGTTCAGAACCGTCGAATCCAGGTCAATTCCTGTGTTGGCAGTAACAAAGAGATCCTTGGCAACAACATCCATCCCAAGACCACTCGTGCTAACCGCACCAGTTCCAGCATTTAGCGTGATGCTGTTGGTGGCTCCTGCGGTTAATGTTCCACCGTTTAGTGCAATATTCTGTGTGACCACATCGATATTGCCACTAACGGTGAGACTTCCTGAGACGGTGACCGAATCCGCACCACTGCCGGTGTTCAGCAGGAAGTTGACGTTACCATGAGCGGCCGTGCTTCCCGTGATTGTCACACTATCGGCGCCATCGCTTCCACCAGCAACAGTGTCAATATTAACGGTCGTGTTGTTTCGCAGGTGAACCTGTTCGAAACCAACACCTCCCGAAGTTCCGCTTACGATCAAGGCTGGCAAGGTACCGGTTGCTGCATCGAAGCCAGCGGCCACCGTCACAATATCGGCAGCGTTGGGGAAGTTGACATTAACCAGCGCCATCCCAGCAATATCTACGGGTTCTAACTGGGTAAAGTTGATAACGCCGAGCGAATCGATCGTTACCGAACCATCGTTGTCCAAGGCACCATTGACTACGCCATCGGACAAATAAGTAGCCGTCTCAGCCCCCGTACCGATGATACTCAGCACATCACCAAACGTACCGTTCGCCCCTGCCGTAGCCGGTGAATCCTGAGTACCACCATTATAGAAGATACCGCTGACTGGCAATGCAAAGCCGTTGAGAACGACGATCATCAGATCGTCACCACCAAGGCCGTTGAAACCAAAGGTGGGCTGACCAACGACGGCCACAACAGGGTTAGCGTTCAACTGGAAGGTGTAACCGTTTGCCGTTGGTGTAAAGATCAGCGTATCACCAGCGGCGGTACCCGCCACAATCAATTGACTGCTGAGAACAACATCGTTTCCATCACCTCCAACGTAACTGATGAACAGCTGCTGGCTGTTGAGCATCACAACGGCACCTTCGGACAGGCCGTTGAACGTTCCTGTGACAGCGTCGGCACCATCATTATCGATGAGGACAATCGATTGCAAAACCGATGGATTGGCAACGAATGTACCGGAAACGACCAAGTTTGCTCCGGCCAGGTTCACGCTGCCGCTAACAACCGATTGGTCATAATCGGTACCTGCAACCAAACCATTTACCTGCATGTTAAAGGTCGTGCCTGCTCCAAGTGAAAGTGGTCCCGTAGAAAGCGTCTCTGTCGTAGTGATTGGCGAACCAATCGCAAGCGTGGACGTTCCCACGAGCGAAACCGGGCCTGCAATCGTCCCTGTCCCACCCAAGATGGAGGAACCGGTAATATTGAAAGCTCCAGCGCCACTGTTCGTTCCATTGACTAAAAGCGTTCCACCATTGACGGCCGTTGTGCCCGCATAGGTGTTCACGCCACTAAGGGTAAAGGTGCCTGCACCTTGCTTGGTGAGGCCGCCGGAACCCTGAATGCTTCCATCAAACAAGCTGTTTGTCGCGTCACCTGTCGTAAGTGTGGTGGAACCAAGAGAGACCAAGCTCCCGGCAACACCGGAGAGGCGACCAATCGCTTCACTGCTGCTGAGACCCAGTGTACCACTGCTGATTAAAACAGCACCGGCATCATCAATGGCACTGCCGCCCGAAAGGGTAAGCGTGCCACCGTTTACCGTCGTCAGGCCAGTAAACGTGTTGGCCCCTGCTAAGGTCTCATTACCGGCACCTACCTTGGTAAAGGCTACCGCGCCCGTAATCGACCCGCTAAAGGTACCCGTTCCACCGGACTCCCCAACCGTCAACGTTGCGCCTGCGACTGAGGTGATCATGCCACCAGTTCCCAGCAAGGCATTAAACCCTTCGCTCAGACCATTCAGGTCAAACGTACCACCATTCACTGTCACATCAGTGCCAGTATAGATCTGGTCACCACCACTCCCACCGAGCAACAAGGTCCCATTATTCAGTGTAAGGCTTGAGCCATTGATGGCATGAACATCGGGAGCCGACGAGCTTGGATTCTTGGCCAGAACCAGCGTTCCGGCATTCACCGTCGCAATGAGTCCGGTATTATCCGTCGTGCCCCCCAGCGTTAGCGTTCCTGCACCAATCTTCGTCAGGGCTCCTTGGGCACTCCCCGTCAGCAGAATGTCATTGGCTCCGCCAGAGGTAAAGGTTCCCGTAACATCTCCAGCCAAGCTGGCAACCGTCACACTGCCATTTACCAGTGCCCCAAGGCCACTTAGCCCCGTACCGGTAATCGCTAGAGACTCGGTACCAACTGTCTGCCCATTCAGATCCAGTGTTGCACCACTAGCCACTGTCGTTCCAGTGGCAGTCGATCCTAAGGCTGTGGCACTACCCAAAACCAGCGTACCGCCGTTCACCGCGGTTAGGCCCGAATGAGTATTCGCACCGGCAATGATCTGCGTTCCTGCGCCTGCCTTGGTTAGCGCGATCGCGCCCGTAACCGTACCGCTAAAGCTGCCATTCCCATTGGATTCGCCGACCGTCAGCGTGGCTAGTGAACCAGAGTTCGTCAGTAAGCTTCCGCTACCATTGAGGCCATTGAAGCCCTCGCTCAGACCATTCAGTTCGAACGTTCCGCCACTGAGCGTTACGTTTGCACTCGTTTCGATCTGATCGCCACCAGTACCGCCCAACTGAACCAGGCCGCTGACCAGTGTAAAGCCAGCACTTCCAATCGCATGGACACTGGCACCACTGGCCTTCGCCAGAACTAGCGTCCCAGAATTGATCGTTGCGCCCAGGCCCGTGTTGTCGGCCGTACCGGAAAGGGTCAAGCTTCCACTTCCAACCTTCGACAGAGTACCACCACTAGCCAACATCTGGCCACTAAAGGTGGTGCTAGTCGCATCCCCCACCGTCAACGTGTTGGCTCCCAAATTCACAATCGGTAGGTCATTCGATGAAGTGAGTGAGCCCAACTGTTGATTGAAACCATTCAGGCTGAGCGAGACATTCCCGGTCAGTGTAAGTGCGGTCGAAACTGGAATAACATTTACAGCCCCCAAGGTATAGCTGGAGTAGGTTCCGCTGCCGTCTTCCAACGTGAGGTTCGGCGTATTGTAGGCCGTATCAAAGCTATTCAAGCTAACTGCATCGCCACCATTGGTGATGATCTTCAGCGAGGCCGATGGAGTAACAAAATCCACCAATTCACCCTGCGTCGAATCGATGCGAGTGACGTTGTCACCGGCACCACCAATATTCGAGACCACAATCGATTCACTAGGTCCCGTAAAGCTGAAGACGCGATTAACGGCCGACAGATTGTCGCTGACTGGTTCCAAACCGGTGTAGCTTACGATTTGACCATCAATATTGATCGAGCCATCATTGTTATTGACGAACGTGTAGGCGATCGTCGTTGCCGAGCCATTGACTAGCGACAATGTATCTCCCGTGCTGAGTTCTGCACCGTTGCCACCTGCATAGGACAGGCCACCGGAAGGAATCGGCGAACCGTTGATGTAGTCAATCGTCAGATTATCCGAACCGGTTTGGCCATTGACTGTCAGGCCCGTCAACGAAGCAAACGGTGTGTTCATCCAAAGGACCGCATCCACAAGGATTTGTAGGTTCGCACCAACAATCTTGGCCACAATCTGGTTATGGATTCCAACTCCATAGCTATCGGCATTGATGACCGGCGCTGTGTTGTAGCTGATCACCACATCTTTATTGTCGACTCCGCCGACGTAAGTGATCTTCATTGGGCTGCTGTTATAGAAGAAGGTATCCCCTTCGCTCAGCGGCACTCCCGCATAAACAAACTTACCTGGGCCTGTCACGCCGGTCGTTGTATCGACCAACGTAAATGAATCTCCTACAACGGGGACATAAGCCCCTGGCAGTTGTAAATCGACATTGCCGCTCAGGGTGAGCGCTCCCGTGACAACCAGTTGATCGTAGCCAGTAACTGGAACCGTGCTATTCAGGTTCAGCGAGAGGCTGGTGCCCGGAACCAAGGTCGTTGGTCCAACCGCTAAAGACTCTGTCGTGGTGATCGGCGAACCTGGCGATAGGTTGGCCGTGTTGTTTAGGCTTACGCTACCACTTGCTGCCCCGGTACCACCCAAAATCGCATTGGTGTTGATGGTAACAGTGCCGGTTCCCGTACCACTTCCGGCCGTATTGTTGACCAAAAGTGTGCCAGCATTCACAACCACGGGGCCACTCAGCGTGTTATTGCCCGTCAGCGTCAAAGTTCCGGTACTATCCTTGGTCAGCCCGTCGTAGTCAGGAACAGTAAAGAGTCCTGGAGCGAGAGTCGTTGGGTTCAAGCTTACAAAAGCACCGCTAGGCGACTTAATTTGCGTGCTATCCAGTGCGCTGCCACCTCCCGTATCGCTCATAGTGAGGGCAAACAGATACGTTTGGCCCGAAGTTAGCAACGCGGTCGAAATTGGCCCCCAGGCACCTACCCCCGCCTTAAATCCGCTTCGTTCGGTTAGGTCAAAGACATTGTCCTGATTGAGGTCAACCCAGACCGAGAGGTTATCGTCCAGGTTAGTCCCTTGGAACTGCCAAACGCCACTCTCCGTCGGTGTAAATCGCGACAGCCATACGGCCGAAAATGCGCTATCGGAGTAATTAACATCAAATCCAGATTCCGCAACGAAATTGCCGTCTGCGGCAAAGCTGATCGCACCCGGGAATTGCTTGCGAACGGGGTATAGCGTTCCCAGTGTTAGCCCAATGTCACCGGTAATCGTGCCGGCGGCCAATCCCTGGTCGATGAAGATTTCATCAAAGGCATTATTGGTCGCTGCCGTGTTTGTATTGCTGCTGAGGACCCCCGAAATGGTCAAATCGCCAGCACCACTAACCATCAGCGTTCCGCTCGCAACGGACACGGGCCCAGAAAGTGTAAGTGCGCCACTATTCACGCCGATACGTGTACGATTGGTAAAGCGATTGGACGACAGCTGCAGCGAACCTGCAAATGCTGTTGTCCCACCCATACTTTGCAGTACGCCGTTACCATCCGCCCCTTCGCCCGCCAGCGAAATCGCTTCTGCGGTTGCGTAATTCACGCCTGGTTCAAAGTACAGCGTCGTCCCTTCAATGAAACCGGTCGTCCCAGCATTAGTACCAAAGGCACCATCTTTAGCAACAATCACGTTTCCAGTCAGGACCTGCGTTGCACCGGTATAGGTGTTTGCACTCGCACCGCTCAATCGCAAAGTACCTCGGCCGGCCTTGCTGACACCACCGTTGCTTACAATGGCTGAGATATCAAGTTCAACAGGTGCAGCGCTTTCGCGAACATCCCATGTACGGTACCCACCTGCAGCGTTAATGTTGTAGTTGCCACTAACCGTGGCGGCAACAGAACCTATGCCAACACCGGCCTGAATGCTGGTTGACAAGGTGCCGTTGGAAGTGAGCGTTCCAGCTCCTGTGACGATGTCAGCACTAAAGCTAGGCCCAACATCCAATACCAGTACATTGTTAATCGATTCGGCAAATCCCGCGAGGTCCAAACGTCCCGTGCGGGCAATTCGAACTGGAATGTCATTGATTTGATTCGCCGCTGCCAGAATGACCTGGTCCGCGTTATCGCCGCCCAGGTTGTCACCAATTAAGAGCGTGCCGCCGGGGATCGCAGCCACTCCACCCGCCTTGTTTAGCCGCAACGTTCCTTCTTGAACACTCGTGTTACCGGTACCCGTATTGGCCACGGTACCACCTAGCTCCAGCACTCCCGGACCAGTCTTTAGCAAGCCGTTTCCGCCCCAAGCTAGAACACCTGCGCCATTGACCGTGAGGCTATTTGCATCGACGGCAATCGAAGTTGGATTGCTGTTGATTGTGACATTTCCCTGCCAAACATTATCACCGCTGATATTGCGGATCGCGCCCGTTCCAATCGCGTTTTGGTTCGCATTGCTCCACACATGGGGAGCCACACCGTTCACAATGCCCGTACCACTTACCGTCAGAGCTTCGCCGGTCTCCGTGAAACTGCCAGTAAGCTCAAGTACGGCACCGCTTGCAACCGTGGTCGTCCCTGCATTGGTTCCCAGCGAAGTGTCGCTGTTGATCTGTAGCACACCGGCATTCACCGCAACGTTTCCAGTAAACGTATTCGCTACCGTTGGTGCTACGAGCAAGCGTCCTGCCCCGGCCTTTGTAATACCACTGGCCGTCGTCTCACCCATATTGGCCGTGATGGTCAACTCTGTAAAACCAGGGCCATCTGCCACCGTGATATTTTTGGCAACCGTTGCAAGATCAACCACGCCGCTCATTGTGGCCGCTACACTCGTCGTAATGCCGGGGCGTACGTTCACTGCATAATCACTAGCCCGTATCGAGCCCGTTGCCGAAGAGGTTACATCACTGCTAAAAGTATCACCGTCTGTAAGTGTGATTACGCCGACTGTGTCTCCAAGGATGGTGCCAAAATCAATTCGGCCGCTAGTGCCAACGTTAACAGCGATCGTCGCAATTTGGTCAACTCCAGCACCGGAAACGTAAACAAGCTGGTCGGAATTATCCGAACCCGAGTTGTCACCTACATAGAGCGTTCCTGCCGAAATCGCGTTGGCTGCACCAGACTTATTCAGCTCAAGCGTTCCATTCAGAACGACTGTATTCCCGGTCAAAGCATTAGAAGTCGCACCGCTCAATCGCAAGGTGCCAGCGCCAGTCTTATATAGACTACGGTTGTTTTGAACCGTTGGCGTCGCATCGTTCTGCAACCCGATGATTGCGCCATTGAGGTCAAGACTTCCGGCATCCACCCCAATCGCAATCGAGGTTGTGTTCGCATTATTGTTGACATTCCGTAGCCGGAACTGATCATTCGGGCTAACAATGCTGTTGTTGCCACCCAAACTTCGAACGACGCCTGTATAGGTCGCTTCCGTAGCGGATCGATTCAAGAAGCCACGTGAGCTAACGATCGTATTGTTATTTGTATCCGACAGTGCAACATCCAGAATCTTTCCGGTAATGTTCACCGGCCCATTTGCCGTGGTGCCGTCAATTTCCAGCACTGCGCCCAAGTCGGCGCGAATCATGAGTGTTGCAATTTCAGAACTGGTTCCCAGGGCATTGCTATGGGCAACCCGCAAGATACCACCCTCTAGCCGGATGCCGTCATTGCTGGTTAGCGTCGACGCATTGGTAAAATCTCGTACGTCAAAGGTATTGTTTCCGGACCACACGAGCGTGCCAATTCCGCGCTTGGTCGGGACAAGGAAGTCACCACCACCACTGATAACGCCAGACATCGTAGCCTGCGTCTGGGTGTCGTTGACATCCAGATTTACCACCTGGCCGGACGTAGCACCTACCAAATAGATGCCGCCAGTCAGGCTCAGATCATCCGTTCCCTCAAAATCACGCCGACCACCCAGTGTCCAGGTGATGTTTGGGTTCACCGTAAAGGTGTTTGCTAGTGTGCGATTACCGCCGATCGCTTGAAGCTGTCCACTACCGTTGACGTGTAAATTCGCAGCACCCAGCGCAGTATCACTACTTACCGACAAAATGCCCTGATTGAGCTGAACCCCTGCTGCACCGTTGGTAACAGTCGACGGAGTATAGGTACCAGGAGCCGTTACCGTGGCCACCGTGATCTGATTCGGCAGATCAGCAGCTCCCAGGGCACCAGTGAACGTGATGTCAAACTGTCCCGCCGCAGAGACCGTTACTGTCGCGGTGCCTGCAGGAACGTTTGCCAAGGCGCTCAGGGCAGCTTGAATGTTGGCCTGTGTAGCTGCATCCGTAGTGCCAACCGTAACCGTCGCCGTGGTTTGACCATTGAAGGTGATGTTGAACTGGCTTGTTCCGCCCGTTGCACCAGCGATCAGAAGGCGCTGAACTTCATTGACACCGGCCAGGTAGGTATTGCCTGCATTGGTCAGAAGCAATCCACCAGCACCATTCTTGAGGAAACGACCGTTGCTGATCGCCGCATTAATGGTTAGCTCATTGACTGCCACATTGTCATTGACCGTAATCGTTCGCGTACCGGCAACCAGGTTTAGGTTACCGTTGATAACCGCAGCACCCCCCGTAGCAAGGCCTGTGTTATAGGTAAGCGTTCCGTTGAGGTTTAACGAGCCGGTTCCCGTGTTTACCGCACCGCCGCTCATCGTCAAGGCATTCACCTGGAAGCTTCCGCCGCCGAGCGTATTCTTGAACGAACCGCCACCAATGGTAAGCGTGCCTGTAATCGCGTCGGTTTTGCCATTGATGTCGAATGTTGCCTGATGATTCACCGCAACATTGGTACCATCTTCGATCTCGTTGTTCGAAGCACCTGTATAGAGGATGGTACCAGCACCGACAGGATCGAGATTCGCCAAATCATCAATCGTGACATTCGTATTGCGAATCGCAACTGCCGTACCTGACTTGTTAAGGAGCAACCGTCCTTCATTGACGGAAATATTGTTCAAATTAGAGCCGATGGTGCCATTATTACCCGAGCCACTGTAGGTCAAGTCACCGGCGCCCAGCTTCACGAGGCCGGCCGTAGCGTTGATCGAACCATTCAGGTTCAAAACGCTGCCGCTCGCCACATTGACTAGCAAGTTGCTATTGATCGATGTACTTGCTAAGGAATTGGGGAAGTAGTTGATGGTTGTCGTCCCGGTTCCCCAGGTGCTACTGCCATTCGTAGCCCGCAACGTATCGTTCCCCAAAGCCAGCACCTGAGCGACGGAACCGGTTAGATCCAATTGCTCGTTACCAATCGTACGTGCACCATCAACAACGAGGGTCGCAAACTGGCCAATCGCCGTCCCGGTCGTGTTAGTTCCACCTGCCGTACCGAGCGCATTATTACTTTGCACCACCAAAGTGCCTGCATCCGCAATAATTTGGCCGCTAAGCTGTTGGCCAACACCAACATTGTTGTCGCCAGACAGCGTAACGGTTCCTGCGCGTTCCTTGCGAAGGTTTCCGCTGCCATTGAAGGTGCCGCTTGCCGTAAGAGCTGCGCCAGTGTCCACCAAGACCATAATGTCCCGAGCGCCAAAGTCAACCAAAGTGTTGGCGATCAGGTTTGTGCCGGTTCCACGAGCTACAACCAATCCTGGGGTAGCGCCACTTCCTACGATCAAAGTAAACGGACCATTTACCGTAGCACCGCTCTCAAGTAGCAATGCATCTACGGTTCGATTCGCCGTCAGTGTCGACGTGGCTCCACTTAAGCGAACAATGCCACCGGAGTTAATATCGGAACTGTAAGCAGTTACGCGTCCCAAATAATACGGGGCCGAACCCGCTGTTCCATCTGCATCCGTGACAAGATCATACCCCGAAGGACCACTCATCGTTGCCCAAGGCAACACATTGTTCGTGAACGGCGAGGTGCCCCCAGTGATTTGCAGGCGGCTGTTGGTGGTGCTTCCCAAATCGGCCCCAACACCAACAAAATGGGCACTGGCACCGACATTACGCACCAGCGATGTCGCTTGTAGTTCTGCCACGCCACCGGCCGAAGAATCAATGGTGACAATGCTGTCTGTCCCTTGATTGAGCTGAGTACTAATGGTAGAGGCAGGATTGATAATCGGATTAAAGGTCAACGCGCCAATCTGTTCCGTAGTTCCTCCCGAATTTCCAACAAGCGTCACCGCACCACCCGACACGGTAACAGCAGCCGCATTATTCACCCGATCAGCAGAGCTGGCCGTATTATCAAGACGCAGAACACCACCGCCATTGACATTGACGCTCGTAGCTCCCGCTAGTCGGCCGCCATTACGCAACACCAAAGTGCCTTGATTAATGGTGGTGGCATAGGCGAAGGTGTTATTAGCCGTTAGCGCAACTGTACCAGCACCATTAAGCTGTAGTTCACCTGATACGGAAGAGCGGAATAGGTTTCCGGTACCACTATCTACAGGTACCACATAGGCCGTCCCCTGATCACTTTGGCTGCCGCTTGTGGCTAATCCAAAGCCATAGGACGCAGTCCATCCACTTCCTGCCACGGGGCCCGCCCCACCGGTACCATTCCCAAACCGAAGTTCAATGTTGTGCCAGCCATCACCATTGGGGCCCATTCCAAAATTCTGCACACCACCAAACCGGTTGTCGCCAATGGCGCTACCAGTGGTCGTAGGAATGTTCCAGTTCGTGCTACGCAGGCGTGTTACGCCGTCAATTTTCACTAGCACATTGTCGTCAATCGCTTCGGCAAACGAGAAGACTCCGTCCGCATCAAAGAATTGGCCCGTGTAAACCCAAGTTTCATTGTCACCCCATGGCCCCTTCGCGCTCGTCTGTCCCATCCGAACGCCAAGCTGAGTGAGCGTGCCAGTAGCCGGTGTCGTCTCGTCAAAGGCGCTCGTGGTAAGCCGAGTCTCTCGCAGACCAGGCACAAATGCTGCACTAGCCCCGATCACATTTGCGGAGATGACCAAATCTTCGGCGGCCGATGGAACGAACGAATCGTTGGCAACGATGGACCGTGGAACACCACCCAAATCGAGCGTGCCAGCAATCGAAGCGGCAGGCGATGTGCCATCGGTCGCACCAAATGGATTTACTGTGATGCCACTGTAAAGGCCATCTCCAAATTGCAAGCTTCCGGCACCAGTCACCACACTAGCGCTAGCATTGCGGCCGGAGTTAAGCACCAGCCCGCCGATGGCATCCGACTTCCCATTCAAGTTGAGTAAGCCTGAGGAAGCAACCGTTACCGTGACGAGGTTAGAGATCTCATTGGCGGTTGCCAAGCTACCGTATCGCAGTACATCCGCTCCCGCACCACCACCTTGATCGCCAACGGTCACATTACCCGTTCCCAGCGGATTGGCGGTGCCCCCCTTGGTGAGTTCCGCAATCGTCAGCGTTCCGCCGGCAGGAATTAGTGCCGTACCATCACCGGTGAGGCTCGGTTGATCGACACCCCCCAGAGCTCCCTGAAACGTGATTTGATAGAAGGACGTGGCAGGACTGGTGACGGTTACATTTCCCACACCAATCGTAGATAGTGATTCCAGAGCCGACTGAACCACGCCTATGGCCGCGTTAAAGGCCAACGCTACGGTCGTTTGGCCATTAAAGGTAAGCGTGAACGTTCCGCCGGTTAAGGTCGCCGATGAGGTCAGCAAAACCGTCTGGACTTCGTTGTTTCCACCGGTCTTATTGATCTCGAGCGCACCTTCATTGACGGTTGTTCCGCCAGTGTAAGTGTTGGGCAGAGAGCCTGAGATTTGGAGAGTGCCCGCCCCGGTCTTTGTGAGGCCGCCACCACCGCTAATGATTCCAGCCGCAACGCCGTTATCTGTGAACACGAGCGTATCCGGCGTCGCGCCACCCGCATCGACTCGTACAAACGAGGTGCCCGTCAGCACAACTCCACCCGTGAACGTTGTTGTTTCACTCGTTCCAGGCACGGCATCCAGTAGACGGACGGCTCCCAAGTTAGCAAGTCCGTTGCCAGTTAGGTTAAGGCCCTCGGCAATCGATGGGTTACCAGTAACCTGAACCTGCAAGGTTGCACCGTTGCTTACAACCGTATTGCCAGCAGTAGTTCCTAGTGCATTCGCTTGGGTGACTCGCAGGATACCTGCACTAACCGTGGTGACACCACCATAGTTATTCGAATTGTTCGATAGGGTAACAAGTCCACTGCTGCCTTTGGTCAGCGCTCCAGTCGTCGAACCGCCACCATTGACGATCTGCCCTGTAACATTCACCGCGCCGCCAAGGACCGCGTTGCTAATCCCACCGCCAAACGTATTGTTATTGATAGCAAGCGTACGGCTGGTCGCATCATTTGAAAGATTGATGGTGCCCGAAAGCGTAACCGTAACATCCTGCTGCATATTTGCCGTGAGGTTTCGGTTGCCGGCATTATTTGTAATGGAACCTGAAAGCACCAAGTTATCATCACCACGAAGACCCAAAGTCGCTGTGTTGACGACGATTGCATTGCTAATAGTCTGCGTTACAGGTGCCCCGGATAAGTAATCCGTTGCAAACAGCGACGTATCGCCAGCCACCGTTACCGTGCCACTCCCCAAACCATTGTTCGCGACAACCAAACCGCCGTTCGCATTCAGCGTGACGGCACCACTCAAACCCGGATTTGATCCAGTGATTGCCATGATGCCCGTGCCAGATCGCTGGAAGCCAGCCGTACCCGTTACGGCCGCATCCAATTGAAGTTCGCGGATATTAAGGCCGGTATCATTAACGGTGAAAACCGTATTGCCAGCCAAGGCCAAGTTACCGGCGATATTTACGCCTGGCGAAACCGTTACTTGTGTGCCAAGCCCGCCTGCCGACTGAACGGTAACGCCTAGACCGCTTGCCAACGTCAAGACGCCAGCCGCTCCCGTGGTGACTTTCGGGAACGTCGTGATTCCATCAAAGAAGTTCAGCCCCGTTGCAGCCGCATTACCTAGCGTTTCACTATTGTTGTTGAGGTCCAACTGGGCGCCAGCAACGATTTGGACCTGAACGGTGTCTGGAATCTGATTCGACGCCAAGAGCACCACGCGATCCGCATCTTGCGAACCGTTGTCGTTACCAATCGTCAAGGTACCAGCCAGTGCATTGACGCCCGCTGTCTTGCCCAGCTGCAACGTCCCTTCCGCAACAAATGTCGCCCCCGTGTACGTGTTGGCGGTTGTACCACTGAACGTCAAGGTTCCTGGCAGCAACTTGTTGACGCCAAATCCTGTACCACCAATTGCCCCCGACAGGGTCAGCTGTGTCGCTGCATTGACACCCAGGGTGGTCGTGCCAGCAAGTGTGACATCACCAGTTAAAGTGTTATTGCCGCTGATATTTCGAATGGACCCTTGTCCGCCAAACCCCGTTCCGTTGAGCGTGATCGGTTCTGCCAAGGCTGGCGATACGCCATCCAGCAATAGCGAAAAGCCCAAATTCACCGCCGTATTTCCGGCCGTCGTTCCCAATGCATTCACATTGGCAACCACCATTTCGCCGCCGTTTACCGTAATCGTCCCGGCAAATGCGCTGTTATTGCCCGATAGCGTAAGTCGGCCATTTCCATTCTTCTGGAAATTTCCGTTGGTGAGGGTGGCAGAAAGAATGACGTCATTGACAGAGAATGTGTCATTGACGGTAAGCGTGCGCGGCGCTGCAGCGTTCAGGTTCAGATTGCCAGCGATGGTAACAGGTCCGGCCGTTCCGCCTGCACCACCGGAGATGACGTCAACCGTGCTATCGGCCGCTAGCGTTAGAACACCCGTCGAGGCCGTAACGGTAGCACTTCCCACGACACCAGCACGTGCCGTTAGCGCATTAATGGTTTCCGTGGAGACACCGTAGTCAAATCGGCCTGTACTTTGTACATCAACATTGTTCGCATTAGGGATTTGCTCATTGGCAAGTAAGACCAGTTGATCAGCGTTTGGCAAACCTACGTTATCACCCACCGTGGTATTCGTATTGAGCGCATTCACGCCTGCTGTCTTGTTCATCTGGACAGTACCCTGCCAGATTAGCAGACCGCCACCGGTAAACGTATTGGCAGCAGTACCACCCAACTGCAACGTTCCTGCTCCCGTTTTACTTAGCCCTTGTCCGCTCACCACGCCAGCGCCAGCAAAGACAAGGTTGGTTCCCGCAGCAACTTCAACCGCATTACGGTTAATACCAGACGTTTGCAGGGTAACATTGCCATTCCACGTACTATTGCCGCTCACGTTCCGCAGACCGACAGCACCCAAATTGGCATCGCCGGTTCCGGCCACATCAATTTGCTCGGCAGGAATGTTTACGCCGGCTAGTTCAACAGTACCGCCATAAGTAACGGCGACACCTCCGCCCGTGGTACCAAAAGCGGTATTGCTTGCGGCACGCAAGGTTCCTCTTGTAATACGCGTCGCACCCGTAAAGGCATTCGCACCACTTAGAACAACCGAACCATCACCTCCCTTGGCGAGAGAGTTTGCAGCACCTGCGATGTTCGAACCAATCGAGAGGTCAGATCCCTCAGATACAAACACTTCTCCTTCGGTCGTATCAAGCGTTAACGTATTGACCGAGATCGTGTTGCCAACTCCACGGGAAACAACGAGCCCCGTCCCAACCGTCAAACTACCTGCGCCGGTAATTGCCAAACCACCATTGGCAAGCAAAACCGCATTGGCCGTTACGGCTCCTGTTACCGCCTCCGATGCGGACAACTTAACATTCTTCGTCGCCGTGGCAGTTGCCAGCGAAGAAGCAAACATGGGCCCGCTTGTGAGCGGGTTGAGGTAGTCAAGGAATGGTGCCGTAGCAGTAGCATTGTTCACAACTCCCGCAAAATCAAAGCCCGTGGCGCCGCTAAGCACGGCAAACGGAATGATGCCGCCCGTCGTAGTGATTCCACCATAGGAACCGAGCTTATTAGGACCGGCTGCCGAAAAATCGGTTCCACGTCCAGCAAACTGAATAAAGGCACCTTGATCTGCCGCTTCTCGTTGGATCGCGGCAAATCGCCAGTCCGCAGACGAACCTCCTGCTGAAGGTAGGATCGACTGCACCACGGAGGAATATCCGTTGCGCGCCCTCAGAATGCCAAAATCTTCCGTCACACTCGCGCCCGATTTTCCAACCAAGGCCAAGGTACCGCCAAACAGGTCAATCTGTGCTGTGTCGCCAATACGGTTTGCTAGATTGATACCGCTGTTATCAATTTGCAGTACGCCACCGTAACCAACGAGCAATAGGGTTGGATTGAGCAGAGTTCCATTGTCGCGGAAAATAACCGTTCCACCGTTTACCCGAGTACCTGGCCCGCCACCAGCGTCTTGACCAATCTCAAAGTTATTGGCCGAGAAAGTAACCAGTGATGAGAAGATCAGCGTTCCAAAACCTTGCTTACGGAACGAGACACCACCAAACGTTTCGCCAACGCCACCTGCAAATTCTACCTGCCCAGCAACTGGGACCGTTGGAAAGAATGTATTAGGAGTAACATTCACCCGCCCTGTAAAGAGCAAGTCATTTCCACCACCACCAATCGCACCAACGCCTGCGGTATTGTTGCCCCCAATGAAACCAATGGTGTTAGCGCCAAAGATGATTTCATTGGGAATCGTCCGCTTGCCACCATAGGTCGTGATATTTCCATTTAGCAAAAGTCGCGATGTACCAAAGGCGGTATCGCTACCGACGGCAAAATTGCCGTTAGTGCGCACAATGTCACCCGACAAACCGCTATTGTCGCCTGAGAGCAATATCGTGCCATTGTTGGTGATTAGGAATCCGCCGGTTCCACTAATGTTAGCGCTAACAATCACTTCGACTGCCAATTCGCCACGGTCTCCACCCACATCGATCGTCCGAGGCAAAGCACCCAAGTTGAGCTTACCTGCAATGACGGCAGGCAAAACGGGGGTAAACAATGCTGCACCTTGCGCAGGTGCAGCTGTGATATTGCCATTAACCGTCAAAGTACCGGCACCCGTAGTGACAACGCCAGCATTGACGGTCAACGCCGTTTGAGCATCCACCTGACCAATCGTATCATCATTACCATTGAGATCAAACCAACCCGTTACCTGAACCGTTACCGGGGCAAGGTAATCCGGCAACTGATTTGGCTGTAGTAACCGGACAATATCCGACTGCAAAAACCCAGACTGAATATTCGCATCACCCACCGTCATCGGGCCCATCATGGCCAGGGCACCACCCGACTTATTGAGCAACAGCGTCCCTTCACTAGCCGAAGTAGTTCCGGTGAATGTGTTGGAGGTCGAGCCCCCTAGCTCCATCGTTCCAAAACCGCTCTTTGTGATGCCTACCGATTGCAAACCGGTGCCATCGACAATAGCCGACGTGATGGTCAGATCGTTTCCACTCGCACCATCATTTACCTGGAAGGTTCTTGCCCCCGCAGCGGCAATGGTACCGAACATTTGCAGGCTCAGTGTTCCGCCGGTAATCGTGCTACCAACTGGGTTGTTAGCTCCCAGAGTAAAGACGTTGATATCCGCGGCCTGGCTTAGCAAACCACCCGTACCAATGTTGATGTCACCCGCACCATTGGGCCCAACCACTAATGTGGCTCCGCTAAGTCGATCTGCTTGGCCATTCATGTCCAGCAAACCACTGCTCAGCATCGTCATTGCGCGATCATCGCGGATCTGATCACTTGCCCCAAGCTTTGCCGTTGCTGCCGGAGCACCTGCCGCATCGGACCCAATGATGAGCGTGCTAAAATAACCCGACGAGGCACCAAGCCCCGGCTCACGATTGAGCAATAATGTACCTTCATACACGCGGGAAGAACGATCATTGAAACCTGCTTGCACGCCGGCGAGTTCCAACGTCCCAGCACCGGTTTTTACTAGGTCAGCATTGTTCGCCACATTTCCGGTCAGCGTTAACGTTGAACCACCTAGCACATTGACAAAGCTCATCGTCACATTGGCGCTGGTAATGCCCATCCATCCGCCGTAGAGGTCGAGCACATTCATGGGTGCACCGCCCAGCGTGAAAGTGCCAGCCAGGGAGTTGTTGCCAGCCACGTTTCGGATAGCGCCCTGATTGGTTGCATCGCCAGAGCCCGTGATATCGAGCCCTTCTAGGCCAATATTGACAGGTCCAAACGTCGTTTGCTCTAGCTCAATGATTGCGCCACCACGCACAAACGTTCCCGACTGCGGCGAACCAACGGCCGTACTACGTTGCAGGTTGAGCGTTCCCTCATTGGCCATTAATAGGCCGTTGAACTGATTGTCACCGGTTAAAACGAGTTTGCCGAGATTGTTCTTTTGGACCGTACCGGAATAAATACTGCTACTGATCGTTGCCGTAGCTCCTGGTTGCACATTCGTAATACCTGCCCCGATATTGAGTGCACCAACATCGATCGAACCATTGCCGGCAAAGATCAGATTACCTGTACCCAAGGAAAGTACAGCATTGCTACCACCGAGGCTGACTCCTGGATCCAGCAGCAGCGCATTCACGCTTTTGTTGGTGGAAAGCGTCGTATTCGCCGTTAAACGAACGTTGCTAGTCGATGTGGCTAACGTGATGTCCGTTACATAAGCCGATGCAGGTAACGCGACGATGGCGACACCTTCGGCGACTGGAGCAAAAGTGGCGAAATCAATGGCATTACCTGGGCCAGCGACAACTCCCTGTTGCATGACTGCATTCGTCAATGCTCCTGGCGTGTTCACAAACACAATTCGGTTAGCGCCGGAATCACTCAGTGCAACGCCTGTTCCAACAAACCGTGTGGGTCGATCGGCACCCGTTGCCAGCGCATTGGCCAAAAGCATCGTCGAAAACACACCAGCAGAAGTATTCTGAGACTCAATCACCGACGAAAAGTTCTGCCCAGGATTAATAATCCCCAAGGCTTCCGTAGTATTTGCGGAACTACTTCCGACAAGTACTAGCCGTCCATTATTGTTGATCGTCGTCGCATCATTGATACGGTCAGCTAGGTTTCCACCACTATTGTTGTCAAGGATCAACGTGCCAGCAACGTTAATGGTAATCGTGCTGGAATTCAGAATGCTACCGCTGCCACTCAGGACAAGAGTACCACCATCCGTATTGACCGCCGTGGATCCGCTGTAGGTATTGGCCGCGGTAAAGGCTAATGTTCCCCGGCCTCCCTTCGCAATATTTTGCGAACCGAAGATCCCTTCGCCAATCGCTCCTGCGAACGTCACCGTTTGCGTGGGGTCCATCGTAAAGAGCGTACGTCCACCAGTCAAAGTAGCGGGCGACGTAAAGGTCAAGTTATCAACGCCTGGCGTTGCATCATCTCCCAGAAAGGACACATCCCCGTCCAGCGACACCACATTGCTGATGGTTCGTGAGCCCCCCGTAGCGCGAACAATATTGCCATTATTTTGTAGCGAAAGGAAGGCAGTTCCCAAAGCGTTGTTGTTGGCAACTTCGAGAACACCGCCATTCATGATGAACGGGCCAGAAATCGTATTGGCATTCGAAAGGCGAAGCGTACCACCTCCGGTTTTGGAAATCGACACATCACTCGCCCCACTAACCACGGCGGAGATATCCAGGTCCGTCGCAATATGGGCCAATTGCGTGTCATTGATGGCAAAGGTGCGCGTACTCAAGCCGCCACCGGCAGCACCGCCGGAAAAGAGGGTCCCCAGATCTAGCTTTCCACTAATCGTGGCAGCAGGGGTCAATCCACTGCTCCCTTGGAAAGTACTGACAGTCAAATTGCCGCCAAGAACCAGGGTTCCACTTCCGGTTGTTACATCAGAGCTATACGTTGAACCGGTAGTCAAAACTAAGTTACCGATAACGTCGCTGTTATTATTCAAATCCAGCACGCCAGAACTGCTCAGCGTGATGGTATTGATCGAAACATCAAACACGTTGAGCTGCGGCAATTGATCAGGCTGTAGCAAGCGAACGGTAGCTGCATTGTCGCCACCAATGTTGTCACCAATGATGAGATTGCCACCGATGGCGTTCTTGCCAGGGGTTTTATTAAGCTCAAGCGTCCCCTGAAGGACGCGAGTATCTACGGTGAAGACGTTATCTTGCGATCCGGCAAGCTGCAAAGTACCAGGCCCAACCTTAAGAAAGCGATTGCCAGCGTTCTTGCTTAGCGGCGTTAGCACCTGCCCCGAAACGATCAGCTTGCTGCCGGCCGCAACACCGATCATGTTGTCGCCGCCAACTAGCTCGACATTGCCAGTAACGGTCGAAGTCGTTCCACCCACAGCGCATAGCGCACCCCCCGAGGAGATATCCGTCCCATTTCCAAAACCAACGCCCGCCTCGCGAATGGCAATCGTTTCGGAAGTAGTCACTCCAGAGAGTTCAAGCGATGCGCCCGCTTGCACTTCCGTATGTCCGGTTAGTGCCGACCCAAGGCCACTATTATTGGTGACGCGAATAGTACCCTGACGTGCTTCCGTAATACCTTCGTACGTATTGCTGCCACCCAGCACAACCGTGCCGGTACCAAGCTTGCTAACACTCCCTGCACCACTAATGACACCACTGGCGTTCGTAGTACCCGCACCGTCAAACATCAATGCTGGCGCAGTACCAAAGAAATAATTGCCGACAAGGTTTGCCGTATTAATGCTACCCGAAACGCTCAGCGTCGACGCCGAGTTGGCGTTCATAAACGTCTGCGCATTGATCAAGGTCGTATTCAAACCAAAGGTGTTCGTCCCCGATACATTGTTGGCGGTCAAACCACCCGATAGTTCAATCGCATTTCCCGAGATGCTATAGCCACTACCACCAATCAAGATCGTATTAAAGCGTGTACCCGCTGCGAGATCATTCACATTGGTCGCGTTAGATGCACCCGCGGGGAACACCAAGTCATCGCCAGCGGTGGGTGTAACATTACCCACCCAGTTCGTGGCATTGGACCACGATCCATTGGTCTCGCCATCCCAAACCATCGCCGCGAGAACGCGACGATCTTCTAGGCCTTCAAAGAAGAGTTTGCGATTACGACGTGCCTGAACCTTGCTCTTTCGACGTGCTAGTTTCCGTTGATCAGCCTCGGTCGTATTCTTCAATCCGTTGTTGCCAAACTTAAAACCAAAAGCCATGGCTCGCCGCTCCGAGTGGATTTGTGTATCGAGGTCATATGTACAGCTGGTTTACGCGTGCCGTCGGGAGAGGGCGCAAGTAACCAGATGTTTGAACATCTCGCGCGCCAACATCCGTAAGCGCGCAAAGAGTCCTTTGCAAACCGCACAAATTACCCAGTTTGCACATCCAGCACAATCATTCTGTCGGGATTAATTCTTACTTCCCCCCCCGACGCCAATCTTTACAAAGTGCATCTAAGGTGAAACACACGCCCCTTGTGAGCGTCAAAGACCTTTACCATGACAACACGACAGGATGCATTTCAATAACATCTCCCACCGATTTCTAGGCAATCCTAAAGAGCCGCAATATAATGCAAACTGTTTGCAGATATTGGCTTACGCGACACGAGTCGGCCAATCGCTACGGCATACGTACGCTGAAACACCATTGCGATTCGGCAGCAGGCATATCGCCGTCAAGCAAGATTTAATGAAAACTGCAGGCCGTTTTCATTTGGCTGTCCTAGATGCGATTTTGCAAAGAAATTGAACACAAAATGTCGTGCTCTTGCAGAAAGACCACGTCCGAAGTGGCATTTATCCGCGTTGTGCGCCAAAGTCCGTTTACAAACGGATAAAGAATATACTCACTTGGTAAAGCTTTGCCTGTTAAGCCAACAGCTTATCTAAGACCTGGCCGGCGACGTCCGTCAGTCGGTA
Source organism: uncultured Planctomycetaceae bacterium (assembly GCA_963844055.1). Classification (GTDB taxonomy): domain Bacteria; phylum Planctomycetota; class Planctomycetia; order Pirellulales; family Pirellulaceae; genus CAWJMN01. The sequence goes on along the minus strand of CAWJMN010000001.1, from coordinate 1,811,210 downwards.
CTGCCGCCCATTGTGCAGATACGTAAGCCGTTTGTGGTCTAGTCCCAGCAAATGCAACATCGTCGCATGCAGGTCATGTACGGTGACACGGTCAATCACCGCCTTATAGCCAATGTCGTCCGTCTCTCCAAAACTGGTTCCACCTTTAATTCCCGCCCCCGCCATCCAGGCCATGAAGCCCTGGGGATTATGGTCGCGTCCATCTTTTCCTTCCGAGACCGGCATTCGTCCAAACTCGCCTCCCCAAACCACCAGAGTCGATTCTAAAAGCCCTCGTTGCTTTAAGTCAGCCAGCAATCCGGCAATGGGAACATCGGTCGCTAAACAGTGCCCCGTGTGGTTCGCGGTCAGGTTGCTGTGTGCATCCCATTCGCCATCGCTATAGACTTGCACAAATCGCACGCCACTTTCGACAAGCCTTCGTGCGAGAAGACATTTTGAACCATAGGAGCGAGTTTCCTTACGCTCCAACCCGTATATGTCACGAGTCTCCTGCGTCTCCTTTGTAAAGTCGATCATACTGGCTGCTTCCGATTGCATTCGGTAAGCCAACTCAAAAGACTGGATCCTTCCCAGCAGGTCCGCCTCGCCTTCACGAGATTTTAGATGCTCCGCATTGAGCTCGGCCAACAAGTCCAATTGACGACGCTGATCTTCATCCTGTACGTCCGCTGGCTTCGTCAAATTCAATATTGGATTCCCTTGCGAGCGAAACAAAGTCCCTTGATGGGCGGCTGGAAGAAATCCTGCATGCCAATTCAGTGGCCCACCTTTGATCCCCTGATTGTTTCCCAAGACGACAAAACCTGGCAAGTTTTGATTTTCGCTTCCCAGGCCATAGGTTACCCAAGCGCCGGCTGCTGGAAATCCAGGCCGAGCGATACCCGTATTGATTTGATATAACGCCGGAACATGGTCGTTCGAATCGCTGTGTAGCGACCTGACAAACGCAAAGTCATCGACATGTTTGGCTACGTTCGGGTAGCGGTCACAAACCCAAGCCCCACTCTCTCCGTACTGCTTGAAGGAAAAGGGAGATTTCATCAATGGCCCCGGATTTCCATTGAAGACATCAATGGAAATCTTCTGGCCGTCTCGCTTGGTCAATTCAGGCTTGGGATCAAATAGGTCGACCGCACTTGGTGCCCCTTCCATGAATAGCCAAATGATGGACTTCGCCTTGGCCGCAAAGTGCCCACCGCGTGGTGAAAGTGGATTACGTGATGCCCCTTCTCGGGTCGCAGCGTCGCCAAGCTCCTCCCCCAACAAGAGTCCTTGGTCCATTAGCAGTTGAGCCATCGCTAGGCCCCCGAGGCCTCCCCCCGCTCGCTGCAATAGCTGACGACGATTTAGAATCGGCTCTCGTCGTCCACAGGAAGAGCTTGGAATATGCGACATAGAACACTCACACTTTTTTCAGGTAGAAACTTTTAGGCAGAGACAACTGACTCTATCAACCTTCGTTGCGAATCAATCTACGTACAAGAACTCATTCAAGCTAAAAAGAACCTGACACAAATCGGCCAGCGATTGTCGCTGTATTGTGGCGTCATCTACCTGGGCGTTTCGCCGTTTTCGTTCCATCCGTTGCAAAGTCACAAACTGCGTTGCTGACACCAGCTCATCGTCACTCGGAAGTCGCGCCAAAGCCAAGCGATAGCCATGCTTGATCTCACGGGTTAAGTCCGCCTCATTCTCGCGAATCAGTCGCTCAGCAAATTCGGTGGCCACGGTACGCACAAACGGGTCATTCATAAGGGCCAATGCTTGCGGCGCCACTGTCGTGCGATCACGACGGCTACAGCTTTGCTGAGCATCTGGCTTGTCAAAGGCCTGAAGTAGCGGATAAGGCACAACCCGCTTGTGAAATAGATAGATCGAACGCCGGCGTAACGCGGGACTATCCTGCACCTTATCCGGGTAAGCATCCTTCAGATTGCGCGCCAAAATCGCCTCCGCTGCGATCGGTGGCTTCACCGCCAGCCCATACGTTGCGGTATTCAGCGTCCCACTGACCGCCAGCATTGAATCTCGAAGGATTTCTCCCTCAAGTCGCTGAATGGGCGCCTTCCAAAGCAAGCGGTTATCGGGATCGACGGCCGCTACTTGCTCACTTGTTCCTTGCTGATACACCGAGCTTAGGACAATCATTCGTTGTAAGCGTTTGATGTGCCAACCGTGCTCCACAAAGTCCCGAGCAAGCCATTCCAGCATTTCCGGATGAGTTGGCGGCTCCGAACGGACGCCAAAATCGCCTGGCGTGCGAACCATTCCTTGACCAAAGTGGTGCTGCCAAATGCGATTGACAATAACCCGCGCCAGCAGATCACCCGCCCCATGTTCAGAGTCCGTCATCCAATCCGCCATCGCCCTCCGCTGCCCCGTACTGTTCTTTGCAGGGCTTTGCGCTTGTGCAGCTTTCCAATAATCCTCGGGGGTCTTACCTCGCGTTAAAATCGCGACAAATCCCAGCGTTAACGGCTGATCACGATCATAGTAGTTTCCTCGCTGAAACAGCCAAGTGGGCTGTGCCTGTGCCCCTCGGTCACGATAGACAAGCACCTTGGCCTCCGTGTTGCCCAGTTTTACCTCCGCCCGCTCACCACCATGGAAAGCACTCATCATGCCATAGTAATCTCGCGCAGGAATCGCATCGTACTTATGATCATGACAGCGGACGCATCCGAGTGTCAGCCCTAAGAAGCCTGTCCCAATGGTGGAGAGCATGTCATCCAGTTCGTTATAGCGGTTTCTTAAACGCTCATCCTCCATCAATTTGTCGGGCAAGGCTGCAAACGGCCCTGCCGCCAAAAAGCCCGTGGCCGCAACGGCCTCGGGGTTGCTAGGCTCATACTCATCCCCCGCCAACTGCCAACGAATGAACTGATCGTAAGGCATGTCTTCGTTCAAGGCACGAATCACAAAGTCACGATAGTGATAGGCCGTTGGTCGATCTCGATCACTCTCTTGTCCATCACTATCGGCATAGCGTGCGACGTCAAGCCAATGTCGTGCCCATCGTTCGCCACAGTGTGGGCTCTTCAGCAATCGATCGACGAGTGCCTCCATTGCCGCTTGAGGGTCACTAGCCGTCGCCTCGCAAAATGCCTCGACTTCCTCGGGTGTTGGTGGCAGGCCAATCTGGTCAAAAGTAACACGTCGAATTAGCTTTTGCGGCTCTACCCGTGCATGCGGTTCAATCCCGTTTGCTTCTAGCTTTGCTAGAATAAATCGATCAATGGGAGTCTGTATCCAGTTCGCATTCTTTACCATCGGCTCTGCCACCGCCTGAAGTGGCTGAAACGCCCAGTGCTTCTGCGCCTTCTCGACGCGTGGATCGGCAACATCGGTTCCCGCCGGCCAAGCCGCGCCGTCATCGATCCAGCGTCGCAGTAGCCCCACCTCTTCTTTCGTAAGCCCCTGGCTATCTGGCGGCATAGTGGTCTTCTTGTCAATTGCCGCGACTAGATGAACTAGCCGACTACTCGCACTATCGCCCGCCACAAAGATCGGACCGTTATCTCCTCCTTGCAGCGCTCGCTGGCGAATCCCCAGGTTCACGCCGCCATCTTCCTGATCGGCCGAGTGACATTCATAACAATGCTTCCGCAAGATTGGCTGAATGTCGCTCGCAAAATCGACTTTCCCGTCAAAAGCTGGCGGAAGGAGTGCCGCAAAGTCGATCGTAGTTGGTGCCCCGGCAACAAAGTTTTGTTTTACCTCATCCAGCGTGAGAGCCCGGTGATAGATCGCCACCAATTGCAACTCACCCAGCCAAGGTCGATCTCCCGTAACCTCGTTGGCCACAGCAAGGCGGAAGTCAGTCCCCCAGTTCTCTAGGGTTCCTTTAATGACTTGCGATGCCACCGGTTCCTGGTCGATATACAAAGTGGCTTGGCCATCAGCGGACCACGTGTAGCAAACATGCGTGGCTTTACCACCTAAAACATTCTCAGGTCCGGCTGTCGACGGCTGTCCATTATTGTCGGTACTGGTGGTTCTCAGCCGTATATCAAACCGCCTCTTATCTTGCCCCAAAGTGAAGTTGCGATTGGCGGGATCCATCGAAAGACTAACAATACGAGCCGGCCCTACTTGTTGATCATCGAGCGGCTTGACCCAAGCTTCAATGGAGAGCGCATTCGTCTGCTTAATCGCATCGACTAGTTTTTTCGCAGGACCATCCGATGCGATCGTCACCGCCGAATTTACAAGAAACCTTCCATTGCGTTGAAGCACACCTTGAGGCTTATCAATCCTCAGATTCAGGGGCTCCCCCACGCCTGAGCGATCAACAATCAACCCACCTTCGGACAATTCGAAGGTGTAGAGTGCCTCTAGCCCCTTGGTGACACGCGCATTGGGCTCACCTGCTTTTGCAGGACCACACGCTAGGGCCGAACTCACCAGCACAAGTACGGTGATGATTCGCAAGCAGAATCCACCGCGGCTAAGATGCAATGCAGTAGGCACGCCACTTCTCCAATTACTCATTTGCATCCATCCCACCGAGACCCTTGGGAAAGCCAGATTCCCGCAGGCCCGATCATCACTTCACCAACAGGCCGTCACACGATCCGTATTGTATGTCGGGCGAAGGAGTCCATGCGAGCATACGTCCCTGGCCATACTCGCGCATTTGCAACCTTGTGGTCCTCTTATTTCCTCGGTGGATTTGGCGACATGAAAGATGCCGTTACCTTTCGTATGCAACGATGGCCCAAATCCGGCTTCGGTATCCCCGCGGTCATTCGACGCTAATCGCTCGAGCAAGTGCCTCCCAAACCTCACCGACTTTGCGGCAGACAATTGAATCACACAATCCAGTAAGTACCGCAGATTTACAGTTACCGATTTGGTACCGCCCAAGCGCCGGTTACCAAGTCCGGACGGCCGATGGAAATCATGGCCGTATTACGGCTTTTAAGCATCCGAGAAGAATTCCCATCAAAACGGCACCCGCAGCACACAAGTTGCTATACCGCAAACACTTACGACGCCACCAACATTGCCGGAAAGCAGGCAGAGGGTTGCTTTCCATGGTAGGATGGGTCAAAACTATTTTCGTCCCTCTTGCTTGCAACCCGCCAACCTTCCTTCCCACCTCACCCACCCGCTTCCGCCGGGTTTGAAGCCAGCTTAGGTTCTCCATGCAGCTCGCCTTTCGTATCACGGTTCGAATCTGGCTTTGCCTAGGGCTAAGCTGTATCGCTTTTTCCAAGGCCACATTCGCTGCCGATACAAACCCAGCCGGAATTGAATTCTTCGAAAAGCACATTCGGCCCACCTTTGCTGAACACTGCTGGAACTGCCATTCAGAAGCAGCGAATCGCGAGAAAAAGCTGAAGGGGGGCCTGTTGCTTGATAGCGAGGCTGGCATCCTTGCTGGCGGTGACAGTGGCCCGATGGTCGTGCCTGGCAATAAGGGGGGCAGTCTGCTTTTGCGCACTGCATCACGAAGACTTGAAGATGCCGCCGAGCTCCAAACTGCCAGATGCGACGATTGTGGCATTTGAACAATGGGTGGAGATGGAGACGCCGCTACCAGCAGGGGGAAAAGCCTCGTTAGCATCTAAAGAGATTGACTGGGAAAAAGCACGCCAGACATGGGCCTTTCAGCTGCCTATCGAGCACGCCGCCCCACCGGTACAGAATAAACAATGGTCCATTTCTGGGATCGATCCCTTTGTTTTAGCAGAGCTGGAAAAGCGAGGCCTGAAGCCCGTTGGCCCAGCCAGCAAGCGCGACCTCATCCGCCGTGCTGCGTTTGACTTAATTGGTCTACCACCAACTCCAGAAGAGGTTGACGCATTTCTTCGCGATGAAACTCCTGAAGCGTTCGCCACTGTGGTTGATCGACTATTGCAATCGCCTCACTATGGTGAGAGGTGGGCTCGTTATTGGCTGGATCTTGCTCGATATGCCGATGATCAAGGCAACTCCTTTTTGAGCCCCACTCCTACCGCCTATCTCTATCGCGACTGGCTGGTGCGCACTTAATCGTGACATGCCATTTGACGAATTCATCCGCCTGCAAATTGCTGGTGACGAAGTTCCTGGCACGGCAGAGGACTATGTAGAACGACTGGCTGGTCTCGGCTTCCAGGGACTTGGGCCGCAATTTCGCAAAGGAGCGGCCGGCGAAGCGAAGGCGAAGGCGGACGAACTTGAAGATCGCGTCGACACGCTGTCACGTGCCTTGCTCGGCCTTACCGTTTCCTGTGCACGCTGTCACGATCACAAGTTTGACCCGATCCCCACAAGGGACTACTACTCTTTGGCCGCTGCCTACAATGGTGCCTCTTGGCCTGAAAGAATGCTCGCATCGCCCGAAACGATCCAGCACTTTCGAGAATGGGAGCAAGCGGTTCAGAAACAAAAGACCGACCTCGAACAATGGACCGCCGAACAAGGACGCCACCTTGGTCGCACCGCTTTGGAAAAGGTTGACCTCTATTTGAGTGCGGCAGCAACCATCCGCACGGCAAAACGCCTTCAGCAACCGATTGATGAGCAGGCCCTCGCACAGCAGCAGCAACTTGTCCCCGCCCTTTTATCAAAACTGACCAAGTATGTCGAAACAATAAACGAGTCCGATCCCCTCTTCGCTTGGAGAAACGTCGTCGACAAAGAGTCCACTTCAGAAACCTCCTCCGAAGAACTCAAGCAGCAAACGGCCGCATTAAAACAGACAGTTGCGAGTGCCCTCACCAAACTGGATGCCGCAGCCAACCCCAACAAGGACGCGGCCGCCCCGCCTGAGGCCCTGAATCCCGAAGAAACTCAAATCCTTAAATCCCTTTGGCAACAGGATTCCTCCCCATTCTTTGTCAGCGGCAAAGATGCGCCAGCACTATTCGACGCGGCTAAAACGACCGAACAAGCCGACCGCCAAAAAGCTCTGAATGACCTCCTCCACTCGCCTCCCCCCACGGGTCCCTCCATGCCAAGTGTCAGCGGCGGTGGCGATGCATTACAGGTATTCGTTCGGGGTAATCCGTTGAATCTGGGAGAACCCGCCCCCCCTGGCTTTCTGCGCATCCTAGACTCGCCCAAGCCCGTTGACTCGAGCGGTTCCACCAAGCCACACTTCACACGACTGGACTTGGCCAATGCAATTGCCAATCGCCAAAATCCGCTTACGGCGCGCGTACTCGTCAATCGCGTGTGGCACTATCACTTCGGCCGGGGGATTGTTTCCTCACTGGGTAACTTTGGCAAGAATGGCGTCCCACCGACACACCCGGACCTGCTAGATACCTTGGCCGTTCGGTTTATGAACCATGGCTGGTCCATCAAGGCCCTTCACCGAGAGATCATGCTCTCGGCCACCTATCAATTAAGCAGCGAACATCATCCAGAGAACGAAGCCATCGATCCCGACAATCATTATCTCTGGCGGATGTCACCGCGACGCCTGGATTTCGAAGCATGGCGCGATGCCATGCTTTCCGTGTCGGGCAAGCTCGATCCGACGCTCGGCGGCCCCGCACTTGATTTAAAGACACCTGCCGTGAAAGAGGTACCAGGCCTGGATGTCTTCACACGCCTTGTTGGCCTCGAACTCGATGATCCTGCGCACGGTAGACGAACGCTTTATTGCATCGTTAGTCGCTATGCCCCACATCCAACCGCTACGCTTTTCGATTTTCCCGAGCCCAACGTTGCCAGCGACGTTCGAAACGTCACTACCATCCCGCAGCAGCAACTGTTTGTGCTTAACAGCCCCTTCACCATCGCAATGGGGCGTGCCTTTGCCGCAAGAATCCTAAACTCTGCAGCGGAAGATAATGAACGCCTCAAAAAGGCATGGGAAATCGCCTACGGCCGACCTCCTACCGAAGCAGAAATCAGCCTTTCTCTCGCTTTCTTAAACGACAACACAAACGGCGGCGATGCCGACAAATTGGCCCGTTGGGAGCAACTTTGCCACTCGCTGCTGGTATCCAACGAATTCCTGTTTGTTCGTTAATCCACATTCAAAACGCCCCTCCCGCCAACGCTTTTGAGCTCGCTATGACCACTTCACTGCCAATTTCACGTCGTGAGCTTCTCGCCCGCGGTACTCACGGGGTAGGAATGCTTGGACTGGCCGCTCTCCTTTCCCAGGAAGGCCGCGGGGACGACACTTCCGGTAAACCATCCGCCGATTTAAACAACCCTCTGGCGGTCCGTCCTACGCACTTCGTCCCCAAAGCCAAACGAATCATCCACCTTTGGATGAATGGTGCACCGTCCCAGGTAGACACGTTTGATCCCAAGCCCTCACTGGAAAAGTATGCAGGTCAGCGTCCTGACAGCACAACCAAACTTACGACAGAAAATGGCACCGGCGGGTTAATGCCCTCCCCCTTCAAATTCTCCAAATGCGGGGAATCGGGGATTGAGATCAGCGAGCTGTTTCCGCATCTCGCCAAATCTGCCGACGACCTGTGTGTGATTCGCTCGATGCACACGGATGTGCCTGTCCATGAGTCCTCCAACTGGATGATGTTCACCGGAAGCATTCAGCCCGTCCGCCCCTCGTACGGCTCATGGTTGCTGTATGGACTAGGAACCGTCAATCAAAACTTGCCCGGCTTTGTCGTTCTAGGAGAAGGCCAGCCCGTCAACGGCCCATCCAACTGGAGCAGTCGCTTTCTGCCTGGAATCTACCAGGGATGCCAGATCGCCTTACCAAAGAACTACAATCCCCGAGATGTTATTCCACATCTACAAAATAGCCAACTTTCACCAGCAACCCAGCGAAAAGAACTCGACTTTATCCAGCGACTCAATGCCATGCATTCCGAGCGTCAGGGTGCTGAGAACGCGTTCAATGCGCGGGTTGAATCGCTGGAACTAGCATTTCGTATGCAAACCTCCGCCGAAGAAGCCTTCAATGTCGGAAGCGAGACCGAGGCGACATTGGCCATGTATGGCTTGTCGGGCCCTGATGCGGCGTTAGTTGCAACCGTGGCCGGGCAAACCACCGTCGACCGAACTATCTTTGGAAGAAACTGTCTGCTTGCTCGTCGCCTCGTTGAGCGGGGTGTTCGCGTGGTGCAAATTTATTGCGGACGGGCTCAACCCTGGGATACCCACTCCAAGAACAGTGACGGGCATCGTGACCTTTGCAAAGCGGTCGATCAACCGATTGCGGGGCTCCTTCAAGATCTCAAACAGCGTGGCCTGCTCGAAGACACACTCGTCGTTTGGGGTGGCGAGTTTGGCCGCACTCCCACTTCACAAGGCAACGATGGACGGGACCACAATCACTACGGCTTCAGCATGTGGATGGCAGGGGGCGGCGTGAAGGGGGGAATGGTCTATGGTGCTACGGATGAATTTGGATTTGCCGCCGTTGAAAAGCGCATGCACGTCCATGACCTACATGCCACCATGCTCCACCTGATGGGAATCAACCATGAGAAGCTCACCTACCGATACAGTGGCCGAGACTTCCGTCTGACCGATGTCCACGGACAGGTTGCACATGACATTTTGGCGTAGCAATATCCATACGCTTGGACGAAATAAAGCACGATAGCGCCCTTGGAAACATTCGACGCATGACACCAACCTTCCACGTTAACCGTTGTGGTTCAACTATCGTCACCATCACGCTAGTCTTGCTGGTTGCCATGCGCATCGAAGCGGCTGACTCCTTTGCCGAGAAGTTCCAGCCCTTCGCCGAAAAATATTGCAATCGCTGCCATAACAGCAAGGAAGCACGCGGCGAGCTTGATCTAAGCCGCTACAGCGAATCACGCCACGTCACCAAGGATTTTCGCCGCTGGAAAAACATCATCGACTTCATTCGTCATGGCGAAATGCCCCCCGAGGATGAACAGCAACCGACCATCGAAGAACGCACGCTGGTAATCGAAACGCTAGAAGCGATCTTGCTAGAGGAAGCCAAGAAGCATGCCGGCGATCCGGGAGCGATACTTCCCAGACGCCTTTCCAACACAGAATACGACCGTTCCATCCGTGATCTTACTGGTTTTGACATTCGTCCTACCAGCGACTTTCCCGCCGACCCTGCGGCAGGCGAAGGGTTCGACAATACCAGCGAAGCACTCGGCATGTCGCCGAACCTTCTGAAGAAATACTTACTGGCTGCCCAGCATGTGTCGGACCATCTTGTGCTAAAGCCTCAGGGAATGGCGTTCGCGCCATTTCCGGTCACCTCTTACAACGAGCGCAAAAAGCTAACCGAACAGGCAATCATCGATTTTTACCAAAGCCATGTCGTACGATTGCCGGATTACTTGGAAGCCGCATGGCGATACCGATATCGCGACGAAGCCAGCCGTAGCGTCGACATCGCCACCTGGGCCCAGTCACACAAGCTAAGCGGCAAGTACTTGGCGTTAGTATCGGACACGCTAAGTAGTGCATCAGCAAGTTCGGGCTACTTGAAGCAAGTGGGACAATGTTGGGATGCCATTCCTGCACCAACCGAAAAAGGAAATCCGCCGCCAGAATTGGCCGAGCTAGAACGCCTGATTGAGTTTCGCCGCCAAACGCTAACTTTCCGCGAGGAAGCATTGATTCGATCTAGCGCCGGGAATTGGCCGATTGCCCACCTAGAGTTCCGCGCCAAAACGGCCGCCCAGCGAGACCAGTTCGATCCTAGCCATCTGCAACAAAACCGCATCACCCTCCGTTTTGATCGTTTGAGTGCCCCCAAGGAAAATGCGAAGCCTTCTAGCGGTACTTCCCTTTTTCTACGCATCGACCGGGATGTCGATGATGGTGAGGGGGGAATCGTCCTAGTGCAGCGTTCTCTATTCAGCAAGTCGGATCAATTCCCTCCCAACCCCGACGAGGCAAAAAAGCAGGAAGTGGTGACGCTGCGCGAAGTGCTTGATCAGCACGCTCCCACCGTGGCTGCACAGCTGGCCTTCGGAAAGCATCCCGACGGCTCACAGCTTGATCAAGATATCTTCGCCATCAAGGCTCCCGCCCTGATTGAAATTCCACTCAGCCCAGATGCACTCCGCCTGCTCGACGGCAAACAACTGCTCCTCCATGCCGAGCTAGACGCAAAGCACCGTGAGCGAAGCGTGTGGATTCAGCATTCCGTTGGCAAGCCGCCAGAATCCCCCCCAACGACTCGTGGCAGCTTGCTAATGCACGGGGACAGTGATCTTGCCAAGCAATTGTCACAGTCGGCCGAGCGCTTTTGTCAGACATTCCCCAACCGGTTCTTCTACGTCGACAATGAACGGGGTCTTGCCGCCGGCTTCCATCTTGTCGAAGGCTTTTTTCGCGACGACCAGCCTCTCATGCAAAAGGTTCTCAGTGAGGAAGAGCAGCGTCAGCTGGATACACTTTGGCAAGAACTCCATTTTGTCACGCAAAGCACTGAAACCCTACTAAGAGGGTTCGTCTGGTTTGAACGTGCAGAACGACACACGCTACATGATGAGCGTTTTGATTTCTTACGCTCTGAAGATCCACAATTGGTCGAAAACGCGATGCTAGAGCGTTTCGAAAAAGCCTATTTGGAAAAGCTAGGGGTGAAGCTGGTTCCAGGCACCGCCCAACCGCAGAATCCAAACCCCCAATACGAATTGATTCACGGTTTTTTCGTGAAAACCCGCGAAGGACTGGCGCAGTATCGCGCACAACTTCCCATTGCAGAGCAAAAGGCATTAGGCCAGTTACTAAGCCTATCGGAACGTGCCTATCGCCGCCCCCTCCGAGCCGAAGAAAAACAATCGTTCCAAAACCTCTATCAAAGCCTACGGAAACGTGGGCAAGGCCCCGAAGCTTCCTTACGCGGTCTGTTTACGGCCGTACTGATGTCGCCTGACTTCTTCTTTCATCTACGCGAATCCCCTCAGGGTCCCAGCGTATATCCACTCTCGAACGAAGCCTTGGCAAGCCGACTCAGCTTTTTCCTATGGTCGTCGTTACCGGATGACGAATTGCGTAAGGCAGCAGTTGAAGGCACACTCCAAGACAACGACGCGCTACTGAAGCAAACGCGTCGCATGCTAAACGACCCGCGAATGGATGCCTTTGGCCGCGAGTTCTTTGGCCAATGGCTACGCTATCGCGACTATCTCTCGAAGGACGCGATCAATGCACCCGCGTTTCCTGGCTATGATGAGCCACTCCGCCAAGCCATGTTCGACGAGCCCGTTCACCTGGCAACCTATTTGATTCGTGAAGACAAGCCGATCACTGCATTGCTCAACAGTGACACCACGTTTGTCAACGGCGTATTAGCACGCCACTACGGCGGAGAAATTGAACGCCAGTATAAGCGTGTGGCTACCGACCCCGCCCAATGGCATCGCGTCGAGGGCCTGAGAAATCAGGGACGTGGGGGTCTGTTTGGAATGGGAGTAGTGCTTACGAAATCGTCTAAGGGAGAACGTACCAGCCCCATTAAACGCGGCTTTTGGGCGGTCCATCATCTACTGGGCCAGCACTTTCCTCCACCTCCTGCCGATGTTCCTGAATTGCCCCCGAATGAAAAACAGGCGTCAAAAACCATTCGCGAATTGATCGTTCAGCATACAACCAATCCTAAGTGCGCCATGTGCCATGTTCATTTTGACAGCCTCGGAATGGCACTTGAAGGGTTTGACCCGATCGGCCGAGCACGTACCAAAGACCTTGCCGACCGCCCAATCGATAATATCGCTACCTTTCCCAATGGAGAAACTGGTAAAGGAATTCCCGGTTTGATAGGGTATATTGAACAGCACCGGCGCCAAGATTTTGTTCGTACGTTTTGTCGTAAGTTCCTAGGATATGCCCTGGGCCGATCCGTGTCACTTTCCGACCAGCCGCTATTGAACGAAATGGAAGCGGCCCTTGAAAAGAATGACTACCGTTTTTCCGTCCTGTTTGAAACCGTTGTCCGCAGCCCTCAGTTTCGTAAACAGCGTGGCAGCGAATTCGTAACTGACGATCACTAAATACCAATCCAATCTGCCAACAACTGTTTTCCTGGAGTTGGAATCATGGCCTCAAAGCTAAGCCGTCGTGTTGTCCTACAAGGTCTCGGAGCCACCGTCGCTTTGCCATGGTTAGAATCCGGACGACTGTTGGCAGGCGATCGTGACACGAAGGACGATGCTCCTCCCAAGCGTTTTGCGTTTCTATTCTTTGGAGATGGAATCCATCCACCAGAGTGGTGGGCGAAGGGAAAGGGACCATCGCTAGAGCTGGGGCCGGCCTTTGCATCCCTAAAGTCTGTCCAAGGAAAGCTCAATGTCGTCAACGGCCTGCAGCACTCCAGCAACGTTGTGGGGGGGCATGCTAGAGGTGCTGCTGGCATCCTGACGGGTGTGCAGCCCAAGGGAGGACGAGAGATCCGCGCAGAAATCAGCCTGGACCAAATCCTCGCCCAAAAACTAGGAGACGCCACCGTTCTTCCGAGCCTAGCCCTTGCTTGCGAACGCCCGGTTAGCGGGTTTCACGAGTCGGGTTACTCGATGATGTATTCCTCGCACGTTTCGTGGAGTTCGCCCGTATCCCCGGTGCCAACCGAGCTTTATCCCTCACTCGCATTTGATAGCTTGTTCGAAAGCCAAGGCAACAGCACCCACGTCAGTGTGCTGGATCATGTGCTCGAACAGTTACAAGATGTGACACGCAAAGTTTCCAACTCCGACCGCGCCAAAATTGATGAGTACGCCACTTCGGTCCGCGAAGTCGAACAACGACTGGCTAAAATGAATGCCAGCCAGATGGAGATGGAGGGAGTTACCAGTTCGATCAAGTCGCAACGTCCGATGGACGGTCTGCCAACGCAGCTAGACGCTCATGCTCGCCTCATGTGCGACGTTATGGCATTAGCGTTCCAAACAGATCGCACTCGCATTGCCACGATGCTGCTCACTAACAATCTTTCGGGTCAGGTTTACCCTTTCCTCGGCCTGCGCGACGATCACCATAGCTTTTCCCACAGTTGGCAAGGGAAAGAGTTCGCGTCGATCACCCGTTTCTGGGTGGAGCAATATGCCTATTTGCTTGGCAAGTTAGATTCCGTGCAAGAAGGCAATGGCACCGTGCTCGATAATTGCTGCATCATGTTGGCCAATGAACAATGGACGGCCCACAATGCACCCAAGGTCCCATTGCTCATGGCTGGTGGACTGGGTGGCACGCTCGAAACAGGCCGCAGCCTAGATTTCGAAAACAGTGCCGAGCGCAAGATGTCCTCGCTCTTCTTAAGCCTCGTTGATCGCATGGGCGTCAAACTGCCACGCTTCGGCGACTCTGCGGAGCCGCTGTCGATCTAACCTAAAACAACCAATTTGCGGCGCGGCTGTAAATTACACGGCGCCCCTCAGTTACTTCGCCTGGTCCCGCAGGTGTGAGTCGAACCAGTCTGCAAACTCGGTCACATCCTCAGTCGACTTCCAGAAGTCCCCCCACCCGTGCCCTTTGCCGGGCCGAACAATGAGCTTGACCGCCGGCGCCTTAACTTCGCTTGCACGTTGCACAAATCGCTCCGATTGCTCCAAAGGGACAACTTCATCTTGGTCGCCATGAATGATCAAGGTCGGGGGAAGTTTAGAGCTGACATAGTAAATTGGCGAAATCCCACGTCCTAGCTCCGCACGCGCATCTGCCGAAAGCCCCTTCGAGCCAAAGGCGATCTCCAGCGGAGCAAGCGGCCCTTCTCCCACTCCACTTTTTCCTGGGCCACCATAATTCAAAAAGTCGGTCGGAGGGAAAAAGCAGGCAGCAGCTTGAACCTCGCTGCTCTCGCGCTCGACCGGGTCAACAGCCTGAGGATTCCCAGTTCCACCCCGAGCAGCCAACGACAGCGTCAGATGCCCACCTGAGCTGGCCCCCACAACACCCAGTCGCTGCGGATTCACGTCGAACCGCTTTGCATGGGCCCGTATAAATCGAACCGCCCGCTGCACATCCTGGATCTGTTCGGGAATCTTAAACCTCGGCTGCGAACTGGTTACCACAGCAAACACCGTATACCCTCGTTCGAGGAACACCTGATAGTCGCTCGGCCGTACCGTCACCATCAATGGAGTATCCTTACTCGACAACCAACCCCCATTCACCAAAAACACAATGCCGCCGCCATTGGGCTTGGATGGCTGAAAGACGTCCATCGTCAACGCCATCCCATCCTTTCGCCCGTAGACCACATCTTCGGTCCTTCGTACTTCGGATGCTCCACCTTCCGTAGCGCGGCATGGCGACACGACTAGCAATGTGAAAACGGCCGCAATCAGGCGCACTGATCGAATCATAGTTTCTGCTCTCTTGCCATCCATTGAATGACAGCTCCTCAATAATGCCTAGCGACGCCGCTGAAGTAGGCTCAACGCATGGCGAGCAAACGGCTCACAACAAAATCGCCCGCGTTATCACTGACGAACCGCTTTCCATACTCTTTCAATCTTGCGCACTTCGCTCCCGCGATCTTCCAGCCAGCGACAGTTCTTAGAGACATCTTCGGGAAGATAGACCGTAGGATCGTTCCGCATTTCCTCCGGCAGCAACTTAATCGCTTCCACATTCGGCGATGCATACTGCACAAAGGCCGCATTCTGGGCTGCGACCGATGGTGTCAACAAGTAGTTGATAAACGCATGAGCCAGCTCACTGTTCTTTGAACTTGCTGGAATACTCATGCCATCCATCCAAACCATCGTGCCCTGTTTGGGAATGATAACTCGAATCTTGCTATTTTCTCGACTCGCTTGCAATAGATCGCCACTCCATCCTAGCGATACCCAGGCTTCCCCTTTGATAAGCCGCTCCTTGTAATCGTCTGACGTATACGCGTTCACCCAGTCCCACTGCTGAATCAAAAGTACCTTAGCCGCCTCGAGGTCGGAATCCTCAACGGAATTCATAGGCAGACCAAGTCTCATAAGCGCCACCGCAATATTGTGCTCCGGATCATCGAGCATCGTAATGTGCCCCTTGTACCGCTCATCGAACAGGACCTCAAAGCCCATGCCATCGGTCATGGCAACATGCTCTTCATGAATGCCAATTGCGAGCGTCCCCGTAAAGTACGGCACGACAAACGCATTCTCGGGATCAAATGGCGCCGAGAGATACTTCGCATCCAAATGCACAAAGTTCGGCAAAAGCCCCTTATTGATCTTTTGAAGCCTCTGCTTCTTAATCAACGTGGGCAGACTTCGATCCGAGGGAAAAACCACATCATAGCCAGAACGGCCCGTTAACAGCTTCGCTTCCAATTCAGAATCACTCGAGTACGTATCAAGCTGAATTCGTGCCCCCGTTTGCGATTCAAATTCCTCGACAACCGCTGGGTCCAGATAGTCGCTCCAAATAAACACATTCAGCACTTTATCCTGAAAAGGATGCGCCGGATCGACGGGCGTATCCCCTTTCGAGCATCCCAGCACGGCCCAAGCCATCACAAGCATGCCAAAGTAGCGGCGAAAGATAAAACGCGTATTCAACAAGTTTGTTCCATTACTAGCGAGAGGCTTTCAGATCCGCACTGGCATGCTCAGCCCGATTAACGAAGTGGACGAACAGCAATCCTAGCAATGCCAACACAAACAACAAGGAAAACAGGGCATTCGTATCCGGCCGCAATCCAAACCGCATCAGTGCATAGACTTTAATCGGAAGCGTATCCGCCCCAACTCCCTTGGTGAAGAATGCAATTAAGAAATCATCAAACGACACGACAAATGCAAAGATCCATGCCGTGGCCAAGCTAGGCCCTAATAGTGGCAACGTAACATAGCGATGCGCCTGCCAGAAAGTCGCACCACAATCCAGTGCTGCATCTATTAAAGTTCGGTCGAATCTCTGCAAGGCGGCCGACACCACCACGTATGCGTAGCACATGCCGCACACCGATTGAGCGAGAACAATCGTCACCGCCCCTTGAGGAACCCCAGCGAAGTAGAAAAACAAAGCCATGGACATCCCCAACGTCACGTCGGGCAAGACAAGGGGCAGATACAGCAGACTACGCGTCGCCAACTGCCAGAGACCACCCCGCGATTCTTTGAGTCGCCAAGCCGCCACCCCGCCTAGCATTACCGATAGGGTCGCACTACCAACTCCCACCATCAGGCTCATCCACAGCCCATCCCACAAGTCCGTTCTCCGGAACAATTCACCGTACCAGTGCGTCGAAAACCCAGTCCAGACCGTCCCAATCCGCGACTTATTGAACGAATAGACAACAATCATAAGGACCGGCAAATACATGGCTACTAAGATGGCCACAAGCGCCGCATAGCCCCCCCATCGAATCCAGTTCGTCGCGGCCCTTCTTGCGTGACTCATTGGGATCGATCCTCGCCAAACTGGCGGGAAGTCCGAGTCAGATAACTCAGTCCCACTGCCAACAAAATCAACAGCAGCATCGTGCAAGCCAGCGCACTGGAGAACGGCCAATTGCGCCGCTCCATAAACTCATACACAATCTGTGTTCCCAGTACCGTCACCTTGCCATTCCCTAGGAAATGCGGGACCAAATATTCCCCCAGTGCAGGCACGAACACTAGGGCAGCTCCCGCGATAACGCCCGGCAGACTTAGTGGAATCGTAATGAGCCACATCGTCTTCAGGGGCGTAGCTCCCAGATCCATAGCGGCATCTTCCAATGTCGGATCAATCCCTTCTAAAGACCTCACGATCGGCAGAAGCATAAAGGGCAAATAGTTGGCCGCCATCACCAGGGAAACTGTGGAAAGACTCCCACGCCAAGTAGACGGCAAGACATTCGTCCAGCCATAAATACGAAGCAGCAGCGATATAAACATCGGAAAGGCGACAAACACCAGAATGATTTGGCGCGATCGCCACGAACATTGCATGAGGGCAATCGCGGCCGGATAGCAGACCATCAAGCATGCGAGCGTCACCCCGCAGGACACCATCATGGATCGCCCCAAGATTCGAAGGTTGTCAAACTCAACAATTCCTCTCCACGCTTCCCCAGAAAGCGTTCCAATCACTCCTCCTGAGTAGTCGCGCGTGAGAAAGGAGAGCCCCAGAACAATCAGATTCGGCGCAACAACAAGTCCCAACAGATAAAGAAACGGCAACCGGCCGAGCCAACTCACGCTGTTTCTACGATCACTGTTCACATCTCCCCCTTCCGTTCGGGCGAGACATCCATCCCCTTCGGGAACACATGCATCGACTGCGAGTTCCACCCTACACGCACTAGGTCGCCTGGCGAAGCTCCACCCGCCCCACCACGTGTTTCCGCCACAATCGATTCGCCATTTTCCAGCCTTAACTTGACAAGGCACGTAGCGCCGCAGAACTCAACGCCTTCCAGTTTCGCTTGCACTGGCTCATGGGCCCCAATACGCACATCTTCCGGCCGAAGCCCCACCACAAGCTCAACATCCTCGGGTTGTAATTCCTGGGTAACATCCCAGGTGGCCATGCCTGTTACACTCGGAATCGATAGGGAACGGCTACCTGTCCGCCGTGCGCTGACCCAATGGATTGGCCCCATGAACGATGCCGCAAATGCCGTGGTAGGACGTTGATAAAGCTCCTGAGGCGTCCCCACCTGTACCAGTCGCCCCTCTTTCAGAAGTGCACAGCGATGCGCCGCCTTTAAGGCTTCCTGCCGATCATGCGTCACATAGACGTACGTTAACCCTAAACGCTGCTGAATCTCTTGAATCATCTCTAACGTCGAACTGCGTAAATGCGGGTCCAATGCCGCCAAGGGCTCGTCAAACAGAACACATTTCGGCTCATCAACTAGCGCACGCGCAACGGCCACACGCTGCCGCTCCCCGCCGGAAAGGGTCGTAACGCTACGATTGGCAAAGGCGTCCAGCCGTACCAGACTTAGTGCCTTCGTCACCTTGGGTGCGCTTTCAGCTTTCGTAACGCCAGCAACTTTCAGTGGAAACGCCACATTGTCAGCGACGCTCAAATGCGGAAAGAGGGCATAATTTTGAAAGACCGTATGAACAGGCCGTTGATACGGAGGAAGCTGTGTAACGTTATGTCCATCGATCCACACCTCGCCCTCCGTCGGCGGATCGATGCCCGAAATCATTTTAAGCAGCGTGCTCTTGCCACTTCCGCTAGGTCCGACTAAGGCAAAGAACTCTCCCACTGCCAAGTCAAGGCTGATATCCGCAAGTAGGCTTCGGCCGGCAATTACCCGGGAAACGTGCGACAGAGAAACGGCAATCGAAGGGCTATGCATAGGAGTGACACATGAGCAGGCATTTCCGATTGAGGGCCATCACAAAAACGCCACTACAAACGACATTGGCATGGCACCGCGATTGTACCCTTCGAGCCACCGTCCTGTCAGCAGCACCATTTTGCCACTCCACCAGTTCCAATCAGCACCTTAGGTGGTCTGTGAGTAGCTCAAGCACCATACCTCCCTCACACTCTGTTAGCGGAACGCTAGGCCATAACCAAGCGGATCCAGCAATAAAGCCCGCCGGTTCTTTCGTCAATACAGCGTGCTGGCCTTGCGCACTAGGCTAGAAGTTGTTGACTTAGACTACTAGGATTAAACGTATCGATAAATTGCGCCAGAAATCAAATGCAACTTGCCATGTGTCAATCGAGCATTTCTGCCTGACCAAACACGTCCGCGTCCTAGTCATATGATCGGCCGAGGTATCCGATGGTCCTGCTGTACTACGATCCTCTGTTCCTGCAGCATCAAACTGGTCGTCATCCCGAATGTGCCGCCCGTATCGTTCCGGCAGTACAACGTCTGATTCAGTGCGCCGCCGAGCCGGGCTACTCCAGGCCAACCTGGCAGCCCCTATCGACCGATTTGCTCGGCTTGGTGCATTCCGCAGAGCACATCACTTCGCTACAAGAGGTCTGCAAACGTGGAGGCGGGCGAATCGAAGCAGATACAGTCGTCTCCTCCCAGTCCTTCGAGGTCGCCCTTTTAGCAGCGGGCGCCGTGGCCGATGCCGTTGAGCAAGTGGTCACCACCGATAAGAAGCGGGCCTTTTGCCTCGTCCGACCACCAGGACATCACGCCCTTGCAAATCACGCCATGGGATTTTGCCTAGTCAATAACATTGCCGTCGGCGCCAAACTTGCCATCGCCAAACATCACTTACAACGCGTCCTCATCGTTGACTGGGATGTGCATCACGGCAACGGAACGCAGGACCTGTTTTGGAATGATCCCCAGGTAGGCTTCTTTTCCATCCACCGCTATCCATTCTACCCAGGCACCGGAGCAGCCGACGAAACCGGAGGCGATCTCGCCCTAGGTACCAAGCTCAACGTGCCGATTACATTTGGCACGCCCAGGCAGCAGTACCTCGAACAGTTTGAGCAGGCGTTAGAAAAAATCGCTGCCAAGATGACGCCAGAACTTATTCTGATTTCGGCGGGCTTTGATGCACACCACCTAGACCCCATTGGCTCACTAGGCCTGGAGGGCGCCGATTTCCAAGCTATGACTCGCATGGTAATAGACGTCGCCAACCGATACGCCGACGGCCGAATTGTTTGCGTACTCGAAGGAGGCTATCACCCTGACGCCGTGGCCGAATGTGTCAACCTCCACATTCGAGAACTCATTCAAGGCGTTTAACGCGCGCCAAACAAGATGAATTGCACCATTTATCGCACTCGCACCCCTGCGCGAACACGATCGCTCGGATACAAAATCACTCGCTCCCCTTCCACCAAACCTTCAAGCACCTCGGCTTGCAGCCCACTATTTTTTCCGATCTTTACAGGCCGTACGCTAGCTCGCCCCGCCTGCACGACGAACACATTCCATTCCTTGCCAATACGAAAGAGCGCTCCCGTAGGAACTTGCAGAGTGTCATCACGCTCCCAAACGACGATCCTTGCTTGAACGCGATAGGCATCCCCCAGGTTGAGATCCTTCGGAAGCGCTCGATCAAAGTCGGCGATCACATTCACACGCTGCTCATCAACACCCAGGGCGGAGACCTTCGTAAACCCGGATGGTTCCACCCGCCGCACATGGGCAATCAGCGGCTCTTCACCACCCCACTCCTCCAGGTACACCTTCGCGCCCGGCGCTATTTTCGCCGCATCGACCGATAGCACATCAATCTCAATCTCCAGTGCATCGGGGTTACCCAGTTCCAGCAGCTGTTGCCCCGGAACGACAACTGTCGCGCTTTCTTGAATCACCCGCAATATCCGTCCATCGATCGGAGAGCGAATCTCCATCCGCTGAGATACCGCTGGTTTTCCATCGCGCGGATTCGTGCGCACCAGCGCCGCTTGGGCAACTTCCTTTTCGTACTTCGCCACTTGCATTGCAAACGATGCTGCCCGTAGCGCCTCGGCCGCAATCCGCTCCTGATGTTCGGTCTCTTCCAGTTCAGCCTGAGGCACGGCCCGCGTGGGAAAGAGTTCTTTCGCCCGAGCAAACCGATGTTTTGCCAGATCCAAGGTTTCGCTTGCCACCTTTAGTCGAGCCTCCGCCTGCATTTCTGCTGCCTCTGCCGACTTCAATCGAGCCTCCGCCTCCGCTAGGACACGAGCATCCAGCAAAGCAGGATCGGTCGGGTCGATTTCCGCCAAGACCGTTTTATTCGCCTCGACGGGGTCTCCCGCATCCCATTCAATCCGTGCTAATTGCCCCGACAAGGGTGCCGCCACAACATAGCGATCCTTCACTCGCGTTTTGCCATCTTCTTCAACGGATACCTGGAGCCCCCCACGTGACACCGTCCCCATTTCTACCTGCAGCGCGCTGGGCCAAACCGCATATCCAATCCCGAGCGTGAGCAAAGCCGCCACGATGATCATCGACAAATTGCGACCCACTTTTTTCATGACTAATCTCGTGCTTTCAATACGCTAACAAGATCAAAACGATCCATTCGACGTCGAACCACCAGGGCGGAAACTACCGAGGACAAAATCGTTACGAGTACCGCCGACAAATACGTCGCAGGATATACCACCATTGGAAAGCGATGCACTTCCGTCTGCAGCGAAGTCGTCAGCAACCAAGCTAGTGAATAGCCAAAAAACAAGCCCCAAGGGATGGCAAAGCAGACTAAAACGGCAAGCTCTCCCAAAAACACGGCCGAGACCTCAGCTTTGGTAAACCCCAGCACCCGTAATGTCGCCAATTCACGGCTTCGCTCCGCTAGTGAAATGCGGGCGCTGTTATACACTACCCCAAATGCAACTATCGATGCAAAGATGACGTTGAGCGACTTCATACGCAAAAGCGTCTCGGCCATCGTCCGCTGATAACTCTCAATCGTCGAGCGCTTCATGCTAACACCGGCAATCTGCGGTGTCTCTTTCAATTGCTGATGCAAATGCTCTAGCTGCAATGGATCGGCCTGAAGAAACGCACCCGAAATCGTGTCTTCCTCTTGAAGGATCCGTCGCACCTCTCTCAAATCCATATAGGCGTTAAGATCGAGGTAGTCATCCACAATTCGAGAAACCGGTACCTGCTGCACCAGTCGCCGTCCTTCCAGCACATCCACTCGCACCAAGTCACCCTCGCGACACTCGAGAATTTCTGCGAGCCGCCGAGAGATCACAAGACCTCGTGACGGCAGAACCACTGGCCCCCCTAATGGATCGACAACCCGATACAACTGCAACTCCTGCGACAAGCCCATCAGCTCTAAACGTCGCTCATGAAACTGGTGAACTAATCTAACTGGAACCGATCGAAACGACTCCGCACGGGTGACGCCTCGCATATGAGTTAGTTCCCGCAAGGCGTGCCCCGACTTGGCCTCTGGAAATACCACCATCAAGTCATGTCGCTGCACGACAAAAAACTGAAAGTCCAACACCTTGTCGACCGTATCCTCCAAAAAGTTTCCCATGATCAGAATCGCAATTGCGAAGGAAATCCCGACCGATGACAAAAACGTTCGTAGGGGATTCCGTTCCAAATGCCTCAGCACCATCCGAAACAACTGAGAAAAGTTCTTCGCCAATCCCCAGCGCTCTAGCAGACTAGCTCGATACAGCAGCGGGGCCTCCGGCTGCATCGCCTGGACCGGAGATTCACTAGCCGCCCGCCATACTGCATGGATCACTCCGGCAAAGGTGGAAGCCACACTACTTAGCGCAGTAAACACCACCAGCCGCCAATCCAGGCCATACTTATACTCGGGAAATCGAAAAAACTTGGAGTACAGCTCCGTTAGGTCGCTCCCCAAAAGCGAGCCAACAAATACGCCCAATGTCGTCCCTAGCACACTAATCACAATCGCATAGCCCAAAAAGTGCTTAGAAATCTCTAGTCGCGTGTAGCCAAACGCGCGTAGCATCGCAATCTGCTCACGCTGCATCGTTACCATTCGAGACATCACCACATGCAGCAAAAATGCTGTAACCGCCAGAAAGATCGCCGGCGGAACTAGCGCCATGGTACGCAGCTGAATCATTTCATTCTCTAAGATGCGATGCGACTGCTGTTGATCGCGGCCATAAGCATCCGTTCCGCCATAGGGAGCAAGGCAATCATTCAACTGATGCAGCACGGCCCGCTCCGACGCGCCGGGTTGCAACGTCACACTAAGATCATTAAATGCCCCATCTAGATCGTAAGCAGAGGCCAATTCGTCATACCCAATCCACAATACGCCAAACCGCTTATCATCCGGCAACAGCTCACCAGGACGGACCGTATAGATATATTCCGGCGACAAACCCGTTCCAACGATCAATAAAGACGTCAGCTTGCCATTGATGATGGCTTTTATCGAGTCGCCAGGTTTTAGCTGATGGGCTTCCGCAAATGCCTGCGAAATTACCGTTTCCCCTCGTCGCTTTGCATCGGGCAGTCGCCCCGACTTCAAGTAAAGTCGATTGAGGGTCGCCTCACCATGGTCCGGCAAAGACACCATTCTCCCCATAGCAGGTCCAGACAGCCCAGGCACATCAAGGGTGACACTCTTAACGACCCGTGCTTCCACGGTAGCCGTCCCCGCAATATTTCGAAGCCGCGTCAGCAAACTAAGTGGTGCTCGCTTCAGCTGAACAAATACGTTCGCAAAATGCGTCTGGCTATAGAATGCCGCGCGTGTCGCCTCCAAGGATTGCAACGTGCTAACCGACATAATCACAATCGACACGCCAGAAGCCATGATCAAGAGGATCGCTAAGGCTTGCCACCGTGTGTGCCACAGCTCGCGCAGGAGCTTTCGCTGCATCGCCTGCATCGCATCACCACACGATCTGGGAAGGAGGAAGGCGCCGATCGTTTTTAATGATCTCCTGAATCCTTCCATCGGAGAGTCGTATCACGCGATCTGCCATGCCAGCGATCGCGGAATTGTGGGTGATGATAGCCGTAGTTGTACCGAGTGTCCGATTGATCGTCTCAATCACTTCCAGCACAACCAGCCCCGTTTTCAAGTCCAAGGCCCCAGTTGGCTCATCGCAAAGTAAAACGTCCGGACGTTTTGCAATTGCCCGAGAGATGGCCACTCGCTGCTGCTCACCACCACTAAGCTGAGCCGGATAGTGGTCCATGCGATTGGCAAGCCCGACAAGCGCCAATGCTTCTTCTGGCGTCATTGGGTTTTCTGAAATGTCCGTCACGATCGCCACGTTCTCACGCGCGGTAAGGCTTGGAATGAGGTTATAGAACTGAAAGACAAACCCAACATGCTCGCGGCGATAGTGCGTAAGCAGAGCATCATCTCCGAAGCTCAGATCATGGTCTCGAAAATGGACCGTTCCTGCGGTTGGAACATCCAAACCACCAAGAATATTCAGCAGCGTCGACTTCCCACTCCCCGAAGGGCCAAGAAAGACGACGAACTCTCCTTCGTAGAGGTCCAAGTCCACTCCGCGAAGTGCATGCACCACAGTATCGCCCGTTGGATACGACTTGGTAATTCCTCGCGCTTCAAACACCGCAGTTGGCATGGCGTTACTCGCTGGATTGTCGGCACACCTGCGTCATACCTGATCACAACAGTGCCACACAGCCTACTTTATAACATGGCTGCGAACTCGAAACCTCTAGAAGCACGAGCATTGCGGTTTCGAACGCCTGTCGCGGCACCTATCTGCTCAGCGAATTACACCCTCAGCCCCAAAACGGCTCACACGCCCCGCACATTGATGACATTAAGTGAAGCGATTTCATGAGGACATGCCCCTGGATTCGTCAGCTGGAAGCTTGCCAAAGTCGTCTGTTGCAGGAAGGCTTCAATTTGCAAACGAAAGCTGTCGAGTTTCGTATGCAGCGGACACTGTGGTCCCGTACCACACCACCCTTCACCAAATGGACAAGCAACCGTATTTTCGAGTCGGTCAAATGGGGCCACGACATCCCGAAGCGTAATCAACTCAGGAGCACGCGCTAGTGCATACCCACCGCCCGGCCCAGGCGATCCGCTAACCAATCCGATCTGAGAAAGGGTCGTCAAAACCTTCGCAACAATCGCTTGCGTTAACTTTCGCTTTTGAGCGATATCTCGAGAGTTCAATCGCACGCTGCCATCGGCACTATAACGCTCGGCCAGCAGGCTCATCGCTGCGATAGCTGCTTGAGCGACCTTTCCATAGGGTGTCATTCGGCCGTGTCCTTGATGTTTGGCATGCTTTGCGTCACGTACCCCGACAACGGATCCTGCTTGTCGAACGGGCAAGCCCAATCGTACAGCAAACCCCGCTGGCAATCCTGCCGAGCCCCAAGCTCCGTTGTCAGCCACAGGCTACTAAGAGCTTCGCCGCCCTCGAAAAGACGCCTTGGCTCTCCCCTTCAAAGGCAGCAAGCGAAGCATTACCAGGGTCTCTATTGGCCATTTATGCCAAAAAATAAAGTCTCAAACCGCAACTAACGAATTAAAGATAGTCTATTCTTGATTTAATGGCAACAGAACGATAAACTGGGCCGCTGACTTAAAAACGATCGGCCGCAAGCCGCTCCAAGACCACCACTTTCGAGGTATCCCCGATCGCCGCCGAACCGGTCCATCCGCAGCAACTGCCTCGTCCCCTTACCAAAGGTTGTTCACTCAAACTTTTCGCTCCCTCTCCCTCCACTTCCTGCCATCACGAAGGAACTTGCCATGTTCTGCAATCAGTGCGAACAGACTCAAAATGGAACCGGCTGCACCGATATTGGAGTGTGCGGCAAAGACCCCGATATGCAGTCCCTCCAAGAGATTCTGCTCTACGGTCTCAAAGGTATGGCCGCCTACGCCAACCATGCACGTCGCCTTGGAAAGACGGATGAAAACGTCAACGCCTTCATTGAGGAGGCGTTATTCTCCACGATGACGAACGTCAACTTTGATATCCCCACACTACTAGAACTTGTTTTGGAGTGTGGACGCCAGAACCTGCGGGTCATGGAGATGCTCGATCAGGGGCACTGCGAAAAGTTTGGCAAGCCCCAGCCCACCACCGTTCGCGAAGGTACTATCGCCGGCCCGGGAATCCTTGTAACGGGCCATGATCTAGTCGACTTGGCCGCGCTATTGGAACAGACGGCCGGTACGGGAATCAACGTCTACACCCATGGCGAGATGCTGCCTGCTCACAGCTATCCCGAACTCAAGAAGCATCCTCACCTAGCAGGACACTTTGGCGGACCATGGCAGAACCAGCAATGGGAATTCCCGATGTTCTCGGGACCCATCATCGCTACTACCAATTGCGTGCTGATCCCTTCCGATACCTACGCCGACCGCCTGTTCACAACTCGCGTGACGGCAGTCCCAGGTGGCACACGGCTCAAAACTGATGATTTTTCACAAGTCATTGCCATGGCCAAGACATGCGATCCGCTTCCCGACAACTTTGTCCGCGAATCAACGATCGGCTTCCATCACAGCGTGATCCTTAGCTTGGCTGACAAAGTCGTCGAAGCGGTCAAGTCTGGACAAATCCAGCGGTTTTACCTCATTGGCGGCTGCGACGGCGCAGAACTCGGCGCAACTACTACACCCAGGTTGCTGAGCAATCTCCACAGCAGTCGGTCATCCTTACCTTGGGCTGTGGCAAGTACCGTATCCGCAACCATGAATACGGGACAGTCGCCGGCATTCCACGACTACTCGATATGGGGCAATGCAACGATGCCTACGGAGCGGTCCAGGTTGCTTTGGCACTCTCCAAAGCCTTCAATTGCACGGTCAACGAACTACCACTAGAGATCGTCCTCTCTTGGTTTGAGCAAAAAGCTGTCGCAGTGCTGCTCACCCTCCTAGCCCTTAATGTGAAGGGAATCCGTGTTGGACCTGTCGCACCAGCGTTCATCTCCCCCAATATCTTCAAGGTGCTCCAAGAGAAGTTCGACCTCAAGCTGATCGAATCCGAACCACCTCTGGAATTGGTCCAGATCGCCGGTTAATTTCATCGCAGTCTACTAGGGCAGTGCCTTTTTCCGAGGCGCTGCCCTACCATCTCACAGGTACTAGAGTACCTGCGTAAACTCACCACCACTGCCCAATCATGCAAACCATCGACGAATCGCGACTAGAAACCGATCCACTTTATCGCTACGAGTTCCTTGCCGGTTTCATCGGCTTTGGACCGGATGATGTAAAGCTCATTCAGACGGCCGCACCACACCTTGGCCCACGCGTACCGCAGCTCGTCGAAAAGACCTACCAAAAGCTGCTTTCCTACGATGCCACAGCCCGCCATTTCGTTCCCCGCCAACATGGCTTTGATGGCCCGACACCAGTCGATTTACATTCGCTCTCGCAGGACCATCCTCAAATCAAGTTTCGCAAAGACCACCTCAACCGATACTTCATCCAGCTCATTGGCCGCGCCTATGATGCAAAAATGGTGCAATACCTAGACATGGTCGGCCGCATTCATACCCCCAAGGCCGGCAACAAAGAAATCGATGTGCCTCTGGTCCAGATGAACGCCCTTATGGGAGCGATCTCCCAAGTGCTTCTGCAATCCATTAGCGAATGGCCCATCCCGCCAGAAACGCGGCTGGCCACAATTCAAGCTTTCAACAAGCTGCTCTGGATCCAAAACGATTTCATCAACCGACACTACCAAGCAAATGCACCTGCCAGTGTGTAACTCGCCGGAGGCATGTTTGAGCGACAATCGCAACCTTCTTTCGTGACCGCTGCCCTCTCTGGTCACATTCCCAATTGCCATCTCTTATTTTCTCTAGGATGGCACGTGCGCCGGCGTAACATTCCGTCGGCAATAAGCCAACACATAAAAGTGCGGCAAAGCCCAGCTTTCCACATTCAGCCCGACCAGAATAAAAAAAGGGATGCACCTCCCACTCAACGCCCGAGGAAACTCGATTAAACTAGGTGGCCGATAACCATCCACCCCTGGACGAAGGCCGAATACTCCTTCACGCTTTTTGTGCGCTCGGACGCCAAAGAACTTCACCTATGAAACTTGCCTTCTACTGCGGCCTCGCCATCGCGTTTCTGGGCCTATGCCAATCGGCAATCGCGGCCACGCTTGCGGGCACCACAACCTACGAACCCCCAGTAGAGATCACACCTTCGGGAACTTCGCACGACTTCGGCAAACATGCCGTCACCCGACTCGTCGACTGGGATGCGGATGGAAATGAAGACATCCTAATCGGTGGAGGCGATGGACACATCTGGATCGTTCGCAATCAAGGAAAGCTGAAGTTTGCTCCGCCAGCCCCCGTAACAGTGAATGACCAGCCCCTCCAGCTTGGTAACCAACTCACAACCGCGTGCCTGGGCGATTTTACAGGTGATGGCAAACCCGATTTAATCGTTGCCCATTCCGACGTTCAAATCTCTTTCCTCGAAAATCAAGGGTCATCCACAAAGCCCCTGTTCAAAAAGCATCAGGCACTGAGTGGTCCCGGTGAAAAGCCACTATTGCTTCCCAAAGGATGTGGTGGCCGGATGGATGCTCGCGATGCCGATGGCGATGGTGATATCGACTTGGTGGCAGGTGCCTTCACGGGTCCTATCGTCTATTTCCAAAACGTTGGCACCACCAAACGCCCCCTGTTCACTGAGGGCGTGCCGCTACACATCGGCAAGTCAGAACACAGCTATTCGTACAATGTGCATCCCACCCTATTTGACCTCAATCAAGATGGGCATGTCGATGTCGCCTATGGCATGAACTGGGGAACCATCGGGTTACTCATGTCTAACCCCGATCCAGCCGCCTGCTCCATGGCAAAGGCCAATGCCCCCTGTATCTCAGCGGAGGTCACCCCGGTCCTTTCGACGGGCAAGCCAATCGATCTAAGGGCCATTGCTGGCGATGACGCCACACCCACGTTTGGTGACCTTGATGGAGATGGAACACTTGACATGGTCTCCGGCGGGCGCAATGGCAAGCTGTTTTTCCTGCGCGGCGTGCCGGTCACACAACTCCTCGATCGCATGACCGCCATCATGCGCGAGCATTCCCAAGATCTAGGAACCGCGCTCCAGCAAAACGAAGCCCTACGCACCGAATTGATCGGTTTGCACCACGGGATCTATCGGCTTTGCCAAGGCTTCTTAAGCACACCTGCTTCGCGTCAAACGATTCGCGACTGGTATATAAAACACATTGCCGACCATGCCCGGTGGTTAAAGCATGGCAGTCACGACGTGAAGATTGAGCCCTACGTTCCTTCATTGGCATATCAGACTTGGGCAATGCTAATGCTGCTCCATAATGGCGATCCCGATGCCACAGACCATCGCAAGTTCGTTGCCGAAACGATCGGCTTTCAAGGGCGTCTTCAAGACATCCTCGTCGAGTTTGGTACCCTGATCATCGAAAATGGCCGTGCCACCCCCAATCAACTGAATACGCTCCATAGCTACCTTTCTCAAATCCCAACGCCACTCCTCGGGGACCGTTCGGTACCGGCAATCACCGAAGTGATCACCATCGGAGAATACCTAGGGCCGCGACTAGAAGTACTAAACGCCGGTGGAGTTAACATCTTTGCCAACGAATCCGGCAAGCTGAAAAGCAGCGAAAACCCTTTCCCCAAAGACTTTCTTCCACGCGATAACGACTATTTTGGTGTCGTACTCGCCCATGAACTCAATCATCGGGTCGATGCCACACGTTTTGCTGCTGTCCCCAAATACAACCAAAAGTACTGGGACCACATGCAGAAAATCGCCGGACCCAATGTAAAGTTCCAATCACCTAGTGGCATTGGCGTTGATTGGGACGCTACCAAAAAGCGATTTGCCGCCCAAAAGCTCTGGGATGGTGATGAGAAGAACTGGAACAAGGCCTGGGCCGATTATTGGCTCACGGGCCCCGGCAAGTCGCAAACGCTCAACGTCTGCCGTAATGAGACGACTTACACACCACCACGTTTTGGCATCCCGTTCTTCTTAGAAACACGCCAGGAATCCATCGCATCGCTCGCCAACCAGTACTTCACTGACAGTGAGCACATGCTTCAGTTTGCGCTCGATCGATTGAAACGCGGCGCCCCTGGCTGCCTTGATGAATGGCTACTAATGGCCGACGTCTATTCCATGGATCGGCCCATCACCTACCTCTACCGGCACCAAAATGGTAATGTCCAGTTGGACCGCATCGAAGCGAAGTTGACTCGAAATCCTCAAGGCCACATCACTTCGATTACAATTGGCAATCGAACTTATGAGTTCGAATTGGACGCCAAAGGCCTCGTCGAAAACGTCAAGATGCGCTAGAGACTGCCGAATGCGGCACGGGATCAAAAGTTCGTTTTACTTAGAAGATGGATGCCATCGGATGCGATTCTCCTTGACGGCAACTGCCCCACTACTGCTCGCAATAGGTCTACTTGCCACCACCGGCTGTACCGACTCCGAACCTGCGCCCCTCCCGCGCCCGAGAAGACCGCCGTTAAGCCAACCCCCAGGCCAGAATCCACTTGGGAAAAGGAAATTGACCAAGTACAGCAAGGCAGATCGGCCGAAGTTCGCCTCCTCCGCACACCGGTGACCGATGAACAACTTGCCGACCTCGCCGGCCTGGAGGAACTTCGCCGCATCAACCTCCCGAGCTCACAAATCACCGATGAGGGGTTGGCAAAGATCGTCGAAGTCGCGCCGCAGCTAGAACTCCTTAGGCTGGGCAGCCCTCAAATTACCGACGCCGGGATTGCCCACATCGGCCGGATGGAAAAGCTGCGTTTCTTGCATCTAATCGACGTTCCACTCACCGATGCAGGGCTCGTCCATCTAGAGAAAATGACCCATTTGGAGTCCTTTTACCTCGATGGTGGCAAGGCAACGGATGAGGGGCTTTCCGCCCTCATCACGGCCCTTCCAAAACTCCACTTCCATCGCGATCAACAGCACCTGCCCGGCGATCCCAAGCGGGATGGGCACTAGTAATTGAAGGGGGAACAACACCTCGTCCTTCCCAAATTCCGCTTGCTGGCGGCACGCCACGCCTTGAGGTAAACTCTTACCCAGTCAACAACCTCCCTCCTACAGAGCCCCCACCTATGAAATCGCGGATCCTCATTCTTTTTCTGCTTGTTGCGCTCGTGGTAGTACCCACCAGCTGGAGCTACTTCAAGGCCAGCTCGGCCGGCGTCGACATGACGACTGCCGCCCAGAAGTTCGTGGCTTCTCTCGATGCCAAACAGCGTGAGATTACCCTCCTCACCTACGACACACCAAAGCGGCTCCAATGGCACTTCATCCCCATGAGCTACCGCAAGGGTTTGCAAGTAAAGGACATGACCGAAGAGCAACGCAACTTGGCTCATGCCCTTCTCAAGAGCTCCCTATCCGAGCTTGGATATGACAAAGCAACTCGGATCATGCAATTCGAGACCCTTCTCAATCACCTCGAGAAGGGCAAGGGCCCGAACATCCGCGACCCACATCGCTACTACTTCACCCTGTTTGGCGAACCAAAGTCGGACGGCCGCTGGGGCCTCAGCATCGAAGGGCATCACCTTTCGTTCAACTTTGTTGTCGATAGCGGCAAGATCGTTTCGTCGACCCCTCAGTTCATGGCCACCAATCCGGCCGAAGTCAAAGACGACTATCACCCAACTGTAAAGAAGGGAACTCGCATCCTAGCCAAGGAAGAAGAACTCGCCTTTACCTTGGTTAATTCGCTGAATGCCGATCAGGCCAAAGTTGGCATCATTGACGCCACTGCCCCTAAGGAAATCCGCGGTGCGGGCGAACCTCAGCCTTCCACCGACGCTGCCGTCGGCATTCCTTCAGACAAGCTGACAGCCGAACAGCAAAAGACCCTGCAAGACCTGATGGATGAATACCTGCGGGCAATGCCTGCCGAAGTCGCCAGCCAGCGTACAGCGGAAATCAAAGAAGCCGGATTCGCCAAGGTGCATTTTGCTTGGGCCGGAGCTACCAAGCCAGGCATTGGCCACTATTACCGCGTACAAGGGCCAACGTTCCTTATCGAATTCGTCAATACTCAGCCCGATGCCGCTGGCAACCCTGCCAACCACATCCACTGTGTATGGCGCGACATGCGTGGCGACTTCGCACTTCCCATTGGAAAGTAAGCGATAAAGGCCTAGCCTGATCCATCCAAGCCGCAGTGCTACTTAGCACTGCGGCTTTTTTTATTGCATAGGAGGCAAGTTACTTAGGCCAGCTCTTCCCGAGCAACTTCGACGATTGAGGCGCTAGGTCATCCAGCCAGAACAAATCGCCAAATACGATATCCTCTTGGCTAGAGACATCGCTTGCGTTGTCCTCAACTCCGGATGCCATTGCCTCCGCTTCGCCCCCCAATAGGCTTTGAGCATTCAGCCAATTGATCACCAGCAAGGCATCGACCGGGCTAATATTGTTATCGCCGCTCACATCGACAAGTCCCAAGCTATCATACGCCCCGCTGCTTACTTGGCCCCCTGCATTCATGTTCAGGGCATTGACCACAAGTAACGAATCAACCGGCGAGACAACACCGTCACCATTGGTGTCCGTAGGATTCAGCGGGTTTTGTAGTCGGTCATTTTGGATGAACAGGGCAACGGCATTGGCCGTCAGCACATGGACCTTATTCCCACTATGCACTAACTGTGTGCCGTATGACCACTGACTTGAAAAGCCCACTACATCATCGGGCTGGATCACAAGGGTCAATTCTCCCGAAGCAGAGGAGATGCGCTCCACATTCTCCTTCGTGACCGCCTGCAAGGTATTTACCGAAGAGGCATCGAGGTGAATCGTTGTCAGGTTCGATAATGCATTTAGGCTAACGCCCTGCGAACCAACCACATTTAACGTGTTGGCGGCTCCTGGTATGCCACCATCAAAAGAGGTCGCGGGGATCCCGCCGATGCTGCTGTCAAGCGTTAGCGTGTCACTCCCCCCTGCCCCATTCACAAAAATCGTGCCCGCAAATGCGCTAGCAAGGATGCTGATCGAACGTCGATCTTGGGAAAGCGTCCAGTCACTGGGGGCGGCGACAAACATTTCATTGGTGTCGCTTACCACCAAACGCCCTGATCCATCACGTTTGATCGTTAACTGATTGTCTTTGCCAATCGCATCTACATCAAGCAGCGAGAGATTTCCAGCGCCATCAAGGCTCGCAGAAATCGTTCCCACCGCCCCCAACACAAGAGAAACTCGATAGACATCGGCAAACGTATTGGCATCATCCGAATCAAGGTTACTGGCGTGGCTCGCAAACACCACAAACCGTCCATCACTGCTCAAAGAAGGCGCAAACGAGTTATTATTCCCTTCTGCATTTCGGCTCGAGCGACTAACGCGTGTCAGCGTTCCCAGCAGTGTATCCTTCACAAACACATCGGTCGCACTATTGGTGTCGCCACTTATCAGGTTATTGGCATCACTCGCAAACGCGACATAACGGCCATCAGCACTCAAGGCCGGCGCAAACGAGTTCCCTCCTGTCGCCTGTGCATTGGCAGAATTTGTACTAACGCGGGTAATCACCCCCGTTTGCGTATCCTTCACAAACACATCGGCCTTGGCATTATTGTCACCCGTCACCAAATTATTGGCGTAGCTATAAAAGGCAACATAGCGACCATCGGCGCTGATCGAGGGGAAGTAAGAGTCGTCCGTGGACTGCGCGTTCGCAGAATTCGTGCTAACGCGAAGCACGATGCCCGTCTGTAGGTCCTTTAGAAACACGTCCGACATACCATTGGTATCGCCGGTCACAAGATTGTTGGCCGTACTATAAAAAGCAACATACCGTCCATCGGAACTAACGGCAGGAGCAAATGAACCACCCCCGGTCGCTTGACTTCCGCTCGAATTGGTGCTGACGCGGGCCAAAACTCCTGTTTGGGTATCCTTGATAAAGACATCCGTTGCCCCATTGGTATCACCAGCCACCAGATTATTGGCATCGCTTGCAAACACCACGTAGCGACCATCGCCACTCATCGTCGATGAATAGGAATTGCCACCCACCGCTTGAGTATCACTACTATCCGTACTGATCCGTGTAACACTGCCCGTCTGCAGATCCTTCAGAAAGATATCCGCAATGCCATTCGTGTCCCCCGGCACCAAATTTATGGCAGTACTCTGAAAGACGACGTACCTCCCATCGGCGCTTATGCTCGGCCCCGTTGAGCTTCCATTCCCTTGAAAGCCGCCTGAATCGGTACTGACGCGAACCACCGTCCCCGTCTGCGTATCCCTTACAAAGATATCCGACACACCATTGGTATCGCCCGGCACAAGATTGCTCGCGACACTGGCAAACGTGACATACCTTCCATCGGCACTCGCTTTGGGAGAATCCGATGCAGCATTGCCTGCGACACCATGCGTGGCGAAGTAATTGTTCGATACCAAGGAAAGGCCGCCAGTCTGAGTATCTTTAGCAAAGATATCCGACTCCGAATTGCTATCACTGGAAACAAGATTACTCGCGTCGCTTCCAAACACGATCATGCGACCATCAGCGCTCACTGAGGGCAAATATGAACCGCCATTCCCCAGGACATTGCCTGCATCGGTACTAACGCGTGTAATGCTTCCTGTCTGAAGATCCTTGAAGAACACATCCCTTGCGTTATTCGTATCTCCGGCCACCAAATTGTCGGCCGCGCTCGCAAACACCACATAGCGACCATCGGCTGTCATTACAGGAGCAGAGGAAGAACCATTGGCTTGCCCATCACTGCCGTCCGTACTCACACGAACGATGCCCCCGGTCACTGTGTCTTTCACAAATACATCGCTCGCGCCATTGGAATCGCCACTTACCAGATTGGTGGCATCACTCACAAACGCCACATAGCGCCCATCTGAGCTCACGGCTGGCGCCAGCGAGGTTCCATTGGCCTCTCCGCTACTGCTGTCGCTACTGACTCGTGAGATAACCCCGGTCTGCAAATCCTTCACAAACACATCGGTCACACCGTTGACGTCGCCGCTCACAAGGTTGCTGGCGTCACTTGCAAACGCCACAAATCGGCCATCCGAACTAATGGCCGGAGCAGACGACGCACCATTGGCCCAAACGTTGGCCAAATCGGTACTCGCTCGCGAAACAGCCCCCGTCAGCGTGTCCTTCACAAACACATCCGCTGCGCCATTGGTATCACCGGCAACCAAATTGTCGGCAGAACTCACAAACGCCACATAGCGACCGTTCGCACTTAATGCAGGCGAATTCGAACTTCCTCCTGTGGCCTGCAGGCCGCTGCTATTCGTACTAATGCGGGTCAGACTTCCGGTCACCATGTCCTTTACAAACAGGTCCGCTGTACCATTGGTATCGCCCGCCACCAAATTGGCGGCATCACTGGCAAACACGACATACCTGCCATCCGCGCTCACCGTTGGATCATACGCATCGCCATTCCCTTGAGTACCATTGGCATCGATACTCACGCGTGAGATGGTTCCCGTTTGCAAATCCTTCACAAACACGTCGGACTTCCCATTGGTATCGTCCGAAACGAGGTTACTGGCATTACTCGCAAACGCGACGTAACGGCCATTAGCACTTACTTTTGAATTCTGCGACGAAGCATTGCCCGAAGCACTTAGGGTGCTGTAGAAGTTGTTCGACACTAGCGTTAGCGTGCTCGATTGAACGTCCTTCAAGAAGACGTCCGCCATGCCGTTATTGTCTGCCGATACTAGGTTGCTCGCAAAGCTATAAAAAGTGACGTAGCGACCATCCGCATTGATCGACAACGCGTAGGAATCGAAATTGGCCTGACCATTGCTTCCATCGGTACTAACGCGAACAAGC
This sequence comes from uncultured Planctomycetaceae bacterium, assembly GCA_963844055.1. Lineage (GTDB taxonomy): Bacteria > Planctomycetota > Planctomycetia > Pirellulales > Pirellulaceae > CAWJMN01. The sequence continues at coordinate 1,775,123 of CAWJMN010000001.1, read as the reverse complement.
GTCCCTGACTGCGTGTCCTTCAAAAACACATCCGCAGTACCATTGGTATCACCCGCCAGTAACGTACTGGCACTGCTATAAAATGCTACGTAATGCCCATCCGCACTAACCGATGGAGCATACGAAGGGCTATTGGCCTGATCGCCGCCGGTGCCGCTACTTACCCGAGTAACACTTCCCGTCTGCACATCTTTCAAAAAGATGTCCATCGTGCCATTGGTGTCGCCGGAAACGAGGTTGCTTGCAATACTTTGAAACGCGACGAACCGGCCATCGGCACTGATCGCCGGAACGGTCGAATCCAAATTGGCCTGCACATTGCTGGAATCCGTACTAACACGCTTGAGCGTGCCGGTCTGCGTATCCTTCAGGAAAACGTCAGACACACTATTGGTATCTCCCAGCGTCAGATTGCTCGAGGTACTCTCGAAGGCTACATATCGCCCATCAGCACTAATGGCGGGTCCAAAGGAGTCACCATTCCCTTGCACATTGCTCGAATCCGTACTGACGCGCGTTAGCGTGCCCGACTGCAGGTCCTTCACAAAAATGTCGGCCGCAACATTCGTATCGCCTGCAACCAAATTGCCGGCATTACTATAGAACGCAACATACCGGCCATTGGCACTCATCGCAGGAGCAAACGAGTCATTATTGGCCTGAGCATTGCTCACACCATTACTGATGCGAGTCAGGCTTCCCGTTTGCGTATCCTTCACAAAGATATCGGCGTAAGTATTCGTATCGCCCGGCACCAAGTTAGTAGCGTAACTTTGAAACGCAATGTACCGCCCATCGGCGCTTATCGAAGGAAAATAGGAATCGCTATTCGCCTGAGAGCCGCTGGAGTCAGTGCTAATTCGCGTGATAGCGCCTGTCTGCATGTCTTTTCGGAACACGTCCCAACAGTCGTTAGTGTCCCCCTGCAACAAGTTGCTCGCATTACTAACGAAGGCTACATATCGGCCATCCGCACTCACCGACGAAGCAGACTGAATCGCCGATGCATTATTCCCCGTACTGACCGGGTCCGATGGCATAGCGCGAGAGATCAAATCCACGGTCATAACGCGCCGATCCTCAAGCCCCTCAAATAGAAGCTTTCGGTGGCGAAGTTGTTTCGCAGCTGACTTTCGCACGGTGACCTTATTTTTCATGTCGGTACTGACGCAATCGACCCGTCTTGAAATCGTTATCCCTCAAGACCTTAGACGATCACTCCCCAAGAAATGTTGCAAGGAAACGGCGGTGTTATCGAGGTAAATCCATCGCACGGCAATGAAGTGAAGCACCCGGCGGAGGCCTACATTGCCTCCCTACAAAGCCCGGTTTCCATAGTAATTCCCTTGTCCCAAAGCCAAACACCCATTTTTCAAACCCGTTATCCCACCCTGCGCCCCAGCCAACCCTTTTCCCGCCATTTTTACCGGCATTTCCTGGGACTCGGCCAACTAGGCAACAATCACTGCCCACTTCCGCCTCTTCCGATTATGCCGGTTTTTGCAAATCGGTCGTCATCTGAAGGCTTCGCTCCGCCACCCAAACGGCAGGCCACCTGTCCCTTTGGTAGGATAGGGACCGTCCAAGATCGATCCCAAATGGACTTGCAAACCACTAGACCCATCCTCCTCGCGACCATTCCTGGCAACAACAAACACCAGACCTACACTCCAAGCACACGCTGACGGCACCGACTCAGGAGCACTGCAGATGCGATGGTTCCAACTGGCCCTGTTCTCGTCCCTTTGCTTAGCAATTTTCAGACCGCTACGAGGCGCACCGCCAGCAACTCCTGAAACAGCAATACGCCCCCAGTCCCTGACTGCCAAAGCTGGCGACGTGCGGATTCGCATTGATGGCCCCAAGCTGTGGACCCTCAGCGGCTTCGACTATCAAAACCAAGTCATCGCCGTAGAAGACAGCGCGTACGGATCAGTCCTCAATCTGAAAGGGATCGGAATACTTGGGTCCGCCCACTTTCTGGATATACCGGGCAAGCCCGGCATGGTCGAGAAGGAGCAGGTCTCTGCCCTTCGCTTCTTTTGCGACGATGTTCCACTCACAGAAATCACTCCCGAGATGTCCGTTGCCGCTAAGTCGTTTCGCATGGAGCGTGAGTCCACCATTCGCTCCATTCACCTTGCATCGCAAGTCACCCTCTCCAACAACATCCTCACAGAATCGGTCCACCTGAAGGCAACAGAAACGGTCGACCTTACCGTCAGCTATCCACTGATGTATGCTTGGTCCCCCACGATGACCCATTACCTATTTGGCGATGAAAAAGGAATTCAAAAGCGTGGCCAATTTCTCAGCCCGTCGGCAAAAGCGAGCGAAGGACTAGAACGGACTGCCAAATGGATGGCCGTCTACGACTCCCAATCCAACAGGGGCGCCGTATGCTACCTCCAAAATCAGCCCGGTTCCGAAGAGGTTTGGCTACAATACACCGATGCCCCCGGCGTCTATCGCAAACTTCGAATCATGTGCTTTTCCGACAAAGCCATTCCCGCCGGGTTCGACGGCACCTATCAGGTTGCCATCGCGTTTTTCACCGCCAAACTGCCCGATTGGGAGGCAGCTGCACAAACCCAAATGCAAGAACTTCAGTCCCCCGCCACAATTCCCAAGTGATCCGCGATTCCGTAAAATGCGGCAGTTCCAGCCCCTTCGCTAGAATATCCGTCGGCAATCTCCTTCCCATGGAGATCGCGTCAAAACCATCTTTCCTTTAACTTCCTCTCCCTAACTCGGCACACCCCATGAAACTCCGCTCACTACTGTTACTCACCTCGCTCGCAATCTCGATGGTCACCACAACCTTGGCCGCCGAACCACTGGCGGTGGATGTTTGGCCCGAAGGCAAGGTTCCAGGAGAGCCAAGCGGCATCGGCGCCGAAAAAGAGCAAGACCAACGCCCCAATGAAAAGCCGGTTCGCCGTATCACGAACGTCACCAAACCGACCCTCACAATATATTCGCCCCCAAAAGAGAAGAACACCGGCGCCGCGGTCCTGATCGCACCAGGTGGCGGCTACAGCATCCTTGCCTGGGACCTCGAAGGAACAGAAATTGCCGAGTGGCTAAACTCCATTGGCGTAACTGGCGTTGTGCTGAAGTACCGAGTACCACGTCGCCCTGGTGAAGGGAAAGACAAGGTGGAACCGATTGAATCGCTGCAAGATGCGCAGCGTGCTCTCAGCCTTGTTCGCAGCAAAGCCGCAGATTGGGGCATCGACCCGACAAAAATCGGCATGCTAGGATTTTCGGCCGGCGGACATCTGACTGCCAAAACCTCTACCACCTTTGCCAAGCGTTCATACGCTTCCCTCGACTCGGTCGATACACAAAGCTGCCGTCCCGATTTCACCGTCCTGATCTACACTGCCTATCTGGTCGAAAAAGGGGCATCGGAACTCAAGCCAGAATTCCCGATCTCCAAAGAAACGCCCCCGGCATTTCTCGCACATGCCCACGATGACCCTGTCACACCAGAAAGCAGCATCTTCTACTTTCTCGCCCTCAAGCGAGCCAACGTGCCGGCCGAACTGCACATCTACTCCACAGGTGGCCACGGCTTTGGCCTGCGAGAGACAAAAAGCCCCAGCCACACCTGGCCCAAACGCTGCGAGGAATGGCTGCGAACCAGCGGCTGGATCAAGTAGTCGCCCAATGCGGTGACTTCCCAGTTAGAAATCCACCCCTTCGCCTGCGGCAGCACGCGCACTAGCCACTACCTTGGCAGTGCGCGCCACGCAGGCGGCGATTGGTGTCTGCTAGAAGGCTGGACTTTAGCCAATGCTCCAGCCGGAAGTTACCCTCAGCAGGCATGTTCCATTTGGTTGAGCGCAACCCATCGGTGGTACTTACGGAGAGCCTTTCCCCTTCGGCAGTGATTTTGGTTTAGGCGTAGTAAGTGAAAGGGAACCACAAATAAACAGACCACACGGCGAGGGAAGGCAAGGCGTAATCTGCCCAGATCTGCCGACCACAACTTACCGAAGAAGCCACTTGGTTACCTTGCACTCTTCCGCGAAGCAATTTCTGCGGCGCTAACTTTGGCCGCGTTACGCAGGGAATCGGACGCTGACTTTTTGTTTGCCAATTGATTGAGGGCGCTGACGCTCTTCTTCGTTCCCACTTCTCCCAAAATCATGCAAACGGAAATGTGAGCGTAACCGCGAGGACTGTCGATGGGCTGCTTTAGTAGAGCGAGTGCCAGCGTTTCTGACTTTGCGCCATGGCGAGTCATTATCTTGCTCACTTGGCCTGCGAACTCTTCGTTTTTCATACGCTCAATCAGCGTCTTGGCGCACCGCACATCACCCGAGAGAATGACTCCGTGCAGTCCAGCATGCCATTGATGAAAATCTTTGGATTCGATCATCTTTACATAGTCATCACGGAAGCTCTCGTGGCCAAACTTCGCGATGATTTCTGTCAGGTCTAACGCATCGGTTCCCTTGGCGTATTCTAGGGCCTTCAACGCGAACTCTGTGGCTTGCTTGCGAGTGGAATCAGAAATCGTTTTTTGCTGCGCTAGCCATTCTCCCGCATATTGCCGTGTCTGCTTTTCTTTTGACCCCAAGTCGATTACCGACTGAAGCGTTCTGGCCTCTCCGTCCAGCTTTCGCTGCTCCCAGAGGCGCACCAATCGCGAGTGAGCTTCGTCATCGGAATGATTGATCTGCTTGAGGATGATTGGGTTGGCCGACTTTCCCCATCCCAAAAGAATAGCCTCCGCTTGTTTGCCGTCGTCGTGAGTATCTCGAAGGATGCTAACTAGCGGAGTCAAAAACCGATCATCCTTCATTTTTGCGACAAGGTCCAAGAGGTTGCCTCGGTCAAACTTCTTGCTTTCCAGAATGTGGATGATGAGGGGCACATTGTCAGTGGTAGCCCAGACCAGAAGTGCGGGCTCTGCCAATTCGTGTTTGCCACCTTTGTCTAGCTGATTTAGCGCAGCGGCCACTTCAGGCTGCTTGCTTGGATCGACCGGCTGCTTTGCCAAATACTCAACTGCTTTTTCGACCTCCGCCTCGTTGCCAGAGCCAAGTGCCTGCAGTTGCTCGGAAACTTCATCGGAAACTGCAAAACGTGTCCAAGCACAAACAAGCACCAGTGGCACGACCCAATGGAACAATTTGGGCATCGTTTGAATCCTTTTAGTGAACAGGCGACCTTTATCGCAGTGGCCATACGAACAGGAAAAAGCATCTAGACAAGACCATTCTGAACATCGTGCCGCCAGCGTCTGTTGCAATTTAACAAGACTAGCAAACGGACGTCAAACCGTTTGAATTGGAAACTGCAAAATCTCCCACCGAAGTCCCGGGCAGCCAGAATTCCGGCGTGCGAGGGTCGAACGCCCGGATTGACTTTCTCTTGTGCCGTTTCTGAATTCTTTGGATGATAACGCGTGACGGCTCGGGCGATTGGGTTTGCTAGAGATCGCGGCGGGGCATACTTTTGATTGCTAGCATTCTTTAGAACAACCTCGGTACCGCATGGAATGTCCTATGAACAGTCCCATCAGGTACGGCTTGGCATTCGCACTTTCGATGTACTTTGTTTTTGGCATTGGGACTTCCTGTACTTTGGCCCAGGAAAATCAATTGCAAAACGCATTCCGAGCGTGGCAAAAATGCCAAGTCGCTAGAAAATCAGCTCGGTTCGTGCTAAAGGCAGAGTGCCTTGTGGCGAAGGGGGCATACCTGAACATTGACACCTCGGCGCGGTTTCCTGAGCAGGATGAACGGTTCACAAAACATGTTGAACTATGGTTGGATTTTGCGAACCATCGAACTAGGAAAAAGTACGTACGCAAGATTTACAACCTCACAACCGAAAAGTATGTGACCGAAGTGTCGGTCGACCTTTTCAATGGAACCGATTATGTGCAGTATATGCCAAGGAAAGAGAACCTGGCTGTAAATCCTGAATGGCCCGAGTTCAATGCCGAACTTATATTTGGTACGCGGCAGCCTGCCACATTCTTCCTAGCCACCGGAACACCCCTACTGCTGAACTTTGGCTTTGTGCCCGTAGACATTGCTCAGCCCGATTTAAAGCCTGCAACTTTTAATGCTTCCCGCTATAAGGTCATTCCAACCAAGACCGAAAACGATTCCATCTTTGTGATTCGCCTATCTGACAGCGACTCCAAAAAGCACACAGACCTCTACGTCGACCCAACCAAAGGATATGGCATTACACGCAGAATTAAATACTTCAACGGAGCGGAGTATGGGCGGGCAGAAATTCAGCTGAAGCCGGAGGGAGATTTTTGGGTTCCAGAAAGCTGGCGAATTGTGAGTACCTCCGTGGATGGCACGTTAGAGACCGAAGAACATTTCCAAGTGACGAGCATGGCGTTTGATGAAGAAATGCCGGCCTCCCTTTTTGAACAATCGCCGGAGAAGGGAATGGTGGTCATGGATTTGAGGACGGGCGCCCACTATGTTTCCGGCCAGCCAGGAGAACGGGACACCCCTGTCAGCGAGGTTGTGCAAGGTCGTCGCTAGATTACCTTCCTCCCTAAACAAGCATCATTCGCATTTGCAGCCATCTTTTCAATTGCTACGGCCTTGCTCTGGTTCCGTCGTACTAGATCAAGAGAGGGAGGAGCCTAGCTCTATTTTGACACAGGCCAATCAGCAACCTTAGTTTCACCGCGCTCCCGTAGCCGCTATGATTGGGGCACCGCAACTGACGATATCTTCGCACTCCTTCTCCCGGAACCTGCGTAATGTCCCACCTTAGTCTCCCTTCCCGCCGCACCGCCCTAAAAGCCTCCCTTGGCCTCGCCACAGTTGCCAACCTGCCGTACACCTTTACGGCTAACGCTCAGGAAGCCACCGCTCCCAAATCCCCCAATGACCGCTGGCGCATTGGCTGCATTGGCATGCGGTACCAAGGTTCTGTAATCACTCGTGAAGCAATCCCCTTTGGCGATGTCTATGCGATTTGTGACGTCGATCGGCACGTACGCGAACAGGCCCGCGCCAGCTTCAACAGCTCGGCCGCCATTTACGAAAACTACAATGACCTACTTCAGCGCAAAGACATTGATGTCGTGCTGATCGGCACCCCGGATCATTGGCATGCCAAGATGGTGATTGATGCTTGCCGAGCTGGCAAAGATGTCTATGTCGAAAAGCCACTCTCCCTGACTATTGATGAAGGCAAGATTCTCAACCGCGTTGTCAAAGAGACCGGCCGCGTCATTCAAGTCGGTTCGTGGCAACGCAGTGATTCCCGATTTCGTCTCGCAGTAGAGATGGTACAAGCAGGACGCATTGGCAAGCTGAAAAAAGTGATCGTCGTCATGGGAAAGAATTCCGTAGGCGGTCCCTTCGTTCCCCATCCCATCCCTAAACACTTCAACTGGGACCTGTGGCAGGGCCAAACGCCCGACGTCCCCTACCTACCAGAAAGAAGCCACTACACGTTTCGGTGGTGGTATGAATACGCGGGCGGAGAGATGACCGACACCGGCGCCCACCATCTCGACATTGCCCAGTGGGGAATCGGCGCACAACACTCCGGCCCCGTAGAGATATTGGGAACCGCCAAGTTCCCAACTACCGAAAACAGCTTCAACGTTGCCACCGACTATCACACTACCTATCGGTATGCCAATGGCGTAGAGCTGGAAGTGCTCGATTCACCACGTGGCGACTACAACCGCAACGGAGTCATGTTTGAAGGCGAAGCCGGACGAATCTTTGTCAATCGCGGTGCAATCGCTGGCCGAGCTGTCGACGAATTGATGCGCAGTCCGCTGGATCGTGGCGATTTCAAACTCTATGAGCACGACAACCACTCGCGCCCGAACGCAGCGGAAAGATCGACTCTATCAAAAACCACATGGGCAACTTCTACGACTGTACCCAAACGCGCAAGCTCCCGATCTCCGACATCGTCAGCCAACATCGCTCCGCCACCCTTTGCCACCTGGGGAACATTTCTCAGCGACTGGGCAAGCCGCTTCGCTGGAACCCAGACACCGAGCAGTTCGTTGACGCTCCCGACGCTGACAAAATGCTTCGCCGAGATCAACGCAAAGGCTATGAAGTCGCCTAACCAATCCACGGCGTCACCACCCTCTTCAAACAGCTCAGCAACCTGCCACTTTCCTCCAAGACCCGGTGCCAAAGATGTCCCTCACGCGACGCAAATTCGTCCAGGCCTCGGCGGCCACTGCACTTTCCTGCGCAATGCTTCCAAGTGCTGCACAGGCCGAACCCAACACCCCTTTCCAGCTGAAATACATGCTTGCCTCCTGCATGTATGGATACACCGACCTCGCATCAATCCTGCCAGAACTGAAAAAGATCGATGCGTCCGCCCTCGACATCTGGCCCAAAGTGCATGGCAACCAGCGGGAGCAACTGGCTGAACTGGGCGAGGAAAAGTTTGCCCAGCTTTTGAAGCAGCACAATGTCTCTCTGGGCTGCATCACCCAGTACAAACTCGGACCGTTCGGCCTTCAAGAAGAAATGAAACTTGCCAAACGTTTGGGCTGCCAAGTGATGGTGACCGGCGGAGAAGGCCCCGCAGGCCTTGCCGGCGCAGAACTCAAACAGGCAATCACAACATTCGTCGAAAAAATGAAGCCCCATCTGGCCGCAGCGGAAGAGGCTGGCGTCACGATCGCGATTGAGAACCACAGCAAGAACCTCATCGACTCTCCCGAGGCCCTGAAATGGCTCATCGAGCTTCGGCCTTCCAAACATCTGGCGGTTGCGTTGGCTCCCTACCATTTGCCACAAGATGCCACTCTCTTGGCGCAGCTAATTCGCGACCTTAACTCCTCCATCGCCGTTTTCTACGCCTGGCAGCATGGCAATGGCTGCATGCAAAAACTCCCCAAGGAAGAGGAACTGTTGCAAATGCCTGGCCGTGGCCCCCTCAACTTCGGACCATTGCTAAAAGCACTGCGCGACATCCGCTACACCGGCTGGACCGAGATCTTTATGCACCCTTTCCCCCGTGGGATTCCCATCTTGGACACCACCGAGGCCGTTACGGACGAGATCAATCGCTCACGCAATTACCTCACTCAGTTGCTTTCCCCTCAATAAGGTCCGCACACCCGCTTTTTTGGCAATTCTCCACGGAAACAAAGCGAATTCGCATAACGACTGTCTACATTTTTTCATAGCAGAACCAGCCTCGGCTTTGGTATGCTTCTAGCAGTACCAATCCCCAGCCATTTCCTTAGTTTCTCTCTCCACAAAGGACGATCGAAATGTCCAGTCATTTCTCCCGCCGCCAAGTCCTCGCCGCATCTGCTGCGGCCGCCGCCACTCCCTACTTTTTCTGGCAAGAACGCACCATCGCTGACGAGACCAAGTCCAAAAACAATCGGCCTTTGGTCGGTTGCATTGGCAACGGTGGCATGGGCCGGGGCGATGCCCAGGCGATTAAGCAATTTGGCGATATCGTCGCCAACTGCGACGTTGACCGTAACCATGCCGAAAAGCTCAACTCCGACATTGCCGGCGGCAAGTCTGAAATCTTTGAAGACTACCGCAAGCTGCTTGATCGCAAAGACATTGAACTCGTCACGATCAGCACCCCCGACCACTGGCACACCAAGATCGCCATCGATGCTCTTCGCGCAGGCAAAGATGTCCATTGCCAAAAGCCACTTACGCTTACCATTGATGAAGGCAAGCTCCTTTGCAAAGTGGTCAAGGAAACCGGCCGGGTTTTCCAAGTAGGTACGCAGCAACGTAGTGATGACAAGTTCCTAAAGGCTGTCGCACTTGCTCAGCAAGGTCGCATCGGCAAAATCAAGCGCGTCACGGTCGCCATCGGTGGCGCACCTAAGGGAGGCACCTTCAAGAAGACGCAGGCTCCTACCGGCCTTAACTGGGAAATGTGGCTCGGCCAAGCTCCGCTGGTCGAATACATCCAGCAGCGTTGTCACAATGACTTCCGCTGGTGGTATGAATACTCCGGCGGCAAGATGACCGACTGGGGAGCTCACCACGTCGACATTGCCCAGTGGGCGATTGGCATGGATACCTCCGGCCCGCAAACCGTCGAGGTGGTTGCCGCCGAACATCCCGTTCCCTACGAAAAGGGTTACCCCACCAAGGATGACACCTTCAATGCGGCACTTACGTTCAACATCAAGTGCATGTTTGCCAACGGCGTCGAGATGCTGATTCGCGACAACGCTCCCGACCTCGGCTTTGATAATGGCGTGATGTTCGAAGGCGAAAAGGGACGCTACTTCGTCAATCGTGGCAAGCTCACCGGCAAACCCGTAGAGGACCTAGCAACCAACCCGCTGGGGGACGATGTTCTCAAGGCTCTTTGCAAAGGCAAAAAGTGGGGCAACCACATGGGGAACTTCGTCGAATGCACGCGTGATCGCAGCTTGCCGATCTCCGATGTCTACACCCATCACCGCCACCTCACGACTTGCCATTTGGCAAACATCGCCATGCGTCTCGGACGGCCACTCAAGTGGGATGCCGCCACAGAGCAAATCGTTGGTGATGAAGAGGCAAATGCATGGCAAAAGCGAGCTCAGCGCAAAGGCTACGAGATCGCCTAATTCGTCTCTGGCAACGCTCTCGGACAATCCTCTTGGGCCGCACACACTTGTTGTTTGCGGCCCAAGTTTTTTACGGCCGCCTACTTGGCCTTCACTCGCTCAAACACTACCAGAATATGCTGGCTGCCGGGTGACGAAGTCAGGCTCGTTGGCCGGGGTGCACCAATGGGGGCAAAACACATTTGCCGGCGGTTTTCACCCAGATACTCATAAACTCCAAGATACAGCTTCCCCTTGTCTTCCCCTTCGCTCGGAGAAAAGTCGAGCGTTTTGGGCTTCTGCGTCGGATCGATAGTGCTCGTTCCCTTGGCAACTTCTTTACCACCGGAAAGCAAAGTCCAGCTACCATCTGAGCCGTTCACCACCGTTAACTTACGGGCATCGGCCTCCTCGGCCTTGTTGCCATTCACTTCTAGCTTAACGACAACCCAAGTCCCTTCGATCAGCTTGCGATCCTGCTTGATCGCCTGCTCCTTGGCATCTTCGCCAAATGCCACCATCGCCACTACCATCACCAAAGCAGCAGAAATTCCACACAGCGTCATAAAACGTTTCATGCGACTATTCTCCTTAAGAAAACCAAAGTCTGGCAACTTCCCTGCCAATGATCAACGGCAGGAAGTCGACGATGAACACTTATGAACCTTCCAACACAATAGGCAACTAGCTCACCCCTTTCGCCACACGCAATACACGGGCAGATGCACTATCGTCCCACAAGCACATTAACACGCCCCCAGCGCTCGACAAATTCTGGGATATCAGCATGGTGAATCGGTGTCCCTAGAATATGAAGACGAAAGTCGTTCGTCTTAAGCGCCAGTAAATGGCCGATGTTCTCTGCCAAAATATTGGTTTTGTTTGCATACAGCTCCTTCAGCGAGCATCCAGCATCTAAAACCATCAATCCGCTCCCGTTAATCGCTGTGCCACTAACGTTTAAAGTCTCAAGCCTTCGTATCTTGCAAACATCGGCCAGTCCATTATCAGTCACCGCAGTCCCACTTAGATCCATTTCAGAAACTTGCGAGCCAAGATTGGTGACAATCTGCTTAACATGCGAGTCGCCCAAATCCCTGCATTCGGCTAAGCTCAAATGAACTAAGCCTTGCAGGTTCTGAAGCACTTGAAAATCATCTGCATCAATCTTACACCGATAGAGAGTTAGGCGTTCCAGCGATTGATACCGCTTCATTTCAACTATAGACGCGTGAGTAATATCGGAGTTGGCAATACACAAAGTTCGAACCGTCAACGGATCCGAGACATTCCTAAGCACATTCTCGATCGCGTCAGTGTTGTCGAACGACAAATAAATGACCTTCGGGAAGTATTTGAGCGATGTGTAATCGCATTCGGGGTGTGATCGACCACCGATATTAATTCCGACATCGCTCCTATAGGGGCCATGGAAAGACCTGGCGACAAAAGGTGCTTCAGAGTCACTTTCATAACTCCAAACGTCAACGCCAAAGCCTGCCAGGTGCCTTACCGAACGAGAACGAATAGAAGCACCACGTATTAGGCAAGCCAAGACAATTGACACGCCGAATACGCCAACCAGCACTGAACGCAATGAGATTTGCCAGCGTCCCATTCAAACACCACTTAACGTCGCCTTCTATTTCGCCGTCCGCGCACAACGTATCAGCATCTCAGCGTTAGCTAGCCAACTTAACTTGCATCATAAAACACCTCATGCGACTATTCTCCTTAAAAAAACCAAGGTCTGGCGCCAACCGAATGAACAACTCACCGCCACTCGCGGCCCTTTAGCCAACGTGTACCTTGGTCAGAATCTTATCCATCTCGGCGGCAGTAAACGCTCGTACCGTTGTCGTATGAACGTTTCCGGAAGCCCCTAAATGCAACAGCAGGGTTGTCGCCGTCTCATCATCGGCGGCTTCAAAGATTAGCACCCCGTCATGATCACCCAGCGTCCAATAGATGTTCGTCACTTTGACTCCCATCTTCTTACCTGCAGCCTTTAGAGCCGCAGCACGCTTCGTTGTATCATCAATCCCTTTGATTCCCTGCTGGGTGAATTTGATCGTCGTGATGAAAGTTGCCATCTGCACTTTCCTTTCAAGAGAGGTGGGGTACCAAGGCGGGTTTCGATTGCATGTTCGCTTGCCCCTCGGCCTGTTTGCCAATTGGGCTCATGCATTTCGGCAGTACGTTGAACTGCCTACTTCCATCCTAGCACTATCAACATGTCGCAACTGCCGGGGGGAGCAAAACTCACCTCTTCCGCATTCGAGCCCAATTCCCCTTGGAATCGACTCCCTTCTCCCCGGCCTAAACCAAGCCCTAGATTCAAGCCCTGCACCAAAACGGGGCAATCTAGCCCCGCATGAATCCGGCTATTTTTTTCCAGCCTCCTTAGGCCCAGCCACTTTCACAAACTCCACCATGTAGTTCTCTTTCAGCAGCCCTTTCACCTCGCGGACGCGCTCAAAACCACATTCGGTGATTTCCTTCTCCACCACATCTTGTCCCGCGCGGACGTGGCTCATCACCCACTCGGTGCTCTTCCCGGCAATTCGCTGATAATCCACCACAATGACTCGCCCGCCAGGCTTCAGCGCTCGATGAATTGACTGCATCGTCTTTTGCGGGAACTCAAAGTGATGATAGGTATCACATAAAAACACCAAGTCGACAGAAGCTTCCGGCAACTCGGCAGAATCCGGCTTACATACAATCCCTTGAACGTTCATCCGATTCTCTTGGCGTGCCGTTCGCTCGATATGATCGACAAACTCCTTGGAAACATCGACAGCGTAAACCTGCCCCTTGCCTCCTACGCCCACAGAAAACAACCGTGTGAACAGCCCCGTCCCAGCCCCCACGTCGGCAATGGCCATCCTTGCACGTAGCTGACATGCCTCCACGATCTTTTCGCGGTTATCAAAGGCCTCACGCCCTTCTTTTTCAAACTTCCCTTGAAACTCGGTGACGTCCGGCTTTTGAAAAGGCTTGTTGATGCCTGGCGCAACGCTCTTCTCTTGCGAATGGACCAGTCCAACGATCGCCAAGACCACAAACGCCGCCAAACCTGCACGCAAAACCACCGCTTTACTAACCATCACATCACCTAAGCCATTAAAGTGCCATTCGTCAATCCGTTTTTCCCGTGAAGTGCCCAACCATTTTAGCCCTTCCTGCATCACTGGATAACCATCCCATACTAGGAAGCCTTACGCCCGACCCCGCAACATCCCACCCCAATACAGCCGAGGAAGTGCATAGGCCTTGAGCAAGTACATCGACAGCCGTTCTTTCGATTGATCAAAAGGGAACGTCTCTTGCGGCTTACCCTCATAGTCAAACTCGGCCAACACGAGCTTTCCATAGCCGGTCACAATGGGGCACGAGGTATAGCCATCGTACTTGGCCGTAAGCGGCTCCCCATTGATTGCCGAAACCAGATTCTTCACTAATACGGGTGCCTGCTTACGAATCGCAGCCCCCGTTTTTGAAGTCGGCAGCCCACTGCAATCTCCGATCGGAAAGACATTGAAGAACTTGGGATGCTGCAAGGTGTATTTATCTACATCGACCCAGCCCGCTGCATTCGCTAGCGCACTGGTCCTAATAATATCCGGAGCGCTCATCGGTGGCGTCACATGGATCATGTCAAACGGGATGGTCACACGTTCCTTCGTTTCCAAGTTTTCAAACACCGCTTCCTTGCTATCGGGCTTCAGCTCTACCAAATTATGTTTGAGCCGAATGTCGATCTCTTTCCGTTTGGCAACTTGTTCCAGCGTTTTGCGATACTTCTCAACCGCAAACAAGGACCCTTGCGCCGAGGCAAACACCACTTTAGCCTTATTGCGCACCCCTGATCGATTAAAGTAATCCTCAGCCAAATACATGATCTTTTGTGGAGCACCACCACACTTTACGGCCGTGTTCGGCATCGTAAACAGTGCCGTTCCCCCCTGGAAATTGCGAACGCACTCCCACGTGTAATCGACCTGTTGATAGGAGTAGTTGCTACAGATCTGCTGGCGGCCAATTCCCTCCTTCAGCCCTGGAATCTTATCCCAATCAATTTGAATCCCCAGCGCTACGACTAAAAAGTCATAGCTGATCCGCCGCCCCTCGCGCGTCACGATGTAATTTTCCTCGGGATGGAATTCTGCGACGGCCTCGCGAATCCAATCCGCTCCCTTGGGAATGAACGCAGATTCCTCCCGCTCGCTTTGCTCTTTAGGAAAAACACCTGCGCCCACCAATGTCCAAAGCGGCTGGTAATAGTGCTTGGTCGATGGCTCAACAATAGCCACGTCAAACTTCTTTAGCTTTCGCCGAAGCTGAGCCGCCACCGTAATGCCTGCCGTCCCGCCCCCAACAATCAACACCTGATAGTGATTTTTGAACATTGAATCAGTCATGGTTTGCCTTTCTTAAGGCTTGGATCGCAACCCGTTATTTCGACAAACTCATCAAATCCATGCGTGTTGAATAGAGAAAACACATCTGAGGACTTCCAAACGGTGTTACCCTAATGAATGGAGAGGTAAGCGTAGCCGTCCAACTGCTTATTGGTATTGACTGTCATGGCAGATACGGCCACCGACACATCGCTGGCCACATCAGACGAGGCAAATTTATTGCGAGCCAACGACTGACCGCAGACAAAGACCTCCACTCCACAGCTCTTCAACTCGCGAATCAGCTCCAAGTTAGGATTTTTCGTAACGGCTGTGTGCTTCGCATAGGCCTCGTCGCCAAGCGCCGCTTTGGTAGCACCGCCATGAAGCACAAGCGCCAGTTTGATATCAGACGGTTTATGGCCAGCCTCCGCATTGAGGTTCAAATAGCGAGCCACACTTTCTAGCCCCTTGTTCAGTTCGTCGGGCTTACTGTCCGCAGCAATATCAAAGACAATTTTTGCTCCATGTCGCGGTGGTTCAGCCGCTTTGGGAATTCGCACTATCCCGCCAAAGTGTGCAACTTGCGGAAAGACAAAAGAGGTGCCATCGGAAACCGCGCCATAAGCGGTGACAGTAAAAAGTCCCACAAGAACAAGTGCCATACCACGCATGATTGATCTCCTAGTGCCAAACCGTCCGAAAGATGACGTAGATCGCCACAAAAACAATCGCTGCTGCAAATACCTTTTGCAGTACCGGCCCCGCGAGACGCTGCGCTAGCCAGCTACCACCAAACAGGCCAAAAACGCTTCCCATCGTAAACAGACCAGCCGTCGACAGGGAAAGGTCTTTACCCGCCAGCAGGTGACTGGCCGTACCTGAGGCGCTAACCAGCGTGATCACCAGCAGAGATGTTCCAATCGCTCGCTGCATGCCCATGCCACTAAACATGACAAGCGCCGGCACAATGATGAACCCGCCACCCACACCAAACAGCCCCGACAAGACTCCGGAAAGCAGCCCCACGATTCCCAAAAGCATTGCGCATTGCGAGGTCAGCCGCAACTTTCCTTCGGGATCACGCCGACACGTCGGCCCCGAGTTGTCATCAATGATCGGTAACTTGGCGACCGCATCTTGCGCCTTCAACCACATCCTTACAGCAATCACCAACATCAAGACTGCAAACATCCCCAGCAGCAATGCATCAGGAACCTTATCTGCCAACCGTAAGCCGATGGGTGCCCCAATCATGCCTGCCAGCGCAAACAGTAGGCCGGTTGGGAACTCCACCATCCCGCGCAGGGCTCGCTGTACAAATCCCACCAGCGAAGTACTACCGACCGTCAGTAGTGAAACGCCAACAGCTTCGCGAGCAGGAACTCCCAGGCCATACACCAAAAGTGGAACCGCAAAGATTGCTCCTCCTCCCCCGGTCAACCCGAGGGAGAATCCAATCACGGCTCCAAATAGCAAAGTGACCAGTAACATGACGATCTCCCTTCGCAGTCCGCAAGCCGTACGCAATCGCAAAACGCAAACTACGCCTCAACGGCTAATCGGGACGCGGACCAAGCCTTGAACCCACCAACCAGGTCGTACACATCGTTCCGCCCCGCTCCGGCCAACACGCTGGCCGCAATCGCCGAGCGATAACCCCCTTCGCAGTGCACGACAATCCAGCGATCCTTAGGAATTTCGCCTACGCGCTCTCGCAAATGGCTAAGTGGAATATTCAAGCTGCCGGAGACATGCCCCGCGTTCCATTCCTTCTCGCTCCGCACGTCGACAACCGATGGCGGCGTGTTCGTATACAGCAGTTCTTGCAAGGCTACTGCCGTCACACGCTCAATCTTTCTTACCAGCTCTGGCCGATCACGCAGAGAATCCATCCCACCCGCCAAGTAGCCAGCTACATTGTCAAAGCCGATGCGTCCCAAACGCATGATCGCCTCTTCTTCCTTCCCCACGTCAGCAATGACAACAATGGGCCGCTTTTGGTCGAGCACCGTACCACACCAGGTGGCATACTTCCCTTGAATGCCAATGTTGATCGCACCTTCGAGATGTGCCCCTTCAAAATCAATCGCATCCCGCACGTCTAAAAGCTGTGCCCCTTGATGCTTTAGCTGCAAAACCTCGTCAACAGAAAGCTTCTTCATCGACTCCGCTAACATCTTGTCCAGGTTTGGTCGCTCTTGGCGATTCAAGATCGCATCATGCACAAAATAGCTAGGGGCTTCTGGCTGCTCGTCGGTAACAATTTGCTTGAATTCTTTCCGGCTCATTGGTTGCAACGCATAGTTAAAACGCTTTTGCTCACCAATGGTTGAGACCGTCTCTTTACTGAGGTTCTTGCCGCACATCGATCCCGCACCATGTGCCGGATAGACGAGCGTCTCGTTCGGTAGCTTTACAAGCTTGTTCGTCAGCGAGTCATAAAGCATGTCGGCCAGCTCATCGGCCGTCACACCAATCGATGCCAGCAAATCCGGCCGACCGACATCGCCAATAAACAGCGTATCTCCCGTCAATACGGCGTAGGGCTTCTCGGCATCCTTCGCCAAGTCATACACCAAGATCGAGATTCCCTCGGGCGTATGCCCGGGGGTTTCTAGAACCTGTAAGCGAACGTCGCCAAACTCGACCCGTTCCCCCTCCTTGAGCTTCGTCACCGGAAATTCTGCTTCGGCGCGTGCTCCCAGATAGATTTTGGCTTCTACCTGATCGCGCAGCTCGATATGTCCCGCCAAAAAGTCTGCATGAAAGTGCGTCAGAAACACATGCTTGATTTCACAGCCGGCTGCCTTCGCATCTTCCAAGTACTGCGTGATGTCTCGCTGTGGGTCTACCACCGCTGCCGTCTTCGACTTTTCATCCGTGATCAAGTACGAGGCATGAGACAAACAGCCCAGAAAATATTGCTTCAGTTGCATGACTTGGCACTCCTTACGACTTCGAATCTTCTTTATCCACTACCCAAACAACTTCGTATCACACTTAAGACTTGACGCAGCACGACTTGTTTGGCGCACACGATCCAGAAACCTGGTTCCAGGGCATGCGGGCCAGTACCATTCCCATCCCACAGGTGTCCGTGATTCCAGCGAACGTTAGACCGGCCCCCACAAATGCGGAAAGTCCAATCCAGTAGGGATGCACAAAGTATCCCAGTGCACTTCCAACCAGTACCAGGAGGCCTGCTGCAATCCGCACTTGGCGTTCTAGTGAGATCGCCTTCTTACCTCGCACGACAGGCAAACCGGCTGCCTCACAAGCGAGCGTTCCCCCTTCGACATTAATGACATTCGTAAATCCTGCGGCCACAAACTTTTCACACGCTTGGTTGCCGCGGCTTCCGGATCGACACAGGATGTACAGCGGCTCGTTCGCGCTGCCGTTTCGTGCAGCTTGAATGGCCTTCGGATCAAGTCGATCCAACGGAACGTTCCGGGCGTAGTCCACATGGACCTCTTGAAACTCCACAGGCGTCCGAACGTCGATCAACTCGATCGTCTTTCCTTCGCGGCGGAGGGTCTCAAGTTCTCGAGGGGTAATTGTGGTTGTCATGGTAGGTTCCTTCTTCAAAGGTCTGTTATATTTACTTGTCGTAACACTACGATATATCGTTCGAAATAAAGCTGCCACAAGGTCTCGCCGTTCATTAGCGATTCAATCCGCAGTGGACCTAACCCAGGGCCGTTGGAGCTGTGATGCCTATCACTTACCCCACACGCTCAAATATATCGACATCTTACGATATGTCAACCATAGATTCTGCTGCTGTGAGCCATTTCCACAAGAGTTCAGCGTAACCCATTTTCCGGTAACACCTTACAACACACACCAAAAAGCCTTATCAACTTCCTTTTCGCCAGAATACGTTGCCAATTCCCCTTAAACGGTCGCACCAAATACCGCCCCGACGGCCGCCGTCAATGCCATCGCCAGCACGCCCCAAAAGGTCACCCGTACTGCCGCCTTCACGACCGGAGCTCCCCCCGCATACGCTCCGACTCCGCCCAACGCGGCCAAAAACAAGACCGAAGTCGCAATCACCACCGGTATTAACCAGGCGGACGGCGTTACCAACACCATCAGCAGCGGCATCGCGGCACCAACCGCAAACGTCCCTGCTGACGCAAATGCCGCCTGCACCGGACGAGCCGTCGTCAAATCCGAAATCCCCAGTTCGTCTCGCGCATGGGCTCCCAGTGCATCATGGGCCATCAGTTGATCGGTCACCTGTTTGGCAAGTTCGGGATCTAGGCCGCGACTAACGTAGATTGCCGCAAGTTCCTTGCGCTCCGAGGCATCATCCGTCGCAAGCTCTTTTCTCTCGCGGGCTAGATCCGCTTGTTCCGTATCCGATTGCGAGCTGACTGAGACATACTCTCCCGCCGCCATCGACATCGCACCCGCGACGAGGCCAGCTACTCCTGCTACGAGGATCTCACTATTGGCGGCATGCGAAGCCGCCACACCCACAATCAGGCTGGCCGTCGAGACAATGCCATCATTGGCCCCCAGCACTGCCGCCCGCAACCAACCAATCCTATCCGTCCGATGCCACTCACGATGCTGGATATACATGGCTGCCTCATTCCATTCAGCGTCTCAATCCGCCAACAAACGATCGGCGTGACTGTCGACAAGAACTCAGTATACACCCGTTCCTAAACCCAGGTGGTGCAGCGAACGGAGTTCCACCGCTCTCAATGTGCACTTCCTTACATACACCTCGCTCAACGCTACATGCTGGATAAACAATTCGCACACTCCACCGCACCTTCCACGCCGGCACGAAATTCCTCAGCGGTTGTGTACATTCGGCGAAGCGTTCTTTGATGACTTTCTACCCAATCAACTTTTTGCAGCACTTCCCCTCGTTGATTACTGCCTAGCAAACCAGGAAACGATTTGGGGCATCTGAACTACAATCGCTTACGAACCGCTTTCATCTCAAGAGAGATCAGCTCAACAATTGCACGGTATTCAGGCCAAGAGCCAACCTCAGAGTCCCCAAAACCTCTCACATGAAAGTCGCTCTCTAAATCCTCAAGATATTTCTTTTTGTCTTCATCCGACAATCGGCTCCAGCCATCACCGCAAAGTCCAGCCATCAGATCGGCAACTATCTTGAGGTGACCAAACATTCGTAATGGTAGAAGTTTTGCCGCAAGACTCTCCAGATGCGGCATCATCCGATTCTCCCACCTCACTGAAGTCACACGATTGCTCCTGCAATAAGATACACGAACCTACCCAATCAACTTCTTGCAAAAGCTGCCTTCATTGATCGTCGGACGCTCAGGCCGTCCCTTGTGGGCATAGGTTAGCTTCATATTATCCAGGCCCATCAGGTGCAAAATGGATGTATGGATGTCATGCACGTGCTGGCGATCTTCTACCGCGTGCAGGCCTAGCTCATCGGTGCTGCCAATCGTTTGCCCGCCTCTTACACCACCGCCTGCCATCCACATTGTAAAGCCAGTGGGATTATGATCGCGGCCGTTTCCCTGCTCCGACATCGGCGTCCGTCCAAACTCACCACCCCAAACCACCAGCGTCTCGTCCAAAAGGCCACGCTGCTTGAGGTCCTTCAGTAGGCCCGCCACCGGCAAGTCCATTTGCCGACAAAGTTCCGAATGGTTCGCTTCAATTCCCTTATGTGCATCCCACTTGCTTCCTGCGCCGTGGTACAGCTGCACAAACCGAACGCCCCGCTCCGACATCCGCCGCGCCAGCAAACAGAGCTTTCCAAACTGGGCCGTCTCCTTTTGATCGAGCCCATACATTTTTTGCGTCGCCTCCGTCTCCTTAGAAAGGTCCACGGTCTCTGGCGCCTCAGCCTGCATCCGGAAAGCCAACTCGTAACTGGCGATCCGCGCTTCCAGCTCTGACTGCTCGGGATGCTCGGCCGCAAACTGCCGATTGATTTGATTTAAAAAACCTAGTTTGCCCAGCTGACGATCCTGACCGACCCCTTCGGGCGGATACAAATTGGGGATCGTCTCGTTCCCCTCTTGAAAGCGAATCCCCTGGTAGGCCGCTGGCATAAAGCCGGAGCCCCAATTTCGCGGTCCATTCACCACGGAGGAACGATTGTCTTGCATCACCACAAACGCAGGCAGGTCGGCATTCTCCGTCCCCAGGCCGTAGCTCACCCAGCTTCCCAGCGAAGGCCGTCCACCAAGAATCGAGCACGTATTCATCTGGCAGACGCCTGCCGAATGGTTGATCCCATCCGACCAGCAAGAACGAATCACGGCCATGTCATCCACACACTCGGCCGTGTGCGGCAACCATTCCGAAACCCACGTTCCGCCACTTCCATGTTGTTTCCAGGTTCGTGGCGCAACCAGCAGCGGCGAACGCGATTCGCCCATGGCCGTGATCACTTGCCCAAAGCTATCGGGCAACGGCTTTCCTGCCAGCTCATTCAATAGCGGCTTGGGGTCGAACAAATCGATATGGCTCGGCCCCCCTTCCATAAACAGGAAGATTACTCGCTTTGCCTTGGCCGCAAAGTGCGCCGGCTTCTCTGCCGATCGGGCCGGCTTGATATCGCTCGCTTGCACCCCTTGCCCAGTTCCAAGCAAACTGGCCAGCGCAATTGCGCCAAAACCGCCGCCGCTGCGCATTAAAAACTCGCGGCGCGACTGCGGAATCACCACATGGGGCGGACGATAAAACAGAGGCTTATTTGACATACAAAAACTCGTTTGCATTCAGCAGCGCGTGACAGAAATCGACAAAGGCCGCTCGCTGCGGGTCTTCGAGGTCTCTATTTTTCTTCTTCGAAGCAATATCAAACCGATGCCCCGAGCTATCGCTCAGCACACCTGGATCCGGCTCAAATCGCCAGTAGCCAACCGTCTGCTCAGCCGACGCTTCCGCTGTGTAGGCTAAACGCTCTTCGCTCAGCACGGCCGAAGAGACTCGAACATCATCAATTAGGCCATCAAAATGCCCACCTGCATCGGCACCACGTCCACCTATCGTAATCGGCTCTTCATTTTGAATGCCCCCCGTAATCTCGTGCGGCACGCGAGCAATCAATAGCGGCTCATCATCGTTAGAAAGATCTTTCAAATAGAACACAACCTCACCAGCTTCGGTGCTGCTGGCCATCTTTACGGTCGCAGCAGCAAAGTACGGCTTGTTCAGCTCCACATGCTGATCGGAAAACACAGCCGCCTCTCCAAACGAACCATCTCGCTTCTTTCCCCACATTTGCAAAACCAGCGTTTGTGGCTTGCGGCGCGAGCCCTTGCCTGTCACCCCCAATGACCAGCCCGGCTTTCCACCAGCGCCGCTCCACTTGGCCACCATCGTACGAACACTACCCGAATCGAAGATCGAACGGATCTGAAAATAGTTCTCGACCGTAAAGTCCTGCAGGTCAAAGCTCTTGTCATGCGTGATCGACATCATCGGCCGTTCCGCACTTGGAGAAATCGCTACCGCTTGCCCATCCCGATACGGAATCCGGCCGGTCACTACCTCCGGCGCCGCACTTCCTTCCGCCTGCTGTTTCAGCCGCACCTCTTGGGCCGCCAAAAACTCTTGCGAAGCTCGCACTTCTTCCGGCCTTGGTGCACGCCCAAACGCCAACCGCCATGCCTCGGTTACCCGCTGCGTTGAATCGGGCAACTCATAAATGCGATTGGCAAACGATGCCGAATAACGAAGCATCTCAGGGCTATTAAATAGCAGGAGCGACTGCACCGGAGTTGTCGTCGTATTGCGTGACGACTCACTCGAAAAGAATAGCGGCAGATCGAACACATCCAGCAGGGGATCGCGTGAGTTTCGCATGCTGCGGGTATAGATCGTCCGCCGTGGCACATCCGGTAAAACTCCTGGCCCACCACTTTGCGGCTGTAGGCTCCCAGACACTGCCAACAGCGCATCACGGATTTGCTCCGCATCCAGTCGCCGCGTATTCCCTCGCCAATACCATTGGTTTTGCGGATCGCGATTTTGAAACTCGGCAAACTGCGGATGGGCTGTCCCTTGCCGATAGACAGCCGTCATCAAGACCCGGCGATGCAACGCTTTGAGGCTCCACCCATCGCGCACAAACTGAGCGGCCAAATGATCAAGCAATTCCGGATGGCTAGGCGTCCCGCCCAAGTGGCCAAAGTCACTCGCATTCGGCGCAAGTCCCTTGCCAAAGTAGTGCTGCCACACACGATTTACGATCACTCGCGCCGTCAGTGGATTCTCTGGCCGCGTTATCCATTTGGCGAGTGCCGCTCGCCGCCCCGTAGAACCACTACGGACGCCTGCATCAATCTTTGCCTCTTCAGCATCAAGGATCGTCAAGAATCCAGGTGCAACGGGCCCATCTTTCTTTTTAGGAATCAGTATTGGCGGCGCACTAGGCGAAACATCGACCACCGTCATGGCAACCGGCAACGGCTTGGGCATGAGCGTTTCTTGCTTTGCCAGTTCTTTTCGCAAGGCCAACCAGCGTTCCTTTTCATCCCCCTTAAGCCGCGATTCTAGCTTCTCATATTCAAAATAGACTTGGCGATAGCACAAGTCCCGAATTTGCTGATCGTAAGCCGAACGTTCCGCCTCGGGCTTGCGAATAATGGCTTGCACATCCGGCGGGAAACGACCAATCGCCTCATCAGCCAACTTGTCTCGGATGGGCTGCTCCATGGCCGCCATCTCTTCGCGAATCTTAGCCGTCGCTTCCTCCCATTGCTGCAACTGCTGCGCATGTTGCTGCTTTTGTTCATGCGACGCAATCACCGTATCGCGCGGCGAGATCGAAGCGAAGAACGCCTGCAAACGGAAGTAGTCCTTTTGCAAAATCGGGTCAAACTTATGATCGTGGCATCGTGCACACTGCATCCCCATTCCCAAAAACACATCCGATGTCGTATCGGTAATGTCGTTCAAGATGGTTGACCACTGCGTCTTGGCATCACGATTGTTGTATTCGTAAATCCAGTGCCGCAAATAGCCGGTCGCCACTTGGGCGTCGAGGTCTTCAGGAAAAAGCTCATCCCCCGCGATCTGCTCCTGCACAAAGCGATCATAAGGCTTGTCATTGTTGAAGGCCGCGATCACATAATCTCGATACCGCCATGCATCGGGCCGATAGTGATCAATCCGATAGCCATCAGAATCGGCGTAGCGCACCAGATCGAGCCACTTTCGCGCCCAACGTTCACCATACTGTGGACTACTCAGCAAACCATCAACCAGTCGGGCGTACGCATTCTCCGAACCATCTGCGACGAAGGCTTCGACCTGCGCTGGCGTTGGAGGCAATCCGACAACATCCAAATACAGTCGCCGTACCAGCGTCACGCGATCCGCCTCCGGCGCGGGTGACAACCCCTCGGCTTGCATCTTCTTCCACAGGAACGCATCGATGGGGCTTTCCCCCCAAGCACCCGTTGCCCCTGTCGGCGGAACAGGATCCACGATCGGCTGGAAGGCCCACCACTTACGATCTTCATCCGTGATCTTCTCTCGCTTAGGAACCGGCAGCGGGTCCTTGTCCCCAGTCGGCCATGGCGCACCCATCTCGACCCAGCGCACCAAGATTTCGATCTCCTTCGCGGGCAGCGGCGCCGCAGGAGGCATCTTCAAGCTCTCATAACGAATCGCATCAATCAGCAAACTCTCGTCAAGCTTGCCTGGCGTTACTGCCGCCCCCGATTCCCCCCCCTTGAGGACGGCTGCTTTTGAATCTAGCCGCAACTCTCCCTTTTGCTTTTCACTGCCATGACACGTAACGCAGCGTTCAATCAACAGGGGGCGAACTTGTGATTCAAAGAAGCGGACTTGTTCGTCCGAAGGAGCATCGTCAGCACCCAAAGCAATACAACAGCTGGCAGCCAATAAGGATAGCGCCAGCCCCGCCTTAAAGGCGTTCCGCATGCTTATCAAATACTTCGTGATCGGCAAAAGAGATATCAGACCAGCCATCGCCGCCCCTCATGCATTTTCGTTCAGGATTCTCAGCACTTTTATACCCGAACGAGCGATGAAAAGCCACGGAATTAGGCTGCCCAAAGCCGCAAAGAAACCGGCTACGCAAAGATCTCCTTCACCACACGCCCCTCCACATCGGTTAGCCGGAAATCTCGTCCCGCATAGCGATAGGTTAAGCGTTCATGGTCGAGCCCCAACAAGTGCAGCATCGTGGCATGCAAGTCATGCACATGCACTTTATTTTCGGCCGCAAAATAGCCGTAATCGTCGGTTGCTCCGTAACGCATCCCCCCTTTTACGCCACCGCCGGCCATCCACATCGTAAAGCCTTCGGGGTTATGGTCCCGCCCATTGCTCCCTTCACCGGTCGGCGTCCGGCCAAACTCCCCTCCCCACAAAACCAGCGTGTCTTCCAGTAGACCGCGAGCTTTCAAGTCGGACAGCAAACCTGCGATCGGCAGGTCGACCTCTTTGGCGTTTTTCTCGTGACCATTTTTCAGGTCCGAATGCTGATCCCACTGCACCTTGTTGTCATTGTGCGTCACTTGAATAAACCGAACGCCCGCTTCAGCAAAACGCCGCGCCATCAAACACATCCGGCCGAAGTTTGCCGTCGTCGGGTCATCTAGCCCGTACAAATGATGCGTCTCTTTGGTTTCGGTTGAAAGGTCTTCCACCTTGGGAAGTTCCGACTGCATTCGAAACGCAAGCTCAAACGAATTGATCCGCCCTTCAAGCGATGCTTCAGCCCCGGCCCGTTCCAAGTGCTCTCGGTTCATTTGCCCGAGTCGTTGCAATTGCAGCTTCTGCATTTCTTGGGAAAGCCGCGGGTTATTGATGTACTTCACCTTGGCCTTGTCCGAAGGTACGCTCGCATCTCCTAGCGGCGTTCCCTGATAGACGGCCGGCAAAAACGAAGAACTCCAGTTATTAATCCCACCAAAGGCCAACGTCGGACAAATCGTTACAAACGCGGGCAAGTTGGCATTCTCGGTCCCTAAGCCATAGCTCACCCAAGAGCCCATGCTCGGCCGTACGAAGTTATCGCTGCCCGTATGTAGCTTCATCACGGCGCCACCGTGCGCGGGATTCGTCCCATACACCGAGTGCAGCAGGCACATGTCGTCTACACATTTCGCCATGTGTGGAAAAAGCTCGCTCACCCATGCGCCGCTTTGGCCATGCTGTTTGAATTGCCAAGGAGACTTCAGCAGATTGCCGGTGCTATTAAACTGCACCTTCGGCTTATCGAAAGGAATCGGCTTGCCATCGTCACGTTGCAAAAGCGGCTTGTAATCAAACGTATCAACCTGCGAAGGCCCACCGCTCATGAACAAAAAGATCACGCGTTGGGCCTTCGCCGGAAAATGCGGCGACTTGGGTGCAAGTGGATTGGCCGCAGTGGCAATCTCCGCTCTTCCCTCTTGCGACAGTAGCGACGCCAGCGCCAATGAGCCAAAGCCCACCGCAGATTGGCGAAGCGCTTCACGCCGCGATAGATTCGAACTGGGCATTGCCTCCTCCTTCCCCATTACTGCACGTAGATAAACTCATTGGCCGCAAAGATCGTATGGCAAAGCACACTCCAACTCGCCTGCACTCGCAGACCTGAATCGGGCTGCGATTGCTCCAGGCTTTTCTCCACCCGGCTCACAAACGCTAAGCTCTCTTCGACTTCTTTGGCCGTTGGTCGTCGTGAATAGGCGGCGATATACAACTGATTGACGCGATCCAACGAGTCTCCAGCATTCGCTAGTAAACTTTCCGCCAGTTTATCGCCCGACTGCATAACTAGCTCACTATTAAGCATCAGTAGCGCCTGTGGCGCCACCGTCGTCATCGCGCGATCGCCACTGGTGACGGCCGGATCAGGAAAGTCGAGCAATTGAAACAGGTCATAAACATTATTGCGAATGATCGGCAAATACAGGGATCGCCTATTACTGCGATAGTCGGTTAGGTCAATTGACGTATGGTCAAACAGATACCCTCGATTCTTCACCTTTAGCAGCGAGCCCCCCATCGTAAAATCCAGTTGGCCACTAACGGCCAACATCGCATCGCGTACTTCTTCCGCCTCTAGCCGACGGATTCGCATCCGCCCCCACAAACGGTTTTCAGGATCGGCCGCAATTACCTCTGGCAGCGTGCTACTACCCTGCTGATAGGTACTCGACGCCAGAATGAGCCGATGCAGTTTTTTGATGGACCAGCCATCAGCCACAAATCGCTGCGCAAGCCAGTCGAGCAGTTCCGGATGCGTTGGCTTTTCGCCAAGCAGTCCAAAGTTATCGACCGTGGGAACCAGGCCTTTGCCAAAATGCCAACGCCAAACACGATTGACAAAAACCCGCGCTGTCATCGGCTGGCTGGGATCAACTAGCCAATCGGCCAATTGCTTCCGACCACTTTCTTTCTCGGTAAACTCGGCTGGATGAGGGCCACGAACAACGGGCAACGTCCTTCGTGGCACTACCTCTCCGAGTTTTTGAGGATTCCCCCGCACATGAATCGCCAAGTTTATCGTGGCATCTTCCGCAACGCCCATTGCCGAGGGCAACTCCGGCGCATTCTTTTCAAGCGCTGCGAGTTCCTCTTTGACCTTTGCTATCTCTGCCTTCGCTGCATCCGTGTAAAGCGATTCCAAATTCTCAGGCACTGGCTTCCCCGCTTCGATGGTAGCCTTCGCTTGTTCATTTGCCTTGGCAATGGCTAACTGAACTGCCTCCTTCTTTTGCATTAGCTGAGTATCGTAGGCGGCCTGCATCGCCTTGGTGGCGTCGCTCTCCAAAATATTTTCGTGCCACTTGGCCACCTTCACATAGGTGTCCATCGTACGAGTGCTTTTGAAGATTCCTGCCAGCCCGTAATAGTCGGCTGTCCCAACCGGATCGAACTTATGGTCGTGGCAACGCGCACACCCCAAAGTCATTCCCAAAAAGACACGACCAACGGTATCGACTTGCTCATCGACAATATCCATCCGCATCTTGGCTTCGTTGACCTCTGCCAACACTTTCGGCCCAATCGAAATGAAGCCGGTCGCAATCAATGTTTCATGCCGCTGATTCTCACTCTCGGCGGGAAGCAAGTCACCCGCAAGCTGCTCGCGAACGAACCGATCAAACGGCTTATCGTGATTAAAGGCACTTACTACGTAATCCCGATACCGCCATGCGTTTCCATGAGCGATGTTTTCATCCAGCCCGTTGGAATCGGCGTAACGCGCCACATCCAGCCAGTGCCGGCCCCAACGCTCGCCATAGGCGGTCGACTCCAGCAGGCGATCAATCACCTTCGCGTAGGCATCCGGCGAATTGTCATTCTCAAAAGCAGCGATCTCTTGGGCAGTTGGCGGCAATCCCGTTAGATCAAACGTCACACGGCGCAGAAGCACTTGTTTGTCGGCCCTGTCAGCGGGCTTGATCCCAGCCGCTTCTAACTTCGCCAGCACAAACGCATCGATAGGGGTCTCAACCCAAGCTTGATTCGCAACCGGGGGAACCATCTGAATTGCGGGCGGCTGAAATGACCAGTGATTGGGATCACGCGTTCGCTTGGCAACCTTCGAAGTATCAGGAAACGGTGCCCCGATTTCTACCCACCGAACCAGTGCAGCAATTTGATCGTCGCTTAGCTTGCCATCCTCGGGCATCTTCAAGTTATCATCAACCTGACGGACCGCGCGAATGAGCAGGCTCTCATCTGGCTTTCCAGGCACCACGGCCGGACCATTTTCGCCGCCAGCAATCAGTGCCTGTCGCGAATCAAGCCGCAATCCGCCCCACTGCTTTTTCTCGCCGTGGCATTTGTCGCAGTGCTCAACCAAGATCGGCCGCACCTGCATCTCAAAAAAGCGAATCTGCTCCTCGGAAGGTGCACTGGCTGCTGCCGGATCTTGCACGGCCAAAACCGCGATGAGCAAAACGCTAAACATCCGAACTCCCTTCCTACCGATCACTCGCAACCTTCACGGCCCAATTCTTAGAAAGTCAATCCACCCGTGCGAACAAGGTCTACTTGTTCAGAGGCGGGAAAAACTGCGCCAGCAATAATGCCACTATTCGTCGAGTGGCGGCTGTTAAAGTTTCTAAAAGCCTAGGCGGCCGATCTGCCAATTCGATGCAATGGATTGTTCGTCGCAATCTTCAGCTTAAGTCAGCCAATCGACCTGTAGTAGTCAAATGGCAGTATAGCGTATTGGTTCGGGCAATACGAGCAATTCACAAGCAAAGCTGAAATGTCATCCTGATATCGTTGCAGCAATCCGTGAACAAACGAAAGTCTTCCGTAATGCTCAAACTGCGACCTTTTTAGAAAATCCCGAAAACCTTCTGACGCCTCGATCAAATGCGTTACGGCAACCTCGTCGACGTTTCCGTAAAGTTGCTGATGTAGCTTCGATGTAACAAGGCGATTGCGTGTCCCTGGAAAACGTCGGAGCAACGAATCTAAGGTTTGCAAGTGCTGATATTCGGTCAGCATCTCATGGTAACCAGTTGCGTCTATAAGGAACTGCTTTTGCTCGTTACTCAAGTCGTCACGACCGGTTTGACGCTCGCACAATGGACAAAGAACCGGGACATTGCCAATCATGTTCTCTGGAAGTGGTGCGAAGATCGTCATGCTCTTCCCCGAAGTACGCCACAAATCAACCGGTTACCGCCAAGTGACTTTGATTACAGAAAACGCCCGATCGGTAACTCGGATACATTTTGTGATTAGGCGCCTTCGATGGAAAGAGCAACCAAAATCGGACACTCTCGATCTTCATGGTGCAGCCTAAGCCAAATTACGCGATCATTGCAGTTCCACACATGAATATGATCGCCCATCGCCCAACCAGGAAACTTTGGATCACGGAAGTTTCCCGCGAAATCTGCAGTACCGAGCAACTCGGATAATCGACTAGCACATTGATCGTAGTATTTGTGGTATTGAGAATAAATGTCATCGTACCGCAACTGATCTTCTACGTCGTAGAAGTCTTTCGAGACGGCGAAGTAGATTTCGTCTTTGGGATTGTCAATCAACCGAGCAACGCATTCAACGGGACAACATTCCTCGGATTCCTGACAATGTGGAAGGTCTAATCGCATGGCATCGGTGAGGGGACAAAGTGAGAATTGATGCTAAGTCGCATAACGGCAACATTAACCGAGCCGACGGGTGATTAAACATTGTGAAAACCCGCAGCCGGCGGTTTCGGTGCAATATCTTGTTCGTCGATTGTTAGGTGCTGGTTGAATTCTGAATGCTGTGATATAGATCGAACTGGCAAGCCAAATGCTAAGCCGGTTGAACCTCATTCTACATTGGGTTAGTGCCACAACGACGGGCCATTAGGACCGCACACCCCGTTCCGAATCCAATGCACCACATGACTAGGGCGCCTAACACCGCAATCGTGATCGAAGCACCGCTGTACCACATCCCGATTCCGAACGCGGAAGCGAAAACAAAGCTAAAAACCATTCGAACAATGAGTTGTGTCGGATTCATAGGAAGCTTCCTAACGTTCTCGTTCTCCGGGCAGCGGTGAACGACTTTCCATTTTACCCCCGCGCGGCCCGCGGTTCCGTTTGCTATATGCTATTCCGCAATCGCAGCAAGCGGAAAATCTCAAGCTCGTCTTTCTGCCGTACGGTCGGCTTTCCATCTGGGTCGATATCGGTCGGACAAAAACCTGGTAAATCCACGCCATACAACTTTCGAGATTCGCTGGCGATATCACTTAGTGACGCAATCTCAACTAGTTCATGAATACCCGCAGAAGACTGGACTGTTAGATCACCAGCACCATCATGGTGAGCGTCCGAAAATCCGCCATGCTCCAACCACTCTATTGCGGTCTTGTACGCGTCATGCTCGTCTGCTGCGGCAAACAGCATTTCATCGATTCTATATTGACGCTCCGTTCGCAAAACAATTTCCGAATAGGGTTTAAACCACTGGTCCTCGTGAACAACCACAACCTGCAGAACAAATAGGCGATCTTTCATCAGCGCATTCCTCAGGTACAAAACTTGTATTTCTAAAACGAATGCGTCTTCAAACGGAATTTTCAGGATAGTCCATCTAGCAGGGCGAACTTACTTTTCAAAAACTCGGGCTACTACTTCCATCAGAATTTTCGTGAAGCATAAAGGTCCATGGATGCAAACGCAAACAAAAAGGCCCGCCCCTCAAACGACTACCTTACGGCAATCTGCGTAAGATCGCATAACCTAGTCAAGAAAAAAGCTCGTCGAAGTTTCTGGCGGTCCGTGAATCCAGAAAGCCAATATGAAACGGCGGCAACGTGGCAGCCAGGAACACCCTCCGGAAGGCTCTAGGATCGCGTCAGGCGAGCGCAGGGCTCCTTCCTCGACTACCGGTGCCGCCCAGCTCCTTTCGGAGCCGCCATATCGCGAACACCTATTCATCAATAGATCATCAGTTTCTTATCTTTAGTTATTGTATTTTTGACGTTTACGGCTTTACCATCCCCCATCAACTCATCTCTTCTCATGCGGCTTCCTGCATGCTGCGCAAACAAAACACCGACGCCCAAGGACGTCGGTTTAGTGGCAGGTTTCCAATTTTTTCGGCCAAGATAGGCCAGCAAATCATTAGACCACGAATTAAACCTTGGCCCATTCGCCGCGGGCGACGCGAGACAGGTTTTTGTTCGCATCGGCATCGCCGACGAACTCTTCCTTGGCCGGATCCCACTTGAGCTTTCGTCCCAAGCGATAGCCGATATTGCCAAGGTGACAAATTGTGGCGGAGCGATGGCCTGTCTCTGCCGAGCAGATGGTTTCACCACCGCTGCGAATTGCGTCAAGCCAATTGGTGTGATGCTGGCTCGATGGCATCACGCGACGGGCATTTTCTGGAAGAGGCGTTTTAAGGATCTCTTCCGACTTGCTAGAGATCCCGCCACGGCTCACCAAAATGGTTCCTTCGGTCCCTTCAAAGACACAGTCGGCCTTCACATCCCCTTCGAATTCATTGTGGATCATTTCGATCCCGCTGGCGTAGACGAATCGCAGGCCACTTTCCTTCTTGCGATCGTCGGGGGGAATGACTTCGACCGGTCCGCTGCCATCCATCTCCATCGCCCACTGGGCAATGTCAAAATGATGGGCTCCCATGTCGGCAATCGCGCCGCCACCAAATTCTTCGTACAAGCGCCAGGCCGGAAAGTGCTTGTGAACTCCCTTGGGGCAAAGGACTTCGTTGTATTCACGCTGCGGGGCTGGGCCAAGCCACATGTTCCAGTCGGTTCCCGCTGGAACTTCTTGGCCGGGCAAATCGCACGGCTTAGCAGGACCGCCGACACCAATGCGAATCGTCTTTAGCTTGCCGATCCGGCCATTCCAAATGTATTCTACTGCTTTGCGGAAGTGGCCACCGAATTCGCTCCGCTGCTGGCTGCCGGTTTGAAAGGTGACTTTTCCCTTTTTGACTTCGTCAACGATGCGGCGACCTTCGGCCACGTTGTTTGTTAGTGGCTTTTCACAGTAGATGTGCTTGCCGGCGCGAGCTGCCAAAATACAAGGGATTGCATGCCAGTGATCGGGCGTCGCAATCACAACCGCGTCCAGACCGGGATGGGCCAGCAGGTCGCGAAAATCTCCGTAGGTCTTTACGCCCTTGTAGTTGCCGCTCTTGATGCGGTCGGCGTACTTGTTGTTGACTTGTTCTACCGCGTTATCGACACGTTCTTTCACGACATCCGAAATGCCAACCACTTCCACATCAGGACGGCCGAGCAGCCCTCCCAGGTGCCCGCGCCCCATCGTCCCTACACCGATAAAGCCAATCGCCAGCCGATCATTGGCAGCCCAGGTTGGTTTGGAACCCAAAATCGAAAGCGTCGTTGCAGCAGTCGCAGCTTGCAGAACTTGACGTCGTGAAAACATAAGCGGCCTTCCAAATAAAAGAGAGGTTGAAAGCTGCCTCGTATTTTAGACCACTCGCGCACCCAATTAAAACCTGGGGGACAAGGTGATGTGCCAACTTTTTTGGGGTCGCCTTGGCATTCACCGTGCGTAACACCGCCAGTAGGAATCCAAAGGCTTGGCCAAAAAGTACGCCGCCACGGCCAGTGGAAGGATCGAAAGGTACATCACTCCATAGGTGAGCGGGAAACCGTGCTGGGATAAATGGAGCACGCCTTTCCCTTCGGCCGACAGCAGATTGTTATAGACGTCCGTCGGCTCCATTCGTGCCGTTGCCAGAAAAAAGGTCAGCGGCATCGTGATGACTTTGAAAGCAATTAAAGACAACAGGCCCCCTAAAACCGGCTTGCGTGTCCAACAGGTAAAGATGACGGCCAGCGTATAAATGAAGCCATGCATGATGGGCATGCAAACGACATACGCCCAGCCCATTCCATAAACATGAATATTGTAGTCATCCCGTGGAAGGCTCCAGCCGAACCCAATGGCAAAGCCGTCAAGCACCACGACCACCGCCAAAAATCCAACCACGAACTTAATCGCGAACCACTTCCGTAGATCAATCGGACGTGAACGCCAAAAGTTGCCAAGCTTGGAATCGAGCTCGGCGGCATAAACGCCCGAGCCGACGATCGCTGCCCAAAGAAGTCCAATCGCCCAAATGATGTGCGGAATCCTTCCGATCACCGTCGTTGCCTCGGACGCATCCACGCAAGCCAGTAGCAGCGCCAAGACGAGTCCTAGCAATGCCATGGAAACTGATTTTCGCACCTCCAACCAAATGAGGGCGGCTGTCTGCGAGTGGAAGTTGAAAGAGAGAGAAACACCGGGCATGAATGTCGCCAGCTTTTGCCACCAGGATTTCCCTTGTGACACCTGACGAGTTTGACGGCCGTAGCTAACCACAAACACGGCCACTCCAAGTGACAGCCAGACCAAACACAACAAGAGTGAATAGTTCCATAAAGGAAGCACCTGATGATCGGCGTAGTCTCCCTTCTCTGTACCATATCCCCAGTGAATGACCTGAGAGCCAGGCCAGAACGAACCGATTGCGGCGATCCCCCACGGCACCATCTTTTCAGGCAACGTCTTGGCGGTCTCAAAATATTGAATGGTCGTCAGCATCCAGGGCGAATCAACAAAGGTCGACCCGAGCGCTACAACGGGACCCAAAAACCCGATTTGCGTCTGCGTTTTTAGCCAGTTACCTGCCACGCAGAGTATAAGCAGAAGCTGCCAGCCGGAAACAATGTGGATAGCAGCAACGCTCCATAGCTGCGTAACGGTCGTTTCCAATGGCGCCACTTCGCGCTCGAGGAGTGGAATGTAATTGACAGTCGTGCGCGGAAGCACCTGCTGAATCAGGCCGCTGGACGTTGCGATTGTAAGGACGACAGCGGAAAGCAAAATGGGAAGTGCAAGCGTTAGCATCGATCCCATTAATCGCACAAGCGCCTGAGACCGCATCGAAATAGGAAGCGCACAGGAAAACGATTGCGTACGACTGGTCTGTTCTCCTTTAGCGGTTTGCATCGCCAAAAGGATTGCGGCCACCATTACCACGGCAGTTGCCATTTGGCTAAAGTGCCCGACAAATGCGTGCAACTGATGCACGAAATCATACGCGATCACATGGCACGTCAGCAGCAGCGACGCCACAACGGCGAGCACGATGTACGTTCGATTTTCGCGCCAGTACTTCCAAACCAAGCTGGAAAGGTGCATGGAATAGCCCTCTGGTATTGCCACTAAACCGAAACGACTTCTGGACGAGCCGACTTTTCCGGCCAATCCGTCGTCCGTCCAATCACGAACGCTTCAAAAATCTCGTCGAGGCAAAGGTCGTTGACTTCGTAATCGATGCCACCTTGAGCGAGCCGCAAAAGAAAATCTTCCGCACGGTCTACAACCAGCGAGACGCGATTCCCTTGCCTGCGAACATCCAGTAGGCCGGCGGGACGAGAAATCTGCAAAAGAGCAGCCCACGGCAAAAGGACTTGCTTTACTTCGTCGCGTAGTTCTTCCGTTCCCCCGGTGCGGACGATTTGGCCGTTGTCCAAAATCGCAACGGCATCTGCGACGGCTTCTACTTCTTCTAAGAGGTGCGAACTGTAAAGGATGGTGGCACCCGAGCTTTGCAGATGCTCGACCAAATCGCGATTGAACTCTTTGCGAGCAATCGGATCGAGCCCCATCGCGGGGTCATCGAGAATCACAATCTTTGGCTGATGAGCTAGGGCTACGGCCAAGCCAAGCTTTACCGATTGCCCCTTGGAAAGCGTGCCAATCTTGGCGTGGGGAGCGATTTGGAACTGCTGCAACAAGCGCTGCGCGAGCTGCATATCCCAGGTGGGATAAAACGGGGCCAGAAACCGGCAGATTTCCAGCGGGGTCATCCAGCCGTACATCGTTTGATCTTCGGCCAGATAGCCAACTTGGCTGCGGACGGTAAGGGGATCGATGGCCGGGTTGATTCCCGCGATTTGCACCTCACCAGCATCGGCAGGAATGAGGCCGAGCAAGGTGCGGATCAGCGTGGTTTTGCCAGCACCGTTCCTTCCCAGCAGAGCGAACGTTTGCCCCGCAGGAATTTCGAGCGAGACACTATGCAGGACTTGCTGCTTGCCGAAAGACTTGGCAAGGTTTTGAATCCGAATGCTATTGGTCATGAGAATTGCTCCGCGTCGTTTCCTTGGAGATTTCAGACTTGCCACTGGAGACCGCTGCTGACAGCATTTGCCGAAGTTCGGCAGCATTGAGGCCTAGGAGCAGGCCTCGCCTGACGAGTGCTTCCCACTCGCGTGAGAACTGTTCTTTTTGAGCCTTTAATTCGCCGCTCGCCTTTGCGGAACCAGGCGGAGGCAGGACGAACGTCCCCTCGCCGTGCCGCATCTCAATGAGCCCTTCGCCCACCAGCCGTTCGTAAACGCGGACGATGGTGTTGACGTTGATCGCAAGCTCGCGAGCAAGCTGGCGTACCGAGGGGAGTGCATCGCCCGGCCTTAGCACCCCGGCCAAGCACTGCGCCCGGATCTGCTCGGCAATTTGCCGAGAGATGGGTGCCGATGCCTTCTTTTCAATGCGGATGAACATGCCTTTATCCCTTTTTCACGCCAGGTGTACACAGTTCTAGTACAGTGTGTACGGCATGTCAAGCGGATATTTTCAACGTTCGAGGAAGAGGGCCTAATCGGCAGAGCTACCACCTTGCTTTCGACGCACGAGGCAGATAACTAGGCCCACAGAAAGGCCGATGATTACATCGGCGTAAAACTCTAAAGCAGCAACCCGAGTTCCAGCACCCAAGAGCCGCTGCAAATAGTAAAAGCCAGCACCAAGCGCTAGGCCAGTTTGCAGAATCATCAGCTCAAGGATGGAGAATTTCATAACGCCTGTTGTGACGAGTACCTTGGGATAATGCAAGAACTTCTTGGCCATTTTTAATGGCATTTGGTCAACCTACGTCTTTGCAGAAGTAGACGCAGGAAGGACGAATGCTCCCTCGTCACGCCGCATCTTGATAAACCCCTCGCCCACCAGCCGTTCGTAAACGCGGACGATGGTGTTTACGCTGCTCAGCAAGCTCGCAAGCAAGCCGGCGCACCGAGGGGAGTGCATCGCCCGGCCATAGCACCCGTGGCCAAGGGGAAATCAGATCGCGGTTACGCGAGACGAGCCAGAGGGAGTGAACATTCCAGGCAGATGAAAAATGATCGCCTAAGTGCCTGGCTTCCAAGAGGGACAAATGAATAGCTGAGCTTACCTTATCTTGGATTTCTTGATAAAGGTCGAGCCACTCCTGGCGTTCGTCTTCGTCGGCATCTTGCTCAACTTCTTTTTGGCAGGCTAGAAGTTCGGCCTGTGCTGCGACGTAATTATAGAACTCTTGGGAGAGCACTCGGGCTAGGGCAATGCGAATCGAAAACGTAGGAAGCTGATGAAGCAGTGCAGCGGCAAGTGCCTTGCGATAGAGATCGACTCGTCTCGCGGGCGACAGTTCAAAGTCTGCCTCGGCTTCAAGCAAGATCGGATGACCACCATGCTTTCTGCGTAGGGAATCAAGTAGATCGAGCAAGTCGCACCAATAGTGCTCGCGCAAAACATCATCATCTGCAAGAGTGGCATTGGTAACTAGAAGAGTGACCTCGGTTACCCGATCCCATTCGTCGCTCGTGAAGGGAAATGGATTCATGGGAGCTTTTAAAAAGGCTGACAGATAAGGGAACGCCTACTCGTAGCGAGTTCACGCGAGGCGATTAAAAATTGCCGGTGGCGAAAGTTTTTGGAGGAGACTGGAAGTGACCTACGCTTATGCTTCCGGCCCAGTGACATCTACACGACCAAGCATCTTCATAGCATACGGAAACCAGTACGACTCAATCCAATCTTCGCCCAGCGGCGCGATCCGATCTACATTCCACCCCGCATCCTGCAATGTGAAGAGCATCGAATCCGCAGCGAATGCGTTTGTCGAATGAATGAGGATAGGGCAGCAAGGAGTTTGCTCGGCTAAGAATGCTGCCACATCTCTGCCATCACCTGGAT
Organism: uncultured Planctomycetaceae bacterium; assembly: GCA_963844055.1. Classification (GTDB taxonomy): domain Bacteria; phylum Planctomycetota; class Planctomycetia; order Pirellulales; family Pirellulaceae; genus CAWJMN01. Next base: position 1,737,711 of record CAWJMN010000001.1, on the reverse strand, counting down.
CGGGATCATCAGGATGATCGACAAACAGATCATGGTCGAGCGCGATGAAACTTGGGGGACAGGTCAAAGATTTATACGCAGCGATGAAATCGGGAGCAGTCCGTCGATAATGAAAGGCCATTGGCTGCGGCAAGTTCTGAAGCACATTCGTAAATCGTGCTAGACGATCGTGATCATCTTCGAGCATGACAAGCGTTCGTCTCGGAGGGCTGTTCATAGATCCTCAATAAAAATAGCTCGCACGCTAACCAAACCCATGTATCGGCCATGTGGTTCCAAGGAGTGTGATCTTGAAAATGGGTCATGGGATTTGGTGACGATTGTTTGTGTACCTGAGGGAATGACCGTCGCTTACGCTTCCGGCTCTGAAATAAGTTAACTGTCTCGCATTACGCCTTTTCCTCTTGCGGCCATGCATGATGATAATAGGCGACTATCACATCATTTAAGTCATAGACTACAAAGCGATGTCGAATTCCTGCCAGAGCAAGCGACTTAGACACTCGCTCACTATCACGCATTATTGCATCTAACGAACTTGCATCAGCGTCAATAGCTGGCTCGCCAATGTCTCCGCCGTATTCTTGAAAAACAAAGTGTTCGCAGTCAACGACGCGAATCGAATACTGACCAACGCTCACAGAGAGGCCATTAGACAACAATATCGACGCCATTTCTGCCTTAGTTGGCCAGCGTGATACTTGTCCCGAAAGTGAGTAATGATCAGACATGGCTTTCATTCAACGTTAACACGTGCGTTCTTAGAAGAGCACATAATATTTATTGTGACAACGTTTTAGCGGCAAAGCGACTCCCCTTCTACGACGAACGACATCTTGAGACCGTGCCGCACACGAGTCGAGACTTCTAACGGGGCTTTCCATAGCGGGCCGTCTTTAGCGATATCCCATAACGCGGCAATATACACGCGTCCACGAAGGGTGCAGAAAAAGGGAAGGGTTTGCGGCGGGGGTGCAACCCTGCCACCCAAGATCAGAACACCAGCGCGGGGTCTATGCGCTTTCTTTATGCGCGGGGTAAAGGTTCTTACACCCTTTTTATAGGCAGAGTCCTAGGATACAGGCGTGGAGATGGATGGGGCCTCGTTCGAAGGAGAGATGGCCGTGGATGCGATGTTTTTAAGCCTGTTTTTGGGTTCTTTTTGACGAGTGGGCTGATCGTGTGGGGCCTGAATCGTTTGTAGGAGAAAAGCGATGGATGGGATGTATGCCTTGGCGGTCGTGCTGGCTGTCGGGCTTTTGATTTATCTGTTGTTTGCGATGCTCTGTCCGGAGCGACTGTCATGAATGTACATGTGTGGCTGGAAATTGTGGCGTTCTTTGCCGTGCTGCTGGCGCTGGTGAAGCCGCTGGGCTGGTATATGGCGCGGGTTTACTCGCAGGATGATTCTTGGGCTGCAAATTGGCTTTCGCCCGTGGAGAAGCTCTTCTATCGAGTGAGCGGCGTGAAATCAGATCACGAGATGACCTGGGTGCAGTATGCCGGGGCGCTTTTGATTTTTAACTTACTGGGAGCACTAGTCGTGTTTGGCTTGCAGCGGTTTCAAGATCGGTTGCCGCTGAACCCACAGAAACTGCCAGCGGTAGCGAGCGATCTGTCGTTCAATACGGCGGTCAGCTTTGCGACGAATACCAACTGGCAGGCGTACAGCGGCGAAGCGACGCTGAGCTACCTCTCGCAGATGCTGGGGCTGACGGTGCAAAACTTTTTGTCGGCCGCGACCGGTATGGCCGTGCTGGTAGCACTGATTCGAGGTTTCACGCGAAAGTCGACCGACCTGATTGGTAACTTTTGGGTCGATATGACGCGAAGCACGCTGTATTTGCTGCTGCCGCTGTCGGTGGTTTTGTCGATGCTGCTGGTTTCGCAAGGTGTGGTGCAATCGCTTCGGCCGTATGACGAGGTGCAACTTGTCGAGTCGGTCACGGCTGCAGATGGAAAAGCTGCAACGACGCAGACGATTCCGCTAGGACCTGCGGCTTCGCAAATTGCGATCAAGCAACTGGGAACCAATGGTGGTGGGTTCTTTGGCGCGAACTCGGCCCATCCACTGGAGAATCCCACGCCACTGTCGAACTTTTTGCAAGTGCTGGCGATTGTGCTGATCCCTGCGGCGCTTTGCTATACGTTTGGCGATCTTGTTAAAGACACGCGGCAAGGCTGGGGACTGCTTTCGGCGATGCTGATCATCTTTGTGCCGATGGTTTTGGTTTGTGTTTGGGCTGAACAAGCAGGCAATCCAAAGCTGGCGGAGATTGGTGTCGATCAAGTGGCCAGTAGCAGCCAGGCAGGTGGCAACATGGAAGGGAAAGAAGCTCGGTTGGGGATTGGGCCTTCCGCATTATGGGCGGTGACCACAACGGCGGCATCGAACGGAAGCGTGAACTCGATGCATGATTCGTACACGCCGCTGGGTGGCTTGGTGCCGATGTGGCTGATGCAACTCGGAGAAGTGATTTTTGGTGGCGTGGGAAGTGGATTGTATGGACTGGTGATCTTTGCCCTGCTGTCGGTATTTATTGCGGGACTAATGGTGGGGCGAACGCCCGAATACCTGGGCAAAAAGTTAGAGCCCAAAGAGATGAAGCTGGCGGCGCTGGTAATTTTGGTACCGCCGATTTTGGTGCTAGGGGGAACTGCGATTGCTGTTTCTACGGCAGCGGGGACTTCGGCAGTGACCAATCCAGGTGCACATGGCTTTAGCCAGATTTTGTACGCCCTCTCTTCGGCCGGGAACAACAACGGCAGTGCGTTTGCGGGGCTGGGTGTGAACAACCTGTTCTACAACACGCTTCTGGGCATGGCGATGCTTGTCTCCCGTTACTGGCTGATCGTGCCGGTGCTGGCCATTGCCGGATCGCTGGCGCAGAAGAAGCGGACGCCGGTATCGGCAGGAACTTTGCCAACACATACACCACTGTTTGTGATGCTGCTGGCCGGGATGGTGGTTTTGGTAGGTGCATTAACTTTTGTTCCCGCGCTGGCGCTCGGTCCGATTGCAGAACAACTGCAACTGACAAGTCACGCGGTAGAACTGGATCGATAGGAATTCCAATCATGTCTACAAAACAATCAAGACCGCTGTTTGATGCCCCAATTGTGAAGGGTGCGCTGCGCGATGCGTTTCGGAAGCTGAATCCGTGGCACTTGCTGCGCAATCCGGTGATGTTCACCGTGTTTCTCGGCAGCATTTTCACAAGCCTATTGTTTGTGAACGCGCTGCTGGATGAAGGGGGAGAGTCGACCTGGTTTGTGTTTGGGATTTCGGCCTGGCTGTGGTTTACGGTGCTGTTTGCCAACTTTGCCGAAGCGATGGCAGAAGGTCGTGGCAAAGCACAAGCGGACGCACTGCGTCAATCGCGGCAAGAAGTCTCGGCACGGATCGTTCGTTCACCAAAAGTACATGAGTTGATCAGTTCTTCGCAGATCAAAAAGGGGGATGTGCTGCTGGTAAATGCCGGCGAACTGATCCCTTGTGATGGCGAAGTGATTGAAGGGGTTGCTTCGGTGGATGAAAGCGCGATTACGGGTGAAAGTGCGCCGGTGATTCGGGCAAGCGGTGGTGACAATAGCGCTGTCACCGGTGGAACGCGGGTCCTTTCGGACTGGCTCTCGATACGAGCGACCTCGGTGCAAGGGGAAAGCTTCTTGGACCGGATGATTGCGATGGTCGAAGGGGCCAAGCGGCAAAAAACGCCGAATGAAATCGCACTCGATATCTTATTGGCCGCGATGACGATTGTGTTCTTGCTGGCATGTGTGACGATCGTTCCTTTTTCTACCTATAGCGTTGCGCAAGCGGGACAAGGTTCGCCGATCACGCTGACAGTGGTGATTGCCCTGCTCGTTTGTTTGATTCCCACGACGATTGGTGGACTGCTATCAGCCATTGGAATTGCTGGCATGGACCGGATGATTCAAGCCAATGTGATTGCGACTTCGGGACGCGCGGTCGAAGCCGCAGGCGATGTGGATGTACTACTACTGGATAAGACCGGAACGATCACTTTGGGAAATCGGCAAGCGGTAGAGTTCTTTCCTGCTGAAGGTGTTGCGGCCGAGCGATTGGCCGATGCAGCTCAGCTTTCGTCACTGGCGGATGAAACACCGGAAGGACGAAGCATTGTGGTGCTGGCCAAGGAGAAGCATGGCCTGCGAGGGCGGAATGTGGAAGAGCTGCGGGCCAAGTTCATGCCGTTTTCTGCCAAGACACGGATGAGCGGCGTGGATTTGGCGGATCGTGAGATACGCAAAGGGGCGGTGGATGCGATTGGGAATTACGTGCAGGAGCACGGAGGGACTTTTCCAAAATCGCTACGTGACCAAGTGGATAACATTTCCAAACAGGGAGGAACGCCGCTAGTCGTGGCCGAAGGGGGAACCGCTCTTGGTGCGATTTATCTGAAGGACATTGTGAAGGGGGGAATTCGCGAGCGGTTTTCGCAGCTGCGGCAGATGGGAATCAAAACCGTGATGATCACGGGAGACAATCCACTAACGGCGGCAGCGATTGCGGCCGAAGCGGGGGTGGATGACTTTTTGGCAGAGGCTACACCCGAGGCAAAGCTGCTGATGATTCGGGAATTTCAGTCGGGAGGCCGCCTCGTGGCGATGACCGGCGATGGAACGAACGACTCCCCTGCCCTGGCTCAAGCCGATGTAGCCGTGGCGATGAATAGTGGAACGCAGGCCGCGAAGGAAGCGGGGAACATGGTGGACCTCGATTCCAATCCGACGAAGCTGATTGAAATTGTGGAGATCGGCAAACAGCTGCTAATGACGCGTGGTGCACTAACGACGTTTAGCATTGCCAATGATGTGTCGAAGTATTTTGCGATCATTCCGGCCGCATTTGCGAGCACCTATCCACAGCTGACCAAGCTGAATGTGATGGGGCTGGCGACACCAAGCAGTGCGATCCTTTCAGCAGTGATCTTTAATGCGCTGATCATCGTGTTTTTGATTCCGCTGGCTCTGAAAGGCGTGAAGTATCGAGCGGTAGGTGCGGCATTACTGCTGCGAGATAACCTGCTGCTGTATGGACTGGGTGGATTATTGGTGCCGTTTGTGGGAATCAAGCTGATTGATATGTTGCTGGTCGCTTTGCGGCTGGCTTAAGGATAAGGAATACGAAGATGCTCAAAGATTTTGGAATTGCGGCCAGGATGCTGGTTCTGCTGAGTGTTTTGACCGGCCTAGTTTATCCGCTGACAATCACGAGGGTGGCGCAAGTGCTGTTTCCACGGCAGGCCAACGGAAGCGTGATTGCCGATGGCGAGAATAAGATCGGAAGTGAACTGCTGGGGCAGTCGTTTGAGAAGCCAGAAAACTTTTGGGGCAGGCCGTCGGCGACAAGTCCGGTTCCGTATAACGGTGCGGCAGGAAGTGGGTCGAACTTGGCGACGACGAACCCACAATTCGTGGAAGCGGTGAAGGGACGGATCGCTAAGCTGAAAGAGGCGGATCCAGATAATCCGCTAGCGGTACCGGTCGATTTGGTGACCAGTTCGGCGAGCGGATTGGACCCGCATATCAGTCCCGCAGCAGCCGAATATCAGGTTGCACGCGTGGCAAAGGCACGCGGAATGACGCGGGAATTGGTGGAAACGATCGTCAAAGATCATACAGAGCCACCGACGCTGGGGATTTGGGGGCAGCCTCGGGTAAATGTGCTGAAACTGAATCGGGCACTGGCTGCGAAGAAGTAAGCAGGCGGATTACGATAGATCTTATGAGTGATGAACGTCCTAATCCGGATCAATTGCTCAGCCCGCGTGCAGGCAGAGGATGCTAAAGATGTGCGCGGGAAGCTGAAGATCTTTTTTGGCATGGCGCCGGGCGTGGGGAAGACCTATGCGATGCTGCTGGCAGCTCGCAAAATTGCCAAGGAAGGGATCGACGTTGTCGTGGGCTATGTCGAGCCGCATGTTCGGCCCGAAACGCAGGCGCTCGTAATGGGACTGGATCTACTGCCCCGCCGCACGTCAACGCAGCATGGCAAGACGGTGCAAGAGTTCGATTTGGAAGGAGCCATTGCCCGCAAGCCACAAGTGGTGCTGGTCGATGAACTGGCGCATAGCAACGCAGAAGGTTCCACGCACGCCAAACGTTGGCAAGATGTGGAAGATTTACTGCAAGCAGGAATTGATGTCTACACGACGCTAAATGTGCAGCACCTAGAAAGTTTGAATGATGTTGTTGCGCAAGTAACGATGATCCCGGTGCGGGAGACGGTTCCTGACCATGTCTTTGAGGCAGCGGACGAGGTAGAACTGGTCGATTTGGCACCAGATGATCTGCTTTGCCGTCTCAAAGAGGGAAAGGTCTATCTGCCGGCACAGGCGTATCGAGCGATTGAAAACTTCTTTCGCAAAGGGAACCTGCTGGCTCTGCGAGAACTGGCATTACGCAAGACGGCCGAACGTGTAGGAGCACAGGCCGTTGATTATCGCCAGCAGCATGATGTGGCACGCATTTGGCCGACATCAGAACGATTGCTGGTTTGCGTAGGCCCCAGTCCTATGTCGGCTCGGCTTGTACGCGCCACACGCCGCATGGCTAGTAGCTTGCGCGCCACTTGGACTGCACTGCATGTGGACCTGGAACAACGCCCTTTGACTCAGGCCGAGGACAAACAGCGGTTAGAACAAAACCTTCGCCTTGCGGAAGAGCTTGGGGCAACTGTTGCGCATTTAGCAGGAACCAACTTTGCTGACACGGTTCTCGAATATGCTCGCAATCACAATGTCACGAAGATTGTAGTTGGAAAGCCGACGCGTAGCCGCTGGCAGTTCTTCTGGCAACGGACTTTCATTGAGCAATTGATTCGTGATTGTGGTGATATCGACATCTACTTCATCAGTGGTGACGACCAAGCGCCGTCCACAACATCACACCAAGCTAAACCTTCGTTAACGCCGTGGAAGCCTTATGCTTGGTCGGTCGTGACAACGGCGATTTGCACCGCCATTTGCGCTGTTTTGTTTCCGTTTTTGGAAATCACCAACTTGGTGATGGTCTATCTCGCGGGTGTGGTGGCGATTGCGTTAGCGTATGGCCGGGGACCTTCGATCTTGACGACGGTGCTAGGCGTGGCGGCATTTGACTTGTTTTTTGTGCCTCCCTATGGAAACTTTGTCGTCTCCGACACGCAGTATTTTCTGACGTTTGGCGTTATGCTGGCCACCGGGATTGTCATCAGTGAATTGACGGTGCGCGTGCGAGCCCAAACGATTAGCGCGAGGGAGCGTGAACGTAAAACGGCTGCTCTTCTGTCGCTTAGCAAAGAACTCACGCAGTTGCCAACCAGTGAAGCGGTTGCCAACGCGGCCCAAAAGATCATTGCCAGTGCAATCGATGTAGATACGTGGATCGTCGTTCCCAATTCTGACGGCCAGCTGCTACCCCTTTCGGCTCTGCCCGAAAGCTCGCCCCCCAGCAAAGATGATGCGGTAACACGCTGGGTTTTTGACCACCGAGAAATTGCGGGGGCCGGTACCGATACGCTCCCCGGTACGACTGCCACCTACATTCCCTTGCTTGTGACCGGTGGTATTGTGGGCGTGCTGGGGGTCAAACCCAAAAATGAAGCCCAGCCCCTATCTTCAGAACAGCGAGAATTGCTGCGGGCCTTTGCTTCCCAGTTGGCAAGCGCACTCGAACGCTGCGCCCTGGCCGGCCAAGCGGAGCAGATCCGTTTGCAAGTGGAAACGGAACGTTTGCGCAATGCGCTCCTTAGCGCGGTTTCACACGACCTACGAACGCCCCTGGCAACCATCACTGGAGCCGCCAGCTTGCTTGTCGATGAGCGACAGCAACTTTCGGCAGCGACCTGCCATGATTTGGCCGAGTCAATCATGGATGAAGCCGAGCGCCTGCATCGCCTGGTAACCAACTTGCTCGACCTGACGAAACTCGAAGCGGGAGTCATCCAGGTACAGCGTGAGCTGCAACCTATTGAAGAAGTGATTGGGGTGGTATTAAGCCGACTTGAACGACAATTGCGAGGTCACTCCGTAAAGACGCATCTTCCTGAGGATCTGTCTTTGGTGCCGATTGATGGGCTGCTCATTCAGCAGGTGCTGATTAATTTGCTGGACAACGCGGTCAAATTCTCGCCTGAGGGTAGCCCAATTGACCTGACGGCGCGGCAGGAGGAAAACTTTCTTTGGATTGAAATAGCGGATCGTGGGCCCGGGTTTCCACCTGGAGAGGCAGATCGGCTGTTTGAGAAGTTTTATCGCGTTAATGGACGAACCGGCGTGGGGAGCGGCATTGGCCTTGCCATCTGCCGAGGTATTGTGGACTTACATGGTGGTAAAATCGTTGCAGAGAACCGCCACGGTGGCGGCGCCTTGTTTCGGTTTGCATTGCCAATTCACGTGGCTGGCGTCAGCCGACCCGTACAACATGAACATTGACCCTTGTTTGTCGCAGAAGCATTGTGGCGTTAGATGACCGGTAATCGTGCAAAAATCCTGGTGATTGAAGATGAAGTTCCGATTCGGAAGTTCCTTCGCATCACGCTGGAGTCGCACGACTTTCAGGTTCTAGAAACGGACACAGCCGCCAAGGGAATTGGGACGGCCGTCACGGAACCGCCCGATGCAGTGCTGCTAGACTTAGGACTTCCCGATCAAGATGGTCTCGAAGTGATCACGCGACTGCGGGAATGGTCTACCGTTCCCATCATTGTTCTTTCCGCGCGAGGCAGAGAGTCTGACAAGGTCTCGGCCCTCGATGCTGGGGCTGATGATTATTTGACGAAGCCGTTTAGTGCGGGCGAACTACTAGCGCGGATTCGCGTGGCACTTCGGCACTCGGCCGCATCTACTTCCAAGTCGGCCGACCCATTATTTTCTGTTGGCGAACTGCGGGTGGACTTGGTTCGGCGGACTGTTCACGTGGGAAGCGAAGAGATTCATCTGACGCCAACTGAGTACCGACTATTGACGGTACTCATCCAGCATGCCGGCAAAGTGGTCACTCATCGCCAGATCTTGAAAGAGGTCTGGGGGCCGGATAGCGTGTTCGAGAACCAGTACTTGCGCGTCTATATGGGGCAATTGCGCAGAAAGCTCGAAGCAGAACCAACACGGCCCCGATACATTCGTACCGAGGCCGGAGTGGGATATCGATTGGTCGACGAGTAACGGCAGAAGTTATTCTGGGCGTTGCTGCGACAAAAAGTCATTGACGGTGTGGGGCTTGGATTCCTTTTCACTCGACTTTGACCAAGGCCAGAAGCTGCTGCCTGAGCTCTTGGGGGTGGATGACTTCGTGCTTGAGAAACCACTATAGCCACCGCTGCTGGAACTGGAGGTCGTTCCCTTGCTGCCTAGGCTGAAGGGGTTGTAGGGCTTTTTTGGCGGATCGTTCGCGTCGTCAAAAGGATTGACGGCGTCTTTGAACTTGTACCAGCCGTTCTTCGTGGAGTTGGACATCTTGTCCCAGGTGCTGGGACCGGTGTTCGTTTTTGGCGTCGTGCTGAACATTGACCATTTGCTCGGCGCAGGCTCATTGCTGCTGACCCAAGGGTTCACAGACGAGTTGCCTGTTGCTGGGTGAGCCTTTTTGAAAGGATTGAGGTTTGGCATCTTCCATGATGATGACTCTTGCGCTTGGGCCGATGCCGCCAGTCCAACGCAAACAACTCCCATCCACAATGCAATAACGCAAGAACGATTCATCTCTTCACTCCTCTTTGCCCGGCCTACTTGGCACAACGACAATTTGCCCAAAAAGTTGAGCCCTATTTTTGCGGGAGATTAGCAAATCGGCAGCAGGCGTCCATATCGATTTCTGCCGGTGTCCCTCGAATTGGGCTGGCCATGCCACCGGCAATCCTGGCAATCTTGCGGATATCCAACGAAGATTTACCTGTTTGCCTGATTCTCCCAGGTTTTCCATTGACCAACTAAACTGCGGAGACTGCGTAAAAACGGGAACATAAAATCTCCCTGTTGGACGCCTGTATCCCTGGAGGGACCTACTTCTTTTAGGGAGATCGGCTTCTCGACTTGGAGCGTACTTACCCTTAGAATTTGGCAATCTCGGGAAACTGTATTGGCTGTCGTGCCGATAAAGCTATCCGATTGAGAGAGCCTGTGCAGAATTCGCAGGCCCATCAGCCAAGCTTTGTCATTTACCTGTGAGTGCTAGGTTTTTTCCATGACGCGTCGCGTACTGATCACCGGTTTGGGCGTGGTGTCTCCACTTGGAAATACGCCAGAGAAGCTTTGGGAAAACCTGTCGGCAGGAACTTCCGGCGTCCGCCCGCTGACGAGCATTCCCGTAGAACACCTGCCAACCCATATCGGCGGTGAAGCTCTCGACTTCACCGGTTCCATTGAGGACTTTGGGCCTCTGGAAAAAACGATGGCTCGGAACATCAAAAAGAACATCAAAGTGATGTGCCGCGAGATTCAGATGGGTGTAGCGGTTGCCCAACTGGCCATCACCCACGGCGGGCTTAAGCTGAGCGAAACGAATCTGGATCGCATCGGCTGCGTCTATGGTTCGGACTATATGCTGACGCTGCCACAAGAGTTCACCGCTGGTGTAAAGGCATGCTTGGACGAGAAGAATGAGTTCCATTTTGACCGCTGGGCCGAGAAAGGACTTCCTGCCGTTGAGCCTTTGTGGCTGCTGAAGTACCTGCCTAACCTGCCTGCCAGCCATATTGCGATTTTTAACGATCTGCATGGGCCTAATAACTCGGTCACCATGCGTGAAGCATCGGCAAACCTAGCCGTTGGCGAAGCATTCCATACAATCACCCGCGGCCATGCCGACATCATCATCGCGGGAGCGACTGGCACAAAGGTTCATGTCGCTCGCACGCTGCATGTGGTGGGCCAAGAGCAGATGGCAAAAGATCCTGGCGACCCTGCGAGGGCTTCCCGCCCATTCGACCTTCACCGAACCGGTAGCGTGATCGGCGAAGGGGCCGGCGCGATGATTTTGGAAGAAGCAGAAACGGCAAAAGCCCGCGGCGCAACTGTCTTTGGCGAAGTCCTTGGATTTGGGGCAACGGCAGTTGTCTCGCGCAACGGCCATGGCAATACCAAGCAGGCCGTCATCAACGTCTTGACCCTAGCACTGAAGAGCGCTGGCCTTAGCCCGTCGGACATCGGTCATATCCATGCCCATGGACTTGGTGCGGTTCAAATGGACGCCGATGAGGCAGCAGGAATTGCGGCCGTGTTTACCGGCAATGCCGCCAAGGTTCCTGTTGTTGCGGCCAAGAGCTACTTTGGCAACTTGGGAGCGGCCAGCGGACTTGTCGAGTTGATCGCAAGCTTGAGTGCGCTGAAACATGGCAAATTGTTCCGGACGCTCAATTACGAGACGCCGGATCCAGCTTGCCCGATTGCCGTGAACACTTCTGCAACCGCTTCCGCTGGTGAGACTGCCCTCAGCCTCAACATTACGCCGCAGGGCCAGGCAAGCGCCATCATCGTTCGCAAGGCGGCTTAGTTCGCTGAGCACTTGCCAATTCAAAACCGGCTGACGCGGTGCAAAAGTGAGCTTTTGCCGCGTCAATCTAAGCCGACTATGCAGAATAGGATATCTGCAACAAGAATTCCGCCTAACCCATCGGCGGTAATTCAAGTCTTGTGCTGGCTACCTCCGATACTGGACGAGAACCCACAGTTCGCTTGTGGGGTGTGCTGTCATACTTTGCCAGGGTCGGCAGATGCGAAGCCTGTTTGGAAAACTGACGCTGAGCGGTTGCGATGATTGTCGCGCCTCAGGTCGCGTGCCGCCAGACTTCCGGCATTTGGGAGAAGCTAACCGGCGCGAAGCCCAGTGCAGGACCTGCGCGAGTATCTGATGGCTTACCAGCGGCCAGCTTGGTTGGCCAAAACGAGATGGAAATCCCGTTTGCCATCAATCGCTCGCCGACGGAAACCGACCCGAACGTGATGGTAAGCGTGTTTGTCTCGTGGGACCAGGGAAAGAACTGGAGCCACTTTCGAGACGTACCTGCGAGCGAAGGCAAGTTTCGCTTTCGCGTGAAACAGGATTTAGAATTTTGGTTTGTGACGCGAATTGCCGCCGACGCCAAATCCAAGAAGATTCCGCCGGACACCGTGCCACAATTGCGCGTGGTGGTCGATACCCAAAAGCCCAAGCTCAAGGTAACTTCGAAAGTTACGGAACAAGGGCGCGTGGAAGTGGTTTGGCAAATGTCAGACCCACACCTGGAACCTTCCAGCCTCAAACTGGAATATCAGGATGCCATTGGGGCGAGCAACCCTTGGATGCCGATCACGGTCAACACTCGTAATACCACGATTGCCGCAGGACAAACTTTTGGACGTACGGCATTTGAGCCCGATATTTCCTCCACGACGCTAAACATTCGTGCGGAGGTAAGTGACGCTGCCGGCAACAAGCAGATCCATGCCGAGCAACTGACATTTTCACCTCGCGCGAAGATGGTCGAAAAGCCCGCTCCTTTAGCATCGAATCCACCGGGCTCGGATGATCTCGCTGCCTCGCGCTGGCCCGCTGATAACCAGCTTCCCACTGATCGATCGCCACAACTGGGCACTCCGAGTGGATTGGCAAATAGTGGCGTTCCCGAAAACAACACGCAAGAAGAAAGCCTTTCGCTTTCTGGCGAGTCGCCGAAAACGAATGCTTTGACAAGAGGCCCAGGTCGCTTTGCAACGGCGCCGACGGGACCTGCTACGGAAGAACTGCTTCCTCCTCGCATCAAGCCTAACCCGAATGGCGAAGCATTCACGTCTCCATTTAACAAGCTTGATTTGCCGCTCCCTGACAATGGGACCAAGCCACTGCCCGACCTTCGCTTGCCTTCAACGAGCGACAATGCAGGCAATGCGCCATCGGCAAAGCCGGTCACTTCCTCGGCCAGCAATAATCCGCCTGAGGAAATGTTTCCGCCAAGCACCATGCGTCCCAAAGAGCCACGAATTCCAACTGTACCACCCTCGGACATTGGGCCGCTGCCCAGTACCTCTGGAAGTGAGACCATTACCCCTGTTCCTGGGCGTTCTGATCCCGAAGCACTTCCCGAGAGTTCGTCTCTCGTACCGCTGCCTGTGGTTGATTCGCCACGGCTATCGAACTCGCGCCGATTTACACTGGACTACGACTTGGAATCGGTTGGCCCCGATGGAATCAAAGAAATCGAGCTGTGGGGAACGACGGACAACGGGCTTACCTGGGGAAAATGGGGCTCGGATCAGGACAAGATCAGCCCGATGGAAGTTGAAGTCAACAATGAGGCCACCTATGGCTTCCGCATTGTGATCGTTGGCAACAATGGCCTCGAAGGGAACAAGCCACAACGTGGCGACCCTGCGGATATTTATGTGGGGATCGACACCACACGTCCTCGCTGCAAAATCACGTCGGCTGCTTACGGCAAAGGTGCTGATGCAGGCAAGCTAGACATTCGCTGGGAAGCCACGGACCTTCACCTGGGCCCACGGTGTGTTTCACTGGCCTACAGTGATCGAGCAGACGGAATCTACACGCCGATTGCGGCAGGGCTGGACAATTCTGGACAGTTCCTCTGGCAGTGCGACCCACGTGGCCACAAGCAGGTTTATTTACAGCTTGAAGTTCGCGACGAGGCCGGCAACATTGCTGTGGAACGGTTAACCGACCCCATCCATATTGAGGGTTTGGTTCCACAGGGAAAGATTCGTAGCTTGACCCCGTCGGCCGCACCGGCACGTGGTGCTTTCAAGTCTCCGCTATTCCGGTAGGCAACAATCACGCCTCGGCTTTGGCTTGGCATCTCTAGAAAAGTTGGCTGGCAATCGATGGCGCGGATTTTGATTACCTCTGGCCCCACGAGGCAATACCTAGATCCCGTCCGCTATTTGACCAATGGCTCAAGCGGTCGCATGGGAATGGGACTGGCGCAAGCCGCCTTAGAGCTGGGGCATGAAGTGGTCATCGTTAGTGGCCCGGTGAATATCACCTATCCGGCCGCTGCCAAAGTACAGTGGATTACATCGACTGAGGACTTGCTTGCACATTGTTTGGAACTGTTCCCCGCTTGTGATGGGGCGATTGGTGCTGCTGCGCCATGCGACTATCGCCCGCTGAAGGTGGCGAATAAGAAGATCTCGAAAACTGGCGCACCGCTCGTGTTAGAGCTGGTAGAAACGCCCGATGTGATGGCCGAACTGGGAAAGAACAAGGCGCCGACCAGTGGCTTGTAGGCTTTGCCTTGGAGACGGACGATCAGCGATTCAAAGCTCTTACAAAGATGCAAAAGAAGAGCTGTTCGCTGATGGTGCTCAATGGTCCGTCGGCCATGGATGCGCTTGAGAACGATATTGAGCTACTAGATCCGCAGGGGAACCTCGTAGAACGAATCGCCGGCAGCAAAGATGACGTTGCCCGCGGCATTCTACGAATTGTACAGCAGCGATTAATCAACAAGACTGCAGGCTGATACCGCTTATTGCTGCGACTCTTCTTCCTCGCGTAGCAAGTCTCGCATTTCGCCCGCCATCACGACCAGATTCTCGCCCTGGAACATGGTGGTGTGATCGCCGGGGATTTTCACCACAGGCGTGGATTCTGGCAGGATGCCCCGCCAATCAAACAGGCCCAGCGCACCATCGACGACTCGCTTGATAAGCCCCGCTTGCTGACCATGCTTAAAAAGAACTGCCGGGCCCCAATACGGGGATGCTTTGTAATTGGTAATGGCCTGAATGTGGGCAGCCATCATTTTTTGATGCGGCAATTGCGGCGGTGTAGGACGGTTTCTCCTACCAACTTGCCACAATGCCCAGCGGACGAGATCGCCACATCGCGCGACAAATTGCTGTAGCCGAGTCATCCACCAGGGACGCCAGCGACGGGGAGGATCAATGAGCAATAGTTGTTCTACGGTCTCGCCTTCTTGCTGTAGCATTTGTGCCATCAGAAAAGCGGCGGTGCCGCCAAGCGAATAGCCCATCAAATGATAGGGGCCGTGCGGCTGAACCTTGCGAACCTGTGCCAAGTAGTGCGAGGCAATCGCTTGCATGGTGTCGTGCGGAGCCGACTCACCATCTACCCCTTGGGGCTGTAGGCCATAGATGGCCCGATCACTGCCAAGGTGTTTTGCCAGCTGACGAATCGTGAAGAGGTTGCCGTGCAAACAGGGAACGTAAAAGAGCGTCGGTGACTTTGTACCCGGCTGAATAAGAACAGCGTCGCTGTAAGAAGCATTCTTTTCCGACGCATCGAGCAGCGTATAAAAGTCGGCGATCTTTGGAGAGCGCATGAGGTCTGCCATGGATAGTGACTTGCCGAAGGTTGCCTCAACCTTGGCTAACAAGACGATAGCGAGCATGCTATCGCCCCCTAGTGCAAAGAACTCATCGGCCGGAGAGAGGCCGGCCACATGAAAAACCTCTTCCCAGATTTTGATTAGCTTTTCCTGATTTGCTGTTAGTGCTCCCCAGGCATTAGCGCCGGCGCAGGGGGACTCACGCGTCGGTTTGGGAAGGGCGCGATAATCCACCTTGCCGTTGGAGTTCAGGGGCAGCTTGGGGAGTGTCACAAAGAATGTTGGGATCATGTAGTCGGGCATTCGCTGCGACAAGAACTGCCGGACTTCTCCACAGGAGGGGGCCGTGCGACTTCCTACTGCCAAATAGGCCACCATCCTCTTATGAGCATCGGCCTCGGTTTCCACTAAAACGGTTGCTTGATCGACGGACGGATGATCATGCAGTGCTGCTTCGACTTCGCCAAGTTCCACGCGAAAGCCGCGGATCTTGACTTGTCGGTCTGCGCGGCCATGGAAGTCGATCGTGCCATCTTCGCGCCAGGCTCCCAAATCGCCCGATTTATAGAGCCGCTCTGTATGGCCGTCCGCCAATGTGTGCCACTGGAATAGCTCATTTGTTAGGTCAGGTCGATTGACATAACCAATCGCCAAGCCGTCGCCACCGCAGTAGATCTCGCCCACGGCCCCAACGGGGACTTCGTTGCCGTCACTATCCAAAATGTAGTGCGTACTGGTCGGAAGTGCGCGACCAATGGGAAGCGGGCCCTCGCCCAAGTCTTGCAGCGACGCAATGCGTTGGAATGTGCAAAAGGTAGTGTTTTCGGTTGGGCCGTAGCAATTGACAAAGGTAACACCGGGGCAGTGCGTTAGCACCTTACGTGCATGCACGGCCGATACAACATCACCGCCAGCCAGAAGAAACCGCAGGCCGGCTAGGTCTTGCACTCGGTGGTTCACCATTTGATGAAACAGGCCGGACGTTAGCCACAGGGTGGTGATCTTGTTTTCGACGATGACTTGGCCGAGCTCTTCCAACGAAAGTAAGTGCGGCGGTGCAACCACCACACGTGCCCCATTGAGCAGTGGCCCCCAAACCTCAAACACCGACAAGTCAAAGGACTGCGACGAGTGCTGCAGGAAAACATCGTCTTCGGTATAGTCAATCCAAGGTGCGGATCGGACCAATCGTACAATCCCACGATGCGGAATCGCGACTCCCTTAGGACGCCCGGTTGATC
This sequence comes from uncultured Planctomycetaceae bacterium, assembly GCA_963844055.1. Lineage (GTDB taxonomy): Bacteria > Planctomycetota > Planctomycetia > Pirellulales > Pirellulaceae > CAWJMN01. The sequence continues at coordinate 1,721,178 of CAWJMN010000001.1, read as the reverse complement.
CCGAGGTGAATACGATATAGCAAGCGTCTTCGGCCGTAAGCGGATTCTCGGGCAGTTCTGGGCCCGTGTAAGTTATTGATTCTACTACTGCAATTGGCGAAAGAAGCTCATCCAAGTTGACGCTAGGTGCACCTAAGCTATCAGCAAGGATCTGTTTCGTCGAATGGGTAATGAGCCACTGAACCGAGGCATCCTCAACCATGAACTGCAAACGTTGCTCGGGATAGCTTGGTTCGAGCGGAACATAGGTGCCGCCAATCTTCAGCACGCCCAGCATGGCCGCAACCATCTCGAGCGAGCGGGGCACCATAATCCCCACGACGCTACGATAGCCAAGCCCTTGCTTCAATAAATGTTGGGCAACGCGAGTGGCTTGTTGGTCGAGTTGCTGGTAGGTCCAAGAGGTAGAACCAAAAATGACGGCCGTACGGGCAGGATGCTTGGCACGTCTTTCCGCGAACAATTCGGCAACGGTGGCATTTCGTGGGTAGAGAACTTCGGTGTCGTTCCAGCGGCGAATGCGCTGACAATCCTCTTGGGAAAGGTATTCCTTGACAGAGGTGCGACTCTCAAGCGAATGCGATAAGGAAGTAGACATCTCAAAAGACGTGCTTTTGGCACGACTCACCCAGCAAACAGTTCCATGTCCGTTCTGGCGATCCGAGCCCCTGCTTTTTTGGCCAAACGCCAACTAAGCCAAGGCGGAAAACCTCAACCGGTTTTCCACGCCAGACAGCGATTAACTTCCAATTTACTTCGAGTGACTCAAAATCCGTTAGGTCAATTTTTTGTTAGGTTTTTCGAGGGAAAAACGACATTCAGCCAGAGCCGTTGACCTTCTCCCACCTGAAGTTCTCTAGGCAGCACATCGGACTTTACATAAGATACTGATATTGAACGAGTTAGCTAGGCTTTGCCGGTATTTCCAATCAGGAAATGCGGGCGAACGGATTCTCCTTTTGACCGAGCCGCGTCCATGGATTTTGCGAAACGCCCTCGAAACTTTTTCACGTCGGGCAACCTGATTGTGGCAGTCGTACTCATTATGCTGCTTACGATTCCGCTTGTTTCGGGTCGAATTCGGGCTTATGCGCAACGTCCGGCCGCTTCCAAATTGACGCTCGCCAACATTCCGTTTCAGGGCGAACGGGCGTTTGACCATCTGCAAAAGATCTGTGCGATTGGTCCTCGCGTTGCAGGCAGCAAGGGGATGAAGCAGCAGCAAGATTATTTAACGAAGCATTTCACGTCGCTTGGCGGCAAAGTGGAAATGCAAGCGTTCACGGCGCGTCATCCGGAAACCGGTGCGGCAGTGCCGATGGCGAACATGATCGTGCAGTGGCATCCGGAAGCCAAAGACCGCATCCTTCTTTGCTGCCACTATGACACACGTCCTTTTCCCGATAATGATCCTGATCCGAGCAAGCGGGGCGATATCTTTGTCGGGGCGAACGATGGCGCAAGTGGTTGTGCACTCTTATGCGAAATGGCCCATCACCTGCAAAAGATGCCTGGAAAATACGGCGTAGACTTTGTGTTGTTCGATGGTGAAGAGCTGATCTTTGACCCTGCTCGCGACAAATACTTTCTAGGTTCGGAGCATTTCGCCCACGAGTATGTTGCCAATCCGCCGGCCCACCGTTATCGCTGGGGGGTGCTTGTCGATATGGTGGGAGACGCTCAATTACAAATCTATCGAGAAGCGAACAGCAGCGGCTGGCCCGATACACGTCCGATGGTTAATGAGATTTGGGAAACGGCTCGCCGATTGGGCGTGCGAGAGTTCATCAATCAAGTGGGGCATGAAGTTCGCGACGATCACTTGGCCATTCGCAACATCGCCAAGATTCCGTGCTGTGACATCATTGATTTTGACTACCCTACCTCGCGCGAGCAGACCTACTGGCATACCACGCTAGATGTTCCCAGCAAGTGCTCGCCGCTATCGCTGGCGAAGGTGGGCTGGGTCGTGCTGGAGTGGATGAAGCGGGCAAAATAATGCCTGAAGTGGCTGCGACGCAGGTCCCCCCTTCCCTTTTCCCGTTCGTGATGCGAGGCACGTCACCCTTTGACAATCTATCTCTCGCTGGGAATCTGTTTGGCGGCCGTAGTCCTTTGCATCATGCATGTAAGAAGCTATCGGACCGTCGATCATGGCGGCCTGAGCGATGAAGAACTGGTCTTCTTTCGACGGCAGTATATCAGGCGTTTACAAACCAGCGGCATCTTGGGGGTAGTAGGGCTTTCGCTGCTGGGTGACCTGTTTGCGATGGACCCTGTTGTGTCGGCCGCGTATTGGCTGTTTGTTCTGCTGCTTGTGGTGTGGATGGTCGTGCTGGCGTTTGCCGACTGGCTTGAATCACGCTGGTTTTGGTCGAAAACGACGCAGCTTTCGGCCGAAGAAAAAGCGTTCTTGGCCGAGGAGATCGCTCGCTATAAGCGTGAAAAGCAGGCCGACGGCGAAGACAGTGCGGCGCACGACGGCTAAGCCACCAGAAGGAGCATCACGCTCCCTCCTTCAATAGATGTAGTCGCAATAGGTTTAGAAGTTGCTTGCCAGCGCGGGGCCTTACAATGTCTGGATGGCCCGCGAATGGAAAGGCTTGTGCTGCGGCATACGAGGCAGACGCCAAACCCATTAGCACATTACCCGGTTCCTTTTGCCCCATAATCGGCGAAGGAAATGGCCCAATCGACAAACAATAGTCCGCTCCGGTCTCTTCACGCCAACGTTTGGCCATGGCGATAACCAAGGGCTCAAAGAGTGAGGCGTCATCCGAGTATTCTTCGGGCCATTCTACGTTAAGCAGCTTTTTCGCAACGCTTGCGGAATTGATGGTCAAGCCACCAATGTATGATTGGTGATGCTGAGGAACTTCGGAGAGCCAATGGCCGACAAGTCCGCCTGTCCCCCACTCTACCAAGGCCAGTGTTTTTCGCTTGGCATCTAACTGATGCAAAATTGCGTGTTGCAGTTCATCGTCTTCTCGCCCAAAAATGAGATGGCCGAGCGATTGCTCAATTGTCTCGATTGTCGGTACCATACGCTGACGAGCGGTCTCTACAGTCGGCGCTGCTGCGGTAATGCGAAGGGTGATGGTCGCCTTGCTTACCGTAATCCCGACAATGGGATCACGACCACGACGAATGAGATCGGGAAGCATCGCTTCTAAGTCGCTTTCACCAACGCCAAAGCACTTGATGCGATGATGGTGCAGAACGGTTTTTTCTGGAAGCATGTCGCTGATAGCATTGGCGAGCGTACCTTCCCACATTTCGCGCATTTCGGCCGGGACGCCTGGTAGTGCAAAAATGCGTGACGGCTTTTTACCCGAGCGGGAGACAGTCAGATCAATGCCCGGCGCACTGCCATGGGGATTGAACACCATGACCGAACCTTCCGGAAACAGTGCCTGTTGCTGATTGGCCGGTGGCATGGGACGCTTGCGCCGCGCAAACAACTGTTCGATATGGGCGAGAGCTTCGGGGTACATGACCAGTGGCACGCCTACCATTTGGGCAATGGCCTCACGCGTTAGGTCGTCGGCCGTCGGGCCCAGTCCACCGGTGCTGATCACCAGGTCTGCCCGCTCGACCGCTTGTTTAAAAACCAAAACGTTGGCCGCCAGGTCGTCTGCCACTGTTGTGTGATAGCCAACTCGAATGCCAAGCTCTCCCAATCGTTCACTTAACCACTGGCTGTTGGTGTCTAGACGTTGACCACTGGTTAGCTCATCACCGATAGAAATGATTTCAGCAAGCATTCGCGATTGAGTTTCTAGTAAAGTGAGCGAGGAGACCGGCCTTGCTTTCACAGGGTTCGAAAACAAGTGTCCTGGGGGAATCTGACGCGATAAAAGCCCGGCAATCGGCTTGTTTGCGAGCCTTTGCTTTAGCGTGAGGCACGCTCGTATAATGGATGACAACTCTTATGATTACGCCAAACCCTACCAACGACAATCCCACCGATTCTTCCGAGAAATTTGCCTTTCGAATCGGCGGAATGCACTGCGCCGCCTGCGCCGCGACGATTGAACGGACTTGCAAGGGACTGCCCGGGGTCCAATCGGCCAGTATTAATTTCGCCATGGGAAGTGGCGAAGTGACGGTGGCGGCAAATGGCCCGCGACCGGCCGAAATTCAAACGCTCGTCCAGTCGCTTGGTTATACGGCAACACCACTTCAGCCGGAATCTTCGTCGGAGATAGACTCCTCCATCGAAGAAGCTTCTGACGAAACGACCGTCGAATCGAAACGCTGGTGGTGGCGGTTTATCGTCGCGGGAATCGCTTCGGGCATTCTGATCGCCTTGCACCTTGCCGGACATGGCACCGGACTGATGGTGCTGGGAATTGTCATTGCGACAATTGCGCAAATTGTGGTGGGGCTGCCGTTTGTGGTCTCGGCGCTTAAGCAGTTGCGGCACCGAATTGTTTCCATGGATGCGCTCGTAGGGATCGCCACCTCGGCGGCGTACCTCGCTGGAATAAGCTCTTTGTTTTTGGGGCACTCGAAGCATCGCATGGAACTGATGGATGGGGCAATGATCTTGGCCTTTATCAGTCTGGGAAAGTATTTAGAACTAAAGGCAAGGGCTCGCGCATCGAGTGCGGCCCAAGCTTTACTAACGCTCTTACCCGACACGTCCACGGTAGAACGGGACGATGGCCGTATCGAGACGATTCCCACGTGTCAAATTGTGCCAGGTGATCGCGTGCTGCTGGCGGCGGGGCAACGTGTGCCGGTGGATGGGACGGTTTTGGTGGGAACTGCTGACGTCACCGAAGCAATGCTTTCGGGCGAACCACTTCCGATCACGAAGCATGTGGGAGACACCCTATTTGCGGGCTCCGTGCTAGGAGATGCGGCCCTTACGATGCGCGCCACCCAGTCGGCGGCGGCAACTTGGCTGGCCAAAATGGCGGCACAAGTCAGACACCTGCAGCAGACCAAAATGGCCTACCATCGATTGGCCGATCGGGTAGTTGCCCGGTTTGTGCCAGCGGTGCTGGTAATCGCGCTGGCAACATTTGCGTACTGGATTTGGCACACGCCGGACGATGTGGCCGTGGCGGTGCGTCATGCAGTGGCCGTACTGGTTGTGGCATGCCCTTGTGCACTGGGGCTGGCTACGCCGGTTGCTGTGCTTGTGGCTTCTGGCAAAGGGGCCGAAGCAGGCATCCTATTCAAAGATGCGGCAGCCATTGAACAACTTGCGCAGGCACAGACTTTATTCTTAGATAAAACGGGCACATTAACCTGGGGCGAGCCGAAGGTGTTGCGTTTGGAGCCTGCTCCCTCGGTTACGGCGTCACAGCTATTAGCAGTTGCCGAACGCATTGAACGCCATAGCCGTCATCCCATAGCCAAAGCGATTGTGGCCCACGCCCAGAAACAATCGGCGGCGCCCACGGCCGAGCCACCGTATGATCTTGCAGCCTTGCAGGTGGACTCGGTCCAAAACCTTGCCGGAGGAGGACTGGTTGCGACCACCAACCAGGGAGAAATCCTGGCGGGAAATGCCAAACTGCTCGACAGTAAACAGATTGTGCGGCGTAGTGGCCTCGTTGGGCTGCGAATGGAGACGCCGCAGGCCAGCGAGATGATGGTGCTGTTTGCGATGGGGGGCAAATACTTGGGGCAAATCATTCTGGCCGACCAGATTGCCGAGGGAAGCCAAGACGCCATCGCGCAGCTCAATGATTTGGGCTTAAAGACGGTGCTTCTGTCGGGTGATCGCATTAGCACCGCGCAGGAAATTGCGAACCAACTGGGTATCAAAGAGGTTATCGCGCAAGCTTTGCCCGAGGACAAGCAACGGCAACTCGAAGCAGCGAAGGCCGCGGGGGCGGTTACCGTGATGGTGGGCGATGGTGCCAATGATGCGTTGGCCATGAGTGCAGCCGACGTGGGGGTCGCCCTTTCAACAGGGATCGATCTGGCGGTAGAGAGTGCACAGGTCGTGCTGGGGAAGCATGACATGCGATTGTTGGCAGCAGCAATTCGCCTTGGTCGCAATACCGTACAAATCATTCGCCAGAACTTGTTTTGGGCGCTGGGCTACAATGTTCTTCTCATTCCGCTGGCGACGGGCTTGTTCCTACAGCCTTTTGGCTGGGAGCTTAGCCCTTCAATCGCCGCGCTGGCCATGGCATCTAGCAGTGTGATCGTGGTGATGAACAGTTTGCGACTGCGTCAACTTTCACTGGATGCGTAGCCTATAAAATGGCGAGCGGATCACGCTTTTCATCAAGCGTGCCGCGAGTCACACCGACTCGATTACTGGCTTTGAGCTGTGTCCAGACTTCTTTGCCAGAGACTTTTCCCTCTAGCAGCTGCTGATACAGCCGCAAAAGATGTTGCAAGTTACCCTTGGAGTCGTGCAGCAACTCCAGGCGGAAATGGCTAACTCCCAGCTTTTGCAAATCACCTGCGATCTCAGCACCACTTTGCGGCACGGCATTGAACAGTGTGTTGCGACAACCAACATCCGCTACCAAGGTATGTTCCATGCCAATCCGATCACGCAGCTTGACTTCGTGAACGTCGCAAGGCCGGCCGCAGTTGGTCTTGTTAGTGCCAGGTGAAAGCATGGCACAAAACACGCAATGCTCCATATGGAACATCGGCATGTGCTGATGGAGGACCACTTCTGCCACACTGGCAGGCATTGCCCGAATCAAATCCAGCAGCTGATCTCGATTTAGATCGTAGGAGGCAGTGATACGCTGGGCACCTTGATCAATCAGGTATTCTGCCGTTAATTCATTGGTACAGTTGAGCGAGAAATCGGCAATAACGGGCATGCCCAAATGCGTGAAGTGCCGCAAACCGGCTAGGTTTCGCACTAAGATGCCAGTTGGATTCTGCTTTTCTAACAAGCGAAACATCCCCATTTCGCCCGGCTTTTGAATCCGTGGCGTTGCAAGGAACAATTTTGCCGAAGCACCGTCGGCCAATGCAACTGCCTGACGGTATTCGCGAATGTCTTGAAAATCGGCGTAAAGGCTTTTCATACCAAACGCAAGCACTTCTTCGAGTTGCTTTAGCGACCGACAGAGCACATGGATCTGTGGCGAAGTCTCTTTGGCTTTCGAAGTTGCTGCATCGGTTCCCAGCGAAAGCTTATTCCACAGATTGTGTCGCATGCTGGCCAGTACGTCGTGATTTGCAATTTGACGTTGCGGCGGTTGACCACTGGCACGCTCCAACTGCGATAGCATTTCGTGCCGCAATTTGCCGAGCAAGCTAAACGGGGCCATCGGCCGCCCTTCGATGTGGGCCGTTAGTTGCGACAGTTCGTAAGGGGTGCCCCCCAACCGCGAGAACTGCTGCGTGAGAACGTCTTCACTGAGTGCATGTTTTTGGGCTGTTGCCAAAGGCTCTTCTGATTCGATTTCAACACGCGCGCCGCTTTCCGTCGTTGCCACGAGGCGAAGCGGTTGCCCTTCGCTGGCGAAAACCGTAACCGACAAGGGCTGGGTTCGCTGGGGCACGGGACTGGAGAACGTTTTGCGCAAGCGGGCCGTCAAATGCGGATCATCGGTCTTCCAGATTTGTTGGCCGGGCCAGATCTCATCGAAGTCGAGCGAATCATGGGCAAAGCTCAGTTCGACACGCCCACTCGTAACGAGCCCTTCAATCGACCGGCCACCGCGAAATACTTCATAGACGCGTCCTCCCTGTTCATCATCGACAGGTCGGCCACAGTCGAACGCCACGCCGTCGCCACGTTTGACGCTTCCCGTTAGGTCGACAACAACGTGCCCCCGATAGACATCCACGACATTCCCAAGGAACACGCCACGCTTGGAAGAGCTTTGTGCGGGTACCAATCGCTTGTGGTCGTTGCCTTCAAGCCAGCCGGGTGAAAAGCCGCGCGAAAACGAAAGCTCCATCTCTTCCACATCGGTCTTGGTGAATTCGACGGGAAGTCCCTCGACGGCCGCATTGATGGCACGACGATAGTGCTGAGTGATATTGGCAACGTATTCAGGCGTTTTGAGGCGGCCTTCGATTTTCAGCGAGCAAACGCCTGCCGCCATTAAATCAGGAATGAGTGCATAAGCGGCTAAGTCTTGGGGGCTTAGTACGTACTTGGCATTTTCAGGCCCCACATCGCGCCCATCACAGATGATGTCGTACGGGAGGCGACAAGCCTGTGCACACTGACCACGATTCGCGCTGCGACCACCAAGCGATTCACTGGTAAGGCATTGGCCAGAATACGCGACGCAAAGTGCTCCATGCACAAAGACTTCAATTGGTAACTTGGAGACTTCGCGGATCTGTTTGATCTCATCAATGGAAAGCTCGCGTGCCAACACAGCGCGTTCGATCCCTAGCTCTTCGGCCACTCGTACGGTCTCACCACTGGTGAGCGTCATTTGTGTTGAGGCATGAATGGGCAGATCGGGGCAAATGGCTCGCACCAGTCGTACGCCACCGATGTCTTGCATCAGAACGGCATCGACGCCGGAATCTGCAATCTGGCGCACGAGATTTTGAACCGTTGGCAACTCATTGGTAAAGAGCAGCGTGTTGAGCGTGACGTACCCCTTCAGCCCTCGACGGTGCAAAAGAGACATCACCTGGGGAAGTTCGGCCGGCGAAAAATTATTGGCACGTGCCCTCGCATTGAAGCCCGTATCGAGCCCGAAGTAGACGGCGTCTGCACCGTTTTCAATGGCCGCCTTGAGGCAGTCGGCATCTCCAGCTGGCGCAAGTAGCTCGGGGCGTTCGCGAGCGATGTGCCCTGCCCCACGGACAGGTTGCGGCGCAGTGACAGGTGAGGTCGCAGTTGGCTTAGTGTTCATATCTCTCTATTCAAACACAAAAGGCCTTGGAAGTCCTGGGGCAAAGCTGGGTTCGGCAATATCGAAGCCAGGAATCACCAAACAGTCGCACCATCCACCCCAAATAGCTGCTCCGGCAATGTTTTTGCGGCATTTCTAATTCGGCCTTGGCAGAAAAGCCGAACGGGCTCTAAAAGGTCCGGCGAGCTTACTTCTTTTCCCACGAACCGATTCCAACCGTTGGCTGCCGCCATGAACCAGGAGCGCATCGACCTTTCCAGCGACCCGTTTACCGGTTCCGCTCAGCCACTCTAGCACCACGGGGGCCGATGGAACCCGGCTAGGCGGACGCCCGTTTATGGGCATTCACTTCGCTTGCTGCAACACTTACTTACGTGTTTATCCCGAAGGAGCTGGCAAGACGAAGACGCTCCACTGTCCACGCTGTGCTCGAACGCTCAAGGTTGAATTTAGCGAGACCGGTGAAACTGCGCGGTTCAGGCAGATCAGCTAACCAAATTATTTTTACGACGTTCTTCAGCTTCTGGGCCACGTTTGCCTTGAGCCAAACAGCCCCTTCTCGTACTATCCCCAGCGATTTGCGGGGCAACGCCCACACGGTGCCTAGCGGTTAGAAGTTACGGCCAGCGCAGAGAAACCAGGGGACCATGATCGACTTTGATGTTCAGCGATGCACGCGGAAATGCCACAACACGCAGCGCGAGCTACGTGCTGGCGAAACGATTTATTCAGCAATCGTTCGCCATGGGGCCGACGTCGTGCGGCAGGACTTTTCTTTGGAGGGATGGACTGGCCCACCGGAAAATAGCCTGGGACATTGGAAGTCGGTGGTTACTGAAGCAACGACCAAGCGTGTGCAGTGGGCCCCTAACGACATGATGCTGTCCTACTTGGAACAGCTCGAACAAGATCCTTCCCGCGAGGACGTTCGCTATGTGCTGGCACTTTTGCTGGTAAGGCGTCGGATCACGCGTGTTGAACGAAGCGAAAAAGATGAGACCGGCGCGGAATTTATCACGCTGTACTGTCCTCGTAATGAAGCTGAGTATCGCGTGAAGGTTGCCTTTCCGAGCGGGCCGCGCGTTCTGACGATTCAGCAAGAGCTAGGACAACTGCTCCAAACCCCAGCAGCCGCTTAATACGAACACATCCCCATTTCTTCGAAGTTGAAACATGATTTGGATTGCAAGGACCCACCGGTGATCGCACGTCGTACTGCCAATTATCTGATGCTATTGGTGGTTACGGCCTGCTGCGCCTCGAGTGGTTGCAACTGGATCAACAGCTTCACGCGGCGTACTCCGAAAGCGCTGCCCCCCGTTGTGCTAGAAGCCAACGCGAATCAAGAATCTTTGCTGCGCCGATTGCCGCCAACAGCTCGCGAATCCAATCGCTTCAAACGCAATCCGCCAAGGTCCAAGTACCTGGTGCGCCTGCCATCGGAGCAGACTTTGCCTTCGAACGGCCGCTACAACTTCGCTTTCGGGCCGGAAGCATACTTGGGCAAGAGGTCGATTTAGGCTCGAATCGCGAGCTATTCTGGGTTTGGGGAAAACAACTTCCAGGGTCGAGCCTGTTTTACGCCAAGCATGACCAGTATGCGGCCAGCCCTAACCGCCAGAACTTGCCAATCGAACCACGCTGGTTGCCAGAAGCGCTGGGAATATTGGACATCAATCCGAATCAAGCGATGGAAGGGCCAATTCCTGTCGACGCGCAGACCGTTGAACTTCGCATTAAAGAAGCGGGGGCAACTGGCGAATATGTGCGTGTTTTACGTGTTCATAAGCAGTACGGCGTCATCATTGAGCAATTCATCTTAGACAGCCGCAACCAACTGGTTGTTGCAGCCAGGGCCAGCGATCACCAGCACTTTGCCACAGAAGGGGTATCGTTGCCACGGAAGGTGGAGCTGCAAATGCCACAAGCTCAGCTCAAACTAACGATGACAATTCCAAGCTACATCATCAACAAGCCACTCGATACTACCGGCATGCTGTTCCAGCTTCCCAAGGATGAACTTGCCAGTTATCCACTGGTCGATCTAGCCAATCCCGGTCGTACGGCCGTGGGCCTCGCCCCAACGGGAGTACCTGAAACGTCCCTTCGCGAAGCGACTTATTCCGGTGAAGACTTCGTGGATGAAAGCGTAACACCACAAACGGCAAGCACACCGCCAGAGAATTATATGCCACGCTATCGAGGCTTGCCTGCGGGCAACAACCCGACACGGTACTAGGGGTGCTGTAGACCGTAGGCTAATCTAAACGGCGCGAGTCGCATCATCGCGACGCAACCGTGCGCGGGCTCGGCTAAGCGTAGGGCCGATGCTATTTTCGGGAATTCCCACCAGCCGGCTGATCTCTAGATAGCTCTTGCCTTCGAGATGATACAGCTTGACGATGCTGGCCTCTTCTTCGGATAGCTCGCTAAGCAGGCGACTGACCTCTTCACGATCCGAGAGGCGAGCTTCAATAGGCTGCGAAGGATCCGCTTGCTCCTCTATAGAAGCTGCCGAAGAACCTGGAATCACCTTCCGCGAAAGGAGTTCCTTGACCACGATACGGCGAGCGATCACCGTGAGGTAAGTTGCCAAGCTGCTGTTGCCACGAAAGCGGCGCAACACTGCAAAGTCATCATCGAGGATTCCGAGGAAGACCTCCGCGATGAAATCTTCGCGGTCTTGCTGGGTGAACCGCAAGCTACGGGATTGCCCGGTGTGCTGAACCACGTGAATGACGAGGCCGAGAAACCTGTCAACGAAGTCTTCCCATGCCCGGGGTTGCCGGGATAGGCAGCGATCAAGCAGCTGTTTATCGATTTCCGCGAGAGCCACGCTATAACCTCTATTCGGTAGTCTGTCCTGCGTCCTTGCGTGACCAAAACAAACCTTTTACTGCGCCATCGCGTTCCAAGGTGATTTTTTGTGGAAAAGCGACGAGCCTTCCGGCCCTCGGAAACAAGCTAGCCTTAATAGGCCACCTTCCCCCGAATTCGCCCCACGATCCCTTGTACTACCTTCGATTGTAAGCCTGTCCAGAACCAGCGGCAAGCTGAAAGCAGCTTGCAAAGTCGTCAGGCTGCCCTAGGGCAAGGACCAATTCCCCATTTCCAGGAAACATCGGCAAACTCGCTGGCCACCAGACCTTAGAACACCGCAGAGCGGTCGGTGTTCCGAACGGGCGGTGCTGTGATAATCGGTAACTGCAATTTGTTGAGACAACCAATCAATAGCGACGCCATTTTTCCTCCGTTTTCTCGGGGAAAAAAGCGGGTTTAGACTACTTTCCCCAGCCTGAGAAGATTCGTAAACTACATACGTTGGATATGCCGATTGGTTACGACAGTTCTGCTGAGAAAGCCGGGCTGCCTTTACGCTGAATAGCCGTTCTTAATTTTTTTGCATCCCATGAGGGGAGTAGTTTGCTATGGCACACGTCGTTTGTCAGCCTTGTTTCGGTTGCAAATACACCGACTGCGTTGTTGTTTGCCCAGTTGAATGTTTCTACGAGGGTGAACAGATGGTCTACATCCACCCCGATGAATGCATTGACTGCGAAGCCTGCGTTCCAGAATGCCCTGTAGAGGCCATTTTCCATGCAGACAACGTGCCAGAAGACCAAAAGCCGTTCATCGAATTGAACGCCGAATTGGCTCCACAAAGCCCATCGATCACCGAAAAGAAGGATCCACTGGTCTAATTCCAGTTGGGATCACATTCGCTGAGCGAAAAACCGTCAAAATCACAAAGAGCCAAGCTTTTTGCTTGGCTCTTTTGCTGCGCTGACGGCCTTGCAAGTCTTTGGCTTGGGCAAGATAGGACGTTTTGAGCCCCGCCTCCTTGGACGCTGGTCGAGAGCAGTCCACTCCCCCATGTTGGCTCAGGTGTGGATTGCTCCATAATTCCGCTGGATCGCAACTAGCTCTCTGCCTCTATGCTTTTCTTTACCGAGGCGTGGGGAGTCTTCTATGAAGGCCGCAGGTAAATTTGCGGGGCCGGCGCACTTGTCATTTTTAGGCGTTTACAAATGATCGCTGGTGCCTAACCTCTACCAGCACAAATCGCCCTGACGGCACTGCATGCATCATCCGCGAAGTGCTGCAAACGTAAAAGCTTTTGCAGACGGCTTAGCCTTGTCGGTTTGTTTTAGAAAATGAAGAATTCACGAATCAAAAACTAAAGAATCGGCTTGCTCCGATTCTCGACTTCGCATTAGGATGCATGACGTCACATCACGAGGCACTCATGATTACTGCCTGTTCCGGTGCGGTTTATCATTGCCTCTTGGCTCCTTAGGAATCACCGCCATGATCCATTATTCTTGCGACCGCTGCCGCTGTGTTATCGACCCTCAGGATGACCTGCGCTACGTTGTCAAGATTGAGATCCAAGCCACGATGGATCCCCAAATGGAATCGGAACCTGAAGACGATCGCGATCATCTATCGGAAATTGAAGAGATCCTGTCGGAGATGTCGGAAGAGTCGATGGATAATATTGGCGAAGACATCTATCAAAAGCGCAATTTCGATCTTTGCCCCAGCTGCTACCGCCAGTTCATCAAAAATCCTTTGGGGCGCGAGCAAAAGACTTCGGTCGGGTTTAGCAAGAACTAGTTGCTAGTTGCCAATTGCAGCAGCAACTGATGATCTTCCATGCGTAAAAAGCTTCCTCCACAAAATCGATCTTGGCGGAAGCTCTTTTTGCTTTTGGCCTTACTGGCGATACTCGTTGTGATGCGACAAGGGACCGTTTGGTTCCAGTCCGCACGCAATCCTCACGGCCCCGGAGACGCGGCCTTAATTTCGAGCGGTGGTTTTACCGCCGGGGAATGCGAGATCAGCTCGGTGCTGGATGGACGGACACTTTTGGTCCGACAAACCCATCGCGAGTCGCCTTCTGGCAGCGGGCTCCCTTTGGAAGAGAAGCAAATCCCTCCTACGGCGGTTGAGTCTGATACGCTGAAGAGCTTTACAGGTCGTTTGCGTCTGATTGGCCTGCCTGAAACGGCGTCAAAAAACAGCCAAGCGGAACTTCTGTTAAATGAATTGGCCGGCGGAAAGAAGGGGAAATTAAAACTCGACCGACGCCGCGTTGATCGTGATGGATGCTTGGTGGGATATGTCGAAGTGGAAGAAAAGTCGCTGGCCGTTGCGATTCTCGAGCAAGGTATTTGCAAGCTAGAAACGTATCCCGGAGACTCGGCCCAGCAGGAAAAAGAACTCAAACAAGCGGTTCAAGAGGCCAAGCTCAATAAGCGAGGGATCTGGGCCGAATCGAAGTAGGCAGAATTGGATTTGATCCTATCGAGCCTTAAACCCAATCGAGCCCCGTCTGGCTTTGAATGCGGCGATGGAATTCGCCTAGCAGACCGCCGATCACATCCCAGCGATCTGCTCGCCGGACTTCAATATCTCCCTGCTCATTGATGCGAATGATGGTGTCTTCGCGTACGCCGGACGCAACAAGATCATCAATATGCAACTCGCCGTCATTGATGACACGCTGCAGAGTCTTGCCGGTCATTTCCACAAAACGCATGGAACCTATTCCTTGAAAATTGCGACCGCTATTGGACGCAGAAAGAGAGAGTAACGACTGTTTATTGAAGATGTTTCAGTATAGACGCTTCAGCGCCAATTGCCACTTGATTTAATCTAGTGCGGCAAACCAAGGGGGCAGTCATGAGCGTGAAAAACTTACTCACGCGGCCGATGGGAGCCCATGAAAGCGTGTTGCAAAATGGCAACATGCGGCGTGCCCAAGAAACGAGACAAAGCACTACTTGGAACGCTTGTCAGATTCGTTACGCATATCCGAACGACGATTGCGTTGCCAAATCCGTTTACGCCCTTTCCAGGCGTCTTCGGACGAGACTTTTCCGAGTCCGTAGTCAACGAGTGAAAGCTTGCTACGACGAAGTTCTTTGCCGTTGGTATCCATTTCCACAGACTCGTGGGCAACCACACCGCCTGGCACATCGGCGCACTGCACTTCCTTGGTAACTGTCTTGTTTTGCGACGCACTAGTACTCAGCGTGAGAAAGCGTGTAGCACGATGCTCTTCGCCTAGAACCTTGTAGACTTCTCCCAAGGCAACTACTTCAGTAGAGGTCGTCGAGGTTGTACCATCTTGCAAGCGGGTTAGCGTACTCTCACGTTTTAAGACGTAAGGTGGTTCTTGATTACTGTAATGGACGGTCGTTACTCGCTTGGTATCACTATCAACGATCACCAGCCGACGCAGATCACAAGGGATCTGACGATCACCAATTTCGAGTTGGACCTTGCCGATGGAATTCGATTCCAACGTTTGACCTGCCGCTTCACCGCAGTAGCCAGTCCTAATGGTTTGTGCTTGCGAAAGGAATCGCTTGCCTTGCACATCAACGCTGACTTCAATCTTTAGCGTGTAGCTATTGGCATCAGCTGATACCAGCGTGGTCTTCGTCTCGGTCGTAGAGACACTTTTTGGCTGTCCGTTCGCATCGAAGGCTTCGGAAACAACGCGAACCGTTTTCCAGGAACCGACAGGAAATCGTCCCCATGGATGGTGTTCAGCCGGCAACGTTGCATCTGCGGCGCACAAAGGTGCGGCAATACAACCGAGGACTGTCGCCAAAAGAAAACTTCGCCGTTGCATACAACCCAACCGTCACACGTCGTAAAGCCGCACTTTGTGTGGCCTATCATAAAAGAAGAACAGGGGCAGAACCAACTCCCCAGTCTATTCACTATCGGTTCGTGATGCGAGGTTTTCGGCGGTTTTGTTCCCCTTAGATGCCGTTGACCCCATAACCCACGTTCTGATTACGGGTTAGGAAAAGTTTAACGGCGTGTTTCTATGCCAAGTAAGGGCGGCAAAATAGAAGGAAGACAGATCATTCCCTCTATCTATCGCGTAGCTATCTTTGGCCTTACTTAGTTCCTTCGCGAACGAGACCTGCAAAGGCGTCCACTAAAGAGGCATCCTGATGGGCACCTAGCGTTCGCAGGTTAAGGATCACACGGTCATCAACGCAGGTGGCAAACACGGCAGGCGTTGCATGGGATAGTTTTTCGACCAACTGGGTGGCCGTTTGTGCAACAGGCACGAGAGATAACGCCACCGATGGAATGCTAAACGATGCGGATGCGTTTTCATCGAGTCGCGAGAACGTTGCGACAACCTCGCCACTGGCTACTTGGCCGGTTGCAATTAACTGCGGCAACATGCGTGCTGCGCGACCTTCCAAATTGGCAATCGAAGTTGAAAGCAAATTAAGTACAGGTAGCTCTTGCTCTGCCCGTTCCGTTGACGCTGCAACATCCAGCACGCTAGCCATCCAATAGACAGACAAACTGTTAGCCGATGCTGCGGCCGACCAGGCATGCTTCGTCACGTCGGCGACCGCGCGCTTCGTGCCAAACACCAATCCAATTTCGGGCCCACACATCAACCGATCGCCTGGGACGATCCAAAGGTCGCCTCCCTTTTCGGTCAGCGCGGGAAGCGAAGGCCAATCCGTCATACCATAAGGCGTCAGATCGACAATCGAGAGATCCGGCGCAATGATGACGAGCTTTTTGGAATGAAGCTTCGCCAGCGTCACCATTTCTGAAAGTGGAAGCCGCGAACCTGCTGCGGTCACGTCGGATGGTGAGGTGACCACATAGAGCAGCGTTTGAATATTCGGGTTTTCTGCGAGCGCCAGTTCGAAATCGGAAACCGTTGTGGCGTTTGCTGCACCGACAACCGTCACCGGCAAGCCTGCTGATTTAGCACAATCCAAAATACGATGGTTGCCGCGCAGTTGAACCGTGTCACTCGATGCAATACATGCATCGCCAGAAACACCTAGGCCTTGAAATACGATCTGAATTGCTAGAGAAAACGAAGACGCAAGCCATGCAGAATCGACCTTTGCATGTTGTGCAAGTCTACGAGCTGCAATTTCATCGTAGCTGAGCGTCCCCAGCCCACTGTCTTCACAGCGAAGTGGCCAATAACTTCCGGCCGATTGTCCTAAGGAACTGGCAACCTCGCCCGCCATCATCCAGGATGCAAAGCGAGTGGGGAACATCACACCGGTCAAGTTCAGCGATTGCTTCTGAGATATCGAACCATCAACCCGATCTTGCCCGAAGAAATAGCGTCGCGCCGAGGTGACAGGGGCGGAGGTCGAGAAATTATTGACGGCTCCCTGTACTTCCGTGCGTACTCGCTCCATGAGTCCCAGAACGCTGAGCAGTGACGTTAACGTCACCTACCTTGTCAAGGATTCCCTTGAGGGCTGGCGAGTTCAGCAATTCATTGACCGAAGGGAGGCCGCGAAAGGATCCCGACATGGCGCTAATTTCCTAGAAAGGACGGTGTGTTGGCGTGATACGTTCACTCTAACCGGCGTCTGAGTGGAATGTCAGCCAGCTGAGCCGACATGGCCAAGTGGCAGCAGCTTTCCGGTAAACACCCCAAAGTCCCGAGGGTTATTGCCGCAGCCGAAGTGAATCGCCTTCGAAGGGTTCGGGCCAGAAGAGGGTACAACATGGCAAAACGAGTAAAACGCTGTTTGTAGCCGAGAATACCTGCCGTCACCCACCACTAGTGAGGGGATTTCCTGAAGAGTCTTGCGGTAAATGAATGCAAGGCCTTGCACATGCATACTCATTCAATAAAATTAAGAACAGTTAAAAAAGGTGGTTTGCTGGTGGCAGAGCAATTGGTGCCGCCCTATTTGCACCCCTTATGTGTTTGTTAGTCGCCGCACCCTGCCGTCGGCATCTTCGCTAACTTTTTTGTGAGGCCTCTGTGCTTACTGAATCTGAGGTTCAACGTAGTTTTCGCAACTTGTTCCGGTCCAAGGACGTCCCACCGGAGACTTATGACAAGGCAGAAGCCCTGCTGGAAGAACTGCGTGCCGAAAGCCCTTTGCGTCATCGTTTGAGCATCGAGCTGGAAGAAATTCGCAAGATCAACGCCCGCAAGTAGTCTTTGAGGCTGGTCTCAAAATTCTGCTGACATCGGTTAAGTAGCGACATTTTTCAATCTTGACCTTCGCTTAAGTCAACAAAAAAAGGCACTCCAAAGTTATTGGAGTGCCTTTTTTATTGATCAAGTTAGCACCTTGCCAAGGTTGGCAGGGCAACTTTATTCGACTAGCGGTTGATCGTTACACCGAAGGTAACACCACCCATATACATGTCCTGGCTGTTCTTACCCGACTGAGCGGTTGAAGAAGGATCGACACCGCGGGCCACACCGTGACCGAGCAGCATGTACATGAACCCAGTCCGTAGCGAGATATCCCGCGTTACTTCGTAGGCAGCTTCCATTCGCAACTCACCACCGAAGACAAACTCGTTGCCACTGTTGCTGACAGGGTTCGTCTTGCGATTGTCCAGGATGATTGATCCTGTGGTCGAAGTACCGCTCGTACCAAATCCACGCGAGGCATTACGCAGCAGGACGTCTTGATAAGATTCGTACTTTTGCCAGTTATTCAGGCCCATCATGCGGAGTTCAGTACCGAGCCGCCAGTGACCCGTCGTCTTCGACAGGCGGAAGCCCAGCTGACCACCCAGCATTTGGTTAACCGTTGTGGTGTAGTTCGATTGCAGACGTTCCCAGGGTCCCAACAGGTTAGGAGTAGTGAAGTCTGGTTCGAACGTCGTTGCATCTTCTGCAAAGCGTGCGAAGTTATCGCGACGACCGAAGTCATTGAAGTTGATGTAGCGAATGCCCGCGAGTGGCTCAAACACGCCACCACCGTGGAATTCCTTGCGACGCCATACCCGGTCGATTTCCACACTGTTGAACGACCCAACATTCAAGTATTGGGTGATCTGCCAGTTGACATCGCGTTGGGGCAGGGTCTGCGTCGTCGTCGTGGTTGTACCACCACCACCACCGCCGCCGGTGTTAGTTGACGAGGCTGGAATCTTTGGAGTCTCGGTGACGAACCGGCCGTTTGGACCAGCCGAGTCGGTCACAGACACTAACCATCCGACGTTGTCTTCAGTCATGAAGCCCAAGTCGAAACGGTTGGCCCAGGCTGGATCACTTCCGTGGCCGGAATCCAGCGACGGCGCACCGTCAGGGCGTTTTACGAATAGATACATCCGGTCGTATGTGAAATAGAAGCCCGTGTTTTCAGGCTCTCCATTTCCGTATTCGCTCACCTCCGCGGGTGCGAAGAATTGCAAATCCGGCGACCAGCTGTCTGGCTCGATAAATGGGCCGAACTGCTGGGCGCATGCCACAGACGACACCGAAAGAGCCGCGATAAATGCGGCCAGCCACGTTTTGAGTCTAGTCAGCAACATGATTCGGTTCCACCTTCGCTTCCGCAGTAGTTTTGCCGTCGTTCGTTATGTGGGGAGTGACGGCGGCGGACATACTTTTTCCGCTCGTGACGGTTTTATCGGATCGTCCTGATGCAGGAGTTGAGTAAAGAAGGCAAGATATTCCGGGAATTCCGGTTGTAGGTGCTCAGCGATAGCCACGATCTTTGGGGGCTATAACGACGTCCTAGAGATGACAAATCCGTCGAATTGCGAGCCATTCCGCATGAAATGTCATGGATTTCACTTTGCCGTAAACCATGGCGGTGCGTATATTTAGGAATAATGCCAGCGGTTGAATGAGGCCGTGAAACCTTCTGTCTTTGTGGCCAGTATCACCCTTGGTCTTCCTGTTTCCCTTAGGAGTTGCGAGCGTGGCAAAAACCAAGATTTTAACTACCGGAATTTTAAGTTTTGCTGCGTTTTGGGTTTCGGCGGCATTTGCCCAAGCTCCGCCCACTACTCAGCCTGCCGCTCCACCCACCCAAGAGCAGCAGCAAGCAAAACCTGCGGCTGATGAACCGAAGGTGAAAGCACCCAAGGGGGGCGAAGAAGCCAAAAAGGAAGACACCAAGAAGGCCAAGGTGCCGGCCTATATTCGCATTCGTCGGGCTGACGATCGTCGCAAGACGCCTTTAGCCATGGAAACGGCCGTCGTTAGCTTTGCGCCGGTTGATGCAGCCAAAAACGCCGGCGTAACGATTGATCTTGTTGGGGCAGTACACGTGGGTGAACCTGAGTACTATGCCGAACTCAACAAGCTATTCACCACCTACGATGCCGTGCTTTACGAACTGGTTGCCCCCGAAGGGACCAAGATCACCAAGGAGGCCCGTGAAAAGGCCGGTAACAATGCCCATCCGATTGCCTTGATGCAAAACGGTCTGAGCTCCATGCTCGAACTGCAGCATCAACTGAAGTGCGTGGACTACACCCCCGCCAACTTCATCCACGCGGACATGTCTCCTGATGAGTTTGCCAAGTCGATGGAAGACAACGGCGAAAGCTGGACCAAGATGTTCTTTGCCATGATGGGGCAAGGTATCGCAGTCCAAGCTAAGAACAAGGGCGAAGATCCCAACATGGATATGATGCTGGCGTTTTTGTCCAGCAATCGGGCACAGAAGCTGAAGACGGCTTTTGCGAAACAGTTCGAGAGCCTGGATGGCCAACTTGACGCCATCAATGGCGAAAAGGGCTCTACGATCATCAACGCCCGCAACGGCAAGGCCATGGATGTGCTGAAGCGTGAATTGACCGCTGGCAAAAAGAAGATCGGCATCTTCTACGGCGCGGGGCACTTGGCCGACATGGAAAAGCGTTTGCTAAACGACTTTCAATTCGCCCGCAGTGCAGAGCAATGGATCCTTGCTTGGGATCTCAACAAGCCTGCAAAGCCCAGCAAATAAGCGTTTTGCAAGAGTTTTTGCCGGAGCAGAAGCTACTAACGCAAGCACTTCGTGCGTTAGTCTGACGGCAGAAGAAAGTGCGACAGAATGCTAGTCGACCTCGACGGCGTCGATCACTTGGCCACAGCCTAGTACCGACTGGCATTGGCTAATAGCCAATTGACGCTCATAAAAAGAGCCGACGCGCCCGCTCAGGACAAGCTTGCCATCTACCAGCCGACTTACGCAAAGTCGAGCGATGCCGGGGCGATGAAGTTCGTTCAAGGCATGACGAAGCTTGACGAGAACCGAGTCGATAACTTCCGTGCTTGGCGAAGTAGCAGAAACCATGGGACGAACATTCCTTCCATGAAGCGCACATCCCTCAAGAATGCCGCAAAAAAGAGTGGCCTTTCTCCGAAGATCCAGGCCACGAATTACTAAACAGCCAGTATCGCGAGCCGTACCATCCCTAGGCGCTCGCTTAGTTCGACAGGTTCCGAAGAACATGTCGATTCTTCGACTAAACGGCAGCCTGGCCCGACTCACCGGTACGAATACGAATTGCATCACTGATAGGCGATACAAAGATCTTGCCATCACCAATTTGGCCCGACTGTGCAGCTTTCATGACGGCCTCAATGACCTTGTCTTTTGCTGCCACAGGCACAACGATTTCCACCTTGATTTTAGGGATGAAATCAATCTTGTACTCAGCGCCACGATAGGTCTCTTTTTGACCCTTTTGACGGCCGAACCCGCGCACTTCCGTGACGGTCATGCCATGAAACCCACCGGCCACTAGAGCAGACTTGATGTCGTCCAGTTTGTGGTGCCGAATAATCGCCTCGATTTTGATCATTGCTGAAAAAGACTCCAAGAGTGAGGAACCCGCCAGGAGAAATCCCCTGCCGCCTTAAGTTTCTACTGACGGACTAGGGATGCAAGCTGCGTGCCAAGGCCAACTTGGGGTTGCCTTTGAAACGGAAAAAACACGGTGCAGGCCTGTAAATCCCGAGAAAACGGCCCTTCAAAAATCGGTGACCACTTTCTCTAGAAGGGAGCGGGCAGCGCCCTTAGCAAGCAGACGCGCGATAGCTTGGCAAAAAATGACCAAAAATCGGGCATACTGTTTCCCAACGCTAGCCGGAGAATTGCCTTCATACGCCATGGTCCAGGTTGCGATTTATACCGCCGAAGATTCGAGGTTTGGCGCTTTACATCAAGGCCTGCCGGGCCGATACTTCGTGTTCTCATCCTTGGGAAGGAAGTCTCTTGCCCAACGGGAATGCCGGCTTGCGGCCGAACCTAGCAAGCAGGATCAATTCGTCGCGCTTAAGTAGGGTGCCATGCAACCACTTGCAATCCATCAAGTCTGCACCTTTCGCTGGACGCTGGAGCAAGACCTTGCCACGTACCGCCGTTTGGGTGTAACCCAGGTGGGCGTGTGGCGACAAAAGCTATCGGACCATGGAGAAGAAAAAGGGGGAGACCTGATCCGTGAGGCAGGCCTAGGTGTGAGCAGCTATCATTGGGCGGGGGGCTTCACAGGAAGTGATGTCCATAGCTACGAAGAAAGCATGCAAGATGCGATTTTGGCCGTGCAAATGGCTGCAAAACTACGTGCGAATTGCCTTGTTGTGCATCCCGGGGCTCGCGGCTTTCACATGAAGGGGCACCTGCGACGATTACTTCAGGAGGCGTATAGTGAGCTTGTAGACTATGCGAAAAGGCTAAACGTTTCCGTAGCCATTGAGCCGATCCCAGTTCCCGAAGGAACTGGCTGGACGATTCTGCATCAGGTGGAAGATGCCGTGGGCTTTGTGCACGATGTGGCGCCCGAAGACCTTAAAATCGTGCTGGACCTGTACCACCATCGCCATGAACTGCACGATCTATCCTGGCTGCCGGAAATTGCCCCTTATATTTCCTGCGTTCAAATTGCCGATGCGGAAAAGGTTTCGCCGCCACTCGAGGCCGACCGACGTTCACTAGGCCGAGGAGACCTTCCGCTTCGCCAAGTGATTTCGACCCTGTGCGAGGCGGGCTACACCGGCCCCTGGGAATTGGAACTGGCTGGGCCGGAGATTGAGTCTGGCGACTACGAATGCCTCCTGCAGGACAACCTAGCCGCTTTTGAAGGGATTTGCGGCCCGTAAGGCCCCATCAGCCGGTTTCGATCTGCTGGGCGGCTGTTCGGAATGCCCAGTTTGCCAGAATATCTGCTACTTATTAGGGGGTGCCTGCAATGGACCGCCACTTGCCGACCGGCGAAAAAACCTTAAGATTGGCTACTTGTCGATGACGCACAGCGTTTATCTGTGGTTGGCGTTTGGTAAAGGTTCCTAGTGAACCTTACCCAAGCAAAAACTGTCATGATAGGTGCATCCTTTGGCCGAGATTAAAAGCTCAGCCGCAGGGCAACTCGCGACGCACCCATAGCTCAATTGGATAGAGCATCGGTCTACGGAACCGAAGGTTTGAGGTTCGAATCCTCATGGGTGTACTTTTTGGCCTCCTATTCTGCCTAAAGAACTCAGTTTTACAGCTTCGGTCTCGTACACCGAAGCTTTTGGTGTGTCCTCAGCAAATTATGGGGGCAGTATGTCACAGGAATTTGTCCCCCGCACGACGACGCAAGTCGTCATCGCCCACCAAGACACGAACGCCATCGGCACCGTTGGTTTTGTCATCTCATTGCTAGGCGTCATTAGTTGTGGCCTGCTCGGTCCAATTGGACTTATCTTCAGCCTGATCGGCCTCATGTATCGCCCAAAAGAAATGGCGATTGCAGGGACCATCTTTGGTTTGTTGGGATCTCTTTGGCTCTTCTTCTTTGGCTTCGCTTTTATCACAGCGATGTACATGGCTATGTTTGCCGTCAAGGAAGCCGGCAGAGAGATCAGTCGCCAAGCAAAAGAAGCCGTTGAACGGCAAGAGAACGAGGTAACGCAGAGACTGCAAAAGCAAGCGACCGAATTAGAGATCACTCCGATCACGGTAGATCCAGTCCTTCCTGTTACGACAGCACTTCCGAGTAAGCCTCAGAACACAACCGCTGAGCCCGCAGCAAACCCAACTGAACCGAGCAAGCCAATCGAGATTGGTCCACCAAGTGATGACTCAAGCAGCACTTCTCCACCCGCGCCGAATCCCGCTCCATTTCTAAAAGGATCGTCCGGCAGTGGCAACTCGCCGCCCGTCGATCGCACGCCGCGAAAATTTAGTTCTGCCGATGGGAAGTTCTCCGTAGAAGCGATCTTCCTTTCGAAATCCGGCGAGAAGGTGAAGCTCAAACGCACATCGGATGACAAAGAGATCACAGTCGATTTTGAAATCCTCTCCATTGAGGACCAGCAATGGATTAAACGCGGTGCCTACAAGCAGTGAGGTGAGGTATTAACTGCTCCCGTATGAGGCGGTGGGCGTTCTTTGCAGGGAATGCGACTAACTAGCAAGGAAGTAGATCAATGACACTCAAACTCGAATTCGATTTCACAAAGAACATCCAGGTCCTCACGAACGACCCGAGCCAAATTGTCAGCGTGTCCATCCCTTACTTCGACCAAGACGATGACACTCGCATCGACGTTGCTGAGTGCCTGTTGAAGAACGGCAACTCGAAACTCCTTCTTGCCAAAGCGGCATTTGCACTAATGGAAGAGGGCTTTTTTGAGAAGCACTCAATCCCCGTTAGCCGGCGTTCAATCCTGCTTCGAAAGCTCGACTAACACAAGAACTTGCATACGAAAGCCATTACCTATAAAAATGAGGCATGTTTGAAATGGCACCTAATAGCGCATTGCAACGAATCTGTAGCGAAAACATCTATCGCATTCGTTCTGAAAAAGGCATTACTCAGGCCCAAATGGCCAATTTTCTTGGCATCAAACAGCCATCTTACTGGGCTTTAGAGAAGGCAAAATCGGCCATTACGATTGAAATGCTCGAAAGAATTGCAACCGTTTTAGCCGTCGATCCTTCCGAGTTACTGCATGTTCCGGTCGCTGCCTAAAAGAATTTTTCCCCTCAAGCTCTTGCAATTATAGTCAATAACTATTAAAACCACGCCCGTCGGCATTTTTGTCGGCGGCGTCTTCTGGCGACTCTCGCCCAGTGACGCTTTCTCTGCTGCGTCACAATCAACCCCTCTAAAACGGCATGAATGTGCAGTTGTTTCGTGGAAATGGTCCGCAGATTGACCTGTTTAGGTGTTCTCCAAGCATTCCCGCTTTGGCGTTGTACCCTTACGAATCGGCAAGCACGGATGTAGCCACCCCAAGGACATGCCTGGACGATCGGAAAGGAAAAGAGTCGTCAAGGCACCCACTGATTAGGCACCATGCAGACTCTACGCTCAGCACCACGGGAAGATCTCCCAGAACTTCGAATCGTCACGGACGTTGGCACCTACTCGCCAATGCCAACTCGCGAAAGCAAGCTCACCCACAGGTCGAGGCTTTCACAATTTTGGAAGGAATGGTTTGTCCCGGTGTTTCACCAGGACGCCCAGGACGGCACTATCACGCTCTACAAGAACATTGTGGACTGGTGGCTGGCACTCACGGACGACCCTCCACTCGAAGAGATCGACGACCGTATCATTGCGGACTTCCGGGGGAAGCTCGCCAAGGCAACGTACAAGAGAGGACCAGCCGGCAAGGAAAGGGTTCTAGCCAAGGCCTCAGTCAACAAGCACATGCGGCATCTGCGCACGATGCTGAACAAATGCGGACCACCGGCAAAGGATGGCTCACCGTCAAAGCAGCTTCTTTACGAAGTACCCTACGTGAAGGTCGCCAAGGCGAAGTACAAGCCCAAGCCACCGGTCGAGCTGCCGCAGGCGAGGACTATCTTTGCCAACTGCCACACAATCATTCAGCCGCGACGCAACACGCAGTATCTGAATCGCGACCAATGGCGAGCCTTTTTCGGGTTGTTGTTCTATACCGGATTCCGGCTTGGCACAGTTCTCAAGCTGCGGCGGTCTTACCTGATCAAGGAGCACGGCAGCCATTGGCTCGATGTGCCGGATCACGCGGTCAGCAAGACCAGCAAAGCGTTCAAGAAGATCGTTCACGCGCGGCTGTTCGATCTGCTGGAGCGTTTGCCGGTCAAGCAGGACGACTATTTCGTGCCGTGGCCAGTGGGTCACCGGACGCTCGCAACAATTCACCACAAGATCCAGGCCAAAAGCCATCTTGGAACCAAACACTCTTTCCACGCGTGGCGGCGAGCTCATGCGTGCGAGATGGCTCGCCTCGGATCGCATGCGGCAATGGAGATCGCACGCGCGTCGCTCGACCATCACTCCTCAAAGATCACCGAGGAGCACTACTGTTCGCTAGAGCCCGAACTCGTCCTGCAATTGCCAGATCTCGTTGTTCCAGAATCCAACGAGCGACAGTTGCTGCTGTTCTAGCCATCGTTCAGCCCACGTTGGTGCGTTGCCAACGTAGTTTGCCCCGGGAGGCCCTCACGATCCAAGTGTGTGGGGGCCTCCCTTTTTTGTTGTCCGATAGTTCACGGAGGTAACTGTGAAACGAATCGCCCTAATCGTCGGTGCCGTAGCCATGGCTGCGTGCTTGTTGGTTTGCTCGGAGTCCCAGGCTCAATGCGGCTCGGGTGGATGTGGTCCACGTGCTGCACGTGGTGGCCGTCTTGCTCGGGTGCGAGCTGCTCGCCCTGTGCGCTCCTTGTTGAACCGAGCTGTCGGTCGCGGCTGTAGCAGCTGCGGTTAACGAACGTCCGCCATGGCTCGTCGCTATGGCATGCTGGTAGGTGGCCAGCGTCTCCAACACTCGGCGTTGGCTACCTGTTTTTGCTGAATGACTTAATAAAAGGAATGAATATGTTGCCGAGATGTCCACAGCAAGATCCAGTCTTGGCATTGGTCGAGAACTATCTCGAAAAAGCTAAAGAGCACTACAAGACAGTCCGCGATTTACGCCGCCTGCTGCAGTCCAGTGCTATTTCGCTAGACCTTACTCACAAGGTGGCTCTCAGCGTATGTGAAGAGCTTCTCGGGGGTGATCTTAAGGAATTGCGAAACGACCTAAAGGAAATCATCAGTACTTCGAAAGAACTAATAACTCAGCCGCAGACCTAGATAGCGTCTCTGCTCTCGGCGTTGGCTACCTGTTTTTCTCTTCCTCTTTGTTCAAGGTAATTCCGCATGACTCCGCTCGAACGCTTCAAGACCTACATGGCCGAACGATACGGCGAAAAATGGTCCTCAGAAAGAAGTTTTGACATTTGCATGGAAGCAAAATCTGGTTTTGCCCATGGCTGTCTTTTCGCGTGGAGCGAACTTCGCAAGCGCACTGTAGGTAGCAATCCACTTCCACAAGCCTTCGTAGATTTTGATGAAGAGCTAAGTCAATTCGTACGTAACGAATTCAAGGGTCGCGACGAGAAGGAATCTGCGAGCCAAGCCAGCGTTTAGCACCAAACCACGAGGTCGCTGGTTCAAATCCAGCCCCCGCAACTTTGAAAGCGTAATGTCTGGCTGGCATGAAAAAAGCACGACCCCTTGGCGCAAGCTGAGCGATTCCAGCGACGTTCCCATATCTTTGCCCATGGCGTATTGGGTGAAGTGGTTGGAAGGGTGTGGATCAGACATTTTTTGGTTTCTCTTCATTAGTCAAGGAGGTTTGTAGATGGGATCGATTTTGGGAAGCAAAGTGCGTTGCAAGTTGACAGGGTTCACTGGTGTCGTGACCGTAACGATTAAGTACCTGCATGGCAGTGATCGTCTGGGCGTGCAATCGCTCGAACTGAAAGACGGTAAGCCGGCCGATCCTTACTATGCCGACGCCAACCAGTTTGACCTGGTAACCGAATAGGCTACTTGTCGATCCAACACTTTTCACCGTTGGGCAAGATGAAGCATGCCGTCTTTAATCAGGCATTCCATCTTGTGTTGAGTGAAAGCGTGAAGGCCGACTTCGGATGTGCGCCTTTTACGCTGGCTACGTCAAAGCCAGCAAACGATGCAGTAGCTCAGTTGGACAGAGCAAGCGAGTTCTAACCGCTAGGTCAGGCGTTCGAGTCGCCTCTGCATCATTGAGAGGAGCCTACACACACCGGTGATGCGGTGCGAGCAATCCTCTGACGACAGCAAGATAGGCTTATGGTCGTCCGATAGTCATGGTGGCAAATCCGTAACTGCAAAGTCCCATGACTCGCAGTGACAGCTCGGAGAGACGGGCGGTTGATGCGTTAGCTCAACGCGAGAGCAGGCGGCGAAAGCCGTGGGATTGCGAGAAATCGCATCGTCGAAGGTGGTTGGACTCCATCACGCATCATTGGTTCCTTTTCATTACTCAAGGAGGTTTGCAATGCGTTGTTTAATCAAAGAGATCGAAAAGTATTCTGCCAATGGCCGCGAAATCACGTCGTTATGCCTGGACGTAGATGGCGAGGATGCCAAGCACGTCAAGCACGTTGTCTTCAAGCTATTCACGCCTTCGGGTGACATGCTGAGCGTCGGTGATGTGGTAGATGTCACGTTCACACCAATTGAACAGAAGCGAGTTGCCGATCCGGAAAAGCCTGCCGACACTCAAAACGGTGGTTTGACGAAAACATTAGAGCAAGTAGGCTTCGGTAAAATTCCAGCTTATTTAGACATCGAAGCGGGTGATCGAGTAGTACTTTCGAAGCCAACTAACGTCGATCCGGAAAAGCCTGCCGACGCTCAGACGCCGGCGAGCGATTCAACCACCAAGCAGGACGCGTCGCCTGCTCCGGAAAAGCCTGCCGACTCAACCACTCCACCAGCTGCATAACGAGCAGTTGTTATCACGCGGCCTCGGGCCGTGACCGAGGCCGCATTTCACCCATAGCAGGACGCAAATGATAACACCAGAACAGCAGGCATTGGCCGACACGTTGTCTCTTTCCCAACTCTGCAGTGTGCATGCTCGTGCCCACGAGATTTACATGACCGCTTTCAGGAGCATGGCAAACGTCCTGCGAGAACCAAACCATCATTACAGAACTCCCTACCTCCGCGAGGCACTTGAAACGTCCCAAGGCGTGTTAAGCGAAGGCCTCCCAGAACTGACCGAGCGACTGCCAGTACCTCATCAATCGAGTGCTGTGCGAAATGAACGCTAAAGAGCTACCGAACGACGGCCGGCAAAGTTAACGCGAACGGTCCCATTTCCCGGGAAACGTCGCAAGGGCTAACAGCATGACAAGCGATCTTGAGGTCTTCGTAGTCCTATACGATTGCATCGACTTTCCAGGGAAGTACGTGGTGCGAGTCCACTACGTGCGATGGGGTGGCGTGGTCCCTGGTGACGTCATATCGGTGACCGAGAAGTTGGCTTTGGCAAGGGCATCAATCCCCAATCGTCGGTCGAAAATGTGTTTTCCCCGGTCGCCACATTGTGACCCGGTGATCGTCGAATCGTGGATATAGAGGAGTCCTAGCAATGGCATTTTTCAAGCTCGCACCCGAAGACGTGACCGACCTGGTCAACGAGATCATCCAGCAGCACCATCTGCGACTCGCGGAGAACGAAGTCACGGTGGATGTGCTGATGGCTTACGCGTCGGGCGATGGGCACGCGATCATGGTCCGTGGTGTGCCTGCCCTTGCGAGCGCCAAGATCATCCGTCTGCTTGACCGCGTAGCCGGCCGTGGAGATTGCCAGATCCTGCTCGACGGGGATCACTGGCAGCATCATCACGAAAACACCAAGCGGGCAATCATTGACCACGAGCTCACCCACTTTGAGCTGCAGCAGGAGGAAGACGGCGAAGTTAAGACTGACAACATTGGACGGCCCAAGCTCCGCATGCGTCAACACGATCACGACTATGGCTGGTTCGACGAGATCGTGCGTCGACACGGCAACTACGCGATCGAGGCTCGCCAGTACCGAGAGCTGCAAGAGAAGGTCAAACAGAAGTGGCTGCTCTTTGGCCACGACGAAGTGACCGCCCCAAAGCCCGCCAAGAAGGGACGGAGGTAGCCATGCCCCAGTTTCGTGTTTTGATTCACGACCGTGAAAGCCGCGTGAATATCGGCATGAGCCAACCTCTCGGCTGGGTGGACGCGGTGAGGTGCCAATGGCTGTTCCTGTCGATTTTCAACTACCGGAAGGCAGACATCATCACTGATGACGCGTTGAGCCGGAAGAAAGTCCCACTGCTTGCCCATAACTTCGTGTTCTCCATGGTGGAGCAAGAGGTTGGCAACGTTTGCAATGTAGCGTTTAACGATCGCCCTTGGTTCTGCATGGAGGACGGCTGCAATGGCGTGTAACGATTCACAACACTGGATTCCTTGCCCGATCAACGGTTGCAAGCGGCGACGTAACCCGAACCTGCTCTGCTGCAAGGAATGCTGGAAGCTGATCCCGACCGATTTGCGGCTGACCTACCTGCGTGAACGCAACCACGATTCGCACGGTGACAGCATGGCCTTGGCCGCGATGGCTTGCCTAGAGGCCGCTGAGGCTGAGATGTCGCAGCGAGGTGAACAATGAGCCGAAACGCCATTATCCCTCGTACGCAGATCCTGGGCTTTATCCTGGGCGAACTAGCACTGCTTGGACCTCGCACGCCGGACGAGCTCCTAGCACACCTCGAGGCGAACCATAGCCGATCGCTTGAACCAGGCGACCTATCCTTTGGCGAGATCCGAGTCGCACTGCGAGCACTCGAATCGCAGGGCTGCGCGAGACTCACAACGCAAGGCTACGCCTTCGTCCGGTGGCCACTCGATGGTGGCTTCCGCGAGTTCCCTAGGTCGCTTCCGGAAGAGGCCATTCGGCAGCCTGAACTGCTGCGAGAAGTCAAGCCGGCATGCGTGGCGAAGGCCGAAGAAAGGAGGCCACAGAAGCTCAAGCAAGCATCGTTTTTCTAGGCGGGATTACGGATTTGGCAACTGGATGCCGGGCGCAACATGAGGTAACTGTGTGACACCATTTGTGGATCACACCGCGTCCCAAGAAACGGAAAGCAATAATGGCGGAACGCCAGACTCAATTTGATTACCCTCGCCAGTCGCAGCTTGCGATGCTACGAGACTGTCGCTTGCCCAAGTGCAAGAACGTCGCTCCGTCGCTCCTCAAGCTGTTGCTGAAGATGATCGACGACTACGGTCGCGGCGAGGATGCTTGGCCCACGCAAGAGACCCTTGCAGGTGCCTGTTGTGTTGAGCCTCGTACCATACGCCGAGCCCTCACAGCACTGACTGAGCTATCGCTCGTGATTATTGAGCGAAAGAATCGCTACGGAAAGACCCTCAACCACTATCGGATCGTCTGGTCCGAGCTTGACCTTCTGCGACCACGGGGCCCCAATCCCGTACTCCAAGAGTCGCCAAAAGAGACGCCTCCAACCGCGTCAACCAAGCCGACCAACCGGACATTCCAGGTCGACCAACCGGACATTTGCGAGGGGCAACCGGACATTCCAGGCCGACCAACCGGACATTTGAGGCCGACCAACCGGACATGCATGTCCTACAAACCGTCCGAAGCGCAAATAACCTCCTCCACCCTAAGCGGCGAAGGCGAGGTGGAGGAGGATTTTGATTCTTGGGGAGAGGCAGCGAAGCAACTCCAAGCCCGAGGCCTTGCCACCGCCCCACAGATCGCACACGAGGCCCGGTGTCGCGGCCTAACCGCATCGGAGGTACTTGAGGCCATCCGCGACTACGACGCGAACCAGGGCCATTTCCGGGGCCCGGGTGCCATCACGTTCCGACTTCGGACCGGGGCATGGCCAACGAACGTGCTCATTCGGCCGTCAGTCGATCGAGAGCTTGAGCGATCGATGAAGGTGTCGATCGAGAGCCACGTGTCGGAATGGCGTGCGGCCCACATTCCGGATTCCGAAATCGCACGCCGGCTTTACAACGGCCTGCAGAACAAAGACCTAACGGCTCGGGGCCTTAGCCGCGAGCTGCTCGTTCGACTGGGTTGGACCGAGCCAGCCACCACGCTTTCGCCAGCCTCGGGCCCGAGCGTGTAACCCCAAGGGGCAAAGGGATCTGTTTTCAAGGAGTGAACCATGGGAAAGAAGAAGCCAGCCAAAACGAACGAAACAGCAGCCAACCTGCCTCCGATCAACATCGAAGGGGTGCAGATGGATTTGCCGATCTCGCAGCTATGCCGTCACCCGGACAACAGGGAGCCCAGTGAGAGCAGCGTTGACGAGATCGCCGCCAGCATCGCACAGCACGGCCTGCTTGAGCCGCTCACCGTTCGCCAAATCGACGAGAGCCTGTACGAGATCATTTCCGGGGAAACGCGGTCGCTCGCAGCTCGCAAACTGGGTCACTTGGTGATTCGCTGCAAGGTGATTGAAGCGGACGACGCAAAGGCCCTGCAGCTGGTGGCGATTGCCAACGGACTGCGTGAGGATCTGAATCCTATCCAGCAAGCGAAGCTGATCGAGCGACTCTGCGATCCAGTGAGCAATGGCGGTGGAGGCATGACGCGTGCTGATGCTGCCTTGGCCGTAGGCCTGGAGAGTGCGTCGGCCGCGAGCAATGCGGTTGGCCTGCTACGACTACCAGAGATCTGGCAGCAGCGGATCGCCAGCGGCAAGTTGCCAGCGACATTTGGCCGCACGATGTTGCCTGCCTGCGAGGTGCCTGCCGTTTTTGGAAGCCTCGAAGAGGCATGGGATCTGTTTGAAGAGGCTCAGGCAGAAAACGATGAATACGAACTTGAATCCAACGACTTCAGCAACCGCTCTAGCCTGGAGAGAAGCGTTGAGCAATTGCTGGAGAAACACACGCGGCCCTGCGACAAGCAGACGCATTGGTATAGCAACCTGGGGTTAATGTACAACCAGGCCGACCAGCCGATGCTATTCAAGCTGACGCCTGAACTTGAGAAATCGCTTGACGTCAAGACGATTCGAATTGGCGGCGAGGATCGCCTTGTAGCGACAAACGTAGAAGCCTACGAAGCGCTCCAGATTCCACTCATTCAGAAGAAGGCCAAGGGGAAGAACGCTCCGGTCGCTGACGACGACGGCGAAAAGAGACCGCTCACGCCGGCCGAGCTGAAGATCAAGAAAAAGGAAGCCGCAGAGAAGCTCGCGAAACGCATCAACACATGGCGAGATCGGTGGCTGCAACGGATCATCTCGGACTCGATCACTATCGCCGATGACTTTATGCCGACCGGTGGGTTATCAATTCGGCTCGCGGTGTGGGCAGCTGCTCACCTCGAGCAACGGATCATCCTAAACGCCATCGGCAATCTAGCACCAACTCGCAGTCGCACCAGCTCCTTCGGGATATCGCTTGACCAAGTAATCTCGATTGAACCAAACGATGCCTGTGCAATGGCCAATCGTGTCATGGCCGTAGCGGTACTAGCCAATGAAGCATGGCCCACAGAGGTGCTAGAGCAGGCCATGCGGTGGCTTGGGAATGATTTGGCGGAACGCTGGGCATTCCTTCAGACGGCAGTTTCTGAGCCCCACAAGGAACTACTGTCGGACTTCTACAACCTGTTCACAACCGATCAACTGGAAGACCTCGCCAAAGAGCTCAAGGAGCCAGAGGTCGCTCGAGTGACTGGCAAGCAAGCCAAGATCAACGTTCTCAAGGGCGGCTTCTATGTGACGCTGCCAAAGGTCATCAAGCGGATCGAGCAACCCAAGGCCAAAGTGAAAAAGGGAGCCTAACATGCGAATGGTCGATTTCATCCTCGAAATAACAATCGAAACAGTGGTAGTCATGGTCATCGCGTTTGCGATCACCTTTGGCAGCGTGAACCTCATGACTTGGCTCTGGCCAGCACCTGCCATGGTGCAAACCCAGTGGCCATTCCCCGAGCCGACAGATCGGGCATGGACGGTTACCTTCTCCGAGCCCAACGAGTTCGGGCAACTCTCGGAGATCAGAAAGTATCGCTCCAACAAAGTCGTTGGAGAGATGTGGCTTCTCGATGGCAAGCCAGTCAGAGCGTCGTTTTTTATCGATCCCTCAAATCAGGAGTAGACCCATGCGTGTTTTCAATTCCATCCAGCTAGTGGTGCTGTTTGCTGTGCTGCCGTTTCTTATCTCATGGACCAGCACTGCGGCATTCGTAGGCGCAGGAGCGGCTAACGTCGTGTGCTGGGGAGCGTACATCGGCATGGGGATCTTCCTCACCGTCGTGTTGGTCTCCGCAGATTACATCTGGGGGAAATAGCCGTGGAGCAACGCACCGAACGAGATGAGATGCGGCTGGAACAATGGTGCCACATCTACAACCGGTGGTCCGTTCCGGAAGCCGGCATTCTCAAAGAGGCCTGTGAGCTTGCCAAGAAGGGTGCACCCGTCGCGGCCCTCGAGAAGGCAAAGCAAGTCATGGTGGAGAACTATGGCACCAATGCGTCGGAGGAGTTTCGCATCATTCACGAGCGTCGAACGGTGATCACGCTCGGTCTGATGCATGAGTTGGCGGAATAGGTTTTCCCAGGAAACGATTATCAAAACAGGGAGGTGGAGATGTTAGTGCTATCACGTTATCGGGGTCAATCGATTGTGGTCGACGGCCCCTGTGAGATCATGATCGTGAGCGTCAGGGACGGAAAGGTTCGCGTGGGGGTTACGGCCACGAAAGAAGTGACGATCAAGCGGACGGAGCTGTTGGCACGTCGTCAGCAGCCGACCGAAGACAAAAAAGTTAGCTAGGGAGGTTGCGCATGTACAACGGAGTTTTTCCAGCCAGGCCGGCACATCCTTTACTGAATGGCTACCTTCGAGCTCGACCGCTTGGGTGGCCATGAGCGAGTGCTGCGTTTGGAACGATGCTGCTGCCAAGATCCGCTCTATGCGGAGATGGCACTGGACGCCACGACGCTCCAGAGCTTGCTGGGCTGCCAGCATGTCCGGGGCTATGAGGTGCTCATGAGCACTGGGATTCGGGAGGTAGTGCCGGCGTACATGATCCTGTCGTTCTACCGTGAGGACGACTGCGACGTCGAGATCCTGCACATGGCCGTCCACCCGGATCTACGTCGCAATGGCATCGGGCGGGCGATGGTCCAGTCGGCTCGTTCGATGCTTGCCAAGAGCAGCGACATCCTTGGGTGCCATCCACGCGACGGTGGTGGTGACCTCGAATGCCTGCTACATGCGACGGGCTTCCAGGAAGAGATCCGGACGAATTGCGTTGGCAATCCTTTCAGCGTGTTCCGAGCGGCCGGCTGGGCCATTGATGGCACAGAAGTCATCCGCTCGCTGCATAGCGGAGATTGCCGCACGGTCCTTCGCGCAGGAGCGACCTGTGACGTCCGGTGACGATCCGTTTGAAGAAGGCCAGCCGTTCCTGTTTGGGGCGGCCGAGCAAGAGAGTCCTACAAGGGGGAAAGCTGTGAGCAGACTTACGGACGAGATTTCGCGGTTGGAGGAAGAGTGCAGTCGCTTAAGGCATCTCACATCTTCACTACTTGCCACACTTCAGCTTCCACGAAACAGGGCAATCTTCTTGCAATTCGATGAGTGGCTAGCGATAGATCACAAGACTCCATTGTGGGGGATTGTCCAAATTGTGGACGACGTCGTAGCAAAGCTGAAGGGCGATGGTGAGTAATGGCCAAACGAACCTACACCAACGGTGAAATCACCGTCCTATGGGATTCGGCCTTGTGCACGCACTGTGAGAAGTGCTGGCGAGGCCTACCAGCGGTTTTCAATTTGGCGGCTCGGCCGTGGGTCAACCTCACTGCTGCGTCATCAGCGGAGACTGTGGAGCAGGTCGAGAAATGTCCCAGTGGAGCATTGACGATCGCGGCAACGGAATGAGCCGCAAATCGAGAAAGGAAGCTCAGCCAGTGAAGACCATTTACGCCGATCCTGACCACGAGCGTGACTCGTTCCTAACGCTTGGAGGCAATCGGATCGACCTCAAGAGCCCGCAACCCAAGGATGTGGAATTCGCGGAGATTGCGAATTCCATCTCACGCACGTGCCGGTACACAGGCCAAACGAAGTATCACTACAGCGTGGCAGAGCACTCGCTTCGCTGCCTGTGGTTGGCTGAGAGGTGGATTGGCCCACAACTGACCCATCCCCTACGTATAGCGATTCTGCTGCACGATTGTCACGAGGCGTTTATCGGCGACATGTCGCGGCCGCTGTTCGCCACTCTCTCGCGTGAAGGGCGAGACGACATCGGAGAGCTGCGAATTGCCTGGGACAAGGTCATAGCCGCCAAGGCTGGAATTGAGCATTTGCTGTTTATCCATGAACTGGTGCGAATGGTGGACAAGCAGATGATGATGATTGAAAAATGGCACATGTGGCCCGCCGTCTGCCGAAAATGGGAATGTCCGGTCGCACTGCAACACGCCCAACCGTTGAGCTTCTGGTCAGCAGGACTCGCGGCGGACCGTTGGCTGAAGCGGTGCGTCGACCTGATTGCGAAGGGGATGTGACCTATGGCGAAGAAGAAGAACAAAACGGTGGCCAGCCGCGAAGATGCTTTATTCAACGAGCATCTGGAGCTTGCAACCAAAGTAGCCAACTCGATCGCCAAGAAGCTACCACGTAGCATTGACCGAGACGATCTGATTCAAGCCGGCCTAATCGGGCTCATGGACGCAGTCAAACGCTTCAATGCATCTCGTGGAGTCAAGTTCATTACGTTTGCGGTCTGGCGCGTGCGGGGTGAAATCATGGATTGGTTGCGCAAGCAAGATGCAATCCCTCGCTCCGTGCGAATCCGACAGTCGACTCGCCGCAAGGCCGAGCAGTCGATCATTGAACAAGATGGTGTGGCCACGGCCGATGCCGTCAAAGATCAACTCCAATGGAGCGATGGCGAGTATCGCATGTCGTTGCCTCGTCACACGCACCAAATGAGCAGCCTAGCAACGGAAGGCGAAAGCCGCACGAGCACCTTCGACGTGCCTAGCCTGTCAGCAGATGAGGTCCAGCTACTCGAGAGACTAGATGGCGTGAAAGGATTGGTGCGACATTTGTCGATCGACACCTTCGTGCTGTTCTACTTGTACTATTGGCGAGGGATGACGATGCGGCACATCGGTGAAGTGCTGGGCGTGTCCGAGAGCCGGATCTCGCAGATGCGGACACAGGGGCTAGAGGTGCTCAGGACGGTTGTCGCAAAGCTACGAGATCACTTTTAGAGGCAGCGTTTCCCCGGAAAAGGCCCGGCTGTACCGGTTGTGCGGGCTTCACGGTTCTAATTGACTACCACAAAATAGCGGGAAATTCTGTCCCGCTATGCCGATGTGTCCTAGGGTTGCTCAGGTAACGCAACGCACCTAGGAGAATCTCTGATGTGGCACGTTTGTTCGGGCAACGGCATACTCAGCCCCGCCGAGTGGGAAGTCTTTCGTTTTGGGGCCGCCCAACTCAATGATGAAATTGAGCTAGACAGCCGGCTAGGTGGCACCTACTCCTACACTGGCGTTGCCACTTTTGATTCGCTCAGCGTGTCGCAAAAGGTCTATTATCTAGCTCTCGTATGCGATGCGCTCACCGCCCCGCATTGCCCACCTCCGCCGCTCACAGCTACCAGTGAGGCTACGGTGGCAGCCGTCTTTGGGCTGCTTCGGATCTCCATTGAGATGGAGATCGACCGAATAGCACAGACGGAAAGTATCCTCGAAGACTGCACGCTTCGGCTGCTCCTGCAGAAGGTATACCGCGACCTGCCAAACGACGAGCGACCGTTTGAGTTACCTCACCCAACCGCGTTCAACGCTGAGGAATGGACAGTCATTCTCGAATCTATTAGCGAGAGGGTACTGTGGGATGACGACTACAGCACGAAGCACAGCTTCATGCAAATGCCTCCCGTTGGACGTTACGCCGCACAGATCGACGACTCCTATTTTGCGAAGCCGAGACGGAGAAACGCGATTGAGCTTTTGCATGCTCGGCAAACACTCGATCGGCTTGTCGCTGGCCACATCCTGCGAATGTCGACAGTCTAGACGCAAATGCAGGCGAGGATGGCATCACCATGCGAAAAGAAGAATTCCGAACAGAGTGGTGCTTCTTCTGCAACGGCAATGGCTTCCTTGGAGCACGACGTGACAACAAGACTTGTCCATCATGCAGAGGCAGGAAACGCGTGACCATACAGGTCTACAATTACCCATTGCGTAAAAAGCCCAAGGATGCCGACGAGAACGACTAACTAGCGTTGTTAGAGTCTTAGAGTGGCTTCCAGCAGTACCAGCTCCAATGCTCGAAGTATTCGCTGGTGAGGTAGACCGTAACCCCTTCGCGTGCGCTGAACTCCTTCACAGCACGCGGCACCTCAGGGAATTGCTTGTCCCAATCATGGCCGCAAAAGAGCCCACCCGGCCGCACCTTCTGATATCCCGTTTTGATGTCGGCATCCACTTCGCAATATCGATGACCTCCATCGATGTTGAGAAAATCTAGCGATGCATCCTGAAGGGAATCGAGTGCCACCACGCTATGACGCTTGTCCCATATCAGCTTGTCGGACCAGGCCTCCAGCGATGACCGGGCGATGCGCTCATCTAGATCACGCCCGTCGGGATAGTCCTGGCAAGGGCTGTAGTGATCGATCAAGATCATTGCCGCACAGTCCCACTCGTGGAGCAACTGCGCCGTGAAGTAGCCACGACACACACCGACTTCGCAGCCGATGCCATCCAAGCCTCGCTCGTTGAGCAAGCGAGCGAACTCGACACGATGCATGATTTCCTGGGAAACGCGAATATCAAAACTCATTAGAACACCTGTGAGGTTGCCGGGCAGATCACTCTCTTGCCCGTAAGTCCACCGATCTCTTTCGCCTGAATGGGGCACGACTCGATGAACCAATCGAGGCCGCTTGCCAAGTAGTGCTTGGCCTTGTGCTTGCTGATTGCCATCGGCTGATCACGATCGGCAAGCGTTCCGGGGAACATTTCCAACCGGTCGAAGTCGACGCCGGCCCAACGCATTTGGGCAATGGTCGCTTGCCGCTCCTGCTCAAGCCGGCCGGTCACGATCAGCGGTATCTTCTGCCGACGTGGCACCAGGTACGGCCGGCCGGGATTGGCTCCCTCGGTGACGAGTACGCCGTCGATGTCCCAGGCCGTGCGGCCGGCGTAGATCGAGTTCGGGAAGTTCCATTCGAATAGATGGTGCTCGCGGCAGGAGGTCACGAAGATATCGGGTTGAGTGGGGTTAGCCGGCAAGGTGTAAAGCACCGCCCACAAGATCTTGCGATCACGAGTGAGTGGATGGTTTTGCAGGGTGGACTTGCCACGAATCATCGAGCGGCCGCTCGCTAATGAATCATCAATGGCCACGATGGGGCCCGAGCCATTGGCATGCGATGCCAGACGTTGACCGTGTCCAGCCTCGCGCACCAGGCCGTGGAAGTCGTCGAGGATCATCATCGGCAAATGCAGCCCCATGGCGATCTCTGCTGCAGGAGCCAGACCACTACGAGCGACACCGACGATTGCGGCCGTGTCGATCGGCAGCATCTCCATGAGTCGCTGGGTGTCCTTGACTCGCTGCTCGCGGCTAATCCATCGCGTGATGTTCCAGCGACCGACCGGGCATTGCTGCGATCGCAACCGCCGCTTGTCGAACCAGGACTCCGATCCACAGACCCGGCAGCCGCAATCAGGATGCCGGCAGACGTCCTGCGATGGATCGCGGAAACGAATGCACGTGGCACAAGCCTCGCTGCGAGCTGCAAACTCGGCGTCGCTAACGGGCTCGTGAGACTGGACCATTGCCTTGGCGTAGTTGGCTGTTCGCTCAGCAAGCGTGGGGGGAACACCTGGACACCGCTTAGAGACCTTGTCTGCTGCAGCAATGGGCAGCTCGATCCCTTCGCGGCATTTGCCACAGACAAAGAGGCCTTTGGTTGGGCTGAGAACATTCGCCAGAATGAGACTGCATTTCATAAAACAAAGGTGACCTTCATCGTCTCTGGGAACGTGTAGTTAACATGGGAGGCTGGAGCAACTGTCCCCTGGGCTGGGA
Organism: uncultured Planctomycetaceae bacterium; assembly: GCA_963844055.1. GTDB lineage: Bacteria > Planctomycetota > Planctomycetia > Pirellulales > Pirellulaceae > CAWJMN01. Next base: position 1,681,702 of record CAWJMN010000001.1, on the reverse strand, counting down.
CCATCGACGTCTGTGTGAGATCCGAACCGGCGACGGCCGTGAGCGTAATCTCGCCGAGTGGGCAGGGGACTGGATACAAGAATTCTTCACTCTTGTATTCGACCGCAACTAGCAAAGTGACGCCGAGCCATGCCACACTGGCCCGGGCTGTGATCCACCACCGTGAGGGCGGCATACCCAGACCTGGCACGCCGTTGTTGTTCATGTTGGCATAGATCTCGGTGCGAATCGTGTAGGTGCCATTGCCGCAGTCGTCGCGGTACCCAAACCTGCATCGGCCATCGAAGATGCCGTCGAGGATGCCACGCTCACCAACCGCAAGATTGGGCAGTACGAAGCAAGGCTTATCGGCCAACGCTCCGGGAGGGTAGCCTGGGTCGTAGTCCGAGAACTCCGTCAGCACAGCATTCTCAAGCAACGCATACGCAGCTGCTGCGTCGGGACAGAGTTCGCAAGGTGGGACGGGTCCAATGCATGGAGCGCAGCCCAGCTTGATCACATCGTTCATGCGGGTCGTTAGCGCTTGCATTCCGCTGAAGGTGACCTGCGACGATCCGGCCTGCAGGTCGATGCCGACATAGCCCTCGTTTTCCGTGGTGGAATACTGAGCCGACGTGGTCCCGATGTAGACGATCACCTGGGTATGGCCAAAGCAGATCTGCAGGAAGGACGACGAGAGCGGAGCCGTGAAGGCCGTGTGGCTGGTACCGTTCGTCGTCACCACGACGCTTTGCTGGCCACTGGATTTGGTGATGGCCACCGTGACCGGCCCATCAATGACCGTGACGGTTGGCGAGCTACCCTCCCAATCCGCGACGTAGGAGCATTGGAAATGATGCTGGGCTGGGATCTGTGCCAGCCAGGCAGCCCCACCACTGGTGACTTCGATCTTCCCCGTCGACGAGTTACGAACCACGGTGCCGCTAGTCTCATAAGCTGCTAGCGTGTCATCGAGAGCCGACGTTGAATCTTTGGCGTAGGTGCACTCGCCGCACGTGGGGCATTCCTCGGCATCGGGGGCGGTGGCTTGCCAGGAGACGTTATCCCACCGTGCAACGCCCGTAATGGCCTGTAGGATCGGATGTCGACCATCTTGGTCTGGTGCGACGCCTTCGAGCGTGTAAAGCGTTCCTGTGGGCGTCAGGAGGATTCCACGCACGAATGCCATGTCTCGCATGCCGTAGCCGCTGATGGGCTCCCAGCAAAGCGACAGCTGGCAATACTGCTCGCCAGCCTCAAAGGCGGTCTTGCCGAGGTAGGTGCCGCCGTCGTTGTGCACCAGGTCCTTCGCGTTTCCGATGGGCAGCTCATCGGTCAACCAGGTCCACGCGACCTCGTTACCACTGCCCAGCCGCATCGTGACGATGTGGTCCTCGGTGTAAGCCACTTCCAGGAACACGCCGCCGCGGATCGGGATTGGAGGCTCTCCCGTTGATGGCGTCGGAATGTATCCCAGGCCAAGGCGATGGCGGCTGGGAAGCTCGGCGGCCGTGGGAAGCCAGTCGACTACGATCCGCGACGACGCCGCGAAGTACGTGGGAATCCCCTCGACGTCGATCAGGAGCGACATGGGTGGGGCTGAGAGATTGCAGGGGGCATCCATCGTGAGGACGGCCGGGGCCTCGGTGTTGGTGACGGCTCCCCCCGAAACGCCCGAGGTCTCGATGATTGCCCAGTCGCCAATGGCCTCACGCCATCCGCCGCCAACAGTTCCGGACGCCGCTCGATCAAAGCCGTCCGCACAGAAGTCGCATTTCCCGCAGCAGCACATCACCATGATTAGCACTCCATGTTGTCGATCTCGGGACCATCATTGTCCCAGCAGACTCGGACTTCCTTCGTGGCTGGATGCGCGACGTAACGAGCAAACGCACTCGTGATCGTCCCCTCAGTCGGTTCGGCCGCATCTCCGATCCCGGAGTAGACCGTGACGGTGCCCGATGCACGCTTGGCAATGTAGGCTGTGGGCTTGCCGATGTAGCGTTGATCGTAGAACGAGCCGATCTCGACCAATGCCCACTTGGTGCCGCTGGTACCGGCCTCGCGTTTGATGATCCGACAAGGGCCCCACCAGTCGAGTTGCAGTTTGGTGATGTCGTCGGCGATCGGTCGAGCGTACAGAGGGAGCCCAGCGTTGGTGATCTCGACCTTGGCCCAAGCCAAACCAGAGATTACCGCTTGGCCAATACAGCCGTCGGCGATCGTTTCCTGGGAAACGGCGATGTACTTCGAGCCAGGCCACGTGGGCAGCACGCCGGCGAGCACCACTTGCGATTGCCAGGAGAGCGTGTCGTTGGAAGGAACGGTCACCAGATCACCGAGGCCGATGATCGAGCCGGCCGTGATGTAATCCCCAGTGTCGTTCCGGATGTCGATGGGCTCATCGCCAATGGAGGAAAGATCGCAGGGAGCACCGGAGCCCCCCGATTCTTCTGCGTCTCGCGCTAGAGCAAGGATGCGATTCCAGGTGCCCGCTGTGATGCGGAGCTTCTGACCTCGGCTAACAGAATTAAAATCGCTCGGCATGTTAGAACCCAAAGTTATCCAGGAAGGTGGATTCTTCTAGAACGCGGTGCACGTAGGCGTAATTGGGAACGGGATAGACTTTCCCCTCGTCCGCAATCTTGTCGAACTTCACATCGAGATAATCCCAACCCTTCTTGGTCGGCACGATGATCGAGCCGACCTTGATGTCCGTTTGGTTCTTGTTCGCAGAGAAGCGAAGAACCACTGGGACGGGAGCCGTGGCAATCCCTGACAGCACGGAGGCCTCTCCTGACCCCGTAGACCCATCGAATCGCAGTTCACCGGGTTGCCAGCCATGCCATGTGGCATCGTTCATGCTGCCCGTCTTATCCGATAGAGTCTTCACGAATGGGAGCGTGATCGCGGCTGGAGGATAATAGACCGTCAGCTCAAACGAGAGCTTGGGGATAGGCACCTCTGCACCGTTTACTTGCTTGCCATCCCAGCCGATCGCACCCATCAGGTCAGGAGCCGGATCTGTGCCGGAGCGTTCGCCCTTCCAAACCTGCGACAACGTAGCACTGGGAGTATCGGGGTCTTCTATACGTTTCCCCACCGTGACTCGGTGTGTGGCCCCGGTTGTGTCCCAAGAGAACTTGTAGATTTGGCCGGTCGTCTTTTCCTGATCGTCCCTTTTTCCAGGTGGCCCGTACGACACATCGACTTGATAGAGGCCGTTCCCCATCTCCTTGCCACTCACTTGCTGGCGAATGATCAACTGAGACATCATCGTGATGGAGATGGGTGTGGTGTCCCTCACCAGCGCAGCAGCTTCCCCTTCGCTACTGACACCTGTCACAAAATAGGAGGTCTCCCAGCTCGTCTCGAAGTTCGCTTGCTGGGACGCCTTGGCGACACGCTTCTTCTCAATGATGACACCAGTCATTTATTCAAAGGCGAGTCCGCCTTCCTCCTTAATCTGTTCCAGCAGGTCCTTCATTTCCTCAGTGTTGTCGGCAGTCTTCTCCGACGCCTTTGCAGCCCGTTCGGCCGGACTGGTTCCTGAGCGACCGAGCATGCCGGCAACCGCCGCAGAGAAGGTTCCGATACTGACGCTCCCCACGTCGGTAGCCGTAGAGCCCAGGTTAGGCCCCTTGAACGACGGCAGATCCAGCTTTGTTGCCGCTGGTGCTTTCACCGAGTTCTTTCGCTCGGTCGCGGCATCGTTTCGAGCGCTACTAATCGCCAGCTTGGCTGCTGCGATGCGAGCCTGGGCGACGGAATTCTCGGCCTTCGCCATGTCGGCATTGACCTGCTTGACCGCCTCCATGCCCGACTTCATGCCATCGATAAGGTTTCCGCCAATATCGGCGGCTTTGATCTCTTCCATTCCCATGGCACTGCGAGCTGAGTTGATCACCGTGACGAGTGCGTCGAGTCCTTGTTTGAGTGCACCAACCATCATGATTCCGAGATTGATGAAGAGATCCTGCAGCCAAGTACTGTAGGCCGTCCACATCATCTTGAGTTTGACCAACCCAATCTCGACCGACACGCCAATCCCAAGCATCATGACTTCCCCGGCCTTGGTCCAGTTGCCTGCCACCAGCAGATCGAACACCGCACCCAAAGTCTTGGACACGACTCCAAACAAGTCGTTGAAGGTTCCAACTAGGAACGCTGACAGTGCCTGCCCGGCTGTGGTGTAGGCCATGAAGGCATAGATGCCATACATCACCGCCGCAGCCAGTGCTACAGCGAGAGCCACCACAAGGCCCATTGGTGAGAAGATCGCAAAGAACACAGCCGTTGCCGCTCCCCAGATCACAGTGAGTCCGGAAATGGCTGCTCCTATTAGTGCTGCACCGCCTGCAATCAGCACACCAGCAGCGAGGAACATCCCACCCACGGTGACCACCACCGTCGCAATCATGGCGATCGTCATGATCATCTGCGAGTTGGTACGAACAAAGTCGATGCCGGTGGCAATCATCGGCTGGATCACGCTGAGCAATTGCAGGATGGAAGGAGCGACGGCCGCTCCGATCACACTGGAAAAGGTTTGCAGCTGGGCCGTGGTCTGGTCGTAGGTGTCGCCCAGCTTGTCGGCGAGTGCGACCTCCTCCTTCGTTAGCGGCAAGCGCAGGCGACGGGCTTCCTCTGCAAAGGCCGACAGCCCAGCAGAGCCGCCTTTGAGCATGGGGAGCAGTTCGTTTCCAGAACGTCCGAGAACCTTCATGGCCAACCCAGCCTTGAGGCTTGGGTCTTCGATTCCCTTCAGGCCTTCCGCAATCATGTGGAAGCGTTCAATCGGTGAGGCTGCCAAGAACGCTGTCTGCGAGATCCCCAGCATGTTCAGTACTGCCACCGCCCCCTTGCCACCTTGCTGCAGCTGCGTCGTGAACTTGGCCATGCCCTTCAGGCCACCGCCTAGCGCCTCGATGCTGCTGCCCGATTGCTGGGCTGCGTAGCCAAGCTCGCCGAGCTGCTGTGCGTAAATGCCCGTCGAGGATTGCAAATCTTCCAACTGGGAGCCCTGAGTGGCAAACCCCTTGGCCATCATCCCGAGGCCACCGAGGATACCTGCTCCAGCACCGGTACCGGTCAGCATGCCGATAACCGTTCCAGCGCTTGGCAACATGGAGATCAGTGACGAGTTGAAGCCGGCACTTGCGGCACGTACCGTCGACAGAAATCGCATGAAGCGATTCTTGGCCGAGTCGAGTTCGCCCTTGGTTTGGTCCTTGCCTTTGATCCGGATGACTGCTCCGCCTGCTTCAATGTCACGCGACATTACTTACTCCATTCTTCGCCAAAGAGGTCGGGAAACTTGGGAGCCTCGAGCTTGAGGGCTGGTCCCATGAACGGCCGCTTGAACAAGTCCACGTCACGAGCGCGGCTCTCTTCATCCTTCGTTGGACTGCGATCGACGATCTTCCAGACCTTGGCCTTCTTCGACCGAGGGTTCTTGGCCATCTCCTTGCGATTGCGAACTTCACGCACGCGGAGAACATCGCCCTTTTCCAAAGCACCTGGCACAGGCCGACGTCCCTTACGCTTCGATCCATTGAGCCCGACAGGTCCGATCAGAATGCCATCCTTGCCGTCACTGAAAAACAGGATGTTACGCAGCGACACACGATCGTTCTTGGAGTGCACCTTTGGAGGCGAATCCGGCCGCGAAGATCTCTTGCCTCGCCGCAGGAGTCGCTGGCCACGCCTGCGCACGAACGCACCCGCCTTCAGGAGCATCTGAAGGCGAGCGGATTCGATACGCTTGATCACGTCCTCTTTATCAAAGAACGCTCGCTTGACCTCGAAACTGAACTCCACGGCAACCTCCTAAACAGATCGAGATTGTTGCTGTTTCATGTTCCGAGAGACATAGGCTCGGAGACTGGAGACTGCTGATCGATCTTGCTGCCGTTTCTTCTCGGCCAACAGATAGGGATGGAAGTCATCCATCTGGTACGGCGAGGAGCGTTTCTCCGGATCTCGATGAGCGTTAGCAAGCTGTGCCATGATCGCGGCCGTGTGGTCCCACCGCCGCGTCTGCAACATTGTCACCATGGCCACCAATCGACGAATGGTCAGATGCCCTATCGAGATTCCGAGGAGAGCTTGGTACTCGTCGATTCGCTCCCAGTTATCGACGCTTCCAGGTTCTTCTCCACCTGGCTCTCCTCTGGCTCTGGAGTTGGTTCAGGTTCTTCGACAAGGTCTGCTGGATAGCATCGCCCTGGAGCGTCTCCACGATCCTCATCGCCTTCGCCTTGTCGTGTTCCCGGGAGGCTACGAGGAGTGCTTCCATCGCCGGCTTCATCGCCGGCGGGGTAAAAAGCACCAAGGCCTCCATAATCGCGTCGAAGCCACTCGCGAGAGCGGGCCCGTCGCACGAGGCAAAGAACTCATCTTTGCTGACGTTTTGCGATTTGAGTTGATCCTCGACGAAGACAAACAGGACGTCTGCCAGAACGTTGTAATTCTGAAGACGATCCAGGCCTGACTTGGGGTCATGAGAGTTGGCAAAGTCGATGCGGAAGGAGGCAAGTATCTTCCTCGCCACATCGATTTCGATCGCGATGGTCCAATCGCGACCCTTCTTGTCTGTCATCTTGGGATTCATGGTTACTCCGCAATGTAGCAATCTGGCTCCAACAGCGTCGTGCCATCGAACACGAGTCCCGGCTTGAAGGAGCAATCGATCTGTTTGACGTTCTTCGTCTCTTGCCCCTCGTCGAACTTCTTCAGGTAGCCAAAGAGCTCGGCGACGTACGTGCCGGCAGTAGCGATCGGTCCATCACAACAGGCGATGTGGATGGGGGCCGGATCATCCGAATTCTTGGACTCGTACATCTTGGCAAACACCGTATCCGCCATGCCCTTCACAGGCGTATAGGTGAAGTCGACGCCGATGTCCTCGCCCACCGGATGGCTTAAGTTAAACTTGCTGGCACGGACAGGCACACCAGTAAGCTCCGTCCCGCGTGGCAGTTTGACGTCGCCAGCCAGTTTGGCCTCGGTCCAGACCGGCGTCGTGAACGTCCCAGTGTTGACGTAGAGCTTGCACTTGCGGCCGGCAATGGGAGTGTAGATCGTCATACGGAATGACCTCCAACAAAGGTTAATTGAACGCCGGAAAGAAACAGGTTTTCCTGCTTAGATTTCTTGGGCAAATAAATCGCAATCACATCGATTGCTGTAAGAGCTTCCGGTCGATCGAGATCGCACTCATCAGCCCACTCTTCGAGTTCCTCCTGCAGGCCCTCGAGGTCCTGCGTGGAGTAGTTTGTCTTTGGCTTCATGGCCGCCAAGATCACCAAATTGACCTTGTGTTCCACCAGGGTTAAGCCACGAGCGACAGGGTCCCGTTCTCGGTTAAATGGCGAGACGATCACTTGCACCTGGCCATCGAGCCGAACGACATCGTACGACGGCTCCAGGTCCATCACCGCCACGATCGGCACGGAGAACGTGGCAGCCGAGAGCAGCTCCACAATCTTGTCGCAAATCGCTCGGGTCTTGCTGCTCATGGTGTGACAATCAGTTTGGTGTGAACGCGAATGAAGTCTCGGTAAGGGTCCATGTAACGCCAGCGAGGCATGCCGTTGTTGTCCAGAACCATGTAGATGAATTCGTTGCCGTTTCCATCAGTCTCCACAATCCGGTCTCGCAGCACTGGCTGAACAGGTTGATCGTTTCCCGGAAAACCAAATCGGCCGACGGAAAGAGAAGCTCTTGGCTGTGGACCGTGGTCACAACCTGCGAAGTCTCTTCAACCATCTCAAAGGCCGTAGTCGCAAGGCCTGGGATGATATCACATGTCAGCGTGTCGCCGTCCACATCACGTTCGTAACGATACGTGCTATCGCCGCCCGTCTCTTTGATGGCGGTCTTGATTGCATTCGCGATGGAGCGGCGACGAGCACTCATGGCTTACTCGGTGTCGGTTCCCACTTCACGCGAGGGGGCTGGAGCTGGAGCGGGTGTCGGTGCTGGGGCATCGGGTGGGTCCGGTGGCAGGCCACGCTCAGCACATTCGACAAGCAACGCGATGTCTGGCGCTCGCAGCGTCAGATGTGCCCTGGGCTTGTCTTCGAGACCAGCAATCGCTGCCTTGATTTCGCGGACCTTTTGCTTTTGAATTGGCTCGGCCATGAGAGGCTCCAATGAAAAATCGAATGAACAGGAACAACATTCGGCGGGGGCGATCAGCCGAAGCCAATCACCCCCGCCTTTCACAGGGTATGCTCAGACCGACTAGGCCAGGATCGTCTCGGTCGACAAGATGGCATCGGTTGGGATGATCGGGATTCCAAACGAGTCAGTTGGAATCGGTGCAGGTGCACCTGTCGCGTTGGTTGCCGTACGTGCGGCTTGCAGTTGGAACAAGCTGCGACGGTTCATGGCAAGGTGAGTTGGCCCCTTGCCTGCAGGGAAGGTGGCGATCAACTGAGCGATCAGAGCATCCGTCAGCGTCTTACCGGCCTGAGCCGTCAGGTTGCAAATACGGCCTACGGAGTAAGCTCCACCGATCTGCAATCCCACCCATCCCGTGATCGGCGTGTACAACGCTGGGTAAGTGCCAGTCGTTGCACCAGCTTTTTGGATCACCGTGGTGTCGCCAATCTGAATGTCGCCGCTCTACCAGCGATCGCCACCACATCGTTTGGGTCGCCGCCTGTGCGGATGGCGTAAACGCTTGATCCTGCACCGACCGAGCTCCCGTGGCATCGATGACGGTGGCTCCGCCAATTACCAGCGAGTCCGCCGAGGCCCGAGAAGCCAGCAGCTGCGGCCTCCCACGGTGCCGTTGAAGATCTGCTTCTCGTACATGAAGTAGCTTTGCTTCAGCGACCGCATGGCCTCGCGAGCTACGAATGCATCAGGGCCATCTTTGTAGGCATCGGCCAAAGCCTTGTCGACGTCGAACGACGCGTCAAGGATCTTCAGGTCTACCGACATGAGCGTATCAGCGGACTTGGAATTTTCCCGTCCGTCATTGACGGAACGGAAACCAACCACTGGAGCACCCGTTTGCTTGAGGTACTTGTGGGTCGTGTCGGGACAGATATCAGCAGCCAGTAGCTTTAGCACTGGGGCATCGTTAAGGATGTCGCTGATGTCGCGATCTGCAAGTTCCGGTCGTTAACCTTGGTCAGATCCGCGAGAGTCAAATACGTCGCGGTCATGTCGGACTCCTAAAAAAGAAAACTACCGAAACACAGTGCAGCCCACGTTGGACCGAACTGGAACCTACTTCTTGGCCCCAGGCACCCTGAGTGCATCCATCAGCCCAGCACCGAACTTGGCAGGGGACTTGGCGGTTGGCTTATTGCCTTCACCGAAGCTGACAGGCTCTTCGCCGCCAAACTTCTCTTTCCACGCCTTGAACTCGGTATTCACCTTCGTGAGTTCCGCGTCCTTGTCGGCAATGGTCTTGTTGAACTTCTCCCCCATCGGCGCCGTGTGCCTTGGTCACCTCGGCGAGGTGAGCAAAGAAACACTCCACCAGCGGCTTACCGCTCATGAAGTATTCGCAACCCTTGGCCGAGCCGAAGTGCGTGCAAGAAGATGGCCATCTCGGCCTTAACTTGGTCGGTGCCACTCAGCTTGGTTCCTTCAGGAGAAGGCGTGGTGGCTGGTGGGTTGGCTGGCGCTGTGGTCATGTGAGGCTCCGTAAACTTAGTCTCGGGCCCCGGAGAATTCGACAACGACGTCGACCTCCTTGCCCTTGCGAGAAAACTGTGTGGACGTGTTCTCATCTGCCCCCAGTGGACAGATGGCAAAGGCATCGAGTTGCCACTTGCGTACGATGTAGCCAGGGCCGTCGAACTGTTGCCCGTTTACGATCTGGCTTTCGCCTTCATAGACAAACTCCAGTACGCGGGGCCCAGACCAGTCGAGACTGGCTTCGTAGGGGATTCCCTCACCCGATTTGAAGATCACCTCTGCAGCCCGATCCGTCGCGGTGAACGGAATCAGCTTCCCTTCGACCGTGACGCGAAGCTTCTCGTCGGCCGTGAACTTCAGCCCAACGCCGATGATCTCCTCGCAGTCGTGGCAATAGTCGACCGGACAGTTGTCCTTTCGGAGCTGCATGCCGGCCATGTCGTGCACGATCTTTCCCCAGTACCAATGCACGATCGGCTCGGCCGAGCGCACCGACCGAAGTGAATGGCACAGCGGGAGGGACGCCGTTCTCTCCTGCCAGGAGCGGCCCCACCATCAAACTTCACAGCTGCCAACGGAGTGAAGAACGCACTCTTTGGCACTTTGATTTGCTTACTTGCCATTGTTCACCGTGATTTCTGCTGGCATGGGTTGTGGAGCAAAAAAAGACACTGGCACGCCCTTCGACCTGGCGTACTCCAAGGCCTTGGCGATTTGATCGATGTTGTCCTCGTAGTCACCCTTGCCGCGTCCCTTGCAGATGCGTTGTGGGTTATCGAGGCCGGCCCCAATGGCCATGAGGTCACCATTGATCTCCTTGGCTGGGTCCCACCAAGGCATGCCCGTTGGCACCCATTCCCAATCGAGATCCGCAACAGATAGCGACTTGGGCAGCCCAGGAATTTCGCCATTCGTGATCGCCAGGAACAGACGCCAAATCGTCATGCGATCCAGCACACTGCCAAGGGCCTCACGCTTGCTTTCGGAGGTGCGCTCGTAGTGCATCCAAGCAGCACGTGACCCAAAGAAGTTGGTGTGCGACTCGTCGTAGAACGAGTAGGGGATGTCGAGCATCTTCATGGCGAGCTGCATGATGGACGTGAGGAACTCCACCAAGTCTTGCTGGCCACCGCCCCCTTTGAGGAACTCCGCTTTGTCCCCAGGTTGCAGATCTAGCAGCACTGGACCTCGACCAAAGTCGACCTTGTACCGCCCAGTGACATCCACTGGCTCGCCACCGTCGTCTACCACTTCGTCGGTACTACCCATCGACTCAGTCGCGTCACGGTAGACGGCGAGCGGAACAGCTGTTCAACCTTTGCTTTTGCTAGGCCGTAGTCAAATCCTTCGTACACGTCCCGCATCGCATTGAGGCCGGCCGCCAAAGGGCTGATGCCGCGAGTTTGGTCGTAGCGCTCGAAATAGCCGTGCTGGATAATGTCGACGGCGGAGACAATCCGCTCCTGCTCCCAGCCATTGCCGACTCGTTTATGCAGGCAATAGGCGACCGCCCGACCAGCGGCGACAGTCTTCACACCGTGGTCCCAACTGCTGTCAATCTTGTCGGTCGGGTTGCGGATACGATCACTCTCGATCAATTGCAGGTATCCGCCTTTGACCTTGAGAATGCCGATATCGCCGTCGATTGCTGCCCTTGCCTCGGTCAGCCGCAGCAAGCGGTTGAAGAAGTGACGCCCCGAGGCATCGCAGTTTATCGCCTTGAACCATCGAGTCATGAACGTCTCGATGGCGTAGTTGGCCGCTGGGTCTGGCGTGCGAGCGTGGAACTGGAACGAAGCAACGTAATCGAGGTGACGACGAATCAACCACATCGTCAGCACGAAGTTGCGGCACAGGTCTCTGGCAGAGGCCAGCATCATCGACCGCTTGTGCCCAGTCAGGATCTGGTCTTCCGACCGATGGTTGGGGCCAATAGCTCGTCGCTTGCCCTTGTCCTCGGTGGCGTCATAGCCTGCACCGGCAACAAACTGCGCAATCCCCTGGGGAGCAGCACTGTCGACGTAGATCGGCTCGAAGAACGGGTCCATTAGAAGCCTCCCAGGTAGATGCTGGAGGCAACGGGCCGTTTCTTCTTTTGCGTGTCGTCGGATTGCTGCAGGTCGCGCAGTTCCTTGCGGAGCGAATCCGTGTCGTACGTGGTGGTCAACCCATCCACGGAGACCGATTTCGCTCCACTTAGGATCTCTTTGATTTCAGCAATTCGTGCAGAGTTGTCAGCCATGACCGGTTACTATCGGCCGGTCTGGTCAATTCTCCACTGGCACCGAAAAGATTATAGGCGGAAAACGATTAAGCCTTTGGTTTCTGCGGCTGTTTCCGAGGCTGTTTTGGCTTGGCGTTTCGCGGTACAGGAGCCGGCACGGCGACCGCCTTTTCTTCGGGACCATTGTAGATTTGGGGTTCCGGAACCACATCTCCTGGGCGGTTTTCGTGCGTACGATCGATGCGGAATTGCCCGCAGTCCTCGCAACTGGTTCGCCGCCACACGACATGCGTGTAGGGGATTCCATCCCGTATGCCAGCGATTTGCTGCTCTTGGCGAGCAAAGTAATTGGTTCGCTTGGTCGACGCGCAAGTCGGACAGCGACTGATGACGCCGTCGGCGTGTACGTACTCTCGATGTTCACCACGTGCCATAACAACTGACTCCTAAAGGTATTGGACTCGATCAACTGGTGGTCTCGCCTGAGCAGGCTTTTTCCCGGGAAACGGTTTGGATTTGGTTTTATTTTTTCGGAGCGAAGGATCTAGTGCGCAGCCATGCGTGCTTGCCAGCATGACCGCTCCAACTACAGTGTCGAGGAGGTGGTTATCTGGCTTTCCAGGTTTATCTTTCCAAAACTCCTTGCCGCCGTCATCCGATTTTGGATTCTCTGATGCCAGGTGGTCGGAGATCATTTGGTGGTCATGCCCCTTCTTTCCAAAAAGGCTGAGTGATCCTGAGTCTCCATGTGTTGCATGCAACAGATCGCGAGTCCGGGATTTATAAATATCGGTGTCAAAGGAGAGCAAGCGAACTGCACGGTGGTTCTCGACGCTGGACAGTATCCAGTGGTTTCCAATTGTTTGACCTGGCTTCTTCTTCCAATGCGTGATTGGAGCCTTCTTACGTTCAATGCTGATGCCCTTGGTGGCACGTAGGATGGTGGAATGCTCAGACTCGCGACAGAACTGGTAGATTGCTTGCGTCCAGTTGCCGGAGTCCACGCCGATCCGCTCAATTCGCATGTGGCTTCCACCTTCCTGTTGCCACTCGCGATTTGCCACCTCATCGACAAGAGACTCAAGAGCCTGCCGTATACCACCCTCAGGACTGGCCTTGGGAAACCGTTTGCGAATGGTCTGGCCCACTTCGCGGTAGGTGAAGTAGCTACGCCGCTGATCCGGCCACGTGCCGTAGTCAATGATTGCACCGGTGTAATCCTTCGACCATGCGACGACGACGAAGTACAACACGTTGAGCTGCACGTCAATAAAGCAAACCAAGTGCTGAGCAGCCAGTGGAACGATCCCACGAGCCAGGCCGTTGACCTTTCGCAGGACGATCTTCGCATCGATGGGACCCAATTCCGTTGTTGCTTCAGAAAGCGGGTCGTTTTGATACTCGGCCGCGAAAGCGTAAGGCCGATCGATCTTGATACACATGGCATACTCGATGCCGCTGATCTGGCCATCCTCGTACCGATCCGGCCAAGCTACCTTGGCGCCTGCATCCATTGCCGCTCGGTTCTTTTTGTAGAACGCTGTGGCTTCCTCGCCTTCGCCATCATTTCGCAGGCTTGCCCGCCGCAGCTCGGCGTACTCTTCCCAGAGCCTGGTATTGGTCGGCTCCGCATAGAGCATCTTGGTCTTTGCACCATGGAACTCTGGATGCTGGTCGCGGTCCAGAATCTGATCTGCCAGGTCACCTTTCTGAATGATGGTGCACGGTACAAAGATCGCGATCTTCTCACCTGGGCCTGCAAGCCCAATGATTGTGCCACAGAGCAGCTTCATCCGCTTTTCAACGGCTGCCGGAGAACGAGCAGACGCGTCCGTTTGAGGATCGTCAACGATGGCGAGATCCGGCCGAGCGGTGCTGCCATCAGTCCGCCTGAACTTCATGCCGCGCAACCGTCCGGTGATGCCACGAGCTTGAATCCTCACGCCTGAGGAAACCGAACCAGGAATGGTGGGAAGGACTAACGCGGCACCGCTCCATTGCATGCGAGTTCGCTCGCCAAGATAGGTCTGCCCCTTGCAGCGATTGTTGATCCCTTCTAGCTTCTGGATGGGATAGCAGATCTCTGGGTAGTCCGCTGCGAGCAATTCGTTCGTCTCGAATTCGCCCTTAATGGAATCCATCATCTCGTCAGCAGCCTCTTTGCTGGCACCGATCAGAGCGATGAATTTACGGTAGCCTTTGCAGGACGCTCGGATGCACGCCACTTCGCAGAGCGATGTCTTGCCAAAGCCACGTGGCCCGGCAAAGGCCTGCACCCCACCAGACACCATGATCGTTTCCATCGCTTGGATTTCTGCGAGATGGTCGTCAGAAAAGTCCAGGCTAAAGCGTTTGGGAAAGTAGGTTCTGTAGAAGAGAACCGGGTCCGCTTCGCATTTGCGGCGGCGATCGGGATCTGCTACGGCGGGAAGTTCGCCGATGTCGCGGCCGCTGCGAGATGCCGTCGCATTGCGAGCTCGCTCTCGCTCCTTCTTGGCTTCGTAGGCGTCGGCCGGGGCTGGAGGCTTTTCCGGGGAAACGGTCGCAGCGTTACGATTCGTGAAGAGCCAGGCCGTGTACTTTAGCAAGTCGATCGTGCGATTGTCGCCGATGCGCAAGCCGGCCCGTTCGCGGTGGCCACGCAGGATCTGGTCGGTGATGACCGGACCGAGCGGCGAGGAGTTGATAATCTTGCAGAGTTCGCCGGGCTTGAGTTGCCTTGGGTCTGTCGCCACGTCCGCTATCACCGTTATAAGCGCAACGCAAATCGCCTCGACGATCGACATCGCCGGTACGGATCTTTCGCGCAGGCTCTTTTTAGGACCTAGTTTTCGTTTAGCCACAGGCTGCTTTTCTCAGCTTGTTGGTCAGGATCTGTAGGCGATTGGCGTCGCCTGCAGGTCCGTCTATTTCCTTGCCACTTGGGCTACGAGCCAAGCGCAATAATGGATGAGGTTGATGGTGTTGTCCTCGTTCGTCGGGGCACCCTTTGCGATATCCTCCTGCACCTCTTTCACCGCCACATCGCGTTTCGACATCTTGCTGAGGAGCTCGGCAAACTGTGGATGCGTGAGGCGTGTCGGGTTGGCAGCGGCCGGAGGCTTGCCCGGCTTCGCTGCTTTCTGTATCGGCTTCTTCTTGCTCATTGCACTAAGACTGCCTTTTTACCGGTGAAGTTCTGCCATCGCTCAACGATGACGTCACAGTAGAGTGGATCGATCTCCGTAAGGAACGCATTACGCCCCAACATTTCGGCAGCGATCAGCGTCGAACCTGAACCGCCAAAGAAGTCCAAGACATTCTCGCCCGGTTGCGAAGAGTACTCCATTGCTCGTTGTGCAAGCTCCGTTGGCTTCTCGGTGAGGTGCACCATCTTCGTGTTGGGAACCTTCTTTACTTCCCAAACGTCGGTGGCGTTATTTGGGCCAAACCACTTGTGGCCAGCACCTTCTCGCCATCCGTAGAAGCACCACTCATGATCCGTCATGAAGTCCTTGCGAGTTAACACAGGATGATGCTTCACCCAGATCACCGCCTGTGCGAAGAACAGCTTACTGGCCTTGAGTGCCGATGGATAGTTGGCCACGTTGGCGAACCCTCCCCAGATATAGAACGAGCGTCCTGGCAGGAGTACTCGAGACATGTTGCCAAACCAAGCGAGTAGCAACCGGTCGAACTCTTCATCGCTCACAAAGTCATTGGCCAACGGCCGATCCTTGGGCCGCAATACTTTGTCGACGCGTTTGGCTTTGCCTGGGTCTTTGGCCGCGTCACGTGCTTGGTTGTTCTTCAGTCCACCAAACGAACTGAGGCCAGCCGCGACTGCGTTGTTGCTTCGTGGCTCCACCTTGACATTGTACGGAGGGTCGGAATTAACCAGGTGGATCTTCGCTCCGCCGAGAAGGCGATCAACGTCTTCGGCCTTGCTGCTATCGCCACACAAAAGGCGATGCTTGCCGAGCTGATACAGCATGCCCGGCTTGGTCTTTGCCTTGGGTGGCAGCGGTGGAACTTCATCCGGATCCGTCAGACCTTCGTTGCTCTCGGCGAGCAGCTTGGTCAAGTCGAGGTCGGAGAAGCCGGCGAGGCCAAGGTCGTAATTCGCGGCTTGCAAATCACGCAGCTCGAAGGCCAGGAGCTCGAAGTCCCACTCGGATGCCTCGGAGGTTTTGTTATCAGCTAGTCGATAGGCTCTGACCTGCGTCGGAGTGAGTTCCGACGCAACATGCACCGGTACTTTTTTGAGCCCGAGTTCCTTCGCCGCCTTGTAGCGCGTGTGGCCAACGATGATCACGCCCTTCTCGTCGACCACGATTGGCTGACGCCATCCGTATTCCTTGAGCGAAGCGACAACGCCCGGCACGGCGGGCTCATTGATGCGAGGGTTTTTTGCGTAGGGTTTGATCGATTCGATAGCCTGCATGGTGATCTTCATGATGTTTCTCACTTGGAAATGTGGCTTCGGAAATTTATTTCCGGCAACCAACTGTGTCTAAAACTTGTACCGTTCCCTTTGGGGTCACCTGTTAGATCGGCCAGGAAGTACCTACTACCCTGGGGTGGGGTGTCGCTAGCAGTGGTGCGGGCAGCGGCCCAGAGCGACTGGCGGCGAGCATGCCGCAGATGGCCAGTGAAGGCCCAAGAATGGGCAAGAGGCGAGGCTGGCCACCTCTCCCTTGGCCAACCCCGCCCCCATGGCTAACGCACGCCTGGCGGCATTCTGTGCGTTAGCTTCGCCCATGTTCGTCTGCGAGTTTGTCGCGTGCAGCCTGGATGTGTTGCGCTACCTCATCCTTTGGCTTGCCGTCTACCACTGCCTCGACGCCGTTGGCCACGTGGTGGATGGCCTCCCCATGCTTTACTTGGCGTTTGCCTTGCACATCCATGCCTGAGAGGACCTCTCGCTGCGTCTTCAGGATCGCGCGCTGGTTGGCTCGTAACACCTTGTGGGTCTTCTTCAGCGACTCCACGAGGCCAGGGCCATGCTGGTAGAGGAAGTAGATGATGGCCAGCAGGAACGCAGTGCCTGGTCCTTGTTCGATCATCTTCTTCGAGCATCTTTGATTCATCCACAGCGGTTGCCCCTTGGACTAGATTTCTCAGCCATCAAAAAACTAGTCCAGCTATCGCACACGCACCTTCAGGTCCGGAAACCACGGCAGTTCGGCCGTGATTGAGTCGACGCTCACCGCGACGCCTGAGAGCGACTGCGAGACGGGCATGCCGCTCACCTTGATCTTGGGCGGCGGGTCGAGCTTGAGGTGCAAAGCATCACCCTTCATGCTCCACGTGGCTGTCACCTTGTTGGCGGCCGTCACCTCGACGCCGTCGGATAGTGGCAGTTTGATGCTAGAGCCGCTGTAAGTGAGCGTGACCGTGCCGCCGTCCTGCAGTATCGGACGTACGGCATCGAGCAGCTGCGTCACTTGGCCTTTCGCGTGGAGCGTGCCGATCGGAATCGCCGACACCGATTGCGATTCGGCCGTTGCCAGACGCGACGCATACGCTGCGTTGAGGCGATCAGCAACGTCCTGCGGCGGTAGGTAGCCAACCGCTCGATCGACCTCGCGGCCTCCCACCAGAAAGACCGTCGTCGGAAACGTCGTGATGCCGTACACCTCGCTTCCAGAATCGCGAAAGCAGATCATGCATTCGCCGCCTCCGCCGACCGTCCAGCCGCTCTTGGGGAGCACCTCCTCGAGGTCGCGGTGCATGCGGGCACAGGGAGCACACCCAGCGGTCGAGAACACCATCGCCTGCATCGTTGGGAGGCGTGGCACCTTGGCTAGTTCGACCTCGGCCGTTGGCTCGAGCAGGAACTCAACTTTGGGCGCCGGCTGGTGATTGATCTTCTCCACTGCAGCGTCTGCATCGGCCTTGGGTGGAAAAGCCGGAGTCGGCTCCTGCAGGAGCTCGCCCACCGAGCAACTTTGGCGAACCGGCTCTTGTTTCACGTCTCGGCCATGTAGGTCGGCCGGGGCCATCGCGATTAACCACATCAAGAGAGAGAACATTGATCACCTGTCCTTTATTTTTGGCGATTTTGAAACAACTTCACGATCGGATTGAGCACCACATCCGACCATCCGGAAAACACACAAAAGTTTTGGGAAAAATCATTTTGATGATGTCCCGCATGATGCTCTGGCGTGATGATGATCCCAGTGAGCTGAAGCCATCGTACTGGGCCCCACTTGGGCGGATTGTGCGCGAAATAGTGCGGGACCTGCGTAAAGACAGCCAGCACACCCAAAGCCACCAGAAACGGCACTTGCCAATACAATCCCGTGATGAACACAGGAACGGCAAACAGTAGGGGACGCCATTCGTAGGCCTCTAGGGTGTTGCTCGCGTGATGGTCGTTGAACAACTCGACCTGCTGCTTGACATTCCATCCCTTGTCTGTCGCCAGGTGGTAAATCCCAGTCAATAAATCGAGTGCGAAATAGGCGAGAACGCACTGAAGGATGATCGAGATCATTTGAGGGGCTCCGTGTTCAACGCACTATGATCAAAAGATGAAACGAAACGCCGACTAGTGGAAGTTCTTCCACTTCACGAGCCGCGGCTTGGGCGTCGTGAGGTCGGACATGCCAATGAAGGTGCCGCCGCCTGCGAGCATTTGTTCGACTGCACGAGGTGCCACTTCGGCCCAACCTCCATTGCCCCAGTCCACATCCCAGCTATTGGCGAGCCACAGGTATTTGCGGCCCTGTGAGTCCTTGCGCTTGCTGTAGCCCACAAAAGCGAGAGCATGGCCACCGCGGCCCCCACGGTACGACTCCATGATGCCGTTGCAGGAACTCTCGGCTCCGCCCCAGCCAATGCCAATCTCAATGGCCCCTTGCCCAGAGGACAAATAGCCGTAGCACGCTGCGTAGCTATCTGTGACGCAGTGCTGCCGAATCTTGAACGGCTTGGCAGCTTCGTAGGCAGCATCAGGAATGATGCGTGTGTAACGCACTGGGTCAGGGTAGGGGCAGACCTTCGAGCGGGCAGAGCCCATTGGTCTCGGCATTCTCGACGCCGCCTGCGATCGTGCTGCCACGGTCACCATTGATGCCGTCGATCCGCTGGGTGGCGATATAGGCGAAGAGTGGGCTGAACTGGATCACTTCTCCCATTGCCACGTGGTAGCAGTACTCGCCCACCGTGGTCTGAGCATGGCCCTGACAGGAGCCCATCGAGCCTTGGTTCTCAATCCGCATCCAGGAGCGGCAATCGATCTCCTCCGGCTCCTCGTATCCACCCGACAGGCAGAATGCTGGAATCGGTTTTGCCGTGGCCAGCAGCTGGCCTTTACGTTCGGCCTCGATCAAATACCCCGAGAAGAAATCAGCTTCAGCAGCCATCACATCGCTCCCAAAAGGATGAAGAAACAGAGGTAGTGCAATAGTGCTGCACCGTTGCACTAACGATTGCCGGCGTAGCCCTTTGACAATCGATCAAACAGGGTCGCGGCCTTGGCTGCGTCCCACTTCTCTCCGCCGATCTCGGCATCGACGACATCCTCGACGCCGGCGAGAGCCTCCTCACGAGACTTGCGATTGGATTCGGCGACAAAGTCAAACGCCTCGCGAGACGTCTTCAACTCGCCGGCACGCAGCTTCTGGGCGGCACCGGCAAAGTTCTTTGAATAGCCGGCACGCAGCGAGGCGATGGCCGAGTCGGCTGCCGTTTCCGGGGAAACGATGACAGGACCAGGCCCCGGCTTGGGTCCGGGCCCAGGTCGCGGCCGATGGCGAAGGCAACCAGCCGATGGGAGCAACAACATCAGGACGAGCAGAACACGAAACATGAGAGCCTCCAGAAGAGCAGGGGACGCGTGGTGAAACGATGCCGGCCGACTTACACCTTGGGCGTGTTGTCGATCACAGCGGGCGTCCAGCGAGGCGTGAGCAACTCGGACAGCTCATTGATCTTGGTAAGCACCGCCGGCTTGTCTTTGTTCTGCGCGGCGAGCCACTCAATGACGGCCGTCAACAGACGACGGCGAGTTGCAGGGTCAGAAGGCGAAGCGAGGAAAGCGACCACCGCTTGGTAGATCTCGCTGTTGAGCCCAAACGTTTTGCCCACCCACCACTGAGCAAACCAGCACGCAGCGGCGATGAGGAACGGTCCAATCGTCGAGAACACGTCGACGAAGCTGGTCTCACCAGTATCTGAGAAGGCGTAGCCGGCGTCGGTAGCATTCACGCCGCCAATGATGACCGAGATCGCGGCGATCGCTTGAAGAATCCAGAGAACAAGCTGGAACGGAATCATGGGGAGGCCCTTTCGAGTTGGCTGCGCATGGCAGCGAGTGGCTGTGGAGACGACGCCCAAAGCTGGGCAGCAAAATCAACTGCCGTAATTAACGGCAGGATGTCCACGCTGAGCACTCATGCTCGAAAGAATTTGATCGCAGATTGACTATTAGGAGCACAAGTTCGTTAAGACAAATTGATATCTTGTGGTGGTGGAACTGGTACCTGGCGGCCGTCACGATAGCGGAAAAAGAAGAATTCTGAGTTTTCCGATACATCCCAGTCATCAAATGTAAGAGCAATTCCTGACAAGTCAGGAATAGGAACTCGCTCAATCAGCGGCGTTTCTACTAGCCATCCTTCAAGTCGCGACTTCGGAACTTCAATGCAGTCGGGTCGCCAATACCCGGAGCACATCAAACACGCGTTAAAGAACTCTGTCGCTGCTGGCGAAAGCTTACGCAACTCCACCCGTCGCCTTTCAACTTTTTCTCTCACGCTGTGCACATCCCATGCTCTCAATGGGCTAACAGTGTTTGCTCTCTCTTGCACCGTGTGATTGCTGCTGGTATCACACTTGCCGCTAGTACCAAATAGCCGCCCAAACATAGCCACCTCATTTTCTTGATTCGCACTCTCTCCTTATCCTTTTTCGGCACAATTGCGGACCGACCATAAGAACCGCTACAGCCGTCAAATTCGCCAGGGCTATGGCATCGGTCTACGGAACCGAAGGTTTGAGGTTCGAATCCTCATGGGTGTACTAAGAGCCGCAAGGACTAACCTCCTTGCGGCTCTTTTTGTTTCTTGGCAAGAGTGCACCGGGAAGGTATACCGCCCGCCCTGCTGTGCCATAATGCGAATATCCTCTTAAATAGCAACGACTTACGACTTTTTGACTGATTCCAGTGTACGGATCCATGCCGCTAGTCGCCAAGCATTTAAAATGAGATTTCAAATCGACGTTTTCAATTTGGCTTAGGGCGGCGTAAAACCATGAAGGCCGCGGTCGAATAGATGTTAGGCAGTCCCCAACAGATTCACACTTGGCCGTTCGAAGACCCAGAAAACGTTGCGACCATAACGGTGCGACAGATCGTTTACGACAACCATCCAGTACTGCTGGTCCTACATGACGAAGAAGATGGAGGCTGGCAGTTTCTTACTGGCGGCCCGTTCAATGTCGCCGACGGTCTTGTGGTCGCTCTAAAGAATAGAATATAGTGGCACTTGATTCGAGCATTCTGGAACTTGCTGATCTACCCATTGAATGGGAAGCTTCCAGAGACAATAGAGAGCAGGGTTGGGTTCGAAGAAAGTCTGAAGCGCAGTCTTCGCAAGCACCATAAATCCAGACGGGAGTGACTACAGGCTTGGGAACGACATTCAACGCCCCGGCCTTCAATCGAGAGGATGTGCTAAAGCACACCTTTCATCTCAAAAGTTATTCTGAAAACACTGATGCTGTGTCTGACGTTGAAGCTGCAAACCAATTGATCGATGCTTGGATCGCGTATCGCGATATGGCTGCTGAAATACTTGTGACAAGCTTAAACCTTGATTCACCCAGGGAGGTTCTGGGGCCTAGTTGTCGCGGAAATCACGAACTGCCCGGCACGGGCTGGAATTATCGGACTCACGGAATCGGTGTCGATATGGTTCGCAAGAATGGACACGGCGGAATTGATTTCGACTTTTGTGCCACACCCGGTAAACTATTTGCGCATCCTGATTGGTGGCGACTGTGCGTATTCATGCGACGCGTTATTCATGACAAGAGCGTCGACACCTCAGCATACGGTTTGGTGATCGCTCGACCTCAGGACTTCGAAGCCGTAACAAAATCTTTACTCGAAAAGCGAAGACCAAAATAGCAACACAATCCACCCGAGCGGGCGAATCGGGCGTTTTCAGAATTGGCGATTACTCGCGTCAGCGTGATTGTGGACATTAGGCTCATTCTCGCATGAAGGCAGAATTCCAAGTTCTAAAAGACAGGCAAAAGATTCAGGTGGTTTTAGACCGTGATTCGGTTTGCGCGGGAGACGACTGCGAGGCTCACGTAAAAACGGTCGAGGTTTATTCGTTTGTTGACCCAGAAGCTTTCGCTAGAGAGGTTTCCTCTGGTTATCTGCCGTCAGTTTCCGGAATCGGACACACATGGACTTGTGTGCTGAATGGAGTGAAGATTGCGGAGATTGCACATTCCGGCATTCAAGCATTGGTTCGTGAGAATCCATTTTCGGGAGAGAATCGCGTACACTTTATTTATCATTCAGCTACGTTTTGAGATAAGGCATGAGCCTAACCACACGCCTACGCACCATGAGCCCATCAACAGTCCTTACTGAAGCCGTCGGAAAGCCATTGAAACGTGCTGGCTTCAAGAAGGAATCTGATGGATGGTACGTCAACAGCGACGAGTCAATTACAGTTATAAATCGCCAAAAGTCCAGTTTTGGGCCACAATACTACATCAACATCGGAGTGTGGCTGAAGTGCATCGGTGAGGCCGACCTGCCGAAAACACATAAATGCCATATTCAGTTCCGATGGGGGGCGCTGATTCCGCAAGACGAGAAACAGCTTGAGCGGCTCCTGGATCTCGACAACGAGTCGATATCAGATCAAGAGCGAGTTCGGGAGGTCGGCAATTTGTTAGAAACCTATATTCTGCCGTTTGTCTCCAGTGCAATATCGCTTCATGGACTACGAATGCTCTACAAGAGTGACGGCTGGCCTGTTTGCCTTGTAAATGTTAAGGCTCAAGAGATTTTAAAAGACGGGATGTGAGGGACTTAAATGGTGACTCGCTGTGCCAAAAAGAGCGCACCCCTTTAGCCATTGACGATTACCGCTTTTTCGAATGATTCTCGATGGACTAAACGCTCTGACGACCTCCTGTCCTCAGGTTGAACTTTCCACGGCGACGTCTTCATTTTGCCACAGGGTAAGGAACACGCCCAACGTGTGATGACAGACCAGCGGCCCGCAGCCCGTTCGGCGTCCTCTCTTTTAGCCTGCTTCAGCAAGGTAGGCTTTGATTCTCGACCAATACTGTACGCGCCAAGCGTGTTCGGTCTCATGGATCAGGTCTTTCGGCACACCGCGATGTGTTAGCACGAGTTCCGTGCCGCCATCAGCTGTTGGAGTTAGCGTCATAGCCGCCATGGAAAAGATTCCTTCGGGAAACCGTCGATGTCGCCAAGCCTGAACAATTCGTCGACCCGGAACAAGATCAACGTTGATTCCCGAGACTTCGTTCTCGCCGACTGAAAACGCCCCGCCAATCTTGCGACTGATCGTCGCCTTCCTGCCGGTCACGGCTGAGCATTTCTTCGAGTCTGCGAGAAGATCGTAAACTGTTGCTGGTGGGGCGTTGAATTTCATTCGCTGCTTGATGGTCTTACACATTGTTCCATCCCACGCCAATCAAAATGAGTTGGCTATTCGGAGACATTAGACTGATTCACCACCTTGCTGTTCACGCCAACCAATTTAGCACACCAGCTAAGGCTTCCCGGGCGTGGTGCGGCTCTACTCGCGATGGAACTTTGCCCAGAGTTATGGCAACCGCCGCTTCTCTTCCTCACGCCCTGTGCCAAAACAAGAGCAACTTATTGTCCTGCAACAACTTGCAGTGTTTGGTTAGATCGTCATTGAATCGGCGAAACTGCTTACGCGATGGCCGTAGTAGACCATCTACGTTAATTTGCCATGGTTGTGTTGAACCAACACGGTTTGTGAGGCACGGGGGGAGGACCGGGCGCTGACGCTTCCGGCTCTGAAAATGCATGACCTTATAAAGATAGTTGGTGCCGTAGGTTAGAGCCTTTTCAGCGGAGAAGTTTGTCGTCAGATTGGAATAGCAGCGGTGCGAATTCCTTCAGGCTGCGGTGCCATGTCTGCCATTCATGTGCTGTCTCCGGCGAAAGGTAATACTGAGCGTTGATTCCCATCTCCTTGAGCTGTTTGACGGACTCCGCAGGATCTCCATCCCGACGCGTGCTCCCCTCGCCGACCTCCTTACTGCCGTAGCTGACGAACACAAGCTTGACCTTGTCTCGAAATCCTTCCGTCTTCTCAGCATCTTCTTTTCCGATTGTGGCTCCGCTGAAAAGCCCGATATGCGAAAACTTGTCGAGGTGCCGGATTGTGATCAGACGGGTCTCCATGCTGCCCATCGACAATCCCGCCATGGCGCGATTCGGCTGATCTGTCAGTGTGCGGAAGTTGGCATCGACGTAAGGTACCAGTTCGTCGACCAGCACCTTCTCAAAAGGAGTGATATCGAATTGACGCAAACCGCCAATGCGAGTGTCGTTGGTCATGCCATACGTCATCACAATCAGGAATGGCTTCGCCTTCCCCTCTGCAATTAGGTTGTCCATGATTCGTCCCGCGTGACCTTGGACACTCCATCCGTATTCGTTTTCACCCCAACCATGCTGGAGGTACAACACCGGGTAACGGATCGATGGGTCGCTGTCATACCCGGGAGGCGTGTAGACGAAGGCACGACGTTCCGAACTTGTGCTGTTCGAGTGGAAGTAAATCTCGCGAACCTGACCATGTGGAACATTCTTCAATTCGTAGAAGTTCGAGTCGGAAGCGGGAATCTCAATGCCGCTGCCCCAACGCATGGCACCAAAGTAGTAGGTGCTGTTGGGATCTGGGACATGAGCCCCGTCGATCACCAGTTCGTAGTAGTGAAAGCCGACATCCAGTGGTCGCGAGTAGCCGGTCCAGACCCCATCGTCCCCCTTCACAAACTCCGTGCTATCCCGAAACGTGGTCGAGACGCTTTTGGCATTGGGGGCGGTTATGCGAAATTTGATCCGGCCCTGTGAATTCACTTGCGGGTAATCTTTGCCGGCCTGATTGGTAGTGGCTGGCTTGAAGTCGTCCGTGATTCCGTCTGGCGTCTTTTGCGATGTCGAAGACTTGGCAACTTTCGCCTCAGACTTTGAATTCTTGGCGTCGGACTGTGATTCCGCTACGGCCGGCTTTTCGGCAGCTCGTGGAGTCAGATCCTGCGCGAATGAGATTGTCGTAACAAGCTGTAAGGCGATAACCAGAAACGTGCGTGGCATTTGGCAGCTACCTCCAGTGGTCGTCCGAGAGAACCGTGTGTATACGCACGAGTTTAGCATTCGTATCCGGAACGACAAGACGTGGGATGAGCGACTCGACGAAGGTGTGTGACCTCTCGGAAGAGACCAGCCCCATGCCAAAATAGGAGCAATTGTTTTTTCTACGACGACTTACAACGTTTTGCTGTGGATCAGATCCACGTACATTTCGAATACTCCAATCCAGGACTTCAAATCACTCTCATTACATTGATGACCGAGGACGATGCTCCTTAGGACGGCATCCGCTCGCCGATCCCGAGGTACATACCCCGCCCTGTGCAAAAAACAGCGCATTATTTTGGCTTCGAGCAGCTTATATTGTTTCGACCGGCTTGCTAAAGCCTCATCGCGGATTTGCTGTTCGCAGCCACATGAACTCGGCAACAACTCTTGGCTGTGATACCTCGCACGTTCCGAGTAGATTTGACGTTTTGCCGAAAATAGCTAGGGTCTTTGAATCTCGCAACGATCATCATGGAAATTCGTCATGGAACCAACCATTTTTAGTACACGCCGCGACTGCCTGCTGCGAGTCGCAGGCCTGTCCCTTCCGTTGATGATGTATTCCGAAATCGCTGAGGCAGGTCAGGCCGAAGTTGAGAAACCGCCTAAGGACGCCGCCGAGGCTCTTGGTCGGCTCAAAGAAGGAAATCGTAGGTTTGCCGAAGGTCGGGTACGACATGCCCATCAGGCCGCCGCATGGCGTGAACAACTCAAGGAAGGCCAAAAGCCGTTCGCCACGATCCTTGCTTGCAGCGACTCTCGAGTCCCACCTGAGTTGGTATTCGACCAAGGGTTTGGCGACCTGTTCGTCATTCGTGTCGCTGGCAATGTGATCGCGGCCGATGTCGTAGGGAGCATTCAGTATGCGATTGTCCACCTCCGTACGCCGCTAATGGTGGTTATGGGGCACGAAGGCTGCGGTGCTGTAACCGCCGCCGTCGAGAGTCTCGCTGGCAAAGGGACCGAGCCCAGGTTCATCAACCACTTGATTGACCGGATCAAGCCTGGCCTGGCGGAACTTCCTGCCTCCCTCCAAGGCCCCGATCGAATCCATCGCGCCGTTGAGGCTAATGTACGGTGGGCAATGCGCCAACTGGCGGAACTCCCTGAAGGCAAGCAGCGTTTGGAAGACAAGTCTGTCACGTTAGTCGGCGCTGTGTATGAGTTGGACAAGGGCAAAGTCCGTTTCCTAGACTAAAAAGAAACCCGATCGCAATCACACTCTTTGGATAGTCCATTATGTTCCAGAACGTGAAACCCCAATTCCATCGACAAGTATTTGGGCTCCTCATTGCTTTGCTTGCCACGAGTACGGCATTTGCCCAAACGCCTTCCTTGCAGGATGTTGCGGGCCTAGCAGGGTCGAAGCCCGGAACCACGACCATCTACACCGCAAAAGAATTCATCACAATGGACCCCAAGCTGTCGCGAGCCGAGGCCGTGGCGGTGAAGGACGGACGGTTCATTGCCGTGGGCAAGCTGGCAGATGTGCAAGCAGCTACCGGGAAGGACGCCAAGCTTGACCGGACGTTTGCCGACAAGATCGTAATTGCCGGGTTCGTGGAGCAGCACGTTCATCCGGTGCTGGCCGCTCTCACCATGAACACGAAAGTGATCTCCATCGAAGATTGGGACGCCATCGACGGCTTCTCCCCGGCCGTTCGCGACCAGAAAGGATATGAGGAACGACTGAAAAAGGCTTTGAGCGAACATGCCGACAAGTCGAAACCATTCATCACCTGGGGCTACCACCACTACATGCACGGGGAACTTTCGCGAGCCACACTCAACAAACTCGCCCCTGACTTTCCGGTGATCGTCTGGCATCGTTCGTGCCACGAATTCTTCTTCAACGACTCCGCTCTCAAGCTCGTCGGCATCGACGAAACACTGATCTCGCGCTTACCGAAAAGCGCACAGGAACAGATTAGTTATGAAAAGGGGCACTTTTACGAGCAAGGGATGATGTCGGTGCTAGACAAGGTGGCCCCGTTCATGGCCTCGCCCGCCGCATTCAAGAATGGACTGGAGTACTCGGTGAAGTACTACCATCGCAATGGCATTACCGTCTGCTGCGAGCCGGGTGGATTCGTCTCCAGGCAGGTGCAAGACCTGATCAACTCGGTTTACAGCGGTGATGACGTACCATTCAACCACTACTTTATGGTTGACGGCAAGACGTTTGCCGCCCGGCATCCCCGCGATGCGAAGGCCCTCGTCATGGATAGCGAACAGGTGCTCTCCTGGGGCAAGGGGCGCACGGCGTATCTGCCCAAACAGGTCAAGCTATTCACCGATGGGGCGATCTTCAGCCAACTCATGATGATGAAGGACGGCTACACCGATGGACATAAGGGGGCGTGGATCGTGGACCCGCCAGTATTCGGGTACGCCTTCCAGGCATATTGGGATGCCGGTTATCAGATCCACATTCACAATAACGGTGACGCCGGGTTCGATGTGGTCCTCGGTGAACTTGCGAAGGCGATGAAGCGGGCACCGCGGAAAGATCACCGAACGGTGCTCGTTCACTTTGGTTTCGCACAATCCGACCAAGTGAAGCAATGGATCGAACTAGGCGGCATCGTCAGTTCCAACCCTTATTACGTCACTGCCTTGGCTGGACCGTATGAGAAGATCGGACTCGGGCCGGAACGGGCTAAGAACATCGCACCACACAAGTATGTGCTAGACAACAAGGGATCGCTGTCGTTCCATTCGGATATGCCAATGGCTCCTGCCAAGCCGCTGCAACTGGTATGGGCCGGAGTGAATCGACAAACTTACGAAGGGAACGTGGCAGGGCCTGAGCACAGGGTGCCTCTGGACGTGGCCTTGAAAGCCATCACGATCGATGCCGCATACTCAATTCAATTGGAAAAAGAGGTAGGTTCGATCGAAGTAGGCAAGCGGGCCAACTTGACCGTATTGGAAAAAGACCCTTACCAGGTTGAACCAAAAGACCTTAAAGACATCTCGATTTGGGGCACGATGCTTGAAGGCAGAGTACAGCCGGTGACGGCATCCCTGGAGAAGAAGCCCGAGAAAAAGTCGAAAGAGGCGGCACGGCCCATCGCAACGCCGGACTCGCTCAGCCGGCTCGCGCAGATGGGACACCAGCGCCAAATCGGTTGCGTGCGGTCCGGGATGTACTTGTTCGGTCGGCCAATGGTTCAGTCACTACCTCGACGTGCAATTGGACGCTGACCGATATGATTCCGAATAGCTCCGTACCAATGAAGGCAACTCTCTTTCCTACGACGACTTACAGCGTCTTGCTTGAATCCTCATTGCATCGGCGAGACTGCTAACTCTTCGATCGTAGGTTAGAGTCTATTCAGTGGAGTTGAAAGAATCAGACGTGACGCTAGTCGAATTGAGAAGCCGATACATTGAATTGTTTGGGGAAGAACCAACAAATGCCGGTGCTTTAGACCAGATCGAATCCCAACTTAACATGCGTTTGCCCAGCGACTTCCACAACATTGCCAGTTTCTATAGCGGTGGAACCGTTGGAGGAATCCGCCATCATGCAATCGCAGCAGTAGGCCCTGCCACCAATCTGGTAACAGAAACGATAAGACTTCGAGAACAGGCTGGCATTCCTCATTCGATGCTTGTGTTGGCAGAACCACCTGAAAGTTTGATCGTTCTTGCAACGGGGCATTCGAATACTCAGTCCGCTGTTATTTGGCTCGACAGTTCTGATGCTTCGAACCTTGGCAATGAAGGGGGCGCTTCACAATCCTCAGGTTTGGGATTCTTACGCAGCGTTTTTTGAATTGTTGCTGGACTGTGAAACGGAAGAGCGAGCGTAAGCCAGACGTTGCCGATGAATGAGCACCTGCATCCGTCCTATCTCAAAAGCAAAACACGGCTTTCCATGTAGTTGGCGTGTGGCAGAGGATGGAATTTCCTACGCACATGCCTTTGGTTGTGCTGTTGTAGCTTTGATGCCCGTGACACAGTGAGATTGGAACCAGCTATAGGTACAATCGCCCAGAAATGTCCGGCATTTCGTGACACACAGCAGGTGTAGTCATTTCACGGTAGCAGGACGAATTGGAGACCAAGTAACTACTACTGACATTGTGGCTATGCGAGAATGCCTTTCACGACCTTGCCTTCAACATCTGTTAGGCGGAAGTTGCGTCCGCTGTAGTGGAAGGTGAGCTTTTCGTGATCGAGTCCCATGAGGTGTAAAATGGTGGCATGCAAATCGTGGACGTGAACTTTGTTTTCAACGGCCGCAAAGCCAAATTCATCGGTGGAACCGTAGGCCATGCCTCCCTTTACTCCGCCGCCGGCCAGCCACATGGAAAAACCATGATGGTTGTGATCCCGGCCATTACCATTTTCTGCTACCGGCGTACGGCCGAACTCACCACCCCAAACTATGAGCGTATCTTTGAGTAAGTCGCGCTGCTTGAGGTCTTTGATTAGTGCTGCAATGGGCTGGTCTACGTCGCGGGCCTTGTCGGCATGGGCTTTGATATTTTCGTGATCGTCCCAAGGCTGGCCATTGCCATAGAATACCTGCACCATGCGAACGCCGCTTTCTACGAGGCGGCGAGCGGTGAGGCAGCCGGTCGCAAATTGGCCTGGGCCGTAGGCGTCTCGTGTTTGCTGGGTTTCTTTGCTGAGATCGAAGACCTCTTGGGCCTCGCTTTGCATGCGGAAAGCCATTTCCAGCGACTGGATGCGTGCTTCAAGGCGGTTGTCCGTTCCACCACGCTTTTCCAGATGTAGTTTGTTCATCTGGTTGAGCAGGTCAAGCTGCTGCCGCTGAGCCGATTCAGGAAGGTAGCTGTTACTGATGTGGCGGATAACACGCTTGGGGTCAAGGCTTTGGGCGTGGTTGATGTGCGTCCCTTGAAAGATGCCCGGTAAAAAGCTGTTGCTCCAAAGTTGCGGGCCAACAACAGGTTTTCCCGGGCAAAGGACGATGAAACCGGGCAGGTTCTGATTTTCTGTCCCTAGGCCGTAGAGTAGCCAGGAACCCATGGCGGGGCGGGTGGGCTGTGTCTCGCCGCTATTCATCATGAGCAGCGAGGGTTCATGATTGGGAATGTTGGTGTGCATCGAACGGATGACACAGATATCGTCAATGCACGAGCCGATTTGCGGGAAGATGTCGCTGACCTCGATGCCCGATTGGCCGTACCTTTGAAACTTGAAGGGGGACATCATCAGCCCCCCGGTGCGGCGTTCGGTCTTTAGTTCGGCCGCTGGAGGCTTTTGTCCGTTGTACTTGGTGAGCGACGGCTTGGGGTCGAACGTATCGACCTGCGAAGGACCACCGTTCATGAAGAGGTGAATGATGTGTTTGGCCCGTGGCGCAAAATGTGGAGCCTTGGGAGCGAGCGGGCTTTTGGCGCTAATGTCACTATCCAAGGCGAGGGACTTATCTTGGGCAAGCACTCCGGCAAGGCCGATCATTCCGATCCCTGCTCCCATGCGCTGAAGCGATTCACGACGTGAAAGCAAGAGTGGATTGTGATAAGGAATCATAGGAACCCTTCGGGGCACGAGGCAGGACTATTTTTTGTTCTGTAGCAAATGAACTTGTTAATACGACTTGGCGTTAATCCAAATAGAGGAACTCGTTGCTGCTAAGCAAGATTTGGCAGTAGCTTTCCCAGCGGGAGAGCTTTTCTTCGGAACCTTTTTCCGTAGCAAGATAGGCAAGACCAAGCTCTAACTCTTGAGGTAGCGGCGGTCGACCATAGGCAAGCTCAAAGGCTCGCTGAATACGAGCCTGATTGCTTTCAGGGGCTTCACGATGCAGGCGAGCAGTCCAAGCCTTGGCCTGTTCTACCATGAAGGGACTATTCAGCACGAACA
Organism: uncultured Planctomycetaceae bacterium; assembly: GCA_963844055.1. Lineage (GTDB taxonomy): Bacteria > Planctomycetota > Planctomycetia > Pirellulales > Pirellulaceae > CAWJMN01. The sequence goes on along the minus strand of CAWJMN010000001.1, from coordinate 1,650,611 downwards.
GTTGCTGCTGGGGAATGGTTGTTTCTGTCCGACCTGAACTGCTGATGTTGGCATCGGGAAAATCAAATAGCCGGAGGAGGCTGTCGAGTTCATGACGGCTGACCTTCGCGTAAACGGTGCGGCGAACGTTATCGTCGCTGGACAAATTGGTGGAAGGACCACCAAGCTGCCGATCGAGGCGTCCGGACACGTCGAGCAGCGCATCGCGCCACGATTCAACATCGAGCCGACGTCGGCTCATTTGCCAAAGGTATCGGTTGTCTCCATCAATGGCAGCGTTGGCAGCATCTACTTTGCAACTGAGTCGGTAGGTCGAAGACAGCATGATCTCGCGATGGAGGGCTTTGATCGACCAACCGGAGGCAATCAGCTTGGAGGCAAGGTAATCGAGAAGCTCCGGATGAGTTGGAGCCTCGCCAGTTTTTCCAAAGTTGCTGGGGGTCCCTACAATTCCGCGGCCAAAATGATGCTGCCAAATGCGATTGGCAATCACACGAGCCGTCAGGGGATTTTCGGGACTGGCAATGGCAGAGGCTAATTGGCCACGGCCGCTTCCTTCCTGGAAAAGTGGTGGTTCATCACCCGCCAAAACTCGGAGAAAGCGACGCGGCGCCAGCTCGCGCTGACGAGAGGGATTACCACGCACATAGACCTTGAGGTCTTCTGCCTTACTTTCCGAATAGGAGTGAGCAACTGCGTACTTTGGCGGGGCAGATTTTTTTGCTTCATCTAGTTCGGTTCGCAGACTGACCAGCTGATCACGCTTTTCGCCAGTGAGGAAGTTTTCCAAATCGCTATCGCTTACGGCAAGCGGGCCATCCTTGCCCAGAATGACGTTCAGTAGGTCTCCCTTGGCATTTGCAGGGCCCTTCGAAGGCTTTTCGGTATAGATGCTGAACTGGATGCTGGCCTGATCACCACAGCCGGTTTGATCAGACCCGCTATTGTCGAGGCCCCCCGTTGCCTGAAAGCGGTCGTAGCCTTCGGGAAGATCAAATGTCAGCACAGAATGGGCGTGTACACCGATGCCATTTTCATAGGCTTTGCCACCCACGCGAATTGGCTGGCCTTGATAGTTGGTGTTCACACGAACGCCGGCAGATCCTTCGGCAGCCTTCCATTTGACTTCGGTTAGCTTTAACTCTCCCTTGGCACCAACAAGCTTGGGGGAGATCCAGTCTGCATGGTCGCAGCTGTTTCCATTTCCACCATCGGAGACGACAAGAATAATCTGTGCTGCACCGCGAATGTCCAGGTCGATTGCTGCCGTTGGGCGGACTTTGGTGACAAGAGGCGAAACAAAACGTGGGCTGCCCGGCGTATGCGTTACGTCGGTAGAAACCAAATTGGTTGCCGAGCCACCTTCCGGAGGGCTGAGTAATTCCTGGACTTGCTTTTGAAATCCTTGCGCCAATTGCGTGATAGCAAGCGGGATTTCGTCGCCAGGCGGGAGCTGGGATTTGTCGGCCTCTAAGGATTCTGTCAAAGCAAACCAAGCGTCAAGTTCTGGCACTTTTCCCTTTCGCTTTGGTTCAAGAAAGGCAATCCAGCGTTTGAGCAAGAATTCATTGAGGCCTGATTGCGAGGCAAGCTCTTCCGTTTTGAGTGGCTTGTCAGCCAACTTTGCAACACGCATCTTCCAGACCGCTTCGATATAGCGAGCGATATCGGGGACTTTGGTTTCCGCAGCCGTAGCACGAACACCAGCCAGGAACTTTTCGAAAGCGGCTTCGCCAGATTTGATTCGCTTTTGTCCTTCGTCGTAAGCCTGTACCTCTTCAGGCTTGCACAGCGGAGCATTATGCAATTTGGAACTGTGAAAGATGCCTGCGATGGAGTAGTAGTCTTGCGTGGGGATGGGATCGAACTTGTGATCGTGACAACGGGCACAAGAGACCGTTAGCCCCAGAAAGCCGCGTGTGAGAGTATCTACACGGTCATCTAGTTCATCCGCAGCGGCTTTGGCCGCATCGCTATTTTTGTAGTACTGAGCTCCTAGGCCAAAAAAGCCAAGGGCAACCAAGTGGTCATAAGAGTTGGGGGCGGTGGGACCGATCAAGTCACCGGCAATTTGCATCTTCACAAATTGATCGTAGGGCGTGTCGGCATTGAACGCGTCAATCACCCAGTCGCGATAGCGAAAACCGTTGGTATTTTCTGTGACGGCAAAGGTGTGAGCTTGGTCTTCGGCATAACGGGCGACGTCCAGCCAATGACGTCCCCAACGCTCGCCATAGTGCTTCGAAGCGAGCAAACGCTGAATCACTTTTTCAAAAGCATCAGGCGAGTTGTCCTCCAAGAAGGAGGCAACTTCTTCGGGAGAAGGGGGCAGTCCAATGAGGTCGAACGTGGCACGGCGGATGAGCTCTCGCTTTTCTGCCAGTGGCACCGGATGCAAGCCAAGTGATTCCATCTTCGTGAGAGTGAAGTAGTCAATGTCTCCGGTACACCAGGCGGCATTTTTGGGCTCAGGACGAGTGGGGACGCGGATGGGCTGATAAGCCCAATGCTTGCGAGCGGCTTCAAAGTCGATCTTTGATTCAACGAGGGGCTCGCCACTTCGTGGATCGGGAACTCCCATCTCCACCCACTTTACAAAGTCGGCAATGATCTCTGGGGGAAGCGGGCCCTTGGGAGGCATTTCTAGCCCGTTTTGACGCAGCGCAGAGATAAGGAGACTTTCGTTGACATTTCTAGGAACAATGGCCGGCCCAGAATCGCCCCCCTTTAAAGTCGCCTCCCGCGTATCGAGCAGCAGTCCTCCCTTCACGCTTTTGGAATTGCTGGCGTGACATTCGTAACAGTGCTGCACCAACACAGGGCGAATCTTTTGCTCAAAGAATTCGATATCGGCCTGACTGGCAGGCGTTTCGTCTGCGAAAAGAGCGTCGGGAACGAATGCCGAAAGACCTAAGCAAGCCAAGCAGAAGCTCGTCAGGCTAAAGAGAGTCCGGAAAGTTGCGCAGTGATTCATGCGAGACTTCAATCGGGGCGGCAGGAAGGTGAAGGAGGGAGCTATCAGTCACGACAAAATGACCGCAACCGACAACACATCAAATATAGCCGATGGGTACAGGGGACGCTAATACTTCTGGGGAATTTTGCGGCATTGCCTGCAGAGTATGGAGAAGGCGTAGAAGTCCCCCAGGTTCCACTTCTGGCTTGTCCAGCAGGCGTGGGGGGTTGCAGCGGGGTAAATAAAAAGGCCTTGCCGGAGCGGAGATGACGAGGATACTTTGACAGCATGGGCAAGCCTCATCGCAAGACGATCAAGCATCTTCAAAAAGCAGGGAATGGTTATGAACTGACGTTCTCGTACTACCGCCTGACGCCGCTGTTGACCAATAATGTCTGGCGAGGACTGTTGGCACAGTGCAATGCTTGGGCAACGAATGACTTTTACTCCTCTATTGAATCCAACAAGAGCTGATGAAGTCGCAAAGTCGATTACTCGATGAACTGACAATCCGGCAGAGGTCAGGAGCTTCGACGTCCCGTTACAGGCAGGAACGCCCTGGCGATTCGACGTCAGTCACAAACTCACCCAATCTGTCTTTACTTGGGTGTAGAACGTTTGAACATGCTGTGCGTCCCGAATTTGGCAACACACAGCACGGCAGGTTTCCAAGGTGCCTAACGCTCGATTGTCCTGCCAGATATCCGATCTCACTTCTTTTCACGGACGAGGGGGACTTCGGATAAGGTGAAGAGCACAACTTCCTCGCCGGTGAGGGTGCTAATATCATGATGCAGGCTAACCGTTTTGACTCCGGTAATGCTATGGACCAGAGTTTCTAGTGCCGGACGGGCGATTTCGATAAGTTGCGAGCGAACTTGCTTCAGTAAGTCTCGCCCCTTTTCGGGTGCAAGCGTCGTGACCAAGTGCTGTTCGGCAGCGGTTAAAACACCCTGCAAACGCACGATAAGCAAATCGCCAATCAGATGTGCGCGGATGTCTTTGGGCCCTCGCCCCATATATTCCTGCTCAAAACGGGCAATTCCGTCGCAGATAGCGGATTCGATTTCACCTTGGGTTTTCATTCATTAACTCCTGCCTGCTTGAGTCATGTCCACCCTATATGAGAGGAATCACTTTGGAACTGCGAATCTAGCTGTTATCGCCTGATTCGATGTCTTGGCCACCATCCCAACACACGTCAGAGCTTGAAGAAAAAGCGGAAGTTATGGTGTCTTCCTTTTGATGAAGGCCGTTATTCTTTACCGCGTCTACTTGCTTTCATGGTGAACAAGAGTATAACCAACCGTGTCGAACAAAGGAACGGTAAGCGATTACTGACCCTGCACTTGACGACAATTTGAATTCGGATGACTAGTTAAAGAGCAACTTGGCGATGCCAAGGGGCTTGTTAAATAAGTAAACCGACGTGCTTGAAGACTAACAGGTCTTTGGGCACGTCGGTTTTTTTTTGCGCTCGTCTTTCGTATCGAGCTTACCAAGGGGCAGACCTTGGCGCGGCAAAGTCGCGAAGTAGCGGACTTTCTACAGCGTAAAGGACTCGCACCATGTCCCTGATGACGGACAAACCGAACAAGCGTCTCGTTGAGAAATCATCGAACGAATCTCGTGAGCCCGATCTGATCCATGAACTGGGTCATCGACTGAGTTGCCTGTGGGGATTTGAACGGCATATTGACAACGCTGTGGGGCAACCGGATTTGCAAGAGTATTGGCAGGACGCCAAAGCCCAAGAACAGGAACGCATTGAAGAGCTTAAGAAACAGATCGAACTGCAGTTTCTAAGCAACTGCTTCTAAGTGATCGCGTCTTGTTAGGCCTACCGAGGCAGATAGCAGATCAATGAGACTTCTTCAGGATGATCCACGTGCCTTGGCACACTTCTAAGGATGGAATTTATGGATGCGACAGAAATGATTGAACAACACCCCATGCATGCCACTTATGAAAATTCGAATCACCAGCCAATTCTAGGCGGCAACGTGCTGACCTATGACCGAGGCAGCAAAACGCCTTCGGTTACCAATACGCCCAAGACGCTGCGAGTTCTGGTGATCGGCGATGTTCTAAACGCGACGGAAGTTCTAGTCGATCAGGTTCGCCACTGGGGCCACGAAGCATTAGGGGCCAATGATGGCCTTGCCGCACTGCGATTGGCGGCCGTTCAGCACCCTCATGTGGTGCTGTTGAAAATGGAAATGCCGTTTATGAATGGATGCCAGATAACTCGGCAATTGCGGCGGGACTTTCCCGGAAAAAAGTGCCTGATCGTAGCGCTCACTGGTCATGCCGATGCGGAGCGTCGCGAACAGTGTCATGAGGCTGGAATCGACGTGTTACTAAGCCGGCCAGTAGTCCCATCAATTGTTGAGACGCTTTTGATGCTCGAATCGGTGCTGGTTAATCGGTCATGGGATAAAGATAAATCAAGTTTCAAAATCAAATTGCCAACTTACAAACGCTCGTAAACAGGAAGTTTGCCATGCTGATCCTATCGAGAAAGCTTAAGGAATCTGTGGTGATGGGAGGCGGAGGTGGCCTAGAGCGATTGCTTAAGGTCACGGTCCTTCACATTGCCGGCGGCAAAGTCAAGCTCGGCTTTGAGGTTGACGCTGATGTACCTGTCCATCGTCAAGAGATCTGGGAACGGATGTGCGCCGGTAGCGAACAGAATGGCCAAGAATCGATACCAACAACACCCGTTGATCCGACGGTTTAGATTTGCTGCGCAAAAAGCGTTGTGCTTCGTAGTTAACAGGGAATGAATTGCGGTTGGTAGCTATCGCTGCTGACGAAAAGAGTGCTGTCTTTCAAGGAGACTTGCAATGCTGGGAACTATTTTGTTGGTGCTATTGGTTTTGATGCTGCTGGGTGCATTACCTGCGTGGCCACATAGTAGGAGTTGGGGCTATGGCCCGAGCGGTGGGCTGGGGACGATCGTGCTGATTTTGGTCGTGCTGCTTCTTCTGGGCCGTATTTAAGTTTTCATTCAGAAACGCTGTCGGCCTAATGTGGCCGGATTGGAGAAACCCAATGTCGAATCGAAACGAAGAATCCAACGGCGACACCAAAGTCACCCGAGAAGACCTTGTGGCTATACTTAATGATGATCTGTCGCGTGAATATCAAGCAGTCATCTCCTATGTGGTGTATTCGCAAGTGATCAAAGGGGCGCAGTTCATGAATATTGCGGCCGATCTCGAAAAGCATGCGGCCGAGGAACTTTCGCATGCACTCATCCTGGCCGGTCAAATTGACTATCTGGGGGGAATGCCCGTGACGGTCCCCAAGCCGGTGCGAACTTCGGTAAAGGCGGAAGACATGCTTCGTTTCGACTTAGAAGCCGAGACGGAGACGATCTTCTTCTATCGGCAGCGTGTACGGCAGTGCGAAGCCCTGGGGGAATTTGCCATGGCTGAACACATCCGGAACATCCTTGTTCAGGAACAAGACCATCAGATCGCCCTGGCCAACGCCCTGGGAGTAGAAGTCCCCAACGCCACACGCCGTCGGACACCCCTTGATGAACATTCGCGCATCAATGCTGGCCTCAGGCTCGAAGTGTAATACGAAAGCAAGACTCATGACGGCAAACGCTAGTGACCTGCCACCGCAATCCGGCGATACAAGTTCTCAGCACGTTCTACCTAATCAAGTCTTCATGGCTGACCCAGGTGAATCGCTACCGCCCATGTATCGAGAGGCCCACATCTTGCCTTGGTGCCTTCCATGATCACCTTGGATATTGAAATTGGCTGATTGGAAATAACAAACGAGACCGAGCAAAGCATTCGGCTGCGACACACCGCACAAACCAGGATATTGCTGACGGCCGCACGTAGCGGACGTAAAGACAATCCACGCACAGGCAAGGAGACACGACCATGAACTGGGAACAAATCAAAGGCGACTGGAAACAATTCAGTGGCAAAGTCAAAGAAAAATGGGGCAAGCTTACCGAAAACGAACTGACCGTCGCGGCAGGACAGCGTGAACAGTTGGTCGGCTTTCTTCAAACCAAGTATGGGTATGAGAAAGAACGAGCTGAACGGGAAATCGATGAGTTCGCCCGCGAATTAAAGATGTAAGCCAACGTGGCTGACCATGAGATGAATTTACAGGACACCAATCTCCCTGCCCTAGGCGCAGAGATTGGCCCAACACTTTTACCGTCGGAAAACATATGAAAACTTCATTTGCAGGATTAACTTTGGCAGTGGCAATCGCTGCCGGTTGCAGCCAGGGGACCCCCGGAGGGCCGGGGGCGAAGAGCGAAAAGACGAGCTACGGTCAGGCGGAAGACACATTCAATTTAAGTGTGCCACTACTGTCTTCTTCGGTACAGCAGGGAGCGAAAGCTGACGCGATCGTAGGCATCAAACGTGCGAAGAACTTTGGTGAAGACGTCTCTCTGACGTTCTCCGATGTGCCTGAAGGTGTTACGGTTGTTCCCGCAAAGCCAATGATCAAGCATGGCGACACGGAAGCCAAGTTTGCATTCAAGGCAGGTGGCAATGCTTCTGTCGGAGACTTCAAGGTGAAAGTAACGGGCCACCCGACAAAGGGTGCTGATGCCCAAGTCGATTTCAAATTGACGATTGCGTCAAAGGACACGTTCAAGCTGAGTGCGCCGCTGCTATCGACCTCGATCAAGCAAGGAGAGACCAAGATCGTCACCATCGGCATCTCTCGTGATAAGAGCTTCGATCAAGATGTGGCACTTCAATTCGAGCACCTTCCAAAGGGTGTGACGAGTGATCCGGCGGAGCCGATGATCAAGCACGGTGACAATGAGACGCAAGTCAAATTCTCCAGCGCCGACGACGCTTCGCTGGGCAACTTTACCATCCAGATGACGGGGCACCCTGCAACCGGTGCCGATGCCGATGCCGATGCCGCTAGTGAGCTAAAGCTTACCGTGGCCAAGCAGTAAATGGTGATAACACGCTTGTGTGGTTGCCAGAAGTGCATCATGCATTGGTGTTCCGGCATGTATCGCCAAGCCTAACGAAAAGTCAAATCCTCTAATTGCGGTTTGACCATGCCACTTTTTCTATCAGTAAATCCTGGAGGCTTGTGCCTCGCAGAAGTTTCGGCCCTTGGGGCCCTCGGTTAGTGTTACTCAAAGGAGTTTTGAAATGTTTCGTAAAACTTTGTCCTTCGCAGTCGCTGCCATGGCATTCACTCTGATCTTCGGAACGGCCGATGCTCAGGCACGACACGGCAGGAGACACTGTCGCCATCAACAGGGCTGCCAAAGCAGCTATAGCGGCTGTCAAAGCAACAACGGTTGCGGCAGTAACTATGGAGGTTGCGGGGGTGGTTGCGGAGACGTCAACAACTTGGGCTACGGCATGCAACCCAACTATCCCAATGTGAATGCAAATCCAAATGTCAATCCAAACGTCAATGTAGGGGTCGATCCTGGCATCAATGCCGGTGTGAATGCCAATGTCCGCCCGAGCGTCTTGGTTCCGGCAACCCCCGTGGCGCCAGCCGTTGTTCCAGCTGCAGGTCTCTAAGTTTCTAGGCTGATCCGCCGTAGGGCGGTTCCCGAAAGGCAAATAACATGCGTACGACTTTAATTCTTTCCGGAGCTGTCCTTTGGGCCGGCATGGCGACCTTCGGTATAGCTGAAGACAAAACTCCACCAAAACGACCAGAGCAGGCAGCGGCGAAACCGGTCGCAAAGCCAGCCGAAAAGGTGCCGGCAACTGAGCCCACTACCAAGGCACGTTCCGCTGACGAGGAGGCAGTTCGTCAGACTGGCGAAACCTTCGTGAAATCTTATGACGGAGCGGATGCCAAGGCACTCGCCACCCACTTCACGGATGATGCCGAATACGTCGACGAACAAGGGAATGTCTTTCAAGGCCGGCCCGCCATCGAAAAGGCATTAACAGCCTTCTTCGAAGAGAATGCTGGCTGCAAACTGAAAGTGAAGATCGATTCGATCCGCTTCATTGGGGCCGGTGTTGCCGTCGAAGATGGTACGACGACAATCGTCCAAGCGGACGGTACAAGTTCCGCCGACAGTCTTTACACAACCGTCCATGTAAAAACTGAAGGCCAATGGCTGTTGGCCAGCATGCGAGATCACGCTCCCAAAAATCGCCGGCTACACCGTTCTCAGCTTCAACAACTGGAGTGGTTGACAGGAAATTGGATTGATGAAGGAGATGCATCGATTGTCGAATTCTCCTGTCAGAAAGTTGACAACGGCAACTTTCTGATCCGCAAGTTCACCATTCAAGCTGCTGGCGAAGAGATCATGAGCGGTACACAGCGTATTGGCTGGGACCCACTTACCGGCAAACTACGGGCTTGGATTTTTGATTCGGAAGGTGGATATGCCGAGGGAACTTGGCACGCTGATGGCGATAGTTGGGTGCTGAAGTCTACTGGCGTTACTGCCGACGGACAGACCGCCTCAAGCACAACGATTTATCGGTTTGTAAACGGTCATACGATGACTTGGCAATCGGTAGACCATGAAATCGGCGGAGTAGAACTTCCCGATAGTGAAGTGGTCACGATCGTCCGCCAAGCACCGGCCCCCGAGACAGTAATCGCGGCCGATCCCAAGAAATAGACGAACTCCTGAAGAGTGCAGGCGTTTTGCCTGTACTGAGTCCGAACAATACCGCGAGCGGGCTGTCAAAGGCCCGCTTCGCAACACACAGTTTTTTGAAGGACAATATTATGAACCGAACGTCTTGGAAAAATGCACTTGTTTGCAGTCTTTCCGGTATCACCCTTTTCGTTAGTTCGATGGACCTACTCGCGATGGCTCCAGGTGGTGGAGGTGGAGGTGGAGGTGGCGGTAACGGTGGAGGTAAAGGTGGTGGAGGGGGCGGAGGACATTCCGACGGAGGACGCGGAATTCCCGGTGGTGGCGGAGGCGGTGGAAGGTTTAACCCAGGCGGAGGTGGCGGTGGGCACGGACCTGGTGGAAATGCAGGTGGAGGCGGAACGCAGCAACCCGGAGGCGGCCGTCCGCAACAACAGCCAAACTTCAACCACTCGCCAACGTTCACTCGGCCCAATCCAGGGGGGCAACCCGGAAACAGGCCTTCTCGGCCAATCCCTAATCAAATCGGCAATGGTGGAAGGCCGATGGGGGGCAACAATGCTGGGGTGGTCCAACCAGGACGTCCGGGCTTGCCAAACCAAGTGGAACCCGGCGCGGGGACTCAGCACTATGGGCACAACCAATCGAGCATCGTTAATCGGCCGTTTGGCGGCAATACGGTCAATTGGAACAATCGAAGTTTCAACGTTGGAAACAACGCGTACCAACCGGCGTATTATCGGCACTCTGGCTACCACGGCTACTGGAATGGCAATCGGGGCTATGGCGGTGGTTCTGGCCAAGGGATTAGCCTCGGCTCGAACTATGGCTACGGCGGTGGCTATAACTCTGGATGGGGTTGGGGCCTAGGGAATAGCTATGGATACGGCAGTGGTTATGGTCCAACTTACAATAATTACTACGGTGGCAACTATGGCTATCGTCCATTCGGCTGGGGGCTAGGTGGTTGGGGGCTGGGATCACAAATCTACAATAGTGGCTATTTGGGTTACTCCAATCCCTACTACAACAGTAGCTACGGATCTTATGGCAACTACAGCTACTCGCAACCGATTCCTGTGTACTATAACTCGTCGCAAGTGGTTGTATCGACTGATCCGACGACTGCGGACGAAGTATTAAATAATGCTGATGCCGCATTTCAGCAGAACGACTTCGCCACGGCACTGGACATCACCAACAAAGGTCTCGTTCAGTTTCCCGACGACTCGGTATTGCACGAATTCCGGGCGCTCGTCCTGTTTGCACGGCAAGATTACGGGCAAGCAGCGGCAACCATCCATTCTGTTTTGGCAGTTGGTCCCGGCTGGGACTGGACGACCCTTAGCAGCATGTATGGCGATGTGGCCGTCTACACGGAACAGCTCCGGACACTCGAAGCCTTCACCAAGACGAATCCGCTGGATGCGGCCTCGCAGTTCCTGCTGTCTTATCACTATCTAAGCTGTGGTCATAATGACGCCGCTGCACGTCACTTGAAGCAGGTTGTGAAGTTGATGCCTAACGACCGGATTGCCTCAGACATGCTGAAGATGATTTCAGCTCCAGAGGCCGCTGTCGCTGGCGATCCCGCTCAACAACCTACCCGCCCAACCCTAGCAGAACCAACACGACCAGCGCCACAGCCGGTCGCACCGGAAACGCTGGTAGGAAATTGGAAGGCAGGCCGTCCCGACGGCTCGAAGTTCAATCTGATACTGACGAAGGATTCGCAGTTCACTTGGAGCTACGCGCAGAAGTCGCAACCTGCACAGGACTTTGGTGGCACGTATACCGTCGAAGGGAATGTGCTGGCACTGGAACGCAAGGATGGCGGATCGCTGATTGCAGAAGTCACACCCGGTGGCGATGCGAAGTTCAACTTCAAATTGGTAGGGGCTCCAGCGGATGACGCTGGCCTCGACTTTAGCCGTTAAACGCCCAACATTACCGGCCAATGGGTGGCTTCATGTAGAAGCCACCTACTTCCGGCCGCACAACTCTAATACAAAGGTTTTCACCATGAAACATACGACTATTGCCCTGCTAATCGCCAGCCTGTTTTCGGTTGGCGCGATCGGCTGCTCAGAAAAGAAAGCCTCCACGAAACAGGAGACGATGATCACTACCCCAGGCGGTACAACAACCGTCACGATTGAGAAAGAAGTCAAGAAGACCGGCAAGAACCCACCAAGTTCGACACCGTAACCCGCCATGTCTTGACGAATGCCATTGCCGGACGATTAAACGTCTGGCGCGACTTCGTCACGACGGGTTGCCCTAACCTAAGTCGAAAGAAATCAAGCGAAGACTTCTCTGTTCCTCTAGCACGTTACCAGTTACCTCCTATTGGAGGACGTGATTTACAGCCCTAACACGGTGCAATCACACACTACAACTGCCGTAATATCTCCAGCCCAACAGACCCACTTTCGCCCGAGATTTTCGAGGCGTGCCGAAAGGCTCAAAAGCGAACTGGCAACTCGTTTCAGCTGCACGCCAGAGCGGACCCCATGAAACCTCTCGCTTGAAAGAGCGAGGGGAAGACGGAAGCTTGTTTCTTTTGTCATAAGGTCCGATCACCTTGCAAAGAAAGAGTGTAGCTATGTCTACCACGAATAAAGACAAGACCACGGCCCACCATGACACCCATGTCCCCAAGGCCGAATGCTCGTCCAACATGTTTGACGGGACCGTTGTCAGCTTGGCTGACAACAAGCTCGTCATGAAGAACAACGACGGCAAGGAATGCTCTCACACGCTCACCAAAGATGCCAAGCTTACCTGTGATGGAACAGCTTGCAAGCCCGAGGATATGAAGGTGGGCAAGCGGATCCGCGTAACCACGAACAAGGACGATCACAACATCGCGACCAGTATCGAATCGCTCAACAAGCATTCCGAGTTTGCCCATTGCAGCTAAGAATGCCTGATGTCGCTTTTTAACGTGCCTGCCTAGATGCTTAACTCCCGAGGGAACTGAGATCCAGCGGCACACCCACGAAGAAACCATGAAACCACCGACCTCCAACACGGCCGGTGATCTACGAAGGCATGTTGCCTTCGCCAATGGTTCACTAACCAGCTTATATGAAGGATATTGATTATGACTTTCCGAACTCTCTCACTAGGTATTTTTGCTTTGGGTCTATTTGCAGTGAACGCAAGCGTGTTCGCGGCCGATGCAGCCAAGGCCGTATCCCATGATGGAACAGTGGTCAGCATCACCAGCTCGAAACTGGTCATGACCGGAAAAAACAGCAAGGACACCAAGCAACATTCGCACATGTTGGCGACAGACACCAAGCTGACGCTCGACGGAAAGCCTTGCAAGGCAGAAGATATTAAGGCAGGCACGAAGATCCGTGTGACCACAAAGAAAGGGGACGCCACGTCGGTATCCCACATCGAAGCCATCGTAAAGCATGAGACTTTTGCCGGAACCCATGATGGCAAGGTCATCAGCGTTGATGGCAACAAGTTGGTGATGACCGGAGCACCAGGCAAGGATGAACATACTTGCACGTTGACCGAAAACGTTCAGGTGACCTGTGATGGGGGAATCTGCAAGTCTTCGGATCTGAAGCCAGGCATGAAGATCCGCGTGACCACTGAAAGCCAAGCCCCACACGCTGCGACTCACATCGAAGCGATCGACAAGAACCCAGAATTTGCAAGCCTCTAAGGTTCGCCGAATGCGGGTTGATAACTAACCGTGGCAAGTGGCATCAATTGCCATGCATGCCGAAACAATTGCCAGAACATGGTCTTCCTTGTTCCGGCGAACGTAGCCCAGACTGGAAACAATCTGCGGCTAGCAAGTGAATCTTGAGAGTTAAAGCCTTTTTGACGCCAAGTGCTAGAGCTTAAAGCAATCAATTCCACAATAATGGAGTAGCGGTTTGCTTCGCTTGACTACAAGTGGTACAATGAGGTCCGTTAAGCAACTGGCAGTGACATTCAACTGCACTTTTTCTTAGCAGTTTGATTACGATCATCGGATGACTAAATGAAGGGCAGCCCGGCAAATGCTGGGAGGCTCGTTTACGAGTAAGCCGACGTGGTTGAATACCGAAATAGGTATTTAGCCGCGTCGGCTTTTTTTATGCGCCTTGTGAATCGAGTTCAGTCCTGTCAGTCCCCGTGTTCGTTGCCACCCATTGAATTATCCCCCTACAAATTGCAGTAGCCCCATGACCACCCTCCCCCTAACTGACCACGGCCAAACAATAACGCCTCCCGCAGGGAAGGTCATCGGCTACTTGGATAGTAAAACCGAGTACGACGCCTTCGTAGTAGCGATGCTGACTGCCGGGTTTCAAGAATCCAAGCAAACGAGCCTGTATGGCGAGGATGGTATTCACCTTTTAGAGCGACTGAAAGAGAGCAATTTCTTCTTTGCTGACTCCGAGGATGATGTCATCCAGCGAAGCATTCGCGAGCTACGACTGGGCCACTTCGTCGCTTCTGTAGAAGTTGCAGATCATGCCGAAGCAATACAAATCGCAAGATTAGCAAAACCTCACGGTGGCCACGATTTCAACTATTTCGGAACTTGGGTCAGTGAGAGCCTGCAACATGAAACCTAGTGGTTTTATGACATTCGGTTTTGAGAACATTTATTTAAGGGGATAGCAATGCTTTGGACCATATTTGTCGTATTGATGATTCTGTGGCTTTTGGGAATGGTTACGTCGACCACTATGGGTGGCTTCATTCACCTTTTGTTAATCGTCGCCATTGTTGTAGTTCTGCTTCGCGTTATTCAAGGTCGACCTGCCGTTTAACCGGTACCGACCACATAGCGCAAGGCACAATGCCAAGATGTTCTAAGTCGCTCTGACCTTGGACGTCTACTAGGTTCCCTCTTTCAAGGCCCAGGCTCATGATGAAATCCAACCCGCCTCTACCGTATACGCCAGATGTCGAATCGGTTCCTGCGGATGAAGCGGACGACATTCAGCATGTAGTCCGCGCGTTGGAAGTTCTGCTAGCGCGAAGCCAGGCGAAGAGCGGGGAGTTTCGAGCGGATGTACATGTGAAGACGCATGGGTACGCGCAAGGTGAGTTTCGCGTCCTTCCCAACTTGCCCGAGGAGCTAGCGCAGGGACTTTTTGAACACGCCGGTACTCACTCGGCCGTAGTCCGGTTTTCCAATGCTGCCAGCCAGGCTCAGGCGGACGCCATTCCCGATGGCCGTGGCATGGCAATCAAGGTGCTGGGTGTAGAGGGAGATTTTGTTCTCGACGATGAGCCGCATGGCCCGATGCAAGACTTTGTGATGATCAATCACCCGGTCTTTTTCGCTCGGAACGTAAAGGATCTTCTCCGTCTGGAACAAGTGCTGGTCGAGTCAGAAGGCAATTCCCTGGCAACGATGCAACGTGCTTTAACCGGAGGAGACTGGAACCCCTTAAACTGGCACTGGAAAGAACTCTTAACGGTCGCCCGAATCGCGGGTCAAATTCCCACACATTCGGCAAGTACTACCTATTACAGCATGACACCAATACGGTTTGGCCGATATGTGGCCAAATGCCGAGTGAAACCTGCTGGAGATCGCCCCGACTCGTATGTGGATTTGGTCAAGAGACTAGGGACCCATCCCGACGCACTTCGTTTGGCACTTGAAGAAACCTTGCGCTCGCAGGAGCTGCTATTTGAATTTCAGGTGCAGCTACGGACATCCGAGCAGTCGATGCCCATCGAAGATGCCACCGTCGAATGGCCGGAGAGTGCCTCTCCTTATCGCACGGTCGCCCACCTGTTGTTGCCGCGACAAGACATTGCACCGCTACGGCAACAGTCTGGGTTTAAGAATCTCTCGTTCAACGTCTGGCATGCACTTAATACCCATCGCCCCTTGGGGGGCATCAATCGAGTCCGTCGCTGGGTCTACCCGATCTCGTCTCGGTGGCGTCGCCAGCAGTTTGAAATCCTATCGTCAGAACAAACGATCATTCTGGAAGCCAGATCTTTTGAACAGGCCAGTGATCAGTAGCCTGGAAAATCCAAAGTCCCTGTCAAACGTCTTTCGTGCGGCCTTGTCGCAATAGAAGGGAAAAAAGGATTGGCCGAGCCGGGCTACTTAGCCGGCTGACTTTGCAAGCGTCGGTTTGCCTTACAGTTCGCTCCCCATTCTTGAAGAGAGCTTTTCATGCCATTGATTTCCGACCTTGTTGAAGAGTTGACTTCCGCCGACCTGAAGCGCGTCAAACTGGACATGCTCGCACGCCTCCGTGCTGTCGTGCCAAATCAAGAACATGTTCTGGCGCACTGGGATCAACTTGACGAGATTGCTCAGGCCAAACTTGCCACACAAATCGACGACATCGACTTTGAACTATTGATGACCGCCGATTCTGCAGAGGATCGTGTTCCAGAACATGCGGGCGCACTGCAGCCCCCTTCTGTCATCACGCTGGAAGAACAGTCTGCCAATCAAATTGCGTTTCTCGAAGGGGAACATTGCCTTTCGCAGGGGCGGGTTGGCATTGTGCTAGTCGCCGGGGGAATGGGAACTCGCCTGGGCTTCGAACAGCCTAAAGGGATGCTTCCGCTGGGGCCGGTTTCGGGACACTCCCTATTTCAGATCATGATTGAGCGGATCGTCGCACTTGGAAAGCGATATGGCGTTCGCATCCCCCTGTACTTGATGACCAGTGACGTCACACATCAGGCAACGCTTCGATTTCTGATCGAGCATGAACTATTTGGGCTACCCGAAGGAGACCTAACCATCTTTCGCCAAGGTACGCTCCCCGCGATTTGTGCGAAAACGGGTCGCCTGTTGATGGCAAGCCTCGGCGTCTTGGCCGCTTGCCCGGATGGTCCCGGCGGCGTGCTCGCTGCTGCGCGACAGTACGGCTGCTTTGATGACATGGCACGACGAGGGATTGATGTTTTGTTTTATGGCCAGATGGATAATCCACTGCTGAACATTGCTGATCCAAGGCTGATCGGTCACCACCTGCTCAGCAGACGCCGATATTACATCCCAAGTTGTAAGACGATCCAACTCGGCCGAACAATGCAACTTGTATGTTGCTCAGGGCCCTCAAGTATGGCCCTTGAAATACCAGGCACTTCCCCAGGGCATCGCATCCGCCACCGATGACGACGGAACGCCGCTTTACTGGGCAAGCAACACGGGGACCCATGTTTTTCGAGTCTCCTTCCTGCAGCGAATTGCCAATCGCACCAATGCCCTGCCTGCCATGCCATGCCACCGTACAGTGCAGAACATCAATGAACTGGGGCAACTCCAAAACCCCGTCGAACCCAATGCGATCACCTTTGAGCGTTTTGTCGATGGCCTCCGGCAATACACTTGCCACACGGCGTTGGTGGAAGTCGATCGCGCTACATCGTTTTCGCCGGTGAAATATCCCGACTCGAGGAAGGCGGCAACTTCTGCCACAGCGCGGGCTGCTATGGTCAAGTTGCATACTACTTGGTTGCAAGACGCCGGCACAAAAGTGGCTCCGGGCGTGGATGTCGAAATCAGTCCGCTTTTCGCCTTATGCGGCTCCGACGTCGCCGGCAAAGTATTCGCTGAATCCATCCTTGAGCCGGCCTATTTCTCCTAGCACTTTTAAACGGAAACTCTGAAACACTGCCCCACCTCCCCTCCAGGTGTTGGAGCTTACCATTTCACAAGAAAAACATGCATTGAGTGACACCCCTAATAATCGTGGAGCGGAGCTACCTTCCATTCACCCGGCGGATTCCACGCTAAACGAACAGCGTGAATGGCTGCGAGTAACACTGGCCAGTATCGGCGATGCTGTCATCACTACGGATACAACTGGCGCCGTTTCCTTTCTAAACCCTGTGGCAGAGGTGCTAACCGGCTGGACTCAAGAAGATGCCAACGGAAAGCCACTTGAATCCATCTTCAATATCGTCAACGAAGCAACTCGCCAGCCCGCCACAAATCCCGCAATCAAGGCCTTGCGAGACGGGATCATCGTGGGACTAGCTAACCACACGTTACTAATTGCCAAGGATGGTACAGAATGGCCTATCGAAGACAGTGCCTCGCCTATCCGCAATTCGGCGGGGGTGGTTGCCGGGGTCGTCTTGGTCTTTCGCGATGTGTCGGAACGAAAACGCCAGGAGAGGGTAGTACAGGATTCGCTTGACTATGCGGACAACATTTTGTCTACCCTGCGTGAGCCGTTCCTCGTCCTCGACAAAACCTTGCGAGTTGTGACAGCCAACCGCGCTTTCTATGATACCTTCCATGTCGTACCGGAAGAGACACAAGGCTACTTCGTCTATGAGCTAGGCAATCGCCAATGGGACATCCCCAAGCTCCGACTGCTGCTAAACGACGTGCTCACTCAAGACCACATCATCCAGCACTTTGAGGTGGAGCATGTTTTCTCGGACGTTGGACACAAGGTCATGCTGCTCAATGCCCGTCGTATTCGCAGACCAAGTAATCACTCCGAACTGATTCTTCTGGCCATTGAAGACGTCACCGAGCGCAATTGTGCAGAAGCATTCAGTAGTAATCTCGCCGCTATCGTCAATTCCTCTGACGATGCCATCATTAGCACTACGCTCGATGGTGTTATCACTTCCTGGAATCAGGGGGCCGAAAAGTTATTTGGTTACGTACCGGCGACGGCCATTGGGCAAAACATCTTTCAGTTTATCCCTGAAGATCGTCACGAAGAAGAACGTATGGTATTCGCAAAAGTGCGGCGAGGCGAGAAGGTTAAACATTTCGATACCGAGCGGATCACCAAGGATGGCCGCCACATTAAAATCTCAATGACGGTCTCTCCGATGAGGAATGCTAAGGAACAAATTATCGGCGTGTCCAAGATCTCGCACGACATTTCCGAACGCCGAGAGTCGCAGTTGCAGCTGCAAGCCTCAGAAACCCGGTTTCGACGACTGTTCGAAGCAGCTCACGATGGCATCCTCATCCTAGATGCAGGCACACGCAAAATCACGCACGTTAACCCGTTCCTAACGGACCTTCTGGATTATCCCGCCGAGCACTTCCTGGGAAAAGAGCTTTGGGAGATCGGCTTTTTAAGCGATAAATGGGCCAGCCAAACCGCCATGCAACAGTTGCATGAGCAAGGGACAATCCGTTACGAAAGCTTGCCACTTGAGGATCGCCACGGCCGTACACATCCGGTCGAAATGGTCGCCAATCTTTACCAGGAAGATCAAAATCCGGTCATCCAGTGCAACATTCGAGACATTTCGGAGCGTAGCCGACTGGAGGCGTTACAACGCGGCCAGGCAGTTGAACTGTCCGATCTTCACCGCCGAAAAGATGAATTTCTGGCGATGCTTAGCCACGAACTGCGTAGCCCCCTTGCTCCGATTGCCAATGCGGTGCAGCTACTGGGCCTTCAGCGTGGAAGCGAGAACCGCATCCAGCAACAAGCACGCGGCATCATTGAGCGTCAGTTGGGCCAGTTGCAGCACCTTGTCGATGACCTGCTCGAAGTCTCTCGAATCACCACCGGCCGAGTTCAGTTACGCCGTGAACGGGTGATCGTTAGCGAGATTGTGGAAAGTGCTGTAGAGACGATCCGTCCCCTGCTCGAACAACGTCGGCACGAACTTACGGTCTCTTTGCCGCCAGAGCCCATTTGGCTAGATGCTGATCGAGCGCGACTCGAACAAGTGCTGGTAAATCTTCTTACCAATTCAGCCAAGTACACCGACATTGGCGGACATGTATGGTTAACGGTCGCACTAGAGGAATTTGCCCCTGCCAAAACACTCGCCAATACAAAACATGGCACGCAAGAACTACCCAGCCTTCTGAATAAACCGTCAGACGGCGTTGTAATTCGTGTGCGAGACACGGGTGTTGGCATCTCTCCGGAACTATTGCCACGCGTCTTTGATCTATTCACGCAGTCGGAACGATCCCTGGATCGGTCTCAAGGAGGACTGGGCATAGGACTAGCCCTGGTGCAGCGAATTACGGAGCTGCATTCCGGCACAGTCGAGGCATCCAGCGTGTTAGGACAGGGGAGCGAGTTCATCGTAAGACTGCCGGTCTGGAAAGAAAGCAATCGAGGCCCGAAAGAGGATTTGACCTCAACAGAACCTCCTCTTCCTTTTGTCCCCCTCAAGGTACTTGTTGTCGATGACAACGTAGATACCGTGCTGAGCTTCTCGATGCTACTGCGCGCATCCGGCCACGAGGTTCGAACTGCTCATGATGGGCCAACGGCGATTCAAACGGTTCTCGACTTTCGACCAGACGTCGTTTTACTAGATATCGGCTTACCTGGACTTAACGGATATGAAGTAGCGACGCGGATTCGGCAACACCCTGACCTCAAACAGATTGTGTTAGTCGCCTTGACCGGATATGGCCAGGAATCCGATCGACAGACCTCTCTGCAAGCCGGCTTCAATCACCATTTAGTAAAACCGGCTCGGCTGGATCAATTGCAAAAGATTCTAGCGATTGCTTCAGAACGGGCGAATTGACGCCTTGCAGGACCCAACGCCTCGCGCGGAGTGATAAGCCATATACGCGGAACCCGAACCATGCAGAACCACATTATGCCAAATACCAAAAAGACCCTGCGAGTGCTAATTGTAGATGACAACCGCGACGGCGCAGATGCATTAGGTCTGGTGATGGAGGCACTCGGCCATCAAATCCACGTGACGTATGGCGGAACACAGGCACTCGATGTAGCAGCAGCTTTTCGACCTGACTTGATCCTCGTCGATCTACTAATGCCAGGAATGAATGGATGCGAGCTTGTTGTAAAACTCCGTCAAAACTCGATTCTTACCAATGTTGCCATTGTGGCAATTACAGGATTAAAGGATGAAGGACATAAGACGCTCGCGATAAAAGCGGGCTGCAATTCGATTTTGACCAAGCCAGTAGCTCTGGCAGAAATCAAAGCGATGGTAGACAAAATTGTCCCCATTGCCCGTCCTCCAAAGCCGATCGGCAAAACGATCGTACCGCCTGACTCCAATGGCAACAGACAACGACTATCCATCGAAGATGCGCGACGCATTCGGGGCGAACGGCCTTCGAAACGACTGACGCAAGCGGAATGTGAAGCAGCCATCTGTGACGGCGTTCAAAGCTTTCAAGAGGAATATCTGGGCTGGCGGGCCGAACAGCTTCGAGCCCACCTTGTCAAAGACATGCTCGTGGTTCGCATTCTCGGTGTTTTGACCCTTGCCGAACGCCAGCTAAGCAAATCGTCGTTACCCGATCAAGGGCGTGACCTGATAAAGAAAACCCGCAATCAATTACTAGAGATAGCCCGACCCATGCTCAACTCTCTCGTCCATGAGGTGGTGGGCGAGAAGGTAACCAGCATGCACCATGATATCAGCACCGTAACAGGTGAAGAGGTCATCGTGTTTTCTCTATCCGGAACGCCAGCCTTAGAGTAGCGCCATTACTGAATGCCGCACAAGAATCACTTTAGGACACGCTTCCTAACCAATCAAAACACGCTGGCATCGCCCTTACGCCAGAGTATCACCACGTAACAGGAATAGTAACCTTTGAAAATCAGCAGCAAGACAATACTTCAGGGACTAGAACGACTAAAAGCACGCGTCGGCGTCGATGGGCTGTTTCGCGAAGTTGGCGACGACCTTCCACTTCGCTCAGAACTGTTCAGCGTCGAGCAGTTAGAACAGCATGCCGAAGCACTCGCAGATTGGCATCAAATTGACGTAAACCATGGCGCGGACCGATTGCTTGCCCGATTGGCATCTAATGAGAAAGTGCTCCTAGAAGCGTATCGACTGGTGACCGAAGCAGTTGACAACAAACGCCGCATTTCACCTGCTGGCGAATGGCTGCTTGACAATTTCTATCTGATTGAAGAACAAGTTCGAACGGCGAGGCGGCACTTGCCGAGGCAATACGCGCACGGCCTGCCGCGTCTGCTCAATGGGCCATCGGCAGGCTATCCGCGTGTGTACGACCTGGCGCTGGAACTAATATCGCACGTCGATGGCCGTATCGATGCCCCAAGTTTGCACAGCTTTGTAGCCGCTTATCAACGACGTCGGCATTTGAAGCTTGGCGAAATGTGGGCGATTCCAATTATGCTGCGCCAGGCGCTCCTTGAGAACCTACGGAGAGGTGCGGCGCGAGTGGCCGCCAAAACCCTTGCATGCAATTTGGCCGGTGAATGGGCAGACCTGTTTATCGAAGCGGCCGACAAATCGCCAACTTCCTTGATCCTGCTTGTGGCTGACATGGCAAGATCGGAGCCCGAACTATCCTGCGCCTTCGTCGCCGAACTGGCCCGACGCTTGCAAGGCCAAAACCCGGCACTCGTCTTGCCACTAACTTGGATTGAGCAGCGACTGGCGGAACAGGGAGAGTCGATCGAACTGATGATTCAGGTCGATGCCCAGCAACAAACCGTAAATCAGGTTTCGATCGGCAATAGCATTAATAGCTTGCGTGTGCTTGATGCTATCGATTGGCGGGAGTTTGTCGAGTCGCTAAGCATCGTTGAGCAGACCCTACTGGATGATCCCGTCGGTGCATATGGTGGGATGGATTTCAATACCCGCGACGAATATCGCCATGTGGTCGAAGCAATCGCCAAGAAGACCACACTTTCCGAACACGAAGTCGCCGCTCAGGTTGTGCATCTTGCGCGTCAGAACTTGGCCAAGCGAACCGAGCCCCAGCTTCAGGAAACCCAAGGCAAATCGCAGGATCGAACGGCACACGTAGGCTACTTTTTGATTGACAAAGGTTTGCCGGAACTCGAACGCGCAGTAGGCTCGCGCCGCGCGCTATCGGCCACCGTTTTAAAAATCACCCGCAACTTGTCGCTCTTCTTTTATGTCGGCGGGATTTTCGCGATCGCGGCAACCGTTACGGCCGGAATGCTAGCGGCGACAAGACTTAGCGGTGGCCTCGCGTGGCTGGCCGCACTCGTTCTGTTCATGGGGGCAACACACCTGGGGATTGGCCTTGTCAACTGGATTGCAACCCTCGTGGTCAGGCCTCATCGCTTACCCCGCATGGATTTCTCCGAGGGTATCCCGCCCGAGTACAGCACCTTGGTCACTGTGCCCACAATGCTGATTAGCGAACGGAACGTGGCCCGGCTTTTAGAACTGCTCGAGGTTCGCTACCTAGCCAACCGCGACAAACAACTACGATTTTGCCTGCTAACCGACTTTCGTGATGCGCCACAGGAGGAGACGCCAGAAGATGCAGCGCTGTTGCAGTTGACGCGGGCCGGTATCGAGTCCCTAAACGAAAAGTACGCGAATGAGGTCGCCGAGGACGAACGAAGTGACATCTTCTTCCTATTCCATCGCCCGCGTCGCTGGAACGCGCAAGAACATACTTGGATGGGATATGAACGGAAGCGTGGAAAGCTTGGCGACCTTAATTCGCTGCTGCTACATGGCGCGACCGACGCCTTTTCATTAATTGTCGGCGATACCTCCAATCTCCAAGGGACCAAATACGTCATAACCTTGGATACCGACACACTGTTACCGCGCGATGCCGCTCAGCAACTGGTCGGCACCATGGCCCATATTCTCAATCGAGCACAAGTGGATGAACGACGACGAGTCGTTGTCGAGGGATACGGCATATTGCAGCCAGGCGTTGCCACCAGCTTAGAAAAAGGACAGCCCTCGCTATTTGTGCGACTTTGCGCGGACGATTCCGGGGTCGATCCGTATTCAAGGACCATCTCGGACGTCTATCAGGATGTCTTTCGTGAGGGCTCCTTTATCGGCAAGGGGATTTACGACGTCAATGCGTTTGCCACCACGATGGAGCAACGATTTCCCGAGAACCAAATCCTCAGCCACGATCTGCTCGAAGGCTGTTACGCGCGGTCCGGCCTGGTCAGCGACGTCCACGTCTACGAAAGCTTTCCGTCACGCTATAACACGGATGTTAGTCGGCGGCATCGATGGATTCGCGGCGATTGGCAAATTGCGGGATGGCTACTGCCGTGGGTCTGTGAAGCCGATGGTCGTTCAGAGCGTAATCCCCTCGGCTGGCTTGGCCGCTGGAAAATATTTGACAACCTGCGCCGCAGCGTTGTCCCGGCCGCACTAACTCTGCTGCTATTGCTGAGCTGGCTTCTCTTGCCGATGCCCTGGCTCTGGACGGTGATTGTCGTGGGGATCGTGATGATTCCCGCCATGGGAATGTCGCTCGTTGCGCTGTTTCGCAAGGAAGTCGATTTGCCAGTAGCAGCGCACTTGCGTCAAATCGCCAATGCGGTTGGTGTCAGCATCGCGCAGGCTACACTAACCATCGCTTTCCTGCCCTATGAAGCATGCTTTAGTCTCGATGCGGTTCTTCGCACCATCCTGCGCATGGCATTTACGCGCACCAAGATGCTGGAATGGAAGACCGCCAGCGATGCCGAGCGCGATGGGGGCGATACTCTGCGTGGCAGTTGTCGCACCATGTGGATCTCGTCGGCTATCGCGATTGCCGGCACGGCGGCGCTAATCGTATGGCGACCCGAATCTTTGTGGGTCGCCCTTCCTATACTGACGCTTTGGCTAATTGCGCCCGGAATCGCCTGGAAAATCAGCCAGCCCGACCGGCGCAAGGTCTCCAAGCTAACACTGCCGCAAACATTATTTCTGCACCAGATCGCCAGGAAGACGTGGCGATTCTTCGACACCTTTTTGGGGCCGGACGATCATTGGCTGCCCCCTGACAACTTTCAGGAATATCCCACCGCCGTTGTTGCCCATCGCACGTCACCGACGAACATTGGTGTGTCACTACTTTCAAATCTGGCCGCGTTTGACTTCGGCTTCATCGCCGCTGGAGAGCTACTAGAACGAACCTCCAAAACGTTCGCATCGATGGACCTCTTGGAACGCTTCCATGGCCACTTTCTGAACTGGTACGACACGCAGTCACTGCAACCCTTGTTTCCCAAATACGTTTCCTCGGTCGACAGCGGAAATCTTTCGGGACATCTACTGACACTTCGCCGCGGGCTGTTGGAGCTGCCAGATCAGACACTAATCTCCACGCGACTGTGGAAATCCCTGGTAACGACTCGGCAAATGCTAGAAGTACAAGCGCACAGCATTCATCGCGATAATGCTCTGCGTGGCAAAGTGGAAGAAGTATTCCACATCCTAAGCCGCCCCCCTCCGACAACACTCACGGCGGCGCAAAGCACGCTCCGGGAGATCTGCGCTTAGCGGTGAAAATGAAGCAAGAGGCAAACGGCGATTCGCTAGAGCTTGTCGAAACCCTGGCAGATCTTGATCAGCAATGCCAAGTCCATTTAGACGAATTACACTTTCTAGCTCCTTGGCTTTTGATCACTGATCCATTAGCGACCTCCCTCCCTGGTAATGGCACTTCTGCAAGTCCAGCCGGCGAACGCCAAAGCGATATAAATTCACTCCAGGGGCGATTAAACGAGCCTACATCTCTACGCCATCTCGCATTACTTGAATCGGAGTTGCTACAGGCGATTGAGGCCAGCCTAGCCGATTCTTCCACGCCCCCAGAGGGACTATCGCGAGAGTCTCTTGTTCTATTACAAACCTGCATCACTACCGCAATTCGCAGGGCGAACGAACGGATACAGCTGATTGACGAGCGTGCTGAGCACTGCACAGAACTTGCAGATGCCGAGTACGACTTTCTATACGACAAGGCAAGACGCCTGCTCAGCTATTGGCTACAACGTCAGCGAACATCGACGGGATGCCAGTTTTTATGATCTGCTCGCCTCCGAAGCTCGGCTTGCCAGCTTCGTTGGCATTGCACAAGGACAACTGGGACAAGAGCACTGGTTCGCACTTGGCCGACTGCTCACCACCTCCAATGGGCAACAGACGCTGCTCTCTTGGAGCGGCTCGATGTTCGAATACTTGATGCCACTCCTGGTGATGCCCAACTATGAAAACACGTTGCTCGACCAAACCTATAAGACCGTCATCGATCGTCAGATTGAATACGGTCGTCAAAGGGGCGTGCCATGGGGCGTTTCGGAATCGGGCTATAACACCACCGATCTACATTTAAACTATCAATATCGCGCGTTCGGGGTTCCAGGGTTGGGCTTCAAGCGAGGATTGGCCGATGACGTAGTGATCGCCCCCTATGCCACTGCCATGGCGCTAATGATCGCGCCGGAAAAGGCGTGCGCAAATCTGCAATTAATGGCCAGCATGGGCTTTTCGGGGAAATTCGGATTCTACGAAGCGGTCGATTTCACCCCAGCCAGACTGGCTCGGGGACAAACCAGCGCCGTCGTCCGGTCGTACATGGCGCATCATCAGGGGATGAGTTTTCTTTCTTTAGCCTACGCTCTGCTGGATCGCCCCATGCAGAAGCGTTTTGAATCGGACCCGCAGTTCCAAGCGACAGAGCTCTTACTCCAAGAGCGGATTCCCAAGGCCACGCCATTTTACCCCCACGCCACCGAAGTAACGGGCGTGCAGAAATCGAATGGAGAACGCGAAGCCTTGATCCGTGTGTTTACTACACCCCACACGCCGCTCCCCGAGGTACACCTACTTTCCAATGGCCGATATCACGTGATGGTCACCAATGCTGGCAGTGGTTATAGCCAGTGGAAGGGCATTGCCGTAACACGCTGGAGAGAAGACACCACGCGTGATAACACGGGAACCTTCTGCTACCTGCGGGATGTAATTAGTGGGGAAGTCTGGTCAACTGCGCATCAGCCGACGCTGAAACCTACCAAAAAGTACGAGGCGATCTTTTCGCAAGCCCGGGCGGAGTTCCGGCGTCGCGACCATGACATCAAAATCCATACGGAGATCGCAGTATCACCCGAAGACGACATCGAAATTCGCCGCAGCAGCATCACAAATCGATCTAAGGTGACACGTACTCTTGAATTCACAAGCTACGCCGAGGTGGTCTTAGCATCTCAAGCGGCCGACGCCACGCATCCCGCCTTTTCCAACCTATTCGTGCAAACAGAAATCATCGAAGCACGCCAAGCGATCGTCTGCACACGCAGGCCTCGTTCGCACCAGGAAAAGCCACCCTGGATGCTGCATCTGATGACAGTACGGGGAACCACAGAGGGTGAAGCATCCTTTGAAACCGATCGTCTAAAGTTCATCGGACGGGGCCGATCTGTGGCCGCCCCGGAAGCGATGACCCTAGCCGCCAAATTGTCCAATAGCGCCGGTTCGGTGCTTGATCCGATTGTTGCAATACGCCGCCGAGTTACTTTAGCGCCGGACGAAACCGTCATTGTCGATATGGTGACCGGCATGGCAGATACTCGAGAAGCTGCCGTGGTCTTGATCGACAAATATCATGATCGTCACTTGGCTGATCGAGTTTTCGATATGGCCTGGACCCATGGCCAAGTGGTATTGCGACAACTGAACGTCAGCGAGACCGATGCCCAGCTTTACGGACGGCTCGCAAGCTCGGTCGTTTACGCCAATGCATCGCGCCGCGCAGCGCCGAGATCTTGGCCAAGAATCGACGTGGCCAATCGGGCCTGTGGGGACATGGCATCTCTGGCGATCTACCGATTGTGATTTTGAAGATCAATGATGCAGACCGAATCGACCTTGTCCGGCAAATGGTCCAGGCTCATGCATTTTGGCGACTCAAGGGACTGGCGGTCGATCTGGTGATCTGGAACGAAGGGCCTTCCGGCTATCGGCAAGTGCTGCAAGACATGGTGATCGGCCTGATTTCGGCCGGCAGCGATGCGCAAACGCTGGATCGCCCCGGTGGAATCTTTGTTCGCCGCGCCGAGCAGATGTCGGACGAAGATCGCATCCTACTGCAAACGGTGGCGCGAGCCATCATCGTCGATACCGATGGAACGCTGGCCGAACAGGTCGAACGTCGAGTTCGTCCAGAAGTGAAGGTCCCCGAGTTGCTGCCAATTCGACTGCATCGCCTGGACGTCACTCCCAACAAGGAACCGGCAGGGCGAGACTTAGCATTCTATAACGGCCTAGGAGGCTTTACGCGCGACGGCCATGAATATGTCATCCGACTAGAGTCAGGTCAGGTAACCCCTGCACCGTGGGTGAATGTACTAGCCAACCCGCACTTTGGCACCGTTGTATCTGAAAGTGGCGGAGCCTACACCTGGTGCGAGAATGCCCACGAATTTCGACTGACTCCTTGGTACAACGATCCAATCAGCGACGTGAGCGGCGAAGCATTCTACCTGCGGGATGAAGAGAGCGGCCACTATTGGTCGCCGGCTCCCCAGCCCGCTCGTGGCAACATGCCTTATGTTTGTCGGCATGGCTTTGGTTACAGCGTGTTTGAATACACCGAAAACGGAATTACGTCCGAACTTTGGGTCTACGTGGCAATCGATGCACCGATCAAATATGCCGTGCTAAAGGTGAAGAACCATTCAGGGCGAACACGGCGGCTTTCCGCCACTTCGTACTGCGAATGGGTGCTCGGTGAAATGCGATCGAAGTCACTTCTGCATGTGGTGACAGAAATCGATCCAAAATGTGGCGCACTGCTCGCTCGCAATCCCTATGGCATGGAGTTCCCAGACCGCATCGCGTTTGTCGACGTTCAGGACGCCAACCGTAGTTTCACCGGTGACCGCGCCGAGTTTCTCGGCCGAAACGGCAGCACGGCCAAGCCGGCGGCCATGTCTCGAATTCGCTTGTCTGGCAAAGTGGGTGCTGGGTTTGACCCTTGCGCGGCATTGCAGGTTCCCTTCGATCTAGCCGATGGTCGCGAACGCGAAATCGTGTTCACCATGGGGCTAGGAAGCGATATTGACGACGTACGGCAACTGGTCCAGCGATTTCGTGGCCCCGAAAATGCCCGCCGCGCCCTGGAAGAGGTCTGGCGCTATTGGAACCGGACATTGGGAACCGTCAACGTTGACACCCCTGACCCTACCGTAAACATTTTGGCGAACGGCTGGCTGCTGTATCAGACGCTTTCCTGCCGCTTCTGGGCGCGCAGTGGCTTTTATCAGTCCGGCGGAGCGTTTGGATTTCGCGACCAACTGCAAGATGTGGCCTCACTCCTCCATGCGGAACCGCGACTTATACGCGAACACCTATTGCGCTGTGCGGCCCATCAATTCTGCGAAGGCGATGTTCAGCACTGGTGGCATCCGCCACAAGGGCGAGGAGTTCGCACGCACTTCACTGATGACTTCCTCTGGCTGCCGCTGATTACGTGCCGTTACGTACGCGGAACAGGTGACACCGGCGTATTAGATGAAACAGTGCCATTCTTAGAGGGACGCCAAGTCACCGCCGAAGAGGATGCTTATTACGATCTACCCCTGATTTCCGAAGAAAAAGGAACCCTGTACGAGCATTGCGTTCGGGCCATCACGCGTGGATTGTCGTTCGGCCCGCACGGCCTACCCCTGATCGGCTGCGGCGACTGGAACGATGGCATGAACCTTGTCGGAGACAAAGGCCAAGGCGAAAGTGTTTGGCTCGCATTCTTCCTGATTGAAATCCTCCAGCAATTCACCAAATTGGCTCGCTCACGCGGAGACGTAACTTTCGCTGACCGGTGCGATGCCGAGGCCGCACGACTGCGGGAAAATGTTGAGAAGCACGCATGGGACGGCGAATGGTATCGCCGCGCGTACTTCGACAACGGCGAACCCCTTGGTGCTGCAAGCAACTCGGAGTGTCAGATCGACTCCCTTCCACAAACATGGTCGGTGCTATCTGGCACGCACAACCTACAACGTTCTCGTATGGCCATGGATGCCGTCGATCGCCGTTTGGTCCGCAGAGACAGTTCGCTCATTCAGCTGTTTGATCCGCCGTTCGACAAATCGGATATCGACCCCGGCTATATCAAAGGCTACGTCCCTGGCGTCCGAGAAAACGGTGGTCAATATACGCATGCCGCAATCTGGACGGTGATGGCCTTTGCCGAACTGGGTGATCATCGCCGCGCATGGGAACTGTTCTCCATGATCAATCCGATCAACCACAGTTCAACCCCGCGGGAGATCGCTACCTACAAAGTCGAGCCCTACGTGGTCGCAGCCGACGTCTACGCCGTTGCGCCCCATACGGGGCGTGGCGGTTGGACTTGGTACACCGGCTCCGCCAGCTGGATGTACCGGCTCATCATGGAGTCACTACTCGGCCTGCGACTTGAAGTCAACCAGCTTCATTTCACTCCTTGCCTTCCTGCCGATTGGAAGTCTTACAAGATCCACTACCGCTTTCGAGACACGGTCTACCACATCACCATCTTGCAACCCGAGCCTGGTACCCTCGTGAAGCGAGTCACGATCGACGGCATTGAAGTGCCGGGCATGATGATCCCATTGCACGATGATCATCTGCCCCACCATGTCGAAGTTGAGCTGGAGTGATGTTCATCTTGGCCAAACGAAAAGATTTGCCGGGCTAACAATGCGGCCTAGCAACCTATTGGCGTTGCCAGGTGGTTCAGCAAGAGGACTGCTCTCTGTGATCACTCTGCAAACCGGTTCCGGAACTGCCTACCGCGAGCCGCTTCACGCCCCGCGAAGTCTTCGGCCTAACCAATCGTGACACGTTCCAGTACGATATCTTACAATACGAGCATCAGGAAAGTCGCAATGCTTGCGCTGCCGGTGATGCGCTAACCGACAACTTACTAGCTGGTCATCGTCGCCTGCCCATGACAAGCTCTCGTGGAACTCGGTTATCTCGACATTAGCAGAAGGTCCGTTCCTAGAGCCACTTTAAGTCGCTAAATGGTCAAGCTTTACGTATAGTGCGGGCAAGCACTATCCCCGCCGTGCGCCATGCGTGTTAGGCTGTCATCTAACACGCTCACAATTCAAGCCCGTAAGAGAACGCGCTGCGCCAATCGATATGTCATCCGTCAAGACAAACGTCGACAACATGACTCCACCTCATGCGGTGAGTGTGGACGAAGTGCTGCATAGAGTGCGAGTTAGCCGCGAACGAGGATTGGATACCAACTCGATTGCGACGGTTCGGGCGGAGCACGGCTGGAATGAGTTACAGGAAGCACCACCGTTTCCCTGGTGGAAGCGATTGCTGGCCCAGTTTCAGGACATCGTCATTCTCTTGCTACTGGTTGCTGCCGTCATTTCTGGAGCGCTCAAGGAGTGGAGCGACAGCCTAGCCATCATCGCCATTGTCATTCTCAACGGACTGATCGGCTTTTTTCAGGAAGAGCGCGCGAAGCAAGCCTTGGCCGCCCTGCAAAAATTGGCTCGCCCGCAGGCCAAAGTAATTCGTGATGGCGCTTTAACCTTAGTTGCAGCGCGCGACCTTGTGCCGGGCGACCTTATCGAGGTCGAAGCGGGCGACGATATCCCTGCCGATGCACGACTGATCAGTGCGTTTACGCTGGGTGTCCAAGAAGCAGCGCTCACGGGCGAATCGACTCCAAGTACCAAGGATGCTAATGCAATCCTCGCCAAGGAGGCTTCCCTCGGCGACCGCCGCAACATGGTGTACATGGGAACTATCGCGGCCACAGGCAAAGGGCGTGCCCTTATCACGGCTACTGGCATGGGGACCGAACTAGGCCGGATCGCAGGTCTCCTTCAGCAGTCCGATCTAGAACCGACTCCGCTGCAACGACGCTTGGCCGAAATGGGAAAAGTGCTGGTCGTTTTGTGCCTAGGGATTGTGCTTGTGGTGTTCCTGCTGCAGTGGCTGCGCCAGGGGAACTTGCTGGAGGCGTTTCTGATTTCGGTCGGACTAGCAGTGGCAGCAGTGCCCGAGGGGTTACCAGCAGTGGTTACGGTGGCCCTAGCACTTGGACTTCAGCGAATGGTGCGACGCAGCGCATTAGTTCGAAAACTGCCGAGCGTAGAGACTCTAGGGTCGGTTACGGTGATTTGTTCCGACAAGACCGGAACCCTCACTCGTAACGAAATGACCGTGCAGGAGATCGTGACGGCCGAAGATCGGTTTCATGTGACAGGTTCTGGTTACGCGCCACATGGCAAATTTCTAAGGCGAGATGGAAAAACGCTCAGCGACTCCGATGCACTTGCCGAACCGTCTAAGCATTCTGGGCTTTGGCGCGTGTTGCAAATCGGCGGTTGGTGCAATAATGCTCGCTTGCAACCGCCAGAGACAGCCGATCAATCTTGGTCGGTGGTGGGCGACCCCACCGAAGGTGCTTTGCTGGTGGCGTTTGCCAAAGCGGGAATGCTCAGCAACCTCCCTAGGCCACGTGTGCTTCACGAGGTACCGTTCGATTCGACTCGCAAGATCATGACGATGGTCTTGGATTCTCCTGAAGAAGGTGCAGTTAGCTTCACCAAGGGAGCACCCGAAGTGCTGCTTGCTCGTTGCCAGCGGGAATGGGTCGGGACCCATTCGGTTCCCCTCACGCCAGAGCGACGCCAGTTTTGGTCCAAAGCCAACACCGACTTGGCTTCGCAGGCGTTGCGGGTGCTGGCGATGGCGTTTCGCCCTGCAAGTTCCGGCACCTCTGCCGAGGACGATTTAGAATCCGACCTGACGCTCGCAGGTTTAACAGGCATGATCGATCCTCCCCGAGACGAGGCCCGAACCGCGATTGCCACTTGCCGGCTGAGCAGGCATTCGCCCCGTCATGATTACAGGCGATCACCCAGCGACGGCGTTTGCGATCGCCCAATCCTTGAATTTGACCAATGATCCCGCCGCCGTCATCGAAGGCCAGCGTTTAGAAGGCATGAGCGATGACGAATTACGCGAGACTGTGCCGCAAACGGCCGTGTATGCCCGAGCCACCGCAGAACACAAAATTCGTATCGTGAAGGCATGGCAATCACGCGGGGATGTGGTGGCGATGACCGGCGACGGCGTGAATGATGCTCCCGCCGTTCAAGCAGCGGATATCGGCATTGCCATGGGAATCACCGGAACCGACGTTACCAAGGCGGCGGCCGATATGGTGCTTACCGATGACAACTTCGCCTCGATCGTGAGCGCTGTCGAAGAAGGGCGTGGCATCTACGACAACATTCGCAAAGTACTTCAATACCTGTTGGCTTGTAACTTTGGCGAGCTTTTGCTGATGTTCTTTGCCAGTCTGCTGGGCTGGCCGGCGCCACTGCTAACGATCCAACTTTTGTGGATCAACCTTGTGACAGACGGCATTCCAGCTCTTGCGCTAATCCTTGAACCGACAGAACCCGACGTAATGCAGCGATGCCCCGCCCCGCAACTGAGCCCATACTGTCGCGAAGCTTGGGCCTGATGATTGCCGCACAAGGGCTGTTGGTGGGGGGCGTATCCTTGGTAGCCTTTGCCATGAGTCATTACTATTTTGGCGACTCATTAGAACAAGCACGTGCGGTTACTTTCTGCGTGCTGATATACGATGAACTGCTCCGTTCACTGTCCGCCCGCAGCAATCGCAAGACGGTGTTTGAACTTGGCTGGTTCGGCAACCCCTGGCTGCTCGGTACCGTGGTGGTTTGCGGTTTATTGCAAGCGGGCGTAATCCTTACCCCGGGCCTGCGAGGCTGGTTTGAAATGCCTCCTAATGACACACGGCACTGGATCATGATCGGCCTACTGGCCCTAGTACCAATCACGGCCGTCGAAAGCACTAAGCTAATTATTGCCTTCTGGCGGGCGGGCACGTCACCTTCAAGAGCTTCTTAAGCTTTTATTCCTTGGAGAGACCAGCGGGCATGTCTCAGGGCCGCCACTTCATTTCGGCGGCCTACCTTTTTTAAAAGGCGATTACAGCGAAAGGCACAAAAAGTACCAGCGGTGCAAAGGAGACATTTACGATGAATCCCCATATTGCTGCCTAGCTGAATTGCACTCCGCTGAAAACCATGGTCCGATAAAAAACATACCGCTGGGTACGCCATCACTAATGGCGTACACCAAACTGTGCTCGGCCTAGGTCTTAGAGCGGCTTCTTCCATTCTTCGGGCAGGTCAGGCAGTGTGTCGATCAGGATCTCGCGGATGGCTTGCCGGTCGGCAGCAGTCAGGTGAGAAAACTTCTTGCTTTGATCCTGGCCACTGAGCACTTCCCACATCCGGTGCAGGACGTAGGTCTTGGCCTCGGTAGGCAAAGCTCGAAAGCTATCGGAATAAACTAAATAGCTGCAAGGATATTTGAACATCCGCGTTTGCAGGTCGAGTTCTCGCAGCGAGCGCCCTTGCTTGTCACGTGGGCCATGCTGCGAGAACTCTTCCGCAAATTTTGACGTCCCTTGCAGAGCGTGCGTTAGCTTCGCCTCTTCGGCGAACAGCATATATTCTACTAGTGGCTCGCATGCACTCTTGATCCGACGGCCTGTGCTGGCCAGGGGTTCACGTTCTGGCTTACCCAGTTGGCTACTAAAGTCGATCTCATAAGCAATCGCTTGACGAGTCGAAAAATTTGCCTGCGTGATGAAGTTGTGGCCATCTCCCTGATGCTCAAGCACCATCAGCGCGATCAAGTCGCTATGCGGAGTCAGATAACGCTGCGTATCAAAGTGAGCAGAAAGGTCGTTAACGTTCTGGCCGGCCGAGTTATCGATCTTTTCAGGGCTTTCTTTCGAGCGAACAATCAAGTTGCCCAGATGCTTTTGCGCACCGTGTGTGCCGGTAACATACCAACCACCCCAGCGCTGTTCGATTGGGCTGGTATGGTCAATGCGATAGGTGCCAAACGACAGGACCGGAAAACCGCCCGCATCCACATAGACCGAACGAACCAAATGGCCAGGAACTCCCTTGGTAGAAGACGAGCCATGGCAGATCAAGCAGTTGTCCATCTGACGCGTGATCCGTGGCGCATCCGCTTCCTGCTCTAGCGTATAGAAGACGGCCCCCAAGTCAGGGTCCGCCGTAGAGATCTCTAGCACTTCGCCGTTTTGGCAAAAGCCAATGTAAACATCATCATTAAAGTAGAGAGCGCGTGGCGTCTTGGGGGCGATCCGCTGCCGCTGCAAGCTCGTCTTCGAAAAGACCAACGTCTGCGATGACTGAGGAACGTCAAGCTCTTTTAGCAGTGATCGCAAATAGCCAAAATGGGGCTCGAACTCCAGGGACTTCTCCCCTTTTCGCAACCCTTCAATCAGCTGCGAGATCCGGTTCTTTGGTTCACGCTTGCCGTAGGAAATGGGCTCTTGCTCAAAGTCTTGGGCAAAGGTTCCAGTCACGGCCGAGAAACAAACTAGAAAAAGTGCTGCACCCGAAGAGATCCATGCTTGCATTTTCATCGCCATTCCCCTTCATCAAAGTTGCAGCTGACAAAAGCGGGCCGTAATCGCCAGCTATCTCAGCCACCTCCTTCACGATAAGGATCGACATATTGGATGTCAATATCCAATTTAAAATAACCAGCAAACAAACCACCTTAAAGGTTGCTTAAAACAACCTAAGACAGCGTTTGCCGGTACGTTTTTGACGCCAAAAGGCCTGCCCCGAAGAGAATGGCAGGCCGTAATTAGATAGCTAGGTCCAAAATGGCCCCTTAGGCCTCAGGCGTATGGCCTAGCACGATGTCAAACTTGGCGGCCAGTTCGCCCGCCTTGGAATCGGGAATTGCTGCGAAGTCCACCATCAAGGACTCACGCGCCTTTTCATCGCGGATGCCACGGATCACGCCGTCTTTGGCGTTGGCGGGCTCCCCCTTGATGTAGCACTGGGTCGTGAACTTTGGAGCCCCTTTGCGAAGTACTGCAAAATGGATGTGAGGCGTGCGGCCAGGGTAAGCAACCGGCTTGATCGTGCGGAAGTAGTACTCGCCGCTGGAGCCGGTTAGAAAGCGACCAAAGCCTTGAAAGTTACCATCTCGCTTTTCCGCATTGCCCGATCCGGTGTGCAAGTAAGCGCCGTGATTGTCGACCTGCCAGATCTCCACCACAGCATTGCGAAGCGGGTTTCCCTTGGTATCGAGAATTCGCCCCGAAAGGTGCGTCACATCGCCAACGGCAGGAGTGATTTTGTCGTTGATGATCAGCAGATCGTTGTCCGTATCAAGTGGCAGCTTGTTGGGATAGAACGGTCCTTCGGTCTGCGAAGGCGTCTTCTGCAACTCTTCTGCAAACACCCCAGGAACAAATAGCGACATGCCCCCCACCGTGCTTGCTGCCAACCATTGACGACGCGAAAACTTTTTGGGCAACAAGTGACGATAGTCGATCATATTTTAGAATCCTGATAAGTGTCAAAGAGAGGAAAGGGAAACGACTAGAACTCGCGCGGACCACGGCGTGGCGCCGCGGCCGGTGGAGGAGGAAGCTCGTCGGCCGCAGCATCATCGGCCTCCGGCGCCCACGGGGGCGAAACCGGCTTATTTAGCCTGTTTTTTGCGGCATACGGCGTATTGTCCAGTAGCGGACTGTCGACAGGAGTTAGCCCAGAATCATCATCGGGAACTTCCGGCGAATAGACAGGAAAAGATTCCCAGCGGTTCGGGCCGGTCTGCACCTGCCGCTGGCCAATCGGTTGCCGAATGGGGTTGGAATAGTAAGCGGAAATTGGATCGGCCGGCATCACATAAGAGTTGTAGCCCACAATCGGAGTAACCGCCGTCTGGCTATACATCTGGTCGCCCCAGAAAGGATCAAACCCGCTCCAGGTGGAACCGTATCCGCTGTATCCATAGGCCGGCGAATACCCACCATAGCTGTAACCCGTGCGCGTCCGCGCCGAGTACGGATACCGCCGCGAATAGGATGTCGTCACGCGATAGGTAGGGCCATAGATTGGAGTGGTGTAGCGGTTGTAAAGGACTTCGCCACGCGAAGTGGGCACGCCTCCCCAAAAACGAACCGCATCGTTGACCTGCACCTGCTGACGAACCTTGGCCTGCCGCTGCTCTTCTGCTAATCGATAAGCATCTAACCCGGCCGAGATCCCAGTGACTTGGCGAGCTTGGCTTCCTGTGTTATCGATTTGCGCAAAGAGCGTTTGGCCGCTCAAAACAAAGGGAACCGCCAATAATGTTCCGGCGAAAGATCTGCGCAGCGGCTGAGCAGACGCGAAAAATCGCGTTGCCCAATATCCAATACGACATCCAGATGCAGCAATGTTCATCGCAGCCACTCCTTCGTACGGCCCAGACGGGAACTAGCCTTCCCTATCTTCGGCCAAAAGCGATTTGCTCGAAAACGAATGTTTCCTACGCATCATTGTATGCCTGTCTCCCCCCGTTCTGACAAGGGAAATTGACAGCGAAACCGCTTGAATTCCTATTCCTTAAGTTGAAAGCTGTGCGTTTACCTAGATTCTCGCACAGCCACCTTGAGGGATATCCATTCTTTTAACCCCGCCACAACCGGTTTGGATCGCGGTCGGCTCAAAAACCTATATCTCACGTTGTTTTTTGCCTCGGCCGTCATTTAGAATAGAAAGAAGTGTTGGAGACTGGGTCCCGCCTAAAGTTTGCCCAGTCGTCGTATGCCAATGAGCCATGGATAACACTCTTCTAGAGACCCCACTGGTGGCCCATTTCGTTGCTCCCTCTCCGAAAAGGAGAGGCTGTAGCGCGATCGGCCGAAGCACGTTTTCCCCGCTCCCTCCTCCTCCCCTGAGGTTGTCTGCCGTGTTAAATCCGATAGTTCCAGCCGACCGAGTTCCTTGCGAGATGCGGCGGCTTGTCACGCCTTGGTTGATTGCCATCACGATGCTTGGGCTGTTTGGATCGGTCGGCTCGGCCGACGATGCTCCCCCGGTAGCCATCACTCCAACGATGGAATTCGACCCGGCCCATGCGGAAAAGATGCGTGCGGGGCTCGACCTTTTCAAAAGCAAGGTGCGAGAGGTACTCATCCGGTCATGTGTCGATTGCCATGGCGGCGCCGAAGTAAAGTCCGGCCTAGACTTGGCAACCCGCAAGGGACTAGTCCGGGGCGGAACGCACGGGCCATCGATCGTGGTCGGCAAATCGCTGGAAAGCAACGTCTGGCGTTTTGCAGCTCATAAGCAAAAGCCTTACATGCCCGAAGATGGTGACAAACTTCCGGATGAAGAGATTGATGCGATTGCCAAATGGATCGACCTCGGCGCACCATACGATGCCCCACTTGTCGAAAACCCACGCAATCCTGACGCCTGGACCAGCACTGCCATCACACCCGAGCGCCGTCAGTTTTGGTCATTCTTACCCCTGCAAGCTGCCGCTCCTCCGCAAGTCAAAAGAGAGAACTGGGTTCGCAACGATATTGACCGTTACATTTTGGCCAAACAGGAAGAAAAGGGAATCGTCCCGGCAGAGCCTGCTACCAAGGCACAACTGATCCGTCGCGCCTATTTCGACCTGCTAGGCCTTCCACCAACCCCACAGCAAATTGATCAGTTTGTTCAAGACACTGACCCGCAGGCTTATGAAAAGCTGATTGCAAAACTGCTCGATAACCCGGCCTATGGCGAACGCTGGGGACGCCACTGGCTGGATGTTGCACGCTTTGCCGAAAGCCACGGCTTTGAACAGGACTATGATCGTCCCCATGCTTATCACTTCCGTGACTTTGTCATTCAGGCCCTCAATCAAGACCTTCCCTACAACCAATTCATCAAATGGCAATTGGCTGGCGACGAATACGAACCAGAAAACCCATTGGCCCTGATGGCAACCGGTTTTCTCGGTGCTGGCGTCTATCCAACACAGATTACCGCCAATGAAGTCGAGCGGACGCGTTACGATGCACTTGATGATATGGCCGCTACGATTGGCAGCGGCATGTTGGGAATGAGCATTGGTTGCGCTCGCTGTCACGACCACAAATTCGATCCGATTCCTCAGGCCGACTACTATCGCTTCATTTCCACCTTCACCACAACGGTGCGTGGCAATGTTGATGTCGACATGGCTCCTAAAGAGTACAAGGAGGCCAAGGCCAAGTTCGATACGGCCCATGCGCCGCTTCAAGAAGCGTTGAAAAAGTTTGAAGCCACAGAACTCCCTGCTCGGTTTGCCAAATGGGAAGAGGCTGGCAACGTTCAAAAGGTGGATCGTAACTGGACCCTGCTGGACTTTGCTCAAACGAAATCCAAAGGAGGTGCCGACTTTGCCAAACAGCCCGATGGCTCGATTCGCGTACAAGGCGCTAACCCAGACTTTGACACCTACGAACTAAGCGTGAAAGTTGCTGCCCGTACAATCACCGCCATTCGCTTAGAAGCCATGGCAGATGCACCGCTTGTAAAATCGGGCCCAGGCCGAGCACCCAACGGCAACTTTGACTTGACCGATTTCAAACTATCGGTCGTTCCTGCCGAAGGAGCCGCTGCACAG
Source organism: uncultured Planctomycetaceae bacterium (assembly GCA_963844055.1). Taxonomy (GTDB): domain Bacteria; phylum Planctomycetota; class Planctomycetia; order Pirellulales; family Pirellulaceae; genus CAWJMN01. The sequence goes on along the minus strand of CAWJMN010000001.1, from coordinate 1,611,891 downwards.
GTGGTCAAGCTCAAGTCGGCACGTGCTACGTTTGAACAACCAAACCTCGCCGTTGCGAATGCGATTGATGACAACCCGAAGTCGGGCTGGGCCGTCGATCCGCAGTTTGGCAAAGACCACGTTGCGATTTTTGAACTCGAAACGCCGCTGGTCCTTGCCGCAGAAGGAACGGTCCAGTTCGCACTCGACTTTCAAGGTAACAACAAGCACAACCTGGGTCGTATTCGCCTTTCCGTGAGCAGCGCTACTTCACCACTGCCGCTCACCAGTGGCGGCATCGACCTCGCAGTGGATTCGGCATTGTCGACACCAGCAGCCAAGCGAACCGCTGAACAACAACAGTCCCTTTTGCGTTGGTATTCTTCGCAAGATGAACAGTGGAAGGTACTCGCAAAAGCTGTTGGCGATCATCTCGCCCAGGCTCCCAAGCCAAAGCTCGTTCCAGTGATGATCTGCAGCGAAGGGATTCCAGCGATTCGCCACCATACCCAAGGAGGTGACTTCCTGCCAGAGACGCATTTCCTCAAGCGTGGCGACTGCGATCAAAAGCAAGGCGTCGCTACACCAAGCTTTTTGCAAGTGCTGATGAATTCGTCCGATGCAGAAAAGCATTGGCAACAAACGCCACCGCAAGGCAGCAAAACTTCCTATCGTCGCCGTGCATTGGCAGAGTGGATTACCGACACCAATCAAGGTGCCGGCCACTTGTTGGCCCGTGTGATTGCCAATCGATTGTGGCACCTGCATTTTGGGCAAGGAATCGTCACCACGCCAAGCGATTTTGGCGTGCAAGGACAGCGTCCCACTCATCCCGAACTGCTGGATTACTTGGCCAGCCAGTTGATTAAGCACGATTGGCACCTCAAAAAGCTGCATCAGCAAATCATGCTCAGCAGCACTTACATGCAAGCCAATCGCAGCCCCTCGGCAGAAATCCAAGCCGCTAACCAAGCGATTGACCCAGGGAATCAATGGGTTTGGAGGCGTGCACCGCGCCGCTTAGAAGCAGAAATCGTTCGCGACAACTTACTAGCGGTCAGTGGAACCCTCGATCCCACCATGTACGGCCCCGGTTCCCTCTCTGAAGCCCATCGCCGGCGTAGCATTTACTTCACGATCAAACGTAGTCAGCTCATCCCCATGATGCAGCTCTTTGATCAGCCAGAACCACTGGTTAGCGTGGGCGGAAGATCTAGTACAACGATCGCTCCACAAGCGCTGATGTTGATGAACCATCCACAGATTCGCATTTACGCCCATGCGTTCGCGGATCGCCTTTTGGCCGAAGCAGGAGCCGCGACCGACAATAAGCTTAGCTTGATTGTTCGCAATGGCTATCGCACCGCCATCGGTCGCGAGCCGGACGCCAGCGAACTAGAAATTGGCGTCCAGTTCCTGCAAAGCCAATCCGAATCCTATGCCCAAGAGCCTTCGAAGAAGGACCACGCCTTGAAGCTGGCCGTTTCGGATTTTTGCCAAGCTCTGTTTGGATTGAATGAGTTTGTTTACACCGAGTAGCCCGCTGCGAAGATCGACTCGCCAGCCATTTGCAACTCGCTAAACCTTTTACACAAGACAAACCAAGACCATGCAAACTCCTCCCTCCCCATCTGCTGAACTACTATCTCGCCGTAGCCTGCTCACTCAAGCGGGCTCGGGTGCTGGCCTGTTGGCACTTGCTACCCTTTTGGCCAAAGAGGGTTTCCTTAGCGAATCGGCATTAGCGGCAACAACCGATGATGCACGCAAGATCAATGCCTTGGCCGCACGTGAGGGGCACTTCCCCGCCAAGGCCAAGCATGTCATCTGGCTGTTCATGAATGGTGGACCAAGCCAAGTCGATACCTGGGACTACAAGCCAGGCCTCGAAAAGCAGGATGGCAAGGCGCTCGAAGGGTTCGACAAAAACACAGGGTTCTTCACAGGCGCCGTTGGCCCTGTGATGAAGTCCCCCTTCAAATTCAATCAGCATGGGCAGTCTGGCACTTGGGTCTCGGAGATTTTCCCCAAGATGGCCGAGCATGTTGACGACATGGCCTTCATGCATGGCTGCTACACCGGCTCCAACAATCACAGCCCGGCCCTGTTCATGATGAATACCGGTACCACCCGCATGGGCTTCCCCTGCGTGGGCTCCTGGGTGACGTACGGCCTGGGAACGGAAAGCAGCAGCTTGCCGGCATTTGTCGCAATGACCGATCCACTTGGTCGCGGGTTGCCAAAGGGGTATTCACAAAACTGGGGTGCAGGCTTTATCCCTAGTGTTTACCAAGGGACTTGGCTTCGTCCGACGGGCGATGCCATCGACAACCTCAATCGACCTGCCGACATGCAAGACCTTCAGCAGCGGGCAACACTCGACCTGCTCAAGCGATTGAATGAACACCGTGTCGCACAATCCCCCTCTGAATCCGAATTGGCCGCTCGTGTTGCCAGCTTTGAGCTTGCCTATCGAATGCAAATCGCAGCTCCAGAAGCGATCGACATCACCCAAGAGACCAAGCAAACCCAAGAGCTATATGGCGTAGACAACCCCAAGTGCTCGCATTTTGCCAAGCAGTGCCTCATGGCCCGCCGATTGGTAGAGCGTGGCGTTCGGTTTGTCCAGATCTATAGCGGCGGCATGGAGAATGAACGAAGCTGGGACGGCCACACCAATATCAAAGAGAACCACTCGCAGTTCGCCGGCGAAACTGACACCCCCATCGGTGCATTGCTTACCGACCTGAAACAGCGTGGCCTGCTCGACTCAACCCTGGTGATTTGGGGCGGAGAGTTCGGCCGCCTACCCATCGTTCAAACCGGCGGTACAGGGCGTGACCATAACCCCCATGCATTTACCGTTTGGATGGCCGGCGGCGGCGCGAAGGGAGGCGTCCATCATGGCGCCTCGGATGAGATTGGGTTCAAGGCGGTTGAGGGACGTGTCCCCGTGAACGATCTTCACGCCACGATCTTGCACCTGCTGGGACTTGACCATCTGAAGCTTACGTTCCGCCTCAATGGTCGCGACTTCCGCTTGACCGACGTTGCCGGCAACGTGGTAAAAGAAGTCATTGCCTAACGGCAATGAAAAGAATCCAAGTCAGCTCAGGCAAACACCGCCTGAGCGAAGCTGAGCAAGCTTATTCGACAGGCTTTCGCCATACAAATTCCAGCGGCTCATCCGCCAATGGATCGGCGATTCGAATGGTCAGATCACCTTGCAGCAAGTCGTCGATCACTTGCCCCACAACCTCGGCTCGCCAACCTTGCGCCAGTAGCGGCGTCTCATCCGGCTCAAAAGTGCCTAACTGAAGTCGGTAGGCAATCAAGTCGCGTACATCCTGGGCCGTTCCCACAATACTGGGGGCAATCGATGCGCTACGGCAGATACTTCCCAAGGCCGTACTTAAGAACTGTCCCAGCAAATTCAATTGCGGACGAGAAGTCTTCCGCTCAATGATTGGCAACTCTTCCGGCGGAAGTGCCAAAGCACGTTCAACGCTGGCGGCAATTTTGGGAAGGTGCCGTTGCACATCACCACGTTCCATGCCACGCACCGAGCGAATCCGTTTCACATCGCTGGACTGGCGTTTGGCCAATTCAATCAGCAGGTCATCACGCAAGACACGTCGTAGCGGCATATTGCGACGAGAAGCCTCCTCATCGCGCCACAGGTAAAGCTCTTTGACAATGGCCAGCGTCCGTGGCGACATGCCTGCGGTTCCGCCAATACGGCGCCAACGCTCTTCGGAATCTTGGGCTTCTACCTCGGACTGCCAGGATTGCAATTCGGTCTGCAACCACTCCATGCGTCCCAGTTCGTTCAGGCGATCCACCAACACACGGCGAATCGCTTCTAGGTCTAGAACATCCAGCAATGCATAGTCGAGCTGACGCGAAGAAAGCGGACGCTGCCGCCAATCGGTTCGCGTCTCTGCCTTGGAAAGCGTCTTACCAAGCAGCTTGTAGGCAAGTGTGCCATACGAGGCCGGGTATTCCAGGCCAACAAGTCCGGCGGCAAGCTGCACATCAAACAGTGCCGCAGGTCGCTTTCCAATGGCCCGTTTGCAGAAACGGAATTCTTCTCGCCCCGCATGGACAAGTGTTTCGCGCCCTGGCGTCGCCAACAATTCCCAAAAGGGAGTCAGATCAACAACCTCGATGGGGTCGATGATCGCAAGTCGCCCGCCGGCTGCCACCTGGATCAAACAGAGGTCAGGCTGATAAGTATCTTCCGAAACAAATTCGGTATCAAAGGCGATGATCGGGCAATCAGAGATTGAATTACAAAAATCTCGTAATGCTTGCTCGGAAGTGATATTCTCGTAACGCACTGGGATTTCAGCAGAATCGTTAGAAAAGCTAAGTCAGTCTAAACAAGAATGGGCCATTCCCATTCGCCGATCACTCCGTCAGCTCAGAAGGAGTGAAAACGTCCGCCAAAACGCTGGCTAACAAGTCTACCTCATTACACCATCATCTGCCAAGTGAACCGGGGCATTACATTCCTCCCGGCGGCAACAATCGATGCACGCCGAGAGATACTTTCATTTTTTACTCTAACGCTGAACCTTGTCCTGACCAGCCGCTGGCACTGCCCGCTTGGCCGTGCGTGCACCCGCACCCGTTCGACCGTTATCCGCAAAGAACTTCGTGGTTCCTTCTTCGACCAATCGGTCTTCGTCTTCCGCTTGCGTCACTTCGACACGGTAAACCAAGGTTCCCGCCTTGTCGGCCTTCGCCCGCACCTGCAGATTGACCTGCTCACCCGGTGCCAATTCGGCCAGCGGTTCGCAGACAACTTGGCCAGGAACAATCTTGCCTTCGCCCCCTTCGAGAGCGACCGGCTCAATTCCTTCGCTGAATTGCATCACAATTCGAACGTCATGAGCTGCCCGAGTACCTCGGTTCATCACCGTCAACTCATAGATGGCTTCAGAGCTGGTCGGATTGGGTCCCGACGGATCATTAACCACCAATTTCAAGTCGGAAACCGCTTGAACTTCGGTCACCATCTCACCAGTAGCACTGGATCCATTGGCAGACGCGATTTCAACCGCTACGCGATTGGCTCCCTCGGCCGTAAGAATCACGCGAGCGTCGTAGACCTTTTCAGCAGCGACTGCGAGGCTTGCCACACGCCATTTGAGGATATTCCCCGAGGCCGTTGCCCCCTCAATACCGCCCACGTACTTGGCACCAGCAGGTAGGGTTGCCGTTACTTGGATATCGTCAGCAACTGCATCGCCCTGGTTAGTGACTACAATCGCGTAATCCACTTCCGAGCCGGCAAATTGCATTTCGCTTCCCTCAACCACGACAGCCAACTGAGGACGGCGTACCTTCAGGCGAGCACTCGCCTCAGACTGCAGACCACCTTCACCCGTTGCGACGGCTCGAAGCAGCATTTCGCCTGCTTCGTTGGCAGCAATCTGCAGTGGGATTTCCTTCTTCTTGCCCGCGGCAATCGCACCGACCTCTACCTGCTTCGCGCCGGCGTTTCCGGCCGAAACGGTCACCTGGACATTGGCGGCATCGCCATTTCCCGGATTGGTAACGGTCAGGGTGAACAGCTTTTCTTCGCCAAAGTTCATTTCAGCAGGACCCGAAAGCACTACATCTAGCTGAGGTTGCAGCACGGTAATTTGGCCATGCGTCGTGGTTGGACGGCAAGTCCACTCGGCCGACAGGTCAAAAGGTTGGCCTTCGGCAGCCACAAGTTCAAACCGCAATTGATGATGGGCCTTCATTCCACAGCTAGGAACCGCCCAAACCAGACGCGGCGTCCCTTGAGCGTCAGCCTGAATCTTGGCTTCCCCTTCCGATGCGTCGGTGATCCGGGCCGTGACCCAGGTTGGCAAAGCCAAGCGAATGACCACGTCCGAAGCAGATAGATCGCCAATATTGGTCAAATGAACGATGTATTTCCCCGGTTGGCCAACCGTGATCGATTGGGGCCCATTCACTTCAACCGACAAGGAGGGATTGTGCGAGACAAGCTGCAAGTCATGAATGGATGGTGCAGCGTGATCGTCACCCGCCGACTCTTTACCCAGGCCACGCTTCGTGCGATCGGTCGCACGGCGATGGCTTGGAGGAGCGGCAGGTTCCGTCAATTGAAGCTCGGCAGGCTCGCCGGCTGGCTCTAGAACCGGACCTTCAGCCGCAGCAGGTGGCAACATCGGTGGCTCAGCAGGCTGAACTTGGGCAGGCTTGGTTCGCTTCAAGACCGAACGAACCGGAGCAGCACCTGCCGCCTCGGTCGTGTCGCTAACTGGCGTAACCGCATGATCTTCTACGGCCCCCATGCTCATCTGTTTGTTAGCGTCCATCGTGCGACGCGACGAACGAGCAGGAGGAGCAACTCGCTCTCCACTTCCTGGAGCTTGCAGTTCCGCATAACGACTCAGCGTCTTTAGCGGTGCTGGTGCTTCGGTTGACGGCTGTTCGGCCTCGCCATATACGCTTGCACCACCGATAGGCTGCGGCGGGAGCAAGGTCGGCCCTTCGTTAGCCGGCAACATGGCTGGTACATCGGACTCGACCCGATAGGCCGAAGACCGACGAGCACTCTCCTGCGCGTAAGTGATCGCAACGAGTAGTGCAGCTCCGATCGCAAGGATCGAAATAACCGAATTTTTGCCTAACATGGCGTGTACCCCGATGAACCAACGACGGACAATGTGCGCTGCCGTTGTATCGGTCAGATGGACCCTGCGGGTTTAACTGACTTTAACGACTGGAGTGGTTTTGTTGATTTACGGCGACTTTAACGGCACTTTACAGGCGATTCACCCTGAAAATGCGTGCAAATGGGTCGAACAGGGTGGCTAGGCAAATCAAAAAGTTTCATTGCCAGCAATCCACCACCCTAAACAACATCCACCCTTTTGAGCTACTGACGTGGTTTTGAACCGCTCGTTGCGATTGTCGATCCTGGCAACGGCGCCCATACTCTAGTTTGCCGCCGACTCTCCTCCGGAAACCGCCGACCTTTATGCTGAGCTGATCTACCCCACCTTCGAATTGGTGCCATTGATATCGGGTTTCCCGTCGTCCAGGCGGCGCTTTCCGGCTACAGCGATTGGCCCATGCGTGTTATTGCCCGCCGACTTGGGGCCTCCTACTCTCTTTGCGAAGTGATGCTGGACCAGTTTTTGGTCGCCATGAAAGAGAACCGGAAGAAGAACCGGCACTTCCTCCATATCAGCGAAGAAGAGCATCCAGTAGCAGGCCAGCTGATGGGGGCAGAGCCCGAACAGTTTTCGGCCGGCGCACTTCGACTCGTCGAAGCGGGGTTTGATGTCATTGACATTAACTTCGGCTGTCCCGTAAAGAAGGTCCTCGGCCGTTGTCGTGGTGGATTCCATCTAAGCCAGCCCGAGGTCGCCCTTGAAATCGTGCGCCGAACTCGCGATATCGTTCCCGCGCACATTCCGGTCACCGTCAAAATGCGACGAGGGTTAGACGATAGCACCGAAAGCCGCGACAAGTTCTATACCATCCTCGATGGTGCCTTTGCTCTAGGAGTTGACGCAGTCACGCTGCATGGACGTACCGTCTACCAGCGCTATGTTGGCCCCAGCCGCTGGGCGTTCCTGAAAGAAGTGAAGCAGCATCTTGGCAACAAGACACTGCTTGGCAGCGGTGATCTCTTTACCGCACAAGACTGCATCGACATGATGCAACAGACCGGAGTCGATGGCGTCACCGTCGCACGTGGCTGCATCGGCAACCCCTGGATCTTTTCACAATGCCACGCGCTCGCCGAAGGGAAGCCCCTTCCTGCCGCACCGAGCTTGTGGGAGCAGCGTGATATCATCCTGGAACACTTCAAGCTGGCCGAGCAGCTTTACGGCGAACAGCGCTGCGGCACCCAGATGCGCAAGTTCGGCATCAAGTACGCTGCGCTGCATCCGCAGTATTTGGAAGTACGTGAAGCGTTTGCTCGCGTGAAGAACCTCGAAGAGTGGAAGGCCAACCTCGATCGCTTCTACGGCGAAGACCTGCCCGGCTGCTACCCCGACCCCAAAATCCACATGACGCAGGGCGAGTGCGGCGAAGAAGCCGCCTAATTGCCAACGATCTCTCAGCCCTCTCTTCTAGCGTTGCGGGTGGCGGGTGGCCCCGTTTGCTCGCGGCTTACTAGAGGCATTCTCGCTATTGGGCCAAGCCTAGCTACAACCTTACCACCAATGTCGCGACAACCGTTTGTTCACCAGCGTTACTTCTCAATCCTTTTTAAATGTCTTTTCCCCATTCTTGCAGTGCTACGATTACCCGAGCCAAATTTCTGATGGCGCTGAAAGATGTCAGCCACTCAAAAAGGTGTCCTACACGGCAATTAAAATCGCAAGTCGGCAACTTTCTCCTAACTACCTCGAGACATCTCAAGTTCAACAATTTGATTCAGATACCAACTCGGCACGCGCATTTTTTCCGCAGCAATCCGAGCTTTGCAGAAGTCGTCGTCTGAAATGATGCCCGCGCCAATCGCAGTCGACAACGCTCAATTTCCACAATGCAGCATCGATGTGACATTCCCTTTTTCGAAACATCCGAAAGTTCACGATCACGAACAGCGATCGCGGCTTTCCAGTCATTTGCTAGTTCGTAGTACTTGCTTATGGCATCAGCACAAATTTCATCCCGAGAACTAACGTTGCTAAGGTAACGCATCCCCTCGTGAAAATCGCGGCTCGCTTCTCGCTCCTTACCACGAATGCGATTAGCAACGGCAAGCCAAATCATGCCAGCGGCTCGCGTACGCACTAGTTGTGAGCCTTGCTGAGATTTCTCCACCATTTCCTTTGCGTAATCAGCGAGGAAATCCACTTGCTCGAGCGCATTACAAATCTCGCAAAGCAAGAATAAAGCCCAGCACTGCCACCACGGACTACAACGGCCTCGTCCTACCAAAGCCTGGAAATGCTGGGCACGGTCATAGGCCTCCTTCCAGCGCTGCGTATAACACAAATACTGCACCCATCGATAGTTAAGAACAAAACGTTCCTGAACCGGTCCTTTCGCAATTTTTTGATCCAGATGTGAAAACCCTCGCTCTAAGTCATCACGGTGACCTATTGGATCAACCTCGACATAAGTGCAAAGCACATTATTCCAAATCGAGGCTTCATCGGAATGGCCTTGGAATTCTGGTTTGCTTACTCGAACCATCAACTCGATAGCCAGTGGATGTGCACGGGCAAAATCGCATAAATCCGATGTTAGCGTGGTCAGCCTCCAAGACTCAAAAAAGAGTGCCACACCAGGTTCATTCAACCTCAGTGCTTCATCTCGCCCCTGTGTAAGTAACGCGAGTTGATGCTCGGGGTCCGTCTCTCGATATCGCATTGCATCGTGATAAAGAGCCTCCAAACTGCGACTATTCATATCGCTGTCTTGCGACGCCACTTGGCGATACTCATTGCCCGTTCCCCTATCACTCATAACTAAACCAACCTTTCAAGAGAGCGCTGCCAAGCATTCAGATCGGAGATTGCCTGGGTTGCGTCGAGCATCCGGCCACAAAACAGTCTTGCAAAATAGGCAATTACTGCCAAAATCGCTTGTTTACGATCGACGGAAATGTCTTTGGTGAAAAGTCGCTTAACCAACGGACACGCAATGTTAAGGTGCAGCACCCCTTTATCTTCCCCCCCAGCTTGGCGACCTTGCAGAAAATCGCCAATTAGTGCTGAAAATCCGTCCGGAATTAGCCCCTTCTCAAGAGCCGTCTTCGCGTCGCGAATCATTTCTGCATCTGCAGAATAAGTCATCACCGCGGGAAATTCGATCGGCCGAAAAGATGCCACCCGTGCAGAGAATCCAAGCTCCTCACATAGCTGAAGAACTTCTTCATACTCGTGCGAATGCGCTGCGGGAAGAAGTGACTCTAGGCTGTCGTCCAGGCGAACTAATCGAATTTCTGAGTGGGCAATGGCATACCGCTCCAAGAAAGGTTGCACGCCGAACCAGGAAGCATCGATTGCAGGAACATCTCTACCTTCGGCAAGTATCTTGTTCTGAAGCGAACCAAGTTCTCGCGTCGTGTAGTAAACAACACCTCGTGAAAGCTTGAGATACTCAGGAAGCGCGATATTACCTCGACTTGTCCGTAATGGAACGGAATCGGCAACCATCCGGAAAAACTCGTCGTCCTTCGCGGCCCATGCCATAATTATGTCTGTGTGACCTCTAACGATTCGCTGCCAAACGGCTTGTTCTGCTGAGTATATCCTTAACAATCCATCGCGCAGCTGCTTAGCAATAACCTCTCGAAGTGCAAAGAACGCATCATCCTGATGAACAGCTTCGCGAGATGCAGTTGGCTGAAGCGCAGGGCAGTCAATAACGCCACCAACAAATCGAGCCCAGGGAGGAAGCAAGTCCTTTTCCGCATCACATATTGACATATGCCGAATATAGACAGCAACCGCCCCATATTCCTTGATAGAGACAACGGAATGGGACGGCACAAACAGAAACCCTCGAAGTGGCACCGTAAGGGTATCGTGGCCAAGATCAACCGTGCCGTCCGTCAAAGGTAAAACAAAAAGAGGATCCTTTTCACCAAATCGCCTCTCGGCAAATTCGAGACACGCGTCTTCTGAATTTACTCGACTCCATGGCGGTATCTGCAAGTTAACCGGTTCAGTAGAGTTTTGAACATGAATCGCAGTCGACAAGAAGTCTGCATACTCTTGCACTGTCTCAATCAGAACTTGTTTGTTTAACAAAAAACAGGCCGACGGCTTAAGCTTCAATTCAATGGTCGTTCCAGTCAATTCTCGACTGCCGCTACTCAGTTCAAACTCCTGATCTCCCACAGAGTACCATCGCAAGGGCGCATGCTGCGCAGACTTTGTTTCTAACGTTACCTCTGACGCCAACAAATAGGCTGACAGGAACCCAATCCCGAATTGACCTATCAACTCTTTCGAAGTATTTGAGTCTTCCGTCGCAAGACGTTCTCTCAGTTCGCGAGTATACCCCTTTCCAATAACCGTTAAATAGCCATGAATTTCGTCCTCCGTCAGCCCACTCCCGTTGTCCTCGATGCGTAGGATTCGAGCTTCTGGCTCAATGGTCAAATCAATACGAGGCTGATATGACAATTCCGACTTTTCGACACTACGTCGTATGCAAGAGTCGTGAGCATTCTGTAAGAGTTCACGCACACCAACCCGCTGCGTTGAATAGAGGTGCTCTGCAAGCACCTTAAGCAACCCAGGAAGATGAAGCTGAAATTTTCCGCGAGCTGGCGTGTTCATAACTTTCTGCGACTCATTTGCCATAGAAGACAGACTCTCATTGCCGTTGAAAAAACCAGGGTGCCTCATAAGCCAATAACTGCTTGCGAGATTTGACGTACGATTTTCACTCACAGACCCTAGTTCGTCCGTCCAGGTGCCAGGTCTTTGAGTAAATAAATTCGTCTAGGTTGAATTATAGAAGGAATCTGCACAACAATTCATCCCACAAACAAGATGGAGTCCAATCGCGTTATTGGAGGTATTTGGTAGCGAGTCCCCTTGCTGCGGTAAATTGAGCCAGAGCAAGGCCAATCGAGAACGCGAAGAAACTCACCGTGTTACTGTGAGTTCTATCTCAATCGATTCGTCAATGCGTAAGAGATGAAAAGGGATTCAAACGATTTACGCGGTCTTACGTTACTTCAAGACTGAAGGCCATACAGGGGAATCACAGGCCTTCCATGTCTTTCGTTTGCCCTACACGGCTTGCTCAATCGCTATTTACTATCATTGTCACTAGGGCATTGAGAATAGCATCTGAACTTGCCCAAAAGCTATCCATTCAAGTTCGCAGTTCCAATCAAACGCCACCCCCACCATTGCCTCCGCGCACAAAAAAAGGCACCGAGCTTTCACTCGGTGCCTGATGGGTTTATGTCGCATGCTTCTCGTCAAAGAGAAGCCCTTCGCTCTTACCAGAACAAAGCCGATTCTGGACGAGCAGGCAACTTCTCACGAACGGAAGTCAACTCTGGCAGAACCTCGGTGCGATCCGCGATTTGCCACGAATTGATATCCACACCGCCGGAAGCCGTGATGATGTATTCCTTGCCACGCTCGACAAAGCTCGTTTGGGTATCGACCTTCTTAGGTGCGTTGAAGTTCTGATTGATCTTCACGCGGCTGGCGTTGTTCGTACCAACGAGCGTTGGAACTTCCAAACCGGCCTTTTCCAGCAAGCCTTCCTTCGCAATCAGTGCCGAGATGACGCACAGGTCCATCGCGTTGCGCAGATCACCAAAAGCAGGTTCCTTCAGGCAGAGCTCATCATACTTTTCGGTCATCAGGTCAGCCCATTGCTGAGCAACGGGATTTACCTTGCCCGTTCCCTTGACCGAGCCGTCACCCGCGACCAACTCGTCTTCGGTCATAACCTTCACGCCAGTACCACGCAGTTCCCAGCTCAAGCCATCTTCGCTCTTGCCAAGTGGTTCGTAGTTACAAGCAAGCCACCAACGTGGCATCATGTTGTCGATCTTCGTTCCCTTGCTCTTCACCATTTCGAGAAAGCTTGGCAGTCCCTTCACAGGCGACTTCTCCAACTTCATCGCAATCCGCTTCATTTTGAAATCGCTTGCAACTAGCGTACGGGCCAAGCGAGTGTTGCCAGGAACGCCAGTAACGGTGATGTCTTGTTGGCCGAGAGCCTTGGCGATACCGTCCAGTACATCAGGCGAGAATCGCTTTTGCTTCGACATGAAAGCTTCGAACTGACGACGGCCTTCAGCCGATGGATCGATCGAACAGGTAATGCCACCCATGCGAGCATTTTCCACGGTTCGCATGGCGACCATCAAGTCATCCAAGCGAATGACAGGACGCCCCGTCGTTACGCCAACGTGTTCACCTTGGCTGTTAACTTTCCAACCTTCGCCAGGTCCTGCCAAAACAATGTCTTGGTTGGCTGGATCGACAAACACATACTGAATGCGTTGAATGCCGGCCAGAAAGCGAATCTCGTCAGGCATCTCATAAGCCAGGTCAGCTTGGGTGTTAGCCAATGCCTTTTCAATCTCCTTGAGGGAGATCATCCGCATGGCGACGGGCTTGTTCAAAGCATCCGGCACCTTCTTTACAGCAGACATAATGCTGCTGCGATATTCTTCCAAGTCCTTCGGAGTCGACGACCCGAGAACACCTTCAGGGCTGATCGAAACACCACCAACCGCGCGGCCAAAGTTGCCGGCATTGATGTTGGTGCCCGCCCAGCAAACACCCACCAGCACCAGCAACAGGGCGCTCCCGTATGAAACGAGGCCGGTGATGCGATAACCCAACTGCATTCGATCAAGCATTTTGCTTCTCTCCGAAAACTTTCGCCAGACAGCCCCAGTTGCCATGGCGACCACTATAAATTGCCGCACGAAAGCGCGTCGGCAACAATTCTAAGTTTACTCTACAATCCACCCAGATACCTACGAATGGGCGCACTGAATGATTCAGAATAATTGCCGGAAGGCAGGTTTGCAAGAAAAACCCCTAGAGGCCCCCAACTCTTCCGTCGCTCCCCTCCCCCACTCCCCCGACTTTTCATCACCCTATAATTCCTTAAACCAACCCCTCACCTTTGTCCGTTTGCCACTTGCAGTCTGCTAGGGCGGCAAACTAAGGTGAAGGTTTGGAGTTGGCGCCATAGTCACCCAAACGCCCATCCAATCGGACCGGCGCTCAAAAACCACCCTTACAGGCTATTCCAGCCTCGCGTACTGACTCCTACTGATGCTTGCCTACTTGGTCATCCGTGAAGGAAACAAGTGGACCGACGTCTTTCGTCTGGTTCCGGGGCGAACTGTCACTATAGGTCGGGCCGCCACTAACCAGATCGTCGTCAAGGATGAGCGGGCCAGCCGAAACCATGCCGAGATCTTTATCACTCGTGGCGTTTGGACGCTTCGTGACCTGGAAAGTCGGAACGGCACCTTTGTTGGTTCCAAGCAAATCCACGGCGACGTCCCCTTAGCCGCTGGCGATATCATCCGCATCGCCCAATGCTATTTGGCGTTTGTACACGATCTGTCGCAGGGCTTTCCCGAGATTTCTCTACCGGCCGGTGTCCCTGCCATCCTCTCCAGTGAATCCAATCCGTCTAAAACGGGTGAAGACACGATGGCCGCCGTCATGGCGATGCCTCCCGTACCGGCTGACATCGACGTTAGCGAATCCGCAGTGCTTGCCTCGCCACTGCAACAACCCGCACAAATTACCCATCGACGCGGCCAGACTCGGTTTCTCGCAGGAATTAGCGAAGTTTCCGTTCCGCGTATTGGGCAAGCCGCGACCAAGCTTTGCCGCCTCGCGTTTGAACTTGCCAGCCAGCCCGATGTTCCCGCAGTCGCCAATCTGGCACTCGGCGGCATCTTTGATAGCGCCGCCGTCGATGCAGGTGCCGTTCTCCTATTGCCTCGCGGCCTAGAGAACCCCACTGCGGCCGACCTCCAAATTGTTGCCTCGCGAACCGACAAAGAGCCCTCCTACCACCGGCTCTCGTCATTCCTGGCTCAAACCGTACTTCGCGATGGCGAAGCCATCCTCGCTCGCAATATTGCGGGCGATTCCCAGCTAGGAAGCCCCGACAGCAAAGGGGTCATCCACAGCACCAGCGTGATCTGCGCTCCCATTCGCCAGGACAAGAAGGTCGTGGGCGTCGTTCACGTCTACTCCACGGATGAAAGCCGCGTTCCCGATCCAGACGATCTCGAATTCACGCTGGCCGTGGCCGACAACGTCGCACTGGCCCTGAAGAATCTCGTCCGACAACAAGAGCTTTCCGAAAACCTGTCGCAAACCCGCAACGAGGTGGTGCAGCTTCGCAAGCAACTGGGCGCCGAGAGCGAGCTTGTCGGCAATAGCCCGGTTTTGGCCAATGTTCAGCAGCAGATTGCTCGTGCTGCTCCCAGTCGCGCTACGGTACTAATCCGAGGCGAAAGTGGCGTGGGTAAGGAACTGGTCGCTCGTGCCATGCACTACGCCAGCCCGCGGAAAAAGGGGCCTTTCGTCTGTTTGAACTGCGCCGCCCTGTCCGAAACCCTGCTGGAAAGCGAACTCTTTGGCCACGAAAAGGGAGCCTTCACCGGCGCTACCGACCGCAAGATTGGCAAGTTTGAGGCCGCCCACCAAGGGACCCTCATGCTCGACGAAATCGGCGAAATGAGCCCCTCCATCCAAGCCAAGTTCCTTCGCGTCCTGGAAGGGCATTCCTTTGAACGGGTCGGCGGCAGCCAGCAAATCAAGGTCGATGTCCGTGTCATCGCAGCCACCAATCGTGATCTCGAACGGGCCGTCGCCGAAGGAAGCTTCCGCCGCGACCTCTACTTCCGCTTGCATGTCGTTGAAATCCAGGTGCCGCCACTTCGCAAACGCCCAGATGACATTCTGCAGCTGGCCAACTTCTTCCTGGATCGTTTCAACCAAGAAACGGCCCGCAAGATTCGTGGCTTTACGCCGGGTGCCATCCACCGGATGCAGCAGTATCGCTGGCCCGGCAACGTGCGTGAACTAAAAAACGTGATCGAACGTGCGGTCGTTCTCGCCCGGACAGATCTCGTCGGCGAAGAAGACCTGCACCTTTCCAACCTGGCAACCGCCAGCGAGTCCGGCGAAATCCCGGCCCCCAAGTCTTCGTTTGAACCAATGTCGCTCGATGAAGTCGAGAAGCGGCACATCCTGGCAACGCTTAAGGCCACCAGCTGGAACAAGAGCCGAACCTCATCCATATTAGGGGTAGAACGCTCGACGCTGGACCGTAAAATTCGCAAATACGACTTGGCTCCACCTGACAACCGAGGGGCAGACTGGGCCTGATTCGCACACTTGACTTTTCGGGCATGTGCGATCCATCTCCCCGGCCGCTCGGCGGTGCACACTCCATGCGGCAATCCGCATTTTAAGGTACTATTTGTCGTGCCGCCTATATAGCTTTGCCAGTTCCTCTGGCTTAACGCCCAAATAGTACCGGCAAAGGATTCCCCAGTTCGTCAGCGTTTGCCGAACGACACCATTTTTGGACCAGCGACGTGCGCTAATCTGCACAGGTCCGCGCAGTATCGTCGGACGTTGATACCGCATTAGCGATCGCGACAGCACAACATCTTCCATCAGCGGCAACGGCTCAAATCTGCCGCACTTCTTATAGAGGTCGTGCGTCACAAAGATCGCTTGGTCGCCATAGGCCAGGCCAGACCACCAGGTTCGCTGTCGGTTTCCCAGCTCTAGCAGTCGATATTTCAGCCCCTTGGCCTCGATTGATTGCCGGAAACAACCCCAGCATGCCGCTCCCGTGAAATACAGCTCCGATAGCTGCTCACCTACGGCCGGCGAAAGCCGTGAATCCGCATGCAGGAACAGCAAGATATCACCGGTCGCCGACTCGGCCCCTAGCCGCTGCTGAATGCCGCGGCCCGCAGGCGAACTAACGACGCAAGCACCGGCCTGAATGCTTGCACGACAGGTCCCATCCTGGCTGCCACCGTCGGCCACAATGACCTCGGCTGCCCCTGCCTGCCACGCCGACTCGATAGCGGCCCCAATGGTGGCCTCTTCGTGAAGGGCTGGGATGATGACCGAAAGCCGCACGAATGCCTCAACACGCAAAAATGCCGGTAAAAAAAGAGCCGTTCACTCGCAGCAATAGAATTGCCAAAAGCGAACGGCTCTTGAAAAGAAGCCAACGATTGGACTTCGATTATTGCATAGACGTCTCAGGAGCTCAGCGGTGGCTTCACGACCGACATCGCCAATGCCTTGTCGATCATCGATTCCACGGTCTCTTCGCCCGTGGCCCCCGTTATCTGCTCTCGATGCCATCCCTTATCGGTCTTCGTGAATACGATCAACTGTGGAATCGTTCCACCCTGCATCAACTTGCCGGCCAATTCACTATTCTCGTCGAGGTTCACCGTGGTGTAGTTCACTCGATGCAATCGGCCACGTTCACGCAACCGAGCAAGCACCCCTTGCTTCATCGTCACACAACCTGGGCACCAATCGGCGCCAACGAGCACCAATAATGGGGTCCCCTTCTCGGTCGACTTTTGGTAAGCCTCTTCATATGCCTCAGCGCCACTGCTCAACATCGCAGCTTGCAAAACAAAGCTTAGTGCAACACCGTACATTCGAAATCCTTTCAGACAAACTCGCTGATGGGATAGCATGAACAACCCAAGCTACCCATTTCCCTAACTAGCAGGGACGTTTTGTTAAGGTCAGTAGTTTACAACGACAAAAAGGGCGAGTGTTAGCCCAAGGCACCTTAAAATATCGCCATTTTACGCAAACTTCCCAAACACACTTGCGAGTCGCCGCCGCTGGTCCGTCATGCCACAGCTCAAAGCCAAAAAATTCTTCCCTAAGGTGAAATCCCCTCTAGCCAGCGGGCCATGGAAAGTTCTTTTTCAAGGCGACTTTCGACTGCCAACTTTGGTATACTTCGGCCAGAAAGCTGAGCACTTAATTGCAATGAAGCTGCGCGTCGGAATTGTCGGACTTGGCGACTCCTGGGAAACTAGGCACAGACCGGCACTCCGTGCGCTTTCCGATCGCTTTGAGGTCCGAGCAATTTGCTGCGAGGTCGCCCATTTGGCGGCCCAGGCTGCTCGAGAATTTCAAGCCGTCCCCGTCGATGGCTACCGCGACCTTTGCGCCCGGCAAGATGTGGAGGCAATCCTCATCCTGAATGCCGAGTGGTACGGCCACCTACCCATTTTGGCCGCCTGTGAATTTGGCAAGTCGGTCTATTGCAGTACGGCACTCGATATTGATGCCCCGGCCGAGGCGGAACTCGTTCGCAGCCGTGTCGAACGAAGTGGCATCACGCTTATGATCGAGTTTGCCCGCCGCGTGGCCCCAGCAACCGTTCGCCTAAAAGAACTCATTGCGACGCGCCTTGGCAAACCCAAGCTTTTGTTCTGCCATCGCCGATCGGGCGCCGACGATGCCTCTTCCGCACGCCGTTCCGGCCGCACAGCTCCGTCTCTCCATCGAGAAATGGCCGAACAGGTGGATTGGTGCCGGTATGTCGCAGGGCAAGAGCCAACGTCCGTCGTTGGAATCCACCATGGCAACGTCGGTCCTGGTGGCTGTGAAGACTACCAGATGATGAGCCTCGACTTTTCCCCCGCAGGAGCGCTGGGGGCTGGCCCCACGGCCCAGATCAGCTGCGGGCGTTACATGCCTGCCGCTTGGCCCGAGGCCGTTTCCTTCCGCCCCCCTGCTGCCTTGCAAGTTTGCTGCGAACATGGGATCGCATTTGTAGATTTACCAAGCACACTCACTTGGTTTGATGCCGCCGGCCGACATATGGAGTCGCTCGAAAGCGAACGCCCCGTTGGCGAGCGTTTGCTCATGCAGTTCTATCGCAGCGTCACCAGCCTCCTGCTCAAAGGGAGTGACATTACCGACGCCTATCGAGCCATGGCCGTCGTCTCTGCCGCACGGCAAAGCTTCGCGACCGGCAATCGCATCAAGCTCACTTTCTAATTTGCCGGTTTGAATTTCACTTTTGTAGATATTCACACCTTCGGTGTTGCACCGAGTCTTGGCAAAGTCTAACCAGATTAATCGACAGCCAGTGCGTCTATCTTCGTGCGATGCGGAAGCCCTTCCAAATGACTTAGCGCATTTACTGGCAGACAGGTTAGGGATTCCTGTGCTTGCACCTAGTACACTTATCTTATCTGAGCAGGAAGAGATGGCTCTTTAGCAATCGCCGGGTTCAAACTGCATGACAAGCCGTGGCACCCGGCGAAAGTTGAGATCTGATGTTTATCGTACACTTCCCCACGTGGTTGGAATTAACGCACCTGAGCAGTTTGTGTTTAATCTTCTCGAACGCGTAGGATGATGGAACCGGCTAAGCCCAAACTATCGGCTTCATATTGTTGACTACAATGAGAACAAATGAGGAGGCCTTGGACGATGAGAATCGAAGAAGCAATTGCGATCGGGAACAAATTCGTTTCGGACAAAATCGGAGTTTCGGGAGACCCGGAGATGGTTCGCCTTGTCAAACGAGAAGGGCACAAGTCCTGGATGCTTTTTTATCCATCATCGTTGATTAATGCACGGCTTGAGAACGCCGGTACTGTCGTCGATGGAGGCGAATACGTATTGAGCATCGATTGGCATACCAAAGCGGTTGCTGTAGAAGGTTGAAATAGAGTTTCTGAAGCCGTCGGACAGGACACCTGTCTGAAAGTGGGATGCTTCAAGCTCATCGCCGGGTGCCACTGCTGGCTTGTCCAGCAGTGTGAACGTTGCCAGCGAGGGTGAATAGCAAGGAATTGCCAAAGCGCGATGACGAGGGGATGGTGCTTCAGGATTTGACGTTCTCCTGCTCCTATCGAACCCCCTTGTTGATCTAAGATGTTTTGCAAGACCTGCTTATCGGGAGTTTCGACGTTCCGTAACTAACAGGAAGGCATCGGCGACTACCGCGCTGCTGGACAAGCCAGCCGTGGCACCCGGCGGTCGTAAAGCTGGGAACGCCGCACTTGACGCTATCCTTCGTGAATTGGGGTTGTAACCATGAACGATAAAACGGAAGCCTTGTTGGACATTATGACTGAAGTTGACAGGATATTTCCAGAGATTGCAACTGACAAGTTGCATCGCGATGACGAGTCGCTCCTTCGCTCGATTGGATTTCCGAAGTCTTTCTCTGATTGGTTCTGTAAGGCAGAACCTAAGATTGTAGAATCAACTGCATGGGGCGGTATGCGGTTCCAATTGCATGGAGTGATATGCATCTTTGGAATTGGCTGCGTCTTGGCACGACAAGACCTCGGCGTGTTTGTACTCGATGTCAACACACGAGCGATCCTGTTTGTGAAGGACGATGGAAAGTGTCAGCTTGTCAACTCGGGGCTTTATCACTTTCTCTTTTGCGTCGGTTGTTTCTCGAAGTCCGCTAAGAATGCTTTTGGCGATGCTCAAGACTGGTTGACGAAATGCAAGGCGTGCGATTCGGAGGTGTTTGTTGACGACAACGGGGCATGGGCAGTTCTATTTGAGGAGGCTATAGCTGGTATGTTCTAATTGTGCGGCATGTGATTCTTGGTGTTCGCCGGGTGCCACTGCTGGCTTGTCCCTAACAGGAAACAATCGTATCGGTCTCGGTTTTAACTACGGAGCACGACGAGAATGCACAAGATATTGCAATTGAAGACCGCGCGTAGTTATGGCCGCTCTCCTTGCAAGCGGCTGGGTGATTGGGATTGCACAAGAGCAATCTGCCGATCATGAGTCAACTGAGGCGGAGCATCGTACGCGAATAAAAAGCATCGCAAAACAATGCGAAAGTTTCCATAACGAGATACATGAGATACTTTCGCAAAAAGAGCAAAAGGAACGCAGTATTCGGGACGCGATTCCAGGCATTCCTACCGAGCAGGTAACTCACGAGGAAATGGCGAAATATCAATTCGCGCTTCAAGCTTTTCAGGAGTGGCATTCCAGGGGAAGCGGAGTCGCAAGCGATTTATGCGCACATTTAGAGGAGAAGCCGGTCCCCGTCGCTGGCCGAGCTGCTAGGGCCACTTATGTCGAACTTTTTCCTGCGGCTCAAACGCTGGTGATGATGGACCCCAGAACCGCAAAAGTGATCGTGAGAAATGCCTGGAGATATGAAACGCCCAAGATGCAGTTTCTTGTTGGAGCCATGCTAAACGAACTGGATGGGTTCGAGTTAGCCAAGGCTCGTCTCGATATTGCCATCCATGAATTGCCACAAGATCACACACTTGGCGAAGCATTGAAATCAAAGGCAATTAAAAACCTCCAAGCCATTCGTAAGCTCTACGACAAAAAAGATGCGTTTGAAGCGAAGCGAAAATAGACAGTGCGCCAAGTGCAAGCAATCAGATACCTGTGTTGTTATAACTGCATATCATTTGCAGCACCTGAGTACAGAACGGATCCAATGATGGACATCAACCGGCAGTTTAGGATAATTATTTCATACTCGTTGAACGACATCCCCCCGCGTAGTATTAAGTGGGATGCTTCAAGTTTCTTTAGCTCTGATTTAGACGACTTCTCGGAAGAGGAGTGGAGTCCAAATCTACCTTGGGAAAAGGCCGATTTATGTGATTACTTGCCTCTGAAGCCAGATCAGCTTCAGCATTTGCGACTGTTGACACTAGACATTGTCGATCGGGTCAACAATATTCACCGTAGAGTTATTGAGCAACGGTGGGATGGACACAAGGTAACAAGAAACTTTTCAAACCTCAACGACCCAATTGCAAAAAGCCACTTGTGGATCTGCGTATCAGAAAAGTCACCAGACACCAGTCAAATTATGCAGATAGAACTTCTAAGTGATTCATTCAGAGTAATTAACCCTTCTCGGATTATTTCTTCAGGGCCGAAAGAAGCTGTTGAGTTTTTTGACCATCCTGTAGCATAGTGCCCCGCCGAGTACCACGGCTGTTGACCGATACCTTGTTACCTGTTCATCGTCGCCCTACCATACGGCAAGTTCTCGTGGAGCTCGGCTATCTCGACATTACCAGGAGGTCAGTTCCTAAAGTCGCTTCACGTCGCTGAATGCGCAAGAATTACGTGAGGGGTACAGCGTGCCAGAGAAGGGTGGTTCTGAGCCGCTCATTAATGCACTTGAACAGGCTGGGAACACGGTGCATTTCGGCCCCAAGATCAAATAGGAGTAGAAAATGGCCAAGAATTTTGGACAAATTGCGAGTCCCGAAGAACTGGAAACGTTTGAGCAATTCGTTTTTGAGATGGACGACGTCCTTGAGCCATTCATTGAGAAAGCAAAGTCAGCAGGATTTTCACTGGATTACTCAATTGAAAGCCTAGATGCACTCGAAAGAGAGCTGCTATCTCAGCCAACGAATGGGGACGATGGTCAACTGCAGAATCGAGCGGCAAGATACCTGGGGGAAGTTTTCCGGAAGAATATCGGCGGCAAATGGGAACTGTGCCTGAAAGACCCCAAGTATTTGTTCTTCAAATTGCCAGTGATAACAGGTTATTCAAAGTTGCCGATTGAATTCTGCCCCATCGAGGTCGTCAGCAATTTCATGTGGAAGAAGGAACTCGGCCTTTGCAAGCGGGCAATCGAGTCGCATCTGGAATTCAGGGACTACGTTTCCAAGCAATGATGCTCTCCCAAAGAAGATTCCGATAGACGCCGGGTGCCACGACCAGATTGTCCAGTCGCGTGAACGTTTCCAGCGGGTGGCGATGAGGATACTGTGACGGTATGGTGAAAGCTCATCGCAAGACGATCAAGCACATTCATGAAGTAAGGCACGTTCATGGACCGATGTTCCGTTGCCGGCACCTAGGCCCAGGCTGTGATTGCACTGATGGACATGCCAACCGCGGAACCCGGCGAGAGGACTTCTCGCCTACCATTATTGAGAACGTCACCCTTCTGAAACACTTTAGAACTAGGCCTTCGGAAGTTCCATAGGGAGGAGCAAACAGTGGCAATGCCGGAAGTGGAAGAATTTGCTGAACTGCTAATTAAATGCGTAAGGGACAAAGCGATACGCTCTTGCGACCTGCTTCGCGATCTAGACTGCAATTCGGCCGACGCAAAACGACTGCGTGAAAGGCTTGAGTCCGGCCAGATTGATCAATTTGTCGCAGAAACAATCACCGACTGTGTTGATGACACATTGTTTCAGTTCTTGAATGCAGTGGATCAAGGTATCTTGAAGCTTTCATACACCTCAGCGTCTGGTAAAACGATTGATCTTACTGAAGACGGCCTGTCCGAAATGTCTGGCTGGTATATGAATGGCGTGGATGGCTGGAGAAACAAATATTCTAAAGAGCGCTTCAATAAGGATGCTCCCTAACTGCGTTACTCCCGCACTTTCGGACAGGCGTGGGAGTGTTGCTTGCACCGCCATGGCACCCGGCAATGAGATTATATTTGTTTCTCCACAGGAGCATATGTTTAGGCGAAATGGCACACAGAACGGATTTGGTCGGGAAGTCGAGAGATTCATTGAGATTCATGGCTACAGATGGAGATCCGATGGAACCAGACCTCTGCCGCCTACGAAATGAGGTTTAAGTATGGACAAGGAACAGTTTGTAAACACTCTGAGGGATTCTCTTGCAAAACACGGCTTCCCATTTAACCCCACTCAAGTGCATAGCCATAAATGGATCTTGAGGTCACAATCTTGTGAAATCCACGTGCCGTTTGAGCGATATGAGGATGACTTTAATATCGAACTGAATGAGCCGGATGGCAAAAGAGAACCTATGTGCCTTCTGCTACTTCGCTTTCTGGCTGGTGCAAACGGTTCGGAAATAAAGCACGACGACGATTCTCCAGAGTTTATTGCTGATCTTCTGTCATTTTACTTTTCGGATCTATTGAAAGGTGACTTCTCAATACGATCACGATATGATGAAGTCAAAGACGTATTCTTTGTTCTGCTGTTTGACGCACAGCGGTTGGCCGATGACAGCACCATTAAAAGAAAAATTGCGACTTTTGATATTTCGTGGCTGGAGCTTATGCAAAGATCTAGCGAGTAGTCTGCTTCAGCTTGAACAGGCGATGATGCATTTACACGAACGAACGCTTCGCCGGGTGGCACTGCTGGCTTGCCCAGTAGCGTGAACGTTGCCAGCGGGTGGAATAGAAAGGAACTGCCAAAGGGCAGTGACGAGGGAATGCTGCTTCAGGACCTGTCGTTCTCGCGCTACTACCGGACGCCCTTGTTGACCTAGAATGTTTGGCGAGAACTGCGTGCTGGGAGGATCGACGTTCCGTTACCGGCAGCAAGGGTCAGGCGATTACCGCACCGCTGGACAAGCCAGCCGTGGCACCTCGCAAACACGTTTGGGCTGAAAAAGTGCTGGACGCATGGTTAAAAGCGCCTTGGCACTTTAAGAACTTACGGAGCTTTGTCATGTCACATGAACTTTTAATGCTATTAAAAAAAGAACTTGATGCTCTTGCATCTCCAGATTATCGCGCATCACAAGATGTTCATTCCAATCCCAAGGGAATAAAACGATTACGAAGGCTACTGGATGACGCTAAGAAACTTGACGAACAATCGGTATCAGGTTTTTCACGGTGCGTAGCTGATGTAGCGCCCCAAACTTCCGAACTGTCTAGATTGACCACAGAATTGTATCGCAGTATTGTCAAGTGAATGTTCGATTGATAATCCCTTCTGATGCAGAAGTGTTTGTAGGAACTCCAAGATTTGGGATAGCTCAAGATTTATCTTGGGCGATTCGTAACACATTAGAGGGCTATGATAGAATTCTTGAAATTCATACGCCGGGTGCTACGGCGTGCTTGTCCAGCGGTGTAGAAGTTGCCAGCGTGCGTTAGCCAGGACTTTCGAACAAGGGCTGGAATGTTGCTTGTACCGCCGTGGCCGGTGCGTGAGATCGGCTACAAATGAAAACCTTGTCGCTGGTTTTCATGGCAACCAGCGCTCGATTGCCCTAGGCAACTACTACTTCGCTTCGCTTTGATGCAAATACCACATCAGGCTAAGCACCTCTTCTTTTTCCAGCGTATTCAACAGACCCGCTGGCATCGGCGAGAGTAGCGACGGGCTCAGCTCTTCAATATCGCTACGCAGCACACGCGTAACCTTTGTCGGCTGCGTGGGATCGGTGATGATCGAAAGCGATTCCGCATCGGCCGCGACTTGCTGCCCCACAAGCACAAGTCCCTGCGTGGTAAATACGGTCACTTGCTTGAACTTGTCGTCGATCACCTTCGACGGTTCAATCGTATGCAGCAGCATGTCCCGCAATCCAAAACGCTTGCCAACACTCGACAACTCAGGCCCCACCAAAGATCCTTCTCCCTGAAAGCGATGGCAGCGTGCACACTGGGCCGCGATGAACATCTGCTTTCCGACCGCAGCGTCCGGCTTAGTTTCTTCCGCAGCAGGATTGGCAACCTCTACCGTAAAATCCTCTAACTTCCAATCCTTGACGAATACGCGTGGTGGCAAGTCGCCATACTTATCCTCCTTAGGAGCCGGCAACAACAGCTCACCCAGTTCTTTACGCTCCTCTTCGTTGAGCGTCGTAACGGCGTCCTGCCGAATGTATTCCAAAAAGCGTGGCATGTAATGTGCGCCGGGAAACTTCTCCGCCCGCTGCAGCCAGGTGAAATAGGCCTTGCGCTCCTCCAACTTCCACGGCCCCTTCACTAACCTTAGCGACATCAAATAGTGCAATTTCTCTTCGGGCGTCGGCGCCGCATCCAGCAGCGGCAACGTCCGCGCCACAACCACCGGGGATTCTAAGCTCACCAACAGCTCACACAGCAGGTCATTGGTCTCTACTGCTTCGGCCGGATACCAGCCCTCCAAACGCTCGCGAATTTTCGCGGTCTCGATGGCTGGGGGCCGACCGTATCGAATCAGGCTTAGCTGATAGATTCTTAGCAGCAGAATGCGATCCTCTTTGGAGAGCGATTTCCAATCCATCGTATGGAGACGATCGAGTATCGGCTGCGCATCTTCGGCAGTCCCTACTCGCACCAGTGCCAGCAAAGCATGCAGGGCCACCACAGGCTCTTTCTCACTTAGCGCCCGCGATTTCCAGGTCGCAACCGGCTGGGCCTCCAGTGCCACGCGTGCTGGATGACGCAGCCACGGATCGGAATTTGCCAAGTAAGGCCACGCAGCATCCACAGCACCTTCTGCTACCCGGCCATGGAATTGCTCCAAACGATGACGGGTCGCCCGAGCCTCTTTCGCAACAGCCCCCTTGCCTAACGCTTCTGCACTCACCTCGATCGGGGCGGCCTTTGCTGGCAACTTGACCACTCGATAAATGCCCGACTGCGTTCGCCTGCCACCATTCACAAAATAGAGCGCATTGTCGGGTCCAAATTCAACATCACAAACATTGAGCGGCCTACCAGAAATGAAGGGCCGCGTCTTCGCCGCATAACTTGCACCGTTGGGTTCAAGGTCGATCCAGTGGATACGTCCATACGCCCAATCACACGCCAAGATGGCACCAGCATCTTCCGCATGGGTCGGCGGATGGAACCTATCTGGCACGCATTTAACAGCCGTAGGAGAACCAAGCCCCAGGTCCAATGTGCTTGGAAGGCTGTCAGGATACCAGGCCCGCCACTTGTCTACTCCCTGTCGCCAGCCGTAGTCACCGCCGCTAACAATGTGGTTGATCCGTGTCGGGCGATACCAAGGAGCCCCCGCATCCCATTCCATGTCGGCGTCATATGTAAACGGCTCCCCTTGTCGATTAAAGGCGATGCCGAACGGATTGCGGAAACCTCCCGCGATCATCTCCCACTGTTTCCCCTCACGATCCGTCCTGATCAAATACCCCGCCGGCGGCTTCACCCCGTAATTGAACAGGTTCTTGTTCCAATCACAGGGAAGCAAACGATCAGTGTGATAGTTCCGATAGGCAGAAATCCCTTGCTCAAAGTCATCGGGAAGCCGCGTATCATTGCCGTGAATCAGATACAGCTTGCCATCGGGACCTTGCGTCAGGTCATTGCGTCCATGCCCAACATCGCCGGGCGATGTCCGCAATAGCTTGACCTCCTCAAACTTATCATCGCCATCGGCATCGCGCAGGCGAAACAGCGCCTTCGTATTGTTCGCGTTGACAAACAGGTCTTTTTCTACAAACAACAGGCCGCGTGGCTCAAGCAGCGTATCATCAATCGTTTCAATCTTAATCTGCTTCGCAGCAGCCTCTCCCGCCAACTTTCCTTCCGACATTTCTGGCAATGTAAGCCGCAAGATCCCCTTCGTCTCGCGCCCCACATACAGCCGGCCACGATCGTCGAAGGCCAAGCTAATCAGTGAGCCCTCTTCCTTGGTTGCGGAGTGCAACAACTCAATCGCATAGCCCTCCGGCACTCGAATCGTGCGAGGATCAACGGCCGTCTCGGCATTGAGCGCATCCTTCCATTGGTCATAGTATTTAGGGACCCGCCGTGCAGGCTCCTGAGCACCAATGGCATTGACCAGGAAGAAAAAAACTACGCCGAACAAATAAATGTGGTGTCGCATTCCGGTGATTGTAGCGCTACGAACAAGTGAAGTACACATGATGCAACCGCACCCAGCTTCTGCCTGCGTACCACCGCGCCACCACCTCTAAAAACGAAAATCTGAAACGACAACTGTTGCAGTCGCGTTTTGCAGCCGTTAGAATTCAACCTTGTGAATTAAATCACAAGGATCTCCCATGAAGACCGCACTACGACTCCGCGCCAGGGCTTTTGCCTTCCTGTGCCGTAGGTCTACCGTTGCGGCCCTGATGGTCCTTTCTTATCTGGTTGCGATGATCGGCTATCCCCACTGGGAGCCGGTTTTGGGCAAGGATCAAAGCCAAGCCTATCCTTGCCAATTCAGCTCCTGCGGCTGCCGTACGGCCGAGCAATGCCGGCAAAGCTGCTGCTGCCATACCAAAAAAGAAAAAGTCGCCTGGCGCTAAAACGAAACATCGACCCTCATCGTGTGGCGGTCCTGACCACGAGCGAGCTTAATCAGTTCGTTACGGAAATCCTCGTCAGTGGAGATGCTCCCGTAGCTACCGCGAAGACTTGTTGCAGCCATAAGAAAGCTGCTGAAGAAGCACCGGTGAAAAGCTGCTGCCAAAAGAAGGCCAGCACTCCCAAGCTTCAGTTCACCTTTGGCATCAAAGCGATGCATTGCCGCGGCAATGCAACCACCTGGATTCAAACCGGTATGGTGGCACTCGCGCCACCGTCCATTACCCTGGAGTTTCAGCCTCACCTAATCACGTCTGAGGCCTTGCCGCTTCCGCACTATCTTCCGCCCACGCTTGGGCAATTGCTGCGGCCCGCTTAGTTTCGAAAGTTGGCTCGTTTGTAGTTTTTTCCGTAATTACTGCAAAGTCTGATGCTGCGCTTTTGCCCGGTCATACCATGACCCACGACGGCAAAATCGCCCGCTGCATCAGGGCAACTTTTTGAACATCGAAGAGCTAAACGAATGTACTCCTGCGCACCTACTGAGGGAGCCGTACCCTCACAATCTTTACGGCCCAGCCTGGTTTCACGTAGAGCATTCACCCTGGTGGAATTGCTCGTTGTCATCGCGATTATGGGGATCCTTATCGCCCTCCTACTGCCTGCGGTTCAAGCGGCCCGCGAAGCCGCTCGTCGTATGCAGTGCAGCAACAACCTGAAGCAGTTCGGCATTGCCTTCCACAATTTTGAAGGAGCCCAGCGTGTCCTTCCACCGGCTGGTGAAGCCGGCGGGTTTTCGGTTCAAGCACGGCTGCTTCCTTACATTGAGCAAGCCAACCTGCAAGACCTGCTCGACTTTTCACAGCCCGCGTTCACGGGTGCTTTTAATGCCCAAATTCCTAATCCCTTGTTCGTAAACGCCTTTGCTACCCCGATTCCTATCATGCTTTGCCCCAGCGACCCTGCGGGACGAATCAACAAAGGGTTCGGCGGCTACATGTATGGTGGCAACAACTACATGGTCAGCATCGGCAGCGGCACACTTACTTCGTATGATCGCCGCTGGGCAACGGATGGTATCGCTTACGATAATTCCAGCGTGATCTTTGGACAGATTCAAGATGGAACGTCCAACACGGTCTTCATGAGCGAATCGGTCCGCAGCTTCGGCGACGACATGACGCTTCCCGCTGGCAAAACACCGCCGTTCCCTTATCAATTCACGATCAACGGCTCCACCGGCGTAAACTCGGCACTGCAAGCCACGCCCGGCCTGAAGCCGAGCGGAAGTCCGTGGAGTTCTTACGTGGATGCCAATGGGATGATCTCTAATCCCAATATCGACAGCTTCTGGACCACGCTTACAGGCTGGCGCGGTTCCACCAGCAATGCGATGCGTGGTCGTGGGATCTCTTGGGCTTCGACGGGAACCATGAACACGCTGACCAGCGGTTACTTCCCGCCCAATAGCCGAATTCCTGATCTTGCGGTGCATCACACCGGTTTTTTTGGACCTCGCAGCTATCACCCAGGTGGTGCGAATGTCCTCTTTGGCGACGGCTCTGTCCGTCTTCTCACGAAAGATATGAGCCCGCTCGTTTGCCGTGCATTGCACAGCTGCGCCGGCGGTGAAATTGCCAGCGAATAGTCTGTCCACGCCGGTAGACAGAACCCGCAGGGGCATTTGTCACTTCCCTCTCATGCCTCACGTGAGAGGGAAGCCGGCACCTCGTCTGCCTGCTGGCAGATTTTCTGCGAACGCAATTAGAAACAGCTGCACGTTTGTGCTGCTGCGTTCTCGACTGCAAATCTACAACACAAAAGTGACCTAGAAGCATTTCCATGGGTAACGATCCAACTCCAACTCCCAAGCCGTCCAAATCTTGGCCCGACTATCGCGCGGTTTGGCGTTGGCACTTTTATGCCAGCTTCTTCTGCTTGCCGTTTGTGATCATCCTCTCGATCAGCGGTGGCATCTACCTGTTCAAGCCACAAATCGAAGCTTGGAATGATATCCCCTACAAAAACCTCACCCTTTCCGGCAAACGCTCCTCAGCCGAAGAGCAAGTGTGCGCCGCTCTCGCTGCGTTTCCCGATTCAACGCTCGTCAATTACGAGCTTGCGCCGTCAGACACTTCTGCGGCCCGCGTGACCGTTCGCGCCGATGGCGAATCGCACCGAGTCTATGTTCATCCCACGTCGCTTAGCATCCTAGGACATTTCCCGGAAAGCCAACGCTTCACGCGACTGCTCTTTCGAATTCATGGCGAACTCCTGATGGGGGATCGTGGCTCCATGCTTGTAGAGCTGGCTTCCTCTTGGACCATCATCATGATTCTGACAGGCCTCTACCTCTGGTGGCCAAGGCAATCACGCGGACTTGGAGGCGTGCTCTACCCACGCCTTCGCCAAGGTTCACGCGTTTTTTGGCGCGACATCCACAGTGTGACCGGAATTTGGATTTCAGGCCTCGCCCTCTTCCTGCTTGTTAGCGGACTCCCTTGGGCCAAGTCCTGGGGCAATTACCTCAAAGCCGCAAGGCACCTAACCGGTACCGCCGTCGCCAAGCAAGATTGGAGCAACACCAGCGAAGGCCCGAAGGCCAAGGCCTCTAGCAATGCATCGGGTGAACACGCAGGACATGGCGAACATGGCGGCGGCACAGGTTCGAAATCGGGGAAACGTCGCGAGCCTGCCCCACTTCCCAAAGATCTAGGGGCCATCGACCGGATTGCCACAGCGCTTGCACCACTGCAATTGATGCCCCCCGTTCAAATCACTCCTCCTGCGCGGTTCAAAAGACTGGTCTGCCAAGTCGATGACGGCCAATCGCCCATTCCGCGTTAATTTGGTGATGAACGGCGAAACGGGCGAAGTGATTAGTCGTGACGGCTTTGGTGACAAGCACTGGATCGACAAGCTAGTCGCTATTGGAATTGCAGCCCATGAAGGCCAACTGTTTGGCTGGGCCAATCAAGCCCTCGGGCTTCTTACTGCACTCGGGCTAATACTCCTATGTGTTAGCGGGCTGGTCATGTGGTGGCGTCGTCGCGATCAAGGAGTTCTCGGCGCCCCCAAGGCAATCCTTTCTCCGCGAGTTTCCGTCGGCCTGTTGCTACTCATTGCAGCCTTAGGCATTTACCTGCCGTTGTTTGGCACATCAGTGATTGCTGTTTGGATCGTCGAACGTGTATTGCTCCGGCGAATTCCCGCCATCAGAGATTGGCTGGGACTCGAAATACCTACAGAATCCCCCGTCTCCTAAGTTTCCTCGCCGCAACTTTGATTTCACTCACTAGGCCCATTCCATGTTTCGCCAGCTAAGTACTTTCGCTTTCGTCGTCTGTCTCGTTACAGCAATCAGCGGCTGTGGCGTTAAGCCAACCAAGGGAGGTACGCCCGGTGTGCTTCGGGCGGGTGGCGAGCTTATCGGCGAAATCCAAATCAATGTCTTTGCCGTAGAACCTGCGGGCCCACGTCGGATTGGATTTGGCGTCACGGGGGACCAAGGACAGTTTGTGCTTTTCACCAATGAAGCCCAAGGGCCATTGTTGCTTACCCCTGGAGACTATTGCTTCACGGTCGAGACGGCGGGTGCCCCTGTCTTCTTCCCGCAAGAATATGCCGCACCCGCAACATCCCCTCTCAAGGTCCGCTGGTCAGAAAGTGACAAAGCCTTACAGCTCGAAACGCCACTCTCAGCCACTCCCCCCAGCTAATCTGCCCAATGATTATTCCAGGCGCCGCTGACGCAAGGTCGTCAGGCTGGGCTCTCCGCTTGCATCCTCCGCTTTTACAACCACACGCTGCGAAAGATAGATGCCGTAGTGCCCACTAAAGGCGTACGATAAAAAGCATGCGATCGCGGCATATACGACAAAGCCGGTATTTAGCAGCCCAGGACTATGTGGCGCAAAGAGCTCAATCGCCATGATGGTACATGCCAGTGGCGTATTGGTCGCCCCAGCAAAGACCGCGACAAACCCTAATGCAGCAAATAGCTCAACGGGCGCATCCAGTAACCTCGCCAGCGAATGTCCAAGCGCCGCTCCGATGAAAAACAGGGGCGTTACTTCGCCCCCTTTGAAGCCGCTGCTCAGCGTCACGACGGTAAACAGGATCTTCCACCACCAACTCCAAAACGTTGCGCCATCGATGCGAAAGCACGACAAGATCGTCACTGCACCAGGATTGTCAGCCGGCGCAGAAACGCCCAACCCCAAGTAGTCGCGCGTTCCCAGCATTTGCACTAGGCCAATTACCAGGATGCCCCCCACCACGGGCCGCAGCGGCGCCCACTTTACGGTCGTCTTGAATACGTGCTGCATCCCATGCATCAGTTCGGCAAACAGCACACTCACGAGGCCAAACACGATTGAGGCAATGGCCACCTTGGCGGCCAAAAGCAAATCAAGTCGCAGAACCTGCTCCCCTAGCCCCTGCTTGGCAAACTCGGCAATTGAGTAATGCGTATGCGGAATTCCCCAGGCTGTCGTCGTCCAGTCGCCAACAACACTGGCAATCAGGCAGGGCAACAAGGCCTCATAACTGAGCTTGCCGATCACAATCACTTCTAGCGCAAAGATGGCGCCTGTCAGCGGCGTTCCAAAGACAGCTCCAAACCCACCAGCGATCCCTGCCATTAGTAAAACGCGTGTGTCACCTCGGTTCAGTCCCAGCCACTTGCCTAGCGAACTCGCCAGACTTCCCCCCATCTGCACCGCCGTCCCTTCACGCCCGGCCGATCCACCAAACAGATGTGTTGCAACGGTGCCAATCAGCACCAAAGGAGCCATTCGTAAAGGCACGCCCAGGCTAGGCTCATGAATTTCATCCAGAATCAGGTTGTTGCCGCTTTCAACTGACCGCCCCATCGTTTGATAGGCCAAGCCAATTACCAGCCCTACCACCGGCAACAGATATAACAGCCAAGGATGTTCTTCACGAGTTACGGTGGCAAGATCGAGCATCCACAAGAACAGGGCAACAGCCGATCCAACGACCATTCCCAGGGGTACAGCAACGGCAATCCACTTGAGGACAAATCGCCCCAGCTTCAGATGTTCTTGCGTGTCCCAGCGAAACGGCATTCCGGCTCCCTCTCAAACCACCCAAACCGCAAACTCTCGGCTTACAAAGATACTTTAGAATCCGACCCATTGAATGTGCACGTACGCCAAACAGGGTGTGCGAATGCACCACGCACCGTGCACATCCGCACAGTCTCGCGGGGACTCACCAACTTGTGATTGGCTTGAAACATCTTAATCGCATCTTTATCCAGATGCCAAAGCGTTGATTTTTCGCACCGTTTCCAATCTTCACTCGCGATAGCAAATTCGACAACCCTGCCTTGGCACGCGATGTGCGATTAAGTCGGAACAGCGACGGCACCGTGTGCGATTCCAGCGCAACTCGTCTGCCAGGGACATTGGCACCTGCCAGTTGCTCATTGA
Organism: uncultured Planctomycetaceae bacterium; assembly: GCA_963844055.1. Lineage (GTDB taxonomy): Bacteria > Planctomycetota > Planctomycetia > Pirellulales > Pirellulaceae > CAWJMN01. The sequence continues at coordinate 1,578,973 of CAWJMN010000001.1, read as the reverse complement.
ATGTATTTTGCAATAACACAGAGGAATCCATGATTCACGAAGTTTCAGGTGACATCCTACTTACCAAGTCCAAGGCAATCGGTCACGGAATTGCCCCCAATGATCACTTCGACAACGGCTTAGCCCTGGCGCTGCGTGAAAACTGGCCGACGATGGCCAAGGATTTTCGTCACTATGCACAACAATGCCATCCCAAGCCAGGCGAAGTCTGGACCTGGGGCGGTTTTGGCCTGCGGGTATTCAACCTCATGACCCAAGATGGTGAACAAGCCCACGGTGCAAAGGCGGGTCGTGCGACGATCGCTAACGTCAACCACTGCCTGCGTCGCCTTCGCCATGAAATCGAAAAAGGGGAAATCAAGAGCCTCGCGCTACCCAAATTGGCCACCGGCGTAGGAAGCCTCGACTGGGCCGACGTCAAGCCGCTGATCTATTCGCACCTGGGAGACCTCGAGATCCCCGTCTACCTTTACACGCACTACCAAAAGGGCGTGCAAGCGAACGAACCAGGGCTTTAATCGCCAATTTTGGCGCAATTTATCGCCAGTAAACCAGCCCATCGGAAAAGGGATTAAGATAGAGCCTTCGCACTGGTCAATTCTTTCGAATTCTAGGCAAGGCTCGTCATCATGTCCGATGTTGCGGGGGGCTCTACGGACCCTATCCCCAGTCCCCCATCGCCGCCAAACTTTCAGATCATTCGCGGCATCATGCGGCGAATGGTTTTTGGGCTGCTGTTCTTGCTTCCCATCCTGTTGACCATCTTAGCGGTCATTCAGATCTATCGCTTACTCAATAGCTGGGTAATTGCACCGGTTGCGCTACTCATCGTCTCACAAGGCATTAAGAATCCTTACTGGACCGCCGTCGAGTATTACGTCACGCCCCCCATCTCGCTTCTGGCCGTAATGCTACTGCTGTACATCATGGGGCATGCCTTCCAAACCCGTATTAACCACGCGGTTGACTGGTTATTCGGCTCGATTCCCGGCGTATCCATCCTTTATCGCGCCATTCGTGATGCTTCGCAGGCGATGCAAGGACCCGATGGAATTAAAAACATTGATACCGTCGTCCTTGTTCCATTCCCACATCCGAACGCTCGCGCAACTGGCTTTCTCATGGGGGAAAGCGAAGACAGCAAAACTGGCCGACCCTTGGCCTGTGTTTACATTCCCATCGCGCTGTTTCCCCCCTCGGGCTATACTCTCCTGTTTCCACGAGAAGAGGTCATCAATACCCAGTGGGAAGCAACCGCCCCTTGGAAACTCCTCCTGTCCGGCGGACTTACCGTTCCCAAGTCGCTTCCGTTTTCTAGTGATGCTTCTGCTAGTATTCCCGCCAAATAAAAGCCTATCGGCGCCGCCGTTTGCATCCTAAACCGGCCATTTCGCCGCTACGACCCTCCCATTTGGCGAAGTTTCTGGGGGGGAGAGTGATCGTAACTCTTGAACCCATAAGTAGATGCCGATATCATTTAGGGAAGTCTGACTCGCCTTACAATGGATTAGCGTTCCCTCCCACTACCTTGCCCAGCGGCAAAATCCCATTGCCCACTCCAAGGTAGACCTGCCGCCACCTGCCTCCGTTTCGTTTTGCCAGGAGCCTTCTGTGTTTACCATCCTTGGCCCTCAAGCTCGCAAGTCGGCGTTTTGCGATGGAGTTGCGCGACGAGACTTCCTCAAGATTGGCGGCCTCGCGCTGGGTGGTTTGACATTGCCGCAATTGCTTGCTCACGAAGCGCAGGCTGGCATCAAGAACTCACACAAGTCCGTCATCATGATCTATTGCTGCGGTGGACCTCCGCACCAAGACATGTATGACATCAAGAATGATGCCCCATCCGAAATCCGTGGTGAGTTCAAGGCGATCCCGACAGCCGTTCCTGGCATTGAGGTTTGCGAACTCCTTCCCAACATCGGCCGCATCATGGACAAGCTCGTCCCGATTCGGACGATGGTCGGCTGCAAGGATGATCACGCGGGCTATCAATGCTACACCGGCCATCTCAGCCAAGGCGAACCTGCCGGCGGTTGGCCTCATCTGGGCTCGGCCGTTTCACGCTTGCAAGGGCCGGTGATTCCGGGCGTTCCTCCGTTTGTCAGCCTTTGCTACCAAACGCAGCACAAGCCGTACAATGAACCCGGCGCTGGCTTCCTGGGTCTGGGCCACTCCGCCTTCCGTCCGATGGGTGAAGGGCGTGACGACCTTGTCCTGCAAGGGATCACTGCCGACCGTTTGGATGATCGCCAACAATTGCTGTCTGGCTTTGATCGCTTCCGCCGCAACTGGGACAATCGTGGCTCGATGGATGGCATGGATGTCTTCACGCAGCGCGCGATGGGCATCCTCACTTCGTCACAGCTCTTCGATGCCCTCGACGTCAGCAAAGAGGATGAGAAGGTTCGCGCACGCTACGGCCACTACGATGCCAGCCGTGCCAAGGGTGATGGCGCTCCTCGCGTTCCACAAAACTTGCTTGTTGCCCGCCGCTTGGTCGAAGCGGGCGTTCGCGCGGTCACAATCAACTACAGCTTCTGGGATTGGCATGGCCAGAACTTCAAAAATGCCCGCGAAGAGCTGCCGATCTTCGATCAAGCCGTTTCTGCCTTGGTGGAAGACCTGCACGAACGCGGCCTCGACAAAGACGTTTCCGTCGTCGTTTGGGGCGAATTTGGCCGTACTCCCAAGATCAACAAAGATGCGGGCCGCGATCACTGGCCCCGTGTTTCATGCGCCTCATGGCAGGTGGCGGCATGAAGACGGGCCAAGTCATTGGCGAAACGGATCGTCTCGGCGGTGAAGCCGTCAGCCGTCCGGTCACCTTTGAAGAAGTTCACGCCACACTCTATCGCAACATGGGCATTCACCTGTCCCAAGCTCCACGTATGTTCGATTTCCGTGGCCGGCCACAGTACCTGGTTGATCCCAATGTTTCACCACTGAAAGAGCTGGTGTAATCGCCGCTCACGTTCTCGAATTGATTTCGTCACCTGACAAAGGATCGTGTCATGCTCAAGGTTCTCGGCGGTGGTGCCACGTTATGTGACGGAATCAAACGACGCGAACTTTTAGTAGCAGGCGGCCTTTCTCTGCTCGGCATGAACATGCCGAGTGTGCTTCGTGCGGCGGAGCAATCCAAGGCGCGCCCTGGCAAGGCAAAGTCGGTAATCCTCTTTAACCTGCTTGGCGGCCCCAGCCATATCGACATGTTCGATATGAAGCCTGACGCCCCGGCCGAGATCCGCGGCGAATTCAAGCCGATCAGCACTTCGCTTCCCGGTTTGCAAATTTGCGAGCATCTGCCAAACGTCGCCAAGTGGATGCACAAGTCGACGCTCATACGCACCATTTCACACACGCACGATTCCCACAACCCGATGCCAATCCTCTCGGGCTACACCGAGGGTGACCCCGCACAACTTTCGCCCAGCTCCAAAGACCCGCCAGACATCGGCGCCATTTGCCAGTACATGGGGCTGGGCCCTTCCGATGTTCCCGGCGCGGTTTGCCTCCCCTGCTATCCCGGTGCCGGCGCTGGCTATCGTCGCCCCGGCCCGTACGGCGGCTTTTTAGGAAGCCAGTACGATCCGATGTTTGCCATGTGCGATCCGAAGTTTGATCGCGAGCCCAGCCCACGCGACTACGATCCCGTCATGCCCATTGGCGAGCCCTTCTTGCCCGGCCTCGACGCCCAGCCCGATATGACTGTCGATCGTTTTGACAAACGGCTCTCGCTCCTATCCCAAATCGATGATGCGTTCCGAAAGAACTACGTCTCGAATGCTCAAAAGCGACTCGACAAGTTCCAGCAGCGTGCCACCGACCTGCTCACCTCGGGCAAAACACGCAAAGCCTTTGATCTTTCCCAAGAATCCGCTGAAACCAAAGAGCGCTACGGCCGAAATCTTTACGGCTCTAGCATGCTCCTTGCCCGCCGCTTGGTCGAAGCGGGCGTCTCCTTTGTTAGCGTTCACCAAGACATCTTCCGTCACTACGGCCATTCGTATGACATGCACGAAAACAATTTCGGCATGCTCAAGAACTTCAACTTGCCGATCTTGGATAAGGTCTATCCCGCCCTCATCCAAGACTTGGAAGATCGCGGCCTTTTGGAATCGACGCTCGTCATCGTGATGGGCGAAATGGGGCGTGCGCCTAAGATCAACGGCAAAGCAGGCCGAGATCACTGGCCACGCTGCGGCTTTTGCTTGCTAACCGGCGGTGGCGTAAAAGAAGGCCATATCTATGGCACTACCGACAAGCACGGCGCGTATCCCACCAAGGACCCTGTGCATCCTTCCGCGCTGGTCGCCACCGTTTACGAGCTCCTCGGCATCGACCCGCACATGATGGTGCACGATGTCATCGGTCGCCCTTATCCGATCGCTCGCGGCGGCTCACCGGTGCAAGGGATTATCGCTTAAGCGCAAAACCTGCCATTAAGCCAGCACATCGTGAATGACGTTTCCACCGGGGACCACCGTGTGCGGACGCCCTAGCCCATCGTGCAATTCATAATTCTTAGAAATGCCGAGGCAATGATAGATCGTCGCTACCACATCGGCTGGCGAAATCGGGTTTGATGCTGGCTGACCACCGATGCGATCACTCGCGCCAAACACATGGCCCCCCTTCACGCCTCCTCCTGCCATCATCAGGCCGTAGCAAGCATTCCAGTGGTCACGCCCTGCCCCTGCATTGATACGTGGTGAGCGACCGAACTCGCCCATCACTACCACCAGGGTCCGCTTCAGCATGCCGCGCAGTTCCAGGTCCGAAATCAGCGTCGAAACGGCCGCATCCATCTGGGGCAGCAGCTCTTTTTTCAGCTTCACAAAGTTGTTGCCATGCGTATCCCACGTGGCATTCGCATCGGGCGCCCAAGAGATGCACGCCACGCGCGTTCCGGCCTGAATCAATCGCCGGGCAAGCAAAACGCTCTGCCCATAGATGTTCCGGCCATAGGCCTCTCGCAGCACCGCATCCTCATCCTGCACCTGAAATGCCCGCTGCGTTCCGGCCGAAGTAAGCAGCTCAAACGCTTTTTGCTGAAAGCCATCCATTTCTCGCATGGCCGTCTCGCGTTTGGCAACGCGGCTTTGATTCAGCCCATCCAAAAGTCGGCGGCGACCACTGAGCCGTTCCCCCGTCACTTCCTCAAGCTGCGAAAGGTCTTCTACGCGGAAGGCTGGATCATCGGGATTCCGCAAGACCCAAAACGGATCGTAGTTCCGCCCCATCCAGCCGCCAAAAAAGCCCGGTTGCGGCGGTCCCCCCGCCCCTTCCTTCGTAACGAAGGGAAGCGAAACGTAAGGAACCATTGCTGTTGTCGGCGGCTGAAGCTTAGCGACGACGGAACCAATCGCAGGGTTGTCGGTCAGCATCGCGCCGCCCCCCTGCTCTCCACGATCATGTCCGGTGAGTGCGGCATAGACGGCGGCCGCGTGCGAGTTGTTCACGCTGTGGCTAACCGACCGAATCACCGTCGCATGGTGCATCTGCGTTGCCAGCTTGGGCAAATGCTCCGAAAGCTGAATCCCTGGCACCGATGTCGCAATCGGCTGAAACTCTCCCCGAATTTCTACGGGAGCGTTCGGCTTCATGTCCCACATATCCAAATGGCTGGGCCCACCATTGAGGAACACCAAAATGCACGAGTCGGCACTGCGCGTATTCGCCTTTTGCAACGACTGATCAGCACGCAGCAGACGAGGGAGCGAAAGCCCAAGTAGGCCGATCCCTCCGGCTTGCAAAATGTGGCGACGATTCAAAAGAGATTGCATGGCAAATTGCTCGCAAAACTCGTGGTGGGAGGGACGAAGGCAGGAGTGGCAGAGCAGGCGACTTTTTCGCCCCGCCACTAGGCAAAACCTAACACACCCCCCGCGAAAACAAAACAGAAAAACCGGCCAAATTCACTCAAACCGGGTCTTTTGTATACAATTCCACCGGCACAGCTCCTGCTATGCGTGTTACTCACCACTTCTGCTGCGAAAAGCAGGTATCACATGGTGGATTCCATGACTCATCGGCCTGAATTGCAGGTCCTATTGGGAATTTTGTACACGGAAGGACACGGAAGGACACGGAAGACACGGCCGGCAGATCAGTTTTAGACCGCCAACCGATAGGCAAAACAAATTCCGCTGATACTGAATTCCGGCTTCAGAAAGATTGGTTAAAAGCTTTTTAGAAAAAACACGTGATCACAAATCCACTGGCAAAGGAACTTCCTGCTGGCCGTGCCCTCCGTGTATAAATCTTTCCCACTCACTCGTGATGCCCCTGTTTCATCCATCGCAATGAGCCCTTGGATTCGTTGTCAAATACGCGCCGTTTCACTTCAGCAACAGGCCCAAAATTAAGTAGCAGGCCAACTTCAAGAGGAGTCGCTTTCAAATAGTTCAAAAGCTGGGCCTCATGCTCACTGCTAAATTGCCTTACGGATTTGAGTTCCAATAGCACAGCGCCTTGGACGACGATATCTGCAAAGTACTGTCCGACAATCGTCCCTTCATAGAAAACAGGGATCTCGGACTGCCGCTCAACCTTCAGCCCCAGTTGGATTAGCTCCAAAGCCAACGCATTCTCATACACTTTCTCGTGGAAACCAAATCCCAAAGTTCGGTGTACCTTATAGAACGCAGCAAGGATTCGATCGGTCAATTCACCGTGCTTCCCACTAAATGACATTTCCCAATCCTTCTTCACAGGCATGACTTTTCTGACCTAGCAGCGTCCCAATCCTAATCGTTTCACCAGCATACCGATTCTAGGCACCACAAACACTTCCTGCTGGCCGTGTCCTTCCGTGTTTTCCGTGTCCTTCCGTGTACAATCCTTTCCCTGTCCCCTACTCCCGCCGAATTCGCAAGGCAATATCCACCTCAAACTTCGGCGAGGCAATTTCTACCGCGGCATCTTTTGCTTCAATCGATTCTTTTTTGAGTACCTCGCCGGTGATCGTGCTGATCCATTCGGCCTGATAGCGGCCGGTTGGCAGGGCGAGTTGCGGTTTGGCCGTATCGCCACCAAAGAAGTAAAAGGCGTACTGCTTCCCTGGTTCACTCAATACCGTCACGCGTCCCTTGGCAGGCAAGCCTCCCTTCACCACGATGTCATCAGGCATCATCCGCAGAAAGTCAAAGCCCTCTACAAAGTGCTTGAGCACTTTCACTTGCTGACGATATCCTCGATTGCCACCGCCGGGCGACTTTTCGGGGTACTTGAAAGTCCCATCCTCATGCCCTGCCACAAACGAATAGTCGAGGTTATTAAACAGCCCGCCTCCTGCCATCAAAAACTCCCACGCCTCCATCCGATAGTGCGTGTCGCCGGTTCCTTTAAAACCGGTTTCGTTTTCGCCAATCACTTTGTTGAGAGCAAAGTTCTCTTTCACGGCCGTCGGCGGGCTGGTGTAGTGGAAATTGAAAATCGAAACCTCTGGATGCGGCTTCTCAACCTTTTGCGATCCGTTGGCAATGTTCAGCGAGATTAGATGCCGCTGCCCAGTCACCTTTTCCGCTTCTACAATCACATCAACAATCCGCCGCTGCCAATCGTCCCTCACGCCACCAAAATAAGGCTCGTTGCAAATTTCCCAGTACAGATTGTCAAACTCGCGCAGTTCCGTCACCAGCTTTTTGACGACCGCTTCTTGGATCGCTTGCAATTCGCCGTTCTTCTCGCGGTTGTAAACGCTTTCACGTCCGACCTTGCCAATGCCGTTCACATTATTGGCTGCATTCATCGGGCTCAGATTCCACATTGAGTCTTCATAGAATGGGCAGAAAATAGCGATCTCCACCACCACGCCTTGCTTGCTCGCCTCCGCCATAAAGGCCTTCAGTCGGCGGAAATATGCCTCATCCCACTTGGTAAGGTCGAACTTATTTCCGCCACCAGCATACCCCGGTACCTCCGATCTAGCCCAAGGGCAAATTAGCTTTCCCGATTCCGGCGCCAGCGTGTTACGCGTGATTCCAAACGACTTCGTATCCTCGCAGTAAACGCCCGTAAAAATCCGCGTCAGGTTCAGGTCATTCTGCTTCAGCTCGGCCAGATACTTCACATAGTCGAAATCCAGATTAAGCACCGATCCATAATGCTCAGCGGAGGTCACCAGCACCGCAGGCTTGCCATGGAACAAAAAGTAATGCGGATTATCGGGATGCAGCGCCAGCGGCTTCTCCGCCGCAAAACTTATTCCTGCGAGCGCCACCCAAATCCCAAGGCCAAGCACAATACTCTTCATCGTTACATCCCCAACTCTTTTCCGCATCTCAAATCGCATTAACGCCCTTGGCCGCTTTCACGCAAAAACGCGTCCGCCATTTCCTTGCCAATTTTGCGGCGAAATTCTTCTTTCAGATAGGAGCCATGTCCCCAGCCGGGATGAATGACAATCTCCATCTCTTGCAGGAACGGTTCCTTCGACTCCATCATCTTTTTCAAGGCAGTCTCAAGCAGAAAATTGTCGTGGTCATCCATATGGATATGAATCCGCCCTTTCAGACGCTCTGCCTCTTTGGGCCAATTCGCGGTTAGCCAGCGATGAATGTCGTACCGCTTCCAGTGCTCGACAACGGCCGGATCAACCGCTCCCGTCTTCCAGTCCCACATCGGCACAGGCAGCCCATTGCTCCCCTTCGGACCAAAGACCGCCTCAAAACTTCCCAGTTGTCCACCACGCCCCAGCGCATGCTCCAAATCGGAGAGGTCTTCAAACAAAACGACTGGCCCTCGCTTTTCGCTCACACTTATCGGGCGACGCATCCCCTTACCATCGTGAAAAACATTCTGGCCCGGCTCATAGATGTCGATATCTTGAAAGCGAACAAAATCGATCGGATCAGGCGAGAGGCTCCAAACACCTGCAAACGTCTCCACGTGAGACAGCTGCAACCACAGGCTGCTCCAACCGCCCGACGAATGTCCCATCACAAACCGGCCATGCCGACTTTTCACCACACGAAAGCTTTTCTCGAACGCGGGCAAAAAGTCTTCCACCAGCGCCGTTCCCCATGGACCATTGTTTTCGGAATCGGCAAAGACGTGATGCCCCGTCGGGCAGCTCGCATCCAATAGCACCTGCACGAACTCCACCTCCAGGCCACTGGTCATCGTCAGCGGCTGAGCAAAATGATGCGTCCCGCCAAATCCCGGCACTTGAAAGATGACCGGATAGACCTTGTCTGACTCAGCATATTTTTCTGGCACGATCACCGCCGCTCGCATCACCACTTCCCGGCCATAAAACTTGCTAAGCAGTGGCGACTTCACCACAAATTCTTGCCGACGATCGTCCTTCTTAAAGCCATAGGGTGGAATCTTTTGGCTAACGGTTAGTCGGACGGCCGAACCATCCAGCGTTTCCACCTTCCCGACGTCACTATAGGCATTTCCTTCCGCCAGATTCACCTGCGGGTCCCAGCTATTGAGCCGCACAATCGCTTGCACGCGCATTCCAATTAGGTCACTCACAACAAGGTTACGCGGGTAACAAATTGCCCCCTGCTCTTCCAGCGATAACGTTAGTGACTCTCCCTCTTTCCAATTCTGTACATCCTTGGCGAGAATCGGCTCTGAGCTAATGAACCGCAGCGCTGCCCGCGGCTCTTGATTCTCCTTCCGAGAGAACAACAGATAGACCCGCCCCGTATACGGCTCAGCCGAAAGCCCTGCCGCACGCGATACCTGAAAGGAGATACTTGGCCGAGGTGCCTGCGGCTCCTGAGCCACCGCTGGCAGCAACCCTCCAAGCAGTAGCAAAACCATTAAGCCCCACCGACACACCGACAATCCATGCGCCATCGTTTGCTACTCCAAAGTGCCTACCGGCCTGTGTCCATTACCTTCACGCCCCGTTAGCGAATCACCTAGATCCACCCGTGCTTTTTCGACTTCTACCAGCAGATCGGCCAGCACATCTGGACGGGCAGTGGCCACATCCTTGGACTCTGCCGGATCGCTTTCCAAATCAAATAGTGACTGCTCGATCTTTTGCGTCGGCAACTTACCGGGCTGGCCATCTTTTCCAGGCTCTTGCAAGTGAATGTAAGGATGCGCTAGGTGCAGCTTCCACTTCCCCTTACGAACGGCGTGCAGCTCTTTGCCCCAATAAAACCAGTAGGGCCGCTGGTCGTTCTTGGCTTCCGATGTTCCCAGCAGTAAATCTTTGCTCTCCTTGCCATCAATCGGAAGCTCTGGCATCTTCGCCCCAGTGAGCCCCACCAAGGTTGGTAACAGGTCGATCGTCATCAGTGGCTGATCGCAAACGGTTCCTGGCGCGATTGTCTTCGGCCAGCGAACAATAAACGGCACTCGCACGCCCCCGTCAAACGATGTCCCCTTTCCTTCGCGCAAACCGCCAGAGCTTCCTGCATGATTTCCATACGAAAGCCATGGCCCATTATCCGAAGTGAATATCACAATCGTCGATTCTTCCTTCCCCACATCCTTGATCGCTTGCAACACCTGACCCACCGACCAATCAATTTGCTCGATCACATCGCCATACAACCCAGCCTCCGATTTCCCACGGCGGTCGTCGGGCACAAACAGCGGCACATGCGGCATCGTGTGTGGCAAATACAGAAAGAACGGCTGGTCCGACTTCTTCGCAACAAACTCCACCGCTCGTCGCGTGTACTCTGCCGTTAGAAGACGCTGATCGGGATCAAGCTGAATGACCTTGTCATTTTCAATCAGCGGCAGATCAGGAAACTTGGCCGTGGGATGTTTGGGCCACATGTCATTGGAGTATGGCAAGCCGTAATACTGGTCAAAGCCATGCTTGGTTGGCAGGAATGGCGGCTTGTCTCCCAAATGCCACTTGCCAAAAATGGCCGTGCGATAGTTCGCATCATGCAGCAACTCGGCCAGCGTCTGCTCTTTGGCACTGATCCCGGTTTTGGAATTCGGGCCGAGCGCCCCATAAATTCCAACGCGGTTGGGATAGCACCCCGTTAGTAGTCCCGTCCGCGACGAAGAGCAGACCGCTTGCGGCACATAGAAGTTCGTAAACTTCCGCCCCTCGCTGGCCATCTGCTTCAGGTACGGCGTCTTGATCTGCTTAGCCCCAAACGGCTCAATATCGCCATATCCCAGGTCGTCACAAAAAATGATGACGACATTGGGGCGGGCCGTTGCGTCGGCCGCAAAACCCTCGTCGGCAATTACCGACAGCACGCAGGCCGTGGTCATTAGCATCCACAGAACCGGCCGCCTTACCATTTCGCCCATGATCACTTCCTTTTTTGAGACTGGTTCGCCGGCTCCATTTCGCTTCCCAACGGCCCGTGGGCGGGTTTCGCCCAATCCGACAAAAATCGGTCATCCCGCCGTAACGAAACCGCCCACTTTGCCATAGTTGATTCTGCAGTCCATTCCCCACGCGACTGCGGGGCGATTATCGCCGGTTTTCCTCCCGATTTCCAGCCAATGCGCGTCGATTCCCCATGAACGCGGGAACTAGGGTGCAGACCGGCCCACTCTTGGCTACAATGCGAATCGTTGAAATCGGGGCGAGACCTGTTTGGCGGAGATCCTCTCGTCCGATTTGACCCACACCGCTACGGCATCATCGTCGCCCGTAGCTCAGTTTCCCCCACCTGGAGCCTCTCAGCATGAGACAGCTTTTTCATTGGATGCGGTTAACAGTTGCCGTTTGTGCACTGTTTGTCGCGGCACCGGCCATCGCAGCCGACGCCGAAGGGTTTGAAACCATTTTTGATGGCAAGACACTCGACGGTTGGGATGGCAATCCCGAATTCTGGAGTGTGAAGGATGGCTACCTCACCGGCCAAACGACGGCTGAAAAGCCGACTAAGGGAAACACGTTCATCATTTGGCGCAAGGGTGATACTGCCGACTTCGAGCTCAAGCTCGAGTACAAGATCATCGGTGGCAACTCGGGCATTCAGTACCGCAGCTTCGAAGTTCCTAATGAGAAGTGGGTTGTCGGTGGTTACCAAGCCGACTTCGAAGCCGGCCAAACGTTCTCGGGCATTTGCTACGGCGAACGCTTCCGTGGCATTCTGGCCAATCGTGGCCAAAAGACCGTCATTGGTGACAATCACCAACCAAAGGTCGTCGGCTCGGTTGGCGTCTCGGAAGAGATCCAAAAGAAGATCAAGAACGAAGACTGGAACGAGTATCACGTTACGGCCAAGGGCTTTGACTTCGTCCACAAGATCAACGGTGTCACCACCTGCGAACTGACCGATGAAGACAAGTCGGACCGTCGCGAAAAGGGGATCTTGGCTTTGCAATTGCATGCCGGCCCACCGATGCTGGTTCAGTTCCGCAACATTCGCATCAAGAAGCTTGGTGGCGAAAAGGGTGCTGCTGCACCCGCCGCTGCTCCTGCTGCAAAAAAAAAGATAGTGTTCGTGGCGGGGAAGCCTAGCCACGGATACGGTGCTCACGAGCACAATGCTGGCTGCTTGCTTTTGGCGAAAGAGCTGAAGGCTGCCATGCCTAGCTATGAAACGGTTGTTTATCAAAACGGTTGGCCTAATGATCCAAACGCTTTTGACGGTGCCGACACCATCATCATGTACTGTGATGGTGGTGGCGGACACATGGTGAATGCCCATCTCGACCAAGTCGACGCCCTGGCCAAAAAGGGCGTTGGCGTGGTTTGCGTTCACTACGGCGTAGAAGTCGAAAAGGGGAAGTCGGGCGACCGTTTTTTGGATTGGATCGGCGGCTATTTCGAAATGAACTGGTCGGTTAATCCGCACTGGACCGCCAAGTACGAAAAGTTCCCTGACCACCCGATTTCACGCGGCGTAAAGCCTTTTGAAATCAACGATGAGTGGTACTACCACATGCGTTTTCGCCCCGAGATGAAGGGGGTCACGCCAATTCTGACCGCTCTTCCTCCGAAGAGCACGCTGGAACGCCCAGACGGTCCTCACAGCGGCAACCCTGCCGTGCGTGAAGCGATTGCCAAGAACGAAGCGCAGCACATGGCTTGGGCTGCTGAACGTGATGGCGGTGGCCGTGGCTTTGGTTTCACCGGTGGTCACGACCACTGGAACTGGGGCGATCCGAACTTCCGCAAAGTCGTTTTGAATGCCATCGTTTGGACCGCCCATGGCGAAGTCCCAGCCAATGGTGTGGAATCGCCTGTCATTGCGTTTGAAGACTTGGAAGCCAACCAAGACTATCCACAACCTGCTGGCTTTGATCGCGAAGGGATTCGCAAGTCTCGCAACTTGCCTGCCGGAAAGCCTTCCGCTCAAAAAAAAACGACTAAACCTCTATTCGAGAGCAAAGTCGTCTCCGCTGACACTCCTGGCCACTCGGTAGACATCAACGTAGAGATCAAAGGCACCAAGGAAGTCTACTTGGTTGTCACCGATGGCGGGAATGGATTTGGTTGCGACTGGGCCGATTGGGCAGAGCCTCGTTTTGTGGGGCCTGCCGGTGAAGTGAAGCTAACCGACCTGAAGTGGAAGCGTGCTGAATCGGGCTTTGGCTCGGTTCAAGTGAATAAGAACTGCGGCGGTCAGCCACTAGTTTCTGACAACAAGCCAATCAGCTATGGCATTGGCGCGCACGCGGTTTCCGTGATTGCTTATGACGTCCCTGCTGGAGCAGAACGATTCGTTGCCCGCGGATGTCTCGACAAAGGGGGCGTTGCCCAAGGCTGTGGCAGCACCGTTACCTTTGCTGTTTACGACAAGGCTCCTGTCCTAAGCTCGTCTACGACTTCGACCGGCTCGCATGATCCAGAAGATGCCGTTGCTGCTTTGGATGTGGGCGAAGGGCTCGAAGCGACGCTTGTTTCCAGCGAACCTGAAATCTCGAACCTAACCGCACTCGATATCGATCACTTGGGTCGCATCTGGGTATGCGAAGTAAAGAACTATCGCAAGTGGAATGGCAGTCGCAAAGAAGGCGATCGCATCCTGGTTCTGGAAGATACCGACCGTGACGGCAAGGCCGACAAGAGCACCACGTTTTACCAAGGTCGCGATATCGACTCGGCCCACGGCCTGTGCGTACTGGGAAACAAGGTCATTGTTTCGGCAGGCGACAAAGTTCAAGTCCTAACTGATGAAAACGGCGATCTGAAGTGCGACAAGCAAGAAGTGCTGTTCAGCGGCATCTCGGGCGTGCAGCACGATCACGGCATTCACTCCTTTGTCTTTGGCCCCGATGGCAAGTTGTACTTCAACTTTGGCAACGAAGGTCGTCAACTGAAGGACAAGGATGGCAAGCCTGTTGTCGATATGGCTGGCAATGAGGTCAACAACAGCCGCAAGCCTTACCAAGAAGGCATGGTCTTCCGTTGCAACCTCGATGGCAGCGAACTTGAGACCCTCGGCTGGAACTTCCGCAACAACTGGGAAGTAACGGTCGACTCGTTTGGCACCATGTGGCAATCGGACAACGATGACGACGGCAACAAGGGTGTTCGCATCAACTATGTGATGGAATACGGCAACTACGGTTACAAGGACGAAATGACCGGCGCTGGCTGGCAAGCTCCTCGCGAAAACCTGGAGAAGGAAATTCCGCTTCGTCACTGGCATCTGAATGATCCTGGTGTCGTTCCGAACTTGCTTCAAACCGGTGCAGGATCGCCAACCGGCATTTGCGTTTATGAAGGAACGCTTTTGCCAAAGCGCTTCTGGGGCCAACCCATCCACTGTGATGCCGGCCCAAGTGTTGTGCGTGCTTATCTAACGACAAAAGATGGCGCTGGTTACAAGGCAGAGATTTCGAACGTGCTGGTCGGAACGCGTGACAACTGGTTCCGCCCTTCGGACGTTTGCGTAGCTCCCGATGGTTCGCTATTCATCGCCGACTGGTACGATCCAGGCGTCGGTGGCCACAATCAACAGGATGTAGACCGTGGGCGTTTGTTCCGCGTTGCTCCTCCTGGATCGAAGTACTCGGTTCCGACGTTTGACTTCACCACGGCCAAGGGCTGTGTCGAAGCTTTGAAGAGCCCTTGCATGTCGGTCCGCTACTTGGCTTACATGGGGATCAAGAAGCTGGGCGATGCTGCAGAGCACGAACTGGAAGAAGTGATCGAAAAGTCGGACAATGTACTGCTGAAGGCTCGCGCTTTGTGGGCTTTGGCCAGCAATCCGAAGGAAGCTGACGAAGCGATTGAACTCGCCTTGAAGGATAAGAATCCAGACATTCGCGTGCTGGGCGTTCGCTTGGCTCGTGAGCACAAGGTGGACGTAGCCAAACTTGCCAATGTCGCCAAGGATGCTGCTGCCGAAGTTCGTCGGGAGTTTGCAATCTCGCTGCGTCACAGCAAGTCCCCTGCTAAGGCTGCACTTTGGGCCGAGCTTGCCATGCAACATGATGGCAAGGATCGCTGGTACCTCGAATCGCTCGGCATCGCGGCCGGTGCGGATTGGGATGCATGCCTCGATGCTTATTTGGCAAAGGCCGGCGATTCTTGGAACACGCCTGCCGGGCAAGATATCATCTGGCGTAGCCGTGCCAAGAAGACCCCTTCCTACCTCGCCAAGATCCTGAAGGACGACAAAACGACGGAAGAACAACAAGCCCGCTTCAATCGTGCTTTTGACTTCCTGGCAGGTCCTGAAAAGGAAGCCGCTTTAAAAAGTCTTCTGGAGTAACTCCTTAAGACATTACGTGCTCTTAACTTAGCGTCAGGAGCACATTTCCGATTTGCCTTCGGGCAAGTGGACATGATAGAATAGGGACGAGGCAGGTGGCGAAAGCTTCCCGCCTCGTCTTTTTTTATAGACACGTTGGTGAGGAGAAGTGCAATGCGTGGTTGGCTTTTTGCGGGAGCCGTTGGAACAGGGCTGCTGGTGGGCGGTGCAGCATCGCTTTCTACGCATCTGTTGCGCGCAGACGAGGCTCCCGTTTCAGCTGCTCAAAAGGCCAAAGACGCCCGAGTGGTCAAAGCTTTGCTTTCGCTATCGGAAGTGGACCTCTCCACCAAACCAGATGCCAAGGCTTCTTTGCTTCGCTACTTGACGGCACACAAAGGGACCGAGAAGTACATCGAGATCGTTACGCGATTCCGGCTTGTTGAAGGGACCGACGAACTTCTGCACATGGCTTTGGAAGATGCCGAAGGGACTCTGGGGGTTCAAGCGGCCGACACACTGCTCAAGCTGGGGCAAGTCGAACGCCTAACCGCCGAAGCACGCCAACCGGACACCGCCAAAAGCGTAAAGCTACTCACCGCGCTCAAGCTATCGGGCGATGTGAAAGCAAACTCCGTTGGCTTGGCACTGGCGACCGATTCAGAGATCCCGTCGGCCGTGCGGACCGCCGCCGTTACTTTGCTGGGGGGAAATCTTCCTGGCCAAAAGTCCTTGCTAGGCCTCGTGACCGAAGGGAAGCTGCTGCCGGAGCAAAAGTTTGCCGCCGCCACAGCACTGCTCTCTTCAACGGATGATGCCATCAAGCAAGAGGCAGGAAAGCATCTGCAACTTCCTGCAACCGCAGACAGCAAGCCGCTTCCCCCCGTTGCGGAACTGATCAAAGAATCTGGCGACGTGGAAAAGGGGAAAGTCGTCTTTCAAACCATTGGCACCTGCGCCAAATGCCATAAGGTGAAGGGAGAGGGTAAAGAAGTTGGCCCGGACCTGACCGAGATTGGCAGCAAACTTTCCAAGGATGCGATGTACGTCTCCATTTTGGACCCCAGTGCCGGCATCAGCCACAACTATGAAACGCATGTGCTGCTACTGGAAGATGGCACCAGCGTCAGCGGAATCGTCGTCAGCGAAACCGAGACCGAAGTTGCCATCAAAACGGTTGAGGCCATCGTGCGAAAAATCCCGCACGAAGAAATCACCTTAAAGAAGAAGCAGAACATTTCTTTGATGCCTGCAGATTTACAGCGGAGCCTTACCGCGAAGAACCTGGTCGACTTGGTCGAGTTCCTCACCACGCTGAAGAAGACCTAAGCGTCCGCCTGCTTTGTGTTTGCCTTGCACGCCTCGCGTCTCTCTTTAAAAAGCAGCCCATGAGCAGCCGAAACCCGTTGATGAATATTGTCTCGCTGCTTTCGCGAAGCACCTGGATGCAACGTGCCACGATTGTGCTACTAGGAATTAGCCTAGGAACCATCGCGCGAGAGGTCTATCCGCCGAAGACTGGGGGCAGCACTGGCCCGGCACTCAAAGCGACCGACGATACACCAGCCAAGGCCAGCACTTCACCCGAGAAGGCCGATTCCAGCGTTCCGCTTGATACTTAAGAGCATGCCTCAGTAGCCGCAGCGCGTGCGATCAACCAAGAAACAAAAAAGAGCATGGAGAAGGCGTTCCGATGACCTTCTCCATGCCGCAACATGAAGTTGCTCCTGGCAGGCTGGGCACCCGGCAGGTCTTCAATTCCGTGAGGATGGGTTCCAATCACGTCCCTGCAATTGGCCTGGGCCATCCCTTACCCATCGATAAATGCAAAGCTGCTCTGCACCCGCATTACTGCGGAATGTTGATTTCAAAAGTGCCGCCGGTAGATGGTGGCACGTCATAGCCGACAAGCTGGGTGTACGGAAGCTGGCTAAAGTTTGCAGGAATCGTTTCAACGATCTTGCCCTGCATCCGAAGCTGCATCACATCCATGCCACCGGTGCTTTCCGGCAAGGGGGACCCATCGGGCTTGGCCAACTTGCTAACGGTCACTTTGTACTTTCCAGGAACCGCTCCTTTACGCGGCCCTACGGTCAGTTCGAAGAACCCTTGAGCATCCGTCTTGGCACCGCTGCCGACATAGCCCTCCGGTGCTTGGCCATCGATATGAAAGGCGACTTGAGCATCCGCCAGGGGCGTTTGCCCCACCGTGATGCGACCCTTCACGGGGACCAAACTTAGCTTTCCCTCGGGACTCGCTTGGCCGCATCCTAGCAGCGATGCGGAACCTACTAAAACCAGCACTTTGCACGTCGTAAATAGTGGATTTCGAATCTTCATTGCAAACCTCTCCTCCGTTTAGAAAATCAAATGACTTACCACTTGGGTAATAAGGCCAAGCGATCCGGCAGCAGCAACACGCTGCCCAGCCGAACCACAGGCCACTAGATAGGCTTAAGGAATCTGGACCGTCGAACCGTCCGAGATTAGGCACATCTTCACGAAGATGTTGTTGTGATCCACATTGTTGGCGATGAAGCGAACCGAACCATCGCACATTGTGAACTGAGCACCAGCGGGATGGTAGCTGCCGAACTGCCAAGCGTATTGTTGACGCTTGCCGTCGCCACCGTTGTCATAGTTGATACCGCTGTAAAGCTGGCCAACTTGGACCGACTTGCCACCTACTGTCGTTAGCGAGGTATCGACAAAGGCCCGGCCGTGGCAGCACGTATGCACACCAGCACCCCAATAAGGGCCAAATACCGATGCCACCTTGCCACGATGCCCTTGCTTCGACTCGCCGACTGCGATGGAATTGCTGGTGCCGTCCGTGATCGTTGCGATCGTGGCTGCACCATCATTACCAAAGGCACCGATGTAGTTGAGCGAGCTCATCGTTCGTTCATAAGGTTCGTCATAATCCGTAAAGCTGCCCGTGCTAAACAAGTAATTGCTGCGAGCTACCGAGTTGGCCTCGTAGTAATCGGCAGAGTTCGGAGCATTGATCAAAGCTTGAGCAGGCTCGGAGTCACTCGGGCAAGTGAACATCGTCAGCTTCTTGCTATAGTACGGCTTGTTTGCTTCGCTGGAAGAGACACCACCTGCGTACGGCTTGCCAAATCCATTCGACGTACTAGCAGGAACGTTGAAGTTGTAGGCATCTGCCATCGCCTTCTGTTCTAAGAACGAGATCATCATCATCCACCCAGTTGTGTTGGCCACTGTGTAGCCAGGGTAGTTACCGCCATAGCGTCCCGATCCAAGGATCGCTGGTGGAAAGACCTTCATCGTGTCGTGATAGTTGTGTAGAGCCAGTCCCAGTTGTCGCATGTTGTTAGAACAACTCATGCGTCGTGCTGCTTCGCGAGCAGATTGAACTGCAGGAAGCAACAAGGAAACCAGAACGCCAATAATGGCGATCACCACCAGTAGCTCTACGAGCGTGAAACCAGACCGTGTGCGCGAGATTGCGGAGTTCATCACACCTCTCCTTGAAGAAAGTAAGAATTCAAGACGTTCCGTGTCGGAGCCGGGAGAGCGGACATCCTCAATGAGCAGTTAGCAACCTCCGCCAGAAAGGAGGCACTGCTATAACGAATCAAACCCAGAGCAAACACCGTGCCACAAACACAACACCTTGCGTTTTCAGGCGACCGACTGTCGCACAAGCGGCACCCCCATTTTGCTAATGCGAGTTAAAACCCCATTAGTTCTCGCATCCGCCGACCCGGCTTAGGGGCTGTCTGAAGATGGAAAGAAATTTGCTAGCCGCCGCTCTTCGCGCAAAGTCTTCACACAATGTGCGCAAAACAGTTGCAAAACACGGCATATTTTTCAGGCAGACCAGCGAAAAGATGTAGCAATCAGCAAAACCCTACCTACTCTACCGCTTTTGCCATCACGCCCAACTGCGTCCGCATGGATTTGCTAATGGCAGAACAACCCTCGTTTTATTTTTTTCAAATCGTCAATTTAAAACATCGCATTCGGGGTGCATCGAGCGTTTTTAACTACACTTTCGGTGGAGTGCAATCCTGAGCGACTGGATCACCGTAGAGGGGGGAAACGCGACGAAGCACCCCTCAGGGATTTACGAACTTCAGGACGGTGCCCCTAGGAATAGTTACCGTCATGGCCACAGAGAATGCTTGCGCACAGCATCGGTCGAAGTGACGTGGGAATTCGCAACGCGGCTGTGCAAGGCTAACTAACCGCGCAACTTTGTCACGCGACCAACAGCGACCCATTCCACCACAAAGATATTGCCATCCTTGTCAAAACAAGCGTCGTGCGGATGAATGAACCGCCCCGGCCGCCAGGTCTCTGGCTGGCCTCGCATTCGGAAACCGTCGAGTGCCTGTTTCGTCCATTCGGGATCGTAGCCCAAATGAGAAATCACCTTGTTGTCTTTATCAAACAAAGTAACCCGCGCGTGCAGATCAGGGCAAAGGAGCACTTCACCACGGATATCAAAATGCGCGGGAAAGCTGACGTCGGTGTTGAAGCCTAGATGCACGCCATCCAAGGTGAAATACTGCAGACGTACATTCGCACGATCAGCCACCACCAGCGAAGGCTCTCGCCCGGGCCGGTTATCAAGCCAAATGCCGTGAGGAGTTTGGCACTGCCCAGGGCCGGTACCCGTCCCTCCCCAGGTCTTTACCCACTTGGCATCTTTATCGTATTTATGCAAAAAGTTCGAGCCATAGCCATCGGCGATGACAAATCCGCCGTCCGGCAAAAAACAGACGTTTGTCGGCACAAAACGCGTAGTTTCGTCCTTATAAACGCCGGGCTCTTCAGGCCGTTTTTTAACCCAAACCTGCTCGCCCTTTAGGTTGGTCTTCGCTACTACGCAATGGGCAACATCCGACAGATACAAAAACTCTTCGCTGCCTTCTTTGCGAATATCGATGCCATGGCCGCCTCGATGATACTCTTTGCCAAAGGAGCGAACGAATTTGCCGGCCGGATCAAAGACAACGATCGAATCCATCGGTTCTGCAGCGTCACTACGATGCTTGATGTAGATCATCCCCGCTTCGTCAACGGCTACGCCATGCGTTTCGCCCCACTGAATATGTGCGGGAAGCTCTCCCCAGCCGTGCGTCGCCTCATAGCGGTACGCACCTTCGCCCAAAATAGGAAGTTGGCTACCGGCCTTATCTTGCGCTCCCAAAATGATGGGGCCAGTAAATGCCGCAGCCGTACAACCTGCGAGCAGGCCGGCAGTGGTTTTGAGAAATCGACGACGCGACTTGGCGCCGGTGGGGCGGGGACGGGAGGGAGCCATAAATTGACCGGACGGTGGGATGGGCATGACCAATGCCTACATGATACGACCGGCACTGCTGGGGCTCAATTGCCAAAATCAAAAAATGGCTTGGCTATCTAGTCTACCCCTGGCTTCCCTTGTCGCCCCTGCTTCACTTGCGAACGGCTCTTCTTCTCGGCCAAACGCCGAACCTGAGACCCTTTCGTAGGCTTTGTGGCCCTACGCTTTTTAGGGGGAACCACCACGGCCGCAATCATCTGCTTAAGCTTTTCCAAGCAGGACTGGATGTTTTTCGGCTGGTCTCGATATTCCTGGCTAACGATCACCACATCGCCAGCAATGGTGATTTTGGAAGCATAGGTAGCAAGGAACCGAGCCAAAACTCCCGGCGGCATTACCGCAGACTGGCTAGGGTTCCAGTGCAAGGTCGCCTTGCTGTTAACCTTGTTCACATTCTGGCCCCCCGGCCCCGCGCTGCGTGAAAAGGTGAACCGCAGTTCTTCGTCAGGAATCGTGATGGTTGGCGAAACTCGTAACATGGTGCTTACTCACGGCTGGGGTGGTGATCCCACAACTGTACCACGTTTCGCGCGAAGCCCAAACCGATAGCATTGCGGTTTCCCCCTGATGGAACCCGCTTTTCCCTAGCCAGAAGCCCAAGAAAACTCGCCCGAGAACCGCTTCCCCCTGTCATCGCATAGGCCTTCGCTGGCTAAAATCAGGGGCACGAAGAACCCGCCAAAGGCCCTTCCCAAGGATTGACCATTCCTATGCATCGAAGCACCTCCGCCCCAACCAGCCACACAGCAGCCCAGGCCGGATCGCCAAAGATCAGCGGCTGGGCGTTGTCCATTCTGCTGATTGCATCCCTATTTATCAGCGGAACTGCTCTGGGTGCACCACCACCGCGAGACCTTGCCAAACGAAAGTTGGCCGCAGGACTAAACCAAGAGGATTGGCCGCAGTTCTTAGGTCCACGCGGCGATGGCAAGTCAACGGAAACTGGCCTTGATATCACGGGGATCAGCGCCGCTGAAAAAGCCGGACGCGCACCTTTGCCGATCTTGTGGCGTCGCAAACTGGGATCAGGCTATGGAGCCCCCACCGTCTCTCGCGGCAGGCTCTATCAGTTTGATCGAATCAAAGACCAAGCTCGTATTGTTGCCCTCAATGCCGAAACTGGTGATGCGATCTGGAAGTATGAATATCCTACCGAATACGTCGATAGCTATGGCTACAATAATGGTCCGCGTTGCAGCATTGTGATTGATGAAGATCGCGTTTACGCATTTGGCGTTGAGGGAATGCTCCTTTGCCTTTCCGCCAACGACGGCAAAATGATCTGGAGTATCGACACAACCGAAGCTTACGGCGTGGTGCAGAACTTCTTTGGCGTCGGAAGCACGCCAGTCATCTTTGAAGACCTACTGCTGGTCATGGTCGGTGGTAGCGGCAGAGACGCAAAAAAGTTTACAACCAGCCAGCTCAACCTCGTGGAAGGTGCCGGCAGCGGCATCGTCGCGTTTGACAAACTGACTGGCAAAGAACGCTATGCCATCACCGATGAACTAGCCAGCTATGCATCCATGAAGGTTGCCAAGGTGGGAAATCGTAATTGGGGCCTCGCATTCTGTCGCGGCGGCCTGGTTGGCTTTGAACCGAAGAAGGGAACCGTCGTATTTGAGTTCCCTTGGCGAGCTGAAAGCCTCGAAAGCGTTAACGCCAGCATGCCAGCGGTCTATCAGGGGCAGGTTCTCATTTCGGAGACTTACGGACCCGGCAGCGCTATGCTCGACCTCAACCCGTTAAATGGCCCCGAGAAAATTGCCGAGCCACCGGTGGTTTGGAAAGACAAGTCCGGCATTCGCGATAAGAAGTCGCTTCAAACCCACTGGAACACCCCCGTCGTGCACGACGGCTACGTCTACGGAAGCAGTGGGCGGCACACCGGCAACGCTGAACTGCGCTGCGTCGAATGGAAGACTGGCAAAGTGATGTGGTCAGAGCCAGATCTCACGCGTACTTCACTCACCTATGTCGATGGACACTTCCTTTGCCTTGGCGAGTACGGCCAACTGATCCTCTTCAAGGCGACCCCCAAAGGATTTGAGCCTGTCTCGTTTGACCTGCTCGGCGGAAACCCGAACAAAAAGATTTCTGGGGGAGTGCTTCTGAAATATCCTTGCTGGGCCGCCCCCGTGATTGCCCGCGGACTCATGTACGTACGTGGTGATGACGAACTCGTCTGCTTGGAGCTGATTCCAAGCAAATAGGCAACCGTCACCACCCAGCCACCCCATCCACGCGGCAATCAAAAAATTTCCGCGTGCTCTTCGCCTCTGGTGGCGGCCTGGGTATTGTGCATGACAAAGATGAAGACAAAGAAGCTAAAAATGGCGACAAGCAGGGCCAGTAAATCGAGCTCGGCCTTCAGGAGGGTGTCGTAAAGGCCGTGCAGTAGCATGGCAAGGAACATGTATTTCCCTAGGATGACGGCGAAATCGGTCCAATCTTCGGCGGCTTCAATCTCGTCTCGTCCGCGCCACATAAAGATCGCCACTGTGGCGGCCCACATCGAGTGCAGCCCCACGCACGAGAGGAAACGAACCCAGTAGATCGACGATCCTAACAAGCCGTTGTACATGGCGCCGCTGTACGAGATGGCTTCGCTCAGGCCAAAACCCACGCCACTTGCTAGGCCCCAAATGGCCGCTCCCCGCCATCCCAGCGTGCGATAGCTTCGCAGCATCCAAATGATCGGGATGGCCTTGCAAAGTTCTTCGCAAAGCCCGACACCAAAAGTAAAGCCAAACAGACTTGGCAGAAATCCCATTTCCGGGTCTATGGCGCAGCGGTAGGTAAAGGCGATAAACGCCAGTATGAGCTGAATCACCAGGCCAATAATTCCACCACGAATTCTTACGCCGGAAGTGATATACATCACCGCTAACATTTGCAGCCCCAGCAGCAGCAAGATCCCTGCCGTTCCCGTAAAGATGGCAACGGCGGCCGCATGGCCAATGTGTGTTGACGAGAAACGAAACGTGGCTTGGATCAAGGCTGCATAAAATAGTGCCGACACAAAGGCGATTCCCCAGTGCCCCAAGCTATCGACGGACAGCATTGCCCCCTTCAGCTTCTTGCCGGGCAACAACTTCAGCAGATCGAAACGATCAACCTCTGCTCCCATCGCCTCTTGTGCTTCTAGCTGCTCCACAATGTGGGGATTCTCTCCTAGTTCTTGCATCAGATCTGTTGTGATGTCGGGCTTTCCCATGAACGAGGTTAAGACCAACGGCACAAACAGCAGAAGCCACAACCACGCAAGCCACTCGGGGCGCAATAAGGCGCGCTTCTGTCGCAGGTTTTGCAGCGCCACTTCATTCCGCGACGCAGGACCACCGCTACTACTTTTTGGCGGGGCCTTTGGCGATTCGCCAACCTCCTTCGCAGCAGCAGGAATCGCTGGCTTTGCCGCTGGTGGAGAGGCTGTAGAGGCTGCTGAGCGAACAGGCGCTCGCCCTTCAAGCACCGCCTGAAACAGTTCTTCATCACTGTCATGCGGCGCCGAGGTGTTTGCCTTGGGGCGATTCACGGCCGAGCTGGGAGGTGCCGCGGTCCTTGGCGATGGTGCACCGGCCGCTGGCGATACCTTCGGCGTAGTATCACTCCTGGCGCCCGGCCCCGCTGCAGGAATAACTACCGCCGTTTTGCACTTTGGACATGCAACCTTTTTGCCGGCCCAATCATCAGGAGCTTTGAGCTTTGCCTCACAACTCTGACAGACCACATTAATTGTCATCGCCCCGCCCTGCCTTTGCCCTACGACCTCGCTAGAAAGGATAGGGAGCAGCCTACGGATAGATTACTAAGTCACCCCCGCCAAATAGCATATTCTCTCCAAGTGGGGGATGCAAACCATCCTCGCCACCGATTGCCAAATATTTTTTACGGGGCCTGGGAAACGGTGGCCAGCAATGCAAGTTAGCGGCCTAGGAGCACGCTAGGAAGAGTTGCCGCGGCGTGTTTTATTCCTGGTGCTCCAATGGCGATGCTTTATTCATCCATTAGGTCGGAAAGTCAAAATGCAGGCCAATTACGAAACACTCACATCTCGCGCCGCGCCGGTAAGTGCCGCTATTCATCTATCCGAATTTCAATGGAAGCATTGGAGAAAACGAACTCTTGCCATTGCCCAGAGAATTTTTCGAAACCAGAAAATGACAAGACGGAGTTGGTAACATTCCACTCGCAAATATCCTTCAACTCACCACATTCGCAGAGGTCCAAACGAGCGGGAATATGCACATAGGGCTCTGCCCAAGTTGAGTTGTATCTTGTAATGGATGCATGGCTCCAACCGGAAACTACAACATGCACCGGTGCGTCCACCAATCCACAACCTTCCTGGAAAACGCCGTTCAGTCGCATCTCTAAGTGGTATGGCGACAACCTAAACAACGTGATATCGCAATCGGGGAATGAAATCTGCTTCAATTGATCCTGTGGAATAGATTTCATCACCCGCCCCTTTTCGATGGAAATTCAAGCATCAACCGATACCTTTTGCGTTTCCCAGAGCATTCCACCCTAGTGCTAGACGAGTTAGACACAAATCTTCCCGTGTAGATATCGCATCCGGTTAACTGGCGGATGAATCCACGACGGAACGCTTCCTAATCTTCGTCCTCTTCCTCCTCCTCGTCTTCTTCTCCTTCTGACGCAAAGACGAAACCAGCACGAACAGGTGCGGGCATCTTCGAATTAGGGCCACGCACGCTGCGCCAAACCACTTCATTCAGCAGCAAATCATCCGCTGCATCTTCCTTGCTGAAGTCAAACTTGGAAGACATCTCCGCACCAAAGACTCCCGCCAGATTTTTGGCATCCAAATCCGTCCCGGCAGGGCGATGCTGATACGGAGTAAAGTCAGGCGTGGCAGAGAAGGAGTTGTACATCGGTTTCGCGGCCGCATCGAACTGCGTCATCGGCTCTAGCCCCAAAATCAACTCCATCGTTCGCAGCATGCTGGATGTGCTGTACATCGTGCTGTCGACAAACTTGCGTTTGGTGTGTGGGCTAATCACCAAGGCCACCGTACGATGGGCATCCACATGATCACTACCGTTCTGGGCATCATCCTCTACCACAAAGATTGCGGTCTCTTTCCAAAACTTGCTTTTGCTAACTGCCTCTACCAGTTGTCCTAGCGCCAGATCATTGTCGGCCACCATGGCCGTTGGCGTTGGCTTCCCCACGCTCGTTCCAAACGTGTGATCATTGGGAAGTCGCAAGATGGTCAGTTGGGGCATTGCTCCCGTCTTTTCAAACCCTTGCAGTTCTTCGATATAGCGCTCCACCCGTTTGACATCGGGATAGTCGAGATCGTAACCGCGATAGAGCGGATCAAAGTGTCCTTCTAGTGACTTCACCTTGGCCGTACTGGGCGTTCCCACCTTGGGGCCATTGGCAATGAATTCCCCATAACTGCGATACGTTACCCCTGCCGAGGCACAGCGATCCCACAGGTAGCCTCCGGCCGACTGCGCAATTGGAAAGTTCCCTTCCGCAGGATATCCCAGCTTGCCGGTACGACTACCACGAT
This sequence comes from uncultured Planctomycetaceae bacterium, assembly GCA_963844055.1. Taxonomy (GTDB): domain Bacteria; phylum Planctomycetota; class Planctomycetia; order Pirellulales; family Pirellulaceae; genus CAWJMN01. The sequence continues at coordinate 1,552,494 of CAWJMN010000001.1, read as the reverse complement.
AGAGAAGCGGCCAAGATTTCTCGACAAAATCGGTGGCATAGGCTGCCATCGTCCATTCGTGACCATCGGCACTTACTTCACTCTCCACATAGAAGTTATCAAGCAGTACAAACTCGCGTACTAGCGCATGATGATTGGGAGTGATCTTTTCTGGAAAGATACAAAGGTCCTTGTCGCCGTGCCCTTCAGGCATATCGCCAAAGACTTGATCGTAGGTGCGGTTCTCTTTGATGACGTAGATGCAATACTTGATCGGAGATTGCTTCGCCCCCGCATTGAGTGCAGCAGCGGCATCTTTCTCTTTTCCTTGAAGCGGGACAACATTGGGCGGAATCGGGTTCCCTTCTTCAGCAGCACTAATGACCGGCTGTAGATCCTTTCGAAGCGGACTACAGGCATACGCTTCTTTGGTAAACTTCGCCATCTGTGCCGGTGAAGGAACATCAATCGCGCTAATCGTCCCAGTAAATAGCCCGCCAATGTACTGACGGACGGTAACCGGTGGATCACCTGCCTTGGGGTTGGGCCCTTGGGGGTTGGCTGCCGAGGCCAATCCTTTACCACTGGTCACAAAGATCTTGTCCCCCTTTTCCGAAAACCGAACCGAGGTGGGATACCATCCGGTTGGAATAAAGCCAAGTGCATGGCTCTTTCCTGGGTGGGAAGTATCGATCACCGCCAAGTTGTTGTTATCCGAGTTGGCAATCAATAGCACCTTGCCATCCGGTGACAGAGCAATGCTGCTAGGGGTGCTTCCTACTGGTGCATTGGGATACAAACTGCTGCCAATCACTTCGCGAGTTTCACCATCATCAATATCGATGACGCAAACCGTATTGCTATTCGCGCAGGCCACATACAGCAGCTCTCCATCGGGCGAAAGAAGCATCTCGGTCGGATGGGGCTGAGTCGGCCACACTCCCGTAAACGCCTGTTTTTCGATGTCAAAGACAGCGACGCCGTTTTTCCCCCAGAGGCTGACAAAGATTCGCTTTTCATCGGCGGAAATACGTGTGGCATACGGATAGGCGTCCGCCTCCGGCAAGGCAAAGTGTTTCGCCGGCGGTGCCGCATCCCCTTCCTTGCCCGAAGGAACAGGAACTTGGCATAGCGTATTTCCCCAGGGACAAGCGACCCACAATTGCTGGTGTGCCTTATCTACTGAAATGCCACCAGGCACAAACTTGTCGGTAACCTTCCCAACGGGCATTAGTTGATGCTCTGACAGATAACCCTTCGAAAACGCAAAGCGGTGGACAACCTCTTGATCGCCGCCGCTGGTATACAGCCAATCACCTGCGGGAGAAAATGCTAAGCCATAGAATGACTGCGGCACACTTGCGCGTGAGACAACCTTAAGCGTTGCCAAATCAACAATCACGATCTCATGCTCGCCATAACCATTGTGCAAAACGGCCGCATAAGTACTGCCGGGATGCTGCACAATATGGACCGGAAAATCGCCCAGCTTCAGATGCTTGCCCGCTGGCTTTAGCGACCACTGCGAAGGAAGTAGCGTGCTTCCGCCGACCTGAATCCCCGGCAACTGGCGTCCCACAGCAACCGGCGGCTTTTCTGCAGGCTCTTGCGCACTTGCAACGCTCCAGCAAGTCACTCCCGCCACAGCCATGGCCGCTACGGTGTGAAGACAACGAGAAGCCCAACGCTGAACATCGTATCCGAGTCGCGAATTCATCGGTTCCCCACTTTGTGCTCTCTTGGAAGCGCAAGACACTACAAGCCACATTGTGGCGGTAGCGCACTGGGGATTCTAGATGGGGAGACCTCACAAAAGAGACTCCCCGGCCAAGCTCAGCCCGAACTAGATAAGCTCGCGCATGACCTGATGTTGGTGATCTACCAAGTACTGCGGCCGCCCCGCAAGATCACGCAGCGTCGTGTTATGGGGATCGATTCCCATTTGGTGATAGAGCGTAGCAAAGACCTCACCAAAGTGCACAGGACGTTCCACCGGTTCTGAGGCAGTCCGGTCGGTCTTTCCGATCACTTGCCCCATCTTCATGCCACCACCAGCCAGCAGCCCACAGCCAACTTGCGGCCAATGGTCACGGCCAGCATCCTTATTGATGATCGGCGTGCGACCAAACTCACCCCAAGCGATCACCGAAACATCATCGCCCAAACCACGAGCGTACAGGTCTTCCACCAAGGCACTCATCCCTTGGTCAAATTGCGGCAGGTGAGTGTTCTTTGCCTCGCTAAAGTTTTGTGCGTGGAAGTCCCAGCGACCAAAGTTCAGCGTCACCACCCGAGCCCCCGCTTCGACCAAGCGGCGAGCCAGCAAGAAGTGCTCGAGGTTTCGCGGAGCACCATCGCCGTAGTTGCGTGGATCTCCCTTGCCGTAACGCTCGCGTACCGCCTCGGGCTCCTTCGAAAGATCCAGAGCTTCTACAAGCTTGCTCGAAGTGAGCATGCCAAATGCTTGCTGCGAAAAGTTATCCAGCCCTGCTAGTGCGCCGGTGGCGTCCATGTTGCGCCGCATCCGGTCAACGCTCGTCAGCAACGATTTCCGGTCGCCCAAACGGTCGACCGAAATGTCCTGCAGGACCAAATCTCCCTTGCCGTCACCATTGGGACGGAAGGCCGAATGGGCCGGCCCGGTATAGCCCGGATGCCCTGGCGAGCCGTACGGAGGATGCCCTGCCTTCGGCGAGAGCCCCACAAATGGCGGGCACGAAGGGTCGGCCGCACCTTTGAGCCGAGAAATGGTCGAACCCATCGACGGCCAACCGCCAGCGGGCTGACGCTGGACCGTTCGGCCGTTGTAGCAAATGAACGAATCATGGTCGCCAGAAGGAGAACCATAAACCGTCCGAATTGGAACCAGCTTGTCCATGATTTTGGCCAAGCGGGGCATATGTTCGCAGATTTGAATGCCCGGAACGTTGGTGTTGATCGGCTGGAATTCGCCGCGGATCTCAGCCGGGGCATCCATCTTCAAATCAAACATATCCTGGTGCGGCGGAGCCCCACACAGGTAGATCATGATGATGGCTTTATGCCGTTTTCCCGTGCCGTTTTGGCTTTCCGCCCGCAGCAAGTCCGGCAGAGCCAGCCCTCCCATCCCCAAGGCGCCAATCGTCAAAAAGTCTCGGCGGCTAATGCCATCGCACAGGCGTTTGGACGGTCCGGTGATTCGTAGCATGTCCGAAAACCTTATGGCAGGCGTGGTGGGCAGGGTCGCAGGCAGGAGGCGGAACGGCGGGAGGTCACAAACAGGAAGCACCCGGCTTGCCATTCCTTAAACGGGCGAAATGACAAACAAAGGCTTCTAAGCAACCTTACTCTATTCTATAAGCAACCGTTGATGGTTCGCAACGGAGTTTTTCTGGTCCCTGACAGATTGTAGGGCCAGATTACATTCAAGGGAAACCATTCTTCCGCTACCGCCATGGCAGACAGGCACCCAAAATTGCGATAAACTGTGAACCTTCAAGAGGCCCTTCCTAACCCTGCCCGATTGGCGGCATGCAGCCTTTTCAGGTAGGACCTCTTCCCACCTTCCGGCTCTCTTTGAGCCGTAGGTCTATTGCCGCCACGGTTGTTCCGTTTTTCCCAAGTCCTATTCAGACCAGTAGGTTACGGTTGCCATGAGCCACGCTGCCACGTTTGACCCCTTCAATGCTCGCGACACTTTTGAGACCGGAAATGGTAAGGCCGGAATCTACCGCCTCCGCAAGTTAGAAGAACAAGGGCTGGGGGCGATCAGTAAGCTTCCCTTCTCCATTCGCGTATTGCTCGAATCCGTGCTTCGCAATTGCGACGGCTACGAAGTTTCGACCGACGATGTGAAGGCCCTCGCTTCTTGGAATGCACCTGCACCTGCCAAGCTAGAGATTCCGTTCAAGCCGTCGCGCGTTGTCCTGCAAGACTTCACCGGCGTACCTGCCGTCGTGGATCTTGCCGCCATGCGTTCAGCCATGAAGCGCCTCGGTGGTGACCCCAAACGAATCAATCCGCTGATCCCTGCCGACCTGGTGATCGATCACTCGGTTCAAGTCGATAGCTTCGGTTCGCTACAAGCACTGGGCGAAAACGTCGAACTAGAATTCCAACGCAATGGCGAACGCTATGAGTTCTTGCGCTGGGGACAAAAGGCATTCAACAACTTCCGCGTGGTGCCACCGAATGTTGGTATCGTCCACCAAGTGAATCTTGAATATCTCGCCAAGGGTGTTTTCATCCGTAGCGACAAGCAAGGCCCGGTTGCTTTGCCAGATTCGCTGGTTGGCACCGATAGCCATACCACCATGATCAACGGCCTGGGCGTTGTGGGCTGGGGTGTGGGTGGTATCGAAGCTGAAGCCGTAATGCTGGGCCAACCGCTGTACATGCTTTTGCCAGAAGTTATCGGCTTTGAACTGACCGGTGAACTTCCCACCGGTGCTACCGCCACCGACATGGTGCTGACCGTCACGCAGATCTTGCGTAAGGCCGGCGTGGTTGACAAGTTTGTCGAGTTCTACGGCACGGGCGTTTCCCGCATGAAGTTGGCCGACCGTGCAACGATCGCCAACATGGCACCAGAATATGGCGCCACGATGGGCTTCTTCCCGGTCGATGCCGAAACGCTGGAATACATGCGCCGTACGGGCCGTAGTGAGGCCGACGTGCAATTGGCCGAACGCTACTACAAGGAACAAGACCTGTTCCGTACCGATGCTTCGCCAGCATGCATCTATACCAAGACGATGTCGCTCGACCTCAGCACGATTGAACCGTCGCTGGCCGGTCCAAAGCGTCCACAAGATCGCGTTCCGCTGGCCAGCATGAAGAAGACCTGGCATTCGGCCTTGTCTGCCCCGATTGCTGAACGTGGTTTCGGTCTGGATGCAGCCGCCACCAAGCGTACTGCCACGGTGAAAGATAACGGTCACAGCTCGACCATCGGCCATGGAGCCGTTGTGATCGCAGCGATCACCAGCTGTACCAACACCAGCAACCCTTCGGTAATGATCGCCGCAGGCCTACTTGCCAAGAAGGCAGTTGCCAAGGGATTGAAGGTTCCGTCGTACGTGAAGACCAGCCTGGCCCCTGGCTCGCGCGTGGTTACCGACTATCTCGACAAGGCCGGCCTATCCGAACCGCTAAACGCTTTGGGTTTCCAAACCGTAGGCTACGGCTGCACGACCTGCATCGGTAACAGTGGTCCTTTGCCAGACGCCGTTGCTGCCGCCGTTACCGAAGGGGACTTGGTCGCCTCGGCCGTGCTGAGCGGTAACCGCAACTTTGAAGGACGCGTCAATCCCCACGTGAAGGCCAACTACTTGGCCAGCCCGCCACTCGTGGTTGCTTATGCCATCGCTGGCACGACCGATATCGATCTGCTCAATGAGCCAATCGGTCAAGGTGCGGCAGGTCCTGTCATGCTGAAGGAAATTTGGCCGACGCATGACGAGATTGAATCGGTCATGAAGTCGTCGGTACTTCCCGAGATGTTCAGCAGCCGTTACGCCGGCGCTCTGGAAAGCAATGAGAAGTGGAATGCCATCAAGGTGGCTGAAGGGGACTTGTTCCAATGGAAGGAAGCAAGCACCTACATTCAAGAGCCCCCCTTCCTTTCGGAATTGACCGTCGAAGTAAAGCCGATCCAGCCACTGAGCGGTGCGAAAGTTTTGGCCGTTCTGGGTGACTCGGTCACAACCGACCATATCTCGCCCGCTGGCAATATTTCCAAGAACAGCCCTGCGGGGAAGTTCCTGGTGGAAAACGATGTGCAGCCCATCGACTTCAACAGCTATGGCAGCCGCCGCGGTAACGATCGCGTGATGGTTCGTGGCACGTTTGCTAACATTCGTATCCGCAACTTCCTCGCTCCTGGGACCGAAGGGGGCGTTACTCGCTGCCTGCTGAAGGGTGCTGACAACGCGGCCGTGGTTAGCATCTACGATGCGGCCATCCAGTACAAAGCCGCCAAGGTTCCGACCATCATTTTGGCCGGCACTGAATACGGCACCGGCAGTAGCCGCGACTGGGCCGCGAAGGGAACGTTCCTGCTTGGCGTGCGAGCTGTTATCGCTGCCAGCTTTGAACGGATCCATCGCAGCAACCTGGTGAACATGGGCGTGCTGCCTTTGGAATTCCCCAAGGGAGAAACCTGGAAGTCCCTGGGCCTCACCGGCGAAGAAACTTACGAGATTGTCGGCCTGGACGACAAGATCCAGCCACGCAGCAAGGTGACCGTGAAGGCCACCGCTGCCGATGGCTCGGTGAAGTCCTTCGAAGCCAACGTCCGCATCGATACGCCTGTCGAAATCGACTACTACCGCAACGGTGGCATTCTGCAAACCGTTCTGCGGAAGATGCTGGCTAACCAGTAGGCAATCTCTTGGCTTACAGCCAAGCTTGGTTAACTCGGTAAATACAAACGCCGGTGGACTTGGTTCCATCGGCGTTTTTTCTTTCGCAGCGCCTTTCTGGACATACGGAGTGACGGCAGATAGACTCGCTGGATTAATCGAACATGGCATTAAAACGGCGACTCTTTTACCACCCAGCTTTTCCACATTGCTTTAAGGAAAGCCCATGAATATCAATCAGCCGACGTTTGCGTTTACTTTAGATATGGATGTACGGGCACGTGAAGGTTACGACAACAATCGATGGGTTTATGTCGACTCCTATAGTTTAGAAATGACTCATGACGACGCATGGCCCATCAATACCATCTATTTGGTTCCTCCAGAACACCTTTCAGAACTGAATGACGTTGCATCCATGGGCGTCCAACTAGGCATTAGCAAAGTTCACCAGGAAAGCGATCGAGATCAAGTCTTAAAGAAACGTGTCAAATGGGTACTCGCACGAAAAGGAGACGACCTTTCTAGAATTCTCGATACCGGAATGAACGTTTTGCTGCACATCGAAGACGAAGGGGAACTCTCACTTCAGCTTGTTGATAACCGCCTCGATTGCACTGACCTAATTGTGGCCCTGTCCTGCGACAATGTACCAAAAGAGGTACTCCACAAAAGAGTTCGATCCATTCGCCGAATCCTTGACGGCGGCCGAACGGCCGGATGCCAACTGTTGCTCAGCGGTCCGATAAATCCCTACGTGCTGTTTGAAACCTCTAAAATGCCTGGCATTTCTGGAATTCTCGTGTTTGACACTACTTCTGCCGACATGGTTGATCTTCTTCGCAGCACAATGAAGAAAAAGTAGAGCGGATACTTTTGCTGAGTTTTTACGAATCCATACAGTACCTCCAAACAACCACCCGTTCAGCTGACTAGCGATGGGAGGTCACGGCCAATAATTCGCAGGGTGGCACGCCCTGGAGGCGCAGCCGAAGGGCGTGTTAGACAAGTAGGGTGGGTTAAGCCAACGGCGAAAACCCACCAGCGTAGAAGGCCCGTTGGCTTGGAACCATCCCTACGCCCGCCGCGAACCAGCAACCATGGATCCGCACGCAAGCCCCAATCACCACGCCCTTCCCGTTGGTCAGGGCCGTGCCACCCGTCGATGCAGCGGAATTCAAATCGTTGGTGATAGCGGAACAATGCGATGAGGCGATGAGGCGATGAGGCGATGAGGCGATGAGGCGATGAGGCGATGAGGCGATGAGGCGATGGATTATTTGCTGAACCCGTCGCCGATCAACAGCGCCTACTCTAAATCCTTGCAAATGCTCTGCATGTTTGACCGAGAAAGCGTTCTCGCCTCTTCAACCCAATCAGGAGGGTACAAGGCTTCGAGATGGTTAGGCAATGCACTGCAACACAACAAAGCGAGCAAATGCACGACTACACCTTTCAGAAGCAGTTGCATCGAGCGGTTTTGCAAATTCGCCAATCCGCCGATCTGCTGAAGAAAGTTGGCGATGCCGTGAAAATCGATTTCAACGAAATCAGAAATCACGAGTCCTACACCACTGGCCGTCTTCAGTTGCTCCTCGAGATGACGCACTTGAGCAAGGAAGTTCTTCCCCACATCCATGCTGGGTGACCAAACAGTTTTGTCCTCACATTCAAAAAGGAATCCCATTGCAGGAACCTCTACCAGTCTAGTTTGACTTCAATTCCTGGGTTCGCCGGGTGCCACTGCTAAAGACTTGATGTTACCCTCATTTGGTCGATCAGAGAGATGCATCCCAATGATGGCCTTAATGTCGAAGTCGGGCTTTTCGACGATAAAAATATACTCAGGCGATAGATCTCCATCATCGTCATAGACCACACGACCACCTCGAAACGTAAGGCACTTTGTTGGACATTCCACAACATAGAGAAGTCGTAAATCTGTTGGACCATGGACTTCAAGTGGTAATACTCGCAACAGCCCTGTCTCGCGATAAACACTTGCTCGTTTCACTTCGTACATGATCTTAACTCCCTTCGCACCCGAACGAGAGTACTCGAACGATTCATCCGCTGGCGCCACTAGCTGCCAGTTTTCTTTACCTTGGGTTCCGTATTGAGCAGGCTTGTCGATTTCAAAATCACCTCTTCGATTCACGTTTTGTCATCGAAATCGGATGCAGATGACTTTTTATTGCGACGCTCAACCGACCATTCGTAAAATCGGATGATTGCGAGCATTTGAAACCAGCCAATCACCATGAGGAAAAAAGTCACCGGAAGTATAATGTAATCTTGACGGGGCAGCGGTTGCTTGAGAACGAAAATAACAAATGCACATAGAAACAATGTATCTACCCACACGCAAATGTTATACAAAATGAAAACCACAAACAACATAATGCAGCTTCGTGCTTCACTAAACTCCACGTTTGCGACTCCTTTTCCAAGCGACAGTACATTAGAGCCAGTTTCAAAACCACCTGGCAAGCTCGGCGACCTTAAAAACAGCAGGTATGCCGGACGACCTCAAGCTCCGTCTTCCGAAAAGGGTATGATCGAATCCCAAAAGTCCTGAAATGAGTCCGCTAGCGGAAATAGAGTTATTCCTATCGTGTTGTCGTCATCACAAATCTCCTTGGAAGTAAACAACCCCTGACGGACAGCTGGTGTGCATGAGAGGTAGAGATGGTTCCCGCCTCCAGTAGCCAAAGCGATGGGGAGATATCCGGGAACGAATCCCTCGATTACAACCCGGCGATAACTACTGCGAAGGCCTTTATCATTTGTCGGAAGCAGGTCGTGGAAACAAATTAGTTCTACAACTTTTTCGCCCTGCCGAAATCCAATGGGCGTTTCGGGAAATCCGCCGTTATGCCGTAACAGCCAGGCTTTATAATCAGCAGGCAAAATCAAGCCGGTCTCATGTTCAAAGGCCGTTAAATCGCTAGGGACCTGAGTTGGGCCACCGCTTCTGAAAGTGACGTTTAATGCCATCGGTTGACACTCTTTAGTTCGATTCGTTTAAAGTGACTGGTGAGGGACGTTTTCAAAACTTTGATCAGTAACGGAACGTCGAAACTCTCGATAAGCAGTTCTTGCCACATATCCTAGGTCAACAAGGGTGTCCGACAGGAGCACGAGAACGTCACGTCCTGATGCACCATCCCCTCGTCATCTCGCTCCGGCAGTTCCTTTTTACTCACCCCCGCTAGTAACGTCCACACGGTCGGCCAAGCCAGCAGTGGCACCCGGCGTTTCTTTGGTCGGGGAACGAGTGATTAGGGGAGAACCTCCAAGCGAATCTCTACCACCTCACAATTGGGAAGAGCTCGTCTAATCGCTTCAATTTGCTCAGTGGTGATGCCAGTTTCCGCAACATCTAAATGCCGCAATGCCCGAAACCCATTTTGCTGCACGAATGCTTCAGCCGTAACTTGCCTGCAATGTCGAATATCCAATGACTTCAAATGCGGAAGACTGCCAAGGTATGCAATCCCAACGTCTGACACTGCGTCAGAATTAACAACAACCTCTTGAAGACCGTTCCAGTGTGCTAACTGAAACAAGCATTTGTCATCAATATTATCTTGATATAGCTGCACCTGTTCAATTCCATAGAGCATTCCAAGTTTTTCAATGACACATGCCGAATCCCCCTCTACCGCTTGAGAATACACCTTCGCGCCCACAACACACTCTCGCATGTGAAACAAGAGTGATTTCCTGGCCTGATACCTTTGTACGGCCAATGCAAAATCGTCAGGGCTATTGAGTCTTACATCACCAGCAAACCACACAAGTTGACCATTAACCTTATTGAGCGACTCTACGATACGCCGCTGACGCAGAGCACGTGAGACCCAGCCTAGTGACAAACAGACGACCGTGACAATCAAAAGCAAACTGGCAAGCGAGAAGCGGATTCTTGGCAAATATGTCGCAAACAACTTCATCATACTATCCCCTCACCACGTTCACTAATCAGCTTGTATTTTTTGCCTCTCTATCGGTCAACTGTTGCGGTCACGCTCTTGCTCAATCACCTTCATTAGTGCTAAACAAACCTCTTCGCGCCAATGCGGGGCGGCGATTTGCACGCCGACAGGCAAGCCAACACTGTTTTGCTGAACCGTTTGAAATCGTTTCAGTACAATATCCGAAGTTGCAGGCGATGTTGTGGGAATATCTTGGGCGATGACGTTCGTCACGGGGACCACACCAGCGGGCATTCCAAACAGATTCGCCCACAGGGCATAGCTGCTGGCACCGACAAGGTCGATGGCGGCTTCGTGAGGCAGTGCTGCCGTCGCATAGGGAGCAGCCAAAACGGCATCGTATTGATTGCTGCGTAGCCAATGCAAAAACTTCTCTTGCAATGCGTCTTGGCGCTCGCGCCATTTCCAAAGTTGCTTGCCTGTGCTGCTGGCCGTCTGGCGCAAGACTCTTGCCTGCCATTTTTGCCCAGCCAATGTCAGGGTCTTCGCGATAAGCTCGCGCCGAATCGGCCCCAGCGTTCCCAGCCATAGCAAACGCGAAACACGCCAATCGAGCTTGCTCCCCTTGGCTAATTCCTTCAGATCCGCGCCACCGTCACTGGTAAGCAGCCCTAGAAAAATCTCCATGACCTCCGCCAGGAACGGCGGCGCCGCTACTTCTTCAACAACCAAGCCCGCTTGCCGCAATCGCTGGGCAGCAAGTTCAATGGCCCGCCGCATTGCAGGCGCTAGTGGAAAAGTCCCATCCTCTTTCCAAGCGACAACCCGCAGTCCCTGCACCATGGGAAGGGGCTTCGCTGCATAAGCAACTGGAAACGCACGATCCTGTCCTGCCGCGTTACCGCCCAGCCACACCTGCATGGCAAGTTCTAGATCCTCAACGCGCCTGGCCATGGGACCACAGGCCGTCACCATCCCAATCACGCCACGAAAGTTTCGCCGCGTTCCTTCGCGCGAAAGTCGGTACGAAGTTGTCTTTAAACCGGCCAATCCACAAAAGTGGGCCGGAACGCGAATGCTTCCCCCTAGGTCATTCACTAGCCCCAGCGCCGAACCGCCGGCTGCAATGAGCGCTGCCTCGCCGCCGCTGCTGCCGCCGGGAGTCCTCGAAACATCCCACGGATTATTCGTCCGTCCATAGACCGGGTTGTCGCACTCATTCCACATCATGAGCTGTGGCACATTCGTTTTGCCAACAATCACTCCCCCCGCATCGCGCAATAGCTTGACCAGTGGCCCTTCGGTCGAGCCATCGGCCGGAGCTTTCTCTCCCGCAAGCGCCGAAAGCCCGATACAGGCATCGGTATCCCGAACGTGAAAACATTCCTTGATGGAAATTGGCACGCCATGCAGCGGCGGAAGCTCGGCTCCACGGGCTTGCAATTCATCGCAGGCCCGCGCGGAACGCTCGGCCAATTCCAGTAGCGGGATCGCCAAGGCATGTACTGCTGGCTCACACAATTGGATGCGGGCCAGTCGTGCCGCCAAAACTTCGCGCGACGAAACCTTTCCGGCGCGAATCCTTCGCGCGGTCTCTGCGGCGCCCCAGGTCACGGGATCGTCGTCCCGATGTGGCCCCACCGCCCAGGATCTATCCGTAGAAGTTGGCGCCGATGGCATAAGGGATCTCGTGGGAAAGTGAAGACACAAAAAAGCCGCAGGAACCAATCGCTCCTGCGGCAGTGACTTTCCATGGAAGCTTGGAAAACCCAGCTACTTTACAATCACCAGGGAGGGGAGCTTCTCTTGCAGTTTCTTCAGTCCCTCTTCGGTGACCGTGGGAACAAACGTGATTTCCAGCTTGGCCAGCTTGGTCATCCCGTACAGGTTTTCAAGCCCTGCATCCGTTACCTTCGTGTTTCCAAGGTGGATGAATTCCAAATCGGTTAGCCCCTTGAGCGCTGCAACGCCGGCGTCTCCTACTTCGGTCTTATCAAGGTTGAGGCTTTTCAGCTTCTTCATCTCGCCAATCGCGGCCATGCCTTGATCGGAAACCAACGTCTGACGCAGCACGAGCTCTTCCAGATTTGGCAAAACCTTTAGCTCTTCCAGTTGCTTATCACCGCAATTGGTTTCGTTCAGGTCCAGCACGCGCAGTTCTTTCAAACCGACCAGGTGCGATAGCCCCTTCTTGACTGGCGTGCCGCGAAGTTCGAGGCGAGTTAGCTTGCTAAGCCCCGACAACTTTTCGAGCGCCTCGTTTTTCACCCGAGCCGCACCATACAACGAAAGCTCTTGCAGTTCGGTCAGCCCCTTGATGTGCTCCAGCCCATCGATGCCAACATCCGATTGTTCGAGCGAGAGATTCTTCAGTTGCTTCGCTTCGGTGATGTAGCTAAGCACCTTGTCATTGATGTTCGGCCCCCACAGACGCAGGAACTTGAGCTTCGTAAAGTTCTTCAGTACCGCCAGGCCTTCATCATTGAAGCGATTACAATCTTGCAAGTCGATCATTTCGAGCTGCGTGCAATCCTTCAGCGCTGCCAAGCATTCATTATCAAAGTTCGACTGAGCAGCACGAATCCGCTTGAGCGTTTTGATCTTGGCCAACGAAGCGTAACCCTTGGCCGTCACATCGGCGCGCTTCAGATTCACTTCTTCCAGCTTGGGAAGTTTTGTCAGATGTTCCAGCCCTGCATCCGTGATGCCGCTAAGCGTAAGGTCAATGGCCTTGAGCCCGGGATGGCCCTCCAAAAGTGCCAGACCTTCATCCGTCACGCCGCGCTTGTCGGCGACCAACTTCACCACACCTGGCAAATCCTTAAGCAGCGCCAGATCCGAGTTGTCTCCCTCGGCACCGAGTGCGACTGCCGTCACAACGCCGTCGGAATCCTTCGTCAGCTTGGCAGCATGTGCCTCCAGCTTGCCGGCAGCTTCCGTCGCCTCTTTCGTAATGGCCGACGCCGCTCCCTTTTGGTCCTTGGTCTCCCCCTTTTCTCCCTCGGTCACCTTCTTGTCAGGCGATGGGGTCGACGGACAACCAGCAAAAAGTCCGACCGCGCAAGTCAAACCAAAAGCAACGAAAAAACGATTCCAAGACGTCCGCATGATGAACGCAGCTCCGAATACGGCAGAATGGGCAACAAAGGCAAAAAGGCCCGCACTTCGCAAAAATGGTCGGCAAACCGCAGCCTATTTCCAACTGCGACCTACCTCCAAGAACCTTCATAAAAAGCGTACAAGCCCCATGTCCGCAACGCAAACCCCCAAAAGGTCTAGAAGGGCACCTGGAGACCTAAACGCGGCAGAAAGCGAATGCCGCTTGCAAAGAAAGAAAAAACGGCAAGAAAAGAAAACGGCCCAAACACCACCATAACCAGGGGGCAATCCGGTTTCTGAAGATGCGTGGGCCGAAAGTCACCAAAAGCAGTCCACCCAAGGGAAATTCAAAGATTTCTTTCCAAGGAGGCCTAGATAGGTATTCGGCCACCTAACGCCAACCTAACGATAAGCATTCGCCAGATTCGGGACGACGGCTAGTATTGGATGCCTACTCGTTCCAGTTGTCCGGATAGTGCGGCCTACACGCCGACGAATCGCCGCATTAACGCGATTCGATATGTAGCCCCATCGGGGAAATAGGAAGAAGGGAGTTAGGCCGGGAAGACTTGGCCAAGGTGAAGAGTGTGCCGACGGCCTAATGGGTTTAGCGTTCAATCTCGCTGCGATCGGCAACTTCAACTCGCAGGCCCATGGCCTGGCCAGCACGGATCAACTGCACGTCAACCGCTTTGCCGACGGGTGTCAAACTAACCAAGTTGATTAAATGGTTGTCGTCTTCGACTTTGACGCCATCAAATTGCACGATCACGTCAGAGACTTGAAAGTTCGCTTTTTCGGCCGGCGACTTTGGCGTGATGCTGGTAATGCGAGCACCAACGGGACGAGGCAAGCCAGACTTCTGAGCATCCGCTTCCGAGAAGGAAGCATCTAGCTTGACGCCCAAGTAGGCTCGGACCACAGCGCCATGTTCCAGCAGTTGCTTCACAACCACCATCACCATATTGATGGGAATCGAAAAGCCGATCCCTTCGTGAGCACCGGAGTTACTGGCAATCGCCGTATTGATGCCTATGACTTCGCCACTCAGGTTAAGCAGTGGCCCGCCGCTATTGCCGGGATTGATTGCGGCATCGGTTTGTAAAAAGTCTTGGAAGCGAACGCCATCGTCGCCCAGCTGCAAATCACGGCGCCCCTTGGCGCTGATGATTCCGTAGCTAACCGAATGGCTTAGCCCAAAGGGGCTTCCCACGGCGAGAACCTGTTCGCCAATCTCTAACTGACTGCTATCGCCCAAGCGAGCAGGCAATAGGCCGGTTCCACTGACTGCCAACAAGGCGATATCGGTCTCTTGGTCTGCCCAGGCTTGGGTCGGAACCATTTGACGTCCATCGGCCAATTTGATTTTGACGTTTTCCAGCTTGGAATGCTTGATCACATGACGATTGGTCACAATGTAGAACCGATTGTTCCACTGGATGATAACCCCCGACCCTGCTTCTTCAACGGGACGGCGATTTGGATTGGCCGCATCGTGTTCATGCTGTGCTTCGATATGTGCTACCGTTGGCTTGACAACTCGCACGACCTTTTTGATCAGGCCAATATGCGATTCGTTCTCCTCTGCCAAGCGTTTTAGATCCGCATAGAGCTTATCACGATTTTCGGCCGAGTCCGCAGAGCTTTCGGCCGCGGCTTGCTCTTGTGCCGATACGCTGACAAGGAAGTTGGTACCAGCAACAGCGGCAATCGCAATTACCAGGATGGATCGTAAGCAACGCATAGCTCCAAACCCCTTTCGGCACCAACATTCTCGCCGAAGAAGATCACCAGGACCCTACCAACAGAAACGCGGCACCTAAGGCACCGCGTGAGGTGTGACGTTGCCTGCAAAAAGTTGCGGCTTCCAGGGTGGAGGGTTTCACTCCCAGCCCGGGGCAACTTGTTACGACACGTCGATTTCCAAGTCACCTGCAGTGACGTCGCTTTCGGCCATGCCGATGTCCATAATGCGAGCCCAGTTGGCACCGCCGCTCATAGCGTCGCCATTCTTTTCTGCTTCGCGTTGGCATTGAATGCACAACGTGGCATAAGGAAGGGCTTGCAAGCGAGCGAGTGGAATCGCTTCGTCACAAGTTTCGCATAGGCCGTAATCACCATCGCGCATCCGTTCCAAAGCGGTCTCGATGTGGGCCAATTCCCGAGACTCGACTTCGGCCAATTGCGAGCTGAGCTCATCTTGGGCACTGTCCATTGCAGCATCCAAAACATCGCCCGAAGCTTGCTGGCGAAGTTCCATCAGCGAGCTCAAGTCGCCGGCGAGTGCCTTGCGAAGAGCATCGCGACGACGCATCAGGATATTTTGCAGGCTCGAGACTGCTTCCTTACGCGCCACGTTCTTTACCTTCGCAGGTTTTTCCGCGCTGGAAGTCTTTTCCGATGGTTTTCCAATTCGACGTTTCATGGACTGTTCGGCCGGAGCCGCCTCGCACGTGGTTTTCTCGATCTGTTCGCTTACACCCATCTCCAAACCGCGCAAACTATTCATTTCGCCTCTTTTGAGATCAGCCTCCGTACTTACCTAGGACGTAGCAACTTGGAAAAGGTTCATTTCCAGGAGGCACGGTTCCCAAAGGAACTACTAGGTAACAAGGCTTTACCGCCCGTCCAACGTAGGAAAGTCATTTTGCGAGAAAGCCTTACGACGACCTTCGCAACCCACGACTTTCCATTTTCAACAACCCGCTAATAGGCCCGTAGGGAGCCTAGCTGTTGCAATCGTTATTCTCGACTGCCTCCTGATAATCGGCAATTTGTACCGATGGGTTGACCGTACTTGGTTAAAACGGGCAAAAAATGCCGATTCTGCCGGTTCTGCCGACCTGGGCCAAAACATTGTTGCCTTTACTCACCAACCGTCGGTCGTCCGTTTTGACCGTTATGTCTTCGCAAGCTAAATGCTCACAAGAGGATAGATTGCGTCTCGCGGGCAGCACTGCGCCAAGAGAGACAGCAATCTTCCTTAGGCCTAGTACGTTCAACGATTGCAATACACTTGCGAGCCCATCATGTTGGTGAAAAACCTTCAACAGCTTTCCCGCACTCCGACCACCAGCGACTTGGTCGGACAAGCCGAGCTACGACTTGTGATTCGCAGCGGACAGCACCGCGGCCAACGGGTTCGACTGATGGCGGCCCAATCCTCCATCGGCTCTGGCCTAGGATGCACCCTGCGAGCTGCGATGCCAGGCGTCGCCCCCCTGCACTGCTGGCTACATAACTCGGGTCGAATGACTTCGCTTCAAGCCAACGGCTTTGAAGTGATTCACAATGGCCGTGCGGTAAGCCATGCGATCATCCAGCCCGGTGATACGCTTCGCCTGGGAACGCTGGACTTGCAGGTGGCTGAGTGCCCCCACGAAACTATCCCACTATCGCCCGCACCTGAACTTTCGTTTGGTGCCGGCGCTGCGCTGGACGCCGTGGAAACGCTCGTTGCCATGGAAGCATCGAACCAAGCTGATGATGTACAAACATCCAATCCCACCACGCGCACTGCACGAGACTTGCAAGCGCTACGTAATGAGCGTCGTATTGGCCACCGCCGTTTGAAGCGGGCACTTCTGCAACTGCGTGAAGTTCAATCCCGTTTTCAGTCGCTCGCCCGCCGCGAACAGGACTTGCTTGTCGCCAATCGCTCACTCAGCGCATTTCATACGACCGAGCGAGAAGAACTGCTCGCACGGATTGCTGAACATCATCAGGAAGGGTTAAACCTTTCTCAGCAATTAGCCAGTGCTGAAGCCAAACTACGCTCCGAGCGCGCCGAATCGGCCAAGCTGCTACAGACAGCTCAGGCCACGGCCGAAGAACTTTCCCAGGCCCAGACGACCGTCGCCCACCTATCTCAGGAAGCATCGAGCAAGCACGAGGCACTGCAACTGGCGTCCCTGGATGCTGAGAAAGCGCATGCCGATCACGAAGCCTATGTAAAGTCGGCCGAGAAGGCCCTTAACTCGATCAAGCAAGAGCTGGCACGCCACCTCGACGAGAAGGTTCAACTGCAATCGGAGCTGATTGAGCGAGAAGCACACGCCCGCAGCCTGGAAGAGCAAGTCATCATTTTGCAACAACAGCTCGCGCAGCAACAGATGTCGGCTGTGGAGATGCCACATGCAAAACATGCCGGCATTGACGATCTGGAGATCCAGCTAGAATCCGAACGTCGCAAGCACGAACAAGAGGCGGCGGAGTTCACTGCCGTACGAGCACGCCTCGAGCGAGAACTCACCTGCCTAGCTGCAACGGTCCGGGAATTCCAGGCCGAACGCATTGCGATGTTCGACGCCACTAGCGCGAACTCGGAAGAGGAGAAAGAGGCTCAAGAGTTCGCCCGCCAAGAATTGGCAACCATGCTGCACAAGCGGCAAGCCGAACAAGAGGAGTGGACTCGGGTTCGAACTCGCTTTGAGCAAGAGCGATCTGCGCTTCAAGCACAATTGCAACAACTGGAGCAAGAGCTGGCTCGCCAAAAGGATGCGTTTGCTACCGATGCCACGGAAACGCAATATGAAATCACGCAAACCCTCGATGCCGTGAAGGCCGAACTTCAGGATGCAGCCGCCCAAGCCTTGTCGCTGAAGGAATCGCTCACCGCTTCGGAAGAACAGTATCGCCTTGATCAGGCGAACTGGGAAGCTCAACAACAAGAGCTTCACCAAGAACGAGAACTGCTTCGTGACCGCTGGGAATCAACTCGGCAGGAAATCAATGCACTGCGTAAAGACCTGGCAACCAAAGAGGCAGCGATCGATGCCCTAAATCTGACCCAGGCCAATCTGTTTGAACAACTAGCTACTCAGCAGACGCACAGCCAACTGGAACTAAGCCGGCTTGCGTCACAACTTCGTGGTGCAGAGGCCCGCGTTAACCAAACCGAAGCTGAACTCGAACAGCGGGTTGCGGCCGCAGAGCTAGAATCGGTACAAGCTCAACTGGCGTCCGTTGAACAAGCACAACTTGCCTTGGTGACCGAGCGAGACGCTCTTGTCGCCAAACTGAGTGCCGCAGATACTCAGCTGAATGATCTGCGAAGCGAATTGAAAGCTCGTGACAGAGCTCTTGAAGAAGCCAATGCACAGTGCGTTCGCCTAAATGATCAACTGGCCAGCTTGGAAACCGAATCGCAAGCCCGCCTAGATACTTTTGCCGCTGAACTACAAACCGTTCGCACGTACTTGTCCGAAAAAGAGGCCGAATGCGAAGCCCGCATCCTGTCTGAAGATCATGAAGCCGTAAAGCAACAACTTCAGTTGCAAACGGATACGGTTGAGAACTTGGTTTCGGAGCGTGAGGCTCTTCGTGAGCAGATTACTGGATTCACTGCAAAACTCCAGGCAATTCAAGAGCAGCTGACAAACAAGGATGCGGAGCTCCGTGCAGGTAGTCAGTATTACGACCTAGCCGAGCAACATCGCGCCACCGCAGATGAACTTCGCGTGGAGCGTGACGCACTAACGGAACAGGTCACCAGCATTTCGGCACAAGTTGCTGAATTCCAGAATCAACTCGACCAAAAGGCCGCGGAGATTCAGGTACTGAACCAGCAAAATCTGGAGGCACAGGAACAGATCCAGCTACTGGCAACGGTACGACTCGAGCGTGATGCCGTCGGCGAAGAACTTGCCACCATGACGGCGATGGTTGCTGAACTTCGCGAACAACTGCTACAGAAAGAAACCGCGATCGAGGAAGCCAACCGCCTGTTGGAAATGGAGACGGAGGAGCGGAGCGAAGTCGAGGGCCGACTTCACGCCGAACGTAACGGGCTGAGCGAGCAAGTTACTAGCCTCTCGCAATCCGTTGCTGAACTACAAGGTGCACTGGCGACAAAAGAGGCAGAGCTACTGGCGGTCAAGCACTCCTTCGACCTGTCGTACCAAGATCGCAGTAAGGTGGAGGAAACGAACGAGACGGAAATCCAGGCCCTCCGCGAACAGATGGAATCGGCACTTACGCAGATCGCCGAACTGCAGCAACAACTTGCTCGGAAAGAAGCCGAACTCGATGAAGCCAGCCGTCGCTGGGCCATGGCACAGGAGCAACTTTCCCACACGCAGTCGCTCATTCAAAGCGAAGCCGAACGAGCCCAAGCGGAACTTCGTGAATTCAAAGCCAACTTGATTGCCCAGGATGAACAGTTGGCTCAGGCCATTCCTGCTGAAACGCATGCAATCATCGCCCAACAACTCTCTCAGCGAGAGGATGAGATTGCCCTGCTATCGCAAGACCAAGAAAAGCTTTGCGAACAACTGCTTATCGCAGAACAACGGGTCCAGGAACTGACCGACAAGTTGGCCGCACAAGATGCAAAGCTAGAACAGGCAGAGTGCAGCCATCAAGGCGAAGACCAAGCATTCGATACCGAACGCTTAGAACTTCGAGACGAGGTTGCTCGCCTGAAGGATGCCCTGCACCTTGTCGAGGATCAATTGGCAATTCAGGCTGAACAACCTGAACAGCTTTCGCTACTGACTACGGAAGTAGAAAACCTGCGACAATTGCTGGCGGACTGCCAACTGGAGGTTCAACAACTTGTCACCGAACGCTGCGAACTACACTCCACCATTGAAAAGCTCAAGGATGAACAGGCAGCTTTGTGTGTAACGCCCGAAGCCGCCCCCACATCCATCAAGCAACCGACAGAAACTCCTGATCGTTCGACCGTCATCCGGACCTTTAAAGGGACTGGCTACGGTAAAGATGAAGGACGCATGGCAGCCTCGGCCGAAGATATTCGGATGAGCTTTGCCCCATTTGATTGGCAGGCTGAACGTGAGCGAATGCTGCGTACAGCTTCCGACGAAGCTTCCCAGCCAATTGACGACTCTGCTTCATCCACGGGTGCAACTGAACCGCCAGAGATTGCCGAGCCCCCTGTTGCCGCAGCAGTCGAGACGCCGGCCGCCCCAGAAGAGTCTGCCCAGGATGTGGATTCCGTTCTCAATCGCCTAATGCGGGCTGGAGTTTGGAAGGGGAGCGATGCTCTCGCCACTTCGGATTCGACAAGTGCAGCTAGCGATTCGGAACGCAAGTCTGAACCAAGTCTGTCGGCACCTTTTGCCCCTCGGGAAGGGTTCGTTACCGAACGGTTCTCACAAGAGTCCTTCCATAGCCAGGAAGAAACAGCAGAAGATGAAGTGACTGAGGAACCATCAGGAATTCTCTCGACCAGCAAGTTCCTGCCGCACAATCCATCCGCGCAAGAAGCCGAGGAGGATGACTCTTCTTCGGTGACTCCTGCTCCAAGCTATTCCCATGGACGTCGTGCCGAGGATCGGGCGGAAAGTGTCGCACCTGCGGCAAGCGAGCCAGACAATGGCACGGGTGACACTGATGAGTCAATTGACTCGTACATGGAACGACTCTTAAACCGCGTCCGTGGTGAAAGTGCGACCGAGTGCCGCCTGTCTAGCAAGCCTCAGAAGACAACCACCAGCTCTCGCACTTCGCAGGCACCGCCGGATGAATCACAATCGATCCGGACCACCGCATCCACCGTCGATTTTGTAGACCATTCGGAATACATCCCACGCAGCCAAGCCCCGGAACAGGTTTCTCAGCTTTCAGCCCTGCGGGAACTGGCTAACACGGCCGCACGCTCTGCGATTGAGCAACATGCTCAAAAGAGTCGTCGCACCGTCAGCCGCGACGGAAACACCGCAGCGATTGGACTTGCAGTAACAGGCGTCGTAGCCGGCGGAGTCGCCCTTTACACAGGCTATTGGCAAGCTTGGGCTGCGTCGGGAATCGCACTGGTTAGCTCGCTCCTCCTGGGAAGCAAACTCCTACGAGATGCGCTTCGGCAGCTAAAGCTTGTTGCCGCAACCAACTCACAAGAAGCCGAGGCAGAAGCCAACAGCAAATCGGAAGGCGAAGAACTCAAGCAAGAATAGCTGATTGCATTCCTGCTATATCCTGATTCCTAAAACAAAAGCGGGCGGCCTCATAAAAGGTCGCCCGCTTTTTTGTTTCAGCCGTAGGCTTTCGTTACGCTTCGGCAGGCAGTCGGCCACACCAGGGACAGTTGGGGCCATTTTGTGCGAGTCCGCTTGGCCCCGAATCATCACTGCGAAACGCGATCGTCTGCCGCTTTCCACAATTGGAGCAGCGATGTTCAAACGAACGGATCTGCAAATCGCCACGGTCAAAATAGTTGTGGCGACAGTGCAACTTTTCCAAATTGCAATGCGGACAAACTCCCGCAGGAACAGTACTTGTGGGCATGGCATGTGATAGGAAACCTATCACCCTTGTAAAACTCTACGGCAAGGCAATCGACAACGACTAGAAGCCGCGACTGGTGACGACGTCATCAAAATCACGCAGGTGGTAGTCGATCTGCAAGTAGTCGAGCACACGACACAACCCACGTAGCGCAACACCCATTCCATCCGGGCCACTGAAGCCACCGAACTGGCCGCCCCCCCGCACGTGAGGCTCTAGGTCCAAAAAGACACCAGGAATGCCACGCTTCTTTAGCTTGCGTTCTAGCTGAGGAATCATCTCGCGGAAATCACGCAAGATTAGCTCGTGGCCGCTGTCCCCGCGATCGGCTGGAACAAAGTGCTTGAGCGCCTCTTCATCAACATGATTCGTCCGGACCAAGCGGTGAGGATGACGATAGTCCTTGATGTGCATCCATCCTAGCCCCTTCTTCATTTTCTCGTACTGGTCGTACGTTTCGCACGGGCTGTAGCCTTGGGTACTGATGTTGGCGGCATCGAAGATCAATACCATGGCAGGGTGATCGACTTGCTTGTGAAGCTCTGCCAGCAACTCGCCATTTTGACCAACGAGATTGGCTTCCACTTCGAGACCAAACGTTAGATCACTGCGATGGCACATCTCCGCGATTTGCCCCAGCTGTTCGGCAGCTTGCGAGACGTAGTCCTTAGGGTCTTTGCCTCGCGGATGGTAGAACGAAAAGCCGCGAATCAGCTTGGTCTCAAAGGCGTGTGCCAAATCACAAGCCTTCTTCACTTCGTCAGAGAGGTACTTCTTAAACGGGACGTAGCGATTCTTGGTGCCATCTTCTACATCAAGCAGTTTCACTTTGCCGATAGGCGAGCCCAGTGTTGCCACGTTCATGCCGTACTCGCTTTCGAGGTGGCGAATCTTGGCAATCTCGGGCTTGGTCAATTGCATCACATTCTTAATGCCGTTGCCAGCATCAATGAAACGCAGCGAATAAAACTGCAAGCCCATGGCTGCAAACGCAGAAAACTGTTGCTCGGCCGTCTTTTGATTGGCGGCTTCATCCCCAAAACCAGAGAGGATGACGCGGGGATTATCGGTCATGGCGAGTCCATTTCTTTTGTAGTCGAACGAGGTGAGGCAGATCTGTCAGGCTTGCGTAAATCACAAGCCTGACACCTGATTGGCAATACTATTTTTTAAGAAGCGCCGCAGCCGGCTCATCCAAAAAGAGGTTCAAGCGGGGATGGGTCTGCAAGATCGATGCGGGAACCAGTGGCGAGACGGGGCCCTGCACACTGTCGGCAACGGCCTTCGCCTTGCGAGCATCAGGTACCGTGCAAACAATGTGGGTCGCCTTGAGGATTTGACGGATCGACATCGAGATCGCCTTTGTCGGAACGGACTCCAACGTAGGGAACCAACCCTCGCCGAATTGTTGTTGACGGCAAGCTTCATCAAGCTGCACCACAATGTAGGGCTGCTGCGTATCGAAGTCGGCTGGCGGATCATTGAAAGCCAGATGGCCGTTCTCACCGATACCCACAAAGGCGACATCAATCGGCGCGCCAGAGATCAGCCGGCCAAGCCGTTCGCACTCTTGGACACAGTCCCCTTCGCCACTCAAAAAGTGAAACGCACGGGGAGGCACAGGAAGCTGGTCCACCACGCGTTCTTTGAGATACTTTCGGAACGAGGCGGGATGCGTCATCGGCATGCCGACGTACTCATCCAAGTGAAAGAAAGTAACCACCGACCAATCGATGTCGGGAGCTTTCACCAAGTGGGAGAGCATCTCGAACTGCGAAGCACCGGTAGCCACAATGATGCGTGCTTGACCACGAGCCGCGATGGCTTTTCGTATGGACTCGGCCCCCGTTTGAGCGGCCAATTGTCCCATCGCGTCTTTGGAAGACAAAATATCAATCTGCATGAGCTAAAAACCCCTTCTTTGAAGAAGTTCTTAGCATCCCCTCTGCAGGCTATGTTTTCAAGAGTGGGGAGCGTATTCCCCAAGCAACTAGCGGCCGCCACGCATCCGATCAATGGCCGTGCGATAGCGACTGTAGAACTCGGCAGCAGTCCAACCGAGATATAGATTTCCGCCAATCGACAGAAACAGGGCACAGACCATCAACATCAGGAAGTTCTGCCACGAATCTTGCTTGATGTAGGGAACCGTGGCCGCCTCGGGACCGGTGCCAGCTCGATTGAGCGGCTGACTTCCCGTCGTGGCCGACCCAATTCCTGCTCGGACAGGATTCGTGTTTGTCGCAAAACGCTGATCTTGCAGGCCGTTGTCGGCATAGCCATTTCCGTTTGGGCGGAAGTTGGAGTTACCCGAGTTGAAGCCCGAATTACCCCCATTATTGCCCGTAGCATTCAAAGGCGTATTGCTGCCGTAAACACCCGTATTGGCTGGCTTGTTCACAATGCTTGAAGAATCAGGAACATTCTGATTCACATAGCTGCCTTGGCTTGGGTAGCGATTGTTTGGAACGTTGTTATTGTTGTTTTGAAAGTTATTGTTGCCGTAGCCACCGGTCGTACCATAAGCAGAACCCGTGTTGGCCAAGTTGCCATTGGAGTTGTTGCCGTAGGTAGATGGCTGGCTGTTGAAGCTTGTGTAGTTGCGATTGCCACTGGTCAAGCGTGGATTCGGCTGCAAATAGTTGCGATTACCATAGCCACCAAGATAGTTGCCGTACTGATCGTACTGCGAATCACTATCCATGTTGTATCCCACCAGGCCATTCTGATTTTCCGTGGGTGGCGGAGGAAGCATCGGAATTGAGAAGTTGTTTCCCCGATTGTTGCTGCCATAAACGGCGCCCGAGTTGTTTCCATATTCCGCCAGCGGACCAGTCGATGTGCCGTAGGCTGAGCGCGTCGTGCCTGGCGTATAGGCAGAACCGCTGCCAGCGTAACTAGGAGGCACGATGCCGGTGTTGGTGGCAATGTTCGTATTGGTGGTACGACGAACGAGTTGCTTATTACCGACCGATAGTTCAAAACGGTGAATCGAACCCGCCTCGGCGCGGATGGGCGTGTAAAGTTCGTCTTCGGGCTGCAGGGTGTTGAGAACTTCTGGCGAGAGCTGGATTTTATAGATGATCTCGCCCTTTTCGTTGGGCTCCCATCCGTGCGTGATTCCCGCCTGCTCAATACCGCGAGTGCGCCCGCGTAGCACTAGACCATATTCCTGATTGCCTGGACGCTGCTGCAAAAACTGCTGCGTTTCCAACTCGGGCAGATCGGGTGTTACTGTATTGTTTTCCAGACGAGTGCTGCTAATCCGCAAGCAAAAACGATGGATGCCGGCTTCCGGCTCCTTCAGTTCACTTGTAATAGGATAGCCCTCTGCCATGCGATCGCGCATAGAAGGCTCTATTTGCAGGCAATACTCAAGCGTTCGTTGGCTTTCATCTTGGCGCCAAATGGGCGTGATGCCAATCGAAGCAAGAATCAGCAGCAGCGAGACTCCATTCATGGCCGAAGACTCCCTCGATACCCTATCCGCGCATCATGCGCTCGTATTGCCACTAAACAACCAACTCCACTCGATGCGTCACGGCAACGAAAATAGGCCGCATCGACAGTCGCAAATGTAACGGCTTTGGGGAGCAGGGGTAAAGGGCGAAGTGATAGCAACTGGGCTATTTTTTCCCTTTTTTGCGATTTTGCTTCACGGCGTGCCCTTTTGGCGACGAAGGTGCTGCCGCTTTACTGCTCAGCAGAACCGGACTTCGGCGAAGCTGGAGAAGATGCGGGCTTCTCTGAAGAAGGGGCATCGTCAGTGGTCGGATGATCCGCCTCGGGAGTTGTGGCCGCTTTTGCACCAGCGGCCAGCGCTCCCCTTAGTCCGCCGTTAGCCATACCATCCATCGAAAGCAATTCACGTTGCAAGATCTTCAGCAGGGTCTGCAAGAAGACCACGACCATCGGGCCGACCAAAATTCCAATCGGCCCTAGGGCCTGAATACCACCGATCACGCTTAACAGGGCGAGCAGCGGATGAAGTTTCGACTGGCCATGCAAAACGACTGGCTTAATAAAGTTGTCGACGGTCGAGACGACTGCCGCACCATAGATTGCTCAGCAAGATTGCCGAAGTCGTCTTTTGTTCAACGAAGTATAAATACAGTGCGACGGGAAGCCAAACCGCAGCAGCACCGGAGAACGGAACCAAAGCCAGCAGCATGGTGAGCATCACCAGCAAAGCAATCGATTCCGCCAGCCCGGCAAAATAGAACCCAACGCCGGCCAGTATTCCTTGAGCTAGCGCTGACAGCAACGTTGCGGCCACCACAGCGCGACAGACGCGGTCGAACTCTGCCACCAGTTCTAAAACGTATTTTTCTTCGAGGGGAGAGAGGCGTATGGCTGCATTGAGAATGCGATTTCCCTCGGCAAACATGAAGAAGAGTGCCGCCAGCGTGATCACCAACCCCAGCACCAACTTAACGACGATGCCAACGGTGTCGCTGCCCCAAGTCATCAACGGAGATCCGGTCGACGTGATAAACTTTTTGCGAAGCTCCTCAATTTGATCTTCGCTGGGATTTACCATCTCCTTCAGCCAGGCCCAAAACGCCCCGCCGAGAAAGTCTCGTTTAAAAGTTCGATAGGCGACGGTGACTTCGACGATGGCATCATCGCGTTCGACCGACTCGGCCTTTGTTTTACGAAGCGTTTCTAAGGATTCACGCAGTTTCAGCGTGGAAGCATTCGGGGCTTCAATCCCTTCATTGCGAATATGACCGTCGATCCGATCCACGCGTCGCAAGAGGTTATCAACTCTCCCTTCGGTAAAGTTGGGGGTGTCCCCTTGGCTTTGCTGGGCATGCCAGTTGTCAAGTGTGGCCTCAATCTGGCGCAAATCACGGACGCGCGGAATATCCAGCCCTAGTTGATCGCGCAGGGTTTCGAGCTTGTCGCGGACATCCTTCACTTCAAGCTTGGCAAGGAGATCTAGCCCTTGGACGCCGGCAATGGTTGCAACAATTCCTACGGGGGCAAGCACCGCAAGCAAAACGATGGTCGTCGTGACGGCCGAGGCCACATAACGGCGATTGCCGGTGCGGCGCAGACTCCAGCGAAAGACCGGCTGGAACATGACGAACATCAACGCCGCCATAAAGCCTGGCAGCAAAAACATCCCCATCACGCGGTAAAACAAAACCACGAAGAGGATCAGAATCCCAATCAGTACCGCAAACGAAACCAGCCGGGACATATGGTGCTTCCTGCAGAGCCGGGCCTAATTCAAACAAGGTTCGCCAAACGCAATCAACACGCTTGGCGAACCCATTTCTACAAAGCGCGAGTCGATTACTTCTTGGGGCCAACCAGTTCAACAAAGTTGCCGTCAGGATCGCGGATCACAATGATGAAAACGCCACTGCCCAGTGCAGCGGGGATTTCCTTCGGCGTGTTGGCAACGGTCGTATAACCAGCGGCCTTGATGCGTGCGGCAGCGGCAGTCACATCAGGAACGCCCAGCGTAAGGTAGCGAAAGCCGAGCTGCGAATGAAGAAATTCATTCTTGGCATCGGCAGGCTTGCCTTCTGGAATCTGCATCAGCTTCAAGATGGCTCCCTTGGGATCATCACCGGCCGACAAAACGCGAACGCTAATGCCGTGGCCAGCAGTCAAACCGATGCTCTTGGTGAATTCGCCATTGGCTTCAAAACCCTTTCGCTCGGTTAGGCCAATTGCCTTGGTATAGAAAGCGACCGACTTTTCCACGTCTTTACAGACCATGCCGATATCAATGCCGGACTTGGAAAACTGTGCAGGTTCATCGGCCATGGCCGACGAAGCGATCCCTGCCGAAAGCAGTGCCCCCATCGCAACCGCTACCAGCCCCTGAGGAACGGAGCGAACGAAATTACCCAGGCCATCAACCCACGAAAACATTTTGGACATGGATGCAAATCTCCACCGACAAAACCAGCGATAGGAAAAGGGACGCCCCTTTGGATGCACTGATTTTAGCCGCTTTTCCATCCTTCGCGTTAGGTGGGGAGGAAGAAGTCGCCAAGGTCGCCCCTTTGCTGGGCAAAATGGGGTGTTGAAACCGGCGTTACGCGAATCTCCAAGGATGCTTCACCGCATCTAGGTGGCAGGATTCTTTGCGGCAGTAGCTGCCTCCAAGGCATCGATCCGGCGCTTTAGCTCGACTTGCTCTTGGCGCAACTGCGACACAAAGTAGCCGACATAGAGAAAGCACATCGGCAGGAAGCAATAGAAGACGACGTCCAATCCGCCTTTTGCCATCCCTTTGGTATAGATGGTCAGCGAGATGTTGCCGAACACCGTAATGAAGCAGAGAAATGCGCAGAAGATGGCCGCCACAAAGGGACTAAACTTTTCACGCATGTGGAGATCGCTTGCCTTGGATGGGTTGGGGATGGAGTACTACTGATACCTGAGGAATCAAATCTTGTTTTCACAAACAACGCTTTTGATTCTAGCACAACCCCGTGCGAGACTATCTACGCCCCTTTTTGGCCTTCTTGGCCGTCACTTTTTGCTGCTGCTCTTTGACGCGACTGAGAATAATCTTCCGGATCAGTGCATAAGGGATAGGCTCATCCAGTGGAAATCGCAAATTCCCCTTTTCGTTGGCATAGGCACTCGCCTCTTCCTGAAGCTTTTCGTCTTTGACGGGCGGATACAGACCAATGTGCTGTTTGAAGGCGGCAAAGTACACCAGATGCCCATTCAACACAAAAGATGGCATCCGATAGCTGATCGTTTCAGTTGCCTTGGGGGCTGCCTTTTGAATGGTGGCCCGAATCTTTTCTAAGATCGGTCGCACCTCCTTCGGACATGCGGCAATGTATTCGTCAATCGTTGTCTGCTTGGTACTGCTGGCCTTCATGGAACTCCTCTAGTTCTTCCTACTGTATGGCCCGATGGGTAACAGAAGCGGATTTATTGCGGTGAATCCATACGCCACCACAGTTTCACGCATCCAATCTTTTAGAACCATAATAGCACCATCAATACAACGGCGACCACCTAGAAATACGCGGAGCTTGGGCGTGTACCACACCGGTAGGACTGTTGTTTCAGAAACAGGCGACCTGCTTGGCCACAAAATAAGGCTCCAATGGGCCACTTGTTGTGAACGGCGCCTGCGGTCGATACGATCTAGGCAATGGATAGTAACCTGAAGCATGACGAATTGAGCAATACGCTGGACTCTTTACGCCAAAGGACACATTACCATTCCACCGTTTCATTCTGGCGACCGATTAATTAGTAGACATTTATGAGCGACGTAGTCCAACTTCGACCTTTAATTCTCCTACTGCTTGCTGAGTTGCCACTCATAATAATGAGCCTGGTAGGATGCGTGGTAACTCTCGTTAGATGGAAGCAAGGTTCTCGTGGATCCATCTGGGCATTCACGGGATTTGCCTTAGCAGCAATGCTTTTCTCAATTGGCAACGTATTCCTTTCAATCATTGGGCAATGGGTGATTAGAACTTGCGACGAAGAAATGATTGAAGTCAACCATTTGACCATTTCCTTTGCGTGGTCGGCGATAAACGCGATTCCTTACGCACTCCTTTTGGTGGCGATATTTGCTGGCCGTTCCCTGGCACAGCCAGCATCTTCACCATCATCAAACCCAAACGAGAAAAACCCTTACGCGTCGTAGGCAATGCCTCTGGAGCAGTGCTCACCTCAGCCATCTTTAAGACCACACTGAAAGAGAAAAAGGCTAAACACAATACTCATCCCGATTTACCAACCGCGAGTCTAAAACGGAGAAACGTACCGGCGGCAATCGGGTTACCCTAGTCCTCATGTCATCAACACAGGGCCGTACGGTTTATGGATGATCTCGCTGTACAAGTAGCAGACAAAGCAAAGCGCACAGTTGACCAATTGAGAGATCGCTCAAACGACTCTCTCGACTACTCCGAAGCCAGTCTTTCAATGGTTGACGAGATGCTCGCGGAAGCCTCTGACTTTTTCGCAGATATGCCCGACGAGCAAATTGAAGCATTGGTAAACATGCTTGGCTGTTATGTACTAGAAGTCGGGCGACGTGAATTTGGTGGTCAATACTACTGGCACGATGGACGTGACCTACCTGTGCTTGTCGTCGGAGAGCCCCAGTACAAGATCGCTATGGCCACATTTGACAAGATTCATGGGCGACTTTCGGGAGACGAAAGCGACGATATTCCATTCTTTTACCAAGGATTCGCCAGTCGTGCACGAAATGCTGAACCGGGAATCGACGTTCTATATATCTGACTCACCGATGTTGCCACGAATAAGTGGCACAGCTCACAAAGCACCCCAAAACGTCGGCCAGAGAGAACTGGACCTCACCTTCGCTGGCATCCCCCTTGTGATCTTTGTCGCGATGACTACCCACCGGGCCTGCGTATCGGTCACTGCTTAGGTCCCTTATGATGATGCGATTGAATCGCAAACCGGCTGAACCATAACAAGGGACCTTTCAAGATGGACTGGGTGCAAGTCTACGATCCGCTCGGATCGCCGTTGTGGTCGACACTTCTGGCCACGCTGCCGGTCGTTTTTCTACTCGGCCTGTTGGCCGCTGGGCTGGATGCAGCCAAGTCGGCACTGGCAGGGTTGATCATCGCGCTGGCGGTTGCCATCTTGGGGTTTGGAATGCCTGCTACGGCGGCTTTTGCATCGGCCGGATATGGAGCTTGCTTTGGCCTTTTGCCGATTGGCTGGATCGTTGTTGCCGCTGTATTCCTGTTTCACCTGACAGTCAAAAGTGGGCAGTTTGAAATCGTCAAGCGATCCGTGGCAGCACTCTCGCCCGATCGCCGCATGCAGGCACTGCTGATCGCGTTTTGCTTTGGGACATTCATTGAAGGGGCTGCCGGCTTTGGAACGCCAGTCGCCATCTGTGCGGCCTTGATGATTGGTTTGGGTTTCTCACCGCTGTATGCAGCCGGGCTGGCGCTGATTGCGAATACTTCGCCGGTCGCCTTTGGTGCACTCGGAACGCCGATCATCACGCTGGCCAAGGTGTCAGAACTGAATGAGATGGAACTATGCCAGATGGCAGGTCGGCAACTGCCTTTGTTTTCTCTGATTGTGCCCGCTTGGCTCGTGGCGGTGATGTCAGGCTGGCGCGGAGTGGTGGGATGCTGGCCGGCACTGGTGGTTTGTGGCGGTACATTTGCTTTGCTCCAGTTTCTGACGGCTAACTACCATGGCCCCGCCCTGGTCGATGTTGTGGGCGGACTGGGGGCGATGGTAGCGCTGGCGGTCATGCTGCGATTTTGGCAACCCAAAGAGATCTGGCGTTTTCCAGATGAGGCGCCCCATGAGGAATCGCATGCGGAAGCTCCACTGAGCACCTCCCAGATTGTCCACGCCTGGATGCCCTGGGTATTCCTTTCGATATTCGTGTTTGCTTGGGGCTGGCCATCGATAAAAGAAGCACTCAACGGCGGCGATCCCAAGCAGCCCAATGCCTTGGCGGGTTACACCAAGGTTTCGATCCCTGTGCCGGGACTACATAACCGCGTTTATCGAACCGCGCCGGTGGCAAAAGTTCCAGAAGGGAGCGATCGAGCGAAGGAAGCGGAAAAAGCGGTCTTGGACCTTCCCTGGCTTTCGACGACGGGGACAGGGATTTTATTGGCCGCGATTCTGACGGCCATCTGGCTGCGCATTTCGCCCCGGACCTTTGTCCAGCAGTTCGGTCAAACCTTGTGGGAGATGCGATGGGCCTTGTTTACCATCACGGCCATGTTGGCGCTCGCCTTTACAACCAAATACGGCGGCAGCGATGCCACGATGGGACTTGCGTTTACCAAGACGGGAATGTTCTACCCGTTTTTCTCGCCGCTGCTGGGATGGCTGGGGGTAGCACTAACAGGAAGTGACACGTCGTCCAATGCTCTGTTTGGTAGCTTGCAACGGATTACGGCCGAGCAATTGGGGCTGAACCCCACGCTAATTGTGGCATCCAATAGCACTGGCGGCGTCATGGGAAAGATGATCGACGCCCAAAGCATTGTGGTGGCGGCCGTCGCTACCGAGCAAAAGGGGAGCGAAGGGCGAATCCTACGGTTTGTCTTTTGGCACAGCGTGGTGCTTGCCGCGCTGGTGGGCGTCCTGACATTTGTTCAGGCCTATTTCCTGCAGTGGATGATACCGGGATAAATCCCACTGCTGATAAAGGCTTACTCGACCGGGTCGCCAGTTTTGATGCCGACCTTTTCTAGCACCCACTGCATGGTGGACGCGGGCACAAAGGCCATGTTCCCAAAGATCATGGCCATGCCAAAGGTTTTCATCCCCAGGCCCAGGGCAATGCCGCCGTGCACTAGCACGGCCATCAGCAACGTGGGCCAGCGTGTTCTGGCGGGCCAAACCGTAAGCGGATAAAGCGCCTCCCAGGTGAATGTGGCCATGGTGAGCCCCGCAACCAGCCAACGGTAATCGACAAGCCACGTTAACGTTAGCGATTGATATTCCAAATTGGCGACGGCGAACCAAAAGGCGCTGCCGTCCCACCATAGTCCGCCGCGCATTTTGCTAATGCCGCCGAAGAAATAAATGATGCACATGTGGCACTGAATCAGACGCAGGGCAACGGTCGTCCACTCGCTGAATAGCGGCAGCGGCTTGCCTTTTCGTCGTGCGAGCCACGCATCCACTGACAGTACCTGTGTCCCCGGGGAAACCAGGAAGTAGGTGGCCAACATCGTGTTGACTTGATCGAGGCCGTATTGCATGCCTAGCAGGCGATGGCAATACGACATCGTGTAAACAAAGCAAACTGCGGCAGCCCAGCGAGCCTTGAAGCCCACCATCAGCGCCACAAAGGCAAAGATCCCAAGGATATGCAATGCCCAAATAACCGCAG
Organism: uncultured Planctomycetaceae bacterium; assembly: GCA_963844055.1. Classification (GTDB taxonomy): domain Bacteria; phylum Planctomycetota; class Planctomycetia; order Pirellulales; family Pirellulaceae; genus CAWJMN01. Next base: position 1,520,038 of record CAWJMN010000001.1, on the reverse strand, counting down.
GCGACTGCACGTACCAGAGATAGCTCCAGGTGTAGTTTGCGCCGTCGACGGTCGTACCTAGCCGCAAGGCCGTATCGACGGTGACGAACGCATTTTTACCCAGGAAGTTATTAAGTTCGACACCCCACACCAGATGCGTGTAGAGCAACATCGCGCCGCCGCAGATTCGCACCATCGCTAGTGTATGCGGCGCGCTTGGCTTGAACCAAAAACGATTCCAGCCTTGGCGAAATTCTTCAATGCAACCGGCGTAGGGATTGGTGATGGTACTCATGGCTTGATCACCTCGGGCGGTTGGATCGCCTCAGGCAGATCGCGATAGGTCAATGGCAGGTCAAGACGTAGATCGAGAGCGCGAGAGATATCAGGGCTTAGCTGGAAGTGCTCAACACGGGTGATTGTCGCGCTCTTTGCGCCATAGCGATAGCAAAGGTGATCACCGATTGACTTTTTGAGTGCTTCATATTGCCCGCGACGATGCTTCCATGCTTTCATGCTGGTCGCGAACTCGTCTTCTAGAAGTTTATCGATGCGTGCTTGGGTGGCATCGGACATTCCGCGTACATCGAGGGGCGGCGTTCCTTTGATCGGCCCCTCCGGAGGAACGAACGTGTTGTTTAGACTTTCCGCCAACATGAAGTAGCGGTGGTACATCAGACGAGGACGGTTTTCCTTGAGGTTAGGAAACGTGCCGGTGATTTCGGGGCGACCATCATCGAACTCCAACTTGTAACGGACCAAGTGACTTGGGCCGGGATTAGGAGCAAAGAAGAAGTAGCCGTGGTCGAGGTACATCGCGTCGATGTAAGGTCTAAACAGCGTATGGACAGGCCGTACGAAGGGAGAGGAACCATTCTCGCAGGAGAAGTTGAGAGGAGCTAAAAAGACGGCAAACAGGTGCCCTAGGGCAACAGCACCTACCAAACGCCGCTTCCACGCAGGCCAGTCAGTCGACGGCACGTCGTTCACACCCGGGGAGGCTGGCGTCTCCAACGGAGAATTCTTCTTTATCATGTCCCTGGTATCGTCCAGGGGTCCACTGTGCGGCAAACTTTTCCATCTGGGTAGTTTTAGCCGTCACAAACGAAAAAACCCCTGCGGGAGAAATCCCACAAGGGTTTTGTTTATAACGATTGGAACGGCAGGATTCCCTCTCGGTGAATGCTCACAACAAGAGGGAGTACCGTGTCTTCCGTTTCTTTAGCGATTCGAAGCGACTTGTTCGCCTTCAAAATCGAAGGTCAATTCCTTCGTGTCGCCAGCTGCAAGGCTAACAACCTCTTCCTTTACCAAGGTGCGGCCACCACGGTTCAGTTCGACCTTGACAACGTAGTCTTCCCAGCCCGAACCTTCTTTGAGGGTCTTGGTGCGATAGACACGTACTTCACCGGTCGAGGCGGTTGGGTTGCCAGCCAAGTAAACCTTGGCATCGGCAGGAACCTTCACCGTCAGGGCAGTTTCGACGTTCTTGGCAGGAGCGAAATCGAAGGCAACCTTCGAGTTCTCGCCAGCACGCAGGTCAACCGTGCGGGTCTCTTCGACCACTTGGCCACCACGAACGACTTGTGCCTTCACTTCATAGGTGTAGTTGAAACCACCTTGCAGATTGCGAGAAACATATTGACGGCTGAGCCCCATGCTGGTGGTCAGCTTGCCATTCACAAATACCTTGGCGTCCGAAGGAACGTCCACCGTCAGCAAACCATCGTTTGGAACCGACAGGGAAGCACCGGCAGGAGCTGCTTCTGGCGAAGCAGGAGCCATTGGTTGTACATCGCCAGCGGCAGGTGCTGCTGGTTGCATTGGAGGCTGAGCTGGTGCGTATTCGATTGGAGCGTAGCCGCTGTAAGTGCCAGTGCTGCCGCCGGTCGAAGCGCCGCCGCTGCTGCCACCGCTGGAACCGCCACTCGAGCCACCACTGCTACCGCCGCTGGATCCCCAGCCGCCGTAATAGCCGCCCGACGAACCACCGGACGAACCGCCCGAGGAATGGCTGCCACGATGATGAATGCGGTCATGCAAGCGACGGAAGAATCCGCCACCCGAGCTGTGGCCACCGCTGGAACCGCCACTAGATCCCCAGCTTGAGGAATGGCCGCTCGAACCGCCGCTGGATCCCCAGCCGCCGCTCGAACCTGCACTCCAGCTGCCGCCGGACGATCCGCTACCCCAGCTACTGCCGGAAGAACCGCCAGACGAACCACCCGATGAGCCACCGCTGGAGTTCCAACCCCAGCCGGCTTGAGCGTCGCTGAGCCAGCGACAGCATCACTGCGCCCGACATCACCGCGCCGGTCGCCATCTTCAACAACTTCGAACGAAACATCAGCGTTTTCCTCTTGATAGGATTGGACTTACCGATTTCCGTGCCACAACCACAGACCGGTTATATTCCTCAGAACATAGCAATCCTAGCTTTTAATTCAAGCAGTTTGGGAAGTATTTGCGTTTTAGGAAAAATGCATTACTTGAGTTAAATGGGACGGAATAGAACCTGAGAAATCGCGGTTTTGCACCCGCAAAACGCTGCAATCGCTACAAACACCCCAAAGGTTTCTTTCGCCGCATACACCGCAGACCAACTATCCCATTTATTGCCGGTGGCGGCCAAATATTTGGTTGCAGCCATGGATGACACCCCCTAAAAGTGCTTACCAGAAATCGGGGGCCGAGCAGGGAAGTGCGGCAGGGCGAAACGACCATCCAACGCGGATGACATCGCCCCGAAAAGATACGCCACAAGAACGTGGCGAGCGGGCAGGGAACGATTTGCAGCCAGCGCAGTGAGGCGCGAGGCTGCGGCAGTCCCTAAAGATCGAAGGAACGCGAGGGGACCTAACTTAGGATTTGCTTGATGGGGTGACCGTGGTCAATGTCGAGGCGTTTACGGCCTGGCACTTCTAAACGGCGAGAGTCGATCCCCAGTTGATGCAGAATCGTTGCGTGAATATCGGTGACATAATGCCGATCTTCCACCGCGTGAAAGCCGATCTCGTCAGTGGCACCGTGTACCATTCCCCCTTTGATTCCGCCGCCTGCCATCCAGACCGAGAAGCCGTAAATATGATGATCACGACCATCGGAGCCTTGGGTTCCGGGCGTGCGACCAAACTCACTGGCAAAGAGGACAATCGTCGAATCTAGCAGACCGCGCTGCTTGAGGTCTTTTAGTAGTCCGGCGATTGGCTTATCCACCGCGCGGAAATTGTTTTCATGGTTGGCCTTCAAGCCACCATGTGCATCCCAGGCCCCTGCCCCACCGGCGCCATGCTGGACTTGGATGAATCGCACGCCTTGCTCAACAAACCTACGTGCGGCCAGCATCTGCATGCCAAAGTCGCGTGTCTTGGGATCATCCAGTCCATAGAGCTGCTGGGTGGCTTCGGTTTCTGATTTCAGGTTGAGCACATCCGGCACTGAGGTCTGCATCTTAAAGGCGAGTTCATAAGCCTTGATGCGAGCTTCAAGAGCAGGGTCCGATGGATACTCAATTCCCTTCAAACGATTTAGTCCGCCGACTAAGTCAAAGCCGATCTGCTGCTCGGCCGCACTGATGCCGCGAGCTGGTTTTCCGAAATCGAGCGGGTTGCTGGGGTCGACCCGAATCGGAATCGCATCATGAGAGGGGCCGAGATAGTGCCCATCCTTGGCATTCCAATACTCGCGATTCCCCATGGAGATGAATTGCGGCAGGTTATCATTAATCGATCCCAAGCCATAATGGACCCAAGCGCCCAGCGTTGGAAACTCACCATCGAGCATGTGCCGGCCCGAATGGAACTGCGTTTGTGCGCCGTGATTGTCATCGGTGGTCCACATCGATCGCACGACGGCAATGTCGTCAATACAACTGCCGATGTGAGGGACCCAGTCGCTTAGTTCGATGCCGGCTTGGCCGTACTTCTTGTAGCCGACTTGGAGCGGATAGAGCTTGTTGCGTTGCTGGCCGTTGGCGTCATTCACTACGGTAACGCGCGCAAGCTTCAGCTTTTCCGGGTTTTGAACATCCTTGAAGGGCGTTTCGCCAATCGACTTTCCCGCATAGTTGGTGAGTTCTGGCTTGGGGTCAAAACTCTCCATGTGCGAGACGCCGCCGTTCATGAACAACCAAATGACGCTCTTTGCCTTGGGGGCAAAATGCGGCTTTCCATCGGGCGGCATCCAAAGTGCGGACTCGTTTGCGCGAACGATCCCCTCTTGGGCCAGCATGGTGCCTAAGGCAACGCCAGTCAGGCCCATTCCCATATCAGCAAGGAAGGTCCGGCGATGCATTTTGCAGCGAGTCCCCTGCCCCAACGATGATGCGGATTGATTGGTCATCCTTCGACTCCTAACGAACGGTAACAAAATCGTTGTGGTTAAGCAGGGCATGGATGAGTCCCACGCGGGCCTGCACTTCAGGCTGTTTATGGTTGTTCTGACGAGCGGCGTCAGTCAATTTCTGCAATCCTTCGCGAACTAGCGCGAACTCTGCCTCATTGGGTTCGTACGCCAAGACCGTCACAAACGCCAGCTTGATGAACTCATCGTTGGAGGCATTAGGACTGGCATCGGTAATCTTCTTGGCAATTTTTTCGCCCATCAAAAAGGCGAGTTCACTGTTTTCCAGTGCCAATGCTTGCTGGGGAAGAATGCTTTCGGCTCGTCGGTAGCAATCCAGCACGCTGGCATCGTCAAAGATCGAAAGGAACTTTTGATGCTCATTGTGCGAATGGATAAAGTACAGACTGCGCCGACGCGAAGTTTCATCGGTGACAGGGATGGAGGGCCCACCGAGGGTGAGGTCAAGCTCGCCGGCCAAATGGAGCAAGCTATCTCGCACCACTTGTGCCTCCATCCGTGTCGAGTTGGCGTGCCAATAGTATCGATTCTCGGCATCGGTTTTTAGTGTCGCCACATCGGCACCTGCGCTGGATGAAGATCGGCGATAGGCCTGTGAGGTGACCATCAAACGATGGAGGTGCTTCATGCTCCAGCCGTGCTCGACGAGTTCCACCGCCAGCCAATCGAGTAGTTCAGGATGGGTAGGAGGCGTTCCCTTGCGTCCAAAATCAAAGACGGTGGGGACCAAGGGGCGTCCGAAATGACGCATCCAGATATGATTGACGGCCACACGAGCCGGCAACGGGTTTTTAGGATCGGTCAACCAGTTGGCAAACGCAGCACGACGCCCCGTACTCTCTTTGGGAAATGGCTTTTGCCTCGACTCTTCGGTTTCGAGGTTGGACTCCAAGGTCTTTAGTGCACCTTGCAGTGGCGTAAAGTTTTCGGCCGGCACATCGATGGCTTGGCGAGCGGCTTCGATCGCTTGCTTTGCCGTGGCAAGTGCCATTTCAAGAGCGGCCTTTTTGTCGGCCGGACCCTTTAGCAGTTCAAGCTCGGCACGAAGTGCGGCTTCTTCACTCTTTGCAAGTGCAACGATGCGTTCTTGTTTGACCGCTTCACGGGCCAAAGCGACTGCTGTTTCAGGAACAGGAGATTGATGCCGGGCGACGTCGGCCGTTGCTCTGGCCCGCAAGGAGGCTGGCATCGCTTCGGCGACCTTCACTGCCGCTTGAGCAATTACCAGAGATAGCTTTGCCTGATCCACGGCGCTGGCTCCTACCGGCATTCCTTTCCCATCTGTAGGTTCACTCAATACGACATCAGGAAGGAGTTCCTTCAGTTCAAAGTGAGTGAACGATGCCACGGCGTCAAAAGCAATTAGCTGAAGTGGCCCCTTCACCCGTTCGGTAGGCAACCGATAGGCAAGTGCCGGTTCGCCGTTTAGTGAAAAATTGACTAGGTTGCCGCGCACCCGCAGCACAACCTCTTGAGGCTGGCCTAGCTCCACCTTGCGAGCCACGGCTCCTTCCGGTGGATAGACGTAGTCAGCGCCATTTTTGTAAGCAATTTGCATTTTTGGCCCATCCGCGAAAGCGCTGACATACGCCAGTGCCTCACGTCCTTCGGCCACATCAAACGCAATGCCGACAGACTTCCACATTTGGCCGCCTGTGGTGGTAAACTTCAGGCGAACCTCAAAATCTTGCGGTGGGGCAGGCCGAAGCTGAATCGCTGCTCGCTCGGCCGCTAATTGCGACTGGACAAGCTTTCCCTCGACGTAGGTCCACTTGCCCGTCTTCACTTCCCAAACTTGTGGCTGCTCAACCGAGAAACTATCGACGATGGTTTCAAACAGCTTTTCTGGCTTGGCCGGATCGGCTTTTGCGATCTTGGCGGCAGCCGCTTCCACTTCGGCCAGTTTCTTTTGAGCCTTTTCCACTTCGGCCTTAGCAGCTCGAACGGTTTCTTCTGCCTTGAGCAGATGCGTTTCGAGGACAAACGGCCGAAGCCCAGGCTGATACGATTCAGCAGGCAAGGCAACGGGCTCTATCTTCCAGCCATTTTGTGGCAAAAATGCGGGGACAGCCGGCTTGGCAGGGCGTGACTTATCCGGATTGCGATCATCGCCTCGCTTGTGCACAAAGGTCTCTGTCTCGGGATGGCAATCGAAGACCGATGGAATACCATCCTTTTCAAAGTCAGGTTGGCCCGAGACCAAGTTCATGCGAACTTGATAGGGCTCAAAGATAGCGCGGAGCGAGTAGTAGTCAGTTTGAAAAATGGGATCGTACTTGTGATCGTGGCACTTCGCGCAGTTGAAAGTGATCCCCAGCATTGCCTTGCTGGTGTGCTCAATGGTTTCATCTAACCAACTGGTCCGATTGAACTTGAAATAGTGACGCACCAAAAAGCCTGTGCCGCGCAATCGAGACAGGTCATTGGGGTAAAGTTCATCCCCGGCCAGCATCTCGCGCAACATCTGGTCGTAGGGCTTATCTTGCTGGAGCGACTCGACAATCCAGTCACGATAGTGCCACATGTGCTTTTGCGAGTTACGCACCTCGGCTCCCAGGCCCCAAGCGTCGCTGTAGCGCCAGATATCCATCCAGTGCCGCGCCCAACGCTCACCATATTGAGGGCTGTCCAGCAGGCGATTTACGACTTTTTCATAGGCGTCTGCGGAATTATCCGCTGCAAAGGCCTCAAGTTCGGCGCGAGTGGGTGGAAGGCCGATGAGGTCGAGATATACCCGGCGCAACCAAATACGCTTGTCAGCGAGACCTTGCGGTACTAGGCCATGTTTCTTTTGCTCGGCCGCTAAGAAGGCATCGATGGGATTAACGGTATCACTGCGCCCTTCGACGACAGGAACCGCAGGACGAACGGGGGTTTGGAATGCCCAGTGTTTGTTGGGATCGGTCTCGGGTTCTTCATCGGCGGGGGCGGCTGCGCCCGAGGCAATCCACTTCGTCAATAGTTCTTGCTGTGCAGGTGTTAGTGGCTCGCCTTCGGGTGGCATCCGTTCGGCATCGTCTTTGGACGCGACCCGAGCCAGCAAGATGCTTTCGCCCGTATTGCCGGGGACGATTGCGGCTCCGCTGGTGCCCCCCTTCTTGGCGAAGATGGCGGTATCCAGCCGCAAGCCCGATTCGCTTTTGAGTACGCCGTGACAGGCATAGCAACGAGAGCTGAGGATCGGCTTGATTTGACGCTGATAGTCGATGGCATCATCGCCATAAACGACCGCAGCGTTTGCGAGGATCGTCAGGCAGCAAGCGGCAAACAGATAAGATGAGGCTTTCACGGCGGGATTCCTCTGGGAAAACAAGGCTGTGCCCTTCCCTCGCTGCACGAGCAGATGCAACTGTGCTTTGGCGGGACCGTGATTGGCCCTACCCATTTTTATCGAGGCGGGAGCGGCGCAAGGGGCCTTGGATTCAGGTGGGATGCAAACTTCTGACGCTGTTATCTTACCCCGACCAGCGACGCAAAGCTACAACGACCATCCACCTGTAGCAGGGATCACTTTCCTAGCCCAGCAGGGGAGGAAGCCGCCGCAGGCCGGTCAACCATTTCTACCGGAACAGTCGTCTGAGAAATGACGGGCCATTTCTCTTCCTGAAGGGCGGTGGCGGTGATGGTAAATACCCACGGGCCTTTGAGACGTGGGTCGGCAACGGTCTTCACACGCAGCAGGCCACTATCCTGCCCCGGCGGAAGTAATAGCGGCTCTACCTCTAGCAGGCCTGCAATTTCCTCAGGAACTTCAAGCTTTACCGTTGTGAGAAGTGGCAACTTGACAGACCGCGTGATGGCTACAGGAATTTGGAGCATCTCGCCGGGAACAATGGCGATCTCTTTGGCATCCGTAGAGAGCTTCAGTAAGGCTCCCTCTAAAATCATGGTGATGCGTGCATCACCAGCCTTGGTTAAGAGGCGAGGTTTTCCTTTGGGATCAGGAACTGACGCCACGCCATGCACGATGATGCGGCGGGTTAGATCGGTTGCGCACCATTCAGGCAAGAAGCAGGGATAATACGCTTTTGTTGCATTAGCTGGGACAAGTACGCGTGGCCCCTTCGTCCCTTGACGATAACGATCTTGCTGGGCCGTCATTTCCAGCATGATCTCTCCCTGGAAGCCAGGCTTGCGAACGATGTCGAGCTCTGCCAGGTAAGTTGTGCCGCGACTAACATCACGCTGACGTTCACGATCCACGACCTGAATCTCAAATGGTGCGGGCATCGTCATCGCCAGCATCACGTGCGATGTTCGTCGCTCTGGATTTGTGCGCGGCGAAAGATTGCCCCCAGAAAGCGCGGTTGCTTCGCGAGTCACCATGGCGTCGCCCACCTTGGATGTTCCACGGAAGAGGATCGGGGCAGCTACGACCGCAGCATCGGTCGCCGATTGAAGCGTTACCTTGTGTTCATTCTTTCCCATGGGGATTTTCCAGTCCCCTTCCATTGTGACGCCCGCAGGTAATCCTTCGGCCGAAATGACAATCTCGGCATCCTGTCCCCCTTGGCGAATAACGGTGATCGGAACTTCTACCTTTGCCCCCAAGGGGAGCAGCACTTGCTGGGGCACGGTGAGTGCAAATTGAGGCTGCTGTTTTTGCAGTTGAAACCGATAGCACTCTTCAGCTGCCCCCTGCCGCGATGCGGAAGAACGAACTACGGCCACGTAATTGCCAGCCACGGCAGTTTTTAGATCGAGCGCCGCATCGGTGGTGCCGGGAAGGTCATCGTTCTCTGCCACCGGCTTTCCATCGGGACCCAACACCGTGAGCGCCACATCGAGGGAACCGCCGAACCCGCGTGATTGCAGGTCGATCGACCACAGCTCGTTGGCCTCGGCCTTCCAGGTATATAAATGCTCATCAATGCCGGGCGGCAATTGGCTGGTGTACGCCATGGGCCCTTCTAACATGGTGGGGGCGGCAGCGTTACCATCGCGGACTCGCTCTGGCGTGTCGCTCAAGGGGATGTCAACTTCGACAGCACCGCCGGGCGTTGTCAAACGATGGCGATAGGATAGTAGGGAGGGGTCTGACGGGGAGGTGACCGCCTGTTTGACAAACTCCATCTCGGGCTTTCCCGTAGCAACGCCCACACCCCAAAAGGTGAACTCGCCGGTTGTGCCTCGCTGGCTGGCGGCCGGCAAAACTGCAACAACTCTTGGCCCTTCGGTAATTCCGAGCCGATAGACAAATGCGCGATCGCCGCGAAAGTCGACATCGCTCACGCGAATCGTATAGACGCGGCCTGTTTTGACGGCGAACGTCACGCCGCCATCTTTCCCTTCCGTATCCGCAAAGTCAGCCAGAAGATTGCCAGCATCATCAAAGACTTTTAGCACCCCAAGAAAATCTGCCCCCAAGCGCCGGGCCATTAGATCGACCGATACGAGGCCCTCTTGTTTGGCAACGATTTCGTAGGAGTCGACTTCCGTTAAGCGACTGAGTCGGCCCATCACACCTACTGGATAGTTGGAAAGCCGCTGGGCAAAGTCACGCGACCGAGATTCCAGGACTTCTTCGCCACGACTGCAATAGAAAACGGCCGTCTGCGACGCACCGTTGGCATTGGCCACTTGCCAGCGAACGAGACCCGCAGGCATGTCCGCAGCAACTTCGATTGTTGCGGGAACTTCACGCGGAATTGGCATGGCAGGCAGACTTGCTCGTGGCCCAAACCAATAGGGAGGCGGAGGCAAATGGTAGTCGCCGGGAACGCCATGCGGCGTCAATTTGACACGTGGATCGTAGACGAACCACTGCAGGTCTTCGGTAAAGTCGTAGCCACCAAGCTGTACTTCCGTTGCTTTACCAGCAACCACCACGGGCGGAAAGACGTACCCCAGAGCCGGAACCTTTTGTGCCCAAACGACTTCACAACAGAAAGCGGTGAATAGCGAAGCGCCAAGGCATAGCACTCGCCCTACGAAGGCAATTGGCGATAGCGATGATCTTCTTACCGATGGGAGCATCTCATCCTCTTCGCAAGCCAAGGAGGCTCGACTAGACCAACACTTCATCAATCTTCTTCCCACCATTGACGATTGGGACGGGGCGTCCCAATGGCGTGTGATACACCTTGTTGGCGTCAACACCCATCAAGTGAAAGACCGTTCGCAACAAATCTTGAATGCCATAAGGCTGCGTCGTTGGGAAGCTGGCCGTGGCATCGCTGGCACCGACGAGCGCACCTCGCTTGATCCCACCCCCTGCCAGAATCACGGTTTGACATTGCGACCAGTGATCGCGTCCCGCATCTTTATTGATGCGCGGTGTACGCCCCATCTCTCCCATCATTACTACGAGTGTCTCATCCAACAGGCCGCGTTCATCTAAATCGGTGATTAGCGTGCTAAACGCGCGATCGGTGGGCGGAACTAAGGCTTTTTCATGACTAGTAAAGTTGTCGGTGTGCGTATCCCAACTTCCATGGTCGATGCCAATAAAGCGACAGCCCGCTTCAACCAGCCGGCGTGCCAGCAACGTGCACTGACCAATCGAGGTGTAACCGTAACGCTCACGCATGGCGGCCGATTCCGCTTGAAGGTCAAACGCCTTACGAGCTTCGGGCGAGGTGACCAAGTTCATGGCCTGCTCGTAGTAGGACGTCAGCGTTTGCGGCCGACCTGGCGCCTGGCTGCTATTGCTTAGGCGTTCTACCTGGGAGAGCAACTTTTGTCGCCGAGCAAAGCGTGCATCCGAAATCGACTCTGGCACCGTCAGGTCGCGGACCTTGAAATCCGATTGCACAGGGTCATTGTCGATGGTGAACGGCGCGTACTTCGGGCCATAAAAGCCAGGCCCACCTGGGCCAAGGGGATTGGGGATTTCGATGTAGGGAGGAACATAGCCGCCAGGCCCTAGTTCCCGAGACACGATCGAGCCGATCGACGGATAGAGTTCATTGAATGGAACCCCTTTGGCCTGACCGTCGGCAAAGCTTGGCGGATATCCCGTCAGCACCCAGTGGCGCCCCGTTTGGTGTGCGTTGTCCTTATGGCTATGCGAGCGCAGGATCGTGAACTTGTCGGTGATCTTGGAGCAATGCGGCAGGATCTCGCCAATTTGTGTCCCGGGTACGGCCGTTGAGATCGGGCGGAATGGGCCGCGAATTTCGGTCGGCGCATCGGGCTTAAGGTCCCACATGTCGATATGGCTGGGGCCACCTTCCAACATGATGAAGATGCATGACTTGGCTTTAGCCGGCTTTGATGTGGCGGCCTCGGCCTGCATCTGCAACAGCGTGGGAAGGCTGAGGCCAGCGAGCATGCCGGTTCCACCGAGGCGGATCATTTCACGCCGTGAAATGCCATCGCAGTATTGCTGGCTCGTCCTCAAGAGTTTTTGCCACATGACTCCATCCTTTAATGGTTGAACACAAATTCCTTGAGGTTCAGCAGCGTCCACAATACGTCTTCGGCGGCCTCGCGGCGGTCCGTTGTATCTGCAAACGGGGACTGCATCACTTGCCGCTCTGCTTCCGATGGGTACCGAGAGAGCGTGACCAAAAATAGTTCGTCAACAATCTTATCTGGGGGTAAATCCGAAGAGGCTAATTTAGCAACAAGCCCCTCGCGATCATGCACTTTTTGCGTCGTGATCGGCGAATTCATCAAATGCAGAGCCTGCGCGATGCTTGGTTCCGTTCCACGCTCACAAGAGCAAACGGTCTGTCGCGTCGGCCTACCAAACGTTTCGAGGAAGTGAGATGGGAGTTTGTTGTCCCAAATCTGAATGGCGCGATAGCCACGCGGCCAGCCATTGAAGTCTTCTGGGACGGCCGTTGCTTGCGAGATTGCATCTAGCAGCACTTCCGCAGGAATTGGCTTCCAGGAAGCATGCGAATAATTCTGTTCATCCGTTTTGTTCGTCGGAAGCGTTTGCGAACTAAGCTGATAGGCCTGTGAATCGAGCAAGGTTTTGGTAAACGCCTTGATGTCGTATTTCACGGCGATCATGTGCTCGGCCAAGGCATCCAGCAGAGGTTCATTTGTCGCGGGGTTTGTGGCGCGCAGATCATCCACCGGCTCTACCAGCCCACGCCCCATGTAATGCGCCCAAATCCGATTGACGATTGCCTTGGTGAAGTAGGGATTTTGTGGATTGGTCGCCCAGTCGGCCAAAGGTTTGCGCCGGTCTGTGCCAGGCGTGAAGGTAACGACCGGGCCTCCTAGGCCTGCGGCCGCAATCACTTTGCCCGTTCGAGGATGCTTCAAATCCTCTCCTCCCTTGGACACGATCTTCACAGCCCCTTGCGGAAGTGCTCGGCGCTCAATGCCACTGAAAAAGCCAGCCAAGGCGTAATAGTCCTGTTGATCCCAGCGTTCAAATGGATGGTGATGGCACTGCGCACACTCGATTCGCACACCCAAGAATAGCTGGCTAACTGCGCGAGCCGTTTTTTCTGGATCGGCCTGTACTTGAAAGAAGGCGGCCGGCGATTCGTTTAGCGTGGAGCCTTGCGCCGTCAAAACGTTATAGACAAACTTGTCGTAGGGGACGTTCTGCACAATCTGTTTGCGGACCCAGCGGGTCATCGCCACGGCGCCTTGCGGCGTAATCGTGTCTTTATCGACCTGCAAAATATCGGACCATCGCTGGGCCCAGTAATCCGCATATTCGGTCCGTTCGAGGAGCTGAGCAACCAGCAGTTTTCGCTTTTCAGGATTTGAATCTTGGAGAAACTGCTTGGCCTCGGCCGAGGTGGGGAGTGTTCCGATCGTATCGAGATAAACCCGCCTTAGAAACGTGGCGTCATCGGCCGCAGGGCTTGGCGGAAGGTGCAAGCGCGTCAACTTATCCCACAGCAGTCGGTCGATAAAGTTTCGCTCGGGAGGACGAGCAAAAGCGGGGCTGTCGTGCGGGCGGGTCACGCGGCAAACGGCCACATGCCCCATGTATCGCACCAAAATCGCTGCCTCGCCTGGTACTTCTGTCGCAAGCACTTGCCCTTCAGCATCGACCCCAACAATGGAATCGCTGTTGGACTGATAGCCCGCTTCCACCGTGACGCAGCGAGCGTTTCCGGCGTCATCAAGGGCCGTTACCCGCAGTTGCTGCATTCCTCGGGGCGAAAGCGTTACTTCAGTCGGCTCGACCTGAATCTTTACTGTTGGATGCAGAACCTCTTGATCAAGGTTGGCCCCTTCTTGAATCCAGCGCCGCAAAAGGTGATGCCAGCGGGAGTCGGGCTCAATCTTTTGACCACCGCCATGCGGCATCAAGGCGGTGCCTTTCAGCAGTAACAAGCTATTATTGGGCGAAGCCAGGAAGATCCGGCGGCCGCGACCTTCGGAAACAAGTGCGTGGTAATCGGCCACAGGATCGTAGCCAAAGACGCTTAGTTTAAAGCCGTTCTGTCCTTCTGCTTTGCCATGACAGCCACCTGAATTGCAGCCAGACTTGGAAAGGATGGGCACGACATCGCGCTGAAACGAAACCGGCGTTGGTGAGGCAATCCCCTGCACCTTCAGGGGAATTCGGGCGGAGAGCGAACCGACCTGAACGAGGATTTCCCCCTGGCCATCTTTTAGAGGCACGACGCGCCCTGCCGTGGAGACCTGCGCAATGCCTTCTGGCACGACGGAATACTTGGCCTGTCGTGTGGCGTCTTCGACCGTTCCCCCGGCCGTATTCGCAAAGACGAGTAGTTGCTCGGAGGATTCAGGGGTCGAGATTTGCAGCTGAGTCGGAACGATACGAATGGCCGTCGGCTCGGCAGCCATGATGACCACGGCGCTGAACAGCCAGCTCAAACAGATTCCAAGTCCAACGCCCAGGCGCATCGGTCCCCCTTTAACATCCCATCGTGGGAGGCGGTGACTTCACAGGTCCCATCAGTTGCGATTGATTGGTAGGCTACACCGTGGCAGAATGTAAAGCAACAGATTTCGGCGAAATCACCGCCCACAGTGGACGCTGCACAGCACTTTTGAGCGATTCATGCCATTCTTTTTGATTGCCGCCAGCAATCCGCTAATGGCAATGCCCCAGCTACAGATTGCCTACGGCCTGTGAACGAGATTTACGAACCGCCTGGCGGGATAGTCGCCCGCCGTCATGGCGACCACTACAATACGGTCTGGTTCGTCCTACCGAGGCCAATCCCTCCCCCTCCTTCCCTCCCTTGGACCACTCCTTCTGCTTTCGGAAATTGCATGAACCGATTCCCCCTATCGTTTCTCGCCCTCTCAGTGATTTGCGTGACGGCATCTTCGGCATGGAGCCAAGAGATCGACTTTGCCCACGATATTGCTCCGATCTTACGGCAGCATTGCGGCAAATGTCACACTGGGGCCAAAAAGGAAGGTGCCTTTTCGCTCAACACGAAACAGGAACTTTTGAACGGGGGCGAAGCAGGGCCTGCCGTTGTTGTTGGCAAGAGCCAGCAAAGCGAATTGATTCGCCGTCTGCAGTCGACCGACAAGGCCGATCAAATGCCGCCAGAAGGGGCACGCGTTCCAGCTGACAAGATTGCACTTCTCAAGAAATGGATTGATGCAGGGCTTCCTTGGGAAGAAGGCTACGCTTTGCAAAAGCCGGCCTACGAACCCCCTCTCAAGCCGCGCAAGGTAGAGCTGCCTGCTGCCCATGCTGGACGTGACAATCCTGTGGATCGCATTATCGACGCCTACTTTGCTTCGCACAAATTGCCGATTCCCGAAACGGCGTCGGATGCCACCTTTGTGCGGCGCGTTTATCTGGATGTTGTTGGGCTTTTACCAACTGCCGAACAAAGCAGCGCCTTCCTTGCCGACAAACGGCCCAACAAGCGAGAACTGCTCGTTCAGGAATTACTGGCGGATGACATTGCCTACGCCGACCACTGGCTCTCCTTTTGGAATGACTTGCTGCGTAACGATTACACCGGGACGGGGTTCATCACGGGTGGTCGTAAGCAGATTACGACTTGGCTTTACGGAGCCCTACTTAGCAACAAGCCGTACGATCAGTTCGTGCGTGAATTGATTGCCCCCACAGCAGATTCCGAAGGCTTTATTCAAGGGATCAAATGGCGTGGCGAGGTGAACTCGAGCCAAACCTTGGAGATTCAGTTTGCCCAGAATGTCTCGCAGACGTTTCTAGGGATCAACATGAAGTGTGCCTCGTGCCACGATAGCTTTGTGGACCGCTGGAAACTGGAAGAGGCCTATGGCCTGGCAGCCGTCTTTGCCACGCAGCCACTTCAAATCCATCGCTGCGACAAACCAACCGGCAAGATGGCGAAGGCCGCTTGGATCTTTCCGGAGCTGGGCCAACTGGACCCAGCAGCGCCGCAGCCAGAGCGCCTCAAGCAATTGGCAGGCCTGTTTACCCATCCTGAAAATGGGCGGCTAACGCGAACGGTCACGAATCGTTTGTGGCATCGACTTCTGGGGCGTGGAATTGTGCATCCGACTGATGCAATGCACACCGAGCCTTGGAATTCCGACTTGCTCGACTTCCTGGCTGCTGACTTGGCAGAACATAAGTACGACCTAAAGCGAACGCTTTACATCATTTGCACATCGCAGGCCTACCAGGCCAAGACTCCTTCGCAAACGGCGCAGCCAGCCGTTGGTTCGTTTGAATATCATGGACCATTGGCACGGCGAATGACGGCCGAACAGTTTATGGATGCGGTGTGGCAAATCACGGGGACTGCCCCCACCAAGCCCGATGCTGTGGTAACGCGTGTGAAGCGCGAGACCACGGATGCTGCTGCCCAAGCCCCTGAACCTATCACGGGCAAATGGGTTTGGAATACGCCCGATGCAGCTGGCGCTGTTCCCAAGGCCAATGAGACGCTGACGTTTCATCGCACGCTGGAGCTTAGTTCTGCACCGATCCGCGGCACTGCTGCCATCACGTGCGACAACTCCTACAAGCTGATCATCAACGGCCAACTGGTACAGGCGGACGAAAACTGGGAAACGGTTGAAGCCGTCGATGTGGGACGCCATCTGCGGGCTGGCAAGAATGACATCTTGATCGTTGCCACCAATGGGGGCGCTGGGCCAAATCCTGCGGGTCTCTATTTTGAAGCCCATCTGCAACTAGCGGATAAAAGCAAACTAACGATTGCAACCGATGATAACTGGCAGTGGACAGCTGCCGTCCCCAATGACCAGGGTGCTTTTGCAACCAGTCCCACTGACTGGAAAAAGGGGGCGATCATTAGCAACCCGGCCGTCTGGGCACAACGTGTAAGCGGTTCCATCGCTTCGGCACTTTCGGGGCAAGGCGAAGCATCCACGCGAATGGTGCGGTGCTCGCTGGTAAAGAGTGATTATTTGATGCGTTCGTTGGGACGCCCCAATCGCGACCAAATTGTCAGCATGCGTCCAACCGACCTGACTACCTTAGAGGCGATTGATCTTGCCAACGGCCAAATCCTGGCCGACACGCTTGACCGTGGCGGGCGGCAACTGTTGTCTCGCGGCTGGAAATCGACCGATGAACTAATCCAGTGGTTGTACGCGACGAGTTTAACTCGGCAGCCTACCGCCCAGGAACTTGCTGCAGCTCATGAATTACTTGGGGACAAGCCACAGGAAGATCAAGTCGAAGACTTGGTATGGGCAATCCTCATGCTTCCTGAATTCCAATTGGTACGCTAACACTTGCCTGGCACTTGCCAGTTTTGAAGTCTGGAGAAACTAGTCATGATGCATACACCCCTCCACGAAATGGCTGCACGCCGCGACTTTTTGAAGCAGCTGGGTGCCGCTTCGATTGCTTCGATGATGTCCGGTGCGCCACGGCTACTCTCTGCGGAAGAGAGCGGCGCCATTGTTCAGCCAGCCCCCAAGGCAGACGCTTGCATCCTGATCTGGATGGCAGGTGGCATGGCTGCTCCTGATAATTTCGACCCTAAACGTTACCATCCGTTTGAAGTAGGCACGCCGATTGAAAAGGTCCTTAGCACCTTCCCTTCCATCGATACTGCGGTGGACAACATCAAGATTTGCCAAGGTTTGGAAAAGATCGGCGGCGTGATGGACCGGGCGACGATGATTCGCTCGCACATTCAGCCCGACCTGGGAAGCATTTTGCATTCCCGCCATCAGTACCATTGGCACACCGGCTACGTTCCGCCACAAACCGTGGCCTGCCCGCATATCGGCTCTTGGATGGCCAAGGTGCTGGGGCCACGCAATCCTGTGATGCCTGCCTTTATTAACATCGGCCAGCGTCTGGAAGGCATTGGCGAAAACGAAGAGATCAAGGCCTTCACCACGGCAGGCTTTTTCGGCAGTGAATTTGGCCCGATGAACCTTCCTTTTCCTGACTTGGCGGCGCAGGCCGTTAAGCCACCGAAGGGGATGGAGCCAGGGCGTTTTGCCAATCGCCAAAAGTTCCTGAAAAAGCTCGTCGATCAAACGCCACAGCGTGACTACCTAAGTGACTATCACCAAGAGTCGATGGTTCGCTCTTTGGATAATGCATTCCGACTGCTAAGCGCCAAGGAGCGTGATGCGTTTGACATTTCGCTGGAGCCTAAAGAGAACCTTGAAAAGTACAACACCGGCCGCTTTGGCCAAGGCTGCTTGCTGGCACGCCGTTTGGTTGAATCGGGGGCAAGGTTTGTCGAAGTCACCACCGAGTACATTCCATTCGTCCACTGGGACACGCATGAACGTGGGCATGAAACGGTCGACCGACTGCACAAAGAAATCGACAGCCCAATCTCGCAGCTCATTTTGGATCTAGAGGCTCGCGGGCTTTTGGACCGAACGCTGGTTGTGATTGCCAGCGAATTCAGCCGCGACATGATGATCGAAGGGGTACCTGGCTCCACTGCGACCGACCAAGCGACGTCCCCTACCAAGATCATCCAAGAGATGAAGCACTACGGCCAACACCGCCACTTCACCGGCGGATCATCTGTGCTGATGTTTGGCGGCGGGGTCAAGAAGGGGCATCTCTACGGCGAAACCGCAGCGGAACGGCCTTGCTTGGCCATTAAGAACCCTGTCAGCGTGAGTGACATGCACGCCACGATCTTCACGGCGATGGGGATCAGTCCCAAGACCGCGTTTGAAATCGAAAAGCGGCCGTTCTATGCCACGGTTGATGGCCTGGGCAAACCGCACATGGATATCTTTGCCTAGTGCCCATTCGACAGGGCGGTTTAAAAACGCGTAGCTCGGTGAAGGTTTCACCGGGCTAGATGGCAATATCGCAAATTTCTTACAGCCATCTCACAGCCTCTATCTTGGTGGCATTAGAATCCCAGTGGTTCCTACCGTTGCGATTTCTGGCCTGAGGCTTTCTATGCTGCGGGCATTGGCGATTCTATTAGCGATTTGTGGCGGCCTGGCAGTCTGCGCAGCAGCGCTCGTGGCGTTCTACTTTTTTGTAATGCTGACAAGCGGCCCCTTTTCGGATGCGTTGGCTCCACCAAAAGTTTATACGCCTATCCAGAATATTAAGATAAGTAGAGGCGAGGTCCCTCTCACCTGGGACGTTGACGAACGGTTTGTGCTTGAGTTTGACAACGACGTGGTAATCAAGGCAGGGACTAACCTGAGAGGTCTCCCGCAGGAGTGGAAGCTCGAACTATATACAGCAACTACCCACGTTTTAAAGGGAAGCAAAAAGTATTATGTGTCTGAAGAAGCGGGCCGATCTTTCATGTCGGTTAGCGTTGACGACTAAGGACAAATTGTTCAGGTTGGTGTAATGCTGACTGCCAAGAAAGAAATGTGGCTTGTCGATCAGAGGTCAAAAAAGCGGCTCCAGCTTTACGATGTACACGGCCAACATGTTGTTGAGTTCATAGAGACACTTCCAAAATGACAACGCCGCTTGCCGTGCGTTCAGTGTCCAGTGCGGGCTATTATTCCATGAGACTTAAAGGCTTCTTATTTCTTTTGAGCGCCATTGCGATAGTCGCTGCACTTAGCATTTATGGCAGCAAAGGCCTCAACTCCTGGGCTCTCTATCAGGCTATCGAAGACGGTGATGCGAAACGAGTAAGAGACTTAGCTCGTAGCGGAGTGAATATAGATGTCCAATATCTAAGAGGCTTGACCCCGTTGCTGACAGCGTTAGATAGAGACGAGCAAGAGGTCTATGAGGTTTTGCTCGAAGAAGGAGCGGACCCAAACAAGCTGGTGCTGAACGGGATTTCAGTGATGCATCGTGCGGCCTCACATGAGGACTCTTGGTGGCTGCAGATGGCAATAGCGCATGGTGGTGATGTAGATCTAATCAATATCGGAAACGGTAGGACTCCAAAGTCAACTCCAATATTCGATGCAATTTACGGAAGCTCTGCGAACTGCATTCAAACACTAATCGATGCGAAAGCAGATCTTAATTGGGAGAATGGAAAGGGCGACATACCCCTTAACGAGTCGTGTTCGAAATCGCGTTATGACTTTGTTTTAATGCTTTTAAAGGCGGGGGCGGATTTTCAAAAAAAAGACGGCGCTGGCTCTTCTTTGGTTGATGAAATTAAATTCAGGTCGAATGCATTTCCGTTCGGCGATGAGCAGGATGGTTTCTTTGTCCAAGTTCAACAATGGCTTCGTGATCGCAAAGCACTTTAGAGTAATCAAGGAATACCGTAATGATTAAGTGTTTAATGCCAATAGTGCTGTTTCTGCTTGTAATGCCGCAATTATGCGGAGATGAGCCAATGGCCCCAGGGAAGAAAAAGGAGGACGCTCCGACTGAAACGCCTCAAGAGAAAAAGCCGGCTACTGATCCGCGATTAGATCGATATACTCCCGAAGGGACACTTCGCATTTTTTTAATTGGAATGGCTCTCTCGAATGAAGACTTCATTAAATCAACGGCTATTCCGGTAACCGAGGAGGAAATGAAAGTACTTTTAGGATCACCCGAGACGAAGAAGCCCTCCATTGAGGAGGTTAAAACGCAGTTCCTAAGTCCAGAAATCAAGGTATTAAAGCCTGGAAGCAAATTTAAGCTTCCCTCGGGTAAAGAAATAGTTATCCCACCTATAACGCGCCCAGGGAAAGAAATTGACCTTCATGTGGATGGATCTCCTCTGCCGTTCCGCCTTCATCTCCAGAAGGAATTCTGGTGGGTCGACGCTTTGCCTCTAGTAACTGGGCGCAAGGCTGCCATGGAAAAAGCAAAAAAGGTCAGCCCTACGCCATAATTGACAAGGGTTTTAGAATCGACTGGAGCAGATAAGCTGGCCTGGCCCCTAGGCTATCTGCCGATGCGATTTTTCCCGCATCATAGCCGCGTGGACAACCTTGCTTGGTTGTCTTCACGCTTTGGCGATCAAGTATGGCGGCAGCAACCGTGGAAGTCGTCCCCATTTGCTGGCGAACCCGCTGATGCGAATTACGATACTCTTGCCCCTAGGCGCCCGATTAGCCGGAAGGGTAAGGATTCCGCTCCACAGAACAATAGAAGATCCAAAACACCCATCTTTAGGAAAGGGCGATTTTAAGACTCCCCCTTACCGAATCGCCAAGTGCACCATTAGTGGGTCGCAACCATTCTGAAGGCTCGTCACCCGCTACAAATGCGACGCCGCCCCGCTGTGTATCGTCGCCGCAGTGCACTCGCCCGACGAACGCTTCAAATCAATTTGTAAGCGAACCTCTAGGGCTTTGGTGGTGGTGGCAGACCGACGGTGCGGCTGGTTGATTCGTGGATCTGCGACAAATATCGTCCGAGCAATTCATGGGTTTGTTGGAACTCACCCATCGAGGCCAGTTGGGCGTACTTTGGATCGCCTGCAACCCGGTCAAAGCGGTTCAAGATATCCTGCACCAATTGGGGTGAAACCATGCGGGGGTCTTTCACAATCGCTTCGGGCAGCGGCAGATAGTTCCGCCAAGTGGCGTCCAGCTTTGATTGCAGCTGAGCATGAGCGGCCACGAGGGATTGCCGGGTTCCTTCCATCGCATTGGCTAGTGCGGCCTGGTCGTTGGGAACTTGGGCAACAGCCGCCATGGGCATCGAATAGCGAGCCAACTTGGAAACCAGGGTCTGAGCCCCCTGGGGAACAGGTTCGCCTTGGCGGTAATAGCTGCCGTTGGCATTGGCATCGACGCTCAAGACCGAGCCTTCTAGTGCAACACCTGCAAAGAGGCCGCGCGAGCGAGAGTAAGAGTAAACTTCGGAGCGTAATTGACCATCGGTTGCCGCCTCGGCCTGCCGTCCCACGGGACCGGCTGCAACGCCTGCATCGGCGCCGAGCGTAAACTTTCGGCCGGCCAAGATATTCTGCACGCCTTCGCGATTCTTAAATACCAGCACGACATCGGTGCGTTGCACGCCGATCTGCCAGCCGACACTGCCCCCGGTGATTTCAATGAAGGTGGGCGAGGTCCAATTGCCCGCATCATCTCGGGCGATCAATACGCCGCGACCATGCCGGCCCCCCACTACGACTCCGACCTTCACTACGTCGGGAATTAGCGCCACGGCCTGAGCATTGGCCAGCAGTGCCGTTGGAATGGCTTGAACCGTTAGGCCCATCGTTTCATCCCAAACGGAATTCGCCCGTTCCACCGTGCGAAAGGCAGTGGCATCATTGGCGGAAGCAACCTGCCACATCCCCTGCAAACATAATGCAGTAACCGCAATCCACCCTAGGATACGCATGGCATTCACTCCTTTACGCCAACCCAAACCACCACAAAAACTGAAGGGATATTAATATAGGACCGCGCGTAAGCGTGGGACTAGAGCAGTTTCCTGTAATGACGTCGTGCGGCTGCTAGCGAAATCGTGTCGCTGAGCACTTTTCAGTTGCCAAACGGGTAGAAAACCCTGCTAAAATCAGGAGACGATCGACGTCCTCTCTCACCTCCCTCCCGGTGTGCAACAACTATGACAACAACCTCTCAAACTGCTGCACCAAATTTCGCGTCGTCAATGGCTGAAGGCTTCTCTTATGCTCGGTGCCTCGGGCTATTTGCCCCTGGGCAGTATTCGGGCCTGGGGAAATGAGCCCCTCCTTCTCAAAAACAAGAAGCTACATTTCCATTCCGAAAATCCGCTCAATGGTGAACCCAACCTGGGCGATCTGGTCAAATCGAACATCACGCCGCTAGAACACTTCTATGTTCGCAATCACGGCCCCATTCCAGAAATTGCCGCCGAGGCTTACTCCCTTTCACTCGAAGGGTTCGTTGGCCCCACGCAAACACTTTCGCTGAATGACTTGGCCACCAAGTTCAAGCAAGTCACCATCGAAGCAACCATGACCTGTGCAGGCAATCGCCGCACTGAAATGTCCGCTCAAAAACCAGTCAAGGGAGTGCAGTGGAAGGAAGGGGCGATTGGCAACGCCACTTGGACCGGCCCCTTGCTGAACGATGTGCTCGCCCACGGCAAGATCAGCAGCGACATCCAGCATGTCTGGTTTGAAGGGGCTGACCCCATCACCGAACCCGATGGCTCGGTCGCCCCTTTTGGTGCTTCGATCCCGATCAAAAAAGCACTCACCGTTCACAAGGATCTGCCAAACGTCATCCTAGCCCTGCAAATGAATGGCAAGCCCCTGACTGCCGAACATGGCGCCCCCGTTCGCATGGTGGTCCCCGGCTTCATCGGTGCTCGCAGTGTCAAATGGCTGAAGCGAATCATCCTCAGCGACAAAACATCTCCCAATCACTATCTGGCCGACGCTTACAAGATCATCACGGCCGATGAAAAGCGTCCTGTGCACGACCTAAAGCCGATTTACGAATTCCCCATCAACGCCTGCGTCTGCGAACCGGCCAAAGATTCCACCCTCAAGGCAGGCGAGCAGACCATTCGCGGCTACGCCCTTCCCGTAGGCGAAACCGGCTGCCAGATTGCCAAGGTAGAAGTCTCCATCGATGAAGGAAAAACGTGGAGCGAAGCGAGCCTCGACACGCCAAGCCGCGCCTTCACCTGGCGACTGTGGTCGTCCAAACAAAAGCTTACCCCCGAGGTAAAGAGCATTCTCGTCCGCGCGACGGACTCACTCGGCAGAGTGCAACCCCAAACCACTCCGTGGAACACCAAGGGCTATTTGCAAAACTCGTGGCATCGCTGCCCCGTAACCGTGCAAGCTTAATGCAGAGAGCTATTTTGCATCCGTAGCGAGCTTTTTTGCAAGTCGCTGCAGCGTGCTGAGCCCCCGAAAGGTCGCTTGGATTTTAAGTCCCCTTTCCAAAGCGGCGTTGGAAAAACGTGACTGGCTCTGCTTGGTCTTGCAGAGCCAGTAGACTTCCGATTGGTGATGCACCAGGCGGTCGATATCGGTTTCTAGCGCCTTCAGGCTCTTTACTGCAGCGGCCGAAAGCGGTCCTTTCAGCAGTGCAACATTCAAGGCACTGGCCGACGCGGCTTCCTTCGAAGTCACGGCAGGATGTTCCGCAATGGCGGCCAATTCAGGTACCGTGCGAAGGAACGTCGCGACCTCATACCCCAGCGATTTGGCGAGGTGCCCTTCGATTTTTTTCTCTAAGCCTGCACGGCTTTTGGCGGTCGAGGAAAAGATGATATTGCCACTCGCAATAAAGCTTTCCACCGACTGCAGGCCCAGCTCACCAAAGAGGGAACAGAGCTTGTCCATCTTGATCGTTCGACCACTGACATTGATGGCCCGCAAAAAGGCGATATAAGTTGGCATGACGATCGGGCCTCTCTCGGCGGATTCAAGATTGTGAATCGGATGAAGAACTGGCTAAGCTCGGTTGCTCCCGTCTTCTTACTCGAAAACAAATCGAGATTGCAACAGCCGTTTGCACGAACACAACGACCATACTAAGCAGCACCCAAACCGCGTCTGCAGGAATCGCCGATTCGGCCGTCGCAGCGTTTTCCGGCGTCAGCGCATCGATCCGTTCCCACGACATAATGGCCGCATCGTAGAGGCCATGCAGAAGGAAAGGGATGATCACTGCACCAGCGGCAAATAGCCAGCGTGTTTTGTGCGTGGATTGAATCGCCTGGTAAAGGCAGGCTCCCATAATTAGGCCGTCCGCGGCATGTCCCAGGGTGGGCATTACTCGCCAGCCTGGGTCCGAAACGGCGTAGCTAACATTCTCCATCAGGGCAAAACCCATCGCCACCAATGCGCCGACAACCTCGCAATGTCCAGTCACGTGCCGGCGAAATAATGCCAAAACTAGCAGAATTCCCGCCAAGCGGCTTAGTTCCTCAGGCAGGGCGGCATCAAAGAATGCACTCAGCCAGACTTCTTTCGTCGTCAGAGGAATTTCACCCGCATAGAAACTGGGCATAAACCAGCCGAGGAGCTTTAGTGTCAACCAGTGGGTAGCAGTTCCTGCAACGCACAAAGCAAACGCCAGGATCCACCAGCGGACCTGCCTTCCAAGCAGCCAACTGAAAATCAAAGCCAGACTAAGCGGCGTAGCCGAGGCAGCTAAAAGGTCGGTGAGCGGAAGCATTAGCAGATCAATCCAGGCAGAGGACCTTTACGCTATTTAAACGAGCGACACCGTCCCATCTTACTACGGACCGAGCCTGCCAAATGGATAGCAAACCGCATTACCTTGAAACCGCCCTGCGGATTGTATACAATGGCGGAACTATGGCCACCTCCCTCTCCAAGCCTCGCCTACGACGTACAACCGAACCTGTTCCGCGCAAGCCCACACTTGCCGAACTGGTTACCGAGCAATTGCGTGAAGAAATCATCTCAGGACAGCTGATGGCTGGCACGATGGTGGCGGAAATTCCAACGGCCGAACGGCTGGGGGTGAGCCGCGTGCCCGTACGCGAAGCGACTTTGGTTCTGGAACGGGATGGCCTCTTGGTATTTGAAGGCCGCGGCCGATGTCGGGTGCGAACGTTAGCGCCGCGCGACTTTCAAGAGATCTATGATGTGCGGGTCATGCTGGAATGCGAGTCCTTCCGTCTCGCGGCACGAAATCACACGCCGAGTGATTTGGAAAAGATGGAAGCGAACATCCAGAAGATGTCGCGGGCCCGCTCGCTAGCGCAAACCACGCTTTTGGACATTGAATTTCACGACCTCATTGTCGCGGCGAGCCGGCATTCTCGCGTACAGCACCTTTGGGGAGCGATGCGAGGGCAGGTCCAGCTTTTCACCGCAGCGTTACAGCGTGAAGTCTTTCATGTGATGACGACCGTGCGAGAAGCCGCGGTCAAGGCTCACAAGGATTGTTTGCGCGTGATCCAAACACAGGATGAAGCAGCCGCGACACAGGCAGCGCGTGCCCATTTGATTGCTTGGCGCGAATGGTTGCAAACCAATCGCCCAACGGAGGAGGATGACCGATGAACGTCTCTCACGAACGCCGGATGAAAATGGCCAGCGTTGGCTTTACCCTCTTAATCTCTAGTTTGTTTTTGAGCGCCAGCGCCTTTGCAGCCGATCCAGAAATCGACTTCTTTGAAGCCAAGATTCGGCCGATTTTGATTGCGCGTTGCTACAAATGCCATTCGGCCGAGACTGGCAAGACGCATGGCGGCCTAGCCCTAGATACTCGATCAGGCTGGGAAAAAGGGGGCGAAAACGGCCCCGCCTTGGTGCCCGGTAAGGCCGAGGCTCAGCCTGCTCATCAAGGCCATTGGCTATGACGACGCCGCACTACAAATGCCGCCGGAAGAGAGTGGTGGCAAGCTGCCTGCGGGCGAAATCGCCCTACTGACCGAATGGGTAAAGCGAGGCGCTGCCGATCCACGCGTTGCAGCGGCTCGCCTAGGTGGCATGACGCTGGATGAGGCCAAACATTGGTGGTCGCTACAACCGCTGAAGCCCGTTCCGCTCCCTATGGTTAAGAATCGTACGGTCGTACAAACCGACCTCGACCTTTTTGTACAAGCCAAGCTAGAGCAAGCGGGACTTGAGGCTTTGCCGCAGGCCGACAAACGTACCCTAATCCGGCGGGCCACTTACGACCTAACCGGCCTGCCGCCGACGATGGAAGAGGTAAACGCGTTTATCAGTGACGAATCACCAGATGCGTTTGCGAAAGTGATTGATCGTCTACTTAGAAGCCCAGGCTACGGAGAACGTTGGGGGCGGCACTGGCTGGACCTTGTCCGATATGCCGACACGGCGGGTGAGAACACTGACCATCCTGTACAAGATGCATGGCGCTATCGAAACTGGGTCATTGATGCCTTTCAAAAGGACTTGCCCTACGACCAATTCCTACGCGATCAGATCGCTGGAGACCTCATTCACGCCAATGATTCGCCCGAGGCTTATTCGGCCGGCGTCATCGCGACAGGATTTTTGGCAATTGCCAGACGGTTCGATCACGACACTGACAAGTTCATGCACCTCACCAATGAGGATACGATCGACACCCTTTGTCGGTCGGTGCTCGGGCTTTCTGTCGCATGTGCACGTTGTCACGATCACAAGTACGATCCCATCACTGCACAAGACTACTATGCCCTGTACGGCATTTTGCAAAGCACCAAGTTTGCATTTCCAGGCTGCGAACCCAAGCAACAGCCGCGGGACCTAGTGGCATTGCTGGCCCCGGCCGAATGGAAGCGGGTCGTCGAGCCGCATCTCAAACAATTGGCAGATGTCGACCAAGCCTTAAAACAATCGCAGGATGCTCTAGCATCGGTGGCCGCGACGATTGCCAAACAAAACTCGCAGGCTCCAACGATTGTTGCTCAAGGAGAGTTTGCCGATGGTGGGATGCAAGCTTTTGGGCTTGCGGCCGATCCTAAAACGGCCCCAATTAAAGTGACCAAGGGGCAAATCCTTAAGCTGTCGGTGTTTCCTCAAGGGAACCATGGTGCGGACACCACGCAAGTTGTGTGGGACATTGCCGAGGTGGGGGGTAACGGCGGGAAGTGGAGTGCGTCGGAAGATGTTCTCGACAATTTTTTGGCGGCCAATCCACATGCAGATCGGCAAGGCCACGATGGAGTGTGGTGGTTCTTAGACGGACGTGAGGCGCTGAAGCTACTGCCGGAAGCGATTGCCAATGACTCTGGGCAAACGGGGCTGAACGTTTGGCGAAATGGTGACACCCCTTCCATTTTGGTGAATGCGGCAGCGCAACCAATCAAGGTTTGGACCACGCTTCCCGCACGAAGCCTCTTTGTGCATCCGGCCATGAACGGCCCTGTAGCGATTGGCTGGGTCAGCCCCATCGATGGCGAAATCACGGTTTCGGGCAAGATCTCTGACGCTCATCCTACCGGCCCCGATGGTATTAGCTGGATGTTGGGCCTGCACCCGGCGCAGCAGGACAATTCTCTTTCGCAAATTGTCGAGCTCAGCAAAAAGCTGGCCGAGCTTGTTCAAAGTAAGAATGCGCTATTGGCGAAGGCACCCAAGCAAGAGACCGCCTACGCGGTGACGGAAGGAAACGTCGGCAATGCAAAACTGCATTTGCGGGGCGACCCCGACAAACTAGGACCGGAAGTTCCACGTCGCTGGCTTCAAGTGCTTGGTGGCGAACAGGTTCCTACAGACGGTGGCAGCGGACGGGTACAACTGGCCAAGTGGCTTAGCGATCCTGCCAATCCCCTTACTGCGCGAGTGATGGCCAATCGAATCTGGCAACACCATTTTGGAAAAGGGCTGGTTCCTAGCAGCAGTGACTTTGGCTCACGCGGGATCAAGCCGACGCACCCAGAACTTGTCGATTACTTGGCGAATGAGTTTATCGCATCGGGCTGGAGCATGAAGGCCATGCACCGCACGATCATGCTTTCCGCCACCTATCAGCGCAACAGCGTTGGCCACAATGCAGCACTAGAAAAAGACCCCAGCAACGAGTTCTATTGGCGGTTTGATCGCCGTCGCATCAGCGCCGAGGAACTGCGTGACAGCTTGCTGGTGGCGAGTGGTGAACTAGACAGAACCCCTGGGGGACCGCACCCGTTTCCGCCAGCTAATACCTGGGCGTTTTCCCAGCATAATCCGTTTAGTGCGGTGTACGACAACAATCAGAGAAGCGTCTACCTCATGACGCTGCGCAATCGCCGTCACCCCTTTTTGGGACTGTTTGACGGAGCAGACCCCAATGCCACAACCCCGCAGCGTCAGGTCACCACGGTACCCACTCAGGCGTTGTACTTCATGAACGATCCGTTCTTTCACACCCAAGCCAACAAACTGGCAGACAAGGTAATGAAAGAACAAGACGACCTATCTCGGTGCGATGCGGCCTTTCGGTCTGTGCTTCAGCGAGTTCCTACCGAGGGTGAGCATGCCATGTTTACAAAGTTCCTCAGCCAATATGAAAAGCTAGTTCCAGGAACCGTCCCTACAGAGCCGGTGCAAGAGGCTTGGCGAGCGATTGTTCGCGTGATCTTGACCAGCAATGAATTCCTTTATGTGGAGTAATGCCATGACTGGCTCTGATGCATGTTGCGGACGACGGAACTTCATGCTTTCGTCATTAGCAGGATCGATGTTAATGCCAGGACTTCTCAGCGAGCTTTTGGCAGCAGATTCGGCCGATCCCTTAGCGGTAAAGGCGCCGCACTTCCCTGCCAAAGCGAAGTCGGTCATCTTTCTGTTCATGAGCGGCGGCGTTTCGCATGTGGACACGTTCGACCCCAAGCCCAAGCTGACCTCAGAACATGGCAAGCAGGTCACGCTCGACCATCCGGAAACTCGCAATCGCCCCGGATATGAAAAGCTATTCCTGAAGCAGCCCAACTGGAAGTTTTCTCCCCGTGGACAAAGCGGCATGGAGATTAGCGATCTGTTTCCGCATGTTGGCGAGATGGCAGACGACCTCACGTTGATCCGTTCGATGCACACTAGCCACTCGAACCATTACAACGCCACCCTAGGAATGCATACCGGTTCGTTTGCGTTCGCACGTCCAAGCATCGGAGCCTGGGCCAGCTATGGGCTAGGAACCGTCAATCAGAATTTGCCTTCGTTCTTGGTATTAGCGCCTCAAATGCCGTATGCGGGCACACAAGTTTGGGCGTCTGACTTTTTGCCGGGGGCTCACCAGGGAACACGTGTGATCTCGGGTGCCGACCCGATTGCCAACCTAGCCCGCCGCGTCCCCACGCAAGAGCGTCAGGTGCAAGAACTTGAGATGCTGAAGGCCTTTAACGAGAAACACCGTGAAGCCCGCAGTGAAGACCTGCAATTGGCGGCCCGCATTCGCTCCTTTGAAACGGCGTACGGCATGCAAACCGAAATGCCAGCGACGCTCGACTTCTCCCAAGAAAGTGATGAGACGCTCGGTCTATACGGATTGAAGCGAGGCACCAATGAGGGGTTTGGCTGGCAATGCTTGGCCGCCCGACGTTTGGTAGAACGGGGCGTAAGATTTGTCGAGCTAATCCACACGGGCTCCAGTGGCAACTGGGACTCGCACGGCGACATGGCCGACCATGGACGTCTTGCGCCTCAAGTGGATCAGCCGATTGCAGGACTACTCAAAGATCTAAAGCGACTCGGCTTGATGGATGATGTCTTGGTGGTCTGGACTAGCGAGTTTGGACGAACACCATTTAATAACACGGCCGACAACCGTGGGCGCGAACACCATAACTGGGCGTTTAGCACTTGGCTGGCCGGGGCAGGCGTGAAGAAGGGATACATCCACGGTTCGACCGATGAATACGGCATTAAGCCGGCAGAAAAGCCGGTCCACGTGCATGATTTCCATGCGACGATCCTGCACCTGATGGGTCTGAACCACGAAAAGCTAACCTACCGCCATGGCGGTAGGGACTATCGCCTAACCGACCTCTATGGCAACGTGGTCAAAGATATCTTGGCATAAGTACAACGCGTGAACCTATTCATGCGTTGTATCAACAACAGGCCACCCACATCGATATTAGCCGTCGGAAAGCAGCCAGGCCGACGGGCTGGCAATCGCCTTCGTTAGGTCTTGCAGGAACTTCGCAGCCGGTGCGCCATCCAATACGCGATGATCAAACGTAAGGCTTAGCGTCCATTGATGCCGTGGCACGATTTGACCATCGGCAGTAATGGTGGGCTCTAAACGAATCGCTCCGAGTCCCAAGATGGCAGACTCTGGCGCATTGATCACCGGCGTAAATGCATCGATGCCATACGCACCCAAGTTGGTAATGGTGAAGACGCCCCCCTGCATTTCTGAAAGTGACAGACCACCTTCACGTGCTTTTTGGGCCAACGTGAAAGTCTGCTGTGCAAGTTCACCCAGCGACAACTTCCGCACATGGCGTACCACGGGAACCAGCAAACCGTCTTCCGTATCCACCGCAATTCCGATGTGGATCTCTTCCGGCGACGGGAGGAGTAGCTCCGTCTCTTGCCACTGCGCTGTTAGTAACGGGTGCTGAACCAGTAGCTCAGCGACTAGCTTTTGGACGATGTCTTGGTAGCTAGGCACCCGCAACCAACGAGCCGCCGTTTTGAATTGCTCGCGAAGATTCACGAGGTTGGTGGCATCTGCCCGCGTGGTAAGAGTAACCGGCACCGTCTGCTGGCGGCTGGTCACCATCCGCTGTGCGATTACCTTCCGCCGATTGGTAATTGGAATACGACGGGACCCACCAACATTCTGCCCGGCACCGCGATCCGCCGCCTGCCGCACGTCGCATTCGCGAATACGACCACCAGCCCCTGTTCCTTGAAGTAGATTCCAATTTACCCCTAACTGCTTTGCCAGATTCTTGGCGCGGGGCGTGGCGATCCGCTTCTGAGTTGCCGCTGTACCGCTGGTGACAGGGAAGCTTGGCTGTGACTGCTGCTCGGCCGTCCGCTGAATATCGTCACGAAGCACGCGACCCCGTGGGCCCGAACCTTGCACCTCCGCAAGAGGAACCCCTAGCTCGCGGGCACGGCGACGTGCCGCTGGTCCAGCCGGTGGTGGCACTTCTTTTGCTAACGCTGGCGTAGACGCAGCAGCGCTCGGCGACGCACTATTTTGCGCACCAGGAAGCGATTCTCCGACTGCCAGCAAGTACCCAATCACTTTGCCAACAGGAACCGTAGCTCCCTTGGTTGGCGCATCAGCGGCTAGACGAAGAATGCCGGAATCGACCGCTTCAATCTCTTGAGAGGCCTTTTCTCCTTCCAGCTCAAACAGCACATCGCCCGGCCGAATCGTCGTTCCTTCGGCCTTTAACCAGCCCAAGAACGTCCCCTCTTCCATCGACCAACCCAAACGCGGAATTACAATTTCAAAGGCCATGGCTATTCCTTCACGAGCGAGCGGATGGCGTCGGCAATGTCCGTCGCGGAGGGGACAACAGCAGATTCAAGGGATGGACTGTATGGGGTAGGCGTAAAGGCCCCCGTCACACGGCGAATCGGGGCGTCCAAATGATTGAAGCCCGCATCAACTACTTGAGCCGCAATCTCGGCCGAGAAGCCGTACTGCGCTGGCGGCTCATCCACAATCAGTAGGCGGCCGGTCTTCCCGACCGAATCAATGATGGTTTGCGTGTCGAGCGGCGAGACCGTGCGCGGGTCAATCAGCTCCACCGAGATACCTTCTCGTTGCAACTCTTCGCAGATCGACAATGTGAGGTGAACCATACGTGCCAAGGCGACAACCGTAACACCAGTTCCCGGACGGACGACGGCTGCTTGGCCAAATGGAATCTCATAATCTTCAACAGGTACATGCCCCTTGGTCATGAGAATCTCTCGATGTTCCAGGAACATGACTGGATCATCGCAGCGAAGGGCATGCTTCATCAGCCCCTTGGCATCGTAGGCCGAAGAAGGAACAACCACGCGCAGGCCTGGTACTTGCCCGTACATGGCGTAGTAGCTGCCCGAGTGATGCGTCGCCGCCGAGTGCCCAATTCCAATGCATCCCCGAAGCAAGACCGGCATCTTGAGTCGACCACTCGACATGTATTGCATCTTGGCAATCTGATTGAAGATTTCGCCAATCGAGTCCAAGATAAAATCCGCGAACATAAAATCGACAACAGGACGAGTTCCCGTCATCGCTGCGCCACCTGCCAACCCTACAAAACCTCGTTCGGAAATCGGAGTATCGCAAAGACGAACAGGTCCATACTTATCAAACAGGCCTACGGTTGTCTTGAAGTTACCGCCGCGAACGCCAATCCCTTCCCCCATGACAAAGATATCGGGGTTGACCGCCATCTCTTCGGTTAGCGCTTCCAGCGTTGCTTGACCATAGGTAATTAGCCGAGGCTCACCGCTAGTAGTGGCTGGCGGCGGAGATACGGGGCGTGGTGCCGCGTAGATATTTGTCGACGCAGACTCTGCCGCTGGTGGTGGGCTGGTCTCTGCAAATTGGCGTCCTTCGACGACCATCGCTGCCACTTCGTCTTCGATGGCCTTGATTTGCGATTCCTTGACGCCAAACTCGCCAACCATTCGACTGCGGAGTCGGGCCAGGGGACAGCGTTTCTTCCACTCTTCTACCTGTTCACGTGTTCGATAGGTAAAGTCCCCCATCCCTTCGGCATGGGCACGCGTTCGATAGGTTTTGCATTCGATCAGGGTTGCACCTAGGCCAGCCCTTGCACGCTCGACGGCCTTGCCAGCAATATCCCAAATGGCAACGGCGTCATTGCCATCTACTTCAAAGCCAGGCAGGCCATAATTGGCGGCGCGGCGCCCCACATCGGGAATACCGCTGGAGTAATCAAACGGAACTTCGGTTGCAAACTGATTGTTTTCACAAATGAAGAGGACCGGAAGCTTCCAAATGCTTGCCATGTTGAGCCCTTCGTGAAAGGCTCCATTGTTGACGGCGCCGTCACCGAAAAAGGCGACCGCTACATGTCCCGACTTTTGCAACTTGGCACTGTATCCACCACCGCAGGCTTGCAAAATGCATGGACCGACAATGCCGCTGGTTCCCATCATGCCAATCTCAGGCGAGAAGAGGTGCATGGAACCACCACGACCGCGCGAGCATCCGGTCGCTCGGCCAAAAAGCTCTGCCATCAGTTCACGCGGGGGCATGCCCTTGGCCAAAGCATGGCCGTGACCACGGTGCGTGCTGAACACCGAGTCCTTGTGCGTAAGATGCGCACAAACGGCCGATGCAATCGCTTCTTCGCCCACATAGGTATGGCAAGCCCCATGAATTAGGCCCCGTTGGTGGCAGCGGGTCAGTTCTTCTTCTGTATTTCGAATCACCAGCATCGTTCGATACAGGCTTAGCAACTCTTGGCTCTTCATCGGTGTAACGCTTTCTGTTGTAATTCGTCTTGGCACCCTGCGCAGAATTTCGGCTCGCCCTAAAGGCTCCGACGCATGGTGGCTCCCGCATTGGCCGCCAAATTACCGCCATCCATGGGAATGATGGCTCCAGTGATCCACGAAGAAGCATCCGAGGCCAGCAAGACCGCAAGGCCTTGAATATCGTTGGGCTCACCTAGGCGACCACGAGGAATCCCCTTGAGCCATTGATCTTTGATGCCTGGATCGGCAGCCATCCGCTTCTCAAGGCTTGGATTAACGACTTGCGCCGGCAAAATCGCATTCACGCGAACTCCCAGTCCCGACCATTCTGTGCTGAGCTCTCTCGTCATTTGCACCACAGAGCCCATCGCCATGCTGTAAGCGATGTGCCCTCGTCCCAAGGCGGTGATACTGGCCAAAGAACCGATATTGAGGATGCTTCCCTTACCGGCCGCAAGCATTCGCTTGCCTGCCTCTTGGCACATACAGAAGCGGCCGAACACAAGGTTCTGGAACACTTCTTGAACTTGCTCCATCGAGATTTCTTCGGGCTTGCCGAGAATGCCTTCACCGGCGATGTTTCCTAGAAAGTCGATCCGGCCAAACTCCTTGTCGAGCGTGGCAAACATCTGACGAATCTCTGCCGGATTGGAGACGTTGCAAGTCACAGGAATGGCACGTCGTCCGGTCTTGGCGATCTCGGCGGCCGTCTTCTGCACCCCTTCGGTATTCAGGTCTGCTAGTAGCAAATCCGCGCCATGGGCAGCAAGTGCCAAAGCCGATGCGCGACCAAGTCCGCTGGCCGCACCAGAAATCAGGGCTACTCGCCCCTGAAGATCAAACAAGTTCATGCCATTTTCCTTCTTAAGCAACGCACTGGCCAGGGCCTTATGCGGTTGTCATTTACCATTTCACGAGGATTGCCGAATAAACGCCATGATGGCCGGCAACTGTTTTTCCACAAATACAAGTACCGAAAGGCCCAAGTAGAAAGCCGCACATGCGATTAGCCCTAGCGAATTATACCAACGAGGGCGAATTTCCCGAGGGAGCAGCACATGATTGATCCATAACAACTGAATCGCGGTCACACCAATCGCAACGTTGTTCAGATTGGCAATGATGATCGTCATCAACTTGGGGCTGCCATAAAGAGTAAATAGCGTTGCGCAAACCAACGACCAAAGAACATATCCACCGACGATCCCGTAATAGATCCAACGTACTTGGTTCGGCTGATAGGTTTCACGAACGGTCTTATTGCCCGTCCAAATGGCATCGGTCCAGCGACGACTAAAGTCATCCACAATCGACATCTGACTAGGAAGCATCACAGCAATCCCCGCCATTAGTGCAAAGAACCAGAGCACTTGCGGCATCACGGTTCCGATACCTTGCGCAAGTCGCATACCATCGGCAGTCACTAGCGCCTGCGCCCATTCCAGCCCTTGCTTGTTTAGCGTGGAATTGGATGCGAACTGGATCGACATCAATGCAGGGAGCGCCATTCCCATGAAGCATCCTGGGGCCCAAACAAGAAGTTGGTCGGTGAGGACATAGTTCCACCACCCTTTCCAGCGTTTGAGGTTTTCCTTGGTGACGGGAAATGAAGTGCCCACGTGACTTAGTGTGACATTGGTTCCACCTACTGCGCTGCCAATCGCCCCTACATGGCTTCCCATTCCCCATCCTTTGTCACGTACAAAATTGCTGTACGTAGAATTGGAAACGCCACCACCGCCGGCATAGCCAGCGAATGCACCCAGCACGGCGATATTGGCCAGTGCAACCGCCGGCCAAACGCCATGTTCTCGGTAGTAACTAAAGGCGTTCACCACCGTTTCGCCTTGCTCACCATTGGAAACAGGAACATTTCCAAACTTGGCAAAGCCGCTGAAAATGCTCCACCAGTGCGCTGGCCCCACATAGACAAACCCTACGGTTAAACAAAAGCCAAGCACCAAGATGACCTTCGCCGTCATCACGGCCTGCAACATGTTGTAGACTTTACCGCCGATCAGAATAGGGATGGCGACACCCACCAAACAGATAAAAGCTAGCGCGGTAACAAGCGCATGATCCTCCGCCCTAGGCGGATGCCCTAACCACATGGAAGCCAGAATTGCCGCCCCATGCGTCGACAGGCCCGGAATAAGCGCGCTTCCATTTAGCAACAGCATCAGCCCCATCCACAACCCTGGCCCGGGGCGCATTCGCATGAAGCCCGTTAGAACCGGCTCACCACAGTAGAGTGCATATCGGCCGCACTCCAAGTTGTAAAAGACCTGCAGAATGATGGCGATCGTTGCGATCCACATCAATCCGCCGCCATACTTCACGGTGATCTCGGGACCAAACAGCCACTCTCCACCGCCGATTTGAATTCCCATCATGACGATCCCTGGGCCAATAAAGCTGGCCCAGCGTCGCCAAGACAGCGGTGTCGGTTCGGGAAGGTCGGCGGAGTCCCATGCAGGAATCCCTGCGGAGGATTGAGTCATGGTTCGCTGGCTTTCGGGGAGAGTTAAACGGGAGAGGGGTTTTCGAAATCACGAAGCAAAGACAATGGCATTAGTATTCCAGCATGATGGCCCGCCCTGGGCCTCCATGGCAATCTCGAATCTTGATGGCCGCAAAAAGGAAATAACCACGCTTGGGGGCCGCTGCCAAGTTATTCAGAAACTCGACACCCACCATTTCGGAAGTACCCAGCGCCCAATAGGTCATCAGCGCCTGCTTGGGGTCAACGCTGCCCAGCATCGGTGCGTCAGTTGCAACACAGCGAATCCCCTTCCCCTTCAGGTAGAAGACGGTTTCCACCGCCAGGGCCGGCCATCCTTCACTTTTACCGGAAAGTGGATCGGCCCACATGCCAGTGTCGTTGGGCTGTGCCCGTAGGTATTTGTCCACATGGCCCGTTTGCAGGATCACAACATCGCCTGCTTGGAGATTGCCGTGGGCCTTTTCGTAGGCTTGGATATGCGCCGGGGTCACTTCTGGTGAAGCGGGACCTTGCTTCGTAGAAGCGGTACCTACCAGTGGCCGAACATCAATAATACGAGCATTACCGCAACTCCAACCGATGGGAACTTTATCGGTGGTGAGTGCGCTAGTGCCACGACGTCCGTGGGCCTTTTCATACTCTGCCAGCCAGCCGCGAACTTCAGGCCCATAGGCAGGATTCTCTCCTTCAGTCGGAAGGGCATACGCAGGGGGTACCAAGTGCGTACCCGTCATCGAATCCATCAAGTGGGTGTGATGCCACATGTCGAGGTAATCGGAATAGAGGAAGTCCACTTTGACATAGGTTTGTCGATGTTGACCAGTGCCGATTCCAGGAAACGTGATCGGCATATTCGGGGCAAGTGTTGGGGAGAGGTCCACCACTCGCTTATTCTTTGCCGCATCAATCAGCTTCTGGGGCACATCGCCGCCAACTACTGAGAATGCACGCCCCTCGGCGTATGGCCCACCTTGGTGTTTGGGGCTCAGGATGCAATAGAATGCCCCCGTCTCTGGCAAGGCGGCGAGGTTGGTGGCACTTTCCGTCCAAATCATTCCATGTTTCAGACCTGCGTAGTGAGTAGGTTCCGCCAGCGTTGGAAGGGGGCCCATACTTGCGCTGTCGGTGCCCAGCGTCATGACGCCACGCTTGGCGAGAAACTCCATGCAATCGGGGTCTGGATCAGGAAATCCGGGCGACTTTCGGTCCAGAGCATCGGCAATGAACCGGCTTCCTTCTGGATAAGGCTTGTAATACTTGTCGGAGTAATCACTACGAAACAAAACGACATCCCCCAGACGCACTTGACGATGCTTCTTTTCAAAGCGTTCCACATGGGCCGCCGTGACCAGGGGACTAGTCCCTTTAGGAGCTTGATCCAGCAAATCTCGCACATCGACCACACAGGCTTCGCCACCAAACTGCCACGGCTCAATCTTGTCGGTATATGCAAGGCCTAAAGGACCCGACTTTTCACGCTTTAGGTCGGGCCGAGCAACCGAGTGTGGCGGAACGTCAAGCTGCGTCCCCGTGTTGCCGTCAATCAGCAAACTATCCACATGGTAGGCCGAGTCCGGTCCCAAGGTCCGCTGATGATGGATTTGAAACCGAGGAAACGGAGCCGAGGGCCAAGTGCAAGGATACTCGGGCGCGATCAGCAAAGAATGATCGACAAACTTGGTCGTCGGTTCGTCGGCAAATAGCGACATCGGCGACATTAGCACAGCCAACGAGACCCAGTGCCACCACTGCCGCTGGCGAGTACGTACAAAACCTGTGCAAGACATAGCCTCGTTCTCCTTGTGGAAGACTCCTCCAACCCAACGATGAATCCCTTTCGACCGACCCCAGCAGGCACAAAGCAGTTTCGCCTTTGTGCCGTATTTTTACGTCTGCGATTTTCCCAAAACCGCTTAGACCACTTCTTCAATGACCGGATTGGTCAGCGAACCAATGCTGCCGATCTCAATCGTGACGGAATCCCCTGCCTTAAGATAAACCGGCGGAGTACGTGCGCTTCCAACGCCGTGTGGAGTCCCTGTGAGGATCACGGTCCCTGGAACAAGCAGCGTGCTGGCGCTCAGGAATTCAATGAGCGTAGGAACATCAAAGATCATGTCCTCGGTATTCCAGTCCTGCATCGTTTGGCCGTTGAGGTGGGTCTTGATCGCCAACTTGTTGGGATCAGGGATCTCATCCCGCGTCACAATCCAAGGCCCAAGCGGACAGAACGTAGCAAACGTCTTGCCGCGGCACCATTGCCCACCACCCCACTTGAGCTGCCAATCGCGTGCACTAACGTCATTCGCACACGTATAACCCAGCACATAATCCAGTGCATTTTCCTTCGAAACGTTGTAGCACGCCTTACCAATGATGATGGCCAGCTCGCACTCGTAATCGACGGCGTCGCTGCGAAGCTTGCGAGGTAGCACAATCGGGTCTTCGGGGTTTTGCACGGTCCCCACATTCTTCATAAAGACGATGGGCTGCTGCGGAATTGGCAAATTACCTTCGGCCGCATGCTTCCGATAATTTAGGCCAATGCAAATGATGTCGCGCGGCTCAATCGGCGCGAGCAACTTTGCAACAACCGCGGCTTCGCCAGTATCCGAGTAGGAGCCCAGCAGGTCCCCCTCGACACGCGTGATCTTGCCACTGTCATGCCGACAACCGAGGGAAACCTTACCCGAACGATCTTGATAACGGACCAACTTCATGATGCTATAAACTCCAGCAATGGGGGAAAACTATTTGAGTCAAAACTAAATCTGGTTTAGAAAGCAGGGACGGCAATGCCGACAAGTGCTGCGGCCTGCGTGAGCTTTTCACGAACATCGTCGGGCAAATCGATCCCTTGAGATTGCGCCTTTTGGTGAAGCGACCACTCCCGTTCGCCCGGAAGCAAAACGTGGTCAATCCCTGCCGCTGTCGGGGCAGCATGAATTTCGTCGATGAGCTGTTGCAAACGCGCGGCAAACTTTTCTCGCGGCACCATCGCATCAATATCGATGGCGATGAATGATGCATTGTGCCAGGAAGGACGCGATGGCTCATCAAACATCCAGCTACCAACCTGCCAAGTGGAATGACCACCGGGCAAAATAGCGGAAAGGACTTCGCACCAAAGCCCCAGGCCGTACCCTTTGTGGCCCGCCATCGGAGCCAATGCGGCCTGCTGGGGATAAAGGCTGCCATCGGTTGTCGGCAAACCATCCGGGCCAATCAGCCAAGTTGGAGGAATCGCCTCTCCCCGTTGAAACGCAGCATAGACCTTCCCTCCGGCGACGGCTGCCGTCGCCATGTCTAAAACAATCGGGTCCTTGCCATCCAGGGGTATGCCGTAGGCGAGTGGATTGCTGCCGAGAACCGCCTTTCGCGATCCTGGTGCTGCTACACTGGGAATATCGTTTCCGGTCACCATACCGATGAACCCAGCTCGGGCCGCCATCGCAGCATAGTAGCCTGCTGCTCCGATGTGACCTGTATTACGCAGGCCTACATAGGCAATGCCTGTCTGCTTGGCCTTGGCCATCGCGAGTTCCATCGCAAAGACGCTACCCACTTGTCCTAGCGCAGACTGTCCATCGATCAGCGCCCAGCTAAGCCCTGATCTTTCAACCGTGGGTGCTGCGTCAATTCGATAGCCGCCACCTTGGAGCTTTCGCAAATAGCCCCCAAGTAACTTAGTTCCATGGGTGAATACTCCCATGGAATCGGTCGTTACCAGGGCATTGGCCGTCGTTTGGGCATCTTTTTCCGAAAGGCCTACACGAAGCAGCGCCTCGACAGAAAAATCCAGCAGGGCT
This sequence comes from uncultured Planctomycetaceae bacterium, assembly GCA_963844055.1. Classification (GTDB taxonomy): domain Bacteria; phylum Planctomycetota; class Planctomycetia; order Pirellulales; family Pirellulaceae; genus CAWJMN01. Next base: position 1,480,331 of record CAWJMN010000001.1, on the reverse strand, counting down.
TGAGGAGAGATTGCCATGAAAAATGCCCGAAAGTAATGAGAGAGGCCAGCTTTTAGCGACGATAGAAATCCATCGTGCGCTGAATTCCTTCAACCAGTGGTGTCGCCTTCCAGTCCTGATACCAGTCCGAAATATACGTAGGATTCGGAGGGATGTTGGATGGAATAGGATCACCATTTACGCTCACGCGATTGGTAGCACCCGGCAATAGTCGGTCGATATGCTCGACAAACTCTTCGGTCGTCGCCGATTGGCTAGGAAGGTCCATGATTGAGGCACCTTCTGGCGTGTGCAAGGCCGTCTGCACGAATGCACGCGCGACATCTTCCACGTAGTCGTATCCCAACGTGCCGCGATAGCCGATCACGTAGCGCTCCCCAAGTACTGCCGCGCGTGCAGCCAAGGAAGGCCCCGCCGTGAGACCTACCGTACGCTCTGGACCATACACTACGTGCGGCCGAATCCCTGCTGAACGGATTCCAAAGTGCCGCCAATACTGCTCGGCAATGTGGTCAACCGCCAACTTGAACGCACCGTAAAAAGAAGGCGGCCGATTCTTTTCGGTCGCTCCCTGCCAAGTTCCATCATCCGCTTCGGGGCCATAAACCGCATAAGAACTGGCATACGACAGGCCGGTGATTTGACCGTCTGAAGTGCGTGCCAATTCAAATAGGGCAGTGCTCCCAAGGACATTCACTTGGCAGCCCAAATAGGGATCTTTTTGGCAATCCGGCGTTAAAAGCGCCGCCAAATGGATGATATGCGTGATTTGATGCGCATCGCGGACTTTAGCCAACAAGTCTCGATCCAAAAGCGTCCCGCCAATGAACGTGACCTCTTTGGCACGATCTCCCAGCACTTTGTGCCAGCGATCTGCATTCGGTTGCAAATCGACGACTATCGGACGATGCCCTTGGTTGAGCAGTTCCCGCAGCACCCAGGTGCCAATGAAACCACTTCCCCCGGTGACGAGTACCGCTGCGCTCATGCATTCCCCTTTGCCGAAGCAGGAACGCCGTTGACGATATTTTCTAGAGGCTCACCATGTAGCGCCTTGGCCGCCAAACCTGCAGCCGTTTGACGTAGCTTGCGAACTGCCGGAACACTTACTGACGCGATATGCGCTGCCAAAATGACGTTTTTCATCGACAGAATCGGATGGCCGGCCGGAATGGGCTCTGGAGAAAACACATCCAGGGCAGCGCCGCTGATCCGACCGCTTTGCAACGCTTCGACAAGTGCCGCTGGGTCGACAAGGTCACCACGGGCGACGTTCACCAACAGTGCACCTTGCTTCATCGACTTGAGCGATTCGCCGTTGATCATGCCACGCGTTTGCGCCGTAGAGGGGCAATGCAGCGTTACAAGGTCAGAGTCGGACAATACTTGCGAAAGCGAAACTGAATGATAGCCGGCTGCCTCGATGACCGCCGCAGGAACGACTGGATCGTAAACATGAATGCGGCACTTAAAGGCCTTCAAGCGACTGGCAACTTCGCGGCCAATGCGACCGAAACCCACAACACCTACCACCATGTCGCGTAAAGCACGCATCTGGTCGATTGGCGTTGCGAGGCCCCATTCACCACTTTGTACCTTTTGCGTATTGGAAACCACTTGCCGCGTTAGGGCCAATGCAAACGCCAGTGTTTGATCGGCCACTTCGTCAATGCAGTAATCAGGAACGTTGCAAACTGGGATACCCCGAGCCTTGGCTGCCTCAAGGTCGACGTTATCAACACCAATTCCGTAGCGAACGATGACGCGGGCCTTTTGCATAGCGGCAATCACTTCCGCGTTTACCGGGGCAAACTGCGTGATAACCGCATCGACATCCCGCACTAACTCCACAAGCTCAGCGGATGTCCGCTTTTCTTTCCAGGCGACAATCTCGTGCCCGGCGGGAAGAATCACTTCTTCCTCTAACTTTAGATCAGGAAACGTGTAGTCGGTGATCGCAACCTTCATGGGGAGAGGCCTTACAGTGCGATGGGGGTTGACTTGACTCAGGATCAGATTGTCTGATAATCTAATGGTCGGTAATTCGAACTGCAACCCCCGAGAATCTTCCCATGTTAGAGGCCGTCGAACGTGCCAAGCTGCGAGACATTGTGGCTGACCGCCTCAAGACTTACATCGTCAATGAACAACTGGTCCCCGGGGATCGTCTACCCACGGAAACCGAGTTGGCAACACGGTTTGGCGTAAGCCGTTTGAGCCTACGTGAAGCGACCAAGTCGCTTGAATTCCTAGGGATCGTCTCGGCCAAGCCAGGCCGAGGGCTGACGGTCGGTAGCGTGAACATGGAACGGGTCACTGAGTACCTAGGCTTCCATCCAGGCCTGCATGATGCGCCTCCGCTAATCCTGATTGATACACGCGTCGTTTTGGAAACTGGCGTATTGCCTTATGTCTCTGCGAGAATGAAGCAGGACCCCGCCCTCTATACCAAGCTGAATGGCATCAATGCCGAACTGCGCCATGCTCGCACACTGCAGCGATGGGTTGAACTGGACATTGCCTTCCACCATGAGCTGATCAGCGCGAGCGGACTTTCTCCTTTGATGGCATTTTCCGATGTACTAGCCGTCTTCTTTCAGCGATTCCGCGAGAGCGTCAAGAAGGCAGAATGGACCAATGGCGTCGAAAGCCATCAAAAAATCATCGATGCATTGCAGGCTGGCAACGTTTCGGTTGCCGAAAAGGCACTGCGCAGCCACATCGAAAGCCATCGTGACCGGCTAGATGCTGTCACCACCGACACTTCCGTGGCTGCATCGTCCTAGCTTGTTAACTATAATCAGGGATGCATGCCAGCCCACCCACCTCTCCCTCCAGCCCACCTCACTGTCATGTCAACTTTCATCGCTCGTCGTGCAAAGTCGCCTGCTGCCTTCACCTGGGGATTGGCAATTTGGTTACTTGGCCCTTCTACACTCCTTTTAGGAACGGCCGCTGCCGCTGAACCTGCGGTAGAGTCCTTTGAAACGCTCGGCAAAGCGTTTGATTCTTCGACGGCACCTTTGCTACGAGAATTCTGCGTGAAGTGCCACAAGTCGGCCGATCCACAGGGCGAGCTGGATCTCGAACGTTTTGGCAAACTGACCGATGTTCGCAAAGATCCTAAGGCATGGATCAAAGTGGTCGAGATGATCGACAACGGCGAAATGCCCCCCAAAGATGCCAAGCAGCCAACCGCAGAACAACGCTTAGCAATTCGCAGTTGGGCAGATCACTACCTTAAGGCCGAGGCTTATGCCAATGCGGGCGATCCGGGCCCCGTTCTGCTGCGTCGCCTCAACAATGCCGAATACACTTACACCATTCGCGACCTGACGGGCGTTCCTCTCAGCCCTGCCAAGGAGTTTCCCGTCGACAGTGCTGCCGGCGAAGGTTTCACCAATACGGGCAACTCGCTGGTAATGTCCCCTGCCCTGCTGGCCAAGTATTTGGATGCTGGTAAAGAGATTGCCCAGCATGCGGTACTGCTATCCGACGGGATTCGATTCTCGTCCTCGAGCATGCGCAGCGACTGGACCAATGATGCCTTGGCCCGAATTCGCGCCATCTATCACCAACACACCGCATCGGGCGGAGCTTCGCAAGTCAACCTGCAAGGGATCGTTTTCAACACCAATGATGGTGGGCGGTTGCCTGTGGAAAAGTACGTTGCTGCGACAATCGTGGAACGTGAAGCTTTAGAAGCCGGGCAGAAGTCGATTGCCGATGTGGCCAAGGCGCATAACATCAATGCCAAGTATCTTGGCATCTTGTGGGCCGCCCTGCACGACAAAACCCCTTCTCCGCTGCTGGACAACGTTCGGCAGCAGTGGAAAGTTGCCAAGCCAGAAGATGCCGATCGCATCTCGATTGAGATTTCCAAGTGGCAGGCAGCGCTCTGGCGATTTACAACCGTTGGTCATATTGGAAAGGTTGATGGCCCCAAGGCATGGCTTGAACCTGTCTCGCCCATCGTTAAACAGCAAGAACTTCGCGCTAAACTTGCCGGGGCTCCTATCGATTCCGGAACAGCCACGCTGTACTTGGCCGCGGGTGACGGTGGCGATGGCAATGCGCAAGATTTTGTCGTCTGGCAACAACCTCGACTTGTAGCCCCCGGCCGACCAGACCTATTGCTACGTGATTTGCGTGACTTCACGCGAGAAATGCAGCTTCGCCGCGATCAAATGCTGGCTTCTACGTCGCGAACCCTCCAAGCGGCTGCAGAAATCGCCGACGCCACCCCACCTCCTACCGTTGCCGACGCTGCCAGCAAGCATAATGTTGACGTGGAAACGCTGGCGGCTTGGCTGGATTACCTGGGAATCGGCAGCAATGCAGCGATCCAGCTTGACCTGTACAAGAATAAGATTGAAAAGGCCTCAAACTACGACTTTGTTTCCGGCTGGGGCTCCGATGCCACCCCGTTGATGGTGGCGAATTCCTCTGACCAACATGTGCGAATTCCGGGCAACCTCAAGCCGCACGGCGTTTGCGTTCATCCTGATCCGAAGCTGTATGCCGGCACGGGCTGGAAGAGCCCTATCCGTGGCACCGTCAGCATCGAAGCCACGGTCACCCACGCCCATCCTGAGTGTGGTAACGGCGTGACCTGGACTTTGGAACTTCGTCGCGGCACCACACGCCAACGATTGGCTTCGGGCATTGCCCAAGGAGGCAAGCCAGTCCCCGTTGGCCCGCTCCAAGATGTGCATGTGCGCGAGGGAGATCTCATTGCCCTGCTGATTGGTCCCCGCGATGGCAATCACTCTTGCGACCTGACTGATATTGAACTGGTCATTCGCACCGCAGGGGAAGAGGCCAAGGAGTGGAGCCTGACCAAGGATGTATCCCCCAACATTTTGGAAGCCAATCCGCATGCGGATCGCCTTGGAAATGCCGCCGTTTGGCACTTCTATACGGAACCCGTCACGGGCACCGAAGCCGGTCCGGTTGTCCCCAATGGTTCGCTACTTGCCAAGTGGCAAGCGGCCGAAGGCCCTGAGGCCAAGGCAGAATTAGCAAACGCCCTCGAAAAGTTGCTAACTGCTGGCCCTGCCGCTGAACTGGATGCCAAACATCCTGATGTGGTTTTGTATCGCCAGCTTTCCTCACTCGGTGGACCGCTTGTCATTCGTGCATGGCCTCAAGTGGCCGCTGCCCTCGCAGGCAAGCCGAGTGCCCCAGCCCCAGCCGAAAGTGCCATTGGCCTAGATCCAGCTTTGTTTGGCAAACATCCCAATGGCACTCCTATTGATGCTGCAAGCCTGTGCGTGCAGGCTCCTAAAGTTTTGGCGGTGAAGATTCCTGCCGACCTAGCCGAGGGGGCAGAATTTGTCGTGACTGGGACTCTGGATGCTAACAGTGGCAAGGAAGGGAGCGCGCAATTGCAGCTTTCTTCCATCGCTCCTGCCGAAGCATTGCCCCTTCGCCCCGATGTACCTTTGCTAGTGGCAGATGGTGGCGCGGCAGGCCAGCGATTTGAGAAGGCCTTTAGTGACTTCCGCACTTTGTTCCCAACAGCACTGTGCTACACCAAGATCGTGCCGGTGGATGAAGTAGTAACACTGACCCTGTTCCATCGAGAAGACGACCATCTATGTCGCTTGATGCTGGATGATGCTCAGAAGAAGGAACTCGACTCCATTTGGGAAGAGCTGCATTTCGTCAGCAATGATGCGCTCACCTTGGTGGATGCCTTTGCCCAGCTCATGGAATATGCCAGCCAAGACAGTAACCCCAAACTGTTTGAGCCACTTCGCCAGCCGATCTTGGATCGTGCTGAGGCCTTTAAGAAGGCGCTCCTCAAGGCTGAGCCTAAGCAGCTGGATGCCGTGATTGCCCTGGCTGATCAAGCCTATCGTCGCCCGCTAACCGTTACGGAACAGCAGGAACTGCGTGGCCTGTATCGCAAATTGCGTGAACAAGAATTGCCTCATGAAGATGCCATTCGCTTTACGATCGCCCGGATCTTCATCTCGCCAAGCTTCCTTTATCGTTTAGAACAGACGTCGAACACGCCAAAATCGGCTCCTGTTACCGACTGGGAATTGGCCAGCCGACTTAGCTACTTCCTCTGGTCTTCGATGCCGGATGCAGAACTGCGTGATGCAGCCGCTAAGGGCGTTCTGCACAAGCCAGAAGTCCTGGCCCAGCAGGCCCGGCGGATGATCAAGGATCCCAAGATTCGTCGTCTATCGACCGAATTTGCTTGCCAATGGCTCCACATCTACGAGTTCGACACACTCGATGAGAAGAGTGAACGACACTTCCCTGACTTTGCCTCGCTTCGTGGTGATATGTACGAAGAATCGATCCTGTTCTTTTCGGACCTCTTCAGAAACGACGGCTCCGTCCTTTCGATCTTTGACGCGGACCATACGTTCGTCAACGAGCGACTTGCTGCCTTCTACGGCATCAATGGTGTAAAGGGGGAAGGCTGGCAGCGTGTCGACGGCCTGAAGACGCTGGGGCGCGGCGGCATCTTGGGACAAGCCACAACACTAGCCAAACAATCCGGTGCTTCGCGAACCAGTCCCATTTTGCGTGGGAACTGGGTCTATGAAGTATTGCTGGGCGAAAAGCTTCCCAAGCCTCCGAAGGATGTGCCACGCTTGCCCGAAGAAGAGCCTGACGGCGACGGACTTACGGTGCGTCAAATGATTGAGGCCCACTCCATCGATCCACGCTGTGCTACCTGTCACGTGAAAATCGATCCATTCGGTTTTGCACTGGAAGGGTTTGATGCAATTGGACGCCGCCGCAAGACCGATGAAGCACGCCTATTGCAAGATACGAAGTCCAAGCTGCCCGATGGCACCGAGATCGCTGGCCTGGATGGCCTGCGCAACTATTTGACACAAGCACGCCAGGATGTCGTACTACGGCAATTCTGTCGCAAACTGCTCGGATATTCTTTGGGAAGAGCGACCCAGCTTTCCGATGAACCTTTGCTGACGGAAATCCAAGACAAGCTGAAAAAGAATGGGTATCGCATCTCTGTAGCTATGGAAGCCATACTTCTTAGCCAGCAGTTCCGCGAGATCCGTGGCAATAACCACCAAATTGCCGAATCTCCCTAGAAACGTCCCTCACTAACACCTAAATTTAATAGAAGAGTTTGGTAGTTGCGAACTTGGTTCTGGCGAGGAGTTTTCCTTGCTGGACTTAGCTCTCACTCTTCCCTCCTTTCCATGCGAGATTGATTATGAAGATGCATCAATTCGGACGCCGTACATTTCTTCGAGGCGTGGGTGTCAGCATGGCACTCCCTTGGATGGAATCCCTCACGGTTTGGGGAGATGAATCCAAAACCGCAGAGCCTGCCAGCCAAGCACCGGTTCGCATGGCGGTGCTGTTCTCCGGCAACGGCTTCCACAGTAAAGAATGGTGGGCCAAAGGCGAAGGCAAGGACATGGAGCTCGGCAAGGTCCTCGCTCCGCTCGATCCGCACAAGGAAAAGCTCACGTTCATTCGTGGGCTATTCAATGCAGAGGCACTGAAGGGAAACATCCACAGCTCACAAACGGGCAACATCCTTTCCGGTGCGCCACTCGCCTCCGGCGGTGAAATCCGCTCGGGCACCAGCATTGATCAACTCATTGCTCAACGGTACGGTCACTCCACGAAGGTTTCTAGCTTGGTGCTGGGCTGCGAAAAGTCGAACCCTTCGGTGCACAAGAACTATTCGATGCTTTACAGCTCGCATATCTCTTGGAGCTCGCCAACGACGCCAACTCCACTGGAACTCTATCCATCGCTAGCCTTTGATCGCCTGTTCAAAGATGAAGTGCAACGTGGCGACAAGAGCGTGCTGGATGCCGTGCTTGAAGATGCCACGAGTTTCCGCAAAGGGATCAGTACGGCCGATCAGCGCAAGCTAGACGAGTATTTAGAGTCGATTCGCGAAATCGAAAGCCGCATTGAACAAGCGGGCAAACGTGGCGAACTGCAAGGCTGGAGCCCAACGCTTGACAAGCCCAACATGGCCCGGCCTGCCGATGGAATTCCGCAAAACATTGCCGAGCACATGCGGCTGATGTGCGACATTTTGGTGCTTGGGTTCCAAACAGACACCACCCGCGTCTGTACGCTCAAGCTCAACAGCGATCACAGTTCGCTTCGCTTCCCGCACCTGAATGTGGACTACATGATCCACCATTTGCTGTCGCACTCTGATTCTGCAGACTGGCTGAAGGTCAATCAGTTTTTCTTGGAGCAACTGGCCTACATCTCAAAGAAGCTCGACTCGATCCAAGAGGGGGAGCGTACTGCACTCGACAATTCGATGCTACTGTACTGCTCTAGCATGTTGACCGGCAACCACGAAGCCAACAACCTGCCCGTTGTTTTGATGGGTGGCGGCGGTGGCAAGCTGAAGGGGGGCCGAGTGCTCGACTACCTCGATAAGCCAAACCGCAAGATGTGCAGCTTGTACCTCTCGATGATGGATAAGTGCGGCGTCCACCTCAAGGAATTTGGGGATTCCACCGAACGGCTTGAAGAGATCTAACTTTCTAGCTTGCAAGTGCAAACTAATTTGCCTTTGCCCCAGTCAGCCAACTTTGTTTCGGCCGACTGGGGCTTTTTCGTTTAACGGCAGGAGTGCAAGGCTTCGCTGATTGAATTCTGACCAAGCTGGTCGAATGGCGTCCAATGCTATTCAAACCCATCCCCGATTTCCGGCACGCCAGGCCCCCGCGCCCCTGGCACGGCTTTTGCTTTTCTAAGCTGCCTAACAGGAAGAAATGTCAGGGTGGCAGCACGTTTGCCATCTTCACGGGGCCTTGAAAGCAGGAGCTAACCTAATGACTAGTAAGACTTTACAAACCGTTCGGTTCGACGACAAACTGCAGTCACCTTTGACTCGCAAAATGGCAATCCGGGCGTCTTGGACTGAGACAGAACAGATGGAACGCCGTGCCAAATCGAGACAGCTTCAAGCCAAACTCCTTCGCGGCCTTGCTGACAGCGGGATTCTGCCGGGCGACCAACCTGAGCATTCGACATTTTTATCATCCTGCGTCCGAATCCAGCACCTTGCCAACTAATTGCCTGGGGGCCGTATCTTCGTACCATGATTGATTCATCCGCTCCATTGCCATCCCTTCCCCCCTCCAATGCGACAATCCTCGATCTGGATGGAGCGCTTCGTCGGCTTGGAAACGACCTGGCGCTTTACCGGGAGTTCCTTGGCTTTTTTGATGAGGACATGCCCAAGCTAGTGGCGCAGCTAAACGCGGGCATCACGGAACAAAACGCTGACACCATCGAACGTGCTGCTCATAGCTTGAAGGGGCTCTCATCCAACCTGGGTGCAGATGCTGTTACTGCGGCGGCCGGAAGAGTGGAGAAGGCGGCGCGATCTGGCGACTTGCAAGATATTGCTTCCTTGGCCGAGCAAGTTCTGCAGGAACTCGACTGCCTGATGCTCGCACTGGCCCCGTATCGCCTGAAATAAGCGCGAACTCAAATTGCGCCTTGGCACTTTACCAAAGCTGCATGGCTGCTAATCTCGCGTATCTACCACGTGGCCGATCGAAATTCCTAGGGAACGAATCTTGGTCCGCAGACTTCCGCGAGTGATGCCCAGTTGTTCGGCCGCCTTCGACTGGTTGCCATCGCAACCTTGCAAGACGCGTGTTACCAGCCGACGCTCCATCCACTCGAGTGCCTCGGCATAGAGGTTATTAGAACCCGCTTCATGCCGCTGCTGGCAAAACCGATCAAAGCCGGATTCATCCTCGTTAACTGCTGAAACAGGCTTTCGCCCGTTCGAGGAACTGGCCTGCGACACAACTTCCTCGGGTAGGAACTCGGGCAAGATAACGGGAGATGTCGCCATTAGCATCGATTTACGAATCACGCTTTGCAACTGCCGAATATTGCCAGGCCAGCGAAAGTTCGTTAGCAGGCGAGCCGCCTCTTCCGAAAAACCCGATATCGACTTGCCGAGGGATTCATTGAAACGATGCAAATAGTGCTCAATCAAACGCGGCAGGTCTTCACCTCTTTCGCGCAGGGCGGGCAACAAGATTTCAAACGCGTTCAACCGATGAAACAGGTCGAGGCGAAACTCTCCCTCCTCCACCATCTTTTCCAAATCTCGATTGGTCGCAGAAATGATTCGCACATCGGTCGCGATCGTTTCCGTTCCACCCACACGCTCAAATCGCTGTTCCTGCAATAGTCGCAAAACCTTGCTCTGCGTTACGGGAGACATGTCCCCCACTTCATCCAAAAAGATGGTGCCGCCATTGCACTGTTCAAACTTTCCGATGCGACGTCGATCTGCTCCAGTAAAGGCCCCTTTTTCGTGGCCAAACAATTCGCTTTCCAGTAGTGTTTCAGAAAGCGCGGCGCAATTCACTGCCAAAAAACAACTGTTCTTGCGATGGCTATGCTGATAGATGGCCCTCGCAATGAGCTCTTTGCCAGTGCCACTCTCTCCGCGAATCAAAACGATGACATCCTGCGCTGCTACCCGTCCAATCTGCTTGTACACCTCAAGCATCTGCGGACTGCGACCGATCATGACATCGCTTTGATCAACCGGCCCGTCTGCTTGCTTCAAATGAACGGGTTCATTCATCAAACGCCGGACATCCAATGCGCGGTCTACCACCTCTTGAAGCGACTGCTTATCAAGCGGCTTCATGAGGAAGTCATAAGCCCCTAGGCTCATCGCAGAAATCGCGGTGTCGCTGTCCTCACTGGCCGACATGAAAATGATTGGCAGTTTGGCATCGAGGGCCTTGATCTTGGCGGCAATTTCCAGCCCCGAAACACCCGGCAACATCACATCCAAAAGCAAAACATCTGGCTTCGCCTCTTGAATGGCCTCAAGCGCAGCGTCCGCGCGACCCACCGTGACGACTTTGACATCCGTCGCTTCAAAGGTCTTTTCAATCAAGCGCAGAATCGCGCGATCATCATCAACGGCCAATACGAGGGGCATAGCCTGGTCCTTTTCTGTTGTTCCGCAGTTCATTATCCCGCAGACCCCATGCAGCAACAGCCCTGCTATTTGGGTTTTAGGCAAGCCGAACCACCCCTCACAAAGAATTGATTACTGTTTCCCTCAAAAAAACAATGAAACCGTCCCTATGGCAGAGGATTGGCATGTGATCTGCTATTTCCTAGATGCGCATTACTTTTGCCACAAATGTGTCAAGCGAAATCCAGTTGCACCCTGGTAGGCAAACCGGCTTTTTCTGATGAGCACCACCACCCCTATGTCACTGCCGAATTCACAACCCGCCGCGACGAACATAAGATCAGCCACGCCCCTTGTCGCGAGAAAACTACACGTCCTCCACACAACGACCTACCGATATGATCAACCGGTGCAGCGAAGCATCCACCGACTCCACCTGCGTCCTATCACCGATCAAAAGCAGCGTGTGGCATTTCACGCTTTGCAACTCACGCCCAACGTTCCCACGTCGGAGTTTGAGGACGTGTTTGGAAATCATGCAACCTACCTGGAGATCACCAGCCCCTATACGGAATTCCAAGTGCTTGCAGAAAGTGTCGTGGAACTAGTCGACGACGATCCCTTTGCCTTTGCAAACCAGCCCATTCGGCCGCAATTTCCGCTGTCGTGGATGCCCTGGGAAGTGACGATGTTGGCACCTTACCTAACGTCTGAAGAACTTCCAGAAACTCAATTACGGGCATTATTTAACTATGCCCTCTCCTTTGCAGAGGCCAATCAGCATGACCTGATGGAAACCCTATTTGCCATCAACTTGCATCTCTTTCGCGACTACAAATACAGGCCCGGAAGCACCGCTCTTGAGACAACCCCTTTTGAAGTTTTCACACGTAAAGAAGGCGTTTGTCAGGATTTTGCCAATCTATTTATTTGTTTGGCGCGTCTATTAGGAATTCCTGCGCGATACGTTTGTGGCTATGTTTTCAGCCCTCAATCGAATTCACTACAGTCAGCCGCATCCCATGCCTGGGTCGAACTTTATATTCCTCAAATCGGCTGGAAGGCGTTTGATCCCACCAATGGAATCCTGCCGAGATTGGACCACATCCGTGTTGCGGTCGGCCGGCACTATCGAGACACCGCACCTACGGCCGGCACTATCTTTAGCCCCGCCTCCGAGTCGATGCAGGTCCATGTTGTTGTCTCTGATGTTTGTGGAACCGACGCACCCTAGAGCCTCATTCAGAATTGTCCCCTATAATTTCCCCGTGACGAAGCTTCGCCATTACTTCCGATAGCCTACTTTTGCACATCCATTACCTACGGTAGGAACCTCGCCACCATGAAGGAGATCACGCGCAATCGCACGGCCTTACTGATCTTCTTGCTAGTCACCGTGGCGATCCTGACCAATACCGTACTGACGATCTATAATATTCAGCGCGTTGAATACCACAGTAAGCAGGTGGCACATACCCACACTGTACTTTTGGAAATTAAATCGCTGTTGCTGGCCGTTGTCGATGTTCAAACCTCGATGCGAGGCTACGCCCTTACGGGAGACACAACCTACCTGGAGCCCTACAACACGGCCCTGGCAACCAAGCTTGCCGATCGTCACCTACTTCACAACATGGTGTCTGACAATCCAGACCAGCAGGCCCGGCTCGCACTGCTTGAGAAAGACATCTCTCTTTTTCTCAACCATGCACATCGTGGCGTATTGCTTAGAAGCACCGAGGGGATGGAAGCTGCACAGCGACACGTCTCTTCGGGCGAAGGCAAGACGCTCATGGATTCAATCCGCAGCAAGGCAGAAGAATTGCAAGAAGAAGAGCGGCGTTTATTACGCAACCGTAGTGCAGAGGCATACGTCAGTTATCAGGCCGCGCATTTCACCGTCTTAGTCACCTCTGGACTGGGGCTGGCCATGGTGGCCCTCGGAAGCTTTCTCGTCCATCGTGACATGTCTCGTAAAGAGGCATTCGCTCAAACCTTACAAAAGACGCTCGACGAATTGGAATGCCGTGTTCAAGAACGCACTCAAGAACTCGTGATCGCCAATTCCCAACTTCAAGAGGAAGTGGTTTCCCGCAGCAAGGCGGAAGAACAAGCAATTCTACTGACGGAGGAACTCCGCCGCAGCAATCGTGAGCTTGAACAATTTGCTTCGGTAGCATCGCACGATCTACAAGAACCTTTGCGTAAAATCCAGGCCTTTGGTGATCGCCTCCATAACAAGTTCCATGATCAGCTTGGCGATGTTGGCGCCGACTACATCGACCGAATCCTCGTTTCTTCGGGGCGGATGCGCAGCCTGATCGACGATCTACTGGCCTATTCCCGTGTCACCAACAAAGTCCGTCCCTTCGTTGCGGTGGACCTCTCGCAAATTGCCAAGGATGTCATTTCCGACCTCGATGGACGACTACAACAAACCGGCGGCGAAATCAAACTGGAAGAACTTCCCACAATCGAAGCGGATGCATTGCAAATGCGTCAGCTACTTCAAAACCTGCTTGGTAACGCTCTCAAATTCCGTCGCCCAGATACTTTGCCGTTCGTACATGTCTATAGTCGCCAACTTCCTGAGCCTAATCCGCTGGATGTCACGCCGGTCGTGCCGACTCACTGCGAAATCGTAGTACAGGACAACGGCATCGGCTTTGAGCAGATCTATACGGATCGCATTTTCGAGGTATTTCAGCGTCTGCATGGACGCGACGAGTACGATGGCACAGGAATGGGCCTTGCCATTTGTCGCAAGATTGTGGACCGCCATGGCGGCCAAATCACGGCCGAAAGCGTCCCTAACCACGGGGCTCGGTTCATCATTTCACTCCCCCTTCACCACAAAGCTCCAGATACGGAATCACCGTCGATATGACTAAGGGATTAAAGCCCATCACCATTCTCATGGCTGATGACGATGCCGATGATCGCAACATGACACGCGAGGCTTTCGACGAAAGCCGTCTGGCCAACGATTTGCGTTTTGTAGAAAACGGCGTGCAGCTGATGGACTATTTACTTCGGCGAAACCAGTTCCAATCGCCGGCCAGTTCACCGCGCCCCGGTCTAATCCTGCTTGACCTGAACATGCCCAAGATGGATGGCCGCGAAGCGTTGCAGCGAATCAAAGCAGACCCGCGCCTCAAAAACATTCGCATCGTCGTCATGACAACGTCCAAGGCCGAAGAAGACATTTTGCGTACCTACAACCTGGGAGCATCCTCCTATATCACCAAGCCCGTCACTTTTGCAGCATTGGTGGATGTGGTTCGTACGATGGGAAAGTATTGGCTGGAAATCGTCGAACTCCCCAGCGATATCGAGGTAGATGGCAATGCCTGATTCGTTCAAGCGTGTACTACTGATCGAAGATGATCAGGATGATTACTTCCTGACCAAGGAGCTTTTTAGCGAACTCCCCTCAGAGATCTATCACCTAGATCGCGTGCCAACCTACGAAGCGGGCCTTGCGGAACTCGATGCGCTGCGGCACGACGTCTATCTCATTGACTTCCATCTTGGCAAACACACCGGCCTTGAACTACTGACGGAGGCACATCGGCGAAACTGCATGGCCCCGCTGATCATGCTCACGGGCCAGCACGATTCTGACATCGATCGCCAAGCCATGCTGGCCGGTGCAGACGACTACCTCATCAAAGGGGAATTCGATGCGTCAGAACTGGATCGCACCATTCGCTATGCCGTGCGGCAAAAAAAGCATGAGCGGGAGATTCGCCAGATCAATTTGCGACTGGAAGAGCGGGTCGGCGAGCGAACCGCAGAACTGGCCCTTGTCAACGAATCCCTCCAACAGGAGATTGCTGAACGCCAGCGATTTGCGGACGAGCTGCGATACGCCAATCAGCGCAAGGATGAGTTCCTCGCGACGCTAGCGCACGAACTACGCAATCCGCTTGCTTCTTTAAGCTCTGCATTGCAACTCGTGGGGGTTCAATATCCTGACATTACGGACCTTCCCCGGTTGCAACAAGGAATGATCGGACAGGTACGGCAATTGGTGCGTCTCATTGACGATCTGCTCGACGTTTCCCGCATCTCCAGCGGCAAGATGCAGCTTCATCGCGAGTCGTTTCTCCTGGCAGAACTGCTGACAGCGGCGATTGACACCGCTCGCCCGGCCATCGAGTCAGGCAAGCACACGCTTACTCTCGATTTACCACAACAAGCCGTTTCCCTGCTTGGCGATAAGGCTCGACTGATCCAGGTAATCAGCAACCTGCTTGTCAACGCTGCCAAATACACGCCTTCAGAAGGCCAGATCACCCTTTCTGTTCACTGCGAGATGCCTGCGCTGACGATTCAGGTTTCTGACAACGGAATTGGAATTCCTGCGGACAAGCTTTCCACCATCTTTGGTTTGTTTACTCAAGTGGATAGTTCGAAGACGCGATCCTACGGTGGACTGGGGATTGGACTCACCCTCGCCAGAACCTTGGTAGAAATGCATGGCGGAACGATCACTGCCTCAAGCGCTGGAAACGGCCTGGGAAGTACGTTCACGGTCACACTTCCGCAAGTAGCCAGCGAATGCACAAGATCTGCCTCCAAAGAGGAGGAAGCCTCTACGCCGCTACCATCCTTGAGAGTCTTGGTAGTGGATGATGATCGCTCGGGGGCCCACTTGCTGTCGCGCCTGCTTGATAAGATGAAACAGCAGGTCCGCACCGCACTGAATGTACCTGACGCGATGGCGATTATTTCCGATTTTAAGCCGCAACTGATCATTTCCGACGTAGGAATGCCCGGCATGACAGGGCATGACCTCGCCCGACAGGTGCGATCGAGCCATGCTGGCCATTCGCCGATGTTAGTAGCGCTTACTGGCTATGGCCAAGAAAGTGATCGCATCGAAGCCCTACAGGCTGGCTTTGATTTTCATCTGACCAAGCCGGTCTCGCTCGAGGATCTTGGGGCGATTCTGCAAAACTGTGCCCAGAGATCTTAAGGGTATACAACTTCGTGGCAAGAACGAAACAAGCCTTCTACCAAATAGATAGAAGGCTTAGGCGGCAAGCATGCTGCATTGCGCATCGGCATTAAGCCTACGCACCGATTGTGGGTCGTCCTCGAAAGACAAGCCCCAAAATAAACAGCACGATAAAGACTAAGAACAAAATCTTGGCGATACCCGTGGCCGCTCCAGCAATTCCAGAAAGTCCCAAAGCCGCCGCAATAATCGCCACCAGCAAAAATACTAATGCCCACTGTAACATGATGAGCTCCTCTATAGAAAAATGTAAGTCTTGATTGATAGACAAAAGCTGCTAGGTCACAGGAGCAGAAGTATCAGCAAAATGACCAATACAAAGCCCAGCGACCCACTCGGAGCATAGCCCCAGTTCCGACTGTGCGGCCAAGTAGGCAATGCGCCTAACAGCAACATCACCAGCAGAATTAAAAGCAAGAGATGCAACATTGATTTAGCCCCCCGTAGATTCTTAATTCGCCGCCAACCTATTTCACTGTCTCATAAGCAATGCACAGCGCGTGCCAAGCCAAACTTCTTTTTGCATTGCTGAAGAAATGGATGTCGTCGATCGACGGCCGTTGCTCGTGGCGCAGTCACGTTTTAGCCAGCGTGGCAGCATCGATGAGCGTGAATTAACACGCCCTGAAACATCTTGACGCGTTCCCAGGCCTATCTGGGGATGGTGCCATCGCAACCGGTCTGAGCGTACAGCAACCATTTCGCTACTGTGTTTTGCACTACGCTCGCACTAACCCTTGATGCCAAAGCAATTTGACGCTTTGGCACGTTACGTGCATTCAACTTGGCATCGGGCCTGCTGACAGGCCGCACATGCACTCGCAATTCACTCAAGGAGATCTCTTATGCGAAAACTACTTGGAACTATCACCATCGTAGCGATCTTGGCGTCGGTCGTTTGCTTTACCGCCGGCTGGATCACCTTCCGCCAAACATCACAGTCCACCGTCATGGAGATTAAGACGGAGGAAATCAAAGAGGCCACCACCAAGGCCGTCGAGAAGGGGAAGGAAGCCCTGGAACAAGCGACAACCCCAAGCACCAAGACAGACTCTCCAGGACAGTAGTCCCGCCGGCCGTTGGATTGGTTGTTTGGCGACCAGATTGCTCTGCCAGCAGCCAATTCAGCACTTGCAGGGCCGCGTGCCAAACACAGCCACAACCTCTTTTACAGCAAACACTTACGCCACAGAAACAACCTTGGCACACGACGTGCAAGAGGAGTCTTGTGGTGAGACGGCGTAACGATGGCACTCTTTCGCCCAGTCAGTGCATCGGCCAAACGCCCCAACCCAAGATATTGAAGGAGCAGACCATGGCAACCGTCATTCAAACCGATTCTGTCAGCGATTCCCTCGAAAAGCTGCATCGTCAAATCGAACTTCCCTACGTCTCCGGTGAACTCACCGCTTGGACCGATGGAGTCGTCCTACTACTAGATGCAGCGAACGACTGCGTTTGCCAAGCCATCAGGGACGATCACCCCAAGACCTACGCTTCCATCCTGAAGAAGGATATGGAACTTGCGCAAAAGGTCGAAGCGATGAAGCTCGAAGACGAGCAATTGCTTTCAGGGATGCAGGCGATCATGCAACAAGCGCACGAGCTTGATGTCATCGTTGACGAAGCAAAACTTGCGGAACAACAGTTCCAGCCCAAGCGTGACCGTTTGGTAGAGGATGTGTTGTCCCTGATCGTTCGTGTCCGCAAGCAGCGGGCCGCCATGAATACGTGGCTCTCCGAAGCGTTTACTCGCGACAGCGGCACCAGTGGCTAGTTTTTGACCTGCCACTCGTGACAAAACTCTCCAGGGCCTTGCTACCGCTCCTGGAATAATTGCAACTCTCACCAATCTCAAAGCAACAATTAGTTTTCACTTAAGGAGGATGAACAATGAAGCTCAACTGGTTGAAATGGACGCTTAGCGGAGTAATGATTGCCACACCATGCCTGTTGTTCGCCCAACAGGCGACAACTAATGCAAACATCAAAGCTGCAGCAAGCAGTTCCAATATTGAAGTGCTGACGCGTGGCCCGATTCATGAAGCCTTCGCAACGCAGTATCAAATGAATGCTGTGGCGGGGGCCAAGATTGAAGCTGCACCTCCTGCGCTCATTGATGAGATCGCTCCAAATGTCAGGCCTGCGGGCGCCAACGTAACTTGGATACCAGGCTATTGGGCCTGGGACATTGCCGCCAAAGACTTCCTCTGGGTAAGCGGCACCTGGCGCAATTCGCCCCCCAACCATCGCTGGACCCCCGGCTACTGGAACAGGGTCGATGGAGGCTATCAATGGATGAGCGGCTTCTGGCTCCCTGCCACACAGGCTCAGGTAAACTATTACGCCGCTCCACCGCAGAGCTTAGAGCGTGGGCCGACTAGCCAAGCCCCATCGCAAAATCATTTTTGGATCCCCGGATGCTACGTGCCCAACAATGGTCGGTATGCATGGCAACCAGGTTATTGGGGACAGTACCAACAGAACTACGTCTGGACTCCCGCCTGCAACGTCATGACGGCGGGTGGCTACATCTATATTCCAGGTTACTGGGATCTCCGACTGGACCAGCGTGGAACGCTCTTCGCCCCGGCGTACATCAATCTCACCGGCACTGCGGCAAATGCGATTCGCTATACGCCACAAGCGGTGATTCCCGTACAAGCCCTGCAGTTCCATCTGTTCGCGCAAGCAAACTCCAGTACTTACCTCTTTGGTAATTACTACGGAGCTGAATACGCATCCCTAGGCCTTACGCCTTGGTATGCCGGCCAGATCGTGCAAGGCGTTCCCGATCCTCTATTCGGCTATTACAACTGGATGTATGCCGCGAGTGGTTCCAACTATCTTGACACCCTCACCAAGTGGAACACCCACTTTGTTAACAATGTCGCACTCCGCCCTGCAACAACTTTAGTAGGCCAAGCAGACCTCCTGGCAAAGGTTGGCACACAAAACGTGACGCAAACCCTATTGGCCGCGCCATTGACCGATATTGTCGCCAAGACGCCAACGAGCTTTGTGAACCTGTCCGCCGCCGAGCAAACCTCGTTACTTGCGGCAACGAATGGCCTGCGGGTGCTATCTGCTGAACGTCTCAAGGTTGAAGGAGGAGCGGTTGGGCTTGCAGGTGTAAGCGGTGCCGCAAACACCAGCATCAACCTCGCGACACAGCCGCTTCAACTTCCTGCGGTGGCCCTTCCGGCCGTAACGGCTCCGGTTGCTCCTCTGCTTGGTGCACCAGGGCAAGTCCTGCCAGCGGTACCCAATGTCGTTCCTGGGGTTGTGCCGAACGTTGTTCCTGATGTCCCCAGTGTCCTGCCCGACCTGCCGATTCTTCCCGGCTTGCCGTTCTAAGACAAACACATAGCAACAGGCTTTTACAGGGCCATCATCGCAAGCAACGAATAAAACGTTGCTCGCTTTGGTGGCCCTACTTTATTAGATAAGTTCGCGCATCGGCTCGACGCCATTGTCCACCAAAAATTGAGGACGGCCGGCCAGATCAGGAATGGTCGCGTGACGAACATCGATTCCCAAATGGTGATAGAGGGTAGCAAACACCTCTTGAAAGCTGACGGGGCGATTGACCGGCTCGCCAGCCAGGCGATCGGTCGCACCAATCACTTGCCCCATCTTCATTCCCCCCCCTGCCATCAATGCGCAGGCAACTCGAGGCCAATGATCTCGCCCCACTTGAGCGCTAATCTTGGGCGTTCGGCCGAATTCACCCCAAACGAGTACGGCCGTGTCTTTATCCATTCCGCGGGCGTGTAGGTCTTCCACCAAGGCGGAAATACCTTGATCAAATGGGGGAAAGTCTTCCTTCTCACGATTGAAGATCGTGTTGTAACTGCCGCCGTGCCAATCCCACTTACTGTAATTGACCGTGACGACGCGAGCCCCTGCTTCAATCAAACGACGAGCTGCTAAAAAGCTTTGCGGAACGCGTGGCGCTCCATTTTCATCCATGAAGATTTTCGGGTTCCCCGTGCCGTACCGCTCGATCACCTTGGGGTCTTCTTTGGAAATATCGAGCGCTTCAGCAAGCTTCGACGAAGTCAGCACGCCAATGGCCTGTTGGTTGAACGCGTCCAACCCGCGCATCATGCCGCTGGAATCGACGTCTCGGCGAAACCGATCCATGCTCGAAAGGATTTGTTGACGATCAGCCAGTCGATCCGTCGTGATCCCCTGCAAGATCATGTCGTTCTTCGTATCTCCCAGCGGACGAAAGCCAGACATCGCCGCTCCCAAGTACCCAGGCCCAGGCTCATTGTAAGGGCCATGCGTGCATGGATAACAAAGGCTAACAAACGGCGGAGTCGCCGGCGTAAACGGCCCTTGCAACTTCGCAACGGTTGAACCTAACTGGGGCCATCCACCGCTGGGAACTCGTCCGCCCCGCGTCCGGCCTGTATAGCACTGAATCGCATCGTGATCGGCCTGCGCATCGCTCAACGAGCGAATGATCGTGAACTTGTCCATCATCTTGGACATCATCGGCAACAGTTCACAAATCTCGATGCCCGACACGTTGGTCTTGATGGGCTTCCAAGGCCCCGCGACTTCGGCAGGAGCTTCTGGCTTGAGGTCAAACAAGTCCTGATGCGGCGGCCCACCAACTAGATAGATCAAAATGACTGACTTCGTCGAGTTGCGAATCCCCGCATGCGCTTCCGCCTGCAGGAGTTGCGGCAACGTCAGTCCTGCTGCCCCCAGTGCGCCGATCTTCAAAAAGTTCCGTCGCGACAGGCCGTCACAAAAGCGACTTTCACGATCGACTGGATCTAAGATCTTGAGCATGGTTCAGCGTTCCCTCAGGTGAAAGGCGACACCCTACCGCTAACCCGCCAGTAGTCCCACGTCGCCCTTGATAACATATCAACAAAGACAGATATGTACTAAGTGAATTTCACCCACCGAAGGGAATTTCGCTGACTTTCGCGTCCGCAAAGCGAGTCAGCACCCCACTTATTAGCGTGTTAGCCGTCCACAATCCTTGCAGGCCTACTAACAGGACTTTGCCCAGACAGAATGCCTCCGTCCACGAAAAAACCGCTTGCCGCAACAACATGTGCGACAAGCGGTTAAAAGTGCCCTCTGATGGACTCGAACCATCAACCCTCTGATTAAGAGTCAGATGCTCTACCGATTGAGCTAAGGGGGCATCACCAACGTTCTATTAAATTAACACTTTTACGCCGTGCGGCAAGGGCCCGACGGCAACTTTAAGTGGTTTGATTTTTCGGTAGTTGTAGGGGGACTTAAGCTGCCGCGTTTTCGCATCGGTACAAGCGTTTGGAGTACGCCGCCGGCAAACAAAACATGACGGGCCTGGCCTCTAAATGCTTAATGCATAACGACTTGAAGTGATGGAGGCTGCGGCATACCAGCGGGAGAGCACCAAGTGAGCCTGGCGAATCGCGTGCTAAGCAGCGCGACGAATGCGTCGTACTTAGAATGTGATGCCCGCACGTACCATAAAAGTATCTTGCGGTTCGAAGTCGCCGTTGTAGCGCAGGTAATCGACGCGGCGACCGAAGATGTAGCCTGCTTCTAAGCGATATCCGGCGCCACCATCGAGCTTTCGCTCAATGCCCGTTATGATCCGAAAGTCTTGCAGCGTCACTTTGTCGTGTTCGCCGTTTTGTCGTCGGATGGAATAAGTGTTGCCGCCGTAGTCGGCTAACACGAAGAGCCAGTCCTCGTACCCCATGCCACGATTCAGCATGGCGGCCAACTTTGGCTTGGGGAAAATTAGCTCGAGCTTCAAATAGTCGTTTGGGGTCCAAATGGCCCCTCCGACCGGCAGGATCTTCAGGTTGTCGCGACCTAGGTAGGCAACACCACCAATAAGCTGCCACTTTTCCGGTACGGCGTCATAGATAACCAGCCCCTTCCCCACAATGCGAAAAGCATCGGCATCGCCAATGCGATAGTCGCTGTAATAGCCGGGGGTCACGGAAATCAGAGTCGTATAGCGATGGACAAATGTTGGCAGCCACATGAAATCGACATAGGCATCGTTCAGCCGCGGCGGCAAGTCAGACCCTGTGGGCCGACTTAATAGGTGCATGTTGTAACCCGGCGAAACGACCAGCGGCCACTCCGTAATAGGAAACGGCAAGCCAAACATGGCAAAGGACTCAAGCTCCGTCATGTTGAGGTTGTCTTCATGACCACTTCCAAGGAACGCACCGCTAAGCGAGAGCTTCTGGAAAAAGCCCTTCTTATAAGGAGACAGCTTGGCCACCCCCAACTCAAAATGCTCATGGGCCAAAATCGGATTGAGGTGCGGATCATTAGAGGACGGGTCGATAAGCGTTTCACCTAGCGCGAGAGTAATGCCTGGCGTCGCGCCATCTTCCAGCAAGAATCGCTGGGCCGGATCTAATTGGGCCGGGTCGAGCAAGCGAGGGTTACTTCCTGAAGCCTCTGGGGTAACAGGAGAAGGAGCGCCTAGTACCGGCCCTTCCGCACGACCGCTGGTCCCAGGAACTGATCGTTCTGAGGGTGTCGCAGATTCTTCTGGCTCTTTTTCAACAGGCATCGGCTTAGGAGTTCCTAAGACCGCGCCACTTTTATCCTCTTCCGGGCCACCCAAGTTGGCTGGAGGACCTCCGTATGGAGCAAGACTGCGGGGAGCCGATTTTGGACGAGGGGGCGGCAAGGTCCCTTCCGCTTGAGCCTGCTGAACAGGCCAGCGCTTGGCGGGGGCACCGAGAATGGCATCAGGATTGATTGGCTTAGTGGAACTGGTCCGTGCCGATCGAGAGCGGTAAGCCGGCTTGGTTTGCGAACGGGCGATCGCGGGAACCAAAATGATTCCTAAAGTTCCAAGCAGCACCAAGAGGGCGCCGCTAAGCTGCCACCATCGTGAGGAGTGATTGGAAGGAGTGGACATGGCAATGTCGTGCTTAGAAAGAGATTCCACCACGAACATAGTAACCATCGCCTGGCTTAAACGTATCCAGCGGGTTATCGACGTAGACCACTTCACGATAGAAGACAAAGCCACCTTCAAAGAACAAGTCCAAATCTTTCGGTCCATGCCATTCAAGACCTAGGCCGACGCGAATGTCGTTGATGTCAATCCGGTCATTCGTGCCAGCGGTTCGTTGAATGGTCCATGCGCCACCGCCATATTCGCCATTCACATACCACCAGAGCTCACCTTGATTGAGGTTGGTGATCATTTGCGAAAAACGGGGCTGCGGAAAGAAAATGTCAAAGCGAGTTTTTGGATTAGGCTGCCATACAAAGCCGCCTGCGGGAAGCAACTTGACCTGATTACGATTGATGTACATCACACCAAGCTTGGCGGTCACCGTGGGAGTCAGCTTCAACGTGCCCAGGCCCATTCCTTGAACGCGAAAGCTATGACTGTTGAACGTTTTAAAATCGGAGTAGACGCCGACCCGTACACCAAGTTCGGCCCCTAGCTGCAATTGTGGATTGGTAGACCACTGCGAATCTAAATAGGCGCTGTACGCATTGGCCGGCAGATCGGCGGAAATGCCATAGGGACCATCCCAAAGATGCAACGCAAAAGCGGGCGTCAGATATAGCGGCTGCTGGGTGAACAAAAAGTTTGGCACCGTCATCGTTATCGAGGTTTCGATATCGTTGATCGAAAGATCGGTTGGCTCATCGCCATCGATGACATACGTCTCACGCAGCCGCAAATCTTGAAAGAGCTTGTAGACGTTGTTCCAATCGTAGGGCTGCGCACCATTGTTAAACCCATTGGGAAACAAGGAGTTATCGGGAGCGCCAAATGGACTGTTGTAGGGCTGATTATTCAACGAACCATAAGGATTTACGGGGCTGTAAGGATTTGGGGTTCCATATCCTGGTCCGGCAGTGCTACCCGAAAAGGGATTGGTCTGGCGCCAAGGTGCCACGTTCGAATTGGAGCCACCAAAGACGGGCGTCGTGTTCGGAGGAGTTCCAAAGGTTCCCGTGTTCGCGCCAACCGGATTTCCGCCGGACCACCATTGCCGTGCGGCATCGGGCGAGTTGGAGTAAGGATCGAACAAAGAAGGCGTTCCACCAACACTTGGAGTTCCAAACGTTTGGGGAGGCACCGAGCCAGTAATTCCCGGCGTCCCAAATGCGGGCGTCACTGGCGCGCCGGCAGGTGGCGTTCCAAACGCTGGCGCGGTAGCTGGTGCTCCATAAGGAGAAGCACCCCCAGCTGCCGGTGCTGAATAAATTGAACCCGTATTAGGTAGCCCTGGCGTTTGTGGAAACCGAATCCCTGCGCCATTTTGTCCCCATAGTGCTTGTGGTGCGCAGAAGCACGCTAGCAACAGGAGGGTCGGCAAAAGGAGACGGCAAAATTTCACAAAAGGACTCAAGCAAGCGAGAGGGATTTGTCGATAAGAACAAATTACGATCCGCGGGGGTAGTTATCAGCCCCATGAAAACCCGTCAAGGTCAACCCACGGCTAGCACTTGCTGTAGCCCCTCTAAGTTCACCTTGGGCCGCGTGCTCAGCTTCCTCAGGCGTTCCAAACGTCAAACCGCGTTGATTGGTAATGCCAGGGGCCCTTCTGTTTCGATGAACGAAGATGCAAGCACAACCGCTTTTGTGCACGGCATGACGATGGGGGCAGTTCCCGCCTCCATGTCACTTCCCCCCGAAAAGGATTGTTGTCATGGGACTAACACAGCTTATTGCTCACTTGTTTGTGATGGATCGGATTCCAGAACTCGCTCAACAGATTGCAAACCAGGCATCTGGATCTGTTTGGGAACGAACTCACCTTAACCTAGCAGACCTTCGCGGCCCAGAAGTCTCGGGCTATGTCCGTGCCCGCGCTGCTGCGATCGTTGTACCGCTTGTCGATGCTGCGATTGCCAAGGGGGGAAGCAAGCTGACCGCTCAGCGCGATCGCCTGCAATCCGAAGTGATGGAACAAGTTGTTACTTCGATTCGCGAACGCCATCAGCAAACCAAGAGCCGGTCGACGACAACACGTCGCGCTGCGTAACACGCCTTTCGTTTTTGCTGGTTCGATTGAGCCCATCCATCGTGGTGATGGGCTATTGCTTCGGCGCGTTATAAGGTCGCTATCATGACAATGCCACCGCTCCCCTCCTTGGGAAAGATCACCGGCAAAATTGCGGAAGATCTACGTCGCATCAATAATGTCATTGATAGTCTGCCCGGGATGACCGAGCATCTCGTCAAGGCGAGCGATCGCCATGATTGGAAGTTTGTGAGCCGGATGAGCTCGCAAATTTCGCTCCAAGGTGCTCACGACGGCGATTCGGCCTTAGCCGACATTGCCAACGAATTAGCCATCGCCGCCGCCAATCCCAACAGCACCGAAATGGAAATCAAGCGGTGCTTACTGCGGTTCATTGGCCACGTGGGCCGCAAACCTCGCAGGGCTTCGGCTCCTCGACGTACCTCGAGCTAAGAATTCTGACTAGCGCAAGGTTCGGCTGAACATCCGCTCTCAGAAACGCTATTACGGCGCTTTCGTGCTTGGCTTTTGCAAGCCGCTGGTATCTGCCGCTTTGCTTTCCGCAACAAGTCGCTTTGGCGGAAGGGCAGGCAGGGTTTTATCAAACCATTCAACGCCATGCGTGACGACCGTAGCATTGGGATCTAGCTGTACTGCGACATGCCCATAACTTGGCAGCAGGATCAAATGACTGTCAGGGTTGGCGTCATGAAGCCGCTGGGAATGTCCCACCGGAATTAAACGATCACTCGTGCCATGGATCAACAGGACGGGCGCCTGAATCTGTTTGATTGCACTAAGGCAATCGGTGGCCTCTGGATGGAAACCGGCTTGCGCACTGGCGCGATCAACGGCAGCCTGAATTCTTCCCTTGGTCATAACAAGACCAACGCCAGGCAAGACACCAGCAAGGTAATCTGGAGCAACCTCCGAAAGCGAAGAGTACGGAGCAACAGCAACGACTGACTTGATACGCTCATCGTTGGCAGCAACCTGCAGCGCCGTCGATGCGCCGAACGAGACTCCGTAAATCCCAAGCTTGCCGGCAACCAGTTTTGTTCGTTCCAGATGATCGATGACCTGTGAGATGTCCAGCGCCTCTTGCACGCCGTAAGTAACTTGCGTTCCCGTAGAACGTCCGTGTCCACGCATATCAATCAACACCGAGCGATAGCCTTTGTCGGCTAACACGCGAGCGACCGGCATCATCCAAACGCTGCGACGACGAATCCCGTGCAATAAAATGACCGTGCCTTCCGGCGGTCGATCCTTTTGCGTTGGCTCGACAATGGAAACGGCGATCGAAGCCTGAGGAGGACCGACCGTTACAAAGAACTGTTGATCTGTGCCAGAAAGGTCTTCCAGCGAAGGCAAGGGATTACTCGGACCGGCGAATGGACTGAGTGCATTGGGCGCAGTCGTGATAAGCGGCGCCGCGATTGGCGTACAGCCAACCAGCGAACTGCAAATCGCGAGAGTAAGTGCCCAGCGAAACATGAACATCCCTTTTGCCACACCCAATGACCTGACTTAACGCCAAGCCAACCCCAAAATCCCAAACAGCGGGTGTCTATCTAAATTCGCCAGCTTGTGAAAGGGCATTTTCTGTTCGGTTTTCCCTAGACAGCACAAAGTACGAGCAAAACTGCTGCAGTAGTGAAAATTTGAATACAGTGTACAACTGCTATTGACCGGCCACGGGACACTGGAATATTATTGTTGGTTGGTCGATGTTTGCGGCCAGCGGTCCTTCACCACGAAGGGCGAGAATCGAGCAGTTAGGGCGGAATTGCAAAGGGGAAAACCATGTCACTCGTCGATCAACTCACAGAGCGTCAACAGGCGGTCTTTGAGTTTATTCGCGATCGAATCTCGGAGCGGGGTTACGGCCCTACGGTCCGGGAAATCGGTGCCCATTTTGATATCAGCTCGCCCAATGGCGTTATGTGCCACCTTCGCGCCCTGGAAAAGAAGGGGCTGCTACAGCGAGTTCGCAAGCAGGACCGTGCCGTTGCTCGAGCGATCGAACTGGCCCCTGAGATCTTGGCCGAACACAAAGGCCTACCGTTTGTTGGAACGGTTGCGGCCGGTATGACCACACTGGGGTTTGAGCAAAACGACCGCATCGACTTCGCCGACTTTTTTAAGAACAACAACCTGTTTGTGCTGCGAGTTAGTGGCGACTCGATGATTGAAGCTCACATTGCCGATGGCGACTATGTGGTCGTCCGCAAGCAAAAGACCGCTACACAGGGCCAAATGGTGGTCGCACAGACCGAAGAGGATGAATCCACGCTGAAGTTTTGGTATCCCGAAGCGAATCGCATTCGCCTTCAACCCGCCAACAAAACGATGCAACCGATCTACGTCAAAAACGCGGTTGTGATGGGTGTTGTTGTCGGCGTCGTTCGGAACCTCGACTAGCAGTTAGATTTCCGGCCGAGTCATCATTTGATCGCGGCCGGCGAAACGAAAAACCTGTGCAGGATCTGCACAGGTTTTGATTTTTAAGCAGTGGATGATCGCTTGCCGCCTTACGCTACTAGGCCGCTCGATTCTCTTGTTCACTGACTTGATTTAGCTTGTTGTACAGCGTCTTGATGCTGATACCGAGCTCTTCTGCCGCGTCCGGCTTGTTGCCATGATGACGCTCAACCGCTTCTAGAATAGCTTGCATTTCTAGGTCACGCAGGCTGATAGGTCCACTCATCACACGCAGCTTGGGAACGACACTCTTACGTGCGGCAAAGCGGCTTGGGAGGTGTTCTGGCGTGATAGGTGGACCATCGCACAGGATCGTTGCATGCTCAATCACATTGGCTGAGCTCGCGAATGTTGCCCGGCCAGGAATGCGACTTCAGCAGCTCGATTGCCTCGGGTGAAAATAGGGCCGAGTCCGACTGATAGCCTGGTCGGAACCGCTGGAACAGATGTGCGGCAAGTTGTGGGATGTCAGCAATCCGCTCACGCAGTGGAGGCAACAGGATTTCAAAGGTGTTGATGCGGTACATCAAGTCTTCGCGAAAATCCCCGGCCTCTACCATGGCAGGTAGGTTTCGGTGCGTTGCACAGACAATGCGAACATCTACCTCAGAGACTGCATTGTCACCAACACGGCGGATTTCGCCGCTTTCCAGCACGCGTAGCAATTTGGCCTGCATCGATTTGGGAAGCTCGCCAATCTCGTCGAGAAAGATCGTTCCGCCATTGGCTACTTCAAACAAACCAATCCGGTGATCATCAGCCCCCGTAAACGCTCCCTTGCGATGACCAAAAAGTTCGCTTTCAATCAAGGTTTCTGGCAAGGCACCGCAGTTGATGGCCACAAACGGCATGTTGGAACGGAGGCTTTGCTGATGGACCGCGCGTGCAGCGAGTTCTTTGCCGGTTCCGGTTTCACCCAAGATGAGCACCGTCGAGTTGGTAGGCGCTACCTTGTCGATCAGCTTTTGCACCCGTTCCATTGGCTTGCTGGTGCCGACCATCTCGGACTTTCCCTCAGCTCGCAGTAATTGGTGCTTGAGGGCGCGATACTTGTTCTTCCATTCACGCTGTACTGCGACGCGCAGCAGCAACGCCTTTAGTTCCATGAACTTGCAAGGCTTCGTCAGGTAATCAAAGGCGCCGAACTTCAAAGCCTTGACGGCCGATTCATACGATGCCTTCCCCGTGAGAACAACGGTATCGGTTTCCGGAGAAATCTCTTTGCACTTTTCGATCACTTCGATGCCATTCATTCCAGGCATATCGAGATCGACGATCATGCAATCGTAGATATTCTTTTGCAGCGCAGCGATAGCCGTAAACCCGTCAGGACATACAGTCACTTCGTGACCAATGCGCGGGATCTCTAGGCTCATGAGCTCTTGCAGTGGACCTTCATCATCCACAAACAAGATCTTGAGCTTGCTATGCGGCTGCTTGGAGTCGCTTTTGGCTTTCTCTTTCATGACTGTTCCGGTCCAATGTTGCTTTTTCACTAGAGGCAAGCGGCAGGCGAACCCGCATGGTGGAGCCCTGGCCGGGGCCAGCGCTGACAGGTTCAATCGAGCCACCGTGATCGGTAACAATTCGATACGTGATCGACAAGCCCAATCCTGTTCCCGACCCATCTCGGCGGCGGGTGAAAAATGGTTCAAATAGATGCTTCAGGGTATCTGCGTTCATGCCGCAACCATTGTCGGAAACAATCAACTGGGCAAATCCGTCAACCGAGGAAAGAGAGACCTGTACCCTGCCACCTGGATCTAGGCTATCTAGGCTGTTGGTAATCAGGTTTAGCACAACCTGCTTCATCTCTTGAGGATTTACCGCGGCGATCACCGGACGCGCACAATCGAAGGTAATCGACTTTTCACGGTGATTACCAACGTGGCGGACCATCTCAATCACCCCCTCGACGAGTTCGCCCAGGTTGGTGTCATGCTTTTCAATGTCGCCTAAGCGGCTGAAGTCCAACAGCTTGTCGGTGATTCCCTTGCAGCGATCGGCTTCCTTTTGAATATGACGCAATAGCCGAAGCAAAATGGATCGGTTGGAATTGCTGTCTTCATTTTCCTCGTCGCTGTCGGCAAACAGCTCATCAACGCGAGATTCCAGCGACTCGGCCGACCACATGATCGTGCCAAGTGGATTATTGATTTCATGGGCCACACCCGCCGCCAAAAAGCCGACGCTGGCCAACTGTTCGGAACGAACGACTTCTTGCGTTCTTTGCTTCACCTTTTGGTCGAGGTCTTGGCGGATCTCTTGAAAGCGGCTGGTCATCGCGTTAAAGCCGTCGGCCAGTTCCTGCATTTCATCACCCGAATCCATTTTGATTCGAAAGTTGAAATCGGCTTTGCCAGCAATGGTTCGCGCCCCTTTGGTTAGCACATCAAGTGGCACCATCACCCACACATAGAACAGGCGAACAACAACAAACATCCCAGCCACCAGGCCGACAAGGCTGACCCAGGTCAGCACAATCATCGTTTGGTACTGTACGCGTACATCGCCGGCGAAACTGTGCATTCGTTGGACGAGGTGATGCCGAAGCGGAGTTGCCAATTCATTGATATCAGCAACCTTTTCGGAGATTCGATGGGCATGCCCCGAATCGAGCATCCAGCGCAGATCATCTTGGGGTTTTTGAAGTTCATCCAGAATGGCAGCGATGGCATCGAGGGCCTGACGGTCCGCACTTCGATCACTGAGCTTTCCGAACTGCGGCAGTTCATGATCAAGATGACGACGATACGTTTGAACCGACTGAGTAACACGCGTCAGATTCAGCCGATAGACTTGATGCTCAAACTCCACCGCACGTCCACCGAGTGTTGTTTCGGTCAGGCCGGGCTCAAAGTTATTGGGACGAGGCAACGAAGCGCGCAGTTCGTCAATGCGCCGCGAAAGTTCATCGGCATAGGGAAGTTCATCAGCACGCCAACTGATCGTCTTGGCCAGTTCACGATAGGAATACACACCACGTAAACTGCTGACTGCAAGCATGCCGACAATGGCAATCAATAGACCGACGCAGATTTGAAGTTTGCGCTGAATGGGCCATGGGGCAGACATCGGTTCCTCCTTGCGCCCCAAGATCGCTAGAAGTGGCGATCCCCCTGAAATTCCATCCATCTGCCACCTTCTGAAGACGA
Organism: uncultured Planctomycetaceae bacterium; assembly: GCA_963844055.1. Lineage (GTDB taxonomy): Bacteria > Planctomycetota > Planctomycetia > Pirellulales > Pirellulaceae > CAWJMN01. Next base: position 1,449,755 of record CAWJMN010000001.1, on the reverse strand, counting down.
TGGCCAACGGCGTGGCTTGAGGCTATTAGGCGGGTGGGAGTGTACCCATGAGGTACAAAACCGAGCAAGCTCAATTGAAGGCTGCGTAAGAACGCTGAGCACAGCTCGCCAAGAAACACCGTAATCCGCCGCGCCCGGGCACCCTAAAAACAGCGACCTCTCCCTTCGCTGTCCCTAGGAGCCGGGCTCTGGCGGACGGTAGTTGACGGTGAGCATCGGACGTCGGCAGGAGACTGGGCCCAATTTCGCCTAGGCCCTCATGCTGCCAACCCAGCAACACACATCAAAAATGTGAAATGATCAATTACATCCATGCATCGGAACTAGCTATCAGGAACATCCATGCACCCGAGAAGCTCTATGCTTCGCAAACTAGCATGCCTACTACATATTGCAGATCACGTGCCAATTCATTTACAGGCTTCAAAAAACCTAAAGCACAACTCACAACCCAATATAAAACAAGGACTTACAGCCATTGACTTTTATTTTCCAAGGAATCCTCTTTAACAGCCACCAGGCAGCTTGCCAAAAACCGGGCAATACGATGACCAGTTCTCAGGCAAGTGCAGACGCTTGCTAAATCGAGGGCGTCCGGGCCAAGCTAGGCAGAGACTGCCGGGCGGGACTAACTGGCCCGAGGGACGTCAAACGGCACGAACTGGGTCGAGTTCGGGTCGTAAGAGGGTGCCGGCATCGCTGGCAGACAGAGAATAAAGCGGCTGCCGACGCCAGGCGTGCTTTCCAATAAGACGTCGCCACCATGTTCGCGCAGGATTTTTTGGCTGACGGGTAGGCCAAGGCCGGTACCACGAGCCCCCTTACGCGATTCAAAGACGGAGAAGATCTTCTTTTGGTCTTCGAGCGGAATCCCTTCGCCGTTGTCCTCAACAATGATTTCGAGCGTCTTTTGCAGCTTGCCGGATTCGACGCGTACCGTCACTTGTCTATCGGGCAACTTCTCACAAGCGTCAATCGCGTTACCGACGATGTTAAGGATCGCACGCTGCAACATTTCGGCATCGAACTGAACCGTTGGTAGCGAATCGGCCTTTTGCCAGGCAAGTGACACATGGGCTTCGGCGGCGCGGGCCTGCATCAGCTCTACCACGTCTTCAACCACGTCGCAGGGGTCGGCAACCTTCAGTTCGGGGCGCCTCTCCTTACTGAAGGTAAGCATGTCCATCACCAGGCTCAAGATCCGCTCCTGGTTCTTCTCAACAATCCGCCACCCCTTACGAACCACTTCGTTGTCGCTCGACTTTAGCCCGGCCTCAATCAAGTAGCTGCCACCACTAATCCCTTGCAGGATGTTTTTGATATGGTGCGAGAGCGTAGCAATGGTTTGTCCCATCGCCGCTAGGCGTTCCGCTTGAACCATTGCGGAATAGTAGGAAGTATCTTCAATTGCCAGCGCCGCTTGATGGCCAATGGCCACCATCAGTTTAAGGTGGTCCTCTGAAAACTTCGTCGGCTTGCCGGATTCCATCAATTGGCCGGCCGAGCTGCTGGTATCGATGTAGATCACGCCAACAATGCCGTAACGGCCCTGCATAGGTACACAGATGGCCTCTCGAACTCCCAAGGTAACGATGCTTTGAGCGGTACTCCAGCGATTATCTTCTCCTGCGTCGCTTGTATGCACTCCCTGTTTGTGCTGCAAAACATAGTCCAGAATCGTACGGCTAATCGCAAAACGCTCTTGCGCGGGCTTTTCGTTACGATTGCGACTTGCAGAAGGTTCAAGCTCGCCTGTCTCATTGCTCTTCAGCAAGATGAGGCCACGATCCGCCTCGACCCAATCAAAGATCATCTCCAAAATACGCTGCAACAGCTGATCGATGTCGAGCGTTTGGCTAACCGCCAATGCCGTACGGTACATGATCTGCAAGTTGCCGCGAGCCTTGGCCAGCCACGGGCTATCGGATGCCTCTGGGAAGGCCATTAGCTGACTATTGTCCGGCGGAACCGAGGTCTTTACGATCTGCGATTCATCCCGTCCACGATCATGCGAAACAATGTCAATCTGATGAGCTAGTTGCGGATTGTCGCTGGCCCCTTGAGTCGCCGAGAACAACAGCAACGAGCGTCCAAGCTGAAGCCGATCGCCATTCTTTAGCACTGCTTCACGAAACGATTGGCCATTGAGGTACGAGCCATTGGAACTGCCCAGGTCAGTTGCGACGACCGTTCCATCCTCTAGCCGTTTCAGTTCGCAATGGCGCCTAGAGACTTCGCTGTCATGCAGCTGGATCGTGCAGGTACTCTCACGGCCCAACGTGATCACGTCGTCGGACATGACAAACCGTTGGCCACGGTCGCGACCTTGCATAACTAGCAGCGTGTGCATGAGGGGGGCAGATCTCCAGGAACAAATGGTGAACGGGGAATGGAAACAGTGCTAGGTGGAAGTTGCCAAGCCTTTCACAGACTTGCACCGCAAGCTTGCCAGCGCTTCACACCGGAGATTGATACCTAAACCTTTGCCAGTATTCCCTTTCCAGGATGACCTGCAACCGCTGGGGCAACCAAAAACGACGGTCTGCCGTCAGTCAGTTTCGATAGTTAACCACACTTTTAGGTCCTTTTAAGACAGCAGCACACAACGTGCCAGATGACCTAAACAGCCTATTTTTCCACTTTTTCCGTAGAAATTGATTGTATTTCCTGTAGGGGTAGTTTAGCATTTCCCTCGCTTACGTTTACACCCCCGTATAGGCGATAGGAAACCGCCTTTTAAGTCATTTTAAACAGCGAGACTCGCATGCTTTTTCAGCTCCTGCAATCGATTTGTGGTCGTCGTCCATCGATTTCTTCGAGGAAAACGCTGTTTCAGGGGGAAAAACGTCGGCAGGCTCGATCTTTGTTTTTTGAGCCGTTAGAAGCTCGCCGGGTTCTGGCAGGCTTTCCGCTGAAGCTGGAATACACGGTCACGCCGCAGCCTGCGACCAGCAATTTCAAATACGACTTCGCTCTCAAGGTGGACAATTCGGGAAACACCTATGCTGCAGGACAAGGTTGGGGCTTCATCGTCTTCGGCCATGATGTGGCCAACGTCTCTCCATCACTGACGGCCTTTAGTGCCACGACGGCTGCTCCCAGCCCCTTTACCAGCTTTGGCACAACCTCGTCGGGCTATTCGCTCACACCACTTTTTGGAACCTATTGGCAACCCGCCACCGTAAGTAGCCAAATCACTTGGTCCGGAACTTCCACTGCGGATGTGCCCCAGGGGCAGTTGCTGTTTGATGCATTTACCGCGACGGGTGGAGCTTCCAGCTTCTCTAACGCCATTGCAACCCGCTTAGTGGCAACACCTGTTTCGACAGTGTCGCTGGTCAGTGGAACGCTCGTTGTCACCGATACGTCTGGCGCCAGTGATAATGTCACCGTTGCCGCTTTACCAAGCGGTGGCTGGCAAATCACATCTGCAAATTCCGTCTTTAATGCCGGCACGGGACTTAATGCAAACTTTGTTGTCAGTGGCAATACGGTAACCATCGCCTCAGGCGCGACGTTTCAAGGCTTTAACTTCCTGGGGGCCGGTGGCGACGACACGCTGACGGTCAACTTGAACAATCCGATTGGTAAGACGATTGCCTTCGATGGCGGCAGCGGAGGACACGATTCTCTCAAAACCGTCGGTGGAACATTTGCGACAGGAACCCACACCTTAACCGGATCTGTTGCCAATCCTGGTAGTGGGAGCCTAACACTAGGAACCACGCAGATCGACTATCGCAACTTGGAACCGGTCGATACAACGGCGACCTCCATTGCTAACCTGGTATTCAACCTGCCTGCGGGAACCGTTGATGCGGAGCTGCGCGATGATCCTAGCTCGACTGCGAATGTTAGCGCGCTGACCTTTGCCACAAGCTCTCAGGAAAACCAACTGTTCGCCAATCCAGCCGCGTCTCTGACGATCAATACGGCCGGTAGTTCCAGCATCGTGAAGCTATTTGCGACGGATGCTGCTTTTGCACCTGCGGCCCTCAATTTAACTGGTGCTTCAGGCGATCGATTCATCCTGCAAGCCAGCAATATCCTTCCCGATTCGTCGGCTGTATCGCTTTCCGTTGCCAAACTAGAACTCAATGGCAAGTCAGACAGCATCGGCTCGCTTGCCGGATCTGGCGTTGTGGATTTGACCGGCGGCACGCTAACTACGGGCCTTGCCAACACCGCCACCACCTTTAGCGGCCAAGTCGTTGGCAATGGACAGTTAACCAAGCGTGGCACGGGCAAATTCACCCTGAGTGGAAACAACACGTTTGATGGCATCGCCACCGTTGCTGCAGGAACACTTGAAGCTGGCTCCAACTCGGCGCTCGGATCTACCCTCGGCGGAACGACCGTGGAGTCAGGAGCGACTTTGCTGTTGGCAAGTGGCATCACCGTTGGCGTCGAGTCGTTGTCGATCGCAGGAACCGGAGATGGGGGACAGGGAGCCCTGCGTAGCCCAGCGGGGAACACCGCATATGGTGGCCCGATTAACATTCTGCCACCGAGCCAATCGGTGGCGCTGCAAAATGCGACAGCAATCCGATCCCAATCGGGTTTTTCCGTGGCAAATGTGCTTGATGGAAATAACGCCACGGGATGGTCAAACAATGGGGCGGGAATTAACACCGCCGTCTTTGAAACCGCAAGCAACCTCAATCCGGGCGGCGTGCTGAGCGAGTTCACCGTCAAGATTGCCTCCGGCGGTGCAGGAGGATCAACGCTTGGCAAGTTCCGCCTGAGTGTGACTTTCTCCGACCGCTCCACATTCGCCGACGGTCTGGATAATGGGGGCGCCGTGAGCGCCAGCTGGATTCCCGTCAATGTCACGTCTTTGCAGTCTGCCAATGGAGTGACACTTGCTTTGCAAGGGGACAATTCCATTTTGGCAAGTGGCGTAAATCCTGCGAGCGACACCTACACCATTAAGTTCACAACCTCCCTACCAAATATTACGGGCCTGCGACTTGACGCGTTGACCGATGCCTCCCTTCCATTCACCGGGCCAGGACGCAACGTAACGACCGGCAACTTCATCGTGAATGACCTTAGCGCCAGCATTGTGAGCGAAGCGTTTGCAACGATCGTTTCCGATGCAGGGACGCTTACCCTTAATGGCAGTATTGCAAGCACCATTGGCCTATCCACCGTCACTTTCCGTGGTGCCGGGAATATCCAAGTCAACGGCTCCATCAATAGCACTGCCCCCTCGGTGCTGAATGTAATTAAAGACGGAGCCGGCAACCTTCAACTTTCAGGAAACAACACCTACACCGGTACGACGTCAATCAATGCCGGTACACTAACTGCGGCCAATAGCTCTGCACTTGGAAGCACTACGGGTGGAACCACGGTTGCCAGCGGCAGCACCTTGGCGCTAACTGGCAATATCGCAATTGGGGCCGAGCCTCTCGTGGTGAGTGCAGTACCTGCGGGAACCAGTCCAGCCATCTTGAATCAGTCGGGTTTCAACTCCTTTGCAGGCGCGGTCTCGCTTGTTCCATCCGGGCCCGGACCGAGCCAAGACCTCAATCTGCAGTCGAATGCGGGGGCAGTTACCTTATCAGGGCCAGTCGCATTAGATGCTTCCATTCTGACCGTGACTGGCGCAGGAGGAGTCACGATGGCAGGCAACGTTACCCAGACCGGCCCTTCGCAGCTTGTCAAAAACAGCGCAGGTGACCTTACGCTAACGGGCACTAACAACCTATCAGGTCCAGCCACTATCAATGCCGGAACCTTGGTAATGAATGGCTCGCTTGCGAATAGTCCGATCACCGTAGCATCGGGAGTAACCCTGGCGGGAACGGGACAAACTGGCCCACTTACGATTCAATCGGGCGCTTTTCATACACCAGGTACCAGCCCCGGCATCACCACGGTAAATGGCAACTACGTCGAAAACGGGACTCTTGTCGCAGAGTTCCTCAATGCTTCGCAGCCCGCTGGCACTGGCTACGACCAAGTCAAGGTGATCGCGGGAGGCTCGGTTACTATTGGGCCTGGAGCCACGCTGACAACGCCCTTCCTAGGAACTGCCGGCAGTTTTACACCGGCCCCATCGCAGGTCTTCACGATCATCGACAATGATGGCAGTGCGCCTTCCGATACGACGGGTGCGTTTGCGGGACTTGCTGCAGGAACCACCCTCTTCATTGATGGCAAACCGCTTAAGATCTTTTATAACGGCAACGATGGCAACGACGTCGTATTGATCTCGGCATCGGGAACACCCACGACGTTGTATGTCAACGATCAATGGTCTACCGTTGCCATGGTAGACGGCAACCTGGAACAAGCTGGCATACAATCGGCCTATGTGGGCATTGATGCCTTTGCTTCCATTGCAGCAGCCCTCGCTGCGTATCCGAACTTTTCGGGAACGATGGTGGTTAACGGCGGTACGTACGCATCAGCTTTATTAGCTGGTGCCGGAAGTATTGCATTGGCCCTGGCGCAAGACCTTGCAAGTAATGAGCCAAACGTCACCCTAACCAACCTTACCGGTGATGCAGGCGACAGCATTGTCACCCGAGCCTACGGCAGCAGTGGTAATTTGGTCGTAGGACAAGGTTCGTTTGCAGGCGTGATCTCTGGAAGCGGCGACGTTACGAAAACAACGTCCGGCACACTTGTACTTTCTGGCACCAACAACAGCTACAGTGGAACGACCACCCTGGCTGGCGGCACGCTGAACGTCGCTTCTCTTGCTGACTATGGAAATAATAGCAGCCTTGGAAATCGCAGTGCCATTGCCGAAACCGCAACACCTGGCGGAATCGGCCTGCATTTCGCTGGGGGACGCCTGCAGTACACCGGTGCAACTCCCCATAGCACCAACCGCCAAATTCAAATGGATGTTGGCACCAGCGCCATTATCGATGCCTCTGGAAGCGTCCCCTCCGCAACCGTTCGATTTACCTATTCTGCCGCCAACACTGCCCTCTTTGAAGGCTCGGGACCTCGCACGATCGAACTCACGGGCACCAACACGGGTGATAACCGGTTTGCGATCCAGCTCAGCAATGAAGGAGGCAATCCGACGAGCCTTTCGAAGTCAGGGCTAGGTAGCTGGAGCCTAACCAGCGCCAACACGTACTCAGGCACGACCTTGGTAACTGGTGGAACGCTTTTGGCAAATAATGCGACAGGATCGGCAACGGGCACCAGCAACATCCTTGTAACAGGCGGTTCCTTGGGTGGCACCGGCGGCGTGGCGGGAACCGTCGCCACATCCGGTGGCGGAACCATTTCTCCCGGTTCCGGTCCTGCGCTGACCGAATCGCTTTCAACCGCCTCAGTTACCATGGCAGCAGGCGACGGCCTATCCTTTGACATTCAAGGGGCAGCGCCCGTGTCTGGTTACGATCAACTGATCGTCAATGGATCGCTGATCCTTTCCGGCAATGTCAATCTGTCACTAACAGGGTCTTATGTCCCAGTGGCAGGCAATGCCTTTACTCTGATCGACACCAGCGGAGGTGTTTCAGGCTCTGGCAAGCTGGTCCTTAACAGTGTCTTGCTTAACGAAGGTGACAACTTCACCTATAATGGCAGCCCCATGAAGATCACCTACGCCGGCGGGGTGGATGGAAAAGATGTCGTGCTGTACTACGACTCGGTGCCGGTGATCCAAGCCAACAGCTATGGCCCTAATACCCATAATGCGATTGAAGTAAAACTCGTCGGGGCCAATCTACAAGTGAGAGTAGATGGCAGCCTGCAATTGGATACACCGTTTGCCGGCGTAACGAGCCTGATCATCAATGGCCAGTCGGGCTCGGACAATCTGATTCTTGACTATAGCAACGGGTCACCTATTCCCGCTGGAGGCATCACCTTTTCCGGCGGTACAGGCGGTGAAACGTCGCCAGGCGACACGCTGACACTTAAAAATGGTACCGTCTCGACCATCACCTATGGCTTTTTGAATAACAGTGACGGTTCGATCAGCATCGACGGCAAAGTGGTGAATTACACCGGCCTTGAACCAATCCTGGATAACCTCAATGCGACGAACCGCGTTTTCAACTTCACTGGCGGAGCCGAAACAATTACGTGGAATGTCGTTGGGGGGCTCAACCAAATCGATTCGACGCTGGGGGAAAGTGTCTCCTTTGGCAATCCCACGTCAAGCCTTGCCATCAACATGGGAACAGGAGACGACACGCTTCGAATCAACGGCATTTTGCCAGGCTTTTCTGCTACGACCTCTATTGAGGGTGGATCATCGTCGGACAACGACCAGCTATTTATCAACACGCTGGGGAATACCGCACCGATCATTGCGACCATCACCAGCACCTCCATCGATGGCTTAACGGCCGCCGCTGGTACCGATGTCACCTTTAGCAACATCAACCTGCTCGACTTTACCGGGACTAACTTCGCCGACACCATTGCGACAAATCTAACTACACCAAGTGTGAACAATGACCTCGCTCTGGTGAATGTTCATGGTGGCAACGAGAACGATCAGTTCTATCTTTCGGTTCCATCCTCGCCAACCAGCACTCCGCTCGGCCTGATTGGGATCAATCTCTTTGGCGACGATGGCAACGACTCCTTTGGAAGCCTAGCCAACAAAATCGTCCCCTCATTTGACAAGGCCAATGGCGCCGCAATCTTCATCGATGGTGGCAACCCAGACTCCCTCTTACTTCCGTCTCGCAATTCAACGACAGGTGATTTGTCTGGCGACCGACTCTACTTGGATATCTCAAGCACTGCCGCACCAGCGGTTGTTGATACGGTAACAGGCTTTGTAGATTCCGGTTCGCACAAGCGACTTATCTATAATGGCATCGAAGACATCGATCTTTACGACAACAATGGACAGCTAACCAGCGTTCATCAAGGTGCGCTCTACATGCGTGCTTCTGAAATTGCCGACTACCTCGTTCTCAGTGGCGTCGCAGGCGGAAAGGTGCGCGTTCGGGTTAACAACAGTTACTACGGGGATTACGCGCCTACAACCAAGCTTGTCCTCTACGCACGGGGCGGCAACGACTACATCGCCACTTCGGCGATGCCAGCCACGCTTCCACTCGAACTTTTCGGCAACGAAGGAGATGATAGTATCACGGGAGGTGCCTCCAATGATTTAATCGTTGGTGGTGAAGGCCTAGACCGACTTTCCGGCGGTGCCGGAGGTGCTGACGAAATCTGGGGAGATGTGTTCAGCCCCGGTGTTGCTGGCCTGCCTAACCTGGATGTCATGGCCACTCCACTCGACCTTGCAGCGATCGCCTGGCGTGCAACTCAGGTGGATCGCAGTCTTGTCAACTCGCTGGGTGGTGCGGCTGCCACTCCGTCCACAGATGGGAACGATATCATTACAACCGCTCCGGGGACTGGGGCAGATCGCATCTATGGTCAGGGAGGAAATGATACCGTCACCGCCAGTTCGCAAGATGATGTTCTCTACGGCGGCGACGGAATTGACAATCTCTCCGGTGCGAACGGCAATGATCGCATCTATGGCGGAAATGGAAACGACAACCTCTCGGGCGAGGCTGGCGATGACCTTTTATTCGGAGATGCGGGCAATGATACGCTCAGCGGCGGCATGGGCAACGATGTTTTAATCGGCGGCGCAGGACAAGACACTCTGCGAGGGGACCAGAATCGGGACTTGCTTCTGGGCGGCTTCCTTTCTAACTACACCAGTGGCCCCGTTACCGGCAACAGCAGCAGTAAAGCCTATGGTGACACCAGCGACCTAGCCATGCTGGCACTACTTACCAACTGGACCGCTGCTTCATCGCCAACGCTTCCGTTTGCGGGACTGAGCATCACCAGCGACAATGAAGTCGATAGCCTCTCGGGAGGCGACTCCACCGACGACTTCTACAATGACGCCGTTGACCTGCTGGTCGACTACCTTGTCGCCCAGGGTGATCGCAAACTGCTCTAAAGATGACCGTGTAGATTGTCTGGTTCTCAGGCCGGGATCAAATTCTCTCGGCCTGAGACAAAACCTGCCGCTACAAACGCTAGCAACCTTCTCCATTGCCCCATCGCGCTGGCAAAAACGGCAAACGGCGTCGGGTTTCGGCCGTGAAGTTATGAAAGAATTTCACAAGGTTGTAATTCTGCCGGTTTGTACAGAGCTTGTACACGCAAGCGTCAAACAGGCCATTTTTCGCAACTGCTTGCGCACAAGTAACTTGTGACATTTCCAGAAATTCAGACACACGATTGGCACAGCATCTGCATTGAACCTATTCGTCGAACTGGTCGACAAAATGGATCGTTCTATCTCTTGCAAAGGATTGTGTCATGCTCGTTCTAACCCGCAAACTTTCTCAACAAATCAAAATCGGCGACAACATCACTCTGACCGTGCTACGTGTGAAGGGTAACACCGTACGGCTAGGAATTGATGCCCCTCGCGATGTCCGTGTCGTTCGCAGCGAACTTCCCGCCGAAGGGTCTGGGGCTGTTGGAGAAGGCCAAGAAGCCGTCGCCAGCGAACTGACCTTTGAAGTGGAAGCAACGACGGAAGATCAGCAGTCGGCCGAACAAGAATCGGCCGATGCGGCTGCCTCGGATACTCCACGTTCGCCCCTTGCTCCCAGGCTTCCACTAAGGAAATACTCCAAGAGCGAACTCCCACCACTGCGTCACCTCTGCAGCGCATCGCTGGGCTCCCTCGCCAAATAACTTTTCAAGCCGTGGAATTTTCAATGGATTGCAACGTCGTGACTACTACGCAGACTTGTCCATAAAAACATGGCCCTAAGGATTGGGCCTCATCGATCTGTCACCATGCATACGCTTGGCAGTTAGTAACACTTATCCTGCCAACACTTGATCGACTCACCACGGCCGCAGGAAGCGGCCTTTTTTACGCGCACGTGCCACAGAAGGCAGGTCGCGATCTTGCCAACACCTCTCGGTGTTTCCTTTTCCCAACCGAAGCCCTATTGGCCAGAGGGAAAGTAAGAGGCAGGCTCAACTAATTGAGGGTCACCCTCTTCTAAACTCTCTTCGGACTGCGACGCCAGCGGGTAGAGTGCATCCAAATGCTCACGCAAGATGCGTCGCACCTCCAAAGTGCTAAGCGGATGCCGGTGTACGGTCAAGTGATCCGCTTCGACCTGGATCTGTGTCTTGGCATCGTCCACGGTGGCACTTACAAGACTAACAATGCCATCGCCATCTTCACGGAGCTTGTCGGCAAAGCTGGTACGTGGCTTGTTGCCGATAATATTGTGATACGTCGTTGCCGAACCATGCTTTGCCTGCAACATCACAGGAAAGAGTGGATCATCCTTGGCCAAGCTATCGAGACTTGTCGCCATCGTTAGCAGCCGAGTGTCTGTGAAATATCCTGGATTGTCACGAATGACTTTGCTGCTTAACTCCACCATCGATTGCGGCATCTTGATGAACTTCTGGCCTGCGTAACGAACGGCATCGGTCGAGTTCTCGCTTCCGCGGAACGGCGTACCAATCGTGATGACGCGTTTAATCGATGGATTTGCATTGAAGAAAAACAGCTTGGCCAGTTTATCCTGCTCTTGAGGTGTCGCTCGCAACTCAGAAAACGGCCGGTCCGTCACGATGCGCCAAAAGTCGTCGCTGCTCTCTGTGGTTTGCAAACGCGAAACAAGTCCTCCCATGCTATGTCCCACAAGGACCATCTGATCCAAATTCGGATTGAGGCGATTAGGGTCCAGGGTGCTGCGCACTTCGGCGAGGGCCTCACGCATTTCGGCGGCGCTCGTTAAAAACGGCTTACCCGTTGGATATTGGTAGAACCAGAACTGGTACCGCGACCGAATTTCCGGGAAAGACCGTAGGTCATTAAACATCTCCATCCAAGTTGTGGGGCTAGACCACAGTCCATGCACCATCACAACAGGAATTCTCCGCGGATCGTAAGGCTCCACCATGTAGACACCGCGCCGCTTCATCGCAGCATCGGGGTTTAGCAAGCCAAACGTGGGATCTTCCGCTTCCCGAAAGTCCGGGTTATCCAGGAAGTAGGCTAGTGGTGTAGATAAGTCAGTCTCCAGCGGAACCAACCGTTCGCCAACGCGAATTTGGCAGGCATACAGCGGATCGTACAGTTCCAACGTGCAAGGCTGAACCCGATTGGCCTCATCATCGGCCGACCGTGGCGAACAACGCAGGAACGCCGTCACCGCAAAGCTAAGCCCGGGTGGATAATACTTCTCGGCTCGCTCTTGGCTGTCTGCGCTATGATGCACTGCAATCAGCGGAACACCCAGCCCGTACGTATGATGCGTATTGCTTAGACCACCCGCAATTTCAAAATCGCTTACGAACTTGAATTCCAGAATGTCTTCCGGCTGCCACGGCCCCTTGATCGCAATCTCTAACTGATACTGCCTTCCACCGGTTTGAACTGTGTGAGACTGCCCAGGACGAAGCAGCCCCCGCGAATTGGCAATTCGCAAGACCGATTCTAAAGAGGCATTATAGATATCGCAGGCGCGGCGAAACTGTGGGTCGTAGGGATTGCAAAAGCGATCTAGCCCCGGCTCAAAAAGGAAGCGATAGGCATGTGCAACTGCAGCGCTGTAGTAATCTAGCGCATCTTGTGACTTCCCCTGCTGCTGCAGCCGACTCGCCTGAATATAGGACAGCTCCGCATAGGAATAGATCTTTTCCGAAGTCGGTTCTTTCTCGATCTCTTGCTCAAGGCCTTCAAGTACCTTCAGCGGTTCTTTCTTTTGCTGTTCGGTTAAACCATAGCGGCGTAAGATCTGTTCGGTACGATCTGTGGGACGTGGCCCACTTCGCGATAGCAATCGCAATGGCGCTTCCAAGGGGTTTTTAGGAACACGTCGCAGCGTTACAAACCTTTGTCGAGCACAGCCCGTTTCCACCGTCACCAGCAAACAGCAAATCACCAACATCACAGCAGAAATGACTCTGCGTGATCCGGTGCGTGTCTGAACGGTGAAAGGATGGTGTGCCATAACTTCGAAAAAGCGGCTAGGCTGCCTTTCGATTTTCAAGGTGGAATGCCGATGCTTGCGAAGGCGATGTAGAAGCCTTCACGCCGTCATTCGGCAAATTACCAAACAGGTGCCAAGGGCAAGCTGCAAATTGCGCCACCGCAAGCCAAGTCCCCAAAGCCAAAGGGCGATCGCGTAGCAGGCTGCGCAAGTGTTTGCGCACCGTCGCTGGCCTTCCATGCCGCAAGGCAATCCGCACCCAGCGCGGCCGAGCATCGGGTACCACAGCCGAGGGCTTTGCCTTCCTAGGCGCAACTGTTGACACCACCTGCGACGTAGCAATTCCACGTCGTCGATGGGCATCAGCAACGGCTGCTTTGACGGCCGCCCGTTGTTCAGGTCGATACTGGGCACAAACGCTTTGGGGATGCTGACGATACAGCAGCAATACTTCTCGCAAATTATGAAGCTCGCCGCATTCCGTCATCCTAAGCCATAAGTCAAAGTCTTCTGCATGGCGATAGGCCGCACGATACCCGCCCACTTTTTGCAGCGTTTCTTTTCGCATCAAAATCGCCGAGTGCCACACCTTTACCCCTTTGCCCAAAAACAGCTTATTGGCAAGCTCTTGCGGGTCAAAGTCAGGACAAACGATTCCCAGCGGCGATCCATCAGGATCGATCATTTCTGCATTGGCACCAACGGCAACCACTTCGGGATGTTTCCGTAAGTAAGCCATCTGAATTTCAAAGCGATCATGTCGACAGACATCATCGGCATCCATCCGAGCCAGGAAAGCACCGCGTGACATTTCAATGCCTAGGTTGAGTGCAGCAACCAACCCTTGATGATCGGCACATACTAGGCGAATCCGAGAATCCTCGGCCGCTAATCTTTTTAGAATCTCCTGAGTACCGTCCGTCGATCCATCGTCAATGATGATGAATTCAAACTCGCGCCAGGTTTGTTCCAAGATGCTTCGCGTTGCCTCTTCCACAAACGGCGCGCAGTTATAGGCAGGCATCACCACGCTGATTGGTGGCGGAGTACTTTCCGTAGGAATCGCCGCACTACGGCGATCCGATGACTGGCCTACACCTTCCACACGGACCTCTTTTTCGTTCGCAAAACAGGCTCTCGTTCATTCGCCAAAGGTCGGTTTCTGTTCCTAAAACCGCCTCTTCGGCGAGTACCCTCCAACGAGTATTTCGCGGGCCAAATCGTAGAAAGCTTCCCCGAAATGTGCAATACAGATCGGCAATTCCTGCCGATCCTAGCCAACCTCCGCTGAGCACCGACTTGCTGGCACATGCGGAAAACTCTCATTTGTTCCTGCCACCGCCTCTACAAAGCCTGAAATCGCTTGGTTCCCTCTCATCACTTGCCGATATGCAGAAGAGCACCACTATCAAACCACTTGGGCTTGATAGCACTGCTATCACTTGCATCTCTTCGCATTTGCCAAATCCACTTCAGCTGCTGTGTCTTCTTCCGCTGCCATTTCGAGACTCCACAAAACCGTGTCAGCGGTCTGCCTGCTAGTTTGCGGAGCAATGCTCGGATGCGCAACCCGAGCACGAATGACGGTCGTAAGACCTGCCGAGCAAAATATTGACCAACTCCAAAAGCTGGCCATCCTCGAACTTGATGGCGAAAAGAGCTCCGGAAAGATCGCTAGGGCGTCGCTCGTACAAGCATTCTTTGACAACAAGCACTACGAACTGATCGACCAAGCCCAACTGGCACGCGTTCAACCGATTGCCACGTCCGATGGGCGCATGAGCCTGCCGGCAGCCATCGAAGCGGCAGGAGTGCTAGGAGCCGATGCGGTACTTCTGGGCCAGGTCATTTCCTATAGTGTGGTCGACGACAAGCACAAAGACCCCAATGCCGTCAGTGGCGACAAACTGCGTGAGCGTGGGTTCTCCTCGGGCGCGTTCGGCGTTGGCACCGACTCCACCGAGTCGATCACGCGCGAGGCAACCGTCACCCTTGCCGTGCAACTGGTCGATGTTCGCACCGGTTTGGTACGAGTCTCCTACAAGGCAACTCGCAATTCCAAATCCAAGATCACGATCTCGCAAGGAGACTCGACAAGCCGAGATCGGCTGCTCGAACGTCTCATGGGGGAATGTTGCCAAGAGATTGTCGGCAAGCTTGCACCTCACAGCGTCGTCATTGAAGAATCACTTGCTAGGCCCAACTATAGCCGTGGATACAGCAGCGTCATCAAGGGGAACAAACTTGCAATTGCTGGCGACTGGTCTGCCGCCCAAGCCGCTTGGCAACATGCCATTACATCCAACCCCGATAATGACGCCGCCATGCACAACCTCGCTCTAGCGGCCGAAGTGCAACAAGACTATCCCGGCGCTATGCACTGGATTGATAATGCTGTCGCCAAATCTTCTTCGAGTACCTATGCCGCTACCCGCAGTCGCATCTTGAATCGACAGCGCGACTTTACCACTGCCATTGCTCAAGGAAGAGCTCGGCATTCGGCCAAGCAGGTGACAACTCCATTTGTACTGCAATCTCGCCCATCACCTTCCGCGGGGCCATCCTCAACGTCCAATGTCTTGCAGGCCGTTCGCCTTCCAGAACCCGATGAAGACTCGTCGGTACAAGTTTCGCCGGTCAGCGGTTCGGCTCCGGAGCCATCGCATTCGCCTCCCCTAGCTACGCCGCCAGAACTCCCGCTCCACGACAGCGGACCGGCTGTGACCACTTCCATCGGCAATCCGGCGACGATTTATCGGTAGCCTTCAGAGGCTTTTGCAGCCGCAAAACCAGGATTTTCGGCCGGTCGAAGCTTTCCTTTTCTCACTGGGGCAGGCTATAACAGGGTGACTTGGCGTACGCCCCGTTCTTGGGCCGTACGTCTGGCAATCGCCAGCGAGCTCCCTTTCCTATTTCATCTTTGAGCCTAATCCATGCGTTTTCGCATCTCTCAGGTTTTAGCAATCCTGCTTGGACTCATTCCTCACTTTGCACATGCCCAAGCAGTTAATGCAAAAGCGGAACCTACAACCACGTTTCTGTACACCGGCGACATCATGCTGGCTGACGGCCCTGGCAGAGCCATTGCTCGAGGCATTGATCCCTTTGCAGAGTTCGCACCCATCTTTAAGCAGTGCGACGTCGTCGTGGGGAATTTGGAATGTGTCATTGCCACGACCGGCACCGCCGTCGACAAGCCTTGGACGTTTCGAGCGGATGTAAAAGTCATTCCTCTTTTGACTAAACACTTCCATGCGGTTTCGCTGGCCAATAACCATACGGGCGACTTTGGGCACGAAGCATTTCTCGAACAGATTTCGCTGTTATCTGGCAAGCTACCAACATTTGGAGGTGGCAAGAATCTCTCCGCCGCTCGCGTCCCCGTCATCATCGAACGCAATGGCGTTCGCTTTGCCCTACTTGGCTACAATGAGTTCAAGCCACGGAGCTTTGCCGCTACCGAAACATCTCCCGGCGTTGCTTGGTCCATTGATGAGCATGTGATCGAGGACATTCAGCTTGCACGCACCAAGTACAAAGCCGACCTTGTCATCCCGTACATGCACTGGGGTTTTGAATATGAGCCCGGCCCCACCAAACGGCAAAGTGAGCTTGCTCGCAAGATGATTGACGCAGGTGCCGATATCGTCATCGGTGCGCATCCCCACGTCACACAGGGATACGACATCTATAAAGGAAAACTCATCCTTTACAGCCTAGGAAACTTCGTTTTTGATGGCTTCAGCGAACCTACTGCCAAGCAAGGCTGGCTCGCCAAATTAGAGTTCAAGAAATCAGGCCTGCAATCGTGGAGCACTGTTATGGCCCAGATCGATGACGAGGGAGTCCCTCATCTCGACACCAAGGCCAAAACGCCCCGTGGCACCTTGCCTGCCCAAGACACCATTCCCGCCATTCCCTTAGAGCCCAGCACCTTCTAGGCAGTGAGCGATCGCAATCGCTACCGATCGCGTGCTTCTACAGCGACCAGTCGAGCGCCACATCCATACAAATGGCCGAGTGAGTAAGAGCGCCAGAACTAATGCGGTCAACGCCTGTCTCGGCAACGCCCCGCACCGTCGTCAAATTGATCCCACCAGAAGCTTCTAGCTCTGCCTGACTTCCCGCTGCATCCCGAATGGCAACTGCCTCGCGTAATTGCTCACAGCTCATATTATCTAGCAGCACAATATCCGGGCGGGCAGGCAGAACCTCACGCAGTTGCTCCAGCGAATCAACCTCCACCTCGATCATCATCTCGCGGCGTGGGTCTTGCTCCAGATAACCTTGCACAAATTTCCTGGCTTGCTCTACCGCTTGGCTTGGCGTGTAGTTGGCCCCAATTTGATGCTGACGCCCTAACGCCAAATGGTTGTCCTTAATAAGAACGGCGTCATACAGCCCCATTCGGTGATTGTGCCCACCGCCACATCGAACCGCATATTTTTCTAGTCGACGATAGCCAGGCGTCGTTTTGCGTGTGTCGTAAAGCCGGGCCTTCGTGCCCGCAATCGCTTCCACAAACTTTCGGGTAAGGCTGCTAATGCCAGACAGGTGCCCCACAAAGTTCAAGATCGTTCGCTCTGCCGTTAACAGGTCTCGCGCGTTCCCCTGCAGCACACCCAGCTCCATCCCTTTCTCCACCGACATCCCATCGTGGGCGATGGCCGTCCAAGTCGCCTTCAGGTTCATCTCTTCCACAATCAGTTCAGCCACACGCAGGCCGCAAATGACCCCGGACTGGCGGGCCATCACCTTGGCCATTCCTTGGGCGTTTTCGCCGGCCAAAGAGACCGTCGTCCAGTCGTACCATCGCTCGAGGTCTTCCCGAACGGCCAGCCGAATCAGCTCGCGGCAGTCCTCCACGACCTCGTTACCCCAAACAATTTGGCCAAATTCCTTTGCCATACCCATTATTCCTTTTCTGGAAGGCCCCTTACCAAACTCCCTAAACCCGCTGGGCGCTTCCCCTTGTTGCTATGGTTCTGGCTCACCTGGGCCCCAAAAGACCCGAAAAACCACCGTAACACATTGCCACCACAACACTTACGGCATTCCAGAGAGCGTTCTGTGCTACTTCTGTCCGCGGCCTCGACGAAATTTCCTCTCCTATGTTACAATCCTCGATTCGTTTGAACTACCGGCAGCTCCCAGCGTGACCATCGTAAGTCTTGCCTTAGTGCGGGTTTGCCACCTTCCTCTTTCCCGACAAACCCTGCCGTGATCGTCATCCTGAAATCTGATGCGTCCGAAGAGCAACTCCAACATGTGATCGAGCGGATTGAATCGTTGGGTCTCAAGGCCCACCTCAGTCGCGGCACGTTTCGCACCATCATCGGCGTGATCGGGGATGAGTCAAAAATCAACCTCGACTCACTACGCTCGATTTCTGGAGTGCACGAAGTGGTGCCTATTCTTCCTCCATACAAATTGGCCAGCAAAGAGGCCCACCCGCTCCCAAGCATCATTGATGTTGCTGGCGTAAAAATCGGCGGCGGCAGCCTCGCAATGATTGCCGGCCCGTGTGCGGTTGAAGAACCAGAACGGATGCACAACATTGCCCGCGCTGTCAAAGCAGCTGGCGCAAACATCTTCCGTGGTGGCGCTTACAAGCCGCGGACCAGCCCCTACGCCTTTCAAGGCTCTGGCGAAGATGGCCTCAAAATCCTGCGTGAAGTGGGCGATGCCCACGGCATGCCGATCGTGACCGAAGTGATGGACCCACGCACGGTCGAAGTGGTCGATCGTTACACCGACATGATCCAAATCGGTGCCCGTAATATGCAAAACTTCGTGCTGCTGACCGAAGTCGGCCGTACGAACAAGCCGGTTTTGCTCAAGCGCGGCATGAGCGCGACGATTGTCGATCTTTTAATGAGCGCCGAGTACATCCTCTCGCAAGGCAACCCCAACGTGGTACTTTGCGAACGTGGGGTGAAGAGCTTTGACCCAGCAACTCGCAACTTGTATGACGTTGCAGCGGTTCCGCTGGTAAAGACCTTGTCTCACTTGCCAATCATCGTTGACCCTAGCCACGCTACGGGCCGTCCCGACCTCATCCCCGCCTGTGCACTTGCTGGTATTGCGGCAGGCGCAGATGGCGTCCACATCGAAGTTCACGATTGCCCCGAAAAGGCGAAGTCCGACGGACCACAAGCTTTGCTTCCTAAGCAATACACAGAGCTTATGGATCAAATCCGTAAACTGGCCGCCCTATTTGGCAAAACTATCTCCCCAGCACCAGGATCGTCGAAATGAGACGGAAGATCGTCGTTGGCAATTGGAAAATGAATCTCAACCGCGCTCAAGCAGTGGAACTCGCCGCTGGTTTGGCCGCCAAAGTTGCTGCCTATCCCAAGGTACAGGTCGGTGTCTGCCCTCCAGCCGCCTATCTCGAAGCTGTTAAATCAGCTCTCGGATCGTCGCCGATTGGTTTGGGAGCTCAGAACTCGCACTTTGAAGCCAAGGGCGCTTTCACCGGCGAACTCGCACCAGCCATGCTAGTGGATGTCGGCTGCAAGTACGTCATCCTCGGCCACAGCGAACGCCGCAGCCTGTTTGGCGAGACCAGTGCCTTTATCAATCGCAAGGTGGTTGCTGCTTTGGCCGCTGGCCTGACACCAATCCTCTGCGTAGGCGAAACGCTAGAACAACGTAACGCGGGCCAAACTTCTGCCGTCGTTCGTAGCCAGTTCACCGAGTCACTCGTGGGCATTACAGCTGAACAACTCGAAAAGATCGTCATCGCCTACGAACCCGTTTGGGCCATCGGAACAGGTGTCGTCGCGACCCCTGAGCAAGCCGAAGAGGTCCATGCAGATCTTCGCGCTTTGATGACCAGCACCTACGGCGCTGCCACGGCAGAAAAGATTCAGATTCAATACGGCGGAAGCGTGACGGCAGAAAACGCCCAAACCCTTCTTGGACAGAAAAACATCGATGGGGCACTGGTTGGCGGTGCTTCGCTCAAGGTTGATGGGTTCGCTGGCATCTTGGCAGCGGCTGAGCAGCTTAGTTAGTAACTCCCTTCGCCAACTTTGGCGGCTCAAGGTAGATTCGCACATTTCCTTTTTTCGCACGACGCACGGAGTAGGATAGCCATGGCATTGGTTTTACTGGGTGTGGGTTGGTCGGCTGTTCACTACCTCTTGAGCATTCCCTTGCTACTGGTGTCGATCTTTTTGATCCTCATCATCCTGGTGCAACGTGGCCGTGGCGGCGGCTTGGCCGGTGCCCTCGGCGGCATGGGTGGCCAAAGCGCATTCGGTACTAAGGCAGGCGACGTGTTCACCCGCATCACCGTGGTAACTGCCGCCATTTGGTTCTTGCTCTCCATCCTGTCGATCCAGCTTTTCGCGGAACCAGCGGTAACCGTGGAAAAGAAGCCGGGCACGAAGGAAGCGGAAAAGGAAGGCGAGAAAGAAACGCCAGCCACGAAGGAAGCCGCCAAGACGGGCGAAAAGGAAGCAGCTTCTGCAACCGAAAAGTCGGCTGAGAAGGCTGGCGAGAAGGCCGCAGAACCGGAAGCCACCAAGACCGAAGAGAAGCCTGCCGAAACGAAGGCCGAAGAAGCCGCCAAACCAGCAGAAGCACCTGCTGCTGAAAAGCCAGCGGAAACTCCTGCCGCTGAACCAGCCAAGCCAGCCGAAGAGGCCAAGCCAGCGGAACCTGCTGCAACGCCTGAGCCAGCCAATCCTGCTGAGCCACCAGCGGCTGAACCTGCTCCAGAAAAGGCAGCAGAACCAGCCCCAGCGGAAGCAAAGTAGTTCGCACCGGCGGCTATTCGCTCGCACTGGAACTAGAAACGCATCGTCGAGGACTTGCTTCCTTGTCGATGCAGACCGTTTTTGCAGCGACTGTCACCCTTGGCGGTCGCTGTATTGTTTGGCAATCGCGTCAGCTTGGTACGGCACTTAATCTCCGCCATTTCACCACGCGGCTGACATATCCGCAGATCACAACTTTTTGTAATGGGGAGCACTTCGCTTTGCTATTAAGCATGACAGGTCACGGCGAGGCACGCCGACACGATGCCTCACTTGCAATCTCTGTCGAAGTGCGATCGGTGAATAACCGATTCCTGAAGGTCACGCTCCGCGCCTCGGAAAGCGACCCTTCCCTCGAATCCCTCGTCGAAGCAGCGGTTCGCAAACACCTGCAGCGCGGCTCGGTACAAGTCAACCTTCGTATTGAGCGCCAAGCGACTGAAGATCAGTTCCGGCTCAATGAACCAGTCATTCGAGGATACGTCGACCAGCTCTCCAAGATTTCGCAGACGCTTCCCGCCCTGGCGGCCAAGATCGACCTAGCTGCCGTACTTCACTTGCCAGGTGTTGTGGCAGATCGTCGTGGCGAAGCTGGCTCAACCATTGAAACCATTTGGCCTCAAATTGAATCGGTCCTGCAAGAAGCCCTCGCTGCACTTGCCAACATGCGTGCAGAAGAAGGGCGTGCCATGGGGCAAGACCTCACAGAGAATTGTCGCCTTATTCGCGAGGAGCTCGCACAGATCGAGACTCGCGCTCCACTCGTGGTCGAAGGTTATCGCACGCGTCTTACCGATCGCCTCAACAAATTGCTTGCTGGACTAGGGCTCGACTCCGAACCGCGGGACGTCGTTCGTGAAGTGGGGCTCTTTGCCGAACGCTGCGACATCTCCGAAGAGATCGTTCGCCTGCGTTGCCACTTGGATCAAATCGCGATCGTCATGCAAAGTGATAACACCCCCGGCCGTAAGCTGGACTTTCTCACCCAAGAAATGTTCCGCGAAACCAACACCATTGGCAGCAAAGCCAGTGATGCCAAGATCGCCAGCCACGTGGTAGAGATCAAGTCGGTCATCGAACGCATCCGCGAGATGGTCCAAAACATCGAATAGTCTTTCCCGTCCCCTTCCGCACGTAAATCGCCATGTCCCAGGTCACCCCACAACCTAATCGCCCCTCCCGTGGCGGGCTCGTGGTGATCTCTGGCCCATCAGGGGCTGGCAAGTCGACGGTCGTGCGGGAACTTATCAAAAACTGCTCCCTCCCCCTCGCCATCAGCGTCTCTGCCACCACGAGACCCCCCCGAGCAGGCGAGAGAGACGGCATCGACTACCATTTCCTGTCGCGGGAAGAGTTTGCCAAGCGTCGGGAGGCCGATGAATTCCTCGAATGTAAAGAGGTTTTTGGCCGTGGCGACTGGTACGGAACTTTGCAAAGCGAAGTGGCGACTGGACTTGCGGCCCAAAAATGGGTAATCTTAGAGATTGATGTAGAGGGGGCACGCAGCGTCCTGAAGCGGCACCCCAACACACTCACCATCTTCGTTCATTGCGGCTCACTGGCTGAACTTGAACGACGCCTACGAAGTCGAAATTCCGACTCAGAGGATGCCATCAAGCGACGACTGGAAGTTGCTCGCCGCGAGCTTTCGTTTTCGGATACGTATAACTACCAGATCAATAATCAAGACGTGGCGGAATCCGTTCGCAGCATTTGCGAAATTCTCAAGCGTCATGGAGAAACGTAAGCATGATTGAAGAACTCAAAGAAGAATCCATCGTCAACAAGGTTGGTGGCCGCTTCAAGCTTTCCACGCTGATTCAAAAGCGTTTGGTACAGCTCAATCAAGGCAGCCGTCCCCTGGTTGATATCGCATCGACCGACAAGATGGTCATTGCGATCCAGGAAATCTTGCAAGACAAGATATTCCTCGATGCCCAAGAGAACATTCGCGCCAACGGCGAATTCCAAGGGACGGGCGAGTCGATGGAACTAGATCTCGGCGACCTGTAAAGACAATCCGCAGTGCCGTTTAGGCATCGCAACACCTTTGAACCAAAACAAGAAAGCCCCAAGCAATCGCCTGGGGCTTTTTTCATGTCCCTACCTATCCGCGGCCAGATATAATGGACGTAGTCGCACAACCTTACTTTACAGCACTTCGCAGCCAACCCTCACCATCGCCCACTTCCACTTATGAACGGCAAGAAGATTGTCATCGGAGTCACCGGAGGCATTGCGGCCTATAAGACCGCCATGCTGGTTAGCCAGTTGGTTCAGGCCGGTGCCTCTGTCACCGTTGTGATGACCGAGGCAGCCGAACGATTCGTAGGAGAGGCCACCTTTGCCGCACTCACCGGCAAGCCCGTTGCTCGCAAGCTGTTTGGCGATCCAACCTATCCACTGGGTGCCCACATCAGCCTCGCCCAGGGGCAAGACCTGCTGGTGATCGCTCCTGCCACCGCTAACTTCATTGCCAATGCCGTCTCTGGGAGCGCTGCCGACCTTCTCAGCACACTGTACCTTGCCTTTGATGGCCCGGTGCTGATCGCACCCGCCATGAATTCACAGATGTGGGAACATCCTGCCGTCAAGCGCAACGTCGCGCAGCTTCACGCCGATGGAATCCACTTTGTTGATCCCGCCTCGGGCTGGCTCTCCTGTCGCCAAGTAGGTGCCGGCCGAATGGCTGAACCCGCCGAGATCCTCGCCGCCATCGAAAAGCTTGTAACATCAGGCAAAGCAGAATAACAAAGCACCAAACACAGTTGCTTTGCAAGACATTGCTTACTTACGGCTGCGATTGTTCAAATCGTGCACGAAGCTCGCGAATCTCATTCAAATCGATCCCGTCGGGCATCGTCTCTAAGAACCAATCCAGCCCTTGCAGGCTTTGCGTGAATCTTCCCGTTTCAAAGTCGAGCGTCGCCTTGAGCCCCCTTTGCCGCATTAGTGTCGGATCGATAACGATCACCGCCGCCAAATAGCGACGCACTGCCTCTCGATCACTCTGCTGCTGGGCAACTCCCAGTAGGTTCTGAAGCATTCGCTGCAAGATCGCCCGATCCGTGACGGCCTTCCAATCCTCGGCCGTTGGCACACTTCCGGTTTGCTCGCGGACAAGTGCTTCGGCCTCGGCTTTGGTCAGCGTTTTCCCACGATCAAACACATCAACGATAGAACCTTCCTCATCCGGGGATGCTTTCACGCGCACCACAAAATGTCCCGGCAGCCCCACCCCTTCAACCGAAAGTCCAACCCGTTTGGCCAGTTCCATATATAGAACCGACAGCGTGATCGGAATCCCCTCACGATCGTCAATCACGCGGTTTAAATAGCTGTTAGCGCGATGATAGTAATCGGCTCGACTTCCATGAAACCCATTCTCTTCAAACATGTACTGATGAAGCCGCGAGAGCTTGGCCTTGCCGTCGGCATCTTTCGCCAGCTTGGAAGTGACCTCTTCCGCCATCCGTTCCAGGGCAGCAACATAAGGTTCCACTTCAAGCTCTCCGTCGTCAAGCTGTGCGAGTAACAACCCACTTCGCAGCAGATCAACTTGCTGCACTTGTGGACCACACACTTTTTCCAGTCGAGCAAGCACGTCGTCACATTGCAGGTCCAGTGAAATCTTTTCTAGTTCACTCGCGCGTTGCTTTAGCTCCTTCACGCGCTGCTCTATCACGCGCACGCCTTGCCAAGGTACTTCTGAAATCTTGGCTCGGGCCTGCAAATCGGTTTTGGCAAGCGGCGGAAGCGATTCGATGTTCTCTCGCACCTTTTTCAGCGCATCAGCATCTTCCATCGTCGCTTGCTCCTGCTTCTTCAGCTGAAAGCGACGATACTCAGCCCCTGGCTCGCGAAATTTCACAAGTCCTACATGCCCATTGGCCGGGATCGTGATCTTGGCGTCGTACTGCAATTCACCATTTACAAAACACTTGGCCCCCGTCGCATCAACCCGAACCTTCAATTCATTCCACTCTCCGGTTTTATAGGCTCGCGACGCTTGATCCTCCAGAATCTGCCAGCTCAGCACATCGGGGCCATCGAACCTTACCAGCCGTAACTTGCCCCCCGAGGGATAAAATCCAAAATGCCGATGCTCCCCTTCGTCACCAAAAATCAGCCCCGCAGCACCACTTTCCGAATCCAGCTTTACCTGTACGCTCACTTCATAAGGGACTTCTGGCATCGCCTGCTGGGATTGGCAAATCATTCGCCCGCCAAAGCCCTCACCACTTCCACTGGCCACCAGCTTTCCACTCCGTTGCAACCATCCACCGCCAAATCGCGGCTTCCAAAACTTGCTATCCAGCGAGCCGAGCGTCAACCAGCGATCCATGGGAATCGTATTGGGCCGAGCCAAAAGCCGCTTTAGTTCTGCCACTTCCACCGCAAATCCCAGGTTCTCCGTCACCAGCGACTTCATCGTAACGATCCCCAGCACACGCCCCTTCTGATCGAGCACCGGCCCACCGCTATTTCCTGGCTCAATCGGAATCGCCAACTGCAACATTCCGCGACCTGCCATCTCGCGGCGACTTGAAACAACGCCACTCACCACGCTGTACTTCAGCCCCTGCGGATTGCCCAGTGCAATAACCTGCTCCCCCTGCTCAACCGCTAACGAGTCTCCCAGTTCAAGCGCCGGCAGCTCCAGCCCTTCCACTCGCAAAACGGCCAGATCCAATCCTCGGTCCGATGCATAAACCTGCGTCACCTTCAGCGACTTTCCATCTGCCGTTTGAACAAAAATCGCTCGTGCCTCTCCGATCACATGCAGGTTGGTGGCAACCAATCCATCCTTCGAGATTGCAAAGCCTGTCCCCATTCCTTGCGGCTTGCCATCACGACCGTAATGGCCGATCACAACAATCGATGGTCGCCCAAGCTTGGTTAGCTTCGTTACCGAGAACTCTTGCTCTTTTTCGGCTCCCTCTTTGCCTTTAGCTTCTGGCACGGCTTCCTGCGCAATAACACTGGCGTACCAAAAATGCGATGGCCCACCGATCGCCAAGACGCACGCAAAGGCAATTGCAATCAGGCGCCGGAAACCAACGCCTTGCGCGCGTCGGAAAATCTCGCCTGTAAATCCAATTCGTGAAGCCTTCATTGCACATCCCCTTTGCTCAGTCCAATTCGCCTGCCACCCTAGCTAACTTGTTACCACCGCTATCGATCTTGTTGCTTCGCGACAATGTCTCGAAACATTTGGCCCATCAATTCCATGGGCAATCCAACCACGTTGGATTCACTCCCCTCAACAATATGCACCCAATCCAAACCATCCTGATACCCAAAAGCCCCCGCCTTACCTTCCCAGCCGTCGGTATCCAAATAGGCTTCCAACAATTCATTAGATACCGTGTCCATGACAAGTCTGGTCACTGCGACACTCACATGTGGAGCTTTTTCTGGCCAATCGAAAATACACACCCCGCTATAGACGTGGTGCTCCCTCCCACGGAGTAATTCAAGCATTTCTCGCGCGTGTTCTTTATTTTTGGGTTTCCCTAGAATTTGCCCGCAACACTCCGCTACCGTGTCGCAGCCCACCACCCAGCCCGCAATCAGCCGTTTGGCAACATCATGGGCCTTTTGGAAAGCCAGTCGAGCCACCAGCTCGGGAGGTGTCTCGCGGCTACAAATGCCGCACTCCGCACTATCGTCCGGCGGAAACACCTCAAAGTTGTATCCCCACTCCTGCATGAGCTCGCGTCGCCGGGGAGAACTGCTTGCCAAAAAGATGTGGTCATCAATTGCCGGGAGCTTCGGTTCCGTAGAAAACGTAGGGGCCATCAAAATCTTCCTCGTCTGAATTGCCCCGGCAGCAAAATCTATTGGCCTTCTGCTGGCCGCTGCCCTAGGGTCGCCAACCTACTTGGCGTATCATCAGTGTAACATTTGGCAATTGCAGTTGCCTGTCCTTACTTTTGCTTCCGTACCCATGTCACGCCTCAACGTACTTTTTGAAGACAACCACTTGCTGGTCATCAACAAGCCAGCCGGTCTTCCCACGATGGGGGTTGCAGCCGACGAGCCCAGCGCGTGGCGTTTGGCGACCGCCTATATCAAGCAAAAGTACCAAAAGCCTGGCAACGTCTACCTGGGTGTGGTTAGCCGTCTCGATAACGTTACCAGCGGCGTCCTCCTGTTTGCCAGAACCAGCAAAGGGGCCGATCGCATTTCGCAGCAGATCCGCGAACACCAAGTTCAAAAGACCTATTGGGCCGTTTCGGAAGCTCCACTTCCCTCCCCACATGGCGAATTATTCGACTGGGTTTTCAAAGACCATGCCGCCCATCGCATGCGAGTCGGCAACCAAAATTCACCGTCGGCGCAAGAAGCTCGATTACGATATCGTCAGATCGCCAAGCTTCGTGCTGCCCCGCTTTACGAGATAGAGCTACTCACCGGCCGAAAGCACCAGATCCGATTGCAGTTCAGTTCGCGCCGGGCCCCCCTCTGGGCTGATTCCAAATACGGCGGCACGCGACCATTTCCCCAAGGAATTGCACTTCACGCACGTTCCTTAACGGTCAAACATCCCACCCGCGACGAAGTCCTCACCTGGACGGCCCCCTTGCCCTCCAGTTGGCGAACCTTTGACGACCCTCAAGTCGTCTGGCCGATTGCTAACCCCTTCGAGTTGCCTAACCAATAGGGACACGCTGATTAATGCCCATAATCAGCCCAGATTTTTGCACCCCCTCTTCATCTCGCTTCGGCCGGTCGGCTCTGTTAGACTTTGAGGAAGCCCCTGTTCTTGGAGCATCCCTTTGGCCGCGTCGATTCGTTCAAAATTTCGCCATTCAGCCCTGTTGTCGGGTCTTGTCACCCAGCAACAGATCGATCAAGCGGTCTCCAATCTGCTTGGCCTTCCGTTGCCGCTCCCTGAAGGAGCCGCAGACGTCGATGACGTATCGCTTGGCTCCGAACTTGTTCGAACCGGCATCCTGACGGTCTACCAATCCGATCAAATCAAAGGGGGCCGAACCAAACTAAACCTTGGCCCTTACATCATCACCGATTGGATTGGCCAAGGTGGCATGGGGCAGGTCTTCAAAGGCGTCCACCAGATGCTGGGACGAGAGTCGGCCATCAAGGTCCTCCCGCTCCACAAGGCAACGCCCGAATCGATCCAAAACTTCACCCGTGAAATTCGGATGCAGGCGCAGCTTGACCATCCCAACCTCGTCCGAGCCTACGACGCCGGCTGCGATGGCAATGTCCATTACCTGGTTACCGAGTTCATTCCGGGAACCGATTTACGTCGCCTCGTACGATCCCAAGGGGCGCTGACCCAGCAGCAAGCGGCCAGCGTCGTCCTTCAGGCCGCTCGCGGCCTTGAATACGCTCACAGCCGCGGCCTGATCCATCGCGACGTTAAGCCAGGCAACATTCTGGTAACGCCAGAAGGGGTGGCAAAAGTCTCGGACCTAGGACTTGCTGGTTTTATTCAGCATGCCGAGACCGATCCGCGGGCTGGCAAGATCGTCGGAACTGCCGACTACCTCTCACCAGAACAAATTCGAACCCCCAATGAAATCACCACGGTCAGCGACATCTATTCACTGGGATGCACGCTGTATTACGCCGTCTGTGGAAAGGTTCCCTTTCCCGGCGGAACCGCTCGCGACAAAGCTCGTCGTCACTGCGAAGAAACACCATGGCATCCTCGTCGCTTTAATAGCGAGCTTCATGAGGAATTTGTCGACGTCATTGCCGACATGATGGAGAAGGACCCCACGGCCCGAATCCAAAGTGCTACTGAAGTGATTGCTCGCTTGGAACAATGGGCCGGCGATGCTTCGCCACTGACAACGAACTCTGGCGTTCGTTCCCCTTGGAAGGCCGATAACTTCTCGCCAAGCGATGAAGAGTCTCGCGAGCCCCCCTTCCAAGATACCGATGGTGGCGAAGCCTCCATGAGCAGCCAAAGCCAACTCTCGTTGGCCAATGGGTTGTCGCAAACGACGCAGTCGGGCTTTGCCGGCTCGCAAGATACCGGCACCTTAAAATCAAGTCGCTCGAAGTCGCAAGCGGACCTTGCCGCAGGCGAAGAAGAATCCCCGTCGATTTCGACCTACGTAATTCTCACGCTATCGATCGCGGTACCGATCTCCATGCTCGTAGGAGCCGTACTCGCTTCATTCCTGTTCTGGCTACTTCGCCGTTAAGCAACAAGCAACACCCAGCGAACCGGATACTACTTGCTGCCAGCCTTTTGCTTGGCCGCATCGAGTTCTTTAGCCAGCGTGTTCCCCATTTCTGGGTCTAAGAAACGCAGGTTCAGCTTATTGGCATCCCCCAATAGCTTATCGATACGTGCCTGGGTAAGCCGATCCTTGGAAGTGATCGCTTGCTGCTGCACATCCAACGCTTTTTTGAGGTCAGAACGGTTTTCCAGCGCCCGGAAATCTTCCAGCAACTTCGAGGCTTCATCAAACTTCTTTTCTTCGATTCGCTTTCGCAAACGAGAAGCGATGATCTCGCGCCGCGCCACAAGGTCCATGATTCGGCCTTGAAAGGCCTGCACAAATCCCTCTGCCTCTAGACGTGCATCATCTTCAATCGTTGTCGCAAACGCTTCGGCCTGATACCCGGCCACCAATGGCAAGCGTGCCAGCAGTTGATTACCGTTTTTGACAATCAGAACCTGAAGTTTACCGTCTGTGCTTGGCACCTCAAGCGAGCCCCGCCAATCGGTAACACCCACCAGCTTTGCTTCCACTTCACTATTAGACTTTGAAAATATCTCGTAACCAGCCAGCAATTGTCCACGACCACGAGAACGCAAAACGACGTGCGTCGAATCCAGTCGTGATTTAGCCACTACCGCATAACGCAAGGTGCGTGCCCCGACTTTTGTTGGCAGCGCCGATCGAAAGCCTGACGTCAGCTCACACACAACGACGGAGTCCAAACGAGTCTTTACCGAGAGTGTCGTCCAGGCCACTGGCTGAACGCCATTCTTCAGCGGTTCTCCATTGCGGTCGTCGCGACGCAATACCGGAACCAAAACTTGCCCCGGCTCAACAAGTGCTGGCGACTGAGGATCAATAATCATTCCCCCGGCACGCAGCCGCGCCTTAACGGCAACATCTTCAATGCTCTCAATTTTGGTGATCGGCGTGAATACCTTCAGCAGCAGGCTTTCGATCGTGGGAACGATCATCTCGACATGCCCCACCGTGACTGACAACAGCGTTCCCACATCCCGTGTGCGGCAATCGACTTCTCGAACACCAACCTGAAAGCCGCTTCCCAAATCTTCCAGCATGACCAAGTAAAGCTTGTCGCCAAAGAGGCACTTCGGCTCAATCTTCAGGATGTCGGCCGACTCCACCTGCGCAAAGCCTTCACGCAATCGTGCCCGCATGTTGACCGTGGGCTCTTCAATCTTCAAATCCCAAACCCCCAGCAAGCGGCTTTCGGCCCAAGCAGGAATCTCGTCACGGACTTGTTGCTCTATGCCCTGAAACTGCTGCGATCCATCCGTAACCAGCCACAATCGGCTTTCGTAAGCCGAATATTCCCAGCTCGCTTGTCCCCAGGCCACATTCGAAACACTCAAAACCCCAAGCAACATCACGACAAGCCGAATTCCCAGCCGGCCCACTACGCCCAAGCAATGCTCGGCGCGCATGCCTTCCGCTCTTGGCGAATCCACCGCTGGCAAACCTGGCCTCAAGTTTAAACAATCACGCGACATAATCATTGGGGAGCCACCGCCGGAGCGATTAGCTTCCACTGCTCAACATCCTGATACAAATTTACGTGAGCTGCGCCGGGACCAACCATCGACTTGCGATAGGCATAGTGATCAAACGTCTGCCATAGCGGAATAATCGTCACATCTTCATGAATCAATCGATGCAACGTCTGCAGACTGCGGCGTGCTTCCGGCCAATTCTTTGCTGCCTCCAATTGTCGCAGCGACAATCGCACGAAGGGATTCTCGGTAGAGATCATGCCATCCTCGCCAAACAGTCGGCTGGCATCCACGACAGGTTCCCAAGCAGCGATCTGGGCATAGACCAAATGACATTCCAATTTAGGGTCATCCGTAATGCCGGGAGCAAACTGCTGAAGCTTGCACTCAATCCCCATCGCCTTCCACTGCCGAGCAAGTGCCTTGCAGGCAATCCGGCTAACTTCATCAGCAGGATGTCCAATCACGATCGGCGTCAGTGGCGGCACTTGCACATTCTGCCTCTCACTATCAATCTTGATTTCACGCTGTGCGAGCATCTTAAGCGTCAGGCCCAATGCTGGGTCGTACGGCCGAACTTCAATCCGATCGTCATACCCATAGGCCCTGGCATCGGCACCATCGACAGGAGCAGGAAACGGCCCACTTACGAGGCGGAATCCAGGAAAAGCCGTATCCTTCAAAATGGCCGATTGCAAAATGATCTGTCGATTTGAACCATACACAAGCGCTCGCCGAAAAGTTCGCATGGCAAGGTAGGGATGCTCTGCATTGACATACAGTAAATGCGTTGTCGGTGCAGCATACTTCGCAACCACGATTTCTGGCACCGCGGCCAAACTGGCCACGTCGCCGGGAAACACCTGGTCCAGCACATCCACTTCACCCCGCTCAAGGGCGAGCAAGCCACGCTGCGGATCGTCGTAGTACTTCTCTACCACTTCGCCGGGCTGGCCGGGCTGTGTGAAGGAGTATTGTGGATTCGTCGCATAACGAGCCGATGTATCCGTCTTGCCAAGCATCACGTAGGGTCCGCTTCCAGGCTCTCCGGGTGACGGTTCAACCGTTCCCACACGCAAAAAGTCCGTTTGCAAAAAGGGCTCCGGCAAAACGTGCGGCACGCGCAGATCCACTTCGACCATTCCAATCGACTTGACGCGCACTTGTGAAAGTAAGCGAGCCCAATTGGCCTGGTAGGAATCTTGTTTTGGATCGGCGATCTCCAAAAGATGCCGAGCGACGTCATAACCACTTGTCTTTCGGCCAGGCAAAAGCATTTCGGGACGGATCTGAAGGGTAAGCTGCATTCCATCATCGCTTCGAG
This sequence comes from uncultured Planctomycetaceae bacterium, assembly GCA_963844055.1. GTDB lineage: Bacteria > Planctomycetota > Planctomycetia > Pirellulales > Pirellulaceae > CAWJMN01. The sequence continues at coordinate 1,418,012 of CAWJMN010000001.1, read as the reverse complement.
TCACCGAGCCAAGCGGACTTGCATATTGACCACCCTCGGGACCCATTGAGCGAAACTCTAGTAGGCGCCGTTGCAGCAAACGGCCAACACGCCTCGCAGCATGGCTTTGCAAACTGCGAGGATCAGGGACCATCGCTCCATGGGTCGCACCGACCGTCACTACCGGATAGAGCGTGGCCAGTTCGCGACAAACTTCCGGCCCACCTTCGACCTCACTCCAAATCCGATTCATCGCCGCACAAGCATCGTGTGCTTCGGCAAATTGTTTGGCTGCGATCATCTGCTTGGCATCATCACGGAACTTGCTGGCCTTGCCAACAAGATCATTGCGCCACTTCTGCAGGAACGGTTCATCCTTGGCGTTATAAGTTTTCTCTAGGCGACTGAGCAGCGTTCGTGTCGATCGATAATCTTCCTTCTTGAGGTATCCCTCGACCAACTTATCCGTAACGTTGCCGATCAATTGCATTAGCGTTGGCGAGTTTGCACCTTGGCGATACGTAGGATTCACATTGTGCAATTCTTCCAAAACACCCAGCGCCTCAGGATATTTTTGCTGACGGAATGCAATACCAGCAGACTGATAAAGGTACCCTGCCTGAGCATCCTTGAGACCTTCGACTTCGGGATATTCGCTGAGCAAAAAGGCCAAATGATCATAAGCCTCGTCAAGCTTCTTCTCATTAACAAGCCGATTCACTTCTCCCACGATCAACTGTTCAAACAACTCCAGCTTGACGATATGTTGCCAGCCAATTTCGAACTCGCGATCATCATCAAACAATTTAACTCGCAGCTTTTCACCCGCCTTAGGCTTGGCAGGTACGCGGCGGTTGGGAAACGGAATCGGTTTGACCTTCAAGACTTCATTGCGATTGCCAGGGTCCAAGGTGATCTGGTCGTAGGGCTCTTTCTTATAGATCCGTTCCGACGTTCCATCGGCATCTGCCGCCTCTTGGCCAACGACAATTACTAAAGGATTACACACTACGAAATACCCAGCCAGCACCATGAAACAGGCGCGCACTAGAAGCGTCCTTAGCGATGCAAGCCAGTTGTTATTCCTACTAAGTGCCACGCCAACCTCATCGTTCGGCAAATTCAAATACGAGTTGCTACTCTTCATTCACGTCGCGGACCCAAGGCGTTACTTTTTTGCGGGGAGCGGAACCAACATGACCGTTCCATCTAGGCCCGAAAGCATGAGCCGCTCACCCAGAAGGTACCGCACGCCAAGCAGCGGCTCGCCACAATCCGCCTGACCAAGGAGCGTTCCATCTGTCGACTGAATCCGCAGGATCTTGCCATTTCGCGTGGTGACAATCCAGTTTGCATCCTGAACAATCGGTTCGCCCACCAGCGTGTCACCAGCGAGATCACAAGCCCACAACTCACTTCCATCCGAATCGAAAACAACCAGCCCTCGCGTTGGATCCACCATCGCAATGGAAGTTCCCACTGCAACAGGCCCCCAGCTTGGCGGCGCGGTCAACACCTTCGTGGCTTTGACCTGCAACTCCTTCGAGTCAACCAGCACCAAACGCCACTGCGCATCTTCCCGCGTCAGTGCCGCAACGGTATCGCCCTCCGCCGCAGCGAGTGGTCCCACCACTTTACCCGCCACGCTTGCCTCTTTCAGCGAAGCTAAAAACGGACGTGGTTGCTCTTTCACACCAATTCGAAAGAGAGTGGACTCTCCATCGGAGATGATGAACTCTCGCCGATCTTTAAAGACCGCTGGTCGCGACCAATTCATCTTTTTCCCGGCTGCCAACTCCGGCTGGAACGGAAACAACTTGGGAGCCCCCGTCACGGCATCTAAATGCAAAACCTGTCCCATACGCAGCGGCACAAGCAATCCGCCCTCAAACGGAGCAACGCCCCCTACCGCTTCCTTGGGCGGGATGGCCAGCTCGACCTGCTTGATTCGATCAGCGGCCGAACCCTTGCGATAGACAATTGCTCTTGCCGAGTTGGTGATCCCACTTGCGCACCACGACTCGCCATCGACAACACTGCCATCACTTAACAGCCACTGATCGATGCTGCCGATCGGCTGAAAAGCGACCTTGTCAAAAAACCCATTTGAAAACGCTTCATTGGGGAACTCAAATACTTGGCCACGACTGTTGATGGCGACAAACTGCTTAGCTGCTTCATTCGCCCCCACCTGGACAAGGTTGGTTCCCAAATCGACGGCCCACAACACCTTGTTTCCGTCTTCAAGTGCTGAAGCTTCGATCGTATGGCCGGAAGTGCCCGCTCGCTTGCGGACATGGACAATGCAATCTTCCAGCAAGATGGGCGGAGCAACGAAGGTGTCATCCTTGTTAGCGGTCCACTTGCGGCCAATCTTCTCCTGCGTGCTTTGAATTTCAAATCCGGTGGAGCGTTGGCTATAAACCCATAGACGACTGCCGTCCATCTGTGCGTACGGATAGACGGGACTCGTTTCTGCCGCTTCCACCTCACCCACAACACGGAACGGCTTTTCAAGACTTCCTGTATCGGCTTCTAACAAAAGCACATGCCCCAGGTCCGAGACAATGACGGCGCGGCGGCCGCTAACCACCATGGGCGAAACAATGCGTCCCTTCAAACGGAACGTTTCTGCATGGACGACAAGTTGCTTCTTATTTTCTGGTGATGGGACCAGCACATGGATTTCACTGAACTCTTCGGTACGGCTTTCGGCAACCAATACATTGCCAAGCACGGCAACCGGTGGAACTTTTACAGTTCCTGTTCGGTGCCCCAAATAAACCGTACTCATGCACTCCAGCGTCTCCACCTGCAGAGAAAACACGGTCGAGTGTTCACCTACCTGAATAAGGCGAGGCGTCCGGCTCGTGGCATCGGCCCCGCAGGAAAGCGACAACCTTTGTGGCATTTGAACTTGGCGTGCGCACAGGCCGCTGGCCAAGTTGACTTCCCAAATCAATCCCGAGCCTAGCGTAACAAAGGCGTGTTCACCCACTACAATCGGCAGCGCGTAGGGCTCTGGCATTTGCAAACGCCATACAGGGTTTCCGGTTGCGGCCTCCAGACGAATCAACTCACGCGAGCGATCATCACTAACCAGAACGTCACTCCCCACATCCCGGCTAACAGGAACAGGCGTCTGCTTGGAGCTATTCCCCAAATACCGGCGCCAAATAATGGTGCCATCTTCCAGGTTCACTCCGTACGCAGCCCCTTGCAGCGATACCACTACTACCTTGCCTGCACGCCCGGCAATTTTTCCGCCCGTGCGAATCCCTAAGACGGTCCTCGTTCCGAGGCTAGGCGTTGCCGCAGTTGCAATCGGTGCATGCTCTTGTTCGGTGCGCCTGACGGCAGCCCGTTCGCTTTCGCTGGCCTGCCTAGTCTTGGCTAAAAGCTCTGCATCCGATTCCAAATTGGGATACTTTCGCAGCAGCGCACGGCGTTCTTCATACGCTTCATTCAATGTGCCAGCCGTGATCAGTGCATCCATCTTGGCTAGGCTGTTTGCACGATCAACATCTTGATCAATCGACCGTCGAGCCGCCCGCAGCTTATCCTCGGTCGCATTGATCTGTGGTTGAATTTCTACCAGCAGCGATGAGGGAATGTATTCAGGATTGCGTACGAGTTGCAGCGCATCTTCCGTGAGTTTGACAAGTTCCAGACGACGCTTACTATCATCAGTCTTTAACGCCAGTTCGGAATATCCTCGCGCGATGTCTGAAAGAATCGGACGCAGCCAAAGCCGCACATCAGGAAACGCCTCTTCCTCTTTGATGCGAGGCAATATCTCTTGAGCCGCCTTGAGCCCCTTGGCCGGATTGCGTCCCTCTTCCGAGGTCGACCGCAACTCGGCCATGCCGCGTAAGACCCGCGCCATGCTTGAATTCGTACCAGTTGGGTTGGCCTTGATGAAATGGTCGAGCTTGTCGATGGCCGAAGCCAAAGAACCCGAATTATAGTCTGCCTCGGCTTGCTTGAATTCCTCGGCCGCACTTCCCTGCGTCAACGAGTAAAACAGGAATGCCGCAATGATCAGCATCAAACCGAGCCCACCGCCCCCCAGCAGCAGCAGCGGCGAATCCCACTTGTTCTTCTTGGGCCCTTTTTTGGCCTTCCCCTTTTTGCCATCCGCTTCGGGCGTTGCCGCTGGCGCACCAAAGGGATTGGCTCCCATCAAATCACCACCCCCCAGTGGCGATAGGGGAGTTAGGCTTGGTCCACCAAAGAGATCTACCGGCGCCGAAACAGGCGTTAATGGAGTCGGCGCGATCGGTGTAAGGGGAGTGAGTGGAGTTGTCGCCACTTGAACCGGCGGCGCTGGTGGAGCCTTGGGCTTTGCGGGCGCAGCGGGCGGCGGCGCCGCAGGCTTGCTCGTCCCTTTGCTTCCGCCCGACTTGGAACCGGTTGGCTTGTTCGGAGCGACAGGACTTGCCGATGCAGAGGGGAGCGCAAGTTCCAGATCGACAACCTCTTCGTCGTTGTCCGCTGGCACCGGGCGACGCGGCGGTTGACCAACCGCACTACTACCTGGCAGCAACGGCTTGGCAGGGGGCGAAAGAAGTGACGGCACTTCTTCATCACCGAGCGAGAGGTCAACCACTTCTTCTTCAGCAGCCGCTGGCGGAGCGGGAATGGAACGTGTGGGGGGCTCCTCATCGGCCAACTGAGCCAGCAGATCATCTTCAGCAACCGTAGACGGCTTGGCCGGTGGAGCAGCCGGCTTGGGGGGAGGCGTCGGCGCCGCAGCGGCAGGAGTTGGTGCCGGCGCAGCAGGCGATTCCGGCGTGGGTTCGTTTCCCTCTAGCGCTTCGCTTACCAGCTTGCGAGCTTGGAACGGGGTTAGATGGCCATGATCGACCAAAATCTTGGCGATGGCTTCGGGCGTTACTACAAACTTCGATTCCGCCACTTGCCGGCGCAGGTCGATAATGACTTTCGCATCTAGCAAGCCCTTCCGCTCGGCAAGATCAAGTACTTGGCTGGCCGACATAACTGAGACCTCGTAACCCGTCGCGTTTGTGACGTGTGTGTTTTTAAAATGTAAATGAATCAGGAAGCATCAACCACGCAACACACTCATCGTCGATCAAGACTCATCATCTTCGACTTTCAACAACTGCACCTCTTCGATCCCCACTTCGTTCCCTGCATCAATCGCGGTCGAGACTCGCTCCAGCAGGGCATCTCCATGCGCTTTGACAAGCATCTTGGTCGGCATCTTGCCTTGCGCATCGGGCTGACGGGCTTGCTTCAGCTTTAGCAGCAACTCTTGCCGGCTGGGAACTTCGGCCTCATCCTCTAGGGAGACGGCGCTGACGAAATAGGTGCTGTTACTATCAATACGCACTGTGATGAAGTCAGGGTTCTCGGAAAGCTCTTGGGGTGACTTCACCTGCGTGCTGTTTTCTTTGGATTCCTGCTTCGGAATCTGTTGCGAACGTTGCATCGTGAAGGATGCCGTGACCATAAAGAAGATCAACAGCAAGAACGTGACGTCCACCATCGGCGTCATATCCATTTCGGCTTGGATTGCGCCACGCTTGTTCCCCAGCGAGAATCGCTTCTCCTTCTTGGGAGCCTCTGCAGGAGGCGGCTCCGGTGCACCAGCAAAACGACTGCCAGAGGAACGAGCGGGAGTTGGCAGCGGATCGAGAGGACGCAAAATCGGCGGAGGGGTGACCTCTTGTTCCGGCGCTGCCATCACATCGGGCAGTGGAGGTGTGCCGGCCGCCGCAAACTCGGTCGCGGGGAAACCAGACGAAGGGGCAGTGACGACCACAATCTTGTCGCAATTCGGACAGCGCACACGATGGCCGACGGCCTGCTTGGTGACCAAAAACTGCGCGCTGCATTCCGAACAAGCGAACTGGATCGACACGTGTACCTTAATTCCTACAAACGAAAGTTCTACTTCTGTTGCTGAACGCCAATAAACAGATGCTCGATCTCTGCCTGGCTGGCCGCAGACAAGACACGATGCACATCACGGAGCTTAAGGTCTTTATTTGCCTTCACGATGACATCTTTTTTGTTCTTGGCTGCTCCGTCACGAACATAGCCCACCACCGCTTCTTCTTGGTCCGTTGGACTTCCTGAAATGCGGTTCTTGGTATCGGTATTGTCAGACAGGTAGGTTACGGGGTTCCCATCGGCCGTTCGATCCATCGAAACGATGACGGACTGCTTCTCTACTGCGCCATAACCGATTTTGACCGTAGGAAGGTCAATCGGCGACTTCTTTTCTGGATTGGAGGTCACCAGAAAGAAAATCAAAAGCAAGAACGTACAGTCGATCATCGGCGTGATATCCATCTCCGCCTCTTCCATCACTCGCGGTTTTTTCCGCATGGCAATCCGAGCCATAGATTATCTCCCCTTCGAGCCGCTGCGTGGAATGGTCTGCCAGGCTTCAAAGAAGCGAGAAAGGCCGCTACCCACCAAATCTTCGAGCAACTTCAAGCTGCCGTTGATCTTGGCCAGCGACAGTGTTGCCGGAATCGTAATCGACAAACCGATGGCAGTCGTAATAAGGGCGAAGCTGATGTCGCCTGCAAGATCTTGCGGCGTCACATTTTTGGAACCCGAAAGTTTGCCAAACGCCGCCATCATACCGAGCACCGTACCGAGCAGCCCCAACATCGGTGCCGTCTTGATAACGTTGTTGATCCAGTTGATGCGTTGTTCCAGGTCGGCCATGACGTCACGCTGAAAACGCTCAACTAGCAATTCTTGAACACGTTCTACCGGCTGGGCTCGGTTAGCCAAGGCCAGGCCAATGAGCTGAGGAACGGCCCGCTCATCTCCGTCGCAAGTCTCCGCAGCGCCGTCCAAGTCTCCCTTTTTTAGGGACTCTTCAATTTGCCCCAGAAAGACGTTCTGCTGCGCCTCGCCACGGAAGTTCTTCTGCGAAAGCCGCATAAAAACCGTGATCGTACAGTAAGTACCCCACAAAGCGTCGATCGCCAAAAGGAGGTAGACGCTGTTATTGATGATGTCAATGAAGCTCATAGCGGTGAATCTAAAGCCCGATGGCCGTCTCCAAAATCTTCAATGGCCCCTGCCCCGCGCAGCGACCTCATCCGAACCCGATCCTCTGCTTTACACGCCAAGCCCAACAAGGCCTCGCGGACACTCGTTACTAGCTTCAGCACAACGACTTTTGCCTAAGAGGCACCATGGTACCAGAACGGCCCATCTACCCCTTATTTTGAATCTCTGATTGTAATCCGAACACGCTGCGCCCAAAGCTAGGGCAGCGGCCGAAATATGAAAATTAACCTCTCCCTGACGGAAACGAAACCGCCACAACCAAGACCCACAAGCCTACTCTCCATCCATAGGACGAGAGCCGCCGATCAACCTCGATACTCTTGGCTAATGACAAAGAATTCAAACCGCCCCGCAGCACCTGCTGCCGGGCGAACCCCAAAGACCGTCCGCTTCACTTCAATAATCCGCCGCTTGCCCATCTGAATGTTTTCGAGCGTAAGCAACTGCTTATACATTTCCGGCGGATAAAACTGAAAGACAATCTTGCCCGAGGGATCAACGCCCGCTTTGGCCGCCAACGCCCGATCTGCGTCTCGCAGCGGACCATTGCGATACATAAACCGCAGACGCTTTTCATCCTTGGGATCGCCATTGCGAACGTTCGGCTTTGCGGATGATACTTGCGTAATGTACTGAACAATAGGACTGCCGCCGCCTGCAACCCCTAGCTCGACGCCGAAAAAGTCCAGCTGTGCGGCATACGTATTAAGGTTGGTGGCCGAAAACCTGACTTCCCAGCGTTCCCACGCCGGAATACCGTCGGAAGTTCCCGGGCCGCCAGGTCCAATCCCGCGCCCATCTCCACTTCCAGTTCCTTCGCCATTGCCAAAAGAGGTCTCGCCGCCGACCGATTCGAGCGCTACTTCTTCATTCTTGACGACCATCGCAATGGCTTCCAGCGTGGTCTCGGGATTGCGCTCAATCACCTCGGGAAGTTCTTCAGCACTGGGCTCATCCAGGTCGCGTTCGCCCCCCGCCATTCCACTGCCACTGCCACCGCCGCCGACATCTTCCAACATTCGGATTTCCACCGGCGGGGGCTCTCGACTAGGAAGCTTTGACAGCCAAACCAAGTACATTCCCAGCGTCAAAGAACCCAGCAGCAGCAACACCGCAATCAGCATGCCCGAGACTTGATCGTACTTCGAGACGACCAGCCCCGACTGGGTAGGATCGGTTAGCGAAGGCTTAGAAGAGGTTGGAGCAGTCGCAGCCATGAACAAACTCGGGCCAAGTGATAGAGGGAATAGTTACCTGAGCAAGCAAGAGTGAGCTAGTCAATGAATTCTGCATCAGGCCGAATCGAAGAGTACCAATCACGCCAAGCCTTTCGAAGCGTTTTGATCTGCTCCTTGGTCGGATTCTCCAGCGTCCCCACACCGTTGAGCTTTCGGCTAATAAACCGCAGCCCCTTATCCGCCTCACGCACGACACGAATATCAGGATCGGTTAGCGCGTAAATCAGAACCGGAACATTATCCAGCTCTCGAACGCGCGAAAGGGATCGCACCGACACCATGCGAGATTCGTAATTTCCCGCAGAGACCATTTTTCGCAGGCGAAGAATCTGACTTTCTCGCTTGGAGTCGTCTGCATCGAGGCTGACGGTTTGAGCGTTCTCTACCATGCGGCTCAATTCAGGATTATCGGGATCTTCGACAATGCTGAGAATGTCATCGATCGATCCTGAAAGTGGGGTCTCAATCAGCTTGCCGTTTTTCTCGCGGATGTCGGCCGTATTGGGAGGCAGTCCCATGCCGCCAAGCAGCACCCCTTCGCCCAAATTCCCCGCGACCTTTGTAATGGCTTTGCGGGCACTTCGAGACAAGAACAGCACATGAAAGCAGGTAGCAGTCACATCATTATCTTGGTCAGCCTTCCAAAATCCGCCACCACCAGGAATTCCCGCGACTTCGATCTTCGAGGCCAGCAACTTGTACCCATCTTGGTACCAACCTGGCTCCTTTTCGAACTTTCCTTCGGAGAGTTCGCGAAAGCTGTTAAGACGTTCTACCGCGTAGATGTAGTAGGAATTCCAAGACCCTTGATCGATCTTGTAATTCTTATTGAACCAGCCTTGGCCCGCATTGATGATTGCCCGCATCGTTTTGGGATCAATGGAAGAACGCTTGCGCCCCTTGTTATCTTTTTCCTCAACCACCTTGAGCGCTTCCGGTCGTCCTTCGTTGCTCTCTTTGTCGGCCTGTTCCTTCATGCGAAGCAAGTCGTAGCAAACATACAGCGAACCGAGACCAGCGGCCGTCAGCGACAATGAGACTTTGTCTTGCATGACGTGTTGCAAGTTGCCGGGATCAACACCCTGATAACCCCAGCCACCACTGGGATCTTGCGTGCGCATGAGCCACGCAGCCACTTTATCAATTACCTCGATCGGAATTTCCACACCCGCTTCGCGATTCGCCATCCACATCCCAAGCACGGCATATTGCGTTTGGGAGGTATCCCCCGTGGCGTGATCTTTATAGCTCCAACCGCCGTTGGCCATCTGCCTGGAAAGAAGTTCCCGCACCATCTCGCGAATGCGGTTGGCATGCGCGCTGGGGTCGGCTTCACACAGGAACATCAGCCCAATACCAAGGCTGTAGTTATCTAGCACGCCGTGGTCGAGCTTGGTTTCGTAACAGGCCTTGAGTGCGACTTGAATCTGTGGATGCGAAACTTCGCGGCCATTCTTCAGAAAACACAAGCCAACCAAACACTTGCCACCCAGACGACCATCGGTGGCGTTTTCCAAAAACTTCAGGCCTCGATCAACGAGCGCCTTTACTTCGGGACTTTCATGCGACACCGCTTGTGCACGGCGCGGCGAAATTGCCAGCGTGACCAGCAAGGCCAATCCCATTACCACACAGATTCGCATTCCGTGCGTTGCGGCAAATGGTTTCAACATAGACTTGCTAGGCTCCGTCACAGGGTCGAGTCACCGAGAAGCCAAAGGATCGTTGCAATCCATGACGCTACCTGCGCCAAGGGAGACGACCCTTTGCGGAACCTGCGACAGCCCTCGCCGGGCGGCCTGCATCTTCACCTGCCAGATATGGCCACGAATGTGGAGGCTTGTTCCGAAAACCCCAGGTCCGTTGATGCTAACGGCAGCAGGGTTCAATGTCAAGAAATTACTGCCGCTAAGCCCTTACAAGAGAATGGCTTAGCGTAATTTTCATCAAGCCTTGTGCACTTCGCTAAGCGGCCGTGCGTCTAGAGGCCCCCGCCGTGGGGAGCCTACCGAGAAAATCGCTTCGGTAGGCCGTCGCAGATTGCGGACGGCAGGAAACACCAGGCCAAGCCCAAAGCATGGACTTGGCCGTTAACTTGCAGCCGCTTACTACCGGTTGGCCCGGCGGCGATCCTGTTCCTTGAGGAACGTTTTACGAAGGCGGATGCTGGTCGGAGTCACTTCGACAAGTTCATCGTCTTCGATGTACTCCAAAGCCGCTTCGAGATCCATCTTGCGTGGTGGCTTGAGCAGGATGTTTTCATCGCTACCGCTGGCACGCATGTTGGTCAGCTTCTTTTCCTTGGTCGGATTTACAGCCAAATCATGTTCGCGGCTGTTTTCGCCGACGATCATCCCCTCGTAAACTTCATCATTGTGCGTGATGAACAGATCCGCCCGGTCTTGCAGGGTGTTAAGGCTGTAGGCATTTGCCCGGCCGGTCACCATCGAGATGTACACGCCGTTGGCACGGGTTGGCACTTCGCCCGAAAGCGATTTATAGCCGGCAAAACGGTGATGGATGACAGCGGTACCCTGCGTTGCATTGAGCAAACGAGTACGAATGCCGATCAAACCACGAGCAGGAATCATGAACTTGGCATGGGTGTAATCCCCACGCACGTGCATTTCTTCCAAATCGCCGCGTCGTGCGCCGACAAGTTCCATCACACCGCCGAGCTTGTCGGAAGGAACTTCAACAACAAGCGATTCAAATGGCTCTTCGAGCGAGCCGTCTTCTGCCTTACGCGTAATGACGCGTGGCTTTCCAACAGAAAGCTCGTAGCCTTCACGTCGCATCGCTTCAATCAGTACGGACAAGTGAAGTACACCGCGTCCCGAAACCAAAAACGCGTCGCTGTCTTCTAGCTGCCGCACCCGAAGTGCCACATTGCGTTCGAGCTCTTTGTAAAGCCGTTCGCGAAGTTGGCGATTGGTAACGTATTTGCCTTCTTTACCGACGAAAGGACTGCTGTTGATCGTGAAGATCATTTCCAGCGTCGGCTCATCGACGGTCAATCGTGGCATGGCCCGCTGATGTTCTTTGTGGCAAATGGTATCGCCAATTTCAACATCGGTAACGCCCACAACGGCAACTACGTCGCCCGCTTGAGCCGATTCGACTTCTACGCGACCGAGCTTATCAAAGACGAATACCTGCGTGATCTTTGATTCGGTCACGCGACCTTCCGCCTTCATCAGAGCAATGTTTTGCCCCTTCTTGATCGTCCCTGCCGAAATACGACCGATCGCAATACGACCTACAAACTCTGACCAGTCGAGCGTTGTGCAAAGCATTTGCAGCGGAGCATCTACGTCGACATCCGGGCCAGGAATTTCTTCTAGCACCATATCTAGCAGCGAATGGATGCCGTCCGTACGAACCTCTGGATCAAAGGTGGCATAGCCTTCGCGACCGCTGGCGAACATATACTTGAAATCTTCGAGGTGCTCTTCGGCCCCCATCTCCATCAACAAGGCGAAGGCTTCATCGAGCACTTCATGCGGACGTCCATCGGGACGGTCGATCTTGTTGATCACAACGATTGGCTTTAGGCCAGCTTCGAGAGCCTTCGAAAGCACAAACCGCGTTTGCGGCATAGGACCTTCGGCGGCATCGATCAAAACCACGGCACCATCGGCCATCTTTACCACGCGCTCCACCTCGCCACCGAAATCGGCGTGGCCTGGCGTATCGATGATATTGATCTTCACGCCCTTGTAAGGGAGTGCGATATTCTTGGCGAGAATGGTAATCCCGCGCTCACGCTCTTGGTCGTTGGAATCCAAGATACAGTCTTGCGTAAGCTGGCTTTCGCGGAATTGGCCGCTCTGCTTGAGGAGACAGTCCACCAAGGATGTCTTCCCATGATCAACGTGGGCAATAATAACGATATTGCGAATGTCGTTGCGACGCATAGCCTCTTCCAATGGCGAAATTCAAGGGCCCTTCAAAGTCCTAACGGAAGAAACCACTCCATTAGCAAACGCTGAAAGCAATCCCTCATCCTACCAAAAAGGGTGCTTTCTCTGATAGGGGACCGATTCTACAGCAAACGGGCGAAATGGTGACGAAAAAGCCGGCCTTGAATGACAGGTGTCAAACAAGGCCGGCTTAGGGAGAGAACGCTATAAATCCCGAGGAAAACTAGACCACTTTGGTCACGCCTGGGATCGGTAGGTTGTAGCCGCCGTCGGCATTTGGCTTCACAGGAGCTTCATCTTGGATCGACTTCAGATTATCGAAGTTCGCCAAACCCTTTTCGCTGTTGAGGCACTTGTCCCAATCCAGCATCTGGCCGCTGTAGGTAGCCATACGGCCAAAAATAGCGGTCATCGTGGAGAGAGCTCCCCATTCGCCTTCGTTTGGAATACGGCCCGCACGCAGGTCGGCAAATAGGTCGTGATGTTCTTGTTGGTGACCATCAGCTCCCTTGTCGCTGAAGTTATGCAGCGTCCCGCCCATGGCGTCATAGATCTTGGCACCGCTCACGTCCGACTTACCCTTGGTACCGTGGACGAATTCAGCAACCGAATTCCAGCAACCTGGAATGTGGCGGCATTCGCTGAGGAGCACCGTGCCGTCGGCATAGGTGAACTCGATCATGTGATGGTCAAAAGTCTCGCCGTATTCTTTGCCTTTGCGAACTTCACAACCACCAACACCTTGAGCCGTCTTTGGATAAGCGTTTCTTGATCCAGTTGATGACGTCCAGGTTATGGATGTGCTGTTCGACGATGTGATCGCCGCACAGGTAGTTGAAGTAGTACCAGTTGCGTAGTTGGTACTCGAGTTCGGTTTGGTTGTCTTGGCGAGCATTTACCCAAGGAGTTGAACCGTTCCAGTAAGCACGGGCCAAAACGATATCGCCGATTGCGCCGTCTTGGATTGCCTTGACGGTTTCCATGTAGCGGCGTTCGTGGCGGCGTTGTAGACCAACAGCGACCGCGAGCGACTTTTCCTTGGCCTTGCGAGTTGCTTCCAAAACGCGGCGAACGCCGGCTGGATCGGTAGCAACAGGCTTTTCCATGAAGACGTGCTTGCCCGCATTGATGGCCGCCTCAAAGTGCAAAGGACGGAAGCCAGGTGGGGTCGCCAAGATAACCAAGTCGAGGTCACACTTGAGCAAGTCCTTGTAGCTTTCCAAACCAACAAACTGACGCTCCTTAGGAACATCGACCTTGTCGTTGTGTTGGCTCTTGATGCTGCGATAGGCACCTTGCAGACGATTTTCGAATGCGTCGGCAATCGCAACCAGCTTAACTGGGCCACCCGTGGTGTTGAGTGCTTGAACGGCAGCACCGGTTCCACGACCACCGCAACCGATCAAACCGATTTTGATCTCATCGCTACCAAACGAGTGAGCAGCCTGAGCAATGCTAAGCGGCCCAGCCGCCAAAGCACCACCAGCGGCCACTAGTAACGAAGATTGCTTCATGAACTGGCGACGCGAGGCTTGCTTGCTAGCGGTGGATTCGGTCGGTTTTTGCATACCATCTCTCCGAGAATTCAAAAGCGATGAACAAAACCACCTAGCGGCGACGTCGCGCTAGGTTGGTACTCGTTTCGGGGTTATTGGTAAATCTTCTTCCAATATAGCGGTTTGCGGGGGGCAATTCAATCGTCAGGAGTTTTGCCAATTGCCGATGTCGTAGAAGGAAAATGCCCCTGAAAACCACCCGTCGCAACTAGAATAAATGTTACCTGCTGCTGTTTCCCTTCTGTTTAACAGGCCCTTTTGTGACAACCTCCTCGCCAGCCGCCGTACTTGTGACGTTCCGTCGTTTTGCCTGCGCTGCAATAGTCGCGCTGCTTTTCGTGCCGTTTACCGTTGCTGCCGAGCCCGAACTAAAGCGATTTCAAAAGACCTTCCCGCAGATGGGTGTGGAATTTGAAGTGGTGCTATATGCCAAGGACCCCACAGAGGGTGAAGCGGCGATCCAGGCGGTCGAAGCGCGAGTCGCCCAGCTCAATGCCCTGCTGAGCGATTACGATTCCGAAAGTGAACTAAACCGGTTGAGCGCTCGCTCCCCCACTCAAGCGCCGGTCCTGGTTAGCCAGTCGCTTTGGGAAGTGCTAGAAGTGGCAAAACAGGTCGAGCAGAAATCGGAGGGTAGCTTTGACGTGACGGTGGGGCCCCTCACTAAACTGTGGCGTAGCAGTCGGCGTCGCAAAGAGCCCCCGTCCGCGGAGAGCCTGAAAAAGGCGTTTGCCTCGGTTGGGGGCGAGCATTTACAGCTTGATGCGGCCCTGCATGGAGTTCGACTAGGCCGCGCCAACATGCGACTGGACCTGGGAGGAATCGCCAAAGGGTATGCAACGGATGAAGGGCTGCGGCTATTGAAACTGCGTGGCATTGAACGCGCCCTCGTGCGAGCCAGTGGAGATATTTCTGCAGCCGAACCACCGCCGGGTGAGTCGCACTGGAAAGTGGGTATTGCGCCGCTTGATCCGCGTGCCCCGCCGGTGATGTTCCTGGGGCTACGCAATCAGGCCGTCTCGACTTCGGGTGATTCCGAACAGTTCCTGATTGTGGATGGAGTGCGGCATTCTCACCTTGTGGATCCAAAAACCGGCTGGGGCGTCACTGGCAGAAGCAGCGTCACCATCGTAGGACCGCGTGGCATTTGGACCGACAGTTTGGCTTCGGCCGTCAGCATTCAGGCGGGGGAACGTGGCATGCAGCTAATCAAGCAGATGCCAGAGTATTCGGCCTTTGTCGTAAGCCAAGAACATCCACTCGACAAAACGACCACGCCCAAGTGTTATGCCAGCTCCGGATTTGAAAAGTTATTGGTCGAAGGAAAGCTTCCCGCCGAGGTGATCGTCACTCCCTAGGCGGGCCTTGCAAACGCTCGGCTTAAACCTGCGCGAGTAGCTTTGCCAAACGCTTGCCGAGCTTGTCCGAGAGTTTCAGGGAGTCATCGTGCAAACGCCAAAGATCGAGCGCGGCCTGCGGGCGCCCCCAAAGTGCCTTGGCAGCGGCACCTAGTTTGGTTGCCAAGCTCCCTTTCCCCAAAAAGGCCTCGATTTCCGCAGGAAGCTCTTGCTCGACGGAATCGCTAACGATGCGCACGGCAATCAGCGGCACATTCATCTTTTGACAGATCTGCGCAACCACGTAAGTCTCCATGTCGCAGGCGATCGCCCCAGTCTCACGATGTAGACGCTCTTTCTTCTTGGTCGTGCGAACTACTTTATCCACCGTAAGCAACCTGCCGGGACGCCATTTTTCAAGAACTGCTTGGGCCGCCGCATCGACAGGTGCAATCAGCTCAATCGGAGGCGATCCTTCGCAGACCACGGAATCAATCCGTACGACATCTCCTTGCTTTAGCCCTGGATCAAGCGCGCCGGCGAAACCCGTCGAAACAATCCAGCGTGGATGATGGAACTGGATGACATTGGATACCGCTGCCGAGACAGCCTCGGACCCGACGCCACTTTCCACGACAACAACTTCTTTCTCGTGCAACCGGCCGGCATGCTCGATGAACCCTTCCACTTTGGTGATGCTGGGCTTTTCTAGCAGGTCGATCAGGCCGCCACTTTCCGCATTTAGCGCAAAGATCACGGCAGCATCACACGGAGGCGCAAGCTCCTCGGAATCACGGAAGTTCTCACCACGTTGCTTTGCCTTTAACGGGGCGGTTTCACTTCCACCAATGCCGGACTGGGAGAGAACCTGCGCCAACGTTTCGCGCAAGCTAGAGCCTGCGGCCGAGCGAATGTAGTTTTCAAGTAAGTAACGGAGCAGCATCGGTTTTTCCTTAGATATCCAAATCCGAATTTCCGTACGAACCGAGATCGTCGGGAGGGGGCACGCGACCTAGATCGCCCGAGGCTGGCTTGCCATAGAACTTGGTGATGTCGATGCCCCCCTTCTCCTCTTCTTCGAGCAGCTTGATGCGAGCTTCAAGTCGTTCGACCTTTAGCTCTAGCACCCGCAATAGCTTTTGCGATTCATCCAGTTGTTTCGGACGTGGAACGGCTGGGTAGCCCAACTGTCTTTGCAACGCAGAGAAAAGAAATAGAGGATCTTTCCCACGATTGGCAAAAGCAATTTTGCCTTCTTGTTCGCCAAATAGCATGGGCTTGTCAGGCATGGTGGTTTCAAACCGCTTTTGGGCGAGAACCACCAGCGAGTACTGACTGCGAACGTAGAGCATGTCGGCAAAGTCAACGAGCCCCATTTGTCGCCGGACCGTGAGAATCCATTCTTTCCAGGCCTCATCGAACAAGGGATCACCGGCGATGGCAGCTAGGCCCGGGTCGTACTTCATTCGGTTGCGACAAAGGCATTCAAACTGAAACAGGAACATTCCCTGGGGCGTGCATCCTTTGGCCCGATAATTGGCCTCCGCCTCAAGGATTTCCACCGCGACCCGAAAATCAAACCGGCCGCGATCGTTTTCGGCCTCCTGCATCACATAGGCTTGAAATGGGGTGAAGTAGTGCGACAGCCGCTTCATCGCGGTGGACATGGTCCCCAGATGCTTCAGTTCCGCCAGCATGAAGTCGATCGCCATGGGCAGCCGGGCAGTCGAGAGGATCTCGTACCGAATCTGGCCCAACAGCTCTTGCATCGGAATAATTTCCGACATCCGCTGCCCAATCACCCGAAACAGGTGCGCTTGCTCGACATATTCTTCACGGGGAAGCACAGGGAATAACGCTCCAAGCGAAAGGGAACCGAAGCCAAATAGGGGGATTACAGCGGACCGGAGGGCAAACGGCAGGGCCAGCCGACGGTTTCTCGGGGTGGCAAGCCTGGGCGAAGCGAAGGGTCACGGTCTATAATAAGGGCTACAGGCGGGAGCGAACACTCATCCTCTCCTGTTGTAGCAACTCTTTTTGCCGGAGCGACTTGTGCCTTTTCAGTTTTCAGCAGTTGAGGAAGCGGTTGACGCCATCCAGCGTGGCGAAGTCATTATCGTGGTCGATGCCGAAGACCGAGAAAACGAGGGGGACTACGTCTGTGCCGCCGAAAAAGCGACGCCCGAGACCATTAACTTTGTCCTTTCAGGACGGGGGCAGTTTTGCGCCCCGCTATTGCCGGAAGATTGCCGTCGGCTAAACCTAATGCCTCTGGTCGATCAAAACACGGCCCCGCTGCAAACCGGCTTTATGACGCCGCTGGACCATCGGTCCTCTCGGACCGGGATTACGGCCGAGGAGCGCTGTCGCACCGTTCGAGAGATGGCCAATCCCAAGACCGTCGCGGGAGACTTCCTTCGCCCTGGCCACGTTCACCCCCTACTGGCAAAAGAAGGGGGCGTGTTGCGCCGTGCCGGACACACAGAAGCTGCCGTCGACCTTTGCCGAATGGCCAAGTTGGCTCCGGTGGGAGTGCTGTGCGAGATTCTGGACGAAAAGGGAGACCGGGCCTCGCGCGAATACATGGCAATGCTGGCCAAGCAACACAACCTGAAGATCATTTCCATCGAGCAGTTGATCGCCTATCGCCGCGTCAGCGAAAAATTGGTCTCACGCATTGCACAAGCAACCATTCCCACGGGCCGATATGGCGACTTCACGATCATTGCCTATGAAGTGCGGTTTGAAACCCAGCAACCGATTGTATTAGTGAAGGGAGAACCGGACAAAGCCGACGCGCCGCTGGTTCGCTTGCACTCTTCTTGTTTCACAGGGGACTTGCTGGATTCGCTCCGCTGCGACTGTGGCAGCCAATTGCACATGGCGATGGAGATGATCGACAAGGCCGGGGCAGGAGTGATTGTGTACTTGCCTCAAGAAGGCCGTGGCATCGGCCTGGCCGAAAAGATCAAGGCATATGCCTTGCAAGAACAAGGCATGGATACGGTTGAGGCCAATCATGCCCTCGGCTTCAAGGCCGATATGCGCGATTATGGCGTGGGGCTACAGATCCTCAAAGACCTGAACCTAACACGGGTGCGATTGCTGACCAACAATCCAAAAAAGACAGATGCGTTTGTCTATAGCGGCTTTCGCTTGGAAGTGGTGGACCAAGTGCCGATCATTTCCGAAACAAACCCACACAATGAGAAGTACTTAACGGCCAAGCGAGACAAGATGGGGCACCGCCTGCCGTAGGTGTACTTCGCTCAGCCATTGCATGCTGACATTAGGCAGATCACATTCTATTCGGAGTGGAACCGATGGCCAGGAAGCGAAAGTCTACGCCTGGCCCGTACATTCGCCATTTGGAAATGATGTGGGACCGCGTACAGAATCGCGATGAATATCCCTATAACCTGCCAGCGATTCGAAGCTTGGTAGAACTCAAGTTCCATCCCCAAATGACCTTCCTGGTGGGAGAGAATGGTAGCGGCAAATCGACGCTACTCGAGGCGATTGCGGTGGCTTACGGGCTTAATGCCGAAGGGGGTAGCCACAACTTCACATTCTCTACACGCTCCTCGCATTCAGCTTTGTTTAGAGCCATTCGTTTGGCTAAAGAGCCCACAACACCTGCCGATAGTTACTTCGTTCGGGCAGAAAGCTTTTACAACTTGGCGACAGAGGTGGAACGGCTCGGGGGACTTTCCTATGGAGATGCACCCCTCCACGAGCAATCCCATGGTGAATCGTTTTTTGCCTTGTTTGAAAACCGATTAGGCAATCACGGCCTGTACCTGATGGATGAACCTGAAGCAGCCCTTTCGCCCACGCGGCAGATTGCATTTTTGTCGCTACTTCGAGATTTAATTCACAACGGGAGCCAATTGGTAATTGCGACCCACTCGCCGATCATCATGGCCTATCCAGGTGCGTGGATCTATCACCTGAATCCCAACGGGATGCAACGCATTGAATACGAAGAAACCGACCACTATCGACTTACGCACCGTTTTTTAAGCAGTCCGCAATCGGTGCTTGCTCGGCTATTTGAGGGTCAGGCACCGAGCGAATAAGAGTCTATTGTTTCGGAGGGATGGCCGTCGCTAACGCTTCCGGCTCTGAAACTTTCGGCCCTATTGCCTACGCCGTCAGTTCTTGCCCAATGGCCAAGACTTCTTCGGCATCGAGTACTAGATTGTTGGCGGTGAAGAGCTTGGCAATGGCGGCCTTGTGGATCTTCATCTTGGTGCCACCAACGCCGATGGCGCCGTAGCAAACGACGCCATCTTTTTCGACCGCTTTGTCCATCACTTCAATCCCTTCGATCCCCAGCGGCGGCACGGCATTGAGGTCGATAGCCACCTTCAGCGATTTTGCCGCCTTGCGAATGCTCAGCGGAAGGAGTTGCACCTTGGCCGCACCGGCGGCAATGATGATCTGCGCTCCGTCGATGGCTGTCGCCGTTTCGGCATCGTCGGAAGTTTTTACCGGAACCAGCTGAGCGTTAGGCAAACGCTGGCGGATGGCATCACAAGCGGCCGTCGCTTTTTCGAGCGTGCGCGAGGCAACTCGAACCGTCGCACCTAGGCCTGCCAACAAGCGAGCGGCTCGTTGGCCCACGGGCCCCGTTCCGGCCAAGATCGTAGCGGTGGCACCCGCTGCGGGAACATGCTTGACGGCGGCCAAAACTGCTGCGACGGCCGTGGTGTTGGCTCCGTTGGCATCAAGCAAAACACTTACACGCATCGGCCCAAAGAAGCAGCGTTTGACTTGCTTTAGCAGTTCTTCGCCGGCGGCGACGTTGCTGCCGCCAATGAAAATCGCCGTTGAAGCGAGATCGGGAACGCCACGAGTGAACATGGCACCATGCACCAATCCTTCGACGGCAGTTGGCTCTACCGAATGGTATTGCAGCAAATGATCGACCCCAGAATCGACGGCAACAACGGCGTCGAACATGCTGGCGTGGGCATCGGGATCAAGTTGCATCAGGATTTTGGGCTTGGCCATGACGCGTATTCCTTCTTTAAGGCAATGCGTGAAAATCAGTGAGGGGATACGATCATCGCATGAAAAAGCCCACCATGGCACAAAGGCCATAATGGGCTAGATGAATCGTGTCACAGACGAACGAGTCGTCTAATTGAACAGAATCAATTAGAAGCCACGGAAAGGATGAACTTGATCCTTGCCCTTGAGCATTTCTTCTACGGTTGGCTTGCCAGTCATTGCAGACGAGATGGCGAGCTTGGTGGCTTCGTAGTTGTATTGATAGATCTTCTTGTCGTCGGCAGCGGCTGGGTGAATGAACACGCCGCAAACGATGACAAGGTCTTCGGCTTGATTCTTAGCGATAACGCCAGCTTCTACCGAGTCAGCAACAGCCTTAGCGACAGCAGCTTGGGCAGGGCCAAACATCTGTACAGCTTGCTTCATGCCCTTGATCGTTACCTTGGTGATCATTACGGTTGCTGGCTTTACAGCCAAGTTCGGCGTAACGACTGCGAGCAGGTTGGTGTGACCTTCGCTTTGACGTGCCAAAGCATTGGCAAACGCGTTGCCAACTGGACCGTCCTTGCTGCCGATCAGCAAGTCGATGTGAGCAATTTCATTACCTTCGCCAACCAAGCCCTCGCCGATAAACATCGACATAAATCTTCTCTCCCTCTCACGAAACCACAGTTGAGTATGTCCGTCATTCTGCTCGGGCAGCGAAACATTTCGCGGGCAGGAAACCTGTAGCACCGAGAACCAAGAGAGTACCAGACCCGTCGCCGATTGCAACCGCCCGATCCCCTGGCAAGTGGCAGCGCCAGGAAAAACTCACGAAGTTTTTCCAGCCACCCCTTTTGAGGGCTGTGAACCTTGGCAATCTTTCGCGATTGCAACACCGCAGCCCTGCTAAATCCCACTAAGCAAAACGCCCCAATTAGGCCAGCTTATAGAACTTACGGGCGTTTTCGCTGAGCAGCTTCTTTTGATCTCCAACTGGGCGATTGGCGATCAGCTCCTTGAGCGTCGTCACCCATTGGCGATAGGAGGCACCCAGCAAACAGACTGGCCAGTCGCTGCCAAAAATCACACGGTCCGGGCCAAAAGAGTCCATGCAATGGTTAATAATTGGCGCCAGATCGGCGGTTCCCCACTCCTTGGGTACGCGGGCGATTACACCGCTAATCTTGCAAATCAAGTTCGGAAGCTTGGCAAGTGCATCAATATCTTTCTTCCATTGGTCGACTTCATGCGAAGGCTTTTCGGTCCGACGCGCTTCGGGAAGGAAGGCCTGCACATCGCCGTTGCCGCAATGGTCCAGAATGAAGCGAGTATCGGGGCACTGCGCGACCAGCTTGCCAGCATCCGCGAGTTCTGTCGGCCGCATGCAAAGGTCAAAACTCTTGCCTAGCTCGCCCAAGAGCTTGATGCTTTTCACAAACTGTTCCTCAAGGCACGTACCGGCAGGCGTGGCCTCCGAATGGAGAACTTGACGCACCCCTTTGATGACCGGCTCATCAGCAAATTGGCGGATGTACTTTTCAAACGCGGGCGAACCGGGACGTCCCGAGATGACAGCCGACTTGGTGACGGTTTTTCCACTCTTGCAAAGTTCAATCAGCGATTCTGCTTCGGCCTGCTGCATCTTCGCAACAACGTCGACCTCCATATAGATTGCTTGCTCAATCCCTAGGCCGTGCGCTGCGGCGACATAGTTGATCGGCAGAAAGCTTTTGCCAATCGGCGAGCCTGGCTTGAGCCACGCTGAGCTCAAACTTCGTCAGATCCCACAGATGCTGATGGCAGTCGATGATGGGCATGGTGGCTGCCGTGGCATCGTCTGCGGCAACGGCCGAACTTGTCAGGGCACTTCCGCCACTAATCAGCCCAGCGGCCGCTAGGCTGGCCGAAATTGCCAAAGCATCGCGACGAGAGATTGAGGACGACTGCATCGAAGCGGATGAGATATTGGACATGCGAATGAATGCCTTATGAATTGCGAGTGTTGTCCAGCAGTAGAAAGGGAGAGAGGTTGGCCGCAATCGACCGTCACCATCAGCAACTAGCTGAGAATATCACCGCTTCTGCAGATGATTGCAAGCAGGAAAGCTGACCGTCGTGGCGAAAGAGGGGAACTGCCTGGCTGCCGCCGGCGCAACAAAAAAGGCCCAGGCATTTGAGTGCCTAGGCCTTGAAGTTTTAGTTTATCGGCCGTCCGATACTACTTGAAAGGATCTTCCGCTGCCGCTGCCCCGTCTTCTTTAGCAGGCATCGCTTCCCCCTTAGCAGCACCATCACCAAATGGGTCGGCCTCCGCAGCTTCGGCAGGCTTTGCCTTGGGTGCATCACCACCAAAAGGATCGACTGCATCGCCGGCTGGTTCTTCGGCAGCAGGAGCAGGCTTCGCTGCTTTTTTAGGCGGCTTTTTCTCGGCAGGAGCATTTCCCGTTGGATCGCGGTAAGCAGGCCAATGCTGGCCAACTTCACGAACGCACTGCAAAACCCCGTTGCTATTTCCCAGGATCAATCGATCAGTCAGGTTGTTTTGAACATGAACGTCCAAGCCAACCGTCGTGAGCATTCCCATCCGATTGCCGGTTTGCGTCTTGATGATTTGCAGGTTACCGGTGCGGTCATAGCAGTAAACACGGTCGGTGTTACCCGACAGGAATCCACGAACTCCCGACGAGACCCATTGCTCTGTGCCATCTTCTAGCGATAGGCAATACAGGCCACCAACATCGGTAATCGCCAACACCTTATCGCCAATTACGAGCGGTGAACGGCTGATCGGTTCACCGGTGGTAAACCGCCATAGGATGTTGCCACGTTGCTCGGAAACGCAGTAGATGTAACCATCGTGCGAGCAAAACAGAAGCTTTTCGTTGATGAAAACGGGCGACGAAGTAATGGCATCTTTGGCCTGGATACGATATCGCATCCCACCTTCTTGAGCCGCACCAACATAGAGATTTCCGCTCTCGGTGGGCCAGGTAACGCTATTTTCTGAAACCACCGGTTGGGCCGATGGACGACCATACGAGCGAAAGATAAACGGAGGGCGAGTTGGCTCATCAAGCACATAACGCTCAACAGCCCCGCTGATCATTGGAACAAATACCGAATCTTCCGAAACGGCTGGACCTGTTGAAGGAGCACCCACCACACGACGTTCATTCGTGATGGAGCCCGTTTCGCTGTCTAAGATAAAGAGTCGGCTGCCGTTGCATACCGCTACAAAGTCATCATTGGCAGCGGCCGACGAAGTTGGCAAAAGGGGACGTCCGACGGAAGTCGACCAAACGGTTCGTCCCGTTTCACCATCGATGGCATGGACCGTTCCACGCTCGCTGGTGGCGTAAAGTCGAACGCGTGGGATGAGGCGACGCACGACGCTAGGTGCATCGGTTTCTGGCTTGCCAGCTTCTTTTAGCTTCGCTTTGATCTTTGCAATGGCCTCGTTGGCCTTGGCTTCTGCCCCTTCGATCCCAATCTCTTCATTGAAGGCATTGCGATCATGCTGGGTGAACAGGATGCGTCGTCCTTGATCGACGATTTCGAACAACGTGTAACCACGTTCAAGCGAAACCTGCATCGTCACATCGACGACCCGGCCACGCGAAGTGTCAAAATCAACCTGCGTTTGCCACATCTTTTCGAGGCCATAGCGCGACAGCGACTCCTGCGAAAGGAGACCACGCTGCGACACCTGGGCCGATAGCGACAGGGGCAAACCCAGAATTAAAACAACAAAAAGTCCAATGGCTTGGCGCATACGAAAGACGCTTCCCAGTGTGCAAAACTATTTTCGGCGCGAAATAGAATTCAACCGATCTATCATACATGCCGATCCGCCGACTTGCACCTTTTTCAACCACCGTGAAGGGCGCAAACCGAGCAGAATTCCTAAACTACCCGACCTTCCGGATGGAGCGGAGAATTCCAAAATACCCGCCAATCCACCTTAAGGTCTTTAAAAACAATAGGTTATAGAATTGGCGGCAAATAAAAACTGTCGAAAATCCATGGCAAAAACGAGAAACTGGGCGAGGCAACCGCTGGCCCGCTAGACCAAGTGCCACCCCGTTTCCTACGATAAGTCGTTTGGAGACAAACTCTTGGGGACTTAAATGCCCCCTGGCAGCCATTTGTGGTAGCTGGAGTGACGGCCGATGGTACAACGAGAACTTGAATCACCGGGCAGCAGCTTGCCCGTCGAGCAAGTGCTCGGCTATATCAACTTCTCGGCCGGCGCCGCAGACCCCCTATTTCTAGCGGGCATCAACTCGATCTACGGCTGGCTCGACCAGCACCCTAACTCGTCAAAGCCAACCTACCTTGGGCTGCGTGATTTTCTGCTAGGGGAAATTGGCCAACGGGCCGAGTCTTCCGCGACGTTTCGCGATCCGGAACAGGCCTGTGGCGTCATACCACTGGTGTTTGACGTAGTGCTGCCGGGCTACCTGAACTACCACCAAGATCTCCTGTTTCACCAGACGCCAGAAACCCTGTCGCGTCCCTTCTTTATTGGCCGCGTCTTTGAGGCGGTGATTCGCCAGGGAGCTCCCTGGACCGACCAAGAGCGAATCCTGCAAGGTGCGATTCAAGCCTTAAGTGATTACATTGGCCACCGTCCGGTTGCGGCCCTGGAATCTCAGAAGATTGAGCCCTACCGGCACGAGTTTGTTCGCCCCCTTCCGATCTATGTCCGCGGGGCGGGCGTAGGGTACGGGCCCGAGAAAACCGTCGTGGAACTGGCGCTGAAGCTTCTTGAGGAAACTGATGGTGACCTTTTGCAGGCGGCTCAGTTTCAGCCCAAGAATTTGCAAGAACTCGCGATTGATCCCCGAGCATACGATTTTGATCATCCCGCCAACAAACGGCCCAATTATCACTTTGGCCAGTGGGACCCGCATCAGATCGATCAACGTGGTCACTACCGCCGGTTTGTCGTACAGCAGGTCACGCTCGATGCATTAATGCGCCGCCTCGATGACCCCAGCGACATTCCGCGCGAGGAACTTATCTTTGAGGCAGCCGCCGTGTTGGCAGGTACCATCCTGATGGCTTCGGGCATCAGTGGTGAAGGGCCTGGCACGTACGATTCTTCGATTTCGCTGGCCAAGTTGCTACCTCAAATCGCCCGTTACCGCGATGAGTTTTACAATCGTCTCTTCCAAAAGACGACGGGGGCTCACGCCCAGCGTTTGGTGGCCGAAGCCGCCGAAAAACGGCAACCCTTTGGTGGTGCTCGGCAACACCTGAATGCCCAACTAGCTCGCAAGCGTGCTTCGCAGCTTGAGCACGTCCACTTGGCCCGCATTTTTGCCCGTATGGGAAACGTCAATGCGGCCGCCGACCAAGCGAACGTCGTCCCTTGTGCTTCGGCACGGATGATCTGCCAAATCGACTGCTTATTGACCACGGGGCAACTGGCCTGTGATCGATCCAAGCTCGATGAAGCGGCCGCAATCTTGCCGCAGGTGATGGACTTGATTCGCCGGGCGATTCAGTGCGGTGCAATCATTGACCCGTGGAACATCCTGGGTTTTGATGCCAACTTCAGCCTGTTTCCTGCGATGGAAAACAGTGTGAGAGACCATCGCGCCGACGAATTGGTCGCGCTGATGGATCGACTGTTTGCACTTTATTCACGCGTCTGGAGCGAAGCGGCCGCCACCGATAATACCGAGCTTTCTCGGCGTGTTTCGCGGCAATTCAAGGAAACCGCCAACTGGTGGCATCGCTATGCGGCTCACGAAGTTTCCACCGTAGAAGCCGTAGACCCAATGGCGGTCTTTCGTGCGGCCGAAGGAGTTGCCCAAGCGCTCAACGTTTGGCACAAAGGTGGCGCAGCGGCTGGTGATGTGGCATTTTGGTCCCCCCACGCCGAGATGTTTGACTCTCCGAAGGCCTACGCCCTCGTCATCGAAGCGCTGCTAGAGCGGGGTGACTTGATTGCCTCCATGGCGTTGCTGATTCACTGGCTAGGACAAGCCGACAAAATCGGCTTTGAACGGGCCAATAGCTCCTTCCATGATTTGACCACTCGCTGGTTCTCGCAGGCGGTTGCTGGCGACATCAGCATTGGTCACGAGATTGGCACCGATCATCGCAAAGCTTGGGACCTGGCCCGTAAGTTCCTCGACTTCTTGGAAGCGAATGCAGACACCTTCTGGGAGGTCCCCCGATTCCAAGTTGGCAAATCGGCAACAGGTGGCCCCGCGCTACTGGAAGAAGAGTCCGGCGACGATGAGTTCTCGTCCGCGTACGAGGACATGGTTTACAAGGATAGCACCGACGACGGTATTTCAGGTTCGATCTTTGAAACCAGTGACAACAGCCATGACATGCTGCTAAGCGAGTCAAAGCGTGTGGCAGATCGCCTTGCGTTTTTGGCGACCGTCGCCCGTCTATGGAAGATGGCAGCCGTCAACCGTTCGCTCGACTCAATTCGCCAAGAGAGCATCCCCGCTGCCCAAAGTGGTCGCCTCGCCGTGATTGGCCGCTGGATCAAGCAAGCCCAGCACAACCAAGAGCGACTTTTAGCACTGCTGGCTGAGGTAAAGGGTTTTGCGATTCCGCTTCCTTCGGGTGACCATGACTCGATGATCGAGTATGACCGTCGTCGCATGACGAAGGAGTCACTCCTCGAGCGGATTGTCACCACCACCGTGGAAACGGCAGACGCACATCGCTTGCTCAGTGCAGCCCGTGCCGCCATGTATCCCGGTGAATCACTTGCCGACGGCAGCGACCTTGATGAAGAAGCCCGCTGCACCGTACGGCTTTTTTCCGCATTACTAGCGCGGGATGATGCGGCCGTACGCCCTGCCTGGGAAGACCTGTGGAGCTCACTGGCCAAACGCCCACTGTTGTACGTTCCGCTTTCCAAGGGGGGCGATCCGGCAGAAATCGTGCGGGTTCGTTCGCGCCAACGCGCCATCCAAGATTTGCTCTCTTGGTTCCCCCGGCTAGGCCTATGGGTGGAAACATGCGAACTGCTGGAAGTTGCTCGCCAAATGGAGCGCGACCATCCTGTCGGCCCTGGAGCGATCACCGAGTTTGATGAGCTTTTCAAAATTGGCTATCGCGCCTTGGTAGAGAGCCTAGTAATTTCGTCCAAGCAGTGGACCCGTCCTGGCAAAGAAACGACTGAAGAAAAACAGGCCGAGCCCTTGGTGGCTTGCCTTGAGCAACTGACGGAATCGCTGCTAACCAGTTGGTTGGCACATAGCCGTACGCTGCGTTTGTCGGTCCTGGAGCGCGTTCACGACAAAAACCAATGGAAGAAGCTGGTCACCTTCATTGAGCAGTTTGGCGCCGACGTTTTCACGCAGCGGTTCTTGAACCTGGCGAACATTCGCGCGATCTTGCATCAAGGAACGGCAGACTGGCTGGCATCGCAGCAACAAGATCCTTCCGACGAAGCGCCCGAGAAACTGCTGGAAGCGTTGCAAGGGGATTTGAAGCTATCCGACGCTGCGGAAATGCTGGGGCTGGCGCTAGAATCGATTGTTGAGAACTACGGCGAGTATCGCGACTACAACAGCACCACCACTCAGTCCGACCGTGGTGAACTGCTTTACATGCTTTTGGACTTCCTGCGGCTTCGCACTCGGTACGATCGTGTTTGCTGGAATCTGAAGCCGGTCGTGCTGGCCCATGAGATCCTGGTCCGCCATGGACTGGAAGAAGCGGCACGTGTTTGGCGTAAAGCTCTGACCGAGCGGATTCAGGAAGAGGCGGATGAATACCTTCGCAAGCTGGCCGACCTTCAAAAGAAGTACGCCATGCGAATGCCAACCGTCGCGGATCGCCTCGCCGAGCGCTTTATTCGTCCACTTTCCATCGATCGGATTCGGGCCCTCGTTCGCCCATCCATTGATGAAATTCGCGACACCGGCACCAGCCCCAAGTTCCAATTGCTGATCGACGAAACCGACCAGCTAACCCATGAACCCACAGGCGTTGGCCTGGATGTGCCGGCCTGGATCGTTGGCTTGGAAGAAGAGGTAGAACATGCCCTTCGCCCTGAGCATGAACATCATCGCGACGAGCACCTTGCCAGCGTCATTCCTGCGGTTCCACTGACCCAAAAACAAGCCCGCAAGCAGATTGACACTTGGGCCAATCGGAAGAGTTAGTGCGATTTGCACAAAGCTAATGTGGGTTTCGTCGAAACACCACTACCCGTGCCAACGCGGGACAATCACAGTGTTCCAGTGTTTCTAGAATCAGCTCTTGAGCTTGGTTCTGACGAAAGCCACCCGACCCGGTCCCAATCAGTGGAAACGCAACGGAACCAAACCGCTGTTCACTGACGATGGCCATGGCATTTTTAATCGAACTGCGAATCGATAACTCGGTTGCTCGCCACAGCAAATTAATACCGGCCACGTGGATGATTCCCTTGAACGGCAATCGTCCTGCGGACGTGAGTACCGCAGACCCCAGCGGCATGGCGCCATACTTGGCAAGTTCTTTGAAGGGTCCGGTTCCTCCACGCCGCTTGATCGCTCCTGAAACACCCTGGGGCAACAACAACCACCAAGGAATGACGTTGCGGTTCCAAGCGTTCACAATCACTTCGACGGGCTGATCGAGAAGATCCCCTTCGACCAATTCCACGTTAGGCTTTTGCATGGCGCGGGCCTCCTACAGTACGGAGTAAAAGCAGGTTGAGACGCCAACTGCCTTATAGTGCGCCAAACCAATGCGGTCCAGCAAAATGCAAAGAGGAATTAAGTCGCGACGAACAAGTGTTCGTCA
The DNA here is from genome assembly GCA_963844055.1 of uncultured Planctomycetaceae bacterium. Classification (GTDB taxonomy): domain Bacteria; phylum Planctomycetota; class Planctomycetia; order Pirellulales; family Pirellulaceae; genus CAWJMN01. The sequence goes on along the minus strand of CAWJMN010000001.1, from coordinate 1,389,150 downwards.
TGCTAAGCACTACAACATCGTAAAGACATATCCTGCAATGATCAGGATCAGTAGACAAACGCCGTACATGATCAGGTTCATGCGGAAGCGACGCTTTGCCTTTTCTTCGGGGCTGAGCTTGCGAACTTCCATCGGCCCTGCGGCCGTATCGACCATCGTCGGTTTGTCTTGAAGCGTGGTGTAACCACCGTCGGGCGTCGGCACCACTTTTCCGTGGGCCGATGTTGGCAATCGAACGGGACGCTTGGAAGGCGTTGTTGAAATTGCTTTTTGCTCTCCCACGGTCACCGGACCGCCAGCGGCAACGCCAGGAGGAAGCAACGCGGCTGCTAGTGCGGCCGGATCATCCTTAGGCAGTGGAGCTGGCTCTGCTGGAACGGGAGGAAGTTCCGGCGGAAGACTTTCCGCACCGGGCGGAAGCAGGTCGGCGATGTTTGGTCCGATCCGCTTCTTCTTTTTTCCCGAACGAACAACAGGCAGCCCATCATCAGGGGCTTCGACCGGCGGTGGCTCAAACGGAGGCATCGACATGCCCCCCATTTCCATCACCGGGGGAGCACCCGCATTCCAAAGATCGGGAATCCCCACGGGAGACTGACAGTGCGGGCAAGCGACCTGTTGCCCCGCCATCTCTGGAACAACTTGAAATGCTCCTTGGCAAATCGGACAACCCAGCGACAGCGGCTCTGCGGCCGGAACGATCCCTGGCCCCATTTCCAGTGGCGGCGTCTGCACGACTCCCTGGCACGTGGGACAAGCCACCTGCATACCAGCCATGCTGGCGTCGATTTCCATCATGGACCCGCACAGCGGGCATTGCAAGGAAAGGTTGGTCATAGACAACCTGAGCTATTCATCCGTCTTATCGAAGAGGAAACTTAGCGACTGATCATGGTGAATCCGCTTGATCGCCTCTGCAAGCAGCGGCGCCACGGTCAACACCTTGATCTTGGAGGTCATTTTCTCCGGCGGAATTGGAATCGTATCTGTTACGGCAAGTGCCGTGATCGGAGCAGCCATGATCTTTTCAATGGCCTTGCCGCAAAGGACGCCGTGCGTTGCCGCCACGTAGATTTCCTTCGCGCCGGCCGCGTGTACCTTTTCTGCGGCTCCGCAAATGCTGCCGCCGGTAGAGATCATGTCGTCAAACATGATCGCCACGCGTCCCTCAATCGGCCCACCAATAATGTGCTCTTGGCTGGTCTCTGTTCCGCTGTAACGGCGTTTATCGACAATCGCCAAGTTGCCACCAAGACGTTTGGCGTGCCCCAGTGCTCGCTTGATGCTTCCCACATCGGGGCTAACTACAACGCGATCGTTGTCAGGCGTTCCCAGCGAGGTGATGAAGTCATTCAGAACAGGTGCCGCATACATGTTGTCGACAGGAACGTCGAAAAAGCCTTGGATCTGAGGCGAATGGAGATCCATCGTCAGCACGCGATCCGCACCAGCACGCGTGATCAAATTAGCAACCAGCTTGGCGGTGATCGGCACGCGCCCTTCATCTTTGCGATCTTGGCGTGCATAGCCAAAGTAGGGCATTACGGCGGTGATGCGCTTCGCACTGGCCCGTTTGCAACTGTCAATCATGATGAGCAATTCCATCAGATTGTCATTCACCGGCGGGCACGTCGGCTGCACTAGAAACACATCGCGACCGCGGATGTCTTCTTCAATCTTGCAGAAGTTCTCACCATCTGAGAATTTGCCAAGCTCAATCTCTCCCAATGGCAAATGCAGGTGGTTGCAAATGTTCTTGGCAAGAGCACGGTTGGCCTGTCCAGAAAAGATCTTCAATTCGCGCATGGCACACGATCAAACTCAGAAGGGTGAATGGCTAAGGAGAAGCCTTCTAGCGTAATCTCTAAGAGGCGTTTCCGCGAGGATAGCCCAGCCGAAGCATCTCTTCTTCCACGAGGGCTAATTCCTCCGGGGTGTTGATGCTGAGCGCTTCGCTGGGCGTTAGTACACTAAGCGCCTCAACCCTTTTGCCACGCTTTCCTAGGATTCCGGGGCAGTCCGTTAGGTAATACTCCTTTTGGCGGTTGTCGTTCCCCAGCAAATCCAGCGCAGTCAGCAAATCCGGACCCGAAAACACATAGGTGCTCATATTGACTTCGGTAATTTGTCGCTGCTCGGGAGTCGCATCTTTCTCCTCTACAATCCCGACAAACTCTCCAGATTCACTTCGAACGATCCGGCCTAGACCAACGGGGTTGGGCTTGTGGAGCGTCCCCAACAAGCAGCCAGGAGTATGGGCAGCAAAATGATCGAGCAGTTTTTGCAGCGAACTAGCCTGAATCAAGGGAGAGTCACCCGCCACCACCACGACCGGCCCCTGGTGCCCTTCCAAAAAAGGGCGGGCCATCATGACCGCGTGCCCCGTCCCCAGTCGCTGAGACTGTAAAGCAAAATTGAGATTCTTTCGTCCTTGCAGAGTTTCCTGAACGTCTTCAGCCCGGTAGCCCACCACCACCACCACCTTTGCAATCCCTACAGCCTCGAGCGCATCCAGTGCGTAATGGATCATTGGGCGCCCCAAAACGGGGCACAGCACCTTGGGAAGATCGGACTTCATCCGAGTCCCTTGACCGCCGGCCAAAACGATTGCAAGTGAAGAATTCATCGTGGTTTACGCCATGAAGCTCGAGAAGAACAAACTGAGTCCGAAGGCCGGGGCAAAGAGCGGAAGCGCTCGTCCAGAACTGCGACCCACGGCTCAAAATATGGTGGCAGGAATCAGGACCTACAGCTAGTAGGGAGGATCGGCACACCACCGCAAGGGCGGCCAAGCTAGCGCTAATTTTTAGTGAGTTGGGGTTTCCGCGTTGACAGCCCGGTCCGGAGATTCGATAACTTACGGTTTGGCAAATAATTTATGGTCTCAGCCCCAGGGGCCTGAGAGAAGCTACCCCCTAATATTTGGTGCTTCAACCTAACGGGGCAATTGATTCCAAGCTGATGGCAGTTTTCTCATTCTTCTAACCGCAGCTCGGCCCATTTTACTTGATTTGGTGGAGGTTTCGTTCGTTGCAAGAAGCGATTCAAAAGGCAGACACCCTGATCGAGGCGATGGGTTGGATTCGTCGGTTTCGAGACAAGATTACAGTCATTAAGCTTGGCGGCAGCGTGATGGAGGATGAGGATGCCCTGCGGCATACGCTGCTGGACATCGTCTTTATGGAGACGGTTGGGATGCGTCCCGTCGTCGTGCATGGTGGTGGCGCTGCGATTGATCGCGCGATGGATGCGGCCGGCCTTGTCCCCAAAAAGATCCGTGGCCGACGTTACACCGACGATGCCACTTTGAAGATCGTGGAAGAGGTCTTGGCCTATCAGACCAACGAGCGAATTACCCAGGCGATTGAAGAGCTGGGGGGCCGCGCGATGAATTTCAACTTCCGCACGACCAATGTGCTGTTTGGCGAAAAGATGATGCTTACCGGCGAAAATGGTGAGCAGATCGATCTTGGCCATGTCGGGCGTGTTACGCGTGTCGATCGCGGTCCGATTGAAAAGCTGTGCTACGTCGGCCAAGTTCCGATAATTCCATCGATGGCTCTGGCTGCCGACGGCGGCAAGTTGAACGTCAATGCCGACACGGCAGCCACGGCGGTTGCTCAGGCCCTCGGCGCCGAAAAGCTGATTTACATGAGCGATGTAAACGGTGTTCGGCGTGACAAGGCCGACCCAACTTCGATCATCCACTCTCTCACGGATGTTGAAGCACGCGAGTTGATCCGCACCGGCGTGATTGATTCCGGAATGATTCCTAAGGTCGAAGCCTGCTTGGAAACACTCGACCGCGGCGTCAAGAAGGTGCACATTGTGGATGGCCGTATTCGCCATTCACTCCTTCTAGAAATCTACACCACGCAAGGTGTAGGTACAGAAATCGTCAAGGCAAGCTAAATTGCCAATCGAATCGTATGACCAGAAGATTAGGCGGGTGAAAAAGGTCGTTCTTGCATTTGCGAACGACCTCGTAAGCGAGTAAGGCAGCACAAAAGAGGAGGGTTGTCATGACCACCGATGTCGTTGGAATGAGTTCGTCAGAGACGGTAGAACTGTTCAAGCAGTATGTGATTGCCAACTACAACCGCTACCCCGTCAACCTCGTGCGCGGCGAAGGCTCCTGGGTGTGGGATGCGGAAGGTAACCGCTACCTCGACTTCTTCCCTGGCTGGGGCTGCAACCTTTTGGGACACTGCCCACCTCACGTCGTACGCGCCGTTCAAGAGCAAGTTGCCACGCTAATCCACGTACCAAACACCTGGCACATGGATGCCCAAGGGCGGTGGGCACAACTTCTCAGCGACCGCAGCTTTGGCGGCCAGGCCTTCTTTTGCAATAGCGGTGCCGAAGCCAATGAGGCCGCCATCAAGTTGGCACGTTTGGCCGCATCGAAGGGGCGTTACAAGATCATCACGTTCACCGGCGGTTTTCATGGCCGTACGCTGGGCGCGCTGTCGGCAACGGCTCAACCAAAATATCATGAAGGCCTAGGCCCACTAGTGGCCGGTTTTCAATACGCCCCCTTTGGCGACCTCGAAGCGGTCGCACGCCTGATCGACGACGAAACGTGCGCGATCATGGTCGAGCCGATCCAAGGTGAAGGGGGCGTACGCATCCCACCACCAGGATTTTTACAAGGCCTGCGTAAGTTAGCCGATGAACGCGACCTCCTTTTGATCTTCGACGAAGTTCAAACCGGTTGCGGCCGAACCGGTCATTGGTTTGGCTACCAACACTTTGGCGTTACACCCGACGTTCTGACGTTGGCCAAGGCACTGTGTGGTGGCATTGCGGGCGGAGCGATGCTCGCCAACAAAAAGATCGCACCTGCACTTCGTCCCGGCATGCATGCCGCAACGTTTGGTGGTAATCCCATCGCCGCACGTGCCGGCATTGCCACCATTGAAGCGATTGAACAAGACGGTCTGCTCGAAGCTGCCAAGCGAGTCGGTGAAGTCTTCCTGCGTCGCTTTACTCGTCTTAAGGAAGAGTGCGAACTGGTTCGCGATGTGCGTGTGGTAGGCACGATGGTTGGCGTGGAGCTGTCCGTAGAAGGCGCACCTGTGGTGAAGGCCTGCTTGGATCGCAAACTGCTGATCAATTGCACGCAGAACGTTGTAATTCGGCTTTTGCCTGCAATGAACCTTCCCGAAGAACAAATCGAAGAAGGTTGTGACATCCTGTGCGATGTCATCAAGGATTTGCCGCGTAAGTAGTGGCGGCAAATCGGTTCCGTGGTTGTGACAGGTTCTTTTTGGTGTGAGATGTTGGGTTAGGGGCGGTGAATTCGAATGACGCGACACGTTTTGACCTTATTGGAATTGTCTGCTGCTGAAGTGGAGCATGTCCTTGCCGTTTCTAAGGACCTGAAGGCGAAGCTTGCCCAAGGCGTGCGCGAACCGCTCCTACCGGGACGCGTGCTAGGCATGCTTTTTGAAAAGCAATCCCTGCGTACCCGCGTTAGCTTTGAAGTGGCAATCGCCCACCTCGGCGGGAACAGCCTCTTTCTTGGCGCTGACGTTGGATGGGGCAAGCGTGAAACCGCCGCTGATTTTTCCCAAGTGCTAAGCCAATACGTCGATGCAGTCGTCTGCCGGACAACCGCGCATTCTCGCATTGAAGAATTGGCGAAATACTGCACGGTCCCCGTGATCAACGGCCTGACCGATAGCGCCCATCCTTGCCAAGCGATGGCGGATCTTTTCACGCTGCAAGAAATCTTTGGCAACCTTCGCGGCAAGCGTTTGGCCTACATCGGTGATGCAAACAACGTGGCAAAAAGCCTTGCGATCGCCTGCGGAAAACTGGGGGTCGAGTTCACGGTGGGCTGCCCCAAAGACTATCAATTTGATGCACCATTCCTGAAGCAATTGCAAACCGAAGTACCCGAGCTAAAGCTTCTACAAACCACCGATCCACGCGAAGCGGTTAAGGGCGCCATCGGCGTTTACACCGACGTTTGGGCCAGCATGGGCCAAGAGGCAGAACATGCCCAACGTGTGATTGCGTTCACTCCCTATCAAGTGAATGCCGCCCTGATGAAGCACGCTCCTTCGGACTGCAAGTTCTTGCATTGCCTGCCAGCTCGACGTGGTGAAGAAGTCACTGATGAAGTGATTGACGGCCCTAACAGTGTTGTCATTGCTCAAGCGGGCAATCGGATGCACGTGCAAAAGGGCCTGATCGCCTGGCTGTTAGGTGCACCGGGTACCAAGGCCAAATAGCCACTAGCCTCTTGATTTGCTCCTCGCTTTTAACAAAGCCCATTTGGGAAAGTCTTCCATGCCGGTTCGTCCGATCAAAATCCGCCGCAACTACACACGCCAGTCCCCGGGAAGCGTGCTGTATCAGGCGGGAGGGACAACCGTCCTTTGCACTGCCAGCATTGACAAAAAAGTTCCAGACTGGATGGCGGGAAAAGGAAAGGGCTGGATCACGGCCGAGTACAACATGCTTCCGCACAGCACGAGCCCACGCAAATCTCGTGAGCGTGCGGGAAAAGTTGACGGCCGTACGACCGAGATTCAGCGATTGATCGGCCGTAGCTTGCGTGCGATCATCGATTTAGAAGCACTCGGCGAACGCGCCATCTTGGTGGATTGCGACGTACTTGAGGCCGATGGCGGCACTCGCACCGCCAGCATCACCGGCGCGTTCATTGCGTTAGTCGATGCGATTCGTACGATTGAAAAGGATCTGCCGGATCCACAAAAGTATCCACTCATCGATAGCGTTGCCGCCATCAGCGTCGGCATCGTGAATGGTAAGCCAGCGCTTGACCTCGACTATAAACAGGATGTCTCTGCCGACGTCGACATGAACGTCGTGATGACCGGACGTGGACGCTTTGTAGAAATCCAGGGAACGGGCGAAGAAGCCACCTTTGGTGACGATGAACTGGCGGCACTTCTCAAACTTGCCAAGCAAGGCATTAAAGAACTACGTGAATGCCAACAAAAGGCCCTGGGAAAACATTGGCCGTTCTAGTCCTCGCAGACAGAACAACAGCCGATTAAATGGAAACGTCGTTACGGCGTAGGGGTTGGGCTGGCAGGTACTGCTTGCCCTTGTTCACCGGCAGCGAGCCGACTTAGCGCTTCCGCAACTTCCTTGCGATGTACGGGAACATCTTTTGGCGCAGTAATGCCCAGGCGCACCTTGTCCCCGCGCACATCGATTACCGTCACCACGATTCCACCCATGATGACGATGCTCTCGTTTTTCTTCCTTGATAGCACCAACATATCTTTACCCAGCTTTCAGTGCGGAGCTTGCACAAACACAGCTTCCTACGCACGAGTTTATCGGTTTGTGCGAAAATATCCAATTTTTTTCACTAAACACCTCATGACGTAACCGTTAGATGCCGACGGCGCCCCATGGATCGCTCTTGGGCGACCCATTTCGCAAGCATTTGCCGCACAAAGACTTATGCCAAAAATGGCAGCGTACATCGGCCAATGAACGGCCGTGCAGAATCTCGGCAAGAAATTATTTTCTCGTCATGCCCCGGGAGTGGGACACTTTGCTTGACAAAGATCACATCTGGTGCCGAATTTAGTCCCGGCCTGGCCTGCCGATTAGGCCTCGACGTTAGCCAGCCACTGCATTTCCTGGGCGATACCATGCGCAAGAGTTGGCTGGCGAAGTGGCTCCGGCAGAACGCCCCAAGCATACGTCTCCGCTTCGAAGTGATGGCAGTTTGTCAAAGTCTTGGCAAGTTGCAAGCATTCAATAATCTGCGGACGGGAAGTCTGCACAAACCCAAACCGCTCAAGATAGATCGGCACATGAAAGTGGACGCGCCATTCCCCTTTTGCCGATGCGCCAAGTGCTTGTAATGCCAGTGGAAGATCCTCAAAGAAATGCGTCTTCCCTTCGGACCGCACAACCGTTTGATGCAGGTAACGTGGCTCCACAAACTTGGCAAGCTGTTCCAAAGCCTGCGGACGCTCGGCCGCAGATAGTTCATCCAGCTTCAATAGCACGGCCGACGAGACCTGAACCTTGCCCACTTCGATCCCTGCGGCGTGATACGCCCGAAGCGCATCCCCCTGCTCTTCAAACATCACCATCGAGTGGCAAACGTCGTGGCAAATTCGCAAGTGCCGCCTAACGATGGATTCCGGTGCGGCCTTCAAAAGATGCTGGTGAAAGAATCCTACCAAGTCGTCCGCCGTATCCAGCGCGCATCCCGGCTCTGGCTCAATGCAAACGTGGATCAGTCGGCCCGTTTCCTGCTCTAGCCGATGCAGGTGCTGAGCCACTTTGGCAAATTCTTGCGCAGCGGCTTGCCATTGATCGAGAGAAAGTTCGGGGGTACCCCATGCGATCGGCAGCGTTGAAATACTTCCTTCCAAGCCCGTTGGTAGCAAGCGATGAAGCACATCTGCCAACCGGCAGGTGTATTCCGTTCGCAGCACATCTCCCCAAACGGGCAAATAGACCTGGTGCTTTACCACGTCCTGATGGAAATTGCCGTAGGGAAATCCGTTTAGCGTAAACGGCAACAGCCCCTGCCCTTTGAGCCAAGCAGCAACCTCGTCCACTTTTGCGGGCGATGCAGCCAATTCCTCCGCAGCATTAGCGGAAAACCACAGGCCCACCCCCATCGTATTCTGGGGCGAAAACTGCTGTTTTACGGCCAATGTATGCCGGGTTAGCTCGGCCTGCATCAGCGTAAGCGTGGGTCCCGCATGCACGTTAGTGCAATAGCCGATTTGGTCCGACGAGGAGAGGATTGCAGACATGTTTTCCATTCAGGAAGAAAGGAAGTTAAGCGATTGATCCACAGGCGAACCATTAGCGTACCTACGCTTTGGCGTCAGGGGAAGGTTCCGGCGCAGCCGACGCGGTTTCAATCCGTTTGTTGCCACACATTGCCCGTGCATCTTGATGACATTTTTTGATCCGCCGCTCCAACTCGATAACCAATTCCTCATCCGTCATTTGCGATACTTCTTCGGGAGAAATTGGCACGCCCATCACAATCGATATTCGGCCTAGCCGTGGCAACTTTGCATGGCGGGGCCAGGCTTGATAAGCACCGTCGATTCCCACGGGGATAAGTGGCACTTTCCCACGCCTTGCCACACCGCAAAAGCCAGGCTTCAGCGGCAACATCTCACCGTCACGTGTACGAGTCCCCTCTGGGAAAATGAGTACGAACTCCTCATCCTTTAGCCGTCGCAACGTCTCTTTCAGGCCCCCTAAGCCACTGCCGTTAAGGTCTAGCGGAATTGCGTCCAGAAAACGAATCAACGTTCCAAAGAGCGGAACCTTAAACAGTGTTTCTCGCGCCAGAAAGTTAAGGCGCCGACGGAACGTGATCCCGACCAAGATCGGATCCAAAAAACTTTGGTGATTGGCACATACCAAACCGCCGCCCGTCAGTGGTTCATTCTCTTGGCCGGCAAGCCGAAGCCGATAGAAGAGCACTCCAAACAGCCGAGACAGCACATATAGCAGCGAATAACCACAGCGTTTTGCAAGCGTCCGTTTCATATTTCGCGATCAAACCGTACCCAAGGAGGTTCCCAAATGCGGACGGCATTGCCGCACTTCCAAATCCGCATAGATCCAAACCGAGAACGAAGTTCACTATGCCCATCCTAGGCAAGTGTAATTCATCACTTCCCTACCGAGTAGTAACTCGCAACCCATCGTGGCGAGTTACCCCGCTCGTCTTACAGTTCTTTTCCCTTTGTCGGCCCCTTTTCCGGAGCAGGGTCCGGTGGCTTGGTCCCCTTAGGAACCGGCGTAAGTGGTTTTTCGCCCTTAGGAGGTTCTTTCGCCTTAAAGGCACTTTGGCCGCTAAACAGGTTGAAAAACGGCAACTGAATGGACGATGCCTCTTCTCCGTTTTCGCCGGGCTTTTCATTCGGCTCCGCGGCGGGAATGTTTGCGCCGGGCGTACGGGCCATATCGAGTTCAATATGTGCCACTACGCGGTCATCGTACTTCGTCATGTGAAGATCAACTCCGCGGAACCACTTTAATAGCGGTGCTTGAAAATCTCCCTGTTCACCTGCAGGCCCTTGCGACAAAGCGGTCGATTGCCAATACCGTGCGCCAAGGCGAGGATCGGTGAATACCTCATACTTGCCACCCAGCGTGCAACGCAACTTGGCGTCCAGCAAGTGCTCAGCCTGTGGCAAACACTCCTCTAGCGGAACATGAAGCTGTTGATGCAACGTATGTAGTAACTTGACGTTGCTTACCGAAGCTTGCTTGGCTCGCTGAAAATAGTTCCAGTGAATCCATTCGGAAAGCTGCGCATTGGAAAGGTCTCCCACATGCACTCGAATTTGTGCTTCATTCTCTGCCAGGGCAACCTGCAGATGCTGGGTTGCCTCGGCCAACAGGGGGAAGTCAAAGCTCAGTACGGAAAAGCCGGCCCCTTCGCGCCGCCACAACCCAAATAGCATCCGCGTAAAGCCGTAGGCATCGGGACGGCCAGAGAGTCCGAAAGGAAGCATGTCGAGATAGCCCGGCTTTGGCCAGCCTCCCACATAACCGGGAGTCGACTTTAAGAACTGAAACGTCTTCAAAATCCCCTTGGGCGGAAAATCGCCCAGCGGTGGCATGTCCTGAACGCCTAAAAACAAGTGATGCGGCGGGACATTCGCCAGTCCAGCACCTCCGCGCATCACTGCCTGGGCAGAGATGATGTCTCCCGGAGCAGGCGTGATGAACTCTCGCGTTGGTGGGCCAAGTGACGACGTGAGGAACGAGTACTTTTGATCATTGAGCGGCGCAATGTTGCCATCAATCACAACACGTTCGATCGGCATTGCTTTGGGAGGAGCCCCCGGCGGCAGTGGCAACGCATACCGTTTAAGGCCAATCATCAAGGGGTCCATCTGCTTCCACTGTTGCTGATAAACACCGACCAACTGCGAATAACGCTGCATTTCCGGCGCAGTGACCGCCTCCAACTTCACATCAGGCACTGGTAAATAGGCACCACGTGCTCCGCGCCGAGAATCAAGTACGGTTTCCCCTTGTTCAATCGGGCCACTTCCATCCGGCCGGCGACCAAATCCTTGGGGCAAAATGCCTGCGGCCAGCAATTCCTCAATGGTCCGGGCTTTGTTTCCTTCGGCCTTCGCCACAAGGCGTGCCATCGCCAGTACTTCCATATCCGTTACCGACTGCATCCGCCGACGCAGTTCAATCTGGTACTGCGGGCTTAGAAGTTCCTGAAAAAATCGGCTGGACATGTAGACAAAAACGGTGTCCTCACGCGTCAGCGGCATTAGTGAACGAGCAAACCGAAACTCTTCCGTGTTTGCCAAAGAACGCTCGTTGTTACCCGTTTCCAAAAACCGCTCTACCATCGCGCGGGAAGTTGTCACCAGGACAAATCCACCATCGCTTACCATGAAGGAGCGAATCTGATTGTCGGGCGTTGAAAGGAACGAGACTTCCTTATCCTTGATCTTTATCGTTTCTTGCGTTGCGCCGTTTCCCTTTTCCTGGGCAAGCCACTGCGATCGCTGCAAGCCTAGGCCTGACAGCAAAGCCTGGTTCCTCGCCTGAAACAAAACGCCAATCGCCGCTCCTTCGCTGGTGTAAGTATCGCGCCCGATGATGGCGATATCGGCGATCACACTGCTGCCTAGAAGCTTATCCAGCCCGGTCTTTTTGAGCCCCAGCTGCTTTTGAATCCGTTCATTCATCGGCGCATAGTAACCACGCAATGTCACCATGCTGGCAATGTCGCCACTGTATTCTTGCAGCAGGCCATCTAGCCACAGATAGTTTTGAAAGTTGCCAAACCGAACGTAAAAGCATTCTTCCGGCACACGTTTGGCAATATCTTCTACCGGCGTATTGGGATCACTCGGCGGCAATTGCAATTGCGGCCAGGGATGAGCCTCGGGAACTGGCAAGTTTGCCGTCGCCGCAAAGTCTCCACGCCCCAGCACGGTCTCACGCAGCACTTCCATCCGTAACCGTTCAGCCGCCACAAGCAGTTCCACCGACTTTTGTGCTGCGGACACATCTTCTTGAATCGGCTTCACCGATTGCAAACCAAGTCGGCCCGAAAGCATCGACTGCAGAAAAACCTGAATCAGTGGGGAATAGTCACCGCTATCCACCTGGGTTTTGGTTTGCTGGCTGTAGGCATTCCACCAATCGCCATACAGCTTGGTTTGCCGCTGTGGTGGTTGTGGTCGGACTTCCAAAACCATTTGCAGACGCGCCGGCGTTTGGACTGTTACCTTGAGTGGCCCCTCGCCGCGCACCAAAAAGTACCAGGTGATGCTTGATGGTGGACCTTCAACCGAAGACCCCAGAAGCTGTCCGAGCACTTTCCCCGGCATGTTCGTCGTCGTGGTGGGATAAAGAATCCGGTCATCCTGCTCGAAGAGGAGTGCCTGCTCCAGGCTCAGCATTCCCCCCACATCAGCGGCATCAACAGTGATCCGGCCGACACCAAAGGGGCTTCCCGGCACAGCCTCAGCAACGACTTTCGCGAAGGCCGGTTGAACGCTCCAAACGCCAAATAGCGCCAGACCTACAACCCAACCCATCCAACGTGGAGAAACCATAACGTGTGCTCCTGATTGACCTTCGGGAGATTATGGCTGGCCGAATGGCCGATACCGTCGCTCCCTCTGTGAATTGCCAAGGCGTTCCCAAGCCACAACACACCTTTTTAAGGGGGTGCGACTAGAGGGAGTGCCAAGGTGCGACCGCCTCCATGCAGACCGAACAGAGCAATTGTAGAGGAAATACGGCCCAGACAACGGCTTGGGCCGACATTGGCGATGGTTTTCTTAAAGGTCCTGCGAAAACGGGCTAAAGAATTGGCCTAAGTTCCTATCTTTCAACGACTTCCCGAAAGCCGCCACTACCTGTACAATTGCGGCTTACAAACAAGCATTGTGGCAATAGCACCACGGCCGCCGGCAAGTGCCCCGGGGTTTTAGCTTCCGCCTGAATACCGCTCAGCCCAACCTTTTGGAGCGCTGCGAAGAACAGCTGACGAGGTCTATCTGGGAAAGCAATTGCGGCCGCTGAAGTCTGTGCTGCCATCATGATGTTGAGGAAGTCAATCATTGTCGTCGCTGGGAAGCAATGTCTTCGCGATGACACATTCCGAACCAACTATCTCTAATTTGGGGCGTACCCTCTGAAATGTCGTCGAAGAACGATCACTGGAAAAGTCTTTTGGAATTTGTAGGTCTGTCCACGCCAAGCACTCCGGCCGAGTCAACTGCAAACGAACCCGCAGTCTCTGACTCAACCTCAAGCAAGGCTCCAAGCAGCGAAGAACGTCCAACAGCAATTGCTTCAAAAGCTACCGTCGAAACTGTTAAGGCTGTCGCGCCAAGTGCCGCAAAGCCTGCCCAACCTGTTAAGCGCAAGGGACACTGGTCGCAATTGGCCGGCGTTCTTGGGCTTGAAACCACGCCAGAACCTGAACCCGAAGTAGAAGAACCTGTCGCTCCCGCACCGGCTGCTCATACACCAGTCGTTCGTGAAGTGCCACGTGTTCGCCACGAACCGACGAGTGCCTTTGCAGCACCAGCGGCCGAGGCATTTGCTCCGCAAGAGACTCGCGCTCCACGCGAAGAGTCCCCTCGTGGTCGTGACCGTTCCGAAGACGCTCCACGTGAAAGCTCGGATCGTTCGGGCGGAGAACGCGGCTTTGGTGGACCACGTCGTGGCGGTGAAGGACGTGGCGAAGGCCGTCGTCCAGAAGGACGCAGCCAAGATAGCCGCGGACGCCGTGATGGTGGCCGTGGACGAGACAATTTTGAACGCGATGAAGTTCGCGAACCACTTCCAGAGGTTGCATCTGCACCCGCTCCTGAAGTGCGACCTGCTGCCCCTGTAAATGATCCCTGGTCCCGTTTGCTGGACACTGACGATAACTCGCACGGGCCACGCCGCGATGACGATCTATCGTTTGAGCACCTAGGGCCCAGCGAATCGATCCCTTCCCCACCACCAGAGCGTGAACGCGACCGAGACCGCGGAGACCGTGATCGCCCTGATCGAGACCGAGGACGCGGCAGTCGCGATTCGGGCCGTTCAGAGCGAGGCTCGCAATCTGGCCGTAACTCCGACAGTGGTCGCAGCCGTTCACCAAGCCGCCCACCAGGCAATGAACGTGCCGTGGCTCCACCTCGCGAGCGCGAGCGTGAATTTGGTGCGGAGCGTCCTGCACGCAGCGTTGACCCTCGTGATATCGATCCACGCGACATCGATCCTCGGGACGCCGCACCGCGCGAGCCTCGTCGTGATCATCGCGACAAGCGTGATCGTGACCCGCGCGAATGGGCCCCTCGTGAACGTGATCCACGAGTCGTGGAAAGCCGTGCAATCGACCCACGCGACATCGATCCACGTGCTGCGGAACCGCGAGCAATCGCTCCGCGAGATTTGGACCTGGACCCACGCGATGTAGATCCACGCGACATTGACCCACGAAGTGAATCTTCGGAAGGCCGTGAACGAGGACGTCGCCGTCGTCGTGGTGGTCGTGGACGCGGACGCAGCCAAGATCGTCCCCAAGGTGCTGGTCCACGAGATGCTGCACTGGATCTACCACGTGAGCCTCGCGAACCCCGTGAACCGCTACACAGTCGTCCACCGGCAGAACCTCGTAGCATCATTGATGATCGCTATGCGGCAGAACCGCTTGAAGAAGTAGAAGATCGTCTTGATGACCTTGACGATCAACCGGTTGTCGGCGAAACCGATACAGAACGTGACGCTCGCAAGGCAAGCGATGGCACCAGTGGTGGCCGTCGTCGCCGCCGCGGTCGTCGTGGTGGTCGTCGTCATCGCGAAGAGCGAGGCGAAGCAGGCACTGGCGGACGTGAAGGTGCCGAGCGTTTGCCTTCCGACCGCGCTGCCGGTGATCGCCGTCCAAGCGGTGACGCAGATGATGCTTACACACCTCCAACTCGTTCGCGCGGTCGCTCCACCATGGTGGAAGACTCCGAGTCCGATGACATTGTGGATGGACAATTGGATGAAGACCAAGACCCATCCGGCAAGTATCGCTCGCATGAAAACATCCCGACGTGGAATGATGCGATCGATGGCTTGATTGAAAGCAATATGGCCAACCGTTCGTCACGTCCTGAGCATGGTGGACGTGGTGGCGGTCAACGTCGTGGTGGTAGTGGCGGCGGCGGTCGCGGCGGCCGATAAGGCTTGCTGATCGTCCTTGGACTACGCCCCCGTGCTAAATAGCATTAGGGGTTTCAAGTCCAGGGCTACTTTGAAAATGGAGAGGGGCTATGTCAAACGTCGACCTGGCCCCTTCTTCGTTGACAGGCGACCAAGTTCGCCTACCACTCTATCTACAGCTTCTTTCGCGCCTGCAAGACTTCTTCTTGCGGCCGGGTGACCAAGGGCTTTCTCTGACACTCCCCGATTCTCCATGGAGTGGGTTCCTGTCTGCCGCAGCAGAGAAATCTATCCTGCCGCCCCAAGCGAATATGGCGCAGGGTGATATAGACCCGTTTATATTTCCCGATCGTGGCCTTCCGACGCAGCAGGTCATTGGCAACCTTGCCAGTTTTCAGGGGGGCAAGCAATTGCGGGGACATCCTGCGATTGCCACCAACATCATTCCGCAGCCAACACTTGCCAGCATCGCCGCTCCGCTATGGCCCGCCATGATGGGTCCGAACCTTTGCAGTTCGGAAAGCGGCAGCCCCTACGTTGCGGCGGAGCAAGAAATCGCTAGGCACCTGGCCCTACTCGCCAACTGGATTCCCTCCACGGCACAAGGTGTGTTTACCTTTGGTGGCACAGGGACACTGCTTTACGCTCTGCGAATTGCCTTGGAGCGAGCGTTTCCCGGCTCACTACAAACCGGCATAAAAAGCCCCGTCGCAATCGTTTGCAGTGATCATGCGCATCATGCTTGTTTGCGGGCCGCTGCCTGGCTGGGTATAGGTCAACAAAGCGTCGTGCGAATCAAAACGGTTGCCAATGCGAGTATGGACATCATGCAACTGGAAGGGGAGATTCGTCGCCTCCATTCGCTTCAGATTCCTGTTGCCGCCATCATTGCCACGTGCGGTACCACCGATGCGTTTGGCTTAGATTCCGTAAAAGCCATTGATGAACTTCGAACATCGCTAACGAGACAACTTCACTGGCCCATCATCCCCTACCTTCACGCCGACGCAGTGATTGGCTGGTCTTGGCTTTTCTTTAAGAACTATCACTTTGCCAACAACCCGCTGGAGCTTCCTGCGCAAGTGCTTGGCGCTGTTAAAAACACGGCCGCAAAGCTTGGCGAACTAGAATTTGCCGACAGTTTCGGCGTCGATTTTCACAAGACCGGCTTCACACCCTATACCGCCTCACTACTGGTCCTCAAGCAGAGAACCGACCTCGCTCCCTTTCGAGTTTCTCCCAGCGAAGCCCCTTACTTTTTGCAGGGACTCGAAGACGAGCCGGGCGCATACACGCTGGAAACTTCTCGGTCTGGCGCGGGGCCAATCATGGCCTGGGCCAGTTGCTGGCAACTGGGGACAGAAGGCTTTCAAGTGCTACTGGCACATGCAACGCACATGGCACTTACGCTTCGCGACATGCTGGCAAAAATGCCTAACGTGCAACTACTCTATCCCCAGGCTACCGGCCCCTCGGTTCTGGTGCGAGTACTGCCGGTAGATAAGCGGACCGATGAATCCGACACTGCCTATCAACAGCGAACGGATGAGTTGCAACAGTCCATTGCGGCTTCCAGCCTTGCTCGCGCACGTCTTGGAGATGGAAGTGCGTGGGGAATCACCACCGTTACCATGCCATGTGAAGGCTCGAATCCCTCCAGCCAGCGTTTTCGCGCCCTCAAGGCTTTCTGCATATCGCCCACGATGACGATCAAGCACTTGAATGACCTATGCCAAGCCATTAGTGACTTTGGCGGCAATCGATAGCTTTGCTTCGTATAAACGGTGTGTGTGGTTGCCGCAGAGTTATTTTGCCAGCTCTTGCCAATGTGCCGAAAAGCCCATGATCAATCGCAAGAAGATTGTGGCCCCCAGATACATGGCGTAATGCAAACATCCGGTCCCAAATTCTAGGTCAAGCGATGATGCCGCTGTCAAACCGCCAATGGCAACCGCTGCGGGAACAATAGCCAACATGTACATCAGCTCAGGCTGGATATTGAGATACTGAAACAAGCCCGCGTACAAACCCCAAATGAGCGGATAGATCACGCCACACGCGATCAAACGCAACCACAGCTCACGACCGCGATAGGGCTCCAGTTCGGAGTCTCGCAAAAAGGTATAGCCTGCAAACGCGAGAGCGGGTGCAAGCAATACTGCACCAACTGACAAGATCAGCGTGTGATCTTTGGTTTTATCAAGCGTTCGGCCCATCACAAACGCGATCAGTACAACAGCCACGACGGCAAAGACAATGCCCCCCACCGCCAGCCAAGACAACTTCGTTTCTTGCCGCAACAGCGGCTTCAAAACCGACACCCCCTTCGAGTCTTTGGGACCCGAATCGGCCGGCGCATGAACAATCACCTCTTCCGGCTTTTCCGGAATCAGGATCAGCGCCTTGCACTTGGGACAGGGGCCCTTCTTGCCGGCAAACTTTTCGCTGACCTGAAAGCGCGTGAGACAGCCAGAGCAAGTTACTTCGATCGCCATGTACAATCCGTTGTCGAAAACGGCTGGCAAACCAGCGGGGAGTGTAAGCCTAAGAACGTTTGACTTTTGAGGACGAGTGCCCCAAAAGCACAGTGTAGCCGATAAAAGGGCCTGCTGAAACCGATTGTCTAACATACTGAGCCAGCTCCCCTCGAAGTGCTGCCTGGCTCTATTGCGACTCCATTTCCTCTGAATTAGATTCAATGGTCGGGGGCAGCATTCCTTTTCGCCACAGCTATGTTCATAGCGACGGCGGGGCCTTTCCTACCGCACTGCATTTCGCACCACCGCCGCTTCGTCCACTTGGGGCCTGAATGACGATCACCTTCCTCTGTCCAAACGGTCACCAGTTGTCGGCACCACCTGCTATGGCGGGAAAGACGGGTAAGTGTCCACGGTGCCAAACGACGTTCACCGTCCCAACTCCAGAACTGGAAGGGGACTCTGTTGAAGTTGCCGACGCCGGAAATAATGCGGATTCACCGGCAGGAAAATCCGGGGCGGGACTAGTAACGCAGGCCAGCACGGAAAAGCCCAATCCTGCCGAGCTTTTTGTATTCCTGTGCCCCAACGGCCATCGTCTAAATGGCCCTCCCTCGCTCAAAGGGAAGCCTGGAAAGTGCCCACACTGCGGCTCTACTTTTCAGATTCCTTCCGATGACGAGGAATCGGAACCAGAGGCCGATGCAGCGCCTACCGCTTCGGTCTCGCCGATGAGTGCCAGCGGAGAGTTCGCCTTTGGACTAAATAAGGGGAGCGGCAACAAGCCCACGAAGCCCGCACCGGCAAACTCGGGCTCAACGGGCGGAAAGATTGACTCTGGCTTTTTTAGCATGTTCAAAAGTTCTGGCTCCGGAAAGCAGCAAGCCGCTCCCGAAACCCATGCAGTACCTGCCGCGCCGGTGGCCGAACATGCATCGCAAGGCTCGCCGGCCCAAATCTTCCGTACCCTATGGCAACAACGTACGGATGATACGGAGCTAGAGATCTTTCTAATCGAGGGAGAGATTTTTGCGCCCGACTACTTCAGCGAAGAACTCTCCACCGGAGATCATGGCGTGTTTGCCAGCAAAGAGTCTGGCGGAAAGCTATCGATCACGGTCATCCCATGGGAAAGCGTGCGTCGCATCAATATGCAACACCTCAAGTCGCTTCCGCCCCACCTGTTTCAATAGATAGCCCGTCAGCGTCAAAGCCAGCGAGACTATTTCCCTTCCAGGGTTCGCTGCAAATAGTCGACCTGCACTCGAACCTCGGCCAGGTCAGGATTGAGCTTTAACGCCCGACGAAAACATTCCAAGGCCGTAAAGGGATCATCCAGTTCCAAGTAGCAATGCGCCATGCCGACGGCGGCCGCAAAGTGATACGGATTGATCTCCAGGGCCAGGTGACAATCACTGGCGGACTGTTCAAAGTTCTTTTGAGCAAACTGAGCGATGGCTCGTTGATTCCAGCCTTCCGCAAACCAAGGTGCGTCTTTGACGAATTGATCCGCCAGTGGCAAGCACTCTTCGTACAGGCCGGCCGTATTCAATCGAATCAACTGTTTCAGCTCTTGTTGCTGAAACTGATTTCCATCCCGACACCACAGGTCGCGAATTCCATTGTCTGCTAGCAGGCGAACTCCACGATCTTTGTCGAGCAGTGCCATGCCGAGCACCGCATTTTGACGATAGTCTCCCAGGTAGCTAATCGCCATGACGGCAGCGCGGCGCGTTGTGTAACGACCGGCCTGTGCCAAACGAACAAGCGTCGCCAGCGTATAGCTGCCAGAAATCTTGCGTACAAAATCGGCAGCATGTTCCGTCTCAAGAAACTGGTGGTACAGTGTCTCTAAGTACGGCGGTTTTTGCGTTGACTGGCTCACAGGGTACTCCGGGAAATGGCGGTTTTTCCCAGCAAAACCGCAAGGTCATTGCTGCTGAAGAACCGCTCGCCTGGTTCGAGTGTAATTAGACGTGTCGCCCCTCTCAACCTTTCCCAACTCAGGAACCCGCTTTTTTCTCTCCTTCGTGTCGCCAATTCGCGTTACACTGGAAAGCGAGGGAAATACTGGGGGAATGGGCGAAAAATAAGGGCAACTTTTAAAGGCAATTCCCTATGCGAAATACCATTCGTGGCACTGTTAGGTCTACGCAAGGACGCTGTGCTTGGATCGCCACGATCCTAGGGGTTTTGACGGTTTTTGCATCCACACTCATTGCTGCTGACGCAGACACGACCAACTTCAAAACGGGCGCCGACCTAAAGAAACAGTTAGCTTCAGCCACTGGCATTAGTTGGAGCGGAGTCCCGATCCGCGAGGGACTCACGCGACTTGGTCGAACACATGAAGTCGCAGTGATGCTTGACCGTCGCGCGGATTCCTCCCATGAGCTCGAACTGGAATGCAAAGGCTTGCCACTAGAACAAGTGCTACAGCTAATCGCGCTGCGCAGCGACCTGGCAACCTGCACCATCCAAAATGTGGTCTACATCGGACAAATTGAAACCGTCGCCGGACTTTCCGCAGCCAACGGCCGCTTCAAACAGCACCTGGATCGCTTGCCCGCCAACGCCAAACGCTACTGGGAAGCACCAAAGAGTGCAGAATGGGCCGAAGGGACGATTCCTGGCGACCTCGTAAAAGAGTGGTTTTCCGATTCTTCCATCAAGGTCATCAACGAAGAAGTCCTCGCTCATGATCTATGGCCGCAAATCTCGCTCCCAACGATGCCACGTTACGTCCAGCTCTCTCTGATATTGGCCGGCTTTGGCCTGACGTGCGAAATCAGCAGCGATGGTAGCCAAGCACGCTTCTCTCCCATTCCGATACCGGCCGTCACAACGCAGCGAGTTCCCCTTTCGGTTACTACTAAGCGTGACGAGCTCCTGGCAACGCTGAAGAAAGATTTACCCACCGCCAAGTTTCGCTTGGAAGGCACTCTGTTAGTCTTCGATGGAAAGCCATCCGACTTTGCGCAGGTTCAAAAGGCAGTCAAAGGCCTGCCTCTGGATAATAGTGCTACCGAAGGCGATACCCCTGCGGGCGAAAAGCGTTTTACGCTCACGGCGCAGCGACAACCAGCAGGTGCCATCCTCAAAGCAATTGCCAAAGAACAAGGGCTGACGTTTGAGTTTCCGCCACAGCTGCTAAGCCGGCTCAAAGAACCGGTCAACATTGACGCCAAGAATGTGACGCTGGCCGAACTGCTTGATCAAACCGTCGGCCCGCTAGGCATGAAGGCCAGTGTGCAAGGGAAAGCCCTCAAAGTTGCCGACGATTCGGGGCAATAGCTTTAACTAGGCGCGAATCATCCATTCGACAATCCGCCATAAAAAAGCCCCTGCGTTAGATGTCTCTAAGGCAGGGGCTTCACTTTTCATTGGCAAGCAGGATGGTTCATCCCGCCAGCAATCTTATTGGCGAGCTTGCGGATGGCAAGCTGGCAACCAAGCACCATTTTGCTGGCTGCTGGCGACGCATTGTTGAATGAAATACATCCCCTCCACACCATCGCAGATGTTGGGGTAAATCGTATTCTTCTTCTCGAAGTCTTTGCCGGTCGCACGCAAGACCATCGCGTCGTAAGCCGAGCGATAGACATTTGCAAATGCTTCAAAGAATGCTTCAGGGTGTCCGCTTGGCAAGCGGCAAGCTCCCTTGCCCGAGTCGTTCATGTAAGGCGCGTTCGGATCACGCGTGTACATCCGATGGGGCTGGCCATTGGTGCGAACGATCATCACGTTCGGCTCTTCTTGCCGCCACGAAAGCGAACCCTTCGTGCCATCGATCTCGATCGACAGGTCATTTTCACGACCATGGCTAATTTGCGATGCAGTAACGGTACCGAGGCCACCGTTTTGGTACTTCACAATTGCCGTACCATAATCATCTAGCAGACGGCCTGCTTCAAACGTCTTCAGATGGCAGCTGATTTGATCAGGCAGAAGGCCCGTCATGTAGCGGCCCAAGTTGTAGGCATGCGTAGCAATATCGCCAAAGCAACCAGCAGCACCACTCTTTTTCGGGTCGGTGCGCCATGCAGCTTGCTTCTGATCTCCCAGTTCCAGTCGGGTACGCAACCAACCTTGGATGTAGCAAGCGCGAACGGCGTTGATTTCTCCCAGTTCACCACTGAGAATCATTTCACGTGCTTGGCGTACCAGTGGATAGCCGGTGTAGTTGTGGCTAACAGCAAACACAACGCCCGACTTAGCAACGACAGTCGCCAGCTCTTCTGCTTGAGCAAGGTCCAATGTCATCGGCTTGTCGCAAATCACGTTGAAACCCGCTTCAGCCGCAGTCTTTGCAATTTCAAAGTGCGTATGGTTGGGGGTTGCAACCGATACAAAGTCGACTCGCTGATCTGCAGGCAGCGCCTTTTCCTTTTCGACCAATTCATGAATGGACCCATAAGCGCGGCTTAGCGGAATGTCGTAGTCCGGGGCCGAAGCTTTCGACTTCTCGGCGCTCGAGGACAATGCCCCCGCCACTAGAACCGCGCGATTGTCGAGAACTGCTGCAGTGCTATGGACGCGACCAATAAACGAACCTTGGCCGCCGCCGCAAAGGGCCATGCGTAGTTTTCGATTGAGAGGGCCATTGGTTGACATCGAACAAACACTCCTAAGTTGATGGAACGCCAAATTACAAATGGCAAGCACGAATGCGAGAACCCTGCGAAACCTCCGCCAGGGAATCTCCACCACAGTTGCCAACCCACCCCGGCTCGGATAGCCAAGCTGGGCAAAGTATGCGGCCCAAAACCTGACAAAAAGCCGGGGCCGGAAGCCCTCTTTTGTAGCAGATCGATCCGCCATTGCCAGTCACGCATCGCCAACTCGCAGGCCCCTAGCCCCGGCCCCAAGATATCTTCAAGAATCTGCTAGGCGACCGCATCGCCATCCGCTAGGATTTGCGTTTGGGGCGGGAAATCATCGCAAAACACCGGTTCGTCCAGTCGGAAGGTCGCAAGCGGCCAGTTCCATTTCAAAATTCCCAGGCAGATCCAATGCCATGGGAAATGGATGGAGGGGCACGATCGACACGACTTGCTCGAACCCGCTGC
The DNA here is from genome assembly GCA_963844055.1 of uncultured Planctomycetaceae bacterium. Lineage (GTDB taxonomy): Bacteria > Planctomycetota > Planctomycetia > Pirellulales > Pirellulaceae > CAWJMN01. The sequence continues at coordinate 1,366,436 of CAWJMN010000001.1, read as the reverse complement.
CGGCACAACTCGATGCCAGAGGTGTTTTGCACAACAGCAAAAGGAAGTTGCCAGATGTTGAAGCTAAGGCGTTTTCGGTGGTTTGCAGTGCTGGGGCTAGGTGTTGTCGCTGGCCTACTAATCGGCATGGGAATTAACCCCCTCTTCCGATCAAACTCTCCTCAAACCGTTGAGGCCAAGTTTGAAGAAATGAAGCTGCGGGCCAGCACCGCGATGAGCGGCGACACCTTTGGTGTTGCAACGGGCATGGTAGATGAAGAAGGGGAAGGAGTCTTTTTCCTCGACTACATTACCGGTGACCTCAATTGCTTTGTACTGAACCCTCGGGTCGGCAAGTTCACGGGTTGGTTCACCACCAATGTGACCGAGACGTTGACACCCGCCAAAGGCAAGAAGCCTAGCTATGTGATGTCGACCGGCTCTTGGAATCCCAAGGGGGCCAGCTCGAATGTCCGTCCTGCCCAGTCGGTCGTCTACGTTGCAGACGCCAACTCCGGTGCGTTTGCCGCCTACACGTTCCCTTGGGTGCGTGGAACTTCGTCCGTTTTGGCCAAACAAGCCAACAAAATGGTGCTGCTCGACGTGGGGAAGGCTCGCGCCGTCGAAATCCGTGAGTAATCCCGCTGCCTAGGTCGCTGGCTTTTTCACATCGATAAGGGCTAACGCGGCAAAATAGCGCCAAGGCCCCGCCGTTGTCAGGGGCCCTGGGAAGCTCTAAAATTAGGGGAAGTCGCGGCGAGAAAGATCTCTGCTGTGACTTCCCCTAATTTTTTATTGCTTTACGGCCTGACGCAGCCTTTCTCGCGTTCGCCCACACCATGTCTGTCGGTTCTGAAAAACTTCAGGTGGTTGTGAACGGTCGGCCGCAGGAATTAGCGGCGGGTACCTTGCTAGAAACGCTACTTTTGGAGCTAAAAGTTGCGTCCAAAGGCGTGGCAGTGGAAGTGAATGAACAGATCGTTCCACGTTCCTCCCACGGCAGCTGGCAATTGCAGAATGGGGACCGCATCGAGGTCGTTTCTTTTGTTGGCGGAGGATGAAGCAGTACCATCATGGCCTCTGTAACCACCAAAATCTCTGCCACGCAGGAGCCGATGCTTCCTTCTGACGCCCCCTTTCAAATCGGCAAACATACGCTGCGCAGCCGCCTGATCGCTGGCACGGGGCGGTACGAGAATTTCTCGATCATGCGAGATTCTCTGGATGCATCCGGCGTGGATTGCATTACGGTCGCCGTTCGTCGCGAACGACTCTATGACGGCGAAGGGAACAACATCCTCGACTTTCTCGATTTAAATCGGTACTTGCTCCTGCCGAATACTGCGGGTTGCTACAACGCGACCGATGCCGTTCGAGTGGCCCGCATGGGGCGTGAAATTCTGCTCAGTCTGGAAAACCCAGGGGCCGATTGGGTGAAGCTTGAAGTCCTAGGGGATGCCAAGACACTACTTCCCGACCCGATCGAACTCCTCAAAGCCACCGAGATTCTAGTTTCCGAAGGTTTTTCGGTCCTCTGCTACACCAGTGATGACCCGGTCATCGCCCGCCGTCTGAAAAAGGCGGGGGCTGCGGCAGTCATGCCTGCGGGAAGTCCGATTGGATCGGGGCAAGGCATTCTTAACCCGAATTCGCTGCGAATCATCCTGGAATACCTCAAAGAGGAAGATCCCAATTATCCGGTAATTGTCGATGCCGGGGTCGGGTCCGCTAGTGACGTTGCCATGGCAATGGAACTGGGCGTTGACGGCGTGCTTCTCAATACGGCCATCGCTCATGCCCGCGATCCGATCGGGATGGGACATGCGATGCGACTGGGATGCCAAGCAGGCCGGTTATCCTATCTATCGGGGCGCATTCCAAAGCGTCTGTACGCCAGTGCGAGCAGTCCTGAGGAAGGGGTCGTTTCCATGCGGCCCTATCCGGCCAAAACTTAGTGCAAATCCTGCAGGTCGCGTTCGGTTTATCCTGTTTGTTACTCTCCAGCATTGAATTCCATCCATGACAAGCCAACCCCAAACGGTTCCACCAGCATCCTTTGACCTGCTTATTCAAACCCTAGCCAGCCAAGCGATGGTAGCGCTCGGGATCATGAAGAATCCGATGACCGACAAAATCGATGTGCAGCCGATGATGGCCAAGCATTTCATCGATACGCTAGACATCCTGCAGCAAAAGACGAAGGGGAACCTAACCCCGGATGAAACAAAGCTGATTGAGATGGCGACGCACCAATTGCGCATGGCATACGTGGCGCTTCCTAATAAGTAAGTTGCAACCAGCTTTGGATGCGGCGTCTTAATCGTCCGCATCCGTTTCTTTCACCTCGGTAGCATGAACATCCTTGTTCATAATTGCTTAACGCTGCTTTTTGCAGGATTGCTTCCGTAAGGCTTTACTCCGATTCTCTCCCTCGACGATAACCTGCGGGGAACATGCACTAGTGGGCACGTCCTCATCGGTGCTAATCGTCACAACGACCACGCGCGGTATTACCGACAAGGTCGATGCGAAGGAATTTAGCGCTCTAGGTGGTCGGTAAGGCGTTAGGGCTTTTCTAATGCCCCTCGTTTACCTAAGGATTGCCGTCGGCAAACTCCGATAGCTTCCTTACTCACGAAGAGAATTGCTTCTGCCCTTCGTACTGCATGTGGGGCTTTGTTGAGAACACCAGGGTGAACGAGGACGTTTGCCCCCGCTAGGCAGTTGGCGGTTGAGGTTGGAACGATTGGAGTGGTCCTGCAGAGAATGTCGAAGGTTGTTCGACTGCCTGTGGGATGTACGAGGGAGGATACCCCGGATGAATCGCTCGTTTCAGGCATTTACGATTTTGATCATTTCGCTGGCCGGCGCTGTCGTGTCAGTTACGTGGTCGATGCCCGCCGCCAAGATATCTCGCGTGCCCGCGAAGAGCGCTGCCGTTGTTACTGCAAAGGTAGAGGCCAAGCCCAGCATCACGATTGTAGAAACGGCCACCGTCGTTCCTAGCTACGAATCGAGCTGTGGATACGACGCCACCACAGGCGAGATCTATACGTGTCCTTCCGAACAATCCGCGATCGTCAGCTCGTCGCAGATTCAACCAGCAAACGCATGGAAAAATCGCGTCGAAGTCACTGCGAAAGAGATTCAGTCCGCAGTGGACTTCTTCGCTTCGAAGGATTTTGCCGATTCGGTCGACCAATGGGTTCGCCTTGCCAATCGTCCTGAACTTGTCGCCGAAGGCCCAATGGCCAACTGGATCGCCGAGATCGATACGGCAGCTGAAGTAGCGGCCACCACTCCAGTGGAGCCCGCACTGGAGGTGACCTCGGAAGTTAAGCCTAACCAAGTCGTGCTTCAAAGCGCCGCTTCGACGCTCGACGCCTTTGCCGACCTGTTGCACAAAACTGCACGGGACCTGAGCCGTGTTGCAGAACAGAGTGTTGCGAAATCAAACACCTCAGGTTCAGAGTCGCAAATCGTTCGCTAGGCCTCAGGGGTCGTCTTAAGATTTTTCCGCAAAAATACCTGCCCCTCGCAATAGCCCTGCCGGGACAGCAGCACAAATCAGACGCAAGTACTTTGAAATCAAACACTTAGGCAATAAATCAGCCTAGAAAAGACATTCCATTTGTTACTTGGACACAGACATTAATTCGTACCCTGAACCCTTACGGGCGGCTGGTCTATCAGATTCTGATAGGCTATCCGCCCGTATTGGCTTTTTGGCATGAATGTTGCTTTTTTACATCGTCGGCCTCGCTGCATCTTTTTGACACCCTCCTAACGGAGAGGTGACCTAAAACGACCCAGCAAGGCCCCTAAGAGGGTCCGACGTACCATCGCCGCCTATGTGGCAGCCTGGGACGGCAGCCCCTTATAAACGTTATGCGAGGCATTTTAAGACTTGGCAGCTAGAACGGGGCAAACGGGATTCCCAGCGCCTCAGCCGGTCGAAGTCACCTTAAATTGGCGTTTTTTGGTAGCGTGGGTGGTTTTGGATGAATAGACTATTTAGTGGTGGATTGTTGGGTAAGTCTCGAACCAATTCTGAGTTTCTCCAAATTGCCTAAGTGGCAAGGAAATTCACTTGGTTTGTTTTCTCAACTTAGTGCCGGAATTAATACGAAGGGCCAAAGGGCGTTTAAATCGTCGAGTGGCCTTCGAGATACTTTCCTTCGGATTTTGAGTCAGTTCCTTCATTGGAAGTGCCTGGAGCTTTAGCAATGTCGAAACGCAGTCGGTTGGCGCGACTATTCGCGCCCGTTATGTCGCTGGCAGTTGCCCCTTGGGTCTATGCGGACACTCCAGTCCGTCCTGCGGAGTCGGCGCGTCTGGCCACCTTTGCTCAGCCGTCCGGCGAAAAGTATTTCGCTCTCAGCCTGACTCCGTCCAAGACGGTGGCTGCTGCCGCAAAGAATGAAGTGGTGATCCTGTTCGATACATCAGCAAGCCAAGCTGGTACCTATCGTGAGGATAGCTTCTCAACTCTGACGGCGATGCTGAAGAATCTCTCTCCAGAAGATCGCGTTCACTTGGTTGCTGTGGATGTGAAAGCCGTCCCCATGACCAAGGGTTTTGTCGCTCCTCAAGGAGAAGCGATCGAAGCCGCTCTGGCCAAGTTGCAAAATCGCACTCCGCTGGGAGCCACCGACCTTGAGATCGGGCTTCGCACGGCGATTTCATCCTATTCAGAAGATAAGTCTTCTGCTCGCTCGGTCGTCTATGTTGGCGACGGTATGAGCAAGGCAAACCTGCTGGCTGGCGATTCGTTTGGAAAGCTAGTTGCTGACCTTGCGAAGGACCAAGTCTCGGTTTCGAGCTTTGCCATTGGCAAGGAACGCAACCTGGCTTTGCTCGCCACATTGGCCAACCACACGGGTGGTATGGTTTCGATGGATAGCGACGCGGAAGATTCGACGGAGCAAGGTGGCGAACAATTGGCGAGTGCCGTTCGTGGCACCGTGATTTGGCCAACCAATGCCAAGCTACCTGAAGGGCTGGCTGAATCTTACCCAAGCGTGATGCCTCCACTGCGTACCGATCGCGATACGGTGATCGTTGGCAAGCTTTCTGAAGATGGCCCACAATCGATCACGTTGCAGGGCGATGCCCACGGCGAAGCGGTTGAGCTTACTTGGAACACTTCGGCCGAAGCTTCCAGCCCCGACTTTGCCTTCTTGCCAAAGCTAGTGGAAACGGCACAGCGTGACGGTGGCCTAACGCTACCAACCGCTGGCTCGGCTGGCCTGCGTGAAGCTGCATTTACGATCGCGGGAAGTGCTGAAAAGCTGGCCGAACTTGGCCACTCGGCCTTGGCCAGCGGTAACAAGGAAGGGGCTGCCGCTGCTGCGGAAGCTGCGCTTCTTCGTGACCCAGGCAACCCTGAAGCTCTCGCCCTTCGCGAAGTTGCAAAGCGCGAGACCGTTGCTGCTCCTGGTGACGATGACCTAACGATGGTTGAAAAAGCGGCTGATGGCGAGAAGAAGGCTTCGAGCCTGCTTGAAGAAGCTTTGGCGGAAGGCACTGGCTCGATCGACGCGTTTGACGCTCAACGTCAAGTGATCGAAGGCCGTGTGAAGGCCGAAATTCAGCGTACGCTTTCGGAAGCTCGCCGCGTAATGGGCGAAACCCCCGAAATTGCTGAACAAGACCTGAAGCTTGCCATTGATAATCTCAGTCGCGTTCCCGAAGTGAGCGGCGAAGTTCGTGCTCAATTGAAGAGCCAACTGGAAGCTGCTGTTCGTGAATCGGCTCGCACCGCCAAGATCGTTGCCGATCAACGTGCTCGCGATAGCGAGTTGGCTGCTGCTGCTCGTGAACGTGAACGCATGCTGGACGAAACGGCCTTGAGCCAACAACGTCTGAAGCAGGTCATGGACCGTTTTGATGGTCTGATGAAGGAAGGCAACTACCAAGCAGCCGAGGACGAAGTCATTCCAGAAGTAGAACGTCTCGCTCCAGACAGCACGATCTACGCCTCGGTGAATGCTGCTGGTCGTATGCAACGTCACTTCCATCAGATTGTGGACATCCAACGCCAGAAGGACAAGAACTTCCTGGCCGGTATGTACCAGCTTGAACTGTCGCACATTCCATTCCCAGATGAGCCACCAATCATCTATCCTTCGGCCGAACGCTGGGAAGATCTGTCCCGTCGTCGTAAGAAGTACGCTTCGATCGACTTGGGTCGCAAGGGTGGTTCGGAACAGAAGATTTTCGAAGAGCTTAACCGTACGACCTCGATGGACTACGTCGACACGCCACTCAAGGAAGTTGTCGAAACCATCGCGGCCAATCACAGCATTCCAATCGTGCTGAACACGGCCAAACTGCGTGATGCCAGCATCGAGCCTGAAGTTCAAGTGACCAAGAGCCTGAAGGGGATCACACTCCGCTCGGCCTTGCGTTTGATGCTGACGGACCTCGGCTTGACCTACGTCGTTCGCGACGAAGTTCTGCAAATCACGACCCCTGAAGACGCAGAAGGCCAGTTGATCACCAAGGTATATCCAGTGGGTGACTTGGTCGTTCCAATTCAAGTGAACTCCAACCTCTTCGGCTTGGGCGGCGGTGGCCTAGGTGGCGGTGGTATGGGTGGCCTTGGCGGCGGCATGGGCGGCGGCATGGGCGGCATGGGTGGTGGTATGGGCGGCGGTATGGGTGGTATGGGCGGTGGCATGGGTGGTATGGGTGGCGGTATGGGTGGTGGCCTCTTCGATGTCGAAGACAGCCTGTCGCTCGGAACCGATGCTCCTGCCGCAGAAGCCAAGCCTGCAAAGCCAGCTAAGAAGCCTGCGGCTAAGCCAGCTGCAGCAGCTCCATCGGGTTCCGTGAAGGGGACTGCCCTCAAGGTTCCACAAGGTGGAACTTGGGACAGCGTCATCGCTGCTAAGCAAGCCAGCATCCGCGAAGAAAAGGCGGACTCGCCTCGCATCAAGCAATTCCATGCGGACGTTCGCCAAACGGCCCGTACGCTGATGGAACAAAAGAAGTACGACGATCTTTGCAACCTGATCCATGCCTCGCTTCGCAACGGCCACGTTCAACCGTGGATGTACGAAGCCATGGGCCTTGCAATGCAAGCCAACCAAGCTTCGCCTGAAGATCTTGAGCGAGCCCTGATGTCGGCAGTTGACTTTGCAACGTCGGAAGACGAAGTGATGTTCATTGCTTCCTACATGGAAAGCATCGGCCTGCACGAACGAGCCTTCCTGATCTGCAAGCAAATTGGCACTGCCAATCCTTCGCGGACGGAAGCCTTCACGCGTGGCCTTGAGATTGCTCAACGCATGAAAGATCCTGCTGCAATTGCCTGGGCTTGTGCCGGGTTGCTGCGTGAGTCGTGGCCAGAAGAACAACGTGCCATCGGTGAATTTGCCTTGCGAACTGCCAAGGTCAGCCTGATGGAACTAGAGAAGGCCAAGAAGTATTCGGAAGCTAAGGCTTTCCAAAAGTCTTTGGCTGACGCCAGCCTACGCGACGTTGTTGTCCGCGTAACCTGGAGTGGCGATGCCGATGTCGATGTCTCGATCCAAGAACCTGCTGGTACGGTTTGCAATGCTCGCAACCCTCGTTCAACGAGTGGTGGCGTGTTCATGGGCGACATGTCGGCAGCTGATGTCGCTGCGGGCAAGACCTGCGGTGAAACCTATGTTTGCGGCGAAGGCTTTCGCGGCGAATACAAGGTTTTCATCAAGAACATTTGGGGTAAGCCAGCTGGCGGCAAGGTAACCATCGATATCTACACTGGTTACAACTCGCCTAGCCAAACCCTGATTCACGAGCATATCCCGCTTGGGGAAAAGGATGCCGTTGTAAATTTCGAACTGAAGGAAGGTCGTCGTAACGAAGCCCTACCAGAAGCTCGTGTTGCTCAAGTTGCCAAGATTCAAAATGCAATGAACCGTGGCGTACTGGCTCAACAAATGGCTGGCATGCAAAACTCGTCGGCATCGCAGAGCTATCTCCGTTCGCTGATGATTTCGCAACAACTGGGTGGTGGCGGCAACAATGGCTTCTTCGGCCGTGGTGCTGTTGGTTATCGCCCTGTGATCACGACGCTTCCTGAAGGTGCAAACTTCAGCTCGAACGCAGTTATCTCGGCAGACCGTCGATATGTCCGCGTCTCGCCTGCTCCAACGTTCTCTAACATCTCCGAAGTCAACACGTTTAACTTCGTGTCGGGTCAGGGTAACACCCAAACCCAAGGCCAAGGTGGTGGTGGTAGCGGTGGCTTCGGTGGTGGTGCTGGCGGTGCCGGTGGTGGCGGTGGCGGATTCTTCTAGTCGTCACGCCTCTCGCTGAAAACGCGAGCGGCATTCCAAAAGAAAACATTCAGGCCGCCGTGGAGTTCAAATACCACGGCGGTCTTATTTTGCGCCTGGCGGAACTCGCTTCGGCTAAGTCTTGCTTAGTGGTGTTCGGCCCAGGCGTACCAGCCCAGGAACAACATCCAGGTCGAGCGATTCCCAGGCCCCCGCCTTGATCCGCTCAATCGCAATCGCTCCCATCACTGCATTATCGGTACAAAGTTCTGGGGGAGCGATCAATAGTTCCCATCCACCCCGCTTGGCCGCAAACTCCAACCGGGCTCGCAGCAATTTATTGGCAGCCACGCCCCCTCCTACACATAGTCGGCGACTATGTGTTTGCTGCATGGCCAGTGAACTTTTGCGAACGAGGCTATCGACAACAGCCTCTTGAAAGCTGGCCGCCAAATCCGCAATTTGCTGTGGCTCCAGGTGGATGTCCTCCATGTTGGGACGACCAGGGCCAGCTATCGCATAACGAACCGCTGTCTTCAGGCCGCTGAAGCTAAAATCGAGGCCCCCCGTTGGGCCTCCCAAGCCACGCGGAAAGTCAAATGCCTTGGGATTGCCTGACTCTGCCACGCGTGAAAGGGTAGGACCTCCTGGGTAGGGAAGCCCAAGCATGCTGGCGACTTTGTCGAAGGCCTCACCTGCCGCATCATCAATGGTGCCGCCCAAATGATGGAAATCGGTCGGACCTTGGCAATCGTACAAGGTCGTATGGCCACCGCTCACAATAAATCCGACGCAGGGAAAGATATCGCGTTTGGCGAAAACTCGACACGCATAGATATGAGCATGCAAATGATTGATGGCCACCAAGGGCTTTTGCAAAGCGACGCATAATGCCTTCGCAGCACACAGTCCAACCAACAAGCTGCCGGCCAAGCCGGGTGTTGTTGCCACTGCAATAGCGTCTAGATCAGTCAGGCTGATTTTCGCCTGACGAATCGTTTCATCAATCACCGGCAAGATACGTTCTAGGTGCGCACGAGCTGCAATCTCTGGCACAACGCCAGAGAACTTCTGGTGCAGCGCCTCTTGCGAAGCGACAACACTTCCCAGCACTTCTAGCTCATCCGTAACCACGGCCGCTGCGGTTTCATCACAAGTCGTTTCGATCGTCAAGACTTTAAGCATTAGCAAACATCACATTCCGCAGCAAACCACATCCCAAAACACCCGCAAACGACATACGCTCATTAAATCCTAGGGAACCTTTTCATCAGAAGCTGCTGACAGCTTCGCCTTGATCACTTGGATCCCCTTTTCTAATTGCCGATCCATTTTACGAAAGTCTGGCACTTCGACAGGAGCCTGGCCGTTGCGATAAATACGGTCTGCAATTCGGCGTTCGGCGAGCAATCGCCGGTTTTCTTCATCCGTTTGAATCACTTCCATCCCCGCTGACGGAACCACGCCCCACTCTTCATCAAGCTTGGCACCATCGAGCCGATGGATGTTCTTGCCGCTGGGACGCTGATAAAAGGCGGTCGTTAGTTTAATCGCTCCGCGCCCCTCGGGAAGCTCAATCAAGTTTTGAACACTTCCTTTGCCCCAACTCCGCTCCCCGACGATGTCCGCCCGTCCCCAGTCCTGCAAGCAGGCGGCCACAATTTCACTGCTGCTGGCGCTATAGCGATTGATGAGGACCACCATGGGAAACCCTAGGAACGTCCCTTCCTTTTTGGCCTGCCAAACATGCTCCGGCGCATGTTTCCCTGAAGTGCTTACAATCTTTCCCTCTTCCACAAACAGGTCGCTAATATCGATCGCGCTGGGCAACAACCCTCCCGGATTATTTCGCAAATCCAAGATCAACCCCTTCATTCCTGCGTTAGCAAGCTGGGCACAGGCCGTACGCAGATCGTCCGGCGTACTCTTCCCAAAGGAGAGAACCCGAATATACGCAATCTGGTTTTCGCCCGGCAGGAAATATACCCAGCGATCCTCGGCATTTCGGTGATCCCCAAGGACCGACTCCAGCGGAACGAGCTCGCGAATTAGTTCAATCACTTGGGGCTCGTTCGAACCTGCCCGCAACACAACTAGTTTCAGCGAAGTCCCTGCTTCGCCTTGCAGTTGCTTTTGCAGCTCCTCGCTGGAAAGATCAACGGCGTCTTTCCCCTCGATCTTCAAGATCCGGTCCCCTGCCCGTAGTCCGGCTCGATAGGCGGACGTGTTCCAGCGCGGCGAAAAAATCGTCAGCCGCTCGTCTTCGATCCCAATTTGAAGCCCAACGCCAGCGTACTCTCCAGCAGTCGCTTCCTTAAGCAACCGAACCTCTTCCGGAGAGAGGTATTCGGAATACGAATCCAGCCGCGAAACCAGTCCACGCAAGGCCGCCTCGGTCAACTCTTGCCGAGAAATATCCTTAACGTAATTCTTCTCAATCTGCTGGAGCGTCTCCTCCACGGCCCGTGCAACGTCGACTTCCTTTTCCTGCGCAAACGCTTCTGCCGCAATCAGGCCCAAAATAGCAACCGTCAGCGACCGCCAGCCAGTTCGCCAATTGACAGCCAAACTTGGACTGCCAAAAGCGCGATCAAATCTCAAAGTTGCCATACAAGTGCTCGCAGGAATGCTGGTATTCGCGGCGGATCGGCCGAAGACCTGACGTCAAATTATAGGGGGTACTCCCCAGAGCCACAATTCAAACCCACCCGGCCGTTGCTCGTCTTCTGCCGTCCACTGCGCAGGCCGCGACTTCCGCCGTAAAATGCAGTAGCAACACCTATCCCCAACCTCTACCCCGTCAACAAACCCATGGAAACGCACGTTCTGCTGGAATTTAGCATGGCTCCTTTGGAAAAAGGGGACAGCGTGGGGAAGTATGTTGCCCGTAGCCTTACGCTGATTGAGGCTCAGCGGCCTCGATTATCGCTTGCATGCCATGGGGACGTTGGTAGAAGGCCCGCTGGATGCTGTCTTGGCCCTGCTAAAGTCTTGCCTAGAAGCGATGTCGGCCGATTGCGACCGGATCACCTGTACGGCCAAGCTTGATTATCGGCGTGGGTACCAAGGGCGTTTGGATGCCAAGGTCGCCAGCGTGGAACAGCACCTCGGCCATTCCCTAAAGACACTTCCTACCGAGTCCTAAAATGGCAACGGTCAAAATCATTGTCGTGGGCGGCGGGATCATCGGTTTGGCGACTGCCTACCAAGTTCAGCAGGCACATCCCGACTTTGACGTGCAAGTGCTGGAAAAAGAAGGCTCAGTCGCTTCGCATCAAACCGGACGAAATTCTGGGGTGCTACATTCGGGCATCTATTATAAGCCAGGCTCGATCAAAGCGCGAAATTGCCGAGAAGGCAAATTGGCGATGGAAGAGTTTTGCCAGCAAAACGACGTTCCTTTTGAACGCTGCGGCAAAGTGATCGTGGCTGTCAGCGAATCTGAAATTCCGGCCATGGAGAACATCCTGGCTCGTGGAAAACAAAACGGCGTCCTCTGTGAGCGGATCGGCCGTGAGCGCCTTTCCGAGCTTGAACCGCATACGGCGGGAATCGCTGCCATTCATGTGCCAGAGACCGGGATCGTCGACTACCTGGCTGTCAGCAAGAAACTGGCGACCCTCATCCGGCAACGTGGTGGACAAATCCACTTCCAGCAGCAGGTAACCAAGGTTTCCACACGCTGCAATCAGCAAGTGGTCCAATCCCTGGCAGGGGAATGGACGGCAGATTACGTCGTGAATTGTGGCGGACTGTTTAGCGACCGGGTAGCTGCCATGTCCGGGCATCACCCCGCTGCCAAAATTGTCCCGTTTCGGGGAGAGTATTTTGAACTGCACCCCGACCATCACCACCTGTGTCGCAACCTCATCTATCCCGTTCCCGACCCCAACTTTCCTTTTTTGGGGGTTCACTTTACCCGAATGATGCGGGGGGGAGTGGAATGCGGACCCAACGCCGTGCTGGCGTTCGCCCGCGAAGGATACACCAAGTGGGACGTCAACCTTTACGATCTGGCAGAGTCGCTAACTTACCCAGGATTCCTTCGGCTGGCCGCTAAATATTGGCCCACCGGTGCCGGAGAAATGTGGCGTTCCTTCAGCAAGAGGGCATTTGTAAAGGCACTTTCACGACTGATGCCGGAAATTCGCGAGGAATACCTCGTTGCAGGACGTGCCGGGGTTCGTGCCGAAGCGGTCAGCCCTGATGGATCACTGGTAGACGACTTTTTGATTGCCCCCGAAGGGCGCTGTGTCCACGTGCTGAACGCTCCTTCGCCGGCGGCAACATCCGCCCTGCAAATCGGCAAATCCGTTACCCAAGAACTGAACCGCCTGATCACTAGTTAACCCCCACCCGCATTACGATAAACCGATCCTCTCGGCTGGTTTTGAAACACGCAAAGTTCTACAATCCAGGGCTATGGATAACACCCGAATGATGCAGGTAGCCGAACAACTGCGCAAAGTCGTCGGCAATGAGAATCTGATCACCGCTCGCAGCGAGTTGATGGTCTACGAGTGCGACGGTTTCGTCATCGAGAAGAATTCGCCGGATGTGGTGGTCTTCCCGCGGAACACGGCCGACGTTTCCGAGATCGTAAAGATCTGCAACGCTGCCGATGTGCCGTTTCTGCCACGTGGTGCAGGGACCAGCCTCGCGGGGGGCTGCTTGCCCGTCGGCGGTGGCGTGATGATCGTGCTAACGCGGATGCGCCAAATCCTCGAAGTCAACTTGCGAGACCGCTACGCCGTTGTAGAGCCAGGCGTGGTCAATGTTTGGCTGACAAACCACCTCAAGGGGACCGACCTACACTATGCTCCCGATCCATCAAGCCAAAGCTCCTGCACGATCGGCGGCAATGTCGCAACCAATTCTGGCGGCCCACACACGCTAAAGTACGGCGTGACGGTTAACCACGTGCTGGGAGTTGAGGCGGTTTTGGCCGACGGACAAATTGTCCAGGTTGGCGGCCCGGCCGAAGAGTCCTCGGGGCTTGATCTAACCGGTGCCATTGTAGGTAGCGAAGGAACCTTGGCCATTGTGACCAAGGTCTGGGTTCGACTCACTAAGAATCCGCAAGGCTATCGTACGATGCTGGCCATCTTCGACTCCATCGACGATGCCACCAATACGATCAGCAATATCATCGCCGAGGGAATTGTTCCCGCCGCCCTTGAGATGATGGACCACGGCATCTTGGGTGCCTTGGAAGCCTCCTTTCATATGGGCTTTCCTCTCGATGCTCAAGCGATTTTGCTGATTGAACTCGACGGCCTCGAAGCGGGCCTCGAAGTTCAAAAAGACAAAGTCATTCAGCTTTGCAAAGCTTGCAATGTTCGCGAAGTGCGCGAGGCCAGCGATCCGAAAGCACGGCAAAAGCTTTGGAAGTGCCGCAAACAATCTTTCGGTGCGATTGGCCGTCTCAGCCCAAGTTGTTGCACGCAGGATGGCGTCGTCCCTCGTACCAAACTGCCGGAAATCCTGCGGTTTATTCAAGGGGTTGGGGCGAAGTACGATTTGCGAATCGTCAATGTCTTCCATGCAGGAGATGGCAACATCCATCCGGTTCTTTTGTTTGATGAACGGTATCCCGAGCAGATCAAACGCGTGCTGGATGCCAGCAACGAGATCCTGGGGGCGTGCATCGACATGGGGGGAAGCGTAACAGGGGAGCATGGCATTGGAATTGAAAAGATTCACTTCATGGCCAAGATGTTCACCGAAAGTGACCTGCGGGCGATGACCCGCCTGCGTGAGGCATTCAATCCTCGCGGCAACCTCAGCCCCAAAAAGCTATTGCCAACTGCCGCTGGCTGTGGTGTCGAGCAAAAGAGTCCCGCGCGACGGGCCGCCTTGTAGCCCATTGACCGTCTCTTGATCCTTAGAATCCAACAGTGAGTTCGATCTTTCGTGAACGCCCCTCTTGATACACTGCCCGTGAAGCAAACGCATCGCCCAGCCTCTCTCGCCGAGGTGGAGCAGGTGGTAGCCGACTCGTATGCCAGTGGCACGCCCCTCTATCCCTGTGGCGGCGGCACCAGCCTTAGCTATGGTGTTCCTGCCAAAGCCCCGGGGGAAGGGTTGGTCCTCAGTGGCCTGAACCAAGTCATCGACCATCCCGCACGCGATCTAACGATCACTGTGCAAAGCGGTATGACGCTGCATGCCGTTGCAGAGGTGCTTCGCAAAGAGCAGCAGCAACTGATGCTGGATGCTCCCTGCTCAGACAGAGCCACCATCGGCGGCGTGATTGCCACCAACTGGAATGGCCATCGTCGCTATGGTCATGGCACCGTGCGTGACCAAGTGATTGGGATTGAAGCGGTCGACGGTCGTGGCGAAGTGTTTCATGGTGGCGGCCGCGTTGTGAAGAATGTTGCCGGCTATGACTTTTGCAAGCTGCTGGTTGGCTCATTAGGAACACTGGGGGTAATCACCCAGGTCACCCTGAAAGTAAAGCCGATCCCTGAGATGTCGCACTGGCTGCTGGCACCGGTGACGAGCGCTGAAAAAGCCGAACAAGTGCTGGACCTCATTAGCAATAGCCAAACGACTCCCGCCGCGGTTCAACTGCTGGGGGGCCCCCAATGGGATCATGACGCCACGCTGCAGGCCAGTCTGACCAAGCAGCGGTCCGATGCCCCTGGCGCCAGTTTCATTGTGGCGATCTTGATTGAAGGTTCGCAGCTAGAATGTGACTTCATGCGTCGCCAATTCCAAAAGGAAGTAGCACCTCTAGGAATCAACGTTTGCGAAGTTCCTGGTAACTCGCCACTGGTTGCGGCCATGGTGGGCTTCCCCGATGCGGCCGATGCACCACTGGTACTCAAAGCGAGCGTTGTCCCCAGCAGCACCGTCAAGCTGGCCCAGGCTGCTCGCTCACTCGATCCGGGCGTTTCGATCCTTGCACAAGCTGGTAACGGCACCGTCTTCCTGAAGTTTGGGCAAAACCCAACCAAGGGGGCGCTTTCTGCAATCCAGGTCACCTTGCGTCCTATCGTGACCGCCTGCCGCGGCTCGCTGGTCGTTCTCTCCGGCGCTGCGGCGATGGCTGAGGCAACCCGCTTACTCATTTGGGGAGCAACCGATGCTCCATTGTCGCTCATGAGCGCCGTCAAACGGAAGTTTGACCCGAAGAACATCCTCAATCGTGGCCGATTTGTATTTGACTAAACCAGGACCTCCATTTTGCGACAACGCACGCAGTTTGGCATTGCCTGAATCACCATACACACCTTGTTTGTAAGATACTGTTCCACGCTATGAGCAGCCCAACCTCCACACCGACCGCCTCAAGTCCAGCGACCCATGCGCCGTCGCTGGCAACGACTTCCCATGCTGGCAAGCCGAATGCCGGAACAGGGATCGACTACGAGCTGTTCCTGGACTGCGTGCACTGCGGGCTTTGCACCGCATCGTGCCCTACCTACATCGAAAC
This sequence comes from uncultured Planctomycetaceae bacterium, assembly GCA_963844055.1. Lineage (GTDB taxonomy): Bacteria > Planctomycetota > Planctomycetia > Pirellulales > Pirellulaceae > CAWJMN01. The sequence continues at coordinate 1,350,749 of CAWJMN010000001.1, read as the reverse complement.
TTCCAATGAAAACGACAGCCCGCGTGGCCGCATCTATTTGATGCGTGGCATTACGGATGGGCGTGTTGAGATGAGCCCTGAGGCTCGTCATCATCTGGAGCTTTGCTTGGATTGTCGCGCTTGCGAAACCGCCTGCCCCAGCAACGTCCAATACGGCAAGCTGATCGAGCCGTTCCGCGTCAACATGGACAAGCTAGCCGCCGCAGAAGGAGGAACCACCAAATCTCAGGATTGGTTCCATCGCTGGATCTTGTTCGGCCTGTTCCCCTATCCAAAACGATTGGCCCAAACGCTTATCCCCGCCCGCATTGCGCAGTGGCTAGGACTAGATCGCTTAATGCTTGCCACCGGCCTGTGGCGTTTGTTGCCGCCTCGCTTAGGTCGCTTGGCAACGATGCTTCCCAAGCTGGACAAGCCACTCCCCCCCCTCCCCGACTTCTTGCCCGCCAAGGGAAAACGCCGGGCTCGCGTCGCCCTGTTTACGGGCTGCGTTGGCGATGCGATCTTCCGCAAGACCCACTGGGCGACGGCTCGTGTGTTGCAAGAAAATGGCTGCGATGTGGTAGTGCCACAAAGCCAAGGTTGTTGCGGTGCCATCCATTTCCATGCCGGCAGCAGCGAACCAGCTCAGCAGATGGCAGACCAGAACCTGGCCGCGTTCGACTACGAAAGCGTTGACGCGATCATCGTCAATGTGGCGGGCTGCGGAGCCATGCTAAAGGACTACGGCCACCATTGGCACGATGACAAACAAGAACAACGCACCGCTTTCGCCGCTAAAATCCGCGATTGCAGCGAGTTCCTGGATGAACTGGGCCTGATTGCGCCGCGCGGGCCAATGCCAATTGTCGCTACCTATCATGATGCCTGTCACTTGGCTCACGCTCAGCAAGTCCGGCTTCAGCCACGCAACTTGCTAGAGAAGATTCCTGGCCTAAAGCTCGTCGAATTGGCAGAGTCGGACCTTTGCTGCGGTGCAGCTGGCACCTACAACTTGACGCAGCCTGAAATGGCCGGCCGCTTGGGGCGCCGCAAGCTCGACAACATTCGTGCAACCAAGGCCAAGGTCGTGGTTACGGGGAACGCGGGCTGTTTGCTACAGATCCTGCGTGAAGCTCGCCTGCAAGGGGAACCACTGCAAATCATCCATCCGATGGAACTGCTCGACCTTAGCTACCGCGGCGAGGCACTACCCGAGTAGTTGTCGGCAAGTTTACAGACAACTCTTATAACGCTTACCACGCCGATAGCGCGCTAATTTCAATATCCACCAATCGATCAACCAACTCGCTTGCCGTCGGCCGACGCAGCGGATCTTTGGCCATCGTTTGCCGTAGCAGCTGCGCAAGTCGCAGCGGTGCCTGATAGTGATATTGCCGCACATCGGGTGCAGACTCTCGTAAGTGCCCCAGGGCGATCTCTTCAAATCCTGCGCCAACAAACGGCACTCGTCCGGCAAGGGCATGAAACAAAACCGCCCCCAGCGTGTAGACATCAACCGCACGATCCAAGCGGCTTCCGGTTACCAGAAGTTCTGGTGCAGCGTATTCAATCGCCCCGGAATAAACTTCTGTCGCAACGCACTCATCGGTTTCCACAATCGAAGCCTGCGTGAAGTCCAAGAGGATCGCCCCCGATGTCTTTTGCACCAAGATGTGCGCAGGATGGACCTGTCGATGCACCCAACCAGCGGCATGCAAAGCCGCGAGTGCCTCCGCCATTTGCCGGCCGATCCAAAGGACTTGCGGCAGCCGCAGCATGGTCGTCGGTTGTGGGCCCCAGGCGTTTCGCAGTAAGTGCAAAAGCGATTCCCCGGTTACCCAAGGAAAGGCTAAATACCCAGGACGATGCCCAAGCCCATCCGCCACAAGCCAGCGCAAACGTGGATGCTGCACAACCTGCAATACGGCCGCTTCCCGTTCCAAACGGGCCCGAGCTACCCGCGCCCGCTCCTGAAGTACATCCATCAACTGGGCTTCCTCGGCAGCTGTAGACGCCGAGACCATCATCACCTTCAGCGCAACTTCACTTCCTACAGCCCCCGCCTGCTTCGCGGCACGGTAAATACGAAATAGGTCTCCCTGAGAAACCAGCTCACGGAGGTGCCAGTCCGAAACATGGCCAGAGACCGAATCAGGACCCACCAGCGAGGCATCTGGCGACAGATCGTCTACAAAGGTCGTGGAATGCGTTCCACGGCCCCACGGCGTCGGCGGCCTCGCCAACTTCGATAATCGCAATGCACGTTGCATAGGCCGATAACACCTCCATTAGAGCGAGTTTTCCGCTGCACTCCCCCAAACGGAAACTGCGGCGCGACAGGAAACTCTTCCCCACCGGAAAAACCCAATACACTGGCTGCCGAGAGCAAGCCACTTCTTCAAGATCGGCGTCCATCTGGGCCTGAATCTACATTTCCCTGAGAATGTTTGCGGCCGACTTTTTCCCATTACCAAAGAAATACTTGCGTGTAGATTTTTGCCGCATTACAATCGCAAGCTTTGAATTTCCAACACTTTGCAGGAGCTTTGAACATGTCTCGGATGGGTATCGTTGGGTTGTTGCTGGCTTTGATCGTCACCGCAAGCTTTGTCGGTTGTAGCGGTAGCGATGCTCCCAAGAGGAAGTCTTCAACGACCACGGAATCGAAGTAGTTGGGCAGTGGCGGAGCTCCCTGATTTGCAACGGCGCTGCAATCCGCGCCATTGCGATGCTATCGAGTTGGCGTCGAGGCTTAGGCGGTCTCGATGCTGACTCACCTGGGGATTGCAAGCGATCTTCTCTCCTCTCTCAAGTTGTTGGTTCGGCGTCACCTAGAAAGCATGCAGACAAACATGAGTTGTTCGCACAGATTCCCAGTTGTGGCAGGATTGCTTATCGCACTCTTGGCAGTTGTTGGTTGTTCTTCCAAGCCCGATGCGGGTGGAGGCACAGCAGGTGGCAGTGGTAAAGGTGCTGCCAAGCGTTTTGTATTTCTTACCAACGGCGAAGACCCTTACTGGGATACTTGCAAGGCTGGCTGGGATGAAGCTGCCACCAAGCAAGGTTTGGCCGAACTTGGCATTCGCGTCGACTATGACAAGAACCAAGGTGGAGACCAAGGACAGATCGATCGCCTACGCCAATACGGCACACAGCCCGACATCGTCGGCATTGCCATCTCGGTGACGCAGGCAGACAACCCAGCTTTGGCTGGAGAGCTTCGCAAGCTGCAAAAGGCTGGCGTAAAGATCATCACCGTCGATGGCGACGTCAATCGCGACAACTTCCGTGATGCTCGCTCCTACTACATCGGTACTGACAACATCTACGGTGGCCGTACGCTGGGGAAGGCAACCAATGCCCTGCTGAAGAGCCGCATGAAGGAATCGGGGGGCTACGTTCAATTCGCAGGCTACACCGACAATGACAATGCTCGTAGCCGCATGAACGGATTCAAAGAGACGGTTGGCGAAGCCTACACCGAAAAGGATCGCATGCCTGACAACATGGACCGTAGCAAGGCCCAAGAGAACGTTCGCAATGCGCTTGCCAACCACAAAGACTTGGTCTGCCTGGTTGGTATTTGGGCTTACAATGGTCCTGCCATTGCACAAGTTCTGAACGATCAAAAGATTCGCGATCAATTTACCGCGATCACCTTTGACGCTGCCGAAGGTTCCATTGCCGAAATGGGCAAGGGAAACATCGATGCCATGGTCGTCCAAAATCCGTTTGAAATGGGGGCCCAGGCCATTCGCCTGTTGAAGGCCATGCATACGGATGACAAAGCCACGCTCACAGAAATGTTCCCCAAGCAGGGCGAAACCGATGGAGACCTGTTTACGACGGGTCTTCGCGTTGTTGTTCCCAATGAGTCCTCGCCCGTGACGAAGGACCTGTTTGACACTAACGTGGTGGAATTCATGACCCTGCCTGACTTCCAAGCTTGGCTGAAAAAGTACAACCTCAAGTCTTCGTAAGAGGTTTGTGGTTCCACCTTGGCCCAATATCGTCTTGATAGAAGGCCAAGGATCGGCACGATTCCATTTGCCACTTTGCAGTAATCTCGCTGCAAAGTGGCGTTCTTCCGTTGCGACTGGAGCATCTTGGAAGAACAGCAAATCCTGGGTTTACTGCACCATGCTAAACCTGATCTCTTTGTGTTTGCTCCCCTTGGTCAGAATGTTGCCGTAGGTTTTCCATGTTCAAGCTGATTCGATTCAATGAAGTTGCCTTGCTGGTGGCAATCGCGCTGGTGATTTGCTTCACAGCCTACTTCGATTCCAATCACAGCTACGTGAACAAGCCGGGCAACAGTGCACGTGACATCGCCCGCCAATGTGCCTTGCTGGGTATTTTGGCAATTGGCTCAACAGTGGTGATCATCTCCGGCGGCATTGACCTTTCCGCAGGATCGATGGTGGCACTGGGGGGAACGGTTTGCGCTTCGATCCTATTGATGCTGGCAACCCCAAACGAAATGTCGGGCTCTACGCCGATTCGATACTGGGTAGTAGCAACCGCCATTCTTGGAACACTCAGCGTTGGTTTTTTAGTCGGCACACTACATACCTGGCTAATCACTTCGGTCCGCCTGCCGCCGTTTATTGCAACGCTGGCAACACTCGTCGGCCTACGTAGCTTTGCTCGCATTCTGTGCAGCTATGCGACGGCCAACTTCGGCGTTAACAAAAGTGCGTCCGCCAATATCTACATCCAAGATACGGTGTTCACCTTCCTGCGTGAGAACATCGCGTTTTCGATCATGGCTTGGATTTTGTTACTTGGTCTCACCTGGGTACTCTTGAATTTGACCGTTCTAGGTCGACACCTCTACGCCGTGGGGGGCAATGAACAGGCTGCACGTCTTAGCGGCATTCGAACCGACCGGGTAAAGTGGTTTGCTTATTGTTTTGGCTCCATGACGGCCAGCCTTGCCAGTATTTTTTACCTAGCAGATATTTCGGTGGCCTCTCCGGTGACACTGGCCGCAGGCCACGAACTGAACGCCATTGCTGCCTCAGTCGTTGGTGGCTGCAGTCTCCAAGGTGGCGTTGGAACCGCATCGGGCACACTACTAGGTACGATTTTCCTCCGCGTTGTCGTCGATGGTGTCGCCAAGTTGATCAAATCCAATGCGGATGTCTACGAAGGCCTCGTAGTGGGCGTGGTGGTAGTTCTGGCCGTCACGTTTAGCCAAATTCGTCAGCGAGGTGCCTCAACGATGCGTTTGTTCGCAGGCGTACAAGGTTACTTTGCCGTGGTAACGCTGGCCATCCTTACCACGTTCCTCGTGCTGTTCATTCAAGGTACGGCACTTTTTGCTTCCGTTTTAGGAGGTGGAACGTTTGTCCTCCTCATGGCCTGGAAGGTGATTGAAGACCAACGCCATCGCTAGTTGGCAATTCCACAGATTGCATTTCGTCCCTTCGCAGACTCCCCTTGGTTTTTTCGGTCACACCATGAACGCTTCACCAGCACTACTTTCGATCCGAGCGGTAGGAAAATCCTATCCCGGGGTGCAAGCGCTCGCCGACATCTCATTTGACATTGTCAGTGGTGAATTCCATTCCATCTGCGGCGAAAATGGTGCGGGAAAAAGCACCTTAATGAAGATCCTGTCAGGCGTTATCACTAGCTATGACGGCGAATTGGCGATCGCAGGCAAGACCGTTCATTTCAATGGAACGCGTGACGCCGAAGCAGCCGGCATAAGCATCATCCATCAAGAGCTCAACCTTGTTGAGCAGCTTTCCGCAACCGCCAACATCTTTTTAGGGCGCGAATTGCGCGGCTGGCTCGGCCTCAAAGATGAAGGAGCCATGCGCAGAACGGCACTGCAGCTTCTCAACGAGCTAGAATGCGACATTGATCCCGACGCATTAGCCAGCACGCTTCGCGTCGGTGACCAGCAACTCATTGAAATCGCCAAGGCACTTTCGCTGCAAAGCGACATCCTCATCATGGATGAGCCAACCAGCGCCTTGACCGAATCCGAAGTAGCTCGCCTCTATCGCGTGATTGATCGCTTGCGTAAACGGGGCGTGACCATCCTCTACATCTCGCACAAGATGGATGAGGTCTTTCGCCTTTCGGACCGGATTACAATCTTGCGCGATGGCCGTTTCATCAAGACCCTTCGTCGCGAGGACGCCACACCAGAGACCGTCACCAGCCTCATGGTCGGGCGCGAGATCGAAAACCTTGATCTCGGCCGTCGTCCCACGGCTGGCAAAAAACTTCTTTCAGTAAAGAACCTCTCCTTGGCTTGGCCTGGCCACGCACGTGGCTACCGCTTGAACGACATTAGCTTTGAGCTGCGTCAGGGGGAAATCTTGGGGATCGCGGGCCTGATGGGGGCCGGGCGAACCGAATTGCTGGAATGCCTGTTTGGCGCTAGCGCCGTTCCTCCCTCGGGGCAAATCTTACTCGAAGGCAAGCCTGTCCGTTTTTCTCATCCCTCCGAAGCATGTGCGGCCGGCATTGCCCTCGTTACCGAAGATCGCAAGCGGCTTGGCATATTTAGTGAGCTTAACGTTGGCCAGAACGTTTCGATGTGCGCCCTCGACCAATCACTTTCCATGGGCGTTCTTTCCCATGCGAAAGAATGGAAGTTGGCCGATGATGTAGCCAAGCGGCTACTGGTAAAGACGGCCGGGCTAGAGGCCGCCATTACCAGCCTTTCCGGCGGCAACCAACAGAAGTGCATCGTTGGTCGCTGGTTACTGACCAAGCCCCGCATCCTTCTGCTGGATGATCCCACCCGTGGCGTTGATGTCGGTGCCAAGGCGGAACTCTACCACCTGATGCTCGACCTCTGTCGCGACGGGATTGGCGTCATCATCACCTCCAGTGAGCTTCCCGAGATCCTGACGGTTTGCGATCGCATCTTGGTGCTAAGTGAGGGGTCGCTGACGGGAGAGTTCCTACGTGCCGAAGCGACCGAAGAAAAGATCCTACACGCTGCGACCTCGTCCATCCGCCCGGTAACGAGCCACAGCGCTTAGCACCTTCCACCACTTGGAATCTCTGGTGGCGCTTCAATCGGATTGGCCGTCAATAAAGGAACGGCCGCCCCCTCTTTCAGGCCTAACACCGGCTAAGTGAACCTGTTTGCCCCCGCAATTTGCTTGACGTAAACCTTGCGGGAATTGACACTTAAGTATGATATTTAAGAGCCATCTGCGTTGCCGTTCGTTGCCGCGTACCCTCTCTCCATTCAACCGAACCATCCATGAAGAAGCCTCGTTCTCGCAAGTCAGAAGCTTCTCCCACTGCCGATAGAGGGACCGAGTCTGCCGCGAACTCAAAATCTGCTCCTGCATGGCGCACCTACATTCTGTACGGCCTGGGATTTATGGCCCTGCTATGCTCCTACCCTGCTTGGACCCGAGCACTGGCCGTCTGGCGAGCGGGCACCGTAAGAACGCTGCTCGCCGAAGGCAAACTGACCGAAGCAACCCGCGCCGCCCAAGCACTTCCCGACAAATCCCTCTCTCCCGGAGAGGCCGACTATCTGCGGGCCGTTTGCAGTCGTCGCAACGATGAACTACTCCCCGCCTTGTCCTACCTGAAAAAGGCGAAGGATGCAGGCTGGCCCGAAGAGCAAATCAAACGCCAGCGAATGATGACGCTGTTCCAAGGTGGAGACTCGGCCGAGTCTGAGCCCTACTTGGTAAAGCTGGCCGACAAGGGAGGGACCGATGATGAAGCCGACGAGCTCTACGAATGCATGGTAAAAGGGCAACTTGCCAAAGACCGGATTAATGATGCACGTTACACACTTGAATCGTGGCTGAAGTGGCGTCCCAAAAACTCTCGCGCCAATGTCTGGCTGGCGGAAACCTACGAGCGCGAACAATCCTACAAGACTGCAGCCAAGTACTATGTGGCTGCCCTTGAATCTGCGCCCAATGACCGCACTTCCCGCCTCAGTCTTGGCAATGTTTACTTGGCCGATAACAAGTCGGAAGACGCGCAGACTCAGTTCATGCTATTACTAGCCAAGGATGACCAAGATGGCCTGGCCAAGCTCGGCCTAGCGCAGTGCAAGATTCGCTTTGGAAAAAAGGAGGAAGCTAAGCAGCTTCTCGAATCGATCGATCCCGAAAAGCTCCTCCCCAATCCCCGGGGTGTCTACTATTCGACTCTGGGCACGCTCGCGGCCGAAGACAAACAGTTTGAAAAGGCCGTTGCGCACTTCGAAACCTCTTTGAAGCTCGCCCCTGAATACATTGGGATCCACACCCAGCTTGCCCAAGCCTATGCTCGGCTTGGCAAGGCGGAACTCGCTGCCAAACATCTGGCAGAAAGTAAAGTGCTCTTTGAAAAGCAGCAAAACCTCACCAAGCTGCTCAATGACATCGCAGCAAATCCGCAAAACGTGGATCTGCGGGTTGAAATTGCCAAGCTCCATATCGATCTCAGCAACGATGTCGCTGCCCTGTCAGCCGCTAATGCCGCACTTCAGCTCGATGCCACTTGCAGCAAAGCCCATGCGATCTTGGCTGAAATTTACAAGCGTCAAGGAAACCAAGCATTGGCCCAGCGGCATACGCAACTTGCCGTTCAAGACTCCGATGCTAAAACCAAGCCGAACGCAGGCAAATAGCCGCTCGCCGAGCCATCAAACAACTTCCTCTTGCCCTCGAATGGCTCCGCACACCATGTTTAGCCCCGCCAATAGAACTTACGGTATGTTGCTACGAGGTTTTACGTGCCTTGCCAGCTTACTGGCGATGTTGCCGCTAATCGGCTGTTCAGCAAAGCCTGCACCACCAACGACAACGACCACGTCTCCGACAACAACGTCCCCCAAGACGCAAGCATCCCCCGAAAAGTCGCAAACTGTGCCTCCTTCGTTTCCTGAACTCGCCGCCGAGGCCGGCATCCACTTTCGCTATGAAGAAGGGGGCAAGGCCCAACTATTCACCATGCTAGAAACGCTCGGCGGTGGCACCGCTGTTTGGGACTACGACCTGGATGGAAAGTTAGACATCGTGTTTGCCGGTGGCGGCAATATCGGACCAGGAGAGCGGGAGCTTCAAGGCCTGCCGCTTGCCCTCTACCGCAACCTAGGCCAGATGAAGTTCGCTGAAACAACGCAGGAGTCCAGCGCCAGTGCTCCTGGCTATTACAGTCATGGGACGATCGTTGGCGACTACAACCAAGATGGCTTTCCCGATCTTCTTATCACCGGTTATGGCGGCCTACAACTTTGGCAGAATCAGGGAGACGGAACGTTCGACAATGTGACACAGAAGGCCGGACTAACCGATACTTCCTGGAGCACGAGCGCCGCATTTGCCGACTTCAACGGCGATGGCCATGCCGACCTGTATGTAGCCCACTATGTGAACTGGTCGTTTGACAATAATCCTGCTTGCGCCAGCACTACTCCTAACCAGCGTGACTTTTGCTCGCCGCGCAGCTTTGAACCACTGAATGACATCATCTACTACAGCAACGGTGATGGGACCTTTCGCGATGCCACACAGGAAGCAGGACTCGTGGCCGGTGGCAAAGGGCTCGGTGTGCTTGCCTCCGACCTAGATAATGACGGCGACTGCGATATCTATGTCGCCAACGACACCACCAACAACTTCCTTTACTTGAATGATGGCAAAGGCCACTTCCAAGAACTTGGCGAGCTCAATGGTGCAGCGGTAGACGACAGCGGTACGCCAAACGGCAGCATGGGAGTTGATGTTACCGACTACAACCGCGATGGCCTAACCGACCTTTGGGTGGCCAATTACGAACGAGAATCCTTCGCGCTTTACGCAGGTCTGGGAGAAGGTGCCTTCTTACATTCCAGCCGTACGACCGGCATCGCAGCCTTGAACGAGCTGTACGTCGCGTTCGGCACGCAAGCTAACGACTTCGACCTCGATGGTGATGAAGACCTTATCGTTACCAACGGCCACATTTTGCTCTATCCCACGGGGATTTCTCGCAAGCAAGAGCCCCTGCTACTGCTCAACGACCACGGCTTTTTTCGCAAAGCCGAGTTCCCAAAGGACAGCTTCTTTTCCAAGCCGCACGAAGGACGCGGCCTGGCAGCCGGTGACCTCGATAACGACGGCGACTTTGACGTGGTCATCTCTCACGAAAATGAGCCTGCTGCCTTGCTTCGAAATGATCGGCTTGCGTCTGCCACTGAAAATACTGCCGACTCAACCTCCGATGCCAAACCGCCCCGCTGGCTGTCGCTCAACTTGATTGGCACTCGAGCCCATCGAGACGCAGTAGGGGCTATGGTTCGCCTGCATACTTCGCAAGGCGATCTAACTCGCTGGCACCGCGGCGGTGGCAGCTACTGCAGCAGTCCTGCTCCGCAAGTTCACTTTGGCATTCCCGCCGCGGCCGAAGTGACGGGCATCACTATTGTCTGGCCTGGGGGCGAATCGCAGGACCTTCCAGCCCCAGCCATGAACGCGACCACCTACATCGTGCAGCCCGCAACACCCAAGTAGGCAAACTTCTTCGCTTGGCCTAGTCGAACTCTTGCCACACACCATCGATACGGCGTTCGTGGGGCCGATAAGTTCCCTTGTAACGCATCGCATCACAATCGGCGATATAGTACCCCAAATACAGATACTGTCGCTGTGACTCTCGGCAAAGCTCCAACTGTCGCAAGATGCTGTAGGTACCAAGCCCCACGCCCCGGAACTCGGGGTCGTAAAAGGTGTAGACGGCCGAGATCGCATTCTCTCCAAAGTCAGCAATCGCCACCGCGACTAAATCGTCGCCATGATAATAGGCGATTTCGCGCGTGTCGCAGCAAGTGATCACCAAGAAGTTGGCATAACCATCTTCATCAATTTCCCGGTCATCGTGCGATAGACCGCGCAGGTCTCGGTGCTTATTAAACAGGGCTACCCGCTCCTCATCCACCAGCGGGTCCTGCACAACCGAACGAAGCAAACCATTCCCTCGGCGAATCGTCCGCACCTGCGATCGATGCGGCTGATACTTGGCTACATCCAACCGAATAGGCTGACATGCGCGTGCAGTGCGGACACTGTGTTCGATACAAGAAGGGGCCGCTACGACGATCCCCATTTTGCAGCCGCACATCAAAATCTGCCGGCGAAAGTACCGAAGGCAATCGATGGGGCAAGCGTGCTGTCTGTCCTGGTAAATAGGGGCATGGGGTCAGTTCGTCGAAAACGAGCAACTCGGCCCCCGAGGATTCCATGCCGCCACTTCCCTTTTCGCTAGTGACTTCCACTCGCCGCCAACAGGACTTACGCCGCAAGCCTGTCGCTAAAACCCAACAGAGTTTCCTGCGGCAGACTCATTGTATTGATCGAAGGCCTGCAAGCGTTCCGCAACCGGATCTTGGAACCGAGTGAAGTCCTTAAGCCAATCGAGGTCAATCTCACCCACAGGACCGTTACGCTGTTTGGCAATGATGATCTGCGCCTTGCCAGCAACGCGCTGCTGATCTTCGCCCCGCTGATAGTACTCTTCACGGTGCACAAACATGACGACGTCCGCATCCTGTTCGATAGCACCCGATTCGCGCAAGTGACTAAGACGTGGAATATTGTCTTTGCTGGCTTCCGTCTGCCGATTGAGCTGCGCGAGGCACATCACCGGAACCTTCAGTTCCCGCGCCATACCTTTCAAGCGACGTGCAATCTTGGCCACCTGTTCCTGACGTGGGTCCTTCGAGTTATCGGGCTCAATCAGCTGCAAATAGTCGACAACAATCAAACCCAGCTTGCCCGTCCGTCGCTTGATACGCCGCGCTGCAGCCGCGATTTCTGTTACCGTTCGGCTAGGTGCATCATCCACATACAAAGGGGCTTCGCTTAGCTCGGCCGCCTTGCTGACAAGCCGCATGCGATCTTCTTGCGAGATGCTTCCTTGCCGCATCCGATGCCCGCTCACCTTGGCAACGCTACACAGCAAACGATCCGTCAATTCCAAGGCCGACATTTCAAGGCTAACGAACAAGGTCGGAACACGCTGAATGAAAGAGACGTTCTCTGCCACATTCATGGCAAACGCGGTTTTACCCATACTAGGACGGGCCGCCACAATGATCAGTTCTCCATGGTGCAAACCGCCGGTGTTCTCATCCAACCCACGAAAGCCGCTGTCCACGCCCCCTTCGAGCATCTCGCCCCGCAGACGTGCCTCCAAGCGATCCATCGACTGAAACAGCACATCCTTCAGCTCTTGAATCGCATTGTCACTGCGATTATCCAGGATCGAAAAGATCTTCTGTTCTGCTTGGCCCAGCAGTTCCTTCGCAACCGAGGCCTCTTCATAAGAGTCACGCAAGATCTCGGTCGCGGCATAAATCAGCGAGCGATACGTTGCCTTTTCGCGGACGATCTCTGCGTAGTAACTGGCGTGTGCCGCATTGGGGACCGCGTTGACTACTTTGCTCAGGTACGCCATCCCACCAACCAGCTCAAAATCGCCGGCCGTCTTGAGGCGATCGATCAGCAACGTCGGATCGATCTTTTTGCCCCCTTCATGCAGGGCGCACATGTGCGTGAAGAGCTTTTGATGCGCCTCATCGTAGAAGTCCGTAGCGCGCAGCGACATCACAATGTCGTCGATCACGTCCGGCAATAGCACGATGCTCCCCAGCACGCCAATCTCAGCCTGCAAGTCAAACGGTGGCGTGCGGTCCAGCAACTCGCTCGTTAAGGCCGCTGGACGCTGTTTGGCATTATCCGGCCGCTGCTTTGACGTCGCCATCTCATCTCCTCCACAGTGCTCTCTAGCAGGCCCCAGACGAATCCGTTCGGGCATCCCTGAGCTTAGATTATATCCGTTCGGGCAAACTCAAAAATGGTCCCCGCGCATGCAAAAGGGCCCGCAGCCAGAATTCCAGCTGCAAGGCCCTTGTTGACTTTTCACGCGGCCACACCACACTAGGGTGGAGGTTGCCACATTTGCAAATTGATTACTTCTTGGCGGCGGCAGGCTTGGCTGCATCGCCAGCAGGTTGATCGGCAACCACCGTTGGAACGACCCACACCTTGAGTTCGGTGTTGATGTCGTGGTGCAAGTGAATCTTGACCGTGTACAAGCCAAGTTCCTTCAGAGGGCCTTCCAGGCGGATCTGATCTTGCGTGATCGTGAAACCCGCTTGACGCATGGCGACGGCGATCTCGTGAGCATTCACGCTGCCGTAAAGATGCCCTTCGTCGTTGGCATTGGCTTCGATCGTGATGCTTTGCTTGCTGATCGCATCAGCAACTTCACGCAGCGTCTTGAGACGTGCCTTCTCGATTTCTTGCAGACGAGCCTTGTGCTTGTCCACCATCCGGCGATGGTGATCCGTAGCAACCGTGGCCAAGCCTTGTGGCAACAGGTAGTTCAAAGCGTAACCACGCCGAACTTGAACCACGTCGCCTTGCTTGCCAAGGTGATCTACCGACTGAATCAAAAGCAACTGAATACCGTTATTCTCGCTCTTGGGAAGGGCTTGAAAACGATTCGCCACTGCAGACTTGCTCAGCCATCACAACACCTCTACTCTGTACTGATCCAGTCTATACTGGCAAATTTCGTTCAATGTACTTCCAACAAATTCGATCTTGCGCCCTAGTCCGTGGCGTTCGTTGGAACAGCCAATCCCTAGGTTCTAACCCCCAGCCCCTAAAATGGCCCCTATCCCTAGAACGGGATATCGTCCATTGGAGGAGAAGCCGGTGCGGAACGGCTCGACGATTGACGAGATGGAGGTGGTGCCGAATCTGGCTCGCCCCCGTACTCGCTCTCATCGTATTGCTGGCCAGAGGATCGACCTCCGCCACCACCACCGCCACCCTTGCCGCCGAGCAGTTGCATCTTTTCGCCAACGACTCGTAGCTTGGAGTTCTTCTTGCCGTCTTTTTCCCAAGTATCAAGCTTCAAGCGGCCTTCGATTAAAACCGGTGCGCCCTTGCCCAAATACTCCCCTGCAATCTCTGCCGTCCGTCCCCAGAGAGTGACATCGACAAACGTTGTTTCGTCGATCCACTCGCCGTTCTGACCCTTACGGCGATCATTTACCGCCAACCCAATCTCTGTAACCGCCATGCCGCTTTGAAGGTACTTGACCTCTAAATCGCGGGTGACGTTCCCCATCAAAATGACGCGATTGAAGCTAGCCATGCTCGTTTCCTTTGCTGAACCCTTGGCAGACCACACCAGTGAACAAAAGTCACCCTACGTCAGCAGCCTACCAAAACCGTTCGCAGCCTTCAAGCTTTCGAAAGCTTATTCAGCAACTTCGTCTAGGTCGATTTCTTCAACGTCTGCAACCGTAACGGCCTCAACAGGACGTGGGCGATTACCCTTGGCATGTTCTACCAAAGCTTCCACCAAGCGAGGATCGACCTTCAGGGTCAAGCTACGCAGGATGGTTTCGTTGATCGTGACTTGGCGATTGAATTCTTCCAGCTTCAAGCTGTCCAAACGCATGTACGTCAGCCAGTAGGTCCCCTTGCGATGGCCGTCCATCGGGTAGGCGAGCTTTTGCTCGTTCCAAAGGCGGCTTACAAGAACCTCGCCCCCGAACTTCGTCACCAAGGCCGAGATCGTAGCGCTAACGCCACCCGGATCCTGGGCATACTTGTTCGAATCAAAAATGACCATGTTCTCGTAAACGTTTTGTGCCAAGGGACCACTCCTCGTGAATCAATCAACCGACTTGCTATTTGTTCTGAACGGGGGCGTTCTCCCCCAAAACTTTCGAACCTAACCGTTGTACTTATTCATGCAGAACTTGACGCCCTGCCCGATCCAGTCACAAATCGCGTTTTCCGCGATCCCATAACCGATCTCTACCTCGGCTCGCTCTTCCGAGGTGAACTTCGCCAGCACATAGCCTGCGACGTCCCTGCCCGGAGGCGGAGCCCCCACACCAAACCGCAACCGAGGAACCTCTTCAGTCCCCAATCGCCGGATCACATCCGCCAAACCCTTCTGCCCGCCGGCTGAGCCGTTCTGGCGAAACCGAAGTTTTGCCAAGGGCAGATTCAAATCATCACAGACCACTAAAACATCTTCGCACGCGATCTTGAAGAAGTCCCGTGCCTCAAGCACGCTCCCTCCACTCAAGTTCATGAAGGTCAGCGGCGTCAGCAGCAAGACCTTCTCACCGGCAACCGTTGCCTCAGCAACTTCGCCCTGAAACCGTCCGCGAGGAGCCGAAGCTCCTACACGAGCGGCCACTCGTGCAATCAAATCAAATCCAACGTTATGCCGCGTACCCGCATATTGCCGACCTGGATTTCCAAGCCCCACAACGAGCTTCATACGGCACACAGCAAGAAGACCAATTACTTCTTGCCTTCCTTCGCAGCTGCCTCAGCAGCTTCTTTTTCCTTCTTGCCAATCACTTCTGGCTCAGCACCGCCTTCGGCACCAGCAACAGCTTCCGCGTCCTTGTGCGGCGAGATGCACGATACGATCACCACTTCAGGGTGACCGGATAGCTTGGCACCCTCTGGCAGCTTCAGTTCGCCAGCATGGATCGCCTTGCCCAAGTGCAAGTCCGTGATGTTGACAACGATCTTTTCTGGAATCGATGCCGCTGGGCATTCGATTTCGATTTCGTGGGTCGAAAATTGTATCACGCCGCCTTCGGTCGTGCCAACTGCGGTACCCTTCAATTCGATGACAACCGTCGTGCTGACCAGTTCCGATTCCGAAACGCGGATCAGGTCGACGTGCAGCAGCGACTTGCCGTAGGTGTCCCACTGAACGCTACGAATCAGAGCGCTCTCGTTGACATCACCCTTCAGCGAAACGAGCTTGCCACCGTGCTTCACAGCGGCCCAAACCTCGGCAGGATTGATCACCAAGCTGACGTTAGCTTCGCCGTGCCCATAGAGCTCACCTGGGATCATACCGGTGTAGCGCAGACGACGCATGCGGCTGGTTCCCTTATCGGAACGAACCTTCACATTTAGAACTTCAGCCATGATTCAAGCCTTCCTAACTGCAAACCCTATCAGCCCTTAGAGGATGTGCAGATAACTCAGGTCGACTTCTACTACCGCAGAAGCTCAAACCCAAACCCAGCACCACCCACCAGAGCCTTGCTATAAAAATCACGCAGATAGCGACCGCTAAGGCGTGCCCAATACCAAGCCCGGCACCACCCAGCACGCTATCCGCTCACACATCTGTCAGTCCGAACCCATGGCTCTTCCTGACGCGTAGCTAGACTACTTCCCTGGATGGGAAACCCAGTATTGTGCCAAAAAACGGCTGGTCCGCAAGGGTAAGCGGCCTGCTTTCAATGAAAAACGCTGGCAGAGCCTCCACTCCCATCATCCCACTGCAATTTCACCCGCCTACCCATCGCAAAAACCACCCAAAATAGCGTTTACCGGGAACGCGGCTACCACTTCCCAGCCCGTGAAGCCCTTCGCCGCTTTGCTATCTTTCCACGACAAACAAATATCTGCTTTTATATTGACTCTTAGCGCCGCCCAAAAATTCTGAGGTCAACCAAATTAGAGGCGGACAAAAAGCTTTCTCTCTTCACGGCCCCCCACTAGAATCCAAACACCCCTTAAAGAAGTAGCTCGGGCAAAATCAAGGCCTGCCGCTGGGAGTTGATCATGAACGACACCTCCACCCCACCTGCGATCAGCGGCAGCAACGATATGCCGACATCCGCGACTTCGCCCCGCAGTTACTTTCTTCACGGCGCGTATGCCTTGCTTTGGATCGCCGTCACCGGTGCTAGTTCGCTTTACGTTCAGCGGCGTGACGGCTGGGGCTGGACAACCGCTCATTGGGCAACAGAGGCTTGGCTCATCCCCTACGGTTTCATCCTGGCCGGACTGAAAGTATACGCATGGCTCTGCGGTACTAAGGCAGCCACTCACTTCAACGATCAACCTCTTTGGAAACAGGCAATCTTTTCTGCCTTTCTTATAGGCATGCCACTTGGTGCATTTTTTGGAGCGGTGTTCTGCTTAATCTATAACTGGAAAATGCCCATCCATTTCGCTGGCCAACTCGGCCTACTCATTGGACCAAGCGTCGTTGGCTGGTGCATCTTTCAAGCAGCAGTCGGCTGCGGAGTTATTATCTTCCCTGGCTACGCGTTTCGTTCCGCCAAAGCATTCTTCGTAGGAAATTGACCGCAGGTACAACAGAATTACAGCAGCAAGTCCTTGGGTACACAGATCAGATCAATACAAAGCCCCCTCAACATAGCCTTCATTGCCTTTTAGCAATCCAATGATGCCTCCCATGGAAAACGATCTCTCGGTCCATTTTTGTTTTTGCAAAAAGCCAGAGCCCGCCCCCATAACTCCTGACAGTCCACACCCTAGCTTGCAGTTCTGCCTCTGGTGTAAAAAACCGATCCTCCCTTTCTCCGTTCGTCGTAGCCGCCTTCCGTTCTACTATGCTTTCACTTGGCTCCTAGCAACAATTCTCAGCTCGCTATACGTTCACCAACGCGATGGTGCCGGCTCGCCTGTTACCATCTGGGCCGTGCAAATGCTTTTGATGGGGCTTGTGCAAATTCCGTCGGTTTTGTTTTTCGGTGCGTGGCTAAATAGAAGGCGGCTACATGGCAAACCACCAGGACCTCTTCTTGGGATTAGTACGACACTCCTCGTACTGGTGATTTATTTTGCCACGGCAATAGAACTATATTCGATCATCAGGGAAATCTCTGCTCCCAATAATCAGTCGCTGCACGAAGTTGCTCTCCAGGGATTTCTTTGGGGACTGAAAACCGGGACAGCCTCCGCTCTTGCCATAGCGGCCGCTTTGTTTTTTACTTTTTGTTACTGCATTTTCTTTTTGATGCTCACCCAGATTGCCGTAAGGATTGCGTCCGGCACGAAATATCCAGCCATCTGCGATTCCTGCAAGAAGTTTCTGCCAATACTACTGCCCGCCTACGCAGAAGATTGGTTTGGAAACGATCTTCCCCTGCCAAGCCACGTCACAAAAGACGAGTTCCGAAAGTGCCCCCACTGTTCACTGCCTGTTCTGCCGGCACCCGAGGGGCTTCCTAAAAAAATCGCTAACTACGTGGGCTGGTCCGTCATCTCAATCTTGCTCGTGGCAGTGCCTGCCCTTCGCGATGGCTGGGGCTGGCCAACGATCCTTTGGGGGCTGGAACTAGTACTCATTCCGTTTGGCATAACCCCATTTACTCTCAAGTGTATTTCGTGGGCGATGACGCCTCCATCCAATCAGATTTTCGATGGAAAACCCATCTGGAAGAAAATCGTTTGGTTCTCACTTTTTGTCGGCGTCCCGATGGGATCGTTTCTCGGAATAATCCTTTGTTTACGTTATGACTGGAAAATCCCGCTTCCCTTCGCGGGGCAACTAGGTCTTCTCATCGGCCCAATCGTTGTTGGCATCTGCACTTTGCCACCAATAACTATCTTCAAAACTTTGCAGCTCCTCTTCAATCGACGACTTCCCTTGATCACCCCTCCTGCAAAATCCTAAGCAGCTCGGTTGCGAAGCCAACTCCCCCTCCCGTACCTTGCCACACTGTTTAGGCCGGGTTAAGGTAGCGTCAGGAAAAGTGTTAACGCTTCAGGTAAGTGCCTGGCCGCGATCCCCAGGGCCGCACCTTACCACAATCCCTTACAAAACAACGATTTAAGCTCCATCGACCATGGCCAAGGCCACCAAAAAAACCTTCGAATACGTCGAACCGATTGGCTATCGTGTGCTTGTCCGCAAGGATGAACCCAAGCGAGAGACCAAGGGGGGCATCGCGTTGCCCGACCAAGCCGAGATCCCCACCATCACCGGCCGTATCGTTTCCATTTCGGCCCAGGTCGAAAACGATGAAGATGTGCCTCTAAGGCAGTACGACCGCATTCTCTTCCATCCCAAGAATGCGATCCCGGTCGATTTCGAAGCCGACAACCAGCTTTACGTCGTCCCCGTGGAAGACGTTGTGGCGGTATTCCGTCGCAGCAACAAGCCCGAGGCTTCGGCCGATAGCGACGAATAGTCCAAGTTTTTAGGCCGCCGATGCTTTCACGGCCTCCGCCAGATCGGCCACCAACGCATCCACGTCGGCAGGCTGCGTATCCCAAGAACACATCAGGCGAGCGCCGTTGGCGCCGATGAACGTGTAGAACTTCCAGCCCTTGGCTCGCAGCGCCGTTGCAGCAGCCGGAGGAAGGTCGACAAAGACCGAGTTCACTTGCCGCGTCGATAAAAAACGCAGCCCAGGAATCTGCAACAGCTTTTGCTCTAGGTACTCTGCCATCGCGTTCGCATGTTTCGCGTGCTTTAGCCAAGCACCACTTTCTAAAACGCCAACCCAAGGCGCAGCCAGATACCGCATCTTCGAAGCCAATTGCCCCGCCTGCTTGCAGCGATAGGCAAATTCGTGCGCCAGCTCTCGATTGAAAAACACAATCGCTTCGCCGACGGCCATGCCGTTCTTTGTGCCGCCAAAGCACAACACATCGACGCCCACTTTCCAGGTGATCTCTTTCGGTGCGACCCCCAGCGCCGCCACCGCGTTAGAAAACCGGGAACCATCCATATGCACCCGCAACTGATGCCGCCGCGCGACTTCATGAAGTTCTTGCAGCTGTGCAATCGAATAAACGGTCCCCACTTCGGTTGCTTGCGTGATGCTTAGCACGCGTGGCTTGGGAAAGTGGATGTCCGTTCGCTTTTGCACCACAGCAGACACCCCCTGCGGAGACATCCGTCCCCCTTCGCCAGGCACCAACAAGATCTTCGACCCGTTGGAAAAGAATTCGGGTGCGCCGCACTCATCGGTTTCGACATGGGCCAGCTCATGGCAAACAATGCTGTGGTACGACTGACAAAGCGATGCCAGCGCCAGCGAGTTAGCGGCCGTTCCATTGAAGGCAAAAAAGACTTCGCACTCCACTTCAAACAATTCGCGCAGCAAGTCGGCCGCTCGCGAGGTCCAGCCATCTTCGCCATAGCTCGACACATGCCCGGTGTTGGCTTCCGCCATCGCCTTCCAGGCCTCAGGGCAAATGCCAGAGTAATTGTCGCTTGCAAAATGTCGCCGAGAGTTTCCCGTTACGACGCTGCCGGAAGAGGATTCAGCCATGTTCGATTCATCACCTAAGTTGCGATTTCCGTGCCACGATTACGAGCAGCGTACAAGTACGGATTCATTGTTGGATCATTGTACATCTTTAGCTGGCGGTAGGTTTTGTGCCTCTTCACGCCGGCCAGCAAATCTTCCTTCAGTTCTTCCAGCCCGCGACTCAGGTCCACATGCTGGGCGTAGGCGATGGCCAGCTTCTTCGCCACGTTTTCGCGATGGTCTTCCGTAGCATCAGCCCGGTCCCGCTGCTCTTCCAGGTGAAAGATTCGCAAAGCCAAGATGGAAAGCCGGTCGATCACGCTGCCGGGTGTCTCGGTATTTTGGCGGGCCCCAGCCGTCGGCACGATGTTTTTTCGGGCGAGCTCCTCGGTGATCCAGTCGTCCAGCTTTTCGATATGGTCGTTCCGCTGCTGGTTGTATTTGTCGATAGCCCGCTTCACAGTCGCAATTTGGGAGTCGGAAACATCCCGGCTGCGGGCGATGTCTTCCTCGTGCCATAGCAAAAAGTTAAACCGAAATTGCTCGCTAACCAAATGCAAAAAGCCTTCGCCGTCGCTGGCGACTTCTTGCTGATGCCAACGAACAACCAAAGTGCGGTGCCAATCGGTGATCTGCTTTGCTGAAAACATGGCCGAATTCCCCAGGCCGATTACTCTGGCCCGCAAAACCTAGAAGCGCTATCAAGAGTGGGTATTAACTAAACGATTCCACCAATTCCTGCAAGGCAAAGGGGTTACTAGGGCTGCTCAGCTCGGCAACTGCTCTTGGTCGATCCGATCCCTCCCCCGTAAACTTCCTGCGAAGTCCCTTCGCGATTGCGCGATGCCCAACAATCCTGGCCCCCAGAGCCCCTAGCGAACTTTGCATGTCCGCATTTTTAAATAGCCGTCTATTTGCTTACCTGTTGCTGCTCAGCACTTTTAGCAGGCACAGCCCTTCCGAACCTCGGCGCACACAGCCTGTGGGATATCGATGAAGGGTTTTACTGCCAAGCCTCGGCCGACATGTACCATCGCAACGACTGGCTTGAGCCACGTTTCAATGGCGAGCTGTTTTCTGAAAAGCCAATCATGATCTATTGGCTTCAGCTTGCCTCCTACTCGGTCTTTGGCGTTAGCGAGTTTTCTGCTCGGCTTCCATCCGTCGTCTGCGGACTAGGCGTCCTGCTGTTAACGTACGAACTGGCTCGCTCGATGTTCAGCCACGCAACAGGCATTCTTGCCAGCGTTGCCTTGGCGACCTGTGTTGAGTTCTGTTTGCAAGCACACGCCGCAACGCCCGACATGCCGTTGGTCCTCTTCACGCTGGCTGCACTCGCCATATTTTGGTGGTCATGGAAAGCGGGACACGATCATTGGCTCCTTGGGTTTGGTGTCCTTACGGGCTTTGCCATCCTGACCAAGGGCCCGATCGGCGTTGCGCTGCCTGCGGGCATTGTCGGTCTCTTCCTGATTTGGGAGGGATCGTTCCGCCGCTTGATCCGCTGGCAACTGGTTGCCGGACTTTTGTTGCTGGCTGCCGTTGTGGTCCCTTGGTATGTCCTAATTCATGAGCGCAGCCAAGGTGCATTCCTTAGCGAGTTCTGGGGAACGCACAACCTGCACCGCTTTACGACTCCCATGCACGGCAAGTCAGGCCCTATCTACTATCAACTGGTGGGGCTTTGCATTTTCTTCGCACCTTGGTGTTTGTGCATCCTGGTAACCTTCTATCAAGCGTTTCGCTTGTCGTTTAGTCGCATGCCCGTTGGCCCACTGACCGACGTTACCAAGTCTAATCCCACCACGGCCGAAGTTGCTGAGCATCGTGACGCGTATCGCGTGCTACTGATTTGGAGCGTGGCCTTCGTCGTCTTCTTCTCGCTGTCAGCAACCAAGTTCACGCACTATGTCTTTCCGATGTATCCCATGCTGGCGATTCTTACCGGCCGAACGCTAGACCGCTGGCGGTTGCGTCAGCTAGAAGTTTCTCCAGCGATCCTGACCCTCTCGTGGCTTTCGTTGCTGCTGGTTGGCATTGCCACTTCGGTTGGGTTTGCGGTTGCCGGAGGCGGAGTGACGATTCCTGGAGCGAAGGTCCGCATCCTAACCGGCCTAGCACCCTACTGGGTGATTGGCCTTGTTCCGATGGTCGGTGCGGCCGTCTGCATGTGGCTCTACTGGCAACAAAAGCGAACCCAGGCCCTGGTTTGGCTGGGCATGACTTCCACGGCGTTTGTCGGCCTGATCGCGGCCTTTCCGGTGATGGCGGTCGACCAATTGAAGGCCCCTCGCTCGCTCGCTGAACAATCGGGACTGCACTCCTTCGAGTCGCAAAGCAACGTTAGCGTTTACGATTATCCGCAGCCCAGCTTGGTCTACTATCTCGGTGCCAAGATCCAGCGCATTTCCGATCCACACTCGGTCAACCGGTTCCTTAGCCAACAGGAACCTGCTTATCTGGTGATTCCGGAAACGACTTGGGAAAAGATTTCTGCCGAGGCCAATTCGCCAGTGGAGCCGATCGCTCGCGCTTACGACTTCTACCAGAACGAGCAAGTTTTGATCCTAGGAAACGCCGCAGCCAAGCTGCGCACCGCACAAGTGACGTCAAAACCAATGACGGGCGACATGCTGCGTCGATAGCTGGCCATTAATGCCACTTGATAACTTGCTATTAAGACTCACTTAACAATTCGTTTAGATTGGCGATCAACACTCGCTCTTGCTAGCATCGAAGTACCAAGCTGTTGCTTGACCATCGCCCTGCGCGAAGATTAGATTCTCTTCTAGCAAGAGGTTTTGGTCTGGCGGCCAAAGCTTGGATTTTGCATCGCTCTCTGTTTAGGAGGGGCAAGGATGTTTACGTCTCTAGGCGTTGTTGAAGTTTTGCCAGCCATCACGGGACTCTCTCTCAAGTCTCCGTTGGCGGGGATCGGCCGGCGTCGGTTTGGTGGCAAGCCCCTTTTGGAATGGGTCGTTCGTCGCGCGACCGAAGCGCACCGTTTCGATCAAGTTGTCGTATTGGCAGGTAGCGACCCACTCTCGCGCAGCCTCTCAGCCTTGGTGCCTCGTGACGTTCCCGTCATTGTTTCCAGTGGACAAGATCCACTCGAACGTTATGCCGATGTTGTACGGCAATTCCCTTGCTATAGCGTCGTTCGCATGAGCGTGGGGAGCCCGCTTATCGATCCCATGCTTATTGATCGGCTGGTGACAACGGCCCTCGATGATAAGGGGTGCGACTATGCCACGTTCTGCCTCAAGAGTGGACATTCGGTGATGCATGCTCGGCTAGGCATTTTTGCCGAATGGCTCCGCAGCGAAGCGATCCTACGAGCAGAACGATTTGCCAAGACGGCCGAAGATCGCCAAACGCCCACGAGCTTCATTCGTTCGCACAGCGAGCTGTTTCATCTGAAGTTTTTGCCGGTTCCCGCCAAGCTAGATCGCGATGACCTACGTCTAGAGATCCATGATGAAGAGGACTGGGAACACCTGGAGACGATTTTTGAAGCGCTCGGCCCGGAATCGCTCGACTGGCAGTACATCATCTCTCTACTAGAACGCCATCCCCAAATCTGCGGCCGGATGCGCGAGCTAAACCACACAGCGTCACTTCTTTCGTAAAGCCGCAACCACGCTTAAACATCAAACGTTTTCAGAGCCGCGAGCATAAGCGACCGGTCCTCCCCTTGCTTTCCTGCAAAAGCATTGTCGCTCAGGGAGAAATGAGCTAACCGCGTCTGGCATTAAAAGCGATAACGCTTCATTTGAGCAGTCGACGGCAATCGCTTTACCCAAGCAGCCGTTTATGCAAGATTTCGCCGTGCACCTTTCTGACATGATTCCAGAGTGTTGGAGACAAGTCGCTCGGCCCGCGAGAAGTGACGGAGGCAATACACTCTTCCAGTGAACTTTGGGTAGCAAGGGCAATTGCCGCCGCAGAAATACTTGGCGAACGGCTCATTCCCGCACTGCAGGCAACCAGTGTCTTCACTCTCGATTGAATCAAATGAACAAGAGTGACGATTGCAAGTTCCGGCGCATGGTCTGCGTTACCATCCCCGTCAAGTATCGGCACGCGAACATAGATATGATCGCGGCCTAAACTTGCCGGCACCTCGTTGGCCGCCAAGTCTAAAACGGCAGCGATCTGATTCTCATAAAGTAGTCGCACATCACGAGCTTCCATCGCATTGCCTACAAAAACCGTCTCACGATAGAAAGCTTGCACCTTTTCGCCTCACGTTTCTAATTGAAGGTGTCCAGGTTCACTCTGACGGCGGCGCAGGTTCTCAGCTTACGTCAGTTTCAGGGGCCACTCCACTGGATCGTTCTCGCATTTTCTGCTGAACCCAAGGATCGAAAAGCCCGGGATCAAAATCATTCGCAGCAACCTGCAACCGAAGCTCATATTCGGATTGAGGCGCGAAATCCTGCGAGAATTCAAAAGTGGCTCCGGGTGTAGCACTGGCCAGCCGCGCACAAATCAGGTCAGCAAGCTCGTCAAATTCTCGGCGTGGAGCAAAGATCGCGTTGGAATTAAATCCTCGCTCGCCCGGAACGTTCATGATTTTCAGATAGAGGTAGGGACCATGGTGATCATGCGCAAGCGGAACATCATTTTGTGAATTGGACGCAAACCGACGTAGGACATCAGCAAATTGAGCAAGACCAACTACCGAGCCCGTAATCGTCCAAGCGCGACGATCGCTGTTGCAATCGTAGTGAAACCCTAGCTCTCGCCACTCTTGGATTGTCGCTGCGATAACGTCCATGGCCTCACTCTAAATCTACTACTGCAACGTTGACATAACAAACACTTCTCAGCAATTCTCTACTTTCAACGAATTACGCTATCCGATACGGCTCATATCCGTAGTACTTCGGCCGCGAGTCGATTCGCACGTGCAGCCAAGCGACACCGCCCCCTGCGGTACTCAGCCACAGCGGTTTATCTGCCAACTTTGCACGGACCTGGGTGCTAACCACTTGCCAGAGAGAATCCGTTTGTACCTTCGGTGCCTTGCGAAGGAAGGACGCAAGATGCCCGTACACATCATCGCTGGTTCGTGGAGAAGGAACAATCAGCGTGGCATCGCCCTTCAAACTGGCAAAGGAAACGATCCCCGCGTTGACATCGCTGCTTGTAAAAAAACTCTGGAATGTATCTGCGTCGGTCGCCCGTCCTTGAAAACTGGGTGAACTAAGAAGCACAAACTCAAAGGGGCGTTGCGCAGTCGCCTTCGTAAGACCCGGCGTCTCCCAGCGAAACGCCCCATACGGTGACCCTGCAAGTAACTGCGTGAAGTAGCTTCGAAAGTCAGCATCGGCCTGCCATAGGTCAAGCACCTCTGCAAACGTCAGCACCTTTCCATTCCGATGAAGCGTGTACCGCGTCACCCGATTCGGGTCAATCTCTTCCACGGTTGATTCAAGCATGGGTCACCTAACTCAAACAGTTTTTATCTTGTCCGATTAAACCATACGACAAGTCAACCCGATGAACAAAGCACATCGTCACACCCGCATCATCCAAACAGAGCGAGAATCACCCCGCCGCGTCAACCACATCTTTCAAAGGACGCAAAAAGATACCGCACTTCTTAAATGCGTCAACTATCTTTTGTTCCATCCCTTCCGTCACATTAACGATCCAAGCATCATCGGAGACTTCTGGATAACGACGCCCTAGGCCCGACAGTCGATCTTTTAGCTCGGCATACCGCGAATCATCCTCTCGCACAAAACCACGAACGACTTTGTTTGGTGAAATCCAAAGCCAACTTGGACTACTCACGTTTCCAAGTGCTGCCCGATAAGTCGTATATCCACAATCCCAATTCCCCGTGGACTCAAAGGGGATACTCAGCGCAACGCCCAATTCTTTAAGAGTCTCCGAAATATCTTCTGTTTCAAAAACACGCTTGTTTTTGACGTCAAGCCGAAGTAGCAAAAGGTATTCGGAAAACGATGCTGCAATTTGGCGGCAATCGTTGCATTCAATATCGACATAGGTAATGGACGGCCGCCCGGAAGATTCCCGATAGTCAAGGCAGAGATGCCAATGGCCGTCACCATCAAAGGGAACCAAACCTTGCAGCGGAAAGCTGACGTACTCCTGTGCTTCCTCCCAATCAAAGTTAAGAAGCGACGGGAAATGGGGGCCAATGCCCGCGATAGAGTCGTGAACCATGTCAGGCAATGAATACCGAATGTAACCACCATTCTGTTTGCGTAGCAGTGCCAGCATTTCTTCAGGGATTTTGTACCCAAGAACCTTTTCTGCATTCGCGATTGCAGCGTCGGTAAGCGATGGCTGGAGACATGGCAAGTATGCAGGGACTTGCCATATATTGTTTTCATTCGCAGGCACAGGCGATTCCCTTCGATTGAAGTTGCAAATTGCAACGCAGATGCAGCAAGCAAACACTCATTTACAGCCCCAGTAGTCGTCTGATTGCCAGCCTTGTACTGCCGGATTCTTAAGGAGACTTGGGGAGCATCGCAATCGCGTCTTGCAGCCAATCATAGTACCATTCTAAAAACGTCACCCGACTTTTGGATTTTGTTTTCACCGGGAGAAGGCCTTTCCACTCAGATCTACGATCTTCCCAAACATTGCCAGCTTCTATACCGGTGACAACAAGCCAATTACGAAGGGCACAGCCCTGGTGACAGATGGGAATAGCACCGTTTACGAGGCTGGAGTTCCAGTAGATTTCTTCGAACTCGTCAAGTTGAGCTTCGTAAACATCTTCAGTGGCTTCTTCATCTGGGTACAGCGTAAGATCGTTCCATGCATTTATATGCGGGAATGGCTCTGAAAGAATGCCAATAAAGCCATTGTTTTCTTTCCACGGTTCATAGTCGAAATTACCATCCATTTCACCCAGCTTAAAGACACCATAATAGGGCCCTGCACCGCCATTCCCTACTCTTGTGATGAACTCACGGTAGCCGTCGGGCAGGCAAATATTGTGCGATGTCTCAAACGTTGCGACCGTAGACGGTTCTGCCGTTGGATTGAGAACAAACTCGTGGGAGACTAAACCAAAAATCTGCGGCTGTGGCTTCGCGCTACGACATAGCTCTAGAGCGTCACATATTTTTTCAATGATTGCAGACATTACTTAAAAGCCCAACTTCCATCCAAGGTAACTACCATCGCTCCATTGGCCGACTCACTTCCCAT
This sequence comes from uncultured Planctomycetaceae bacterium, assembly GCA_963844055.1. Taxonomy (GTDB): domain Bacteria; phylum Planctomycetota; class Planctomycetia; order Pirellulales; family Pirellulaceae; genus CAWJMN01. The sequence goes on along the minus strand of CAWJMN010000001.1, from coordinate 1,323,535 downwards.
CATTCATGACGGAGTTTTCGTTCGCAACCATGGCTTCGGACACCAAGCCTTGCTTCCTGCGAACCAGGATCTGTCAATGCAGCAGGTTGCGGGCCTAGCACAGAGGATGGCCGGTCGCTGACGCTCGCGGCTCTGAAGATGCAAACACAGAACCATGCCCTTCGCCCGGGGCCTACTGGGGTGCCACCCAGGAATTATTGGCACCCTATCCTAAAACCACCATAAATGCCTAGCTACTTCCAATTAGTCACTACAATCGGCAAACTTTGCCTAATGTGACCAAGGCTCGACTGCCGAATGAAGAGGACGATGACTTCGCCTTCGTCCCCCATTTCTGGTAGGTCGTATCATGTCGCGTTTTTCGGGTTTGGTTTGTCTTACACTGCTTGCCGGGTTATTCAGCGGCTGTGCAATGTGCTGCACCCCGTACGACGACCATTACTTGTACCAAGGGGGGAAGTGGCAACGGACCATTCCTAATGCAGGACGGGTTGGATCGGCCTTTGATCCGGCCGGAGACACCGTAACCTCTACAAGCCCTGCCACAAACATGAACGGAGCACCACCTGCCACCGTGATTGAGGAAGGGGCTGTCATTATGGAAGAAGGGGGCGAATTCGAAATTCCAACGGCCCCAGCGATTAGCCAACGCATGTCTCGTCCAGCCGGAAACGGCCCCCGCGCCGTTTCGCGAGCCCGCTACTAAGCGGCCCAGGGTACGGCCAACCGCCTATTCTAACGTTGGCTTCATGGAATCGCTGCCCATAACGGCAGCGACTTGCCCCTAAAGTATCTTCGCGGGACATTTCTCGTCCCGTTTGGGCTGCCAACTCTTTTCTTTTGCTGCCGAGTCGAGTACGGTTAGAGCCGCCCCATGGCCTATCCCACCTTTTGACTGCAAGTAGCAACGGCATGAGCTCCTCCCCCTCCCAGTCCGCCTCGCCATCGAGCAATGGCACCGAAACTCCTCCCAACACTTTCTTTGGCATCCTGGAACGCCTTGGGCCGGGTTTGATCATAGCGGGTTCTATCGTGGGCTCGGGGGAATTGATCGCCACCACCAAGACCGGTGCCGAATCGGGCTTTTGGCTTTTGTGGCTGATCATCTTGGGGTGCATTATAAAGGTGTTCGTCCAGGTCGAGCTGGGACGGGACGCCGTCGTGCGTGGCAAGACGACGATGGACGCTTTGGCCGAAGTACCAGGGCCGAGCATTCCTGGCAAAGGGAACTGGCTCGTTTGGTACTTCTTCCTGATGTTCTTTGCCAGCCTCGCACAGCTGGGGGGCATTGTTGGCAGCGTTGGCCAAGCCATGGCAATCAGCGCACCACTGACCTCTTTTAGCCGGCTAGAAAATCAGCGCAACGACATTGAGACCAAGTTGTTTGTGAACGTCGCCGAGCAAAAGATTGCCAATGACAAAACCAGCAGCCCTGAAATCCAAGCTCAACTTGAAGAGCTAACGGCCGAGCACGCGAAGTTGACGGCACAATTGGCTGCACTGCCGGCACTTCCCCAAACGCGTCCTTGGTGGACCGACGATAAAATCTGGGCGACGATCTTAGCAGTCGTCACGGCTGTGCTACTGGTGGTCGGACGTTATACGCTGATCCAAAACGTGACGACGGCTTTGGTTGCCATGTTCACACTGATGACGGTGGTAACGGTATCGATGCTGCAAACCACGGCGTCTTGGGCGATTCGCTGGGAAGATCTGCAAAATGGACTGAGCTTCCATTTGCCCCCGGCCATCGAAGGAAAGCCATCAACGGGCGTAACGACCGCCTTGATGACTTTTGGAATCATCGGCGTTGGTGCCAGCGAATTGATTTCCTATCCGTATTGGTGCCTTGAAAAGGGCTATGCCAAGTTCACCGGCACAAACGATGGTAGCCAAGGCTGGGCCGACCGCGCTAAAGGATGGATGCGGGTCATGCGATGGGATGCTTGGTGTAGCATGTTTGTTTACACCGTTGCAACAATCGCTTTCTATCTTTTGGGTGCCGCTGTACTTGGTCGTGCACAACTTAACCCCAGCAACGAATCGCTTGTACGCACACTGAATGTGATGTACGAACCTGTGTTTGGCGCATGGGCACCTCTGCTATTTTTGATTGGTGCATTTGCGGTGCTATACAGCACTTACTTTGTTGCCTGTGCCGGTCACGCTCGCGTATTCTCTGACGCGCTTCGCGTGGTGGGACTGGTCAAGAAGGATCAAGCCTCGGCCGAATGGCGTGTCATCTTCTTTAGCGGAATGCTGCCCCTGTTTTGCCTAGCGCTATTTTTTATCTGGCCCAAGGAACCGCAAAAGCTGGTTTTGATCAGCGGCATGATGCAGGCCATCATGTTGCCGATGTTGGCTATTGCAGCGCTTTACTTCCGCTATGCTCGCTGCGATAAACGTGTGGCACCGGGCAAGGCGTGGGACTTCTTCTTGATCCTGTCTTCGGTGGGAATGCTGCTGACGGCTGCTTGCTTGATTTACAGCCAGCTTCGCAAGGTAGGTCTAATCATCTAAGCTGCGGTCGCCGTTATGAAATACTCAAAGCGGGCACCTCCCCTAGGAGAACTGCCCGCTTTTTTCTTGACACACCTTTCATACGGCCAGCAATCTGCCACTTCGAATGGCACGGGTCCAAAAACCCTTTAAATATTTGCCCAGGGGCATTTTTTCTTCCGCGAGTGACCAGACGTGTCACTGGACATCGCTATCGTTCTCCAATGGGGAGTCGTTAAGCCCCCGTAAAAACCGTTAAGCTGTACCGACGCCACCCGTAAGGGCGGCATGGTTTACGGCCTCATGAATGATCGGCAGGAAGGGAGGAGCACCATGGCAATCACTCGGCACTTTTTGGGATGGAATCAGGCCGCCTTGAAGGCTGCGTGTCTCTTCCTGCGCGAGCGGTACGCCAAAGGAAAGAACTTCGATCTGGCCCTGGTCACCGTGGTGGTTCCGGGCAAACGGGCCGGGCGTCGCTTGCTTGAATTGCTGGTGGACCTTGCGGAAGAGCATGACCTGCTGCTTACGCCGCCAACGATTACGACCGAAGGAAAACTGCCCGAACTGCTGTACATTCCTAAGCACCCCTTCGCGACGGACCTTACGCAAAAGCTGGCGTTCGTTCAGGCGTTGCAGTCTTTGCCGGCAAACCGGTTGCGAGCGATTTTGCCTTATCCGCCAACCCATTCCGAAAGCACACGCTGGTTGGAACTGGGGGAGATGCTACGCGGACTTCACTTGGAGCTTGCCGCAGAAGGACTGGCGTTTGATGACGTCGCCAAAGTGGGAAAGCAAGTCTCTGGCTTTTCGGACGAGCAGCGTTGGCAAGCCCTGCGCGAAGTGCAACAAGCTTACCTTCACACGCTCGACAAGCTTGAACTGTGGGATAAACAAACGGCACGCCTTGTTGCAATCCGTCAAAAGGAGTTTGTGCTTCAGGGGGATTTGGTTTTGATCGGAACGGTCGATCTCAACCGAGCGCTACGCCAGATACTTTCGCAAGTGGCAGAGCGCGTTACGGTTTTGATCCCTGCGCCAGAGTCACTAGCCGATCACTTTGACGAAGATGGATGTTTGATTGCCGACAAATGGCGAAGTCATCGGCTGAGCTTTCCTGAATCGCAATTGTTGCAGGTGGATTCTCCTGCTGATCAGGCATTTGAAGTGGGACAATGGCTGGAAAAGCAGGCGAAACAATACTCGGCGAACGACATCATCATTGGCATGCCAGATGAACGCCTGGTATCGCAAGTTCAACGTGAATTGCGTCAGCGACAGGTAACTAGTCGCTGGGTAACCGGAAAGTTGGTGGGGCAAACACTTCCGTTCCGGCTGGTTCGCACGCTCACAAGCTATGCGGCCTCCCATCGTTTTGCTGATCTGGCCGCACTTGTGCGTCATGTGGACTTTGAAGCATGGGCGCTAATGCAACTGGAAAATCAGCCCGACTTGATCGATCGCGTTTTGATGGGAAAGTGTTCGCTCGCTTCCGAGTTTGACAACTACTATCAGTTCCATCTCACCGCAACGATTGATCCAAAGCGAGTTGCTGAACAAGACAAACGCTGGCTGGTTGTCACGAGTCTTGTAAAACTATTAGAAGAAACGCTGCTCAAATCGATTACGGGGATGCGTTCTTTGCGACAGTGGGCGGATACCCTTTTGGGGCTGCTGACCGAAGTTTACAAGTCGCGTTCGCTAAGCAAGACGAGCGACACCGATCACGACTTACTGGCGACTCTTACGCATTTTCGTGATGCCTGGAATGAAATTGCGGCAGTACCAGTTGAGCTTGATCCTGCGGTTTCACTAGAGACAGCCGTTTCCACGTTGCTGTTGCCGTTGTCGAGCGATGCGATCCCCGCCCCCGCAGAAACAGATGCTGTGGAGCTTTTAGGATGGCTGGAATTGCCGCTTGATGATGCGCCGGCCGTCATTGTGACGTCGTTTAATGAGGGGTTTGTTCCGCAGTCGGTTCAAGGGGACAAGTTTCTTCCCAATGAACTGCGCAAGGAACTGGGACTGATGCATAATGACCGCCGTTATGCACGCGATGCCTTTGCCACGCAGCTGTTGCTTGAAACACGAAAAGATGTTTGCTTCCTTATTGGAAAGCGAGACGGCGAAGGCTCTCCGATGGCGCCGAGCCGACTCGTGTTTGCGACCGATGATGAGAGCCTAACGCCACGCGCACTGCGGCTGTTTTCACCGCTACCTCCAACCGAAGTGCGACGCCCGGCGCTGGCTCCACCGGGAATCATTCGACCCCAGAGTTCGTTTGAGATTCCTGAACTCCCTCCGCTAATGTCGGAGATTGAGCAGCTTTCCGTTTCCCAGTTCCGTTCGTATTTGGCATGCCCTTATCGGTTTTACTTGTCGCACATTTTGCGGTTGGACTCGCCGGCAGATGACTCTAGTGAGTTGTCAGCAGGTGACTTTGGCGATTTAGTCCACGAAGTGCTACAGCAATTTGGCCAACCTTCCACCACGGTGCGAACCAGCCATGATCCCAACAAGATCTCAGCCTATCTAGAAGATCGGTTGCATGCGGTGTTTGCTCATCGGTTTGGCGTGCAAGTCAGCCGGCCAGCAGTTCGTGTGCAGATTGCCCAGGTAAAGGCACGGCTGGCGAGATTTGCGCAGTGGCAAGCGGAGCGGAATCAAGCGGGCTGGGAGATTGCGTTTTCGGAACAGCCCAACACCAAGTTAACAACCAGCTTTGATGTTGATGGCAAGCCGATCCACATCATGGGTCGAATTGACCGCATCGACTATCAACCCTCCAGCGACACGTTTGAAATCCTGGATTACAAAACCTCAGACCGATCTTCAACACCAGAGAAGCATCATCAGGAACAGGGCAAATGGGTTGATTTACAATTGCCACTCTATCGTCATCTTGTCAAAGACGTGACGCTGTTTTCGGGTGAACGTGTGACAGGCAAGCCACGATTGGGCTTTGTGCATTTACCAAAAGACCTGTCACGAGTTGACCTGGCGATTGCCGAATGGACGGAGTCCGATCTGGACGACGCTGATGAAGTGGCGCGACGAGTGGTGCGAGACATTCGGGCTAATCGATTCAGCTCAAAGGATTTGCAACCGCCTCAGTACCCTGATATCTACTCCGCCATCTGCCAAGATCGGTTGCTAAGCAGCTTGTTTCTTGCGGCTGAGTCGGAAGAGGGAGAGGAGGAATAAACCATGGCAAGTTCCACCAAGCCCACAAGCGTTCATGGCCCGATTTCCTCGCTGGGAAATTTGGTGATTCGCGCATCAGCAGGTACCGGCAAAACCTATCGGCTTACCAATCGCTTTTTGGGGTTACTTGCGCGGGGTGAGTTGCGATCAGATCTTAGCGACGACCTTTACGCGCAAGGCAGCCGGCGAGATTTTTGATCGTGTGTTGCAACGACTAGCGATCGCTGCTGGTGACCCCAAGAAAGCAAAAGAACTGGCGCAGGCGATCGACTGTGAATCGCTGGATCAAGTTCAAGCGACTGATATTTTGCGAGAGCTCACCGCCAAGCTTCATACGCTGCGAATCGGCACGCTAGATAGCTACTTCATCCAAATCGCCAGCTCGCTAGCCCTGGAACTCGGACTTCCGCCTGGTTGGCGGATTGTTCAGTCGGTTGACGACCAGCAAATGCGAGAAGAAGCACTAGAACGGGTGCTGGCCGATGATCGGACGCAAGATATTGAGCAGTTGATGCATCTGCTAACCAAAGGGGAAGCGGAACGTGGCATCAGCGACCTGCTGTTGACGCTTGCATCGAGCCTTTACGACGTCTATCGAGAAACAACGCCCGATGCTTGGAAACGCATTCCTGTTGCTAAGACGCTAAGTGATAAAGAGCTGGACGATTTGGCCCATCGTTTAGAATCGTTTGCCGCGAATGAAGCCAAGCGGACCCAAGACGCGATCTTGGACGATCTCACCCGGATTCGGGCGGGTGATTGGAAGGGAGCGCTGGCGAAGGGAGTGTTTGCCAAGGTCGTAAGTGGAGAATCTAGCTTTTATAGAAAGCCGTTCGCTCCTGAAGTTACCGAGATCTATCGCCGGTTCATGGAGCAGAGCCAAGCGCTTTTGGTGGGACAACTGGCGCGTCAAACCACGGCATCGGCCGACCTTTTGGAACGCTTTCACGAACACTATTCCAAGCTAACTTACGAACAGCGGGCACTACGATTTGACGAAGTGACGCGCGCATTAGCCGCTGGCCTCACACAGGTAGATACGCAGCAGGCGAGCTTTCGGATGGATGGTTCGATTGCCCATCTTCTGCTTGACGAATTTCAGGATACTTCTCTTTCTCAGTGGCAGGTACTTCGGCCGATCGCCAAGTCTATTGCAGAACAAAGCAGCAAAGATCGCAGCAGTAAAAAGGGAAGTTCCGGCGTTACCCCAAGCTTGTTTTGCGTGGGCGACGGCAAGCAAGCGATCTATGGTTGGCGCGGAGGTTTGGCAGAGATTCTGGATGCGTTCTCGCAGCAGTTACCAGGACTGCATGAAGAAACACTTGCCAAGAGCTATCGATCGTCACAGCCGGTCATTGATGCGGTCAACTTGGTCTTTTCCCAAATGACAAAGCATCCCAACCTGGGGGCATATGAAAAGGCCGTCCGCGAGTGGAGTACGAACTTCCCCGTACACAGCACCGCCTGCACGGACCTAGCGGGCTACGTCACACTAGAAACTTGTGAACAACCCGAAGATGTCAGCGATAGCGACGCCCTGATGCACTATGCCGTGCGGCGGATCGTTGAACTGGCCCATCAGGTGCCTGATAAATCGATTGGGATTTTGGTACGCAAGAATTCGACCGTGACGCGACTGGTGTACGAACTGCGCCGGCATGGCATTCCCGCAAGCGAAGAAGGGGGAAGCACACTTGATGATTCGGCCGCAGTCGATTTGATCTTGTCGGCCATTCGGCTATCTGACCACCCAGACGATACGGCGGCCGAGTTTCACCTTGGCAATTCACCGCTTCGCTACCTACTGGGAACACTTCCCAAGACGTTTACCCAAAAGACTTTTCCGCTGCCCAGGCAGCAACGGTATGATGCATCGCGGCGCATTCGGACATCGCTGCAGACGGTTGGTTATGGCGAGACGATTTTCGGCTGGGCCAGCGTTTTAGCCCACGAATGTGACCGACGCGACCTAAGCCGTTTGCAACAGTTGATGGAAAAGGCCTACAACTACGACAACCAAAGCACGCTGCGTGGCGACGACTTTCTGACACTTGTGGCGGCCGAGAAAGTTCCTGATCCCGTGCCAGCCAAGGTTCGCGTGATGACCATTCATCAATCGAAGGGACTAGAGTTTGATGTGGTTGTGCTGCCAGAACTGGAGAGCCGTCTAACGGGGCAGGCCTCGAACTTTGTTACGGGGCGCAGCCGAATTGGCGAACCGATCGATACCGTCTGCCGGTATGCAGGGGCCAAGGATGTAAGGCCGTTGCTTCCGCCGCACCTGCAAGAGTTGTTCGTCAAGGATCAGGACCGGCGTGTTTATGAAAACCTCTGTGTGCTATACGTGGCACTGACGCGAGCGATTCATGCCTTGCACATTTTGGTTTCGCCTTCGAAGGTAACGAAGAGCGCACCCAACTTTCCTAAAAAGACTTCTGGCCTAGTACGCGCAGCCCTCTGTAAATCTGCCGAAGCAGAGCCCAGTGCGATTTTATATAGCTGCGGCGACCCCGATTGGTGGCGTTCGGAACCCCATTTACCTGCGAAGACCGCTCCAGCCATTGCAAAAGCAATCAAGGAAACGCCCGAGCCCGAGGAGCTTCCGCCTATTCAATTGAAGGGAGCGAGTCCCACCGCCAAGCGAAATCGGCGGAGCGAATCCCCATCGCAAAAGGAAGGGGGAAACACGATCACGGCCGAAGACCTGCTTGCAACTCCATCGCGTGAGGGAATGGAGTTCGGGACCATGATCCATGCGATGTTTGAGCAATTGGACTGGATTGAGGATTTTGATTGGAAGCAGGCCGTTTTGAAAAATGATTTGCTTCAGCGGAAATTCCGGGCGTCTGGCGTAGATACTACCCGTGCCAATGCTGCGGCCGACGCCTTTGCTGGATACTTAGAAAAGCCGGGCGTTGCGAATGCCCTGTCGCGTGAATACTATCTTAAGCAAGCTTGGGATGGATTGCCGAAGGGGAGCGACTTGGCCAAAGCGGCGAGTTCGGCCGAACTGGTGGTCAAACGAGAACAGCGATTTGCCATTCGCCAAGCGGGACAGACCCTTAGCGGTACGATTGATCGATTGGTCTTAGCGATTGTCGATGGCAAGGTGGTCGCAGCGGATGTGGTGGACTTTAAGACGGATCGAGTGCTTGCGCCGGAAGAGGAGTCATTGGCACAACTTAAGGCTTATTATGCTCCGCAGATTGATGCGTACCGTGCGGCAGTTGCCAAACAGTACCATCTTGAACTGCGACAGGTTGGCGGCCGGTTGATCTTTGTGTCGGCAGGTAAGACGGTGCCGATGATGGGCAGCAAATCGTAATATTGCTTGGGAAGGTGATAACCGCGAATGGTAAAGTTTCTACATGCTGCCGATCTCCATTTGGACAGCCCTTTGCTGGGACTGGACCGCTATGAAGGTGCGCCAGTGGATGAAGTCCGACTTGCCACACGGGTCGCGCTGCAAAAGATGGTTGCGTTTGCCATCGAATCCAAGGTGGACTTTGTTGTCATCGCTGGGGACGTATACGACGGCAACTGGAAGGACTACAACACGGGACTTTTCTTCGTCGATTGCATGCGTCAATTGGCAGAGAACAACATTCGCGTATTCTTGATCACCGGAAATCATGATGCGCAGAATAAGATGTCACGTAGCTTGCGATTGCCAACAGGTGTGTTTCAGTTTGACGTGCGCAAGCCCGAGACCATTCGCCTAGAAGACCTGGGAGTTTCCCTGCACGGCTTTAGCTTCGCCGATGCCGAGGTGGCCAGAAATGTATCGATGGATTTCCCTGCGGCCGACCGAGGAATGCTGAACATTGGCCTTTTGCACACTTCGCTAGATAGCGAATCGCAAAGTGGACACAAGCGTTATGCCCCGTGCAGCATGGATGATTTAAAATCGCGTGGGTATGAATACTGGGGCCTGGGCCACATCCATCAGCGAGCCATTCGTTGCCAGGATCCATGGATTGTCTATCCTGGCAATCTGCAGGGAAGGCATATCCGAGAAACAGGTGCAAAGGGTTGCATGCTGGTTGAGGCTGAAGGAAGCCAAATTGTACGATGTGACTTTGTTCCACTGGATGTGATGCGGTGGGAACATATTACGCTCGACGGCACATCGATTGTGGATGAAGAAACCTTGTACGAACGGGCCAAGCAGGAAATTGCTGCCGCCTATGCCCGGCACGACCGGATGCCTCTGGCGGTTCGGATGGTGGTCGCGGGTCCGTGTGCGGCTCACTCTCCGCTGGCGCGGCGGTGGAATGATCATCGCGCCGAGCTGAAGGCAGTTGCGAATACGGCCTCTAGTGGCATGGTTTGGCTAGAAAAGACGCTATTGCAAACGACGGAACTGGCGGAAAACAGGGCACCTGTCATCGCCGATGGGGCGATCTCCGAGTTGTCGCTACTGGTGGAAGAACTGGCCACCAGCGACACAGGAACGGACCAGGTTTTGGATCTCCTGCGGGACCTTCAACGAAAACTTCCCGGCGATCTTTCCGAGCGAGTTGATGGCCTTGATCTATCCAACCGCGAACAGGGGCGACGCCTGCTAACCAGCGCGCATGAGCTTCTTAAAGAACATTTGCAGCGAGGCGCCACGAAGTGAGAATCGATCAACTGAAGCTCTTAGCGTATGGCCCTTTCTCTGGCGAAGTGCTCGACTTCTCGGCCGGCGAGCAAGGTTTGCACCTGGTGTATGGGCCCAATGAAGCGGGGAAGTCGACGACCTTGTCGGCAATTGAGGCATTACTGTTTGGAATGTCGTCGGCCAAGCTTCTGGACTTTTTGCATCCCCAAGCCGATTTGCGAATTGGCGCTCGATTGCGCCATGGCAGTGAAACCATCGACGTGATTCGCCGCAAAGGAAAGGCCGGATCGCTGCGCACCGCCAATGACAAAGACACCGTTGAGCCGGCCTTGCTGAATCGCCTTTTGGGAAACCTGGATGGCACCGCGTTTCGGCAGCGGTTTGGCATCGACTATGACGAACTAGTTGCAGGAGGGGAACAGGTCGTTGCCGGCAAAGGCGAGATTGGCAACCTGCTTTTCGCGGCAGGCACTGGCCTTTCGAACCTTAAAACGATTATTGCGGAACTGGAAAAGACGACGGGTGATCTGTTCAAGTCGAGCGGAAGCAAGCCGGTAATCAACCGCCTACTTTCGGAACGCGATACGGCCATCAAGAAGCGGAAGAGTGATGAACTTTCCAGCGCTGTATTTGAAAGCAAGACTCTGGCGGTTGAGGAAAGTACGCAGAAGCTGCGGAAGTTGACGGCCGATATTGTCGAACTTGAAGAGAAGCGGCGGCGCACGGAAGCGGTGCGGATGGCAAAGACAGACATCCAGCAAGAACAAAAGATCCGCGAGTCGCTTAGTCATCATCTTCTGCAGAAGACACCGCGGCTTAGTGAAGGTTTTTCGGAACGACGAATTCAGCTGACTACGCAAAAGGCCAAGCTCGATGCCGCCAAACAATCGCTAGAAGAACAGAAGAAGCGAATCCAGGATGAGTTAGAAGTCCAAGTGACTTCGCCGCATTTGACGGTACAAAGCTCGGCTATTGATCGCCTGCGGGAAAGACTGGGAAGCATTACCAAGGCAATGCAGGACCGCCCAACCTTGGCGGCCACACTGGCAGCACAAGTTAAGCAGTGTAGCGACGCGCTGCGTTCACTGGGACTTTCCGAAGAGGGCTACACGCCCCTTTCGAAGCCCGATCGTGCTTTACTGGAAGACCTCTTGGAGCGGTATGGCAAGCTAAAGCTTCGCCAAGATACGCAAAGGGAGACGCTTGTCGACCTAGAAAAGCAGCTACAACAACTTTCCGATAAAGGTGAAGCCTCTTCTCAATCCGGCGAGTTTGAAAAGCTGCAGACCGCTGTAAGGGGTGCGTCGTTATTACGTGGTGGTGCTGCGGACCTTCGCACGCTTCGTGGACAAATTGAAAAGGAAACGCTCGAACTTTCGACAGCCGTCCGAAACTTACGTCCCTGGAAGGGAGAACTGGCAGATGTATCGCAGCTCTCGCTTCCCTCGGATGAGACGCTACGCCTGCACGAGACGCGGCTGGCTAAGATTGGGCAAGAACTGCATGAGTCGGAAGAGGAGCTTCGCAAGCTGACAGCCGCACTAGACATCAATCGCATTGAAATTCGACATTTGCAAGTCCAGGGGAAGGTAAAGTCGGAAAGTGACCTAGCTGCGGCACGGCAGGAACGGCAAGAGCTATGGCAGGCGTTCCTTTCGGCAAAAGCGGTTTCGAGCGAGGCCGCTTCGCAGTTTGAACGATCCTTGATTCAAGCGGATGAGATTGCCGATTGGTTGCGACTTCACTCTACGGAAGTGGCACAGCTTCAATCGCTGCAAAGGGACCTGCAGAAACTAGAGTCTCAGCACGCTCTAGCTGCAAACCGTGTAAAGGAACTACAGCAAGAATCGCAAGCAGCTCACCAAAGCTGGCAAGAGGTGCTAAGTTCACTCGGCCAGCTATTGATGGACCCGACCGAACTACGCGAATGGCGGCGGGCTGCTATCGTCATCCAACAACGCCTGCCGTCGCTGGCAGAAAAGCGATCCAAGCTGCAATTGCAAAGCGAAGAGTTGCTGGCCTGCCGCGCAGTACTTCGGGGAGCACTCGGCCATACCGAAAACAACAAAGAGGATGTCTCGCATGCCGAAGTCGGGTTTGCGGCGCTGCTAGATGAAGCAGAGCAGCGACTAGCGGAACTTCACAACGCCAAAAAGGGACAAGACAAACGTCAAACGTTGCTCACCGAAAAAGAGCGGCAGATCACGACGCAGCGCATGCAGGGTGAAACACTGCAACAGGAGCACGCGGCTTGGAACAGCGAATGGGAAGCCGCCCTGGCACGGACACCGCTGGGAAGTGTTCGTAAGCCGGTCGAAGTGAAGGCGATCCTGGCAGAGCATGAGCGGATTCTGAGCTTGCAAGCGGACATTGCCGACAAGCAAAGTCGGATCGGTGGCATCGACAGGGATGACTTACAATTTCGGCAGGATGTACGTGCCTTGCTGACGACCTTAGCCGCCGACTTGCTTGCGTTAGAACCAGCACAGGCGCTCGCAGAGCTGGAACAGCGTCGCAAGCAAGCTGTCTTGGCAGAGGACCGAGTGAACCAAGAGACAAAGCGTTTGCGGGACGTCGAGCAAAAGCTAGAGGAAACTGAACGACAACTTCAAGAGACACTGGCACAACTGCAAAAGCTCTGTCAGGAAGCTCGCTGTGCGACGATTGAGGAACTTCCTCAGGTGGAAAAGCGGGCTGCAGACCTGCGGCAACTGGAAGAAGATCGAACGCAGATTCGCAATCGACTTAGCGACTTGTGCCACGGTGCTTCGCTCGGGGACTTCATTGTAGAGGCCAACCGCCATAGCTTGGACGAAGTCAATGAAACCTTGCTAGGCATCCAGACGGAATTGAAGCTGGCCCAGCAAGAGCGAGACCGTGTTCAGCAGCAATTAGCGGTCATGCAGGATGACCTAAGCCGACTAGGAAAAAGCTCGTCGGCCGCAGAATCCGAACAAGAGAGTGAACAACTTCTGCGACAGATTCAGGATCAGGCGGAAGAGTATAGCCGCAGCAAAATTGCGATGTTCCTGTTGCAAAAGACGATTGAACGTTATCGCGAGAAGAACCAAGGGCCGGTTCTGAAGCGAGCCAGCGAGCTTTTTTCTCGGCTTACGCTACAGTCGTTTGCGGGGCTTCATCCCGATGTGGACGAAAGTGGCAACACCGTTTTGAAGGGCGCTCGCGGCGATGGCAAACTGATTGAAGTAGAGCAGATGAGCGAAGGGACCTGCGATCAACTTTATCTATCGCTGCGGTTGTCTAGCCTGGAATACTACTTAGAGCAGCATCAGCCCTTGCCCTTGGTCATTGATGATCTACTTATCAACTTTGATGATGAGCGGTGCCTGGCGGCTTTGAAAATCTTGCTGGAGCTTTCTCAAAAGACGCAAATCATCTTCTTCACCCACCACGAGCACTTGCTCGCGCTGGCGAAAGATCATCTCACCTCGCCGAACCTGTTTACGCATCACATGCCTGAACGGGTCATGCGAGCGTAAGCAGGCCCTGTTACCCAGTGGTAAATCGCCAGTTAAGGGGCGAGAGGCAATTCATAACAGACAGCTTCTTCCTCGCTACGTGCCAACAGCAAGTTATTCACCAGGCAAAGGTTGTTCCAGCTTTTGCCGGTAGGGCCGGGCATTCGTCCTAGCACCTCTAATTTGCTGGGGTCGGCCGCAACCAGGACGATTTCTTCCAACTGTTCTGTTTGGACCAGGATCACATCACCGACGCCTAGCACTTGGCCGTGACCAAAGCGCCCCCCACTCGACTTCCAACGTCGCTTGAGGTCGGGGAGTGATACGCACTCTAAAATCCCATCAGAGAGCCCGTAAACGTTGCCATTGATGATGGTCAGGTTCGTAAATTTCGTCATCAGTGCCTTTTTGTTCGCAGCGACCGACTTCACTTGCCATTCATCATTGGCATGCGAAAGTTCAATCACTTCTGACCCTTGGCCATAGCCCTTCGAAAGCAGCAACTGGTTAGCGCCAACAACATGCGGAATGGAGGAACTTGCATTGGCAGCACTGTTGCCTGGCCAAACATGGCGCCAGAGCACTTTGCCATTGGTAGGATTGTGCCCCGTGACGGAAGCTTCATTTACAATCACAATCTGCGGAACGCCATCGAGGGTGACGTAGATCGGAGAAGCATAGCTAACCTGCTCTTTACCGCCGCGCCATTGTTCTTTGCCCGTCTCGGCATCATAGGCAACCAGCGAGGCAATGTCCTCTCCGGTTCCTCCCAGGGGCACAATGACGTTACCGTTTAAGATGAGGCAAGATGCAGCCCGCCCCCAATAGACCATTTTTTCGGCGTCCGATTGAGTCAGCCCGAGTTCTTGGTGTAGATCATGCGTCCAGATCGGCTTACCTGTTGCGCCATCAAGGCATGCCAAGTGCCCCGTGGCACCGAGCGTATAGACCTTGCCATTGAAGATGGTGGGGGTACTGCGGGGGCCAATGCCGCCGAGCGCATTTTCGTGACGTGCCTTGATTGAATATTTCCAGACAGGGTCACCGGTCTGGATTTGGTAACAAGTGACCAGTTCTTCGGCGCCACGTTGCTCCATCGTCACCGCAAAACCATTCACCGACACAAAAGCCGACCAGCCCGCACCAATCTCCCGTCGCCATTTAACCTTCGGCGGCGAAGCGCTCCAGTCCTTGGCAAGTTTGGGACCCGCCATAAAGTTTGTACGATCATTTCCCAAAAAACCGGTAACGTCGGTATCAGAAACCTTGGATAGGTCGGCGGCATCGGCGGCTTTCCAGCCGGTGTTCGCCAGCGTGGCATCTTTGGGCTTAGACCAAGTCCATTTGAACTTCATCACCATGTTGCCACTAACGCCTTCTACTCGCACCGAAAATGCTAGGCCGACCAGCACCATCAAGACAACCCAAATGGCATAGCGACGGTAGCGAAGCAAGAGGGCACTTCGCCAAAGGAACCAAACGATCAGTGTTCCTACGGCCAGAACCGCGAACCCCGTCGACACGAGGTTGAGGACCGCTTCGTCAAACATGATGGCCCGCAGGTTTTCATGCTGCCACCGTAAGATCACGATGGCAACCACATCGAACAAGATGGCAAGGAGCCATCGTCGGCCTGGGACGACCTGCGTGTTGGCGGGTGTTGCTTGTTTTTCTGCTGAATTCGTCGAAGCACTCATCAAACATTTTCCTTGAGACAATCACCACAAAAGCCAAACGTGCAGGCTGGGATATTCTATGCCGCAGGGACCCCATTCGGCGACTGCAAATTAGCAGCCTGCCAAGGTGTTAAGTGAAAGTGGTTAGGAAGTCACTTGGCCGTAATCTGCTTCAAATAGGCCAAAAGATCGGCAATTTCCTGGTCGGAAACGCCACGGAGCAGGCCCTGCGGCATGAGCGATTTGCCACTTCGGCGAAGCGTTTCCAGATTGTCGCCGGCAATTCTTAACGTCTCTTCGGGGGTGGTTTGCAAGAGTGTCCCCTCGGGAGATTCATAGATCAACAGGCCGCTATACGAATTGCCGTCACGAGTTATCACCTGCCACACCTGGTACGGCGGAGCAACATCTCGACTTGGTTCGACAATGGCTCGGACCAGATCTTCATGCGAAAATCGTTTTTGCACACCTGCCAGGCTCGGCCCAAGAGGCCCCGCTCCTGCATGGCACTTGATGCAGGACTGTTGGCGAAAAATCTCTTCGCCACGTTTCACATCGCCCGAATCCCAGTGGATCTCTGGCAAGCGTTTGGCCCAGCCACCCCAACTGTCATCGCCGCCCGCAGCCGCTGCAAGAGCCTCCGGAAACTTGGCCTTTTCCCATTCAAACCAAGTCTGATAATCCTGCGGTGATTCCTTCTTTCCGGCCGGCGTCAGTGGCAGGGTCTCTCCCGTCCACATTTGCAGCAAAGCGACTAGCGATTGACGAGTACTGCGCTGCTCCGGCGCGGCGCAAGCTTGTCGCAAGGCACCTAACACCCGCACCAACTCTGCAGGGGAGGATTCAGAAGAGGGTGGCGGCAACTTGGCTAATGCCAAAGCACATTTTTCCACCGTGGCGGAAACATAGCTTTCAAGCCCCTCCAAAAATCGGGGGCGATCCTCAGGCTTGGCGGCTTCCGTCAGAATGGCAATGAGCACATCACGCAGAGCAGGGTTGTACCAAAGCTCTCGGGCCAGCGGCACCGCCTCTTCTGCTGGAAGCGACTGCATTAACTGAACGAATTCGGGCGTTACCACTTCAACAAACGGCTCCGATTGTTTACGACATGCTGCAAGCAGTTGACGGGCCGCTTGCTGCTTTACTTCTAACGGTTCTTCACGAAACAGAATTGCCTGGGATGGCAACGACAAAAGCTCCTGCGCCGTTAACTTGGGCGTTAGGCCCGGATGCTTTGTAAGTAATCGATGGGTTAGCCCTTGTACCTGCAAAGGCCAGTTGCGACTTGGCTGTCGCCCTTGGGTCTGCAATTTATGATGCAGCCGCAACAGTGCCGCCGCGAGACGATCTTCCAGCGCAGCATCGATATCACCTTCCAGCTGTGATAGACAAAACAAAAAGTGCAAGTCGCGCAGCAGGCTCGATGTTTCATCCATTGGGGCCAGCAATCGCGAAGCGGCATCCTTCCCTCGAATTTGCAGCATTGCAGAGAGCCGCGCAGCCTCTTCATAGGCTGGCGTCACCTTCCCTTGCATCACCCCCAATAGCACGGGAAGCAGCAGGTTCTCCTTCGCCTGTTGCAAAACCTCGTCACTGGCATTGGCCGAATAGCCAACGGTCTTTTTTGCATCGTCACCGCGAATGTAGACATCCCCTATCTCGCGCTGCAATTGACGCAAAAGTCGCAATTGTTGCGCTAAAGAAGGGGCCAAATTCGGGTCAACCGGTTGCAAGAGAGCGGCTAATTTTGCAAAACGACTGCCATCAAAAGGATCTTCTGGCAGTTTAGCGAACAATAGAGGGTCGAAACCGGCATCTGCGGCGACACTACGAGTGGTTGCCAAAGCCTCCTGCCGTACGAGCACGCGACGAGACACATCAAACAGGCGTGCATCATTGCCATTCCAGGCGGATTCAAATCCTGCCTCCTCACGCCACGCATGGGGCATTTTTGACGCAGCATTTTCTAGCGAAACTGCCGTTAGCAACCCTTCCCAGCCTGCTCGCTGTACCGCGAGATCGCTGGACTTCGTTGCGCTGAGGAACAGTGAGTTCGCTGCGGGCTGGCTGTTCGATCGTGCAATTGACCACAGTGTGCTTACGACAACGGCGGACTCTTTATCTTTCAGCAGGCTTTGAGCCTCTTCCAATAGCAGGCCTCCTTGAAACTCCGTAAGCAATTCGATCGCGCGGACACGCTGCGAAGTACCACGATTTGCTGACAAGGCCGCTTCCACCAATTGTTTACGGGAAATGCCGTTTGCCAGCGGTAACCACTGGGCACGCGACCAAGCCGAAAGTGGGTCCGGGCCGGAAAGGAGCCGCGTAATGGCATCAGCCTCCTTGCTGGGACCAGCATCGGCATCATTCGATTTATAGCGAATACAAAATACGCCTCCTCGTGTGCGGCGACCACCGATGGCAACGAACAAGTCTCCGGTCGGGCCAACGGCCATATCTACGGGGGCGAACCCAATGGTGCCACTAGTTTGCAAAAAGACCTCGGGGTCCGCTGGGCTTAAACCACTTCCCATTTTTCGTTCCAAAGGAACGTAGTAAATCCGGCCTAGTGTCCAGCATGCGGAGAACAACCCACCACGATACTTGGCAGGAAACTGATGATGTCGGTAGATGCAAACGCCGGTTGGGGAACCGCGCCCGAACTCTGCAACACGCGGCACATTGTCCGCCATGTGCTCGGGGCGACTCCAACTTTGCTGCCAACCTTGTAAGAGCCAACCATGATGCGCACCGAGCGCCACTTCAAACGCGCGCGTTGGTTCGTACCAAGGCAGGTGGTGGTCTCGCTCTCCGTCGGAGTCCACCGTTAATAGGGCTGACCCTTCTCCGAATGCAAGGTCGTACGGATTGCGGAAGCCCTCGGCTACAATTTCTTTCACATTCCCATCGGGAGTCATGCGAACGATCGCGCCAGACTCGGCAGACATCAATGGCGAAGAAGGACTGGGCTTCCAACCTGAATTCACCTTGGCATCATTGCCGCATGCGACATAAACCCAGCCATCGGGACCGAGCGTTAGCCCCCCTGCCCCATGTTCGGAACTGGATAGTTTTGCCATGATCTGCGGCGGCCCGTCTGCAACGCCATTGCCATCGCGATCCTCAAATCGCAGCAGGTTTTCATCGCCGGTAGCAAACAAGTACTCATCGACAAATAGCAGGCCATGCGCACCAGACTTGGGCAGGGAAGAGTACTCGGTGGCTCGGTCTGCTGTGCCATCGTGGTTATCATCGTGCAGAGTTTTGATATAGCCCGGCCCCGAAACAACGACCTGCCCCTTGCTATCGAGCGTCATCGAATAGACATCGTGGGCCAAGTCATCGCCAGAAAATGCCTCCGCCTCAAACCCTGCAGGCAAGATAAAGGGAGGGGCATCTGGCTCAGCTGACCAAGCGAACCTGCTACAGGTTGTGCCAAAAGAAACAGCCACAAGTGCGATGGCATAAACCGTCGCTTGCGACCGAGTGATCAACCGCCATAAGTAGGTGTTTTGCATGGCATCATTTTGACCTTAGTCTCGCCCTGGGTCAAAGCGTCATGCCAGAATAAAAAAAGCCCGCTAACAAGTAGCAGGCTTTCTTTTGGTATTCGTAAATTGGCGGGACTGAGCGACTAAAAGCCGCCGGAGATTCCCCAGCTGAAACCGCTTGGACGCGGTGGTGGGCAATAATGATGGTGATGGGAATGGTAAGGACCATAATAGGGAGGTGGCACGACATAAACCGCCGGAGCTGGCCGATAGTACCGCTCTTCCACAATCACTTGCGTCGCAGGAGCAGGTGCAACCGGAGCATAACGACGTGCCGGAGCGGCAGCCGCTGCGGGTGTCGCCAACTGCATCGACTGGATTACATAGTCACTAACGCCACTGCGTCGCATGAAAATCAGGTCATTCATCGAAACGGGGCGAGCCAGCCCTGCCGAACGAACTTGGGTCGCGATGACATCGTCACCCAGGCCGGCTTGCGTCATCGCAACCACGTCTTGAGGCGTAACCCCATTGGCAATCGCTTGTTGAGTACGGCCTTCGTTCAGGCCTTGGTAATACTGCGACTCTGCGTTGACACGTTCCCGAGTCACCGTGTTGTCCATCGAGTTACCAACGGCAGCACCACCAATGGCACCAACGGCAGCGCCAATCAATGCGCCGGTTCCGGCACGGTCGTGCCCATCACCAATTGCTGCACCGGCACCTGCACCAAGCAAACCACCAACAATCGTGCCACGGCGTTGATAATTTGGCTGCTGCGCCATGGCAGAGGCCGTCAACGAAAGCACAAGCGTCAGTGAAAGAAGCCAGGAAATCCGTTTCATGGTAGTCAGTCCTTGAGACTATCTACCCAATCTTGGGTTAGTCTCGGTTCGATGTCACAACCCCGTCACACCGTAGCTACCCAACCATGGGTAAGCCAACATTTGTCGCGGGGTCGGATGTTCGCAAATCTCTGCTCAACCGGCAATACCAGCCGGCTGCCCCAACGCACAAAGTCATGGGACAAGAAAACACCACATAAGTGCTCTCTCTAAAAGTTATCGACCGAGGAATTGGAGCCGCTGAAGAGGAAGCGCGACGAACCGTTTGCTATCACTACTCGGCATTGCAAGCACTAAAGGCACAGCTTCGCTGCAGCACGCACAGCTTCACACCCAAAGCTTACTGGGTTGCCTGGACCTTATCCTTCATGTCGCGCCATTTCTTGATGGCGGCGGTACGCCGCTCTTCGGAAGAGAAGCCAATGTAGCGCGGCTGAAACAGGCTTTGCCCCAACTTGGCCGGCGGATCTTCGGCAGGGAAGTCGTAAAAGTCAGAAAGAGGAAGCTTCGCCAGCATCAAGATCCCCGCCAGCGCCACGTCGCGCATTTGCATCTGATACCGAACGGCATTGGGCGTTCCAATTGCCCCATTCTCGACCGTGCTTCCAAGTTCGTACTTATCCTCAAGCAACCCTTCGAGTTTCGCCATGTGCGAGCGGTTTCCGAGCTGAGCAATAACCAGAATCGCCGGACGCAAATCAATCAGACGCTCACCATCTACACGCGCGACGGGCTCCATCCGGCGGTACTCGTCAATCATTTTCTCCGCGAGTACCAGCCCTTCCTTCAGTTCATAAATCAGGGATAGATTCAGCGCCGTGTATCGCTTGGATCCTTCCGCCCGCAAAATCACCCGGCCGAGCAGCTTTCCCGAAAGCGGCGTCATCTCTTCGTCGCGATGCTGTTCATCCCAGGTCTGTAAGCCTGCCATTTGCATCAACTGAGAAACCTGCTCCAGCGTAAGCCGTTGGTTCTTGTCCGTTGCAACCCAGTACAAGGTCACAATCTGAGGAAAGCTTAGTCCTCGCCCCCCTTGGACGGCCCGTTGAAATTCTTCCAGCCGTTGCTGCAAGAGATTGCTGGCTAAAACCCAACTTTCTTCCTTGGCATATAGATCGAGCAGTTCCCCCTCGGCCACCTGCATGCTCGCAAATAGCCGTCGCGATGCACGTGTGTCACCTAGGTCCTTCTGAAATGCCTCCCAGGCAGGGAACGTTACCTCTTTACTGCCAATCGGTGCATTAAAGAAGAGACGCAGCCGCCGCTCCAAGTCGTTGCGGCGAACGTCCGTAAGAATCCGTTGAGCCCGGACCCGGACCTCGCGATTGCCACTTGCGGCCGCTTTGGCCAGCCCCGGCTCTGCCGGCAGCCCCACTCGCAAAAGCTTGGCAGATGCCGCTTCACGCACGACGAATTCCTCGTGCCCCAACTGCTCAAGCAGCTTAGAGATCTCCGCTTCGGAGAATTCATCCGTCTTTGCGTCAGCCCCCGCATTATTTGCTGGTGATGCCTTCGGCGGCTTTGCCCCTTCTTGTGCGAACGCCTGACTACTTAATAGGGCGCCTGTCAGCAAGCCCCCCGCCAGCGCCGCCGTTACCCCGACATGCCGAATGGTCACTAGGCGACGAAGCCATGACTTTTCAAACACGAAAGGCTTTCCTGGGGTTGCCGGCCGTACGTTCACAGAAGGGTTCTTCCGATCCAAATCAAATCGCCCCAAATCTTCAAACCACTCGAAGAGTGTTTTCGCGCCACTTCAAGAGATAGCTAGTGTAAACGAGCCGCCAATCGTGCGCCAAGGAATTGCTTCCGGGGAAGAAACGCATGGCACCTGCAGTTCTGAGCGTTCCCCTAGCCCCAAACTACCCCGCAGAGCTTACCCAGATTGAAATCCGAAGTTCTTTTTTCGCCCGCGAGATAGACACTTAGTCCGATGCGACAAATGCGACTGCACAAAAACCGTGCAGCCACCCCGTCGCTCAATTCCCACGCACCCCTGACAGAATTTAAGCACCTTTCCTTATTCGTCGTAAGTGCAAGCATTGCAATGACATTGGTGCAAGCCTTGACTGCACCTGTAGTCTTATTGCGAACCGTTTTATTGGCCGGGGCAATCCGGCATGTTTACCGAAGATGGCCTGTTGTTAGAGGAAGGACCCCGCAGATGGATTCCACTTTTGCCGCTACGCTCCCCCAGACTGAAGACCGTAAAGTAACCGCTCAGCGGATTGCTGCTGAGAAGTTCCAAGCCCAACCTGATTGGGTCGTGTTCTTCCGTGAGATCTTTGGCGTTGACGGCCTGCTTCGCAAGCTGTTCCCAGCTACCGAAGACATGCAGAACTTTGAGAAGTCGAACGAATACGCTGAAATCCAGCTGATGCTCTCGAAGCTCCGCGAAAAGTCGACCAGCCCGGTCGAAGACAAGGAACCCACCCGCGTCATCACCGTCCGTCTCCCTAAGAGCTTGCACGAATTCTTGAAGCAAGAGGCCCACGATCGCCACACCAGCATCAACCAGCTTTGCATCGCAAAACTGCTGCGTGTTATCAATGGCGAAGAAGAACCCGCTGGCTCCGAATCCCTCTAAATTCGTCAGCCCAGAAGTATGCCGTCGGTTGGCGGCCCTGGTTCGCCAACCTGACTCGCCCGATGGAGCTTGTGCATGGATGCACGGCTTATTGGCGAGCTGACTGCTCAGCATGCCCTTAAAAAGCAAAAATGGACGCTCACCACCGAAGCTGCTTCACGGAAGAAAGTGGCTTTGAAGTGGACCTGTAAGCCGGGTTCTGTACCGGTGCTGCGCCACGAAGGCGTCTGCACCAGGCAATGACCATTTATCTAGGCGGACGATTGCTCGCCAACTCAAGCGGTCTACCCGAGAGTGCTGCAGCGGGACGGGCCGCCCCACGCCTTCGGCCAACTCCCGAAGGAACTGGCAAAAGACTTCCTCTCTGTTTGACCTTACTCCGGGAGGGGTTTACCGAGCCAACCTGGTCACCCAGGCTGCTGGTGCGCTCTTACCGCACCGTTTCACCCTTACCACCAGCGGGTCGTAATTGACGAGGGCTCGTACCCAGGTGGTGGCGGTTTACTTTCTGTTGCACTTTCCCTAGCCTCACGGCCGGTCGACGTTATCGACCTCCCTACCCTACGGAGCCCGGACTTTCCTCCCGCTGCGCTAGGCAGCCGGCGGTCATCCAGTCCACTTCAAAGCCAGCCCTCACCATACCCCCTTTCTGCCAGCATTCCCAGGAGTGCCTCCCCTTTCCGCCGGCTTTTCTCTTGCCTCTCTCCAGGAATCTTCTTCGCCAACCTCCAAGAAGACCGTCGCAACACCCATTTGGGGCAAATCCAAAACAAATTGCACTTGTGGGGCATTACGGGTTTCGTTATTTACCCACCCCGAATCCTTTCCGGCTAACCGCGGTGTGTCATCCCGCATTGCCATGAAGTAGTACCCCACATTCCCCAACCATTGATCCAAGCCATGCGATCTAAACGACGAAAAGCGGTTTACTGCCGCCAGCTTGTCTCGCTTGCCGCGATTTGGGGAACCAGCACACTATTTCCGCTCGAGGTCTTTGGCCAACTCCCTGGAACGCGACCACCCCAAGCCAATCCTGGCCGATACCCGATCAACTCGTCGCCGATCTCGGGACTTCCCGACCTAACCACACCTCCGGCACAAGCGCCCAGCGCTCCCGTTCGAGGAAAGTTAGTGGCGGATGTCATCGCAACCGTGTCGGGCTCCAAAAAGTCGATGGAGATGCAACGGCACATCCAAACTCGTAAAAGCCAAGAGTTTGACCCAGAGCGCGTACAGGGAGATGTGCGTCGCCTCATCCAATCGGGCCTGTACAAGGATGTAAAGACTTATACCAAGGACACCCCTGAAGGGGTCGTCGTGATTTACGAAGCGTTTGAACGACCACGCATCAAATACCTCAAACATATTGGCAATCGCGGTATCAGCGATAAGAAGCTCGCCAAAGAGCATGGCCTAAAAGTTGGCGATGCGCTCAATGCCTACAATGCGGAAGAGGCCCGCCGCAAACTGGAAGACCTCTACAAAAAGAATGGCTTTGGCAAGGCAACGGTCTCGCTCTTCGAAGGTGATAAGCCTAACGACAAAGGCCTCGTCTTCTACATTGACGAAGGACAGGTCCAGCGGATCTCGAAGGTAGAGTTCGTGGGAAACACCCCGGAACTAGTTACCGATGCTCGCCTCACCACGCAAATCCAGTCCAAGCCTGGCTACCTGTACTATTTCTTCCGCGGCAAAGTCGATCGCAGCAAAATCGACGCCGATGTCGAGAAGCTAACGGCCTATTACCGTAACCTGGGTTATTTCCGAGCTCGCGTTGCCCGTGAGCTGGAATATGATGACGCCGGCAAATGGCTTACACTTCGATTCGTGATTGACGAAGGGCCACGCCATGTGGTGCGCAACGTCTCCATTGAAGGCAACAACAAGTTTGTCACCGCGCCGCTACTAGAAAACCTCAAGCTTAAACGTGGCCAATATTACAACCAAGATGAAATGAACGCCGACGTCAGCACGCTCGTAGATCTCTACGGCAGCCAAGGGCACGTTTATGCCGACGTTCAGCCCGACCTACGCTTCCTTGAAGAGCCAGGCCAACTCGACTTGATCTATCGCATCAAAGAAGGCGATGTGTTCCATGTTGGTGAAGTGACTGTACATGTCGGTGGCGAAACGCCCCACACCCGTCAAACCGTCGTGCTTGATCGCGTCGACCTTCGCCCTGGTGACATCATTGACACACGCAAGCTGAAAGATAGCGAACGCCGCTTGAAGTCCTCCAGTTTGTTTGCGACCAACCCCAGCGAAGGCGAACCACCGCGCATTAATGTGAAGCCGCCCGACCTCAACACGATCGGCAAATCTTCCAGCAAACGTGCGGTCCGCAGCCAATCCCCCGAGGAAATCGACAACGTGATCCTCGATCCCAAACAAACCCAAGCCAACAACCAAACCGGCCTGCCTGCGGCGGTTCCTCAAAAGGGACCTTACCCAACAACTCGGCCTAACCACCAGTAATCGCACTAGAAAATCGACTTATCGCCTCAGCTCGCCAATCCAACTAACCGCCTCCTCCGCAAGGACTTCTCTTTTGTTCTCACCTCGCATCCAACACGTGCTTATCGCAACCCTACTTGGGTTCCTTGCGACGGGCTGCGCGGGCCAGGGACATCTGAACCCCTCCTCCTCGCGTCCTGCGGATTGGTATCGAACATCGGGTTCACGCGCAAGCAATAGTCGCAGCACAACGAAGGCCCCAAGCGGCACCAAGAGCGCTCCTCAAACTTCGGCTACGGAACAATCTCGTGCAGCGCAGCCTCCTGTCGTCGATATGCCATCAGACGAAGGGGCAGCAGAAGTAAAGAACACCGACAAACCACCACGTCCTGCCAGCGAAGACCCTACTTCGCGCGTCATCATTCGTGGACAAGCTCCCGGCGGTTATCCCGCCACGGGCTCGGCCCCCAACTATTACACCCAGCCACAGCCAAACTACGCACAGCCGCAACCGAACTATGCTCCACCGACAGGCGGCTACGCCCAACCTGGCACCGCACCACCAAGCGGCGGTTACACCGCCTCCCCAGGAAACTTCGGTGGATTCAACAACTCCACGCCGTCGACGGCTCCTGGTGGACTTTCGTCGCAAGCCATTCCCCAGCAGAACTTGAATGGTGCCGGCGGCCTGCCAGCGCCACCGGCCGATGCCTATCCACCTGGTGGATTTGGTGGCGATCCCATCAATCCTATGCCCAATCTTTCCGAAATGACTCCCGAGCAAGCCTTGGGAAGCCCTGCGGACTTGGATGTTTTGGTCGAAGAGACTCGCACGGGCCGATTGATGTTCGGCGTGACCGTTAACTCTAACAACGGTCTGACGGGCCAAGTCACCATCGATGAACGCAATTTTGATGCGACCCGCTTCCCCCGTGGCTTTGGCGATACCGGTGCATTCCGTGGTAACGGCCAAGGGTTCCGCATCGAAGCACAACCAGGTAGCCAGCTACAGCGCTACCTCGTCAGCTTCACCGAGCCCTACCTGTTCCATACCAACGTCAGCTTAAACACGAGTGCACACTACTTTGATCGTGCCTATACCGACTATTTTGAGTCTCGTTATGGTGGCCGTGCCAGCTTAGGCTATCGCCTCACGCCCGATCTCTCCGCGTCGCTGGGTGGTCGCATCGAAAACGTCGGCATTTCCAATCCCCGCGTCATCGGTGTACCTGTTTTGGACAACTCCCTCGGTCGCCACGATCTCTACGGCGTGGAAGCCAACCTTGTCCACGATACGCGTGACTCACCGTTCTTCCCTTCGGAAGGACATCGCGTCAGCCTGAGCTTTGAACAAGTCATGGGTGACTTTACTTACTCACGTGGTGAAGCCTCTTGGCAACAGTACTTCCTGTTGAAGGAACGGGCCGATGGTTCGGGCCGACACTCACTCGCCTTTACCAATCGCTTGGCCCTGACGGGTGCTGACACCCCAATCTACGATCGCTATTTCGCAGGTGGTTTTTCCACGCTCCGCGGTTTTCAATTCCGTGGTGCATCTCCGTCCGACAATACCGTTCGCATCGGTGGTGACTTAAGCTTCCTCGGATCGGTGGAATACTTCTTCCCGCTCACCGCGGATGACATGGTGAAGGGGACGGTCTTCTGCGACTACGGTACAGTGGAAGACCAAATCGCGATCCATTCGGAAAACTTCCGCGTGGCACCAGGTTTTGGTCTTCGCATCAGCGTACCCGCCCTGGGTCCGGCACCGCTGGCACTCGACTTTGCGTTCCCTGTCGCTTATGCCGACACCGATCAACGCCAAGTGTTCAGCTTCTTCTTTGGTGCAACTCGTCAGTAAGTTGCCGATAGATTCACAACACCTGCTTACCTACAACCCAACAGTAGGTAAGCCGTTTGTGCCAAAGTGTTACCAGCGGCTCCACTGCGTATGGAGGCGTGCAACGCCAAAGGAACGTTGCGAGTGCGTATTGCGACTCGCTCCAAAATACCCGTAGGCATAGCCTTGAACCGGCAGTGGCATAGGCTTACTGGCGCAGTTAGCACCACTGTGAGGGGCCGTCGGAACACGCTGCAGCGTCTGATAGGGCGGAGCTGCCTCACTAACCGCGGTTGCAACCAGGATCAGCAAAAGTGATCCTGCCAATTGTCGTATTGGCCAACCACTGGTTCTATTTTGCGCTACCATGGTGGCATCTCCCTTACGACCTCGTCGCTACTAGCTCGCCGCAAAGGGGCTTACGCAGCAACGCGTACCAAACGAACCTGTGGCATCGCAACGCTCGACACCTTAACTAACGTGCCGTCAGCATAGAACTTCACTTGGTTCTCTTCGAGAAACCAAATGGCATGGCCGTGCGGCGTCTCAAACTTACGGCCGCAGTAGCTGCCGCCACGAATCAAAATCGATTCCCGAACCCCCTCTTCGCCGCGCAATCCCATCTCAGCCAAAGTGCTAAGTACCATTCCGCGAACCGTTTCCGTCATCTGCGAATGCTGCATGCTCATGAGGCCGTCTTCCCGCACTTACGTTGGCGATACTTCTGGACGTCGCGCCCCTACACCGACAACTGGGTCGCCCTATAAGGCGGCTTGTGGTGAGAGGGATAGAGTTGAGGTAAGGAAGTTTATCGGCCCTTACGGCTGTTAGATTCGGGACAATCTGGTTTGCAGTAAAATGCTACTCAGCCACCCCAGATTAACCCAAAATCAACCCACAAAGCCGATTCCTCATTTTTCATTCCCCCCTGGTGAGTTTCCCTTGGGTACAATGGAAATCAGGGGGACTTGCGATACTAGGCCCACTTGGCCGCCGTACCACTTGGCTCTCTCGATCACATCCGATCCTCGCTAGCTATCGCCCGGGCTTATTGTGAACGACGCATTACCACCAGAGCGACCCAACTCCCCTAGTGAAATAGGGTCGCCAAAGGTCTCGTCCGCTCCATCGGGGCCGGTCGAAGCTCATCAATGGCAGCCGGCCGTCACAGAGACCAATCCACTTAGCATTCGCCGCCGCACGAAGCGTGGCAATCTGCTTCGGCTGGTAGGAATCGCCGCTGGATGCAGCTTGCTCATCGCCGCAATCGCCCAAGTCATCCCTGCGAACCTCAGCAGCTTCTTTCAAACATCGTCGCAGCCTACAGTGACCGTGATCGCCAGCAATCCCCTGCCACAAGCGGCCACAACTTCACCCGCAACCAGCAAGTCCCCCGCTGCTCGCCCACCAAGCACCGGCGAAGTCGCCACGGTTCCCCAGCCTGCTCGGCAAGCCAGCAACTCGGCCTCACGCTCTTTACCGGTTGACCTCGTGGCCAAAGTCCACCACAGCGTCGTGCAGATTGAAAGCGATGATCCCTCCGGCCAGCGATTGGTGGGGACCGGTTTTGTCATCACTGCCGAGGGAGACATTGCCACCAGCTACCATGTTGCCATGGAGGTCGGCCAAGGGACAATCCGTTTCTATGATGGCCGTACGTTTGAAATTGCCGGCTACAGCGCTTGCAGCCCGGAAAACGACCTCGCGATCCTGCGAACGAAAGTCATTCCAACTGACTTGGCCCCGCTTCCACTCGCCTCGGCCAGACAAGTCAGTTCCAACAGCAACGCTACCCCTGTGGTTGCCGCGGGCCACCCTGAGGGAGTTCCATTCCTGCTCTCACAAGGCAAGATAAACCAGTCGATTTCCACTAGTAAACTTTCAAGCAGCGCCAAACGCTTTGTCGCCTCGCTCACCACCCCTACGTCTAACCCCACTTGGCTGCAACATACAGCACGCCTTGCCGATGGAAGCAGTGGTGGCCCGCTCCTTTCGCTGCAAGGCAAGGTGTTAGGCATCAACACCTGGGTCGATCCTCAGTCTGGCTATTCATTCGCGCTAGACGCATCCATCCTTTCCAAACTTGTTACGCAGATGCAAGCCACCAGCACAATTGACATGCCCAAGGGGCTTACGCCTTTGCTCGACCTTGCCAGCCCGGCCGTCAAAAGGAACTATCTGCTCTGGCAAACATCGGGGGCAACGCTCAAGGAACTTTGCTCTCAGGCACGGCAGTTCCGCTTCAGTCCCAAGACGCAGTCTGACTATCAACTCATGCAGCGTCTAGCGCTCGGCATCACCATCGCGCATCACAGTGAACTACTTCAGGCCGATGACACCCATCAAAGCACCCTGGATGATTTGGCTCGTGAGGCCGACCAAGCCCTGGCAGAAATCGAAAAGCAAAAGTGGCGAGACATCGGCTTCATCACACTTCTCAACGAGTTTGCTGCTCCAACCGTTGCGCAGCCCATGATGGGGCAGTTCCTCCTGGCGACAACGCATCGCGTGGTGGAGGGGCAAGGCAAAAAAGGACTCCTTGTAAAGCTTGCCGGATTTGACGACTGGGTCCTGCTGCCACTTACCCCTTCGATAACCGTTCCCCCGCTCGAGTCTCAGGTCTTGATCCTTGGGGCCAATCTCGAAGGGCAATCGATCCCCTTTGGTGATAATCCACTCGCGCTAGATTCCGCCCATATCATCACGCCCGCCCTGATTCTTCCGCTGAATCCTTAGGTTTTCTGCCGCCATAGGCCCCCTTTAAAATCAGGAACGTCGGTTTGATTCCTGACAAGCGGTCCTTGACCTTGCCCGGGCCGCACCTTACACAAACATATCTCGGAAAACGCGTTTACGCCCCGCAAAAGAACCCCGTACCGGCCCTGCCGGATTAGCGGGCTCCCGTTTGCCGTTTGGGCCACCTTTAGGTTCCCTTATCAACCCTCATTTAGGTCCCGCGACGATGCAGAATCCGCCTGTAAAAAATGCCCTTATCAGCGTCAGTGACAAAGCAGGGCTTGCCGACTTTGCCCGTGGTTTGGTTGCCGCTGGCGTTACGATTTACAGCACCGGGGGAACCCGGAAATATCTGCAGGACCAAGGGATTCCTGCCGTCGAAGTCTCGGCCTACACCGGCTTTCCTGAAATGATGGACGGCCGTCTCAAGACTTTGCATCCCAAGATTTTCGGCGGCATCCTCGTCCGCCACGATCGCCCTGCGGATCTAACCGCCATTGCCGATCATGGCATTGAAACCTTCGAACTGGTGGTTGTAAACCTCTACCCCTTTGCGGCCACCATTGCCCGCGAAGGAGTCACCTGGGAACAATCGATTGAACAAATCGACATCGGGGGCCCCAGCCTGGTCCGCGCCGCAGGCAAGAACCATGCGTTCACTGCCATCGCCACCGATGCCGCGCAGTATCCTTCGATCTTGTCGGAAATCCAAAACGGCGGTTGCACCACGCTAGACACTCGCAAGCGACTTGCCGCCGAGGCCTTTGCCCATACCGCTGCTTACGATCGCACCATCGCTGACTATTTCGCCGCCAAAGTTTTGGCACCAACCAGCAGCGAGCCCGCTTCATCCCCTGCCGAGATCACGTTGTCGCTAACGCATCATGCCGACCTGCGCTATGGTGAAAACTCGCACCAAAGTGCTTCGGTCTATGCCCTTAAGGGATTTGAAGGGACCAGCCTCGTCCATGCCAAGCAGCTCAGCGGTAAAGAGCTCTCCTACAACAACCTGCTTGATCTTGATAGTGCTTTAGCCATCGTTCGGCACTTCAAAGAAGCAGCCTGCAGCGTCATCAAGCACAACAATCCTTGCGGCGCTGCCATCGCTCCAAGCTTGGCCGAAGCCACGAAAAAGGCGCTCGCCGGCGACCCGCAAAGTGCCTTCGGTGGCGTGCTGGCCATGAATCGCCCCATCGATGCAGCAACCGCAGAAGTCCTAGCGATCCCAGGCCTGTTTATCGAAGCCATTGTTGCACCCAGCTTTGACCCCGCCGCAGTGGAGATCCTCACAACCCGCCCCAAGTGGAAGGCTAACGTTCGCCTGTTGGAAGTTGGCTCCCTAGATAAAAAGCCAACCACCCAAGGCTTCCGCCAGATCGAAGGGGGCATGCTCGTTCAACAAGCCGACGTTCTTCCCGATCCAGAATCGGAATGGAAGGTTGTCACACAAAAGTCTCCCGCAGACGCCCTGTTGGCCGATCTCCGTTTTGGCTTTGGAATCGTTCGCTTTGTGAAGTCCAATGCAATCATCCTGGCGAAGAATGGCTCGCTCATCGGTTGCGGTGCTGGCCAGATGAGCCGCGTCGACTCGGTAGAGATCGCCATCCAAAAAGCAGGGGCCAACGGACCAGGTGCCATCCTGGCTTCCGATGCGTTCTTCCCATTCCCAGACTCCATCCATCGTGCCGCAGCGGCAGGTGTAGCTGCGATTATTCAGCCCGGCGGAAGCGTGAAAGATGCCGAAGTCATTGCCGCATGTAATGACCATGGAATCCCCATGATCCTTACCGGCCGTCGCCACTTCAAGCACTAGGCCACGCCCGTGCAAAGCGGCACTACCACTCCCGAGTCCACACCGCCATTCCTGCTGTGGACTCTTGCTCACCCTTGCCCCTTTCGCCAGATTGAGCAATGGGACTCCGCCGAACGAACCGAGCGGCATTTGCGGGCCGCCCAGGCCGCCAGTCTGGCAATGGCCGAAGGCCGTGTCCATGAAGGCATTGCCGTTCGGGGCGAATACGGCTTTCGTGTTGAAGAGGCACTCGCCTTTTATGGCGGACCTGCCGCACTACAGGCCACATGCTGCGCCTGTCCGGCCAATGCGAATATTGCCGCTTCCGCAGAATCGACCCCCAGCCCACCAAGCACGTTCGCGGGCTGCTTTGGCATGGTTCCACTCCCAGAACTTGCCAGCCCCTGCTACGTGCAGCTGGAAACCGAACTCCTCAAAGCACTGCCCAAGCACGGCCAACCTGACCTGTGGCCCAACAGTCTCCAAGCAACGCAGCCCCGTCCCCATGGCCTGTGGCTGGCAGAGGTTTTCCCGGCCACACTGACGTACGCACTGGCCGAAGCTCTACAGCACGTTGCCCACCAGTTTCCATCGCATCCGGACGCCTCTCCTAGCGCCATCTACCACTTCATCGATGCCCTTCACAAGGCACATCAATTCCAACTGCCGCTGCACCTCAACTTTTTCCCATCAGGCATTCGCACCAAAACGCTCTGGTGCATTCCTGCTACCTGCCCCGTCTGCCACATCGCCTGGTCAACTACTGCCCCTGGCACATGCAGCATCTGTCAATTCGAAGGGCACCCATTCCCCTTCCAGCAACGCCGGGCTCGGGGGAATCGCCCCTATTTTCCACTCACGCGACTGAAACGCACTTCATGAAAAAAGCCCCGCAGAAGCAACTTGCTTCCGCCGGGCTTTCGATATTCACTTAAATGGATTCGACAGTCGAAGCGAGCGAAACTAGTTCGCACCCTTCACAATTTCAAAGCCAGCGATGTTGTCGTTGGTCTTGGAAAGCGTATCGAGCTCTGCCTTCACGTCCAGCTTCGATTCCTTGCCAACCGCCAACTTCGCAAGGTTGTTCTTCGGATCGAGTGCCAAGATCTTGATGCCGTCGACCTTGATAAGATCTTTGCGAACATTTCCCGCACAGCCTTCGCAGGTCATTCCTGGCATCTTCACCAGAACCAACATCGAATCTTCGGGAACTTCCACTTCAACCGTGTCTGCAGGTGCCGAGGCCCCCGCGTCAACCGTTGCGCTTGGCTTGGAACCGGGCGTATCGCCACAGCCCACGAACAACACCAATCCCAGAACCGCCAAAAAACTGTACTTCGTCATCGGCCTAACTCCAAGTGTCCAAGCAACTTAACTGTCCCACTGCACCATCGGTCTTTCAGGGTGCAACTTCTGCCTCACCCACGTCATGATACCCAGCAACTGCCAAAAAGACTACCCAAAGATTTCACTGAAAATACATTTGTCCACCACAAACCATGGCCGGACCAGAAGTTAATTCCCTCCCAAATTACTTATCCAATTCCAGCCCGGCAGCGGGACACTTTTCCCTTCCCCACGCAAACAGAGCCTTGGCATAGACTTAGGTCGCCGCTCTGCGTTGCCTCGAAGAAACGGCGAGAAAAACCAAGCTGTCGCCAGCACATTGATTATTTGGCAATCAGGTCCTCGGGCACAGCCTCTTCAATCACGCGCATCTTGCGCCACTTCCCTTGCTGGAATCGGATGCAGAAAACCATCCCCATCGCAAACAGCCAGCCCGTCAACACGCTCCACCACCCGAAAATCCCAAATCCAAAATAGAGCTGGCCAATGCATCCAGCCAAAACCCCTAGGCCCGAAATCACCGTTGTTGAAATCAACACAAAGACGGTATCCCCTGCCCCTTTGAGCGCTCCCACAAAGACGACCTGCGCCGCGTCAAAGATGCAATACACCGCCACGAACCGCAGCAGTACGATCGTCATATCTTTTACTTCAGCAAACTCTTTCGGGTCGGCTGCGAACTTTTCATGCGCGATCAAGAACATACTAGGGGCAAACAGATAGAGCATCGCAAAGAACAGCGTATACACTTGCGCAATTCCCAGCGCATTCCAAGTCGCCTTAGCGGCCAGGTCGCTGCGGTTCTCTCCCAAATGCTGTCCCACAAGCGTTGCCGTCGCAATGCTTAATCCCACCACCGGAATAAACGCCACGGCATTCACATTAAAAGCCAGACCTGTTGCCGCACCTTCAATGTGACCAAGGCTCGTCACAAAGAAGATCACTACCGTAAACGCAATTGCCTCGATCATCATCGGCAGCGCTCCCGGCGTGCCATACCGCAGGAGGCGAACAATCAAACCACGATCAAATTTCAGAATCTCTCCCAGGTGACACTCTTTGGCGTCCTTGTCATGGAACATCAAGTAAGCATAGATGACCACGACAAAC
Source organism: uncultured Planctomycetaceae bacterium (assembly GCA_963844055.1). Classification (GTDB taxonomy): domain Bacteria; phylum Planctomycetota; class Planctomycetia; order Pirellulales; family Pirellulaceae; genus CAWJMN01. The sequence goes on along the minus strand of CAWJMN010000001.1, from coordinate 1,289,872 downwards.
CAATTCGCAATCGAAGTCGCAAGCCCTGCTCCCACAATCCCTAGCTTCGGTGACCCTAGTGCGCCAAACACCATCGAGTAATCCAAAACAATGTTCACCAGCGTTCCCGCAACCTGCACGAACATCACCACGCCCGTCAAGCCGCGTCCCGTGTAATAAGCGCAAGCGCGCTTGCAATCACCACAGCGCCACCACCCCAGGCCAGCGAACAAAAATACTCTTGCTCTAGCTGAATCACTTTGAGGTTATAGCCGGCCGCTTGAAACGCGTACGGAGCCATCGCATACGACAGCCCCAAGATAAGCGGCGTCGACAAAAGCCCGATCCATAGCCCCTGCGCAACCGAAGGACCGATGCGCTCCCGTCGTCCCGCGCCGTAATACTGTGCGACAAACGTATTCACATACGAAGCCACTCCCATTGGCAAACAAATCAGCGCCCACTGCGCCATGCCAGCTGGCATCGCCGCCGCCATCGCATCGGTCGAATACCACATCAAGAACAGACGATCAATGAACCACTGTATCGACCAAAATGCTGTCGATATGACTAGCGGCATCGCAATCAAAAGCACATCACGCGGTCCGGCCGGCGCATACCACCATCCCGCCACGACCGAGCGTGCTTTTACAACTTCCCTCGACGAATCGCCTTCCGCCACAAATCCCCCAATTCCCTGCTTGGGCCCGCCCCATCCACGTTGGAGCCGGCGTCCTATCCATGCCCCTACTCCAGCAACATAGCCCATGACACAGTTGGCGTCAGGCTCCCATGCATGGTAAGCTTCTGGGTTCCTTTACCAAGTGCAACTTCCGGCAAAGAAGTTCGCTTCGATTTTTTCGTGCAGAAAGCCTAGTCAATGCCACCGATTGGATTCTGGGGCTACTTTGCCATCGCAGTGGCCGTCGGCCTGTTTTTGCTGGCGATCGCCGTCTATCGCACCCGCTTATCTCCTATCCAATTGGCCGCCTGGCTATTGGCAAACGTCTTAACCCGTGGACTTTGGCGTGCTACGGTCATCGGAAAACTCCCCCTCAAACCGGGCCAGGGAGCCATTCTGATCTGCAATCACCGCAGCAGCGTCGATCCCTTCTTCCTGCAAACACTTACCGTTCGCAAGATGCACTGGATGGTTGCCCGCGAATACTGCGAGCACAAGCTTATGGGGATGTTCCTCAATATCTGCGAAGTCATTCCCGTCAATCGTGGCGGAATCGATACTGCCGCCATGAAATTCGCCCTCCGTAAGCTTCAAGCCGGCGGCATCATAGGTATGTTCCCCGAAGGCCGAATCAACCTGACGGAAAACTTCATGCAGCCCGTTCGTCCCGGCGCTGCGCTGATCGCGCTCAAGGCAGGCGTTCCGCTGATCCCCGTCTATATCGAAGGCTCTCCGTTTGGAAAGACTCCGATCAGCCCCTTCTTCATGCGGGCGCGGGTGGTAATTCGAATTGGCGAACCAATCGATATCGCCCCCTACCTCGCTCGCTCTAGCGAAGACGGAATTCTGGCAGAGCTTATCTTCGATGCGGTTCGCGGAGTCGCACGCCTTGCGGGGCGAAACGATTATCAGCCTGAGCTTGCCGGCAAGAACTGGAAGCCTACGGCCGAACAAATTGCCGAGGACATGCGGAAGCGAGACGATGCCGCGCAAGATAAAGCTCAGCAGCGCCGCATCCAAAAGGATCGCGGCGACGAAACGCTTTAGTGATAGAAGCGTAAAACCCTAAACGGCATACTTGCCGAAAATCATCCGGCCAGCCGACGTTTGCAACACGCTGGTAACCGAGACCTTGATCTCTTTACCAACTTGCTCACGTCCCCCTTCGACGACGATCATCGTGCCATCTTCTAAGTAGCCAACACCTTGGCCCAGTTCTTCACCCGGCTTGACGATACGGACCAAAAACTGCTCGCCCGGCAAGAAGACCGGCTTGAGCGAGTTGGCAATGTCATTCAGGTTAATCACCGGCACATTGTGAATGCGGGCAACCTTGTTCAGGTTGTAGTCGCCGGTCACCACTTTGCCGTCCAAGTGTTTGGCCAGCAGCACCAGCTTCATATCAACCGGCTGATCGGCCATCTCAGGAAGCTCACGATCGTGGATCTTCAAATCGATCCCTTCGGTGCTGCGCAAACGATTCAAAATATCCAGCCCGCGCCGACCACGTGCCCGGCGAAGCTTGTCGCTGCTGTCCGCTACGGCTTGAAGCTCGGCTAAGACAAAACGGGGCATGATCAGCTGATTATCCAAGACGTTGGTCATGACCAAGTCGGCAATCCGGCCATCAATTACCACGCTCGTATCCAAAATCAGAGGCTTAAGCCCCTTCGTCTCTTTGGAAAACTCCACATAGGGAATGATGAACCGAAAATCGTCCATCGTTTGTAGCAGGATGGTCATACTCGCATAGCAAAGGACCATACCCATCACCAAGGTGATCGCCTGCGTCCCTTCCACCGACAACCGATTGAACAGCGGCTCCATGGCCAACTGCATGACGTAAGTGAGGGCCATTCCAACCAGCAAACCAAAGTACAAGCCCGACGCGATCTCGATTCGCTTCCGTGGAATCAAGGCATCAAAAAGAATGACCCCGCCCCCCACTAGCATCGTTCCAAAGAAGGCAACCAAAGGAAGCCAAGATTTAAAAAACGTCGTAGGGCCGTAGTTACTGGCAAGCGTTGCGGTGATTGTGGCAATTCCCAGTGTCACCACCAGGAACACACCACGAAAAATAATCAGTTGCATTTCAATACTATCCTCATGGGGTGGCTACCCCGACCGGTCCGCCATGGCCACGCTTGAAAAATAAATAGGAAGCGAGGCGCAAAAAATGTGGCGTAAAATGATATCCCCAGTATAATCTTTCCCCCCAACCGAACTAGGGCCTTGACTAACAATCTTCGTCGAACAAATCGTGGGAAGAATGAAAAACACCCGCATGAAGATTGTGCGCAGCCCCCGCAAACCACCCGGTCTTTTCCGTAGGAAACGGTGATTGCCAAACGAGAAGGCACTGTGCGGCCTACGGCAAAACTGCCTTCCGATTTCTTAAACGATCCGAGTAGAAATCTGTACTCAGCTTCCCAGCGGAGCTCGCACCCAGACTTCAAGCCCGGCGAACTATCGCCCGCTATTCCCCCAGCGTGTTTTTCTTTCGCAGCAGGTGGTGATAGTGCTGGGCAAAGCGGTGGGCCTCATCACGCACATACTGCAGCAGCCGCAGCGCAAATGAATGCCGCGAGAGCTTCAGCGATTCCGTCTCCCCTGGCAAAAAGATTTCTTCCTCTTGCTTGGCAAGCGAAAGCAACGTGGGTGGCCTAACATCAATGTCGCGAAAAGCTGCCAGCGCCGCATTGAGTTGTCCTTTGCCACCATCGATCAGCAAGATATCTGGAAACACTTGATCCTGCTCGACAAGCGACTTATATCTTCGCGAGATCACTTCATGAATGCTGCGAAAATCGTCGATCCCTTTGACCCCAACAATTTTGTACCGGCGATAGCCCGGCTTAAACGGCAGACCATCCAAAAACTGAACGACGCTGGCCACGGTTTCGCCACCCCCAAGGTGCGCAATATCTACTCCCTCGACCGTGCGCGGCGTCTCGGCCAACTTCAACACCTTGCGTAGTCCTGACAGCCCCTTTTTGGGATCGATATAAAACACCTCGGGCTGCGCATGCTGGTCAATCTCGCCACGCTTATCGAGTTTTTCGAGCATGGCAATTTCGTCGCGCAATCGAGCCGCCTTTTCATACAGACGCACGGCTGCAGCCGCCTGCATTTCCTCACGCATCTGATTGAGCAGCTTGTCCTTCTTCCCTTCGAGGAACAAGATCAGCCGCTGAATGTCGTGGCGATATTCCTCTTTGCTCACGCGCAAGTTACATGGCGCAGTGCATTGCCGAATGCTCGCCAAAAGGCAGGGCCGAAACCACCGCCAGCGTTCATCACCTTCTTCGATATCCAACGAGCAGGTTCGAAACTTGAAGATCCGCTGCAATACTTGAACCGCGCCACGAAGGGAACCCGCGCTGGTAAACGGCCCAAACAGCTTCACGCCTCGTTCAGGCGGTTGCCTTGTTACCTCGACACGCGGAAAATCTTCCCGCGTCGTGATCATCAAATACGGAAACGACTTGTCATCTTTCAGCTCACGATTGTGCTTGGGCTGAATGTCTTTGATTAGCCGCGATTCAACCAGGAGCGCATCGACTTCGCTCTCGCATTCCATGTAGTCCGCGTCAGCGATTTCCAAAACCCAGTTCGCGGTGCGAGGATCTTCGCGGGCAGCCTTTAGAAAATAGCTCCCCGCGCGAGACCGCAGGTTTTTCGCCTTGCCAATATAGATCACCAGCCCCGCCACATCCTTCATCAGATAGACGCCGGGGGTCGTTGGGAATTCTCGCACCTTCATTGCCGTGCGACGATATCCAAACTCATGTTCGCCTGCTACCGCAGGATCGGTAGCAAGCACCTTCAGGCTGGCATCGAGCTCTTCGTCGGTCGCAAGCACCTCCGGCGGCTCGGGCGTGGTGTCCAGCCCAAGCTCTTCGGCCAAAAGGTTCTCTTCATTATCGCGATCGTCCGAGTTCATCCCTGCCATTCCTTCTCCTTCCGTCGTCACCACAAAACCACTAAGCCGTGGCTTGCCGACGAACCAGTTCTACCAGCGAACGAACCATATAGCCCGTTCCGCCGCCATCCATCCAAGGCTTGGAACCCTCTAAAAATGCGGGGCCAGCAATATCGATGTGCACCCAGGGCTTTTCTGCAACGAATTCCTCCAGGAACTTCGCCGCAGTAATCGCGCCACCCCAGCGCCCTTCGCCTACATTCTTGATGTCGGCCACTTCACTTCGGATTTGGTCGCCAAACTCGGCAAACATCGGCAATTGCCAAACAGGCTCGCCGCAAGTTTCGGCCGCACTTTCTAGTTCATCGCACAAGGCTTGGTTGTTGGTCATCAAGCCCGCCACATCGGTCCCCAGTGCCACCAGGCAAGCGCCAGTTAGCGTAGCAAGGTCAATGATCTTGCTCGGCTGATGTCCCAAGGCGACATCCAAAACATCGGCCAAAACCAAACGCCCTTCTGCATCGGTATTGAGTACTTCAATCGTCTTGCCGCTGCGTGCCGTGAGCACATCACCCAGCTTGTACGAATTTCCGCTCACCATGTTTTCGACAAGTCCGCAGAAGCCAGTCACATTCACCGGCAGTTTCAGTCGAGCAATGGCTTGCATCGCACCAAGCACGGTCGCTGCGCCGGCCATGTCGCACTTCATCGTCTTCATGCCGTCATTCGGCTTCAGCGAAAGACCGCCAGAGTCAAACGTTACTCCCTTGCCAACCAGCGCCACAGGTGGAGCACCAACCGGCCCTCCCTTGTACTTCATGATGACCAAACGGGCCGGACGCGAAGAACCTTGTGCCACTGCCAGCAGCGAGCCGCAGCGCTCGGCTTCTAGCTTCGCTTGGTCCCAAACTTCAATCTCAACGCCGCAATCCTTGGCAACCTTTGTCGCTTCGGCTGCAAACGACTCGGGATACATGGCACTTGGGGGCTCATTCACCAGCCGACGGGTCAAGTTGACCGCTTCACCCAAAATCGTTCCACGCTGTAGAGCCGATTCCGACATCACGGCCCAAACCGTATCGGTCAACGGGTTACGGTTTTTCTTCGCACGATACAGGTCTTGTCCGACGCAGCCCACCAGCGAGCCCGCAACGCCACTTTCGACCCAGTCCCCAGGCCAATCGGCGGCCAGGTAGAAAGCGACTGTCCCACGAACCTTGCCCGACAGCGCCTTGGCCGCCACGGCACAGCTTCGAAACGCGGCCCCTCGGTCAAATGTTTCGCGTGCTCCCAGGCCAACTACCAAGATCTGCGAAGCGGCAATTCCGGACGGGGCCAAGATGCTGACCGTTTCGCCACGTTTGCCGGTGATTTCTTTCCGTTCGATTAGCTTTGATAAAATCCCGCCAGTGGCGGCATCTACTTCAGCCGCCGTTCCCGCCAGGGGAAGTTCGCTGTGGTAGCCAACAACCAGGGTCTCGGCCGCAATTTTCGCTATACTTTCGCTGGTAACTCGCGACATTCCATCTATCCTTCACAATGACGATTGGCAAAACAAAGCTCACGCTGGGGAGGCTGCTTCCTTGGCAAGCCATACCGAAATTCCCCCAGCCCCGTTATTCTAACCGCCATTGGGCGGTAACAGGAGAACGGTTCCCTTGTCGACTTGGTTCCTAAACGCCCCCATTTGGCCTGCAATTCGCCTTCCCCACTCGCTTTTTTCGGATCGCCATGTTCTCGCTCCGCCAAACCCTGGAAGAACTTGTTGTTGCCGGACATGCTGTTGCGCTGGAGGATGAGGTCGATCCCCACTTAGAGGCTGCCGAGATCCAGCGCCGCGTCTACCTCGCTGGTGGCCCTGCAGTATTCTTTAAGAACGTCAAGGGCTGCCGCTTCCCGATGGCATCCAACCTCTTTGGAACCATGGAGCGGTCGCGGTACCTGTTTCGCCATACCTACGAAGCAGTCCGCCGAGCGATCGAGCTCAAAATCGATCCCAATTCGTTTTGGAAAAATCCCACGCGGTACTGGTCGGCACCACTTACCGCTTGGCGGATGCAACCCCGCTCTTGTTCGAGTGGACCCGTTTTAAATGGTGAGTGCAAAATCAGTGATCTGCCGCCGCTTAAATCTTGGCCCATGGATGGCGGCGCGTTTGTCACCCTGCCGCAGTGCTATACCGAAGATGTAAATGCACCGGGACTTTCCAAAAGCAACCTGGGGATGTATCGCATTCAGCTAACGGGAAATGACTACATCCCTGATGAAGAGATCGGCCTTCATTATCAACTGCATCGCGGGATTGGCGTTCACCATACGGCGGCAATGCGAGCTGGCAAACCGTTTCGAGTCAATGTGTTTGTTGGTGGCCATCCTGCCATGTCTCTCGCTGCGGTCATGCCACTTCCCGAAGGAATGAGCGAACTCACCTTTGCGGGGGCACTAGCCGGCCATCGCATCCCAATGATCCGCCGTCCCGGCGCGCTTCCGATCTATGCCGATGCCGACTTCTGCATCTGCGGCACCGTAATCCCTGACAAGAAAAAGTCCGAAGGCCCCTTTGGAGACCATCTCGGCTATTACAGCTTGGCCCACGACTTTCCTGTGATGAAGATCGATCATGTCTATCATCGCAAAGACGCCGTCTGGCTTTTCACGGTTGTCGGCCGACCTCCGCAGGAAGACACTTCCTTTGGTAATCTCATTCATGAACTGACAGGCCCTGTCATCCCCACAGTAATTCCAGGCGTGCATGAAGTGAACGCCGTTGATGCGGCCGGCGTACATCCGCTGCTCCTGGCACTGGGCAGCGAACGGTACATGCCCTTCCATGAGAACCCACGGCCACAGGAAGTGCTAACACAGGCTTCGGCGATATTGGGCCAAGGGCAAATGTCCCTCGCGAAGTTCCTGTGGATTGCCAATCGCTTTGATGATGAGTCGCTCCACCTGCATGACATCGCCGGATTCTTTCGGCACATGCTGCAGCGGGTCGATTGGAAACGCGACCTCCATTTCCAAACGCAGACGACGATCGACACCCTCGACTACTCGGGCGAAGGACTCAATCGAGGCTCAAAAGTCATCATCGCAGCCGTCGGTCGTCCCGTGCGTGAGCTTGGAAAAGAAATCCCTTCCGCACTTCAGCTTCCCGAAGGGTTTCATACACCACGCATCTGCCTGCCGGGCGTTCTGGCTGTTGCGGCGCCACCGTTTGTGGCCATTGCGGGTGCCGAGTATCAGGCAGACCTTGTTCGCTTCACCTCACAGCTTTCACCGTCAACGGTTAGTGCATTACAAGGCTTTCCGCTGGTGATCCTTGTCGATGACAGCGACTTCACAGCGCGAACCCTTAACAACTTTTTGTGGGTCGCCTTCACCCGCGCGAACCCCGCCTGCGATTTGCATGGCGTCGGCGCTTTTACAAGCCAAAAGCATTGGGGATGCACGGGGCCGCTCGTGCTTGATGCACGGATCAAGCCGCACCATGCTCCGCCGCTGGTTGAAGATCCCGATGTGACCAAAAAGGTCGATGCCTTGGCCGCTCGCGGCGGACCTTTGGCCCGCTGGCTCTAATTCGTTACAGCCACTGCTGAACATCAAGCGTTAGATTGGCTCGCACGTTCTTGCTGATCGCGGTGATGTCTTCGCGTGCATTGAAGAACGCTTCCACCACGTGCGGGTCCCACTGCTTCCCCGAGCCGTCCTTCAAGATCTGGTTGACCTTGTCATCCGCCATGCCAGGACGATAAGGACGATCACTCGTCATGGCGTCAAAGGCGTCAGCCACTGCCATGATCCGTGCGATCTCAGGAATGTCCTCTCCCGCAAGCGAGCAAGGATAGCCGCGACCATCCCACTGCTCATGATGGTGAAGTACCGCTGGCAGGATCGAGCTAAGCTGCTTGAGGTCGGCCAAAATGCGATAGCCCAGCTCGGGATGCTGCTTGATATGCTCGTATTCTTCTTTCGTCAAAGCGCCTGGCTTGCGAAGCACTTCGTCGCTGATGCCGATCTTTCCCACATCATGTAGCAGACCAGCCATGTAAACCGTATGCAGGGTCGAAGAGTTACAGCCCAGCTCTTTAGCAATACGTACGGCCACGCGAGCCACGCGATCACTATGACCACAGGTATACGGGTCTTTGGCATCGATGGCCGAGCTCATGGCCTTAACCACGCTTGCCAAAAGTTCCGACTGTTGCCGGTAAAGGTCACGGTTGCCGGCATGAATGCCAACTAACGCCCCAATGGAGTTAAGCAAACTGGCTTCAACCGTGCCAAACTCATGATCTTCTTTGTGATTGACAGCGGCAATCCACCCAAAGACCTTGCCCCCTTCGACCATCGGCACGATGATCAATTGACGCACTTCGGGGAATCCCCAATCAGGCTTTCCGGTGATCTGCGAATTGATGACCAGCGGTCCACAGCTTCCATCTAGCTGTAGCGACGCAATGATCTCGCTCAGTCGTTCGTTGCCGACGTGGCAATTCCCGGCCGCCAACAAAACCGGCGACGTCCGCGCCCGATAAGTCACATGCCCTTTTTCGGCCACAGGCGAAAGCTGGATCAAAATCCCATCAGCTGGAACACAGTCCGAAAGCCAGTTCACCACGATTTCGCACAGGTTCTCATCATCGCTAGAGATACGCAGATTCTGCGTCAGCCCATGCAGCAGAGAGATCTCTTCGTACGTCGAGGCTAAATTGTCCGAAAGCTTTTCCACTTCCATTTGAAGATGGCTTACCTTCTTTTCGGCATGGTACTGGCGTTGCAACGCAGTCGCCATCCGCAGCAGCATATTGCACGACCATACTGGTTGTTGGCTGCACCAATTGCGAGTTTCGGCCGGATTTAATCCCAGCGCCTGCGACGCGGCCAAAAGTGGCTCTCGGTCTTGCAGGTCACGCGTGACAAATGCAGCGACAGCCACCGCCTGGAAATTGTTCGTTACACGAAACGGGATCGCAACCACCACCACCGGATCTTCATCGACCAGGAATTGGGGTTCCGTCTTTTTCAATGCACGAGTTAGCGTGCCGATGGTCGAGTCATTAGCACCCACCGGTTCATTGGAACGATAGATCAACTCGCCCGTTTCGGAATTCCAAATCGCAAAATCAACACCAAACGCTTCCCGCGCCATCATCGCCAAAGGCGAGACTTCGCGAAGGAGGTCCACCGCGTCGCTGCTGATTGTGGGCTGGAAGCCCAGAGTCATCGGGAAGTTCATGGATCAACGCCCTTGGAATGTCACCTACGTACCCGTGAAGGGAAGTTCACGTGTTGGCAGAGGTGAAACTTTCACACCTGAAATCTACGTTAGCCGCTTGAAAGTGCGCTAAATTGGTACCCGAAAAAGGCTCCCTAACCCGTGCGGCTTGCCGCGACCAAGCATAGTCAGATAGGTGCTGCCGACCTTGACGGTTCTAACGAATGCTCGTTCCTTAACCTTTGCACCAGCAAAATGCGCCGCACACTTTGCGGCACGATTGTTTCTGCTGTAACAAGTGGCGCAGGCTGCTGGGCATTTGCTCGAAAGCTAGCTTCACGCCAAGTCATGCTTCAGCAATCGATAAAGCAACACCGATTAACGCCAAGTGAAAGGCATTGTCCCTCCCAAGCACTGGCCTGAGATCAAGTTGCGGCTATTGGCCCTCTCCAAGCCCCCCGCCTGCAAAGCCCATCATGCTTCCCTTCCTTCAAGAAAACTGGCAATTCCTGGCCCTCGGGACAGGGGTGTTCATCATCGCCATGCTGGCTTTTAGCTCGCTGCGCGAAGGGCTGTTGCCGTATCAAAAGCGAGGCGGCCTTTTAACCCCTGCCGAGATCACCTTCTTTCGCTCGCTGCAAACCGGTGTGCGTGAAGAGTGGCTGATCTTCTCGATGGTTCGCCTGGCTGACATCATTCAGGTCCGCCCGAAAACGCCAAAGTCGCGTGCATGGTTCGGCCGAATCATTGGCAAGCACATCGACTTCGTCCTGTGCGATCCCGAAACGCTCGAAGTGCGTCTCGCCATTGAGCTGGATGATTCTTCGCACCAGCACGATGACCGCATCGTCCGCGATCGCTTCGTTAATACGGCCCTGGCGGCCGCCGGCATTCCACTTTTGCGATTCAAAGTCGAAGCCAAGTACGAACACGCCCAGATCCGCAAAGAGATCGAAGAGGCCCTGGGAATCGTTCGCAAAAAGAAGCGGGCGTAACCGGCCAAGATTCTCGCTAGGCGTGATTGGAATCCCACGCAACTGCACGTTACAATGACGGCCAAAAACCATGGCCGAAAACAACGAATCCCCGCTTACTGAAGCCCCCGCCAGTAACCTGCTGCGCCAGATTGGCTTAATTGCGGGTCCGCTAGTTGCGCTGGCGATCTTTTGGTTCTTTCCCAAGCAGGCCGAAGCCGTCGATCACGCCCAACGCTGTACGGCCGCACTTGCCTTGTGGATGGCCATCTGGTGGATGACCGAAGCCGTGGCCATTGAGGCGACGGCGCTCCTGCCGCTGGTCTTTTTACCTCTCGCGGGAGTCTATCCCAGCTCGCCCCGAGTTGGTGATCGGGTCACCGTCTCGTTTGAAAAGCAAAAGGTGCCGGCCAAGGTGATCTCGATCGATCCCGAGTTCAATGATCCCACCGACCCGAACCCACAAATGACCGAAGGTCCAACCGCCTTGGTTGAGCCCCTCCTTCTGAAGCACATGCAACGGGTGGATCCGGTTCGTGTACCCCAAAAATCCATCACGGTCGAACATCCGCTCAAGCGAGCCGCTGCTCCCTATGCGGATCGCTCGGTCTATATGTACCTTGGCGGGTTTCTGATCGCGCTGGCGATGGAGAAATGGAACCTGCACAAGCGGATCGCACTGAACATGCTGGGCTGGGTCGGAACTTCGCCCGAGCGGATCGTCTTTGGCATGATGTTCATCACCGCTGGCATCAGCCTCTGGATCAGCAATACGGCCACCGCGGTCATGATGCTTCCTATCGGGCTAAGCCTGGTCGCCTTGGGCGTTCCATCGGGGGGAAAGTCCGCAGGCATCTCCAAATCGATGGCCCACCTTGGGCAAGAGCACTTTGGAATTTGCGTGATGCTGTCGATTGCCTATGGAGCCAGCATCGGGGGCCTGGGAACTTTAGTAGGAACTCCGCCGAACATTTTCTTCAAAGGCTTCATGGCCGACCGTGGCATCTCGATCGGCTTTGCTTCGTGGATGCTGTTTGCCATTCCCGTGGTGGTGGTCTATTTGGCAATGGCTTGGTGGGTGCTTGTTCGCTGGCTGTTTCCTTTAGGAACGGTCGAAATCTCGGGCGGGTCGCAGCAGGTTCGATCACAACTGGCATCTTTAGGACGCATGCAGTGGGGAGAGTGGTGCGCTTTGGCCATCTTCCTTTTGACTGCCATTGCTTGGACCGCCCGCGAGCCCCTGATGGCTTTTAAGCCAACGCTAACTGCCATGCCCTGGCTTGAAAAGCTGGACGAAGCCACCATTGGCCTTATCGGTGGCTTGTCGCTGTTCCTAATTCCGGTCGACTGGAAGCGGGGAGAGTTTGTACTCGACTGGAATGCGTGCCGTGGACTCCCTTGGGGAGTACTGCTAATCTTTGGCGGCGGACTAAGCCTTGCAGCCGCAATGGAAGATAGCCGTTTGGCCGAATGGATTGCCGCCCAAGTCAATCAGCTTTCCGGGTTGCCGCTGTGGCTGCTGATCGCGCTGGTGGTGATCGGCGTAGTCCTCTTTTCCGAGATGGCCAGCAACCTTGCCACCGCCACGGCGCTGTTGCCAATCTTGTTTGATGTGGCGCTGGGCCTCAAGCTTGATCCGCTGGTCCTGTGCGTTCCCGCCATCGTCGCGGCCAGCTGCGGATTCATGCTTCCTGTTGCCACACCTCCCAATGCCATCGTGTTTGGCAGCGGCAAGATCCCGCTGCGCAAAATGCTAAAGGCCGGCCTCGTTCTCGACCTAATCGCCGTCCTCCTCATCCCCATCGCCGTCTTCCTCTGGGGCGGGTACACGCTGGGGATCAAGTTCTAGTCGCTGCTCCGCTTCTTTCTTTTGCTTCCTTCGTAGGTCAGTGCCGTCAGGCCTGACGAGAGTTGAGTTCACTTCATCGCGCTGAGCTTTTCAATTTCGAAATGCTGCAAAACAAGCTTGCGATTGACTCAGTCGCTCAGGAAATACCGTAATTTTTCAGTGCATTCTCCATTTTCACCTTTTCTGGAAACCATTTTGCACGATCACCATTCCAGTTAAGAATGTGCGCGTCACCGATATGGTTCTGGGACACCGCGGCAAGAGAAATCCCAAATGTATCCCAAGCCAACAAAATGTCTTGGCTCAGCGGTCTTTTCGAACCTTCAGCGGACCCTAAAATGGGCACAGTTGTTGTCTTCAACTCGCCCGGAAGCAATACGCTATTTTGAAAATGGACACAGATGCCATCGTTTAGGTACTGCCCTGATGAATCGTGCGAAGCAGATGTCCATCGAAAGCTCTCGCCAATTAGTTTGGCATGGACTCCCCAATTCGTAGCACATTGCGATGACGTATTTTTCACTTTTACTTGTAGTGCGATATGAATCGTAGCCCCCCAATCCTCTTTTCTAATCTGCTGGATTACTGGTTCGCAGTCTATAACATCAAGCTTGGCCTTCGTGAATCGATTTCGGAGAAGTTCCAGGTGAAAATGAGGTGCTGGCTTCGTGTGCCCATCAACACGGTAATAGTACGTCATGTCGTCCTTCGACTGATGAGGCGCTGCTGGACTATCATAAATTGCGATTACGAAAATTGATTTTGAACCGTCATCCGTGAAAGGGATCTCATAGACATTAAAATGGCGAATGGGATATTCGACGCTAAGCTCAACGAGCGTCGCCAAATAATCCTTTGTTGATTGGCGCACCTGCAACTTCGGACATGGTTGAAGGTGGCGACCTTCCTTCGAAATTCCAAACACTAAATACCCACCGCCAGAGTTGGCGAAAGCAGAAACCTGCTTTCCCAGCACTTTTTTCAGTTCCCCTTTTTCATCCAGCTTTCTGGCGTCTTTTAGCTCCCAACGATCATCTTCATCGTTGCGTGGCAGTGCAGCGAGTATTTCGTCCGTCGTAGCCTTGTTGAAATCCATCATCTATTTTCTCCATACCTTTTTTGATTTGATTCTAAAGGGCTAACGTTCACTCTCGTAAGGCCTAATGGCGCTGACCTACCAAGGCATGAAAGCGCGGGGGGAGGGCCGTCGCTGACGCTTCCGGCTCTGAAAACAGATCCCCTGCTGGCTGTGTTACTCCGTGTCCTTCCGTGTCTTCCGTGTAACCAATCTTCCCGCTCCACGTACACACTTCCTGCGGACGGCTGGCTGGAACCTCCTCCGCGGCCCCGTTCGTGCTTTTTCGTGCCTTTCGTGATTACTTGCCCCCGCCGACTCATATTTCACCTGCCTCCGACGGTGCAATCCCGCCCGCATTTGACCCCGAATTGGCGTAATTTCGCGCAGGCCTAAAAACCCATCCCTTCAAGGCACAAATTCCGGCGACTTGTGCCGTTCAATGCTTGCGTGGGGTATTAACACCCCTATACAATCCGCCTTAGGTGTACACCTGACCACACCTACCAATGTGCTGTCAAATCCCCCTTCCCCTCTCCAAGATGGCGTGCCTCATGCTGGCCAAGCTGCAAACGTTTTCGCTCCTGGGAATTGAGGCGTTGCCAGTGGAGGTGGAGGTCGATGTCTCGCCAAGTGCCTTGCCCAAAACGGTGCTGGTTGGGCTCCCCGAAGCGGCCGTCAAAGAGAGCCAGCATCGTGTTGAACGAGCGATGGTCAACTCGGGCTACCTCCGTCCGCAAGATCGGGTCGTCATCAACCTGGCACCGGCCGAACTTCCCAAGCAAGCCGCTTCGTTTGATTTGCCTATCACACTAGGAATGCTGGCCGCAAGTGGCCAGTTACAGTCCGACCTGTTCGAGCAATATGCCGTGGTGGGCGAGCTCTCTTTGGAAGGGACAACGCGCCCCACACGCGGCGCGCTAAGCATGGCCATGGCGGCCGCTCGGCAAAGGAACCTGCGCGGGCTTGTCGTTCCGGCCGAAAGCGCTGCCGAAGCGGCCGTTGTCGAAGAGGTAGAGATTATCCCCGTCGCCAGCTTGGCGCAGGCCGTCGGATTTTTCAGCGGCGCGCTGCCGATTGAGCCTGCCCCGTCACGTATCAATGAGCTATTTGAAGAGCTGGCCAAGTACGAAGATGATTTTGCCGATGTTCGCGGCCAAGAGATGGCTAAGCGTGCCATGACTGTCGCCGCCGCAGGTTCGCACAATCTGCTAATGCTGGGCCCGCCAGGCAGTGGCAAGACAATGCTTGCCAAACGCGTCCCTTCGATCTTGCCGTCGCTGGCCACTGGCGAATCGATCGAGACCACACGCATCTACAGCAGCCTCGGCCGACTTCAGCCAGGGCAGCCCCTTCTGGCACGGCGACCCTTCCGTGCGCCGCACCATACGATTAGCGATGCCGGCCTTGTCGGCGGTGGCAATCCACCCACGCCGGGCGAGATCTCTCTTTCCCATAATGGCGTACTTTTTCTAGATGAGCTTCCCGAATTTAACCGGCGTACGCTCGAAGTTTTGCGGCAGCCGCTCGAAGATGGAACCGTCACGATCTCTCGCGCGCTGCATTCGACGACGTTTCCGGCCGACTTCATGCTAGTTGCAGCCTTGAACCCCTGCCCTTGCGGCTATCGTAATGATCCGCGCCGCCAATGCCATTGCACCGTGCCACAAATCGAGCGGTATATGGGAAAAATCAGTGGTCCCTTACTCGACAGAATTGACATTCATATCGAAGTTCCGGCCGTCGCATTTAAGGAACTCTCTTCCGACCGCAGCGGCACTAGCAGCACCGAGATGCGCGAGCTGGTCGTGCTCGCCCGTCGAGCCCAGGCCGAGCGTTTTCACGGCAGCCGCGTTCGATACAACGCGCAGATGTCTTCGCGTCAGATTCGGACCTTTTGCAAGCTCAACGATGCCTGCCAAGAACTTCTCAAAGCCAGCGTGAATGACCTGGGCCTTTCTGCCCGCGCCCATGACAAGGTCCTGCGCGTTGCCCGCACCATTGCCGACCTCGACCAAAGCCAAGAGATCCAAATCCCCCACATCCAAGAGGCCATCAACTATCGCATGCTCGATAGGCAGATTTGGACGTAAAGGGGCAAAGGATGGCAGATGATCTTACGGAACAGATTCTAGGAGCCGCCATCGAAGTGCATCGCGTTTTGGGGCCTGGGCTATTGGAATCGATCTACGAAGCGGCGTTATGCCATGAGTTGTCTTTGCGCGGACTTAGCTACGAGCCGCAGGTAGAAGTGGCCGTCTGCTATAAGGGGCTTGCCATCCAAGGACAGCGGATTGACTTGCTGGTGGAGAAATCCGTTGTTGTCGAAGTGAAGTCGCTGACGAAACTTCCTGATGTGGCAGTAGCCCAGACACTCTCCTATTTGAAAGCGACCGGACTGAAACGAGGACTCCTTTTGAATTTCGGCGAGCGACGAATGATGGACGGAGTGAGGCGGATTTCGCTGTGAAAGCACGGGGGGGGAAGAGTTTAGCCACAGAGCACACAGAGGCCACAGAGAGAAATGCAGAGGGGAAGAAAGGGAGAGAAAGAAGTACGGTAAAAGACGAATTGAAGATGGGAGTAGCTTTTTTATTCTTGCCGTTTCCATGCAATACAAATCGTTCTTCCGATCTTGTCCACTTCACATTCCTGCCTCTGTTAAAAGCCCATCCCGTCATCCTCTCTCCCTTACTCTCTCTGCATTTCTCTCCCTCTCTGTGATCTCTGTGTCCTCTGTGGCAAAACTTCCTCTCCCCCCGTTCCAATACGACATCCACCTACAACCGGCGAAATGCCAGCAAAGCAACGCGTCGCATGCGGGCGTGCAACTCGCCATACAATTCGTTATTCTAAAACAGGCGGCACGCTAGTTTCGAACAAGGGGAAGTACATCATGGCAATGCGACCAGATCAGGCGAAGGCGCTTATCATGCACTTGGGACGGCTTGAAAAGACCAAATGTCCCGTGTGTGGAAATGATGATCATACGCAGCAAGAGGCGGGCAATATTCTGTTGCCTCCGGTGATTTCGCCGAACGGGCACCTAACACATGGGACAACCCATGAAGGGGCCTTGGCTGAACTGTCGTGTCGTAAGTGCGGCTTTACGATGCTGTTCGATTGCAAGCTTGTCGGCATCCCGGTCTAAGCTTCGCTCAGCCCTTCTGATCGCGCCAGCGAAATCAGCATCACATCCGGCAACTTCTCCACCCCCAGTTGCCGCAGCATATTCATCACCTGGGCCGTGGTGTACTGGGCGTGCGTGCAAACATGCAACAGCACGTCGCCGCGCCGTGTCCCTTTGCGACTTACGGGGCCAGGGCCGGTGGACTTTTTATAGACCACCTCTTCCAGGTCGGCCACACGAACCGTTTTCAGATACGCTTGCCAGCGTGATTCTAGCGAATGCCATTTTGCCTGAAGGTCAGCGAACGATAGAATCCCTCCTTCCCCCTGCTGGTTGCCGGGAATCTTGCCAGGCAAATCGCCAGCGACCAAAGGATCTTCCTCGCCTTGCAGAGCCGCAAGCCACACATACTCGGCCGCATACAAATGCAAAAGGGTCTTCCAAACCGAGCCTTGGCCGATTTCAAAGGGCTGTTTGAGCTGTGCCTCTTCCAGCAGCGCCGCGGTCGCCTGCAAATTGGTGTTGACCCATGCGCGATGCTGGTGCAACCGCTGAATCCACTTCACTTCGCTCATTGAATCGCTCCGTCAATTCACACTCAACCACTTCGCATCGTTAAAAAACGATGACGCAGCCTCCCGGCAATCGCTGCAATTATATACGATAGGTTTCTTACGTTCAGGGGAAGAACTTTCAAAGGGCCAGTCGTGGCAACCCAGTTGCTAATCATCGGAGCGAGCGTTCGTGCGGCCGCACAGAGCGCAGCACGCGCGGGGCATCAAATTGTTGGAAGCGATCTTTTTGCCGATCATGATTTGGCCGAGGTCGGTCCCTGCCAAAAGATTCAGCGTTATCCCGGCGAGTTCCTGCGAGTCCTGCGCGGCCTTCCCAACACGCCCTGGATGTATACCGGAGGCCTAGAAAACTATCCAAAGCTGATCGACCGCTTTGCACAGCTTGGCCCGCTTTGGGGAAATGGTGGAAGCACCCTGCGACAAGTGCGCGATCCGCAGCACGTTGCTAGGCTCGTCCACGCGTTTGCTGAAACAAGTTCGTTTCCCCTTCGATTTCCACAAACGATTACGACTACCCTTTTACCCGATGCACCTGCCGAGGGTGCGTGGCTATTTAAGCCTCATCGTGGCAGCGGCGGCTTGGGCGTTCGTCCTGCCATGCAAATTCGCAAGGCCCCGCGCCGCGGATACTGGCAACGGCAACTGCGCGGCACTTCGCAAAGCGCAGCGTTCCTTTCTGCCAATGGACGCTGCCACCTTTTGGGAGTCACGCGGCAATTCAGCGCCAGCGACCTTGCCACGCCGCAAAGTTCGGCCGCCCGTCAGACCCCGTTTGCCTACGCCGGCAGCCTAGGCCCCTTTGCCGTTTCTTTCGAAGAGACAGCCCTTCTAGCGGCATTTGGCAACTATCTTTCGGAGCAAGCGGGTCTTGTGGGACTGTGGGGGGCCGACTTTATCGTCGATGAAAATGGCCAATGGTGGCTGCTAGAGATCAACCCACGCTATACGGCCTCGATGGAACTGCTAGAAGAATCGCTTTCCCTGCCACTGATCTTTTGGCAGCAAGCCGCGATCGAGCAGAAGGTGCTCCCCGACATTTCGCCCAGGTCCCTTGCGCAGGCAGGTAAAAAGCTCGTCGCCAAAGGGGTTCTCTATGCTTCGCATGCACTGGTCATTAGCGATGATTTACTAACGCGTCTTAAGCGTGTGACACTTGCGGATCGGCAACCGGGCATTGTCTATTCCTGGCCCATTTTGGCCGACATTCCCAGCGTGGGACAAACTGTACTTCCTGGCCAGCCAGTTTGCAGCGTGTTCACTCGCTCTCACTCGGCCGATTCCGCCGAGCGAAAATTACGGCAGCTGTTAAAAGAGATGGAAGAAATCTGCCAAGAGTTTGCGGCCACCACGCCGATCCGCTAGAAGCAAATACTCGGCGGCGTCTATTTCCTTTCAAGAAATAGAAGAGCCCCGACAGATAAAACTGCCGAGGCTCTGCCTCACTTCTGCTTCAACCTTTTCCTACCCCACTTGATTACTTCGACTTGATCACCAAGTAGCGCGACCCTTGCTCGGATCGCACGAGCAGCAGCACGCCGGCTTCAAAGTCGGCCGACTTCACCACCGCGCGGAATTCATCAGGTCCTGCAACGCTCTTTTTGCCTACCTGCAAGATGGCCATGCCTGGCTCGAGGCCACTCATTGCGGCCAAGCTGCCGGGAGTAACCGCCTTAATCAGCACCCCCTTTTCGCTCTTTAGGCCAAGCGATTGAACGTCCGAATCCTTTAGCGGCGCGACTTCCACACCCAGTTTGTCAAACGCACCATCATTTTCTTCTTCGGCCGGAGTGTCATAGCCCTTGGGAACTCCCCCCGCTTTTCCCAAACCAAACGAGGCAGGTTGTTCACGCAGCGTGATCGTCAGATCAACCAACTTGCCGTCGCGATAAACCTTCAGCGGTTGCTTGCTTCCGATTTCCGTACGAGCGGTGATGGCATGCAATTGACCATGGCTGCTAATCTCGTTGCCGGCAAATTCCACAATGACGTCTTGCGACTGCAGACCCGCTTCGGCCGCTGGTGTATCTGGCATAACTTCCGTCACCAAAGCACCCGCAGGTTTCTTCAGCCCGATTTGATCGGCAATTTCTGGCGTTACCGATTGAATGCCAACTCCCATGAAGGCGCGATGTACTTTGCCATCCTTCAGCAGCTGGGCACTAACCCACTTAGCAACATTCGCAGGAACGGCAAAGCCGATCCCTTGAAAGCCGCCGCTGCTGGTGGAGATTGCCGTGTTGATGCCAATGATTTCGCCACGCAAATTGACCAGCGGCCCACCACTATTTCCAGGATTGATGGCGGCATCCGTCTGCAAGAATTCGGCATGACGCGTGATGTTTACATCACGCCCCTTCGCACTAATGATGCCGGCAGTCACCGTGTCTTGCAGGCCGAACGGTTGCCCCAGCGCTAACACCCAATCACCCACTTGAAGCTTATCGCTATCCGCTAATTGAGCATAAGGAAGCGCGGCACTCGCCTTGATTCGAATGACAGCGATATCCGTATTAGGATCGGTCTTTACTTCAACCGCGTCAAACTGCCGACCATCATGCAAGCGAACACTAATACGCCCACCCCCTTCCACCACGTGATTGTTCGTGAGGATGATTCCGGCCGGATCGATGATCACGCCAGAGCCCGAGCTTTCTCGGCCGGGCGAAACGCCCCCTCGTCCACTAGGCCCGCCTGGCATGTCTTCAAAGAATCGCCGCAGGAACGGATCAAGCTCCTCTAGGTCGGGCATCCGGTCTGCCCCGCTGCCGCGTCGATTGATCTTCTTGGGTCCTACCGTGTTTTGAATCGAAACCACGGCTGGCAACACGCGGTCCGATGAAGAGCGGAACGCTAACGAAAGCGTGCCGGCTTGCTCAACCGCCTTTTCCTGAACTTCGCTAAGCTCTGTCGTTGGCCCCTTTGCGATGATCGTCGAGCCGCCCCCCATCAAGAGCGCGCCACATGCGCCGCCAGAAGCCAACAGAAGGCTCGCCCCAATCGTTCGCCGGATCCACAATCGTTTACTGTTTAAAAGGTTCTGCCCCGACATCGTATGCACTCCTTCTCTCAATTCCCTAATGAACTGGTGCCGTCATTATCGCTGACGGCCGCTCTGCAAAGTCTTCTAGCAGGCGGCCGTAGTGGTTTCAAAAAATCGATGGCCGTGAAAAGGCCGACCTTGTCGGGCTACCACGCATTCCACCGGTGACGAGAGCCGCGTTCGAGGGGTGGCTCGGTCACTGGTTATTTTTACGCATCGAAGTTTGCCACGGTTCGTCAGGCCCAACAGCATTTTTTTCCAGCGGTGGTATTTCACCGCCGTCAGACTTTGCCTAGGCGTGACAGCACGCAATTCTCGCAAGGATTTCTGGCTGAATGTTGCTTAATCCGCTCAGAATTCCTTGATGTTGGGGGAGCAATTCGGAAAAATGACATTCAAGTAAGCTAGTCGAGCGACTGAGCTTTGCCGTCGAATTGGTACGCCGCAAGAAGGGAGGGGAAGCATGAACTGGCAATCGTGGATGACGAGCGAAAAGCTGGCTTTGGCCGCCCTGATAGCCTCTTGCGCATCGCTCTCCCTTTCCCTTGTTACGGCATTTCCCCAGCTTAAGGGGGCGATTGTCGTCTTTAGAGACACTGTCCTGTGGCTGGCCCTCTGCTTTGTCCTGGGAGGAATCGGCTACGTCTCTTATTGCCAGTACCAGGAAAAAGCCACCAGCAATTCGGTAGAGCCCGCGAGCGACTTTGTTCCCCAAAAACGGACCGTCACAAAGCCGCCCCTGCCAAGCACGGTTCCGCCACCGCCGGCCGCCCCTACACCTAGCGGCAAGGTTCGCGAGTCCGAGCTGACCTAGCAAATCTTCGTGCCCTCGAAGGGGGAAGAAAGCGGCATTCGCTGTCAAGTCGCCTCCCCGAAGCCCCCTAGCCCCATTAGATTTGAACTTAGGTTGTTCGGGCTTTTGCTAGGTGACCGGTCTTACTTGGGAAGTGGAACGCAACGTTGGGCTCCTTCTATTCAGCATCTTTGCGCCCCTATTTGTGGATGCTGTTTAGCTCCCTCTCGTTTGCCACGATGACCGTCTTGGTAGAGTCGCTGCGTGGCGACTACCACTGGCTGGTGATCACTTTCTTTCGATCTTTGCTCGCCATGATCTTTGCGGCCAGCTTAGTCATGGCGACCGGCGGAAAGTTCGTCGTCTTCCAGCCCAAGACCCTGTGGATGCGCAGCCTGGCTGGATCGAGCGCGATGCTGCTTGGCTTTTATGCGATGACGCATTTCGATGTGGCCGTCGTTAGCACGCTGACCAACATGTATCCGATTTGGGTGGTGCTGCTCTCTTGGCCATTGCTCGGAGAAATCCCTCGGGGCGATGCTTGGGCTGCGGCAATCGTCAGCGTGGCCGGCGTTTGTCTGCTATCGCTTTCACCGTCGCTATCAGGCGAGGTCCCCAAGAAGCCACTGGCCACCACCGAAGTATTGGCGGTCACGCAGGCTGCGGTTTTGCCTCATGTCGATACGCGTGTCTTGGCAATTCCTTCGGCCGTCGCTGCGGCGTTTTTCAGTGGGATTGCTCTGATTGGTTTGCACCGACTGAAAGGGCTGAATTCAAAAGCGGTCGTCGCCCATTTTTCTGCCGTCTCAACTTCCGTCTGTGGCATCGCTTGTTTGGGGCTATGGCTTACGGGCCATCCACTCGTTTTGGATGGAGTCGCAACGCATGCACCGTGGCAGGGGCAGTTTCCCATTGCTCGTTTGATTGCGGTAGGCCTGTTTGCCACGCTGGGGCAGATCTTTTTGACCCGCGCCTTTGCTGCCGCCCCTCCGGCACGCATTTCGGTTGTGGGCCTGTCGCAGATCGCGTTTGTGGTCCTTTTGAAATGGTGTTTTTTTGGTGCCGCCAGCCACTGGAACGGCATCACCATTTTCGGCATGACCTTGATCGTTGGCTCAACCGCCTATGTGATGACACAGCGAGCCTCGGCCGAAGAAACGCACGAGCCCGCCGAGGCGAAGGCGGGGTAATTAAAAGACTGCTAGGAAAGATAAAGCAGGTACGAAAAAACGCTTGGGCTTCCTTTATTTTACCTTCGCATCAATCCCACGTACCTTCAAAGCCTCAACGAGCTTTTCGAAATAATATAATGTCACTCCGCCAGATCGGCGTTCTCTTTGCACTGTCAGCCGGTCTCGCATGGTCTCCTGAATGTACTTCTTGAAGTCTTCCTCTATGGACGCCCCCGCCTCTAATAGCAATAAAGCCGTTTCATCATCTTTACTTCGGATCGCCTTTTCAAGTGCAGTATGTCCATCTCGATCTTTAGCTTCTAGATCTGCACCGGCAGCAATAAGCAGCAAGAGGTTCGTGCGTCGATAGGGCGTGCCTAGCTGAATGGACGGACCTGTCAAAATGGGAGCTATTCCACACGTATTGTTAAAATTAAAGCCGATTTCATCCACAACCTCTGGATCGCAGGTTCCAGTAACATTGGGATTGCCGCCATGCCTCAGCGTAATCGCTAGCCAAGTGGAATTGCGATACCGACACGCATAATGAACGGCACTGTCGCCTAGCCCCCAACAATGATTGGGATTTGCCTTGTGATGCAGCAATCTTGCATATCCTTCGTAACTTCCAGACCAAATTGCGTAGAGCAACGGCGTCGCATCATTTTTACCGGTAGTGTTAACATCCACTCCTTCCTTTACCAACCGATCAATTTCCGCAATATCGTTAGTTATCGCGGCAGTAACCAACAAGGCCACCTTCTCGTCAGAAAATGCTTCATTGACCGGCGCCTTAAAGCGAAACCAATAGGCAACCGGAGCCTCCAAGTCTTTCATGTTTGCTCGAAATCGCAGTTCATCCAGAACAAGCTTCTTTCGTTGCTTCTCGTACGCTTCACGAACTTCGTCGCTTGCGTCCAAATTTCCAAGATCTCCAAACGGGTCTAACTCCTGAGCTTGTGAACAGGCGCAGAAATATGATGCCAGTGTTATTGAAAGTAACACTGCCACATCGATCCTCCGTAGATCAAGGCACCTGAAATAACTGCACACCTTTATGAACATACCAACACTTCTCTTCCTTGGAATCGGATACATCGCACGAGATCCTTCTCTCTACGTGAATGGTACTTGCCTCTAGTCAGCCCATTGTCCAAGTCTTCCCGATCTATTCGGGGGCCGTCACTTCTTCTGCATCGTCTTTAATGTCTTCCTTTTCTTTGGCCAGTGGCTTGCCACACTTGGGGCAGAACTTGGCGTCCGCAGTAAGAGGTTCGCCGCAATGACGACACAGGGCGGTCACCAGCCCCTTCTGCAATTCGCTCGAATTTGCATTTAAGCCAACAATCTCCCACTTCTCCCCAACTTTCTTCAGTTGGGCAGAGATCGTGCACGATCCTTTTTCAAAAGTGGCGGCGTAGGCAACCGTGGCATAAGTACCAGAAGGAGTTCCGCGAATCTGAAACTGTCGAATGCTTTTGGACTTCAGCCGACCCAGTCGCACATGAATCGTGCGGCCAACTACTTCATGCTGCTCAAGCGTCGTCGCCTGGCGATACTCCTCTGACATGAGCTTGCCGTAGGTGCTGCCAAAGGAATCGCCTTCCATGGCAGCAAACAATTCGTCGATGACCGGAGAGACATTCGTATCCATGCTGCGGAACGAAAAGTAAAGAAGCCCCGCACAGGAAGCGAACGCCGTAAGCGCCAGTACCGCGCAAGCCGCCACAACACCAATAACAACGGTTCTTGTCTGCATTGAATACACCGAGAGGAGATGAATACTTTGTCTTGCCCCAGAGAACGGCCGATCAAGCGGCGGCAAAGAAGATATTCGACAATGCCAAGCCGATGCCAACCACCGTTCCGCAGATCAGTTTAGCAAACCAAACTCTCAACACCATTTAATTTTGGCGGAGTGTAAACATTACTGGCGCATTTGTTACCGCCGGATGTCCATTACCGACGAGCTTCCCGAACGAGGTGCCGTAGTTCGGGGACGATGATTTTTTCCATGGCGAGGCGAACCGCGGCGGGAGAGCCGGGCATCGTCAGGACCACTTTTTTTCCCATCAGGCCACCAACCGCTCGGCTGAGAATGGCGGCAGGGCCGATGTCGGCATAGCTGAGCATCCGAAAAAGCTCGCCGTAGCCAGGTAGCGGCTTCGAAAGGAGCGACGAAACCGTTTCATAGGTTTCATCACGGCTAGTAATGCCGGTCCCCCCGGTTAAAAGGATCGCGTCTACCTGGGGATTCAGTTGAAGCGCGATTAGCGCCGCCCGCATGGGGCCTGGTTCATCCTTCAAAATCTGTCGCGATACCAGCGAAAATCCGGCCTTCTCCAAAAAGTCGACCAGCGTTTGGCCGCCCGTATCGGTTTCCAGGGTGCGGGTATCACTGACGGTAATGACCGCACAAGCAATCTGATCGGGGGATTGTTGGCGATGTTCTTGCGGAATGGAGGTCATGAGCGTGTCTGTTTCCTTGACGCGGCATTTTCCGGCGAACTAAACTATAGGCGGTTTGATCCTGCAAGTTTGGTCCCACCTTTGGCCAACCTCCCCGCCTTTGGAATTCGAAATATGCTTCTGATTCTATCATCTCGCTCGCCGCTGCGCGTGGCGATGCTTACCCTGGCTTTTGGACTGCTTCTGAATTCGGCGAATGCCGCCGATCAGCCCAAGCTTAGCTTTAGCCGTGACATCAAGCCGATTCTCTCGAATCGCTGCTTCACTTGCCACGGTCCCGATGCCGACGAGCGCAAGGCCGACTTGCGACTGGACGTGGCCGAAGGATCGGTGGGAACGGTCATCAAGGCCGGCAGCCCCGAAGCGAGCGAAATGATCGCCCGGATCACCAGCAAAGATCCAGAAACGATGATGCCTCCTGCGGGCTCAAAGAAGCCCGCACTAAGTGCGGACGAAATCGCGCTGCTAACACGCTGGATTCGTGAAGGTGCAGAATACGATGCCCACTGGGCCTACAAAAAGATTGCCAAGGTCGAAGCGCCTTCGCCGGCCGTCCCTGCGGACTACAACACGATTGATCGCTTCCTTTTGGCGGAGCTCGAATCGCACGGCCTGAAATTCTCACCGATGGCTGACAAGCGGATACTGCTCCGCCGCGTGACGTTTGACGTGATCGGCCTGCCCCCAACTTCCGAAGAGATTGCCGCGTTCGAAGCGGACAATTCGCCACAGGCTTATGAGAAGGTAGTGGATCGCTTGCTAAGCTCGCCCCATTATGGCGAGCGGATGGCGATGTACTGGCTGGACGTGGTTCGTTTTGCCGACAGCGCCGGCTACCACAGCGATAACCATCGCGACCTCGCTCCGTATCGAGACTATGTGATCAATGCGTTCAACAGCAACAAGCCGTTTGATGTGTTTACGCGTGAACAATTGGCCGGCGACTTGCTGCCCAATGCAACTGCCGAACAGAAGATTGCATCGGGCTATAACAAGCTGCTGCAAACGACTGAAGAAGGTGGTGCTCAGCCGAAGGAATACACGGCCAAGTATGCCGCAGATCGGGTACGCAATACTTCCGTGACTTGGCTGGCATCCACGATGGCTTGCTGCGAATGCCACAACCACAAGTTTGATCCTTTCACGATCAAAGACTTTTACAGCCTGGGAGCCTTCTTTGCGGACGTCAAAGAAGCGGCAGTGGGGCGTCAAGAACAAGCCAAGATTCCGCTTGGTCCGCAAGAGCAACAGCTGCAAGCGATGGACCAACAAATCGCAGCGGTTAACAAGACGCTGCAAACGCTGACGCCTGAATTGGAAAAGGAACAACGTGTTTGGGAACAAGCGACCCTGCAATCGATTCAGACCGGCCCGAAATCTTGGTTGACCACCAAGCCTGAAAAGGCGGAGTCTGCCGAAGGGCAAACCCTGACCGTTCAAGATGACCTCTCGGTGATCGCTGGCGGTAAGAATCCGGCCAAGGACACCTACAACGTCACGCTGGCACTTCCCGAAGGGAAAGTAACGGGGCTAAAGCTAGAGACATTAGTCGATGCCTCTTTCCCGAATAAGGGATTGGCACGTGGTAACGGCAACTTTGTGCTAACCGGCGTTGAGTTGTTTCTGCAAGGTCCTGCTGGCGAGCCGATGCCACTGAAGATTGGCTCCGCAGCAGCTGACTTTGAACAAGCGACCTATCCTGTTGCTCATACCCTTGATGGCAACCCAGCAACCGGCTGGGCCGTCTCGGGACATGAAAAGCCCGCCAATCACGAAGCGGTCTTTACGCTGGCAGAGCCGATCACGGCCGCTGCGAATAGCAAGCTGATTGTGCGGCTCAAGCACGAGTCGCAGTTCGCGTCGCATAACATCGGAAAACTACGGCTCTCTTTGACGGCCGCAGATAAGCCAGCCGTTGGCGATGGCGGAGTACCCGCTTCGATTGCTGCGGCGCTGGCCAAGCCACTTGATCAACGAACCGATGCCGAAAAGCAAGAGCTGACCAAACTGTTTTTGACCACCACGCCGCTACTTGCAAAAGAGCGGACCGAACTAGCCAAGCTGGAGGCGGATAAAAAGGCGTTAAGCGATTCGATTCCGGCTACGCTGATTACGGTTGCTGTCGAGCCACGCATGATGCGAGTTCTTTCTCGCGGAAACTGGCAAGATGACAGCGGCATTGAAGTGAAGCCGGCCGTCCCAAGCTTTTTGGCCAGCAGCACAACCGGCGAAAAACGGCAAACACGGCTGGACCTGGCCAACTGGATGACGTCGCGGGACAATCCGCTTGTTTCACGTGTGTTTGTGAACCGCTTATGGAAGCTTTGCTTTGGACGGGGCATTGTAAAAACCGCAGAGGACTTTGGTGCCCAGGGTGAATTGCCAACCCACCCTGCCCTGCTGGATTATCTGTCGAATGAGTTCATCGCCAGTGGCTGGAATATCAAGCAGCTTCACAAAGCGATGCTAATGTCGGCAGGGTATCGCCAGACTTCGATTGTCGATCCTTCTTTGCGTGAAAAAGATCCAAACAACCAATGGTTCTCGCGACAGAATCGCTTTCGGCTCGATGCCGAAGTGGTTCGCGATAATGCACTGGCGGTTAGCGGCCTACTTTCCAAGAAGCTTGGCGGCCCGAGCGTGAAGCCTTATCAACCTGCCGGCTATTGGCAGTACTTGAATTTCCCCGTTCGTGAATGGGCGAATGACAAGGGAGAAAACCAGTATCGCCGCGGCCTTTATACCTACTGGCAGCGGACCTTCTTACATCCCAGCTTGGCGGCGTTCGATGCTCCTAGCCGTGAAGAATGCACCGTGGATCGCTCACGATCCAATACGCCACAACAGGCTCTGGTTTTGCTGAACGATCCGACCTATGTCGAGTCGGCCCGCGTTTTGGCAGCCCTGGTGGTTAGCAGTGGTGGCGCCGACACGCCCGCTCGTTTGGAATTTGCGTTCCGACGCGTGCTGTCTCGAGCGCCACGTCCAGAAGAAGTGAAAGTGCTGACCGAGCTTTTGGCCAAGCACCAAAAAGAATTTGCGGCCGATCCTGAATCGGCGAAGAAGCTGTTGGCGGTTGGCGATGCGCCAGCTCCGGCAGGCGATGCGGGCGAACTAGCCGCCTGGACGAGCGTTTGCCGCGTGCTTCTCAACCTGCATGAAACGATCACACGAAACTAGGAACACCCTCATGAATAATCCATCGTTTTTTGCCGAGCAGTTTTTGCGTGAGAACTCGCGCCGGGCTTTTTTGGGTCGCGCAGCAACGGGCGTTGGTTCGCTAGCGCTGGCGTCGCTCCTTTCCCCCCTGTCGGCACGTGGTGAAGCCCTCACTTCCACCTCGCGTGGAGCGTTAGAAACGCTCCACTTTCCAGCGAAAGTGAAACGGGTGATCGTGCTGACGATGGCGGGGGGGCCATCGCACCTGGAAACCTTTGATTACAAGCCGAAGCTGGCCGAACTGCACGGCAAGCCGATGCCGGAATCGTTTACAAAGGGCCAGCCGATCGCCCAGCTACAGGGGCAAGCACTGACGTGCTTTGGTCCGCAGCATACGTTTAAAAAGTTCGGCCAATCAGGACAGATGATTTCCGAAATCTTCCCCAAGATTGGCGAGATTGCCGACGACATTTGCATTATTAACTCGCTGCGTACGCAGGCGATCAATCATGATCCTGCGCATACGTTTATGAATACGGGAAGCACGGTCTCGGGACGACCTGCGATGGGATCCTGGCTTACGTATGGCCTGGGAGCCGAAACGGAAAACCTGCCGGGCTTTGTCGTGCTGACCTCGACCGGTCGGTTTGGCCAAGCACAGCCGATTGCTTCGCGGCAATGGCACAGCGGTTTCTTACCGAGCCGATTCCAAGGGGTTGAACTTCGCTCCAAGGGTGATCCGGTTTTGTATGTCACTCGGCCGCAAGGGGTAAATCCGGGGCAGCAGGCGGATGTCGTCAACGGAGTTGCTGCGCTCAATCGCCTCGAAAGCGAGGCCGTGACTGACCCTGAGATTGCCACGCGGATTGCTCAGTACGAACTTGCATTCAAGATGCAAACGAGCATTCCCGATTTGATGAATGTCTCTGACGAACCGCAGGCTGTGCTTGATGCTTATGGCACCAAGGGGGGCGATGGAACGTTTGCGGCGAACTGTTTGCTGGCCCGGCGACTGGCCGAACGCGGCGTGCGATTCATTCAGCTGTACCATCGCGACTGGGATCATCACGGCGGCATCAAGGATCAGATCGCCGGGACAGCCAAGGAAGTTGACGGCCCTTGTGCCGCGCTGATTCAGGATTTGAAGGCGCGTGACATGCTAAAGGACACGCTCGTGATTTGGACGGGCGAATTTGGCAGAACTCCGATGGCCCAAGGGAACGGCCGTGACCATCACATCAAAGGTTTTTCGATGTGGATGTGTGGCGGCGGCATTAAGGGGGGCATCACGCACGGCGCGACGGACGAACTGGGCTATAACGCGGTGACGGATATCGTCGAAGTGCATGATCTGCATGCGACGATGCTGTACCTGATGGGAATTGACCACGAACGCCTGACGTACCGTAGCCAAGGGCGCGATTTCCGCCTGACCGATATCAGCGGACACGTGATCAAAAAGATCCTGGCGTAGAAGGCGAATGGGACCAGTGCCACACATTAAACGTGGCACTGTAAATCCGTTACAGCGCTGCAACTAGGCAGCGCGTGATTTGGACTGAAGGCAAACCGCAGCGAGGCGATTCACGACGGCGGTTAGCTCTGCCGCTGTCAGTTCGGGGAAGATTGGAATGCTGAGCACTTCGCGGGCGGCGCGTTCGGTCTCTGGCAAAGTGCCAGGGCCATAGCCGAGCGGCTTAAAGCATTCTTGCAAGTGTAGCGGTACAGGATAATAGACCTCGCTACCGATGCCGACTTCGGCCAGTGCGGCCTTTACGGCATCGCGACGTCCGCCGGGAACACGGATGGTGTATTGATTCCAAACGTGGTCGTAGTCGGAAGTTGTTTCTGGCAAGCCCAGCACCTCGTGCAGGCCCGCTGCGGAAAGTTGTTGGTCGTATTGCTGTGCATTGTGCAACCGCTGATTCGTCCAGGCTTCTAGGTGCTTTAGCTTCACGCCCAGCACGGCGGCTTGAATCGTATCGAGCCGGCTGTTGATGCCGACGACCTTGTGATAGTAGCGTGGGCTCATGCCGTGACCGGCAAACAAACGAAGCCGATCTGCAAGCGGCTTGTCGGAGGTGGTCATCATGCCGCCGTCGCCAAAGCCACCAAGATTTTTTGTCGGGTAGAAGCTGAGGCAACCGATGACGCCCATCGAACCGGCCGGACGCCCTTTGTATTTTGCGCCAATCGACTGAGCCGCGTCTTCAATTACCCATAGGCCGTGCTCTTGAGCGATGGCCGAGATTGCATCCATGTCGGCACATTGGCCGAAAAGGTGGACGGGGATAATTGCCTTTGTATTGGGTGTGATGGCTTCTTCGACGCGCTGCGGATCTAGATTGAATGTGACAGGATCGATGTCGACAAACACGGGCTTGGCATTTAGACGCCAAACGGCGCTTGCCGTCGCAAAGAACGTGAAGCTTGGAACGATGACTTCGTCCCCTTCACCAATATCGAGTGCCATCAGCGCGAGCAAAATTGCGTCACTGCCCGAGGCACAACCAATCGCATGTTCGGTACCTGAGATCCGAGCGACGTTCGCTTCGAATTCGGCGACTTCTGGGCCAAAGAGGAAACGGCCGGAATCAACGACCTTGGTAATGGCCGAGAGTATGTCTTCTCGCAACGGCTGATTTCCCCGTCCGACGTCCAGCAATGGAACCGGCGTCTTTTCGACCGTGGCCGAAGGATTGAGGGAAAGGGTCGATGGCGATGTCGTCTTGTTGCTTTGCATAGCGCGGCTGCATCCTTGCAATTGCCGAGAAATCTCGAGGTAGGAGGGCGAGATTAAGGGAGACGTAAGAATGGGTCAATACCAAGCGTAGAAGCGACGCCAAAAGCTTTCCAATGGCTGGCCACTTCTTGCTAAACAGAGCGGCTTCGAGGCCTTTTATCAGGCTGTATTGCGAATGGGTTTAAAACGCCATACCTTAACACCAGTAGATTAGGTGGTGAGGTTAGAGGGAATCGCGAGGCCCCGTTGTATTGCTCAACCAAGCGACAAAACGTAGTGCTGAAGTCTGCTGGCATCGCTAGCACTGCCAGCAAAAACATTTTCCTAGGAAATTTCGGCATAAACCTAAAAGTCCGCAAGTTCGTTACATCTTCTCACGATAAATAGCTCTGGATAAAGCCGTGGGCGAACAAGGACCGCTCATAGCAAACAGGTTTTGGATACCAAGGCGGCCTTGAGGAAAGAACTACCATGCCAGCCGCGACCCCCCGAGGAAAAGTCATGACTCAACGGTTGACCCTAATCGCCTTAAGCACCATCATGGCGCTGACTTCATTGTCGAGCACCGGATGTGTTGGTATCACCAACGGCATCAACATGGGTGTACTCGGGATTCCAATCCCAGTTAGCCCTTACTTCCAAAAGAAGAAGGAAGACGAGTTCTGGTCGCACGAGCGATACGACCGTGTTCCAATCCTTGGCCCTTTGCAGGCTGGCGGCCCAGCAGTCGCGCTAGATCCACCTAGCGATGACGAGGTCATGCGAGCCTTTGAAAAGGCCAACCCGATCCAGGGTGGTCTACCATTCCTTCATGAACGTAGCCGCAGCAACGTGCGGATCGTGAAGGAAAAGATCTCGGATTATGTCGATCCACCACGCGTGATTCCGCTGATTGGCCCTGCCCAACTGCACCACGCTCACTACAAGTGCACGATTTATTACAGCGAAACCACTCGCGTCGGCTGGCCAGTGCCACACACGCTGGTTGACGAGGATTCGCAAGAAGTGATCTACGTTGACCATAACCACTTCCACATGGTTGGCAATGTCGACACCGGAGCCGGGGCAAACTTCTAAGCCTTGCTCTGAAAACGAGAAAAGCCAAAACGCCCGGCGAGCTATCCAGTTCGTCGGGCGTTTTTTTGCGCACTCAGATCCCGAAGAAGCAATGGGCAACGCGCCGGTGGCAGCAAAGCCATGGCTTGGGAGAGCCCATTCCCTGCGTGGGAGAGGCTCCCTTAGACGGTAATTGGTGATGGCCTTCCCGGATCAACGCTTTAGGGAGGGCACGAGTGGGAGTGGCCGTCGCTGGCAATCCTGGCCCTTCGGTTTAAATTACGCAGACTGCGCAATATTTGACGGCCGTTTTCGGCCGCATTGGCTGGGAAGAGGCCAGGTCCACATGGCCCGAATGCGAAATTTCTAATTTTCGCAAGTTGAATCGCCAGGCCCCTTTGCGTGGCCTCTCCTAGGGCTGAACAAAAGGCCAGTGACCTAACGTGTCACTGGGGTCGCGATACTTCCAATATCACCGAGGGACACACGAGTGACCGAGACGGTGAGAGTTTTGGAAGTCGAATCTTTTTGAACCAGCAAAGGATGGGTGGATCATGAAGGAATTTTTTGTTCAATCGGGCCCGCTGAAGATTACGGTCGTTGCGGAAGATGCTCACGAAGCTGCCATCGAAGCTCTTTCGTGGTGGGGCATTGAACGGGAAATGAATGCCCGGATGCGTAAGCAAGCCGAGCTTGAATCGCAAATCGTCGTACGACCATTGAACGGACTGCGACCTGGCAAACGGTTCTCGACTTTTACGATGCTGGCACGGGCCAGTGGTGAAGCGGCCGTTAACGCATGGGAACGCTTGCTGCAAACCGAAATCGCCGGTGTGAACTAACGAGGACAGATTTTTGACGGTGGCGGAACGACTGACTTTTTAAAACAAAACACGATTGCTGAAATCAATAAACCAAAGAATGGAAGTGTGTGTCATGGCCAAGTTTTATGTGGAATCGGGTTCGTTTCGTTTGATCACCCATGCTGCCGACGAACGGGCTGCTGCGATCTGGGCGATCCATCGCACGATGTCGGGTGTGCTTCCCTTCCTGGCAGAAGGAAGCCAACAAGGACGCGAGGCAACTTCGCCCTCTAAGCTGGGTGAAATGATGTCGGTGAGCGAACAAGGGTTTGGCCGGGAGGATGCAATTCAGTTCAAGACGTTTTCGATCGTCTCGGACTGGAACCACTTGGTTACGGCCTTGGACAAGCTTGAAGAGCGGATGATGACAACTGCGGTATAAGGGGTATGGAACGGTGGAACGGTGCTGGGGAATGTGTTAGAGTCGTCGTAATTGGTGGCCGGACGAAGAAGACAAAATGGGCCGCACGGCAATCAGAACTGCTAGGCAATGCTGGTTGATTACGACACTGCATGATGGAGAGGAACGTACAACGATGAGCCGCATTTTTTTGACGATGGGATTGGCAATCGCGCTTTTGACCGGAGTGACGTCTTTGACTGGGGTAACGTGGGGAGCTGACGAGCCCTATACGTTTGGCCCCGACTCACTTCCCCAAGCGGGCGTTCCTAAGGGAAAAGTTACGAAGTATCAGCACAAAAGCAACGTGTTTGAAGGGACCATTCGGGACTACTGGGTTTATGTTCCAAGCCAAGCATACGGGAAAACACCGGCGGCCGTGATGGTGTTTCAAGATGGTCATACCTATGTGAACGAGAAGGGGGATTTTCGTGTTCCCACCGTGTTTGACAACTTGATTCATAAGAAGCAGATGCCTGTGACCATTGGGATTTTCATCAATCCAGGACACAAGGGAGACAAGATTCCTGAACCTGCATGGCAGGCGAACAATCGGAGCTTTGAATACGACACGTTGAGCGATCAGTACTCGAAGATGCTAATCGATGAGATTTTGCCTGAGGTGGAAAAGGTACATCCCCTGACGAAGGACCCCAACCAGCGAGCGATCTGCGGGATTTCGTCCGGCGGCATTTGTGCCTGGACCGTGGCATGGGAACGGCCTGACCAGTTCCGCAAGGTGCTGTCGCATGTGGGAAGCTTTACGAACATTCGCGGCGGGCATGTGTATCATGCACTGATTCGCAAGACCAAGCCTGCCAAGCCGATTCGCGTGTTTTTGCAAGATGGCGACAAAGACGTGAACAACGAACATGGAAATTGGTGGCTGGCCAATTTGGAGATGGAGTCGGCCCTGAAGTTTGCCAACTATGACCACAAATTTGTGGGTGGCGAAGGAGGCCACAATGGGAAACATGGCGGCGCGATCCTGCCTGAATCTTTGATTTGGCTGTGGCGGACAGAATAGGGACGACGAGCAAGACTTTCTTTGTGTTTGAGGTGAAAAGGTCCGGGGCAACCCGGGCCTTTTTTTGTTGGGCCAGTTGGGAGTAGAACGCGGAGGTATTTTGGTGCGGTGTTTTCAGATTGAGATCGAACGGGGGCAGCGGGGGGATGGCCGTCGCTGACGCTTCCGGCTCTGAAAAGGCGGGGCGGTGGAAAGTCTAAACAACTGCCGCATCCATTCAGAGGCATTGAGGCACACTGGCCAGCCCCGAAACAAGCTTTCCCCAAATAGCGGAGTTTTCGCTCGGGGAAATTGCCAGTGCCACCCCATTAATTGCCTTGCGAACTCGGGTAGAGGATCTACTATTGGCGGATGAAATGCCAAATGGCCGGGGCTGGAAGGTCCTGAAACGGCGGAGAAAGAAACGTCTTCCCACAATCTTAACGCGTTCTACATAAACCGGCATTAGATTGCCGAAGTAGATTGGAAGCCGAAAGGGCCGAAAAACGGCCTTTATCAGGTGTCGAATTGGGGAAAAATGGTGCGGCAGAAACGCTGTAAGCCATTGCAGCCTAAGCGATTCCGACACATGATGGGCGAATGGCAGCTTGAGTGTCGCTTCACGCAGGTGGAGTGAGCTAACGTTGCCGAGGCGTTTGAGACTTCCAATTTTCCTTCTTCACTGTACCACCCATCATGAGCCGACACCTTCAACGCGACATCGAGACCCTCCACCAGGAGCTGCTCGGCATTTCTTCCATGGTTGAAGAGATGATCGACAAGGCCACCCAGGCTTTGATTGAACGTCGTTTTGATTTGGTAGACGACGTGGTGACTTCGGACACCTACGTGGACGAGCATGAAGTCCATGTGGAAGAAGAGTGCCTCAAGATGTTGGCGCTGCATCAGCCGGTGGCGGTTGATCTGCGTCGAATTGCAACCGTGATGAAGGTCAACAATGACCTGGAACGGATTGCGGACTTGGCAGTTAGCATTGCGCTACGCGGCAAGTCGCTTGACGAGTATCCGGCATTTCCGATTCCGGATCAGATGGCACCGATGGTCGTACTGACCACACAGATGGTACGTGGAGTGATGGATGCGTTCGTCAGTTTGGAAACGGGCTCGGCCAAGCGGATCATTGCGCTTGATCGACAAGTTGACCAGTACAACTGCGACATTATTGCTGAGCTGCAACTGATCATGCAGAAGAAGCCGGAACTCGTTCCTGCGGCACTGCACTGTTTCTCTGCAACACGGCACCTAGAACGCATCGCGGATCATGCAACTAACATTGCGGAAGACGTGATTTATCTGGTGGAGGGGGACATCGTTCGCCACCGCCATTTAACCGGGGACGACTCAACCTAGTGGGTTTGAAGAAGCATCATGGCGAAAACGAAAATCCTGGTCATCGAAGATGATCGCTCGCTGGCGGAAGTGCTGACGTACAATCTCAAGCAAGCCGGCTATGAAGTGATCTTGGCCACGGACGGGCAGGATGGCCTGTTGCAGGCTCAAGTGAAGTCGCCCGACATCGTCCTTCTCGACTTGATGCTGCCGGTGATTGATGGTTTGGATGTTTGTCGCCGATTGCGGGCTGACAACTCGACCAAAGATGTTCTGATCGTCATGCTGACCGCGAAGGCGGAAGAGTCCGACGAGCTGGTAGGCTTTTCGTTGGGGGCGGATGACTATGTCACAAAGCCATTTAGCGTGAAAGTGCTGCTGGAACGGATCAAGGCGCTGCGTCGCCGCCGCACCACGGAAGCAACCAGCGATGAGATCGTGATGCGCATGGGGGTGACCGTGGATCGCCGCCGTCACCAGGTGTTTATTGAGGGAAAAGCGGTACAGCTGACGCGAAGCGAGTTCCGTCTGCTTGATACGCTGATTCGGCAACCGGGCCGAGTATTTGATCGCACGGAACTGATCGACGCCGCACTGGGTGAAGACACCCTGGTGATGGAGCGGACCATTGATGTGCACATCCGGGCCCTTCGCCGAAAGATGGGAAAAGCGGCAGATGTGATTGAAACCGTGCGCGGCGTCGGCTATCGTTTCCGAGATACGGAACTGGCCAGCGAGATCGACGAAGAAGCCGTATCTTAGCGAATGGCCTGTTTGCAGGGCCCTTTTTGCTAATGAATCGCGGTGTGGAATGCGTCTGGGGATTGTCAGCGACACGCATGGACATGTAGAGAACTGCCGCCCGGCGGTCCACATGCTGGAAAACATGGAAGTCGATGCCGTTTTGCACTGCGGCGATGTTGGGTCGGGCGAGGTGCTCAGCTCAATTTGCCCAGTGGCCGCTACACTTTGTCTTGGGCAACTGCGATGATCCCCGTACACCATGGCTAAAAGACCAGCGACCGGGATCCGTGATTACAGGGCACGAAAAGTTCGGTGACCTGTCGCTGGGGGATCGGCGGATTGCTTTATTGCACAGCGACGACTACCGCAAGTTCCAAAGCGTGATCAGCAGCGGTGAATATGACCTTGTTTGCTATGGTCATACCCATGTCGCCAAAAAAGAGATCTTGGGAAAGACGCTCGTCCTCAACCCGGGAGCGCTTTATCGGGCCAGCCGTTACAGCATTGCGGTGTACGAAACCGCGACTGGCGAAGCAGAAATTTTGTGGCTGTAGCGGAACCGGCCGTTAGTTAGCCAGCCATCCGCGAGCTTTCGTCGCCCATTTCTGCCAGTTCAGCAGCCGAGGGGACGTAACGGAACTGCATCAGGTAAGCATCTTCCGTGGTGTCTTCGTAGAAGTCACGCAGCAGAGAGATTGCCTTGAAGCCTTGTTCACGGAAGAAGAGCTGGGCGTCGAGATTGGTTTCACGCACTTCGAGCATGATGCGACTGCGGCGCTGTGGCGAAAGCTTGCTAACAAGCTTGCGGAGCATTTGGGCCCCGATTCCCCGACGACGCATGTCTTTGTGGACCGCGAAATTGAGGACATGCAGGCGATTTTTGTGGAGTTCATAGATCATGAAACCCACGACGCGCTCGTGCTGCTCCGCAACCATGCCAATGCAATTGCGTTGGCGTAAGCAGCGGATGAAATCCTCTTCGGACCAAGGGAACTCAAAGCTTTGAGCTTCTACGGCGAGCACCTCCGCCATATCGCGTCGAATCATCCAACGGATATGCACAGGCAAAGCTTGCTTCGTAAGCGAATTCATCCTGAAATCCTCGCAGCGCAAGTATGCGAAACAGTCGAGTGAACGGGACCAGCTAAGCCGTCAGGAAGTTGCAGGACCAGGAAGGCACAATCCTTGTGACCGCCTGACGATACACCCCTGACCTGAGGCAGAGCCGTCGTGTGAGGGGCGTAGAATACCGCCGCATGCACAACTTGCCAATATGATTCTTTCCCAAAGTGTGAAGACTATTTTTCGCTTCCCTTGGGTTACGCAAAAGCCTTTGTTTGCAGGACTTAAGGCCCTTTCTTTACCACTAAATGCCGTGCAGGCCGAATCGTCCGCGGAGAAATGGAGTCCGACGCTAGCACAAAATTGTGCTTGTCGGCGAATTCTGACCCTTGCTTGCTTTTCCAGGTGCGCTCGCTGAGAATCGAGCCTGCTTTTCACGACTGGTTTTACCCCTCGGCTGGACGATTCACCTGGTCTGAATTCATGATTATCGGCATCGACCTTGGTACGACGAACTCGGCTGTTTCTTACATGGGCCCCCAGGGACCCGAGCTCATTCCGACCGCACTGGGGGACAAGCTGACGCCTTCCGTGGTGGGAATCGATGAAGCGGGCGTGGTCCTCGTGGGTCGAAGCGCGCTGGAATACCAGGTACTTCATCCCGAGCGATGTGCCTCGATCTTTAAGCGGGGGATTGGAACGGACCGCGTTTATCAGTTAGCCGACCGAAAGTTCACGGCCGAGGAGCTTTCGAGCCTGGTGCTGAAATCGCTGAAGGGGGACGCCGAAGCGTATCTGAAAGAGCCGATCACGCGGGCCGTGATCACGGTTCCGGCCTACTTCAATGACAATCAGCGAAAGGCCACGATCCGAGCGGGACAACTGGCGGGACTACAAGTTGAACGCATCTTGAATGAGCCGACGGCGGCCGCAATTGCCTATGGACTGCACGATACGGGGACCGACAAGGTGATTGCCGTATTTGACCTGGGTGGAGGAACGTTCGACATTTCGATTGTCGAACTGTTTGAAGGGACTGTGGAAGTGCGTGCGACGGCCGGTGAGTGTTTTTTAGGAGGCGAAGATTTCACACGGACGATGGCCGCGAGGATTTTGGAGACGCAGAAGCTTTCGTTTGAGACGACTGAGCTGAAATCGCCGCTGCTGGTTTCGAGGCTGATCCAGCAGTGTGAAAAGGCCAAGCGAAGACTTTCGCAGCAAGCAGAAGTCGAAGTACGAGTTCCCAATGCAAAAGGAGAAGTCCACGATGACAGCCCTAGCGTTACCATCAAGGCCGAAGATTTTAAGAAGTGGACGGAAAACCTGCTAAGCCAGGTTGAAATGCCAATCCGACGCTGCATGGGAGATGCACGCCTTTCACGGAATGATATTCACGAAGTGATTTTGGTGGGAGGAGCCACTCGAATGCCGGCCGTTAGGGACCGAGTGACTTCCATTTTCAATCGTATGCCACGCTGCCACTTGAATCCTGATGAGGTCGTGGCGATGGGGGCGGCGGTACAGGCAGGACTGTTCGACAACGATGCCAGCTTGAACGACCTAGTCGTAACGGATGTTTGCCCGTTCACACTGGGGATTGAGATTACGAAGAAGCTGGGAAGTGAACAGCGTGATGGTTACTTCATGCCGATCATAACGAGGAACTCTACGATACCCATTAGCCGAGTGGAACAAGTATCCCCCATTCACCCCCAACAAACCGAAGTGATTGTGAAGATTTTCCAGGGGGAGAGTCGACGGACGGATGATAGCCTGAAGCTAGGAGAACTGGCTATCAAATCTATCCCGATTGGTAGTGCCAATCGCAGTATTGACGTTCGGTTTACTTATGACCTGAACGGCGTTTTAGAAGTGGAAGCGACCGTCGTTGCTACCAAGAAGAAGGCATCCCTGGTCATCACGAACTATGTAAAGGGGATGTCGCACGCCGAGATTGAAAAGGCAGTGGCTCAAATGGAGAGCCTGAAGAGCCATCCGCGCGAAGAGGCTGTCAACCGCTTTGTCTTGCGAAGGTCCGAACGGGTCTTTCGAGAACTTTCTTTGGATGCCCGCACGATGCTGGGCGAAATGCTAGACGCCTTTGAGTACTTGCTGAGCCAGCAGAGTCCTGCGGCCGACATTGAAGCGATGCGCGAGCAATTGCTGGAATTCTTGCGACTGCATGATCCCGAAGGCGAAGGGCCAGATGAGCATACGCCGT
Source organism: uncultured Planctomycetaceae bacterium (assembly GCA_963844055.1). Lineage (GTDB taxonomy): Bacteria > Planctomycetota > Planctomycetia > Pirellulales > Pirellulaceae > CAWJMN01. The sequence continues at coordinate 1,250,393 of CAWJMN010000001.1, read as the reverse complement.
ACTAATCACATGGTCCTATCAGGTGCTATTGATTTTTGAGTCCGCTAGATAAGTGGTAGGCCGGCATGAGTGAATCGTTAGCGGGTGAGCATTTGCTACCCTTCTCCATCGAGGATGCGTATTCTCATGCCCGGAATTGGGGCCTGGGCGAGATGGAGCTAACCGGCGAAGAATCTGCCGAGATGATTCATCGTCGATTTTTTGAAAAGATCGAAGAGCATTCGTTCTTTCCGCCGTCGGCACTAATTACGGCCCATTCGGTACTCACTACGGCAACGAAAGCTTCCTTTGACGTGCGGAAACTGCCAGCCCGCTACCAACTGGCGCTGCGCAAGCCAACAAGGCTGCTCGTTAACAGATTTATTCGGGTGGTCCTGGAATTATCGCCGGACGATCGGAAAAAGGCTGCAGGCCGGCTTTGGGAAATCACTTCCTTTGTCCCTGAGCAACGGCAACGCTTACAGGACTTAATGCCAATTCTTGATTTAGACATTCAAGCAGCGCGGAAAGATGCTTCGAAGTTTAGGCCGTGGCTAAGTGCTCTGGAAAAGTTGGCGGTGACACCTCGATTGCAACGGCCCGCCATACGTCAACAACTTCTTGCCGAGTTGAAGATTCCAACTTCTGAAGGGATTCGCTTGGTAAAAGAGTTTGAGAAAGCGTATCCGTTGTGGAAGAAGGTCGACCCCACCTTTTTGCTAAGGATTGCCGGCACCACTGATGAGTATGTAATTCCACGCCCGCCTGTACCAGGAAAGAACATTTCCAAGCCCTCTGCCATGTCCTTATGGCAGATTGCCGGACTGATTTGTTTTGGATTGGTGGTTGTATTGCGAATTGCTGACATTGGCAACAAAGCTCAAAACGTGATCACTCCGAGTATCCGTAGCTCACCCCCTTCGAGTTACGCTCCTAGCAGCTATCCTTCTGGGCCGACCGCAGGAACAAAGTTGGTTGAGTTTCAATATCGCCTGAAGAAACGAAGCAATCAGTCTGGGTGGGGCCCGTGGCAACGACGGGCCACTTTGGTTGGCCAAACGACACAGCCCTACGAAATCCTCACTACCGCAGACGAGTGTGTTTCAGAACAGCTTGGCACTTTATGGCCCTTTGTCGCTGATGGAGACAGCTATAACTGCAAAATTACTCGGATGGTAAAGGAACGGAACGACCCTGGTGGCACGAGTCGCATGGATGTGCTGTTGGAATTTGAGGGGGGTGAAATCTTCTATCACCTAACTCCCTAGGACGTGATCCCGGCGGTGCTTAATTGCCAATGCTTTCTTTCGATTGAATTGCCTGCTGTATGCCCCCTGCAGAACTACCTGACGACTATCACCTTTGGCCCCAAGAACCGTTTGAGCTGCTGGGGGTGCCTTCCCAGACGGACGAACGTACGCTGAAGCGCGCTTATACGCAGCTGATACGCCGGTACAAACCAGAGAACTTCCCCGAACAGTTTCAGTTAATTCGCGCCGCCTATGAGCAGGCCCAAGCTCAGCTGGAATTCCAGATACGCTTTCAACAGCATTTTTCCGACGAAGAACAGACCAAGCCAGAACCTACTTTGGGTGAGTCAACCCATGGAGACATTGAACACGACCTTTCTCCATCAGAAATGGGAGAGAAGTTCCCGCAGAACGCTCAGGAGCCGATGGCTTGGGACCTCGCTAAGCAGGGAAGGATTGAGGAGGCATTTGCCCAACTAAAAAGGATTGCCGAAAACGATTCGGACATAGACCCTTCCTCGGGGAAAGTTTATTTGCAACTGTACTGGATCGCTAAGGTGTTTCCGGAGTTGCAGCAATCGGCCATTTACTGGCTGGCGGAAGGGATTCGTCGTTATTCTGGAGATTACTCCATCTATGAAGCACTTCGGCAAGCGACCGATGAAGATTCCAAGATTGCCGTGGCCCCGGAGATTACGACTGCCATCCTGGAACAGCCTGCATCGGAATATCTTCTTCCTTATTTGACGCTGCACTGGCAAGCCGCTGCAAAATGCCGACAACTTGGCATGGTTCTGGCGGACCTGGAACCCTTGCGAAACAAACTACGCTTTGAAAACGAAATCCTGTGGGGCAGAATCATCATCGCAGCCCTGGAATGTTATCTAACAGGAATCTACTTCGCTGCCGATTCCCTCTTTTTCGTTGTCATGGCAGATGGACTACTGCCGATTCAGCCTTATTTTCAGGAACTACAGGCTGCATCTCACCTGAATCAGAGCTTGGGAAACCAACTTGATCGTCTGGACGAACTGAACCTTATGACGCGAGCGCTGGCCCGCGAGGGACAGCCGGGCACTCCTTTTGGTGCGAAGTGGTGCAGGTTGATACAGCAAAGTGCCGTTTCAAGTGACTTAGAAACGGTGGCGTCGCTTCCCGTAATGATTGAGGAGCTTGTAAAGGAACCGATCCAAAGCCTGGAGATGCTGGACCAACTGTTTGAGTCTAACCCAGTGCTGGCAGCGCTGCTGTGCGGGGCGATTCGACAATATGCTGAATTGCGCGAAGCAAATCTGGAGCAAGAGCCGGTCGTAACCATTACATTCAAAATGCCGAGCAAACTGGAATTCATGGTTGGTGGTTCCTACAAGGCAGACTATCGTCCATTTTTGATCCACAAATGCTTTCAGTGGTCGATTCAACCGAGCCGTGTTTTAAAGCAGACGCCCGGCATAGGGGATCGGCAAGTATCACTTCAAGAATGGCTGCAGCAGGATGATGCGCTAAACAGTATTTACTTGGCTTGGTACGCATTCCATTTTGTGAAAACGGAAGACTAGTGATTGTGGACGCGCTGCGAAGAATTGGTTTCTGACGATTAAAGAGATGGCGTGGATAAAATTCGATGCAAGAACCATTCGAAGATGTTCAAGCGGATGAACGACAAATTATCTCCCCATTTGCCATGGCACGTCGATGGGGAGAGCAAACGCTAGAGCTAACGAGAGATCCAACGCAAGCGACGGTTTTGCAGCGATTTCTGGAGCTTTTGGAAAACGCGGAATTCGTACCTACCGAAGCGGCAATTGAAGCCTATTCCCTCCTGTCCTGCACCGACGAGGAGACCTTTTCACAAACGGCCCTGCCCCCACAGTACCAACTGTACTTGCAATCGCACACGAACAAGTTAATGGATGGGTTTCGAGAAACGTTTTTTTATCTTTCTCCCAAGGTTCGGCAGAGAGATTGGAACGCGTTGCGGTTACTAGTTGATGCGATTCCCGAAACGAAGCAACGATTGCTAGATCTTCAGCCGGCACTTGCGCTGGAAAGTTTATCGATTGCGACTTCCGGCCGAGAATTCATGGCACTGTGTCAGGGTTTACAGCACCTGGCATTAGCATCACCCACGCAACGCCCGGTTTTGCGACGACAGTTTGTCGCGCAGATCCGCGAAACGAAATGGGCCTTGGCTCCTTTGGTAGCCGACTTCCGCCGTCATCATAGTGATTGGTGCGCAGTAGATCCGGAGTTTCTTCGGATCTTGGCAGGAGAGCGACCTGCTGCACCACCCCTGCCCCTGGATGTGCATCCGACAACTCAAACCACCTCGCCATGGAGGACTTTGAGTTCCGTGCTGGTCATCGCTGTTGCACTTGTGCGATTCGGAGGGCTTAACAATTGAATTGCCGAGGTCAATGCATTTCAATTTAAGGTTTCCTCTTCGCCGGAAAAGGGTATCTCCGACAATATTGGGGAAGGTCTGCTGTGTCTAACGGGAAAACTAGGTATCAACTTCACTTTGTGACCACCACTGAGCACCATGCCTAATTCGCACCTTCCCGACAATTATCAGCAGTGGCCAACGAACCCGTATCAATTGCTCGGGGTTTCCCCAAGTGCCGACAAGCTTACGGTGAAGCGCGTTTACACGCAGTTGATCCTGAAATTCAAGCCAGAAAAATCGCCGGGGGAATTCAAACGTATTCGTGCCGCCTATGAACAGGTCCTCGCCCAAATAGAACGCCAGAAATGGCACGAACTTGTTGCTCCGATTGATGTACTTACCGTGGATCCCAAACCCCGCGCAGAAGAAGGAAACAGTAATCCAGATGCGCTGGCAACACGTTCCGCGGAGCAGGATGGGCAACCCAGCGGTCCACAAAAGCGATCGGTGACGATTGAAGCATGGGACCTCGCCAAGCAGGGAAAGCCAATCGAGGCATTTGCTCTGCTGCGGGAGTGGCATGAGCAGGTGGGCGGTCAGGAGGAACAGATTGGCCCCGTCGATGAGCAGCTCTACTGGCTTTCTAAGCTCTTTCCTGAGTTAAACCAAAACCCAATCAAGTGGCTGGCGGACGGGATTCAGAGGAATCCACGGTATTACCCAATACTGGCGTTATTAAAAAGAGAACTTCAGGAAAGACCCGAAATCGCTTTTGATCCGTTACTTAGCCACGCCCTACTTGAGGTTCGCGCCTTAGAGACAATGGTTCCGCTGATGCAATTGCGGTGGGATGCAATGGCAAAATCTGACAAACCTTACGCGATTCTCGACGACATTGAGAACTTGGAAGAGGAGCTTAAATACGACCATGAAGAATTGTGGCACAATCTCCTGGCTTGCGGAGTAAGTGCTTACTTGGCATCGGCTTATCATTGTAAAACAAACGTGCGCGATGCAGTTTATCCGCATGGATTTGCTGCGATTCACCCTTATGTCGAGGAGCTAGGCCACTCACGATTCCATCGTTCGCTGGAAACCGATTTGGATCAGCTCGACTGGCTGCGCTCACTAACCCAGGGACTAGTTCAGGATCAACTCCACCAGAACCATGCTTTCCTGCGGAAATGGGGATGGTTTATCCGGCAACAAACGATCCTTCACAGCTTCAAGACCGAATTGCTTTTGCCGCATCTCATTGAAGACCTTGTTCTTCAGCCAGCCGAAAGCTTGGCAATACTGGATCAGATCCAAGTTTCCTATCCCACTATGATGCGATGCCTGTCTGGAGCAATCTTGCGTTATGCCGAACTGCGACAGGTCGACTTAAAAGACGAGCCGATTGTCGAGACCCAAATTCCCTATCCTCCTGAATTGCAGTTCAGGAGCCTTACAACTTACGACAAGGACTTTCGTCCATTTATCGCACACCATGCCTTTAGCGACGTCTCACATCCAACGCGTGTTGTGGAACGGCTTGTAGGGCTCCGCGATTTTGAGGAACTCTATGAGCGTGTATACAATGACGAGCCGCTCAACATTTTGTATCTGGCGTGGTACGCGTTTCACTACGAACCTTTTGAAAACCAAGAACCACCAGATATCACCGAGGTGATTGTGGATGAGAGGGGTGGCGGCACATCGGTATATGCGGAAGAAGGTCCATCTAGGGGTTTCCAAATGACCACGATCAGCACTTATCTGCCAGCGATACTAATTGTTGTCGCGTTTTGTGTTGCCGTCGGAATCCTGTGGAATCTAACGAATCAGGCGTTGCGAATTGACGCTCGCTGAGCGAAGTCGTATTCGAGCCTTATTGGTTGGGAAGTGTCGACGGCGAGTTGGTCGCTTGGCAGGCCAGGACGATGGCTTCAAGCTTGTTTACGACTTCGTCGCTGGTGAGGCCGTCGGTGAAAAACTCGATGGCGTCATCGGCTTTTACGAGACGACCGATTGGACGATTAGAGTCGCGATAATCGCGTTCATCGTTTTGCTTTAGTACCTCTTCAAGCGTGAAATGTTCGCCACGCTGTAGTAGCTCTGCATGGCGACGACGGGCGCGTTCCTCGCGCGTGGCAGTAAGATAGATCTTGCATTCGGCCTGGGGGAAGGCGACTGTCCCTTGGTCGCGCCCTTCGGTGACCGTATCAGCCAACTCACCGATTTCACGCTGCTTTTGGACGAGAAACTCACGGACGGCGGGGTTGTCGGCCGCTAGATGTACGCGGGATGCAACTTCGCTCGTGCGGATTTGGGCCGTGATATCGGCGCCGTCCAAGATGACGCGGTCATTGATAAAACGCAGTTGCATGTGGCGGGCCAACTGGGCAACTTCTTCAGACTCCGCCGCGGTCAGACCTTTACGGAGTGCCAGCAAGGCGACGGCGCGATACATCGCGCCTGTATCAAGGAACTGGAAGCCGAGGCGATTGGCCAGCTGGCGCGAAACACTGCTCTTGCCTGCCCCCGCAGGGCCGTCGATTGCCACGATCACGCGAATGCTCCTCCTTGAATCCCTATCGACTACCGCAAGTGTTGTGAATGCTTGTTACCAGATCGCTACGATCTCGACCCATTCATGCGCCGACATATCTAGCCGGACCTTCCCCCCTTCGAGTTCTAGGTCACGTACCTTTTGCTCCATGAAGTCGACTAGGTAGGCTTCCTTGAACGGGCGAAACCCTGTCATGGATAGGTTGGCAGGTCGGCCAGCCGTCTCTAATAGTCGAAGGCGAACGCCAGCAGCCGAGCTGGCGCCAACAGAGAGTACCTCTCCTGTGGCATCGCAAGGTTGCCAAGCTGTGGCAACGACGTTTTTGGAATCCAGATGAAATAGCCAGCCTGAATTTCCAGCCAGAGGACAAGGGACATCAGGCACAACGAGAGGATCGGATGTGTCATTAAACGCTAGGGCCTCTAGCATCGGATGCGTGAGGTCGATCCCAATTCCCAGGGTAAACTGCTGTGTCGTTTCACCGCGAGGCATGAGGATCGTGTCGAGCATGCGATCATCTTGCCGACGATGGAACGTTGCTCCCCCGGTGAGAATCGTGGTGGACGTTTTGAGGTCTTGAATCTCGATGTAGTGGGGTGCCTCAAACCGTTTGGCCGTGAGTGGCTGACGCGTTTTGCCGGACGTGTGGAACAGTTCGGCCGTATCATCGGCCCAAGCAAAGCGGCAACAGTAGTAGGAACTCCAAGCATCGGACTTGGGCTCTGCCTCGGGAGTGATCGAGATGGTCACACGCAAAACACGGCTGCCACGAACGGCACGATAGACTTGCTGGAAGGTGGCCAGTTTTTTGCCATGCAAGTCGAGCAATCGGCCGGTTGACGTGATTTCGCCAACGGCAGGCGAAGCCAAAGTTACCTCGACCTTGTCGGCGGCCATCACGCTGTAGGTAGCAGTCAGGTCGGGATCGGTGTAGGTGTCACCCGGCTTGCCGGCAGCACCGGGCGTGCGCATGGCCAGTTGCTGCGACAAGCGATTGCCGCGAGCTTGATAGGCGTTGAAGGACTTGAGCGTTCCCGTGATCGGATTGATCGTCGCTTCAAAGAATTCATTGCGAAGCGTATTTCCTTCGGCCAATGCGAGTGCCTTGGGATCGACCTTGGGGGTTGGGTTTTGACGTGGAACCCAAACAAATCCCATCGCAGGAACATCGACGACTGCCACCTTGGTCGGTGCGGCACCAGGAAGGTCCGCTGCTGCATAGATAGGGCGTCCCACCTCAGGAAGCCCCTGCGCATCACTAGGAAGTGTTACCAACATACGGCGCACAAAGCTCTGCGGATTGAGGACCAGCGTGCCGGGACGGCTGGGATCACCACCGGCCGAGATCCGTTTGGCAACTTGAGATGCAAGTTGCTTATTTGTACTTCGCAGTGCGGCAATTGCGGATGGATCACAATCAGGGAGCGATGTCACACACAGAGGCGTTTCAGCAGGTACGGTTTGGTATTCGCCTCCTAATGCAACATTCAGCGACAGGAGTGCCTGCTGATAGAGGAGAGCACTACTTCCTTGCTGATAGCGAATCTGGCCCGAGATGGGATCGGGCTGTTTGCGAATCACCGCTTGCTTGAGATAGGGCGATCGATAACGGTCCGCTTCAAACCGGGACAGCGTGCCTGGCAGTGGCGTCGTCTGGAAGTATTCCTCAACCGTGACGAATTTACCGAGCGCGGCAGTCCACTTGGCAACGCGTCGCAAATCGGCAAGCCACATGCTTTGCTGTCCGGGCCAATAGGCCAACAACAACGTAGCGACATGATCTTGATCCATCGACTCGCCGAGTTTGGTCGCGTATTGCAAAAAGGTTTGCGCGGACTGAGCGTCAAGCGGCGAACGGCAGATCGCATCGATCACATTGCCATCGAGACCTTCCCAGCGGACTTTCAACTGCGTGGCAGCAGGCACCTTGCCTTCGTCAAACGTGGTATGCAAACAGCCAATGAAACCGGTCCGCTGCAAAATGCCTGGAAGATTCGCAGAAAGGCCAAAACGCCACTGGGCAAAAACTTCGGGGCGTTGTCCTAGATGCTTTTGATAATTCGCCAGCCCCGTACGAAGCTCCGCCAAAACATCGTCATTGGAAAGGAGCGGCAAGGCGGGCTCATTCTTCGTTCCGCCCAAAACACCGACCCGTTTGGCTTGCAGGCCAGCCTGCAGAGCTTGCAGGGTAGAAGGATGCTGAAGGGCCAATGCCTCGACCACGTCGCCCGAGATAAGGACATTTTTGGGAGTTTCGTCTGCAAGCTCCTTGGCCAGAGGTGCGCCCAAAACCGTGGAAGCGGTCATTGCGACGTCCAAAATGTAGGCGCCAACGGGATAATAGTGGTCTCGCTCTTCCGCTGAGCAGGCTAAAGGCAGCGCCAAGCTTTTCTTTTGCAAGATTTTCGTCCGAAGCGACCGTCGCCTCTGCTGCAGCAATGACAAGGGACTGGAAGTAGGTTTCGTCGAGGTTGCTGCTGTACCGCATCTGACGCGTGAGCAGCTGCACCAGGAGGTAGGCTAGGCCGAGCGCGGCAAAATCGTCCGCAAGTTGGTGCTGTAATTCGGTTTGTGGAATATCTGTCGGCAGCGCAGCGGCCCAGATCTCCGCCCGGGAGGAGGTTTTTCGAACAACGACGCCCCCCGACTCTTTGATTCGCTGGGCGTAGCCCGTTGGAAGCCGGCTGACACAGGGTGCAGGGACCACAATGAGGCACTTGCCAAGGCTTTGTGGCGGATCGTCGACCCGTTTCCAGGTGGGAGCCTTGCCCGTCAGCGCGATGAGCTGAGGGTGCCAAAGGGAGGTCCAGGAGGCCAGCAGGCTGTCCGCATCAGCCCCCTCATGATGAGTAGGAAAGTCTTCCAGGCTATGGCAAGGTAGGAAGACGAACAGTTCTTCAAATACGTTTGGCATGGCAAGGTGGGAAAGGGGTCAGCCGGCGAAGGAACAGGAGGAAGCACCAACGCTGGAAACTTATGATAGCTGGCTGGAAGGCAAATACACGCAGGGGGCCTAGAAACCTTAGGAATTTAGGGGTTGTCCTTGTCGTAAATCGAGCAATTTGATACTCTTAGGAGCTTCGCTAGTCCCCACCGGTATGTGTAGAGAGTCTCTAGTGAGACTGTCCTGGTTGGGTCGGCAGGTCCTTTCCTCACTGGTTTGCGTCCGCTTTGGGTGGAACGCATCGCAACGAATGAGCAAATGGGGTTGAAGTGATTGTGTCACTTTTTCTACCCGGCATCATCACGCGATGGGTTAAGTAAAGCTTGCCAGGGAACACAAGGTATCGTGAAGGTTTATGGTTAATCGCAGTCTTATTCGCAGTCTTGAGAACGATCCTGACATTCAGGCAATGTTTGAGTCAGCAATTGCTGACTTCCATGAAGATGATGGTTTGAATCCAGCGCACCATGGCGCGGATTTTGATGTAAACAAGATCGTCGAAGGACGCATCTTGCGCGTTGCCGACGGAATGGTCATGATCGACATCGGCTTCAAGAGCGAAGGCTCGATTCCGCTAGAAGAATGGGATGAAGGCGAAGAGCCACCCCAAGTGGGCCAGTTGGTCCGCGTTCTGATCGAAGATCTGGAAGATGAACAAGCCCAGATCGACGAGAGTGGCATGGTCCGCATTAGCAAGCGGAAGGCCAAGAAGCAGGATGATTGGGAAAAGATGATGAAGGAGGTGAAGGAGGGCCAGAATGGTCAAGGGCCTCGTCACCCGCAAGATCAAGGGCGGTTTGCTCGTCGATATCGGCGTGAACGTCTTCTTGCCAGCCAGCCAAGTCGACATCCGTCGTCCGAGCGACATCGGCGATTACATCGGTCGCGACGGTCGAGTGCGAAGTTCTCAAGATCGACGAAGCTCGCCGCAACATCGTCGTCAGCCGTCGTTCGCTGATCGAGAAGCAACGCGAAGAACGATCGCGAATCGCTGCTGGGCGACGCTGGAAGTCGGCCAAATCCGCAAGGGTGTGGTCAAGAACATCGCCGACTTCGGTGCGTTCGTGGACCTGGGCGGCATCGATGGTTTGCTGCACATCACCGACATGAGCTGGGAACGCATCGGCCATCCGACCGAGATGGTTGCAGATCGACCAAGAGCTCGAAGTCAAGGTTCTGCACATCGACCGCGAGAGGAAGAAGATCGCCCTGGGCCTCAAGCAAATGGCCAACAACCCATGGGAAAAGGTCGAAGAGAAGTACCCTGTTGGCAGCGACGTGCAAGGGCACTGTCGTCAACGTGATGAGCTACGGTGCATTCGTGAAGCTCGAACCAGGCATCGAAGGCCTGGTACACATCAGCGAAATGTCCTGGACCCGGCGCGTCAACCATCCGAGCGAACTGGTCAACATCGGCGACGAAATCAACGTGGTAATCTTGGGCATCGACAAGAACGGCCAACAGCTGTCGCTCGGCATGAAGCAAACCCAAGAGAATCCTTGGGACAAGCGTCGCCGAGAAGTATCCGGTCGACAGCGTTGTCGAACGGCAAGGTTCGCAACCTGACCAACTACGGTGCATTCATCGAACTCGAAGAAGGCATCGACGGTCTGTTGCACGTCTCCGACATGTCCTGGACTCGCAAGATCAGCCATCCAAGCGAAATGCTGGAGAAGGGCCAGAACTGTCCGCTGCAAGATCCTAGTCGGTCGACCAAGAACGTCGTCGTATCGCTCTGGGTCTGAAGCAACTGGACGAAGATCCATGGGCCGACCGACATCCCAGCGCAAGTACCAACCTGGCCAAGTGGTCAGTGGTGCGGTGACGAAGATCACCAACTTCGGCGTGTTTGTCGGTTTGGAAGATGGCCTGGAAGGTCTGCTTCACATCTCGGAATTGGCCGACCACAAGGTCGAGAATCCCGAAGATGTCGTCAAGGTTGGCGACAAGATCGACGTCAAGATCTTGCGTGTCGACACCGATGAACGGAAGATCGGTCTGTCCCGCAAGCGTGTTGAATGGGCTGAAGACCCAACAACCGATGCCGCCGCTGCTGAAGCCGCCGCTGCTAACGCTCCTGCCAAGGAGAAGAAGCCTCGCGCCGAGCTGAAGGGTGGTTTGGGTGGTTCCGGTCCGCTGATCGGTCCTTCCGTCACCGACAAGGACGCAGGCTCGGCCTCGTAGTCTTTGCAAAGATGCCTGGGGCAGGTTTTTGGCCGGCCCTAAGCTACTGCTGAATTTTCGAAGGTCCTCGTGTGGTTATTCACACGGGGACCTTTTTTTGCGCTCCGGAATAATCGTTACGACCGCTAGAGTGCCACACTAGCAAGAGGTTTTGGAGATTCGTGCTGAGCGAAGGACGATAACTTGTATCACTGGCGCCATGGAAGGTGCTGTTTAACCAGAGTAGTGCGGGACACCAATCCTCTGGCCGATGCGATCATTGACTTTCCTTCCCAAGAACCAGCGCGCCATGGCCACTTTGAAACGTAAGACCACGCCTCGTAAAGTTGCCCGCAAGTCGGTGACGGCACAAACGCCGCTCGAGACCTACTTGCGTGAAATCAACGAGACGGCGCTGCTAACCGCTCGCGACGAACGCGAACTCGCGGGCAAAATTGCGGATGGTGATGTTCGTGCCCGCGATCGCATGGTTCGCGCCAACCTGCGTTTAGTCGTCAACATCGCCCGTGGCTACACCGGCAAGGGGCTCAGCCTGCAGGACCTCATCGAAGAGGGCAACCTCGGCCTCCTACGTGCGGTCGAAGGCTTTGACCCAGGCATGGGAACGCGATTTAGCACGTACGCCAGCTACTGGATCAAGCAATCGATCAAGCGATCGCTGATCAACTCGGCCAAGACGATCCGCATTCCTGCCTACATGGTGGAACTCCTCTCGAAGTGGCGCCGTGCTGGTGCCCGCCTAACGGAAGAACTGGGTCGCACGCCTACGCCTGAGGAAATTGCCCGCGTGCTCGGCCTGCAAAAGAAGAAGCTGCCGATCATCAAGAAGGCGATCCGGATTTATAATTCCACGCCACAAACCGACCAATCCGATTCTGGCTGGTCGCTGGGCGAGATCGTGATGGATGAACGGCTCAAGAATCCAGAAGATGAACTCGTCGAGCATGATGTGCTGACGCACGTGCGCGAAATGCTGCACACGATGGATAGCCGGGAAGCGACGGTCTTGCGGATGCGTTTCGGGCTAGACAATACCGAGCCTCACACGCTGAAAGAAATTGGCGAGAGCTTAGGCCTGACGCGGGAACGCGTTCGCCAAATCGAAACCGAAGCGCTAGCCCGCCTGGCCGATGGCCTGAAGGACCCTCGGGAACGGATGATCGAAGCTGCCGAAGCCATGGAATAGGCAGGCGGACGTCGCTGCGAAGCGACGGAATGGTAATTGCCTCGACACATCCCGAGATCGCACAAGGGAACGAGGCTAGGAAGCGAGCGATTCGAGCAATTGCTCGCGTCGATGCCATTGGCTGCAGGCTCGGCCGGCAAAGAATGCAACCACGGTATAGACAGCCACCATGCAAAGGCACCAGAGGTGTGCCTTGTTGCCAATGAGTCGGTCTTCGAGTTGCAACGCGGTAACGAGTTGACTCTCTTGTCCGGCAACAAAGATCACGCCGAGCATCATGGCAAACCCACTGGCGATGGCCAGCGATAAGAGGGTCACGACCCACAAGCTCGTCCAATCGGCAAGCTGCCAAACGTAGATCGCAAACGCACCTTGTAAAACTCCCAGTGCCAGCAGTAACAAGGCCCAGCGTGCGATGAATCCTTCCTCCGCGACGCTGATGTAGTCGATGCAGTCCCAGATGCCAGGAGCGCTGCTAAACAGCGCCGTCACCATTAGGCCGACGGCCAATTGCATGCCCCATTGCTTGGTACTGGCGTCAAGCTCAACCGCTGCTCGCAGCGGTTGAAACACCTGCGATGGCGCAGCAGGGGCAACTGACTCGGCCGGCGCGACTGCCACGGAAGCTGTAGCCTGGGTGATTGCGGTCGCATCCGTCGCGGCAACTGATACAGGAGGCTCGCTTGGCATTATCTCTTGGGCCGACTGCAAATCCACAGGAGCATCTTTAGATACCCCAATGTTGGACGGAGGCAAAGGCGATTCAGCGACGACCGGTGGCGCCTCAATGGGGGGCTGTGCAGTTGGTACTTGCACAACTGTGGTTGCCAGATCAGCATCCGCTGCCAACGGTGGAGTAACAGTGACTGGAGGAGCGACCACGACCGGCGGACTGTCCACACCAGAGAGCGGCTCAGCTGACGCTGGTGATTCCGCGGGCACAGAGAAGCCTCTAATGGGGTGGAGCGCTGCGGCACCTGAAAGATGGCTTCGCACTTTGGACACCGAACCGCTTTGCCGGCCCGGCTATCGGGCACCATCAAGTTGTGGCCTGCGGGGCACTTCACACGAAACGGCATGGAGAGGTTCGACCTTCCTAAACGCAAGTGACTTTGGTGGCACCCCAAGAGGAGCCACCTTTAGTCTGTCTTGTCGAGCAGAGGCCGTCAATCCAGCGAGCGAGACAACAGCGTATTTCACGCGGTAACGATGAAAGTTATCCTATCGATCGGCGTAGACGCGAGTGCTTTCTTCCTTGGAGACCGGCGTAGGGAACTCGTCGCAAGCGAGCTGAACCTTCATGATGAAATCTCCTTCGGTGATCGCTTGGCAGTGGATCCGAAAGACAGCTTCATCCTGTGGATTCATTCGGGCGAGAGGTTCAAACGTTACCTTTTGCCCCGCTGTCGACGCGGCCGTAGGCCCCTCCCCTTCCTTGGCAGTTAGGCCTTGTGGCATCTGGGCGACAACGACCACATTCGTTACTGCTCGCGAGCCATTGTTGACCACGCGGATTTCATACGTGTTTTCGCCCCCAACTTCCACAGGATCTGCAAGGTCTGCAATCGAATAAGCGAGCTCGGTCACTCCTTCGACTTGAACCGTTTGCTCCTGCGTGGCGGTCAGCCCCAGTTCTGCACGACCATCGATGCGAAGCACTTGTTCACCTGCTTCTACTGGAAGGACGGTCAGGCGAACCGTTCCCTTTTTCTGCTGCGGCAATTCTTCCAAGGCCCAAAATACGGCATGCTGACGAGCATCGTATTGTCCCTGGCTGTCGGTCTGGACGAACTTTACCCCCTTGGGCAAATAGGCGACCATTTCTACGTTTCGGGCAGGAGCTGTTCCTGGATTCGCCAAGCTCAAAGTGTAGGTGGCTTGCCGATCGAGGAAGCGTTTCTTCGGGCCATCAATGCCGATGTTCAACTGCGGAGCAATCACCTCAATTTGCACATCATGCTGTGCCGTTAGGTTTCCTTCGCCACGCACATGGATGGTGTTTTGAACGATGCCAGCCTTGGTAGCACGCATTTGCAGGTCGAGACGTCGCGACTCACCGGGCCGCAGCACTCCTACTTCGTATTCCAATTCTCGGCCACCATCATGCTCCAACCCTTCGGGGACATCTTCTTCAATGATCACACCGGTCGCGGCGCCAGAACCTGGGTTTTGAATCTGAATCGAGACGTTGATCATTTCGCCGATCAAAACCTGCTTGGGAGCCGTATGTTCTACTTTCAGTAATGGACGAGTACAGACCGAGCGAGCCGACGCTTGGGCGGCAAAGCCAACCTGGGCAATGCTTCCGATCTCACCTTCTTCTTCGGGCACGACTTGCATCGCAAGCACGACTTCTTGACCAGGTGGAATCGTACCAAGCTGCCAAATCAAAGAACCGTCTGCCGAGGCCTTTGCTTCTGGCTTCGTTCCTTGCAGCTGGGTCCCTTTGGGAATTTGGTCACTAACCACCACTTGATGGGCGGCCACTTGTCCCACATTGCGAACCCGAACTTCAAACGTTGCGGGGCGACCGACTTGGATTTCGGCAGGTGCCATCTTTTCTAAGGTTACCGCCGGGGTTTGTGCTCCCTCAAGTTGTCGATCACCGGGCGTGGCTGCCGTTCCGGCGGCGATTTCCTTGTCTCCGATGCTGGGGACGGAGCGCATGCTAGGGCTGCTAGTTATCGGTGGCACGCCACCTTCTACAGCACTTGGCTCTGGAGCAAATCGTCCGGGTGGAATGGAGCCGGGCTGAGCCGATCCCCCTTCACGATGTGGATTGGCCGACGGGAACGATTCAGGAGGAGTCGCGGTGCCGGCTGGCGCAAACGTCCTTGGTGGTTCTGCCGGGGCAAGTCCATCAGATGGTAGGTTGCCGCCGCTAGATTCGACGACGGGAGATTCCGCTGGCGAAGCAGCCGGCGCAGAACTTCCGGAGCCCAAATATGCCCTTGCGGGAGGTGTTAGGCCGCCGGCCGTCCCTGGAAGGCTTCCCGCAGGTGGCGCTGGTGCCGCAGGTACATTTTTGGGAGAGAGGCTAGGTCCACGTCGCTTCAAGCTCCCTTTGCCAATCGAATTGCCGGCAGGTGGAGGTGCCATCAAGCCGGGGGCTTCGGTACTTGGTGGAGGCTGATCGGTTACAAACGCTGGAGCGCCTCCCGATGGCGAACTAGGTTCACTCGGTGGTGCGGTCTCGGGTGGAGTTTCTACCGGCGGAGCCTCCGCAGTATTGCCATATAAAGACGGAGGGGGATTGGCGGGTGGCTGTTCGGCAGGTTCTTCGGCAGCAGTCGGTTCGAGGTTGGGGTCCACAAATGCACCCCCTGCTCCACGCAGTTCATTTGGTGGAGGAGCTTCGTCGTAGACGCTCGCCCCTTCAGGCGCTGGCGAATAGGCAAGTGTCTCTTCCGGTGGTTGATAGACACCCTTCGACGTGTCTTCGGGATAGAGTGGTGCCTCTTCCTCGGGCTTTTGTGCCGTCAGTTGAGCCCCCGTGGCAACCTTGACCTTGGCCGCCTTGGTGGGTGTTGTCCCTCGGGGAACGGTAATCCCGCGATAAACCATGCCACCGCCGGCCAGCACAACCAGCGTTGCCGTGGCAACCTTGGCGGTCACGCGATCTTTAAACCGCTGGAGGAATTGAGGGGTTTCGAACTTGATCATGCTTGCGTTCCCAACCGATGGACCACGAGAACTTCGGCAAAAAATGCCGATTTCGGCCTATGGGTTGGGGAAGTATCAGAATGCGCAAGCCTGGTAAATACCAATCCGGCAATCGCCATGTCGCTGAGCAGCGATGGGATTAAACGCCGACCAACGTTTCACGGGTGAAAGCGTCTTGGGGTTCGCCGGTTCCCATTCGCAAGTTGGTCCAAGTAACTGTCAGGCCTTCCGAAACCGCTTGAGGGAAGAAGGAATCCACCATCTTGGCAGATGCGGCCGAGCCCACAGCAAAATCGGCCGGCGGATCGCACGACTTCAGAAGTGCTAGCTCGTTCGCCTGTAAACATTCCGCCAAGCGAGCAGCGATCGAATCGGTGGTCACCTCCCAGGTGTGCGGCATGGCACGCGGGGGAAGTTGCGGTTCATGGAAGTGCAAGAAGGTTGGCGGGTCCAAAATCACGGTGAAGCTAGTTTCGGGCTGGGTGGTTGCCAGATGGCTTCGAATTGCCAACAGAGTTGGCCAATCTTGAATCGGAAGCCGTCCGCCAAAAATGGCGCCAAGCAAACGAGCGGAAACACCAAGGGCTTCAATGCACAGCCAATGCGAACGCTCTTCTCCCAGGTGGAAGCGCGCGTCAGCTTGCCGAATATACTCCGCAAAGCCACCGCCCCCTACCAACAAGACGTTCAGCGCGGGGGAACTGGTATCAATCCAGTGCGACACCCGGGCATGAAGGTCAGGAAGGTCCAACAAGCTGCCACCGATCTTGACCACTCGAACATGCAAACCGCTCATGCACCCACTGCCTCTCTTGCTAATACCGCCAACGCGTGGGCAGGTGCGACACGCGACAATCCAGCCCCGATCTTACTCTTCAATGAAACGAGTTGTCCCTTTAGCCCAGCCCCTTCAATGGCGGCAATCGCCAGGACTTCCGCTTGCCCACTCACCACAAAACCTGTGGGCTTTTCGGGCATGGCTCCGACTACTTTTTGCAGAGCTTCCACGATTTGCCGCTGCTGCTCTGCCGCGATGTATTCCGCCATAACGACGGCATCGCGATGATTGAACTCTTCCGCATCTGCCGCAATCACACGTGCCATTCGCAGGCGAGAATTGGCCTTTGTAAGGGGTTTGTGGTCGGCCGTATGCAAATAGGTGGCGTCTTCGGGGAAGACTTCTCGAAGCAGATGGACATCCGCCGTGGTGGCGAACAATTCTGCTGCCACCGGACACATTTGCCCACGATAGGGGACCTGGTGAACCACGGCGCAAACGGGAGTGCGAATCAGTCCTGTATACACCAATTCGCCCGATAACAGTCGCGAGGTATCGGTTTTTCCCTGCGCGATCGGCTTACCATCCATCAAGGGAATCAGATCGCAAGTCGTTGAGCCCATGTCCACAAGCAGGCCAGCCCCCTGCGGCGCATAGCGTCCTGCAAACGCAGCCAAGGCGTGCCAATTCGACGCGGCCGCAAGTAACGGAAGCGACTGGGCTACCTTCAGCGAAACCAATCGCCCGTCGGCAAGATAGACGCGTGTATGTCGATTTCCAGCAGCCTGTCCGAAGGCCTCCAGGATGAACTGCACTCCGGCCGACTTGCTTTCAAAACAGTCCGCAAGCTCGCCAGTCATGGTGAGCAATAAGTGATCGGCCTCGGGAGCTTCACTGAGCATCGAGCGAAGCTGGTGCGAGAGCCGCTTGTAGTCGGTCCAGAGTGGAAACGGATACGACTGCCAATAGCCTTGACCGTCCGCCGCCTTGAGGTTGGCACCCCCAACGTCGATTGCAAGCCAAGTCGCCATCCTGTGCCATCCCTTGTTCTACAAAACCCAAACGGCCATCCTACGCCGGACCTGCCAGCCGAAATTCTACCCCTGGTTGGCTCCAGGACAAAGCTGGCTTTTTGCCAGCAGCCATCAAGAGCATTGCCTCCACCAAGTTGGACTGGCACCACTGCCGCAGCCCAATATAAGAAGTGGTTATTCTGGGATTCACTTCAATTACAAAATCATTCTTTCCTTCGGCATCACTTCCTAGAACCAGATCGATCCCCCAGAAACCTGTGGTCGCGGGTAAGGCTTTGGCAACCTGCCTCGCTAACTGATTGGCGCGGCGCACCAGCCCGGGATCATCGACCCACCGGGCACCGAGATACGAAAGGTCGTCGGGGTTTTGCAATTGCTCTAGTAGCGGCAACAGTATCGGTGAAACGTTGACATTTTCGCTGGAAATCACGCCAATACTGGCGGCTAGGCCAGGGCAAAATCGTTCGCATCGTACGGGGAAGTCTAAGGGAGAATCACCCCATGTCTCGCCAATGCTCCAGCGTTTTTGAAGCCAGCTTCCCGCACCATCGAGCGGTTTGATGACATACCTTTCGCCTTCGACGGCATCCTGTTTCCAGGCAGAAAGCGATGCTGGACCTGGAAGGCAAACGCCGGCGGGAACGGGAATTTGCAACTGCTGAAGGAATTCGATAGTGGCCTGTTTATCGCTGCCGATGGTGACAAACGGGGATGAACACGATATCAATTGCAGTTGCGGACGAGACTTTTGAATCTCCTCTACCCATGCGGTTCGGTCGGTCAGCGCCCCTGAATCTCTGGCGCAATCACGAGCGCAACATCCGCGCGGTGGCAGGCTGCTGCAAATGCGGCGCGTCTTGGGCCGCGGTGGAAACGGCTTCAAACGTTACGCCCTCGATCTGCCTTGCCGAAAGTCGGGCATCGATGAGGGACTCTACCTGCCAACCTGGGAGGTTCAGAAAGTCGGAAGCAATGGCTCGCAGCATTGCCTCCCCCTCGGTCAGCAGGCTTCCTTCAGGAGACAGCCCCTTTTGTGACGAAAAGGTCCCGCCCCCGGTGATGTACTCGTAGACAAAAGCTCGCATAGAACGCCAGAAACGCCGTATGGGACAAGGAGTTAGAGTCGCAGGAGGGTGCCCGGTTTGGAATTGTTGCCAACCGGGGAAAAAGCTATACTAACACGTTCAGCACGAAGGCGTTAGGGACAAAAGCCCGTGCAACGAACACGCAAAAGCGCCCCGTGGCGTTTCCTCTCGGAGAAGGACTTCCGTCGGCATGTTTCGAATTGGTATAGGACACGATACCCATCGCTTGGAGGCTGGCGGACCGCTGCGCCTTGGCGGGATCGACATTCCCTACCATTTGCAAGCGGTCGGCCATAGCGACGCAGATGTACTGCTACATGCAATCACCGATGCGGTGCTGGGCGCAGCTGCCCTAGGAGATATCGGCGAGCTGTTTCCCGACAATGATCCAGCCAATCAGGGGCGCGATTCCGCTGAATTCCTGATTGCCGCCTGGGACAAGGTAAAAGCGGCCGGCTATTCGCTCGTCAATTTGGACTGCATCGTCTTTGCCCAACGCCCCAAGCTTTCTCCCTACAAATCCCAGATTCAGGCTCGTGTGGCTCAAATACTGGGGGTTGCTGCTGATCAAGTTGGCATCAAGGCAAAGACGGGCGAACTGGTAGGTCCGGTCGGCCGTGAAGAGGCGATTGAGTCTCAGGTAGTTGCCCTGCTTACACGAAGTTCTACTTAGTTTTGGTCCACTCGTTTTGATCTCTCCGTTTTGGCTTTTTGATTTTTGGATGGCTTGAGCTTTCTATGACGATCCGAGTTTACAACACGCTTACCAAGGCAAAAGAAGTCTTTGAACCGGTAGTTCCAGGCAAGGTAGGCATCTACCTTTGCGGCCCTACGGTTTACAAGGAAAGCCACATCGGGCACATGGTGGGGCCGGTCATCTTTGACACGATCAAGCGTTACCTCACGTACAATGGGTTTGATGTCACCTGGGTCGTCAACATCACTGACGTGGATGACAAGCTCATCGGCCAGATGCATGAGCGCGGCCTGCCGATGGAGGAAATCGCGGAAGAGATGATCGTCGATTATCTGTCCAACCTCGCTTCGCTGGGCGTTGACCAAATCGACCATATGCCCAAGGCCACTGAGCACATGGGCAACATCATCAAGTTCGTTCAGTCGCTGATCGACAAAGGCTTTGCCTATGCCTCCGATGGGGACGTCTTTTTTGATGTGAACAAAGATGCGCAATACGGAAAACTCAGCAATCGCAGCGCCGATGCCGCTCAGGGTGAAGGTGGTGAAGCCAGCAGTCGCAAGAAGTCCTCTGCTGACTTTGCCCTTTGGAAGCGTGTGAAGCCAGGCGAACCTGCCTGGGATAGCCCCTGGGGAAAGGGGCGTCCCGGCTGGCACATCGAATGTTCCGCCATGAGCCGCGCCATCCTGGGCGAAACGTTTGATATTCACGGCGGTGGCCTAGACCTTCTCTTTCCACACCATGAGAACGAACTGGCGCAAAGTGAGTGCTGCCACGGAAAAGCAATGGTGAAATACTGGCTGCACAATGGCTTGCTTCGCGCCGGTGCCGGCAGTGGCAAAGTGGGTGGCCGCAATGACCGCGAAGGGAGCGAAGCCGCCTCCGTCGAAGAGGCTGCCGCTGGCAAAATCAGTCGCTCCAAGGGGGGCGCAGGGCTGGCTGACGAAATTGCCAAGCTAGGTGGGGAACGGATTCGGTTCTTCTTGCTTCGATCCCATTACCGCAGCACGGTCGTCTTTGGCGAAGAGGCGATGGAAGAAGCTTCCACTTCGCTAGAAGCGTTTTATCGCTTCTTCGAACGGTATCAGCGAATTGCCAAGCAACGCTTTTTCAACATTCCACCGATCATGAAGCGTGCCCAAGGGGAAATCAACGCCCATGGCGAAGCGTTGCTGGCCACCATTGCGGAACGTCGCACTTCCTTCTTGGAAAAGATGGATGACGACTTCAACACAGGCGGTGCCATCAGCGACCTCTTCGAAATGATCCGTGACCTAAACAAGTTCGCCGATCAGCACCAACTCGACGACTTTGAGAAGAAGCCAACCGAAGAACGCTTAGCAAGCAAGCCGCTTTCTACCTTTATGGAAGCGGTGAAAACCCTTCGTGAGCTGACCGCCATCTTGGGACTGTTTAAAACGGTCCCCACCAACCGCGGCGGCGGTGGCGACTCGCTAACCCCGAAGCTGATGCAGTTACTGATTGATTTGCGAGCAGAAGCACGTGCCCGCAAAGACTTTGCCCTGGGTGACCGAATCCGGGCTGGGCTTACAGATGCTGGTGTCACGCTGGAAGATCGCAAGGGTGTTACCGTGTGGCGAGCAGGTAACGCTTAATGTCGTCTCCCCTGCGAAAGGGTCAAACGCCGACCATGCGAATTCTAGGAATCGATCCCGGGTTAAATACGACTGGCTATGCCGTCTTGGACTGTAGTGGCAACAAGGTCACGCTGCTTGAAGCAGGCGTGATTCGAAGTCGCGCAAGTGGCGACCTGGGTGGTCGCCTTGAGCAGATCCACAAAGGGGTCGCCGAAGTTTGCGGGCAGCTCCATCCCGAAGTGCTTGCGATTGAAGAACTCTATTCGCACTACGAACGCCCTCGTACGGCCATCCTCATGGGACATGCCCGAGGTGTCATTTGTTTGGCGGCCGCCCAAAGCAACATCCTGGTTTGCAGCTATTCGGCGACACAGGTTAAAAAGCTGCTCACGGGAAGTGGACGCGCTCCAAAGTCACAGGTGCAAAACGCGATCTGCCGAGAATTTTCGCTCGCCAAAGCCCCCGAGCCACCTGACGTGGCCGATGCCATGGCCATCGCTCTATGCCACCATTTCCTTCGTCGTGAAGGATCGGTCGTTTCGAAGACACAATCCAAGACCTTGCTACAAAAGCGACCGGGGATCATCTCTTGATAACGCGTATTACCGGAAAACTGCTTCGATTGGCCGAAGACTTCGCCCTTTTAGAGATCGGCGCCTTTGAATACCAAGTACTAATCGCCGATTTCACCCGGCGGCAGCTACAGCCGCAGATAGACCAATCGGTCAGCCTGTTTACGATCCACTATTTCGATGGCGATCCTTCACGTGGCAAGGTAACACCGCGCCTGGTCGGGTTCTCGTCCGAGATTGAACGTGAGTTCTTTGAGATGTTCTGCTCCGTCGACGGAGTAGGGGCGAAGAAGGCACTGCGCGCCATGGTTCGCCCGGTACAAGACATCTCTGTCATGATTGAAGAGCAAGATGCGAAGGGTCTTTCATCACTTCCTGGCGTAGGGGCTGCTCTGGCTGAACGGATCATTGCCAAGCTTCGCCGCAAGATGTCGAAATTTGCGTTGCTTGTGGCTCGCAGCCAAACGCACGAAGCCGAGATCAAACGCGACGTCGTGGAAGAGTCCTACGAAGCGCTACTCACCCTGGGGCATTCGCCGCATGATGTGCGCAAGTTGCTTGATGGCGTGCTGAAGGCGAAGCGAAAGTTTGCCGACGTTGAATCGGTTCTGGCCGCCATTTACAGCCAGAACTTTGCCAAATCAGGCGGCGACGAATAGCCCAACCACTATTTGGCAGGAACTGGCATCAGGTTACCCTTGGGAGCAGGTCCACTGGGGTTGGCACGGGCATCACCACGTTGGCTGGCCATGTGGTGATTCATCAGATTTGCACCGCGATTGTGAAGTTGCCGTGTAAACCGGCTCACTTCCGTCGTCTTTGGCAGCGCGAACTCTGCCGAGGCTGGCTTGACGCTGCCGGTATCACGTCCTTGGCCGGATGCGCTGGCAACTTGTGAAGCTTCTTCGGTCGCACCTGGTTCGATATAAGGAACCCATTCGCGACGATCGCCAGCCTTCCGTGCAATCGCGCGCTCTTCGCCTGGACCGTCCACACGGTCCGATTGTTCAAAGTTGGCAAGCGCTTCACGAGCTCCCTTATGATCTGGCTTCACGGCTAAGACTTCGCGGAAGCATTCCTTGGCCTCGTCTACGTGGTCTTGCATGGCAAACACAAAGGCCATGTTATAGAAGGCGTCTGCCTTCGAGCCTGCCTTGGCAAACTCATCAAAGGCCTCGTCATAGCGATCTTGATGGCCAAGGATCAAACCAAGGTTATTGTGGTAGAGCGGGTTTTTGCCATCATGCTGAATCGCTTGGCGTGCCAAGGCTTCGGCTTCGGTAAAGCGTTGTTGTAAAAAGTAACAGTAACCCAAGTCGCTACACAGCTCTGCATTTTTGGGCTGTTGCTTGATAGCGCGAGTTAGCAGTTGCTCAGCCTCTTCTGTGTTTCCATGACTATCGGCAATTACACCAAGCCGGTGCAAAGCAACCACGTGATCAGGATTGAGCTGCAAAATCTGCTCGTACGTTTTGGCCGCTTTTTCTTCTTTGCTTCGAGCTTCGTACGCCCGAGCCTGGGCCAAAAGTTCATCAATCACTTTGGCATTCGGGTCGGCCTTGGCCGTCTTCTTGCCAAAAAGTCCGCCACTGCTGCCCGTAGCTGCCTTGGGGCTTTCCGTCGAAGCGAGGGTCGCCCGAGGTGAGGGCAAGCCGCTTACTAGCGACTTCCCTTTACTTCCTGTGCTGGAACAACCAACCAACATCGAGATTCCCAACCCCAAAACTCCTACGCAGCGGCTAGCCTTGGGGGATAACCAGTTTAGGACGGAGAGTTGGAATCGCATGGGAACATCCTCAAATGTTGTATCAGTCAATCTCAGCGCATCAGCAAACGTAACGTGCTGATGGACTACCTATATGCGCCACCGGCACCGCCGAAGCGACGGCCGAAGCCGTTAGCACCACCACCTAGGATCGTTTGGTACGATCGTTCGGCTTCGACGCTGGTGAAGCCTGCCGGGAAGGCATTGGCCACCACCACGCGAGCATCCGCATTCGTCACGCCCATCCGATTGAGCTGTTCCACAATCGTCCGACGACGTTGTTGGTCAAGCTCGGGGCGAGCATTGTGTTCGCTCTGTTCGATTACCACCGGGAATGGCACATGCTCTAGACGCATCGCAACCATTTCGATGTGCTTCTTCGCCGCGGGGGCCAGTTCGGCCGTATCCACATGGCGGATTGTGTCGTAACGGAACTCATG
This sequence comes from uncultured Planctomycetaceae bacterium, assembly GCA_963844055.1. GTDB lineage: Bacteria > Planctomycetota > Planctomycetia > Pirellulales > Pirellulaceae > CAWJMN01. The sequence continues at coordinate 1,226,280 of CAWJMN010000001.1, read as the reverse complement.
ATCGTAGAAAATGAAGTCCGCCGCTTCCGCGTTCGTCTGCTGCGTTTCCCAGTGGGAATCAGAAACCTGACCCAAAGGAAATGGGCGATCCATCGATGGACCGGGGTACTTCTTATGCTTTCCCTTGCCGGCACAGCCCATCATCGCCAGGCAGGCAATGACAAACGTGGTGAATAGTGTTCGTTTCATGGCAGTTCGCCCTATCGTCCGAAGGATTTTTGCTACTGGGATCGTGCGGGGTGCTTACGTCGAGCCGAGCGAACCTGCCAGATCGGGAGTCCGGCAGGAGTGCGTTCGCTTAGCTCTCTAGGATTATTTGCCGTGGCCAAAAGGACCACTCGTCATGGCAGGGCCGCCGCTGCCGTAACGCTTCTTCAGGCGTGGCCAAACCGTGCTGCGGTAGTCCTGAGTAGGATTCCCTTCCAGGTGACCCTTGAAGAAGAATTGCGAGTTGTTCGGCTCTTGAACGTCAAACCCTGGCAGAGGTGGAACCTCTTCGGCATCCATCGGATGCACCAGTTCTGGCGATACCAAGATCAGAAGCTCGGTCTCGCTCCGCTGCATGCTTCGCTTGCCAAAGATTTGAGCTAGGAACGGGATGTCACCCGAGCTGTTGCCTGTCATGCTGTCTTCTAGCAAGCCAGCGATCGCCAGCGATTGACCTTCTCGCATTTCCACGGTCGTCGTAGCCGACCGAGTACGCAAGCCAGGGATATTATTCACCGTCAGGTTCGCATTGATCTGGCTGAATTCGGGCGAGACTTCCAAACGGATGCGGTCCTTGTCGACCACCGTCGGTAAGAAGCTGATGATCGCACCGTAAGCACGGAAATCTGTCGTGACGGCGTTCAGACCGGCACTACCGACAATCGTGGGGACAGCGAACTCACCACCCGCGATGAACGTCGCAGGGCGACCGCTCATCGTGACCAGGGTGGGTTCACCCAGCAGCTTGATTACGCCCTGTTGTTGCAACAGGTTCAAACCGACTTGAATGTTGTCGCCATCAAACCGCGTTAGCAACGTCGGAGCGGCTTGTCCCGAAGTGCCAGTGATGGCATTGAGGAACATCGCGGCACCATTGGTGTTGCCATTGAGAGGAATTTCTCCCTTGATCGACGCACCAAAGTTACGAGCGGCCGTCCGGTTCAGTTCAGCAATCTTGACTCGCAAGGCAACTTGCTGGATGCCAGGGACCCGCAGCATATTGATCACTTGCAGGTTCGAGCGACGGCTATTGCCAACCGCACTGTCGCTGAGAACAGGGGCTGCAATCCCTTCGTTCAAGCTGCCGCCGAAGCCACCACCACCAAAACCACCCCCCATATTATTGCCGTTGCCACCTTGGCCGCGGATGAGCGTAATGATTTGGAAGGCTTCTTCGCTGTCTTTTGCTTGGCCCTTCACAATCACCTTGTCGGCGATCACCGATAACGTGATCTTGCTATCGGGATACATCTCATTGATGACGTCTTCCAGAAGTTTGTAGGCGTCTTCCACCTTCTTCACTTCGGCCACGTCCGGAGTTACCTTCACCAGGTAAGTCACAGGATCCGACTTCGGATCGTCAAACCAGAAGGTGACGTGAGTCGTTCCCTGGCCTTTTCCGATGATCGACAATTCACGCGGGGTGAACTGAACCACCTCGCAGATCCCTTCATCCACCGTCGCCACGCGATACACGTCCGTCTTTGTCCGCAGCAACTTGCTACGACGGACCATCACGCTCATTTCGCCGGTGTCTTCAATGACTTGAAAAGGAACCGATGCTGCCACCACGGGACCAGCGGCCTCGTTTGGCCCCACCGGTGCCGCTTCCACTTGTCGGCGCACTTGGTGCATTCCAGCAGGCTTGCTCGACTTGGCGACAATCGGGGCCAGCGGCGCGACTTCTTTTACGAGGTCAGCGGCCTGCACCTGCACGTTGCCGAGTCGCTTTGGAGCGGGCTTTTCGCCGCTAGTCAGCTGAATATCTCCAGCTTCCTTGGCTGCCGCTGCTTTTTTTGCTTGGAGTTTCTCGCGAAACTCTTTAGCCGACAGAACAGGTGCTTCGGTTTGCGCATGAACTATGGACGGGCCTGCAACAACAATCGTTGCGGCCAAGGCGGCAGAGTTCAGTAGATTGCGGGTCCACTGTGCTTTGCGGCTTGAAGAGGTCTGGGTGAAACGGAACATTGTCTGCTCCCAAAAGGATTTCAGTCGGGCGTACTACAGGCGTCCGTACAGAGGTAAACGTACGAAGACCATGCAAACGCAGTCTGGGTCTTTAGGGACTATCGTTCGAACGTGTCCTGTCAATTGAGGAAAATTTGACGCCTATAGCGATTCACCCGATTGCAACCATTTCTCCTGGAAGTCCAGCCAGCCCCCACCCTTAGAAGGATTATTTCGCTGCTATCATGTCCGCCTGATAGCAGTAATGATTACCATTAGGCCGCATATCCCGAAAAATCCCTACAATCTTCCTATAGCAACATGGGTCTACGACGACGATAAAGAGAGGAAGGGACAGATAGGTACCGCGCGCTCCTAGCGCATGAGACACCGACGGTTCCACAAGGATTCCCGTTGATATTAAAGGCAAAAACGATGTTTCACTCACGCAAACGCCTTTGTCTAAAACTTGCTTTGCTGAGCAGGGCCGGCTCTTGGCTTCTCCTTCGTGGGAACCACCAACGCCCAAGATCGGTTCATTCGCAGCGTTGCCGACCAGTCGCCTCGTCCTTCGGATGAACTCGCTCGGCCTCGCCAAGTGCAGCGTGAATCGCATCGCGGCTGGGAATTGAACAACGAACACATCACGGTCGTTTCACTCGGCAATCCTGAGCAAACCCTCTTCGCCATGCGTGAGGCGCAAGCGGCTTGGAACGACATGAGCCACATTGTCGATTACATTAGCGTCCGCCATCGCCATCCCGATTTTGGCTTGGGATCGATTCAGGTGGTCATCAATAGTGATCCTCCTACCCAACGTAATCAAAGCGACGTAATCACACAGTTGGCTGGCTCACAAACCAGCATTGAACTCTACGCGGCAGAAGATGCCAAGCTAAAGGCAATGCGCCAGCCACTTCGCGCAGCTATTGCAGCCTCTATGCTGCGTACGGCCGAAATTGATCGCCATGTACCCACCTGGATTTGCGACGGCATTGCCTCTTACGCCGCTACGCAGGGTCTCACCGACATCGGGCTTTCGCCCAAAGATATTGCCTCCTCGGCCGCAAAGATGCCGTCAGGCGGTATCGGCCTTTCGCAGTGGCGCGGCAGACGGATCGCTCCCGACAAACTGGCTCCAGCCGCTGATATTGCCAGCACCAGCAACGAACAAGCGGCCGACCAGATCCTCTTCCTGTTAACCGCTGAGGATGGCGTGCATGCCGCGAAGTTCCTCAATATTGTTCGTGCCGTCGTTGACGAAGGAAACAAAACGGCGTTATCGGATCGTCCCGTTCGTACCCGGCCAGAAAACATCCCAGAACCGCCAGTTCCACCAGCACTAGCCACCTACTTGGAAAGCCTCGGATCCAAGTATGAACACTGGCAAAAAGAACCGCTGATGGGTGTTCCACGGATCGACGGTGCCTTGTCGCCGGATCAAGGCGTTGCCGAAAAGCAAAAGCAGCTTTTGTTTGTGTTGAAGCTATGCCGACGACTCGAGACTCCTCAAGAGGCAAAGTCTTCGGTGAAGGTGACTACCTTTGATCGTAACGAGCGGACGGCAACGCCCGTGACGAGCCGATCCGGCGAGCAGACACACCCCGCCATTACAACCACGGCAGAATTGCTGGAACAGCTCGACAAAAGCTCGGGAAATCAGCCCTTCAGCACACTGCTACCAAACGGGCACCTGATCATTTCCACGTTTCAACGTGCAGAGCTAGAAGCACAACTTGCGGTGAATGATCGGTACTTCCGCATCTTCCAAGATGCCAACAAGCTCAAGGTATCGGTCCCACTTAACAGTCGTGAAGAACTGCAGGCTTGGCTGGAAGAAGATCCAAAAAACCCAGATCGGCCGATTGCTCGATTCACCTTCGGCGTACGCGGCGCCACCGTTAAACCGGCTTCGGCAACAACTTCGACCAAGGAGTAACTCCTTGGTAACGCCGGACTTTGACGACTTATCCAAACCAAGCCACTAAGCGATTCGCAAGTGGCGGGCAGAGTCGGTCAATCCACACGAGCAGCGTGCCACCCACCGAGAGAATCGTCTCGTGCCTTCCCAAGCACATCGCCCGAATGGTGCGGCGTGCTACTTTTTCTGCCGGCATACCACCGTACTTGCCTTTGCCCGATTGGCCGTCACCTAGCGCCGCATCAAAAAACTCGCTGTGCGTGGTACTGGGGCTAACGAGCAGCAAGTCGATTCCCTCGTTTCGCAATTCGGCGCGAAGGGCGTCGCTAAATCCGTGAAGTGCAAACTTACTTGCACAGTACTCGGACTTTTTGGGAACCGCCCGATGCCCAAGCACCGAACTCATGTTCACAATGATCGGCGTTCGCCCCTTTTTTAGAGGCTCCAAGGCCGCACGAATCAGTTCGACCGGCGCAAAGAAGTTGGTTTCCATTACCTGACGAAGGGTTTCGCTGCTGGACTCTATAAAAGGTCCAACGGCTCCCACACCCGCATTGTTAATGATGGCATCTAGACCACCAAATCGGCTAATGGCAACTGATATTGCCTCCGACCGAGTGCCCGCCTGAGTAATATCACCACAAACCGTGGCCAGCCGATCAGGAGCACTTGCCTTGGCCGCAAGCTCTGCCAGACGTTCTGCACGTCGGGCAAGTGCCACCACCGAAGCGCCTTGGGCAACTAGCTGTAGCACCAATTCGCGTCCAATACCACTGGATGCCCCCGTTACGATCACCCGCAGTCCTTCGGTTTGACGTCGGGCCATCGCTAAGCGACCTCTTCAATCCCTGCCACTGCCGGACCGGAAGCATTCTCAGAAACCGTAACGCTGGCAAACCCGGGCTCTCCAGGTGCATAAACGTGAGGCTTAATCGAAACGTTTGGCAAGTCCTGAATCGGCCCCACATGTCGCTCTGGCAACCTAACATGCACCAGCACGCGGTCTTCACTGTGATAATGGCGACTGAGAATCTCGCCATGCGCAGCCAAATACGCTAACAGCTTTCCATCCCCAACATGCAAATCCGCATCAATATCTGCAAAGGATCGGCTGAGGGCTGCACTTACGGCCGCATAAAACCGATCAATTCCTTCGCCCGTCTTTGCGCTAATTTGCACTGCCGAAGGATAACGCGAAAGTAGCTGATGCAGATCCGCAGGATCTTTCACTTGATCCACCTTGTTGAGGATCAACAAAGCATCCTTCTCATCAATGCCAATTTCGCGCAGCACATCGGAAACAGCGCTGATTTGCTGCAAGGCAACCGGACTTGAGGCATCGGCAATATGCAAAAGCAAATCGGCCTGTCGTGCCTCTTCTAACGTTGCTTTAAAGCTTGCAATCAACGAGTGAGGGAGTTCCCGAATGAAACCTACCGTATCGCTAAGTAGTACGGGCCCCCAACTTGGCAAGTGCCAGCGTCGGGTACGTGTATCCAGCGTTGCAAACAGCTTGTCTTGAGCAAGTACGCCGGCATTGGTCAGCCGATTCATCAGCGTGCTCTTGCCAGCGTTGGTATACCCAACCAGCGACACCGTCATCCGATCGCCACGCGATGCAACCAGGCGCTCTTGCGCTTTTCAATTTGCGAGATTTCAGTCTTCAACTCATGGATGCGGGTCTCTACCAAGCGGCGATCCACTTCCAACTGTTTTTCGCCAGGACCACGCATACCAATGCCCATTTTGATACGGGAAAGGTGCGTCCACATCCGCTTCAATCGTGGCAACGAGTATTCGAGCTGGGCGAGTTCCACCGCCAGCCGAGACTCATAGGTTTGGGCATGCGTTGCAAAGATATCCAAGATCAACTCGGTGCGATCCAGCACCTTGATCTGCAGCGCCTCTTCCAAGTTACGCGTCTGCCCGGGATTCAGCTCATTGTCAAAGACAATGATGTCTGCATCATGATGTTCAACAAGTGCCTTCAGTTCCGCAACTTTCCCTTTACCCAAATAGGTCGTCGTATCAGGAGCCTCACGCCGTTGAATCAAACCAGAAACAATCCGGGCGCCTGCCGTTTCCGCTAAGCCGCGGATCTCGTCCAGGGGATCCTCTGTTGTTGCTTGGCTATCCAAAATGACCCGCACAAGAATAGCCTTCTCGTACTGAATCCCCTTGCCCGATCCTTGCTTTCGTTCTTCCACGCGCTATATCACTCCTCAAATGGTTCTTAACCTTCGACAATTGCGCCCAAACAACCGGGCAGCAAACCGCCAAACGCTCATCTACTATTCTAACATACCGGTCAATGGCTCGTCCCCACCCAGCCCGCCTTCGGCCCCGCCTCAAACCTTATTCAAGCTTTAGCTTCGAGCCTTCTGCTGGGCTTGCAACTGCATTCGCCAAGCATCTCCCCAGGGACGCTGCAAATCCACGTCTTTTGCACGATCTGCTCGCAAAACCTGCTTTTCTTGCTCCGTAAGTGCCGCGAAGAACTCACTTTGCCGCAAAGGTTCGCCCTGAACATCCCCCTCGCCCGCGACGACATCCCCCCACACAAAAACGCGGTCCCCGGTGTCGTTTGTTCCAATGACTCGACACTCCAGCCATGCAACACAGCCCTTTAATCGGGGTGTGCCATGTTCCCCTGTCATTACCTCAAAACCAGCAAACTTGTCCACCTTGGCAGAACTGCTCGAAGCAAATTGGTACCCCACATGCGACTCCCCTTTCCCCAGCAAATGCAATCCAAAATAGCCCGACTTCAACACCACCGAGGTTGTCGCATGATTCGGCGCCAGCCCCACCAGCATCGTCGGCCGCTCAACGTCGAGCGACGCCTGAGAAACCCAGGTTGCCGTCAACCCCGCACGTTGGCCCTCGTGCGCCGCAGTGACTACCCACATTTCTCGGTCCACCAACCTTAAGAGCGAATCCACATGGGAAAGGTTCACGGATTTTCCATCCTCATTTTTCAGGCGACCTAAGCTCTAACCGACTAATCACTTAACGCATTTGCCATTTTGTTTTTGCGTGACGACCTAACGTGTCACTGGACACAAGTACGCTAGTGGCGTCCGGCCACTGCTATTCTTCCGAACGTGGATCAAGCACGTCGCGCAAACCATCGCCTAACAGATTGAATCCCAGCACCGACAAAGAAATCGCCAGTCCTGGCCCCAAAGCAAACCAAGCGTTACGACTCCAATATCCTTTGGCCTGCGCCAACATCGTTCCCCACTCGGGCTGCGTCGGATCGCCGCCGATGCCCAAAAAGGAAAGGCCAGCCACTTCCAGAATTGCCGTGCCAATACTTAGGCTGGCCAGCACTACCAGGGGCCCCGCGAGGCCGGGCAGAATCTCACGACACAAAATGCGTATCGTACTCGCCCCCATGGCCCGCGCCGCCAACACATAGTCAAGTTGCACCATCGTCAACACGCTGGCACGCAACTGACGAGCAAAAACGGGCACATTGATTAGGCCCACCGAAAGGATCACGGTCTCCCAACTAGGTCGCCATACGGCCGTCATCACCAGCGCTAGCAAAATACTCGGAAACGCCAAAGCAACATCGATGGTACGCATGATCAGAGCATCGGTGCGACCACCAAAGTATCCCGAGATTGCTCCCAAAGGGGCGCCAATCATCACAGATACCACAATCGAAAAACAACCGGCCAATAGCGACAAACGCGAACCATAAATCACGCGAGACAAAACATCTTTACGAAGCGTATCGGTCCCCATCCAGTGCTGCGATGACGCCGCCTCAAGTGATTCACCAACGAGATCATTCTCACCATAGGGAGCGATCCAACTAGCCCCAATCGCAATCAACATAAGAAAGGCAACGATGGCTCCGCCCCAACATATCGAACGACTACGCAGTAACCGACGCCAAACGCGCGGCTTACTGCTAGTTTCAACGAGGGCAATCGGTTGTGCATCCATGGTGAATCCCTATTCCAACCGAATACGAGGATCGAGCCACACATAGATCACATCTAGCATGACATTAAGCGACACAAACATCACCGCGATGACAATGGCCGCGCCTTGCGCCGCTACATAGTCCTTATCGCCAAGCACACTCGTCGTGATGTATTGCCCCAAGCCAGGCCAATCAAAAACGGTCTCTGTCAGTACCGCCCCCGATAACAAGGCTCCCACCTGTAGCCCTGTGATATTGGTGATTGGAACCGCCGCCGAAGGAAGCACATGACGCAGGACCACTCGCCAGCGACCAGCCCCTTTAGCGGTTGCGGTTCTAACAAAGTCGGCCGACAAACAATCCAGCACACTGCTACGCGTGATCCGTGCGATGATCGCCATCGGAATCGTCGAAAGGGTCAACGCCGGCAAGACCAAGTGCTTGGCGGCCACCGGCCACAATTCCCACCTGCCACGTAGCAACGTATCAAAAAGATAAAGCCCAGTGATCGGCTCAAAGTCAAACACCTCGGGAGGAAGCCGCTGCGACGTTGGCATCCCAGGAAAGAGTTCCCGCAAACAGATCCCTAAAAAGAAGACGGGCACACTCACGCCAAGCAGTGCCCCCATCATGCCGACTCGATCGGGCCAGCGGTTTCGAAAGACAGCGGCAACCAAGCCTGCGACAACTCCCAAGGGAACTGCGATCACTATGGCGGCCAAGGCAAGTTCAACCGTTGCAGGGACTCGTTCACGAAGTTCCCGCGAAACACTGACGTTACTACGGGCCAGCGACATCCCCAGGTCACCCTGCGTAAAAACCTTCCGGTAGAACTGGCCAAGCTGAATATAGATGGGCTGGTCCCAGCCGTAATCCCGGCGCAACTTGGCAATCTGCTCGGCATCTGGATGCTGACCAAATCTTGCGAGCAATGGATTACCAGGCAACACGCGCACCGCTACAAACACGAGTGTCACAACCAGAAAGATTGTGGCAATGGCTTGGCCGATACGGCGAACCAAGTAACCTATCACTTCGCGGCAGCTCCCTCCAAATGGGCCTTACGCAGCCGAACTAGGCCTGTCGTGTGAAGCTGATAGCCAGCCAATCGGGAAGAAAGCGCCACTCGCAACTTGGTATGCACCAGTGGCACCACCGGTGCGTCTTTGAAAACTTGTTCTTGTGCGGCCAGGTAAATTTCAAGCCGCTTGTTCAGGTCCATTTCCTTCTGTCCTTGCCGCATCAATTCATCGAATTCCGCACTGCGATAGCGGCTAAGGTTGTTTCCCTGATCATTGATGTTGGCAGAATCTAGCAGCGTATAGAGAAAGTTATCGGGATCACTATTGTCACTGTTCCAGCCTGCCAGGCCTAACTGGTGCTCCCCCTTCATTAACGCCTCAAAGTGCTGATTCACATCACGAAATACGATCTCCAGCTCAATCCCCACTTCTCGCATCGAGTCCTTCATGAACCCGGCCATCGACTTGGGGTCAGGCATGTAGGCCCGGGCCTGGCTCATTACCGACAGTTGAAGTTTCAGCGGCAACGTCAGCCCCTTCTCAGCGGCGTACTCTGCCAGCTTTTGCTTGGCGATTGTCACGTCAAACGAACGATCTTGCAATTTGTCGTTGTAGCCCCACATCGGTGGCGGCACCATGGAAACCGCAGGAACCGCGTGGTCACTGTACACTACCTTGTTGAGCTGCCGCTTATCGATGGCATGCCATATTGCCTCGCGGACTCGCAGATCATCTAGCGGCGCCTTGGTGGATTGCATTGTCAGATAGGCGACGTTCATTCCCGGGATCTCTTGAACCGAAATCCCTTGCTCTTTAGAAAGAGAGTCGTACTCGATGGGCGTCAAGCCATCCGCCAAGTGGATTTCACCACGACGCAACCGCTGAACCCGCGTTGCATTCTCTTTCACTGGGACAAAGATCACATTCTCGGAAGCTGCTGCGCCGCGCCAGTGCTTATCAAACCGCGAAAGGACCAAGCGTTGATCGCGATCCCACTTTCGAATTTGAAACGGCCCCGTACCAACCGGATGTTCAGCAAAATCTTTGCCGTACTTCTTTGCTGCCGTTGGGCTAATGATGCTGGCAGGAAACATCGCCAAGTTCGCCAGCAATACAGCACTTGGATTGCGCAGCGTCAGCACCACCGTTTGCGGGTCCGTCACATCCACCTTTTCAATGACCTGAAAACTGGCCTGATACGGACGCACAGGATCAAAGACTAATGGATGCTCCTTCAAAATCAATCGATCCAGCGATTCCTTGACGGCCGAGGCATCACAGGGCGTATCATCATGAAAAACGACGCCCGTCCGAAGGTGAAAGGTCCACGTCAGGCCGTCCGCACTGGTTTCCCATCGCTCGGCAAGAGCCGGCACAATTTCGGTGGTTGTCTCATCGCAGGTGACAAGCGTGTCAAACAGGTTGGTAAGAACATGCACCGCCTCAGCGATGTCGGTGTTGATCGGATCGAGCGTTTTGGGATCTTCCGCTTGGGCATAGATCACCGTTGCCTGCTGCGCCGCTGTTCCGCCACCTTTGTTACCGCCGCAGCCTAAAACAAGACACAATAGCAGCCCAACGGTTGCTGAAAAAAAACAAGGAAGACCACACGCCAGCCCGGACATCCGCGTTTCCATTCGCCGGGCAACTCTTCCCATTTTTTTTGTCCCACAATCCATCACGATGACAGCCTTATTTCCGACGGGGTGAAGCGCTCAAACTTAGACCTGCCGTATCTTAAGAAGGTTGCCCTATCATGGCAATTCGCACGGGGCTGAAAACCCAAAAGAACAAAGGGTTTATGCGCATTTGGCCCCTTCTAGGGCATTCCTGCGCCTACCGTCATCGGATCGCCGTTGGTTCGCGGCAAAAGCGGCAAGATCTCAGGCAATTTGAGCGGATCAAATCCAGCCTGATTAGGAGCGTCAGGGTCGAGCACAAAGTCCGGCTTCCCCAGTTGATGCGGGCGATTTTCGCTAAAGAAGTCATCGATCCGCGGCTTCTTCCAAGCGATCCCCACCCGAGGGCGATTTTCAACCGACCAGCGTTTTCGGTTTTCAAAGTCAAAGACTTGCGTCTCTCCCTTGGTTGTCGAAAGGCGGAGGTAATGCGGGTTGGTTCGCGGATAGCAGTTCTCTTCGCCACGCATGGACAACTTCACATCGTCCTTGAGTGGCAAGTCAACAAAGTCAAACAGGTAGGCATCCAGGCCGGTGTAAAGGATGCTGTGGTTGGATTGAATATCCAGCTTGACCTGATAAGGAGCCCCCGGACGCAGCTTCACCCGATAGAGCCCCTGCGGCATAATCGCAGTCACATGATCGAGGTCCAATTCAATCGCATCAAAGTCGCTAGGCTTTTTCACAGCCCCTTCATTGTCAATCAAGCGCTGAGGGCTAATAAACAGGCCGTGCCTCCAGGAGATCTTTGCAGGCATCTCTTCGGGCAACCGTAAAAACACTCCTTCACCACGTACAATGGTTCCGGTGAGGGAGACGCTGGAAGGGGAAGACATCATCATCCCCTCTTCCATCATCGTGGTCATCATTTCGGGAAACGCCTTAGGCGCCATTGTGATGAAAGCTGCCTTCAATCCGCTGCTGGAAGCCATGCTGCTTCCCTCACGAATCGTTAGTACGCAACTATCAAGCTGCAGCGACTGCAATTGCTGTAGCCACAACAGTGACCACTCCCCGGCCCCTTGCTCTGGCAGGTCGAGAACAAGGTGCAATCCCATCATCGTCACTCGCCCGGAACTGCTGCCAAGCAAGCGGATCATGTGCTGCTGTCCAGGCATTTCTTGATCGGGCTTAAACAGGATCGTGGGCTGCATCCCGGCCGAGGCCCGAATGACCAAGTTCTTTGGCGATGACAAAGTGAATGGACGTTCACGAAGTACGCCGGTAAAACCCAGCTCTACCTCGGGCAGCCCCAACTCTTGGGCTCTTACACAAGCACGCCCCAGCGAGCGAACCACTTCAACGTCGGCCCCCCATTCACTGCGAACAGGCTGGTCGGCAGGAAGCACTATTACCTTGGATACCTTCGCGGCCGCGATCGGGCCAGCTTCTGCACCGGTTGCAACGGGCGAGTCTGTCAAATCGAGGCGAGCAACGGGCAACCGTTCGGCCGTCAGAACACCGCTCAGTGGTGGCGCCGAAAGCATCGCCAAAGTGCCCTGGCCAAGTGGTGATGAACCCGCCGATGACAGGGCCAAGTCCGCGCCCGTGGCTTCTGTTAAGGGACTCGCACCGATCGATGCTGCTGCCACTTTCGCCGCACTACCATTTTCCGTTCTCGTCGGATCGCCGTTGGTTAATCCTGTTTTGCTTCCCTCGTCAGGACCAACCAAATTCGTTCCAGTGGGCAGCGAATTACCCGCATTGGTTCCAGCCATATCTTTGGCGTTGCCAGGAGAGACCATGGGCGAAACCATGGGTGACTTGCTATCCACGCTCCCTGGCGAAACTTCAATCATGGGGCCAATCGGTGGCTTTTCGCTTCCCTTCGCCAATACTCGGTCCACGGGAACTTTGGTTCCCTGCCCCTCTTCAAGCATCGGGCCCTTTTCAGATCCCCCTGGCGTGCCGCTTGATCCAGCGCCGGCACTTCCCGTCACTGGCGATGCGGCATCTTTCGCCGTCGTATCCGGCTTGATTCCTTCAGGCTGCGTCCGAATGCCAGGGCCAGTCACTTGAGGCCGTAATGCCACAACCGTTGGCGTGTTCTGTCGATTGATGAATACTTCTAAAAAGCCCAGCAGTACAGCCAAGGCCGCAAAGGGGGCAACCCAGGGGAGTGCGCGTTCCCACCAAGGGGCCTTGGGAAGCTGAACAGCCACCCCCGAGTGCGCAGTAATCAGCGCTGTAATACCGAGTTGATTACCAATGCGATGGATTTCCGCAATTAGCTCTGCCGGAGTTTGGAATCGCTGCGACGGGCGCTTTGCCAGCATCTTGGAAACCAGCTGAATCATTCCGCTCGGCAAATCTTCGCGGAACTGACGCAAATCTGGGGGCTGGTCGCTGTTGTGTTTCAACAGCTTCTGAAGCGCCGTCCCTTCAGGAAATGGCGGTTGTCCAGCCAGCCAGAAATAGAGTGTACAACCGAGAGAGTAGATATCGCTCCGAACATCTGCGACACGAGGATCCCGAGCTTGTTCCGGCGAGATGTAATCAAACGTCCCCAGCGTTACGCCGCTGGCCGTTAGGTCTTCGGACGATGTCTCGACTTGATGTAGCCGAGCAAGCCCCATATCCACAACTTTGAGTTGCCCATCATTCATCAACAGAATGTTGGATGGCTTAATATCTCGATGAACGACATCGCGGCTGGCGGCATGCTGCAGTGCTTCGGCAACTTGGAGCGTGTACCCCAGTGCATCAGAAACACTCAGTACGCCATGAGCGTAAATGTAGTCGCGAAGGTTGATCCCCTCAATAAATTCAAAGACAATATAGTTCCAGCCGGCATCTTCACCAACGTAGTGAACGCGGGCAATGTGCGGGTGGTCTAAACGTGCTGCACTTTGCGCTTCATTGCGAAAGCGGCGAATCGTCTCTTCATCGTTTTGATCACGTGACAGAACCTTGACGGCGACCGTCCGTCCAAGGCGTGTATCGATCGCCCGAAACACGGCCCCCATGCCACCGCCGCCTACGAACTCTACCAGTTCATAGTGCTCTAGTCGTTTGCCAATCAGCGACTGTCCCAAAGATTGAGGCGTAACCGGTGTCGATGCCGCAAATTCATCAAAGGCACCGCGACGCGAGATCACCGTTTTGTCGGTTGGCAAAACAGAAATATCTTCCGAGGCAGCACCGCCACTTGCTGAGTCACCAGCAACTGCTGGCGATGGCTGAACGATATTCGCCGTTGCACCAGCCACGGTTTGATCGTCGGCTCGGTCATGAGGAAGGCCTTGAAAACCTACATCGACCATCGAGCCATCACTTCCAACGACCTTCTCCGAGAGGACATGGCTCGCCCCAAGGGAGCTCCCTGTCTCTGGAGGTAAGGATCGTGATGAAGACGATGGAGGCATACCGACAACTTAAATTTGAGTACGCGTGCTATCAGGCAAAACGAGGAGACGAAAGCGAGATTCAATCACTCCCTTGAACATTTCGGCGCACGACACGGCGCAGCACCGGCAAAGAATCTCAAACCCCAAAACTTTATTCTCAACCAACGACTGTGGTGCCGACGAACGCGGCCTAGAGAACTGAACAGCTAAAGTCTACTACCCCTTCGTGGCACAGTCAAACTGCAACTCCGCATCCAGCATATACTTAGAGCCATTCTGCGACCTGCCGACCGGGCCTCTTTGCCACTTAATGGCACTGCATCTTCCCGTCATTACAGCTAATCTCGGCCTTTCTGAAGAATTCGCCCCCTTGGCGACCTGTTTTACTTCCGGACGACGGACCGACAATCAGCCAAAAAGCCTTTCCGCAAATCACCCAGGCCGCCCATTTCACCAACGAAACGAACTTGGATAAAACCGTTTGTCAAACCTGCTGTCACTGGACATTACGCCAGAAAACATTTAACAGTTTGGTCCAAAAGGGCTTGCCTGGTAATGGCATTCCTTGGAAACCGCCACTTAGACGTTTGCCAGCTAGCGGATTATTCCCGTAAACTCTTGCATCATGGAAATTCAACCCGAGTTTTGTCGTCCAGAAGCTTTCGCACTCTTCGTGAGCCAAATGCCGAAGGTCGATACGGTCGACGGCCTGCTCTATGCCGTCATCGCGATCTCAATGCATGAACTCGACGGTGTGTCGCCAGCACAGATCGATGATTCACTGATGCGAATAAGTGATCGCGTGTTACGGTGCGCAACAAGTCGGCAGACCTCCGCCATTCTGGCGAACCTGCACGAGGTCCTGTTTGAAGAAGAGAGATTCAGCGGCAACGTCGAGGACTATTACAACGCAGGAAACAGCTATCTTCCTCAGATCCTTTCGACAAAGCGAGGCATACCGATCCTGCTGTCCCTTGTCTACTACGTCGTTGGAACGCGATGCGGCCTGACGATCGAAGGAGTGAATTCGCCGGGGCACTTTATGGTGCGCGTCCGCACCAATGAAGGGGATATGATTATCGATCCCTTTTATCGCGGTGAGTATTTGTCCGGCAACGAACCCTACAAGCGACTTCAGCAAGTTACAGGAAAGTCTTTTCCGCCCGATGTTCGTTATTTGCCGGCCGCGACGCATCGCAACTGGTTGGCGAGAATTTTGGCCAACCTTCAAAGCCTGTTTGCCTCGCAAAACCGCCGAGATGATCTCGCTGCGATGACGGAACTACAAGCTCAGCTTGGCGAAATGCTGATTTAGCCAACAAGCATGGGCCTCTAGCCTTCCTCAGTCTCACTCAAAAACACCTTTCGTAAAGTTACCTACGCCTCATGGACATCTACTGTATCCGTTGCAAGCAATGCGATTTCCGCCAGGAGTTTTTGACCGAATCGCTGATGCAATGGTTTCGGCCGCACGGCCTATTTCGCCGCTCGACACCGGCAGACGTTGCTACGACATCGGCCGTCCTAGCGATTGCCAATGGCGGACTCCCTCGCGTTGCCTGCCCTTCCTGCAGCCAAACCTCGCTGGCAATTGGCTTAGTCGACGAAGAATCCGATACGAATTGGAACTCTACCAAGCCATGTGAAAGCTGTGGCAAACCGATTGAAGAGGAACGCCTTGAAGCCTTGCCCCTTTCCAAGGTTTGCATGGCTTGTTCACGGAAGGCGGCCAGCGGCCAAGACAATGCCCTCGACGAATTCTGCCCACGCTGCGGCGACCGTCTTACCGTACGGGGCAGCTCGGCCGGAATCTCGCGATATTCCCTCTACTGCAAAACCTGCCGCAAATAGCCGCTATTGAACCCACTACCTAACGCATTAATAACAAACGCGTTAGCAAATGAGGGGTTTGCGTCTAGAGCCCTTCTTTCTCGGGAGCTTGCCCAGGGCATTTTCTGATCGTCGTTGGCGAATAATATGCCAGCCTGATCATTCTTTCGTCGCCATGTTAACGCGAAAAACCGCGTTGTTATTATCAATCGACGACACTGAAAAGCCGCTCGCTTTTTCTTTTCGATCGCCAGCGATTCGGCCTGGTTCTGAACATTGTCATGGATTTTTCTATGGGTGCAATTCTTTTAGCCAGCATTCAGCAGCGCTCCCTACGGAGCCTGCTTTCTCTGATATGCCTTGCGACACTCCTGGGCTGTTCGCAAGCCAATCCTAGCCCCGAGGCCAAAGTGAAAACGCCACTGGGCACGACTCAAGTGTGTCATCATTGCTTAAACCCCGTTACGCCCGTCAAATCAGAAAACCTAATCACCCTTGGTGGAGTGCAATACGTCGTTTGCGGCGCTGCGTGTGCCCAAGAGGTCGCTGAGCGGTTTAGACAGCCAAGGAACGATTGTTCCTGGCGCAGACAAATAGCCCCTTTGCCACAATCCACTTACCCTAAAATTACGAACTGCCTTTGTCCGTAAAGGGAACAAAAGATGCAAAGAACGAAAAAGCTTTCAGCTCTGAACTGGCGTTCAAGTGGCTTTACCTTGGTGGAATTGCTGGTGGTGATTGCCATCATTGGGATCTTGGTCGCGCTGCTGCTACCTGCGGTTCAGTCTGCACGAGAATCGGCACGCCGCATCCAGTGCAGCAGCAACATGCGGCAAGTCTCGATTGCGATGCACAATTACGAAGCTGCTCACAAAGTGCTTCCGATGGGCGTTTTTGTTTCGGGATATCAGGGCCCTGGAGGAATTGGCGTCGGCTATCGAAATGTCTTCAGCATGATGGCCTACATCTTGCCGTACGTCGAGCATTCTTCGGTCTATGACCAAATCGATTTCACCGTCCTCGCCATCGGAAACGAAAACCTGCCGGCGGGAAGCAAGCTCATTCCAACGTATGCATGTCCTAGCGATCCCACGCGGCCTCGTGCGAATCCATGGGCTCCCACGAATTATCGTGGCTGTATTGGCAGCAATGGCAATCGATTTGATTTCAATGGCCTGTTTGGTGCCAATCGAGCACTGGGCCTTTACGAAGTGGTCGATGGGACCTCAAGCACTCTCATGGTCAGTGAGTCGCTCCTGGGCGACTACGATGTGAACACGCTGCGAGACAACTACATTGGCACACGCACTACAGGCGTCAGCGCTAACGATATCCAGTCCTGCCAATCGTTCCCCCCCAATGCCTCCGACCGTGGTGGCTCTTGGATGGTTGGTTCGGGAATCAACGTGTTTTTTAGCGCCGACCGGGCTCCTAATAGTCTCCTCTTCGATTGTTGGGCACCAGAGCTTGGCACCACCAACTTCGCGCCGCGCAGCGGACATCCGGGAGGAGCGATTGTTGGCATGGCCGATGCATCCGTTCGGTTTGTCCCTAACAACATCAACGTCAATATTTTCCGTGCAATGGGCTCACGAGCCGGCGGGGAAGCCGTGGGAGCCATTGAGTAATGAACTGCATTCCATCGGATTGGGCAAGCTCCTTGTCATTGCGTCGTCAAATCAGCCATTACCTAGGCCGCAGCCTGCTTGTGGTGACGATATTAGCTTTTGCTAATCATTGCTCCACCTCTTTCGCTGCCGATTCGCCGGCGGTTATTGCCTGCATTGGCCTTCACGGCGGTGTCCATGCAGAGCTTGAAAAAGCAGGCAAGGATCACAAAGTTTCCTTTGAGTATTTGACCGACGTCCAGCTTGCCACCCAGGAAATCGACTTTTCTCGCTTCTCGTTAGTGCTGATCGAGCACCTGCGAAGTGAAGATCGAGACAAGGTTCGCGCCCTATTCCTTGCGGCCAAGCGAACATCGCCACAACTCAAGTTCATTGCGCTAGGTCCTAATTCAGCAACGGACATATTTGCCGATCTTGGCGACGCCAGTCCCCTCTTGCGCGACCCAGCGATGGCCAAGTACTTTGGCACATCGGCCGACAACCTAAAACGAATGGTTACGTATATCTCGGCGACGTATTTAGGCCGGCCCACTCCCATTGAACCACCCGAAGAGACCGCACGCGGCGGACTTTTTCATCCAGATCACGAAACTTGGTTTGATTCGGTCGATTCGTTTCTCGCTTGGTACAAAACACGCAGCAAGGTTCCCGAGGATGCGCCCCGTGTCTTGGTTGCCGTGCACCAAACCCACTTAGTGTTTCAACAGCCTGAAGTGGTTACGGCGCTCATTCGCCAACTCGAAGCGAAAGGCATCTTCGCGGTCGCCGTGATTGATATGGTCCCCGGCTCAGAAGAAATGCAATTGGCCCTCAAGCCCGATGCTGTTATTCACACCTGCCATTCACGCGATTCTGTCAAGTTTCGAGAACTGCTTGACGTACCCCATTTGCATTCGATGTTTTTTCGGTCCCAGTCGATTAACCAATGGAAATCCAATCCCGCCATTGGCTTATCCTCTAGCGAACAGGCATTTCAGATTACTACCTCGGAACTCCTAGGAGCGATTGAACCACAAATTGGCGCCGGAACGATCAAAGGGGGCGGAAGTGAAGAAGCATTTACCCCCATTCCCGAACGGATTGAGCATTTGGTTGACCGAACGATCAGTTGGGTAAAACTGCGGCGCATTAAAAATGCGGAAAAGAAAATTGCGGTCATCTACTATGACCGTGAAATGGGCAAGGCGGAATTGATGCGTGGTACGGCCAGCGGAATGTTCATGAATGCCCCACGCTCCATGGTAAGCATTTTGAAGCAGATGAAAGAGGCCGGCTATTCTTTGCCAACCTTGCCACGCCACGAAGATGAACTGATTGGCTGGATGCAAGATCGCGGCCGACAAATTGGCATCTGGGCTCCCGAGGTGCTCGATACTCTCGCGCGAAGTGGCAAAGCAGTTCTTATTCCCCTTGAAACCTACCAAGGCTGGTTCGAAACGCTGGTTCCACCCGAACAGCAAAAACAAGTCACTACGCATTGGGGACCAGCACCAGGCAACTTTTTGGTTTGGAAGAATGATGCAGGAAAGTCGTTTATCGTTATCCCACGCATTGAACTGGGGAATGTCATCCTCTTGCCACAGCCGCTGCGTGGCGAGGCGCACGATCCCACGCTGCTGCATAACAAACTGGTACCCCCGCCGCACAACTATCTAGCGACCTACTTTTGGCTGCAGCATGAATTTGGTGCCAATGCTCTGATCCATTTCGGAACTCATGGAAGTGAGTTTGTACTTCCCGGCAAGGCGAGTGGTCTTTCCCAAGCAGATTGGCCCGACATCCTGATGGGAAATATGCCCAACATCAACCCTTGGATCGTCAACAATTTGGGCGAATCGACCCCCGTCCGCCGCCGAGCTTATGCCGTATTGATTGATCATTTAACGCCCCCTGTCGTCGCTGCTGACCTATCGGACGAACTACTCACCTTGCATCAAGACATTCACAAATGGGAGACACTCGAAGAAGGTGCCTTGCGCGAGAAGTTCCAAGTCATGATTTCGGACCAGATTCGTCAAGCCCGCCTCGATCAGGACTTGAAGCTAATCCTAGAAGAGGGAACCACCTTTACTAACGAGCAAATTGAAAGCGTTTCCACCTACCTGCACGACATCGTCAATGAGACGACCCCCATTAGCTTGCACCAGTTCGGCCAGGTACCGCCGGACGAGCTTCTGTTTCCCTACATGACCATTTGCCTGCGAAAGCCTTACCTAGACGCACTCGCTTCGGCCCTGAACATTCCCGAGGGGCCACCGGAAGAGGCGGCCGACCGAGAAACCCTTCTGCGAGAAAAAGGGACTGCGGCGCTCGAGCGGATTTTCCGCCGCAAATTGACTCCCGCAGAGGCGGTCGCGTCACTGATTGAACCTACGGACAAAACAGCCAGTGGAACCAATCCTACTGCACCTACCGTGTTGTCCGATGAGCTGACCAAACAGTTTGAACAAGCAACAACGATGTACGATGGCTTTCAAAAGACGCCGCAGGAAATCGAGTATCTGTTGCGGGCTTTAGAGGGTCGCTTCATTCCGCCAGGGCCTGGCAATAGTCCCGACCGCAATCCCGCCGTCCTTCCCACCGGGCGGAATATGGTGGTCATCAATCCCGAAGAGATCCCCAGCCGTCCCTCTTGGGAAACGGGAAAACAGCTGATCGATAGCTTGCTTAAGCAGCAAAAGGAAACCAGCGGCGAATACCCAACTCGCATCGCATTTACGCTGACACCCTTTTCTGCCTACAGCGATTACGGGGTCATGGAGGCCCAGATCCTTTACCTCATGGGCGTACGTCCCATCTGGGATGCGCAAAACCTCGTCACCAATGTTGAACTGATCCCCGCTGCCGAATTGGGACGACCACGAGTTGATATCTTTCTGGCAACCAACGGCTATTACCGTGACCTCATGCCTAGCCGGATGAACTTGATCGACAAGGCCATCAAGCTGGTGGTGGAACTCGATGAACCTGACAACTACGTACGGCAAAACGCCCTGCGGATCCAGCAGGAATTAGCCAAACAGGGAGTGGACTCTGACCTTGCCAAACGACTGGCGGGGGTGCGAATGTTTGGGCCACCGGCGGGACAGATTGGCAGCGCCTCTTATTACTACTTGGTAGAAAAGTCAGGCGAGTGGAATAGCCGCGAAGAACTTGCCAAAGCCTATCTCCAACATAACCAAAATGCCTACGGACAAGATTTCTGGGGCGAAACGGCCAAGGAAGCCTACAACGCGCAAATCCAAGGGACCAGCATCGTGTTGCGTAACTGGTCGGACCGAACCCGCAGCCCGCTGGCCAACAAGTATGACTGGTACCAAGGTGGCAGCTTAGCACTTGCCGTTGAACACCTGACCGGAAAATCGCCCGAGTTCCTCTTTTCCGACTTGCGCGACCCTGACAAGTCGCAGATTGTTTCGTCCGAAGAAATCCTCACGCGAGAGTTTCGCGTTCGTTTGTTCAATCGCAAATGGATTGAAGGGATGATGAAGGAGGGGTATGCCGGTGCCGACCAAGTCGCCGTACATACGTCTAACACCTTAAACTGGAAGGTAATGCGGCCAGGAAGTGTTTCCGATGAGACGTTTCAGCAGATTGTTGAAGTGTATGTCCGTGACAGTCGCAAAATGGGCCTACGCAAATGGTATGAAAAGGACAACCCTTTCGCCTTTCAAGAAATCAACGAGGTTCTATTAGAGGCGGCCCGTAAAGGCTACTGGAATGCGGATGAGGCCACGCTACGGGAAGTTGCCACGGCCTATGCGGAAAGCGTTCTACAACATGGCGAAGGAGGGGGCATTCGCGGCGGAGGTAATCAGCATCTTACCCGTTTTGTCGATGCAAAGTTGCGTTCCGCCCCGATCCCTGCGGGTGAACAATTGGCTCAGCAGTATCGAGAACACTTACGGACGGCACCACAAAAAACGGCCACGCCAGGAACTGCACCCGCCGTCGTTCCGGCCACAACCACATCAGTGGCTGCAACGGCTCCATCACCGGCCGCTGTGGAAACAGCAACCGCCCCAGGAAAACAAATCGAAGGACAGCTTCTCGTCGAAAAGAATGCGGCTCCCAAGGCAGCCCCAGATACCTCTCCAACATCCGACCCCAAGCAATCTCAGTGGCCTTGGTTGTTGATGGCCTCTTTGGCTGTCGCAGCGGCAATTGTTGCTGTCGGCTTTTTCACTCCTCGTCAACCTTCCCTTTAGCATCCCGAGGAAATCATGGAAGCCCTTGCCGAGATCCTGTATGTACTTTCGAGCGTGCTGCTCATTCCCGTCATGGTTGCGCTGCTGGGCTTTTGCGCCTGGTCACTCTATGAGACCGGAATCTTTTTGCGCGAAGCGTTGGAACGCCGGCGATGCTTGCCACATTGGCAAAAGTTCCATTCAAGCCCCGCAATGAAGCAGGAGCAGATCGATCCGCAAGCCATCGAGCAGTTTTTCCAGCACGGCGCGATGCCGGGGCTGCTGGGAGATTTTGCGGTTCTGGGCGCGACTCACTTACGCAGCCCGCACTACCTATCGCACCTAGCATCTTCACTAGAGATCCAGGCCTCCAAACGGCTTTCCTCATTGAATGTGGGCGTACGTATTGCTCCGATGCTCGGCCTGATGGGAACGCTTATCCCGCTGGGTCCGGCACTCATCGGCCTTGCACAGGGAGACCTAAACTCCTTGGCACAGAACCTAGTTGTCGCCTTTAGCACAACCATTGTCGGCCTCTTTGCTGGCGGCGTGTGCTATTTGCTGGCACATTGGCGCAGGCACTGGTATTCCAAAGACATGGCTGCAATCGATTTTGTTTGTGATGGCCTGCAAGGAGCAAAAGGCTAACCGATGGCTATTGCTACTTCCACACGCCGATCCGCAAGACACAAGCGTTTGCTCGACCTTGCCGATGAAGACCCACTCGCCAGCGTGGCCAACCTCTTTGATGCGGCCATCGTCTTGAGCGTGGGCCTTATGCTGGCAATTGTTGTGGCTCTACGTCTAAACCCAACAGCCATGAAACTCGCCAAAGAGACACCCTCTGTTGAAACAACGGTCTCCAAGGATCCGCAAACAGGTGAGCTAACCATCCAGCGCCGCACCGCAAAAACGATCGCGCGGCTAACTCCCTCCGATCAAAAGCTGACCGGTGAAGGGACCAAGCTGGGCACTGCCTATCAACTTAATGACGGGCAAATCATCTATGTGCCAGAAAAGTAGCAAACGGGCAACTAGCTGACCGCGGGAAGTTTGACTTCACAGGAGAGTGGCAGGCCAGCCGCAAACTCCGAAACACTTTTGAGCGTCGTTTGCGCGATACTTTGTAATGCGTCCGAGGTGAAAAACCCTTGGTGACTCGTTACCAACACATTAGGAAAACTGATGAGCCGCGCCAAAGTGTCATCTGCCACACCTTGGTTGCTTAGATCGCGAAAGAAGTACTCCGACTCTTCTTCATAAACATCAATGGCAAGTGCCCCAATCTGCTTGGATTTTAGCCCCGCAACAACGGCCTGCGTGTCGATCACGGCACCACGACTCGTGTTTACCAGCATGACGCCCCGCTTCATCATGGCGATCGCTTCAGCATTGACCAAATGATGGGTTTGCGGCGTGAGTGGACAGTGCAACGAAATCACATCCGATCTGCGCCACAGCTCTTCCAGCGGAACATACTTCACTCCCAGTTGCTGACACGCAGTACTCGGGAATTTGTCATACCCCAGCACCTCACAGCCAAACCCGGTCATCAATCGAGCAAAGACGGTACCAATCGTCCCGGTACCAATAATGCCAATCGTACGGCCATGAAGATCAAAGCCCTCTAAGCCGGTCAGCTCAAAGTTTCCCTCTCGCACGCGCGCAAAAGCCCGATGAATTTTGCGGTTTAAGGTAAGGATGAGCGCTCGCGCGTATTCTGCCACGGCATAGGGCGAATAAGCGGGCACCCGCACCACACGAATACCGACGCGAGCGGCCGCTACAAGATCGATGTTGTTATAACCCGCACAGCGAAGCGCGATAAGCTTCGTACCGTTATCTGCCAACATCGTCAAAACGTCAGTATCCAGCACATCGTTCACAAAGGCGCAAACGACGGGGTAATCCACCGCCAGCGGCGCGGTCGTAACCGATAGCCGGGGCGAAAAGTACGTGATTTCGTGCGAGGAACCTATTTCCGTCTGTTCCAACAACTGGTTGGCCGCTTGTAGATGTTGCTCGTCGTAAGACTGACTGCTGAAACAAGCGATCCGCATCCTATACCTCTTAAGAATCTTTTGCTGGTCGGTTTTGAATATGCTGCTGAAGGGCCGCCGCAAGCTGCGCGGCATCGTTGGTGCCGATGCATAGCCCCCCCTTCACAAGTTGCAACCTAACACATTCAAAGCCCCACAAGTTCCAAACCCACGCACCCGACAGCGAATAGTGAATCCCCCAACCATCGAGGATGGTCGTGCGCGAAACCTCGGCGCTAACAATGTCTTCGTATCGCACGGTCTTTGTAAAAAGGGGCAAAGGGCCAAATCCGATTTTGACTCGATCTGCCTCTAACGAAACACGCAAATAATGGAACGACATCGCTATCCCCAACATGACCACGGACAACACCGCGAACAGGATGGGCAAAAAATAAACGGCCCGGGTTAGCCAAGCGGTCACGACAAACTGCGCCGCAACGACGTAAAGCATCAAGCACAAAGGAGCCCGCTGGGTGTGTTGATAGGATCCAGAAGATACGGACGCCATAGGATCACCTCGCTCCAAAACTTTGGCAAAAGGGGGCTCGCACGGCCTGCGATCACCACCTCGCCTGACTTTATTTTATCGACATCCGCCCCCCGTAACAGCGGAAACCGTTGGCGCAGACAAGCAACATGGGCCTCCCCCGATGCCGCTTATTCGCAACATCCCAGCTGATCGGCAATCTGCCACCTTCCCCGGGCACATTACACAACCCATTTACCACAAACCACTTACAGCACATCCAGCAGCCAACCCAAAGCCGTTTCAGCTAACTGGCACAGCAGCTGCTTTTCCCTAAGTCCAGTCACCGAATGTTGTTTTGCATCCCTGGCAAAGCGAGTTCGGCTTGCGACCGACGGCAACTCTTTTGAGGGATGGTCTAACCGGATGGATGCTTCGCAGCTTCTCAAGCTTGGTGCTTGGCTTTTGATTGAAGGGGCGGAAATCTCCCGTCGCCCAACTCGTGTTGCGCTCTCGATTGTGGAGACATACTGGACGGCCAGTAAGTGCCGTCAATTGCGTTGGACCAGTAAGCTACACCAGTTCATCGGTGCTCAATCCACAACTCCGATTGATCCCGCCCGAGCCGAACTCATTGCAGTTCCCGTTTCGTGCGAGATCTTTGCCAGCGAACTTTTGATGCGTGGTTTTGTGGCCGTGGCTAGTCGCTGGGATAAGAACCTCGGCGAAGCCCACTTGGAACCGATTGCCCGAAGCGTGCTATCTGGCCATCAAGAAGCCAGAAACCGTGTGCTGCGAATGTTGACCGGCGGAAACGTCTTTACGATTGCACAGATGGCGCATCTCAACACGCTACGCCGAAAGATTGAGCGATGGAACGACATGCTGCTGTCGCACATGGTCCGAGAGGATGGCGATGGCAATGAACTGATTTGGGACCTTGCCTTTGAGCAATCCCGCCCCAAGAGTTTGCGGAAGATCGCGTGGACTCGTCTTGCGCTGCAACGCGTCAACTCAGCATCTCGCTGGCGATGGCCTCTTTGACTAGTTCGATCCAGCCACTACTCGTCAACCCAGCACCTTCGTCCGACCTCAATACCAAGATCGTCAGCTCTGTCGTTGGTTGCTTTCCCGACTGCTTGGACGACTTGTCCCAACACTTACCCGAGGTATGGCGTCTGGGGCTGGAACAACGTGCCGATCATGCCGAGGCCCAATTGCAAGAACTACTTGCCAGCGACTAGCCCGAGTAGACCACTTCACCACCTAGCACCGTTTTGTGGATGATAAGATCCGAAACGGCCATTTCCAGTGACGGTTCTGGCAGGTCAAACACCACCAAATCCGCTGCATCACCCAGGTTGATGTCAGCCGCTGGCAGCCCAATCATGTGGGCAGGCTGAGTGCTGGCCATGGCAACGGCATCCGCCAATGAAATCTCCATATGCTGCACCAAGTGTGCTACGCCGACAGAAATCGGCAGCGCTGCCCCCGCCAGTAGTGAGCGTTGCCCAGCAACCACAAGTCGGCCATCTTCAAGCACCTCAACGGAACCCAAAGGACCGTGATAAACACCCACCGGCATCCCCGCCATGCCGGTAATGTCGCTAACAAGGATGGCGCGGCGTGGTGACTTGGCCCGCAGCATCGCCTTTAGCACGTTTTTAGAAAGATGATGTCCATCGGCAATGAGGCTTGCCGTTAGACGATCTTCGGCAAGCTGGTCCCAAATGTAATTGGGATGACGACGAAGCTGCGTATGGGCACCATTGCCAAGATGGGTGCTTAGCCGCGCCCTGCATCTACTGCCGCGGCAATTTGATCCGAAGTTGCCTGCGTGTGACCAATCGCCACCAGCACGCCTGACTTTGCTGCTTTGCGAATAAAATCGATCGCCTCAGGATACTCGGGCGACAACGTCACCAGCTTGATCAGTCCCCTCGCAGCTGATTGGAGCGTTTCAAATTCTTGCCAATTCGGTACACGCACATGCTCCCGTGGGTGTGCTCCCCGCGGGCCATCATCCGGAGCAATGTACGGGCCTTCGAGATGAATGCCTGCCATCCGCCGCTTCACGTTTGGCAATTTCGCATACGACTCCGCCATAACGGCCATCGAGCGGGCCAGCAAATCATGTCCGGCCGTCGTGCACGTAGGAAGTAGTTTCGTGGTGCCATACCGATCCAGCCCACAACAAACCTTTTCCACCCCCTCAATCGTTAGATCCGCTTGGTTGAAGTCAATTCCGCCAAAACCATTGACTTGCAGATCCACAAATCCCGGTGCCACCCAAGGGAGTCGGCTGGCATCCCCTACCCCACGAGCTGGCAAGATTTTTTTGATCGTGGCCGCACCGCTGGGCCCCTCCCACAAAATGCGAACCGGTTGCTGGGTGTCGTAGCGACGGGCCAAAATCTCGTGCATGGCAGTGTTTCTTCAGTAGCAGGCGAGGAAAAACCGGTGGGAACGACAGGCACTGCCACACATTCCAGGCGAATGCGGCCCTGTTGAGGGGAAATCCACACAGCATGAAGGTGTGACTCGATTGCGAATGTTCGTCGTTCGGCGTATTTTAACAGATGCGAATGGGGCGTACAGCTTGGGCTAGGCGTCCCCAAAAATCCCTTGCTTGGATGACCGGTTATGAATTTGCTTGTCGTTGTTGTGGTCTCGGCCGTTATCCTGTTTGTGGCGTACTACACCTATGGAACACTTCTGGCCAGGTTGGCCGGACTTGATCCCAAGACAGTCACGCCCGCCGTGGAGCTGCAGGATGGCATCGACTTTGATCCCCTGAACCCATCTTCGCTCGTTCCTCAGCACTTTTCCGCCATCGCTGCTGCTGGCCCAATCGTGGGTCCTATCCTGGCGGGAATGACGTTTGGCTGGTTGCCCGCTCTGCTTTGGATTTTGATTGGGTCGGTCTTCATCGGCGGCACGCATGACTTCTTTGCTCTGGTTGCCTCCGTACGGCACAAGGCCAAGTCGATTGCAGAAGTCGTTCGCGACCACATGAGCCAGCGCGCTTACTTGCTCTTTTTGAGTTTCATTTGGATCGCGCTGATCTACATCATTGTGGCCTTCACCGACATTACCTCACGCTCCTTCATTGGAGCTGCTTCGGCAGATGCTGGAGGCGTTACCGGCGCAGCCATTGCAACCTCGTCAACGTTGTACTTGATGCTAACGCTGGTCATGGGCCTGTGCCTAAAGTATTTGAAGACACCGCTCTCTTTGACAACCGCAGTATTTATCGCATTAACCGGATTTGCGATTTGGATCGGACCGAAATTTCCGATGCCTCTGGGCGATTACTTCGGCCTTTCCCAACCTCAGCAAGCCAAGATGTGGGATGTGATCTTGCTTGTCTACTGCTTGCTCGCAGGCGTAGCACCGGTTTGGCTGATCCTGCAACCTCGCGGCCAATTGGGAGGCTACTTCCTCTATTTTGCTTTGGGCGCTGGCGCTTTGGGTCTTATCCTAGGGGGCGGCGAGATCAAGTATCCCGCGATCATGAAAACGGCCGAGGCTTCCACGTTGTTTCCGATGCTGTTTATCACCATCGCCTGCGGTGCCTGTTCGGGCTTTCACTCTCTAATTGCATCGGGCACCACCTCAAAGCAATTACGAACAGAGACCGACGCCAAAGTCGTTGGCTACGGCACGATGCTGCTGGAAGGAATGGTGGCCATCGTTTCGCTATGCTGCGTCATGATGTTTGCAGCAGGTTCGCCTGAACTCGCTTCGGGCAGTCCCAACATGATCTACGCAGCCGGGATTGCAAAGTTTTTGCAGACCGTGGGCATCGATCCGGTGTTAGGAACAACCTTTGCCTTGCTTGCCTTCACCACATTCATTTACGACACGCTCGATGTTTGTACACGCTTGGGTCGCTTCATCCTGCAAGAGCTAACCGGCATGCATGGACTTGCCGGCCGATGCATCGGCACAACGCTGACTGCTGGTTTGCCGCTTTACTTTTTGCTACGGCACCCGGACACCATCAACGGCGATCCTGCGCCGGCCGTCTACAAGATGTTTTGGCCATTGTTTGGTGCCAGCAACCAATTGCTCGCCGCGCTCACCTTGCTTGGGATTACGGTCTGGCTGTGGAAGACGCGCAAGGCCGCTTGGGTTTGGGTCGTTACCGGCTTGCCTACCGTTTGGATGTACGCAATGAGCAGCTGGGCCTTGTGGACCCTAACGGTGAAGTCCTTTTACGTCCCTGTCGCCGGACAGCCCGGGAAATTCGAACTGGTAATGACCAGTGTCGTTGGTTGGGCGGGCGTGGTGCTTCTCTTTTTGGCGATCTTGATGCTTATCGAAGCCATCATTGTGCTACTATCGCTTGGCAAGCCCAGCACCCCAAGCCCAACTGCAACGGGTTACCGCCAGCCCGCAACAGCCTAACTGAAATAGGCAATTGGCTTCGACGTATCCACTAAGCCGCACGGCGTAGGCCAAGAGCCCGCCGTATCGGTCCACTTAGTGATAGTGTGTTGACGGCCGGATCATCGCGAAGCGCAGAAGCAACTTGCTCTTGCTGCTCAACAACGCTAAGCGCCAGGTCGACGAAGATAAACCTTCGCCCCCCAAACTCACATTTCCCCCCACCTGCCCCACCCAGCCACTCTTGCCGAATTTGGTATCCCAACTTTTCGGCCACGCCTAATAAGGCGTCCATTAGTTCGACGGTATGCATCCGTGCATCCTTCCCATTCTTATTGCAGTCCTTGGGCTCATCCCTGGCCCCCTGTTGCATTCGGATTGCCGAAAGCGATGGGATTATAGGAACCGCGCGTAATCCCCACTAGGCTGGTTCGTCGATAGAAGAGTGGGTCCAGAAAATACGCCCGGCAATTTGCGTAAAAACACGAGAAGTGCCAAGCCTAGACAGTCTGCGAACCCCGCGTCAAATCGAGAAGACAGATAACTTGGCAGCCTTGGGCAACTCGAACCCACGCGATCACCACTCTCCTTGAAATCATTGCTAGCACAAATCCATGGCGGATAGCGAACTAACTCCTGAGCAGCAAATCGAAATCCTTCAGCAACAGCTGGCACAGTCACAAAAGCTGGCAGCGCTGGGGGAGCTGATGAGCACCACGACGCACGAGTTCAACAACATCCTGATGACGGTTTTGAACTATGCCCGTATGGGGCAGCGTCACAAGGATGAGGCAACTCGCGACAAGGCGCTTGATAAGATTTTTGCCTGTGCCACCCGTGCGACGAAGCTGACCGCATCGGTATTGGGAATGGCGCGGAACCGGTCGAACGCTTTCGAGCCAACCGACCTACGCGCAGCTAATCGATGACACGCTCGTACTGCTAGAGCGTGAACTTACGAAGTATCGCATCTCCATCGAATTGCAAATTGGAACGGCTCCGAAGATCCAAGCGATTGGAAACCAGTTGCAGCAAGTTCTCTTGAACCTAATCATCAATGCACGGCAAGCCATGGCGTCCGGCGGCCGCCTGCTTATCAAGCTTGACCATGATGCAGAAAGCAACACGGTGGATCTGATCGTGCGCGACAGCGGATCGGGCATTCCTGCCGACAAGCTTCGCAAGATCTTTGATCCCTTCTTCACCACCAAGACGGGACCCGATGAAAGTGGCAAGGGGGGAACTGGCCTAGGGCTTTCTGCCTGTTTGCGAATCATCGAAGCTCATCGTGGACGTATTCGCGTTGAAAGCACGGTCGGTAAGGGGACGCAGTTCATTATCCGCCTTCCTGTTACCCAGCCTGTGCCGGTTTCAGCCGCTCCCGTTGCCCCCATGGGTGACACTGCGGGTACATTGCCCACCAGCAAGCCAGCCGAAGCTCCGCCGGCGACGTACTAAGCGACCGCCGCAGATTCTTAGGGAAGAACTCGCCCAGGAGCAGGTAGCTCTTCGGGCTCGGAATCGGTCGCTGGCTCTTCGATGTTACGCGGCAGCCGCGTTGAAGGCTTTTGCAGCGGCGGAGGTCGATCAATCGTTTCGATCGGCGCGGTTCTTTCAAACGGCTGCCCTTGTGTAGCACTCGATCCTGAATCGACTTCCCCTGCGGGCAAGCGTTCCACCGAGGTGAGAATGCTCAGTCGCTGGCTGATTCGCTCAAGGATTAGCTGTTCCAGTGATTCATCGCGTCCCTTGTTGATCCAGCCCAGCGTAGTGCTATATCGCCCTGCCGTTCCTTCGCGACGATTAAGTGTTCCATCGTGCCGCAAAGTAGATCCGCCAGCCGTTGCATTTTCCGGCTTATCAAGATCTTCCAGTTCTTTATTCACGACAACATCGATCAGATAGCCGCCCGATGTTGGAATCACGCGCACGATCGCCCGTCGGCGAATGGATTGAAACGTTGCCAACCAACGTTCGTTACCCCAGGTCGAATCTTCCTTCCACGGCTCAAAGACCGTGCTGCCAACCTTGGGAAACGTGTCAATTCGCCCTTCGGTAAGCACGCCACCAATCAAGCGAATCCGTTCTTCCCGTTCAATGCGAAAGAAGTCGTCTACTACATCAACAGTTTGGTTCCAAAGGAACTCGCGATCCAGTGCTGGAACAAACAGAGGGTTTTCAAGCGGCGGCCTGGGCCCTTGGCTCATGCTAGGCATGCGAAAGCGAGCACACCCACCCATGCTTAGCGCGCAGCAAAACACAACTACCCCAAGGGCAAGCTGAATGAATCGCTGTGACACACACATGACCATGAAAATGCAATGCTGCCTTAGTAACGACCGCGATTGAAACTGCTCGGCGGAGGAAGTGTGCCCGAGACGTACGGATTGGAAATCGGACTCATCGGAGCCAGCGAGGGAGCTGGCTGGCTGAATGGACTAGGGCCCATGGTTCCGCCAGGGTTATTGGCCGCCAAGGGTGCTGGCCCCGCGAATTGCTGATCAGCCCGACCTAAGTATTGAATCAACATCAGAGCATCTGCGCGACTACCGGGGCCATCAAACGGATTGATCGCTGCAAAGGCTCCCGTGTTTTCTCCACCCGGATTCGCCACAATGCCGCAGCTAAGCAGCAGGACCTGATCGGTAGGCCAACGGAAACGTTCATTCATGCGCCAACTCACGAGTTGTGGCACTTGAATCTGTGCACGCTGAACTCCCGTGGGGGTTGTCACGTCAATCGTAAGTGGCACCAACTTTTCCAGTTGGTCGATATTACATTTGATTGCGGCTTCGCAAACAGTGCCATCCAGCGAAAGCAAGGGACTGATTTGCAAACCAAACCCTTCATCCAGTTGTGCAGGAACGCCTTCATAGCCGGGCCAGGTTAAGGTGCTGCGAATGCTTCGGGTAAAGCTACGAGTCCGCGTGCGAGTTACTGTCTCTGTAAGTCCGCTGACAAGCGTTAGGTTCGGAGTATTGACCTCACGATAGTCAGTTCGTCGACGAAGGTCATTCATTAGTACGGTGGTGTTCTCGCGTGAAAGCAGCCAAGCCTCTACGCCCGAAGATTGAACTTCTACCGGACGCATGAGGGCAAATGCCCGAGTTCGCCAATTAGGACTTCCAATCGTGAGGATTCGCACGCCAAAGGCTTGGCCTTCGGCTTGTCCACGGACAAACCGCTCCACAATGTTGTGAACGATCGTTTGAACTTCTGGCGTATGGTAAACGCGGAGTGTATTCGCATCTGCATTGAGAATTCCCAGCGGCTGCGAGAACCAAATATCTTGTCCGGTTTCGCGAATGATCCAGTCCACAATGGCCTGCTCGGCCTTGGGCTTGCTGCGCAGCTTTGACGTATAAGGCGAGATGTCGTACTCGCGCCAAACTTGTCCCGCCTCATTGGGAAGCGAACCATTTCCCTTGGTAACCTTTAGTGCCGGCCCGGAAGCCGGAGCGCCAACGCTGAAACCATACGGAGCATTCGGAACGGGCGCCGGTGTTGCCGCCGAACCACTCCAAGGAGCTGCAGGCGCAGAACCTCGCCAAGGAAGGACATTCGGATTAGCGGGCGGAGCAACGCCGGGCGATGCACCAAAGCCCGTAGGCGCAGTAGGAACCGTAGCAGAACCGGGGGCTTTCCAAGGAAGCGTATCGCCCGATGTCGCAATCGGGGCAGGCGTCGCAGAGCCACCTGCTGGGGGCGAACCCACGCTCGAACTGCTGATCCCTGCGCCACGGCGCGGAGCCAACGTAGAACCCTGCTGTCCCACGGCGTTTGTCGCGGACAAACCGACTAACCCCAAGGCCATTACCACCATTAGGTGTTGAAGTGCCGCGCAGAATGCTACCTGCCACGGCAGGCAAGGCCAGTCCTTAGGCTTCAGGTTTAACATCCAGCACCTTCACGTTGTAAACGACCCTGAACTTGTCGCTGTACGGCCGAAAAATCATGCCGCACACGCTTCCACAGGACTTTGTTGACGGACCTTCCGCCGCGCGGAGTATAAGAACAAAGGCAAAAACAGAGCAAGGGCGTTCTCTACACCCGGTAGCTTCATTAATTCTCACACGCTAGCAATCCGTGCGCCGGATCGTTTTGTAAGCCGCTGAGCACGCGCATTCGTCTGTTCTAAAACGAGTGATTCTGGCACACTGCCTACTCTTCCGTTGTGACAGGCGATCAGTGACCGAGGAAACGGGCTGTGTCCTTAAAACTTGCTGGCCACTTTCTGTTGTATCTACTAGCGCGGATCATCATTTCGATGGTGCAGGCGCTCCCCCTAGATGCTTGCGGTTCGCTTTGCCGGGTCCTCCCCTACCTTTTGTACGACGTCATCAAACTTCGGCGCAAAGTGCTGGATGAAAATATCGCCGTCGTGTTGCCAAACGGAACACCAGAGGAGCGGCGAGCCCTCGCGCTAAAAAACTGGGAACATCTGCTGCTGATGGCGGTCGAGGTCATCCTCGCTCCACGCAAACTGCACGAAACAAACTGGCGGCAGTTTGTTACCATTGCTTGCAAGCGCGAGATGGTGCAGGCGATGCTTTCACAACGACCTAAAATCGCGGTGACCATGCACTTTGGCAACTTTGAAATTGCCGGGTACATGACGGGGCTACTCGGGTTTTCAACCTATACCGTCGCCCGCACCCTTGATAATCCTTTTTTAGATGCCTACCTCAACCGCGTGCGCAGCGCGACGGGACAATTCATGCTTCCCAAGGTAGGAAGTGCTCCCCAAGCAGACATCGTGCTGCAAACAGGCGGAACGCTCGTTCTGCTAGGTGACCAAAACGCTGGCGTGAAAGGTTGCTGGGTCGATTTCTTTGGCCGCCCCACATCGTGCCACAAAGCGCTCGCGCTGTTCACCCTGGCTAGTAGTGCGCCGATGCTGGCCGTCTATTGTCGCCGCGACAAAAAGCCGATGAACTTTGAGTTCGGATTTTGCGGCCTGCAAGATCCCCAAAAGCCAACGCCCGAACTGGAGGGTGTAAAGCCGCTCACCCAATGGTACAACACAGTGCTAGAGAAAGTGATTCGGCAATACCCAGAACAGTACTGGTGGGTTCACCGTCGCTGGAAGGCTGAGGAAGCACCTCGCAAACGTGCACGCCGCACCGAGGCCGACGCTGAGTCACTAAACGAACCGGCCGAAATGAAGGCCGCTTGAACCTAACGGACGTTTGCAACCTGCCCCAAGGCACCTGGGCCAACCGATAAAAATACGGGAGTTTTTTCGATGAGCGAGGGCTGGCATCTTGCCTGCGAGTTGGCGGACCTTACCAGTGGGCAAGGGCTGGAACTGGTCGTCAATGATCAGATTGTTGCCATCTTTCGTCAGGGAGACACCCTTTATGCCTTGGACGGACTCTGCCCACACCAAGGGGGCCCACTCGGAAAAGGGGCCTTGGTGGGCTGCATTGTGACCTGCCCGTGGCACGGCTGGCAATTTGACGTTTCTACCGGACAACACCAAGCCAGCAAATCGATTCGCCACACCACGCTAGAGACGAAGGTAGTCGATGGAAAAGTGCTGCTTAAATTCCCAACCTAACTAAAGCGGCCATTTCCAGCCGATTAGAAGCCCGCCAGCGATTGCCCTGCTCCTGCTGCGAAATCTCCATTATGATGGAGTGACGTTTTTAAGGGGCCCAACCGTGTCTCCGCTTCCTTCCTCTTCCCGGAACGCATCGCGCTCGCCGTGATACGCTATCGCCCGTTTCAGAACAGTGATCCGCCAGGCCTAGCTCGGCTGTGGCAACAACAGGCCCCTGCGCGGACGGATGCATGGGATGTCGACCGCCATCCTGGAAGACCTCATCCTTTCCAAATCCTATTTTGACCGCGAAGGGCTGCTGATCGCCGAAGATAGCGGAGCGATTGTCGGATGTTGCCATGCCTGGCCACTTCCCGACGAAGTCGCGAGCGCCAATGCCTGGCTAACGATTTCTGGCAAAGCAGGAACCACGGGCCTTCTCGTTGTTGCGCCCGTCGAAGGGCAAGAAACCATCGCCACGTCACTTTTGCACTTGGCGGAGACCTATCTGCAGCGGCAACACTGCGTGCAGCTTTTCGGTGGAAACGCCACGCCGTTTGATCAGTTCTATTTAGGAATCTACGGCGGCGCTACACCCGCGGGCATCCTCGCCAGTGATGAGGTTGCCGTACGTGCCTTTGAACAGCGTGGCTATGCGGAAGAACGCCGCAGCCATCTTTGGGGCAGGTCCATGGACGACTTCCGCCCGCCAATTGATCGTGTGCAGCGGATGTTGAAAAACGATTACGAAGTCCGCATTGAAGAAGGACTTGTTCCCGACGCCCAGTGGCAGCCACAAGCGTGGTCACATGTGGAGTGGAACCGAGCCTCCCTCTATCACAAACGAACAGAAGCCGTAGCAGCCAGCCTCGCCTTTTGGGACGTCCAGCCCATGAGCAAGGACTGGCAAGAAGCCACGTTTGGACTGGTCATGCTACAAGATGATGCCACTGCGCGGTCAAATGGACTCACACTATTTTTACTGGGAGAAACGCTGCAAATGGTGCAGCGTGAACATGGCATTGAACGGGCTGAACTGATTGCCATTGATCAAGACATCTCGTTACAGGATGTCTTTCGCAAGCTGGGCTTTGAGGCCTACGACTCGGGCATTCTTTTCCGCAAGGCTGCTCCGCAATAGGCTTGCAAAGCACGTTCTACGTGCAAAACGCGACTAATGAGAGCCACTCATCGCGGCATTGTCATCGACCAGCTTTCCCTTATCCAGTCGCTGAATCCGGTCAGCGCGAGCGGCCGCACGTGGATCGTGCGTGACCAGCAAAATCGTTTTATTGAGCGATTTACGGACTTCTTCTAGCAGGTCCAAAATCTCTTCGGCAGATTTTGCATCCAAGTCACCCGTGGGTTCGTCTGCAACAATCAACGAGGGATCGGTGACAAGCGCTCGAGCAATGCCCACGCGTTGCTGTTGACCACCAGAAAGCTGGCCAGGCCGATGCCCCATACGATGCGTTAGTCCTGCAAGCTCCAAGGCGGTTGTCACCTGGGTACGGCGCTGTGCGGCCGTTAAAGGCAACAGCAGCAAGGGAAGCTCGACGTTCTCATACGCGCTAAGCACAGGCAGCAAATGATAAAACTGGAAGATGAAGCCGATATGTCGTGTGCGCCATTTCGCCAAGGCAGACTCGGACAACCGCGAGATACACTCACCACCGACCCACACTTCACCTTCACTGGGTGTATCCAGCCCGGCAATCAGATTGAGTAGGGTCGTCTTTCCCGAACCGCTTGGCCCCATCAGGCCCAAGAATTCCCCTTCGGCCACTTCCAAGTTGAGGCCATTGAGAACGTCTACACGTTCACCACCTCGGCGGAAGTACTTGTGAACACCTTTCACCTCAACCATGAGCTTTTTGGAAACCGTCGGTGACATGCGTCAGATCTTTTGTGGTTTGGAGTAAAGGCGAGGAAATATCCGTGAATGCCAAAAGCGGAACGTCAGCTATTCCCGCGTGGTAGAACCAGGCGAGTAGACACCACGCTTCGGCACTGCGGCGTCTGGCTTCTCTGCAGGGGATGCCGCATCAGGCTCTGCCGTTGGTTCGGCCTCTGCAGCTGGTTTGTCGGCAGAAGCATCTGAAGCCTGGCTAGCAGGCGCCGTCGTCGCCGGCTCTGCAGTTGGCTCACTTGGCTTGGATTCTGCTTCGGGCGTTGCAGCCCCTTCTTCATCCTTGAGGAAACGGACGACCGCTCCCATTTCCGGCTTCAGATAGACGCCTTCTTCTTCGGGAGGGACAATCACTTTAACGCGCACGGGCACCGCACCCTTAGCGCGATCAGCAATCGGCATTAAGCGTGAAACATAGCCTTCGTAAAATCGATTCGGATAGGCATCCACGCTGAGCGAACACTTCTGACCCACATGGATACGGGCGATGTCGCGCTCTTGCACATTAAGGTCCACTTCCAGATCGCTAAGGTCAGCCAGATCGCAAAGGCTGAATGATCCATTGAATGCCCCTGGGTTGACAATGTTGCCTTCCTCCGCATTTTTTTTAAGAATCGTCCCCGAGATGGGAGCACGAATCGTGCAATTTCCAAAACGCCATTCTGCCTTGGCCGCATCGGCAATCGCCTGATCAAGCTCCGCCCGTGCCGCAGCCAGTCGTTCGTCGCGTGGCCCCAGCTTCATCAAGGTCAGCGCAAAACCTAAGCGGGCAACCTTCTTTTGCTGCATGCGATACCGGCTCTCGGACTCTTCCAGGTCTTTGTCTGTCACCAACTCATCATTGCGCTTCTTCAAATCTTGATCGCGCCGGAACTGCAACTCGGCTTGGACAAGCTGGGCCTCGGCCTCGGCCAATTCTTCCTGCGCCTGACTAATTTCCTCAGGACGATTTCCTGTCTCCAGTTCGCGAAGTCGCTCCCGTGCAAGCCGTACGGTCGCTTGACTACGATCAAGGTCGGACTTGTAATCCGTACTTTCAAGCTGAGCCAGAATATCTCCCTTGTTGACCCGGCGTCCTTCTTGCACGTTCAGCGAAATGATCATCCCGCCCACCTTCGGGCTGACGAGAATCTGATGGGCCGGAATGATATATCCCTTCGACTCGTAGGCAATTGCCCCCTTAGCAGCCTTAATTCCTGAAGAACTCGGTGCGGCCGAACGATCTACCGAAGCCGTATTGGACGACGAGGAAGAATTTGCCGCGCCACTATCGCTGCTTTTGGAATCTTCACGGGGCGTTTCGGTGGAAGCCACTTCTTTGGCCTCCTCTCCCTTCCCCTTGGCACCACCACTGATTGAGCGCGAAAACGTAAACACGCCAAACACGAAAGTGCCGACCAAAATTAGCCCGAGCATCCAGGAGATGATCTTGCGACCCACGTTCTCGCCCGGCGGAATGCTGCCAAGCCGCAGCGATTTCACCCGTTCACTTAACTGACTGGATGATGCGGAAGGAGGAGTAACAGAAGGGGACGGTTCAGTAGCTTGGCTCACGGGAATCTTTCCGGCGTGACGAGGGCTCACATTGCGACCCCAGAAAGGGGCCGACTTCTTCGACAAAGGATTACCTGTCTATTATGTCAGGTTATTCCACCATTGCCAGTCAGCAGTTTGACGGCCATTCTTCGGCGAATTCGGTCGATTTGCAGACTCGAGCCACAAAATCGACCAAGCTCCACTGCTATTTGGCGACTTTCGGAGCCAACAAATAGACCTCGGCAAACCCAACTTTAACCGCCCCAAGTGTTTGGTAAAAAAGCACTTCCGACTCACCGGCCGGAGCTTCTTTGGCGCGTGCAACAATCCGTACAAAGCCCGGCTTTGCCTCAGCGGACGGGGTCAGCAGCAGCTTGACTTCAGCAGCCGTCTCTTTGCCAGCCACCGACGTCACTGCCGGTGCCGTCCATCCTTCGGGCAGGCCCACTACGCTAACTTCCACTTCGCCGGCAAACGCCTCGATCCGCTGGATCGCCACAGGAATCGTAGCCGGCTTATCGGGAGCCGCATCGATGCTGTTAATCGTTGTTGTCGCTTGAAAACCAGGAACCTGAGGGACTACCTGAAGTTCGTAAACGTGG
Organism: uncultured Planctomycetaceae bacterium; assembly: GCA_963844055.1. Taxonomy (GTDB): domain Bacteria; phylum Planctomycetota; class Planctomycetia; order Pirellulales; family Pirellulaceae; genus CAWJMN01. Next base: position 1,188,089 of record CAWJMN010000001.1, on the reverse strand, counting down.
CGTGGTCCGATTTCACCCAGAAAGTCGTGAATGTGAACCACGATGATCCCATCGTCAGGAACGGCAACCGATAACTCACAGTCGCGTTTCTCACCAGCATCGTCTTGTTCCGCCAGCTTCTGATCCGTTGACGTTCGAATGCTAACAAACGGATCGGCTTGATACTCTTCAGATACCGAGAGTACCTTCACCTGCACTTTTGACTTAGGAGTCGCCTTTAAGCGATAAATGTGTTTATCTTCTTTCGATTGAAACCGGCCTGAAATCGAGACGGGCACCGCCACATCCCCTGTCGCTTGTTCTTTGGTGATACAAGGGAAGTCGCGAAGCGAAACGCGAATCACACCCAGTCGCCCCTCATCCTGTAAATAAAGGTGAGTCCGAGCAATGCCTTGGCCAAGAGGCAGCATCGCTGCCGGAATAACACGACTCAGCGGTGTTGCACCAGTCGGCAGATTAAGACTAGCAAGCTCAATGGTGCCGCCACTTTTGGGGACAGCCAATGGCCAACCAAAATCAGCCAGTGGAGCTAGGCCCAGCGTAAGGCGATAGACCATATTCGCATTGCCCGACAACACAATACTGGCGTTTGGCTCGGCATCAAAACCAAACACACGCACCAAAAACTCACCCTCTTTCGGCGCAACAAAGACCAGCAACGGATCTAATCCGCGTGCATCATTATTTTGTGCAAGCACAAATCCTTGGTCATCACAGACCTGCAAAACGGCATCCACCGGTGAACCCAAATGGCAGCGGGCATCGATCGCAGCGACCAGGGACTCCCCTGCCTTAAGCTTGATACGGAACGCATCCGAATCTCCGCCGGCTTGCAACTTTCCATTGACAACACTGGGAAGTGTAACCGCTTGCGCGGTTTTCGGATTGTTGTTTGGCTCAACTTCAAGCGATTCGCTCGCCGTGCCAACCATGAAGGGAATCGGCGCACTGGCCCCGCCATCATCCACAACTCGCAAAAAATGCAGCCCTTCGCAGCCGCTGGCTGCGGCCGTGACTTGCAACTGCCCCTTCTCTTTTCCTGGCGATATTTGCAAAGCGGGCGTACTCGCCACAATCGTTGCCGGCCACTGCGGCAGGGTTCCGCTCACAGTGACGGTGGCTGTCTGTCCACGCTGCATCCCGGCCGGAAATACCGAGGTAACCGCCGGCGGCGCTGCATGAGCAACAGCGCCTCCCAGCGACAAGCAAAGGATGCCCCCGGCCAAAAAACGGGAACTAAAACCGATCGCCATCGAAATCATCCGACATGTAAGCCGATTCATCATCATACGCCTGCGTCTATCTTTCCCATGAATCCGCTTTAGTGACGAAACAAGAACTCGGGCGTATTGATCAAGGCCCACATCAGGTCTTCCGTCGCTTGCCGACGCGAGACTCCCATCCTTGTGAACGCCCCTTTCGCCACCAATCGCTCATCAGGAAGTGGCAGCCGGCTATAGCACCATAGGTAAAGCTCATCAACGATTTGATCTTCCGTGAGGGTGCCGGTTGCCAGCTGATTCGCTCGACTTTCGTCGGCCAATATCTTGCTACTAATCTGTGCACTGTTCATCAGGTGAAGCGACTGCGTTACTGCACCATCGGCCAATCGCTCGCAAGGCGGATCTTGATTGGGGTCCGGCCGACCAAAGGTATCCAGCGTGAGCGACTCGATACGATGGCTCCACAACTGCGCCGCACGAGAGCCATCAGGCATCGCCGCAAATTGCGTAGGCACACCGGTCACATCGGCAATGGCATCCGCCACAACTTCTGCCCGCATTCGGGTTCGATAGCTGCGCGAATAATTGCGAGAGTCTCCCGAATTATTACTGTTGGGAATCGAGTCCAGTTGATAAGCCGTCGAAGTGGCAATCAGTCGTATGAGCTTTTTGAGATCAAACTTCTCCTGCCGCAGATAGTTCGCCAGCGCTTCCAGAAGGGGTCCGTTGGAAGGTGGATTGGTGGCTCGCAAGTCGTCGACCGGCTCCACAATCCCGCGACCGGTCATGTCTGCCCAAACACGGTTCGCGATGACCTGTGCAAAGTAGTCATTCTTTGGCGACGTTAGCCAAGCCGCCAAATCTTCACGTGGATCAGAAGCAGAAGGCTCGCCAGCTGGCTCTCCATAAAGGGGACGCGGTGGAAGTGGCTTTTTCGTGAGCGGATGTAGCACAGTCCCCGACGGTGCCGAGAAAATCACCTCTTCACCACCGGAGATCGGCGCCGAAATTCCCGGCCCTTTATGGCTAAGGCGTGCAAAGTAGGCTGCAAAGCTGTAGAAGTCTTCCTGTCCCCACTTTTCGAACGGATGGTGGTGACACTTCGCGCACTCCAGGCGAATCCCCAAGAACAACTGGCTTACCATCGTCGTGATCTCTTCTGGCTGACGACGATCACGATAGAGAACAGCATTCCCATGGCGCCAAGTGCTTCCCTTGGCCGTAATTAGCTCGCGTACAAACACATCATAGGGCTTATTCTGACGAAAGCTCTCACGGATCCAAGCATCGTAGTTCAGAACAGCCTTCATCCCGACACGATACGCATTGGGGCGCAACAAGTCAGCCCATTTCGTCGACCAGTGATCGGCATATTCTGGCCGATCGAGCAAAGCATCCACCACTTTTTCCCGCTTTGCAGGATCGGTCGAAGCGATAAACGCCTTCACCTCTTCTGGCGTTGGCAAACGACCAATCACGTCCAAATGAACGCGGCGAAGGTACGTCGCATCATCGGTTACAGGCGATGGAGTAATTCCGGTTGCTTTGAGCTTTTGCCAAACCAAGTCGTCAATCACATTGCGACGAGGCAGCGCAGCATACACGTCGTCCGCAATCGAATTGGATGCCGGTATAAGAACGTGGATCGTATTAATCGAACTAAGGTACCGCGTCATAATCGCAGTTTCGCCAGGCAATTGTCCTGCTGTTAGCAAACCTGTTGCATTGGCCGCCACCACCGCCGATTCACTCGACACGAATGCCGAATCGCCCGTAACATCGGCGGTCGTTCCATCCGAGTAATGCGCGGTCACAATGACGCGATGCTTTTCTTTGGGACGCAATACAATCCGTTCAGGAAAAACGGTGACTTTGACGATCTCTGGCTGATTCGGCGTCGCTCGCGGTGCACCTTCCTCAATCCACCGTAGTAACGTTTGATACGCAGGGCTATCCTTTGCCAAACGTTCACCACCGCCGTGCGGCAATTGTGCAGAACCCTTCAGCAACAGCAAGCTCGTACGAGGCGACGCCGGAAATACGCGGCGTCCTCGCGCTTGTTGCGTCAATTGGGCGAAATCGAAATCGGGATCAAAACCAAGCAACGAAAGTTGGAAGCCATTTTGTCCGCGTGACTTTCCATGGCAGGGACCTGTACTGCATCCGTTGGCAACCAAGATCGGTTCGACATCAAGATCAAATCGAACGGGACGTGCGGCCGTAAAGTTTTCCACTTTGACCGGAACCGTGATCCGCTGATCCGAGTACGAAACCGTCAAGGTCGTTTCGCCATTCCCTTGCGGCACAACCAAAAAACCATCGCCAGCAGCCGTCCTTTGCACGACAGCCACTTGAGGGTTACCGGTCGTCAATTCCGACGACGTCGTCAGATCAAGTTCACGTCGCGAATCACTACCCACCGGAATTAGCCGCGCGCTATCGTGCGAGTGAACAAGACGAATCGCTTCCGGCACCACACGAACTAGTCGCGGCGCTTCATCGGCAGAGAGACGCGCAGTCCAACCACTGATGACCAGCAACAGCCCCAAGGCAATCCTTGAAAGGCAGAAACGGCTCAGCGATTGAACAAAACGGATGTACTTTGGTCGAGCCAAAAACTGCATGGCAGGGCCTATTCAAAGGGGTAGGATGATTTCAGGCAGGAGCAAACAAGTGCGGTGGGACCAGCCAAGCTGGCAAGGCAAGAGGAAATCGGCCTCCTCCCTCGCCCATAATTCTAGTTTGCAATAGCAGGTACAGCCAAGTCTGTTGCCTGGAAAACCGCTCAAATTGCGGAGAAGATTAGGTGGCTTGCCGCAATCTGCGGCCAAATCGACATGGGATGCCCTAGTTAGCTGCCGCGTCTAAAGAATGAGCATCGCATCGCCATAGCTGAAGAATCGATACTGCTGACGAATGGCCTCTTTGTAAGCACGCTTGAGCAGATCATCTCCACCAAAGGTCCGCACGAGCACGAGCAAAGTACTTTTGGGCAAATGGAAATTGGTAAGCAGCGCATCAACGGCATGAAAGGCAAAGCCCGGGCGAATAAATAGCTGCGTATCGCCGCGCATGGGCAGTAATTCTCCCCCACGCGCCGCCGTCTCTAAGCTGCGCATCACGGTCGTCCCAACGGCAATGACTCGGCCTCCCTGGGAACGCCGACTGTTGCAAAGGTCCACCGTTGCCTGGTCTACCTCGCACCATTCTGAATGCATCACATGGTCGTCAAGCTTTTCCACGCTCACAGGACGAAACGTGCCGATCCCCACATGCAACGTCACCATTCCTTGCGCAACCCCTTGAGCGGCCAATTTCTTCAGCAAATCGGGCGTAAAGTGCAAGCCGGCGGTAGGTGCTGCCACGGCGCCACGTTTATCGGCAAACACCGTTTGATAATTCGCCACATCCGATTCCACCATCTCTCCATCACGAATGTACGGCGGCAGCGGAACGCGTCCTACTTTTTCCAGATGGGCAAACGGATCACCCATCGGCTCGGGGCGAACGATCCAGACTCCCCCTTCTTGCTTGGTAAGAAGCCGCAGCGCAAGGCTCGACTGAATATCCCAAGAAAGAACAATGATTAGCTCTCCCGGTTCGAGCTTGCCTCGTGTCTTGCTAAGGATCCGCCAGTTTCCATCGGTGTCCGCCGCCAAAAACAGCCCCGACCAGCGTGCACCGGTCTTGTCACGCCGCCCCACCAAACGGGCTGGAATGACTTTCGTGTTGTTCATGATCAAGCAGTCTTGCGGCGCAATGAGCTGCGGCAAATCTCGGATATGCGCATGATCGATCGTTTGGCTAGCGCGGTCCACAATCATTAATCGCGCATCCACCCGATTTCGCAGCGGTTCTTGTGCGATCAACTCACGAGGCAACTCGTAGTCATAGGCATCCATTTCCGACATTTTTAGCGCATTCCTTGCAAAGACGAAACCTACGAAGTCCAGATTGATGAACTTCCCACTGCCACGCGAAACGCAGAAGACAAGACCCTCCGATTATACGCGGGAGGGTATCCCATCGGCGAGCCCAACAAACCCGTCCGACCGCAATGCGACAGAAGCTGACTGGGAATAAATCGCCCGGTGAGCTATCCTCTCTTGAAGACGCAAAACGCACACACCCTACGTGAACCGGGCCATGGTTTCTGGCCAGCAACGCTCGACCATTCCATGCCTACTGCACCCAAAAAACGAGTTGCCCTTCTCATTACGGAGCTGGCGGTTGGCGGCGCAGAAAAGTGCCTCGTCCATTTGGCGATTGGCCTCGTTTCCCACGGGCTAGAGCCGCAAGTCATCTCCCTGGGTCCGCGCCCTCTGCCCCCTCAAGATGCACTGGTCGCAAAATTAGAGCAGCACCAAATTCCGGTGCACTTTTTAGGTGGCTCTAGCGTTTGGAAGCTCCCCTTCGTGGCCCTGCAACTTTATCGTTTGCTGAAGCAGCTACAGCCCGATGTCCTGCAAACGTTCCTGTTTCATGCCAACATCTTAGGCGCCATTGTTGGCGGCCTTGTTAACGTTCCGTTTATTGCCGCGGGCATACGCGTTGCTGATCCACGACGCTGGCGATTGTCGATGGAACGGCGCTGCGCATCACGACAAAATGCGATTGTCTGCGTCAGCCAAACGGTGCGAGACTTTTGCGAAACAACCGGCAAATTCCCTGCGGAAAAGCTGGTAGTCATTTCCAACGGCATTGAAGTTCCGTCCGCCAAAACAGCCGCCGCAGACCTCACTTCGATTTCGGTTACGCCGAGTGATCGCGTGCTCCTTTTTGTGGGACGACTCGATCCACAAAAGGGACTCGACTGGCTCATCCCGCAACTTCCTGAACTATTCAAACGCCTTCCTCAGCATCGCCTCCTTTTGATCGGTGAGGGTTCACAGAGATCCGAATTGGAGCGACTCGTAACAGCAAACCAACTGCAAGACAAAGTCCTCTTTGGCGGGTGGCGGCGAGATGTGGCGGCGCTGCTTGAACGTTCTGAAATGCTGCTACTTCCCTCCCGCTGGGAAGGCATGCCCAACGTGGTTTTAGAAGCCATGGCCGCCTCGCGCCCCGTTGTGGTTACCCAGGCAGAAGGAACGGTAGAACTGCTCGGTCCATTGGCCGAAGGACAACTGGTCCCCGCAGGCGACGGCCCAGCGTTTTTAAGTTCCATCGAGCGTTTTGCAACCAATCCAAGTTTGGCCCAGTCACAGGGCCAGGCGAACTTTCGGCGAGTACGCGACCATTTCTCATTGGCGGCGATGGTCGCCCAGTATGCCGACCTCTACAAATCGGAAAAATAGCCGATAAAAACAACGACTTTTGAAACGTCGAAAAACGAAAAGGGAAAAATATTTTCCTCGTTGTAAACAATGGCACATCAGGGACTAAGGTCCGCTGAGCCAAATCTCGCTGAGCTCCCTCGCTAGCGGCCGTTTTTGATTGACGGGGTTTTCCCATCCCTTACCCTTTTGCCTATCGATGGTGATCGAAGGCAACAATTCCCCATGTGGTTTGGTTGCTGTTGAAATGCCCGTATTTCTGCAGCGTTGAAAGTTGCCTTCAATCGAGCCATCGTGTGTGGGGCGGGATGCCCGACCAAGTTTGAACTGCGATCCATCGCTTCCCAGCGCGGCAGATCGCCGGCACCGACCCAACCCAGAGCTGCATGGATGTTGCTCTCGGGTCGATTGCCGTTCAAAAACGGGCCTTTTGGCCCTTCAGAAGCCCCTGCCGCCCCTTTCTTCACCGGCAAAATCTGTTAGTTTGCGGCGATGACTTCTTCGCCCAGAATCCACGTATCGGTCCTGCCTCGTGAAATCGTTTCTTGGCTCGATCCACAACCAGGAAAGATCCTCGTCGACGGAACATTAGGAGCAGGCGGCCACACCCGCCTACTTGCCGAAAAACTGCAGGAAACCGGGGCCGAAACCAACGGCCAGAGTGGCTTTGTCCTGGCCGTCGACCGAGACCCTGATGCACTGCTCGCCGCAGAGAAAAATCTCGCTGGCCTTCCTGTAAAAGTTGCCCGTGCGAACTTTTGCGAGATCCCAGAAATCCTCGACGAGCTCGGCATTGCAACGGTCGATGGAATCGTTTTGGACCTGGGACTCTCTAGCGATCAGTTAGCGGATGGCACTCGTGGGTTTAGCTTTGATGCCTCCGGCGATCTTGACCTTCGCTTCAATCCTGAAGAGGGCGAGCCTGCTTGGTCGCTGCTGCAGCGGATGAATGAAGCCGATATTGCTGATGTGATTTATCAGTTCGGCGAAGAGCGGTTTTCACGGCGAATTGCTCGCAAGATTGTGCAATTACGTCAAACCCATCCGATCCGATCTGCCACGGAGTTCGCCAAAATTGTGCGCAGCTGCGTTCCGACTAGCCCGCGCGACAAGATCGACCCCGCCACACGAACCTTCCAAGCCTTGCGGATCTTTATTAACCGTGAGCTAGACTCCTTGGACAAGGCGCTCGCGGTTTTGCCGCAACGTCTGTCGATAGGCGGCAAACTCGCCATTATCAGCTTCCATTCACTCGAGGACCGGCGAGTAAAGAATGCGTTTCGCGAGTCGCTGATCATGGAAGTTTTGACGAAAAAGCCGGTTGTAGCGGCAGACGATGAACTCGCGGCCAATCCGCGAAGTCGTTCTGCAAAGCTGCGAGTGGCTCAGCGAGTTCGTTAATTGGCCGAATCGACGTGTGGAAAAACCAACCCTTTAAGGGCGTTCGTGGACACAAATCCGCAGTAAAGCATTTATCGTCATTTATTTATTGTATTTTTCCGTGCCATTAGAGGCGTTTAGCGTAACACAACGCTCCTTTCGAGGCATAGTAGGCCGTAGACCCATCAGTAATCGTTTAAGTTTGCTTGCAAATTGGTGCGGCGGGGGACATAATTTAAATCCCCGCGTCCCTAAAGTGCATGGCTAGGGACGCTTGACCCACCTTAACTTGCAAGCGGAAGGATTTACCCATGCGTACGACATCCCCTGTCGCGCTGCTTCGAAATTTGCTCGGCGTTGCTGGCATCTTTGTTTGGTCGCTGAGCTTCAGGTGCTGATGCACCTGCCAAGCCTAAGGCTCCCGGATTGGGAGACCCCGGCAAACTGGTTTCCATCGCTGTCGATACCGGCCGTACCAAAGACGGCTTGGTTCTCATCTCTGGACGCGATGCCGTTCAGCAGATCGTAGTGACCGGAAACTATGAATCCGGCCAGAACCGAGATCTATCACGCAGCAGCACCTATGACACAGCGCCTCCCGGCATTGTGAAGGTGGATGCCACGGGGTTGATCACGCCCGTCTCGGAAGGCGAAGCAACGGTTCGCATCGCTGCTGCACCAGGCTTGGAAGGATCGCTCAAGGTCAAGGTCACCAACCTTGTTCAAGACTTGCCGATCAACTTTCCCAACCAAGTAACGCCTGTATTCACCAAGTACAGCTGTAATGGTGGTGGTTGCCACGGCAAGAGTGGTGGCCAAAACGGCTTCCGTCTTTCGCTGCTCGGCTTCGAACCTAAAGAAGACTTTGAATTCCTTGTGAAGGAAGGGAAGGGACGCCGTCTGTTCCCTGCTGCTCCTGATCAAAGCTTGTTGCTCCTGAAGGCTACCGCTCGATTGCCACACGGTGGTGGTCAGCGTATTGAATTTGATTCGGCCGCTTATCGTTTGATCCGTCGCTGGATTGAACAAGGCATGCCTTACGGTGCTGATACTGATCCCAAGGTAACGCACATCGAAGTGCAACCGACCGAGCGAATCATGGAACGCGACAACAAGCAACAGCTGGTTGTTGTGGCTCACTACTCCGATGGGTCTTCGGAAGATGTTACACGCACGGTTCAGTTCGATTCCAACGATACGGAAATGGCCGAAGTCAGCGTGACGGGTCTCGTCACGACAGGACAACTTACGGGCAGCGTAGCCGTCATGGCTCGTTACCAAGGTCACGTCGGTGTTTTCCGCTCGACGATTCCGCTCGGCGTGAAGACTGACAACCTGCCGCCAGAAAAGAACTTTGTTGATCAGAACGTTTTCGCCAAGCTCAAGGCTTTGGGTTTGCCATCGTCGAAGGTTTGTGATGATGCAACGTTCATGCGTCGTGTTAGTGTTGATCTTTGCGGGCGCCTGCCAACCCTAGAAGAGTCCGAACAATTCCTTGCAGATCAATCGCCTAACAAGCGTGACTTGCTGGTCAATCGTTTGCTCGACAGCCCAGAATACGCCGACTATTTCGCCAACAAGTGGAATGCGATCCTTCGCAACAAGCGTCGTCAAGATGCAGAAAAGCCAGCGACGTTCGCCTTCCATGAATGGATTCGTGACAGCCTGTATCAAAACAAGCCTTACGATCAATTCGTGCGTGAGATCCTCACCGCGAGTGGTGAAAGCGGAAAGAATCCTCCGGTCGCTTGGTATCGTGAAGTCAAAGATGCATCGGCCCAAGTTGAGGATACAGCACAGCTGTTCCTTGGCCTTCGCATTCAATGTGCCCGTTGCCATCACCATCCATTTGAAAAGTGGAGCCAACAGGATTACTACGGTTTCTCGGCCTTCTTTGCCCAAGTCGGACGCAAGCGTAGCCAAGTCCAAAACGAAGATCGCATCTTCCATCGTCGTGGCGTTGCTCAAGCAACCAATCCCAAGACCGGCCAACCTGTAAAGCCAACCGGACTTGGTAGCCCTTCGCTGGAAATCGCTCCAGACGCAGATCCACGTGAAGAGTTGGCCAACTGGATGTCCAATAAGGACAATCCTTTCTTTGCTCGCTCGCTAGTGAATCGCTACTGGAAACACTTCTTCGGTCGCGGTCTTGTTGATCCAGAAGACGACATGCGTGTTACGAACCCTGCCTCCAACCCAGCTCTACTGGCTGCTTTGGCTCAGGACTTCATTGACCACAAGTTTGATCTGAAGCATCTTTGCCGTTCGATTGTCAGCTCCAGCACGTATCAACTCAGTGCAGAGCCCAATGAATGGAACCAAGACGACAAGCAAAACTTCTCGCGTTACTACCCCAAGCGGCTTAATGCCGAAGTGTTGCTGGACTCGATTGACCTTGTCACCGGGACCGGAAGCAACTTTGGAAATATTCCGCAAGGAACCCGCGCCGTTCAACTTCCTGACAACGGATTTAACAGCTACTTCCTAACGGTGTTCGGCCGTCCAGAAGCCAGCAGCGCCTGCGAATGCGAACGTTCGAGCGAAGCCAACTTGGCTCAAAGCTTGCACCTTCTCAACTCCGGCGAAATCCAAGGGAAGCTAACGGCCGGAAATGGTCGCGCGGCTGTCTTGGCTCAAGACAAGACTCGTCCTAACGAACTGAAAGTTCGCGACCTGTACTTGTTGGCCTTCTCGCGTGCTCCAAGTGCAGATGAGTTGAACATTGCCTTGGCTCACATCGAAAAGAACAAAGAGACTCCACAACGTGCCTATGAAGACATCGTTTGGGCTCTGATCAATACGAAAGAGTTCCTGTTCAATCACTAATTGGATGTATGCTTCCCCTGTTGTTCCCCACCTCAATGCAGCGTGGGGAACGCAGTGGCAGTATTTGTTCAAAACTCGCTTTGTGGGCTGGTTTTTTCTGGCAGCAGGAACAGCCCTGAAGCAAACTAAAATTGCCTGACAGTCGGATGCCGGAGGGTGCTTTGTCGCTTATGACAACGCACTATCTAGCCGCCAATTGCCAGTGGTTTGACCTGCCTAATAACGGCCGACGTTCGCCCCGATCTGAATTCTGGGTGAGCAACTCGGCTCTTGCCTAATACAACGTGATTCCTAGCAGATTTACCCTCCCGTCTCAGGAGCGGCTTGCATGACAGCATCCCATCGCGCTTTTTCTTTTGGTCCCTACCTTCGCCGAGCGATTCCTTTCATGGGAAGTTGCATTTGCTCGACAATGTTGGCACTAAGTGTTTCGGACGCCTGGGCGCAGCTCCCTACGACGCAGCTCAACGGGATCTATCCGCTGGCGGCCAAGTCTGGCGCTCCTGTAGATGTCACGATTGATGGCGTCGATCTGGAGGATGTGCAAAAGCTCGTGTTTAGCCACCCAGGAATTACCTGTGCGGCCAAGATGACGACGCCCAACGACTTCGAAAAGACGCCGCGTCTCGTCGCCAATCAGTTCACGGTCCAAGTTGCGGCTGACGTTCCACCTGGCGTTTACGAAGTGCGTGCTGAAGGTCGCTTCGGGCAATCCAATCCACGCTGGTTCCTAGTGAGCAGTTCCAATGAACTGACGGACGCTGCCGGCAATGCGACGGCCGACAAGTCGATTGAAGTCCTGCCAGGCTCGGGCCTTTCGGGGCGTATTGATAGCAACAGCATGGACTTCATCAAGGTTCCACTAAAGGCTGGCGAGCATGTTGTATTCAGTGTGCAAGCCAGCCGCATTGGTTCGCGGATGAATGCCAGCATGGTGCTAACCAATCCCGCTGGCAAAGAGATCTCTCGCTCTCGCGATGCGGTTGGTGCCGATCCCGCGATCGAATTCACCGCTCCTGCTGAGGGCGTTTATGGCATCAAGCTTTTTGACCACGTCTACGGACAAGGTCCTGCTTACTTCTATCACTTCGATGTTTCGGCAACGCCTCTTATCGACTTCATTTACCCTCCCTCGGGCCTGCCAGGCACCAATCAAGCCGTCACCATCTACGGACGCAACCTACCAGGTGGTGTTCCTGCAGACGGTTTGACGCGTAACGGTGCGCCACTGCAAAAGGTGGCCGCTACCATCGCAGTTCCAGGTGACGAAGCTTCGAAGACACAAATGCCGGCACTCACACAATTGCCCGTTCGCACGGCCTTGCTGGATGCAATCACTTTCCAACTGCCGTCACCCGCTGGCGCTTCGAATCGCGTTCCTTTCTATGTGGCTCAGGCCCCAGTGGTTTTGGAAGTTGAGCCCAACTCGACTCCTGCTCAAGCCCAGAAACTGACCGTCCCTTTTGAGGTAACGGGCCAGTATTTGCCAAATGGCGATGTTGACTGGTTCCAGTTTGACGCCAAGAAGGGGGAAGTCCTTTGGATTGACGTCTTCTGCCATCGCTTGGGCCTCGACTGCGACCCTGCTTTGTCCTTGTTCCGCGTGACCAAGAATGAAAAGGGCGAAGAAGTCGTGGCGGATGTGGCCCAGCTGGATGATCCAGCGGATCGCCCTGCCAAGATCGGTACTGACCTCGATTCCTCTACGGATGATCCTTCCTACAAGCTCACCGTTCCCGAAGATGGCACGTATCGCATCATGCTGCGTGACCAATCGGGTACCGGTGGAAGCGACCCCGCAAAAGTGTATCGCCTGGCAGTACGTCCTGGTATTGAAGACTTCCGCATGTTGGCGCAAGCCGTCACGCTGATGCCAACTCCCCAAGCGCAAGTAACACAACTTGCCTCGGGCGTTGTTCGCAAGGGTGGCAATCTGCTTGTCTCTGTGAAGGTCGACCGCCGCGATGGTTTCGAAGGGGAAATTCAACTTCGCGCGGAAGGGCTGCCAGCCGGCATGACCAGCTCCACTGCCGTTATTTCTGGTGATGTCGAAAAGGCCTCCTTGGTCATCTCGGCACCGGAAAACATGGCTGCCTTTTCCGGACCTATCAAGGTTGTCGGTCGGGCTCAAATTCGTGGTGCAGAAGTCGTGCGTGAAGCTCGGTATGGACAATTGGTTTGGGGAACCGCCAATCGTCAAACGCAGCCTGCAGAATTCTTCATGCAAAGCCAATTGATGGTTACGGTCATCGATAAGGAAACCGAAGTGGTCGTCGCTCAAACGGGCGAAGACAAGATTTGGGAAACCTCGCTCGGTGGCAAGCTAGAAATCCCGCTGACGATTCAACGTCGTGGTGATTTCAAAGAGCCCATCAAGCTAACCGCTACCGACCTTCCTGATCAAATCAAACCAGCCGAAGTAAACTTGGATGGCAACACCGCCCAAGGCAAGCTCGACGTTCTGATCAATCAGCAGAACACCAAGCCCGGCCTATACACCTTCTTCCTGCGTGGCGAGACCAAGCTCAAGCATGTTCGCAACCCAGAAGCTCTGGTAGCGGCCGAAGCAGAGCAAAAAGCCGTTGAGCAGGCTCAGAAGGAACTGGCTGACCTTGTCACCAAGAGCACTGCGGCCAAAGACGATGCTGTTAAACAAGCACAAGCTGCTGCGACGGCCACGACCACCGCCCAGCAAACACGTGATAACCAAGCCAACGTCGCCAAGCAAAAGGGCGAAGCAGCCAAAGCGGCCGCTGAAGCACTTGCGAAGGCCACTGCTGCGGCAGCCGCCGATGCAGCGAACGCTGGCTTGAAAGAAGCAGAACAAAAAGCTTCGGCAGCTTCAACCGCTGCCGCCGCCGAGCAAAAAGTTGCCGACGAAGCACTTGCTGCTGGCGAAAAAGCATTAGCCGACGCCAAGGCCAACCAAAAGGTCAAGGATGATGCCAAGGTTGCAGCCGAAGCCGCTTTGAAGGCCTTGCAAGACAAGACCACGCAAGGGACTCAAATCAAGCAACAAGTGGATCAACGCGTTGCGGCGATTCGTCAAGCCAACCAACCTCGCGACGTTAACTTCGCCGTCCCTTCGACGTCGATCAAGCTTCGCGTTGTAGCAAGCCCCTTGGTCGTTACTGCCACGGCGCCACCTGCCGCGGTGAAGCAAGGCGAGAAGGGCCAACTGACGGTAGCTCTGCAACGCCTCTACGGGTTTGCAGAAAATGTGGAACTATCGGTTCAACTACCACCGGGCGTTCAAGGCATCCAAATTGCCAATGTGGCCGTTCCTGGTGCCCAAGCGGAAGGCAAACTGGAACTTGTCGCGGCGGCAAACGCCACGCCAGGAGACCACATGCTCACCGTGACTGCGAAAGGCCGCTTCAACAATGTTGAAGTGACTACGAAGGTTCCCGTCGCTGTCAAAATTGAAGCGGCACCTGCGAAATAGTCCACGTGGTTTAGGCTACGTCTGCTCCCTGAAACCTCAACTTCGACACAACCTTAACGACCACGCAAACAAGCCAACACCACTTCAGCACTTGCAAAGTGGTTCATCCTTGGAGAGTTCGAAATGATGCGACCAACCTTCCCAACTACTCATCTGTCTCGCCTTCTGACAGCTCGCTGGGGACGTGGGCTTTGGACCTGCACCGGGGTAGCGGCGTTGCTACTTGGAAGCTCATCGCTTCAAGCCGCCCCGATTGAAATCGCGGCCGTCAATCATCCAGACCCAGTCGACTTCGAAAAGGAAGTGCTGCCGATCTTCCGCAAGAACTGCTTGGCTTGCCACAGCACCACCGAGGCCGAGAGCGACCTCGTGCTTGAAACGCCAAAGCAAATCCTGAAGGGTGGCACTAGCGGTCCTGCGGCTGTTGCAGGCAACGGCCTGGAGAGCTTAGTCGTCAAATTGGCCGCTCACCAAAAAGACCCGGTGATGCCGCCTGCCGACAACGATGTAAAGGCCAAGAACCTGACGCCTGCCGAACTGGGCCTGATCAAGCTGTGGATCGACCAAGGCGCGAAGGGGGAAGTGAAGTCGGTTACCGCCAATATCGTTTGGCAGCCACTGCCAGCCGGCGTGAACCCGATTTTCTCCGTCGCTATTTCGCCTGACGGCCAGTACGGTGCCGCCGGACGTGCCAACCAAATCTTCCTGTACCACATTCCTAGCAAGCGTGAACTGGGGCGACTTACCGATCCCTCGCTGATCGAACGTGGCATTTACAAGAATGCCGGCGTTGCCGATCTCGACCTGATCCAGTCGCTCGCTTTTAGCCCCGATGGACAGTACTTGGCATCCGGTGGCTATCGCACGGTCAAGCTTTGGAAAAAGCCACAGCCTGCGAAGAAGCTCGACCTAGCCGCTCTGGAATCACCAGCCCGCTCCGTCGCGGTTAGCAGCGATGGCAAGTGGGTAGCGGTTGGTGAAGAGTCGGGCAAGATCAAGCTGTTTGATACCGCCAATGGACAAATCGCCAAGGCGATGGCCGGCCACACTGCCGCCGTTTCTGGCGTTGCGTTTGCTGCCAATGGCTCGAAGCTTGTTTCGGGTTCGCAAGACAAGACATTCAAGCTTTGGAATTTGGCTGACGGTGCATTGGTTGGTTCCGTAGAGACTGCGGCACCAGTAAATGCCGTTGCTCTGATTGCTGGTGACACCCAAGTTGCCACGGGCGGAGCTGACAACTCGCTTCGCTTCTGGGCTTTGCCTGCCGCACCGAAGGAAGGTGCAGAAGCTCCTAAGCCACTGAAGGAAGTTGCCGGCCACGGCGCTCCTGTAACTTCGCTTGTTGCTTACGAAAAGGGAGCCAAGCTCCTGACGGGTTGCAAAGATGGCAACGCACGTGAAATCGACGTCGCCAGCGGCAATGCCACCAAGACGGTTAACCATGGTGCTCCCATTGATGGAGTTGCCGTTCGTCCCGATGCCAAGCGATTTGCCTCGGTGGGAGCCAACAATCGCGTTCGTCTATGGAATGCCGAGAACAGCCAGTCGATCCTCGAGATGAAGGGGGACTTCCGAACCGAACTAAAGGTTGCTGCTGCTACGCGTGAAGTCAGCTTGGCCAAACGCAACCTGGAATCGGCCAAGGCCGACATGATGGAAGCCGGCAAGCGCAAGACGGCCGAAGAAGAAAATCAAAAGAAGTCGGGCGAAGCACTCACGGCTGCTGACACCGAGTTCAAGAACAAGGATCAAGCTTCGAAGCAACCGATTGCCGACAAGGCAGCTGCTGACAAGGCATTGGTCGATACGACCGCTGCCAAGAAGGTAGCCGATGACGCCAAGAAGGTTGCTGATGAAGCTGCCCCCAAGGCGGCCGAAGCCTTTGTTGCCGCTACGAAGCAAAAGGATGATGCCACGAAGCTGGCTACCGATGCTGCTACGGCCGTACAAACGGCTCAAACCGCTCTCAATCAAGCCAAGGAAGCGCTCAACAAGGACGCGCAGAACCAAGGCTTGAAGGACGCGGTTGCAGCTGCGGAAAAGGTTGTCGCCGATGCCGAAGCTAAGAAGAAGACGGCAGACGAAGCTAAGGTTAATGCTGAAAAGGTATTTGCCGACGCTGATGCCGCCAAGAAGTTGGCTGACCAAACCAAGCAAACTGCCGATAAGACGGCTCAAGATGCAACGACCGCCTTCAACCAAGCGGATCAAAAGGTCAAGCAACAAACGCCAGTAACGCAAAAGGCGATTGACGAGCGTGATGCTGCCGATCGTGCTTTCAAGGCTGCTCAGCGGAGCGTAGAACGTGCTGCTGAGTCCGTGAAAAAGGCAATCGAAGCCCTGCCTGGCTTTGAAGCCACGGTCAAGTCGTGTGAAGCAACTGCGGCTCAGCGTGATATGGAATTGCAAGCCTCGCAGAAGGTGATGACCGAAAGTGAAAAGCCAATCCGTGCCGTCGCTTACTCTCCAGATGGCAAGTTCATTGTCAGCTGTGGCGATGATCAGTGCATTCACGTATGGGATGGCGACACAGGTGCTGCGATCGATGTGATCGAAGGACAAGGAACGCCACTGCTAGGTGTTGCCTTTACTGCTCCAGAAACGGCCATAAGCTTTGGTGCGAACAACACGGGCGTGATGTGGGATTATGCCACCCAGTGGAAGCTCGTTCGAACCATC
Source organism: uncultured Planctomycetaceae bacterium (assembly GCA_963844055.1). Classification (GTDB taxonomy): domain Bacteria; phylum Planctomycetota; class Planctomycetia; order Pirellulales; family Pirellulaceae; genus CAWJMN01. The sequence continues at coordinate 1,171,260 of CAWJMN010000001.1, read as the reverse complement.
GGCAATCCTGATTCTGCCGAGCCTTTGGCCGACCGAATCACTGCCCTGGATTTCAGCCCTGATGGCAAGCTCATCGCCAGCGGTGGTGGCGAGCCATCTCGCAGCGGTGAAATCAAGATTTGGAACGTAGAAAACGGCCAAATGGTTTTGGCTCTGAAGGAACCCCATAGCGACACCGTGTTTGGCCTGGATTTCTCGCCAGACGGAACGCAAATTGCCAGCTGTGGTGCAGACCGTTTTATTAAGGTTCATCAAGTTGCCGATGGCAAGTTTGTACGGGCCTTTGAAGGTCACACCCATCATGTGCTGGGAGTTACTTGGCGGATCGATGGTCGGGTTTTGGTTAGCTGTGGTGCTGACACTGCTGTGAAGGTATGGGATACTCGTACCGGCGACCAACAACGGTCGATCGCTGGTTTCTCCAAGGAGATCACGAGCGTTCACTTTGTGGCCGACACCGACGTTGTTTTGGTTTGCAGTGGTGATCGCATCGTTCGGTTCACCAATGCGGCCAACGGCGGCAACGTGCGAGACTTCCCCGGCTCAACCGATTACATGTATTCCAATGCCGTCAGTGCAGACGGAAAGACGGTAATCGCAGGCGGAGCCGACAGTGTATTGCGTGTTTGGTCTGAGAATGGCCAATCGTTTATTACGTTCGAGGCTCCTAAATCAGCCGGTGCTGTAACGGCACGCTAGTAGTTAGCAAACCTTCGCCCGGCGAGAAGGCTAGTGAACTTTCATGGCGAAGGCGAAAGATCGACGTGAGTTTTTGTGGGCTGCTGGTGCACTTTCCACCGCAGCCACTGCTTCTAGTTGGCTAGCCCCGCACGTTTTCGGGCAAGAGGCGGCCAAGCCTAAATCGGCCAATGAAGAACTGCGCATTGGTTGCATCGGCACAGGGGGCAGATGTCGCCATCTGATGAAGGCGCTGGACAAAGTACCCGGCGTTCGCATCATGGCGATTTGTGACGTTTGGGATACGGCCCTGGCCGAAGCTCGGCAACTCGCCGACGGGAACGCTTCGGTAACCAAACATTTCGAAGAGCTCTTGGCCAATAAAGAGATCGATGCGGTTCTTATCGGTGCCCCCGATCATCAGCACGCACGACTGACAGTGGCAGCTTGCCAAGCGGGCAAGGATGTCTATGTAGAAAAGCCGCTGACCCACGATCCGTCCGAAGGGGCGGTCGTTGTTGCCGCACAAAACAAGTACTCCCGAATTGTGCAGGTCGGTACGCAGCAGCGAAGCATGCCGCATATTCAAAAGGCCAAGCAAATCATCCAGTCTGGCGGTATTGGCAAGGTTCGCAAAGTACACGCTTGCTGGAACCGCAATTCAGGCCGGGCGACGAAATTTCAAAAGGATACGATCGATCCGAAGACGGTGGACTGGAAGGACTTTCTGGGGACCGCTAAAGATCAGCCGTTTGATCAGTACCGCTTTCGCCAATGGCGTTGGTTTTGGGACTTTGGCGGCGGCATCTTTACGGACCTGATGGTCCACTGGGTAGATACGGCACACTGGATCTTAGATTTGGACCATCCGCTAAAGGCGGTCAGCATGGGGGAAATGCAACTCGCCCAAGATGTGTGGGAAACGCCCGACACCGTGCAAACGATTCTGCGTTATCCCGATGACCTGCAGTTCCATTTTGAAGGAACGTTTTCCAATGCCCATCGTGGCGCCCTTTTAGAATTCATGGGCTCCGACGCCACACTGTATTTGGATCGGGGCGGATTCATCATCACGCCCGAAAAGGGAAAGCCGGTAGAAGCCTCGGAACTAATCCTAGGAAGCGGACCACGTGGCGCCGACTTCTACGACAAGCCCGATGGCGAGATCCTGCATCTCACGAACTGGATCGACAGCATTCGCAGTCGTAAGCCTGCCATCTGTCCTGCCGAACAAGGTGCCGCCAGCGCCGCCGCCGCTCACTTGGCAAATGCCGCCATGCGTGGCACCGGCACTGCTACTTGGCAAGCGTAGCACTACCAAGGGACAAGGTGTTTTAACAACCGCCGTACTTTTTAGTGCGTCTAGGTGACTGTGGGAAACCATCTAGTTCTCACAATCGATTCGCAGAGCCAGCGATTTAACCTGCAACGTTGGGCGCGGCAGCGATGCGGGGAGGGCTTGGCAAGGAAGCAAGCCAGCCAAGTACTTGGGGAAGAATTTCGCCGTCGGCAGGAACTTGGCCGCGTAATGTGGCGGCAGGATCTTGCAGCGCTGTGGCTACCAAAGCCAAGGCGGACTGCATTTGAGAAATTACAAGGGCGTTTTCCTCAGGCGAAAGTACGCGGCTTTGAAGTTCCACGGCCGTCTCGCTGCGAACGCGAGTCATCTCGACGAGTTTGCCTAATTGAGCCTTGAGGAGTTTACCGCCGAGATAGCCACGGCGCAGCTCGCCTTGTGCATTGAACTGATAGACCGTATCGGCACCGATAAAGATGCTTCCCGCGCCGTCACGACGAAAGCCGATCGTGACGGGCTCTTCATAGCCCGGCAAAACGAACTCGCCACGACGAACAAGCGCCGTCGCTTCGCGCAGCAAGTCTTCTCGATTCGCTTCGTTTCGTGCCATCGAGGTAAATTACTTCTTCGACGATGATCGCTTAGCCACGGCTGCCGCGAGGGCTGATTCGGCCGTTGCTTGGCACGATTGGCCTGCGGAATCGGAATCTCCGCGATAGACAAATGGAGGTGCTACGTTGCCATCGCCAAAACTAACGCCCAGTGCGCGGGCTGCTAAAACGGCGGAGCATTCGGGCGACACCGTCGAAAGCTGGATCGCATCAATGATGGCAACGCTGTCGAGGTTTGGCGGATTGTAGCGTACCATCTGGCCAAACTTCTGTTCCACAATCAGCCGCACAGCATGGGCGCCGAACTGTGTTGCAACAACGCGATCAAACGTGGTGGGAGGGCCGCCCCGCTGCAAGTGTCCCAGCACAACCGTGCGAGTCTCTTTGCCTAGGCGTCGTTCAATCTCGTAGCCGACAATATTTCCAATACCGCCTAGTCGCACCTGTGCATTATCCGAACGTCGCTCTTGCGTGACGAGTTCGCCCGAGGGAAGCTCTGCGCCTTCGGCCACCACGACGAGCGTGAATCGTTTGCCCCGCTGTTCCCGAGCCAAGATAGCTTGGCAGACGTGTTCAAAGCTCCAGCCGATTTCTGGAATCAGGATCACATCGCCACCGCCGGCGATACCGGCATAAAGAGCGATCCAGCCAGCGTGTCGTCCCATCACTTCAAGCACCATCACCCGCTCATGGCTCGCGGCGGTGGTGTGCAAGCGATCGAGAGCATCGGTTGCACAAAAAACGGCGCTGAAAAATCCGAACGTAAAGGCGGTGCTCGAAAGATCATTGTCGATCGTCTTGGGAACGCCTACGACGGGAATCCCTGCTTCGTGGAATTGTTGTGCCACCGCCAAAGAGCCATCGCCACCGACGCAAATCAGCCCACTGATATCGAGCTGCGCCATGGTGGTCTTTACACCGGCGACTAATTCCGGGTCTAGCTCTAAACGGTCGTTAACACCAACGGTCGCTGCAAAGCGCCCCTTATTGGTGGAGCCAATAATCGTACCACCTTGATTCAGAATACCCTTGGTATTCTTCGAAGTTAGCGGGATGTAGCTGACGGGATCAACGAGCCCTTCATAACCTTTCAAAAAGCCGACGACATCATAGCCATGCACGTTCGCGCTCTTTACCGCGCCACGAATAACTGCATTAAGACCAGGGCAGTCGCCACCGGCTGTAAGAATCCCAATCCGCTTGGCATGACTCATGAACTTTTGCTCCTCCCAAAGGCTACATGCAACGGCTTGAGGGCCGGACATGTTTCGATTGTGTCGATCAGAACGTTTGTAACGTTGCCACAATCTTTACGTGATGAGGAAAGTGTACCGCGCTGCCAGAAATCTGCGCCGCGATTTAGAAAAAAAGCTAAGAAGGCCCGCTTAGCTTGCAGCTTTTTCATGTAGGCAGGTGAAGCGAGTCCATTCCGCCATGTGAAGTCAGTAGCGCGGAAACTTCTTGCTGCAATGAGATTGAGGCAGCGACTAAGCGCTGGATCGATGCCCTATGCGACTGGGCTTGCTCTGGGGAGGCGTGCATTTGTCGCAATCGTTTTTGATGCAGCGTTTGAATGGGATAACTGCCAACTTGGAATGCTTGAATCGATTCGGGTGAAACATTCGAGCGGTCACCAAGATTTACGGGCATGATTTGCTGTGCCTCACTTGGCGGCGTGAGATGCAAGCCCATCAGTTCAAGCCCCCGTTTCGACATCGCTTCGAAAAGAGCTTGATTTCGCGGGTAAAAGAGGGGTGGAAAATTGAGAATCGAAGCCTGCGAGATCTTTTGCTGATACGGATGCGAATGGACTAGCGCGTATAGATATCCCAAGATTGCCTTCGGGCCGTACGGCGACTGGTTGGATTCGCTATACGTTTCGCCAAAGCACGAAAGCAACTGGGAGGCAACCTGTGGCCTTAGGTTGCAACTGCTTCCGAGCCACAGTGGAAAGACCGATTCGCCCCCACGATTGTCGCTGCGAATGATCCCGTCAAGCGTGAGTCGATCGGTGACCCAGAAGAAGTTTCCTGCCGATGAATGAGGGATTTGCCGCCGTGTAATCAAAGCCAAGCTATTCGGCTGTGACAACCACTGGGTTAACTGCGTTCGGGGCCAATCGATCCAGCGACTATCCCAATAGACGTAGCGCAAATCCCAAGGTCGGTACCAAACACTTTGAACGACGGCAGCATTGGCGCCGTGCTGCCTTACTAGTTCACGTGCCGCAGGCAATTTCCAACTGCGCGTATCGCCACGCAGGTATCGTGAAGTTCGAACCTTGCCAAAGTAGCGATTTCGAAGATCGTCATCGGTAAGCGATGGATCGGCGAAGGCCTGAATGTTGGCCAGCACTTCGGCCGGCGTGAATCCAACGACCAGACGATCCCTCGCAGTAACGGGAGCAGTGGCTTGAAAAGAAAACAAGTCGGCAATCGTCAGTCCGCTTGAGATGATGCGAACGGAGTTGTCATTGGACGATGCCCACGCAGCGCCATCGGATTCGATTTCCAACCGGCGAAGCAAATCGCTCGCCCATGTAGTGGCTAGGGTTTGCGTCTTGCTTTCCGCCGTACCGACTAGATCGGCGCGGCGGAGCAACTTTTTCACTTGTGGGCTATCGCTCTGCGAACAATGAAGGAACGTAATGGCAATGCCTTGATCGAGCCCGAAGATGTTCTCGTCTTTGCCTTGGTCCACTTTTAAGGGCTGCTTTCGATTGCCATGTAAGTCCACAATATCGATGCAAGGAAAGACTCGGAGGAGCTCCTCCCGCATCAATCGGAAGGTCACATTATCGAGAAAGCCATGATTAGACACAAAAGCAACGAGGCCACTCCCCTGCCCTTCTACAAGCCACTGAGCCAGGCGAAAGAATTTTACATAGTCATCGTGCAGCCAGGTCTTTCGTTCGCCGAGCACCTTATCGCCACGGCGCAGATAGCCGGGGACTTCGGCCGTCCCACGCACGAGCCGTGTAATCCATTCGCCTTGATTAACCGAAAAACTGACAAATGGTGGATTGCCTACAATCGCTAGCCGCTTCGATGTGGGAAGTGTGGGCGGAACCAGCAGGCTGTTTTGAACTTCGATCCCCTGCCATGTAATATGATCTAACTGCAGGCCGGACTTCTGCAGAGCGAGCCCGACATTTAGCCGTGCCAAGCAGGCGCTATCGGCCAATAGCTCCAACCCTTTCAGTCCAGGCAGAAGTCGATTAGAGACGAAGACTTGCCAGTCGCCTGCGGAATGGCCTGATTCTAAAGAAGCAAATTGGGCATGGGCTTGGCGAACAACTTCGGCCAAGAAGATTCCGCTGCCAACGGCGGGGTCGAGCAATAGTCCACCGAGCGAGTTCGAATGTGGATCGGCAAAGTAGTCGAGCCAACTGGTCTTGCTGCCCGGTGATAGTAATTCACCGGCGTGGCGAATGGTGAATGCGGCCACAGCCGGCGGGGTGAAATAAACGCCAGCTTGCTTTCGATCTTGTGCGGCATGAATCGCCAGGAATGATTCAAACCAGTAGGTGACGAAGCGTTCTAGCGGGGAAAGTTCGCCCGCCTCAATATCGGTTTCGTCCGAGGCCAAACAAAGGAGCGTTTGCTGCTTAAGCGGCTCTAGCCAATTCGGGACAACTGGCTGGGCCAGGATTTGAGTCGCGATCGCAAGCGTTTCTTGCTGAGACGAGGTCGCGCCCTGTGTCCACCAGTTTTCTAAAACGGAGGACGACTGCGTGTGCCGAATCGCGATGCAAACAGGCAAGAGGATTGCCAGTGATTCCGGTACGGCATCCGAGACGAGCGAAGCAGCAATCTTTGCCAATCGCCGAAGACGAGAGGCAAAGCGAATGGGCCGTTTGCGAGACGACAAAGGTTGGGGTCGGGACATTTCCCGATCACTCATGGATTGCCGCTGCCGATAGGTTGCAGCGATGGCGTGATGTGCTGTGTAACGACGGCACCAAACAGCAGATGCGGAGCCACATCGTAAATCGCAACGGGGATGATTTCTCCGACAAGACGCATATTGCCTTCAAACACGGCAATGCGGTCACAGGTGGTACGGCCCGTAAGCTGTACCAGCGGGCCGGTGTCTTGCTCTTTACGAACGGCGGTTTTGCTAGGCCCTTCAACCAGGACCGAAACTCGCTGGCCTAGGAACTTTTGGTTGTCTTGCTCGCTGATGCGATTTTGCAATTCCAAAAGCTCGATGTTCCGTTGATGCTTGACATCAAACGGAATGTCATCGGGATAAATCGATGCGCCTTTGGTGCCGGGGCGTTCGCTGTACTTGAAGATAAAGCTGTTCTTGAAACGGCTTTCCGCGACAAGGTCGTACGTCATGCGGAAGTCTTCATCGGTCTCGCCGGAGAAGCCCACAATGAAGTCGCTCGTGACGGCCGCATCGGGAAGGCGTTCGCGAATCCGGCTCATCATCTCTCGATAGTCTTCCACCGTGTAGCCGCGTTTCATGCGAGCGAGCACATCGTTGGAGCCACTTTGAGCGGGGACATGCAAATAGGGAGAAACCTTTGGAAGGTCGCGGACCGCATCGAGCAAGTCGTTGGTCATATCCTTGGGGTAATTCGTGACGAACTTAAGACGTTCGATCCCATTAATATCGTGCAAGGCGTAGAGAAGGTCGGAAAGGCGAGTTGTTTTGCCATTTTCCAAATGACGGTAGCTGTTGACCGTTTGGCCAATCAGCGTGATCTCTTTGCAACCTTGATCGGCCAAGATACGAGCCTCGGCAATGATCTGATCGGGAGCGCGACCTTGCTCTGGCCCACGCGTCATCGGAACGATGCAGTAGGTGCAAAACTTGTCACAGCCGATTTGAATGCGCAAGTAAGCCTGAAACGGCGTTGGACGCATGGTCGGGTCGCGTAGGGGATCGAAGGTCTCGTGACTGCGACGGATCTCTTCAACGTTACCATCGCGACGACCGAGGCTAACGGCAATTTGTTGACCAGCGCCCGTGGAGATTTTTTGGAGCAGCTCTGGCACTTGGCTGAGCTGGCCCGGGCCAACGACTAAATCAACGTACGGGGCACGGTCAAAAACCAGTTGTTGGTCCTTTTGTGCCATGCAGCCAAGCACACCGATGATCTTGTCGGGATGCTCTTTTTTGTAATTGCGCAGGCGCCCCAGCGCGCTGTAGGTTTTATTTTCGGCCTGCTCGCGCACGGAACATGTGTTGAAAAGAATGACGTCGGCAGAGTCTACGTCTTTGGAAAGATCGTAGCCTTGCTTGCGAAGGGAGGCGACGACCATCTCGCTATCCAAGACATTCATCTGGCAGCCAACGGTCTCGATGTACAAACGCTTGTTCATTGTCAGAGCTCAAATTCCAAAAACGGCAATCCAACTATCAGGATCGCGATCAATCCTTCGAGGGTATGGCCCACCAACCTAGGCGGCCTTCTTGGCGCCGCCCCGCTTCTTGGCGCGCTGGCGTCGCTCTTCCTCTTTTTTCTGTCGCTGCTGCTCTTCGACTTCGCTGGTGATCTCGGCAACGAGCTTGTCGCGTTCGATTCGCATCAGGCGGGCAAGCGAGCGGACCGCCACCACTACGGCGATTAGCAGCAGCACCCATTCCCAAACTTGCAAAGTTCCCATGCCCAAGCCCTTGGTAAATCCGTTCACCTGTCGGCCAATGCTGGGAAACGTCATGCATCCCGTAGGGGCTCGATTCTAGCAATTTTGCCCCCCTTACCGGGATAGCTAATTCCGGTGGGTCCTAAGTTGTTTTCTGGTAAACAGTTAGATGCTTGGAGGCCTCGGTGTGCCTGGGGCGAGGTATCGAACCAGATTCGAATTGACCAAGTGTCCTTCGAGGGTGGCTGGAAGAGCAACGTCTATTTGCCCAGATTAACAGACGAGGCTGTTTTCGCGTTTTGTCGCTGGTTTTTGTACAACGGCGCGAGGCGAGCGTATAGGATTTACATCCATGTTCAAACATGCTGTGACCAGACGTGTCACAGGGATTGTCTAAACTTTTGATGTGGGCAACGGGATCAGATTTCTAGCAAGCTAAGCGTACGGAGTTTTTTATGCGTAAGGTTTTGGCATTGGCGGCGTTGGTAGTGATGACGGGAGCGTCGTTTTTTACAGCCGGGGCAGCAGAGCTTTCGCCGGGAGACAAGGTGCCAAGCTTTCCAGCTTTGGAGGGTGTGGACGGACACCGGTACTCGCTGGAGAACATGAAGAAGGCAAAAGTGATTGTGGTTGCGTTCACTTGCAATGAATGCCCCGTAGCGATTGCCTATCAAGAGAAGTTCAACGCGTTCGCAAAGAAGCACGCGAAAGAGGGCGTGGTGTTTTTGGCGGTTAACAGCAACAACGCTACGGAAGATTTGGCAGCCATGAAGGTTGTGGCGGAGAAGAATGGCTTTGCTTATCCCTACGTGTTTGACAAGACGGGCGACGTTGCTGAAGCCTTTGGTGCGAAGGTTACGCCGCACTTGTTTGTGCTTGATGGTGAACGGAAGCTCGTGTTCTCGGGCCCTTTTGACAACAAGCAAAACGGTGCAAGTCAACACTTTGTCGAAGAGGCTGTTACGGCGGCTCTGGCGGGCAAGACACCAGAAGTTGCCAAGGCCCGTCCGTTTGGCTGTGGCATTCACAAGACGCGATAGGCTGAATTCGCTAATTATTTGTGCCGCTTAGTGGTTAGTCTTAGCGGCCAATTAGTTTTAGCAGGATTGTTAGCACAGCGTTGGTAACGACATAAACCGCCATTAGGCCGATACCCCAAGGGACAAACGTGATGAACGTGATGTTCTTTACTTTGGCAGGGCCTAGCGGTTGATCGGGAGCGCTCGGCAGAAACACGACATCGACGGTGTCGCCGATGGCTTGCGGAACGTACATGTCCGCGAGTGTGAACCGGGCTTGGTGTTTTTTGCCTTCGAGGTCTTCGTAGTCAATAACGTAGACATCAGCCTTTTTGACGGGATCGTTGGGCTCGATTGCGACGAGCGTTCCCTTGGCATGTGGAGCTTCATTCCACAGCTTTTGGTGACGGAGGGCGGAGACGCCTAGAAGGCACCCCAGGGCGAGGAAGATCAGCGTCGTAAAGATTCGGACAAGGCGAGACAAAAGGCTTGGTGGAGCTTCTGGCTGGGGAGGCTTGGGGAGTTCTTGTTGCATGGCCAGCTCTAGCTGCTGCTCGGTGAGCGGCGCAACGCCGGCTGGGGGCGAATCTTGGGGCTGCCGAAGGGCGACCTTGCACACGATCCCTTTCCACATCACTAGCCCTAAGCCCAATGAAGGTATCCAAAGAGTCCCTTCAGCAATTAACTGCTGAGGTGAAGGTGCAGGCGGCTTTTCAGCGGCGGGATCAAGATTTGCAGGGAGCGAGTCGCTGGGCTCATCTTCCATGCGCCAGAACGCCTCTTCAAATGCGTTGATCTGGACCGCCAATAGGGCTTGGTCCAGCGTGGTTTTGAGGAGTGGCAGGCCGTTCACTTGAAGGTCAGCATCTTCAATGACGATTTGCAACAGATTGGCTGGCTCCTCGGTGGCAAAGGTAACCTCAAACTCGGGATCAAAAAGGTAGATCGTGTCTTCCCCTTCTTCATCCTCAACATCCAAGCCAGCCTTGGTGAGCTCCTCAACCACTTGCGATCGGGGCTGGCCAAGCACCACAGGGCCCCAGTTTTTTCCGAACGTGAGTTGCAAGCTTGGTGCCATGGGAATCCTCCGACAGGTGTGCGTTAAGAGGCAATTCGAAAACTAGTTGATGCAGCCCGTTGGAGATGCAACGAGACAGAGCTTACCAAGGCAACTATCGCGGGGCGCTGAGCGGTGTCGCTTGTAACGAGGAACAGATTTGCGTGCTCAGCGTCGCCAACTTTAGCGTACCATATTCGAGGAATGCCGGGCGGTCTTTGGGGCAGCGGATGCGTATAATATGAGGCAAGTAACTACTGTTAGCATTCACGACTTTTTGACTTTGGATAGAGTGAGACACCCATGCAACGGCGTGCATTTTGGCTTGGTAGCTGCGTAATTTTGGGGATGTTGGCGGTTGGCTGCTCACAAAAGGGAGAAACGCCCAATGCGAAGGTAAGCAGCAAGGGAGACGCTGCGGCCGTAAGTGCGGTGACCTTGACCAAGGGAGACGAGAAGGCATTTGCAGCGACTCTGGAAAAGTTGCAAGGGAAGGTCGTGCTGGTGGACTACTGGGCCACTTGGTGCGGTCCATGCGTTGCGAGTTTTCCGCATACTGTAGAGACTGGAAAGAAGTACGCCGGGAAGGGGCTCTCGGTCGTAACGATCAGCTTTGATTCGTTTGATGACGAGAACCAAGTAAAGGCGTTCCTTTCGCAACATGATGCGGGCGGTTTTGAGAACCTGCTGAGCTCTTACGATGGGCCGAACTCCGAAGCGGCAGACGCCTTCAAAGTGGAAGGGTTTCCGACCCTGCGTCTGTTTGACAAGTCGGGAAAAATGGTTTGGGAGTCCTTAGGGGCACCCAATGCCGCTGAGCAACAGGCCTTGGAAGAGCGGATTGAGGGACTACTGAGTGCAGCAGGCGGGGCCTAAGCCCCTGTGGATCGTGCGGAAGCAATGGACGAGACCGGCCGAAATGAGCCGGTTTTGTGGCACTTGCCGCAACGCGAAAACTTGGTAGGTTAAAAGGGCTTTTAGAGCTGCACCCGTGGCGCAATTGGATAGCGCATCGGTCTTCGGAACCGAGGGTTACAGGTTCGAATCCTGTCGGGTGTACCTTATGCCGCAAGGACTTACGTCGTTGCGGCATTTTTGTTTCTTGGCGAGTGTACCTGCGAGTGTACCTGAACTGTACCTAGCCCTCCTCACCAAGTCGATCTCGTAGCACTTGAGCATCATTTTGCACCTCACCAGGAGCATAATATTTCTGGGTAGTCTCCCAGGATTCATGCCGCATCACTCGAGCGATCGTTAAGGGGGGGACTCCCGCCTTGAGAAGCCTCTGAGCGCACGAACGTCGAAGATCGTGTGCCGAGGCAAACTTCTCCGGATATCCAGTTCGGTCATTGGCACCTGCAACAGAAACCTGCGCAGCTTGCCCGATCTTGCTTACGATTTTTCCGACCCAAGCGACCGTTGGTCGTGATGTCGCGGAATAACCACGGACGTAATGTGGACTAAATACCCAGCCGGTCCTATGTGCAACGGGAGTTTCCTGCAAAAGTCTTTCAAATCCTGGCAGCAAGGGAATGGAGTCGTCTGTATCGTTTTTCTGTAGGGCTGCTGGGATCTCCAGCGTGGGGAAGCTTCCTGCGGTCCAGCGTGGCTGAATCGAATTGGGTAGATCCCAGCTCATATGTAGCAGTTCGCCCAGGCGAAGCGCTGACTCCCATAAGCCCCGCAGCAAGTAAGTCCAAGAGTCTGTCGCTTCAGCACCAACGACCTGGGGGACGCAGGCAAGCACCCAAAACAACTCCACCACGACCTACGACTCCAAAGCCAACTCCGACCCCTTCGTTGTCTCGTAACCCACCTAAAGTCCCAGGAGAAGATTGGCAGAAATACCCAAACATTGGCAGACATCCCCCAGTAGAAAAACCTCAGCAACACAAGCATATCAACAACCCTGGCATCCCAGGCAAATCACAATTTCTTTCAAATTACAGCTATGAAGAAGTTTACCAAATGGTTCAGGCAGCATGGGAATACGGATATCCACAGTTTGGTAGTGATGGCAGACTAATAGGCAAAGGCTACACTTTTGATCATCCGGTTGGAACGACTTATGGAGGGTTACCTCAGAACTCATTTTTTGTACACTGGTCCCCGAGTAAGGGAGACAGTGGCATGATACATGGGAATCCAACCACAACACCCTATCCTAGAGGCAACCAATGATACACTTAAATGATATGCTATTAGCTATTAAACGCGCCTTTAAGTACGGCCCACCCGTTGGCAGTCTTTTGGGGTGGGAAGCAAACCGTTACTATTCGCTTATCTGCGATGCCGCTTTTCCTCATGAAGTGGTCAACATGACCGACTTTGAGAACGACTACAACTTTTGTAACTGTTACTCCATTTATGTTTACGACAAGGTTCCTCCGTGTTTTTGGCAACTAACAATAAAGCTCAGCTATATTTTTCCCGTCTACACTAGTCATTGGGTGGAATTCAAAACAGGTGACCCTAGAAAAGCGCGATTTCTTTATTCAATCAAAGAAAATGATTTTTTATCGTCAACTCAAGAACAAGTTTTGGCGGTAGTGCGACAACTTGGTTTCCAAGAACTCGCTACTGAATTGTCCAAACATCACGTTGATGGGGTTGTTCTACATCTTGGCGGGATTGCTCATGCAACGGCTGATCGGTGCCTCTTCACAGATCATCCCGGGTAATCTCGCGGGGAGGGACACCGTCCTGCGCCAAAATGAAAGCATCGATTTGTCCTGTAACGACTTATGTCATAACAGTTATTCTTTCACTTTGCTAACTCAGTGGTCATGGTTTGGGCTACCTGGGCCAAAAACGGGGCTCGTCTCGGCTGGTTGTTGTGGACGGGATTTGAGGCGGGTAAAACTATGAAGACTGCGGCATAGTATGGCGAATATTCCGAGCTATCCGTCGCAACTCTTTTCGTAGTATTACATTTGTTCTTTCACGAATCCATGCTCGGCTGCAATTAAGTCGTATGCTACACCGTGATTTTGCGGTCGAATACTCGTTCGTCGCCTCAACCAATCGCGCTCTCATGGACGCACGGCTTTACATTCTGACGCACATCAACGACGCTTGCCGTCAAATGACACTGTACAACGCTTGTGGATCGCCCTCTTGGTCCGACGGCCAATTCGTTCGGGCATGCGTCGTTCGCCTCGAACGCGGTGACGCTTCTGCATGGTCCGATTTTCTGGATCGCCTCGATTCAGATCGCGACGTTACCCTCGTTGTACGGTCACTTCTAATTGACCAAATCGCCGTCCTCGAAGTACCGGAGTCAAACGACGTAAAACTGAACTTGCCCACAGATGTCGACCCGCTCTCAATCCAAGACGAGAAGCACTTTCTTCATTCGCTCAATGTATGGGACCGAGAACCGGTTGCTGTGTTTCCCGATCCGGCGGTACATTTCGCTCCCAACCTTCCACATCTCTATAAAACGGAAGACCCACACAAGTTCATACCGCCGTCCACGGAATCACGCGGCGAAATCATGTACATCGAAATGAAACCCGGATTGTCAGGTCCTGCTCGCATTGGGCGTGTGACGTTCTCCAAGACACGCAAAACGATCTATTACGATGGCAGGAAACTTCAATCGCTAAAGGGTTCAGGCTACAAGGCCAACTACTACAATGTTGAATCCGGTATGTGGTATTGGGTGTCCAGATGCCGCAAAGACGGCAATGACGCGCTCTATCCCGCCACCGTCGAGATCGACGAGGAGGTCCGCGAAGAATACTGGACGGAGATACGTCAACAACCTGAAAGCAAACACTTGACCAAGTTCCAGTCTCCCGGAAAATACTCGAAGCGCCGACCGTGCTAGTACCCGCCCTGTGCCAAAACAAGAATATCCTCTGAAATAGCAACGACTTACGTCTTTTCGACTGCTTTCGATCGATTCGCCCAGTCTGGTAACCGCCACGTATCTCAGATGGGCTTTCGTTGCGACGTTTTCAACTTGGCACAGGGCGGTGCTCGCTACTCAGATGGACCGGGGAGGCCCTACACTGACGCGAAAGCGGGTGCACCGCATCATCACGGCTACGCTCCAAACGGACAGACGAAGGTTGTCGATCCAATTGACGGCAATCCGCCTTTTCCAACAATGGCTTTAAAAGGATGTTCTGAGATGGAGTCGAAAAATGATGAAGTGGTCACACTAGGAAATGGCGATATCGTGATGTGGATCGATTCTGGGACTTTGCACTTGAAATGCGTCACAAAGCAAGGCGACCCGGTAGAGCTAAATGTTAATGAATTGGTCGAATTATTGGAATCGCTCCAAAAGTGTATGCCACATTTGGACTAAAACCCGCCCTGTGCCAAAATGAGAACATCTCTTTAGCTAGTAACGACTTACTTCTCTTTCGATTGGTTCTCTTTGGACTGGGCGTTATGACGCGTCCTGTGGCAAACCCTTTTCCCAATCAAACATCTCTTCTGAAGTCATAAAGCTTTCCTCTACTCAAGGAGAAGGCTATTCCTCAACTACATTCAGCCCTAAAATGCGCAAGGTTTTTCGTGAGGGGCACACACAACATGAAGGACCCTGCGATGGGTAACCTCAATGCCAGCGTGCGACGATGACCTGCCTTATTCGACTGTCACTTGATCTATTCGCCGAACATTATTCGCCTCGGAAGGAAGTCCGCTGAACCATGAATTGTCTAAGAATTGGTATCGCTATTGCGATGGTTTGGGCTGTACCGGCGTATGGCCAAGTTGCCGATCGAATCTATCTAGGGGGCGATATCGTAACCGTTAACGATGCGCAGCCGTTCGCCAAAGCAGTGGCGATCAAAGATGGAAAGATACTTGCCGTTGGTTCCAATGATGAGATGTCACAATTCAAGGACGCGAAAACCGAAATTGTCGATCTGTCTGGTCTCGCTGTTCTACCCGGCTTTGTAGATGGCCATGGACATTGCTTTGGCACTGGTATTCAGGCAGCTTCTGCAAATTTGCTCGCTCCGCCAGACTACACTGTCACAGATATTGCAGGGATCATTACGGAGTTAAAGAAGTTTGCTCAGTCCGAGACGTCGAAGAAGTTCGGAATTATTCTCGGGTTTGGATACGACGAAGCTCAGTTGAAGGAACAGCGTCCACCCAATCGTCATGAGCTGGATGAGGTGTCAAAGGACCTTCCCGTATACATCATTCATCAATCTGGCCATCTCGGAGTGGGCAATTCGAAAGCTCTTGAGATGGCTGGCATCACGGCAGAAACCAAGAATCCAGTCGGTGGCGTGATCCGCCGAGAAAAAGACGGGAAGACGCCCGATGGAGTGCTTGAAGAAACGATTCACTATGTGGCCCTTATGAAGGTGATGCCGAAGATGGGCCAGGCGGAGTTCGATGGTTTGGCGAAAGCCGGCATGAAGCTCTATGCAGCCAACGGCTACACAATGGCGCAAGAAGGGAGAGCGATAGCTCCTGTCGACCAATGCTGGATGAGACTAGCCGAGAAAAAGGAGATGTTTATTGATGTGGTCAGTTATCCAGACATCTCCGCAAACGAGAGTCCTTTTGGCTTAGACAGCAAGTGGCACAGCAAAAAGATGATCAATGGCTATCGCATCGGAGGAGTGAAGATCAGCCTTGACGGCTCTCCACAGGGAAAGACTGCGTTTTTGAGCCAGCCGTACTTTATTCCGCCGCATGGCTCTCCCTCGAACTTTCGTGGTTATGCGTCCATGTTGGATCAAGACGTTGATCGAAAGGTTGCCCTTTGTTATGAGAAAGGATGGCAGTTTCTTGCGCACTGCAACGGTGATGGAGCGAGTGACCTCATGCTAGGGGCGGTGAAAGATGCTCGAGAAAAGTTTGGCCCCGGCAATGATCGCCGCGACGTTATGATTCACTGTCAGACGATCCGCGAGGATCAATTGGACATGATGAAACAGTACGGAATTTTTCCATCGATGTTCGGGATGCATTGTTTCTATTGGGGCGACTGGCACCGTGACTCGGTTCTAGGTGCAGCCAGAGCTGAGAGAATAAGTCCTGCTCGATCCGCCATGCGACGTGGAATGATCTTTTCGCAACATCATGACTCTCCTGTAGCCATGCCTAGCGCGATTCGGATCTTATCATCTGTCGTAACTCGTCGCACACGCAGCGGGGACATTTTGGGAGCCGATCAATGCATTCCAGTCGATGCGGCAATCAAGTCTCTTACACTTTGGGGTGCCTATCAACATTACGAAGAAGCGAATCGCGGCTCGATTGAAGTCGGCAAGTTAGCGGACTTCGTCGTGCTTGATAAAAACCCGCATAAAGTGCCACTTGAGAAGCTTGCGGATATTAAAGTGTTACAGACTATCAAAGAAGGCAAGACAATCTATAAAGCGCCGTAGGTTTTAAAACTTACAGAAATACTTCGAATAGAAGATTGCAGCCCGCCGCCCTGTGCCAAAATGAAAGCCACTCCTTAGGTTAGATTGCAAAGACTTGCGTCGTTTCTAGCATTGTGTCACTTTGCTAACCCAGTGGTCGTAGTGTCAAGTTCCGATCGGGGCGGATCACGGCGTGAGCCAGCTTTACGCGATACCGGCGGCGCGATTGTGATCGCGCCTGGTTCACGAAGCTGCAGGGCGTCAACGTCGACGTACCTGCAGCTCGGCGGTCGAGGATGAAGGGGTGCCTGCAGAGGTCTATCAGTAAAGTTGAACTGGCAAGCACTCACCCGTCGGTAGAATCATCAGGCCCCAAGTTTCGTCAGCACCAACGGTCATTACTTCGGATTGAACCGCCTTGCCTGGCAGCTTGATCTCCAAGGTATACTTGGCAGGGGTTAATTCCCAGTTGATGCCCGTCTTGGGATCCTCGGCTCCGGCTCCGGCGGCCAACTTGTAATCGAGTTTGCTGACGGTGATGACCGCGGCGCTCTCCGAGGTGTTCCCAATGATCAGCTTGGATTTGCCGGCGGTCGGCAACATCCCGGCGGCCTTGGCGGCTTTCTCGTCGCGCGAGATCAGCGCGATTGCCGTCTGATCGCCTTCCGCTTTCAGTTGCACCGTCAGCGTGCCGGCGGCACCGGTGAACGACAGCGTCGCCGAGGTCTTGTCGATCTTCGCTGCAGCTTTGTTTTCCGTCCAATCGGCAGCAGCCAGTTCGCTTTGATAGAAGGCGACGACGGCCTTCAGATCGGCGGTGATCTTCGTGCTGGTCTGCTTGCGGAATTTGCTCCCTTCCGACTGAAATCCGTCCCCTCCTTCCGGGAATGGCAAGCCGTCGCGGCTGTCGGCGACCAGGCCATGGCTGGGCGCGTCGGTTTTCGCGCGGCGGCCGGCTTTCCTAACACGTCGGTGTCGAAGCTCAATGCAAAGTTGTACTTTTTGTCGAAGAATTCGCCCGGCTTGGTCATTTTGGCGGTGCCGCGCCGCGGTTGCCTTCGATCACAATATCCCCGTCCACATCGCCAGTTCCGCTGATGCTGGAGTTGTCGGCCCAAATGTGAATCGAGCTGATATTGTCCTCGCTATCGATCACCAGTTTCACTTGCGGCGTGAACTCAAAGTAGTCGTCGGCACCTTTCTTCCCTAGCGCCGCCTTGAGCTGGGTGAGATTGAGCGGCTTATCGGAAAGCACGACGGTCGTCATCGGCTTGTCGAACTGCTGCATTTCGTAGGCGACCACGCTGGCGAGCTTGTAGGTATTGTCGCCTAACGTCAGCGTGCCGGAATTGGCGAGTTTAGTAGCATCGACGAGTCGATTCGCAGGCGTTGCATCGCGCGTCAAAACGGGAACGTCGAAGCTGATTTCGGCCGTATATTCTTTCTTGAAGAATGAGCCGGGCTCCTTCAGTTTGATAGTGCCGCGCACACGGCCGTCCTCCACCAGCGCTTCGCCCGCCAAGCCGCTGCCGGAAGCGCTGCCCGGCGTCTTGTCGGCTAGTAAGCTCATCCGCGAGGGACGGTTCTCCTCATCCAGTTCAATCAGCAAGTACGGCTGCGGCAAAGACGATTGGCGATCATCGGCACCTTTGTCTGTGCCCGTCTTCTTCAGGTTCGCGAGCAAGGTCTGTTGCTTGATGGGTTTCTGCGTCGCCACGATCTTCGTCGACCACTGATTGTTCTCGAAGATTTCGTAGGCGATGACATGGGGCAGCTTATAGGTATTGCCGTCCATCACCACAACGCCTTCGCTGGGAAGCTTCGACAGTTTGTCGATGCCCTGCTTGGGCCTTTCCTTTCGCTTGGGCAGTTCCAAGGGTTTGTCGGCCTCCATTTTCTTCGTGGCCGCCGCGACCTTCTCCGCCTCTTTCTTGCGCGGGCGATCTCCGTCTTCATGCCGTCCCATTGCATCCCCTTGGTGCGGATTTCAATCTCGCTGCCGGTATCCGCGGCGCGGATGTCGATCGTCAGCGACGACTTCGCCTGCGTGACTTTCAAGCGGACAAAGGTAGCCACGTCGACTTCCGTGGCGTCTTTGGTCCACTTTCGCTCGCCGAGTTCCTTGGTAAAAAACTCGACAGTCGCCTTCAGGTTCGACGCGCTTTTGAACTTGATCGATTCAAAAAAGTCGTCGTACACGAGTTCCTGGGCGTCCTTCGGCAGGGGCAGATTTTTGGGCGTGGGCTGATCGTCCTCATCCCACATCAATCCCTTAGGCGTGAGCCGAACCTCGCTCCCCTCGCCGCGGCTATCGACACGAACTTCGAGTGACACTTTGTCCTTCGTGAATTGCTGGACCCAGAAATTGCGTTGCAGGTTGTCCTTCCCGGACTTCGCCCACTTCTGCTCGGCGAGTTTCTTGGTGTAGAAGTTCCCTGCCGTCTTGAAGTCCGACGGCACCTGAAAGCGAATGTCGCCGCGGCGCTTCATGTAGCTAACGTCGGTCGCGCCTTCGGGAACAGGGATATCGCGGACGCGCAACTCCTCGGCTTGCGCCGGCAGCACGCTTCCGATCAGAACCAACACGGTTAGGACGAGAAGTATAATTCGAGACATGGTTGCGATCCTCCAAGGCTGGTTAATCGATTCAGCGCCTGCCAGCGTGCGAGCTGTGCATTGTAGCAATAACATTAGTGCTCTCGCAATTCTCGCACCCTCTTGAAAGCACACCGTCCTATGCCAAAATGAAAATACCTTCTTAAACGGCAATGACTTACGGCTTTCGAGTCCAGTTTTCAATTTGGCACAGAACGATTTCTAATGCTACGCGGCACTTCTCGCATAGCCTCACTGTTTCTCACCCGAGAGATCGCTCGCTACTAAGATGGACCGGGGAGAGGGAAAATGACTAAGGCAACTGCAATTGTGTCAAAAAATACCAATGGACCTTCACTAGTCCAGGGGCATATTTATGAAGTTATAGAGATTACTAATTCAGATTATCGAATTGTCGATGAGAAGGGTGATCCTCCTCTTTACCCCAAGACCTATTTTTCTGATGACGATATTCAGCCACCGAGAGAATGGATTTTCAATGATTTAGGAGACGGTGAATATAGTTACCTACGTCAAGAGTTTAAAGCTCCATTTCTCTTTGAAGATCTTTCGAATGGTAAACAAGATGTTGTCGAAACCTACTCCAGATTTAGAGAGGCGCTTTAACAATCGCCGCCCAGTGCCAAAATGAAAATACGCCATTGGCAGCGGTGAACGTTGGCAAATTCAGTGTCCGCGGTCACGCAGATGTCTTTGGCAATGGGTGCGTGCCGTGCGAAACCCTGTGAGGGACAAGAAATAGCAAGTTCACTCAAAGCACACGCATGCATAATCAATTAAGAATCGCTAGAGGGCGACAGGGGCTCTACAGAAGGCTAAGCGGCGCCCTGTGCCAAAAAGAACGCATCTCTCGTTGGAATGTGAAGCTCACTATGGCGACACTGGCACCCCAGCATTCGTACGGATACGGTGACCAGAATGGATGAGCAACGACTACGATTTATACCTAAGCACACACTCGACGATTTTTGTGCAGCAATGCAGAGTGAGGGCTTTGTTCTGTATGTGTTGGACAGCGTTGCAGATGCGCAGAGTTTTTTCATTGAAGCCAAACGAACGTTTCCTCTGGACCCGCCGATTAGTGGCAACGTTCATTGGGACGCATTCTCCGACTCACTCTGGGGAGGATTGGATGCGTGCAAGTCTTCAAAGATTGCACTCGTCGTAGGTGACGCTGATGTGTTTCGGCTTTCCGACAAACCTGGATTCGAGACGGCGTTAGAATGTATGCTGGATACGGGAATGGAAGTTGAGGCGGAAAAACGTTCAGAAGGGAAAGATGACGCTGAAATCGTAGTCGTTGTAGGCGAAGGCTGATCAGTTGACTTGCCCCAAGTAGTACAGTGTTCACAGGTACGGACGGCCCTCGTCCTGTGCCAAAATGAAAACGTGGCTTTGAGACGCGGTTTGGGCCGTCCTGTGCCAAAATGAGAATATCTTCTTAAAACGGCAATGACTTACGGCTTTCGAGTCCACGTTTTCAATTTGGCACAGAACGATTTCTAATGCTACGCCGCTCTTCTCGAATAGCTCTTCAGTAGCCCACCCAGCCTCTCTTTGCAGCGAATGTCTTTCAGAGACGCACTACTGCTTTGCTTCCATTCTTGTCTTTCGGCCTTCCTCGTAGTTTGGGCCTGATCAAGGGTTCGTTATCGAGGGCCTGATGCGGCCGCTCATGGTGGTAGTGCTCCAGGTATTCCTGGCAGAGATGATCTAGGTGCCCTGTTCCAAAGATCACGAACTGATCGAGGCATTCCTGTCCAATCGATTGCACGAAGCGTTCAATGTAGGCGTTCGTGTTTGGGGCCCGAAAAGCGTTGCGGATCGGTTTTACTTTCTGCTGCTTGAGGAGTTCATCGAACTTGCGGGTGAACTTGGTATCCCGGTCATGCTGGACAAGACCAATCGGTAACTTGAGTTCCTTGGCCTGTTCCATGAAAGACTCGGTTTGGGCCAGAACCCAAGTTTCATTCGGATGATGGGTAGCAGGTGAAAGAATGACTTGACGGGTCTTTACGTTCAGGAAGGCTAGGACGAACGCTTCTCGGATACCTTGGAAAGTCACCGTCTTCTGGCTGAAGAAGTCACATTGCCACAAGGAAGCGGCATGCCGCTTCAGGAACTCGTCCCAAGAGCCTTCACCACGGGTAGGGCCTGGATCAAACCCATGTTCCGCTAAAATCCGTTTCACGGTATTCCGTGAAATCGACTTGATCCCCAGTTTTCGGATCTCGCCCAGGATTCGCGTATAGCCCCAGCTGTTCTCCCGGGCTAGTTTCACGACCAGAAGACAGATCTCTTGCGCCGTGCGCCGACGTCCGCGTTTGGTTTTTCCCTTCCCGGTCTTCCTTGAGCCAGCGCATGACTGTCTGGGGTGTCACGATGGTCGCTAGGCCATAAATGGCTGTCCCTAGCTTCTTGGCAAACCGCACCAGTCGGCCTCGCTCTTTCGTCGTAACCGTAATCCGGGCGGGAAGCTTGCTTCGGAGGATCTCGTTCTCCACCTTCAGGTATTTGATCTGCCTAGCCAGTTCATTCTTGGAAGCGGTGGCAATAAGTAGGAGGAGGGACTGAAAGAGGTGGGCCATTCGACTAAAATACCTAAGTCGTTCTGTATCATCAGGATGCTCTCATTTTGGCACACCTAAGGTGGGCCAAAACGACCATCCTAATTTGAGCTTTTTTGGGTGAGATGCTCTGCTAAAAAGCCTCCGATTTAGAGCGGCAGATCAGGTCCCAGAAGGTAAACTCTCTGTCTCTCTCCCGAGAGAGTGCTCGCTACTTGGATGGACCGGGATGGGCCTTAATGACTCTGCCGAGGTTCCACCGAGTGTTCGGACACGAATGCGATGAAAAACAAAATGGTTTCCACCCGGATGAATCCATAAGCTTAATCGGCGTGCGTGCGGATAGGCTTCATTTGTGGTGGATGAAATAGACTCGCAATTACCAAACCACGGGACGATAGCTACGCCATTGAACTCAACTTCGACCTGACTTGCTGTTTGTACCTTCACCCGCAATGTGGAACGCTCAGAGGACACGATATTGCGGCCCTCTTGTAGTATCTGCCCCCTAGCCTTCGAGCCGAGAAAAAAGCCGCCAGGAGTTCCAGGATAGTCCATGACGAGAGGACAATAACCCGTCTTGGTCGGTAGATTCACGTTAAATCCGCCATCTCCAAGGCGACGCGTAAAGTCGATTTCACATTCAAAGGCGGCCCATTCCGAGTCAAGTGGGAACAAGAGTTTTGAACCGCGTGCATCGCTCGAGGTCGACAACTCGTTTTGCTCGATGCTCCAATCATTTTTCCCCGTTGCCCGCGGTATATCTAGCTTATCGACCACTGGATCGATTAGCGAAATTACGTCGATCCATTCGCCCGACGCAAAATGATGCTTTGCTGGTCTTATCGTCGTTAAAGCTTGCCTCGCGATCGGCTTTTCAGTACGAGGCTGCTCAACACGACTGCGATAGAAGGTGAAAATAATAGACGTTAGCGCAAGTACAATAAATGCGGACACCACTTTCCAAAAGCGGGGCCCTGGTAGATGCTTGATAATTCGCGGAATCCGTGAGAAATCTTTCAACGCCGAGTGCAAACGAAGTTGGGACTCACAGTCAGCGAAAACATCGGCAACGTCTCGAGCAGACTGATAGCGCTCCTCTGGTTTTTTTGCATGGAGCTTGCCAATAATGTCGCAAAGCCACTGTGGGGTCTCTGGGATGATTTCGCGAATGGACCGAGGTTTATCCTCGGTCACTCGCTTCAGTGCGGCAACAGAATTGTTAGCGCGAAAAGGGGGGCGACCACTGACCATTTGGTACAACACGCTACCCAAGCTGAACAGATCCGCTCGTTGGTCCAGTTTGTGCCCGAGTGCTTGTTCTGGCGCCATGAACATCGGCGTACCGGCAATCATGCCACTCTGAGTTAAGCTGGCATCATCGGCTGCGCGAGCCAACCCGAAGTCGGTGATCTTTACGCGATTGCTTGGACCGGGTTCAAGTAAGATGTTGCTGGGTTTGATATCGCGATGAATCAAACCTTGAGCGTGGGCTGCAGCCAATCCTTCGGCGATTTGCCTTCCTAGCGACAAAACGGTGGAAAGGTCGAGGGGGCCGTGATCGATGAGATATTGATGTAGTGTCTGACCTGGTACAAACTCCATCACCAAATATGGCAACGGTTGCTCTTCAACGGCAAAAACACTGACTACATTTTCATGACGAATGCCAGCCGATGCCTGGGCTTCACGCATGAACCGTTTGCGTGCTGGCGAGGTGGCGGCTAACTCGCGAGCCATAACTTTTATTGCCACCAAGCGTTGTAGTTTCTCGTCGAACGCCTGCAGCACAGTTCCAAAAGCGCCGCGACCGACAATGCTTAAAATGTCGTAATGCCCTAGTCTTCCTAGCGAACCGGGCCTGGGAGATACATTCAAGTGGTCGCGAAGATACTGATAGTCGGCATGTTCGTGTAGATCGTGATTAGATGGGTTCGCTTCCGTGAGGTCAATTGTACTTTGTGGTGCCTGCAGGGCTGGCATACCCTTGAGATCGACAAATTGCTCTACAACGGGTGCTTCAAGGAACTGGTTTTGTTCGAAGTGCGAATCCAAGAGTGATTCGACTCTGCGAAGCATTTCTGCGTTTCCTCTACAAGCCGAGTCGAGAAACAGCTTACGCGCGCTGGCATCTTGAATGTCCAATGCGCGTTGAAATAGCTCGAACTCGTTCATCTCAGGGTCCCTCGGCTGATTTACATGATGCTCAACTAAATACCGCGATGCATGTGGCAGATGAAAGCCTGCAAGTTCATTTATTATTGAAATCGTCTCGAAGGATTTCCTGATGCAACCAGGCACGAGCATACGCCCACAAGCGACCGGCAGTGCGTTCAGATACGTGGAGTACATCCGCTGAGTCGCTTAAAGACAAGCCAGCGAAGTATCGCAGCTTTACCAATTCATAGGCTTGTTGATTTACTTGCTGGAGGGCATTCAAGGCTGAGTCGAGGGCCAGTATGTCTTCTTGGATAGCGAAATTGGCGTCGGGCAAATCCACAAGCTCTTGTCGAGTTACATCGCCGCCATATTTCATTCTCGCTTTCCGACGCGCGTTCTCAACGAGGATGCGGCGCATGGCTTCAGCTGCTGCAGCAAAAAAGTGGCCTCGACCATCCCAGTGAGAACCTGCTCCTACCGTATGGCTTTCCTCATTTTGAGTTAACCGAAGATAGGCTTCATGCACAAGCGCTGTTGGTTGCAGCGTCTGCCCAGGTTTTTCTAGCGCCAATTTTGCCACGGCCAACTTTCGCAGTTCATCGTAGACCAACGGCAAAAGGTCGCCAGCAATGTTTGGCTCACCGGTTTGAATCTTCAAAAGTATTTTAGAAACGTTAGACAAAGTGTCGCGCCCTCCGATCGTATGGCTATGTCAGATCCTAGCATAAGCTGGGGCGTAACTGACTTCGTAGAAGCATCTCGGGGCATTGTGTAGCCTGATATGGCTGTTAGCGTGTGGCGTTGACCGGATCAAACTTGGCCGCAATAGGATCTACGGGCACGTTGTGGCAATGGGTAATCTTCCATTTACCCGAACCTTCGCGCATCACATAAGACTGACGATTCTGCCTCTTGGGAACGACGGAGCCATCCGGAGTTGTAAACGCATCATTCGTCGTTGTGACCACAGCAAGAGCGATGCCGGTTCCGAGCGACCGGATCTCAATGTGGTCTGTCTTTATCTTGTGATTTTTGAAAATGGTCTCATGAAATGCGACGTGAGCAGCCATCACTGCCTCGTGTCCGCGCCAGTGCATTCCTACTACATTAACCCACTGGACGTCTTCGGTTAGCAGAGCGCCATAGGCCTTCATGTTGTGGGAATTCCAGGCCTCTTCTATGCCTGCAACTGTCTTGCGAATAGCAAGTTCGTTTTCAGTCGAGATCGTCGCGGTGAGTGCTGATGTGGCTTTTGGCGGTTGGCCGCTACAAGTTTGCTCCCCAGGAGCTAGGCTCAGGAGAATCAAGCAGGATACTAGACGTGCTGAGTACTTAGTTGCCATTTTTGCCTCGTTATAGGGAGTATGGAGTTCGAGTAGTCGGTGGGTACAGAAGTTCCTCGGCCCGGCTCCAGCCACCGAGTGATCGACATGCCCGTCCACTATCAATGCGACTTCGACGGCAGCTTTCGGCCACGATTCTTAGAAATAAGTGGAAATTAACGTGAATATGGCAGTTTTGTTGTGCAACGCCGTTCTGAAGTTGCCTTGGCGTACCGTGTAGCTATTAACGTTGAGGGGGTATCCAGCTATTGCGTCACGATGATGGCTAGGCCATAGATGGTGGTCCCTCGCTTCTGGGCAAAGCGAGCCATTCGACTAAAATGCCTAAGTCGCGTCGTATCATCAGGATGCTCTCATTTTGGCACACCTAAGGGATGCCAAACCGACCATCCTAATTCGAGTATTTTCTGCCTCACCTTCTTGGGGCATTTTCGCGCTGTTTTGGGCGGTGATTGCGCAGGCTTAAAGCCTTGGAGTTTGGAGTGTGATGTAGGTCCCAGAGGGGAAACTCTCTGTCTCTCACCCGAGAGATCGCTCGCTACTAAGATGGACCGGGGAGGTTCTCATTCCAAGGATAGTGTTCATGTCGGCTTTGGCTATGCCGTGGAGAATCCGAGTAAGGAAGGTGGATGAGAGTTGAAGCGGCTTCGTGCAGTGGCCACTGCAACGCAGTTCGCAGTTGAATAAATTCGTCGTTTTTGGCGATTCAAGCCGTTTGCTCAGTCAGTATGAGATGTCCGACTACGCTGCAATCTCACGCGAAACTAAGTTCTTCAGAGTGCAAATCGTGGCAAACGGGGAGATTTCAGAGATGGCCTTCGTTTTTGAATCGTTGGCGGGCGGGAGTTTCTGCGACCTATATTCATTCTAATCCTTGCGGCAGTGGGCGAAGAAAACGGTGAAAACGCGTTCTAAACTGCGGAAATGAGACGATAGAAAAATGTCGTAAGGTGTGATATAGTCTTGCGATGCGTATTTTGGCCAATTGACAAAGAAGAGAATGGCAATGGGAAGAAATTTCGAGAATCGCAAGCATGCGATCTTCAAGACGGCGTTTCAAAAGTCGAAGCTGTATTCCAAGTATGGCAAACAGTTATACGTCGTGGCCAAAAATGGTGTCGCGGATATCGATAAGAACCCAGCGCTGCGAAGTTTGGTCGAAAAGGCGAAGCGAGAGCAGGTTCCCGCGCACGTGATTGATAAGGCGATTGAAAAAGCACGCGGTGCTGGTGGCGAAGATTTCGTGTCGGCCCGTTATGAAGGCTTTGGTCCTGGTGGCTCGCTAGTAATTGTCGATTGTTTGACCGATAACAATCAACGGACGATTTCGGAAGTGCGTAACTGCTTTACTAAAACGGGGGCGAAGTTGGGGGCTGAGCGGTTCAGCAGCCTTATTCTTTGATAAGGTCGCAATCTTGTCCTTCAAAGGCGAGAATGAAGAGCAAGTTTTGGAAGCCATGCTGGAAGCTTCGGTCGATATTAGTGAAATCGAAGCAAAAGATGGAATGTTAACGCTTTTCGCCCCGCCCGAAGAATTCTACAAAGCTAAGACAGCCTTGTTGCACGCGTTGCCTGGTACAGAGTTAGAGGTTCAGGAAATCACATTCTTGCCGCAATCGATGAAGACGCTGGAGCCAGATGACATGGCGATGTTCCAGAAGTTCATCAATATGCTCAATGAGTGCGACGACGTACAAGATGTCTATCACAACGTCGTCCTCCCCCCACAGTAAGACATGCGTTTGCCTCTCTCTCAAGCACTTTCCTGAGCTTGAGAAGATTGAGGTTGTTTCATTAACCAACGTCTAGTGCAGCACCGTTATCGCATGATTTCAAATAATGGTGCAAGCTAAATGGAGTCTGCTCTACGGAAGTGATTTTTCCACTACCGTCAAAAGCGGCTTATTGGGTTTCGAGGGCGGACTCGGAGATCTTTGTGCCCCTCCCTGCGAACACGCAAATGTTCCGTGTTCACCCTCCGCAGCGTTCCTCAACATCCATTTCTGAACTTGAGGGCGTTGCCGGTCCTCGTCCCACTGGCGGGATTGGTCATCACAACCAACCCTTGGGATTAAACGGCGTGTACAACGGCATCACCAATGGGTCGTGGCAGTTCAACCCCGGCCACCAAAACGGGCACACCCTCATCAACGGCCAGGTGAACCAGTTACCATACGGAACCGAAATTAGAATTAGACCAGGGAGGCAATGAACTAGGCCGTTATACACAGACCTGATCTAAAACCAGTCTACTGAATGCCCCAGGACGGCACAGCTTTATATCTCGTCTTTGGGTGGCAAGGCTTGGTAAATTTAGGAGATATTTCAATAAATAAGCAGCAGGTTCGGCAAATCGCACTGCAATTCGTGTGTGACAACTCTCTGGATAAATGCAGCATTGAAGCAATTCGCCTGCTCAATCAAAACGAGAGCAATGGCCCCATGAAAGAAGGGCGAAGAAAATGGGCTGTGCAGTTTCGGTTTGAAATTAATGAAGATGAAGGTGTGTTTGCAAACTCGGCAATCGTTATCATTGACGATGAAACCGGCGAGCCTACTTTCCTCGAGAGTTTATAAGAGTGCTTTCTAGTGGTGGTTTCAACACTTTCTTTTGTTAGCTAAACGCTTGGATTGGCCAGTGCGTATCAGAGGAGGAAAGGAGTCCTTTGGTGAATACCTTAGCTTGTCAATCGCCGCCTGTCAGCACCGTTTTGGAACTGCCTGTTCAGCCACAACTCATCGACCAGCAGTGGTTGCTGATGGCAGACTTGTGCACTTCCCCGTGTGTTTGGAAATAACGCACCTGAGCAGTTTGTGTTTAATCTTCTCGAACGCGTAGGACGATGGGACCGGCTAACCCCAAACTAGCGACTTCACATGGTTGACTGTATTGAGAACAAATGGGGAGGCGTTGGACGATGAGAATCGAAGAAGCAATTGCGATCGGGAACAAATTCGTTTCGGACAACATCGGAGTTTCGGGAGACCCGGAGATGGTTCGCCTTGTCAAACGAGAAGGGCACAAGTCCTGGATGCTTGTTTATCCATCATCGTTGATTAATGCACGGCTTGAGAGCGCCGGTACTGCCGTCGATGGAGGCGAATACGTATTGAGCATCGATTGGCATACCAAAGCGGTTGCTGTAGAAGGTTGAAATAGAGTTTCTGAAGCCGTCGAACAGAAAACCTGTCCGAAAGTGGGGGGCTTCAAGCTCATCGCCGGGTGCCACGGTTGGCTTGGCCGGCAGTATGGACGTTGCCAGCGGGGGTGAATAGAAAGAAATTGCCGGAGCGAGATGACGAGGGAATGATGCTTCAGGAAGTGACGTTCTCGTGCCCCTATCGCACACCCTTGCTGATCTAAGATGTTTTGCAAGAACTGCTTATCGGGAGTTTCGACGTTCCGTAACTAACAGGAAGGCACCGGCGATTACCGCACCGTTGGACAAGCGAGCAGTGGCACCCGGAGTTTTGGCAAGACATCCTTAATAGTTCGCAGAAATCACGGCCAAGTGTAAACAAGAAACTGGGACTGGAATGACAAACATAACTCGAATTCGGGAAGGCGATACCACCGAACTGCACATCAATGGTGTCGAAAGCTGGGACGATTTTGAATCGCTCGCAAAATACCTGCAAAACACGTTTGATGCCGTAATCATTGACAAGGTCGATGGCGTATGTACTCGAACATGGCGATTTCAAGTTTCAGGCAAGGATATAACGCTCAAGCATCACGACGATCTTGGAAATTACTTCGTTTTCAACGGTATTGAATCTGAAATTGTCGGTCGGATCACTTCCGATTTGACGAGGCGTCTTCAATCACCTTCGGATTAGGTTACAACGAGCATTTTCGGCAGCTTCGCCTTCGGCAGTTTCAATGGCTTGACCTTCGCCTTCTTCTGCAACAGCGGGTTGATGTTCGACATGCCGACCACGGCATTCTTGTCGTTGAGCCACAGCCCTTCGTTCTTCGTGCGTCCTGCCAGCCATTCGTGAAACGTCTTCATGCCTGCATCTATCGCCCCCGCTGGCGATTCTGAGCGTTCGCCCGTGCGTGAGCGTGATTCAACGGCACGATGAAGAAGAAACAGGGGCATAGCCATCATGCAAGGCCCGGCGACCACCTTGCCTGCCAAGGGAATCGCCCAGAATTGTTTGATTCTTATCTTTGCAAAAGCGGTCGCTTTGGCGATGGCAACGCCCAGCGTCAGCCCCCGCTTGCTGTTTCTCTGAAAAGACTGCTCTCTGTGATCACTCTGGACACCGGTTCCAGAGATTGCCTCTTACGATCACTAGGGAGAGAACTCGATAGATTCCAGTCTGGAACAGCAACTGGCTGCGCTGCAGCAGCAGAGTACGGGAGAGCTAAGGCGAAAGTATTTTGATTTAAGCGGGGATGCTACGAATACGCGCAGTCGATCTTGGCTCATTCGCCGGATTGTCTGGCAGATCCAGGCCTAAGAGACTGGAGGGGGGCATTCGGGGAGAGACAAAGACCGGCCTGAAGAACTAGGCTGTGACGCTGACTTACGGGTCAATGCCCCAACCTGGGTCCAAGGGGCCAAGGTCCAGATTGAACTACCCACAGCGGCCACCATTCCCCAAGAGTTCGATCCCCGGCTACCGATCCCGGGTTCGCTGCTCTACCGGGAACACAAAGGACGGGTCTATTAGGTCTTGGTCCAGCACCAGGACTTTGAAATGGAAGGGGTGGTCTATAAGTCCCTGTCGGCAGTGGCCAAGCAGATCACCAGTAGCCATTGCAACGGCTTTCTCTTCTTCCTATTGACGGAAGGAGTGGACCTTGAAGCCTCTCTGCATCGGAGCAGTTGCTGTCCTGGTTGCAAAGATGCTTGCAATCATATGCAACCTATTAAAACGCAATGGCTTAGGTATTGAATTACTTCTGCCATGCAAATTTCATGGGTTTGACGGCACCTGGCTCAGTCGCTTCCTCCATGATGACAATGGGACAGCGCAGCTTCATCACGTTAGCAAGCGATAGCGACACATCCCAGGCGATTGTCGGCTCGGCCAATTCCTCCCGCTTCCAGCTCGGCAGGTTCTTAAGATGGCCCATCAGGTAGCCAGTGTCCTGATATACGTTGCGATTCGTTTCTGCCTCGAAACGATTCTTTGGATCGTCGTGCACACGGTTATAAATATAAGCACGATTATGTCTGTCACCGACCCAGTAAACTGGGCCGGTGGCAAGTCCGCAGTGGAGTGGATAGACTAAGTAAAATTCCCGCAGAAAGTCCTAGTCTTAGCGACACTTACCATCGCTTACTTTGGAACTTTAGACTGTCAGTAGACAATGCCAAACTGAATTGCGTAGTGCTCTTCGTCAATCCTTGACCTCACCTCATTTTGCCAAAATGAAACTATACCTCGCACTCACCAGCCTTCTGTTCGCGTCGTTGGCATACTCATCCGACAGAAACGACCAAGTAAAGCCGCCTGACTTCACGAAGGGTGATGTGATACCCCAGATCGCGAAGCACGACTGGAACCTCGGTGCGACGGGTCTGCGCGGATGGATGTATTGCGACAAGTTGGTGACGAGTGATGCACGGCAAATTGCCATCACGAAGGTCGAGGCGAAGTCGCCAGCGGATGGTGTCATTGCTGTCGGTGATGTGATCCTTGGCGTCGGTGGCAAGGCATTTTCAGTCGATCCCCGCACGGAACTGGGACAGGCGCTGACTTCGGCAGAAACAGAAGCCGGTGGAGGCAAGCTCGTGCTGACTCGGTGGCGAGCGGGGAAGGCAGAGGAAGTAGCTTTGAAACTGCCGGTGCTCGGGAGTTACTCACCCACGGCTCCGTTTGATTGCCCCAAGTCGCAGCGAATCCTCGAGCAAGGATGCAAGTCGCTTGCAGCACGTATGGCGGCACCAAACTATGGTAAGAGCATCGATCCCATCCCGCGTTCATTGAACGCGCTGGGCTTGCTTGCATGCGGAGATGCGGCGTATCTCCCTATCTTAAAGCAAGAAGCCCAGTGGGCGGCTGATTTCACTTCCGATGGCTACAAGACTTGGCATTACGGCTATGTGATGATTTTCCTAGCCGAATACATCACAGCTACCGGCGACGTAACCGTGATGCCGGGACTACGACGGCTCGCGATGGAGTCAGCCGAAGGCCAGAGCGCTGTCGGTTCATGGGGGCACAACTTCGCGAAGCCCGATGGACGCCTTAGGGGCTATGGCATGATGAACTCGCCGGGCGTGCCACTGACGATCTCGCTAGTGCTGGCTCGTGAGACCGGTATTCGTGATCCAGCGATTGATCTGGCCATCGAACGGAGCGCCCGCTTGCTGCGGTACTACATCGGCAAAGGAGCCATTCCGTATGGCGATCACCATCCGTGGATCGAGAACCATGAAGACAACGGCAAGTGCGGAATGGCCTCCGTTCTGTTCAATCTGCTCGGCGAGCCACACGGCGCCGAGTTCTTTTCACGCATGAGCCTCGCGTCTCACGGCTCCGAGCGCGACACGGGACACACAGGTAATTTTTTCAACATAGTTTGGGCGATGCCCGGTGTGGCGCACTCCGGCCCCCACGCGACAGGAGCTTGGATGCAGGAGTTTGGAGCGTGGTATTTCGACTTCGCTCGACGGTGGGACGGCAGCTTCTTGCACCAAGGCCCACCGGAACCCGGCAACGACAGCTACGAGGGCTGGGATTGCACTGGAGCGTACCTGCTTGCCTATGCCATGCCGCTAAAGAAGCTCTATCTCACGGGCAAGAAGTCGAGCGAGATTCCTCAACTCGATTCCGTCGCCGCCGAACTCGTCGTCGCGGACGGGCGCGGCTGGAACAACAAGGATCGCAACAGTTTTTACGATGGTCTGAGTGACGACCAATTGCTTGAGCGACTGCGGAACTGGTCTCCGATCGTGCGCGAACGTGCTGCGATGGCATGGGGGCGACGCAAGACATCGACCGCAGCCCCCTTGATCGAGATGCTCGGCTCTCCCATTTTGGAAGCGAGATACGGTGCTTGTCAGGGTTTGATTGTGCTGCGGGGACGCGCTGCCCCCGCTGTCGATACCCTGCAGAAGACTTTGAATGAACCCGACATGTGGCTCCGCATCAAAGCCGCCGAAGCACTTGCGGCCATCGGTCCTCCGGCGATGAGGACAGTGCCACAATTGCTTGAAATGCTGGGTCAGGTGGACGAGAAGAACGACCCACGCGGCATGCAACAGCGGTATCTCGCATTTGCCTTGTTTGATCGAGAAGGCATGCTCGGTCACTCGCTGGACGGCGTCGACCGTCCCACGCTCTACAAGGCGGTACGGACCGGGCTAAAGAATCAGGACGGCCGTGCTAGAGGTAGCTTCAGTTCGGTCTATCGTCACCTTTCGCTGGCCGAAATCGAACCGCTGCTGCCAGCGATCCATGAGGCGATCGTCCAGCCAGCGCCCAGTGGCGAGATGTTCGCCGACGACATCCGAGTCGAAGGACTGCGCGTCCTGGCTCAGCATCACATCGAAGAAGGTATGCATGCACTGACGAAATACACCCGAGATCAAAATCCGTGGAACAGTCAGACACGCACGCCGGAAATCATGAAGATACTGTTGACCTTCGGCAGTCACGCCAAAGCGGTCATTCCCGAACTAGAGCAGATCGCCCATTACTTCGAGGAAGAAGAAAAGGACTTCCCCAAAAACCTTGGGCGGCAAAAGGCGAAATCGGTCCGTGATACGATCAAGGCCATCGAATTAAGCACGGACACGCCATCTCTCATCAAGCTCAAGTAGTATGAAACATTTTCTGCTTGCAATCGGCGTCGCTGCTTGGCCCGCTGCATGCGGCGGAGGATTTTGGGGATGAAATTCCGGTCTCATCCAGCACCTTCGATGGAGACAGAAGACGTGCCAGCGCTAATCAAAAGCATGACAACTTCTACTCAGTCTCCAGTCGTTCTGGCCAGCATCGGCATTTCCTCGGCTACTAAAGACCTCGATGCGGAGGAAGCACAGAAGATTGCTTCGATTCTCGCCGAAGCCCTTTCACCACTTTTGCCCACAAAAGAAAACGTCCTTCGCACACAGAAATTGAGTCTCATGAAACACTTCATCCTCCTACTGCTAAGTTGCTGCTTCACGGCATCCCTCCATGCCGCTGATAAGCTGACGCAGGGAAAAGATCGAATCGACGTACTCGCAGTCGGAAGCGGGTTGTGCGTTCACAATCTTTTTCAGTCCAACATGGTCGTGCAGCGGGACAAACCCATTTCGATCTGGGGATGGGCCACTCCCGGTGAAACCGTCACAGTGACCTTTGGCGACAAGACCCAGTCGGCGACTGCCGCTGAAGACAGATCTTGGAAGGTCGAACTCCCTGCCATGCTCGCCAGTTCGCAACCTCGCACGATAACGGTGCGAGGCAAGGACGACACCATCGAGTTGACCAATATCCTTGTCGGCGATGTCTGGTTGCTCGGCGGCCAGAGCAACATGGAGTTCGAGCTACACAAGCTCGAAGAGGGGCCCTTAGAAATTATCTCCGCCAATTTCGATCAGATCCGGCTCTTCACCGTTCCCCAGCAAGATGGCCCTGAGACGAGGAAGTCATTTGCTCGCCAATATCAGTGGAACAATTTCTTTGGACGACACTTTCGTCAAGGCTACTGGGATGTCTGCTCGCCAGAGACCGTGGCGGACATGTCTGGTATTGGTTACGTCTTTGCTCGACGCCTCCACATGGCCACGCAAGTTCCGATTGGACTTGTGGACGTTTCCAGGGGGGGAACTTCGTTGATGTCTTGGACTCCGATTGATGAGTTGAGGAAGATCGACACTCCCGAGGTGACCAGCACGCTGGCCGAGTGGGACAAGAAGGTCGCCGAGTTCGATCCCAAGCAGGATCTTGAGAGCCGGATCAAGCAATACAACGACTGGGCTGCCGGAATGAAAGCCCAAGGCAAGCCGATACCTGCCGACCGCATGCCGCCATCGGATCTGCTCCTCGGTCCAGCGGTGGACATGAATCGTCCAGGCAACCTGTTCGCAAGCACTCTCTCCACGATTGCCGGGCTGCCGATTAAAGGGGTTATCTGGCATCAAGGTTATAATGAGGCGCTGATGCCGAATGGCCACAAACTCTACGCACGTGTTTTCCCGGAGATGATCAAGGCGTGGCGTGCTTCTTTCAATGATCCAGCTCTCCCTTTCGGCATCATCACTCAGGAGACCCAGGACCAGCCCCAGACCTTGGAAAATTTTCTTCCGCCTATGGTGGATGAGGGAAATTACATCCGTGAAGTCCACTACCAGACCTTCCTCAACTCTCGCAAGGCCGGCGACACAAACATTGGCTATGCCAGCTGTTTCGACCAGCACCGAGCCTGGTATCACCCGCAAATCAAGATTCCGGTCGGCGAGCGCATTGCCAAATGGGCTTTGGCGACGCAATACGGCAAGAACATCCGCTGGCTGCCACCACAACTCCAGGAATTAAAAACTGACGGTGGCAAGATGTTCTTAAAACTCGATACCTGGGCGATTCCGTTCAACGACGGTCCGATTCAAGGATTCGCCGTCGCCGGCAAGGATGGACGATTCCAACCGGCCAAGGCTCAATGGTTCGACAAGAATGCAGGTAAAGGCGAGCCAAATTGGGATCGCTCGCTGATTGTACTTTCTAGCGAGTTTGTGCCCGAGCCGATCTATTTTCGCTATGCGTGGGCCAGAAATCCGTTGGAAAACCTGAAATCCACCGACAATGCTGGACTGCCGTTCGATACACAGCGTAACGACAACTTTACCCTCGCCGACATGTACCATATCTATACGGGCAAAAAGTCCTCGGCACCGGAAGTACTGCATGAAGGCGAAAAACGGGAACTCATCCAGGCACTAAAAGCGGAAGATCTGAAGAGGCGAGTCGAGGAAGCGAGGACTCTGCTCAACAACAAATAAAGCTGAGCACGCCAGGTGCACGGAACGACTGGTGCACAAACGATGCGATCGGTTCCATCATTTTAACTCATTTGTCATATATTTCATGGAAAGCTTCCCATGGCTCATTCATCGAAAATTAAACGACGCGATTTTATCTGTTCTACGGCCAAAGCATCAATCGCCTTGGCCGTGCCGACCATCGTTCCCGCCACGGCGCTCGGCCTCAACGGAAGCACTCGGCCGAGCGAACGGATCAATCTCGGAGTAATCGGAATCGGCCGGCGTTGCCGCTACGTACTGGCCGAGGTGTTGAAGCTGGCCGATGTTCGATGCCGCATGATCGCTGATGTGCAAGCTTCTCGCCGCGACGAAGGTAAGAAGA
Source organism: uncultured Planctomycetaceae bacterium (assembly GCA_963844055.1). Taxonomy (GTDB): domain Bacteria; phylum Planctomycetota; class Planctomycetia; order Pirellulales; family Pirellulaceae; genus CAWJMN01. The sequence goes on along the minus strand of CAWJMN010000001.1, from coordinate 1,135,660 downwards.
TCGTCGATACCGCCTACGGGTCCAACGAATGCGAAACAGTGCGAGATTTTCGCGAAGTGCTCGCGAAAAACGAGATCGATGCGGTGCTCATTGCTACGGGCGATCGTTGGCACGCCTCCGCTTCCATGTTGGCGGCCGAAGCGGGGAAAGATATATACTGCGAGAAGCCTTGCGGACTCACGATCGATTACTGCCAACGGCTTGATGCGACAATTCGCAAGACAGGTCGCGTGTTTCAAGCGGGAACTCAGCGACGTAGCGTCGCGAACTACCAACAGGCAGTCCACATGGTTCACGACGGGAAACTCGGCCGCATGAAGAAGTTGATCGCATCCGCTTATGCGCCGACTCTCGGTAATACATGGCTTCCCGCCGAGCCGACTCCCGCTCGCAATATCGTCGATTGGAACATGTGGCTGGGACCAGCTCCGTGGCGTCCCTACAACAAGCAATACGTCGCCGGCGAATGGCGCGGGCAATGGGATTTCGATTCCGGCGCGAGGCTATTGGACTGGGGGGTACACACGCTTGATTTGTGCCAAATGGCGAGTAAATCCGATCACACCATACCGATCGACTACCGTCCGAAAGAAAAAGTGATTGAGTGTCGCTACGCCGACGGCCTTGTCGCAGAGATCGAATTTCTTGACGATCCGTTCGGCAAGCGACCTGGCTGGATTCAATCGACCGGCACATGTCCCGTGCGATTCATCGGAGAGCGAGGCTGGGTCGAAACAGGCGACGGCGGTGAAATCCATTCCACGATCGACGGCAAAACCTCCGTGATCGAGAAATCAGGCGATCGCTCACGCGGGTTCGATGTTGTGAATCATTTGAGGAACTTCTTCGATTGCATGAGAACCCGCAAGCCCACGGCGGCGAACTCCACGGTCATGCGGCGTTCGCACATCGCCTGCCACGCGGCGGCTCTCGCCTGGGTGCTGCAACGTCCGCTGAAGATCGATCCGCAGACCGAAACTTTCATCGGCGATGAAGAAGCGAACTTGTTGAAATCTCGTCCGCAACGAACCGAGTGGATGTAATGAGAATCGAGCGACGAAGATTGGCGGGGTAATCCCGTCATGTGCCAAAATGAAAACGTGGATTTGAGAAGCGGTCTGTACCCATAAAACAGCACATATGCTTTTATCAATCTCTCTGGCAATTGGGGTGTGAAGCTGAATAAGGCAACTGCAGCAGGAAATGTGAGGGAACGCCAACAGACTTTTTACTAGGTATCTCTGTCGGCTATAGCTCTCGACATTGAGATGCAAGAATGCAGAAAAGCGACTTGAGTAGTTCACTTTCGTTGGTCCCTTCCACAGGCGAGCGGGGCTACGTTCGGCCGAGAATTCGCCACTCTGGCGGTCGGCTAGGTGCATCGCGAGCTGATCATTGGCTGCTGGGCAAAAGGGAATTGGATTTGGGGGCAATTGCGTCGCAAACGTGGCATTGGACTTATCAAACGTTGCAAGTAAAACCGGCTGAAAAAAAGAGGCGTACGTAGTTTCTTTAGGAGCCAGGCCTATTCCAGTGATATTTCCGCAACGGGGAGCCAAGCCGGCACAGATGCGATGGTACCGCGACGATCTGAAAGACACCCGGCGAAGTGGGGGATGTCACGTGTATTCCGACTTCATTTACCAGGAACGTTTTTCCCGACTGCATCGGCCCCGTCGTTGAAACCTTGCGAAGCAGCTGGAGTGAGGATGATTCTTCACTCAAACAACCACGCAAGATAGAAGAGGGGGCCCTATTTCAGGTTAGGCCGATTCCATGAAGGCTTCCTTGGAGAACCGCGTCTTTGCTGGCATTAACGGTGGCACCCTTGGAAATGCCTGGCTGGATATTGGCCCATTAGGAATCTCCTGCGATGTCCCTATCCCAACACATAAAAGTACTGGCCCTGAGGATGGGAGAAGTCAGCCGCGGCAAATGCATGCTGGATTGATTTGGAACCGTTCGTCAAACGCCATGTGCATCGCAACGCGGGACGGGGCTATTCGAAACGTGAACCCAGCGTGGGTACAAATACTGGGCTGGGAGGAATCGGAGTTGATCGGACAATCTTGGTGGGTGCTGGTACATCCAGAAGATAGCGCTACCACGATACAGGCAATCCAACGAATGCAAGTCGGTGATTCTGTTGAGGGTCTTAAAAATCGCTGCCGCTGCAAAAACGGCGCGTATCGGTGGTGCTCGTGGCAATTGGTTATTGAGCCAAGTACCGGAGACCTTATCGCTTTGGGGCGTGACCTTACTGAGGAAAAACAACAGGCCCAGCAGTTGTTGCACGCACAAAAGGTCGAATCGATGGAGCGACTAGTAGGAGGTATCGCCCATAAATTCAACAATCTACTTTCGGTTATCAACGGCTACAGCGAGCTCGTACTCGAACGCTTACCCGATCCGTCGCTATCTCATGACCAGCTTGCTGCCGTTCATCGGGCAGGAGAAGAAGCCGCCCTGCTGACGTCACAGTTCCTCGCCTTCTGTGGAAAGGCTTCCTGCCGGCCAAAGACAATCGACCTAAACCGTACTTTGGGAGCCATGGCAACTAAGCTACGGCACGTGTTAGGTGATCGCATCCTGCTAAACATGGTGACCACCCCACTGGACACTACGATTGAAGTCGATCCCGATCATTTAGAGCACATTCTGTTCAACCTTGTGAAGAATTCGCGAGATGCTATGCCAGCTGGCGGGAGGCTGACCCTTGAAACCAATCAGATGACGCTTTGCCATGCGTCGGCACCGACTTTACCTCCGATTGCTCCTGGTGATTATGTCTGCCTGCGGGTAAGTGATACAGGGCATGGAATGACAGATTATGTACGGCAGAAGATTTTCGAACCCTTCTTTACCACAAAAGGAATTGGAAACGGGAATGGGCTGGGGCTCTCGGTTTCGCAGGGGATGATCAAGCAGTGCGGTGGACAGATCGATGTAGAAAGCAAGATAGGCAGTGGCACAAGCTTCACGATCTGGTTCCCCGTTGCCCAAAAAAACAAACACTCTATAGCCCAGGGAAGCAATGGCCCGCGCCAACCATCTTCGCGAACCGTATTACTGGTCGAGGTTGAAGTAGAGGTACGAACTATTGCTAGGATGGCACTAGAAAAAGCGGGCTTTATAGTGCTGGAAGCAAGTAACGGTGAGTCGGCATTGCGAATTGTAGAAGAATGCGGCGAGGCCATTCATCTACTGGTCTCGGAAGTTACGATGCCCCAGCTCAATGGCCTGCAGTTGGCCGAAGCATTAAGGAAGCAATGCCCGAAGGTTCCAGTGCTGTTCATTAGTGGTTATGCAAGCGATGTTGTGCTCTCTAACATGATGAGAGACACGAGCTGCGAATTCTTGCCGAAGCCCTTTTCTTCGTGGCAGCTTTCCGAAAAAGTGCTCGCCATGCTGAACAGCGTAGTTTAGGTTCTATTGCAGGTCGGCTACTTCTGACTTCTTTCTGCAATATGGCCTTAGCGGCTTGGCTGGCAGGAACAATACCACACTGGCTGCAATGCCAAGTGCTGAGCAGTAGTAGAATGCTTATTCCCAAGGGCAGCTTTCCACTAAGTGTGGCAGGCACCCCCAGAAAAGCCATGCTGGCTATCGCCATGATCTTTGCCTGCGGGCGAATGCATCCATGATCTTGCCAATCTTGTAATGCTCTTCCAAACAGAGGCGTGCGAAACAGCCATGCATTCCACTGAGGCGAGGAACGCATAAAGCAAGCGGTCGCAAGCAAAAGAAATGGCGTTGTAGGAATTAGGGGAAGGACAGCGCCAATCATAGCCAAGGCAACTAGCCCCATTCCGGTACCTTGATAGATGATGCGCATGGCATTTGATCCGATAGTAAGACATAGATATTCAATTGCGACTTATTACGCTATCGATGGAAGCAAACAGCTCGGTTTTGAATCACTTGTCAATTTGTGAGTAGAGTCGAACTCGCAACGCTCCTGCTTCGCCAGCCAATATCACATCATCGAGAAGCTGTGTGTCGTGCATCCGTAACTCAAAGTCATGGCCGGTGACAATGGTAGGAAGAGAAAGGAAAGACGGCCCAGGGAGTAGGCTTTTTAGGTTGCCGCCCACCATGTTGGCTAGTTCGGCGGCAACTTCTTGTTTGTCCGACTCGGTGCATTCTTCCTCGGCAATCTGCAGCATGGTGGCTGCCGAAACACGAGCTACTTCTGGTGAGAGCGCCAACACAACACTCCCCATCCACTGTCCCGATATGTGGATCGTTGCAATAAGGGATTGCTGATCCGCCAGAGTTGGTTCATCGACTCTGACCAAATCTTGGTTAAGCATCGTAGAAAACACACTTTGAACAACGGGTTCGATATAGTCGCTGTAGGTAATATCCATGGTTTGAAATTCTCGTTTACGAGGAAATAAGGCGATAGAAAACACTGCCTTCGACTTGCACACGCTGAAATGCAGCGTCGAGACCCATCGTCGTTTCGGCCGCTCCTAAAAAGAGGATGGCATGGGGGGCCATCACCTTTCGAATCTTTGCCAAGATCAGCCTTTTCGTTTCGGGGGAAAAATAGATCAGGACGTTGCGAAGGAACACGACATCCATTTGCGGCAGGGGAGGCCAAGTTTCAATCAAATTTAACTTGGAGAAGCTCGTGAGTTCGCGGATTGACTGAGCAAGCTCCCATTGCATGCCGTCGCGCCGAAAGTATTTCGCAAGCAGGGTGGCTGGCAGCCCCCGGTTCATCTCAACCTGAGTAAAACGTGCCGCACGGGCCTTCTCTAGCACATCATCGGACAGATCGGTTCCTGTGATCCTTACCTTCCAGCTTGCAAGTTCAGGAAAGTGCTCTCGCAGCAGCATTCCAATCGAATAGGCCTCCTGCCCGGTCGAACAGGCAGCGGACCAAATATTGAGAGAACGGTGTGCAACCCGCGACCGTAGTATTTCTGGAATGATCGTCGTTCGAAGGGCATCAAATGGATGGCTATCTCGGAAGAAACTGGTTTCGTTCGTGGTCATCGCCTCGACCACTTGCTGCTGCATCTCACGTTTCGGAACCGTCTGCAATGTGCGGATCATTTCCATGGTTGATGGAAAGCCGTGCCGGCGAGCAATGGGGGTCAACCGTGCCTCAATGAGGTACGTCTTCGTCACATCGAGTTCGATAGCGGAACGCTGTCGAACAAGTGTGCAGACAAAGGAAACCGCTTCGGGCGTGAGGGTTGCAGTGCTCATAAACTCTCTTAATAGGTAATGGCGGTTGCTCGGGCTATTGCGGTTTGGTTTACAAGTGTTGCGGGGATCGATTTGAGAGGGAGCGTATGATGGGCCAAGCCAGCCTCTGTAACGACGCGAGGCATGCCCCACACCACCGATGAAGCCTCATCTTGTGTGATAATCATTCCTCCCGAGGATACAATCGCTTCAGCGCCCCGCAGACCATCTTGCCCCATACCCGTTAGAACAACTCCTAAACAGTTGGAGCCAAATACCTGTGCCGCAGAGCGAAATAGGACATCGACAGCCGGCCGACACGAGTTTTCAGGAGGGCTCTTTTGTAGTGCCGTTTTGACTGCCAGTGTTTGCCTCCGCAGTTCAAGATGAAAGTCGCCTGGGGCAATCAGCACTAGACCAGGCCTAAGCACTTCGCCCCCAGCAGCTTCGACTACCGACAGTTCGCATTCTTGATTCAATCGATTGGCAAGGTGCTTGGTAAATACTGGTGGCATGTGCTGAACAACGACGATGGGAACGGGAAAACTTGCCGGTAGTTGCCCTAGCACTGCGGTTAATGCCTGTGGTCCCCCCGTCGAAGATCCGATGACTACGACATCCGTACGCTTCCCCCAAATCTCCTTATTTGAAATTGTTTTTGGCCTTCGTATTGGTTCGGTTTTGCGACCGTCCGGAGGCGTCGTTGCACCGGCGCAGAGCATCTTAATCCTTGGGATCAACTGATCTTTGACACTTTGAATGCCGGCGGCAACGCTTCCCACGTTAGCGGGCTTGGTAACGTAGTCGGTAGCGCCTCTGGCAAGAGCATCCAGCGTTGCGACCGCACCACGCTCTGTCAGCGTGCTGAACATGATGACTGGTAGTTTTGGATAGGCTTTACGCAGTTCCGGAAGCGTTCCGAGGCCATCAAGCTCCGGCATTTCGATATCGAGCGTAACAATATCAGGGTTGAGCTGTGGCAATTTGGCAAGCGCAATTCGGCCATTGGGCGCAGTACCCGCCAGTTCGATCTCTGGATCCTGGCTGAGGACATCCGTCAACAACCTGCGAATGACGACAGAGTCATCCACCACAAGTACACGAATCTTTCGCATGTTACTTAATGACTCCCACAAGGCGGAGCTTGTCGACGAGGCACTCTCTTTGAAATGGCTTCATCAGGTATTCATCTGCCCCAGCGCTTAAAGCCCTGAGCATCTGATCCGTCTCGGTCTCGGTAGTGACCATCAAGATCGCCATCCGTGCATACTGAGCGTCCCGACGTACCGTCGTGATGAACTCGAGGCCATCCATTTCGGGCATGTTCCAATCAACCAATGCAATATCAGGCAAGGGATTGGTTTTGAGATGAAAGAGGGCTTCCTTGCCATTACAGGCATCTGCAGTCTCAAAGCCTAGCTGCTTTAGAATATCGGACTCGATTCGTCGGATCGGCCGAGAGTCATCTACCACAAGTGCCCGCATCGCAAGTTACCTCAAATTGATAATGTTTTTAGCTGGAGAATTCTGTTGCAAAGCCTGTGAAAATAGGAGCACTGCAACGGGTGAGGCACCTTGCAACCTCACCCGTTACAGTCGTCGCCGCCTATTTCGACGCCGCTCCCTGCCCTGCCCCCAGCTGCTGTAGCTCTGTTGCCATGCGCCCAGTTCCGCAGCGGCCTGCTGGGAGTTAGTGGCACCTTGGGTTGTGTTTTGAGCTGCCTGGGCTACGGCGGTAATGTTTTGGGCAATTTCCGCTGCTCCCTTGGCCGCTTCACTGACGTTGCGGCTCATCTCGTTCGCGGTGGCGGTTTGCTCTTCCACCGCACTGGCGATCGTATTGGAAATGTCATTGATCTGTTCAATGACTTTTCCTACCTGCTGGATCGAGTCCACGGCACCCCTTGTATCAGACTGAATCGTCTCGATCTTGCGGCTGATGTCTTCAGTTGCCTTGGCCGTCTCTTTGGCAAGTTCCTTGACTTCATTGGCAACAACAGCGAACCCCTTGCCAGCCTCGCCAGCTCGTGCCGCTTCGATGGTGGCATTCAGTGCCAAGAGGTTGGTTTGTTCTGCGATGGAAGTAATGACCTTAATAACCTTGCCAATTTCGAGGCTGCTATCCCCCAACTTCGAAATGGTCCGGTTTGCACTCTCTGCAGCAGCCACGGCTTGACCAGCAACCCGTGCTGAGTCAGTAGCGTTTTTTGCGATCTCTCGGATGCTGCTATTCATCTCTTCCACGCCCGTGGCCACTGTTTGGACGTTCTTGCTTACTTGCTCTGATGCGGCCGATACGACATTGGCTTGGGCTGCCGTTTCATCGGCGTTTGCCGCCATTTGCGTACTGACGGCCGTCAGTTCTTCTGCCGATGAGCCGAGCGTCGTGGCACTGCAGTTGACCTGGTCGAGAATACGTGACATCTCTTCTGCCTTTTGCTTTTCGCGTTGGGCATTTTCCTTGATGTCGCGCTCCATCTTGATTTTTTGGGTAATCACTTCCCAGGTGACCATGGCCCCCTGATAGGCCTTGTTTTGGTCATAAATGGGAGAGACCAGCAAATCCAACGTTTCGGGGCCGACCTGAATTTGGGTCCGGTGTGGCAAATTGCTTGGGTCTCCAAGCATCTTTCGTTGGTGCGAGGGATTTTTGTGGAAGATGTCGATAGATTGGCCCAAGACTTGGTCTGCCTTAATCGGCAAAAGGTTTTCGATGCTCCGTAGGGTCTTCACCGAAGCAGGATTGACGTAGCTGATCTTGAAATCAGGACCCGCAAACATCACATTGATCGGAGCTTGCTCCATCATGGATGTGACGCGAGCGGCCTCCGCACGAGAACGGGCCATTTCTGTCACATCTTGGGCAAACTTCACAACCTTGACGAGCTTCCCCGATCCATCCGCGATAGGATTGTAGGAAGCCTGAATGGTAACGAGCTTGCCACCCTTGCCGACGCGGCGATATTCGCCTGGCAGGTTGTCGCCACGATTGAGCGATGCCCAAAACTCGCGATATGCCGCCGAGTTCCGTTCTGCATCTTCCACAAACAGACTGTGGTGGCGTCCTTTGATCGCTTCCAGAGTGTACCCGAGGGTTTTCAGAAAGTTATCATTGGCGGTGATGATGGTTCCATCCATCTCAAACTCGATCACGGCTTGGGTCTTGCTGATTGCCGCTAAGAGGTTCGTCGATTCAACAAATCTCTTTTTGTCGATCGAATCCTTGGCACGTTTGGGTTTTTGAATGGTCGCCGGCATGAAACGGTACTCCTAAAAAGAAGACAAGAATTGGGAAACGGGGTCAACGGATACGTGGATTGTTAACTAGCAAGTCGGGACTCAGAGGCTCGCGATTCGCTATCGTCAAAGGCCTGGGCAGTATCTAAGACAAGCATCAGCCGGTCTGGAAGTTTATAGGCACCGACAATTAATCCCTTGACGTTCGCTTGAACCGTCGAGGGGGGAAGCTCAAATAGGTCGTCGCTCACTTCTAAGACATCCCCGATGCGATCAACGAGGAGGCTAACCGCATTGTCTCCATCCCTTACGACCACATTCATGGGAGGAGCATCCGGGTGACGAAGAGGCAGGTTTAAGCGCGCTCGCAAGTCAATTGCGGTAACGATTTGTCCCCGCAAATTGATCAATCCACTAATTGCGGTCGCCGCTAGTGGGACACGAGTCATTCGCTGGTACCGAATGACTTCCTGGATCTGCTGGACATCAATTCCAAGCAGGAGGTTGTCTACGTAAAAGGTGCAAAATTGGCGTGTATGGGTGGTCATGGGTCACTTTTAGTGTGCTATAAACTTGGAAGCAGAAAGGTGCATGGCAAGGCGACGAAGATTTAGGACGTCCGTCACCCGTTGCTGAATTACCGTTGTACCTAGCAGGTTGTCATCCGCATTTCGGGTTGTAGAGAACTGGATTTCCGTCTGGACAATGTCCACGATGCGATTGACGACCAGCCCACAGCGGAGATCATTTTCGGCATAGACAACGATTTGCATTTCGTCGCGGTCCTCCATGCATGGCTGAGCGGTGCCAACTACGTTGCCAAGGCGAACAAGTGGCATGATCGCGCCGCGATACTGAATTACCTCTCGTCCGTCTGCGTATTCGACGGCCGATCGCGATACTTTTTCTAGGCGAGAAATCAGAGACGTGGGAAGTGCAAATCGTCGTGTGTCTCCTACGTCGACGACGAGCAGCGTCTGTAGGGTCCGTTCTGATTGTCCCTCGGCCTTGAGAGAATTGCCCATGGTTTGTTCACGCGACTCCCCTGCCAATCCAGCAGCCACGGCTAATGCCAGAACATCCAAAATGAGGGCGACTGTGCCATCTCCCATGATGGTTGCGCCGGCGAACTCCGAAAGTCCCTTGAGCTGGCGACTGAGGGGCTTGACCACGATTTCCTCGGTGTCATTGACTTTATCTACCACAAGGCCAAATTGCCGATCATTGGCCCGGAGGACAACAATATTGACCGCACTATCGCCAAGAGGAGGAGCGTCTGCATTGGACTTGGAGATTAAGCCTAGTCGCTCTGAGAGGTAAACAAGCGGTAATAACTTGCCACGCAAACGATAGACGGGAGCACCGTGTACGTACTCAATGCCCTGCTTGAGTTCGACTCCATCTAGACGCACAAGCTCGAGTAGGCTGACCTGCGGAATGGCATAGCGATCGCCTCCATTGGTTACAACAAGTGCTGGAATAATGGCCAGGGTAATCGGTATTTTGATCTTGATCGTCGTACCCTGGCCGGGGCGATTTTGTAGATCAATTGTGCCACCGATTCGCTCGATATTGGTTTTCACCACATCCATGCCGACGCCGCGGCCTGAAACGCTAGTTACTTGCTCAGCCGTGGAGAATCCGGGGGAGAAGATTAGCTGAGCGGTGTCTCTGTCCGAAAGCCTTGCGGCCTGATCTGCCGACAACAGACCACGTTGGATGGCCTTTTTTCGAATCCGTTCCAGGTGAAGGCCTGCACCATCGTCAGTGATTTCGATATTGACTTGTCCCCCTTCATGATATGCTCGCATGAGCAAGCATCCCTCGATGGGCTTGCCGGCCGCACGACGAACTTCTGGGGACTCGATCCCATGATCGACGGAATTGCGAACGAGGTGAGTAAGGGGATCTTTGATCGCTTCGACGATGGTCTTGTCTAACTCGGTCTCCTTGCCCGACATTTCGATATGTACCTGCTTGCCAAGTTGCGAGGCAAGATCACGAACCACCCTTGGAAACTTAGCCCAGACGTTTCCTATCGGCTGCATCCGGGTCTTCATCACCCCTTCTTGTAGTTCGGTGGTGATCAGGTTTAAACGCTGTGCAGTACTAACGAAGCTGGCGTCTTCCAGGCGGCTTGTAAACTGTACGATTTGGTTCCTGGCAAGCACCAACTCCCCCACACGTGTCATCAGCTTATCGAGCAAGGCTACATCGACGCGGATGGTGTTTTCACTGGCGGAATGCGACGTTCGCTCTGTACCATTACTATCCTGCGTAGGGGAATGGTTTACCGGCAGAGAAAGAGAACTGCTCTCCCGTACTTCCGGCTCTTGGGGTGCCGCAGACAGATTGGGGTTCGATTGAGGCACAACAGCCGCCTCTGACTCGGATGGCGAGATTTCCCGGTCTGTCTCAGCGAGTTGTTGAACAATGGGCTCCAAATGCAGGCCCACATCGCTGCTGCTTCTCTCCACCAAATCAAGCCCCCAGTGACACATTTCTACGGTGGCAGATAGGGCCGCAACAATGCCTTCGGTCAGAGGACGCTTTCCATCCCGCAATTTGCCGAGCAATGTTTCAGCGGCACCCGCGAGCTTTTCCAGCCGCCTTAGACTATGCATCTCGGCGCCACTCTTAATGGCATGCATCGTACGAAACATGCTGCGAAGCAAGCCTTGTGAATCTGGGGACGCATCTAGCTTCAGTAGGTCTTGGTCCATACGAGTCAGATTTTCGCGGCATTCAATCGTAAAGGCGCGAAGCGACTCTCTGAGCAGGGGAGCAGGCACTTCAGAGCTTGGCGTTACCCCGCTCGGGGAAATAGCCGGGGATGGGGTAGTGCTATGCGGAGCCGACGCCTCTATTCCCGGTCGATACTGCTGTAGTGACGCTAGATGCTCGGAGATGTCGGCCTCGTTGGACGATTCAACGGCATCGATCAATCCTTTCATGAAGTCAGCTGCCTTCAGGATCGTGGTCACCAGTTCGGAAGTGGGTGTTATCTCACGATTCCGCATCCCATTGAGTATTTCTTCCAGTCCGTGAGCGAGCGCACCAACACGATCAAGCCCAAGAAAGCCTGAGGTGCCTTTGATCGTATGCATTGTGCGAAACACGGCGTTGACAAGATCCAAATCGACCTGGTCGCCGGCCGCTTCGATCGCCAACATTTGTTGCTCGATATTGGCGAGCCCCTCCTGGGATTCGACAACGAACTCGCCAATCAACTCTGCGTCAGTGCCGTCCATTTTTCCCGCCTTATTTGGAATTTGCTCGATAGTGGTCTGTTAGTGGATTAGTTGGTGCACGGGATTGGGCATGAGCCGCTGTTCGTTCCAGGACTGCCAATCACTTCTTGGGCCGTAACCGTTTTTAAGGAAACCGCTTCATTGGGCTTGTATTCCTCCAAATCCCCGTAGGTAAGGGTGGAGAGAACCTGATGCGCGCCACAAACATTTTCAGCAGGCACGAATTTTGCATCAGCACGAGATAGTTCACGAATCGTTGGCAGCGTGTCCAAGAATGTGTCAAACAATGCCGGGTCGAAATGCGATGCCCGTCCTTGGTGCAAGATTTCAAGGGCCTTCGCTTCAGGCAGCGCGGGGCGATAGACGCGGTCGTGTGTCAATGCATCGTAGACATCAACAATGGCAACGATCCGTGCAGATTCGGGGATTGCTTCGCCTACCAGTTTGTCGGGGTACCCAGCGCCGTCCCATCGCTCATGATGTGACCGAGCAATTTGCTCCGCCAGTTGCATCATGGGAGAATATGAGTTTTTCAGAATGCTTGCCCCAATGAGGGTATGCGTCTTCATGACCTCAAATTCATCAACAGAGAGTTTGCCCGGCTTTAGCAGGATTGCGTCTGGGATGCCAATCTTGCCAATATCGTGCATGGGGGCCGCCATTCGCATATGTTCGATCGCCTCCCTTGACCAGCCAATCGCTTCGGCAATCGCCGCGCTGAATTGTCCAATGCGCTTTACGTGAGCACCTGTTTCGTCATCGCGAACCATGGAAGCGACCACAAGCCGATGAATTACCTCCTCGTGGGCAAGTTGAACCATTCGCATCTGATCAGATACTTGTTCTTCCAAGGCTGTCGTATGCGAACGGGCACTTAAGGCCGTCTGTCGCATGGCGAAAACCCGCCCCACTTGAAAGAGCAGTTCCTTCTTCACAACAGGCTTTAGTAGATAGTTACAGGCACCACTGGTAATGGCCTGGGTGGCAAGCTGAGGGTCCTCACAACCGGTCAGCATAAGCGTTGCGACATCGACTTTGTAGGCATGAATCCAAGCCAGCAAGTCAAAGCCGGACTCCCCCGGCATTCGATTGTCCGTAATCACCAGGTCAAGCGTCTCGTGCCCCAAAAACGTTATGGCTTCGGCAACACTTGCCGCGTGCATGCATTCATAACCTGTCGTGGTGAGCCATCGAACGAGCATTTCGCGAACCGGCCGTTCGTCATCGACAACGAGGATTCGACCTGCGATGCGTCTCTCCGGCTTGTGATTTAGGGTATGCATACGTATCCACCTTTTAGGACACATCTTGGCAACGTTTGAAACAAAACGTTCACCAAGGTGAGCCCTTATCAACGGGTCGCGATATTCTCGCCAGATCATATGCCCTACGCAGACGGTAAAGTCAAAGTGACACGTTTCCGAGTGAGGCATACGTACTTTCTTTAGGACCGTTGCCAATTCCGTGATAGATGCGCATACGCCCAACATGCCGGTCATGAATCAGGTCGCGTTGGCCGATTCGACTGGCAGGTATGGGGTAACAGCCGACTCAATCGCGCCCCATTTCTTTTCCCTTGGCATCACGCGCGCTCTCGTTGTGGACAGACTCTCAAACGAGCCTGACGGGTCAACTGCTGAGCTACGGTGGTGGAGCGGGGATGATACTTCTGCAAGATTGAAATGAATGCAGGAAGAATGCCGAATGGCGACCAGTTTTCCCAACGACAATGAGTTCATTCGGGAAGTGCTCTTTGCCACACCAGACAACCTCGTGGTGATCGATCACGAGGGGCGCATCGTACTGGTCAATGAGCAGGCTCTCGACACCTTTGGTTTTCGTCGGGACGAATTACTGGGACAACGCATAGAGATTTTGATCCCGCCGCGATACCGACACGACCATCCCCAGCGGCGTGCCGAGTATCTTGAGGCCCCTTCAATGCGAACCATGGGGCTATGGCGCAGTTTGACCGCAATCAATAAACGTGGCATCGAGATTCCGGTTGAGGTGAGTCTCAACACCGTATCTACCAAGACAGGACGCTACGTGCTTGCGGCAATACGGAATGTCTCGGAACAACGCTGGATGGAGTCGGTAATTCAGTGCAGCAACATTACCCTGGCCCGCATCGCATCCGGAACTCCGCTAGAAGAAGTCCTCACGGCAATTATTGCCTTTATCGAGCAAAGCTGCGTCAATGTGAGGGTCTGCATTGTCCGTTGTGAGGCCGAAGAAAACCGACTTTTGGTAGAGTCTGTCTCTACGCTCTCTCCTCGTTGTTGTGCAGCACTGCAGAATTTGGATGTCAATACTCGGCAGGGAATGTGGAGCGAGGCTGCATTCCATGGCGAGCGGATTTGTATCACCGATATTTGCGAAAAGTTTTTTGGACCACGGCATTTGGACTTAGTAGCCGAGGGTATTCGTGGCTGTTGGTCGGAACCGATTAAGGATGGAAAGGGAAATGTGTTGGGTGCAATGGTCATGTTTTGTGAGGAGCCTCGTGAGCCGCAAGCGAGAGAGGTGGAGGCGATTCACCTTTTTGCACATATGGTAGGAATTGTAATGGAACGTGATCTGCGACAGCGACAACTGCTGGAGCAAGAAGAACGCCTTCGCCATAAACACAAATTGGAGGCAGTGGGTTCGCTAACCGGTGGCATTGCCCACGAATTCAATAATCTACTCCAGACAATTTCAGCGTATACGGATTTTGCCATCGAAAGCGTCGATCCAAGCGAACAGGCTCTTCAGGATTTAGTAACCGTTCGCTGCGCAACTCAACGTGCCACTTCCTTAACGAGGCAATTACTGAGCTTTTGCCGACAACACCCGATTAACCGGCGACGCATTGATCTTACAGGCTTAGTAAATGAGACGATCAACTTAGTTCAGCCATTGCTTGGTGAAAATATCAAACTCGTTTTTGAGCAGGATTCAGCACCCGCGTTATCTGAAGTAATTGGGGACTTTGGCCAGCTCCAGCAAACGTTGATCAATCTATGCATCAATTCGCGAGATGCAATGCCAGACGGAGGTCGAATGAGAATCTGCACCGTTGCCGTCGAACAGATTCCCGGAAGACCTTCTCCTGAGAACAGGCATGGCTGGGTCATGCTCTCGGTACAGGACACGGGCTGTGGAATGACGCGCGAGGTAAAGGATCGAATTTTTGAACCCTTCTTTACCACGAAGGAACTAGGGAAAGGAACGGGACTTGGCCTGCCGATGGTATATGGGGTCGTGCAGCAACATGATGGAGTCCTTGAAGTGGACTCAACTCCCCAAGGGGGGACAACGTTTCGGATCTATTTGCCAACAACCGAATCCATCGGTTCCCCTCCAGCGGAGTGCGAACTATTTGAGGTCCCGAAGACAAATTTATTAAAGGGCGGCTCAGAAACGATTCTTCTCGCGGAGGATGAGCAGAGTGTTCGAGAGGCGCTCGAACGGATGCTAAAAGAAGCTGGGTATGCAGTCGTGTCAGCGGAAACGGGTGAGGACGCAGTTCGACTGTTCGCCACCCATCGAGACTCTGTGGCGCTGGTCATGCTAGACGTGGTGATGCCGGGGCATGGCGGACGCTGGGCGGCAGCTCAGATAAAGGAGCTATCACCAGAGACACCCCTCATATTATGTACGGGCTATGACCCGACGGCGTCTGGCGGCCGGGAGGACTTCGGAGACCTGTCAACAATCATTAAACCCGTGGATCGAAAGCAACTACTAGCCATGGTGCAAGATCAGTTATCAAGTCGACAAAAACCGTGACAAATGACCCGTTTTCGTTGGAAACGGGTGGATTTCGCCACGAACTGCCGCCGGTTAACCACCAACGGCTCTGAACCTTCCCCAGGCGTAAATATAAAGGTTGGTTCTCGACGCGATAGGGCAAACAATCAAATCGATTGGCGGGTACTAACTAGAGATGAGACAGACCGGGACCAATTTATGGAACAATGGGCTAAGAGAAAAAAGGGAAACGACCTTGCCGCGAACAAAGATAACCCATCAAATACTGCATATAGACACCCTAAAGTGAGCGAAAAACCGCCTGCGACATTACTAGTTTAAAACGCCTTTGAGCGTCCCATTCTGTTAATACAAAAGCGTTGGCGATAAACCACGATCGCAACTTTAGTTCGATGACAAGGATTGTTTCCATGGAAGCTGATAGAGGTCATGTGTATGTCGTGGATGATGATTTCGACATTCGTGAATCGGTTTCTTGGGTGCTGAAATCCGTAGGCTACGCGGTGACGGCCTTTTCTTCGGCCGACGAGTTTCTGCGCCACGATGTCGCTCTCACGACGCACTGCCTGATTGTGGATTTACTACTACCGGGCATGACGGGCCTAAAGCTTTGTCAAGAAGTTTTGGCTCGGAAGACGGCATGCGCGTTTATTGTCATTACGGGGAATGGAGATGTTCCCTCTGCGGTGGAAGCGATGCGAATGGGAGCACACGACTTTCTCGAAAAGCCGTTTAGTCGCGAACGATTACTTAACAGCGTTCATGACGCGTTGCAAAAGGTCCAGCTGCAGCACAAAAACCGAGTCAAGGAAAAGGAAGCCTTGAAGCGACTGGCAACATTGACGCCACGTGAACGGGACGTTCTGGATGCCGTCGCCCTTGGACTGCCGACAAAGTCGATTGCAACACGTTTGGGAAGTAGTGCCCGTACAGTAGATGTCCACCGCTCACGCATCATGCAGAAGTTAGGAATTGAATCGCCAGTGCAACTGGCCCATTTTCTCGCGGTTTTAGCCATCGGAGAAAAGACCTCCTCCTTAACTTCCAAAACAGCATGACATCCAGTTCACGGTTCTGCTAACCGTTTAGCTTTTTTCCACTTCCCACCTACATGGCCGAAACTCTGTGACAGCGAATCGACATTTTTAAAGTTCGCTAGATTTTGCACACTACGGCCTTATTGCTCTCGCGCAAGCAAACGCTTTTATAGTTGTTCCGCGCCACAGCATTTCATCCAGGGCACGTTAAGACATGGACTGCTCCAATTGTCATACCGAGACAGCAGATAATGCACGCTTTTGCAGCAACTGTGGTGCTCGGTTGGCCCCTCCAGACTCCGGGCGAGAACCATTTCACCATAGCGAAAAGCGATTTCGGAGTTATTTTGAACTCGCCCCCCATGGCATGTTCATCACCGATGAAACGGGATGTTTTCTAGAGGTCAATCCTGTCGGATGCCGGATCTTGGGTTATGCAGCGCACGAACTTGTTGGGCGTAGTTTTCTCCAAGCACTTCCTGACGACGCCATGCATGAAGCGGTCGCACGGTTTTCTGATTTGCGATCCCAAGGGGCCTACAGCGCCGAGGTGGAGCTGATCGATAAGGATGGCAATCGTGGTTGGTGGAATGTCGAGGCGGTCAAGATCACTGATTCTTGCTTTATGGGAATCGTCTCGGATCTAACATCTCGCAAACTAGCCGAAGAAGCTCTACGAGAGTCGAAAACTCGCTACAAACAATTGGTTGACAATGCACCCTATTGCATTCACGAACTTGATCACGAGGGGCGATTCCTTTCTATAAACCCTGCGGGATTGCGTTTGGTCGATATGGAGTCGGAAGTTTCCATTATCGGCAAATCTTATCGCGAATTAGTACACGAGAGTGATCGCCCTCGTGTTGACGCTTTGTTTCAGGAGACCTTGCTTGGGAAGGCATCAGAGTTTGAATTCTTTAGCGCACAGGGAAAATACTTTCGTTCCAATTTTGTGCCGCTTAATAACGGACGAGTCATCGGCATCTCTGTCGATATGACCGACCAGCGCCGGCAAGCTGAAGAACTACGTTCCAGCGAGGCGAACTTTCGTGCCCTATTCGAACAAGCCGCCGTTGGTATGCTTACCGGCAGTTCGCCAAGTAAGATCACACGTGTGAATCCCAAGTTATGCAGCATGCTTGGCTATACGGCCGAGGAACTTCTGCGGCTGAGCCCTGCTGACTTTACGCACCCCGACGACCTGGCCAAGGACCTGGAGCTGTTTGGCAAATTGGTGGCTGGAGAGGTCGCTCAATACCACTTAGAGAAGCGCTATCTCCGTAAAGACGGCAGTGTCATGTGGGGACAACTAACACTGACAGCCCGCAGGGAAAACGATCAGGTTGCTGAATTGATTGGAATTGTGCAGGAGATTGATGCTCGAAAAGCTGCCGAAGAGGCCCTGCGTGAAAGCGAGGAACGGTTCCGCCAGATGGCGGAAAGCATACACGCTGTCTTCTGGATCACTGGCCCTGCCATCGACCAGTTGGAGTACGTCAGCCAAGCATTTGAGTGCGTCTGGGGCTGGACGGTTGCAGAACTACTGGATTCGCCCTCTCTCTGGCTTGAAACAATTGTCCCAGAGGATCGTGAACGTGTATCGACCGCGTTTTCGCAGCTTGGCGATACTCGACAGGTAGAATCTGTGTACCGCATTCGGCGAAAGGATGGCGCTGTACGCATCATCCGTGATCGGGGCTTCACCATTTGCGATAGCAGTGGCCGAGTGGTTCGACGGGTGGGCATTGCAGAGGACGTTACGGACCTTAAAACGCTGGAGACAAAGCTAAAAGAGAGCGAACATGCGTTACGGGTTGTACTTGAGGGGACAACCGATGGAATCCTCGTCGCTGATGTTGAAACCAGGAAGATCGTCTTTGCAAATCAGGCAATCTGCCGCTTGCTTGACTACTCGATCGATCAACTTTCCAACATGACGATTGATCAGATACATCCTGGGGATTCGCTTGAGGAAGTTCTGCGACTATTTGAAGCGTTCGCTCATGGCGAGATCACCGTCGTACGGGATGTAACGCTACTACTAAAGAACGGAAGTGTTCGCACCGTCGACATCTCAGGTTCGTATGTGACGCTCCAGGGAAGGCGCTGCAATGTCGGAGTGTTTCATGACACAACAGATCGTAAGCAGCAGGCCGACAAACTACGAGAAAGCGAAGAACGATATCGCCGGGCCGAACTTGGAACCAAGGATGGTTTGTGGGAATGGGACATCACGACAGGCACCGCCTACTACTCTCCGCGCTGGCAGGAGATGCTGGGATATCATGACGGTGACCTAACCAATACTTTGGATGCCGCTGGCAAGTTGATTCACCCCGACCATGAACAGCAAGCCTGGCATGTTGTCGAACAGCACTTAGCCGGGAATTGTCCCTTTGACCTCGAGCTCCAACTTCGGCGCAAGGACAATTCTTACCTCTGGGTGCGATCTCGTGGTGAGGCGGAGCGAGACTCTACTGGCAAGCCAATTCGAATGACAGGAACCATTGCCGATATATCCTCGCAAAAAAAGGTGGAAGCAGAACTGATCGCGGAACGCAACTTCTCCAAGGCAGTCATTGACAATGCCGGGGCACTCGTCGTAGTACTTGATCGCGACGGACGAATCTGTCGTTTTAATCGCGCGGCTGAGCAACTTAGTGGTTATACCTTTGAGGACCTGCAGGGAAAGGCCATCTGGGAGACCCTTCTGCCACCGGAAGAAAAGGACGCGATTCGAGAATTGGCCTTTGAGTCGCACCTTCGATTGTCGCAGTCGCAAGCCTGTACTTTTTCCAACGAATGGATCACTCGCGACGGCAAAAGGAGAGCAATTGAATGGTGCAATACGGTCGTATTGGATACCTCCGGCAAGATGGAATACATGGTGTCCATCGGCAACGATGTTACCGAGCGACTCGCCATGAAGTCACGCGAAGTTGCGTATGTAAATCGGCTAAAACAGCTATCCGAACTAAGCCTTCTATTAGCGGGCGACCCTTCATTTGTATTCGAACGCATGGTTCGAATGATCGGTGAACTGTTCGACGTAAAGGTAGTCTGCATTTCCGAAATCCTTGGCAGCACTCTCTATTTTCGTACGGTCTATCGGAACAGCCAAGTACTAATTGATGCTGGGAACTGCCCGGTTGCAGTCACGCCATGCGCTACCGTAGAGGCCATGAGAGACGTTTGCACGATTCAACAAGTCGCTAGTAAGTTCCCCTTGGCAACCTTTCTGCAAGAGTGCCAGGCGGACGCCTATATTGGATTCCCGGTGCTCGGCAATAATGGTCAGGTTATTGCGGTTACCTGCTTATTAGACGACAGGCCACGCGAGTTTACCGAGCAAGACCAGCACCTCCTTCGGATAATTGGCCAGCGACTCTCTGCCGAAGTGGAACGCAAACGGGTTGAGGAGGAACGCAAGCGGGCGGAGCAAGCCCTCCTTACCAATGAAATACGGCTAAACGAAGCACAACGCATCGCTAAACTTGGCAGCTGGGAACTTAATCTCGCAACGGGCGAACTGTTATGGTCCGAAGAAATCTTTCGGATGTTTGAGATAGATCCAGCGACGTTTACGCCAAGCTACGAAGCGTTTCTGAAGGCGGTCCATCCCGATGACCGGGATAAAGTCAACACGGCCTATCTCAAGTCATTAAAGACGGGCCGACCGTACCACATCGTTCACCGCTTGCTGATGACCGATGGGCGAATCAAATATGTCGAAGAACAGTGCGAGACCGACTTTGCTGCTGATGGAGCACCACTACGCTCAAGGGGGACGGTGCAAGATGTCACGGAACGTAAAATTGCCGAACTTGCCCTGCTGGGAAGCGAACAGCGTTTTCGGCAACTTGCCGAGTCGATCCGCGACGTATTCTACGTCCTTGATGTCAACTCCGGACGGCTATCTTATGTGAGCCCTGCGTATGAGGCGGTCTGGGGCAGATCCCTACAAGTAGTGTATGTTGAAAACAACTACTTACTAACGGGAGTTCATGCCGAAGACTTGCCCAAGCGAAACGCAGCCATCAAGCGACAGATGAAGGGGGAGCCCACCACTTGCGAGTACCGGGTGATTCGGCCCAACAATACGGTTTGTTGGGTTCGAGATCGCAGCTTTGCGGTCGTCGACGAAGCAGGATTCATCGCCCAAATTGTTGGTGTTGCGGAAGACATCACGGACATGCAGGAAGCCAGCATTCAATTTGCTATGCTACGTGAACAATTGGCGCATGTGGCGAGACTGGGAACCATCGGGGAAATGGCCTCGGGTTTGGCCCATGAGTTGAATCAGCCGCTTACCTCCCTCTGCCTCTATGCCAATTCGGCCCTAGAACTACTTCCGGCCGAAGGTTCCGATCCGCTTAAGGACTGTTTGCGCCGGATCAACGATCTAGCATTGCGATCAGGGGAGATCGTGCGGCACATGCGTTCCTTCGTGACGCGCAAAACTTCCAGGCGTTCCACTTACCGCATTAATGTGCTCATTCGTGATGTGCTCAAGTTGCTAGAAGGCGACCTAAAAGCCAGAGGCGTATTAGTAGTGCTGCACCTTGGCAATCATCTACCAGCGATGGTCGTCGACGGCATTCAAATCCAGCAAATCCTAGTCAACCTGATACGCAATGCTATTGAAGCAATGCCCCATGACGATGATCAGGCATGTACCCTAACGATCACGACGGAGATGTTCGACGACGGGGTTCGGGTGAGCATCTCGGATACAGGGACAGGGGTCCCTGCCGAGATCGCCGCGAACCTGTTCAAGCCATTTAATACGACCAAAATGGAAGGACTGGGGTTAGGCTTGGCAATTTGTCGCACCTTGGTTGAAGCGCATGGCGGTTGCATTGGGGCACAACCTAACCTCGGCCGAGGAACTACTTTCTTTTTTATTCTCCCCATTCATGTGGAGCAATAAACTCATGATAGACCCACCGATGGTGTTTGTCGTCGATGACGATGACTTCGTTCGCCACTCCTTTGAACTGCTCTTGGCCGCACTCAAGATCCCTGTGAGGACATTCGCTTCTGCCGATGTATTTTTAGATGCCCTTCCCACGGCAGCGACCGGATGTGTTTTTGTCGACCTGCAAATGAAGGGACTAAATGGCCTCGAGCTAATCCGCTATCTGCGTCAAAAAGGTAGCCCTCTGTCAACCGTTCTGATGACAGGGCATGGCGATGAGGTGATGTTGGGATTGGCAACAGAAGCGGGCGCCGTGGCTACACTCGAAAAGCCATTCTGTGTCAGTCGCCTCAAAGAACTCTTGCGGACCCAATTGCCAGTACCATAGACACTGGCAATCAAAACCTACCTACCTGAGCTTGACGGCTTTCTGTTGGCCAATGGGTGGACGACAGCAAATGGCTTTTTCAGAGGGTTTCAACGATACGGCAGTGGCAAACGTACTGCTGAATGCTGGCTGCGCGTCAGTCGATTGTAAGCAACAACTCCTAACGCCTTTTTTCTCGCCATGTTCAGGCTGGGGGCAGGGTCGCGAACTGCCGTTCGGCAGTTGTTAAGACGCCCTGTAAACGCAGGATAGGCAGACCGCTTACAAAATGCACGCGGATATGATTGGGGCACCGATCTGTGCATTTCGTCTCACAACGAGTAATCCCTTTACGGGCTGCGGATGCGGTCGCACGTGTTGAGTTCGCATGATTACAGAATTAATCGACCGACGCCGACGCCACCTACGTTCGCTGGATTTGATGGAGGGCGATGGAATGCACACGGGACATCCTTTATGGATTGAAAGGTGTTTACTGAACTACCTCCAATCATCGCACCAACAGAGACACTGCAAGTCGATCGCTAAGCATCCGTAGTTTTGGGGCGCTACAAGGCATCGCGGTGCCAGAAGTCCACCCACGAATAAAGCCAGGCGGCGTAAAGCCACTGGCTTGAATCGATCGTCGGACGCTGCGTCTTAAGCGAAGCAGCCTTGTCATCCGCCTTACCATGTCATCCAAGGTAAATGCCCTGGATGACGCCACAATCAGGCTCGCTTACGGGCCGTTGGGATTTGGGCCTGGATTGTTAGGACCAGGTCCGGGACCTGGCCCTGGGCCACTCGGTCCATGGTGATTGTGGTAACCACCGTTGGTGTAGGGACGATAGTAGTCGCTGCGGTCATTGCGATCGTAGGTGGGGTAGAACCCGTCGATCACCTGCGAGGGGACGTTAGGCTGGCCAGGGAATACTCCCGGAAATCCGCCACCGCCGGGATACATTCCTCCTGGCATGCCACCACCAGGATACCCGCCCCCGTTGCCGCCGGGACCAAAGTTTCCGAAGGCACCGGGAAAGCCCATTACGTTAACTTGAGGTCCCCATGCATTGTACGGAACCGAGAAGGGCCGGTAAGGGAAACGCCATTCTTCGTAAGGACGAACAGGACGGCCCCATTCTTCCACAATGTGCAGGTTATCCGCACTGTTGCCAAGCTGGATCGTGCTTCGTGTGTGACGATAGCCACTCTTCATGTAATCAGGGCGGAAGTAGTAATAGAAGGGCCCCACCTGCGCATACTGGGTAACACGCTGGCCGGTCGAAGGCTCATGCGTGTAATACGAAGGAGCGGTAAGCCATCCCGCAGCACTGGCAACAGGCGATAACCAGCCAAACAGAGCCGCACAGGCAAACAGCCCGACGGCAATGGCTTTCGACTTCGTACAAGGATGGTAAAGCGGATGGCAAATCATACGGCACACTCTTTACAAACTTCCAACGGCTAATCACATCTGCCATCCATGCCACCAAACCGACCCATCCTCCGTGGTTCCAATTTGCTGTAGGTAACTCTTAGCGATTGTCGTGCCAAACTTCTCTTACGGCTGTGTGGCAGGGGCGGGAGCTGATCCCTGAACTGCCTTAGGGCGCTGAACCATCAGTTGTTCGGTCATCGGATCGAACAGGTATTGGTGTCCCGCGGGAAGCAGTGGCAGCTTGATTTGGTTCGCTTGGATGATCTTCTCCATGAACTCTTCATGGGTTTGCGGCACATTCCCTTCCAAGGCCTTGTACAGCTGAAGGGCATGGGGAACTTCAATTTCAAACGCGATCCGTTCTTTGGCAGCAAACAACGACTTGGCCGGCGTTACAAGAATCCCTTCATGCTCGTCCAGCGAACGCCCCTTAATGCCAACGCCAACACCGGCTTTCACCGTCTCGGTTTGAACCGGTGCTTGTTCGACAGGAGCCGGGGCCACAGTCGGGGCGGCAACTGTTCCCTGCTGGGCAGGTGCTCCGCTCGTACCAGGCTTTGGCTCGGACAAACAGCCAACGGACGTGATTAAAGCAACCAACATGCCAAACCCAAAACAGGTGCGACGCATGGCAGTACCTCCTTGTTCCAGACTAATTAAGCAAAGGAAGATCCTGCGGCGATGACAGTCCCGGCGCCAGAATTGGCGCGGTCGCAAGATCGATGGTGACGATCTTGCGGATTATAGCGGCGCACAAGGACGCTCCGCATCGCCCCGATGCGCTGGATTACGCTCCGCTTGGACAGAAACACGAAGCTCTAGGTAGAAGAAAGCTTCCAACCCAACATATTGGGAAGCAAATCGTGCCGAGTGAGGTTGTAGTGTAACGGAGTGAGCGTGATCTTCCCCTTGGCCAGGGCGGTTAAATCGGTCTCATGCCCCTCTGGCTGCGGCGGTGGGTCATTGGTGGCCCAGTAATAGGTCCGGCCACGTGGATCGGTCCGTTTGAGGAAATGCTCGCCGTACCGATTGACCCCCATCGGCACTACCAGCACTTCGGCCGGCGGCGAAACGCCCTGGGTAGGGATATTCACATTGAACAACTGGGCCCCCTCCGATTTTTGAGCCAAAATCTGCTGAATAATCCGGACGAAGATTTGGGAAGCTGCCGAAAATTCCGCGTGCTCGTTGAATTCTAGCGACACGGCGATGCTCGTGATGCCAAAAAACAACCCCTCAATGGCCGCCGCCACCGTTCCGGAGTAGAGGACGTTGATCCCGGCATTCAGCCCGCCGTTAATTCCGCTGATGACAACGTCCGGGCGCTGGGGGCAAAGCTCGGCAATTCCCAATTTCACGCAGTCGGCCGGACTCCCCTCGACGGCCCAGCCCCGAAACCGGTCGCCATCAAAGACCTTTTTGCAGGTCAAAGGCTGCAAGAAAGTGATCGAATGCCCCACCCCACTTTGCTCCGTAATCGGGGCGACAACCGTCACGTCGGCAAACTTGAGCAACTCCCTTTCCATCGCGGCCAGCCCAGGAGCGTAAATCCCATCGTCATTGGTAAGCAAAATATGCATGGCGGAGCGGCGTTGTCGTTTTTCGTAAGGTTTTATTTGAAAACAGGTTACGAACAGCAACCTGACGTTTCTACGGGTCTCGCTGGCACAAATGCCGGATAGCATCCTCGGAAACGAGGGCCCAAATCACCTTGTTTAGCATAGCGAGCAAAATCGGTCTGGCCGCCCCCCCTGCGGGTCTTTGCCCAAAGGGGTTAAAATCCTGGATTACGCCCGGGAGGAACATCAGGCAGGGCTCTTTCCGGGAGGCTTTGTCTCTTCGCAGAAGATGGTTGCCCATGTCGACGGCTCAGATGGATCGTGGCGTTTCCAGCCAGCGTGTTCTGGTGTTGGATTTTGGTTCGCAGTATGCCCAGCTGATTGCTCGGCGCGTTCGCGAGAACAATGTTTACTGTGAGATCGTGCGTCACGACATCACAGCTGAGCAAATCAAAAAGCACGCACCTCAGGGGTTGATCCTGTCGGGCGGGCCTTCGAGCGTGTACGAAGAGGGCGCGCCAAAATGTGACCCAACGATTTTCTCGCTGGGCATTCCCGTGCTGGGCATTTGCTACGGCATGCAACTCGCTTGCGAGAGCTTAGGGGGCAAGGTCACCAACGCCCCCGCGAGAGAATACGGCCGAGCTCGTTGCCGCGTGACCGATCACAAAGACATCTTTGCCGGCGTGACAGAAAACCTCGACGTTTGGATGAGCCACGGCGATCAAGTCGCCTCCGTATCTGACGAGTTCGAGCCGCTGGCAAACACTTCGACCTGTCCGATCGCAGCCGTTCGTCACAAGAAGCTGCCGGTATTTGGATTGCAGTTCCATCCCGAAGTAACGCACACAGCGCTGGGTGGCACGATCCTGCATAACTTTTTGCATACCGTCTGCGGTTGCACGGGAACTTGGCGACTGGGTGACTTCGCCAAAGAGTGCATCGAGCGTCTGCGCAAGCAAATTGGAACGGGACGCGTGATCTGCGGCCTTTCGGGTGGCGTTGATTCAGCCGTGACGGCAGCGCTGCTCTACCGGGCCATTGGTCCTCAGCTGACATGCATCCTTGTAGATAATGGTTTGCTCCGCAAGGATGAGCAGACCGCAGTGATCGGTGAATTCACCAGCCACTTCAAGACCGACCTGCGCGTTGTGCAGGGAGAAAAGATGTTTCTCGATACGCTGGCCGGCATTACCGAGCCGCAAGAGAAACGCCGTCGCATTGGCCATGCGTTTATCGAATGCTTTAAGGCCGAAGCGAAGAAGATTGAAGATGCTCGCTTTTTGGCCCAAGGGACGCTTTATCCCGACGTGATCGAAAGTGGAGCCGCGCCAGATGGTCCTGCCGCCACAATCAAGTTGCACCACAATGTGGGCGGGCTTCCCGCCGAGCTTGGTTTTGACCTTGTAGAGCCACTGCGAGACCTATTCAAAGACGAAGTACGTCGCCTGGGTCTAGAGCTTGGCCTGCCAGAAGATTTGATCTGGCGTCATCCATTCCCAGGTCCGGGCCTCGCGGTACGCTGCTTGGGAGAAGTGACCAAGCCACGCCTAGAAGTGCTGCGAGAAGCAGATGCCATCTTGATTGAAGAGATCAAGGCAGCGGGCTTGTATCGTCAAACCTCGCAAGTCTTCTGCGTGCTATTGCCCGTGAAGAGCGTTGGCGTGATGGGCGATTCTCGCACCTACGAAGATGCTCTGGCCGTTCGCTGCGTGAACACCGACGACTTCATGACAGCCGACTGGTCCCACTTGCCTTATGAAGTCCTCGCGCGGATCTCGACGCGAATCATCAATGAAGTGAAGGGGGTCAATCGCGTCTGCTACGACATCAGCAGCAAGCCCCCAGCCACCATCGAATGGGAATAGGTCTCTCGATTGGCAACTAAATCGCAGTGACCAAGCATCTTGGTACGCTTGGTCAAGAAACAAAGAAAGGGTCCAGCTGCGGGGAACAGCAGGACCCTTGCTAATGTACGCTTATGACGACGGATTAGGGGATAATCTGTCAGCGACTGACGGTCACTGTGCCAATAAGCTACAGGCAGGCGAAAAGGTTACCACTGGCTCAATCCCTAGGATCCTTGCCACTGGTACTAGTGTGATCGGCCTAGCGCCACGGTCAAAACGAAGATTTTCGGTGCCAGCCGATTCCTCGGCACATCGCAATGAGTTTGCGAAACCGTTACGCTTTATCTAGAGCAACCAATCACCGGGGCTCGCGCTTGAAGCTGTACGGCCTAGGCAGTTCGGATTGCCAAAACGAACACTTGTCAGCCTGCTCAGCGTACCACCGATTAGAATTGGACGCAGCTGAAATCAAAGGAGGCAGAGACGATGGCAGAAGATCCACTGGGGCTGAATAAACATCGGCCACGAGGTTTTTTTCAGGATCGCCGCAATCTGTTGATGCTGGGAACGATGGGGGGCGTAGCCGCCGCCTATGGCATGTGGCGATTTAAGGAGGGTGCTTTTGCACCCGATGACGAAGTGGTTCGCGCGGGGCAATGGTCTTATGCTTCAGCCACGGCCCAAGGCTTTATCGTGGGCGAGAAAGACGATCGATTCTCGGCCGGCCGCGCACAAACCGCACGCGTTGCCGCCGCAAGGTTTACCAACTTCTACGAATTCAGCCGCACCAAAGCCTGCTGGCAATACGTCGAAAAGTTTGAGCCCAGCCCTTGGAAGGTATCCATTAGCGGCCTGTGCAAGAAACCCATCACGCTCGACCTCGATGACCTGCTTCAGAAGTTCAAGCCCGACATTGCCGAGCGTGAATATCGTCACCGCTGTGTGGAACGCTGGGCCATGGCAGTGCCTTGGACCGGCTTTCCCTTGGCGAAACTGCTAGAGATGGTCGAGCCCATTGCAGCCGCCACCCATGTCAAGTTCACTTCGTTCCAGCGCCCCGAGCAAGCATCGCGGCAAGAGGATGCTTCATTCCCCTGGCCCTACGTGGAAGGCCTAACGTTGGCAGAAGCACGATGCGAACTCACCCTGCTCGCAACGGGAATGTACGGCCAACCCCTTCTGAAGCAGCATGGCGCACCACTGCGCTTAGTGGTGCCGTGGAAGTACGGCTACAAATCGATCAAGTCCATCGACAAGATCGAACTTGTGGGCCGACAACCTGCCACATTCTGGAGCACGATCAACCCCAAAGCCTATCCGTTCCAGTCCAACGTCGATCCTCAGGTGCATGTGCCTTGGAATCAATCGACCGAGCGCATGTTAGGAACCCAGGAACAGTTCCCAACGCAAAAATTCAATGGTTACGGCGAATGGGTCGCATCGCTGTATAGTTAGCTTTGCAACCTGCCGCTTGCTACTCAGCCTTTTTCTTCTCGAGGAGGAGCCGCTCTTCCTCCTCTTCTTCCTCCTCCTCAGCGGAAAGAGAAATCGCCCATTCGGGATAAGGCTGCGAACTTCCTTTCATCGAGCGCCACAAGATCCGGTTCAGAACATCCTCAGGAGCACGATCAATCTCGCGGAAATTGAGCGTTGCCGAAACCAAGGCATCACTTTTAAGTACTGCATCCAAAATGCTCTGTGGCGAAGGGTTCATTTTGTCGAGCGGCACATTAACTGACACTGCCTTAAAGGGTGTTAGGTTTGCTTCATCCGTAAAGCAGTCAAACAAAGGCGTAGCGCTGGCATCGAACTGATTCATCGGCTTTAGGCCCAAAATCTGCTCGATCGTACGGATCATGCTGGTGGTGTTGTACTGCGTACTAACCACTGCACCGCGCTTCGCATACGGACTCAGGCAGTAAGCGGTTGTGCGATAGCCGCTGACATGGTCCCAGCCGGCTTGCGGATCATCCTCAATGGCAAAAATTGCCATCTCCTTCCAAAACTGCGAATGACTAAGCCCTTCCACAATTCGGCCAAACGCCAAGTCATTGTCAGCCATACAAGAGTCTGGCGTTGGGCAACCGCGACTTGTGCCACTGGTGTGATCGTTAGGCAGGCAGATAATCACCAAGTTAGGAAACTCCCCCTTGGCCTCATACTCTTTGAGCTCTTTCAGAATGATGTCAGCCCGATACTGGTCGGGCACGCTCATGTTCCAGCCAACATACTCGGTCGAGGAAAAGGAGCGGATCGATTCGATCGAAGGCGAACAAGCAAAAATCACGTCGTTCGTTTCCCCCTTCCAGGCACGATAGCAAGCCATATAGTCGGGCTCACCCTTCTTGGCCGGATCGCGCCACTTCACCTGAGGTGTCATGAACTCGCCATAGTTACGAATGGTCTTCTTTCCGGCCAGCGCATTGTCCCACAAGAATCCGGCCGGTGAATACGCAATCGCATCACTTTCATCGGGCCCCATTCCATCGGGATAACTACGTGGAAAACCGGCAAAGCTCTTCTCCATATAGTCGGTGCTAAATGCCGTCGTGCTCCACTGATGCCCATCCGCACTTAAGATCCCTGCGCAATAGGTGTTATCAAGCAAGACAAACTCTTCCACCATCTTGTGCTGATTGGGAGTGATCTCTGGCCCAAAGATGCACAGCTCCGCATTCCCTCGCCCACGTTTTAGCCCACCAAACACTTGGTCATAAGTGCGGTTCTCTTTCAGAATATAAACCACATGCTTGATTAAGCTGGGTTCACCAATCCGCTGGGGAATGGCCCGTGCCGGCTGATCAGGACGGGCCGGCAAGGCAGCCTGAGCAATCGTTTCACTTCGCAAGTTCTTCTCCACTTGCTGCGAAAGCATCGTCAGTTGCAAATCGTTCGGCATCGGCACCAAAGAAACCGATCCATGATAGTGGTGAGAGTTAAACCCCTCTGCCTTGGTTCCTGCAAACTTCTTCGCTTGAATCGGCAATCCCTTGATATTGGCCGAGTAGATTCCTTTTCGCCCCGAATCGTACACAACGGCCCCGGGAAACCACCCTACCGGAATCAGGCCAAGCAGCTTGGTATCGCCTCGATCCTCCGGCTCAAATTCCAGAACCGCAATCGCATTCTGCGAGCCATTGGCTACAAACAGCCGTTCTCCCTCAGCGTCAAACGCAAGTGCATTGGGCGAAGCCCCGAACAAGTCTGACGGCCGAGCCTTCACCCACACGGTTTCCGTCACTTCCTCCTTCTCAACATGCAAAATGCTCAGCGTATCGCTTCCTGCATTGGCGCACACCACAAATTCCTTATCACGAGACACAGCCAGCCCACTGGCATGTAGCCCCACTAAGATTTCTTTCGTGGGCTTCTCATCTTGCAGATGCACAACACTTACAGAACCTTCGCTGGCAATATGTCGAACAGGGTCCACGCGAACTTCCGTTCCGCGTCCTGCGGGTCCTGTTAAATCTCCCGTAGTCGGACGCCTGCCTGCCCAATTACTAACAAATGCCTTCCCCCCCACAACAACCACATCGTACGGGGCAGCCCCCACGTCAAACGTCCGCAAAACCTTTCCGTGGGTCGTCTCCAATTCAATCAACCGATTGGAAAGGTTGCCGCAAACATAAAGCTTGGACCCATCTTCCGAAAGCGCAAGGCCGCTGGGGATCTCTTCCTTCCGGCGTGGTGCGCCGGCCGATGGCAGCGCAATCGAATGGGAAGGCGCAACGCTCCCATCTTCCTGGACTGCAAATACCTTAATAGAGCCGTTCACATTGCTCAGGTAGATTCGCTTGCCGTCAGGCGTAAACAGAAGGCCGGTAAAACTGACCTGCCCTCGCCGATCCGGCATCAGAATATTGGTCGACGGAACATTTGGCATCGGCTCCGTTTGGCTATCATTGGGCAACTGCACTCGCTGCTTCACATCACCCGTGCTCGGATCGACAACTACTAGCTCGCTGGTCTTGCCAGAAACGACCAGCATCTTTCCATCGGGCGAAAGGGCCATTGCCTGCGGACGCATGCCAGCCAGCTCTACCTGCCGCCCCACGGGTGTCAGCCGCTGATTGACGGGCGTCACGATATATTCATCGCGTGATCGCCCCACCAAGTCCTTCGTGGACTCCACTTGAGGTTCATCCGACCATGCCAATGGCATCACACCAAGGCAAGCACCTACTGTCAGCCCTAACACCCGTCGCCAGCAATTTTTCATTAGCAAGATCTCCTTGGTAAAACGTGGAATCTACCACGAATCACTTTCAGAGTCTCGCAAAAAATGCCCCTCGCCATCCACCAAAAAAAGAATGGCTCCCCATACTTGGGAAGCCCTTCTTGAAAAGCTCATTGAGCAACAGCAACCTGCCGTCAAATTATGCCAGGTCGCGATCTTCAAACAGCACTAGCGCCAACAGCATCGCAATCGAGCTATACAGCACGCAGTAGGCCGTCGTAACAATCAAGTAGTGTGTCGGTACGGCAACGCCGGCCGAAATGCTCGCCTGAATATTGAAGTGATCCAGCACCGGCAACACGGTCGCTAACATCTTCCCTAAGAAGATGACCGCCTCCGCGTTCTCTGCAACCGCCTTCGACTGCACCAAAAGCGGCGTAAGGTGTCCCAGCACATAGATCGTAAAGCACAAGATAAAGTTCGGCACCATTGGTAGCCGGGTCGAGATCGCAACGCTGATCGCTGCCATCACAAGCACTTCCAGCAATGCCAAAAACAAACCCGGAATAACCTGCATCATCTCACGAGTACAAAGTTGCCAAGTCGGGTTATCCACCGAACCTTCACGTGCGTCGTATACCGGCTTATAGGCCACGCAAACGAGCAGAACCAACCCCAAGATGCAGATCATCATCCCAGCCGACCAGCCAATACCAAAGAACTTGCCCAGGATAAAATCCCGACGGCCAATTGGCTTGCTCAAAACCGTCAGTGCTGTCTTCCCTTCAATCTCTTGCGAGACCGACTGGCTGGCTGCCCACACTGCCTGAATGATGCCAAACACCAGGATCAGCGTCAGGCTCGAGTCCTTCAGCATCTTGATGTCTTCACCAAATGTGTTGTACGGAATAAACACAAACACCGCCAAAGCGAACACCCCCAGCCCCATCAAAATGGCATACGTTGGCGATGCCACATCCGACTTGGCGGTCGCATGAGCCACCGCTGCCAACTTTGGAAACAAGGTCCGCTGAATCGTATAGGCCAAAAACACGCATACGATGAAGATCGCAAAGCGTGGCACCAACAACATTTCGGGGTTTGCAATCTGGCTGGTAAAGGTTCCCGTAAGCGTCGCGGGCTTCGTCCCGAAATTCTTGGCGTACAGCTTGGTGACCTTCGATTCTACAAATGGCAAAACGCTATCGGGCGTGCGTGCCCAAAGCCCCGTTTTCTCGGTAGGCTTTTCATCGGGAACAACATCAAAGATCCGCGTCGTTAGCAAGGGCTTATCAAACGGAGTCGTGGAAATCTTTACCCGCTGATCACCCTCAAATGAGATCCGCTGAATTTCCGATGACCGAAAATCGACGTCGAGCTCAACCTGTTCAGGATCAGCCGTATCATTAGCCGGCGCAGGAATCGTATACGTCTTGGTAACTTCGCCCCCCGTTGCCAACTTGGTGTAACGAGTCAGGTTTTCTAGCATGCCAACGGGGTCGCGCACGATTGTCAAACCAAACACCCCAAACACCGCCAGGCCCACCACGGTAGAAGCCAGGGGAAGCAAAACCCCTTCGCGAATCGAATCATTTAACTCACGCTGGGCACGTTCCGAACAAACGGCAATCAGCCCCATCGCCAGGAACAGCGAAATCGCGATCGTTCCAATGACCGACCACACCCCTGCCCCATCCGCCGCTCCGGCCACGGCTGCACCACCAACACCACCCGTGGTCGCCACCATTCCGATGCCAAGCAAAACCGCCAGTACGGCCACGGCACCCCAAAGTTGAACGGGCTTACGGTCCAGCTGCCCCAGTCCAGGCACGCGGGAAAGCACACGTCCAAGCGACGCGATCACAAGAAACAGCACCAAGCCGATAATGGCTCCCACCCCCAAAATCCAGATGGGAGTCAGCCAGTTAACGATAGATTCCGGCAGCTGAATTCGCAGCAGACGCAACAGCCGAACTTGGGCCAGCAGATTCGAAGCGTCAAGGATCGTAGAAAACATGCGGTAACTAGCTGGAAAAAGGCCTGATTATGAAGATTCGATGGATCCGCCCATCAGCCCGAAAGCCAATGCGGCAATGCCCTTACGAACACGATAGCGTTTCGGTTCGGCCGAGCGAACAAAATTCAAGCTTTCATCGTAGCCAACCTCCCCTAAACCTGCTCTAGCCCGTGATTTCAAATCCAGAAAAACGCCCCGAGGCCGGTACGTCTGAAACGGTTGTGCCCGAAATGTTAAGCGCCATCGAATCCAAAACGGCCGCCAGAAACCGGTGCACCTCGGCCTCTTCCCCCTCCACCCGCAATTGAACCCGGCCATCATCCAGATTGCGGACAAAGCCCGTCACAGCATACTGCCGAGCGATCTGCTTCGCGTTCACCCGAAACCCAACCCCCTGCACCCGCCCACTATAGTGGACTTCAGCACCCACGCTGGTGTTTTTCTCTTTTTTGGCCATTCCATCCCCTCTTTCCGCCTCTGCAATTTCGCCAATTGGCTTCCGCCCTTTCCCAGGCACCTCTAAGCCCTAAGCATTGTCTGGATAAGGGGTTCGGGCAACGGGGCCCCACTGAGGATTTCTTCGAAAATCCATCTCCGAACTGCAAACTCTGGCCATTTTCGCCTTGACCGCATCACCAAGGGCTCGTAACCTCCGCCTCGCCATGAAGTCGATCTGCGGAGGCATTGCACTCCTTACTATCGTTGCCTTGATCGCTCCACTAACCGGGGCGGATCCTGCCGGGTTTGCGCCCGATGCGGGGGTACTGCTTCTGCGCAACGGCCACGTCATCCAAGGACAAGTCACCAAGGCCGGCGACTTCTATGTTGTCACCCTAGGAGACTCGGGCGAACTTCGCATTCCTGCCGCCGATGCCGAATGCACGGCCGCCTCGTTGACCGCACTTTACGAAGCCAAAACCCAGCAGCTTGACGGCCGAATCTCTTCCCACCTCGACCTTGCCGACTGGTGCCTGCGTCAGCGTCAGCCTGCTTGGGCGACCCAGCAGTGGCTGGCCGCCTCCAAGATCGACCCCGAGAACCCTCGCGTCAAAATGATGGAGCGTCGCCTTTCAAGCTTGGCCGAAGAAACAACCCAGCGCGCCACCACTCAGGCCGCAAAGCCCGCAATCGATGCCGAACAAATTGACGCCTCGCTAAAGCAACTATCCCCCTTGGCCATCGAACGTTATGCCACCGTCATCCAGCCGATGGTCCTCAATCGCTGCGCAGCCAATCAATGTCATGGCTCTGCATCCAAGACGGAACTCGCCCTCGTTCGCCCTGCTCCTGGCCAACCGCTAATCAAACGGTTCACTGATCGCAATTTACATGCGTTGCTGAAGTTTGTTGACACCCAAAAGCCTGCCGATAGCCCACTGCTCATCATGGCCCAACGTCGCCACGGTGGCATGATTTCGCCAGTCTTCGACAAACGCTCCCAAACGCAGGTCAAAGAACTGCGCGAATGGATCGACCTCGCTTCCGGCGTACAACCTCGTACCACCCCTGCCGTGATACCATCCGCAGAGAGCATGGCAAACACGACCATGCGTACCGTTCACGATGGCCTACCTGCCGAGGGAGACGTTGTCCCAGCCGTTGCCACTCAGTCGATTGAATCCCAAGATTCAATCCCCGAAGATCCACAGGCCGCCGATTCACACCCCATCCCCCAGCGTGAAGGCAAAAAAGGGGCTCAGTCCGCATCCACCACAAAGGCGACTGCTCCGTCCAAAGACAACCCACATTCCGCCGCAGAGATCCTCAATCGCGGCAAGAAGGAAAAGCCCAAAGGGCCTGGCGACAAAACGCCCTTCGTCCCGAAAGATCCCTTTGATCCTGAGATCTTCAATCGCCGCTACCATGGCGACGGCAAAACCTCTAGCGCTCCCGCACCATCATCTCGCGGGTAGTCCCACAGCTAGGGACTCAGGCCATCAATCTCAAAAATTCCCTCGCGCCAGGCCGCTAGGAATTCGTGATTGCTCGGCAGCAAGTTTTGCAAACGCACGATCTCCTTGGGACATAGCCAAGAGACCGATTCCACTTCGGCCGGCGCTGGGCGAAGCGTTTCCGGGCTGGAGCATTCCACCAGCCACCAAGACAGATCGATCTTCCACGGCGTGACCTTACGCCACAGCTCTCGCTTGGCAACCACGTCCAGATCGACTTCTTCTTTCAGCTCACGGACGACAGCCTGCATGGCCGTCTCGCCGGGCTCAATTCCACCGCCGGGAAAACAGCTTTTTCCCGGGGCACGCACATGCTGCGACCGGGTAATCACCAGCAGCCGCCCTTCCTGGACCAACACGCCAACCACACCCCGTCGCAAGGTTTCTATCGATGACACCCTGCCCATCTCCTCTTCAAACTGACATCGGCCCTAAGGCCCTAACCTACCGTGGGCGACCGCTCGCCAAACCAATCAAGTCGTAGTCCTGGCTGGCTACAATCTGCGTCGGAACAATCTGTCCAACCTTCAGCTTTTCCTTGTCCCCCGTCACAAACACCAAGCCATCCACATCGGGGGCATCGGCGTGCGTCCGACCAACAAACACATTCTTCTCTTCCGGCACCTTCTGGTCCAAGATGACATCCACCATCTTGCCGATCTGGGCTTCGTTGTATTCAAACGAGATCTGCTGCTGCACTTCCATCAAGGCGTCGCGGCGTTCGTTCTTCACTTCTTCAGGCAAGTGGTCAGCCAAGTTCACTGCCGGAGTACCAGGCTCTAGTGAATAGGTAAATACACCCATCCGCTCAAAGCGTTGCTCCTTGGTGAACTCAACCAGCTCGTTGAAGTTCTCTTCGGTTTCGCCAGGGAAACCCGTGATAAACGTGGTCCGCATCGTCAGGTTCGGCAAACTCTTGCGTAGCTTCGTAATCAACGATTCTGTTTCGCTACGTGTCACGCGGCGAGCCATCCGCTTCAGCATCGGGTCCGCAATGTGTTGCAGCGGCATATCGATGTACGGCACAATCTTCTTGCTGGCAGCCAGCACTTCCAGCAGTTCATCGGTGATATACATCGGATAGAAGTACATCAGGCGAATCCAGTCGATCCCCTCGACGCGTTCCAGCTCTAGCAGCAGTTGCGCCAAACGCACTTCGCCGTACATGTCCATGCCATAGTACGTCGTATCTTGGGCGACGATGATCAGTTCTCGCGCCCATCAGCGGCCAACTGCCGGGCTTCACGAATCACATCATCAATCGGCTTGGTCGCATGTTTGCCGCGCATCTTCGGGATCGCGCAAAACGTACACAGCCGATCACAACCTTCCGAAATCTTCAAATAGGCAAAGTGCCGCGGCGTAATCCGTAGCCGCTCCGTATCAGGCAGCGCACGAATCGGCGCGGGCTGAAATACCGAGCGTTGTTCTTCGAGGTTCCCCACCAGCCGGTCGGCCACGCGCGTGATCTCTTCGCGACCGAACACCCCCACCAAAAAGTCGATCCCCGGCCGATCCGCCAGCAGGTCTTCCTTTTGGCGCTCTGCCAAACAGCCCGAGACAATCACTCCCTTGGTTTTGCCGGCCTTCTTCAGCTCCAGCATTTCATCGATCGCCTGGAACGATTCCGTCCGCGCCCGTTCAATGAACCCGCAGGTATTCACAACGACAAAATCCGCCCCCTCTGGCTCTGGGGTTAGTTGATACCCGTCAATTTTGAGCAGGCCCAGCATGCGCTCGCTGTCGACCAGGTTTTTCGGGCATCCCAGGCTCACGAAGGCGTACTTCCCCTTCGATTCCACGGGCGGAGCTTGTTTTTCGTATTTTCGGGCCACAGTCACAGTTCTCCAAAGGTTCTAATCCTTCAGTGTAGGCTTGCCGGGCTACTTGCGGGAGGGCTTTTCCGGGCCGAATTCCACCGCAGCCCAACCTATCCGCTGCCCCCCACGGGTCTATCACGGAATTGCCACCAAACCACCTCCAATTACAAGACTGTAATCCCCACAAAGCAGTAAAAGGTATTTTTGCATTTTCTCCTTTAGCTTATAGTTAGCAAGCGGAAGGCCCCGTTGCCGTACCACAGGAAGGGATTCGATAGATGACCAGGATCGCAAAATGGATTGCGCTGTGCCTTTTTCTTTCGGCCGCTTTTGGCATTTGTCTACCCGCAAAAGCTAATGACCCAGCGGCTTTATTCAACCACATAAGAGCGCATGTTGCCTTAGGCATTGGCAAGTTCCCGCAATTTATCGACGCGGATGATCCCGGTGCGTTCGAATTTCAAGCTGAAGCGCTTTTGGAATTCAAGCAGTGGAAAGAAGCTGATGCAGCTGTCAAAGAGGCCCTCCGACTAAATCCCCAAAGCGGCGATGCTCACTTCATTCAAGGCCGAATCTTTCAAAAGACAAAAAACTACGAAAAGGCCATCGAATCTTTTTCGACTTCCATAGAAATTGAAAACAATTACTTGTGCTTGCTTCGGCGCTCCGCATGTCATCTCGAATTGGGCAACCGCAAAGAAGCGATTGAAGACTCCACGAATGCGCTGCGATCTGGTCCAAACGACGCCAGCTGCTGCAAACAGGCTGGCATACTCTTCGCTGCACTTGACGCTCCTGAACTTGCCGCTCAAGCATTTAATCAATGTTTAGCTATTACTCCACGAGATTCTGATGCTTTGAAGGAAAGGGCTTTTGTCTTAACCAAGCTAGGAAGAGTTGACGACGCGATTGCTGACCTTACGAAGGCGATTCAGTTACACCCTCAGGCAGACTTGTATTTAAGTCGAGGAAAGCTGTGGCTTAAAAAGGAAGAATATAAAAAGGCTGTTGCGGACTTGACGGCTTATCTGGACCAAAATCCCAACGCCATCAATGCTTTAAGAGATCGAGCTCTCTGTTATTTCATTGTGGGCAAAACCCAGCAAGCATTCTCTGACTTAGATAAAGTAATTTTCTTAGCACCGGTCGCGGGGGATTACTACAATCGAGCAATGTTTTTTATGGAGAAAAAACAATATGCCTCCGCGATAGCTGATTTGGATGAAGCCATTCGCTTAGAACATACAGATCTTGCCGATACAATTGCGCTGCGAGCGTATGCTCACCATCTGCTTGGCCACACCCTTGCCGCAGTCGCAGATCTTACAGAAGCTTTGCAGATAGATCCCCGATGTATAAACGCTCTGATGACGAACGGAACCGTACAATACGAAATTGGGAATCATGAGATTGCAATCGACTACTTCAGCAAAGCGATGAAGAGAATGCCAAACAATGCTGACATCTATTTCGCACGGGGGAGTAGTTACCTTAAAAACAAACAGTATTCCAAGGCGCAGGAGGATTTTGATACAGCCCTAAGATTAGACCCGCTAAACACGAAAGCAATGTGGGGACATACGAAGTCGCGGCTCAAGATTTCGATTGGTGGCGATATTTTTCGGTAGATCATTTTGCGACGTTTTCGCTTAATCGACCGCATACATGATGTCTTGCCACACACCGCACACGTTTTCATTTACACCGCACACGTTTGCGATGATGCAGTGGTACCTAGCTATGCTTAGGAAGGGATTTCTAGCCATGAATGCGTCTAAAGCCACTACGGTGATTTGCCTTCTACTCCACTTCATTGGTGTAGGTGCATTACAAGCCCAAGAATCTCCCTGGCTGGGCAAAAAGGTCATCCTCAAAGCTCCCACACCACTCAAAGTTGACGAACAAACCGTCGACGACGGCACTCAGGTCCGCTTGTTCACCGTAAAACAAGTCGACGGTACGCGCCTGCTCCTTGTAGACAAACCATTGTCCGGCTGGGTAGACGCCGCTACGGCCACTTTAGCTTCCGACGGGACAGATTTCTTCAAAGAGCAAGTTCAAAAGAATCCCCGTGATGTAGACGCTCACCTCCGTCTGGCCTTCCTGCAAATCCAGCAAAAGGATTTCGAATCCGCAAAACGAATCTTGAACGATGCCCTGATTTTAGACTTTCAAAATTGCCAAGCACTTCTGCTTCGATGCCAATGCTGGGAACACTTTGCAAAATGGGAAAATGCTTTTGTGGATGTCTCCACGGCCGTCCGCCTTCATCCAGAATGCCAAAACGCCCAGCTAGTATTCGCCAATGTATTGCGCCAAACCGGACAGTACAAAAAAGCACTTGCCGTTTACAGCGAATGCCTTCAAAAGACGCCACAATCCTCAGAACTTTTTGCCTTCCGAGCAGAATGTCATGCGGAGCTTGGTAACCCAAGAAATGCCATCGCCGATTATTCTGAGGCGCTTCGCCTAAATCCACTAGCAGATATCTACCAAGGCCGAGCCCAAGTTTGGGATTCGGCAAATCACTATGAACAGGCAATCCTCGACTACTCGGAAGACCTCAAACGTCATCCCCAAAACGTCAAGTCTCTCCAAGCACGCGGCACGTGTTATCTCAACCTAAGTGACCACGCCAAGGCAGAAGCAGATCTCACCTCTGCCATCGAAATGGCTCCCAGCGATCACAACTATATGGCGCGATCCGCACTTTGGCTCGACCAAACGCAATACGACAAAGCACTAACCGATGTGAATGCTGCACTTGAAATCAATCCCGAACTTGAACAAGCATTAGTTAGTCGCGCCAAGATTCGCCTCCGGCTGAATGATATTCCTGCAGCTACAGAAGAACTTACAAACGCAATTCAACTTAACCCTAACAGCTCTCAGCTTTTGTTCGCTCGTGGAAAACTCTGGTCGCACCAGCATCAATACGAAAAGGCCATCACTGACTTTTACGATGCCCTCAAATTCGACCGCAACAACAAGACCTACCTTCTCCACCGCGCACGCGCCTGGCACGGCAGAGGAAACTATCGAAATGCTGTAACGGATTACAACACGGTCCTCCACCTAGAAAACTTCAACATCCGATCGCTTGTTGGACGCACGCAAAGTTTTTATAAGCAAAAGGTAATCACTCCGTTCCTTTGGGAGAGCCGCAACGTTTTCCATCTCCTTCCTCGCAAGGATACTAAATGGGAACAGCTAACTTGCAGATGCTATGTCGTGGGAGACTTTCGCTTCTACTACTATGCCTATGCAACGATGGGACCAGGCCCTTTCCCTGATGATCCCAGTTCAGTCTCCCCCGTCACAATCTCGGACCTATTCAGCCGACGCATTTTCAAATTGAACCAACTGATTGACATCCAAATGGGTGTCGGCTTCAAGCCGGGCCCCCCGTGGCTGCAAAACCTCCTCGTAAACCTGGCAAAGGTCCACACATCCATTGCCAAATCGGAAATCGCTAACGACGCCCCCCCTTACAGGGTTACATCAGAAGCCCCCCGCTCCCCTTCGACCCTGCCGGCTACGCATTTCGAATTTGAGTCCTCCTCCCCTCCCCGCCGATAAAGCGATTGCCCGACGCCGCCTAGGTTGAACAAACCGGCATCATCTGGGTAAAATAGGTGACTTGTGCCGCCAGCGGCTCAATTTCACTGAGCAAACGTGCTCCACTTTTTGTCCTTCCTTCCAATTACAGATAGGTCCCTGGTGAACGAAGCTCTGGGAATTATCGAGGTCACGGGCTTCACGCCTGCGATGGTCGTCCTTGACACTATGGACAAGGCTTCCAACGTAAGGGTCGTGCAGACCGAGTCCAACGACTTTTACGGCGTGGTCATCAAGATCGCGGGCGAAGTGGCGGCCGTACGTGCTGCTATCGATGCCGGTAAAGTCATCGCCGATCAAATGGGCGGCAAGCCCAACGCCACGGTCATTCCTCGCGTGGATGCCGAGGCCAAAAAAGCCATTGAAAGCCCACCGGAATCGAGCCCCTTGTTGGGCCAGCCGGTAGTTAAATTTCCAAATTCAGGTTCTAGTCAACAGCGAGAGGGAAAACCCGTGGCCGATGCCTCGTCCTTTGCTTTGGGGTTCATCGAAACCCAAGGTTTTACTGCCGTATTTGAAGCAATTGATAGCGCCTGCAAGGCTGCCAACGTAGAAGTCCTTGGTAAGGAAAAGCTCGGTGGTGGTTACATCACCGTGATCCTCAAGGGTGACGTTGCTGCTGTGAAGGCCGCTGTCGACGCCGGCACTGCCAAGGTCAACGGCCTAGGCAAGCTGATCGCAGGCCATGTCATCGCTCGCCCAAGCGCCGCGGTGCTCGCTCTGCTCCCTAAGTAAGACTTAGGT
Source organism: uncultured Planctomycetaceae bacterium (assembly GCA_963844055.1). Taxonomy (GTDB): domain Bacteria; phylum Planctomycetota; class Planctomycetia; order Pirellulales; family Pirellulaceae; genus CAWJMN01. Next base: position 1,094,717 of record CAWJMN010000001.1, on the reverse strand, counting down.
TCGGCCTTCCCATTGAGTTTTCAACCAGGATGCAGTTCCAATAGCCGGGACTGCATCCTTTGGTTTTGCGCCAGCGCCAGCCATCCACTCTCTCAGCCTAACGGCAATCGCGAAGCCCCCTACTTCCCCTTCCCCGCCTTGGGCTTCCCCTTCTCTTTTCCCTTGCCTTCTTTTGGCAGAAGGTTCCCAATCACTTCATCATCGCCCGCCTTGTCCTGCATCACTTCAGGCAGGCCATCCGGGTTCTCGATGTTGTCGACCTTCCCCTTGTTGGGCGCTTTCGCTTTTCCCTTTTTGTCCCCTCCCTTGTCTGTCCCTACCGCTGGCTTGTCCCCTTCTTTGGGCTTTTTGCCAACCATCGGCATCTCTTCTTCAGGCAGTTCCTCGACCTTGGCTTCTTTGACCGTCCGAACTTCGCCGGCTTCGGAATCGATGATCATGTAGCCTGCCCAAAAGAAAGGATGCTCGGCAGAGACCTCTTTACCCTCGGCCCCCTTCACCCGTGGCTCGCTGGCAACATCGACATCCCGCTTCTTCCACAACTTAAGGCTCCGCTGCCACGCCTCGGTGGCCCGCGTGTGCGGCAATTCCTGAACGAACTCACGCGTAAGCTCGCGGGTCGACTCTCCCCCCACGCGCCAACGACTCAGCATGATGCTCCGCGCTCCATTGGACATCAGCCCACAGATCGTCAGGAACAATTCATCTCCAGTCCCTCCCTTTTTCAGCCCGTACTCGGCCGCCGAGTGATAGCCCGGCAATACAATCTGCTCCGGACTTTGGAACGGCATCAAAAACCAATCCGTCATCGAGTTCCCGGGCTTGCCACGGTCGAGCCCCAACGGTGCCCAGCCGTACGGCTGTTTATCCGAATCATCAATGTCCGAAAGCACGATCAAGCGATCCACCAAAGCACTCGCCATAGCCCCCTGTGCCGGCAAGTCCTTCCATAGCTCGCTCCCTTCAATCGCTCCTTGAATCGTTTCCGCCAGCTCGTTCCCAACCGCGTCATCATCGCGAGATAACAGCTTGCCCGGTACAATCGCCGTTCGCTGAATCCGCTTTTTGGGTCGACCATCAGCAATCGCCAGGCCCGCCGTCGGCGAATAACGGATTTTTACGATCGAGCCCAGCGCCACGGTTCCATCGTTTTGTGGAACCTGCAACAGTTCAAACGGCAAATACCAAAGCACACCATCGGGAACCACAACCAACTCTTCATACTTGGCCCATTCCGTATTCTTGGTGCCATTGCTGAGCGGCGGAAGCAATTTGGTCGCAATCGTTTTCCAATCGTCCGATGCCAATTCTCCAGCAGGCACCGGCTGATTGCGGTCATGCATCCCCAGCCCCTTCAGCAATTCAGTAATATCTTTTTTCACACTCCCCGATCCTTGCATCAGGAAGTGCGCCATGTTTTCCTTCGAAAGGGCGAATGCATGGGTCCGCTGCGAAGTCTGCAAGTAAGAGAAGATCAGTTGCCCTGGCCGTAGGTTTTCCTGAATCGTCTTCGTCGACCTTAGCGGCGGAAAAACGAAGCTCGCCCCCTGACGACGCAGCGCAATCTGCTGCAAAATCACCTCTTGGGCCGTCGCCACCTTTCCCAGTTCCGTTAACAGCTCTCGCTGCTTCTTGGCGTCGGCATCATCCAGGCCAGTCGCCGGCATCCCCGCCAGTTCCGTCTGCAACTTTGCCGACTGGTCGGCCAAATCGCTAAGCTGTGGATACTTTGCAAAGATCGCCTGGCGCTGCAACAACGTCTCTTCATCTAACGATTCCTTTGGTGCCTCGAGCACCCAGCGAATCGCCAGCAATCGCCCCCCCAGCGGCAACGTTGCAAAGAATCGGTGCCGCCGAATGCGGTCCGCAATATTGATCGCCTTGTCAACTTCCTTGCGCAGTAGCGCCAACTCCAGCCAATGCTCAAACGGCAGCAAATGCGGAAAGCTCACCACCGACAAAGTCTCCATCGGATCAATCAGCCAATCCGCAGGCGTCGGCTCACGCAAAGTCTCCGCATAAACGCGGTCAGCAACACGCTCCGTCAAAACGCCACTGCTGCTTAAGCTGTCTGCCAGCGCAATCTGATACAGTCGCCGAGATGACTTCTTTTGAAACGCCATCGCCGCCGCCAGGGCGGTGTTTCCTGCCGCAATGTTCCCCGTCATTAACTGGGCCCGCGCCGACTCATAGTTGAGCCGCGCCCCAAACTGCCCCAGCAACATGTCAGATCGCGCCGCACTGCTGCGAGCCAACGTCAACGTGCTTACCGCTGCCGCCCCATCACCACGCGTCGACATCCCTTCCGCCCCAGCCACCAGCAGCGAAACATTCATAAAGCGATACCGCTTTTGCTTCGCCCAAGCAGTCGCATTCACCAGCGGAGGATAAACCCCATTCTGATTACTTACCAAATGGACCAGTGCCCCGAGTCGCAACGACTCTTCCAAGACGGCCGGTCGATCAAAGAATGCCGCCGAGTAGCTCGCTTCTAAAAAGAAGTTGGAAGCAACATCAAACTTCCCCGCATCAAACGCCAGCTTGCCAAGCTCCAATAGCGCCACACAGGTCAGTGGATGATCGTATTGCCCGCCCGCCAACAATGACTTCGTCAAATAGGAAACCGCTTCGGCCGGCTTTCCCGCCGAGGCATAGGCTAGTCCAATCTGCAAATCAGCCCAGCACTGCGACCAATGGTTGGGCGGAGCCATTCCCCCCAGCGTCGCATTAAGCAATTGCGCCGTTAGCGGATCATGCTGACAGACCGGGCCCAGCAATTCGCGCCGCCGGCTGATCGCAAGGGCAGAGCATCGCACAATTTCAGAGACATACACCGAAAGCAATTGCGGCGCTGCAACAACGCCACCTTGCTGAAACTGCCGACTGTTGTCCACCCGCCCAAACAGCGTCTGAAACTTCACCGGAAAATGTCCAGGAACCGTACGCCGCTGCGATACGCCCCAGGTAGCAATCGGCTTTGCATTCACCTCTGCCTGAATCGCACCATCTTGAAAGCTAACCGACTGCATCCACGTGTTGTATGCAATGATCAACTTAATCGCGGAAGTGTACTGATCCATGGCCTGGGTATAGTTACCCATCTGATAGTAGCACTCACCCACCATCGTGTGAAAACAGATCGCATCGATCCATCTTCCTTCCACGCTGACATAGCCCGCTCGCCCCGACTCGCGAAAGACTTCCTGGGCCGCGGAAAAGTCACCGTCGTTGTACGCTCCGAATCCCAAGAAGTACCCTTCATTGGGCACCGTTTTGGGAATGCCTACTTGCGCATTCGCAACCAGCGGAGCACACAAGACAACAAGCAATCCGCAAACCCTCAAGCCGCGTCGCTTGAGCTCGCAGCAAAAGCCGATCATCCCGCCAAACACATTGAACGATTGATTTCGCATTGCATAGCCTTGAAGAGTGCAGGCCTTCCCCTAATTGCCTTACTCTTTGAGTCTACCTGAATGCAGGCCTCGCGGCAAAACCTTTCCCCCCATCCCTCTCCGCCAAACGCTGCAAAAACAGGGCTTTTCCCTGTTATGACGATCGTATCAGCCTCGCATTTCCCCTCACTCCCCCAGTCGATTCTTAGTGTCCAAGTCCTTTTTCTCCAGCCAACGGCAACCCCAACTCTTCCTCCTCTTTCTTCGCCGGCACTCCCAGCGATGCCACGATCGAAACCAGCAAGATCCCCGCCACAACTCCCAGCGCCACTCCCACGGGAATCTTATAAACATCCGCTCAGCAACATCTTGGCACCGACAAACCCGAGGATTCCGGCCAACCCGTAGTGCAAATACACAAACGACTTCATCATCCCCGCCAATGCAAAGTACAACGACCGCAGCCCCATCATTGCAAACACGTTCGAAGTAAACACGATGAATGGATCACTCGACACCGCCAAAATCGCCGGAATCGAGTCCACTGCAAAGATCACATCCGTCGTCTCTACCAACATCAGCACCACAAACAGCGGCGTAGCAACCCACTTTCCATCGATGCGCGTCAAAAACCGATCCCCGCTGTACTCATTCGAAACAGGGATCACCTTCCGCAGCAACTTCAGCAGCCAGTTCTTGCTCGGATCAAACTCCTCCCCTTTCTTCACGATCATTTTGATCGCGGTAAACACCAAAAACGCCCCAAAGATGTAGATCACGCCGTGAAAGTGCTTCATCAGCGATACCCCTGCTGCAATGAACACCGCCCGCATCACCAGCGCGCTCAGCACGCCCCAAAACAGCACTTTGTGCTGGTACATCGCAGGTACGCGAAAGTATCCAAACAGCAGTGCAAACACAAACACGTTATCCACGCTCAGCGACTTTTCAATCAGGTAGCCCGCCAAAAACTGCATCGCCAAATCCGGCCCACGGAAATAATAAATCCCCACATTGAATCCCAGTGCCAGCAGCACCCAAACGCAGCTCCACGCAAGCGCCTCGCGAATGCTCACCACATGCGACTTGCGATGAAACACCCCTAGGTCCAGCGCCAACATCACCAGCACGAACAAAATAAAACTTCCCCAAACCGTGATCGTCGTTTCCATGATCTCCTTTGCCACCCTTCCAAAACTGCCGTCGAAACCAAACTTCCCTAAGCTGCCTCTGCCGCCGTCTTACCCCTTAGCACATCTCCTTCATTCATTAGATGCGCGGGGTGTGACACGTTAGGTCATTCACTTGAAAGAATTCTCGTCCATGGAGAACACATAGACAATAAGAAAGACTAGATGCCACTCATTGATAAAACAAATGCCCCGATTCACCCCCTTCGCCGCTCAGCCCTCCTAGCCGTTCCGCCCGGAACAACGATTCCTCGCGAACTTGGCGATCCCCCCTCGACTGAGCCACCCCCTGAGTTGACCGCCGCCAACCCCTTCCCTATCCTCTTGGCTTGCTAATTGTGTTTGTCGACACCCATCTTTTTGGCCAAGGTGGAGATGCTCGCGGCCATTTCACCTTGTGGATGGCGACCACCCTCGGTCGCCGTCGAGGCCAGCTGATCTTTTCTAGGACCTTGCGTCACATGAGTACCGGCGACGGCTCTTCCACGGGATATGTCACGATGCGCGGACGCGGCTTCCCCACCATTCGTCAATTCACGGTCTTCCTGGAAAATCGTGTCGGCCAATTACTCGAAGTGATTCGTCGCTTCGAAGGTAGCCGCGTGCGGATCGTCGCGCTATCCATCAACGATGCCACCGAGTGCGCATTCGTTCGTTTCCTTTTGAGCCATCCAGAAAAGGGCCGCGAGATTTTGGAACGCGCCGGCCTCGCCATTATCGAGAGCGATCTCATCGGCGTTGAACTTCCCAACAGCGCGCAGCCCCTGCTCGAAGTTTGCACCGCGCTATTACAAGCCGAAGTCAACATCGTGCAGGCTTACCCGCTGCTCAGTCGTCCGCATGGCCGCCCTGCCGTCGCGCTGATGGTCGACAACATCGAGATGGCGCTCGACACGCTCAACTCCAAAGGCTTCAACATGATTCATGAAGCCGATCTTGCCGACGAAGAGTAGAAGTCGTCTCGCAAGCCACCGCCAATAATTTCCGTTCGCCTTTTTTCACCAAGCAACTTGTTTCGCAACCAGCGTCTTTAAGGAGACATGCATGATCGGCCACATGGTTTATTTCAATCTCGTTGACAATAGCGAAGCTGCCAAGGCTCACTTGATCGAAGCCTCTCGCAAATATCTGACGGGCCATCCAGGCACCGCCTTTTTTGGCGTAGGAACCGTTGTGCCTGATCTCAATCGCCCCGTCAATCAACTGGACTTTGACATCGCCCTGCAAGTTGTTTTTGCCGACCGCAAGGCGCACGACGAATACCAAGTCCACCCTCGCCACAAGCAGTTCATTGAAGAGAACAAAGCCAACTGGGCGAAGGTTCGCGTTTTCGATGCCAATATCGACTAACGTTGATCAATCGGCGTCTGCTTAAACTAGCTTCTGGAATCGTCCATAAGCATCGTTCCACAGCGTTACATTCTTCGGATTGTAACGCTGGACCGAGAAGCTATCTTTCACCAGCGATCGCGCTTCCGCAATCGAGCTTACTGCGCCATCGGTAATTGCTTGAATCATCACGTTACCAATCGCGGTTGCTTCAACGGGCCCTGCTACAACCGTTCGATTGCAAGCATCCGCCGTCATCTGGCATAGCAAACGATTCTGCGTGCCACCGCCAACGATATGAATCGTATCGAGTCGCTTGCCGACAAGCTCTTCCAAATAGCCCAGAACTTGCCGATATTTCAGCGCCAAGCTCTCAAGGGCCGTACGAATCACAGCTCCTTCCGTCACCGGCACTGTTTGGCCGGTTCGTTTGCAGAATTCACGAATCGCTTCCGGCATATCCTTCGGCGCGGTAAAGCTTGGATGATCCGGGTTGATCAGCGACACCAGCGGCGTCCCTTCGCCGGCACGACGGGTCAATTCTTCCCAGCCGTATTCGTGTCCATCGGCCTTCCAAGCGCGGCGGCATTCTTGCACCAGCCACAAGCCCGCAATGTTCTTCAAAACGCGAGTCGTATTCCCCACGCCCCCTTCATTGGTAAAGTTCAAATCGTAGCAACGAGCATTGATGATCGGCTCGGGCGTTTCTACACCCATCAGCGACCAAGTCCCGCTGGAGATATAGCACCAGTTCGGCATCTGGCCCGGCGTGCTGGCCGCAGGAACCGCCATGACGGCGCTGGCCGTATCATGGGTGCCTGGCAAAACCACTTGAGCTCCGCTTAGGCCGGTTTCTTCGGCAACTTCTGCGCAACTTTCCAAGCTTCGTCCCGGGCTGAAGTAGCGTGCCTAAGATGTTTGTGGGCAGCCCCATTTTCCCAAGCAGGTCCGTCGCCCAGTCCCGCTTCTTAGGATTATAGAACTGGCTGGTCGAAACATCGGTGAACTCATTCCCCTTAACGCCCGTCAGCAAAAAGTGAAACAGGTCCGGCATCATAAGCAGCGACGTGGCCGAGTCGAGCAGTGGCGACTTCGACAACTTCATCGACAGCAATTGATAGAGCGTGTTGAACTCCATGAACTGCAAACCGGTTTGGGCAAAGATCTCTTCCTTGGGTACCAGTGCGAAGGCCTTCTCAAAAATCCCATGCGTGCGAGCATCACGATAGTGATACGGGTTCCCTAAAATTTCGTCGTTCCGCCCGAGCAGCCCAAAATCGACCCCCCAGGTATCAACGCCAAGGCTAACAACTTCTTTGCCGTAAAGTTTTCCGGCGCCACGCAGGCCGCGTTGAATATGCCCCCACTGATGCAGCAGGTCCCACTGCATACGGCCATTGATATGCACGCCCCCATTATCAAAGCGATAGACCTCTTCCAGGGTCAGCTTCTTTCCGTCAAACAGCCCCGCCACCACGCGTCCACTGGAAGCACCCAAATCCACGGCAAGATAAACTTTTGATTGACTTGTCATAAATCACAGTTGTTGAAGCAGAACCGCCAGAGATCATTCGCCAAAGGGGCACTTCCCAATTGACCAGGAACCATCCGCGCGTGCATCCTGACGTCCATCCTTGAAATCGTCAAGTCAGCCCGAAATTCCCGCCCAATAGTTTACCCGAAGTTGGCTTCCAACTGACTGGCGTAACGATCCCTAACTTCAGGATTCCCTACCTTCTGGGCTGTCACTTCGCACCAGTTTTTAACAGGAGGCCGACTTGCGGGGGGAGATTTTCTTCGCGACGACGGCTACACTATTTTTGTCGGCAGTTTCTACTTGCCATCCGGCAGCTAGAAATCGAAAACGCGGCTCCTTTAACAGCCTGCGTTTGACTGCTTCCACTCCACCTATCCCACAAGGCTTGGCCATGGTCCCTACTTCCCAGCAGAAGTCGTTTCGTCGTGAGTTTTTGCAGTGGTCACTTGCTGCTGGTGCCGCTGCCGTAGCGGCCAACCATGGCCACTTTGCAATCGCGCAAGAGGCTAAAGAAAAGGCCGCTCCTGCCGACGATGACTCGGCCTTGGCTTTTGGCCTGGTGACCTACATGTGGGGTGCCGACTGGGACCTTCCGACGCTGCTCGAAAATTGCAAGAAGACGGGGACGCAAGGTGTCGAGCTTCGCACCACCCATGCCCACAAGGTTGAGCCCACCCTCAACGAACAAGAACGCGATGAAGTCCAAGCCCGTTTTGCCGATAGCGGCATTACCTTGGTTGGCATCGGCAGCAACGAGCGTTTTGATTCTCCCAACGCCGACGAAGTGAAAAAAGCCATCGAAGCCACTAAGGCCTTCACGCGACTGAGCCATGACATCGGCGGTTCGGGCGTAAAGGTCAAGCCAGACTCCTTCCACGAAGGCGTGCCTCACGAAAAGACCATCGCTCAAATTGCCAAGGCATTAAACGAAGTCGGCGAATACGCGGCAGGCTTCGGCCAGCAGATCCGCCTCGAAGTTCACGGCCAATGTGCTGAAATTCCAACGATCAAAGCGATCATGGATCAGGTCAAGGATGAGAACGTCGCGATCTGCTGGAACTCGAATGTCGTCGACCTCAAGGGCGACGGCCTCGAAAAGAACTTTGAGCTTGTTCGCAACCGCTTTGGCCAAACCTGCCACGTTCGAGCTTTGGATTCCAAGGATTATCCATTCGATCAATTGATCAAGCTGCTGGTCAAGTCAAACTATCAAGGCTGGGTATTGTTAGAAGCCGCTGACAAGGTCGACGATCGTGTCGCAGCGCTTGCCGCTCAGCGAAAACTATTTGACTCGCTAGTCGCCAAAGCAAAAGCATAATCGCCGTCGCACGTTGATCATTTCACCTTGGCAGGCGTGTGCCACGTGAAAAAAATGCTAGTATCGCTGCACTTCTGGCCAAGTATTCGCCAAGCCAAGCGAATACTGACACGGATGAATTGCTTCGTTTCTTGAAGGAGCCCGCAAAAATGCCGACGATTGCCTGCCCCGCTTGTAATAAGACTTACACGGTAAGTGATGACTATCAGGGAAAGCAGGTGCAATGCAACGCCTGCGGAAAAGCATTCATCGTTCAAATCGCGGCCGCTCCCTTCCTTGAAGGAGTTCCCGTCCTTAGCGACGGCGCTAACCAAACCCGTTCAAACTCGGGCGGCGGAAATTACGGCCAAGCCGCACGTCGCCGCGCCGACGAGATTGACTACGAGATCTTTGGCCATGAAATGCAGTACTGCGAAATCACGCTCGACCCGCAAGAGATGGTGATCGCTGAAGCGGGGGCCATGATGTATTGCACATCAGGCATCAAAATGGAAACCGTTTTTGGTGATCCCAGCGCTCAACAGCAAGGCTTTTGGTCCAAGGTGGTATCGGCCGGCAAACGAGCCCTCACTGGTGAATCTATCTTTTTGACGACCTACTCCTGCGTAACTCAGCAGCGTGAAAAGGTTGCCTTTGCGGCCCCCTATCCCGGCAAAATCGTGCCCATGCATTTGGACCAAATGGGAGGCGAACTCATCTGCCAAAAAGATGCCTTCCTGTGCGGTGCTCGTGGAATTCAAGTCTCCATCGCATTTCAAAAGAAGATCGGCGTGGCACTGTTTGGCGGTGAAGGCTTCATCATGCAGCGTCTCACGGGCGATGGCATTGCGATGCTGCACGCGGGGGGAACGCTTTGCGAAAAAGAACTAGCCCCAGGCGAGACGCTACGTCTTGATACGGGATGCCTCGTGGCGCTACAGCCTAGCGTTAATTACGACATCGCATTTGTCGGTGGTTTTAAGAATACGTTCTTCGGCGGCGAAGGGCTGTTCCTTGCCACATTGACTGGACCTGGTAAAGTGTGGTTGCAGTCTTTGCCGTTCTCTCGCCTTGCGGGGCGAATGTTGGCTAGTGCTTCTGGACGGTCTGGCAAAGACGAAGGCTCGCAGCTGGGGCTGTTTGGCAGCCTAGGAAATTCCATTTTGGGAAGTGGCGATTAGCCCTCAACCGCACGACACCGACTTACAACCTTTGAAGACGAACGGATCTTAGCGCGATGGCCCATTCCTTGGATCAGTATCCCATCCTGGATGTTATTGCTGTGGGGGCACATCCCGACGATGTAGAAATCGCTTGTGGTGGCACGCTGGCTAAACTCGCTCGCCAAGGCTACAAGGTGGGGATCGTTGACCTCACCGATGGTGAGCCGACTCCCGGTTCACCAAGCCCGGATGTCCGCCGCGCTGAAGCGAAACAGGCTGCGGAAGTTTTAGGGGTTCACAAGCGGGTCATTCTCGACCTTCCCAATCGACGGCTATTCGATTCGTTTGAGAGCCGCGTAGCGCTGGCGAAGGAGTTCCGTAAGTATCGTCCTAAAATCGTCATCGGGTTTGGCGACAAAACGCCCATGGCCTCGCCTGACCATTGGCAAGCAATGCAGATCACTGATGCTGCCGTCTTTTACTCGCGTCTGACGAAATGGGACGAACATTTTGACGATCTTCCCGTTCACTCCATCTCGTCCCAGCTCTATTTTCGTTTGGCCTTTGAGCCCGACACACTTGGTGGTTTCCAAAGCCACTTCACCGTCGATATCGGCGATACGCTAGAAGCCAAGCTCGATTCGATCCGCTGTTATCAAACCCAGTTTCCCCCGGCAAAATCGCATGTATTTGATCGTGTTCGGGGTGCGGCCATGATCAGCGGGGCCGCTTGTGGATTCCATGCGGGCGAAGTTTTTGTCAGCACGCGACCACTCGGCTCAGAAGACCTTGTTAAGACGGTGCTTCCGGCCGGAAAGAAATAGTCCGCAGTGCGGCTACGCGTTTTTGCTGCGCAGTACATCCAGTAGCAACTGAATATCTGCGGGAATCGGCGCGGTAAATTCCATCTGCTCTTTGGTATGCGGATGGTGGACGACAATTCGCCGCGCATGCAAAGCTTGTCGCTTTAACAGCGGCTCATCGGCATCGTCGCCGTTGTACCGTGCCAGGATCTGCCGGCGCGAGACTTCGGCTCGGCCGCTATAGAGCCGATCACATAAAATCGGGTGGCCAATGTACGAAAGGTGCACCCGAATCTGGTGTGTGCGTCCGGTCTTTGGCAGGACCTTCAGCGCTGAAAAGCCGGGGAAGCGTTCTTGTACTTCATAAAACGTGTTGGCTTCGCGACTAGTGGAATGCCCCGCACGAATCGCCATTTTTTCTCGCTGATAGGGATGCACGCCGATCGGCTGATGAATCCAATCGCGATCGCGATCTGGCACGCCCGCAATGACGGCAAAGTATTCCTTCTCGGTCGTTCGCTCGGCAAATTGTTCCGCCAAACGGAAGTGGGCTTCATCGGTTTTTGCCACAACCATCACGCCGCTGGTGTCACGGTCCAAACGGTGCACAATGCCGGGCCGATTTTCGCCCCCTGCCGTGCTAAGCGTGTCGAAGTGGAACGCCAAAGCGCTGGTGAGTGTTCCCGACCAATGGCCGCGCGCCGGATGAACGACCATGCCTGGCGGCTTGTTGATGACGATCATGAAATCGTCTTCATGCAAAACATCCAGCGGGATGTTTTCTGGATTGGGCCCCGCTGCGGGCATGGCAGGCAGCACGATGCTAATGCTGTCGCCCGCGTTTAGCCGATGCGAGACTTTGGTCCCGGCCGTATTGACCTTCACGCCCCCCGCAGCAATCACGCGACGTAATTGCATACGGCTATAGCGTGGGAGCTGCTGTGCTAGATAAGCGTCGAGACGCTCGCCCGCATTCTCTGCCGCCACGACGATCGTAATCGGCTGATCAGAAAGTTCTTCGTCAGCCATTCGCTGTCTTTATGTTCTAACAGGTCATGCCTATCGCAGCCGGCCAATGGCCCTGGGCTGCAATCGCGAAAACAAACCCTACTTCTTTTCTTCGGCAGCAGGCTCTGCTGGTGTAGCTGCCGGTTCGGCAGGCTTTTCCTCTGCGGGCTTTTCAGCAGCAGGTTCGGCAGGCTTCTCTTCCGCTGGTTTTTCGGCGGCAGGCTCAGCGGGCTTTTCTTCAGCAGGCTTTTCGGCTGCGGGTGCATCCGCGGGTTTTTCTTCTGCAGGTTTCTCTTCGGCTGGCTTCTTTTCATCGCCTAGGCCAGGCAGCTTTAGCGGGTCGGCCGATGCGCCACCCTCTAGGCCTGGAACGCCGATGCTTGGACGCCCTGGCAAAGGAGCAGGACGGGTGGAGCCTGGAATTTCCGTCGAAGGGCGAAGGTCTTCTTTGGCCAGCCATTCCAAAACGGCAACTTGGTCAGGATTGCTGAGGCGTTCGATCCCTTGCTCAGCTAGTCCAGCAACAGGGGTCCCCTTGGAAAGCTTCGCCACTTCGCGATAGCTCTCGATGGCTTCGGTGTACTTGCCGCCGAACTCTTGAGCCTTGGCCAGACCCAAAAAAGCACGTGCCTTCAGCAGTGGATCGGTTGCCTTCTTGCTGACCTCTTCGTAGGCAGCTTCCGCTTCGCCAACGGACTTTTTGAAAGTCTCGGGATCAACAATCATGTCGTCCAGAAACTTGGCCATCTTGGCATCGCCGTACGTTTGCTTGGCCCACAGGCCCACAGGCGTGGCGGCTTCTTTTTCGGCCAGCTCCGACATCCGCTCGGTGATCTCGCGATCGCCAAGCGCGTGGAAGTAGCCTTGCCAGCCGGCAGACATGGCCGTGCTTTCTTGGAAGAACATGTAATTGACCACAACGCCGATTGCGGCAGCTGCGACCAAACCAATGACTACCTTGGGAATCCAGTTCCCCTCCTCCCCGAATTCTTGGGTGAGGAAGTTAGCCAACTCGTTCTTTTGAAGCTCGTGTTTCCGCTGATTCATGATTTATTGGTTGCCAAAATGGTCTGGTTCTGACGGAAGGAATCAGCGTAAGTATAGAAATGCTAGACAAATAGCGTCAAGGCCGACGCATTTTGCCCAAGCAGACCTTCGCCCAAGCCGAATTGTCCGATTTTCGGCGATTAGGTAATCTACTCAGCCATTCGCCCTATGGTGGCAGCATCCCAGGAAAAGTCTACTACCCCCTGGAGCCTCCGCCAAAAGAGCCCTGTTTCCCATCCGGCCCCTTGGCGGGCCGACCGAGAAAGTACCATGCCGGATTCGTTACGTCAGCAGGTGGCCGAGGCCGCTCATACCATCGTGGTAAAGGTTGGAACGCGAGTTTTGACGCTTCCGGGGGGAACTCTCAACTACGAGCGAATCGAGCGTTTGGCCGAGGAACTGCACGCGATTGCTAGTCTGGGCAAGCGTGTGGTGCTTGTGAGCTCTGGCGCGGTTGGCGCAGGGATGAGCCTTCTGAAGTTGGATGCCCGGCCCATCGACCTTGCCAAGCTGCAAGCGGTGGCGGCAGTTGGCCAAGCCCATTTGATTCAAACGTATGATCGCACCTTCACGAAATTTGGACGCCACGCGGCCCAAGTCCTGCTAACGGCGGAAGATGTGAATGATCGCATCCGCTATTTGAACGTGCGGAACACGCTGCTTTCGATCCTGGAATTTGGGGCGATTCCGGTCATCAACGAGAACGATACGGTTTCGGTCGAAGAGCTAAAAACCACCTTTGGTGACAATGACCGCTTGGCCGCCATGGTGGCTAATTTGATTCGGGCGCCATTGCTGGTGATCCTTTCGGATATTGATGGCCTGTACGATGGCGATCCTTCCTTGGCCAGCTCAAGCCTGGTGACGGCCGTCCCGGAAATCAACGACAAGATTTACAGCTACGTTCGGGACAAGAAGACCGGCCTCAGCAAGGGAGGGATGGCCAGCAAGCTAGAGGCGGCTCGCATTGTGACCACCGCCGGCGAGAACGTCATCATTGCCAACGGCAAGAATATGAACGTGCTTACCACGATCATGGCCGGCGAGCCGATTGGAACGCTGTTTTGCGGCTCTGGCAAAGCGATCAGCCCGTTTAAGCGTTGGCTAGGCTTTACGGCCCAAACGCGTGGAAGAATCACGCTGGATACCGGCGCTCGCAAAGCCATTTTGCAAGATGGCCGCAGCTTGCTGAGCAGCGGGCGTGGTGGATGCCCAAGGAGATTTCCACAAGGGAGACGTGGTTGCCCTGTGCGATAGCGAAGGACAGGTCATCGCTCGTGGGCTAACGAATTACGACGCGGTCGATGTGCAGCGGATCAAAGGTTTGAAGTCGGCCAAGATTGCGCAAGTGCTGGGAACGCGTCCTTATGAGGAAATTATCCACCGCGACAACCTAGCCCTTGTTCGCAAATAACCCATTTTACCCAAGTTTTTCCGCGAACTTTCTAACAGTTGGAAAGCACCTGAAGATAGGATTTTCCGTTCAATCCCAACGAGAGATCTAGCCGATACGTTCATCACTGCTTTAACGAGCAGTTGCAACCTTGCTCAACTACCCAGACCCCTTGACCGTTAAGGTCGATTCTTTTAGGTTTGCGGTTCTGCTGAGTGACGTTGTAAGGCCCGATAACACGGGTCTTGTTCGTTAATAGGGCGCTGTAGCCAAGTGGCTAAGGCAGCGGATTGCAAATCCGCCATCGTCGGTTCAACTCCGACCAGCGCCTCTCGCAAAAGAAAAAGCCATCCGGATAAAACCGGGTGGCTTTTTTTGTTTCTTGGGGCAGCCGGATTTTTCTGCGGATCGGGCTGCGAATGATACAGCGGCCTGTCTTATGACGCGGCAAGATGCCGCGTCTACTTTGACTGTGCGGCTTGGCGGCTGAAAGTGGGAAGCGCAGGGGCCTAGATTGGAATTTGGGGCTTTTTGCGAGAAAATCGTTTACCGGTGAAGTCGCCGGTGTTACACTCCCCGTTTTGTACCAGATTACACCTCTTCCAGGTTTAGATTTTCCGGGGCTGCGCTGGGGCGGTTTGGTCCGTCAGATTGAGCCTCTGATCTCTTTGTTGTGGCGTAGGGACGATTTGGATCGCACCGCTGTTTGACCTTCTGCCTCGTCTGACTTTGGCTACTTCTGACGCCCTTATCCTCAGGACCTTCCTCTCATGATCATCTACGGTACGCGTACCCTGAGCTCGAAAGATCGCCAGGTAACCTTCCACTGCCCCACCTGCTCGGGTCCGCGACACGGATCGATTGTTTCGCAAAGGCGCTGGTTCACGCTGTACTTCATTCCGATCTTTCCTGTGTATTCGCAAGGCGAGCATGCCGAATGCGGTTCGTGCGGCGGCACGTATGAAACCTCCATTTTGAATTACGATCCGGCCGCAGAACAAGCGGCAACGCGGCTGAACTTTCGCTTGCTGCTGGTGATGGGCCTGGCGGCTAGTGGCAGGACCGGTCCGCAGTATATGGAAGCGGTGCAAAAGGCGTACTTCGATCTGTTTGAAGAGACCGTTCCACTGGCTCAGCTGGAAACGGATTTGCAAAATGCACGCAGTTCAGGGTCGGACTATCGTGATGTGTTCCTGCTGAAGGGGCGTGATTTTAGTGATCGGGGACGGCAACTGTTGACGCAGATGGTCGCCCAAATTTTGTCGGCAGCAGGTCCCCTGCAAGAGAACGACAAAGAGATCGTGCGGCAGATCGGCGTTACGTTCAAATTGCCCAAGCCTTTTGTGGACTCGGTCTTCACTTCGATCGTTCCGAATCTTTATAGCTAGTCATGAAGCTGGATTCCGTCTGGATTCGCTTGCTAATTGGACTGGTTACCAATGCGCTAATGCTTAGCGCGCCAATCATGGTGATGTGGGGCGCTGGTTTTGCCATCGACGTCTTCGGTCTGGTGACATTCTTAGCGCTGGCGTCACTGTTTTGCTTTGCCGATCTTTCTCGCGAGTTTTACCCTGCGGACATTGCTGCGCCGCAGTCGTGCTGGAAGCGACAAAGAACGTCACGACTGGCGCAAGCGACGGGGTTATTGGTGCTGGCGATCTTTTGGAGTTCCCTGGTGGAACAGACATGGCGGTTTGAAGCCAACCACAGTACTGCGCTGACAACGCGATGGGGAATGCTGGGTGCTGCTTTGCTGATTGCAGGTGCAGCGCTGCGATGGCAAGCGATTTTTGCCCTGCGTCAGTTTTTTGTGAGCGAAACAGTTGTGACACAGGATCAGCCGCTGGTGGAATGGGGGCCGTACCGCTTTATGCGCCACCCCAGCGAAACAGGAACCTTACTCGCCACGCTGGGAGCGATCCTGTTTTTCCAAAGCGTTGTTGCAGGAGCCGTATGGATATGGGGCCTGGTTCCGCTGGTGGTTTACCGTGTGCGACTGGAGGAACAAGGGCTGGTCCACGGCCTGGGCGATCGCTATGCCGACTATCAGAAGCGGGTGCGACGCTTGGTGCCCTTTGTGTACTGAAAATTGCAAACGCATCGCTAGAGATTGTCTGTGTTGGTAGAAAACCGGCGTCGTTTTATAATGAGCGGCGGTAACTATCCCTTCTAGCACCTAGATTGATGCGACGCATGGCAAAACGTAGTGAAAAGACGGTCCTGTTTTTGTGCACCGGGAACTACTATCGCAGTCGTTTTTCTGAGGTGCTGTTTAACTCAGTGGCGGCCAAGCTGGGGCTGGCGTGGAAGGCAACTTCGCGGGCGCTCGCGCTAGAGCGGGGCGTGAATAATGTCGGGCCGATGGCCAAGCTGGCGGTGAAGCACTTGCAGCAGATGGGAATTGATTCGCCCCAAGCTTACACACGCATGCCGACGGCGGTCACCGATGAAGAGCTGGCCGCAGCCGATGTGATTGTCGCCCTTAAGCACGCAGAGCATTTGCCCTTGCTGGAAGAGCGGCATCCGGCGGCCGTCTCGAAGGTGGAGTTTTGGACCGTCGAAGATGAGCCACACGTCCTCGAAGAGATGCAGCGTGAGGTGATGTATTTAACGTCGCGACTGTTGATGGGGGGAAGTGCGCGCGATGCCAAGTCTCCTCAGCTTCAGGCGGAAAAGCCTGTAGAGTCTGCGGCGAAATCTGCGCAGAACGGCAAAGGGCTGACCGCCAAAGTGGGGCGAGAGACCAAAGGGCGCAATGGCAAAGGGGTGACCACCGTGTTTGACCTGGCGCTAGAAGAAGCGGGGCTAGTTGAGCTTTGCAAAGCGCTGAAGCAGCGCTGCGGCACTGGCGGAACGGTAAAAGAAGGGGTAATCGAGATTCAAGGAGATCAGCGCGAGCGAATTTGTGCCGAGCTGGAAAAGATGGGCTACAAGGTGAAGCGGGCTGGGGGGTAGTGGGGCGGGAAGTTTTGGTTCCCGCCCAGTCCCTAGATTCTTGCGCTGCGACACCCAGTTGTTCGCAATGCATTGTCGGCTTGGCTAAGAACTACCGGAACATGGAAACGAGGAGAAAACTTAGGACCGCGTGGCAAGTGATGAAGATGCCACTGATCATAAAGGACTGTTTGATTTCGGTTCCGTACATGGCGGAAAGAAGAGCACCAAGGGCGAGCGCCGCAATGAGGTCCCCCACGGCAATGCCCAGCAACCCGATCACCGAAGCCAGGCCAATCACCAGCAAGATTGTGCCGATCGATGACCCCAGAGCGATAAAAAACGCCGTCGATAAATCGACATCCTCGCCAATGAACGACTTTAGCAGGAAGACCAACAAACCGGCCTCCAGAAAACACTGGAATATGAATATCAACATCGACGAATGAACTCCGGGAGAAGTACGTTAGCAGCAGGCAGCGTTCAAACGCCTCGCCTCAACTGGCCCCCGGGAGTGCGATTTTCACTACAACATCAAGGCCGCACAAACTCCCTAGGCGGGTGTATTTATACCCATTGCGAATGGTGATTGCTACTTTGCGGCGGAAGATTTTAGGGGGCTGCATTTCCACAGCTAACTTGGCCGTTTCGGCGGACCGGTCGGCGCCATCGAATGGGGCACCGACGCGGTAAGAATGGCACGGCGGAGATGGCCGTCGCTAACGCTTCCGGCTCTGAAAATGCATGAATGCTAAGACTGTCCGGATGAATCCGGATCAAAGACGAGGCATTAGAGGCGTTTGCCCTCGATGATGCATACCTCGGCAGCGGTGGGGACGATGCGAGTTAGCTGGAAGCCGCCGGCGGCGAAGAGTTCGCGATACTCTTGTTGGGTTCGTTCCTTACCGCCAGGAATCGTCAGCATGGTGAGGTCGAGCAGCTTGCCAAAGTTCGGTTCGTTGCCTGGCGGAATGACTCCTTCAATCACCAGCAATCGTCCCTCAGGCTTGATGACCGCTGCAATGTTCTTGAGGATGGTGATCGACTTCTCATCGTCCCAGTCGTGGATTATGTGCCGCATTAGATAGGCGTCTGCACCGGCTGGAACCGATTCAAAGAAGCTGCCGCCGATGACTCGGCAGCGATCAAGGACGCCGGCCGTCTGGAGGCTGGTTTTTGCCCGCTCCGTAACGCCGGGCAAGTCGTATAGCAGGCCGCGCAAGCTGGCATGCTTTTTCAGAACCGTAGTAAGCAGGCTGCCGTTGCCGCCGCCGATGTCGGCTAATACGCCAAAGGACGAGAAATCGTAGGCATCGGTCATGGCGGCTGTTTCGCGGCCATGCACCCCAACCATGGCCGCATCGAAGTTCTTGGCTTGCTCTTCATTCTGGGAAAGGAAGTCGAACACGGGCATGCCGTAGAGCTTGTCAAATGCGATCTTGCCTGTTTGAACGCTGTAAAGAAGTTCGCCCCAGGCCTTGTAGTGCTCTTCGCCACTCATGATGGCCAAAGACCGCTGCGAACCGGGAACGTCGCTGCGCAAGCATTCGGCCAAGGGAGTCAAGGAAAACTTCTTTTCTGTCCCTTCGGCAAAAACGCCCATGCTGGCAAGGCCACGCAGCAAGCGATACAGGGAGGGAGCGTGGGTTGAAGTTGCCTTGGCCAGATCTTCGGCCGACCGTGGGCCAGCCACCAGCAGATCTGCCAGCCCAAGCTTGGCGGCGACATAAAGGCACTGGGTCGACCAATAGCCAGTCAACATCCGGTTCATCAATTCAGGCGGAGAGAGGTTTTGCATGGAAGGCTCAATATTCAAGGTGAAAACTAGTTGTGAATGGCCGTACGGTGGTGCCTTGCCATCCTAACGGACCTCGTGAATTGAATCCTCCCCAAATTTACATCAGAACCTGGCGACCCTTGATGCTAGCAGTCTCTGAATGGGATCGTCTGGGGCTCGCTGAGCCAAACCTAAAAACCGAGATAGGCAATTTCGCCAAGGTCCGCTAAACTACCCGGTCAAGGATGTCTTTCCGCAAGCCCGCACCTTTGTGGTTTCCCCAAATGTGTGCGGGTTAGCTCACAGGGAGGTGGCCAAATGACTGGTCAGGCTTTTCGCTTCATACATGCTAGTGACTTCCATTTAGAACAGCCCGTTCACGGACTGTCGGAAATTCCTGATCACTTGCGCGAGCCGCTTCTCGACGCACCCTACACCGCTGCCTTGCGCGTATTTGACGCGGCCGTGCGCGATCGTGTGGACTTTGTGATTCTGTCGGGCGATCTGGTTGACTCGGACCTCGCGGGTCCACGTGGCGTTGGCTTCTTGATGGAGCAATTCGAACGTCTCGACTCCGAAGGAATTGCGATCTATTGGGCTGGTGGCAAATGTGATCCGCCACAAAGCTGGCCTTCTGCCGCGCGCCTTCCTGAAAACGTACACGTATTTCCTGCGCTGCGTCCGGAAGACATGACGCATTTCCGCGGTAGCACGCCTGTGGCCCGCCTGGTTGGGCGAAGCTGGCAAGGTGGCATGTTGCAGCCGAGTGATTTTTCGGGAGAGAACGGCAAGCTGTTCACCATTGCTGTGAGCTATGGCCCCACCGATGATCAGCGACTTTCGCAGCGTGAAGGGATCGATTTTTGGGCCCTGGGTGGTGAGCACGATCGCCGAACGGTGGGCAGCCTGAAGCGAATGATTCATTATCCGGGCACTCCGCAAGGACGTTGTCCCGAAGAGGATGGCCCCCACGGTTGCACGCTGGTACATGTTAGCGCCGATGGTACGGCACGCGCTGAGTTCTTGCCGATGGATGCGATTCGCTGGCTAAGTGAATCGATCACGCTGGAAGAGTCGCAATCGCGTGCGGATTTGAAGCGACTACTTATTGAGCGAGCCAAAAAACTAGCTTCCGATGCCTCCGAACGCCCTGTGATGGTGCAATGGATCGTACGTGGCGGTGAAACGCTGGGCGTATCGGTCGAGCGACAAGAGATTTGTGCAGAGCTACTGACGCAACTGCGTGAAGACTTTGGTCGCGGTCGAAACATCGTTTGGTCGCTGGGGCTGGACGTTAACTTTGAAGACAGCATCCCTGCCGAGTGGTACGCCGAAGACTCGATGCGAGGGGACTTCTTGCGAACACTTGGCGAGCAGATTCAAGCCGAAGCAACGCCGCTCGACTTGACGAGCCTGCTTCCTGATCGGCAAAAGCTGGCCGGCATGGGGCATGTTGCCGACTGGATTGAGCCGGAGAATCGTCGGCGTGTTTTGCGAGAGGCAGCCGTGCTAGGTGCGCAGTTGCTGGGTAGCGAAGAGAAGGCAAGCAGTTAGAGACAACAGGTTTGGGGAACGCTTGGGGGCGATAGGATCGACCTCGAAGCTGGACAACCGGTAGGTTGGTTTGTTGGTCGCGGCAGGGAGTTGCCGAAATGAAGATTCGCGAAATTGAAATCGATGGTTTTGGCGTTTGGCGCGATCTGAAGCTGCAAGAGCTTCCGGACCATGCCCTGGTGATCTATGGCCCCAACGAAGCGGGCAAGACAACGCTGATGCAATTTGTGCGAACGATCCTTTATGGATTTTCGCCCCATCGTCGTAGTCGCTATATGCCACCGGTGTTTGGCGGCAAGCCAGGCGGTCGCCTGCGGCTGGGAAGCGCAGCCGGCGAGTTTGTGGTCAACCGGCACACGACACTCGATTCACGCGCAGAAGATCGGGGCAACATCTCGATCCTCGATCCAGAAGGCAAACCCGCAGAATCGTCGGAGCTGGTTTCGCTGCTTGCAGGGGTGGATGAAGCCACTTTCAACAATGTATTCGCTTGCGGCCTGCGCGAAATTCAAGAGCTTGGTTCGCTCGATGACACACGTGCGGCCGAACTGCTTTATAAGTTGACCACCGGTTTTGACCGTGTTTCGCTGATTGACGTCATGCGAGAACTGATCACCGGTCGCGAGAAGATGCTGGGAGTCGAGGAGGGACGCGGTACCATCCCTCAATTGATGGCCAAGCGTGACAAGCTGAAGGCAGAGATCGATGAACGATCCTCTGCCACCCGGCGCTGGAGCGAGCTTTCGGGCCAACGCGTCGCCCTGGCTGATGAAGCGAAGTCCCTGACGGAATTGATTGCGCAGTCGGAAGCGAACTCGCGCGTCATGCAGGCAGCACTAGAAGTGCAAAGCCCCTGGAATTCTCGCGCGGATATCGAGCGTCAGCTGGTCACCATCAAGGAAGTCAAGCAGTTGCCTGAACGGGCGACGGAAAAGCTGGATGGCTATACCAAGCGAATCATTCAAGGCAAGAAACGGCTGCGCAAGCTGCGTGACCAATGGCTCAAGCTGCGGGGCGAGGTCAATCAGGTTCAGGTCAACAAGCTCCTTTTGGCACAGGCCAATCGGATTGAAGCGATCTGCGAACATTCGCAATGGATGATCTCGCTGGACGATCATATTCGCCGGATCAAAGGTGAAATCGCTCGGCTCGACGATGAAATCCAAACCCAACTCGGTACAGTTGCTGGTCGAGCCAACCTGGATGAACTTTCGGCCGATAACTATGCAGCCCTGAAGCGTCCTGCTGCGGCTCTGCGTGAAGAATCGGAAAAGCTAGAGCAAGCTCGCAAGGAGCTAGAGCAAGCCAATCACGATGCGGAGCGGATGACCAGCAAGCTGGCCAGCAGTGCTCGCAATCGACAGGTGGACGACCTCCAAGAGGCCATCCATTCGGCAGGAGAACGGGTTGCGCTGCTTCGTCGTCGAGTCCAGGTGGAGGAACGCCTTGAACAGTTGACGCGCCGTCGCGAAGAGTTGGAATTTGATGGGGAAGAGCTGAACGATTACCAAGAGACGCCGATGCGGGTCTCTGCCCTGGTGGGTGTGACGTTCTCCGTTGGTGTGATGCTGATTCTGCTCGGCTGGACGGGAAATATCCTGCTGCCTGGAAGCATTTCCAATCCAATTCCTTACGCCATCTTTGGCTTGATGCTCTCGGGCGGTTCGGCCTTGGCCAAGCTGCTGGTGGATCGAAATCACGAAGATAGCTTCTCAGACAACCATCGTTCGCAAGAACAACTGCGTAATCAGTTGGCCGAAGCGAAGCAACAACGTGACGATCTGGATGCCGAATTACCTGGTACGGGCTCGCTGGATACTCGCCTCCGAGAAGCCGAAGCGGAACTGCGTGAGCTGGAGCGTTTGTCGCCGCTGACGGGTGAACATGCCGCCTCGAAGGATCGCCTGGAGCTGGCAACGCGTCGCCATGCGGCCGCACAAGAGGCGGTCAAAGAGGTTCGTAACAAGTGGAAGTCTACCCTACGGCAACTGGGCCTTCCCGAAGACTTTGCTCCCAACAAGGTGAAGCATGTCGTTCGCAGCAATGACCAAGTGGTGGAACTACGTCGCCGCAAAGACACCAAGCGTGACGAGCTCGATGCAAAAGAGCGTGAAATGTTGGTTATTGTCAGCCGCATCAAGCAGCTGATGGGTGATCTGCGCATCACGCCTGCCACCGATGACCCTCATGCTCAATTGCGTCAACTGGCGCAGGTACTTCAAGATGAGAAGGACTTGGCCGAAGATCGCAAGACCTACATCATCAAGATGAAGAAGCTGAAGCGTCAGCGTGGCAAGATCGAGGACATCGTCCGTTCTTCCAGCCGCAAGCGAAATGCCTTGTTTGTGCTGGCTGGCGTGAAAGATGTGAAGGCGTTCAAGCAAGTGGCCGCCGATACGCTGCGTGCCGCTGAGCTACGCCGCGTGATGGATGAGCTAACAAGCCGAATCACCGCCACCTTGGCCGGACAATTCAGCGAAGAGGCGGTTGCTGCTGTCTTCAAGAAGGAAGGCCGCGACCTACAAACCCGCTGGAACCAACGTGCTGCTGACATGGAAACCATGCGGAAGCAACTAGCCAATGTGCATGAACGTCGCGGAGCTTGCCTTGCCGAAATGCAAATGCTCGTTGCCGACAAGCGTTTGGCACAAGCACAGCTGGAACTGGGCGTACTGGAAAAGCAATTGGAAGAGGCAACCCGCCGCTGGCAGGTGCTGGGAGTTGTGAGCCGCGTTTTAGAGACGGTTCGCAAGTCGTATGAAACGGATCGCCAACCAGAAACCTTGCGCGAAGCCTCGAACTATCTCAATCGCTTGACGATGGGACATTACGAACGCGTATGGATGCCCCTGGATCGCCGCGAATTGCTGGTGGATTCGGCCGAAGGGAAGCAGTTGCCTTTGGACGTGCTAAGCCGTGGAACGCGTGAATCGGTCTATATTGCGTTGCGTTTGGCGCTGGCCGCATCGTTTGCCCGTCGTGGTGCAACACTACCTTTGGTTCTGGACGACGTACTAGTCAACTTTGACACGCAGCGTGTTCGCAATGCGGCCGAGCTGTTCCGCGAGTTTGCTCAAGGGGGCAATCAGATCGTCATGTTCACGTGCCATGAGCACATCATGCGACTGTTCAAGGAAGCCTCGATCGACGTTCGAGTACTGCCAACCCGCGGCCAAGAGGAAGAGAAGCCAGAGCCCGTTGTCGAGAAGCCGAAGCGAAAGAAGAAGTCGGTAGAGGTTGTGCAGGAACTGCCTCCGCCTGAGCCGCCAATGATCTTCCCCGAAGAAGAGCCACAGCGCATCCACTTTGACGACGACGCCAATGCCAAGCTCGATCAAGCCGCAGAAGAAGAGGTTTGGTTCGATGTGGTCAACGAATTCGAAGTGAAAAAGAAGGCCAAAAAGCCCAAGACCAAGGCGGTAAAAGAGACCGAGCCAGAACTACCACAGGTTTGGCCTTTGGCACCGATCGAGCCCGTCGCCAAAAAGATCGACTTTGGCCCCCTTCCCGATCAATGGCCAATTGCTGCTATTCCGATGCCAACGCGTCAGGAAGAGCCGGCCGAAACGAATTACGGTGTCAAACTGCTGCGTACACGACGTCGCCGGTTCACTTGGGATTCGCCGGAAGTGTACTGGGAAGACTACACGCCCGATGATGTGGATGTGATCACTCCCTCGGTCAGTTACAGCCCCGCCAGCGCGATGGTTCCCACCATGGCATATCAAATGGTTCCTGCGGTGAACTACCAACCGCAAGTAATGGCTGCACCGGGCATGGTGGGACCGATCATGCATGCGGGGCCGATCGTAGCAGCAACGCCAATGGCCAACGCCAGCGACCTGCGTGAAGAGTTCGCTCCCTACGCGATCGTGGATGAAGAAGCGTCCCGATTTTGGGACGCACGATAATCGATTGCTTGCTTCCAAAGCAGCTTAAAAAACGAGCGCTGGCATGTCTTTGAAGATATGCCAGCGTTTTTTATTAGCCAAGCTTGGGACGGAACTCTCGCCGAGCGAGCTCGTCGCGAATCTCTGCGGCCAGTTCGTACTTTTCGGAAGCCACGGCATCCACCAGCTGTTCCTGAAGCGTACGGCCCACACGAAAGTGTTGACGTAGCGATTCTCGCAGCTCTGTCAGCCGCAGGACTAATTCATCCTCGTCGAACTCTTCATCGGCGTTGTAGTCGACAAAGACTTGCCGCATCTTGTCGAGCCCCTGGTTGAGCTCTTCGACGGCTGCCTCCGCCCCCTTTTGATTAAGCGCTGCCAATGCAGCGGCCTGCGTCCGATGGAACATCACAAACGGGCGGTATTGCTCGTGCGACAGGGTCCACTGGTCGTCGGGCGAATGCTCGCGACAGAGGTCCATCAGGGCCAGCGTATGGTCGGCATCGGCCATAGCGTTTTCAAATTCACGCAGTGCTCAGCCAACAGACGCGGCGGTGATAGAACTGGACGAACTCGCGGTCGGCTTCGTCGCACTCAGTATCAGTAAGCCGGTAGTCTTCTCCCTCGCTGGCACAGCGATCCACCAGGTGGTGGTAGAAGGTCTCGCAACCTTCTGGCTTTTTGCCATCGGGGCGACCGGTGGTTTCCAACTGCATCAGCCCCAAATCCATCCGCATTTGCAATACGACTCGGCCGTCAGCCCCTTTTTTGCGGCGAACGCTCACCCCCTCGGGGTCATAGGGCCATTCACGGAGAAGTCGATCGATATTGTCGCGGCGTGACATTTCTTACTGAGGATCTGTGGGCTCAAAATGTGGCAGAACAGGGAAGCAAAGTGCTCAAAAGAGCCACTACTGGATTATAGCAACCAAGCCCTCCCTAGGGCAGATTTCCGTCCAGCGAATTGGTGTAGCACCTCTAACGACTCACATTTCATCGAAAGAGAGGCAGCCATTTGTTAGGCGCAAGTGTTGATTTGCCATCCACTTATAGCATTATCTCACTGCGACTGATGAATTAAACGCTTTCTAAACACGACCCTGTTTTCGCCGAAGAATTCACCGGTTGTTAGACAATCAGGAATAGGGCGGGACAAGCAATCCAAGCCTTACCTACGAATCTATCAGGCTAAAAACGTTGACTCCCACATCAGAAGGGGTTAAACACTATCGTGGTCCCCTACAAAATTGCTCCCTCAATCTCTCACCAGTTACGCAAGGAAGTACCCATGAAGCGCACATGGCTAATCGCTGGTACGGCAGCAATGCTGACGTACCTTTCAGGGGATGCTTTCGGGCAAGATGCAGCTCCCCCAGCAAAGGCACCTACTCAGGAAACTCCGGCGACATCACAGGAGCCACTTTCGGCGAAGCGGCTAGAAGCTGAAGTGGACACGCTAATTGCAAAAGTTATTGCCGTTGGCCCATCAGAATGGACCGTCGAGAAGATCAACGCGGTTCCCAAGCGAGACGTAGAGTTTGTGGAAACTTCTGAAGTTTCAAAAAGTGCTTCTTCTGTTTATTCCACTTATCTCGATGCTAAGTTTGCCGCCCTTTTCATGGTAGAGGTTCCTCCCAAAGGCAAGTTCACCTCGGATATTAATTTCCTCAATAACAGGCCGCAGCAATCTATCTTTGCTGCGGATCATGAGAAAACCTACGCCGTTCGGCTCGTGTCTGGCGCAAATGGCGATGCGTTTCTCGGGCACTATTTTGGATCAAAAGTTGACCTCAATGCCAATCGTCGGCGACCTACAAAAAGAACATTGAAGCCTGTCCTGGACCAGCTTCCTGCCGACACACTTACTCAGGAAGAGCTTGATTACTTTTCAACAGCTGGAGCCACAGAACTTTTCTTCATTCACGAGGAGCAGATTCAGCGAAATGAAGATAACCAGATCATTGGCCCCACTGAGCCCAAGAAGGCCTCTTTCATGGTCTTTGGCGACTCACCAGAAGAGACCAAGCAACGCGTACTCTCGCTTTTAAAACTTATCGACTACGGATACACCCGCCCTTTGCAATTGGCACTTGCTAGTGATCGACAGGTTCAGCTTGAAAAGCTGCAAGACCTTTACAAGCAATTGCAGCAGGTCGAAAAAGAAAACCTCGCACTACAAGAAGAGAATAAAGGTATCGCTAAACTCTCAAATGAAGAGCTAAATGTGGATCTTCAGTCGCTCAAATTCCAAGCGGATGTGGAAATCGCAAGTTGCAATGCGCGATTGGCAGCTTACAAACAGAAACTAGCCGACCTTCCTCCTGATTCCCCTCGCTTGCAGCAGTTAGAAGGGTTCCAAACCTCGGTAGAGATTGAGCTAATTGGTCATCAAGTTCGTGCTGCGAAGATTAAGGAACAAATGGATAAGGTGGCGGCTGCACAATCCATCACGCAACGCTTAAAAGACTCCTGGCAAAAAATGGGCCAGCTCAGACGCGATACCAGCTTCACCATCGACTTGATCCAGTCTTTCGACACCGAACTGCGTCGCTATGCCCCCGTCAAAATCATCGATAACAAAATCAAACTCAGCCCTCACAAGGGAGAATTGCTCTCTACCAGAGCTCAGCAATAGAAGAAACAAAGCCCATCTCGCTAACGCGTCTGCTGAGCACTATCTTAACACCCACCTGTCAACATCGGGGCTTTGCGAGCTTTGCAAAGCCTGCGGCCACTCTATCGACAAAAACGAAAGTTCTTACGGGTCGGCCTGTAGCGGTTCGATGAACCTTGAGGGTGAGCTTTGCCTATGAGGCCAGGCTTGCTGCTCGGCTGTTGCTGGAAAGAATCACACGAAGTGAGTCGGCAGCCCTCAAACCACTCGGAAGGGAAACCGCCATGTTGCTTAAGAAGTTGCCTTGGATTGCCGCCCTATTTGTCTTGCTTCCTAGCGTCGTATCCGCACAGTGCGCAAGCTGCGGCGGCGGCAAGACGGTACTTCACCCACGTCCAGCTCACGACCTGCTTTGGGTGGACTACAACGAAGCCCCTTGCGGAAGTGCCTGCGGTGGATGCCGAACGGGCAATCAAGGTTGCCTACCTCCACTTCGCTGCGTGATTCCTGCCACGGCCCGCTTGATCGGTCGCACCTTTGACTTCCTCATCCCTTGTGGTCCACGTAGCGGTCACGGTTGCGGCGTCAGCTGCATCGGTGCTGGCTCGGGCTGTTCGAAGTGCGGACTTGGTGGATGCGGTCCCATGCTGCCACGCTGGCGGAACATCTGTCACAAGCAAGGGCTTGGTGGCTGCAGCACTTGTGGTGGTGGCGGCGGATATGTCGATGGCGAGATGATCGGCGAGCCAACCTACCAAGAAACGCTCCCTTCGCCCGGCCCTGTTCCAACGCCTGCTGGCAATGTTGAACCAGAGCCTGCTGCACCAAAGACCTCGTCCTACAAAGTAGTGCCAAAGACTTTGCCATCGCGTCCAACCACGGTTGCCGCCAAGCGTCCTAGCTATGCTTCGACCGCTAAGCCCGCCGCAAAGGTTGCCAATGCCAGCCATGTAACCGCTGCCAGCACCCGTCGTGAAAGCTCGGTGCTTAAGGCAACCGCGATTGAAGAAGACATGGAAGCTGCACCAGTTGCCCGTCCTTCGACGAGCAGCAAGGGTTATGGCGTTCCTAAGAACCCACTTCGCTAAGCGAAAGACACTAATGCAGCCTTCCAGCACAGGCTGCGTTTAGACAAGATTCCCGTGAGACGCACTGGCAGAAATGCCGGTGCGTTTTTTTATGGGTTACGCATTTAGTGCTTGGTCGAGATCGTCGCGAAGATCATCAAAATCTTCCAGTCCCACCGAAAGGCGAATCAGCCCGTCGGTAATTCCGAACTTTGCACGTGCGGCCGCATCATAACTAGCGTGCGACATGCTGGCGGGCTGTTCAATGAGGGACTCGGCGGCTCCCAAGCTCACGGCCAATTGAAAAAGCTTGGTCGATTCGCATACTCGTTTGGTCTTGGCGAAATCTCCCTTTACCTCAAAGGTAAGCATCGCGCCAAAGCCCCCCTGCATTTGCCTTGCAGCAATGTCATGTCCCGGATGGTCGGGAAGTCCAGGATACAACACGCGCGAAACCCGCGAATCGGATTGAAGCCACTTCGCCAGCTTCAGCGACGTGCGACTTTGCTCATGCACGCGCAGTTCTAGCGTCTTCAAACCGCGACTAGCCAAAAAGCATTCCAGCGGCCCCATGACTGCGCCCGTCGCATTTTGCACAAAGTACAACTTGTCTAGCAGCGCTTTGTCTTTGACGATCAAGGCGCCTCCCAGCAAGTCACTATGCCCGCCAATGTACTTGGTGGCAGAATGCATCACGATATCTGCACCAAGTTCTAGAGGCTGTGTTAGGGCCGGTGTGGCAAACGTGCTGTCGATGCCCAGTAGAACGCCCCGACGCTTGGCAATTTCAGCCACCGCGCGAATATCAGTGATCGACATCAGCGGGTTGCCGGGGCTTTCTATCCATAACAATTTGGTGGCTGGCGTGATGGCCGCTTCAAACTGCTGAAGGTCGGTGCTGGGGGCCAGTGTGACCTGAATGCCACTCCGATTCATCACCTTGTGCAGCAGGCGATAGGTTCCGCCGTAAATATCGCTGCCGGCAAGGACATGGTCTCCCGCGGAAAGCATCATCATCACGCAGTGTGTGGCTGACATGCCGGTTGAAAAGGCCAAAGCACCCACGCCCCCTTCCAGCGAGGCAAGCGTCTGCTGGAAGTTGCTGCGTGTTGGGTTGCCGCTGCGCGAATAGTCGAACTCTCCCCATTCGCCAGCGCCCGGCTGCACAAAGGTCGATGCCAAATGGAGCGGAGGAACGACCGCCCCCGTTTGCTTGTCACGATGATTGCCGACGTGAATGGCACGGGTGCGAAACTTCATGGGGACACTTCTCTTTCAACAAGCAACCTTCGTCGACCATCTACTGCGCAACTAGTGTTCCAGCGCTTGACGCAAATCGTCGATGAGGTCTTCTGCATTCTCAATTCCCAGCGCCAAGCGAATCATGTTGTCGGGAATGCCAAAGCGTTTGCGGTCTTCGGGGGTCGCTTCAAAGTAGCTCATCACATAAGGCTGTTCGATCAGCGACTCGACACCACCCAAACTAGGCCCGATGCGCGCGATCTGCGTCGCATCCACCACGTTGGCTGTCTGACGCCAATCAGCATCCTTTACAAGGAAGGTGATCAAGCCACCAAAACCACGCATTTGACGCACAGCGACATCATGGCCGGGATGCGATTTTAGTCCGGGATAATAGACTTTCTCCACGCGTGGGTGCTTTGCCAAGAACTCGGCCACCTGTTGACCATTCTCATTGTGGCGTTGCATCCGCAATTCAAATGTTTTGAGACCACGCTGCAACAAATAGATATTCTGGGGCGAATTGACGGCCCCCATGATGCCGCGTAGCTTTCGAACTGGCTCTAGCAGTTCATTGCTTCCGATCAGTACGCCGGCCAGCAAGTCATTATGGCCACCGAGGTACTTCGTCGCCGCATGGAGCACGTAATCGACACCAAAGTCGAGTGGACGTAGGTTGTAAGGGGTTGCCAAAGTCGCGTCGATCATCGTTTCGACTTTGTGCTTCTTGCCAATCGCGGCAAAGCGTTCCAAATCAATGACGCTCAGGTGTGGGTTCGTCGGCGACTCGCTAATCAGCAGCTTGGTCTTGCTATTGATGGCAGCTGCCATGGCGTCGTAGTCGCCCGTCTTTACCTGACGCGTGACGACACCAAAGCGAGAGAGCTGCTTGGTACAGAACTCGCGACTGCGATGGTAACACTCGTCGAAAAAGACCACTTCGTCCCCCGCGCTGACCTTCGCCATCAACAGGCCAACGAATGCAGCCATGCCGCTGGAATACAGTAGCGCCGTCTCGCCACCATCCAAGGCGGCCAGCTTTCGCTCTACGACTTTTTCGCCAGGGTTGCCGTATCGGCCGTACTCTTCGCGTGGCTGCTTTTGCTGGATGAAATCAATCACCGCTTGCGTGCTGGTGAATGTGTACGTGGCCGTGTTGATGATGGGGTCGACGATGGCGTCCCCCAGCTTTTGGCGAGCTTCGCCCGCATGCACAGACAACGTTGAAGGACCGAGGCGTTTTTCGGTAGCCATTACTTTTTTACTCACCCTAACAGATCACGAAGCGGCAATATCTCGCGGATTAGGTACCTGCGAAAATGGAGAGAACATCTTGGCGAACGTCGCAAAAGTAAAACCTTTGGGAAACGCCTAGTCCTTGCCGCAAGTGGGCCAACATTCTGCTGAAGCAAGTAGCTTCGCCAGCAAAGATCCCCGGGTCGCTGCATCGGCGTGATCGCCAAGGCTGCGTGCTGGTCGTATGCGCCAGCAGGCCAAAAGGCAACACTCAAAGAAAGAGTCGGCTCTTGGCCGGGATCGATTGCACGCTGAAAAGCATCGCTTTTCAGATCGGTGAAGGCTCTTTAGCAGGTGTAGGCTGCAAGCGGCCGCAAATCCCTAACGACATTTATCCTAGTTGCCGACGGGCTTGGGGGCAAGCGGATGAAACGCCGGTCAAAACCCGATTTTGGAACGCTTTCGCCGGCATCGGTCCGCAAAAAGCGGCATTTCCGGCGACGGTTGCCAAGCCGACCACCGTACTAGACCCCAATGGTGGGGCGGCGGGGACGGACGAGCGAATTGTCTTCGCCAGG
Source organism: uncultured Planctomycetaceae bacterium (assembly GCA_963844055.1). Taxonomy (GTDB): domain Bacteria; phylum Planctomycetota; class Planctomycetia; order Pirellulales; family Pirellulaceae; genus CAWJMN01. Next base: position 1,063,666 of record CAWJMN010000001.1, on the reverse strand, counting down.
GCTATCCTCACCAAAGTAAACTTCACGCGCCTTGGGATGATTGAGTACTTCTTGCGGAGAACCGTGACATTCGATCAGCCCCTTGGCTACCAAGTACGTGCGATCGGTAATTTGCAGCGTCTCTCGGAACTGGTGGTCGGTGATCAAGATCGAAATCCCTTGACGGCATAGATCTCGAATGATGACCTGAATCCCCTTGATGGTAATGGGATCGATCCCCGTAAACGGTTCGTCAAACAGGATGATGTCTGGATTGGAAACCAAGCAGCGAGCAATTTCTAACCGGCGCCGCTCACCGCCGGAAAGCGAACCGGCCTTCGACTTGCGAATATGTTCGATCTTGAATTGGTCCAGCAGTTGGTCGGTCCGAGCTTTGCGCCGTTTGGCATCAAAGCCGAGAAGCTCCATCACGCCAGACAGGTTGCTTTCGACGGACAGCTTCTTGAACACGCTCGACTCTTGCGCTAGGTAACCCATGCCCCCTTCTTTGGCACGCCGATACAGGGGCCAATAGGTAACATCCTTGCCGGCCAAGGTAACCGAACCTTTGTCAGGCTCGACAAGTCCGCACGTCATGCGAAAGCTGGTCGTCTTGCCGGCGCCGTTAGGACCAATCAGCCCCACGACCTCGGCTTGGTTGACTTCAAAGCTAACGCCATTCACTACCGTGCGTGAGCCGTACTTCTTTACCAGCCCTTCCGCCCTTAGCAGTATTGACATGGTATTTGGCCTCCTGCCATTGGTTTTCCAACATTCCTCATGGACCGTGACGATCGCACGCATCCAAGCCTTACGCACTAACGGATTCGGCGGATTTGACCAAAGTTAGGCCAAAACTTTATCGGGCGATTCCAAGTGTGCGGCCAATAGACCATCATCGCCTTGCCAATCAACAAGTCACGGCGGACGTAGTTTGGTGGTATCGTTCGATTGGTTCCGGAGTCCGGCCAGCTACGAGCATCTTGGCTGTAAGGACTGTTGTCCCCCAGTGGCAGATACTGGTCAGCGGCCAATTCAAAATCAACGGACACGCGAGCACGCACGTAGGCTTCCGGGTTCCACTGATCGGGCTTTTGCAAATCGCTGCCCCAGGAAGACTCTGCAACATCCGTACGGACTGAGCTGTCTGGCGAACGACTAATCTTTTGCGCGATGTAGTATTTGTCGCGATAGATTCGTACCTTGTTCATTACCAGCGAAATGTTTTCTCCACCGATTCGAACCGGCTGAAGATCGCCCGGCTCCGACTCACTCGTAAAGGGAGCAATCGCTGGGGCCGCTTCATAGGTCGTTGCAACGTCTGTCTTTACTACGCTGCCATTCACCCACAGCAGCATTTCATGGTCCACGTTGGAAAGTCGAATGCGATAGTACCCTGCCCCGCGAATGGCAGTCTGTGCCTTCACTTCTGTTGGCCCCTTTTCGCCCTTCGCGGCGGAAAACTCCAGCGGCTTACCATCTGTACCGACCCGTGAAAGGGTAGCGATCCCCGTGGCGACATCAATTTTGCAAACATGATGGGCTCCGCCACGAATCAAATCGAGCACGATCATGCCGCTGGCGGACTTCACTTGGGTGGTTGTCTCTACCGCCAAGTCATCTACCCAGTAGCTGCCATGGGAGTAAGCCTCGGCAAAGTCTTTCTCAATGGTTGATCCATAACCATCAAAAGCGGTCGCATTGTACGCATAGAAGTCGGTGATCAATTCACCAATATCGGCATTGAGGGATTCGAGCCCCTTGGCATCATTGTTTTCGGCAGCAGCCCACTCTTCGGCCGTCGGTGGCAAATGGCGATACCGCAGCCATCGAACCCCTGCCCCTTTTGCATCCAACGTGAACTGATTTCCCTTGTCGTTCGCTTGCCACTGGGCAGGCTGAGCTTCGGTCACTTCTTCTTCGTACCAACGAGAAAGCGCACCAGCGCTGACCAAACTACTGGCGCAGTAGTCGGTGTCATGCACGAGTTGCAAAAGCGACTCCAACCGATGGGCGGGCTTGCGAGCGATCGTAAACTCCGACTCGCCATCCTTCTTTACCCAAATGTTTCCGCCTTGAATGCGTACGGTTTCGCCCGGCAGGCCAATCAATCGCTTGATGTAATTTTGCGATGCATCCCCGGGATACTTGAAAACGATCACATCCCAGCGCTGCGGATCGGACCAATCGTAGACGAACTTATTGACGATGATGCGGTCACCACTTAGCGAGTCCTCATTGGGCCGCTTTTCTACATCGATTCGATGGCCATAAAAGCACATAGGGCAGACGATCCCTCGAACTTGCTGGCCGGGTTGCCCGCGGCTTGCACCCGCCTGATAACGAAAGTTGCACTGCGGGCACCAGACATCTTTATGTTCGCCACGCAACGTTGGCGCCATGCTTCCCGTCGGGATGACGAACGCTTCCGCCACGAAACCGCGGAACAGCAACGCCAGCACGATCGCCATCACGATCGATTCAATGGTCTCACGTGTTCCGCCATCCGCATGGGGTGCGGGTTTTGCGGCAGCCCCTTTGGGGGCGATGGTGCTCGGCATGGAAGTAGATGGGGCCATGGGGCAAGGTTCTGCCTTATCCAAGATGTTCAAATCCAATCAGCACGCCGCGCACACCTCTGGATGGTATTCGTAGGGTCAGGCCGAAATATAGTGGATTCGCCCCACGTGGAGAACTTGAGAATTTGAAATAGGAGCTGGCCAAACTTTATGGCACGGTCAAAAACGAGTTAAGTTTTCTTTACATTCTTGGTTCGACTTTTCGCGTTTTGAGGAGGGCGAATTCCCGACAATGCCTTCCTGGGCGTCAAAGTTGGGGCCTCGTCGAAGCTTGGTATTCCCGCAATCTTGACGCAATCGCTCCAAAACACATTTTCGTAACACATTGACATATAACAACTTGCGACACGAACGCCGCCTTGGGGGTTGTTTACAGCTATCACGAACAGGTATCATCAAGGCGTCGTAGAACGACTGTCGTTTGCTGAATTTGTCTAGGAGAAGCTGATCATGAGTAAGACCATAGCCCCAGTGCTCAGCGGAACCGATCGGTGGCAACCTGCTGGAAGGTTCGCAAAATACTCAGGTAATCGAACCGACGGAATTTCGGTCGTTGATGGTGTCCCACCGTCGCATGGTTCGTGAAGACGATGTCGGCCAACGTCAAAAGGGTCTTCGCGATCTCGACACGGGCGAGTTGTTCGTCGTCGATGAGCGTCGCTTGCTTGACGTGCTTGGCAAGCGCTAGACTTTGCCCGACGGGCAATTGCTCAATTGCAGTATTACTGATCTGCCCGCTGCGTGGCCTCTTGCCACATGGTTCTGCCGCTTTAAACGTGATTAGGACTGCTTGCTCCTAATCCTGCGGCCCTCAAGAAATGCCATGGCCACCGTAATCTAGTCCCGGACTATTTGTCCGGCAAAGGATGACAGTGGCTAAGCGGTGTTCAGCGCCTCACCGATTATCCCGGTTCCCCTTACTCCGAAGGAGGCCGCCTAGGATGCGAGGCGTTCCATCCGCGCATCGCCTCTAGGGAAGGGATCGCAGACAGACAAAATACGGATCAAGTGATCAGGACTCCGCCCCCCGCCGCTGGCGTTCCAACGGTCGGGGAGGGGAGCCGTGTGATCAACTAGTTGTTCGTTGGCGAAATGTTGGTTGGGCCAGGCAGCGTGTAAGGAACATCGCTGGGGGCCAACATCGTCGTATGACCTTCCATGCCGGGAGCGCAGGTGTTGCAGTTGTCACCGCGGTTGAACCAGCTGAAAAGGGGCTTACGGCAGCTATTGCAACCGCTGAGCACTAACAGCAGCACCAACAATCAAGCTCAGCAAAATAAAACGTTTCATGGCGGGTCTTCTCCGAATCTAGGCACTTTTCGTGCGAGTCTATGTCGCTGTGAAAACGTACCCCCTATGTTGCGAAAAGCAAACGGAAGCGTCCTTTTTTTGCCACATTGTTCCGAAAATCATCACGTCACCCTGTTTTCACTGTTTGGTTCCATTTCTCGCTGAAAGAACTGTGCGATTGCTGCACACACTGGCCGATACCTAGAAACGAAGGATCGTTTACGCACGTTTTCTACCCTCTGTCGTTTTGCATACTGCTAGAATAAATAGCCGTTTCGTTACGACCCTTGTAATCGCTACAGCTTATCGCATCATGTTGCGGACACGATCCATCCCATCAAGACCGACACTTTTGCTCGCCTGCCTGGGTGTGCTGCTTGGCCTGCTGGTCATCTCGACACTATCACCCGCCAGCGCCCAAGAGCCCTCGGAAGCCGCGCCCCTCAACCGTGTGCGCAAGCAAGACCAGTTTTGGCTGCTTAGCACGCGCGATATCGGCTGCGTTGATGAAGGGGATGTCGTTCCACAAAAGTTGGTGGGTAGCGAGTGGCAACAAAAGACTGTTGATGACCTTGTAAAGTCGATCTCGCCCAAGGTGGTGACGGTCCTTTACCTCCATGGCAATCGCAAAGACGAGCAAGGCTCGGTAGTCGACGGCCTAGCTACCTATCATGAAATGATTGGAAAGTTTGCCGACGAACGGCCTGTTTGCTTTTTGGTTTGGACCTGGCCCAGCGACCAGATTCCTCGCCCTTTGAAAGATGTCCGAGTGAAGGCGACCCGTTCCGACGAGGAAGCGTGGCTTTTGGCACGCCTGCTTAGTAAGTTTCCCGAGGGGACGCCGCTTGGCTTTGTGGGCTTTAGCTTGGGCTGCCGGATCACCAGCGGCGCACTTCACCTGCTTGAAGGGGGAGAACTTGCGGGCCGAACGATTGAAACTCCTAAGCGATTCCCGGTACGCGCCGTCTTCTGGGCTGCGGCAGTTCACAACGACTGGTTACTCGACGGTCAGTTCCATGGTTGTGCGATGCATTCGGTCGACCGCATGCTGATTTTGGTCAACTCGTGCGACAGCGCCCTCAAGTACTATCACTTGCTAGAGCGTGACCGACCCCAAGCTTTGGGCTATGCCGGGTTGGCTGGCGGACTATCCGCCGATCTGAACGCAAGGATCGAGCAGCGCAAGGTAGAAAACTTGGTAGGCCAAGAGCATGACTCTGAGCCCTACTTGTATTCTTCCTATATCACGCAAAGAGCTCGTGAGTATGCTCTATGGTATGTGGTGAACACAGGTGACCTCGCCCTAACGCATACGGGCTATGTGACTCCCACAGTTGCCATGGCACCCGTGGCCACGCCTGCCGAACTGGCTCCTGCCGATGTGACGGTTCGCACGACGGCCGCCACGCCGCCTAAACTCCACGGCGCAATTTCCAAGTAACAGTACTTGGTGCCCCTGGTAACAGGGCCCAGACGCGGAAATCTTTGGAACAAAAAAGCCCCGCAATTGCTTGCAGGGCTTTCTCATTAATCATCTGTTGTCCATGCTATGCCGCAAGATGCGACCAGCAATTACTTGCGACGCTTGAACAGCGGGCCAGCGTACAGGGCGCCGGCGCCAAGCTCTTCTTCAATGCGAAGCAGTTGGTTGTACTTTGCCATACGATCGCTACGCGAGGCGGAGCCAGTCTTGATTTGGCCCGTACCGAGTGCAACCGCCAAGTCGGCAATTGTCGAGTCTTCGGTCTCGCCGCTGCGATGGCTCGAAATGCTGGTGTAACCGTTGCGATGAGCCAGTTGAATCGCAGCAATCGTCTCGCTCAAGGTGCCGATTTGGTTGACCTTGATCAGAATGCTGTTGGCGATTCCTTCGTTGATGCCACGTTGCAGACGCTCGGTATTGGTGACGAATAGATCGTCGCCAACAAGCTGCGTCTTGCTTCCCAGACGTTCGGTCAGCAATTTCCAGCCGGCCCAATCGTCTTCGCTGCAACCATCTTCGATCGAGCAGATCGGGTAGTTGTCAACCCAGTCGGCCAAATAGTCGACCATGCCGCTAGTGCTGATTTCCTTGCCGTCAACCTTGTAGACCTTCTTCTTTTCGTCGTACAGCTCGGTAGCCGCAACATCCAAAGCGATGAAGACTTGTTTGCCGGGCTCGTAGCCTGCCTTTTGGATCGCTTCAATGATCAGGTCGAGGGCTTCGCGATTGCTCTTGAGATCAGGAGCAAAACCACCTTCGTCACCGACGGCCGTATTTAGCTTGCGGCTGTTCAAAACCTTCTTCAGGTTGTGGAACACTTCGCAACCACAGCGAAGGGCATCGCTGAAGCTGTTGAAGCCCAGTGGCATCACCATGAATTCTTGCACGTCGACCGAGTTATCGGCATGGGCGCCACCATTGACGATATTCATCATCGGGGCTGGCAGCAGATTGGCACCAGTTCCACCCAAATAGCGATACAGTGGCAATTGCGTGCATTGAGCAGCAGCACGAGCGACAGCCAGCGATACGCCCAGCATCGCATTGGCGCCGAGGCTGCTCTTGTTGGCCGTGCCATCAAGTTCTAGCAGGCGTTGATCCACCGTGTTTTGATCGAGGGCGTCGTAGCCCGTCAGGTTGTCGCTGATGATCGTGTTGATGTTCTCAACGGCCTTCAAAACACCCTTGCCCAAGTAAACCTTGGCATCAAGATCTCGCAGTTCCCAAGCTTCGTGTGCACCAGTGCTGGCACCGCTAGGAACTCCTGCGCGACCAAAGGATCCATCCGATAGCGTGACGTCTACCTCGACCGTGGGATTTCCGCGACTATCAAGGATTTGGCGACCATGAACATTGGCAATCAAACTCATCTGACAGGTCCTCTAAAGAACGAACAACCATGCAAGCTATGAGGCATCACCAGCAACCTGCTCCAACGGGGATGCCTCGTAAGTCTCCGCGTCGGAAGGGCCTATTCTGACGCAACTTGCGATGCCTTGCTAGGGTGCCGCAGCGACAACAAAACGCTTCGCAGTCTAACGTTTTCGCTACCTACAGGGCCATTCACCCAAGGACATGCCAGTCGCCATTAACCGGACTTTGCGGGGCATGTTTTGCCTTAGCCGTCAATCGTTTCGTGCTGGTGAAGAACCGACCGAGCACCTGACACCAACTCCCTACGTGCTGGGTGCCAATTGCGATCTTGCTTGCCGAAGGAATACCGGAATGCGAGGTGTTTCCCCTGGAATGGAATTCCTCCCCAGGCGGGTGCCTGCGTTCGGCCGTTACCTTCCCTCTAGGGCAGATCGGCCCAATGGCAATTGCCGGGGACGCCATTGTCACCTTAGGCATGTAAGCAACCCGGTGGGACGGCGCCGCAATGCTTCGGACGCATGCCGACCGATAGGGTTGCTGCCCGTCGTGGCGCTGGGGTTCACGCGGGGGAAATCCACAAACAGTCCAAAGACATGCCACTTTATCGCCATAAGCTCGCCTCAAACGGCGCGTCAATCACTTGACCGAGCCTCTCGTATGCGATAACAAAGTAGGCGTAATACAATTCGGAAGTTGACATAGCCGCTGCTGCGACCGGCGGGATGGGCATTGCCCCATCTAGCGGCGCTGATTTTTCGCGGGCTGTGCACTTCCCATCACAAGATTTTCAGGTTGCCAGAAGGTATCTCTACAATGACCATCACGCGAGTTGGTACGAACAACGTCTACGCCGAAGGTTGGGAAGCTGCATTTTCCGGATCGAAGCCAAAGGCTTCGGCTGCTAAGAAGGGGGCCACCGCAAAGGCTCCTGCCAAGAAGGCCGCACCTGCTGCTAAGGCTGCCGCAAAGAAAGCCCCCGCCAAAAAGGCACCGGCTAAGAAGGCCGCTCCCAAGAAGGTAGCGAAGAAGAGCAAGAAGAAGTAAGCACTCTCCTTACTATCCCTTCTGCCGCTCCTTCAATAAGAAAGCGGCGAAGGATGGTTGTAGCTTTTTCGGCTGCCGCTTCACATCATTTACTGGCAGAGGGAGCACCCTCTGCCATCAGCTTGGCAAGCTCTTTCAAGATGCCTGCCGCTTCTGGTGGAAACGCCTTCTCTTCGGCACTCCAAAAGTTAACCGTGCCTGCTTCTGCGGGGGTGGACTCCGGTACATGCAAGCTTGAGCGGTAGAACTTGCTCATGTATTGCAGGTCAAGCGCCTTCTCGTCGGCCAGCTTGGAATTGACCACCGTCTGATCTCCCTTGGCGTAGGTTGCCAGCGCACAGACCGCCACGGGAACCTTGCGTCCCTTGCCCCCAACCTTTCCTTCAAACTCGGGATCTTGCACGCACTCACGCACGCAGAGATTTTTGCCATCGACCGTCGTCCAGCAAACCCGATCAATCTGAGGGAACGCTTCGCGCAGTTTGCGTCCAAACTTTTGTAGGTCCGCTTCCGATTGCAGCGCCTTTTTAGCCAGCGACACGATCCCCGGCGGCAGCTTTTCTAGACCGCTGCCTGGCCGAGCCTCATAGGCCGTTAAAAACTGCGATGTGCGCGTCGTGGCAGCTTGTCCAACCGCTTGCTTCGCTGGCGTTGCAGAGAAGTAGCCGAGCATCATCTCTTCCCAAGTCTGATCGCCCCAGCGAACCGTGGCCGAAGGATCAGGATTGGCGAGGTTGTTCTCAGAATTGTCAAACCATGCCTCACAGTGCAGGCGAGTTCCTGCCGGCATCAGCCGTGGCTCTGCCAATGCATAGGTGTGTTGCCAATTGAAGTCATAGCGAGGCACATCTAGCAGAATCTCTTCCTTGCCATCGGGAAAAATGGCGGTGTAACGGAATGCCTTGCCCCGCACATGCATATGCGGAAACATCGCCAGCAGGAACATGTCCGAATTGAACCGTTTGTAGGCGTCTACCTTGAAGTTTTCCGCCCGTGGTGGAATTTGGAACGTGATATTTCCAGCCTCATCCGTGCCAACTTGTTGACGCACATCCTTGGCATCGACGAACTTGAATCCCACGCAGCTACGATCCACCTGAGGCGAACCATTAGGCGTGTAGTGCATTTGAAATACCAGCTTGCTGCCTGCAGGAACTAGCTTGGCTTGGCCATCGAGCAACTTCATCGGCGGTGCACCGGGTGCAGTGGCGACCAGCCAGGAAGAATGCAAGCCTTGCTGTTCTTTGGAGCGGCGCCCGTTTGGCGCTTCAATGCCCACAATGATATGGTGCACTACCGAGCGATTGCCCGGACGGCATTCGGCCATCTGCACCCATTTGTCCTCGGTAAACCCGGGATCAACGCTGAAGTACTGGTAGCGAACCTCCCCCTTGGCAGGAACGTTGTAACCCTTGTCTGAAATGTAAACCACTTGGTCGGGCTCACCAATCTGCCACCCTTCGACAAACTTTTGCGGCGGGGGCAAGTGTGAGCGATCTCCTTCAGGAGCGCCACCGTCAACCCATTTTAGAAGCGTTGCCTTTTCCTCGTTGCTGAGTCGAGCATCGTTGGAAAACTTGCCATGGGCGGGATTGGCATTCCATGGTGGCATCCGCTCTTCGGATACAACTTCGCGAATCATCGCTGCCCAGCCCACAGTCTCTTCAAAGCTGGTGAGCGAGAACGGACCAATCTCGCCCGGCCGATGGCAGTTGACGCAATGCTTTTGCAGAATGCGACTGACCTCTTGGCTATAGGTGATGGTCGTCTCTTCTTTGGGAGTTAGTACGCGGCCGATCAAACAACCGACTGGCTCAACATATTCCACGCGGGCCTTGTCACCCTTGAGCAGGTCTTCAATGGCATCTACCAAGTAGGCATGGTCAGCATCTTTACGCTGAATGCCGACTGTAAATTGATCATCAATTCGCCCTTGGTAGCGAACAATGCGACTTTGATCCAGCACGTATATCTCGGGCGTACGGCTGGCCTCGAACTGATCGGCGATCTTATTGGAGGGGTCTTTCAGAAGAGGGATTTCAAGCTTTGCTTGACGGGCGAAGTGGGTTAGCTCCGTCAGCGAATCTTGGCGATTGGAATTGATCCCGATGACGGCCACTCCCTGCGACTGGTATTTATCCGCCAACTCTTGTAGCCGTGGAGCATAGTGCTGCATCAAAGGGCACTCTGTCCCCAGGAATGCAACGACCACCAAACGCTTGTCTTTTACTTCGTCCAGCGTCCATTCTTTGCCACGAAAATCGCTCAGGCTAAACGCTTCGATCTTCTTCCCAACCTGGGAAGCCCGAGCCGGCGTGGCAGCGTGCCCACTTGTCGAAAAAGCACCCAGGCCAAGCACAGCAGCCATTGCAGCGAGCCAAAGGGCCTTCCTGGCCGCAAACCGCGAAACAACCAATCCCTTGGTGAGCGATAACCTGAACATGCGCAAGCCTTTTATTTCCGTTCAAAATTCGGAGGATTGCTCCTCCTCTCGACAGTATTCTCGTGGCCCAAAAGCCACACCTACCAAAACTAAACCCCGCGCAAGCCCCAAGGGTTTCACCCCCGGCAAGATCACCAGCACTTTCCTGGCATTTTGCCGACAATACGCTCCTGGAGCGGGGCACCTTAAAAACTGCCGGCCCCCTATTCTTAGGGCGGCATTCCCTAGCTTCCGCTCACACGACGGTTATTTTTACAACACGAACCCGGCTTGGGGATCGATGCTTACCCCTTGGGTAAGTCGCGTCAGCTTGGAAAGGATCCGCAAAAGGGTAACCGGATCGAGCACTTCGTCTTCATTTTCTTGGTCCAGGAACGCATCCCCTAACTCTTCAAAATGAAACACGTCATAACGAGCATTGGCGAGCATCGCCTGGGCTGCCTTGGCTTTTTCATCAGCGTCGAACGGCTGACGGCGCCAATCTTTACGCAGTTCGGCAAGCTGCTCGGTAACCTCTTCCCCTTCGATGTAGACAATGTCCATCCCGGCGGAATCCGAATGGGCAAAAATGGTGCAGGACTCTAAATAGCCCTCCTCATCAGCCAGCAGTTCGGTCACTTCGATCTTCTTGGCAAGGTCAGCAATGGCAGCCTGGAACTCGGTCACCTTAATCCGGCGTTTGCTGTCAAATAGCACGGAGTAAGTCTCTCGCCATTGAAAGCGATCATTGGCAAACAAAGACATCTAGCACACTGCCTTTCCCGATCCTGCACCAAAACCTCGCGAATGGCTAACCTGGCCACTCGCACTTCGCCAACATGCATGGCCCTACGGGCTTTCGTCTTCCGCTTCGGGATCTTCTTCGTTGTACCAAGTCTCCATGGCTTTCAGCACGGCGTCTCTTTCCGCGCGCGAAGCCCAGATCGATTCATCTTGCTCTAGACGGATCTCATAGTCTCCTTCGCATTCGCATTCTTCACTTCCGCAAAAGTGCGGAACGTCGGAGACCCACAAAATGCGATACAAAGGAAGATGCTTGTCGTCAACGACCACAAAAACAGAAGACACGGTACTACCTCCACTCAAAACCGAAGAGTCCGACAACGACCCTCAACCACTTCTTTACTTACCCAGCTCCATCGAGCGACGCGTCGCTGCTTCTACCGCCCCGATTAGCGCTCCACGCACGCCCCGATCTTCCAGCACTTGCAAACCGGCGATAGTCGTTCCGCCAGGACTGGTCACCCGGTCTTTTAAGACGCCGGGATGGTCGCCAGTCGTTACGACCATTTGCGCCGCACCGAGCAATGTCTGTGCTGCCAGGGTCGTTGCGAGATCGCGTGGCAGTCCCATGCGCACACCGCCATCGCTGAGCGCTTCAATCATCAAATATACAAAGGCAGGGCCAGAACCCGAGAGCCCTGTTACAGCGTCCAACAGTTTTTCGTCTACCTTACGCGCAAGGCCCACACTGTTAAGCAGCGTCTCGGCTAATTTTGCATCCGCTTCGCTGGCGCCACTTCCCATGGCATAGGCCGACGCCCCCTGCCCTACGAGTGCGGGCGTGTTAGGCATCACACGAATGACACGCCCCGAGCCGAGCGACTCACACAGCTTGGCCAAGTTAATGCCAGCCGCGATCGAGATGAACAGCTTTCCGGCACTCTTGGGTGCTCAGCTCTGCCAGAACCTGCGACATGACTTGCGGCTTCACCGAAAGGAAGATCACCTGGGCGTTTTGCAAAACCTCCAGGTTATTCGTCGCCAGCTTGGCCCCGGCAATCTCTTGGCCAAAACGAGTGCAGGCAGCTGGATAAGGGTCGGCCGCAACGATCTGCGTCCCCTTTACTAGACCCTTTGCCACAAACCCCTTGGCCAAAGCGAGCGCCATTTGTCCCGCGCCAATGAATCCAATCGTTTCGGAAACCATGCCCATCCCCAAAGTTCAAGAGCGACGTCCAACGAATACCAACTGGCCGCCGGAAACCGACCAATCTAGGCAGCTAGCGATGCCAGCGTCCTCAAGACGGCTACCGTAAGTCACCAGGGGCCAGAGTTTAGCGACTTTCCTCCAGAATAGCCTATCCCCGTTTCTTCACCCAGAACCATTGGGCGAATCAGGCGTTGATAATCGGCTGCCTACCGCAAATTTTAGGGATTTTTTTCTCTCTTGCCCCTAATGGGCGGACCCTGGTATTCTCCGCGAAGTTTTGGCAGGTGCTGCGCGCTTCGTGGTAACCGTCAAAACGTGGGAACAGAAGGATCTGCTCCCTGCGGAAAACTTGCTCGATTGATCGAGGATGTCATGGATCGACGCCCCTCACTGCGGCCCCAATCTCACTTTCGCTGCCTTCCACAAGCAGCCTGCGCATGGCGTGCGCCGAGCATCCTCACCCTGTTACTGGTGGTCGTACTTGCCAATGCGGCATCGTGGGCAAACGCCCAAGAAGCTGAGTGGATTTGGTCACCCAAGTTTGAAAAAGACGCCGTTCCTGCGGGAACTACCGTTCACTTCCGCAAGACCTTTTCGATTCGCGCTCCCGAAGCTGGCCAAGTTTCTATTTTTGCCGACGACGTTTATGAGCTATACGTCAATGGACGTCGCGTTGGTTCGGGTGACTCCTCGCGCAAAATGGTCGACTTTGAAATCGGCAAACAACTGATTCGTGGCTCAAACGTTATTGCGATTAAGGCATCCAATACCAAAGGCAAAACCGCTGGCGTCGTCGCTCGCGTAACGGTCAAAGAGAAGAAGGGGGACTGGGTCTCCTATTCAACCGATGGCAGTTGGCGTACGCAAACCAGTCCGTTGCCCTTGTGGAATACGGTCGTCTACAACGACAACGGCTGGCCCATGGCCAAGTCTTACGGTCGCCTTGGTGAAACTGCCCCTTGGGATCGCCGCGACACTGTCGCGACGGCGCCTCCTCCACCGGAACTTCCCAAGCTCGGCTCTGCAACGGGCAAGGTCGATGATCTAGAAATCACCGAAGGAACAACAGAACCTGCCGCTACGCCTGCTCCGGAAATGGTGGGCGAAGAACGGTTTAAGGCTCAAGATGAATTTGAAGTTCAACAGGTTGTGGGCGACGCAGATACAGGTTCGCTGATTGCACTCGCATTTAATGAGTTCGGGCACATCCTCGCTTCGAAAGAAGGGGGCCCACTACTCCTGGTGCATGACACCAATGATGACCAAATCCCCGATACTGTTCGCACCTATTGCGACAAGGTAAAAAGCTGCCAAGGCATTTTGCCTTTGAATGGTGAAGTCTTCGTCAATGCAGAAGGGCCTGATGGCATTGCCCTCTATCGCTTGGCAGACAAAGACAAGGATGGCATGCTAGAAGATGTTCGCACGATCCTCAAATACAAGGGCGATGTTGCCGAACATGGCGCACACGGACTTGCTCTTGGACCTGATGGCCTGATCTACGTTCTGATTGGCAATTACGGCTCGGTCGATGGAGTTGTGGATCCTATCAGTCCCTATCGTGACTACTACGACAGCGACTTGCTCACCCCAAAATACGAAGATCCAGGCGGACATGCCGTAGGCATCAAGGCACCAGGCGGCACGATCATTCGCACCGATGCAGATGGGACCGGCGTCCAAGTTGTTGCCGGTGGCCTCCGCAATCCGTACGACATTGCCTTCAATCGTGAAGGCGAATTGTTTACCCACGACGCCGACATGGAATCCGACTTGGGAACAGTTTGGTACCGCCCTACTCGTCTGGCACACATCATCCCTGGTGGTGAATACGGATGGCGCAGTGGCTGGTCCACTTGGCCCGAGTATTTTGTGGACTCCCTTCCTGCAGCCCTGGATACAGGGCGCGGCTCGCCTACGGGCATGGTCAGCTACCATCACTTCATGTACCCAGCGCGGTTTCACAATGTGATGTTCACGGCCGACTGGGCACAAGGCAAGATTCTTGCCGTTCAAATGAAGCGTAATGGGGCCAGCTACTCGGCCAGCAGCGAAGTCTTTGTCGAAGGCAGCCCACTTAATGTGACAGACCTCGACATTGGCCCGGATGGTTACCTCTACTTTACGACCGGCGGTCGTGGAACCAGCGGCGGTATCTTCCGCGTGGCCTGGAAGGGGCAAGTTCCTCCCGAAGTTCGCAACATCGGCAAGGGAATCACCGCCGTCATTCGTCAGCCACAAATCCAAAGCGCATGGGCCCGTCAAAATGTGGCCGCCCTTCGTTTGGAAATGGGTGACAAGTGGGATCGCAGCGTGACGGGCGTCGCCAAAAGCAATGCCAACCCTGCTGAGTATCGCCTACAAGCCCTCGACCTAATGCAGCTTTACGGCCCAGCCCCCGCAACCGATCTACTCGTCCATTTGTCCCAGCAACCCAGCGAATCGATTCGTGCACGGGCGGCGGAATTGATGGGCGTTTATCCAAGCGAAGAAGGCCAAGAACGACTGATTGCTCTGCTGTCCGACGGAGATCGCAACGTACGCCGCAAGGCTTGCGAAGCGCTTTCACGGGCCGATCAAGCCGCGACCTACGAATCGCTCAAACCGCTACTAGCATCGGATGATCGGTTTGAAGCGTGGGCTGCCCGCCGCTTGCTGGAACGGATGCCAGTCGCCGACTGGAAGGATGACATCCTTAAATCCGACAACCATCGCATGTTGATCCAAGGTGGCTTGGCATTAGCAACCGCCTATCCTTCGCGTGAACACTCCCTGGCAATCCTGCAGCGTGTTAACAAGCAACTTACCACCTTTGTTAGCGACAAGGACTTCATTGACCTACTCCGCTTGACGGAAGTGGCACTCGTTCGCGGCAATATCAAGCCTGAAGAGGTTCCCGGCCTGCGCCGCCAACTCTCGGAAGAGTTCCCTGCGAGCGAAGCCAAGATGAATCGTGAGCTTGCTCGCCTTTTGATTTACATGCAAGACTCCAGCATCATCGATCGATACCTTGAGTATCTCGATTCGGATGCGGCGGACGATGAAAAGCTGCATGTTGCCATGCACCTTCGGTTCCTTGAATCGGGCTGGACCACCGCACAGCGGATGACGCTGATCAAGTACTTTGAAGCCGCCAATGCTCGCAAGGGAGGTGGCAGCTATGCTCGTTACATCATCAATGCTACGCGTGACTTTACCCAGTCGCTCAGCGAAGAAGAGTCTCGTACGGTCATCGAACAAGGTGCCGCATTGCCCAATGCTGCCCTGGGTGCCCTGTACCGCCTGCCAGAAAAGCTCGATGACGCTTCGCTGAGCCTCGCTGAAAAAGCTCGATGAAGAACTCGCCGGCAAAGATGGAGATTCCTACCAACGCCTGAAGGTGGGCATCGTTGCACTTCTCGCTCGCAGTGGTGAAGAAGCTTCGTTCGCGTACTTGCGTCAAATCTGGGAACGGGACCCTGAACGTCGCCAAGCGATTGCCGTTGGCATGGCGCAGTCCCCTGCGGGAGACAACTGGACATACCTAGTTCGCAGCTTGGGCGCACTGGAACCTGCTGCTGCACGGGAAATCGCCGTCAAGCTGATGGAAGTCCCACAAGCCCCAGAAGAGTCCGATCCTTATCGTCAACTGATCCTGCTTGCGTTGCGTGCCAAGCTGAAGGACAAAGACCCTTCGCCAATGCTCGCTTTGCTCCAGTTTTGGACCGATGAAGAGGTCAAGGAAGATGATACGGACGAACAGCAAATTGCCAAGTGGCAAGCTTGGTTTACAACAACCTATCCCAATGAGCCCGAACCGGTTCTCGCACCTATTACCGATGGAACGAAGTACCAGTTTGAGCAATTGCTAACCCACCTGCAAAGCGAGGAAGGCTCGAAGGGGGATGCCTCCCGTGGAGCCATCGCGTTTGCCAAGGCGAACTGCCTGAAGTGCCATCGTATGCAAGGAAAGGGAGAAAACGTCGGCCCTGATCTCACCACGGTTGCCAATCGCTTCACGCGGAAAGAGATGCTGGAAGCCGTTGTTCATCCATCGCAAGTGATCTCGTCACAATATGTAACGAAGGTCCTCATCACCGAAGATGGCCGCCAAATCTCTGGTATCGTGGCCCCGGGTGCAAAGGGAGAATTTGTCGTTACCCAGTCCTCGGGCGAACGTGTGATGGTCGCCGAAGCTGACGTTGTTGAACAAAAGCCAAGCAAGGTTTCCACCATGCCTGCGGGCCTTCTGGAAACTCTCTCCCTGGAAGAGATCTCCGACCTCTTCGCCTATATGGGGAAGAGTGCACACATCGAGGTGGCGGAGAAGCCCAAGGCAGATGCAACCGAGCAGCGTTAACCCCTGCTCGCCTGAAAGTCCGTAAAGAAACTCTTCCACAGCGATGGCTCCCCCCATCGCTGTTTTTTGCGCTGAGGCGCTGCCAGCAAGGCCAGCAATCGTCCGAACATTTTAGACAATCGGCCCAACTGGGCCCGGCAAGCGGCCAGTTTTGCCTTTCGCGCGAACCTTTCCCGCTATCTTCACGTCTTTGAGGTACAAGGGCGTGTTAACTGGTATTCCTGCCGGCTAACGCCCTGCCGTATCACCCGCAAAACACATGGATTTGCCTTAACAATGGCCGCACTGGCCTTGCCAAGCCAATTCCCCACAAGTTAACATTCCCTTCCTTAAACCCAAACGGAAGGGTGGTAATTTTGCCATGATGGTTTTTGGACCATTATGGAAGTGTGTTTGCAAACGTTTCTATTTTGGGTACTGAGGACATTCCAGGCGACGACCATGAAGACCGAACTCCACTTTTACCAAGACTGCCCCACGTGTGGCCGGCCAGCAAAGATCAAGGTCCAATATCTTGGACGTTGGGTCAGCTGCCGCCATTGTGAAGGGGAATTTGTCGCGGTGGATGATTCGCTCTGCAGCACCGCCAATGCTCCCGGCCGTTCGCTGCTGGATCGAGCCGAGCGTTTGATCGGTGCACTCCCCTCCCCCGCGTCCCACTAAGCGCGATTGCGATCTATTATTCAGCACAAGGCTCACCTCACTTGGTGGGCCTTTTTTATGGCAACGCTCATGCCTAGGGAATGGGCCTGCATCTTGTTCCGCGCTCGGGGGGCCGTTATTGTGGGCCGTTGGTTGCTATCCACCTTCCTCCCTCATTTGAAGTGGCCCCTCCGATGAAGCACTCCCTTCGATTTGCTGCTGCGCTAGTTGCCTGCTTGGCACTAGCTCACGCCTTGCCCGCTGACGAAACCTCCTTGCCACGTAGCACCCCTGAATCCCAAGGGGTATCGTCCGCTGGTGTGCGTGGATTTGTGGAGGCGGCCGATCAAAAGGTCAACACCATGCACAGCTTTATGCTGGTTCGCCATGGCCAAGTCATTGCCGAAGGTTGGTGGAAGCCTGAATCGGCCGAAAAGCGTCATCTTATGCACTCGCTCAGCAAGAGCTTTACTTCAACCGCCGTTGGATTGGCCGTGAACGATGGCAAACTCAGTATTGATGATCCAGTTCTCAAGTTCTTTCCCGATGACGCTCCGGCTGAGCCTTCGGAAAATCTCAAGGCGATGCGCGTGCGCGACTTGCTAACCATGTCCACCGGCCATGAGTCCGAAGCTCGTTTTTCGGAGGGAACTCCTTGGGTGAAGACCTTCCTGGCACACCCTGTTCCGCACAAGCCCGGGACGCACTTCAAGTACAACACGCCTGCTACTTACATGCTCTCCGCCATCGTGCAAAAGGTGACTGGGCAAACCGTGGCCAACTACCTCAAGCCCCGTTTGTTTGAACCACTTGGCATCGAAGCACCGGAGTGGGGGACCAGTCCGCAAGGGATCACGCTGGGTGGTTTCGGCCTAAAGATCCGCACGGAAGACATCGCCAAGTTCGGCCAGCTTTACCTGCAAAAGGGAAAGTGGAACGACAAGCAACTCGTTCCGGCCGAATGGATTGAGCAAGCAACCTCCAAGCAAGTTTCCAACGGTAGCAATCCCGAACGTGACTGGGACCAAGGCTACGGCTTTCAGTTTTGGCGCTGCCGGCACAATGCCTTCCGTGGCGACGGCGCCAATGGCCAGTTCTGCGTTGTAATCCCCGAACTAGACGTGGTCATCGCCATGACAGCGGAAACTCGCGACATGCAGGCCCAATTAAACGTCGTTTGGGACCACCTTCTGTCCGCGATCGAGAAAGAGCCTATCGCCGAAAACCCCGATGAACTCGCCAAGCTCAAGGCGACGCTCGAGGCCCTCGCCGTGAAGGGGGCCGCTGCTACCAAATAGGCACAAGCTACTTGGTCCAAAGAAGAAATCGCGTGCTATTGCACAGTGATAAACTTCACCCCGGTACCACACGATTGTTTGGTACCGGGAGATGCTACTACCGCCTCTGAAAGATCCCCAAGGCTCGACATGATGAAATGCCTTTCGATCATGGTTTGTGCGGCGTGGATCAGCTCTTTGCTAGGTTGCAGCCGGAAACCGACGGCCGTGCAGGTCGACGACCTTTCGTTTCCGGTCGTTCTGATTGTGGGAACGTCGGCCAAAAGTCCCATTTCAAGTAGCGCCAAAGTCATCGCCAACAAAGCGGAATTAAGTCGGATGCGGGTAGAGCTGTACTCGCCGCTGACCGACACGACAATTTCCGATCCCCCGATCGTCATTGATGTCAGTGGGGCGACCTTTGAAATGAACAACATCCAGGGAGAGAAGGGCGGCCTGTGGATTATGGCCAACCCGACAGGCCAAATGCCGATCCGTTTTACGTTGTCCCATCGGAAGGAATCGGGGATCGAATCCGCGCGAGCTCTGATCACCCGTTGCAAATACTTAGGCCACGATCTTGATCAAGATCGCCAACTGCTTCGCTGTGAACGGATCAAGCAAGCGGAATCCATGACAGCGATCATGCGGATCATCGACGAAGAGCCTGTTGCTGACCAGCCTGAAACGGAAGCGACGCCTTCGCAGAATTAGCTTTGGCCCCGCATCATCGACCAGATCATTTTGACGGGAAACAGAAGTACGGCTATCGCCACACAGACGACATAAAATGCGCACAGCGCTGTGGCAACTCCGCCCAGGATGTAGGAAAGAGCCCATGAAGCATAGACATCAAACGTCATCGGTTCGGCAGTTTTATCGGCGGCGAACTTGTCGAACTGGGCCGCAATCGTTTTGGCCAGCTCTGGCGACGCCTGCACAATCACTTCGGAACCGTCACTAAGGATTTCCACTTGCCCGGTCGCCAGACGCACCCCCTTTTGGCCTTTTCGACGTTCTTCGGACGTCCCCTGGTAGCGTTTTCTCGCGGTGATGTCCGCTCGAACACTGGTGACGTTCACCACTTGCTCGGTCTTAAAGTGTAGAAAGATCAACACATAGCGCTCTACCGTAGCGGTTACGCCCGAATCCGTGTGCCGAAATTCGATTTTCGAAAGCGGGACCATCAGCGTGATCAGCGTCGGCACGATCACAAAAAAGACGATGGCGATTGCCTGCGTGATGACACGGTCCGTCAAAGTAGGAGGAATTGTGACTGGCGGGGAATTAGAGCTCATAAGCTTTGGGCAATAGGTTGCTTCATTTTTCGTAATCTTTCCGACCATACTACGTTCGAACTATGGGATTCGCAAGTTCGCTGAACTGCATGGCAAGTTCGCCTGTTCCTAAACTGCTCATCCACCACACAGCGCGAGCAGCATTTTTTGCATTTCCCAAGCTGGATCCGATGGAAACATCCGTGCCGTTTGGCACACCATTCGCATTACTTAATACAACTGTGAGGCTGGCTTCTCTGGCCCCTGTGGATATCACCTATCTCGAAGGAGAACAGCTATGAAACCATTCATGCTATCGATTGCATTGCTGGCAGCGGTTGTCGGCGGTACCTTATTTGCCCAAAATGCCGAGGCACGCGGCCCACGTCGCGGCTACGGTGGTGTTGGCGTATATGTTGGAGGTAATCGTGCCTATCGTCCGTACTACGGCGGCTACAATCGCCCATACTATGGCGGCTATAACCGCTCCTATTACGGTGGCTACAATCGTCCGTATTACGGCGGTTACTACAGTCGCCCGTACAACTATGGCTACCCCTATGGTGGCGGCTACGGTGGATATGGCGGGTACGGCAACAGCTTCTATTACGGCGGACCTGGTGTAAGAGTCCAAGTTGGCGGGTACTAGTATCGCCCGAATTTGTGCGAAGCGGCACACATGGACTGGTCGTCGATCGTCCAATTTGGACAGGACGAAACCAACCCAATCGCAAGGGCGGAGCTACGGATGACAGAATAGCCCGCCTATGCCAAAACGACAGAGCAGCCCCTTTATTGCGAAAGCTTTAAAAGGCTATCAAGCATTGCTTGCGAAACCGCAAACGCAGTTCCATGCCGAGCGCCTGGGGGAAGGGAAATCTTGTCCGAGATATCTTCCCAGTGAACTCCATCTTTGCTTTCGGCGCCGCCATACCGACCTTTGTTGTAAAGATCGAAGTAGAGCCGCCAAACATTTCCTACCTTAAGCACCGTAGGACCTTCAATCCAGTCGCGTTCCAGTATCGGCTTTCCCGGCTGCGACCAAGGCTTACCAATCCCAGCGCTCGTAACCGCATGCAGGCGTTTCCCCTGGGGCCGTTCATCCTTGTAGATGAACGTTAGCCCTCGATCGGTGGCAAACAGGGTTCCATCAATGCAGTTGTAGCCTGGATTGAAAAACAGGCTCGGTTCTGAAAACGTGACGAAGTCCTTCGTTGTCACCGCATACTGGCGATGGTTCTGGTCTCCCACTTTATCCGTCTCGGGAAACTTGCCAACAATCGTTGTGGCAAACACCATGATGAACTGCTTGGTGGCCCCGTCGTAAAACATATCCGGCGCCCAAGTATTGTTTGCGCCAGCAATCTTTTCATTCACCGGGATGTACCGATGTTCGCTCCAGTGAATCAAATCCTTGGACGAAGCGTAACCAAAACCACGATCGGCCCAACCGCTAGACCAAACCATGTGGAACACGCCATCGGGCCCCTGGACAATCGAGGGATCACGCATCAACTTGCCACCAACCGCTGGCGAGGTCAGCGGCTTATCTCCATTCAGCGCCTTCCAGGTAAGCCCATCCATGCTATAGGCAAGGTGCAACCCATCCTGGCCGTTGTCTTTGAAATAGCTGAACAAGTACGGACCAGCGCCTGCCGGCTTACCTTCGGCCGTCAAGCCAATACCAGGGATTAGCGTCAAAGCCGAGGAAGCTGCCAGTGCGGCTAACGCGTCACGGCGGTTGAAGGTTGGCAAGTGAACCATGGCAGGAAGTCTTCTTCGCAAATAGGGATAGAGATGTACCTCAGTTGCAGATTATAAACAAGGAAGCAGGTGCATGGGGAAACGAAATCCATCAGTGAGACCACCATGAAGAGTTCACAAAGCCCAGTCAACGCCAAGGGAAAGCCTCAAAACGGCACTGTGAAGGAGTACTTCAAAGATGGCTCCCTTGCCAGCGTGGGTAAATACACCGCTGGCCAAAAGACCGGCGTTTGGAAGTACTATCTACTCAACGGCAAGCTCAAAGCAACTGGCAAGTTTGTTGATGGCAAGATGGTCGGGCTTTGGAAATGGTACCGCGAGAATGGCGAGCTCATGCAAACCGGCTCCTTCAAAGACGAAAAGAAGCATGGCGTTT
This sequence comes from uncultured Planctomycetaceae bacterium, assembly GCA_963844055.1. Lineage (GTDB taxonomy): Bacteria > Planctomycetota > Planctomycetia > Pirellulales > Pirellulaceae > CAWJMN01. Next base: position 1,041,866 of record CAWJMN010000001.1, on the reverse strand, counting down.
GGAAGCGATATCAAGCCAACGGCAAACTCTATGATGAAGGCAAATACGAAGCCGACAAGAAAGTAGGAACTTGGAAGACCTATGACGCCAAAGGAGTCTTAAAGAAGACGGTGGTATGTAAGGGAACGTAGACTAAAGTGTTTCTACGCAATCAAGGTTGTTAGGATTTCACCTACGCCAAGATCTCTTCGATCACATGTCCATGAACATCGGTAAGTCGCCGCTGGATGCCATTGTGATAGAAGCTGAGCCGTGTGTGATCGACGCCCAGCAAGTGCAGAATGGTCGCGTGGAAGTCGTGGATCGACAAAACCTTCTCCACCGCCTTATAGCCCAGGTCATCCGTCGCCCCATAGCTGTACCCAGCCTTCACCCCCGCTCCCATCAGCATGGTGGTGAAGCCCAGCGGATTATGGTCCCGTCCAGTTGCCCCCTTTTGGAACATCGGCATCCGGCCGAACTCCGTACAAAACACCACCAGCGTATCTTTTAGCATTCCCCGACGCTTTAGGTCCTTCAGCAAGGCCGCCGCAGGCTGATCCAGGATGGCGCCGTGAATGTCGTATTGCTCCTTAAGCTTTCGATGGCCGTCCCAGTTGCCAATCCCTTCTCCCATCGCGTACGCACCGCTAAAGAGCTGCACAAAACGGACGCCACGCTCTAGCAAACGGCGGGCAAGCAAACAGTTTTTGGCAAAACCCGCTTTGACCATGTTTTGCGAATCATCCGCGCCATATTCGGCCAATACTTGGGCCGGCTCGCTCGAAAGGTCGGTTACCTCAGGGATGCTCTGCTGCATCCGTGCCGCAAGTTCGTAACTGGCAACGCGGGCCGCCAATTCCGTATCGCCAGGAAACTGTTTGCGGTGCTCATCATTGAGCTTGGCCAAAAGCTTGCGGGTTGCACGGGCTTCCGCCTCGGTTACGCCACCACTGGGCTGAAGGTTGGCGATGGGACGCTGCGCGCTAAAGGCGGTTCCTTGAAAAACGGCAGGCAGGAATCCCGGCCCCCAGTGATTCACCCCTGCCTGTGGCACGCCGCGCGGATCAGGAATGGCGACAAATGCCGGTAGCTCTTGGTTTTCACTCCCCAGGGCATAGGTCGACCATGAACCAATCGAAGGGAAGCCATCCAGCGCAAAACCGGTGGACATGCAGTTCTCGCCCGGCCCATGCGTGTTGCTCTTGGTGGTCATCGAGTGCAAAAAGCAAAAGTCGTCGGCTAGTTCTCCCAAATGCGGCAACAGCGTGCTCGTCATTTTGCCCGACTTGCCTCGCGGGACAAAATCGTACAGCGGCTTGGCAATGGCTCCGTTTTCCCCTTGAAACGTGACGGCCGCCTCACCGTTGGGCATCATCTGGCCATCCCGTTTGACAAGTTCGGGCTTCCAATCAAAGGTGTCCATATGGGACAGCGCGCCAGAGCAGAAGATCATTAGCACCTGCTTGGCCTTAGCGGGCATGGGTGCTTGCCTAGGAGCATGGGGTGCGGCCGGATTGATCTGTGGCGAATACGGAGTGGCAGCATCGGCACCGAGCAAGCCATCTTGCTGTAATAGTGCAGCCAGGGCAATCGCGCTAAGACCCGTCGTCGTTTCCGCAAGGAAACTACGGCGGTGAAGCAATGAGGAGTGAGAATAGGCCATGTGCGCACTTAAGGGAGAAACAGGAATTCACTGCTATTAAAAATCGCACGTGCAACGGCCGACGTGCCAAACTCTCGGGCCACCTCCAAAGAACCTTCCAGCTCTTCGGGCGACGGTTCACGCGTAAAAGCCAATACGAATAACTGCTTCACTTGCGCGGCCAAATCATCGCCAGCCTCTTTTTTGGCACGTTCCGCCAAAAGGTCGGCCTGCTGCTTGATAAAGGTGCTATTAAACAGATTCAGGGCCTGTATCGCCGTCGTAGAGCGACTTCGGCGGGGCTGAGGCTGGCCGGCGTCCGGACAATCGAATGCTCCAAACACGCCATCTTGCGCCATACGCACACGGTGGGCATAGATCATTCGTCGCCAATCGCCCGGGCCCCATTCTTCTTTGGCATCGTAAACACGAACGTAGTTGGTATTGGGCTTAAACACCAAAAATCCGGGGCCACCCGGCGTAAGATCTAGCGCCCCAGAGACGGCCAAGATCGAATCCCGAATCGGCTCCATCTCCATGCGGCGTGGGGGAAACCGCCACAAATACTGGCTGGTCGCATCCTTGGCTAGTACATCTTCCTGCGGCTTGCTTGACTGACGATAGGTACTCGACAGCAAGATCCTACGATGCAGTTGCTTCAGTGAACCATTCTGCTCTAGAAACGTGGCGGCCAAATAATCCAGTAGCTCGGGATGCGTTGGCGCAAATCCCATCGCTCCAAAATCAGACGGTGTGGCGACAATCCCCACGCCAAAGTGATGCTGCCATACACGATTGACGATCACCCGACTCGTTAGAGGATGCGAAGGTGATGTCAGCCACTGCGCCAGTGCAAGACGACGCTCTGCCTCCGTTGCACCGGGTTTTAGCGACAGCGAACCAAACACGGCGGGCGCTTCAGGCGGAACTCGTTCGCGTCGCTGCGATGGATCACCACGATACAGTCGATAGGCAGGCTCTGGCGACGTGAAATTGCCGCCGAACACCTCTTTGGCGACAACCGGCGAGTCTTCGGACAGCTTGACTTCGGCCGGATTGCGAAGCGGACGATTCCCAGATCGTAGGCCGGTGAAAAACGCCTGCATTTGGTAGTAGTCACGCTGCGAAATCGGATCAAACTTATGATTGTGGCAACGGGCACAGCCGACGGTCAGCCCCATCACGCCAGCGCCGACACTAACAATCACTTCATGCAATTCATCCGCTCGAGCAAGACGAATCGAAGCCAAGTCACGGCCGATCTGTCCCGGTAAAAGTGCCGGCGCTGCAACCAGAAATCCCGTGGCCGCATCAACGCCCAACTGATCTCCTGCAATCTGTTCCTGGATGAACTGGCTGTAGGGTTTATCCTCATTGAAGCTCTTGATGACATAGTCACGATAGGGCCAAGCACTCTCGCGCGGCGTATTCACTTCAAAGCCATGCGTATCTCCAAAGCGAACCACATCCAGCCAATGCGATGCCCAGCGTTCGCCATAGCGGGGGCTTTTTAGCACCTCATCGACAAGCTTGGGCCAAGCATCGCTCGAGTTGTCATCGATAAACTGCTGCACTTGCTGTGGTGATGGCGGAAGGCCATGCACATCGAGGTACAACCGGCGGATTAGCGTCCGCTTGTCGGCCTCTGGCGATGGAGTAAGTCCCTTGTCGTGAAGCTTAGCTAAGACAAATGCATCGATCGCATTGCCACCCTTTACAAAGGGATCTTCGCTGGCTGGCGGCAGGTGCTTTTGGATCGGCTGAAACGACCAATGTTTAGTGGTGACTTTTTCAATTTCCGCATGACCGGCCAAAGCGTCAGGCCATGGTGCCCCTTGGTCAATCCAATTTCGCAGGACGGCCACTTCTTTCTCCGAAAGCCGCTCTCCTTCAGGAGGCATGGCCATCTCTTGATCCGTCGAGGTGACCAATTGAATCAGATGGCTGTTGTCGGCATCATAGGGAACAAAAGCGGGCTCACCCGATTCGCCGCCACGCTGGGCCCAGTCCCGAACATCCAGCCGCAATTGATTTTCCTGTGTCTCGCTACCATGGCACTGCACACAGTGCTTGGCAAAGATCGGCTGAACTTCGCGGGCGAAATCCACCGGAGTCGTCTTGATACCTTTAGCAGTACTAAAGTGGGCGCGAACCTGTCCTGAAGTTAGCGCCGTAGCATAGACCGCCACTTCATCAATCTCGGCCGCCAAGGGACGCGAAGGGTTGCCATTGACCCACATCCCAACGGAAGCGGGAACCAGATGAACGGCCGGGCGAGGATCTGCCACAACCTCCATCACCATCCGGCCATTGCGATAAAGCTGCTGTAGTCCCGTCGCCTGATCGTAGGTAATTACAAGATGCGACCACTGCCCCGGCGTGACAACCTCTCCTTCCGAATTGGGAAAGCCATTTACGCCATTGATAGCAATTTCAATCGCGCCGTTAGATTTCAGGTTGAAGTGCAGGAACTGCGAAATCCAGCCATCGGCCGCATAAAGTCCCGCAATCCCTTCTACCGGTGGCTTGGTCACCTTGAGCCACATTTCCACAGACACGGCCGTATGCGTGCCAAATTCCGGCAATCGCAAATGCCCACCTGAATTTAACTGCAGGGCTTTCCCCAGCGACGGATAGGCTGACGCAACGCCCGCTTTGACTTCCCCTTTGACCTCGGCCGTTGGCTGGCCGCTCGAAGCGTCACTTAACTTCCGAGGAACGCTTGCGTCGACGGCAACTTCCTCTTCAAAGCGATAATGAGCTAAAAGTCCTGGCGTATCATGTACCATTTTTGCATAGTCGCTCGCCTGCACGACGGCCGGCACCATCAAGCAGACCCAAGCAAAGTGGCATAGTGCCGACAAATGGTAATTCATATTTCAGCCACTAGATCGACTGCCGCAATCGAAACTGCAGCAGTCCAGAAAAAACAAGAGAGGGGCATACTGACCAGCAAGCCCCTCTCATCGCAAACGGAAACCTCAAACAAGCACTAGGGAAGTTCGCGGATGCGAAGGCCCTTGAACTCAATCGGCGAACCTTCCGATTCCAGGCATAGGTAACCAGTCGCTGGATCGCAACCTTCACCGCCGGAAACCATTTCACCATTGACCCACAAGCGAACTTCACCCTTTACCGCACGAATGTAGTAGTGGTTCCACTCACCAACACCCTTGCTGAGGTTTTTGGTAGGGAAGCTACGGCGTCCATCTGGAGCAACCGGTGGGAACGGCTTCATCTTCGAAACACCCACGGGGAAGACGTCGCCATTGGTGGTAAACCAATCGGGCTTCTTGCCAGTCGACTTTTCGTACTGTTCGGCATAACCATGGTCGAGAACCTGCACTTCAATTCCATGTGGCAAGCCCCCCTTCTTCAGACCTTCCAGCGACTTGGGAGGAACCCAGCAGAAGACGCCAGAGTTACCGCCCGACTTGAGATGCCGCCAATCGACGACAAGCTCAAAATCCTTGATTTGCTTTTTGCTGCGAATCACACCCACTGGCTGCCCCGTGCAATGGAACATGCCATCCTTGAAGGTCCAGGTATTGTCGTCGCAATTGACGTTTTCAAAATCGTTCAAGGTCAAGTCTTGAAAGCCCGGACTTGTTCCTGCAATGTCTTCCTTGGAAACGACCGGGACTTCTGCCTGTACAGCCGTCGGAAGTGACGGCATCATTGCTAAACCGGTAAGGGCCCAAACGCAACAGACTTTGGAGAGGTTCCAGAAAATGCGCATCACATCGCCTTTTTGTAGAGCAGGTGGGAGGAAGGAAAATATTCGGTAGGTACGTCACACTCCAATGCATGAAAACTGCATGGAGAGTAATCGCCTCTTAGTTTAGACTCGGGCGCACCTGCAAACAATCAATGGAGTCGCCACCAAAGCCGAAATTCCGTCCCGATTTAGCCCACATCCCCCAGGTCAAGTGCCTCGCCATAGCGATGCAGCACCATCCGCCTCAGGCGAGCATACTCAGGACGCAGTAAATCGGGATCTTGGTTAATCAAATCCTGTGCGGCCGCACGGGCCTCTTCCACCACAGCACCATCTCGCTGCAAATCAGCAATTCGTAGCGGCGGAAGTCCATGCTGACGCGTGCCGAACAAATCTCCCGGGCCGCGCAATTGAAAGTCAATTTCCGCCAACTCAAAACCATCGGTCGACTTGGTAAACGCATCAAGCCGTTTTACCGATTCATCCGTCGCAGGGCTGGCAAACACACAGAGATATCCTGGATGGCTGCCACGGCTAATCCGCCCACGAAGCTGATGCAGTTGTGCCAGACCAAACCGCTCGCCCCCTTCGATGGTCATCAGCGTCGCATTAGGAACATCCACTCCCACTTCGACCACGCTGGTGGCGACCAGCACTTGCGTCCGCCCACGATAAAAGGCTTCCATCGCCCCCTCTTTTTCGATTGGGGTCATCCGGCCATGCACCATCCCCAGTCGATAAGCCGAGAGTTCGCCCCGAGACAAAACATCCAGCGTCTGCTGAACATTGGCCGCTTCCACCGATTCGGTCTCTTCGACCAGTGGAGCAATCACGTATCCTTGTCGACCTTCATCCAGCTTGCGCCGGAAAAACTGCCACCACCGCAACCGCTGCGCCTCTTGCGCCCAATAGGAATGCACTTTTTGTCGGCCGGGAGGAGCTTCTCGTAAGGATGAGGTTTCCAAATCGCCAAACATCGTCATGGTCATCGTGCGTGGAATCGGCGTGGCCGTCATCACCAGGTAGTGCGGATCGACCCCTGCTTTTTTGAGTGCTGCTCGCTGGCGCACGCCAAACTTGTGCTGTTCATCAATCACCACGAGGCCCAATTTGGCAAACTCCACTCCAGACTTTGCCACAGCAAAAGTCACCGCATGGGTGCCCACAACAATATCCAGCTCGCCCGCTGCCACCTTATCGAGCACTTCTTTCTTTTCGGCTGCCGATAGTGATCCCGTTAGTAACCCAATCCGCACCTTGCTGGCAGCCAAGCTCTTTTCTAGGGTCTTCACATGCTGCCTTGCCAAGATTTCCGTGGGGGCCATCAGCGCCGCCTGATAGCCATGCGCAACGGCCAATAACATGGCATACATGGCGACAACCGTTTTGCCACTGCCAACGTCACCTTGCAACAGGCGATTCATGGGAAAGGGGCGCGCCATATCTTGCGATATTTCGTCAATCGCTTTTCGCTGCCCAGGCGTCAGCTCAAACGGAAACAGCCGGGTAATGCGGGCATCAATCCGCGCAGAAACAGGCAGCTCCGGCGCACGTCGTTGATGCTCCAGTCGCCAACGGCGTATCACTAGCGCAAGCTGCAAAACCAACAACTCCTGAAAGATGAACCGCCGCCGCGCTTGCTCCAAACTTGTTTCATCGGTCGGAGTATGAATTTGTGGCAATGCCGCTCGAATCGGCCAAAGACGGTGCTGATCCAGAAACTCTTCAGGAAAGACTTCCTCCACATACTCGGTATGGGTCTGCACCACCCCTGCCACGATCCGCCGCATCTGGGTTTGATTGACACCTTCGGTCAAGGAGTAGACCGGCAGGATTCGCCCCGAGGGAACGTCTTCATCGTCAGAGAGGAACTCCACCCGGGGGTGAACCATTTCCCAGCGAACCCCTTGCAACTTAGGGTCCCCCGAAACCAGCACCCGACGCCCCACCTGCATCTTCTCACGCATGAAAGACTGGTTGAACCAGATCGCCCGCAGGAACTGGGTGCCACAGCGAATGAGCACCCCCAGTATCGATTTACCAGGACCCGTACTGCGAAGGTCGACTTCTTCAATAATCCCACTCACACTGGCGGGCTGACGCTCTTGAAGCTGCGAGATCTCCCGCAGTTCGCTCATATCCTGATAACTGCGGGGAAAGAAAAAGAGGATGTCGCGGGCGTAAAACAGTTCCAGCCGTTCAAAAAGCGGTTGCCGCTGGGGGCCTACCCCTTTGAGGTACTGCACGGGGGTCCCCAGTGCCTCGGCCGGCGTTCTTTCGGAATCGCTCGTCATCGCCTCTTAAACCTCACTCCCCACGCCACGCCATAATCGAGCCCAAACCCCATCCAATTCGATCTACCGGCCATTTTGCCATCGCCCCACAGGTTTTGTAACAGGGGAAGAAGCCCCTGGCATCCTCTAAACAGGCCATATCGTCGCTACAACCCGTAAATCTCACGCTGGAGAAGGAAATTGCCATTTGGGAAAAGCGCTATCCGCAAGGATTCTTTGCATTCTTGTTTGACCGCCAATCTCTGTGGCGTATCTGTTGACAGAATCATTTTTTAGTCTTTGGGATGCATGGGTTAATTCAGGCGTTCGACGCTGTTTCAGCCGGGCAACAAGCATCATACCGACTTCCAGTTGTGTGTTAGGGGCACGTTTTAGAGAACCGCAAGTCCTATGATCACGTTTGGATTACTCGTTGGTGTTTCGATTGGTACGGGAATCGCCGGTGCGATCCTTGGCTGGGTCTTACGCAGCCAAGTCGTTCCTGCTGAGGGCCCCGTTACCGCTACCCCAGAAGCTCCCGCCGCTGCCAGTGCAGCCGCTCCTGCCGCACCAACCGCGCAGGCAACTCCCGTGACGGAGCCCACTTCACAATCCACGATGGAGATTGTGACGAAGCTGTTGGAATTGACGGAAAACGTCACCTCCAGCTTGCACCACCACACCGGCCAAGTCACCGAGATCAACAAGGAACTCACGTCGCTAGAAAATGGCGACACCAAGTCCGTTGTGCTGATCGTGGCCAAGCTCGTCGAATCCAACCGGGCCATGCAAAGCCGCTTGGAGACTTCCGAACTCAAGCTCCAAGCACAACAGCGCGAATTGCAAACACAAACCCAGGCCGCACTGACCGATCCGCTCACCAAGCTGACGAATCGTCGTGCCCTCGACATGCAGATGAAACGGTACGTAACCGACTTCCAACAGAAGGGGCGTCCCTTCTCGACGATGTTGATCGACATCGATCATTTCAAGAAGTTTAATGATACCCACGGCCACTTGGCAGGTGACGAAGTCCTCAAGTACGTCGCCAACACGCTCAAGCAGGCCTGTGACGACACCATGACCGTCGCCCGCTATGGCGGTGAAGAATTCTCGGTGGTTGCACCAGGGGAACCTGCCGAACTTTGCATGAACAAGCTCGACGAGATTCGCGCTGCATTGCAAAAGGGATCGGTTTTGTTTGAAGGGAAGCAACTCTCTGTCACCGCTAGTGCCGGCATTGCCGAACTGCGAATTGGTGAAGATCAATCGCAACTCTTTAAGCGTGCTGACCAAGCTCTGTATGTTTCGAAGGCTGCCGGACGGAACTGTACACACTTCCATGATGGTGACCAATCCATCTTGGTTAAGCCAGTAGCCAGTGAGCCAGCTCCTGCCATGACGCCAACTCGCAATACCAGCGAAGGCAAGACGGCAGAGATTCGCCGAGATGCTGCCCAAGCTCCTCGCTCGGAAGCACCTGCGGCTCCTCGCACCTATTGTCTGCCTCCTGAAAAGAGCCCGCTTATCGGCTTTTCTGAATATCAACAACTTGACGTGAACTTCCGCGGCAACATCGAACGTCGCATTGCAGAAACCAAACGCGACTCCTCCACCTTCTCGATCATCTTCGCTCAGCTTGACAACTTTGTTCAGCTCGAAGCCGACTATGGTCAAGCGGTGGGAGAAACCGTGTTAAAGGTAACTTCGCAGTTCCTCCGTGCCAACATGCGTGACATGGATCAACTGATTCGCGTCGGCCATTGTGGCTTTGCACTGATGCTGCCAAGTGCTCATGGAATTGATGCAGCTCGGGTCGTTGGTGAACACCTCCGCAAGACGGTCGCTGCGTACGAGCTTCCCAGCTCACGTGGCCCGATTCGCTTCACCATCAGCGTGGGAACCAGTGCCTGCGTTCCAGCGGACGATGCTCAACTGATGTTCCAGCGAGTCAAGGGAGCACTCGAAGCCTCGATCGGTGCGGGTGGTAACCGTGGATACTTGCATGATGGCGAACAGCTGCAGCTGATCCGTTCGGAAGCCAACAGCGAAACGGCATCCTAATCCGCCGAGGACTGCCTACCAGTTAGAAATCGACAGAGCCCTGCAATAATCGTTGCAGGGCTCTTTTTGTTTACGGCTTGGACTTGATGCGCACGGCATCGATGCGACTGTCCGAAGAGTAAACAACCAGTCCATCAGCCCCCACGCAGATCCCTTTGAGGGCCTGGCCAACAGCAAACTTATCCTTGAACTTGCCATCTTCGCTGATAATGTGAATACAGCCATCGGGACTGGCAATGAGCCAATCGCCGGCACCATTGGCACGCAACTTCCCCGACACGATCGGCTCGATGGGAACCTGATGCCCCCCCTGCGGCAATGGAATCCTCCAGTGATCTTTCATCTGGAAATCAAGCCCAAGGGCAAAGACGTTCCCCTTTTCATCCAGCGCAATGCCAAGTAGCGGCGATTGGTCCCCGATCGAAAATCCCGAATTGACTAGTCGGCCCAACGAAAGCTTTTCGTGGCGTTGCCATTTGCCGGCCGTTCCATCAGCCGAGAGTGGCATTGCTTCGCCCCCCTCCCCAACCGCTAACAACCAACCTGCCTCCTCGGTTGCCCCCGAAGTTGCAATTGCGGCCTTACCTTTGGCCAACGAAGTTACCGTAGGACAGGCCCGCGACTTCCACTTCACCTTTTGATCGGATGTCACCACATGGATGCCAAGCAGATCACCAAATCCAATCGCGATGCAATCATCTTCTCCCGCCTGAGGCACGACACAAACGTCAAAAATACGCGCTCTCAGCGTGCCAGCAGGAGGATAGCTTCCCATTGGCTTCCACTGTTCATCAAACCAATACAGCTCGGTTGCACCAGGTGCCCCCGCGATATAGAACGGCCGCCCATCCTTGGTGCGAGCTTCACGCAAATACGTCACCCCGGCCTCTTTGGGAAGTTCTAATTCATGGTGCGCAACGATTTCTCCAGCCGAATCAAGCTCGACGACGCGACGAGTGCCATCCAAAACAAGGATCCGCGGTTTATCGCCTGCCGTACTCCAATACAAATTGCCCGGATTGGGAATCCGCAAAAGTTGCCACTGGGGCTCTAACGATAGGTTTTGTGGTAGCAGCGGCTGATGCAATGCCACTTCACCCGGTGGAGTCTCAGGCATCTTTGTATCAAGCGCCGGGCCCCCTTCCTTGACGAGCTTGTCGTAAGCCACCTTCTCCGACTCCGCCCGCGAAAGGATTTCTTGATCCAGCTTGTCACCAGCCAAAAGTCGTTCCGCAATGACAACCATCTGATTGGCCAGCAGTGGATTGCCGCCGGGCTGATAAACTTGGACCTTCAAATCTGGCGACAACACAATGACCGTGGGTTGCACTGCAATTTGAAAGGCCTTATCTCCAAAGGCTTCAAAATCACGCACAGGTTCTAGCTGCACGTCCCAGCCAAACAGCAGTTTTTGCAGCGCCTCATCACTAACCGATCCATCATCCGTATTAACGGCGAAAAACTGAACGTTCTCTTTCTCGCCTAGCTCACGTCGCGCTTGCTCGAGCTGTTGAAGGGTGGCGACGCACGCCGGATGATTGCGGAACCACACCAGCACGGTGATCTTTCCGCGCAGATCATCGCGAGAGATACGTGCCCCACCCAGTTTTGTGAACCAAAACTCGTCTGGCACTTTACCAAACAACTTCGATGGCAAGGGACGCGGGGGAACCACAAAACTGCGCATCACTTTTGCGTCTGCTGGTATCGCAAGTGTAAAGGTGTCTGCACCAAACTTACATTCGGCACCCAATTTTGCCCCCGTTAATTCGGCCGAAAGGCGCAAGCCCTGAACATCTGGATTGGTTGCCAGTTCGGGAACGAGTGACGTCACCGGATAGTCCAGTCGCCGAATCAGCAGCGCCTTTGGATCTACCCAAAACACATAAGGGCCGCTTGGCGTCACCAGCTCAATCAATTGACACGAGTGGCCATCGAACGATTCCATCCCGCGACTCTTCAAACCTGCGCCGGGGCTAACAACCGCTTCCAGCGTGGCCGGATCTAGCAGCAACTCCAGTTGTAATGGCTGACGCCTCAGTTGACTTGCCAGGATGTCTCCCAGAACAGGGTCCACCATGAATTCATTCAAGGTCAGCGTACCCTGCAGCGGCCGCTCGACAATCTGGTTGTCCAGGTTGTTACTCTCAGCGTCTTCGATCTGGGCCGAGAACTTCTGGTTGGCAAGTCGCACTTTGGCTTGAAATGCATCGACGGCCAATTTGCCGGTGCGATCAAAAGCAACGCGGCATGGCCACTTCTCTTCGACGACTTGGCCACGCTGCGAGAACTTCAGCCGTACCACACCTTCGTCAGAATACTTTTCGGTCGCCTGATAGTTCTTTAAAACTTTGAGCAGCAAGTCACGAGGAGCCGCCTTAGCGCCGGCGCCCGAACCACTTTCCACCGCGGCCTCTTTGCCGCTGGCATTTCCAGCGTCATCCTCAGAAGCATCCTTGACCTTCGGTGCGCAGCCAATCGCCAGTTGCAGGGACAGCAAAGCCAAAAAAACGAGGGGCCATCGGCATATCAGCACAACGGGTGCATCCTTCCGCATCTTGCATCCATTCCATCCGGGAAGACTCCAATCCATTGCAACCCCAAACAAGCCCGAAGGTTTCTCGAAAAGTCGGCAGGCTGCGCCGAGTTCACCCAGTTTCACGCGGCGATGAAAGTGCATCTGCCAACTAGCATCCCTGCCGTAGCCAGTTTGTCAGGCACGGTTCGTCTGCTATTCTGCCAGAGACAGATAGTGGCTCTGCACAATCTTGGGGCCTTTAACGTACGCCGCTACCTGCATCACCACAACCGCAAACGTTTTTCGCACTTTTTTATAATCAGCTTGCCACCTTATGGTTACGTCTAACTTTCCTGAGTTTTGGTTTGTCACACTTCAGGATCGCACCCAGTTAGAGATTTTCGGCAGCGACCGGGTGACGTTCCTTCAAAATTTCTGCACCCAGGATGTGAAGAAACTAACCGCCGGCGCGGGTGCCGAGGCCTTCATTACCAGCCACCAGGGCAAGACCCTCGGCTACGGAAACCTGTTCGCCCTGGAAGATCGGCTGCTATACGATACGACTCCTGCCCAAGCGGAAAAGATTCGCCAGCACCTCGACCGGTTCATCATTTCCGAACAAGTCGAATTTCAAGATCGGTCGTCCCAAACCGTGGTCCTTTGGATCGCAGGAAATGCTGCCTCTGAGGCAATTTCAGCCCTGCTCGGCCAAGCAGTTCCCACCATTCCCCTGGCCCATAAAACGCTCGCCTGGACGTCCGGCGGCACCAAGTACGACATCTCCATTCGGTGCGGCATAACCGCAAAAATGCCATACTGGATGCTCGCTGTGCCGGCCGAAACTGCTGCGGATTGGCAAGCGGCCCTGATTTCCGCTGGGGCAGCACAGCAATTGCCAGAAACTCTCACTGCGTTTCGTATCGCTGCCAACATTCCGGAATATGGGACCGAAGTCCTAGACGATAACCTCCCCCAGGAAATCTGCCGAGACGCTGAGGCAATCAGCTTTAAGAAGGGATGCTATCTAGGCCAAGAGACTGTTGCCCGCCTTGATGCTTTAGGCCATGTGAATCGGGTGCTTCGCCGTATCGTCTTTTCTGGGCCTGCCCAAGTGCCCACAGGACTTTCGCTAGCAGTCTCCGATAAGGAAGTGGGCAAAGTCCTCAGTTCCGCCAAATTGCCGAGCGAAGAAGTCGCTGCCTTCGCCATCATCCGTCGTTTGAATGCGGCCGCTGGAACCGAGCTGCAATCGTCTCAAGGGACCGCAAAAGTCCTTTAACCGCCACCTGCTGAGCGGCTCGCTTGCCCCACTTCCGCGCTCACGACCAACCTTTGGTCGTATTCCAGATCTGCAATTGCGCGCCGGCAAACAAAAACCACCAAAGCACCCCATACTTCCCAGCCATTCATTCAAACCGACCAAGGCGCCGGAAAACTCAACTCACTTCACCAGGTTTCCTCAATCGGAATCATCGACACTGCCGAATTAATCGTTGTAATCGATACTCTTTTCCAGCCGAGCGGCAGCCAGCAGGAACCGCTTGGCCTTGGGGGATAATGGCAGTGAAAAAGACTATACAACGACTTGCCGAACTTCTGTCGCCTAACCACCCTTTCTGTCGTGGCTTGGTGGGAACTGCCCTCGTGGCCGTTGGCTGCACGCTTACCAGCGCCCAAGATCCTGGCTTTCAAGCACGGATGTCTCAGTGGCAGGGACGTCCAACGATGTCCGACAACGCCAATCGCCCCGGCCCCATGATCTCTCCGCAAGGTAGTGCCAACATGGGCTACCAGGAGGAAATCGTTTCGCCGCAGTACGGCATGGCTCAACCTGCGTCGTTCTCCTACAGCACCGATGCGCCGCCGGTGGCCAGCGATGGAGGCTATTGGGGTGAAGATGTTTGCGGTGGCCCCGCCTGTTGCGCAGCGCCATCATGGTGGGCTCGCAAGGAAATGCTTGTTTGGTGGCACAAGGGACGCGACCTGCCTCCTCTCGTGACCATGGACTCCAATACACAGACCAATACAAACGATGGACGATTGCCAGGAGCCACCATCCTCTTTGGTGGCGGCCCACAAGCAGCCGATGCCACCATTGGTGGTCGAATCGATATCGGTACGTGGCTCAATCCTTGCCATACCCTTGGTATCGGTGGCAAGTTCTTTGCCCTTTCTGATGAACAACTTGATTACACCGCCTCGTCGGCCCAACTGCAAACCGACCAACTCATTGCCGTTCCTTTCACTCGCGTTGGTACCGGCGCCGATGCCTTCATCGTCGCTTCTAACGGCGGGCCACAAACGATCAATGGTAGCGTAGCCTTCCATGCAACTTCCGAAGTCTTTGGCGCCGAGGCTTACGCACGTCTTCTGCTGCGGTCCGATTGTTCTTCACGAGTGGACTTCATCACTGGCTATCAGTTCGGCCGAGTGAATGATGGTTTGAGCCTGGTGACTACACAAACATCCCCAACAACATTCACCCTGACCGACTCCTACCGAACCTACAACCAATTCAATGGTGGGATACTTGGCCTGCAATTTGAGAACCAGTTATCCACTTGCTGGAGCGTCACTGGCTTTGCAAAAATCGGCCTAGGTGGCATGGACCAACGTGTTGTTATCAACGGCAGTGATTCGCGCACGACCAACGCCAGCGGCCTACTGGTTGAACAAGGAGAAGCCGGCACTTTCACACGCAGTGTCTTTGCAACTTCGCCCGAGTTCAACCTGACACTCAACCGCAAGATCACTCACAACATGGAATTCCTGCTTGGCTACAACATGCTGATCTATACCAATGTGGCACGGGCAGAAAACCAAATTAGCACCGTCCTGAACGAGGTGAACACGCCGTTCGTCATCCACGACACGACGCTAACGCTGCAGGGCATCAATTTGGGCCTAGTGGTTCGTCACTAGTACGCCTTGCAGGTCATCAAGAAACAAAAAGAGCCGGGGCACAATGCCTCGGCTCTTTTTTTATAGAAGCCTGCTTAAAAACCGCGATCGAAACCGCCTTAAGCCATCCAGTTGGTCGTATCAGCCAACACAGAATCAACAACCGATCCAACATCGCTATTGGAGTGCGTTAGCAGATCAGCGGCCGAGCCACTCTCCCCTTCAGCCAGCGTGCCAAGCAAGGCTTGATCATGGGCCGAGGTCAAACCATTGTTATTGTTGATTCCCAGCAGTGCACTTCCCGACTCCCCTTCGGGTAGCAGCGAAGAAGAGGTCGTGCTTGGAACAACCGTAAAGCCAAAGTTGCTAAATGGCCCAATCAGGCGAATCAAGTGCTGTTGGTTTTGCGTTCCCAAGTCCAAAATACGCGTGGTATCACTTAGCGGAATCGTCGTCGTCACAGGCTGCGACTGGGCATTCGTGGCGTTGATCTTCAGCTTGGTACCGGTCTCCACCACGTTGAACGTGACGTTCGTCAGCTGGTTCCAACCTGGCCCGGTCACCGTTTGCCAGATGGCCGAGGTATTGGTGCTAGTCGGGCTCGTCACCACAGGCAGTGCTACCACCACTTGCGACCGCCAGCTCGAAGCAAAGAAGTCCTGCTTACGATAGTTGGCACTTTGGCGACTTGCCTCTCCAAAGTTATTGCCAGTACCGGTCGTCCCTTGGCTCAGCTGGATTTGAATCTTGTTGTTCGCTGCGGTTCCCCCTTGGCTTCCGACCGTCTCTTTGCCATCTACTAAGAAGACAGGCTGAATCTTGCCAACGCTATAGGTCCCGGGAGCAAGGTTCGTAAAGGTGTACGAACCATCAGCGGCCGATACCTTCGTCTGCGAAATCGTCGCATTGTTGGCATCATTGCCCGTCAGGGTGATCGTCACGCCGGACAGCGGCAACTCTCCAGCATCCTTGATGCCGTTGTTATTGGAGTCGAGATAGCTGTAGCCAGACAGGCTGCTTGGAATGAATTCCAGTACCGTCAAGTTCACCGTCGCGGTCGAAGTCAAACCACCAGGGTCTCGCATGGTGTACGTAAAGGAATCGGCCCCGGTATAGCCTGTCGTCGCCGTATACGAAACCGCCTTACCATCGGCGGCGATCGTTACCACACCATGGCTTGGCTGCGTAACTGCCGTGACAATAAATGCCTCGGCAGGGTCAGGCAGGCTCGAGTCATTGGCCAACACATCGAGAGTTACTTGGGTGTTCTTATACGCATTGAGCGTATCATTGTTGGCCGTCGGAGCATCATTCGTATTGGTAACATTCATCGTTACCGTAGCCGTTGCTGTTCCGCCATTGCCATCACTTACCGTATAGGTAAAGGTTTCCGATCCATAGAAATTCGCAGCAGGCGTATAGAGCACATCCGCTCCACCTGCACCTAGAACAACCGTGCCTCCCTTATTGCCTTGCGTCACCGAAAGCACTGTCAGGGTCTCGCCCGTATCAGGCGCGATGGAATCGTTCCCCAGGACATTCACATGGTTGGAGGACGAATCTTCCACAACAGTGGCTGAATCGTTTACCGCGGTGGGATTATCGTTTTGCGGCGTGATGGTCATTGTCACCATTGCCGAAGAGAATCCACCATGCCCATCGCTGATCGTATAGGTGAACGTTTCTTGTCCGTTGACATTGGCCGCAGGACGATAGGTCACGTTTTGGCCGTTACTGCCAATCGTCACCACGCCCCCTCGTAGGCCTTGCGTAATACCGATGACTGTCAGCGTCTCACCCGTGTCAGGCGAGCTGGAATCATTGGCCAAAACATTGATGACCGTGTTGCCAGCATCTTCAGCCATGGTGGCCGCATCATCGGTGGCCGTAGGATTATCGTTTACACTTTGAACGTTGACCGTGACATTCGCTGTCGACAAATCCCCGTTTTGGTTGCGAGCCGTATAGGTAAATGTGTCCGCACCAAAGTAGTTGGCACTTGGCGTGTAAAGAACACTCTTACCATCGCCCGAAATCGTTACCGTTCCGTGACCAGCCGTCGAGACGGCACTTACCGTCAGTACATTTCCCGATCCTGGATTGATCGTATCGTTGCTCAGTACGGTTAGCGAGTTATTGGACGAATCCTCATTGACCGAGAAAGTGTCATTGTTAGTCGCAAACGACAGGCCTACGCTTACCGCGGCCGTTCCAAACTGAACTTCTTCATCCGCGACTAGCGACGTTCCCGTGCCGAACACTAGGTTGTCATGTGCTGGATGCAAATCGGGGCCGTTGCTCTCAAATCGAATCTGGCCTGCATGCAAAACAACCATAGGAATCCGGAACGTCTCTACCGTTGCGGTTCCAGGTCCAGACAAGCTCGACGAGAAAGACCCTACTTCATCAATCAGACCTGCGGTCGACGTGCTACCACTTGAGGCAGAGCCAAACGCAGGACCATAAGTGATCGCTCCGTTGACGGCTGCCAAAGTCGAATCATACGTGATGTCCGAATAGAAGGAGTAAACCCCAGAACCATTCGTTCGCAAATCCTTGACCGAGCCGATCAACAAAAAGCTGTCACCCACATTGAGCGTCGAGACCGTGTTGCCGTTAAGGTCCGTCACACGCAACTTGAAGTCGATCTTGGGGGCCAGCGCTGCTGCCACGGTTACCGTAAAGGTTTGCGTGGTGCTTTCATTGCCGGCCGCATCACGAACAACAACACTAAGATCGGCCGTACCTACTTGGGCACCGGTCGGATTCCAGGAAACCACCCCTGTGGTTGGATTGATGGTTGCACCAGCGGGAGGATTTACCAAGGCATAGGCAATTCCCGATTGTCCTTCATTCGGACTGGCGGCGTCATACGTATAAGTTTGCCCAGCTCGTGCAGTAAGACCTGGCGATGAAGTGATGTTCCCCGGTGCGGTCACATCGTAGGTCACAACCGTTACCGCAGACTTCGCACTCTCGGAGACACCATTCGACTGGGTCGCGGTGAAGTTAGTAGCGACTTCGCCCAGTGCCGAAAGGTTCGGAACGGTCAAGGTGGCCGTCGTCGTGGTCGCAGTCGTCGTCGCAATGACCGTGTTGCCAGCGTACAGCTTGACAACCGAGCCAATATTCACATTGCTAACCGTGAAGGTCACATTGGATAGCTTGGTGATTCCATCGGTAGAACTCGCACCCGAATCGGAAGCAGCGGCCAGTACAGGTGCCGATGGTGCACTAGGAGCTACGACTACGCTAAAGACTTGTGAGTCGGTTGGATTGGTTACCGACGACTTATCACGCACCGTGGCAGCCAAACGGAACGTCCCCACGACACCAGCACTTGGCGTAATGGAAACTGCCCCTGTGTTGTGATCAACATTGATTGTGAACTTGCTGGCGTCGGCCGAATTGACTGGCTGAACGTCGAAGTAGAAGTTGTTCGTTGTTCCTTCGGCATCATTTCCCTGAAGCGTCATGTTAACCGGCGCACCGCTGGAGGTATTCAGCGTGTTGCTGGCCAAATCGCTAAGGAACGGATCGCCGTTGACAGTGTCCGGCGTAACCGTCACATGATAAATGCGTGAGAACGTATTCCCCGATGCATCCGAAACCGTAACCGTAACATCTGCACTGCCAGATGTTCCTTCCGCTGCCTTAAGCAGCATCACCTTGTCTTCGGTGTCGTCCGTAATCGTTGCCGAAGTGATGATCACTGGCGAAAGCGGCGTACCACTTCCGTTGCTGGAAACCGGAACGCGGCTAATGGCTTGCCGTACATTGTCCCCTTCCACCAACATGCCAAAGATCGAATGGTTGTAGTCGAGGTGGCGTGCGGCCGCATTCGTAATGAAGAACTGCGTATCATTCGTGTCGTCGGCCCCCTTGGCCATCGACAGAATGCCCGCTTGGTTGTGGTTCAAATCAAAGCTGAATTGATCGTCGAAGTCCGCAACGTTCGGATCAGGCAAGCCGTCACCCGTTGCACTTCCCCCCTGTAGCACGAACGTGCTCAAAATCCGATGGAACGTTAGTCCATTATAGAACCCGCCGTTGGCCAGGGACTCAATCGCCGCCGTCACTCGTGGCACCATGCTGTCAAACAACTGGAACTTCATCTTGCCATAGCCGGCAACGTCCAAAGTCAACGTCTTGTTTCCGGTCGGCACCGTCGCTTGCAAATTCAAGCCGCTCGTCTGATTGCTAACGCTGACCGAATACGTCAAAGGGCCGCCCCCTGGGTTGTATCCATCCAGGGATACCAACAGCGGCGAACCGCTAAGCACGTTGACATTTCCAACCGTCGCAGTACCAGTCGGATCATACAGCGTCGCAAACGTCGGATTCACTGACGTAGGAATCGCAATCCCCGAAGCAGTGCTGATCGCAGCCAAGGTCTGTGGACCTACCAAGCGAGTGCTGTTGGCAAACACCCACGTTGGGTAAGTCGTGATATTGTTCGTGGTCGCAACCGAGTTGGGCGTATGGTCGGCATTGGTCACTTCGACAAATGGCAGGAATCGGCCGCCATCTTCAAAGGTTGCTCGCTGGGTAGCGGTGTCGGCTTGCCAATCGGCGCCGTACAGCTTCGCACCCGAAGTAGCCAAAGCCTTTGCAAAGGCAACCAAATCTTGTCCGGATTCCCCTTCAGGCATGGCACTAGTCGAATAAGTACCGCCGGCCGTGGTAGATCCCACTTCGGAGTACGGGGCGTACAAATTGCTTCCGCCGGAAGTCATCGCGCTCAGCAGGTCCCCCGCCATCATCGCACGCGGCTCAAGGGTTTCTACCAAGAAGGCACGGCGAC
Source organism: uncultured Planctomycetaceae bacterium (assembly GCA_963844055.1). Taxonomy (GTDB): domain Bacteria; phylum Planctomycetota; class Planctomycetia; order Pirellulales; family Pirellulaceae; genus CAWJMN01. The sequence goes on along the minus strand of CAWJMN010000001.1, from coordinate 1,021,964 downwards.
GTGCCTTTTGCGAAGCGGCCGTATACCGGCTCTTCCAAAGACGCGATAGGTGACCAAAGGCTTTTTCTGCAAACGAAACAGAGGTGGTCTTCATCTTGGTTGCGATTCCTGCTTCTTTCATATCCGCCGTGCGAAATACTTCCGCGTACAACGCTGGGGCTTGCAAGCCTGAGGTGATAGCTACTTGCCTGTACGTTCGTCGCAGCTCTTCAAGCGGCTACGAAACTCGCCAAGTACCCACTTTCAGCCAACTCGGCGGTAAATCCGCTTAAGTTTGCCGACAACTCACCACAGGTTTAGACGATTCCCGTGCCCCAAGAGTTCCGATTCAGCACTCAGGAACACCGAGAAATCGCTACCTGCAAACCTCGCCAAAAAACTCGTAAACATTTGGCATCACACTACTTACACCCACTCCATCGTAATTGAGGCCGGAAAATTGCTAGGGCCGAGGCCCCAATTCCACCACAATCCATGGGAGGTATTCGCCCGATAGCCCTCACAATTGCCCGGCCCCCTTCCCTACACTTCAATCAGGGGGCCAATTGACAATCCCGCTATCCAGACGTTGTACTAGCCATAGTGACGGTAGTAGCAAACCACGGTCCAACCATGCCGATCCACCTCCCCGAGGGGCATTGGCAGCGTCACTTCCATCCCCTTCCAAGACGACTCAAACCATTGCAGGGAAACGACATGAGTCGAATCGGCACTGCCTTTACGGCCTTTTTCAAGTCCCTTTTTGACGGTGACACCGCCACACGGGTTGCTGCCGCATTGCAACCTCAGGCGCTGCTAAAAAGCAACACTTCTGCCACTCCGGCAGTCCCGACTCCAAAAGAGCCTGCAAAACCTGCCCCCCCTGCACGTAGTGAGGCGCTAACGCTTTTAGCTGCCCTGCAGCGTGAGGCGCGCCTGATCGACCTGATCCAAGAGCCCCTGTCGAATTACACCGACCAGCAAATCGGCGCTGCTGCCCGGAACGTTCTCAAAGACAGCGGCGAAGTGCTCAAACGATTCTTCGAACTGCGCCCCGCCGTCAGTCAGGCCGAGGGGGACCCGATCTCGCTTCCGGCCGATTACGATCCAGGCCGATATCGCCTTACTGGCAATGTTCCCGGCGAAGGTCCTGCCAAGGGAAAGCTGGTCCATCCGGGCTGGGAAGCCACAGCGGTCAACCTTCCCACTTGGAATGGCCAGCCCGCTTCCGCCAAGGTCATTGCTGCGGCAGAGGTTGAAGTGAGCTAAGGCGACACGCCCTAGCATTACTGACAGAATCACTTTTTGATGGGTGACGCAATCGTCACAGCAACGGACAAGGTTTTGGCTTGGTATGGCAAAGTACATTGTTGGCATCGACCTCGGAACCACTAACAGCGTGCTGGCCTACGCACCGCTGCAAGCGGAAAAGCCCGTAGTCCAGCTATTGCCAATTCCGCAACTGGTCGGTCCCGCCACGATTGAAAACCGCAGCAGCCTCCCCTCCTTCATTTACCTGCCGCCGGAAAGCGAACGCAGCTCCGGAAACTTCGATCTTCCCTGGCACGCTTTCTCCAAGAGTGATGATAGCAACCAGGTTCCGTTTGCCGTCGTTGGCGAATGGGCCCGCAAGTCCTCAGCCGAAGCACCGCAGCGAACGATCGCTGCCGCCAAGTCTTGGCTGTGTCACTCACGCGTTGACCGCCGCCAAGCCATCCTTCCCTGGGGAAGTCCCGACGAAGTTGCCAAGCTTTCGCCGCTCGCCGCCAGTACGGTTTACTTGGCACATCTGGCCGCCGCATGGAATGCTGCCTTCCCGGAAGACCCACTCGTCGAACAAACGGTGGTGCTAACCGTTCCCGCCTCGTTTGACGTCGCCGCTCGGCAACTCACCCATGAAGCTGCGATGGCAGCCGGGCTGCCTGAAGGGCTCATTCTGTTAGAAGAACCGCAGGCCGCCATTTATGCATGGCTTGCCAGTCGCGGCGACACTTGGCGCAAGTCGTTGTCACTGGGGAATACACTTTTGGTCTGTGACGTGGGAGGCGGTACCACCGACCTGACACTCGTTGGCGTGGCGCAAGAAGATGGCGAACTCGTCCTTCGTCGCATCGCAGTCGGCGACCACTTGCTTGTCGGCGGTGACAACATGGACCTTGCATTGGCCCATTACACCGCCTCCAAATTTGCAGAAAAGGGAATCAAGCTTGATCCGTGGCAAAGCGTCTCTCTGTGGCATGCTTGCCGTGCTGCCAAGGAAGATCTCTTACGCACCGATGGCCCCACAACTCACCCCGTCGCCATTTTGGGTCGAGGCAGCCGTTTGATCGGCGGGACGGTAACCGTGGATCTCGAAAAGCAGGCCGCTGCTGACCTGCTGCTCACCGGATTTTTCCCGCAGTGCCAAGTGAGTGATCGTCCCGTCCGCCGACGCGCATCGGGCTTTCAACAACTGGGGCTCCCCTTTGAGTCGGACGCCGCCATTACCAAGCACTTGGCAGCGTTCCTTACCGCCCAGGGGGAAGCAGCAAACCAAGCGATCGCTCCCAGCCACGTGCTATTCAACGGCGGCGTATTTAAATCCCCCGCGTTTCGCAACCAATTGATCTCAACCCTGTCGACCTGGTCACCTGATCAGCCGCCAAAGCTCCTTGAAGGGGAGCAAGATCTCGACTTCGCCGTAGCGCGCGGGGCAGCCTACTATGGCTGGTCAAAGCTCAATGGTGGCGTTCGTATTCGTGGCGGTGCCGCTCGCTCGTATTATGTCGGCATCGAAACTTCCGGCCTAGCGATTCCCGGCATGCCACGCCCGCTAAAAGCCCTGTGTGTCGTCCCTCAAGGGATGGAAGAAGGGACGCAGACCGACATCCCAGCGGCCGAAGTTGGCCTTGTTGTTGGAGAGCCCGCCACATTTCGCTTCTTCAGCGCGAGCGCCCGCAAGGCAGACCACGCCGGCGATACGCTCGACCACTGGACCGAAGACGAATTGACCGAAACCGATTCCCTCGAAGCCCACTTGCCCGTTGCCGAGGATTCTCAGCCTGGCGATTATGTGCCGGTGAAGTTCCACGCCTCACTGACAGAGCTGGGCGTGTTAGAGTTATGGTGCCAAAGCACGCGGTCGCTGGATCGCTGGAAGCTAGAGTTTAGCGTTCGCGAAGATGCAGACCGCTAAGGAACGCAATTCTCTTTAGGCCCTTCACATGAGTTCGATGGATCCGTTTGCCGAGCCACTTCCCGCGACCTTCGTGGTTGGCATCGACCTGGGCACAACGAACTCGGCCGTTTGCTATGTGGATACGCGCCGCCCTGAATGGCAGGCGGAGATCTTTCCCATTCCACAGCTAGTGGCCGCCGGTCAAGTCGAGGCCCGCGACACTCTCCCGTCGTTCCACTATCAACCTACCGCTGCCGAGCTTCAGCCCGGCACGCTGCAGCTTCCATGGCACTCCTCCACAAAAGGTGCGCCTGCTTCAAGCGCGACGGTGCCCAATTATGCCGTTGGGTTTTATGCCCGTGATTTTGGAGCGATGATTCCAGGCCGACTGATCTCGTCGGCGAAGTCCTGGTTGTGCCATCCCGGCATTGATCGAACCGCTGACCTGCTCCCTTGGAATGCGGCCGAAGACGTCGACAAAATCTCCCCCGTCGAAGCCAGCAGCCGTTACCTCAGCCACCTGCGCTCGGCTTGGAATGCAGCCCATCCGCAGCATCCTCTCGAACAGCAAGACATTGTCCTAACGCTCCCAGCCTCGTTTGATGAAGTCGCGCGAGAACTCACCATCGCTGCCGCTGCCCGTGCAGGCCTGCCTAAGGTCATGTTGATCGAAGAGCCACAGGCCGCCTTCTATGCCTGGATCAACAAGCATCGCCAAAACTGGGACCAACTTGTTACCCCTGGCCAAAAGATCTTAGTTTGTGATGTGGGAGGTGGCACTACCGACTTCACCTTGATTCGCGTTCGCGAGCAAGCAGGTACATCGGGAGAGTCCGGCCTCGTGCAGTTCCATCGCGTTGCCGTTGGCGAACATCTGCTGCTGGGGGGCGATAACTTCGACCTAGCGCTCGCTCAATATCTAGAGAACAAGATCACCGGCGGCAAAAAGCTTGCGCCACGCCAATGGGATGTTCTGCTGCGGGTCGGTCGTAAGGCCAAAGAGCAGCTACTGGGCGACGATGTGCCTGAAAGTGTCACCCTCTCACTTCCCGGCAGTGGTTCACGCCTCATTGGCGACAGTATCTCCGTCGAATTGACCCGAGAGGAAGTGAACAACCTGCTTGTGGATGGCTTCTTCCCAAGTATTGGGCTTGAGGAACGCCCTGCTAGTCGTCGCAGTGGTTTTCAAGAGTTCGGGCTTCCCTTTGCAGCGGACGCCGCCATCACCAAACACCTTGCCGCCTTCCTACAAACGCATCGCCACGCGGGCGATGATGCAAACGCAAGTCCAATCAACCCAGACGTCGATCCCGCACGCCCAGACATTGTGTTGCTCAACGGCGGTGTTTTTTGCTCGCCGGTCCTACGGCAGCGTGTAACGCAGTCCATTGCAAAATGGTTTAGATCGCCATCGCAGCCCGACTGGTCTCCGCTTCTCCTAGAAAATGACCGCTTAGACCTCGCCGTAGCGCGCGGCGCTGCCTACTACGGAATGGTGCGACGTGGCCAAGGTGTGCGCATTTCCGCCAGCTTGGCCCGCACCTATTACTTGGAACTTGACAGCCACGAGCAAGCCATCTGCGTTGTCCCCGGCAATGCCGAGCCAGGAACGACCCTTGCCCCGATGCCGCAAACTTTTGAGCTGCTTCTCTCACAGCCGGTAGAGTTTCGCTTGCTGGTTTCAAGCACTCGCCTGACCGATACCATTGGGCAAGTCGTTCCGGTCGATCCGGATCAGATGCGACCATTGCCACCAATTCGCACCGCAATCCGAACCGCACGTCGTAATGAACAGCAACTAGCGACCGTTCGCCTAGTAGCGCACCTTACTGAAATTGGTACGATCGAACTGGAATGCGTCGAAACCGTTGGCGAACGCCGCTGGCAGCTACAGTTTGACGTGCGCGGTGCAACGCAAACGGACCATGGCCAGCAAGATAGCCGTGGCGAAGCCCTTGGCGTCCTTGATGATTCTGCCTGGAAGGCATGCGACGATTTGTTGCAAGCCACATTTAGTGACGAGGGAACCGCCCATCCCGACTCCCTTTACAAAAGCCTTATCGAAGCGATCGGCCTGGACAAAAACGACTGGCCCCCTACCCTGCTTCGTCGCATTTGGGAATCGCTCCTACAACTTGAAGGCGGCCGACGAAAAAGTGCACTGCATGAAGCGCGCTGGCTCAACTTGGTGGGCTATTCGCTGCGCCCCGGCTATGGCCTTCCCGTGGACGACTTCCGCGTGGCAGAGACCTGGAAAAAAGTGCAGGGCAAGCTGGTTCACTCGGCCCCCCATTGTCGCACCGAGTCCCTCATCCTCTACCGCCGCATTGCGGGTGGATTCTCTGCAGGACAACAGCGCGCTTTGGCCGAACCGTTGGTTGCAACAGTAAAGGCCCTGTACAAAAGAGCGACCGCTGGCAATACTCCCGCGCCAACTGGCAAGGGCTCTGCCTCCAAAGCCGTTGAAGCCAATCTCAGCCCACACGAGTCGCTAGAGCTGTTTCGCTTGCTCGGCTCTTTAGAACTGCTTCCTGTTTCACTCCGGCGTGAACTGGGCCAACAACTGCTCGTCCTCAGCAGCAAACGCCGGTTTGAGTCGCAGCGTCCGGCATTATTCTGGGCGATTGGACGACTAGGAACACGCTCCCCCATCTACGGCCCACTCAACATAGCGCTGCCAACTTCCGACGCAGAAGCCTGGATTCAAGAACTTCTCACCTGGGCCACCAATGCACCGGCCCACGCACTCGATGGCCTAATTGCCCCATTGCAATTGGCCATAGTACAACTGTCGCGACGCACCGAAGACCGATATCGCGACATCAGCGATGCATTGCGCCAACAAGTGGCCCAGTGGCTTCAAACCAGTGATGCTCCGCCGCACCAAATCGAGCTCGTCTCCACGGGCGGCGCCTTGGCCCAAGAAGAACAGGCCAAGATCCTTGGCGATAGCCTGCCCAAGGGTTTGCGACTGCGAGATGCCTAATCCAAAATCACTTCCAGGTCGGTCTTCAGCGTACGCATATAAGCTCGCCACTCACTATCCAGCCGGCTGTGGTCGATCTTTACCGACTCATCAAACAGCTTGACCAAAGTCTCGCTAGAAACCTTTAAGTCAGGCGGCAATTCTCCCAAACGACGATAGAACGTCATCAGTTCGTCGAAATGTCGCTCCATCATAAAGTGCGTTAGCGCCCATGCCTGTCCATATCCATGGATCGTTGCCCGATTCGACGCCGCATAGTCAAAGATCTTGTCCCCGACAATGAAGTCGATGTTGGAATGCTCGCGATCGGCCTCAAGTTGTCGGTACCAATCCAGCCGATCACCATTGACCGCCCCCATCCCACTCCAAGCGGCCCCTTCCGGCGTTTCGAAGTAAGTCGCGAGCCCCTCGTGCACCCAGGAAGGCATCATGACGTGCCGTGGAAACAATCCCGTCGCCGCTGCCATATGGTGCGTCGCTTCGTGGCTTACCACCGTGATATCTAGGTTCTCTCGTTCAATCGCAATCATGAAGGAGAGCGAATCCGCAAACCGGCGAATCTCTGCCGCGTCGGAATCGCGTGACCGAAGTGCATCAGCCTTCTTATCTTGAAACCGTTCGGAAAGCTTTTGCAAGGTTTGAAACTTCGGGCTTGTTCCGTTGTCAAAAAACACACTGGTATTGGTCGAAGGATCGTAAAAGCCCAGTGCACTGCTCAAAGAAGGAGATAGCTTCTTGGCAAAGTACAGATAGTTCGCCTGGTCAGCAAACAGCACTACCTTCAACCGCTGCTTGGGAATCTCTAGCTCCACACCACGAGCATAAAACCGCAGCAAAAAGCTCTCATAAACTTGTTCTAGTAAATCAAGGCGTTCTTCGGCACGAGACTTACGATGATTCGGGGCTGGTTTGTCGGCCGTATCATGCAGCAGGATGAAGTGCGCGCTCTTCTTCACCTTCATATCGGGGCGTTCCACCAGCCGATGCAACTCTTCCTCTTCCGTGTTGGACTCCGGTAGCGCCACCAGCATCTTTCGCTTTAACTCTTTGATCTTGTTGGCATGCGGATGTTGTGCATCCTGCTCCAACGCCTTCTTAGTCAAGTCGTAGACGGAATTGATCATGCCATGTTGCAATGCCCAATTTGCCGCCGTCATCAGCCGCTCAGGATCTTTGCCCGCCTTGCCCACTTCTTTGGTAAAGCGCTGGTGCATCGTCGGCACCTTGTGAATATCAACGTCCGTCAACTTGAAGTAGATGTTTCCAAATCGCGGATGAGAAAACGTGACCGATCCACCAGCGTTTACATTCGTAGAGCCTTGTAAGACCATGCCCAGGTTCGACCCCGGTAACTTGTATACCAGTACGTCCCCGCGGGCTTGCGGCGGAATCGCCAGCATCGTCACCAGCATCCCTACAACAACTATCTTCATCAACTTTGTACGTGGCTGATTCATCACACTGGCTCGCCTAAAGAGTGTACTTGCCCGCAAACGCCGCTCGCCAATCGCTATTTCAAATCAATCGAATCAGCACCATTGACAGTGCACATCGCACGAAAAACCTTAGGATCAATGTCGGCCGGAATCTGCCGCACTGAGCCATCTGCCATCACCACCACGGCCCCCGGCTTCTTCAGCCCCTTCGTTCCAAAGCCCGTCAGCGTATCAAACGCAGGAGGACGCGCACCGCGAACCGTTGCCCCACCGGCCATCATCCATGGCCCCGACAACTCGCCGCTGCCAATCATCATGATCGTCTGTGACGAACCATCTTTGATTTTGTCGGTTGGCACCACTTCGTCGTAGCCAAATACACCCGCACGTGGATCCGTTCGTGGCAATCGGGCAGCCAGCACCGTCCGCTGATCCTCCACTCCCGACATCCCCACAAAATGCGTCAACGCCATTTCCGCAAAGGACTCATCCGCACGCTTGCGCATGTCCATCGGATTGAGAAACTCACGAATCTCATTCCGGCCGACTAGCACGCTCGACTTTTCCACCGTCGACTTATCAAATTGCAGTTGGTCGTAAACCTTTTGATGTCCCAAATGCGGCAGCAAGTCGCACATCCAACTGTGTTTGAAGAAGATCGGGTCCGTTTCCTTCGACTTCCCCTTTGCACCCAGCAATGGCTTGGCACTGCTGTTGGTCTTTTGCCACGTACGCAGCGACATCGGAATATCGCCCAAATTAAAATCAACGGCCGAAGTTCCATTCAGCCCCGCCGCCTTCAATGCTTCATCGGCGTTACTATTCCCCGATTTCAAGTTAGCCCGAGCCGTCGTGTTGACGCTGGGCCCCATCGGTGCCGCCTCTTCAAACGGATTCTCTTCGTCGCCTGCTGGCTTGCTGGCGGCCGGTTTGCTGGCAGCGAGTTCTTCAAACGGGTTTCCCTCGGAAGGCTTTGACGCACTTCCCGTTGCCTCTTCAAAAGGAGAGCTCGAAGTAGCATTGGCCGTATTAATATTTGTTGGATTGGCCGCTCCACCGATCGCAACATTAGGCCCAACAATCTGCGTTGGTCCCGAAGCAACCGGCGCTACGGGAACAGGAAACGCTGGCGGCGTTACCGTCGGTGCACCATTCGCAGGAAGCGGTGCCACCGCCACATTCGTGTTCGCATTGGGCTTCGAGCCCATTACAAAAACCATCACCACAATCAGGCCGATGGCAACCACAACGCCACCACCACCAATGGCTCCCCACAAGATCAGCGGGTTCAGCTTGCCACTCTCGGCCGGGGCCACGGCAGGCCGTGCTCCTAAGTTCGCTTGAGCATTCGAGGCCGGCATAGCAAAGGGATCGCGAAACGGATCTGCGTTTCCAAGTCCACCCCCTGTAGCAAACGGGTCGGCCGCCGCCAATGTCTGCACAGCACCCGCCTGCGGTACCTGGATCCCGCTTCCGCACGCGGGGCAAGGCAGAACATGCCCGGCATAGCTCGGCGGTGCCGCATACGATTTGCCACACTGGCAAGTAACAGGAATCTCTTTGGCAGATGTAGCCGGTGCGGCAGCAGGCTTAGCCGGAGCACGCTGGGGCTGCGCAGCGGCAGGTCGTGTTTGCGGTGCAGAAGGGACTGCCATCGATTGCGCCGTGCCTTCAGGCTGAATCATGATCGGCCGACTGCACGACGGGCAGGGAAGCTGCTGACCACGATATTGTTCTTCAGCAGAAAATCGCTGTCCGCACTGGCATGCAACAACAAAGGCCATAAGTTTGCTCGCGTCTAACCGGGAGGGGCTACGACTTCAAAATTACCACCACGACTTTCAGGCTACCACAACTTTTTCACAGTGTGCAATTTTTATGACCTATTTAGGTCATACGAAAACCCAATTTGTGGGAGATAAAACGGGGCCAAAGTCGGCGGCAAACTCCGCCGAACCCTTAAAACGACCCCATTTTGAAGAAAACCGCCCGTTTTTTAGCCCTTGGGCGTTTCTGGAACCTCTAGCCGCTTGGAAGCGTCGATCAGGCACCAACAAACGGCCGCAACCAGATAGACGGCTGCGTACGTCATGAACACATGCTGGTAACCTTCCAGCGAAGCGAGCCGTAAGGCACCCGGCTCCATCTGCGATTCAGCAATGCCCGCCTTGGCCGCATGGCTGGCAACATTCCACTTCACCATCGCGCCTGTTAGCCAACCCGCGACGGCGGAACCAAGCGTGCCGATCGTGTTCATATACGCGGCCGTAACTGCTGTGTGCTTGCCGCCAATATCTTGGCATGTCGCCCACACTGCCCCCATCGTCACATCCACACCAAACGCCGCCAATGAAATGAGTGCGCAGAATAAATACATGTTGTCGGTTCGCGGAGCAGCTACCCAGCAAACGGTGCAAAGCAGCATTGCCGTTACTCCCACCGCTTGTCGTCCACGTCGCCTATTCCCCATCACCATCGTCATGATGTTAACCAAGACCGCCCCCGCCAAACATCCCATCGCGCCAACCCACAGCGGCGACCCCTTCAAGATCGCTCCCATCACATCATTATCAGCCAGCACAAATCGCTCTTTTAGATAGCCCGACAAATAGGTGATGTTGAAAATCCACCCATAGTTCACCAGCGAATACATCAGGCAAAGCGCAAGCACACTGCGATTCGTGAACAATGCCCACCATGGCACTGAATGTCCATGCGAAGTTGCTTCACCCGCTTTGCCAATAAACGCGGCTTCACCCGCATTGACCGATGGATGCTCCGACGGCCGATTGCGAAACACCCAAGCAAACGCGGCGCACCACACCAGCCCAATCACACCAAATACGACAAACGCCATGCGCCAATGCACCAGCGGCGGCGTCAGCCCAGTACCACTAACAAGGATCGCCCACACCAGAGGCGTGATGCCCCCCGCAAGACGACCCGACATCCAAATCATTCCTTGCACAGCTTCCCATTGTTGCGGCGGAAACCAGTTGTGCAGCACGCGGGCAATGTTCGGATAAGCGCCGGCCTCTCCCGCACCAAACAGAAATCGCAGCACCACCAGCAGCGTCAAACCACCAAGCGTGATGGCCCCCACCTTCAGACCAACAATCGCCGTGAGGGCGGTACAAATCGACCACCAAATCACAATCCGAATCAGCGTTCCTCGGGGTCCCCAGCGATCACCCAGCCAACCGGCGGGAATCTCAAACGCGGCATAAGCAATTGAAAAGGCCGTAAACGCGGCCCCCATATCCTTGACGCCCACCAACCCCAAATCTTTGGCCAGCGCCGGTGCCGCTGCGCCAAAACAGGCGCGATCAAGATACGTGATCATCGACAGCCCACACGCCAACGCCAACACGCGATAGCGCACGGTCGTTGGCGGATCACTTAGCGAAGCATTGGGCTGCGAAAGGTTGGCAGATTCCGGCGACATTGCAAAACTCCAGAAAACTGCCAATCCCACTTAGTTCGATTCACAAATGAGCGTGGACTTTACAAAGTCCTCATTCAAGGTCACGCCCAAGCCGGGGCCATCGGGCACTTCAATCCAGCCATCGACCGCCTGCACCTTTTCATTGGTCAACTCATGCCGCAGTGGCGAATCTTCGACGCAATCTTCAAACAAGAAGGCATCGCGGCAAGTGCTTAGCCAGTGCAAGCTGGCCGCTGCCGTCACCGGGCTGGTATAGCAATGGTTGCACAGCCGCGCACCAATCTCTTCAACCCGTTGGCGGATGTACGCCGAATCGGTAAAGCCGTTTCGCGACAGATCGACTTGATAAATATCGAGGCAACGACCATCAATCAGCGGGCGGAACGATTGACGTCCGCATTCTTCTTCACCGGCCGCAATCGGCACCGGAGAACGATCACGCAGCCAGCGATAACCTTCGTAATCATCAGGATGAAGTGCTTCTTCTAGCCAACCAATCCGATACTGTTCAAAGGCCTTGGCCCGTTCGAGTGCGGTGCGAGCATCCCACACGCAGCCCGCATCAATCAGCACGGTTCCCTCTTCGCCCAAGCCCTTGCGAGCCCCGCGAACCAAATCACGATCGAGCGCCTCATTCTGCCCCATCGGTTCCCAGCCAAACTTGACGGCCGTATATCCTGCATCGCGCCACCGCTGACCAATCTTGGCGGTCTCATCCCCATTCTTGCCAAACAGGATCGAAGCATACGCCAAAATCTTGCTGTGATGCTTGCCCCCCAGCAGCGTATGGATCGGCACGCCAAAGTGTTTTCCTTTGAGGTCCCACAATGCCATGTCAATCGCCGCCATGGCACTGATTGTCGTGCTGCGCCGTCCGCAGTACATCGTACGGCGGTACATCTTGTTCCAAATCCGCTCGGTCTCCAGCGGGTTCTCACCAATCAAAAGCTCACGCAGCCCCGTCGCAATGTTGTGGCTAAACGGAGCATCGATCACCGCCTTCACCATCTCGGGCGAGGTGTCGGCCTCGCCAATTCCCTCCAGGCCCGTATCGGTCTTCACGCGGACAAGCACCGAGTCCTGGCTGCTCGCGGTCTTCGCAATCACATTCTTGATACGCAAAATCTGGCAAGTGATCTGAGTGATCTTCACAACGTGTTCCAAAAATCAAGAAGCCTAAAATACAAACGGCCCGCCGAGCCCTACGGAATCTCGCGACCAATCACCACAATGTGCTGCCCGCGTGGCACCGGTGCCACCCAGGCTTGGGCCAGCACCACACCATCCACACCGGCGCGAACGGCAAACGGTTCCATGTCGATATGATCAAAGTCGTGCAGATAGCCGACGATGTCTCCCGCCTTCACGCGAGTGCCACATTCCAGGATCGGTTCATAGTGGCCATCAAATGGAGCGGGACAAAAGCAAGCCCGATCGACCATTTCTAGCTTCATTTGATTGCCGGCCGCATGGTAGGCAATCGGCTCAATCTTTCCCTTGAGCAAACCATTGTTGATCAGTGCCGCCAGCACGCCGTGCCGGCCATAGCGAACCCCTTCGGGATTCACCGCACAGCCCCAGCCAAGCTCCGTACCCACGGTGATCTTGCCGAGGTTTTCCGCCTCAGTAGGGAGCAGTCCCGGCGTCACATTCTGATACACCATTAGCGAAGGCGTCCCAAACCAGCGGGCTGTCTCTTCGATCTTCTTGGCCAGCACCGGATCAGCCACCGGATGGAAGTTGTGCAGATCGAAAACCGCGCCACATTCCCGCCCGAGTGTAGATCAATCACGATATGCACTCGGGGCCAGATATAGTCCCGCACAAATGCCGCGATGCGATGCGTGATGCCCGATAGCGATGGATTCTTTCCTGCGCCATCGACAAACGCGCGGTTGAGATTCACCCGGTCATCAAGCGAGCTTTCCCGCGTTCCCGCGCGAAAGGCCGAGGGATTCAAAACCGGAATGAAGATGATCCGGCCACGCACATCTTCTAGCTTGATCTCTTTCAAAAGGTTCTTCAGAACCACGGGCCCTTCGTATTCGTTGCCGTGGTTCGAACCAAATGAAACCAGCCCTTCATTCGGCTTGGCTTCCGGGCCGACCCACACTGTCAGCGGGATGAGGTGATCGCCCCAAATGCTGTCATGTTCCAGGGCCAACCAATAATCGCGACGTCCAGGAGAATCCAAATCCAATTGATTCGGCCGAGCAATGATGCGGTTCATTCCAAGGAAGCTTTCCACAAAGGAGCAATAGCAAGCAAGTCTCAGGAGGGCCCTAGAAACCGGAGAATAAACCTGCATTGCCAGCGGCCATTCCTAGGGAGCCACGCCGCAGCAATCTGCTGCACCTAATGGCCACCCGGATCGTAAGCGATCCCCGCGTGAAAGTCAATCAAATGCCCGCCCCCTCGTACGCCCTACCAATCGCCGTAATCCTTTGCAATGCCGCATTCCTTTTCCTGTGTGGCACGTCCCTGACCAACGGGAAGGGCGTGGGAACAACTTCAACATTGCCTAGCCATCGCTTGAACATTTCAGTCTGTCCACTCTTCTAAAAAAGCGTTCTCTCACTTTTTCAAAATCTGGCTTTCGAAAGACAGAACTGCGAAAGGGATCGTTAAAGCTCCAATGAGGAGAGTCTTCACGAATCTGATGAAGAAGCGTTAGCCCAACTGGCGGGAGAGCTTCGCCAAGAATTTGACGGGTTCGTGCGTGAACAAGAACGCAGAAAACTTGCTGAAGGGTCGTGGCGTCTGCTGAAGAAGAAGGCAACTCGTCGGACCAAACGATTCCGTTGACCATCGGATGGTATTCAGCAAACGCATTTTCATTTTGTCGCGTTTCGTTAAACAGGCCGAGAAACGGCGTTACATTTCCGAGACACCATTCGTAAGCGGTGACCGGCAAGGCTTCTCGTTGGGCTGTTTCATCCATATGACGCCTATCCCTTAAGGACTCGGTAAGCAAAAGCCGCTCAGCAGTTCACCCCTGGCATCATTCTTTTTCCAGCAACTCCTTCGCTTTTGCTGCATCAAGCTTTTCGAACTTTAGGACGATGCAATCACCTTCCGCTGATCCTGAACGATGGGTGACGTTATCGTGCCGCCAAGAGATTAGCAGATAGTCCCCTTTTTTTACTCCAGAAAAGGATCGCAGCACCTCTGGCAACACCACTGGCTTTTTATAGTAGTCGCTTACACGAAAATGGAATGTCTGTTGTTTTCCATGCCCGTACTTATCATGCTTCTTATAAAACAGATACTTAACCACAGAGAAGTTTGCGATTTCACCAGAACCGCCACACTCAGCAGGGCAACTTCCAGTTAAACCCATACACTTACGAAATGTCGTTGAATCATAGACAACAAGTATCTGATGCTCCGAAAGGACCTCGCGTTTTACCACCGGATCTCTGGAGTCGGCTTCATCTTCCTGTGCATACGCGATCAACGGAATGAAAAGAAGTGCGAGAAGAACAAGCCCATTGCACACCATTCGGTCTCGACGCATAGCGAATTCCTTTTCTTCTTTGAAACGTCGCCATAAAGTTAGTGTTTTCCGAAAAGCTACTGCGAAGCGTCCAGAATTGCCAACAGAATCGTTAGGAACTCAACTGGCAATCTAGCACAACCAAGCGTTTTCCTTACGCAATCAACGAGGCAAGCTTACGGCAAACATACATTTTGCCTTTTTCACCGGGCAAAGTTGCGAATAACCGATTGCGTAAAAACTCACTTATCCGGCGGCCCATCCTTTGGTGCAGGTCCATCCGACGTTCGCACTCGGATGGCCGTCACTTTCCCAGTGACCTCATCAAAATCAATTTCCAGGGACCAGTCACCTGCTCCAAACTCCTTAGGCATGCCGATCTCCCACCTCGCCGGCGAGTCTGTAGATATTCGCAGTTCAGCGGTGCGATCCTGCCAATACTTTTTCAAGACAGTTGCGTGTGTATCTCCTCGCTGAAGCGTGGCATGGATGTTCGTCAACGCATCCCGATTCGCTTGATTGCTGCCATGAAGCGTGAAGACTTCCATGAATAGAAACCATGTGATATAGGCCACCACGAACATTATCACACCAACCCACGCGGCATACGGCAGAGACTTCCAGCGGGGAAGTCTCTTTTCGGGCACGCTGGCGGTCTTAGTAGACATCGCGTTACCTAAAGATTAGACGAGGCCGCAAACGATTTTCACTCGGCATGTCATTTATTCTATTCTGTCGCACCACTAGAACACCACGACATTTCCGAAAGGATTTTCTGCGACTCTTCCATCATGGGCCTCGTCCACTT
Organism: uncultured Planctomycetaceae bacterium; assembly: GCA_963844055.1. GTDB lineage: Bacteria > Planctomycetota > Planctomycetia > Pirellulales > Pirellulaceae > CAWJMN01. The sequence continues at coordinate 1,006,657 of CAWJMN010000001.1, read as the reverse complement.
CTGCACTATGGCGAAAGGCGTCTCATCGGGAACTACGTTAAACAATGTGATGAACGCCCAGCTTGTAATCGGACCTAGCTAAATTCGCTGGGAAGAATCGGCCATCGCTATCCGCTGCCATTGCGACGACGACCACCAGCGCCGGATATTTCGAGACGCAGTACAGCGATCTGGAGTTTGTCGCCGAATAACGCCACACGACATTCGTCGGGCCGCAGCAACGCATCGGCATCTATCCGGAATGCCGCTAGAACGCCTTCAGGCCATTTTGGGACACACTTCTCTGGAAAACAAGCGACTTTACATTTTAGAGAATGAGGCGCAGATTAGCGGATTTCACGGCCCATTTGACCTGCTAAATGGGCTACCATGAAACATTCGTTTACAGGCGCAATCGCCTGAGAATTACTAGTTCTGCAGCAGCAATGCGACACTTCATCTTCGACTCAATTGATGAGCAACCATACCGAACAGCCCACCGAAATGCGTCGCTTAACTTCCGCTGTCATGCGCATAGTTGAGCCGCATGGCTTCACCGAATCCGGGGTTTATCCGCCTACGCCGAGTTCCATGACTGCTTGGGCGTATTCTGCTGATACCGATGAATTCACACTTGAAATCCAGCGAGATCGAGGAGGGCACATTGATATCTGTGTCGGCTCAAAGGTGCGCAGGAAGCCACGCGCCCACTTGCGTGGTCCGTGGTCCCTCTCGCATCTCCGCGGGTATCTTGACGGCAATGCGGATCACTTCATATTCACTGACGTCGATGACCAGATTCATTGGCTGCAAGACAACGTACAATCACTGCTTCATACCTCAGTCCTGAATTCGGATGAACTCAACAAGTGGGTTGTAAAGGCGTCGCGTCGATTGTTTGGCCAAGACCCGCAATAACCCCAAAAAGCTGCAGAACAAAGCGAAATACAAAAGAGTCCAATGTCAGCTCCTTGGCGAGAATTGAAAGACGCTGAGATTTCGATGCTTTCAGAACGAAGGCGCGGCGTTGCATCATCCGCTGAATCCTGGAAGCGCCTTCGTGTCCTCTTCGATTCATGCAAAGTCGAGGCAGACGCTGACGCCGTTATTTGTTGGCACGGTGTTGCCGCTCTGTTGGCCGAACGGGATGGTGATTTTCTGCGAGCATTAAAACATCGTCAGATTGAAATTGAAAAAATCCTCTGGCTTCAGGCGGAGGAAAGGCGAAATCCGACAAATGGTTATCAAACTCAAGACTACGAAGAATCAGATCTCGAATTTCGACGTGAGATTGTTGCGAGACTCGAACACAAGTTACAATCAAGCGGGTAACAATGGCATGCACACGAAGCACTCGATGAGCCGTCTTGACTTGCGTTAAGTCAACTCCTCGTGCTCGGTGATGTCAGGCGTTACCCTTTTGAGTTCTCCGATGGCGTTCCCCACGCTCGCGCAAACATTGCAAGCACTTAAATCTATCAAATCTGAGCAGAGCCAAGCATCCTTTGACTGTCTATCGGCGATTCTGCGCACTTCTTACGACGACAAGCAGCTATCCAAATACGACAAGCTCTCAGATCAATATTGCGATGCGACGGACGGCAATGATCTTCAGCAAGACGCTGTACTTGCCCTACAGTATTTGCGGTCCCGAGATGTAACCGATCTGGTTCAGGCATTGATAGGCTACTTCAAGGATGATGACCAATTTTACGAACTCGGTCATGCCATGATCACACTCGCGTTTCCGAGAAAGAGATCAACTATCTCACCTGAAACGTTGACTGACCTACAAAGAGATGTGTTGACATCATTGAATGAGAAGGACGCCATTTGGAAATACGATGGTGATTTGCCTGCTTTGTTAAAGCGCCGTGGCTTGCCAATTACCAAAAGCAAATCTCGACAACTTGTGACCAATAGCATAAAACAGGGGTAACAAAGCCATGCACACCGAGCACGCGATCGGCCGTTTTTGACTTTAGAGACCTCACTGGCGGATGCTCGATGACGGTTGCCGTTATCCGACAATGCAATCATGAAGGTACCACCCTCTACTTTTTGGACTTGGTTTCTCGGCTTTGCCAATCGGTTGCCAGACGATGATATTCCTGATGACCTGCAAAATGAATTGCTCTCGCATCTGCAATGTTTTGATGATCGACTCTACTTTTTGATGTCGACCAACAGCAATCCGCATGAACTAATCATAACGGTTGAAGGCAACACTGACGCCATCCACTCTGCCGATACTCTTGTTTCCGCAGCACCCGAAATACCCAACTGGAAAATTATTGCGTTAAAACCCGCAATGGGTTTTACTTTCAATCATCGAGATGGGCGCATATCTTTGGATGTCTCGAAACTGTGGTTCATGCCAACAAACCCGAACGATCTTCCTCCAAAACTTGGTGTGATTATCGGATTTCCGGACGCAGACTTTGTGTTGGAGAATCAATCAGTTGACACCGCGTACACGATCCTCGAAACTGGAATTGGTGAACGATCGTGCATGAACGATATACATCGCGTGGCCATCGATGATTTGCCAGACAATCCGGAAGCTTATGGTTACATTCCGCTACCGCGACTGCCCGACTACATTGCACTCCACAAGCGACGACACGAAATCGGATAGCAAACCATTGCAGCGAAGTGGCGAATCGACCGATTCGCTTTTTTTAGAAACTTTACTTGCCGCCATTCGCTGAATGGCATCTTTTGCAGAGTTACCAATGTGAGCTCATCAATCGCAATAGAGACGTCAATATTTGCATCTGCAATATTCCTGGCTTAAGATGCCACTGATCCGCTCCAAAGAAATCACGACTGGTCCAAATTGCTAATGGCCGAGTACTACGAACTCGAAAGTTCGCTGCCGCAATCAGGTCTGTTTGACCTCGACGAATGGGCATCGAACTTCGAATCATCCATATTGACGATCGTTCGAGATGGATCCTCTTGGCGAATACACAACGAGCAGGGAATGGAACTCGGTTCCTTCTTCCAACGCGGAGATATTATTTTCAACGAATGGCAATACTCTTCTTTCGGCCCTGCAAACTGCTGGATCGCGACACAATTGATTGGCATCCTTCTCAGGCTGCGTGGTTCCGTTGCCGTTCGACCATGTACACAGGATAAGTTCCAAATCGCAATGCAAGAATGTTAAGATGATACGTCTGACGCTTTGGATTAAACTCATAAGTGCGAACAAAGAATTGGACTGAAGTTCTCGAACGAGTGCTTTTGACTTGGGTAGAGTCAACTCCTCGCGCTCGGTCAATGCAGTCGTTCGCCTACTTCGCCGGTTAGCTGGAGATGACCACACTTCTTGATATCATTCAACGCGTACGAAACCGTCAAACTAACGGATCTCATAGCCCAGTTGACCTGCTAAATGGGCTACCATGAAACTTTCGTTTACAGGCGCGAGCGCCTGAGAATTAACCGTTATGCCGCAAGGCTTTTTACTCGTGAGCCTGCTGAATGTCGCTGACCGCAGAACAACTCGCTCGAATTGACTTCCTGCTTTACGAATGCGAGGAAGATGAATCCTTCACCGAAACGCTAACTCGTGTCGAATCGTCTTCCGAATTACATGCGATTGCGCGACAGATGAACTGGGGTGACGGATTCGATCGCCTCAGTGCTGTATTGGAACACCCACTCTGTGATCGTGGCACAGGCCTAATGATCTATTGGCTCGGCGAACCGACATACTTTGCAGATTTCAAATCAGATGATGAAGTGCCTGCTGTGAACCAGGCCCTCAAACGCTTCCTTGATCGCATTGAAACGCAACTAACGACTGGGCACTTTAATACCAATACAATACGATTTGATCCGATGGCGAAATTTAATGTCGTTCAGCGTCGAAAGATCGAAAACATCTCCTCGATTCTATCCGCATTGAAAGGCCCAAACTGCTGACTGAAATCGCGGCATAACCAAGCGTTGGATGCGGAGCCGCCGATCGCGTCGTTTCTGAAGTCAATGTTGATTGGCGGCGGCCCGGTCAACGCTGCCGTTACTGCTGCCGTAGTTTTTCCCGCCCCAAGCGAGGCGAACCTTGTTCACACGGGTGCTTGGCCCGTCCCATCCCCCAGCTCAAAAACCCCTTTCCCGTTCTCCCCACTTTCATTCGCCCATCCATTTCTAAAGCACTTTTTGCTTTACCCCCTCCCTGCCCCGTTTGCCCCCGTCTCGCAGGCAAATCACCCTTTCGACCAAGCCGCTCCGCTCAGCTCCCTGCCTGTCGGAAGGGGCCAAATTTCGGTAACCTAAGGGCTCCTCTCGAACAGCCCCCTTTGTTCAAAGACACCTTTCGAAAGCTGCTTTTTCGAAACCGTCTTCGACCGATGATTTGCCTACCTTCATGACGCTTCTTTTTACTGCACACAGGGCTCGCCCCCCAAAGCCCCGCATGCCCATGACTCCTCAGGAATGTGTGGAACTTCGCCGTAGCTTCAAAGCGGATCTCACCCGCTGGGAGCAACAGGTTCAAACGGCAGACCCCTCCTTTGATGCGGAAGAAGAGCTCTCCGTTTTGCTCGACAGCTACATGGCGCCGCTATCGCGCGCCGTCCTTCCCCTGCTTGAACAGTGCGCTTTTTCTAGCACCCTCTGGGAAGAAAATGTAGAGGTACTCTCGCGGGGCGAACTTCAAACACACGCGCGATTAAAGCCCCGTGGTTACGCTGGCGATTTTGAACTCTTCCTGAAGATCAGCAACGGCTATCAATCACCCGATGTCATCGGCCGTTGTTTTGACGCCTATTTCCAAAAGCAAGCCGCACCTGCTGCCGTTCGCGGGCGAATGGAACTAGTAACGCAGTGGGCCACCAAGCACTTGGCGAAGCACAACAAGTTCCCACAAGCAAAGCCCCCCCATCTTGTCTCCATCGGCTGTGGAAGTGGGCAAGACATTCTCAATGCCGTGCGAAAAGCCCCGGCGGAAATCCTGCCGCAGACAGCCATCACGCTGCTCGACCTGGATCCAGCTGCCACCGAGTACGCAGCCAACGCCTTCGCCGAAGCATCGCAAGACGGGCAGCCGTTTTCGTTTGCCAAGTTCGTCTCGCAGCAAGCCAACCTAATGCGTCTCCCCAAGCGAAAAGACCTACAGGCCTTAATCGCCGATGCCACGCAAATCTATTGCACGGGCCTATTCGACTACTTGGCCGAAGAGCCTGCCCAAGATTTGCTGGCCTGCTTTTGGGAACAGCTCGCCCCCGGCGGCTCGCTATACGTTTTCAACTTCGCACCGCACAATCCCACCCGGCCATACATGGAATGGATGGGGGATTGGTACCTGATCCACCGCAGCGAACAAGAACTAGAACAGCTCGCCCTGGCCGCCGGCATTCCCGAAGAGGCGATTGCCCACGGCAGCGAACCCCAGGGGGTCAACCTGTTCATTTCCGCCATTAAGCCCCTCTAAGTGGCTAAAGCAAGCTGCTTTTGCCGCATTCTGCCCCGTTAGCGAAAATTCTTCGGGCGATCTCCGTGCCGTTTATTCCCCTCGTATTGCCGTGCTTTGGGCAAAAGATCGTCGAACTGGGTAGAAATTCCCCAATTTGGAACCCACAATAGAGGGTCAAAGTAATTTCGTGCCCCGAAGATTCCTGAAGGCCGCCATGAGACATCTACGCACACGCCCCCTGGTTGTAGGCGCTACCCTATTCCTGCTTGGCAATGCCGTAAGCCTTTGCACAAGCGTAGGGGCCGACGAAGTAGAGATCGCTCAGGTCGAACTACAGTTCGATGGGGCACAAGCCGTCTTTAGGGTTCAGGAAGCCGTTCCTGCAGCCAAGCCTGCCGCAGAGGCCAAGCCCGAAGATAAAAACGCCAAGGGAGACAAGCCCGCCGAAGAACAAGAGCCCGAGCCAACGCCGGTTCCTGTGGTTCCGCTGGCCCCACGTTTCATCCGTCTGCATCTGCAAGATGGCAGCGTCATCAGCGGTGATCTTTCGATCAGCGACATCACGATGACCACCACGTTTGGAAAGCTGATTGTTCCGATTGATAAGATCCTCAGCTTTTCTCCAGGCCTGAGCAGCAATCCTAAGCTCAATGCCGAAATCACTACGCTGATCGATCAACTTGGCTCCGACGACTACAAAGCACGTGAGCAAGCCCATCGTGATCTGGTCGCACGCGGCCTTCGCATTCGCCAACAACTATCCACGCGTGCCGCTGATGAGAATGCGGAAATCAAACGCCACATCGGCGACATCCTCAAAGAGTTCGATCAACTCGAAGAAGAGCGTGAAGATGCCGATGAGCCAGCTCGCAATGATTCGGCACTTATCGCAGAAGACACGGTCGTCACCAATGAGTTCACCGTCATTGGCAAGATCACTCCTACCGAGTTCACCATCGACAGCAAGTATGGACCGCTCAAGGTAGCCATTTCTGATATCGCCAAGGCCGAGCGTGAAGTGGTTGCGGGCAAGCAAACGACACGCAAGTCGATTGATATCCAAGGGACCAACCTCGCGATTCGCAGCTTCAAATCGACGGGCATCAAGCTGAAAGTCGGCGATCGACTGAACATTCGCGCCGATGGCACAATCATCCTATCGCCTTGGGGCAACAATGCCCAATCGACGCCGGACGGCATGCCCAATTATGGCTGGTACATCCCCAATCAAATTCCAACCGGTGCCTTGTGTGCCAAGATTGGCGATAAGGGAACGCCATTTAAAGTGGGCCGCAATTACTCCACCGTGGTGAAGACCGCTGGCGTGCTTCAACTGGCCGTTGGCATGCCCCCTGAGTACTCAGGCGAAGGCTACCAATTTCCAGGTACGTTCAAGGCCAAGATCAAGGTCGATCCTAAGTAGTGAGCGGCTCAAGAGCTTCCTACTAGTAACCCATCATCGGCGATTGCCCCACAAGGCCGCCGATCAGTGGAAAGTGGCCATCCACAATCGCTTTGCCAAGCTGGATGCTCCGCTGGTGGTCGGCCGCGGTCGCCCGCTTTAGCAGCAACAATTGCATCAGGTGCTGACAAAGGCATTGTGCGGCCAACTGTTCCACAGGATCTTGGAGCGAGCGAGTTTCGCTCGCCATCACCAGCAGCACAATCGCCGACTGCACACGCGCCGACCAAGCCGCAATTTCTAGCTGTCCCGGCGAACCTGCCTGCAATCCATTTTCAATTTCACGTCGCACTTCGCGGAGCGCTTCGAATGCCGCAACTTGAAAGTCGCATCGCGCTGCGCTATCTCGCTGGCTACCAACAACACTATCCAACGAACCTTCGGGCAATTTGAGCAGCGTTCGCATCAGCCCCAAACCCAACAAGCTATTTTCTCCCTCGTAGATGCTCGGCGCCAAATAGTCCATCAGGTTGTCGCCGACCGGATGCCCCTTGAGCAAGGTTCGTCCGCCGTGCGTCCTAAGGGACAAGCCAATCGCCCCTTCTTCAAGTGCACTGGTCGCAAACACCTTGGCGATGATTCCTTCCAACTCGCCTCGATAGCCTGCATCAAGCAACTGGCCACACCAACGTGAAATGGAACGGCAACCGACAATCAAACTCGCCAGCCTAGCAAGCCGAGCCAAAATCAAATCGTGTTCTTCCAGCGCCTTCCCATAAGTGACACGCTTTCTCACCCAGGGCAACAAATCCGCCAGCATCTTGCGAAGCGAACCCGAAGCAATGGCCGCGATGGTCGCTCGCCCCCGATTGAGGCCGTAGTACGCCGTCGTCAATCCATTTCCGCCGGCAACCACAATCTGGTTTTCTGCAGGAACAGAAAACTGCTGAAACACCAACCCATGATTATGACTTCGCCGCAGCGGATGAAGTCCATATTCGCGCAGGCGAAATTGTGGCGACTCTTTCTCTGGCAGATCAACGACAATTTGCGTGGGCGATCCCTCGCAAATCGCTACCAAGGCGATTCGCCGGCCGAACATGGCATTCGTGATGAACAGCTTTTCGCCTGTGATTTGCAACCGATCACCAACGCGTACCGCCTTACAAGCCAGCGCCGACAAATCGCTTCCTGCACCGGGCTCGGTCATCGCAAAAGCAGATAGTGAATCTCCACTGACTAAGCGAGGCAGCAATCGCCTCTTTTGTTCATCAGTTCCAAATCGAGAGAGGACCGCCGTTGCTCCAATTCCATTGTGAACCGAAGCCAGTCCCGCCAAACTGGAACTGTGTGAAGCCACCTCTCCCAACAGATCAAGATACGCAACCATCGATCCTTGGCGGCCACAATGTTTTTTAGGAGCAAGCAAACCCCAAAAGCCGTATTCCCCCAGCGACCGTAAAAACGGCTCCGCATATTTTCCACTGCGATCCCAAAGGGTCTCTTGAGCTTCTCCCTGTGCGACGGCCAAGCGGATTTGCTCCGCGATCGGGCTCAGCGACAAATCACCAGATCCAGCATCGACCGATGCCGAAAAATCTTCCTGCCACAGTGCGCGATACACCGGGCTCGCCTGGGCGGCATAGCGTGACGAAGCTAACAAGGCGTCTACCTTTTCTGCCACACAATCCTCTTTCTGCCGCACCAGTCTCGAAGCGAATAGGGCCCAAAAACTTTTCCTAGTTTCGAATGTACGCCCCGCCGCTTTACCTGGCTAGGCCTTCATGCACTCTCCCCCCTATCCTTGCAGGAAATGGGAGAGCGACCAAAATGGAAGCTCTTTCGCCGTTACCTTGGACGAACTTGCTTCCCCTCCATGATCCTTCACGCCACTTCGATCACCGACGCCTTTGCCCAGCGTGTGCAGGCATCCGCCAACTTGCCTGCGGTCTGGCAGAAACTCGGTGGCCATTGGCAAAGCCTCACCTGGAAGGAACTCGATTCCCTGGCAACCAACCTGGTGCAACAATTGGCCGCCCAAGGAATCAAAACAGGAACCATCGTTGGCCACCATAGCGAGAATCGATTAGCTTGGCTTGTGTTGGATTTGGCGCTGCACCAACTTCAGGCCGTTCATTTGCCGATCCATGCCAGCTATACACCAGCTCAAGCCCTTCCTCTTTTAAGTCGCGGCCGGGCGGAGTTCCTCATCGTTTCTCCATCGCTGGCGGGTGCTTGGCAATCGGCTTTGAGCAACTCAAGTAGCAGCCAATTACATACTGCGATTTGTCTGGAAGATGCCGCACAAAAGATCGAGCCATTAAACATACCGCTTAACGCCCATCACCATCCCAGCGCCGCATCCGTACCAGATTCCACTGCACTGTTGCTTTTTACATCCGGCACGTCGAGCCTGCCGCGAGGCGTTTGCTTAAGTAGCCGAGCTCTTGCGGCCAACGCCATTGCAACCCAGTTAGCATTTGCCGAGGGCCTTTCGCCAGAAGTGGCAAACCAGCGTCGACGCCTGACCGTTTTACCACTCAGCCATGTCTACGCTTTGGTCTGCGATTTTTATGGCACGATCATCGATGGCGCCCAGTTAGCGTTGGCCACCTCTCGGCAAACGTGGCTGGCGGAAGCTGCCGAGATCCAGCCAACGTTTCTCAACGCGGTCCCGTTTTTCTACGAACGATTACAAACCGTAGTGACAGAAGCTGCCGCGCCAGCGCCAGTCCAACGGATCGAACAAAACAGCTGCAAATACTCACAGGAGGGAAGCTCATTCACTGCTGTGTTGGTGGCGCCGCAGCATCGCCTGCACTGCTGCAATTCTTTGAGTCGTGCAACCTTCCGCTTCTGGCCGGCTACGGCCTTACGGAAAATGGGCCATGCATTTCTGTCACAGGGCCGCTTCATTATCGCCCCGGCAGTGTTGGCAAACTCGTTCCCGGCTTACGGGCCAAACTCTCACCGCAAGGAGAGATCCTTGTTCAAAGCCCAAGCGTCATGCTCGGCTATCTTGACGATTCCGCCGCCACGGCAGAAGCGCTGCAAGACGGCTGGCTAAATACAGGCGACCTTGGCCATTTGGACAACGATGGCTATCTCTACCTCGACGGCCGCAAGACCGAGATGATCGTCACCTCGCTGGGAAAAAACGTTTGGCCCACCCCCATCGAACAGCGCATCTTGCGAGACCCCGCCATCCGCCAAGTGGTCGTAATTGGCAACGATCGCCCCTATTTGGTGGCGCTGGTTGTGCTGGCCGAGACACGATCAGAAAATTCCGGCACCACAGCACTTGCCGACGAACTACAGCAGCGCATCACGGCGCAGCTGGTCGATTTGCCATCGCATGAACAGGTGCGAAAGATCGCGGTACTGTCGGCCCCTCTCCAATTCGAAAAAGGGGAGCTTTCCGGCAAGAATGAGCCCTGCCGAAGCGTGATTGCGAAGAACCACGCCGACAGGATCGCGGCGCTCGTATCAGCCGCGCTAGCAATGCGGGGCAAGACTCCCCGGAGGGAGCCCAAAACCAAAACTACTTCAGCTTTTGGATCGCTGCAGGAAGTTCGGGGCTGGCGACGCCACGGGCGCCACGGCCATTGTTGTCGATACGATCTTCGGAATCGTAACGAATCTGTTCAATGTCAGCTTCCCAGTACTTTACCAATTGTGCATCGGTTGGCTGTTCCAAAGGACGAACCAATCGCATGCCAACGGCACGACCATAGTTCGTGGTAAACCACCAAGGGCTCTTGGGGACGTTGGGGTCTTCACTACGCCAGTTGTCATCATTCGATCCATGGCGTCCCGCACTACGGCAACCTTCGGCGACATCATTCCAACTTCCGCCGCGAACACAGCGGGGAAACAACTTCGTTGGCCAACGAACATTTTCGTCACCCGACTTCACCTGTCCCTTCAAGTGGGGATAACCCGTCGCATCGTATTCATCGAGCACCCACTCCGCAACGTTGCCATGCATGTCGTACAGGCCCCAAGGGTTAGGCTTCTTTTGAGCGACCAACTGCGTCTTCTCGCTCGAGTTATCGAGGAACCAAGCAAAGTCCCCCAGCTTCGAAGCATCGGCACCAAACGAGTAAGGCGTTTCGGTTCCAGCACGGCAGGCGTATTCCCATTCCACTTCCGTTGGCAAGCGATAGACATGCCCCGTCATTCCGCTAAGCCACTTCGTGTATTGCTTCGCAGCAAACTGGCTCATCGTGATGGCTGGCTGATTGTCGTCTTCGCCGAAAGAGAATGTGAAGGTTGGATCGTACAGATTCGAAGGAGCCGTCACGACGAACTTTGCGTTCGATTCATTGGGGACCAAAATCTTGCGCGAAAGTAGCTTCTTAAAAATGTCGCACATCGACATGTACGACTTGTACTCGGCCCAAGTCAGCTCGGTTTTCGCAATCCAGTAAGGAGCAACTTCGATCTCGTACTGAGCATCACCTTCATCGGCCTTGCGTCCCGCTTCATTAGCTGGGCTACCAAACTTGAACTTGCCACCAGGAACCGGAATCATCTCAAACTTGACTTCCGTTCCCGGAATCGTGTCGGTGTAAGGGACCATGTATCCCGCCGCCACCTTGATCGCCGGTCCGGTCGCAGGCTTCTCGCTTACGATCCCCTTGGGAAGGTCTGCCGCAGCCGCCACTGCCTGTGCGAGCCCCAGCGCAAAACAAAAACCAAAACAAAACAGATTTGCAAAATAACGGTGGCGGTTCATGGTGTTCTCACAGGTCCCAAGCGGTCAAACGGCAATGCCATCGAGTCCCCAAGCACCCTCTACGAACGGCCCGGAGGACGGCTGACACGCCCGCATCGGTCAGCACGACAACTTGATCGATTATAACCAGCCGACGCGGCTTAGGGGCTAGTAGAAAGGGGGCCCATTTCCCTGCGACCCATTTTCTCCATTTTCCCAAAGCATCCCATATCAACAAAAGACGATTTTTATTATTTGACAACCGTTACATTCCCCGTAATCCGAAAATTGAAAGCAAGTTTTCAGGGAGCCCTTTCCGATAGAGGAATCATTCCGCGGTCTAGGCTGATCGGCCGAAGCTCCGCGACCATCTCATGGACGAGATTCTCCCAAGCGATACGCATTACTGGTTATGTCACCTCTAAGCCAAAATGTTTCCGATGCGGTTTTGGCCGCGTGCAAAACGAATGCATCCGAATCTGGAAGCAGCCTCGGGCGTACGTTCGGCGGTGACTACCGTTTGACCCCGCTCGAGCCGGTGCCTCTCGCCAGTGCGCTGGCGGAGCAAAGCTATGCGTTGCCGGGGCTCGCGCTCGTTCTGCCGGTTGGCGATCTTACTGCTGTCGTTTTGCTTCGGAACGATCCGGGACTTTTGCCGCCGTGGGTTTCAGCACCCGACAAGACCGGCACCAGCAAGCTCACCACGCTGGCCCAAGAATTGGGAATGTGCCTTCTTCCCGAAGACTGCATGCCCGATGACTTTCGCGCCGTCTATGTGGCTGACCTGGAAAAATCCTTGCAAGAAGGGGCCCCTTCGGAAAATGCCGTTTGCTTGCCTCACAAGTTAACGCTGGGCGATATCACCAGCACGCTGCTTTTGGTGTGGCCACTTTCGGCAGGCAAGAACATCATTGCCACGCCCATTGAAGCGCCAGCCATGGCAGACGTTGCTCCTGCAGTTTCGCAGCCCGCTCCCCCTGTGCCGTCCGTTGCCGATGTTGCACCTCCCGTCGCACTCGCACAAGCGCCAACGTCTGCGGTGATCAAAGGACACAAGCCGAAGAAATTCACTTCGGTCGAAGAAGGTTTGCCGGTGCTGCCTCCCTATACACGCAGCCTGCTCAAAATCAAAGTTCCCGTTCGGGTTGTCTTGGCAGAAGCGACGCTTCCAGTCCATCGCATTGTGGAACTAGCACAAGGGGCCATCATTCCCTTCAACAAATCGTGCGAAGACATGCTAACGCTAGATGTTGGCGATTGTCGTGTCGCGGTGGGTGAAGCGGTCAAGGTGGGCGATAAGTTCGGCCTGCGAATCAGTGCTATCGCGATGCCAGAAGAGAAGTTCTGGACGGTTCGCGGCAAACGAGAATCCAAGGCCGGCTAGTTTTCCTTCGCGATACCTTCCTTAGCGACACGCTTATCTAACCATCACTTCACCACACAAGCAGAAGGGCGAGAACTTGGCAAACTCGACGCTCTTTGCCCGGTGTAAGCGCTTTCAAAGATTGCCGTGGCCGTGCGCGCTGGTGATGCTTTGTGTCGCCGCCTTGGCAATGCCTGCGATTGCGCAAGAGCCGTCGCTACAACTTTCTAATCCGGGTGGCGAAAGCGCATCGCCGATTCGCCTGCCTCAGCCCGAGCCCGAGCGACGATCCAGCGATTCCGTGGGGACAGGGGTTGCCACTACCGGGGGCGATTCGCCATTGCCAAGCGAACTACCCGCGTGGGGACCTTCAGCGGCCGAGCCTGAGATGCCGTGGGTGACGCAGAACGATTCCAATTCTCCCCGCACACAGACTTACTTTTCGGGCCTTCCCTCCAATCGCTTTTACGACAAGCAACCGCGCGCGGGAAATGCGATTCCCGACTATAGCGCAATCAGTCACGAGGGTTTTTGGTATCACTACGACGGACTTGCCAGGTCGTACTTCAACAACAATCAACGAATCGAGTTCACAGGCCAAGAGACATCCTTCGCGGTTGAAGCGGTCGCGCGTGGCGGACTCCATCACCAAACGGGTGAATGGGATCGCATGGTTGAAGCAGAGCTATTCTTTACACAGCCGTTTGACCAAAACATTTTGATCGATAGTCCGGAACGTCGCTCCTTTGCGGGAAACTTTGTGATCGATCCCGTGCAGATTTCGCAGCTCTATCTGGGTGCTCGCAAAGAGGACCTCTTCTTTTGCATCGGCCGAGTTCCCACGCCATTTGGTCGCTACTATTACTCGAACTACTTCAACAGCTTTGCCGATTCGCCATTCATTCGCAGCGAAGCGATCATCTATCGCGAAACCGGCGCGATGATGCAGTGGGACCCCGAAGGCTATTGCTTTACAGCGGCCATCACCAACGGCCAGTTCAACCAAGACACCAACTCATCGAAGGCGTTTGTCGGCCGGGCCGGCATCGACCGACAAAACTTTGCCCTGGGGACATCGGTCAAATGGCAAGACGGTGTCGGCAGCGAAATCCAAAAGGAATATAAGAACCATGTTGGCTTGGACATGATGATCCGCAGCGGACGTTGGACCCTCTCGGGCGAATGGATCTACGACCAGTACGGCTTTCGCCGCAATATCCTTACGCCGAACGATGTCTTCTGGGGCCGAAGCGTCTACTATCGCGACATCAACAAAGCCGACGGCAAAGCAACCTCGGGCTCAGGCTATTATGTAAACCTTGGCTATCGAGGAGACCAATGGGATTTTCAGCTCGCCTATGGCGACTACATTCCTGAAAAACTGGGCTCACTTCCGCACGACATTAACAACCATCGCGGCCTCCTAAAATCGAGCCGCTTCTTCACGCCCAACTTTGAGATTTACGGCATCGCCCTGGTCGAGAACTCAGTCTCGCTACCGTTCGAAAACCGAATCCGTCGCGGCATCGACTTCACGCTGGGTGCCCAGTTCTCGCTGTAAGGCGATTGAAGCTGCCTCGGGCCGCCCGAAAGCTGGGGGGCAAATGAAAAAGGGGTGACAAACGCCAACAATCGGTTTGCAATTGGATTTGCATCAGGAGATATTCAATGGCTGGCAGACTTCATCTCCCGTCTTAAGCCAGGTGTTGTCATGATTCTACGAATTGCTTATTCGCTTAGCCTATTGCTCTTCGCGGCTTCAGCCTCCGCTGCGGATATCGTTTCCCTCGCAGAGGCGACCGAGCTACGCAGTTCCACAGGCGCGATTATTCGCCGTGTGGAAAAAGACGAAAGTGGTAACGTCATCCGCCTCGTACTGAAAGAAATGACTCTGACAGCAGAACAGATGGCCGACCTTGGCAAGCTGTCTCACCTGCGCAGACTCGATTTGTATCAAAGTAACTTTGGCGATGCGGGAATGTCGCACCTGAAGCGCTGCTCTAAACTTGAGTCTCTCGTTTTGACGAAAACGGAAATCACCGACAGTTCCCTCGAAGCACTATTAGAACTCAAACAGCTGAAGTACCTATGCCTGGGAAGCGTCCGCGTTTCTCCCACGGCCGCCAAGCAACTTTCGGATCAGGCCCATGCACGCGGCCAAGATTTACGAATGGGATATAGCCAGCGCAAGTGATGCCTTGCGCCGGACGCCTTGCTTCTGGGAAGGTTTTTTCTTTGCGCGGGCTCCACGGGCACTTTGCGGTGGGTTAAGCTGCTGACTGGCGGCGTGGCCGATTGCCTTTGGGCGAAGGGCGCACTTCCACTTCTTTGATTAGCTCACGCATTGGGTAAAGACAAAAGGAATCCTCATGAAGGCGGCTTGGAAATTGTGGCTGGTCGGTGTCGTCATGCTGACAGGGATGCTGGCGGGCATCGCCTCAGCACAAGAAAAAGTGGAGCCGAAGAAGATCGGCTTGTGGAACGGCCATGCAGCCTTAGGTGACGGAAAGACCGAAGACCGCGAAGTTTGGATCACCGTGTACAAACCCGCGAAAGCCAACGGGACGGCCCTAGTGATTTGCCCCGGCGGTGGTTACGGCGGTCACGCGATTCAGCCCGAAGGGCATGGCATTGCCGCCTGGCTAAACCAGCATGGCGTTACCGGCGTGGTACTGGAATATCGACTTCCTGCTGGTCGGCATCCGGTTCCCCTGCTCGATGCACAGCGGGCGATCCGCACGACACGTGCCAACGCCAAGGAATGGGGCATTGATCCCGCCAAGATTGGGATCATCGGCTTTTCGGCTGGAGGTCACTTGGCTTCGACGGCCGCGACGCATTTTGATGCTGGCGATGCTAAGGCGAGCGATGCGATCGACCGCGTTAGCAGCCGGCCTGACTTTGCGATCCTGATCTATCCCGTCATCAGCATGGGCGAAAAGACGCATCAGGGCTCCAAGCAAAACCTGTTGGGGAGTGCGCCATCGGCACAACTGGTTGTGCTGTATTCGAATGAGAAGCAGATCACCGAAAAGACGCCCCCCTGCTTCTTGGCACATGCCAAGGATGACGGCGTAGTTGTTCCGGAAAACAGCCAGATGTTTTATGACTCACTAGTGGCCCATAAGGTCCCCGGCAAGTATTTGGAATTGGCCACGGGTGGTCACGGCTTGAATGGATACAAAGGACCTAGTTGGGATGCCTGGCAGGAACAGTCGCTGGCCTTCTTGGCAGAGCAAAAGTTGCTGCCTGCCGCAGATGCCAAGGCCAAGTAGCCGGCGGATTCCTCCTTGCAACCGATTTGAAACTTATTGAAGGATTGTTCCATGCACTCGATGAATCGTCGTCGCTTTCTGGAAGACTCGATGCTGGCGACCGCTGCGCTTGCGGCGGCCCATGCAACTCCGCTGGTCTGTGCCGAAGAAAAGTCGAGTGGCAATCCTTCCAACAAGGTACGAGTAGCGATCTTGGGTTGTCGCATTCGCGGCAAGCAGCACATCGCTGAACTTGCCAAAGTGCCTGACTGTGAAATCGTCTATGTTTGCGACCCCGATACCGAACTGGCGGCCGAGCTGGCAGCACTGGTCGAAAAGCAGCAGCCTGGAAAAGCTCCGCAGGCGGTGCAAGACATGCGGAAGATCTTTGACGACAAGTCTGTCGATGCGGTCTTCATTTGCACGCCCAATCACTGGCATTCGCTGGCCGGCATTTGGGCCATGCAATCTGGCAAAGATGCCTATGTAGAGAAACCTGTCAGCCACAACATCAGCGAAGGACGCCGACTCGTCCAGGTGGCGCAAAAGCTCGGCCGAATTTGCCAAGGAGGAACGCAAAACCGTTCCAACATGGCATTGGCAGAAGCGATTGAATACATTCAGGCCGGAAAACTGGGGCCGGTAAAGCTCGCGCGCAGCATCATCTACGGCGTACGCAATTCCATTGGCCCCAAGGGTACTTTTGAAGTTCCCAAGCAGGTCGATTACAACCTGTGGGCCGGGCCAGCCCCGATGAGCCCGCTAACCCGCGAGACGTTCCACTACGATTGGCATTGGAACTGGCAAACTGGAAACGGCGAGCTAGGCAACAACAACATCCACTCGCTAGATATCTGCCGCTGGGGCTTGGGTCTGAACGGGCTAGGCAAAAACGTCATCAGTTACGGTGGTCGGTTTGGGTATGTCGATGCAGGAGAGACCCCCAACACGCAAGTTTGCATTTTTGACTTTGGCGAAAAGACGATTGTCGCCGAGACACGCGGCCTGCGCTGCAAGCCATTTCGCGAAGGCTTTAATGGCGGCTGGCTGTTCCATGGCACTGAAGGCTCGATTGCGGGCAACTCATTATTCGATCCCGAAGGAAAGCTGATTAGTACATTCGCTGGCAAACAGCCGAGCGAAAGCCACTTCGCCAACTTTATCAAGGCGGTTCGTAGCCGAAAGCAAGCCGAGCTAAACGCACCGATCTTGGAAGGACATCAATCGACGGCGCTTTGCCACGCGGGAAATATCTCGTGGCGTCTGGGCAAGGAAGCATCGCCTGCCGAAGTGCGAGAGGCCGTAGCCAAGCTGAAAGTACATGACAACGTGCAAGAGACGCTGGACCGAACGATTGCCCACTTGAAGGAACACGAAATCGATGTTGAGAAGAACAAGTTCGTGCTGGGTGTTGTCTTGCAGCCCGACAGCGAGAAAGAATCGTTCACCGGCAACGAACAGGCCAACGCCTTTTTGACTCGCGAATATCGCAAGCCGTTTGTGGTGCCAGAGGCGAACGAGATTTAGGCCGAGTGCCCCGTCATAAAGGCACGTTACGAAGAGGGCTTGTCGTTTTTGCCCTGGAAGTTTTGGATCTCGTCACGAAGACGGCGGGTCTCATCATCCAGGCTGGATCGGCCGTCGCGATTCTGGCCGGAGCGGAACACGTAATAGCCAGCGACGACAATAGCGGCCAGTACTGGAGCCATGCACCCCAGCACCATAAACAGCAGGATGACCAGCTCCATTACTCCCACCCCAAACTCGCCCAGTAACATGAGTCCCTTGAATCCAAATGGTGCGAGCAGTTATTGCCCAGAACTGGCCAGGCCATATTCGTTATGAGACGTGACTGAATTGAATTGTACCGTGAGGTCGTCTTATGCCGCAAAGTTATTTAGGGAACGGGATTGGTTTTAAAAAACGATTTAAGAAACTCGTTCGTTAGGCGTGGCACATCGCATCTGTAGGTGACGCCATGACAACTAGAAGCACTTGGCATTCTCACGTTTCTCTTTTTAACAGCCTCAGGACAAGGGGAGATCTGCTATTTTTGCTTTGCTTCAAATGCATCCTTTTTGTCGAACAGTTTGCGAATGGCCGTTAGGTTGGCAAGTTCCCGAGCATGCCTGCTTTCGGGCCCCCCAACGATTGCTGGCAACGCATTGATTTTTTGATCAAGCCGTGCCTTGGCAAGCTCCGCTCCGTCTAGCTCATTCAGTAGCGATCCCATCATCCGCTGCATTGGCGCCGTATCGCAGCTTGCGGCATGGTCAATCACGAAACTGGCAGAGCGAGGATCCATCTCCACCAATGTTCGAGCAGCTGGAAAGAATGCAACATAACTAAGCGACGAACGCCCACTACCAGCAATACTTCCGACCCCGCGCTCGTTCAGGTGCAAACACAATTGTGCCGCGACTTCCTTTTCCCGAGCAAAAATCTCTCGAATCGACTCTTGCGCTAGGCGATAGCGTTCCTTCTCTTCGGCAGACATTTCAACGACGGCGATTGGATCGTCTTGCTTGGCAATTTCCTCTCTAGTTCGTTTGTTTTCAAGAAAGCGAGTGGCCTTGCTCAGTAGCCTACTTCGCATTTCCGCAAAGTGATCAAGTTCTGCCTTCCAGATTTCTATCGAGTCGATCGATTCAGGGGCGGGATCACCGCTAACAAGCGTTGTTAGCAAGCAGGACAAGAGAATTGTTGCTGCAACAGAGACAACGGCGACACGATGCAAGATTCGTAGCGACATTTTTACGCTCCCAACGGTACTTTAGCCTATAGCCCTGCTCTCTCCATCATCTTTAGCGATCCATGCGATGAAACTCAAATGTTTCTTTGTCGTCAAACAGTGCTCGAATCGCTTTGAGATTTGCAACTGCCTCGGTCTTGTGACTGTCGGTAAGGTTCTTGTTTGAAGCTAGTGACTTCAATTCAAAATCGAGGCGTAACTTCGCGATTTCAAAGCCATCCAACTCTTTGAGTAGTGCACCGATCAGGAATTGGAACTTGGAGTCCTTGCTCGCCGACGCTATTTCTACTAACCGCTTGGCCGTATGAGGTTCCATTTCGATTAGTGTCCGAGCCGAGGGGAATCTCGCAGCGTACGGCAAATTATTTTGTCCGTCCCAAACAGGTTCTGGTTGTTCCTCGATATGCTTGCAAACTTCGCGGGCGGTTTCATTTCCCTGGCTGAACATTTGCTGAATCGATTTTAGAGCCAGCAAGTAATGTTGCCGCTCGGCAGCAGACATCTTGGCCGTTGCATCTTGCGACTCTTTACGAGCCACTGTTTCTCGTTGGTGCTTGCCTTCCAAGGTACGCTCCACCTTGTCCAACAGTTTGCTTCGTGCGGCAGCATAAGCTTTTAGCTCCGCCTCCCAGTTCTCCACGGTATCCGGTCGCTTGCTGGCTGGATCACCGACAACCGTCGCTGGTGGAAAGCAGGAAAATAAAAGCATTATCACAATGCTAATCACAATCACTTGTTTTAAAGCAAACATATCTCGCCTCTAGCCTTCAAGGTCAATTCTATTCTCTCCCGTACGAAGCAGTTCCCTTGTCGCCAACCCCACCTGTTCACAAGTCACTCTAATCTTAGACAACCATGGTACCTTTGGTGACGTGATCGAACCCAAAATTGCGTTTCCACTTGGCCGCAGTCCTCCATCAGGAAGCGGCTTAAAGCCAACCCTTAAAAACTCAAGTGCATTCAAGTCTTGAAATAAGTCGCCAAAAGGGGACGGAATGTCATCTACGATTTCAATTTTAATTGCAATATATGGGGAATCCATTCCATACATATGCCCATTACTAGAAACCGATGGGTTCCTACCCTCTCCCGACTCTTCAAAGGGTTGTTGAATTTCATCATTTGGCAATTCATTTTTTTGCGGAAAACTCACTACTTCATCAATCCCGCGCTGGTCCTCGCGCAAAAGACGGTCTTGCACATTGACCTTAACTTGCCTCGCATTATCAAACTGTACTCTCGGCAAAATATCGCATACATTAGCTGGATATATTGTCCATTGAAACAGAATCACGGTATCGAAAACAAACACAGGGACATTTTGCCACCGACTTATCACACTCTCAGTCTGCTGCAACCCTGTGCCACCAATTTTCCCCACTTTTTCCTGCAAATGCTGATCCATTTCCATGTCCCAAATTGTTCCCTGCAGGCTCTCAACATCTTGGCTTTCCCAGTCTATCGTGCGACTTTCCGTTTCCGTCAATTCTGCCCAGACCCCGGTAGCAACGACTTTGTCTTCCGCACCACGCAGGGTTGCTCGGATCGAAATATCACCTACGTCTGTACTCTTGTCAGTGATTTCCACCCATAACGTCGCGATCGAAAAACTGTCAGCACCAATTCCCCACTCCCCGAATACGCCACTGACGACACCCGTAGTTCGATTATAGTTTCCAACAGGATCGCGTTTAGAACTGTCGTACCACAGTTTGACGCGATTTGGGTTGTTGATGATTAGATCAATGTTATCGCCGTCACTATATACTTTCGGCTTGTAGATTACTAATCTCATCAGGTCGACCTCGTTACGCCCCAGCATTTGCCCTTCCAGCAGGTCTTGCTCTGAGCGTGTTTCAACAACGCCACCTGACAGGCCGTCCGCAGCACCGTCATCAACATTGTCGATAATGCCGTCAGCATCCGTATCATTCAAATTGGCTACCGTTACCGCACCCTCTGTATCCTCCACATCTTCGGGAACACGGTCACCATACTGACCATCAAAAATAGCGATATTCAAATCCTGTGGTGGTGCGAGTGCTACCTGTGCAGTAAGTAAATCATCGTCTTCAACAATTAGGTGCAGTAAAGTTGTTGGCGTGAGTCGAAAACTGGCCAATCCTAGTTCTGGAAAGTGCTGTAGGAATGTTCCCCCAGAGATCTCTTTAGACTGCCATTCTCCTGCTTCCCCCCAACGCCAATAGAGTTTGTGTGTATCTAACACACTGGGATCGGAATAGACTCCTTCAACCCAACCGTCTACCACATTCCCCTCTAGATCATAAATGTACTGAATGCCCGGTGAATTAACTCCAATGGAAGGGGCGGCATCGTAAACAATCATTGGCGATGTACCGCCAGCGACAGCGACTGAGTTACGCAGCAACGTGAACGTTACCGTGTAAGAGTCGTAACTGCTTGAAGTAGGGTTATCATCTTTGTACAGGTGAGTAATCTCGAATCCTGTACTAGCAGATGGCCCAAGGGAAGGCAACGATTTGAGTTCTAGCGGACTTCCATCGTTCCAGTCGATCTGAAGTTCGTAGATCGCTGTATCTGGTCCAAGCGGGCCATACATTCCACCGCTGTTGGTGTAGGACCAAATCCCTTGAATCTTCCCTAGTGAGGAAAATACGACAGGATTAGTCAAGTCTGTGCTTGTCGTCTCCGTTGCATTTTGAACAACAAACCCACTGACCATACCGCTACCATTCGTCCATGCACCTCCCACAGGAGGGTTGTAAACTGGTGCTCCACCCCCGATGCCAGCCCCAGTTCCCGTGGGAGGGAGAGTTGGAGGAGTAGCGCTATTGAGGAGAGACTGCATGATTTGAACATCACTCGACTCTACCCATCCACTAGCATTGAGGTCCTGCAAAACCAAGGATTGGTCAGTTGAGGTCGATATCGCTTGCCCTTGGCTTGCCCCAAGAGTATTTACGATGTTGAGAGCATCGATTGGAGAATACCAGCCATCGTTGTTTGTATCCCCCCACGCCGGATAGTTAGAAATTGCGTCAACGGTTAATACTCGCCGCGATTCCAGCAATTCCATTCGTAGTGAGCGATTCCTCTTCTCGTTCCTCCTGAATGCGCGTGCTTTTTTTGAACCGGAACCGTTGCACAGCAGCGAAAACAACCTTCGTAGCATAACCCCCTACCTCTTGTTATGTAAAACAACGGCCATTTAAAGCGGTCATACTACATCTAGCGAGATTTTTGTCAACCTTTTTTATTCAAACCGGATCTTGTAATGGGATGATGCTTCCCCCTATTTCAAGCGAAACCATTTTTTAGGGTGCTTACCCGGCGACTAATTTATTTTCCCTGTGCTTCCTAACGCGCAGCAAAAAGGCCAGTGCTTTTTGAAAAGCACTGGCCTGTTGCTATTGGGCTGAGATTCTCGAGATCGCTTAGGCCTTGATGCCCAGAGCGGTCTTAGCTTCGTTGACGATCAGGTCAAAAGCGGCAGGATCGCAAACCGCGATCTCCGACAAGCTCTTGCGATCGAGCGCGATCTTGGCAAGTGCCAAGCCGGCGATGAATTGGCTGTAACGAATGCCCCGTTGGCGAACGGCTGCATTGATACGGATGATCCACAGCTTGCGGAACTGACGCTTGCGGTCGCGGCGATCGCGGAACGCAAAAGCACCGGCCCTGACCAGCGTTTCCTTTACCGTGCGGAGCAGCTTGCGACGGCCGCCGACATAACCCTTGGCTCGTTTAAAAAGCCGCTTGTTCTTTTGGGTGCGTGCTGCACCTTTGATCGTACGCATTGAACTTCAATTCCTGTTAACTTGGCATGACAAGGCCCCTGCTTCTTACCTCTTCACAAACGAAGAGGAGACAACAAGTGTTAGGCGCCCGCACGCGGTGATAAAAAAGCCACCTACAACAGCTGACTAGCTGCTGTAACCAGCCAAGGCACGAGTGATCTGATGCAGCACCGTGTCGTGCAACACCTTCGTACCACGCAAATTCCGACGACGCTTCTTCGAACGGCGAGCTGCCAAGTGGCTGGTGCCACCGTGACGGTGCTTGGCCTTACCCGAAGCGGTAAGACGGAAACGCTTCTTTGTCCCTTTATGGGTCTTCTGCTTAGGCATCGAAACCATCCATCCCTATATCAAAACCATTACGAGGATGCTCTGTAGGAAGCCCCATAATGTAGACCGTCCACTTCAAGTCCGAAAGGGGGAACCGGCGAGCTGGCCGTTTTTGTGGGCCGTACTGCTCACCCCCTCTTTGTACCTACAGCTAACAAGCCTCTCCTAGCAACCACCAAGAGGGAGGCTAATCCACCTGAAACAACTACCGCCTTTTCAACTGAACAGCCCATCAAAGCCGACAGCCTCAAAGGCGCTGCGAAAATGCGTAATCGACGTTGGCTTGGCGTTTCCTGCAGGCCAAATGACCGCGATCACGTCAAACCGTACCGACTGCGTCAGCAGGTTATGCCGACGCAAATAACCGAGCGCTAGCTTGGTCAACTTCTTTTGCTTGTTGTGATCTACTGCGTCGGCTGGAGAGCTGGGCTCTCCGTCCGCACGCGTTTTGACCTCAACAAACACCACCGTCCGGCCGTCCACGGCAATCAGATCGATCTCACCTCGACCGACCTTATAGCCACGGGCCACAATTTTGTATCCCAGCCCCAGTAAGTATCGCTCTGCGGCCTGCTCTCCTTTGGCACCCAGCGACAGGGGCTTTCGCCACTGCTGCCATCGATCCCAAAGTTGAAAGAGCCAGCGCATCGCATACCTCCCGCGGAAGTGAATCACTTCCGACAAAGGCTAGGCACAAGCGGCAAGCCAGGAACTAGGTGCTCTTGCGTTCACGCAGCTTTTGAGCCTTGCCCACGCGGTCGCGCAGGTAGTAAAGCTTGGCACGGCGGGAAATACCGCTGCGCTTGACGTCTACCTTGGCGATCTTGGGGGAGTGAACAGGGAACTTGCGTTCTACACCTTCACCACCGACGATACGACGAACCGTGAACATCTCGCGAGTTCCGCTGCCGCTCTTGGCGATGACGATCCCGCTGAAGATCTGGATGCGTTCATCCTTGCCTTCGAGAATACGGGTGTGAACGTCAACAGTGTCACCGATCTCAAACTTTGGTGGCTCAGCCTTGAGGCTGCTCGCTTCCACCATCTTCAAAATTTGTTGGCTCATGGCCTACATTCCTTCTCAAAACGAACAAGTGAATATCGGAAGCTACTTGGGCGATCGAATGTCTTCTGGTGACGGCCGTGTCAACAGATCCGCTCGCCGTAGCTTTGTCTTTTCGTAGCTTTGCTCTTTTCGCCAACGATCGATCTGTTCGTGATTTCCTGACAACAGGATATCGGGAACCGTATGGCCCCGGTAATCACGAGGGCGAGTGTACTGGCCCCCTTCTAACAGTCGATTGCCGCTAGAAAACGAATCAAGCTGGCTGCTTTCTTCGTCTCCGAGCACACCTGGCACAAGGCGAATCACCGCGTCGATAACCGCCATCGCGGCCACCTCACCGCCGTTCAGGATGTAGTCTCCGATGGAGACTTCCTCCGGCTGCAAGATATCGATCACACGCTGATCAAAACCTTCGTACCTTCCGCACAACATGACCAACCGCGGCATCGCTGCCAACTGCTCGACACGTCGCTGGTTCAGTGGCGTTCCTTGTGGAGAAAGCAGAATCGGGTGAGCTGGACGTTCATCCATCTTCACCACGTCTTCGTAGCATTCCACCACGGGCCCAACCCGCATCACCATCCCTGGACCACCGCCGTAAGGGCGATCATCCACACGATTATGTTTATCGCCTGACCATTTGCGAACATCATGCAGATGCACCGCAACCAGCCCGGCATCAATTCCTTTTTTCAGCAAGCTTTGAGAGACATAGCCCTCAAAAATCCCGGGGAACAGGGTCAGCACATCAAATCGCATGGCTGGCCTCATTACCTGTCGGGCGAAAACTTACTGGAAAGGACCGATCCAACCACCAAAGCCGTCGAGCGTTTTGAAACACCCCACAACTTCTGAGGAAAGATCGCTTAGCCACCTTCCGAGGTCGCTGGCTCTGCGGCAGGTTCAGCAGCAGGAGCTTCGGCCTTTGGTGGTGGAATGTACGGAGCAGGAGCTTGTGGCCGAGTCGACTTGGCCTTCTCCAAAGCAGCCTTCTGCTTTTCGAGATGGGTGCCGTTTTGGCCGTACTTCTTGATAAGGACTGCGCAGTTTTCCGATGGCTGAGCGCCAACCGACAACCAGTAAGCAATCCGCTCGCCCTTGAGAACAGCGCGGCAATCGGTGTCTTTCACTGCGGGATCATAGATACCCAGTTCTTCGATCACCTTACCATCACGGGGCGAGCGTGAATCAATCGCACACATGCGGAAGAAAGCCCGCTTGTGACGACCCATCTTTTTCATACGAATTCGAACTGCCACGAAACACTCCTTAAAACAGAACCACAAACATGAACACGATTTATTCTCTGAATCCGGAACAACGCCTTAGTCGCGACCGTCACGTCGCTTCTTGCGAAGCTCCTTCTCTCGTTTTTTCTGCAAGGCTTTGCGTTCTTCCGTAGAAAGACGCTTGCCTGTATCTCCCTTGGGCTTTGCCAGCTGAGCACCTGGATTCATGATGCCGCTGCGTTGCAAATCTTGCATCGCTTGCAAACGACCATGGGCACTTTTGCCGGCAAGGCTCTTCATCAGCGGAGCCATCACTTCGTATTGCTTGATGATGTCGCCAACTTCTTGCACCTTGGTGCCCGAGCCGCGAGCAATACGAGCACGACGCTCGGACTCGATCATCTTGGGATTACGACGCTCTTGCATCGTCATCGCATCGATGATGCCGACCATCCGCTTGACGCTTTTTTCGGTATCGGAATTACCAAGCACCTTGGAGATTTCGCCCATGCCTGGCAGCAAGCCCAGCATCCGCGTCATCAAGCCCGGACGCAGGATCTGCATCATCTGGGCCTTGAAGTCATCCATCGTGAACTCACCAGCGGCCAGCTTCTTTTCGATAGCGGCCTGCTGATCCATGTCCACATTGCGACGGACTTCATCGACGAGGGCGAGCATGTCGCCCATCCCCAAAATCCGGCTGGCCATACCTTCCGGGCGGAAGATTTCCAGCGAGGTGAGATGCTCACCCGTACCGAGGAATTTGATAGGGACGCCGGTCACATGCTTGACCGAAAGGAGGGCACCGCCGCGGGCGTCGCCATCCAGCTTGGTCATGATGACGCCGTCGAGCTCTAACGCTTCATTGAACGCTTTGGCACTGTTGACGGCATCTTGGCCCGTCATGCCGTCGACCACCAGCAGCACTTCATCAGGACCGACGCGATTTTCGATCCGGACCAATTGGTCCATCAACTCTTTATCGATCGCCAGACGGCCGGCCGTATCCAAGATGATGACATCAGCGCCGGCTTGCTTTGCCTTTAGAATGGCGTCTTGGCAAACCTTGACTGGGTCTTGCGTGCTGAGGTCGCTGTAAACCGGCACATCCAATTGACGGCCGATCACATGCAATTGTTCGATAGCGGCAGGACGTTGAAGGTCCGCTGCGACCAGGAAGGGGCGCTTTTTATAGTCTTGCTTGATCAACTGGGCGAGCTTGCCGCAGGTGGTCGTCTTGCCAGCACCTTGCAGGCCGCAGAGCATGATGATCGCCACGTCTTTATTCAGACGAAGGGCGTTATCAACTGGCCCCAGCAGGTTGATCAGCTCGTCGCGAACGATGCCGACCACTTGTTGGGTCGGATCTAGCGCCAGCAGGACCTTTTCATTGAGGGCTTTGGCGCTGACGTGCGCCATGAAGTCCTGCACAACCGAGTAGCTAACATCCGCCTCAAGCAACGATTGTTCCACGAGCTTCAAGCCGTCGCGCATATTCCCTTCGGTAAGGCGAGCCTTGCCGCTGAGTGTCTTAAAGGCCGATTGAAGGCCTGTTTGAATCGATTCAAACATGACTAATGCCGCGCTTTTGGCGCTGAAGTTCTCTATAGTGGGACGATTGCTCGCCTGGATCGCATGCCGAGCCACAGGGCCCCATGCGGGAGGCGGATAGTCGGGTGCAAAAAAGCAGGTAGCCGGCCGCACTCAACAAGGAGCGGTCCGGGGAATCCCAAATACTAACGGAAAAGCCCCGGTTTTGTAAATGGGCTCCCCTGGTTTTATGGGAAGCCGGCCATCACCGGTTCGCCTGACAAAAAAACGCCACTAAACCATTACTACAGCAACACTTACAGCACTTTCATGGAAGAGATCACCGCCTATCACGAGGCTGGACACGCCCTGATGGCCACTATTTTAGGTGGGCAGGTGCTGCAACTTTCCGTGATGCAGCAGGATGCGGACGAGGGGTTAGCGGCCCGGTTTGGCGATGCCCAGATCGTTTGGCGGCGGAGGCGAGATGACGCCAAGACCTTTTCGGGCAAGCTGATCTTGGTCGCCTTGGCTGGTCCTGTAGCCGAGATGATCTACCAAGGGGAACTGCTTCACCCTGGTTTTGTGGGCGAGTGGAGCCAGGACTGGCGAATGGCCTTTGAAGCCGCCGAGGTTCATCACCGCGACGAGCGAAAGCGTCTGGCCTTTTTGGAAGAGGTAACGCGCGAGGTATATCATCGCCTGCGTGAAGATCGCTACTGGAACGCCATCGCCGCCCTGGCCGATGAACTAGCCGCCCATGAGATGCTAGAAGAGGAGCAGGTGAAAGAGGTGCTGGGATTTTGGTTGAGGAGAGAGGGGTAAGCTTCGCCACCAATTATTCGATTGCTCGATGCTCTGTATTTTCAGTTTTTCGAAAACACCTATTGGCATTCCCTTTCTATAACGTGCGATGATTTTGTCGTGCGACAATTCTGTCGCACGTTATGGCACCCAGCGTATATTTGACGCCTTAGTTCATGTATGAACGTTGACACAAATTGCTTTGGAAATCTACGTATGCAACCACTTCCGCTTAAAAGCTACCGAATCGCAATACGAGAACTTTTAGAGGAAGCTATTGAGCGTCCGGAAATGTATATGAGTTCGCTGCAAGACTTCGAGAGTTATTTATTCGGATACGATTCCGCATTCATGACGATGGGGTTTGTTGAGAGAGAAAAGTGTTTTTGTCACGAGTTCAGTGATTGGCTTTACAAAAACAAAGACCTCTCCTGCTGCAGTGGTTGGGCCTATGCTATTGAGCACCAATGCCAGCTCCATGGAGAAGAGCCAAACAAAGCATTCTTTGCCTATCTAACAGAGTTTCTACGATGTTGGAGCCCACCTGCAGCATCTCCCACTCACTCCACCGATGAATGAATCACAATTACATCACTTTGCGGATGATCTTTATTCCACTCGCGATCAAAATTTTGCAGGTCAACGTGGCTGTTCTTGGTAAGCCCTGCCACTACTTGGCCTGCGGTGTCAATAAGGAATTTCGCAATGCGGCGGCTATAGTAAGTGCCCCGCTGATGATACCGACAGCGGCAAGGAGAAGACAGATAACAAGCGGCAACTTCATCCATGCGAATGCTCGGCCACGGAAAGGTGAAGGGCACCTTGTCTTCATGGCGTGGGCTGTGGCCTAACGTCATTTATCACGCGCGAGTTTCGCGCCGCGTGCATGAATTTATTAGCCATCGTATCGATACCACTTCCTGAGATCAGTGGAAAGCTCAGGATTCTCTTTGATTACATCCGGCATTCCAGCAGGCACTTCGGTCGTTTTTGACTGATACGCCAGTTGCGACAACAGCAAGTAGTAGCCACGTAGCTCCAAGCCCGACGCCTTCAAATCTTCATACCGTCCGCATGCTTCACGGAGAAGGTCAAATGCTTCGCTGTCACGTACATTGATCAGGAGAAGATCGAACGCTCCGGACGTGAAGCATTTGTTGTGCTGATACTGTGGAATCTCGCCTCGTAAGATTGAGGCAGAAATATTCAGCAATTGTTCGAGGCGAGTGCTCATGAGTTCTCGGGCATACCGATGGCCATCACTCGACACGCGTGAGTAAAGCCACCATGTGGAAAACGGCTCAGGCGCATTGCTTGGTTATTTGGCTTTGCAGTACTGCGAGACTAGTTGGCGATAAAGTGGAACGGCGTCTAGCGCATCATCCTCGTCTTCCTTTATCCACTCGATTCGCTCCCTCTCGAATGTCGCATATTGTAGAGGTGAGTTCAATATGCGTGCGGATTCAGATTCGAGCCATCCGGTATCGAGAGATGATGGTTTCGAGCAAAAAACCGTGGTCTTTTCGTTATCAAATAGATTCTCGGCTCGAAGTCGATGGAGAGCAATTGTGAATGTGGCAAGAACTTCCGCCGTTAGTTGCGTAAATGAGTTATTGTTGCCAGAAACTTTCGCGACAGAATCCGCGAGCATTGCATTTGCATCAGCAAAAAAGTCTCCGCCCTCAGTTTCAGACTCCCATTCGTAGGGACTCCATCGGCAATCACCAAGAATGAAGCGATCCAAATTGATATTATTTTTCTTAAGCCTGGCCAAGCGATCCTGATTAGCTAATGTCTTTTCTTTTCGCTCCATAAAGCCGGATACGGCAGATGCAGATGGAACGATACCAGCGAGGTCGTCGACCGTGCAGAGGCAAAAGCCGTACAGTGATTCCCTGCTTTTCGATTGAAGAATTGTGCTGAAAGCAAACCTAGTAGCGACAGTAATTGAAGCAGCAAATTTCTCGATGTCTACGAGCGTGTCCATTTTAGGTAGGATAACGAGGGAAGGTTGTGAATCTGAATTTGGGACGCGGCGATCCGAACAGCCCGAAGCGATGAGTGAACAAGCACAGCAAGTTTGAACGAAGTAACGTCGTTTCATTTTTTGCCAACTAACAGTTGTTCGACCGCAAAATCGCGATGTAGCAAGCGTGGTAATTGCAGCAGTTTATGAATTCCTGAAATGAAATAGGTGGTACTACGCAAAGAGTTGCGATGGATCGCTCGGACAATTCGCCATGCTATGCCGCAAACTTCGCAATCAGGATATTACCCGCCTGAAATGCAGGCTACAACACCCAACACAGGCGAGCCTTTTTTTTGGGGAGACGAGGTAGCCCAGGCCTGTCGCCTGAAACATTTCTCCTACTTCCCCGAGCAGTCTTATTTAGCATTGGCGTAGCGGTTCATTCAGTACCATCACAAGCGGGCACCCACATGAACTGGGGCCGACGGAGGTTCGAACATTTCTGACGCCTCGAGGCACTGCTAGTTCGTTCCAATCCTGTTCGGCATAGGATTGGAGTTTGGTTGAGCGAAGGCAATGGGCTGTCTGGCAGAATGAATCGGCAAACACTAGAACAACTCTAGTCGATTGCCACGTAGCTTTCTCCTCCTAAGAGAAGGCTCTATGCCAATGTCTGCACTGCTGGCAAGCCAGCAGTGGCACCCGGCGTATAGGCGGGTACCTTTAGCAATCAAAAGTAGGTGTATCGTGAGAGTGACGGTCGTTATTGGGGATGTACTCAAAACGCCAGCGGACGTTCTTATCTCTACGGCGAATCCTTGGCTCAATTTGTCGGGAGGCGTTAATGGGGCCATTCGAGAAGTTGCCGGGCCAGGTTTACAACTACAGTTGCACCAATTGCTACACGATCGGGCAGTAAAAGCCGTCCCCGTTGGGACGGTTGTTCGAAGCGACTCGTTTGGGCTTCCCTTCAAGCACATCCTGCATGTAGTCGCCATCGACCCGTTCTACGATACGTCTGCAGAGCTGGTTAAAGCAGCATTTGCCAAGGCAATGGGAATGGCGATTGAATTAAAAGCGGCCACAATTTCATCTCCCATGCTGGCGACCGGCTATGGTCCGCTGTCAGTTGAGGAGTTCGCCAGCGCGATTGCCCCCGCTTTAAAAGACTTGCAGCTACAGCCCTTGTCACTCAACCTTGTTGTAAGGCGTGAGGAACATGCGAGTATTCTTCGGAAGGTTTTTAGCGAGGCTGGCATTCCTGTTGTGGAATGAATCACTTATCCGTCGGAGGCCCTAGCGTCGTCAGGCCTGACTGCACGACCTAATAGACCGTTTACGTTAACTTGCCATGCTCGTGGTGAACCAGTACGGTTTGTGAGACACGGGGGGAGGACCGGTCGCTGACGCTTCCGGCTCTGATAAGGCGGACCTACGAAACGGCGGCCATGACTAGATTGGTGGCGGTGTTGCGGAGGCGGGTGGCGTCTTCGTTGGATTTGGGAGAGCGGGTGGTGACGAACATTAGGGCGACGTTGGTGGAGGGGTCGGCAACGCCGATGATCGTGTCGATGCCAGCATGGCCAAAGATTTGTGGGGACTTTTGATCGCGGAAGCCGAACCAGCCGCTGCCACCACGGGCGGGACCATCACCGCGTGTGAGCCAACCAATCGCCCAGGCCTCATGCTTGGGGGACTTTCCAGCGGCTTCAATCTCCTTGGCGAATTGCACCTTGTGCATCTCTTCCCAGGCGGCAGGCTTTAAAACGGTTTTGCCTTCCCAGGTGCCATGATTTAAGTGGAGCTGCAATACGCGCAGTGCATCCGAGAGCGTGCCGATACAACCGCCGGCAGGATGGCCGGGAACCAGTGGGTGCATGCCGTCGGCCGACTTGACGCCCTCCGGTGCAACGCTGACCAAGGACTTATCCTCGGGCAAGGCATAAGCGATCCCCTTGGCACCGATGGGATCGAACAAACGTTCGCGAGCGATCTGCGGCCAAGGCTTGTTATCGAGCTTGCGGCGAACGACTTCGGCCGGAATGATCATGTTGGAGCCATGGTAAGCGGTTTGGCTGCCCAGCGCCCATTCGAGCTTAGCATCACAAACGGTTTGTACCGCCTCTTTCCATTCCTCTTCGTTTCTCAGGGGCTTAAACGGACTGGGAGCACTGGGGATGCCGGCCGAGTGCGTCATGAGATGGCGCAGCGTAATTTTGTCTTTGCCGTTTTTGGCGAACTCAGGAATGTAGGTCCCCACGGGAGTATCCAGATCGATCAGGCCATCCTGTACGGCCGTCATCACGATCGTGGCAGATACGCCCTTCGTATAGGAATAAAAGATCGAGCGAACATCGGCGCCAAACGGTTTGTCTTCGCCCAGCAGATTGTGATAGGTGCCGACATAGTTCTCGTAGAAGACCTTGCCATGGTGACTGGCGATGATGCCTGCGCCGGGATAGGAGCCCGTTTTCAGTTCGCTGTTGAGGAAGTCTTGAATCGCGGCAAGCTTGCTGAGATCGACGGCGACTTCCGCCGCATGCGCGCTGCGTACCGAAAAGAGGCCACAAGAAAGGCCCGCACCAAACGCCAAAGCACCAGATTGAGCAAGGAACGCACGACGCGACGAGGCAGCGGGAAGCTGTGGCATGATGAGGGCTTTTCTATCCGAGGGAAATTTTCACCGCTGCGCAATTGGTAGCGCGATGACTACTGGAGTAAAACGGCATTTTACCCCAGCAGCAACCTGGATTGGCAGCCCCCAAAAGGTGCTGCCAAGTGGTGAAAAACGAGAGGCTACTCGTAACGGATGTCGTCGAGGAATAGCGTTTGTGGACCGGCATCGCCGGGGAAGACAATCGCCATGCCAGATTTAATACGGCTAAGATCGAGCCCCTCCACAGGCAGCGAAAACTCTTGCCAATCTTTGGAGAGTGTAATGCTATCGAGCTTGGCCGTGGCGGTGTCGAAATACTTTTTATCTTTGCCGTAGAGGCCGAGCTGAATCGAGACTTTCTCGCCCCCCTTTTCGCCACGTGCCCAGAACTTGAGTGCCTTGGCACCTTGCAGGTTGAAGCCACCGGCGGAGTTGCCCCAGTCGTTGGCCGGATGCTGCCAAACGATACCGCCCCAGCCTTGCGGCTGATTGTAGGAAAGCTGGATGCAAGTCTCACCGGTGTGGGGCTGCGTCGTGCAAGCTTCGCTGAGCTTCATGGCGTCGGTGTTGCCCATCCATCCGGAAGGGACATAGGTTGGCTTGTCGGCTTTTCCTTCGGCAAAGATCACCAGCGGAAGCTTGGCCGTCTTCCCTAGGGCAAGCTGCGGCTTTCCCTTGACCAGGAACGGAATGTTGGCGGTTGCTGCGCCACCTGCTCCGTCATAAACATATGCGAGTACGCGATAGCCACCACCGCCAGCAGGCGCGGTGAAGGTAACTTCTTCATTGGACGAGGCAATGATCGCTTTGGCGATTTCGTCGGGAACTGCTTCGGCATCGCCGCCAGTTCCGTAACTGTCGGCCTCTTGCTGAATGACCCATTTGACGGTGAGCTTGTCCTTTTCAGGATCAGAAGTGACAAGCTTGGCCGTGAGCTTGGTACCTGGATCGATGGCGGTTTTGAAATCGGTAGAAAGCATTAGCGAATCGATCTTTGGCGAGAGATTTTTGAGGGGCTTGCCGGTCCAGAACTGAGAAAGCGTATCGACGGCGGGCATCTTTTCGCCGGTTGGCAAAAGCAGGCCGAACCAAGTGGCGGTTGCTTCCTGCTTATTGCCCCAAACGAAGGCATAACTTCCCAGGCAGTGATCGGCATCGCCGATGACCGTGGCGCGATAGGCCTTTTCATAGACGGCTTGCTTTTCGGTGCTGGTCGCTTCAATAGGAGCTTCCCAGCTGGTCTTGGTGGTTTCCCACATGCCGGCCGGACCGAACTCCGTCACGACGTAGGGCTTGGTCCCCTTCAGATTTTTGTAACGCTCGGGAATGGTGAATGCGCCTTGATAGCTGTTGATGCCTAAAACATCAACGTGCGGGCAAAAACGGTGAAAGTTCTTCACCTTGTCGCCACCGATTTCGGCAATGACCGACATCGTGGGGTGGTTAGGATCGAGCTCTTTGCAAAGGACCGCCAAGTGATCGATGGCCATCCAAATGGCAGCGTTATCACCATTGGCGTAGCCTTCCATCTCGTTGCCGAGCGCCCACATCAGGACGGCCGGATGATTGCGATAGGTGAGGACCGTCTTGCGGACCTTTTCAATCTGCTGCGCGATTTGTTCGGCATCGGTGTATTTGAAGCCGTGCCGTTCATGGCCTAGCCAAACACCGACCGTCACCGACAACCCCAGCTTGTGAGCTTCGTCGAGAATTGGGCCGACGTTGTCGCTATCCCAGGTACGGATCGAGTTGCCGCCACACTGAGCCAGCAACTGAAGATGTGTATTTCCGCCTACACCTTTGATGGTGTAAGGCTTGCCATCGCGAAGAAGCTGCGCCTTGCCGGTGGCAGCATCGACCTTTAGCGTGGTCTTGGTTG
Source organism: uncultured Planctomycetaceae bacterium (assembly GCA_963844055.1). Taxonomy (GTDB): domain Bacteria; phylum Planctomycetota; class Planctomycetia; order Pirellulales; family Pirellulaceae; genus CAWJMN01. The sequence continues at coordinate 972,523 of CAWJMN010000001.1, read as the reverse complement.
CAACTTGAGCCTGCAAGTTGTTGGCCGAAAGTACAGACAGCCCACAAACGATGATTGCGAAAAGAGATGCACGCAGTCTCAAAGAAACCATTTCACGAACCTTGTATCCAAGAGGAGTATTGCGTCAGGGACCGGCGAATGCTGCCCTGTGCGCAAGTAATCATGGCTGTTTTACTGGCCTCCATTGGAAGGGGAACCAGCAAAACCGTACAGACCCCGACGCCGAACGGGCCGGGGCCTACCTTCTTGGAGTGTAAAGGCTATTTGCCTTCCAGCGTGATCGCCATCACGACGGGCGCCGTGTTGTTGGGACCTTTCACTAGTTCGATCTGCTTTAGCGGGGCTTCTCGATTGGGGAAGACCGCCAAGTAACGAATCTGTTGTCCACGCAAACGGAACGCCAGCTTGGACTTAGGCACATCAACCTCACGGATGTAATCCGCAAAGTGTTCGCCGTTTACCAGCGGATGATCTTCGGTTTTTCCATCATCGTACGTCAAGCGAACGATCATCGAGACCGTGTCTTTTTCGCCGTAAGGGAAACCCCAGCCACACACTCCACTGAGCATATGGATCGCCTTGGCCGGACCGTTACAAGGAAGGGTCACCGAGGTGGGAAGTTTTTCCGTTAGAGTTCCCTTAGGACCACGCATCATCACCACATTGGGAACGCGCGTCCCTTGGGGGTCTACCAACTGGAAAGGAATGCCATCGACCATCTTGGGCGTCCAATCGGGGAAGATCAGACGCTCGGCATCGGCCGATTCGTTGATGAACATGCCCTTCGTGCTGATCGAGGTTGCGACCTTCTCCAACGAGAGTGGCAGGTACTTACCACGCTGGGTGAGGAATTCTAGAAGGTTGGAGATTTCATCGACGGTCACCTGCTTTTCAAAGCCCTCTGGCATCAGAGACTTGGCGGAGGCACGTAGAACGTCGATATCTTCACGCAGGATTTGGTGCTTCTTCCCTTCGGCATCGAACAGCTCGATTGCGGTCTTCGATTCCGAAGCGAGCAAGCCCTGAAGGATCAGGCCGTCACCGGTTTGTACCGAGTAGACGCGATAGGTTCCTTCCACGCTGCGATTGGGGTCGATGATGTGGGTCAGCAGTTCTGTCTTAGGATGAACCGCCATGCCCGTGAGGTTAGGACCGACCTTGTTACCGATTTCACCATGTTGATGGCACTTGGCACATTGCTTGGTGAAGACAACCTTGCCAGCAGCGGCATCGCCGGTCTGCTTGGTGATTGGCATCAGGTCGGCAAGCACCTTTTGACGATCTGCATTAGGCAACCCGCCTCCTTGCGAGAGTAGCTTTTGGGCACGTTTTGCCAAAGCCTTGTCGGGATGTTCCGAAAGGGCTTGCTTTTGATCGAGTGCAAGTTCGGCCAATTGGACCTTGCCTCCTTCGAGCGCTTCGATCAGAGACTTGGCCCATGGGGCACGTGTTAGTAGCACGCGGATCGAGCGGTTACGCATGTCTGGCGTGAATGAATCGATCCGAGAAACGATTTGAGCGCCCGTCTCGGCCGCTTCACTTTTTCCTACAGCATCAAGTACGCCGCGAGCAACATCGGCATCGAGTTGTGGTTTTACGACATCGAGTAGCGACCCTGCAACGCCAGCATCATTGCGACCGAAGTCAATCAGCTGCGAAGCGGCTTGCAAGCGTTCGGCCAATGGGCCTTCTTTTTGAACTTGTGCCAGAAGGCTTGCCGAAACTTCTGCGGCAAACTTTTCTAGGCTGGAGCTTCCCATTCGCATACCGAGCAGCACCAGCGAGCCACGTTGATCGGCCGGTAACTTGTCGACAAGTGCCTTGAGGTTGTTGTCGATTTCTGCAGACAGCTCGCCAGACTTATCCTTGGGCCAACCCTTCGTCAGACCGGCCAGCGTTGCTTGAATGCGAGGGGTAGGTTGTCCTGGAAGGCCAGCAAGCACCTTGGCGACCTTTTCGGCATTGCCTGAGCGAGCCAAGCTTTCCGAAACGATGCCAACAATTTGCAAGGCCTTGTCGCTGGAAGGTGATGCCGTCGCTTGGGCAGCACCAGCAGCCGACAAGAAGAATGCATCGTGCTGGGCAGCAGCTGAGGTGAGTGCATCAGCCAGCCAGTTATCGACAAGCAATTCACCCGATGCCAATTCCTTTGCTAGTAGCTTTCCAGCGACTTCCGAAGCAGGAGAATCCGACAAAGCGAGCATGGCAGCCAATGCAACTTGGCCATTGCTATCGTGCAACAAGTTTTGCTTGACAATTGCAGCAACCAGTTCTTCACTGCGAGGCAGCACGGTAAGAGCAGTACGACGGACAGCGGCCGAAGCATGTGTGAGGCACTTGCTTGCAGCGGCAACAACGTCGGCATTTTCCGACTTGAGTTGTCCCAGGCCATCCAGCGTCCAAAGAGCATGTACAACGCCAGGGCTGATGCCAGCAGCATCGACCGAAGAGTCGTTTAGCAGCGCCACCAATGCCGGAACGACATCGGGATTGGCCCGCTCAACCAGCAAACGTTGGGCATGGCGACGCCAGAAGAGGTTGTCTGACTTTAGTGCTTCGACGAGTTGGGCAGGTGTCGCATCGGCCAAGGTGGTGATGCTGGACTTCTTGCCATTGCCGTAGACCAGTCGGTAAATCCGGCCGTGCGTCTTATCACGTAGCGGCGTTTCGTAAGCACCGTGCTTTCCAGGCTCAAAACCGGCCGGAATAGGATTGTGCTGGACGATGAAGTTGTACCAATCCACCACCCAGACGTTTCCATCGGGGCCAACCTCTGCCATGGTAGGTGCGGTCCACTCATCATCGCTGGCAACTAGATTGCCCGTCGTAGTTGAGCGGTAACCTGCACCTTCTGGATGAATTTGGAACAGTGCAACTAAGTGGCCCGTCGGTTCGGCAACAAAGGCGGTCTTGTTCCAGAAGAACGAAGGGTAATTGCGAGCTGTGTACAGGGCGTGGCCTGCGGCAGCGGTGAAATGGCCATGGTGATCGACTTGGCGAACACCCTTGGTGATGGGGTACATGTTAGGGTTGCCGCTGATGCCACCCAGCACACGGCTCGACCAACCACGAACCTTTTCATAGTAGCGATTAGGAATCGGCATGTATTCGCTAGGATTGCCGTTGGCAGTGGAGCCAAACAGAACTCCTTCTTCGCTGAAACTTACGCCCCAAGAGTTGTTGTTAGTGTTACGCAATACTTCGAGCTTGCTGCCATCTGGACGGAAGCGATAGAAGCATTGGCGGAAGTTGTGCTCTTCTCCGCCCACCGTGCCACGGAAGCCGGCATAGCCAACAATTCCGTAGATCCAGTTGTCAAAACCATATTGCAGGTTGCTTGGCCCCGCGTGGGTGTCGCCGGTATCCCAACCGGTGAACAGGACGGTCTTTTCATCGGCAACATCGTCCCCATTGGTGTCCTTCAGGAACAGCATGTCGGGAGCTTGGCAAACGATCACACCACCACGAGCAAAAGTCAGGCCCGTAGGAATGGAAAGCTTTTCGGCGAAGATCGTGAACTTGTCGGCCTTGCCGTCGCCGTCGGTATCTTCGCAAATGCGAATTCGATCGCGCCCTTGGTCACGAGGACGAAGCTCATTGGGATAATCGATGGATTCGCAAATCCACAACCGTCCACGATGATCCCAGTTGACGGCCAGCGGCTTGCCAATTTGTGGTTCGGTTGCAAACAAATCCATGGTAAAGCCTTGTGGCATCACCAAGTGCTTGGCCGACTCTGCCGGTTCGAGCGGCTTTTGCATTTTGCTGATGTTTTCGCCACGCGTCCCCCACTTTTCGCCTTCCACATAGAGTGGAACATTTGCAGGAACGTATTCAAAAGGCTTTACGTCCTTAGGCAGCTTGGTCATGACCAGTTGGTCTGCAAAATCGGGAACGGCAGCAACATCACGGCCTACCGCCCACAGGATTCCGCGTTCAACCAGGTTGTGAAAACCAGGGTTTGACCACGTACGGCCATCATGGCCCCAAGCGGTATAGAAAACGCGGCCTTTGCCTTGGTTGCGAACCCAGGTCCAGGGCTCACGGCCTTCGCTATCGACGCGGTATTCGAGAACCGTGCGGTCTTTCTCGTTGTGCATGTGATGCACGTAGGTTTCATCCCAGCTTTCAAAGCCGCTGTATCCCTTGAGAATGGGATGCTCGGCTTCTGCAAGCGTGGTGCGGAAGGTTCCCGTTCCGTGGCGCTGGAACTGAGCACCGACCATGTCTACATAGGCCTTGCTGTTGCGATAGCAGAACGAAGCACAATGCAAAGGAATGAGCCCCTTGCCTCCCTCGACAAATCCGACCAAGGCAGCTTCTTGATCGGGGGAGAGGTTGTCTTGGTTGGCAAAGATCATGCACCCGTCGTACTTGGCGAGGTTCTCCTTATTGAAGTCATTCAGGTCCTCTGTGTAGGTGAATTCAATTCCTCGCGATGCGAGGGCTTGCTTCAACTGGGGAAACCGTTTCGCTGGCTCATGATGGCCACGATCTCCCATGAACAGGATCCGAATCGGCGCTGATGCGCCCGCTTTTGTCGCAGGCGCATCAGCGGCCGAAACAACGGCGTTAGATACTAGTAGTGCACTGGCCCACAGACCTAGCACCGTCAGTAGTCGAAGTAGAGCACTCAACTTGGGCGAAACTGCAATCATGACATCTTCCTTACACGCTACGTTCGACGACTGACGTTACCAAACCCACATCCACGGAAACTACCTACCGACTAGCTGAGAGTGAACTTTGGCAGGCGAACGATTTCGCCCCCCTTCAGCGCGGACTCGTGGGCACAAAGGCCAACGCAAGTCCAGTTGGCGGATTGAACCGCATTGGGATAAGGATCGCGTCCTTCAGCCAATGCAGTAATAAACTCATGAACCAAGTGCGGGTGAGAGCCACCATGTCCGCCACCTTGAGTGAAGGACAAGTGCTGCGATTCTTCGAGGTTGTAAACACCTTGCGTGGTGAATGGACGAATTCCCTCGGGCAACAGGTGCGCGTAATCTGGCACCTTGACCTTGGAGGGAATTTCGTGCTCTGGCAGCTTGGCCGTATGCATCACATGGTCTTCGCCTTCGACCAGCGACCATTCAAAAGACTTCTTCGTGCCAAAGACGTCAAAGCTCTCACGATACTGACGGGCCACATCGAACAGCGAACGATAGATGCGAGCGCGAATATCGCTGTTGCGATACTTGATGTGCGTTGTCTCGACGGCGAAGGGGCTGTTGTACTTTGCAATCAGTTCTTCGCGAATCGTTCCCGAACCAAAGCAGGAAACGTATTCGGCTTCGGCACGCGTGAGCGCCAAGCAAGGGCCGACGCAGTGCGTGGCATACCACATTGGTGGCAAGCCGGGCCAGTAATTTGGCCACCCGTCCATATCCTGTTGATGGCTCGCTTGTACGAATTGGATCTTGCCGAGTTCTCCCTTGCGATACATCTCTTGCAGGAAGAGGAATTCGCGAGCATAGACAACCGTTTCGGCCATCATGTAACGCAGGCCGGTCGACTTAACGAGCTCGACAATCTTTTCGCAGTCTTCGATGCTCGTCGCCATGGGGACCGTGCACATCACATGCTTGCCGGCCTTGAGGGCAGCAATCGTCATGGGTGCATGGTCTGGAATGGGGCTATTGATGTGCACGAAGTCAACGTTGGGATCTTTCAAAACGTCTTCGTACTTCGTGTAACGCTTTTCAACGTTAAGCGCGTCGCCAATTTGCTTGAGCTTTTCAGGAGCACGCTGACAAATGGCGTACATGTTGGCCAGTGGGTGCCGCTGATAGATCGGAATGAATTCTGCGCCAAAGCCCAGACCAACGATCGCGACATTAATGCGTTTGCTACTCATCAAATTGCTTTCTGAAAGTTCTAAGTTCCAAGATGCGGGTTGGATCGATGCCCAGGGGCCGGCTTATCGCCAAGCGCATACGGGGCACACACTCATCAAGTCCTGTGAATCGTAGCCGATCCCACCCTGAAATCCATGAGACTTTTGCCGTCTAGCATAAGATTTTTCACAATGCTAAAATCCCCAGTAACGCCGAGCATTTATGCATCTACTGAGATATCACCCACTTTATAAGCGGGTTTTACATAATACTTCTCACCTACCAGCCACCAGACCAAAGCAAGCGGCAGCAGCATGTTTTGGGGAGCCAAACACCAAGCTAGTGGCAAGTAAGCTTCCCTAATTTCACTGATTCCTCGCAATCTTTTAGGCCTAGCGGTTTGTCCTGAAGTTGGCCGTACGGCCTCAAATCTGAAGAGCCCACCCATGTCTAAGCGTCCTGCGGTTGCCTTGTTAGTGGAGACGTCCAACGCGTATGCCCGTGGCGTGCTCGAAGGGATCATGGCCTATGTTCGCGAACGGCAGCACTGGTCGATCTATTTGCCGGAACAACGACGGGGGGACACGCCTCCTGCTTGGCTCGCGCGATGGAAAGGGGACGGGATCATAGCGCGGATCGAAAATGATGAGACAGCCCGAATCATTACGCAGACCGGCCTTCCTGTGATTGATGTAAGCGCCGCCCGGCAATTAGCAACGGTCCCTTGGGTAGAGACCGACGATGCGCAGATTGCCGTCCTCGCGGCGGGACACCTTTTGGAACGTGGCTTTACTAACTTGGCCTACTGTGGTGACGAGCGGTTCAACTGGTCACGCTGGCGGTGCGAACGCTTCTGCGAAGAGCTGGCCAAACAAGGAAAGCAATGTGCCATCTACCCGGCCAGCAGCACTCCCCTGCCTTGGGATGAAGAGGTTCGTAAGCTGTGCGACTGGATTCAAGGGTTGCCGAGGCCCGTTGGCGTATTTGGCTGTTACGACATTCGTGCCCAGCAATTGCTGGATGCCTGCCGCGAATTATCGCTGGCCGTACCAGAAGAAGTAGCGGTGCTTGGTGTTGATAATGATCGCTTGCTTTGTGAGCTATGCACTCCGCCGCTAAGTAGCATCATCCCCGATACATTTCGCACCGGTTATTTGGCCGCAGAACTCCTCGACCAATGTCTACAAGGGAAAGAGGTGCCAGCCGCAGGACGATTTATTCCGCCGCTGGGAATCGCCACGCGCGAATCGACAGACATCTTGGCAATTGAAGATCCCTTGGTAGCCAAAGCCCTTCGCTTCATTCGCGAGAACGCATGTACCGGCATCAATGTGGCCAATGTTGTCCGGCATGTGGCCGTTTCACGGCGCATCCTGGAAAGCCGATTTGAAAAGTCCCTGGCACGCTCTCCCCATGCCGAGATCACACGCTTAAAGATCCAGCGAGCTCAAGAGCTGCTGCGGACGACCGACCTAACGCTGGCAAAGATTGCCGAACGCTGCGGCTTTGCCCATGTGGAGTACTTTAGCGCCTGCTTCAAGCAGCATTTGAAGGAATCGCCGCGCAACTTTCGGCAGCGATCCTAGATAAAACTACTTCACCAAATCGAGTGTGGCCCACAAGCTGGGATCTTCGTCGAATGGGAATTCAGGGCCTAGCGTCATCGTTTGTAGACCCAGCTCACGATCTTGTACCGCGTAGGCAAACCCAATTTGCGGCTGATCTTGGGGACTGTAGCCGGTCAGGGCGTCGCTGCCGATAAAGGCCTCCAGCGTATAGCCGTCGGTATAGCGTTCTGCACGAACCTTTAGTGAACCGGGCTCTAGTTCACGCGGGCTTTCACGAGCGCGGTTGATCGCAAGCAAAGCCGCCACCGGTTCATCAAGCTTTCGTCCTGCACCGAGTGGAAAGAAGCCCAAGCGATGGCAAAAGCGACCCGCACGGTGAATCGTTTTGGTATTCCGCGTGTCGAGAAACAGCGTCATCCCATCACTTTCTTCCAGGCGAGAGTCGCGGCACCACAAGGCTTGCTTTTTCCCTTGTACCTTTAACCAAAACAGCATGCCGGTTTCCGACCACGCGGCCCGCAACGTAGCAAAGCTAGCCTTGCCTTCGAGTTGTCCGAACCAAGGGAGCGTGTAGCGCTCGGTGAGGCTGCTGGCCATGCCCGGCTTAATCCCCGCCAAGTAATGACAGGGGACCGCGAACTGGAACAGGAAGTTAGGGGGGACGAGTGTTTCAAACATGCGTATGTTCTCTCAGGCGAGTTTTACTTGTGTAAGCCCGCGAGGTGCTCCTGCAAAAATCCTTTGAGATCGCCTTGTTGCAGATGTTCTGGCAACATCAAGGTCAGGCGAATCACATCCTTGGTGGGGCTGAGCATCGTCCAGTTCACGTTCCACGCCCAATTCCAACAGACGCCCCAGGGCAAACTTTCCCTTTGGTCCGGTGAGGGTTAGCGAAAGCGATTGCGGACGCTTGGTGTGGATCGTGGCCCAGGGCTCTCGTTGTTGTGGGACGATCAAATGGACAAGCTGTTGATTGTTCCAGAGGAATTGCCCATTGGCGGCGACTTCCTGCAACATCTCGCACAACTCTTCCAGCAAATCAGCATCCCACTTGGGCGTTTTGCCAGGTGGAAACCCCTTCCGCAGGAAGTGCCACTTTTGGCCCAGCACTTTCCAGGGCGCGATGTCCTCCGGTCGGACGGCTGCCTTTTCCGTGAACTTGAAAAAGCCCGCGACGGCTTCTTCCAGGAACGACCAGAACTCGGTCGTATCAATCTCGTCATAGGAGTGAACGCGAATTTCCACTTCTTGCCATGGACCGCGTAACGTCTTCACCTTTACGCGTGGCTCGTTGCCATAGATGGGCAGTTCGGTTAGTTCGTTAAGCGTTTTGAGCTTGATCTGGTCGACGAGGTCTGCCCGTTTGAAGGTTCCCTTGTAGACGCGGAACTTCATCTTCAAAAGCCAAGCTTCACCGGTGATCGCATGGAAGAACCAGCCATCGGACTTCTTCGTGGCGCTGATTTCGACAACGCTTCGTTCGCCCCAATCGGTTTCGCTGAACTCGCCCAATTCTTGAATACGATCAACGACGGTTTCTAGGATCTTGCCATCCCAGCGACAAGCTTCGCCGCTCCGCCCAACACGATCTTTCGTGTGCCATTTCCGGCCGTTGACTTCCCACGGCATGCGAGCATCTTTGCCCACTTCATTCAGGTCAAGATCCCCTGCCTTCTCTTCTGGCTCAGCGTGGGGATCGTACTTTTTGCGATCGGCAAAAGGTCCAGCCGCAATCACTGGCGCCAACGCTTCACCCGTGTGGGAGCGCAGTAGCGGTGCAGCCCCTTCTTTACCCTTATCGGCTTTCCCCTTGGCTTTGGCTTGATGTGCTGCCAGCGCCAACTTGGCATGAGCGACAATTTCTTCCGGACGGCCGCAAGCCACCAATTGACCTCCTGCTTCGCCCGCTTCTGGCCCCATTTCAATGAGCCAATCGCAGCTCTTGATGATGTCGAGATTGTGTTCAATCAGAACGACCGTGTTGCCAAGGTCGACCAATCGCTGCAGCACTTCGAGCAGCTTGGCAAGATCGTCGAAGTGCAAACCTGTCGTCGGTTCATCGAGTAGATAAAGCGTGCGTCCTGTATCGGGCCGGGACAACTCGGCGGCCAACTTAACACGCTGAGCCTCACCGCCGGAAAGCGTTGGAGCTGGCTGTCCCAACGTGAGGTAATCCAAACCAACATCACACAACGTTTGCAGCGTCTTACGAATCTTGGGGATGTTGTCAAACAACTTGAGAGCATCACCGCAGGTCATGTCGAGCACATCACTGATCGACTGACCATGGAAGGTAACCGCCAAGGTTTCAGGGTTGTATCGCTTTCCTCGGCAAGTCTCGCACTCTACCCAGATATCGGGCAGAAAATGCATTTCAATCTTGCGTTGACCGTTACCTTCGCACGCTTCGCAGCGGCCACCAGGCACATTGAAACTAAACCTACGAGCGGTATAGCCACGCAGCTTGGCCTCGGGCAATTGAGCGTACAACTGACGAATCAGTTCAAACAGGCCTGTGTACGTTGCCGGATTGGAGGTGGGAGAATTTCCCAGCGGTTGCTGGTCAACACGAATCACCTTGTTGATGTATTCCAGCCCCAAAATGGCATCGTGTGCACCAGGAATGATCGAGGCGCGATGCAGCTTGCGAGCGATGGCCGCATATAGAACGTCTTCAATTAGCGTGCTCTTGCCGCTACCGCTAGGGCCAGTCACAGCTGTCAATGTGCCCAGTGGAATCTTTACGCTAACACCACGCAGGTTATTGTGCCGAGCGCCAATGACTTCCAGGAATTGCCCACTAGCCAAGGATGGTGGCGGGGCGGCCGGGTCCAAATCGCTGATGGTGATGCTGGCGCCGGCTTTGGCAACCTTTCCCTTGGGGGCAAGCTTAGCAGGCGGCTTGGGTGCGGTTGCAGATGGACCGCTGCCGGCCACAGGTCGACGATTAATCGGAACCGCAATCGCGCGGCGACCCGAAAGGTAGTCTCCCGTCAGCGACCCCTTTTGTTGCCCAATTCTGGAAGGCTCTGAATTGGCGGTGATTTGGCCACCGAGCTTGCCTGCACCTGGGCCAAAGTCGATGATGCGATCGCAGTTTTCAATCACTTCACGATCATGTTCCACCACCAGCAAACTATTGCCAAGATCACGCAGTTTGTGCAGGGCGGCAAGTAGTTTGGTGTTGTCGCGTGGATGTAGACCAATGGTTGGTTCATCCAGAACATACAGCACGCCGCACAAACCGCTGCCTAGCTGGCTGGCAAGGCGAATACGCTGGGCTTCACCGTTACTTAGGGACGCCGCAGGACGTGAGAGGGACAAATAATCTAGCCCAACATCGTTGAGGAACTCTACACGGCCCATGATCTCGCGGACGAGTTCGCCCGCGATCTTCTTTTCCCGCGTAGATAGATTCCAGTTGGTGATGACATGGCCTAGCTGTCCCAGCGGTAAACGACAGTACTCATCCATCGTGCGTTCGCGGAATCGAGCGGCCGACGAATCGTCACGCAAACGGCTTCCCGAACAGGTAGAGCATTCCACTTCTGCGACAAGCTGTTCTAGCTTTACGCGGAACAGCGGCGAAAGCTTAGAAGCCTCTTCCAGTGCGGGATAGAGTCCCTTGAACTGAAAGCGGAACGCAGGCTTAGCAGATTTTTTACCTTCCCCTAGCAGAACGTCAAACCACTGCTCACCACTTCCATGCAGGAGCACGCGGCGATAGCGAGCACCAAGCTGATCGTATGGAACATCCATCGGAATGCCGGTGCCGTGCGCCAATGCGGCCAGCATCGCCTGCGACGTTTGCTGATCGAGGTTGGGCCATAGGCCGATCGCCCCTTCGGCCAAGGTGAGCTTGGGATCACGCAGTAGCACGGCCGGGTTGGCGCCGACTTGTGTACCAAGACCTTCGCACGCTTTGCACCAGCCAAGCGGGCTGTTAAACGAGAAACTATGCGGTGTAAGCGATTCAAAACTGCGTCCACACTGCTTACAAGCCATGTGTTGGCTGTGAACGATGATTTCCCACTTCTCTTCGGGAACACCCTCAGCGGCCACGGCAACGTGCATGACACCCTTGCCGAGCGAAAGGGCCTGTTCGACGCTGCCGCTGATGCGCGATTTGCCTTGGGGCTGCGCCACAATACGATCGACAACGACTTCCACCTTGTGCTTGCGGCGACGATCAATTTCCGGCGGTTGATCGAGCGTGTAGGTAGTTCCATTCACGCGGACGCGATTGTAACCCGATCCACGCAGCGATTCCCAAAGCGTGGTGTACTGCTGGCCGACTTCCACTTCCAGCGGCGCCATTAAAAACAGGCGAGTCCCGACGGGATATTCCAAAATGCTATCGACAACTTGGTCAGCGGTTTGTGTCCCTACGGGGATTTCGCACGTTGGGCAGTATGATTGCCCCAGCCGAGCCAAAAGGATGCGCAAGTAGTCGTAGATTTCCGTCACCGTACCGACGGTCGAACGTGGCGTATGCCCTAGGTTCTTTTGTTCAATGGCAATGGCAGGCGACAGGCCGTCGATATGTTCGACTTGCGGCTTTTGCATTTGCGCTACGAACTGGCGAGCGTAGCTGCTAAGGCTCTCGACGTAACGGCGTTGACCTTCAGCATAGATCGTATCCATGGCCAGCGAGCTTTTACCGCTGCCGGAAGGACCGCAGAAGACGGTCATCTTGTCCCGTTCGACCTTAACATCCACTCCCTTGAGATTGTGCTGGCGTGCTCCCGTAACGGTAATATGCGTGGCCATGACAGCCTCACGCTTCACGGGAGGAATGATGAGTTCTCCCTTCAGGCCATTCTTCTTCTTGCCCGAAAGATCGCCGACTAGGCTGCGTGCCTTTTCGCGAGCCGCCTTGGCCATCGAACCATCTAAAACCGGTGCGAGTGTGCGTCCCGTGTACGAACGAGGATCGGCAGCAACATCTTCGGGAGTGCCAATCACCACCACCCGGCCACCGCCGGCGCCCCCTTCTGGGCCGATATCAATGACCCAGTCTGCGGTTTTGATAACGTCCAAATTGTGCTCAACAACCAAGACCGTATTGCCCGCATCGACGAAGTTGTGCAGCACTTTCAGCAGTAGGTGGATATCGCTAAAGTGCAAACCGGTGGTTGGTTCATCCAGCAAATACAAGGTTTTGCCGGTACTCTTTTTGACAAGTTCTTTGGCCAACTTGATACGCTGGGCCTCACCGCCGGAAAGTGTTGGCGAAGGCTGGCCGAGCTTTAAATAGTCGAGCCCCACTGCGTGTAACGTTTGCAGCTTGTGAACAACGTGCGGCACATTCTCAAACAGAACGAGTGCCTGCTGGATATCCATTTCCAAAATGTCGGCAATCGACTTTTCTTTGAAGCGGACTTGCAACGTTTCGCGATTGAATCGCTTCCCTTCGCAAACGGGGCAAGTGACCCATACATCGGCAAGAAAATCCATCTCTAGACGATTACTGCCGTTACCTTCACAGGCTTCGCAGCGCCCCCCTTCAACGTTGAAGCTAAATCGGCCTGGCTTGTAGCCACGCTTCTTGGCTTCGGGCAGTTGGCAGAATAAATCGCGGATATCGTCAAAGACCTTGATGTAAGTCCCGGGATTGGAACGTGGCGTGCGTCCGATGGGCGTTTGATCAATCGCGATCAACTTGTCCAGAGCTTCAATGCCTTCGATGGAATCATGCTCGCCGGGAACACCTTCCCCCTTGTTCAAGTCGCGATGAAGTGCCTCGACGAGAATATCGTTTACGAGCGAACTTTTGCCGCTTCCCGAAACGCCGGTCACGCAAACAAACGCCCCTAAGGGGAAGTCGACATCGACATTCTTCAGATTGTTGTGACGAGCCCCTTTGATGCGCAGGAAGCTATCACCAATCGGCCGACGCTTTGCAGGGATCTCGATCTGGCTTTCCCCCGAAAGGTATTTGCCGGTCAAACTGCGTGAGGCCTGAATGATCTTGCCTGGTGGACCTTCCACAACGACTTCACCGCCGCGCACACCTGGCCCGGGGCCGAAATCGACAATGTGATCTGCGGCCCACATCGTGTCTTCATCGTGCTCGACGACGACAACGGTATTGCCCATGTCGCGTAAGCGGCGCAGCGTGCGAAGCAAACGATCATTATCACGAGGATGAAGCCCAATCGAAGGTTCATCCAAGATGTAAAGCACGCCTACGAGGCCACTACCAATCTGGCCGGCCAAACGAATCCGCTGCGACTCTCCACCCGAGAGCGTAGGAGCGGTTCGACTGAGCGTGAGATACTCTAGCCCGACATCGAGCAAAAACCCTAGCCGTGTGCGAATCTCTTTCAGGACTTCGGTCGCAATGATCGTTTGCGTATTGTCCAGAATGAGTTCGCGGAAGAATTCTGTCGCATCCGAGATCGACAGATCACAAACGCCCGGCAGCGAGAGCGAAGGCTTTGCGGCAAACGTTGGATTGGCCGTGGTCACACGAACCGACCGAGACTGCGGCAACAACCGCTGGCCATTACATGCGGGACAAAGCACATGGCTCATGTACTTTTCCAGCTGACGCAGTTGCATCTTGCTTTTGCTGCTGCGGTGGCGGTCGATGAGGTCAGGAACCACCCCTTCAAAGCGCCCGCCGTACATCATCGGCGAGTTACCACCCCGCCAAGTGAACGTGATATGTTCGTTCCCCGTGCCGAACAGCCAAATATTTTGCTGCGCAGGGGTGAGCTTCTTCCAAGGCGTATCAAGCAGCATCCCCTTCTTCAATTCGAGCTTGCGCTCCATCGAATCGGCAACACCTTGATAGATATGTCGGCGCCAACGCCCCATGTCCGAGAACTTGCCAACCAGCTCAACGCAGCCTTCTTTGAACGACAAGCTGCTGTCGGGAATGAGCAAATCCGGATCGAAGGAGTACATCTCACCCAGGCCGTCACACTGGGGACACATGCCCTGCGGGCTATTAAAGCTGAATAGCTGCGGGCTGGGGGGCTCAAAGCTTAGGCCGCACGGCGTGCAGGCGTAAGCGGACGAAAACAGCATGTCTCCGGCGCGAGCTTGCCGGCGTCCTTTGCGCGTATTCTTTTTGCCCGCAGAACCTTCATCACTGGAGGGGGCTTCTTCTTCCTCTCCTTCATCTGCCACTTTTTTGGGAGCTTCTTCGCCGGTCTCTAGGGCGATGATCAGGTTCCCTTGACCCATTTTCAGCGCCAACTCCACCCCTTCGGCAAGCCTCGGGCGCAGGTCGGACTTCATCACCAAGCGATCGATGACCACTTCGATGTCGTGCCGCATTTGGCGATCCAGCTCCAGATCGTCCGATAGCTGGACCATCTGACCATCGGCACGGGCACGTACAAAACCCTGCTTCAGCAGATCTTCAAACAGGTCTTTGTATTCACCCTTTTGCTGACGAATGAGAGGAGCCAAAAGTGCAAACTTTGCCCCCACGGGAAGCTGCATGATCCGGGCGATGATCTCTTCACGCGATTGAGCAGTGATCGGCCGTTCGCACTGCGGACAATGCCCCTGTCCCACACGGGCAAAAAGCACGCGCAGGTAATCGTAGATCTCGGTGATCGTGCCGACGGTCGAGCGAGGATTATTGCCCGTCGACTTTTGGGAAATGCTGATCGATGGACTGAGACCGCCGATGTAGTCGACATCGGGCTTGGGCATTTGGCCCAAAAATTGGCGCACGTAGCTGCTCAAGCTTTCCACATAGCGTCTTTGCCCTTCGGCATAGACGGTGTCAAAAGCCAGCGAACTCTTACCGGAGCCGCTTACGCCGGTAAAACAGATGAGCTGATTACGCGGTAGAACGAGAGAAACATCGCGGAGGTTATGCTCGCGAGCACCCTTAATGACAATGTCAGAGGCAGGCATATTTGGGTCGCAGAAAGATCCCAGGGGCACATCCGTGTCGAACTAAGCATTTTAGGCTTTGTCCACCCCTTGGGACAGTAGGAAAATAACCAGCGGGCTTGAACAACAACTGCCCACGAAATCGCCAAACAAAATACGAATAATATTTATGCATTTACGCGGCGCGGCGTCGCCCAGCGTACTGTGCACCCCAAAAATGCACACAACCAGCCGTAGATACCTGCATCTGGCGAGAAGTCTTCCCAGATTATTCTTGCGGCGGAAAGACGTCGGGGGCGATTTGATACCCCTCGGCGAGCGCATTGGTGGTATTGAAGAGCGCCACAATTCCTAGGATTTCTCCCAAGGTTTCATTATCGACACCCTGCTTTTTGAGCGCCGTCGTGTGCGACTGCACACAGTAACTGCAACCATTGGTAGCCGAGACCGCCACCGCAATGATCTCTCTCGTACGGGCATCGAGTGAGCTTTTACGCCCCACCGCTTCGGGATGCATCAGTGCCTTCAAACGGGTCCAGATCAGCTCCAGTTGGTCGGGGGCCGTCGCCAACGTCCGCCAAAACGCGGGAACCTTCTCAATGCCCTTTGTGGCGCGAATATCGGCAAAGATGGTGGCTACTTTGCCGGTTGCTGTCGCCTCGTCCACAAGTGGAACGGTCGCGGGATAAGGAGCATTATGCATGGCGAACCGTTCCTTTGGAAAAACAAACTATTTGAGGACGGGACAAACATCAAACCACTGCCGGCCTTGCGCCTGCATCCAGGCATCACATTCATCCGGACCCCAGAAGCCAGGCTGATAGATGTGCAATGGCGGAGCGGCCGGACTGTTCCAAGCCGCTAAAATCGGATCGATGATTCCCCAAGCGAGTTCTACTTCATCGCTGCGAGCAAACAAGCTGGCATCGCCGTTTAAGGCGTCTAGCAATAGCCGCTGATACGAATCAGGAAGCTCTCCCTTGTATTCACTTTGGAAGCTAAAGGCCAAGTCGGTCGTCCGCAGCTTCATGCCGGCATCTGGCACCTTGGTTTGAAACTGCATCTGAATCCCTTCCGCGGGCTGAATCTGAATGACCAGCCGATTGGCATCCAAATGGGCACGTGGTCCTTCCCCAAACAACATGTGAGGCGGCTCACGGAATTGAATCACAATCTGCGAGGTGCGGCACGACATTCCTTTGCCCGATCGCAAATAGAAGGGAACGCCATTCCACCGCCAGTTGTTGATCCGCAACTTCAAAGCGGCAAACGTCGCTGTTTGACTGCTGGCAGGAACCCCTTCCGCTTGCAGGTAGCCATCGTACTGGGCGCGAACGGTGTCGTTGGCAAAATCACTGCCGGTTAAGGGGCGAATCGCTCGCAGCACCTTTACTTTTTCGTCGCGGACAAAATCGGCTTGAAACCGCGCCGGGGTTTCCATGGCCGTAATCATGAGTAGCTGGAGGATATGGTTTTGAAACATATCGCGCAGCACGCCCGAGCCATCGTAATAGCTACCACGACGCCCCACCTGAACTTCCTCGGCCACCGTGATTTGCACGTGGTCGATGTAGTTGCGGTTCCAGAGGGGCTCAAAGATGGTGTTGGCAAACCGGAGCACGAGCAGGTTTTGCACTGTCTCTTTGCCGAGATAGTGATCGATACGATACACCTGGCGTTCGGAAAAGACTTGGTGCGTGGCCTCATTCAGCGAGCGAGCCGACACACTATCGACACCAAACGGCTTTTCAATCACGATCCGGCGTGTGCCGTTCTCTTCCGATGCCATGCCGGCGGCTCCTAACTGAGCAATCGCCGTTGCATACAGGCTGGGCATCGTTGCCAAGTAATAGATCCGAGTGCAAGGTGCCGATCCTTCGATCCCCTTGAGCATCTGATCGAGCGCGACAAAGTCCGCCGTTTGATCAATATTGCCCGGCTGATAGTAAACGTTTTTAGCAAACGCCGCCCAAGCATCGGCATCGAAATCCTTGCCGGCGAACTGACGCGTTGTCACTTCCAGCTCTTGCCGCCAAACCTCATGCGTAAACGAAGTGCGGGCGACGCCAACGACGCGCGTATCTTTGGGGAGCCGCCCTTTTTTGGATAGGGAATAGAGGGCGGGAATGAGTTTACGGCTGGTGAGATCGCCTGAAGCGCCAAAAATAACCAAAGTGTGTGGCATACCGGCAATCGCTTTCGCTACGCGAAGGGATCCTTCGCTGTTTACGGTCTAGAAACGTGCGGAAGTAAAGCCGCCATCAACGTACAGATCTTCACCGGTGATGTAGGAACCGGCTTCGCGAGAAAGCAGCAAAAGTGCTGCAGCCACTAACTCTTGCGGTTCGCCAAATCGGTGCTGTGGTGTCCCGGTCAAAATGTTGTTGACTCGCTCGGCATCCAAGATCTTTCGATTCTGCTCGGCGGGAAAGAACCCGGGGCACAGCACATTCACGCGCACCTTTTGGGGTGCATACTCGCGAGCAAGATTCTTTGTCAGGTTGACCACAGCCGCCTTGGCCGCCGAATAGGCAAACACTCGCGACAACGGCAAGTGAGCCGTAACGCTGCCGATGTTCAGGATGCTTCCCCCTTGGGGCTGTTTGGCCATTGCTGGCGCAAAGACCTGACAACCCAGGTGCGTGGTCATCAAGATGCTATCCACCACCCGGTGCCATTCCTCATCCGGAATCTCTGCATAGGGAACTTGTGAATTGCTCCCCACACAGTTGATCAGCATGTCTACCTTGCCAAACTTGGCAACGGTTTGATCGAGCAACTGAGCAACCGATTCACGGCTGGTTGCGTCGCAAGGACAGAAAATGGAACCTGGCGAGATGTTGGTGACCAACTGGAGTTTCTCATCCACGCGGTCCTGCGGACGTCCCGCCAAAACCAGCGTAGCGCCGGCCGAAGCGAGTCCTTCGGCCAAAGCTAAGCCCAGCACACCTAAGCCGCCAGTGATAACGGCCACTTGGCCATCAAGACCAAACAGCTTTTGCAGGAAGGTCGCAGACATAACAGGCCGCCAATCATTCGAAATTTGCCGGTGGAGGGAGAGGCCATGCCCCTGGAAGCCAAAGAGCACTCCAGGGGATGGAATCGGCGTTACGAATCTAACTAGGCCTTCGGTGGCTTACGAAGCGACAGCCAGTCCGTATGGAAGCTGCCTGGCTTGTCGGTGCGCTGATAGGTGTGTGCACCGAAATAGTCACGCTGTGCTTGTAGCAAGTTTGCTGGCAAGCGGTCGCGACGATAGCCATCGTAGTAGGCCAAGGCGGTCGTGAACTCAGGAACTGGCAAGCCCATCTGCGTGGCAACCACGACCACTTGCGCCAAGCAGCCTGCGCCTTGCGAGTGGCTTCGGCAAAGTAGGGATGCAGCAACAGGTTTTCCAGGTTTGGCTGGGCGTCAAACGCTTCCTTGATGCGATCCAGGAATTGAGCGCGAATGATGCACCCACCACGCCACAACATGGCACAATCGCCATAGTTCAGCGGCCAATCGTGTTCTTTGGCGGCAGCTTGCAATTGCACAAAGCCTTGGGCATAGCTGCAAATCTTCGAAGCGTACAACGCTTGGCGGACGGCATCAATGAATGCCTTCTTATCGCCAATGCTGACGCCCGAGGTAGCAACCGATGGACCTTCCAACACCTTCGAGGCCCGAACGCGAGCATCCTTGACGGCCGAGATGCAGCGAGCATAAACCGCTTCGGTCACCATCGTGCTTGGAACACCCAGGTCCAAGGCCAATTGGCTCATCCACTTGCCCGTTCCCTTGGCACCAGCGACGTCCAGAATCTTGTCGACCAAATGGCCGCTGCCCCCTTGGTCATCTTTCACGCTGAAGATGTCGCGGGAGATTTCGATCAGGTAGCTTTGCAGCTCACCACGATTCCATTCGTCGAAGACGTCGTACAGTTCATCATTCGTTAGGCCGACAGCTTCCTTCAGCATTAGATAGGCTTCGCAGATCAACTGCATATCGCCGTATTCAATGCCGTTGTGAACCATCTTCACATAGTGACCGGCACCACGTGGGCCAACCCATTCGCAGCAGGAGATGTCATTGTTGGGACCGACCTTGGCCGCAATGGCTTGGAAGATTGGCTTGACGATAGGCCAGGCCTTTTCGCTGCCGCCTGGCATCATGCTTGGGCCCTTCAAGGCTCCCTCTTCACCGCCGGAAACGCCCGTTCCGATGAAGTACAGTCCCTTGCTTTCGACATACTTCGTCCGACGTTCGGTATCGCTGTAGTGCGTATTGCCGCCGTCGATGATGACGTCGCCGCTTTCCAGCAGTGGCAACAGCGTCTCGATCAGGTCATCAACGGCTGGACCAGCCTTCACCATTAGGAAGACCTTGCGAGGACGGGCCAACTTCGAAACGAGGTCGGCAACCGAGTGGCAGCCAACGAACTTCTTCCCCTTGGCGCGACCGGCAATCAACTCATCCACAACCGAAGTTGTGCGATTGTAGACAGCCACGCTGTAGCCACGACTTTCGACATTGAGCGCCAAATTCTCGCCCATGACGGCCAGACCAATCAAACCAAAATCACAAGAGGCGGACATGTTGCTTACCACCGATAAAAGAGGAGGAAATATCGAAAATGTAGCCCGTCACGAAATCACCTAAAGGCGACGTCGCATTAAAGAGTCTTCCAGCTTGGCTTTTCTGGAAGGGTCTTATCAAATTCTGCCAGCAGCATTTGCTGATAGTCACCCGCAAACGTGCCATCAAAGAACTTGCTGATTCCTTCGCTGAGGAAACGTTCCCAGCTTGCTTCTTCACTCCCGGGATTGATCGGATAGAACAAACAGGCATTCGCCTTTGCAGCTGCGTAGTCGCCAGGAGCATCACCGATCATCAGCGTGTGATTGGCAGCGTACTTCTTCGCATTGGTCAGGATCTCTTTTTTCGTTCCGACCTCTTGGCCGCAGATTTCTGTGATGTACTTGTCGATCCCGTGCTCATGCCATTCGGCCTTGAGAGCTTCGTTCGGCGTGGCCGAGCAAACAATCAGGTCGGCTTGGGCCGCCAACTTTTCTAGGCTTTCATGAACACAAGGGAACGGCGGAACCGCACGCACCATGTCGGCAATCGACTTATTGACGGCCTTCGACCACGTGAGAAGCTGCGTGAGAACAGGGTCCTTGGTGGCGGCGACCTTGGCTTCCAAAGCAGGGTTACCCAGCTTGGTCTCTTCCTTGATCCAGGCAACGATTTCCTTGGGGATTTCGATCTTCACACCGCGAGCAGCAACTTCTGGACGCTTTTGCAGCCATTCCAAAGTTTCCACCAACGCAGGAAAGCGATTGATGCCACGGCTCTTCGAGTAAAGGTTAACAAACTCCGCCGCTTCACGAGCGTACTTGCTGATCGCTTGCAAGTTGAAGTAGTTAATGATGCCAGGAATAAAGCATTCTTTGTGCTTCAGTTCCATCGTGTCAAAAGCACATCCATCCGAATCGATGCCAACCAAAAACGAATGCTTCGGCGTGATCTCGTACATGGGCTAACTCTATCTGGGGCAAAAAACAGGTTGATGAAATCTTGCAAACAAGCGACGCGAAGAACTACTTCTTCTTGCGATCGCCTTGGGGAACGTACGAAGGCAACTTTTGCGTTGCGTAGATCGGCTGGAGGCGGCACAAACGTTGGCGACCATCGATCATTGGCAAGCTGAGCATCCCTTCGCCAAGGAGCGGCTTGGCATAGCGGACGAAATCATCCGTTACGTCAAAACCGTTCGGCGTGATCCAGTTCTTGGGGAAAGTACGCTCACTATTGGCCACTTCGGCCAGCGGAGCCTTATCGTAGTAAACGCTATAGATCGGCCCAGGCTTACGCAGAATCGTCGCCATATAGCCGCTTTGGTGTGTGGCAGCCAAGTGGGCCGTCATTTCGCCAGCGTGGTACGCTTCGTCCAAGTCAACGGTCGAGGCGTAGGCCATCGCGTGACGTTGATCAGTACCAGGAACATTGCCGCGAGCACTTCCCTTGGCAGCCAATCCCTTTTGGTTGAGGTAGTTCACCACGGTTTGGCAAACGGTCGTTTCGCTGGAGCTAAACTGCGTATGGCCGAACGAGTCTTTCCGTTCGCCAATGCTGCCGACGTTGAAGCCTTCGCTGATCACCACCATGCATCGCTTGTCGCGACGGAGCTGGTCATTTACGTTGTCAGCCAATTGTTCCAGGCTGCAGGGGCTTTCGGCCAGATAGATTTGCAAAGGCATTTCACGGTTGGGATCTGCCAAGCGTGCAGCAGCCGGAATAAACCCAATTTTGCGCCCCATCGCTTGCATCACCAACACAGGATCCGCAGGACACGAGCCACCATTTTCTTCGTTGGCATTTTGAACTGCGTGCATCCAGTACTTAGCGGTCGAGCCGTAACCCGGCGTATGGTCGATCAGCTTGAATTCGCTATCACCGACGTCGTTGTCGATCGTCTTCGGACCACCAATGCCGACAAGGTCGAGCCCACGTTCTTGGGCCATCTTGGCAACCTTGTTGGCGGTGTCCATCGAATCGTTGCCGCCGATGTAGACAAAGTAACCAACATTGTGGGCCTTGAAGACGTCGATCACACGATCAAAATCTTCCGTTTGATCCGGCTTCAGCTTGTAACGGCAGGTTCCAATCGAACCGGCAGCAGGCGTGTATCGCAGCAGCGAGATTTCTTCGGCAGGCTGATTCGTCAGATCGATCAACTCTTCCTTGAGCACCCCTTCAATGCCGTGACGAGCACCGTATACCGTGCCGATCTCCGCATATCCGCGGGCGGCTTCGACCAAGCCCCGCAGCGTGTTGTTAATGACCGGGCTAGGACCACCGCTTTGGGCTACGACGAGGTTTTTAGGCTGTGTCATGGAGAACTGAACGATTGGTGAAGGAAGGGGGAAAAAATCGGCCATAGCCTCCGGGCGATTGCACGAAAACATGGGCCAGAAAACAAACCCAAAAGTTTAGCGGGGTTCTCCTCCCCCTTCAATGACCACCCCTGCGGGGCTCAGCCGGACAAAACTTCCATAACTATAGGCCTATGGGTGTTGGACTCGGACAGCCTGTTGTGCATAATGGTCAAATCGCCGCCTTTAACATAATGCGACGGGACAGGGGAAATCCCTGCTTCGTTCCAAGGCAGCAATGCTATCGCGTCTTCGTTGGTTTTTGCTCGTTACGACAGGAGTGACTCCGCTGTTTACCTCTCGTGCAAAGCTTGGTTTTTTTGCCGCCGTTTGCTTGGTGGCTTTGCGGGTTGGCGTCGGAATGCACTTCTTCCAAGAGGGCTTGGAGAAGCTGAAGAACCCTAAGCCTTTCTCGCAATATTTCTTAGATGCGGCCAAAGGTCCCTTCGCAGAATCCTACCGCCGTATGGTGTGGGATGCCGACGGTCTTTACCGGATGGATGTTGAAACTACCGAAGAATTCTGGGGGAAGTTCAGCGCCCGGTCGGCCTCGCACTTTCGATTTGACGAAAAGCAGGCTGCGGCAGCGGATAAGGCTGTCAGCGACCATGTGGGGCGTTTAAAGAGTCTGCTCGGCAGCTATTCGTCCGACATCGAAGAATATCAGTTGCAACTAGAACGCCGTGATCAAAACGCCCAAGATTCGGTTCGTAATGGCGTGGATTCGATCAAGGCTCAGGACGCTCGCATTAAGGCGGACTGGATGCCGACCAAGGGGAAGGTCCTCAGCGGCATTGATGCGATCCATAAGAGCCTTGAGTCCGACATCAACAACTTGGCTACCGAGGAACAACGCAAGGCCCATGGCCGAATTGTGATGGGACGGGTCGGCCAGCGGTTTATGGATTCAGAAATGGTTGACAAGATCATTCCCTGGTTTGATACGCTGGTTGGATTGGCATTGATTTTGGGACTGTTCACCCGCGTCGCTGGCGTTGCGGGGGGGCTGTTCTTAGCTTCGGTTTGTGCTTCTCAATGGCCCGGTTCTGCCGGCGCCGCTCCGATTTATTACCAGTCCGTGGAGATGCTGGCGATGTTTGCATTGGCAGGCATCGGTGCCGGTTATTGGGCGGGCCTTGATGGTGTGATTGCGAAATCATGCGGGATCTGCTGCCCGCCTAAAGCTGCAAAAACTGCAGGAGGAAAGAAATGAACCTTAAACCTGATGAAAAGGCAATCGGCCAAGAGAACTATTATTCGGCGGTTTCGACCTACGATGGGTCGGATGGGGCTCGTCCTGACCGTCGCGACTTTTTAAAGACGGTCATTGCCACCACGGCAGTTGCCGGCGCAAGTCTGGCGCTCAGTACTTTGGCTACAAGTCCAAGCCGATGAGCGAACCGCTCCGCGTGGCCGTAATCGGTACCGGGGATGAAGGTAGCGTTCTGATCGGTGCCATGAATCCGGCCTACGTGAACTGCGTAGCGATTTCCGACATTCGCCCCTATAACGTGCACCGCGCATTCCATGGCGACTGGTCCAGCGACACTGCCATTGGCGTTCGCCCCGGCCTGATCAAGGTCTTCGGCCACTCGGACGAAACGGCTGCCAAGGAAAAGATCAAGGTCTACTCCGACTATAAGGATGCGATCAAGGATCCAAATGTCGAGGCAATCATCATTGCCTTGCCGTTGTTCTTGCACGCTCCTGTCGCCGTCCAAGCGATGCTGGCTGGCAAGCATGTTCTCACCGAAAAGCTGATGGCCCACAGTGTGGCCGAGTGCAAGGTGATGTCGCGCGTTGCCGATGCCAAGGACTTGTACCTGACGGTTGGTCACCAACGCCATTACAGCGTGCTGTACGACAATGCCGTCAACCTGATCAAGTGGGGCCTGCTGGGTGAAATCCATCACATTCGGGCCCAGTGGCATCGCGGCAACCTGCCAGGTGCAGATAGCTGGCAAATGCCAATTCCTGGCGGCGAAAAGGGGACCGACAAGGACGGCAACGCCATCACGATTGACAAGATTGCCAAGGAACTCGAAGGCTTCCGCAAGCAATACGAAAAGGTCAAGAGCAGCGATTCTCCAGACGCCGTTTTGCTGGCCAAGAAGATTGCACAATGGGCCGCTTGGGACCTCGACAAGGAACTCAAGGCAGAGACCTTTGGCTACAAGAGCTTTGCGTTGAAAGATGGTCGCGTCCGTTCGGCTTTGGAAGAGCTTTGCCGTTGGCGGCTGTTCCAGCGGACCGGTGGCGGCCTGATGGCAGAACTGGGAAGCCATCAACTCGACGCTTCGAGCATTTTCTGCTCGGCACTAAGGCAAGATGGCAAGAAGGCTCATCCGCTTTCGGTTCACGCCGTGGGTGGACGTCACACGTTCCCACTGGATCGTGATGCAGAAGACCATGTCTATTGCATGTACGAATTCCCTGGGCCGGGCTATTCCCCCGAATTCAAGCCGGGCTACTTCGATCCTGCGATGAACTATCCTGATCCGAAGAAGGGCATTCCCAACCACGACGAAGACCCGAACAAGAAGATCGTGGTCACCTACTCTTCCATCAATGGCAACGGCTATGGTGGTTACGGTGAAGTGGTAATGGGTAGCAAGGGAACGCTAGTCCTTGAGCGTGAGCAAGAGATCATGCTCTACAAAAATGCTGACACCAGCACGAAGGTCGGCGTGAAGGACGACAAGGGAGGCCCGACGCTCGATACGCAAGCCAGCGGTAAGGGCCCTGCCCTTGCTAAGGCCGCCGCCGACTACTCCGGCCCGGTCAGCCGTGGGTACAAGGAAGAGATTGAGCACTGGGCTTGGGCCATTCGCAACAAGGAACCTCGCGAATCGCTGCGCTGCCGCCCTGAAGTCGCCTTGGGCGATGCGGTAATTGCTTTGGCTACGAATGTCGCCATCGACAATGCCAACAAGGGGAAGGGTGGTTACTTGGCCTTTGATGAAAACTGGTACAAGATCGACCATGATGCAACGCCAGACAACAGCTCCGTGAAGGAAGTCAACGAACGCCTCGGCGCCGGACTTTCCATCGGCTAGTTTTTCTTAGCAATCGCAAAAACAAGAAGCCCTGCTGTGAACGCCTAGAAGGCTGAAACCGCAGGGCTTTTTTCGTTTCCCCAGCAAGGATGGGCATCGCCCCTAGCTTGCAACTCGGCGCACCGCCTTTTACATTGCGATAGTCTTATGCGTGCCAATCGCTTCGCACTTTTGCGTTACCGAGCGGACCGCATCTAGCAAACTTGATCCCCTGCACTTCATCCGGAGGTTTTTGCCGTGACTAAATGGCCTATTGGAGTCTTTGCCAGTGTTGATGCCGGGCTTGGCGTCAAATTGGAAGTGGCTCACGACCTTGGCATTCCAACGATTCAGCTCCATGCCCCCCATCGCGGCTCGCGTACCAAGGCCAATGCCGACGCCTTTTTGGCGCGCCTCGCCCAATACAACATCAAGTTAAGCGCCGTCTTCTGTGGCTTTGACGGCGAAAGCTATGCGGACATTCCCACCGTCGCCAAGACCGTTGGGCTTGTGCCTCCTGAGACCCGCGCCGAACGGACCAAAGAGCTCAAAGAGATCGCTGATTTTGCCAAGGTTCTAGGCTGCGGCGTGATTGGCCTGCATATTGGCTTTGTGCCCCATGACACCCAGTCGCAACTTTACAAGGATGTCGTGAAGGTCGCCCAAGAAGTTTGCGATTACTGTGCCGCCCAAGCACAGTCGGTCCACCTGGAAACGGGACAAGAGACGGCCGACGACTTGCTACAGTTCATTGGCGACGTAGCACGAAACAATCTGTTCATCAACTTCGACCCCGCCAACATGATCCTGTACGGCAATGGCGAACCGATTGCCGCCCTGAAGAAGGTGGCCAAGTACGTCCGTAGCATCCACTGCAAGGATGGAAAATGGGCCGCCAATCCAGGCCAAGAATGGGGTCAAGAAGTTCCCCTGGGCCAAGGCGATGTAGGGATGGAAAATTACCTGCAAACGCTGAAGGACATTGGCTACGATGGTCCGCTGACGATTGAGCGGGAAATCCCTCAAGAGCCCGAGCGTCAGAAGGCGGAAATCAGCCATGCCGCCAATTTGCTGACAAGCTTGCGAGCCAAGATTCTGGCGTAAGCGACGCCGTGATATCCAATCACAAGCTAAGCCCGGCGTTCCATGGGAGCGCGGGGCTTTTTTCGTTTTAAGACCGCCTTGTGCCAGGCTTTGGGGGACCATCAGAATTGGACTGACGCGCGCGACGTTTAACCGGCCCAAACTTTTCCATGATCGCCTTGGGGTTGATGCGGTTCATCAACAGCCAGCCCACCACCAAGGCCACTAGCACATAGGGGATGAGCATCGGGCGGAGGGCCACCAAGACAATGGCCCCCAGTAGCAACCCCAGCATGCCGCGCGACGTGGTCTTTGCAAGACGCGTCACCTGTGGAAACGCAAGCCACACCACGCCCAGAATCAGCCCGATCCGCAACAGGACGTAGGTCAGATGGCTTCCCGCCGATGCCATGGCTTGAAACAGCCACAGCGCTACCGCCGCAATCAAGGCGACGGCAGCCATCAGGCCCAACAAATGACGTTGCATCAATCCAGCCAATCCGGTGAAGAACCTAACTGCCTTGCGGCGACACCCTATTTGCCAATCGCATACAGAGCGTTGAACGTCCGCAAGTAAATCCGACCGTTCGCAACCGCTGGGGATGCCGAGATCGATTCCTTCATGTCGTTGGACGACAACAGCTTGAACTCCGTACCGGTTGCGACCACAGAAACCACACCATTGCGTGCGGCCAAGTAGATCTTGCCATCGGCCAGCACTGGCGAAGCGCGGTGACGGTCACGGGCAGTTGCATGCTGATAATGTTCTTTGCCGGTCTTGGCATCGACACAGATGATGTTGCCATTTTCGCGGCACAAATAGACCAAACCATTGTCGATCAGTGGCGAAGGAACGTCTGGCGTATCGCGATCTCGGCGCCAAAAGTAGGCGGCCTTGTCATCGGTGATATTGCCGTGAATATCGGGCTTGAGGCAGACAACCGGGCCGTTCTTGGCAGACGGTACGACGATCATGCCAGGAACCGCAACAGGCGAAGCGACAAATCGCAGCGTGGGGTTGTAGTTGCCAACAGGATTGAGGTCACCGCAGCGCCACAATTCCTTGCCGGTCGCCAGATCGTGGCCAACGACGTAATCCGCACCATGCGTGATCAGGAACGACAACTTTTCGTCGCGGTAGATAATCGGCGAGGCGTACGAGTGTTCGCATTCATCCCGGCCGTCGCTAGGACGCTCTTGCTGCCAAACTTCTTTTCCAGTTTTGGCTTCGAGGCAAACGACTTTTGCTTCCCGTGTTTTTGGATTCCCTTCACCATGGATCAGCTGCAAGTAGAGCTTGTCGCCGTCTAGGATCGGTGTGGAGGTCATGCCGAAAGCAATGTCGAGCTTGCCGTAGCGAGATTGAACATCAAAGTTCCAAACCTCGTCGCCCGTCGTGGTGTAGCAGGCGAGTGCTCCATTGGCAAAGAACACCCAAACATGCTTGCCATCGGTGCAGGGCGAAGGGGAGGCGGAGTTTCCTTCATCGCCCCGAACGTCTTTATTTCCGGACGAGACGGTTTTGCGCCACTGCTCTTTGCCGTCGGTTCCTACACAAATCAGGACCAGCTTTTCGCCATCCACGCTGGTTACAAAAATCTTGTCCCCGAACACCACCGGTGTAGAGCCGGCTGGACCTGGCATCGGAAGCCGCCAAGCGACCCCTTCCTTGGCATCCCACGTGACGGGCAGGTTCTTCTCATGGCTGATCCCATCTAGCCTTGCCCCACGCCATTGTGGCCAATCTTCGGCATGCGCAACGCCCCAAGGCAGCAGTCCCAAAACCAACAGCAACAACGACTTGGAGTACATTCGCATGTAAGCTACCTTCCTCAAACGGGCCCCAGGCGGACCGATAGTACTAGGGTGGGAAATCTTATGCAGCACGTTCAGCGACGCCGGCTGGCCTGTCTCGTGCGCGGCAGGATGAAGAGCAATGCATGACCAGTTTCTTCCATCCGTAAGCAGGGGTCAAGCGAACCCAACTAAAAATGGCCCCCCTTTCCCGGGTGCCAGAGGCCGAGCAGCCTTTCCATCCTTACTTACCCCCCAGCATGGCGATACCGTAGATTTTGACCTAAACTCAAGTAGTATCCCAATCGCCAACTTTTGGCGTCCCTATTCTTTTGTGAATCGCAGCCGGATCGACCGCAAGTCTTCTCATGAGCATTCGATCGCTTCCCAATTTGTATCGAAATGTGAAGCGATGGACGGAGATCCTGGCCGTACTCAGCAAGTACGGTTTGGCCGACTGGCTGAGCCAAACCAACGTCGAGTTCATCAAGTCGCGTTTGCGCGATAAAGATGGCGGAATCCTTTCGAGCTTGTCACGTGAAGCGCGAATTCGCCATGCACTCGCTGAACTTGGCCCGACATTCGTCAAGCTCGGCCAGCTCCTTTCCACACGTCCCGACCTTGTAGGCGTGGCGCTTACCGAAGAACTCAAAACGCTTCAGGCGCACTCCCCTGCTGATCACCCCGCCGATGTTCGCAAGACGATTGAGTCTGAACTGGGGCAAGGGATTGAAGAAGTCTTTGCCGAATTCGATGAGGTCGCCTTGGCCTCAGGCTCGATCGGACAGGTACATACTGCGCGACTGCACACAGGCGAGCGTGTGGCCGTAAAGGTGCAGCATGCTCAAATTGCCGAAAAGATTGCCGAAGACCTAGAAATTCTGGCGGGACTTGCGCAGCTTAGCGAAGCCATTCCGGAATTGCGGCCCTACCGCCCGGCGGCGGTGATGGCAGAAATTAGCCGCGCCTTACGCCGCGAACTCGACTTCAGTCGCGAAGAACGGAATCAGCAGCAATTTGCGGAACTCTTTCGTGGCGACGGAACAGTGGTCGTCCCGCTAGTCTATTCGGACTTTTGTACGGCCCGCGTACTGACGATGCAGCACTTGGATGGCATCTCGATCGCGAATGTATCGCTGCTAAAGGCCCGTGGACTGGACTGTGAAGAACTAGCCCGCCGTGGAGCGAACATCTATCTCAAGATGATCTTCACGCACGGCTTCTACCATGCCGATCCGCACCCAGGGAACATTTTAATCCTGGGAGAGAACATTATTGGGCTGCTCGATTTTGGCATGGTCGGGCGACTGGATGACCGACTACGCGAAGATATCGAAGAGATGCTTGTCGCACTTGTCGGCAAAGATGTTCCACTGCTGACGCGGGTTATCAAACGCCTGGGACAAGTTCCGGCCCAATTGGACGATGCGGGGCTCTCCTGCGACATCGCTGATTTCGTCGGCCATTATTCCATGCAGTCCCTGGGGCAGTTCCCCTTGGCCAAAGCGCTACTCGAAATGATGGAGATCATTCGGCGGTATCACATCATGCTGCCCGCCAGCGTAACGATGCTCATCAAGGCGCTGGTCACGCTGGAAGGGACCGCAAAAACACTCAGTCCGACGTTTAGCCTAATCGAGGTGATGCAGCCATTCCAAAAAGGAATGATCCTTTCGAGGCTGTCCCCTAAACGACAAATCAAAAAGCTTCGTCGCCTTTATTACGAAGTAGAACACCTGGCCGAGGTCTTTCCCCAGCGGGTGATGCAGATCCTGGAGCAGGTAAACGCCGGCAAGTTCGACGTTCATCTCGACCATCGTGGACTGGGCCCCAGCGTCAATCGCCTTGTGCTGGGAATGCTCAGCAAGCGCCCTGTTTGTCGGCTCGTCGCTGTTGATGGCTTACAAGGTGCCGCCGCTGCTGTTTGAAAAGCCATGGCATCTAGGGATGCATGAGATTTCTATCCTGGGCCTAACCGGATGCATTGTAGCCATCCTGGTGGCGATGCGGCTATTGCGTGCTATCGGAAAGAGTGGTCATCTCGACCAAAAGGGCTGAGCACTTCACCAGCGGCAAATTAGGCAGCGTCTCGCTGAACGGTTGCGGCACATTCGCGAAGCACTTGCTCGATGCGGAGATTTAATGCATCAAGCTGCGCCAGCACTTCATCCTGACGCAGGTCGAGTTCTTCCAGCAAGGTCTGGCTGCTAGACGCTGCGGCAACGATAGGCGTCTTTGCCTCTCGTTCACCACTCATCAAAGCCGGCAAGCTGAGCAGACGACATCTTGAGTGGGTGCCTTTTCTCGACAAGCCAACTGGCAATTAAACAAACCATTCCCCGCCTGCGGTTCTTCGTCTGTAACGTTGGCCGGGCATTACCATCGCAAGGATAGTTCGCGTTGGGTAACAGGGAGGATCCAGCGAAGCATCACAGTTTGCGTAACATCGCTCAGCAGCGAAGAAAGAAGAACAAGCAGCGATCAATCCGTGAAGACGCTTGGCAATCTGCCTTGCCCCTTCGGCAACGTTTGGGTAACTTCCCGCCCCAACGTCGTCCCTGCAAAACCGGCCCATCGTGGTGGTGAGGATTCCTCATCCCCGAAAGCCCTTGCGGACTCGTGTGTGATTGAGACCGTTTTCATTGAGCAATTATGATGAGCGTATAAGCAGCATGTGGCGTCTGGCTTCGAAAATCCAAGACCTGATTCTGCCAATCGGCCTGATCTCCTGCATTTTGGTGATCATGGTCCCGATGAGTCCGCATCTATTGGATGTGCTGCTCGCGATTAACATTACGGTCTCGGTGGTCATCCTGCTTACGACGATCTACGTCAAGACACCGCTTGAATTCAACATCTTTCCTTCGCTGCTACTTGCAACCACACTGGCACGACTAGTATTAAACGTCGCTTCAACGCGTTTGATTTTGACGCGAGCCGAAGCCGACGGAATGTATGCGGCCGGTGGCGTGATCAAGGGCTTTGGCGAATTCGTGGCGGGCGATCAAATTGTCGTCGGCATCGTGATCTTTGTGATCATTGTCGTCATCCAGTTTGTCGTCATCACCAAAGGTGCCACACGTATCAGCGAAGTGGCCGCTCGCTTTGCATTGGATGGTATGCCAGGCCGTCAAATGGCCATTGATGCCGACCTTAACGCCGGCACGATTGATGAAAAAGAAGCCCAAAGACGCCGCGAAGAAGTTGCACAACAGGCAGACTTCTACGGAGCGATGGACGGTGCTAGTAAGTTCGTGCGTGGCGATGCCATCGCAGGCATTATCATCACGATTGTGAACGTGGTGGGTGGTTTTGTTATCGGCGTGTTTCAGCAAGGGATGGACTTTGCGGAAGCCGCCGAAGTCTTTACCAAACTGACCATCGGTGACGGGCTGGTAGGCCAAGTTCCTGCGTTCCTCATCTCGGTGGCCGCAGGCTTGCTCACCACACGCAATACGCAAAAGACCGATCTGCCGAAGCAGTTCATGTCGCAGTTATTCAGCAATCCCACGGCACTTGCCGTTGCCAGCGGATTCTTGTTCATCCTGATTCTGACAAATCTTCCTAAGCTGCCCCTGCTCACCATTGGTGCAGGCTGTGCGGGAATGTCGCTCGTGCTGACTCGACAGAAAAAGGCTGCGGCCATTGTCGAGGCCAAGCAGCAGAAGGTTGCCGATACTCCAAAGCCTGTCGAAGAACGGATTGAAGACTACCTCTCGATTGACCCCATGGAGATCGAGATTGGTGCAGGCCTAGTAAAGCTCGCCAGTCCCAAATATGGGGGCGACCTTCTGCCGCGGATTACTGGCGTACGCCAATCCGTCGCTGCCGATATCGGCATCATCCTGCCGAAGGTTCGCATTCGGGATAACATCCGCCTGGGTGACTCTGAATATCGCATCAAGATCGCAAACAATCCCGTGGCCCAAGGGGAAGTTTATCCCGGCAAGCTGCTGGCGATCGATTCCGGCATGACGACTGGCAAAATTGGCGGTCTGGAAACCAAAGACCCTGCGTTTGGCCAGAATGCGGTCTGGATCGAAGCGGGCGTTGCCGACCGGGCAACGATGCTGGGCTATACGCCTGTTGAGCCAACGGCTGTCCTGGCAACACATCTTCAGGAACTCGTTCGCCGGCATGCAGATGAATTACTCACCCGCGACGCCACTAAGCACCTGATCGACGAGCTGAAAAAGACAAGCCCTGCCGTCGTGGATGAGCTAATTCCTAACCCGATGAAGCTTTCCGACGTCCAACAGGTTTTGCAGTTGCTCCTTCGCGAAGAGATCCCCATTCGGCAGCTCAGCCTGATTTTGGAAACGCTAGGTGATTTCGCCGGCAAGACGCGCGACCCAATCATCCTTACCGAATACGTTCGCAACCGCTTGGCCCGCACCATTTGCTCGCGTTACCGCGACACGCAAGGCAGGCTGAATGTGCTGACGCTTGATCCAGCACTTGAAGACAAAATTGCCACCGGCATGGAACATTCCGACCGCGGCTTGTTCATCCGCACGCCTCCCGCAACGATTGAAAAGATTTGCGAGCAGATCAGTAATGAACTTCCCAAGCTCACCCGTCTTGGAAACAAGGCGGTGATTTTGGTCAGCCCACAAATCCGCCCTGGCGTCAAGCAAATGACCCTTGGACACATTCCACGACTACATGTAATGAGCTTCAGCGAAGTGACTCGCGATACCCGAGTTGAGATCCTGGGCGTAATTGCGGATACACCAACGGGGCGATAGTCCTACCCACAAAGTCGAACGATTCATTTTCCCTGTCACCTTTAACATCCCCTTAAATCCCATGTCACACCTCGACCTGCGAACCTATAAGGCCCGCTCGTTGCATGAAGCCTTGCGGCTTGTTCGTGCCGACCTGGGGGACGATGCGGCAGTGCTGCACACGCGAGAAATTCCCACCGGGTTTTTATCTCGCTGGTGGTCATCGCCACAGGTAGAAGTCACCGCATCGGCAGAAGTCGATGTCCCTAGCCGCTTTTCTGATGAAACGATCGAATCCGAAGTTTCCTCGCCGATCCAAAAGAATTCTCCCGCGGCCGACACGTTTGACTTCCGCAATCGCATTCGCACCAATTTAGACCGTTCCAGTTCGCCGCATGCTCCCTCGCTGGATGACCTCGCCCGACAAATCGCGATTCGTACCGCGCAGGAGCAACCCCAGGCCGAAACGTGGTCGTATTCCAAATGCCATGGGTGGCTGACGAACCAAAGGTTTGTCGCGGACTATGCAAACGAACTGTTGACGCGGCTTACCAACGCCAACCATAAATTAGAAACTCCCAATACCGACTGGAAAGAACAGCTGGTACCGCTGATTGCCTCGGATATCACGCTGGGTGGTGCTTTGGCACGCCCCACTGCCGGGCCTAGAGTCGTGGCTTTAGTGGGACCAACCGGAGTAGGAAAGACAACGACCATTGCCAAACTTGCCGCGCACCATCGCCTGCGTGAGAAGTGGCGCGTCGGCCTAATTACGGTGGATACCTACCGAATTGCAGCCGTGGAACAACTTCGAACCTATGCGGACATCATGGACTTGCCCATGGAGATCGTTACTTCACCACGCGAGATGCGATCCGCCGTCGGCAAATTGGCAGACATGGATTTGATTCTGATTGATACTGCTGGACGAAGCCCACGCGATGAAGTCCGAGTTCGCGAGCTAAAATCGGTCCTTACTGAAGCGGCGCCGGATGAAGTGCATTTGGTACTGAGCGCCGTCGCTAGTGAAGAGTCCATGACCAGTGCAATTGATCGCTTCCAACCGGTTGGCGTTTCCCGTTTGCTGATTAGCAAACTCGATGAGACCGACCATTTGGCCAGCGTGCTTACACCGATACTTGGCTCGAAGCTTGCGCTGAGTTACACAACGCATGGGCAAACCGTGCCGGACGATATTTCTGTCGCAGATGGCCTGCGACTTGCCAAACAAATGCTTCAACTGACTTGAGATCACCGTTCAAACCCTGTTTCAAACCCCTTACGACTTTTTTCCTGTTAGCTTTCCATGTCCGACCAGGCATCCGAACTCCGAAACCTCGTCCTGAAGGCCAACTGGCCTACGGCTGCCTCGCAAGAGCCTGCGCCGCGCCAGATTGTCGTCGCCACCGGTCGAGAAGGAACGGGAGCCACAACCGTTGCCATCAACTTGGCAGTAGCGCTTGCTCGTAATGGTCAGCGTGCGGTTTTGCTCGAAGCGGACATGACAGGCAGCGGTTTCGATTCGATCATCGGTACACAGAACGCGATGGGAATGCGTGACGTTATCTCGGCTCGAAGAGATATTCACGAAGTCCTTGCCCTGGGCCCTGGCGGAATTCAAGTCGCATCGGCTGGCACCAGCAGCTTGCCCAATCAAGTCAATGATCGGTCGGTCCAGCGTTTGCAAAAGCAAATTGCTGCACTTGGCCGTTATGCCGATGTCGTCGTCATTGATGCCGGACACCGCAGCAGTCCTCTTGCCACCGGACTTTGGCAAACCGCAAGTGAAGTGCTGCTGGTGACGACGCCTGATGCGGTCGCCATTATGGAAACCTATTCGCTTATAAAGGCGATCTGCGGCAAAAAGCTCGCAGCGCCCCCGCTGTACTTGATCGCTAACCGAGTTGGCTCACAGCCAGAAGCGAAGGATGTCCACGCTCGGCTCGATCGTTCTGTTCACCGTTTTTTAGGCCTCTCTCTATCGCTGGCGGGTGCATTACCTGAAGAAGGTTTGGCAATGAGGGCGCAGGCCGCACGCATTCCGCTGATCATCCATCAGCCGCAGGGAAAGTGGTCTCGCGAACTTGATCATATTGCCGAAGGGATGCTGAGCACGCATGGCTCCAAGCGATGCGGCGACGTACTGGAAAGCTGCCTAATCGGTTCCAAATTGCTGATTTCAAGATTTTTAGACAAGCAAGCCAACGTAACACTTTAGAAAAACACCAATCCTTTTTTTACCGCTGCTCAAACTGTTTACAAGTCTTTGGTAAGTCGTGCTTTGCAATCGGTGCGACTTACCTTAGTAGAACCAAATAAGAATTACCGAAGCTCAGGAGACAAACGGCCGAATTCGGCAAATCGCCGGAGACAGCTTAATGAAAGTAAGACCAGCTGACGATTATGGAAGTGCGTGATAGCGCGATGACACGTCAAGCCTTAAGGGCCGCGTGTGTTCTTCCTGAATCTGAGGTTGGAAAATGGGGCGAGTATACGCCGGCATCCTGGGACCGCTGGCCTGCACGGTTGTGATCGTGCGGGGCGTCGTTTCCGGAGGCGGAGTAACCCAAACCATTGGAATGGCGTCGCTGGCCGTTTTTGGCTTTGCGATCCTTGGATGGCTGAGCTGGCAACTTGGCTCAACACCTTGTCGCCGAAAGTGTCCGTGGCCAATTCCAGAAAGCGTTACGAGAGACCGCCAGTCAGGAAAGCACCCGGTAGACTACCACACACCTTGAAAATGGCTGACAGGTCACATTAGTTGGATCGAATCGAATTTGACACACGTTAGTAAGAAAACAGGCCAATGATTGTTGGGCGAGGGACTTGCCCGCTTTTGTTGACCTCACGAAGAATTGTTCTGTTGCTGAGATGAGAGCAGTGGACTTCCTGTAGTGAATCGGCCTAGCGCCGATTTGATGCACGATCCGCTGTAGAAACCTCATCGGCTTTGTTTCGGATCGCTACCCCGATCCAGCAAAGTTTCCGCCAGTAATAGAGTTTGGCACACATCACGGAGGATGGAATGGCAACCGCTACGCAGACAACCCCGGCGCTTGAAATTGAAGAAGTGTGGAAGCGCTTTAAAGCGGATCCCTCGAGTCAAGAGCTTCGGAACCTGCTCGTCGAGAACTACTTGCCGCTAGTGAAGTACAACGGCGAACGAATTTGGGCCCGCTTGCCAGACGGCGTCGAACTCGACGACTTGATCTCGGCAGGGATTTTCGGCCTGATGGATGCCATTGACGCGTTTGACATGTCGCGCGGCGTCAAGTTTGAAACCTACTGCGTCCCACGTATTCGTGGTGCGATGCTCGATGAACTGCGGACGATGGACTGGGTCCCACGTCTGGTTCGTTCGAAGGCCAGCAAACTGAACGAAGCCACCAAAACACTCGAAGCCCGCATGGGACGCCATCCCACGGCTATCGAACTTGCCACTCACATGGAAATCCCAGTGGGCGAACTGGAAAAGATGCAGATGGAGGCTTCCGCGGTTGGCCTCATCAGCCTCAACAAGAAGTGGTACGAAACGGACAGCTATAAGGATGTTCGGGAAATCGACATCCTGGAAGATAAGAAGGGGGAAGACCCCACGCGTCGCGTTCAAAAGAACGACCTGATGCGTTTGGTGACCAAGGGGCTCAATCGCAACGAGCGTCTGATCATCATCCTCTACTACTACGAAGAGTTGACGATGAAGGAAATCGGCGCCACGCTCGACCTTTCCGAAAGCCGCGTAAGCCAGATGCACAGCAGCATCGTCTCGCGTCTTCAAGGTCAACTGGCTCGCCGTCGTCCTGAATTCGGCGGGTAGTCTCGCCAGCAATCCACTCGCGATGTAAATCACAGATACGCGGTCCAATGTGACCGCGTTTTCTGTTTCTTGGGACAGAAACTACAAGGCAGGTTCTTGCTGACTGAGGCAGTGGAACGACCCTAGCCCCCAAATCAAGTTCAGGGAGGGACTGCCGACCACTCGCTTGTTTGGCAACAAAGCTTGTAGGGTTTCGATCGCCCGTTGATCGGCCGGATCGTCAAATTGTGGCACAATCACGCCATCATTCACAAAGATGAAATTGCAGTACCCTGCGGGGACTCGCTGCTCATCCACAAACTTGGGCTGTGGCAAAAAGAGTGGCACCACCTTGAGTGGCCGACCTTGAAAGTCGGTCAGCGATTGCAACTCCGCCAAGGTTTGCTGCGTTGGGTCGTAGTTTTCGTCTTCGGGATCTTCGCAGGCGCTAACAACAACCGTGCTGGGATCAATGAACCTTGCCAGTTGATCGATGTGGCCATCCGTATCGTCGCCGGCGAAGTCTCCACCGGTGAGCCACAAGACTTTCTTCGCCCCGAGATAATCGTGTAGGTAACGCTCGATATCCGCCTGCCCTAGTTGCGGGTTGCGATTGGGATTGAGCAAGCACGAACGAGTCGTCAGGATCGTTCCTTGGCCATCGCCATCGATAGCGCCCCCTTCGAGAATGATCCCCGGTGAAAAGACCTGGCGCTTTTGCAATTCAGCGATACGCTTAGGAACCTGGTTATCCAAATCAAAGGGAGGATACTTTCCGCCCCAAGCATTGTATTCCCAGTCGACCAAAGCGGATGGCAAAGGTTTGTTGCCTTCGGCCGTTCGCTCACCCACCAAAAACGTTGGGCCATGATCACGGCACCAAGCATCATTCGTGGGAATTTCGTGCAAATGTACGCGGGCCACATCGCCAACGAGGACCTTGGCTTGTGCAAAAACCGCTTCGCCCCCGGCCAGAATGTTCACTGGCTCAAACTGCGCGATCGTTCGCACAAACTTGGCAAACTCTTCGGGCACCGGTTCAAAATGATCAGGCCAAGTTGCAGGATTGCGGGGCCAAGAAACCCATGTAGAAGCATGCAGCTCCCACTCAGCGGGAAAGCGGTATCCAAGTTGTACGGGGGTTTGCGTAGACACGATGCAATCCTGCTCAAAACCACAAAGGCCAAAGAAACTCATTTCGCGAAGGCAACCAGCACTGTGTTAATCACGATAGCGCTTGGTGATGTCGCCATAGGCGTCAATGCGTCGGTCACGCAAGAAGGGCCAGTGCGTTCGGACGACGTTGACCAAGCCCAAGTCACATTCCGCAATCAGGATTTCTTCCTTCTCGTGAGTTGCCTTGGCCAAAAGGTTGCCATTGGGATCGCTTACAAAAGAGCCGCCCCAAAATTCAAGCGCCCCTTCTTTGCCAACCCGATTCGGTGCGGCCACAAACACGCCATTGGCAATGGAGTGGCTGCGCATCATCGTTTCCCAAGCATTGTGTTGGCTGGCGCCGAACTCGGCCTTCTCTTCAGGGAGCCAACCAATGGCCGTGGGATAGAACAAGATCTGAGCACCCGCGAGCGCCGTCAAACGAGCCGCCTCGGGATACCATTGGTCCCAGCAAATACAGACGCCGATCGTGCCGAACTTGGTTTCAAAGCTTTTGAAGCCAAGGTCGCCAGGCGTGAAGTAGAACTTTTCGTAGAAGAGTGGGTCATCGGGAATATGCATCTTGCGATACATGCCAAGGTTCGTTCCGTCCGCATCCCAAACGATGGCAGTATTGTGATAGAGGCCGGCCGCACGCTTTTCAAAAAGTGAGCCGATCAATACGATGCCATGCTTCTTGGCGGCAGTCGCCAAAGCTTCACCCGTTGGACCGGGCAACGGTTCCGCTTGATCGAATTTGCGATGGTCTTCGGTCTGGCAAAAGTAATGGCCTGCGAACAACTCTTGCAAACAGACGATGTTGGCCCCCTGTTTGGCCGCTTCTTCAATCCGTGCGAGCGCCTTATCTACGTTGGGCTGTTTGGCCTCCGTGCAGGTCATTTGAACCAAGGCAACTTTCACTTTACGTGAATCGTTGTACTCGTACGGCATCGCTTTCCACTTCCCTCTCTGCAAGGCTTCCCCTGCAAAACTGACTGAAAAACCGCGGACACCCCTAGGGCAGGGCCCAGCCCTCACACGCGAGGGCGTTTTCTGCCAGAATACGAAAATCGGCGTCTGCGCGAAAGGGACCCGCGCCGGAACTCCCCGCCTCTGGATGGCCTGCTATGCGTGATTTGATTCGCCCGATGTTGCCGATGATCGCGGTTTTACTCGTACCGATCATCCCCTTTTTGCTCTTTGGTGCCTGGTCCGAAGCTGCCTGGGAACGCTGGGAACAAAATCCCCCTTCTAACACGGTGGTTGCTACGGTGGTCACCGGCCTGCTTGCCGCCGACATCTTTCTGCCAATTCCTTCTAGCCTGGTCAGCACGCTGGCCGGGGCTCAGTTGGGGGCGCCGGTTGGGATTTTCGTTAGCTGGGTCGGGATGACGCTGGGAACGATCCTGGGATTTGCCCTCGCCAAGCAATATGGCAGCCGATTTGCCCTTTGGTTTTCGAGGCCCAATGATTTGGAGCGAGCGAACCAGCTTAGCCAGCAATATGGTCCCGCGCTGCTGGTGATTGGGCGGGGCGTGCCCGTATTGGCAGAAGCGAGCGTTTTGCTGCTGGGGATGCACGGCCTAACTTGGTCAAAGTTTTTGCCGCCTGTTCTGCTGGCCAACTTGGGGCTGTCTGTGGCGTATGCCGTATTTGGCAAATGGACCGAAAACCATGGTGGTCTGCCCGTTGCGATTGCGTTTTCGGTAGCGATGCCGGTGATGATGGCTGCCACACTACACGTCATCGGCAAGCTGAAATCTTCCCGGTAGAATACAGGTTCACTTCCTCTAGGCTTCTTCCCACTTTCATACTTCATTTCCTCGAAAAGGTCACGGCATCACGACTGCCGTTTTGCTGATCATGTCCCCCACGAAACTCTCGCTTGACGAACTTTTGACAAACAGCTCTACCAGCGATGCCTTCAACATCAAGACCAATGACCAAGGCCCCAAGGGTTCGCTCCCTTTAACCGATGACATGCTGCGTAACTGGTCTAGTGGTGACCTGTTTGGCATGACGCAAAACGCCGGCATGGGCTGGAATCCGCAAGACCTGCTCGGCCCCCAGTATTTGATCCTCAGCACTCAAGGGGGCGTGCGTGCACCCGATGGAACGCCGATCGCGCTGGGCTACCACACTGGTCACTGGGAAGTGGGACTGCTTGTGCAGGCTGCCGCGAAAGAACTCAAAGCGATGGGAGGCGTTCCTTTCGCCGCGTTTGTCAGCGATCCTTGCGACGGTCGTTCGCAAGGGACGACTGGCATGTTTGATAGCCTTCCCTATCGCAACGATGCAGCCATTGTCATGCGACGGCTGATTCGTTCGCTGCCGCAGCGGACTGGAGTCCTGGGGGTTGCCACGTGTGATAAAGGCCTGCCAGCGATGATGATCGCCCTGGCAGGAATCCACCATTTGCCCAGCATCATTGTTCCGGGCGGCGTTACATTGCCACCAACCACGGGTGAAGATGCCGGCAAAGTACAAACAATTGGCGCTCGCTATGTCCATGGAGAGATCACGCTGGAAGATGCGGCCGCGGCAGGCTGTGCCGCATGTGGCTCGCCCGGCGGTGGCTGCCAGTTCTTAGGAACAGCCGCCACATCCCAAGTCGTGGCGGAAGCCTTAGGTATGTCGCTGCCGCACTCGGCACTCGCCCCTAGCGGCCAACCGATTTGGCTCGACATGGCTCGGCAAAGTGCCCGTGCCGTTGAACAAATGGCCAAGATGAAACTGACGATGCGTGACATCCTGAGCGATGCCGCCATTCGCAATTCGATGATGGTGCATGCGGCCTGTGGCGGATCGACCAACTTGCTGCTGCATATTCCTGCTGTTGCGTTTGCTGCTGGCGCAAGCGTCCCACGGTTGACGATTGGACAGAAGTGAATCGCCAAGTTCCACGCTTTGTTTCGGTTCTGCCGAACGGTCCGGTCAATCATCCGACGGTTCGGATGTTTTTGGCGGGTGGCGTGCCGGAAGTCATGCTTCACCTACGGGCGATGGGACTGCTTGACCTAGCCGCCATGACGGTCACCGGCCATCCCCTGGGAGATGTGCTGAACTGGTGGGAG
Source organism: uncultured Planctomycetaceae bacterium (assembly GCA_963844055.1). Classification (GTDB taxonomy): domain Bacteria; phylum Planctomycetota; class Planctomycetia; order Pirellulales; family Pirellulaceae; genus CAWJMN01. Next base: position 931,680 of record CAWJMN010000001.1, on the reverse strand, counting down.
AAATCCGAACGCCGCGAGACCTTACGGCAGTTACTGAAGAGTCGGGATGATGTGGATGCTGATGATGTGATCATTCCACCGCCGCAAGCGAAGGAACGAGGACTGACAAGCACCGTTTGCTTCCCGCTGGGGAATCTTTGCCCCGAAGGAGCCGTGATTAAGGCAACCAGTATTGACCCCTCTGTCGTCGATGCCGATGGCGTGTATCGCAAGGTCGGCCCTGCCCGCGTCTTTACTTCCGAGCGAGAAGCGATTGCAGCCATCAAGGGACAAAAGACAGCGCCCATCAAGCCTGGCGATATCTTAGTACTGGCTGGCCGTGGCCCGATGGGGAGCGGCATGGAAGAGACCTATCAGCTCACTTCGGCCTTGAAGTTTTTGAAGTGGGGCAAGGAAGTTGCAGTCGTCACCGATGCTCGCTTCTCCGGCGTGAGCACCGGCGCCTGCATTGGGCATGTCGGACCAGAAGCGTTGGCCGGGGGCCCGATTGGCAAGCTGAAAGATGGCGACGTGATTCAGATCGTGATCGACCGCAATACGCTCGTGGGATCGGTAGACCTGATTGGTGCCGATGGCAAGCAGTTCACGCCTGCCGAAGGGGCAACGATTTTGGCCCAACGGTCAACCAACCCGGCCATCAAGCCTGATCCTGACCTGCCGGACGATACACGCTTGTGGGCTGCCCTGCAAAAGCATGGCGGTGGCACATGGGGGGGCTGCGTCTACGATGTGGATAACATCATTAAGGCGCTCGATAAGTAGGCTTGTCGAGACGAGAGCGACTTTTTTAAAAATGTTGGGGCAATTTGACCAAGATTGCCCGACGGGGAACGAAACCCTTGCTGGGTCGGCCTGCGGTGGATAGCCTTAGACCAACAGAAATCCTTTTTTACCGCCAAACCTTTTTTCTAGGGGAAACACGATGTCGAGTAACCCATCACCGTCCCCGTTTGGCCCGCCGCAGCCCGTCCAGGTGGTTTGCCCATTCTGCCAGGCTGTCATTCCTGTGACACCGGCTCAGGCTGGACAAATCATTCCTTGCCCGCAATGCGCGGGGAATTTTCAAGTTCCCGTGCCGACGGCCTATTCGGGTAGCAGTAGCTTTGCGACGGACAATTCCAATCCAGCGGTTCGCGAATTTGCCAGCAAGAAGATTGCGGCCGGCATTTGCGGCATTTTGCTAGGGGGCCTTGGAATCCACAAGTTTATCTTGGGACTCAATAACGCCGGCGGCATCATGTTGGCAGTTTATTTGGTGGGACTTGTGACCGGCTCTTGTTTGATCGCACCGCTCTTGGCGACGTTCGCCATGCATGTCATTGGAATGGTAGAAGGAATCATCTACCTAACCAAGTCCGACGAAGAGTTCTATCAGACCTACGCGATTGGCCGAAAAGAATGGTTTTGATGAGTCGCGAGTTCGGCGATTCAACAGCAAGCTTGAATAGCTTGCTGCCTTCGTAGGGTGGGTCAAGCGGTCGCCGCGATGACCCACCAGCGTCGAATGCCAAGGCCCATTGCCGTTGGCAACTTCGGACCCCACGTACCCAGTCACCCATTCATTGGCCACGACAATCTACCGTGGCAATTCCAACATGGTGGGTCATCGCCTGCGGCTTGACCCACCCTACAAATGCAATGGGAGCTTTAGTACTCGCCCCACAAAGCAATTGATGAATTGCTGTTATCAACTGGGCCATTCCAATCTTCGGGATACTGCCCTCGCTGTACATAGTCCTGATACGACGACCACTTCCAGTCCTGCAATCGCTCCACCAAGCCATGGTGAAATGGATTGCAGTGTATGTAATCGACACAGCGTTCTAGATCTGCTTCGTCACGAACCGTGTATTCCCAAAATCGCCTTTGCCAAACACCTCTTTCACTTGCCTTAGTTCGCGAAGGAGACTGAACCAATTCAGAACCACCAAGAGTCAAATATTCCTTTGTGAATTCCGTCTTGATTCGTCGCCAACGAGTGGAATAGTCGCTGTCATCACGGGGCAAAACCCAAATCGCATGATAGTGATCGGGCATTAGTGCCCAAGCGATTGTTTGAAACGGCATGCTACCACTTATTTTGTCACAGCAAGACAAAAAGAGAGAGCAGCATTCCTGATGCAAAAACAGCGGACGCCGTTCTAGAGTAACCAGCGTGAAAAAATACGTGCCACCCGGTACGTAATTCCGCCGATAGTGAGGCATTCGCGAAAATCCTCATAGGACTACCGTAGGGTGGATCAAGCGGTCGCCGCGATGACCCACCAGCGTCGAATGCCAAGGCCCATTGGCATTGGCAAATTCGCCCCCACGTATCCATTCATTGGCCACGACAAGTAGCCATGGCAATTCCAACATGGTGGGTCATCGCCTGCGGCTTGACCCACCCTACAAATGCATGCATTAGGTAAATGGATTGCTACCAGGCGTTCCTGGGCCGGGGCCATAGACGGGCATCGTCGATGGATCTTGCTTGAACGGCAAAGGACGTCCGCCACGAGAGAGATAGATCGGGTAGAGCTGGGCTTGAATATTGAATTGGACCATCGTGATATAGCCTATCGCTGGTATGAGCCCAACGCAAAGTGCAATCACCCCAGCTATTTCAGCGACAAAACTGACTACCATCAGTACTAAAACGGAAAGCAATAGCTCCTTCCACATCTTGCCGCAGAAATCAAAGATCCAGCCAAAGTCAAACGTATTGCTGGAACTTTGCGTTAGCCCTGCTTGAAGCGTTGCGGCACTTACAACTCCGTACATGCCAGCAATAAGAGCAAGATAGAGTGGGAGAATGAAAAGTCCCGCGATCCCTGCATTGTCACCCAGGACTGCAGATGCGACCAGAACAACTGCTAAAACAGCAATGTAGAAAACACATCCAACCACGGACCCGGCAATGAACGCGATTAGCCAAGGCCACACACCTCGGTTTACATAGGCACCGATTCGATCCATGTTGAACTTTGGATTTGCGGCCCCGCCCGTAACAATCTTGGCCTCGGCAGTTTCAAACCCATATCCATAAAGGACCATGAGCGGAAAAATAAACATTCCAAACATGGCGCAGAGCCCGCATAAAATCAAAGTGACAATCGCACCTTCGCCCTCAAATGGGGCCTGAAGTGCTTTGGCAAAATCCAAGCTGGCAGTGCTACCCATCGGCTTATTAGGCGATGAGCTTGCGTACGGGTTATTCGGATCCATCGACATGACTACGGCCCTTCTTGGGACTACGAAACGGGGAAGAATAAAAACAAATGATGTGTAAGCCAGATTGCGTTACGGGATTACAGTGACTTTTCCAAAAGCCACTTGTAAACTTCCGGATTCGCGTAGGTCTCCGTCCAACTATCGTGGCCGGCTTCTGGATAGACGGTCAGCTTGACATCCCCTTCAATCTGCTTGAGGGCGGCGACCATCTCTTCGCTACGGGTCAGAGGAACGGCCTGATCCTTGGCACCGTGAAAGACCCAGATCGGCGTACGTTTCATCTTTTCGACTTGCGTGGGATTGCCACCGCCGCACACGGGCACGGCGGCTGCAAATTTCCCCGGATAGTCAGCCAGAATATTCCAAGTTCCATAGCCCCCCATGCTAAGCCCCGTCAGATAAAGCTTCTTGGGGTCCGCATTGAACTTGGCGGCCATTTGATCGACCAACTGTACTAGCTCGGCCGAGTCCCACCGACGACCGGACTCACACTGGGGTGAGATCACGATCATTGGAATCTTGGTTGCGTCGGCAGCGGCGATCTTTGGTGGGCCGTGCACTTTGACCTTTTCTAGATCATCACCCCGTTCGCCTGAACCATGCAGGAACAGCATGAGCGGCCATTTTTTCTCACTGGCTTTGGCGTCAAAGCCTTCCGGCAGGAACAACCAAAAGCGAACCTTGACCTTTTCCTTGGCGTCGGCCTCTTTCGAGTCTTCCGCCTTCACTGCTCGATCGACAAGCACTTCCATGGCAACTTGCTTACCGGCAGCAGGTTCATCCGCCAACACAACTGGGCTGAGTGAGCCGAGCTGCATACCGATGATTGTGCACACGCCAAGCAACCAACCCATCCACGGAGCACCACACAAACGGACTGACGGACTATTCATGAATGCGACTCTTTAGCAAAAAGAAAATGGTTTCATCCCACTGACCAACCGTCGCGTTGCATCCGCCAGGTGCAACAACCGTCCGTCAGCGATTGCCGCAGTACTTTTCAGGAGACTTCCTGAGGGAGAAAAAGCACTGAGCACATTTACCCGTGAGAATAAGGGGGAGCCGGGCAAAAGTCTAGCAGAACAGGCCTTTTTTGCCGGGCTTTTGCCGAATTCCAACGGGGATCCAATTGGGAAGAAACCCAAGTCGGATTCTCCCCAATGACCTGCCACCGAACGTACGCCGAAACCTACCGCCGTTTAGAGCCCGGCAATGATCTGAAAAAAGGCCATGGCATCTTCGGGCTTGTCACTGACGAAGGTGCTGCCATAAAGCATGATGAAAACGCCAAATCCAAGAATACATGCCCCGGCAATGTTTGCCAGGAAGTAGGCCCCACACGCTGCCCATCGCGAGAATATAAAGATCAACACGTAAAACGGCACAAACAGGCTAAGCAGCCCCGTGACAATGTCATCGTCGAAGGCCGCTTTATAAATCAGGATTGACGTGACGAGGCTTAGAATGGAACCCAAAGCAATCAAAACACCGCCGATTGCTGCCATCGCCTGCGTTACAGGAAGCATCGACATCACGATCAAAAAGCCAACCGCCAACATCAGCATGACGAGGTAGCTCCACCACGGCAAACCTTCGCCGAGCTTGCTCTTTTCGGCCACCTCGTCTTCTTGAATCGACATGGACGCGCGTTCCAGGATCATCGAGGCCACTTCGCCGTGGCCATCACCGCCACCAAGCTTGGGCCCGCCGAGCCCTGGGCCACGCACCGTTTTTGTCTGCTGTCCGGTTTTCAGATTGAAGCCACACTTCACACACAGGACGGCATTCGGCGGCAGCGATGAATAGCAGGTAGGACAAACCGATCCTCCTGGAATTGCACCAGAAGGAGCGGGTGCACCAAACCCGGCAGCTGCCCCCAAAGGTGCGCCAAGTGGAGAGAGCGCCGGCGCAGCAGGTGCCGCGGCAGGAATATTGATGATGGCCGAGCACTTGGGGCACTTGGCCGCCTTCCCGGCCAAAGTGTCAGGAGCGGCTAGGGTTTGTTTGCACTGTCCACACGTAACTTGGATGGGCATTTTTGGCGATCACAAAGCGAATGAAGGGACCCCACGAAAAATCCGACGAGTTTCCTATTGTGACCACCGCATCGGTAACCAACAACCGCTGCCTCACAAAACCACACTTTCGGGTTACCTTGAGATTCTGCCAAAATGACAGCATGGCAGTCCAGCGCCGATTTTTCCTGGCCGGCGGCAGGGTGGCGGAGCGGTCTCTAGCGGGATAAATGGGCGTAACGGTTTGCCAAGGCTTGAGTTAGACAGCAAAGCCTTTCGTTTGGCGCGCAAGTTGCTTTTTTGAGAGTCCACGAAAGCGACCATGCTTTTTTGACAGCCGGAGATGTCGTTGCCCGAAGTCGGCCGCGACGACAGAAATTGGCTGTTTTTGTAATTTACTCACAGAGCTACGTTTGTCCGGAGGATTTCACGCATGACGACTGCGACGAAGGAAAAAGGGAAGAAAGCCAAGTCTGAACTGAAGCTTCAACCGCTTGGTGACCGTGTGGTGGTAAAGCGTGAGTCGAGCGAAGGGGTCACGGCTGGCGGCATTGTTCTGCCAGACTCGGCCAAGGACAAGCCAGCTCGCGGCGTAATCGTCAGCGTTGGCAACGGCAAGTTGCTCGACAACGGTTCACGCGGCACTCTGCAAGTGAAGGTCAATGATCGCGTGATCTTCACCAGCTGGGCTGGTGAGACCTTCAAGGTTGGCGACGAAGAATTGCTGCTGATGCGCGAAGAAGACATTCTCGCCATTATCGAAGACTAGTTGCGAGAGGCTTTTGGCCTTACGCGCTTTCAAATACCTCGTTCAAAAATCACGTAAGTACGTAGAGAGACGAATATCATGGCAAAGATGATGGCTTTTGATCAGGAAGCACGCGAGGCAATTCGCCGCGGTGTTTCGAAGTTGGCCCGTGCGGTCAAGGTTACGCTTGGTCCTAAGGGACGCAACGTAATTCTGCAAAAGAGCTTTGGCTCGCCAACCGTCACCAAGGACGGCGTGACCGTTGCGAAGGAAGTGGACCTGGAAGACACCTATGAAAACATGGGTGCCCGTATGGTTCGCGAAGTTGCCAGCAAGACGAGCGACGTTGCCGGTGACGGCACCACGACCGCTACCGTTTTGGCTGAAGCGATCTTCAACGAAGGCCTCAAGGCCGTTGTTGCTGGCGTGAATCCCGTTCAAATGAAGACCGGCATCGAGAAGGCAGTTTCGGACATCACCGAAAAGCTGCACAAGATGTCGATCAAGATCAAGGAAAAGAGCGAGATGGCCAATGTGGCCACGATCGCCGCCAACAACGATCGCGAAATCGGCAACAAGCTGGCTGACGCGATGGAGAAGGTTGGTAAGGATGGCGTGATCACGGTTGACGAAGGCAAGAGCCTGACGACCGAGATCGAATGGGTCGAAGGTATGCAATTCGACCGTGGCTATCTATCGCCTTACTTCGTGACCGATCCGAACACGATGACTGCGGTTCTTGAGAGCCCTTACATCTTGGTGTTCGAGAAGAAGATCGCGAATATCAAGGAATTGGTTCCAATCCTGGAAGCTGTTGTTCAACAAGGCAAGCCTTTGTTGATCATTGCTGAAGATGTCGAAGGCGAAGCCTTGGCCACTTTGGTAATCAACACGCTGCGTGGCACGTTCAAGTGCGCCGCTGTGAAGGCTCCTGGTTACGGTGACCGTCGCAAGGCCATGATGGAAGACATCGCGGTTTTGACCGGTGGAACGCCAGTATTTGAAGCTTTGGGAACGAAGCTTGAAACGCTGCCACTGACCGATCTTGGCCGTGCCAAGAAGGTTATCATCGACAAGGACAACACGACGATCATCGAAGGTAGCGGCAAGACCGACGCCATCAAGGCTCGGATCGAACAGCTCCGTCGCGAAATCTCGGTCAGCACCAGCGATTACGATCGCGAAAAGCTGGAAGAGCGTTTGGCTAAGTTGTCTGGCGGCGTTGCCAAGATCAACGTCGGTGGTGCAACCGAAAGCGAAATGAAGGAAAAGAAGGCTCGCGTGGAAGATGCTCTGCATGCTACCCGCGCTGCTGTTCAAGAAGGCATTCTGCCAGGTGGTGGCGTGGCTTTGCTGCGTGCCAGCTCGCAAGTCAAGGTTGGTGAAGACACCGCCCACGATGAAACCGTTGGTTACAACATCGTGCTGCGTGCTTGCCGTGCTCCTTTGACGATGATTTCGGAAAATGCTGGCCAAGACGGCGGCATCGTTTGCGAACGCGTCATCGAAGGCAAGGGAAACTTTGGTTACAACGCTCTCACCAACCAATACGAAGACCTCGTAAAGGCTGGCGTTATCGACCCAACGAAGGTAACCCGTACCGCATTGGCCAATGCCGCCAGCGTTGCAACGCTTTTGCTAACCAGCGATGCTTTGATCGCTGAAAAGCCAAAGGACAGCAAGGGCAAGAAGGGGCATGGCCACGACCATGACATGTACTAAGACAAAGTCTTGGTACACTAGATGAACCGACGGTTCGTTTAGTAAACCTGTGAACGGATTTGGCGGTCCGCTTATCTTTTGGGTAAGCGGGCCGTTTTTTATTGAGCCAATGCCTGGATGACGCGATGAGCAAAGCCCTGATATTTGATTGTGACGGAACGCTTACCGACTCGATGCCTTTGCACTTCATCTGTTGGCACAAGACGATGACAACCTATGGGCTTGTGTTTGATGAGGATCGCTTTTACTCGCTGGGAGGCATGCCAACGGGAAAGATCATCGCCATGCTTTCGCAAGAGCAAGGGGTGAAAGTAAACGTGGAACAGGCCGCCATCGATAAGGAGCAGGCATTTCTCGACATGCTGCACCAGCTCGAACCGATCACGCCGATCTTGGACATTGCTCGGCAAGCCAAGGGAAAGATCCCAATCTCGGTAGCCAGCGGTGGATATCGTGAAATCGTGATGAAGCAGTTGGTAGCAATTGGCTGCGATACGTGGTTTGATGCCATCGTTGCTGCCGAAGATACCGAGAAACACAAGCCAGAGCCGGACGTGTTTTTAGAAGCGGCCCATCGCATGAAGGCCAAGCCGGCCGAATGCACGGTGTATGAAGATTCGGACCTGGGAATTGAAGCGGCGCGTCGTGCGGGAATGCAATGGGTTGACGTACGCGAAGTGCACCGCCCACGGCGGATCACCGGAACCTTCTAAGGGCGATCGATTCCGACTAACCAACGTACTTCGTTGGGTCAGGTACATTGGCTTCTGTAAAACCTTTTTTACGAAGCCAACAAGAATCGCAGCGGCCACAAGCCAAGCCCGTTGGTGATGGATCGTAGCAACTGGTCGTTAAGGCATAGTCCACCCCCAGTGAAGTTCCCTGCTGAATGATTTGCGCCTTGGTCAAATGGATCAGAGGGGTATGAATCGTCAGCCCCTGCCCTTCAACGCCCGCCTTCGTAGCGATGTTAGCCATCTTTTGAAAGGCGTCGATAAACTCGGGACGGCAGTCGGGATAGCCGCTGTAGTCGAGGGCGTTGACCCCAATGAAAATATCTTTGGAGTTGGTCGTCTCGGCCAATGCCATGGCAAACGCGAGGAAAATTGTATTTCGCGCTGGAACGTAGGTAATGGGGATGTCGCTGCCGATTCCTTCGACCGATGTCGACTTAGGAACAGCCAAGTCCGAAGTAAGGGCTGAGCCGCCGAATTGCCGCAGGTCGATTTCCATCTCAACGTGACGCTTCACCGCGTGGCGCTTGGCAATTTGGCGAGCCGCTTCGAGTTCGACATGGTGGCGCTGGCCGTAACGAAAGCTAATACAGGTAACTTCAAAGCCTTGGTGTTGGGCCATGGCAAGGACCGTCGCTGAATCGAGCCCACCGCTGAGAAGTACGACGGCCGGAGGCATGGCAAGTCAACCTGCTGGAAGTATGAAGTGGTAGGAGACGCAAGACCGTGGACGATTTGCCTGCCAAACTGTCTAGGCAAGGGGCAAAACCTTATTTTAGTCGCCCCTAAGAAATCCTCGAATGGCAGGCGGCCGTATTTTCACGGAGCCGTTTCACTTTTTTATCACTTTTTGGCGTGAGATTCCCCAGAAGTGACCTAACGTGTCCTGCGGGACACCTACAAATTCCTAAGGGGAAAACATTTCAGCATGTAGGAGCAACATTTGGCCTGAGGGTTTCTGGCGACGGGAGGTACAAACGGCCATAATCAAGGTCGAAAGTAAGCAGACGGAACTACGACTATGGCACGCAACGAACAACTCGTACGACAACATCGGATCTTGCAGATTCTGGAGCGTTATCGCTTTGGGAGAGCCCTGGAAGAGATCCGTGACGATTTGGTCAATGAGCTTGGGCTGAGCTCGTTACATATTCGGAGCGTGCGCCGCGACCTGGAGGCGTTACAGTCGGCCGGCATTGATGTCGATGTGCACGACACCTCTCGCGGCAAAGTTTGGAAGCTTGGCAGTCAGGCACGTGGTTCGTTCAAGGTGACCGCGTCAGCTACTGAACTGATCGCCCTTTCGCTAAGCCGAGATCTGCTGTACCCGCTGGCGGGGACACCGTTTTGGCAAGGGATTGAATCGTTTTGGACAAAGCTGCGAGAGGAATTGCCTGAAGCGATCTGGAAGCACTACGAAGCGTATCGACAAACCCTTTACGTGCGTGGCATTGCAGCCAAGTCTTACGAAAAGCAGCAAGGGATTTTGTCGGCAATCCATCGCTCCATCGTAGAGCATCGACTGGTGGAGATTGACTATGCTCCGCCAGGCAAGGATGTGCAGACACGCATCATTGAGCCGTATGCGGTCGTCTTCTACCACTCCAGCTTGTATATCATTGCGGCCGCACACGAAATTGCAGCCGACAAAGAACGACTGCGGCATTTGAAGCTCGACCGGTTTTCCCGGGCGACGGCGCTAGACAAATGGTTTACGCCAGATGCGACGTTTGATTTGCAGAAGTATTTAGGAGAGGGGCTGGGAATCTTTTCGGGCGGGAAGGGAATGGACTTCAAGGTTCGCATTTCTGCCCGGGCCGCGAAGTGGGTGCTCGAAGATCCGTGGCATCCTGCGCAGCAGGTGACCAACCATCCCGATGGCAGCATCACGCTGATTGTCAAAGCGGCGCATGACCTGGAGATCATTCCACGCGTTTTAGCGCTGGGGGCGGAAGCGGAGTTGTTGGCGCCCGCCTCGGCACGTAAGGCGATTGCGGGCATGGTCGCGCAGCTGGCACAAAAGTACTTGGAATAATTGGTAAGGCAGGTTCGTAATGGCTGAGCGGCGTGATGGCAGGGAAAATTGTGGTCGTGACAGGATCGTCGTCGGGGATCGGACGAGCGATGGCGCTGGCATTTGCGAGTGCAGGGGCAAAAGTCGTTGTCCACTCACGAAGCTCGACCGGTCGTGCACAAGCCGTTCTTCGCGATGTTGCTCAACTGGGTGTTGAGGCGAAGGTGGTGACTGCGGACCTTTCCCAGGAGGAAGGACGTGCCTCACTTGCCGACGATGCCTGGGATGCATTTGGCCATGTGGACTGCTGGGTAAATAATGCGGGAGCTGATGTTCTGACTGGTGAGGCAGCTTCTTGGTCGTATGCAAAAAAGCTGGAACTGCTGTGGCAAGTCGATGTACTTGGGACGCTAGAGCTGTCCCGTGCTATTGGAGCCAAGATGCTTTCGAACAAGCGTGAAGGCACCATCATCAATATTGGCTGGGATCAAGCGAGCCAAGGGATGGCTGGCGATAGCGGCGAAATGTTCGCCACGACGAAGGGGGCGATCATGGCATTCTCACGCAGCTTAGCGCAATCGCTGGCGCCGAAGGTTCGCGTGAACTGCATTGCCCCAGGCTGGATTAAAACCGCTTGGGGGGATGAGGCCTCCGAGTATTGGCAAAGCCGAGCCCTGAAAGAGTCACTACGTGAGCGGTGGGGAAGCGGGGATGACATCGCCAAAGCGGCCCTGTTTTTGGCATCTTCCAACGCTGACTTTATCACCGGGCAAGTGCTAAATGTGAATGGCGGCTTTCGTTATTCGCGCGAGACCAAAAAGTAATTCAGCGATCCTTCAAGCAGAACCGATTGCAAGAGTAGCAACGTGGCACGGGAACATATCCATTTTGTGACGGGAAGACTGGCGGAGTTTGCCTTGCGGCAGATTTTGTCTGAGCTTACGCCTTTAGTGGATTTTGATTACTCGATCGGTGTGCTTCCGATCACTGTGGCCGCACTAATGACGCCCCACTGGATTGCAAAGCATGTTTCTCCGCCGCCGGAAGCTACCAAGGTGTTAGTGCCGGGCTATTGTCATGGTGAGCTAACCCCGATTGAGCGTAAAACCGGATTACCGGTGTCGCTCGGCCCACGAGACTTGCGACAACTGGATGAGTTCTTTGGCAAGCGACGCAAACGGGGCGACGACTATGGCAACTATGACATTGAGATCCTCGGCGAGATCAATCATGCCCCACGACTGACACGAGATGTCATCTTGCAGATGGCAGACAACCTACGTCGCGATGGCGCCAACCTGATCGACGTCGGATGTGATCCGGGGGATACCTGGAGCGGCGTCGCCGATTGCATCAAGTTGCTCAAGGATGCTGGGCATCGCGTTTCTGTGGATAGCCTTAACCCACAAGAGATCGCGCCGGCCGTGAAGGCGGGGGCCGAACTTGTTTTATCGGTCAATGCGACCAACCGCCATGCAGCGCTCGATTGGGGCTGCGAAGTGGTGGTGATACCCGATGACTTTCCAACACTCGGGGGCCTAGAGCAGACACTAACAACGCTTTCGGACGCCAAAGTACCGCTGCGAATTGATGCGATCCTGGAGCCGATTGGGTTCGGATTTGCGGCTAGTTTGCAGCGTTACATGCGCGTTCGGCAAGAGTATCCCGACGCCGAGATGATGATGGGGATTGGGAACCTTACCGAGTTAACGGATGTGGATTCTGCCGGCGTGAATGTGCTGCTTTTGGCGATTTGCCAGGAACTCGGAATTCGTTCCGTACTGACAACGCAGGTAATTAACTGGGCACGAACCAGCGTGAAAGAATGTGACCTTGCTCGGCGACTGGTCTATCATGCCGTCAACCAGAAAGTTCCCCCCAAACATTTAGAACCTCAACTGGTCATGCTCCGCGATCCGAAGCTACGAGCGTTTGCCGGTGAGTCGCTGGAAAATCTTGCTGCTAGTATTAAAGACAACAGCTACCGCATCTTTGCTCAGGATGGTGAGGTGCACTTGATTGGGGCAGGCTTGCACCTGCGAAATGCCGACCCCTTTGTAGTTTTTGAGCAACTAATCAACCCAGGCTTTGGAAATGATGCTGGAACTACACGCAAGGCGAGAACAATAGATCCTTCGCATGCGTTTTACTTAGGATTTGAGATGGCAAAGGCGGCCACCGCTTTGCAACTTGGCAAGCAGTACGAGCAGGATGAAGCTCTTCGCTGGGGTATGCTGACGATTGAAGAGGAGAGCCATCGCCTGAAGAAGAGTGCGATCACTCGCGGCGAAGGAGAGAGCACTTCATGAGTGGTTCTTTCCCGCTAATCAAAGAGATTTCGCCAGCACCTGACGCCGAGGCTGCGCTGCTACGTTTTGCGCAGCTTCCGGGATGCCTGTTCCTCGATAGTGCCGTTAGAGATGCCAAGCTAGGACGGTATTCGTTTTTGACAGCCGAACCGTTTGAAACGCTTCGCGTGCAAACCGGAAATGCCTACACGCTGGTCGAGTTGGAATGTCGGCTGAAAGAGTTTGCCACCGAGACAATCGCTGGTCTGCCTCCGTTTCAAGGGGGCGCAGCGGGGCTGTTTTCCTACGATTTCTGTCGAGCGCTCGAAAAGATTCCACCTTCGCGCCACGATGAATTTGCATTGCCACACTTGGTGCTGGGCTTTTATGACGTCGTACTGGCGTTTGATCATGTTGAACATCGAGCTTGGCTGATCTCTCAAGGGTTTCCGGAGAAGGAGCCCAGCAAGCGTGCGCAAAGAGCCGCAGAGCGACTGCAGTATTTTTGGGACCTGTTACATTCAGGGCCTGAAACGTGTGAGAAACGTGGCGTTTTGACGCCGCCGAAGCTCCCTTTAAGGGAACTGGCTCCGCAGTATCCCGTGGGTCTTGGCGGACGGATCACGAGCAACTTTTCTAGCGAGCAGTATCAAAAGGCGGTTGCCGACACGATCGAATATATCCGCGCAGGTGATGCTTTTCAGGTGAACTTGTCGCAGCGACTGCTGTGCGAGGCGCGCGAAGATTCGCTGCAGCTGTATTTGAGACTGCGGCAATGCAATCCTGCCCCGTTTGCCGGCTATATGGATGCCGATGACTTTCAAATTGTGAGCGCGTTGCCGGAGCGCTTCATCCAAATACGTGGCAATGAGGTAGAAGCACGTCCGATCAAAGGGACGCGGCGACGAACGAGCCTTGCTGAGGCGGATTTATACGCTGGGGATGAATTGCTCGAAAGTGAAAAGGATCGCGCGGAGAACGTGATGATTGTGGACTTGCTGCGGAATGATATCTCCCGCGTGTGTGAGGCAGATTCCGTTCAAGTGACCAAACTGTGCGGCCTGGAAACGTTTCAATTTGTGCAGCACCTTGTCTCGGTGGTTCGCGGCAAGCTGAGCGAAGGAAAAAGTGCAGTCGACCTAATCGGCAATGCGTTCCCAGGGGGCTCTATTACCGGTGCCCCCAAAGTGCGAGCCATGGAGATCATCGCCGAGCTAGAACTTACGGCGCGAGGGCCCTATTGCGGATCACTGGGCTATTTAGGGTTTGATGGAAGTTTGGACCTTAGTATTTTGATTCGGACGATTACGGCCGCACGAGGCTGGTGGCAATTTCCTGTAGGGGGCGGCGTGACGGTGCAGTCTGATCCAGTTCATGAATACGAAGAGACCTGGCACAAGGCCGAGGGCCTGTTGCGAGCGGTGTGGCCTAGGTAAACAGAAGTCACGAATGGAATAAGAAACAGGGAGACGCCACTTGATTTTGCTTTTGGATAACTACGACAGCTTTGTCCACAACTTAGCGCGGTATTTACGCCGGCTTGGGAATGTGACAGAAGTGATACGTAGCGATGCCATCACAGTCGAGGCGATTGCCGCCAAGCGATACAAGGCGATCATCCTTTCGCCCGGCCCCTGCACACCCAAAGAAGCGGGCTGCTGTGTGGAAGTTGTACAGAAATTGGGAGCAACAACGCCAATTCTGGGAGTCTGCTTGGGACATCAAGTGATTGCGGCAGCGCTGGGGGGAAACATCATTCGCGCACCACGTCCTATGCATGGTCGAAGCAGCTTGGTTTATCACCAGGGGACCGATGTCTTTGCTGGTCTGCCCAGTCCGATGCGGGTAGGAAGGTACCATTCCCTACTTGCCGAAGAGGCCTCGATTTCAAGTGACCTAACGATCACGGCACGAACCGAAGAGGGGCTTGTCATGGGGCTTTGTCACAAGGAGTGGCCGGTCGTTGGTGTGCAGTTTCATCCTGAGTCGATTCTGACGGAGGGGGGCTACACTCTGCTGGCCAATTTCTGCCGGATGGCGAACCTGCCGGTAAAAGCCATGATGGAAAATGCGGGGGAACTTGCCGAAACACCCCTGCCAGAGCGAGCGTTGCCGACGCGGCCGGTCACTTTTTAACCATAACATCACCAGCCTTCAAGCAATTGTTCGTATACTAAGCGGGTCGTTTTACCGCATGAATTCTCGGGGCATTTTGGAAAAGCTGATCGCATTATGTCGTCTGAACCAACCTCGTCCTCGCCGCCTGATCGGCTAATTATGGAGGGGTTACTAACAACCTTTGGTGAGGATGGTCAGATCAACGTCTCTCCGATGGGACCACTAGTTGATCGGGAGCGGACGATGTTTCTGCTTCGCCCCTATAAGTCGTCTCGCACCTATCAAAACCTCAAGCGTGGTTCCGCTTGTGTGTTTCATGTGACGGACAATGTTTTGATGATAGCCGAGGCCATTGCTGGCCGCCTGCGATTGACGGAAGAGGACTACACGCTCGATCCATTTGGTGGACCGATCCTCAAGGATTGCTGCCAGTGGTTTTCGCTGCGGGTTGTGGAACTGGAAGACGCGCAAGAGCGGACAACGATTGGCTGCGAAATGATGGAGACCGGCAGAGTACGCGACTTCTTTGGTTTTAATCGCGCCAAACACGCCGTATTAGAAGCGGCAATCTTGGCGACCCGTACCGCGTTTTTGCCAGCAGACTACATCTTGCGTGAGATTGCCAAGCTAGAAACGCCCGTTGCAAAAACAGCGGGGCTACAAGAGAAGGCTGCGTTTCATTTGCTGGTCGGATATATCACGCAGAAGCTTGCGGAAGCAAAAAGGCAGCCGCCGTTCACTCCTCCCGCCGTGATGGAGGGCTAATGATGCCGAAGCAAGTCCGTGTACGCACGGGTAGCCGACTCCACTTTGGCTTATTTGCCTTGGGGCACTTGTCGCAGCGACAATACGGCGGCGTGGGAGCCATGATTGCGCAGCCCGGCCTGGAGCTAATATTTACGGAGTCGGCTCGGTCGTCAGCTGCACCAATCGCCGTCAGTGGAGTCATGGCGGATCGGGCCCGCCTGTTTGCCGAACGATGGAGTGCTTTTCACGGGATGCAATTGTCGGATCTGAAAGTTGATCTGACAGTAGTTGCGGCTCCGCCGGACCATGTTGGGCTGGGCGTGGGGACGCAGCTTGGATTGGCCGTCGCGGCGGGCCTCAGCCAGTGGATCGGGCTTCCAGCACAATCGGCCTTAGAATTGGCGGTTAGCGTTGGGCGTGCCGCACGGTCGGCCGTCGGAACGTATGGATTTTTGCTGGGAGGCCTCGTGATGGAACAGGGGCGAACCGCCGGGGAAACCATGTCTCCCTTGGATTGCAGGATCGACATGCCCAAGGAGTGGCGCTTCCTGCTGTTAAGGCCCATCGAAGGGCGCGGCATCTCGGGAGCGGCCGAAACGACCGCAATGCAGGAGTTGCCCGCTGTGCCAGCCGAGGTTACGCAGGCTCTGATCGATGAAGCAGCCCAGCGGTTGATTCCTGCGGCTGCCACGGCAGACTTTTCGGCGTTTGCGGAAAGCCTTTATCGCTATGGGCACATGGCCGGCAATTGCTTCGCGACCAAACAAGGGGGTCCTTATAACGGTCCCGTAGTGACGGCCTTGGTCGAGCAGATTCGTGCCTGCGGCGGAGTGGGGGTTGGGCAAAGCTCTTGGGGCCCCACCATCTTTACAATTTGTGAAAATGAAGCGATGGCGACGCGTTTGCGAGATGAAGTGGTGGCAAAGTTTTCGCATGGGACGCTCGACTGTGTAATTAGTCCGGTGGCCAATCAGGGCGCTGTGGTAGAGTTGGTGAACTAGCATCACCAACGGCGAGGTTTTGCCGGCGGGTGACGCAAGTTTTGCTGAACAGTTTTGGTATACGACGCGTAAGGCACAACATGACCCCGACCACTACCAACCAGCCCTTGTCTTGCGAATACCGTCGGCAGTTTTTGAGGCTAGGAATGGGCGCCCTGGCCGCTGGCATTGTTGGTTGCGGCCAAAAGCCTGATGGCGAACCTTCGCCCGCTTCCAATAAAGGAACTACGACACCGGCCTCATTGCGGCTTTTGGTGGTAGAAGATCCTGCGCTAAGTGATGCGATTTCTTCGCTCTGGAAAGCTCAGCTCGAGTCGGAAATCGAGCTGGTCACCCTTTCCCGCGAGGACCTAAAGAAAGCCAAACGCATTTCTGCCGATGTTTTGATCTTCCCTGCCAATCTCGTTGGTACGCTGGTGGAGCGTGGCCTTATCGACCCGATCCAGCAAGAAACACTGGAAGAAGAGCCGCTCAGCTTCCGTGATATTTGGCAAGCGACGCGGACAAACGTTTGCCGCTATGGGGGAAGCACCTATGGTGTCCCCCTTTCATCGCCGACCTGGATGCTTACCTATCGACAGGACCTGTTTACCGAGCTGGGAATCACGCCTCCCACAACCTGGAATGAGCTGCTGGAGGTCGAAAAGCGTTTGAGGGATTGGGTGTCGAAAGAACCAGGGCGCAGCGCCCTCGCTTTGCCGCTGGCAGATCACTGGAGCGGAACAACGCTGCTAGTCTTCGCTGCAACCTACCTAGCAGATGCCGAACAGGTATCGCCTCTGTTTGATCCTAATACCATGGCGCCCCTGGTTAACCTGCCGCCGATGCTCAAAGGGCTGGAGACCTTGGTTGCTGCCGCCCAAAGTCCAGAGGGGCGTTTGGACCCGATGGCGGCATGGCTGGCCGTAGCGCAAGGGAAATCGGCCATGGCCATCACTTGGGCCCCGGTGGGGTTGCCAGCGGATGCAGCGGCCGAACACCTTGCCCAGATCGCTTATGCGGTCGTGCCCGGCGCCAACGAGCGATATGACTTTTCACGCAGCCAATTTGCGCCACTCGCAACGGCAGAGAGCCCTTATACGCCGCTCGTCGGGGCTGCCGACCGCTTGGTGGCCATCAGCTCTAGCGCCAGACAACTGCGCCTCGCGGAGCGTTTTTTGGGATGGATCAGCAGCGAGTCGAACTTGCAGACGCTGTCGAACAAGGCATCCTCGGTGGGGCCGATTCGCCCCTCCATGAAGGCCTCTGCGGCAAAGTGGCTCCCTAGCGGCAGCAGCAAAGAAGCCGCAACTCAGTACGGTAATCTGTTGGCTCAGGCTGCCAACTCTACTGCGGTGCTGGGAGCCCTTCGCATCCCTGGGGCAGAAGAATACATGGCGGCGTTGGATTTGGCGGTTGGCCAAACGCTTTCCGGAACGGCCCCACAAGCAGCACTCGATCAAGCGCAACAGACATTTGCCGACATTACTCAGCGTTTGGGCACCGAAGCACAGCTGCGAAGCCTAAAACGCTCGATGGGGCAACGAGTAAGCTAGTCGGCGATATCGCCGCCGGTGTAGGGCGTATCCTTCGAGATGGTGTCGGGCCCTTTGCCTACGACCTTGTCATACGTACCGTCCGACGACTTCACGTATTTGGTAAAGCCCAGCCGTTCGAGCTTTTTGTCATCATGCACCGATTTACCCATCGCCTCTTCCGACCATTTGCCACCCACGGCAGGCGCAAAAAAGACGCGGCGAACGGGCTTGCCGTTCTCAGGATGGACGGTGAGGGGAGCCTCGGCCATGGTCTGAAAGACTTCAAATTGAGGTCCGGAGGCACCATCCTCCTCAACGATCTCGTAAACGTACAGCGGCATGACGGGCTCCTTTCTTCCTAGACCAATGAACCAACTTCGAAGTTCATCTGATACTTCATTATACAACGCTAAGAATTCTCAGGGAAACGAATCCTAGGCCTCGCGAAATTCGCTCCGGGCAAACTGGCCGATGATTAGGGGGACTTCACAGGAATCAGCTTCGGACGCGGGATCTTTTGACCAATTACCGGCCCGTGGTGATGGGCCAGGTCATCAAACCCCAGTCGTAAAAAGCCAAGCAAGTGTTCCTGGGGACTGCCTCCCAAGTAGGTGTCCACGAACTGGCCCATTTGGGCATCGTACTCCTTTTGCGAGTGCGTATGGGCATAACATCGCCCTTCGTGGCGACGCATATCACCGTCGAACTTCGGACCAATATGCCATAGCTCGTGATAGAGCGTGATCAGCTTTTCACGAAAGCTAAGGTCCATGAACCGTGGCAGGTAGCAGGTCAAGATGTATAGGATCTCGACCCCTTCCTGGCTGAGGACCCTCTGAATATCGTAGGGTCGCCCCCGTCGTACGATACGTGTGCTGCCACCCGCTGAACGTAGCGGCGTTAGCGATGCATAGACGCCATACGAGCTTCGATTGCGAGCCTGGGAAAAGCAAAACGCAATTCGGCGGCAATCGATATGCGCCATCTCTGGCAATGTCTGCACCAAGTCCGTGCATAGACGCTCGACTGCCAGCGTGAAATCAAAGCCCTGCGCGGCAGCGGTTCGTCTGGGAGAGCTTTTGCCCGTCTCTTGCGACGGATCGAAACGGTTCGTCCTGCCGATTCGCTTCACTGGAGATCCCTTCTCCCAGGACAACGTCCATTCATAAAAAAAGGCAGCCCGTCGAAGACAAGCTGCCTTTTATCAATTTCAATATCGCCTAGCCTTACGTGGCAGCTTCTTCGCTGAACGATGGCTTTTGGCTCTTGGTTACCTTGCGGTCACGAATGCCGACAAGTTCCAAAATCGCACGAGCACCGGCATCGCCCAGACGTGGCTTCGAAAGCTTCAGCACGCGGGTGTAACCACCGGTACGGTCCATGAACCGTGGAGCGATGTCGTTCACCAGGATGCCAACAGCTTGCTTATCGCCAATCATTTGAACCAAACGACGACGAGCAGCGACCGCAGGAGCGACCGCAGCGGCCCACTTCTGCCAGCCTTCTCCGTGGCGCCAAGCCTTCCAAGCTTCCGAGTTACGCTTGGCATCGGTGGCGAAAGGAGCTGCCTTCTCATTGATGAGAATCAACTTCTTTGCGAGCGTAATCGAACGCTCAACAAAAGGGCGAAGTTCCTTTGCCTTTGGCAAGGTCGTAACGATACGTCCCTTTACCTTTGGAGCATTGGCTTCATCCGTTGCATCACGTTCCGTTAGGAACAGCGCGGCAACCATGTTCTTGAAGAGCGCCTTACGGTGACTTGGAGAGCGGCCGAGGACACGGCCAAGACGACGATGACGCATAGGAAACTCTCGATCTACTACTAACAAAAACTAAGTGTATGTCCAAGGAGCCCGGCACCCGAGCCGCTTAACGGGCTGTGGGTACTCGCATCCCCAAGTAAAAACCAAGCTCATTGAGCTTCTCTTTTACTTCGTTCAGCGTCGTCTCACCAAAATTACGTACTTCCAACAACTGGTCTTCGGTCTTTTGAACCAAGTCACGTACCGTAAGAATCGCTTCCGATTCCAGGCAGTTCATGGCACGTACCGAAAGCTTCAGCTCGACCAAGCTCATGTTGAGCTTGGCATCCATCGCACCATCCGATCCATGTCCACCGCCACGAGCTGGCGAGTGAATACGAGGACCAAGTTCGGCATATTGCACGAACGGGTTGAGATGCTTACGCATGATCTTGGCAGCTTCTACCAAGGCCATCTCTGGATGAATCGAACCGTTGGTCCAAATTTCCAAAGTCAAACGATCGTAATTGGTCTTTTGACCGACGCGAGTCTCTTCCACTTCGTAACGAACACGCGTTACAGGGCTGTAGACTGCATCGATTGGAATGATGCCGATTTCATGGTCGCCAATGCTATGTTCCGTGGAAGGAACATAACCACGACCATTCTCCACCACCATCTCCATCATAAAGCTCACGTTGTCGCTCAAAGTGGCGATGACGTGGTCCTTGTTGATGATATCGACGTCGGAATCCGTTTGAATGTCAGCACCGGTCACTGGACCAGGCGTGCTCTTTTCAACGGTGATAACGCGAGTCGACTCGCTGTGATTCTTGACGATCAGCGACTTGACGTTCAGAACGATGTCGGTCACATCCTCACGAACACCCGGAATCGAGGTGAACTCATGCTGAGCACCACGAATCTTGATTTGGGTGATGGCGCTTCCTTCCAAGCTGGAAAGCAGGATACGACGCAGGCTGTTACCAACCGTAACACCCAGACCACGCTCAAAGGGTTCCGCGACAAACTTGCCGTAAGTCGAAGTCAGCGTAGCGGCATCGCAATTAACAATGCTTGGCAGTTCAAAACCGCGCCAACGAACGTGCATGTGTGATTCCCCCTAACGCAACCCGTAAACCAAACAGACACTCAAAAAACCCGCTTGCCACCAAGGTGACTGCGAACGTCTTTCAAGTAACGCAACTGAGCCAATAGACTGCCCCTGATTGAGCAGCTTCAAATTAAACGCGGCGACGCTTTGGTGGGCGACAGCCATTGTGTGGAATTGGCGTGCAA
Organism: uncultured Planctomycetaceae bacterium; assembly: GCA_963844055.1. Lineage (GTDB taxonomy): Bacteria > Planctomycetota > Planctomycetia > Pirellulales > Pirellulaceae > CAWJMN01. The sequence continues at coordinate 910,522 of CAWJMN010000001.1, read as the reverse complement.
TCTTCGATCGTCTTGACCGTCATGCCAGCAGTTTGCAAAGCGGTGATGGCACTTTCGCGGCCCGAACCCGGACCCTTGACGCGAACTTCCAGTTCCTTCACGCCGTACTTCGCTGCTTTTTCGGCAGCTTGTTGACCAGCACATTGGCCGGCAAACGGAGTGCTCTTACGGCTTCCCTTGAAGTTGCAAGTACCACCGCTCGCCCAGCACAAGGTATCACCCTTCGTGTCGGTGATCGTTACCGTGGTGTTGTTGAACGTTGCCTTTACAAACGCAATGGCAACCAGCACATTGCGCCGTACCTTGCGCTTCTTCGAGGTTGCTGCAGAATTACCAGAAGCCTTCGACATAACTTGCCTCACCTAAGCCAACACTAGCAAATCAAATTCAAACCAACAAACAACCCCAACCTTGGGATTAACGCAAGTCCTTCACGCCCTTCTTGCCGGCAACCGTCTTCTTCGGACCCTTACGGGTACGAGCGTTGGTCCGCGTGCGTTGTCCACGCACTGGCAAGCCCAAACGATGACGAATGCCGCGATAGCATTTGATATCCCGCATGCGGTTGATATCTTGCTGAACCTTCCGGCGAAGAGGACCTTCAACCAGATAGTCGCGTTCCAGCAACGTGGCGAAACGGCTCAACTCTTCTTCCGTGAGGTCGCGTGCACGCTTAGCAGGATCAACCCCTGCCTTGTGGCACAGCTCTTGAGCAACCTTATCCCCAACTCCAAATAAATATTGGAGCGAGAATACCGTCTGCTTGTCATTCGGAATGTCCACACCCAGCAAACGAGGCATACCAAAATTCTCCCCAGAAGCGCCGGCCAACCCTGCAAAGGAAACCGCAAGCCCTGAAATTCATACTAAAACAACACAAACCCCATCAACAACGTACGGCTATGCAAACGCACTAGCCCTGACGCTGCTTGTGACGAGCGTTGGTGCAAACAACATAAACGCGGCCCTTACGACGCACAACTTTGCAGTTTTCACAAATGCGTCGGACGCTGGTTCTTACTTTCATGGCAGATCCCAAAAGTTCAGTGAAAGCGCGTAAGTATAATCCTTAGTCAACCCGGGCCACAAGGGGCGGACCTCGGGTTTTTCCCTCTGATTTACGTTCGACCTGGCCGATTTTACGGCCAAGAGGGGCAACTGGAGCCTTACAGCCCCCACACCCCCTCAAAAAGCTGAAAACCGCAGAGCTTAACTGGCAAAACCAGCCTCCCCGCAAGCCTTCCGCCCCCTTAAAAACCCTAAGCCTTGGCTTGGGGAGCCCCCGCAAGAGCTTTTCGCTGCGGCCGATGCGAATCAATCGCTGCCTTAATCGCTGCAAAAACCTCGTCTGCCGGAGCCATGGCATCAATCGTGACCAACAGCCCCTTGGACGAATAGTACTCCAGCAACGGAAAGGTCTGCCGCTTGTAAACTTCAAACCGCTGAGCAATGGTCTGCGGATTGTCGTCCACTCGCTTCTCTTCGGCTGCCCGCTTGAGCATCCGATTGATCAGCACACTCTCTTCGCCCCGCAACTCCAGAACAATGTCCAGTGGAGTGTGACGGGCCGCTAATAGGTCATCCAGCGACTTCGCCTGCGAAAGCGTCCGAGGAAAGCCATCAAACAGGCAGCCCGCGGCGTATTCCGGCAATCCCAATCGCTCGCCCACAATGCTCATGACAAGTGGATCTGGCACAAGCCTTCCACCATCCATGTACTGCGAAGCGAGGTTTCCCAACGACGTATCTTGCGACTTGGCCGCCCGCAACATCTCTCCGGTTGAGAGATGCGGGATGCCCAAATAGGAAAGCAATCTCTTCGACTGCGTCCCTTTTCCGGCACCAGGAGGGCCTACAAAAACGATGAACATCCCTGGCCTCACAATTTATGGCGCAATTGTAAACTTGGAGGCCGAATACTTCGCCGGTCGCACAAGGTTGCAAACACCACAAGCCAAATTATTCTTCAAGCAGGCCGCGATAATCACGCATGACCAGATGGCTATCGATCTTTTGGATCAAGTCAAACGCCACGCTCACTGCGATCAAAAGCCCGGTGCCACCATAAAAATTCGCGACTGTCTGATCCACCTCAAGGTAGCCGCCAACAATGGTAGGAATGATTGCCACAAGTGACAAAAATGCCGCACCCACATAAGTGATCCGAACCATCACGTTTTCCAGGTACTGTGCCGTACGGCGACCCGGGCGATGGCCAGGAATAAATGTTCCGTAGTCCTTCAGGTTCTCTGCCATCTCTTTCGGATTGAAAGTAATCGCAGTCCAGAAATAGCTGAAGAAGAAAATCAAAGCGATGTACAGCACATTGTGCAAAACCGCCGTCGGCGACGCCAAGCTTTGACCCAAGGTCTGGATCGCCAGCCCCCAGCCGCCACCAGACCCATCCGTACCTGCCGTAGCACTAGACATCACTCGGCCCAGCTGTTCCAAGATAAATGGAGGAATCAGCAAAAGCGTGCTGGCAAAGATGATCGGCATAACGCCCGATTGATTCAGACGCAAAGGCAGGTACTGCTTGCCACCACCATAAACCCGACGACCACCACGCATGTGCTTCGCACTAATGGTGGCAATCTGTCGCTGACCAAGTTGCATGAATACCACGCCAGCCACCACCACAACGAATAAGACAATCAAGACGATGACCGTCCCAACCCCCTTCTGACCCGAGCCAGCACCCAGCGTGAAGGTGAAGTTGTTGCTAAACGAAGAGAAAGCGTAAGGCATTTGAGCCAAGATGCCTGCCATGATTAGCAAGCTGATACCGTTACCGATACCGAACTCATCAATCTGTTCACCGATCCACATGACGAACATGGTGCCGCACGTCATCATGCAAAGGCAGGTGATGTACCAACTGATCGCGAGCGTTTTACCATCGGTCAGAAAGCCGGCATTGTAGATCTTCACACCGTCGCCATCGATGACGTTTCGGATAGAGATGTAGGCCGCCCCCTGCACAAAACACATGAGAAGCGTCAAATAACGCGTGTACTCATTGATCTTCTTACGCCCTACTTCGCCCTCTTTTCGCAGTTCTTCCAGCGGCTTCCAAACGGAACCCAATAGCTGCAAAATGATCGAAGCCGAGATATACGGCATGATACCCAGACCAAAGATGGTCAGGCGCTTCATATCTGATGCACTTAGCATCGCCACTTTTTCAAAAAAGGCGGCGGCCGTGCTATCGCCCGGTTCCATGTGTGCCTTGATCGGCAGCGGAATGCTATATCCAATCCGAAACACAGCCAGCATGATCAACGTGAAGATGATCTTCTGACGCAATTCGGGAATCACGAATATGGCGCGAAACTTTTCCCACATGGCATCCGTCCATCTCTAACAAAAAACGGAACACTAAAACCCGTGCTCGCAAGGTAACACATTTTCCGGTGTTAAACCACCTGGATTACCTGCGCCAACCTCGCCAGCCAACGGTCCTGATCGAGCAACCCAACTGAGGCCGCTTCTGCTGTTCCCGATCCCCATTGCCCCTTGGATTGCCGAAGCAAAAAGAGGCCCCTATAAATGAGTTAGGACCCCACTCAGAAAACTGAAAGAGGTCCTATTCAAATTGCTAAATTACTAGCAAGCGGAGAACACGTTACTTACCTTGTCGCTTCGACTTGGCCTTTTCGGCGTCTGCAACAGCCCGCTTCTCAGCGACGGTCACCTTGACGACGACTTCGGTAACGGAACCACCAGCCTTCTCAATCTTTTCTTTGGCCGATGCGCTGAAGCGATGGGCGGAAACCGCCAACTTCTTCTTGAGCTCACCATTGCCGAGGACCTTGACGATCTCTGCCTTGCGGCTGACCAGGCCCTTTTGTACCAGCGTCTCTGGAGTGACAGCTTCGCCAGCGGCGAAAGCGGCCTCAATCGCAGCTACGTTGACTTCGCCCACAACCGGAGCAAAGACATTCGTAAAACCACGCTTTGGAACGCGACGAACAAGCGGTTGTGCACCACCTTGCCAGACGGGGGAAGCCTTCCAGCCAGCACGGGCCATTTGACCCTTATGCCCTTTGCCGGAGGTCTTACCATGGCCGGAGCCAATACCACGACCGATGCGGGTGATCTTACGATGCTTGTGAATACCTTCGTTGACTTCGTGCAAACTCATTACAGCGTCACTCCTCGCAATCGCTCAATATCTTCAAAGGTACGCAACTGCTTGAGAGCAGCGATCGCAGCCTTAACCACGGTAACTTGATTGCTGGTGCCTTGGCTCTTGGTGATGATGTCCGAAATACCAGCGGCTTCGCATACAGCACGCACAGCGGCACCTGCGATGATACCGGTACCTGGCTCTGCTGGCATCAGCAAGACCTTGGCCGAACCAAACGAAGCACGAACGACGTGTGGGATAGTTCCCTTAGCAATTGGCACCGAGACCAACGTACGGGAAGCTTGCTTTTGAGCCTTCTCAACGGCTGGTGGCACTTCGTTCGACTTTGCATAGCCCCAACCTACGCGACCCTTGCCGTCTCCGACGACGACCATCGCGGCAAAGCTAAAGCGACGACCACCCTTAACCACGGCTGCACAGCGTTTGATCTGTACCGTGCGGTCGATGAACTCTTTGTCTTTGCGATCGTTGCGATCATTATCTTTTGCCACGACTATTCCCCGTCCAAATGCCAAACCCAAATCGAATATGGATCAATTTCGCCCGGACCACGATCCTTAGAACGACAAACCAGCGGCACGAGCGGCATCCGCCAAAGCTGCGATCCGTCCATGATAGCGGAAATGTCCACGATCAAAACAGACCTGCTTGATACCAGCAGCCAAAGCTCGCTCTGCGATGATCTTGCCAATCCGCTCTGCTGCGGCCTTGTTGCCCCCGTAACCGACATCGGCGCGGATGTCTGCATCCTGCGAGCCAACGGCAACTACCGTGCGATGATCTTCATCGTTGATGATCTGGCAAGAGATATTCTTGTGACTACGGAAAACCGACAAGCGAGGACGCTCAGCAGTACCGTGAATCGAGTTGCGTACATGGTACTGACGACGTGTGCGACGCTTACCAAGGATCTTATTCTTGTCCATCTCTTACAACCTTCTGCTGCTCAGGCTTCATCCGTCACTAGGACAAAACGCAAAACAGACGGCAAAACCTGTATTTCAAAAATGTACCGAGCCCAAACCACGCCGTACTAGCGTTACTTGGTGGCCGACTTACCAGCCTTGAGCTTGATGACTTCACCTTGATAACGAATCCCCTTACCCTTGTAAGGTTCTGGCTTACGCAGCGAGCGAATCTCAGCAGCGAACTGGCCGACCTGTTGCTTATCGCAACCGGTGATAACTACGTGCGTTTGATCTGGGCAAACCACCGTCAAGCCGGCTGGAATCTTGCGGTGCAATTCATTGGCCAACCCGACACGCAACTGAAGGACATTTCCCTTCAAAGCAGCCAAGTAACCAACGCCTACGATTTCCAGCTTCTTCTCGTAGCCAGCCTTCACGCCTTGGATCATGTTAGCGATGATTGCCCGCGAAAGACCATGCAAAGCACGCGACTCACGCTCGTCATTACAACGGGTGACGTTCACAACCTTCGCATCGCCGTCAACAGCGACCGAAATCTGTTCACGAGGTTCCCACTCGAGCTTACCCTTCGGGCCTTCAACGGAAACCTTGCGACCAGCGACCGCCACCTTCACGCCATCAATGATGGGAACCGGCTTCTTACCAATACGCGACATGGCAAACTCTCAAGCAAAAATCCAACTATCTCACAAATGTGCCGCACAAGGCGAGCCAGAAGCCCGCCGCGAACACCCTTAGTACAGCTCGCAAATCACTTCACCGCCAATATTGCGCTGACGTGCTTCTCGGTCACTGATTACACCCGTGCTGGTGCTGATGATGGAGATACCCATCCCGTTAAGCACTGGACGCAATTCCGTAGCCCGGCGATAAACCCGGCGACCAGGAGTGCTGATCCGACGAATATTCTGAATCACGTGTTCCCCATTGGGGCCGTACTTCAGTTCCAGACGAATGTTCTTGTGGTTTCCCACGTCAACTTCCGCCCAGTCCCAAATGTAGCCTTCGCGCTTTAGCACGTCCGCCACACCCACCTTCACCTTAGAAGGAGGTACATCCACATGAGTCCGTTCGACACTGACCGCATTACGGATGCGGGTCAACATATCGGCGATGGGATCAGTCAACATTTCTTCGCTACCCCTTACCAACTTGCCTTACGGACGCCAGGGATCATTCCCTGATCAGCCAACTTGCGGAAACAAATACGGCAGATGCCGAACTTGCGATACACAGCCCGAGGACGACCACAAATCTTGCACCGCCGCACTTGGCGAGTGGAAAACTTAGGAGTCCGTTGAGAGCTGGCAACCTTCGATTTGCTTGCCACGTTTTATGCCTTCAACTACGACGTTATCAATTCGAAAACACTCCTCCACGTCGAGGAAGTGTTTCCAATCCACCAACTTACTTGTCTTGTGGTTGTTGGAAGGGCATACCCAATCCACCCAACAGGTCCCGAGACTCATCATCCGTCGAATTCGAGATCACGAACGCAATGTTCATGCCTTGAACGCGGGAGAACTTGTCTGGGTTCAACTCAGGAAACACCAACTGCTCGGCCAAACCCAAGCTATAGTTGCCATTACCATCAAATGCCTTTGGATTGATTCCACGAAAGTCGCGAACGCGTGGCAAAGCCAACGAGATCAGACGATCCATGAATTCATACATCCGCGTGCCACGCAACGTAACCATACAGCCGATCGGCATCTTCTCACGAAGACGGAAAGCCGAAATTGCCTTGCGAGACAGGGTCAATACTGGCTTTTGACCAGCGATTTGTCCCATCGCCTCAGCAGCCACTTCCAGGAACTTCTTTTCCTGGGTTGCAGCGCCAACGCCCATGTTGATCACGATCTTTTGCAGCTTTGGCAGCGACAGAAGATTTTTGCGACCGCACTTTTCGGACAAAGCGGGAAGGACCTCTTTCAGGTACTTCTCTTGCAACCGTGGTACGTACGTTGTTTTCTTAGCCATTTCCCAACCCAATTCGAAAGCTCAACAAAAATCTCTCAGGACCGCCCAGATCTCCTGGGCCCACCCAGTGACAACTCACTAGGCTTTGGCGGCCTTCTTCTTCGCAGGCGAAATCTCGCCCAGCGAAGCACTGCACTTCTTGCAATAACGTTCCTTCGCACCGGCGGCCGTCAGGCGCGATCCAGTACGGGACGCCTTGTTGCACTTGGCACAGAACAGCAGAACGTTAGAAATGCGTACTGGCATCTCCTTCGATAGCCGTCCACCCTGTGGATTCTTCTGGCTGCGCTTCACGTGCTTGAACACGCGATTCACACCCTCCACAGTGACCTTGCCAGCCTCGCGGTCGATGCTAAGCACCTTGCCACGCTGTCCCTTGTCGTCACCGGTGATGACTTCAACAATATCGTTCGTTCGGATATGCATTAGACCACCTCACTCGCCAAGCTGACGATCTTCATGAAGCTCATGTCACGAAGCTCGCGGGCGACTGCGCCAAAAATACGAGTACCACGTGGATTGTTATCCGCGTCAATAATCACGACTGCATTGCTGTCAAACCGGACATAGCTGCCATCCGAGCGACGATTCGGGCTCTTCGTGCGAACGACAACCGCCCGCACAACAGCCTTCTTCTTGATATCGCTACCTGGAATCACGGTCTTCACGCTGCAAATGATCACGTCACCAATGCCTGCGGAACGCCGACGCGAACCACCAAGCACCTTGATGCACATCACTTCGCGGGCACCCGTGTTGTCCGCAACCGCTAATCGTGTTTCCTGCTGAATCATGACTGCCTAATCCAAACTATTCAGTTCGCTTCCCCGGACCGCCGACGCATTGCCTCTGCAACCGTCCGTTATGCCTCAGCTCCGCGTGCCTTCTCAACCACCCGCACCAAAGCCCAACGCTTCAGCGAGGATAGTGGACGGCTCTCCTCGATCTCGACTACGTCCCCAATGTGAGAGACGTTGCTCTCATCATGGGCGTAGCAAACCGTCCTGCGACGCATGATCTTGCCATAAATCGGATGACGAACCGAGCGAGCGATCTCAACACGACGCGTCTTGTCCGCCTTATCCCGAGTCACAACACCGACCACTACACGCTTTGGCATACTACACCAATTCTTCCTTCAACCTGAAAACCAATCCGCAACACTTCAACCCGTACTTAGGCTTTCGCCTTACGTTGGTTTTGAAGCGTCAACACTTGGGCGATCAGCCGACGATGGCGACGCAACTCGGTCGACGAGTCCAATCGCTCTGTCTGCGACTGCATACGCAACCGGAAGAGATTCTGCTGAGTCTCAGCCAATGTGGCCACCAGTTGGTCGTCACTCATACCGCGTAAATCAGCAAACTTCATCTGTCCAGCCCTTACCAACAAATTCAACTATTTAGACCGGGCGACGACGTACCATCCGAACTCGGATGGACATCTTGTGAGCCAAACGAGCCAAGCAAAGCTTAGCCTGTTGCTCAGTCACACCTGCCAACTCAAACAGAACCGTGCCAGGACGCACTACAGCGACCCAATGCTCCGGCTCACCCTTACCTTTACCCATACGAGTTTCCAGCGGACGACTCGTGATGGACTTATGGGGGAAGATCCGAATGTACAACCGACCTTCGCCACGGATGTATTGCTGTGCAGCAATACGGCCAGACTCAATCGTTTGGGCCTTGATCCACCCACCTTGTGTGGCTTGCAGACCAAAGTCACCGAAGACAACGCGGTTGCCGCGACCGGCATTACCTTTTATACGTCCTCTTTGGCTTTTTCGGTGCTTCACCCGCTTGGGCATCAACGCCATTGGTTACCTCTCCCTCATGCATTCCCTGATTAACCCAGACCTGAACACCAATATGACCTTGCGGAGTTTTTGCTTCGCAGAAGCCATAGTCAATCTTTGCACGCAAGGTGCTCAGAGGAAGAGAACCGGCAGTTGCCTTTTCGCAACGAGCCATTTCCGCTCCACCCAAACGACCTGCCAACTGAATCTTCATCCCCTTGGCACCAGCGTCCATCGTCGTTTCAATCGCACGCTTCATCGTACGGCGGAAACTCGAACGCTTGGCCAATTGGCCGGCGATATCTTCCGCAATCAGCTGTGCCATGATTTCTGGGCGAGCGAGTTCCTCAATCTTGAGGTTCACGCGACGGCCAGTCAGGTTTTGCAGCTCTTCTTGCAGAAGCTCAACCTCTTGTCCCTTCTTACCAATGATGAGGCCCGGGCGTGCTACGAACAGCACAACTCGAACTTCGTCACGCGTCCGCTCGATCTCAATGCGATCGATACCGGCACTACGATACTGTGTCTTGCTTGGATGATTCTTGATGAAGTTCCGAATCTTCCGGTCTTCGATCAGGAGGTTGGCGAACTCCTGCTTGGAGGCATACCAACGGCTCTTCCAACCAATCATGATCCCAGTACGGAATCCAACAGGATTAACCTTCTGACCCATATGAATGCCTACCCCAATTTCAACGTCGACCCGGCGGAACCCGTTCCACCCAAAAACCAACCACTACAAATCTGCGATATCCTTGAGCGTCACCGAGATGTGCGACGTGCGACGGAGAATCATGTCCGCCTGGCCACGCGAGTGTGGCATCACACGCTTGAACATCGGACCACCGTCAACACGGACATCGGCAACAACCAACTGATCAACACGCACGGTCTTACCAGCGTTCTGATCAGGGTCCTTAGCATTTCCCATAGCACTCTGAAGCACCTTCTCTAGCAACCGAGCACCACGCTCGGGTTGATAGCGAAGAATGTCCAGCGCTTCATCAGCGAACTTGCCGCGAACGAGATCCGCAACCAGTCGCACCTTGCGGGCGCTAATGCGAGCGTGTCTGTGAACTGCTTTATACATTGCAACAACCTTTTACCTAACAGCCAGGGAGCAAACCCAAGGGTCGAATTACTTCGTTTCCTTCTTCGTCTTACCGCCGTGTCCGCGGAAAGTACGAGTAGGCGAAAACTCACCCAGCTTGTGCCCGACCATATCTTCGGTCACCAATACCTTCACATGGGCTTTCCCATTGTGAACCATGAACGTAATGCCAACGAATTCAGGAACGATCGTGCAGGCACGTGCCCAAGTCTTGATCGGCTCCTTCGAGCCGGACTCGAGGGAAGCCTGGACCTTCTTGAACACCTTGAAGTCCACATAGGGACCTTTTTTTGTCGACCTGCTCATCGATCAGTTCTCTTCACTAAATCCAACAAGACCAAACCAAACACCGAACCCGTACACTACTTGAGCTTCAACTGGCCATAGCGACGCGAGCGACGACGGCGAACAATCGCCGAATTCGAAGCCTTGCGATGCTTACGAGTCGAACTACCCTTGGCAGGAACGCCCGTTGGGCTAACTGGGTGACGACCACCCTTCGTACGCCCTTCACCACCACCGTGCGGATGGTCAACCGGGTTCATTGCGGTACCACGAACCGTTGGACGGATACCCAACCAACGCTTGCGGCCAGCCTTACCGTAAACAACATTCATATCCTCTTGATTACCAACCTGGCCAATCGTGGCCCGGCAACCAATCGGAATACGACGAATTTCACCACTCGGTAACTGGATTTGAGCCCAGCCCGATTCACGTGCCATCAACAAAGCACCCACACCTGCACTACGGCACAGGCGAGCACCACGACCAGGCATCATTTCGATGCTGCTAATCGTGACACCAACAGGAATGCGTGCGATTGGCAAGCAGTTACCAGTCGTAGGAGGCGCATCTGGACCATTTTCAATGGCTTGACCAGCGAGCATCCCTTCGACTGCGATTACATAACGCTTCTCACCGTCGGCAAACACCAACAGTGCGATGCGTGCATTGCGATTCGGATCGTACTGAATCGAATGGACAGTCGCAGGAACGCCATCCTTGTCACGCTTAAAGTCGATGACACGATATTGTTGCTTGTGACCACCACCACGATGACGAACCGTGATTCGCCCTTGGTTATTGCGGCCACCCTTCTTACGCAAAGGACGCAGCAAGGACTTTTCTGGCTTGACTCCAGGAGTCAGTTCCGAAAAGTCGCTAACGCTCGCGTTGCGGCGGCCTGCAGTTACCGGATTATATTGCCGAATGCCCATCGCAAAACTCTTTCAAATCACATCAACGCTAAGACAAACAAGTCCGTCACACCGACCAACGTCTAGAAGAAGTCGATACGGTACTCATCTTGCAACTTCACAACTGCCTTCTTCCAGGACTTCGTCATCCCGGAACGGAACTTGTGGCGACGAAGCTTTCCGCGACGCGTTTGCGTGCAGACCTTGTCCACCTTGACGTTAAACAACTCTTCAACGGCGCGACGAATATCAACCTTCGTCGCACGAGGATTCACCTCGAACGAGTATTGATTATTGCGCTCTGAGCGATGCACACCCTTTTCCGTTACCAAGGGACGAACAATCACCTGGTAAGATGGAATCGATTCCGCAGCGACTTCTTGCGACATACCAAACACCCCTACAAAACACCAATCCGCTTGAATTCAACTAGGCAGACTTACCAGAAACCTTGATGGCTTCCAGAGCAGCCTTCGTCACCAAAAGCTTCTTAGGCTTCAGGACCGACAAGGCATTCAAATCTGCCACATGCGAAACAGTGACCCGGTCAATATTCCGAGCACTCTTCACAACGTTCTGATCGATCGCAGCCGTCGTGACCAGCGTCGAAACGCCGCCAAGATTCAAAGCCGTTAGGATCGCAGCCATCTCTTTTGTCTTTGGAGCACCAAAACCAAGGTCATCAATGACGACAACATCTTGCTTCTGAAGTTTGTGAGCCAAGGCCATCCGGGTTGCCAAACGAATTGCCTTCTTCGGCAAGCGATACGAATAATCGCGATTACGAAGAGCAAACACGTGACCACCACCACGACGAATCGGCGAACGGCGAGAACCAGCACGAGCATTGCCCGTACCCTTCTGACGATACATCTTCTTCGTTGTACCGCGGACTTCTCCGCGATCCTTTGTCTTGTGCGTACCAAGGCGAAGATTAGCCTGATACATAACAACAACGTCGTGCATCAGCTGCTTGCTGATCTTTGGCGCGATCTCGGCAGGGTCGATGTCAACACGACCCACTTCCTGACCTGCTTTGTTATAAACCGGAAGGCTAACCATCGCTCACTTCCCCAATCACAATTCGTAAAACGCAAAATGCCACGCCACCCGAACCACTAGCCAACGCGATTAGTCTCTCGAACAATCACATAGCCACCGGCAGCACCAGGCACAGAGCCATTGATGAGCAGCAAATTATTTTCTTTGTCAACACGAACAAGGGGAATGTTGCAGGTCGTGATGCGAGCACCACCAAACCGACCTGGCATCTTCTTACCCTTCTTCATACGACCACCACCGCGGTTTGCGGCCAGAGCACCCGTACCACCCATGTGACGGTGCGTCTTCTTCACGCCGTGCGTAGCTCGCTGACCCGAGAAGTTGTGTCGCTTCATCGCACCCGCAAAACCACGCCCCTTCGAGAAGCCGGTTACGTCGACGTGCTTGACATCCGACAGAACGTCAACAGTAATCTCTTGCCCTACGGAAGCACCAGTGGTAGCACCACGAAGTTCGCGGACAAAACGCTGGGGCTCACAATTCGCCTTTTCGACGACAGGCACACCAGAGGCAGCAAGCATCTTTCCACGCTTGCTGCTAAGAGCGGCAACATGACCACGTTCACTACGACTTGCCAAACGGCGAGGCTTATCCAAAAACCCAAGCTGAACAGCTTCATAGCCGTCACGCTCTTTGGTCCGAACTTGAAGCACGCGGCAAGGACCGGCCTTCACAACCGTGACCGGGATGGCATTGCCAGCCTCATCATAAACTTGCGTCATCCCGACCTTGCGGCCGAGTATTCCCTTGGTCATCGTAGTGTCCTAGTGATCAGTTACCGTGCAGGTTTGCGAGCCAGTCGACTAAAGCCAACTAAGCGGCCCCGTAATTCCTGCAGGGCTTCCAGTCATTAAAGAGCCCTATGTAATAAACAAAAACCCGCCGCAAAACTATCGCGACGAAGCCTTAATCTTAATATCAACGCCAGCAGGCAAGCTCAACTTATTGAGAGCTTCGATCGTCTTGGCAGTTGCCTGCACAATGTCGATCAGCCGCTTATGCGTGCGAATTTCAAATTGCTGACGAGCCTTCTTATCGATGTTTGGACCCGACAACACCGTGTAACGCTCAATTCGCGTTGGCAACGGAATCGGACCATGAACTTCACTGTGGGTACGACGAGCTGTCTCGACGATTTCCTGAGCACTCTGATCCAGAATCGCATGATCGTAAGCTTCCATGCGGATCCGAATTACTTCTTGCTGACCAGCCACAGATCAACCCCTCAAACAATGAATTACTAAGCCATCGGCGTCGTGCCCAGCAGACTTGAGCCTGCTAAACAGCAACCCGCAAAGCCGAATTTCGGCAGTCGTCCAGCCATCTCCCCATCTCATCTCCTCGCAGAATTCCGCGAGACTTAATCAAATGGGAAGCAGGCAAGTTTAAGTATGCTGCGGCGGTTCGTCAACGGCCGGGAAGCAATTCGTCGCATTTTTCTCGGGAGAGCCCATTTTCTCAGCGAAAACAGCGTAATACCCACCACAAGAGCTACTGTTTTTCGGCAATTTGTGCTGACTAAGAAAGCTGCACCACCTGCCACCCAATTCCCAGGCCAGAACTTATTTTTCCGTTCCGTCTACAACTCGAACTTTTTCATCACATCCGCAGGTGCCGCAGCGTACATCAGAGGCTCCATCGAGCACCCGGCCCGCCCCTGACTGAGACTTCGCATCGCGCTGGAGTACCCAAACAGCTCCCGAAGGGGGGCATGCGCCTCAATGGCGGTCATTCGGCCCCTATTCTCCGTCTTGGCAATAATCGCCCTTCGCTGCTGCAGGTCACCCACAAAATCGCCGTGATAATCATCCGGGGTCACAATATCGAGCTTCATGATCGGCTCGAGAAGCACCTTACCCCCCTGTTCTAGCCCCTTTTCAAAGGCATCCGTAGCAGCAATTTTGAAAGCCCGCTCATCGGACGTTTCCGCCTGCCATTCGGCATCCAGGACCGTGACCTTCATTTTCATCAGCGGATAGCCAGCGATGCGACCACCACCCTCGCCGCACCCCTTCAGCTCTTCCACGGCGGCCGCCATTAGCTCCGGCGGAGCCTTTTCGGGCGGGCAGCGATTCAAGATCGCAACTCCCGTAGCGTTTCCCTCCACAGGCTCCATCCGGATCTTTATCTTGGCAAAGAGCTGCTGGCCGGCAATCATCCGGTGGCACTCACCAACCACATCAACCGCCTGAGCAATCGACTCCCGATAGCTGACTTGCGGCTTATGGAACTTCACATTCAGGGCAAAGTCGCGCAACAGGCGATTTTTGATCACCTCCAGGTGCAACTCGCCCATGCCGCTAATCAGGGTTTGTCCCGTTTCGCTGCAGCAACGACCTGAAGCGTTGGATCCTGCCTTTTGAGCAGATCCAGCGTATCGGCCAGCTTTTTTCGCTCGGTGCTATTCTCCGGCTCAATCGCCATCGAAATGACCGTCTCGGGGAACTTGATCGACTCAAGCAAGATTGGCTCGCGCGTATCGCAGATCGTATCGCCAGTTACCGATTGCCGCAGGCCAACGATCCCTACGATGTCGCCGCACTCAACCGAGTCAACCTGCTCTTCTTTTTTCGTGGCATGAATATGCCAAAGCTGCGCCACATTCTCTTTAAGATCCTTGCCAGGATTGAGGACGCGTGAGTTTGACTTGAGCTGCCCGGAGTAAACCCGCACCCAGTGAATATCGCCGGTCTTGGCAGGCAGCACCTTAAAAACAAGCCCACAGAAGGGCTCCTTGGGGTCAACCGCTCGCTTGATCTTCTCCCCCTGTTTCTTTCCGCCAACAGCCTCACCCTCGACAGGAGGCATGTCCGCAGGGCTGGGGAGGTAATCCGCAGCGGCGTTAAGCACGCCCTGCACCCCCATTCCATGCAGCGCCGAACCGCAAAGCACTGGCTGCACTTCCATCGCCAACGTCGCTTTACGTAGCGCCTGATGAATGAGTGCCTCAGGAATTGGCTCTTCAGCGAGCGCCAAATCCATCATCTCGCTGCTGTAGTTGTAAAGCTTGTCGAGCATCGCCTCCCGATAGACCAAAGCCTCATCGAGCGCATCTTCCGGAATCTCCCCCTCCACCACTTCCTTACTATCTCGAGAACCGCCATACGTCAGCAGCTTCATCCGAATCAAATCAATCACACCGCGAAACGGCGTATTGGTATGTGCCGGCCCTTGCCCGTACGGAATTTGAATCGCCAGCGGATTTGCTCCGAGGCGACTGCTCATTTCTTCGTAAACCGCCTCGAAATCAGCCCCTTCACGATCCAGCTTGTTGATAAACGCAATCCGTGGCACCCGGTAGCGATCCGCTTGCCGCCAAACCGTTTCGCTCTGGGCTTCCACCCCTTCACGGGCACTGAATACCACCACTGCGCCATCCAAAACTCGCAGGCAACGTTCCACTTCGGCCGTAAAATCGACGTGCCCCGGGGTGTCCAGCAAGTTCACAATCACATCCCGCCACGGAAACGTCACGCATGCGGCATAGATCGTAATGCCGCGCTGCTGCTCTTCGGGGTCTGAGTCTGTCTCCGTCGTCCCTTTGTCAACTTCGCCAACTCGGTGCTTCGCACCACTCAAATACAACATCCGTTCAGTAACGGTGGTCTTTCCTGCGTCGATATGGGCAATGACGCCAATGTTGCGAATCTTTTCAATCGAACGTGACATGACATACTTCTTTACAAGGAACCCAAAAACCCGCCCCAACCCCAATGCACGAGCGACCAAACAACCGCATCAGCGCATGAAAATGCCGCACTCGGCAAAAGCCTAGCGCGGCATCAGAATTTCAACAAAGTGGAAAACCAAGGCCGCTGAAGGACCTGGCTTCAAACTACCAAGCGAAGTGGGCAAATGCCTTGTTCGCGTCGGCCATACGATGCACGTTTTCGCGCTTCGTTACAGCAGCACCTTCACGGTTGAAGGCAGCCAATAGCTCGTCAGCCAACTTCAGGTGCGTTGGACGCCCCTTCTTCTCGCGCACAGCTGCCAGAACCCAGCGAATGGCCAGCGATTGCTGACGATTGCGATTCACTTGCATTGGCACTTGGTAAGCAGCACCACCGACGCGGCGCGAGCGTACTTCGACGTGCGGCTTCACGTTTTCCAAAGCGGTGTGGAACACCTCGATTGGCTCAATGTCTGGCATGCGTTCCTTGATCGCGTCCATCGCGCCATAGAAAACGCCGAAAGCGATGCTCTTCTTGCCGTCATACATCAAGCAATTGATGAACTTACCAGCCAACAACGACTTGTAGCGCGGATCAGGCTTCAACTGCGTCCGACTTGCCGTAATCTTACCCATGAACTTGGCTATCCTATTTTTAAGCCCCTAAAGGGCATCCCGCACGCAAAAAACTGATCACAAATCGAACCAACCACGGGGAAGCAAGCCAATAAACAAGCTTCCCCTGTAATGCCAAAGCCAAAGTCAAAAGACTACGACTTCTTCGCGCCATAACGGCTGCGAGCTTGCTTACGACCGCTTACGCCGAGCGTATCACGGGCGCCACGAACAACGTGGTAACGCACACCTGGAAGATCGCGGATACGACCACCGCGAACGAGCACGATCGAGTGCTCTTGCAGGTTGTGGCCTTCACCTGGAATGTAAACCGTCGTTTCACGACCGTTTGACAGGCGTACGCGGCAGATCTTCCGAAGAGCCGAGTTCGGCTTCTTTGGCGTCATCGTACGCACAATCATGCATACGCCTTGCTTAAAGGGGCACTTCTCAAGCACTGGCGACTTGCTGAAAGTACGTTTTTGACGCCGAGGACGGCGAACGAGCTGATTGATTGTTGGCATACGTCTATAATTCCAAAACTAGGGTAATCCCTTAAATTACTGAATTGAATAGGCCTGTCAACCCACTCCCCAGGCTTGCGGGCCGGATTTGCTCGAATCTTTATCGAACTTCACCCGGTCCCAGGAAACCATCTTATCGGGGCGATTCCCAGCCCAATTCGCTATCTTTTGGAGGCTTGCCGTAAACTACGCAAACCTCCATCTCAACACTTTTTACACTTCTGACAAAAGAACTATTCGTTCCCCAGATTTCCCAAAAGGCTCTCCAACGACCCTCCTTCGGTGGGTGCAGGAGCTTGAGGAGCCGTGCCGTTGGCAGCTGGCTCTTCGGCAGCCTGTTGCAACAACGGGAACGCCGATTCCAATTCCTTCCCGCGATCGGCCGCCATGGCCTGCAAGGCCTCGGGACGATAGCGAACTTCGGAATCTTGGAACTTGCGGAAGCCCGTTCCAGCAGGAATCAAGTGACCCAGGATCACGTTTTCCTTGAGGCCGACCAGGTTGTCTACCTTGCCTGCCAATGCAGCTTCGGTAAGCACCTTCGTCGTTTCTTGGAAGCTGGCGGCCGAGATAAAGCTGCTGCTTTGTACGGCTGCCTTCGTGATACCAAGCAACTGCGTGCTGGCCGTTGCCGACTTTGGACGAACACCCTTGGCAGGCTGCCCACCCAATGCCTCAATCTGAGAATTGGTTTGTTCAATCGCTTCCTTAGGAACGATCGAATCTACGGCGTACTCACTATCACCCTTGTGCGTGATCTTGAGGCACTTCGAAAGATTCGTATTCACTTGACGGAAGTCAAAGCGATCCATGATCAAACCAGGCAACAGGTTCGTGTCACCTTGGTTTTCGATACGAACCTTACGCAACATCCGAGCGATGATGATTTCAATGTGCTTGTCATTGATATCTACACGCTGGCTGCGGTAAACGTTCTGAACTTCGTGCACGAGGTACTGTTGCAGGGCCTCTTCACCCGAGATCCGCAGAATATCGTGAGGAACCAGCGGACCGTCGACCAGCGCTTGGCCAGCCTTAACGTGATCGCCCGCATGGACCAAGAACCGCTTACCGTGCGGAACCAAGTGTTCACGCTCGATACCGCTCTCGCTGCGAACCACAATCGTTCGCTTGCCACGACGCTTCTCTTGCAGGATTTCTACAACACCGTCAACCTCTGCCATCACGGAAGGATCCTTTGGCTTGCGAGCCTCAAAGATTTCCGTAACACGAGGCAAACCACCCGTAATATCCGACACACCTGCGGCTTCGCGAGGCGTCTTTGCCAGAACCGAGCCGGCCATGATCATGCTACCTTCGTCCACCGTAATGTGGGCTCGTTCAGGTAGATAATACACATCCAGGGCCTTGCCCGTCGGATCTTCGACCACGATCTGAGGATGCAATTCACCCTTATGATCCATGATCATGCGACGCATGTTACCGCCGGAGTCCTTCTCGATACGAAGCGTTTCGCCTTCGACAACGTCTTCGTAACGGACCTTACCGGAGACTTCGCAAAGGATCGGAATGCTGTGCGGATCCCATTCGCAAAGGATCTGGCCAGCCTTCACTTGTTGATTTTCCGAAACCTTCAGCACGGCACCGTTCGGAATGTCGTACTTCTCTAGTTCGCGTCCCTTCGGATCGAGCAGAGCAATTTCGCTGTTCCGCGTAAGAACAACTTCTTGCCCTTCTTGATTGCGAGCAGTCCGGATGCGAGAGAACTTCACAATGCCGTCACGCTTGGCCTTGGACATGCTCTCTTCGATCACACCCTGGGCGATACCACCGATGTGGAACGTACGCATCGTCAACTGAGTACCAGGTTCACCGATACTTTGAGCAGCGATAATACCGACCGCCATGCCCTCTTCGACCAAGTTACCGGTCGAAAGATCCATGCCATAGCACAGACGGCAAATACCCAGCGAAGCTTCGCAGGTCATGCGCGCTGCGGACTTGGATCTTCTCCAGGCCCATGTCTTCGATCTTGCGAGCGATGTCCGGCGTGATGACTTCGTTTTCACGAACGATCACTTCATCCGTAATCGGATTCACGATGCTCTGACGGCTGACACGGCCCGTAATAGCCGCCGACAGCTTGAACTTCGACCTTTTCGCCACGGTAAATAACACCCTTGGTGATACCTTGGGTCGTACCGCAGTCGTGCATCGTGATCACAACGTTTTGGGCAACGTCCGCCAGCTTACGGGTCAGGTAACCCGAGTCGGCCGTCTTGAGTGCCGTATCCGCCAGACCCTTACGAGCACCGTGCGTCGAGCTGAAGTATTCCAGTACCGACAGGCCTTCGCGGAAGTTCGACTTAATCGGCGTTTCGATGATTTCGCCCGTTGGCTTGGCCATCAGACCACGCATACCGGCGAGCTGTCGAATCTGATCGATACCACCACGAGCACCGGAGTCCGCCATCAGGTACACCGGGTTCACGTAACCGCTGCCACCACGATCATCGGTTCGCATGGCTTCCATCATCTCGTTCGTGATCGCTTCGCGAGCGTGCGTCCACGTATCGAGCACCTGGTTGTAGCGTTCCTTTTCGGTGATGATACCGCGTTCGTAGAACTTCTTCAGACGTCATGACTTCCTTTTCGGCCTTCGCGATATGCTTGGCCTTGGTGGTCGGCGTAATCAGATCGTCCGTCGCGAACGACAGACCGCTGAGGAACGCTTCGCGGAAACCCAGTCTGGTTCATCGTCATCCAGAAGTTCGATCGTGGCACGACGACCCAGCAACTGATAGCAGTCGCTGATCGCAGTCGCCAAGTCGCCCGACTTGAACGGCTTGTTGTAGAAGTCCATTCCCTTGGCAAAGATCGTATTGAAGAGAATACGGCCGTAGGTCGTTTGGATCAAAGCACCTGGCTTTGCCGAATCGTCACCTTCCGTCTTCAGCTTCTGATCCTTGGGCAAGCGAACCTTGATCTTCGCGTGCATCTCGATCTTGCCGTGCGAATACGCAAGTTCTGCTTCCGCAAGCGACGAGAAGATCATTCCCTCGCCCTTGCGATCCTGGCAACTCCAAAGTGATGTAGTTGCAACCCATAACCATATCCTGCGACGGGCTCATGATCGGCTTGCCGTTGGATGGGGCGAAAATGTTGTTCGTCGACATCATCAACGTGTGAGCTTCGACTTGGGCTTCGATCGAAAGCGGCAAGTGAACGGCCATTTGATCGCCGTCGAAGTCGGCGTTGAAGCCCTTGCACACCAGCGGATGCAAGTGGATTGCATTGCCTTCCACCAAGATCGGTTCGAATGCCTGAATACCCATACGGTGCAACGTCGGAGCACGATTGAGCAGCACCGGGTGATTTTGAATCACCGCTTCGAGAATATCCCATACCTCCTCATCCTTGCGCTCCAGCATCTTCTTCGCCGACTTGATCGTGTCAGCGTGGCCAAGTTCCTTCAGCTTGCGAATGATGAACGGCTGATATAGCTCCAGCGCGATCTTCTTGGGCAAGCCGCACTGATGCAGCTTCAGACGCGGGCCGACCACGATAACCGAACGTGCCGAGTAATCGACGCGCTTACCGAGCAGGTTTTCGCGGAAACGTCCCTGCTTACCCTTGATCATGTCGGTCAAGGACTTCAGCGGACGATTGCTGCTGCCCAGCACAGGACGCTTGCAACGGTTGTTATCAAACAACGCGTCAACCGACTGCTGCAGCATCCGCTTTTCATTGCGGATGATGACTTCGGGCGCATTCAGATCGACCAGCTTCCGCAGACGATTGTTGCGGTTGATGATGCGGCGATACAAATCGTTGAGATCGCTCGTGGCAAAGTTGCCAGAATCGAGCAGAACCAGCGGACGCAGGTCCGGCGGAATAACGGGAATCAACATCCAGTACCATCCACTCAGGCTTGTTGTCGCTGTCACGGATCGACTCTCAACAATCTTCAAGCGATTGATGAGGTCTTTCTTCTTCTGCTTCGAGTTCGTTTCCGTCAACTCCACGCGCAGTTCTTCAGACAGCTTGACCAAATCCAGGCTTGCCAAAAGCTTGCGAACAGCTTCAGCACCCATGTCGGCTTCAAAGCTACCTTCGCCGAACTGCTCGCGAGCGGCGCGGAACTCTTCCTCAGTCAGCAATTGCTGCTTCTCAAGGTCGGTCGTGCCAGGATTGACAACGACGTAATCCTGGAAGTAGATCACCTTTTCCAGGCTCGATGGTCTTCATGTCCAGCAAGTTGCCCAGGCGGCTTGGCATCGCCTTGAAGAACCAAATGTGAACAACCGGTGCAGCAAGTTCAATATGCCCCATCCGCTTACGGCGAACGCGCGAGTGCGTCACCTTCACACCGCAGCGATCGCAAATCATCCCCTTGTACTTCATGCCGCGATACTTGCCGCAAGCGCATTCCCAGTCCTTTTCAGGGCCAAAGATACGTTCGCAGAACAAGCCATCGTTTTCAGGGCGATAGGTTCGGTAGTTGATGGTTTCAGGCTTCTTGAACTTCACCAAACGACCAGCTACGAATATCGTGCGGCCGAGCCAAGCTGATCTTTACCGAGGCGTAATCATTAATCGCGATCGTACGAGCTGTCTCCGATGGTCATCTGCCACGTGCTCCTTATGCTTACCCGGTATTCAACTGCGGAGTCACTTCAACAAAAGATTGAGAGTGATGCCGATTAGCCACAGTGAACGTCGTGCAAATAGTCAAATATTGAGAAGGAAAGGAAAGCCACACCAACCGTCGTCCACTAAGTACGCCGCTTTTCAAGCTGCATATTCAGGGCGAGCCCGCGAATTTCGTTGGTGAGCACGTCAAAGCTGGCAGGCGTACCGGCTTCCAGCGTGTTCTCGCCCTTGACCATCGATTCGTAAATCTTGGTACGACCTTCGACGTCGTCGCTCTTCACGGTCAGCAGTTCCTGCAGAATGTAAGCGGCACCATAAGCTTCCAGTGCCCACACTTCCATTTCTCCAAAGCGCTGACCACCGAAGCGAGCCTTACCACCCAGCGGCTGCTGCGTGATCAGCGAGTAAGGACCTGTGCTACGAGCATGCACCTTGTCGTCCACCAAGTGATGGAGCTTGAGCATGTAGATGTAACCGACGGTCGTCTCTTGCTGAATCGACTCGCCCGTACGTCCGTCGTACAGACGCGATCTTGCCATGCCGTGGCAGACCTGCATCTTCCAGGCATTGTTGATCGTCTTCTTCCGTCGCACCATCGAACACAGGCGTGATTGCTTGGAAACCCAAAGTAGCTCCGGCCCATCCCAGGTGCGTTTCCAGAATCTGTCCCACGTTCATACGGCTAGGAACGCCCAGCGGATTGAGCATGATCTGGATTGGCGTGCCGTCTGGCAAAAACGGCATGTCTTCAACTGGCAAGATCTTGGCGATAACACCCTTGTTACCGTGGCGACCGGCCATCTTGTCACCGACCGAAATCACTCGCTTCGTGGCGATGTAAACCTTGACCATCTGCAGCACGCCGCTTCGCAGTTCGTCGCCGCGCTTCATGCTGTTCAGCTTGCGATCACGATTATCAATCGCCACTTCGACCGTTGGCCAATGCGTGCTTGTAAGACCTTTTCAGCCTCGGCCGTCTTCTCGTCGCTGCGCATCTTGTCGCGTGTCGAGTTTCCAGGCGGAAGTTTGTGGCACGTTCCGCGACGAACTTCGGATCTTGATCCTTCGCCAGCGGAGTACCATCTTCATCCGTCAAAGACTTGCCCAAAACCGCTTCCAACTCTTCGACCATGGCACCAAAGGCAGTGGCAATGTCCTTGCTACCTTCGGTTTCAGCGTCCTTGAGTTCCTTTTCGAACTTCTTACGCTCGTCTTCGGTGAGGCTCATACGACGCGAGAACTTCTGCGTGTCAATCACGATGCCTTCAATACCCGAAGGAACTTCCAGCGAGTCGTTCTTCACGTCTTCGCCAGCACGACCAAAGATCGCGTGCAGCAGTTTTTCTTCAGGCGTTAGTTCGGTCTTCGACTTCGGCGAAACCTTGCCGACCAGGATATCACCTGGCTTCACATACGTTCCGACCTGAACGATGCCGCTCTCATCCAGATTACGAAGAGCCTTTTCGCTGACGTTTGGAATGTCGCGAGTGAACTCTTCGCGTCCCAGCTTGGTCTCGCGAATTTCGACGTCGAATTCTTCGATGTGAATCGAAGTGTACGTATCATTCTGCACCAACTCTTCGCTGATGATGATCGCATCTTCGAAGTTGTAACCGTCGAACGACATAAAGCCGACAAGCACATTACGACCCAGTGCCAGTTCACCATTGAAGGTTGCTGCACCGTCCGCGATGACTTGTCCCTTTTCAACCTTGTCACCAATTCGAATGATTGGCTTTTGGTTGAGGCAGGTACGCTCGTTCAGGCCTTGATACTTCTTCAGATGGTACGTATCGCCACCGATTTCAATCCGAGTGGCATCGACAAACGTTACCTTGCCGGCACGCTTGGCACGCACAACCATGCTCGAGTTGCGGGCCACATCCCGTTCCATGCCCGTACCAACGATCGGCGGCTCAGTGACGAGCAGCGGAACCGCTTGGCGTTGCATGTTAGAACCCATGAGTGCGCGATTCGCATCGTCATGTTCCAGAAACGGAATCAAACCGGCCGAAACACCGATCATCTGGCTCGGCGCAACGTCGATGTACTGCACTTGATCCGGCAGCACGATCTCAAAGTCGCTTCGGTGACGAGCAATCAGGCCCGGGCCAGGAACGATCTTGTTGTCTTCTACTTCGGTATCGGCAGGTGCCACGTAAGCATCGGTTTCTTCGTCGGCACGCAGCCACACGATTTCGTCCGTTAGCTTGCCCTTGGCAACCTTCCGGTAAGGAGTAACCAAGAATCCGTATTCATCCACGCCGGCATAAATAGCCAAGCTCGAAATCAGACCGATGTTCGTACCTTCAGGCGTCTCAATCGGGCAGATACGACCGTAGTGAGAAATGTGAACGTCGCGAACTTCGAAGCCTGCACGCTTACGATTCAAACCACCTGGGCCCAGTGCCGACAAACGACGCTCGTGAGTCAGCTGCGAAAGCGGGTTGGTTTGATCCACCACCTGCGACAATTCACCACGACCGAAGAAGTACTCGATCGCGGCCGAAATGCTCTTTGGATTGACCAAGCTGCGAGGCGTCATGTCCTGGAGGTCCTTCAGGCTCATACGCTCTTGCACCGTACGACGCAGCTTCAAAAAGCCCTTGCGAAGTTCGTCGCTGGCCAACTCATCGATCGTACGCAACCGACGATTGCCCAAGTGATCGATATCATCGATCTGAGCTTCCCCTTCACCTCCCATGAGGTCCATCAAGTAAGCGATCGAGGCAATCAAGTCGTCCGCACGCAGAGTCATCTCCTTGTCCGAATCGCCCAGCTTCAGCTTGCGATTGATACGAAACCGACCAACGCGTCCCAGGCGATAACGATTGACATCGAAGAACTTCTCCGCAAACAGCGTGCGGGCCTTCTCCAGTTGTGGCGGGTTACCTGGACGAAGACGTTGATAAATACGCAGCAAAGCCTCTTCGTGGCTGCTGGTAGTATCTTCGGCAATGCTGTTGAAAATCAGCGGAACCTTCGGCGGGGTCAAAACCTCCACCTTGGCAACACCCGAGGTGCAGATCGTCTCGGCAACGCTCTTGGTGATGCGATGGCCGGCTTCGATGATGATTTCGCCAGCCCGATCGCTCGTGCCTGGATAGCAAACATCGTCAACCGAAATCTTGCCTTCCAGCTTGGCAGCACTGCGACCGTCAACCACCTTCTCCATCGCCGTTTCATAGAAGGCGCGGATCAGGTCGCTGTCAGTGCTGTATTTTGGGCTCATCGCACGCAGCAGCGTGATGGCCGAGAACTTGCCGCTTTGATCGATGCGGATGCTCAATGTGTCCTTCTTGGTCACATTGACTTCGATCCAGCTACCACGTTCCGGAATGATACGGCAGGAAGGGAGCTTGCGATCGCTCGTTCCATCTTGCTCCATCACAAAGTCAACGCCAGGGCTGCGGTGCAACTGGCTAACTACCACGCGTTCTGCACCGTTGATGATGAATTCACCACCACCGAGCATGATCGGAATGTCACCGAGGTACACCTCTTCCTCAATCGGCTGCTCCTTGTTCAGGCGCAACCAAATGCGGAAGGGACGGCCATAGGTCAACCGAAGCTGACGGCATTCTTCGGGTGTGTACCGAGGCTTCCCTAAGTCATAACGTAGATATTCCAGCTTGATGGTCTTGTCATAGCTCTCGACGGGAAAAATCTCCCGGAGAACTCCTTCAAGACCCTGATCCTTGCGCTTCTCGACAGGAACTTCATCCTGCAAAAAAGCTTTGTAGCTATCGGTTTGGATCACAGTCAGGTCGGGCATCACTTGCGTTTCGCGCGTGCTGCCGAAACGACGGACTTGACTAGGATTCAAACGACGCTGTGCGGGAATAGCCATAAGAAAAAAGCTCCGCGTGAAAGAAATACCACAAGCCCAACGAAGGCGTCCTTTACCCTCGCCAGCCTCGGCCCAAAGGTCGCCAAGGCGTCATGCGCAAACCACGCACGCATACCATTCCAGCCCCGCCAGGCCAAGAATGCCAAATACGCCCAGGACCCCACAAACCGGCACGCAACTCCATTGCCACCGGCACACCGCTTACGGCCAAACCGTTAACCCCAAGACCACCAACAACTCAAAGAGCTATTCAGCAAATCGGCGCGCAGCAGCACCCCGAGCGAGTCCAGCCAGCAACCTCTGGAGCCGATACGGGGTGTACGTCAAGCGAAACCTGCCTACGACCCGTCGCCAGCAAACCGGCGGACGGGCCTATGTCAGTGAACCACGAAGCCAAAATACTACTTGACCTCAACCTGGGCGCCGGCAGCTTCAAGCTCTGCCTTAACCTTGGCGGCATCTTCCTTCGAAACCTTTTCCTTGATCTTGCCAGGAACGCCTTCAACAAGCTTCTTGGCATCCATCAAAGACAAACCGGTCAGGTTCTTAACGACCTTGACTACGTCCAGCTTCTTGTCGCCGAAACCAGTCAGAACGACGTCGAACTCAGTTTGTTCAACAGCAGCTGGAGCAGCAGCGCCAGGAGCAGCGGCCATCATTACGCCACCGCCAGCAGCAGGCTCAATGCCGTACTTTTCCTTGATGTAGTCGCTCAATTCCTTCGCTTGCTTCAAAGTCAGCTCAGCGATCTTGTCACCCAGTTCTGCGATTGCTACGTCAGACATGTTACCCTAAACCTTTCTTCCACTAGCGCCGGTCCCTCCGCAGAACCATGCACCGAATCAATTAAAATACCCAGTTTATGTCACTTAAGCTAGTCCCCAGAGAACATCCCCAGAGACCCTTTGCGATTCCAGATTCGCAACAAACTACTCGGCGCCTTCTTCCGACTTCTTCTTGATCTGGCTCAGCAACTTGCCACCCGGCGAGTTGATTTGCGATAGCAAGTTGGCTCCCGGTGCCAAGATTTGCCCCAAAAGGAGGCTAATCTGTTGCGTGCGGTTAGGCCACTTGCTGACCTCAATCAGCTTTTCAGCCGATAGGCACTCGCCATCCATCACGGCTCCCCGTGATTGGCATTTCTCGAATTCTGGCTTCTTGTGAAGCTCAACCATTTCCTTGGCCAGCGAAATAAAGTCTTCGCCACCCCAGACAACGGCCAAACTACCAGCAGCACCCTCGAAAGCCTTCACCAGGGAAGTCCCCTCGGTGGCTTGCTTCGCCAAGCTGCTCTTTACGACCAACATGTTCAAGTTCTTGCTACGAAGCGCCCGGCGAAGAGCGAACGTGTTGCCAGAATTGAGACCGATCACGTCGACCAGCACAGCATCCGAAACCCCCTTTAGGCGCTTCGAGTACTCTGCAATCGTCATCTTTTTAAGTTGTTTGCTCATGGCATGCCCGCCAGAAAAAAAGTCGGGCAAGTGGCCGAATTAACAACCACTTGCCAGTAAAAATCCACAATCACTACATTGCCACGCGAACCGAGGGGCTCATCGTGCCACAAACGGCAACACTCTTGACGTATGCGCCCTTTACCGAACTCGGCTTTAGGGACATGACATAGCTCAAAAACGTCTCGATATTCTCTTGCAGCTTCGGCCCTTCAAAGCTCAGCTTGCCAACAACTGCATGGACGATGCCACCGTTGTCGTTGCGGAACTCGACCTTACCTGCCTTGTATTCCTTAACAACCCGGGCGATTTCGGGCGTAACCGTTCCAGCACGAGGCGAAGGCATCAGGCCGCGAGGACCAAGCACCTTACCCAGCGGACCGACCAAACCCATCATGTCAGGAGCAGCGATGCAAACATCGAACTCCGTCCAGCCATCCTTGATCTTCTGTGCCAGGTCTTCTTGACCAACCACATCGGCGCCAGCGGCCTTCGCAGCTTCGGCCAGTTCACCCTTGGCAAACACGGCAACACGCTGAGTACGACCAATGCCGTGTGGCAGAACTACCGAACCACGAACGATCTGGTCCGCTTGCTTTGGGTCAACGCCCAAACGCATGTGGATCTCAACCGTTTGGTCGAACTTGGTAGTCCCAAACTTCTTCAGCTTGTCAACGGCCGTCCCCAGAGGAAATGCTTCCATCACAGGGGCAGTGCCACCAATTGCACGATATCTTTTGGAACGCTTTGCCATAACAGACTATCCCAAGGCCCGAGGGCCGATAACTCTAACGTTGCTTGACTTCGACGCTATTGCAACACGCAGCAAACTAGCCTTCAACAATGATTCCCATGCTGCGAGCAGTTCCTTCCACCATCCGTGCGGCGTGGTCAAGGTCCCGGGCATTCATGTCTTCAAACTTGGTCTTGCAGATTTCCAAGACCTGAGCCTTGGTGACCTTGCCGACCTTTTCCTTGTTAGGAACGCCCGAGCCCGAAGCGATGCCGGCCTTGATCTTCAGCAATGCCGAAGCTGGCGGGCTCTTGGTCCGGAACTCAAACGTGCGGTCGCTAAAAACCGAAACAACCACAGGAATCGGAATACCGTTGTATTCGCGGGTCCGCTCGTTGAATTGCGAGACGAACTGGCCCAGGTTGATACCAAACTTACCGAGCGAAGTACCAACAGGAGGGGCTGGCGTTGCGCTGCCACCTGGAACCTGGAACTTTGCCTGACCAACGAGTGTTTTTGCTTTAGCCATGACTCTTCTTATTCTCTACAACCCAGACGCTGAGCGATTCACAACCAACCCACCATCTCGGCAACTAAATCGCCTCGATCTGCCAGTGCTTAAACTCAACCGGAGTTGAGCGGCCAAAGATGCTGATCAGCACCTTCACATGGCCGTTAGCCTGATCAATACTCTCAATCTCGCCTTCAAAGTTCTGGAAGTTGCCTTCCTTCACTCGCACGCGGTCACTAATCTTGAACGGAATCGTGGTCTTCACCGACGCGTCCGCATCCTCTAGCAACTTACTCGACCGCAAAATCCGCTCGACATCATGTGCGGCCATCGGAGTCGGCTTACCGCCAGCACCCGTAAAGTCGCCAATGCCAGCCGTCTCACGAATCGCGAACCAGCTTTCATCATTGAAAGACATGTTCACTAGCAAGTAGCCAGGATAAATCTTCTTCTTAACGATGCGTCGCTTGCCGGCCTTCGTAAACTCCGCCACATCTTCCGTAGGTACAACCACCTCACGGAAATAACGCTCAACGCCTTCCATCTTGATTTTGCGGAGCAAGGCATCGCGGATCGAATCCTCACGATTGACCTGAACCTTCAAGATGTACCATTCAAACTGAGCGTCACCAGCCAGTGACTCGTCCACAAATTCAAGAGGCTGAGCGTGACCAGTATCGGTATCCACTTCAGGAACCTCTACCTCACTCTCCTCTTCACCAACATCAGCGCCAACCACCTCGGGGGAAGCCTGCTCGTTGACGTCAGCAGCTGCAGACGAAGCAGGAACTTCGCCCGACACTGCGGCCGGATCCGAATTCGAATTGTCGGGCAAAGTGCTCACCCACCACACTCCAGTTCAGACCAAAAAACGAAACAAACAACAACCAAAAACGACTACCGCACACCAATGAGATTCAGTAGGTAAGCGATAATCATGTCAAAACCAAACACAACCGTCATCAGGCTCAACATCATGACAATTACCACGATGGAACTGCGAGTAATCTCGCGCTGCGACGGCCACGAAACCTTATTCATCTCAGCCTCCACCGCGATCAAAAAGTCCGCGAAAGGAGGATAATTCACCAACCGATAACCAAACCAAACTCCTGCCAGCAAAATCAAGCCTGGCACCCCGTATAGGATCCATGTCTTGTACTGCGTAGCAGCACCAAACATCGGAACACCCGGAGCAACCAACTTGTAGAATGCTACCAGAAAAAACGCCCAGATGGCGATCGCCGTCAACTGACGAGTCATCCGGCCCTGAGTCTTTTTATAGACCCCAAACTGAAAAAGCTCGCCTACAAACAGCGATAGCGCTGATGAGCTTGCTGCAACGGTCTTTTCCTTAGCCATAACTCGCTCTATCGCAGTCCGTGCGTAAACACGATCCGTCAGACAACCGCCAAACGACACTTCCCAGCAAACCAAGCAGCACGGGCGGAGGGAATCGAACCCGCAACCTCTGGTTTTGGAAACCAGCGCTCTGCCAATTGAGCTACGCCCGTCCGTTGAACCAACCAGAGCTCAACAATGCTCAAAATCAAACGGCCGGACACTTTCGGCATCCGGCCGCCTGTTTGATCTTAACAGAAAAACTAGTCGGTGATCTTGGTGACAACACCCGAACCTACCGTACGGCCACCTTCGCGGATAGCGAAGCGAACGCCGTCATCGATAGCAATCGGCTTGTGCAGCTCAACTTGAACCTTGACGTTGTCGCCAGGCATGCACATTTCAGCACCGTTAAGCAAGTTAGCGGTACCAGTCACGTCGGTCGTCCGGAAGTAGAATTGAGGACGATAACCGCTGAAGAATGGAGTGTGGCGACCACCTTCCTCCTTCGACAAGCAGTAAACTTCTGCCTCAAACTTCGTGTGCGGGGTGATCGATCCAGCCTTGGCCAACACCTGACCACGCTCGATGTCTTCACGCTTCACGCCACGGAGCAAGCAACCGCAGTTATCGCCAGCACGACCTTCGTCGAGCTGCTTGCGGAACATTTCGATACCGGTGACGATCGTCTTCATTGGCTCTTTGCTCAGACCGATGACTTGAACTTCGTCACCAACCTTCACCACACCACGCTCGATACGACCCGTTGCAACCGTTCCACGACCTTCGATCGAGAACACGTCTTCAACAGCCATAAGGAACGGACGGTCTTCGTCACGCTTTGGCTGTGGGATGTACGCATCAACGGCATCCAAAAGATCCGAGATGCACTTCGATGCAACTGGATCAGCTGGGCTGTTGTAAGCGGCCGAAGCCGAGCCACGTACGATTGGAATGTCGTCGCCGGGGAAGCCGTTCTTGCTGAGCAGCTCGCGGATTTCGATTTCCACCAAGTCCAAAAGTTCTGGATCGTCAACAAGGTCGACCTTGTTGAGGAACACAACGATGGCAGGCACATCAACTTGACGAGCAAGCAGAACGTGTTCCTTGGTTTGTGGCATTGGGCCGTCAGCAGCCGAAACCACCAAGATCGCTCCGTCCATTTGGGCGGCGCCGGTGATCATGTTCTTAATAAAGTCGGCGTGCCCAGGGCAGTCGATGTGTGCGTAGTGACGCTTTTCGGTCTCGTATTCAACGTGCGAAACCGCAATGGTCACCGTCTTCGTGGCATCGCGAACGGTACCACCCTTAGCGATGTCCGAATACGACTTGAACTGAGCCAAACCCTTGGCCGCTTGAACTGCCAAGAGCGCACCAGTGGTGGTGGTCTTGCCATGGTCAATGTGGCCGATAGTTCCCACGTTGCAGTGCGGCTTCGTCCGCACGAAATTTTCCTTGGCCATTGCTTTTCTACACCTACAAAATGAAGACTAACCAAAACATGAAACTAAATTACATTCGATAGAGGCACCCAGCCCCATCACGAAGAGCTGCTGGCGGGAATTGAACCCGCGACCTCTTCCTTACCAAGGAAGTGCTCTACCAACTGAGCTACGGCAGCCTGCTAACGCAACCCCAACCGCGACCCAAACAAAACCCGAACCACACCCTTGGAAAAGCGGGTGAAGGGAATCGAACCCTCGTGTCCTGCTTGGAAGGCAGGTGCTCTACCATTGAGCTACACCCGCAATATCAAAACTCAAACTGTACCTCTATCGCAACCAAATGCCTACTCGACCAACCGAAATTGACCGAGCAGAAATGGGGAGTATAGGATTCGAACCTATGAAGGCATAGCCATCAGATTTACAGTCTGACCCCTTTGGCCGCTCGGGAAACTCCCCTCATCACCAACCGTTTTCACCATCACACTATCGCAAACCGACCTCAGCACCCCAAAAACAGAGCCAGCGAAGGGACTTGAACCCATAACCTGCTGTTTACAAAACAGCTGCTCTGCCAATTGAGCTACGCTGGCGAAGATGGCCTGCTCTTGCGCAACGGTGAAAACCAGCCAATATATTGATTCCATCCCGATCCGCAAGGCGAGAAGGAAAAAAAACGACGCATTCAGCGTGGATCCCGCCCGTTTTGGCCCCAATCCATCCGCCAAAACCTGCCAACTTACCCAGGCAGAATACCCGCCAACCGCCGTTTACCAACCACAACAAGCACTTTCAGGGGGATCGCAGGCCAACAGACTCTGCTATCGAGCCCCTGCTACCACCCCACAACACCGTTTCGCCGCCATTTCCACCCAAAAAGAGGGCCATCGGGCCAAAAGGTTCGTCGACACAAAAAAATATCGCCCGACACTTGCCGGGCGATACCGTTTGTCTACTTCAAAACCCAATCCCAAACTGAGATCGCTCCCAGCCTGAGACCAAGCCTGCAATTAGTCGGCGATCTCAATATGCTCATCCTGGGCAGCCTGACGCAACTTGCTCATCGCACGTGCCTCAATTTGCCGGACTCGCTCCTTCGTGACGCCCATCTCCGAGCCCACCTCTTTCAAGGTTTGAGGCTCCAAGGTGTGATCCAGCCCAAACCGGCTGATGATGATCTTCTGCTCACGCTCATCCAAACGTGCCAAGATCTTCTCGATCTGACGCATCCGATTGGCCTGGGCCGATTCCTGACCAAGTTCATCACCACGCAGGTCCTCACGGGCCGAGAACAGCTCTTCGCCGCTCGTCCGGAACCGATCGCGATGCTTGAACTCTTCCGGAATAGTCCGTGCAAAGTTCTTCATCACTGCCCAGCTTGCATAGGTGCTGAACTTGTTGCCACGCGAGAAGTCAAACTTCTCGACCGCTCGGATCAGCGACATGTTTCCATCGCTCACCAACCCAAAGAAATCATCCGAAGAAGAAATGTGGCGCTTGGCAATCGAAACAACCAACCGCAAGTTCGCTTGAACCAGGCGATTTTTCACTTCCACAGCACGCTCATACAGCCGTTCAATTTCGTCCATCACGCTCGTTCGAGCACGCATCGGCTCCAGCTTGGCCCGCATCTTGCTGAGCCTTGTGCTTGAGGTAGTTGAACTGACGGAACAAGTGATACTCTTGTTCTCGCGTCAGCAGCGGAACCTCATACAAAGCCATCAAGTACGGAGGCAACCCACTAGGCCCACGCGCCTTCCGACCGTTCGATTCGACCACAGGCATCGGAGCAAAAATCTCGCGCTCAATGCCTGGCTCATCAAACGAGTCGTGCGGAATATAGTCCAGCGGCAATTCAGCAATCGCCCGTGCCCGCATTTCACCTAGTACGCGGTAGATTGTCGTTCGCGTACGGCAATACTTTTTCGCCAGTACATCGACCGAATCCCCGCGGCGAAACTGCTGATAAATCTTCAGTTTCGAGTCCTCTGCGAGCGTCCCGGTTGCGCCAGGAAACACCGCTTGCGAAGGGTTGATTTCGTCAAAATTCTTCAGCGTGTAACGGACCGTTTCCACGCTCCGATTCATATGTTTTGCAACGCGCTTCGCCACTTCCGAAGGGCAGCCACCTGCCTGCATCAAGCGTCGTGCGCGGTCGACGATTTCACGTCGCTCCGTTTCCGAAAGCTGCGAGAATCGTTCGCCCCGCTCCACCTTCACGCGGTTCTTAAGTACGAAGCGATCAACGCTGCTACGCAGAAAGCCGACACGCTTCCGACGGCCATCAAAAATGAACCGGCGGCTAACAAGCCCCTGCTCGCGCCAACGAGAGATCGTCTTGGTAGAAACGTTGAACATCTTGCTCAGATCTTCAACCGTATGAACGGGCTCGCCCGCATCTTCAACGCGAACGTCCGCAGAGTCCGAGACATCTTCCACGAACAGGCGCAAATCATGCGCAGCTTCTTCGCCCGTCATCTGCACGACCGGCGTCGCTTCCGGACGATAGTCCGTAATGCGAAAGCAGAGATACTCATACGAGTAGTTCCGCCCAGAATCGAGTTCGGTAAGCAACTTCTCAGCGCGGTTTACCTGCTCAAGCTTACGCTCGCGAGGTGCAAACCGAACTTGCTGATCTACAAGTTGCTTCAGTGTGCTGTTGCGATAATTATTGTTCATGGCGCCTCTCCTCTTCCCTTCCAACGAACACCGAAGGAAACCGTGTCCCTTCGCCGTCCTGGTGCTAATCCGTCAGATTTTTAACCAGCCCTCCACTAAGCCAAAAATTCGCATGTCCTTGATCTGACTCCCCTGTTTGAATGCTTGCACAACCGTGCTTGCAGTTCTACGCAGCTCGCCAAAGATCGGTCCAAATGTCCGCCTCAGATTCTGCCTGTTCCTAACAGACTGAAGGCAACCATTTAGACAGGTCACACGTTTCTTAGACACTTAGTTGCAGGTTTCATGCCACGACTGGTTATTCGCCATGAAACCCATTTTAAGGCCTTTCTTCCTAGAAGTCCGCTGAGCGACCGCGAAAAGTTCGCACACCTCGTTTAATTTACCTTGATTTCCTCCCAGGTACTAGAAAATTCGCTCACTGACACCAAAGCCGCTCGGCGTAAACCTCTTGACAAACAGCACTTACGGCAATCACATAATTTACGGTCGAAATTTTCCTTTACACCAAGCCAATCCCAGCGCCAAACGACATAAAACCACCCACTAGGGCTGTTTTCGCCGTTTCAACCGTTATTTCCACAACCCCGCCGTCTCAGATGCCGATGTATCGATAGGGAGATTTCTAATCTCAAAACAAGACTCTCCTGGACCAAAATTGACCAACTGCTCAACAAAATGAGACGGCGATGAAGATCCTGGCTGCCACTATGTCTACAAAAAAAACAGCTTTTTCTGATACCCGCCGAGCCTTCATCGCCAGCGTCCTCGCCGGAATGGCCCTCGGACCTGTGCGGATCGCCCTTTCGGCCGACGATGAGGCCCCTTCCACCAAGGAAGCCAAGTTCCGCCGCGACCTTCCCGAAGGACACAGGCAATCGGTCCAAATCTCCGTGGACGTCACCGGCCAACTCAAGCTCAATGCCGACGGAAAAGAAGTGCGCAAGCTCCCTATGCTGGTCAAAGGGAGCATTAACTACGTCGAACGCCAACTTGCGCCCGTCAAATCGACTGCGAAAGACGCTCCTGCTTCCATCGCTCGCTGGGCGCGTCATTACGGCAAAGCGACCGCCACGATCACCATTAATGATCAACCGATGGAACAAGGCCTGCGCGAAGACCGTCGCCTGTTCGCCATCAATAATGAAACCGCTTCGGCCGTCCTCTTTTCGCCGATGGGCCCCCTTACCCGGGAAGAGCTCGAACTGGTCGACGTTCCCTTCGGTACCACGCACCTGGGCCGGCTGCTGCCAAAGTCTACCCTGGGCACCGGAATCGGATCATCCTGGAAATTGGCCGATAACGACGTTGCCGCACTCCTTTGCCTCGACAACGTTAGCCAGCACGACATCAGCGTGACCTTGAAAGAAATCGCTGGAGGCGACGCCAAAGCCTCGATCGAAGGAAAGGCCCAAGGAGCTGTTGCCGGCGTTAGCACCGAGATGGACATCTCCGCTACGTTCAACTACACGCTTGCAAAACAGCAGGTTACTTGGCTAAACGCCTCGATTAGCGAAGATCGTGCAATCGGCCACGCCCAACCTGGCTACGTCGCCCAGACCAAGCTCAAGGTCATCGTCGACCCTACCGAAACCGCCGAAGAAGTCTCCGACAAAGCCCTGGGAGACCTTCCAACTACCGCCAACGTAGCCACAACGCTAATCGACTTTCAATCTTCCGAAGCGAAGTTCGAACTTGCCCATGATCGCCGCTGGCGCACCATGGCCGACGCCAAAGATCTGGCCATCATGCGGATGATTGACCATGGCGACCTCATCGCCCAGTGCAATATCTCTCGCTTGCCGCCACTTCCCAAAGGCTCGCAACTAACTCTCGAAGGTTTCCAAGCCGACATCCGCAAGTCGCTCGCCAAAAGCTTTGGACAGTTCATCGAAGCGGGCCAGTCGGTGAATGATCGCGGCCAACGCATCTTGCGGGTCATCGTTACTGGCATGGCCTCTGAGCTTCCCATCCACTGGGCCTATTACCATGTCTCCGACGAAGCCGGCAATCGCGCCGTTATTGTCGTGACGCTGGAAATGTCGCTCATTGAGAAGTACCCAGCGCTCGATACCCAAATCCTCGCCGGCTTTAACTTCATCGGCACACCTGTCGTCCCAGCTGCCACGCCGACAACGTCCGCTGGTTCGGCCGGAAACGCCGCAGCCGCCAAGGACGCCACAGATAAGTCCAAAGCCACCACGCCGGCTCCCCGCTCGGCCACCAAGCCAACCATCACGCCCAAGCCGCTGCAAAAGAAGTAGCCAGACACTTGGTCAACAATGACCACCACACCGGTCCAAGTGGACGGTGCTTATTTCTCTGGGCAACAAAAAAGGGGCTCCAACATCGCTGTTGGAACCCCTCACCGGCAATCAACCTCTTACGGCAATCGCCTTACCTTTGTCTTGCGATGATCGATCGCAATTGTTTTGGGTGGCACTGGCAAGTTGCTCGACGCAGGACTCACCATCTTTAGTGCAACCCCTTTCGAGCCTAGCCAGTGTTTCCCTGTTGACGTTGCAAATGCATTCCTTGTCGGAGTGGCCGCAAAGCCTCTCGCCCTTAGATCTTGCAGCAAGATCCGCACTTGGCTTCCTTTGTCGTTGCCTTCACATTCGACGTTTTGGCCGCAGCAGCTCCCGAGCAGCAGGCGTTCCCTTCGCAGGCGCATTCGCAAACAGCACAGTTGCAACTGCCATCCTTGCAGCAGCATCCACCATCAGGGCAGCAGCCCCCCTTGGCACAGCAATCGCCAACCAGTTGGCAAGCGTTCGCCTTCGTTGCAACCTGATCCTTGGCTCCGCTGGCAAAGCTCGTTCGGCTTCCCACCCATACGGCACCAACAGCAAAAAGTAGCAAAGCAGCGCTCAAAGTGATTTTCGTAAACATGGTCATTCTCCAAGTCAATTTGTGTTTAAATAAGAAGATGTATCTAGCCACTTCCGCCAACTCGCTATCGCAAGACTTGGCGCTGTACCTGGGGGAAATCCCCGTGACTAGCGTACAGATAGGCGTCGCCGCCCAGACAAAGTCCGGGTAAAAGAGGGCAGTCTCGGCGTTCGCATTTCCTGCCGAAAACAAGCGTAAAACGCAGCTTTCAAGGCACAAGGAAACAAGATCAGCGCCAGACCGCTGCGCATTAGCAGCGCCAGACGCAGTACATCGCCTGAAGAGAAC
Organism: uncultured Planctomycetaceae bacterium; assembly: GCA_963844055.1. Classification (GTDB taxonomy): domain Bacteria; phylum Planctomycetota; class Planctomycetia; order Pirellulales; family Pirellulaceae; genus CAWJMN01. Next base: position 873,677 of record CAWJMN010000001.1, on the reverse strand, counting down.
AATGCGGCGGCGCCACATCGTGAAGTGCAAAGGAATCCGTAGAAACTAGCATCGAAGGCAGATCAAGCGCCGCACCTGGCACCACAATCCAGGCCTGCACAGATTTCAATTTCAATTGCGTATCATCGGAAAGCGTGGTGCTCCGCTCCGAACAGTTGCAGCCACAGCAAGAACCGTCCTGCGCGGGAGCTCGCGTGGAGGGCGCGGGCTCCGACTTGGTCTTGTGATGACAGCAATCCGGCTGTGCCGCTGCAACCGAAGCAGCATGCACCACGCTCGCCGTATCCTTATCCACCGAAGCGCAGCACCACCCGGTAGGCAGTGCAAAGGCTACCACACAAAGTAAGGCCGTCAGTTTTCGGAGGATGTTGTTCATGCCAGAATCGTACGGATGTCCAGCTCACGGGTCAATTGAAATCCGATCCCAATCAAAACTGCCCAGCCTAACAGCCCCCGAAAGCTGCATATTTAGCTTCGAGGTTCTGCACATTAGGCAGGTGACTAATGGACGCTCTCGCTGGAAAGACGCTTCGCATCGCTTCCGCTGAACCGCAAAAACAATCCCGGATGAACGACATACTCGCACAAAGTCGAAGTCACCAAACCGCCCAAGATCACGGTCGCGACAGGGTAGAGGATTTCCTTCCCCGGCTGATGACCACCAATCACCAGCGGCACCAGCCCAATGCCGGCGGTTAAAGCGGTCATCAATACCGGCGCCAAGCGTTCCAAGCTTCCACGCAAAACCATCGCTTCATTAAACGACTCCCCTTCTTCCTTCATCAGATGCAAATAGTGCGACACCAGCAAGATTCCATTGCGAGCCGCAATGCCCCCCAGCGAAATGAAACCAACCATACTTGCGACCGACAGAGTTTGGCCCGTTAGCTTTAACGCCACGACACCGCCAACAAAAGCAATCGGCAGCGCCAGCATGATCTGAAGCACAATCCGCACCGAAGGATAAAGCGTATACAGCACCAGGAACACGCCCAAAAACGAAACGCAGCTTAGCAGCGCCATTTGGCGAGTTGCTTCCTGCTGAGCTTCAAACTGTCCGCCATACTTCACCGAATAGCCCGTGGGCAGTTTTACTTTTTCTTCCACGCGTGCCCGAATATCGGCAACCACACTTCCCAAATCGCGGTCCGTCGTATTCACCCGAATCGTAATGCGTCGCTGCACCTCTTCACGCGTGATCGTGTTCGGCCCAGCCCCTTCATATAGCTTGGCAATCGCCTTCAGCGGAATCTGAGAACCGTCCGGCAGAGAAATTGACAAACGGTCCAGCGACTGCAAATCCTCACGCACTGCGTCTTGCAATCGAACCACCAAGTCAAAGCTTCTTCCCCCTTCCAAAACGCTAGAAACCACGCGTCCTTGAAGCGCCGTCTGAATCAGCGAGTTCACATAGCCCGGAGTAATCTGATAGGCTGCCAACTTTTCTCGGTCGAGCTCAATCCGCCACTGCGGAATCAATTGCTGCGGCTCAACCACTGGCGGAGCAATACCCTCCACGCCCGAAATCGCCGACTTGATCTCTTGTGCCTTCGCACGAAGGATATCCAGATCCTCGCCGTAAACCTTGATCGCAATTTGTGCCGACACGCCCGAAAGCATATGGCTAATCAAGTGCGCGAGCGGCTGTTCGACTTCGTATTCAATACCAGGAATTTCTTCCAGTTCCTTCCGCAAAATCGCCAGCGATTCACCGCGAGAAAGCCCACTCTCGGGATTCATCGTCACTATGATTTCGCTCATATTCACCCCTTCCGCGTGTTCATCCAGCTCGGCCCGCCCTGTACGGCGCACAAAACTCCGGATCAACCCCTTGGGGTTCTCATCCGTCTGCCGAAAAGATGCCATCCGCTGATCCACGATCGACGCCAACTTATTCGACGCTTCGAGCGAAGTCCCCGGCGGCAACACAACGTTCACTTGCGCCGCCCCTTCATCAAACGGCGGCAAAAAATCGGTCCCAATTTGCGTCACCAGCCAAGCGGCAGCAACAATCGAAGCTCCCACGGCGGAAAGCAAAACCCATTGCCGCGAAGGCTGGCAGCTCTGACGAATGATTGGCGTTGCCACCCACTTCAAAACTCGCAGCAAATAGCCATCCTGATGTTCCGCATGTTCATCGGCTCCTACCTTCATTCGCCCCAAAAGCATCACGCCTAGTACCGGCGTCACCGTGACCGAGACCAACAATGAAGCGAGAATCGAAACGATGTAGGCAATTCCCAGCGGCAAAAACAACCGCCCTTCAACTCCCGAAAGCGAAAGCAGTGGCAAAAAGACCAAGATCACCAGCAGCGTTCCAAACACCAGCGAGTTACGCACTTCGACGCTCGCTTCATAAACCACCTGCGTCACAGGCCGTGGATGAGCGAGCGCCGCATTTTGCCGTAGTCGACGAAAGACGTTTTCTATATCCACAATCGCATCATCTACCAGTTCCCCCATCGCCACCGCCAAGCCGCCCAGCGTCATCACGTTGACCGAAAGGCCAAAGAAGGAAAACACAAGCCCCGCAATCACAATAGAAAGCGGTATCGCGGTCAGCGTGATAAACGTCACGCGCACATTCATCAAAATCGGAATCAAAACCAGCACCACCAAGATGCCGCCATCGCGCAGCGCATCCATCACATTCTGAATTCCCAAATCGATGAACTCTTTTTGCTCGTACAGATGCGTTTCTAAAACCACATCCTCGGGCAGCGTCCTTCGCAAATCATCCAAAGCAGCCTGCACCCGTTTTGTCACTCGCCGCGTATCAGCATCAGGTTGCTTATTGATCGTAAGTACGACAGCCGGATGCCCATTGACCGAACTATCTCCCCGCTTGATCTGTGCGCCATCTTGAATCGTCGCGACATCACGAACCAGCACCGCTCGATCCGCGCCACGCTTAACCACCGTCTGACCAATTTCTTCGGAGCTTGTCGCCCGCCCCAAGCTTCGCACCAAAAACTCTTGCGACGAAGAATCGACGTAACCACCGCTGGAATTCTGGTTCGACTCCCGCAGCGCACTTTCTACCTCCGGCAAAGTCACATCAAATGCTCGCAGCTTTTGTGGATCGACCTGCACCTGCACTTGCCGCCGCCCACCCCCCATCGTGATCACCTGCGCAACACCTGGCACCGCAAGCACACGTTGTCGCACGACCCAGTCCGCCAGCGTTCGCACTTCTAGCGGAGTGGTTTTGCCATCGCGGCTATGCATTCCCACAATCAGGATCTGGCCCATGATCGAACTGATCGGCGCCAACTCTGGATGCACCCCTTCCGGCAAATTCGCTTGGGTCGAGGCCAAGCGTTCTGTCACCACTTGCCGCGCCACACGAATGTCGGTTTTCCAGCCAAACTCGACATAAATCACCGACAGCCCCACGCCCGATTGGCTACGGACCGCTTCCACACCGGTCGCGCCGTTAAACGCCGTCTCTAGCGGCTTAGTCACCAGCGTCTCCACCTCTTCCGGCGAAAGCCCGGGACATTCAGTCATCAGCGTGACGCGTGGCCGAGTAAGGCTCGGGAAAATATCGATCGGAAGTTGGCTCATTTGATAGCCACCAACCACCAAGGTGATCATGGCCAAGCAAATTACCAACAAGCGATGGCGAAGCGAAAACTCTACAAGTGCGTTCATGATCTCCAGTGTCCCCAAGCGCGATTACGCTGCTGTTAGTGGTTGTGGCCGGCATGCATATCCACGCCAGAACCCTGTGCCTTTTTGATCGCTAGTTGAATCGCATACGCTTGGTTAATGGCAATTTCATCATCCGGAAAAATGCTTCCATCGTTGGCGACCACCACCTTTTGCCGATCGCGATAGACCACCGCAATCGATTGCCGCACGAGCATCTTGCCGTTTACCTTAAACAGGAACGATTCCGCCCCTTCGGTTGCCACCGCATCTGCAGGAATCACAAACAGCTCGGTCAACTTTTCGACCGGAACACGCAGCGTCACTTTTTGCCCCGGCTTAAACCGCCAAGAGCGAAAGCTGCGACCGTCCGGCCCAAGCTGATCCTGAATCACTTCATTCGCGAGCGGTAAAAAGAATTCAAACGACCGAGACGTAGGATCAATCACACCACTGGCATACAAAACCTTCAAATCCGTTCGTTCCAGTGGCTCCTTGTCTCCCAGCTCAAAGGCCGCTGTCACCGGCCATTGGTGCGAGATCGCTTCATACAACTGCTTCGATTCCGTCTCAAACGCATCGCCCCGAATTTGCAGCATCGCATGCTGTGCCAGATCGCATAGCTCATCCCCGGGATTCACAAGCTTCCCAGGAAACACATCGAGCTTTTCCACCACATAGCTAACCGCATCGTCGGGCTTTTTCTCGGGCGATGCCGAAGTGGAAACAGGCTCTACTTTCTCGTCTGGTACATGCGGAACTGCAATCGTAAAACTACGCACCAGCGTCTTCGTTTCAATGATCTCTTTCACCTGCGCCGGAGAGAGTCCACGCACCATCAGCTCTTGCAAAGCAACCTGCTTGGAAGATTCCAGCCGGCGTTTTTCGTACTGCTTTTCCAAAATCAGCTTTTGGGAAACCGCCCCTACCTCACTCACCGGCGCAAGTCGCTTTAGCTCTGCATCATTCAGCTCAATATCCTGCAGCAATCGCAAAAGGTTCGCCTGCGAAGAAGCCAACAGCTCACTAGTGACGGCCAGTTCCATCAGTGGATCGCCCGGCCGAACGGTTTGCCCCGGCAAAACATGCACCTTGGCAATCGTCCCTTGAACGGTCGAATTGATCCGGCGTTCACTCTGGCCCGGCAGATTCACTACCTGTCCCGGAACCACTAGCGACTTCCAGTAGTCTTGCAATTCGACCTTTGCCGTTTTCAGCCCCAGATTTAGCCGAGCTTGCTCGCTCAGCTCGATATCCATCGGCAGCGGAGTGTCGCCATGGCCGCCATGATCGTGCCCACCATCCGCACCATGGGAATGGCCATGGTCGTCGTTCCCCTGGGCAGACGGCTGCGCGCTTTTGCCGCCACAGCCGCTGATCCCTAGCACCAAGGACAACCCCATGGCAAAACCAAACCGACGAAAGCTCGCCATCGGATTTTCTCGTCGCTCTGTCATTGTCAACACACAACTCTTCTGATGGCCACCCATGGTGATCCCCTTTTCCGAAAATCCAACCTAGCGTTTGGCACCGGGACGAATCGCTTGGCGTGGCGTTCCCTTGGCAGGAGCAGTAGCAGGACCATGGTCGTGATCATGATCGTGGTTATGGTCATGCGACGCGGCAATCTTGCCTACGTAGGTCTTGCCCGCAATCATCACACGCAGCTGCGGCATCGAGTCCGCATGATCCAAGGCGTGTACTAGGTCCTTGCTAACGCCAGCAAAGCGAGAAGACTTGCCAGCAGGATCTCCCATCTGCGGAACGGCCTTCAACTTCACTTGCATCGGCTTGCCATGCAACTTCACGTTGATCGCCAGATCCTGAGCTTCACTAACAGCCAGCTTTTTGGCATCCGGGCCCAGCAAATAGATCGTTACGCTGGCCGTTTTGTCATCATGCGTCACTTCCGCATGAAACTCTTCGGCCCCAAGTTCCACCAAGGTTCCCTTGTGCGGGCCAACCGTTGGATGAGCATGCCCATCGGCCGCTTGTCCGATCTTGGACCAGCCCATCACCGCCATCACACCGACCAAAACGAAAGACGTTTGAATACGCAACATGATTTACAAGCTCCATCTTTAAAAGGAAAGACAGCCCCAGCGCGCAGCACCAGGCACAACTGTCGTGTACGAATATTTTGAAACGCGGCGCAGCACTACCTAGCAAATGGCATTACTAAAACCGCAAACAAGAAGGACCGTCGATTCGACTAGGTCCGATAGACACCCAAGTGGGCGCGCAGCTCCGCCGCATCCCGAAATCGCCCAGGGGAATCCTCTACCGAGGAAAATGCATACGCCGTGGTTAAGTCCACCGGCAGCGATACAGGCAAAGGCAAAAAGCAAGCCTCCGCCCAAACATCAGAAACCTCCCAGTGATCGGAGGTAGACGTCACAAAGAAAACATGCGTCCCGATGCAGATATGGTGCTTTTCGGAAGCACCATGCGAAGGAGCCTCGCCTTCGGCCGGGGCATGATGATGGCCGCACCCGCAGCGAGTGGCCACCGATGGCGAAGCCGATTGACCGTTGCCGCACCCCGTCTCACAACAGCACATGACATGCTGTAGCAAAAAGCAGGAGAGCATCAAAAGGGTCAGCAGCAAACGCACAGCTTGTTCCTCGATAAAGAATCGATAGCCACCGCATTATATCGTCCGGCCACGTTTTGGGGGATAAGAATTTCTGGCTAGTTCCCAATCGCCAGTTCGCCGCAGGCAATTCCGCCCAAAATCCTTGGCAGACAATCCCTCGCCCCGCCACTCCTCATCGCCGCTGAGCACCCTCCCATCCTCTTGCCAATCCGTTTCCTTGCTTTTTCGCAAGCTAGTCCATTGGCCTCTGCACTTCCCGCCACCAATTACCTTTTTTGCATCGCAAACCATTCATCAAGAAAGCTATTGGGTTGAATCTCAACTTCATTGCCGTCTTTGAAAAAGCTGATTCCCTCTGTTTCGCTTATCACAACCATCGAATCGACAGGAAACGCGGCAAAGCCTTGAAAGGCTTTTTGGTGAAGCATCGCCTCGTAAACCGAGATGCAATTTAGATTGTCGGTGTTGTTGTGGCAGTGGGTCTGGTCCAGACACCCAACGAACCATCCGCTATCCGATTCGCTGGATGGCTTCTGGCGATGCATGAAGAAATTTGTTTCGCCATAACGATTGCAAGTGAGCAGCGACTTTTGAATGTTCGGAAAATCGATTTGATTTCGCAAGTTAACGCTATCGAGCATGAATAATTGCAGCATCATTTGCCGCAACGCATTCGTTATTCCGGGAACCCACTCGACCGGCATCGATACCATGTCCGGCTCAAACAGTGTAAGGCAACCAGGGCCGCAGGCTTGAATGAGTGTGGGCATCCAGCCAACTTGAAATGTCTGTTGGGGTTCGAAAACCGATCCAGATGCAACCATCTCCTCAAGGATCGTTACAATCTGCTGAAGATAGTCAACTGGCACGATCGCTTCATTCGCCTCAAGGACGAATTCGCGGTGCTTGTATTGTCCACATTTTGATGTAGTGAGTCTCATCGGCAATTTTCGCACTCGAAAAACAGAAGGCACTTTGCGGCAATTAGCCTAGCCCTATTCACATACAAACGGGCGTGGTAACCGGCATATTGAACCACCACTTTTCCATTCCCTAAGGCATCTTCAAGCAAACAAGGGCTTCGCCGGTTCGCACCAAAATGCGATTGCCGACCACAGCATAGCCGTATTGCGTTGGGCCAGAGAACATTGCCGCTGATCGTTGGCGTTCCGGCGTTTCTTCCTTGGTGGCGGCCTTCTCGCCGTCGGGTTTGGGGGCGTCAGCCGGCAAAAGAGGATTCTCGGCCAATAGTTCAAACTTAGGCCCGGCTGCGATCACCGACGTCATGCCATCTTTGCCAAACAGGTAGACGCGGTTGCCAACACCAAACGGCGTGGCCCAGCACGATTGCTTGGTGCGCTGGCTATAGCGCAGTTCTCCCGTCGCGACATCAATGCAATACACCACCCCCTGTCGATTTACCCAATAAGCATGGCCGGCATGAACCATCGGCGAACCAAAGGAAACGCTCGCCTGCTCATTACGCCACAGAACCTTGGCGATAAACTTCCCCTCGACCTGTTCAATCGAAAGTGCCATGTTCGACTTGCGTGCCGCTTCGGAATTATCTCCGTCGCGACCTGCCGAGGCTCCCACCAAAAACTTTCCTGGAGCAAATTCGAGCGGCGTGGCTGCCGTGTTGCCGCCAACCTCTTCAAAGGTCCACAGCCGTTCGCCTGTTTCGGGCTCGTAGCCATCAATGCTGCCGGCAGAACTAATAATGACCTGCTTTTTATCCCCCACGGTGATCAGCGAGGGAGAGCTCCAACTGGTTCGACTTTTGCGATCGGTCTTCCAGCGAACCGCCCCATCCTGCTTGTTGAGGCAGATCATGTACGAAGGCCCCTCGTCGTCGACCAGGGTAATGAGCGAATCCTTCGTTTGGACAAGTGAGCCGGCCAAGCCAAACTTGTTTTTGAACTTCCCGTAATCCGAACTTAGCGACCGCTTCCAAAGCAGCTTTCCTGCCAAATCAACAGAAACTAAGTCGCCACTTTCAAAGAAGGCATAAACGGCCTGTCCATCCACGACCGGAGTCGGGGCAGCACGGCTAACGTAAACGCTGTCCTTCACAGGGTCCGAGCTTGCCTGGGTATAGTCCCACAAGGGCTTTCCCGAAACCAAGTCAAAGGCGAGCAGATGCAAATTGTCCTTGAGCGGCCCGGTGACGGCCGTGACGAACACCATTCCTTGCGAAACGACCGGGCTCGATTGTCCATGGCCGGGAAGTTGTGCCTTCCAGGCCACGTTTTCTGTTGGACTCCACTTGAGAGGCAGATCTTCAGCAACCACCGGCGTGGCTCCTGCGCCTAAAAAACCAGGCCAGGTAGCATCCACGTCCGCAGCAACCAGCGCAACCGCCAGCACAAGTGACAACATAAAAATCAACCCTTGCTAATGAACAGAAAAACCCGCTGTGGTTTGTACGAATACTTTTTACCAAGGTCCCATATCCGCCGCACTGGGAACCTAGCAGCCCGCTTGAACTTCCTGGTACTAATTCCCAAGCGGTTCGGCCACCTCTACCGGAACATGTTTTTCCGCCGTTTGCAATCCCGCAGAGCAGCTCAGCTTCGTTTTGCCGAGTGTTTCGTATTCCTTTTCTCTGCTGGCCGTGTTATTCCGTGCCTATCCGTGTCTTCCGTGTAACTTTTTCTGCCGATTCACGCATAGTCTTTGGACAGCGACTGCGTTTTTACGATTTGGCCAAGGCTTGTTCAGCTCCTCGTCAGCAAGAAGAAGCGCCTTCAAAATCTCTAGGCGAACCCTGCTTTGTACCTCCAGTACGCTCTAAGCCGATCTTGGACAATCTGCGTGACAGGGCATTGCAGCTAAAGATAGAATGCAGCATCAGAGGCCGATTTCCCAGAAACATTCCAGACATCATTACAGAGGATTACGCTTACCAAATTGTTCCTGTCACTTACGTACCAATTGACACCAAGGACATACAGGAGGTTACAGCTTTTATTGAAGCGTTAGCACAGACCCTTAAGATAAGCGACGGCAAAAAACTTACAGATGCGATCAAAAAGCATATCCTGCCCGACACCTTCGACCTCCGAAATCCCACAGCAGAACAGCCTTGACACTGCGACAGGCCAAGCTCGTCGGGAGCTCGACCGTCTCGATACTTCCACGAGACACACTCCCAACATTAGCCTATCAAAACGCAAGAAGTAACCATGGCCATAAGCCTGCATTATCTCAGCAACTGTTTTCTCGTCACGCTCTTTCTGCTGGCTATTGCTATCTGTAATATCACCGTCTGCCAGGAACCGGCTAAAGAGGTGTGGCATCCGAAGAATTCGCTCGCAACGATTGACTTTGACAATAGAAGCGGCGGAATAACGATAGTCGCGAAGATTGGCGGAGCTGATCACAAATTGCTTCTTGACACAGGATGTACACGTTCCTGCTTGGATACATCGCTACTTGCGATCTATGCACCCTTTGAAAGCGACGAAAAAACACCGGCAAGTTCCCCTCCCTCAGAAAAGCGTTTCCTACAAGGTGAAGCTGTATTTGAGAGGGAGGTGGAAGATGAGATACGACTATACCAATGCCCCCCAATGTCTATCGGTGGAGTCGAATTGAAGTCGGACATTGGAGTGCAAGGTGGACGCGTTATAAACTCTCCATCGCAAAAAGGAATTGGAACAGACTTCGTAGGCATATTGGGCATGGATCAGCTTTGTGCATTTGGCCTTCACATTGACTACGACAATCAAAAAATCATCTTATTCGAAGACGTCCAAAAAAGCGGAACTCCCCCTGGAACAGCGAACAGGCTTTTCTATAAAGCTTTGAACAACCCGACAGCGCTCGTCGAAGTTGCCGGAAAAAGATTCTATGCAATCATGGACACAGGCAATGTCGGCGAAGAGTTGGCTATGAAAGAGTCGGACTACAAATTGCTACTGGCTAGCGCGTCAATTCAAGACAGCGACATCCAGGACGTCAACCATTCCATCTTTTTATCATCGGCCAAAAGCGTTATCCTCCACCAAAAATTAGCGTGGGGCGACAATACTTATCTGCCAATAAAGATCAATCCCGGTTCCAAATGGAATATGCTAGGATCGCGTTTTCTAATGCGCCACAGACTGACCTTTGATTTCAAAAACAACATCGTATATGTTGCAAACGGCTCGTATTTTAATACCAAATACCACAACGACTACGATGGAATTGTTTTAAACGACAAGGAAATAACCCACGATGGACTTGAAGTCCTTTGCATAGCCCCTGGTAGTATCGCCGACAAAGCTGGCATTAGACCTAAAGACAAACTGCTATCCATCGGAAATACAGATGTTTCCATCGAAACATTGATCGAGCTATCCAGAGTCGTCTGTACCGAAAGAAACAAAGACCTGGAAGTCAAACTGCGACGTGACAACACCACTCTGACGGTCACTCTTCCGCGTGACGGAGGCAGTGGATTAGTCCCTACTACGAATCAATAGTTTTACTTACGTTCACAGCAGGCCGAGGCACCTCACCTATTGGGCGGTGTGCGCAAACCGACTTGTAGATGGACACTTGTCACACGGCCAAAGCGCGTGGAGCTCGGAACCAGAAGCATTTTCAGAAAGCCAGTTCCCAGGACAATTCATATTGCTAAATGCCAAATGAATTCCTGATAGGCACACCATGCCCCAAGGCAACCCATTCACGAAGCGTAGCTGACTTCTAGCCATTGACCATCTGGAACCTTCAACATGATGACGTTCAAAGAAATCGTAGCTGAATGCAAAACGTCCCATTTCCCAAATCCGCCAGTTGATGCCAAAGCAATTGAAGCCTGCGAAGAAAAGTTCTCCGTGCAGATTCCAGAAGAGGTTTTGGACTTTTATCGCGAGATGAATGGCTGCAGCTTTTTTTACCCTCAGCCTGACACCGTAAGAACTCTCTTACCCATGGAAGAATGGGAGCGGGCTCGATACGTGATAAATGCCAAGGACAACGATGAATATGGATCACGCTTTCATATAGCCCTCATTGATGCATCCGATGGTGACTACTACTTTTTAGAAATGGACCCCACCTCTGGCAATTATCGCAAGATACTTGATGGGTTTCACGGAACTTATTTCTTTCCCGGACAACAAAATGATCCTTCTGGCATAATTGCAGACAGCTTCTTAGAAGCAATCGAAAGAATACTCAAAAGCAATAACGAGTTTATTGCACCTAAGTAGCTTTTTAGAACCAAACACCAGAGCAGCTTTAGCATAGTGATGCCGCACGATTTGCTTAACGGCTTTCAACATCGTGGCGACGAAGACACAGTGCGCAGATCTTGCAACGCATTCATTGACTCAGCCCAGATAGAGCGTCCCCTTAACAAATCTATCTTAGCAATTCCTTTGGCCACACGACACCGGAAGAGTTTGCACTAGAAAAAAAGCCCCGCAACATCGCCTGGTGGGCAAAAGTGCGGGGCTCTGAACGGCGTCAATCGAAAACCAAACGGCAAACAAACTACTTAATCAAATAGTCCGTGGGCTTGGTGTCCTTCTTGAAGGCGTTGAAGCCGAACTTGGTGGGGTGGTATTCGCCGACCAAGGCGACATCGGTCTTGGCGGGAATCTTGTCTTCCATCCCTAGTGCCCACAAGCAACCATTTACGATCATGCGGCGAGTTCCCTCGGCCTCCAGATCGGTCGCGGCTCCCATCGTCGAAGTGAAGACGCGGCTGGTCTTGCCGGAAGCTCCCTTATACGTCTTTGTCCAAGCAACGGGCATCATCGGATTGTTGCGATCAGTCTTGGCGGGTTCATCATCCTTCTTCATGCCGGCCAAGATTTGACCCAGCACCAACGTTTCGGAATCGCCAGCAGGCTTGGCTTCATAAACGTCGGACGGACCCCAAATATCGCCATCGGCAATGCCACGCAAAATCGGATGATCCTTCTTCCCTTCGGCCAAAATACCACGCGTGCTTTGGCTGCCGTGGTTGCCCCAGTGGCTGACCCAAGTCTCCCCCAGCACTTGCTTGCCAAAGCCCTTTTCGTAGGCCTTGTCGCCGTTGGTCCAGGTGTATTTCGAATAGGTCTTGCCGGCAGGAATGTTGAACGCATGCGTCGAAGTCCGCAGCCCTACCATCGGCTTTCCCGATTCGATGTAGTCCACCAGGGGCTTCATCTGTTCATCCGGCAAGTTGCGGAAACGCAAATGGAACAGCACCAAGTCGGCCGTCGCTACAACACCCGTATCAGGAATGTTGCTGGCGTTCGGGTCGATGACGCCGGTCTTCGGGTCCACCGCAAACAGAACCGTGCACTTAAAGCCGTGACGCTGCGAAAGGATCTTGGCCAACGCCGGGCAAGCTTCTTCGCTGCGATACTCTTCGTCACCGCTGACCAAGACAATATGCTTGCCAGCGCCCAGGCCGCTAACCCCTGGACCAGTTCCAGGGGCGAATTCAATGCTTCCTTCGCCTGCCGTAACAACACTGGCCAGCGATCCCATTACCACCATGGCAAGTGACGCCATCAAAAATCGGAAACGTGAAATCATCATGTTGAAAAATCTTCAAGAGAGAGGAAACGAGAAATTCAGGTCCTAGTACACACTATTCGAACTTTCGCTGGCTGGTTTTATCCGCCGTGGGAAAGTCCGAAGGAATCGGAAACGTAACTTTGCCTGTCGCAGCCCATTCGGTACCGCGCACCAGCGTCGTGATAAAGCCCACGCATTCTTGCGAGTAGTCGCCATGCCCCATCGGCGTATGAAAGACGCGTCCCTTGCCGTAATCGATGGTAAAGATCATCGGCTCATGGCGTTCGCTTCCTCCCTTGTCCTTGGCAGCGTAAGCCGTTGCCAACACATGGATGTTTTCTGCAGGGCCACGCAAAAAGTCGTACAGCTCATCTTGGACGTGCAGCCATTGCTTGGGCATCCCCTTGGTAATCGGATGCTCGCCATCGCGAACGATGATCTCAAATGGATGCTGCGCACCATGATGGCCGCCAGGGCCGGCCTTGGTGTCCTTCACCACTTTGCCATCCGCGCCCACGTAAACGTAAGGGCCACTCTTTTCATTGCGGCCCCCCCAGCCTCCTAGGCCGATCATCTGGTTGTATTCTTTCCAGTCGCCGAAGGAGTTGTCGGCCGCATGGACCACGACAAACCCACCACCGTTTTCGACGAACTTTACAAATGCCTTTTGCGTTGCCTCTGGCCAATTGGCACCGTTGTAGTTAGAGACAACGACTTTGTATTTGGAAAAGTCAGGGGCAAATTTGGCATCGGTCCCTTCCTTGGCCGTCGTGATGATCTCCACCTCAAACAGCTTGGAATCTTCCAAGTACTTCTTCATCATCTTGGAGGTCTTGGGCCATACGCCGTGATTGTTTTGACCATCGATGATCAAGGCCTTCATCGGCTCAGCGGCCTGGAGCGTTTGCTCCGTACCGACCAAGCTTCCCAGCAGCAAACCGGCAACCGTCGCGATCACCCCAATACTCAGCAAGCGTAACCGTGGCATATCAAGCATTCTCCCAGATGTCGGAAATCGGCACGTCGCAGAGCGCTTCGCAGGCCGATTCACTTGCTGTAGTTTAACCCTGCCCGCTGCCGGTGGAAAGCATTTGCGAGCCCCTTTTTCCACCAGAAAGCCGGGGCCTTCCATCGCGGCTCTTTCCCTCCTTTTCGCGTTTCCGTCGCCCAAAAAGGGACAAAACGGCCGCGTGGCGCACAAGCCCCCGGTAGCCGCACGCCCAATTGTCCCTGGCAACTCTAGAAGGTGCGACGGAATTTGGCCGAACTATACTGGCGTGAATTATTCCCCTGGGAAAGAAACCGAGCCAACGACTTCAGCAGTAGAACCTCTCATGCAGCCCATTCAACGAGTGCTTGTACTAGGCGGCGGCAGCGCCGGCTTTCTGGCAGCGATCACTTGCAAACACCGATTGCCAAACCTCGAGGTAACGATCCTTCGCTCACCCGATATTGGAATCATCGGTGTAGGAGAAGGAACCACCCCTCCTGTCGTATCGCATTTGCACGGCTATCTAAAGATTGACCCCCAAGCGTTCTATGCGGTGGCGCGTCCTTCTTGGAAACTTGGCATTCGTTTCCTGTGGGGACCACGCCCCGCGTTTAACTACAGCTTTGGCACCCAGCTCGACAATCAGTACCAAGCATTGCCGCGTGGCACAGGCTATTACGCCTGGGAAGATTTTGACTTCACCGAGCTGACATCGTCGCTGATGTCGCTGGACCGAGCCTTCGTCAAGCAGCCCAATGGCGCTCCACTCATTGAACGGACGGCCGCGTACCATTTAGAAAACGAGACCTTCGTCACGTTCCTAGAACAGCATGCTCGTAGCCTTGGCGTAAAGATCACCGATGATCGCGTGGTGAGCGTCAATCAAAACGAGAACGGGATTGCCGGCTTGCAGCTCGAATCCGGCGGCGACGCTACTGGCGACCTTTATCTAGACTGCAGCGGCTTTCGCAGCTTGCTCTTGGGCGAGACGCTAAAAGAGCCGTTTGAAAGTTTTAAGTCCAGCTTGTTTTGCAGCCGGGCTGTCGTCGGTGGCTGGAACCGCACGACCGAGCCGCTGCTTCCGTATACCATTGCTGAAACCATGAACGCGGGCTGGTGCTGGCAAATCGAACACGAGGATCGGATCAATCGCGGCTATGTCTATTCGCCCGATTTCATTAGCGACGAAGAGGCACAGCAAGAATTCCTCTCGAAGAATCCGCGCGTAGAACGAACGCGCGTAGTGAAGTTTACTTCTGGCAGATACCAGCGATCCTGGGTCAAAAACGTGGTGGCTATCGGTAACTCGACCGGCTTTGTCGAACCGCTGGAAAGCACTTCCTTGGCCGCCATCTGTGGGCAGGCGCAAAGCTTGGCTGAATCCCTTGCCGAAACGAATTGCCAACCAACCCCCAGTATTTTAAAGCAGTACAACAACCGGGCCGGCCGATCTTGGGACTGTATTCGCGACTTCCTGTCGATTCATTATCGCTTTAATACGCGGCTAGATACTCCGTTTTGGAAAGCCTGTCGCGCTGACGTGAATCTTGGCAACGCACAACCCTTGGTGGAGTACTACCAAGAGAATGGGCCCAGCTACCTTTGGCGCGATACCCTGGTAGATCGGTTTGACCAATTCCGCCTAGAAGGCTATTTGGTTTTGCTGGTGGGGCAGAAGGTTCCGTTCGCGAACTCGCATGCGGTAACCAGCCAAGAGCGTGAGACTTGGCGAAAGATTCAAGCGGCCAATCGCCGCAAGGCCGAAAACAGCCTCACCACTGCCGAAGCACTTTCGATGGTGCATAGTCCCGCGTGGACTTGGAACCGGGACTACTATCAGTAAGCAGGCTGCCAAGCGTTTCAAGCCAGAGGCTTCGTGCCTCGTTTATCCCAAGCCCTGGGAAATTTGCTTGAAGTGGCTGCTATTCAACTACAAAGGACGACGTGGCATCTTGCGTGGAAACGGTGGCTTCTCCGAAGGAGGAAGTTCGCAATGCGACTCTTCTTGCCAGCCTTCACGCTCTTCTTCCGAAGCGTAATAACGGAGCCAAGCCTCTGGCTGATCATCGATATCTAGGCAATGCCAACGAAGATAGTTCTTTGGCAGGTCTACCTTCTTTTCTGCGGCAGGCAGGATGTCGCGATAGATGACGCAGTACAGCTGACGGTCGGAAAGATGTTCTGTAAAGTCGAGCATGATCCGCTGCGAATAGAGCTTTTCAATCGCATCATGCAAAACGTCGTGAATCTCTTCATCGCTCAGCTTGTCAGGCGATGGCAAGACCAGTGCTGGCTCAAACCATTGGCTGATCGGCAACACAGGAGCTCGTTCCCATGCCAACATCGAAGCGAGGAACTCGTTCTCTTGCTGGGTTGGAACTTGGCGAGAGTCGAATAGATGGATCGACTCATCCAAGTAAGGCTCTAGCTCGTCGCGCAACCGCGCATTGAGCAGCAGCTGTTCGACTTCTTCGAATTTCGAATCTTTGGCGACCATGGTCGGAACTCCGTCTCTTGATAACAAGCGAGGTAAGGGGATACCTTGCTCACCCGGCATCCAGGTTGTTTTCCAGGGCGAGCAATCGTGTCCTTTAGACTTTAGCCAGACGCGAACCGGTCGCAATATAAAGCTTGAGCCCATTTCCCGCCTTTCGCCAATAATTCCCGGCGGTTTGTCCTACGACCCGGACAGTCGCCAAAGTTTGAAAAACGCCCTGTTAAGCTGTTACTTTTGCGGTGTTTAGGAAGCTTTACATCCTGTAAAAGGTGTTCAGTTTTTTGCTGTTTCTGTCATGAAACTGGCACATCGAACCGGGCCTCTGATTTTGTGGCGATCTTCGGTCCAAAAAGCTCGAAGCCCTTCCGGGGGATAACCGATAGAGGCACCAAAGAAGCCCGCTACTTCGCATCGGTAGCTGAGCACTCGCCCGATCCTTCCTTCGAGAGCACAAAATCCATGACGGTATTTCATCCTGGCAACTTGCTCGACATCACGTATCCACCGCCGCTGGGCCATGTCCTTTTACTGAGCTGCATGGACCCTCGCGTGCTGGATGATACCGTCACGTTCATGAATCACGACAACTTAGAAAATCGCTATGACCATGTGATTCTCGCGGGAGCAGCACTAGGAGCCCTCGGCGCATGTCGCGAAGATTACTCACACTGGAAGAAGACCTTCTTCGATCATCTGGCGGCCGCTCGCAAGCTGCACAATATCGAAGACGTCTACATCTTGGAGCATCGCCACTGCGGCGCGTATCACAAGGTGTTTAAGGTCTCGCCAGAATTTGGCGACACACCTGCCGAGCAAGCCAAAGAGGCAGCTTGCCATCGCAAGTACGCCAAGCTGTTGGAAGATGAGATCCAAGCTTGGGCAAAAAAGGAGAAGGTCAACCTGCGGATCACCTCCTTTTTGATGGGGATGCGCGGCGACGTTTCCTTGCTGAATGACGCTGGCAGAAAACGTCGCTAGACTTTTTTCCAAGCTCGATCTGCGTTCCTTCACACGAGCCACTCGCCATGCCCCTGGTTACCTCGGTCTTTATTGCCACCAGCCTCGATGGCTTTATTTCGCGAGTGGATGGAAGCATTGATTGGTTGCAGGAAGCGCAAAAACGGCGGCCCTGCCGACGAAGACTATGGCTACAACGCATTCATCGAAACGGTGGATGCGCTTGTCATGGGCCGCAATACTTTTGAGCAGGCCCTTTCCTTTGGTCAGTGGCCTTATGGGTCAAGGAAGGTCTGGGTCTTGAGCCGTCGCCCCGTGGCGATTCCGGCCGAGCTTTCAGGCTCGGTTTTTTGTACGTCGGAATCGCCCGCGAATTTGGTCGCTCACCTTTCTCAAACGGGGGCGACGCATCTGTACATCGACGGCGGGCTGACCATTCAGAGCTTTCTAAAAGCCGGCCTGATCGACCACCTAACCATCACGACGATTCCAATTTTGCTGGGCGCGGGCAAGCCCCTGTTTGGCCCCACCTCCCACGACATCCGCCTGCAACATGTGGCAACGCAAAGCTTTCCTTCGGGCTTTGTGCAGAGCAAATATCGCGTCGTCAAGTGCGTCTAGCGTTTCCATCGTTAAACCGAGGGCTAGAACGCCCCTGAGTCGAGCCAATTCAGGCAGTTTTGGCTTGCGTTCTTATCGGCCATCGCTAAGAATTACGGCCATCCAGTAAAGCCGCCTTTTTTCGGGGACTTTTTCCCGCGGCCCCCTTTTGTCTTTGTTCCAACTACGCGACCTAAATCATGAGCGACAAGTATCAGATCGTTTTCGACGAGTGGGGAACCTACGTTTCCGAAGACGAAGAACAGATGGTGTTTGTTTCCTATGATGAAGGAGCAACGCGCGAAGATCGGCCAACCGATTTGCACGAGTGCATTCGAGTGGTCATTCAAATGCATCTCACCGAGGATGAGCAGCTTTCGCCTGAGGAAAACACTCGGCTGTACGAGATGGAAGAAGAACTGTGTGAGCTGTTGCAGCAAGAGAAGGTCTATTGCCGTCTGACGGGCCGACTGACTTACGAAGATACTCGCGAGATCGTCTTTCAAGTGGGAGATAGCGACGCCTTCCGAGATGTCGTCGCCGATTGGCAACAAGAGCACGACGACTACAACATTCGTGGTGCTTCGCATGATGGCTGGTCCTTCTTTGATGAAGTGCTAAGCCCTGATGATGCCGACCGTGTCTTCATGGCCGATCAATCGGTCATCGAAACGCTGATTGAAAACGGCAGTGACCCTGAAAAGGAGCACTCGCTGGAGTATGTGTTTGTTGGTGAGCCTGATGCGCTCGAAGGAATCGCTACTGTGCTGCTCGCACGTGGCTATCAATGGCTGGATGAGCCCGACTATGCCTCCGAACAAATCGTGATGTGCAAAACGATGCCGCTTGATTTGGGAACCGTAGTAGCCGAGTCGCTGGCGAATCACCAACTCGCTAATGATTGCGGCGGCGAATGTGATGGCTGGGGCTGTGCGATTGTGCCGTAGGCCTGTAGTTCCTTCAGTCTGTCGTGACCAACCTATCCACGCTGCCAACCTCTTCCTAGGAAAGGCCTAGCCCTGTCATGGACCAGAACCCGTACCAGCCCTCGGAAAATCCCCTCTACATGCCGGACGTCACCCCATCGGCGACGGCAGATCGGCTAAAGCTTGAGGGAGAGATGCGAAATAGCGTGGGCTGGTTTTACTGGATCGCTGGAACGACGGTGGTCAACACGATCGTCATCCTGTTTGAAGGGAACTTCAGTTTTCTGCTGGGGGTTTCATTGCCACAGTTTGCATCCGGGATTGCACTGGGCCTACGGGAAGAATTTGGACAGCAGACTTTTCTGATTGCGGCCGTTGTGGCCGTGGCTGTGACGCTTTTAGTCGCGGGCTTCTTTGCGGGGATAGGGTACTTTGCCGGTCAGCGACACACCTGGGCCTTTATCCTGGGAACGGTGCTGTACGCGATCGACACCGTGATCTTCTTGCTATTAGGAGAGTTCATGAGCGTCGCGCTGCATGGACTGGCTCTCGTCTTTTTGTTCCAAGGAATTTTGACGTGCCGCAAGATCAATCATATCGATGCGGGGGGAACGGTAGCTTCTCCCTATGGTCCGATGTGAACCAACTTGGCTATCGAATTTCTAGATAGCAAACGGCAAAAGAATGGAAACAACTATTGGCAACTGCCCCGCAAGATGATGAGGTGACTCGCACAAGGCAGTGCCGTATTTGCGAGTACTGGATGGATGGGGATGACCTAACCGCTCTGGCAAGTGGGATCGTCAAGCCAGTCAATTACTGCACCCAGTGTGGAACCCATCGTGTCGGGTCCATCGGCCCCCTGTCCAAGATCGCGACGGAAATTCAGGCTCGAAAGTTCCTTGATATTGGCTACATCGTTACCCCACATAGCTTCCCAGATAGTCCACCCGATCCACTGCCGTTACCGATGGTGGCAATTGCATGGCGTGCTGTCCTATTTGGAATTGCCCTCGCCATCTTTCTTGTCATTGGCTACCTCGTGTCGGACGATGGGTTTGCCGTCGACAATTTTAGCAAAATAGGACTGACTGTCTTAGGAGCAACGCTGCTTGCCGGGATCCTGTATTACTTCAAGCAAACCGTAAAGGTCCCCTGTCCCCAGTGCCAGAGCAACCTCCTCCTGTTTCGGCTTGGAGATCGCTCTTCGTTGATTCGCCGGTTTCGCTATCTGCTGGTAGGGGGCAAATATATCAAGACGATCTTGCCCCGCTTTTGCCCCTTCTGCGGATATAGCCTTGATCCGTACCAAACGGCCGAAGGCAAATCAGGCCCAGAACAATCGCCCTGATTCAGGGTGCCGAACTGGGGGCCAGCAAGCCGGGGAATTACCCCGAAAGACGTCCAGGACCTTGCCGTACGCTGCCGGACAGGCTTATGCGACATCCCAATCGCTTTTGGACATCCGAACAGCCTAGCGGGGCGTATAGAAATCCCCAGGCAATTACTGCGCAACAATTCCCTAGCAGTTAATAACAATATAACATCAAATATTTGTATAGGTTGTGACCTAACGTGTCACACAGGGGCGGTACAGCGCGAGGGGACGAAGGATATTGGAGAACTGGCCGTCGCTTATGCCAGCGGGGAGAGACGGGCCGAGTCTGGCGATTGGGTGACACGGATGGCACCGTCAGGATCAACACTGACCTACGCGCAAGCCCAAGTTCAGAACGAACTTGGGCGAATGGGCATTCTGAATGCTCGTGAAGACAACAGAACTTAGAACAGCTCGCTGATTACTTCACCGTGGTCGATGGCAGGGTTAGGGCGGCCAGCGCGATCACGATAAGCCACGTGTGGATCAACGCCCAGCACGCGGAAGAGTGAGTGATGTAGATCGCCGGGCTTCAGCGGTCGATCTTGTGGCACTTCGCCGAGGCGATTGGTGCTGCCGACGATGCGGCCACCTTTCACGCCACCACCACCGATCAAAACGGACATCGCGTTGCCCCAGTGATCGCGTCCGGGAGTTCCCATGCTCATCGCAGCGCCGCCGTTGCCGCCATCATTCATGCGAGGCGTACGACCAAATTCGCCGCAGAGAACAACACAGGTCTTTTCGAGCAACCCACGACGGTCAAGATCGGTGAACAGGCCGTAGACCAGCTGATCGATCTTCGGCAGGTAGTTTTCGTACCCCTTCTTCAAATCCCAGTGATGATCCCAGCCGCCGAAGTGGCAAGAGACAAACGTCGAACCGGCTTCGACCAAGCGGCGTGCGAGCAGCGTGCTTTGGCCCCAGGTATGTCGGCCGTAAAGATCACGTGTGGCATCGTCTTCTTGAGAGATATCAAATGCCTTGCGAGCTTCGGCGCCGGTGACCATTTCATAGGCTTGGCGATCAAAGCGATCCATAGCGTCGAGCTTGCCCGTGCGATCCACATCGCGGCGGAGGCGATCAAACTGGGCCGACAGGCTACGACGATCCGACAGGCGATCAATCGTCATCGATTGTGTGAGGTTTTGTACGGTAAAGTTCGGGGCGTTGGGATCGCCATCGGTTTGGAACGGATCGTTTTCCACGCCGATATAGTTGCCGCCAAAGTATCCAGGACGCAGACCGATGCTCATCGCATACGGAATGGCCGCATGTGCAGGAAGGCCTGGCTTTCGAGGCCCCGCTTGCTTGGCAGCCACAGCGCCGAAGAACGGATACTTGCCGGCAGTCGCCACACCACTAACGCCAGCGCCACGGCCGGTCAGCATCCAGTGGCCTGCCGTGAAGTGGTCGCCATTGTTGTGGTGCATCGAGCGAATGACGGAGAACTTGTCGGCAATCTTGGCATGCAGTGGAAAGAGTTCCGTCACTTCCATGCCAGGGACGTTCGTCGGAATGGGATTCCAAATTCCACGATATTCCACCGGAGCTTCCGGCTTCATGTCGTAGGTATCCATATGACCAGGACCACCATCGAGCCAAAGCAAAATGACGGACGTATCTTTGGCGCCCAGCCCGGCGGCCGCAGTCGCTTCCTTTGCACGGAGGATTTCGCCCAGACTCGCTGCTCCCAAGCCCGCGATGCCTAGCTTCAAAAAGCTGCGCCGACTTTGGCCATCGCAATAGCGACCTGATTTATCCGCTTGGATTTGGAACATGGTGGGCAACTCCCAACAGGAAGGAAGGCGGGGTAGGAACAGCCTGGAACTGCCGGGGGTGGTAGTCAGGAACATTCCAAGGTTGGACTGTCATTCAACAGTTATCGGTAGGTGGCCACCACAATCAATAAGCGGCCTTCGATGGATTCTACCCCGCCGTTAAAGGCAAAGTCAATCTGCAAAGCCGCTCTTTCGGGGAGCCACTCCTTGAATTGCAGCCCATTAGCGGCGGATTGGCAAGCTGTAGGGGCAAATGCCGCAATTTCCTCAGCGTGAGCCATGCATGGTTGCGGCAAACTGTGCCTGTTTGATTGTCGCTTGCGCGAAGATTCTAATGCCGACATTCTGGCGGTACACACGTTGGTGATGCGGGGGCGAAGAATGCGAAATCAGGCTTGGGTTTGGCTGATCGTTTGGGGATGCGTGATGCTGGCCGCATCGGCGCAAAGCCAAGGGGCAGAGCGAGCACCGAACATCGTGTTCATCATCGCCGACGATTTAGGCTACGGCGATCTGGGATGCTTTGGCCAAAAGAAGATTCGCACGCCGAATCTAGATCGACTAGCCAGTAGTGGCATGCGTCTGACGCAGCATTATTCGGGGAGCAATGTTTGTGCGCCGTCGCGCTGCGTGTTGATGACCGGCAAACATACTGGCCATGCTTACATCCGCGAGAATCGCCAAGCCAAAGGTTACGACGAAGGGCAAGAACCCGTTCCAGCAGGGTCGCTCACTTTACCACTGATGCTGAAGCAGCAAGGGTACACGCTGGGAGGCTTCGGCAAATGGGGACTGGGACCGATGGGAAGTTCCGGCGATCCTTTGAAGCAAGGCTTTGATCGGTGGTATGGATTCAATTGCCAAGCGGTCGCACACAATCATTATCCTACGCACCTGTGGGACAATGACCGACAGGTCGCGCTAAACAATCCTAAATTCGCCGCCCATCAAAAGTTCCCCGAGGGAGCAGATTCGAAATTGCCTGCCAGTTATGAAGTTTATCGTGGCAAGGATTACGCCGGCGACTTGATTGGGGCACAAGCCCTGGGGTTTGTGAAAGCGAATCAGAGCAAGCCTTTCTTTTTGTTCTATCCAACCACGATACCGCACTTGGCACTGCAAGTGCCTGAAGATTCGCTGAAAGAATATGCCGGCAAGTTCGAGGATGAGCCCTACCTAGGGACCAAGGGTTATCTGCCGCAACACAATGCCCGCGCAACCTACGCAGCCATGATTACGCGGATGGATCAAGAGATTGGCAAGCTGCTGGATTTGCTGACCACGCTTGAACTAGATGAGAACACGATTGTGATTTTCACCAGCGACAACGGCCCGCTGTATGACCGCCTTGGTGGAACCGACGCCGACTTCTTTAACAGTGCCGGAGGCCTGCGCGGCGCAAGGGATCTTTCTATGAAGGGGGCTATCGTGTGCCGTGCATTGTTCGCTGGCCTGGCAAAGTGGAAGCGGGGAGCGCTTCGTCGCGGGTGACCGGATTTGAAGATTGGCTGCCGACAATGTTGGAAATGGCCGGCCGAACGGGCAAATTGCCGGTAGAGGTGGATGGGATTAGCTTTGCGGATACATTGCAGGGAAAACCACAGCCTGAACGGCCGTTTTTATATCGTGAATCGCCCGGTTATGGCGGGCAGCAAGCGGTTCGCATCGGGGACTGGAAAGGGATTCGTCGGAACTTGAACCCTGGGACCAAAGTCAAAGAGCCCGTTTCGCATGAACTGGAGCTGTACGATTTAGCCCATGATCCCGCAGAGGCTCACGATGTTGCAAAGGATCATCCCGATGTTGTGGCCCGCCTGATGAAGGTGATGACCGAACAGCATGTGCGATCCGACCTGTTTCCGTTACGACAGATTGATCAGAAAGAGTAATGCGGTCGCTGCATTTACATCCAAGAACGAAAAAAGCCCTCGAACGATTGTCGTCCGAGGGCTCTTCAGTATTGATCGCTACTAGCTAGGCTGTCGCAGTGGTGTAGTGCGAGCCAAGCCCGGTAATCATTACCAAGCGATGGTTGTCATTAACTAGCCAGCACAGGTTGGAGCAGCAACTGCACAAGCAGGAGCGGCACAGCTAGGAGCGGCATGGCAGCACTTTGGAGCCTTGCAGCAACGGGTCTTGCAGCACTTTGGCTTGCAGCAACGTGGCTCACGGCAGCACTTTGGAGCCTTGCAGCAACGTGGTTCGCGGCAGCACTTTTGCTTGCAGCAGCGTGGTTCACGGCAGCACTTTTGCTTGCAGCACTTAGGAGCACAACCGCAGCTGGCAGCAGGAGCAGCACAGGTTGGAGCGGCTGGAGCCGAGCAAGTTGGAGCAGCAGGAGCAGCACAGGTAGGAGCAGCAGCGGCACAAGCAGGAGCCGAGCAGCTAGGAGCACAAGCTGGCTTGCAGCAACGAGTCTTGCAGCACTTTGGCTTGCAGCAGCGTGGTTCGCGGCAGCACTTTACTTTGCAGCACTTAGGCTGGCAGCAGGAAACAGGAGCTTCGCAACCACAACCCATCAGGTCGAAAGCGCTAGCTTGGGAAACCAAACACAACAGGCCAGCGACGATACCGGCAACGAAAGAACGAGACTTCATCGGAGGACTCCCCTAAAATTAAACGGAACACACGGAGACGGATACGGAAACAACATGTCGCCGCGACCGCCGGCCCCGCGATGTCCACTTTTGATGGCGGCAGGCCGAGACGCTTACGCTTTGCGACTAGTCATGCAACTTTGCTTGACTACAGGGGAAGTTATCGTCCTCGCATATGCCGCCGTTTAGCTATCCGTCATTCTTTCCCAATTTTTCCCAGCTCGCCCAGCCACTTACGCAGACTGTCCCAAGTGTGACGGTTGTGATGGCCAGGTACGGCGTTTCGGCAAACTGTGCGGGCACTTCGCGGCGGATACGCCCGCCAATACCTAAGCAGAAGCTAGTTTTCAGAGGATTCTGTCGTTGGAATCTGGCTAGAAGTCCAGGGCAATGGATTTCGGCCCTCTGCATAGTGAAGCAACGCGAAGTGGTTCTCGTTTTTTAGGGGCAACATAGAGATGACAACCAACTGCCAACCCGATGGCATCTATTCCAGCTTGGCTGGTGACGAAGATTTGGCCGATCTGGTCGAAGTATTCGTGGAAGAGGTCGCCATTCGCATCGACACGCTTAATCAGGCCGCACAAAAGAGCGACTGGACCTTGGTCGAACGTTATGCGCACCAATTGAAGGGAGCACTGGGAAGCTACGGCTTTGACACGGTCATGCCGCTGGCCCAAGACCTAGAGATGGCAACGCGCCAACACCTTCCTGAGGCCAAGATTCTAGAAGCTCTCAAAGGCCTTAGCGAAATGTGCACGAAGATCCAAGCGGGACAGCCGAAAACGCTTTCGGTAACGCAGCCTTCGATGTAAGGCCTGCTTTTTCAGCGCAGGCGAGCGAAGAAAGTCACTTGCCCGGCCTTCGAACGATCCCTTCGGGCCGGGTAAACTGAGGCGATGGGGAATCCAATCCAACTGCTGACGGATGAACTCAGAGCGGAAGCGACTCGCCAAGGCTTTGCGCTTTCAGGAGTTACGCCGGCCGTTGCCCCCCGGGGCTTTGCCCATCTTCAGCAATGGATCGCGCACGGATATGCCGGCGAAATGCGATATTTGGCAGATCGACTGCCAGCTTATGAACATCCAAGCTCGGTTTTGGATGGCGTACGCAGCCTACTAATGCTTGGTTTTCCGTACAAAAACGAGCCTGCGGGCGATGCATTGCCGCTTTCGGGACGCATCGCTCGATACGCTTGGGGAACTGCCGACTATCACGACTTACTGCATGATCGACTGGAAGCCTTATCCCGTTGGCTCTTGCAGAGAATCCCATCGGCCCAGGTGCGAGGTGTCGTCGACACTGCGCCGCTACTGGAGCGTGAGTTTGCACAACTGGCCGGCCTGGGCTGGATCGGGAAGAATACCTTGGTGCTGAATCGGCAGCAGGGAAGTTACTTCTTTTTGGCGGCCCTGCTAACCGATCAAGAGCTCGCCTACGACGCCGCATTTGAACTCGATCACTGCGGAAGCTGCACCGCCTGCCTCGATGCTTGTCCGACACAGGCGTTTCCCCAGCCCTATGTTTTGGATGCGACGCGCTGCCTTAGCTATTTGACAATTGAGCTAAAAGGCTCCGTCCATGAAGCACTTCGCCCGGAAGTAAAAGACTGGGTTTTTGGCTGTGACATCTGCCAGGAAGTCTGCCCGTGGAACCGACGGGCGGAATCTACTGCGGAGCCGGCCCTGCTTCCCCGGACTGGTCAAAACCCGCTGGAACTGGCCCCCTTATTTCAAATGACCGATGACGATTTTCGCAAACGGTTCAAAAAGACCCCCCTGTGGCGCCCCAAACGGCGAGGCCTACTACGAAGCGCCGCGCTAGTTTTGGGAAACTCAGGACGGGCAGAAGCGATAGAACCGTTAGGGCTAGGGCTGTCCGATGGGGAGCCGCTGGTGCGAGAAGCAGCGGCCTGGGGGCTGGCGCAAATTGGCGGTCCCAAGGCTATCGGGATGCTCCAAGCCCGTCTTGCGGTAGAATCTGACCCGCAAATTGGCCAGCTGGTAAATCGCTATCTCTCACCCAAAGACGCTTAAAGCCATTACTACCAAAGGCTTATGACAAACCCTCGAAAACTTACTATTCTACGAACTCTTCCTAGACGGCCCTTTCTCTCGTACCAAGATTGGCTAGACTGACGGATGTCTAGCCAAGCGTCCACGGTTTATTCGTGTCACTTGTTACAATCCTGGACTATGCCAAGTCGGCAGCCGATTTTCTCCATGGGGGAATGCCGGCTTATGTCGTATTGGTCGGAGTCCTCCCCCTCACAACCTAACGGAAGGCCGCAGCATTGGAAGAGCTTTGCACGATTCTGTAGAGCGATCTATGGAAGGTGATGTGCGGCAATGGCAAGGTGCCAACTGGCATCGAGGCATGGCAAAAGGCTTGCGAGATGTTGCGGATCGTTTCGGATCCAGGAGACTTTCTCGGTGCAAATCAACATTTCAGCGCGTCACGGCCACTTGGCACCCACCACTCAAGACAAGATCAGCGAGAAAGTGCAGGTCGTTCGCAAGTTTTACGACCGCATGACCTCGATTCAAGTGACGGTGGATCTTGAGCATCGTGAGCGCCCGACAGTGGAACTTCGGGTGACCGCTGAACACCACGACGATTTTGTGGCAACAGAGACTGCTGACAACGCCATTGCTGCCTTGGATAGCGTGATCGAAAAGATCGAACAACA
Organism: uncultured Planctomycetaceae bacterium; assembly: GCA_963844055.1. GTDB lineage: Bacteria > Planctomycetota > Planctomycetia > Pirellulales > Pirellulaceae > CAWJMN01. Next base: position 846,507 of record CAWJMN010000001.1, on the reverse strand, counting down.
ACTCCGCAAGCACAAGGAGCGGTTGAAGGACCACAAGGTTCCTGGTCACAAGCACATGCCACCTCCAGCTGACGAAGAATAGTCTGCAGGGCAAGGCAAAATGGACTGCACATAGTGCCAACTCCAGGCGGGTGGCACGACCGGATTGAACTCGCTAATTTTCCGCGTCTTTGATTTGAATACTTTTTATCCATCGTTCCCTTTTTTCCACCTGGCATTTGATATTGAGATACGGTGCCAAAGTCATCGCCTTGCGAAGGCTCCAGCCCAGCAATTCGATGCGTAAGCAGAGGAATTAACCATGAAATTCGCTGACTTTATTCAAGCGGGGGCAGTGCGAGCTGACCTCACCAGTACTGACAAGCCAGGCGTGATCCGAGAACTCGTTGGCGCATTGGCCGATGCAGGTGCCATCAAGCCAGGCGAGGTGGAAGGCATCATCGCTGCCATCATGAAGCGTGAAGAACTGGGCAGCACCGGCATTGGCCGTGGCGTGGCCGTTCCTCACACGAAGCATGCCAGCGTTGACAAGCTGATGGGAACCGTAGGCGTCAGCTCGGAAGGCGTTGACTTCAACAGCCTCGACGGCGACAAGGTTCACTTGCTGTTCTTGCTCGTATCTCCTCCGGATCGTCCAGGCGATCACCTACGGGCACTGGAAAACATCTCGTTGCAACTGAAGGACGATCATTTTTGTCGCTTCCTCAAGCAGGTTCAAACCTCGCAAGAGATCCAGCAATTGCTGGATGAAGCCGACAGCAGCCAGTACTCTGGCTAAGACCAGGCGGGTTTGGAATTCCAATAGGGCCAGCCCAGCCGTTGCTGGCGAGCCCTTGGTCTTCTGAACAGGACGGTTTTTTACGCGCTGGTTAGGTTCTCTTTTTCAGGTACTGTTCTTCCATGACGGCAACTCCCATCGCCCGTGAGGTAGTCATCGTGAATCCGCAAGGACTTCACGCGCGCCCCGCCCATCAGGTGGTAAAGACGGCGATGCAGTTCCGGTCGCAGGTTCGAATTGTCAAAGGAAAAGACTCGATTGATGCCAAAAGCATCCTGGACTTATTGACTCTGGGTGCTGGAAACGGTACCAAACTAAGGTTGGAAGCTTCTGGCGATGACGCCCAGGAAGCGATCGACGCACTTGCTCAGTTAGTCGAACATGGATTCGGAGAACTCAAATCCGAGTAGAAAGCGGCGGCCCCAGAACCACTGGGCACCTTCCGCTTCAAGATAGGCCTTCCCCAACAGGACCGTGAGCAAAACCCAAAATTGTTGCGCTAGGTGCGGCAGAGGTTTCCTCGAGGCAAGGCTAAGTTAAACACGCAAATTTTTGATAGGAAGATGGGCTGCACCGGGTAACTCCCGCGGCGCTCTGGGTGTTGATCTCGCGTTGCTCCCCCTGGCGGGTTTTGAGCGACGGTCGATGATCCCTGGACGACTGCGAGAGCCTGCTAGACTGCTGCCTGAAACAAAGCATGCAACACCTTGGTTGGTTTGCGGGTCTAAACCCTGCAAACGACAAGGGCGTGCGCAAGACGAGCATGGGCTCTTCTACGACTCACGCCTTTATACGATTTCGACTTAGCCACTTGGCGACAAAGCCGACTGGCACTCTACGAGACGGATCTTCGTCTTCCCATCGCCCTTTGCGAGCGGTTCTTTCAGGCCTTCTTGGCACGGTTTGCCAGAACTTCGCGGCGATTTTTGGGGCACTTTTGTCCCTGCGTTTTGCCATCTCTTTTTTCGATCAAGCAGTCCCCTCCCCTCGGCCCAAGAGCCAGGCATTGGCGGCACTGCGATTCATTCCTTTTATGCGTTTGGAAAGACAAGCTTAGGAATCCATGACAAAGAACGAAATGCTCATCAACGTCTCGCAACCGGAAGAATGCCGGATTGCGATTGTCGAAGACGGCAGCCTGGAAGAGCTCTATATCGAGCGCGCTAGTGCGGACAATTACGTTGGCAATATTTACAAGGGCCGGATCGTCAATATCGAGCCCAGCATTCAAGCGGCGTTCGTTGACTTCGGTGTCGGCCGCAACGGCTTTTTGCACATCAGCGACGTCGAGCCACAGTACTTCCGCCAAGGTGGCTTTGACCCGGCCGAAGCGATTGCCGGCGGTCGTCATGCCGATATTGATACCGGCGAAGACGACACCGAAGGGGATGGGATCGAGGGGGACGAAGCGCCTCGCCCAGCCAGCGAATCACGTCGCAGCAATCGCCCACCACCACGGGGCGGCCGTCCACGGATCAAGCCACCTATCCAAGACATCTTCCGTCGCGGCGACGAGATCCTCGTCCAAGTGATCAAGGAAGGGATTGGGACCAAAGGCCCAACGCTTTCGACTTACATTAGCATTCCTGGACGCTATTTGGTTTTGATGCCTGCTTTGGGACGCGTTGGCGTTTCGCGCAAGATCGAAGACGACCGTTTGCGTCGCCAACTGCGTGACACCATGCTTGAACTCAATCCTCCTAAGGGACTGGGCTTCATCGTGCGTACCGCTGGGCAAGACCGTTCACGCCGCGACCTTTCGCGCGACATGGCGTATTTGATGCGTCTGTGGAAGGTGATTGTTCGTCGCCTCAAGAAGCAACAAGGCCCGGGAACGATTTACGAAGAGAGCGATATCATCATTCGCACGATTCGTGACATCTTCTCGACCGACATCGACTCGATCTTGATCGACGATGCGAATGCCTTCGAGCGGGCCAAGGAATTCTTGCAATTGGTCATGCCTCGACACGTCAACCGTTTGCAACTTTACGATGGTCGCGAGCCACTGTTCCACAAGTACATGCTCGACAGCGAAATTGCGATGATCTATCAACGCAAGGTTCCGCTGAAGGGTGGCGGTTCGATCGTGATCGATCAAACCGAGGCCTTGGTAGCCATTGACGTGAACAGCGGTAACTTCCGCACGTCAGGCGATGCCGAAGAGACCTCTTACCAGCTGAACCTTTCGGCTGCGAAAGAGATTGCTCGCCAACTTCGCCTACGCGATCTGGGTGGCGTGATCGTCAACGACTTTATCGACATGCGTCGCGAGCGTCATCGCCGCAACGTGGAACGAGCCCTGCTCGATGCGATGAAGCGTGATCGTGCTCGTTCAAAGATCCTTCGTACCAGCCCGTTTGGCCTGATCGAAATGACTCGCCAACGTATCCGCCCAAGCCTCAAGCGCAGCGTCTACGGCGACTGCCCTTGCTGTAGCGGTCGTGGTGTGGTGAAGACGGCCGAGAGCATGTCGATCGAAGTCGTTCGCCTGCTGATGCTGGCCAGCGAGATTCCACGTATCGCCCGGGTGACGGTCCGCGTCAACCAAGAGGTGGCAACGTATCTCAACAACCGGAAACGGCGTGAGATCATGCGACTTGAAGATGAGTCACGGATCATGGTTCAGGTGATCGGCAGCGAGTCGCAGTTCCCAGAATTCCTGGAACTGGAGTGCCGTGACCTGGAGGGGAAAGAGCTCCCACGGCCTGAATAGACATTGAAAAAACGCCCTAAGTGTCTATCGGATAGGCACTTAGGATACGCACAAGCAGCCAGCCAGCGGCTCATCCCTAGCGGACGGGCGGCTGGTTTGGTATCTTTTGAGGTTTCCCATTTTGCGGATATTGGTTTACGGAAGCAGCTGCTTCCGCTTGTAGGATTGACAGAAATGTACGCAATTATCTCTGACGGTGGACGTCAATACAAAGTCGAAGAAGGCCAAGAGCTGGCGGTCGATCTGCGCGAAGTTGAGCTGGGTGCAACCATCAACTTTGACCAGGTCCTATGCGTTTCGGGTGAAGGGGGCGTCAAACTTGGCAAGCCTCTTCTGGCCGGTGCTTCCGTCTCGGCTGAAGTGATTCGCAGCGTTGAGCTAGGCGAAAAGATCTACATCCAAAAGATGCGTCGCCGGAAGAACTTCCGTAAGCGTACGGGCCATCGCCAAAGCTACACCCGCGTAAAGATCGGCAAGATCACCGCGTAGGTTTGTTCAGGCTAATTTAAAAACACTTGTAGGCACTACTTTGTAGTGCCTACATTCGTGCTGAGCCCCGACTCAATCGCAGGACTCGCACCTTTTCGCCAACGGCGTAGGTGCGGGCCATCGGCTCAAAATAGGCCAGCCCGTTAGCGGCCCCCAGTGTGAACAGGTCGCCCGATCCTTGCCATTTGAGCGGAACGACGCTAATGTCCCCCGCCCCTGCCCTAGAGCCACGCAGAAGCGATACAGGCCAGTACGTAGGGCGATCTCCCCGCTGCCGATGCTCGGATGTCAAACTGCCCCAAACTTCAGGCAGACCCCAAGCAACGCCATGCGCTAGTTGGGCCAGTGCAGGACGCACGAAAAGCTCAAAGCAAACAAGGCTGCTAACCGGATTGCCCGGCAGGCCGAACACCAAAGTACGGCGCCCCTCACGCTGACAAACACCAAACCACAGCGGCTTGCCTGGCTTCAGGTTGACCTTGTGAAAGATCTCAACCACGCCCAGGCTTGCCAAAACTTTAGGAACGAGGTCGAGCACGCCGGCGGAGACGCCTCCCGATAGGAGCAACACATCGGCGGCGAGACCAACCTCGATTCGCTCTCTTAAAGCCGCCTCGTCATCCCGAGCGATTCCCAGCCCAACAGGGATTCCACCGGCCTGGGTAACCAGCGCCTCGATCATTGGCCCATTACTGTTGCGAATCGTCCCGACGACTGGCTTTTGATCCGCAGGGACCAGTTCATTGCCGGTCGCCAAAACCGCAACGGTGGGGCGAGTGTAGACGCGGGGCTGTGTGCATCCTACTTCGGCCAACAGGCCAATCTGCGAAGCGCCTAATAGCGTCCCCTGCCGCAGAACAACGGCTCCCGCTCGGATCGACGTTCCTTGGCGAACGATGTTTTGGCCGGCTTTTGTACCAGACTCTAAAATGCGTACGCGTGTGCCTGACGAACCTTCAACCAACTCTGTTTTTTCGACCATCACAACGGCATCCGCGCCCGCTGGAATAGGGGCGCCGGTCATGATGCGAGCGGCAACACCTGCGGTCACCGCTAACTGGGGAACTTGGCCCGCCGTGATCTCTTCTCCGATTTGGAAATCGGGCGATTGCTGGGACAATGTGGCGGCCATAATCGCAAACCCATCGACAATCGACTTGTCGTGCGGGGGCGAATCAACATCGCTGGCCACATCCTCGGCCAAGGTTAGGCCGAGGCCCTGTGAAAGCGGCACCGACTCACAAATGGTTCGGCCGCACTCGGCGAGCACTTTTTCCAGTGCATCAGCAACTTCTAGCATCGTAGGAACGAGCGAAGCATGTCATGCCCGTGCTCGGTAAGGAAGCTTTCTGGATGAAATTGCACGCCAAATAAGGGTTCCGTCTTGTGGCGGATTGCCATAATCTCTTTTTCGCCATCGGGCGCATCAGCCCAAGCAGAGACGATCAAGTCGGGGTGCAGCGTATCGGGGCGAATGACCAAGCTGTGATAGCGGGTGGCGGTCAACGGACTGGCCAGGCCTTGAAATAGTCCTTGTCCATCGTGGTAGATCTGGTCAGTCTTGCCGTGCATAAGCCGCTTGGCCCGCACGATAATTCCTCCGGTGGCTTGTCCAATCGATTGATGCCCCAGGCAAACGCCCAGGATCGGCAGCTTGCCCATGAAGCGAGTAATGCAGGGAACGGAGATTCCTGCTTCGCTAGGCGTGCAGGGCCCTGGCGAGACGATCAAATGCGTTGGCTTTTTGGCGGCAATTTCGTCGAGCGTAATCTGGTCATTGCGATGGACCTCGATCTGCAACGAAGAATCGACCTCACCCAAGCGCTGGACCAGGTTGTATGTAAACGAGTCGTAGTTGTCGATCAGCAGAATCATGCCGTGGCAGCGCAAGTAAGAGATATCGAATGGGAAAGCCCGAGCGGTTTTCTACCCCTGATTCTACACCGCCAGACTGCTTCGCAAAGTCCGGCAAAGGGGCGAAATCGCCCCCTAGAACCAGCTTAGGCCTCTTCCAGGTGAATTTCAGGAATCAGGTCAGGCACAATCTCTACCTGCGGAAACTCCTCGGTGCTGTCGAGGATCTCCTGAACACAGACTTCTAGCTGGGTGAGCAGCTTGTCCACATCCAGGCCCAAATGCCGCGGACGGTACTCGTCCAAATAGCCTTTGGAACTGAAGAACAGCTTTTTGGCCCCACGTGTGTTGCCGTTGCCAAAGTGGTGCAGACATACAGCAACTTGGATCAGCCCCTGATAGAACTTGCGTGACGGGCCGGAATACTCGGTCCACAGCTCCTCCCAAACCTCGTGCGACTCATAAAAGTCGCACACGTTGAAGTGCTCGATCCCGGCCAAGTAACGGGGGTCGTAGGTGGCTTCGGTCACGCGGAACTACCTTTTCACAAAGTCCGTTACAGAAAACCGAAAACGCCCCAAAACACCAGTTCCACTAATCATTGTTGCGGGACTGCATCGACATGAGCAGCCGCACAATGTAGTAGAACAGCGTCGCCAGCGATGCAAACAAGGCCAGAGCAGCTGCTACGTACTGGGTCGTCTTGTAGTGATGCATCACGTTCGACGTGTCGTACAAAATGTAACCGGCCATCAAGGCCACCATCGCCGCGCTGTACCAAATCCCTAGGCTAAAGCCAAAAACCAGGGCACAAATCACGATTCCCATGGAAAGGATCGCGCCAAACCATAGGTAGCGGCCCAGCGATGAAAAGTCGGCTTTGGTCACAAACACTAGCGCCGTCAAACCGCCAAACACAATCAGCGTCAGCAGGCCGGCCGTGGGAATGATGGATGGTTCAACGCGGTTGGCGAGCGCCAGCAGCGGGAAAATGACCACCGCCTCGGCCAAGGAGTAAAGCCCGAGCCCGACGTACTGCATGCCGATCGAAGTTTCCTGCGATGCCATGGTTTGGGCAAACCAACTGACCGCCATGAAGGCGCCGAGTACCAGGAACCAGCTCAGCCGATTCCCCAGCATCGTTTGCAGGAGCGCCTGTTGGGCTTGTGGCCCAATCAGTTGCAGCAGGACGTACTCCACGGCAACAAACAGGGCAACCGCCCCAGCCAAGTGCATGTAAGTGCGCTGAATGAACAGTGACCGCTCGTTCACAGGCGCAAAGGCCGCTACTTGATTGCCGTAATACTGATCAAATTCCGAATCAAACCGTGCGCTACTCATGTTTTCCCAAGCTTATTCAAAGACCCAACGTTCCCCTCAAGCAGGCGGCTTACAGTCCCCTGCCCTCTACAACTTTAGGAGCCACCCCTGGCCGGGTCAAGCAAACAGGCAAATGGGACCGGTTTTGAGCTGGACACTCCAGCGTAACTGCTTCTGGCAACAAACTTTACTGCAAAAACCCATGTTGCCCCGCTGGCCGCTTCGGGCTAGATTGACGCTGTCTGGGGAGAACCTTTTTGTCACCCCGACCTACGGAACCTTTGCGGCTTGCCTTGCTTGCCAATTACTTCGAAGACCGCTTTGAAGTGATAACACGCAACGTTTCAATCGGCACGCTGTAGGGAGTTTGGATGGGGCAGCGAAAGTTGCCACGAATAAATAGTTACGCAAAGATCCTGCCGTACGAATTGCTTGGTCAACTTCGATCCTCTTGCCAACACGGTGGAACCATGGTGGTTTGTTCGCGAAGCCAGTTCTCCAACTCGCTGTCTGCGTTTTTGGCATTGTTTGTGGCCGTCACCACTTTTTTTGCAGCTTCGCCCACGACTTGGGGCCAAGACGGCAAGAATGAGGGCGCTACAAAGTTTGTCCTGGGCGACCTGATTGATCCGTTCACACCGCCCGCGCTGGCTGATCTGGAAAAGTCAGTCGCCTGGGTGGACCGTCCCGTGATTGATTCGCTGGAAGTGCTTCGCAAGAAGCTGGATGCGGAAAAAGTTACCGTAACGCCGGCCGAAGCACTCGCTACGAAGAATACCTCCGTGCAGAACAACGCCAAGATCCTCAAGGGGCTTGGCCGTTTGCCTAAGACCGACAAGGAAGCCAATTTTGAAGCGACGATCAATCGTCACTCGGCCGGCGACGTCAACAGTTTGAATCCTGTATTGAGCAGCTCGGTTGTCGAGTCGGACCTATCAGGTCTGACCGGATTTGGTCTGTTCAGCTTTGATGGGAACTTTGTCCCATTTGCTTCGAAGGATGCCGTCGTTACTTGGCAGACCAGCAAGGATGGATTGTACGACAAAGTGGTGATGCGGAAGGACCTGTTTTGGTCCGACGGGAAGCCAATCACCGCGCATGACATTGTGTTTAGCTACAAGCTGATCATGACGAAATCAGTCCCTGTGCCAGCACAGCGTTCTGGCACCGACAAGATCAAGTGGATCGAAGCCTACGACGACTACACGCTTATTTTCTTCCACAAAGAGTCGCTGGCAACCAATACGTGGAACCTGAATTTCTCAATCATCCCCAAGCACATCTACGAACAGACCGCTCCTGCTGATCCAACGCTGAGCGCAAGCAAGGAACATGTAAAGCTGGAAAACAATCCGGTTGTGGGTGGCGCTTACACGGTGAAGTCTCGCACACGTGGCCAAGAGATCTTGCTGGAGCGCCGCGAAGCATACTACATGGTCGATGGGAAGCAAGTTCGCGACAAGCCTTACTTCAAGACGGTCCGTTTTCGGATTCGACCTGACGTAGGGACCGCACTATTGGCCGTTAAAGCGGGTGACATTGATGAAATGATCCTCAACCCCGATCAATGGCGAAATCAAACGACGGACGATCTTTTCTATAAGAACAACACCAAGGCGTACGGCCTAGAATGGACCGAGTTCCACTTCGTTTGGAATTGCAGCAAAGAGCGAAAGTTCTTTGACGACAAACGCGTTCGGATGGCGATGTCGTACGCGTTTGACCATGAAGAGATGCTCACGAAGCTTCGCTTTGGATTGGATGAGCCCTGCACCGGCTTGTTCCACCATTCGTCGCGTTGGGCTCCCAAGCCTTCTCCCAAACCCTTCAAGCAAGACTTTGACAAGGCAGAAAAACTGCTCGCCGCAGCAGGCTGGACCGATTCCGACGACGATGGAATCCTCGACAAGAAGATCAACGGCAAGAAGACCGATTTTGAATTCACGATCTTGGTGACCAACCGGCAAGAGCGGATCGACGTTTGCAAGTTGCTGGCAGAGTCGCTGGAAAAGGTCGGCATTCGTTGCAATGTCCAGCCACTGGAATTCACCGTGGTTGTACAACGCCTGTTTGATCACGACTTTGACGCAGCCTTTGGCGGTTGGGGCTCGGGCGCTGATCCTTACACGACCGAGAACATTTTCAAATCGGGTGAAGAGCGGAACTACGGCCAGTATTCCAACCCAGCAGTCGACAAGCTATTCGTCGAAGGGCTGCATGAATTTGATGAAGCCAAACGGGCGGTCATCTATGGCAAGATCCATTCGCTGCTGTATGAGGATCAGCCGTACACTTGGTTGTATTACCAAAACGGTTACTACGCGTTCAATAAATCGCTACGGGGTTATGCCTTTAGCCCGCGTGGTCCTTATCACTACGCACCGGGAATCAGCTCCATTTGGAAAGCTGTCCCTTAGCGACATGTTAAAAGAGTTGGTATGGGGCAAGCTCCTTTGGCTTGCCCCGCCAGTGAAACTTGGATCGATATCACGTGAGTACCCCGTAACGATGGCAAGCTTCATCCTTCGACGTCTGCTGCTCGCAGGGCTTACGCTGATCTGTATCTCCTTTTTGACGTATGCTCTGATTCGCTTCATGCCGGGCGATCCAATTCGGATGTTGTACGGGGAAGATCCCAGCAAGTCCGTTAGCGAACGTGACATCTTCCTGCAGAAGGAAGCTTACGGCCTGAATGACAACTGGGTCATTGGATATACGAAATGGCTGAAGAAGGCGTTGCAGTTTGATCTGCAAAACTCGATTCGCCATCGCCAATCGGTGGTGAGCATCATCGCCTCGCGGATTCCAAACACGCTACTGCTTTCGGGAACGTCGCTGATCCTTACGTATCTGCTTTCGGTTCCGCTGGGTCTGTATTCGACAGTGCGGTCGGGCAAATGGGATGAACGGGGGACCAGCATCTTCTTGTATGGCTTGTACTCGTTGCCTTCGTATGTGTTTGCTCTGCAAATGCTGTTCATCTTTTATGTGCTGCTGCGGGATACGGCTTGGCAGATTAAACCCGGCATGGTGAGTGACAACTATGCCGAGCTCAGTTCGATGGAAAAGGTGCTAGATATCGCCCGGCACATGATCTTGCCGGTGATTTGCTTTACCTATGGCAGCTTGGCCTACTACAGCCGCTTTATCAAAGCGACGATGGAAGAGGCGATGCGACAAGACTACATCCGCACCGCACGGGCGAAAGGACTCGGCCAGCGTGGCGTCGTTCTAATCCATGCGTTCCGCAACACGATGATTCCGTTTGTCACCAAGATTGGATTGTCTCTGCCGGCGATCTTAGGGGGCTCCATCATTTTGGAGCGAATCTTTGTTTGGCCAGGCATGGGACAAGAGTTCATTCAAGCGATCACGTTCAAAGACATTCCGATGGTGATGGGCCTGGTGCTGATGTTCTCCGTACTGACGCTGATGGGGCAGATTTTGGCCGATGTGCTTTACGCCTGGGTTGATCCACGAGTTTCCTATCAGTAGCGATGCGGCCAACAGGGACAAAAGCCCTTGGACTAATTGCACGATTTTCTGACGCCGCCTGGCAGTGACCTTCCTTCCAACATGAACCCACCAACCACTCAATCCGCTTCTCCTTCTGCGGCCAGCAAGTCTGCTCGGCCGCAACGAAGCCTCAGTTTTTGGGGAGAGGTGTGGCACCGATATCGTCGCAAGCTGTATCCGATGGTGGCGTTGGCGTATGTGATCTTCATGTTTATCGTGGGGTTCTCGGCGCCGCTGATTGTTGGGACCAAGCCGATTGTTTGTCACTACAAGGGAAAGACCTATTTCCCCTGCGTTGGCTATTGGAATGCCCGGTGGGAAAACCCCAAGCTTAAAAAAGAATTCTCACGCGAGAAGGATCGCTACTCGGCCATTACGCGAAAAGACAAAGAGGGCTGGGTGGTTTGGCCCTTGGTCTATCAAGACCCACTACGGCGGTTGCGTGAAAATGAGTTTCCTGGCATTCCTGAAGGCCCCATCGGCGATGATGGAAAGCCCAATCGCTTCAACCTGTTTGGAACCAACACCACCGGGGTTGATGCCTTTGCTCACATTGTGCATGGCACACAGACGGCGCTGCTCGTCGGGATTTTCTCTACGGGAATCTCGGCCCTCATCGGCCTGATTGTGGGCGCTGTCTCTGGCTATATGGGTGGCATTGTCGATAGCGTGCTTAGCCGGGCGACTGAGATTGTAATGTGCCTGCCGACCCTGGTTTTGATTTTGGGAATCATCTCGATTGTGGAGCAACCGACAATCTGGCACACAATGTTTGTGCTGGGAGCAACGGGCTGGCCCACAATTGCCCGTTTGACCCGTGGTGAGTTCCTGAAATTACGCTCGATGGAATACGTAAGTGCCGCACGGGCCATTGGTGCCTCGCAAATGCGGATCATGTTCCGCCATATTCTGCCAAATGCCCTGGCTCCTGTGCTGGTTCCCATTTCGTTTGGCATCGCCTCCGCCATTTTGACCGAAAACGCGCTGAGCTTTTTAGGCCTTGGCAGTGGACCTAACATGGCAAGTTGGGGCAACCTGCTTAACGCGGGGCAACAATCGCCGGAGAATTGGTGGCTGATCCTGTTTCCAGGGTTGGCCATCTTTTTGACGGTCCTTTCGTACAACTTGATTGGTGAAGGCCTGCAAGAGGCAACGGACCCTCGCTTACGCGAAGGTACGAAGTAACGCTGGCTTATTCCGCATCCTCGCTTTTGTATTTGCTGAAACGACTGTGGCCATGAAGACCGAGCCCCTTCTCGAAGTCCAAAACCTGTCGACCCAATTTCGGTCGGAAGGCAGCAGCACCGTCGTCAAAGCCGTCGATGGAATCTCGCTAACGATTGAAGCCGGCAAAACGCTGGGAATCGTCGGCGAATCGGGAAGCGGCAAAAGTGTGACGTCGTTTTCAATCATGAAGCTGCTCAGCGGCAACGGCCAGATCACCGAAGGGAAGATCGCGCTGCTTGGACGAGACTTGGTGAAGCTGCCCGATTCCGAAATGCGGAAGATTCGGGGCAAAGAGATCAGCATGATCTTTCAAGAGCCGATGACCAGCCTGAACCCGGTGTTCACGGTTGGCTGGCAGGTGATGGAAGCGATCTTGCTGCATCAGGCGGTTACAAAAGCCGAAGCACGGCAACGCACGATTGATCTCTTTCGCGAAGTGGGGATTCCTGACCCAGAAAATCGGATTGATTCGTACCCGCATCAAATGTCGGGGGGGCAAAAGCAGCGTGTCATGATCGCGATGGCGCTGGCGTGCAACCCGAAGCTGCTGATTGCGGATGAACCGACCACGGCGCTGGATGTAACAATCCAGGCCCAGATTTTAGAGATCCTTCGAAAGCTGCGTGACACACGTGGCATGAGCATCTTGTTCATCACGCACGACTTGGGCGTGATTGCCGAGATTGCCGACGATGTGGCCGTCATGCTGAAGGGGAAGATTGTTGAATACGGCAGTGTGCTCGAGGTTTTCGAAAGCCCCAAGCATCCTTACACGCGCGGCCTGATGGCTTGCCGACCACGGCTCGATACCGAATATCGGATGCTGCCGACCGTGGCCGACTTCATGGAGTCTTCGGGAACGGGCAGCGAGCTAAAGATCATCGAAAAGAAAATGACGCCCGAACGTCTGCAAGAATTAAAGACGGCCGGTCGAGGCAAGTTACTTCACCCCCGCTCCATCCAACAGCAGCATGGGTACTCAATCAATTTGGCGGACTATCCCGCCGACACAACGACCGTTGCCGACACGGCAGACCCGCTGCTTTCGGTGAAGGACCTCAAGGTTTACTTCCCCGTTCGCAAGGGCCTTTTGCTACGCGTGGTGGACAACATCAAAGCGGTGGACGGCATTAGCCTTGACGTCTATCGCGGACAAACGCTGGGTCTTGTGGGCGAATCTGGATGCGGCAAGACGACAGCAGGGCGAGCGATTTTGCGACTCATTGAACCGAATGATGGGTTCATCAGTTACGACGGAACCTCGCTGCGTAATCTGGGCAGTGAGGGAATGCGGCAGATGCGACGAAGGATGCAAATCATCTTTCAAGATCCCTACGCCAGCATGAACCCACGCATGACGATTGAGGCCGCCCTGATTGAGCCGATGATCATCCATCGACTCGGCAAAGGATATTCCGACCGACGCGATCGGGCGGCGGCCCTGCTGGACGAGGTGGGACTGGGTGCGGAGCATCTTTCACGTTATCCCCATGAGTTTTCGGGGGGGCAGCGCCAACGGATCTGTATCGCGCGAGCCCTTGCGGTGGAGCCCGAGTTTATCATCTGCGATGAATCGGTCTCGGCGCTGGATGTTTCGGTTCAGGCCCAGGTGCTTAACCTGCTGAAGTCGTTGCAACTGAAACGCAAGCTGACGTACATCTTCATTAGTCACGATTTGAGCGTGGTAAAGTTCATGGCCGACATGATGGCGGTGATGAACAAGGGCAAGATCGTGGAGTTCGGCCCCTCGGATGCGATCTATGCTGCCCCGCGTGAAGAGTACACCCGAAAATTGATCGCGGCGACGCCGACCGACGACATTGAAAAATTGCGAGAGCGTTCTGCCGCCCGCGCAAAACAGATTGCGGCTGTACGAGCCAAACAATCGTAATTGCAAAACGTTTGGTAGATCAGCGTGAACCCTGACAACATCACGCGGCGAACCAAATAAGACCGCTGGTAAACCTCTCGGCGTTTTGATTCTGTCAGGCTAAAGCCTGACCTACAAAATGCAAATTCCGGGGGGAGGACCGGGCGCTAACGCTTCCGGCTCTGAAAATGCGGAGAGCGATGCGGCATGGCGAGTCGCCCCACGAAGATGTCGCACACTTGTTCTGTCAGGATAAATCCTGAGCTACTTTTTGAGGGCGGCTTGGCGCTGTTTGATGATGGCGAAGGGGTCTTCGGGAGAAAAAGTAGGGTCGACGTAGTTCTTGAGGTCACGCATGGCGATGACCTTGTACTTTTTCTCGGCAAGGTAACGCAAGTAGCTTTCAAACTTTTCGGCCGTCGTAGAAACCCAGTCGTGGGCGGTGTCTGGCACACCGTGAAACTGGATGACGGCAATCTCGCCGGGCTTTACCTTGTTGACGGTGTTGACGAACTCGTCGAGGCCCCAGGCTGGGCGAACATCCACGGCGCTTGGAATTAGAAGGGGCGAATCTTTGCCCGGCTGATAAGCGGCCCCTTGGCCCGACTCGTACGAATATTCCGGAGCACCACCACGGCGTGCAAACAGGATTCCCAGTTCCTTCAGACCCTTCACCGCTTCGGGCGAAATCCCGTTGCCAGGATACGAAAGGCTGACGGGTTTGGGAATTCCATGCTCGGCACAGCGTTCTTCAATGGCTTGCAATTGTTCCTTGAGCTCGGCGGGCGTCACTTTGTCGAGCGACTTGTGATCGCGGGTGTGGTTGCCAATTTCAAAGCCATCTTGATGGAGGACCTTCACTTCGTCCCAGGTGAGGTAGTCCTTCTTGTTGGTTTTGAAGTCAAAGCCTTCGGTGATGAAGAACGTGGCCGAGAAGCCATACTTCTTCAAAAGAGGCCGTGCGACCTCAATATGGGAACGGCTCGAGTCATCGAACGTCAAAACGGCGATCCGATCGGGAAGAGGCTCCACAGCCTTTGCCGGAGTTAGATAGCCGCCAGCCACGAGGCCAATAGTGGATAGCAATCCAGCCAAAAACCAGCGACGTGTGAGGGAAGCGTTCATCGCCATAATAGTAACACCCAATAAAAGGAGAAGGCGTTGATTCATCAAACGCGTTTAGCAAATACGGCTAGTTAGACCACCGTCCACCACGATCGATTCGCCTGTGATGTAGTCATTGGTCACCAGCAGCATGACAGCCTCGGCGACTTGGTCCGGCGTGCCTTCGCGGCCCAGCGGAATTCGATTTTCCAAATTAAACTTCTTGCGTTCCTCACTCATCGTTGAATGGAAACGGGTTCGAATGATGCCCGGCTCAATGCAGTTCACCCGAATATTGAACGGAGCCAAATCACGAGCGAGCGAACGAGCCATTTGAGGCAAGGCACCCTTGGCAGTTGCATAGGCAATGGCACCAGGGACGCCACGGATGCCAGCGGTTGAGCCGACCATCACAATGGCGGCTTCGCTTTGCTGCTTCAGATAGGGAAGTGCGGCCCGCGTAAGATAGAAGTTTGCATTCACATGCAAATTCATCGTCTCTAGCCAAAATTCTGGAGTGATTTCTTCAATCGTGCCAAAGGCGGGACCACCCGCATTGTGAATGAGAACATCCAGACGACCGAAGTGCTTTGCCGTTTGCTCCACGACCTTTGCACAGTCGGCAGCCTGCGCCATGTCGGCCACGATGAGCAAGGTTTTGCGGCCGAGGCGGGCTACTTCGCTGGCAACTTGCTGCGCTTCGTCTCCCAAATGACGGGCAACGATCGCCACGTCTGCACCGGCTTTGGCCAGGTGCAACACCATTGCGGCGCCCAGCCCCATCGTACCGCCGGTCACCAACGCCACCTTGCCAGACAATTGCATAAAACACTTTCGCCTTCTGCGAGAAGTTACAGGAGGTGGTGAGAATAAAGCGTGGGAATGGCCGGCAAGTCCAGCTTCCGGCCATTAGATGAGAGCTGCGGCAGCCCTGATGCATGCCGCAATACGTTGTCAGGTTAAAACCTGACCTACGAAATACGAAACATTCCGAACGACTTTAGGCTTCTTCTTCGTCACCTGGCGAGAGCATACGGCGTTCGATCACGGAGCGATCGAGGCGAATGATCTCGGTCTCAAACGGCTGATCCGTAGTGAGTGACGTACGATCACGACTGGCAGAGCCGGTGAGGGTGAACTTCACCACGAAGGCGCCCACTTGCAAGCCGTGGCCTTCGTAATTTGGTGGCCAGAACTCTTCGCCATGGCGAGCCAGGTATCGAGCAAGCATGCGTGTCGCACGACCCGAGTACCCGCCCAGGGCAAGTTGCAAGCAGCCTTGCGATTCACGATGGACGTAGAAGACGAAAGCAGCGTCTTGCTTGTTCTCTTCCCAAGTGACGGCGTCCCAAGTGCCATCGTCGGTTTCGTAGTAGATGCCCGGCTTCTTGGCGGCTTGTTCTGCCGACAATTTCATGCCGCCCCAGCACGATGGATTTTGTGGATCGTGATCGCGGAAGCGAAGGAAGAGTGGGCAGGCCCGCTTGTCGGCCGTTTGGACATTGTCTTGCGTTTGGAATGGCTCGCAGCCAAAAGCATCCGCCAAGACCAAGTCGGCCATAGGGTTGCTCTTCATGCTGCCAATCACAACCAATGCTTTGTCATCTCGCAGGTTGTTGAATTGATCGTAAACGCCGAGCGCCATCGCGTGGCACTGGTCGGAAGAGATTTGACCAGGGCTCCAGACGAGCAATTGACGAAGGTTTTCGGGATGAGGAGCGACGGAATGGCTTTCCATCGAAACGGGAGTTTCTGCTACCGGTTCATCGGTGCGGAATTCTTCCATCCGCTTGGACGCAGCGCCACGCAGCGTGGTCACGCCATTTAGCAGTTCGCCAAGCAGGACCGAGTCGGATGCAACGACCCAGGCATCATCGAGCGAGTCTTCGGGCTTTTCACGACGGACGCCCAAGCACAACTGCATGCGGCGACGACGTGCCAACAATTCCCAAAAGTGTTCAGGCTCTAGCGCGAAGAGTCGGCCCGGAAGTTCTCCTGGCTTTGCATATCGACGATCGATCAGATAGTCGCAAAGTTTCGAGATCGCTTCGAGCGGGATGTACTTCACTTCGTTCTTCAGGAGGGCCGCCACTTGGTGGCGATCCAGGCCGGTGAACTCACAGATCTGCTTGATCGTTCCGGGCCGTTTTTTCGGATCCGGAGTGTGGCCAACAAGCTCTGCCAAGCGAAATGAATAGCGCACTACAATCCTCCCGCAGCGAATGCCGCGTCAAAAACCAAAGCGAATGATCGGTGCATAAACTTGCCTTCGTGCCGTCACGTGCCAGCCTTGCACCGCTGTCACCAGAATAGGAGCCAGCCTCTGATAAGCTGATTGCGGACGCCATTCTCCCCTTAGGAAGACACGTTTGGCAATAAGGCATTCCAGAATTCGCAAGCCCGTAATGTAATGGGACGAAACGGTGCTAACGGCGATTCCCAATCCACAAACTACCCTCAAACCGACGATTAACGGCCATTAACGGCCCGCATCGAGGGGGTGAAGGGCTGCTGCACTATAAACCCTAGTGGATGGCCAATCAACCATAATTGCCGCTTAATGGGAAAATGAATTACGGCCCGTTGCCGCCTAGCACTGTAGCTAATGGCGGGCAAAAGACCACTTTCGGCGGCTAGGCGAAAGGGGATTTTGGGCTGGGTGGCCCTATTTTAGGGCCGTTAAAGCGGCAATATCGAGAAACCGGCTCAGCGGGAATCCAAAACTTTTGGCCGGTGGTGCCGGATATTTGAACCAGCACCAGAATTCGAGGGGGGGCCTAGCGGCCGCGGTTGAGTAAGCTGCGTTTATTGAGATAGTCCACAAAGACCTCGGCCATGCTGCGGCTGGTGTCGACCAGGATTCGCTCACAGCCGTTCCGCTGACTCATCTCTTCAAACTGGGTGTTGAACTTTTTGACAGCGGCCAGGTAACCCCGGCGCAGGTCATCGGTTTGGGCCAACAGCTCTTCGGGCACTTCCAGACCAACAAACTTCACCATGCCATCCAGCTCAAAGGCGAGTTCATCATGATGCATGACTTGCATCAGAACGACTTCGTGCTTGCTGTAACGCAGACGTTGCAGAATGGGCTCTAGCGCTTCAAGGTCGGTAAAGAAGTCACTGAAGATGATGACGATCTCACGCCGCCCCATGCGACCAATCAGTTCGCTGAGGCATTCCGCCATGGCCGTCTTTTCGACGGGATCGATCTCTTCGAGGTGGGCCGTCATTTTGACAACTTGATTCATCGAGTTGCTTGGCGTGACAACGCCGCGAACGCGACTGTCAAACGTTGCCAGGGAGACTTTGTCGCTTTGACGACAGATCGAATAGCCCAGGGCCGTTGCCATCTGCGCGGCGTAGAGCATTTTTTGCTCTCGCGATTCGCCGTAACGCATGGAAGCGCTAACGTCGAGCAGCAAGTGACATACGAAGTTGGTTTCTAGCTCGTACTGTTTAACGAAGTATTTGTCACGCGAGTAGAAGACGCGCCAGTCCACGTGCTTGGGATCATCGCCGGGAACGTATTCACGATGTCCGGCAAATTCAACGGCAAAGCCTGAAAGGGGCGACTTGTGCGCACCGGCTAGATTGCCCACGACAAGGGATCGCGGCTGAAAATTTCGATCCGCGACGTGGCTGAGCACTTCAGGATCGAGATAGCGAGATAGTACCGACTTAGCCACGGGGAAATCTCTGGGCAATCAGGAAAGGAAACGCACAAGGACGATCAAACCGAGGAAAGGCGAACCTTTGCCTCGGCGGCGAACGATTCTACAAAACTAGGCAGCAGGCTTTTCGTAACGCTTGTCGGCCGGAATGGCTTGCAGCAGCATGTCGATCAGCTTTTCACTGTTGAGGCCGTTGGCCTGAGCCGCATAGTTGCCAGCGATGCGATGACGCATGGCAGGCTTCACAATGGCTTGTACGTCGGCCACGGTCGCATGGTAACGGCCGTAAAGGATGGCACGTGCCTTGGCACATGCAATCAGTGTCAGCACACCGCGAGGCCCGGCACCCCAACTGATCCACTTGTTGACAAACTCGGGAGCTTCTTTGGCTCCTGGACGCGAGGCACGAACGAGCGCCCACGCATAGCCGAGCACTTGATCGCTGACAGGGACGCGTGTGACGAGCTTTTGCATCTCGACAATTTCGTCGGCCGAGAGAATGGCGTTGATCTTGCCAAGGTCCCCCGAGGTAACGCGGCGAGCGACTTCCCATTCTTCGGAAGCGCTTGGATAGTCGACCTTGATATGCAGCAAGAAGCGGTCGAGCTGAGCTTCTGGCAGGGGATAAGTACCTTCTTGTTCCAGCGGGTTTTGAGTCGCCAAGACAAAGAATGGAGCAGGCAGCGTATGCACCCGACCGCCGGCGCTGACTTGGCGCTCTTGCATGGCTTCCAGCATGGCTGCTTGAGTCTTTGGAGGCGTACGATTGATTTCGTCAGCCAGAAGCATGTTTGCAAAAATCGGGCCTTGCAAGAACTTGTAAGCCCGCTGACGGGTTTCAGGATCTTCTTGGATGACGTCGGTACCGGTCACGTCACTTGGCATCAAGTCGGGCGTGAACTGAATACGCTTGAACGTCAGGTGCAATGCCTGGGCGAGCGAGCTGACCAAAAGGGTTTTGGCCAAGCCGGGGACGCCTTCCAAAAGTGCGTGGCCCCGTGCGAACATCGCAACGAGCACTTGCTCGATCACGTCGCTTTGACCAACGATGACCTTGGACAGCTCATCGCGAAGGAGGTTATAGGTTTTTTCGCAGCGTTGGACTGCGGCAACGTCGTCTGGCTTGGGATCACTCATAGAAGGTCATCACTTTCTGAAAAACGCAAGGTCTTGATTTGCGGGTTACAAGTTGGCTTAGGAGGTTATGCCGTGATTGACGGCGTTTGTTACAAGTAAATAGGGAAGTGCTGGAGTTAGTCCACGCTTTCGAAGTAACGCTTGAGGCGTTCTTCGTAACCACGTGGTGCCTTGCCGCGCGACTTGGACTGGATCGCGCCACGCAACGCTGGAGGCAGTTTGGCGAACCAAGGATCTTTGTCAAAGCGACGATCGGCCTGAGTGGCATCTCGATTGGCGGATTCGCCACGGCTGTCACCTTCGGTGGGGTTCATCGGTTGACGCAAGCTTTGATCGGCCGACTTTTCATTTTCGCTGGCCTCACCTGATTTTGAGGTGCTGCTGCTATTGGCCATCGGAGAATTCTTGCCAGGCTGAGCCGAAGGATCGGTCCCGGGCATTGGAGAATCTGGCATCGGTTGGCCTGGTTGACCGGGCATTGGCTGCCCAGGCATTGGTTGACCTGGTTGGCCGGGCTGCGGTGGCAGACCCGCGGCTTGCAAGGTTTGCGCGGCTTGCTGAAGTGCTTCATTGCCTGCAATTTGCTGGGCTGTGACTTCGGGTGAGTTCGGGACAAAGCCGGTGCCGAGCTCACTGCCTGGAGGTGGCGAACCCATTGGAGAGCCCTGGCCCATCGGCGAGCCTTGCCCCATCGGGGAACCGGGCATTGGTTGTCCGGGCTGGCCTGGCATTGGCGAACCTTCGCCCGGCTGGCCCTGTGGATTTTGTCCTTCACCTGGTTGTGGCGAGCCAGGCTCACCCGCAGGTGCACCTTCTGGCGTGCCCCCTTCGCCCATTGGTAAATCACCGGCAGGCGTTCCCATTTCGGCATTCATGGGGGAAGGAGGAACGGGAAGCTGCGATGCGGCTTCGAGCCCCTTACGAATGTCCGCGTTGGCTACTTCGGATTGGCCGGAGATCTCGGCAGCGCCAGTTCCGGTTGCTTCCTGAGCCGCAGCAAACTTGTCGGTTGCCGCTTGCAAGGCCTGAGCCGCCGCGACCTGTTCGGCCGACGGAGGCATGGCTGGTTGAGCATTGGCTTGATCACCTGCAGGAGCATCACCGGCTGGGTTATCGCCCGCAGGTGCATCGCCGCTATTGGGGTCGGCTGGATTGGCGTTTCCCATAGGAGGATCACCAGCGGCCAGTTTTTCTGCGGCGTTAGCAATGGCTTCCCGTGCCGCTTGTTGATCTTTCGCAAGGTCGGCAATGGCATTGGCGAGGTCGCGATCTCGGCGAAGCTGTTGCTCGCGAGCGGCAAGGCTGGCAGCCGCCCGTTCTAATCCTTGATTGACGGCTTCTTGCGCGGCAGCTGCTTCGGCAGGTGTGTTACCTTGCTCGGCTCCTTCAGCAGCCGCTTCCGCCGCTTGTTGCAAGGCAGCAGCAGCCCCGGCATCGACACCAGCGGCTTGATCCGCCAACTGTTCGGCCGCTTGGGCCTCTTTGGTGAGCCCCGCTTGTTGCTCTTTACCAAGTTGAGCTAAGGCTTCCGCGATTTTTGCTTCGGCATTTCCCAGGGCTTGCTCAGCCGCCTTTTGAGCGTCCATTGCACCTGCCTCGGAACCATTTTCGAGTTGATTGGCCGCTTCGGCACCGGCCTTGGCAGCTTCACCTAGCGCTTGCTGTGCGGCTTGGGCCGCCTCGGCGGCAGGGCTTTGAGCACCATCCGCCTGAGCCGCTTCTTGCGCGGCTTCACCGGCTGCGGCTTGTGCCTCTTGAGTTGCGGCATTCGCCTCGGCTTGGGCGGCAGCATCCGGCTTTCCGGCAGGTGCATTAGCCGCTTCTTGGGCAGCCTGGGCAGCTGCCTCTTGGGCTTTTTCTAAAGCATTATTGGCTGCTTCACGAGCGGCATCGGCCTGGGCCGGATTGCCACTGAGGGCTTGCTTGGCCGCTTCGGTCGCGGCAGCTGCTGCTTCCTTCAAAGCTTCGGCAACGGCTCCCTCGGCATTCTCGGCAGCAGCGGCAGCGGCTTCGGCAGCCTCTTGCTGAGCAAGTGCGGCTTGGATCGGGCTATTGGCCTTGCCACTGGCAACATCAGCAGCGGCCTGATTGGCCTCCGCTTGTTGGGCGGCTGCTTCGGCGACAGCGGCGGCATCGGCCTGCGCCGCAGCAAGCTGTTCTTTGCCAGCGGCCTCAGCTTGCTTGGCCTGGGCCGCATCGACTTGGGCCTGGGCATCGTTGAGCTGGGCAATCGCTTCAGCAGCAGAGCCTTCGGCTTGGGCAATCGCTTGCTCGACGGCGTTACCCGCTGCTTCGACTTGAGCCAGTTGCTGATCTGCCAGTTGAGCTAGTTCCGCAGCGGCCTTCCCTGCTTCGGCGCGAAGCTGCTGGGCAGCCATGGCCAATTGTTCGGCAGCCTTGGCGGCGGCATCGGCCGCTTGTTGTGCGGCAGGCTGGCTGTTGTCGCCCGCGGTTTCTGCAGCTTCCAGAGCCTTGTCGGCCTGCGCGAGGGCGTTCTCGGCCGCGGCCAAAGTTTGTGCCGCTTCGGGCGCCGTGTTTTTTACGCCCGCAGCGATTTCCTTAGCGACTTCGGCCACTTGGGCTTGGTCCTTGGCAAGTGCTTGTGCTTCTTCCGGCGAGAGGGCAGCCTTATCAGCGGCCTTGGCGTCGGCGGCGGCTTCTTGGGCAATCTGCTTTTCGGCGGCAGCGGCACGTTCGAGTGCTTCGGCAGCACGAGCGAGCTCACCGACTTCGACCGCCTTCTCTTTACGCATGGTGTCGGCTGAGCTGGGCAGCAACTTCGGCCTGAGCCTGTTCGATGGCAGCCTGCGCGGTTTGGGCCGCTTCTTGACGATCGGCCGCGTTGGGCTGCGAAGCGTCGGCGATTTCTTTCTGGGCATCTTGAACCGCTTCTTGAGCGTTGTTAATGGCCGCATCGACGTTGCTGGGGAGCTTCATCGCATCGGACTTTGCCAAAATGTCGGCTGCTTGCTTTTCAGGTGCAGCGGCGGCTTGAGGATTATCCTTGGCCTGTGCGGCTGCTTCTTGTTGCTTTTGTGCAGCGGCTGCAAGGTCCTTCTGGACTTGTTGCAACTGCTTGACTTGTTCAGCCAACTGATCGGCGCTTTGATTGCGCTGGTTGAGGTCCTGGCCTTGGGCCAGCTGCTTTTCGATTTGGGCCAAGTTACCTACAACCTGTTGTTGTTCTTCAACGGCCGCTTCGGGCTGTTGGTTGAAAAGGTCGGCCACCGCTTCTTGCGAGGCTTGCTTCGCTTGTTCTAGCAAAGACTGGGTGCCGTCAAACTTTTCGAGGGCCTCAGCCAACTTGCCAAGGTCGGCCTGTAGTTCTTGCTGCTTGGCAGTGAGCTCTTCGGCTGCCTTGGGATTGTCTTGGGCTTGCTTGGTTTCTTCGCGAATGGCTTCCTGCTTCTTCAAGGCTTCCTTCACCAGACGCATGGCGCTTTCGCGATCGCTATCGATCAACCCTTGGGTCTCTTCCAGCTTTTCCAGCAGGGCACGCAGGCCACGAATAACTGCCTGCTCGCTGGCTTCGGAAGTGGGAAAGTCCCCCTTCTCTAAAGAGGCGATGACCTTAAGCAGTTCGGGCTCGATCTGGGCCGCCTTGACGATTCGCAAGCCATCGCTGGCTCCTGCGCCGGCTTGGCCACCCCAGGTAGCAACATCTTGCAGGACCAACAGCAACGCACCGTAGAGTTGCTGCACATCATTTTGGCTGCCGATCACGCGGATCGTGGCTTCTTCACGCACTTCGGTCTTCTTCAAGGGAAGTGCTTTGGTATTCACCAGGACTTTTTGTTCCAGCGCGATCAACTGACGAACGTCAGCCGATATCTTGGCGATCTTCATGCGGCGGAAAAGCTTTTGACGCTCTGCCAGCAAACGCACAACCACTTCACGACTTTTGGCGTGTGCGGCTTCGAACTGAACAAGGCGTTCCTTCTGCGTTCCTTCTTGAGCCTTCAGAAGCAGCGTTACGATCTGTTCCATGTCGTCGCGCATCAGCTCATGCAGGCTTCCCTTCATGGAGGCAATGTCACGATAGATTGGGAGGTCTTTCAGGCCGTTTTCGGAGAGCTGTCGGATTTGGATTTCGAGCACGCCCGAGACAAGCTCTCCCGCCAAGGCGCGAGCTTTCTCTTGAGCTTGTTGCTTTTGGCGCAGCTTGTCTGGCTCAGCACCGTTTAGCAAAGAAGCGAACGTCACGAAGGCCATGAAGGCCCCCAGCGTTGTCGAAAGTTTAGTGAACCGCATCATGGGGTTTCTCCGATCCCGAGCTGCCGTTTGATTAGATCCGAAAGACGCTGTTCCGAACGTTCGTCTGCTTCTGAGATTGCTGCGAGAACGCCGCTTTCGTCAGAAACTTCCAAAAGAAGTGAATCACTTTTATAGGTTTGGCCTGCATCCTTGCCGCGATAGTCGGTGACCTCGAGCGTTAGCTTAAGGCGATCACCTTTTTGTAGCGGTGGCAAACGCTTGTTTCCATCACCCGAAAGGCCATCGAGCGACAATGTGTACTTCCCTTGGTAAGGAAGCTGGGCGCCAAGTAGTGGCTGTTTACCAGGCAGCAATTGAATGAGGGCGGTCTCCCCCTTTACCTCTTGAGCAGGAGAAGTTCTTTCCGCCGGCGTTGGTCCGGTGCTGGCATTGTCTGCTTCGTTAGAGGTGCTGGCGGACTGGGCCGCAGCGGCCTTTGCTTCGACATCGGCGGCCCGTTCGACTTCTACACGTAGGCCGATCTTGGAAATTCCAAAATCATCCATCGCGCGAAATTCAACAACCGGCTTGGCTGACGCCAAAACGACCTTGTGCACAATCTTTGCCGTGGCGGTGGGAACACGGTCCGGGCGAAGGCGAATCATGCCCCGTAGTGGGCTTTCTAGGCTGAGCCCATCTTCGTCAAGGACTTGGATTTCGTAGCGAAGTTCTTGCGAGACACGCAGGAATGGGCTGGGGCCCCCTGCGATCTCTTCAGGAACCGTCCAGTTGAGATGCGCTGCATCGGTAGATTTGAGCTGTACCTTTTGGATGGCATCTTTGGTGCGAAGCGTCATCCAGGCTTGCTTCAGCGGCTTGCGATTGGTGCTGGCCAAAGCCAAGTTGACCTGCGTTCCTTCGAGGACCGATATCTGCCTTCCCGAGGGATCGCCGGCCGATTTGGATTGGCGAGCGTATTCTGGAACAACTTGGTCCACCGAAAGTTCGACCAGTGGCAAAGGAATCATTTCGATGCGGGCGGTGTCGGTCCAGGCATCCCCCACTAGTAACTTGTAGCGCACACCATCGAGCAACCGAGGAAGCTCACCTTCGTAAAGGTGATTGGAGGATGCACCGGCTGGCCAATCGGCAATGACCTTTGCCAACTTTTCGGAAATCGGCGTCAGCAAAGCCAGCTCATTGGCAGTTGCTAGGTCTTTGGCGATTTCTGGAGCATCGCAGCTAACCAAGGCAAGCAGTTCATCAGTCCAGGGAGTCGATAGATCGGTCTCTGGATTAGAGACGGCAGCTTGAATCTTTTGCTGGGCCTGTTGCAGGCGTGCGAGGCGATGTTCTAGCGACAGCTCTTTGAGCTCTAGCAAGCTTTTGGATTGCCCACTGCCTAGTCCCATCATCGAGACCGATGCGGCCGAGGGAAGTTGCCCAGCGGTTTGCACGATGAACTGCAGCGGATACCCTTCAGCACACTTGCTATTCTCGGGATGTGAGCCATGACGATCGGCGGACAGCACCTCTCGGCGATTCACACGAACGTGACTGATGATGGTGCGGGTGGGATAATGCATTCCGCCGAGCGTGAGGCGATTGATGAAAGCATGCAGGTGGCCAGGAAACATCGCAGCGGCGGTGACCGCAATGGCTAAAGTAGCGATGAGCCCTTGTGCCGTTCGAACCAAGGACTGGCGCGAGAAGCCTTCAAATACATTGATCCCCTTCCCTACATCGGCCACATAGTCGATGACCGCCCCCTTGAGCTGCGACGAGCCCCAGGTCTTGGCGGCGGCCGTTTCAAATTGCAGGGCGGCGACAAGATCGCTATCGATCTTTTGTTGCCGTTCCACCATCAATGCCATGTCTTCTAGCGTTTCATGAACGCCGACGACCGGACGTAGAAAGCGGCCTGCCATGTACAGGGCGGCCACGCCGACTAGCGACAGCAGGACGATGCGTTGCGGGATTTCTAGTGAGCGTTCAAACAGGAGATCTAGCGCCAAGTAGGCCGCAAGCAGCCACAGGATCGCTGTAAACAGCGCAGCGAGCGCGGTTCCCCAGCGGAGCGAAGCGCGAGCCCCCTTGAGTGATGCCAGTTGTGTGCGTAACGTTTGCAGCTTTGTCATGAGAGCTTGACCATCTTCCGCGAAAACCATTCTCCGAGCATGAGCGCCACCACGAGTGTGAACCAGAGGGGCGTGCTCCAAAGTGGGCGATTGCGTGTCATCCTTTCCACGATGGACTGAACTTGTAGGTCCTTCGTGATGTTATCCACGGTTGTAAGATCGTACGACTTGCCACGGGTTTGGGTGGCGATTTTTGATTGCAGGTCTTCATCTCGGATGGCGCGGCGACGTTCAGCCGAGAGGGGCAAAACCTCGAAGCGTTCTTCGCTGAACTTGCCAGTGACAGGGTCCTTCACACGAAGTCCGTACTCACCAGCGGCGACGACCGGAATCTTGATTTCAAAGCGCCCCTTGCTGAGCATCGGAACCGTGAGGGTGCGGGTATCACTGCCACCGGCGGTTGGCACGATCAACTCGGCAGAGAGGCCACCGGCAGGGAGCTTTTCTTCAACGAGAGGTTCGTAATTTTCGTCAAAGGCCTCGACCGAAAGCGTTACTTTGTCTTCAGCGCGATACTGCTGTTGATCAAGGCGGGTGACAAATCGCTTTTCTGCGCCTAACGCATGGCTCATGCCGAGGTTGTAGATTAGCTGCGACCAGAATTGGCGATAGTACTTTTCGCCATAGCGACGGCGCAAACGCCACATTTCATTATGGGCAATGTAAACCACTTGGCCTTTGCCATAGGTGCGAACCGCGATTATCGGCTGAGGCGTTTTGCCATCTGCACACTTTTCGCTGGGATGCTCGGCCAAGGCGTAGGCCTGTTCATGCAAAGCAGCGACAGGCTGATACCAAGGAAGCTTGCCAAAATTGTCCCAAGCCTTCTGATTTTCGGCGGCAGACTCTCCTAGCTGCATGTAAGGATAGCGTGCAGCATGGACGGTCAAACGGGGCTTGAATTCGGGACTGTTCGGAGCAGTACGCATCTCGGCCGCAGGGTCGAGGATTACGGGCAGCATGTCGGCCAAAGGCGTTTGAACCATTTCCTTCGGACCAAAGCGAGGTCCGGCAATCACAACCAGCCCGCCCCCTAAGTTGCCGACGTATTCCTTCAGCATTTCGCCAAAGCGATCGCTCAGGCTGGCGCGTGGCATATCATCAATGAAGAGAACATCATTCGCAAAGAAGTCGCTTCGCTTGGGCGTAAGCGTTGGCAAAAACAATACGTTCCCTTCGCGAACACTCGGGTCGGAAGAGTTCAAAAACGTGCGGAAACCCTGCATGCCGACGAGCTTATCACGATGGAACACCTCTTTGACAAAACGCCATTCCCAAGTCGGTTCGTAGGCGACGTACATCAGACGCAGGTAGTCGTCGATGATGTTGACCTCGCGAATGGCGCGATTGTTTTGATCGACGATCTCGCCTTCGACCTTGTCCACTTGGGCGGCAAATTCAAATTTGCCCGCTTCATCGGGCGTGAACGGGAAGTCTAGGGCTTCGGAATTGGTTTGTAGTGTTACCTGACGTTGCCCCACCAGGATCAGCGGTTCGGAGTCGGCCGTTTCGCCCCCCAGCTTGCGTGCCGTGAGCATGACATTAACCGGTTGTCCTTGCAGGCCGGACTGACGCAGCTTGACGGTGACGACGGACCGTTCCGCCTTTTTCATTTTGGGATCGACTTGCAGGTCAACACTTACATCGGTCGCTTCCGTGGCACCCACACCAACGGTGTAGACGGGTACGCCCAACCGGCTTGCGGGAGAATTATCACCACCACCAAGCGGTGCAAGTCCGGAGTTGTGAGCAAAGTCGCTAAAGAGGAGCACGCCTGCCAATCGGCCCGAACCCAATTGTTGGCTGGCCTCGGACATGACACTGCCCAGCGCGGTAACTTGGCCTGTGGTGGTCAATTGATCTGCCAAATGGGCAGGATCGACGACATCGCTGTTATTGCTGCTTAGAGAGAGCTTTCTGAGCTGGCTGGTGGTGTTGCCATCAAAGACGTAGGCCTCAATATCGAGGTTCTTCTCTTTTTGCAGGCGTACAAGCAGGTTTTCGTCGGACTTCTTTACCAGAGCTTGGACATAACCCGCGCGAGATAGGTTGGCATTACTTCCCTTGCCTGCCTCACGACCGACTGCTTTGTCGATTGCTTCTCGCTGGGCTGGGGCTAGTTCGTCTTCAATGGCCATGCTGTCGGTGCCATCGAAAATGACATACAGGCTTGCCTTTTGTTGATTGGTAACCGTCAAGCGAAGTACTGGATCTGCCAGAGTAATCAGGAGCAATGCGAGCAATAGGCCGCGGCAAACGGCCAGGCCGGTGCGAGCAACGGGCGAACCTTGCCCCTGCAAACGGAAGTAAAAGAAGAACGCCAGCACGACCAAAGCAACCGCGAGCAGGAAAACCCAGAAGCTGCCGTCTTGCGCCCAGGCGGCTGCGAGCGAGAAATCGACTTCGTCGATTCCCGACACATTGTCCAGCCCCAGAAGCCAGCCCAAATATCGCATCATGATGAACAACTATTGCCGAGGGAGTTTAATTCGAGACGGAAGCTAACAAACAGTACCAACCCTAAAGATCAACAATCATGCGGACTCTGCCCGGCGCAAATTGGGCCAAGCCAGAACCGACATTTCCACAAGCAGTAACATCAGCACCACGAACACCAAATACCACCAGCGGTGATGACCACCAAGCGTTGAACCGGCGAGGCTTACATCATCACCCGCTTGAACAATGCGGAGATTTGGGCTGGCCGCAATGCGATCTCGACCATCGGCCGAGAGGCTGGCGAGCATCGATTCTTCGGAGTCACCATTGACGGCCATTTTCATTTCCCAAGTCGGCTTGAGAAGTGTTGGATCTTCGACAGCTTCTTCCTTGGCGGTTGGTTCGCGACGATAGGCGGCCACCCGATAGACACCACGTTCGTACATGGCGGGAACCGTCACGCCGCGGCGATCAGTGCCAATAAAGCCAATATCTAACGGCTCGGTGACGACCGATTCACCCGGACGGCTTAGGGTGATTGCGTCGTAGTGGTCGTCGCTTGGCAGCGGGATAATGAACTTGTCCTTGGCCGACATGCTGCTGGCGGGAAGGGTTGCCTGCGTCATGCTTCGTAGCAAGCGATCAAAAATCAGTACGGCATTGGTTTTGGGGAGCGTATTCCATGAGGAAAGCAGGCCGGAAGAAACCCAAAGCACGTTCCCGCGACCGATCTTCCGCTGCACAAGCCAAGGGGTCTTTTCAGGATTATCGAGCCGAGCGAGCACGCGAGGCGACACGGACTGAACCAAGGAAGCGAGCTGTGCCTTGCGAAGCTGTGGATCTTGCACCTGAGCAATGGTTTCTACATCGTCACCGGTGGTGGCCTGGCCTTCCGACCAAAGGAGCCACTGCGGGCGAATCTGTTTTAGCCGGGCATTGTCTTCCATCGCTTGCTTTTGCTCATCCGCGGAAAGCGTTCCCTTGGCCTCTTTCAAGGCGAGGTCATTGCTGCGAGCGGAAGCTTGCGCGAGAAAGTCGGCTTGCTCTTCGAGGCGACGAAGTTCAGCTGCTTGCCAGTTACGGATTGCTTCATCTCCTAAGTCGGTATCGACCGCCTTAAAGAAGATCGGCTCTGCATAGAGATCTTGCAGTTCCTTCGTCTCTACGCCGGCAAGCTGGAAGAAATCTTCCCCGGCGAGGCTATCAAACGAGATGAAAAACGTTTTGAGCTGGTCGCCAGCGATTTCTGGAATCTCGCCAATGGGCTGTGTGCGAAGGGGAGCAGGCAGAATGCCAGTACCATCACGCCAAGCGGTATTCATCCAGGCTTCGGGGTCAAACGAAGCGCCGGCAGCGATCATCACTTGCCCGCCTTGCTGCATGTATTCATGCAGCAAGGTTACCTGTGCTTCATCGATACTGGGAACACCCGCGATGACAACCAAACGCGCGTCCGACAGAATGCTTTCGGTGATTTCATCGATGCGATGGTGCTTGATCTTCACCAGTTGCAGCGACTTGTCGGTACGAGATGTTTTGGGAGCAAGTAGTGTGCGCAGGTGACGCGTTTCACCCAGGCGATTTTTGATGACGTCTTCGTCTTCGCCGTACTGATCCACAAATACCACAGGAAGCGCTGCCACAACCGGCGCGATCAAGTAACGTTCATCATCTTGCGGCAAATAATCGGCAGCAATCGTCGCACGCAGTGAAACATAAACGGGTTTGCCTGGCTGTGGCAGTTCAGGCAGTGCGCTGAAGGTGTATTCAAAATCGACTTCACGCGTTTGAATGTCTTGGCCGGAGGGTTCAAGCTGGATGATTTTCTCTCCGATGACCGTGTCCCCCATATAAAGGCGAACAGGAACATCTCGACGAGAGGCGCCAATTTGCGACTGGATTTGCACCACAAACTTGGTTGGGGTATCCACATCGGCGACGCCGTCTTGCAGCTTGAAGTCGGCAATCCAAGTGTTTTCTCGGTTGGAGGGCGAAATATCAATGACCTGCATGTCAGGCAGCTTCTGCAGGGCATCGGGCGAAAGGCTTTCGCGCCAGTTGCTGGCTTGCTGGTCGGTGACAAACAGGATTCGCTTGGAAAGTTCCGTGGGAGAAGCGGCGGCACGCTGGGCTTCACTGGCGGCCTTTTGAATACTTGCGGTACGATCGACTAGCTGGATCTTGTCTAGAGCGGCCAAGGCACTCGCTTTGGTACTGTAGGGATCGGGGCTATACCCTTCTCGAGAACCACAAACGGGAATGATGGAGAACTTGCTGCCTGCAGGAAAGCGATCCACAATTCCTCGCAAACGGTCTTTAGCGCGGGCCAAGAGATCGAGCGCAGGATTGTCGGGATCTGCATAGCCCATGCTTAGGCTATTGTCGACCAAGATGATCGCATGAACAGCTTGGTTATCAACCAATTCGGCTTGCTTGCGTGGATCAAAACCTTCCCCCGTACCTAGACCAACCAGGGCCAGCAAACTGCTGCCGGCCAAGCCAAGCATGGCGAGGAACGAAACTACAGGACGGGCAACGGCAAGGCCAAACAACAGCACGGCTGCCGTTCGCAAGATCAGCAGAATGATGTCGCGTATTTGCAGCATTCGTCGATTGCGCTGCAAGGCTTCACGCAGGAAGTCCATCGCGGCCCAATTAACAACCTTGTACCGGCGGCGATTCAGCAAGTGAATCAACACTGGTCCTGCGGCGCAGACCGCTCCCGCTAGGGCGAATTGCCAAACGGTAAAGGCGGAAAGAAAACTCATGGTGTTTATGTCGAATCCGAAGCGGAAGAATCAGTGAGGATTGTTTTTTCAGCGTGATGCGAAAGCGGTGACCTATTTGGTAGCGGAGATTGCTTTGCCGCGGAGGCTTTCAATCTTGCCTTCCTGCAGAATGGGGAGGTATCGATTAGGAATCGCCAACACAAAACAGGCGACACTGGTTCCGTAGAGCTCCCCCTCTTTGCCACCAACGCGACCACCACCTTTGGCACCATTGTCGCGCCACGAACCAAGACGTGGACCTAGCTTGGGGTCATTCACTTGGGAATTGACGAGGTAGTCTCTTAGCTTGGGATAGCTTCCCTTCCAGTATTCGCCGTTCACTTGATAGAGCGCTTGGCCCACGTAATACAATGTGTATGCATCAAAGGGCATATCGCCATCATGCTTGTCTGCTTTAGGAAGGTCATTGATGGAAGCTGTAATCACATCCATATTTTTGGCAATACGCCAGTCATCGTATTGACCAAACTCTTGCAGGCAAACGACCCCTGCAGCAGCCATCGCTATCGAAGGTCCACCGCCCCCTTTGCCATAGGTGAATTGCCCTGGCATCTTTTGCTGTTCGGATTCAGGAGCATTGCGATCTCCATTGCAAGCATAGTGTTCTCGCACGCTGCGAATGGCAAGGTCGATCACCTCTGGCGGAACATCAAGACCACTATCCACTGCACTTCGCAGTGCTTTGGCCTGCATTACCACCAAGCTAAGGTCGTGCCCGTTGGCTTGCCGACGCGCTTGATAATCCCAGCCACCATCTTCGCACTGGGTGTTTTCAATCAGCTTGAGAGCACTTCCCAAAACGCGATTCATGCGGCGGTCTTTAGACGTTCCCATGCCGTGAAACTGGCCTAGCACAAATGTTGCCAGGCCATGGTTGTACATGTCACGCTGAGGATCGGACGAATTTAATAGGCCCGAGGGTTTGCTGCGACTGATTACGTATTCCAAGGAACGATCGATCTCTTTGCCGTACTTTCCTCGCCCCGGCGTGTGACCGGCCGACAAGAAGGCGAGCGCTCCCATGCTGACTAGGCCGAGATCATTGGAGCCCCAATTTCCTTCTGGACCTTGGTTTTTAGCCAACCACTCCAGCCCCTTCTCCAGCGCCAATTCGCTTTGCGGAGTAATTTCGTCGTCTTGAGCCCAAGCGGGGACCATGCAGCCGAATAAAACGGCCAGCATTGCCAAACTCATGCCGCAATAGCGTTGTAACTTATTCATTCGAAAGGACTTACAGCACCAGAAAAGGAAAGAGCCGCCGAACCGGCAACCGCTAACGGCAGATGAATGGCCGTCAGGCAAATATGGTGGCAGAATGTCGTTTGTTACGAGGCTGGCCTGAAAAAATAGTGAAAGAGGGTAAGCCCTAGCTCAAAAAACAACTACAACAGGTTGCATATACACATCTTACAGGTGTTTTTAGCTGGTGATCTTTTATCCGCCGCGGGCATTATTTGACCTGATGAAGCAGAGGTTGCCCGGTGAGGCCTGCCAAGAGGTTCTGTACGGAAAGGTTGGCCATCTGCTGCCGCGTTTGGACGGTTGCACTACCCAGATGGGGAGCGATGGTGACATTTGGCAGGCTGAGGAGGGGGTGATTGCGAGGAAGCGGCTCCGGATCGGTGACATCCAAGCCAGCGGCGTAGATTTGTCGTGACTGCAAAGCGGCTGTAAGTGCGGCCGTATCTACGACGGGGCCACGGGCAATATTGATCAAAATGCTGGTGGAACGCATCTTCTCGAGCGCGGCCGCATCGATAAGGCCGGTTGTTTCTGTCGTCAACGGGCAGCAGAGCATCACGAAGTCGGACTGGGAAAGCAGGTCGTCTAGCGTACTATACTGTACGCCCAGTGCAGCCTCGGCAGCGACGTCTTGCCGACGGTTGTGATACAGGACCTTCATGGAAAAGCCGTTGGCCCGCTTGGCGACCTCTTTGCCAATTCGCCCTAAGCCGATGATGCCCAGCGTTTGGCCGTGAATCTCTCGGCCCAACATGTAGGCCGGATCAAACCGGGTGAACTGCGGACTACGCGCGTACGCATCCCCTTCCATCAAGCGCCGCGCGGTAGCAAGGAGCAGCGTAAACCCCATGTCGGCAGTCGCGCCATCCAACACGCCCGGCGTATTGCCAACAGGAATATTTCGCTGCGCTGCGGCAGGAAGGTGAATATGATCGACACCAACGCCGTAGTTACTGATGACCTTGAGCTTAGGGAGCTTGTCCATCAATTCGCCGTCTACCAGCAAATGGCCAAACGTATAGAGACCTACGGCATCGCGCGATTCCGGCTGCCCGATCGAACTCCAGGGAAGGATTTCGACCTTGCCTGCCATGAGCTCTTCAACGGCCTGAGCTAGTGGCGTATCAGCGACGATTTTTGGTAGCGACATACGAGGGATGCCCTCTAACGGAACGACGTAATGTTTGACGGCAATGGATGGCTAGGGCGCTACTGGGGGACTACGGAAAGCCAGCATCGCCGCATCATAGACCTCTTTGAGCGCCAGCTGTTTTTCGTTGGCGATTTGGCGGCAGGATTCAAACTCGGGCGAAAAGCTAACACTGCCATCGCTCAAAATGGCCAGCTTGCCTGCGATCGTTCCCAACGGCGTTTCGACCGCGTGCGGCTTGCGTTCGAGCTTGTGGCGTGTCGCTGGCCAGCGACGAATCCCCAGGGTTCCGGTTTCTTTAAAAACGATCTTTTCCAGCTTAGAAATCAACAATTCGTCGCACAGAATACTCAGCAGCACGCCGGGGCGATTCTTCTTCATTTGGATGGCCGTGGTGAACACATCGAGCGCACCTGCCTCCATCAACTTGGTCGTGCAGAAGCCAATCACTTCGCCACTGATGTCGTCGAGATTGGTCTCTAAGACCCACACGCGATCTTGTTGATACGTATCGGGCATTTCTCCCAACATCAGACGGAGCAGATTGGGTTGTTCGCGGAAGTCTTTATCGCCCGCACCCCAGCCGATCGCAGAGATCGTCATTGGAGGAAGCGGCCCAAACTGGTCGGCGACCGTTGCCATGATGGCTGCTCCGGTCGGCGTGGTGAGTTCCGTCGTGACCACAGAAGGGGCAAGCGGTATCCCCTTGAGCAGCTCTGCCGTCGCGGGGGCGGGAACACTGACGCGACCATGTTCGATTTCAATGAACCCACTGCCGGTTGGAATTGGCGAGCAGACAATACGGTCGACCCCGAGCAGCGACAGGCCGATAGCTGCGCCGACGATATCGGCAATGGAGTCGACAGCGCCGACCTCGTGAAAGTGGACCTTACGTAGGGTCGAACCATGGACTTTGGCTTCCGCTACTCCAAGCCGAGTGAAGATGCGGATCGCCAATTCCTGTTGCTGCGGCGTGAGTACTGTGCTGGCGGTGATTTTGTCGGTGATGTGGTGCAAGTGGCGATGGGCGTGCTGTTCTTCATGCACGACGGCAATCTTCGTTGCCCGGAATCCCTTGCGTTTGACTTCGCTCGAGACCAATTGGCAACTGGGAAGGCCCAAGGAGTCGATGCCCGCCTGGATGGCGGCCAGTTCAACGCCGCTGTCGACCAGAGCGCCCAGCGTCATGTCACCACTGATACCACTAAGACAATCGAAGTAAGCAACTTTCACGACGGGTGGTTCCGATTGGTGTTGGAGGGACAAGGCAATGCCGCATGGCAATGCGGCAGGAGGCTGTGGTCGCAGCCAAGATTAACGGGGTTTTCGGGCGAAGGAAAGTCGGCGGAATTAGAGCCTAGCAGCCCCCGGTATTGGAGCTAGGGGGGAGAGAACTCCGCAAATCGCACTTAAGGGGGCTGGCGAACACAAGTTGCTGCGTTTGTTGCTTGCCGCTAAACTTCGGAGTTAGCGTTTTTAAAAAGATTCCTTTCCCGCCCCTTTGTCACCCCATTTTCCAGCTTATGACTACCGCTACCGCTGCCAGTATCGAACAACTTGCCATCAATACGATCCGTACGCTTTCGATGGATGGCGTGCAAAAAGCAAACAGCGGTCACCCTGGAACGCCGATGGCCTTGGCACCGGTGGCCTATCAAATCTGGAATCACAATCTCAATTACGATCCTGCCCAGCCACTGTGGCCCGCTCGCGATCGGTTTGTCCTATCGTGCGGCCATGCTTCGATGCTGCTTTACAGCACTCTGCATGTGGCAGGTGTGAAGAAGGTGGATAAGGCCGGCAAGGTTCAAAATGCTCCTTCGATCACGGTCGAAGACATGAAGAACTTTCGCCAACTGCACAGCCCTTGCGCTGGTCACCCTGAATTTAGCGAAGCAGCCGGCATTGAAACAACGACGGGCCCGCTGGGGCAAGGCGTTGCCAATAGTGTAGGCATGGCGATGGCTGCCAAGTGGTTTGCTGCCAAGTACAACAAGCCAGGCTTTGACCTGTTTGGGTTTAATGTCTATGCCTTGTGCAGCGACGGCGACTTAATGGAAGGCATTTCCAGCGAAGCGGGCTCCGTTGCCGGCCACTTGAAGCTGAACAACCTGATCTGGATCTATGATGACAACAACATCACGATCGAAGGTGAGACGGAACTAGCGTTTAGCGAAGACATGGCCACCAAGTTTGAAGGGCTTGGCTGGAATGCTGTACGCGTTGACGACGCCAACGACCTGAAGGCATTGCAAGCTGCGTTTGACTCGGCCAAGAAGTGCACCGACAAGCCGACCATCGTGGTGATGAAGAGCATCATCGGCTATGGCAGCCCGAACAAGGCCAATACCCATGGTGCTCACGGTGCACCGCTGGGACCTGACGAAGTGAAGCTCACCAAGGCTGCCTATGGCTGGCCAGAAGATGCGCAGTTCCTTGTACCAAGCGAAGTTCTCGCTCACTTTGCGGACAACCTTGGCAAGCGTGGTGCGAAGGCCCAAGCCGAATGGCAAGCCAAGTTTGCCGAGTACAAGAAGGCTTATCCAGAACTAGCCGCCGAGCTTGAGCTGATTTGGGCAGGCAAGTTGCCAGAGGGCTGGGACAAGGGAATTCCCACCTTCCCCACCGATGCCAAGGGAGCTGGCACGCGTATTTACTCGGGCAAGGTGCTTAACGGTATTGCCAAGCAGTTCCCTTGGTTCATTGGCGGTTCGGCCGACTTGGCCCCATCGAACATGACGATGCTGGAATTCCCCGAAGCTGGGCACTTCAGCAGCCATGATTACGCAGGGCGCAATTTGCACTTCGGCATCCGCGAACATAGTATGGCCGCCATTGCTAACGGAATGTCGCTTTCGGGTTTGCGTACTTACTGTGCGACGTTCTTTGTGTTCACTGACTACATGCGTCCATCGATGCGGCTGTCGAGCATCATGCATCAAGGCGTGATCTATGTGCTGACGCACGACAGCATCGGCGTGGGTGAAGATGGACCAACGCACCAACCGGTTGAACACCTGTCGGCCTGCCGGGCAATTCCTGGATTGGCTGTACTTCGTCCTGGCGATGCCAACGAAGTAGCTGAAGGCTATCGTGCAGCGATTCTTCGCCAACACGAGCCTGTTGCCATCGTGCTAAGCCGACAAAATGTTTCCACTTTGGATCGCACCAAGTATGCCTCGGCCTCTTTGACGGCCAAGGGAGGCTACGTGCTGGCCGAAGCAGAAGGTAGCAAGCCCGATGCCATCATCATGGCCACCGGCACCGAATTAGATATTGCGGTGAAGGCTTATGAGTCCCTGACCGCCGAAGGTGTGAAGGTTCGCCTTGTCAGCATGCCTTGCCAAGAATGGTTTGATGCTCAAGACGCCGCTTATCGCGAAAGCGTT
This sequence comes from uncultured Planctomycetaceae bacterium, assembly GCA_963844055.1. Classification (GTDB taxonomy): domain Bacteria; phylum Planctomycetota; class Planctomycetia; order Pirellulales; family Pirellulaceae; genus CAWJMN01. Next base: position 809,484 of record CAWJMN010000001.1, on the reverse strand, counting down.
CTGCCAAGCAGCGTGACCGCACGCGTGGCAATTGAGGCGGGCATTCAGCAAAGCTGGGACAAGTACCTGGGCTTTGCCGGCAAGTTTGTCGGCATGAAGGGCTTTGGCGCTTCGGCTCCTTTTGCCACCCTCTACAAGGAATTTGGCATTACGTCCGAAGCAGTTTCCGCCGCCGTGAAGGAAATGCTGGCGAAGTAAAGCAAGAGTGCCAACGACAAGACGTTGGCATGTTAGCGATGATTCAATTGAAGGGCTCGGGCAATCTACATTTGCCGGAGCCCTTTTTCTGTGCGTGGGGCAAATGACAATTACTCAGCGCAGCACGGACAGAGTTCAGGAACGAACACGGTTAGCGTGGCGCTGTACTTGGTGGAGTCGAAGCCTTCACCCTTTTCGCTCGGCTCTTCTTGGTGCACACAAACCAAGATGTAGTTACCCTCCTTGGGCGTATAGCTGGCGATGCCGTCAGCCTTGGTCTTGCGTTCGTGTTCGGGATCGAACTCTTCCGTCAGCTGAGCACCACGTGGAATGAAGGAGACTACCGCGTTTTCTAGTGGCTTTCCCTTGTAAAGGACTTGCACCTTAATTGGCTTTCCTGGCCCCATCGGAACAACGGGATTCACCAGCGGAACGATTTCCAGGGGATGACCGAGAGGCGTTTGATATCCTTTCAAACCCAAAGGAACCTTATCGAGGCTATCGCTCATAACGTAGAAGGCTTTGCCACTTTTAATGCTACGTGTGGTCCCATGATTGCCATCACGGAAATGAGCCACCGTGTAGATGCCGGCCTCATTACCGGCAAAACGGGCAGACCAAAAACCTTCCTTGGGCGTATAGCCGACATCAACCAGTCGATCCATCACACTAAAGGACTTGCCACTGGGGGTGATCACATCCAGCTTGCAACCGGGGAGCGTGATCTTGCTTGCCAGTTTGAAGTCGCGATGTTCGTTGCCGTGATTGCCCAGCATCAGGTCGATATGCACATGGTCGCCCGTACGAACCAGATTGGTGTTCGTCTGCACCCAGGTGTCATGCGCCAACAACAACGACTGACACGCAAGTTGCATAAAGGCAGCTGCCGCCACCCACCCCATAAAGCGAACCGACATTTTGAAAACTGGCATCGTCGTAGATTCTCCCTCGTCCGGCAATTCGAACGCAAATGGCAACACAGGTTCGCCTCAGTCTAGCCGGAAACGTAAGCACCAACACCCCATTGCGACACCCCCTATAACAACTATCCGAAACTGCAATGCTCGACTTTTGGGGCCTTCGCGTCACTAGTCTCTTTCCGTTGTGGCGGTTCTGACGGATTTTTGCGTCGATTTAGTGGCAAGCTAGGCAAGGCTGTTAGAATTTACTGGCAGGCTGAAAGGCAAGTAAGTATATTCAGGGGTTAGACTTTGGAGGAACTTGCTGCGCGGACCCTTCCCTGCCGACTTGATAAGGAAAGGTGCTTGCGCACGAGTAGTTTGAAACCTGGAAGTTGTGGATTGCAGGATCGGGAATAGGGACAGCGCTCACATGAAGAACGTGCATTGGAACTTGATGACTCGCTTTGCGACTTCCCTAGTCGTCGCGTGCGGCATGCTGTCGCCGATCGTTGCCCTGGGGCAGAGTGGTCGGGTCTTGGCACCCGGCGTGTTGACCGTGATCCCACCGAAGCCTGAAGAGCAGGAGATGTTCACCGGGCCGATTCCACTGGTGGAAGTGCCGGCTGAAGCCGAAGGCATCGAGTACACTCCCAACTTTGAAGCCAAGACTGCCACAGTTATCGAGCGTTCCAAGGGAGTGATTTTACGTCGCCCCATTTGGAATCTGGAATTCGCCTTTAAGCCGCTTCGCATGATCGAAGTGGATGTGCCGCAACCCTCGGGCAAAATGCAGCGCAAGCTCGTTTGGTACATGGTTTACCGAGTAAAAAACAATGGTGGCCACTTCCAAGTGAAGGAAGACCGCGTCCTGGTAAACGGCAAGATCGAACATACGGTCTATGCGAAGGAAGTTGTCAACGAACTGACTGAAAAGCGTGCTGACGGCACCAAGAAGCCGATGGGCATCCGCTTCTTCCCGCACTTTGTGCTGGAAAGCAGCGAGTTCAAAAAGCAATATCTCGACCTGATCATGCCTGCCGCGATGGAAGCGATCAAAAAGCGAGAGTTCCCACGAACGAAGATCGACCTGCATGACACGGTGGCAATCAGCGAACTGGAAATCCCTCTAAGCGATGCAGCCAATGATCGCAGCGTTTGGGGCGTGGTCACTTGGACCGACGTTGACCCACGCATGGACTACTTCAGTGTGTATGTCCAAGGGCTGACCAACGCCTATCGATTCGAAGACACGATCGACGCCTACAAGAAGGCGAAGACTCCCGGAGCTGGTCGGAAATATTCTGCCAAAACCCTCCAGCTTAACTTTTGGCGTCCAGGCGACACGGTCGCCGAGAATGACGAAGAGATTCGCTACGGCTGCCGGCTTCGAGCAAAATCCGGCCGAACAATCGAAAATCCTTGAGCAGTATGGACTTAAGGAACCGCTTGACTACCTTTGGGTCTACCGGTAGATTGAGGGATTGCCAGATTTGTAAAAGCAACCCTGTCTCGCAGTCTTGGGTGAATTGCCCCTGACGCGTCCCTTTGGGGCAAACCACAGGGTTGTTTGGATCGTTTTTTATTCGCCGTTAGTAAAAGAGTAAGGAAGGTAACACCATGGCCCATAAGAAAGGTCAAGGTTCTACGAGCAACGGTCGTGACTCCAACGGCCAGCGTCGTGGCGTCAAGCGTTTTGGTGGTCAAGTTGTAACGGCGGGTAGCATTTTGGTTCGCCAAGTTGGCACCAAGTTTCACCCAGGCCGCAACGTTGGCATGGGCAAGGACTACACCTTGTTCGCCCTCAAGCCAGGCGTTGTGAAGTTTGACCAAGAAGGTCGCCGCGTCAACATCGTTGAAGCTGCTGCCGCATCGGCCAACTAGCTGATTTGCTAGACGGCTTTCGAGCGAGATTACAAGGACGTTCTTGGCACTGGCTAAGAGCGTCCTTTGTTTGTTTGTGCACAACGATTTGCAGCCGCGCAAAGAGTTTGTGTTTGTTGGCAACGTCGCGGTGGGAATCGCTGTGATGTTTGTTGATCGCGTACAGATTGAAGTTCAGGGTGGCAAGGGAGGCAACGGTTGCGTTAGCTTCCGGCGCGAAAAGTACGTGCCCAACGGCGGCCCTGATGGTGGTGACGGCGGTTGCGGTGGCAGTGTCATCATTGTGGCGAAGTATGGTGTAAACCATCTGACGGCTTTGGCTCACCACAAGTTCTGGCGGGCGGAAAGCGGCAACCACGGCAGCGGTTCGAATCGCGCCGGCAAAGGGGCCCATGATCTAATCATTGAGGTTCCACCAGGAACGGTCGTGATGGATGCCAAAGGTGGCTTCGTCATTCGCGATCTATCCAACGATGGTGACCGACTAGTCGCCGCTAAGGGTGGCGGTGGCGGCCGAGGCAATCACCGTTTCAAGTCGGCCACAAACCGCGCTCCGCGCGACGCGACTCCCGGTGGCGAAGGGGAAAAGCGAGAGCTGATCCTTGAGCTAAAGGTAATCGCTGACGTCGGTGTCGTTGGGAAGCCGAACGCTGGGAAAAGCACCCTTCTGAGCCGCCTAACGCGAGCTCGCCCTGAAATTGCCGACTATCCCTTTACGACGAAGTTTCCGAATCTGGGAATGGTCAATTTGGATGGCGACCACACGTTTGTGATGGCCGACATTCCTGGCTTGATTGAAGGTGCGCACGAAGGAGCTGGGCTGGGGCATGAATTCCTGCGGCACATCGAACGAGCGGGCATTTTGGTGCATCTGATTGAGCCCTTTCCTAGCGATGGAACGCTGGCCGTTGACAACTATCGGACGATCCGGGCGGAGCTGACTCAGTACGATGCCAAGCTGGGAGAACGTCCCGAGATTTTGGCGATTAGCAAGTCTGAACTTCCAGGTGCCGAGGACGTAGCGAATGAACTGGCGGAAGTGGCTGGTCGTGCGCCAATCATGATCTCTGCAGTTACCGGACAAGGGCTGAACCGATTGGTTCAAGCGATTGTCGCTGAGCTAGAGAGCCAAAAAGCGAAGCTGCCATGATCAAGGCGCACCGCATCATTGCTGTAGATATCGGCAACAGCACCACGAAGCTCGGCTGGTTTGATCTGACCGAACTTCCCAAGCAGGGCTTGCCCCGCCCGACGAACGTGGCGGAATACGCAACTGCCAATGAACCTCCGGAGGAGTTTCTCAGCTGCTACGACAATCGCCCTATCGATTGGTACGTCGCCAGCGTGCAGCGTGACGCCAGCAAGCGCTTATCAAACTGGCAGGCGACGACCCGTCCGGGTGATCGCTATCGCCAGCTCACCTATCAAGACCTCACGATGCCAATTCGTGTCGACTTTCCAGAGAAGGTCGGTACGGATCGCCTGATGGCAGCGGTTGCAGCCAACGAATTGCGAGATCCAGCTAGGCCGGTGATCGTGATTGATGCAGGGACCGCCATCACCGTGGATTTGGTAGCCAGCGATGGAGCCTTTGAAGGGGGCGTCATCTTGCCGGGGTTTCGGCTATCGGCCCAGGCATTGGCGTCAGGCACCAACCAATTGCCGCTGACGCCGTTTTCGGCCCATGATCAGCCCCCACCCATCTTGGGAAAAAACACGCAGGATGCCATTCGGAGCGGGCTGTTCTGGGGGACGGCCGGCGCGGTGAAACATTTGGTCGAGCAAATTGCCACCACGCTCGACGTCGCACCGCAGGTCTTCATCACGGGGGGCGATCTTTGGCGACTTGCCCCTATTTTGGGGTCAGAAACGGTTTTCGTACCGAATATGGTCCTTTCTGGAATTGCTTTGGCCGCCCTAGGGGCGTCTGTCCGAAACGCCTAACGCCTGATATTTTGGGTGGTTTGCTGGAGTAATGTGATTTTTGCGTCCATTATTGAGTTAGAGGAAGTGATCCATGTCTGTATCGGCCCCACGTGTTCATGCCGTCGCTAAAGTTCTGAAGGGTGTTTCCCCACATGCCGATCTGACATTGGCCGATTACCTGGCGTCGATCCCTCGCCTGGAATCGCTAAGTGGGCTTCCTTCGGGAACCCCGGTGCTGATCCGTGGCGACGTAGACGCCAAGGTAGGGGCCGAACTGGGACAAGGTGACATTCGTCTTCGCTCGATGAAGGCAACGCTTGAATACGGCCGTTCGAAGGGTTTCAAGCAGGTGCTGTTTGGTCACTTGGGACGCAAAGAAAAAGACAAGCCGATTGGGTCGCTGGCCAAGGTGGCTGCTCGTTTGGGGCTGATCTTGGGCTGCGAAGTCACGCTGATTGAAGATTGGCTTGATGAAGCCACGCAAACGGTCAAGGACCATGTTTCGGCGACGATTGCCGCCGCACCTGCAGGCAGCATCTTTGTTCTGCAAAACGTGCGTGCCTACGATATTGAAACGGTATTGTGGAAGGCAAAGGAAGACGCGCTCGAAGGCTTGTCGGAAAAGCTGGCAACCTTTGCGAATTCGGTTGCGAGCAAAATTGCCAAGGTTTATGTAAACGAAGCATTGTCGGCCGGTAGCCTAGATGCCTCGAGCACGATCATTCCACTGGCCATGGATCAAGTAGCCATTGGCAAATACCTGGAGCACGAGTTTGAAGTGCCGATGATGGAATGCCTGAAGGCCAAGCTCGTGGTCTTTAGCGGTATCAAGATTGACAAGCTCGACGATCTGGAAGCGATGATCTCTCGCGGGACGATCGGAACGATCTTCTCGGCCGGCTCCCTTGCCATGGCACTGACCAAGGCTTCGATGCTGCTAGATGGCAAAGAGTTTTCGCTCGGTGTTAGCGAAGACCCTGCCCACAAGGACAAGGCGTACTACATCCCTGCTGACCGGATTGAGCAAGCCAAGAAGATGTTGGCGGCCGGCAAGAAACAAGGGATTCGCTTTGTACTGCCCGTCGACTTTACGTTGGCCGATGGCTCTGTAGTTGAGACGCTAAGGCCAGGCGACCAACAGTTTGATGTTGGCCCGAAGACCATCGCCCTGTTTGATAGCGAAGTCTCAGCATTTATCGCTGCCAACAAGTCGAACGCAGCCAACACCGTTGTTTTCCACAATGGTGTGTTCGGCATGTTTGAAGACGCACGTTTTGAAGCCGGCACCAAGTCGTTTATTGGCCAGCTGAAGCGGATGACCGATGCAGGCTTCAAGGTTTATGTCGGTGGTGGCGAAGGCGGAACGGCCCTTGAACGATACGGGCAACCCAACTGGGTCAGCCACTGCTTTACGGCAGGTGGCACCGTGCTGAACGCCCTGGGAAGCGAACCCGTTCCTTACCTTGTCGCATTGCGGTTGGCAGCCAAGAAGGATTAGTGGACAAGCTAATCCGATGATAAAACGCAACCCACTGGCCGAAATGCCAGTGGGTTTTTTTGTGCGCTGGAAGCAACACCGTTTTTACTAGAAGTTGAACTGGTACTGCGTATAGAAGAAGTTGGCATCATTACGATACGGCAGACCAGGCGTTGTCTTGTAATAATCGCCAGCCCAGAAATGCGAGTATCCGAGCATAAGTTCATGCCGTGGTTGAATCGCATACGTGAGCAGAAGATCGAGTTCCTGGCCCAACTGGCGGCCGCCGGTCACGTTGGAGTTGAACACCGTGTTGTTGGCGTTGTAGACAACGTCGTTCGTGTTCTGACGCCACAAGATATGGTGCCACAACAGAAGGGTGGTCTTGTCGGTTGGTTTCATCGTGAGTTGGAAGTTAACGTCTTCCAAGTTGCGACGACCAAACAAGTCCATAAAGCCATTATACTTGTGCACCAAGGGAAAGAGCTGATCGTAGGCGTTGCCGGGTGGCGTGTCGCCGCGAGCCCAGTCGTAATAGGCCATGAAAACCGGCTTCCCCTTTTGGTCGTCGAACTTTCGTCCTAGACCAACGACGAAAAAGCCTGACTGATGGCTGTTGCCAGCAAAATCACCAAACTGGTAGGCCACTTCATGATCCCACACCCACGTATCCACAGTGCCGTTGTAGGCGGTGCCTAAGGTTGTGTTACTGAAAGGTTGTGCACCGGCCGTCTTGATATGACGGAAGCCATAGAAGTCGAGCTTTTCATCCTTCCAGCCCTTGTAGCTGGCATAGGCACCGGAAAACTCTTGGTTGTCGTCCACATTATCAAAGCGATAGGGATCCACGATGACAGGGCGAACCCAGAAGGCATCAAAGTCCCAGTCTTTGCCTCGCCAAAAGCTCTTTACACCTTCGAATGTACGGCGGGTATTGGCCCAATCGAGCGGCGATACAGTTCGCTGGTTGCCGAACAAAAGTTCTTGCCGGCCGTAGCGCAAAAACAGGTCGCCTTGATTGCCGTCGAACAGTTTCGCATCGGCAAACAGGTTGAGCATGTCGGCTCGGTTGACTTCAATCGCACGTGGCGTGAAGTTTTCGTAGTTGCTTTCAGCATCGATCATTTCGCCATAAACGCGAAAGCGATCACTGATCTCCCAGTTGCTATAGAGCCGCGTCCGATGCAACAGGAAGTTGTCATCACGGCCGGTAAGCCCCGAGCCGCGCATGTTATTTTCACCATGATATCGAGCGCGATACTGACCGCCGATATCCATGGTTCCCAGCGCACCATCCAAAATGCACAGGCGTTTTAGATCTTCGCCAAAGTGATGATCGGTGTAGCAGGGATCGTACAAATACGAGAAGTTGTTGTCGTAAAATAGAGGCTTGTAGGCCGTCCCCACGGACTTTTTAAGTGCCGCCATTTTCTTTGGGTCGCACTTCGGCGGTGCACCAGCAGCGTCTGCAAGGCCTGCGGCTTCTGTCGCAACCGATACAAACTCGTCGTCTGCCGAAGTTTCGCTCGCTGGTACTTCTGGGATATTTTGTTCCAAGTCCCCATCAATGGGCGGACCGGGCAAGTCGGAAACTACGACTCGAGCGGGTACGGGAAAAACTTGAGAGGGCTGTTGCGCTAAAGAGATACTCCAACATAGTGGAGTCAGCGCAGCCCCAATGACGGACCATCGGAACCGGCGGTTCATAGAAGGCATCCCTGCATTGGATGAGATCGTAGGCGCCCTTAGAGAAGCTCCTCACATCCGCCGGAAGCTACCCAATCCTTGTATCTAAGGACCCTTACGGTAGATATTCGGGTGGACGGCAGGTTGCGGTCTGGTGAAATCCGACGGGCAGGGAAAGAATTAAGCTTGCTATCATCAATTGCTGGAAAGCTTTACGGGCTGGGGGGTTAGGAGCGACACTGTTAGGGACCCTCGGCAAACCTGGCGGGTCGCGCCTATACTGAACCTATGACACTTTCCTCAACGCTATCTGGACTTCCCCTCCGCCCTGCCCCTCCGACGATCCCTGCGGATCGCCTTCCACTTTTGTTAACCGGAGTGGCAGGTGTCGCTGGCTACAACGCCTTTGAATACCTAAGGGGGCGGTATCCGGGACAGGTTTTTGCCATTCGTCGAGCCGAAAATTGGCCGCTGCATGGCCCAGGGATTTACGGCTGCGATGGTCATGATGAAGCCACTCTGCGCAAGCTATTTGAGAAACATCGCTTTCGATCGGTGTTGAATTGTGAGGGGACTTGCAAGCTAAAGTCTTGCGAGATGGACCCCTCCATGGCCAAGCGGGTGAATGTTGACACCACCGACATCCTCCTGCGTGTCATGTCGGAGTACGATGCTCGGCTAGTTCACCTATCGATTGACTTGGTTTTTTCGGGCAATGGCGACGGGGGGCTACTCGAAACAGCTCCCACCGACCCTGTCACCGTCTATGGCAAGACCATGGTGGAAGGGGAAAACTTGGTACTGGAGCGGCGCCCTGATGCGGCGCTGCTGCGGATATCGCTGCCGATGGGAATTAGCTTCAATGGACATGCCGGCGCGATCGACTGGATTCAGTCTCGCTTCAAGAAGCAACGCCCAGCCACCCTGTACTTTGATGAAGTTCGTACACCTACTTATACAGACTGTCTGAACGAGCTGTTTGAAACGATGCTGGCGGGTGACTACCACGGACTTTTTCATGCAGGTGGTCCACGTCGATTGAGCCTGTACGAGATTGCACAAATTGTGAATCGCGTGGGGGGATATCGTTACTCGGACCTTTTGGGATGTCCAAGAATTGAAGCAGGGCCCATGCCACCGCGAGCCGGTGACGTCACCATGAATAGTGACAAGTTGGCTATCACCCTGGGTTACTTGCCGTTTGACCCCTGGCCGCTCCATGAGGAGCATGTTCCTACGGGTCCTGATTGGCATTGCGTTCGACCGGCCGGAGAAAAAGGTTCGCCCGAACTATTGGCGGAAGTGCTGTATCGCAATCCGCGTTATGCTGAGAACCGCTCGGCCTCTTAGGTGCCTGGGCGAATGGGCTATCATTTTTTGAATGGGTTTTGGAAAGCTGCGAATGTCTTTTTTTGGTGATCTAACCCGTTCCATTTCCGAAGCCATGCAGGTTGACCAGCATCGCCTGCGCAACCAGTTGCGTGCAATCCAAGCTGCAGAGCATTCGGGCAACAACTTTGATCGCCTCCTGGAGCGACTTCAATCTGACCTAGAAAAGTCACGGGAGCGACGTGCACAGCGGCAAGCCTCTTTGCCAAAGCTAGAGTACGATCCTGCCCTTCCGATTACGGCCAAGATTGATGAAATCTGTGAGACGATCCAGAACTACCAAGTAGTCATCCTTTGCGGCGAAACAGGCTCAGGAAAATCAACACAATTGCCCAAGATCTGCTTGCAAGCAGGCCTGGGATTGACGGGGATGATTGGACACACTCAGCCACGAAGGATTGCCGCAAGGAGTGTCTCTTCGCGGATTGCGGAAGAACTCGGGAATCGCAAAGATGTCGTCGGGTTCAAGGTTCGGTTTACGGATACTACCGCTGAATCCACGCTAATCAAGGTAATGACCGATGGCATTCTGCTGGCCGAGACACAGCAAGATCGCTTTTTGGATCAGTACGATACGCTCATCATTGACGAAGCTCACGAGCGTTCGCTCAACATTGATTTTTTGCTGGCATACTTACACCGTTTGTTACCTCGCCGCCCAACGCTCAAGCTGATCATCACGTCGGCAACCATTGATGCGGATCGTTTTGCGCAGCACTTTTCTCATAATGGCAAGCCTGCGCCGGTGCTGCAAGTTTCTGGGCGAACCTATCCGGTGGAACTTCGCTATCGACCGCTTCTCGAAGGGGACGACTTAGAAAGCCTTCAAGCCCCTGATGAGATTGCGGGTATCTCGAAGGCCCTCCAAGAACTGTACTCCGAAGGGGCGGGAGACGTGTTGGTGTTTCTGCCAACCGAACGGGACATTCGCGAGGTATCTCACTTCCTGCGAGGAGACATACAACGCCGTGGGATGGGAAACATCGAACTATTGCCGCTTTACGCTCGGCTATCGGCAGCCGAACAAAACAAGGTGTTCGCGCCGCACAAGTCGCGACGGATTGTGCTTGCGACGAACGTGGCGGAGTCATCATTAACGGTTCCCGGCATTCGATATGTGATTGATACAGGCACCGCGCGGATTAGCCGCTATTCCGCCCGAAGCAAAGTGCAGCGACTTCCCATCGAAGCGGTTTCGCAAGCGTCGGCCGATCAACGCAAAGGGCGTTGCGGACGCGTGGGGCCTGGCATTTGCATTCGACTTTATAGCGAGGAAGACTTCCTCAGCCGAGAACGGTTTACAGCGCCAGAAATCTTGCGTACCAACCTTGCATCGGTGATCTTGCAAACGCTCGCGTACGACTTGGGCCCCCTCGAAGAGTTCCCGCTGCTGGATGTGCCACGCCCAGAAGCAATTCGGGATGGTTATAAAACCCTGTTTGAACTGGGAGCCATCGATAAAGGGCAAACACTAACTCCGCTAGGGCGGAAGCTGGCTAAATTGCCGGTTGATCCACGGATCGCACGGATGATCTTGGCGGCTGCGGACGAACATTGCCTGGCCGACATGCTGATTGTGGCTGCTGCGCTGGAAAGTCAGGATGTCAGGGATCGGCCGGAAGAGAAGAAGGGCTCGGCAGACGAGGCCCATGCCAAATTTGCAGATCCTGAGTCCGACTTTATTGCGTATCTAAAGATTTGGGACTTTACCCAGCAGTTGCGGGCTGACCTGGGAAAGTCGGCTTGGCGTAAAGCACTCAAGCAGAACTTCCTTTCGGAAATGCGGATGGTGGAGTGGCAAGAGCTTCATCGGCAGTTGCTTGAAATGGCGCAAAGTGTGGGGCTCACTTTGGGCAAGCGGCAGATCACGTTTGGTTCCCTGGCGGCGGAATCCGAACAGCAACCCAAAGGGCGAACTGCTCCCACCCCAGCGCGTGATGCACTTCACCGCAGCTTGCTTGCCGGACTTCTTTCAAACGTTGCGTGTCGACTCGAAGGGCCGGAGTACTTAGGGGCGGGAGGCAACAAGCTGTTTTTGTGGCCAGGCAGCGGCGTGTCGGCCAATCGGCCGAACTGGATTATCGGTGCCGAGCTGATCGAAACGTCGAAGCGATACACACGAACAGTTGCCCGGATTGAGCCTGAATGGATCGAACCGCTGGCGAGCCATTTGGTCAACTTGGGGCACTCGGAACCGACATGGGACCGTCGTAGCGGCCAAGTTTTGGTCAACGAGAAGGTCTCCCTATTTGGGTTGACGATTGTGCCCAGACGACGTGTCCGATTTGGTCCGATCGACCCCAAGGAAGCGCACAACATCTTTATTCGCGATGGGCTGGCGCTGCACGAGCTAGAAACAAAGGCATCTTTCCTGAAAGCCAATCGCGAAGTGCTGGAAAGCATTCAGGGTTTGGCGAGCAAGGCTCGGCGGCGCGACTGGATTGTTGAACAAGATGCGATGTGGCGATTTTATGAGGAGCGTGTACCAAGCACGGTTTATGACGTTCGTCAGCTAGAGCGTTGGCTCTCGTCGAAGGAATGTCCGGACCCTCGTCTGCTGCACATGAAGCCCGAAGATCTACTGCATGTCGATCCGGAAGAGGCCAACCCGGCCCGCTATCCCGACAAGCTGCAAATCGACCGAATGCAGTTGCCGCTACAGTACCAATTTGAACCTGGCAGCGAAGCGGATGGGATCACAGTAGTCGTCCCGAAGGAGGCGCTGGGACAACTTCATACGGGGCGACTGGGATGGCTCATTCCTGGCATGCTTGAGGCCAAGATTGAGGCGCTGAATCCGCAGCCTTCCCAAGCCCCTGCGCCGACAACTGGTGCCAGCACCCGATATGGCACGCAAAGCGGCCGAACAGCTAACCCGATTTGACCGCCCCTTTTTGCCAGCCGTGGCCGAAGTGCTGACTAAGCTGGGCGGTTCTCCGATTGCCGCTAGTGACCTGGATGAAGAAAAGATCGCCCAGCATTTACGCTTGAATTTGAAGGTGGTCGACGCGGAAGGAAAGCCACTGGCAGAAGGTCGCGATCTAGGCACGTTGCAAAAACAAGTGGGAAGCCTGGCTCCTGAGAAGTATACGGCTGCTGCTGCGGATCCACGTTGGCACAAAGATGGGCTCAAAACTTTTGAGTTTGAAACGCTGCCGGAGGTTATCGAAGTTCGGCAGCAAGGGCTTGTCGTGACCCGATTTCCTGCCCTTGTCGATCAAGGAGAGGGTGTAGGCCTCCGCTTGATGGACTCTGCGGCTGCGGCGGAGCATGCCTCGTGGCGTGGGCTGGCCAAGCTCTTTCAACTGGCCAACACACGCGAGATTCGTCTGCAAGTGCGTAACTTGCCTCGCTACGATCAGCTGCGATTATGGGGGCATCGCACGTTTGAACCCCACGGCATTGAACCGGCGCTAATGGACTTTTTGGCACTTCGCTGCCTGGATTTGCAAAGCGGCGGACCGACTTCACGAACGCGGACCCTTCCCCGTAGTCGAGACTCTGTTCAAATTTGCCTGCAACATGGTAAGCGGTTCATCGCCGCAGCAGCAGCCGAGTCCGCACCGGCGATTGTTTCGTTACTTGAAGAGCTTCACAACGCTCGCCTAGCGATTGGAAAACTTCCCAAAGCATGGCAGGCGATTAGCAAAGACATAGACCAACAACTTTCCGCGTTACTTGCACCAGGATTCCTGGTGGAAACACCGTGGGAGTGGTTGCGGCATTACCCCCGTTATCTCAAGGGGATCACGAACCGACTACAAAGACTGGTCACCGGCGGCGCGGCCCGAGATGAGCAACATCAAAAAGTACTGGTGCCGCTCGTCAGTCGCTATTTGACGTACCTCAAGGATGCGCCCGAGACCGCCAAGCTGAACCCGGACGTGGTTCAGTATCGCTGGATGCTTGAGGAACTGCGAGTTTCTCTGTTTGCCCAGGAGCTAGGGACCTCGCAAGCGGTTTCACCGCAGCGGCTGGACAAGCAGTGGCAAAAAGTGACAACGGCTGCACGCTAGCAGAGGATTTGCCGAAAAACCTTTTGCATTTCTCTCAAGAAACTGGTCTTGGCAACCGGGGCCAGTGCTCGCTACTCTCCGCCCGCGAAGGCTCGCCGAACCTGTATCCCCATTCCGTTTGCGTGATTGATGGGGAACGCCGAGCCTCCAGCAGTGATTTCGCCCCTCATTGGCGAACGGAGATAAGACCATGAAGAAGACATCCTTCCGCCGGTTTTGGATTCCTGCCGTTTTGGCGACGGCCGGTGCTTTGACCTGCTTTCCAAACGGTGGTACTGCCGCTCCTCCTTGGGGAACGTTGATTCCACTTCGCAAGGTGGATGCAGATCCCAGCAAGAGCTACGACCTGACCGAACAGAATGGCCCATGGCTCATCATGTGTGCCTCGTTTGCCGGTCCTCAGGCCGAACAACAGGCGCAGGACCTCGTCCTGGAGCTTCGCAAAAACCTGAAGATCGAAGCCTTTACCTACAAACAACACTTCGACTTTACCAAGCCTGAAGAAGGGCTTGGTTATGACCGCTTTGGCGGCAAAAAGAAGATGAAGTATCGCAACGGCACGAAATTCGACGAGATCGCCGTGCTGAGCGGGAAACTATAGCTCGGTTGACCAGCCGGAAGTCGAGAAGATGTTGAAGAACATCAAGTACTACAACAGCGACTCGATTGATCCCACTAAGAACACCAGTTCCAATCAGCAGCTTGCCCGGTTGCGAAGCGTCTATCGCTCCCTCAATCCAAACGACCAAAAGAAGACCAAGGGTCCTTTGGGGAGTGCGTTTGTAACGCGTAACCCGCTGCTTCCCGAAGAGTATTTCGCTCCGAAGGGGCTTGATCCCTTTGTCGTCGAACTGAACAAGGATCTCCCCAACAGCTTGCTAAGCAATAAGGGCGTTTATACCGTGCGCGTCGCCTCTTTCCGAGGTGTCGACACGATGAAGCCCAATGAATATGACGAGCTGACCAGCAAACGCGCAGCCGGCATGTCCAAGATTGACGAAGCAGCTCTAAAGGCCTCCAAGCTAACTAAGGCTTTGCGGGATAAAGGCGTGGACGCTTATGAGTTCCACGACCGTACCGAAAGCATCGTAACGATTGGAGCCTTTGAAAGCGTTGGCCAACCTCGTTCCGACGGCAAGACCGAGATCAATCCTGCCGTCCACCAGATCATGCAAGCGTACGGCCCGATCACCGAAGCGATGCCAGGCCAAGCACAAATGGCAGTAAAGCCACGAATGCTGGAGGGGATTGCATTTGAACCCCAGCCGATTCCCGTGCGGGTTCCCAAGGTGTCGATTGCCAGCACTCTGGCCAAACGATCTGGCGAATAGTTTCCGCCGAGATTCAGCGAACTGACCAACTTAGGCCCCTGGCCAAAAGACCCCAATCCTGCGAGGATTTTGGGGTCTTTTTTATGCGCGGACCAAGCCCGGAGATACAGGGATGGCAAAGCCAGTGTTGGTACTCGGTACTCGAAACAAGAAGAAGCTGGGGGAACTACAACTGCTTCTGGGCCCCCTTGGACTTGAACTGAAAACGCTCGATGCCTTTGCCAATTCGCTGGAGGTTGATGAGACCGGCGACAGCTTTGCCGCCAATGCGGCCCTCAAGGCCACTCAGCAGGCCTTGGCGATAGGGGCCTGGGTTTTAGGGGAAGACAGTGGCCTAGCGGTTGACGCTCTTGGAGGGGCCCCTGGAATCTATTCTGCGCGGTTCTCGGGCGAAGATGCCACAGACGCCAAGAACAATACCCTGCTGCTAGAGAAGCTGAAGAGTCTGCCCCCCGAGAAACGAACTGCCCATTATGTTTGCTCAGCGGCTATTTCGGACCCCAGTGGCAAGGTCCGGTGTACCAGCGAAGGGACTTGCCAAGGACGCATCTTGAGCGACTACATGGGAAGCGGCGGATTTGGGTACGATCCTCTGTTTGAGATCATGGAGTACCACAAGACCTTTGGCGAACTTTCGCCCACAGTAAAGGCGGCGATCAGCCATCGCTCACGAGCGATGAGGGGACTAGTGCCAAAACTAATCCGCTTGATTCAGGACGGCGCCTGGAATGTTTCGTAACGGAGCCGCAGGCGATTGCCTAGGCAGCTTCGCGAGATGAAGAGGACTCTTCTACCTCATCAGCGGCAGAGCTCGTCGAAGGAGCAATCTTGAGGGTTGCCTTACGCGAGATTCGGCGTTCCTGCACGAAGCCACGCTTGCCCCCCTTAAGGAACTCATAGAAGGCCGCGGCTGGCCCGACCATGAAGTTGCTACGTAGTTCTTCTAGCACTTCGCTCCAGCGTAGGCCTTGGCGATAGATAACGCGATAGGCCGACTTCAGCACTGTCATCTCTTCGGAGTTGACGCCGCTTCGACGCAACCCGACTCGATTCAGGCCTACAATCTCGGTGAGCCCGCCCCCTTCAACCATGACGTAAGGAGGGACATCCTGCACGACCTTGGCCAGGCCGCCAACCATGGCCAACTTGCCAATGCGGCAGAACTGGTGAATTGCAACGCCGCCAGAAATGTAGGCACGATCTTCAACGGTGACGTGCCCTGCAAGTAGTGCATTATTGACGATGATTGTATTGTTACCAACGCGACAATCGTGGGCGATGTGAGCCCCTACCATGATCAAGTTGCTATCACCAACGATGGTGGTGGCGTGGTTGTCGTAACCACGGTGTAGGGTGCAGTTTTCGCGAATGCGGTTATTGTCACCGATTACGAGGGTCCCACCGGGATCCATGACGGCCATGTGCTGCGCGCGCCACCCAGAACCGAGCCTTCGCCGATTTCATTGTTCTTGCCAAGAATCGTGCGGCTTTTGATTGACACGCGACTCTCAAGCCGACAACCATCACCAATCACAACACCAGCATCGACCACACAAAAGGGGCCAATGGACACATCCCGGCCGATTTGAGCGGCAGGGTCGATTAAGGCGGTTGGATGAATCTGGGTCACTGTAGCTCTCTTGCTAGACGGCTTCCTTGCCGTCGTCTTCTGGGGAACTGGGATCCCATAGGCGATGACCGTCAAAATGCGTGGAGTAAATCGGATCCTTCCGCCAATCAATCCGATGCCCAACCGCTAGGTTTGGGATCGGCATGAATTGCCGCGCACTTTGAAGAGCGAGAGGGATTATCCGGATTTTGGCAAATATGTCGAGTTCGGTTTTTTTAAGGATTTGACGAACGCCAGCGTCTTATGCTGAGCAATCAGGTAGAAAGAGCTGAAAAACAACGCATTTCTCGACGAAAACCCTTGGCAAAAAACAACATGTTTGCATCTGTAACCCCTCTTCGCCCTGTTGGAAGTAGCGGGCTGAAGGTCTCGGCAGTCGCATTGGGCTGCTGGCCGATCGCCGGTATGAGCAGCCTTGATGTAAACACGGCCGACAGCCTGGCGACTCTGCATGCCGCCCTCGACCATGGGATCAACTTCCTCGACACCGCTTACTGTTATGGTCCGCATGGTGAAAGCGAACAGCTCATCGGCCAAGCCATCGCTGGCAGGCGAGACAAGGTCGTCATTGCAACCAAAGGAGGATTGCACTGGGAGGGCTCCACCCGAATTCAAGATGCAACGGCAGGAACGCTGATCCGCGAGTGCGAAGAAAGCCTGCAGCGGCTAAATACCGACCGAATCGACCTTTACTACCTGCATGCTCCAGCCCCGGGAACTCCGGTGGCAGAGTCAGCGCGGGGTATTCGTCACCTTCGGGACCAAGGGAAGGTCCTTACCGTGGGAGCCTCGAACCTGACACTGACGCAACTGCAAGAGTTTCAGGAGGTCTGTCCGCTGGATGCCTACCAGCCCCCCTACAACATGCTGCAGCGTGAGATTGAACACGATATTCTTCCCTGGTGCCAATCGCACAAGGTTTCGGTCATGGTGTATTGGCCGTTACTGAAAGGACTGCTCAGCAGGAAAGTTGCCGCGCGACTTTGTTTTTCGCCCAGGCGACGGACGGGCCAAGTACCCGATGTTTCAAGGCGAAGAGTGGACTCGCAACCAGGATTTCGTAGACGACCTGCGAGCAATTGCAAACGATATGGGGAGAACAGTAGCACAGCTGGTCATACGCTGGACGATTGAACAACCCGGAATCACCTCCGCCCTTTGCGGCGCGAAACGGGCAGACCAAATCATCGAGACGGCTGCGGCGCTCACATTTGAGCTTCAACCTCAAGAGAAGGAGCGAATTGCTCGGGCAATTGCCCGCCGTGGTACACCAGCCGGCGGCAAAGCGGTCTAAAACGTTGGCTTGCAATGGCAAGCTAGTCAATCGTTGCCAGGCAGCCCTGGACATTGGCACCGATCGACTGCAAATAGCCCACATGCTGCTTGGCGGCCTGGGACTCGGTCACTCCCAGGTGAATCACCATATAGGTGGCATCACTCAATTGCCCTAACATTTTCAGGGCGGTGACTTGGCTTGATCCACCATCGATCAGAATCGTGGTGTATCGCTTTTTGAGCGACTCCCACTCTCGCTGCAGGCTCGCAGGCTCTTGCGACGAAAGATCGACGCCATGAAGTGCCAGCAAAGAGATGCCCGTTGTCGCCAGTGGCAAGACGCGTGGTACCAATCCAGTTGGCCGAACTTGTCGGCGCAGTGCAGTCTCTAGCCGTCCCTCTTGCTGTGACAACAACTCACGAGTCAGGCGATGCGCGGCAACGTTTCCATCCACCACCAAGACCTTCTCCCCTTCATCAGCCCATAGCATGGCTAGGTGCATCAAAAGGTCGCCACAGTGCGTCCCTTCGCAGGCTGTCAGCAATATTGCACGGCCCGCCTTGGCGGCAACATCTTGCCCCAATCTGGCTACCATTTGCTGAAACAGAGGGAGCACTTCAGGCTCGTACAGCTGCTTACGAACGAGTCGTTCAAGGGTGGAGAAGATCGGTGCCGGAGCTTTGGCAGCAACTTCGTCCCGCGCTATATCCAAAGCGGCATGGTACGCAGACTCTTGCTCAATCGCCTGAGCAGGGGCAACACTTATCACCGGGAAAGATGTTAAGGGGGGGGCACCATAAACGGGAGCTGCCGAACGGGCGGTTGGCTCCAGTAGCTCGTAACTGGTGGTTGGCAAAGCAGCAGCAGGCTCGCTCGGTTTTGCAGGAACTGCCACGGAACCACCGGTGTCAGCGGCTAACCAAGCAAGAGCATTGTCGGCGAAGGCGAGCTTGGAAATCAGCGATTCGTGCCCCTGTACTTCTGCCGGAGGAGCCGCAGGCACCGCCGGTGGAGCATTGGCTTCACGCGCTTCCAAGTTTTTTAGAGCCTGCAACATCCGACTCATACCATTGCCTTTTTACCTTCCTGGAAATCGGGCCGTCCTAAACACCGACGCTGGACTTTGACTTAGTTGCCTCGTCGAAGGGTGCTAAAAAGTTGGCGATATTCTCGGCGACGACCGTGAGGCATGCTGGTCACCGCTTCGGTCTGATGGTGCTCTTGTTCGGAAACCACGATCATGTCACGATCGTCATCAATCCCTTCGCCAAAGGCAAACGGACGATAGGTCCGAACGCCCGAAGTACCTTCCGAGGTCATCGAGGAAACAGGCACAACGGGATCGAAAGGACCGCTGGCTTCGAACTCAGCGTAGGCAGGCTCGTCTGCAACCTCGGTCTCTTGCGAAACTTCATCATCCTGCGAGTAAACCGACAACAGGGATTCGCTGTCGAAGCCAGAATCTATAGCATCTGAATTGCCAAACGATTCGGCCGCAACGTCATGACGGACTGGCGACTTCTTTTCCGATGCCTGAATGACCAATGCATCAAGTTGCTTGCCGATCTCTTTGCCCTCTTGGGAAGAGACACGGGGCGATTTTTCAAAGATGGCCGAAGCCATGCCGGCATAGCGATCTAGCACCAGCTCTTCTTCTTCGAAGTCGTCGCCAAACGGATTGACCATTTGGGGAACTGCCACGACGGCGGGCTGGCTGGCGACTACGGGCGGGTTAATTGGAGCCACAAAGGGCCACTCTTCGCGAAGGTCGGCATGCTGGCTTTCACTACTTGGTGCAAAGGCAGCGAAAGTAACGCTTGGCGATTCCAGGGCGGGAATGGTTGCCTGTTTCTCAACTGGCACATCATCCTCTAGTGCGTCAAATTCAACGCTGAACGAGGCATCATCAGCCAATTGGCCGAACTCAATTACCCCGGTATCGACGGGCTTGGCTGCCTGGGGATGATCGGCGTGCCACGGTCCAGGAAGTTGCTGCAGATCGGCCCATGCATCCTCGACACCATGACGATCCACTCGAGGATTGCGTCGGTTTGCCGCCAGAAGGAGGGCGTGATCACAAAGCTGATTCACTAGGCGGGGCACCCCGTCAGTTACCCGATAGACGGCATCCATGGCTTCAACAGGGAAACAGCGATTGGCGTCGCCGCCACATCGATAGATCTGCTGACCAATGTAATGCAGCGTTTCATCGTAAGTGAAGGACTGCAGATATGATCGCGTTGCCAACCGCTGCTGGAACGCTTCGAGCTTAGGGCTTGCCAAACGCTCTTCCATGGCCATGCCGCCGGCAAGCAACAAGCGAATTCGTGGCTGGCCATCATGTACTAGATTTGTGATCAGGCGAACTTCTTCTAAAAGTCTTTGAGGAAGCGTATGTGCCTCATCAACGATCAGGATCAAACCATGAGATCCACCAGCTTGTGGCTCCAAATGGGCCATTAGGGCAAGTCGCAGTTCCCCTTCATCCATGTTGCGGTAGGGAAGACGAAGGGCAAATAGGATATTTTGAAGCAAGGCACGGCGTGTACAAAGACGCGCGCTGTTGAGCAACGCAACCTGGAACCGGTCTGCAAAGTGCTTCGCGACCATTTGGCAAAGTAGCGACTTGCCAGTTCCTGTGGGCCCCATGATCAGGGCGATTCCTTCAGCACGCTCCAAACAGCGAATGGAACTTTGCAAAGCGTTTTCGCAAAGGGGCGTGGAGACGTAAGCATCGACCTGTGGCGCGGCGGCAAAAGGTCGCTGACTCAGTTGAAAGAAGTTCTCGTACATGAATTCGATTCCCCCGGAAGCTCGATCCCACCAATCCACTATCCAGACAGAGGCCCGCCGGTGCCGGTTGCCTGTTAGTTGCCAAACGCAGATACCCTCTCGCTGAGCACTCGGTTTTAAAAGGCATCGCCTCGAGTACCCCTCGCCAAGCTGGCATCTTGTTGTCTCTGTCATCGACCGTTGGCGGCCAGCAGCTAAAGCTTCGCCAAAGTGCTCAGCAGACGAATTGGTAGGAAATCGGGTCGCTTTGGGCAGAATCACCGCCACTAACCCACCAGATTCCGGAAATCTAAAAGAGGGGGAGCCAAATGGAGGCTGCATGGAGGAGAGTCTCAAGCGGTTTTTCGCCCAGCCCAGAAAAATGTCCAACATCCAGACAGGCGGTGGCAATCCAGGCAAAAACAAAGAGGGCAACCACGCCACTGGCAGCGGTCGCAAGCAATCGGCTCCAACTTTTGGACGGTTTTCCGCTCGCCAAATCGCTCCCCATGTCCACCGAAACATGCGAGACAACACCGATCACTGGCACGCATAATGAAGCTTGTGCCTCTGGCAGATTCCAAAGCACCATGGCACCGGGGCTCCGCTGGCTGAGCGCTACAAATCCGATCCCCATGCAGCCGCTGGCAACGGCAATCATCCCAAACAGCGTTGGATCAATACTTCGCCCACCGAGCTGTTTCACAATGCGCGGGGAAGCACTCGACCAAACGCACTGCGTTACTTGTGACACGGCCTGGCGACGAAGCTGTTCGATATCTGATTGGATTTGGCGTTCTTGCTTGGCAATTTGTGCCATCTTGCTTTGAGCTTCATCCATTTCTGCATCCAGGCGATCCAGCAACTGCACGCCCGTTACGCCCGCGCTCGGTGTGGCGTTATTATCGACGCGGTGCGAAACCTGCTGCGTTTGAGCCCCCGGTTTCGAAGTCATTCCCAGGTCGGAACTTGGATCATTCAAAGCAGCTTGAGGGATAGCGCGAATCTGCTGACGCAATGCTGAAATCTGCAAATCCAGCTGCTCAACCTGTGGATGATTGGGCAATAGCTTGGCAACCAGTTGCATCCGCGTTACCAACAGCTGATTGAGTTCCTCACGCATTTGCGTCCAGCGAGGATGTTCAGTAACTACTTTGGTTGTGGCCGCCGTTGGTTGCCTGGCGAGCAACATCGTGGCAGCCAATTGCTCATGACGAAGCCGTTCCACCAGTTGATTATTATCGCTTCGGGCCATTTGTAACTGGCCATATTTGGCGTTTAACTCTTTCAGCTGGCCGTCGAACCGGGCAACGCGAGTCGCTTGCTGAAAGGGCTCAAAGTCTACTTCAACAAGGGTGGCCAGTTCTGCTGCCCCTTGCAACGCTTGGGCGGGGCTTGAGCCTGTGAACTCAATACAAAAATGCGGAGCCTCGCCTACTTGAGATTGCGACGTGAGTTGGAATCGCTGACGAAACGTTACCAAGTCTTCACGAGGGGCCTTCTCACGACGGCGGCCACCGCGACTCGAGTCCAACAAATTACGGCTGGCGGTTTGTACCACTTCCGGGCTTCGCAGCCAGGCTTCTACCGCTGTTGGATTGCTGCCAATTCCTTCGCCTTGGACTTCGACAATCGCGACATAGCCCTCAGGCTTACGAGCAAACACCATCAACAGCAGTAGCATCGTCGCCAACGCTACGACGCCAGCTTGAAGCAGCCGGAACCGATCCTGGCGGCGTTTCTGCCGATCCAAAGCGTTGAATGAATTAGTAAGACGACCCTGCATTGACGGCATCCATGCTCAAATGATGACCTGCTTCCTAACAGTCATTCGGGGGAATCGACCTAATAAGCCATTCCGCTTGACCCCGACTCGCACGATACAGAGATGTAGTATCACGTTAGAATGAAGGTGTGCCGGTCTCGTAAACTGTTGCGATTAGCGAAAGTTTATGTCGCCCCTGCATTTTCCCCCTGAATTGCCCCATCCTCCAAAATGTCGTCGCAAGCCTCTGTCCAGGTTTTGCAAGGGACCGCTGGAATGTTGCCGTTTCGCATAAAAATTTGTGGAATTACCACCATCGAAGACGGCCTTTGTTCTGAACAGGCAGGAGCCGACGCCATTGGGCTGAACTTTGTTCCTTCCAGCCCTCGTTACCTCTCACCAACGGCGGCTAAGGAGATCACTTCCGCCCTGGGAAATAGCATCCTGAAGGTCGGCGTCTTCGTTAACTCCAGTGTTGATTCCATTCTGCAAGTGGCGAATCAGGCAGGACTTACAGCAATCCAGTTGCATGGCGATGAGCCCGCTTCCTTTGTTTCCCAGCTCAGAAAGTCGTTGCCGCAGAACACTCCCATCATCAAGGCTTTTCGCCTGCAATCAGGCACTCTAAAGCCGGCGATGGATTTTCTGGCCGACTGTGGAAGCGGAAATTCATTGCCGGACGCCATTCTGGTGGATGCCTACGCACCCGGCGCCTATGGTGGAACCGGCCACAAACTGGATTGGATCGGCCTCGCGGAGCAAAGGCATTTAGTTTCCCTTCCAGTGATCGTTGCGGGGGGATTGGTTCCCGAAAATGTGGCGACGGCAATTGCCCAAAGCGGATGCCCTGCAGTGGATACCGCCAGCGGTGTCGAGAGCACCGCGCCTCGCAAAGACCCCGCTAAGGTCTTGGCGTTCGTCTCCCAGGCGAAGCAAGCCTTGGGCCTTTAAAAACTTCGCCGCGTTAAGCATTGGCAGCGTAACGGTTTAGGCGTTTGCATTGCGGGCTACCAGCTCGTAATGGAGATCGCCATCAGAACCTAGTCTGCAAAGATGCTTAAACCGACGCCTTCAAGTGTTCAGACAGGTTTGCAACGAGCATGAATCTTCCTAAGATAGTTCGATTAAGTCCCGTTACTTGATGCGGTATAGGCTGAATGAAGGAAGGGACGGGGTGCCCCACTATTGGGCGACCTTATGATCCCGGTGAGCAAATTTTTCCCAGGAGTGGACATGGCTACGGTTACTGACAAGAAGCTGCCTTACAAGGTCAAGGATATTGGGCTCGCAGAGCTTGGTCGCAAGAAGATTATGCTGGCCGAAAACGAGATGCCAGGCCTGATGTCGCTTCGCAAGAAGTACGGCACTTCAAAGCCACTAAAGGGCGCTCGCATTGCAGGCTGCCTTCACATGACTGTGGAAACGGCCGTTCTGATTGAAACGCTGGTTGAGCTTGGCGCTGACGTCACTTGGAGCAGCTGCAATATTTTCAGCACCCAAGATGAAGCCGCTGCTGCGATTGCTGCCAAGGGAATTCCTGTTTATGCCTGGAAAGGTATGAACAACGAAGAATTCGATTGGTGCATTGAACAAACGCTGGTGTTCCCTGATGGCCAACCGCTGAACATGATCTTGGATGACGGCGGCGACTTGACCGTGATGGTCCACCAGAAGTTCCCTGAACTGCTGGCTGGCATCCGTGGTATCAGCGAAGAAACCACGACGGGCGTACATCGCTTGTACCAAATGTTTGCCAAGGGCGAACTGAAGATTCCTGCGATCAATGTGAATGACTCCGTTACCAAGAGCAAGTTTGACAACCTGTACGGTTGCCGCGAATCTTTGGCAGACGGCATCAAGCGTGCCACCGACGTGATGATTGCTGGCAAGGTCGTTGTGGTTGCCGGTTACGGCGACGTGGGCAAGGGCTGTGCTCACTCGATGCAGCGTTATGGCGCTCGCGTCATTGTGACCGAAGTGGATCCGATCAACGCTTTGCAAGCTTCGATGGAAGGCTTCCAAGTAACCACGATGGAAGAAGCTGCCTCGCAAGGGCACATCTTTGTGACGACGACCGGTTGCTGCGATATCATTCGCAGCGAACACATCGTCCAAATGAAGAACGATGCCATCATCTGCAACATTGGTCACTTCGACATCGAAATCGACGTCGACTGGATGGAAAACCAAGTGAAGGCAGGCAAGGCAAAGAAGGTTGTCATCAAGCCAGAAGCCGATGGCGCCGTTGATCGCTATACGTTTAACGACACCGGTCGTAGCGTTTTGCTGCTGGCTCGTGGTCGCTTGGTCAACCTTGGCTGCGCGACGGGGCACCCTGCCTTCGTGATGAGCAACAGCTTTACCAACCAAGTCATGGCTCAACTGGCACTTTGGCAAGAGTCCGAAAAGTTTGAGCTGGGCGTTCACATGCTTCCTAAGAAGCTGGACGAAGAAGTGGCTCGCCTGCACTTGGATCAATTGGGTGTGAAGCTTACCAAGTTGACGGCCAAGCAAGCGGCTTACCTCGACATTCCTGTCGAAGGCCCTTACAAGCCAAACCACTACCGCTACTAAGCGGAAGCGTCTGCCTCGGCAGCGGTTAAAGCAATAGTTTTGAGGAAGGTTGGTCCTGCGGGATCGACCTTCCTTTTTTTATGTCCGCAGGACTTTGCAGCAACCTAGCAAGGGGCGCTCGCCAGGCTTTGAAACTGCGGATGCTGCCGAATCGGATCGAAGTCCGCTTCGAGCAGGACAAGGTCTCGATAGTTTGGCTCCAAGTCAAAGGCTTGGTGCAAGTACCGAACGGCCCACTTCACATTCCCGACCAGTGCCCAGTAGCACGCAAGGTTGTAATGTAGGATCGGGAGGGCAGGGTCTTCTTGTAACGCAGACTCTAACGACTCAATCGCCAAATCCAGTCTGCGTGTTCTTTTGTAGCACCAAGCCAATGCGAGGTAGATGTGAGAATTGGCTGGCTCATGCTCGGCTGCCGCACAGAAGAACGGGATCGCCTCTTCAAAACGCCCGATGTAACGCAGTGCTTGTCCATGTTGGAAATAGACTTGGCCAGCCATTCCGCCCGCATCTTGAATGCGCTCTAGCGTGGCAATAGCGCGTAAGCACAGCTTGCCTGCGATGTCCGTTTGAAGGTGCCAGCGGTCCGAGAACACCGCCACAAGATCGAGATAACCTTCGGCCTCTCGAAGCAATTGCTGTCGGCGAATTCTTGAAGGATCGGTCATGACAATGCCCCACCGTAAAGAGCCGTCCTGCCAATGTGGGCCGCCTTTCCCACTTTCCTAATCACACTATCTCAAGTGTAGTCACAAATCCGGCAAACCCAAATTTTCCAGATTACTTTTTGGCACATCCAAGAGAAGATTGTGCGAGTTTTGCATTACACAGTTATGGAAAAGGCGCCTAGGCAAACCTTTCCGTGCCCGTGCACATGCCCTGGGTTTGAGCACTATCCGCAAGCGGAAGGCGAAGTGCACAATTCGATGTAGTGCCCATCAGGGTCCACAACGAACACTTGAAATGCCCCATCCGGGCGTACTTTGCGTGGATGGAACGTCGCCTTCATCTGCGCTAGATGCTGCTCCCAGGTATCGAGCTCTTCCACTGCCAGCGCAAAGTGATTACCACGGTTATGCGACAACACGTCCTTTTCACGCCCACCAATCAGGTGCAACTCTTGATCGACGCCCAAGCGAAACCAGGCACCAGGAAACGTGAATGCCGGCCGCGGCATGGCATCTAAGCCCAGAATGCGGCTGTAGAAGTCGATGCTTCGCTCGATATCCGCAACGTGCAAGGCAACATGATTGAGTTGTTTCACTTTACAGGGCATAGGTCAGCAACGCATTTAGGGGGAGAGTCTGAACATTTACAGGATCATCAAGTATCGCAATAGCGATGACTATCCACCCTAACAAGAATTCCACGGCAAGTTAAGCTGTGAAAACGCCAAAACGCTCATGCAGCCAAGGCTACACAAGCGTTTCGACGCTTTTAGGAGTTCTGATACGCTGATCGGGTTCGCCGTTAGGCGGAGACCGCAGCCTCTTCCGATTGCAAATAACTGATGAGTGACTTGGCTGGCACCGTCAGGCGCAACACGGGTGCAAAGTCGCTGAATTCCTTGTCGACTTGTTCCAGCATGTCCGCAGGCGTCTTTCCGAGTCCTGCTGACATCGTCTTAAACAGGTTGGAGAACTTTTCCTTCTCCGCCCAGGACTTGTCGGAAGCTGATGGAAGCAATGCTGACAGCCCGACGGAAAGCGGCCCACGTTCCTTGCAGCCTTCGGCCACTAAGCGATCGAGGCTCGAATGCAATTCAATGAGCTTGGCGAACTCTTCTGGCAAGCTCCAATGGCGGGCCATGAAGGCGGCCGCATCGGCGTGAGTAAAGCCCAACTCGGCTTGCTCTAGTTCGGACAAGCGAATCGTCCCATCGCCCCGACCCTCAAGGAGTTTGACGTAACGGGCCGGGATCTCTTTGGCGAGCAGTGGAATGGCCATGTCTTGCAGCAGGGCGGCCGCAAACAGTTCTTCACCATCTTTCAGGCCGAGCAAACGACCAAAGGCACGTGCAAACAAAGCACGACGCAGCGAATCTTGCCACAAACTACGTAGATCAAAGGGACCGCACTTGGGGTTGGGCATCAAGCTGAACACGGCGCTCCATAGCGCAAAGTTTTTAATCGTTCGAATCCCCACGAGCGTGATCGCAAGCTTAATGCTGTTGATCTCCCGTGAAAAACCGAAGTACGACGAATTGACGAACTTCAAGACTTGGCCTGTCAAACCGGGATCGGCCTCAATCGGCACTGCAAATTCGGCCGGACCGTTGTCGAGGTTTTGAGACAATTCAAGCAGTCGGATCGCGCTCTGCGGCAATGCCGGTAGCTGAGCGTTTTGCAGAAGTTCTTTAAGGTTCAAGCTTTGTGTCGTGTTCGACATTTGCATTTATCCAGGGGCATGGAGGTGCACGTATGCTGCAATCCGCCTTTTGCGGCTTACCAGACCCGTGACCCACACAGGCGATTAGGAGCCTGCAATCCGTGAGACGGGAATCTGTATTGGAAACCTAGGTCACCACTCCCCGCCGTGCAAATCCTTCATGAAGTAAACCCGCTTAAATAACGTCAATTGCTCATTCAGGTTGCGTCTGGATTACATCATCGGGACTTGGGACGTTGCGTTTTCGCCACACGCACGCCCAAAAACAGCTCGGCGGGCCATTCTTACCAAGCACACAAACCATTACACCACAAGGGATTAGGGCGTTTACAGTGACGACTTTGCAGGCGTGGCACTCGAAGTGCCTTGCTGAAAGGCTATGACACACCTCCCAGCAAAACGCTTTGCGACTGTTGTCCGACTCCTCACTTTGACCGGCGTCGTAACGGTCGCCTGTCAGACCGTCTGGGGCGAACCTCCGATGCCGAATTCCGCATCCTCTGCCACCGCCGACGATGATGGTTGGCGGCGGACCAGCCATGGATGGGAAAAAACACGAAGCTGGGAGCAACTAGCGACCGCTTCGACGCAATCCAACAAAGCACTCGCATTCCCCGTCATGGCGATCGTTGAGCCGCTACCAAGCCCGATTCCTAAGCCGCTGACAGACCTTCACCCGACGGTAGTCGCCCTGACCATGCTCGCCGCCACGGCACTGGCGTATCACTTTCTGCCGCCTACCCAGTCGCACAAATAGGCCAGCGATTGATTTTGGCGGCCCAGACGTAACATTGGGCGATGTGAACACCATCGTTTTGGTCCGCCCCCTTCCGGTCAGGTCGCCTTGTACTTCTTTACGACGCTGGCATTTGCGATATTAGGGGAAGCCCGGCGGGCAACCGCCCTTCCCCTCTGTCACGGCACCTAGCGTATTTCTATGCAATCGGTCATCGCTTTTCGTCATGTCACTTGGGCTTGCTGCGCAGCGATTCTGCTCACAGTGCCCCTGCATTCGCCATCGATTGCCGAGGAATCCCCCAAGCCAACCTGGAAGGCAGACAAAGAGGGGTTTGAAAAAACGCTTGCACCCTTCTTTGAAGAACATTGTGTTCGCTGCCACGGCTCCGAAAAGGCCGAGGGGACATTTCGCGTAGATACGCAACTTCCCAACGACTTTCTAGATCGCGCCGCCCGTTCGAAGTGGAGCGAGGTCATTAATGTTCTGGGAAGCCATGAGATGCCCCCAGAAACAGAGAAGCAACCTGCGCCCGATCAGGTTGCGGCCGTAACCGATTGGATTACCGCTCAGATTACCAAGGCAGAGTTACTTCAGCGGGAAGACACGGTCGTGCTCCGCCGGATAAATCGTGACGAGTACCGCAACACACTGCGCGACCTGCTGGGTGTTGATGTCGATGTTTCTGGCTTTCCTTTGGACCCTGCTGCAGGTGGCTTTGACAACAATGGCAAAGCCCTGACCATTTCTCCCCTGCATGTTGAGCTGTATATCGATACCGCCCGTAAGGCGCTGGATCGGGCGCTGCTTACCGGTGAACGCCCGCCGATGATTCGCTGGCGGTTTGAGCCCGAGGTGGGTGACAACGACTCGAGCCGCGTTCGATACGACAACCAAAACCCCATCGTAAACGGCGGCAACAACAAAGTCGAAAAAGGGTTCAAGGTCATCCACGTAAACAGCTGGGACAAAACGCTGAATGCCCGAGACTTTCGCGTGAAGCACGAAGGGGAATACATCATTCGCATTCGGGCCGGCGGACGGATTCCCACACGGGCGCAGATCGTAGAAAGTGCAAAGGCGATCCTCAACCAGCGTTTTGACGAACAAATGAAGCAGAATCCCAAGGGAGAAAAGTACCATCGGGAGCAGCTTGCCCGCGACCTAAAGCACTTTGAACAGGATCGCATCTATGACTATGGTCCCCCTCGCATCAAGCTGATCCTCACTTTAGCCGGCCAGCCAAAGACGATTGCAGAACTGGATGTGGACGGCACGGCCGAGGAACCCAAAGTCTATGAGATTCGCACTCGCTTAACGCAAGAGTCGGCCGGCATCACCGTTGAATACGCCTACGACATTCCTGCCGTTTTAGAAAACTTTTGGCTACAACGGCGTGACGAATTTGCTCGTCCCGAATTACTTGTCGATTGGTTCGAACTAGAAGGTCCGCAACACGATAGATGGCCTCCCGCCAGCTACACCAAGGTGATCCCCAAACTGCCGGACGACAACCAATCCGAACAGGCAACCGCCAAAACGACCCTTTCCAATTTCATGCGAAAGGCTTATCGACGACCGGTTCTTACAGACGAGGTCGAAACCAAGCTCGCAATCTACAAACGCCTTCGTGACGACAATGCCTCGTTTGAGGAAGCCCTCAAGTCAGCCATGGTTGCCGTCCTGGCGTCTCCTAACTTCCTCTATTTGGCAGAACCCGTCGTAGCGTCAACCCAGGGACATGTTCCACTGGATGACCATGAACTAGCGGCCCGTTTGTCATACTTCTTATGGTCAACGATGCCTGACGATGCCCTATTCCGTTCGGCTTCTCAAGGAGACCTTCGCAAACCGGGTGTTTTAGAATCGCATGTTGATCGCATGCTGGCCGACCCGAAGTCAGAGTCGCTCGTACGCAATTTTGTCGGGCAATGGCTGGGACTGCGAGAGATCGGCGTTAATCCGCCGGCGAATGATCTCTACCCGGAATATGATCGACATCTCGAACTTTCCATCAGTGAAGAATCACGTGCTTTCTTTCGAGAGATCCTCCGAAATGACCTCAGCGTGATGAATTTTATCCGTTCAGACTTTGTTGTGATCAACGAGCGACTTGCTCGGTACTATCACATTGACAATGTTCGAGGGGATCAATTTCGCCGAGTCCCCACTACTCCCGAAAGCCACCGCGGCGGAATAGTCACTCAGGCTTCGATCCTCAGCATTACTTCGAATGGAACACGCACTTCCCCCGTCAAACGCGGTGTGTGGGTTTTGAAGAATCTGCTGGGAACCGATCCCGGCTTGCCTGTGGCAAATGCAGGCGATATTGCTCCCAAGGTCCCTGGCATTGATAAAGCCACCGTTCGCAAACGGCTGGAGATTCATCGTGAACTTCCGCAGTGTGCCCGGTGCCACAGCAAGATTGATCCTTTGGGTTTCGCGCTGGAAAACTTCAATGCGGCAGGAAAATGGAGGGACCAGGAAGGCTTTGGCTACAAGGGGCGAATCGAATCCAATGATCCGAAGATTGATGCCAGCGGCAAACTGCCTGATGGCACGCTAATTAACGGCGTCGACGACCTACAACAGGCTCTTCTCAAACGAGAAGACCTTTTCCTGAAATGCTTGGCATCCAAACTATTAACCTATGCCATCGGGCGTGAGCTCAGCATTGCCGACCAGCCGCAAATACAGCAGCTTGTCTCCAAAATGAAGTCGGAAAAGTATACGCTGCGCAGCTTGATTCATGGAATCGTGCAATCGAAAGCGTTTCAAACCAAATAATGCCGTTAGCGTTAGCTGCGGTAATACCAACACAAAACATCTCACGCATTTATTGCACGCACAGGGTAACCCGATGATACCTGGACCTTCGCCAACGCCAATTTCTCGTCGTCACGTTTTACGGGGACTTGGCGTCGCGCTTTCGCTCCCTCTGCTAGAAGCGATGCAAGGCCGATTGTTTGCCGCCCCTTCCCAGTACAAGCCTTGGGCCAAGTCCGAGGGGGCCGCCCCACGTGCCATGTTTTGCTACATCCCCAATGGGGTCAATATTTTGGAATGGGTCCCCGCAACCAGCGGTAAAGACTATCGTTTGTCCTCCACACTCGAAGAGCTCAAGGATCATCGCGAAGACTTCACAGTGGTCTCGGGACTTGGACATCCACATTCCGAAGGTGGCCATAGTGGCGCCGATACCTGGCTGACGGGGGCTTATCTTAAGGCGGTGCCAGGTGCCGACTACACCAACACCGTGTCTGCGGACCAAATCATGGCCCAGCTGCATGGCAAGAAGACCCGCTTTCCGTCGCTAGAACTTTCGGACATGTCGGGAACCGGCTCCGCAGGCCACAGCCACACGCTTTCCTTCGACCAAGGGGGAACGCCACTTCCTGCTGAAAACAGCCCCAAGCGATTGTTTGAGCGATTGTTCGTGCCAGAATCCTCGGCCGATCGCGAAGCTACTCTCAAGCGATACGCAGAACGACGATCCATTCTGGATGATGTTCTCGGCGAAGCTAAAACTCTCCAAAAGAAGTTGAGCCCATCTGACAAACAAAAGATGGAAGAGTATTTGGGATCGGTCCGTGAAACAGAACTACGTGTAGAACGTTTGCAAAACTGGATCGACATTCCCAAAACCAAGGTCGATCCCAAAGACCTGCAACTTGGCAGCCAACCAGGCAATGCCCATGATCGTCCCATGTGGATTGATGTGATGCTAGAGGTTGCATACATCGCCTTCATTACGGACAGCACGCGTGTGATTTCGTTCGAATGGTCACGCGAGGCAGGCGGCTTTGGCGGAGGTGGTGAAAACCACCATGAGCTATCTCACCATGGCGGCGACGAAGGAATGCTCAAGAAGTTGGCGGCCATTGATCGCTTCCACCTCTCGCGATTGGCTCGCTTTATGACCTTCCTCAAATCAACGACCGAGGGGGATGGCAACATGTTGGACCGAACCATGCTGATGTTTGGCTCGGGTATGAATTCCGGAAAGGGGGGTGAACATTCACCCAAGAACCTGCCGCTGGTGATCGCCGGCGGACACAAGCTTGGCCTGAAACATGGTCAACATCTGGCATTTGCCGACGACAAACATCCGCCACTTGCGAACGCACTGCTAACGATGATCCAAAAAATGGGGGTCGAAAGCGATAAGTTCTCCGACGCAACTGGCACACTTACGGGGCTAATCTAGGACCAACCTTTCGTGGTTTCTCCAAAAACAGACAAAAAACGCTTGGCTGTTTTTTGGGGAACTGGAGCGAAATTTCGTCATTCTTGTACGGCAGCCACAAGGAATCCGTACTAACCAAGATGTAGGACGCACTGCGTTGCCAAGCGTTTCTTGGCCGAAGTGAAGTCTTTAGGGGGCGTGCCCAGCACAAACACCCCAATTCTCCCATTTTGGTGATTGATCCCATGCGACTGACGCTTCACTGGCTTTTGGCCCACCTGCATAACGTTCTTAGCCCAACCGATTCAGAGGCGATGGAACGCAAGATTCAAGATAGTGACTTAGCCTCTGGCTTGATTCAGCGCATCGAGACGATTGAGCGCAAGCTGCGGATGAATGCCCCAAAGGTAGACGCCAAGGGGCTCGCTGCGGATGCAAACAATGTGGCAGACTACTTGGACAGCACGCTTCCAGGCGATCGGGTTAGCGACTTTGAACGCGTTTGCCTCGATTCGGATATGCACCTAGCGGAGGTTGCCTCCTGTCATCGAATTTTGGCGATGATTCTGGGAAAGCCGGCCGACATTTCCGACTCCTTGCGTCAGCGAATGTATGCCGTTGGCCAAGTTGCCAGCATTGTTAAAAAGTCGCTCGGACAAAACGGCAAGACCGAGAAGGCCGCATTGCAGCGCGGCTCTGACGACACGCTTACGAGCACGGCTAGTCATTCCCCACTGGATGGAGCAAGCGCTTATACCGCCGGCACGGAGGACGTTGCTGTCCCTGCCATGAAAAAGGGAGCTGTTCCTGACTACTTGAAGACCAAGCCAAGTGCCTCGATCTGGCCAGCCCTGATGGGCTTGGCAATCGGTCTTTTGCTGCTGATCGGCGGACTACGAATCTTTGGCGGTCCGTTTGGTCCGGAGCATCCGATCCTTGGCCGCTTCCTCGGCGGAGGAAAGACAACGGTGGCTTCTGCTCCAGAAGAATCCACGGAAGGCACCGCTTCCGAAGGGGAAAAGGCAGCTTCAACGAGCAAGGATGCCGAATCCTCCGACACACCTGCTGAGCCAACTGAAGTTTCCAAAGAGCCTGCTTCGCCTGACGAGAAAGAGAAGGAAGCCGCTTCCACCAAAACATCAGACGAAGAAGGAGCCACCAAAGAGAAAGAGCCTGCCGCAACCACAGAGAAGCCACCTGTTCCAGACGATGGTGCAAAGGAAACTGCTAAGGAAGAGATGCCTGCAGACGAAACGCCTGTGGCACCGCTCCCTCCTGGCAAAAAGCCCGGTAATCCTGCGGTGAAACCAGCCGTCGAAGCGGTCGTGGCGGCTCGTTACTTGTCGGATAATCAGGCCCTGGCGCGATTCGTTCCGGCGAAGCAGCAATGGCTAAAAGTGCCACAGCGAGATTTGTTGGTGGCAGGAAGCCGCTTTGCCGTACTGCCAACATTCCGGCCGCAAATCACACTTCCAACCGGTGTGAGTATTACTTTTCTAGGTGAATCTCAGTTCCAATTTGTAGCCAATGAGGGTACGCCTACCGCTCGGCTTCGCGTACCGTTTGGTCGCTTCCAAGTTGTGACGCAAGGGTCCGCCGAAGGAAGTATAGAAGTTGAGCTCGCTGGGCTGCGAGGAATGATCAACATCACCGATCCCGGCGCTACGCTTGCAGTCGAGGTTAAACCCGTTTTGGTCCCTGGTGTCCGACTAACGCCAGCGTCAAAGTCAGAGGCAGCCCCGCCTGCAGCGATTGTTCCGACCGATTCGGATGTTGCTTCGGACGCTCCCCTTCCTGATCCAACGATCCCATTGTTTGCCATTGAGCTATCCGCCCTAGGGGGACGCGTTTCCTGGACTCCTAGCGGAAGCGTTGCGATTGAGATCCAGCCCGGCAATGCAGTGAATTACGTCGGCGGTGAAGGGGGCGAACAATCGGGCCCCTTCATGCCACCTGAGTGGATGGACCCACGGGCTTCCGGTCTGTTTGACGCAGAAACATCGCTCCAACTGGAAGATCGCCTACCTGATGATCGTTCGCTGCAAATCTCTCTCGAAGAATTGCTGTCCGATCGCCGCGTAGAGGTCCGTGCACTCGCCGCGCTTTCGTTGTCTGCCATTGGCCACTTCGACCATTTAATCAAAGAGTTCTCAGACGCAAGGCAGTATTCGTACTGGTCGGCCGAAGTGGATGCACTGCGACGTGGTCTGGCAACGGGCGACAAAGATCGTGCAACCATCCTCGCGCTGATGCACGACCTGGGTCCAAGTCGTGGCAGTGACATCCTGCAA
The DNA here is from genome assembly GCA_963844055.1 of uncultured Planctomycetaceae bacterium. GTDB lineage: Bacteria > Planctomycetota > Planctomycetia > Pirellulales > Pirellulaceae > CAWJMN01. The sequence goes on along the minus strand of CAWJMN010000001.1, from coordinate 775,060 downwards.
ATGCTCGAAGGCTACAATGCGACGCAATTGGCGTCCGGCTCGGCGAAGATCCTGGTCGAAAGCCTGGAGCATTCAGAACTCGACATGCGAGTGCTCGCGTTTGAAAACCTGCGCCGGATTACCGGTGCCACGTTCCAGTATCGTCCCGAGAAAAAGCTGGATTTGAACAAGAAGCCAATCGCTCGGTGGAGGGAGCGGCTTAAAGAGGGTGGAATTGTCTACGCAGCCGAGCCTCGGGCACTTTCTCCCCGTAAGCCGGCCGCGAAATGACCCTAAAAATGGCCCCTGAAGGCCATCCCAAGCGGAACCTCCCCGCCTAACACGGTGTTGAATCGTTAGGCGCCAACCCTTACCCTGAAGGTGAGTGTTGGCGTGCCATTTTGGCGTCACAAGCAATAAAGTACTCCTGGCTAAGCACTTAGGGCTCGCCAAGGTACCCTGTGCATGTGATGAATCCTTTGCTGCAAGGGCTTTCTCGATTACCGTGCAATCGCTTTCCACCGGCATGCCGCGTTACGACCTCAGTGACCCGGATGTGCAACTGATGTTGCAAGTCCGTGGGGGAAGCGCGTCTGCGTTTGAACAACTCGTCCTGCGATACCAAGGGCGATTGTTAACCGTGCTGGAACATTTGGTCGGCAATCGCCAATTGGCTGAAGACCTTGCTCAGGATGTTTTCCTGCGGGTGTTCCGTGCTAGAGAGCGCTACTTGCCCGAAGCCAAGTTTTCTACTTGGTTGTTTACGATTGCCAACAACGTGGCCAGCAATGCTCTGCGTTCCCGTTCACGCCGCAAAGAAGTTGGCGTCCCCGCCCCCAGCCCATCTGATACGGCCATCTTTGGCCTCGACCAAATGGCAGTGGCGGCCAGCGGCCTTATGCCGACCCGAATCCTCGACCGCAGCGAGGCCAGTGAAGTTGTGCGGGCAGCGCTTGAATCACTTGGCGAACGGCAAAAGATGGCGCTGCTGCTCTCCAAGTTTGAAGGGATGAGCTACCAGGAAATTGCCCAAACCATGGGGCTGACGGTGCAAGCGACCAAGTCGCTGCTGTCACGGGCCCGTGTCAACCTTCAGCGGATCCTAACCCCCTATATTGAACAAGGCATTCGTCCCACGCTTGATGAGTCGCTAGATTCGGCAGGCGTACTGGAGGATGGACTATGAATCTCGTTGTTCATGATGACATGCCGCTCGATCCACTGGAGGAAACTTTGGTTTCCTACCTGGATGGAGAATTGCAGGGTCCCGAACGCGCCGCACTCGAGCGACAACTCGACAGTGATGCCGCCCTTCGATCGCGCCTACAAGCGATGCAACGGGCGTGGGACTTGCTTGACAACCTGGATGTTGTAGAAGGCAGCGAAAAGTTTGCTCGCACCACCGTTGAAATGGTGGCCGTTAAAACGGCAGAAGACCTAGCAAAGCCCATTTCCACCGTTTCACGTCCCTGGCTTCGCGTTGCCGCCATTGCTGGTGCAACGCTAGTAACCGCAGTTATCGGGTTTGTCGTTGTTCGCCAGTTTACAACCGCGGAAGATCGGCAATTGGTTCGCGACCTTCCGGTCATTGAAAAACTCGATGAATACCAAAGCATGCCCAGCTTTGAATTCCTCAAGCGGCTCGACCAGGAAAAAGTCTTTGCAGAGGAGGCCAATAATGGCTCACATTAAGCGAAAGCTTTTGCTGGGTGCCTGCGGCATGATTTTGGCCGGACATGAATTGCTGGCGCAAACCTCGACAACTCCGCTGGCTGTAACACCGTCCACGGCCGACGCTAACGAGCGTCTGAAAAAGCTTCCTGCTGCTGAAAAGCAGGAGCTAAAACACAAACAGGAACGTTTCACAAAGCTTCCCGAAACAGAGCAAGAGCGACTTCGTGAACTTCACACTCAGGTAAGCAGTTCGGCCGATAGCAAGCGGTTAGAAGCCACCATTGCAGCCTATCATTCTTGGCTGAAAACACTTTCCGCTGCCGAACAAGCTGAACTCGATTCGCTTTCCGATGCAGAAAAGGTCAAAAAGATCCGGCAGATCAAGGAAGTACAACGCAAGACCAAGTATCGCGAGTACATCGGCGAACTTGTCTCTACGCTGCCTGCCGGCGACCTCAAGCTGATTTTTGATTGGCTCGACAAACACTTCGAACAAGTCCAAAAGGACTTCATGGCGAAAGCTCCGCCAGACTTTCGCAAGATGGCAGAGAAGAACTCTACTCCTTTGCAGCAGCGTCGTTTTTTAATGACGATGCTGGCCTTGCGCCCTTCCAACGATCGCAGCTTCCAGTTCCCAGGAATGGAAGCTCCCGTACTACCGATCAAGGACTTCGATACACTCCTGCCTTCGCTTTCTAAAGATACCCAAAAGCTCTTTGAAAAAAACAAAGAAGGCGATCCTCAGCGGCGGGAACTCATATTGGCGATGATTCGTGCGGCAGTCATCAGCAAAGAGCTTCCTCCCCTTAACGACGACGACCTCCGCAAACTCTATGGAAGCCTTCCCGCTGAAGAGCAAGAGCGTCTGCAAACACTTACTCCCGAAGCGATGAAGCGAGAGCTTCAATTGAAGTTCTATTTTCAAGCTCGCCACGGAGGCCGTGATTTCCGTGGACCTGGCGGAGGCGAGCGTGGCCCCTTCCCACGTGGAGAAGGACCGGGGCGTGGCGGACCAGGCCGAGGTGGCCCCGATCATGAAGGTCCGCCGGGAGACCGCAATGGACCACCACGTGAAGGTGGTCGCCCTGAGGGAAGTCCAGAATTTCGTGGGCCCGATGGCCCATTCCGCGGACCTCCACGCGGTACCAAAGGTCGTCCGGGCATTCCGGAAAATGGTGAGGATGGCCCTATGCCACCGCCGCCGTCCAAAGAGCCGCCCGCCGAAGCGGCAAAATAACCCCTACTTAATTCGCAACCTGCGAACAAATGGAGCCGGCTAGACTTTACGCCCGCTCCACGCCGATTAGTTGGTGGTACGACGGAGATTGATGTTGCCGGACTGCTGGGAAATGAACCAGCGCTTCCAGGCTTGCTGGTCGTAGCCAAAATTAATGCCCTGATAGAGGCTCGTCAGCGCGGCAAGGACGGCAGGGTTCTGTAGATCCTGCTTGATGATCTTGGGCTTTCCTCCCATGCCAAGCCCTCCCAGGCCGTTGCCGTTTCCAGTTCCATCGGCGCCGCCACCAAACGCCGCATTCATTTGCCCCGGCGCGCCACCTTGCTGAACCATGAACTTGTGGCTGGTCACCAAGGAATCAATCAATGGGATTGTGGCCTCGGGCAATTGCAACTGTTGCAAGCAATAGCCCGCACGATTGATGACCTTGTTGTCTTTGCTCTTTAGTTCCTTGGTGAAAGCGGAAAGAGCGGCTGCCGGACTGTTCCTCCGCAGCAAGGAAAGGCAACGATCGCGTAGGTTGTCGTTTTTATCGTTGAGGGCTACTTGGATCAGCGCACCGGTTGCATCACCTGTGGGCAGCTTTTCCAGCAGGTCCAGCATGGTAACGCGAACACTTACAGGCCAATCGGAGTTAACAAGAATGTCCACAATCGAAGGAACGGCCGCAGGATCGCGGATCAACTGCAAGTTCTTTCGAGCTTCCTCGGCTTTCCGACCATCCAATTGGTCGAGCCACACATGCAGCTTTTTACGCCAATCACGGACAGACTGTTCCCACTCGCTGGTGTTTTCTTCGATTTCCACCTGCTGCGCAAGTTTCCACGTTCCCTTATGCAGGATGTATCCTTGCTTGCGCATGAACTCTTCAGGCCGTAGCCAGGTGCCACTTGCCTTGCTGTAACCCAGCGCCACACGAGCTTTCTCGTGGTCAGGGCTAATCGCAATGACCTTCTCCAAATGAGTGCGTCGCTGACTGATCAGCCCCATCTCTCGGCACCATTCGGAAATCTCCCAATGCCCTTCCGCAGTCTCAGGGACCTTGGGCAGCTTGGCTTCGTACTCGATTTGTGCGTCAGACTTTCGCACAACCCGCTGCACTTGGTTGGGGGCCAGCGCAACGCGACCGCCCGCCGCAACGCGTACCAAGACCATGTCATCCTTCGTACGCTCAGGGTTGAGTAGCTCCCCCTCGATCTGCCCACCATTCTTTAGGTGAACCGTATCGGCTCGAACCTCCAGGGTGCTACCAAACACGCCGGAACCAACCAGCAGTGTTGCGGCGACACGCGACATAACCGTAGCGGAGGCCGCCGAGCCATTGCCAAACAGCATGCCGAAAAGGTGTCGTCGTACTGGCAGCGTGATGGGAGATCGCATAAGTCTTACCCAAGTTAGAGTTTGCCCTGGTTTTTTAAGTATACACGTCCCGCTTGTCCGGGGAATCGAAAAAAGCCTGCCAGAACTATTGAATCGGCATTTCCCCCTTCCCAGCCCATGCTACCGGTAGGCATTGTCCCGATAAAACCGTTCGGCGGCAAAGATGCAACCGCTGCCAAACAAAAACCTGTTGGTGGCAAAGGCTTAAGACGACCGCAATCTGCGATTCTTTCCCCGTATCGCCTTGAGGTTCCTAGCACCGGTCCCTAAACTACAGTGCGTTCTCCATTTGGCTGTCCACCTCTCTTCTCGCGGGCGGCACCTAGTCGCTTGTGGCCGAGCGTAAATGAGCGAAATCCATCACGAATGCGGCGTTGCAGCAGTTTATCACCTTGGTGGTGAGGCCAGTCCGTTGTGCCCCGAGGGGGGGCCGGATGAAGTTAGCCGCCTCCTTCCGCGCATGCTGCTGGACATTCAAAATCGTGGCCAATTGGCCGCCGGGATGACCACATTTCGTCCCGACCGAGACCAGCTTCTCGAGACCTATAAAGACGTCGGCACGGTCAGCGAAGTCTTTCGCCTTTCCCATAAGGCAAAGGCCGAAAGCTTGATGAAGCAATACCGAGGACGGGCCGCCATTGGCCACGTTCGGTATGCTACATGCGGCGCCGAAGACCGGTCCTATGCCCAGCCGTTTGAACGCCACCATCTGGAAAAGCGCAAATGGTTCGCCTTTGCCTTTAATGGGCAACTTGCAAACTACCAAGTGCTTCGCGACAAGCTACTCAGTGAGGCAGACCACCATCTGTCGCGAGAAAACGATACCGAAATCATCATGCACGAGATCAGCCGCGAACTTTCCGGCGATCGTCGGCCACGTTTGCCTGAGCTGATGAAGCAGGTTAGCCAGCGATTTGACGGTGCCTATAGCTTGGTGCTGCTCAATGCCCAGGGTGACATGCTGGTCGCACGCGACCCTCTCGGGATCAAGCCGCTGTGCTATGCCATCGAAGGGGCGCTATTTGCTGCCGCCAGCGAAAGCGTTCCGCTTTTGAACCTTGGCTTTAAGCCTGAAAACATCAAATCCCTCGAACCTGGCGAAGCCATCACGATTGTCAACGGTGAGCTGACGATCGAACGTTATGCAGAGTCCCCCAAGAAGGCACATTGCTTTTTTGAGTGGATCTATTTTGCCAACGTTGCCAGCACCTTGGATAACCGCAGCGTTTACCTTTCCCGCACCGCGTTGGGAGAAGAACTCGCTCGGATTGAACTTGCCGATGGGCGAGTGCCACTCGATGAAGACACGATCGTTGTGCCGGTTCCCGACACCAGCAAGGCCGCCGCGGATGCGATGGCCCACAAACTGCGAATTCCCTCGCGGGAGGGGCTAATCCGTAATCGGTACTCGGGACGAACCTTCATTGAAGGTGGCAATCGCCAAAAGAAAGCCCAAAGCAAATACACCCCGCTGCGTGAAGTGCTGGAAGGAAAACGGATCTTCCTGGTTGAAGACTCAATTGTTCGTTCTACCACGATGCGCGTATTGCTAAACCGCATTCGAGAGCTTGGCGGTGCCAAAGAGATTCACGTTCGCGTGGCATGCCCACCAATTGTGGCCCCCTGCTTCTATGGCATCGATATGTCCACCGTCGATGAGTTGTTCGCTCCTCGCATTTTGCGGGGACGGCCAATGAGTCCAGAAATCGAAGCCGAAATGGCGGAGATCTTGGGTGCAGACACGCTGCGCTATCTGCCTGTGGAATCGATTCCGCGTGCGATCCAAAAGCCAGCCAACCAGCTTTGCCAAGCTTGCATCTCGGGCGTTTATCCAACGCCAGTGGGACAACAGCTTTACCAAATTGCCCTGGAAAACGTGGGCAAGGTCATTGTTGATGGCTGCAAGGTGGAAGGCGAACCCGCCAGCCGAACCTATGAAGTCCAGCACACGATGTCTTTTGCTGAATAGTGCCGCTTGGCACTTGGGGCCCCCTGCCAACCTTCCGCCGGCGTAGCAAGCTCTTTGCTCCGCTGGCCACTGGGCAACCCTAGCCATTCTTGCCGTGACGCATGAAGTCTTTTTGCGTCACACGCCCGGCAAATCTTGTAGGCCATTTTCATGTGCCCACTTGGCGAGTCCCCTTCGGGAACTCATTTGCTGTTCAAGAACGTACAAAACCCCCGCAGTGATTTCCCTTCTTGCGAAGGTGATCTCTTTGGGGGCTTGGACGGAAAACCAACCTAGTGCCGACAACCTCATGTTGTCGGCTCGAACTTTGCTAAGTTCAGGTAAGCATCTTGCTCACTAGAAGTTTAGCGTTGCACCGATATAAGCTCCGTTGAGGATTGTGGAGCCATTATTGTTCACATGGGAAGCGATTCCGATGTTGCTGAAGTCCTGTGGGACTTGTTGGGTGGCCAAGGCCAATCCGCTCAAGCCAACAATCCGGTAACCGGCGTTGATCGACCAGCAGCGGCTTACTTGCCAGCGGGTACCCAGATCAAGCTGACCAACAAAGGCCAGGTCCATCGTTCCACCCGAGACGCGGTAAGCATGACCATTGAATGCACCGCCGTTGACGGTTGCATCGCCCAGCGTACCGGAAGCGTATTGCGACTGCGAAACGTTGTTGCCGTAGATACCGGCACGGGACATTCCGTAGATCGACAAGCGATTGGTTACGCAGTAGTTCAGACCACCAGCCAGTTGGAAGCCCAACATGTTGTTCTTCGTCGTGGTGTGGTAGCAAACTTCGTTTGCAGCACCGTTGAATACAACGTCCGTAGGATCGCTATAGAGCTTGAATGAATCGTTGAATTGGAAGTAACGAACACCGGCACCCCAACCCATTCCAAGGCGTGAGCCGTTGCAGCCGTTTGTACCGCAGCAAGCATTGTTTCCGCCCCAAACATTCGAGCCATACAGTGAGTTGCCAATCAGATTGACTTCAACGCTGTTGATCGTCAACTGTTGTTCAATGCGTTGAAAAGTTGCATTGTTGTAAAAGTTGGCGTAGTTCTGGGCACCGGTGCCATCGTCGTATTGCAAGCCGTTGAAGGAAATCGGCGTGCTTACACCCGCTGGAAAGTCACCACCCCAAGCTTGAGCGGAGTAGTTTTGTGGGTAAAGGCCCCAGTAGTTCACCATGATGCCGGTGTTGCCACAGCAACCAAACATCCGGCCCACCGTCGTGTCGATGCCGCCTGTGTAGGTCATGTTCGTCGAGCAGGAACCCATGATTGGGTTACCAGTCGTCGAATCATAGGCCGTAATCAAACCACTATGATGATTGCGGGTCATGATCAGGGCATTCACGCCACCGAACCACTTGGTGCAAACCTGTTCGCCGCAGCCAGCCCCTGCATCACCGATGTAGGTACCGTCGCAGGAAGGGGAACCTTCCGACCAGTTGTTCAACGCGTCTTGATACTCGCCCGAAATCTGAGTAGGCGACTCTGGCACGGGAACGGGAACTTGGTCGCTAGGGCTAGGCGTACCTTGTGCAGCATCATTGATGTTGCGGTATCCAACAGGGGATACAGGGTAAGCACGGTTGGCAGAAGGAACGGGCAAAAGCGATGGGGAGCCGAATTCAGCGGCCTCCACCATGCCCGTCAAGCCAAACAGACCCAAAGCAATAAGCAGACTCTTCTTATAAAAGGATTTCATCGTGCGCACTCCTTACAGGATGAATCCATCATGATCACAACACGCCCGTCCAATCGCGCGTATTGAGGATGGTCTCTATCTCTAGTCAAAGGGAAATGGTGCTGGGCATCATGCCCGTACGACGGAATCCTTTCCGCCCACTAACAACCGAAGTCATCAGTGGTACGCCGCGATACCACTCGCTGCGTACACATAGAAATCGGATGTCAAGCGACGGTGCGCAATAAGAAAGTGCCAAGCTAGACTAAGAAGTTGCAAGCACTGCTATCACAACTAGCATCTACGGAACGACTGGTCATAATCGGCCAGGCACTTTGTACAAGTCGGACGCATTATGCCGATTTGCACCCCAGAGATTTCCTACAACCGCTACGTAGTCCCAAATCGAGGCCTGCTCCAGCAGGGGAAAGCTTGAGGTCGGCAAGATAGCCTATAGATTGCGTCTGGCAAGGAATATTTTTTCTTTCGAAAAACTGTCAGCAGCGTGACTGATCGATCAGTCGTAACGAGTGTGCTGAGCACTTTGGCGATTGGTAGGCCAAAATCTGCATCACTCCTGAAACGAAAAAAGGGGCGGTTAAACGCCCCTGCTTCAAAGTCACCTTCAACACTCGTCGCACCCTCTCGTCATGGGCCGATTAGGGCACGACAACGAGCTCTTGGCCAAAGTGCTCGATGGCCTGGGCCGGGTTCAGATTGAAGATCACTCGCCCGGAGGTAGTCCACTCGGCCCCTTCCAGTTGAAACACGCTACTGGCCAAACGGAGGTTGCCAACATTGGGGTTATGCTCCATGCCTCCCCCTTCGACGGCCCGAAAGCTGATCGTCACCGCGACAAATGCCCGTAGTTCGCGCGACTGGCGATCCCGCGCAAATAGCACACTATCCTCGAAGTCACATTCCACCCATTCCAAACCACGCGGCTTTCCCGACTGCGAAGCAATCGTAAAAAAGCGAGCTTCCAGCCATTCACGGCGGATTTGAAAGCGTTTTCTCGCCTGTTCCAGCGTCAGAGCAGTCCCCCGCGATGGCTTTGCCGACCGCGATTTCCAACGCCAAGCCAATGCCGCCACAATTAGCAGCAGAACGGCCCCAGCAACGGCAAGGCAAATTTGAAGGGTAGTCATGGCGACATGTAGGCTACGAAGGAAAGGGAATCCTAACGACTATTCTACGGCCCAGCAAACGAGATTGGCAACCATTTCTGGCAACCATTAAAAATCTGCGGGATTACCCGCAATCCAGAACGCTACAAAACACGATCCAATTGCTCCCCCAGCCCCGCCATTTTCACAAAAAGCCAGGGCTATATACTGGTGTGCACCTACGCCGTTTCGTGCCGCCGCAATCCAAACGCAAAGTGAATTCTCCTTGAAACGCCTCCTTTTTGTCTGCATCGAAAATTCCAATCGCAGCCAAATGGCTCAGGCCTTCGTTAGAATTCATGGCGCCGGAGCGTTTGAAGCGGAAAGCGCGGGGTCTCGTCCTTCCGGTCGCATCAACCCCAAGGCCATCGCGGCCATGCACGAACTGGGGTACGACCTAACGACCCATGCCTCCAAAGGCCTTAGCGAGTTCGAAGGGCAGGTTTTTGACGTGGCAGTAACGATGGGCTGTGGCGACGCCTGCCCCGCATGCCTTGCCAAAGAGCGGATCGACTGGCAAATTCCCGATCCTCGCGAAATGAACCCCGATCAGTTTCGTGAAGTGCGTGGTCTGATTGAGTCCAAGGTCAAAGCTTTAATAGCAACTCTGTAAGTCAAAGTCTCAGCCATCACGGCTTTTCAAATCCACAGCAGGCCCCTTGTTATGTCTATCCTTGGCGCTCACATGTCGATCTCTGGCGGCTATTACAAAGCCGTCGATGCCGCTGCCGAACTCGGCATGGAAACCGTGCAGCTCTTTACGAAAAACAATAACCAGTGGCAGGGCAAGCCTTTGCTTCCCGAAGAAGCCAAGCTTTTCAAGGCAAGCCTATCGCGTGGGAACATTGTGCATCCACTTTCCCACGCGTCGTACCTGATCAATCTTGCTTCTCCCGATGATGTGCTTTGGCAAAAGTCGATTGAGGCCATGATTGTGGAACTCGAACGAGCAGAAATGCTAGGCATTCCGTTCGTTGTGGTCCATCCCGGCTCCTACACGACGAGCTCCATCGAGCAAGGGATCGAACGCGTAAGCCAAGCACTAGACGTCGTTCACAAAAAGACGGCCAAGCTAAAGGCGATTTGTCTCCTCGAGAACACGGCCGGGCAAGGAAGCAACCTGGGTTCTCAATTTGAAGAACTTGCCGCCATGATCAATGGCTGCAAAGATCCAGATCGCCTCGGCGTCTGTTTCGATACCTGCCACGCCCTTGCGGCAGGATATGCGCAAAGCACCGCTCAAGACTTCAAAGCCACGTGGAAGGCCTTTAAAGATGTTGTGGGCCTCAACAAGCTGAAAGCCATTCACGTTAACGACAGCAAGAAGGGGCTCGGCTCGCGCGTGGATCGGCACGAGCAACTGGGGCACGGCCATCTCGGCGAAGAAGCCTTCCGCCTACTCATGCAAGACAAGGACCTGCTAAAGATCCCCATGTATTTGGAAACCCCCAAGGAGGACAACAACGGCGAACCTTGGGATGCAACAAACCTGCGTTTCCTTCGCAGCTTTTTGAAGACTGCTAAATAGTTGCCTCGGCACTAGGATGTTGGACGACCACCAACTCCTGGCGGAGGTCCGCCGGCACCTGCCGGTGCACCACCGACGCCTGCGGGTGGCCCAGGCCGACGTGGTTCATACTTGCAGCAGTCTACTGGGCAAACGTCGTGGCTCGGCCCCATTTCTCCCAAACAGAGCTTGGGAGTTCCCTCGTTCATTCGCTCCAGTACCAATTCCCGAATCATCTGCACAAAACGTGGATGCGTTCCCACCGTGGCCGCACGCGCCATTTTGAGCCCCAGCTTTTCGGCCTGCTCTTTGGCTTGTTCATCCAGGTCAAACATCACTTCCATGTGGTCCGAGATAAAGCCAATGGGCACGATCACCACCGCTGAACCCGGCTTTTGTGCCGCGACTTCTTCTAACGCAAGGCAAACATCGGGCTCTAGCCAAGGTTGTGTCGGTGGGCCGCTTCGGCTTTGGAACACAAGTCGCCAGTTTTCGGTCCCCACACCCTTGGCGACAAGGCCAGATGCCTCTAACAACTGCTTTTCGTATTTGCAGTTCTCTGCCATCGCATTGGGAATGCTATGCGCTGAAAACAAAATCGTTGCTTGCTGCTGCTCTTCCTTCGTAAAGTTCTCGAGTGCCTTCTTGGTCGACTCAACCATCGTGTCAACAAAACCTGGATGGTTGAAGAACACTCGCACCTTCTCCACAATCGGGGCGCCTTCTCCGACCTCGGCTTGAGCGACCTGAATGTTCTCTCGATACTGCCGGCAGCCCGAGTACGAGCTAAACGCCGAAGTAAAGAAAGCCAGCGCCCGCTTTACACCCGCATCCCGCATCTCACGCAGAGCATCAGGTAGGTACGGGTGCCAATTGCGGTTTCCCCAGTAGATCGGAAGGTCCAAACCCACACTGGCAAAGTCTGCCCGCAATGCGGCCAGCAGCTGCCGGTTTTGTTCGTTGATCGGGCTGACGCCACCAAAACGTCGATAGTGCTCCACCACTTCCATCATCCGTTCCCGCGGAACGTTTTTCCCCCGCAGCACGTTTTCCAGGAATGGGAGCACATCGTCTTGGCATTCCGGACCACCAAACGAGACCAGAAGCAGTGCATCGTATTTCTCGGCCACAGCAACTCAACTTTTCTGCGAGTGGATAATTAAAAGCAGTTGGCGATGGACCAGGTGCCCCTTCGCCACGAACCTACACACTCTAGGCAGCCCTCATCAAAAATCCAACCTCCCCCGACCACATCGCCGGCCCGTCGGGGACCTAGTCAACTGCCGCCCAGTCCATCTGCTTTCAGAGATTGAGGGCCTCGGGCGATAAAATGTTGCCAAATTCCGGCCGCCAGGAACCTTACCAAGAAACGAAAAAGCCCCCAGAAAACTGGAGGCTTAATCTAAAATGACCCCAAGGGGACTCGAACCCCTGTTACCGCCGTGAAAGGGCGATGTCCTAACCGCTAGACGATGGGGCCTTAAACAGGCGTCTTTGAGGTATATCGGCAAACTGCCTTGAGGGTCAAGAGGGGCGCCAGAATATCGTGAAAGTCACTACCCTAAATTCGCCTCAAAGCCCCTTTAGGACCGTTAAAACCGCTCTAAGGTTCACGCAGTAGAGCGAAAGCGCGTCCAAAAAATGGTTTTTTGAAAAAGCAGTGGCCAAGAGATGGTGTTAAACCATTACGCCACAGACACTTACAATACTATTGCGGGCGTTCTGTCTTCTTCGAGTTCTCACCTTCGGCGGTTTCGCCTCGGCGGATTGCTTCAAAAACTTCCTGTCGGTGAACGGGCACCTCTTTAGGAGCCTCAACGCCCAGACGGACTTTGTCACCCCGAATTTCAACCACGACGATTGTGATGTCGTTGTTGATGACAATACTTTCGTTCTTCTTCCGAGAGAGAACCAGCATGGTACCATTCCTTCGCTGCGTTTATTCCTTCTCCGCAACAAGGGAATAAAGTCCCTTATCGCTGCGGCCAGCTCATCCGGCCCCCTTCATTCGCATCACTGCGTCTGAGTTCAGATCACCAGGAGCGAATTGCCCCTCATTTCTGCCTAGTCCATTTTGGACCACGAAAAACGGCAGTCAAGAATTCAAGGGAGCCCCCCTCCGCTTTTTGCGCAATTCCGTGAACTTTTCGCCTGAAAACCACTATAACCCGCCCTCTATTTGTCTTTGAGCAATCCTCGCCGACAAACTAGACAGTTTGGGAAGACTGGGGCTTGTTTTAGTTTTTGGTATTTCTTGGCGCTGCTTGCAGGTCACCAGTGCCCCACGGCCGCATCGGCGGATAGATTGGACCCGAAAGCCACTTGGCCCCAGCGAACGTTAAATCGGGGCCATCCATGCGGTTTGGCGGTCCCTACGCTTGCGAGCAAATGGTTCACGCCTATAATCCAAGAGGAGCGTGGTGCAAGGCATGAATGTCCGCGCCAAGGTTCGCTCCCACAGTAACCACAAACCATTATCCCTAAACACTTTAGGGAAAAGAGTAGAGGTCTTCCAGCAATGTGGGAATGGCTTCGTAATATTGCGACCACCGTCGGGACTGTCGGTCACGGACTTTTTGTGACCCTTCGCTACTGGCTTATCACCTACAAGCCAGATCGCGGCACGTTTACCGACCGTTTTGAATACCCGGAAAAGCCGGTCCCTTTGGCGGCCCGCTATCGTGGGTTTCACCGGTACGACCTAACGACCTGCATCGCTTGCGATCAATGCGCAAAGGCATGCCCGGTCGATTGCATCTACATCGGCAAGGAACGCGTGGAAGGAGCCAAGGGCTTCAAGATCACCGGCTTCGCCATCGACTATTCGAAGTGCATGTTCTGCGCCCTGTGCGTTGAGCCCTGCCCTGTCGACTGCATTTTCATGGGAGCCACGCACGACCTTAGCTGCTACAGCCGTGATGGTTGTATTGTGGACTTCTCCCGTCTGCCGCTGGAAATTGCCTGGGGCAAAGCCACGCTCAATCCAACGGCCGTTGCGGAGTCGAAGGTTTTGTCAGAGCCTGTGCATGGCGGACCTAACCAATAACAGGTTGGGCGATGAATTGGTCTACACCTTGGTGTAGACGAGCAATAGTTTGCGGTTGGGATGTTGGTAGAGGCTTTGGTTTTTCGCCAAAGCCACGGTTTCGCGTTATTTGGGGAGGTGATTGCAATGCCTAGCCTTGGTGTCCAGCCATCGAAGCTGTTTACCATTGAGCAAGCCAATGCGATGTTGCCGCTCGTTCGCGCCATTACATCCGATCTGGTGAACCTCACGCGTGACGTTGCGGATCGCAAGGCTCGCCTCAGCCTATTGCTGCATGGCCGTGAGCTTCGCAATGGCGATCCCTACAGCGACGAACTTGCCGACATTCAATCCGGCCTTGATAAAGACCAACATCGACTTCAAATCTTCGAGCAAGAGCTGCGTGATTTGGGTCTCATGGTGATGGACTCAGCAACCGGAACGATTGGCTTCCCTGCGATCCATGAAGAACGCATTGTGGTTTGGTCCTGGAAGCTGGGTGAAGTTGAAGTCTGCCACTTCCAAGAGGTGGGAGCCGACTCCGACGAACGGCAGTCTTTGATTGCTGGTGTTTCCGCGAGTGGCGATCACAGCTTTTTGGCCTAGGCCTTTTGTTGCCGTTGAAGATCACGTCAGACTAGGTTTGAGTCGGTTTTAGAACAATTGAATGAGGCGGCCATCGCCCCTTCCCATAGGATTTAATTTACATGTCCCCGGCCATTGCTTCCTCACTTGGGATTGTTGCCTACCTGGCTCTGTTCTCCACGGTAGGTATCGTATTCCTCTTTGCGAACTTGCTTTTGGGCCGGTTCCTTCGCCCTCAAAACCCCTTCCAAGAAAAGCTTGAGATTTACGAGTGCGGCGAGCCAACCATTGGCTCCAGCTTCGTTCAGTTCGACTTGCGGTTTTATGTTGTGGCATTGCTTTTCATCATTTTCGATGTGGAAGTTGCCTTCTTCTTTCCTTGGGCAACCGTCTTTGGCAAGGCATCCAACCTGATGCGCGAAGATGTTGCCGTTGTGCAACGATCAACCGATGGATCGCTGCAATTGACGGACAACATGAAGCTGGCCTATCAAGAACTCGGCGTCCGCAATCCAACGGTTCCAACTACCGTCCCTGCAACGCTTAACACCAAGGCCAACGTTTCAAGCGACCCTGCTGAACAAGCGGAAAAGATCGTCCATGCTGGCTTTCAACAGTTGGCTTGGCTAACCATTGTGGACATCATCGCCTTCTTCGCTGTGCTGCTCGTCGGCTTTGCTTACGTTTGGAAGCGTGGAGACCTCGACTGGGTCCGTGCGGTTGGCAAGGAACGTGCCTTGCAACAAGCGAAGGAACACAGCCCCGACCTCCTGGAAGAAGAGCAGTTCCTTTCTGCTTAACGTTTGGCCTACTTCCGATCGCCTCGTTGTGGCTTGGTTTCCTCGCTTTCAACTGGGCAGGATTTTTTGACTTATAAAGAAGTGGTTCGATGAGTACGCAATTGCTGGATCGATTGACGAAGAAGTTTGGCAGCAAGATCAGCGGCAGCAATCTGCAAGCGATCGACCCTTGGATCGAGGTCACGCCAGACGGACTCGTTGAGGTTTGCAAGTTCCTGAAGGACGACGCCGAACTCAAGCTCGACTACCTCAATTGCATTACCGGTACCGACTATTTAGAAGTCGATCCGAAGAAGGCCGCCAAGGCCGATTTTAAGCCACACACCGAAGTGGTCTACCACCTTTCCAGCATCGCCAAGAAGCACTCGCTTGTGCTAAAGGTGAAGCTGCCACGCTGGAAGGATGATGTTCCTGGCCAAATTCCCGAACTCCCTTCCGTGAACCAAATCTGGCGCACTGCCGACTGGCACGAGCGTGAGGTTTACGATCTGTCGGGCGTTTGGTTTACGGGGCATCCCAACATGCGCCGCATCCTTTGCCCAGAAGATTGGGAAGGCTATCCACTTCGTAAGGACTATGAAATGCCGCTGGATTATCACGGCATTCGCGGGCGGTAGTTGGTCCAAGCACGACGGCCACTTGGTTCACAAGTAGCCCAACCCTATCCGCCATTAAGCCAGCAAGATCGCATAGCAAGTACAGTTTAAAGGTTCCGTTTCATGGCTTCGCAAATTGACGATCCTCGCATTGTAGAGTTTGACGTTCGCACCGATGAGATGCTCGTCAACATGGGCCCGCAGCATCCCAGCACGCACGGCGTGTTGCGGCTTGTTCTACGGACGGACGGCGAAATCGTCTCTGAGGTCGAGCCACACCTGGGCTACCTTCACCGCTGTGCCGAAAAGATTGGCGAGAATCTCACGCCACGCCAATGGGTCCCCTACACGGACCGCATGGACTATCTCGCCGCGATGAACATGAATCTCGGCTGGTCGCTGGTCGTGGAAAAGTTGATGAACTATCAACTTCCAGAAAAGGCCCGCCACCTGCGCGTCATCATTGCAGAAATGGGACGTATCGCCAGCCACTTGGTCGGCATGGGTGCTTACGGCCTCGATCTTGGTACGTTCAGCCCGTTCCTCTACGCGTTCCGCGAACGTGAAAAGATCCTCGATCTCTTCGAAGAAGCCTGCGGCGCTCGCCTCACCTATTCGTATCTAACGCCAGGCGGTGCCACGGCAGATCTGCCCAAGGGCTGGGTTCAACGGTGCGAAGAGTTCCTCGCCCAGCTTGAACCTGTCATTCAGGAATATCATGCGTTGCTTACCACGAATGCAATCTTCGTGAAGCGTACCGCAAACATCGGGATCATGTCGGCCGAGATGGCCATCAACTATGGTACGTCGGGCCCGGTCCTTCGCGGCAGCGGCGTTGATCATGACCTCCGTCGTGACGGCGAAGAACGCTACACCGAGATGTACGATGGTTACGCCTTCGAAGTGATCGTTCAAAAGAACGGCCATTACCCAAAAGATCATAACTATCCTGCCGTTCCACCAGAAGCCGTACTTGGCGATTGCTGGCACCGCTTTTATGTCCGCATGTTGGAAGTGGTTCAGTCGATCGACTTGGTTCGCCAAGGCATCGAGCGGTACAGCAAGGCAACCGGCAGTTGGGGCGAGCCAATCAAGCTCACGACTAAGCTACCTAAGGGCGAAGCCTACCTGGAAACCGAATGCCCTCGTGGTCAGATGGGCTTTTACATTGTCAGCGATGGCAATGCGATTCCATGGCGTGTCCGTGCTCGCAGCAGTTCCTTCTGCAACCTGTCGGTTACCAACGAACTTTGCCGTGGCTGCTTGATTGCTGACGTTCCAGCCATTGTTGGTTCGCTCGACGTCGTGATGGGCGAAATCGACCGCTAAATCGATTTACTGCAAACATAAAAAAGGCCCGCTGCTTCATTGCACGCGGGCCTTTTTCGTTGAATGCCTACAAACCGCTATTTTGGTAGCATCGGGTGCTTTTGAAAGAACTCCCAGATCAAGTCGTTGGCCTGAAAGTCCTTGCAGGTATTTCCGAGCAGGCCACGGAAATCCTGGCCGCCTGGCCAATTGTGCCCGCCTCCCTCAATTTTGATGAGCACTACTTCGGTACTTTGTTTACCGGCACCATAGACCTCGCGTGTAGAGGTGGTACCATCTTCGGCCGAGTCGGGTAACGCTTCTTTCTGAGCCATGTCGCTGCAACCATTCATGCGACACCACATCGCAATGGTTTCATCAACCGATTCGAAAGTCATAAAACTAGGTGCCCCTTTACTCGGCCCGGCATAAGGCACAATCGTATCCGCCGTTCCATGAAAGTGCAGCACAGCGACCGGCCGAACTAGCGCCGCCTCAGCAAGCGTCATCGTTCCAGCCACTGGAGCAATCGCTGCAATTTGGTCAGGCATTTCGATGGCCATTCGATAGCTCATCATCCCGCCATTGGAAAGTCCTGTAGCAAAGACACGCTTGCGATCCACATTCACGACCGAAGCAACATCGTCAATCACCTGGCGCAGATACTTCACATCATCAGGACGCTTTTCCGCAATCTTTCCACGCAGCCCTCCGGCATTCCAGGTTTGCAACGGCCCCACGCCCGTCCCATTGGGATAGACAACAACAAACCCGGCAGCATCGCTCTTCGTATTCATTCCGGACATCGCTGCCATCATCCCGGCATTCATCCCCGCCCCATGCAGCACCATTACCATCGGAGTCGGCTGATTCGCATCGTACTTAGGCGGAACATGAACAATGTACGATCGTTTGAGCTCGTCCACCGTTAGCTCGCGCGTGTGGTTCCCTTTTTCCAGTGGCTGCGTCCCCACAATCACCATTGCCAACAAGCAGCAAGCAACTTCCACGTTCTATTCTCCTGGCTCGATCAAACGGAAATCGACTTGGGACGAGCAACAAAAGCCCGATACAGCAGCAGATCGTATGCGATCTTTACCCCGCCGGCCACTAAAAAGGGGATCACCGCCAGGCTCGGATCAGACAGGCAATAGACAGCGAGTATCGGCGCCGCTGCCCTTCCCAGTGATCTTGCCACTGCCGCAACGCCAGCGGCCGCCGCCCGCTCATGCGGCTTCACAACCGACATGATATACGACTGGCGAACCGGCACATCCATTTCGCAGATGCAGCTCCGTAACACCAGCAGCAAAGTTGCCAGCCACAGCGTGGGCATAAACGGGACGATCATTAGCAGCACACTCGAGGGAAGGTGCGTATAAACCATGGTCTGCACAAGGCCAATCCTTTTAGCCAATGCCGACGCCCCCAGTGAAGAGCCAGCGGCCAACAGATTGAGCACAAAGAAAATCGCTCCCAAGACTGCTGGCTCCGCGTCAAATCGGACACGAAGCCAATAGGCAATGACGCTTTGCAGAATGAATCCTCCGCCAAACGCATCCAAGGCAAACAGTCCCGCCAGCCTTAGTACAACGCCCCGTGACTCTCCCAACCCAAACCAACTTGGTCGCTGTGTTTCATTCGGGGCCATTGGCGCTTCCACGCCCAAAGAGAGCATTCCAAACAAGACGGCCAGCACAAGGCCAACGGCGCCGTAAGTCCAAACAAGGGGCCGATAGACTTCCGCTCCCACAGCACCACGTGCCATTAGCCACTGACAAATCAGCCCCGCCAGCAGCGATCCCACGGCGGCGGCCATCGAGCCCGCCAAGTTGTACCAAGCAAAGACGGCTGTCCGATCTTCATCCGCAATCGCTTCGGATAGGGCCGCCTGCTCAATGGACATGAACGGTCCCACCTCCTTATCGCTCGCACTTAAAACGCCGATCGTTGCCACAATCGCCAACAGCCAAATATTGCTCGTCGCGGCAAAGGTGCCCCCTACGAGAATTAAGAGTGCGGCACCAACGATTAGCATCCTTCGCCGTCCAGCTCGATCGGCAACGCCCGTAATTAACAGCGATATCACCACGTCGCCGAGCAATGAAAGGGTTAATAGCAGCCCAATTTCTGACTCTTGCAGCCCAATCGCCTTGAGAAACAAAACCAGAACGACAGACAACAACCCAAACGCCAGCATTCGCAAGCTGCGAGTCAGAAACAACAGACGCCCGTCCCGAGGCATTGCTCGCCAAAAACTTTTAGGCATAGACACCGCAAAATCCCTTCTGCCTGCCTCATTTTGACAGCCAAGTCTGGCAACAAAACAGAAACCAGGTGCTGAACATTTCAAATTCTATCCGACTCCCCACCTGGGAATCGATCGATTGCAAGTTTCGCTCCCCCAAAAGAACTCTTTGGGGCATCGCGAAGTGACTCCATGAAGCGAATGGACCCTTCTTAACCTCGCCGAGAAACTTCCTTCGTTTTTGCGTCGCGATCCGAACCAACCGCTAGAGACACTACACTTTTACGTAAAATGACAAGCGATTGCTCCCAACCAGTCATTCAATCCTTCTGTGACCCACAACAATGATCGTTTACAGCCTCGAACCGCACCTAACTTCGGAGGACTTCATTGCGGTATTACGATCATCCGGGCTCGCTGCCCGACGACCAATTCACAACCTCGAACAGATCGAGGGAATGCTAAAGAATGCAGATATCATCGTAACTGCACGGCTTGAAGGTCAGCTTATTGGTGTCTCTCGTGCTCTAACTGACTACCAGTTCTGTACTTACCTCTCAGACCTAGCCGTTAGCCGAGACCACCAACGGAAGGGAATCGGGAAACTGCTTATCGAGAAGACACACGAAGCCGCCGGTAAACAAACACGACTCATTTTGATTTCCGCCCCGGCAGCTCGCGATTATTACCCGCACATCGGGCTCGAAAAGCACGATTCCTGCTGGATGATAGCGCCAACGGATCCCAAATAGGGTCTGGAAACGGAGCAAAAGTCCCGAAAAGAGGTTTCGGCTACTCGCTAACTGGCGTGTTGGCAGCGGGATTTGCCAGCGGTGCCACGATTTTGAAGCGGATCTTTTTCAAAACCATGCTTGCAACAGGCTGACCAAGCAATTTGGCGGGTTCAAATCGCCAAGTTTTGACCGCCTTGACGGCCGACTCATCCATTTCCGGGTATCCGCTGCCCAATTTCACCTGGCAATCGGTCACCACCCCAGCCGAAGAAATCTCGATTTTCAGCAAAACGACCCCTTCGATTCCCTTGGAAAGCAGGACCGGCGGATACTCAGGGACCGATTGCGTCGAAACGATTGGCAATTGATCGTTGTCGACGCCAGTCGCCCGAGCACTAGAAAACGCAATCGACGCAACGGAGGCACGTGGAGATCGCGATATTTGCCTATCCACTAGGTCTGGATCCCGCTCCTTCTTGAGCGATTGGTTTAACGTAACCTCTTTACTAGCAGTACTTTCCGACCTCTTGGAGGGAGCAACCTGATCCGCGGACTTGACCGAGACGACGGGACTCTCCCCGACAACATCTAGCTCGACAAGTTCACCTGTCTCTACCAATGCGGGCACCAGCGTCACTTCCGCAGAATCCGGCCGCTTAAGAACTGCAGCTGACCTATTGGGTTCAAGCTCGACGGATATTTCAGAACCAGAAGCCGCGAATTCGCTCTCGGACGCCATTTCAACGGGAACCAACTCCTGTTCAACTTCAACTCCGTCGTCCAGGCCAACGTTCGAGGTCGACGTAATCGAAACCACCTCGGCCGAACTCGCGCCGGCAGCTGGTTCAAATAGCCGTGCAGAAGAGGAAAATCCCCAAGCGATCACCAGAGGAATTCCCGTGAACACAAAGAGGCTCGTCGCAAAAGAGATGGCAGCGTGCCGCTTGCGCAGCAAAGAACTCCCATCCATTTGAGTTGGATCCGGTTCCGACGAATTGTGTCGCTCAAAAACCATAAAAGAAAGAACGAAGCCAAAACCTCGCAGGACGCGTCGGGAACCATACCCACCCGAGATCCGTTCACACACTGAAGCAGTCTTAGGAGGCCTCCCAGGTTACCCTACGCGCATAAAAAAAGCCACCTGTGGGAAAACCCACAAGTGGCTAATTGTATTAACCCCGGCGATACCTACTTTCGCGTTTGTTGCACTATCATCGGCTCGGAAAGCTTAACTACTGTGTTCGGGATGGGAACAGGTGTGGCCTTTACGATATAGTCACCGGGAAGGACCTAACGGAACGGCAAAGCTCCGTTAGGCATATAATTTTGTTGTTGGTAGATGGCAGTTCATTGTTCTCAGTATTCGAACAAAATATCGTTCGTCTCGTGAGAGTGTTGAATATATGTGGCCAAGCGTTCGTCCATTAGTACCAGTTAGCTGAACGTATTACTACGCTTACACATCTGGCCTATCAACCTGGTAGTCTACCAGGGGACTTTCACTTACGTTACGAAACCTAATCTTGGAGAGGGCTTCACGCTTAGATGCTTTCAGCGTTTATCCTTTCCGAACTTAGCTATCCAGCCGTGCCACTAGCGTGACAACTGGGACACCAGAGGTTCGTCCTTCTAAATCCTCTCGTACTAAAGAAGATCCTCCTCAAGTTTCGTGCGCCCATAGCAGATAGGGACCGACCTGTCTCACGACGGTCTGAACCCAGCTCACGTACCACTTTCATTGGCGAACAGCCAAACCCTTGGGAGCTTCTTCACCCCCAGGATGTGATGAGCCGACATCGAGGTGCCAAACCGCCACGCCGCTGTGGACGCTCGGTGGCGATCAGCCTGTTATCCCCAGAGTACCTTTTATCTGATGAGCGATGACCCTTCCATACGGGATCACCGGATCACTAGGACCTACTTTCGTATCTGTTCGTCTTATTTGACTCACAGTTAAGCACCCTTCTACCCTTGCGCTCTTTGCCTGATTGCCAACCAGGCTGAGGGTACCTTTGCACTCCTCCGTTACCTTTTTGGAGGAGACCGCCCCAGTCAAACTGCCCAACTGACACTGTCCGAAGCCTGGATTCACAGGACAACGTTAGAACTAAAGCACATTCAGGGTGGTATTTCAACGACGACTCTGCGATGGCTGGCGCCACCGCCTCAAAGTCTCCCACCTATCCTACACAAAACGTACCTCAGCCCAATATCAGCCTACAGTAAAGGTTCATGGGGTCTTTCCGTCTAACTACGGGAACGTGGCATCTTCACCACGGCTACAATTTCACCGGGTTGGTGGTTGAGACAGTGCTCCAGTCGTTACGCCATTCATGCAGGTCGGAACTTACCCGACAAGGAACTTCGCTACCTTAGGACCGTCATAGTTACGGCCGCCGTTTACTAGGGCTTCGGTCGCAAGCTTCGCTTTCGCTAACCTTCTTCCTTAACCTACTAGCACCGGGCAGGCGTCAGACTCTATACTTCCTCTTACGAGTTTGCAGAGTCCTGTGTTTTTGATAAACAGTCGCTAGAGCCGATTTACTGTGGCCTCCTTGCGGAGGCACCCCTTATCGCGAACTTACGGGGTCAATTTGCAGAGTTCCTTAACCACCATTCTCCCGAGCGCCTTAGACTACTCGTCTCACCTACCTGTGTCAGTTTTAGTACGGTCAATTATGCTTTAACCCTTAGAAGATTTTCTTGGACGTGCTGCAGGAAATTTCAGGAACTTGGATGCCTTCAAGCCCGAGCCTTGGCTATAGGGGCGGATTTACCTCTCCCCCACCTCAACTCGGTCTACGGACACTTCTAACCGTACCGCTTTCCATTCACACGCCGTCCCTCCATCAGTTCACATAACTGGCGCAGGAATATTGACCTGCTGTCCATCGTCTACGCCTTTCGGCCTCGACTAAGGCACCGGCTAACCCTGGGCGGAATTACCTTCCCCAGGAAACCTTAGGTTTTCGGCGAACAGGATTCTCACCTGTTTTATCGTTACTCATTCCGGCATAATCACCTGTACACGCCGCGACCGCTCGTTACCGTACGGCTTGTATCTCGTGTACAGCGCTCTCCTACCACTCTTTCGAGTCCAAAGCTTCGGTGTAATACTTACTCCCGTTCATTATTGGCGCGAAATTGCTCGACCAGTAAGCTGTTACGCACTTTTTAAATGGTGGCTGCTTCTAAGCCAACATCCTGGCTGTCACTGCAACTTCACTTCCTTAGTGACTGAGTATTACTTTGGGACCTTAGCTGTTGGTCTGGGTTGTTTCCCTCTCGACCGCGAAGCTTATCCCTCGCGGTCTGTCTCCTGAGATAGTCGTATCGGTATTCGGAGTTTGGTTCGGCTGGGTAGTCTGGAAGGACCCCCACGCCAATTCAGTCTCTCTACCCCCAACACGTAGTGGCTCAAGGCTATACCAAAATATATTTCGGAGAGAACCAGCTATCTCTGCGTTTGATTAGACTTTCACTCCTCCCCACAGGTCATCCCCTCGGTTTTCAACCCAAGTGAGTTCGGTCCTCCACGCAGTTTAACCCGCGCTTCAACCTGCCCATGGGTAGATCACGCAGTTTCGGGTCTACCATCAGCGACCAATAATCGCCCTATTCAGACTCGGTTTCCCTTTGGCTTCGGTCCGTAAGACCTTAACCGAGCCGCTAACGGTAACTCGCCGGATCATTATGCAAAAGGCACGCCGTCACACTTATATAAATAGTGCTCCGACCGCTTGTAGGCATGTGGTTTCAGGTTCACCATCCTCCCCTCAACGGGGTTCTTCTCATCTTTCAGTCGCCTTACTGAGTTTGCTATCGGTCGTCAGAGAGTATTTAGCCTTACGGGATGGTCCCCGTAGATTCAGTCGGGGTTTCACGTGACCCGACTTACTCAGGTACCTCTAGTGAGTCCATTTGATTTTAGCTTACAGGGCTGTCACCTTCTGTGGCCCGGCTTTCCAACCGGCTCTGCTAATCAATGGTTTTGTAACTCACATATAAGAGGCCCTACAACCCCGCGTGGGAAAACCCTCGCGGTTTGGGCTGACTCGGTTTCGCTCGCCGCTACTAACGAGATCGATTTTTCTTTCTTTTCCTCCGGTTACTAAGATGTTTCAGTTCACCGGGTTGGCCGTTAGCACCTATGGATTCAGTACTAACTAATTAGAGAATCCTGGGATCAATACTTGTTTGACAGTTACCCCAGGCTTATCGCAGTCTTCCACGCTCGTCATCGCCTTCTGACGCCAAGACATCCCCCACATGCCCTTAGTAGCTTGACCACAAATATTCAAAACTCTCAACACTCAAAAGTCCGAAGACTCTTTTGCATCAAGCGTTCGCATAAATGCGACAACAACTACTCTCGATCCAATCTTTCGAAGCTATCTCACGACAACTTCTCTGTTGATCTACTTAACGATATTTTATTTCGAATCGTCTTAGCTTTAAGCTGCTTCACAGCACTTAAAGCGTTACGCTAACTAAGAACCGTGTCGATACTTTGACCGAAGTCAAAGCATCACACTTAATAAAGATGCCATCTACACAACAACCAAATTGTCAAAGAACAAAATAAGGTGGCAGCGGCGTTAACCGCTCCACCTTGTTTGCCTGCTTGTAAGCAGAAGAGTCATCCGACATCTCGGAGGACTCTTGCACCTACAACTCACAACACAAACAAATTTAACCGCGTCGAAGAGTAACAAGTTAGCGGAGACGTTTTAGGTCGTCAACACCTCAGAAGAATTTTTTGTTAGCGAGCCAAGTCGCAACCAAAAACACTTCTGACCCCCAAAAAGCATAGCGTCATTCGACGCGACACCCTTCGGAGAATTGTTAACTCGGCTTGCAGTATACGAATCCTTGAGCCACTGACAAGGGGCCCATAAAATTCATTTTCGCAAGCCGTTGTTCTCTCGAACTCTTCCCAACCTAGAGCAAACCCAAATGGTCCGCAACCGGGTATCGAAGAAACCATTCCAAAGCAACTTTGGTCTGGTTTAGTGGAGACGAAGGGGCTCGAACCCTCAACCCCTGCCTTGCAAAGGCAGTGCTCTCCCAATTGAGCTACATCCCCGATCAATCACTTGCAATCGAGACTGAGTTTTTCGGCATTTAGCCAGCCAAACATCAGCCCCAAACAAGATTTTAACCGAAATCAACCAGTGGGCGGTAGAAGATTCGAACTTCTGACCTCGTCGTTATCAGCGACGCGCTCTAACCAACTGAGCTAACCGCCCCACTCCTGGACCAAGAAATACTTCCAGGGAAGCCCCATATTTTAACAGGACATTCCCCGCTGTCAAAAGGACGATCGCTTTTTAGCTAAATCCCTTGCCAGCCAGTACTTGTGAAAAACTGAGGCGCCGAAGCGTCTCGCTCACTCACCCAGGAAGCCTATCTTATCGGGCCAATCCGGATCGAGGGATGAGGGTGGCCCCGCCATTTCCAATTTTTTACGGGCCTCCAGCCCCGAGAATCGTTAAAATCGGCATGTTTTACTATCGTTTTTCCGCTCACGGGACCGAAAAACCAGAGTAAGGGGGCTCTTGGACCGACAAAAGTCGCCGCCGCGAAGCCCTTTCAGGATTGCTGTTTCTCAAAAGTTCCACGGATTGGACGCCATGTTTTTTCGTAACCTCCAAGCCACGAAGAAGATTTCTCCCCTGGCACCGCTGGCCGGTGCCCTCGCTTTGGTTGCTATGCCAGCCAGCTGCTGGGCCGAAAAGCCCGGCCCCAGCGAGGCCCTCGAACACAAACCGCTGCAAGCCGACGTCGATTACGACCGGCCCGCCGCGGCAGATATTGCGAAGTGCACCGTCGAGATCAAGCGAATCGGTGGTCTAGCCGGCTTTGTCGTCTCCGACGAAAACGGCCAAGTCCTCCGGCACTACCTTGATTCCAACGGCGATAACAGCGTCGACCAATGGTGCTATTTCAAAAATGGTGTCGAGGTCTATCGCGACATCGACAGCGATTTCAACAAGACGGCCGACCAACACCGCTGGCTAGGAACAGCCGGTACTCGCTGGGGGATCGATGCGAACGAAGACAAGCGGATCGATTACTGGAAGGTCATTTCACCCGAAGAGGTGACGGCCGAAGTGGTAGCCGCCATCCGCACTGCTGACTCGTTTCGGTTCGAGCGACTTCTGCTTTCGACGGCCGAGATCGATGCCCTCGGACTAAGCCCCGAAAAGGCCCAAGAGCTCAAAGCCAAGGCCGCCTCGGCCGCAGAAAAGTTTTCAGCAGTTGCCAAGCGGCAAAAGCTAATCACTCCCAAGACGGAATGGCTGAATTTTGGCGCTTCCCAACCTGGCACCATCCCTGCCGGGACCGATGGTTCCACCAAGGATGTGATGGTTTACGACAACGTCACCGCCGTCATCGAAACACCCTCGAGTGGCGACCGCAAACATGGTCAACTTTTGGTCGGTTCGCTCGTACGCTCGGGCGATGCCTGGCACTTGCTCGACCTTCCGCAAAGCCTTGCAGAGGATCCAGCTTTGGCCAACGCGGGGGGCTTTTTCTTCCTCTCGTCTGCCACGCGCAGCGTCGATGCACCGGTTCCCTCCCAGGCCGTCAACATTTCTGCTGACGCCCAAAAGCTGATCGACGAGATCAACAAACTCGACAGCACCCTTGCCCAACAAAACACGCCAGCCAAGATTGGCAAGGTCTATCAACAACGGGCAGATTTGCTGGAAAAACTAGCGTTTTCGCTCCCTTCATCGGATGATCGCGTCCTCTGGCTCAAGCAATATGCAGATGCCCTGGCTCAAGGACTTCAGTCTGGCGGCTACACCGGCGCACGGGCTCGCCTGAAGGAGTTCATTGCCAAGGCTGGCAAGCTTCCGGAGTCCAAGGATGTCGTACCCTATGCTCGCTTTCATCTGTTGCAGGCCGAGTACAACCTCAGCTTGCAGGAGAAGGATGCGAACTACGAAGAAATCAATAATCAGTGGCTGAAAGACCTCGAAGCTTTCGTCAAGGAATACCCCGCCAGCGAAGATTCGGCCGAAGCGGTTTTCCAACTTGCCGTCAGCCACGAATTTGCTCAGCAGGATGAAGTGGCTGCAAAGTGGTGGGCTCGCCTAGCCCAAGACTTCCCCAAGAGCCCGCTCGCCCCCAAGGCAGCCGGTGCTCAGCGTCGCCTTTCGCTGGAAGGAAAACCTTTTGCCTTGAAGGGGAAGCTGACCGACGGCAAACCGTTTGATATTAGCTCCTTAAGCGGCAAGACGATCCTTGTTCACTTCTGGTCAACCGAGTACGAATCGTGCGTCAAAGACCTCGACACGATTCGAGCTCTGCAGGCCAAATACGGCAAAGATGGTTTTGTACCTGTCGGTATCAACCTGGATCGCCCGGCCGAGCTGAAGAAATTCATGGATGCCAAACGATTGGCGTGGCCGCAGCTCTATGCAGAAGGGGGCCTCGACACCAGCCCGCTCGCCGTGGACCTTGGCATTCATGCATTGCCAATGATGATCTTGGTGGGCAAGGATGGCAAAGTCGTCCGCCGAAGCATCTACGCTGGTGAGCTGGAATCCGAGCTAAAACGGCTACTTCGCTAATTCACCAACTAGTCCAAACGCAGCGTGCCTCAGCACTCGAGACACGCTCGCCTGACGTACGACCTATGGTAAGCTGCTAGATCGACTCTAGCAGCTTACGCTCGTTTTTGGCCGCCTTTTTCAAGGATTCCCCCCTTTGTCTCCTCTCACTCGAGACCAGATTGCTTCGCGATATTTAGAGCAGCTCCAATTTCCGCCCTATCCGGTTCAGGAAGAAGCGTTGCTGCACTACTTCACCGCGGAACAAGGGGTTCTCGTGTGCGCGCCGACAGGAACAGGCAAAACGCTGATCGCAGAAGCCGCCCTGTTTGAAGCTTTGCACTCGGGGACTTCGGCCTATTACACAACACCGCTAATCGCCCTTACCGAGCAAAAGTTTGCCGAGCTGCAAGCGGCTGCGGTTCGCTGGGGATTCTCCGAGGAAGATGTCGGGCTCGCGACAGGCAATCGCCGCGTCAATCCGTCCGCGCCGATCCAGGTCGTTGTCGCTGAAATCTTGCTCAACCGCCTACTGCACCATGAGGCGTTTGATTTTTCGCACGTCTCTGCCGTTGTCATGGATGAGTTCCACCAGTTTTCCGATCCCGAACGCGGGATTGTTTGGGAACTGACGCTGGGACTTTTGCCCGCTCATATCCGCTTGCTTTTGCTTTCTGCCACGGTCGGTAACGCTTTTGAATTCACCATGTGGCTAAAGGCCAGCCACAACCGTTCGCTGGAACTAGTACAAGGAACAGAGCGGAAAATCCCTCTCGATTTTCGCTGGGTTGGCGATCAACTACTTGCCGACCAGATGGAGATTCTGGCGCAAGGTACTGAAGAGTCACGCTATACGCCCGCCCTCCTCTTTTGCTTCAATCGAGATGAATGCTGGAGCACGGCCGACCTTCTCAAGGGAAAAACGCTGCTGGCGGAAGGACAACAGGCCAAGCTCACGGAGCGGATCTCGCACTTCAGCTGGTCGCAAGGTGCTGGGCCGCGGCTCAAACAATTGCTGCTACGTGGCGTTGGAATCCACCATGCAGGGATTTTGCCCAAGTATCGTCGCATCGTCGAAGACCTGTTTCAGCAAAAGCTACTTTCGGTCTGCGTGTGCACCGAGACCCTGGCGGCCGGCATCAACTTGCCCGCGCGAAGCGTCGTTCTGCCAACGCTGATGAAGGGCCCGTTTGGACAGATGAAAATCATCGACCCTAGCAGCGCCCATCAGATTTTCGGACGCGCTGGCCGGCCACAATTTGATACACGCGGCTACGTCTTTGTGCTGGCCCATGAAGACGACGTCAAATACCTGCGCTGGAAGCAGAAATACGACACCATCCCTGAAGACACCAAAGACCCGCAGTTGATCCGCGTGAAGAAAGACCTCAAGCGAAAGATGCCAACGCGGCGATCTACCGAACAATACTGGACCGAAGCGCAGTTTGAAAAGCTGCGTGTCGCTCCTCCGGCCAAGCTTGCTAGTCGCGGACCTCTTCCCTGGCGTCTTTTGGCCTACATGATCGACGCGTCACCCGATATCGCACCAATTCGAAAATTGGTTGGCCGGCGATTGCATTCCTCGGGAAGTTTGATCGGCGCTCAGCGTGAACTGGATCGCATGTTACTCACGCTCTGGGCCGGCGGCTACGTAAAACTAGAGCCCGAACCCCCTGTGGCAACTCAAGCGGCCGCTGACGAAAAAACGCAGGCCGCCGCCGTTGAAAATCGTCGCCCTACCGAAACCGAACGACTGATGGCACAGGCCCTTAGTGAATTGGCCGGCAAAGAGGTGAAGGTTGCTTCCACTGGCGTGAGCAGCGACGCCGTAAAAAATGAAGCTCCTCCACCGCCAACCTACGAGGCGCTTTGCGCGGTTCCCACCGCAGAGCTTTCACGACTGGTAAAGCTTCGCAGCATCAATCCACTTTACGGCGTTTTCCTGGTTGATCAGCTAGGAATTGCAAGCCGCGATGAACGGATTGAAGCGATCGAAAGCGTGCTAGAAATGCCCGCCTCAGTTGCCAAACTGGTGCGAGTTCCTTATCCCGAAGACCGTCCATGGGGCCCGCTGGCCAATACGCGACTGCATGAGCAATTGCTTCGCCAAGGGCTTTGTACACCGCAAGAATTAGGGCAAAAAGATGAGTCGGATGAAGACGACTATCACAAAGATCCGCGCGAACGTGTCAGGATCTTGCCGCTAGGCGATAAACTTCGACGCTTGTTCGACGCCGGGTTTCCGGATGTGCATTCGATCAGCACGCAAAGCGTTTGGGCCGTAGGAGAACTAATCGAATTTGGCGGCAAGTTCGACAAATACATCACGGCGCGTGGACTACAAAAACAAGAAGGGGTCATCTTCCGGCACGTCCTGCGGATGGTCCTGCTTCTAAAGGAGCTTAGGGAACTGCACCCGCCAGAAATTTCACTCGCGGATTGGCAGAAGGAAATGGATGAGATCTCAGACATCCTGACAAACGCTTGCCACGATGTGGATCCATCCAGCACCGACAAACTGCTCGAACAGCGTCCTAGCAGCGACGTATAAAACTGATTTTCGACCTGGTTACGCAGAGATTGCAACGATGAAGCTTCCGCCGATTGTACAAACTATCTTGCTATTGATCGGGTCAAACGTCTTCATGCTGACGGCCTGGTACCTGCATCCCAAACTCGAGTTCCTCAAAGGGAAAACGATTCTCTTGGCGATCATGGTGAGCTGGGGAATCGCCTTCTTTGAGTACGTTCTCCAAGTGCCAGCCAATCGGATCGGGCACGAGGCGAATCTGTCTTTTGCACAGCTCAAGATTTTGCAAGAGATCATTACACTGGCAGTGTTTGTGCCGGTTTCGATCTTGCTATTGCAGGAACAGATCAAGTGGAACTTCGTCTGGGCCGCGCTATGCATGGTGGCGGCCGCGTACTTTGTCTTTTCCGATTCGAAGGTCGCGCAGTAGTACACCAGCAACCCGAGAACGGCCATGACAAAAAACCTCCTGATCCTACTCGGCTTGGCAGGACTCGTCTTTGGCTTTTCCATCGCGATTGCCTCGCGATTTAACAAGCCCGCCGGCCGTTCTTCGAGGGCTGAGGGTTCGCCGAGGATTGCCACCATCGATGGCGACTCCATGGCTCCCACTTACTGCGGCGAATGTACCGTTTTGACGTGCCCCGACTGTGGTAAAGACTTGAAAGTCGCCCTCCTTGGGGAAGGTGCAAGGCTAACCTGCTGGCAATGTGGTTTTCCGATCACTACGTCCACCGACGTATTGCACTACTTGCCGGGCGAGAAGGTTACGCTGGTACCACTGACGGAAGGTGCCGACATTCAGCGACACGATGTTGTAGTTATCGAGGATGACTCTTCAAACGATGCTACACCCTCGCGGCAAATCAAGCGAATCGTTGCCCTGCCGGGTGAAACGTGGGGAACCGCCGCTGGAGACGTTGTGATCAATGGCGAGGTCTTACAAAAGTCGCTTAGCGAACTTCGTGGGGTGGCGATTGAAGTCTACGACAGTCAATATCGACCAACTAAATCGACAGCTTTGCGCCCCCGATGGACGAGCCGATCACAAACTGCCGCTTTAGCAAGCGAAGCCGGCTGGCAGCTTTCTGCATCGCCAAACCTCGCGACAATTCGCTGCCAAGAAGATCCGAGCAACTGGCAATGGCTCGACTATCATCACTGGCGCTGCACAACCAACCCACTACCACGCGATGAAGATTCGCCGCTACTCGATAACGATCCTTTTAACTCGCAACTATCGCGCGAGCTCTATCCCGTGACTGACTTGCTTCTCGAAGTCTCGCTTGTACACACGGACAATGCAATCTTTGCGTTACAGCTTAGCGATCCAAGCGACACCTTTGTTGCCCGCGTTGATTTACCCAATGGGACAGTGCAGATTTTCAAATCCGACGTTGAAATTTCGGTGGGAAAGCTTCCGGAAGGAAAGGCACTTCCCCAGTCAGAACAGGTTTTTCATTTCACACTTTGCGATCGACAAGTTATTTTGGCGATCGATGGCAACGTGATCCTTACGGCCCCTTGGAACAAGCCGCTGCTTGCGACGTTTGTCGAAAACCCTCCACTACCCAAGATTGCCATCGGTGCTTCCCAGGGAAGCGTGACACTTAAACGCACACGCCTACTGCGCGACCTTTATCACCTAGGACCACGCGGCCAAGCCACTCCCTGGCAATCTCCCGCCCCTTTGGCCCCCAGAACCTATGCCGTGCTAGGTGACAACTCGTCCGTGTCGATCGATAGCCGGCACTTCGCACCCGAGGGGATCGCACGCAGGCAAATCACTCATCGAGTGTCACCTGCCGGGCAATAACCTTGCCCTTATGCTGCAAGGCAAAAGCGCCCGGATTTCCGCTTTTTCTTTCTAACACCTTAAACGGCCTTGTTTTTGCGACGTTTTAAGCACACCCCGCCGGCAAAAGCGGCGCCCCGCAGAAAAAAGTTGACTTGGCAAACAGGCAGTGGTAAAACCTCTGACCTATGACCATTCAGCGAATCCAACGTGTGTCTTCCCTCGTGGAAGAGGTATGCAGCCGTCTTGGTGAAGAGGTGGCCTTGCGCATTGCCTCTGGCGATGAGTTCCTGCCTCCCGAGCGAGTCCTGGCCGAACAGCTTGGTGTGAGTCGCCCGGTCGTTCGCGAAGCGACCATCCGCTTAGAGCTACAAGGGCTGGTCGAAATCCAACACGGAATCGGAACACGCGTCGTCCAGCGACTGCACAAGCCACTCATCACCTCCCTCATGATGCTGGTTCCGGACGAAGCGGAGCGCCAACGTCAGTTACAGGAAACACGCCTAGCCATTGAGCCCATTGCGGCAGCGATGGCCGCCGTACGGGCCAAACCTTCGGATCTTTCCCGCCTATGGGACATCCATAAACGGCTTGAATTTGCAGAATCCCCGGCAGTAGCCATCGAGTGCGATCTGGAATTCCATCGCATGCTGGCCGACGTGAGCGGCAACCTCATGTTTCGGCTGATCCTGGATTCTCTAGCGGATATTGGCCGGGAATGTCGCCAATTAACGATTGGCCGCATCGGCAAAGAAAAGGCAGTCGCCCAGCACTTGCCCATTCTCACGGCCATTGAAAATGGGGATGCCGTCGCCGCCCAACTGGCGATGAAGACGCACTTGGAAGCAGCCCAAAAGGACATGCTGGCAGGCCGACAAGGTTCCAATAAAACATCCGCTCCCAAGCCTGTCTTGGCAAAAAGAAAAGCGGCTCGCCGCGTGTCGCCAAGAGGTGCCTCATGACTACCTCATTGGTAAATGAGACGATCCGCTGGTTCTCTACTTTGACTTCCTGCATTATGACACACTCAAAAATATCCCTTGCGACCTGCATCTTACTTGTTGGCTTATGGTCAAGCATTTCGCCCACTCAGGCTGACGAAGCCGCTGCTAAACAGTTTCATGAGCAGGTCGCGCCGGTCCTGGTAAAGAACTGTATCGAATGCCACAACTCCAACACGCGGAAGGGAAACCTTTCGCTGGAAACTTTGGCCGATGCGCTCAAGGGGGGCGACGAAGGAGCAGCCATTGTTCCTGGCAAGCCCGAAGATTCCCCCTTGTTTCAAAAAGTAGTCGTCGATCCGGCCACGAAAAAAGCTGAGATGCCGCAGAAGAAGCCGGCACTTTCTGATGCAGATCAAGCCCTCCTTCAACAGTGGATTGCCGCCGGAGCCACTTGGCCGCAAAACTTGGTACTAAAGGAGAAGTCGAAGGCCGATGCCTCCTTCTGGTCATTCCGTCCGATCGAAGCTGTAGCGCCTCCCACAACACCTGGGGTACCTGCCACATGGCAACAAAACCCCATCGACCGGTTCGTCATTGCTTCACTCTCTCAAAAGGGTCTTGTTCCCAATCCCCCTGCACTACCTCCGCAGTTGATCCGACGGATCAGTTACGACCTCATCGGCCTTCCACCATCTCCTCAAGAAATTGCGGACTTTGAACAAGCCTACCGGTCCAATCCCAAGCAGGCCGTGGAGCAGTTGGTTGACCGCTTGTTGGCCAGTCCCCGCTATGGCGAACAATGGGGACGGCACTGGCTAGATGTCATTCGGTTTGGTGAAAGCCGCGGCTACGAACGGAATGAGATCATCACCAACCTATGGCCGCTTCGTGACTATGTGATTGAAGCCTACAATCAAGACAAGCCCATGAACCAGCTAATCGTCGAGCATCTAGCCGGCGACGTTCTAGCCAATGGTGATACCAAGCTCGACATTGCCTCGGCCTTCTTAGTAGCCGGTCCTTATGATGACGTTGGCAACCAAGACCCGGCCGCAGCTGCCCAAATCCGATCCGATCAAATGGATGAAATGGTCCGAGCAACGGGCGAAGGCTTTTTGGGGCTCACGCTGGGTTGTGCGCGATGTCACGACCACAAGTTTGACCCGCTAAAGACATCCGATTACTACGCCATGGCTGCGACGTTCTCGGGCGTTGTGCATGGTGATCGTGAAGTGGCATCACCAGAACAAATCCAGGCCCGAACCGCTGCCCTTGCTCCGCTACTAGAACAGCAGAAGGGGCCTCAAGCACAAAAGGCTGCCCTGGAAGCGAAGAAATCCGCCGACCCCAAGACTCCACTTTCTGCCGAAGAGGAATCGCAGCTTAAAAAAGCCAACGAAGAACTGGCCGCCATCAATGCCAAAATCGCGCAAGTCCCCGCGCTGCCGCGATGGTGGGTTGGAAATCATCGTCCTGCTCCGGGCCCGTTTCATGTTTTCCTGGGGGGAAGTCCCCAGAAACTTGGCCCCGAAGTCCAGCCTGGTGGGCTAAGTGTTTTTGATGGCGTGATTGAAAACTATCACTTGGAGCCCACCGCAGCAGAAGGCGCACGGCGTCTGGCCCTGGCGAAATGGATCACACGAGACGACCAACCACTAACCCGGCGTGTCCTTGCCAATCGGGTTTGGCACTATCACTTTGGAACGGGCATCGTCGATACACCAAGTGACTTTGGTTATATGGGTGGGCGTCCCACGCATCCCGAATTGCTCGACTATTTAGCGTCGGAGCTTTCTAAAGGTGGTTGGCAATTGAAGCCACTTCACCGAATGATCATTCTTTCTCAAACCTATCAGCAAAGCTCCACCTTCCGTGCCGAGGCAGCACGCATCGATGGTGATAGCCGCCTGCTTTGGCGTTTTCCACCAAGGCGGCTTACCTCTGAAGAAGTGCGAGATACGTTGCTTAGCGTGGCAGGCAAACTCGATTTGCGGATGGGGGGACCTGGCTTCCGCCTTTATGAATACCAACAAGATAACGTTGCTACCTACGTTCCTTTGAATGCTCATGGGCCCGATACCTATCGCCGCTCGGTCTATCATCACAATGCGCGAGCGGCCCGCGTTGATCTTCTTACCGATTTTGATGGCCCCGATCCTGCATTTGCGGAACCTCGCCGGGCTGCCACCACCACTCCCTTGCAAGCGCTGACACTTCTCAACCATCCCTTCTCGCTCGACATGGCGAACTTCTTTGCGGAACGTGTAAAAGCCGAATCCAATGCCGCCCTGCCCGCTTCCCAAGTTGAACGCGCCTTTGTCCTTGCTTTTGGTCGAGCTCCCACCGCCGATGAATTGCAGAGCGGCCTCGACCTGGTGAAGGAGCATGGCTTGCCACTCCTATGCCGCACGCTGCTCAACTCCAACGAACTAATCATGATCGACTAATGCGAAGCGGATTTCGCTCTATCCTGAGTACACCTACCATGAATCCCACTACAAACGCACCTCTACTAAATCGTCGACAATTGCTGGGTAGCACGCTTACCGGCATGGCCGGCCTTGGCCTTTGTTCGCTCCTGGGGCAAGAGCTGCACTCCGCCGATGCTCCACCAGCTACAGACCTCGCGCCATGGCAACCCGGTGTAGGGCAAACGCACTTTCCGGCCAAGGCAAAGCGAGTGCTTCAGATCTTCTGCCCTGGCGCTGCCTCACATCTTGACCTCTGGGACTTCAAGCCCGAACTGTTAAAGCGAACCGGCGAGCCACTTCCTGGCGAAGAGAACTTTTCTTCCTTCCAAGGAAAGAATGGCAACCTCATGCGGTCCCCCTGGGACTTTGCCCCGGCCGGACAAAGCGGCAAGATGATCACCACCATGCTGCCCCACATGGCCAAGCATGTGGATGACATCGCCTTTATCCACTCGATGAAGTCCAAGACTAACACGCACGGCCCTGGCTGCGTGTTCATGAATACCGGGCATGTTCAGGAAGGCTTTCCAAGTGCCGGCGCCTGGTTGAGCTATGGCCTTGGTAGCATTAATGACAACTTGCCGACTTACGTGGCAATTCCCGATGTCCGTGGCGAGCCGCCAAACGGCAAGGCGAATTGGAGCAACGGCTTTTTGCCAGCTCGGCATCAGGCGATCATGATGGCGGCCCATCAAGAGATTCGCAACCTTGCACAACCTGCAGCGATTACCGCAGCGCAGGAAAATTCTGCTCGCGCTTTCCTGCAAAAGCTCAACCAGCGGCATGCGGCCGAGCATCCAGGTAACTCGATGTTGCAAGCTCGGATTGCCAGCTATGAATTAGCCGCTCGGATGCAGTTGTCTGCGCCAGAAGTTTCCGACCTCACCCAGGAGACCCAGCAAACCCATGCCTCCTACGGGACGGACCACGAAAACAAGCTGTTAGCCTCCTACGCTCGCAACTGCATCCTTAGCCGTCGGCTTTTGGAGCGTGGCGTGCGTTATGTCAACTTGTACTGCGCCTCACGCGCCAGCGGCGTGGATGGGCTTCTCAACTGGGACGCCCACAAGACGCTCAAGGCCGACTACGAGCGACACTGTCCCATCTTTGATCAACCAACTGCCGCACTTCTGTCTGACCTAAAACAGCGTGGCCTTTTGGAAGATACATTGGTCCTTTGGACAACAGAGTTCGGCCGGATGCCAACCCATCAGGCCAACACCACCGGTCGCGATCACAATCCCGATGCCTTCACCTGCTGGATGATGGGGGCTGGCATTAAGGGAGGAACCAGCTACGGCGCTACCGATGATTTCGGCCGACGGTCGGTAGAGAAGGTCACAAACGTCTGGGAATTCTACGGTACGGTTCTCAAGCTGATGGGGCTCGACTTTGATCGGCTCGCCTTTTACTACAACGGGCTTGATCGTAAGTTGACCGATGTGCACGGCGGCATCATTCGCGATATTTTGGCGTAGCAACAAAAAAAGCAGCCTGCGTTAAACAGGCTGCTTAGTGGTTTGACATTCTTCAAACGGCAAAAGCGTTAGGCCTTCTTCTTTTTCGGAAGCAGGTCCTTCAGGGCTTCCGCACGCTCGTTTTCATTGGCACCCGTGAGAAGCTTCCCAAGATCGTTGCCCCCCAAAGCGGCAATCGCCTCCTTGAGCTCCTCTTCTTTGAGCAGGTCCAGCGCGATGTAAAGCTTGGCTTCTAGAAGCGTACGTAGGACGTTGTCCGGGGTGCTTGCCAGCTTCTTAATGCGAGCAGCCACCTTGTCGGCAGTGATTGCTTCTGGCAAGTCACCAACTTTAAGCCCCTTCTCTACGACGGCCAATACCTTTTGCACTTCGGCATCGACAGGATCTTTATCCTTTTGCTTTTCGCGGTCTTCTTGCAACTTGTGGTTGGCAAGCAGCGGCGTAACGATCAAGTCCTTCGCACGCTCTAAGGCGGTTACGCGAATCTTTGTCGTATTGCGAACTACGCCGTTCTTTCCGACCGTAACCGTCACTTCATACAGGAACAGGACATCGATTCCTTGTTCGCGAGCCTTCTTTTCGACCGCTTCCTTGGTGGCCATTTGACCAACCCAAGTGATGCCGGGAACCATTCCCTTGGGCTCGCCTGCTTTGCCCCCTGCGTTGGCAGGTTGACCGCCCATGCCGGGCATTCCCGCTGGCATACCCAGTGGCATCCCCGCGGTACCAGGACCACCAGCGGCCGGCGCTGCTGCACTATTAGGACCATCCAGCCCCTTGAGGGCCGATCCATAGTCACCCGCTTCAATATGCGTCTTCAGCTCTTCAAACATCCGCTTGCCAAGGTCCCCCGTGTACCAATCGAGAGCCTTTAGGCCATCAC
Source organism: uncultured Planctomycetaceae bacterium (assembly GCA_963844055.1). Taxonomy (GTDB): domain Bacteria; phylum Planctomycetota; class Planctomycetia; order Pirellulales; family Pirellulaceae; genus CAWJMN01. The sequence continues at coordinate 737,509 of CAWJMN010000001.1, read as the reverse complement.
TGCCATCGGGTGCAGCACCACTGTTTCCCCCTGGCATTCCCATCATGCCCGCTGGCGGACCCGACGAAGTTGGTGGAGCCCCTGGCGAGCCCCCTTCATTCTTTTCCTTTTTCTTCACAGCAACCACACGGCCAATCGGCTGTGGATCGCCTGTAAAATCACGCCCTGGCGTATATGCCACACCAAAGCCAAATCGTGTTCCTAAAGTGGGGCGACGCAATTCATCAGACCACTTCACCGCCTCTTTAATTCCGGCAATGCCTTCATCATTGCAAAGGTAGTGAGCCGTCAAATAGTCGAAGCCCTCTTTATCGTGGCCTTCTTTGAAGGCACGCTGGGCAAATTCCATCAGTGTTTTGGGTTCAGGCAGTGCTTGTTGTCCGTAGGGATTGCCAAGGGCGCCACCGATACCTGCGCCAGCGGCGCCCGTTCCTGGCAAACCATATCCGGCTCCACCAGGGATCGCACCGCCTGGAATTGTCGCCGTTGCGCCTGCCGTCGCCCCCGTACCAGGGCCCGTCGGTGGCAAACCACCGACGGTGGCGCCGGTCGCCATCGGTGCGCCACCAGGAATCAAACCGTTACCACCACCGCCGGGAATCGCGCCGGTTGTTGTAGGAGCCGCTGTTCCAGAATTACCAAGCGGAGGTAGGCCATAGCCCGTCGCACCTGGTGCGGGTCCACCCGTTGCCGGACCGGCAGTTGTGGTCCCTGGCAAACCGTAGCCTGCGCCACCTGGCATCGGTGCTCCGGTTGCAGGAGCAGAAGAAGTCGGATTAGGCAAACCATAACCTGCTCCACCAGGAGCAGGTCCTCCCGTGGCTGGCCCAGAGGTCATTGGGTTAGGTAGTCCATAGCCCGCACCGCCTGGTGCTGCAGCTCCTGGAGCTCCGGAAGTTGCACCCATCGGGGCAGAGCTGGTCGGGTTTGGCAAACCATAGCCAGATCCACCAGGAGCGGCTGGGCCCCCGGGTGCCGGTGTGCTTGCCGCTGGCGAACCCGCAGGCGTGCTCGACGTCGGGGAAGAGGAGGTCGAAGGAGCTTGCGCAGTGCTTGATCCCGAACTTCCCGAGCAGCCAACATATCCCGTAACCAATACGCTCAGCCAAACCAAATGCCAACGACGACGCATTCGCGATCTCCCAATACATGATGGGGATGTGGCCGAATGATTTAGGCCCAGACTCACCCCCAGGGGCAACGCTGATTATTGCAATACCACGCCGCTGTGTCGAGAAAATCAGCCCGTTTATTTGCCGCTTTCTGTGGGCAGCCTACCAACTGCCCCCAAAGCCCCCTCCCCTCCCGCTGGCTTCGCGGCGTATCGAAAACGCAGCATGCGGAACCCCGCCAGCGCACCGTGTTGCCAATTGGCAACGTCCGCCACAAACACCAAACCGCCGCAAAAAACACGCAAACCATTGCCAGGAAACAACTTACAAATCAACCAGTGACATCCTTTGCCATTTGGCCCTTCCCTTGCTTTTCCTCCCATCCATCAAACGGTGACGATCTCTGGATCTTAGGCAACTCGCAAGGAACAGCCCCATGGCCCACAGCCTTTCCCATGTTCAACACGCTTCGCCAAGCCGCCCAGCACCACGTCCAGCCAAAAAGGGAAACGCCCAAGTCGCCAGCCAGAAGCCAATCGACAACATGGACGACTTTGAGAATGAGTCCGATGCCGACATGGTGGTAGAAGCCGTTGAGTTTGCTGAAGAGCTCGATCTCGACGAGACGATTGATGATCGTGGTGACGATCTTGTCGATGCGACCGATGACCCAGTTCGTATGTACCTCATGCAAATGGGTGCTATCCCTTTGCTGAATCGCAGCGAAGAAATCTACACCGCCAAGCAAATTGAACGTGCTCGTCGCTATTACCGCCACAGCATGCTGGCCACTGACTTTGTCCTGCAAGGTGCAGTCGCCGCTCTGGAAAAGGTTCGTGATGGCAAGCTTCGCCTTGATCGTACGATCGAAGTTTCGGTAACCAACGCTTCGGAAAAGAAGCGGATCATGAAGCGGATTTGGCCAAACGTAGCCACGCTCAAGCTGTTGCTGCAAGCAAACCACGCTGATTACCGCATCGCTGTTAGCAAGAGTGAGCCAATGGCCGCTCGTCGTGAAGCCTGGATGCGTTTGATCCGCCGCCGTAACAAGGCCGTTCGCCTTATCGAAGAAATGAACCTCCGTAACAATCGCCTTGAACCCCTGTTTGCTCGCCTGGGTGAAATCGTCACTCGGATGCAAACCCTTCGCATTCAAATCCGCGAAGCCAAGCTAACGGGTGAAGTACTCGGCCAAAGCTATTCGTCGCTCCGCAAGGAACTCGTCTCGCTAATGAAGCTGACCCTTGAAACTCCAGCCACCCTACAACGCCGTATCGAACGGACCCAGATCCTTAGCCAAAACTATGATGCCGCCAAACGCGTTCTGTCGGCTGGAAACCTTCGCTTGGTGGTTTCGATCGCCAAGAAGTATCGTAACCGTGGCCTTAGCTTCCTCGACCTCATCCAAGAAGGCAACACCGGCCTGATGCGTGCGGTTGACAAGTTTGAACACAATCGTGGCTTCAAGTTCTCGACCTATGCAACTTGGTGGATTCGCCAAGCCATCACCCGTGCGATTGCCGATCAAAGCCGTACGATCCGCGTTCCCGTTCACATGATCGACACCATGAGCAAGGTGCGTGCAGTTACCCGTCAACTGGTTCAAGAGCTGGGCCGCGAACCAACGGCCGAAGAGACGGCTGGTCGCGCTGGCTTGTCGCTCGACGATGCTCGTTGCATCATGAAGATGGCTCGCCAACCCCTATCGCTCGACCAACCGGTTGGCGATCACGACGACAGCTACTTCGGTGAGTTTGTCGCCGACCATCGTGAAATCGATCCACTCTTCGACACCCATCAGCTCGCCCTGAAGGATCGTATCGAAGAAGCCATGCAAGCCCTCAACTACCGTGAACGTGAAATACTTCGCCTTCGTTATGGGCTAACCGATGGTTATGCCTACACGCTGGAAGAAGTCGGCAAGATCTTCTCGGTAACCCGTGAACGTGTTCGCCAGATCGAAACCAAGGCGGTTCGCAAGCTTCAACAACCTTACCGCAGCCGTTCGCTCGCCAGCTTTATCGAAGGCTTCGACATGTCGACCTTGGATGTCAGCCCTTCGGAAAGCGTTCAATAAGTCTCCTTTGAAAGTCGCCTCATCCGTTTGTCTTTGTCTGTTCCGGCAAGTTAGTTACCCAAAGAAAAACCCCCTACAGCTATCCAGCTCTAGGGGGTTTTTTGTTATTTCCATCGTCGCGTCAAAGCAAACCTTTGTTGTCGCCTATTTGCCGGCAACCATCACCTTCAGCACCGTGGCCACCAGCGCGATACACAAGGCCACAAAAGAACCCGCCAGCATGTAACCTGTTACGCCCAGCTCAAACAGCAAATTGCGGTTCGGTGTTGAGCTCTTTCCATACAAGCCTGAGGTGCTCTTATATTCCTCACCCGAATTGGCCCCTGATGAGGTTCCACTCGGTACCGGCACAGTTGGAACGTACGGCGTTTGTCCTGGGTAGGCACCGTTCGGCGGCGGCGTGTAACCCGGGCCAGAGCTTGTATAACCGCCAGGTGGTGAAGATCCATATCCAGGCGGCGATGTCACGCCCGACCCATAGCTTGGTGACGAGGGCATGACTACACCCGTTGAACTATTGCCCGATGGAAAACCACCAGCAGGATACGTTCCTAGGTCAGGATTGCTACCACGAAGGCCAGCCCGCGGATTAAAGCTGCTTGGGCTGCTCCCCAGGCTTGAGCCATAGCTAGGCCCCGACGAAGCGCCAATATTCGGCGAATTTGCCAGTGGACTATTACCGGTTGGCAAGCTCGAAAAAGATCCCGAGCCAATTCCACCTGCGGCATTCCGCGGATTTTTAGCGAGTTCTACTTCACGTTCCAACTGAACGATCAGCAAGTCCTGCTTGCGTCCACGCAACATTCCCTTGACGTACTCTTGGTCAGGAGCAGAGAGGCTAATGAAGAGGACCGTCTGATTTTTGATCCCGGTCCGCAGGATCACCATGTTCTCTTTGACTTGCACAAACTTGGCTCGCAAGCTGTTGCCATCATTCGTCGTCCATAGTCGCATCTCTCCCAGGCCAGCTTGCACGGGAGTCGTGTCCTTCTCTTTGGCCGGCGCTTTGGTAACAGGTGCATCCATCGTTTCCGGCTTAGGAAGTGAGCCCGATGTACCTCCACCAAACGCTTCTTCCTCTTTCGCTGGCTCTGCCACTGGCGCAATTTCATTCTTGGCGCAAGCTTTTGACAAACATCTGATCAGCTTCGCTCAGCGTCGCAAAAGCGATCCGCATGATCTTGTCGCCCTTGGCAAGCACGACATAGCTTCCCTCTTCGCGCAGAAACTCCGCTTCGATCTTGCGGCCTTTCACATCCGTCCAAGAACGATCATCACCAATCACCGTTGCACAGAGCGCAAAAGTGAGCATCGCGAGAGTTAAAATTTGTTTAGTATTCATGGATAATGCCTTTCGACATTGCTACGACGCAGTCCTCGCTGTGGATGTTAGCCAGTCTTTTCGGTGATTGCAATGGATTTGTGTGCCACAGCCGCACACCTTAGCAGACTAACCCCGCCGGCGTCGATTAGCTCTGACTCAATCAGGTCATTTTGATCCCGATTCACAATTGGGCTGTTTTTTCTTGACACAAACAACGCCGTAACAATCCACCTTGCGACTTTTAGCCCATCGGAATAGACTAAACTGGTTGTTACATAACGGCTTATATCAACTTTTGACATCGGTTTTCTTCCCGTGCCCCTCACCGATCACGCCTTTCAGAAATGCATCAACGTCCGGTGCGACTTCACCTGCGGCACGGAGGAAGTCCGCACGGGATGCCCCAAATGTGGGGACCTGCTCGACATCGAGTACGATTGGAATCGGGTTCCGCCCCCCTCCTCCCTCAAATATTTTGAGCAGATGTGGACGCGTCGGTTTGAGCCCATGCGTTTCTCTGGCATCTGGCGATTCTGGGAAATGCTCCCCTTCGCCAAGCCGGAAACCATCGTCACGGTGGGCGAAGGCCAAACGCTGCTGCAACAATCCGACCTAGTCGGTCAATACATCGGCATGGATGACGGCAAATTGTTTTTGCAGCACGAAGGGATGAACCCTTCCGGCAGCTTCAAAGACAACGGCATGAGCGCCGCCTTCACGCACGCCCGCGCCGTTGGCGCTAAGCGAGCTGCCTGTGCCTCCACTGGCAACACCAGCGCTTCGCTGGCCATGTACTGTGCTGCCTCGCGCAATATGAAGGGGGTCATCTTCATCGGCTCGGGCAAGATCAGCTACGGCAAGCTTTCCCAAGCGCTCGATTACGGCGCCCTCACCATTCAAATCGCTGGCGACTTTGACGACGCGATGGCTCGCGTGCAACAAGTCTCCAAAGAACTCGGCATCTATCTCGTCAACAGCGTTAATCCCTTCCGCCTCGAAGGGCAAAAGACGATCATGCTTCGCGTGCTCGAAGCGTTGCGCTGGGAAATCCCCGACTGGATCGTCGTCCCCGGCGGAAACCTCGGCAACAGCAGCGCCTTCGGCAAAGCCTTTGACGAACTATTCCGCCTCGGCCTGATTGACCGCATCCCGCGCCTCGCGGTGATCAATGCCAGTGGTGCCGGCACGTTGTACGAACTGTTTGAACGTCGTGGCCTCCGCTGGGAAAACGGCAATGCCAACATGGACATTGTCAATCACTACTATGGTGAACTAGATGCTCTCAAGCGCAAGGCCGATACCATCGCCAGCGCCATTGAGATCAATCGCCCGGTCAATCTTCGCAAGTGCCTGCGAGCCTTGCAGGTTTGCGATGGCGTTGTCCGCCAAGTGTCCGATCAAGAAATCCTTGATGCGAAGGCCAAGGTAGGCCTAGGCGGCATCGGCTGTGAACCGGCCAGTGCGGCCAGCGTTGCCGGTGCCAAGCTCTTGCGCGAGCAAGGGATCATTGGCAAAAGCGAGCGAGTGGTTTGCATCCTGACCGGACACCAACTCAAAGATCCAACCGCAACGGTCGCCTACCATACGACCGATCAAGACCTGTTCAACAAGGTCCTAGGCAGCCGCGGCGTACGTCGGGCCGCGTTTGCCAACCGCGCTGTTGCCGTTCCTAACGAGATGAGCGAAATCGTGAAGGCGATTAAACTCTACTCGTAGTCATCGGAACCGTCTAACCTCTACCCTTTTTGTTGCTTCACAGGAGCCTATCCCCATGACTCTATCGCTTGCCATTCACGGTGCTGCCGGACGCATGGGAAAAAGGCTCGTTGCACTTGGGGCCGTTGACCCTGCCCTCAAAATCATTGCAGCCATCGAAGGGACGACCCATCCCGATCTAGGCCGTGATGCAGGCTTACTTGCCGGCGTTCATGAACTGGGCGTTCCACTAAGCGACACCCTATCGATTGCTCCTGCCGCCATGATCGATTTTTCGGTCCCCGCCGGCGCGGAAAAGGCTATCGGCACCTGCGTTCAAAACAAGGTTCCGCTGGTCATGGCCACGACAGGCCTAACCGATGCCATTCGCGAGAAGCTCGTCGAAGCGTCGCTGATCATTCCGATTGTTTGGTCCCCCAGCATGAGCCTTACCGTCAATCTGGCGATGAAGCTGGTTGCTACGGCCGGTGCCGCACTAAAAGACAATGCCAGCGGCGTCGATGTCGAGATCATCGAACGTCATCACCGCATGAAGGAAGATAGCCCCAGCGGCACCGCCCTCAAATTTGGCGAGATCGTCGCCGGAGCGATGGGACAAACCCAACATCAGCACGGCCGAGAAGGGATGATCGGCAAGCGTCCTCGCAATGAGATCGGCTACCATGCCGTCCGCACGGGCGACAACCCCGGCGAGCACACCATCATCTTCGGCCTGATGGGCGAAACACTCGAAGTCACCGTCAAGGCCAGCAACCGAGACTGCTACGCCCTTGGCGCACTGCAAGCGGCCAAGTTCGTCGCCCAGCAAAAGCCCGGCCTGTACAACATGTACGACGTACTCGGGCTCTAATCTTTTCTGAGCACGCTCTGCCGCATCTCATCAAAACCATCCCAAGCCTCTGCTAACCCAGAGGCTTTTTCACGCGCCGTGTGCCACTACTAGATGCCGTGTGCCACTGCTGGCTTGCCAGCAGTGCAGCCGCCGCGAACCACCGCTCCAAGCACCTTGCAACTCACCAATAACGGCATCTCAACTGGCCTATCCGTCACCTGTCGGCAGACTAGGAATGGGCAAACGACTTCAGCTATTCCGGCAGACTCGATGCTGGAACCCTTTTCAGTCTCTTCGCCGCCCGTCAGAACATCGCCCACATTTAACGTGACACGCTCCGCTGCGCCGTTTTAAAATACGGGAGACCGCTACCGCGACAATGCTTGCACTCGTGGGGCTGCGCTCGGCGACACCTTATTGGCTGATCTTCATCGCCCTGCGACCCACCAAGCCCTTGCAGAGACTGGCTATTAAGATATGCGGACTCGACTAAAGTACATTGGCATTATTGCAATAGTGACAATTGCGATTTCATTCATCGCTTGGAAGATAAATGTTGCCGCCCGCGACAAGGCGGATGCTGCCCGCGACAAAGCGATTACCAGCAAAGCTCTTTCTAGCATAGAGAACGGTGAAAGTCTTTCGATTCTTCTTTTGGGAAACTATGACTCTCCTCTCAAGCCAGGCGAATGGAGGAAGGTTCAGTTGACCGACGGCTTGAAGAATGAACTGAAAGACTGCGTAAGATTGTCTCGGAACATATACCTTCAAAACCCGGAACAAAATTATGCCTTAGACACCAGCTTTCGCATTTGTGCAAAAGTGCCGGGCAGTAAAGAGGAGACCTTCACCATGGTCATTTTTTCCACAAACCCAGATGCAATAGTGGGATCCCCACTTACTTTTGGCAATAAAGATCAATATAGAAGTCGCCTACTCACACCATGCATGGAGAAGTTATTGCTCAGGGTTTGGCCTGAAGGAACACCCACAAATGATTAAACGCCGGGTGGCAAATCACTTCGGTGGATGAGAATAGAAGAACCTATAGTAGTGATTCGCGGTCATCCCTTTTCGCTTAATGAATTCAAAGATTTGACTACGCTAAAAAGGCAGTAGAATGAAGAGCACTGATATATGTTGGAATTCTGGAGTGGTTGCCTATTGGAATATGGATGACATAGATGAAACCAGATCTCTTAACAATCAGAGCGCGTCTCTACGCGAGGATTTAGCTCAAATACATTATGAAGATGGAATCCTGTTAGATATTGGATGGTACCCTTCCATCGACCCCAATGGCAAATTCCAAGTTTGCGTGATCATTGATAGTGACTGGCAATCGCCTGTTTTTCGTGCCGCTGCCAAGGATATCCTTGAATTGCGGGAGCAGATAGCTATCGCTATCAGCATTATTAAACAAGTCACTCATCTTTAGCGCCGCGTGCCACTGCTGGACAAGGCATAGAGATTTCTCCAATATGCGGCTCACAGAGACTGGCTGGTTCGAATGAATAACTACCAACGCTTGGAAGATGTAGGCGAACGACTGGCCAACGAGTTCGATTGGCCCCATTCGTTCATTCGCGAGTGCTACATTACCACTTCCCACACCATGTGCGAGTTCGTAGATAACGGCGGAGAAGTCCAACTTGGAGACGTGGATGGCCCACGCAATGTGCGACTCATCGTTGCCTGCGCTGGGAATGCAGTTGATGTGGGAATTGAATTCCTTTTTCGAGACGTAAGCATTTTCTCTTTGCAAGCATTTGATGAGCTACAGTTTGCTTGCAATTGTCACAGCAATTCTGGGTATTCAGTGCATTTTACGAATGCGACTGAAAGTCGCGAATGTTACATCTATGCAAAAACGGTGCTTGTGAAGTTCCTCGGTCGCAAGTACTTGGGGATCGATCAACTGCTTGGTTTTGAACTGCCCACGTCAGATGCCTGTGGTGCTGAAACAATCGAAGGTTGCTGGCGGCAGTGTTCCAATTGCAGTAACGCTTGGGAAGAGAATCCAAAAACAGAGTTCAGCCGCTGCCCTGACTGTGGCAAGGTGACCAGACTAACGAAGTAATCGGCGGTCCATAACATTAACAACAACTGCAACCGCTTCATTTATGCTTCGCCTGGAACACCTGGATGATTCACGACCTCTCCCAGCAATTTGAAGAAGCTCACAGGAATTCCGAAAAATGGAACGACCATTTTGTTCTTGACGCATTGCAGCGTATCGCCGTAACAGACGACGGTTTGCGTGTCGATTGGGAGGCGGGCGATGAACAATGGGGGCGTGTTTTGGCAGGCAATTCCGTGGTGGCGTTGGTATGCGCAAGGGTGCCATTAGTATTTTTACACCCATCACTCGGTGATATTGGGTGGACGTGGTGTAAGGACTATGGCATTGTGGTTGCAATTTCGGGCAACTTTGACCAACAATCGTTTTCCGTGCGTCCCGCTCTTCTGAAGCACATATTCAGCAAAGACATTTCGGACAACGTGTCTTGCGATTCTCTTTCGTTGAACGATTTATGGTGGGCCACCGTATAGAGTCTTTGGGAAATCGGCAGTGCCATGGCGTATCGGCCCTGCATCTCCCCTTTCGTGTTTTTCGTGCCTTTCGTGGTTACAGCACTCCCTTCACTTTGCCTCGGCAAACGCCCTAAGAGGCAAAAACGGCCGAGTAATAAAAGCCCTGCCTTAAAAACACAGCTTCCTTAAGGCGTCTCTTCCGGCCCATCACTAACAGCCACAGGCGACTGCTTGCCAGACACACGATTTCTGCGATAGATCAGCCAAGAGATCCCTCCAACAACAGCTCCCCACGGAGCCATCGCCTTGATCGGGCGGAAATCGATCGGCCGCACAACCGGATTGCCATCAACCGGAAACACCATGTCTTTGTTGGGCAACGGTCCGAGCACATCAATCCGATGGATAAGCAACTCGGGAATGACAACGCCCCGCGTTTCATCGCACTTGCAAAAACTCCCGGCAACATTCTTCGAGCGGACAAATCCGGTTGCATTGTCTGCATAGTGCCCCGAAATGTACTCTCCCACGCGAGAGTCATACGCGGCATGCTGCAAATACAGTTCATGCTTATAGAAGATCCGTTTACGAACCTCACCATCATGAATATGCAGCGTTGGATAGAACACCTGGTCAGGCATTCGCGTCTGAAATTCCAGTGCGATGGGATGCGGCCTACCACGAAGCTCCGTCAGCTGAAACACCGCAAAGCCATAGTCCGCATAGGCCGGCACCTTGGCCCACGTTTCCTTGGGAATGACAAACTGCGGATCAAGCTTCGAGAAATCTTCCATCGTCGGCACAAACGACGCGATGAAATCTCCCACCTTCTGAACCGCCAGCGACTTGCCACTTGCCCCCTTGGGAATGTTGGGCAAATGGATGGCGGGAAAGCCCTGATGCATGTCCCGAAAAAAGCCCTCGTAGCCCTTCATATCCAAAAAGTAGACGCTAGATTCGTCTCCTGGCACAGCGATGGGTAAGGGAATGATGATCGCGGCAGGCTTTTCCGATTCGTACTCCATCTGGTAAACGAGCAACTGTGTCCCCCTGCCCGTAAGACGCGCAAAGATTCGCGTCTTACCAACCTGGGACATCGTCTGTGAAAAGCAGGACATGTTCGCAACTCCTAAAAGGATGAATTGACCACTTCGTCCATTGCCCTCTTCTGTTTCCCGCTAAACACCGCCCACCATTCCCGCGAATCGACGACGGTTGCCTCGACAGCCGTCGATCCACGCGAAAGACAACATCACTTCCCCAACATTTGCTGCAGGAACATCACCTGCACCGCCTGCAAATAGTCGCTGTTGTCCTTCTTCGAAAACCCATGCCCTTCATTACCCGCATAGACCGTCCAAACAGGTCGGCCATGCGATCTCACCTTCTCTGCAATTTGTTGTGCTTCGGAAAAGGGAACCCGCGGATCATTCTTGCCGTGGGCCACCATCAATGCCGAACGAATTTTGTCCGCCTGGTTCGCCGGACTAATCCGTGTTAACACCTCGCGCATCTTTTCATCGCGTTCATCTCCATACTCCACACGTCGCAGGTCCACACGATACGAAGCCGTGTTTGCCAAAAACGTATTGAAGTTGGCGATGCCAACAATATCCACCCCTGCCTTGATCCGCTCGCCATAGTGAACCAGCGAAGCCAGCACCATATAGCCACCATAAGAGCCGCCACTCACCGCCACCTTGTCAGCCGCCAACTCCGGCTGCTCCTTGATCCAGTCCAGCAGGGCTCCAATATCTTTGACACTATCCTCCCGCAACTCGGCGTTGTCCAGCTTTAAAAATGTTTTTCCGTAGCCGGTGCTGCCCCTAACGTTTGGCAAGATTACCGAGACTCCCAATTCACCGGCGAAATACTGAACCATGCCCGAAAAATAGGGCTGAGACTGCCCTTCTGGACCGCCATGGATCATCACCAGAACAGGGGCTTTCCCTTCCTTGCCCTCACGACGAGCGGGGTAGTAATAGGCCGGAATGCTCAGCCCATCAAAACTCTTAAAGGCGATCTTCTTCGGCAATACAAACTTCCGCGGGTCGAGGCCCCCGGTCTCGCTAAAGGTCCAGCGAGTCACCACACCCGTCGCTAGTTCCAAAGAATACACATCCGCTGGCGCATCGGGCCTGGAAAGGCTCATCCCCAAGTGTTTGCCGTCCGGCGAGAACTCCAAGCTCCCCAAAATCGAAAGTGGCACTTCCAACGTCTTCCGCGCAAACGATCCATCCTTTTGTGGAACGAGCCAATACAGCCGACTCGATCCATCTTCATTGACGGTAAAGGCCGCTTGCCCGGTCTTGGTATCGATGGCTAGTTCTTCTACATCCCAAGCAATGTCTGCCGTCAACGGCTTATAAGTCCCTTCCTTCAGCGACAGTTGATACAGTTGCCGAAATTCGCCAATGGCATCCGACGCCACCAGCGCTGACTTGCCATCCGGCAAAAGGCCCATCGGACCATGCGCAGCCTTCAGTCCTTCTTTGACAAGCGGCAACATCGTTCGCTTGCCCGACTCCAATTCCAGCACCGCAGGATAAGACTCATTGGCAGAGACATACTTGCTAAGCAGGATCGTCTTTCCATCGACCGACCAGTCCGCCGCACTCCAAAACTCATCTTTCACTTCCAGCAGTGGCTGCAGCGCGGCATCCTCTTTGGTCAAATCCAGTGTGAATAGGTCTGTATCTTTGCCATTGCGAGCATTGCTCGAGATGATCACCTTCGATCCATCTTCGCGCATCGGACCCGCACTGTTGCGTGACTTACCATCGGTGACCATTCGCGTTTTATATTCACCGCGATCAAAAACATAAACCTGGTTGTTTTCATTACCGCCGCTACTCATCCCCAGCAGATATTTTTCTGCTTTCGTTCCTTGTACAAATCGTCCACCACAAGGTTCGTCATAAAACGTGATCTGCTCACGACGTCCACCTGGCTCATAAACGCGGTGCAATTGCGCCGAGTTTCCAAAGCGTGTGCGGATCAACATTCCTTTGCCCGCTGGGTCCCATCCACCAAACGCAGCCCCGCGAATATTTTGATACATCCGCAAATGCTGCACGAGCTCGGCCGGTACGCCAGGTACTTCTTCCACTTCGATCGCTGCCGGACGTGGAGCGTCTGCCGCAAACACCTTTGGCGTTTCATGCATTGTCGCAAGGCAAGCAAGCGTTCCCGCCAACCCCATCGCGTACTGCGAAAGCGTTTGCGTCAACTTGCTGCGTGTGTAAATCATCCCCATCATCGCTGCACCTCTTGAATTCCATCACGAACCGCCCGGCAGGATCCTCCGCCAAAAATCAGACATCGCAATCATTGACGCTCGGTACCCTCAGCGACAAGTACAATCTGATTTTTTTATCCAACTCCAGGCCGTCCCAGAACTTGGCCGTACGCCCTTTTGGGCACGACACCTAGCGGCTTGAAACTCGCTTCACGACAACACCCCAGTCGCCGCATTTTGCGCATACCGCCAACTAACGTCGGCCGCTTGAGATTCCTGCAATTCCAAGCGGTTAAGCCGCCAAATCTCGAAGTATTCCAGGCCAAAACCGTCCCGCTTGCCGCCAGCACATTTCTCTAAAGTGTTAGTCAGCAAATACTTAGTATGCCGCACTTGCCAACCCGCCCCGGCGCTGGTACATAGAAGTTTCCTCCGGAGGGTATCCGAATGGTGAGGAGACTGATTCGAAATCAGTTGCCCCGCAAGGGGTTGAGGGTTCGAGTCCCTTGCCCTCCGCTTGGTTGTGTGGCACCCCACACAACCTTTTTCTATTTAAGGACTTACGTATTCACCGGCTAAGCCGGGAAACGTGTCCTAGCGTGCTTTGCACAACCGCTACTCGCTCTAAATCAGGGCGATAGGCGAATCACCTTCGCCTGCAACTGGTCGACGACTCCCATGTCATGGGTCACCAGCAATGTGGGAATTTCAAATTCTCGCAAAACCCGTGACAGGAACTCCAGCAGGTTTCCCTTCAGCGATTCATCCAGCGCGCTGACCGGTTCGTCCAACAACAAGATGGCCGGATCGCTGGCCAGTGCTCGCCCCAAGGCAACACGTTGTCGCTGTCCGCCGCTAAGTGATGCCGGATACCGCGATAGCAACGAATCAAGCTCAAGCACTTCGGCCAAGTGAGCGATTTCCATTCTCGCGGGCGAATGTCGCCGGCGATGCCCATACCGCAGATTGTCGCCAACGCTCAGGTGCGGAAAAAGTTGATAGTCCTGAAAGACCAAGCCGACTCGGCGATCATGGATGGGAATATCGATCTGCTTCTCCGAGTCAAACAACACGCGATCCTTCAAAACGATCCGGCCTTTGGCTGGCCGTTGGATTCCCGCAATCAGTTGCAGCGTCGTTGTCTTTCCAACTCCCGAAGGACCAACCAAGGCCGTTATGCCCGGCCCCATGGTAAAGGCATGGTCGTACACAAAGCCCGTGGGATAGGCAAAGCGGCAATCAAATTGCAAAACATCCATGGCACTAACCTCCAGCGCCATGTAAACGTCGTCGCCCCGCGCGCTCCAGCATTTCACCCGCCAAGAGCGACAGCGCCGAAAGAAGGATCGAAACGATCACGACGGGATACGCGTTGGCAAATCCACCCGGTGCATCTAGCTGCGTATAGACGAACAGAGGTATCGTTCGCGTTTCGCCTGGAATGTTTCCCGCGATCATGATCGTCGCTCCAAACTCTCCCATGCTTCGCGCGAATGCCAATACGCAACCACTAAGCATCCCCGGCATAGCCAGTGGTGCAGCGATCGACCAAAAAGCATCCCAAGGCCGGGCCCCGAGCGATCGCGCCGCCAAGATCAGCCGATCATCGACGGCTTCAAACGCTTGTCGAATCGGCCGCACAAATAGCGGGAACGCCACCACCGCCGAAGCCAGTGCCGCCCCCTTCCAATCGAAAACAAAACGCAGTCCAAGCAGCGATTCAAGCTGCTGTCCGATCATCCCTCGTCGTCCAAACACAACGAGTAGCAAATAGCCGGTCACGACGGGTGGAATTACCAGCGGCAAGTTCACGATTGTCTCAAGCAAGAACTTGCCCGGGAATTGCCACTTCGCCAAAACCCAGCCCAGCGCAACGGCAAACGGAAAGCTCATCGCGACGGCGGCAAGCGCCACCCACAACGTTAATCGAACCGCTTGCCACTCTTCGAAGCTCATGCAAACTCCTGCATTCGTGGCTAACGCCCGCCGATGCGTTCAAACCCAGCTTCCGCAAAAACACGCTCTGCTTCTTCCGACTGCAAAAAATCGTAGAACTGCTTGGCCTGTGGCTTTTGCGCCCTTGTTCCAGCAGCACCAGCACGTAGGCAATTTCATCATGCAACTGGGGATCGAACGAATACACCGTTTCAACTCCCGAAACGCCCTTCACGTCCGTGGAATAGACGATACCAGCTTCTGCTTCACCACGCTCCACAAATTGCAGCGTATTGCGCACGTCTTGGCCGCGAGCAATCTTTCCACCGGCAACCAATGCCTCAAGTAGGCCCAACTTGGTTAGCGATTGGTCGGCATAGATACCTGCCGGAACCTTTTCGCCGGCAAGTGCAATCTTCTTCACGCCCTCTTTGGAAAGGTCTTCTGGACTTTTTACTCCTGCCGGATTTCCCTTAGGAACCACGATCACCAATTGGTTGGTAAGGATCGCCTTCTGTTCTTTGGAAAGCTTGGCCTCTTCCACTTTGGTCGCCCACTGCCGATTGGCCGACAAGAACAAATCGCAAGGCGCTCCTTCGATAATCTGATTGGCCAGACTATTCGTTGGACCTGCATTAATCTTCACAACAACGCCGGTTTTTTTTTCAAACGACTTAGCCAACTGCTCGATCGCTTGTTTCGTGCTCGTTGCTGCCGAGATTGTGATCTCAACAGCCGGCGTCTTGGCAACTGGCTTACTAACAGCGTTACTACAACCCATTGCCAAAACTGGCACCACGACAAAAGCCACCAACATCGCGCGGTAATACATTCGGCGATTCATCATGCCACTACTTCGACTTTCCGCCAGCGAGCTTTAGCACTAATGCGTATTCTTCTGGCGTAACTGGCTGAACTGAAAGGCGCGAACCCTTTCGCAACAATTCCATCTTCGCTAAGCCCGGAACTTTGCGAAGCTCTTCCAGCGACAACGGCTTGGCAAACTTTTCCTGAAAGCGAATGTCAACCATGTACCAGCGTGGGTTGTCCACCTTCGAATCGGGATCGTAATAGTGGCTCGAAGCATCAAAGGCGGTCGTGTCGGGATAGCCCTCGGCCATAACGATTGCCGTCCCCACAATGGCTGAAGGTTCGCTATTGCTGTGGTAGAACAGCACCAAGTCCCCCTTTTTGAAATCATCCCGCATGAAGTTGCGGGCCTGATAATTCCGCACCCCATTCCAAAAAGTGGTTTGCTTAGGAGCCTTCTTCAAATCGTCGATCGAAAAAGACTCTGGCTCAGTCTTTAGCAGCCAACAACGCGGTTTTACCGCCATACGGGGCACTCCTCAGCACTCTTGGGGCTTTCCAACTATTACCGGGATATTGTCGCCGATTGGCAAGCCTTCGCTAGGCCCGGTTTGCGTAACTTCGGGCCGTGATATACGATTTACCCATTGGTTTTTCCAAATTAGGAGCCTATCCCATGTCCGCAGCCCCCGCCATGAGCTTTTCTATGATCGGTATTTTGGCGATTGCAGTTGTTGGTGGTGGCCTGCTGCTCATTTTGGCGATCGCAGCGGCAGCCGCGCTTTCGTCAAAACGCAAGGATCGGTAACACCAACGCTTTTCCCTTACCCTACAAATTCAACCTTCCCTTAGATAGGAACGGCAGACGAAAATGGGCACGACGGAGATTGGAATTTTTGTTGCAGTGGTTGGCGGACTCGCCCTAATCATTTTGTCGTCGATCTCGCCCGCTCCTGGCAAAGGACACGGCGATCACGGCCACGGTGGGCATGGCGGCCACGGACACGATCATGGTCACGACCACGGCCATGGCGGTCATCACTAAGATTAGTGCTTCGCAATCGCGGCGGACTAAAAGAAAGTCCGAATCCCGCCAATGACGTTGTAGTCATCATCGACAAGCATGAGCAGTTGCCACTTGTCGAACGTCGTGCAGGGGTGAGAGATCCCGCAGCCAATCATATCTCCATAGGTTAGCGGAGAATCTTCTGGCACTTCGCACACGGCATGTTGATCATTTAGCCGCAAGATCTTATGCCCAGGTGGCAAAGGCTGCGGCGATTGATGCAGGCCGGGTCGAAACCACGTTAGCATTTTGGGCATTCGAATGTCATACGATGCATCTCGTTTGCCCAGCCCCAGCACTACCATCTGCTTTTCGGGGCGTGATTGCACGTAAGACCAAACCTCCAGAGCATTTTGCGGCGGCGTTCCCAGATCCTTCACATCCGGAGAACGATCGACCATCTGCTGCTGCAGTTCATTGAACAGGTCACCATCATGCGTCAGGTAGCAGCCGCTTCGCACGATCGTGGTAACCGGGCGGGAAAACTTCGCCGCTGGCAATATCTGTGTCACCAAGTCATAGAACTGGGTTCCACCGGCAGATAAAAACAGCTTTCCTTCCGCCAGCAAGCCGCGATCTTCACACGCTTTGGCCAGCGCTACAAGTTCCGCTAGATAGGCTCTAACGAGTCGCGCCGAGTCTTCAGGTGTCGGCCCACTAATGACCCCTTCAAACCCTTCAACGCCCACCAGCTGAATCTGCTCGGGAGCTTTGGCAACAGCCTGCGCCACAACGAGGCCGGCTTCCACTGATCGCACGCCCGTTCGCGCACCGGCATATCCCAGCTCAAGCAAAACTTTTAGTGGACCTGGACCATGAAGTTTCTTCCACTCGGCCGCGAGGAACTCCACCTGCTCGACCGAGTCTACTAGCGAATAGAATTGAAACTGCGAATCACGCTGCATTTCACTCGCCAAATAGCGCAGGGCCTCTCGCCCCATCAACTGGTTGGCCAACAAAATACGAGAAACGCCAAATGCTCGCGCGACTTGCACCTGGGCGATATTCGCCAGCGTGATTCCCCAGGCACCATCTTCAAGCTGCCGGGCAAACAATTGCGGCGCCATGGTCGTTTTGCCATGCGGAGCTATTACTGCTCCCGACCGCTGCAAAAAACGGCGCATCCAGTCGCTGTTGTGCTTCAGGGCCGATTCCTTGAGTACCGCAATCGGCAATGCAACATTCTCTTTTAGCAGACTCAGCCCAAGCGAGGCAAAATCTTGCAACCGCGTTGCTGGCAAACAGCCCGGAAAGCCTTTGAAGGTCGACGTAACGAAATCTTCCAGCAGCGGCTTAAGGTTCATGGCGTTCTCATGCAAATCGGTGAGGCGACAAACGTCCTACATTGCATTGTACCGGATCGCCATACGCGTTACCCCTAGGTAGGAAGCCGCAAGACAACTCCCACTTGGGCGGGTGGCCAAAAACGCCGCAGCATTCCGTGCATGGCCGTCCGAAGAATACTTGCGGCAGCAGGTTCCAGAGAAAGGGCATTGTCCTCTTTGACCAGCTCACCGGTTTCTCGATTTCTAAGTCCACTCCACGAGAGCCATACGGGCAGCTTGGCCTGATCCGCTGCTTGATTGACACGTTCGACAAATCGCAAGCCCCACAACAATCCGAACGCATCTCGGAATCGAATCCACGTTTGTGAAAGGCCGAGCGGTGCGGGCTCCTTTTGCCACCAACTACGCGGTGAACAAACTGCCGCTAAAAAAGGAACCACTAAAATCAGCATCGCCCCCATCGCAACAGGATCGCGGACCATTTGCTGATGCCAATGCTTGATGCCAGGTAAATACTCACCAAGCATCAGCACTTGCGCACAAGGTACGACCAGGGCCGCAAGCCAGAATCGCGTAGGAACGTAGTTGATCGGCGCCAGTGCAATGAGCACCCATAACATGCAGCCCCGCGCGGGTCCGACAAATAGCCGCTGGTCTGGATGAATCAAAAACGTTTCCACGGCCGGCAAAACTACGACGCCCCATAATGCAAGGACCACAAAGTTCCAACCAAGATCTTGCGGCCGTTTGGCCCCCATCACCGAGACCGTTGGACATAGCGTCAAACAGCACAGCGCGAATTCCCACGGCGCAAGGGGCTGGCGAGTGGCAAGTGATTCTCGACCACTGGCAACAAATCCCACGACCAGCATCGCGGCCATGCCCCACAGCAAGGGAGCGATCAGCGTCGAGCTTCGGCATTGGTAGGCCGCAAACCCCGCTAGGCCGCAGGCCAAAATCATCATCACAAGCAGCAAACGAGTTCCCTTTGTGCGCAGTTCTATGAGCTCCATCGCAGACTAGCTTCTACCTTAACGACTTTGCCGTTTGAACGGGATGGAGGTTCCCTTTATGGCCCCTTGAGGAACCCAACCGCCAGCCCTTTGAGGCCAAAACGCCACACGCAAAAAGATTTTCCAACAAGTTTTCTGCGATGCACAACTCGCCGCAACTGCCTGCAAATCCAACACTTACGCACCAAGCCTGTCGCATCCATTGGAGGCACTGGGAAGAAAATGTTGCCAAAAAGCCACGTTTGAATTTGCCAATCACAAATCGTGTGGCAGAGTTGAGCAGGTAGAGTATCCGCCCCCGTTTGCGCTTGCGCGGCAGGGTCGGCAGAGGAGCCATTTAGGAAGGCTCTGACACGTTCGACTGCGTGCGGCACTTGCGGGTGCATGGCTACGATTAGTCTCGGCGGGCTCCACCTAGCCAATTTGGATGGTGACTGAGGAGGAGATTTCACATGAAGTGGTATGGATACGCCGCGTTTGCTTTTGCATTAACGCTCTCTGTTGTTTCTGTCGGCGAAGCCGCAGAACCGTTACGGTCGCAGACCTCTCCCCCCCGAGGGAAGTCGCCCGATGTGCACAGCCTTCGTATCACCAGCGTCGCCCAAGCGACGCCGAAGCAAGTTAAGCCCATTGCGTCCGCGAATTCGCGGCCTGGGACTACTGCTCCGCGTGTAATCGCCCCTCAGTCCATTGCTCGCGTAGAGCATGTGGAGATGGCGGAAGTTTCCCATCCTCAACACCACGGCATGGGCTTTAATGCCTATACCCAGGGAGCGACCGTCGCCCCTTGGCGTGGCAACAACCCTTGGGCCGGTTCGTGGCCCGTACCTTATGCCGGGTATGTTTACTATCCCGGCATTTGCGATCGTTCCGCACCTTGCACCTCGCACCTGTGGGATGGCTACGTGCAGAATCCTCGCCGTTGCCACCCCCACGGCCATTGTGCTCGTGGCTGCAACGCTTGTGGCACTGGCTCCGGCTGCTCGACTTGCCAAGAAGGAAATGCTGCCCCGGTGATGGATGCCCCAGGCCCCATCCCAACGCCAGCTCCTGCACCCGAAGCACCTCCAGCCGCTCCAGGTAAGGCGATCTCGATTCCGCAGCCTGTAGTCATCAGCGACGATATCGGCCCAATCGCCGATGAGCCCGTTGCCGAAGGCGAGCAGTCTCCAGCCAAGCTTCAAGTCGTTCCAGCGGACGATGCTCCTGCTTCGGAAGAGCCCAAGGAAGCCCGCTCGAAGCTGACCAAAATGACAATCCGCAGCGTCTCGGTTCCGCTTCTCAAGCCAGCACGCTAAGCCAGCAAGAGAAACCCTGACGATTGTAGGGTTTGTTAATGACAAAGCCATGATAAAGGCGATCCCTCGGGGTCGCCTTTTTTTGTTGCATCATGCTCCAAATCTTGACGGGACTTTGACTTAGGATAAACGTCAAAAACGGCTTAAGAGGCTAGGTCGGCATTGCCGATTCCATTAGTACAACCCAGCGGATTGACAAAGGATTGTCGATTACGCAGGAGTTGGTTTGGTTCAGGGTAGAGGTCATTACATAGCGATGGATCGCTGTGTAATGACCTTTTTCCATTTCTTGGGACATGGGCCACGCTCCGGCCTTCGCTTGTCCTGCCCGTTCCAAAATAGCCTGATTAGGCCATTCCTTTTTCTACGCTACGGCTTTTAGACTTGCCAAAAGCAACGAATAAAAACCGTAGTCATGGAATCGAGGGAAGCAATGCCGTACGGCCTTAATCGCATTGGGATGTTACTGCTGGCGACCCTGTTTATGGGGATCGCGATAATCGCTATCAGCGCTGACCCTCCCAACCCTGGTGCGGCGGCCAAGGCGCGTGGCCGACTTCCCGTCCACTTTAAAGATGTGGTGACCGACAGCCAGCGGCAGCGGATCTATGCCATCCAGGCCAAGTACGATGCCGAGATCGACGGCTTGGCGGCTCGGATCAAACGTCTGCAAGCTGAACAAACCAAAGAGATTGAAGGGATACTTGAGCCCGACCAACTGGCCAAACTCAAACGCCTTCGTGCAGCAGCCGACCTCAAGAAGAAAAAGGGGATCGAACCGATCGATCCCGCCGACGCCAAAGAGGGCGACGAAGCGAAGTAGCTCTCCCATCCACGACCTAGGTATAGAACTTCGGTGGCTTTTGCCAGAGCAGGCTCAGGCCGTTGAAGACAACTATCACGGTGCTTCCCTCATGGCCCAGCACGCCTAGCCATAATGGCAGATTCGCAAAGGTGGAAAGCACCAACAATCCAATCATTCCAAATGAAAAGATCAGGTTTTGGCGCACCTTACGGCGAGCCAATCGGCTCAACCAAATAGCAAATGGTAAGCCTTGCAAATCGTCGCGCATGAAGACCACATCGGCCACCTCCAGCGCCACATCGGTGCCGGCCCCACCCATGGCAATGCCAACCCTTGCCGTTGCCAAAGCGGGAGCATCGTTCACGCCGTCCCCCACCATTGCAACACCGTTGCCACTGGCATCTAGCCGGCGTAGCTCTTGAACTTTTTGGTCAGGCATCAGGCCCGCGCGAACTTCATCGACATTGAGCAACTTCGCCACCGCTTGGGCAACCCGTTCATGATCACCAGTGAGCATGATAGAGCGATGAATGCCCAAATGGCGAAGTGCATCAAGCACCGCAGAGGCCTCAGGGCGAATTTGATCTGCCAAGGCAATGATGCCGTACAGCTTTTCTTCCACTACGACCACAATCAAGGCCGTCTGGCCCAGCACGCGAACCGATTGGGCTTTTTCAAGCAGCAGCGCCGGCAGCTCTACACCATGTTCTTTGAATAGCCCTTCACGCCCCACACCAACCCACACGCCATCAATCCGGGCATGCACGCCCAAGCCGGTGTGGCTATGAAAATCTTGAAGGGGATGCTCAGGAAGTAAAACCTGCCGCAAGGCCGTCTCGGCCAGCACCGGAGCGGCCAGCGGATGTTCGCTGCGCCGTTCGACGGCTGCGGCTAGCCCTAACATGCGGGGCAAGGTATCCAGATCCATGGCCCAAACTTCAGCAACGCCGGGCTTGCCTAGAGTAAGCGTCCCGGTTTTGTCAAGCGCCAGCACATCGATCAGCCCCAGCGACTCAACATGCACGGCCCCTTTGAACAGAATCCCTTGTCGGCCGGCACGGGCAATTGCAGAGAGCATCACCGCTGGCGTGCTGACCACCACCGCGCAGGGCGATGCCGCCACCAGAATGACCATCGCATGGTAGAAGGCGTCGTACCAATCTTTTGAATGCACGTATTTCGAACCGATGAATACGAGCAAGGAAGCGATCAGCACACCAATGACATAGGGCTGCTGCCAGGATTCTACAAATCGCTGCGTTGGTGTCTTTTGCGCCTGAGCATCTTGCACCATGTGTACGATCCGTTGCAGGGTAGTATCCGCAACGAGCTTGGTCATGCGAACCAGGACGCTTCCCTTGGCATTGATGGTGCCGGAAAAGACGTTGGCCCCCAGCGGCTTATGAATCGGTTCACTTTCCCCGGTAAGCGTGGCTTCATCAGCCCAAGTCTCTCCCTCATAGATGATGCCATCAATGGGAAAGCGTTCGCCGGGACGAATTCGAATGAGGTCCCCTACAGAAAGGGACTCCGTCGCCACGCGAACTTCGGATTGATCCTCCAGATTGAACTTCGAAGCTTCACTCGGGCGAAGCTGAATCAAGGACTCAATCGAACGGGAAGTGCGATAGGTGGCAAATTCCTCCAGCGTGTGGCTGAGTGCAAACAGGAACAGTAAAACCGTTCCTTCTAACCAGTCGCCAATGGCGGCCGCACCGACAGCTGCCAAAACCATCAACAGGTCAACCCCCAAGCGTCCTTTGCGAGCCGCCTGAACCGATTCAATGAATGGCCCCCAACCTCCCATCGCATATGCGGCAGCGCAAAACCCAATGGAGACTAGGTCGGACCGAGGAACCAAATCAAAATAATGAAACAGGGCCGCAACGATCCCTAGAAGTGCGCACAGGCCAGTGCGAATCGCCTCGGCCACCGGCGGGCCGGCATGGGGACCATGCGAATGCGAGTGATCGTGTGAACCGTCGTGCGAATGATTGTGTGCAGCCATCCTCGCATCATAGACGGTTTTTAGGGCAAACGCCCACCTCCCCCAAGAATCCTGGAGGAGGATTTCTTGTGAAAATTCGCGGTCAGCGAATCGCCAGAGATCACTTCATCGAGCCATCACACTAACACCCAAAAGATATTGAGTGTCAACAAGCACAAGTGGTTGGTTTTTGCGGATGCTTGGGCCAGGCCGATTACTTGCGGCGATGCTCTTGAAAGAAATGCCACAGGACCCGGTTTGCGTCCAGGTTCTTGGTGCTTTTGCCCAAGATCGTGAAGATCGATTCGCGGCCGGGCCAGGTATGCCCGCCCCCCACCACTTCATAAAACTGAATCTGGCCATGCGGCACTTGCGACTGGTAAACGTGTCGCACAATTTGTGTGCCGTCATCGTAAACTGCCGGAAACCTTTCCGTCACGGGAGTGAGGTCGCACTGGTTGGCAGAGGCCCAAGTCTCCAGCGTGTGGGTCAGTGGTGGGAACTTGGTCTTGGAAAGGCTCTTACGACCAATCCCCCCTTCCATCGGTGCAAACTCATCGTGGGTACCGTGAATATGGCAAATCGGCATCGGACGCGAGGGCTGGCCGATGTCCATCAGCATTGGGCCTGCGACCGGACCAATAGCGCTAATTCGATCGGCGATCGTATTGGCCAAGGCATAGGCCATCATCGCGCCGTTGGAAAACCCGGTAACGAAAACCTGCCCCAGGTCGATGGGAAGCTTCGCTTGTAGTTCATCCAGGAGTGCCTGCAAATAGCCAAGGTCGTCTACCTGTTGCTTGGCGGCGTGACTATTAAAGCCGCGAACATTCCAGCTAAGGGTCGTTCGTGTTCGGCCGGTCCCATTAGGATAGACGACAACAAATCCTTGCTCGGCCGCAAATTCACTTAGGCCGGTGAAAGCTTCCATCGTGCCGGCGTGGGTGCCACTGCCATGCAAAGCAATGACCAGCGGCCATTCATCCAGATAGAGGAGCGACTCGGGGATGATCACCCGAAACGTTCGCATGAGTCCATCATGCGCAAGTTCCGCTCGGTATTCGCCGGGGATCGGTGCAAGTTGCGAGGGAAAAGGCATGGTATCTAGCAAAAGGCAAAGGAGAATCGGCTCGCCAATCGGCAGAGCGCTGACCTTCCCCTAGCATACCAAGAGCGAGCTTTTTACGGACACCGGAACTAGTCGGCCACGGTGAATTCAATAACGCCGGTGCCAAACTTGGCTCCCTTGGCATTATCGACAGCCTTGAGGTCTTCCACGGTCAGTTCCAAGCGATGTTTGCCGGGGGCCATATTTTCCGGCAGATAGATGCGATAGGCCAAGAAGTAGTCACGACGATAGTTGCGACAGGTCTCACGATCTAGCGGTAGCTTTCGCTCGGCAACCATCTTGCCAGCCATGTCAAATACTTGGTAGGAGCCTTGGAGCTCGGTTTCAAATTCCTTTTTGCCACGAGCCTCGGCAGCAAAGTTCTCCACCTCGACATACAAGATGACTTGTTCGCCGGGCTTGAGCGTGTTGCGAGGGAACTCGGTAAACCAGCCGTAGCTGTCGACCTTTTCGCAGAAGGTTAGGTTCCGCAGATCGAGCTTGCTGGTTTTGGCCAATTCATGGGCAGCATCTCGCAAGGCCCGCTGAATTTTTGCGTTGCGCAAAATCGGGCGAGTCCCTTCATCACGGGACTGCCAGGTGGAAAGCCCGTACATCAAGTGACGAAACGCTTCTTGTTCTGCGGCAGGTAGTGCATCGATCTTTTCAGCAGCACCTTCGACATCGCCCGCCGCCAAGTGCAGAAGTCGCAGCTCTTTTTCGAGGATGGGCAACTCTTCATCATGCGAGTTCTTCTGTCGGCGTTCGCGAAGCTCTTCTTGTAACGCGGTAATCAGTGCATCACGATCTTTGTGCCATTTGATGCGGCGTTCTTCCGGCGTCAGCTCTACCTTTTCAGGTTCGCTGGCGCAAACGGTTGCGTCAGGATAGACCTTTTCTGCATGCGCGGGTGAAGCGACAAGTTCTTCGACATGAGGGTTCGCTGCCGATGACTCTATCGTCTTCGCGACGGGCTTGTCGGCCGAGACCGTTGGTGCGGCATTCGCAGGAGTAAGTGGCAACGCTATCAGGGCGGGTTGCGAGTCTGGAATTTTTCCATTCACCAGCGGGGCTGGAGTAGGAGCCCTGATGGCTGATTTTGTATTGACCGGAATCGGGGCTACCGCACGAGGTGCTGCCGGGGCAGTCGCCACATGTTCTACCGGCGCTGCTGGGGGCTGAACGGGTGCAGGCGTTTTGGCTGCCGTCGCGTTCGGAGATGGTTCTTTCGTCTTGGCGGTTTTCGGAAGACGCTCAGGATCTGCATGGTCCGAAATGGTGTGGGGCTTTCCATACACCGGATACGGCGTGGTATGCACTTCCACTTTCTCGGTCAGAAGATCAGGAAGCTCTCCATCGAGAATCTTGACCGCACTACAGCCCGACATCACCAGCGCGAGGCACAATGCCCCGAGGATGCTTTCTAAGCCGATAGTCGATGCCGAACGATTCATGATGTTTCCCGCAGTGAATGGGCTCACGTTGTTGGCAAATAAAGCCCAACAACCTTCGCAACCTTCAAGGTGACGAAAGAGCTTTACGGCGGGATAGTACAAAAAACAGGCACTATCCTTCAATACAGGATTAACAGCAGCATTAGTGCTTGCGCGGCAATGCCAGCACTGCGAACGCTAGCAATTTGCTGCAACTTAAGCCGTTTAGCGTACCGGCTTAGGAGAAAGGGGCCGAGAAATCTTCAGAAAGAGGTTTTCGAGCAGCCAGCGAGCCCGCGACTCATCCGAATGCGAGCCCTTGAGCGCGACATCGATCTCGATCAGATCCTTGTACAGATCCCCCGCACGGAAGCGTCCGAGAGCTTTCAACCGGGTTTCTGCTTTGGCAACTTCATCGGCCGGATATTGCCGTACACCCGCTTTGAGCAGAGCGCTGCGCAGATCCATTGGCTGTTTGCGGCGAACGGACTGCTGGTAATAGCGGGTTGCGGCCGCATAGCGGCGCAGGCTCCACGAGATGCTTCCAAACAGTGCCAGCGGATGCTCTCCGGATTGCAAGAAGCGATCTAGCTGCAACAAGGCGGCAGCGCTGTTGCCATCCAGTACGGCGTCAATCATTTCCCAAGTGGTCTTAGCGCGCCAGCCACCAACGACATCTTGCACCAGCTCGGCGGTTACCTTCTGGCCACGCGTTACAAACAGGGCCAACTTCGCAAGATCCTGATCCAGCATGCCAAAAACGGAGCCGGAAAGTTCCACGAGCAATGCTGCGGCCGCACGCTCGACCGAAATGTTGTGCGTCTTTTTGCCACGCTCCATTACCCAAGTTGCGACCTTGGCTTCATCAACCACCTTGGCTGACTTCCCTTGGGCCCGGGTGGGTGCACGACATTCAATTTGTAGGCCGGACTCTGCGACCGATTTGTAGAGCCGCGTGTTCGATCCCCAGTCATTCACTTCCAGCAATAGCCGCCCCGACTTGCGAGGATGGGTGACATAGTCTTCCAGACGTGACCGATGGGCGCTGAACAAAGGGGTCAGCGTGCCGCACAACGACTTGCCGGGCGCCACCACCGCCAAAGAGTGACTGGCTAGAAAGCTCGTCAATCACATCTCGCCATTCTGGCACCGATTCTTCCATGTCGAAGATGGTGGGCATGTGTTCATCAGCATCGGTCGCTGCTGGGCAAAGCTGCTCCAGGGCGAGCCCCTTTAGGAACGGCTCATCACCAAAGAGCACAGTCACCGCAGCCGGCGCATGCTGCTCGGGCGAAGCCAGATAGTCCAAAACGGAGATGAAACCCTCTGCCATGCCAGCCATCAAGGTAAAAAACAGGCGTGCGGTACCGATCGTTACAACGCTGTAAGCGTAAGGCATGGCCGACACTTCCGCGAGTCGGTTGCCAGATTTGCGAAGCTTTCTGGTGTATGTAAGCGGTCCCATTCGTGGCCAAGAATTCCAGGATTTGCCGATGAAATCCCCCTCTTAGTTCTGCCCAACACGAGTGGAGTCGCTTTTTCCTGGTTTTAGCTTGCCACCTTCAGGGAATCGCTTGACTCACAGGTGAACAACACCCAAAATACTGCGTGTCGTAACCGCGTCTTGAATTTGATCGCTTCCCCCACCATCCTGAGCTTCGACTAACGTGGTCAGCTTTGCCGTGATCCTGCCAGCCGCTGGAAAGAGCAGCCGGTTTAACGATCCGCATCATAAGAAGCCGTTTGCCCTGCTGGACGGTCGTCCTGTTTGGCTGCACGTCGCAGAACGGTTCGTTGGCCGAGCCGATGTTGCCCAAACGTTGCTGGTAATCTCGCCGGAAGATCGCGAGTACTTCGAAGACAAATATGCTGCTAGTGCGGCATTGCTGGGAATTGAAGTTATCGATGGTGGCAAAGAGCGTTCTGACTCTGTCATCTGTGCCCTCGAACGGGTGCGAAGCGACGTTGAGTTCGTTGCTGTCCATGATGCTGCTCGCCCCTGCATTATCCCCGCATGGATCGACGCGGTATTTGCTGCCGCTGAAAAGCATGGCGCTGCGATGTTGGGCTGTCCGGTGACGGCGACGCTAAAGAAGGTATCGCACGGCAAAATCGATCAAACGGTCAGCCGCGAACATCTTTGGGAAGGGCAAACCCCGCAGGTATTTCGTCGCGAGCAGCTTTTGGCCGCCTACGCAAAATTAGCCGGCCGCTCGGCAACGGACGATGCGCAAGTAATGGAATTTGCCGGCCATACCATTCACATGGTGCATGCGACCTCGCTCAACATTAAGATCACAACGCAGGAAGACCTTCGTTTGGCGTCCGCCATTTTGAAGGTTTTGCCCAAGCCAAAGTTGGTTGGTGGTGCGCACCCGTTTGAAGACGATCAACTGTGGAGATAGTTTACGTTTGTTGATCAACCGCAGGCGGCCGTTGTTTGACGACTTTGAGTTGACTACTGGTGTTGTTTTTTGTGCTTCCCATTCCCCTATTTATGTAAGGTATATCCGTGGTAGGCAAAGGCTATCACATCGCCCTCACTCGTGAACACGCGAAGCGACTTTTTGGTCAGAAGGATGATGAGACACTGATCTCGTTTCTGGAAGAACTGAAGTCCTCGCCAGAAATGAAGAAGGGGGGACGTGTTCTGGATTTGGGTACCCAGTGGGATCCCATTCACCGCTGCCTGACAGAGGGTGAACTTGATCCAACGGGAGGCGATTTTCCGCTCAATACTGCAATCTTGGGTGGCAAACAACTCCACCAGGGAGACGACCTAGCGGCCGTCTTGATCCGCCCGGACATGATCAACTTTGTGGCGGAGGCTTTGGCCGAAGTCAAACAACAGGACTTTCGGACGAAGTTTTTTGCACTCAACCAAACTTCCTACAAAGGCCCCTTAGGCGAGAAAGAATTCGTAGCCATTTGGCTATGCTTGCAAAACATGAAAGTGTTTTTTGAGGCAGCCGCCGAGAACATGGAGGCCGTCGTCTTTACCGCCAAGTACCAGGAATAATCGTTAGCTCGCCCAAGTGGGCTGCTTCTCTAGCGGCCCTGATTGGCTCGGCAGCACTTGACGTTTCACCCCTTGAGGGTGAAAATTCAAGATGCGCGGGAAATTTGTTTGGCCTTGAAGCCCAAACAAGACAATCCCGATTACCTATCTGATAGAGATCGACGCGGGCAGATCACGTCGGGTACGCCCTGTGCCCGGTCGCTCTTTCCAGGGAAGTTTTGGCGAGAGCTTGGTAAGAATGAGCCCGTTGGGGTTGGTTCAGTGGCTTTTTGACGCGGCGGCGTAACGCCTATGGCACCCCTCATTATCGACTTAAAAAACTCAGATGACCCACGCGACATCGTCCATCGGGCGGTGCAAGCGTTGGTGGAAGGGAAGCTGGTTGCGTTCCCTTTAGAGACTGTCTACGTCGTTGCGGCCAGCTCCTTGCGGGAAGACGCCGTCGAGCGATTGGCAAAAGCGGTTGGGCGTAGCGAAAAGATTCCCCTAACGCTGGCCATCAAAAGCACTAGCGAAGCGCTCGACTTTGCTCCGGGCCTGCCCCCGGTGGCAGTCCGCCTTGCAAGACGTTGCTGGCCAGGCCCCGTTACCCTTGAGGTGCTTGATGGCGCCTCGGATAGCGCAATCCGCCGCCTGCCTCCTTCGGTGCGTGAGCTAGTTGCCCCCGATGGCTGCATGCGACTGCGGGTTCCACAACAGGAACTGATTGCAGATGTGCTGCGGCTGATGGCAGGCCCTTTGGTGGTTGCCGCCGCAAAGGTCCCCGGGGGCCCAGATCCGGTAACCGCGCAAGATGTTGCTGCTCAGCTTGGGTCAAGCGTTGACGTCATCCTGGATGGTGGTCGCTGCCGGATCGCTCAGCATTCCTCAGTCATTCGCATCGATGACAAAGAGCTAAAGCTTGTTCGGCCAGGGCCACTGGGTGCTGGGCAACTCAAACGCATGGCTAGTTTTGTGGCCGTGGTGGTCTGCACCGGCAACACCTGCCGAAGTCCCATGGGTGAAGCGCTACTGCGGCAACGATTGGCCGAAAAGATTGGCTGCCCTCTCGACGAACTAGAAGACAACGGCGTTTTGGTAATGTCAGCAGGTGTTGCAGCCGCGACCGGCGGCAGCGCGGCGCAAGAGGCGATCGGTGTCATGCGAGAGCGAGGCTTGGACCTCAGCCAACATGAGAGCCAACAACTGGGTGACCGACTAATTCGGTTTGCTGATTTGATTCTGACGATGACACGCAATCATCGGCAAGCGATTTTGACAGACTTTCCCGAAGCGGCCGACCGAACCTATACCGTCTCGCAAGATCGTGGTGACGTTGCGGACCCGATTGGCGGCACCACCGATCAATACCGTCGCTGTGCGGATCAAATCGATTCGCATCTGCAACGCTGGGCAAATGAAATCGCTCTGCAGCGTATCACCGAAGACCCAAGCACCGATAGCTCTTTTCGCATTTTAGAGTCCTAGGAACAGGATAGAAGTTGTAAGCGTTATGCGTATCTCGATTGGCAGCGACCATCGTGGGCTGGATGTGAAAGACGCCTTGGCAAACCATGTGCGTAGCCTGGGGCATACGGTCACGGATGAAGGGCCCTGCAACGGCGAAAGCGTCGACTATCCCGACATTGCTGTGATTGTTGGAAAGAAAATAGCTGCCGGTGAAATCGATCGCGGCATTTTGATTTGCGGCACAGGGATTGGCATGGCGATCACCGCCAACAAGTTCCCCAAGGTGCGGGCCGCGGTCGCCAATGAAGTTCGCCTGGCCAAGCTCTGCCGCGAACACAACGATGCCAACGTGGTTTGCGTTTCTGGTGATCTTTCTACGGACGAAGCCGAGAAAAACCGTCGCCTGGACGAGCTGCGACAGATCCTCACGACCTTCCTTACGACCGAGTTTGAAGGGGGGCGCCACGCCCGCCGCGTCGAAAAGATTTCGGCCGCGGAACAAACGGCCGGTAAGTGCTGCTCATAGGCAAATCACTAGCGATTTGCCATCTAAACAACGAAGGCTTCACGTTTGACCGTGAAGCCTTTTTTTATCGCTTAGAGTTACCGAAGTTAGACCGGCTTATAGAGTTGGTCCAACTTGCCATGGCACGAATTCTTCGTCGCCGATGCCGTGCAATTCACTCTTGGTTTTTTCACCACTGGCGACGGAGAGAATCTTCTCAAAGATCTCACGCCCTGCGTCTTCCACGCTTTGGCCGTGCAAGATTTCGCCGCAGTTGATGTCCATGTCGTCAATCATTCGCTCGTACATGGGCGTATTGCTGGCGATCTTGATGGTCGGAACCGGCTTGCAACCAAAGCAACTGCCACGCCCCGTTGTAAAGCAGACCATATTGGCCCCGCCGGCAATGAGGCCCGTCACGCTCGGTGGATCAAAGCCCGGAGTATCCATCACGACAAAGCCCTTGGTCGTCATCGGCTCTGCATACTGATAGACCTCGGTCATGGCCGTGGTTCCTGCCTTAGCTACGGCCCCCAATGACTTTTCGGCGATGGTGGTCAGGCCCCCTTCTTTGTTGCCAACCGAAGGGTTGTTGTCGATTTCGACGCCATACAAGCTAGTATGCCACAGCCACCAGCGAATACGCTCTAGCAGCTTTTCGGCCACGGCCGGCGAAGTTGCACGTCGTGTGAGCAAGTGCTCGGCGCCGTAGATCTCGGTCGTTTCGGCCAATGCACTGGTGCCGCCACAAGCGACCAAAAGATCCGAGGCATAACCGAGGGCCGGATTGCATGTCACGCCGCTGTTGCCATCGGAACCGCCGCAATTGGTCCCTAGCAATATCTCACTTGCAGGAATCGGCTCACGCTTAACCTCATTGGCTTGCGGCAATAGGTCAGCCAGCAAACGAATCCCTGCTTCAACGGTCTTGGCAGTTCCGCCCATGTCCTGCATCGAAAGGATGGGGGGCAAGTGCGACTTCCCTGCGCCATCAATCTGCACCAGGTGTTGCGATTGCAACAGGTAACCGATGGGTGCGTTTTCGCAACCAAGTCCAATGATCAAATAAGCTCCAATGTTGGGATGACGCGCCATGCCAGCCAGCGTGCGAGTAAGAATCTCGTGCTGTAGTCCCTTGTACTGCAGGCCGCAACCGCCACCATGCTTGAACGCGACCACGCCATCGATATTGGGGAACTGCTTCAGAGCACTTTTATCAAATCGCTCCGCAATGTACCGGCTGACCGTAGCAGAGCAGTTCACCGAAGAAATGATGCCGATGTAGTTGCGAGTTCCTGCCTTGCCATCCCGGCGGCGATACCCCATGAACGTCCGATCGGTGATCGGTGTTGGGGGGGCAGGAATGGCGGTGCTAGGAGCGTAGTCCCGGACAAAATCGCCATTGATCAGGTTGTGGGAATGGACCCATTGGCCCGGCGCGATGGCCTTGGTCGAGAAGCCGATGATCTGGCCGTACTTACGAACCTCTTCATCCGCTCCGATCGGTACGATCGCGATCTTGTGCCCAATCTTGACCGCTTCTTCCAGACGAATCGTACGGCCACCGAGCGAAATCTCGGTTCCTGCCTCAAGATTGCGTGTAGTAACGCAAATATTGTCCTGAGAATGCAGGTGAATAGCGGGAGCAGCGGTGATGGACATGGCAGGTTAAACAGGCGTGAGGAGGGAGGCGAAATCCGGCGGATGGACCGAGCTGGGCCCATTTGGACGCCGCGGTTGGTAGTTACCTTTGCGATACACTAAGATCATAGCGGAATCTGCAAGACTTTTCAGCAGGTTATCAGCGGCATCCAGGGAGGCAGATGGAGTGAGCGATTCGTCCCATGAGAACCAAGCCCCTGCTTCGGCAGAATTGTCGCCGCAGGCAGTTCGCTTGCGGCCTGACACATGGTTTGGGTTGGTCGTTCTTGGGCTGTTTGTACTGGCAACGGTTTGTTTGCAACTTGCCGCTCGAATCGCAAATTCCGGGGATAACTCACCTCCACCGGAATCCGTGCTAGTGGTGGTGGGGCTTGGATATCTACTGGCACTCGTCGACCTTGCAGCGATTTACTGGGTTTGGGGACGCCTTAATGTTATTTGGCGAACGGCACTATTGTTGTTTACGCTGACAATCGGGCACTGGGTGTGGGTGGTTATCACACAGATTGATCCGACCGATGCTGTAAATGCTGCTGTGCAGATGTTTTTTATCGTGACGGCTTTGGCTTTGATTCTTTGCCTTGGAAGCATTCGATTACTCGGCGTGCGTTTTACGCAGGTTTCTCCGGACCTTACCTTGGATCTAGGGACAATTCCAGAAGGGAACCGCGGGCAGATGAGTTTGAAGGGATTACTTTCCTTCGTGACCAGCGCATCACTCATGATGGCATGGGCCCGTTTTTTTCCACGAGATGTTTCGTGGAGCGATATCCTCCTTTCAGCAGAGATGCGATATGCAGCATTCATGCTTGTTACACCAATTGTTACACTAGCGCTAGTCAGTGTGCCGACACGCTGGTGGCTTTATGCACCCCTCACTTTGGCTTGGCTGATTGCGTCTATTTTCATACCGTGGCTTTTTCTGGACGAAACGGAAAGATCCCTTTCAGATTGGCAGATGTGCCTCTTCTCGTTTTCCCATGGGGCAGTGATTGTGGCAACGCTGGCCCTGTACCGCGTGGCAGGATATCGCATGGTTTGGCGCATCCCCCCTCCCCCGCCGGCCCCCTTGGTGTAGTGTCTTCTACTTCAAAAATTCATCCAAAGAACGAAGCTGGGAAGGCGAATTCCTTTTAAGAGATGTCCTGCTTGATCCATTCGCCGTAGTTTTCGCGGTCGTTTGCGACCGGTAAAACTATTGGACCATAAAGTTGCATTGTTTCAAAATTCGACAGGAGCCATCCCTTGGCCCATCCTTCTGCTGGTCTGCCGAACAAGTCTTTGATCCCCGCCTCCTGGGAAGTCCCGGCGGAGTTCCGAGCGCGCGTCGGTGAAAAAGCAGGGCGACAACGTGCCATGTTGGCAGAAGACCATTTGCTGCTTGTGCTACATCGTCCACCCCAGGCCAATGAGCCGGAGCGCATCGGCCGTCTCTTCTGGCGCAAGCCGGACGGCACATGGCAGTCCAATGAACTTGGCGGGGGTGTCGCTTCGCTTCGCCAACACATTTCGCAGTATGCCGCCATCGTCGATCGACATGACCGCTTAGAGGATGCTGCGTCCGATATCAGTCAGTTCTATGAAATCCTCGATGCACTAGGCCCGCTGCAAAGGAGCGTGCGGCACTTACATGCCACGCTACAAGAAGGGCGCAAGGCTGTGCCAGATGATCGAGACCTGATCAACCTGCGCGATCAAGCGTACGACCTAGAGCGAACCTGTGAGCTGCTGTACAACGACCTGCAAAATGCCATGGAGTTCGCCATTGCGAAACAAAGTGAACAGCAAGCCATTGCCGCGCACGAGATGGCCATCGCTTCGCATCGACTGAACTTGCTAGTAGCGTTCTTCTTTCCGATTGCCACGCTGACCACTATCTTTGGGACTTCGCTTCAGCACGGGCTAGAGGAAATGATCCCGCCCCCCTACGCCTTCTATTCGGTGATAGGTCTCGGGCTGTTCTTAGGGCTCATCCTGATGACGTTCCTTTCAAAACGCTGGCGAAAAGCAACCGCTGCTCGGCGGAGCGAAAAAGCCGCTTCCAAGTAGATTTTGGACAAATTGCTTGACTGGCGGCATCCTTCAAGGAGCCCCTTTTTCTTTGCTCCTGGGCCGAAAATCGTCTATACTGGATAGTGCCACACTTCCCACCCTTATTGGTGTGTCACGGAATTATTCGCCCACCTTGTCTTGTAAGATAATAGCGAAGCCCTTGGCGGCATTCCTTCGCATTGATGTACACCCTACATGGGAACCGCTCGCATGAGGCTCCTTTCATCCACGATGGCTCGATGCTCGTTTGCCCTGATGGCAACGCTTGCTGCCGGTGCGCTCTTTCGGATGTCCAGCGGATCGACGCACGGCAACGAACCCGAAACGGCCAAGCCTTCGCAGGCCGAACGCTTTTTTCTAGATCAAGCCGAGCCGATCCTGGCCAAGCATTGCTATTCGTGCCACAGTGCGGACGCAAAAAGCCTGAAGGGAGACTTGCGGCTAGACATCCCCTCCGGCTGGAAGCGCGGCGGTGAATCAGGCGAGCCCGCTATCGTTCCTGGCGATCTGGAAAAGAGCCCGCTGATCAAGGCGATTCGCCATGATGGCACAGAAATGCCTCCCGGCAAAAAGCTCTCCGATGCTGAGATCGATATCCTATCGCAGTGGGTCAAAAATGGTGCGGCCGACAATCGGGCCGACAAGCCTGTCGCCCCGGTGGAAGATAAGTCCCGTTGGTGGTCGCTCGAAAAGCTTGTGAAGCCTGCAGTCCCGGAAACAACACAGGCCCCCGATTCTTGGAAGGCGCACCCCGTCGATCGATTCCTCGCCAAGGAACTTGCGGCCAAGGGACTAACCCCCAATGGTGAGGCAGACCGTCGCACGCTCATTCGCCGCGCAACCTATGACCTAACAGGATTGCCTCCTACGCCAGAACAAGTAGAGGCGTTTGTAAACGACAAAGATCCGGCCTGTTATGAAAAGCTAATTGATCGCTTGCTCGATTCGCCCCAATATGGCGAACGCTGGGGACGACACTGGCTAGACCTCGTCCACTTTGGTGAAAGCCACGGCTATGACAAGGACCAGCCCCGTCCTAATGCTTGGCCCTATCGCGACTATGTGATTCGCTCTTTCAATCAAGACAAGCCGTACACACGATTTGTACAAGAGCAAGTTGCCGGCGATGTGCTGTTTCCTGGAACGGTCGACGGGATTGAAGCCCTGGGCTTTATCTCCGCAGGACCATGGGATCTCATCGGGCATGCCGAAGTTCCAGAGAGCAAGCTAGATGGCAAGATTGCTCGCCACTTGGATCGTGATGATATGGTCACGGTCACGATCAGCACGTTTTGTTCAATGACGGTCCACTGTGCCCAGTGCCACAATCACAAGTTCGACCCCATTCCGCAGGCAGATTACTATGCGTTGCAATCGGTATTTGCGGCAGTAGATCGAGCCGACAAACAATACGACGCCGATCCGGCCGTTGCCCAAAAACGCCAAGAGCTCGTTACGCTGCTGGAAAAAGAACGTCAAGTTGCCGCAGACATCAAAGCCAAGATGCATGCCGCGGCCGGTCCCACCCTGGCGGAATTAGAAACACGGATTGAGGCGCTTCAAAAGAACAAACCACAGCAACCACCCGAGTTCGGTTGGCATTCTCAGCTGGTGACCAATCCGACCGATGTGAAATGGGTGCAAGTCGATTTGGGAGAACCCAAGCTGATCACCCAGGTGGTGATGAATCCTTGCTTTGACGATTTTGGTGGCATCGGGGCAGGCTTTGGCTTTCCGCGACGCTTCCAAATCGAAGCCAGCGATGATCCGCAATTTCAAGGGGTCGTCCATACGATCAAGCCGCGATCCGACGCAGACTATCCTCCTCCTGGAATTGCTCCTCAGCGGTTTGCGGCCCAGGCCATCACGGCCCGTTACGTGCGTATCACAGCAACGCTCTTGGCAAAGCGAACCGATGACTTCATGTTCGCCCTGTCTGAACTGCAAGTCTTCAACCAAGAGGGTGCGAACCTGGCCAAGGGAGCACCGGTGACGGCGCTGGACAGCATCGAAGCTCCTACTCGCTGGTCTGCAAAGAACCTGACCGATGGACTTTATCCACGAGGAGATTCCGCAGCAGAACTTGCCGCCGATCGTGAGTCGCTAGAGCGGCTTCTTTCTCAAAAGGTGCCCGCAGAACTACGCAAGGCGCAGCAAGACAATCTCGCTTCCCAAGCTGCAATAAACACTCAGCTTGCACAGCTTCCTCCGATGCGAACGACCTATGCGGGGACTGTTCACAAAGGAAGTGGCGCCTTCACAGGGACCGGCGGTAATGGTGGCAAACCACGCCCGATCTTCGTTCTCGCGCGGGGAGATATTCGTCGCCCTGGTGCCCCAGCGTTGCCCGGCGCACTAAGCGCCGTTTCGGTTTTGCCTGCTCGGTTTGAAGTTTCGCCAGACGCTCCCGAAGGAGAACGCCGTGCGGCCTTAGCCAAATGGCTCACCCATCCAGACAATCCGCTCCTGTGGCGCAGCATTGCCAATCGTGTGTGGCAATTCCACTTTGGCCAAGCGATTGTGGAAACCTCCAATGATTTTGGGCGAATGGGACAACAGCCAACCCATCCCGAGCTTCTGAACTATTTGGCCGCAACTTTGCGTGACGACTTTGGCGGTTCGCTGAAAAAGCTGCACCGCTTAGTGATGCTAAGCAGTGCCTATCGTCAGTCTTCTGAAATTAATGCCAAGGCTCAATTGATCGATCCTGAAAACCACTTGCTGTGGCGGATGAATCGTCGCAAGTTGGAAGCGGAGGCAATCCGCGACAGTATTTTGTCGGTTGCGGGCAAGCTCAATCCGGCCGTTGGTGGGCCAAGCTTTAAGGACTTCGTGGTGGAACACCCCGAACATTCGCCCCACTATGAATACGAATTGGCCGATGCCGACAATCCAGAGTTTCATCGCCGCAGTGTGTATCGATTTGTGGTGCGTAGCCGTCAACAGCCGTTTTTGAGCGTGATGGACTGTGCCGATCCTTCCCTGCTGGTGGAAAAGCGGAACCAAACGATCACGCCGCTACAGGCACTTGCGCAACTGAACAATCAACTCGTGTTGGTCATGGCCAAACACTTTGCCGAGCGCCTTACCAAAGAGGCGGGCACTGATCCGGCCGCACAGATTCAGCGGGGCATGGAATTGACCTGCCTGCGGAAGGCAACGCCGGAAGAGCTGGCCGTGCTGACCGAACACTTGCAAAAACATGGCCTGCCCGAAACATGCCGAGTGCTGTTGAACCTGAATGAATTTGTGTTTGTCGATTAGTGTTGGCGGAAACTTGTCCCTCCCGAAGTCTAGCTCGGTTACTTTCGATCATGACACATCAAACTCCTTCACGTCGTGACTTCCTGTGGCAAAGTGGCGGTGGCCTGGGTGGCATTGCCTTGGCCGCAATGCTGGGGAGTGAAACCGCGCACGCTACACCTGCCTCTCCTGGCAAACTTGGCGGTGTGTTGCACCATCCCCCCAAGGCAAAGCGTGTGGTGCAGATGTTCATGGCTGGTGCGGCCAGCTCGCTAGACCTCTTTGACTTCAAGCCCGAACTGGTGAAGCGCCACGGCGAAACGAGCGATTTTGGCGAGCCAGTAGAGGCGTTTCAAAATGGCCTCGGCCCTTGGATGCGCCCCGTTTGGGACTTTAAGCCGTACGGCCAATGTGGCAAGCCGCTGAGCAGCATCGTTTCCGACATGGGAGAAGTCGTTGACGAGATTGCGTGGATTCATAACCTGATTGGTAAGACCGGCGTGCACTCGCAAGGGACGCTGCTGCAATCGACCGGCTTTAATCGCCCTGGATTTCCCGGCATGGGCTGCTGGGTCAGCTATGGCCTCGGCTCGATGAATGATAACCTTCCCACGTTTGTTGTTCTGCCCGATCATCGCGGGCTCGCTTCCAACGGCACCAAAAACTGGGATGCAGCCTTCCTGCCTGCCCAACATCAGGGGACGGCCGTCTTCCCAGGCCGCAAAACACCCATCGCCGATCTGTTCCGTGATTCACGCGGCGACAAGATTTCGATGAATGCCGAACAAGATGCCGGCTCGCTGCTGTCAAAGCTCAATCGGATGCATGCGCAAGAGCGTGCTGGAGATGATCGCCTCGAAGCTCGCATTCGCAGTTACGAACTGGCGGCTGGCATGCAACTGGCTGCTCCTGAGGCGCTCGACTTCTCGCAAGAGACAGCCGCAACCCTGGAGATGTACGGCGTGGCCCCTGCTGGCAAGGTATGGCCTTCCGAGATCAACATCCCCGAAGAGCAAGACTACTTCGGCCGTAAATGTTTGGCCGCTCGCCGCTTGTTAGAACGCGGAGTACGCTTTGTTCAGATTTGGAGCGGCAACGATAACGGCTTCCCGCGCCGCAACTGGGATTCACACGAAGATGTGAAGCGCGACCATGGCCCGCTGGCGGCCGGTTTTGCCAAGGGAGCTTCAGGGTTGATCAAGGATTTGAAACAGCGTGGCCTGCTCGACGATACGATCATCTTGTGGACGACCGAGTTCGGCCGCATGCCTAGCAGCCAAGGGGGAACGGGCCGCGATCACAATCCGTACTGCTTTTCGAATTGGCTATGTGGCGGTGGCATTAAAGGGGGCGTTACCTACGGCGAAAGCGATGCGTTTGGCTACAAGCCACTCGACCGCGCCCATCCGACCGAAGTGTACGACATCCATGCGACGATCTTGCATTTGCTCGGCATCGACCATACCAAGCTTACCGTTCGCCACAGTGGCATCGATCGCCGCCTGACCGATGTGCACGGCCACGTGATCAAAGAGATCATCACCTAACTTTTCTACGGATGCTGTCGCATGCTGTTCCCTTTACGCCACTTGCTGGTCCTTGCCGTTTTGGGGCTCTGCGTCCTCGGTGGGATCGATGCGACCACGTTAGTAGCGGATGAGCCACAGCCAAAGCTGCTAACCACTTGGGGCCAAAAGGGAGACAAGCCCGGCGAGTTTTTCTCTCCTATCAGCATCGCGATCAATGCCAAGGATGAGGTCTATGTCACGGACCTTAACAACTCTCGCCTGCAAAAGTTCACCGCCGACGGTAAATACCTCAGCGGCTTTGACTTTCCGCTCGATGCCCCGCCGCGCAAGTCTTGCATCTTGGGTGGGATGGCCGTCGATGATGAGGGCCAGATCTACGTCTCGTTCATGGTCCAGCACAAGATGGCCGTCTATTCGGAAAAGGGTGAGGTCCTTCGCGAATGGGGCAAGAAAGGAACTGCTGAAGGAGAATTCCATCAGCCCGGTGGAATTGTATTGCATCCGGACGGCACCCTCTACGTGGCCGATCAGTGTAATCATCGTGTGCAGCACTTCACCCGCGATGGAAAATTCTTAGGCAGCTGGGGTAAACACGGCACCGAACCGGGAGAATTCGGCGGCATGGAGCCCGCAGGGTCCCGCTTTGCTGGTCCGCACTTCCTGACGCTCGATTCGCGCGGGCTGTTTTACACCACCGAAGGGGTGATGGGCCGAGTTCAGCAACTTACTGCCGAAGGAAAGCCGTTACTTGCTTGGGGCAACAAAACGGATGAGCCCGGCGGCTTTGGCGAATACAACTTTGGCAACCTGAAAAATACTTTTGGCCCGATCGGCATCTTTGCCGACAAGCACAACCGCATCTGGGTGAGCAGCCTCAACAATCGCGTGCAGGCTTTTACCCCTGATGGGAAATTCCTGTTTGGCATCATGGAAGCGGGCGAAAAGCCGGGGCAACTCGATCATCCGCACGGGATGGCCATGGACAGCCAAGGCCATCTGTATATTGCGGATTCCGGCAACCAGCGGATCCAAAAGTTTGAAATCCCTGCCCGGTAAGTGGCTAGGCCTTCTTCACAAACTCCGACTTGAGCTGCATCGCGCCGATCCCATCGATCTTGCAGTCGATGTCATGGTCCCCTTCTACGATCCGGATCCCCTTCACCTTGGTTCCCACCTTTACCACCAAGGAAGAGCCCTTCACTTTTAGGTCTTTGATCACCTTCACCGTGTCGCCATCGACCAGCACGTTGCCCACCGCATCGCGTACCACGCGTGGACCATCCTCGGCCGGCGCCGCTGCGGAATCCTTGGCCCATTCGTGCGCACATTCCGGACAGACAAGCATGATCCCATCTTCATAGGTGTATTCCGACTTACACTTGGGACACGGCGGCAAACTAGTCATACATCTCTCATTTCTGGGGGGCTAAACAATAGGCTCCTTCGGCCTCGCTTGCGATTTTACCATAGCCGGGCGTGATTGCCGTGGGTGAATATCACATCCTGCTACTTCGTCTTGTTTCAGGGCACCTTCTTTTGGCTGTCGGTCCCCACTAAACTGCGGCCATGAGCATCGAAAACAGTTCGCGAGAATCGAAAACCCCGTCGGCCGTGATGGCGATGCTGCTGGGGGCAATGGCCGGTGGATTGGGCTGGGGAATTCGAGGCCAGTACGGCCACGAAACCGGCGCGATGCTGGCTGGCCTACTGGTGAGCTTGACGCTAACGCTCCTCTTCTGCAAAGACGCGAGCCTGCTGGCCGTCGCCCGCGCCGCTGCGTGGTGTACGGTGGGGATTGGCTTTGGCGGCAGCATGACGTACGGCCAAACCATCGGCCTCACTCAAAACGCGCCTGTCATTGGCAATTGGCACGCGCTCGGCTGGGGCATGTTGGGGCTGGCGATTAAGGGAGGCCTGTGGATTGGGTTTGGCGGTGCCTTTTTAGGTATCGGGCTAGGCGGTGTTCGCTATCGCGCGGGCGAACTTCTACTGCTGATGCTATTTCTGATCGGCCTAGGGGGACTGGGGATCTGGCTTTTTAACGAGCCGTACGATGTGTCCCAGCGCATTCTTCCCAGGATCTATTTTTCTGCCAACTGGGAATGGGAACCGAGCGTAACGCTTAAACCACGGCGCGAGGTTTGGGGAGGCTACTTGGTAGCGCTGGCCGGTTTACTGCTGTACGCTTCGTGGGTAAAGAAGGATGGTCTCGCGCTGCGGATGGGCCTGTGGGGAATCTTAGGAGGTATAGTCGGTTTTCCGCTGGGACAATCACTACAAGCCTTTCACGCGTGGAACCTGGAGTTCTTTCATTCGCCACGCCTGGCTGCCATGGATCCACTCATCAACTGGTGGAACTGGATGGAAACCACGTTCGGCCTCACGCTGGGGGCAGCGCTTGGACTGGGCCTGTGGAGTTGCCGATCACGGATCAAAGTAGGTTCGCAAGTGCCGGAGGTTTCCCTTTCGTTTCCGGGAGAGCTATTACTGCTATTTGTGCATGTGGCTCTGCTGCTGAATGAAGAGTTTGAGGTACTCACCCCCATTACGCCACCGATGCTAAAGCCGACGCTAAGAATGCTTGGCGACTTGTATGATCAAGGGTTGATCCTGGGCCTGATTCCGATCGTCGCCATTGCCGGCGGCAGGTACTGGCCCGCCTGGCTGATGCTTCCGGTTACGATGCTTCCCTACGCCGGGAAAACGGTGCGAGAGCTCGTGTACAAGGCCCCGCAAATTGGCGAGCCTTGGGGCTGGGCCTACTACTTCGTAGTTCCCCTTTGCATCACGGTCGCTTTAGCCTGGTGGATCAATCGCCCCGGCCAAGCATCCCGCCCTGCCGGCCGCTTTTTGCAGGTCACCTTGCTGGCCACGACATGGCTTTACTGGTCGCTTAACTTTGCCTTCTTCCATTTCCCTTGGCCGTGGGAAACCTGGACGATGCGAACGGCCAACGGGATTTGCTTTACGGCCTGTGCAATTGCCATTTCACTCCAGGTACTGACCAGCAACAAAAAGCCTTAGCCTTAAAAGTTGTATGTATTTTGGCTTCGTCCATTTCGTGGCTACTGAATTTCCGAAACCTTTTCGCCTGGATTTTTAGGGTCATTTGCCGATAGGCATATATCAGAATCCTTTTTAGAGGTGATACGAGGGTTTAGCGCTTCAAAAATGGCTATCCCCATAACCAGCACACTAGCAAAAGCATGAAAAGCAGCGCTTATCAGCAGAAGATGCGATAAAAAGAGGTTTAGACCCATCAAAAGAATGAATGATGCCAGACTCTTCCTCATCTCCTCAGAAACTGAATGCATTGCTGTGCAGGAGATAATTATTGTTAGCAGTTCGCCGACAAATAGGATAAGTTGAGAAAAGAGAAGCG
The DNA here is from genome assembly GCA_963844055.1 of uncultured Planctomycetaceae bacterium. Lineage (GTDB taxonomy): Bacteria > Planctomycetota > Planctomycetia > Pirellulales > Pirellulaceae > CAWJMN01. The sequence goes on along the minus strand of CAWJMN010000001.1, from coordinate 695,093 downwards.
TAATAAGTTCTATTCCTCTCTTCTTTGTCACTGAGCGATACTCAGGCGTTCCCCATCGCAAATCCGTTTGAGGATACCTGCTTGCAATATTGAAAAGAATGCCCTTAGGAGCAAGCAGCACCAGCGGAATAGCGAAACTCCAGACATATTGAAATGAGTAGGCAATCGCATAGGCAAGACTGGAAACGAACGTTAAGCCGAGGCCCGCCACCGTAATAATGTTCAGCAAATGAGACGAAAAAGTGCCGACCTTAATAAAGTTCGTCCGCCAAGTCTCAGGAAAAAACTCTTGAATGATTGAGGCTAGAGCCTTCTTCTCTTTTTCGTCGCTCATCTTTGGCCTCAACACTACTAGAGGGGCAGAAACCACATTTAAAACGGCAATTTAGGATGGCACAAGCCTATGGTATCAGAATCAGTTTTTGAGTGGTTTCGCTCCGTCGCACCTAGGCTCCTAAAGTTGTTCAACGGCGAGACAATTCAGCGTCAACCATATTGGCAAGTTTTGCAAGGGTAACATTTTTCATTCCCAGATTCCAATCCTTAGCCCCAAGCAGTTCTTCAGCTCGTTCGTCGGAAATAGAAATGTCGAACTTATCTTCGAACTCCATGATTAGCTCGACATAGTCAAGTTCGTCACATCCTAAATCTGCTAGGGATGTGGTTCCCTGGAGTTTTACTTTATCCACCCCCATTTGATTGGCGATGATTGTGGAGATCTTTTCCAGCGTGGGATGTTTCTTGGCCGTAGTAACGGCCGAAGGGTTTGTCACAGGCATTACGCTTGTTGATGGCTTTGTGCATCCGACGGAAGCAGTTAGGCACGCTACAAAGCCGATAGTCCATTTCCAGTTCATTCGCAATTCACTTTCTGCAATCTGCCAAGACCAACACTGCAAACTACTCGGTACACTTCTTGGTTTTGAAATCACTTCCTCTTGCGCACCAAATCAACAACCCCTAGCACACCTGCTGCAATCCCAAACATTTTTGCCGTACCTGCAAAAAGAAGGCTTTCACGGGACTGCTCTTTTTGCATTCCTACCGAAACACCGACAATGTAAACGACTACGGCAATCGCAAAAACGGTTCCCTTTTGACTCATGCGTGACAGGAAGAAAAGCCCCACAAGGCCTACCAGCACAAATAGAGCGATTCCACCAAGGATCAAATTTCGATTGGCGTCGATAAATGAACCCGACATGATCATGCCGTCACTACTCACTGCAGAGGTAGATGGTTCAAGGAGTGGCTTTCCCTTATCGGCAACGGACCAGCTTGTCTCTCCCTTGAGCCCTGCGAGCGTTTCCTTGAGCAATTCAAGCAATATTTTTTCCTTGCTGGAATGCCCAGCCACTCTAACAATCAGCGCATTCTTCTTCAGGGGAATCTCAACGTTATACGTAATCACCCTTTCGCCATTGGCTTCTTCGACAATCGCGTTAGCGTTGATCTCAAAACCGTCCCACTGGGTCGTGAACAGATTGCCTTGAAAGCCTCTCGGAAAATTCTCCATCGCGAGTCTTCGGCGAGAGATCGTTCCCGGCATCTTTTCAATCATCAGGATACAATTTCCATTTTGTTCCCCTTCGTCTTCCCGAACAAAAAAGTAAATTGCATCGGGGCCAGCTTGTCTGGGGTCCGCCACCTCTTCAAATCCATCAGGCAAATCCAGTGTGAAAGTTGGGTCCTGGTGAGTGACCTTCTCTCCCGCCATCGCAGGCAAATTTGCCGCGAACACCAGCGCCGCCACCAACATCCACAAAACCGATCGCACTACATTCCCAAGTCGCATGAAGCTCACCAATTCTTCTCTAGAGATGTCGAACACTGCTTTACAAAACAATTGAACCTACGAACCCCACGCCATTTGATGGTTGCACCATCATCGCGGGTCCACTTCTTTGGCCGTCTTCTTCTCTGTATTCTTCAGACGCCAATACCCAACCATCGCCAGGACGAAGGTGACTATGCATGCCCCCTTCATCACCAGCAGCCACCACGGCTGCCACCAAGCTCCCGTATAGGATTCGATCAAGTCAGACAGCCCATAGACGGCAAACACAAACGCCTGCAGTCCCCACAGAAATCGCTCTCGCCGCGGCACACGACATGCGCCAATCGCCAGCGCGACGGCCACCACCCACCACAATCCGGCCTCGAGGCGATTTCCCCAAACCGTTACATCATCCACAAAAGATGCCTAGCTCTTTCGGAAATCTCGGCCGGTGGGGCTGACGGCTTACGCGACCTGTGGCCATAATGCCAGAAACCGAGAGAACCACCATGAACGAAAACGCTCCTGTTGTTGTCACCGTCATACAGAGCTTCACCGCCCCGGCCGAGCACGTGTTTGATGCGTGGCTTGATCCGTCTCTCATAGGTCGCTGGATGTTTGGTCCAGCCCTGAGGGAGGAGCAAGTTCAAAGGATCGAAGTTGATCCGCAGGTGGGCCATAAATTCTCGTTCGTCGTTTTGCGGCAAGGGAAAGAGATCGATCACTTGGGGGAATACTTGTTGATCGAGCGCCCTCATCGCCTCGACTTCACTTGGGGAGTTCGCGAAAACCTTCCCCACACTTCAAAGGTTTCGCTTCAGATCCAACCACTTCCCCGTGGTTGCGAATTGACGCTATCCCATGAACTCCATCCCGATTGGAAAGACTTTGCCGTGCGTGTCGGTGAAGGCTGGACCAAAATGCTTGGCGTCCTACATTCTTTGCTTGGGTAAAAAACAGCCTGTCCTGGGGCAATCATTGCTGTTGATGCTGCTTCAGCACCTCTTGCATAAAAATCGCGATCAGTGGCATCGGTACGCCACTGCGATTGGACACATCATGCAAAACGGCATGAGTATCTTCGCCGGCCGCAATTCGCCGAAAGAGTTCTTCGCCGTACGGCTCGATTTGGTCCAGTACTCCTGCCGACATTCGCAGGTACTGGGCTTCCGCTGGAACGGCTGGCATCCCGAGGCAAAACAGATAGCGGAAGAAATTGTTCATCAAAATGAACGGCGTGATGATGAACGAAATCGTTCCCCACCAACCGAGCAGGATCGTCGTCCCCGACATTTGCCAAAAATGCTTGTGAATGCATGACTTGCAAAAGTAGCCATCTACCGATTTGGTAAATCGCATCACCAGCGCGCCAATGTTTTGATAGAACGAGACGTACTTGGTCTCGGCCACCACACCGCAATCTTGACAATAGGACGCACCAGCACTCATCGAGACCTCCCTACCCTGCGTGATTGCCGGCGTGTCCACCTGAACACAACACCCCCAATACCAGCCAGGATAGACCGCAAAAATAGCGACTCCCACCCATTTTTGCAAGGATTTTTGGCCAGCCACTCTCCAGATTTTCTTGGAGGGAGGCAGAAAGTTCTTTATGATGTGATCCTGGCCCCTTAGCACACTGCCTTCGTTGCTTTGACAGGGCCTCCCGCCTTGCAAAGCCCCGCCTTTCGTCCCAACCTAGCACCAGGTCCTTCCACCATGCTTGATCCCGCTGAGATCCTCTCGCGACGTCAACTGATCCAACTCGGGGTCGGTGGTTATATGGGGCTGAACCTCGGTGGCCTACTTCGTGCACAGGCTGCATCGCCCGCCGTACCTGCCGAGACCGGTCTCAAGCCGATCAAGGCCTGCATCCTGCTCTTTTATTATGGCGGGCCGAGCCATATCGACACCTACGACCTTAAGCCAAATGCTCCGGCCGAAGTTCGTGGCGAGTTCAAGCCGATCTCTACTTCGATTCCTGGTCTGACGATTTCGGAGCATCTGCCGAAGATGTCGAAGGTGATGCACAAAGTGGCGCTGATTCGCAGCGTGCATCATGTTTCTACCTTGCATGATGCTGCATCGATCCACGCCTTGACGGGGCGTCCCCTCGAAGGGCCTGATCGCGAACTATTCGCGCCATTGCCCCAGTTCTATCCGAGCTTTGGCAGCGCGGTCGCTTACCTCAATCCCAACAAGGGGCAGGATGTTCCGTTTGCCTCGCTCCCTTATGTTTTTCAAAACGTGGTACCTACGCCTTGCCAAGGGGGCGGCTTTTTGGGAACCACCTACGATCCCTTGCGAATCGATGTCAATCCTGACACGCGCGATTACCAAGTCGAGATGCTGCGCCCTCGTGAAGGGATCACGCTGGACCGCTTGCAAGAACGCCGCAACCTACTTGGCACCCTAGAATCCAACATGCCAGGCGTGAAACCGCTAAGCAGCTTTCATGACCGGGCCTATCGCCTGCTTGCTTCGGAAGCGATTCGCGGCGCGCTCGACATCACGCGTGAACCCGCCCCAATTCGTGAACGTTACGGCTTTTGTGCCGATCCGACCTCCAAGGGCGAAGTGAATGGCGGCGGTGGCGAAATGGGGTTTGCCCGTCAAATGCGTGGCCAAAACCTGCTGCTCGCCCGGCGTTTGGTCGAAGCAGGCGTGCCGTTTGTCAACATCTACGATTGCAAACAGCAGGGACAAAACTGGGATGCGCATACGAACTGCGCCAACCAGCATAAAAACCATTTGCTCCCTCCTGCCGATCAGGCCCTCTCGGCCCTCATTGAGGATCTAGAGGGTCGTGGGCTGCTCGATTCCACACTGATCGTTGCGACGGGCGAATTCGGGCGGACCCCTAAAATCAATCCGACCAATGGTCGCGATCATTGGCCGCATTGCTACACGGTTCTTATGGCGGGCGGCGGAATTCAAGGGGGAGCGGTCTACGGTTCGAGCGATCGCCTCGGGGCCTATCCCGCTTCCGACCCGGTCACTCCGGGTGACATTGCCGCGACGATCTACTGGCGATTTGGCATCAATCCCGCCACGGAAGTGCACGACCAAATTGGCCGACCACATCGAATTGCTAGTGGCGATCCAATCACCAAGATATTTAGCTAAGTCGCTGCACCACTTCCTTGCATCGCCCCTAGGCACCAGAATACAGACTCTTACGCTACTTCGCTTACTCTAGCTAAGGTCTTGATCGCGATGCGCACTACTCTCTTCTTGGCCGTTGCCACAAGCATCGCGTACGTATGGATTGGCGGGTTGCTAACCAGCCCTGCACTGGCCCAAGAGTTCCGCCCGTTTGGCGTGAGCGCCTCTTCCAGTTCGTTTAAGAACCATGAAGCATGGTTTCCAAAAATGAAGGAGGCAGGAGTAACAACCGTCCGCCTCTTTCCCGAATGGAACGGCTTTGAGTCGGCAACCGGTACGCTGGACTGGAAGAATGGCGACCTGCTTATCAAAACGGCGAAGCAGCACCAGCTTGAAATCAATGCGATTTTGATGGGCTCACCCCCGGGCTCCAAAGCTACCCATGCCTTCCCCATGGAGCGACTTGATGACTGGTCGGCGTTTGTCAGCAAGGTAGTTGATCGCTACAAGGCAGATGTCCACCACTGGGAAGTGTGGAATGAAGGGAACGGCGGCTTTAACGATGGCAAACACACGACGTCCGACTATGCCAAGCTGGCGACTACAACTTATGACGCGGTAAAAAGTGCGGACACAAATGCAAAGGTGGGGCTAACCGTTGCCAGCTTTGATGCCCCCTACTTGCATCAAGCGATGCTCGCCATGGCCAAACAAGGAAAGCCCAACTGCTTTGATTACTTGTGTATCCATCCCTATGAAATTGCCGACGGCTTAGAGAATCACGATGGGGAGATTCCGTTCCTTTGGATGTCGCACTTCCTTCGCACTTCGCTGCGGGAGGCTGCTCCGCAGAAGGCCGACGTACCGATCTGGATCACCGAAGTCGGGCATCGCTTGGAAACGCGTGCTGGCCGGACGATTACCGAGAATGATGCGGCCGAATCGCTTGTCAAAATCTACACCATGGCAATGGCGCAAGGCATCTCCTGCACCCAGTGGTTTGAAGCCCAAGATCCTGTGGGCGAAGATCAAGGCTTTGGCCTGTTGCAACGCGATGGCCAACCACGGCAATCCTATCGAGCGCTAAAACAACTCGCCACACTGCTGGGGCCTTCGCCTAAGTATCTCGGCTGGCTGGGGCTCGCTGAAACGGGACGTGGCTATGGCTTTGTATTTCAAGGGAAGGAGTCCCCGGTCCTGGTTGCATGGATGCCCAAGGGGCGGACCTTCCATTTTCTCAAGTTCACTAGTGACGTCACGATTCAATCCGCCATTGATGAAAAGCAATTAACCGTCAAAGCCGGTGAGAAAATCCAGCTTACCGATGTGCCACTGTTCATCACGAGCGTTCCAAAACAGTTGGTCGACCAAGCCCAAGCCAACGCCAAACGTCCGTTTCCGTGGGGCGGCGATCACTCCAAGGCAACTTCTGTCTTTTGTCACTTAGGGCCTACTGATGAATGCAAAGGCGTTTTCCCCGTCGGAAGAGACAAGTTCCCCACGATCACCTTTCCGGACAATAGTACCGGCGTTCTTTTGCAAGGTGACATCTCGCATCCAGTCAGCTTCTTCGTTCATCCGACGTTTGCCAACTTCTCGACCAAGGAGTACTACGTACGCGTTACGGTTCGACGTGTTGCGGCCGGCAATGTCGGCATGAACTTGCTTTACGAGGTGGCCGACAGCCAAGGAAAGTCGGCCTACGCCAACGTGGAGCAATGGTACGGTGTTTCTGAAGGCATGGGCTGGCAAACCCATACATGGCATGTGAAAGAGGCCTGTTTTTCCAAGATCTGGGGGCACGACTTTACAATCCGAGCCGAACAATCGGTTCCCTTCGTACTAGGCAAAGTCGAAGTGAGCACGGAACCATTCCGCTAAATCCATTAGCTGTGAGGAAAATGCAAAGCCTGCTCATTGCGTAGATGCGTCAAATGATTTGCTGGATCACGCCCGCAATTTCCATGACCAGAACGCCAATCCCCAAAAGCAGCGCCAGAGTTGCCACTACCAGTCCACACCACTCGCTCCACAAAAACTTTGGCAGCCACTCTGGACGATCGGTCTTCAAGGCCCAGTAGGCAGGAAGCACAAACGGCAGGAATGCTGGCAAGGCGAGTACCAACCGCAACAGACTATGCCAAGTGTGACTGAGCACCAAAAGTCGCGTTTGAAACAGCGCAGCCACATCCGACCTGAGCAAGCGAAATATCGTACATGGTCCCCAAAACCATAGAAACGCAGCAACCGAATAAAAAGCTATTCGACCTGCAATCGGCAGAGATGCTTTCCTTCCCCCCATGCATCCAATTAGCGTTCCCATTCCTGCTACAAGACCAATCGCCAGCCACCAAGACCTGTAACCGAGGGCATAAATCCCGCTTGCCCGCCAAAAGGCAGCAAGCGTTGTATCCATATTGGGAATTATCGACTGGAGGGAATACACGCAAAACAGGATGACCACCCACTCGGCCCAAAACGGCATCCGCTGATAGCGAACGCAGCGCACCAAGATAGCGACCGCAACTCCGTACAGCAGCGCCTTTCCAAACCAAACCGCCCAAATCAGTACCACGACCCAAGCCGGTATCTGTGTTCCGACAGGCAATGCCCCGACAAACCCGATCCTAATCGGTGATGCCAGCACAATCGCCAGCCCCACATTGCCCACCATCAAATCGGCCAGCGTTAAATGGGAACTCTTCTTCCCTGCTCGCTTCGCACGCTCTAATTCAGGCGACTTGGTATCACCTTGCAATGCAGGCGGTGGCAGCTCTTGGCTCATGCGGATTCCTATCTGCGCAAAAAAACCGGCAAGGTACTTCCTATAAAAAAGCACCTCGCCGGCCAAATTTCATCCGCCATGAATGAGCCAAGTTTCCTTAAGCTTCATCACCGCTTTTGCCAGCCTTATTTTCCAACCGACAGCAGCTCAACTTCGAAGATCAGCATTTCGCCGGGGCCGATAGGGCCGCCTGGTGTGCCACGATCACCATAGCCAAGCTCAGCGGGGATGTACAACATCCACTTGTCGCCTTCCTTCATCAATTGCAGGGCTTCAGTCCAGCCGGCAATGACGCGATTGACAGGGAACGAGGCAGGCTCGCCACGCTTCTTGCTGCTGTCAAACACTTCGCCACTCAGCAGGGTCCCTTCGTAGTGAACCTTGACGGTGTCCGTTGCCTTGGGAGTCTTTCCCTTGCCGTTGACGAGCTTCTTGTATTGCAAGCCCGACTTGGTAACAAGCACACCTTCTGCCTTGGCATTCTTGGCCAGGAAGTCTTCGCCAGCAGCGCGGCTCTTCTCACCAGCCATTGCTTGCATTTTTTGCGAGAACTCACGCAAGACTTGAGCCGCTTCCTCTTCCGTCAAGGCAGGCTTGGCCTTGAGGATTGCATCACGCAGACCACGAGCAATTAGCTCGGGATCGACGTCAAGCTTGTCTTGGGCAATGCCCGTTCCGATGTTCAAGCCAATTGCGTAGCTGGCTTTTTCTTTTAGTGTTTTGAGTTCAGCTCCCGGCATTGGTCCCTCTTCTTGTGCCCACGCGGCCGAGATGATTCCAGAACAAGCCATCAGGGCGATCGCCAGCAAGGTTTTGTTTCGTAGCATGATCTTTCAGTCTTTCTCTAAATGCGGCAAATCATAGCCCCAGCTACGTCGCCCCTACCATTCGCAAAAAACGTTTCCAGAGTATATCAGTTTTTCCTACACTCGTGCGACAGCAAAATGGCCAAAAGCCAGACTGCCGCAAGGGTTAAGTCTTCTTGGGGGGCGTCAGTCCCATGTCTGCTGAGCAGCATGAGCATGTCTTCCCAAACGTATTTCTTTGCCTCAGGGTTTCGCAGCAGATACGAAGGGTGGTACGTGGCCACCACTTTGATCCCGCGATAGTTGTGAAACTGTTTACGCATCTTACCAATCGTCTCATTGGTTTCGAGCAGCGCTTGGGTTGGGGTCGTCCCCACGCAAACGATGTATTCCGGATGCAATAGCTCGAGCTGACGCTCAAAGAAGGGACGGCAATTCCGCACTTCATCGGGCAGCGGCGTGCGATTGTCTGGCGGCCGGCATTTCAGCACGTTCATGATGTAGACGTCATCGCGCCCCCAGCCGCAAGCCTCAATGATTTTGGTGAGAAGTTGCCCCGCTCGGCCCACAAACGGCTCGCCCACGCGATCCTCGTCGGCCCCTGGCGCCTCTCCAAAAAACACAACGCGTGGCTGAATTCGCCCCACGCCAAAGACCGTCCGTCCCCGCGTGCAGGCCAAGTCCTTGCACAGTTGGCAGCCCGCCACCTGCTGGGCCATCGACACTAACTCCACTTGCCGATCCGCTACCGGCACCTCCGCCCCAAACGGCTGATGGATTAGCGAATCAGGAGCGGGGCCAACAATTGCTTTGCTGCGAGCCATGGATGGATTCTGGTAAGAAGGAGTTGCAGAACTAGGCACAGAGACCGGCGACGCCGGCTCGCTTGGCGGTGGACTGACAGGCGCGATCACCGGGGCGATCCGCTGTTCAGGAACCTCCGCAACAGCGTTTTGCTGCCCCCCCGTCATAGGTGTAACGATTAAGGGCTCTTGGGAAGATAGAGGAGCTTTTGCCAACTGCGCAACGCCAAACCGCGCCAAGCTTTCGAGGCGTTGCAGCAAAATACGGCGAGCGACATCGACGTCGGACGAGTCCATAATGAGCGCAAGTGTTGATCAGCAGGCACTTTAGCCGTGCTTGCCGACATCAAGACTCCCCAGAGACAATCGTTTCCCACAATCCAGGTTCGCGGTTATCATACAAGATTGCTACGCAGATTGCTTGGGCCCACGGTTTGGCGTAATGGGACCCCCTCGCAGTCGCTTCTTTGTCAGAAATTTGGTTTGCTATGGCCGTTCCTAAGGTTGTGATTGTTGGTCGCCCCAATGTGGGCAAAAGCAGCTTGCTGAACTGGCTGGCCGGTCGTCGCATTTCGATCGTCGATGATGTCGCAGGCGTGACGCGCGACCGTGTTACGCACCTAGTTGAAGAGCAGAACCGCTTTTTTGAACTGGTCGATACGGGCGGAATTGGCATCGTTGATTGCGATAACCTTTCCAAACAAGTCGAAGAGCAAATCGTCGCCGGCATCGAGTCGGCCGACGTCATCCTGTTTGTGGTGGATACACGTACCGGCGTAATGGCACTCGACGATGAAGTCGCCAAGCGGCTGCGCTATGTCGACAAGCCGATGCTATGCGTTGCCAACAAGACCGATGATGAAACGTTTGATACCCAGGCCGACGTCTTTTACAAACTAGGCCGCGGCAAGCTGGTCAAAGTCAGTACACTTCAAAACCGCAATCGCCAAATCCTGCTCAACCTGATTTTGGAGCGTCTTCCCGCGCAGACCGAAAGCGAAGGGGAAAACTCGACTGAGCCGGTCATGAAGATCGCGATCGTCGGTCGCCGCAATACGGGCAAAAGCACGTTTGTAAATACGCTGGCCCAAGCCGAGCGCATGATTGTTAGCGAAGTCGCAGGTACCACGCGTGACAGCGTTGACGTCCGGTTTGAATTGGATGGCAAGACGTTTGTCGCTATCGATACACCAGGTCTGAAGCGTAACAAGAGCGTTCGGACCGATCTCGACTTTTACAGCACACACCGCGCCCAGCGCAGCATTCGCCGCGCGGATGTGGTGTTCCTGTTCTTTGATTGCAAGCAGCGCATGAGCAAAGTGGACAAACAGCTTTGCCAGTACATTGCCGAAAACTACAAGCCGTGCATCTTTGTGGTCAACAAATGGGACATGCTCTACGGCGAGATGCCTACCGAACGCTGGGTGCAGTACCTGCGCGATAATTTTTCCACCATGTGGCATGTTCCGATCGCGTTTATCACCGGCCAAACCGGCAAAAACGTGAAGGCGCTTTTGAACCACGCCCAGATGCTGTTTAAGCAGTCGCTGCGTCGCGTAAGTACCTCCGACCTGAATCAATTGGTGCGGGCTGCTCTAGAGAAGCATCCACCTCCTCTCTTTGGCTCCGTACGGCCCAAGATCTTCTTCGCCACACAGGTAAGCACACAGCCGCCAACGATTGTGCTGATCTGCAATGAACCTCGTGCGTTCCAACCTTCGTATCGCAAATACCTGCTAGGTATTTTCCGCGATCACTTGGACTTCGGCGAAGTTCCGATGAAGGTCTATTTGCAACGTCGTCGCCAACGGGACGAAAAGGACGAAGAGAAGCGCAAGAAGGATCCTTCGCAAACCGTTCAGGTTTATGAAGGGCTTATGTCGGAGGAGGATGCTGCCCAGCAGGATGCCATCCTCGACCATGGTGACATGGAAGACATGGGCGACTTCAGCTTCGACGACGAAAAGTTGTAAGCCGGCTTCCTTCCGACGATACGGCATGGAAGCTTGGCGATGAAACATCCGCTTTGAACATTGCCCATGTGAAGGAGAGCAGCATGCTGATCGGTGTTCCGAAAGAGATCAAACGGGATGAGTACCGCGTTGCCATCCTGCCGGTTGGTGTAGAAGAACTTACGCGAGCGGGCCATACCGTTCTCATTGAGACCGGTGCTGGCGTTGGTTCAGGCATTAGCGATGCCGACTATTCCGAAGTTGGCGGACATATTGTTCCTAGCGCTGCAGAGGTCTTTGGCAAGGCAAGTTTGATTGTCAAAGTCAAAGAGCCCATGCCAACGGAATGGGTGATGGTGCGCGAAGGTCAAACGATCTTCACTTACTTCCACTTTGCCGCCAGCGAAGAACTGACGCAGGCGATGCTTACCTCGGGCGCCACGTGCCTTGCTTACGAGACCTTGCGCGATAGCCAGGGGCGATTGCCGCTACTAACGCCCATGAGCGAAGTGGCGGGCCGGATGAGCATTCAAGAAGGGGCCAAGTATCTCGAAAAGCCTCAAATGGGGCGTGGCATTTTGCTGGCCGGCGTTCCGGGCGTAGCTCCTGCCCACATCACTATTTTAGGCGGCGGCATCGTCGGAGCCAACGCGGCCAAAATTGCTGCCGGCTTCCAGGCCGACATTGCCATTCTCGATGTGAACATGGATCGCCTTCGCTACCTCGACGACATCATGCCGCCGAATGTGAATGTCCTGTTTAGTGATCGTCACACCATTCGCCAGCAGCTTCGCTTGGCCGACTTGGTGATTGGTGCCATTTTGATTCCGGGCTCAAAGGCGCCGCACCTTGTCACGCGTGAAGACCTCAAGATCATGAAGCCCGGCAGCGTGATGATCGACGTTGCGATTGATCAAGGAGGTTGCTTTGAAACGAGCAAACCCACTACCCATTCCAACCCCACCTACATCGAAGACGATATCCTGCATTACTGCGTCACCAATATGCCCGGCGCGGTCGGCCGTACCAGCACCTTTGCCCTTTGCAATGTGACGCTCCCTTGGATTATGCAAGTCGCTTCGGTCGCTGATCCTTTGGTGGCATGCCGAAAGAGCCCTGCCCTTGCCAGCGCCCTTAACATCCACGGCGGCAAGATTTACTACGCAGGTGTTTCCGCCGCGTTTGATTTGCCGCTCGCAAAGCTGGCCTAATACTTTTGCATCGCGTTTTGGACTAGATCAAATCGCCTACGCCTGTTTGCGATGATCAAAGACCTCTTGGACGGAGCGGCGAATCGTTAGGCACAAGCCGTCTAGATCCAAATCGTCATCGTCGTAACCAAACGGTTCTTCTACATGCTCTGCCACCACCTCTAGGCCGAGCATGAAGTAGGCGATGATCGCCGTGAGTGGGACTGTCCACAAGCCAAAGTCATTCGCGATTCCCCACGGGAGCGTCAGCAAGAAAATCCAGACGCATTGCCGGGCAAACACCCGATACGAAGTCACAATGCGAGTCTTCTGAATCCGCTCACAGCCGCCGGTAACATCTAAGAATCGCAGTAGCTCGGCATCAATCACCCGCAGCTCGTCGCCATCAATTTGCCCGTCGCGCTTTGCGGCCGCCAAAATGGCGTACAGCTGATCTACCAGATCAAGCGCCACATGCCGAGTAGTACCAATTAACTGCTTCACTTCCTCGGGCAGTTTGGTGGTGACCTCGCCACGCAAAACACTTCGCAGCGCCAGCGGAAAGGCAATCAGCAGTTTGTTGGCCCGTTCTAATCGGTCGGAAGAGACCGTACCCAGGTTGCAAAGCTTGATGGCGAGGTTTCGGCTCAGCATTTACCAGCCCTCCCCAAAGAGTTCTTGCTTCCCACCAGCGACTGTAGGCCGTATTGGTACGAAAGACTAATAGCCACCCCAACACCACCGACAAACCCGCATGGATTTGCGAAGGGGCATCGGCATAGTCTGAGTAGACCGAGTATTCTTTCCAAGCGGGAAGACAAGCATACAACCCCGTCAGCGATGCCAGGCCAAAGACATAGGCCGTTGTTCGCCGCGTAACCCACTTGTTTGCATAGTCTCGGTCTGGCATCCGTTCCTCAGCTCCCATTTTTTTCGTAACGATCTGCGGCTATTGCAGCACAACTTCCAGCCGGCTGAAATAGCCAAACTCATACGCCCAGTCGTTCGCCTTGTTGGCAACTTCGACCGTGATGGTCTTGCCGGCAAAGCGAGAGAGGTCGTATTCCAAATCCAGCCAACCCGTCTTTTCGCCTTCGGCACCAATGAGCTTTTCCCCAAGCGATTCGCCCCCAGCGCGAACCGTCAGGACAAAATTCCCTTGGGGATGGCTTGTCGTCGAAACCATTAGCTTGGCCTTCTTGCCGCTGGGGATTTCAACCTTCTTCGAAAGCACGCACGGCTTGGTTTTATCCAAGGGGTGAACTCGCACCACATTGGTGCGGCCCTTGAATTCGCTCAAGATTCCTACGCCCCCTTCGCCCACCGCTTCGGTAGTAAAGCCGGGGGCAATTTGGCCGATTAGCTCCGCAAATTCTTTGGGGTTGGTGGATTCTCTCGGCTTGACCAGTGCCGTCCCTGGAATGGGGCGAGCGGCCGGATCACTCGGATGCTTGTCGAGCGTGATGAATGCAAACAGGTCGATCATTTCGTCTCGATTGATCTGCTTTTCAAGCCCTTCCGGCATCAGCGACAACTTGCTCACGCTGATTTGCTCCACATCTTCACGCGAGACGGTCTCCAGCTTGCCCCCCTGCATCTTCAGGACAACTCGCTGGTCATTGTCTTCGACTAATAACCCCGCCAGCACCCGCCCATCACCGGTAATAACCGTCCGCCCTTGATACGATTGACCAATGACCAAGCTGGGGTCAAACACGTTGCTAAGCAGTTGCTCAAATGATGCGCGACCATTGAGAGTAATCTCGGGGCCAACTTCTTGCCCTTGGCCGTAGATCTTATGGCATTGGCCACAGACACGATTGAAGACAACTTGTCCTTTGAGTGGGTCCCCCTGCTTACTGCGAACAAGGGTCCGCATTTCGTCAATAAACTTTTCACGCTGCGGATCACGCTCCGTCCGAATGGTGCCCCAAATCTTCGTGACCGCTGCTTCTACATCTTTATCGCCGAGCGCCAACAGGCCGCGAACCTGATTCACATTAAGCACGTCTTTGCTAATTTTGCCAGCAGCCATTTCTGCCAGCAATTCCTTGCTCCAACTAATTCGCTGCGTCAGCAATTCTGCGGCACGCGGCTTTAGCTCAGGCTCAAGACTGGCAAACGCAGGTATTACAACCGATGCCACTGCGGGTGCCTCTAAACGCCCCAGCGAGGATAGCAATTGGCCGCGAAAAACAACCGAATCCTTCCCACCTGGCTGCAACAAACCTTTGACCAGCTCCAGCACGCCCACATCTTGTCCCGCAGTCAGCGCAGCAAGCGCCGCAAGACGCTGATCCTCTTTCATATTGGGATCGGCCAGCACTTTGCGAGCGGTTAGCACTCCCTGCTCGATCTTCCAAGTTGCAGCCAGCAAGGCGGCATCAATAAACAAGGGATGCTTATCCCCTTGCTTCAAGATGGTGGTGACTGGCTCTCCCATGGTCGCCTGTAGAGCGGACAATTGCTCGCCGCTGATTTCACGCGATTGAATTCGAGCCGCCAAAGTGGAAAGGCATGCCTTCGCTGCAGGATCGGCACCATTATTCTGTTTTACTACCAGCGTAAAGATCGCTGCGATGGCCGAAGCGTCGGCCTTCTTCACTGCCAAGATCCGGTCAATGGCTCGGGGAAGTAACGCCGACAAATTGGCCGACATCGAAAGGTCGCGAGCTTGAACGAGCCGAATAAACTCGCTGCTTTGCGTTTCCAAAAGGGGATGCAAGTTTTGCCAAACGATTTGCGGGATTAAGGTATCTTTGCCGCAGCTCTCTAGTACCGATACCAGCACCGAAATGGCATCAAGGCCCACTACTTTTTTACTGGCAATCGCTACTTGAAGTTGCACATCGACGCTTTTATCCGTCGCCATGCTTGCCACAACTTTGGCAATGGCCGGATCAACCGCACGCATATTGCCCGCAGCACGTACGCCCCATGCCCGGAATGTCGCATCCGATTCTTTTAGCAAAGCCAGATGAAAATCGACCGACAGCTTCTTAGTACCGACGAGTGCCCACAAGGCATGCAGCCGGGTACGACGATTGGCCTTTTCATCCAAGACTAGTGACTCCAGCTTAGGCGCTAACTTGGCGTCGTTGCGTTCCACCAAAATTCGCTGGGCCAGGTCGCGCATCAAACCGTTGCCACTATCCAGGCGAGCAATCAGCTGATCGCTTGATTCTTTGGATAGATCAAATTTTTCTGCGCGTGGTGTATTCTCATAGCGAACCCGATACAGACGCCCCTTCGATCGATCCACCCCATTCGGATCACGATTGGCATCTTGGTAGCAATGGTATTGGTCGTACCAATCCAAAACATACAAGCAGCCATCGGGCCCTGTCTTTTGTACTACTGGCATGAACCACGCATCATTGGCCGAAAGAAAATCGGGAAGAGGCTCTCCAACGTAGGTCGATCCCGCGCGGGTTACCTTGTCACTGTTGATGCAGTTGCCATGGATATTTCCCATGTACAACTTTTGCCGATACTCGGCCGGATAGGTATCGCTATCAAAATAGTGCATGCCGCAGTACGCAGCCTTTTGATGCTTGTGTTTGACAATCGATTCGATCTTCCATGTGAACGGCGGATAAGGACCGCCTTGCCGATGGTAGTAACCAGTCTCGGTTAGATGCCACAGGTGGTCGATTACACACGCACTAATAAACGCCGATCCTTCTACGTCCCAAGTAATGCCCCATGGATTACTGGTCCCTTCGCAGTACAAATCAAATTCGCGAGTACGAGGGTCGATGCGGAAGATCGCGCAGGTAAAGTTAAACACCTTGCCGTTTTGTTCGATCCGGCTGGGATTGAACACGCCGTTGATTCCGTACAGGTAACCATCCGGACCCCAGGTGAGCGAGTTGGGAAGTTCATGCGTGTCATCACGGCCAAACCCAGTGACGACCACTTCGGTTTTATCGGCCTTGCCATCCCCATCGGTATCTTGCATGAAAAGGAGGTCAGGCGAATTCGCTACCCAGACACCGCCGTGGCCAACTGCAATGCCCGAAGGAATGTTCAATCCTTCTGCAAAGATGGTGACCTTCTCAAAACGGCCATCGCCATCGGTATCCTCCAGCACTTTGACGCGGTCGCGTCCCTTGCCCGGTTCGCGGCGGGGATACTCAAAGCTTTCGGTGACCCAAACGCGTCCCTTCTCGTCGAAGGTCATCCCCACCGGATTGACGATATCCGGCTCGACTGCCGCAACCTCAATCGTAAATCCCTTGGGAACCGTCATCCGCTTGGCTGCCTCTTCGGCCGGTACCGCCGGGCCTGGTGGCTTGTCTTGGCCGCGTGGAATCGGCTGATCTGCCCCTTCGGCAAATGCCAAGGCATTTCCCACAAGAGCCAACGCCAATGCCAAGCGCATTGCCAACGGCTTACAAATCCAAGCCTTCTTGGCATTTAGAACGAGGCTCATAGAGAAACTCCGACAACTTCGGTAAGCTTTGGGGAGGGGATGTACGGTGCTTAGACCGGCCTGATTATCCTAGTGGAATCTGCCTCTGGCAAGTTTACTAAGCCCTTGGGGCAGCAACTTTCTCGGGCGGTTTTTGCAACAATTCTTTCGAATTCTCCATTGTCTTTCCGGCAGCTACTTCCATGAAAGACCTTTTACCCACCAGCTCGAACGATCCCCGCTGGGCAGAGACTTGGCAGGAACTCGGGCAAGGGGCTCCCACGCTCGGTGGACTTGCGCGGGTTTGTAGTGCGGCCATCGCCAATCCGCCGACCACGCTGCCGGCCCTTTCCTTGGAAGCGAAAGCCATTTTGTGGGCCGCTCGCAAACGTGGACTGCTAGAAGTGAAAGGGGCCAATCGGGCCTATGATGCGCCAGGGAGAATGTTGGCGGTCTATATCGACCTTAGCGAAGATCGAACGCTGATCTTGCGAAGTCGTGATAATCCACTGGTTACCATTCGCTTTTTGTCGGGCTTTCGTGAGCTTTGTGCGGCAGGCTTGGTCATGCATCACATCTATCATGAATTCTCTCTGACAATGGCCGGAATCAACGCCGCCCAAGAAGTAGTGCCGGCAGACGTCGAGCCTCTGCTAAACTTAGGAACCGAGCTTGGACAGTTCGAATAACGCCCGCCTATTTCGCTAAGAACTTTTGCGCGTCACTTTATGGCACCACTTCCAATGAAGCCGAGCTTTATGCCAGGGAACGCAAACGTTCTGTGCTGCATTCTGCTGGGCCTATTTGTCGTTGGACCCACAAGCCGGGTGACGGTTGGCCAAGAAGAAGCGACCAAGCCGCCACGTATTTTGCTTCGCAGCCTGGAGCGGTTTGTTGACTTCACCGTAACGAAACTCGATGAGGATGGATTGCAGTTGCAGCTGAAAGATTCTGGCAGTCCTTCGCGCCTTGTCACATGGGACGAAGTTCAGGAGGTTCGGCTTAGCTCGACCGACGACCAAACCCGAGCTGCCACGTTTGTCACGGAAATTGGCCAACCTCTGTTTCGGCTGAAATCACGCCTCGCAGCAGGTGACACTACCGGGCTTACCCAACCTGCCAAAGCTCTTTATCCTCGCTTTCAAGCCCGAAAAGGTCCCTCGGCTCGCCTAGTCTTGCAAAGCTCCTATTTATCCCACATTAACAGTGGTGAGCGTGAGGCGGCGATCACCCCGTACCTGCTGTGGCTGGCGCAGGCCCCCAAAGCCGCTACGAGCCCCACAGCCGTGCCCGGGGAACCTGAACCACCTTCCAGTGCAGGAACCCCTGGCACTGATCCTGGCTCAGCCGGGGGCCTTTTGCTTCCGAGTTTGCTACCAATGGGATTTGATCCAGAGGCCGCAAAAAAAGCCCTTCCAGAGTTGCAAGCTGCCATTCGCCAAATACCCACTCCTCGCCAACCTGCCAATTACCTCTATTTTGTCTCTTTAGCCGTAGCTGCCGGAGAAATCGCGGAGGCCAAAAAGGTGCTGGGAGCCTTGGAAAAGGAAGAGCCCAGTTGGGTCGGGTGGAAAAAGCTGGTCTCGTTGCAGATCCGACTGGCAGAAGCGGGAAACGCCGAAAACCTGGCCACTGTGCAAAAGGAAATGCAGGGGACGACGCCTTTGCAAAGAGCCTGCTTCCTGTGGGTGGTTTCTCAGGCCCGACTTCAGCGAAACGATGATGCGGAAAAGTCGCAGGCGATTGCCGACCTAGCCACACTGGGGCTTGGATTGTCATCGGAATCGGCCGAGCCATCGGCGATGGCGCTTTCCTTGCTGGCAGATACCCTGCGGACTTCCGGCAAAGTCTTGGAGGCCGACACGGTTCTCGCGGCCCTAGAAAATCGTTACCCTGAAAGCAGTGTCGTAAAGCGCAGGCGACGACTGGCAGCTAGTGCCGGCCCGCAAAATGCGCCCGCGACACCCTGACCGGTCAAGGTCGCCACTCCTCTTCGATTTGTTTCCTCTTCTGGAAGTTTTGCAGCATGTTTTCTTGGCTCTATTCGGCAAACGGATTTCGCCTGGTGATGATGTTGGCCCTGCTGACGAGCTGGCAACTTTTCGGACAGCATGCCATGGGCCTGCAGTCCTCCGGCGAGACGAACCCCGATCCTCCTGTTCTGAATGAGAAGAGCCCTGAAGCCGAACCGTCTGCTGCGCCTAGCAGTGCTGACCGTGAAGGAATGAAACCACCCAAGCAACGAACGCTGATTGATACGATCATCGCGGGTGGTTACATCGGCGTGATTATCATCTTGCTATCGATTGTGGCCGTCGGCTTTATTGTGGAACACTTTCTGACCATTCGCAAAGAACGCCTCATCCCTGATGCCATCATGGATGACCTAGAGCAACTGATTCAAGCCGGCGATTTACCAGCAGCTATCAAGCTATGCCAAGCCCCCAGCAACTATTGCCTTGGAACGGACGTTGTACTGGCAGGACTCGAACGGTACCAAGGAAGCAAGTTTGGATTTGCCGACTACAAAGCGGCCGTCGAGGAAGCAGGCGAAGACAATACGGCCCGCCTCTATCGCAAGACCGATGCACTGAGCGTGATCGGCGCGATTGCTCCCATGCTGGGCCTGTTCGGCACGGTCGAAGGGATGATGGAATCTTTCAATACGATTGCATCACGCGGCGGCATGGCTCGTCCCGAAGAATTGGCAGACAGCATCGGCAAGGCGCTTGTGACAACCTGGCTGGGCCTGATCGTTGCCATTCCATCGATGGTGGCGTTTAGCTACTTTCGCAATCGGATCGATTCGCTCGTTTCCGATTGCGGCCGACGGATTGAACGGATCTTGACGCCGCTGGGACGAGAGCGCAAGTAAGGTTTGAAGCTTTACTTGCCGTTCGTTTCCTCCGGGAGCCAATTCCATGCGACTATCCAAACACAAATCCTCCGGCGGCTTACAGCTGAACATGACGCCGATGATCGACGTCGTGTTTTTGCTGCTCATCTTCTTTATGACAGTTACCCAAGCCTCGGCCGTCAGCAAGAAGCAGCTCGAACTTCCGAAACAAAAGGGTTCTTTGGACCAAGCCGATGCGCACCTAGTCATTAACATCGACGAACAGGGGATTCTGTACATTGGCGGCGATCCCTGTTCACTGACGACGCTTATTGATCAGACGACAAGCACGATCGCGCGGCACAACCATGACCCCAGCCGAGTTGAAGTTTCCTTGCGCGTTGATCGCCGCGCGAAATCTCGCTATGCCAACCAAACGCTGGCCGCACTAGAAAAACTGCAAGTCTCTCGCGTCCGTGTGGCCGTCGAAGAGGTGAAGCCGTGAGACTTTCCAGTCGCAACAAGAAACATAGCAGTTCGCTTGAACTCTCGATGACGAGCATGATCGACGTCGTGTTTCTGCTGCTCATTTTTTTCATGACGACATCCAGCTTTTCGCCTACCGAGCGCGAAATCGATACCGGCATTCGTACGGTGCGTGCTTCGGCCGAACAAATGGCCAAGGAGGATCTACAGCCGGTGATGGTCGATATTGTGCCGAGCGGCAGCGGCGGGTTTGCTTATCGTTTGGGTGCTCGTGATATTGCCACACAGGCAGAACTGACCGAACAACTGAAGCTGCTAGAAAACCAAACGGCCGGCGCATTCATTCGTGCCGTGGACGAAGCCCCTTTCGACATGGCGGTCGCCGCGATTCAGTCGTGCAAGTCGGCACGCTTTTTGAATGTCACCTATGTGCCACATCCACCCACGCCGTAACGCGTGGAACCTTCTCGCGTTCGTCGCTGTGGCGGCAATCGGGGCAACCCTTGCAGCGAGCGGCCAAAGTGCGGACCCCTTATGGTCATCGCGTGAGCGAACGACCGCTGCCGCGCAGCTGGAAAGTTTGCGGCTGTATGATTTGCAGACGCAAGTTCTAGAAACCGCCTTGCGTGAGGCAGCTGGTCCTGCAAAGCCGGCGATTGCCGGACAATTGGCACTAGCGATCTCGCGCGGCATGGATACAGCGGCCACCAGCGTTAGTTCCGAAGATGCGGCCAAGTCCAAAGAAGCCAAACAGGCGAGGCTATCTCAGCTGCTAACGGAGTATCCCCAAGCGGCCACTTCAACGTTGCAACTTTCGCTCCTTGAGCAAGATTATCAGGCGGCGGAGCGATTCATCAGTCGCTGGCTGGAAGACCCGGCCGCAAACACGGGGCGACGTGATGCCAACGAACAGATTGCGCCGCTGTTGCCACGGTTCACAGTGCTTCGCGATCAAATCAACCGGGAACTGGAAGGGCTCAACACGCAGCTTGACGAAAAGAAGTCAGCCCGAGGAACCGAAACGCTTGAGACTCAGGTCTCCAATCAAGAGATCTTACTGACAAAGCTGAACTACCTTCATGGATGGGCCAATTATTACAGCGGCCTGACACAATCGGATGAAGGAGAACGGGAAAAGGCCTGGTCGTTGGCACGGCAAACCCTGCAAGACTTACTCGGTGTGGTCGAAGGGACATCGTATGAAAAGGTGGAAAGTAGCAGCCTAGGACTAGAGACACCTTGGCGCGCTCGAGCGGTGATTGCTCTGGGTTTAACGGAGTCGGGACTTGGCAACCAAACGGCGGCCGACCAAGTGTTTCAGTGGCTAGGCGATCCGGCCGTTAAGGCAGAGCTTTTTGATCAGGTCCGTTATTGGCGTTTGCAAGGGCTGCTCTATTCACAGCGCTGGAAGCCGGCCCTTCAGTTCGTTGAGGCTCAGCCGGAATATCTCACGGGAACGCCCACCCCCGGCAAAGCGAGCTTTGCGATTGCACTGATTCGCGGCGGCAGTCGAGCCACCTCCCTAGGCGATTCCGCTTCAGGAAGCAAACTGATCCAGCTTGGAATTGCCGGCTTAGCGCGAATGAAACAAACCAACACGCTGCAAGACCTGAATGTAAAACTGAAGCTGTCCCAAACGGCAGCGGGTCAAGGACTGTGGCTACTAGGGCTCGAAGGAACGAGCTTGTTTCAAGCAGCCGAAAAATCGCATGAGACTAAGGACTATCAGCTTGCCGAAAAGAAGTTAGCGGCCGCACTAGCAACGCCCGATGCAAAGGCCGAACCGATTTTTGCAGCAGAACTTCGGTATCAATTGGCTTGGAGCCAATACCGGCAGGAACAATGGGACTCGGCAAGCGCTCAGTTCAAGCAAGTTGTTGGCCCACTGCGGCGGGCCAAACCAGAAATCGCCCAGCAAGCGGGCTGGATGGTGTTTGCGTCTCTGCAACAGTTGGCGGACAAAGATCCCAAGCATGTCCCGTCGGCGGTTCGAGCACTCGATGCGTTTGTGCAAGACTTTCCCAAGTCGAGCTTAGGAGCCAAGGCAGGTCTGTATCGCGCCAAGCTTACGCGTAATGACAAGATGGCGGCAGACTCGGCCGAAAAACTGGCCCGCATGCCGGCCAGCGATCCTAACTATCGTGATGCACAGGCGGAACTCGCACTGATTTATAAGCAACAGCTAGATACTGCAATCAACGACAAGAAGACCAAAGAACAAGCGGCTCTGCGGGAAAAACTTGTGACAGTCGTAGATCGCTACTTAGAGTTACCGAAGCCATCGACAGCGACCGGTGATCAGTCGCTGGCTTTAACACTGGTGGGACTTGGTTTACTGCGAGAGCCGACGGCCGACAATCAAGCGAAGTTCTCGGCTTACGTTACCAAGGCAAAGCCACTTGCCCTTGCACTTTCCATTGAAGATTCGCTACGCCACGAATGGCTGTATCGCGCTTTTCAGTGGAGCCTGTTTGAAGGTGATAGCGCCATGGCGGGCCAGTACGCAGAACAACTGGTTGCTGCCAATCCTGACTCTCCTTTCGCGGCCCCGGCCCTGGTAGCCCAGGTTAAAAAGCTGGACGAAGCTTTGTCTGGCACGCTTGCTGCTGCCGAGCGACAAGCAACCTTAGAAAAGGCGGCCTCCATCTATCGCAAACTTCGCAAAACGATCAGTGACGAGCCGACTGCCCTGCGTGAGAACAAAAACGGTTCAGCAATTGTTTCTCGGCTTGGCCAATACGAACAAGAACTGGGCAATTTGGATCAGGCGGCCGTTCAGCTAGAGGCATTGCATGCGGCATTTCCGACCGACAAGCGGACCTTGCTCCGCCTGATGACGCTACAACAATTGCGTGGAAAGGCGCCGGCAACCCTGGAATTGAGTCGGCAATTGCTGACCGCTTTAACTGTGGGAAGTGACGACTGGCTTTCTGCCAAGTATCATCAACTATGGGCACTTGCCAAAACCGACCCCGAAAAGGCTAGGCAAGTGTTTCGCCAGCTCAAGGTATTGCTTCCACCAGAAAAGTGGAACAATTGGCGCGAGCGATTGCAGCAGTTAGAACAACAGTTGGCCGTCTGATTCTTTACGGCCGTCCTGCGCCGTCGCAAAGAGAGTTCTTCTCATGTCCGATTCGCCCGCACCTTCGCCCACTGATGAGCCTGGCCCACCGCCAGCCCCGCTCACAGAAGCGATCCTTGCGCGCTGGCGAACCGAGGCAGAACCGATCATCTCGGTCCATCGTGGATTAACTTCGGCTTGTGTTGCGCAGCTACGCGCACCTGGCGGAAGATCTCGGCATTGCGAAGGACCAAGTTCCTCTAGCACTTCGAGCGCTCCAAGAGACTTCGGCCATTGAAGACTCGGAAGAAGCTGCCAAGTTTCGCAAACGGTTGACCAAAGACCTTTCGGTCAAGGCACGATCCATCATCGGGCCCAATATTGAGGCCCGGATTTTAGAATCGGCCAAGCGCAAGTACTCGCTTTCAGCAACGGAGGCGATGACCATCCTGCGGTCGGTGCTGCAAGAACTAGGAATGCAGCGAATCACCGACGACGATGTGTATGCTCACATCTTGGCGTCGATCGATGCCACCGTGGGGGATGCGGTTTATGTTCGCAATGTTCAGCGGGAAAACCTGTTAGCGGCGGCAGCGCAGTGGGGCATTAAGACCGACGAAGTTGACGAGCTCATCGAACAAAAGCTCGAAACCAATCGCCGCAAAGCAACCCGGCAACAACGCCGCACAATCGCCGCCATTTTGATGGGCCTAGCCGCCGTCGTGATGACCGTCGTTGTTGTGTTCCTCGTTTGGTTCCGCCGAGGAAATGTCCCAATTGCCGAGGGGAGCCCGTCTGAAGTGGCAACTTCCGGCGGGGCACCTGACAAAGGTTCTCCATTGGCAGAGTTCAGTCCACCCGCTTTTTGGGACGTGGACCTGACGATTGAAGTCGCACGCTTACGAACCGATTCGCCTGCGGTTTCGTCGATTTATCCGGGACTTTGCAAACCCGAGCCGGGCGAGCGTGGTGTCGCTTATCAGAAACTGGCAGAAACCAGCTTGGCTTCCGATACGCCGGCAAAGGTGCGGCAGGCGATCCTGTTGGTGCTGGGTCGACTTGTGGTACTTGAGTCGGACGATGGCGCCGCCCTTTCTACAGGGCAATCGTTTGTGAAACGTTTGCCAAACAGTGGTGGCATTGCTTCGGCAACACAAAAGGATTTAAACGAGAGCTTTCTGTCCGGGCGATCTTTGACGGAACTGATCGTGGCCAGCGCTAGCAAGCCAGCGCGGCAAGCTTCGCTGATTGAACAGACCAATACACAACTCGACTTGGCGTTAACAACGACCAACTTTGCCGACGCCGCTGCTGCCGATGCATCGCAGCGACAAATCACCCTGCAAATCGTCCGCAGACTCGCCGAAGGTTTTACGCTGGCTTCTAAACCACTTCCCACAACCACGGTGGAAATTATTGACGCGCTTGTGGTACAGGCCAACGCTGCGGGGATGGAAGCAAGTGAATCCAAAGACCTGCGCGAGCGTGTTTTGATCACGCTCACCACACAAGGCCAAGTGGGAATTCCAGGCTACCGCCGTTTCATGGAGACGGTCGTTCCGGCAATGGACGCCTCCATGCTGGCCACGCTGGCGGATTCCTTTGAAGCCTTGGCGACCAGTCCTGAGAAAGCTCAACTAGCTAAACAACTCGCCTTGCGTGCCAAGCTCTCTCCGATGGCCAATGATGAAGAGATACTTGCCGGCATTCGCAGCCTTGCAGGAATTGAACCTGCTCCGCAGTCGAGTTCGGATCGCTGGCGACAATTGCAGGTGTTAAGCCGCGATCTGTTGAAGGAGGGGCTTCCTACCCGATCACTAACCGCTAATGAACAACTGAAAAAATGCGTACGAGTTGCCAGGCTGCATACGCTGGCCTTTGTACTGGCCTGCTCTCCTTCCGGCGAAGTACAGTTTGACAATCTCTCCAAAGGCTATTTTGAAGAGACACCGGCGTCTGCCGAATCTGCGCCCAAGGAAGAAGCCGCTGGGACCGCCATTGCTGCAGAAAAGCCGCGCAATCAAACTGCCAAGGAGCACAAAGACCTCGAAGACTTGTGCGCCCGACTGCACAACTTTGCAACGCAAAAACCGCTGATCCGCAGCAACCTCTTTCGCGGCATTTCGCATATTGGAATGCTTGATCCGGGTGTGTCGTCCAGTCAAGCTACGGAACTTGCCCGCTATTTGGTTTGCGAAAAGTCCGACGAAGAATTGCAATCGCTACTCGATGCGGTGCGAGTGCTGGGCAAGCGAGTGGAGATGCGATTGGCCCTGCTTGATCGCTGGCATGAATGCAAACTGACACCGGCGCAGCGTGTTGCTGTTTTGCAGTGCTTGGTTCCTAAAGAACGATCCTTGGGCATTCCTACCATTGATGCAACTGACTCCGAAGTTCGCTATTGGCTGCTGACCAGTACGGCCAAACTTCTGGACAATGGTCTTTCCGAAGACAAAGAAAAGAATGAAGTCCCACAGGCCGAATCGTTTCAGGCATCGATTGCTGAGACCATTTCCGACCGAGGCTTAAGCCTGGGGTCTGCCTCGATGCTCGGCGGCTTGGACCCCGCGTCGACGAGTGTCTCACAAATGATGGCTGCTACCCTGCTGGCCTGGAATTCAAGCCACGAAGCCACTAATAGCGGTCAGTCGGCCAATCTCGCCAGACGCGTACGACTCGCGCGCCAGATGGCTGCAGATGATCTCTCCATGACGCTGTACCTGCAACGGATATGGATGGAAGAATATCGAGAGGCGATTGGCATTGAACAAGGTCGGCCGCTTGTGTTGCCTGTGGAAGTGACGGCGAAACTGGATAGCTGGAGCGACAAACCACAAAACGATTTGGCGCAGTTTTATGCGGCCGAATTAACCTGTTTGGAAGGCCTAATGAAACTTCACGGCCAAAACATCGATGCCAATCGCAACCGGGTGACGACGCGTGTTCCATCCGCTGAAGGAGGCGAATGATGTTTCATCGCCATTTCTTCAGGTCGCTCCTGTTGAGTATGCTCGTTTTTGCCTTAGAGAGTTGCTTGGGCTTTTTGCCACGCTGCAATGCAGCCACCGTCTATTTGAAGGGGAAGTCGCAACCGGTCTACGGAACGCTTCTCAAAAAGACCTCCAACAACTTAGCGATCCGAGTTGCCGATTCTGGCGCGGCGGGAACTAAGGATATTGTCATCCCGTTGGTGGAGATCGACGAGGTCTTTGAACCGATATCTTTACCGCGACTAGAAAAGCTAGATCCCGCCCAGCCCGATGCGTATCGCCTCTATGCCGAAGAGCTGGCCGAACATCGCAAAGATCCTGAAGCAGCCGCGATGGCGATCGATCTATTTTTGCGTAGCGCGATTCTCGATAAAGGGCCAGGGCGAGATAGCGCACTTCGTGGCTTGGTCGCATCGGCTCGAAACGCAGGAGAACGCCGTACGTTTGCCGCGGCCGCACTAGCCGTTTCGCCTACACTTCCCTTGAAGTTGCTGGAGGACTCTAGTCGCTCCAAGTTGACAACGTCGGGTACAACCGAAGAGCCAACTGCGGGCGGGGGTGTACCGACGCGCGAGAGGCTGTTGCTATTCATCCAGTCGGTCCGAATGGGACGCGGCCCGGGGCTCTCCCCGCAGGGACAGACATTGCTGGATCAATTCCCACCTCACCTTTTGCCAGGCCAGCTCACCCTTGAGCAATTGGCAGCGGTTGCCAAAAAAGCAACTCGCCCAACCGGAACCACCCTGCGAGAACTGCTTCTGATTGAAGCCCGACTGGAGCAGGAAGACGAGGTGAACTCTCACCGGCCGCAGGAGGGAAACTCGCTTGGCTTTGCCGCCGGTTCCTGGGAGACCGGAGCACTTTCTAAGCATCGGTTCCAGCCGATTCCTACAAGTCTGCAGGATTTGACCAGCAGCGATCTTTTGGCCACGGTCTTTCGCCAGGGAAAATGGACTCGCCCGTAGTTGCCGCTAGCGAGGCCGCCAGGGCGGAAGCATAAACTTCTCAAAATCGGCCCGGTAAGATGGTTTTTCTGCAACCCGGGGCAGCATTGCTTGGTATCTCACTTGCCAGCCGTTATGCTGTGGCGTGGAAGTTCGGTTTAGGTGAACTTGGCAACAAAAGCTAGGCGGGATTTATGCGGCAATACGCAACGCGTCGATGGGACAAGGTTTTGACGGCCACGCTAGGAATGGTGGCCGTGTGGTTGGGTCTGGTGGCGATCATTGCCGCCCCCCAAGTTGCATTGGGACAAGATTCCACAACGAAAGAGGCCGCCCCCAGCCAAGAGGCACTAACGGAAGCTCGCGGCCTGCTGGCCAAGTATGTTGGCACCGCCGATCCTTCGTACGGCTGGAAGGAACGTCGGACCGGCAAAGTAGGCCCGTGTCGCTATGTCGAAGCGATCATGACTTCCCAGACTTGGCAGAAGATCCCTTGGAAGCACCAATTGTTTGTGATCGTTCCGGACACGGTCGAGGCCACGAACAAGCAAGCGCTGCTTCTTATCGCCGGCGGTAGCTGGAAGGATGAGCTCGATTCGCCTCCAACGAATGACAAGCTTCCGGGCGAAGCCAATTTGTTGGCAACGATGGCCGCTAAGCTCAAGACACCGATTGTGATTTTGATGCATTGCCCTCATCAGCCGATTTTTGAGGGACGCAAAGAAGATGAAATCATCGCCTATACCTTCGACAAGTATCTCAAGGGGGCCGGTAACGATTGGCCACTACTACTGCCCATGGTGAAGAGCGCCGTGCGAGCCATGGATACAGCCCAGGTGATTCTTGAAAAGGATTTCCAGCACAAGGTAGAAAACTTTACCGTCACGGGCGGGTCGAAGCGTGGCTGGACCACCTGGTTGACCTCGGCGGTTGATCCACGGGTAAACGCACTAGCACCGATGGTGATTGACGTGCTGCAAATGGAAAAGCAGATGGCCCACCAGAAAAAGACCTGGGGCGAACTGTCGGACCAAATTGATGACTACAAGGAACTGAGCCTTGATAAGCAACTAGTAAAGCCAGAAGGCAAGCTGTTGCTGGAAATCGTTGATCCCTATCGCTATCGCGCCAAGATCACGCAGCCCAAACTGATCATCCTAGGAACGAATGATCCTTACTGGCCTGTCGATGCACTCGGCTTGTACTGGAATGACCTTTCGGGTGATAAGTACATTCTGTATTGCCCCAATCAGAAGCACGGCATCAACGATTATCGCCGCGTCTTTTCGAGTTTGAATGCCCTGCATCAATCGGTCATCGACAAAAAGGCAATGCCGAAACCAAGCTGGAAGTTTGTCAAGCATGACAAGCATTTGGATTTGGAAGTGCAGTGCGATGTGAAGCCTAGCCGGGTGCTGGCCTGGACGGCAACGACGCCGACGCGTGACTTCCGCCCTTCGACTTGGGACTCGCAAGTATGTGCGGTTCAAGATGGCGTCTTTTCTGCTAAAATTGAGCATCCAGCCAATGGCTGTGCAGCACTTTACGCAGAGCTGATTTTTGATGAAGGGACGGATGGCGAATACTCGCTGTGCACGAATTTGCGAGTGACGCCGGAACTTCCTCCAACGCCTGCGAAATAGTCCTTCGCCGTTTTTGATGTCGAAACTTTGCTGCCGTGCCCTTCTGCTTTTGCAGTTTGGCACGGCAGTTCCTTTTAGCACCGAGAAGAATTGCAATGTCTGGTACTGCCTCGCGTTTGTCGACCGGGATTCCGAAGCTGGATGAACTGCTGGGAGGTGGGCTACTTCCTGGGCGTTTGACGGTGGTTGTGGGGGCAACGGGAATTGGGAAGACACAGCTAGGGGTGCAGTTTGCCAATGCGGGAGCGAGCCAAGAAGGGAAACGGGGGATCATTTTCGATTGCACTTCGCGCGGGGATTCGCAAAATCATGCGGACTATGCGGAGCGGATGGCGGGCTGGAAGATGAAGGCGGGGAACCCCGATTCTTTGCCACCGCTGGATCATTTGTTTGATCCCGATATGTCGCTAGGGGATTATCTGGCGATCTTTCGCTATCAAGGTCGGCGTGTGACGAAGCGAGACCTTTCGTGGGAAGAGTTCAACGACTGGCAGGCCGAGCTGAACTCCCGTTTGCGGCAAGCGATTGGGTTCTTTTACGGGAACTTTGTGAAGGGAGTTCGGCGGGCGGTTCTGGATGGAATTGAGCCGACCGACAAGCCGACCGATTCGATCCAGTTGCATTTGCTGGAATATGTCTATCATCAGATTTTGCGCAAAGATCCTGAGTGGGTCGCTCGCGATCTGTTCCGTGAACAGTTCCGCCAGTATCAGCCGACTATCGAAAAGCATCCTTACAATCCCGAAGAGATTGGATCAATGCTGCTGTACACGTCGCATGCGCAATTGCTGGACGAGCTGATTACGAAGCCGCTGGATGAAGGGGATGTGCTCTCCAACGCGAACACGATCATCTACATGGGGAAGATCCGCCAGGAAGATCGGATGACGCGCGGCCTTTACATTGCGAAGCATCGTGGCAGCCGCTGCGATGAACGGATTGTGCCGTATACGATTAACGATGCGGGGTTGCAGCTGCTGGATGTGTAAGCGGCGGCATGCCGTGTTGCCCAAGATGATTGGGGAATGCACGGCACGGGGTGAGCCAGGCGTCGATGCCGACATGAGAATGGAGAACGCATTGGACGCGGCAAGATGCGCGCGTCTACTAAGCGGAGGTTGGCCGGGGTGTTGTCAGGCCTTACGGCCATGACCTACGGGAGAAGGGGCCTAACGGAAGACCTCCTATGGCCTGTGGCCAGATCGGATCGAGAACCGGTGCTACCCCTCACCCAGAATTGAGGCACACGGGGGGGAGGACCGGGCGCTGATGCTTCCGGCTCTGAAAATGCGGGACGTGAGGCCAAAGCAGGTTGGTGGGGAGGCGGCGCGGACGAAGCTGTCAGGGTGAACCTTTTGATAAATTTTTTGGCCTAAGACTTTAGGACATCTATCTTGGTGGAACTTCCTCGTAGACTTTTTTGCGGCCTGTAACATCGCATATAATTTGTCATGACACGTTTGAGAAGTCCGATCTACTAGTCGAGCATCAAAATAGCGGCAGACATTGCAACGCGCTTGGATTGTAGGCTACACCTCGTTTGCAAAATGCCGTTGCAAGCGACATAAGGGAAAATATACGAAGCATTTTTCTCGGGTCGAAATATCGACATTCATCATCGCGATGATGGCTCACGCGATGCTAAACCTCGATCAACAGTGGTTATTGTCTGCACTGAAGCCGTTCGGTTTCCCAGGCCCGACCGGGGTTTTTTCGCCTCCCTCAGGCCTCGGAATGGTTGACGGTTGGCCATGCCAAACTCATTGGTACCATGACGCTGGCTGGCTTCCCTATTTCTATGCGACGGTCGATTTCACGATTGCCCTATGTTATTCAAGTGCGATTTCCGTTTTTGCAAAAAGATTCAGTACTGCCTGCAACACATATCAACTCCGAAAGGCCGCAGTCCTCTCGGCATTTCTTACTCTTAGCATTTTAATATACGATCCAGAGTTTTTCTCTTTTCAGGCGACTTGGCTGGAGCACTTGTTGTATCTGTTTCATGATATATCCGAGGTGATTGTTTGGCTGGCGGCGTTGGCATGGGTCTACTGGATCTTGAGCACAACGGGAGATTTTCTCAAACGACACTCGCGATTGAAAGATGGACAGTTTAGCCTTGCAGCAGTGCTGACAAGCTCCACTTTGGCATCGATACTTTTCGGACTTATTGGAATGGCACATCGCGCCAATATGTTGCAACAAGACGCAGTGAAGTATTTCGAAGAAAATCAGGGGCAACTCTTTAACGAGTCAGTAGTCGTTGGCAATGTAAAAATGCTCCCCGGAAGACTGTGGCGCGACATGGTAAACGACACTGGCCTTTTCGCATATTTTTATCGCTCCCTCGACGGATGGTACCGGATAAATCACATCGAACTCCGTACAACAGTCCCTTCTTCCGTTGATTGGAAATATCTACAGTCCGTTCCGTTCCTTCAAGAGTTCCACCTGCAAGGCCCGGAATGTGGGAACCCTGAGCTTCTAAAAGAACTCTCGAAGTGTCGGTATTTGGAAGTCTTAAGTCTCGAAGGTCAAGGCCTTGATGACGACAACCTTGAGCACCTACTCCCCTGCGATAACTTGCGAGTACTAAGTCTTGACGGTCGATCGCTTTCCGACAGGAGTATTGATCACTTATCTCGCTTTAAGGGTTTGCGACAACTCGACCTGCATTTCGCGAATATTTCGAAATCGGGGATGCAAAAGCTGAAAAGCAGACTTCCATCTTGTGATATCACGCATGAGATTGTGGAACTTGATGAGGCCCCCGAATAACAGGTCATTCATGTTTTCGATGACACTTCCTTTAAAAGTTGTTTCGAGGAAAAACTCCGTTTGCGGTGACAGACATGCAGGACAATCTTGCCAGTGGTTCCATTGATTCCACAGTTAGGCCGACTAAATTTCTAGGCATTACCGCTTTTGCGATAATCATTGCTGCTGTTGCCATGCGCAGTCTAAGCACGAGTGGGTTTTGCGAAATTGAGGAGCGACTGATGCTTCCAGTAGCAGAAAGAAAAGTCGGAAACATAGAATTAGAAAATGGAGAAATCTACATTGGCTGGCCACTTCGCATTGTCCGACTCGAGTCCATATCACTCGCGGTTGTTCCAGGGCGACAGCCAAATTCAGTTGTCTGGATTGTCTTTGCTGCCTTAACGGATTTTGCTATTGCCTGCGGGCTTTCGTATGCTGCAATTCTCTGCTTTAGAAAATATTGGAAGGTGTTACGGATCAAAAGTGCCACGGCAATGATCCTTACACCACCAATACTGACGCTCTTAGTGTTCCTGTCATGCAATTATTTTTATTACATGGGCATTGGCGCTGGAGGTTATTCTTTGTGGAAGACCACCGAGATTATCCATGCGATGTGTATTTTTAGTGCGATCTTCTTGCTAATTGGAACTGTGAGAAAAACGTCCGTCTAACCGCATTTCGAGTGTAAGAACCGGTGATGCCCAACCTTGAGGCACACGGGGGGGGAGGGCCGTCGCTGACGCTTCCGGCTCTGAAAATGCGTGGAGAAGCGAAGCGGATGGCGCTGTCAGGGTGAACCATGACGTACAGGAGAAGGGCAGAAAACGAAAGCGATAAGCGAGGATGGAACACGCACTAGGACGTGGCAAGATGCACGCGTCTACTTGGCGGAGGACGGCCAGATTGTTGTCAGGCCTTACGGCCGTGACCTACGGGAGAAGGGCCAAGCGAGCTGCTGGAAGACCTCCCAGTGCCTGCGGCCACACCGGTTCAAGAACCGGTGCTACGCAAGATTGAGGCACACGGAGGGAGGGCCGGAAGCTGAGGCGACCGGCTTTGAGGGAACTATTAAGTAAACTAGCGTTGCCATTGGCCTTGGGCGCTGCGGGCTTTGGCTTCTTCCGCTTTGTAAATGAACGTGCGATCTTGGGTCGCTTCAAACGCCCGTTGATAGGTAACGCTCAGCGCGGTGAAGTTGAACGTGTCTTTTGGCTCGAGCTCTACGGCACGTTCTGCATGCTTTACGGCGTCCGCATGGCGGCCGACCTTGCCCAGCATCACCGCCAAGGCCAAGTGCGACAACACATGGGTTTCATCCTGCGCCAAGACTTGATCGAGCACAGCAATCGCTTCTTCGTACTTGCCAGCGCGCTTGAGGGTTTCCGATTCTTTATAAAGTTCGTCGATGGTTGGCATAGTAAAACTACCTTCTATTTATTGGGGTCACAAATCGATTAGCTAGACAAAACCCGCTTGATCGTTGCTGCATCGACAGGATCGATCAAGCCCTTTTCAGTGATGATGGCGCGAATGAGACGCGCGGGCGTCACGTCAAACGCTGGGTTGTAAACTTCAATACCCTCTGGCGCGGTCCGTCGGCCAAAGCCGGCAGTGATTTCCTCCGCAGCCCGTTGTTCGATCGGAATGAGGTCGCCGCTCTCCAGGGTGAGGTCAAACGTCGTCGTAGGAGCAGCCACGTAAAACGGAATGCTATGGGCGTGGGCCAAGACGGCCACACTATAGGTGCCAATCTTGTTGGCCGTATCGCCGTTGGCCGTAATACGATCCGCGCCAACAATGACCGCCTGCACCTTGCCTTCACGCATGACCTGAGCAGCCATCGAATCGCAGATGAGCGTGGCCCGAATGCCTCGCTGGGCAAGTTCCCAGGCCGTTAGACGCGCACCCTGCAATAGCGGGCGGGTCTCATCCACAAAAACATGGGGTGGCTTGCCTTGGTCCTGGGCGGTGAAGAAAACGGAGAGCGCTGTGCCGTACTCGGCCGTCGCTAGGCCGCCAGCATTGCAATGGGTAAGGACTCCCATCCCTGGCTGAAGCAGCGTAGCACCATGGCGGCCGATCGCATGGCACAAGGCACGGTCTTCTTCATGGATGGACTTGGCCTCTTCCAGCAATCGCTGATGCAGATCCGCAGAAGACAACGTGCCACGCAGGGAAGTCCCCACGCGGTGCATCCGATCGAGTGCCCAGAAAAGATTCACGGCCGTGGGCCGACTGGCAGCCAAATAATCAACCACTGTTTTGAGGCGGTCGAAGAATGCTGCCTCCGAAGCATTCGCAGGCAGGGTTTGCAGACCAACGATCACGCCGTAAGCGGCCGAAATCCCAATGGCAGGGGCGCCACGTACACGCAGCTGCTTAATGGCTTCCCAAACCGTTTCGACGGCGCGGCATTCACGCTCGAGCAGGGCCAGCGGAAGCTCGGTTTGATCTACCAAAACCAGATGACCATCCGCGCCACCAACCCAGCGCATCGTCTCAACAGCCTGCTTCTTCATGGTCTCTTCACTTGCTGCGATTAAAGGCTCAACCTGCGAATGGAAAGTTCAGGCTCGTTGCGGGAAAATTCTCACCATTATGGAACCTGTCAAAGACAAAAACCGCCGTTTCTGTCGCACGTCTATCCTAGCAAAAGGGGCGTTTTTGTTCTTGGGGGGGAGCGAGCGGCCCAAAGTCCCTTATTGCTGCAAAAAAGGGGGCAAAAATCGAGACGATAACTCCTGAGCCGGACGCTGGTCTATTAAACTAGGAGTCACTTTTTGTTTTCCTGAAAAGGGTTGCCATTCCGAACGACGGGGATGGTATCGCCGCCTTGAGGCAATGCCCATGGCTGGCTGATTTGCACCTTTGACTTTGCAACCTTGCAGCGACGAATTGACTGCTACCGATTTGAAGAGGGTTTTCACCATGACCGAGTATCTGCTTCCTTCTGTCCCTCGTCGCCCCAAAGCCAAACGCCGTGAAGTGGTTCTGATTGCCAACGGCGACCTGCGACTTTCCGCGAATCAAAAGTGCTGGGCTGCTCAAGATGCGATGGAAGAGCAACTCGCCTTGGCCGTGGAGGCATGCGGGCATCGCCTGTCGCGCGCTCACAGCTACTGCGAAGAGCAGAAGCACGGCTTCATTAGCTCGCAGAAGGAAGGGATGAAGATCTTTGAATCGATCGATCCCGATGCGCCGCTGATTGTGGCCGAAGCGGTGTGGCAATACTCGCACCATATTTTGGCAGGACTTTGCTCGCACCGTGGCCCGATCCTTACGGTGGCAAATTGGTCCGGAACTTGGCCAGGACTGGTGGGGATGCTGAACCTCAATGGTTCGCTTACCAAAGCGGGCGTGAAGTACTCTACCCTTTGGAGCGAAGACTTCAGCAGTGAAGCTTTCCGCTCGCAACTGGACAAGTGGCTTCGCAAGGGCAAGATCAAGCACAAGACCGACCATGTAGTTTGCCTGGACGATGTGAAGGTCCCCTCGGCAGAGCGAAAGCTGGGGTCGGCCTTGGCCAAGGAACTGCAATCGCAAAAGGCGATTATGGGTGTCTTTGACGAAGGTTGCATGGGAATGTACAACGCGATCATTCCCGATCATTTGCTGCATGCCACTGGCGTGTACAAAGAGCGACTAAGCCAATCGGCACTGTACTTTGAAACAACGCAAGTGAGCGATGCCGAAGCGACGGGCGTTCGCAACTGGATGGAAGAGCGCGGCCTCAAGTTTGTGACGGGGCCAAAGCATGAAGAGCATCTGACTGACGCCCAAATCTTACTGCAATGCAAGATGTACATTGCTGCGGTCCGCCTAGCCGATGACTTTGGTTGTCACACCATTGGCATTCAGTATCAGCAAGGGCTCAAAGACCTGCTACCTGCGAGTGACTTGGTCGAAGGAACGCTTAACAATTCGGAACGTCCTCCGGTGAAGAGCCGTGATGGCAGCCGAACATTATACGCCGGCGAACCCCTGCCACACTTCAATGAAGTGGATGAGTGCGCGGGCCTTGATGGCCTGATGACGTATCGCGTCCACCGGGCGATGGGTCAGCCAGTCGAAAACACGTTGCATGATTTACGCTGGGGAGACGTTGATGCCAGCGGCAGCGTTAGCGATTATGTTTGGGTGTTCCTGATTAGCGGTTCGGCTCCTCCCGCCCATTTTGTTAACGGCTGGGCTGGTGCTTCGAGCGAACGGCAACCGGCGATGTACTTCCCCAGTGGCGGCGGAACGCTAAAGGGGATTTCTCGTCCGGGCGAGATCATTTGGTCACGCATCTTTGTCG
Organism: uncultured Planctomycetaceae bacterium; assembly: GCA_963844055.1. Lineage (GTDB taxonomy): Bacteria > Planctomycetota > Planctomycetia > Pirellulales > Pirellulaceae > CAWJMN01. Next base: position 659,241 of record CAWJMN010000001.1, on the reverse strand, counting down.
AAAACGACAAGCTAAAGATGGACCTCGGTCGCGCGGAAGTGGTTACGCTTCCCGCCGATGAGACCCAGCGTCGCTGGGATGCAACCACGCCCCAATGGCCAATCATGCACGCCGTTACTTATGGCGTAACGCGGGATCAAATGATGGCTCGGCACAAGGCCAATCACATTCAAGTGGCTTACGCTGACTCGGCCGAAGCTGCTGACAAGGCGATGATGGCGAAAGCGGCCATGGCCAAGGAACTGGGGATGGAAGTTTGCTTGTGCGGCACAAACCGAGATGGCAAGCCTTGGGGCTAAGCGGATTGCATCTCTTGGAAAAGTGAACCACGGGGCGGCCCATCGAAAAGCCGCCCCTTCTTTCTTAGGTGGGTGATTCATGGGTCGGCTAAGTGGCAAAGTTGCGCTCGTAACCGGTGCAGGACGTGGGCTGGGCAAGGCGATCGCTTTGGCTTTTGCCAAAGAAGGGGCCGCTCTTTTTTTGACTTCGCGCACGATTACAGAAGTGGAAGCGGTTGCCAAAGAATGCCGCGAACTGAGCGGCAGTGAAGCGATTGCATGGCAGGCCGATGTAACCCAGGAGTCTGAAGTGACCGCCCTGTTTGCTGCCATTGATAGTAAGCTTGGGCGAATCGACCTGCTGGTGAATAATGCTGGAACCTTTGAAGGTGCTCGGCTGGAAGAGTTGTCACTGGCCGACTGGAACAAAGTGATTGCCACCAATCTGACCGCGCCGTTCTTGTGCACACGAAGTGCCCTGCAACGGATGAAGCCGAAGCGAAGCGGGCGTATCATCAACATTGGCTCAATCGCGGGGCAACGGGTGCGGCCACAATCGGGGCCGTACGCTGCTTCGAAGCATGGATTGTGGGGGCTTACGCAAGTGACCGCCTTAGAAGGACGTGCCTATGGCGTGACGTGCGGCGTCGTCAATCCGGGCAACATCCTGGTAGAACGACGAGCCACTTCCGGCAAGATCGAAGATCAGGAACCGATGATGGCCAGTGCGGATGTGGCCGAAGTGGTGCTGTGCATGGCGGTGCTTCCTCCGCATGTGGAAATGCTGGAAGCGATCGTGCTTCCTTCCGAACAAGACTACGTCGGACGTGGCTAGTTGCACGCTGGCGACTTTTTGATGGCTCTCCCTTTCAGGATGACAGGATCAACAATGAAGCTACTTAGTGGTATGCGCATCGCGGCGCTGGCATGGGCGATCTGGGGATCAGGGGGGGCATACTTGCTGGCCCAAAATCCTGTCACTCGCATTCCCGATGCCAAAGAATTGGCGGGAATGCATATCGAAGCCCCATTTTGGGCGGGCGAAGTGATCTACGGTGAAAGCTTGATCTTCTTTCGGACCGAGGCCAAAGGCCTGGCCGTAGGAAAGTTGCTGTTTACCCCCAGTGAGATCATTTCTGTCAAATCCGCAGATGGCAAGCAGACCTATGAAGCAGACAAGGACTTTCGCTGGGACGAAAAGGCCGGTGGCTTGATCGTTCTGCCGGGAAGCAAGTTACCCACGCTTTCGCAAGAGGAACTCTATCCAATGCCAGGGGCGCCTCGGTCTCTGCCGCATAAGGCAGGTAATGCGACGCGGCACGTGCTGTTTGACAATGCCCATTGGTTTCACGATCAGCAGATCGAAGTCACCTACCGCACCAAAGAAAATACCGCCCAGTTCTTTACCCCCAACAGCACGCGAGGAAGCTTGCCTAAAACGATGAAACGGCTGGCCGATAAGCAGCCCCTTACCATCGGTGTTAGCGGCGACAGCATCTCGGCGGGATACAATGCTTCTGCGTATACCCATGCCACGCCCGATCAGCCTCCCTATTCCAATCTGGTGGCGGGTGAACTTGCCAAACGGTTCGGAACCACGGTACATCATCACAACCGCGCGATTAGCGGCTGGGCCACCACCAATGGCATCAATGATGCAGAAAAGCTCATTGAACATAAGCCAGACCTGATCATCATCGCTTACGGCATGAATGATGTAGGGCGGCGCAATCCAAAGTTGTACGAGGAAGAGATCACTAAGCTGATCGGCCTGTTTCAAAAGGCGTTGCCAGAAAGTGAAATCATCTTGGTTTCGACGATGCTGGGGAACGAAAACTGGACCCATTCGCCACGTGAGATGTTCCCCAAGTATCGTGAAGTGCTTTTTGCACAAGCCAAGCCAGGGGTTGCGGTAGCGGACATGACCACGCTATGGGAAAAGCTGCTCTCGAAGAAGCGTGATTTCGACCTCACGGGCAATGGGGTAAACCACCCCAATGACTTCGGCCATCGGCTGTATGCCCAGATCGTGCTTGACCTATTTGTTAAGTCCAAATAGTCAGCGCAATATCGCTGCGAATACCAGCTCACAAAAAAACAACTCCGGCGTGCCAGCAAGGATTACTTGTCAGCACGCCGGAGCTTTTTTATCCAGCCCGTAAGTTGATCAAACGATTACTTACCTGCTTCTGCCGTTGGCAGAGGAACTTGCTTTGGGCCAGAGAGGTATCCCACAAGATCGCGAACATCGTTTTCCGAGAACTCGCGAAGGATGCCTTCGGGCATCATCGAAAGTTGCTGCTGGGAACGATTTTCGATTTCGGTCTTGGCGATTTGAACCAGCTGCGTCGTGGTTTGCAACGATACCGTCAGATCGCTCTCTTGTTTGACGATTCCCGTCAATACGCGGCCATCATCGGTTTGAATCAGCGTAAGCTGATAGTCCTTCGCAACAACTGCACTTGGATCCAGGACGTTGGAGAGGATGTAGTCAAGGTTGGTTCGCTGCGAGCCGGTTAGCTCCGGTCCAATCTTGCCACCATCATCAAACAGCGTATGGCACGAGGCACAGTTCTTGCGGAAGATCGCCCGGCCATGCGAGGCGTCGGCCTTCGACAACACCTCATCGGTCAGCTTGGCCTTGTAGCTGGCTACAAGGGCTTGGCGTTCTGCAGAAGTGCCGCGAACTTGGCCCCAGACGGCCTGAATCTGCGCATTTACCGCAGGATTATTCAATGCATTCAGCTGCGCCACATGGTAGGCGGTGAGATCCGCACGAGGGATCTTGCCGTCACCAATCGCAGACAAAAGCTGGCCGGCAAAATCGGCCCGATTGCTAAGGGCACTAATCGCCGAACCACGTTGCTCCTTGGGAAGCTTGTCGTACAGCCCTAAAACCGTTGCAGGAATCTTGGCATCGGAAAAGAATCCAACACCGCGTAAGGCAGCGCTGCCTACGTTGGGGTCCATGATCAGGTCGAGCAAGATTTCCGTCGTGCCGGCCGCATGAGCGTCGATCAGGACTTCAATCGCGGCGATACGCTTTTCCGCAGCGACACTGGTGTTCTTCGCACGTTCGCCCAACAGCTTCATAGCGGTTTCATCGCCAAAGAGAATTGCCAGACGCGTTGAACGCTCTTCGAGCTTTTCACTGTTGACGGCCAACAGACGCTTGTAGAGGGCGGGCCATTGAGCGGGCATCGCCATCTTACGCAGGCCGGTAAAGGTCGTCAGCAGACCGGTTAGTAGGTCTTCGCGAACGGCAACATCCTCTGCGGCAGCCACAGCATGCAGAACCTCATCCAGGCCTTGGGCCACTTGTTCTGGTGCTGGACGATCGACAAGGCGACGGGCAACCAATTGCCGCACCAAAGGGAGTGGGCTTTGGGAAGCAAGCTTGAGCGCACGATGCGGATCAGCCGTGACAAGAGGCTCTAGGCCGTACCAAATCATCTGCTGAACACGAATGTCTCCCGCGTCAGCGGCCTGCTTGGCCAGCGCTTCTGCAAGTAGCCAGCGGTCTTCACCGCTGCTGCGTTGCAGGTGGGCAGCCAGTTCCAGACGGGCCCAAGCGGTAGGCTCCTTTTGAGCGAGTGCAGTAATCGTTGCACCCAGGCTCTTCGTTTTGGCGGGATCTTGACCAATCAAACGAACCGACCAAGCACGAACCACCTCGTCCGAATCTTCCAACAGACTGGTAAGCAATGGACCATTATCTGCACCAATACAGTGCAATGCCCACATGCCACGCAAACGCTTTGGCGTAGCAAGTTGCTTATCCTGCACGATGGTCGTTATCGCTTTGACGACATCTTGATCCAGCGGTGCGGCAATCGCACGCTCCTGAAGTAGACGACGAGCATGACGGACGATCCAGTCGTTGTCATTCGTTTGCAACTTGGCCAATTCCAGGCTGGAAAGCTTCGACAGGTCGGAGATCTTGTCGGCCTTGTTCTCGTAGAGAACGCGATAAATGCGACCATTGCGTTGGTCAGCAATATCGTAGTTGTGACACTCGCCCGTATCGCACCAATCGGAAACGTACATGCCTCCTTCGGGACCTTGCTGCACGGCAACGCCACGGAACCAAGGGTCATTGGCGTTCATAAAGTCCGGAGCATGCTTGGCGACATAGCCACTGCCATGACGAACCAGCGCATCCTGATTGACGCGATTGCCGTGAATATTGCAGAGGAACATGCGGTTGCGATATTCGGCAGGAAAATGATGCGAAAGGTAAATCGCCGCACCAGAGTGAGCATGGCCGCCGCCGGCCGAGTCGTGCTTCTCTCCACCGCGCGCTTCGGTCCAGTGACCGCCACCCCAGTGAATGTGATCCGCCACAGTATCCATCAGCGAATAGGTGTACGGAGTTAGATCTTGGCCGAACATACGCTTTTGATGGCTGCCAGGAATGGCATGCCACAGATGCTCGATCACGCAGTTCGTCGAAAAGATTTGGCCCAGATCGTCATAGTCGACACCCCAAGGATTGGTCGTTCCGGTCATGACGACTTCAAACGACTCACGTGTGGGATGGTAGCGCCAAACGCTGCAATTGAGCTTGGTCCGTTGCTCTTCGGGCGTGCCCGGCTTTCCTACGGAAGAGTTGGAAAGAATGCCGTTGCAACCATAGAGCCAGCCATCGGGACCCCAGCGAAGTGCGCTGAAGACGTTATGCTTGGCCTTGAGATCCCAGCCGTCGAGCTTGATTACTGGCTCGCCATCGGGCTTGTCATCATGATTGGCGTCGGGAATGAAAAGTAAGTTAGGCGTTGCACAAAGCCAAACGCCACCAAAGCCCACTTCAATCCCGGTCAGGTTCATTCCTTGATCGAAGAAGACGGTCCGCTTGTCGGCTTTGCCGTCCCGGTCCGTATCTTCCAAGATGACGACGCGATCTTTGCGTGGGCCGTTCCAGTTCGGATACGACATGCATTCCACAACCCACATCCGGCCAGCATCATCAAACGTAAAGGCAATCGGCTGAGAGGTTTGGGGCTCGCCCGCAAACAGTGTCGCCGAGAACCCTTTTTCCAGAGCGAAGTGCTTGGTGGCTTCGGTGGCTGGAATAGGAGCCTGGGGAAGGTCAGCCGCGTTTAGGGGTAAACAGCTGACAACAGCCAGCGCGGGAGCGATGAGCCCTCGGACGGCCTGAAGGGCAAGGGCGGGAAAATTCCAATCACGGTGCATAACGCGGTTCCGATGGGCAAACTAAACAGGAAGGGGGCGGAATCAAACCATCCCATGGGCAGGATGGCCGACTTTCTAGCAGTTGGGCATTATCTGGGGTGGCTAACGTGGTTCGCAAGTCAGGCGAGCATTTTTAACCGGGTGAGTTTCTGCTAAACGCCTTCTAAGGCACGACTTAGGGCGATTTCTACGTGGGCGAGCGATTCCCAATGTGCCAAATAATCCGACTAGAATGCCATATAATTGAAAAACTTCGCCACAGAGTGAGCGAAGGAGGGCTAGTGGCCCTTGAAAAAGAGGCCAAATGCTTGATAATTCGAAACCCGGCAATTTGACGGGCCAGAGTGGCGGAATGGCAGACGCGCTGGATTCAAAATCCTGTGTCCGCAAGGGCGTGTGGGTTCGACTCCCACCTCTGGTACTTCTTTTAACATCGATAAGCGGTTCCACCAATTCTTTGGTACCGCTTGGCTCAGCAGCCTCTGTGAGGTTTGGCAGTGACGAGTGAACTTCGTCCGCAAAAGAGCCCCATCCCTACCCATCTGGTTAGTGGATTTCTCGGGACCGGCAAAACCACTGCGGTCGTGCGACTTCTCAAACAGCTTTCTGGCAAAGAGAAGGTTGTTGTGATCGTCAACGACTTTGGCGCTGTGGATATAGACGGCGCAATTATGAACAGCAGCGGATCGGCCAATGACGATGTGCGGATCATGTCAGTTGCTGACGGATGCGTTTGTTGCTCGGCAGGTGATGATCTTCTCGGCGCGATTTCTTACGCGGTGCACAACCTAGCGCCTGATCGCATTGTGATTGAGCCAACGGGCCTGGCTGAACCCGCGGCTTTGTGGGACTTATTGCGGGACGATGAAATCATCGAACGGCTTGAGCTTCGTCCGATTATCACGTTCCTTCATCCGCAGGCGTATTTTCGGATGCGCGGCAATCCTTCGGAACTGGCACAGACGCAAATCGATGCGGCCGACATCTTGGTCGCTAACTTTGCGGATAAGACTGACCCCGAAGTAATGGAACAGTTTTACGGCTGGGTCGGCGGGCTCTATCCGCCGAAGATGAAAATCTTGGTGACCAAGTTCGGCGAGCTTCCCCTAGATATTCTCGACTGGAAGAAGCCAGCCTCCAAAGTGGTAATACTGCCTAAGCTCGCCGTCCCATCGCCAGCGGCAAGCGAGCCGCACGCTAAGCATGACCATGATGTGGCGCATCCTAAGGACCAAACGACACAGGGGCAGGCAACATCGCGGACCAAAGAGGGCTTTCAAGGTTATGGCTGGCAATGGCCGGCCAGCCAAGAGTTTTCGCTTCCTGCGCTGGAGGGGCTGTTTTTGAAACTTGCCCAAGGCGAACCGGCGGGGGTCGTCCGGGCCAAGGGCGTTTTCCGAACGTCCGATGGCTGGGTGAAGTTAGAGATAGGCAGCCTCCGACAGCTAGAAATGCTGCCGACCGCGCATCGGAGCGATAGCCGCTGCGATGTGATCTTCTTTGAGCCGAATCACGATCCGCTACCGGCGCTTGAAGCAGCGTTTAGTGAGTGCCAAATTCCGACTAAGCCGTTGGCTTAGTATACGTGGCCGCAATTTGCTGCATCCGTTTCACCATGGAAAAAAGTCCGTTTGAACGGCTTGGACTCAGGTGACGTGCGAGACCAATTTGCGACAGCAAAGGACGCACTTCAAACGCCAGGATCTCGCTTGGTGTCTTGCCGGAATAGCAGGCCAAAAGCAAAGCGATAATGCCACGGACAATCAGCGAATCACTATCAGCGCGGAAGTAGAGCTTGCCGTTTTCGTCCAACTTTGGCTCGGGAATCAGCCATACTTGGCTTTGACAACCTTGCACCAAATAAGCGGACAGCTTTTCCGATTCTGGAAAGTCGGGCAGGTCTTGGCCGAGTTCTAAGAGGAGCTCAAACCGCTCATTTTCGTCATCAATGTCCGAGAAATCTTGGATGATTTGATCGAGGGTCAACATGGTCTCAGGCCAACAACGGGGAGAGGAACTTCGCTTGTAATATCATACGCGGGGAAAGCTGGTTTGGTCAGGGAGGATAACGGGGGATTAGCTGGCAAACATCGCCGCTATTAGGGCGGTTAGGGCGTTCTTTTTTGCCACAAACCTGCATTCGGTCAAGGCGGCAAACCTGTTACAACAAAGGGACTTACCGCTGGTAGTAGCCGAGTGCCTCAAATGCCAAGTGCCGATCGCAAACAACTAGGAGATTCTCCACATGGATAGTGCTTCCTTGAGTCCTGATACCGCTGCGCAAAAGGATAAAGCATTACTAGCAGATTTGCGTGGCCGACTGGCGCGTGACTTTCATCCAACGGCGAGCGGGTATCGCAACCAAGAGATTGGCCAACTGATCACGCTGGGAGACCTCACTTCAAAAGCGACGCTGCGGCAACTGATCACACTTCTGCATAACAACGGCGCGTTCTCGATCAAGACGGAGAAGCATACGTTTGCGGATGTCGATGGCACGCCGCATGCCGTTCGAATTCCACGTGCAGCCGAGACCGGCATGTGGCCCATGGGGACGAACCTTTGGATTCGTGACCTTAGCTTTACCGCGGGCAACATGTTGGTTGCAGGCCGAACCGGCATTCCTTGGCACGAGGATTTGCTAAGCCTGGGAAAGGAGCTATTGCTGTCAGGGCTGACGTTGATGTCGACGGTTTCTCAGCGGAAGCGATTTGAGTCGGTACTGATGTCTGACAACCCAACGTACTGGCAAGACCCAACCAATTGGCCACACATCTTTTTAGAGATTTTGCCCAACCTTAACGGCGCTGCCGTAGAGAAGTGGTCCCACAAACAAGATGCATGGCAGATCTTGGCGGTTAATACGCTGGATGCCATTTCTCGAGGAGACTTGAAGCTTTCCGAACTCTCGCCGCAGCATCGGCAATTCCTAGGAGCGCTCGTTCCCTTTTTGGCGAAGATCAAGTTCTACGAAAACGAGAATAGTGGATCGTGGGAAGAGTTGCCTGCGATTCGGTCGAGCGTCATCGTCTGGGACGTGGCACTGGCGGTGCGCCTGGCAGCATTCGCGAAATCTGCCGACGGCGCCTTTTTAGAAGAAGCGTTTCGGCACTATCGTCCTCACCTTGGCGCACCGTGGAATCAACTCACCTGCGCGAGCACCGCAGAACAGCTCGCCCGAGAGGGTGCGCATGTGCTGGGGCGTGTCCTGCCGTATGAATCTCCAACGTACCCCGCGGATGATCCACGATCACGCAAGGCAGATATCGCGCTGATCTATCATTTGATGATTGAGGGGCCGCAAATGACCGCCAAGTTGGCGGGGCTCGGAAGTCACTGGGTGACCCGCGCCGAACAAGGGGTCTTGCAACTGATTGAGGTCCTTGCCGACAAGCGAACAGGTGCCTACAAGCGTTACCTGGGCGATTCGTATCAGGGGCTCAACTACTTTACTTATCAAACGGTAGCGCGGCTCAAAGCGATTTGCGGTGCTCCCTCGGGCGATGCGAGTGGCCTTACGGAATTTGTCAATCGGCAGAATGCCATTCCGGCCGGCCATGAAGCGGCCTGGTGCCATCCGATTTGGCAATTGGCTACGTTCTATGGCAAGCGGTTCGCTGCAACGGGCGATGCGGAAAGTCGTCGCATGCAGTTGCACATGATCGCAACTGGCCTGCGCAATATCACGGGCGAAGGGGAATGGAGCATCGACAAGCTGGAAAACGAAGAGATGCGACTGTTCTCCGTGCCGGCCTATCGGTTTACGGAGTGCTTTATCGCCATGGAAGACGAGAACGGTCTACTTCGCATTCCATCGCCGCATACACCACTGAATTGGTGTACGGCCGAAGCCATCCTTGCACTTAGCAAGCTTTGGGAATCGGCCAAAGACTAAGCACAAGCCATCGAGTTATTACAAACCATTGCGAATGAAGTTGAACAGGATTTCGCTGGCCGCTTCGAGCTGCGAAATCTCTAACCATTCGTCCTTGGTATGTGCTTGATCGATGCTGCCGGGGCCAAATACCACGGTGGGGCAACCCATGGCCGCATAGTGCGGTGCATTGGTGCCATAGGAGACGCCAAAACAATCGCCAGGCAGCTCATTCTCTTGGATTGCTGTGGAAAGCTTTTCGGCAAGCTCTCCATTGAGCGCGTCTGATAGGCCGGGCGACGAGAGGAACGGTGCATCCCAAACGACGGGGGTTCCGGTGGGAACGTAGCTGTTGACGTAATCTACGGCATGGCGATAAGCGTCTTCGGGCTTGTCACCTGGCATCACGCGGCGATCCACTTCGATAACGCAGTGATCCGGAACCGTATTAACGCTAATACCGCCCGAGATCAGACCAACGCTAAGCGTAGGATGGCCCACCAGCCGATGCTGCGACAGGTGCGGAACAACATCGCGAGCGTATTGCTCTAGGCCGGACAAAACTCGTGCCATGTGATAGACGGCATTGTCACCCAAATGCGGCTGCGAGCTGTGAGCAGCGGTGCCTTGCGTGTGGGCACGCCAGCGAACGGCTCCCTTGTGAGCAACGACCACACCCAGCTGAGTTGGCTCTGCCACAATGCCAGCATCTGGCACACGGGGGAGCAATTTTGATTGTTGATCGATGCTCTTGCCAGCAAATAGGTTGGCAAGATGTGTAGCACCGGTAAAGCCGTGCTCTTCATTGACCGTACAGGCCAGCACGACCGTAGGGCGTTTGCGTGGCTTCTCTGCCGCAACACGAACGAGGGCCGCCAGCATTGCCGCCATGCCACCTTTGATATCGCAGGAACCCCGGCCGTAGATGCGTCCCGCTTCGAGCTTGGGATCAAACGGATCGATCGTCATGCCATCGACGGGAACGGTATCTTGATGCGCTTCGAGCATCAGGAGCTTGCCCCCCTTTTGCAACGACTTGGCACCGTCCACTCGAACGATGATATTGTCGCGCAATGGCGAAACGGGAAACCGTTCGTACGCGAGTCCTAAGCTATGAAACAGTGACTCGAGATAGTCGGTGACTCGGTGTTCATAGTGGATTTCCCCCGAGACGGTTCGTCCCATGGGGTTTACGCTTGGACGACGAATCAGCTCTTGCAGCGTCGTAACAACATCAAAACTCATTCGCAAAAACCCTTTTGGACGGCGGGGGGCCGATAGGCCACGCCATTTAGCTCGTCCGGCATTACCAACGTGTTGACGTAAGAGTATACCCAATGGAAGTTTAGGAAGAAACAACGGGAGCAGCCCCAGACCCCATTTCCGCGGAAACACCCCTCCACTACCCTAAACTTCATGCGAATTTCCGAGATTTACCGATCACGCCAAGGCGAAGGGCTGCTAACAGGGACCGACAGTGTCTTTGTACGGGCCAGCGGCTGTAACCTCCGGTGCTGGTTTTGTGACACCCCTTACACCTCTTGGCAGCCTGAGGGCGAAGACCAAAGCGTGGCGGAAATCGTGGCGCAAACCCTGGCCTTGGAGGCCTCTCACGTGGTGATCACAGGGGGCGAGCCGCTCTTGTTCTCTGAAATGATCCCGATCTGTGACCAATTGGCCGAAGCGGGAAAGCACATCACCATTGAGACGGCTGGGACGCTATTCCTGCCAGTGGTGTGCAATCTGATGTCGATCAGCCCCAAGCTGGCCAGCTCAACGCCCAGCGAGGAACAAGCCGGAGCATGGGCGAAGCGGCACGAACGTTCGCGTCATGTACCGGCCATAATTGAAAAGCTCATTCAGAACTATGCATACCAGCTGAAGTTCGTTGTGGACCAGCCTTCGGACCTGATCGAGATTGAGCAGTACTTGCAGAGCTTTCCAACCGTTACGCGAGGCCGCGTACTTTTGATGCCGCAAGGAACGGCTGCGGAAGAACTTGCCGCTCGTGAGAAATGGCTGAGGCCTTACTGCGAAGAGCAAGGCCTAACCTATTGCCCCCGCATGCACATCGAATGGTACGGTGCAAAGCGGGGAACATAAACTGGAGCTAAGCGATTCGCGCCTGGAACTCGCTAGAAAACGCTTAGATCAGTTCCTTCATCGGCTCAACACCTTGGTCAACCAAGTATTGAGGACGACCACGCAGATCGAATTCACGAATCGCGCGAAGGTTGAGCCCCATGCTGTGATAGAGCGTGGCCCAGATTTCTTGGAAGGTGACCGGACGATCAATGGCGTGTTCGCCTAAGCGATTGGTTGCGCCAATGACTTGGCCCGTACGCAATCCACCACCTGCCAAAAGCGCACAGGAAACCTGTGGCCAGTGATCGCGTCCGCCAGCTGGGTTGATCTTTGGCGTGCGGCCAAATTCGCCCCAAACCACAACGGCGACATCACGATCTAGCCCCCGTTCATGCAGGTCGCTAATCAAAGCGGCAGTTGCACGATCAAGCAATGGACCATCTTGGCGGACGGCGTCAAAGTTTTTGCCGTGGTGATCCCAGCGGCTGAAATTGAGCGAAACAACGCGAGCACCGGCCTCAACCAAGCGGCGAGCGATGAGGAAGTTTTCCGTCATCTTTGGTGCACCGTCATCGCGGAATTTCGAATCGCCAGCACCGTAGCGCTCACGAACCTCTACAGGCTCCTTCGAGATATCGAGTGCTTCTGCAAGCGTAGACGAGGTGAGAATACCAATCGCTTGCTGCGTGAAGGAATCGAGGCCTGCCATCTTGCCGGTAGTGTCGATTTCTCTCTTAAAGCGATCCATGCTGTTGAGCAAGGAATTGCGATCTTGCAAGCGATCCAAGGTGATCCCTTGCAGAACCATATTGTCGGTCTTGCTGGTTTCGGTCTTGCCACCAACCAACTTGAAGGGTGCATGAGCAAGGCCGAGGAAGCCACCATCTCCATCGTAACCCCAGGGACCATGGTCGGTCTTGTAGCACATGCTGAGGTGAGGTGGGATCGTTTGGTTTACAGGTCCCTTGAGCTTACTGATCCATGCGCCAGCCGATGGCCAGCCGCCAGTGGCCGCAGGAGTTAGCGGACGACCGGTCATACATTGATAAGCATCGTGGCCGCCGGTTGCACCTACGACGGTACGAATGAAGGCGCACTTGTCTGCAATGGCAGCGATCTTTGGGAAGATCTCGCTGATTTCAATGCCAGAGACGTTGGTCTTGATCGCTTGGAACTCGCCCCGAATCTCTGCGGGGGCGTCCATCTTCACATCCCAAAAATCTTGGTGCGGAGGACCGCCGGGCAGAAAGACGTTGATGATCGCTTTGTGGCTACGGCCCGTGCCTGCTTGCGCTTCGGCGGCGAGCACTTGCGGCAATGCAAGTCCGCCCATCACCATTCCACCGATCTTCAAGAAGTCGCGACGCGATTGACCATCGCAAAAACTGCGTGAAGGTGACTTAGGTCCAAGGATGGTTAACATGGCAGGCGTCCTTACTCAAAAGGCGGGCGGGACGGACGAACCGTGGTAGGCGGGAAACAAAACCGAGCGAACTGCTGAGGTTTTCCGATGGAAGGGAACCTCAACTGGCGTTACTCAATCTCCAACGGCGATTGATTCCCCCTAGTTTTGTCTTTGGGGGTTATCGACCGTCACCCTGTATCGTATCAAGTTCGACTGATTCGTTCAAGGTTTTTCTGGCGTGGGTGGGCCGGATAATCGGGGTGGGAAGACTTTCCGCCGATTCACCGTAAGTACCATAACAGCAAGCACTTACAACTTACTTTACCGGCTTTTCCCACAGAGGAAGATCGGTGGGTGGTAGCAATTCTCCGGCGATGGTCGGAAAGCTGGTCTTCAGTTTGTCAGCTCCTTCAGGCGTATCGCCCCCAGTGGCCAGGCTCCAAACACCAATAGACTCGGTAGTAGATGCAGAAACATTGGTGGCCGGATTGCTATCACCGGTGAACCGAGCGGCATCGGGCGTGTGCCACTTTCCCTCGCGGTCACGAACCCAAACGGGACCGTACAAGGCCGACCGCGCCTGAGTAGCAGAGACCTTATTGCGACGGAAGTCTTCCACAAACGAGTAGTATCCCGACAGCAACGAATCTTCCGGACGCTTTCCGGTAAGTGTTGAGAACGTCGCAATGTGTGCCCAGGACTTTTCCTCTGGCAAGTAGTAGTGGGCAGAAAACTGGGTGCGTGCTTCATCTTCGGGATCGCGGCGCGACTGTACGACAAATCGATAGGTGGTGTCGAGTTTCCAATCGTGGTCAAGAAACGATTGTCCGCCGGTCCCTTCGTTTCCAAACCGACCGATTCGTACATTTTTGCCTTGGGCAATGAGCTTCACTCGCTTTTCGGTAGGAACCGTCGATTGATCGTTTTGATTGCCGGGCTCCCAAATGGAAAAAATGACGACCTTACGTTTGTCGTCGAGTTGCTGGATGCCAAAGTAGCCATGATTGAATCCACAGACAGAGAAATACGTTCCCGGAGCGGACTTTTGCACTTTTACTTCGGCATAGAACGTGTCCCCCGCAGGCAATTTATAGCCCAGATGAACGCTGCGACAGGCAAGCCCCTTTAGCGACTCATCGGCAGTTGCGAAACGGACTAGTGATAGGCAAACTGCGGTGACGAGTAGCGCGACACGCACACCACTTGAGATTTTGAGAATCATGTATGGACTCCGAGTTAGGCCAGCTTTTGTAGTGCGGCTTGAATATCACTGGATGAAGTAAGTGGTGCTTGGCAGGCGTAGTTTTCACAAACGTACAACGCCACATGATTAGAGCCCGCCGATCGCTGCTCAAACAAGGTGGAGAGGTGCGGAGACTTGTCACTTGGTCCCCCTGCAATCCGTGCCGCAAGGACTTTGCCTGGCAGAAACTTCTTTTGAATCTCGTGCAGAAGGCCGAGCGAAGCCTCATTTGCCTCATCCGAAAGAAAGACCAATTCTTGTGTCGGGCCAAGGTACAGGTCGAGCGCGATCAGCATTTGACCCGCCGCCGTGGGCGAACGCTGCATGATCGATAGCCCCGCTAGTAAACAACCTTCGGCGGCGGCCAGCAAATCGGTTCTCCCCGTCAGCTTGCCAAGACGCAACAGGGCCGTGGCCGCCATCGCGTTGCCGCTGGGAACGCTGCTGTCGTAAACGTCTTTATTGCGGGCAATAAGCTGTTCATGGTCGTCGGCCGTAAAGAATAGCCCCGGCCCAGCAGCATCTTGAAAGTGTTTAAGAACGGTCTCTGCCAATCGCATGGCAGAGTCAATCCAGCTCTCTTGCTGGGTCGCCTCATAGAGAGTCACCAAGGCATTGATTAGATAAGCGTAGTCATCCAAGTACGCATCGAGCTTGGATGAACCAAGTCGATAGGTATGCAACAGTCGGCCATCTTCACGGCAAAGCGACGTTAGCAAAAACTTCCCAGCACGAGCGGCGGCCGCAGTGTAGCGAGGTTCATTCAGAACTTGGCCAGCCATTGCCAAGGCCTGGATCATCAGTGCATTCCAGCTGGCGAGGATCTTGTCGTCTTTGCCTGGCGGAATGCGAGTTTCACGCTGCACTAGCAACTTCGCGCGACATTGCGAACTCCACTCTCGCAGCGCGGATTCGTCCCAGCCATGTAGCGCAGCAAACTGCGCCGTCGATTTGGGAAGATTCAAAATGCTGGTGTGGTGTTCAAAGTTGCCAGAGGAAGTGACGTCATAAAGTTCACAGAAGAGCTGTGCATCGTCCCCCAGGATTTGCTGCACTTGCTCCGGAGTCCAAACGTAGAACTTCCCTTCCTCCCCTTCACTGTCGGCATCTTCGGTGCTGTGAAAACCGCCGCAAGCATCGGTCATTTGCCGCAAGATATAGTCGCAAGTTTCACGGGCAACCCGCGCGAACCGCTCTTCCCCGGTGACTTGATAGGTCTCCACATAGGCAGCGACTAGCAATGCGTTGTCATAAAGCATTTTTTCAAAATGGGGCACAAGCCAGCGTTCATCAACGCTGTAGCGTGCAAAGCCACCGGCAAGGTGATCGTAAATACCTCCTTGCGCCATTTTGTCGAGCGTGTGAGTCACCATGTGCAAGATTTCCGGCCGTGGATCACGCCGGTACATCCGCAACAGCACTTGCAAATCCATCGAGTGCGGAAACTTGGGAGCCCCACCAAAGCCGCCGTGCGTGGGATCAAATGCCTTGGCCATCCGGGCGACGGCGCTGCGCATTAGTTCCAGGCCAAGTTGATCGGCGGAAGCTCCGCCGGCAGGCTTGCCTTCCTCACCATGCTGACCAATGCTTTGCAAGTGCGAGGTCAGCTCATCTGCTTGGGCTAACGCCATTTCGCGGCGATTCTTCCAAGCATCGGCCACGGCAGCAATCACACGATCAAAGCCCGGCATGCCCATTCGGCTTGTTGGTGGCCAATAGGTGCCGCCGTAAAACGGGCGTAGGTCGGGCGTTAAAAAGACCGACATGGGCCAACCGCCCCGGCCGGTCATTAACTGCACCGCGTTCATATAAACCTGGTCGAGATCGGGGCGTTCTTCACGATCGACCTTGATGCAAACAAAGTCGGCATTTAGCGATGCCGCGATCGAATCGCTTTCGAAGCTCTCGTGCTCCATCACGTGGCACCAGTGGCAGGCCGAATATCCAATCGAAAGGAAGATGGGCTTTTCCTCGGTGCGAGATCGGGAGAGAGCCTCTTCGCCCCAGGGATACCAATCGACGGGATTGTTCTGGTGTTGCAGCAGATATGGACTGGTTTCTTGGGCCAAACGATTGGGCATGAGGTGGATTCTTTAGCAAGGTTGAAACAAAGGTCTATTGGCGTGGACGCCCTAGAAAGAGCGTCGTAAGATCATGTCGCGAAGGTGAGGCAGGAGGCTGCTCGCCCGGCAATGGTGGACTTGAGGAAACGCCACGCTTCGCTGCGGGAACACTATCCAGTCGAAATACGGCATACCACACCGCGGAACTTACAGCGATTACGACAACGAGCATCCAAACGAGGTTACGAGAAAAACGATTCGACAGGGCCTGGACCGGCGCCACAACGGCGCTGTAATCACTTTGCACAAGCACCACGAGTCCCGAGTTAGCTTCTTTTTGATCCAGATGCGGCTCACGCACCGGCGCCGTTGCTGCTAACCAGTCGCCCCGATAGGCCTTGCCAAGTTCGTGAGAGGCCAACGGATCGTGATAGATTTCAGAACTGTTTTCGGTGAGCCACTTGCGATCGATGCCGATCTTGTGAAACTCTTCGGGCAGTTTGGACTGCTTTTCCAAGATCTCCGAAAACAGCGGATGCTGCAAAATATTGCCACTGGATTCGCCATCACGGCCGTCGACGAGCACCACCAATTGGTCATGCCGTGCGCTATCACGCAACTCTTGCCGATTGCCATGTCGAATGAACTCAAAATCCCCCAAGTTGATCGTCATCACCAGCATGCCGACAAACGTGTTTCCCATTTCCTCGCTGGCTGTATAGAGCGGCACGGAAACGGCAACCTTCCACTTTTGGGTCGATGTACTGCGGAAGACTGCCGAGAAGTGAACGTGCTCGACATGTTTGGGACTGGCTGGAATCGCTGTGAAGTCCGGCAAATCAACCGGCCCGCCATGGAAATAGACACGGTGCGCCAGATTATTACCAATGCTGCGAGGATCGACGGAATCATCAAACGCAGCAGCCAACTGCGTGCCACGATTGTCAGTCAAAAAGATACTAGCGAACTTCGGCGCATGTGAATTTGCCTTTGCCGCTTGACCATAAGCAGCAAGTCGACCTTTCAAATAGTTCTCTAGAGTTTCACGCACTTCGCTATGAACAAAGGCTTCTCGCGCGGCCATGTGCGCCTTGTTCGTTTCACTAGCGGGCGCCGCAAGGAGTGCAGCGAGGGCCGGATCGGCAAGTACACCTGAAAACTGCTCACGCAACTTCTCTTGATTACTCTCCTGAATGGCCAACTGGAAGTACTGCGCGATTTCGGACGTTACCCGTTCCGCAGCCCACTTTGCCGCGAAGGAATTACTTTGCTGCGCCCATTGGCGATAGCCCTCTTCCGTGTCACGCTCGGCACGGAGGTAACCTTGCCAACTGAAAAGCGCGGTCACCAGCAGCACAAGCACCGGCAGCAGCAGCCCTGCAATCATCAACGGCAAACGCGCCTTAGCAGAGGCACGTGTATCCAGCGCATCCAGTACTTCTTGAATATTGGAGTACCGCTGCTGGGGATCGGGCGCCAAACAGCGATCGACAATCTCTGCCAGGCGCTGATCAACGCCGGGAACTTCACGGTGTTCTTTGGGAGGCGGAGAGTTTTGAATTGTGTTTCGATAGCATGAAAGTTTCTCACGCAGTTCGCCGGCCGTTTCAATTTGGCTGACGGTATCTTCGGTGCGGTATGGCGGTGTGCCAACTAACATGCAATACAGAATTGCCCCCAGGGCGTAAACATCCCAGCGCACGTCAGGCAAAGCTTCCAGGTCGGCTTGCTCTGGTGCCATGTAAAACAGCGTTCCTAGCGCCGGCTTCTGTTCACTGGAAAGCCGCGACTGGCCAAAGTCAGCCAGGCGAGGATGGCCATCCTGGTCCACCAAGATATTTGCAGGCTTCACATCACAGTGCAGCACGCCACGACCGTGCGCATGAGAAAGGCCGATGGCAATGCCACGAAAGATCTCGACGGCCTGTGCGACAGGCAGCGTTCCATCGCGGCGCAGCCGATCGTCTAGCGAACCGCTTTCGACATACTCCATCACGTAGTAAGGAGGGGAAGCGGTCCAGCCAACATCCAAAAGCTGAACAACGTAACGATCGGCCGACAGAAAGACGAGCTTCTCCACCTCGCGCGAAAGCAGCGACCAGTCAAGCCCCGCTCGATGCAAGTAAAACTTGATGGCGACTTGGCGTCCGGTCGTTTGATTCCGTCCTACCCAAACCTCGCCGTAAGCGCCGGCCCCCAAAAATCGCTGGGCCGAGTATCCCGGCACATCAGTAGGCGGACGCGAGCGCTGCATACTGAGCGATTTTGAACGCTCAGCATCCGCAGAGGATTGATCTTGGGTAAAATCCGTAGACATGCAACACGCCAACAGAAGTGGACCGGACAGCGACTCTTTTCAATGGTACCAGATCATGGACAGTTCCAAAGCGCCACGACCTTTGCCCGCACATCATTTTAAGATGCAGGCCGTCCCCCGTTTGAGTCCGGCTTTTTGCGGTTATTTCCCACTTTTGCATTTGCGCGGCCCATTTTTGAGGGCCTCAACTCTTTACGCTGCGATAATGACGTTGGCCCTTGGAATTATGGGCAATTCAATCGCCTGGGGGCAGGCACCAGCTACGGCCGACAAACTTCCGCTTGTCGACTTTCGTCCCCAGTCGCAGTTAATCGTTCCGCAGACTTTGCTTACGTACGCCAAGTACCCTGTGATCGATATCCATAGCCATTTTTTTGTGCGACTACGGCACGAAGCATCGGCACGCGATGATTACATGCGCGTCATGGATCGTAACCACATTGCAATGTCCATCAGCTTGGATGGCATGCTTGGCGACCGCCTAGAAGAGCATCAAGCGTTTCTTGAAAAGGTGTCGCCCAATCGCTTTGCCATCTTTGCCAATCTAGACTTTCAAGGGAAAGCCAAGCCGGGTGATTGGCAACAGTGGCCCTGCAACCGTGAGGACTTTGTACGAGACTCATGCGAGCGCATGAAAGAGGCCGCCAAACAGGGCGTTTGCGGGCTGAAAGTGTTTAAAGGTCTGGGGCTAGAATATCGCGGCCTCGACGGAAAGTTACTGAAGATTGACGACCCACGATTTGATCCGATTTGGAAACTATGCGGTGAACTCGGTTGGCCGGTGATCATTCATACGGCCGATCCTGCCGCCTTCTTCTTGCCAACCGACCCCACCAATGAGCGCTACGAGGAACTCTCCCGTCGCCCCGAATGGAGCTTTGCTGGTGGAGACTTTCCCTCTCGCCGTGAGTTGCTTGACCAATTGCTTGCCGTTGTCGAGCGCCATCCCGAGACCCATTTCATAGCTGCGCATGTCGCTAACTATGCCGAAGAGCTGTCTCAGGTGAATCAGTGGCTCGAAAAGTATCCCAACCTCTACGTAGAAATCGCGTCGCGCATTAGCGAGTTGGGACGGCAGCCTTACACCGCCCGCAAATTCTTTGTGAAACACGCGGATCGAATCCTGTTTGGAACCGATGGCCCTTGGCCCGAAAAGCGTCTTGCCGCGTACTGGCGTTTTCTGGAAACCGAAGACGAGTACTTTCCCTATTCGGAAAAGGAGGTTCCTCCTCAGGGACTATGGCAAATCTATGGCATTCATTTGCCGGACGATGTGTTGAAAAAGGTCTACTACGAAAACGCGATCAAGCTTGTCCCAAGCCTCAAGCCCCAATGGGAAGCGGCCGCAAAATCCTTGACAGGCACGTCCCCTTAGCGGTTTGCCAGCATCCCTTCTCTGGTTAAACGCGATTTTCTGGCCAAGAACACGGCAAACAATACGCCGCAAGTACATGTTGCAGTTACACTTACGAATACACGCAGGTCATGCTAGCAGCTAATCGGCCACTACTATCAAGGGGGTTTATAATGACGTTGACCCCGGGGGCCCCTTTCCTAAAATGGGGCAGACTGTGTATTTGCTTCATTTTGCCGGACCGTTGGTGTCGCGCTCCCTTGCCTAGCTAGTTTGGTAGGGAACTGTTGGCGACGTTGGTTGTCCGGATGGATTGCTGCTATCTGATTATGTCCAAACCTGCGTCTGACTCTGGAGAAGTTCCCTCGGTTCCTGCGACCCCGGCCGCTGATGCTGCTGGCCCGGACATGTACGAGGCCGCGCGTCGCGAGAAACTTCGCAAGCTGGAGTCGCTCGGCGTTGATCCCTGGGGCGGACGCTTTGATGATCGCGCGCTGATTGGCGATATTCGTGCTCGCAAGGGAGAGATTTACTTCCTGAAGGAATCGGGCGAGCGCGTTGAGATTCCCAGCCGCGAGGAAAATCCGGAACTGGACTTTCGTCAGTGGTTAGCCAACCAAGGCAAAGGGGAGATGGTCGGCCCAAAGGTGCGTGCCGCTGGCCGGATTGTGTTGCAACGCGACACGGGCAAACTTCGCTTTGTTGATATTCAAGATTGGTCCGGACGGGTGCAGCTATTCATTGGCAAGGCACAAGTTGGTGAGCAAAGCTGGGAAATTTCAGCCAACTTTGACCTGGGCGATTTGATCGGCGTCGACGGCGAACTGCGATACACCAAGCTCGGCGAACTTACGATCTTTGCGCAAGGGCTGCACTTCCTTACCAAGAGCATTGCTCAGCCACCCGACAAGCATGCTGGCCTAGCCGATGCCGAAATGCGTCAGCGGATGCGGTACGTTGACTTGGCCTATTCCGAAGGGGTCATGGAACGCTTTCGCAATCGAACCAAGATCGTGGGCTCGATTCGCAATACGCTCAACGTACAAGGTTTCTGCGAAATTGAAGGGCCCACGCTGCATACCGTTGCCGGTGGTGCGGCCGCACGCCCTTTCAAGACCCATCACAACACGCTCGACATGGGTCTCGTGATGCGGATTGCGCTTGAACTGCACCTCAAGCGATTGCTCGTTGGTGGCATGGAACGGGTCTACGAACTGGGCCGCGTTTATCGGAATGAAGGAATCAGCCCACGCCACAATCCAGAATTCACCATGCTGGAAGTGTACCAGGCCTATGGCGACTATCAGTCGATGATGGACCTGACCGAGAAACTGATCCTTGATGCGATCAATGCCATCGATGGCAATCTGGTTCGCCCTTGGGGTGACAAGACGATCGATTTTACGCCTCCTTTTGCACGTAAAACGTACGACGAGCTTTTTGCAGAACATGCCGGCATTGATGCCAATGATGCGACTGCCGTCAAGCGGATGGCAGAGGCCATTGGCTTTGACACGACTGGTAAGCATCCCGATGTGATCAAGAGCCTCGTGTTTGAAGACAAGGTCGAAGACGCGTTGATCGGCCCGATCTTTGTCACCGACTATCCTTCGAGCATTTGCCCGCTTACCAAGCGGAAACGCAGCAACCCTGCGGTGGCAGAGCGGTTTGAGCTGTTCATTCATGGAATGGAATTGGCCAACGCCTATACCGAACTGAATGACCCCGATTTGCAAGAACAACTTTTCCGGACACAGTTGGAAGGGCAAGCGGAAGAAGACTCGATGGCCAAAATGGACCACGACTTCATCCGTGCGCTTCGCTATGGCATGCCACCTGCCGGTGGTTTAGGGATTGGAATTGATCGTTTGGTAATGCTGTTAACCAATTCGCAGTCGATCCGGGATGTGATTCTATTCCCGCTACTTCGGCCCGAAGCCAGCTAGTTGGACGTAGTCGTTTAGGGATGGTTGAATTTGATAGCCAAAGGATTGGCCTATGTACAAGCTACTGCTTTCGTGTCGATATCTTCGTACGCGATATATTGCGCTAGCGTCCATCATCAGTGTGACGCTCGGCGTCGGTACGCTCATTGTCGTCAACAGTGTGATGGCGGGCTTTGCGCGAGATGCATTCGCGACTACATGACATCCTTGCGGACATCATTTTTGAGTCGCATAGCATGGATGGCTTCGCCCAACCTGAATGGCACAAGGAAGAGATCCGCAAGGTGGTTGGCGATGACCTGGAAGGGATCACCAGCGCCGTGCATGTACCGGCGATGGTTTACATCAATGTGCGTGGCCAGGTGCTAACCAAACAGGTCATGCTGATCGGCATTGATGAGGCGACATACGCCGATGTCAGCGCATTCAAAGAGTACTTGCTACATCCCGACCACCGCAAGCAACTTGCCTTCTTGCTCAAAGAAGGTGGCTACGACGAGACGGGGCACTCCATGCCCCCTTCAGGCTGGCCCTATCGCCGACAACGTGCAGCCTATGAAAAGGAATACGAAATCCAGCAGAAGATGCTGCGCGAAGCCGAGATGAATCAGCAAGAAGCGACCGACACTGCGACCGGAAAACTGGCGCAGCCTTCTCCTAAATCGACCGAAGATAGCGACATCCCCTCCAGCCCTTTTGCTGCAGGAAACAAGCCAGAAGCCAACCCTAGCCAAGAGTTTGACAAGGCGAAGGAACAGTTCACCGGAATCATTTTAGGGATCGCCATCGGCAGCGTTCGCCAACGTGACAAAAACGGTGACATCAAGGACTACTACCTTTGTCGGCCGGGCGATGATGTAACGGTTCAGTTTGGTTCAACAGGGCTGAAGCTTACGGCACTGCGAGAACAATTTACCGTGGTCGACTTTTACGAAAGCAAAATGAGCGAATATGATTCGGGCTTT
The DNA here is from genome assembly GCA_963844055.1 of uncultured Planctomycetaceae bacterium. Lineage (GTDB taxonomy): Bacteria > Planctomycetota > Planctomycetia > Pirellulales > Pirellulaceae > CAWJMN01. Next base: position 636,518 of record CAWJMN010000001.1, on the reverse strand, counting down.
GCTTTTGTACCTTTGAAGGCGTTGCAACAAAGTCGCGGCATGCAAGACGCAGTGACGACCATTCAGTTGAAGCTGAAACCGGGCGTCAACCTGGATGAAGTACGTGATAAGTTGCGTGCTCGCTTTCCTGCGGAAGAGTTCCCATATCAGATCCGAACCTGGCGAGACATGCAGGGGCCGCTGCTGGCTGCCGTACAGATGGAAACCACCCTGCTCAACCTGTTATTGTTCCTGATCATCGCCGTTGCCGGGTTTGGCATTTTGGCAACGTTTTTCATGATCGTCGTCGAGAAGACCAAAGACATTGGCATCATGAAGGCGCTTGGTGCGTCTAGTAGCGGCATCATGAGCATCTTTTTGGGTTACGGGTTTTCGCTGGGACTGGTGGGAAGTGGCGTGGGAATGATTGGTGGCTTACTCTTTGTAGCCAACATCAATCGAATCGCCACACTGATTGAGGTTGTTACCGGGCAGGAAGTATTCGATCCTACGGTCTATTACTTCCAGCAGATTCCCACAATTGTCGACCCCATGACCGTCGTAGGTGTGGTGATCGGAGCGGTTGCGATTGCTGTTTTGGCAAGTGTTCTGCCAGCGCTACGAGCGGCAAGGCTGCATCCGGTGCAAGCTCTACGTTATGAATAGCGATGTCCATCAGGCAGTTTCCTGATGGGGCTGTATTTGGCTGGATTGCAGAGTGGTTTGGTTTCGATGGTGAGTTGGCCCTTTTGGGGCACGAGGTGTTTGATGAGCGCAGCAAAGCCTATCACGACAAAGCAGACCAAAGTCCCCACTCGGCGCGGCGCGGCATCTCCGCATACCACCTTTCGTTCTGCAGGTGCGCAAGATGGCGCAAGCTCTACTGAACAAGCACCACTCCTTTCAGCACATAGCCTGGTGAAGAGCTATCGAAAAGGGAAGCTAGTCGTTCCCGTATTGCGCGGTGTCGATTTTCAGGTTTGTCCTGGGGAAGTGACCGCGATCATTGGGCAGAGCGGGTCGGGCAAAAGTACGCTACTGCATCTGCTGGGTACTCTGGATGCTCCCGACAGTGGCGAGATCCTATTTGCGGGCGAACGGATCGACAATCTTGCGCCTCGCAAACGAGATTACCTTCGCAATCAAAAGTTCGGGATGATCTTTCAGTTCTATCACCTGCTGCCGGAACTGACGACGCTGGAAAATGTCCTGATGCCGATGATGATTTCCGATGGCGTCATCAAATACTGGATGAATCGCTCAAAATACGTCGCCAAGGCCAAAGAACTTCTCGATTTAGTTGGGCTTTCCCACCGGCTTACCCATCGACCCAGCGAACTTTCCGGCGGTGAAATGCAGCGGACGGCCATCGCTCGTGCTCTAATTGCCAATCCCCAGCTATTGCTGGCCGACGAACCCACCGGAAATCTCGACCGAAAGACGGGCGAGGAAATCCTGGAAATCCTGCGAACCTTGAACGCCGAAATCGGCCTTACTATAGTCATGGTGACGCATGATCACTCCATCGCGCAACAGGCGAACCACGTCGTTAGCTTGGTTGAGGGGGTAGTTGTGGACGCTTCCTAGCCGGGTTTGGTGATTTGGGGTGTGCCCAAACGGAGTCGTCGTCAGGAGTTAGAGCCGTTTTCTGGAGAAAGAGTTTTTGGATGGCCGCTTTGCAAATCTATATTGCCGGGAAGTACTACGACAAAGAAAACGCCAAGATTAGCGTCTATGACCACGGTCTACTTTACGGCGATGGTGTCTTTGAAGGGATGCGCAGCTACTCCGGAAAAGTCTTCCGTATGGAGCAGCACCTGGATCGTCTGTGGGATTCGGCCAAGGCAATTTGGCTAACCATTCCCATGACAAAGCAGGCCATGGCCGAAGCGGTAAATAACACGCTTAAGCTGAATAGCATCACCGACGGCTATATCCGCCTGGTTGTGACGCGCGGCGCTGGTTCGCTGGGCCTCGACCCCAACAAGACTAGCGATCCGCAAGTGATCATCATCACCGATCACATTCAGCTCTATCCCAAAGAGATGTACGAGAATGGCCTGGCCATCATTACGGCCAGCACGATTCGCAATCACTCGGCTGCACTCAGCCCGCGGATCAAGTCGCTCAACTATCTCAACAACATCATGGCCAAGATTGAAGGCCTGCAAGCGGGCTGCGTTGAAGCGCTGATGCTCAATGCCAAGGGTGAAGTGGCCGAATGCACGGGCGACAACATCTTTTTGGTGAAAAAGGGGAAGTTGCTAACGCCATCCAACGACGCTGGCATCTTGGAAGGAATCACTCGCGAAGCGGTGATCGAAATCGCCCAGAAGTCCGGGATCGAAGTGCACCAAATCCCACTGACCAAGCACGATGTCTACATTGCGGACGAAGTGTTTTTGACTGGCAGCGCTGCCGAAGTCATTCCGGTAATTAAGGTCGACAGCCGCATCATTGGCGAAGGAAAGCCAGGGCCCATCACGAAGGACCTTACCGCACGCTTCCGCCAACTGATCCGCGAATAATCCGGCGGACCCTTTCCGAAAAACTTGCAGCCGTGGAAAGTTACCCTTTCCGCGGCTGTTTTTATGCGCAAACCACCTGGGGCCAACGCTATACTTTCTGGCCCGTAATTGGTTCCGCTGAGGTGAGGATGCGAATCACATCCGGCGGGACATCCGGCCGTAATCGCAGCTGCGACAGATTGAACACATGGCCCGCAATCGAAGTGATCAGGTTTTGCTGGGTGATTCGATCCGTGGCGGGCTCGCCTGCGTCGCGCGTGGAACTTCCCACTACTTGGCCCCGTTCATAACCACCGCCCGACAAAAGTAGCGGCGAAAGTGCACCCCAGTGATCACGTCCACCACGGTCATTCAGGCGTGGAACACGTCCCATTTCACCGCAGCAAACCAGCAGCACTTTTTCGCTTAGCCCACGCTCCTGCAAGTCGGTCAAAAACGTGCTAACGGCATGATCGAAGGGAAGGCCGCAGTATTGCATCCCCTCTTCAACGCCCGCATTGTTGATATCGGCGTGGTTGTCCCAAACGAAGTCGGTGTTTACCGTGATAAAGCGAGAGCCCGACTCCACCAGTCGCCGTGCCATCAGCATGAGCTTGCCGAGCGTCTGCCCATGGGTGACATACTGGTTGTAGTTGTTCCACTTGCGGCTAATTTGGCTGGGGGTCACCAGCGCGCTGGTGTCATACCGAGCAATCGTGCTGGCACTTTCCTTGGAAAGGTCAAATGCGTCGCCTACTTGGCTCAAAATCGTTGAATGGGCCTGCAACTGGAACTTGTCCATGCCAGTCACATCGCCCCGTGCATCCACATCGCGTCGCAACCGATCCAACTGAGACAATAGCGAACGCCGGTCCTCAAAATGGGCCGGATTCATCCGCAGCGTCATGTTCTCGCTCATGGGGCCGGTGCCAGGAACAAACGGAGCATTGGCGGCCCCTAGTGCACCGGGATCGGCAAAACTTCCAAACGCTGTGGGGGCACCTTTTTTGGTTGGGTCGACGGCGCTTGGATATAGCACCACACTAGATGGAATTCCACGCGTCGGGTTCATCGAACCAGCCACGCGGGAATAGATTGCTCCTAAGCTGGCCTTCTGCGTCTCTTTGCTGACGACTGGTTTGATGTCGTGATTACCGTCGCCTGTAGCAAAAGAGCGGACCACCGTTAGGCGGTTTGCCATGGCGGCCAACTTGGGAAAAGTGCCGCCAAACGTGATGCCAGGAAGTGCGGTGGGAATCTCGCCCGTCGTGCTGCGAATACCGCTCGGCGCGGTCATCTTGGGATCAAAGGTTTCGATCTGCGATGGGCCCCCCTGCATAAACAGGAAGACGACCGCCCGATCTTTATAGACTCCACGCGCCATGTCAGCCTGAGCCAACGACGGGATCAGTGTGGAGGCAGCCCAGGAACCAAGTCCCAATCCACCAACGCGAAGCCATTCGCGCCGAGAAAGCTGCCCCGAGGATCCAGTAATGGAAAGCATGCCAGTCCGCCTATCTAAAAGCCCACTCCCCCGCGTACCAAATGGGGAGGCCGTCGTAACAACGATTTCCCTCCAACCTTAAGGGACAATCGCCTGGCGTGTCAACATTTTTCCGGCATCGCAGCCTGAGTTTTTCTCAACGGCGACACAATGGCAGGGGTTGGTTCGGTCGAACCACAAAATCGGGGCACTATTTGTACATCGGACCCGTCTGGCCGTTGTCGCGCGTAATGACTTCAATCACGACGACACAGCCAAGCAGTATTACCTGCTGATCCGGTGGAAGGATCTCCACCACAAATCCGGCTTCGTCACCTTCAGCCGGTGTTACGCGAGCCAAGACTTTCTCACCACGCTGGATGGTGTAGTCGTGGTTATAAAAGTCGCCCACTGCGGCGATGCCATTCTTGCCATCGACTTCAATATTGAACTGGACAGTCCCATAGCTGACACGTTGCGACATGACCTTAGCGGCAACGTTGTCGGACTTGATCAAGTACTCGCGGCCGAAGCCTAGCAGCGTCTGCTCAATCGCAGCCAGCTTCGTTTTGTCTGGCGATTCGATGGCGATGTAATTGAAAACGGAAAATCCGTGACCGTCGACAAAGTAGGCCAATTTCCCGTTCTCATCGAGAACTTGATAGTCGTCACCCCAGGCCAGGGCTTCTTCGCGGATTTGATATTTCATAGCCGTTTTGCTTAGAGAGGAGTTGGAAAGTCCATTTTCTGAGATAGGCAACTCCAACAGATTTGATCTCAGCGGTTTGGTCGCAGCTTGCCCAGCGATCAGACTTTAGGTGGCCGTGATCCTAGATTTTCTACGCATGGCCCAGAAGAAAGGCAAGTCAATTAACCTGCCAAAAAGCCAGCGTGAGCCTCCATTGCCCCTGGGATCATCAACCCCGCATTAGCCGCTATTCCCAGCGGCCACTTCCCTGCTTGGTCTCATGATCGATCATGCTGGCCAATTTGGTCTGACCAGCATGTCATGAAACCGGAATCACTCGTGGCGAATTAACGCTTCGAGGGACGGCCTTGAGCTTGCGAGCAGCGCTTGCAGCGTACAACTTGATTGTTGAGCTTGGCATTGCACTTTGGGCAACGACGATCTTTCAGGGCAGCAGTAAACTTCGTCTTTGGGCGAGTCTTCATAATGGGGCTCGATGGTTAAAAGGGCATCGAGGCAGAATGCTTCAGATGCAAGGACAAATGGCCGGGGTGTCAAGTAAAAAATAGAATTTTACCGAAGGTCCCGGATTCAGGTCCTATAGTCTAGCTTTTCGGCGGGATTGCGGCAATGCGACCGCATAACCCTAAACCGCCAGTTTTGGCCCCCCAAGCGCCAATAGAAGCTCGAGGGGCATTTATCAAATTCACCTTGCCAATCGGGCCAAGGGAACGGCTATTTACCCGAGGGGCGCTCGTAGACGTGCTTGCCCAAGTAAGGAGGCACCAAACGATGTGCCACGACAGGAGCCAAGCGATCATGTACAACAACGTCCGAGCTGGCCGACTTCGAGCCACGCTTGGCGGAAGCCTGTTTCGCTGGTGGTTTAGCACTGGCTACAGCCATCGGAAGAAATCCCACTGCTACCGCAACGGCGATCAAAAGTACCTTCTTCATCGTCAACTACCTCTTTTTCTGAATCCTACGGTTGCCAAAGCCGCCCTATCGATTTGTACCAATACTTCGTCCACCATCTGCATCCGGCATAACCGCCGTAAGCAATGGCCTACTTATACCGACAGCGTAAAGCGTACTATCCAACGTCCGAAAGCGGACGCCACCTGCCAACCTATGCAAACTTACCACGCTATCGGGCAGGTAGCATTACAAAGCGGCCGAGTCCGACCCTAGCCCTTACCAGCACCCCCTCTTTATAGCGTCACCCAATTAATGACGGCTCGCCAGTTAGGCGCCCATCATTTGGAGGCCCCCACCCGACTACAAAAAAGCCATGTTCCTGGTGGTATTTATTTGCTTGGCCGACCTTCGATCCAGGTATGAGAGGAAAGCCGTCGAGAAAGCACCCTATTGCCGACGGGGCATTTCGCCCATAACTAACGCTTCGTCGTGGCGAGCTGGAATGGCTCCGCCAAGGTGAGACGTCACCGCCTGAGGGTGGGCGGGATACTTTCACCGACGACGAAAGGCCGGTGAGGTTTCCATGTGGGAACCTGCGAGTGGTTCCATTTCCAAGAAGGGGTTGCGGGCGCAAGGCAGAGCCTTGGGGTCGCATTGTTTTCTCAAAGACTATCATGCCAACGATTCAAGCGTTCCAGGGATTGCGTTACGACCTCGGCCATGTCGGTTCACTTAGCGATGTCATCACTCCACCTTACGATGTGATCTCGCCGGAGTTTCAAGAAGAGCTCTACAAGAAACACCCCGCCAACTTCATTCGCCTTGAGCTCAATCGTGAAGAGCCCGGCGACAATGAACAGTCCAACAAGTACACCCGCGCCGCCAAGTTCCTCAAGCTTTGGCGTCAACAAGGGGTGCTAGTCGCGGACCCGGATCCTGCGCTGTATGTCTACCATCAAACCTTTGACTATGCCGGCCAAACGCATACTCGTCGTGGCTTCATGTGCCGCGTCAAGCTTGAGAAGCTTGGCCAAGGCAAGATCTATCCACACGAAGAGACCCATGCCAGCGCCAAGGCGGACCGCCTGTTGCTAACAAAGGCTTGCAAGGCAAACCTCAGCCAGATTTTTGGCCTCTATCCAGATCCAGAGAACGAGGCCCAAGACCTCCTCGAAGCAGCAGTCGTTGGCCAAACGCCTTACGAAGCAACCGACCATCTGGGTGTCGTCCACAGGATGTGGCTGGTCACCGATGTGAAGGTAATCGCCGATGTGGCTGCGATCATGGACCCCAAACCGATGTTCATTGCCGACGGGCATCATCGCTACGAGACGGCCTGTAACTACCAGGATTTCCTGAAGCAAAGCGGTCCCTTGGATGATGCTCATCCGGCCAACTTTGTCTTCACGATGTGCGTCAGCATGAATGATCCCGGTTTGCTCGTGCTGCCAACGCATCGCCTGTTCCGTGGCGTTCCTGCCATGACGGCCGCCGAGCTGCAAGCCAAGTTGGCTGGTAACTTCACGACCCAGACCATCGGTCAAGGTCCGGCGCTGGCCCCTCAGATTTGGAAGGACATCGCCAAGGAACAGGACCAAACCATTCTGGCGTTCTACACCGCCAAAGATGACACCTGGACCCTGGCCTCGTTGACATCAGCCGGCGAAGACCTGATGAAGAAGGTCGCCAGCGATCACAGCGAAGATTGGCAAGGCCTAGGGGTCTCGCTGCTTCATCGCTTGATCATGGACAATGTGCTGAAGGCAACGAACCTGCCCAAGCCAATGTACGTGCACACGGTGGACGAAGTTGTGGAAGGCCTAACCAAGGGTGATGCCGTCGGCCGCGACGCCACCGGCCAAATGGGCCAAGGGGGCAAGTTCGAACTTGCCGCTTTGGTAATGCCAGCCACGGTCGACCACGTTCGTGCGATCAGCGAACATGGCGAGCGGATGCCAGCCAAGAGCACCTACTTCTTTCCCAAGCTGCTGGGCGGCATGGTCGTCCACGGCCTGGAATAGTCCCTAGGTCACAAACGGCCGGGACCATTGCCTGGCCGATCTGGCCACCCCGCACCGCGATTATGACTAAACGGTCCGCCAAGCCTCCGGAACACCACTGGAGGCTTTTTTCGTGCCCGTTGGCTGCGGCGCAATCCAAGCGAGCCGGTGATTCCATGTCTGGAACAAATGGTCCAACCGTCGTACGGTTCCAGTTTCACGTGGAACTCGGCAGCCAACCTCCCGTTCCGCTCCTCTAGTGCGGCGTCCACCAACCAGGCAATCTGCAAGCCCTGGGTAACCTTGTCTGTTTCACGTGAAACAGCAAACCTTGGGGATTCTTTCTGGGATAGGCCGCACAGCTCGATTTCTCGCTTCCTGCAGTTTTCGCAGATCGGTATGATCCCAACCCAATCATTTCGAAAACAACCAGGAGTGTAGCAGCAGGCCGTGGTCAGGATCTTGTGCGTAGCAAACCAGAAGGGGGGGGTCGGTAAGACCACCACCGCCATCAACCTAGCGGCCAGCTTGGCCCGCTCCGGTGCACGTACGCTCTTGATCGACCTCGACCCCCAATGCAACGCCACGAGTGGCCTGGGTCACACCCCATCCGCCCGACACGCTTTGGTGCTGCGTTCACCCCTGCACGAGTCCCTGGTCAGCACGAAAATCAACAACCTACAGCTTCTGCCCGGCAGTCGTTCCTTCCAGGATGTTGACGCCTTGGCCCGTGCGGATGAAAGCCAAGCCGCACTGCTGCGGCAGCACCTGCTGACGGAACTGGCCGGCTTTGACTTCGTCCTGATTGATAGTCCACCCAGCCTTGGCACCCTTACGCAGACGGCGCTATCGGCGTCGACGGAGGTGCTGATGCCGATCCAGTGCGAGTACTTCGCCATGGAGGGACTTACGCAAATGATCCAAGTTATCCGCAACGTCATGAAGCGATACCCCAACCGACTCGAGTTCGGTGGCATCCTTCTGACCATGCATGATCCTACGCTCGAACTCACCCATGAGGTCGATGCCGAGGTACGAGAATTCTTTGGTGAGATTGTTTTTGATACCGTCATCCCGCGTGATGTGGCAGTTGCGGAAGCACCTAGCCACGGGCTCGATGTGATGGACTACGCGCCACGCTCCAAAGGCTCGCGCGCTTATACAGAACTTTGCATGGAGGTACTGGAGTATGAGTAAGGACCGACGACTAGGACGCGGCCTGGCGGCATTGCTGGGAACGCCCCTTGAAGAAGAAGTAGCCTCCACGGCCGCCATTCCCAGCCTGGGAATGCCAACGCGCGGCTCGAAGTTCTCTGACATGTCGGATGAGCCTACAGATAGCTCGCCGGCGCTGTCGCTCTATCGCCCTACGGATGAAGCGCACGAAGTTCCTGCCCGCGATGGCATGTTGCAATTGCCGCTCGACCAGATTGACGAGAATCCGTTTCAGCCCCGCCGCGATTTCAGCGAGGCCGAAATTGCATCCCTCGCCGAAAGCCTGAAAACGCACGACATTTTGCAGCCAATCTTGGTTCGCAAGATGGGCGAGCGATTTCAACTCATCTCGGGTGAACGTCGTTTGCGCGCGGCCAAGCAGGCTGGCTGGACTTCCATCCCAGCGCGAGTTCGATTGGCCGATGACCGCTTGGTGGCTGAACTTGCCATCGTCGAAAACTTGCAACGCCAAGACCTCAACCCGATCGAAAAGGCACTGTCGTTTAAGCGCTATGTTGACGAGCATCGCTGCACCCAAGAAGACTTGGCCAAGCGACTCAAGATCGATCGCAGTACGATTGCCAACCTGATGCGCTTGCTCGAACTTCCCAGCAAGGTCCTCGAAGCACTTCGAAACAACGTGATCACCGCCGGCCATGCTCGTGCGCTTTTGCCACTAGGTGATGACAAAGCGCAGATCAGCTTCGTCGCACGAATCCAAGTCGACGGACTTTCGGTTCGTGATGTAGAGCGACTGGTCAGCGAGCAGATCGATTCCGAAGAGTCTGGCGACGGCACACCAGCTTCGACTTCGACTGCACCATCTGGTAAAGCCGCCAAGAAGGGCGCCCGCTCGCAGCAGGTTGCCGCCTTGGAACAGGAACTTCGCCAAGCCCTGGGAACCAAGGTGGAGATCAAAGTGGCTTCACGCGGCCGAGGAAAAATGGTGATCCATTTTGGTAGCCACGAAGAATTTGAGCGAATTCGCAGCGAACTGACCGACCACCATGGCAAGCCAGCAGGCGGTGCTCAGCACCCGCCGTGCGAGCTAGGCTCGGCCAGCCACCGGCCCCCGTGCATTACCAGATGGTTCCGCCGCAGATTGCAGCCCCATCGGGGTACCTGCAAGGCAAAAGGTTTTCGAGGTTTCCCGGGCACCCCATCGTTTCCTGGGAAACGGACGATGCAAATTCTCGGCCGATTTTTCCGATTTTTCGTGTTCTTCGGCCGAACCAATTCCGATGAAAAGGTGTCCTCAGATTGGCTGGCTGGTGTACTTTTCGAAGTCACCTCCATGCGATAAACTGTAGGGCTTACGGAGGTCATTCGGGCACAACCCGGATTGGCATTTGTAAGGATCCGGGGCGTAGCTCAGCCTGGCTAGAGCGCTTGGTTTGGGACCAAGAAGTCGCAGGTTCAAATCCTGTCACCCCGACTGTGATTCAAATTAAGCCCTTCGGCGTTTATTCGTCGAAGGGCTTTTTTCGTTGGTGGGACGGTAGTTTGTGCCAAACCATCCTGCTCAAATCTTGTAGGGTGGTCCCGATGTCGAAGGACCGGATCAGCAGTCAAGCTTCGTTGACCTCAGTGCGACGTAACTTCGGACGCTAGGCCATAGCGAGGGGACTCATTTTGGATGACTTCAACGCTCCGCACGAACTGTCCGTCGAAGTTGTGTACGACGATGAGCACCTGATTGAGTTAGCGGCAACTGTAGCCATGGGGTACTGGTGCGGACGATCCACCGCGTACACGGTTCCGACGGACATAAGCAGTTTCGCGGAAGCCCTACTTCAGTTCGCCGATGGGGGACCACCAGCCGCATTTGTGGCAGGGGCGGACAACGGTATAGGATTGATTGGCTGCCGCTTTTATCGGATCGACCAGGCGGGCCATATAGCCGGCCACGCACAACTTGCATCAGGCCGGGTATCGACAAATCATCGACCAGAGCAAGTTTCGCGTATGGCAGTGGAATTCGGGGCAGAGGAGTGGGCACTCATTCAGTTCGCACGGCAGTTGAAAGAACTGGCGCGAACCCAAACGGGGCGGGCGTCACTTGCGATTGAGGTATTGGGGTAGTGCAACTGCTCTGTCCCTACAACATGCCTACGAATCACGGCAAAGGGACTTTCTAGCCCCGGCGGCCAGCCGTAAAAAAGTTAGATAGTCGCCGCCATGTCGCCCGGACTCAACTCCCTTGGTCGGAATCTGCCTGAGTTCCAGCCAATCAGCCATACCGATTCAGGCCACTGGCCCGCTCAGCTCGGCGGTCTTTAGTGCAAAGTACGGGGCGCTGTTACCGTCTATTCTTTGTGGACGGCTCCACTTCCGGGTGATCTGTACTATCTCCCTCGGCTGAACGATAGAATGCCGTAATAACAAGGCGTCCGCGACATTTCATTTCGAGCTGCCCCGGCACCACTTGCCCATTTCCTCGCGAGTACTCGCGTAACTCATCGATGATGGGCACCGGCAACATAGCCAGAAGAGTACTCACCCACCTTACGTCCAGATTGGCGAACTATTACATGGTACTTCTAGCGCCTCGACATTGGTTTGCCTTCACAATTGGTGTCGTCTGTCTGGTTGCCGGCTGTTCGAAAGGTCCGCCGGCAACATCCAATCCCGTGGCCGAAGTCCAGGTCACAAATGCACCTGCCGTCGAGGCAAAGCCACTTCAGTTAGAGGAGTCTGACTGGCCTCAATGGCGCGGACCACGCGGTGATGGGGTCGCTGCCGATCGTGAAGTCCCTACGCGTTGGGATGAGAAAACCAATGTGGCCTGGACAGCAGAGGTTTCTGGTCGCGGCCATGGTTCGCCCATCGTTGTTGGCTCCACCGTTTATCTGGCGTCAGCAGTTTCGGACCAGCAGAAGCAACTTGTCATGGCTTTTGACCGTGCAACGGGAAAGCGTCGCTGGGAAACGACGGTTCATGAAGGCGGTTTCCCAGATCCATCCGAGATTCATCAGAAAGGTAGCCACGCCAATGGAACGGTGGCTTCCGATGGGCAACGGGTCTTTGCAACTTTTTTTAATACAGGCCACATCTATACGACGGCCCTTGACCTTGATGGGAACCGTTTATGGCAACAGGATGTGGGCGCTTTCAACTCCAAGTTTGGATTTGCCCCCTCACCAATCCTGTACAAGTCGACAGTGATCGTCAGCGCTGACAACCGGGGTGGTGGCTATATTGCCGCACTGCACCGTGAAACGGGTGAAGTCGTTTGGCGCAAGAAACGGCCTGCCATTTCTACCTATTCTTCACCTTTGGTGGCATCCATTGGTGGGCGTGACCAGCTCGTCATCAGCGGTTGCAACCAACTTGCCAGCTACAATCCAGCCACTGGAGAGGAACTCTGGACATGCAACGCCATTGCGGAAGCTACCTGCGGAACTCCGGTTACAAACGGAACCGAGATTTTTGCTAGCGGCGGATATCCAGATCGCCAAACCGTCTGCGTTGACGCGTCGGGAAAGCTGTTGTGGAGCAACAAGACCAAAGTCTATGAGCCATCCATGGTCGTCTCAGGTGAACACCTCTTTGCCGTGACCGACGACGGAATCGCTTGGTGCTGGTTAGCTAAGACGGGCAAAGAACTTTGGAAACAACGGATCGGCGGTTCATTCAGCGCGTCGCCCGTTGTTTGCAACGGCATGATCTACGTGCCCAACTTGTCTGGCGAGACCATCATCTTCAAAGCAGCCGGCGACGCCTATCATGAGGTGGTTCGAAACCGACTAGGCAACGATAGCTATGCATGCGTTGCCGTAAGTGGCACCGAACTATTCATGCGTGTAGGTGTCGGTGAGGGAAGCAAACGCAAAGAGCGACTGGTTTGCCTACGGAATCCGTAAATTGAACGCTCCTCCTAGCTAAAACCGTATCTGAACATCTTTGAGGGGTCGCTTTGCATGGACAACGAAACTTGGCTACTCGAGGTGACCGATTCCATCATCGAGATGAAGTTACGCCAAGGCATTGATGCCCTTTCTCCCTGGAAGACACTTGTTTATTGCCTGGGGGTCGCCGACGACGAACCCCAGCGGTAACAGCCGCAAGGTCCGCGCCCCCCCTGCCTTGGTGCCCCAAAAAGCAGCCAAATCCGCTTGACAATATATGTCCAAACAATACATGTCTGGACATTCATTATCCAGCAGACTACAGTGATGAAGCATCGAGTCTTGCTGCTATCCCAAAAGATCAGCCCTCCCCCGTCGTTTCGTGGCGGGGACAAAGTCGGTCAACGGCTTGGCCGTACCACAAAGATCGGGTTCCTAGGGTCGATGCCAGGTTCGAATTCGCAACTCCAGCGCGACGCATAAAGTAAAATCAACGGCCGAAGCATGATGAAGGATGAAACGTCACCAAGTCGCCCCAGCGGTTCGGCGATCGCTGCCTATTTGGCGTTGCTCATCGGTGGCATTGGCTTGTTTCTGCTCGTCCGTACTTTCGGCGATGGGCTAAGTGCCCCAGCCCCTCCGGCCGACGCCCGCCCGGTAGGCCAGCACGTGCCCGGGCAAGTCGATCTGGTACTGCATGTTATTGCCACCCTGGCCACGGTCATCTTCTGTGGGTTTATCCTGGGCCGCGCGTTTCGATATCTCGGCCAGCCCCCTGTCATCGGAGAGATGGTCGCCGGAATATTGCTTGGCCCTTCCTTACTCGGCGCGATCTCGCCGGACACGATGCATCTGCTGATCCCGGATGACATTGCAGACCCCAAGGGGCAAGTCTCCGCCGCGCTCAAGGCGATCTCTCAACTGGGGGTCATCTTGTACATGTTCATTGTGGGCCTCGAACTAAACTCTGCCCGGCTTTCTAAGCGAGCGCACGCCGCCATTGCCGTTTCACATACCAGCATTGTCGTGCCGTTCGTATTGGGAGCGATCCTCGCGCTGGGGCTATACCCCGTCTTCTCGCACAAAGGAGTTCCGTTTACCAGCTTTGCCCTGTTTATGGGCGCATCCATGGCGATTACGGCCTTTCCCGTCTTGGCCCGTATTTTGACCGACCGAGGACTCGATAAAACCGATCTGGGAGGGGTGGCGCTGGGTTGTGCTGCAGCGGATGACGTCACTGCATGGTGTTTGCTCGCGTTGGTCGTTGGCGTTGCCCAAGCAGACCTCTCAACGGCAGCGCGAGTGATTGGCGCCGCCATCCTGTTCATCACTCTGATGTTCTTAGTTGCCCAGCCTATCGTGCGGCGCGTCAGCCGCCTGTGGGATTCACAACCAGGAACCTTGCCACCGCTGGCCGTCTCTGGCACGTTTTTGGCCGTTCTCTTGTCTGCCTTTACCACCGAGGCGATCGGTATTCATGCGGTGTTTGGCGCGTTTTTGCTGGGTGCCATCATCCCGCACGACAGCCGGATCGCGCACGAGTTCACCGCCAAGCTGAAGGACACCGTCACTGTCCTCCTGCTGCCTGCGTTTTTTGCCTACACGGGCATGCGAACCCAGATTAGCCTCGTCGCCGGCTGGGATAGCTGGTTGTGGTGTGCGGCCATTATTCTCGTGGCAACGGTCGGCAAATTTGGCGGAACTTTGGTGGCTGCCCGTATGACAGGGCTCAGTTGGCGAGACTCAGCAGCGCTTGGCACCCTCATGAACACGCGCGGGCTGATGGAGCTTATTGTTCTCAACATTGGTCTCGACCTGGGAGTGATCAGCCCGACCCTGTTTGCGATGATGGTCGTGATGGCCCTGGTAACAACGGCCGCAACCGCCCCGATCTTGCACTGGCTAATTCCCAACGCCGCCGCCACAGAATAGGCGCAGCATGGTTCGCGATTCTTTCGCAGCCGAACGCCGGAATCGCAGCATAGGCGTTTTGCCGGCCAAATTTGGCGATTGGTGGTTCTAAATCGCCGCGATGAAGTGTGTATAATTGCCCGCTATGGAACCACACCCTCAATCCAATGACCCCATCTCGGTCGAACAGCGTGCCAATTTCAAGGTTTACTTGAACATCATTCTGCCGCTGTTCATCACGTCGATCATTGCGTATTTGGATCGCCAGAATCTCAGCTACGCCGCGCTGACAATGAACAAGGACCTCGGCTTTAGCGAAACGATGTACGGCTTCGGCGCCGGAATCTTTTTTGCTGGCTACATCCTGTTTGAAATCCCAGGCGCCCTCATTGCCGAACGGTACAGCCCCAAATGGTGGCTGGCTCGAATCATGATCAGCTGGGGCATCCTCACCTTTTTGCTGGCCTTCGTTACGAATGCCTGGCAGTTTTGCGTTTTGCGATTTTTGATTGGGGCCGCTGAAGCCAGTCTCTATCCCGTCATCTACGCATCCGTCATTCCACGTTGGTTTGTGACGGCCGACCGTGCGCGAGCCATCGCGATCCTTTTGGCATCACTACAAATCTCTAGCATTGTCGGTGCCCCAATTGCCGGCTGGCTGGTGGGGGTTCGCTTCTTTCAATTCGAAGGCTGGCAAGCCTTGTTCATCCTCGAGGCGATTCCCGCCGTACTGTTTGGTCCGGTCCTGGTTTACTGGATGGCGGACACGCCCGAACAAGCTCCCTGGCTTTTGCCAGATGAAAAACAATACTTGATGGACAAACTCCAGGCGGATAGCACCGGCAAGCAAGAGAAGCAGCACTACTCAGTTTCGCAAGCGCTAAGCAATCCCGAAGTTCTCAAGCTCTGCCTGATCGATTTCTTGTGGATCACCGGCTACTGGGGCTTAAACTACTGGATGCCAACGGTATTGAAGGCGGCATCCGGCATGTCGAACATGCAGGTCGGCTGGCTAATCGTGGTGCCTATGACGCTTTCCTTGATTGTCATGCTATGGGTCGGCGATCACTCCTCCAAAACGGGTGAAAAGCGGTGGCACGGTGCTTTGGGGCTGTTCCTTGCGGCCGCAGGAATTCTACTGGGAACGATGTTTAGCAATCCCTATGTCTCGTTTGTATGTATGTGCATGGTCGCGATTGGCGTGTATGCACCGATGGGAGTCTGGTGGTCGTACCCAACGACGTTTCTTACAGGAGCCGCCGCCGCAGGTGCAATTGGCCTAATCAACTCATTCGGCAGCATCGGCGGATTCGTCGGCCCGTTTCTGATTGGCTACCTCAAGTCCTGGACCGGTTCGCACACCGTTGGCTGGCTTTACTTGGCCGCCTCCATGGCGCTGGCGGGCCTCTTGATCCTGACCTGCAAAAGGGAACCAGCCCAAGACAACGGGTCGATATAAGCAACGTATGACTTAACCGCGCCAAAACCCCTGGGGGATCGGTGCCTCAAACGTTCTCGCCAGAAATCCCTCCGCTTCAGGCAATTCAATCCGCTGAGCATGTAGCAAAAGACGCTCATGCTCTTTGGGTCCCGCCCCATAAAGTCGATCACCAACAATGGGCGCACCTAAATGAGCCAAATGAACACGCAACTGATGCGTACGGCCCGTTTCCGGCCAAAGCCTTACCAGTTGCTTCCCACCTAGCTCCTGCATCACTTCGTAGCGTGTGATGGCATGTTGCCCACCACGCTGGACGATCGCCATTTTATCGCGGCGCTCTGAATGGGGACCAATCCGGGCGTCAATTACGCCGCTTCGATCCAGACGATTTGGCAGCGAAACGACCGCCAGATACTGCTTGTGAACAGTTCGACTTTTGAAAGCGGTGTCCAAGTACTTGTTTACCAGCCCTGGCCGCGTCAGGATCACCACCCCGGAGGTATCCCGATCGAGCCGATGAAATAGCACCACCTCACCAAACCGTGCTTGTGCAAGGCTCAGCAAACTGGCGGCATCAGAAAATCGCGTCGGTTCCGAAAGCAAGCCAGCCGGTTTATTAACAGCGATGAGGTCATCATCCTCACGCAGGATCCATGCTTCTTCAAACCGCGCTGGCGCTTCTACCTTTTCTACCGGGGGATTGGCGACTTCAATCCGGTCGCCGTTGTGCACTTCCCAAGAGGCGATCCAGACCGCACGGCCATTGAGCCGTACTTTTCCCGCAGATATGGCTTGCTGGACCGCCTGACGCCCCCATCGAGGAAACTGGTCGCGCAGCGCCCGGTCGAGTCGTACGGGTTTGTCGAGCCCTTTCACAAGGAACAGGGCCTTCGTCGATTTCGCCATAGAAAACCAGCATGCCGTCGATGTGCAACAACTTCGGTTTGTGCCACACAACCAACTGCATGACAAAAGCCGAAACCCATTATCGCACAATGCCAGCCGCTGGGTACGGCCCTGGCACGGCAAACGCTCCTTGGCTAACTAGCCTCCTGCCACGGCCCCAACTACCAAAAAGGGCTCTTGCCCTGAAACGACCAAGTCCGGCAGCGTCTCATCATGGGATTGGTACGACAAATCCCGCTCACAAGCGAAAAAACGGAGGAACGGCCGACGCTGTTTGGTCACATGGTCACGGATCGTGCCGCACAGCATTGGATACTGGGCCTCGAGCGCATCAAGCACAGCCCCCTGCGTTACCGCTCCCGGCACATCAAGCGTTACTTCGCCGCTCACCTGAGCCAGCGTTCGCAAATGCATTGGCAAGACCACTCGGATCATGGCAGCGTTTGAACCTCCACCGAGACGACCGCTGGAAGGTCTCGCACGATCGGCATCCAGCTATCGCCAGCATCCGAGGAGACATAAACTTGGCCCCCCGTGGTGCCAAAGTAGATGCCGCAACTATCAAGCGAATCGACCGCCATGGCATCTCTTAAAACATTGACGTAGCAATTCTCTTGCGGCAGCCCCTTGGTGAGAGCTTCCCACTCGTTGCCGCCACTTTTGCTACGGAAGACCTGCAGCTTCCCATCGAGTGGATAATGTTCAGAGTCGCTCTTGATCGGTACAACGTAAATCGTCTCTGGCTCATGAGCATGGACATCAATCACAAAGCCAAAATCCGTTGGCAAATTTCCGCTAACTTCATACCAAGAGTCACCAGCGTTGTCACTCCGCATGATGTCCCAGTGCTTTTGCATGTACAGCACGCTGGGCCGCGACTTATGCATCGCAATTCGATGTACACAGTGCCCCACTTCCGCATCTGGGTCAGGAATATACTGCGACTTCAGCCCCTTGTTGATTGGCTTCCACGACTTGCCGCCATCGTCGGTCCGAAAGGCCCCGGCCGCAGAAATCGCAATGAAGATCCGCTCGGGGTTGACGGGATCAAGCAAGATCGTATGCAGACACATGCCACCTGCGCCAGGCATCCAGCTTGCTCCCGAACCATGTCCGCGGAGTCCTGCCAATTCTTGCCAATTCTGTCCACCATCGGCCGAATGGAACAGCGCCGCATCCTCGGCCCCTGCATAAACCGCGTCAGGGTCGGTTAGCGAAGGCTCCAAGTGCCAAACGCGTTTAAATTCCCACGGGTGCGGCGTGCCGTCATACCACTGGTGCGTTCCGGGCACCCCTTCATAGGTGAACTTGTTCCCAACAGGCTCCCACGTTTTTCCGCCGTCATTAGAACGCTGGATGAGCTGCCCAAACCAGCCGCTCGATTGCGACGCATAGATGCGATTGGGGTCTACAGGCGATCCTTTCAGGTGATAGATCTCCCAGCCACCAAAATGAGGCCCACTCACGTCCCACTTTTGACGCTTGCCATCGGATGTCAGGATGAACGCACCTTTACGCGTTCCTACAAGTACTCGCACACCGCTCATGACTGATCCTCGCCAACTAGGATTGGAATAAAAACCGTTTTGGACCGCGCAAACGAAACCAACACTATCAAACCCCTAAAGACTACGAATGGGGACCAACGCCCGGACGCGTGCGTCGCGACAATAAAGCCCCAGCCAAAGCATGACGCCCATCACGATTTGAAGCCAACATGGGTCACCTACTCGCAAATGGGTGAGGATAGCGCCCCCTAAATAACCCGTCAATAAAATCGCTCCTAGCACGGCTGTCTGGGGGACCAAATACAAAATCGTGATCACCAACTCCACGATGCCAATGGGTAACAGCAAGTCGCCAGGGATTCCCATCTTGGTAAAGCCTTCGACAGCTTCCTTGACCTGTGCCAGCTTAGAACCAATGCTAAGGGCGAGCAGGGGCATCGGCAAAAGGCTCAGCACCCATCCGGTCCAGTACAGCACATTATTCGTTTGTGGCTCTTCCATGGCGCCGCTCATTTGTGATCGCTTTCTTTGCTACTTGAACGAGTTACGTAGTGGTTAAGTAATCTGCCAAACGACCCAGGCACGATTCCCAGCCGGGACCAAATCCCGACTCCAGTGCAGCGTCGCGATCCAAGATCGAAGCCAGCCGCGTATGGATCGTGAGCAGCGTCTTCCCTTGCTGGTCCACAAAGGTCACCGTTACCACGGATCGCGGCGGCAATCCCGCACCACATCCTGCCCCTTCCCCTTGCACCGCCTCATAGACGATTCGCTCGGGCTCGACGATTTCGCGAAACGTGCCGACACAAGGATGGATATCCCCCGCTTTGCCATGCAGCTGCAACGAGAAGTTTCCTCCCACACGCAAATCCACTTTGCAATCGGTACTCGAATACCCTTCGGGCCCCCACCACTTCGCAATATGCTGGGGATCAGTCCAAACCTTAAACACCAGCGCGCGGCGCGTCAAACAAGCGTGTGATGACGATTTCTTTTTCAGCAACAGTGACCATGCGAATCCATCTGCTTAAAGAGGACGATCCAAGTTTCTACGACTTGGCAGAGACACCTGCCACCAATTCCGCAAGTCGATCGAGCATTTGTAGCCAGCTAGGATAAGCGCCAGTCCGACGAGCCACCGATTCTAGCACCGTCTGGTGGAGTGTCAGCAGTGTCATTTCACCGCGAGATTCTAACTTCAAAGTGACAATCGTCTCCGCAGGCCACTCCGGGTCCATTCCGATCGAAACCGGAGAAACTAGCTCGCCATCTGCATTCGCAATGGCCATCGAAAAAACTAGCTTTTCTGGTGCCGCAACCTCCAAGTACTTGCCGGAGCACCAACACTCATGCCCTTCAGGACTTCGGATACAAGAGAGTATCCCTCCGGCCGGTCCAAGATCCAATTTCTTAAACTCAATGGTGCAGCCATGTGGCGCATACCATTGCATTAGCATTTGCGGATCGGTCCAAGCCTTCCATACGAGTTCACGAGGTGCTGCGATTTCTCGCTCAATCTTTACCAGTTGCCCCGCACCCGCAGTACTCTCGTGCATTTGCCCACCCACCTATTGCCCTAGTGAATCTGTTCGCGACTCAACAACCCCGCAATCACTTCGCTTCCGTTTCCACGATCTTCTTCATGTTTTCGAGGCCCTCTTCAAATTGGCCTCCCACCATGTTGTCCATATTCATGAACAGCCCCATCATCTTGGCCATGAAGTTGTTCTTTCCGGACATATCCCAGGAGATCACCGTCTCGTCACCTTCTGCTTTGAAGGTAAATTCTGTGTCGTTGTTGCACACGAAGGGACGCTTAAACTCCAGCTGCATCAGAATCTGTTCGTTCGGCTTGCTGTCGGTGATCGTGAGCTTTCCTTCGCCCACACTGTTATTTCCATTCCAAGAGTACGAAGCCCCCTTCCCTTCCTCCGGCCCCTCAAAAGTCTTTTTGGATTCGCGATCGAGCTTCTCCCAAGGGGACCAACCAGGCCAGTTATGGAAGTTGTTCACCTGAGCAAACACGGCCGCAGGTGTTCCCTTGATTCGTGCCGTGCGTACCACACGAAAATCGGTGGGCTGCATCATCACCACAACCAAAAACACAACCACAACTACCGCGATACCAATCAGAATCTTTGTTAGCATGCCATGCCCTTTGCGAACCCTTCGAATCACCTAAAACAACTTTACCTGCCCACGCTTTTTGCGACGCACCCGGCCGCGTTACAACTCGATGGAATCATCCACCTGGTTTTCTTTCGCCTGAATCTCGCGTAGGTAATCCTCTAGACGATCCAGCCGCTGCGTCCAAAACTGTCGATACTTTTCTACCCAACTCGCAACATCTTCCAGCGGCTTTGCTTCTAACTTGCAAGGTCGCCACTGCGCTTCTCGCCCTCGTGTAATGAGCCCCGCACGCTCCAAGACCTTCAAATGCTTGGTCACCGCCGGCAGCGTCATTTCGAAAGGCCGAGCCAACTCCGTGACAGAGGCCTCCCCAGACGCCAAACGAGCCAAAATCGCCCGTCGCGTGGGATCGGCCAATGCCGCAAACGTGTTACTAAGGGGGTCCGCTAACATCGCATTCCGCCATTTCTCTATTTAACCAGATGGTAAAATACCGAGGGAAAGCTCCGCTGTCAAGCAACAAAATCCACCCGTTTGCAGCCGCAAACGCCAACATTCCAGGCCCCACCAATCGCCATAACCTCTTTCCAGGCAAGCAATTAAGACAAAACGCCAATTACTTGCAGGCCTAGTCGCTTGCCGCGTGCCCGTCTGGTGTCAGAATTGGTTCCATGAGCCCAACCTCCCCTACGCCAGCGTTCCCGTTTTTTGACTACCTGCAAAAGATCCTGACCGCCCGCGTTTATGACGTGGCGATTGAGTCTCCGCTGGAAATGGCTCCCAAGCTTTCTTCCCGTGTGGGAAACGCCGTTTGGCTGAAGCGTGAAGATCACCAGCCCGTCTTCAGCTTCAAACTGCGTGGTGCCTACAACAAGATGGCCCACCTCACCCCAGAACAACTCGCGCTTGGAGTCATCTGCGCCTCTGCCGGAAACCACGCCCAGGGTGTAGCGCTCAGTGCTCACCGCCTGCAATGCCAAGCAATGATCGTGATGCCTGTCACCACGCCTCGGCTTAAGATTGATGCCGTCAAAGCACTTGGCGGCAATGTCGTGCTCCAGGGAGATAGCTATTCCGACGCTTATCTGCACGCGCTTGATTTGGCGAAGCAGCACAACCTGACGTTTGTTCATCCCTTCGAGGACCCCGACGTCATTGCGGGCCAAGGGACGATTGGAATGGAGATCCTTCGCCAACACCAACATCCCATTCACGCCGTCTTCGTCGCCATTGGTGGCGGCGGCCTCATCTCTGGTGTTGCGGCCTACATCAAGGCAGTTCGCCCCGAGATCAAAGTGATCGGCGTTCAAACGGCCGATTCTGATGCCATGGTCCGCTCCGTTCGAGCAGGCAAACGTATTCAACTGGATGATGTCGGCCTTTTCTCCGATGGCACTGCCGTCAAGCTCGTGGGGGAAGAGACCTTTCGCATCACGCGCGCACTTGTCGACGACTTTGTGATAGTCGATACCGATGCCGTTTGCGCCGCCATCAAAGATGTGTTTGAAGACACTCGCAGCATCTTAGAGCCAGCAGGTGCGCTCGGCGTTGCGGCCATTAAGCAATATGCGGCCGGGCACAAGCTTCAAGGCGAAACGCTTATCGCCATTACGTGTGGCGCCAATATGAACTTCGACCGCCTACGCTTTGTCGCCGAACGTGCCGAAGTGGGTGAAGAACGGGAAGCCCTGTTCGCCGTCACCATTCCTGAAAAACGGGGAAGTTTCAAGCGCCTATGCGAACTGATCGGCCAGCGCAGCGTGACCGAATTCAACTACCGCATCTCGCACGATACCCTTGCCCACGTCTTTGTTGGTCTGGCCACCAACAACCGGGCAGAATCGAAACAAATTGCAAGCCAATTGACCGAGCAGGGCTTTGCCACCGTCGATCTTACCGATGATGAGCTTTCCAAGCTTCACGTACGGCACATGGTTGGCGGACGCAGCCCACTCGCCAGTGATGAACGGCTCTATCGCTTTGACTTTCCCGAAAAGCCCGGCGCACTGATGCGTTTTCTTTCCAGCATGCACCCCAGCTGGAACATCAGCCTGTTCCACTACCGCAACCAAGGGGCCGACTACGGTCGTGTGCTGGTTGGCATCCAAATTCCCGCCGAAGAAAAGCCCGCACTGCAAGCCTTCATGGCCAGCCTTGCCTACCCCTTTGTCGACGAAACGGACAATCCCGTCTATCGCATCTTCCTACGATAGACGGCTCAAAAGCGAACGCAGCGATTCCCTTAAAGGCCTTTTGCGCCCGCTCGCAAAAACGCCACCAGGTCCGCCCATTCCTGCTTTGTCAATTGTTCCGCCAGGCCATTGGGCATGATTGATTGCCGGCTTGGCGTGCGTGACTCTACATCTCGAGGATGATAGGAAAAACGATTGCCGGCCGTATCAACAAAGGTCTGCGTGCCATCCACCACTTCAGACACATACAAGCCTTGCCGAACATTTCCCTGATGGTCAACGATCGACCACGGCGTAAACATCGGGGCGATCTCCTTGCTCGGATCGACAATCGACTGCACTAACCGTTCATTGGTTAAGGTCCCACGCAGTGCCGTGAGTGCAGGGCCAACTTTCTGCCCTCGCCCTTGGTACTCATGGCACCTGGCACATGCAACCAAGCGCGGATGAAAGAAGATCCGCTCTCCTTCGGCTGCACTTCCCCCCTCACCCGCATACGACAACCACGCGGCCACATCCTTTTCCACTGGACGACCGGCCGGAGCTACATCGGGCGTCAACACCTTTGCCAGCGCCTCCATATCCGGCAGTGAATTTGGCTTAGCCTGTAGCTTGGCAAGGGTTTCTCGCTCTTCTGCTGAAAGCTTCGCGCCGCGCAGCGATCGCACCGCTTCGCCACCAATCTTGGAAGACTCAACCGCCAATGCCAACAGCAATTTGCGATCCTCTGCATCCTCCTGAGCGAGTCCCATAATCGCCTCACAGCGAGTTGCCGCATCCAGCGTCGAATCACTCGCCAACTGGCGTAGCAACTTGCGATCTTCTGCCGTCGTCCGTTCACGAAGCGTTTTGATCGCTTCCTTTTTCAGTTCAACGTCATTGGTGGCTAACAGTTTTACAAGCAATCCTTTGCTCAGCGCAGGATGATCCGCCCGCAATGTACGCAGGGCAAATCGCTGCATCTCGGGCGAAGCCTTCCCCGCCTCCAACATTTTGACGACGTACTCTTCCCCCGGTGATTCCTTGCCTGGGTCATAGGGTTTGTCTTGCAACAGATCAATCGCGGCAAGACAAGCTTCAAACAGCTGCCGACTATCCACATTCGTGCTGACCATCTTTTCCAGGTCGGGCAAATACTGCCTTAAACGCTGGTCGCCGATCCAAACGACAGCCAACAGCCGCACTCGCTGGTCCTTCGATGCCAATAGCTTGGGCAATTGTTCCTGCGCAAGCGTGACATACTTTGGCACGCCCCTAGTTGCTCCTGCATCGGTATGCATCGCCAGCAAACGATACGCAAGCGCCTCATTAAACTCATTGAGTCCCTTGCGAGCTGTCGCTCCCTTCGATTCCAGGACGCCCCTCACAAATTCTTCCGCCACCTGCTGTTGCACAAATGGATCTTGTGCCTGCGTTTCATCGACGGGGAACTGCGGCAATCGCAATGCCGACTCATCCTGACGAACCACACGTCGCAGCACGCCCTGCACTGCAACATCGGTCGTCCTTTTCAGTGCTTCTTCTGCGACCGCCGGTGTCATCTTGGCCGCAGCCTTCAGCACATGCGGCAAATGCCCGCTCGTCAGAGCTACCGCATCACTCTTGGGCACTTCCACGGCCTTAAAGTCCTTGGAACGCAAACGCCAAACGCGTCCCTTCCCGTGCAGCGAATACGACTTATCCACCCAGTCACTAAAGAAGACCGACCCATCGGGTGCGATCGCAATCCCTACGGGTCGAAAGTTCTCGCCCCCCGTCACCAGCGGCTTCATCTGCGCGACAAACGATGCTCCACGTGGCTCAAGCTTAAACGCTTCAATGCGATGATCGCCCCACGAGGTGCTTAGCAATTGCCCACGGTAAGCTTCAGGCAGCCCGGTCGATTGATAAAACAAAAGCCCACTCGGGGCCTCTCCAGTACCTGCCACCATCGGCAACGTTCCTGGCAATTCGCCATTCCAGGCCTGCAGCGGACTGGTTCCTTTGCGGCCATAGCGGAAGCGATAGCCATAGTCCCCCGCTTCCACCACATGAATGAGGCGGCACGGCGGACGCGAATCGGGATCATTATCCACCATGAACAAATGCCCCGCGGCATCGAACGTCAGATGGAATGGGTTCCAAAAACCAGTCGCCACACGATCAAGCTTCTTGCCATCGACCGTGCAGCGATAGATGTTTCCACCCTCACCACCGCCGGCAAGCACTCGTCCATCACCATCACCAATGAGCTCATAGCTGGCGCCAAGGTTCTCACCAAAGCCAAAGTAGACATTGCCCACCAGATCAAAAGCAAAGCCCGACAAGCCATTATGCGGATAGTTCCCCTTGGTTACCAAATGGGCGATGGGCACCTTCGTTGACTTCAAGTCATCCCCGTTCAAACCGTCCAAGGCAAAGATTTCACCACGGGTAGCGACAAACAATCGCCCGCTTGGATGCATGGCCACATTCATCGTGAACGTGGTTCCCTCATAGATCGTTTCGATCTTTTGGGCCTTGCCCGTAACATCGAAGTTCGACATCCGCAGAATGCGGTCTGCCTTTGGTCCGTCGTATCCGTCAGGCCGAAAATGCGTGTGGCTTTCCACCACGATCACACGCCCACGTTCATCAACCGTAATTCCAACCGGCGTTCGGACATCGGGCGAATCTGCTACAAGCTCTAGCACTACTTCGGGGTCCGTGACTTGGGGCATATCCCCCGCAGGAATCGCGCCGCACAGCGCCAGTAACAGCCACGTGGTAGAAGCGAGCATGGCAATGAGGTCCTTACTAGAGAGTCGTAACCCGAAGCAGGACCAAATCATCCCCGGTGGGGAACCGGATTTCAAGAATGGGCGTAATTCGCCTTTACCCCCGCTGCGCATAAAAAAAGCCCGGCGTTATCGGCCGAGCTAAATTCGGGGACTAGGATTCGAACCTAGAAAAACTGAACCAAAATCAGTTGTGATACCATTTCACCATCCCCGAGCACCTGCACGCGGAACTCGCCGCCCTAAGAAATAGCCCGTAGACTACTCACTAAGACAACCATCCCGTAGCAAAGTTCGCTCATTTTAGCCAAACGTTGTTAGTCGACAAAGGGGGATTAGCTGCCTTGCGACAGGTTCCCGCACAACTCCTGGCTTAACCAGAACGCAAATCCCTTTAAAGCCGCAAAGTTTACCGATCACCGGGCTTCAAAAGCTTGCTAACAACGGCAAAAGAGAGCTGTTCCAGCTCGATAGCAAGGTCGACCCCGACCGTATGAATGTGCTTGGGAAGTGATAGCGTCACCGGGGCAAAGTTCAAAATCCCCTCAATCCCCGCCTCCACCAAGCAGTCGGCGACCTTTTGGGCCGAAGCGGACGGAACGGCGATAATCGCCAGCCGAATCCCCAGCTCCCGCACTTTTTGTGACAGGTCGTCCAGGTGATAGACGGGGATTCCATCGACGATCCCCCCCACCTTATTAGGGTCCGTATCGAAGGCGGCTGCCACTTCAAAGCCTTGGTGGCCGAACCCGCGATAGCCAATCAGTGCTCGGCCCAGGTTACCAAACCCGACAATTGCCAAGTTCCAGGGGCGATCCGTGCCAAGGATTTCTTTGACCTTGTCGATCAATTCGCGGCAGCGATAACCAATGCCGGGATAGCCAAACTGGCCAAAATAAGCCAGGTCTTTTCGAACTTGGGCATCCGTAAACCCAAGCAAGCGGCCAAGATGCGTCGAGCTGGTCGTTTCGTGCCCATCCTGCACCAAGTGCTGCAGTTCGCGTAGGTACAAACTCAGTCGGCTTACGACCGCCTTGGGAACGGTAGCATCAATGCCGTCGCCAGGAAGTTTGTCGGGTACGTCTGCCATGCCACTAGGGGAACGAAAAATGGGGAAAGGCGATAGTCTATGGAGCCGTTTCTTCCCAAGCTACTGTATCGCTGGGAAGCCCCCTCCACAAGGCATTTTTTACAACAACTTTCTTATCAACTCGGGCCCATCAGCCCTTTTCGCGGCGGTCTGCGCGCTGAAATTGCCCCTGCGCAACAAAAAACGGCCCGCCAATCCCATCGGATGGCGGACCGTCGAAGGCCCCTGAGTTGTCGTGCGAGCAAGTTCGTCGCTTGGCTATTTGCTGAGGTAACTTGCGTCGTTGATCCAAACTTGACCGGTTGTTGAGTCGTACATCCAGCCGGAATTCGAGATCACAGCCGATGGCGGCACGGCGGCGGGAGCTCCCACCACGTTCGTGTTCGCACCTTCGACAAGTGGATTGTCTGGAATCACCGTCAGGTAAGGACCATAAACTGGCGTGCCAGTGGTGGTCTCATCAATATTGGTTTTCACGGTCAATTTCGACAAACTAGCAGGGTTACGACCACCGTGCTGAGCCTTGTAGAAACCAATCTGTGACCGCAACGTGTGCAGGTTGAAGATGGCCGTGTTGGCCTTCGCATCTTTAGTGGCATCCGCAAATTGCGGAACGATCGCTGCTGCCAAGATGGCCAGCACCACTACCACGATCATGATTTCGACAAGTGTAAAACCACTTCGACGCATTGAACGATTCATAGCCTTCCAATCCCTCTTGAACAGGTTGCAACAACTCTCGGCTCGCCGCAACTGAGCCTCAATTGTTCACGGCGAAGAGGGCCTCTCGTTTCGAGCTTGGGTTGTAAGCAACCAGTCCCAAGTCGCAGTTCCACAAGAAGCACCTGCAAGTTTATCTAGGTTTATCTACAGCCTCGGTCAAACTATTGGCCGCGTTTTCTTAAGGTTTTCTTCAGCCATTCAAAAAATGAGCCGACGCGGAGGGCTGACTCCCCCCATCACCTGTAGCCCCCTCCTACCTTCCGCTTCACACTCGCAACCGTTGATAGCATCTCTTTCGACACAACCCACAGATCAAGCAAACCTGGCGCAAACGGAGAAGTCACTGTGGAATTCACCGTAACCCTATTAACAGCCAAGGCTTATGCAATCCGTTCCTAGGCCGCAGTGCGAAATCAAGCCTTATTCACCTTATTTTATCCAGTCATCCCGCTTTAGTTATTCACTCCATGTTGACGAATAACAATTCCAACCCTTCCCTTGCGCACTTCCTCTATCCAGAGCGAGTCGCAGCACCGGTGGTTCAAAGTTTTGCCCGAGTAAAGCGTGGCGAGGCAGCGAAAACACCCAACAGGAAGGAACCAATAAGTCGCCGGCGAATGTTTCGCCGGTCCCTGAGTTACCGAAATTGGATGCGATTAAGTCAAGGAGATGGAGCGATGAAGACCCTGCTTGGTATCCCGATGGTAGCAGTGCTACTCACTGTCCTATCGGTGAACACCGGCTTCGGCGCCTGCTGCGGTGCCGTGAGCTACCGCCGCACAGTATGCTGCGATCCCTGCAGCTATAGCTGTGCCCAGCAGCAATGCCACACCGTCATGAAAACATGCCGGAAAGTGGTTCATGAACAAGAGCAGTACACCTGCTACAAGACTTGCTACGAAACCGTCTATGAAGACAAGCAAGTCGACTGCGTAAAGTACGTGCGTGAGACGAAGTGCCGCGAAGAGCAGTACACCGTTTGCAAGCCCGTTCGTGAAACGCATTACCGCACGGTGAATTACACGGTTTGCAAGCCTGTGTATGAAACCCACACGAAAAACATTTCGTATACCGTTTGCAAGCCCGTCTACGAAACCCGTACGAAGGACGTTTGCTATACGGTCTGCAAGCCTGTGTATGAAACGCACACTTGCAACTACACCGTTTGCAAGCCTGTTTACCAAACGCACACGAAGGAAATCCCTTACACGGTCTGCAAGCCAGTGTACGAGACGAAGACTCGTGAAGTTTGCTATACGGTCTGCAAGCCTGTATACGAAACCAAAACTCGCGACGTTTGCTATACGGTTTGCAAGCCTGTGTATGAAACACACACCTGCAACTACACCGTTTGCAAGCCTGTCTACGAGACCAAGACCCGTACCTATACGTATAATGTTCGCAAGGTTGTGCATGAAACGATTCAGCGCGAAGTGACTGAAACCGTTTGCAAGCCTGTTCATTACACGAAGACGGTAATGGTCAACAGCGGCCACTGGGAAACCAAGACGGAAGAAATTCCTGGCCGGACCTACACCAAGTATGTCCGTACGCCTGGCCACTGGTCGTATGATGCTGAAACCTGCTGCTGCTGCTGGTGCCCAGGCACTTGCGAAGCAGTTTGCTGCCAATGCCCTTCGCGTACCGTTTGCTGCAAGGTTTGGGTTCCTGAATGCAAGGAACAAACCGTGAACTGCGTTCGCTACGAGAAGGAATGCGTAAAGAAGCTGGTCCCATGCACGGTTTGCCGCACGGTTTGCGAACCTGTTACCAAGACCTGCAACTATACGGTTTGCACGATGGTTCCAGAATGCCGTACCCGCACTTACACGACCTGCAAGATGGTTCGTGAAAATTGCACCAAGCAAGTTTGCTACCAAGTTTGCAAGATGGTTCCTGAAACCCGCACCAAGACTTGCAGCTACACGGTTTGCAAGATGGTTCCTGAAACTCGCGTAAAGACCTGCACCTATCGCACCTGCCAAATGGTTAAGGAATGCCGCACCAAGACGTACACGACCTGCAAGATGGTTCGTGAACAACGGGTAAAGCAAGTTAACTACACGGTTTGCACGATGGTTCCAGAATGCCGTACGAAGACCTGCAC
Organism: uncultured Planctomycetaceae bacterium; assembly: GCA_963844055.1. Taxonomy (GTDB): domain Bacteria; phylum Planctomycetota; class Planctomycetia; order Pirellulales; family Pirellulaceae; genus CAWJMN01. The sequence goes on along the minus strand of CAWJMN010000001.1, from coordinate 607,116 downwards.
CTACCGCACCTGCCGTATGGTTAAGGAATGCTGCTCGAAGCAAGTTCCTTACACCGTATGCCGCATGGAACAAGAGTGCCGTACTCGTTCGGTTCCTTACACGGTTTGCACTCCTGTTCACTACACCAGCACGGTGAAAGTGGCCAAGTGCGTGGCTAAGCAAGTTCCTTACACGGCTACCCGCTGCGTCCGCAAGGTCGTTTGCGAACAAGTCCCTGTAACGGTTTGCTGCCCAGTAACCTGTGGTTCCTGCGACTGCAACTAAGCTCTTTCGAGAGCTCGCCCTAACCGGCGAAGGTAGCTAGGTTCGACTTATTGGCCGGTGGTGAAGCAAGACGCTTCACCACCGGTTTTTTATTTCTTGGCAAGCGATTGGAAGCACGCCCGAAAACAACCTTCTTTGCGGACCATCTAGCGATTCTCAGTCTCGCGATTAGCCTCTCGGTCCTTCACCCATTTCTACGGTTTTTAAGCGGGTTGCCCGTTGTATCTTGTCGGTTTTCGAGGGGCTACAATGGGAGCCGGACAGAAAGTAGACGCATTGGCTATTTCACTTCGCCGCATTCCCTCGAACCTCAGCACACCATGAAATACATACGTCCTCGTTTTGTTTGGCTAGTACTCGTTTCGCTAGTTGGCCTGTCGCTCTGCTCTGCACAGGGCTTTGCCGATGAAACCGCACCGGCACCAAAGCCCAAGATGCTGCCGAAGTTTGCCGACCTCAAACCGCAGGTCGATCTGCCCGATCCGCTTACGTTCCTTGATGGCACCAAAGTAGCCACGCCCAAGCAGTGGCAAGATCGCGCGGCAGAGCTGAAGCAAATGTTTCAGCACTACATGTATGGCTATCTGCCCGACAAACCGAAAAAGGTCAGCGTGAAGGAACTGTTCCGCGATGATAACTTCTTAGCTGGCAAAGCAACCCTGCAAGAATTCGCGATCACGTTTGAAGAGCCGAAGCTTTCACGTCCACTGTATGTGCTACTGGCCACGCCGCACGGCATTAAAGAGCCTCCCGTGTTTGTCGGCATGAACTTCTGCGGCAATCATGCACTAACCGACCACGAGAAGGTTCATATCCCTGAAGGCTGGGTCTATTCTTCGTGCGCCGGCTCGAAAGATGAACGAGCCACCGACAAGGGTCGCGGCGCGGAAGCCGACAAATGGAACCTCGATCTAATCACCGAGCGTGGCTATGCCTTGGCCTGCTTTTATAGCGGCGACTTGGATGCAGATACTCCTTCGTTTGCCGACGGCATCATGATGGAACTGCTGCCGGGGGGGCCGATGAAGTCACACGATGCCGGCGCAATTGCTGAATGGGCCTGGGGCTATCACCGGGTCGTTGATTTCCTCGTCGATCATCAATCCAAGAATGTTGACGTCCATCGGATTGCGGCCGTCGGCCATTCACGCAACGGAAAGACGACTCTTTTAGCGGCAGCCCTCGATGAACGAATCGCCATGGCGATTCCGCATCAAGCGGGCTGCGGCGGAACGGCGCCAAGTCGCGGCAAGATCGGCGAATCGGTCAAGCAGATCAATGATCGCTTTCCCCACTGGTTCTGCGACGAGTTCACCAAGTTCAATGAAGCCACGGATCGCCTGCCGTTTGATCAGCATTGTCTAATCGCGCTAATGGCTCCTCGGCCCGTGCTGCTTTCCAATGCCCAGGAAGACCAGTGGGCCAATCCCTCGGGCCAGTTCGACCTCCTGCTGGCGGCTGACCCGGTTTACAAGTTGCTGGGAAGCGAAGGACTGGCGGCAGATGCGTCGCCTGATATGGGCAAGCTGACGAAGTCGCCGCTTGGGTTTTTCCTGCGGGGAGGGAAGCACTCCATGAATCGCGAAGATTGGGGAGCCTTCCTCGATTTCGCGGATGCCTACTTTAAATAGCCCAATCGCCGTCTAGCACGGCCCATTGTATTGCCTGTAGGGGTTGTAGCAGCAAAGTCATTCCCCTTTGATCGTGGAGCTTCCGGTCAAAGGGCGAAGGACGCAATGCGTGCTACATTTGAAGTGCATGGCTACTGCATATCACCCTACCACCGATGCAAATTCCTCCGACGCTGCGCGGACTTCGCGTTTGCTGGTCACCATTGCTACCTACAACGAGATTGAGAATCTGCCGGAACTTACAGAGCAGATCTTTGCTCAGATTCCGACGGCCGACATCTTGGTGATCGATGACAACTCGCCGGATGGCACTGGCAAGTGGTGCGACGAGTACGCCACGCGCGATCCTCGTCTGAGCTGTTTGCATCGCGCGGGAAAGCTAGGGCTGGGAACCGCAACCGTGGCCGGCATGAAGCATGCGATCGAGCATGGCTATGATCTTCTAATCAACATGGATGCCGACTTCAGCCATCACCCACGCTATTTGCCAGCGATGCTAGAAGCTTCGCAGAAAGCAGACGTCGTGATTGGCTCACGCTATGTGCCAGGGGGTGGCGTAAAAGACTGGCCATTCAAACGCCGCTTGATGAGCAAGGCCGTCAACTTCTACGCGCGGTGGCTGCTGGGACTCTCGCCCAAGGATTGCAGCGGGGCCTTTCGCTGCGTGAAGATCAGCCGACTTGCGCAGGTCGACCTGAATAACATTCGCAGTCGAGGCTACTCGTTTCAGGAAGAGATCCTGTGGCTGCTGAAGCGAGCCGGAGCGACCTTCACCGAAGTGCCGATCCTCTTTGAAGATCGCTTGCGCGGCGTGACCAAGATCAACTCGAAAGAAGCCTGGGCGGCGCTCGGAATCATCTTCCGACTTGGCATCAAGCAGTGGACGGGGATCTAAATCGAATCCCCGCCCGTTTATTGCCTTTCGAAATCGCGTTTGTTTTTACGACTCGATATGTTACAAGTCCCAGCCTTTGCGATATTCACGCTTGATGAACTGGCTGGCTTCCGGGGCATTGGTGGCGACCATCTTGGCAGCGTCCCACTCTAACTTTTTGCCCGTGCGATAAGCAACATTGCCCAGGTGGTTTGCTTCGGTGAGCCAGCCCGAGTAGTTGAAGTTAGCGCTGCATTCTTTGCCCGTCTTGCAGGCCTCAATCCATTCGGCATGATGGCCAGCCACACGTGGAATGGTCTTTTCAGGACGCTTGAAGTCTTTGAAATTGTCTTCGGGCAACAGGACATGCTTGCCGTAATCCGAAAGGAGCATTCCCTTGTCGCCAATGAAGAGGCAGCCATCGCCCCACTGTGGAATTCCCTTGTTCTTCCAAATCTCGGGCTTCATTTGCCCCTGATACCAGGAAAGCTTTACGGCTGGCATATCGCCACGTGGGCCGTACTCGTAGGTGGCACTCATCGAAGCGGGCGCCAGCTCTTTATGAGCAGGCGGACCGAACGCTTCGACAGTCAGCGGAGCTTGCAACTTCAAAGCCCAGAAAGGCAAGTCATTCCAGTGGCTACCGAGGTCGCTCATCGTGCCGCTACCAAAGTCCCACCAGCGATACCACTTCGGACCTGGAAAATAGACATTGTTGAACGGACGCTCGGGGGCTGGGCCAAGCCACAGATCCCAGTCGAGGCCGGTCGGAACGGGGTCTGTGTTTGCTGGACGATCGGTGACATGGACAATGTCGCCAAACTTCTTGGAGTCCTCTGCACTTTGCAATCCCCAAGCCCGACTGACCCACACATGGGCTTCACGTACTGGACCGATCGCGCCCGCATGAATGAGCTCAGCCACTTGGCGATAGTTTTCGGTCGCGTGGATTTGAATCCCCATTTGTGTGGCGAGCTTCGTTCCTGCCGCTGCTTCACGAATTTTGCGCGCTTCCCAAATGTTGTGCGTAAGTGGCTTCTCGCAATAGACGTGCTTTCCCGCCTTGAGGGCCAACATCGTGGCGAAGGCATGCGTGTGTTCGCAGGTGCTAACGACAACCGCATCGAATTCCTTTTCGTGATCAAAGACCTTGCGGAAGTCGGTGAACTTTTTCGCGTTCGCAAACCGCTGGCCTGCGGCATCGAGTGCACGCTGGTTCACATCGCACAGGGCGACGATGTTTTCGGAACTGACGTCACCCGTGTTGGATGCACCACGGCCACCAGCGCCGATGATGGCGATGTTCAGCTTCTCATTGAGGTTCTTGGCACGCAAAAAATGAGGAGCCGCAAAAACGGTCGAAGCAGCGACCGCTGTCTTTACGAACTGACGGCGAGTAAAGCGACTGGTACGCATGGTGGGATCTCGCTAAGGAAGGAAACGGGAAGAGGTTTCCTGTTATCGTAACCCTGCCAGAAGCGCCCGGGTAAATCCAACGGGCGATTTTCGAGAAGATTTTGGGCAGCAGCGGCAGGCAATCCAAGAATGAGGCCTGCCGCTTTGGCAATGGTTGGGGATTTAGCGCGCCCGCAGATGGCTGCTCGCCCCAGATTTAACCCTCTGGGCTAAACCCACAGCATTTCGAGGAAACTACTGGTTGGTGTTGTCGGAGAGGATCGTCCCGACCATAGCCCAAACCGCGAGGAATCCAACACCAAATGCGGCGTGCGTAATTTCGACGGTCATGATAGCCCTACCTTTGCCGGAGTTCGGCATCCGGCACGACCCCATCCCTGAGAGATCGCATCGGCAATGTTGGAAAACGGCCGCTTCGATTCCGTGAAGCAGCCGAGTGGCTGGAAACGAGTGTCTGGCGTTTTCAAAAAACTGGGGCAAAGTTTTCCCGCGCCTGTTTAGGTCATTCGACGGCCGGCGCGAACTTCTATCCTTTTTTTATTGACGCTGCGGCGAGCCGATACGACAGGTTTTTTCTTTCCAGAGATTTACTGGCAAATTGGAAAAACCTTCACTAGATTATCACCCTGCGTTCTAGGGGGACTTTTACGATTGTCCGGAAAGTCACTGGACAGTGACCAGACGTGTCACTGGTCCTGCGAAGAATGGAACTGGATTGGTAGAGGGGCCGAAACTGCTTTGCTTGGTAGCCAACTATTGCAGCGGTGCGAAACAAATTCGAACTTGAGGATGTAGCCGATGTTTAGGAAATCATTGCGACTTATTGTGACGCTGGGATTGTTGTTGTGTGGCGCCGGGATTTCACTCGCGCATGCAGACGATGCCAAGGAAACAAAGCCGGTCTTTGTCATCTCGATCAACAATTTGGACTCTGCTTTTGCGGACGTGACAGAGGTTCTCAAACTGTTTGGCAACGCCGACGTGGCCAAAACCGCCAAGCTCATGAAGAACGTGTTCGCACGCGGTATCTCTCCCACAAAGCCGATTGGCATTTTTGTTCTACCGAATGAAGCACAAGATAAGCTTTGTCTTTTCGGTTCGATTCCCGTCGATGATCTGAAGACGGTTACGGAAACTTTCAAGCCTCAAGATGATGGCCCAACGGATGTCGGCAACGGTGTCTTTCGACTATCTATTTCCGGTACTGATGTGTTTGCCAAAGAGCAAAATGGAAACCTGATCGTTGCTAAGCGCAAAGAAGATTTGGTCAGTGCACCAACGGATCCCATCAAACTATTGGGAGATCTGCCGCAGAAAGCTGGGATAGCCTTTCGCTTTGATAAAGCAGGCTTGCCCGATTCCATGAAACAGATGAAGGTCGACGACATCCTATTGGCGATTGTGGAGCCATCAGCAGAAACGCGTGCGAATGCTTCCCAAGTCACCGACGAATTTGCCAAACGATTTGACGGTGTGCATCAATTTGAGTCGCGATTAACGCGTAACGCAAAAACTCAGATGCTGTCCAATGTTGCCGTGATTCGGTTTTCACCGAACTCACCCTTTCATTCTGATTATTTGGCGGAACAAGAGCTTAAAAGCGATGCGGGCAATTTCATCCTCAAAGATGCGACGGCATCGGCCTATCTAGTTTGCAAGCTGAGCGATGAGTCTACGCAGGCATTGAAGTCGCTTGCTGGTGCCTCAGTCGCCTGGCTTACGGGCGACTTTTCCGGCGAGGTTTTGCCTCCCGAGGTCCAACAATCACGCCGTCAGGCAATTAACCGCATCCTGCTGCTTGTAGGGAAGTCGTTCGAAGACAACACCATCGATTTGGGAGCATCGCTCCGCTTTGAACCCAAGAACCTTTCGTTTGTTATGAGCGCACGGATTGGCGACAGCGACGAAGTGCGAAGTGCCGTTCAAGAATTGGCTATGCTTCCTTCACAAAATAATGTAGGAGCGACCATTGAAGTCGATACCGAGACACATCGAGGCGTGTCGATTCATACCATCAAAAAGCCAATCTCCCCACAGCTAAAGGGGCTGGCCAAGATGGTAGGCGACGAGTTCTTTATCGCCGTTGGCACTGGGAATGGCCGCGTGTATGTCTCTTTAGGTCGCGATGCCGTTACCTCACTAAAGGGGATCTTGGACAAGCCACACCCTCCAAAAAACGATACCGATCTGGTGATTACCCTAGCTCCGATAAAGCTGGCGACCCTACTGCGCAATGCCGAGTTTTCAAAAACGTTTAACCAGTGGTACGCCGATTCCATCAAAAAGCCTACCAACCTGGATGCGAAATTTGTTTTCAGCAACGAATTGCGCAAAGACATGCATATCAACAAAGTCCATGTGCCAATGAATGAGTTTGAAGCGATGCAAAAGTCCGGGGAATTGATTTGGAGGATAATTCTATTCGGCCACGACCCTATCGATCGCTTGAACAACCCCAATGATCTGGAGGAAAATGAAGAACAGTAGCGGCGATCCTTTTCGATGGCTTACCAAGTTCTAGGTGCCACCTCTAGCATTGGCAGGGTAGGGTTCATGGAGATTGACATCACTTCCATCAGCAAGTTTTTGAGTTTGATCCTGCGCCATCAGCCCGAGAAGATCGGGCTAGGCCTGGACGAGAACGGCTGGGCGAATGTGGAAGAACTGATCACCAAGGCCAACGCCACAGGCAAGTCACTTTCTCGCCAGCTGATTGAACAAGTCATTGCTGAGAACGACAAAAAGCGATTTGCCATCAGCGATGATGGAACGCGGATTCGGGCCAACCAAGGACATTCCCTGGAGGTCGACTTAGCTCTTACGCCGCAGGTGCCGCCGGAGACTTTGTTTCATGGAACGGCCACGCGGTTTTTAGATTCGATCCGTACGCAGGGGCTGGTTCCTGGAAGTCGCCAGCATGTGCATCTATCGCTGCTGCGCGAGACGGCCATCAGCGTTGGCAAACGGCATGGCAAAGTGGCGGTGATCGTCGTTAAGTCAGGCGAGATGCATCGAGCGGGACATGCGTTTTTTCAGTCGGCCAACGGGGTGTGGCTAACGGGACGGATCGCGGTGGAGTTTTTGGACTTCGGAGAGATTTAATGAAAAAGGCACCGCAGTCATTGAATGGACGGCTGAATAAAAGCAAGGCGTCTGAAGGCAGCATGTTGGTGCCCATCACTAAAATGGCTCCCGAACTGAAGAACATCTTTGGAAAGCCGTGTTGGGACGCTCACTGGTACAACTACGGCAGCCTGTCCTTCAATGTCGGAAAGCCTCGACTAGAAACTGTACATGAGCCAGATGAGACCTTAACGACGGCCGCTGATATTCGAAATAGGAAAGCGCACCGAATTATTTCCGTAAGAGGAGATTGGCAGTTCCGCTTACAGTTTTGTCGCTGGCGCGTCCTATTTGGAGATAAATGCGTGCTGCGTGGGTCGGCCAAACCGGAGGAACTTGTTCGCTTTGCAAGGTCCCTGAATGGACAACGACTGCTCTCAATGACTGTCGAGTTAAGTACCGGGAAGACCATCATGCGTTTTGATCTGAACACCACATTGGAGATCGTTAGGGACAGAAAGCAGCGGGAAGTGATGTGGTACTTCTACGGGCGAAATGGTGAGATGCGGGCGATGTACAGCAATGGCGAGTTTTCAAATAGGTATGATGATGTCGCGCCTAGGACTGATGGTGGAACGCCTTAATCGTCTAAGGAAATCTTGGATTGGTCTTACCTGGGCACTTAACTTTTCATAGTGGCAATGCAGGACATCCTGCCGCTAGCGCGGCACCGGTTCAAGAACCGGTGCTACCCCGACCCGATACCTACCGACGGAATACTTGGATTTTGGCGGCTAAAGGGGGGCCAGGCCGATCATCCGGACGCTGTGAGACGGCCCACATAAGGTCCATCTGGTGCTTTTGGGAACGTTGTGATGGTAAGCACACCCTGTTAGAGTGAAAAGAAGCTGCTGGGGCCTCTGGGTTTGATGTCAAAGTGAAACAAAGAGGCCGTTTATGAGGTAGGTTTACCTAACACTAACTCCTCTCCCTGCAACGATTTGAGAAGCGATGACGGCCACTTCCACCAAGCATGCGGCAATCGGGATTGACCTGGGAACCACGTTTTCCGTGATCGCCAAGCTCGACGATCTGGGCCGGCCTGTGACGATTCCCAATTCCGAAGGGGATAACATCACGCCAAGCGTGATCTTCCTAGAAGAAGGGAACCCGGTTGTCGGCAAAGAGGCCGTGAAGGCGCTGGCCACGGATGCAGACCAAGTGGCCATGTGTGCCAAGCGTGACCTGGGAAGCCGGTTCTTTCATCAAGAACTTGGCGGCCGGCAATATCCGCCAGAAGCGCTGCAGGCTTGGGTGCTTAACAAATTGCGCCTTGATGCCGAGAAGCAAGTAGGACGCTGCGAGAAGGTGGTGATCACCGTTCCTGCGTACTTTGATGAAGTACGTCGCAAGGCGACCCAAGATGCGGGCTATATCGCTGGGCTGGATGTGCTGGACATCATCAATGAACCTACGGCCGCTGCAGTGGCATTTGGCTTTCAACAAGGGTTCATGAAAGCAGACGGCTCTGCAACCGAGAAAAAGAAGATCCTGGTATACGACCTTGGCGGTGGAACGTTTGACGTCACGGTGATGGAAATCGGCGGGCGCGAGTTCAATGCACTGGCGACCGATGGCGATGTGCAACTGGGTGGACGCGACTGGGATCAGCGATTGGTTGATTTGGTCGCACAAGAATTCATTGCCAAGTTTGGCATGGACCCACGCGAAGATCCCAACACGGCCGGTCGACTGTGGCGCGATTGCGAAGATGCCAAGCGAACACTCTCCGCACGTATGAAGGTCTCGATCGCTTGCGACTACAAGGGGCAGGCGGTGCGGGTGGAAGTGACTCGCCCCAAGTTCGAGGAACTCACGCGCGACTTACTCGACCGAACGGCCTTTACCACACGTCAGACCTTGCAAGCAGCTGGGCTGACCTGGACCGATTTGGACCGTGTGTTGCTGGTGGGTGGTTCCAGCCGTATGGCGTCAGTGATTGAACTGCTGACAAACCTCGCGGGCAGGCCACCAGACTGCAGCGTGTCTCCTGATGAGGCAATTGCCCACGGTGCAGCGTTGCATGCTGGCCTGATCCTTTCAAAGCATCGGGGCGAAGCACCCAGCTTCAAGATCAAGAACGTCAACAGCCACAGCCTGGGCGTGGTGGCCACGGACGTTAAGACCAAGCGTGATCGCAATGCCGTGATCATTCCACGCAACACGCCACTGCCTGCAACTGCAAAACGGGTTTTCAAAACGAACAAGGAAGGGCAAAAGTCGATCTTGGTGCGGATTGTTGAAGGGGAAAGCACGTCGCCAGATGACTGCTCGCAAATCGGCAAGTGCACGGTGCCCAAGCTTCCTCCGAATCTGCCGGCCCAAACGCCGATTGAGGTGAAGTTCAAATACGAAGAGAATGGGCGACTGCGGGTTTCGGTCCATGTCGAAGGGACTGATGCCAGCCTGAGCCACGAGATCATGCGTGAGAACAGCCTGACACAGGATCAGCTGGATAGTTGGCGCAAATACGTTTCGAAGAAGGATCCGCCACGCTCGAAAGATGTCGCTACGGCAAAGCCTGCTGGTAACTTGCCACCTGGCGCCACGCCAAAGGCCACTGCGCCACAGCCATCGCCTATGAAGCCAACCTCTGCTGCACCTGTGGCAGCAAAGCCCGTTGCAACGGCAAAGCCTGCAGCTACCCCTAGCAAGACTGCAGCGTCTGCCGCACCTAGCAAACCAGCGGTGCCCAGCGGTGCTCGGCCAACGGTCGGCGGTGCCAAACCACCTCCACCCAAGAAGACCGGCGATACCGACGAGTTTGAGCGTTTGATCGCCCAGGCACTTGAGCAAGAAGACGATGAAGAGCCACCCAAGAAGCCGGGCAAACGATAGCCTAGCGAACGATGGCCGTATAAATAAACCGGCCTAGCGTGAAACTGCTTCACGCTAGGCCTTATTTTTTAATCGATGGAGTATCGTGGCATTCGCTCTGCCAGCGGCAGGTTTAGCGAATCGCCCCCTTGGCTTCTAGCAATTCGACCAAGCGATCGACGCACTCTTCGACATTGAGCTGATCGGTTGCAAGCACCAGATCTGGCTTCGAGGGCGTTTCGTACGGAGCGGAAATGCCTGGGAACATGGCGATCTCACCACGTGCGGCCGCAGCGTATTGTCCCTCGGTATCGCGAGCCTTGCAAACTTCGAGCGGAGCATTCAAATGCACCACCAGGAAGCGGTCACGCCCAACGCAGTCGGCGGCCTTTTGGCGAACTGCTTCATCCGGGGCCAAGAAGGCAGCAATGCAGATAAGACCCGCATCGTTCATGAGCTTGGCAACTTCGGCACCGCGACGCAGGTTTTCACTGCGCTCTTCGGCCGTAAAGCCAAGGTCCTTGCTAATGCCACGGCGGAGGTGACTGCCATCGAGCACCGTCACGGACCGGCCGCTGTCAAACAGGCGGCGTTCTAGTGCAAATGCCAACGTCGATTTACCCGCACCGGTTAGGCCAGTAAGCAGCAAGGTCGTTCCTATTTGGCCAAAGCGGTTGGCGCGGTCATCAAGCGTGACCTGGCTGATTTCCTTGCCTTGTGCGGCTACCTTGGGATCGTCGTCCCAGTGGTCGACACGTCCTTCCGAGCTTTCGCGAATCATCCCCGCACCAACGGTGGCATTGGTGAGGCGGTCAATCAGGATGAAGGCCCCGCACGAGCGATTGCGTTTATAGCTATCGAAAGCAATCGGCTGATTTACCAAAATCGAACAGCGACCGATCTCATTGAGGTTGAGGGTCGGAGCGTCTTTGCGATTGAGCGTGTTCACGTCCACTTGATAGCGCAGCGTGGTAATTTGTGCCGGAGCCATCTTCGTCGCTTGCTTGATCAAGTACGACTTGCCTGGGACCATTGGCTCTTCATTCATCCAGACGACCATCGCTTCGAACTTGTTCGAAACGCGGGGCACATTTCCGGGACGAACAATCGTATCGCCACGGCTGATGTCGATTTCATCTTCTAGCGTGAGCGTGATCGCTTGAGGTGCATACGCTTCTTCCAGCTCGCCATCAAATGTGACGATCGACTTGATCTTGCTGGTCTTCCGCGAAGGAAGAGCCATGATCTCGTCACCCTTGCGAACAATGCCCGAAGCAATCGTTCCGCAGAAACCACGGAAGTTGAGATTGGGGCGATTGACGTGCTGCACAGGAAAACGGAAGTCTTCCAGGTTGCGATCCGAGCCGATGTAAACCGTCTCCAGCAACTTCATCAGCGGCGGGCCATCGAACCATGGCATCTTCTCGCTTGGCGCCACAACATTGTCCCCCTTCAAGGCCGAGATCGGCATGAAGTGGACGTCAGGCAGGTCCAAACGTGCGGCAAAATCGATATAAGCGCGCTTGATCTCTTCAAAACGCTCTTGGCTAAAGTCGACGAGGTCCATCTTGTTGATGGCGACTACGATGTGCTTGATGCCAAGTAGCGAAACCAGGAAAGAATGTCGGCGGGTTTGCACCAAAACGCCCTGGCGAGCATCGATCAGAATGATGGCGAGGTCGGCCGTCGAAGCGCCGGTTGCCATATTGCGAGTGTACTGCTCATGCCCTGGGGTATCGGCAATGATGAACTTGCGCTTGTCGGTCGAGAAGTAGCGATAAGCGACGTCGATCGTAATGCCTTGTTGGCGTTCGTCTTCGAGGCCATCCGTTAGCAATGCCAAGTCAATTTCGCCACCCGTGGTGCCAAACCGCTGAGTATCACGCTGAATAGCAGCGATCTGATCCTCAAAGATCATCTTCGACTCATACAGCAGACGCCCAATGAGCGTACTCTTTCCGTCGTCGACGCTTCCACAAGTGATGAAACGCATCAGCTCTTTTTGCTCGTGCTGCAAAAGATACTGGTCGATATCCGTGGCGATCAGGTCCGATTGATGCGACATAAGACTTCTAGCACTCGCTACTAAAACCACTTACAAAACCCAGAACCAACAACGTGACACGCCTGTGGTGCCAACCCCAACGACTAGAAGTAGCCTTCTTTTTTCTTCTTCTCCATCGAGCCCGATTGATCGTGATCGATCAAGCGACCTTGCCGTTCGGAGAACTTCGTCAGAAGCATCTCTTGAATGATCTCAGGCAGCGTGGTGGCCGTGCTATCGACAGCTCCCGAGAGTGGATAACAACCTAGCGTACGGAAACGCACCATCCGCATCTCTGGCTTTTCACCAGGAAGAAGTGGCATGCGATCATCGTCCAGCATGATCATCGTGCCATCCCGATGAACGATCGGGCGTTCCTTAGCGAAGTACAGCGGCACAATGGGAATCTTCTCTAAGTGGATGTACTGCCACACATCCAGCTCGGTCCAATTGGAAAGCGGGAAGACACGGATGCTTTCCCCCTTGTTCACGCGCGAGTTGTAAAGGTTCCAAAGTTCGGGGCGTTGATTCTTTGGATCCCAGCGGTGGAATTGGTCGCGGAACGAATAGACACGTTCCTTAGCGCGCGACTTTTCTTCATCGCGACGAGCGCCACCAAAGGCGGCATCGAACTTGTACTGGTCGAGAGCCTGCTTGAGCCCTTCCGTCTTCATGATGTGGGTATGCTTTTGGCTGCCGTGGGTGATCGGGTTGATCCCCTCTTTGATCCCCTCAGGGTTCACGTGCACCAACAGCTTCAGCCCCAACTGCTTGACGACATACTCATCTCGCATGCGATACATGTCTTGGAACTTCCAAGTGGTATCGACATGCAAAAGTGGGAAGGGGGGCTTGGCCGGATAGAACGCCTTCAGCGCTAGTTGCAGCATGACGGCCGAGTCTTTACCGATCGAATAAAGCATGACGGGGTTTTCAAATTCCGCCACCACTTCACGAATGATGTGGATGCTCTCAGCCTCAAGCTGCTTTAGGTGGGTTAAGGAATAACCGGTCATGTCTACTTTCCGTCTCTCCATTAAGGGGCAAATTGAACGGCCTAGACACCCTTACGGCTGTCCCCAACCTGTTCCTTTTTGGCCCCGTCCGCCGCGTTCCTTAGTTGACAAAAGAGTCAATCTGGCAAAGGTTTAACGCTTTTAACAAGCCACGTTCAGAGTATAGGAGGGAACCCAAAATCGCTCAACGGCGGTTAAGCCTTCAGCGATGGAAATGAGCCCCGATTAACTTTTTTCTATGGCAGAGATTGCCGGGCTCAATGCGTGGGGCAAATTTGAGAGGTGTGCACCGCTGAGCGAACAGGACGGCTGGCCCCAAACGGGCTACTTTTTGAAGTGAATCGAGCAGGCGTCGGAGTCGCACGCATCATCACTGTGCTTCCCCATCAGCAAATAGCGACGTTTGGCCACTTGGCGATAGCACCACTGCCAAAGGGAGAGCGAAAATGGGATGTGCATGAGCGGGGCCAGCACGAAAAGAAGCGGCAATTTACGGCTTAAATAGCGAAATGCTGCTGCGCCGCCGTAGCGGTTTCCCTTCCCATCCACCAGGTACAACTGCTCCATGAGCTGTTCGTGTGTTAGGTCAGGATAACGCTCTTTGACGAGCGGATCGTGCAGCGAAATGAACGCCAGCCGGTTGCCCGAAATTCGGTAGAGGTTCTGTACTTGGCCGGTGCAAAAACGACAATCACCGTCGTAAATCACGACGTCGGCGTTTGGCAATTCCTGTACGGTCGGAAGATGACGCACCGGCCTAGCCGGCTTTTTGGCCGACTTAGAAATCTCTGGCACGGTTTGGGTCGTCATAGCAATAACTCCTTGGAAACTGGCGCTGAGGCCTGCTCACCACCTGTAATAGTACCGCAAAAACAGGGCGTCAGTAAACCAAGAGCGGCCCACGCCCCAAACTACCAATCAACCGCAAGTCTCTACGCAGAAGCATGTTACGGCATTTAATGCCGGCAATTATCCGTAGGTTTTTCAGCGCAAGTTTACGGTGGAAACGGGCGTAGCTTGTCGTCAAACGTGCGCGACCCGATGAAATTGACCGTTTTCTAAAAATCCCTTGTCAGGCTGTATGGGTTTACCCCTAAAATAGTGCTAGTTCATGCGGCGACGAAGCGTTGCCGTGGAACCATGGATTGTAAGTTCGCAAATCTGCATACGCTCCCTTCGCTCCCTCTCTCGAGACGATTGCCATGGATGAAATCACCAAACAGGTTGGACGAGCTCGCTGGCGCATGATCACCGCGCAGTTCGTTCGCGTGGCAGCTTGGGCGATGTTCTTGTCGTTGATGATCGCTGTATTCGGGTTAGCGATCCCGAAGATCTGGGTCCTAAAGTTCTCCGACGCGCAGTGGGCCACCGCTTGGCTTTCAACAGGCGCCGCACTTGGCCTCCTTGCAGCGATCCTGTGGACCTATCTCGGTCGTCGGTCGGAACTTGATGCCGCCGTGGAAATCGATCGTCGCTTCGCTTTAAAAGAGCGGGTCTCTAGCGCCTTGGCCCTAACACCTGAAGAGCGTGAAACAGAAATTGGCCGGGCGCTCCTTTCCGATGCAGCTCGCCGTGTCGAACGCGTTCACATTCCGGAAGCATTTCAAATCGAACCAACCTGGCGTCTCGCATTGCCCTTGGTTCCCGTTGCGCTGGCTGGCCTATTGTTCCTTATCCCCAGTGCTGCGGAAAAAAAGGCGCAAGCGGCTGCCAACAATAAGGCGGGGGACAATGCTGAAAAGATCAACAAGAAGTCCCTTGAGAAACTGAAGGCCGCACTAACCGCGGTGAAGTCTCCTACAGATGATGCGGACTTAAAGGATGGTGAATTCCGCAAGGAGCTTGCCAAGCAAATTGATAAACTCGCTTCGAAAGAAACGGTCGATCGAAAAGAGGCCTTCCTCAAGATCAACGACCTTGCCAAGCAAGTCCAAGACAAGCAAAAGAAGATCGGCAGCGCCGAAGACCTGCGCAAGACGCTCAACAAGATGGGCCCCATCGATAAGGGCCCAGCAGAAAAGCTGGCAGATGCTTTAAAGAAGGGGGACTTCGGCAAAGCGGCCGAGCAAATGGAGCAAATGCAAAAGGCGCTAGCCTCGAAAGAGATGACGCCTGAGGAAAAAGAGAAGCTGGCCAAACAGCTGGACCAAATCAAAGACAAGCTCAAGCAAATGGCGCAAGACCGCGAAGATGCCAAGCGCGAATTGCAGCGGCAGATCGACCAAAAGATGCAGCAAGGCGATCTGGATGGTGCCCAAAAACTGCAGGAAAAGCTCGATAAAATGAACCAAGGGGGCGACAAGACAAACGACGCCCTCAAACAAATGGCGCAGCAGATGCAACAAGCGGCCGAGGACCTCAAAAACGGCGACAAGCAAGACGGTTCGTCGGCAGGACAGAAGAGCGCCGCCGATCAAATGGGGAAACTCGCCGAGAGCATGCAAGACCTCAAGAAGCAAATGGAAGAGAGCGAGAACCTGGATGAACTGCTCGACCAATTAGCGGATGCCAAGAACGCCATGCAACAAGGGGAAGGCGACGGCGAAGCGATGGGAGCCTCGAAGAGTGGCGCATCGCAACAGGGAGACGGCGAAGGGGATGAAGGACAAGATGGTGAAGGGAAAGACGGCAAGGGGAAGGGAAAAGGGAAAGGCAAGGGTAAAGGTAAGGGGGATGGACAAGGAGAAGGCCTCGGTGAAGGTCGCGGCCAAGGGTCACGCCCCGAAGAAAAAGGGGACACCAAGTCTTACGACTCACGCGTTGGCGTAACGCCGAAAAAGGGAGAGTCCTACCGCATCGGAGATGCCGGTGGCAAAAACATCGCCGGCCAAAGTCGTGAAGAGCGCAAGGCCGCTTTGCAAAGTGCCTTGTCAAACAAGGCCGACGCCCAAAATGATTCGCCACTTCCACGTGATCAGCGTGAAAATGCCCGGCAGTATTTCGATCGCATCAGCGGTGCGAAGTAGCCCACCTAGGCATTACGATCTTTGGCAGCAGACGCTTGGTTCTCGGGAACGGGAACCATCGTCTGCAACATGCTGTGCGCGATCGCTTTAAACACCAATTCATTGGTGGCAAACTCGCGGCTCTCGGCTTGAAAGTGCCAGACTAAAGTTTGCGACGGGGTGCGCAGCGTTCGAATGCGTGCTTCCACTAGCAGGTCCAAATAGAAGAAGCAGATGTCTACCCCTTTGGTCAGCGCATCACCAATGACTTCTTGAGAAGGAAGCACCTCAAGGTCGGGATAGGCTTCCTTGATGCTATCGACAATGTCTTTCACAATCGGCTTTAAGTCGATTGCGGGGGGATAGACGTTGAGTGTCCAGAAGCTTGTCTGTTCGCTTTGCAGCGTTAACGACTGAGGCCAACCCTCGGTATCCTCTTCTACGACAGTCCAGTTTTCTGGATAGAGGAAGCGGACTCCCAACTTTTCATAGACGGCAGGCATTCGAAAAACCTCAGCAGGCCGCCTTGGTACGGCCCATACAAAACCTAGAGACCTCGGATTCTGCAGAAACACCGCAATCCTGTCCCCGAGACCCTTCAAACTACCGAGATTACGCCGCTTCGGCTAGTGCCGCCTTTCCTGCGGGAATTCGGCTTAAATCCTACCCAGTTCTTCTTGCGTTAACGAAGGGGCGAAGATAAAAGTCGCTTATGAAGGTAGTCAGAACGCTTATGAGCGTCTTGAATTCGCTTTCACTGCTCAGCAAATGACGAGCAACTTGGTTGACGTTTACGGAAATGACATCGTCTCGATTTGAGATTCTGTCCAAAAGAAGCCGATACCTGATGTTGGGGCGCTCTGTCACGATAGTGCACCCTTCGCACGAAATGGATTTCGTACTCCACCATGGAGAGGCAAGGAATGCCTTTTACTTTCGCAACTCGAATGCTCAGCAGCCGACGCGACAACTCGCGTTCGGGCCAGCATTTGTCTCGCGATTGCCGGCACTTTGCTTTGTTGTGCCGCCGGAAGCGGCTGTCGCTCGTTAAGCTCTTGCGGACGAGATGACTCGATCAGCGCTGCTCGCCAACTTTCTCTTCAAGGGCGTGAAGCACAACAGCGCGGCCAATGGCAACAAGCCGAGTCCTTATACTCTGCAGCACTGGCAAAATGCCCCAAAGATGATCGTGCTCGCTGTGGCTACGCCGAATCGCTGTGGAAGCGCGGTGCCACCAACGATGCCATTTTACACATGGAAGAAGCCTGTCGCCTGTCCGGTGGAGACCCTGATCGTTGCGTACAGCTAGGCCGGATGTATTTTGATCGTGGTGAACTCGGACGGGCCGAAAAACAGGCCGACGCCGCCATCGCCGCCAACAAAGAACTTTCACAGGCATGGGCACTCAAGGGGGATGTCTACCGCGCGATGGGAAATTCGCTCGACGCGATGACCAGTTATCAGCGGGCCTTAGGCCTGCAATCTCACTACCCTGAAGTTCAATTAGCCCTGGCGGAGATCCACGCCCAACAAAAGCGTCCCGAACGGGCCCTTTCCACGCTGCAAAGCCTCGCAGCCAGCTATCCACCAGGCCAAGTCCCTGTAGTCGTGCAACATCGCCAAGGCTTGACGCTTCGCACGCTGGGTCGACACCGTGAAGCTTGCTCCTGTCTGTCTGCTGCTGCCGCCCATCCCAGTTGCCCACCTGAACTAATTCACGACCTCGCCCAAACCCAGCTGGAACTGGGGGAAACCTCGACGGCCAGGTCCTTGGTAAACAGTGCTCTTCAGGTCACCCCGAATCACCCGGGGCTGATTCGCCTTCGTGACGAGCTATCGGGCGATTCCGAACAAATGGCCACGGTCGCCAGCCGTTCGATGCGATAAATTCTAGCGGCCATAAAAAAGTTTGACCGCCGCTTGCCCCACCGCTACACTTGCAAGTACCGGGGCAACTCTTTTGGGCCACAATTATGCGTCTTGCTTATTCGATTGCGTGCGCACGTAGCTATCTTTTCTTGGGCTGCGGGCTCGCTGCTGCGTTTGTTTCGTTCGGAACAGATCACCTTTCGGCCGCTGAACCGCCTCCCCTTCCCGCCTCCCTAATGGGACATTTGGAAGCTGGGGAATTCGGGCCCGCTCAAAAGCTGGCTGGCAGCCTTCCCGCCGAACAACGTGATGAAGCTTTTGCCGCCATTGCCAAAGCGCAAGGCACTGCGGGAAATCGTCTGGCGGCTGCCAACGTTTTGCCACAAATCAAAGCGGCGCCCCTTCGTCAACAAACGGCCGACCAGCTCAGCAAGGCGGCCCAATCCTCTCTTGCGGGTGCACTAGGCACTGGCAAGGCAAACGCTGCAAACGCCCCACTGACATCAGGTCCCGGCTCCGCCGGTGGTCAGCCCGTTGCAGACTTTGATTCGCTGATTGAACTCATTACCAGTACGATCTCGCCCAACTCATGGGATGAAGTCGGCGGCCCGGGCTCCATCAGTGGATTCGAGGGCGGCGTAAAGATCGATACCACGGGGATGCTTGCCCCCAAAACTTTGGCCACCACACAAGGGCTAGAGGAGCTGCGCAAGCAGCACCAAGCAACGGCAGCCAGCGCTCGCAAAACATCTTCAACTTCCCCGCGACATTCCTCAGCGGTGCGAAAGGTCTCGCTCAATCGACTGGAACTCGCTCTTCAACAACAGTACGCCCAAGGCAACACCCCCACGGCCGAAATGCAAAACCTCGCGGGACTGCATCGCGTGCAGTACGTGTTTCTTTATCCTGAGACAGGCGATGTCGTTTTAGCAGGCCCGGCCGACGACTGGTTGGCCGATGACCTTGGCCGCTCTGTTAGCGTGACGGCCGGACATCCAACGCTACAACTGGATGACCTGGTTGTTGCGTTACGAAGTGCGGCACTTGGCAATGGAAAGTTCGGCTGTTCAATCACACCATCCGCCAAAGGCCTGGCTGAGGCACAAGAGGTTGCCAATCGCTGGGCACAATCGCCCCTTCGCCCTGGCCAGCGGAACAAATGGCTGGGAGAGCTGCGCAGTGCCGTTGGCCCACAATCGATTGAAGTCTATGGAATTGATCCCCAGTCCCATGCATCGCGCGTCATCGTCGAAGCCGACTATCACATGAAGCGTGTCGGTATGGGGCTGGAAAAAGGGGTACTGGGCGTCGAGAGCTATTTGGACCTTTTGGCCGCAGACCCTAGCGACCTGCCAGAGCAAATGTCGGTCTTGCGCTGGTGGTTCACACTTTCGCCCGAGCATCTAACGGCCAACGCCGATTTCTCCGCGTTTGAACTTCGTGGCGCCAGCGTTCGAGTCGAAAGCGAAAACGAAAAGCTTACCGCCGAAGGGGAACGGGTGCATACCGGCAAGAGTAACCCCGCCAACCAACAGTTCGCCAGCAACTTCACCAAGCACTACGAGAAGTTGGCGGCCAAGTATCCCGTCTACGCTGAACTACGTAACGTGTTTGATCTCACCTTGGTGGCGGCGATTGTCTCGGAACATCGTCTGGACGATCGTGCTAACTGGCAAATGAGCCATTTTGCAGCCAAGGGGCATCCGCTTGTTCATGGCGAACTTCCGAAGACCGTCGATACGATCATGAACTATCGCGAGACCTCCACCAAACAACTTTTGGCCGGTGTCAGTGGCGGCGTGACCGTTAACGCTCATCCTTCGGTCGCTGCAAAGCAATTGGAAAAGGACACCTACCAGCGCCTGCCTGCTCCCTATGCGGGAAGCAAGCCCAAGGCTCAGGCCGCCACGCAGTGGTGGTGGGACTAACGACGAGCCACGTTCTCTTCAACCGCTCGCCACTTAGTGGGAGCGGATCCGACCTTCTAGCCGACGCAGCATGGCTTGCCGCTCGGCCGCCGACGCTGAAGCATCGTAGCGTACCTGTTCTCCCAGCATCGATTCCAATCGCTGCTTAGCAACACGCTGCTCTTCGATATTCCCTTGCGTCAGCAGGGAGACCCAAATCTGGGGATCTTGCTCAAGCCAGCTGCTGATCAGCTCCGGCGTGTCGGCAGTCGGCGGGATCAGCTGCTTTGCAATCCGCTGCAAGCGTGCCCGCTGTTCCTTTTCCAAATCTTGGCCAAGCTGTTGTTCGAGAAAGCCAAGTACTTCAGGGCCCGAATTTCGCAGACCACGATCGGCCGCCTGCCGAACGGCAAAATCCTCGCTCGACAGATCCGTGGTCCAGGTCGCCCAGGCCACAATCTTTTTGTGGTATTCGCCCACTTCCAAGCGGACTAAGTTCTCACGCACTTTCGCGGCGGTTGTAAGTAAATCCCATTGGGGACGAAGCTCATCAAGGATCGGCGCTAAGTCGTTCCGAAATGCCTCGGGGTAAAGCACGGAAAAATGCCATATACCACCGCGACAAACTAGCTTTTGAGCGTCTCCCGGAAGAATCAGCTCACAATGGCCATCGGCCCCCTGTTTAAAACTGGTTCGAAGTGTTGTCGCGCCGCTGGTGACCTCTCGCTCAATCACAAAGCGTTTACGCATGTCTTGCGACAACAACAGCTTGCGTGCTGGTGTGATCGATTCATAACGAACCACCAAGTCTTCCGCCCCCGTATGAATCGTCAACGATTCACGCACGTCGGAATCGGGGTCGCCATGTTGAAAGTTGCGGCTTTGTGGGCCGCGAACACCAAGGATTCTTAGTCGACCTTGGATTACCTCCAAACGAATCGTCTTTTCGCGAACAAACAAAGGCTGCGACGATTCAACTGCGGGCTGGTCAGCGAAGATAGCCCGGTCGCTTGCCAGATAGGCAACCAACTGTGCTGTAAGCACGCTCCCAAACAAGATCCTGCTCCACATGGGAAACTCCATGTTTCGAGAAATCGACGACCGGGGAGAGGAGGTGCAATCGCCAGAAAGACACGCTGTTACCAACGGGTCAAAAAGCAACGCCACTGGGTTGTATCGACGCACTGCAAAAACGCCAATACGAAATTGAACCGTTTTACCTTACATTGCGCGAAACCGACCCGATGATTCGCTGCCGCCAGCAGCCAGATCATCTACCTTCATTCTAGCTACCACTAACTGTCCTGCTAGCGTCTAAATGGACAAAGGCTACGCTTCGCTCCCTTGCAGCTCCGCGCCATCAGCCTCTACACGCTGGGCCCAAAGGTGGCAGTTCCAGCGGGTGTTGTCCATCAGTGGAAAGTCCGTTCGCAAGTGAACCCCGCGCGATTCTTCCCGCGTCAGAGCTGCTCGAATCACCACGCGCGATACCGTGAGCATGTTTTGCAGTTCCCAGCCCTCGACCGAGTCGAACTGCCGCATCAGAACGTATTGCCGCCATTGATCAACGGCCGCAATTGCTTCCTCTAACAGCTCGCGATTGCGCCGAACTCCGGCACTGCGCCACATGAGACTCTTCAGTGAGTTGCGAATGTCTTCTAAATCAAGCGGTTCGCCTTCCACCGGCACAACCACCTGGCTGATCGGAGCCACTTGGAAGTCCTCGCGAATTTCCAGTGCCGCGGCCGAGGCAGCGATCCCTGCGTGGGCACCGTAAACGAGCCCTTCTAGCAAGCTATTGGACGCCAACCGATTGGCTCCATGCAGCCCGCTAGAACTGACCTCTCCAGCGGCCCATAATCCAGGAATCGAAGTCTTCCCCGTTTGGTCCACCGCAACGCCACCGATCATGTAGTGGGCACCGGGGCGAACGGGGATTTTGTTTTTCGTGACATCGATGCCAAAACTTGCACAGGCGGCCGCAATCCCCGGAAACCGCTGTTTCACAAATGTGGGATCAAGGTGCGTCACGTCTAGATAGACGCAAGGGTGATGCGTCTTTTCCATTTGCGTCACAATCGCCTGCGATACAACATCCCGCGGCGCCAGCTCCGCACGGGGATCGTACGATGGCATGAATCGCACGCCATTGCGGTCAACCAGACGGCCACCTTCCCCACGAACCGCCTCGGTAATCAAGCTGCGGCTTCCACCAGCAATGTAGAGGACCGTTGGATGAAACTGCATGAACTCCATATCGCGCAGACGAGCCCCGGCGCGATATGCCATTGCATGACCATCTGCCGTTGCCACCGCCGGATTGGTAGATTCGCGATATATCTGACCAGCGCCACCGGTGCAAAGGATCGTCTGCTTAGCCCAAACCATCATTCGCATCCCATGCGGATCACAAACGATCGCACCACGGCAAACGCCTTCATGCGTTAGCAAATCGAGCGTAAAAGTGTTTTCCCATAGGCGAACATTCGGCAAATGGCGTGTGCGCTCAATCACGGCACGCATCACTTCTTTGCCGGTCATGTCTCCCATCGCGTGGACGATGCGATTGCGACTATGTCCCCCTTCACGGCCCAAAATGATCTGACCCGACTTCTTATCAAAGTGCGTTCCCCACTCGATCAGCTCGCCAATTCTCTCGGGAGCCTCCCGAATCACCATCTGGACTACTTCTTCGTCGCACAGATTGCCGCCGGCCGTCAAAGTGTCGGCTACATGCTCTTCAAAACGATCCTCTGGATCGAGCACACCTGCAATTCCGCCCTGCGCATAGCTGCTATTGGACTGCTGCACTGCATCCTTCGTAACGACGAGCACGCTAAGCGAAGGATCAATCGCATTAGCAGCCCGCAAACCCGCCAGCCCCGCTCCAATGACCAGCACATCCGTGAAGAAGTGTGGCAACTCGCGTGGTTGAAACGGAACCAGATACCGTGGGGTCGAAACCGTCATAGATGCAAAATCTTTTTGCCAATAGCGTGTGAAATCCGTGCTGCGTAAATGGCTAACCGTCCGTCAGGCTACTTCGTCACATCATTTCGATTGCCGACGACGAAATGCCTCAAATTGATCGCGATAGCGAGAAGGGGGATCAATTCGCATTTGCCCTTCTCCTAGTCCGCGTTGCCGGTCGTTGGCATTGCCCCCCACGCGTTTCTTTGCCTTGGGAGGAGTAAGCCCTAAGCTGCGTAATGCCTCATCCAACTCGTGTTGTTTGGTTACATCTTTTTCCGTCTCTTTGGAGAGCTCTTCCCAGCGACGCAAGAAGTTCTTCAGGTCCGCTTCCGTCCAGTTCAGTGACTTCAGTAATTCAGGATCAGGATTGTGTTCTTGATCCTTCAAAAAGTCCAAAGCCATGGACGTTGCCTTGCGCGAGTACTCAAGATTGGCTGCATCGCCATCCGGTACTGCGCCTTCAGCTCCCTCGGGTTCACTTGGATCGGTCTCACCTGGGCCGCCCCCCTGCCCCGTGTTGCCAGGCGCGCTAACTCCGCCACTTGGCAGACCACGTTCTTTGGAAGCACCTGCGGGCTGACTGGATGCAGCCCCTTCGCCCGGCATCGGACCACCAGGTTGTTCCCCCTTAGTTCCTCCCTTGGCTGCATCGCCAGGCGATTTTGACATCTGCCCAGCGCTACCGCCATTTTCTTTGCCACCAGCGGCACCTTCGGTCGCTTCTTGGCCAGCACCAGAATTTCCAGCCCCTTCCTGCGATCCCTTGCCGCTGGAAGTTTTGCCTTCTTTGTTGTCTGTTGCTTTGGATTTGCTACCTTCGCCGGTCTTGCCACTTTCATTGGGCCTACCAGTTGCCTTATCCGAGAGGCCACCATCGCCCCCCTTATTTCCATCCGTTCCTTCGCCCGCTTCTTTGCTGGCCCCTGCGCCGGTTTCTGCGGAAGTATTGCTGCCCGCAGAGCCCTTGCCTGCTTGGTTAGCTTGTTGCCCGCCACCTTGCTTGCCACCGCCGCTCTCTTCGCCCGACTGTCCACCCGTGGAGTTAGATTGCTTCGGGCTCTTGCTTGCGCCGCTTAGTTCGCCGCCTTCGCGATCATTCCCCTTCTTTTCATTCTTCAGCTTGTCAGCGTTCTTTCCTTTGGGTTCACCAGCATTCTTAGGATCACCCTGAGAGCCAGAGCCGGTCGTACTCTCTTGCTTGGCTCCGGTGTTGCCCCCTTCTTTGTTCCCTTCGGGATTTGCCTTGGCCCCTTCAGGAACTCGATCTTTGGCCGCACCATCGCTCGACTTTTCCTTCATCGGATTGTCTTTGCCACCTTGAGCTTGGCCGCTGGTCCCCATGGGAGACGTCTTTCCCTTCTCGCCGGCACCGGTATTCCCCTTGCTTGCTTCTTTGCCGCCAGCATTTTTGGGAGTCTCCATCGGCTTGCCACCACTTCCACTCTTTTCTTTGGAAGCGCCGGTCATCGGCTCCTCTTTGCCCTTGCCCGTTTCACTCTTTTCCGCACCCATCGGATTCGATGGCTTGCTCCCTTCAGGAGCATTCCCTTCCACATCCTTGGTTGTGCTTGGCGTAGGATTTCCCTTCGCCTCTTTTCCCATCGGGCTGCCAGGAACCTCCCCCTGATACTCGTTCAGGTTACGGCCATCCGTCTTTTGATTTTTGCTTCGCTCGACACTGGAGTTTTCATTGCGCGTTCCAGACTCACTTGCCTGAGCTTCGCCGCTAGATGGCTTTTGTTTGTTTTTGATGTGCTCAAGGATCTTGTCGAACTTGTCGCCGTCGTGATCGCCGGCAGGCTTCTTCTGGGCAGAGCTTCCCCCGCCGCCATTGTTTTGTGTGCCACTTGCATCACCAGTAGCATCTTGGCTGTTTTCTCCCTGGTTTCCCGACGGAGTCTTACTGTTACCGGCTGCTTCACCGGTCGTTGGCCCTTCTCCCGATTCACCCGATTGCGATTCGCCGCTTTGTGGCGAGTTTCCCATGGGACTGCCGGTGGTTTCTGCGCCGCCCCCCGACTTATCTTCGGAGGCTCCTTCGTTTTCCTTCGCTGAGCCACCCTGCTGGTCCTTGCCAGAGGTTCCCTTTTCGCCCGAAGAAGACTTGGAGCTATCGCTCCCTTCCTTCTTCTCTTTGCCGCCGTTTGATTTCTTTTCCGCGCCCCCTTCTTTGGAGCCCGATTGCGAACCTTCCTTAGACTTGCTCCCCTCGGACTTCGACTTTCCGTTTTCCTTGTTGCCTTCTTTAGTCCCTTCCTTGCCGCCCGACATTTGTTCCTTGCCGGTCTTGTCTTTGCCGCTATTCTCCTTGCCAGACTCACCGGTTCCCTCTTCTTTAGAACCCTTGTCGTCCTTGGACTTCCCCTTGTCGGCCTTGTCTTTATTTCCGGTTTTGCCGCCGGTGCTTGAATCGCTATCCTTTCCTTCGGAAGGCTTGTTCTTCCCTTCCTTGGATTTTTCGCCGCCTTCAGTCCCTTCTTCTTGGTCTTCGCCCGCTGGTTGCTTCTCCTTTCCCGTGTCGTTGTCGCCCGGCATCGGCTCCTTGGGCGGATTTTCTGCCCCGCCGCTGCTTGAATCGTTCCCCTGTTCCTTGTTGGGCTCATCTTCCTTCGGCGCAGCACCTTCGTCGGTCTTTTCCTGAGAAGGATCATCCATCGGACTAGCTCCCTCAGGAGCAATCACACGCAAGATATGCCCAGCAGATCGTCCCGTGCTTGGCCGTAGGCTACCGCTTTCGATGTCGTGGCGATTGTCGCTGGCGGTCGCATAAAAAGCCAGCTCTTCGCCAACTTTCATCCCCAGCTTGGCAGGTTTTAAAACCGCACGGCCTGTGTACTGCGGAACTTGCGGAGCATCCTTCGCCAGCAGCGTGACAAGCTCACTTTCCTTGCTACCACGCTCACCCACAATGCCCACGTGCGTCAAACCGAAGTCAGGATCCACGGCCCGCACTTCAACGGGCAGTTCACCATCGAGCGGAATTTCATGTACCAACTCTTCCGGTGACAAGATCGTTGCCTCGGGGGGCAAATCGGGCATTACTTCAATCGCATGCAAGATCGGCTTGTCATTTCGCTGCGCATCTTTGGTTACCAGACGAATCTGATAGGTGCGATACTTGGGCTGGCCATCTGCATTACGCGCCAGAACCAGAGCCCCTCGGGCATTGCTTCCCTCGCAAGACATGGCAATCGTTGCCGTCGGCTTGCCATTAACCGGGTCCATTTCCAAAACTGCCGATTCGAGCGCCAAATTCGCAACCGCTTCAATCGTCACACGAGCCCCTTCAGGCCCTGTCAGGTCTCCCTGATTATCAACCGAGCGAGTTTCCTTCTTCATGTAATCGGGATAAGCGTAGGTCACTCGCTTCACCAGAATTGTCGGGGCCGTCACTACCGACAAGCGATAGCTATTGGAAACGGCATCGCCTGCTTCAATGCGATAGATCAAGTCTTGCTGCACGCCGCTACCGTTTTCACCGCTCGGCGAGTCACTAGCGGGCAGCTTGCCACGATAGTCGAGCAGGCCCACGCCCCCCTTCATCACAACCGCACGATCCACCACTTGGCCGTCTGCCGTCGAGTAGATGATCCGAACTTCATCGCCTTCGTGCGTACCACGCAACGAGACGGCAACCTCTACCGTTTCGCCGAAATAGACTTCTTTGCTGCCCGGCGTTACATCCAAAATACGAACGCGTGAAGGACGCGCAATATCCGCCCAGGGAGCCAGCACCCGCGCTACCGTTTGCAGCGGATCACGTGGCGACATGATCTTGTAAGCAGCAAAGCTGGCAAAGATCGCAACCAGCAAATAGCCCACGCGAATAAGCTGCGAACGATCAACGACGGAGTCCACCTCAATCGCTGAAATATCGCGAGCAGCCTTTTGTCCAACCGCTTCAACAATCCCCGCGTGTACGCCCTTGTTCTCTTGGCGTTCCAAATCCAAATAGTTGGAGATGCTGTTCTTGAACTTGGGCATCGTCTCTTCGATGGTGTGCGCTGCATAGGCCGGATTGATCCGGCGCAATAGCAACGGCGCAAGTCCGCGCAAACAACCAACCTAGTCCAACGAAAATTCCCAGCAGCGAAAGCCAACGACCAAACGTTCCCAGCGAGAACAGCCAGTGATCTACAACCGCCAGGACCAAAAAGTACGCCAGCAGCGCCGCCCCAGCCAATGCGAGCAGGACACCAAAGTCGATCATTTTCACAAGCAGCTTGGTTCGATCAAGCTGACGGTGAACGATCCCTTCCGCACTGGTAGCGCTAGTCACCTCGGGCGGCGCGGACGCAGGCCTATTTCCTGCTGGTCCTGCTGTCGGCAAAGCTCCGCTGGCCATGATGTGACTCCTCTAAAAAACGCCGCCCCCGCTTTCGTCCCAGCAGCCAGCGCGCACGAAATCCGCCAGCCCGCTTGGACCTACGTAATTATAGACGAGCCAGTACCCAAAAACGCTCTGCGAACCCTACTTTTAGGGCACTTTCCGCGTCTGCTGCAGGCCGTACGCCTCCCGACCGGACCAAACGTGTCACACTGGACACTTGGCACCACCTGTCGGCAGGACGTTTGAAAGTCGCCCTAACCGCTAAGCACCGCCAAAAAGCCGCGGAAACAGCTGCCAAAGGCCGTAAAGAATCCCAATCGTATAGAACGAGCTGAGGATGTCGTCGGCCACCACGCCCCAGCCGTCAGGCAGCTTTTCTAGTCGCTTGGCCGGCGGGATTTTCAGGATGTCGATGACCCGAGTGAATGGAAACGCCCATAGCACCGTCAGGATCGGCATCTCAGGTATGCGAAAGAACAGGACCGTTAGCAAAAAGCCGACGACCTCATCGGTGACAAAGATGCCGCTGTCCTTTTCGTGAAAGTATCCTTCCGCCCAACGTGCCAAGCCAATGGTCACGGCGGTCCAAGCGAAGAATGAAATTCCAATCAACACCGTCTGCCAAAGTGAACTGGGCACCAAATAGGCGATGGCCAAATAGTTCGCCACACCTAGCAGTGCGCCGCAAGTGCCGGGAAGAATCGGTGAATATCCCAGGCCAAGGCAAGTGGCAATCGCAAGTCGGAGTCGATCGTTCACGGAATATCCTTTGGAAAAGTAAGCGTCTACTTCTTAGCTTAACCGTTTGAGCCCGACTTCTCTAGTTTACATGCCGCAAGTAACGGCCCTAAGTAATTGACATAGGAGCCAATCGCGGAGGTGCTAATACAAATCGCCGTAGGGGAAGGGCGCGCTGATTCTGATTCTGAGGTCGCCCATTCGCCACCGGTCAATCGCACCGACGTAGAGAGGTATCCCTTTTGCAAATCCGCAGACACTGGTACGTCGGCATGCCACACAAGCCTTGGATCTCTTCCCACGGCAATAACCACCAAGCGATTGCCAACACCTGCCAGCCACAAGCTTTCTTTAGCCCCACCATCCGCAGGACCTGCTGGCTCAAGCGTTACACCGCCGTACACAAAGCGAATCCGATTTCCTGGCTCCAGCAAATCGAGAACGGCCATCGACACTTCGCTAGGCACTTTCGCAACGACGGCATCATCCGCCCGATGCAACTGCCAAACACGCTGGAGCTCTTCGCTCAGCAGCTTTTGCATTTCCGTGGAAGTCTTTCCTAAGTAGATAGCCGCATCTACCGTTGCCTGAGTAAGGCTCGCATCGCGTGGCCCACGTTGTACGTGCAATCTTGCCAGATCGCGCAAATACTTGAGTGTCAAATCACTCATCGGATCGATATCGGCATACTCGAAGAAGTAGGGCGGGTTCTCCTGTAACTGGGCCAGCACATTCTGCTGCTCATTCGCAGATAACTCCGCCAAAATACTGCTGCCAGCAAGTTCCTGGGGAAGGTCGCTTGGCTCACACTCCTTCATCGATAGCAAAAAACTTGCCAGCGATCGGAGCGAATCCAATTGCTGCTCGCGAATGGTGCCAGCGACCACGGTACCTGCTCCGGTTAGCTTCACGGCCAATCGCTCCTCGACAGCAACACGCCAAGTCCGCATCCGGTCGGCCGTCTTACCATGAATGAATGCGGCCAAGAACTTTTCCAGCCGGGCGGCAATCGCCCGCCGCTCTTGCACGCTAAGGGTTGAGGCCGCATGGTAGTTTTCCGGCTGCGCCCCTTTTTGGGCCGCCAAACAGCGACACAAAAAGACACGGTCGTATTCACTGCGTAGCTCCAGCGTACTCACTTCGCGTAGCGCGGCAGATAGGCTCTCACGCGAAAGGGGAAATTGGCTAACCAGCTGCGTAAGCTCGGCCGCATAGATCCAGTTCGGATCACGATGTCGAAAATCGCCGCCATAGAGATTAGCGACTTCAAATCCAATGATTCGTACCGCGCTTCCCAGCATGGCAATCGCCTGTCGATTGACCAGATGATTCACCAGCATCTTGGCCCCCTGCTTGCTTAGCGCCGGCAAACCACCATGCCGAAAGCGCCAAGGGATTCGCCCCCAAGGCAAATCGTCCTAAGTAATAGGCCGAATTGAGATAGGGCCAATAGGGCTCCGCCATGCGATAAGTCGAATAGACCGAAAGCCCGGTTCTCAAATAGCTGTACAAACTTGCAAGTGAATGATCCTTCACTTGCAGCGGCAAAGACTCCAGCAGTGAAAGGAACTGCAAGCTGGCTCGCCCAACACCGCGCAGCAACAGCTCGGCATTCGTTTCCAGCATCGGCTGTGTAACACTGGGGACGTAGATCTTGGCAACATCGTGCGCCAAAAGCAGCGCATCAGCCCGAACCAGTGTCATGTCGAGCTTGCCATCTACGGCATAGGCGTTTTTGCGAATCTTCTCGTACAGCAGTTCCGTCTTCTGCTGCAGCAGCTCAATCATTTGCCGGTCTTTTTGCGCAAGGCCGGTCAGCTCAGCATGGGAAACATCATCAACCGCTAGGCTAACGGGGGCGGGAAATTCTTCCCACTCTCGATAGGCCAATAACCGACGCTCTAAGTCCCGTTCACGATTTTGGAAAAGCGTTTCGCGTGCTTCCCACTCTTTCACCATCATTTCTTGGGCAACATCAAGCTCTTTAAGTAGAGCATCATGCCGACTCGCTTCGGCACGCAAGCTCTCTTTCGCTTGTAGCAACTGATGTTCTTCTGTCAGGACCTGCCGACGGAACAAAAAGCCCCCCACAATGGCCAGCAGCGCAGCAACGTAACAGCCCCAATGCCAAGAGCTTCCTTCGGCCGCAATCGCAAGTCCTACCAGCAGCGAAAGAATGGCTGCCAAAATCGCCAGCACCATTGGCAGCACAACTGGACGCGTCCAGCGAACTCCACCACCAAGAGCTGACCGTGAACCATCCGCTGGGATTGAGATTAAACCCACTGCGGTGCTTTCCCTACGGTCGCCTGTTTCATCATGGGGCGGATTAGGGCTAGTGGACATATTGGCACTTGTAAGGATCCGACAACAGACACAGGCCCGTTTGGCGAAGCCCTGGATCAGGTACCAAGGCGAAGCATGTGTTCGAGCGATTCACTGATGGCGTTTCCATGTCGAACTAGCAGGTAGGTCATCGCCGTCGCCAGCGAAAAACCAATCGACAACAAGAAGACTCCATAAGGGCTTCGCTCGCCGCGAGACTTTCTTAGCACTTGCGAAAGCGAGTTTGCCAAAACACGCCAGCTGGCATAATTTTGCTCGCGGCCGGCTGACACCAACTGAACGTTCTTGACACTCTCCGACGGTTCCACAACAAGCTGCACGCCGAACTGCGGCATCAGCAGGCAATTGCCAGCCCAACGGGACTCTTGATCCAGTCGCGAAACCACCTCGGCCAATGCCGCACGCAGTTGTTCGGGGCTAACGTTATAGATCACGATCCGCGGCCGCAGCAAAAGGACCAGCAGCACGAGGCTTACCAGATAAAACAGCAGCAGCACCAACCACACCCATCCGCCAAAGATGACGGCGGTCGCCTCGGGCAAAAAAAGTTCCATCGGCCCGACCATCACCAGCCCAACCAGTCCGATGCCCAGCACTAGCGCATCGCGGCTTCCCGTCGTTAGGAACGGAGCCTTTCCCAGATTGATCCATGCTCAGCAGCAAAAAGTAGGCTGCCAGGGGGCCAATCGCTATTACCAGGTGCAGGGGATCCATCATAAGAAACGAAACGCTGGTGAGGAGGTTCCATGAATAGGGGAGCCTGTATTCTCCACGGGAAGCGGTTTGTTTTCTAGTAGGCGGTAGCTCAGCTGCTCAGCCGGCCCGATCCCCACATCGGTATAGGTGCACCTGGGCATTTTTGCTAGAAGGGGCGACCAGCGAGTCTTTTCGTGCGCTCGCAATGAATCTTCCCTGGTTTCCTCGCGAATATTGCCATGGCCAAACGCATTCGAACCCGTGCCCAAGATGACCAATATGACATGCTTGACGACGAACGGCCCACCAGC
Organism: uncultured Planctomycetaceae bacterium; assembly: GCA_963844055.1. Lineage (GTDB taxonomy): Bacteria > Planctomycetota > Planctomycetia > Pirellulales > Pirellulaceae > CAWJMN01. Next base: position 575,815 of record CAWJMN010000001.1, on the reverse strand, counting down.
CGTCGCGTTGCTCCTAAGCGTAAAACTTCGGCTCTTCGCTGGTTGTTGACGCGCTGCCTCATCGTCCTCATCCTGGTCGGACTACTTGTCGGCTTTGCGCCGATGATTGTCGTCTCAACCGGCCTGTGGAAGACCGTACTGGCAAGGGCTACGCCCGAGCTTAGCGGCCAGCTTGAGGTCACTTCGTTATCGCTTAACTGGTTTTCGCCAGTTGTTGTACGTGGCGTACGCGTCAAAGACTTTGATGGCCAAGCGATTGCCGACGTCGATGCCATCTATACGAATCACAGCCTGATTAGTTTGGCCCTCCAACCGAGCAATCCAGGAAAGATCACGGTTGAAAAGCTGCGTGCTCGCGTGGTTCTGACGGACAAGGGCTCCAACTGGGAAGCCTTTCTAGCCAAGGCCATGCCGCCACAGCCCGAGCAACCTGAAAAGCCTTCCACCACTCCGGACGTACAGCTGGAGCTCAAGCAATCCAGCGTCGAATTCGTCGAAGAAGCGACCAACCGAGCATGGCTCGTTAGTGACTTAGAATCGCTCGTCAATTGGTCTGGCAGTGTTGGCAAACCACGTGAAGCAACCATCACTGGTTCGATTGCGGAACTCGATGCAGCGGGTAAGCCAATTGCCGCACCTGGCGAAATGGGGGGCAAGCTGACTTGGACCGCCTCGCCTACAGGTTTGGGCACCGGAGAAATCCAAACGAACCTTCAAGGCTTCCCCCTAGAGATTTCACAGCCGATCCTTCGGCATTACCTCAGCATGGATGTTATTCCAGCAGGTGCTTTGACGGCGGACGTCGCCTACACCTGGAATAATGACATGGCAGAGCAAAACCTGACCATCAAAAACATTAGCTCGCCAGGCGTCTCGGTTTCGTCGCAGCAGTATTTGGCGGGTGACAAGATCCAAACGGCCATTCAAGGCGTTCAGGGGGAAATCGCTCTCGCTGCAAATGCACTTAGCGTCAACAAGCTCAAGCTGCTTTCTGACTTGGTAACCCTGGAAGGTGAAGGAACCGCCAAGCTCAGCCGACATGAGCGCCAGCGGCTTGGTTAACGCCTTGCAATCGGGCGACGACAACAATGAACTGTTCATTAAGGGCGAAGCCAATGTGGCACGTGTGGCAGCCCAACTGCCTCGCTTGCTAAGGCTACGGCCGGACACGCAGTTCACTTCGGGCGTGGTAAAGCTGTCGCTAGAAAGCACGGCCCAGCAAGGAATTCGCCGCCTGATGGGAACGGTGAAGGCCGAACAACTTGCGGCCGTTGCCGGTGGGCGACGTATCTCGTGGGATAAGCCGATCTTGGTTTCAACGATCCTTTCCCAAGGGCAAGATGGCATCCGCATCGACAACGTTCGTTGCGAGTCGAACTTCCTCAACATCGAAGGCCAAGGAACGCTTACCCAAGGCAAGATCGAAGCGAAAGGAAGCCTCGACAAGTTGGCTGCAGAACTCGGCCAGTTTATTGACTTCGGCGATGCTCGAATGATGGGCCAATTGTCGGCCGACCTTACCTGGGGTGAAGAGCAAGGACGCATCTCGGCCCAAGCCAATGCTCGCATTCAAGACTTTGAAATTCAAGGGATTGCTCCACGTCCATGGCGCGAGCATGACCTACAACTGAGCGCTGGCATGCTTGCCCCTTGGCAAAATGGGACGATCAGCCTGATCGAAAACGGAGCCTTTGAAATCAAGGCCGGCAACGACAAGCTAGATGTTTCGCTTCGCGAACCAGTAACTTTGAACGGAATGGAAACGACCGCTCCGGTTCAGTTCGATCTGCAAGGCGAGCTTGCCAACTGGATGGCACGCGCTCAAAACTTCGCTTCGCTAAGCCAATGGCAGCTGAGTGGAGTTATCGACGCCAAGGGAATGGGGCAACTGGGACTGAATCGTTCGGAAGTGGCCGACGTCAAATTGAAAATCCAACGCTTTGTCGCAATGGGCCCTGGCCTGCTCATTCGTGAGCCCACGGTTCAAATCGAGGCCGCTGGCGTTATCGACCAAAAAGACTCAAGCTTTACTTCGCCAACTTCAACCATTGCTTGCTCTTCCTTTGCAGCTCGGATGGATGATGTCCGCGTTCAGTGGGGTGCAGGAAATGCAGCGGTAACCGGCAAGATGGACTACCGTGGCAACATCGCCTATCTCAGCGCCTGGTTTGATAACCCAACCAATCCTGCAACGCAGCGTATGGCCGGTTTGATTGCCGGACACCTAGAAGCAGGCATTCGTGACGGCGTTGTCGAAGCCACGCTTGAATCGGCCATTGAAAACCTAGCCATGGAAACGCTGGTGACTCCGGCTGGCAAAAATCCAATCGCCCAAACCTCGACGGCGGCGGTCGCCAATGCCAATCGTCCTACTTGGAAGCAAGCTTGGGTCGAGCCGAAGGTAGAACTCGGCGGCAAGGCGGTTTATGACCCTGCCAAGGATTCTCTCAGCCTTGATAAGGCTACCGTAGCGGCCAGTGCGATTCAGGTTTCGGCCTCTGGAACGATTCAGCAGCTGCTGACGCAAGGAAACACCGACCTGCGGGGCGAAGTTGCCTACGAATTGGCCGATGTCACCAGCAAGCTTCGCACCTTCCTGGGTGAAACGTTTGAAATGGTAGGGGCGGAAACCCGGCAGTTTGTCATTCACGGCCCACTTTATGGCTTGGCTGCAAGTGCCGATCCAACGAAGAAGGCAGGCGGACTTGTACCGAACGACCTCGCGGGCGAACTGAGCTTTGGCTGGCAAAGCATGCAGTACGTTGGACTAACCACCGGCGCTGCCAACTTGGATGCCAAGCTGGATAAGGGGGTCGTTCAGATTCAGCCATTCCAATTGGCGATGGCCGAAGGAAAGTTCAGCGCGTCACCACAACTGTTCCTGAACGAGGCCGGCATGCCGCTGGTGCTTGGTCCAGGTCCTCTGGTGGAACAGATGCGGATTTCGCCGGAACTGTGCCAAACCTGGCTGAAGTATGTGGCACCACTGATTGCAGATGCGACGCGAGCGGAAGGAAAGTTCTCGGTCGAATTGCAAGGGGCAGAAATGCCTCTGATGGACCCGATGAAAATGTCGGTCGAAGGGAAGCTGCTCGTGCACGAGGCCAGGATTGGCCCCGGACCTTTGGCCTCGCCTTACATTTCGATGGCCCAGAACATCAAGTCACTGATGGAAAAGCAGCCCTTGGGGGGAACGGCCACGACGGAAACGCAAACACAGCCGTTGGCACTACAAATTCCTGAGCAGAACATCAACGTGAAGGTGGTCGATGGCCGCGTGTATCACCAAGGCCTAAAAATGACCATCAAGGACGTTGTCGTCACAACGGAAGGTAGCGTTGGGTTGGATCAGACGGTGGAAATGGTGGCCGTCATTCCGATCTTGGACAAGTGGGTCGAGAAGGACAAATACCTGTCAGCATTAAAGGGTCAGTCGATCCGGATTCCTGTACGTGGAACGCTGGCAGCACCACGTCTAGACATGCGTGGCCTGCAAGACTTTAGCAAGACGATGATCTCGACCGCCGCGAAGGGTGCCTTGCAGAATGAAATCGGCAAGGGACTTGGTAAAGGCCAAGACTTGCTGCAAGGCGAGCTGACCAAGGGTCAGAACCTGCTGCAAGAAAAGGTGAAGGGTGGCACCGACGTCATTGACCAACAGCTCAAGCAAGGCGAAGAGAAGATTCAGAAAGAACTGAACAACGGCCTGAAGAAACTGTTCGGCGGGTAATACCGCTGGCCGCAGGGTTGATAAATCCATTCCCCCGTGGTTATTGGACCTAGGGGGAGAATAGCCCTGGCGCAAACGTGGCCAACGGAATGATCAGCGAGCAAAAGCCGATGACCGTTCTTACCACGCCCAGCGGTCGTGAGTCGTCGCGTGTTGGGGGGTGATCGGTTCCCAGCATCAGCACCAGCACTGCCATCAGGCTGAGGCTAAAGTCAAGCGTGTAAGCGAAGTACGCAAACACAAAGACCATAAAGCCCCGTGCAATCCAGTGGGCAAAGCGGCCGAACAGGGCATAAGTTACGTGCCCGCCATCTAGTTGGCTGACAGGCATCATGTTGAGCCCAGTCACCAAAAGGCCAACCCACGCCGCCATGAAATAGCCGTTCACTTGGGCGACCGAAATCTCGTGCCCGGTCAACTGGCCCGGATGCGCGATGTTAATCAAGTAGCGAACGACCAGCGGCAAATCAAAATGGCGCGTTCCATCCAGCGGCTGAGAAAGATCAAGTTGTAATATCCCCATCCATAAGATTGGGATCGCCACCGCCAAACCTGCGAGTGGACCCGCGAGACCGATATCAAACATTTGGCAACGATCAGCCTTGTGGGCCTCCATGCCAATGACGGCCCCCATGGTTCCCGTGGGAGAAAAGGGAAACGGGATGAAGAAGGGAAGGGTGGCGCGCACGCGGTGAATCAGCGTGGCAACAAAGTGCCCCATCTCATGTGCCAGCAAAATTGCCAGCACGCAGCCCATGTAAATCATCCCCTCATGGAAGTTCGTATAGACCGAACGGCGCAGTACCAGCGACGACATCGGATAAGTGAACTCGTCCGCCCCCATCTGCTGCATGACACGGTCTGGCATCCAGCGTGTAGCGCCGGCGATAAAGGTAGACCCGCACGTCAGAATGAAGAGGAGCGTTGGAATTCGTACCCGGCGCCAAAAGAGGCGTCGCAGGTTCTCGGCTGGTGTTTCCGTCGCTTCAACACTGTGCTCGTCCGCAACATGGACGTCATCCTTCACCTGGTCGGCCATCGCCATCAGGCTGGCTCGTTCGGCGCCGGTGCCGACCTCCGCCGAGGATATTGTTTCCTTGGGGGAGGGACTCGAGGTATTACCCCGGTCGGTCGGTGGGCTGGGGGAAGGGGCATTTGGTTCCATCCCTATAGGTTATTACACGGCCGCGTCGATTGGCAGGGCCCCTGAAATGCGTCCAGAAGCCGAAAGCCGGCCTAACTAGAACGATAGGAAAGGTCTGCCGCCCCCTTTACCGTTTGGGGCAAGTCTCGCCTACAATTAGCGGCACTCCCTTCAGAAAATGGGGGCTGCTCAAGTTCCCAACCGGCAGCTTGAGCCCCTGTTTGGACAACCGTTTTCGGATTTGATGGCTCACTATGTTCTTTTGTTTTGACGGCGTGGATGGCGTTGGCAAATCAACGCAAATCGGCCTGCTTACGAAGCTTTTGACCGAGCGCGACGGCACGGTTGTCACGTGTCGTGATCCCGGCACGACTGCGCTTGGGGAAAAACTGCGGGGCCTTTTGCTAGACCGCCATGGAATGTCGATCCATCGCCGTAGCGAAATGCTGCTGTATATGGCAGCCCGGGCCCAAATGGTGGAAGAGATCATTCGGCCTGCTTTAGAAGCGGGCAAGCATGTGATCAGCGACCGATTCCTGCTGGCGAACCTTGTCTATCAAGGCCGGGCGGGGGGACTTTCTCGTGAGGAGATTGTCGCGGTTGGAGAGGTCACCGTGGCCGGGATTAAGCCGGACCTCAACATCATTTTGGACATGCCGGCCCAAGCAGCCAGTGCGCGAATTCAGCGTGAGCCCGACCGGATGGAAGCCCAAGGGCTCACCTATTTGGAACGTGTACGAGAGGGCTTTTTGCAAGAGGCGCTGCTCGACCCCGAACATATTGTGGTTGTGAATGCGGCCCGCTCGATTGAAGAGGTCCATGCTGATGTTCGCGCTGCGGCGGAGCGTGTGTTGGCAGGGCAATCGCTGATGGTGGAACGCTCATGAGTTGGCAGGAAGTCATTGGGCAAGATCTTGCGATTGAAACGTTTCGCCGGGCGGTCGCCTGCGGGCGACTTGCTAGTACTTTTTTGCTGGTGGGACCTGCCGGAGTTGGCAAACGACTTGTCGCGGAACGCCTGGCCCAAGCGCTGCTTTGCGAAAAGAATGTCGAGCATGAACTGGAAGCGTGCGGACAGTGTCATGCCTGTTTGCAAGTTGCCGCAGGAACGCATCCGGATGTGCTGCGCGTTCGCAAGCCCGATGACAAAGCGTACATTCCCATTGAACTACTAATTGGCGACAAAGAACACCGGATGCGGGCCGGGCTTTGCTACGATATTTCGCTACGACCATTCTCTGGCAAACGTCGGATCGCCATTCTGGATGATGCGGACTATCTGAACCAAGAAGGGGCGAATGCCCTGCTAAAAACGCTAGAAGAACCGCCCCCCAAGTCAGTGCTTTTGCTGCTGGGAACGAGCTTACAACGGCAGTTGCCGACGATTCGCTCACGCTGCCAAATCATCCCGTTTCGCCCGCTCTCGGCGGAGGCGGTTGCCAAGATCTTGCTGCAAAAGCAATTGGTGATGGAGACCGACCACGCCTACAAGATTGCCGCACAAAGTGACGGCAGCCTAGAGATGGCGCAGGCCGCACTGGCAACGGGATTTAGCGAGTTTCGCACCACGCTTTTGGAAAGCTTGGCCGACGGCGAGTTTGACCTGTTAGCACTGGCGAAAGTGACGGCCCAGTTTGTCGATGCGGCCGGCAAAGATAGCGCTCAAAAACGCCTGCGACTAAAGCATGTGATTGGTGTCGCGCTGAGCTTTCTTCGCCAGGTCTTGCTGTTGCAAGCCAATAGCGTTGGTGCCGGCATGAAGGCGTCGCCCGATGATGAACTGGTAGCGACTGCCACACGAGCCTTACGCTGGTATCAAGCGGGGGCCGAAGAGGCGATTGATGTTTGCATTCAGGCGATGGGCTTCGTCGATGCCAACGCCAATCAATCGAACCTGATTGAATGGTGGCTCGACGAAATGATGCAGCGGGGAATCGCGGCTAATCCTTAGCCAACAATATGCCTTACCCAGACTTTCTAGGCAAAATCTATTCGCTATTCCCCCTGTAGTGTCAAAACGATTGTGCGTGAACCCGCATGCGTGCGATGCTCACACAAATAGATTCCTTGCCAGGTGCCAAGCAGCAAGCCACCACGACCGACGGGGATGGTTAGCTCGGTCCCAATCAGAGCGGCCTTCACATGGGCTGGCATATCGTCAGGCCCTTCCATCGTGTGGACATAGGGGAACGACTCCGGCGCGATCTTGTTAAACGCCATCTCTAAGTCGCGGCGAACGTCGCTGTCGGCGTTTTCATTGATGGACAGCGAAGCGGACGTATGCTGCAAAAAGAGATGCAGCAGCCCCGTACGGATGCCCGCAAGCTGCGGCAGTGCGGCGACCACCTCGCGGGTAATCAGGTGAAAGCCCCGCGACCGTGCGGCCAATGTCAGTGTGGTTTGAGCCCAAGCCATATTTGTCACATTTCCCAAGTGTCTACCCAGACGCCGATCGTGGATTTAGTGGACAGTTTAGCATGATGGCCCAACGGATAGTGGAATTACAGAACCGACAGATTTCCCGAGAAACACCGCTGATTTACCTTGCTCAGCATCCCTCGTCGTTCTTGTGGCACCACCGCGTCTTGGCCTATTCAGGTCTTGCCCAGATTAGGGAAGTGGTGCTTTGCCGACCAGTCCTTCCGTATGGTCCCTTCCGCTATCCGGCCCCTAGCGGTTTAATCGCCCCCATTAGATGACAAGGCCCCTTGACACTAAGTGTCGGGGCAGAAAGAGAATCAATCTTCGTCGATGGGTGGATTTTTCGGCTCCATCTTATTTCCTGCGGTTTTTCCGGCACAAATTCTCTATTCCCGATTCTTTTCCAAGTTGCAACAATCCCCGCCCAGCAGCCGTAATCACGAGATTCTTGCCAGTTGGAGTACCAATTTATTTGACCCTTGGGCCGATGGAATGAATAATGGGGAACTTTCCAAGCGAGAGCATGTCTAACTACCCGATGTGTTGCTTAAGGCAGCCGTCCCTTCCACAGCGAATGACATGTCTTACTAGTTTGGCAACATTCGGCGTATTGGCCGAAGTTGAGCCGTCAAGTTCGCTTGGAGCACGTGGGAACGATTCGTTTCGGGCCTACGTTGATTGAGGATGATTTTCCAAAGGCTGTGGGTCGATCGTTAGTTGCGACGGAGTTTTCGTTTTCGCAGCTCGTCGGTTGGCACTAGTTTTTCGGATGGACGTATATCGCAGTTTTTTACCGAATTTTTAAACGATTTGAGTGGTGAAGGAGTTTGAGGGTAATGGAAAAGTGTAAGAACGTATTTGAGGCGATCCTGAAGTATGGCCACGACGAGGACTACGTCCCTGAGCCAACGGCAGAATTTTCGGCTACGGATGCCCCAGCCGGCTCGCCTGAGAAGATCGAAATCCTTCGCAGCCGCGTTGAGCTTGGCCTGCCTTTGTGGCACGAGAGCGACCGCTTTGACTACAACGGTTTGACGGGCGCTATCCGCCCACGTGAGTAGTCGCGGATTTCGCACCCACGGCAAAATAGAAAAGCCAGCCCTTCACTTCGAATGGCTGGCTTTTTTTATGCGCGGTGGGTGACATTGCGAGAGACTGGCTCAGCGGAAGCGCAATAAAAAACGGGCGAAGGGGACATGCCACTTCGCCCGCTTGGGGAAATCCTAGGACTGAAAAGTAGCGCGTGCTACTTCGGGGCTTCGTAGGCCTCGGCAAAGCCCGTACGGTCGGCGGCTGCACGGTCGGCCATCTCTTGGGCTTCGGCCAAGGCGGCTTGTGCCTGAGCGGCAGCAGCGGCCTTCTGGGCTGCTGAGCTCTTCCACGGCCTTTTGGTCAGCCTGGGCCTTGGTCAACTCTGCTTGCAAGGCAGCCAGCTTTTCGGCAACCACCTTGGCGGCGGCAGCCTTTTCGGCGGCAGCCGTGGCCGCAGCCGTTTGAGCAGCGGTCGCTTGGGCCACCACTTCCATCTTGGCAGGGATCGCAGCCTTGGCGGCATCCGCGGCCTGTTGCAACTTGGCAGCAGCACCTTCAAAAGCCGCCTTGTCCGCTTCGGCCTGCTTGAGCTTGGCCTGGGCAGCTGCCAGTGCGGCCGCAGCGGCATCCGACGCTCCCTTTTTCGCAGCGGCATCCGCGTCCGTAGTGGCCTTCTGAGCCGTTGTTTGATCAACGGCAGCCTTGGCGACAGGAACCGCATCCGCGGCAGCCTTGGCGGCAGCGGTGAGATCATTGACGGCCTTTTCGGCAGTTTGAGTTGCGGTCTTTCCAGCCACGGCCTTGGCTTCTGCTTCGGTAGCCGCAACAGTTCCCTTGGCGAGAGCATCTACCTTGGCAGCCAGGACGGCAGCGGCGGCATCTTGCTCGGGCTGTGGGGCGTTGGCAGCCTTCAAGTCGGCCAGGGCCTTCTCGGCAGCGGCTTGTTCATCGGCTTGCGTCTTCTTCAAAGCTAATGCGGCCGCGAGGGCATCAACCGTTACCTTTTGAGCAGCTACCGCAGCAGCATGGACGGCAACCGCAGCCACGCGATCCGCTTCCGACTTTTGAGCAGCAGCGACTGCAGCGGCATGCTTTTGCGTTACCGCAGCGAGCTCTTCATTTTTGGCAATGGCCGCCTTTTGGGCAGCATCAAATACAGCGGCCGCTTGGGCAGTAGGTGCTGTGAGTGCGGTTACTTGTCCAGCCAGGCTTGCAACAACTTGTGCCAGCGGCTGTGGGTTAGCAGCAATGGCACCAACGAGCTTGCCATCGGCACAATCCCAAACATGAACGTTGCCCAACCAGTCTCCACCGACCATACGAGCACCATCATGGGTGAACGTGCATCGCATGGCCGCTTCCGAGAAGGGAGCAAAACCACGAACCGCAGCGCCATCGCCGGCCCATAGCTTGACCGTGTTATCACGACCGGCCGAAGCAATCCGACCATCGTGCGTGTAGTTCACACAGTAGGCACCACCTGCATGTGCACCCCAGCTCTTGATCGCATTGCCATCGTTCATTTCCCACAATTTGATCGTGGTATCTTCACCAGCGGATGCCAGCACGTTGCTATCTGGACGCCAGCTGACATCGTAGACGGCGCCATTGTGGCCACGCAGGCTGAGGTATTCGCGAGCGGTTTCGGCTTCCCACACAAACAGGCCACCGCTGCGATCGGCCGTGGCAAGTAACACGCCATCGGGGCTGAAGCGAACGGAGTAGACCCAGTCCGTATGCTTCTTGACTTCATGCAGCAGTTGGCCACTTTCCGTCGAATAGATGCGGACGATCTTGCTAGGACCAGCCATCGCGACATAGCGATGATCACGGCTGATGTCGGCGGCCAATACGGCGTCGAGCTCTTCACCCAACTTCGTGATGCGTCGGCCGGTCTTTACGTCGTACAGGACAACGCTGCCCGAGTGCCCACCACGGCCACCGCCCGCCAGCAGGATGGTACCGCTGCGGCTAAAACGCAGAACGTAAGGAATTCCTTCTGGGAATGGCAGGATGCCGACCAGCTCGAGCGAATCCGAGTTGTAGAGCGAGATTTGCTTTTGACCTGCAATCGCCACTAGGGGAGCCCAAGGGCTAGATGCCATGGCCGTAATCGCTTGAGCGCGACGAGTTGCCATGATCGGCTGCTTGAAGAGCCCTTCTGGCATGATGGCAGGGCCATCAGGTCGCTTATCACCACCAGCAGCCATCAGAGCAGCGCTGGACTTCTTCTTGACGGCAACGGTTGAGCCTGCGTTCTCTGGTGCGCCGGCTTCGATCCACTTGCTAATCAAAGCGAGCTTCTCGGCCGCGAGCTTGTCTTGCATCGGAGGCATCTTGGGCTCTTCCGAATGGCTGACTAGGCCGTACAAACGGGAGCCGTTCAGATCGCCAGCAATGACGACTTCGCCCGACGAACCGCCGGCCATCGTCTTGGCATAGGTATCCAGAACGAGACCACCCTTGTTGCGATCTTGCGCGTGGCAAGCAAAGCAATGTTCGCGGAAGATCGCGCGAATGTGGTCGTCGTAAGTGATCTTGGCGGCATCCTGCGCGCTAACGTTAGAGACCCAAGTCGTCACCCAACCCATCATCATGACGAGGCAGACGGGGATCACGCGAAAGTAACGAGAAACGCACATGGAAAAACCTGCCGAAAAATGCCGTGACTCAAAACCGACCAACCAGAGACAATACTCAACCGCTGGAAAGTACCCGTTTAGTGGTTAAACAGGAACTCACGCGAGTTGAGGATCGCCCAGAACACGTCGTCCAAGCCTTGCTTGGGACTTTCACTTTGCCCAACCACCGCCATCAGACGTTCCACTTCTGCCGGTTGAGGGCGGCGTGACATCGTCCGGATATAAAGCGATTCAATGATCTGCTGAGGAGTCTTCCCCTCGGCTTGAAGCTTTCCAACCAGATTGCCTTGGGCAATCTTGCCTTGGGTCGTGCCACCGTTGATCAAGTGGAGCGCTTGCGAGAGTGTTGGCTCTGTCTTGGATTCACAAGCGCAGACCGTGTCACGTGGTGGACGGCCGAACGTTGTGAGGAAGTAGTTGCTGGTTCCGCCGTCGGCAACCTGTACCGCACGAGCCCCCAGTGGCAGGCCTTGGAACTTGTCGCTTACCCCGGTGACTTGGCTAATGCAGTCGAGCAACATTTCCGAAGGAATGCGGCGAACGTTGCCGTGAGCAAAGTTCTTTTCATCGGTTGCATTGGAATCGTTCCGCTCTGTCGAACGCTGGTAAGCTTGCGAGTTGCAAATATCACGCACCAAACGCTTGAAGTCGTAGTTGTATTCCACCAACTTGTCGCCAAGCTTCTTGAATAGCTCAGGATTGCTGGATGGATTGCTGACGCGGATATCGTCAACCGGTTCCACAATGCCTCGGCCGAAGAAGTGGGCCCAAACACGGTTGGCAACACTCGTTGCAAAGTAAGGATTGTCCGTCGAGGTGAGCCACTTGGCCAATACCGCACGACGATCCTTACCAGCCACGTCCGCCTCGGGTCCGCCAAGGAACTTTGGCTTCATCACGCGGCCACCAACCGGATGTGTAACTTCGCCACCGAAGGAGTTGAAAACGATGATTTCGCGATAGTCTTCCCCTTGCTTGCGTCCGATTTGCGAGAAGAAGGCTGCAAAGCTGTAGTAGTCATCCATCGTCCAGCGATCGAACGGATGGTTGTGACACTGGGCACATTGGGTGCGAATCCCCATGAAGACCTGGGCCACATTCTCGGCCGTCTTGAGGGTGTCACGCTCGATTTGATAGTAGTTTGTTGCGGGGCTGGTAAAGGTACCACCCGATGCGCTAAGCAGGTCCTGAACCATTTGGTCCAGCGGAACATTCCGAGCGATCTTGTCGGTCAGCCAGCTGGAGTAAAGGAAGGCCGACTTGTAGCTAACTTCATTACGCGACTTGATCATGAGCAACTCGGCCCACTTCATCGCCCAAATTTCCGAGAACTCTTTCTTCTCGACCAAGCGGTCGATCAACTTGGCTCGCTTGGCAGGATCTGCATCCGCCATGAACTGCAAGTATTCTTCTTCCGTTGGCAACATCCCGGTGACGTCAATCGTTACCCGGCGCAGAAATTCTTCATCGGTGCAGATGCCGCTAGGGAGCAAGCGGACCTTGTTCAGTTTGGCACCGACCAACTCGTCAATGTAGTTACCAGAGATGGCTGGAGGAGCGTACTGTAGATCCTTTGGCAGGACCAACACTTGGCTACCAACGGTGTGCGTCTCAAAGCGAGCCATCACAAATGCTTCGCCACGAGCACCACCCTTGATCAAGCCATCGGCCGTGATCGGGGCGGAGTTATCATTGTTCGTGATGAACAAGGCCAGCGACGTTACATCACGATCGGTCCCATCGGCATAACGTGCCCGAGCGATAAATTGCTGGGTCGTTCCTTCACCTTCCAGGACTGCGTTTGGCGGATAAATATCCACACCTACGCAAGCTGGCGGAGCGGCGGCATCGTTAGGAGCACCTTCATCGAGCCACTTCATCAGCGTGGCATAGTATTCACTTTCTTGACCGAAACGCTTGCCACCGGTGTGGGGGACGCTACCGATCGACTTCTCCATAAAGAGGCTGTCTTTAGGAGAAGCAAGATTGATTCGGCGAGTACCAATTTCACGCGTGATGCGGAAGTAATCCCCTTGAGGATCAAAGCCGAACAGCGACATGCGGAAACCATCTTTACCACGAGCAGCGCCGTGACAGCTTCCCGTGTTACAGCCGGTCCGCATGAGGATCGGCATCACATCGAGGTGAAAGCTGATCGCGCGAGGAGCCGTGGCATCTTTCACGGCGACCGTAGCACTTGCACGCAGGCCTTGGTACTCCACATCGAGCACCGTTTGGCCATCCGCAACCGGATAGAGCGTGTTTCCTTCTTGGCGAACCAAATTCGGGGCTGCAAGCTTTACCACCGCTTGTCCCGTGACATCGACAGTCACGCCATCTTCGCGGGTTGCCACGACCACAAAACGCTGCAGGTCGGCGGCCGTATTCAGAGAGACATCGGGGGGATAAACGTTGAGCTTCGTCAACTTATCCGCACCAAACACAGACTGCCCACCGGCAAACAGAGCTGCCAAAAGGGCCGACGCGGTCATGCCTTGGCGGATTACACCACCACGCATCACTTGGCCAAAAAATCGGGTCATCGATTGCATAGGAATACCTACCGTGGCAGGAAAGCGAAATGTTTTCTAGGTGACTTAGGAGGATGACAGCGGTGCAAGTTAACCTTGCACTATTTGCCAGCCGCTTGTTCTTTTTCGAGACGCAATTGTTCCAAACGGGAGAGACGCTTCTTTTCCATCGGAGCCGGAGCCGCTGCAGGCATTGGTGCAGGAGCTGGCATCGGTGCTGCTGGAGCAGCAACCTTCGGCGGAAGTGGAGCATCCACACGCAGCTCGCCGGTACCCAGGGTATGAACCACGGTATCGCCATTGAGCTGGAACGAAGTAACACAAATCAGAGATGGATACTTGCCGGGGCGAGCTTCTTTGGCAGCCACCACCTTGAAGACCAACTCCTTGGAATCTTTATTGAACTCGATGGGCGTGGTCGTGGTGCCGGCTGGCAAGCCGACCAATTCACACTTGGCCTGACCTTCAAAGTCGACCTTCTTTTCCATCTTCACTACGACTTCGGTTTCTAGCCCTTGTTCAACGGCCGACTTTTCGAAGGCGAACTGATAGAACTGATCGGCAATGGCGAGGTCGGCCAGTTGGGTAGAAGACTCCACCGTACCGCCGGCATGGCCTGCGCGTCCGATGACAACAATCTTCCAGTTACCAATGGCAGCGCCACCGTTGGCAGTCAGCGGAATCACGACTTCGTTTTGTCCTTCAGGGATCACGATGCTTCCCGATGAACCCACGCCCGGCGGGTTGTAAAGCATGGCAACCGAGATCGGAGCTTTGAACCCTTCCGCACGGGTCGCAACGATCTTCAGATTCAGCGAGCCATTACGAACGAGCGGAGCCTTCGGCTGGACGATGTCGATCTTGAAGGGGATCTCGTCCGAAAGCACAGCCGCCATCCGCTGGGCATCGTGGCCCCAAACATCAATATTGTTTTGGCCACGTACCAGCATGCAGCGCTGATTGAGGTGACCTTCTAGCACCAAGGCAGGGTCGGTCGTACGGCCCACAACGTCAACCAATGCACCTGCAGGGGCAGCATCGGCAGCAGCGGTAAACAGGACAGGAGTATCACCACGTTCAGCCGTGATTGGAACGGCTTCAGCAGTGACGCCGGCAGGCAATCCACCGAACTCCACCGATAGCGGCCCGCCAAAGTTGGCACGTACGGCCGAGAACATCAGTGCCATCCGGTTGTTCTTGGGAACTACCAGCGTGGTGGGGATGTATTGCTGACGTTCAGGAATCGACATGGTCAGGCTTGGCGTCACAGGAACCACTTCGATGCGATAGACAAAATTTGGTCCACCGGAACGCAGTTGATCCAAAACGCCCAGGTGATATTCGCCATCCGCAGGAACGGCAAAACGCAAGTAAGAGTCTGGCCCGACCGCATCATCATTGCCAGCTAACGTTCCACCTTGCGCGTTGTAGATATACAAAACGCTATCTAGTGGTGAACGAAGTGGCTTGCGAGCGTAGACGCGAATGTCGTAGGTCTCACCCTTTTTGGCCGTGAACTTGAAGAAGTCCTGCTCGCCAGGAGTGGCAATGATGCCGTTGAAGGCACCAGGAACAGCACCCACGGTTGCCTGAGCAATCGCATGGTTCGGTTCCACTTCGAGCGTGTTCGGGATGTCTATGACACGCATCATGTTTGGAGAAACTGCCATCCCGTTGGCATCTTGAGCCAACATGCCGACGTCCTTTACGCCATCGGTTGGCAAGGAAAGCTTCGCGGCAAAGTCGCCGGCAGCGTCACCAATCCAGCGGACGTCTAATGCTTCGCCGGGACGGCCACCAGCTGGATAAACAGCGGTTGGACGTGGGAAGTTGCCAATATGAACGCGATAAGCACAAGCACCATTTCCACCAAACGAGCTTTCACGCACTTGAACGATGTACTTGCCATCTTCAGGGGCGACGATCGAGCACAAGCAGTCTTGATTGAGCAAAGCGGCGTCGTCGCTACGTGCCACTTCGAAACGGGCGGAGTTCAAAATTGCAATGTAAGGATCAAAGAAGAAGTAGCCCAAGCGAAGGCCTTCGAGTTCGGCCGTTAGGCGTTCCCCCTTCTTCAGTTCAACTTCAAAGTGATCGACGTCTTCGTTTTGAACGATGCCACTAACGGTTACATTCTTGGTGATGATCTGTGGTTTGGTGAATTCGCTGTTGGGCTCCACTTCCTTCACTTCGGGAAGTGGTCCCACGGTGAATGTACGCAGGTTGCTAACGCCACTGGCGGTGCGTACGCGAAGTGCATGGATGCCCAGTCGGCAATCGGGAGCAACAACAACCTTGGCTTTGCACGAGCCATCATTGGTGGCCTCAAAGGCAGTCACTTGAAAGCCCGAGCCATAGAACAGGACTTCTTTGGCATCGGCCAAACGACCGCCGGTGATCACCACTTCGGTCTCAGCCCCACGTTGCACCCCGTAAGGGACCATCATGTTGACTTGCGGCTCTACTGCTTTCGCTGGCACCCAAGCAGCCAACACCAAACAGCACCAAGCAAAGACGCCGAAATTCCAAGAGCGAATGTCGCGCACGGTCATGTTCCTAGGCGAGATAAAAAGACTGGAGGGATGCAGGTGAGTCATGGCACAAAAATGCCAGAAAACCCAAGGAAGGTAGGAGCCCGCGATAACAATCGTGCGATGGTCGAAGACTTATTTATCCGACAACCGGCTGATTAAAATCCACAAGCTAAAAGGGACCGCAGACATCTTCGACGCGGCACCCAACAAATCCACCAAGCCGACTCATCCCTGAAGTGCTTGGCAATGTCATTAGTGTAATTCGGAAATTTGCCATCGCACTCAATCCTTCATAGACCAAGTGCCCCAACAAACCTCCATGGGGTGCCCGCAAGCTTCCCCATGCAAACAATCCCGACAACCGGCCTAATCGGCCGGCGTATCGCTCGCCAAACTTCCTGTCGGGGCGAGCAGCCTAACTGTCACCTTAGGACAGGAGAGGACGGATCACCTTGCCACCGTCAACGATTTCAATCGGACGATCACCAGGAGCCATCAATTCCTTGTCAGCTACAATGCCCAGCTGGTTGTAAACCGTGGTTGCCAAATCTTCTGGGCCGACTGGATCCGAATCAGGTTCCGAAGCGGTCGAGTTCGACATGCCGTGGATGTAACCGCCCTTGATACCGCCACCGGCGAGCATCACGCTAAACACCTTTGGCCAGTGGTCGCGACCAGCCGTTGCATTGATCTTTGGCGTACGGCCGAATTCGCTGGAAACCATAACCAGCGTCGATTGCAACTGGCCCGTACGATCAAGATCGCGAATCAGAGTCGACAAGGCTTGGTCCAGAGCTGGCATTTGGCTACGCATGCCACCAGTGATTTGGTTGTGCATGTCCCAGCCCGAGTAGGTCAGCGTGACAAAACGGACGCCTGCACCCACCAAGCGACGAGCCATCAGCAAACGTTGACCGGCTTCGTTACGGCCGTATTCATCACGGATCGCAGCGGTCTCGGCTTCAATATTGAAGGCCTCACGAGCGGCAGGTGAATTAATCAGGCTATAAGCACGTTGATAGAAGGTGTTCATGGCACCAACGTTGTCCGACTTGTCCTTCTTGACGAAGTAATCATTTACGGCTTCGAGCGCCGACTGGCGACGGGCAAAGCGGTTTTCGTTGACATCGCCAGGAAGGTTAAGGTCCAAAACCTTAAAGCCCTTGTTGGCTGGGTCGGATCCCAAGCTGAACGGAGCAAACGACGAGCTCAAATAGCCGTTGGCCGCAAATTCGTTAGGAACGTTGGGAATGCAAACGTACGGAGGCAAGTTATTGCGTGGGCCGTATTCGTGGCTGACCACGCTTCCCATGCTTGGAAAGATGAGGGCTGGGCTTGGGCGATAGCCCGTAAACATGTTGTGAGTGCCACGTTCGTGGGCAGCTTCACCGTGAGTCATCGAGCGGATGACGGCCAGCTTGTCGAACATTTGCGACAGCTTTGGCAACGTCTCGCTAACGACTTCGCCCGTGTTTGTCTTGATCGAACCCATTTCGCCGCGATACTCGATAGGAGCATAAGGCTTGGGGTCAAACGTTTCTTGATGAGCGATACCGCCTGGCAGGAAGATATGGATAACGCTTTGTGCCTTGGCTTCCAAGAAGTCATAGTGCTTCTTATCGGCAAGAGCCTTACGCTCAAAGAAGTTGGCTAGGTTGAGCCCCAACCCTCCGATTGCACCAACCGTCAAAAGCGAACGGCGACTCAAACGATTTCCATTACATGTCATGGCAGAACTCTCCAACACAAAAACTAAAGTAGGTGGGGCGCCCGTTGGGCTGAATCGTTAAGGTGGGAACAAATTATCTTTGCGTGCGATAGCAAGGGAGGGGCGCCATCGCGAACTCATAAACGCAAACCATGGCATAAAGTATCCATGCCTTGCGTGGCATTCGGTTGAGCCAAAGCCCACTGCCGCTTGCAAGCACGATCCCATTGGCCACTGGAAAATTCCCTGCCAATCCACTGGGTTCGGTTGTTGCATATGGCTGAAAAACCGCCCTACAGTCCACAATACTCACGCATTCTGGCGGCAGGAACGACTTAAACCGTACTCAGGAGCTTAACGGTCCCAGACCCAATTGTCAATTTTTATGGGTTGGGGAACCAACAAATTTCCCGTTCCGTTTTTTGAAAGCGAATGGATCGCCCGGGTCGTTGGGAAGTTGCCAAACAAGCGGTTGGCAACGACAAAAGAGAGGCGGGACAGCCCCGCGAAGTGGCTGCCGGACATGAAAAGAAGTCCGACAGCCCTAAATCCCCACCAAACAACGATGCCAAAGGCACGTCCGAGGGGTCACCTGCCAGCCTTAGCTTGCAGCACGCTTCAAACCGCCACCAGGAAGCTTGTCAGCCAAAGGAGCCGTTCCTTCACGCTGATCGAGCTCGTCCCGCAGGACAAGGACGTCAGGGGGAGCTTCAATCCCCAGGCGAACGCGATCGCCAGATACGCGAACCACCGTCACTACGATCGAATCACCAAGGCGAATACGCTCTGTCTCTTTGCGGGATAGAACAAGCATGTGAAGAACCTCCATGTAGATGATAATTTGTTTATGAGTGCAATTTTGTACACAAGTCGTTTTGTAGTGTCAATTGAAGATTTTGCCGTGACCTTCGCAGGCTGTAATGACAAAACTTTGCCACGCACCCGTCATGTGTCTCTAACAAACTATCTCCACTAAACCATTGCCGGAACAAGCTTTGGGGCATGGACAAGCTGTGTTTTGCATTGTCGTTCGCCCGAGGAACCATAGAACAGGATGGTATTTCGATCCGTCTCCCAGATTGCAGTGAGCTTCACGCTTCGGGGACCGTGCAGGCAAAAGAATATGCCGCAGGGCCGATCGCTTCGCACCATAATCCGTTCGGAGATCTGAAAGGCACCACGTTCTAGTTGGTTTTGTTGGCAAAGGGTGTCGTGAACATAGTTTCGTAAATCAGCCAAGTCTTCAATGTGCAAGGAAGTAGCCATCATGGCAGGAAAAGACTCCATCGATAGACAAACCGCGTTGGGAGAGGCAACACACTGGGAAGAATGTGAAGCCTGGGTTAACTGTCAGCAGGAGTATCTATCGGACGGATACGGCAAATGATTTGACTGGGAAAGATGGACAAGAGACAAAAGATAGGCATTCCTTGCCGTGGCTATGACGGCAGGACGGGCTCGGACGATCGTTGCGGATGAACGCGTTTGAACGCCCTCCCCCTTCAGATGGCAAGCAACGCTTTCAATTTTTCCCGGGATTCGTTCATGCGATGCAAGCATGCGGCCGAAAGAGCGGCTCGTGCGATCGCTTATCAGAGGCTCAGCAGCGTTCAAATGCTAGAAAACCGCAAGAAATACTGCGGTCTATCTCAAGTAATTCAATGACGTTGAAAGAGACTTGTCGCAAACAAAATGCTTGCGACGGATGTCCATTTTTTGCAGGCGAATGAAGACAGCCCTGACCAGCAAACATTACTTGTCAGCGGAAAAAGCCTCAAACGCTTTGGTCAGTTTCGGAACGTCAGAAGCGCCTGCATGTAACAGAACACGATACCGCAGTGACATCGTTTCTCCCTTGGCAAGCTTGGCGTCCCCCAGTGGTTCATTGCCGGCAGTAAAGTCGTGAACACCAAAGGGATTGGCTGCAAACAGTCCATACGTTCGGACGTGCCAGTAGGTAGGAAAGCGGAAACTGCTAGGGTGATTGAGGATGGTAACCCCCAAAGTCTCCCCTTGAACGGTGCCGTAGTAATCGACCCAGGCGGCTCGCTTGCCCCAGGCAGCTCCATCCTTATCTCCTTCGGAGTTCAGGATATGGCCGTCGCCAGGCTTATCCCCCTTCATCGATTCCGCAACACGGATACCAAAGCTTCCTTCTTTCGTATCGCCGAAGAGCAGTTCCCCTTCGCTGAGCAGTGACAACCACAGCAAAGTCGATCCAGCGAACATCTTCATCCTGGCCCAATCGAATCGTGCGGACATCCTCGCAAACCTTCTTGCCGTCCGGACCAATCCAGTCGTTTTTCGTGACGAGCTTGGCCTCGGCCCCCCCCGTCGCGCTGACGAGTTCTTTATGGACAATGTCGCCGTGCCCCTTCATTTCGTCCCAGAAGCTAATCCCATTCACCTTGCCGTGAGTAAACCACAGCGAGCGATGATGGATATGGTCCTGCTTTTCTGACTTGTCCTTATCATCCAAAGGATAAGCCCGCGTCATCGGCTTGCCGGTGGGGCCGATGATCGGCCACAAAACCGGCTTCGTTCCCGAGCGAAACAGATAGGAAGTAAAGGGCTTATCTCCAATTTTCACCTCGACCCCTGCATCGGTCTTGGTGACAGTCACCTCCGCAGCCTCAACGCCGGTGAACGCATTTCCTAGAATCAGTAAGGCAAATAGCCCTGCGGATCGCATGTGCCTAGCGATCGACCAAGCCTGAGAGGCCAATTGGGGTGCGGACAACGAAAAAAACTGCAGGAGTTTCATCATGGGAGCGCGATCCAGGGAGGTAGGAATAGCGTACAACGAAGTTGGGCAGGATCACGGCAAGGCCGTGACTGACGGTGAGCATAGTGGATGCGGCAACCGAGGGCAAATATTTTCTCTGGCACGAAAAGCTCGTGAAGGGAAGGATTTCCGGCCGTAACCACCACCTTGGATCTGCTTGGTGGATGTGTACAATTCGTTTGTAATTGCCTAGGGTCGTCACCAAGCCTCCCCTTTCCCTTTCTTTTCAACCATTGAAAGCTCCAACATCATGAATGCATCTTTTCGCTGGGCCCTGGGAATTGGCTTGTTGTCCGCCACGATGTGGGGAGCCGGCTGCGGCAGCTCGGCATCCAAGCCAAGCACTGATAAGCCTAAGGATGAACATGCGGGACATGATCACGCTGGTCACGACCACGCCCATGCTCATGGAATCCATGGCGGACATATCGTTGAACTCGGCAAAGAGGAATATCACGCCGAGTGGACGCATGATGACAGCGGCAAGATCACCGTCTTCATTCTGGATAGCGAGATGAAGAAGGATTTGCCGATCACAGCAGAAAAGCTGACCATTAACACCAAGGTCGGCGAAAAGGTCGCTTCCTACGATTTGACCGCAGTAAACCGCACCGAAGGCGAGAAGCCAATGGCCTTCCAATTTGAAATCGAAGATAAAGCCTTATTGGGCGTGCTAGAGTCTTTGTCCAAGGGCGTAACTGCAAACCTTGCGGTCGAAATCGAAGGCAAGTCGTTCTCGGCCGAAATCACCCACGACCACGGGCACGAGCACTAATCGCTCGCGCAACTATTTATTGGTGTAACCCGGGGCATTCTTTTTAATGGCCCCGGTTACAAATCCCTAGGCAGTAAAAGCAGATGCATGTCGCACATTCTCTCACGCGACATGCGGCGGATTTCGCCCACTAGCGCCGCAATTTCTGACTAGCGCAGATCGTCCCTGCGAGTCGCGCCAATCGCTTGGAAATGCGAACTTGTTTTTTTCCAAAAGCTAGTTGATTTCCACCCTGGTGATTAGTCAAATAGGGTGGTCACATTGGTTCTTTCGAACCGGTTCTCGTTCTAAGACACCGTGGACAACGCTTTCGCCGACTATTTCCAAAGTCACTGGCAAATTCCTACCGGAAGGCATGCAATGCTCCTCTCACGCATGGTTCGGCAGACGACGCTATCACTGTTTGTGATCTTTACCTTCCTTGGTCTTGGCCTAGCCGCCGACGTGGAAGTGGGCGACTTTGTCATCTTGAAGCCGGGAGCCAAACCACTGCCGGGGGGCATCCGGGAAGAACTCGTGACGATTCTCCCTTTCGCCACGGTTCAGCAAGTCACTCCTGAGTACGTGACGATGGATGGCGTGCGGTTCAGCCGTAAGGATGTGGACCTGCTATCCGAAGCAGCAGCAATCTATACCAAGGAACTAGAGGCGAACCCCAGGTCCGTCGATGCGCTGATTCGGCGTAGCACAGCACTGTACGTGGGTACCAAAATAACGGACATCAAGAGCATTGCCGATTGCCAAGCTGCGATTGAATTACAGCCTGAAAATGCAAATCTGCACCAAATTCTCTGCATCCTAGTGGCAGACACAAAAGACATTGATACGGCGATCGCCAGTGGGGATCGCGCTGTCGAGCTTGCCCCTGAAGATGCTCGCAGCTATGCCGCTCGTGCGTTTGCTTATGGCCGCAAGCGAGAAGCACAGAAGTCCTATGATGATGCGGCGAAGGCTGTGGAACTCAACCCTGAACTGTTACACGGCTATGCCTATCGCGGCATTGCGTCAGAGCTGCTTGGCAACACGGATGATGCCATCAAGGACTATTCCTCGATGCTGCGTAAGGACTACAACTGCGCACGCGCAGTTTGAGATGCGGGCCAACGTCTTACATCAAACCGGAGATTCGGACGGTGCCCTTCGCGATGCCAAGGAATCCGTACGTCTCAACCCCAAACGGCACTCTGCTTACATTGCACTGGCACGCATCACGGGGGCAACCGACCGTAAAGCAACCATCGATGCGCTCAACCGGGCGATTGCTCTGAAGCCAGAGGACGCCCAAGCCTATTCCATGCGTGGGACGGATCTTTTTATTCGTTTCGACCTCCCCAATGCCAAAGCGGACCTTGAAAAAGGGATGAAGCTTGACCCCGAGGATTCAACGCCGGTTCGCTGGCGTGCCGAGATCTCCAAACTGGAAGGGAAGATCGACGAAGCTCTTGCCTTTTACACGAAGTTTATCGAGAACAACCCCGACAACCTACGTGGGATAGCCAATCGCGCCGAGTTGTATGTTGATGAAAAGCGCTACGATGACGCAATCACCGATATCAACACTTTGATTTCGAAGAACTCCAAACTGGCAACGGCCTATCTGGCACGCGGGCGATGTTACCTCGCCAAAAACGAGATCGAAAACGCCACCAAGGACTTTGAAGAAGGTTTGGCAATTGATTCCCTTAATGCCGACCTACTTACTGAGCGTGGAAAGCTCTACTTGCTCGACAAGGATCATGCGAAGGCAATTGAGTTCTTTAATAAGGCCAACGGTACCGACCCGTTGAATGTGAAGGCGCTTCAAGGACGCATCGAAGCGTATGCGGCCAAAGGAGACCAAGTTTCGGAAGCACTTGATCGGATCAAGCTACAGGCATTGACGAGCTACTTAACCAAGGGACAGATTTCTCGTGGCTACAATGCCTATCAAATGGGTTTGCACATGATGGCCTATCAATCGTACGAAGCCATCAAGGTATTGGACGAAAAAAACGCAGATGCCTACCTTGGAATGGGGACCGTTCTTTTGCAGGCAAAGCTTTGGAAGCGGGCAGGCGACATGTATGCCAAAGTGATCGAGTTGCAACCTCGTCACAGTAAAGCGTATGCCATGCGGGGCTTCACGACGCAGCTTCAAAAAGGGGACCTAAACAAAGTTGTCGAAGACTACACTCAGGCAATCAAATTTAGCCTTCGGGAAGAGCGTCCCCAGCTACTCATTCAGCGTGGCTTGATCTATGGTCGTCTCAAGGATTACGACAAGGAATTAGCCGACTTTCGCGCCGCCCACAAGCTCGCCCCCGAGAACCCCTCAGTGCATAACAGTATCGCTTGGCTCTTGGCCACTTGTCCCAGCGACAAACATCGCGATGGAAAGGAGGCGGTAAAACTCGCGCTCAAAGGGTGCGAGCTAAGCAATTGGGAAGACTGGAAAGTGGTCGACACCCTGGCTGCCGCCTATGCCGAAGCGGGCGATATGGAGAACGCGGTAAAAACCCAACAAGAGGCGATCGATCTTGGTGGCGAAGAGGCCAAAAAGCCCCGCGTGTCTAACCGCCTAGAACTCTTTCGTTCGGGCAAACCCTATCGAGAGGACGTTGGCACCTCGGACGATGAAGCGCTTAACCAGGCCCCCGCCAATCCCGTGGATTTAGCACCACCCACCGACGAATAGCCAACGTTGTTTGGTGCTATTCAAACATCAGCAGGCCCAAGCCTTCGGGACGGATCGTCGCGGAGGCGGGAAGCGAAAACGCCTGCAATCCCTTTTCAGGAACAACACGCTGAATGCCAACGGCCCACACATCCTTGGCCTTGGGAGTGTGCGACACGAGTTCCGCCAAAGGAATAGCCACTTCTACCGTCCAATGGTCCTGGTCACCGGCCGCGGCCACATACCAGGCGGGATTCCAGGTGACATCGCCAAAACAGCTTTCGGCCGTCCGACCCTTCGAATCCACTGACATCACATAGTAGCTGCCATAGTCGCGATCCACATCGAGGATCAGCTGAACACGGTCGGAATGCGAAAGGTCTTCATCATGCTTCCGTGGGGCGGCTTGTTCATCCTGCGGCATGCCGGGTGTCACACGCTTACAGCTAACCGCCAGATAAAGAAACTCTTCATCAAATGCCATAACCGCTACGGCCGGCAGTTCTTTTAGACGCAATTCATCCACAGGATTGGCCGTCAGGCTTACCGCCTTGGCATAGCGCCAAATCTCTTCCTCGAGTCGTCCATCCAGCGTAGGACGCTGAACGGCAGAGGCACAATTGATAATCTTCTTGGGGCTTGCGCCAGCAGTGGAGTTCAGCCACAGCTCGGCCTCGGCACAACGGGCCCAGGGGTCACCTGGTCGTTGCGAGAGGAGGCTGTTAAAGAACTTCTCAGCCGCCCTCCCCTGCCCTTGCTGCCGCAAAGCCTTAGCCAGCGAAAAACGCAATTGAGGCTCGGCATGAAGTACGGGGCGTGTCTTCTCAATTTGCTGGGCAACTGCCAATGCTCGGCCCGTACGGTCCCCCAGGGACATGCGTGCATGAGCCGAGGTAGCGATCCCTTGAGATGCAAAGCTGGCTGGCTGAACTTCCCGTTGTTTTAGGTCTGCATCTTCAACCACCTCATCAGGCGAATGCTGCAGCGGATGATCTACGGTGGCAATGGAAGAAACAAAACGGGATTCGCGCCGCTCACGATGGAACGTCTCGCTGCTGGAATAATATTCAATCAGCCAAACTGCCGCCTTACCTGCTAGTGGATGCTTTGGATACTTATCTAGCAAGGTATGAAGGACCTCGCAGGCCGAATCCGAACGCCCAAGTCGCTGAAACCGCATCGCCATTTGATAGGTGATCTCACTGGCGTTGTCGGGGTTCAATCCCTTGGTCAGATCGTCGAGCTGCCCCAGCCAAGCTGCACCCTGGGCCACATCACGATCCATTCGTGACAACAGCTGTTCAACGTTGTGTCGCTTTTGTGCCGCGCGGGCTAAGAACTCCAAGTCGCCCGAGGCAACATCATCGAGCTCGCGACGGGCTTCTCCACCCGGCAGCAATACCAGCCCGCTAAACACATCGCGGCGGCCCGCTTGTTGCGGCAAATGATCCACAAGTAGCGATAGTCCAATCATGCTGGCTCGGTCTTGCACGGTCGTCTCGATGAGGGAACGCCCGAGCTCGGCCTGATCGGCGATCGAGCGATTGAGCCGTGCGAGCCACTGAGCTGGCGTAATGGTTACAACGCCGGCCTGTCCACCACGCTTGATGGAGAAGACCTTCTTCACCTTCCATACGTCCAAGTGCAAATCAAAAATCTGTCCTGAGAATGCATTAGGATCGGCTGCCTTTTGTACGGCCGAAAGTACCAGCTGATTGGTGACATGCCCCAGCGGATCATCTCCACGCGGGCTAACATCTTCGGTCGCGATCACATCGGGACGCCACAAACGAATCTGACGGACCAGATGTGCCTCGATCAGTTCCTTCGCATGACCGTCATTCGCCTCATCCCAGTACTGCATGATCGACTGCGCGGACATGCTGATCTCTTGCTCTCGCAAAGGAAACCGCCAAGCCGTTGAAAGCGAAGATCCACCTACCGTTACCAGCGCCTCACGCGAGCGCTGGGGCAACGTCGCCCCTTGGCGAGTGTCGTCGCGGCGGCCCAAAATTTCTAGGGTTGTCAAATAGCCTTCACTACCAGCTTGCTGGGCCACCAGATCCCAGCAAACCCGCTCCGGCTGACTGAAGATCCCGAGCATCGCCGCCCGTTTGCCGCCACTGTGCTGGACGGTCCAAGTGCGACCGCCATCCAGGGTCGCCATGATCACGCCCAATTCGCAAGCGGCAAAGCCACGATTCTGGTCGACGAAAAACAGGCTTTTGATCGGTGTAGTCTGCTGGGTGTCAAACACTTCCCAGGTCTTGCCCGCATTGGCAGAGTGCAAGACTAGCGTGCCCGGCGTACCCGCAACCCAAACATGGTCGGCCAAGCTGGCAACCGCTTCAAAATCCATGGCATCGCCTGCAAGGCTTGGCAGAGCCCCATCTGGGCCGTTCCAACTATGTCCGCCGTCCAGCGTTTTAAGGACCAATCCACCATCCCCCACAAGCCAGCCCCGCGCATCCGGCCAAAGGACCATGCGACGAGCATTTCGCTTGCCCAGGGGAGCCACGCGCGATTCTTTCATTTGCTGCGCGGTAACCGCCACCAATTGTCCGCCTCGGCCGGCCATCGCACCGCCGCGAAAGTCACGAAAATCACCAGCGAGCCACCCTTCGGTTTCCCCTTTGGCGACGGTGGTCCAAGTTTTGCCACCATCTTCCGTATAAAAAGCACCGCTCGGATAAAGTGCGGACGAATCGCCCAGCGCCCAGCCTTGCTTGGCGCTGAAGAATTTGACGTGCCTTAAGTAAGGCAAAGATGCATCGGGAGAGGCCTGCCAGGTTCGTCCACCATCACGGGTGCGCAGCACGATACCAACGGTTTCATGGGTGTAGGGCTGCGTATAGCCGCCGACAACCCAGCCGTTCTCGGCATCCATCATCGCGATCGATTCCAGCCGGGCTGTCGTCCCCGAATTTTGAAGTCGCCAGTTACGGCCACCATCCGTCGTATGCCAAATGACGCCCCGATCGCCAACGGCCCAGCCGCGATCTGCATCGATGAAGGTAATGGAAGATAGGCCAGCATCTTGCCGCATTGCCACCGTGCTACGGACATTCTGTCCCCACGCCGTCGATTGGCTATAGGCCCCGAGCGCGCACAAGACCACGCCGAGCGCTTTGATGATTGGCCGCAGAACATCCGCCATGACAATTTCGCCTTCCCAAAAGGTACGAAGAATCGGTGGCGGAGTGTAAAGGCTTTTGTGCGAATGAACTAGGCCGAAATTGGCGTGCTCAGCACCCTACACTTCCTCCAGCATTTGGCTTGGGTGGCACTGGCAAGTTCCCCGAGCGTACGCTTCCCACCCTTCATTCGCCCATTTCGGGGCTGGCCAGTGTCCGTTCGCCGTATTTTCAGAGCCGCGAGCGTAAGCGACCGGGCATCCCCCGCCTACTACACCGGACCTTTCAATCCATCATCGCTGTACTCCCCCTTGGAAAGTACAACCTTGGCGTCATCACTCGCCTCCTGGGGAAAGTATTGATGGCAAGGACCTTTTGAAGCTTGCATTTTCTCGATCAACTCTGCCATCTCTTTCCACTCCTCACAGGTCCGCGTCCATTGAAAAGCAGTTCCCCCTTCGCGTACCGCATGTACTCCTGGCCGCAAACGCGAATGAAAACCTGCCTCACTTTTCAGCGACTGCAATCGCAGCTTCACACCAACAGCACCATGCACGAACGGCAAAGACTCCAGATCGACAATCCCCTCCTGCCCCCCGAGTTGTGCAAAGCATTCCTTCAGTGGCGACAGATCCACATCCATCGGCCCGTATAGAACCAGACGCGCACCATCCGCGGCGACGTAATATGCTAGGCGAACTTGCTTAGCTGACGGGTACCAAACGGACAGAGATTCATCTTCGTGCGTCGCTCTCTTGGAATTCACAAAGGAAAACAGGAAGTACAACACGCGACAAAACTGAACGGAAAAAAACAAAAAAAGCCCGCCAACGCCAGCACTTATATATTTCCCCATGGGGTGAAACCCTTGGGGCGATGGCCGGAGAAACAGCACGCCAAGAATTGCGCCTACGATCGCAGGAAGCAGAAGCCAGGCAAATCGATTTTTACCCAGTAACTTATTAGAAGTCGGTGGTAGATAGCTACCACGAGGTGCTTCATAAGGATTCAGTTCGGGCGCCATTTGCTCACTTACACAGCAAAGCTTTACCACCTTCGAAAGGTCTTCTCAGTCTCCCAATCAAAAGAAGGTCACTTCTTCGGTGGCTCAACTTTGTAAGCGATGGTATACGAGTAAAACTTCTCCCCATTCCACTTGTACTCAACACCTTCGGCATTCGGGTAGCGCAGGTGCGAGGCGACTGCGACCTCATTTCCCTTCACAAAATAGACATAGACATTCGGTGCATAGGTTGCAACCTTTTGCGGATCGCGGGGTAAGGTGATAGGCCGCTTTAACTCCTTGGAAAGCAGCTTTTCCATCGTGGAAGAGTTGGCAAAAATCGCCCCACGTGCCAAAACAGGATCACGGTTAAATTCATACTCTTCCTGCATCGAATGACCAATCAGCACCATGACTGGCTTTTCTGCCGTATGTTCTTGAAAAGGGAGATGTCCCGTCTTGTCCGTGTACTCCTGTACAAGCTTGATGATTTGCTGGGCATCCTTTTGCCGGACAACGTCCATATCCTTTTGATAGCGGGCGTCTAACGTCAAATAGGCAAAGCAGAGTGCGCCTATCAGCCCCACAAAAGCGACGGCCAGAATTACCAGCACTATCAGGATCTTTTTAACCACGAGAGCAACTCCGCTTGGGCGAATGATCGGCCGCATACCATGCAAGCATCGTCGTGCCCAGCACCTCTCGATACAAGAGCCTAAACAGACTATGCCCTAGCAAAGTCTGTTGCGATTCATTCCGCGCAAAAGAAGGGGACCTAAGTCACGAATGACTCAGGTCCCCCAGGTAGCTCGTAAGACTTGGTAATCTTTACGAGGATGGTGGCTGCCCGCTGGCAACCCGCCGGCTGCCTCTAAAAGGCGCCACCTCGGCTGGTACAGACACTACTCACTAGACCACCTCCTTCCTCACTAAGAACAACCCGGTTCGGTCATATGCCGATAGAGCGACCTACTACGGGAACCTAGTAAATCGCACTGCGTTAGTGCGAAGACTACTGATGTAATCTTTACTCACTCAAGACCGTGCGGCAAGAGGAAAAGTTCGCGCGACTTTCGAGAGATTTTTTCCGCCCCGTTTTTCCTGCGGAAAAGCACGGCCATTCTGCCGTAGTTTTTTTGCCAGAACGGCCTGCTATCAGCGAACTACCTACGGCAAATCCGGCTCCCTTACGAAGCAGACACTTTGTGCCGCCCGCTTGTTAGCGTGGGCAGGCAGGCATACACTCCGCTAAAGTGGGGAGCGTTTTCTAAAGAACGCGGAAACCTATCGGCGTTTCGATGGGTTTTATCGGAGGTGGAAAGTGCCACCCACGCCCCCTTCAGGATGAATGCACACCTATGACTGCAGCAATCACCACGGAGAATCTGCAAAAGACCTATCGTGAAGGGATCTTCTTTAAGAAGCAACAGCACGCCCTTAAGGGACTTTCCTTGGAAGTCGCCCAAGGCGAGATCTTTGGCCTGCTCGGGGGTAACGGGGCTGGCAAGACAACCTTCATCAAGATTTTACTGGGGATCATTCGTAAAAGCAGCGGCCAAGCCAACCTGCTTGGATTTCCGGCCGGGGATCGACGCGGGCGAAGGCTCGTCGGATACGTTCCAGAAAACTTGCGGATGCCCCGACATCTAACCGGCCTGACGGCGCTGGACTATTACGGGGCACTTAGCAATGTCTCTGGCAGCGAGATCCGCGCCAAACGGGGTGCCCTATTGGAACTGGTTGGGATTGCCCCACGGGCGAAAGATCCGATCCGAACCTATAGCAAAGGGATGCTACAGCGTCTCGGCCTGGCGCAGTGCTGCTGCATGATCCGCAACTGCTGATTTTGGATGAACCGACCGACGGCCTAGACCCTCAAGCCCGCAGCCAGGTTCGCAGCTTGATGCTCGATCTAAAAAAGCAAGGAAAGACCATCTTTCTTAATAGCCATATCCTGCAAGAGGTCGAACTGGTTTGCGACCGGGTTGCCATCTTGCACAAGGGAGAGCTAAAGAGGATTGGCCGCGTGGATGAATTGACTCAAACCCTCTCGGCAACGCCGCAAGAGATTCGGGTAACCCTTGAACTGGGTGCCACGCCGGAAGCCGTTCGCTCTATGGTGACGGCTGATCGCATTATCAGTCTGACGCCGATCACACCGGACAGCACACAACTAGTAGTTCGTTTGAATGGCCAAGCTGAGCTGGATCAGCTGATTGACTTGCTTCGCAGCCAAAAGACAAGCATCGTCTCGCTTAGTCGCCATAAGAGCAGTTTGGAAAGCGTGTTTCTCGACGTCGTACAAAACTTTTCACAGCAGTAAATCGATCTCTTGGAGAGTGGTTTGACGATGCGTCCTTATCTGGCAATCATTACCGATTCCTTCCGCGAAGCGATCGCCTCGCGCACGCTCTGGCTATTGCTGGCGCTAATCACCATCGCCCTGCTGGTGGTCTTTCCGCTTACCT
This sequence comes from uncultured Planctomycetaceae bacterium, assembly GCA_963844055.1. GTDB lineage: Bacteria > Planctomycetota > Planctomycetia > Pirellulales > Pirellulaceae > CAWJMN01. Next base: position 545,255 of record CAWJMN010000001.1, on the reverse strand, counting down.
ACAAGGAAAAGCGGACGACTGATCTACAAATGCGCGATGTAACCAACTGGGATGCGCTGGTTGGCACGCTGCTGTCTGGCAAAGAAGAGACCCGCAACACTCCGGCGCGACATTTATGGAGCCTCTTTCCTGAGGGAACGCAAAAGCGAATTGCTGAGTTCAAACCGCTTCCCAACATGCCCAGCCCGTCCGACCGGATGGAGTACGATCAAGCGGTTCATCAATTGCGGGATGAAATCAATGCATTGCTTCCCAAGAGCGACTTTGTGAACGACCTTTCCTGGGCTGGCCTAGAAATCCCCGACGAAGGGCGCGAGCTGAAACGGCAATTCAAAAAGAGCAAGGAAGCGGGAACCGATTTTCCGCCGGAAGAGCAAAAGCGGCTCTCACGTATTTATCTGGAGGCAGCCTTCCCCGGAGTGGTGAACGTCAGCGAGCCGACCTCCTTCCAAATGGTGTATGCCCTCTACGGAGAGTTTGGCGACCCTGTTTCGATCAGTCGTTCGACCTTTCACCAGGCGATCATGGCAATCTTGCCCTGGTTCATCGATAAGTTTGTGCTGTCGATTGGCCTGCTGGTGGCGATTCTGGTGACAGCTTCGATCATTCCACAAACGTTTGAGCCGGGCAGCTTGCACCTATTGCTTAGCAAGCCGCTCACTCGCTCGCTCATCTACATGACGAAGTTTTTTGGCGGGTGCGCCTTTGTGTTACTCAGCGCCACCTATCTGTTTATCGGGTTATGGCTCTTCTTTGGGCTCCGCCTCAGTTTTTGGGAGCCACGCCTGCTTTGGTGCATTCCGATTTATGGCTTCGTGTTTGCCGTCTATTACTCGGTGGCCGCTTTAGCGGGTGTGCTATGGCGTAACACCGTGGTCTCCATCATGGTGGCGATTCTGTTTTGGGGAACCTGCTATCTCGTCGGCATGGGAAAGCAGCTGATGGAGGGTTCGGTCACCAAGGCCAAGTTGGTAGCGGTTCAAGATTCGCCCATCGGGCCGATTGCTCAAGATGGTGCCAATCAAACGATGCTCTGGAACGAACCTTTGCAAACGTGGCAAGTCGCGTTTTTGACCAAAGAGCTGATGCAGAATCGTGCCGTGATCACAGCCGTCGGAAAGATGCCGGATTGCGTCGGCCCAATTTATAGCCCGCAATTTGAACAACTCCTTGGCGCTCGCCTCTCCCTGCGGAACGGGCAAGTCGTCATGAATGCGGCCGAGGAAAAGACGGGCTGGCGGGCCAATGAGTTTGTCTCGCCCCCCAGCGACCCGCAGTCCATCTTCCTTGGACCGGGAGGTGCCGCCATCCTCGTTGGCTCTGATGGAATCTATCTGGTCGAAAAGAAGCTAGAAGACCAGCCCAACACGCCAAAGATCTTTGGTTTGACCCTGGCCATGCCGGGCAGCGGAATGCGCCGCCTAGGGCCGGAAAAGCCTGCTAACTTTAGTGCGGCCGGTGTTAGTTATTGCCCGCCGGGAGACCTCTGGGTCTATAGCCGCGGGAAAATCTGGCACGGCGCCTTTGTGCAGCCTGATCCTGAAAAGGCCAATGCCAAGGAACGGCCCCTGCGAATGAAAGATGTCGGCAATGCCGTGCTATTTGACAAGGATCGCCAGCGAGCCAAGATCGCCGCCACGACCAAGGCAGTTCTTATCGGTAGAGAAGATGGTGAGGTCACCATAATCGACGCCGCAACACTGAAAGAGATTTCCACCTTTCCACTTCGCCGTCAAGCCAAACCGATTGCCGCCGCAGCGGATGAAACAACACAGCAATTCTTTGTCTTGGCCAGCGATGGCTATTTATGGACCTATGACCACACCAAACAAAGTGTGGCAGCAACACCTGTTACCGGACAGGGCGATATCTCGGGCATTTCCACGGTGAACGATGGCAAGCTGATGGTGATCGATCGTTCTAACCGGGTAAGCACCTACGTCGTGGCCGACTGGAAATCCGAAAAGCAATTCACTGGCCCTAGCAGTATGTACACCTTAGTATACGACCGGGGCATCCTGCCGTTTTACACGCTATTCCCTAAGCCGGGCGAAATGTACAAGCCGATTGCGCAGCTACTCACTCCGCCGAAGCCCGCCAAAGTGGAACCTGGTCGCCGCCAGCGTGGACTGGCCCGCATTATTAATAGCGCCCGATCCGACAACCCGTGGCAACCAATTTGGAGCAGTGGCCTGTTCCTGGTGGTGATGGTCGTCATTGGCTGCATCTATATGGAGATGCAAGAGTTTTAGCGATAGCCTATTTGAACTGCTGATCGGGGCCTGGGAATTGCCCGGACCGAACTTCATCACAAAACTGAGTGACGGCAGTGGTGATCGTCTCTTTCAAATTCGCAAACGGCTTCACAAAGCGGGGAACATAACCGCTGGTCAGACCAAGCATGTCGTTGATTACCAGCACTTGGCCGTCGCACTGGCTACCTGCGCCAATGCCAATTGTCGGAATGGCCAAAAGTTGGGTGAGCTCGGCCGCAAGGTGGGCAGGGATACATTCCACAACAACGGCAAACGCACCCGCCTCTTGGGCGGCGAGCGCATCTTCTCGCAGTTGCTGCCCGTCACGCTGCACCTTGTAACCACCCATTTGATGCACGCTTTGAGGGCGAAGCCCTACGTGGGCCATAACCGGTATCCCGGCCGCAACAAGGCCAGCAATCACATCGGCCTGCTGCGCTCCCCCTTCGAGCTTCACGGCCTGGCAGCGAGTCTCTTTCAAAATGCGACCCGCATTTTCGATCGCCTTATAGACGCCTAGATGATTTGTCGGAAACGGCATGTCGACCACGACCAATGCATGCTGTACCGCGCGGCCCACCATCTCGGCATGGTAGATGATCTCGTCCAAGGTTACGGGCAAGGTGGTTTCATGTCCTTGAACAACCATGCTCATGCTGTCACCCACGAGAATGGCATCGACCCCTGCTTCATCCACAAGCTTGGCCATGGGGTAATCGTAGGCCGTTAGCATGCTGATCTTCTTGCCCGACTTCTTGAGGGCTTGAAATTCCGTGACAGTAATACGGGACGAACGGGGGGCCATGAGGAAGCTCAGCTTGTAAATAAAAAGAGAGAGGGCTCTATCGGAAGTCTTGCTTGCGCCTGGCATCCTCTGACAACCGCGTATCGGGTGGTTTGCGAAACGCGGGTTGCGGGTATGCTTTAGCTTTTGGCGGGACCAGTTTCTCCCGACACTTTAGTTTAACCGGATTGCTCGCCGACGATGGTCGGCCCGAGGATTTTTCTCATGTCCACACCTGACGAAATTGCCAAGTCGCTAGACATTGACCTTTCCCCCCAGCCCAAGGGCTATTTGAACATGTGTATCCGCACGGGAAACCTGCTGATCACCTCGGGCCACGTTAGCGATATGAAGGGGATTTTGGGGGCCGGCCTCACGGTCGAACAAGGGTATGCAGCCGCTCGCGAATGTGCCGTCAAAATCCTCCGCAGTGTTTACCAAGCCCATGGCACGCTCAACGGCCTACGCGTTTTGAAGCTGCTGGGCTGTGTTTACTCGGCCGGCAACTTCACCGACCAACATTTGGTAGTTAACGGTGCTTCTGACTTGCTCCATCAGATCTTTGGCAAGGAAGGGGATGGATACCATGCCCGAAGTGCCTTGGGCTTTGCCGCGCTGCCCGTGGGAGCCGCGGTAGAAGTCGAAGCGATCTTCGAGATCAAGGGCTCGTAGTCGCTCTGGTCCGACCAGCGATCCTAGGGAACACCGATGGCCAAGCCTGCCACTCGCACCACGAAAAAGGATGTCGCCAACACCTCGGCGACATCCACCGCTTCGGCTGGAGCAACACCGCAAACCATTCCAAGGTCGGTCGCGTTTGGATACGCCGCCTTGGGTGGCCTGCTTCTGTTCCTTGCATTCCCTCCCTGCAACCTGCCGTGGCTGAGCGTGGATTGCTCCCTGCTTTTGGTTTCCCATTGTGGCAGATCGACGGGTTCTGTCACGCAGCGGAATCCTGATGATTTGGCTGGCGGGAACTTTGCACTGGCTGGTGATGCTACAAGGGATTCGACTTGCTCATCCAGCACTTTATTTGGGATGGGTGGCGCTGTCGGCTTATCTGGGCGTTTACTTGCCAACATTTATTGTTGTGACGCGGCGTCTTTCTTACCTTGGCGAACAACGATGGCCACTGCTCTTGGTTGCGCCGCTGTTTTGGGCCTGGCTGGAATTGGTTCGCGGCCATTTGTTTACCGGCTTTTCGATGGGGCTATTGGCGCATTCCCAAGCAGATCAACTGTGGACGATCCAAATAGCCGATATTGCGGGGGGATACGGCCTAAGCTGGTTGATGATGTCGGTCTCTGTCGTTCTGTTCCAGACGTTTCTCACACTTGCTAAACGTGAACGGCAGTTGCCTCGCTCCTTCTATTATCGACTTGGTTATGCCGGTGCACTGGTCGGTGGATTATTGGCGTACGGCCGATTTCGTCTGGATGAAGCAACCAAGATTCCTGCTGACGAGAAGAAGCTGAATGTGCTCGTGGTGCAAGGAGCACTGGATACCGTATTCGACACAACCGAGGAGGAAGCCAACGCTCGCGTTGATCGCACGCTGGCCCACTATGAACAGCTAACACGTCAGGCCATGCAGGACGACAAAGCAGCCATTGACCTCGTGATTTGGCCAGAGTCCTCGTTTCCCTTGCCGGAACTAAAGGTCGTCGGCGAGCTGAAGGCACCCGCGAATGCTCAAATGACGGCCGAACAATTTCGCCAGCGGATTGACGCCTCCGGTGCGCCGTTTGAAAACGTCATTCGCAGCGCTGCCCAACTGATCAATGCACGGCATTCAAAAACCGATGGGTCAACGCCGTTACTGTTTGGGGGCACCACGGTGGAGTTCTCAGGCGAGAAAAGCCGTTCGTACAATGCGGCATTAATGGTCGACAAGGCAGGCAATGTGACGGACCGGTACTACAAGATGAAGATCGTCATGTTCGGCGAGTACATTCCATTTGGCGAATGGTTCCCGATCTTGTACTCGATCACGCCCCTCGGTGAAGGATTATCGCGCGGCAAGTCCTCCGCTGCGTTTGACGTCCACGGCTATAAGATCGCGCCATGCGTTTGTTTTGAGACCACCGTTCCCCACTGGGTACGCCAACAGGTTTGCCTTCTCCGGAAACAAGGGCATGCGCCAGACGTTCTGGCGAACCTTTCCAATGATGGCTGGTTTCACGGGACCAGCATTTTGGACATGCACTTGCGATGCAACATCTTCCGGGCGGTCGAGAACCGCATCCCTGTATTGGTCGCCGCCAATACCGGACTTTCCGCGCATATCCTAGGAAGCGGCAAAGTCGTTACCCAAGGGAAGCGAAAAACGGCAGAAACTTTCCGGTGTCAGCCCGTCCGGGATGGCCGGAAACCGGCCTACCACTTTTGGGGAGATGCCTTGTGGTGGACCAGTGGCCTCGTCCTTCTAGGGGCTTTTTTTCGAAAATGTGCACTTTTTGCATCGGGTAAGACGTAGTGACACAAAATCGTGACGTAGACTTGTAGGCAAGGTGCCAGAGGGGCTGGCCGGAAAAAGGTAACAAAGTCCGGTTGTAGCGCCACATGGCTTCAGAGGGCCGATTACGAGGCCTAGGAGCTATTTATTGGGGGCCAGGAGGCATGGCGTCCGATGAACCGGGCTGAACGGCAATTTGCAACGCTTAGCGAAGAGAATCATCTTAGCTAAGTTACCAAATATGAACGGATTTTATTGACATTGGTATTCTGGGGAAATTATACTCAGCTGGCTAATCGGGCCGGGTCTGCGGCAGAATCGGCAGCAAATCGTTTCTTGAACTGAGGCTTTTCGCACTTCCCTGTACGGGATGAATTGGTGCGAAGAATCGGTTCAGGAAGTACCTGCCACGCAACCGACTGGATTCGGCTCGAAAGATACTGATCACAGGCCTGCTTGGTTACTCTCCATTTTTGAGACTATTGGGAATCGCAAGCCATGACCCTCGTTGGCAAGATTTTTACTGTTCTGACGCTACTGCTAAGTGTGCTCTTTATGGCATTTAGCATGATGACGTTTGCTACTCACACCAATTGGCGTGACAAGTACATTGAGCTCAACCGACTGAAAGAAAATCAGTCCGCAGAACTCAAGACTGTCAAAGCCGACCTGGACAGCGTGCGGGTTGTTTTGGCTCAGGAGCAGGCTTCACGCCGCCAAGCCATTGCGGCCCTGCAAACTCGGCTAACACAAGCCTCGAGCGAACTGGCCAGCAAGGAGCGCGACCTGCAAAGCTTGTCTGCAGCTCATGCCAAAGTCACCGATGCCGAAAAGATTGCCCAAGAGCGTTTGAAGACGCTTGAAGGCGAAGTGGATAAGGTTCGCACCGAAGTCCGCGACATTCAAGGTGATCGCGACGTTCAATTCGAGAAGGTCGTGGCACTAACCGAACAACTCAACCAAGCCGAAGGCACCAAGCTTCGGATGGAAGAACGCAATGCTTCTTTGTTGGCCCAAGTTGCCCAGCAAAAGATGGTAATGGATGCTCATGGCCTTAAGGCTGATAGCTTGGTCGCTCACATCCCACCGAAGGTGGAAGGGGTTGTCTTGGCTGTTGGTGACAAGGACCTGATTGAGATTTCCCTCGGCTCGGATGATGGGCTGAAGGAAGGTCATTCGATGGAAGTCTATCGCGGCGACAAGTACCTGGGCCGTGTGATCATTCGGAAGACGTCTCCCGACCGCGCTGTCGGACAAATGGTGAAGGAACTCCAACGCGGCTCGATTAAGAAGGGCGACAATGTCTCTACAAAGCTCGGCTAACCCAATGATGCCGCAGGAAAAGCAAAAGACCAACATCTACACCGTGATGATGATCCTTTCCTTCCTGTCGCTCGTCACGGGGACGGTCATCCTTTATATGGAACTGCAACGCTACGGTGAATATCCATGGTGGAAGGCTTCGGCCAGCTCCAGTCCTAGCCCCGCTGCTTCGGCACCGGTTGCTCCTGGTCCTGCCGCGGCACCTGTGGCTGCTCCTGCAGCGGTCGCTCCACCTGCCGGTGGTGCTGCACCTGCTCCAGCTCCTGCGGGCGCACCTGCCGCCGCCGCTCCTGCTGGTGCCGCTCCCGTGGCTGCACCTGCCGGTGCTGCCCCAATGGCACCTGCTGCTGGTTCGTAAGTAAAACTCTCAGAGTTCCCGCTCGGTTTTAAAGGCCGGGCACCAAACCTGAAAACCTCCAATGACCAGCCCACAATTTTGTCGGCTGGTCATTTTTCGTTGGGCAGGTAAAAAGGCCCTGGCTGGCGGCAATTTTGGGTCGTCGAAGCCAATGGCCGTGAGCCCGCAAAGGGGCTCGTCGCAAGTAATTGCCCTGAAAGCAGTTGTGACAATCGCCCGAGCGGCGAGCATGATTGCGAACCACCGCCAAAACTGATACAATCTGCAGCTTAGTTTTCTGGGGTTAGTCGGCCCTCCGCCAGCCCCTGTTGAACGCTCGTTTTCATCAGTGCCGAAGTCCCTTCGCGACTTACGGCGGCGACCCGCTTGGTGCATCGACTCCGGCAAAATCGCCAGCGGATGGGAATCTTCGGTGAAAGGACTCTGACTTGTCTACTGGCTCTGACTTCCCAGGAAATCCTTCGGACGACGCCAATCTATCTCCGGCCTCTGGTGGTGCCGCAGGACGGATCCTCGACCAGCCTATCGAAAACGAGTTAAAGGAAAGCTACCTGACCTACGCGATGAGCGTAATCGTCAGTCGTGCCCTTCCCGACGTGCGTGACGGCCTGAAACCTTCGCAGCGGCGTTTGCTCGTCGCGATGAACGATCTCAACCTCGGCCCTGGCGCAGCACGTGTGAAGTGTGCCAAGATCTCCGGCGATACGAGCGGTAACTATCACCCTCACGGTGAAAGCGTTATTTACCCAACGCTGGTCCGCATGGCGCAAGACTGGAACATGCGTCACGTTCTGATCGACAAGCAAGGTAACTTTGGCTCGATCGCTGGCATGCCTCCGGCAGCCATGCGTTATACGGAAGCTCGCCTTTCGCCGATTGCCGCGTTGCTACTTGACGATTTGAAGCTCGACACGGTCGACTATATCCCGACCTACGACGAACGCAACTTGGAACCTACGGTTCTGCCGAGCAAGTTCCCGAACTTGCTCGTGAACGGAACGCAAGGTATTGCCGTCGGTATGGCGACGAGCATCCCTCCGCATAACCTGCGTGAAGTTTGTGATGCGCTCGTTCGCGTCATTGACGATCCCGACGTTTCGATGGATGAACTGCTGGAGATTGTTCCAGGCCCGGATTTCCCCACGGGGGGCATCATCTGCGGCCGAAGTGGTATCCGTCGCGGCTACATGACGGGACGCGGCAACATCGTTGTTCGCGCTCGTTGCAAGATCGAAGAGCACAAGAAGGACCGCTACCGCATCGTCGTCCACGAGATCCCTTACCAGGCGACTCGCGATAACGTGCTGGAAAAGATTCGCGACCTCATCGCTGAGGACCGGATCAAGGGGATCGCTGAAGTTACCGACTATAGCGATTTGCAGCACCCGGTGCATATCGTTATCGACATCAAGCGCGATGGCGATCCCGAGGTTATCCTCAATCAGCTGTATCAGTTCTCGCCACTGCAAGACACGTTCTCGCTGATCTTCTTGGCGCTAGTCGACGGCAAGCCTCGCGAACTAACGTTCAAGGACATGCTGGTCGAGTTCTTGCGGCACCGTGTCACGGTCATCCGCCGCCGAACTCAGTTCCTGTTGTCGAAGGCTCGCAAGCGAAAGCACACCGTTGAAGGCTTGCTACTTGCCCTGGCCAACATTGATGAAATCATCCGCATCATCCGCGCTTCTCGCACGCAAGCCGAGGCAAAAGCGGGCTTGATGGGCGTGGTTTGTCCGGCCTCGATGATGCAACGCGCCTTGGGTGAAGATGGCTTCCGCCTGTTCCAAGATGAACGAGGGGTTGCCGATGGTTATTCGCTGACGGCCGTTCAGTCGGATGCCATTTTGCGTATGACGCTGGGCCAACTGGTTAACCTCGAACAAGAACGTTTGGGAGAGGAACATGCGGAACTGCTCAAAGAAATTACTGAGTACCTACGCATCCTTTCCGACGAAAACAACATCCGGGCGATCATTCGGGAAGACATCCTCGAGATCAAGCGGAAGCACGGCGAAAATCGCCTGACCGAAATTAGTGGTGAAGAACTCGGCTCGGTGGATCTGGAAGACCTGATTCCCGAAGAATCGATGGTGGTTTCGATTAGCCACAAGGGCTACATCAAGCGAACACCGTCCAACACCTATCGTTCGCAGCGACGCGGTGGCAAGGGGCTCAAGGGGGCCAAGACCGAGGATGAAGATCCTATCGAGCATCTGTTCGTAGCCAGTACGCACGCGTACTTGCTGTTCTTCACCAACCTCGGCAAGGTCTACTGGCAAAAGGTTTACGACCTGCCCGAGCTTAACCGTGAAAGTCGTGGACGAGCCATTGTCAACTTGCTCAACCTGGCTGAAGGGGAAAAGATCGCCGAATGCTTGGCGATTCGCGAGTTCAATAAAGATGGCCACTTCCTGATGATGGCAACCCGCAAGGGGCTCATCAAGAAGAGCCCGCTCGAAGATTACAGCCGGCCCAAGCGCGGTGGCATCATTGCCATCAAGCTTCGCGAAGATGATGAAGTGGTGGATGTGGTTATCACCAAGCCCGGCGATGAAGTCGTCTTGGCAACGGCCAAGGGGATGGCGATCCGATTTAGCGAATCCGATGCACGTCCCATGGGGCGCAACACCTCCGGTGTGAAGGGAATCTCCATCGGCTCCGGCGACCAACTCGTAGGTATGGTCGTGGCAGACCCCGAAGCAACCATGCTAACCGTCTGCGAAAAGGGTTACGGAAAGCGAACCTTCTTTGGGCCGAATGCAACGGTTCTTGAAGGGGCTCCACCGGTCGACGAAGAGAACGGTGATGCTACGACGGAAACCTCCGAAGCCGCACCTGAAGCAGTAGATGCTGCTCCAGAAGGGACCGACGAAGACGAGGGTGACGAGGGCTCCTCCGGCACGCGTTACCGAACTCAGCGTCGTGGCGGCAAGGGAATTCGAGATATCAAGACGACCGCTCGTAACGGCAAGGTGATTGGTATCTGCCGTGTTGTCGATGGGGACGAAGTCCTCATGATGACGGCCCGTGGAAAGATCCAACGCATCGCCGCCAAGGAAATCAACGTCATTGGGCGTAACACTCAGGGCGTTCGAATCATGAGCCTGGATGATGAGGATATCCTCGTCGCCGTGGTTCCTGTACCGGTCGAAGAATTGGCCGATGTCGTTCCCCCAGTCGGTGGCGAAGAGGCACCGCCAGCCTAGTTAGTGGCAGCGGCAGGCTAGTGGCTATGGCATGACAAGGTTGCGAAAGAGTCGTCGCCCAGAAGGTGGTTGAAATCGATGAAGATTGCAATGATCGGTACGGGGTATGTCGGGCTGGTCACTGGGACCTGCCTAGCAGATAGCGGCAACTCCGTCACCTGCATCGATATCGACTCCACCAAAGTGGAACGGCTTCAGCGGGGCGAAATGCCCATTTATGAGCCGGGGCTTTCGGAGCTTGTCATTCGCAATAGCTCGGCAGGCCGTCTTAGTTTCACGACCGATCTGGCAAGCGCTGTTCAAAAGGCCGAAGCGGTCTTTTTAGCCGTCGGAACACCGCCCGATGCTCATGGTGCGGCCGATCTTCAATACGTTTGGAAGGCGGTCGAAGGGATCGCACCCTTTTTGTCGCATACCGCTGTTGTGGTTACCAAAAGCACCGTTCCCGTGGGAACCGGTACTGCGATTGCCGCCAAGCTGTTGCAACTAACGGGGCGAGAGTGCCATGTCGCCAGCAATCCCGAGTTCCTGAAAGAGGGAGCCGCGATCAACGACTTTCAATATCCGGATCGCATCGTTATTGGCGTACATTCCAAACATGCAGAGTCGCTTTTGCGAGAGCTGTACACGCCATACCTGCGCACCGACAAGCCACTGTTGGTTATGTCGCGTGAAAGCGCTGAACTTACCAAGTATGTGGCCAACGCGCTGCTTTCGACCAAGATTAGCTTCATCAACGAGATGGCCAATCTGTGCGAACGCCTCGATGGCGACATCAATGATGTGCGACGTGGCATCGGCCATGATCGGCGAATTGGATTTCAATTCTTGTTCCCTGGCGTAGGATACGGCGGAAGCTGCTTTCCCAAAGATGTGCGAGCACTAGCCAGCATGGCCGAGAAGGTCGGGATGGAGCCGATCATGCTCCGCGCGGTGGATGCCGTCAACGATCATCAAAAGAGCGTCCTTCTCGAGAAGATCCGTGCCCGGTTCGGCGCAAAGCTAGACAAAGCCACGGTGGCGGTTTGGGGCTTGGCCTTTAAGCCACGAACCGACGACATTCGCGAAGCGCCCGCCTTAGTCCTGATCGACTTTTTGCTGTCGCACGGCTGCAAGATACAAGTTCACGACCCAGAGGCGATGGCCAACGTGAAGGAGAAGTACGGGGATAAGCTGGTCTACGCCCGTACCCCCATGGAGGCCATCGACGGCGCACAACTGCTCAGCAATCAATACTGAATGGGGCGAATTTCGGAACCCGGACTTTGCCGATATGAAACAACGGATGGCCGGCAATACGGTGTTTGACGGACGCAACCTGTACGAGCCCGAAACGATGGCAGAATACGGGTTTGAGTACCATTCCATCGGCCGCCGGACGGCCTATCCCACGGCGACTGGCTAATGGAGTCCGCTCCCTTATAAGCCCCCAGCCCCGCGGAATACCGCTCGGCTAACCAAACCTTTTTAGGCGTTTTTATTTTCCAGCCCCCTGCGAATGGACCTAACCAACGGCCATCGAAGCCTAGGGCAGGTTGGGATATACTTACTAAGCCATTTGACAGAGTTCATCAGACAACGGGCGGCTTTCCCTCTTCAGTCAAAGAGGGTGGTCACCGCGAGGAAAGATATCCATGAGACGGCGAGTAGTGGTAACCGGCGTTGGCAGCATCAACCCCTTGGGCCACGATGTGGAAACCGTATGGAAGGCGCTGAAGGAAAGTAAGTCGGGCGTCGGCTTTACGACGCTCTTTGACGCAAGTCGCTTTCCCACCAAGATCTCGGCCGAAGTAAAAGGCTGGGACATTAGCATGGCGGGAGAAGATCCCGAGGTGTGGAAAGTACGTGGACGCCATACCAAGTTTGCCGTTGGCGCCGCCAAGCAAGCCTATGCTTCCTCTGGCCTGGCTAATACTAAGCTCGATCCAACCCGCTTTGGCGTTTACTTGGGTTGCGGCGAAGGCAGCCAAGATTTCATGTCGTTTGCCCGCATGATGACTGCCGGCATTGAAGGGGACACGCTCAACCTGGTGAAGTTCACCAAGGCGGGGCTAGAAATCCTCGACCCCATCGCCGAGATCGAACAAGAACCCAACATGCCTGCCGGTTACGTGGCAAGTCTGTTTGATGCCCAAGGTCCGAATTGCAACTGCCTTACCGCCTGTGCAGCGAGCACCCAGGCCATTGGCGAAGCGACCGAAATCATTCGTCGCGGCGAAGCGGACGTCATGATGTCTGGCGGCGCTCACAGCATGATCCATCCATTCGGCGTGACAGGCTTCAACCTGTTGACGGCTCTTTCCACTAACAATGAAGACCCCACCAAGGCTTCGCGCCCCTTTGATCGCTTGCGCGATGGATTTGTGCTGGGCGAAGGTGGAGCGATGGTCGTACTCGAAGAACTTGAACATGCCAAAAAGCGTGGCGCGTTCATCTATGGCGAAGTCTTGGGCTACGGCACAACGGCAGATGCCTATCGCATTACCGACATTCATCCAGAAGGTCGCGGTGCTATTAGTTGCATGCGGATGGCGATTGCCGACGCTGGGCTAAACCCATCGGACATCAATTACGTCAACGCACACGGCACCAGCACCTCGGTGAATGATCGCGTCGAGACGGTTGCGTGCAAACAAGTGTTTGGCGAAAACGCGATGAAAGTGCCGGTTTCCAGCACAAAGAGCATGATGGGGCATCTGATCGCGGCGGGTGGCGTTACCGAACTGATCATCTGCTTGATGGCCATTCGTGATAATGTCTTGCCACCAACGATCAACTACGAAAACCCGGATCCGGATCTCGATTTGGATTATGTCCCCAACGTGGCACGCGAAGCTCGTTGCGACTATGCCCTGAGCAACAGCTTTGGCTTTGGCGGACAAAACATCTCGCTGGTGGCTGGTCGGTATACCAACTAACCACTGATCCGCAGGCGTTCTTTTCCCAGGCGGTCGACTAAAAACTCGATCGCCTGCGGTGCCATCTTTTCGTAGTAGGCAAAGCCGTGCCCACCGCCGCTGGTTTCTAGGTCGCAGTGGTACGGCACTCCAAGCGACCATAGCTTCATTCGCAATCGCTCACAGCTATCCCACCAGCGATAGTCTTCCGGGTCGCAGCAAAAATATTGATGCCGCGGCCAATTCAGCGGGTGGATATGCAACAGCGCCGTATCTTGACGGGCCGCTTCCGGATCGGAATACATCTGCGGGATCGTCTCATCCCCTTCATTATATCGCTTGTGATAGTCAATCGCCGGCGAAAGGCCTGCCACTACCGGAAACAGGTCGGGAAACTTGTAGGCGAGACGTAGCGCCCCTTGGCCTCCCATGCTGGTCCCAAATAGGCCAATCCGCGGCGGCTTCACGCCAAAGCGCTGCTCAATAAAGGGGAGCACATTCTGCAAAACGTGCTGCTGCGCGGTGATATTGGCGTCAAATTCCTTGCAGATGCGGTCAGTCCACCAGCTTCGCTGCGACACGGGGCAAACGACGGGCAGACCATGTTTTTCGAATTGGCGCGTGAACTCCGCTTTATCGACGAGCCGGTTGAGGTGTACGCCGTGCAGATAAATCAAGACAAATCCGTGGGGATGCGGCTGCGACGGAGAAAATAGGTCGCAATCGTGCCCGCCGACTTTTTCTGTGGTCCAAGTCCCAGACATGGGTTTTCACTTTTTCAGGAATGGAGTAGGTTAGCCAAGAATAGCATACCCAAGCTTGCCATTTCCATGAGAGAGGGAAGGCCTGCTTTTCCGTTTTCGTAGAAACTACCCATCGCGTGAAAACCCTCGTCTCCGCAGAGCAGATCGAAGCTTCTATCACCAATCTTGCGGAACGCATTCGCCAGCAAGAGGAAGGGCGATCGCTCACCGTGATCGCCATCCTCACTGGTTCGATCATATTTCTTTCGGATTTGGTGCGAAAGCTAGACATGCCCTTGCGGGTCGGCGTGATCCAAACCAGCAGCTACCACGGCACCCAAAGAGGCGAACTCAAAATCCAGGCCGACATGATGCCCGATATCCGCGGTCGGGACGTCCTGTTGGTGGACGATATTTTTGACACCGGCCATACGCTGGTCGAAGTGATGGCCCTGCTAAAGGACTTTGCTCCCAGTACGATTCGCTCGGCCGTACTACTACTCAAACAGGGTAAACAACAAGTCGAATATCGGCCTGACTACGTCGGCTTTGAGATTCCGGACGAGTTCGTTGTCGGCTACGGCCTCGACTACGACGATGCGTACCGCAACCTACCGTATCTTGCGGCACTTGAGCCATCCGACATATCACCAAGTGATTCTGGGACTTCCCCCTTGCCGGATGCACAGCCATGAGGCGATTGCGGGTAGGGATTGTCTGTCGTCGCTTTTGGCCGCTGAGCGGCGGTGCGGAACGAGCAATCGCCGACTTGGCGTTAGGCCTTGCTTGGGCCGGAGCGCTGCCACAAATCATCACCACCAAGCCCGCAGCTTCGAGCTGGCCCTCGGAAATCTCCTACTGTGGCATCCCTGTTGTACGACTGCCTCGTTCGCAAACGCCCGGCATTGGGCCAATGCGACATCTGTTTGGACTGTACCGCTGGCTGCGCAGCAATCGGCAAAACTTGGATGCAGTCATCGTCTCTGAACTGAAGGCGGAATCGTACATTGCCATTGCAGCCCTGCAAGGGACCAAGGTGCCGGTCATCGTTCGTGTGGAGCGAGCGGGAATCGGTGGCGACCTTGATCGACTTCAGGCCAATCCTTTAGGTAGCCGCATTTTGCAGCAGGCGTTTCAAGCAGCGGCCTGGGTGACATCGTCGCAAGCCGCCACGCAGGAATCCATCGCTGCAGGTGTTCCATCGGGGCGGATTACGCGCATCAGTTCGCCAACACCACCATCGATGCCGGTAGGCCCAATCGAAAGGCAAGATGCACGCAACGCCTTCGCAGCCATTAACTTTGACTTGGGACTTCCCGAAAATAGTCTGCTTGTGGCCGCCCACGGCAGGCTCATCACGACCGAAGGTTTTGCCGATCTGATCGCCGCTTGGTCCCATGTGCTGCAAAAGTTTCCTACCGCCCGGCTGTGGATTGGTGGTGAAGGACCTGAACGCGGACGACTTTTTAATCAGGTGAAAGACTTGGGGCTGGGCTATTTGGCAACCATGCCAGGCGCCATGGATGATATCTCGGGCCTGATTGCCGCAGCGGACGGCTGGGTCATCCCTAGTTGGGGAGAGTCGGCGCCCGGCCTCGTCCCCGCGGTTGTTTCGAGGCAATTGCCGCTCGTCATTACGGATACGCCCGCCCATCGTGAACGGGTCCCGTCCCATGCGGAGGCTAGGTGGTTTTCAACTCGCCAGCGGCACTCCCTTGCAAACGCCCTGTGCCAGATGCTTGGCCGTCAAATCCCTCCCCCCGGCGTTGCCCCTCCGGCAATCGACAACGGAAACCTGACCGCTACGCAGGCCGCCCAGGCTTATTACGACCTACTGGAGCAGGTCCTATCGTAAGGCTTTTTTAGCCATGACCCTAGCTTCATTTCTCGGGCTATAATGCATCAGAAGTTGCCCCTGTCTAACATGGTTTTGTCTCTTGCTGCGAATGGCTTCCAATGACCGTGCGTGTGGTCCAAATCATTCCGACGCTCGTTCGTGGCGGTGCAGAAAAGCAAATGTGCATGCTGGCCAAGGGGCTGGTTCAAGCAGGAATCGAAACGCATGTAATCGTGTTGACCCATACAGGGCCGCTAGAAGACGATTTGAAAGCTGTTGGGGTTCCTGTCACCATCATTGGCAAACGCTGGAAGTTCGACCCCAGTTGTTACTTTCGCCTCAAGGCAGAACTCAAGCGACTCGCCCCCGACCTTGTGCATACTTGGCTGTTTGCGGCCAATGCCTATGGACGGCAAGCGGCAAAAAGCGTGGGGGTAAAACATATTCTGGCTGGTGAACGCTGCGTCGATCCCTGGAAGGGGACGTGGCAACTGATGATCGACCGGTACCTTGCCAAGTCAACGGAGCGGATCGTCACCAACAGCAGCGGCGTCAAAGAATTCTATGTGGGTAAAGGGCTCCCTGCGGATAAGTTTGTGGTGATTCCCAACGGAATACCGGCCGTATCAAGTAGCCCAGCGTTGATGACGAAGGAAATGCTACTTAGCGATTTGGGCTTGCCCGCAGGGTCCCGCCTTGTCGCTACCGTGGGAAGACTTTGGCCCCAAAAGCGAATTAAGGATTTGATTTGGGCCATGGATCTACTCAAGTGCGTTCGGAATGATACGCACCTGCTGCTCATTGGGGATGGCCCACAGCGTAAACTGCTCGAAGACTACCAACGAAAAGTGGAGATCACCGATCACGTCCATTTTTTGGGTGAGCGAAACGATGTGGCACAGATCCTGCCTAACCTCGACTGCTTCTGGCTGGCCAGTAGTTACGAAGGGCAATCCAACGCCATCATGGAAGCGATGCTTGCCGGTGTTCCGGTTGTTGCCAGCGACATCCCCGGCAATCGCGACCTGGTCGTTCCTGAAAAAACAGGCTATCTCGTTCCCATTGGTGATCGGGGCGAGTTCGCCAAACAGACGCAGGCGATCTTAGAAGATGCGGACCTGGCAAGGCGATTGGGCGAAGCAGGACATGCCCGCATGACCACAGAATTCACCGTCGAGAAAATGGTGAGTAGGCACGTCGAATTGTACCGATCGCTTTGCAGCTAAGGGGCCTTCCCCTGCTCTGCTGCACCAACAAAAAAGCCCCTTGGCATTCCAAGGGGCTTTCCTGATTGCCTACTACCTAGCCGAACAGCCAGGTTTGCAAGATTTACTTGTTCAGGCTGAAGCGATGGACCGTCGTGGTTTGATAGGTCTTGCCTGGTAGCAGGACCGTCGTGGGGAAGTCCTTTTGGTTTGGCGAATCGGGATAGTGCTGCGTTTCGAGGCAGAAAGCACCATGCTGATGGAAGCCACCTTCGCCCGCAGCACCCGTCAGGAAGTTGCCGCAGTAAAGCTGAATGCCTGGCTCGGTGGTGAAGATCTCCATCACCCGGCCGCTCTTGCTATCGACCGCCTTGGCGGCTTGTTCGAGTTTCCCCGATTGCCCCTTCAGCACGAAGCAATGGTCATAGCCTTTGGTCGTGTGGGGCTCTTTCTTGAGCTCATCAATTCGCTCGCCAATCTTGTGCGGCGTGGTAAAGTCGAACGCGGTTCCCTTGACGGGGGCGATCTTGCCAGTTGGGATCGAGTCGGCATCGATGGGCAAATAGCCGTCGGCATTGACCATCAGATCGGTGCCAAGGATATCACCGCTTCCTGCGCCACCCAAATTCCAATAGCAGTGGTTGGTCATGTTCACAACGGTCGCCTTGTCGGTCGTGCCGACGTAGTCGATCCGCAGTTCGTTTTGCTTGGTGACCGAATAAGTCACCTTCATTTCGAGCTTGCCAGGATAGCCTTCTTCGCCATCGGGGCTAGTGTAGGAGAATTCGACGCCAACGGAGTCAGCGGTGGAAACGGGCTTGGCCTTCCACACCACGGCATCAAATCCCTTGAGGCCGCCGTGCAAGTGGTTCGGGCCATTGTTGACGGCCAAGGTGTACGTCTTACCTTCCAGGGTGAACTTTCCCTTGGCGATACGGTTGCCATAGCGGCCGACGGTCGAGCCAAAGTAGGGATGGCGCTTTAAGTAGCCAGCCAGCGTAGGAAAGCTGAGCTGGATGTTGGCCAGCTTGCCATGCTTGTCTGGCGTTTCGACCGACACCACGGTTGCACCGTAGGTGGCCATCTTGACTATCAGCTGGCCAGGATTGCCAAAGGTATAAAGCTCGATCTCGATGCCATCTTTAGTTTTGCCAAACGACGATTTTTCGACCATGGTCTTTCCAGAAGTTGAAGTAGCCGGAGCTGCAGCCATCGCAGTTTGTTCCGGTAAAGATTCCAAACCCATTACGGCCGCCATTACCCCTGCTCCCACCAGCCCCAGCGACATTTGCCGACGGGAAATTTGATCAGCCCCAGCGACGGATGCTTGGCCTGCTTCGTTGCCGTTTTGCGACTTTTCACCGACTTTGGTCATCGTTGTATTCCATGGAGAGTTAGGAGCTATCAGGCGAAACTGCCTCATTCGAACCCACATTATGGCGAGCCCCAATGGCGGCGTAAACCCTCAAAGATTTTCAGGAAAACTGAGATTTGTTCCGCAAGATAATCTGCCGGGCGGAAACTATCTGCCGTAGTCGGGCGTAAGGAGAATCTGCTGGCCTGTTGGGCTCCAAAAGCCCAGAATAATAGGCTTGTAATTGCCCTAAGTTGCCCTGCCAGGCTGGGAGATTTTGGACTGGAATGGACGCAGCGTTGTCGACACCCCTTCTGGATGCTTCGGACCTACTCGCCACCCATGGTCGGTGGCTGCGGACCGTCGTCCTTGCGCGGGTCGGTCAAACGCATGCCCTCGAAGAGGTGATGCAAGAGATCGCGATGGCGATTTTGCGTCAAACAACGCCGCTGGTCGATCCCACCCGGATTTCGCCTTGGCTGTACCGTGTCGCCGTTAGGCAATCCCTGCTCTTTCGGCGCCGTTGCGGCCGAACCCGCCGGATGCTCAACAATGCGGCCGGCTATCGAACGGTCTTAGAAGAAGAACGACTCCCCTTACGTCCCGAAGAAGTACTCGTCCGAGTCGAACGGCAAAAGCGCGTTCAACAGGCACTTCAAAGCATACCACCTCGCGACCGTGATGTGCTGCTGCTGAAGTACTTTGAACAGTGGAGCTATTCCCAAATGGCAGAGCATCTGGGCGTTTCGGAAAACACGATTGAGTCGCGTCTCTTTCGAGCAAGGCAGCGCATGCGAGAGGTCCTCTCGGAACCATAGAAAACTTGCTAGTTTTTCCGCCGATAGGAATGTGATGGTTGGTACTGACAAAAGGTTGATGGTTATGTTGACTCTAGGTGATGCGATTTCGCCCCTAACATTGTCTCGCGCGGTGGATGGAGCGTTAAGCCGTGAAGAACTAACACAGTTGCTGCAAGTTTGCGATCAGATTCCCGCCCGCTGGAAGCAAGTGGCACTTGCTTTCCTCGAAGAACAAGCACTGAAGAATGACCTGATGGCATTGCGACTGGAAGGCTCGCTTTTACCTTCCGACCTTTCGTCTGCCGTACAACCTTCCGCCCGTACGTCTGTCGGCGAAGTAAATCCACCGCTAGTTTCACGTCGGTCTGGACTGCGACTCGTTCGTCAAACAGCGATTGCATTTTCACTAGCTGCCGGTTTGCTGTTGGCGTTCTGGCTGGGCCGCGTAGTGGCTGTAAAACAGACATCGCCCAATACTGGGACGGCTCCTTCTTTACTTTCAAAGAACCATCCTGAACAACCAGCGATTACGGCACCGGCCCCCCAGCCAAACGCAAGCGACATGAATAAGTATCCGCAGGTGGCAGGCAATATGGTGCTGGAACTTACCAGTGCGTCGGGACAGTCCGAGCAATTCACAGTTCCCGTTGTTTACGCCACTCCTGCGCAACAGCGACAACGGGCCGAATTATCAACGGCCCTTCCTGTGGAGTGGGAGGCTCAAATTCGCGAGACCGGTTACTCCATTTCAAAACGACGCGACCTGCTGCCTGTCACACTCAACAATGGGGCGACAGCGGTCATACCGGTAGCTCAATATCAGTTGCATCAGCCAACCGTCGAGTAACACGTTGGCTTTATATTTTTGTCGCGGTGATGGATTGCTGCGACTTGGCGTTTCATTTCTTTCGTTTGCATGAGGGAGTAGTCACATGAAAAGTGCTCGTCGCCGTTGGTGGAGATCCCTATTTTTTGGAAGCGGCATTGCCGCATCCCTTTCGCTTGGCACCGCGGCCATATCCCAAGAGCTAAAGGTCTTTCCGGTAAATCCACCTGGTGCCCCACCACTTAGCGTGGCACGATGGGTTAATACGGCAGATCCATTCAAACACATTAACCCGATGCTGGGGATTCGCACCCGGCAGCTTGATGATACGCTGAAGCAGCAATTGAACATTTCTGAAGGGGCAATTGTCGAAGGGGTTGTCGGCAAGAATGCCGAAGTGCTACACCCCCATGACATCATTGTCTCGCTAAATGGCAAAGGGGTTGCCGATCCACGAGCCCTCCTTGAGATGATGCATAGTCTCGAACCGGGCGATGTAGAACTGGGTATTGTTCGCCAGGGCAAGCCGCAAACCATCAAGGCCCAGGGGCACAAACTTCAACCCAATGAACTTTCCCAACTTGCAGCGATGCCAAGTCATGCACATCCTGCAGACCGGATTGAAGCCATTCAAACCCTGTTAAAGACCAGGGCAGCCACTCCTTCCGCCACGGTGGCTCCGGCTACCAAATACATATTGGGAATTGAGCTGTCTCCCGATCCCCTATCGGAGGATCTGAAAGGGACGCTGGGGATTGAACATGGCGCAGTCGTTCGCAAGTCTCGTGAAGGAAGCCCTGCCGAGAAGGCTGGCATTCAGCCCTGGGACGTTATCACTCAGATGAATGATAAATCCATCGCCGGACTGGAATCTTTGCGTGAAGCCCTCAGTGCCAGTGAGGGAAAAGAAGTAGAAGTAACAGTCGTACGCAAATCGGGCGAAGTAAAGTTGAGACTCACGCCTGAAAAGATAGCGACAACCGCGAGCGATGCACAAGATGCCGATCCGGTTATCCTCTCCTTTGGCGAAGCGTTTGCCTTTCCAGGTCAAGCACTTGGCGTTGCAAATCCAGCAGCACAACTTCCCAATGATACGTCCGTCGAGATCGCAAAAGGGGCAGACAACAAAACAACGATCACGGTGCATACCATCGACAAAGATGGCAACAAGGTCACCAAAACGGTTAATGCAGATGCCGAGGGAATTGCTCAGTTACCAGCGGAAGTCCGCCCACTGATTACCCCGATGCTAGGAAGTGGCGCTGCGGTCGATGCTTTCGTCCAGTCCAAGATCGAAGCCAGCAAGCTCCCTCAAATCGCTATCCCTTACACGGGCATTCAACCTACACCCGAAGGATACGGTACCTTCCGCATTACTCCCTCCCCTGCAGGTCCTCTACGAGTGTTTGTACGAACGCCCGATGGCAAGGTAACAACCGCGCCCGCCCCCAATCCGGTACCAAGTACCGAGCAGGCGATTGCCGAACTCAACCATCATGCGGCACGTACAGAGAAGCAGCTTTCCGAGATTGAAAAGCTGTTGAAAGAGATCCAATCCCAGCTGCAAAAGGGGACCGGCGAAGCCAAGTAGTGGCTTAGAAGTTGGGTGACAACATTCACCACCGTAAAACGATTCGGCCGAGCCACTACCCCCCGGAAGTGACTCGGCCGTTCGAAGGTGAATCGCTTGCTAGGTCACAAGACGACTCCAAACCGATTTTCGTTTTGCGGTGGACTACCTATACGCGCCACCGGCACCGCCGAAGCGACGACCGAAGCCGTTAGCACCACCACCTAGGATCGTTTGGTACGATCGTTCGGCTTCAACACTGGTGAAGCCTGCCGGGAAGGCATTGGCAACCACCACGCGAGCATCCGCATTCGTCACGCCCATCCGATTGAGCTGTTCCACAATCGTCCGACGACGTTGTTGGTCAAGCTCGGGGCGAGCATTGTGTTCGCTCTGTTCGATTACCACCGGGAATGGCACATGCTCTAGACGCATCGCAACCATTTCGATGTGCTTCTTCGCCGCGGGGGCCAGTTCGGCCGTATCCACATGGCGGATTGTGTCGTAACGGAACTCATGATCGTAGAAAATGAAGTCCGCCGCTTCCGCGTTCGTCTGCTGCGTTTCCCAGTGGGAATCAGAAACCTGCCCCAAAGGAAAAGGACGATCCATCGATGGACCGGGGTACTTCTTATGCTTTCCCTTGCCGGCACAGCCCATCATCGCCAGGCAGGCAATGACAAACGTGGTGAATAGTGTTCGTTTCATGGCAGTTCGCCCTATCGTCCGAAGGATTTTTGCTACTGGGATCGTGCGGGGTGCTTACGTCGAGCCGAGCGAACCTGCCAGATCGGGAGTCCGGCAGGATATCGTTCGCTTAGCTCTCTACAATTATTTGCCGTGGCCAAAAGGACCACTTGTCATGGCAGGGCCGCCGCTGCCGTAACGCTTCTTCAGGCGTGGCCAAACCGTGCTGCGGTAGTCCTGCGTTGGATTCCCTTCCAGGTGACCCTTGAAGAAGAATTGCGAGTTGTTCGGCTCTTGAACATCGAAGCCTGGCAGAGGTGGAACCTCTTCGGCATCCATTGGATGCACCAGTTCGGGCGATACCAAGATCAGAAGCTCCGTCTCACTCCGCTGCATGCTTCGCTTGCCAAAAATCTGGGCTAGGAACGGGATGTCACCCGAGCTGTTGCCTGTCATGCTGTCTTCTAGCAAGCCAGCGATCGCCAGCGATTGACCTTCTCGCATTTCCACGGTCGTCGTGGCCGAACGAGTACGCAGGCCAGGGATATTATTCACCGTCAGGTTGGCATTGATCTGGCTGAATTCAGGCGACACTTCCAGGCGGATGCGGTCCTTGTCGACCACCGTAGGTAAGAAGCTGATGATCGCACCGTAAGCACGGAAGTCTGTCGTGACGGCGTTTAAGCCTGCACTACCGACAATCGTAGGCACAGCGAACTCACCACCTGCGATGAACGTCGCAGGGCGACCGCTCATCGTCACCAAGGTGGGTTCACCCAGCAGCTTGATTACCCCCTGTTGTTGCAACAGGTTCAAGCCGACTTGAATGTTGTCGCCATCAAACCGAGTTAGCAACGTCGGAGCGGCTTGTCCCGAAGTGCCAGTGATGGCATTGAGGAACATCGCGGCACCATTGGTATTGCCATTGAGAGGGATCTCTCCCTTGATCGATGCACCAAAGTTACGAGCGGCCGTCCGGTTCAGTTCGGCAATCTTGACTCGCAGAGCCACTTGCTGGATGCCAGGGACCCGCAGCATGTTGATCACTTGCAGGTTCGAGCGACGGCTGTTGCCGACCGCACTGTCGCTGAGGACAGGGGCTGCAATTCCTTCGTTCAAGCTGCCGCCGAAGCCGCCACCACCAAAACCACCTCCCATGTTATTGCCGTTGCCACCTTGGCCGCGGATGAGCGTGATGATTTGGAAGGCTTCTTCGCTGTCTTTCGCTTGTCCCTTCACAATCACCTTGTCGGCAATCACCGACAACGTGATCTTGCTATCGGGATACATCTCATTAATGACGTCTTCCAGAAGCTTGTAGGCGTCTTCTACCTTCTTCACTTCCGCCACGTCCGGAGTTACCTTCACCAGGTAAGTCACTGGATCCGCCTTCGGATCGTCAAACCAGAAGGTGACGTGAGTGGCACCTTGGCTCTTACCAATGATGGAAAGCTCCCGAGGTGTAAATTGAACGATTTCGCAGATTCCGTCGTCGACCACAGCTGTGCGGTAGAGGTCGGTCTTCGTACGAAGGATCTTGCTGCGGTGGACCATTACTTCTAGGTCACCCAGCTCTTTGATTTCGCGGAAAAGGCTGCCATCTTCCACAACCGGTGCATCGGCTTCAGCAACTGGCACGAGGACGGCCGGTTCTTCTTTTGCAGGTGGTTCGACAGGAGCAGGCTCTTCTTCAACGGGAGCAAGAGGAGCTGGTGCCTTAGCCTTGGGTGCTACTGGCTCATCCTCTTCTTCAAACTGCAAGGCGACTTGCTGTCCCTTGTAGATAGATTTCGCAGGCGCGACCGCAACGGGTGCGGCCGGTGCCTTCTTCGTTGGTGCAGGAAGCGATCCCAAACGGACAGGTGGCAACTTTACCATCTCCGCTGGCGATTGAACTTCAGCAATGGACTCGATTGGCATGTTGCTTGGAGCCATAGCCTTTGGCTCGGGGCTGGCCTCAGCAACGGGCGTCGCAACTTCATGTGCGGCAGCCGACAAGGATTTCATCCAAGGGCTTGGCGACGCAGCAGTGGCTTCGGCAGCGGAATGTGCTGCTTCGACGACTTTCTCGGTACGCTCGACAACCTTCTTTTGGGTTGCGACGACCGCTTCTTCCGTCTTCACTTTGGCTTGCTTAGCAGCCAGTGCAGCCTTTTGAGCACGCATCTCGGCACCAGTCACCAGCGGCGCGAGTTTGGCTCGCATTTCGGCGCCAGTTACGATCGGTGGCAATTCTTGTGGCGCTGGTACAACAGCAATCGGTTTTGGCTTAGCCGGAGTTGGCTCTTGCTTGCCCGAGGTTTGGCGAATAATTGGTCCGCCACCCTCATTTCCAACCGGGTTTTCAAACGCCGCTTGAATGGCAACAGGACGTGGCGTCCTGCGAGCTGACGCTGGCGCTGTCGGCTTGGCCGGTGCTGAATGCTTGGCGTGAGCAACCACCGGAGCCCCATCATCCGACGTGGCCGAAACTTGCCGTTCGGTGACGTAGCGGTTGATGATTGGCTGTGCGGGTGTATCGCCTTTCACGGCAGGGCTTCCTAAAAAGCCGGCCGCAAAAATGGTGGCCGCCAGAATTTGCTTGAAACGACGTGCTGCAACAGCACGACGCCGCTGTGACGATTTCGACATCGCCAACCCCCTCTTTATTGTGAACCAAGCGAACGAGGAACGGGAATCAAAAAGTCTATTGACTCCGCCGACCTAGTTACCTCTGTAAGTCGTATCGTTCGCATTCCCAATCAAGATTGAGAAAAT
Organism: uncultured Planctomycetaceae bacterium; assembly: GCA_963844055.1. GTDB lineage: Bacteria > Planctomycetota > Planctomycetia > Pirellulales > Pirellulaceae > CAWJMN01. The sequence goes on along the minus strand of CAWJMN010000001.1, from coordinate 520,198 downwards.
GTAGGGGTAATCCGGAAAGTAACTGCTATAGGGACTGAGCCGATTGTTTCGTGAGTGACGGTTGTAAACGCATTTTGTCTCCTATCACCCCCTGGTTGAGGCTATCCAGGCAAGATGAAAGCCCCTTTTTGGCTCGCCCATTCACCCAAAACCACCACCGCCGATTGATCACATACTCGGTAAAGATAATAATGTTTTTGGCATGTTTTGCTCGATGAGGAACATGCAAGAACGGTGTCGATCGGTAGCTGATGGTACGTGACCAAGGCGAAGCACACGGTTCTGGCTCCGTATTGAGAATGCTCATGTTTGATTTCGTGCCGTTTCTCTTGGCTGTCGAGAAGAATGCAACAACTGCCGTAACGAAAGCCAGCGAGACCTCCTGGTCGCTTTCTCAGATTGGCATCGATCCTCGCTACTTCACCCTGAGCCTGGTCATCTTTGTCCTGGCCATCTTAACGGTTACCAATCTGGCGACGGATCTCGTCCTGATTGGCAGCGTCGTTACCTTGATGATGGTGAACATTCTTACGCCAGCGGAAGCGCTGAAAGGAATGGCCAACGAGGGGATGCTAACCGTTGCGGTCCTCTATGTGGTGAGTGCGGCCGTCCGCGAGACCGGTGGTGTGGACTGGATTGCTCTTAAGCTATTCGGCCGGCCCAAGACACAGCTCGGTGCGATTTCACGCTTGATGTTCCCAACGATGACGCTTAGTGCGTTCCTCAACAATACGCCGCTGGTCGCCATGCTGATTCCTGCGGTCAATGACTTTTCCAAACGGCAGAAGATTCCCGCTTCAAAGTTGATGATCCCGCTAAGTTATGCGGCGATCCTCGGTGGAACCTGCACGCTGATTGGCACCAGCACCAACATGGTGGTCAAAGGTCTTGTGGAAAAAACCCCTGACCTGCCACCGCTTCAAATGTTTGATATCTCTTGGGTAGGTATTCCTGCCGCACTCATCGGCGGCCTATTCATGGTGTTCGCTGCCCACTACCTACTTCCTGACCGTTCGGCCGGTGTTAGTCGCCAAGATGACCCTCGAGAGTACACCGTTGAAATGCAAGTTGAGACCGACAGTCCCCTTGTCGGTCAGTCGATTGAAGTCGCCGGCCTGCGGCATTTGCCAAGCCTGTATCTGGCCGAGATCGATCGGGATGGAGTGGCAATTCCAGCGGTTTCTCCGCAGGAAATCCTACAAGGAGGCGATCGCCTGCTATTTGTGGGGGCCGTGGAATCGGTCGTTGAACTACAACGCATTCGCGGACTTGTCCCTGCGACCGATGACGTATTTAAACTGAAGGCCCCACGCACCCAGCGCTGCTTGATTGAAGCGGTTGTCTCCAACACCTGCCCTGGTATCGGTAAGACGATTCGTGAATCTCGCTTTCGCAGTCAATACAATGCCGTTGTGGTTGCGGTCGCTCGCAATGGTGAACGCATGCACCAAAAGATCGGTGACATCGAACTTCGCGCAGGCGATGTGTTGCTGGTCGAAGCGCATCCTTCCTTTGCAGATCAAAATCGCAACTCACGCGACTTCTTTTTGGTCAGCCAGGTCGAAGACTCCACCGTCCGCCGCCATGACAAGGCGCTGCTTGCGATTGGCCTATTGGTTGCTATGGTTGCCTTGATGGCCGCGACGAAAATTCCAACGATTCTGATCACGATGGTGGCCGCTGGGTTGATGTTGGTCACTCGCTGCATCTCCATTTCAACGGTGCGCAAAGCCATTGACTGGGAAGTGCTCACTGCGATTGCTGCCTCATTCGCGCTGGGCGAAGCACTAGAAAGGACCGGGGCCGCAAAGCTTATCGCCGATAGTGCCACCGGCCTGGCAGGCGGAAGCCCCTGGTGGACGCTGGCAATTATCTATCTGGTCACCCTCATCGTGACGGAACTGATCACCAACAATGCAGCAGCAGCCCTGATGTTCCCTTTTGCCATCGGTGTGGCAAAAACCCTAGGGGTCTCCCACATGCCATTTGTGATCGCCGTGATGATGGCTGCCTCGGCAGGCTTCGCGACGCCGATCGGCTATCAAACCAACCTCATGGTGTACGGCCCAGGCGGCTACCGCTTCAGTGACTACCTGAGAGTTGGCATTCCACTGGATATCCTCATCATGGTGATCACCATCATTCTGGCCCCCTTGGCTTTTCCGTTTACAGTGGTTGGCCCGTAAAACCGACAAAGCAACCACCCAAAACAACTATCCTGCCGCGTTTTTTTGCTTTCTGTATTGATAAACAAACGCCGATATGTATAAAGAGTGGAGCTCAAACCTCCACCAATTGCGGATGTTGTAGCGTTCTTTTCCGTTGCTTTGCATTTTTGCAGTAACGAATTTGGTCGCTGGCCGCATTTGTAGATAGTTTGCACGCTAAAGGCGAGTTGCAAGTCTTCTAGAAAACCAATCGCGGGAGTGATGTCATGCTGAATATCTATTCACGACGTTCGGGCAACTATTGCGACGGCCTTCCTCGCCGCAACTTCCTGCAATTAGGAGCGATGGGCGTTGGCGGCCTCACGCTGGCCAGCTTGCTACGGTCTGAGGCTGAAGCTGCAACCTCCGAAACCGCCCCGCAACGCTCCACTCACAAGGCTGTCATCAACATCCATCTCGGTGGCGGTCCATCGCACCAAGATATGTTTGACCTGAAGCCCAACGCTCCACGTGAGTTCCGTGGCGAATTCAACCCGATTAAGACAAACGTACCGGGCATTGAGATTTGCGAGCACATGCCATTGCTGGCACAGATGGCGGACAAGTATGCCATCATCCGCTCGCTTGTCGGTAGCTTTGACGATCATAGCAACCACCATACGCAAACCGGTTACGGCCGCGAAAACCTGCGTAACGTTGGTGGCCGTCCTTCGATCGGCAGCGTGGTCAGCAAGATTCAAGGTCCAACTAATGGCGGGGCTCCACCTTACATCGCTTACAACGAAGGGCATGAGGGCTACCTAGGCCCCAGCCACAAGCCGTACCGCCCACAGGGTGGCGGCGATCTGAAGCTTGTTGGAGGCATGACCGAAGAACGCCTCAACTCTCGCACGAGCCTGCTCTCTTCGCTGGATACCATTCGTCGCGACCTCGATTCCAGCGGCAAAATGAATGCCTTTGATAGCTTCACTCAGCGTGCAGTGGGCGTGGTGACATCGGGCCAAGTGGCCGATGCACTCGACCTCAACAAGGAGGATCAAAAGGTTCGTGAGCGCTACGGCAAAGAAGAAGGACGCTTGTTCCTAACGGCTCGCCGCCTTGTCCAAGCCGGCGTTCGCGTCGTAAGCTTTGACTGGGGTGGCTGGGATACTCACGGCGACAACTTCAAACAACTGCGTCGCCAACTGCCTAAGCTTGACGTTGCCTTGAGCGCCCTTTTGCAAGATCTATCCGACACCGGCATGGATAAAGATGTCACTGTCATGATGTGGGGCGAATTTGGTCGTACCCCACGCGTGAATGCTGGTGCTGGCCGTGATCACTGGTCTCGCGTAGCGATGGGCTTTATGGCGGGTGGTGGTATGAAGCTGGGCCAAGTCATCGGCTCGTCCTCTGCCAACGCAGAAGAAGCCCGTGATCGGCCAGTCCAACTGCAAGAAGTGTTTGCCACCCTGTATCACAACATGGGAATTCCGGTTCACAAGACTCAGTTGGTCGATACCGCAGGTCGTCCGCAGTACTTGGTCGACAAGCGCGAGCCGATTCGCGAACTCGTCTAAGCCGATTTTTACCGCGGTTTACGCAAAAATCGAAAGGGTGTATCGTCGGATGCACCCTTTTTTTGCGCCTAGCGAACCAATCCCTGCCAGGCATTCCTTCCTAGCCAAAATTCTGTGTTAAGCTGGATGACTAGCGATCCGAACCTGCTTTGCTAAGCCCTCCAAGGAATTTGTATGAAGCTCCATTTTCTCGGTGCCAATCGCCAAGTCACCGGTTCACGTTACATGCTGGAAGTTGCCGACAAGCAGGTCATGATCGACTGTGGCATGTTTCAAGAACGTCCGTTTCAAGCCAGAAACTGGGACCTCTGCCCGATTCCGGCAGAGGACATTGACGCCCTGCTTTTGACGCATGTGCACATCGATCACTGCGGCCTTTTGCCACGCCTTGTGAAAGAGGGATTCAACGGCCCAATTCACTTGACCGAACCTTCTGCCGCCCTGGCAGAGATCATGCTGCGTGACAGTGCAAAGATTCAAGAGGAAGATGCGGCCTACAAGGCCAAGCGCCATCGCCGCGAAGGTCGAACCCTGGCTCGCAAAGAAGAGCCCCTCTATACCGACGCCGATGTCGATTCTGTACTGCCGCTACTAAAGCCCAACGGCTATCGCGAGCGTGTGGTGGTCAACGAACATGTTACCGCCATCTTCCACGATGCTGGGCACATCTTAGGCTCCGCGATGATCGAAGTGGAAGCTAAAGAAAACGGCAGAACGGTGCGGATCATCTTCTCTGGCGATATTGGACAATCAGACAAGCCGTTGATCTCCGATCCAACACTGCTGAGCCGTGCCGATTACGTTGTGATGGAATCCACCTACGGCGACCGAGACCACGACAAGGCCGTGGATGTCGAGACCCAGCTTGCTCGCATCATCAACGAAACGGTGAAGCGCGGTGGGCATGTGGTAATCCCGACGTTTGCCACCGAGCGAGCTCAAGAGCTGATGTACTTCTTTGGGAAGCTGGTGCACGCAAAACGAATCCCTAGCCTGCCAGTCTATCTCGATAGCCCAATGGCAGTGGATGTGAGTGGCATCTTCCTGAAGTTTGAAAGCTATCTCGATGATGAAACCAAGGCGATGATCCACGCCAATACACCGCCCCTTCGCTTCCCTGGCCTGACCATGGTTCGCACCGCATCCGATTCAATTCGGATCAACAGTGTCGATGGACCATGCGTCATCATGGCCAGCTCGGGAATGTGTAACGCCGGCCGTATTAAGCATCACTTGCGCAACAACATCGAACGCCCCAACTCCACGATTCTGTTTGTGGGGCACCAAGGGGATGGAACGCTAGGCCGGCAGATTTTGGACGGAAAGCCGATCGTCCGGATCCATGGCCGCGATTACCAAGTGCGGGCCAAGATCGAACAGATCTATGGTTTTTCGGGGCATGCTGACAAGTCGGGGCTACTCCGCTGGATCAGCCACTTCCAACCGGCCCCTCAGCGGGTCTTTTTGACCCACGGCGAAGAACCGGTTTCCCTCGGTTTTGCCGACCTGATTCGCAAAACGCTAAAGCTTCCGGTCCACGTACCGCAGTACCGTGAAACCCAGGATCTTTAGAGAGTTTCAGCCCCTTTGGCACCGCCGTTGAAAGCGGAGCCGAAAACCCTTATATTTTGAGGTTTGGCGCAGCGGCGCCGGTGGGGGTTTTAAGGGACCTCCTGCTTGGCCCTCCGCTTGAATTCGCCGTAACCATATATCAGCAAATAGCTTACGTTAAACCGGCCAGCCCGATACACGGTTTGTTTGCATTAAGAAGGTGTGCTATGCCAATCGACAAGAGTTTGAAAGTGAAGGCCGGTGCGATTCAGAACCGGAACGTATTGTCCCGCGCTGAACGAATCGAGAAGCTGAAGGAAGCCGAACGCTTCAACGATGCCACGAGCGTTTTGGGCCTGCCAAAGGTCCGCGTCGTGAAGATCTCGATGAAGAAGAAGAAGAAGGTCAAGGCTGAAGAAGGCGACGACAAGGCCAAGGGCGCTAAGGGTGCCAAGGGCGCTGCCGCCAAGCCAGCCGGCAAGAAATAGTCCCCCTCGGACTTCGTTTCTACTTGAATATCGGGTTGGCAGTCCGTGCCAGCCCCATCGATGGGCCGAGCTTAGCTCTCGGCCCTTTTTGCTGCGCAGAGATATTCCTGGCCTTGGCACACCGGTCGACTTTTCTGGCCTGCGCATCTCGTCTAGCAACTTGCAAAATCGCAAGACTTTCTTTTTGACATTGCTGAGCACGCTCTACTACGATCTAGGCAACAACCCCCTACAATTAACTGCACGCACTACTTGAGTGAGGCAGTTAAAGCGGCGGAGGCTGGTCTTTATTTAATCCTAACTCCTTCAATTTGCTTGTCAGAGGACATGTCATGCGTAGCATTGGAACTTGGCTTTTAATCCTTGGTATCGGGTCGTTTGTGCTCCCACTATTTGGCTTGCAGTTCAAGCTACTCAATGCGGCCGGCGAAGGCGCACCTTACATTGGTCTAGGAGCGGCCGTGCTGGGCGGCCTACTGCTTGGGGTTTCCTTTTTGATGCCGCCACCAACCCAACCTGCCGAATAGCCCGTACGTCGATCTAAGCAAGAAATGCAAAACGCCAATCCGTAAAGGACTGGCGTTTGTTTTGGAATCACTGTTCAAGGCAATTAGGCTATTTCTTCAGCGTGAAGCCACGACGGCGGCTTTCGCTGTAGCGTTCGAGCGCTTCCAAAATAATCGGCTTGGCAGCCGCCGAAGGTTGCAGGTCATCAACTTCGACCGACTTTCCTTCTAGCAACTTGTAGTCCTGAAAGAACCGGCGAATCTGGTTCAAGCGGTGCACAGGAATCTCGGCAGCCTCTTGAAAGCTGTTGTACTCCGGATCATCCACTGCCACGGCGAGGACCTTATGGTCCTTCTTGCCGCAGTCGATCATCGTCATCAAGCCAATCGCACGAGCATTGAGCAACGTCAACGGATCTACGGCCTCTTGGCTGAGAACGAGCACATCAAGTGGATCGTCGTCTTCGGCCAAAGTTTGCGGAATAAAGCCGTAATTCGCTGGATAGTGCACCGACGAATAAAGAATGCGATCAAGCCGCAACAGCCCCGTCGCCTTGTCGAGTTCGTACTTGATGCTTCCACCGCGGGGAATTTCAATTACAGCGGTAAACTCCCCCGGTAGGCGAACTCCTGGAGTCACGTCGTGCCAAGCATGCGTCATTGGTTCTAGCCTCGTTCAAAGGAAGGGGTACGCGGCATAATCGACCGCTAAGTTGGCAAGCACAAAGAACAACCATGTTGCATCGCCGGCCGTACCACCATTCATGATCAATAGTCTGAATACATAGACTTTACCACTCAACACAATTGCTGTGAGGCAGAGCCGCAAGAATTCCCCAGGTTTCCAAGGGGCTTTTGCCTGAATATGCTGTACTTTTGAGGTGTGTCTAAAGTTCTTGGCCGGAGCTAACCACAATCTCCCAATAGTCGACGACAGGTCTTGCCCGTTCCCTTTCCGATTTTTCCGGCCGCTGCTTAGGAGTCTGCAAAACGATGTCCACCCCTTCTGATTCATCCTTTACCTCGCTGAAGGGCAAAATCCAGGACCAGCAGGCCAAGGTGGGAGTGGTAGGACTTGGGTATGTCGGCCTTCCCTTGGTGCGAACATTTGTCGATGCGGGCTTTCCCTGCATCGGCTTTGACAGCGACGCCACGAAGGTTGCCAGGCTGCTTCGCGGGGAAAGTTACATCGGACATATCGCCCCCGAATGGATCTCCAAGTGCGTTACCTCCGGGCGATTCATTCCAACCGCCGACATGAACCGCATGCAGGAAGCAGATGTCATCATCATCTGCGTTCCCACTCCGTTAAGCGACAGCCGCGATCCCGACCTGAGCTATATCGAGTCGACCGCGCGCTACATTGCCAACACCCTTCGGCCAGGGCAACTGGTCGTCTTGGAAAGCACCACCTATCCCGGCACAACACGCGACATTGTGTTGCCACTGCTGATTCAGAATAGTTCACTCAAGGTTGGGGAGGACTTCTTCTTGGCCTACAGTCCAGAGCGGGAAGATCCAGGCAATGCTTCCTTCTCGACCAAGCGCATCCCCAAGGTGGTCGGCGGCATGGAGCCCGCCTCACTAGAACTGGCCAAACTGCTTTACGGACGGGCCGTGGTCGAAGTGGTGCCGGTGGACAATTGCGAGATTGCCGAAGCGTGCAAGATTTTGGAGAACGTCTATCGCGCCGTAAACATCGCAATGGTTAACGAACTAAAGATCCTGTTTGATCGGCTGGACCTGGATATTTGGAAAGTGATCGAAGCGGCCAAGTCGAAGCCGTTTGGCTTTCAAGCGTTCTATCCTGGTCCTGGACTGGGCGGTCACTGCATTCCCATCGATCCGTTCTACCTTAGCTGGCTGGCAAGGAAGCATGAATCGCCAACGCGATTTATTGAACTAGCGGGTGAGATCAACTCTTCCATGCCACACTATGTGGTCGAAAAATTGGCCGAAGCGCTCAATGATCTTAGCCGGCCCATTCGTGGCAGCAAGATTGCCATCCTTGGCGTGGCCTACAAGAAGGATGTGGATGACCCACGAGAGAGTCCAGCCTTCAAGCTGATGGAGCTTTTAGGCCAGCGCGGTGCCATCCTAAGCTATAGCGATCCCTTCATCCCACGCCTTCCCAAGATGCGCAGCTTTGAAGTGCCCACGCTTACCAGCGAATCTCTCACGCCTGAGTACTTAGCGGCGCAGGACTGCGTATTGATCGTGACCGACCATACGCAGGTAGACTATGCCCATGTGGTGAAGTATGCCAAGCTGGTGCTGGATACGCGTAACTGTACGCGCAACGTGACCGAAGGTACCGAGAAGATCCGCCGCGCCTAACGCCCCGGCGGTACAGAACCTTACGCGGCCCCACGCACCCAGCGAAGGCTAATCTCGGCCACGCGCTTACCAAGCAGTTGGGCGGTTTGCAAATCGCTGTCCAGCGGCTTTGCGTCTCCCTGGGGAGACTGCGACATCGCGCCCGAGTAGGACCCCAGGCGATTGATTGCCGTCACGTCGCCAGCCCCCTTGGCCTGGCACAACTGCCCGAGGCTCACCCAGATCATGGAGTGCTGCATCGCGTTGATATAAAGGCAATTCAGCGTGTTCAGCTTATCGCCGGACGGGGTACCACTATTGGTGAACCCAGCGGCAATCTTGTCTTTCCAGCCTTGATGGAACCAGACCTTGCTGGCCGCATCAATAAACGCCTTGTACTGGGCCGACGGGCCGCCCATGTAGGTTGGACAGCCAAAAATGATGGCATCCGCCGTCGCCAGCAGATCAAACTGCTTCATCGCATCGTCAGATGTGATCAGCAGAGACTTGGCTCCGGTCACTTCATCCACGCCAGCCCGAACAGCTTCTGCTTGGGCCTGGGTATGTCCATGCCCCGAGTGATAAACGATTGCAACCGTTGCCATGGGAAAAGTCCTTGTTTAAAGATTTGCTCGACCTTACGTTTCGAGCTCATCCTTCTTGGGTTCTAGCGGAGCCTTGTTCTCTTCGACGGTTTGCATTTCACGCCAAGGCTTCTTTTGCTTGTAGGACTCTAGTTCTTTCTCTAGCTGTTCCTTCACTTCATCTTTGGCAAGCGATACGGCCTTCTCAGACCACTTCAGAGCATTCTCCCAATCGCCCGATTCGGCATAGCCCGAAGCCAATGTGCTGAGGATGTGTGGCTTCTCGTACTTGGTCAGTTCACATGCCTTGGTGCCGAGCTCGATCGAACGTTTGCCATTGCGAACCGAGTCATCGGTAGAGGTCGACAACACCCAGGCCAAGTTATTGAGGATGCCCGTATCTTCAGGTTCGATGGCAATTGCCTTGTCGTAATCGGCAATGGCCTCCTTGTGCTTTCCAACACTCAAAAGAGCATCACCACGAGCACGCAATGCATCGGCATTCTTTTCATCATCTTCCAGGATGGAGTTCAACATATCAATCGCTTGGCGTGGCCGTTTGTCGTTGACGTAGTACATCGCCAACTGCAAGCGGTATTCCACATTCTTGGGTTCGGATTGCAGCAGCATCTTGATGTCGGCAATTGCATCGGCAAAACGGTTTGCCTGTGCGGCCAGCATGCTACGGATCAAAATGCCTTGGGGAAGCTCTGGGTTCAACTGTAAGGCCTTATCCACATCCTTCTTGGCAAGCTCATCATTCCCCATGGCAGCGTGCAGGCGGCCACGCATTAGCAGCGAAGCAAGGTCACGACCATTCAAACGAATGGCTTCATCCAGGTCGGCCACGCCCCCCTTCAAATCGTCTTGCATCACACGAATACGGGCCCGCAAGCTATAGCCGATCGGGGACTTGGGATTGAGGGCGATCAGTTTATCTACCGACTTGATCGCTTCATCAAAACGCTTCAGGTTGGTTAGTGCTTCGGATAGTGCAGCCTGAACGCCAAAGTTGTCTGCATTCTTTTCCAGCAGCTTCACCAGGTCACCAACAGCCTTGTCGTTTTCACCCTTTTCCAGAAATAGCAGGGCACGAGCCTGAACGGCTTCAATGCTGTCGGGATCGGCCTTCGCGGCCAGATCAAAGGCCTCTAGCTTCTTTTCATTATCGTCAAGCAACTGACCCTTCAGTACCAAGGCCTTGGCCTGCTGCTTGGGGTCAGCCTTGAGTAGCGTGATCGCTTCGTCGAGAGCGGCAACGCTCCCCTTTTCATCGCCACCGGGCAACGCCAGGAGTTTGGCTTTTAGTAGATAGGCATCCGGAAGCTTCGCATTATAGCTAAGGGCCTTATCGAGGTCCTTCAAAGCATACTGACGAATTACGGGCCAGCGTGGGCTGGGGGGCTGGGTCTCAAAGATCGAGTTCGAAGCACGCTGCGCCTTTTGGAACAGCGTTGCGGCCAAAAGCTCCTTCGCAAATTGTTCCTGGCCGGCGTCGAGCCCTTTCTTCAAGGCGCTCTCGCCAAGCTTCACCACAGCTTCGAGGTCGGCAATGGTTTCCGCTGCTAGTTGCTTATCCGTGGCGGCGTCTAAGTCTTCCTGCCCCGCATTCTGGGCAAACACCAACGTGACGCCCACAAAGGCCAGCGAAAGTGCCAATACAGACCGAGCTAAAGTTCGCCAAAGAAGATTACGCATAGCAGTATTCCTAGAAAGAGACTTCTAAGGGGATGTTTCGGCCGCACGCCAAGACCCTCAAGCCAATTGAAACCTGCGACATGACGCAAGTTCCTCGTACCTCTGGGGATTATGGCATTTTGGTATCTTCATTTCTACACGAGTTCTTCCTAATCTCACTGGCAATTCACGAAAAAAGCCACCGAGCGTTCTCGATGGCTTTCATAGATTTCACCTTCACGGGGCAGATGCACCCCGTTATCTCGTCACGTTAGCGGCGAGGAGCCGTAGCCGCCGGGGCCCGAACACCATTCTTTTGGCCAACGGGAGCCGTGGCACTGGCTGGAGCAATTGCCCCACCGGCAGCACCAGGAGCCGAAGTTGCCGAAGCGGTCTCAACCAGCGACTTCACCATCGGCTCACCTGCCTTGAGGAAGTTGTCGATTTGGGACTTGTCCTTCAGGCGATCAAACTCCTTGGTCATAAGTGCTCGATACTTCTTCTCTTCGATATCCTTCACAATCTCTTCCTTGACGGCTTCAAAATCGACCTTCACAGGACGAGTAAAGCCTTGGCAACGCAAGATGATGAACTGATCGGTGACTGCAATGATCCCCGAGATTTCTCCTTGCTTCAACTTGAAGGCTTCTTCTTCCAAGATGCCAGCGCCACCGTACTTGCGAATCGGTGGAACCTTGCCGCCATTGGCACGGGAAGCTGGCTCGACCGAGTACTGCTCTGCCAATTGGGCAAAGAAGGCTTCGGTTGGATTATTGCGGGCCATTTCCCAAACCTTTTGGGCTTCGCGGTTGTTGCCAAGCACGATGGCCAAGACTTCCACGCGTGGACCGTAGTTCGATTCAAAGCCCTTGCGAAGGTCTTCGTCCGAAACGGTTACTTGTCCGCCCACCAGCTTCTTGAGTGCTACGGAAGGCCAAACGGCATCGCGAACATAAAGCTCAACCGTTGCACCATCTTGCGAGGTGACTTCGGCCAGCCACTTATCGACATCGGGCTTCCCTTCCTTGGTGATGAAACCATAGGTCAAAGCAGCTCGGCTCACTTCGGAATCGATGTCCTTTTCCGTTACGGCCAACTTCCGGCGACCTAGCTCTTGTTCCAAAACCTTGCGATGGATTTCCCCTTCCAGAACTTCCGCTCCATGACGGGTGACGCATTCATCTTGCAACATTTGCAAGCTCACTTGCTTGCCGTTGATAACCGCAGCAACGCCTGGCATTTGTGCTTGACGCTTTTCATCATTGAAGATGTTTTCGATCTTCGCAGCCTTTTGACGTTCCGCAAAGAAGCGGCCCGAATGTTCACGTAGCTTGGACTCGCGAATCTTTTCGCCCAGCTGAGCTTCGACGAGCTTCAGGTTTTGGCTGTTTACAAATTGCGCGGCGACTTGGTCTTCGCACTTGAGAACAAAGTACTGATTGGCGACCTTCACCACAGGCGAAATCTCGCCGGGCTGAAGGCTAAAGGCAGCCTTTTCAATTTCGGGGCTGCCACTGTGCTTGCGAATCGGCGGAATGACACCCAACGCCGAAGCTACAGCCGTGTCTTCACAATGCAGCTTTGCCAATTCACCAAACGAGTCTGGATCGGCAACCGCTTGCTTCTGCAGTTCCTTTGCCTTTTGCTCGCTCGATACAACGATCAATCGGGCACGGACCTTGGGTCCATATTCCGATTCAAAAGCCATCTTCAGTTCGTCTGGCGTCACCTTCACTTGCTGAGCAGCGATCTGCTTCAGGGCCAGCATCGGCCAAATGACTTCCTTGCGGTATTGTTGCTCACCAAAGCCACGCTCTTCTTTCAGCAGGGCTAACCAGCGATCACGCGAAAGGCCAAACTTGGAGGCCACGCGATCGACTTCTGCGTCAACATCCTTTTCCGTGATCTTGACCCCTTGCTCGGCACAAGCTTCTTCGATGAGCTGGCGGTTGACCATCGCTTCTAGCACTTCTTTGCCATAGCGACGAACGGTCTCTTGCCCCAGCTCTTGGCGAGTGATGGCTTGGCCATTCACTACCGCCATGACTTGTTGTGGGCCGTTGGCCGTTGCCACTGGGCGAGCGCCCGTTGCAACATTAGATGTCTTCGGGGCGGCTGGCTTGCCGGCGTTCGTAGTCGCAGCAGCAGGCTTTGCCGTTGGGCGTGCCGGTGCCTGAGCATTGGCAGCGTGTGAACCTACCTGGGAACGAAAGGCCAGGGCTGCACCAGCAACCAATACCAATGTTCCGCCCACTACCTTCCAGGTTTGGCGACTCTTTGTGCCAGCCTTGGCCGCGGATTCTGTAACTGACATGATCTGGGTCCTTCCATGCTTATGACGATCTGCCCGAACATTGGTGCGCAATGCTCGAGACCTGGGTACATCCTTGTTGTGGGAAATATAGAGAAACCGGCAAAAACGGGTCAAGAGAAATCATCAACCTGCCGACATGCCCACCTCGGACCCCCAAAACGCCAGTTTGCCCCAGAAAATACGCAGAAGATTAAGATTGACCCAGCTTTGTTAACTTGTACAATTCCGGTTACACAAATAAAAAACTTTTTTATTTGTTAGGGGAACAGCGATTTAGCGTGATCCCTTGGGGGTTTAGGAAGTGCGCGTCGACGGGAGGTCGTCTTTCCAAGCATTCGGTAGGGAAGCCCAAGGCAGAGTGATAGCAATCGCATCCTCGCCTTATTGTTTCTCTTGGCGTTGCTCGGGCCAGAGGTGGTAGGCCTAGACGAATTTCTCTGCGGTCAAACGGAAGCGTGGATCTAGCTTGGCATTCCGCTAAGTACCATGCGTAGTCATTGGCGTCATGCAGGCAAGAGCTCGGATGCACATCAAGCAAACAGCTTTCGATGTCAGTGTGGAGGCACCCGCCAAGGTGAACCTCTTTCTTGAGGTGCTTGGCAAGCGCCCCGATGGCTTTCATGAACTAGAAACCTTGATGGTTCCCGTTCGTGTGTTTGACACGCTAACCTTTCGTCCTCGCAACGATGAGCAGCTTAACCTCCGCTGTGAATGGGCAGCGGGTCTTCAAGGAACGGGCAAGTCACTGGGAATGGACTCGCCCTATGGCGATCTTCCGACTGACGACAAGAACATCGTTTTGCGGGCGGCCAAGCTCCTGCAAAAACATACCAGCACCACTCACGGCGCAGACATTGAAGTCGTCAAACGCATTCCCAGCAGCGCCGGCCTTGGGGGCGCTTCCAGCGATGCCGCTGCCACGTTGATCGCCGGCAATATCGCATGGAACTTGGGGCTTTCACCGCACACCCTTTGGGAATTGGCCTCTGCCCTGGGGAGTGACATCCCCTTCTTCCTTGGCACCGGAAGCGCAATCTGCCGCGGACGAGGCGAAAAGATCGAAGCGATTCCGTCCCAGCGATTGCACGCCGTCATTGTGCGTCCCCCCGTAGGACTTGGAACACCGCAGGTATTCAGCCGCTGTCGTCCGGCAGAAGATCCTAGCGATGTCACCACTATGACGATGGGCCTGGCACTAGGCAACCCACAAACGATTCGTCGAGGGATGGTCAATCGCCTCGAAGAACCCGCACAACAACTGACCCCTTGGATTCAACGACTACGTACTGCCTTTGATTCTGTGGGGGCGTTTGCTCATCAGATGAGTGGAAGTGGTTCGAGCTACTTTGGACTGTTCTATCATGCAAAGCAGGCCCGTCGCACAGCCCGTTGGCTTCGCAGCCAACAGGTTGGTCTGGTCTATGATGCTGCAACGATGGTTTTGTAACGAGAGTATTACTCAGCTGGATGGATTTGGACTTGTTCACCTCGTAGACGCCCAGCGATGTTTACCAGGTGAATCACAGGTTTGACAACTTTGCCGTTATTGGGATCTCAGGTATCGAGCGTCAACTAGCAACCGTTTGAACGGATTATCTTTCGCGAGCCAACAACAAGGGAGTTCGACCATGGAGATTACCGAGGTTCGCATCAAGCTGATGGATGATTCCGACGATCGATTGCAGGGGTTTTGCTCGATAACCTTCGACGATGCCTTCGTTATCCGCGATCTAAAAATCATTGAAGGCTCTAGCGGCCCCTTTGTCGCGATGCCCAGCCGCAAGCTAACGGGGCACTGCCACCAATGCGGCAGCAAAAATCATCTGAAAGCCGGCTATTGCAATCATTGCGGGGTTCGCCTTCGCGAAGATCGCTTGGCACGTGATGTCGATGGCAGGACCAAGCTTTACGCCGACATTGCCCACCCGATCAATTCCGCTTGCCGCGAAATGATTCAAAACCGAGTGATCGCCGAGTATCGGGCCGAACAAGAGCGGGCCAAGATGCCCGGCTACGTTTCACGCTATGACGACGATTACGAGGACGACCATCATCCTGCGGCCCATGGTCCTGAATCGCGTCGCGAATCGCGGCACACCAACCATGCCCCAGTTGCGCCACCAGCTGTACCAGCTCCAGCGCCGGCGATCCAAACGCCAATCGCTACAACGCCCCCTAACATTCCCCTTCCGCCAGGAAGCCATGTAGAGCCGGCGGAAACGGTCATTCGTGCGCCGCACATGCTGCCGCATCGCGCACGCCCTTCGCACAGCCAACCCGCCAGCCAGGCGCCGGCCAGTAATTCCCTAAATACACCTACCCAAACGGCAGAACGCCCTGCGGAGTCTCGCACGCCCGAAGCAGGGCATGGCATGCCAGCGCCCCACGCTGCTACAAAGCAGCCAACGGCAGAGCAAGCCAAACCACCACGTGGTCCGGGTGAGTTTGGCGCCGGGATTTTCTAAGCGAAGGTGTGCTTACACGCTAACGCTGTTTACTTGGTTTCGCTTGCCGCGGGCTGGGTAACTGCTGCAGGGGCATCTCCCTTGAGCTTGCGTGGAATGGCACGCAGGAAACCGCCCATCAGTACCATGACAATGGCCAGCGTCACATTGACGTTCAGCCACATCTTTTGGTTGGCTTGGAACTTTTCTGCCCCAGCGCTTCGGCCTGCCAACATGCTGGCGATGAAGAAGATCGGCAAAGCCAAGATCAACTTGATCCCGACAAGCATGTTGTAGTTCGGGCCTTCAAACGCATAGCGACTGGCAAGTCCCATGTTGATGATGCCGCTGACAAGCAGGCCAGCCACCGCCAAATGAACAAACTTGGCCCACCTGCCCCGCACTTTTTTATGCAGTTCTTTACGGGTGTCATCACCCAGTTCCGCCACGGATGGCACAAGCGCTACACGCATGAAGATGGCGCTTCCCATCAGGGCAATCGCGCTCAGGATGTGGACATATCGCAAAGCCAACAACAACGGGAATAGTGGATCGTTCAGCATAGAAGGGTTCTAATGGAGGAAGGTATCTGCCATGCACAACTAATTTGTGCGACCTGTATATCTTAGCGTCCAAGCAAGTGCTTCGTCAGTTGTATGAAGCTCTCCCATTAGCTGGGCATCGCGGATTTTCTCGAGAATCTCGCGAAATTGCGGGCCTGGCTTTAGCCCCAGCTTTTGCAAATCCGCACCATCCACCAGTGGCTTGGGGTTCAAAACCTCTGGCGCAAGGGCACGCTTTTGCAGGCAAAAGGCAAGCCCCGCTTCTGTGCCCGTAGGGGGCTCATTGGCCGAAAGTGCTTGTACATAGGCAATCAGCGATTCTGCCCGTGGCTGAACAAGTACACGTTGCACCTGAGGCCAAGGAAGCACTTCCGCCTGGGTGACAATCGACTCGTTCACCAAACAAAACGTCGTAACCGCCAGTTCTTCACTCGACAACCGCCAGCGATCAGCCACTCGCTTGACGAGGGCTTCACTGGCCTTGGTGTCACGCGTTGGCAACAGCTCGCGCAAGATCAATGCCAGCGCTGGCTCAAACGCAGGAAGGGGCAAACGTTCCAGCCTTGTCAACAATCGCTGAAACGGGGCCGCATGCACATCTGCTTCCCAGCCTTCCGTTTCCGGCAGAATTACGCTTAGCAATTTGCACTCTTGCAGAAGCCGTACCGCATGCGCACGATGTGGATGACTTAGCATTCGTCGCATCTCGGCAGCAATTCGCTCGGCACTTACCACCAAGAGAGAACCAGCCAATTGCCGCATCGCTTGGGCGGTTTCGGCTTCTAGTACAAAGCCTAGCGTGGCCGCAAAGCGAACCCCACGCAGCAGACGCAGCTTGTCTTCGGTAAACCGTTCGACCGGATTGCCAATCGCCCGAACGATGCAGGCCCGCAAGTCACGCTCGCCCCCCACATAGTCAATCACCTGCTCTTGAATGGGGTCATAGAACAAACCATTCATGGTGAAGTCGCGACGTCGAGCATCTTCTTCACTGCTGGTGTACGAGACCGACGTTGGCCGCCGACCATCGACATACGCCTCATCCCGTCGAAAGGTGGCCACTTCAATGTGTCCCGCCTCAGCAGGACCAATCACCGTAATCACTCCAAACGAGGCGCCAATTTCCAACGTTCGTCGATGCCCCAGACAATCACGTACCTGCATC
Organism: uncultured Planctomycetaceae bacterium; assembly: GCA_963844055.1. Taxonomy (GTDB): domain Bacteria; phylum Planctomycetota; class Planctomycetia; order Pirellulales; family Pirellulaceae; genus CAWJMN01. The sequence continues at coordinate 502,863 of CAWJMN010000001.1, read as the reverse complement.
GGCGTGGCACTTGTCGCAACGTCGTAGTCCTTGGGCTCTTTAAAAAGCAGCAGGTCTCGAACGCAGCCTCCCGCCCAGAGCGCTTCGTAGCCGGCCGCACGCAGCTGCCGAACCGTCGCCATTGCAAACTCACGGGCCAGATGAGGATCAACCATAAATCCGAGACTTGACTCTATTTCAACGGGACACAATCGACTTGGCCTGTCAAACAAAAACAGGGCTTTGCTGCCATGGCGGGCTCAAAAATCCACTCCCCCCAATTGCCAGCGCTGACTGTCAGACTGACAATTGGGTCCGCCAGCGAGACATTCTACTCCCTTTCGGGCCTTGAACTGTCCCCCTCAAAACCTATCACGACGAATCTTCCTATGCCTCCTGAAGACAATTACGCCCTTGAAGTGGATGTCCACACCGTCAAGCAAATGCTGGACGCCAAGACCCCCTTTTTACTAATCGACTGTCGTGAGGCGGGCGAGGTCGCCACCTGCAAAATCGATGGGGCCATCCATATTCCCATGCAGCAGATCCCTGCGCGAATTGCCGAAATTGAGCCCCACAAGGGAACTCCGATTGTCATCCATTGCCACCATGGTGGACGGAGCATGCGGGTGACCCAGTGGCTTCGCCAACAGGGGTTCCAATCGGCCCAAAACATGGCCGGAGGCATCGACGACTGGTCCCAACGGATCGATCCAACGGTTCCCCGGTACTAACCTGGGTGCTGTGCACGTTCCGGTTGTACGAACCCTATCGTTTTTGGGGATTTTGCCACTCGGTTTTTGCCTGGGTCGCCCCTTGTCACCTCGGCACAGACTACCCTAGAATCAAAGCTCGCTTAACGAGCGGGCATGGCGGAATTGGCAGACGCGCAAGATTCAGGTTCTTGTGGCCGAAAGGTCGTGAAGGTTCAAGTCCTTTTGCCCGCACTCTAAAGTTTGAGCATTTGCAAGGCTTCCTTCCGAATCTGGATTGAAGCCTTCTTTTTTGCGCTGGTCAGCGCCACATCTGAACCGCCAGCCAAATCCCCACCAACAAAAGGCTCAGCGAATAGGGCTTTGGCATCCCCGCCCGGCAGATCGCTTGGCACAGGTGAGGCCCCAGGAGCAGCCCAAGCAGCGTCAGGCTTGCCGAACGGACTTGGGATTCCTTTAACGGGCCCAGTGCTGTGAGCAGTGCACTAGCACCGTACCACAGGGCCGGCAGCAACAGGGCCAGGTCATAGATCGGCAGGTAGGGATTCGCCAGCGACTGGATCACCAGCAGCAAGGCGATGCCAAAATCAGGCAGCGTGTCCTTGGAAAGATTACCAGCAGATGGGCCCTGCTTGGAAGCTTCATGCCGCAGCCAAAGTCCAATCGCAACACTGGCCAGCATTCCAAGTCCCACAACGATCGCCTTGCCAAACCGTGGCGAAAGTACTTGCGCCCATTCCACCAGCCCATGCACCTTCTCGACGGGAGTGGGAACATTCCAAGGGGAGGTGCCAGAAAGTTGCAAGGTGATTTCCAGGTAATCCGCCATGGCGGCAGGACCGCAGCAAACCAATGAAAGCCCCACTAAAACGGATACGCTTGTCACCACACCCCAAAACATGCGTGGATAGCGGATCAACTGAGCCAAGCCCACAAACAGCAGAACCGGCGGTTTATAGGCAGCCAAACCCCAAAGGAGTCCCGCAGCAAACACCTGTTTTCTGCGAACCAAACACTCACTGGCAACAACGATGGCGACTGCCAACAGTGAGGCCTGTCCGCCAAAGATCGCTTCCCACACCAGCGGAAATCCGATCGAAACTGCCAACATCGCTTTTCGCCACTCGCTCTGAAAGATCGCTAGTTCACGCTGCGCAATTCCCAGCGCCAACAGTAACATTCCCAATTGCAAGACAATCCAAATTGCAAACGCAGCGCGATAAGGTAATGCTGCAAGTGGCGCCATCAATGAAGCCACAAACGGCGGATAGCGATATGGAAGCACGCTGTTCTTTGCCAGTTGTGGAAACAACTGATGCAGGTCTTCATGATTATCTTGCAGACTATAAAGTCGCTCTGGCGTCTTTTGTAGTACGGCCTTGCCGGCTAAGTAGAACATCGGAAAGTCGCCGCCGATGGGTGTTCCACTTCGATCAAGCTCAGAAGCAAATGGATACTGCCAAGCAATCCAGCTCACAACATTCATTACCGCTAATAACACGCCACCCAAAACCATCAGTTGCTGCAAGTTCAAACGCGCCGCTGCATCAGCGCTCGCTGCTTCGCACGAAGGCGAAGCAGGCGACGCTTCCAAGACAGTAATTGGCGGTTGGCTAGTGACCATGTTTTCCATCACAAGCTGGCGGGCGACAAATTCCCCAGGTCCGGTTGTAGGGGCACTTGGCGATCAGGCCGCTACCTTTTGGAAGTTTTGGCCCTCACGTTCGTCAAACGTAGCACAAAACTAACCGCAAACGCGGCATTTTTATGTTTGTTACCGCAAAACAAAAAAACCGCCTCACGCAAAAACATTTTCTTACTGTCTCAATTTGACTCCCTGGGAAATCAACCTAGGTTTGCTGTGTACAGGAACCTCAACCGCAAGGTGAGGGAGAAGTACAGAGGCTGTTGCTCGGTGCGAATCAAAACAGATCCTTCTTGTAGAAGGCTGCTTTTGCCGCATGAACGAATCAACGGTTTGAATGGTCTGCCGCCTCACATCCTCGATAAAGGCACACCAGCGATCTAACGATCTCTGGCACGCAAAGCCACGGGTTGCTTCGCAAGAAGCAACAGCCGAGCTACCGAAAGGGTGAATGTTTTGGTTGGGGTTTACTCTCCGCCAAAACCCTTCCCTGATTTGTCTGGACTGGGGCGAGTTTTCATGGTTGGGTGTTTTCTGGTGCTAGGCAGACCGCTCGTGCACAAACACGAGAGCATCAGAGTTCACCCGGTCGGTTCCCTTTGGGAGGAAGCAATGAAGAATCTCGCTTTGAAGGTACAACGTTTCCTGGTTTCGGAAGATGGCCCAACCGCTGTGGAATACGCAGTGATGTTGGCCCTGATTGTGGTCGTTTGCTTGACCACGATCTCGACGATTGGCACGCGTGCCAATGCAACGTTTGATAGCGTTGCCCAGAAGTTGCCTGCCGGTGCCGCTTCGTAGTGGTGCCTTGGGCTAATTGGTCGTCGGCTTTTTGAAGCTCGACAACACATGGTTCCCCTTGGTACAGGGTTCGCTCTGTACCAAGGGAACTTTTTAGTACCTATCTGCTGTTCGCGGCTCACTTTTCTGACGCTCGCTCGCAGCTTGTTCTATTGGAAACGGATGCATTTTTATGCTCCCTGTCATACCTACAAATAACTTGGCCGAGTCGTATGACTTACTGCTCTGCCTATTTTCGATGCTGACTGCCGTCGTGAGCTATGTATTGTCGTGCCGCTAATTGGGGCGACATGACCTGACATCATTGACAATTTTTTGAGCTGTTTTTTAGGGGATTGGTTTCATGGTTGAGATGTACAGCGGATTGGGAGAAGCCATGGCCACGCATTGGGCCATCTGGTTCGTCACGATCACTTTGATTGTCGCGGCTGTCATTGATGGCTTCGAACTAAAGGTTCCCAACTGGATCACCTATCCCTTTATTGTTAGCGGATGGGTTTACAGCCTGGCCGCATTTGGCTGGGAAGGGCTCGGTTGGAGCTTGCTAGGAACGGTCGTTGGACTGCTCCTCCTGCTTCCCCCCTACGCCATTGGTGGCATGGGAGCCGGCGATGTGAAGCTACTGGCTGGCATCGGAGCCTGGATCTCGGTTACCCATACCGTAAACGCTTACTGCGTCTCCGCGATTGTCGGTGCTGTCTGTGCCGTGCTAATGGTGTTTGCTCGTCGAGCCTGGAAGAAGCACTCCGATCAATTCTGGATGATTTTGAACGAAATTTTGGCGATCAAGAATCCCGACAAGCTGTCAGTAATTGCGGCTGAACGCAAGCCACGCATGCTGCTGCTCCCTTACGGGATTCCAATTGCCATCGGCACGATCGGCTACTTCGTGTGGGCCGGCATGTTGATCTAAACCCTCCAGGAAGGTCGCTCTAGAGGCTACTTCCGAGGTAAACCGAACACTCCGACTACTCACAGATCGAAACGGCAAGGGCGGGTTAACTCTCGCCCTTGTCCCATGCGCACAGCAAGCACTGCTGAGCAAAGCATTCGTCTAAACTGAACAAAACGGCCTGCAATATAGGGCATCTAGGTGATGTCCGAAGAATAGTGCGAGTTTGCGGCAGGGCAGCCTTAAACTAGAAAAACCTTGCCGGTTATACCGAAGAATCCGTGTAGGGAGAGTATTTGTAGCAACCGCTACGAATGCGCCCTGGCTTTTTTCCTCATGTTGGAGGGGCTGCGGCTGATGCCGTCGCCCAGATTACCGGGTGCTTTTGTTAGAGCTTCTGTAATCGCTTCCCCTTAAGGCTCAAAGCTCGCAGTTCACCAAAACGACCGATTGCCGCCCGTGCGGCTTAGACCATAAACCTTGACGCTCGTCCTAGTGCTGCATGTCATGCGGCTTCTGGCGGTCCGGCAAGCGATGGGGGAGCCCTCCCAAATGGTCAAGTTAGATGACACGCATTGCCAATGTAGTTAGGGAAACGACGTATGCTTTCAACGACGGTCAAGCGGCGAGAAGCATTGCAGTAGTTCCTTTCGCTATTTGGAAACACCACGTTAGCAAGGATGCTTTTGCAGTAGTTGGGGATGCGGGCAGGTCAACGATTTGCCAGTGATCCCAGATTTTGAGAATCGATTTAGCTCGTCCTGACTTTTTTCCCGTTGCAAAGCACATTTCGAGGTACTGCCACCATGAAGATGAAATCGCTAATTTTGATTTTCATCGCGCTAGGCTGCGGCCTGGTCGCTTCGATCGGCATTAGCCAAGTCATGGAAGGCAAAAAAGGGGGCTCAGCGGTTGCTGTCGTAGAGACAGAGCCCATTTTGGTCGCACTGGATGTGATCGATAGTGGTGCCAAGCTCGACTCCCAAATGGTCAAGCTCGAGGATTGGCCACGCTCCAAAGTGCCTGAAGGGGCAATTCGTAGCCTGGACGACGCCAAAGACAAATACGCGATGGCCCGCTTCTTCAAGGGTGAGCCGATCATCCTCGACCGTATTAGCGAAGACGCGAACACCGTCACTATTAAGATTCCTGCCGGGTTTCGTACTGCTACTATCAAGGTGGACGATGACACCGTGATGGAAGGCATGGCCCCTGGCGACAAGGTTGACGTGATGGTCTTCCTGCGTCGCAATGAAGAAATTCGCGAAACCGGAACGCATACCATTCTGAAGAACGTAACCGTCTTCTCGAAGGGTTCGCAAACCGAACGGATTACCGACTCCAAGGGCGAAGTTCAAAAAGCTCGCACGGTGTCGTTGCTGCTCAAGCCGAAGCAAGCCGAGGAACTCGCACTCGCTTCGCAGATGGGAAAGATCCTGCTCAACCTACGCTCCAACGAGGCTGTCGACACCAGCACCACGCCTGACGATGGAGATGTAACGCCAATTACCGAGATTTTGAAGAAGAACGGAACGTCGATCTCGTCGGCCATGGGTTCGCCTTCGTCCCCGCCAGCACCGACAACTCCTTCCTTCCTCGACCAAGTACAAGAATCCCTGACCCGTGCGGCCACGTCGGCGAAGGAAATCTCCAGCCAAGAACCAAAAAGGCCGCTCGATCCTTCGGAAATTCCTTTCCGCATGACGATTTTCACGCCTAATGAGGTTAATGGTTATATTTGGAACGACCGGAAATCGCTGCCTGTGATTGAACCTGCCGGTCTCAGCGGACCGACCTCCAAAGCAGGGAACAGTGCGCCTGAGGCCAAGGAATCGCCTGCACCAGCTCCGACGACCTCGGAACAGGAACAGGCCAGCGATGCCCCAGCGTCGCCGATTCGTACGGCCACAAAGTCGTAACCTGTAGAGAATGCAAGTTTGGAAGCAGCTTTTGAACCGTGGACGATTCAAAAGTTGTGGATGATAAAGAGAACAGTCGCTTGTGATCGTCACCCGGTCGCAAGCTGGCAAACCTGAGCCAATCGGGTTTGCAATGGCGGCAAATGTACTGCGTGTAGTTCATGGATGAACGACATGGGCCTTTCGGGGCACCATGTAGAAGGATGGCAAGGATGTCGAAATCGCTTCTCAAAAACTGCCGATTCTCGCTCGCGCGCTGGCGCTGGCCACTGGTGGCCTGCTCGCTGCAACTGCGATCCCTTGCTCTACCCTTTGGGGGCAAGAAGTCCTTTCGCTTCCCAATGATACTGAGGAGGCAGTTCCTCAGCGTGTTCAACTAACGCCCAGCGCAGGGCAGGTGAAGTTCAAGGTCCGCGGCGGTGCCGAACGGATGGAACTCACCGTTAATGAGAGCCGCGTCATCGAATTTCCGTTCGAAGTTCCCAAGATGCTGCTGAACAACCCTGACCTGATCAAGGTAGTTCCCATCTCGCCAACTTCCGTTCAGGTTTCTGCCATGAAGCCTGGCGTCACCCAGTTGAACGTCTGGAGTGCCGAAGAAAAGGTCACGACGATCGACATGATCATTGTCGGCGACGTGAAAGAGCTAGATATGACGCTGAAGTCGCTGTTCCCTGACAGCGATATTCGCCTACGTCCGCTCGCCAACGGCCTTTATATGTCGGGATTCGTGCCTAAGGCCGATACCGTCGCCAAGATTGAACGGGTTGCCAAAACCTTCTTCCCCGAAATCATCAACGACCTGACGGTCGGTGGCGTTCACAAAGTGCAATTGCACGTGAAGGTCATGGAAGTTTCCCGCACCAAGCTGCGTGATCAAGGTTTTGACTGGCAACAAATCTCGGCCGGTGGAAGCTACGTCGGCCAAAATGCGGCCGGCTTGCTCGGTGCCGGTGGCTCGGTAAATACTGCCGCCAGTGCGTCCAATATTCAGTTCGGCATTGTGGATGGCAGCAATCGCTTCTACGGCTTCTTGCAGTTCCTGCAGAAGAAACAACTCGCCAAGTTGCTGTCGGAGCCAACGTTGACGACCGTCAGCGGTCGCCCTGCCAGCTTCAATAGCGGTGGACAGATCCCCATCGCGGTGCCTCAAGCACTCGGTGTAACCACGATCGAATATCGCGAGTTCGGTACACAGATTGACTTTGTGCCGGTTATCCTTGGCAATGGCAACATTCGCCTCGAAGTGCTGGCCCAAGTCACAGAAATCGATCCTTCGCTGGCGGTTGCCGTGGGTACTGGTTCGGTTCCTGGTTTCCGCTCACGCCGTGCTGATACGGCCATGGAAATGAAGGCCGGGCAAACGATGGCGATTGCCGGCTTGGTTTATAACCGGTTGGATTCGCAAGTTCGCGGCGTGCCGGTTCTTAGCGATCTTCCTTGGGCCGGTGCGGCTTTCCGTCGCAACACGGAGACCAATAACGAAGTAGAGTTGATCATTATGGTCACTCCTGAATTCACAGATGCGATGGATGCCACGGAAGTTCCTGCGTGCGGCCCTGGTCAGAACACAACCAGCCCTACCGATGGAGAGCTTTACATTCGCGGATACCAAGAAGTTCCTCGGGCCAACTGTGCAAACGGCAATTGCCCGCCTGGCCAACAAGGCTCGGCTGCTCAGGGTTTCAATGGACCTGCTTATAACGGCCAAGATCAAACCTCGTCGCGTCGCCCTGCTACTGCCACCGGTGCTGATGTTCGGATGGCAACGCGGCCTACGATGGGCTCGCTCAACAACAAGCCTGCCTCGAACCGTACGGCGATTACATCCACCACTCGGCCTTATTCCGCTGGCGGTACGATGCCTGCCACGGGAACGGTTTCTGATGGAAATGTACGGCCAACGGCTACCTCACAACCTTCGCTGATCGGTCCACAGGGCTATGACTCGCTTCGCTAATGACTGAAATCTGGGCATTCATCCAAGGGGCAAAACCTGGTACGCGTCTGAACACCTCGCAACATTTCCCTAACGAACCCACGTAGCCATGAGCAACGTACTTCGCCTTGCCATTGTCGACCCGAATGATAACTCTCGTAACGCCATCAAAAAGATGTTGCTCGGGATGGATATCGTTTGGCTCGAAGCAGAATGCTCTCGGTACGAGTTCTTTTCGGACGTCGTCGGCCAAACCAAGCCAGACGTGGCAGTGATCTGCATTGATGCCAACCCGGAAAAGGGTCTCAAGCTGATCGAATCGCTGAAAGACGTTGCCGCTGATTGCAATGTGGTTGTCATTAGTGGTTCTAGCGATGGGCAAGTCATTCTGCGAGCGATGCGGTCGGGCGCCAAAGAATTCCTTACGCATCCCGTGCGCGTGGAAGACCTTGTTTCGGCCATGGATCGCATTTCGGCTGCTAAGTTTGGCGGCACCTCGGGTGGATCACGCAGTTGCCATGTGATTGCCGTGGCAGGCGCGTCGGGCGGCGTTGGAACCACGAGCTTGGCCGTTAACTTGGGATGCATGTTAGCTGCCGAACCGCGCAATAGCGTGGTACTGGTGGATCTCGACCTTTCGCTGGGCGATGCGGACGTTTTTCTGGATGCGATTCCTGATTACACGCTGGTCGACGTTGCTCAAAACATCTCGCGGCTTGACTTCGCATTGCTGAAGAAGTCGCTGACAAAACATTCGTCAGGTCTGTATCTGCTGCCACGCCCGGTCCATCTTCAGGACATGGACCATGTGACGCCAGACGACATGACGCGCGTAATCGGCCTGCTTAAAGCGAGCTTTACGCACATGATTTTGGACCTTTCCAAGAGCTATTCGCCTTTGGACATGACGGCAATCAAGGCTGCCAAAGATGTGCTACTGGTGACACAGCTTGACCTTCCTTGCTTACGTAACGTTGTGCGTCTTATGCTCTCGTTCAATGAGATCGAAGGGCTCAAAGAGAAAGTTCGCATCATCGTCAATCGTGTCGGCCTGGATAGCGGCCAGATTAGCTTGAAGAAAGCTCAAGAGACGATGGGGCGCGATATCTATTGGCAGATTCCGAACGACTATCGAACGATGGTCGAAGTTCGCAACAATGGCGTGCCGCTGCTAGAACAAGCTCCACGCGCAGGCATCACGCAAGCGCTATCGGCCTTGGCGGTTAGCCTGACCAAAGATGAATCCGAAAAGGACGCCACTGCCGAAGACTCGACGCGCGGCACCGGCTGGTTCAACTTCTTTGGCAAGGGCAAGACAAAAGCCCCTGGCAAATAGACCATCGCCCAATGCAACGGCGTAAGCGTTATTCAAACGGCTTGGCCGAAACCTTCACATCGTCCACATACAGGTTGGCGGACTGAGTTGTCTTGTCGTGCGCGGAAACGCCGATCTCCAAGCTGTTGTAGTACGCCTTGGCAAACGGCAGCGTAATACCCGACTGCTGGATAATCGGGTGGCCATCTTGCCAGACTTCGATAAGCCCATTTTCGGCATCGAGCTTGAGGTGAACGCGGACTTTCACCCAGCGATCGGTCGGAAAGGGTGTACGCTCGCTTTCCTTCTGGCGATACTTCGGCTTCACGAACGACTTAAGCTCCATCCCCAGATACTTCTCATCAAGCAGCATTAGGCGGATCCCTGGCGAACCCAGCAGCAAATCACTTTCAAAATCCGCAAGTGTTAGTGGAAGCATCTTGCCGTCGACGTAGTAACTCGCTTCGAACCAAAGATCGTCACCTTTTTCAAAATACAAAATCCCGGTGGAAAGCGAAGCCTTCGAACAAACGTGGCCGGGCGGACAGGGAGGGCAAACACAAAGAAGAGAAGCAGCACCCGAAACAGACTTTTTCAGGGAGGGTGCCACTTTCGCTGCGCCGAACGACTGTCCTTCCAGCAGGATCCGCTTTCGTAACGCTACGTATTCACCAACGGTGGGAGCTTCAGCTGATTGCAGCGTAACCTCGGTCCACATCCGCTTTTCGCCAATCAGTTCGCGTAGGCCCGCCTCGGCCTCGGGCAGGTTCTCGAAGTCTTCTTGAAACTCTTTTCGCGTCGGGAAGTGCTGGCCGGTCGAAGTATCTACTCGGCAAACGATGCCATCCTTGGTTTGATAGGAGGCCCAGTACTCTTCTGGGTTAAACACTGTCGCCATGTAGGCCCATTTGTTGGTTGCTGGCTGCACGCTATAGACGTTGCCATTCTTGGCCAAAATGCAAAGCTGTCCATCGACGGTGATGGAGGCCAGTCGTTCGCTCTCTGGCAAGGGATCAATCAGCGGCTGCCAAGATCGAGAGATCCAAATGCCAAATAGCAGTAAGACTGCCCCTGCAAGCAAGCCCCAAACAAACCGTTTACGTCGCATACCCATGGAGATGACTCCCAACAAACTTTTCCATCACCGGATGATGGGAGACTAGTCGATCTTGATCTGCCGGAAAATCGGCAGATGGCGATAGTAAACTTCGAGCGAGCAAACAGCAAGTGACGTCATGTAGATACGTCCGCCTGCCTCGGCATGAGGGCCACGAGGTGCCCAACTGCCTGCAACATGCCCTTGGTCTTCTTGCAGACCAACGAGGCATTCTCGCATGGATTCATTCCATCGTTGCCAAGCTTCACCGCCAAAGTGATGCATGGTTTGCGTGCCGTAGTACCAGTAGTAGATATCTGGCTGATCGCGACGCGGTGGATAGTGGTCAAGCAGATCATCAATGCCGGCGCGAAGGGCGGGATTGTCTCGCTTCCAACCTAAGTAGATTCGGCAAAGTAGTCCCTCGGCCGTCATCACGTGGGTTGGACCGCCATTTCTCTGATAGGCGTACCGAGCGCCGCCTGAGCTTGCAACGGTGTCCAAATATCGGTCGGCCATTTCAATCGTCTGCTCGGGAACGGACAGGTTGGCAGCCCTTGCTGACTGTAGTGCCATCACTTGCCAGCCGACCACGCTGGTATCGCCATGCTCGTTAGTTGGGCCGGGAGTATATCGCCAGCCGCCGTCGCGATATTGGGCGGCCACAATAAAATCGACCGCTTTCTGGGCGGGAACTCGAAGTGATTCATCCCCGGTCATCGCAAAGGCTTCACACAAGACGATGGTGGCTTGTCCATGTGCGTACATGCCGGCGTTGGAATGGTCGCCCGCACGTAGGTCTCCGTTTTTGGCCTGATTTTGGACAAGCCACTGCAAACCATGGCTGACCACATGTTGATATTTACCAGCTTGATGCGTTTGACCCGCGCCGAGAAACGGCAGAAGCGCTAGCGCCGTGCCCGCGCATTTGCCACCGACGTGACCGCGCCCGCCACAGTTGCACTGCCCTGCCCTGTGGAAATCGGTAAGGCTGTAGCTGCCGTCGCTTTCTTGATGGTTGCTGAGCCAGAAGAGTCCGCGAGCAACGGCTGCTTCGGTTAGCGTCGTACCCCCTTCTCGTTTGACCATCTCTACGCGAAGACGTGGATCGCGAGCTACAAAACCTTGGCGACTTCCCGTGGCATTGGATACGAGATTCTTTACCTGCGCTAGATCACCGCGCGGCATGAGGTTGTTGTCTTCCAGGCGGAGCTCTCTTGCTGCTTGGTCGGCCGCAACTAGTACCTCTCGCTTTTTGGGGTCCTTGAGTTCTTCGGGACGTGGCAGAGGCAAATCGAACTTTGCCTCCGGCTCCATATTCATCGAGAGCGTCTCGCCCCCTTCTTCGATGTTCATTCGCTTCAGAGAACTAAGCGTAATGAAGAGGCCGTCTTTTTCAGGCTCTTGTCGCGTGAAAAGCGCAAGGAGCGTGATGAGAATAAGATGTACCAACATGCTAACCAGCCAAGCAGGTGTCTCCTTAAGTAGACGACTAATCCAGTCTGGCTGTTCAAGTTGACGAACGCGAGGGGGAAGCGGACGACGAGCGGCTGGCGCAGTAGCAGCGGCTGCCGTTTTTGGAGGAGCAACGCGCGGCGGTGGTGGTGGAGGCGGTGGAACTAGCGCTTTGGGAGCGGGCGCTGGCGCAGTTATTGGCGAAGCGGGAGAAGCCTCGCGAAATCTTGGAGCTGCAGGAGCGGCAACCGAAGGAACCGGTGCGGCAGGCAAGGGAGCAGCAAGTGCTTGACGGAGTCGATCGATCTCGCGCTCTTGCTCGATGCCGATTTCGATGGATGTGCCACAGTTCCAGCAGTCGGCGAGTAGCAGCCAGGATCGCACGGTCACGGGCGAATGGCATTCCGGGCAAGCGCACATGATCGCGTCGCCATCGAGCCAAAATCTGGCGGGAGTTCGCGTCGAGCGCGCGGGACTTATTCCCAATGAGCCTGGCCCGCCGGCTTGCGATCGTTCCCGCTCGGCGAGTAGTGGCAAGCTGCCTGATGCCGAGAGGAGTGGAGCATCGGACGAAAGACTAAGGTTGGGGACGTTCGACCCCGGAAGTGTTTTGACGGGAGTCCCAGCAACTTTCGGCTCTTCCAGTGGAACAAAGTCAAAGCCAAGCTCGCCGGCGGCAAAGCTGTGCTGCAACTCAGAATCGCGCCGAGCCTGAGACATAGGTCAAAAGTCCTGAAAATCCATTGACAGAAGGAACCCCTGATTGGAAAGGCGCAGGCGAGCCAAGGCAACACCTAAATCCAAATCCGTCGTGCTTCATCACTTATGCAGTACGGTGTTCCTGGACAGATGGCCGTCTTTGGGGCGAAACGTTACGGATTTCGCTTCCCCCGATGGCCGCATTTCCAGACACCCCCTAAATTAATGGTAATCTGGGGTTAATGGGCATTTGGTCACCTTTAGGTAACCCTAACGCATAAAAAGTTTGACATGTGATTGTCCAATTCCCTATACTTAAGGTTGGTACTGAACCGAACTCATGCGATAGTGGATGATCGGCGCGAGGAGCGATGTAGCGTTTCCTTTGCAGCGTAGATCGTTTGCTGAGCGAATGATCATTTTACATTTACGTTTTTAGGATCGTTGTGGGAGCTTACCTATGCTTTGCATACCTGGCCAACCAGGCAAAGACTTGTGCGACAAAGAACTTGGCGTAACTCGTCGTGACTTGCTGCGCGTCGGCGGATCGGCCTTTATGGGCATGACCCTCGGCCAGATGCTGAACCTGAAGGCAGCACAAGGCAACGAAGCTCCAACCGGTGGTCCTGGCTGGAACAAGGCCAAGAGCGTGATCATGGTTTACCTACAAGGTGGACCTAGCCACTTGGACCTGTGGGATCCGAAGGACAATGTGCCGGACAATGTTCGCAGCGTTTTCAAAACGCAAAAGAGCAAGGTTCCTGGCATGGATGTGACAGAACTTCTGCCGAAGTTCGGTCAAGTGACTGACAAGCTGACGATGATCCGCTCGATGAGCTATACGCCCGTCGGACTGTTCAATCACACGGCTGCGATTTATCAATTGCACACAGGCTATACGGCCGACAAGGTGAGCCCATCGGGCCAGCTTGAACCACCAACGCCGAAGGACTTTCCTACGTTTGGATCGAACATCATTCGCCTCAAGCCACCAACGGTGCCCATGCTGCCGTTTGTGATGATGCCTCGTCCGCTGCAAGAGAGCAACGTTGTAAATAAGTCGGGAACTGCAGGCTTTTTGGGCCGTGCGTTCGATCCGTACTACCTATTCCCAGCCGGCGACGACATGGACATGTCGAAGATGGACCGGATCCGTGTTGACGACTTGACGCTGCGTCCTGAAGTATCGGAAGCGCGTTTGGATCGTCGTGCTCGCCTGCGTGACATGATCAACCAAGGGATGCCTGAAGTTGACAAGGCCGTTGAAAAATACGACCTGGACAAGTACTACTCATCGGCAATGAACTTGATCATGTCGGGGAAGGCTCGCGAAGCCTTCGCGCTGAACAAGGAATCGGATGCGCTGCGTGATCAGTATGGCCGTAACACGTTTGGCCAATCGTGCTTGCTTGCTCGCCGATTGGTCGAAGCGGGGACTCGCGTGGTGGAAGTGATTTGGCCGAAGGTGGCCAATAGCGACAACCACTCGTGGGACGTGCATGCCGGTTTGACGGACCGGATGCGTAAGCAATCGGGCCCGATGCTGGACTCTGGCTTGTCTTCGTTGATTCAAGACTTGGACGACCGTGGCTTGCTCGACGAGACGCTCGTTGTGGCACTGGGTGAATTCGGACGTAGCCCTGTGCGCGGCGTAAGCACGTCGGGCAACGGCAACACCGATGATGGTCGCGATCACTGGCCCTACTGCTACACCGCCATCATGGCAGGTGCTGGCATCAAGCGGGGCATGGTATACGGCAAGAGCGATCAAACCGGCTCGGCACCGCTGGAAACACCGGTCCATCCGATTGAGCTGTTGGCCACGATCTACCATGCGTGCGGCATCAGCCCACAAACGGTGGTCTACAACCACTTGAATCAGCCACGTGAACTGGTGAAGGCTGAGCCTGTCACCAAGCTGTTCGGCTAGTCCGCCAAGCTGCGATTGCAAATTGAACAACTCCACCGGCCGGGATGATAAGTCCTGGCCGGTTTTTTTTGGCGCGGTGGGTAAGGAATGGGGAGCCTGCCAAGTGCTCAAAATGCCTTCTGGATCGCCTGCTGAATCCCAGGATGGGCCGGTTTGGCCACGTCTGAATTAAGTGACTAGGGCCCGTTAAATAGCCTCAATCCATGGAACCGGGGCGCAGTGCGACTTTATGCCCCATTATCGCCACTTAGCGGGGCGAGGCAGCTATATTCAGCTTTACTTATAGTGCGTCGCTGCAAATTTCTTCCCGATTATTGACGCTGGCAATCGGCACGAATAAACTACGATGCTCGCAAGTAATCTTATGCGAGCCTGATATTTCAATCCGTTATCGTCCACTTCGTTGCTCAGCATCGTCATTTTTGAAATAGGTTTCCCCGGCCATGCACCTCAAGTCGCTGAAGATCTTTTGCGACGTAGTAGGGCGGCGAAGCTTTTCACGTGCAGCCAGTGAGAACGGTATCTCTCAGCCGGGCGTAAGCCAGATTGTGAACCACCTGGAATCGCATCTGGGGGTCAAGCTGATTGATCGTACCAAGCGACCTTTGGCACTGACTCCTGAGGGAGAGGTGTACTACGAAGGGTGTCGCAAGCTGGTACAGCGTTACTTTGCCCTCGAAGAGGAAGTTCGATCGCTGCATGAAGAGGTTTCGGGGCGGGTGAGCGTTGCTTCGATCTATTCGATCGGCCTATCGCACATGAACCTGTTTGTACAGGGATTCTTGCGACGCTTTCCCAAATCCAACGTGCGATTGCAATATCAGCATCCCCATCGAGTGTATGAACTGGTTGAGACCGACCAAGTGGATTTGGGCTTGGTCAGTTATCCGCGCAGTACGCGAACGGTAAAAGCAACGCTGTGGCGGCAAGAGCCGATGGTAGTTGTGTGCGCGGCAAGCAATCGCCTGGCCAATCAAAAGCGGGTCTCGCTGGCCGACCTGCATGGTCAAAGCGTGATTAGCTTTGATCCGGAGCTGGAAATTCGGCATGAGATTGATCGGGCGTTTGCCTCCACAGGAACGGAAGTTCGCGTTCCGATGGAATTTGACAATATCGAAACAATCAAGCGAGCCGTTGAAATCGATGCGGGTGTGAGCGTGTTGCCTCAGCCAACGGTGGAGCGTGAAGTTGCCGCCGGAGCTTTGGTCGCGCTGGAAATTGCCGACGTAGATCTGAAGCGTCCGATTGGAATCATCCAGCGACGTGGCAAGGAACTGGGAAAGATCGCCCAGCGGTTCATGCAACTTTTGATGCATGGCGAAGGGGGACTTTCGGAGATGGACTGCGACGTTCTGGATGAAGGGACGGATGCAGAACTCGATCACGACCAGGGTGTGGATAGCGATGAGGCACACTTGGTTAGCGAACAGAGCCAAGCTCTGGAGCGCGAGTTGCTTTCGAACTCTCTGGGAGCAACGCCTCGCATGGGAACGGAGCCAACCGGCTCTAAATCAACGGAATTTAAGGCAGGTGACGATAACCTGTCAGCGTTTGTCACGGCAGACAAACTTTCTGTGACGGAGTCACGTTTGGCCAGTGCGGCGAGCGAACGGCAAATTGAGTCTTAATGGCACGCCGTGGTGCTGCAGGCTTTGCAAACAGCACCGTGGAACTTTGTTGTAGGTGGAATGAGCATGACTTTGGAATTTGAAAACGGACTTCCGGTTAAGCACGGGCTGTATGATCCTGCGAACGAGAAGGACAGCTGCGGTGTTGGTTTTATTGCGAACGTAAAGGGAGTGCGCAGTCACAGCATTGTGCGTGACGCGGCGTTGGCCCTTTCGGCAATGGACCATCGTGGTGCATGCGGCTGCGAAGCCAACACTGGCGACGGTGCGGGCATGCTGACCGCGCTTCCCGATGAGTTCATGCGAGCGGAAGCCAAACGGCTATTCAACGTAGAACTTCCCGAAGAGGGGAACTACGCGGTGGCTCAGGTATTCATGCCACGTGATGCCGAACAACGCGCGAAGTGCCGTGCGGCGCTGGAAAAGTACGTCAAACTCCAAAAGCAGAAGTTCATCGGCTGGCGCAGCGTGCCTACGGATTCAAAGGCCGCCGATATTGGGCCTAGTGCCTTGGCGACCGAGCC
Organism: uncultured Planctomycetaceae bacterium; assembly: GCA_963844055.1. Lineage (GTDB taxonomy): Bacteria > Planctomycetota > Planctomycetia > Pirellulales > Pirellulaceae > CAWJMN01. Next base: position 486,328 of record CAWJMN010000001.1, on the reverse strand, counting down.
TGTTGTTGAGCAGTTGTTTATTGCTGCTGGCGACGGAGTGGATCGCACTAAGTTTTGTCGCGATTTGCTGCTGATCCGCAAGCAAGCGTATCACGATGTGCGTGACATGAACCTGTCACAAAGAAGCATGTACTATGTGTGCAGCTTTTCTTCACGCGTGATTATTTACAAGGGACAGCTGACGAGCGGACAGGTCGTTCCTTACTATCCTGACCTTGCCAATCCGGCCTACAAGAGCCATTTGGCGATGGTGCACTCACGCTTCAGCACGAACACCTTCCCTTCGTGGCCGCGTGCTCAACCAATGCGATTCATGTCGCACAATGGTGAAATCAACACGCTGCGCGGCAACATCAACTGGATGATCGCTCGCGAAGGGCTGATGAAGTCGGAGCTGTTTGGCGACGAGTTTAAGAAGCTGCTTCCAATCGTCGACATGGGTACGAGCGATTCGGGCATCTTTGACAACGTGATGGAACTATTGCTGTTGTCGGGCCGTTCGCTGCCTGAAGCAGTGATGATGATGATTCCTGAAGCTTGGCAAAACCATGAATCGATGCCTGAATACAAGCGGGCATTTTATGAATATCACAGCTGCCTCATGGAACCATGGGACGGCCCAGCATCGGTGGTATTTACCGACGGTCGCTATATTGGCGCCGTGCTTGACCGGAACGGCCTGCGTCCTAGCCGCTATTACTTGACGACGGATGACCGCGTCATCATGGCGAGCGAAGTAGGCGTGATTCCCGTTGATCCAGCAATCGTGAAGGAGAAGGGGCGTCTTCAACCGGGACGTATGTTCCTGGTTGACTTTGAGCAAGGCTGTTTGATCCCTGACGAAGAGGTCAAGAAGCAATTTGCCCAGCGCCAAAATTACTCGCAATGGCTGCGTGATCAACGGATCGAGCTGAAGGACTTGGTGCTGACTGCTCCTGCGGAAGGCTTTGCACCTGAAACGCTTTTGCCACGCATGCAGGCTTTTGGCTATACGCTGGAAACCATGCAGTTCATGCTGTTGCCGCTGGTTTACGAAAAGCGTGACCCGATTGGTTCGATGGGCAATGACTCGGCCTTGGCCGTGCTTAGCGATCAGCCGCGGATGTTGTACGACTATTTCAAGCAACTTTTCGCCCAGGTGACCAACCCGCCGATCGACTCGATTCGCGAAGAAGTCATCATGAGCCTGGAGTGCTATGTCGGTCCAGAAAAGAACCTACTGGAATCGACCCCTGAGCATTGCCATCGCTTGCTGCTGCCACATCCTATCCTCTCGAATGAAGAATTGGCGTCGCTGAAGCAACTCGACCATCGTGGATGGAAGTCGAAGGTTATCGACATTACGTTTGCACGTAGTGGTGGCGAAGCCGCGCTGCAGGAAGCCCTGACACGCATCTGCCAAGAGTCGGAACAAGCGATTGCCGATGGCTTCTCGCTGGTCATCTTGAGCGATCGGGCGGTGAGCAAGGAACGTGTTCCGCTGAGCACGCTGATGGCATGCGGTGCAGTTCACCATCATTTGGTGAAGAAGGCCAAGCGTAGCCAGATCGGCCTGATCTTGGAAAGCGGCGAAGCCCGCGAAGTCCATCATCATTGCTTGCTGGTAGGTTACGGTGCCGACGGCATCAATCCTTACCTTGCTTTTGAAGCACTGTGGCAAGCTCGTCGTGATGGCCTGTTGCCTGCAAAGATGGCCGACGACGACATCGTGCATGGCTATCAGAAGGCCGTCGCCAAGGGGATGCTGAAGGTTATGTCCAAGATGGGCATTTCCACGCTGCAATCGTACAAGGGTGCTCAGATCTTTGAGGCGGTTGGGTTGCAATCCGAAGTGATTGACCGCTGCTTTGTCGGAACGGCCAGCCGCATCCAAGGTGTGGGCTTTGACGTGCTCTGCCAAGAGACACTTCGTCGTCATGAACTGGCCTACCCTGCTCGTCCAGAAAATCGCCTGCCTGTTCTGCCTAACCCTGGTGAATTCCACTGGCGTGCAGAAGGTGAACGGCACATGTGGGATCCGCAAGCGATTTCGGACCTGCAAATGGCGGCTCGCGAAAACAGTGCCGACGCCTATTGGCGGTTCAGCAAGCATTCGAATGAAGAAGCAACTCGCAAGTGCGCCTTGCGTGGTTTGCTCAACTTCAAGAAGGGGGTCAATGGCCCTTCGGTTCCGCTTGAACAAGTTGAGCCGGCTACCGAGATCGTCAAGCGATTCTGTACCGGAGCGATGAGCTTTGGCAGCATCTCGGCCGAGTCGCACGAGACTTTGGCTGTGGCGATGAATCGCATTGGCGGTAAGAGCAACACGGGCGAAGGGGGCGAAGACCCAGAACGCTTCAAGCGTTTGCCGAATGGTGACTCGAAGCGGTCAGCCATTAAGCAAGTGGCATCGGGACGGTTTGGCGTCACGATCAACTACTTGACCAATGCTGACGAATTGCAAATCAAGATGGCTCAAGGGGCCAAGCCGGGTGAAGGTGGCGAATTGCCTGGGCATAAGGTCGACGACTTTATTGCTCGGATTCGGTACTCTACGCCGGGCGTAGGTTTGATTAGCCCTCCACCTCACCACGACATCTATTCGATCGAAGATCTGAAGCAGTTGATCCACGATCTGAAGAACGCCAACCCTGCGGCTCGCGTGAGCGTGAAGCTGGTGAGCGAAGTGGGTGTGGGAACGATTGCAGCTGGTGTAGCCAAGGCTTATGCAGACCACATCCTGATCGCAGGCGATACCGGGGGAACGGGTGCTTCTCCGCTGACTAGCATTAAGCATGCGGGCTTGCCTTGGGAACTTGGCATTAGCGAAACGCACCAAACGCTGGTTATGAACGACCTGCGTAGCCGTGTTGTCTTGCAAACGGACGGCCAGCTGAAGACCGGTCGAGACGTTGTGATTGCGGCCCTGCTCGGTGCGGAAGAAATGGGCTTCTCCACGGCACCGCTGGTGTCGCTGGGCTGCATCATGATGCGGAAGTGTCACCTCAATACTTGCCCGGTTGGGATTGCCACGCAGGACCCTGTCCTGCGTCAGAAGTTTGCCGGCAAGCCAGAGCATGTGATCAACTACTTGTTCATGGTGGCTGAAGAAGCTCGCCAAATCATGGCTGAACTGGGCTTTACCCGGTTTGTCGACATGGTGGGCCGTGCCGATTGTCTGGAAACCAATGCTGCCATCAAGCACTGGAAGACAGACGGCATTGATCTGGCTCCGCTGCTAACCATGGCCAAGAAGCCACATCCAGACGTGGAAGTTCATAACACGAAGAAGCAAGATCACGGCCTAGAATTGGCGCTGGACAATCAGCTGATTGCGAAGAGCCAAAAGGCGATCAAGAATCGTGAGAAGGTGAGCTTTACCGAGAAGATCATCAATACCAATCGCACGGTTGGCACGACGCTGAGCCACGAAATCGCCAAGCGATGGGGGCAAGAGCTTCTTCCAGACGACACGATCCACATTAAGCTGCTGGGGTCGGCTGGTCAGAGCTTGGGAGCCTTCTTGGCTGAGGGTGTTACGCTGGAACTGGAAGGGGATGCCAACGATTACGTCGGCAAGGGCCTTTCCGGCGGTCGCGTGATTATCTATCCGCCATCTGTTTCCAAGTTCAAGTCAGAAGACAACATCATCGTCGGCAATGTTTGCTTGTACGGTGCCACGAGTGGTCAGGCCTTTATGAGTGGCCGGGCTGCCGAGCGTTTTGCGGTTCGCAACAGCGGTGCCTATTCGGTCATCGAAGGTTGCGGCGATCATGGTTGCGAATACATGACCGGCGGGCGGATTGTTGTCCTGGGTCCGACGGGCCGTAACTTTGCAGCAGGTATGAGCGGTGGTATTGCCTATGTTTGGGATCCAGACAAGGACTTCATCACCCGCTGCAACCTGGGGACTGTTGAACTAGAAGCTGTGGAAACAGCGGATGATTTGGCCGAACTACTCAACCTGATTGGACTACACAAGAAGTACACGGGTTCGGCCATTGCAGAACGTATTTTGCAGGCCTGGCCTGAAAGCACGTCGAAATTTGTCAAAGTGATGCCAACTGATTACAAACGCGTTTTAACGGAACGCGCCCGCCACGACGAAGAAGTGGAAGCCGGCGTGCACGGAGTACCGAACAATGGGTAAGCCAACTGGGTTTAAAGAGTTTCCACGCAAGCCAGTCCCGTATCGGGACCCAATCGAGCGTGCCAACGACTACGGCGAAATCTTTACGCAACCATCTGAGGAACACCTCAAGGTGCAAGGTTCGCGCTGTATGGACTGCGGCGTTCCGTTTTGCCAAAGTGCGTCCGGATGCCCGATCGACAACCTGATTCCGGAATGGAACGATTTGGTTTATCACGGGCGTTGGCGCGATGCGCTGGACCGCTTGCACAAGACCAACAACTTCCCCGAGTTTACGGGGCGGGTTTGCCCGGCTCCGTGCGAAGGGGCATGCGTTCTGGGGATTACCGATCCGGCGGTAACGATCAAGAACATTGAAAATGCGATTGTTGATCGTGGCTTTGCGGAAGGGTGGATTGTTCCACAGCCACCGCTAAGCCGTACGGGCAAGCGTATTGCCATTGTTGGAAGTGGGCCTGCAGGTCTAGCCGCAGCGGCACAGCTCAACAAGGTTGGGCATACGGTTACGGTCTATGAACGGGCGGACCGGATTGGCGGCCTGTTGATGTATGGCATTCCTAACATGAAGCTCGACAAGGGAGCGGTGGAACGCCGCGTTAACTTGTTGCGTGAAGAAGGGGTGACCTTCGTTACCAATGCCGATGTCGGCAATAAGGAATCGAAGAACTACGTTGACCCCGCCAAGCTTCGTGCAGACAACGATGCTGTCTTGATGTGCACAGGAGCGACCAAGCCAAACGACTTGCCAATTTCGGGTCGCGGCCTGAATGGCATTTACTTCGCTATGCAGTTTTTGACTGCTAACACGAAGAGCTTGCTGGACAGCCAATTGGCGGATGGAAACTACATCTCAGCCAAGGGAAAAGACGTTGTTGTCATCGGTGGTGGCGATACTGGTACCGACTGCATTGGTACGTCGCTGCGACATGGATGCAAAAGCCTCGTCAACTTTGAGTTGCTTCCCAAGCCACCCAAGGATCGTGCTCCCGACAACCCATGGCCCCAATGGCCACGGATCTATCGCACCGACTACGGTCACCAAGAAGTGGCGGCCAAGTTTGGTGAAGACCCACGCATTTATTGCGTGATGAGCAAAGAGTTTGTTGGAGACGAAAATGGCAACGTCACCGGCATTCGGACGGTCCAAGTCGAATGGAACAAGGTTGACGGCCAGTGGAAGCTTAAAGAGATTCCCGGCAGCGACAAGTTCTACAAGGCGGACCTCGTCCTGCTGGCGATGGGCTTTAAGGGGCCTGAGCAGTACGCTTCGGAAACGCTGGGACTGGCAACTGATCCACGCAGCAACTACCAAGCGACTTATGGCAAGTTTGAGACGAGCGTGCCAGGAGTGTTTGCGGCAGGCGATTGCCGTCGTGGCCAGTCGCTTGTGGTATGGGCCATCAATGAGGGACGTGGCGCAGCTCGTGCCGTCGACCTTTACCTGATGGGTTACAGCGATTTGCCAGCACCTGGCATTTCGTTGGGATTAGCAGCGGCTCGCTAGTTTTAGCGGGTTGCGAATGTGGTTTTATTTGGCAATCGGGTTGTTGCTGGCACGCTAAGGAGCGACGGATTATGGATTACGGAACTGTCGTGAAGTTAGTGCCAGATCGTGGCTTTGGCTTCATTAGAAATGATCGTGGACGAGACATCTACTTTCACGCGAAGGAAGTTGAAGACAATCGTTTTGAATTCATTGAGCTTGAACAGCCCGTGATGTTTGAGCTAGAGCCGCGCGATCCTGATGCGCCCGTCGCTGCCAAGCCTCGGGCGGCCAAGGTGCGTGTTCTCGACAGGATGCCGGGAGGCATCTTGCCACGTCCGGAACAGAAGATTGCCCCCAAGCATCATCCCCGTGCTCGCCAAAGAAAGCCTTCCTGGCGCACCGGTGCCAAGGCAGATGGAACGGAGCCTGCGGCAGGTGACGAAGGTGATGGTTCGTCTTCGTAAGGTCGCTTCACGGTAATACTTGAAACGCAACAAGGGGAGGTAATTCCGGAATGGAACTACCTCCCCTTATTTTTTGGGTGCCAATCAAGCAATGGCGAGCGACTATTTTGACTTGACTGTAATTGCCACTAGTCCGCTTTCGGCGACTTCATGCAAGTTTTGAGCGAGATATCCTACTTGGTACTCGCCTTCGCCAAGCGCTCCAACCCCGAGACCAAAGGCCTTCGGATTCTGGATCGTAATTGGCGGAGAGGTGGTGTCGCCCGATTCTATCACCTTGCCTTTGCGGGTCACTTTGGTTTGGACCATTCGGATTTGATCACCCTTGCGGAATTCAAAGTCCTGCACGCCGTTCTTGTCCTCCACGACGGCGTAAAGGTACTCGCCTAGACCTTCTTCACCATCCGCAACCGCCTCAAAGACGAGGGTAATAGGAAGCCACTTCTTGGTGCCGTGACGGCGGGCCTGAACGGGAACTTCCAAGTAGATTCCGCCGGCCTCTTCCTCTTCACTTTCGGGCTCTGCTGCCGTTTGACGAAGGATAGGACACACGACCATCTCTTCACCAATGACAAGGGCTGGCCACTGGGCCGAGACGAGGTCAGAGAGAACTCCTTCTTCATCCGACGCCGTTTGGATTCGGCTGAGGATGCTCAGTCCCTCCCCTTCTCGACGGGCCAGAACAAAATCGACGTGCGATGCATTCTCTACATCGAGCGAACTTGTGATGTCGGCCGTACGCATTTCATCGACGGTTGCGCTGGTCGTTTTGACGGCCGTCAGAATCGGGGTGAACTCTTCTTTGTCTCCTTGAGCGGAGAACAATGCGAGAAACTTGGCCCATTCCGAACTGGCAAAGCGAAGGTCTCGATAGGAGGTCGAGACTTGGTGCGAAGTCTCATCAAGGGTTACTGGAAAATAGAGTGTTAGGCCATGCGCCTCGGCTTGGCGACTGCCTACCACATTGTGCAGAACTGCCTGGTGCAAAGCTGCCAAAACATCGCCGGCCAATGCATTAATGGTTTCGTCGGATGATTCATCTTGGAGGTTGCGACAGAAGTGACCAATGTCGATCAGGTCCGACGAGAAAATGGTGGAATGGGCGTGTGCTCGGGCAATTTGTCGCCAGCTTTCGGATGCCGACGTGGAGAGTTTGCCAGATAGGCCTTTGGCCAGCGCCGCCACTGCGGACTCTAGTTCGGCGAGTTTTGCGACGTCAATCACCGACAGCGTAAGGCCCGCCGCACTTTCACGGTCGGCCTTGGAGAAGTAGTCACGATAGGTGTCGGCCATTGCCTCGCAGAGTTCGAGCGGCGTCGTTAGCGGCTTCTTTTTGAGGAGTCGTGCCCACGAGACGTAATTCCAGCCGGTACCTGGGATGAGCTCTTCGCTGCCAACAAACAATTTGACCTCTTTGGAAACTGCTTGCGCAACCTCAAGGTTTCCCATCAGGCAGCAGTCAAAGCCGAGTACGTCGAGCTTCTTGCCGACGGAGAACGTTTTGGAAATCGTTTTGGCCAAAGCGGGCGTGTTGATGAAGTTATCCGAGGAGTCATCATGGCAGACCCCCTGCCAGCCGCTACCGTGATCGCTAACCACGAGGATAAAGTGCTCGGCAGGAAAATTCGTTTGTGCCGTTTGAACGAATTTCTCGAGAGTGGCCGCAGAACCCATGTCGGTTTCGCCCCAATCTTGCAGCTCACGCAGGTGCCCCTCTTCAACAAATAGCAGCTTTGCGCCTGACCAATTGGCAAGATTGAGCACGTCACGGTTTGTATATCCGTCTGTGTCTTCGGCAGTAGTATCTTCTTCGGCGGCTTCCTCGTCGGTGGCGGAGTCGTCTTCCGCTGTTGAGTCTGCTTCGGCTACCTTTTCTTCCTCGGTGGAATCGGCTTCTTCGGTAGCAGGTTCATCTCCCAAGGGGCTGCGATCCGCGAGGACCAAGATGTTTACGTCCTTGGTGGATCCGATTTGTGCGAGTTCTTCAATATTGCCAAGCATGGCATCTTCGAGATCGCAGTCAGCTGCTAGATAGACAAGCACGGTCCACTTGGCAGCGGTTTTGGCACCCTTGGTGGGAAGTGTTACGGCAGGGACTTTATTGGGGACTCGGGCTAGTGGTGGCGATTCTTCGGCAGGGGCACGTTTGGACGATGGTGTGCCCTCGGAAGTGCCTTCCTTCTTAAGCCCACGTGCGCCGAGGACGCCACCTCGTTCCGCAGGGGTGCCGGGGCGAGTGATTTTGGGAACAACCTGCCCGTAGACTGGCACCGCTACACAGAACACGCCCGCTACCCAGAGCGCTAAAAGAGGCAGGGAACCGGCCCCCTTGGGGCTGCGACAAAAGGTACTGAAAAAACTCGCCTTATTAGCCATCATGGCCCAGCCTCCAACAAATGAGCGGATCTCAATCCATACAGCCCACGGCACCTCGTTTTACGCCGCGAGTGATTCGCTGGGTAGATTACCGAGGGAGGAGCTATCACACCTAGGCCAAAATGCCCCCAAAAGTCGCTCCTGGCCCCTCTTTGCCCGGCATTTCCACACTTTTGCCGATTGCGGCGAGCACTATTTGCGTCCTCGACCAAGGGCAACTATGATGAATTAACGCCCCCGGCTGGAGGGGTTTGGCGATGGGCAGGTTGCAGTTAAATGTTGCTGGACGGCCCGTCCAGGTACCAGAGAACGCAGAGAGTCCCATGGTTCCATTTCAAAAAGTGCTCGCTTGGCTCACTCCACGGGGATACAAGGCAGCAAAACGCATTGCGCCGAGGTCGAAGTATCGGCCCCGTCTGGAGCGCCTTGAATCGCGTGATCTGATGGCGATTGGCGTCGACGTGCGTTTGGACTTTGGCGACGGCTCCGCATCGAACAGCTTTCACAATCGATTGGTAGAACTGACCAATCGGCTTGGCGTGTTTCCCTTCACCACGACAGAAGAGCAAACGGTAAAGCAGAACTTGGTTACCACGCTGAACAGCTTGGCGGCGCAAGGGGGCTTTGCGATTACAGAAGCTGCCAGCAATCCTTCGGATTTCCCTGAGACCCTCTTCTTTGGTAGACGGCCAACGGATGTGGGCTCCGCAACCGGCGACCTGTACCAATCGACGCTGGACTGGCGGAATGGCAACCTCTCGACCGAATATGTTTTTCCCAGTGAAGTGCTTCAAGCAGGCATTCCTACAGGAACTCCACGATCGCAAGTGGTGAAGTTTGTCAGCTACGCGCTCATTCATGCCGGTGGGACGGCTATTGGTGCAGGACTAGGAGCTGACCCTGCGACTGCTTTTGGCGATCCTTCGATGGTGGAAAGCAGCTTTAGCAATACGCATGGCATTCCTGCTCGCAGCTTGGGGGCAGATGCATCCATGGGATTCAGCGAATCCCAGATGTTGACCGATGTGGGTTTTGGCTATGTGTTCCGGTATTCGCCCCTCGCTGTCGCCCAGATGCAGTTTGGAGAGGGAATCCGATCCAGTGTTCCTAGTGACCCCAATGAACATACGCTAGAAGCCGCCGGCAGCCACGCGACACCGGCAACGGCACAGGCCGTAACGCTGAAGGTGGCCGCCAGTGGCGAGAGCCATACAACGGGGACAAAAATCGGCTTTGTCGGGTTTGGAAAGATCGAAGGGACCGAAAAGGATGTGTATCGCTTTTCGGCAACTGCCACCGATTTGGTGACCATTCGAGTCAACTCGCAATTGGCGTATTCCGGCGTCGAATTCGATTCGGTAGTTCGCTTGATTGGCTCAGACGGAGTAACCGTGCTGGCAACCAACGATGACACTCGCTACGACGCCAATAGCTTTGGGCAAGCATCGGATCCGCTGGTCAGTACGGACTCGATGATCCTGAATTTCCGCATTCCTACGACGGGGAATTATTACATTGAAGTCAGTTCAAAGGGGGGCGGGCTTGCGGGCCTTGCACCTTATGACCTGCTCATTGCGAATTGGCCCAGCCAAAACACCCCTTGGCGGTCCACTTCTGCCACCGGTGCCGAAGACTCGTCCGGTGACAATGTTGTCGTTCCGATGGATGCGTTAATGATCGTCAATCAACTCAATGCACCGGGGGGATCACGGCAACTTCCCAATCCGATGATTGGTGTTGAGCAGGCAGTAATGACGTATGTCGATACGAACGGTGACAACCAGATCACCGCCATCGATAAGATTGGCATCGACGTTACACCAACGCTGGGCTACGTCGATGTCAACGGCGACGGATTTATTTCGCCGATTGATGCCTTGATGGTGATCAACCGACTGAACGCGCCTCCTTCTGGAGGTGAAGCAAATGGCGAGGCTGGTTCAATCGCGTTGAGTACCACTACAGCCAGCGATAACAATTCGGTCAGCAACGCTGCAACGACGGATTTGCTGATGGCGCTCTACTATGGCAGCGACCCAAGTGTAGGAGCCATGGCCAAGAAGCGGATGTAGGAATCCGACCCGGTGAAGTGCGAATTAGTCGCTACATTTCTCGCAGTGACCTTTGAGGAAAATCTCGGTCACGCCGGTGAGCTTCGAGGGCTTGCCGGTTTTAATGGACCCCAAGGTGACTTGAATGTCTGGCAGGCACGAAACAGTGCCACAATCCACACATACGAAATGGGGATGTTCGCCTTTGCCATGTTCGTGCGAGCGGCGCATTTCGAATCGCCACGAGTGATCACCCGAATCAAATCGGGTCAACAATCCGGCTTCGGCAAGTTCAACGAGGCAACGATAGAGCGTTGACTTGTCATAGCCTTCGGGAACCAGTGCATCGGCCACTTCGGCATGGCTGAGGGGCTTGGTCGACACGGCCAAATGTTGCAACACAGTTACACGTGAGGTCGTGCTACGCAGGTTTGCATTACGCAAAGCCTCACGAGCTTGTGCAACCGTCATCGCCATTGGTTTCGCAGACATAACAACCAACCAGCATCCAAAGCCGTCTTCAAAAGCAAACGCGTATTAATACCGCGCTCAGCCAGGGAAACATTCCCAAAAACCCAGTAAGTTATCGTACCCGAAATCCCGTCTGATGGGAAATCACGTTTTGTGGGGCGAAAAATCGCTACGCCCCTGCATTGCATGGGAAAAAGGGACTAGCCCATCAGCTCTTTGATTGGCTCTGGCTGACTGACGAGATGCGTTGGACGCCCTTGCGGTGTGTAGAGGATTTTTTCCGGATCAATCCCCAGCTTACGGTAGATCGTCGACACAAAGTTCTCCGGGGAGAGTACTCGATCAACGGCCGAGTAGCCCTTGGAGTCCGTGGCGCCAATCACTTGGCCGCCTGGAGTTCCGCCGCCGGCCATTAGAACGCTCATCGCGTTGGCCCAGTGGTCACGGCCCGGCTTCGACTGACCCGGTAGAACGCTAATCGCTGGCGTTCTACCAAACTCACCCAGCGCCACCACAAGCGTCGACTCTAGCAAGCCACGCTGCTCAAGGTCGGTGATCAGGGTGTTTACGGTGTTATCCCAGCCAGGCAATCGGGTTTTGCAAGCGCCGAAGATGTCGGAATGGTGATCCCAGCCACCGTCCACCAGGGTAACAAACGGTACGCCTGCTTCGACCAAGCGACGTGCAAGCAAAGCACGCTGGCCAAAAGCATTTCGGCCGTAGGCGTCTCGCACTGCGTCCGACTCGCGATGAATATCAAATGCACCTTGAGCGGAACGAGAGGTCACCAAGTCGATCCCTTGGCGGAAATACTCATCTGCGCCTGCCACAGGATCGGCCGCAGCCGGATCCGTAATACGCGGCAGCTTGTCGACCACCTTTCTCAAATCCATGCGGCGTTCAAAGCGTGAATTCTCTAGGCCGATTGGCAATGCAACATCGCGAACGCGGAAGTTTTGATTGTTGGGATCGTCGGCCACCACAAAGGGGGCATGCTTTGCACCGAGGAAATTGGGTCCGCCCGAGCGTGTCATTTGCGCCAGGGAGAAATAGGCTGGAAGCCCATTGTCCTTGCCCAGTTCATGCGAGGTGACCGCGCCCATGCTGGGATGAAAGCTAACAAATGCACCGCAACCCACTGGAATTCTTGGGGGAGCGCCGGTCATCATGTAGTGATTGCCAGCACCATGGTTGCCTTGATCATGACGGATCGAGCGGATGATGGCAAACTTATCAAGATTGGAAGCCAACTTTGGCAAGTACTGCGAGAACTGAACGCCGCTCACCTTGGTAGGAATCGCGTCAAACTCACCACGAAACTCGGCTGGCGCAAGAGGCTTGGGATCAAACGTCTCAAAATGCGTGGGACCGCCGTCCATCCAAATGAGGATGCAGCTTTTGGCTTTGGCCTTTGCCGAATCAATTGCGGCGAACGCCTGACGCATTTGCAGATTGCTGGCCAGCGTCCCACCAAGGAGTCCCGCCAGTCCAAGCCTGAGAAAGCTTCGACGTCCTGTCATCAGTTTTGCTGCTTCAGAAGCCACGTTTATCTCTCCAACACCATCAAACCACAAACGCATCCATCATCGTTTATCGACCAAAAGGATTCCGCCTGCTCAGCCGAAATCTGCACCACCGGTTGCCTCCTGATCGCCAAGTAGTATTTTATGCCGCCAGGAAGCCCCTTGTCAGCCAGAAACTGCCCTTGGGGAGCGATTTTACGGCCATTGGGCAACCGGTCGCATCCACCCACAAGTAAGGGGGCATAAATTTGTTTTCAATTGATTTGTCAAAACTACCTATTTTCTGCTAGAATCCCAAAATTCGGTCCCCCCAGACAACGTGAGAATTCAGACCTAGAACCCGAGATCAATGAAATCCTGCATTCCCTTAGCTCTTTTCGTTGCTTTGTTTACCATGGTGTCATTGGGTTGCTCCGGTCGGGGCGACAACATTGAGCGTGAAAACAGCACCCTAAAGCCTCTAGTGATTGCCTATGGCCAATACATTGCGTCCCATCGTGGCACCCCGCCGGCAAATGAGGAAGAGTTCCGAGCGCACCTGAATGCTTCCTGGGACCAGATCAAAGAGTTTCAGCAAGTAAAATCTGTTGATGAGCTGTTCATTTCCAATCGAGATAAACAGCCCTACGTCGTGCTCTATGGCGTGGTGACCGGACCGCCAGGACCTGGTGGGCAGCCAGTCATCGCTTATGAAAAAGTCGGTGTTGGTGGAAAGCGGTTTATCGCGAGTTCCTTGGGTGCGGTCGATGAAGTCGATGAAGCTAAGTTTAAGGAACTTGTTCCCAACCATGGGGCAACGGACGCAACCGGCAGCTAACGCTTAACGCATTCGTTTTTTGCTATTACTCAATACGCTAGTTTGCATTTTGTTATGGCACAATCGTGCCTAAATCATTCGTTTCATTTTCATTTTACGTTTGAGGACCTTTCCATGCCTAAATCCCCTGTCGGGAAAAGGGGAGCGTTCACGCTGGTCGAGCTGCTGGTGGTGATTGCCATCATCGGAGTCTTGGTCGCGTTGTTGCTTCCAGCCGTCCAATCGGCACGCGAATCTGCACGTCGTACGCAGTGTGCAAACAACATGCGTCAAATCGGGATCGCCATCCATAACATGGTGGACCAAAAGAAGGTTTTCCCTACGGGTGGCACCTATCCTTGGCCTGACATTTCTCAGTTTTCGGTCGGTGGCGTTCCGAATGAACCCGAACGTCAGGGGCTAGGCTGGGGCTTCCAGATTTTGCCCTATATTGAGCAGCAAAACACGTATTCGATTTCGAACCAAGGACAGCTTCAGGCCAGCACGATTCCGCAATACTTTTGCCCATCGCGCCGCCCCAAGGCACGCAACGGCAGCTGCATCCTGATGGACTACGCTGGCGCAACGCCAGGCCAATCTCTCAATGATTACGGTGGATCATTCTGGCAAGGTTCGACATGGTCGGTACCTGCTGGGGCCAACTGGTTTGGTGTAATCGTTCGTTCGAGCTGGGACGTTGGTTCGCAAACGCAAGTCGGTGGCAACTTATTCGGTTTTGAAGCGATTCACGACGGCACCAGCAACACGCTGATGATCGGAGAAAAGCGACTTGTCCCAACGCGTTATATGTCCGGCGATTGGCATGATGATCGCGGCTGGACCGATGGTTGGGACCCGGACGTGATGCGTTCGACGAGCGCTCCCTTTGGACGCGATCAAGACGTGGCGGATGTTGGCTATATGTTTGGATCGGCTCACCCAGCTGGCATGAACATTGTGCTGGCCGATGCATCGGTGAGAATGATCCCTTACAACATTGACCGCAATATCTTCAACGGCGCTGGCAACCGCATGGACGGCTCCGTTGGCAAGTTTGACTAGCCGTTTGCATAGGAACTTTGCGATTTGCTGGCCACTGCTTTAGTGGCGGCAAATCACTGCGATACCTCCCCCAGCAGCCCGGTCTAATTGGATCGGGCTGCTTTTTTTGTCCCAAGAGCGTACGCTACCTCCCGAACAGCTCTTTAGGGTGGTTTGAGCTACGAGCTTCGCCAGGTGGCGGGCAGAGTTTTCGGATTGCAGGGTTTGATTTTTGGCGGGCGCCCTAACCCCCCTGCGGTTTAGGTTTTCCGGCTGAAAACTGGACGTCAGGAAGTTGACACCAGCCCCTTTGCACAACTAGGTTAAAGGATGGGACGCAGGCTTCCAAAAGTACCCGTTCTGGGGCGCGTTCCGCACCACTAGCAAATTCTCGTTGGACCATCATCGCCAACGAGACTGCGTTAGCTTTTCGGTTGGACTTTGTTTTGAAATCAACGAGCGTCGTTATGCGACCTCGATTAGTGCCTTTGCTCTAAGGGATCGCCGTCTATGGGCTCATTCAATTTCATGCCAAGCACTTGGAATGCAGGTCGTCGAACGCTGGCTACAGGCGTAGCGGCTGTGGCGCTAATGCTACCTGGTTCGCCTATGGTCTTTGGCCAAGAGATTGGACCTGAGGGCTTTAAGAACCTGACGCCTAGCCCGGCACTGACGAAATCCAAGAGCAAGGAAAAAGAGATCGAAGGGATCGTGCGAAGCGTACTCAAAGGAGACGTCGCACTGGAAGCCAATCAGGCAATTTTTGATGACTACTATTCGAAGTTCTTCTTCCCTCGTATGACGCTCACGTCGGAGGATGCGTTGTCGAAGCTTGCCGACGCACGGCAGAAGTTCCTGCGCGATCTGTCGGATGTTGCCAAGAACCCAACGGCACACGAACACTTGCTTGATATTACGCTGAGCAACTTGGCACCTATCGTTCAAGATGCGGCCTATCATCCCGCTGTGCGTTACAACTGCTTGATGATCCTTGGCAGCCTGAATGCGGTGGAAGCAGTTCGCGTTGGCACTTCGAAGGCGCCACCAGAACCATTCACCAAAGCGCTGCCGACCTTGCTAGAGGAATTCAAAAAGCCGGGTAACCTCGATGCGATTCGCGTAGCAGCATTGCTGGGAATCACTCGTCATCTGGAATGGGATGATGTTCGCCCTGCTGCTTCACGTATGCCGCAGCCGATGCGTCAGGACTGCATCGCGCAGTTGTTGGCACTGGCTACGATGGTGACGCCTCCAGGCACAACAACGCCTGATGGCCACCTTTGGATGCGCCGACGCGCCATTGAAGCCTTGGCCCTTTCCAGCACGGTTATCGTTGATCCGACGATCAAGGACGCATTTGAGAAGCTGCTCGCCGATGAGCAACAACCACTTCCCATTCGTGTTGCCGTAGCAGCGGGCATGGGAAAGATGGCGTACAAAGCTCCCGCTCTTCCAAAGGTTGACGCTCAGACGAAAGAACTTGGATATGTTGCAGCACTTGCTTGTCGCGTAGGCGTGCAACGGCTGACGGACATGCGGAAGCATGAAGAAGAACTCACGACTGCGCAGGGTGCAGCAGGGGCTGCGGCGGCGTTTGGTGGTGAATCCGGCGGTGCTGGTGGACCTCCTGGTGCAGGACGCATTCCTGGCGGTGCCTCGGGGATGCCGGGAGGAATGCCTGGAATGCCGAAGCTTGGCGGTGCATCTGGATCTGGCATGCCCACCATGCCTGGCATGGGTGGAAAGAAGGGGGGCGGCTCCGGATATGGGCTTGGAATGCCTGGTGGATTCCCTGGGATGGGCGGAAGCGGGGCCAAGGCCGAAGAACCACTTGAACCACACGCCTATCGCTATGACTACCTCAAGCGCCAATTGCGAGCCCAGCTGTTTGCGGTTCAACAAGGCCTTGGTGACCCCAAGGCTGGAGCTGGCCTTAAGGGAATGAAATCGGCAGCAACCGTGCCGGCCGATGTGAAGTACGTGGAGGATGTCACCAAAAAGCTAGGAGACATTATCAAGGTCATTGAGTCGAAAGATCCACGTACCCCTGAAGAGTTCCGCAAGGACCTCAGCCAAGCAGTAGCTGCCATTGAGACCGTAACTCGTAAAGTTGTGCTAGTGGCTCCTGAAGAACCGGCCGTACCAGCGGCTGGCGAAGTTGCTCCGGCCGCGGCAGCACCGGCACCGGCCCCTGGGGCTGTAGCGGCTCCCGCTGCCCCTGCCGCAGAGGCACCGGCTGCAGAACCTGCGGCTGCTCCAGCAGCGGCTCCGCCGGCCGAACCTGCGGCAGAAGCCCCTGAGGCACCTGCCGCTGAAGCGAAGGCTGAATAGCACTCGTCGAAGAGGCATTCAAAAATCACGAGACGTGCAGTCCTCACCGACTGCACGTTTTTTTATGCCCCTAATCAACCATTTCCAACGCGAACCGGTCACAGGTTCAGTCATCGACGACCAGCAAGCGGTTCTGCTTAGTGACGATGCGTCACTATCTAGCAATCATCAAGGCACGAAAAAAGGGCACAGCCGAATCATCGACTTTGCCCCTTGCGAATATCTTTGTTTGCCCTGGGGCAAATCAACTAGCCAATCGTTTTGACTTCGCTGCTGGCTGGAACCTTCAGAAGGTTGATCTGAACAAGTAGGCCATAAACACCAAACAGCAATAGGCCGAAGACTACGTCACCGGCAAGCGTGTATTTAAAGAAGGGCAATGCTTGCTCGTACGACTGTAGCAGGCCGGCCCACGACTTTTCGTACAAGTTGCTCCAAGGCCACCAAACCAAGTTGGTCACAGCAAAAAACAAGATCGATGAAGAGAAACTGCAAGCCATCAGGCTGCTTACCGAAGCCCAATTGGCCATGGTCTTTCCTGGCCGCAGGGCCAACATGTTTTGCATGACCATTCCCAACAGCGATGGCAACGTCAACATGCCGTAGACAACGGCCATCATCTCCCACCTGTATCCACCAATCACGCTATCGCTGGCAAGCATGACACACGGGGCAACTGCAGGGCCAAAGCCACGACGCGTGAAGAAGTAGCCTGCAAAGAGCGACATCGCCGCAACCGGTGAAAAGTTGGGGAACGAGTGCACATGGTGAAAGTAAATGCGAGTCAGCGCACCTAGTGAAACCAAGAAGGCAAAAACAAACAATTCCGTCGATAACGAGCGTTTCACTACATCAGCTCCCACAAAACAAAATACACCTCAGAAACTCCGCTTTAGTCTACTCGTATCTACCAAATCGCCACAAGACGGAGTCTCCCCCCTTAAGTTTGGTGATCGCGAGCTTTTGGCCCCTAATTTCTCGTTCACTTCAAAGATCCAGTTATCGCCGGACCCCTCGTTTTTTGAGCTATCAATGGAGGTAACCAGGAGGGTTTCTCCCTTCCCCACCGACGTGAACGAAAACCCACGGCGGTGTTTGGAAGCCTTTTCCAAAAGGTCAAATACAGTCATTCCCTCGACCCAGGGAATCTTTACAAAGCTCTTTTGGCTGTTATCCCCAAAATCGAGCGTTATCGAGACCGTGGTCGCTTTGGCGGCCTCACCAGCGGCCTCTTGGCCAACCAGACGGCCTGGCAAGAAGCCCAGGAGGGCTACCCCTACCAGCATGACAAGCGGCGCCCACCGGACATGGATTCTGTCGCTAAATAACGGGTTCATGGTTCATCGCCCTCAAGCAGGAAATGCGAATTATTCTACAAAAGCCTTTAACCTACTCGGTCGGCGTTGGGGGAATGAAACGGACTCCCAAAACCCGCGAGCGACCCGAGGCGTGTACACTATAACACAATCGGAAAATTGCCACCTTCGTCCTCTAACGCCATTCCTTTGCCATGCCCGCTGCGGTGACGCTTCACTGGCCTTCCCATGACATTGGTCACATCTTATTGGAACAGCCAGGGCGTTCCACCAACACGCTTACAGCGGCCCTCTGGAGCGATCTTGAGTCGATCCTATCGGAACTCGACGACCACCCAAACCTTTCTGCGGTATTGATCTCCTCGGCCAAGCCGGGGCAGTTTCTTGCCGGGGCCGACCTGCAGGAAATGACAGGACGCCTGGACCGCACGCCTGCCCAGGTGGAAAGTGACTGTCTAGCACACCAAAGGGTTTTGGCTCGGCTTCGCCGGATCTCGGCACCGACGCTTGCGCTCGTGGAAGGGGCCTGCATTGGTGGAGGCCTGGAATTAGCGCTGGCGTGTGACATGCGATGGGGAATGGATTCTCCCCTTGTGAGCATTGGACTGCCGGAAGTGAAGCTTGGACTCATTCCTGCTTGGGGTGGTTCCGCCGCGCTGCCACGCCTGATTGGTTTGCCTAATGCTGGCGAGTTGATCTTAGATGGCGAGCCGATTTCTGCCGAACAAGCAGTCGCAAGCGGCATACTCGATCATCTGTTGCCGCCGAACTTTTCCTTGGACGAGGTGTTCCAATGGCTTCGCACCGATGAAGCCAAGCGTCGCAGTCTCGAGCGACGAGCAAAACGAAGTCAGCCTGTAGGCCTCACTCCTGCGGAGCAAGAGTTCTTGGAATTCCAGTGGCGCCAGCCTTTGAAGTCGGTACTGGCACGTTATCAAGTAGCCCGCACCGCCGCCGTTGAACATTTGCTGCGAAGC
Organism: uncultured Planctomycetaceae bacterium; assembly: GCA_963844055.1. Taxonomy (GTDB): domain Bacteria; phylum Planctomycetota; class Planctomycetia; order Pirellulales; family Pirellulaceae; genus CAWJMN01. The sequence continues at coordinate 467,367 of CAWJMN010000001.1, read as the reverse complement.
GCAAGCATGACTGAGGAAGCGGCGCTTGCCGATGCGGCTCAGTGCGTTAGCCAGCTATTTGGCAATGCAGCACATAGAGGCCTGCTGCATTCTTACCTGCTGGTGGATCACAACAAACGCATCAGCCGGCAACAGGCGTCCGGCATTGCGGCCACTCACAAAGCGGCACAAAGCCAAATTGGGATCGTTGGTTCTGGGATCATGGGGCGCGGCATTGCGGCTGCGGCGCTGCGGCATCAGTGGGAAGTAACGGTCTGCGATAGTTCGGTAGAGGCATTGGCGGCGAGCTATCAAGATATTCTGCAACAGGCTTCCTTCGACAAGAAGATTGGCCGAGCAAGCACACTGCGCGAGCAAGAACTAAAAGGCAACCTTCGCCTAAGCAGCGACATTGCCCAAGACCTTGCTAAGGCAGCCCTGATTGTAGAGGCCATCGTTGAAACTCCGACGGCCAAGCAAGACCTCTTTGCACAGTTAGAACGGGTCGTGGCCCCCAGTGCGGTTTTAGCAAGTAATACTTCGACCATTCCCATTTCGCAGCTTGCAAAAACGCTGACCCATCCGGAACGTTTTTTGGGAATGCATTTTTTCAATCCTGTCTCTCGAATGCGCCTCGTGGAAGTTGTTCGAGGAGAGAAGACGTCTGCGGAGACTATTGCCAAGGCGGTGCACTATGCCCGCGGCATGGGAAAGATGCCGATTGTTGTGGGCGATGGCGCTGGCTTTTTGGTCAACCGCTTGCTCTTCCCCTACCTCAACGAAGCGATCGAGCTTTTGCTGGAAGGGGCCAGCATTCAAGAGGTGGATGAAGCCGCCGTGGCCTTTGGAATGCCACTTGGCCCGCTCGCTCTGTACGATCTCGTTGGCTTGGACACCTCGGTACATGCGGGCATGATCATGTACCGGGCTTTTTCGGATCGCGCGATTGCGTCGCCACTTGTGCCATCCCTGGTGAAACAAGGACGGCTGGGACAAAAATCCGGCGACGGCTTTTACCTGCATGTCTCTGGCAAAGGATTTACGTCGCCAAACCCGGCGGCAGAAAAAGCCATCTCGGTCTATCGCAAAGCAGAGCGTTCGTTTGAACAGTCGGAACTGATCGACCGGCTTGTTCTTCCGATGCTACTTGAAGCGACAAGGGCACTTTCGGAAGGAATTGCATCATCGCCAGAAGATGTCGACCTGGGAATGATCTACGGCCTGGGCTTTCCTAGCGACAAAGGAGGCCTCCTGTTTTGGGCCGATTCTTTGGCGTGCAAACCTGCCTCAACAAGCTTGCACCTTTTGCAGCACTGGGCAAACGTTTTGAGCCTACTCAGGTGCTTCAGCAAATGGCTGAAGCAAGCACCTCGTTCTACCAACATTAGTCTCGCTATCGAACCTTTGTTGGATGCTTACCATGGATCAAGCTGTCATCGTCGATGCGGTACGCACGCCGATGGGTCGCGCCCATCCTACTCGTGGAAGTTATCGGCAAACTCGCAGTGATGATTTGGCGGCCAACTGTGTACGCGCTTTGCTGGCACGAAATGCGGTCCCACCTGATGCCATAGAAGATGTCATTCTGGGGACAACAATCGGCGTCGGCGAACAGGGGCTCAATATCGCGCGGCAAGTTGCCATCTTGGCGGGACTTCCCTTTTCGACCGGCGGTGTCACCGTCAATCGCCTTTGTGGAAGCAGCCTCGAAGCACTGTGCCAGGCAACCCTTTCCATCCGTGCGGGTGAGCAGTCGGCGGTGGTGGCGGGGGGCCTAGAGCACATGCAGCATCTGCCGATGGACTTTGCAAAGAACTACAACCCACAATGGTTTCGCCGCACATCGCGCGGCGGCGTCAACATGGGACTGACGGCCGAGTTTTTGGCCAAGCGTTTTGGCATCACTCGCCTGGCTCAAGATGAATACGCATTACGCAGCCACCAGCGAGCTCATACAGCTTGGAAAGCGAAACTTTTTGACCGGGAAATCGTCCCACAGCCAGGACATTTACCCAGCGGATTGCCCTGCTTGGTTACGACCGATCAAACACTTCGCCCCGACACAACACTACAGGCGCTATCAGAACTTCCTGCCGCATTTCTAGCTACTCAGGGTACGGTTACCGCTGGGAATAGCTCGCCGCTTTCTGATGGTGCCGCGGCGATGCTCGTTACCTCGGCACAGTTTGCGAAGGATCATGAGCTAAAGCCGCTTGCCAAGGTTCATGCGATGGCCCATGTCGGCCTGGAACCTGCACTAATGGGACTGGGCCCGGTTGAGGCGATTTGGAAGTTGCTGGCCAAAACAAAACTTTCGCTTGCCGACGTGGACCTGATCGAAATCAATGAGGCTTTTGCTGCACAAATCTTGGCCTGCCAACAACAGCTTTCCATTCCAGACGATAAGCTAAACATCTGGGGAGGAGCATTGGCCCTGGGACACCCATTGGGGGCCAGCGGTGCACGAATCATCGCTACATTATGTTCCGCCTTGCAAGAGCGCAATAAAACTTGGGGCATTGCGGCAATGTGCATTGGCATGGGACAAGGAATTGCGGTCCTTGTGGAAGCCTTGCCCCAATAGTTCGTTTGTTTACCAACACACCTAGCCTGTACCTATCATGACCATGGCTCCTACTGCGTCACTTCATCCTGCGTTTGACTTGCCACCAGAAGTGCTGCAATCGCTGCTTTCGCCATCGATGATTATCTCTCGCGATTTGCTAGAGCATAACTTGGCAGAGATGATACGTATTGCCAAAGACCCCAAACGGCTTTGGCCGCACTGCAAGACGCATAAAATCCGCGAGATTATCGAGATCGAGGTCCAGGCTGGAATCGTCAAGCACAAATGTGCCACCGTCGCAGAAGCCGAGATGCTCGCGCAGTCGGGGGCGACTGAGATATTCCTGGCCTATCAGCCGGTCGGCCCCAATCTAAAACGAGTGGCTCAACTGGCACATGCTTATCCGCAGGTTTCGCTGTCGATCATGCTCGATGATCCCGGCATTTGTCTGCAACTGGATGCCGCACTCACAAGTGCCAACGCAAGTGCAACGCACATGATCAAGGTAGGCGTCTTCATTGATGTCGATTGCGGCCAACACCGCACAGGACTAACGGACCCGCAGGCGGGCGTGCGTTTAGCCCGACGCGTTGCCGCCTCGCAGTCGCTAATTTTGCGTGGGCTGCATGCTTACGATGGCCATAATCATCAGGTCGACGTTGCAGAACGTCGTACGGCCGTTCTGCAGGGCTGGGAACTAGCCAAGCAGTTTCGTAGCGCGATCGAGCAAGCAGGGCTTGAAGTGCCGCTAATCATTGCCGGCGGAACGGGTTCCTTTCCCATCTGGGCGAGTGTCGATGATCCGGCCATTGAACTGAGCCCAGGCACCCCGGTCCTGTACGATGAAGGTTATCGGCGGCAGTTTCCTGACCTCCGCTTTGAGCCCGCTGCCATGCTTCTCACCCGGGTCGTCAGCCATCCGCTACCTAATCGGCTGACCCTGGACCTGGGCTACAAAGCGATTGCTGCGGATGGCCCACTAGCAAGCCGGGCGTATTTTCCAACGCTGCCCGATGCACAGCTAGTTTTGCACAATGAAGAGCACATGGTCATTGAAACGCCCATGGCCGAGAACTGCGTTTTGGGACAAGAGCTATTGGCGGTACCCAAACATGTCTGTCCGACGTCGGCCCTTCATCGCGAGGTTTACATCCTGTCCCAAAAACAGATTGTTGGGACATGGAAGGTCGCTGCCCGCGATCGACAACTGACCATTTGAGCCTCGTTTTGTACCTACCTTTCAAGGATTGCCAACGTGGCTAGTTTTCCTACTGCTGGAACCCCTTGGGCCTATATCCGCGGAGCATTCGTGCCGGTCGCCGAGGCCACCGTCTCGGTGATGGATGCCGGGTTTGTTCTCGGCGTAACCGTGGCAGAACAGATGCGTACCTTCGGCGGCAAGATTTTCCGCTGGGAGGCCCATATGGCTAGGCTTCAGCGGTCGCTGGAAATTACTGGCACTACGTTGCCTCTTTCCATTGAGGAATTGCATGAAAGGGCCGTCCAGCTCGTACAAAACAATCACTCCCTGGTTAAGCCGGGGGATGATATTGGCCTGACCCTTTTTGTCACGCCAGGTATCTATTCGACGTACGGCATTGCTGCGGCAGATTTGCCCAAAGGGACAAATGTCGGGATGCACACGTATCCCTTGCCATTTGGATTGTGGTCTCAAAAGTATGAAACTGGCGATGCACTTGCCCTCACGCCGGTACAGCAAGTACCGAACGCTTGCTGGCCAACGGAACTGAAGTGCCGAAGCCGGATGCACTACCACTTGGCAGATCAGGCGGCCCGCAAAGCCTTTCCTGGCTCGCGCGCCTTGCTCCTAGACGACCGTGGGAACGTCAATGAATCTTCGACCGCCAGCATCCTGCTGTTTCGCAAGGACAAAGGATTGCTCTCGCCTCCCAAAGAATCGATCCTGCCCGGAGTGAGCGTGGCCGTCCTAGAAGAACTGGCTGGCAAATGTGGAATTCCTTTCCACTACCAAACGCTAACGCCAGACGATGTGGCGACCGCCGACGAGGTGCTATTAACTAGCACCTCTCCTTGTGTTTGGCCCGTGACTCAGTTCCAAGGAAAGCCTATTGGGGATGGCAAGCCAGGCATGGTGTTTCGCATGCTGCTTACCGCTTGGAGCTTGATGGTTGGACACGACATCCAGGCCCAAGCGGTCCATTTTTCCAACCGCTAGAGCCTGATTTTAACTGCCGGCCAATCTGCTTTGGCCGGTACTACTTTGCTGCGTCGGCCTGCTCCGACTTTCCCGTTAGCAGCGAAACAACAATCAGCACGATGAACCCCAAGGGAAGCGTCACAATCGCCGGCTGGCTAAACGGAACAATCTGCACACTCCCTGCAGGGAACTTGAAGAGATTTTCCAACGCCTCTTTGCTGAGCAGAACCCAGGTCAGCGAGGTAATTAGCCCGACCATGATGGCCGCGATGATGCCTTGCTTGTTGGTCTTCTTCCAGAAGAGCAACATGACCAGCGACGGCAAATTCGCCGATGCGGCAATGCTAAATGCCCAGCCCACAAGGAATGCGACATTGAATCCTTTGAATAGGATTCCAAATCCGATGGCCAAAATCCCGACCACAACTGCCGAGAGCTTGCCGGCCCGCACCATATCGGCGTCATTCATATCCATGCCCAAAAAGCTTGTCATCAAATCATGGGCAACGGCTCCACTCGCAGCAAGGATCAAACCGCTTACTGTTCCTAAAACGGTAGTGAACGCAATGGCAGAGACGATTGCAAACGGTAACTGACCAAAGCTTCGTGCCAGCAGCGGAGCAGGCATGTTGTCGGACGTTGGGTCCAAGGCCCCACTTACCATAGCGCCCAACCCCAAATAGAGCGTCAACACATAGAACAGACCGATGGCGGCGATGCCAACCACCGTACTTTTACGTGCCGCAGCTGAGTCTTTCACCGTGTAGTACCGAATCAAGATGTGCGGTAGTGAAGCGGTACCTGCAAACAGCGCCAGCATCAACGATAAGAAGTTGAGCTTTCCCAGCAATTCATCTTTGCGAACACCAGCAAAACTTGGGCTTCCACCGGGCATAAGCAGGTCGGCACCCCGTTCACGCCGTTGATAGAAGATCGTGGTGTCTCCGTTTTCTTCGCTAACCGTCTTCGGGTCCTTCGACCAAAGCAGAATATCGCTTTCACGAATTACTTCGAAGAATTGCAATGCGCCCAGCGGACCAGTTTTTTCTACGTCTCCGGGCAAGTGGGTAACGTGACCAATCGGGCGGAAGTCAGCCTGACCTTCGCCGAGTCCTTGCGGAACGCCACCAATAAACTGTTTTTTCGCCGCATCCACACGCACATACTGCGTTTCCGAGAGCGTCCCTTTGTCGTTGACCTTGCGCCAAACCTTTACGAGGCCGGATTCCTTTTCACGAAAGCGAACATAGGGACGACCAACCCAAGCACCCTCTTCGGGAATGAGTTCCAGACCGGCGTCGGCCAGTAGTTCGGCCTCTTCGCGAACCGCAAAGGGAGGTTTACCGTCGGCAGGAATGGTCGTGATGCCACGATTCAAGATCATGACTGTCAGGATGCCACAAAATACAACGAGCATGCCACCCTTAATGAACTGCACCCATGTTGTTGAAACCATACCGGCGGTGACCACGATGGCAATCACCACGACACCCACCAAAATAACGCCCGCTTCATAAGGCAATCCAAGCAGCGGAAGAATCAAATTTCCTGCGCCGACCATTTGGGGAATCAAGTAAAACAAGCTGACCACCAGGGTACTGATGGCCGCAGCCAGCTTAATGCCGCGCGATTTAAAGCGACTATCGAGGGCATCGGCAAACGTGAACTTGCCCATCCGCTTAAGCGGTTCCGCGACGACAAAGAGCGCCACAATCCAGCCAGCCAAGTATCCGATGGAATACAAAAAGCCGTCATAGCCATAAAAGGCCACTAGACCGCAGATTCCCAAAAACGATGCGGCCGACAAGTAGTCACCCGCAAACGCAATCCCGTTTACAAACCAGGGAATCTCTCCGTGTGCCGCAAAAAAACCAGACGCCGACTTCGCCTTGGCTCCCAGCCGAAAGCTAATCCCCAGCACGAGCCCGAGTAGTCCCAGAAAAACCGCAATCGCCAATACTGAACGCTCGTAAATCATTACTTGCCCTTCCCCGACGCTGCCTCTGGACGGCACAGGATCATGTAAACCACCGCCAGCACCAAAGCCCCTGCGATCAACCCCAGGCCGTACCACAACGACAACGGAATCCCTTGCCAAACAACATCGCGCAGAGCGGTTACTTTGAAAGCGCTAAGCACCATGAAGCTGCCATAAAAGGCGCAATAAATCACAAACAGCCAAATGCCAAGCCGTGCGTTGTACTGCACGCTACCCGTTGTATTGTCGGGATCGGGACGGTCGTTCTTATCCATTTTCCACCTATAAAGCGGGTATAATTTTCCTGCACGTTCCCTCCCCAGGGGGCAGAAGGGACCGCGTCACAGAATAACAGGCTTACGCGGCAGAATCTACTGCCGCCGCGGCCATCTTCCCTTAGGATCAGCCATGGCTGATGATATTAAAACTACGCATTCCCTGGCTGCGGAGGTCAATCTTGACGACCACCCGGGCAACCTTCCCCCAAACGCACCTTGGGCCGTACGACTATGCATTTATCCCTAAAAACCGCTGTACTTTTTGTGAGCCTGTTGGCAATAGCCAGTAGTACGGCCTGGGGAGCGAAGCCCGTCGACTTTGAATCGGACGTACTGCCGATTCTCAAAAACCGATGCTTTGCCTGCCATGGTGACGCGTCTTTTGAGGGGGGACTTCGGCTCGATGTGCGACAATCTGCCTTTGCAGGTGGCGATGAAGGCCCCGCGATCATTCCGGGTAAGCCGGGCGAAAGCCTATTGCTAACTCGGGTGGTATCGGCAGATGCCAAATTGCGTATGCCCAAAGACGATGAACCACTGCCGGCCTCAGAGGTTGCAACACTTAAGACATGGATCACTGAAGGTGCCCTTTGGCCCAAGGAACTGACCGCAACTGACAAACGATTACAGCATTGGTCTTTTCAGGCTCCGAAGGTAAGTCCCCTACCCAACACAGCGTGGCCGCACCTGGCAAATGGAACACTAGACCGATGGATTCAGAAGGGACTGCAGGATGCCCAGCTTTCTCCATCCGAGGAAGCAGACCGCTATACGCTGGCACGTCGCGTCGCGATTGATCTAACTGGCATTCCCCTGTCCATCGAGGAGGTCGACCAGTTTGTTGCGGACACATCTCCCGACGCCTTTGAACGACTCGTCGACCGACTGATGGCTGCCCCTGCTTATGGAGAACGCTGGGGACGGAAATGGCTCGACTTAGCTCGCTATTCCGACACCAATGGCTATGAAAAAGATCGCCCCCGATCGATGTGGCCTTACCGAGACTGGGTCATTCAGGCACTTAATGACGACAAGCCATTTGATCAGTTTACGATTGAGCAACTCGCCGGAGATTTGCTTCCCGGTAGCACGATCGAACAAAAGGTCGCGACAGGCTTTCACCGCAACACCATGGTCAACGAGGAAGGGGGCGTCGACAACGCCGAGTTCCGGTTCAATTCCGTGGTGGATCGTGTCGGCACAACTTCTAGCATCTGGCTGGGTCTCACGATGGCCTGTGCGCAGTGCCATTCCCACAAGTACGATCCGCTTCAGCAAGAAGAGTTTTACAAGGTGTTCGCTTGCCTTGACAACTGCGACGAACCGGAGATTACACTCCCCAAGCCAGACCTTGTCACCCAGCGACGTGCTATTCAGTCAGAGATCGCAAATTTGGAAGCAGCGTTACTTGCCAAGGCAGAACAACTTCCTGCGGAGTTCCAAGCGTGGCAAGATCAGACACGCAGCAAAGCCAAAAATTGGCAGGTACTTCGCCCGACGGAATTCAAATCGATCAAAGGTGCCTCGCTCGATTTACTTCCCGATGGTTCCATCTTGGTGTCCGGGGACATTCCCAATTACGACACGTACGACGTCGACTTTTTGACCATACCGCCAGGCACAACCGCGTTGCGGCTGGAAGTATTGCCCCATGCCTCCTTGCCGGATGGTGGACCTGGACGAGCGCAGTTCGACTCAGTAGGCCCCAAGGGGGATTTCCTCCTCAGTGAGTTTGTGGTCAAGGTTCAGCCCGTCGCAGGCCCAACACCATCCGAGGCAACCACGGTCCCGTTTGCATCTGCTACGCACGATTTTGCGGCAGAGGGCCGTTCTGCGCAAGCGACCACCGATGGAACTCTTGACACGGGCTGGTCAATCCGAGGTGGCATCGGCAAGCCTCACGCGGCAGTTTATGAAATCAAGACGCCGCTCACAACCGGGAAGGATAACAAGGTAACCATCACTCTTATCCAGCAATATATCCACCAAATGACGATTGGGCGGTTTCGCATTTCTGCGACTTCTGATCCTGCGCCAGTGGCCTCTAGCGGAGTACCTGCCGAGATCGAAGCACTGCTCCTTCGTCCCGCGAATGAGCTTTCACCCGCTGAGCGAGTGCAGTTACTAAACCAGTTTTCACAGGTTGCACCGGCGCTCGAAGATGCTCGCAAGGCGATTGCGCAAAAGCTTGGCACCCTTCCGCCACTTCCGACCTCACTTATCATGGAGGAACGGCCACCACAGCATGTGCGCACAACTCATCGCCATCACAGAGGCGAATTTCTCAGCCCGCGCAATGAAGTACGGCCGGGAACTCCAGCGGCTCTGCATCCATTTCCCTCTCAAGACTCGAAGGAGCCAGCTCGGCTAAAGCTGGCCCGTTGGCTAGTTGCACCAGAAAACCCACTGATGGCCCGCGTCACGGTCAATCGTGCCTGGCAAATCTTTTTTGGGCGTGGGATCGTTCGCACAACGGAAGATTTTGGACTGCGTGGCGCTCCCCCCACCCATCCAGAACTGCTCGACTATTTGGCAGTGGACTTTGTCGCACGTGGATACAGCCATAAGGAACTACATCGCCGGATCGTAACCTCCTATTCATATCGACAGTCGGCCGCGATATCCCCTGAAATGCAAACCATTGATCCGACGAATCAATGGCTGGCCCATGCACCACGATTCCGGCTGGAGGCAGAGCAAGTTCGTGACGTGCCGCTCGCTGCGGCTGGCCTACTTGTTGAGCGACTTGGAGGTCCTAGCGTCTTTTCGCCTCAGCCAGAAGGCGCTGCCAAACTCTCCTACGGTGGCCTGGCATGGAATACGGAAACCGGTGGCAATCGCTATCGCCGTGGCCTTTATACATTCTCTAAAAGAACTAGCCCTTACAGCATGTTCACCACCTTTGATGGACCGACTGGCGAAACCTGCCTTATCCAGCGTGAACGTAGCAATACTCCGCTGCAGTCCCTGACCATCCTCAATGATGTTGTGTTCGTTGAAACCGCACAGGCCCTTGCTACCCGCGTTTTGACAGAGCTTCCCGAAGCAACACCTTCCGCAAGTGCTCCCCTGGAGACCTTGCGAATCGAACAGATGTTTCGATTGGCAACCGGTCGTCCCTGTAACACGGAAGAACTGGCAACCCTGACAGGCTACCTAAGAAGGCAGCAGGAGCGACTCGGCAAAAAGGAACTTTCTGCCGGTGCCTTACTTGGTGCTAATGTGACCACCTTGCCTGGTTCAACCCTTGAAGAACGGGCAGCGTTTACGCTACTTGCACGCACGTTTCTTAGTCTTGATGAATCGCTTTGCCGTCCTTAACTTTAGAAGTGCCCCGCAACTCCATGCTTAACGTTTTGGCTTCTTTACATCCAGCTCCTAGCACTTTGCCACCAGCGACGATGACCACCATCGGCCGCTTTGAGGTGGCGACCTATCCGTTTGATCCTGCCGCAGGACAGTTGGCTTGGCAGGTGACTTTTGATGACGCCTACAGTCGGATGGAAGCGCTACCACAGATGTTTCTGGAGCCAGATGGGTCTTGGTTCTGGACATCACCGCCGGGAGAAGCCCGCTGGCAACTAGAAGGTAACCTTTACGATGCTGGGCCCAAGCTGGCCTATGTCGATCTAAAGGGAATCTGCCCCAGGCCCATGTTTGAACGATTTCTGGCTTGCTTTGGGTGGCCCGAAACGTCGCTAATGCTGCAGGTTTGCGCGCAGGACTCTTTGTGAAGGCCGAGGATTTTTTAGAGATCAGCGAGTTGGCTTAGCTCACCTTGCCCAGCGCAACCTCATTGCGCGGTAGTTTGTCACCATCCTCGGGCAGAGCAGCCTCTCCAATCTTGGGAGGCGACATCGTCCAGCAAAGCACCAAGCCGATTGTCACCATCACCGCCGAGGTTGCCAACCAAGTCCAAGGGAGATGCACCAATTTGTCTGGGGAGACATCGAGCGGACCGGCAACCCAGTGGCCGACCTTCTCTTGGTGGCGGGCGGCCAAAACCAGCAAACTATTATGGGTTACATGTAATAACATGCCTGGCAATACGCTTCCTGTCCGCCAACATAATAGGCCCAGCACCAACCCCATCAAAGTGCTGGGGAGCAATCGCACCAGGGTCAACTGTTCTTCGGAAAGCACGTGAAACAGCCCAAATGCTACCGCGGCGGCCACAACTCCCCATCCGCTAGGAAGCCGTCGAACAAAGGCTCCTTGCAAAAAGCCGCGAAAGAACCATTCCTCGCAAATGCCAGGAATCACGCCAAAACAAACCACAAGTAGCACCGGCGACACCAGTTGTAACTCGGCAAGCTTGGCACGCACTTGCTCAAGACGACTGGTTTCTATCGGGGCAAATCCCAATTGATCCAGCAGCACCACCAGTTCATGGCACCAAGGCCACATCGCGCAGCCCAGCAGCACAGCGGCCACCAATCCTGCGACGGGAAACGTTCGCAACTGAAAACCGGTTCGCACTGGCACATGTTGAAGTCGAGCCAAAACGATGGGAAACAGGCCGTAGAGAATCACGGTCATGATGCCGCTGATTTGAATGATCTTTGCCAGCGACATATTGGCCGCATCACCGAGCAAAATCCCCTTGAGCATTACCTGAAACGGAAACATCAAGGCGAGGCCCAACAGCGCACCAACAATGCTCGCGGTCACCGGAAGCTTGTCTGGCTTACGCAGCAGGTCACCCCAACTGGCCGTACTGCCGTACAAAATCGAATCGCTTCCAAACACCTTGGCCGCGATCCCGAGCGCCGCCATGGCGTACAGAACGGACGAAAACACCGCCAGCGTCGCTTCACGCATTTGAACTTTGTCTTGCAACACATCACGGGCCAAAAGCGCAATGTTGGCCAGCGGCGTGATCGACCACGAAGCATTCATTTCGAGGTTCGGCATGATCGTCAAGAAGCCGGGAGCCAGCGAAACCAGCATCAGCGGAATCAGGTAAGCCTGTGCTTCCTTAAAGCTTCTGGCAAAACTGGTAAGTGCCAATAGCAGGGCTGAGAAAAAGGCGGCAAACAGAAGTAGTAGCAGCAATACCTGCCCAATCGCATGCCACGATAGCCCCTTGGCCCCAAATACCAGATGCTGAAGCCCCGCGCCGTAAATCGTCGTTAACATGGCACCCAAATTGACGATGGCCGTCATCAGTGCAACCGTCAGTACGGCAATATACTTCGCCAGCAGCAACTGCACGCGTGGCACCGGCGCAGCCATCAGCGCTTCCAGCGTCCCACGTTCACGCTCACCGGCCGTCAGGTCAATTGAGGGATAGACAGCGCCAGTAATCGTCATCAAGATCAGCACTAGTGGTATGAGTGATGCCAGCGACAGAGAATCAGTACCAGCCTCATCCACTTCGAACACGCTCCAAGCCGCAGGTGGAGCACTGGCAATCCCTGCAGATGCCAATTGCTTTCGGGCTTGGGCTTCGTTCCAAACTTGCAATCGCCGTTCGATGTACAAGGCAAGTTCACGGCTATGGCTCGACTTGGGGCGAAAATAGATGGAAAACTTCAGCGTCCCCTGCCCTGCGGCGCCCCCTTCGGCAGGCCGTTCCACTTGGATACCAACATCGGCACGTCCCTCATTGAGCGCCGCTTTCAAATCGTCCGCCAAATCGGTTGCAATCATCGAAAGCTTAGGCTCTTTGGAAGACGTTGGACGTCCTTCCTTAGTGCCTTGTGCGTCGCGATCAAGCCACAACTGAGCTTCGGCAAACGCAACTTCCAAGAGTCGCCGTTCCCGCTCGGTAGCGAGGACGACACGCACTTCGTTGCTAGGGTCGGACATGACACTCGAGTTGGCATCGCTGGGAAGCATCGAGGATGCCGCGCTCATAAAGATTTGGCGAAAGCCGACACTCAGCAGCGGATACACCAGCACCGGCATCAGCACGAGCGTCAGGATCGTCCGGCGATCGCGCAGCGTCTCACGCAATTCTTTACGTGCGAGGCGTGCCAGCCGCCAAAACCAGGCCAAGCGAGAATTTGCAGTCGTCATTCGGCAGCCAGCTCCTCACGTGGAAGTGCCGCAATTTGGTTGAGGAAAATTTCCGTGAGAGAGCGACAACCCGTCGCCTTTTGCAATTCGCCTAGCGTCCCTTCATGAAGGAGCTGACCACGATGCAACAACCCAAACCGATCGCAAAAATGTTCTGCCTCTTCCATGCGGTGGGTACTAACAATCACGCTTTTCCCCTGTCGCTTCGCCTCGGCCACAAAATCAAAGATCACCTTGCTTCCCATTACGTCCAAACCCCGTGTTGGTTCATCCAAAAGCAAGATTGGGGGATCATGGATCAGAGATCGTGCCAGATTGACCCGCTGTTTCTGTCCAGTGCTTAACACCGAACAACGCCGATCCAAAAAGTCTTCTAGATCAAAAAGCTTCGCCAGTCGCAGTAGATTCTTTTGGGCGGTCTCTTCATCCAGACCATACACGTCTGCAAAAAACAGGAGCATCTCACGCGGAGAAAGCCACTGATACAGCCCCGCACTAGTGGAAACGAGTCCGATCCTCCGCTTGACCGCATCGGGCGATCCGCTGGTCCGGTACCCATCTACTTCTGCATAGCCACTTGTTGGCTCCAGAAGTCCCAATATCATCCGCAAAGTTGAAGTCTTGCCCGCGCCGTTGGCCCCCATTAGCCCGTACACTTCTCCCTCTTGAACTCGAAAGGAGAGTTGGTTCACGGCACGAACACGTTGGGCGCCCCAGGTAAATATCTTGGTGAGCTCAACGACGGAGATCATCGTGTGTAGGCCTTTTCAAATTGCCGGACATGGCATGGGCAGCGGGGACTCACGATTGCCTCCCCGCTCCCATGGATCAACTGGCAGCCTATCAGGTTTCAGCGGAATTTGGGCTCCTAGGGCAAAACTTTTTTAGCCCCGCGGTGCAGCCGCCAAGACCTCGGCCGTTGCCCCATCCTCAAAACCTGCAAAATTCTCCCGGAAAAGCGACGCTAGTTCTCGGGCAGCCTTTTCATAAGCGGCCGGGTCATTCCAAGTCTTCGAAGGCCACAGTAGATCCGAATCCACGCCGGGGCACGATTCAGGTACGGAGAGCCCAAAGAACGGCTCGCCGCGCAGCGGCACATCTTCCAACTGTCCCGCATGAATGGCGTCGATAATGGCCCGCGTTGCCTTAAGGGGCAGTCGCTTTCCTACGCCATAGCTTCCGCCCGACCAGCCAGTATTGATCAGCCAGGCATTGGCCGAGTGGCGATGCATCTTGTTCGCCAACAGCTGGGCGTAATGCATAGGATGCCAAACCAAGAAGGCAGCCCCATAACAAGCACTAAACGTCGCTTCAGGCTCGACAACGCCAACCTCGGTGCCTGCCACCTTGGCCGTATAACCACTGATGAAATGGTACATCGCCTGTGCTGACGATAGCTTACTGACCGGCGGCAACACCCCAAAAGCGTCACACGTCAAAAAGATGATATTGCGGGGATGACCGCCAACACAGGGAACCTTCGCCGCAGGGATCATCTCAATCGGATAGCTGGCACGCGTATTCTCGGTGAGGCGGCTATCTGCAAAATCGACGACCCGCGTGTCCTCTTCCATCACGACGTTTTCCAGAACGGTCCCAAACTGGATCGCCTGAAAAATCTCTGGCTCCTTTTCTGCCGAAAGGTTGATGCACTTGGCGTAGCATCCCCCTTCGATATTAAACACCCCTTCTTCGGTCCAGCAATGTTCATCGTCGCCAATGAGCTTGCGATGCGGATCGGCAGAGAGCGTCGTCTTGCCGGTTCCGGACAGTCCAAAGAATAGTGATACATCGCCTGTGCTGCCCTCGTTTGCCGAGCAGTGCATCGAAAGCACGCCACGCTTTGGCATTAGGTAATGCATGATTGTGAACAGTCCCTTTTTCATCTCGCCGGCGTACTGCGTGCCCAAAATGACCATCTCTCGGTCGGCAAAGTTCAAAGAGACGCTGGTCTCTGAGGTTACTCCTGGCACTAGCGAATCTGCAGGGAAAGATCCTGCGTTAAAGACGACATAGTCCGGGCTTCCAAACGTATCAAGTTCGTCTTCGGTGGGGCGAATCATCATGTTCTGCATAAACAGTGCATGATAGGGGCGCGAACACACCACGCGAACCTTCAAGCGATGGTTAGGGTCCCATCCCACATAACCATCGATTACATAGATGTGCGGACAATGCGATAGAAAATCAACGGCCCGGCGGCGGTTCTGGACAAAGGAATCTTGTGATAAAGGGATGTTCACCTTCCCCCACCATACGTCTGCCTGACTAGATGCCTCTTCGACGATGCGCTTATCCTTCGGGCTTCGTCCCGTCTTGGCATGCGAGAGCGCAACCATCGCGCCGCTATCGGCGATTTGCACCCCGTCATAGGCGACCGCATCCTCGTATAGCTTGGCTCGCGAAGGATTCCTTAGAACGCCCCTCGCAAACACCCCATGCTCCAGCAGATCGATTCGGTGCGCACCCATGATCCCCACATCTCCTTACGTTCGATCACTCTAACGGACTTTCACAACACCACGCTCGCCTGGACGGACTCAACTCGCTGACGGCATTCCGCAGGGACGAAAAAAAAGCACCAGCCATTTTCGCCGGTGCTTTTCCACAGTTTTCATCGCTGAACTGCCTCAACCGCCTCGTCCCAAGGGAAGAGGCATTATCAAAAAGGAGGTGCCGCCGCACCATTCTCCCGCTTGTATTAGCCCTTCCGATCCTGGATCGGAACAAAGGGCCGTTCAACGGGACCGGTATAAATCTGCCGTGGGCGATTGATACGCTTCGTGGGCGATTGATGCATTTCTACCCAGTGACCAATCCAGCCAGGTAGCCGTCCCATCGCAAACAGAACCGTAAACATCTGAACAGGAATTCCCAATGCGCGATAGATCACGCCCGAGTAGAAATCCACATTCGGATAGAGCTTGCGCTCGATGAAGTACGGGTCATGCAACGCAACATCTTCAAGCTGTTGGGCCACGTCAAATAGTGGATCGCGAATCTTGAGTTTCGCCAACACCTTGTCACAGGCCTTCTTAATGATCACGCAGCGTGGGTCGTAGTTCTTGTAAACACGATGACCAAACCCCATCAACCGGAAGTTGCTCTTCTTGTCCTTGGCCATGTTGACGAATTTCGCAACGTCGCCACCATCTGCCAAAATCCGTTCGAGCATTAGCACGCAAGCTTCGTTAGCACCACCATGGAGCGGTCCCCACAAAGCACAGATGCCAGCAGAGATCGACGCAAACAAGTTGGCGTTGGACGAACCCACCATCCGAACGGTGGACGTGCTGCAGTTTTGTTCGTGATCGGCATGCACAATGAGGAGAAGATTCAGCGCGGCAACCGCGTCAGGATCCACCACGTACGGTTCGCATGGTACCGCAAACATCATCTGCAAGAAGTTCTCAGCATAAGACAAACCGTTTTGTGGATAGACAAACGGCTGACCTACCGACTTCTTATAGCTGTAGGCTGCAATCGTTGGCAGCTTGGCCAGCATCCGGTGAATCGACACTTCCACCTGACGCGGATCGTTTGGATCCAACGAGTCTTGATAGAACGTCGAAAGAGCGCTGACCACCGACGACAAGATCGCCATCGGATGAGCATCGCGAGGGAAGCCGCCGTAAAAGGCACGCATCGCCTCGTGGATCATCGTGTGCTGAAGGATGTTCTTGCGGAATACGTCGAGCTGTTCCTTCGTTGGCAATTCTCCATAGATGAGAAGATGCACTACCTCAAGGAAGTCGCAATTCGCCGCGAGTTGCTCAATGGGATAACCGCGATACCGGAGGATGCCGCGCTCGCCGTCCAAAAACGTGATAGCGCTTTGCGTCGAACCCGTGTTCGCATATCCATCGTCCAGGGTGATATGACCGCTGCTGGCAAGCAGCTTGGAAATGTCTAACCCCTTCTCGCCTTCTGTCCCTTCAACGACAGGAAGGTCATATTCTTTTCCACTAATGAGCAGCTTGGCAGGCTCTGCCATAGCCATCGTCCTTTCCAGCTATTCGGCCGCAAATCATGCGGTCCAATCAGCCTTCGATAAATGCCAGATGATCCTCAAAGACATCCGTGGGAGAAGTCGCCGCAAGGCAAAAACCTGCTGCGAAACACGGTTTTGGCAGTATAGCCTGCCTGCGCCGGGGGGAGAAGTATGCCCAAGGATAGACCGGCGGCAAAACCTAGGCGATTCTAGGCAATCGCTAGGCTCGAAGACTTCTGCAAAGTCCCCTCGAGCTCATCCCAAATGATGGAAACGGTCACTTCGTCTAGCCCTAAAGACTGGAAAACCGAGTCCGGAGGAGCCTCCACATTGTGAATCCCCAGCGACATCCATCCCGATCTGCTGCACAGGTAGTTGGCCACGGCGACGACATGCACGAGGTCTCGATGTTCACCGCGATATTCACCCGCGTGATGATGATAGGTAATGGCATCATTTATCGAGTCCGGGAAGTTCCATTTCCGTGCCACGAAGCCGCCCAGGGTGGCATGGTCAAAGGAAAGAATACGGTTTTCCGTGCGGTAAGTTGGCTCTTGCGGGTTCAGCTGATCTAGCACTACCCGAAAGTGCCTGTGCAGTGATTGATCCAGTAAGATAAAGCCAATGTCATGTAACAGGCCGGCCAAATAGGCCTCTTCCGCTGCAGCACGGCCGCACACCCTCGAAACGAGGCGGGCTGCTGCCCCTACCCCCACACAGTGCGACCAAAGGTTCTCGCGGTTGTAAGTTTTGTAGGTCGACTTGTGGTCAAACACCTTGGACAGGAACACCGTCAGAGCAAGGTTGCGAATTTCACGGAACCCCAGCAGATTTACTGCTTGACCAATCTCCTTAACCTTGTGGCTCAAGCCAAAGTAGGACGAGTTTAACCGACGCAGGATTTTTGAAACGAGGATGGGGTCGGTCTGGATCACCTCGCGCAGTTCGTCCAATGAACTGCTTTCTGATTCCGTTAGACGCAAGATCTTTTGGCCAATCACCGGCAAAGAGACCATGTCTCCGATGTGCGCAAACAGCCTCTCCAGCGCCATCCGCCGTTCAATGGGCATCTCGTCCGGAGATACCGCGGCATGTTCCCAACTCGTTGAACCCACAAGAGCACCTTTTCCATGTCTCTCAAGATTGGCGGCTACCTATCATCCCGCTGGCAGCACGCAACAAATCTCAACCCGCAGAAAATGTAGCTTTGACTCTTACCCTAGAGCAAAAAAACCGGGTTCGGATTCAGAAGTTCATGGCTCTATTCATCGATAACCTTGCGGATTACGCCGATTATTCAGCCTGCGCCTCCCCGCAAGATTCAGGCGTCATGTTGCACCACCGCGAGAAATCGGTCCGTTTGACGTTTGATTACTAAGACCTAGACTTCGAGTGCGTCGGAATCCACCTATTCCGGTTTTAAAAGGCTTCCCTTGTCTGCGACTAATCGCAAACAAATCATTTGCACTGGGCCGAGGGCACATAATCATGACCAAGCAAGATGACACGAATCGATGGAGCCTATTCGGCGGCAAAAAGGCCGCCGTCGTCGAATCGAAGCCTGCCCCTCGTGCACCTCATACGGCGGTCCAAGAGTCGCCTGCCCCTGCCCCTTCGTTTGTCATCCCGGAATGCCCCCCTGAGAAGCAGGCCAAGCAAGATGCAAAGCTGTCGGAACTGCTGACTCGCATTCATGAATTAACCACGGCCGAACAAACGGCAGCCCAAACTATTTCCCCAGAAACTGCTGCAACAGATACGCAGCCCGTTGGAAATAGCACGAACACGCAATCCTCTTCCGTCCAAACTTCGACCGGCCCATCGAATATTCCGTCGGACCACTTCCTTCCCCAAGAACCGACGAGCATTCGCTCGGCCGGCCTAACCGAAAGCGAAGTCGAATCCCTGGTGATGAAGTATTTGCTGGCCCGGGGCGATGTCACCGGCCGTGAAGCAGCCGACCAAGTGAAACTTCCGTTTGCAGTCATCGAGCCGCTACTTCGGAGCCTTAAACAAGACCAGTTGGTCTTCTATCGCTCGACGGCCACAATGAATGACTACGTCTACCAGCTAACCGACCTAGGCCGTGAACGCGCCCGTCGTTTTCTGGACACCTGCACGTACTTTGGTGCCGCCCCGGTCTCGCTTGCTGATTACATCGATGGCATCAAGGCGCAGTCCCTAACATCACAGCACCCGACCGAAGAGGACCTCAAACGAGCCTTTGGGGATATCCTCGTCAATGACAAGATGTTTACCCGGCTCGGTCCGGCCATTAACTCAGGTCGTGGGCTATTCCTATTTGGCTCGGCCGGCAATGGCAAAACCACAATTGCCGAACGCGTGACCCGCTCCTTTGGACAATACATCTGGATTCCGCGGGCCATCGGCATTGATGGCGAAATCATCCGAGTATTCGATCCGGTTAGCCACGAAGAGACGCCACTTCCCGCGAACGCGGGCTTGCTCAACCAGTCCAAGATTGATAAACGCTGGGTTCGAATTCGCCGACCCACGATCGTTGTTGGTGGTGAACTCACCATGGAGAGCCTAGAGGTCACCATGAACCGGTCCACCGGCATCTGTGAAGCTCCGCTCCAACTCAAAAGCAACTGTGGCACGCTCGTCATCGACGACTTCGGCCGCCAAAAGATGAGTACGGACCAGCTCCTCAATCGCTGGATCATCCCGCTTGAAAAACGGTACGACTTCCTCAATTTGCCCAACGGCAAAAAGATTCAGGTCCCCTTCGATCAGTTGATCGTCTTCTCCACCAACCTGGAACCACGCGATCTTTGCGACGAGGCGTTCCTCCGCCGTATTCCGTACAAGATTGAGGTCGTCAGCCCTACCGAGGATGAGTTCCGCTCGCTCTTCAAGATGATGTGCCCCCTCTTGGGTTTTGAGTACGAAGAAGAGCCACTCAACTATCTCATTGAGCGGCATTATCGCGCCACCGGTCGGCCGTTCCGCGCTTGCCAGCCACGCGACTTACTCCTCCAAGTGAAGAACCACTGCCTGTACAAGAAACTGACGCCGCACCTTTCCAGCGAATATTTTGACCTCGCGGCCGAAAACTACTTTGCCGTGATGTAGTCCCGGTAAGTTCAATACCGGTCCACGAAAAAAGCCCGTGCAGGAAACGCATTCCCGCACGGGCTTTCGATTTCACCAGGATGATGAATACTATTTGCTAAAGGCTGCGTCCGTGCTCTTCCCTGCACTACGCAGATAAGCCAGCAGATCCAGCACTTCTTCCTTGGTCAACGTATTGATCAGGCCTTGCGGCATTTCGCTAACCTTAGAAAGTTGGCGAGATTCGATATTCCCCTTAGCAATCACTGTCAATTCCGTTGCAAAAGGGCTCGTACGAACCTTGATCGTCTTGTCGTTTTCTTCGACAACTCGGCCGGTCACCACATCGCCATCGCCCGTCACAATGACCGAGCCCAGGTATTGATCCGAAACCGCCTTCGAAGGATCCGACAACGACTCCAAGATGTACAGCGGGCTAAAGCGTGCGCCGACACCCGTAATATCTGGCCCCGTATCACCCCCCTGACCATCGAAACGATGGCATTTGTAGCACTGACCTGCTTGATAGGCCAACTTCCCCTTCTCAAAGGAGCGCCCCTTTTCTAAAGCGGCAAGGTCACCCATGATGTCTTCCGTCTGCCAGTTATGAACAAACTGACGCGTGGTTTCCAACTTGACGACTTCGACCTTCTTCTTCTCTTCGAGCACATCCTTCAAAGCCGTACGATCGGCAGGCGTCAGCTTTTCGGCGGCATCATTACGGATCTTGTCGAGGAACTTCGAAAAGCTATTTCCGCCACGATACGTTTGCTGGGCCAAATTGATCCAACCAAAATACTCATGACGTTGCTCTTGGTTGAGCAAGTTACAAACATTTCGCAGGATCAACACATAGTACAACTGGTCTTCTTGCGATTGGCCGTCCTTTAGCAGCTTCATCGCGGGAGCAACCACACCAGGTTCCTTCAGGTAAACCAGCAACGCTCCTGCCTCACGATTGACGAGATCGCTTTGATTCGGGAAAACCGTCAGCACTCGCTTGGCAGCAGAGGCAGCCAGCTTCTCATCAGGTGCGCCCAAACGGATAAATGCGAGGCCATACGCCCGAGTCGCTGCCGTTTGTTGGTCTTCCGTAAGCCGTTCTAGTGGCAGCGAATTGAGCTTTTCTACGACCTTTGGTAGCAGTGACTTGTCGCCTGCCCGTGCAACCGCCAACATCGCATAGATCACCGCCGTGGGGCGAGTTTCAGCAAATGCCAACTCTTGCCACTGGGCGATCGGCTGATTTTCAATTGCAACCCTCGCAGCAAAACGCAAGGCACGGTCACCACTTCCCAAGAAGGGCCAAGCCGTGGCAACAGCCTTCGGATCTTGCTTTTGATGGAAGACTTCCAGCTGCTTGCGTGTCTCAAGCGCCTTCGCAGCCGCTTCCGAAACTTCCTTCCCAATCGGTGCTGTCGATTCGCTACCGGTATAGGTCACACGGTACAAGCCCGACTGTGTCTTACGGCCACCGATCATGAAGTACAGCGCGCCATCCGAGTTCACCGTGATATCGGTGACAGGAAGAGGACGTCCTTCAATGAACGTTTCAAACGTCCCGGTATAGGTTCCACCAGCAGGGGTCATGTGGACGGCATAGATCTTTCCATACGTCCAATCATTGATGAAAAACGCCTTTTGATACTTGGCGGGGAATTTCGTCCCGTAACCAAACTCTACCCCCGTGGGCGAGCCCAGGCCAATATTCACCACAGCCCCTAAGCTATCGGGCGAGTACTCAGGCCACTTGCCCGTACCATTTCGCCAGCCATATTCACCACCGGAAACAATGTGGTTAACACGTGTCGGACGATACCAAGGCGTGCCTGTATCCCATTCCATGTCGGAGTCGTAGTTGAACAGCTCACCATCGGCATTGAACCCGATGTCATAGGTATTACGCAGACCCGTAGCGATCAATTCCCAGTGCTTGCCATCGAGGTCACAGCGAGCAACCCAGCCAGCAGGCGACATGATGTGCGGATCGTGGCCGCCACCATCGGGATTACGAGGTAGCAACAAGTCTTCCGCCCAATTTTTTGCAGGCGATGCAGGATCGTACCCTTCTGGAACCTTTGTAAAGTTACCAGCAACCACGTAAAGCTTGCCGTCAGGGCCCAAACGCACCGCATGGGGACCATGTTCACCGGCACCTTCAAACTTTTTCAGAAGGTCGACCTTGTCCAGTTCGCCATCATTGTCAGTGTCTGTCGCCCGATACAAGCCGCTTCCTTGGGCCGCGTTGCCGTTCACAACGATGTACAAGCTCTTATTGAGGAACAACAAGCCTTGAGCCTCACCAATCGCCAACTTCAACTTTTCAACCTTGGTTCCTTCGGCATTCGGGCCTGGAACGACGCGATAAAGTCCGCCGTACTGATCGCAAACGATCAAGCGCCCCTTGTCATCAGCGCACATGCTGACCCAGCTTCCTTCGGTTTCCTTAGGAACGGAGTACAGCATTTCCACTTTGAAGCCTGGCAGCAGCTTGATGCTATCCTCAGCCGTCGCGACCACCACGCCCCCCGACTTACCCCCTGCGAGAGAAACATTTCCCCAGGGAGCAACTCCCAGTTTG
This sequence comes from uncultured Planctomycetaceae bacterium, assembly GCA_963844055.1. Classification (GTDB taxonomy): domain Bacteria; phylum Planctomycetota; class Planctomycetia; order Pirellulales; family Pirellulaceae; genus CAWJMN01. Next base: position 444,719 of record CAWJMN010000001.1, on the reverse strand, counting down.
CCAATCACCTTGGCAGTACCCCACCCCGATACATCAAACCCAGGCTTTTGCCAGCCAGCGTCTTGCTTGTTCGTGCTCTTCCAAGTCCCATCCGTCACAATCTTCGTGACCTTGCCATCGGCAGCGGTAATCTCGATTTGACCTAAAAAGGCAGCCGGGCCACCTTCATTCGTACCACGGATAGCAAACGTGTTGGTCCCTTCCTTGATTAGCTTGGTCACGTTCTCACGAACGGCAGTCTCCCAGGAAGCATGCTCGACCACTTGCTGGCCATTCACAAACAGGCTCAGCCGATTGTCGCAAGCTCCAGCAAACACGACCGACTTGGGCTTGCCCGTTACTTCTACGGTTCGCACAAACAGCGAAACCGGCGCCACTGGCTCACCAGCGGTTGCCCAGATCCATTGCGGCTTTTCTTGGGCCAGTGCACTCCCTCCCAATAGCGCCACGAGCGCCAACAGACGCACGGTCGGCGTTACGATCGCCTTCCTCAAACTTGCCAAAAATCGAACCATGTCACTCCGCTCCTAAAATGCCTTATGAGCCATCTGCGCCACCCGATTGGACAAGCCACCTTGCCAATGTACGAGGTTTGCAAACCGCTCTGAAATGGACCAAGGAAAATTTCTAGTCCCTAATATACCCATATTGCCGCATTCGTTTCCACTACGGCCGTCCCCTTCCCGCTTTTGAACCTCCCCCCGTCTGTCGCAAGGTTTTGCCGGGCCGCTAGAATGTTCGCATGACGCTTTTGAGCAGCAGCGTCGCAGCTTCCGAGCAACTACTCCAGCTGCGTAATCAACTACTAGAGATTCCAGAATTCGCCCAAGTTGCAGATGCCCTCGCCTCCGGCCAGCCAGCATCCATCGACGGCGTGTGGGGCTCCTCCTGCGCGCTGGTGGCAGCAGCCCTTCAGTCTCGACTTCCCGCCCCTCTTTTGGTGATCCTTCCCACCCAGCGCGAGGCCGACGACCTTGCCGCCGATCTGCTGACATTTGGCGTCTCCAGCCCCTTCATCTTCCCCGACAGAGAGACGCTGCTTCAGCAGCAAGTCGTGATCGATGAAGCGGTGGGCCAGCGATTGCGTGTGATGAAGTCACTTGCCAGCGCGACAAAGGAGAGCTATCCGACAGTCGTCACTTCGGTACAAGCGCTCTTGCAAGGAGTTCCATCGAGCAGCGCTCTCGTTTCCGCTACTCGAACGATCAAAAGCCAACAGCGCCTTGCGATGGAGCCCTTCCTCACTTGGCTTGTCGAGCAAGGCTTTGAGGCAACCACCGCCGTTGAACTTCCTGGCGAATTCTCCCATCGGGGTGGAATTCTCGATCTCTTTGCGGCCGACTGGGAAGCCCCGATTCGCATCGAGCTGTTCGATGAAGAAGTCGAATCGATCCGCCAGTTTGACATTGCCACCCAGCGTAGCCTGGCACGCCTCGACGAAGTGCATGTCACTGCTTGGTCCGAAGGGCAAGCGACCAATGATCACTTGGCCAGCTACTTGCCTGCTGGAAGCGCCATCCTTTTGGTCGAACCCGACCGCATTGCCGAAGAGGCCAAACACTTTCTCAGTCGGAGCGAAAACACAGCGGCCCTTCACAGCTTGACCGCCCTGTTCACCAGCTTTTCGCCGTTCGCAGTTGCCAGCTGCGGCCAAATCCTGGCCGGTATCTCCGGTCAACGCTGCCAATTGCCCATTGAATCGGTGGATCGCTTTAGTGGTGACATCTCCCACATCCGAGATGAACTCGATCAAAAGTCGGTAGGCCAACAAGTCTTGGTGGTCGCCTCGACCGACGCAGAAATCGAACGGCTGCGCGAGATCTTCGCTACCTCCGCCCTGATGGCGACGGGGCGACTGCTGTTTCCAGTGGGTTCTCTGCGAGAGGGATTCCGCCTCCGCACAAAAGCCACCCATGCGGCAGCACCGAAAGCACGCCGAAAGAAGCCAGCCTCCAGCGACGAGCCCGATACAAACAGCACCACTCCAACCCCCGGCATCTCGGGAACCATTGTCCTGACGGCGTCGGAGCTCTTTCATCGTGGCGAGCTTCGCCGGGCTCCTCGTCGCCACTTAGGCAAGGCCATCGATAGCTTTATCGACCTGCGCGATGGCGACCTCGTCGTGCATTTGGCCCACGGCATCGGTCGCTATCGCGGGCTCAAGCTCATCGAGAAGCAAGGCCAGGCCGAAGAACACCTCGAAATTGAATTCGATGGTGGTACGCGGCTGTATGTTCCGGCCGTCAAAATTGACTTAGTCCAAAAGTATGTCGGCGGCACCAAAACTCGCCCTACCCTGGCCAAAATCGGCGGAAAAACATGGGTCAAGCAGAAGCAAGCCGCCGAAGAAGCGGTGCAGGACCTTGCGGCCGAGATGCTCGACCTGCAAGCCTTGCGCGCTTCGCGTCCTGGCATCGCATTCAACCCAGACAGTGAATGGCAGCGAGAGTTTGATACCTCCTTCCCGTACACGGAAACACCCGATCAGCTTTCCGCCATTGCCGCGATTAAGCAGGACATGCTCCGAGCGCGGCCCATGGATCGCCTGCTCTGTGGCGACGTCGGATTCGGCAAAACTGAAGTCGCCATGCGGGCGGCGTTCAAAGCGGTCGATAGCGGCTATCAAGTGGCGGTACTTGTCCCTACAACGATCTTGGCCGAACAGCACTTCAACAGCTTTTCGCGCCGCCTTGCAGAATTCCCGTTTGATATCGCTAAGCTCAGCCGCTTTTGCACACCCCAAGAAGAGCGTGAAGCCCTTGCCGGACTCAAGTCAGGCCGCGTCGATATTGTCATCGGTACGCATCGTGTTGCCTCCAAGGATGTGCAGTTCCAAAACCTGGGGCTAGTCATCATTGATGAAGAACAGCGATTTGGCGTCGATGTAAAGGAACGACTGAAATCGCTCCGAGCAACCGTCGATATCCTCACCCTCTCGGCCACCCCCATTCCTCGTACGCTGCACATGTCGCTTGTCGGCGTGCGCGATATCTCCAACCTAGAAACCGCCCCGGCAGATCGCGTAGCGGTAGAAACCAAAGTCGCACGCTTTGATCCCGACCTCATCCGTGGAGCCGTCCTGCGCGAGCTAAATCGTGGAGGGCAAATCTATTTTGTCCACAACCGCGTCAACGATATTGAACTCGTGGCCCAGCGACTTCAGATGATTGTCCCCGAAGCCTCCGTTCGGATCGGCCATGGACAAATGGCGGAAGGAGAGCTTGAATCGGTGATGCTCGGCTTCATCGAGCACAAATTTGATCTTCTACTGGCGACTACCATCGTCGAAAGTGGCTTGGACATTCCCAATGCCAACACCATCTTCATTGATGAGGCGGACAAATACGGGCTGGCCGACTTACACCAACTTCGCGGCCGCGTGGGGCGATACAAAAACCGCGCTCACTGTTACCTTCTGATCGACCCTACCAAACACATCACCCCCAATGCCGCCCGCCGCCTACGTGCCATTGAAGAGTTCAGCGAAATGGGGGCCGGCTTTGCGATCTCCATGCGCGACCTTGAAATCCGTGGTGCGGGCAATCTTTTGGGGACCCAGCAAAGTGGTCACATTGCCGCCATTGGGTACGAGCTCTATTGCCAACTACTAGAGACGGCCGTCCTCGCCCTGCAAAGGAAGCCCCCTCGCTTAAAGCTGGATGTGGACGTCAACTTGCCTGGCGATGCCTTCCTGCCCGACGACTATGTCCAGGATATGCGTCTCAAAATTGATCTCTATCGTCGCCTGACTCGCGTGAGTGCTTTTGACCAACTACAAGACTTCGAAGCCGAATTGACCGACCGCTTTGGGGAGATACCCAAGCCTGTCCGCCGGCTGCTGAGCACTCACGGAACTCAAAATGGAGGCTGCGATCTGGCAAATCTCAGCAATCTTTATTGAAAACCAATTCATTGTCTTCCGCTATTCAGACAGGCAACGCATGGAGCATTTAGCCCGTTTGCACCCCAGAAAAGTGCGAATTGTCGATGATCGCAGCGCCTATGTCCCCTTCTCGTCAGACCTAACGGACCCCGATCTGGTCCTTAAATTCGTCAAATCGATCTTGCAGCCTGGAAAATAGGATTGCTACACTCCCGCCCCGACTCCCAAAAGTGCGCCCACCAAGGCATTTCATTTTTGCGGCTGGTCGATTCGTTGGTGTCGAGAGTTCAAAGGAATCCCTCGCGTGCTAAGGCCGGGCAAATTACTCGCTGCACTCATGGCTAGCCTCTGCTGGCCAATGGTTACCAGCGCGCAGGTCCCTCCAGGCCCGCCGCGAGACCCCAGTGGTCCTGTTTATCCTGTGACCCAGCCTGGATTCTCGTTTACCCCGGATGACCAAACTCCAGCGGGAGAGCCCTTGCCAGGTGACCCCATGGTCATCCCGCCTGAGCAAACCACCGCAGCCCCCGAGATCGGCGCTTCGGAGCCGGCTCAAGACACGTCAACGACCGGCGCCAATATCTATCGGGATGCCGAAATCATCGCCATCGTTGGCAACCAACACATCCTCTACGGAGACATTGCAGGAACCGTCAACCAGGTGATGGAGTCGGGCATGCAGACTGTCCGTGGCAGGCCTGATCGTGCGCAAATTGATTTCGAACGTGAAAGGCTTACGCGTCAAGTTCTTAACTCGGTCATCGAATACAAAATCTTCTACCAAGAGTTTGAACGCGAGCTAAAAGGAAAAGCCAAAGACAAGGCTGCCGAAGCACGCCGCGAAATGGACGGCAAAGTCCGCAAGATGTTCTCTGAGAACCTCACCAAAACACGGCAGAAACTTGACACCGCCACAAAGTCGGAAGTCGAGGAGATGGCCAAGCAAGATCCCTTCATTCCACGCCTAGCGGTGTTGATGAAGGAAAAACAGCTAGAGACAATGGGGGCGCTCGATGCCGAATTGCGGCGGACTGGTTCCTCGCTAGAAAAGCAAATCCGTTCCTACGGCGAATTCAACCTGGGCCGTTCGATCTTTCCGACCCACGTCAATTTCAAGCCCGACGTCAGCTATCTAGAAATCCTGAACTACTATAAGTCCCATCCCGACAAGTACGCCGTACCTGCCAAAGCTCGCTGGGAGCACCTCATGGTCAAGTACAGCAGCTTCAAAACCAAAGATGAAGCTTGGCAACGCATCTCCGACATGGGCAACAAGGTCTTCTTCGGTGCCCCGCTCGATGCAGTGGCCCGAGATTTCTCCGATGATCTCTCCAAAACCAAGGGGGGACTACACGACTGGACCAATCAGGGCGTCCTCGCCTCGGAACAGATTGACAATGCCCTGTTCACCTTAGAAGTTGGCAAGCTCAGCCAGATCATTGCCGATGATCGCGGCTATCACATCATTCGCGTGATTGAAAGGCGAGATGCGGGCTTTATCCCGTTCACCGAGGCCCAGGTCGACATCAAAGAGACCATCGCGACCGAGAAACGCCAGGCAAGCTACAAAAAGTTCATTGCCGATCTCAAGAGCCGCGTCAAGATCTGGACGATCTATGACGAGGAAGACGAGAAGAAGGCATCCACACTCGCCCGCCCCAGCTCAACCACCCAGCAGCGATAATGCTGCTAGGTCCCTGAGACTTGGTCGACGATTACTTTGCGTTGACTACTTCTTTGCAAAGTCGGCAATATAAAAGCTGCCGTAGGTATGCACACGATCTTTTTCGTGCAATTCAGCAGCCAACTGCGTGTGGTACGTCAGCAGTTCCGGCAACTTGCAAACCTTCCCTTGATAGGTCAGCGAGACATCATTGAGGAAGTCCGTTCGCAAACCGCCACTGCGCCACAAGACCCGCGTATTCGGTGCGGCCTTGTCAGCAATGGCTTGCCATTCCAATTCCAGCAGCGGAAAGAACTTATCGCTGAGCCAGTCCATATGGTCTAGCAAGATATAGCGAGAAATCGTTCCTTGGTGCCCTTCCAAAAACCCTTGTACCGAATTGGTATGGGTAGAGACTCGGTCAACAAGTCCCCCCTTCAGCTTCAAGAAGTTCTCTTCTCGCAAGTACTCAGGGCAGCAATTCCGCGTGTAGCAGCCCTTGATGTAAGCACGCCAAAAATAGTTGTCTGACAGCGGCAGCTTCGTAAAGACCGCCTCAACGCAGTCCCGAATGAACTGCACAACTCCGCCTGGATATTGTGTATCAATCTGCTTACGCTGGGCCTTTGGCACTCCCAGCAAGGAAAGCGTCGTATCACGCCCCATCGCAAACTTGATCGAACGGGACCAGAACTTGGGCTTCAGGTACTTGTCATAGATCTCTTGTTGTTCAGCAATCGACTTGGCCTCAAGCGCCTGATCCAAATGCTGCGAAACACCGATGACACGCTCGGTATAGAACTTGATCCAGCGAGCAAAATAGCCGCTCGTCCCACGGAAAAAGAAGGGACGCGTTGGGTTGGTATAGAACGAAATGTACTTGTCCCAGTACGTTTGCGACCAAGCCGGAAGCTGGGCACGCAGTCGCTCTTGATAAAGCGTCCGGGCTTTGGGATGCGTTCCGCTGCCAAACATCTGGAAGAAGTCATCGAAATCCAGCTTGCGAATCCCTGCCATCTTCAGGTCCAGCAGGGCGTTCTGACGGGGGTTCATATCCACCGCGTGAACGTGGTTCGGTCCCTTGATGGCATAGTCCAGCGCATTACAGCCAGCAGACGTGATCACCAGCACATTGTCTTGCGGCGTCAGCTCCAGCGCCACATGGTCAAGCCGTGGATCTTCCCAGCAACAGTTGTAGACCAGGTTGTTGCCGTGGACATACTTAAAGACCCGTCCGCTAATCCATTCAAAAATCGGCATGCGTCAAAAACCCCTGAAGCGATCCGCCTCAATCCCTGCCCAATTGCCTGCCAAGATCGGTGGCAAACGGCCACCCACTCCTGCAAACTGCCTTTGGGGAAACTAAGATTTTAGCCCCTTCGGCCCGGGGGACAAGGTTGGGCGTCAACTTGCACAGGCGATCCGCCTTCTCCTTCGTAAACTTACGCCTAGAATTCTCCCTCCCGGCCATCCCCACGAACCTTCCCCAGCGGATAAACTGGCACAGTCCTGCCGTAAATGGCCGTACAATCCCGCAGTCCCCACGCATTTCCCGGGGCGGCCGGGAAATCCAGGGCCGGTTGTCCCGACCGGCACCAATTCCTCAAATACCGCTACTTTCACTTCCCCCCATGGATGGCAATCCTCCCCATGAACGCTCCTCTCGAAAAACTTAGCCAGTACGTCCGTCAGACGGCCCTGCTTGAATCGATCGAAGCCCTGGTCGGCTGGGACGAGCGAACCTATATGCCGGAAGAAGCTGGCCCCTACCGGGCTGAGCAAATCACCTTCCTTGCCGGAGAGATCCATCGCCGCAAGACCAATCCCCAATTGGGTGAATGGCTCAGCGAAGCGGCTGCCGCGCAAGGCAGCCTCGATCCTCACTCCGACGGTGCCACCACCGTTCGCATGCTGAAGCGGAACTACGACAAGCAAACCAAACTGCCACAGCGTCTGGTAGAAGAATTGGCTCGCGCCAGCATCCTTGGCCAACAGGCCTGGGTCGCCGCCCGTGCAAAGAACGACTTTGCCAGTTTCGCCCCGCATGTCAAAACCTTGTTCGCCCTGAAGAAAGAACAAGCCCAAGCCATCGGCTACAAGAGTCACCCCTACGATGCGCTTCTGGATGATTTCGAGCCCGAAGCCAAAACGGCCGATGTCACCAAGGTCTTGGCCGACCTGCGCAGCGAACTCGTTCCTCTGGTACAGCAAATCCAGGCCTCCTCGCGAAAAGTCCCCACAGAAATCCTCACTCGCAGCTATCCCAAAGAAGACCAAGCCGCCTTTGGCACCATGGCTGCCAAGGCGATTGGATTTGACTTTGGCCGCGGACGGCTCGATGTGACCCATCATCCCTTCTGTAGCGGGATGGGTCCCAATGATTGCCGTATCACCACGCGCTACGATGAGAAGTTCTTTCCTAGCGCCTTCTTTGGCATCCTGCATGAAGCGGGCCACGGCATTTATGACCAAGGCCTACGAACCGAACAATTTGGCTTGCCCCCAGGTACCTACCTGTCGCTTGGCATCCATGAATCGCAGTCCCGCATGTGGGAAAACCTGGTCGGACGCAGTGCTGCCTTTTGGAAACACTTCTACCCGCAAGCCCAAGCTCGCTTTAGCACGGCACTTGCCAATGTCTCGCAAGAAGACTTCTTCTTTGCGATCAACGGTGTTCGCCCCTCGTTGATTCGCGTGGAAGCGGATGAAGCCACTTACAATTTGCACATCATCGTTCGCTTCGAACTAGAGCAAGCACTCATCACCGGTGACTTGGCCGTGGCAGACCTTCCCGGTGCGTGGAAGGAAATGTACCAGCAGTACCTCGGCATCGTTCCGCCCAATGATGCGGACGGTTGTTTGCAGGACATCCATTGGAGCGCAGCCCTCATCGGCTACTTCCCCACCTACTCCCTTGGCAACCTTTACGCCTCCCAGTTCTTTGAACAGGCCGAGCAAGACCTAGGGGACCTGAGCGCCATGTTCGCCAAGGGCGAATTTGCACCACTCAAGGAGTGGCTGCAAAACAACATTCACAAGCAAGGCCAATGCTATACCGCCAGCGAGCTTGTCCAAAAAGTAACCGGCAAGCCACTCAGCCATGCCGCCCTCATGCGACACTTGCGTGGCAAGCTAGGCACCGTCTACGGCCTCAGCTAGTCCACGGCAAACCAAAACATTTACCCTCGCCCACACCAAGTACACACGCCATTTTTCGCAGGATTTGCTCCATGGTCACGATGCGAGACATTACCGTCAGTCGTCCCGAATACGCCAAAGTGGTCTCCGCCTACGAGGGTTTTACCACCGCCTTCACGTCGGCCCAAACGCCGGAAGCCCGACTAGCTGCCATCAAGCTTTGGGACAATCTCCGCCGCGAAATTGAAACCTGGGTGGCCGTGGTCAACCTCCGCTTCAATCAAGACACCACCAATGCCGAATTCGAAAAGGAACGGGAGTATTGCGACGAGCTAACCCCCAGCCTTACCGACCTGGAAGTGACGTTCAAGCGTCTTCTACTAGATAGCCCTCACCGCAAGGAATTGGAAAAAGCCTTAGGCACGCAAGCCTTTGCGTTGTGGGGGGCAGACGTGATGTCCTTTGACCCCAAGATCCAAGAGATGCTGGTCCAAGAGGCAAAACTCCAAGCCGAATACTCACAGATCACCGCCCGGGGCAAAGTCACCTTCCGGGGAGAGACGCACAACCTCTCCGGAATCGTCAAGTTCCGCGAAGATGCCGACCGCGAAACACGTCATGCCGCTGAAAGGGTTCGCTGGCAATGGTTTGCCGACAACCGTGCAGAGCTAGACCGCATTTTCGACGACCTTGTCAAACTGCGGCACAAGATGGCCCTCGAACTAGGATTCAACAACTACATCGAGCTTGGCTACAAGCGGATGAAGCGGGTGGACTACACGCAGGCCGATGTCGAGCAGTTCCGCGCCGAAGTTCGCCAAACCCTGGTGCCATTGGCCGTGGAACTTCGTAAGCAGCAAGCTAAAAAGCTCGGCATCGACAAGCTCATGTTCTGGGACGATGCCGTTCACGACTTGCAAGGCAATCCGGCCCCCGCTGGCGACCACGACTGGATGGTCAAGCAAGCTCTCGACATGTTCGACCAAATGAGCCCCACGCTTGGCAGCTTTTTCCACACCATGGTGGAAAGCGAACTGACCGATCTTAAAAACCGAAACGGCAAATCGCCCGGCGGGTTTTGCACGGCGTTCCCCACGGTCGGCTTGCCCTTCATTTTTGCTAACTTCAACGGCACCAAACACGACGTCGAAGTCTTCACCCATGAAATGGGCCACGCGTACCAAGCCTATCAAAGCCGCAACCAACCGCTGCTTGACTACCTCTGGCCCACCTACGAATCGTGCGAGATCCATTCGATGGGGCTGGAATTCCTCACTTGGCCACACATGGACAAGTTCTTTTTGCAAGATGGCGACCGCTTCAAGAAGATCCACCTCACCCAGGCACTCCTTTTCATTCCTTACGGTGTGGCGGTCGATCACTTCCAGCACTTGGTCTACGCCAAGCCCGATGCCACCCCAGCTGAGCGGCATGCCATGTGGCAAGAGGTCGAGCGGATGTACTTGCCTTGGCGCGATTACGGCGATCTACCCCACGTCGCCAGCGGTGGGTTTTGGCAATTCCAGCGCCACATCTACCTCAGCCCGTTCTACTACATCGACTATACGCTGGCCCAAACTTGCGCCTACAACTGTGGGTCAAAGCACAAAAGGATCCTGCCACAACCCTGGCAGCCTACGATGCTCTTTGTAAGCGCGGCGGAGAGGCCCCCTTCCAAGAACTCGTCAAAGGGGCAGGGCTCATCTCGCCCTTTAAGCCAGGCTGCCTGACCGACGTCGTTGGACAAGCTCGGGCCGGCCTGGGAATGTAGGAAAGTTACGCTTCCGCACACCTCTCAGCTTATGCCGATATTCACCGATTTTCCGTCTGGCATCACCAGCCAGACGGCGGAGGCATCTGCCCGATCGAGCGTCATGCGGCTTGTCGCTTCCGCCCCCCTAAGATAGAACGAAAGCATGAAAGCTTACCTAGATCTGCTGCGATTGGTTTTGGAACACGGCATCGAAAAGACGGACCGCACCGGTACCGGTACGCGCAGCATCTTCGGCCATCAAATGCGATTCGATTTGTCGCAAGGCTTTCCGCTGACGACTACCAAAAAGCTGCACGTTCGCTCCATCATTCATGAGCTCTTGTGGTTCCTCATGGGCTCCACGAACATCGCCTATCTCAAAGAGAACGGCGTTCGCATCTGGGATGAATGGGCAGACGAAAACGGAGAGCTTGGCCCAGTCTATGGCAAGCAGTGGCGCTGCTGGCCCAAGCGGGATGGTGGCACCATCGATCAGATTGCCGATGTCGTCCAGCGGATTCGCAAGACGCCCGACTCTCGCCGGTTGATTGTCAGCGCCTGGAACGTGGCTGACGTCGACCAAATGGCACTCCCTCCCTGCCACACGATGTTTCAGTTCTACGTTGCCAATGGCAAGCTCTCTTGTCAGCTGTATCAGCGAAGCGCCGACATCTTCCTGGGTGTTCCATTCAACATTGCCTCCTATGCTCTCCTCACCATGATGGTCGCTCAGGTGACCGACCTTCAGCCCGGCGAGTTCATTCATACCTTTGGCGATGCCCATCTGTATCTCAACCATATCGAACAAGCCCAGCTTCAGCTCTCGCGAGACCCTCGGCCGCTTCCCACCATGAAGCTCAATCCCGCCGTAAAAGACCTGTTCGTCTTCAAATACGAAGACTTCACGCTAGAAAACTACGACGCCCACCCCAACATCAAAGCCCCAATCGCGGTGTAACCCTTTTTTCTCCCCAAGCGCGCTGCCGGCAACTAAACTAGCACCATGAGCACAATCCAACCATCGTTTGCCGGCCTGCGTGTGGCTTCTCTTGAAAGCCGCAATCGCGACGAGATGGCGCGCATGATCGAAAAGTTCGGCGGACTCCCCCATGTCAGCCCCAGCATGCGCGAAGTGGCGATTGGCGAGAACACTGCAGCCGTTGACTTCGCCCACCAACTTATTACGGGCGGCATCGATGTCATGATCCTGATGACCGGCGTTGGCTTTCGCCATCTGCTGACGGCCGTAGAAAAGCACGTCGGCCGCGAACGCTTTTTGGATTCCTTACGCGACATCGTCACCATCGCCCGTGGCCCCAAGCCCGTCGTCGCCATGCGTGATGTCGGCCTCACCGTCACCCACAAGGTCCCAGAGCCCAACACTTGGCGCGAACTCTTACAAACCATCGACAACCTGCGCCTCAACCTCGTCAACCAAACCGTCGGGCTGCAGGAATACGGCATTACCAATCACAGCCTGATCGCCGGCCTTGAAGCACGCGGCGCTCGCGTGGTCAGCGTGAAGGTCTATCAGTGGGACTTCCCCTTGGATGCTGGCCCGCTGGAAGAAAACGTCCGCAAAATCTGCGCTGGCGAACGAGAAGTCCTGCTGGTGACTTCGGCCCATCAAGTGGTCAACATGCTGCGGATGGCAGACAAGCTAAACCTGGTTTCGTCCCTTCGCAGTGCCTTGCGAAAAATGGTGATTGCCTCGATCGGCCCCACCACCAGCGAGATGCTCCGCGAACAAGACTTGCAAGTCGACATCGAGCCTGAGCATCCCAAGATGGGTCCGCTGGTCATGGCGGCCGCGGAACACAGCTCTCGCATTCTGAGTCGCAAACGAATCACCCCCGTCAACCTTCCCTCTTTTGATCCCTCCAAGCCCATGCTCGATACTAGCGCCCCTTGGTACAACAGTCCGTTCATGAAAGCCTGCCGCCGCGAGCCCGTACCATTCACACCGGTATGGCTCATGAGGCAAGCAGGCCGCTACATGGAAGAGTACCGAGCCGTACGCGGCCAAACGACCTTCCTCGAACTGTGCAAGAATCCACAGCTCTGTAGCGAGATCATGTGTACGGCCGTCAACAAGCTGGGGGTCGATGCCGCCATCATCTTCTCCGACCTTCTTCCCATCCTCGAGCCAATGGGGATGGAGCTTGAATTCTCGAAGGGAGAAGGCCCTGTCATTTACAATCCCGTTCGCGCTCCGGCCGACGTGGACCGCGTCAAAGACTTAGAAGACCTCAATTCGCTCGACTTCGTCTACGAGACGGTGCGTCGCACGCGGGCCGACCTTCCTGCTGACATGCCGCTGATCGGTTTTTCGGGCTCACCATTCACCCTGGCCAGCTACGCGATCGAAGGAGGGGGCAGCCGCACCTACCTGCATACCAAGGCCCTCATGTATCGCGATGCCGGTGCCTGGGATGCCCTGATGATGAAGTTCGTCCGCGCAGTAACGGGCTACCTCAATGCCCAAATCGTGGCCGGTGCCCAGTGCGTACAGCTCTTTGATTCCTGGGTCGGCTGCCTCGGCCCCGAGGATTATCGCCGCTACGTGCTTCCTTACATGAAGCAGATCATCGATGGCATTCTGCCGGGCATTCCCGTCATCAACTTTGGCGCAGGCAATCCTGCGCTCCTGCCTCTCCTTTCCGAAGCAGGCGGCTCGGTCATTGGCATCGACTGGCGCATTCGGCTCGATGATGCCTGGAACGCGGTCGGCCATGACAAGGCCGTCCAGGGCAACATGGACCCGCTAAAACTGCTGGCCGAACCTTCCGAAATTCGTCGCCATGCACAAGAGGTCCTCAACCAGGCGGCCGGCCGGCCAGGACACATCTTCAACCTCGGCCACGGCGTGGTCCAACAAACCCCCGTCGCCCACGCCATCGCCCTCGTCAAAGCGGTCCACGAACTAAGCCAGCGGTAACCCCACAGGTAGCACTGGCAAGTTCCCCGAGCGTTCGGCAACCATCATGCGCCAAGCTTTTACCGGGCTGGCCAGTGTACCCTGCCATCGCCAAGCTATCCATCTGCTTGCCTTGGGTGGCACTGGCAAGTTCCTCGAGCGTTGGGCAACCATCATGAGCCAAGCTTTTTCGAGGCTGGCCAGTGGGCCCCGACATCGCCAAAGTATCTATCTGCTCGACTTGGGTGGCACTGGCAAGTTCCCCGAGAGTTGGGCAACAATCATGAGCCAAGCTTTTTCGGGGCTGGCCAGTGGGCCCCGCCTTAATCCAAACTTCCAAATGGTAATGGATAAACCCTTGGAAGCGCCTCATCTACTGGGGACATTGGATCCGAAAAGTATTTGTCGCTAGACCATCGCCAATCTACCGCTTTTTCACAATACGACTTACGCACCGGATTTAAGTGAAAGTAATCAATCGCGCCGACAATGGCGACCGGCTGATTCAAATTACGATCGTAGCCCGGCCCCTCCTGCCAAAAACGAAAAGTCGTCTTGTTGGGGCGCTCTCGAATCGTTAGCTCGTTTACCAGCGCAGAATTGGTTCGCTGCCAATGTTTCTTAATCCGCGATGAGAACGGTTGTTTAATCGCAGATAAATAGCCATCAATGTTTGGCGCTTGCTCTGCTGTAAAGGTGAGCAGATGCACATGATTGGGCATGAACACAAATGCTACAAGGCAAAACTGAAATCGATCGCCCGCCCGATCTATGGAACGCGATAGTAGCACCCGAACTGTGTCGTCAACCAGTAGGTTTTTCTGATGATAGCAAGAAAAGGTGAACTCGTGAAAGTCACCAGGAGCGTGCACGTGTTTTATGCGTTTGTAATCATGCTCAGGAATATGCATTCCACAATCATAAAACGTCGATGTACCACAATCAATATTTCATTAACCACAACAATGCTTTTACATTTCCGGGTGGCACTGGCAAGTTCCCCGAGCGTTTGCCGTGCCATTCTGAAATCGCGATTTTCGGGGCTGGCCAGTGTAAAGCAGCTTTCGGTTGCAAACTTTCTGTGTGCTGCCCTGTTCTATTGCATTAGTAGCCATCTCGCAGGGCACACACTGGCCAGCCTCGAAATGGGTTTCGTCAAAAGGGATTGTCCACTCTCGAGGAACTTGCCAGTGCCACGCTGTTAGTCCACCCCTATCTCCCCTGCAAATACTTCTTCTCCACCTTCACTCCCACCGTTCCATACGCGTAGTATCCCACGCTCGATGTTGCCACATGCGTGAGCAAATCATAAGCACGCCAGCGATCCCAGCCGTACTCTTCTTCCATCCACAAGATCAGCCGCGCTGACGCCTCCGCAAAAGATCGTTCCATCGGGTTCCCCGTGGCAATCGCCATGATAAAGTCCGGACCTTCTATCCGTGGATGCGTGATCTTCTTTTGAGGAAGCACTTCCACTTTTAGGCGGGAAGTCGCTGGCATTTCCAGGCCACTCGCAGAGAGCTCGCCATGCCCCATCGCCGCATGGGCATCTCCCACATACAGCCATGCCCCAGGCACAAACACCGGCAAGATCACCGTGTTGCCTGGGCAAGCCTCTACCAAGTCCATATTGCCGCCAAAGCTGCCAGCCAGCAAAGTTGTCGGCGCACCGAACTGCGGCGCGGTTCCCATGCAGCCCAGCATCGGCTTGTACGGTATCGTCAGGTCATCACTCCAAAAAATCTTCCCGTCGCGAATCGGGCAAACATGCACACCATGCGGACAATCCGATCCCAGCCACTGCGAAAGCATCGCCGCATCGCCCGTACGGGTCGAGCACTGTCCAATCGTCGGCTGGATGCTTTCGATCGTGATGGCCAGCGCATCGCCGGGCAACGCTCCCAGAACTTCAATTGGCCCAGTCTGTGGATTCCCGATCGGCCGAGTCGTTTTGTCACGCCGATCACTATCTTTCCGAATCTGGCCGCTGAAGGCATCCTCCGTCTCCACTTCGATCAGGTCACCGCTCCGGATAGAAATCCTCGGCTGAGGGTGACGGCTAAACTCATAGTAAAGCGTTTCCTGCGGCAAGCGATGCATCGACTCTGCTCCCTGTTTGTGGGCCAAAGGTGGTTTCCCTAACTGCGAACGTACCAATCCTAAGCAATTTTCCGGTTGGGAGACATATTACGACCACCAACTCGCCGACTTTCCTGCCACAGGCCTGCACCCCCGCCCGAGCGAGCTACGCTTTCCCAAGAGGGACACCATTTCGTCCCCAAGCGTATTGGGCCTGTCGCGATACTTCACTCCACCGAGCCTCGCCTCTTCTATGAACTCCAACAAGTTTCCGCTGCTCGAATGGCTTGGCATCAGCCAACCGGTCGTTGTGCCAACACCAGCTCCCTCGGCACCGATCTACTCGAATCTTCCCATGGAAGACGAAGACTTTCGTGAGATCGTAGAAGAGTTCATTACGCGACTCCACACACGCATCGACCAACTCAAGCAACTTCGAAAAGCACAAGATTGGCACCAGATCAAGCTAACCGCCCACTGGCTCAAGGGAGCTGGCGGCAGCGTCGGCTTCCCCATTCTGACAACCCTGTCACGCGAATTAGAAGAGGCAATGGAGGCCCATGACACTGTTTCCACCAATCGTCTGCTCGACCAACTAGAAACCACAATCGCCCGCGTAGAAATGCCCCCCAAGTCCGAATCTAACGGTTGAAACGGCCATCCAGGTAATCCCACACTTTCTGCTCCCTGCGTATTAAGCGCAATTGATTCGGGTCTCCCTCACACAGCTTTGACAACCGGGCAACGATAACCTTTCCTTGAAGATCAGACACGCACAGGTCGCTCAAACAAGTTTTCAAATCAAAACTCCATAACCAGACATCCCATCATGTACGCTCCACTCATAACTCCAGGTACTGCCGGTTTTCGAACCGATGGCTTGGGGAGCGCTATGGATGTGGTGACGATGGCAGAGCTTGGCAATGCGATGCAAGAGCCGACGGTCCTTGTCGATCCTGCCTCGATGATGCCGGAACATTCCAAGATCCTGCTGATTGATGATGAGCCCGCCAACGTCAAGATCATCCAAAAGTACCTTCGCGAGTTCGGCTATTCACGCAGCCATGGCCTCAGCGATCCCACTTTGGCGATGCAGGTGATCGAAGCGGAACAGCCAGACGTCATCATTTTAGATGTCGTCATGCCCAAAATTAGCGGGCTCGACCTTTTAGCAAAGATCCGCACCGACTCCCACTTTGCTCACCTTCCCATCCTCATCCTGACCGCCAGTTGCGACCGAGAGACTCGCCTTTCCGCGATCGATCGTGGCGCCACCGACTTCCTCAGTAAGCCTGTCGATCCGATGGAGCTTATCCCGCGTGTTCGTAACGCGATCATGATGAAGAAGTACCAAGACAGCCTTCGCCAGTACGCAGAAAAGCTGGCCATTGCCGTCCGCCAACGGACCGCTGAGCTCGAAGCCTCCCGCAAAGATGTCATCCACTGCTTGGCCCGTGCTGCCGAACTTCGCGATGATGATACCGGTCACCATGTGCTTCGCGTTGGCCACTATTCGGCCTTGATCGCCCGCGCCATGGGCTTCTCCGCCGACTATTGCGACATGATGGAGCAAGCTGCCCAGCTCCACGATATCGGCAAGATCGGCATCCCAGATGAGATCCTGCTCAAGCCCGGCCGACTCGATCCAGAACAGTACGAACGGATGCAGCGGCACGTCGGGCTTGGCAAAAAGATCATTGAGCCCTTCCATGCCGCCGACTGGGAAGCCATCAAGCACCACGTCTCCGTCGGTCAAATGGTACTAGACCGCTCACGGTCCCCTCTGATGAAGATGGCCTCTGCCATCGCCATTAGCCACCATGAACGCTGGGATGGTTCAGGCTATCCACTGGGCCTAGCCGGCGAAGACATCCCCCTCGAAGGGCGCATCGTCGCCGTTGCGGATGTGTTCGACGCCCTCAGCAGCAAACGCCATTACAAAAAGGCGATTCCCATCGCCCGCTGCTTTACCATCATTGAAGAAGAGTCTGGCAAACACTTCGATCCACAAATCGTCAGCGTCTTCCTCACGCTTCGCAAGGAAATCGCCGAAATCCAACTCCGTTACGCCGACGTCTGCTAAAGCCCCTTTGCCATGAGCCTTCTCCCCGCTCCACTCCTGCGACTGCAACAGGCCATCCGCCCTGCGTTTGATCGCCTCGTCGCTAAAGGGCTTGGGATTTTGATCGCTTGGCAACTCCTGTTCATTCCCTTGGCTAACTACTTAGAATTCTTTCCCCATCGACCTGCTGGCCAAGGCGAACTACTCGACTTTCGCGAACTCGCTCCCGGTTCACCGCCTGCCAATCCTGCGATCCACGCAATTTCCCACGTGACCGACGCCTGGGCACAAGCCACCGGCCAATACCAAGCCTGGTGGCTTTTCGCTCCCGAGTTTCCCCCTGCCGCAACATTCCCCGTCGTCAAGTTGACGCACTCCAACTCCACTTCAAACTCCCCTCCCATCCACGGCATCCAGTCCTCACGATTTGAGCCGCCACCAACCGGCAATTATGTTCGCCTCCCATCAGGAGCGGATCGACTCTTCCTTTACGAAATGCATCTGGGCATCGGGCTCACTTGGTGGGATCCCACGACTCCTTCGACAACTGCCGAAGAAACCGCATCTTGGCAACGCCACTTCAAGGCTCTCATCACCCGCCAACGGCAATCGCTGGTCCGCTACACCCTCTGGCAAGAACAGCAATACCTAAAAAGCCATCCGGAACTTTCCACCTCGGCCGATGAGCTCATCCTGGGAATGAATCGCTACCCATCCGCAACTCCTCAGCCCGACCAAGCTCAGCTTCCCAATCCAGAGTTCATCCCCATGCTCCGTCTTCAGCGAAGTCGCAACCGCATGGGCCAACTTTGCATAACTTCCCTCGAAGGCTACGATCCGATCCGTCGTGAGTATTGGCCGATCGACCTTTCTACCGTTCCCTGCACATCTTCGGCTCCAAGTGCACCATGATTTCTTCCACGACTTCCACCACGCCAAAAATCGTCGGAACGGTGCCCCAGCTACCGCAGTTCCTCGCAGGCTGCACCTCATTGGTAGAGCCCCTTCGCGCCGAACGCATGGCCGCTTTTCGAATCGGGATCGGGCTCATCCTGTCGCTCGATATTCTCATCACCTACCTCCCTTTCGCCCGCCAGTTCTTCGGGGCCGAAAGCCTAGGAGATCCCGCCGTCTTCGCTTCGCGACTCACTAGCGACAGTTTCCGCTGGTCCATTTTTGAAGAGCAAGGCAATCCGCAGCTCCTTCAGTTCGCATTGGTCGCCTGGCTTGGCTCAGCGCTCTGCCTGATGCTTGGCATCGTGCCGCGTTTAGCAGCCGCCTGCTGTCTGATGCTTAGCATCTCGTTCCAGAACCTGAACTACTACATCCACAATTCGGGCGATTGCGTACGCAATATCAGCCTGTTCTATCTGATGCTTTCCCCCTGCGGCGCAGTCTGGAGCTTGCAAGATTTCCGCAACCGCCTGCTCGGCAAGGCCAACAGCACTACCAGCACCACTTGGATTTCCGCTTGGCCTGCAAGGCTGATCCTACTGCAACTGATGGCCATCTACTTTGTGAACGGCCTCTACAAGTTCCAAGGAGAGTCCTGGCGTGACGGCAGTGTCATGCACCAAGTCCTTACAAACATTGCCTGGACTCGCATCCCTTATAGCTATTGGCCCTATCCCGATCTGATGGTCCCCTTCATGACCTGGGTCGTGCTGTACTGGGAACTTGGCTTCCCACTTTTGATCCTGTTCCCTCAGACCTGGCGTCAGACCCTCGCACTAGGGCTCCTGTTTCATGTGGGAACCGCCGTCATGCTTCAGATCGGTCTCTTCCCGCTCTACATGCTCTGCCTCTACTTGCCGCTGCTTCCCTGGGAAAAGCTGAGCGACCGCTGGCACCAAAAAAAAGAGGCACCGCCAAGCGATGCCTCTCCACAATCTCTGTTGGTCTCTACCTAAATAATTAGGGGAGTTCCTTGATGTAGATATTACGGAAATACAGCGTGTTTCCGTGGTTTTGCAGTTCGATTTGTCCCGTTGGATAGATCGGCTTGTCACGTTCCCAGTAGTTTTCCAGCGTGACGTTTGTCACCACTTGCTTGCCGTTCAGGAAAACGTCTACCTTCTCGCCAACCATCTTGATCCGGAAGCTGTTCCACTGACCTACAGGCTTGTCAGCCTTTACTTCGGCCAGCTTCGGATTCTTGGCATTGTTCCACAAGCTTCCCGAACCCTTGTCGGCCCCTAGCTTGAACAGCGGCTCATGGTCAGCATCCCAAATCTGAACTTGTGGAGTGCCGCGCAAGTAAATGCCGCTGTCGCCCCCCTTCTCAATCTTCCAGTCCACTAGCAATTCGAAGTTTGCATAGTCCTTCGCAGTGCAGATGCTGTCACCCTTGCCATCAAACACCAGGATCCCGTCTTTGGGATGCCAATGGTCGCGCATCTTCTGGTCGGCAGCCGCTTGCGCCTTCGCCAGCTCTTCAGGCTTCATCGCAGCGCGTGACTTCGGGTCCCCCACAAGTCCCTTCCAGTTGGTCAGGTCCTTGCCATTGAACAACGCCACAAAGCCTTCAGGAGGCGTGTTGAGCGGCGCTTCTTGCGCTTTTACAGAGAATGTGACTGCTGTCACCAACAGCGAAACCGTCGCAAAAAACATCCAAACGCTTCGTCGCATAGAAGCAATCTCCCAAAGTCAGAGAGGAAAGTCGAAGAAGTAAACCACACTGCCGCAGCCCTACGCCATGGTGGACGCATAAGCCACGGCTGATAATTGTAACGGCCCGGCGCAGTGATTTCAGCCCTATTAGCCACGCATTCGAAAAACCTCCCCTAAGGGAGCGACGCTTCACGCTATCGCTCAGCCCGTACGGGCACCACGACGCAGCCCCAGCAGCAATTCCTCAACCGGTTTTTCCTGCAATTCAAGCGGTTTGCAGCGGAAGTCGAACCCAAACACACGTTCCGTGCCCCAGCTCGCTTTGCACTTCAATTTCCCCTTGGTGCAATTCCACAACCCGCCAACTTTTCGACAACCCAAAGCCCAGCCCTCGGCCAGCCTCACGCCCTGAATAAAACGGGTCAAACAAGTGCTCGCGCGCCCCGTCCGAAACCCCGGGCCCATTGTCTCGCACCCCCAAAACCGCTGCGCAACAACCTACCGCTTGAGCATCTCTCTCTCGCAGACGCAGCCGCCAAAGATTCGCGCTATCACCAGCGTCTCCAGCCCCTTCCCCCTCGGCCGAAAACGTTCCCGTCCGCAGCAAGATCTCCACCGTGCCGCCGCTTCGCAGCGCATCCAGTGCATTCTGACCAACGGCCCGCACCATCATTGCCACCTGATTCCGGTCGGCGTCAATCATCACCGGCACCTGCGGCAGGTCCGTTACCACCATCGTCCCTTGCCGATTCGCCAGTTCCTTCAGTTCGCTCGCAACGCTTGCCACCAGTGCCACCAAGTCCAGCGGTGCTTTCACCGGGGCCGGCGGCTTGGCGAACAACATCATGTCCGAGATCATCTCGTGCGCACGATACGCTTGACTCGTGATCACCGCCAGCTTCCGCTTCTTTTCAGGATCCGTCTCTTCGGCAATCAAACTCTGCGCCGTGTGGCGATGTTCGCCAGCGGGTTGTTGATCTCGTGGCTCGCACCATACGCCAACTCCCGCAGAGAAGCCAACTTCTCGCGCAGTAGCGTCTCTTGAAATCCAGCTTCCAGCTCAGCAAGCCTTCGCTGCATCAAAACCGCACGCTCCAAAAGCTGCCGCGCAGGCTCACTACTAACAAAGCCTGAAACGCCCCCGCCGAGCGCCTCCCACACATTTCTCGCCAGCCAATCCGCCAGCTCAGGCAGACTCACACCCTGTTCAGCCGCAGCATTCCCCGAAGAAACCAGCGTCATGCGCCGCTGCTGCGCCCATTCCGCAAAGCGGGGCTCTGCATTTAGGATCGCCTCAATCCCTTGCGTCCGCTCCACAATCTCCACCGAAAGCAGCGCACTTGCCAACCCAATCGCTGCCGCATCAGAAAGCCCGAGTCGCTCAGGGCTAGGCATTTCAGGAACTTCCGATTCGCGCATCATGAGGGAAGCCCTTAAAAACCCATCCACCCGCCACAAAACGACAAAGCCCCAGGCCAAACCTGGCTGGGGCTTTGTGAATGCATCATTGCTAATCGCGAAACACAAGCGTTGCCGCTTGCCAATCACAAACTACGAGGCTACCACTCGCTCGATTTCGAGCAGGTCGCATGCCCGGTCCAGCAGCTTGTCGACCGTAAACGGCTTCTGCATGAAGTCGTTCGCGCCGGCAGCTCGCAGGTCCGCCACTTTGTCTTGTTCCACCATACCCGAAATGCAAATAATCTTGACCGATTCGAGCGTGCTATCGCTACGAACACGTTGGCAGACTTCCTTGCCGTTGATATCGGGAAGCATGACGTCTAGCACAACCAGGTCCGGACGGAATTCTTTGACCAACATACCGGCATCAAAGCCGTTGTTCGCAGTCTTCAATTCAAACCGGCCATCACGTGCAAACGCGTCAACCATCAACTCCACCAAGTCTTGATCGTCGTCGACAATCAGGATCTTTCGCTTGCCACTTTCCAAGGCATCCGTAGGAATGCCGTTGTCACGCATAAAGCTAAATAGCTCCGCCCGTGGGATACGGCGGAAGCGGCTCCCCGGAACGCGGAACCCCTTCAGAGTACCGTTGTCAAAGCAACGAATGATCGTTTGCTGACTTACCTTGCAGATCTTCGCTGCTTCACCTGTGGTGAAAACCGTTTTCGTCGACATCAGAGAACCATCCTTCCTTCCCGATGGCAAGAACTGCCTATCCGGCAGGCCAAATTACGAATTGCCCCCAAAACGCTCGCAGCCCAAATTACGTCACGCGCCACTCGACCAGCTTCAGAAGAGGCCCCAAGGGCCTCTCCAAAGCAATCTCGCCCATTCCCGTAAGAATACGGAAATAAACGCGAGTGGACCCTCGTGTTAGGGGTCTGGGTGCTGCTGCGCCCGCTCTTCCTAAGCCGCAACCATGCGGGCTCTAGGAGGAGACCGAAACTCCCTTACTATCAGAAACTACGCGAGGGGCGTAGGTCTTGCACCTTACGGTAGCAACCCATCCGGCAAGCTCTGCGAAAACTCCCAGGCTTACCAGGTTTTCCAATTGTGGGAATTATATCGGTCCTGACGGCTGCGTCAAGATTGATTATCACAGCGTAAAGCCTTCTGGTCCAAACACTTACGATAGTTATCCAAAAAAACTGAAAAATGGGGCAATTGAGCAAAGAGAGATGGCTTTCCGCAGGTACGGCACCTTGGGACAAATAAACCGGCTGCTTTTGCCACCGGCAAAGTCCAAACAACGCCCCGCCCCACTCTCCCAGCACCCCGCGCCTACTCCAAGTACGCCATCACCAGCGCCACATCCGCCGGTGTGATTCCGCTGATTCGACTGGCATGAGCAATCGTCAACGGCCGAACCCGAATCAACTTCTCTCGCGCTTCGGTTCGTAAGTGCTGAATCTTTCGATAGTCAAACGAATCAGGAATTCGCTTCTCGGCCAGCCGGTGTTGCCTCGCAACCTGAAGTTGCTGCCGCCCTACATAACCCTCGTACTTCACATCAAACATGATCTGGTTGGCGACTTCCTCGGTGAACTCTGCAAGGTCGGGAAGTAGTCCCACGCACTCCGCCCACTCCACTTCAGGCCGCCGCAAGTACTTCTCTAGCGACACCTCTCCCTTGCGTCCCGATCGCAGCAGCGCCATCCCTTTAACGATCGCCGCTTCCTTTGTCTGCAACGTCTGCCAGCGTTGTTCGCTAATCAGCCCCACTTCGCGCCCCAGCGCCGTTAGCCGTCGGTCCGCATTGTCCTGACGCAGCATCAGCCGATATTCCGCCCGGCTCGTGAACATCCGGTATGGCTCATCCACGCTGCAGGTAACAAGGTCATCCAGCAGCACGCCGATGTAACCCTCTTCACGTCCCAAGATGAATGGCTCGGCCCCTTCTCGCAGTTTGATAGAAGCGTTCGCCCCCGCCATCAGCCCCTGTGCAGCCGCCTCTTCATAGCCTGTCGTACCGTTGATCTGCCCCGCAAAGAACAGCCCACTTACCCGCTTCGTCTCTAGCCATGGCCACAACTGGTCTGGCGGACAGAAGTCATATTCCACCGCATAGCCGTAACGCATGATCTCTGCGTTCTGCAGCCCCGGAATCATCTTCAGCATCGCATCCTGCACATCCCGTGGCAGGCTGGTCGAAACGCCATTGATGTAGACTTCCCGCGTATTTCGCCCTTCTGGCTCCAAAAACAGCTGGTGCGAAGTCTTGTCAGCAAACCGCACCACCTTGTCTTCAATACTGGGGCAATAGCGTGGCCCGCGAGAGTTAATCTGTCCGCTATACATCGGCGCCCGATGCAAATTGGCCCGAATCAGTTCATGCACCTCATGGTTCGTATGCGTGATATGGCAAGGGATCTGGTTCGCGGTCATCCGCATTCGTTCTTCCGGCGTCGTCAAAAACGAAAACGCCCCCGCGTCATCATCCCCAGGCTGCAACTCGCACTGACTATAGTCAATCGTCCGCCCATTCAGCCGTGCGGGCGTTCCCGTCTTGAATCGCTGCACCTGAAAGCCCAAGCGGTTCAGCGCCCCACTAATCCCTGCTGTCGTCCCTTCGCCAGCTCGCCCCCCTGGCGTCTTGGTCTCGCCCGTATGCATCAAGGCCTGCAAGAAGGTCCCGGTCGTTAGGATGACGCACGGCGCACGATAGACCACATCCCCACGTACCCGCACACCAACCACGCGATGCGCTGCTCAGCCCACCCTGTAGTGCCTCTTCTTCACTGACACCATGCACCGGCTCGGTCAGCAAATCTTCCACCACCTCTTGTCGTAGCGTCAGGTTCGGCTGTTCTTCGACCAGCCGCTTCACTTCAAACTGATACGCCTTCTTATCGGCCTGAGCGCGGGGGCTATGCATTGCCGGCCCTTTGCGCTGATTCAGCATCCGGAACTGAATCCCGGTCCGGTCGATGACTTCGCCCATGATGCCCCCCAAGGCATCGATCTCGCGCACGATGTGCCCCTTGGCCACGCCGCCGATCGCAGGGTTACAGCTCATCTGTCCCACGGTGTCGCAGTTCGTCGTCAGCAGGCCCGTCTTCGCCCCCATCCGCGCCGCCGCCATGGCTGCCTCGGTCCCGGCATGCCCCGCACCAATCACTAGTACATCGTATTCGTAGATGGAATTGCTCATCCCTCTATCGTATTTTTGCCCGCCACGTTTCGTAAGGGCCCGTCTTTTCCCTGTAGGTCAGGATTTATCCTGACAGCGCTATCCCCGCCAACTTCCTAAGTAAATGCGTGCATCCTGCCGCGTCCAATCCGCTCCCCATCCCTCAAACGCCCACTTTCCAACTGCCAGTTGTGCAAACCCTGCCCCTCCCCATACCAATCCTTCCCCCCGTCTCCCTTTCGTGCTTTTCGTGTCTTTCGTGGTTCCCCACTTCTTCCCATTCCTTGCCCCTCCCCGTACCAATCCTCCTCCCTTCTCCTCCTCCCTCTGTGTGCTCTGTGTGCTCTGTGGCAAATCCTTCCCTCCGCCTCCCTTTCGTGCTTTTCGTGCCTTTCGTGGTTCCCCACCTCTTCGCATTCCCTGCCGGCCGTGTCTTCCGTGTCCCTCCGTGTACCAATCCTCCCCCGCCTCTTCCTTCCCCCTCTATGCTCTCTGTGTCCTCTGTGGCCAATCTCCCCCCGCTCCCCCTACCCCATGATCGCCCCTATCGGCGTTCCAAAATCCAGCTCCAGCCGCTTCCTTCCAGGAATCTCCAGCCGATGATGATCCACTCCCATCAGGCGTAGCACGGTCGCATGCAAGTCCGTCACATAATGCCGATCTTCCACCGCATGAAAGCCCAGCTCATCGGTCTTCCCATGCACCACGCCCCCCTTCACGCCACCACCAGCCAGCGCAATCGAAAATCCATACGGATGATGATCCCGCCCATTAGAGCCCTCCGCTCCAGGCGTTCTTCCAAACTCGGTCCCAATCACGACGAGCGTATCTTCCAGCATCCCGCGCTGTTTCAAATCTGCAATCAGCGCCGCGATCGGCTGATCCACTTGCTTACAAAGTGCCGCATGTCCGGTTTGCAAGTTGCTATGTGCATCCCACGCGCCAGCGCCACCGTTGCTGCCGTGATAGATCTGCACAAACCGCACGCCGCGCTCAGCAAGCCTTCTCGCCACCAGGCACTGCTGACCAAACGTCTTGGTCTCTGCTTGGTCCAGGCCATACGCCTTTTGCGTTGCTTCGGACTCCTTCGCCAGGTCCACCACCTCCGGCACCGCCTTCTGCATATGGAACGCTAGTTCATACGACCGCACCCGCGCTCGCAGTGCCGCATCTTCCGGAAACTCAGCGGCCGCTACACCGTTTAGCTTTGCCAGCAATTCAAACTGCGCCGCCTGCTCTTCCCGAAACATCTCTTTCTCACCGACAGCAAACGGCAACGGCGCTGCCGGATCAGTCGAAAGCTGAATCCCTGCATGCTCCGGCCCCAGATAATTCGCACCATGCCCCTGAGCTCCGCCGCAACATTCCGAAAGCGGCGTCCCCAACACGCAATACGACGGAAGCTCTTCCGTCATAGAGCCCAGGCCATAATGCACCCATGATCCAATTGTCGGGAATGGCCCTTCAATCGCATGCCGACCCGTATGGAACTGCAATTGTGCCCCGTGGTCGTTGTCCGTCGTCCACATCGACCGCACAATTGCCAAGTCATCCACACGCTCGCCCAAGTGCGGCCACCAATCGCTCATCTCAATCCCGCTTTGCCCACGCTTTCCATATCCGACTTGCAGCGGGTAAATCTTCGGCTGAACCTTGTGCAGGCCCGCCACAAACTCCCGCAAGTTCTTCTTCAAATAGGGCGAATCAAGCACTTCCTTGTGCGGGCTTTCCGCAATCGTCTTTCCCGCATGTTCCGTAAGAGCAGGCTTCGGATCGAACGACTCCATGTGGCTCATGCCACCAACCAAAAAGATCCAGATCACCCGCTTCGCCTTCACGGGATACTGCACCGCCCCCGCAACACCTTCCCCCGCGCGCACAATTCCATCCCGCGCGAGTAAATCTCCCAGCGCAATCCCCGCCAGTCCCATTCCCGCTTGAGAAAAGAACTGCCGCCGTGGCAAATAGGGTTTCGCTCGCTTCATGGCGTCATTCTCTTCCTATCGAATCGTCACAAAGTCATTGTGATTCAGCAGCACATGCACCACATTTTCAAACGCTCGCAAGTCTGCCCGTGTTGCCGGTGCCAAACTCGCCGCCGGTCCACTCGCAATCGCCGTTAGCTTCGCCGGTTCCTGAAACTGCTTCGCCTGCGCGGTCCAAAACTCCCGACACAAACTCAGCTCTTCCGCTTTCGCAGGCCTCGACAATATCCGCCCATACGCCTTCTGGATCAGGGCTTCATGCTCACCCTCCGCAATCGCAGCTGGCATTTCCTTCCCGGCAAAATGCTCCGCCAGCAACTGCTTGGCAATCTCACGCCCCTTCGTTAGCGCTAATGGGCTATTCACCAGCGCCAGTGCCTGCTGCGGCGCGATCGATTCACTCCGCCGATAGCACTCCGCCACATTAGGGCTATCAAACAGCGCCAAGAACGTCACCTTCTTCTCTTTCGTGTTTCGAAAGTAAAGGCTTCGCCGATTTCGTGTGAGCCATTCATTCGGATCGAGGTCCGCCCCGCCGATCCGCAAATCGAGTCCGCCCGCCATCGCCAGCAGTGAATCCCGCACCGCTTCCGCTTCCATCCGCCGCGTATTCGCTCGCCAAAAATACTGGTTGTCGGGATCGACCTTCCGATTCTCAGCCGAACTAGCATCCACCGCCGAACTCAGTCGGTATGTCCTGCTATTCACCATCTGCCGATGCATCCGCTTCATCTCCCAGCCACCATCCATCAGTTCCACGGCCAACTGATCCAGCAACTGCGGATTCTTGGGAGCCTTGCCGTTCATCCCCAAATCAAACACGCTCGGAACTAGCGGCGCACTAAAATGACGCAGCCACAAGTGATTCACCGCGACTCTCGCCGTCAGCGGATTCCGCTTATCCACAATCCAGTCCGCCAGTGCCGTCCGCCTTCCCGTGCTCGTCTTTGGAAATACTTCGCCAAACTTCGTGTACGCCTCTCCCGGCTGCGTTGCCGCTTGCTGCGCCGCTGCTAGTCCTTCCTTTGCCTTATTCAGTTCCGCTGTCGTTTGTTCAACCAGCTTCTCACTCGCCATATCGCCTGGCTTTAGCTTCTTTTGCGCATTGGCCGCTTTCTGCTCCGCATCCAGCACCGCGTACTCCGCTTTTTGCAATGCCGTTTGCCGTTCTTTGGCCACCGCTTCCATCGCCAGCTTTTTCAATTCCTCTGCCGCAATCGGTGGAACGGCAAACGCTGCCGCATCGGCCGCTTGCCTTGCAACCACATCCGCCTCACTCGCCTTCGCAATCAGCAGCGACTTCTCCACCAGTTGCAACTGCTGCTCCGCGACAAGCACCGCTTCCGCATGTGCTGCTGCATCCGTTGCCGGCGCTACCTTTGTCGCTTCCAGCTTTGCCTTCGCATCGCCCGCTACCTTCTCTGCCGTTGCGGTCGCATTCCGCGCTGCCGCCAGCGTCTCCGCCACCACAAATTCCTTCCACGATGGGTACTGCCCTTCCAGCGGAATCACCACATCCTTCGCCGCAAACGCCTCAAATGCCAAAACCTTCGGCACGCTCGGCAAAAGAACCTCCGTCGTCAGCGGGTCCTTTTCATTCCCTCGCACAAACAAGTACGTCGGCGCATCACCCTTTGCGTCATACACACGAACAAGCCCATCTTTGTCCACATTCGCCTCGCCCGGCACGCGATCCGTCCGAATCTCGTGCGGCTCAAAAAACGCTCGCAGTTGGTAATACTCCTTCTGCGTCAGCGGGTCATACATGTGGTTGTGGCAACGACAGCAATTAAACGTCAGTCCCAAAAACGCTTTTCCCGTATGCTCCACCGTGCTATCCAGCCACTGGTTCCGGTTGAACTTGTACCAGTTCCGCACCAAAAACCCTGTCGCGGGCAACGTCTTCGTATCCAGCGGCGCAATCTCATCCGCCGCCAACATCTCGCGCACCATCTGGTCATAGCCCCGATCAGCCGAGAGCGATTCCACGATCCAGTCGCGCCAACGCCAAATGTGCGGCCGACTTTCGCGAACCTCCGCCCCATAGCCGTCCCAATCGCTATACCGCCACACATCCATCCAGTGCCGTGCCCAGCGCTCCGCATACATTGGGCTTGCGAGCAATTGATCCACCACACGCTCGAAAGCATCGGGCCGATCATCCGCGACAAACGCTTCCACTTCGTCCGCCGTCGGCGGAATTCCAACGAGGTCCAAATACAACCGCCGAATCAGCACGTGCTTCGTCGCCGGTCCATTCGGTAAGAGCCCCTGCTTCGCGTACTCGCTCGCAACAAGTGCATCGATGGCGTTGTTTCCATCACGAGCAAGCGACGCATCAATCGTGCTTCGCTTTGGTGGCAAAAACGACCAATGGCTAGGCCGAGCGAGCTCCTCTGCCGTTGGCAGCTTGGCCCCTTCATCAATCCACTTCGCAATCTTTCCAATCTGCTCGTCCGAAAGCTTCTCCCCTTCGGGCGGCATCTTCCGATCGCTCTCATGACGAACCAGCGACACCAGCAAGCTCTGTTTGCTATCGCCTGGCACAATCACCGCTCCCGAATCGCCCCCCTTGAGCAAGCCCTCGTTCGTATCAAGCTTCAAATTCCCTTCCTGATGCAGCGATTCGCTATGGCAGCGAAAGCAACGCTGCGCCAAAACCGGCCGCACATCTTTCAAAAACGAAGCCCCACCTACCTCGGCTCCCCACACCTTTCCATGCACGAAAGCCAACAGCACCAATACCCAGATTCCCACAACCAGGGGCCGCCCAAACCGCCCGATACTTCGCGTAAAACTTTCCATGACAGCCCCTCCTTCCCCAGAAAAACATTCGCTTTCGCCTTGGCAACGTCGCATCGGCGTTGTTTGATATTATCAGGTTCGACGGCTAAATCCCAGCAAAAAATGGCCGTACGGCTTCCAACTCCAGGCCGTACCAGGGCTTAAATTTTTCACGCCAAGCGTCAGACACTTGGCCGCATTCAGCCTCCCCAGGATTACCCATTTTCTGTCTAATCCGAGTGCCCAACTGGCACTTCCGCGCACGCCTTCCTCTCCCTCGTGTTCCTTCATGGCATTGCCTCTCGATTCTTCCGCTTCCAGCACTAAGCCATTGCCGTCGATCTCGCGCGCGGTCTGGTCGCTTGCGCTCCCTGTCTTAGCGGAAGAGCTGTTGAACTATCTCGTCGGTACAACCGACTGGCTTTTGGCTGGACGATTCATCACCGGCATAGAGACCGCCGCCGCCATGGGGCTGATGGTCTACGTCCTTTGGATTTTGCCAACGCTCTTCTCCTTCATTGCCATCGGTACCACAGCCGTCGTCGCACGTCATGTTGGTGCTGGCGAAAACGCGATGGCTCGCAGCGCTACAAGCCAAGCCCTATTGCTCGGCTTCGTTTGGTCGCTGGCAGTGATGGCCCTATCGTTCGGCGGAGGCAAGCTCTTCATCAGCGCCGTGCAACTGCAAGGCGAAGCGGCCCGACTCGCTGGCAGCTACCTCTGGATCGTTTCGTTTGCAATCCCCGCGATCATGCTAGAACAAATTGGCACAGCGGCGCTGCGTGGTGCAGGCGATACCATCACCGGCCTGATCGCTCGGGTCGCCGTCAACCTCGTCAACATGTTTTTAAGTGCAGCGCTCGTCGTCGGCTTTGGTCCCTTTCCAAAGCTTGGCTGGGAAGGGCTCGCCATTGGCACCTTGGCTGGGCATCTCGTCGGCGGCGCAATCATCCTGTTCGCGCTGTGGCGTTCGCGCTGCGTCCTTTGTCAGCGTGAAGGTTCCTTTGTTTGGAATCAGCATCTTGCATGGCGAATTCTGCGGATCGGAATTCCCGGTGGCAGTGACGCTTGCAGTATCATCCTTTGCCATATGGTTTACTTTGCCATCATCGGCCGGTCGGGCGTTGCGGAAACGGCCGCCCATAGCCTGGGCCTGCAAATCGAGTCCCTCTCGTTCCTTCCTGGCACGGCATTTCAAGTCGCGGCCGCTACACTTGCCGGCCAATCGCTCGGCGCTGCAAATCCGCGCCGCGCTTGGCTCTCGGTCGCCACCTGTTGTTTTTGGGGCGTCGTTGTTATGGGAATCGCCAGCATCACCTACTACCATTTTGGCGAACAGATTGCCGAGTTCTATTTCGGCGGCAGCAGTCCCACAACGCAGCTCACCGGCCAGCTCATGAAGATCGTCGCCATCGCTTGCCCTTGCTTGGCCGCCCTCATGATTTTTAGCGGCGCTCTTCGTGGCGCAGGTGACACGCGCTTTCCGCTCCTGTTCACTTTCATCGGCCTAGTTGGCATTCGCTTGCCGCTCGCCTGCTACTTGGCGTGGGATGAAGTCCCCATCCCGTTGCTTGATATCGTGATCGTCGGCCAAGGACTCGGCGTAAAAGGTGCTTGGTGGGCCATGGTCTCCGATGTCGCGCTGCGCAGCGCTCTACTGGGCACACGATTCTTCCAAGGGGGCTGGCTACAAACCAAGGTTTAGGCCGACACCGTTTGCGGGTCGGTTTTTTCGCGACGTTCCAGCTGATAGCCAAGTCCGCGTAACACCCACCATGCGAACAGGACAAAAGTGAGATGGCCAAAATTGGTCATCAAGCAAAAGACGCTTAGCGTTACCGCATCATGCCAAGAACGAACCGGTTCAAACCACCACAGCGAAAAACTCTGGATCGCCGTCACCAAGATGGCAATAAAATAGACCAACAGCAAGTTCAGCCACCACCGCCGCCGCACATGGAAGCAGGTGATCATCGCGTTGAGCATGAACAAGTTGCCAAACATCAAGATGCCTAGCTTCCGAATAGAATCCCAATCGACTTCTCCCTTGGGAAACAACAGCAGCAGGTCGCTCGCCAGCCAACGAACAAGCGCCAGCACCAGCGAGACCATCATCGTTAGCGCCATCATATCCAGCAGGCTGATCTGCCATTTGTTCGAAACCTTAGAAGGATTCGTTCCTTCCACCATCTCGATTCCATACGCCCGAGCCATGCCCACTTGCCCCAGCATCGGCAGAACGTGCAGCACTAACAAAAAGACCGAACAAGACAAAACGGTCGAAAGACAATTCACCAGGTCGAGCTCATCACGCGCATCATGTACTTGCTCGCAGGCAAACAAAGAGACCCCTTCCAGCAGCGCCAAGCCGAGCAAAGCGCACAGTCCAATCGCGCTGCGCACAATGACCGATCCGCGTCCCCAACCAATAGCTGCTGCGATCAGCGTTCCTTGGCCGCAAGCCAAGCTCAGGGCCGTTCCCCGGGCGAAATTGCCAATCGTTGAAAACGCAAACCAAGATCGGCCGCGAAAATAATAACGCTGCACGGCATACAGCCCCCACCAACGCGCCATCGGCAGCAGCATCAAAACAATCAACAGTCCCCAAGCCCAATAGCGAAAACTCCCTCGTCCCACAAGCGATTGTAAAAATCGAAACGAGCCTGGAGCTGCTAGGTTCGGGTCTGCAGAGATGCCCGCTGGCAATC
Source organism: uncultured Planctomycetaceae bacterium (assembly GCA_963844055.1). GTDB lineage: Bacteria > Planctomycetota > Planctomycetia > Pirellulales > Pirellulaceae > CAWJMN01. The sequence continues at coordinate 412,543 of CAWJMN010000001.1, read as the reverse complement.
CGACGGTCCCCTCGGATTCCGAAGACGTGCTAGTAGAGTCGGCACCTGTCATGGAACGGTTACGCCTGCAATGGATCAAACTGGCTGAGCGATTTTTTATGGGCCAGACAAAGCCCCTGGTGACGCAACCAGTATCCATTAATTCTCAGGGCAATCATATGCCCCAACACAAACATAGCGCCCACATCGATCCCGTATTTGGCAAATAGGTTCTTCGGCGGCAGCAGGGAAAACGCGACCCCCACAAAGCTGCCAAAACTCAAGACAACAAGCACGGAAAAAATCGCGAGAGTTATCTTCCAGTTTCGCCAAGCGAGCATAATTTCCGTCAGTACGGTCGCCATAAATGCTCCACATCCAATCACGAGCATAACTAACACTTCCCCCGCGGAGCGAGCTATCGATGTTCCGCGATTTTCTTCAAACATTCGATTGAGCTCAGGATAGACCCAGCGAAAAAGCGTAAGCAATAGCGAGACCACCACGGTCACCTTACATAGGCCCGCGATGGAAAATTGCCAGGGGCCCGAATGGGCTATTGCCGATTCCCTTCGCACCAGGCGATACCCCAGGGCGTAGGAGACCACTGCAGCGACCATAGCAGGCAAGAATGACACACCACTTACCACGCCGAAAACCGTCAAAAGCTCAAGTGGATTCAAAACTTCACTCCAAGGTCTTACCCCCTTTCCCCACAACACAAAATGTCGAATAAACCATATCACTGGCAGAAACACCGCCAACAAAAATAGCCCCACGACTTTTGGTAATCGACCATACCATTTTCCAGGCCCCCACACCTGCCACAGCGCTAACATCATTCCCTGGCAGAGCCAGCTACAAAACACTATCCACGCGAGCAATGCCGACGACTGTTGTTGCGTGAGCGACTGCACCGTCGGCGTAAAAAACCACCAACCCGGGTCTTCGCCCGGCGGCATTACAATCATCAAGCAAATCAGCGGCATACACTGCCACAGCCAAAACTGCAAAGGCAACCCCACTCGCTTCGGCTGAGGTGTTTGCTTGCGAAGGGCTTCGCAGTTCTCTTCAGAAGGAGGGCTAGGATTCTCTCCATCGCCTGGCTCGGATTGCAACATCTTCTATGCCCCCTGCCGCGATTCTTGTTTTGATAGCCGGATAAGTCTGAATCGATGCCAGCCAATCCAATAATTGGAAATCGCCAAGGACGTCATGTTAAATAGCGTGATCACTCCTGCACATTTCAACACCGTCAAAAGGGCAAAATGAACATCAGTCGGCCTTCCATTTAGTTTTCCCGCCATGCCTCCAACAAAGGCACAGAGGAGAAGAACAAAGACAATGGTTGTTGTGCGCCAGCCTCGATAAATCAGGATTACCGCCGATAACAGCGTTGATAATGCCGTACTTAACATCACGGCAATCGCCATTTCAAACACTCCCAAAGGCCAAGAAAACGGGTCTCGTTTTGCCGTAATTTTTGGAAAGATAACGAAGGCAAAAGCAAGAATTAGCGAGCAGGTCAGTGTGGTCATAGAAAGCGTCTTAAGTGAGTATTGCCATTCTCTTAGCGGTGATCGCGGACTTTCCTTCCCCTGAATTCGGAACCCCATAAAATAGATCGTGCCAGCAATTAAGAAGGCAGGAAGGAACGAAAGGCAAGTAGCCCACAACAAGACGATGGACAAGTAGTAAGGGTCCAACATTTCCGATCCAGGAAGCGCCCCGGTCGTTGAAATACCGGGCGCACTGTCCAGATAACGGGTAAGAGAGCAGCGAGAATACTAAGCCCGATTACTTTACAAGTACGTTTACCCCAGTGACCAGAACCCCACATCATCCAATATGTCAGCAAGACGCCCTGGCTAAGCCATGTCGTGAAGTGCAGGATGGCGAAAAGCCGTCCGAATGAAGTGTTATGAATCCACCATGCATATTTAATCATCGGTGTACGCACGCACACGTAGACTGCAAGTGGAGTGAGCTGCCAAATCCAAAACACCCAAGGGAGCCCCTCGCGTTTCGATTCTAGCTTTTGCACGCAGGTAGCCTCGCGGTTTTCTTCGGGCGGAAGATAAGTATTCTTGTGATCGCCTGGCTCGGATTGCGACATCTTTTATGCCTCCTGCGGCGATATTTGTTTTGATAGCCGGATAAGTCTGAATCGATGCCAGCCGATCCAGTACCTAGAAATCGCTAGGGAAACCAAGTTCCCCAAGGACAATCCTCCGGCCATATTCAGTAAGTTTAGATACGGATCTTTGCCAATGGAGGCGGAAAATATTACCAATGCAAAAGTGCTCACGATAAACGTGCCCAATAACAAGCCAAAGATGGCGAATGTGACACGCCAATTTCTCCAATAGAGAATTACCGCTGATAGAAGGGCCGCCAAGGCGGAGCCAAGTACGAAGACATAGAAATACAATGACTCATCAACCGTCCTTGAACTCCCTGCGTCTAAATCTGAAATGAATGCGACGCTGGCTGGATATAACCAGCCAAAGAAGGAGAGTACAAGCGAGAAGCTCAACGTGAGGATCGACAAACCCTTCAGTGAGAATTGCCACTGGCCCAGCAACGAAACTGGTGACGCTACCTGTTGAAGGCGGTATCTCATCAGGTACAGCGTTCCGGTCGCAAAATACGCGGGAAGGAATGAAACCCCCACAGCCCGAAGGAAAAACATCGAAAGTTCAAATGGATTCAAAACTTCGGACCAAGGAGTTAGGCCCGGTGAAATTATACGAAAATGTCGGCCAAACCAAATTTCGGGTAGCAGGGTGGTAATGGCGGCAAGTCCCATCACCTTGCAGAAGCGATAGGGCCAATTCCCCGACCCCCACACCAGCCAGAAGGCCAGCAAGGTCGCTTGGGAAAACCACGTCATAAAAATGAGCCTGACTAAAAGACTCGCCCAAGGCTGCTTGAGGATCCACTCTAGTGCTGGCTCATGAAACCACCAATCGCGAGTATTACCCGGTGGCATCCAAAGAAATAGACACACCATCGGCACACACTGCCACACCCAGAACTGCCAAGGCAGTCCGACGCGTTTCAGCTGGGGCGTTTGCTCGCTGGGGGCGTCGCAGTTCTCTTCAGATGGAGGGCTGAGATTCCCTCCATCGCCCGGCTCGGATTGCAACATCTTTTATGCCTCCTGCCGCGATGCTTGTTTAGATAGCCGGATAAGTTTGAATCGGTTCCAACCGATCCAATACCTAGAAATCGCCAAGGAAATCAAATTCCCCAGGGTCAAAGTTCCAGCTAAGTGCAACATGCGAGAAACAGTTTCACTGCCTGAAGATGCTGAAGAAAATCTCACCGCTAGGAGGGTCACGAACCACATCGCAAGCGTAAAACTAAAAATCGCAACCGTGACTCGCCAATTTCGCCAATAAAGAATTCCAGCGGCTAAGAGAGCAGTCAGTGCGGAGCTAAGCGCAGCAACCAATCTACCCGGAGATTTTTCAATCAACCACAATTGTCCCATCGTAACATGCGTCCAGATGGTCGGATAAATCCAGAAAACAAACGAAAGCAAAAGTGAACACGCTAAGGTGAGCACCATCAATCCCATCAGTGAGGACTGCCACTTGCCTTGCGCCGAACATGGCATATCAACTTGCCGAAGGCGGAATTGCATGAGGTGAAGCATGCCGATAAACAGAAATGCGGGAATGAAAGAGATTCCAAAAGCCCAAATGAACCACTGGACTAGTCTAAGAGGGTCCAAAACATCTGACCAAGGGGTTAGCGCCATCTGAAACCATCTTATATGTCGCACGAACCAAATGGCGGGTAAAAGTATTGTGATGGCCGCAAGTCCGACTACCTCGCAAAACCGGAGTGACCAGTGTCCTGATCCCCACACCATCCAGTATGCCAAAAGCACGCCTTGGCAAAACCAAGACGTAAAAATAAGCTCTGCCAAATGTCTCCCCCAAGGCTCTAAGCCGATCCAATTCATCAGCACCCAATCCAGCACGTCAATGTGAATCCACCAGTCGACTTTCTCTCCCGGTGGCATCAGAACGATGAGACATACCATCGGCACACACTGCCACACCCAAAACTGCCAAGGCAATCCGACGCGCTTCAGCTGGGGCGTTTGCTCGCTGGGGGCATCGCTGTTCTCTTCAGAAGGAGGACTAGGTTTTTCTCCATCGCCTGGCTCGGATTGCAACATCTTCTATGCCTCCTACCGCGATGCTTGTTTAGATAGCCGGATAAGTTTGAATCGGTTCCAACCGATCCAGTACCTAGAAATCGCTAGGGAAACCAAGTTCCCCAAGGTCAAAGTTCCAGCCAAGTGCGACGGGATTAAAAAGGGATTTAAACTCACTGACGTTGGAAACAATGTCTCTGCAATGATGGCCATGAACCAGATCACCAGCAAAATGCTAATGATCGCGGTAGTGACCCGCCAATTTCGCTGATAAAGAATTGTTGCTGACAAGAGAGCAGTCAGTGCGGAGCCAAGTGCAATGGCACTGCGACCGGATAATAATTCCATCTCCCCAAAGTAAAACCCAATATTTGGCAATGAAAGAAAAGTCACCATATTGGGAAGTCCCCAATTGAAGAAGGCCAGCAAGAGCGAGCAGAACAAGGTTAGTAGCAACAATCCCCTCAGCGAGAACTGCCATTTGCCCAGCGACGAACTTGGAACCACTACCTGCTGAAGGCGGAACCTCATTTTATAAAGCGTGCCAAACACCAGTAATGCAGGAAGGAAGGATATTCCCAAGGCCCATAAGAAATAGTCCGAAAGATAACTTAGATTCAATACTTCAGACCAGGGGATTGGGGCTGACCTATACAGTCCAGAATGCCGAACAAACCAAATTGCCGGCAGCAACGCCACGGTTGTGGCAAGCCCCATCACCTTGTAAAAGCGATGAGCCAAGTGCCCGGTACCCCACACCAGCCAAAACGCCAGCAGTACACCTTGGCAAAACCAGGTCGTTAAAATAAGTCCTGCTAAAAGACTCGCCCAAGGCTGCTCGCCGATCCACCTCAGCAACGGTGCATGAAACCACCATTGGATTTTTTCTCCCGGCGGCAGTCCCATGAAGAGGCACACCATCGGCACACACTGCCACACCCAAAACTGCCAAGGGAGGCCTTGAGGGGGTTGTGGTTCTTCGGCTTGGTGTGTCACGACGTTCTGTGTCACAGATTGGATTTTCCAGCTTAGCTCAGCGCGGGCGATTGCTGCGGGGCAGACTTTTTAACCAGGGGATTGTAACGCCCATCAGACCGCCAAGTCGCCAGCAAATCAACAGAAAAAGAAGCTGGCTTGTCCAAACAATAGCTACCCCGAAGAAGCGTGGACTTTCGCCTTGCTGATACGAAGACTGCCACATCATGGAGGCCATTGCAATTACGGCCAACAAAACTCCGCTGCAGATCCGAATTACCAGGCGAACTTTTTGGGGACTTCCTCCGGCCCAACTCGCAAGGATCACCGCGCAGACCGTCCCGGCACTACTCCCTAGCAGCTTCCACCACGGCCTTGCGGCTACCATCTTTAACGTCGCTGCGCCCAGCCAACTTTGCATCGTCAACACCATCGAGGCCAGCAGCGTCAAAGCGATCAAGTCGACCAGGGTAAATTGGCCGCGTTCCCTTTTCCATGGAGCAGAAAGGTCGCTGTCGCGCTGGGGCTGGTTCATCGAGACGATCCAGCCAATGAGGGCCGCAGTGCACATCGTGGAGACCATCGCTTGCAACGTGAACGCCTCTAATAAATCCCAATCACGAACCAGTTGCCACGGCATCAACACTCCATAAAAACCATAATGCCGCCATTGCCAAGCGGTATAGCCCATCGACAAAAGATGAAACAGCACCACGCAAATCGGAACACGCCAATACCAGCGGCCGCCACCCCATGCAATGATCAAGCCCAATAGCGCCCCTTGGCCGGCTACTAGTCCCTGAAACAGGGCTGGAAAGATCTGGGCTTTGCCGGCATAGAACGGTTCGCCATGCTCCAGGGAATCCGGCAGCCAATAGGACTGCATGCCCGGCGGCAAAAGGGCAAATAGCAACAGTCCAGGCGCAAGCTGCCACAGCCAGAAGGCAATCGCGCTTCGGCCGGACGAAGTGGACAGAAAATTGTTTGCGGTGGCCATCCCCATAGGCTCCTGGGGAACGCAATTCTGAAACGCCCCTTCCAGCAAACCTTAGCCTAGACGGTTCTCGCTCTCGATGACGTGACCTAAAGAGGTCATCTTGCTCTGGCCGGGCAGGTTATGGCAGCACCGCCTTTTTTACCCGACCTCCAATTACAGCTCAAAACTCTTCACGCAGGCACTGCCGGAAAGATGCGCACTCGAAAGGCACCGAGCGGCCGCCGTCGTGATCCCAATCGCGGGAAAGTTCTTGGCAGGCAAAGAGACGGTTGCCAAGCCAGCGCTCAGGACGATCGGCGTCCCATCGGGAAGTGGCTGGCTTCGTGGAACTTGCTGAACAAGGTCACGGATCAGGCGCAACGCGTCCGAACGATCAAGCCCGGGCCACAATAGGCCCCACACGCCAAGGCCTAGCTCGATCACTTCGCCTCGATCGGCCCATTGCTCTTTGAGTAGCATCGTTAGCTGAGCAAGCCAAGCATCTGGCGTCCGTTCCATCACCAGCGGCGTCTCTTCCCACTGCACCAGTGCTAACGAAAGGGGCCAGCGTTGTTCTCGACAACGGGCCAGCGCCATCGTCGTCCGCGTGACAAGGTGCTGATGCGTCGCAATCGATGGCGGAAGGAAATCGGTGGTTCTGCCCACTTTGGGAGGCAGGGCCATATTATTTGCAGCGGGGGGAATCCGACTAGCTGCGCCTAATGACGTCCCCAAAGAGCCGCCCGGACGACTAGCTTGCTGCGCCGACAATCGCAGCTCATTGACCGTGGCCAACAATGCCTCTTCCGGCGCAGCAGCCAACAGCTCAAAGCTGGCAACCATGGCAACGTCAGACAACTGGTTATGTGCCTGGCAGAGCAACTCTTGATAGGAGTGCTGGGAACCGAGTTCAAAGGCGAGTAGCTTGGAGAGCTCTTGCACGCGGCCTTGCAAGATTCCGACAAGGTCTTGAATGGCCGCATAGTTCAGCCCGAAATACGTCCGGGCCTTTTCGAGAACCTCTTCGAGTAGTTCACGTTGGGGCCAAATCAAAAATCGTGACAGCAAGTCCGACAGATGCAGCACCTTGACCAAGGGCTGATTCTCGGCAGGCAATGCCGTGATCGCTTCGAGCGTAACGTTCGAGCGAATCGCTTGAACGATCACCTCGGGCAAACGCCATTGCTCTAGCAAGTGGGCCGACAACTGCGTGTGGTCAAAGCCGATGGCTTCTTGCTCTAGCTCGCGCAGACGCCCCGATTGCGAAGAGGCATGTTCCAAAAACGTGCTGTACGGTTCGCCAAGTTCTTGTAGCAAGACCAACTGCCCCAGGTCTTGCAGTAGCCCGGCCAAAAAGGCCTCATCGGAAAAGCTCAGTTGCAGCTTTGTGCATAACTCTCGCCCTGCAACCGCTTTGATGGCCGCTTGTTTCCAGTAGAGCGAAAGCCAACGGGCATCCCCAGGAAAACTGTTCGACGTTGGCAAGCTAAAACCCAAGATCAGCATCTTGAGTGGCTTCACCCCTAGCAGGGCAAGTGCCTGCGACAAGTCCGTTACTTGTCGGCAGAGTCCAAACAGCGAACTATTGACCACCTTCAACACTTTGGCGACAAGCGCTGGATCGGTCTCTAAGCATTCGCGCAGCGCTTTGAGATCAACGCGCGGCTGGTTGGCAAGTTCGAGCACACGGGCAGCAACTGCCGGCAACGAAAACAGCGAGCGAGCCTTCGATACAAAGGGCTGCAGCGATGGTGTGGTTTCAGGCGTAGTAAGGATGGATTCGGTCACGGCGAGGCTCACAAACAGTGCTTGCGGATTCGGCGGAAGAGGTCCGTCACCCGGCGCGCAGTTACGACTCTTGAAAGCTTAGCTCATAAAGCGGACCAAAGATCGACAAGTAAATGCAACCTGTCAGAGGCACCATGTGGCGCAGAAACACACCCTCAGGATTCTACGCGGTGCGAAGATTTAGCTGCCGGTGATTGCGGTGTCGATCTTGGTCGAACAATCGGAGAACGTCGCCCCAGTTCGCTGCGAAAGCAAGCCCACGCTACCGATACATGCAACCACAATCATGGCCAGCATGACCGCGTATTCGACGGCGGTTGGCCCATCTTCTGATGCAAGGAACTTGCGAATGGCAAACATACGAAACAACTCCATTCCGTCCAGGTAGCTCAAGGGGAGGAGGCCGACAATTCCTTAGCCCGAAGGAACTATTGCTCAGCCATGCACATGACCTATGCGACGTAAACGACCTAGTGCAATTGAAATCTAGGTCATAAACGCCCTGGAGGCTTCTTCCAAAAAACGAATTTGTCGCAAGAATTGCGAGTCAGCGATGCCATGTCACCCGGCAGAGGTAAAGGGCAAGTCTTACCTAGCGGCAACAACGCCTTACAATCGTTACGACTGGACCGCAGGAGAAAATGCGATGGCCCCCAGCGGAATGACTTACCGCTTGGAACTGCTCGATTTAAGCGGAACTGGGTCCGAAGGGCGTGAGCGACTGGCTGGAGTTGGCAGTTGCTCGATCTGGCCCGCACCAGGAGCAAACGGGCTTTGAAACATGCTCGACGGGCGCTGCATCGCTTCGTGAGGAGCACAACCCTTGGGAGGGCAGCCGGTCTTGGAATGATAGCCGTCGCTCCAACCGATGCCAAGCGAACGAATCAAGGCGTTACGCCGAAAGCTGTCATCTGCCTGCAGACTTCCCGCGGTCATTACAACCAGCAGCAACCCCGCAATCCAAGCTTTATGAGACATGGCATCGAATCCCTTCATCGCACCGCAACTGACCGGTTCCATCCTGCTGTTGGGAATCGGCCGGTGCCAGCAAGCAGCGCCAGCATCGAGTTCGCTTGGACGCAGATTTCTGAAAACTCGCGCCGCAACCGCACGATTGTTCCCGCCGATTCACGTGGAGAATTTAGGGCTGGCTAGAGAAGGTTTAACTGCCGTAATGAGTTTACGGGGAACTAGGCCCGCGTGAAGTAGCGGACCAGCCAGTCGCCCAGCGAAGGCCAAAGCGAGCCAATCGCCAAAACGAGCCTCACTTTGAAAGGCACAATCAATTCGACCTGCTTCTTTTCACAAGCCGTCAAAATCCAACGGGCCAGTTGATCGGGGTCGATCCCTTTAAGGCGAACACCTCCACCAGGGCGACGAGCTTCTTCGGGGAGCCCGGCCGATGCTTCCTCATAGCGGGAGGACATATCATCACGGCGGATCGGCCCTGGACAAACCAAAAGGACATGCGGCCCCCTCTCATCCAGCTCTAGCCGAAGCTGCTGCGCGTAGCCAGCCAAGGGAAACTTACTGGCGGGATAGGCGCCGATATGCTTGGCCGCCAACTTCGCGGCGAGGGACCCGATGAAGACGAGATTCCCCTGTTGCTTTTGCAGATGAGGAAGTGCAGCCAAGGTACAACGGACCGTTGCTAAAAAGTTGAGCTCCCACAGTTCTTGAAACTGTTCTGGCGTGGTGGAGAGGATGCTGCCGCGCGTGGACTTGCCGGCTGCACAGATTAGCGTATCGAGCTGTCCCCATTGCTGGAGCGTCTTGTGGATGAGCGTATCGACATCGGCTTGTCGTGTGACGTCTGCGGCAATTCCTACGACGCGTGGCTGATCGTCATCAGGAAAGTCTTTGCGAAGCGCAGCGACGACTTCGTCGAGCTTATTTTGATGCCTGGCCGCTAGGGCGACGCGAGCTCCCTGCTGCAAGCATTGCCGGGCAATCGCCAGCCCCAGCCCGGAACTGCCGCCGGTTACTAGGACGACCTTGCCTGTCCAACGCTTCATTTGTCTTTCCCTTTGTTCGCTAATTTCGAAACGCCATTATCGGCGAAGAACGCGATTTGAGCAATTGGCTGGTTTTTCGCCTTGTTTACGAAGCCTGGGTCGCTTTTGCGAAAAAATGTATAGTGAGGGGATCATGAACAAGATCCTAATTATCGGCGGAGGAATTGGTGGCCTGACGGCGGCAATTGCGCTGCGCCAGCAAGGCTTCGACTTGAGCGTGTTTGAGGCCGCACCGGAATTGAAGCCCATTGGAAAAGGGATTTGGGTTCCGACCAACGCGATGCAGGTCATGGAGCGTTTGGGAATCGACCATGCGATCGCAAAAGCGGGCTGGCCGCTATCGAGCTTGAAGATTGGCACAACAAGTGGCTGGATCTTGGCCAATTTAGAGATGGCACCAATTGTGGCCAAGTTTGGGCAAACCACGATCTCCATTTCAAGAACGGACCTTGTGGAAATCTTGGCGAATCACCTTCCCCCAGGAACGCTGCAACTGGGAAAGCGGGCCATCGACTTTCAGCAAGATGGGAACGGCGTGTGCGTGACGTTTGCCGATGGGAGCGAAGCAAGAGGCGATCTGTTGATTGGGGCGGATGGGATTCGCTCGGCCGTGCGCGAAAAATTCTTGCGAGGAGTGAAGCTGCGCTACAGCGGGCAGACCTGCTATCGCGGAATTGCTGACCTGCAACTTCCTGCCGAGCGGGTTGGCACGTGCTTAGAAGTGTGGGGCGGCGACATTCGCTTTGGATTTTCAGCGGCCGGGCCGGGAAAGGTTTATTGGTTTGCCCCGATCCTTGCGCCGGCGGGTGGAATCGATCCGCCGCACGGACTGAAAGAGCAGTTGCTGGCCAGGTATGCCAAGTTCCCGACGATCGTTCGCGAAGTGGTGGCAGCGACTCCTGATGGGGAGATTCTACGCACGGACCTTTGCGACTTTGCACCAATCGCAAAATGGCATACGGGCCGGGTGATGCTGCTGGGCGATGCGGCTCATGCGATGACGCCCAATTTGGGACAAGGGGGCGCCCAGGCCATTTTGGATGCCTACGCTTTGGCGGCAGTGCTTCACGAATGCGAAGGGAATCATGCCGAGGCATTTGCGCGGTTTGAAAAACGCCGCAAGCAAAAGGTAACGGCCGTGGTGAACCTGGCGTGGCGCTTGGGACAGATGGCCCACTGGCAAAATGGCCTCGTCCAATCGCTACGCAACTGGGTGCTATGGCTGACGCCGGACTTTATGAACCGACGCCAGCTTGAGTGGTTGTTTACTCTGAAAGATTAGTCGACCGACAGGCTTCCCAAAAGTGTTGCAACGAAAAAAGCCTCGGAGGTGAGTCCGAGGCTTTTGATTGGGCTAATGAACTGCGTCGCTTGCGCGAAGCAACTATTTGCTGGTGACGGCAGCGGTGGCAACTGGCGCTGGGGCCAAGCTGCTGGCAAGCTTCCAGCCGAGGCTAATCCAGCCGGCTTCGCTTTGGACTTCGGACAACTGCAATTTGCCAGCCTTTTCGAGGCGGCCCTTCAGCTGCAATCCGTCGGACACGAATTCTGGCTTGAACATCGCATCGAACTTGCGGCGAAGGAATGTGCGGAAGGCAATCTGCTGGGCACCGAGCTTGTCGCGGCCCACAAACTGTACTTCGACGTCGCCTTGGCGAACGAGCTTTGATCCAGTCGCGGTTGGTTCTACCTTGTAGGTGGCAGAGATTTCGGCCAGCTCATTAATGGCTTGATCGCCACGGCTGAAACGACGTCCGCGAATTGCGATGCGAACTAAACCACCCGAGAACGTGGCGCGAACAGGAGCTTCACGAGCGAACGTAATCGACCAAGGGTCCTTTTCTGGAGTGATTTGCAGTTCTTCGGGAACTTCGGCCTTGAGTTCATCACGAATGATCTGCACGAGGCGTTCATCGGTTAGAGTCATGCCACCCAAGATCGTTTCGCTGACATTGCCGACAATGGTTTCATGCAAGCGAAGCGAGACATCGAGCGCACCGTTTGGTGCCGGTGGAACATCGGGAGCCGCAATCTGTCCATCCTTGGCTTGAATCGCCGAAACGTTCAGCACGCCCTGTTGGCTGGTGAACTTCAGCGAGTCCGTCAGCAGGCCGCGACGGGTCATCGGGGCAATGAACTTTTCTTGGTACTGCTGATTGAGTTCAACCAGCTGGGTAGCCGATTGGCTGTCGACTTGTTCTTGAACGCGAGCAGCGGCCTTGCCGGCGGCAACCACTTCGGCCTTGGGCTTGGTGGCGTCGGCTTGCTTCCAGGCCATCTTTTCAATCAGGCCGCAACGGGCACAGATATCATGAATGGTAGAGCAGGTGCTGGCAGCGGCCCGAGCTGGCGAATCACACATGCCATCGGAGGTCATGCATAGGAGCTTATGAGCTTGGATGGTGGTGTTGGCCGTGCTGTAGATGCTAACCGGACCATTGCGACCCGAGTTTTCCGAGTAGATGTTGCCCATCAGCACGATTTCGAACTTTGCAGCATCCTCGCCCGGCACGATGTAGACCGACGTTTTTCCCTTGAGGGTTGCGGTTCCTTCGATGCTGGTGCCAAGGATGTTATCGCTGATCGCTTGGGTGCGCTCGACGTTTTCGGACAAAGCGGTATTCACAAACCGCTGAGAAACCGAGGCGTAGAGGTTGGGACGTTGGAACTGAGCACCGACCGACTTTACCGTAGCATCGGCTTGACGCATCCGCTTTAGCAGGACGAGCGAGTGGCTAATGCCCAAAAGATCGGACGTTGTACGGGTTTGGCCGTACGATTCCAGGTGTTTTGAAAGCTCTTCCACGGCGCTGGCGTAGCGTTCAGCGGCCTTGGGATCGGCAGCAATCGTGGCCAAGTCGGAGTAAGAACGCAGTGCCTTGCGAACGCGGATGAACTGCGAGAGTTCATTTCCAGCAGCATCGGCGTGATACTTCTCTAATACAAGGTCAATCACCTTTAGATCGGGTGGCTCGGCCTTGTTGACCTGGGCCATCATTTCATCCCAGCGAAGGAACGTTTTCCAGCCGGCAGCACTGGCAGGGCCGCCCGCGTTTAGCGAAGCTTCGAGTGCGCTGATGGCATCGGTTAGCTCCTTCTTGGCGGCGGCAACTGTCTCGGCCGTGATGGGCTGATAAACGGTGGCTTGTTCGCGAACGGTTTGGGGAGCAACGGTGCTGGTAAACGAGAGCTGAGATACCCAAGCACGCAGTTCTTGGCGAACGGCAGCGAAGCGAGGTAGATCGAGCCCCGGCTTGTTGGAGGCGTATCGCTGCAGGATTTCACCCACGACAACGCGATCAGCAGCCGCCCCAAGAGCGATCTGCTTTTGAAGGTCTTCTGTACGGAGATAGGATTGCCAAACCTTGCCGTTTTCGTCGACTTGCAGCCAGGTGTTTAGCTCGGTTAGAGCCGCACCGACTGTCTGCACGGCAGGAGCTGGAGAGGCAGCCACTGCTGGATTAGCACTTCCTGCAAACCAAAGCCCTGCCGCGACCAGCAGCATCCGATTTAGGGACATAATCTTCACGCAGCACTCCTTTATTGAGATCGTAAAACACGCCTTCGACTGGCACCGCAAGCCGTTTACAAGGCGATTTCTAGCACGCTACCCGAGGTCCCCCGAGGCAAGAACAGCCTCTTTGAGACCCCAAATGGGCCAAAACAGACTGCCTATTTTCCCAAAAAGGAAAATAAACTCCATTGACAAATGTCCCTAAGGATGGCGGAAATGGGGGCTTTTGCTAGGCCCCCATCTTCTCTTAAACACCTGTTTTACACAATACGAAAACTCACTACTACCAGCCTACTTGACGCTTACGGCAAGGTCCGCCTAGGTTGGGCGAGCCTAGGAAAGGCAACTGGAAGAGGCAGGAACGCCGAATTGCTTTACGCAGTCTCCCTTGTTTGCCCAGTCTCGCTGTCGCAAGTATGCTAGGCGGGATGATTTGGAAAGGATTGGTTATGAGTTTCAATAGTCGTAGTCTTTTGTCGCGGATGGTTTTGAACCTTCAAGCATCGGTTGGCAAGTTGGTGTTGGTTGCCGGGCTTGTTGTTGCATCGCTGTTTGTCGCTTCCGTTGAAGCCCAAGATACCGCCCCCGCTACCCCAGCCGTTGCTGCTGCTCCTGTGGCTGCCCCCGCTGTTGCGAAGATCGAATGGATGAACGATTACGGAGCCGCGAAGGCTTTGGCAACCGAATCCAAGAAGATGATGTTGATTTGGTTCTTTGACGCCCGCAATGCTCAAGCCAATGCGGATTTCGAAAAGGGCCTGGCTGCCGACGCCAACCTAACGAAGCAGTTTTCCGGCGTTGTTGCCGCTAAGCTTCCGATGACGACCAAGATGGAAATCGACGGTCGGGAACAGCTTTTGATTTCGCACGGTGCTTTTGCCGAGCTTCAAGGCAATTCTGGCTTGGCCATGATCGACTATGTCGATGATCGCCTACCTTATTATGGTCACGTGGTTTCGGCCTATCCTTTCAACCGCCGCTACCTTCGCTCGAACGAAGTTTCGTCGATGGTTACCCTGCCGCAGGGGACGATCACCCAGCGGACGCTGTTGTTTGTGATTCGCTGCCATCCCGAGTCGCCACGCAGTGGGTTTGGCCGTTGGCACCCCATTTTGGCGGCTCAATGCCAAGACCACTCGAACAACCAAGCTAGCATGAACTCGATGGGGCATCACAATTGGGGCTACCGTGCCGCCAATATCTCCGGCATGCTTGGTGGCGTCATGCCACAGGAAGTTTGTGCCCAAAGCATGGGTGGCCGTAACATGGTGGAAGCCGCTGAAGAGCTGGTAAACACCTGGCGTTACTCGCCTGCCCACTGGCAAGGTGTTGCCGGTTCCCATAGCTATGTCGGCTACGACATGAAGCGTGGGCCTGGTGGATCTTGGTTCGCAACCGGCATTTTTGCAGGTTCTTACTAGGGTTAGCCTGGCAGACAGCCAGACCATTTCAACGTACTTTGGAGCCTGCCATCTTTGTGATGTGCAGGCTCTTTTTATGCGCCAAGGGGCGGATTTGGGGACACGGCCGGGGGCGGGAACACCTTATTTCGATGGCCAAGGAAATGATCAGTAGTGCCGAAGTAGCGGAGATTCTGGCTAATCATTGGCCCAGAATTGCGGGGCTTTCGTCGGCTGGTACCCCCGAACGATTGGTCAAAACGGACGGGTTTAGCCGTTCACAAATCTGGAGGGTACCAACGCCCGAGCAGGCGTTTTGCCTACGAGGGGTCTCGCAGGCGGATGTCCCGCGTGAGCGGTTGGCCTGGCTACAAGTACTGCTTGAGCATGCCAAACGACATAGCCCAAGCCTGCCGTTGCCGCTGCCAATTTTGGCTCGGGATGGGTCGGGTATTGTTGCCGCCCAGGGCCAATTTTGGGAGCTTACTCCGTGGTTTAGTGGACGGCCCTCTTTGGCCGCGGAGGCGAACGTCGACGATGTCCGATCGGCGTTTCAAGCGACGGCGCACCTGCATTTGGCGTTTGCGGAGTGGGCCAAAGCGGACGGGACCTTTGATTTGCAAAAGAGCCCTGGAGCCCAGTTACGGCATGATCGGCTTGCGCAGCTGAAGGCAGGCGGAATCTTCGATTTGGCGGCCCTGATGGGGGCAGCCCAGAAACGTGGGCTGGATGCGTCACTGCTGCAGGCTTGCGAAGCGATCCTTTCCCACTTTTGGACGCTACAGGACCGACTGCTAATGAGGCTGGAAGTTGCCCGGAATTTGACGGTACCTATTCAGCCGGCCGTTCGTGATTTGCGGGCGGAGCACTTCCTATTTGTTTCTTCGACTGACCAGGCAGGAAGCACCCTTTCGGGCATCCTGGACTTTGGCGCCACCCGGTTGGATAGCGTGATGCTGGACTTGGCGAGACTACTTACTACACTGCATCCGAATTCGGCAGAGTTGCAAAAGGCGGGGCTGGAGGCTTATCGTGAAGTTCGGCCGCTTTCTCCGTCGGAAGAGGACTTGCTGCCGGCCCTGGTGGAAAGCGCGCCACTCCACAATGGATTGCAGTGGCTGATTTGGCTGTTCCAAGAGCGGATGTCCTTTGAGGATGGGCGCGCGGTCGTTCGCCGGATGCAGCAGATTGCTGCCGCGCTACAAATCCAGGCTCAAATGCCAACGGGTGGCCTACAGATATCTCCCGGCGGGATCTTGTTCTAGGGTTGTTCGAAGCAGCTAGTTGGCCGAGGGCCCCCCGGAGAAGCGCTGATTCCCTCAATGATGGAAATCGTCCATGGGGGATTGTAGAATGCTCGCACTTCTGTGGCCGACCAGACAAGAAAATGCAGTTCCGTGCCCGCCGAACTTTGGCAATACGCGCGAGAATTGGCTAGACTCTGGGTGGTAATCGAGAGGCTTCCTGAGGCTGGGCGAACGATTGAAGGCCCGTGTGCGGGAAGGTTGGGGCGGCTTTGTACTCTTCTTTAATACGACGATCGTCATGACCATTCGCTATACCTGTGGGTGCGGCAAAGCCTTTGACTTGGCGGACAATTTTGCCGGGAAGAGCGTGCGCTGTCCGAATTGCCATGCGGCGGGAACCGTACCGAGCGTTCCTATCGCGCCGCTTTCGAGTCCTTTGTCGGCCACTCCCTTTCAGCCGATGGTCCCTCCGGCACAATCCCCAACACAACCAACAGCTCCGCCGACGCAGTCATCTGCTCCTCACGCGACGACACCACTTTTTGAATTGCCAAATCCCTACGGTGGCAATGCTCCGCGTCCGGCCCCCAATCCGTTTGGTTCCCAGCCACCCCCCAACTCGGTTTGGAATGCACCTAGCCCCCTTGGGCAAATGCCGGGTCAAACGCCCCAAGTGCCGGCTGCCTATGCCAAGCCGCAAGGGCTAAGCACAACGGCGCGTGTTTTGATTGGGTTTGCCATTCTAGGTGCGACGCTGGTGGTCGCTTGCTGTGGCGGAGTGGTGCTGGTGCTCTCTCGGATTGAAGATAATCCCAACCCGCCGCCGATCTTTCAGCGGAATGTTGACTTGCCTCCTGTAGCCAGCCTTCCCGATGGTCGGCCGGGGCGGGCGTTTGGTATGCCACCACAATCTCGACTATTTACGGAAGCGGAATTGGAACTGGAAGAGGGAAAGGTTTCTGACGAGATACTCGCGCAGATTCTGGACGAGCAAGCAGAAGACTACCAGCTTGAGAATCGGCTCGAGGATGCAATCCGCTGCCGCTACTCGGCGATCATGCGAGGGGGCGGACATCGTGTTGAACTGGCGCGGATTTATGCGCAGCAGTTTAATGCCAATGCGACCTTGGCGTGGATCGAAGATGCCTTTGAGCATGAAGGGGTCGATTTGGATTCACTTATCGAAGACCCCTCGTTTAAGAACATCATCAGTTCGGGAAACAATGAGGCTCGGCTTCGGGAACGGAATGAACTGTGGCAGGCGTACTACCGCGATCATCCGGTTGAAAAGGAAGAGCTGATCGTTCCGGCAGACTATCAGGTGGGAACGCCAATTCCTGTGGTGATCGGGCTGCATGGCTATGGTGATAACCCGCACGACTTCAACATCCCCTCCTTTTATCAGGACTTGGCGGATGAAAAACAAATTGCATTTCTGATCGTAAGTGGCAGTGTCACCATTGGCCCCAAGAGCTTTAAGTGGAACAACCGCCGCATCAATGATTCCACGCGTATTGATCGAGCGCTGAAAAGTGTGGCGGATCGCGTAACACCAGCCGAGGGAAAGCTTGTCACGCTCGGGTTTTCCCACGGGGGAATGGTGGCCGCGCATGTGCCGCTGTTGTTTCCAGAGCGTTATGCAGGGGGCATCATCATGTCGCCTGGCGCGCCGTTTCTCGATGAATCGCTGCCGACCGATGGTGCGCGCGCTGAGCATGCAACACAAAACTATGTGTTACTAGTAAACGCGGGTGAAGGCTTTCTGAATGTGCAAATCACCAAAGCGGCGGAGCGAAATGCACGCGAAGTCTTCAAAGCCAAGACGTTGATTCGCGTCAAAGAAGGGGAAAACGATCACAGCTTCCCCTCGGACTACTTTGATCAGCTAGGGACATGGATCGACACGGCATTATCCGGCCGATCCATGAAATAGCTGCTTACCTAAGAGCCGGCAACAACCGTGAAATAGGTTGGCACGACGCGGTCGAACAGATCGGGACGCATCTCGACAGGAAGGCTGTTGTAAACGCAGTAGTTACGGATTTGGCTCATCAAGTCACGAGGCTGACAACGGCGCATCGGCCGGTTGCAAGACTTGTAGTGCTTTTCGATGAGGTGATCAACGGCCGTTGGGTTGTATTGGCAGTTGAATTGCTTGGCGCAGAATTTGAAGAGCAAGTGAAACTCATCGCGCGAAGGGTCTTTGGCTTCTACCTTGTAAGGAATGCGGCGTAAGAACGCTTCATCCGCTAGGTCGGTCGGTTGCAAGTTGGTTGAGAAGATCACCAGTTGCTCAAAGGGTACCTGGATCTTTTTGCCGGTCGCCAGGGTGAGGAAATCGTGCCGATTTTCCAGTGGCACAATCCAGCGGTTGAGCAGTTCGGTCGGCTGCATCCGCTGACGGCCGAAGTCGTCAATCAGCAAGCAACCGCAATTGCTTTTCAGCTGCAAAGGGGCTTCGCTAATGTTGCTACGGGGATCGTGGCGTAATTCGAGCGAGTCCATCGTGAGTTCGCCGCCGACAATCACCGTGGGGCGCTTAATCTTCACCCAGCGATCATCATGTTGTGCGGTTTTGAGAATCGAGGTGGTGGCAGCCCCAACCGGCTCATGAAATGCGGCGTCAAAAAGCTTGATGAATTGGCCGTCGTCAATCAGGGCCTTGGGAATCCAGATGGAACTTCCAAAGCAAATGGTGATGCGTTTGGCGATGGTCGTTTTGCCGTTGCCTGGTGCTCCGTAGAGAAAGAGGCCGGCGCCACTATTGATTGCAGGGCCTAGCGTATCGAGCATTTCGGGCTCGACGGAGATGTCGCTAAACGCTTTCTGTAGTTGTGACTTGCGTGGTGCTTCTGCGCGGATGGACTGAGCTTCGACGGAAACGATGTAGTCATCCAGCGGAACGGGAGCAGCGCCGATGTAGGAGCATTGCTCCATCAGGCTTTTGCGCGCTGGCGACCTTGATCGGTTAGGGCGTAGATGAAGTCGTTCATCGGCGCACTACCCGAGTTGAACAACAACTGACGTTGGCGCAGCGATGCAAACAGTGGCTCTAAAAGACCAAAGGGCAAGCAGACATTCTCACTGACTTGGCGGCCGCTGAGCGGAGCCGATCAGCAAGACGTATTTCAGAATCAGCCCTTCAACGAGCGTCGGTGTCAGGCCGGTTTCTTCGAGCGAACGGGGTTCTGCAGGACGAAATGTGTCTTCACTCAAAAGCGAGGCGAGCAAGCTTCCGCCGGCTGGCGAAACGGTGGCGTTGGGCATCTAAAGGACCTCTTCCGTGACAGTTTGACTTTGCATCGTCGATGAAGACGTACACAAATCTAGGTCAGAAACTGCCTGGAGGCGGGCCAGAAATCTTGCCTGCCCCAAGAGATGCAAATTACCGCAAACCATTGTCCTTGAAGGACTTAAAATGCCACAGAAGCAGTACTATTTCGCAAAAAGAAAGCTTGTTTTGGACGTTTTGCCCGGGCGGTGAACGGAAGAACCACACCGGGCTGAGGGATGGCCCACAGGATTAGACTGCGCCGGGAGCGCGGTGGAAGTGGACGTGCTTCCATTGGCCATCGACCTTTTGCCAAACGCGGGTTTCTTCCATACGGCCGGTGGAGGCAGCGCCGCTGGCGTCGCAGGACTGGGTCAAGCGAACGTAGCTGAGAACGACCGCGTCGTCACCCATCACACGGACATGAGGCTGGCTCATGGTGACCACTTTGGTGGACTTCACAGGTGCAGCAGGGAAGTAGAACTTGTGAAAGGCCATCCCTTCCACCACTTGGCCACGGGCTTCGGGCTCAAAGCAGGTGATCGTTGGGCAGCAAAGCTTTTCATAGGCGGCCCAATCCCCGGCCATGATCGATTCTAGTAACTGTTGATTCAGCTTGAGCACTTCTTGGGCAATCGCCGCGGTCATCCGAAAATCCTTGTACAAGTGAGTGACGAGAAAAGAAAACGAGAAGGAACAACAGCTTGTTCCCCATTTTTACCGAGCCTTAGCGAGGTTTCGCTAGGATTCGATCATAGATCAAAAACTGGTGTGGGTATTGGTCCTTTTCCGTGGCGGGGCAAAACTCCTGATGGCTTTGCTGCCACTGAGAAAAGTCGATTTCTGGAAAGAGGGTATCCCCTTCTACTTCGGCATCGACCTGGGTGAGGTACAAACGGTCGACTTGCGACAAGGCTTGGCGGTAGATCTCTCCACCGCCTATCACAAAGGCCTCATCATCGCCTGCGGCAAGTTCGATCGCTTGTTGCAGGCTGGTTGTGTAAAGTACGCCAGCAGCGGCTTCCGCCGGAGCTGCGTTTCGCGAGATCACAATGGAGGTGCGTCCCGGCAAAGGTCGGCCAATGGAATCGTAGGTTTTACGCCCCATGATCAAGTGATGCCCCATCGTGAGCGACTTGAATCGCTTGAGGTCGGACGACAGTCGCCAGGGGAGCCCGCCGGCATTGCCGATCACACGCTGGGGGGACTGCGCCACAATCAAGGAAAGCCGCATCGAAGACCATCTCTGTCGGTAAGGCAACGGTTAGGGGCCGGCATCGGCCACCGAAGGGTCGATTGTAGCATTCTCCGCTTTTTAGGAAGGTGGCAGGGGGAGGCAATGGCCCCCTCCATTGGCGGCTCTTTTTCCTTGACACCGACGCTCGATACTGCGAAAATCCAAAGGTTATCCACCCTCCATTCTTGATGGCCTTTCCCTATGCAATTGGCGTTCACCTATCGGAACAAGCTAAGCCTGGCGGTTTGGCTGACAAGCTTTCTTCCTGGCGCGTGCTTGTTGGCAGCGGATGCGGGGATCGATCCGGCCCGACTGCCAGGAATTGTCGTCGACAATGAGGCAGCGACGGTTAGCGGAACTTGGTCCAAGAGCGTGCATACCAAGCCGTACTTGGCGGCCGGTTACATCTATGCCCAAGGGGGGCCTGATCAACGGGTGACGTTTGAGCTGAACGTGCCGGAAGCGGGGGAGTACTCGGTACTGGTCTCGTACACGATGGGGGACAATCGCGCTTCGGATGCGCCGGTCATCATTGAGACGGCCAACGGTCCACAAACTGTGATCATTGACCAGAAGAAGCGGCCGCAGGGAGTTTATTCGTTCCATGACCTGGGGCAGTTCATGTTGCCTGCGGGAAAGGTGAAGGTTGTCATCTCGGCCGAGCAGAACAAGCAAGGCGTGGTGATTGCGGACGGGGTGATGCTGCTGACCGGTGCCCAAAAGGAAAAGGCTTTGGCGGATGCTGCCAAGGGACCACCACCGCTGCTGGCGGCGATTGCGAACGCACCAAACGCACCTAAAGCGG
The DNA here is from genome assembly GCA_963844055.1 of uncultured Planctomycetaceae bacterium. Taxonomy (GTDB): domain Bacteria; phylum Planctomycetota; class Planctomycetia; order Pirellulales; family Pirellulaceae; genus CAWJMN01. The sequence continues at coordinate 391,165 of CAWJMN010000001.1, read as the reverse complement.
CGCCCCCTGCCCCGTCGATTGAAATAGCACCGGCGTTTGTGCGAGAAGACTTTACCAAGGTGGTGGCTCAGCCGCACCTGAATAAGCCAGAACGACTTACGCCGGGCCAAGCGGATCGCCTGCTGGCCAAAGAGCTGGGCCGCGATGCCATTAGCGTCGAGATTTCTGATGAAGCCTTTTTGCGCCGCGTAACGCTGGACCTTGTCGGACGACAGCCGACCGTCGCGGAAGCCGAAGACTTTGCCGCCAGCCAAGATCCCGATAAACGGGAGCGAGTCACGGACAAGTTACTGGCGAGCGAGCAATTTGCCAGCAACTGGGGAAGCTATGTCAGCGACATCATCAGCTACCGGACACCACAGCCAGAGTTGACGTTCCTGAACTATCGTCCGTTTCAAGAATGGCTGGCCAAACAGATCCGGAGCAGCAAGGGCTGGGATGAGATCACCTATGAGATTTTGACGGCCTCGGGAAAGGTGGGTGATAACCCTGCCGCTACCTATGTGGGATTCCATCAGGGGGACAAGTCCCGTTTGGCGGCCGAGACAACGCGAGTGTTCCTTTCCACGCAGATCCAATGTGCTGAATGCCACGACCACAAGTTTGTGGATATGCCGCAAGAGACGTTCCATCATGTGGCAGCGTTTTTTGTGCGAGTTGACGCGAAGTTGCCGCACAATGACAGTAACCAGATTGTCGTTAGCAGTCGCCCTGCCGGTGAACACAAGATGCCTGAGGGAAAAGAGGAGATGAAGCCAATTGCTTTCTCTTCGAAGCAAGGCGAACTAGGGCAAGCCGACATGACGCGCCGCGTATTGCTGGCCAACTGGATTGTGGCTCCTGAAAACCCTTGGTTTGCCAAGGCGATGACCAATCGGATTTGGGCCCGCACCATGGGGCGTGGATTTTGTGAACCCGTTGACGAGATTGGAGAACTAGGCGACCGGATTGCACCTGATTTGCATGCAGCAGTAGCCGCTCACTTTGTGGCCAGCCAATACGACCTGCGTGATTTCTTTCGGCTGGTAACTAGTACGGCCGCCTATCAACGGGCCATCCGAGATGCCAGCAAGGATGAGGTTCGTCCGTTTGAAGTAGTTGGTTCAGGCCGCTTACGGGGCGAAGAAGTTTTTGAATCGCTGCAGCAACGGGCATTGATTTGCCCAACTATACGCCTCCCCCAGAAAAGCCCAATGATGTGGTCCGTTTTCCACCGCCCCCCAAGAGTACGCGTGACCTTGTGAACGAGGCGTTTGGGTTTGATCCTTCGGCCGAAATGAGCAACGTCGTTCGCACGATGCAACAGGCGATGTTCCTGATGAACAATGAGCAGATCCAGCGGCAAATTGATGCTCGTCCTGAAAGTGGCACCATGCTGGCCAAGCTATTGCAAGCAGAAGCCAATGACGATGTGGTGACGCAGCATCTGTATCAATCGGTGTTGGCCCGCAAGCCAACGGCAGCCGAGCTGGCGGTTGCGAAGGAACATCGTCAGGCGGTCGGCGATCGCCATGCGGCGTTTGAGGACCTGCTGTGGAGCCTGATTAACGGGGCGGAATTCGTTTCTCGCCGGTAGTTGGACGGGTCCGTTGGGGTTGGTTGAATCCTGTTCTTGCTTGTTCTTTTTTCTGAGCCGAAACCATGCAGCGTTCCATCGTTCACGTTCAAACCGGTCCTGCAGGGGTGACCTCGCGACGAGGCTTTTTGGCCAAGATGGCGCCACTGGCGATGGCTGGGGCGGCTGCGGCGCAGGTCTCGTGGCGTGACTTGCTCATGGCCAAAGCGGGCGAACTGCAAAAGAACAACAAGCGGATGATCCTGTTGTGGATGGATGGCGGGCCCAGCCAGTTTGATACATTCAACCCCAAGCCTGGTTCTAAGTTTCAAGGACCGGCCCAGGCAATCAACACCAACTTGCCCGGGGTACAAATTGCCGAGTACTGGCCTGAAACTGCCAAGGTGATGGACAAGATCGCGCTGATTCGCTCGATGAAGAGCGATGAGCGGGATCACTTTCGCGCTATCAAGCTGGTACGGACGGGCTATCCGATCAAACCGACGATTAACTATCCCACCTGGGGAAGCGTGGTTGCGCGTGATCGCTGGGACCCTGGGTTCGACCTGCCGGCCTTTGTGCGAATCGGCAAGCCACGCATCAAGACACGGGATGTGAACTCTGGCGTGCTTGGCCCACGCTATGAAGCGTTCAAGATCGACCAACCTGGAAAGATGCCCGAGAATGTTTCGCCAACCGTTCCGCCTGAAATACTGCGGCGACGATTGGCCCTTTCCCAAAAGGTGGATGAGCAATTTGCGGGTCAAGGGAACCAGCGTGCGGCACGCGAACAGCGAGAGATCTATGACCGGACCAGCCGCTTTGTGCTGAGCCCCTTGCTGGCTGCGCTTGATCTCGAAAAAGAGCCAGAGAAGCTGCGCGACGCTTATGGCCGGAATGACTTTGGCCAGGGCTGCTTACTGGCGCGACGATTGGTCGAGCATGGCGTGAGCTTTGTCGAAGTGATGAACACCGGCAGCATTAATGACCAAGGCTGGGATACCCACAAACGGGGCTTTGCAGAAAACCCGATCCTGGCGAAGGAGACCGACAGCGGCTATGCGACGCTACTGACGGACCTCGCTCAGCGAGGGATGCTAGAAAACACGCTGGTCGTGTGGATGGGAGAATTCTGTCGTACGCCGAAGTTTGATGCCGATGGCGGCCGCGACCATTACAGCGATGGCTGGCAAGTGGGCTTTTCCGGCGGTGGCGTGAAAATGGGACAAGTGATCGGTGCTACCGATGCGGATGGGGTGCATGTGACCGACCGGCCCGTGGGTGTTTCTGACCTGTTTGTGACGTTTTGCCATGTGCTTGGCCTTGATCCGCACGAAGAATACATCACCGACCAAGACATGCCGCTGAAACTGGTGGAAGGTGGCAAGCTGATTGATGAATTGTTTGGGTAGAAATCGCCGCAAGACACTACGGTGAAGGAACGGACCCTCATGCAAAAAGCTTGGACTCCAGTACTTCTCATCATGGTTTGTATTGTGTCGCTTATGATGCAATTCAATCGCCAGGAGGAATCGCTTACTCTTCCCGATGAACTGTACGGGGACACTAAGTTCATTAGCAAGTCAACTCTAGACCATCCCACGCCATCAGTTCTTCAATTTAGTTGTGCGGTAACGATTTCTCTCTACGCTGAAAAACTGGCTTCACAATTAGAGGACGGAAAAGGAGCAACACAGCTGGAAGCAGCAAAAGAATTATGGCGAGGTCGCTGTCGACCACATGCCGAGTCTGTTCTAAAATTCCTCGACAATTCGAAATCCCAAGACCCCGACTTTCGCGATTTTCGCCATGAAGCAGAAGCGTCGCTCAAACCCGATGCAATCCGCAAGGAACTCAAAGAAGGGAAATATGAATGGGGGACTTGGCTTGCTTATTTGCGACCGCACGAGTCGCTCGTTCCCGTTCTGCTTGAAGAACTGAAGAATGAGCAGCGGCAAAGGGAGCTTCCAGAGACACTCATAGCCCTCGGCAAATCAAACGACAGACGAGTTGTCGAGCCGCTCATTCACCTTTTGCTTTCGGGAGACCACTTCGATGTCTGGGCTGCTGCAACGGCAATAGGACTCTTGGAGATCGAAGTGCCAGAACTTGAAGATCACCTCTTAGAGAGTTTGAGGGGCCAAAAAGGCCTAGCGGTAGCCACAATTTCTCGTTTGCTTGGAAAAGTTGGCACCAAGAAGTCGCTTCCACAACTTCAGGAACTTACCGCGATAAAGTACCAAGGAGCGATAAATATAAAGGGCACTGCTGAGAGTGCCATTGAAAAAATCCTTCAGCGGGAAATGGCGACTTCTAGTGCCAACAGATAAACTTCGCGACTTCTATTGGCAACCCCACCTACGTCACCTCTTGGCGGGCGGTTCTTTCTGCTTCTGCGTCTGCCTTCAAACGATCCATGTGGATCTTTAGAACTCCAGCGATATCAGAGCGATATCCAGCGGCTGTCAAAATCTTGCTTGCCCGCTGATTGACTAGCAGGATGACGATCATTGCCAAACAGGGAATAAAAGCCGTCACAGCTACGAGAATTGCAATGAGCCACGAGTTGAATGTCAGCCGTGTTAAATGCAGCAGACCGGCCAAAGCAACTACCAATGCCACCAACCAAACGATCGCAACGACGGCATGCACGCCTAGTTCGGTCATAGGGGAGGTGCCTCGAACCCCCCGCAGAATCATGTTACATGCAATATTGAGAACGCAGTTCAGTCCAACGGCATAAATGGCCCACTTCTGCGCTTGAGCAAATTTCAACAACTCTGTCGCTGTTTGAAATCGCGGGCCTGCGGGCAAACTTGACGATGTAAGGCTGTCTGTGGGCGGCGCACTTGCTTGATAGGGATTCAGTTCATTAGACATAGCCACCCTCGAAAACTACAAGTTGAAAGTCGATGCGTTTTGCCTCGACTTACCGGTCCATTTATCGGGCCATATTGCCGTAGACTTCTCTGACCTACGCTGAAAATGGAGGACTTTCCAGCAACGGTACAGCACTGCGTACCTGTGGCCCACCACTCGAAGCAAAAATAGTTTCAGATCGGCGGCAAGTATACCTCTGTTGAAGATGTAAACACAAACCATTTGTGCATGAAAAATGCCCAAGGTTTGCCTTGGGCATTTGGATCGATCATCAAACGGAATGGGCAAAGAGAACTACTGCGGCAGTTCCATCTTTAGCCAGTAGTTGCTGCGAAGCACGGTTGAGCTATCCCCTTTGAAACCTGCAATCGACTTCGCGGGATCAACAACCATGGTGCCGACAACTTGCACACCGTCACCCACCTTGACTTGGTCTTGAGGATTGGTGGCGGTTACTACCAACACTTGCACGCCTGGAGACATCTCAACGGTCGTGCCAAATTGTTCGCCAATGGCGCGGAAGTCGACCACCTTGCCCCGCAAGGCAATGCCTTTCCCTTCAGCTGGCTGCTCCAGCGACTTCAAGGCCATTGTATTGAGAGCCTTGTTGACGCTGTTGGAAACAGGTAGCTCGGCCAAGATCGCTTGCAGACCAGGGAGCACGGCAGACACATCGGCACTTTGTGCATCGAGGCTGCTGAGGGCTACGCCTGATTCGGCCAAGGCCGCATACAGTTCACGAAACGTGCTGCGACGGGCTTCCGTGTCTTTGGCTTCAGTCGCGGCAGTGTAGGCCTTTAGCGAGGTATCCGCAGCCGCAATGTTCTGTTGCAGCTTGGCCATCATCGGGTCAGCAGCAGCCGCTGGCTCTGGAGTTGGCTCTTCGGGCTTGGGTTCAGCCGGGGTTTCAGCGGGCTTTTCCGAGGGTTCCTCGGGCTTAGGCTCTTCGGGTTTTGGTTCGTCCGGGTTGGGTTCGTCTGTTGGAGGGTCAGCCGATGGCTTTTCGGTTTCGGGCTTGGGCTCATCCGGCGTGGCAGGTTTTTCTTCGCCAGGAGCTTCTTCTTTCGCTGGATCCTTGGCAGGCTCGTCCGCTGGCTCCGTCGCAGAGGCGGGCTTATTTTCGGATGGTTCGCCTACGGGCTCATCACCAGGGTTAGCTTCGGGGGCGCCGTCGGCAGGCTTCTCGCCCACATCCAGGCCGGGACCTTCAGCAGGCATCTCTGCCGAATCTAAGCCGCCAACGAATCCTCCTTCATCCTTGTTCAGTTCGAGGCTGCTGAGGTCTTTGGCTTTTGCTTCGTCGCTCAACTTTTGCAGGGATTTCGCATCATTGCCAGGGAAGGTCTTTTTCTCTTGCTTGTCTTTGCCGGCAGAGCCGTTTGTCTTGCTGGCCTTGTCCTTGCTTTTGTCTTTGGATTTTGTGTCACCGGCGTCCTCGTCGGAACCCTTGGGCTTTTCCGTTGCAACGCTGGCATCCCAGTACTTCGCAGGAACCGCCCAACGCACCGCAGCAATCTTGGAAAGCTTGGGCCCCAGGTCGAACATGTCCTTGCTGTAGCCAAAAGGAAGCCACCAAAGCAGCACGTTGGCACCGACGATGCCGGCTACGCCGCCGAGCACCATCTTGGCGATTTCAAAAACGGGGCTCCGTTCTTTGCGTTTGGGGCGTGTCTTTCCCTTGAGGCCAACGGGGCTCGTGGTACTAGCGCTGCTGATCGAAGCACTGGCCGTCCCGCTTTCGCCGACGGGAGCGCCAAACCGGAATGGCTTGTCTTCGTTCGAAGCGAGCTTTAGCTCATCTTCATCATCCGACTGGGGAATGAGGGTCGGTTCACCACTATCCGAAATCGACCAAGCTCCTGACGAAGCTGGTAGCGACCGTTCTTCTAAGGCAGCGTCGAGCGGCTCATGCTCGCTAGGGAGCACGCCTTCTGGCTCTAGCAGCACATTTTCTGCGAGGCCTAGTTCACTGGTATCACCGCTGCCGGCCGAAAGGCCTTTTCGTCCTAGCGTGATGCCAGGTGGCAATTCCACGATGATCAGTGGCGGAGGAAGCTTGGCTAATAGTTCGCCCAGCTCGAATTCTTCCAGGCACAACGGACATTGGACCCGCGCCTGAGGATGGTTCGTGTTGGGAAGAGTAACCAGATCAGCGCAACGGGGGCATTTAGCGGTGGACATGTACCACTCCTGGACAACAGAAAAAGGCCGCAAGGTAGTTTAACCTCCATTGGCTCTCCGTGGTAGGTTTTCCCCAACAAGCACGTCTAACGGAATCCGACCAGCCCTTACTTTCGCGACAACCGCTCTTTTCGTTGCCGTTCTCAGGGCCCCAAGCGGGCCTTTCCGGGTAACCCCGGGACGGTTCTGCCCCAGGATTCCGGCGGGTGGTACAATCAGGGATTCGCGGAGTTTTTGACCGGAAAAAAGCTGGAAAGAAGCGTAGATTGGTATGGCGGACAGCCCCAAAAAAATCCTGGTTACGGCAGCCCTTCCTTATGCCAACGGCCCCATCCATCTGGGGCACTTGGTGGAGTATATCCAAACGGATATTTGGGTCCGGTTTCAGAAGATGCAGGGACATCAGTGCATCTTTTTGTGCGCCGACGACACCCACGGCACCGCCATCATGATTCGGGCCCGCCAAGAGAAGCGGAGCGAAGAGGCCCTGATCGCCGAAATGAGCGAGGCCCATCAGCGGGACTTTGCCGGTTTCCAAGTTGCTTTTAGCAACTATGGCAGCACGAATAGTGCAGAGAATCGGCGCCTTTGCAACAAGGTCTGGGGGGAGCTGCGCAAAGCCGACCTGATTGTCGAGAAAGACATCAGCCAGCTTTACGACCCGAAAGCTGGTACGTTTTTGGCCGACCGATTCGTGAAGGGAACTTGCCCCAAGTGTGGCGCCGCCGACCAGTACGGCGATAACTGCGACAAGTGCGGGGCGACGTATACTCCGGCCGAGCTGGTCAATCCTTACAGCACGCTGACCAAGGCTACGCCTGAGGTCCGCACGGCCAAGCATCTTTTCGTCGAACTGGAAAAGTTGCATGGCTTCCTTTCGGAATGGACACAGTCGGGTAAACATCTGCAAAGTGAAGTGGCCAACTATTTACAGGGGCACTTTCTACAAGACCCCTTACGCGACTGGGATGTCTCACGGCCAGCGCCGTACTTCGGCTTTGAAATTCCCGATAGCGTAGGCAATTCTTGGTACGTCTGGTTTGACGCGCCGATTGGCTATATGGCGTCGCTGGCCCAGTGGTGCAAAAACAACGACGAGAAGTTTGACGATTGGTGGCCTCAAGGTGCCGATGCCGAGTCGCGTGGCGCCGAGATCCATCATTTCATTGGCAAGGACATCACGTATTTCCATACGCTGTTTTGGCCTGGCATGTTAAAGGCCTCGAACTTTAAGCTTCCTGAGCGAGTTCACATCCACGGTTTTTTGACCGTTGATGGCGAAAAGATGAGCAAGTCGAAGGGGACTTTCGTCCGTGCGGAAGAGTATTTGAAGCACTTGGACCCTGCGTTTCTGCGTTACTACTACGCCAGCAAACTAGGACCACGCCTGGATGATCTCGATTTGAACTTTGAAGAGTTCGTCAACAAGATCAATTCGGACCTTGTCGGCAAAGTGGTGAACCTCGCTAGTCGTACGGCCAAGTTCGTTGAAAAGACGGGCCTTTCCGCAGCCTATCCCGAGGATGGTGGCCTGTTTGCCAATGCAGCAGCAGCTGGTGAAGAGATTGCGAAGGCCTATGACAATTGCGACTATGCTCGGGCAGTTCGTTTGATCATGGAATTGGCAGACAAGGCCAACCCGTATATCGACGAGCAAAAGCCATGGGTCTTGGCCAAGAAACCCTGCCGAAGCGAGCAAGCTGCAAGATGTTTGCACCGTTGGGCTGAACCTATTCCGACAAATCGTTGTCTATCTGGCTCCGGTACTTCCGAAGCTGACTGCCGATGCGGGTGAACTGCTCAAAGATCCGATTACCAGCTGGAGCCAGTCACAGCAGCCCCTCGTTGGGCAATCGATTGCTGGCTTTAGTCACATGATGAAACGTGTTGAGAAGAAAGATATTGACGCCATGATGGAAAATTCGAAGGAAGCGGCTCCTGTGAGTGAGGCCGCCCCGACAACAACGTCCAGCGACAGTGATGCCTGCCTGCTGGCAGAGCCCCTGCTCACCGAGCAGATCTCAATTGACGAGTTCACAAAGGTGGACTTGCGTGTTGCTCGCGTTTTGGAGGCCCATGAAGTGCCCGAAGCGAAGAAGCTTCTGCGGCTCAAGCTGGGCCTGGGGGGCGACGTCACGCGGCAGGTTTTCGCGGGGATCAAGGCTGCTTACAAGCCGGAAGAGCTGGTGGGGCGTCTGGTGATCATGGTCGCCAACTTGGCCCCACGGCAGATGAAATTTGGATTAAGCGAAGGGATGGTTACTGCAGCGGGACCTGGTGGTCCTGACGTCTTCCTGCTCGGCATTGCCGACGGCGGACAACCCGGAATGCGCGTGCATTAATCTTGGACTTTTCGCGCCTAAGAAACTCGAAATGGCCTGCAAAAGCAGGCCATTTTCTTTTGGATGGCGTCGGTAGTATGCTCGAGGTCGCCTAGCACATTACGAAGCGTTGGGCCGGGAATCGTTTCACCTGCCATTTGCAGGGGGTAATCGCTTGTTTCCTAACGGTCCTGCTGAGCGGTTGTGGCCCTTAGCAGGTCATTGACGCTTGGCAAGGCCGCCATTAGACTTTTGGGTTTGTTTTTCCGCGAAATTTGAAGGGCGTTCGCCCATGAAGGTCCCGGAAAACAGGGGCCACGGTCCCTGGCTCGGATGACCAGGTTTTCGCAAGTTTCGGCAGTAGTTCTAACAAAGGGTAAGTTACAGATGGCCAAGGCAAAGCCCGCCGCAAAAGAACATAGCGGCAAGATGGTTTACTACTTCAGCAAGTCGAAGACCGAAGGTCGCGGCGTCAGCAAGGCTATTATGGGTGGCAAGGGTGCCAACCTAGCGGAAATGACCAGCATCGGCTTGCCAGTTCCTCCTGGCTTTACCATCACCACCGAGATGTGCGCTGCCTACTACAAAAATGGGCAAAAGCTGCCACCGGGCTTGATGGACGAAGTTCGCAAGAACATCTCCATGCTCGAAAAAGAGCTGGGCAAGAAGTTCGGCGATAGCAAGAACCCCCTGCTCGTCTCGGTTCGCTCTGGCGCTGCCATGTCGATGCCAGGCATGATGAACACGATCTTGAACCTGGGTTTGACGGACGAGTCGACCGCTGGTTTGGCAAACGCCACGAACAACGTTCGTTTTGCATACGACGCCTACCGTCGTCTGATCAACATGTTCGGCGACGTCGTTATGGATGTCGGTCACGAACACTACGAGCATGCTTTCGACGCGATCAAGAAGAAGTACAAAGTCGCGCTCGACACCGAAGTGCCAGCTGAAGGCCTCGTGGAATTGTGCGAAGCTTACAAGGCTGTCTACAAGAAGCGGACCGGCAAGGAATTCCCTCAAGATCCGTTTGCTCAACTCGAAGCTTCGATTGAAGCCGTGTTCAAGAGCTGGATGCAGCATCGTGCCGTTCGCTATCGCGAACTGGAAAACATCAAGGGCTTGCTCGGTACGGCCGTCAACGTCCAGTCGATGGTGTACGGCAACATGGGTGACGATAGCGGCACCGGTGTGGCTTTCACCCGCAATCCTTCGACCGGCGAAAACAAGTTCTACGGCGAATTCCTCGTCAACGCTCAAGGCGAAGACGTGGTTGCTGGTATCCGCACGCCACAACCTGTGGCCGAGATGCCCAAGTGGAACAAGACGGTTTACAAGCAATTGCTTGAAATCAAGGACAAGCTGGAAGCTCACTACAAGGAAATGCAAGACATTGAGTTCACCATTGAAAAGGGTGTACTCTTCATGCTGCAAACCCGCACAGGCAAGCGTACTGGCGCTGCTGCCGTTCGCATTGCTTGCGACATGGTGAAGGAAAAGCTGATCGACGAGACGACCGGCGTACTTCGCATTCCTGCTGGCGACTTGACCCAGCTGCTATTGCCAAGCTTTGACCCTGCTGCCAAGAAGAAGGCCGACGTCCTCACGCGTGGCCTGCCTGCTTCGCCAGGAGCCTCGGTGGGCAAGCTTGCTTTCACGGCTGAAGAAGCTGTAGAGCGCACTGCCGCTGGCGAGACGGTATTGCTCGTTCGCAAGGAAACCAGCCCTGAAGATATCGACGGCATGCAAAGCGCCGCTGGTATTTTGACCAGCACGGGCGGTATGACCAGCCACGCAGCGGTTGTGGCTCGCGGTTGGGGTCGTTGCTGCGTCGCCGGTGCTGGCGAAGTTGTCATCGACGAAAAGGGACGCAAGTGCACCATCAAGGGGAAGACCTTTACTCACAAGGACACCCTCAGCATCGACGGTAGCACCGGCGAAGTGATGGTCGGCGAAGTGGCCACCCAAACTCCAAAGCTGTCGGGCGATTTCGCCACGGTGATGAAGTGGGCGGACAAGTATCGCACCTTGAAGATCCGCACCAATGCAGACACTCCAGAAGATTCGCAACGTGCTCGCGACTTCGGTGCTGAAGGCATCGGTCTCTGCCGTACCGAACACATGTTCTTCGGCGAAGAGCGGATCATTGCCGTTCGCGAAATGATTTTGGCTGACGAAGTCGAAGCTCGTAAGAAGGCTTTGGCCAAGTTGCTACCTTTCCAACGCGAAGACTTTGTAGGCATCTTCACCGCGATGAAGGACTTGCCTGTTACGATTCGTTTGCTCGATCCACCACTTCACGAATTCTTGCCACACGAAGCCAAGGCTCAGCAAGAATTGGCGGACATCCTCAAGGTGAAGGCCCAAGCCGTGAAGGCACGGGTGGACAAGCTGCACGAAATGAACCCTATGCTGGGTCACCGTGGTTGCCGTTTGAGCGTCACCTATCCTGAAATCCTGGAGATGCAGGTCCGCGCGATCATCGAAGCGGCCATCATCTGCAAGGGGAAGAAGATTGATGCTCGTCCAGAAATCATGATCCCGCTGGTTTGCACCGGCCCCGAACTGAAGCACTTGCGTGAACTGACTGCCGCCACGGTAGAGAAGGTTCTTGCCGAGAAGAAGTTCAAGGGAGACCTGGACGTTCAAATCGGTACGATGATCGAGATCCCACGTGCCGCTTTGACGGCAGACGAGATTGCCGAGCATGCCGACTTCTTTAGCTTCGGCACGAACGACCTGACGCAAATGACGTTTGGTTTCTCGCGTGACGACGTGAATAGCTTCTTGCCTGACTACCTGAAAAAGGATCTGCTACCAGTCGATCCATTCCAATCGCTCGACACGACCGGTGTTGGCCAATTGGTTCAGATGGGCGTGGCCAAGGGTCGTAGCACTCGCGACGCATTGAAGGTTGGCATCTGCGGTGAACATGGTGGCGATCCTGCCTCCATCAACTTCTGCCACAATGCTGGTCTGAACTACGTTAGCTGCTCGCCATTCCGCGTGCCAATCGCTCGCTTGGCTGCTGCCCAGGCTGCAATCAAGGCCCAGAAGGCTGCTGCGAAGGCCGCTAAGGCTGCGAAAGAATCCAAGAAGAAGTAGTCGTTTTGCTACGATGCTTTGGATGAATGAATCAAAGCCGGTCCGATTGCCGCAAGGTGATGGGACCGGCTTTTTTTTTCGTGCGCGCTCGTTACGATTGGCGAATGCGAACAAGTGCCAGGCCGGTGATAAGTCCGCCCAGGATGCCGCCGCCAACAAACAGGATCACGGATGAAAAAACGACCTCTGGCCGTACAGAAAATCCTGGGTCGCTCGGAATCGTATCGATGTAGACCGTCTCTTCCATCAGTACCGGCTGGCGGTGAAGTGCATCTTGGCTGTCACTCTTGCGGAAGAAGACTTCATCCGTGCCAGGGCGGGGCGATGAATCATCCTGAAACTCCGTCAGCCACCACATTCCTGGCTTTTCGAGCCGTTCAACCTTCAATTGTCGGTTGAGCTGACCTTGCTGAGCGACAAACAGCTGGTCGGACCACTGAGTAACGCCCGGCCACTGCGGCCCTTCCTTGCCAAGCGTACCATCCATTCGCTCACTTGCGAGAACAAACAATCGAAGCCGTCGAGCACGAGCTTCTTTGGCACGAGGGTCCTTCGAGTTACTTTTGGGTTCACGGTAGGGGTAAAACGGAGTAGGCGTTTGGAAGCTAAGTCGGACAAGGCCCAAGCTCGTGCTGCCTGTGTTTGATGCGCTTACTTTGAAGGCCGTGATGATCCATTCGTTTTTTACGTACTCGCCCAGCCACTCTTCCATCTCGGGGGTGAACTCGTATTCATGCTCTTTGAGCCAAGTCGTAAGGGCCGTTAAATCGGTCGCCTTTAGTACGGCCGCGTCATAACCGGCGATGGTCTTTTGTTCGAGCACTTCCATCGCCTTGGGGGCGGGGCTGGCGGCAGTGTCGATATCTGGCGCGGGACTCCCCATCATGGTGGCCTTTGGCCGGGGCAGGTATTTGATGACACGTTCAATCGGGGCGACCGTGAATCGGCCCAGTGTAGCGAATAGGTCGGGGTCGGCCTCCGTTAGCGTGGGCTGCGTTGGAGTGGGAACCAAGAAGCCAAAGCCCTTGCCGTCGCCGAGATGTTGAAAACGGGCCTTGCGCAAAAAGTGCTCGGTCTGGTTCTCCGCATCCCACACGATCAAAGCATCCTCATCCTGAATGCTCACAAAGTCGTTGTGAAAGGGAGCGACCGCGCACGCTTGCAGCCGGTCATGCCGAGAACAAAACACCAGGGCCGTTACGGCCGAAATGCACAGCAAGCCAAATACCTTACGCATAGACTCTGATCCCATTAGGAAGGGGGTTGCGATCCCGACAACAGCAGACCGACGAAGGTAAGACGAGCCGCAAGCAAGAAAGGTTTTGGGAAGCAAAACGGCTTCTTTTTGTACCGACGAGGCAAGCCAGACTAGTGCTGGCAAAGGGCCTCATCCAAGTTCAGGATCACACTGGCGGCCAATGTCCAGCTGGCCAGTTCGGCAGGGGGAATCGCAGCCGACGCGGCCGAATTGCCGGTTTTTAATAGCTTGTCGGCCTCGGCCGGATCGCTGGCAAACTCGGAATGGTCCTGGGCGATCTGCTGGGCCAAAACTTCTCGCTCGGATGGCAGGATGCCGCGCCCAAGTACCATGCGGTACAGCACATCCAGTCGCTTGGCGACAATTTCGGGGGAGGGGTGACCGTTTCGTTCCCCCTTGGGCTGAGGGATTGCCAGCACCACACGCTGGGCCAACCCACGAGCCGCCTCCACATAGGTGACATCATTGAGCAGCAACAAGGCTTGCAGCGGCGTATTGGTCACAGGCCGGGAGGCGGTGCAGGTTTCTCGGTTGGGGGCATCGAGCAGCGCAAGGCCCGGGGGTGGAACCGTCCGTTTCCAAAACGTGTACACCGAGCGGCGATAGAGGCCTGCACCACGGCTTTGGACGAACGATTGGGCACCGTAGTTTAGCGTGTCGTAGGCCAGGTCCTTCCAAAGATCGCCAGGCTGATAGGGTCGCACGGAGGGACCGCCAAACTGGTCAACCAGCAGCCCCGAACTTTGCAGGGCCACATCGCGAATCATCTCGGCCGGCAAGCGATAGCGTGGTCCCACGGTCAGCCAGCGATTCTCTGGGTCAACAGATTCCTGACTTGCGGTTCGAATGCTACTTTGCCGATAGGCATGGCTTTGGACGATGCGCCGCATGACAAAGCGGGTATCCCAGTGGTGGCTTACCAAATCGACGGCCAAGTAATCGAGTAGCTCGGGGTGCGTTGGAGCTTCTCCGCGGGTGCCAAAATCATCTGGCGTTCTTACAAGCCCCACTCCAAATAATTGTTGCCAAAGGCGATTGGCCATTACTCGGGCGGGCAGCGGGTTGTTAGGGTCCAGCAGCCACTGTGCCAACCCGAGGCGGTTTGCAGGCCAGACCTTTTGCCACTGGCCCCAATTCTGTGGCGCAGAAGCAGAGACCTGCTCCAGTGGCTTGTCGTAGATGCCCCGATCAAGCACAAACGTGGGCCGTGGCTGCGGCAATTCTTGCATCACCATGGTGGTCGGCGATTGATTGCGAATGTCACGACACTTTCCTTCGAGCACTTGCACCTTCGCCACCAGCTCTTGATACGCAGGTGACTGCAGCAGGAAGTACTCTTCTAACTGCTGGTTCTGCTCGCGCGTCCGCTTCTCTGCCGGTGTATCCAACAGGGCCAGGTAGGGATCGATGCCGGCCAACAGCGCAACTTCGTCTGCACTTATTGGGCGAGCAAAAAACTGCAGCTCATCAAGCATGCCGCGAAAACGGGTCTCGTCATCGAACTGGGCAATGCGAAGGGGGGCATCGGTTAAAATATGTGCCGTCAGCGAATCCTGCACAATTTCTATGTCGATCGACTTTCCATCGACATACAGCTTTACGCCGCTCGCCTTGGAGGAGCCATCGTACGATACCGCGACATGATGCCAATTGCGGGGCGATAGCGGCTGCTGGGACTGCACGACGATCTCATTGGCTTGTTTTTCATGGCGAAGTGAGAGCCGCAGGTGCTTTTGATGCAGGCTCCAAATGACGCCTCTTCCTTCAAGAGCCACTTCTGCCTGAGAAAGGATGACCTGCTCATCGGAAGTTGTCGTGAAGATCCATGCTGCGGCAGTGAAGGGCTGTTCACGGTCCCAGGCGAGCGAGGGAAGCTTGGCCCACGCCTCTCCATCGCCTAGCAACGCTTGGCCAACCTTTCCTAGTACCAACTCGTGCTTGTCGGAAAGCTGAACCGGTTCATGGGGGGCAGTTTCTACGCCCTCATCAAAGGTCAACGTGCGAACGGCATCTTTCGGAGGAAGTGGCCGATTGCGAGCCTTGTCTTGCAGCGTGGCGATTTGCTCGGGGAGTGTTTGCAGAATCGCTTTTTTTGTTTTCGTCAGTTCACCCTGAAGCGTAGCGATCTCAAGCTCCATGGCGAGTTGCTTTTGATGGTCCACATCGGAAGGAGAAACGATCCACGGTGGCGAGTTACCATTGCGTCCCCCGACGCCGTTCTCGGGAACATTGTGAAAGAAGGCGTAGAGCTGATAGAACTGCTTTTGGCTGACGGGATCGTACTTGTGATCGTGGCAGCGAGCACAGCCCAGCGTTTGCCCCAGCCAAATGGTTCCCAGGGTCGAAACGCGATCACAGATGTACTCATTGAGGAACTCGGCATCAATGACGCCGTTTTCATCATTCAGCATGTGGTTACGCTGCAGCCCCGTGGCAATCTGTTGCTGAAGCGTGGGGTGGGGAAGCAGGTCTCCGGCCAACTGCTCGGTGGTGAATTGATCAAACGTCATTCCCTTGGCCATTGCACCAAGGACCCAGTCCCGATAGCGCCACATCTGACGCTCGGAATCGCTGTGATAGCCGTGCGTATCGGCATAGCGTGCTAAATCGAGCCATGGCACCGTCATTCGCTCGGCATGATGTGGCGATGCCATGAGGCGATCCACCACCCGTTCAAACGCATCCGGGGAATTGTCGCTGAAGAAGTCTGCCTGTTCTTGCAGCGTCGGCAGTAAGCCGGTCAGGTCGAGCGTTACGCGGCGAAGCAAAACTTCCCGCGAAGCTTCTTTTGCCGGCGACAACCCAACAGCCGGCAACTGACTTTGCAGGAAAGCATCCACGGCCGTCCGCTGCGGCCATTGGACGCCAGCCGGACGAGCGGGCGGAGCGACCGACTTTGGCACACGATACGCCCAGTGACCTACCGAAGGCTTGTCGGCCGCATCGGCAGCGTGGCGATCCCCACGAAGTAGCACCACTCCACAAATCAAAACCAGCCACCAACACCCCATCGGGAATTGCGTGCTGGCGTGCTTTGTAGGGAAAAGAGGTGACATAACAACGCGGCTGCAAAAGGACCAAGCTAAAATCGAAGCCCAGTTTCATCTTACTGCTTATGGGCAAGAGTAAAAACATTGAACATCGAAATCGGCCAGCAGAGTCAACTTTTCTTGACTGGTGGCTGGCTGGCGGGCACAACTCCTGATTGACGCTCGATTGATAACCAAATCAAACGTGAGCGCTTCGACTTCTATACATGAGGCGGACCGACTCGGACGTGAATGCCCGCGCCTTGTTGGTGTTGTAGCGGTTGATCCGACCAGCACCACCTTTTTCAGGGGCGGCGGCTCCTTTGGTACGGGAAGTGCTTCTATTTGCCCAGGCGACTGCTATGTCAAGGGACAGTAGCGCGGTCGCGCTTGTACCCCGAACTAAGGAATGGTCCTGTCATGCTTCCATTTGGCAACTCGAAGAAGAATCGATCCCGCCGCAAAGGGGTTCTCACCCTGGAATGGATCTTGCTCGTCACGGTAATGGTGATCGGCATTTTGGGAGGCTTGGCCCTTGTTCGCAACGCGGTCGTTGCGGAACTTCAAGACTTGGCAAACGCTGTGATTGCAATTAACGGCGGCAGCTAGTCGTTAAAGGACTTGGCCATGCAACATCAACATAATTCTGTAATCGGTTCCGCACGAAGGCTAAAGGCTGTTCGTCGCGGTGCGCTTACTATTGAATGGATCATGATCGCCTCGCTGATCGTGATCGGAACGATCGGTGGACTAGCGGCTATTCGAAATGCCACGCTAGACAAGCTGACGAACCTCGACACTGCTATTGAGCAGCTCAACGTTCCCGTCTCTGCTGGTTTGACTGGCAGCTAGTACGCCTTTGGCTTGCCGATAATAACGGCAAGCCCGCTCCATCCCTCGCTGTGGATGGAGCCTTTGCTCGGCAAAACTATAGGCCGATTCTTTAGGCGTGATTAGACTGAACCGACCAAGACGCATTGCAACCTCCAGCGCGTCTTTGAGAAACCGCGTGGTTTCTCATTTTCCCCTCGGCTTGCCTGAGCACCCAAGCACTATGCGGCAGCTGTATTTCGACTTCAATACGACCACGCCAATTGCCCCCAGCATCCAGGAGGCGATGCTACCCTTCTGGCGCAGCACTATGGCGACCCCACGGGAAGTAGCCCGCTGTCGCGTGCGGCCTCGGAAGCACTTACCGATGCGCGGGCAAGTTGCCTCTTTGCTGGGGGCAGATGCTGATGAGGTGATCTTTACCAGCGGTGGAACCGAAAGCAACAACCTCGCTCTCAAGGGGCTGATGCTAAATGCGGGAACGATTGGCAATGGGCATTTGATTATTTCCGCCATCGAACATTCCAGCGTGGCAAAGTCTGCAGCGTTTTTAGAACGACTTGGGTTTGATGTCACCGTAGTAGGCGTGACAGGCCAAGGGGTCGTACAGCCTAGCGCCATCAAGGGAGCCATTCGGCCCGATACGCTGCTCGTCAGTGTGATGCACGCCAATCATGAGATCGGCACGATACAACCGCTCAAACAGATTGCAGAAATCTGCCACCAACGCCAAGTGCTACTACATACCGATGCATCACAAACGGTCGGTAAAATCCGTACGTTTGTCGACGAGTTAGATGTCGATTTACTATCCCTTTCAGGACACAAGTTTTATGCCCCCAAGGGAATTGGTGCCCTTTACGTTCGACGTGGAGCCTTGCTCGAACCACTATTTCATGGTGATGGACAAGAGGCAGGCTTGCGTAGCGGCACCGAGAATGTGGCAAGCATCGTCGCCCTTGGCAAAGCTTGCACGCTCGCACAAAAGTGTTTGGACGAATCCCAAGAACGGCTGTTAATGCTTCGCGACCGCCTTTGGAATCAATTGCAACGTGGCATCGGCGATTCACTGGTACTCCATGGGGTTTTAGCGGCACGCTTGCCCAACACCCTCAGCGTTAGCTTCCCTGGCGTAGAGGCCCAGTCACTACTGGAGAATGTCCCGGAACTGATTGCATCCACAGGATCGGCCCCTTATACCAGCACGACGACCATTTCTTCTGCACTGGCCGCCATGGGGGTCAATGTCGAGCAAGCTCGCGGAACGATTCGTCTGAGCATCGGCTGGTACACGTCCGAAGAAGAAATCGATCGGGTGAGCAACCTGCTAATCGATGCATGGGAACGGCTTGTTCGTTAGAAAAACGAGCAAGCCAACTACAGGTCTTCCGTCGACAGACCTTCATCATGCCACAAAAAGAAGATCATGTACTGGGGCGTCCACAGGACGAGCGTCGCCACACACATGTAGAGCGTCGATTTCGAGCCGAACCAAGCTTCGGAAATTCGCAGCCCCACCACGAACAGCAATAATAGCAGCAAGTTGCTAATCATCAGGCGTAAGGTGGTGCGAGTGAATGGAAAGCACTCCCCCAGCAGGCGAGTAAACCAAGGGCCCACGCCGAAGATCAACAAAAAGTAGTGCGCCAGTCCCCGGGTGAGATTCTGAATGGCCGTATCGGTCCCCGTGCGGAGCATCGCAAACACCACGCACGACACTGCCATAAGCAGTAACAACGACTTCAGCGAAAACTGAAAGCGGAGGCGTGGCTGAGTGACAGTGGGGGCCATAATTGGTGCGGCCAAGAAGTGGAAGAAAATTGCCTGCTTCTGCATTGTCCCTACCCTGTCTGCGTAATGCAAGAAGAAGCTGGCAGACCAATCTGGCTCGGTTCACCGCAAACGATGCCCGCCCCACAGGCACTTTCACGGGATGTAAAGCCAAATATCAGGCAATAAAACCGTTAATTCTCCGGCCAAATTCAAGAAAAAAGAACCTCCTTCTGCCATTTCTGTTGTCGGCAAGGGTGCCCCCTGTTTGATAAACTAGGAGGGTCGAATTGCCCGCCTGATTGAGCCTCGCTGCCTGAGGCACCCGCCAGTTTTTGAAGGAGTCTGTAATGCTATCCATCCTCGGCCGAGGTTCGTCTTCGTTTTGTGACCGCCATTCGCGCCGGCACTTCTTGAAGATTGGTGGACTAGCCCTGGGTGGGATGTCGCTTCCCAACATCTTGCGAGCCGAAGCTGCCAGTGGCAAAGGCCTGGGGCATAAAGCGGTCATCATGGTCTACCTTTCGGGCGGCCCTTCGCATCAGGATATGTATGACCTGAAGATGGATGCGCCGATTGAGATCCGCGGTTCCTTCCAGCCGATCAAGACGAATGTGCCGGGGATCGAAATCTGCGAGCATATGCCACGCTTGGCCAAGATGATGGACAAGTTCGCCATCATTCGTTCCTTGTATGGTGCGCCGGATCAGCATGCCTCTGACATGTGCATGAGCGGATATCCAATTGGTGCCAAGGGACGCCAAGACGACCATCCTTCGCTGGGGTCGGCCATTTCACGTTTACAAGGACCAAGCGACCGGGCGGTTCCTCCCTTCGTGGGCCTTACCATCAAGACCAAACACGCCCCCTACAGCAATCCAGGAATGCCCGGCTTTTTGGGCCTTGCCCACGCCGCCTTCCAGCCTGATGGCGAAGGGATGGCCAACATGCGACTCAATGGCGTCTCGCTGGATCAACTGCGCGATCGCCAATCGCTGCTATCAAGCTTTGACCGTTATCGCCGCGAGATGGAAGTTAGCGCCTCGGCCCAAGGGGTTGATGCATTTACCAAGCGGGCGTTTGACGTGCTGACCTCTAGCAAGCTTGTCGAAGCGCTCGACCTTGAAAAGGAAGACCCAGCACTGCGAGACCGTTATGGACGTGGAAGCGCAGACCCAGCCTTTGGTGAAGATGCCGGCCCACACTGGATGGACCAATTTTTGGTGGCCCGCCGTTTAGTAGAAGCGGGCGTACGCGTGGTCACCCTTTCCTTTGGAAGCTGGGACCGCCACCATTCGAACTTCATTCGCCTACCTGAACAACTCGCCCGGTTTGACCAAGGAATCACCGCCCTGGTTCAAGACTTGCACGATCGTGGGCTCGATAAGGATGTAAGCGTCATTGCCTGGGGCGAGTTTGGCCGTACGCCACGCATTAACAAGGATGGTGGACGCGATCACTGGCCTCAAGCCTCCTGCGCTCTTCTGGCTGGCGGTGGAATGCGGACCGGACAGGTAATTGGCTCTACCAATCGTCTGGGCGAAGTGCCGCAAGACCGTCCCGTTCACTACCAAGATGTGTTTGCAACGCTCTATCGCCAGATGGGAATCGATGCCAATACGGCCACCATTCCTGATCACGCTGGACGTCCCATCTTCTTGCTGGACCGCCGCGATCCAATTCGCGAACTAATCTAGTATCTGCGATAAGTCGTCAACGAAAACTCGGCGGCTACGAAAAAAGCCTGTGGCACTCCTTTAATAGAAGCGCCACAGGCTTTGATTTGTTTAGCCAGCATGTGCCTAGCGGCACTGCCGTGCGGGACTACTTCTTGGCCAATTCGGCTTCGATAGCCTTGATCACTTCTGGATCGGTTGGCTTGGTACGTGGTGCAAAGCGAGCAACGACTTCACCGTTGCGACCGATGAGGAACTTCTCGAAGTTCCAAGAGATCTTTCCCTTTTCGGTAGGCTTCGTGTCGGTGCTGGTCAGCAGCTTGTACAGGTCACAAGCCTTGTCACCATTGACATCCACCTTCGAAAACATGTCAAACTTGACGTTGTACTTCGTGGTGCAGAATTCCGAGATCTCGGTCTCGGTTCCTGGCTCTTGGGCACCAAACTGATTGCAAGGGAAACCCAGTACCGAAAGGCCTTCAGCTCCATACTTTTCATGCATGGCTTGCAGGTCTTTGTACTGTGGGGTGAGGCCACAAGCGCTGGCCACATTCACAACCAACACAACCTTCCCCTTGTACTGGTTGAGGTTTACTTCTTTGCCAGCAATCGACTTCATCGTGAAATTCAGCGGGCTCTTATCAGCTGCCGACAATTGAACCACACCTACCAAAACCATTACCAAGGCCAAGCTGGCCCAAACACTTCGTAGCATTATCCACTCCTCAAAGAATGTCGTTTTCAATGCGATCAGCCGGGCGAGGCGAATCCCTATTCGCTGCTAGACCCAAGGCAAGCACTTCCCAAGCTGTCGCCACACGTTCCTTACACTCCGGCATTCTAGCAGGCCGGAAATGGGCAAGCCAGTATTTCTTGGGTTTTGAACAGATTCCAGCGGCGACCTAAACCCCGCGAATCCTCCAATTGCCAAGCATTTGACTAGACATTTTGGCGGCGGTACAAACCACCATTTTGGCTGGCAGGCTACGCGGCCGCTCGGGGTGAGTTACTCTTCGAAACAGCCTCACCTGCGCTTGTAACCGAGCCAGAGGGGCTCCCCAGAAGTGATTCAAAGACATCGACGACGCGCTGCGTCTGCTTCGTCCGCGAGAACTGCTTTTGAACCTGTTCTACGGCATTTCGTGCCAACGATTGCCGCAGTGTCGCTGACTCCGCCAATTCGATGATTGCGTTCTCCAGTCCCTCGACATTGCTGGCTGGTACAAGTAGCCCCGTTTGATGATCGCAGATCACTTCGGGAATTCCGCCAACACTGGTTGCAATGGTAGGCAGTCCGCTTGCCATCGCTTCAAGCATGACGAGCGGCAACTGCTCATCAAGAGAAGACAGTACGAGAGCATCCAGCGCCTTGTAGACGGGGACCATCTCTTTTTGTGTACCGATCCACACAATCGAATCGGCAACTCCAAGGTCCTGGGCTAAGCCCTTTACCTCTTTGCCATATTCCCGCTCGTTCGAGCCAATGACAGCCAGCTTGAACTGCGGAAACTTGCGGCGAATGGCAGGCAATGCCTGAATGAGAAAGCGGTGCCCCTTTCGCGGTTCCACATTGCCAACAATCCCAAACACCAATGCCTTTTCGGGAAGGTGGTTTTGCTTGCGAAATTCCTCGCGAATGGCGGATGGAGCTGGGTTGAATCGTTCGCAATCGACAAAGCAATGCACGACGCTACTTCGTTCCAGACGGACGGCGCTTCGCTCGACGTGGGCACGCCGCCCCATTTCCGTGACGGCGATCACATGGTCGTGCAGCCGCCAGTGCAATTGCCAATTTTGATGATGCGCGGTTGCCACCGATTTGGCCTGTGTCACTAAACCCAGGATGGCTCCAAAGTTACTGGCCCGTGTATTGTGCGAATGGATGATGTCGAACTTTTCTGCTCGTACCCAGCGGGCGAGTCGCATCCATTCCCAAGGGGAATAGAAATTCATACTCGACTCTTTACGTTGAACATCACTCGGCAGAGTCTGCGCCGCAGCCCAAGAGCCCGTCTTGGTAAGGAAGGTGACCTCGTGCCCCATCGCTGCTGAGCTCGCGCGATAGCTGGAGCGCATGCATGGCCGCTCCATTGAGTGCACGGTTGGAGAATACTTCCAGGATACGCATCGTTGCTCCAACACGGAAAACTGCCGCCAGGCAGCGCGAAGTAGGGCGTGTTTGCCTTTCCTACACCTTCGCGTCATGCAAAGTATCAGCCGAAAGAAAACTTAGGTCAATTGGAAAATCGCTCGACGCTCCCCACCGGACGTTGGATTACCACTTTGTAAGGTGCTGAGCACTTCGCATTTTGTCGAACTGTACTCTAGATGCTCTAGGTAACCTCAAAAGGGGTAGTTAGAATTCCCCAGCACAAAGCCAAATCTGAAAAAGATTTCCCCACACCAAGTAGGGCGTGCTGAAATCGGCGAAGGAGATCATCCCATGAAAGTAGGCGTAATCGTATCTGCCTATAACAATGCGCCTGTGTTGCGGCATTGCTTGCTCGCATTGCAGGCACAAACAGTGCAAGACTTTCGCGTGATTATTGCGGATGATGGTTCCAACGACTCGGTACGAGACCTTTTAAGTAGTCCAGACTTTGCCTCGCTGAAGATTGATCATGTCTGGCACGAAGATCGCGGCTTTCGTCGTGCCAAGATCTTTAATAAGGCCATTGCTGAGGCCGATGCGGACTATCTAATCATGACGGATGCAGACTGCATCCCGCGAAATGATTTTGTGGAGCGCCACATTACCGCCTCACGCCCCAAACGGTTTGTCTCCGGCGGGATTGTCAACGTTCCGATCCCCGTTCATCGTCAATTCACCGAGACCGACATCGTCTCCAATCGCGTGTTTGACCTGAGCTACCTCACATCGCTGGACAAGCGAATGGCAAAACAGCGGATCCGCCTGATGCGCGATAGCATTTGGCTTCCGATCCTTAACACGCTGACATGGCGATTAGCAGTACTGCGTGGCAACAATTCGGCCGCTTGGCGCAGCGATCTGATGAATGTGAATGGCTTTGACGAAGGCTTTGTCCACTATGGTGCGGAAGATCGCGACCTGGGGATTCGCCTATTTAACTCGGGCTGCTACGGAAGCCTACAAAAATACTCCATCGTCGCGCTGCATCAGGACCATGCGAAGCCATACTGTAATCCTCAGTCGGCGCAAGAAAATCGCAACCGCGCCTATTGGCGCATTGTGAGTCGTCAAAGCTGGGTCGAGCCCGGCCTCGCCAGCGCTCACGGCTAACGCAACGTGAGTAGCCTGCTAACTGCTCGGCAGCAATCCATCACCAAGCAGATTGTCTAGCGCCATCAGCGCCACATGCCAAGGCAAACGGTTCTGTTGGTAGTCGTCCCACCAGGCGTTGAGCAGTAAGATCACCGGCGAATCATCGGCCACAGGCAGAACATTCCAATGCCGCAGGGCTTGCGGCAACAATTCGCTTGGCGAATGAACCAGCTCCACCTCTTCCGCCGCTTTGAGAATCGGAGGAAGCATCGCGAGCCGTGCAAGTTGCAACAGTCGACCTGCTGGCAGGTTCTCGCTAAATACCGGCAGGTCCATTTGAAGTTGAACGAGGCTCCACCCCAAGCGGACGACTTCTGGCAAGCGTGGATCGGCATTCGCCAGTAATCCCTCGCAAAGAACCTGATTCCCTTCCAAATAGACTTCGCACCCTCCCGCCGTGGCTGGATGCACGACAACGACCGTTGCTTGTGGCGCCAGGACCGACTCTTCCGTCAACTTTGCAAAGCGTCGCAACAACCCAGGCCCACGAGCCTCCCATTGCTCTCGCAGGGGGCCTCCTCGTAGTGGAAGCTCTTGGGCCAGCTTCGGTAGCAGGCGGGTCATCTCTGCCTCGATTGCATCAATGGCTGCGATGAGCGGTGCCACCAACGCCCCTAGTGCCGCACTTCGCCCCAGTAGCTTGCTTAGCACGACTTCGACCAATTGACGGTTGCTAGGATATTCCGACGAAAGCCCCATCAGGAATCGCCAAAATCGCTCACGTGGCACACCACTGCTAGAGATGATCGACTCTAGCTTTGCCGCATGGGGAGCAATCGCTTCGGTTAGCGCGCCATCGACCAGCGATTCTCCCTGTGCCAGTTTCCAGGCCAAATAAAGAGACGAAGCAGAACTAGAAGACTTCCAAGTTAGCTGCATTACCGGTCGCCAAATTGCTAAGGAGTTGAAATGTCGCGTGTTTGACTTACTTCCCACATCAAGACCGAAGGGATTATACTCCGTGCAGCCCCTTCACCAACCTGGCACGACTCCTTCATGCAGCCCAACTTGCCCCACAACCGACGCTTTTGGACGCACGGCGTGTGGCAGGTATTGCTCCTGGCGCTGATTGTGCGCTCGGTGGTTTTGGTCGCCCGTTTTTCTGAACTCCAAAAGGACCCCGACGCCTATCGCCATATTGCAGAAACCCTGCGGACCCAGGGCGTCTATGCCTGGGACGATGCAAGGCCCTCCAAGGCCCTGGGAAGCGTTCCTGCCAGCGACCAAATCCATGCGACTGCCTTCCGGCCGCCGCTTTATCCGCTCCTACTTTGGTCCCTATCATTGCCAACAGGCTACGTCTCGACCCAAGCCATTGCGGGGCTGCACTTACTGCTTGGACTAGGGACCGTCATTCTGACGTACGACCTTAGCCGGCGGTGGTCGACCGGCCTTTCCTCCGAGGAAAAGCTGGCAGAACAACGAGGCTTTTGGGGCGCCTTACTAGTTGCCTGTGACCCTCTACTGCTCAATCAATCGACGCTAGTGATGACAGAAACGCTGGCTGCGTTCCTGCCCTTGCTGGTGCTTTGGGCATGGTCAATCGCCATGTTTCCCAGAGCAGGTAATCAACCCACGAAAACGTCCACTGGATGGCTATTGGCTGCAGGGTTCTTTGCAGGTTTAGCGGCCCTGGCCCGCCCTACGTTTCTGCCCTGGGTAGCAGCGATAGGATTAGTGACCTTGTGTAGTAGCACCAATGCCTTCAAGCAGCCCGCCTTTCATTTTTCCAAGCAGTCCATCTATTGTTGTGCGTTGTTTCTATTCGCGGCATTTGCAACCATCGTTCCCTGGGGGCTTCGAAACGCCCTCGTCTTCGGTCGTCCTATTTTCACCACCACGCATGGCGGGTACACACTTTGGCTGGCCAACAACCCCGAGTTTTACAATCACTTGCAGAACGATACCACGGGCTTGCCTTGGCAAAGTGACTTGCTCGATGGCGAAGTAGAACAGCAGCGTCAAAAGTTGCTGGCTCGCTATTTGGACAAGGCACCCAGCGCCGCCCCTGCTTCGATTTCACAATCAGAATGGGCGCATCGGCAAACAGAGCTGGCCCTCGATGAAAAACTGCGGCAACAAGCCTACTGGGCGATTTCCCACAATCCAAGCGGAGCAGTTACCGCAACGCTCTACCGGTGGAGGGCGCTTTTTCGCTGTGTCCCCAATCGGCTACAGAAGGAGGAATCGACCAAGAGTCAGCTACTTCGCATCGCAACCGGCGTTTGGTTCGGCGCGATATACGTGCTGATGTTGGTGGGTGTCCGATCCCTGGGAAAGAAGCTTTGCTCGCCCGAGTGGATTGCGGCCGCACTCTTGTTAGCCACGCTAACTGCGACCCACTCGCTCTACTTCAGCAACCTGCGAATGCGGGCACCAGTCATCGGCCTATTTGCACTGCTCAGCAGCAGAAGGGCTTTGCCGGATAAGGCTTCACTTTACTTCGACCCGCAGTATGGAATCCGCAGGGCCAAAACAGGCCAAGTCGTAAGTATCTATTTTTCAAAGACTTACGACGCACCAATTGCGACAAAAACTGCCTTGTCCTGCGTTCCAGGGCTGATTACAATCCGCCGCCCCGAAAAAGGGGAACGCCTGCGCGCGTACTGCGCAAGTGGATTCCACACGCCACCCGTATTTTGACTGCGTGAGGTCTGGATTGCCGTCGATCGCTAAGAACGCTGGTCTTCAAAACCCCGAAAGGGACGTGGTCGCATTACGCACCACGATGAAGCCTGCTGCGCGATCCTCTGAATCTCTTCGCACGCAGTATCGACAACCGCTTCCACTCCGCTTGAAGAAAACTCTGTCGTTTTCTCAAAACCTGGTGCGGCATGCCCTTCACTGGTGCATGCTGGCTATTCTGTCGGTTGTGGGTGGATGGGCGAGTAATCTCCATGCGGCAGAAATTGAGCTACCCATTGGCAACACCAATGCGGCCATCCATGTGCAAGGGGATTCTGCTCGCCAATGGGAACAAGGGAGCTATGAGGTTTGGCAGATTCGTGGCAATTGCGAGTTGAAGCAGGGTGACATCGTCGCTCGCGCTCCACAAGCGATTCTGTGGGTCGATCGAGCCGACCCTTACTCTGGCAAGCCAAGCAAAGTGATCGCCTACTTTGAAGGCGACACCGGGGGCCAGGTCCAAGTGGACTATGGACATGCTGGCAACCCACACAACATCACCCAGCGTAAGGCTCAAACCATCAAGGATCGTACTTGGGTCGGGCGATTCCACTCGACAGCCGGCATCACGATGAGCGTCCCGCTGGATGGCCGTGGCCAGCCCGAAGTGCTGCCGGCTATCTATCGCCGTGGCGAACAAGCATGGCACGGCGGGGTTACCTCGGCCAGCGCTTCCCAGCCAGTTAGCGATAACGGCCGCGAAGCAGAACCATCGGCCGTACGCGGTGCCACCTACGTTGCGGAAGAACTTGCCGCCCCCACCGTACAGCCGACACCGCAGCCAATGCGTGAGCGAATTCGGTTTTTCCCACGCAATAATGGCCGTTGGCAAACCAATTCCTTTACCGACCCCGATACCGGAAGGCAAATCACGATCGTCACGGGCGGCGTTCAAGCCGTCATCGAAGGACTCGACCAGTTTGGATCGGTCTCGCTGGAATGCGACAACATCGTCGCTTGGACTCCACGCCCCGAAATCCTGCAGCAAGGTGGCTATGATGTCACCGATACATCCAATCCCACCGAAGTCTACCTCGAAGGAAACATCGTTTTCCGTCAGGGTGATCGTGTCATCTATGCCGAACGGATGTACTACAACGCCTCCCGTCAAAGCGGCGTCGTGCTCGATGCCGAGATGTTGACCCCTGTTAAGAACTATCAAGGTCTGTTGCGTTTACGAGCACAGGTCCTGCAGCAAGTTGATCGTCAACATGTGCAGGCCTATGGGACGGCGCTCACTAGCAGCCGCATCGGCGTCCCCCGTTACTGGATGCAAACGCAAAACGCGATGCTTGAGGATTTACAGCGCCCTCTAATCGATCCCTTTACGGGGCAAGCGGTTGTCGATCCGGAAACTGGAGAGCCCGAGGTCGAACACCAGCTGATGGCGACCGCTCAAGGGAACTCGCTTTATATTGGTGGCGTTCCGGTCTTCTATTGGCCACGAATCGCGACCGACCTTACGCAGCCCACCTATTACATTGAACAGGTTCGCTACAAGGGTGACCGCATCTACGGCCAACAGTTGTATATCGACTACGATCTTTTCCAGATGCTGGGGATCCAAAGGAAGCCGGTTGGACACAAATGGCAACTCTCCACCGACATCCTGAGCATGCGTGGTCCTGCCTTAGGCACGAACTATCGCTATCAAAGCGAAGGAATGTTTGGCCTGTCAGGCCCCGCAACGGGCTCTATCGACGTTTGGGGGTTGCCACATGACTCGGGCAAAGACAACCTCGGCCGTGATCGCCTCAGCGTGCCCCTGGAATCGACATTCCGTGGTCGCGTTTTGGCACAGCACCGCCAATTCCTCCCCTATGACATGCAATTGACGGGCGAAGTGGGCCTAATCAGTGATCGCAACTTCCTAGAGCAGTATTACGAAAACGAGTGGGACACATTCAAAGATCAAACGACCGGCATCGAGCTCAAACGCCTCGCGGGAAATACCGCCTGGAGCGTCAACGCCGATGCGCGTCTGAATGAATTCTTCACACAAACCCAGTGGCTTCCTAAAGGTGATCACTATTGGATTGGACAGTCGCTATTAGCCGATCGCCTAACATGGAGCACTCACTCCAGCGTTGGGTTTGCCGACATGAAGATCGCCTCCAAGCCGACGAACCCGGTCGATCTGACCACGTTTAGCTACTTGCCTTGGGAACAAAATGCCCAAGGGGCACGGGCGGTCACCGCGCATGAATTGGACCTGCCTATCGATGCCGGCCCCGTCAAATTTGTACCTTATGTCATGGGACAGGCTGCGTTTTGGCAAAATGACCTCGTGGGCAATGACCTTTCGCGTCTCTACGGACAAGCAGGCGTGCGAGCTTCGATGCCATTCTGGCGAGCTGATCCCGAAGTGCAAAGCGAGTTGTTCAACCTGAATGGGCTGGCGCACAAAGTCGTGCTGGAGTCTGAATTCTTCGTGGCCGGTGCCAACAAGAGCCTCAACCAACTGCCTCTCTATGATCCCCTCGATGATGATTCAACCGAACACTTCCGCCGCCGAATGGCCGTCAATACGTTCGGCCAACCCTTGGGCACGTTTGTGCCTCAGAAGTATGATGAACGGTACTTTGCATTGCGAAGCAATCTAGCCGGCAACGTGACTTCGTCGAGCGCGGAAATTGCTGACGACCTGATGGTCTTCCGAACAGGAATCAAACAGCGTTGGCAGACCAAGCGTGGCCTGGCCGGACAAGAGCGAATCATCGACTGGATCGCGCTCGACCTGAACGCCTCTTTCTTCCCCAATGCAACCCGTGACAATTTCGGATCGAACATTGGCCTAGTCGACTACAACTTCCGTTGGCATGTGGGCGACCGCTTAACAATTCTCTCCGATGGCTTTTACGACGACTTCGATCAGGGTCTGCGTCAAATCACCCTGGGTGGTATGCTCAGCCGGCCAGAGTACGGAAGCATGTATATGGGCTTCCGCTCGACGGAAGGTCCCGTCAGCAGCAATGTGCTCGTTACCTCGCTCAGCTATCGTATGAGCGAGAAGTGGATCGCGACGGCTGGCAGCAGTATCGATTTTGCCACAACGGGCAACATTGGCCAAACCCTCGCCCTGACCCGCGTGGGTGAATCGTTCCTGGTGAAGCTTGGCTTTAACCTGGATGCGAGCCGCAACAACGTCGGCTTCCTGTTCAACATCGAGCCACGATTCTTGCCGAGCAGTCGTCTAGGTCGCGTTGGCGGTGTACAGATTCCGCCCGCAGGAGCCATGGGGCTAGAGTAGGCTCGTTACTTGACGTAGGTAACGTCCATCTTATAGACCACGTCCTTCAGCCCAAGGGTCTTGGACTGATCAGGATTCACTAGGTCAAACGTCCCCGCCAGCTTGATGCGCTGCGTGCTATACGAAATGCGAGGGGCATCGCCAACGATCTTCACTTCCACCATGTCGGTTGCCTTCGGCTGGCCGCCAAAGCAACAGGTTCCCATGTCAGGAACAAGGATGAAGTGGCTAACCTTTCCCGTCCCTTGAACGCCGGGATGGATGTAGCCTTTGATGAAGACCTGCTTACCACGGAGATCAAACGCCACTTGCGAGATCCCCAGTTCATTCTTCTGGATGTCGGGCTGCAAATCTGCAAAGGAAATTCGCTGAAAGCCCTCGGGCACTTCGGTGGAATAGTCGTAGATGTGCCAGGCTGCGCCGCAGACCAACGAAAAAATACCTAGCGAGAGCCCCAGCGATGCGGGACGAAGGCCGGAATATTCCATCGGATAGCGACGGATCAAAAGCATCGCCTTAAATGCCATGGTGATCGCAATGCAGGCCGACACGAATCCCAGCATCGAGAGCACAAGTTGGCCCAAGATGAACACCAGCAGCGACAAAACGCCAAACACAATGCACAGGATGGCACCGCTGGGAGTGGTACGCTCCTCCAGGATGTCTTCTTCAACCGAGGTAAACTGGGTTTCAATAGAATCGTTCACGGCACAAACTCAAACTACAAAAGGATCTCGATCACGCGCATTCCCGGCAAAGATGCCAGGGCGCGATGGCTGCTGTAGAGGTCGCCTAGCAAGTCACTAGTCGCCCCCAAAAGCCACTTAGCTACGACGTCCGCTGCCAATGCCCCGCAGGATGGACCATTGCAACGTAAACAAGGCAATCCCCACCAGCCATGGAATGCCTACCAGCATGTAAACATTGAATGCCCGAGGAGCCGACCGCTTAAGTGCTGCAACCGGCGGAGCACCTTTGTTGACCGATGCCACCACACGATTACCATTTTCTTCTCTAGCGCTGTTACGCACGCTGCTAGCAACAGGTTCGCTGGAAGATTCCACGCGGGCCAGTTTTCCGTAGGACTCTTCGCTGGCAACCGGAACGGGGGGCAGGTCTGACTCCCCAGAAACGACGGCAGACGTCAATGCGGCCGGCACAACGGAACTTAGAGCCGATGCCGACGGAATCGAGGATTCATTGGCATTTACCACTTCAGATGCTAAGGACGGCTGAACATCTTCCACGGCACTCGCCTGCGCAACGGGGTTTTCCTTTGAAGGCAATTGACTGGCCTTTTTAGGGTCAGCGGGAGTCGTTTCGGCAGGCTTGGGGAAGTAGGCATTGGCACGCTTGAAAGCGGCCGGATCCAATTCTTCACATTCCTTTAACAGACGTTTGGCTTCTGGCTTAGGAGAGGCGCGCAAAAAGTTGATCACAGGAACTCGCACCCAGGCATTGTTGGCGTCCGCCTTGCGATACAGCTCCATCAGCGTATTCGTCGAATCCCAGTCCTCAAAGCGAGCCAAGTCCGGAATGACCAAGTCTGCAAGTTCCGCGCGCGATAGCATCAATCGGAACCCAGCAACCAGCTTATCCTTCGAAATGACTTCCCCTTCGGTGACATGGAAACGCAGGGCCATGATGGCCGAGTAGGTCTCGGCGTAGTCGGCCTTCTTGTTCTTTAGATACAGGTCTTCGATGAGCGTTAGGCCTTCTTCCCCCTTGAGCGTCAAGTAGCAGGCAATCAACGAATCGAGCCCCAGCTTCTTCTTGCGATCGGTAGAGCGAATGATTTCTTCCAAGTAGGGAAGATCCTCTTCGGTCCCACAGATACCCAGCAAAACTAGATACAGCCGGCGATGGCTGCCCGAGATTTCGGGGTTCTTAATCCAGCCCAGCAGGACATCTCGCTTGAGGTCGGGCTTCAGTTGCTTGATGACGGCATAGGGGGCTTTGGCAAACTCGTCATACGAGTCGCGGCCCAAGATGTCATCTTTGTCTTCCAAGTAATTGATAAAGAACCGCACGCGGTCCACGCCATCTTTGGGCAGCTTGAGCACTTCGGCCAAGTAGGTTTCCGCACGATCCGAGATCTTTAGGGGAGTGCTCCACATTGGCCGCTTGGGATCGACCCCCGTGATGAGAAACTTCGTTCCCACCGGAGCTTCGCCAAAATAGAGCGCTTCAATCACTTGCTTGGGTTTTACGAAATCTCCCTTGAGGACCTGATAGATTTCAAAGGTGGCCTTCGGGATCTCGCCTTGCTCTTTCCCTTCCACAGACTGCGGCGCTACCTTGAGCAGCTTAGCCAGCACAGCACCATCCATGGACGCAATCTCTTCGGAAAACGTCTGGGCGGTGGCCGAACAGAAAGGGCAAGCCGTCGCTATTTGCGACCCCACCAAAAACATCGCAGCCACCATCGCGAGGAGGGCAGCGCCTCGTCCACGAACGAAGCCCAACCAAGTTGAATTCAGATGCATAAGTCAATTTCTCCAAGGCCAAGGAGCCGGGGAGTGAAGGGTTAAAGAGAGCTTCCAAGCTTTTGGTCGCCGTGTGATCGTTCCGTCTCTATACGTAACGACCCCTTACTTAGGTTCCAGGGCGACGAGGAAAGGAAGGTCCGGCAAACCTTTAGTTTAGGCAAAATCCGGGCTCACGGCTACTTCGGCAAGATTTTGTGCCAGCGAAGAGAGAATTTGCCGGTTAGCCAGACTTTTTGCTTCGGGATGCATCTTTAACGGGGGAGAGAGGCCCAGGGTAGGGAAAACAGGCAGTTTGAACGGTTCGGTGGACTGTCGCTAAAAGCCAGGTTGCCCCGATTTTCCCCAAGCGCACTACGAAAAATCGTCGATGGAATACGAAAGAGGGTTCCAGATATAGCGATTGTGCCTGCTGAGCACGGCAACCAAAGCCGTCAGCAAAGCCACTCGCCCACGTGTGGGGGCAGACAAAGCCTGTCGCACTTTCTGGCCGACCCCGATGATCTCTCCTTGTTCCCCTTGAGTAACCATCGCTTCCATGGCTGTCAAACCAAGCTTCTTTGCTCGCTGGGGAATTGTCATCTTGGTGATGACATTCTTCTTTGTTCCCTTTGCTTTGCGTGGTTCTCGCATGGCCGCTCAGGGCATGAAGAATGACGTGAAGGACTGGCTGCCCAAGGACTTTGAAGAGACGGCCTGGCTCGACTGGTTCCGCCAACACTTCATCAGCGACCAGTTCGTACTTGTCAGCTGGGAAGGTTGTCATGGCGATGCAACCGACGAGAGCTTCAAGCTCTTTGTTGATAAGCTCAACCCGCAACTGCCGCCAACCATGGCGAAGCGCATGGCGGAAGAAGCAGCTGCCGCCAAGGCTAGCGCTGCAACCCCAGCAGATGACGCCAGCGATGTGCTCATCAAAACCGAGCCGGTCACCATGCTGGTGCAGCACGATTTCATTGGCAACAAGCTTGGGTTCTATCTTACTGATAACCTGAATGAAAACTGGGGCGGTAAAAACGAACGCTGGCTGCGGGGCAAAGCCACGCTAACGCCGGGAGATAAGTCCGAAGCTTGGTACTACATCACTCCAGAGGGAGATCTCTATCGCTGGGATGCCGTGGATGCTCCAGTAGCATCGCTAGGTCGCAGCATCTCTCGCCGTATGTATGGTCCCCATGTGGAAGGGACGCTTGTGGCATCGTTTGGTCCCGTGGATGGCCCTTGGTATTACCAAGATGTTCGTCGACTGCGTGCTCAACTGTTCAAAAGCGTCACCACGGGCCCGGCCGTTCTGGCCAGCCTAACGGGCGAAGGGGGCGAACTTGCCGATGTTCCCGATGAAGCACTTCGTCGCTTACAAGGGACGTTGATCGGCCCAGATGGCAAGCAAACCTGCATTGTTCTGACTCTTACGGATGCTGCTAAGCAGAACCTGCACCTTGTGCTAGGGCGGGGCATGCTCGGCAAGCCACGTGGCCAACTTTTGGAAATGGCCAATCAGTGCAATATCTCTGACAGCAACCTGTGGCTAGGTGGCCCACCTGTCGACAACGTCGCCATCGATGAAGAAGGAACCATCACCCTGGTTCGCTTGGTCGGATTGTGCGCCGCGCTGGGTGTTGGCCTTTCTTACCTTTGCTTCCGCAGCGTTTCGGCCACCATCATGGTCTTCTTCATTGGTGGCATCAGCGCCGTCATGAGCTTGGCCTTTGTTTGGTGGTTCAATAGCTCCGTCGATGCCATTTTGATGTCGATGCCCGCGCTGGTTTATGTGCTGGGCCTATCGGGTGCCTCGCACATTATCAACTACTATCGAGAAGCGGTTGCCGAACATGGCTACCACGGCGCATCCGATCGCGCAATTGCCCACGCTTGGAAGCCAGCGCTGATGTGCAACCTCACTACGGCGATTGGCCTCGTATCGCTGGTGACCAGCGAACTGATTCCGATCCAAAAGTTCGGTGTCTTCTCGGCACTGGGCGTGATGGCAACCTTACTGGTCCTATTCACCTATTTGCCTGCCGCACTTTATATCTGGCCCCAAAAGCCAACCGAAAAGCCTGAAAAGAAGGAAGCCAGCTGGACCGACACGCTGCTGGACAACCTTTGGGATCGCTTGGGAAGCTTCATCGTTCGCCATCACAACAAGGTGGCCATCGCATGCACGGTGGTAATTGTGGCGTTTGGTTTTGGTGTTACCAAGATCCGCACCAGCGTGAACATGCTCAAGATGTTCAAGTCCGATGCCAAAATCATCAAGGACTATGAGCACCTCGAAGCAAAGCTTGGTCCTCTGGTGCCGATGGAGATCGTCGTTTCCGTTCCGAAGGAAAAGCTCGGCGGAAATGCTGCGGCGGCAACAGGCGAGGATAAGCCGGCTGATGAAGCGGCCGTCGCGGCCAAGGGCGCCCATACGCTCGACTTCTTGGAGCGGATGGAAATCTCTAGCCGGATTCAAAAGGTCATTGACGAAGAGTTTGGCGCCACGGGCCGGCAAGTCGTCGGTTGCTCTACCAGCGCAGCCTCGTTCGTTCGCCCACTTCCGGCGGCAAACGGCGACACGCTGACCTATTCACTTCGCAAAACGACCGGTCGCAAACTCGCAGCCCATCGTGACCAGTTCCTTAAGAGCGACTACCTTCGGGAAGATCTCGAAAGCGGAAATGAACTGTGGCGTGTGAGCCTTCGCATCCCTGCCACCAAGGGTGTCGATTACGGCATCCTGATTGAAGAACTAAAAGAAGCGGTAGAGCCTGTCCTGTCGGCCCAGCAGTATCGCGACAACATCGTCGATGCGATGACAGCCGCCAAGGAAAAGCTGAAGGGGCGTGCTACCGATGCCAATTCCAAAGTGGGTCGAGTGCTGCTCGTTGGCGTTCCTGAACAAAGCCTCCCGAAGCCCAAGGCCAAGGGGAAGGGTGCTGCGGATGCTGAAGAACCTGCCGAATCTACCGAAGCACCTGCGGCGGTAGACAGCACTCCCGCCAAGATCGATCAAACGAAGATCTTTGCTCGCACGCTGTATGACCTGATGAAGATCAAGCGCTACAAAGTGGGAACGCTTGTTCCTGGCAAAGACAATGTTCCGGCCGACTGGACCGCCACGCTCAAGCAGTTTGACTGCATCGTGATGGTCGACGACGTACCTGGCTGTGATGTTGCCACGCTAAAGGAACTTGCCACCGCGCAAGGGAAAGAGCTAGTCGACGTTCGCAAGCATCACTTCGTCAACAAGGTCACTCGCGGCAAGGCAGACCCCAAAGACCGAGCCGGCTCTACGGCCGAAAAGCCACTGATGGCCATCTATACCGGCGTCGTTCCGATTGTTTACAAGTCTCAACGTTCGTTGCTCGACAGCCTGATCGAAAGCACGCTCTGGTCGTTCCTGACGATCACGCCGCTGATGATGTTCATCTCGCGCAGCATCGGTGCCGGTGCGGTCGCAATGCTTCCTAACATCCTGCCTGTGGTCATGGTGTTCGGCGGCATGGGTTGGATTGGCATGGATGTGGACGTTGGCTCGATGATGACGGCCAGCATCGCTTTGGGCGTAGCAGTGGATGATACCATTCACTACTTAACCTGGTTCCGCCAAGAGCTCGACCGATTAGGAGACCGCAAAAAGGCGATCCTTTCCGCCTATAGACACTGCGCGACGCCAACCTTCCAAGCTGCCGTGATCAGCGGTTTGGGGCTTTCGATCTTTGCCCTTAGTACGTTCACGCCAACCCAGCGATTCGGCTATCTGATGCTGACGATCCTCTGGATGGGCGTTGCCGCAGAGCTCATCTTCTTCCCTGCACTGCTTGCCGGTCCGCTGGGTTGCGTGTTCAAGCCACGCCCCAAGGCCGCTGGTGCTGAAGGGCATGAAGAAGAGGCGACATCGGAGAAGCTTGTCGCGGAGGCTGAATCGGAAACGATTGAAATTCCCGACCCAGGGTTTACCCCGGGCGGTGCAACTCCGCACAGTCAGCGTGGCAATAAGGTTTCTGCTTCGACGATGATTCGCAACCTTCGTCAGGATGGACAGCAATCACCACGCAAGCGGCGCGGCTAGTGCGTAAAGCGATTGCAGCTTTGCTGCCACTTGTTCACAAAGCCCTCGAGCCAACTCGGCATCCGGGGCTTTGGCAATTATGCAGACGTCTTTCCTCCGACGTTATCCGCAGACATATTTCACGGCAATCAAGTGGCAATCGGGGCAGATGTTGTAAGCAACATCAACAAACTCGTCAGGGTATCCCCAGAATTCATCGAGATGCATGTTTAAAACTGCCAGCGCACTATACTCCTGATCTTTCTTAGGTCTCTTCTTCGAAGGGCAAAGCCGATTGGGGCAGTCTTCCGCGATGACGTTGTGCCCCTGCGTGTGCAGCGGAAGTCCTCCCACTTGCGAAAACCTTGCGGCCCATTTCCAGCGATCTAGTCTTTCCCCGATCAGTGCTTTCAGCGGTTTTTCTAACTGCTTCTTTGCCGTTTCATCAACCTCATATACCAGGTACAGATCCTCCATCAGGGTTTGAATTTCGGAAGGAATCTCCACCAGAGACAAGTATCCCGTGGGGACTTGCCAGCGCCGGCACCCAAAGGGCTGTTCTTCATATTCGGCTGCAGGCCAGCGGAACGTTGTGGCATCTCCGTTTGGCTGAACGCGGTAGTACGAAGTTCCGGGACATTCCAAGCAGTAGTAAAGCGGCAGGTTCTTATGAGGAAACTTTCCACTCAGGCTATCGACCGTAGTATCCAGCGTCGCAAATAGAATCATCGGTGCATTACAACAACCGCAAACCATTGCGACAGGCGACTGGCCTCCCAGACGATGCGCTGTCGGGGTATCCGATGGCAGGATCCGAAAAGCTCTTGGTAAAAATCGTTTCACACTTCGGTAGTCAATCTCTTTTTTATTTGGCCCTGACGCATTCCGCAGCGTCGCTTCACTAAGTTTCATCGCCTCCTCTAGCGAGGGCACTTTTTCTCCTCGCAGTTGCGCAAATTGCTGAAGCATCTCCGCCCCGCTTTCCAACATGGTTTTCTTGAAAAACTCACCTGGATCAAAGCTAGTTGCCGGAGATTGTCGTTTCTTTTTAGGATCGTCAGCCATAGTGCACTTTGAAAATTGGGAAGGAGGATAGTGTCACCAATTGGCCTTGCAGCAATTGGGCAATATTAGCCTATCGAATAGCACAAAGAAACGCACAGACCTAATTAGGTCTTTCCCGATTCCCCATTCCTGAACTCGCTCCTAGGCAGGCCCTACCGATAGCCATCGGTAATGCTACTCGACCAAGAATTGCTAGAAGTCTATTCGAAGAGCTTACGGCTATTTTACTTCGCTCAAAAGCTTGGCGATTTCTCCACAAAGGCTAGTCGCAATGGAAGACTCCGGGGCTTCGGCAATGATGCGGACGATGGGCTCCGTATTGCTGCCGCGAACAATTACCCAGGCCTTCTTTTCTGGCATGTCAATCCGCAGACCATCCTGGCGAGAGAGCTGCGCGCGGCAAAGTGCTGGCTGAGCAGGTCAAAGGCGGCGGGAAGCTTGGACGAAGCAAACTGCGTCGTCTGTTTGTCGATGACATACTTTGGCAATTCCGCTGCCAACTCTTTCACGCCAAGCTTTCGTGCTGCCATGGCGGCCAAAACCTGCGCCATCCCCACAAAGCTATCCCGCACGTAGATCACACGGGGATCGATCGGGCCACCGTTTCCTTCGCCCCCAAAAACCGCCTGCACACGCAGCATTTCATCAACGACATTCGCCTCACCGACGGCCGAAAGCGAATAGCTCGCCCCCTTGCTCGCGGCAATGTCACGTGACATCTGGCTAGTGGCACAGTTGGTAACCACCGGCCCTTTCGTTTGGCTTAAAACCTGGGCTAAGCAGATCGCCAAGGTATACTCTTCGCCGATGTACGTTCCCTCAGCATCGATCAGCGCCAACCGATCGGCATCGGGATCTTGGCAGAATCCCACAACGGCTCGTGCGGCCAAAACCTTTTTCTGCACCCCTGCCAGGTTCGCTGCTGTCGGCTCGGCCGGATGTTCAAACCGACCGGTTGGCTCACTCCCCAGCTGTACCACTTCACAGCCCAGTGCTTCTAGCAAGCGTTTCCCCAGTAGGCTGCCCGCACCCGCATTACTATCCAGCAGCACGCGAAAACGCTGTTTGGCAATCGCGACCACATCCACAGTCGCCAACACGCGGCGCAGGTGCTCATCCGTTGTGTTCTCCACTTCGGTCAATTCGCCAATCCCATCATGCGTGGCCCAGCTCCAGGTTCCTTCACGATAGGCCGCCAAGACTGGCAATCCTTCTGCCGCCGGAAGGACGCGTCCTTGAGGACTAAACAACTTCAGGCCATTGTACGGCAGCGGATTGTGGCTGGCGGAGATCTGAATGCCCCCCGCAGCCCTAAGCGATTGCACCAGCACGCCGACCGTTGGGGTAGCCGCAATTCCCACTTGCAGCACGTTTCGTCCCATCCCCAGCAGTGCCGACTCAATCGCTTTTGCGAACAGGCTGCCCGTGGTTCGCCCATCCCGAGCCACTACAATTGGCCCCGGGCCTAGCGAACGGGCAAACGATTGGGCGTACTTCATGGCAACCAGGGGCGTTAAGCTGTCACCAACGATTCCACGCAATCCCGAAACGCTGATGATGGCCTCACTCACGGCAAGTTGCTTTCTACGCTAGAATACAAGCACCAAAAACCCACGCTTCACCGTTACTACGGACGTGGCTTGGCTCAATCGTACGGGGAAAGGCCGCTCACTGCAAAGAGCGGATTCGCGGAAGCAAATGACAACCATCAAGCCGCATTTATTGCTGTTTTGGCGACAAGAGCCCTCGGTAAGGCTCCTTCCTCAATCCATCGCCCAAGAAGTTCAGTGGGGCGAAGAGGTAAAGGGACTGGAAGACCTGCCAGTCAAGGAAATCCTCGCAAAAATCAGAGAGGCCTTGCCGGGCTGTGTCGAACGGGCGGGGCATATTAACGGCAACACCCCCACCGGCACCTGGGAACTAACCTGGGGCTGGCAGTATTTGAAGCTGGAAACACCGGCCGATGCCGAGCCTGTGCAACACAAAGTGACCGAAGTCCTTAGCGAGTTCGGCATCCCTGCCTACGATCCCCAGCAAGGCCTGCGGCACAAGCAGCCCTAATATCCTCGCCAAGCCCTCTGCGAGAAGTCGCAGTGGCCTCTTACAATAGGCGGGGTGAACAACGCCACCGCCAAATCGCCGACCTTCCTGGAGCGCATGCTCCACCCGCCCACGTTTGGGACGCTGTGCGGACTGTTCTCGGCGTTTGTCTATAACATGACCAACGCCTTCCTTCGTGGCGTGCCCGATTGCGATCCGTTTTGGGTTTCGACGATCAAGGCCATACCGACGGCGCTCTTCATGACGCCTTGGCTCATCTGGATGGCATTCCAAGGGAAACGCATCTTTCCCGGGATGCGGATTTGGGTCTTACTGGCAATTGGCGCTTTCTGCGGCCAAGTCGGTGGAAACGTTCCTTTCCAATGGGCACTGGGAGAAATCGGCATCGCGCTTACTGTGCCGCTTACCCTGGGAGGCATGATCGTCTTTGGCGCGATCTTGGGACGGATATTCCTGCGTGAACCGATCACGATCCGCAGCTTACTTTCGCTGATCGTGCTGCTGCTATCGGTTGTCGTGCTGGCCCCCGGTGCGCATGATGCCAAACATGCCATGCAAGATGCCAGAGG
The DNA here is from genome assembly GCA_963844055.1 of uncultured Planctomycetaceae bacterium. Lineage (GTDB taxonomy): Bacteria > Planctomycetota > Planctomycetia > Pirellulales > Pirellulaceae > CAWJMN01. Next base: position 351,103 of record CAWJMN010000001.1, on the reverse strand, counting down.
TCCCACGGCCGAACACCCGACCGTCGCTACCGATGCAACGGATCCCGCTTCCCTTTGGGAAGAGTTTTGGAATCTGGTCCCTGGCGTTAGTGCCGCTTGCTTTTCAGGACTAGCCTACGCGGCGCTAAACGTCTTCAACCGCTACTGCGTAGGCAAAGGGGCGCCTTTGCCATTGGCGCTGCTAACGGTCTCGCTTGTGGGAATCTTTTGCCTGGGTGGGATCAGTTACACGCGACTGGGCCTGGAGGGGATTCAAACCACAACCTCGCAGCAATACCTGATTATGCTTGCCGCCGGCGTCTGTAATGCCATCGCGTTTGTTGCGCTCACCCACTCGCTTCAGTTGACAAGCGTCGTCTATGTGAACGCCTTAAATGCGACGCAAGCGACGATGGCCGCGATCACTGGTATCTTGTTCTTTGGCGAGCCCCTTTCGCCTTGGCTGGCCATGGGGGTAAGCCTGACCATCATTGGCTTAGTCTTGCTAGGCAACGCCAAACACCATCGCGGCACCGCCGAGATCCCCGCCGCACCAGTGGACTAGCTATTCACAATTCGCAGGGGGATTTTTACCGCGAAGAGCGCGAAGTGTCAGAATGCCTTCAATTTAGAATGTCATACATCACTGTGGCCAATAGCAAGTTCACTTAAGTCGTAGGATTGACCATGAAACCACGAGGTTGCGATGACCTATGGAGCAGTATCGTGGTCGTTGCTGCGGTCGATTAGAGGATACCAACACAGTCATCGTCCATCGTTGCAGCGCGAAGTACAAACTCTCCTTCATTCGCGGCCGCATACGACGCAATAGCCGCTCGAACTGCTGCGGTATCGCCGGATAACACACCCGATATTGCAAGGAACAAGCCCATGGGCTACGCACCTTTGTTCGTATATGGTGTTGCGTAGCAATAAAGAATGGAATGAGGCTATTTTCGCAGCAGCTTAGGGTTCGACTGGGGATCGAAGCGTGCTTTCCCATCCTTGGCCATCGAGTGAGAACTCATCAGCTCTTTTTCAGCCGGCAAAAGCTTATCGCTGTCGGCAACTATCTGGCGAACAGTACGCCGCACTTTACGATGAGAAACCACCTTATCCGATTTCTCGGAGTGGGCGGTGGTTATGCCACGAACAGGAGTCTTGCGTTTTGATCGGGTCACAGTCTCTCCTACCGCACTGAGGAGGTTACACAAACCTCCTCGAAAATGAAGTCGGTTTCAGTAAATTAACTATCCGCCCATTTTGCTGGTAAAGAAGGGGCGTGTCAACTTTTTCTTCCCCTAGAGATTCTGCTTCAAGCCTACTCGCGCAATCTCTTTGGGTCTTATTCCCCTTTGCGCCCTTCGCGATAAAACTCCCCACGCCTTTCCGCAATTAGAATGACGCCCTACTTCAGCAAGTCCGGCAAGCGCGAAGCACGTACGCCGTCGTAGCACATCAGCATGCCAAAGCGGCGAATGGCGGCGGGAATACCAACGGCAGTAAAGCCGGCATGTCCCGTGGCAGGATAAGGGCCGCCGTGATTCATCGCGGGGCTGACTGCCACACCGGTTGGCATTTTATCATTGAGCAGACGGCCAACATTCATTCGCAAGATCGGCTCCAGCTTGGCATAGCTGGCATCATCCTCTGTTTGTGTGTGGGAATAGATCGAGCCCGTCAGATTTCCTTCCAGCTTGGACAAAATCTCAGCCGCTTGATTCACATCGTCCGCAACCACCAGCAGCGAAGCATTTCCAAACGCTTCGGTTTGCAGCGCATGCGGAATGGCCAAGAATTGCTTGCCGCTGACTCGCAAGAGTGTGTTGGCATAGCTGTACCCCTTGCCGCCACCTGCCTTGGCACCGGCCAGCACTTCCGCCCCACTGCCAACCAGCGTATTAATTGCGGCTGCCAACGAATTGGCTACCGCCTTGGATAGCAGCGTCCCCACGGGAGCGGCTGCAAACTTTTGCTGGACCGCGCTGATGAAGGCTTCCGTATTCGGGCCGGCAATCAGAACCACCATCCCAGGATTGGTGCAAAACTGCCCCGTTCCCAAGAGGCAACTGCCGCTGAACTCGGCCGCTAGGGCTTCTCCACGCTCGGCCAAAGCCCCCGGCAAGATTACCACAGGGTTCACGCTAGAAAGCTCCAGATAGATCGGCTTGCCCGCTTTGTCGGCCGCCGCTTTCAGCTTCAACCCTGCGCTACGACTCCCGGTGTAGCCCGTAGCAGCAATCCGTGGATCGCTTACCAGCTTTTCGCCGTCAGCATGCCCGGTGCGATAGATCAATTGCACGGTTGCACTCGGCAGGCCGGTCGCCTTAGCGGCTTCGAAAGCTTCTTCGGCCAGCAGGCGCGTCGTCCCAGGATGGGAAGAGTTGGCCTTGGCAATCACCGGATTTCCGGCCGCAATCGCTGCCGCAAAATCTCCACCGCTGGCGCTGTTAAACGCAAGCGGAAAGTTGTTCGGGCCAAAAACGGCCACAGGACCAATCGGGCCAAGCATCGAGCGGATGTTGTTGGCCGCATCAATCACGGGCATGGTCCAGCTGCCATCACGGGCGGCCTGAGCCGCTTGACGCAATTGACCGACGGTACGTGGAAACTCATTGTCAGCCAAACGAGGACTGACCGGCAGCGCCGACTCTTCATTCGCCTTAGCAACTAGCACGTCTTTCTTGGCTTCTAGGCGTGCTGCAAACGCTTCCAGAAAATCGGCGATCTTGCCACGTGGCAAAGCACGCAGCTGTTCCGCTGCTTTGGCGGCGGCCGTCAATGCTTCGTCAACTTCCGACCAAGGGCTGATCGGAAAGGATTCGGCAATCGGCTGCATGGTGGCAGGATTCTCTGCCTGAAAGCTTTCGCTACCAACACTATCTTTCCAAGTGCCACCAATCAAAACTTTTGCGAGTGTCATCGACCGTTGTTGCCTGACTGAGAAGGAGAAAAGCGATAATAGACGACCAGCAGACCGTTAGCCTTGCACAATCGCATTGCGCAGCGTACCAATGCCGTCGATCTTGATTTCGACGATGTCGCCCGGCTGCAGCGTGAAGCTACTGTCAGGAACGATACCGGTACCGGTCAACAAAAAGGCACCCGTCGGGAAAGAGTTGTCCCGGCCAAGCCAGCCAATCAGGTTTTCAAAGGAGCGGGCCATCTGATCGACGCCCGTCTTTCCTTCAAACACCACTTCGTTCTCGCGACGAATCACCAGCGAGATTCCGATGCTGGCTGCCGCAGGCATGCCAGTAGCAAGTGTGATCCATGGACCCAGGCCGCAGCACTGGTTGTACATCTTGGCTTGTGGCAGATAGAGCGGATTATCCCCTTCGATATCTCGGCTGCTCATATCGTTGCCAATAGTAAACCCGACCAAGTCGAGCCGACTATTCAGCACCAATGCCAACTCAGGCTCGGGCACATTCCACTGGCTGTCCACACGGATGCGTAGCGGATCGCCATAGCCAGCCACCCGATGAGGAGTCGCCTTAAAGAACAACTCTGGCCGAGGTGAAGCGTAAACTCGGTCGTAGCAGCTGGCGGCCGTGGCCGACTCTTCCATCCGCGCGGTCTTGCTGCGCTTATAAGTCACACCAGCCGCCCAAACCTCCTGCGAATCAATCGGAGGGAGCAGACGAACCGAATTGACCGGCACGGCCCCTTCGGTCTGCGTGAGAAGCTTGACATCCTCGTACGGATTTTCCGATTCGAGGATCTCAAACAAGGAACGGAACTGCCCCCCGGACAAATCCAAAGGAAGCAGCTGATCGGCAACAATCTGACCCACGCCGGTTTCGCCGGAAGGGAGTAGGTACTTGGCAAGTTTCATAGTTGGGCGGTAAAGGGCAAGAGGTGTTCAGCCTTGGAAAACCCTCACAAGGCGCTAAGTGCCACAAGCCCAGAAAGCCACGCCCGACCACTACTAGTCGTCCAAAACTTCCCCAAGCTTTCGCACCCAGTTGCCATACATGATACCTTCGATATCCGCTTGGCTGTAGCCGCGGCGGGCGAGAATTGAGGTCAGTTTTTGGAGGTCGGCAATCGACTCCAAATCGTGCGGGCATTGCTCTTTGCCGTAACCGCCATCAAGGTCGGAACCAATGCCGCAATGACGGGCCGTCCCCGCCAACTGGCAAATGTGGTCAAAGTGCTCCACAATCCGCTCAATATCCACGCCGGTAGCCTGCGGAGTGCTGGTCCCGCGAACCCAGTAGGGATGCATCATCCAGGCGTCAAAAGCGCCGCCAATTACCGCGTCACGGCGGATCAACTCCTTCAATTGCTCATCGCTAAACTGCCGTTGATGGGGAACCAACGCCCGGCAGTTATTGTGGCTGGCCCAGACTGGCCCTTGATAGATCTCTAGCGCTTCAAAGAAGGCTTCATCCGTAAGGTGGGTACAGTCCATCACAATTCCCAGACGATCCATCTCTTTAACGAGGTCACGACCGATCGACGTCAGGCCGCCAAAGGCATTGGTTCCTGGGCTATAGCGCCCCGGACCATAATGCGCCGGACCAATGGCCCGCAGACCATAGGCATACGCCTTTTCCAGATACTTCAAATTGACGATGGAGTCGGCCCCCTCCAGGGACAGCACATAGCCAATCGGCGCATCTTCCGGCGGATCGTTCTGCCAGAGGTCGACAAAGTGCGCCAGTTCCTTCTTCTTGGTGATGTGATACATCTGCCCCGCTTCTTCCATGGCGCGGTACCAAGCCAACTGCCCCTGGGTGTGTGCCCAAGCTTGTTCGGGCGAATGCCACCCTTCAATCTTGCTCCCTTCGCCAACCACGCGACCAATCTGCGTGGCAACGCAAATGCCCAATTTCCCTCGTCGCATTTCGGGGAAGGTGATCACCCCCAGCGCGCGATCGATCTTGTCATTCTTCCCCAATTCACGCCGGCGAACTTCCGCCAGCGAGCGGGTCAAATCGCGATTCCATTCCTGCGCGTTCATTGACAGGTCAAGGTGTGCATCAAGCATCAGCATGGCAGGTTCCGTATTTTGCTAGGCGGGATGGATGGGCAGGCCGAACCCAGCAAGATCACACTTAGGTGCAACCTCGCTAGGACTGTTGGAGAAGGCTCAATTGTCGGGTAGATAGCCACGAAAAACAAGCCACTTGCGCCGGAATGCTCACCGTGGCAAATGGCCGGTGATTACTTCACCAGCTTCCAGCTATCGGCTGTAAGCTGTACCTCTTTCGCACCACGATGCGCATCGTAAACCTTCTCTGCCTCTTCAATCGAATCAAAGAATCCGACGATAAACGCGCCCGAAAAATGCTCGCCTGCCTTGATGGGACGTTCGCCAAACTCTTGGATCATGCAAACGTATCCCCGTTGGTGACACCACCCTTCGCTGACCGCCCCGGGCTCCAGTGTCATTCCCAACAGCCAAGGCCCATCCTTGCCCGTCTTGGGATCACGCAAGCGATAGCCACGAATCATCCGCTCGGGCAATGCCTTCCCTTCACGTTCTAAACGAAGGCGGCGATAGTTGAACTTCTCATCCGGAGCAAAGTTCGTCAGGAACTCTTTGCTGGAAATCCGGCCGTGATAGCTCAAATAGATCTCGCTGAAGGTGTCCCCCTCTTTATGCTTGATATGGCCGGGCAAATCCTGCCGCAAAAACATGGCCGGGCTGTCATTCAAAGCATCGATCCGATCACTCGAAACGAAGTAGCGCTTCCCGGCCGGAAAGACAATCGTTTGCGACCACTTAGAACCGGTCTTCTTTCCTGGCGCTGCCGTTGTGTAATGGAACGATTGCTGGATCGCGACAAAGTCCTTCCCGTGCGTCACCTTCGGGGCCAACTCTTTCGCCTGCGTGCAGATTTGCGGCCCTTCGATAGAACGCTTGGGCGTTTTGCCGTGGTAGTCGTTTCCAAACTGGTAGACCATCTCCTTGGGCAACTGCTCCCGATAGGCTTCATCGCTGCCGGGCTCCATGATCCAGTCGATGATGTCTAGTCCGAACCCCGCATCATGAAAGCCAGTCTTCTTATCCACAAAGGATTGCGCCGCAACCCCGGTTACATAACCCTTCTTCCGAATCTTGGCTTCGACATCAGGAAGGACAATCGAGATCTCTTCGTCCGACTCCGCGACTTTCCCTAGAGGCTCTGCCGCACCGATCGCGACGGTTAAGCCCCAACCGAAAAGGCACCCCGTCGCAACAAAAGCACGTCTCCAAATTTTTAAGCCAGGCAAGCAAAGCATGCAGCAGACCCTTGTAGCAAAGTTCGACGGGCGCAAACAAAAGCGTTCGACGATCTCACAACCAAGGTGGAACCGTCGAACGCTTCAAGTTTAACGCAGCCGAAAGGGGAGTCGCAACTATGCGAAACCGCCGAGAACAAAGAGGCTACTTAGCGGCCAAGTGTTCCTTGATCACGCTGATCACCTGCTCATCATGGCCATCCACTTTAACCGCTTTCCAAGCTTTGATGATCTTGCCGGTTTCGTCCAAGATGAACGTGCTGCGGGCGATGCCCATCTTTTTCTTGCCGTACATGTTCTTCTCACGCCAGGCGCCAAACTTCTCGGCCACCGCATGGTCCGGATCAGCCAGCAAGGGGAAGTTCAGCTTGAACTTGTCGCGGAACTTGACGTGGCTCGCCACATCATCCGGACTTACCCCAAAGATTTTGACCCCCAGCTTCTTCAGTTCGGCAAACCGATCACGAAACGCACAAGCTTCCTTGGTGCAGCCTGGTGTATCGTCGGCGGGATAAAAATAGATGACGACGACGCTTCCCTTGAGGTCCGCAAGCTTCACTTTGCTTCCATCGTCCGCTGCCAAGGTAAATGCCGGGGCCTTGGAACCTTCTTCAAGCCATTCGCTCATGGTGATTTGCTTCTCTTTTGTACCGTGAAACTAACAATCGATTACCAACTCAAAAATTGTATCGCGGCGGCAAGTATCCTCGCCTATTTCAGCGTCTTTTTCAGCCAATCAATCATCTGCTCGCGATAGTTCGAATTCATTTTGTGCCAGCTTCCCATCCCATGGGCACCACCTTCAATTTTGATCAGGTCGCAAACGTTGCCCACTTCCTGCATCTGCTTTTGAAACACGACCGATTGCTCATACGGAACTGCCGCATCCGCATCTCCATGAATAAGCAAGTACGGCGGAGCTTTGGCGTGTACCAGGGTTGATGGCGAGGCGGCATGGATCACCTTTAGAGCTTCATCATCTAGCTTGGTAAGCCCAAACAAAGCTTCTAGCGATTTCCCCAGCTCATTGCGGTGCTTCACCTGCATTTCCAAACTGTGTGGTGCATAAAAAGGGACTACCGCTGCCACCGCAGTATCCGGCTTCGCATGCAGGCCCGCATAGGACACCAAATGTCCCCCGGCCGATTCACCAATCAGGGCAATCCGCTTCACATCTACCTTATATTCCTTGGCATGTTCTTTCACCCAGCGAATGCCTGTATCCACATCATCACCACATGCCGGCCAGCGGTGCGTCGGTGCCAAGCGATAGTTGATCGTGAACCATGCAAAGCCTGCTTTCGAGAGCGGCTCAAACAGTGGCTTGATGTAGCTTTGCTTATCGCCATTGATAAACCCGCCACCATGCACCAAGATGCAGGTCGGAAACGGCCCTTCTCCCTCGGGCACAAACGCATCGAGCGTCAAGCTCACATCGCCGACCTTCGCAAACTCAATATCTGTTTTGAGCCCTGGAATCTCCTGCGCCAGCGAAACGTTTGCCAATAGCAACGCCGCAACCAAAAAACAAAAACGATTCATCGCAGTCCTTCCAACAAGACCCAAGGTAAAAGCAGACTCACACTCGCAGCACCTAACCGCCACGAATCCCTCACCAACTAATCGCCGTAGCCAAATCGCTCTTCGGTCCATGGGTCTCCATGATTGTGATACCCGCCACGTTCCCAGTAGCCCGGCTGATCATGACTGAGCAGTTCTATTCCACAGATCCACTTGGCACTCTTCCAAGCGTAAAGCTGAGGTACCATCCCACGCACCGGGCCACCATGATCGGGGCTTATGGGCTGGCCATCGTGCAGGTCCGTAAGTAGCGCATCCTCTGCCAAAAAATCGGCCAGCGGCAAATTGGTCGTCCAGCCGTTGTCGTAACCGTGGCACACCACGTACTTCGCTTCTGGACGAATCCCTGCCCGCGTTAGAAGCTCCTTGGTAGAAACTCCTTCCCACACATTCCCCAGTCGTGACCAGCGCGTCACACAGTGAAAGTCGGCAAACACTTTCACGCGCGGCAATGCTTGAAACTCTGCCAGCGTGAATTCCAGCGGTGTATTTACCGCGCCAAAAATGCGCAGCTTCCATTTGTCATTCGGCGGCATCCGCGGCGTGCCAAAGGCATCGAGCACCGGCCACTTCCGCGTACGTGATTGTCCTGGCGGAATGCGATTATCGCGACGCGTATCAGGACTAATGATGATTCCGGGCCCTTGCTGCTCCGGAACTTGCGGCTCGCCGGGTTGGTACTTGTCGTCGGCAGTTTCCATCAGTGCATTCCCCAGTTGCCAAAATCGAAGTTCAATCGTCCTCGTATTTTAGCGCACCAGGGTAATTTGGCTACCGGGCGAGTAAGTTACTCTTCCTGCGAAAAAGGAACCGTGCCACCTTTGTCGGCCTGAGGCTTAGAAATCGATGCCTCTTCTGGCAATCCCAGCGGAATAACCCGCCTCCCTTTCCCGTCCCCTAGAAAAACCGCTTGCCAGTTGGCGGTAATGGTTACATCGCCCCCCGCAAATTCGCGAATGTACCGAGCGCGGGCGGTTGCAGGCGTCCCGGCTGGCGGATTGCGGCGTGCTCGCTCAACCTCTTCTGGCTGCAGTAGGTCTTCGATGCCCCCCTGCTCTCGAATCCGAGCATGGTACCCTTCCGAAGAAAGCTCGTGATAGCGCAGGTCGATCTTTTTGCGCACAGGATAGTCCGCATCACTAGCCGCATGTTCCAGCAAATGCCGTTTGGTTATCCAATCAATTGACCCGATCAGATCTGCCGGCTCTTCGGCCAAGAGGTCTAGCGTCTCTTCCCACAGCTCCAGAACGTCGTACGCTTCCACGTTCCGATCGGAATCCTTCTCCACAAACCGCCGGCAAGCATCCAAATAAAACCGCTGAATCGCCAAGGCCGTCTGAGGTTCGCCGGTCGCCATTTCGACCGCCACTTCCAAGTTGGGATCACAGGCAAATTGTCGCAGGGCCTTAATCGGTGCGTGCAACTGTGGTGCATGGGGAAGGCCGCCAGCCTCCAAGCAATCCAGCACCAGCGCTGTCGTCGCTACTCGCAAGTACTCGCTGCGATCACAAAGGTTGCTATCCCCCAGCGCCAACTGCATCCGTTGGCGACGACGAAACAATTGGAAGTAAACGCCAGGCGTTAGCCAGGCATCAGCAAAGGCGGTCTTGAAAAAGTGCCCAAACGAAAAGATCGGACGATCTAATAGCAGCCCACCAAAACCTAGTGTGCAATTGACCGCCATCCCCTTGCTGGCCAAGCGAAAACGTCCCGCCTTGTCGATCATTCCGCTGCCGCCAAACACCATTCGGCTGACCAAAAACGCCAGCATCTTCTTCCGCTGCGGCACAAAGGCGGTCAGCCAAATCGCTCCCCACAGCACGGTTGCCAATGGCAACGCCACAACACGGGTAAGGACCGAAAGCCCTGCTTCCAGCCCGGCAGAACCGGTGTAGGAAGATCGTCCCAATTGCTGGAATTCACAGCCAAACAGTATTTTCGAAAGGACGGCCGGATCTCGCCAAAAGCGTTCCAGCACCAAATAGGCCAGCGCAAACACCACCGTTACCGCAATCACTAGGCCCGCCAAAATCCACAGCATTCCCCACGTCAGCACGGCAATCGGCAGCATCAACGTCAGGCAAACCCACCACAGCCCCAATCGCCAACCACTAGCGACCTGGGCGGAATAGTTCTCCTGCGAGCCAAAGATATTGTCTTCAGCATCCCGATCATTTTTGAGCAGGCGAATCTCACTTCCTGCAAAGGCCGCGGCTGTCGCTTCTGCCAGCAATTCATCTTGAGCTCGCTGCTGAGCAATCAGCTCGCGCGGTGAACGGCATTCGGCCGTGGCCCCTTCAATCAGTCCACCACCACCTGCGGGACGCTCGGTCTCAAACCAGACAGCTCCTCCGGCCGCATGAAAGAAGCCTTCTTTCATATGCTGCGCAGGAACGATGGGCAAAAAATGTTGGAAGTACCGCGCCAAGCGCGCAAAAAGCTGAGGACGATTTTTCGTTAGCACACTATCCGACGGAATGTGAAGCGAGTATTCGGTCTCAAGACCGATCAACCGCCGAAAGATTGCCATACGTGCATGCGCCAGCAGAGAAAGTCGCGAAGGCCATCCAAGCTTTGCTCAGAGGCAACTTTCAAAATCAGAGAGGGAAAGGTCGCGATCCCACCAGCACATTTCGCTAGTGGGAAGAATCAAAGATCAAAGCAATCGCCGGTACTATTCGCCACCAAAGGGAACCACGGTGTTTTCGAGATACTTCTTGCTCGATTCATTGGCATCCATGCGAATCGATGCGAGCAAATCGACGGAAGCCGTTGAACCTGCGGATTCCAAGGCGGTCTCCAAATCGGTTGCAGCAGACTTGGCTTGTTCTGCTTCGGCCAAAATACGATTTAGAAGCGTTGGTTGCTCGCTCATCAGAGATTCCTTCGTGGTCAAAAGGGAAACGACGACCCTCTGATAATAACCAGAGACGACTTCCCCGGCAACTTTTTAGGCCATTTGGGCCCGTTGCCGGGCAAAAACCCGGACATTTTCCGCGGCCCCCCTGCGAAATCCCGCAAAAACCTGGGGGGCTGCCGCCAGAGGGAGACGCCCCATTACGCTCCCTTTTGCTCACCCCAGCACTGGGATAGCTCTACCAAAACCTCGCAGCCCGCCACCATTTCCTCCAGGCAGGTCCACTCCAGCGGCGAGTGCGGATTGTGCTCCCCCGTGGAAAGGTTCGGCGTGGGCAACCCCTTTTCGGTAAGCTGCGAACCATCCGTACCACCGCGCACAATCGTCTTTTTGGCAGTCCGTCCCAGTCGGCGATGAGCCTCCACCGCCAAGTCCACCGCTCGCGGTTCTAGCGCCAAACCTTGCGACAGGTTGCGATACTGCTTGACGATCTGCACGTTGACCTTCAGGCCCGGAAACTTCTTCTGCGTTTCGTCAGCGACCGTTCGCAGCAGCGCTCCCTTTTCGATCAGCCCCTCGGTGGCAAAGTCTCGGATCAGCACCTTGAGCTTGGCCTCGGCCACGCCCCCTTCTAGCTGATAAGGATGCAAAAACCCTTGGCGATCATCGGTGGTTTCAGGCGACATCCCTTCGCGCGGCAGCAAGTCGATGAAGTGCCCCGCTCCACGGATCGCATTGATCATCTTTCCCTTGCCAATCGATGGGTGGATGTTGATCCCCTTAAACGTCACGATTGCCATGTCGGCCGAAAACGTTTCTGTATCGATCTCATCCTGTCCGCCGCCATCCAGCGTATAGCAAACCGTCGCCCCTAGCTTTGCCAGGTCGACATGCTTGATTCCTTGGCCGATTTCTTCGTCGCAGGTGAACAGCACCTTGATCGTTCCAACAGGAATCTCACGATGCCGCATCAAGGTGGCCACCAGTTGCATAATCACCGCTACGCCCGACTTGTCATCCGATCCTAGCAGTGTCGTGCCATCCGTCGTGACCAGCGTCTTCCCCACAAGGCCCGCCAGCTCAGGATTCTCCGAGACGCGGATCACCTTGCTGGGGTCGCCCGGCAGCGCAATATCCTTCCCGTTATAGCCACGCAAGATTTGCGGCTTTACTCCTTTGCCCGTCGTTTCGGGAGAGGTGTCCACATGCGCATTGAACGCCAACACGGGACCCGCTCCCCCTTGGGTTGCCGGCACGGTGCCCCACACCAGCCCGTACGAATCTTGGTGGGCGTCGGTCACCCCCAATTGCAGCAACTCTTCCACCAAGATCTTTCCCAGGTCCCATTGGCCGGCCGAACTCGGATAAGTCTCCGAATGATCGTCGGCTGTCGTATCCACTTGAACGTACCGAATAAAACGTGCCAAAAGTTCTTCACCGTCAATCGTTACACGTGCCATGCCAGTCCCCTGTTGGTCGATACGCTCTTCACGGAAAACGCTTTCCCTGCCGGCCCATTTCCGTCGCAGAAAAATCTCCCTTACCACGGCAATTCTAGCGTCCCCAGCATCCCAGTGGTGAGGGGAATCTGTTACTCTTCTTAACATACCCAATTGGGGCGGAAGGCGACTTGCCGAAAAGGGCCAAGGGATGTCAAAAACTCGTGTTCGTTACTTAGCGTTTGACATTGAAAGCGTCGCCGATGGTGCGCTCGTTTCTAAGCTTCGCTACCCGTCAGAAAACCTCGCTCCCGAAGTGGCCGTCAAGCGCTACCGGGAAGAGCTGATGGCCAAGTTTGATAGCGACTTTATCCCCTACACGTTTCAGGTTCCCGTTTCGATCGTCGTTGCCAAAATCTCGGACGATTTCCACCTGATCGACCTCGTTGCCCTGGATGAGCCGAACTTTCGGCCCCACATCATCGCCAAAAACTTTTGGCTCGGCTGGGAAGCGTACAATCGCCCGACGCTGGTCAGCTTCAACGGCCGAACGTTTGACCTGCCGCTGCTGGAACTGGCCGCTTTTCGCTACGGCATCTCGATTCCGGGCTGGTTTCACCTTTCGGGCAAACAGTACGAACAGCCCCGCAATCGCTACAACATCGATGCCCACTTGGACCTGCACGACCTGCTGACGAACTTTGGCGCTTCCCGTTTTAATGGCGGCCTGAACTTGGCCGCCAACTTGCTCGGCAAGCCCGGCAAGATGGATGTCCAAGGGGACATGGTGCAAGACCTCTACAACGATGGCAAACTGGCCGAGATCAACAACTATTGTCGCTGCGACGTTCTCGACACGTATTTTGTCTTTCTACGTGCGAACGTCATGCTCGGCAAACTCACCCTCGCCGAAGAGCAAGATCGCATCACCGCCACCCGCCACTGGCTAGAAGAACGCCAGCTCACCCAGCCCGCCTACACCCAGTATCTCAGCCGCTGGGGGAACTGGGAGAATCCGTGGGAGGGGTAGTGGTGGATGTGCGCTAGCCCAGTGCTTTCGGACAGGGACAGGAAATTATTTGCGCCGCAGTGACCGAGTTACTGAACAAGCCAGCAGTGGCACCCGGCGATATAACTGTGTTTTAGCGAGCGTTGTCATGGATCTTCCGTTGTTTGTATGGAAGTGTTATGGCTGCAATTCCTATTTTGATTCTCCCGGGTACGGTGCTGATTATGGCGAATTTCTGATGCGATCAGAGTCAGGTGAAATGCGATTCTTAGATGCTATTGCCAGCAAGGAGTTTAGCGAAGTAGCCACGATTATCGACTCCAGTGAAATGGTTAAGCTGCTAACGGAATTCGGTCGAAGTGATGCAATCCAGGCCACTTTCAGCTTTGCCTGTGACTATGATTCTTCAGGAAAACCATTCAGGATCGCTTTTCCTCCACGATGTGTTAAATGCGGAAGTTACAAGGTAAAACTGCATGACACTGACCCGGAGCCATTTGCCCAGGTGACTGTCGAGGCGCCGCCGCCTACTCATTTCGCCTGGAACCGATTGGGGTTGGCAGAGAAAAAGAGAATCGTCGCATCTGCGATTTCTGAATTCATAAGAGACAATCCGTCATCTGTTCGCTGATTGCACTGCAGGCGTTGAGATTTGCTATGGTCAAGGCAGACGAATTTGACGCCGCTCAATTGTCCAAAGCAGTGCTTGTTTGGACTGGATACGGGTCCGCAATGTGGCCACACCGAAACGATGCTGCACTTGCAAGTGTCTTCCCAGTTCAAATCGCGGCCAAACTTTTGCCAATTGTCAAAGGTCTGGAAGAAGACTTCTTCAAATCTGAAGCATGGAAAACGGCTACAAGCCTCTCAAAAATGGGCGAGACCGCCGGGTGCCACTGCTGGCTTGTCCAGCAGTGTAGGTGTAGTTGTCGAGGGATGACGAAGATGTTGGGCCGAATAGGCGAGGCTCGTCGTAGGACCAACAGGTAGATTCACCTGTTCATCAAGCGTTGCAAGTTTAGGAATTGACCTTCCGAAATTGTTAGCACAGCTTCAGCCATGATCGCACTGCTGGGCAAGCCAGCAGTGGCACACGGCGAGTCAAGAGACCAAAACGACTATGAACTTTATCGCGTCACGAGTGAGATCTCTCGCTACCAACACTGATGCATTTGCGAGTTGCTGGATACGAGATGGATCGATTCAAGAAGCACTGCAATTACTTCCTGCAACCCTGGAGCAGTATGGATACAAGGTCGATCAAGTTTTGGATGCAAAGACGATCTCTCGCGGCAACTACGAAGAAGGCGATGAAGGCCTTCAGTATTATGAACAAGCAATGATCGATGACGTAGTAGTTGTCATCTATACCGCAGCGGATTAACATCATATCCCCGCCTTCCCAAAGCTATTGAAGGGCAAGTATGGACGAAAGCAAAGAGTGCAAGCCGGTTTATGAAGAAATCGACGTGTTGTCAAAGTCTCAAATCGAGGCGTGCTTTGAGCGTGGTGTGTATTCCGAAGTGTGCCGCGCACTCATTAGCAGTGCTCTCTATGAAGAGGACTACGAATGGGCGTTTCAAAAAAGCGTCGAGTTTTTACACAGACCCGATGAGCGTCTTCGCTGCACTGCCCTTATAGCCATTGCCCATCTGGTGCGGCTACATCAACGCAAGATAGACATTGAGGAAGTTGAGAAGGAACTGGCATGGGCCAAAACGCAGGTCGGCTTAGAGGGACATATTTCGGACGTCGAAGATGACCTAGAGATATTTGTCTATCGAAAAGATCGACGCCGCCGCAAACGCAAAGAATAACAGAGCGCTTCTTGTGTCGGGTGTCTGGGCAAGGCCGGTGAGGATCAAGAACGATGACAACCCAAGGACTTCTTGATCTTTTTGGATACGTATTCGATGGTATACGCGGCGCGGGTAATAGTGGCGATGCGATACGAGCGAAGCACGAGATTGACTTGGCAATACGGATGCTTGCCGCATTGAAAGGGGAATCGCCAATCGCCCAGTTTTCCGAAGCCATCGACCAGTATCAGTACCATGCAAAGGCCGAAAGCCACGAGATCATGAAGTTGTCTGCTGATCGCTACGTAAAGCTTATTCGGATGTCGAGCAACGTAACTTCTGAAGACTTGGAACGAGCCAAGATGCCCTATTTCGACACTTTGAGCGAGATCCTTCGAGTTGGATTAACGTTTGCACAAGCGGCAAATGCAGAGGGGGAACTATCCTAGGGTTGAGATCGAGGCAGATCATCTCCACAATATCCCGACTTACCTTACATCAGACACAAACCGGACGCTTGACTACTACCTAGAGACTGAGCAACCGTTCTACTTGGATCGCATCGAGCGGTACTTCGGCAAACAAAATCGGATGATCGCGGAGCAATCATTTGGACCGCACTGGAAGGCAATCATGAGCGCAGCCTAAACGCCGGGTGCCACTGCTGGCTTGTCCAGCAGTGTGGTTGTTGCTAGTGGTGGATGATCAGAATATTGCACGGAATTGGCCAGTCTCGCCTATTCCTATAGCGGGGCAAGTTAGGAATTGACCTTCCGAAAATGGAAGGACAGCTTTGCCCACGATCGCACTGCTGGGCAAGCCTGCTGTGGCACCCTGTGAAGAAAGCCCCAAACAATGATTGCAATTTGCCTGCGCTGCGGCACTACTAAAGAACTTCCCTTTGAGACTTGCGTCGACTGCGGTTTTCAGCCTACAGACGAGGACGAGTCGCTTTTGAAGAGTGTCTATCTTTCGCTGGCAAGGTACGACAGACCTGAAGAACAGTCGCGTTACGCACTTGAGCTTGTCACACTTGCTGAGCAGCTACGTCGCGGTGAGGAAATCGAATTTGATGGCGATGACTTACGACGATTGCAGAAGCAAAAGGGAGAGGCGGAATCTTTGAGTTATGCAGGAGTGATTTACCTTCTTTTTAGGATATTCATTCCGGGATTGTTGTTCCTCCTCTTTCTGATTGGAGTACTCTTGATATTGAAACGCCATTAATTGACGCGTGCAGTGTGGGTGGTACCATCGAGGGATGACGAGGATATTGTGCAGAATGGGCGAGTCTCATTGGAAGAGGATCAAGCAGATTCACCTATTCATGAAGCAGGGCAGGTTCAGGAACTAACGTTCTGATACTGCCAGGGATGTCGGAGTTGCCCAGTGATACCGTCAGAGGATTTCCCGGAGAACCTGTAATGTCCAAGGGACGTCTAGATGATTTACGGAATGCGATTCAATCCGAAGGCTGGCATCTTCTTGAGCCTCGTGAAATGCACACGCTAGTGGATGGCAATATGACTTGGCCTATTGAGCATTCTGTTACGAAGAAAAAAACATTCATTCACTTTTATGCTTTTGGGTTATTGGGAGAAAGAACGGATTCGGTTGCAGACATATTCTATTTCACGTTGCCTGAGTTTCGCAATGAAACCTATTTTGAGAAAAGGGAGTCAGAGGAATGGCGGCAGTCACTTATCGTATTTGTTGAGGGCATGCGTTCTTTCGCCACTGACAATGAAATGGGTAGCACCGGTTCTTGAATCGGTGTGGCCGCAGACCGTAGGAGATCATGCCCAGCTTTTTCAGAACCGGAAGCGTCAGTACCCAGTCCGCTTACGCAATCAAGTAGCCCCGGCGTCCGTGGCACACATTCTTCTCAATCAAACATCTCTTTCGGTTTCCTAGTGCTCTCCTCTGCTCGAAGAGAAGGCTATTCCTCAACTACAGGTAGCCCTAAAATGCGCAAGGATTTTCGTGAGGGGCACATCCATAAGGTTCTGAAATGGCGACCATTGATTCCATTCAAACGAGTATCCAAACCGCAGACGACTGGCAAAAGAAAGGGCAACCAGCGTGGGTGATGAAGTGCCTATCTTCTGCATTGATGGGGTACTTGCAAATTGCAGTAAATGAACATGCTGATCCGGCAAGTGGCGTTGCGTGGCTAAATGCTCAAGGATTTTCAGCAATCTTGCACCGGCATTGTGTTACGCTGCAAATACTTGACGATGAAGTGACCGCAGGTCGATTTCCAAGTTCTGTCATTGCTGGAAGTTATCACTATCTTGTATTCGCTCACGCCGCGTGGTGTATAGGAGCGTTTTCAACCGGTGTAACATTCGCTGCTTTTGCCGAACGTAACGATGTTGCTGAGCTAAGTACGCCATTCTGGCGAGAGTATGCCCGTGCCGTTGGAGCCTTGCTGCGGAGAGATTGCTATCACCCTAGCAATTTGCGAATTCGGGGACAGGAGAAGTATTGGATGGCGTATCTTCGATTGATCGAATCTGCTTGTAATGACGAGCCGATGGAATTGACGGCAAACGAAATCGAGAAGTCTTTCACCGTTCAAAACGGCGATACGACGATTGAAGACGACCTATATCTAATCGAAGGTTCTGGGGGGCATCCAGTGAAATGGGACTTTCGACGGTATGGTCTGCTCATGCTTATTGCTCAACTGCGGCAGGGTTAGGATTTGTGAATTGAAAAGGACAGTTGGAGTGTTGCATGACGTTTTGGCTTGACATGCGTCGCTCCGGCGAGTGACTCAGCGATGGGTTTCTGGCCGTCGCAGCAACTGTCTAATGTGCGAATATTTCTAGAGATACAATGTGACCTGATAGGAGTTTTCGGTGACAGAGCCAGCACATGAAAGTGAATGGGACGTTTTGCTCACTGCTGTTGAAAGCGATTCAGCGGCAACGTATCAAGGCGAAGCACGCTCTACTTCGACGATGTCTCGCTCTTGGACACTCTACAGCATCATTGTTGCTGCGATTATTCTTGTATCGGGAATCCTTTTTCTGTTCTGCCTCAGTGTACTCGTATACATCAAAGTTACTAAGCAACTTTCACCATCAAACGATTCTGGCTTGCCATCGCAATTAGCGGAGTCTCCTGACGAAGAATTGAGAAAAAAATCAGATGTATCGAGGACAATCCCAACTGGTGAAAAGGAATTGGACTCGTCAGAGAAATCGCTTGCCACAAGACTGCCGGCTGTTGCTCATGAAATTCCGGGCGACGCAACGGAGACCGACAATGAGTATGTTGAATTACTGAAAAGAGGCGCGGCGTTTTGCGATAAAGGTGATTTTGACGACGCCATTGAGGTTATTACACGAGCAATTGATTTGCGTCCTGGAATGATAGAGGGATATCATCTACGTGCTACGGCATACTATTGTAAGCGTCAGGATGATAAGGCGCTTTCGGATTTTTCAGTTGCTATAAGAATAGACCCTGGGTCAGCAAGGAGTTTGGTTGGACGATCGATGATTTATCTAGGTATGGGGAAAATGGCGGAAGCCATTGAGGATTCAAATGCAGCCATCAAACTAAGTCCGGAATATGCTCACGGCTACACAAGTCGGGCCGCAGTCTTGCTACAAATTGGAAAGGACTTGGACGCATTGAGTGATATAGAAAAGGCGCTACAGCTTACCCCTGGCCTTAGCAAGGCAATGATTTTACGAGGCACCTATCATCGAAAATGTGATAATCATCAGATGGCAGTCTTAGATTATCAGAAAGTACTTGAGAAGGATCCGCAAAACTATGAAGCTCGCCTTTTTCTGGCATCTAGCTATCTGTCGCTTAAACAGAATTTGGATGCAAAGTTAGAGATGGACAAAGCCATCGAATTGGTCCCTAATTCCGGAGAGTGCTGGGCCCTCAGGGGAAAGGCTAATGCAAGAATGGGGGCCTTGAGTGAATCCGAGGCGGATTTAACGCGTGCAGTTACGCTTCATCCCGAAGATGTGGAGTATCGAATGTTTTTGGGCGACGTATTTTATTTGCAGCATCAGGATCAAAAGGCGAGTGATGCCTACAAAGGTGCGCTAGACGTTGCTCCACAAATGGAGAAGTTTTTGGTAATTGAAAACGGCCTTTATTTGCGACTGGAGAAAGACCGTCCCCCTCGCAAGCCCGAATGACAGTTCAAAAAATGGCTCTGTAGGCTTCAGGCATGTGAGATAACTGAGATAGCAGGGGTGGATGGTGACTACGTTGATCCATTTTCCGAGGGTGGCACTCAATGTTGATCTAGTCCTGAAATGGTTACTCGGCTCTTGGGCTGACTAGAAGGGTCGGCAGGGGATCGGCAAAATAATAGGCCCGTGGCGCTGACAGCTGCAACAACGATTGCGCATCCAGCATTCCATTTCCTGGCGAGTGCACTTTCGCACTTCCCACAAAGTCAAGCACCGATGAGGCGCTTGTACCGAATGACACGGCACTTCTCAACGTCTAAGGTTGCCAATGCGGCAGCCTTATCAATCGCGGCTTCGAGAAAGCCAATCTTATCCACCAGGCCATGCTTCAGCGCTTGGGGGGCGCTGAACACTTCCCCCGTTGCCAATTGATCGAGGGCCGAGGGATCCTTGCGAAAGAGTGGACGCCCTTCCTTCACAATGTCTTTGAACCGACCGAACATCTCATTAATGTTGCTTTGCAACAGTTCGCGATGCTCTTCTGGCATGGGGCGGGTCATGCTCATCATGTGTTTACGCGGATGGCTCGCAATCGAATCATCCTTCGCATCGAACTTGGCAAGCAGTCCACTTAGATCATAGTGCGGCAAGACCACGCCAATCGAACCGGTCGTCGTCGTTGGTTCGGCAAAGATGGTGTCCGGCTCATCGCCAACGGCCATGGCCACATAGTATCCACCGCTGGCCGCGATGGAGCCCATGCTCACTACGATCTTGATGTCCCGCTTCTTCTTCAGTTCCTTCAGGTGATGGTAGATAAAGTCCGATCCGGTCACCGTTCCGCCGGGCGAGTCAACGCGCAGGACGACCACCTTCACATCTTGGTCTTTCGCGATTCGGTCGATTTGCTGTTTGACAAATCCGTCGCCATGCATGATCACCCCTTCCACCGAAAGGATGGCGATCTTTTCGGTGGCCGTACGCGACCCCGAGAAGTACTCCTCTTGAACGCCCTCTTCGAGGTTGAAATAGGTCGCGTAGCGCTGGAACAGCGAGACGATTACCAGCAGCGAAACCCCAAATAGCATCCAGCCGACCCACGAGACAAACCCCGTACGCCCGGTCTCGCGCAGGATGATGGTCCGGTCGGAAGCGGCACCTCCACGCGTGCTTCCCGCATCCTTGCTGGAGTTAGTCGGAACGCTGGCGGCAGGGGGTTGATCACTAGGCATGATAGCACTCACAAAAGTAAATCGAGCGGATTGGGTACCTTAAAGTCTAGTTCTCGAAGGACAGGGGTCAACTCGGTCACGAATGTCGGAATTCGGGGTTCTGCCCAGAATGCCCTGTTTTTGACGCAGAAAGGCGAGTATTTCACACCACTTCTCCCTGGCATTGCGGCAGCCCGTCCCACCACATCGCCATTGCCAACCCTTGCCCTTAGCGGATAAGCTATCCGATTGATTTGGGATACTTCGCTCTGCCCTTGGTGGAATCGAAAAGAGCCACTTGATTCTCCTTGCATAACCATGCGGGCGAGAAACCTTCTTTGGCTTCTTCCTCCCAGATACTCAGGTTGCGCGGGAGTGACGGCCCGCTTTTGTCCTTTCCGTCATTTCGCCTAAGGAGATGCTCAGCGGTGATAGTTTCCGCCACAACGGACTGTTTTTACGATCTATCTTTGTCCAAGGCCCTCGAACGCTTGGCCGACCTCGAATACACCAGCGTGGAGTTCGCCATCTTTGAAGACGGCGACCAGCTGAAGCCTTCGCAAGTCGCTGCTGATGTGGAATGGGCTGTGGGACTGTGTCGCAATAGCCGACGCCTGGATGTCATAGCCTTCGACGTTCGTATTACTGAGACCAAAGAAGCCCACTACCAACAGTTCACAGCCATCTGCCGGATGGCCAAGGCTGCCAAGGTAGTCACTTTGACTGTTCCCTCCGCAGAGCTTGGCACGCCATTCAACGAGGAAGTGGAGCATCTCCGCCGCCTGGTTGATATCGCGACATTGCACGGCGTGCGCGTCGGCATTAAGAGCCAAATCGGTCGTCTTTCCGAAGACCCCGATACCGTGATGGTCTTGTGCGACAATGTGAAGGGGCTCGGCCTGACGCTTGACCCCAGCCACTACATCGTCGGCCCTCACCAAGGTCGCAGCATCGACAAGATCATGAAGTACGTCTTCCACACGCACCTGCGTGACACCAACAAGAAGGCGCTGCAAGTCCGGATCGGCCAAGGCGAGATCGAATACACCCGCCTGGTAACCCAGCTCCAAAAGCTAAAGTACAACCGGGCCCTCAGCGTGAGCATCCGAGAGATGCCCGATGTTGACCACGTCGGCGAGATGCGAAAGATGCGTCTGCTACTCGAAAGCCTGCTCATCTGATCCCCCTAACGGCGATCTATGGCACCCAAATCTAAGCCTCGGGCATTTTTGCTCGGGGCTTTTCTTTTGCGCCCTACCCGCTGCCGCACCCCCTGACGACGCCACCTTCCCCCACATCCGGGCCCGCCGGACGGCGATTCCCAGGCAAGTGTCGCAAAGTTTTTTTTCGGCAATCGGCGGCCCAACCCTGCCGGCCGAAGCCTGAACCAATACCGGCCGGCCGGTAAGCTCCCGTTCACGCGAATCCGTCAGGCCCTGCCGTCCCCTTGTGAACGATTTCCAAAATAAAACGCCGGGCACTTGGTCTGTTCGCAGGGCTCAAGAGCGATGACGTTTCTGTTAGTGGCGGACCATGCCCCGCAGACCATCGCTTTGCGGCGGTTTGGATTACACGCAAATAGCAAAGCCCTTTACGCCTTACGATCTGCGTAATCCTAACCCCATTTTGGCCTGGGCTCATTGAGCACTCCCCCTTATTCTCCCGCACTTGGAAGACCGATCCTTCATGCAGGAGTTTTCGTTTTCCAAACGGGGCTTGGAGCGTAGCTTCCTCATCCATGCCGCTGGCCTTCTTGCCGCTCCACTTTCAATTTTGATTGTATGGTGGCAAGCTGAGGCCTATACTTAGGAAGTCGTGACCTTCGAAGCGAGGAGACCGTGCGCGTGCGGGATAAGCCGAAGATTCTGCTGTTAGCTCCGCTGACGGAACCCATGGGAGAACTCCCAGGTTTCGTGCGTGATCACTATTCGGTGGAGCACGTGCAAAATCCGCTTCGTGCCCTGGCGCTACTCAAGCGCGAGTCCTTTGACGGCATCTATTTGTCGGCCCAG
This sequence comes from uncultured Planctomycetaceae bacterium, assembly GCA_963844055.1. GTDB lineage: Bacteria > Planctomycetota > Planctomycetia > Pirellulales > Pirellulaceae > CAWJMN01. The sequence goes on along the minus strand of CAWJMN010000001.1, from coordinate 328,816 downwards.
CATTTCGACAGCGTCATGCGAATGGGTCGCTTGCTCGAAAGTGATCGCGTCCTCACTGGCATTCCGGTTGGCGTTGCTCTGGTCGATCAAAGCACCACCATCCTTTGGGGCAACGAACGCCTTCGCGGCTGGACAGCCAACCAAGGCAACTTTGTGGGAGAGACCTTCTTCTCCATCTTGGGCAACCCCGAGATCGTTGGCGGAGAACCTTCCCCATTCCCCACTGCCACTCGTACACATCAAGCCTCTAGCTCGCTGCTGAAGACGGCCACCCACTACTTCCAGTTGCACGTTGCCCCCATTAGCGACGAAGGGGACAGCACGCAGCACTTTGTGGCTACTCTGCGGGATGTCACCTCCGAAACTCAGCAACGCCAAAAGATTTTGGCCATTCAAGAGGCTGGCCGAGCTCTGGCCGACTTGAAGCCCGAAGAAATCTTCCACATGTCGGTGAGCCAGCGTAAAGACCTGCTCAAGGATAACATCCTGCACTTTACGAAAGACCTGCTCCAGTTCGACGTGATCGAGATTCGCACGCTTGACCCCAAAACGGGCGAGCTGCTTCCCTTGCTGGAATACGGCATGGATCATGTGGCAGCCAGCCGTACACTTTTTGCCAAGCGCTCGGGCAACGGTGTTACCGGCTATGTCGCGTCGATGGGGGTTACCTACGTCTGCGAAGACACCACGAATGACCCGCTCTACCTGCCTGGGTTGGTCGATGCCAAGAGTTCGTTGACGGTTCCCTTGAAATTGCACCAACAGGTGATCGGAACATTCAACGTCGAAAGCCCCAAACCACACGGCTTTTCCTCCAGCGACCTGCAGTTCCTCGAAATCTTCTGTCGCGATGTCGCCTTCGCACTCAACACGCTCGACCTGCTGAGTGCTCAGCGGATGAATGCGGCCCAGGAAAGCGTGGAAGCGATCCACAAAGCGGTCGCTCTGCCCATTGATGAAATCCTCAGCGATGCCGTGATCTTGGCCGAAAGCCACATGCACGACAATCCTGAGACGGTCAAACGACTGCACAACATCTTGCGCAACGCTCGCGACATCAAGCAAGTGATTCAGCGCGTGGGCGAAAAGATGGCCCCCACGGAAGCGGTTCCTGTCGACTATCCTTCGGCCCGTCGGCCAAAGCTGGTCGGCCGGCGCGTCTTGGTGGTCGATGCCGATAATGCCATCCGTTCCTCGGCCCACACTCTGCTTGAGCCCTACGGCTGCATCGTAGAGACCGCCCAAAAGGGATGCGAAGCCGAACTCCTCTATCAACTGGCCCTTAGTGGCACTCGTTACGATGCCGTGGTAACCGGCATCGATCTACCCGACATGTCGGGCTACGACTTGCTACTTCGTCTCAAGCGAATGGTCGATCCTGTTCCCCTGATTCTGACCCAAGCCTTCGGCCATGATCGGGCCCACACGCTTTGCAAGGCTCGCAATGCCGGCTTGCACCAAAAAGCTTGGATCATCAAGCCGTTTAAGCCGGTCCAGTTGCTCGAGACGGTCGAATGCATCATTGACTGGTCCACTGAGGGGGCCGTTGCCTAGGCCCCGTTTGCAAGGTTGGATCGATTTCGCATGCCGTCGCTTTTGGATCTGTTGCTCGCCTGCCTTGTCCTGCTCGGCCATGCTGCTTTGTGCGTCGCCTTTGTGAATCGCTCGCAGGCGATTGACTGGCCCTATGGACGCCTGAAGATCCTCAAAAAGATCACTCTGGCGTTTACGGCCTTCATTCCACTGCTCTACTTGGCACGCTGGATCATCAATGGTTACTGCCTTATCGATGCAGGGGCACCCATCACCGATTTGCTAAAGTCTCCATGGGGCTATTACCCCGCATTCTGCCTGGCAACTTTGGTGATCTGCATTCCGTATTGGCTGCTGCCAAAACTACTCGAGCGGATGCCGCCACAATTGGTCGCCCGAAAGGTAACCACAACGAAACTTGCTGCTCATCTGCCAGAACTTCCCCTTCATGGCAAAAAGGCCGCTTGGGCGATCAAGCTTCCCGGCAACCAAATCCTGGATGTCGTCACCGAGCACAAACAACTCGCGATTCGCAACCTTCCGCCGGAACTTGTCGGCCTTAAGATTGCCCACCTGTCAGACTTGCACATGACAGGCATGTACAAGCCCGAGTTCTACCACTGGATGGTCGAAGAAACCAATCGGCATCAGCCGGACATCGTGTTTATCACCGGTGACATCGCGGAACATCCCGACTGCATCCCTTGGATCGGTCCCACGCTGGGAAAGCTACAAGCGCCGCTGGGCAAGTACTATGTCCTGGGGAATCATGATCGCCGCCTAGCCCAGGTTCATCACCTTCGCACTGCCTTGGCAGAGGCCGACATTCAAAACATGGCGGGCCAGATTCAACACGTAACCGCTCGGGGCGTGAACCTATTACTGGCCGGCAATGAACTTCCCTGGTTCGGTCCAGCGCCGCAAGTCGCCGCTAGTGTGGCAGAAGCAGCAGCCCTGCGCATTTTGCTAACGCACACGCCCGACCTTTTTCCTTGGGCGAAACAACATCAGTTTGATCTGATGTTTGCGGGCCATAACCACGGCGGACAGATTCGCTTCCCGCTGATTGGCGCGCTCGTCGCACCGAGTCTTTACGGTACGAAATACGCGGGGGGACTCTATTTTGAGTCCCCCACGCTGCTGCATGTTTCACGCGGACTTGCCGGTGTGGATCCGCTGCGATGGAACTGCCCGCCAGAAATTGCCTTCCTGGAACTATCGGCAGAAACCTAGCGTCACCGGCGAATCCTAGAACGGTGCATCGAGCGACGCAGGTGCAGAGACCAACGTCTTCAAGGCATCCAGCACCGTTAGCATTTGATCGGCGCTGATTTCTTTCCAGCCAGCCGTCTTGTGATGCATCAGCACCAGCTTGAAGTTTTCCATCACGTCTTGAACGTCGGATGGTAACTCGGGCAGGGCTGCAAACGGCTGAACTAGCGTGTTTTGGCTGCGAGCACTTTCCGCGGGCCAGCTTTCAGATTCAAAATCGGAGCCTTCCGAAGAAGCACTTCCAGAATCCGATTCACCGTCACCAAAGTCGGGACCTTCATGGCGTGGCCCTGAAGCTTCTCCATAAGCAGGCCGAATCGCATCGGACGACTCATCGCTTTGCTCGGCTTCTGCCGCAGGAGCGTAGTCTTCATCCAGGTCAGCCGGCGTTAGTTCGATTTCCTTAGGACGGTCGGTTTCCACGCGTCCCAAAGTTTCCCAGCGTTCGTTCCGCAGGCGAGCAACGCTCCAACCACTTTGACTGGCCCCTTCGAGCCACATCTCGGCATCGGTCCAATCCAAAGCCGCTTGGAAATGGCTCCAAAACAGCCCTTCAAATTCTTGGTACTTCTCGCCAAACCGAGCAAAGACGCGGCGCAACCGCCCCACGTGCTGCCCCGTGACACCTCCCACCATGCGTGCCCAAGTATCATCCGTCGACGAAGTCGCAGGAGCATCGCTCGCCAGCAGCGACTCACGCCACTGATGAATGATGCGCCCTTTTTCCCAGTTGGTCGTACTGACCAAGCGGTTCCAGCGCCCAACGTACTCGTGCGAAGCAACGACAATCGCCTCATCAACAGGTGCATTGGTCGACGAGGCCGACTCCGCACTCACTTGGGGCAAATCGGCGGCAGAGGCATGAGAGACAGGGGGTGGATTCACGTGTGGGATTTCCTCTTTGACATGCTAGGCATTCTCCATGCGGCCTAGCGAGACGCAAACGGGCCAAAACATCCTACGCAAGTCCTCACGGTTTGGTTTGCGGCCCGACGAGGCGTGTAAGGTAACAAGACCCAGCGGCCCCGTACCAGTCTGCCCGCGCTGCCACTTCAAGAACCCTAAAAACCTCGCAAGAAACTGGCACCCTGCTCCCAGAATCCCCACAAATGACCTCTGTCAAACGCGTGGAAAACTTGTCGACATCTATCACAGAAACTGCAACAAGCCCAGGAACAACCGCTTGTCTGAAATTACCAGTCGGCCTGGTGCGGTTCTAGATCGCGATCCCGCCAAGGGTCGCCTTCGTGCAGAATTTCTCGCCGCACACTTCTAGCCATAGGGGGCGTGACGAATCCCCCCGTCAGCAAAACCTTACCGACTAGGGGCACTGTACGGCAGGAACGTTTTCACACGAACGCCGTCGCGCGTCATGATCACGCGAATCGCTCCACATTCCGCGGTATGCAGCGCCAAGGCCCCGCGTGCTTCATACGAATCCTTCACACGCTCTATATTCGCTACATCTTCACGGTCCCGTTTGCCACTGATCACCACCCACTCAGGCCGAGCCCATAATGCCAGCCCCGTGGGATCGCTCCGACGACTTCCATGATGCGGCGCCATAATCACATCGCACTGCCGCGATTGTTTTTGAAGCAAGTCCTCCAAACCTGGAGATTCCAAATCGCCCGGCAGGAGCAAGCTCTTGCCAGCAAACGTCAGCAGCAATACCAAGCTGTTTGCATTATCAGATCCTTCAACCCCTTGGGGAGGCGGATGCAAAATCTCGGCCTGCACCTGCTCATCCATGGCAAAGTCACTTCCGCTGGAAAGCTCCACCACGGGAACCTTGGCCACTTCGATCGCACGATAAAGTTCACGCATCGCTGGCTCTCGATTGCCACGCATCGGCGGACTGATATAGATCGCTCCAACCGAGAACCTTTGCAAAACCTCAGGCACGGCGCAGAAGTGGTCGGAATCTGCGTGCGAGATCATCAGCCCATCCAAGTGCGTGATTCCTCGTTCCCACAAGACCGATGCAATCGGCCGAATTGCCGACTGTGGCGTTCCCATCCGCCCCGCATCGTATAGCAGGCGCTTTCCGCTCGGAAATTCAACAAGCACGCTTGTCCCATGGCCCACTGCCACAAACGTACAATTCAGCTCACCCCAAGCTTCCCCGTTTTGCGGTGAAGAAGTTGCATGGGGCTTCACCACCTCGTGTTCGGCAACCTCTCCCGAAATCTGTGTTGCCAAACCGTAGGCAATCAGCGACCAGACACATACCAGACCCGCCAGCAATCGCTTATGCCGTTGCCAGCGAGGAAACACGAGCACGCATGCCACACCGCCATAGAAGATAAGCACCCACCATAGCGGCGGACTCGGCAGCCACACAAAGCTGCCCGGCGGCCAGCGGCCATAGTGGATCGCCACTTCAATCACCTGCAAGCTCCAATCGGTGATCAGGCCACACAGCGCCGCCAGCGGTGGTGCAAACGAAGCAAACAACAACACGCCAAAGCCAGCAAACAGGGTGATCGAAATTGGAATCCATACCACCGGCCCCAGTGGCACCGCCACGGGCGAAACCAAATGGTATTGATGCCAAACCAGCGGCAACGCCGTCACCCAAACCAGCACCCCCGTCATCGTCACTCGATAAACACTTTCCCCAACACGCGAAAGCAAACGCTCATGCCACGGACGCGTGACAGCGACCAAACGATCCAGCGGGTCCGTCACCCGCTTCTTTGCCAGCCACGACTCCAGCCCAAACATCACACAGACCGCCAAAAACGATAACTGTGTCCCGGTCGAAAATAGCGACGTCGGATTGAGCAACAGCACCACAAGCGCCGCCAAGGCTAGTGACGTCGTCGCATCAGGCCGGCGTGAAAGCAGCATTGCCACACAGATCACTTGCACCATGATCGTCGCCCGCATCACCGGCGGTTCTGCTCCGGTCAATGCCGCATACAGCAGCGATGCCACCATCGCTCCCCATAGTGCTCCCCGGCGTGGAAAAATGCCCGTACGGAACAACAGCCAAAACCCATACGCCAAGATTCCCACATGCAAACCCGAAATGGATAGCACATGGATCGTCCCCGTGACGAGAAACTCCTGATTCTGCTCGGTCTCAAGCTGTTCCCGTGCCCCGAGCAAAATCGCCGCCGCCAAATGGCTTCGCTCCGGCGCGATATGCTGGCGCAAACTAGCCAGCCCGGCCGAGCGAATCCGTCCGATCCACCTCCGCACAGAAAACCAGCTTCCTTGTCGTACTCGTGACACCGCTTCCGGAAAGTCCACCCGCACTCGGACCATCGTCCGCCGCGACCTTTGAAAATAGGAGAAGTCCACTTCGCCCGGATTGAGTACCCCACGCGGGCAACTCGATTCGCCCAAGATTTGCAGCGTGTCGCCCGCCTCTACCCCCAGCAAATGCCCCTGCACCGAAACATCCGCCCAGCCAGAGCCCTTCTGCCAACCTTGGGCCGTTCGAATCCGCCGCACCCACACCACCAAATCGGTCACATCACCCTGAGGAATGATCCTAAGCGCCGAAGGGGCGGGCGCGGATCGCACGCGTGGCGTTTGCATCACTTCGGCTTCCAGGCAAACCGGCTGCGGAAACTCTCCCTGCAGCAGTCCCAGATCATCGGCCAAAAACAGGGTGTACCGATCATGATGCCACGCGCCGGCCAGCAGCGCCACGCTCAGCCCCAGCAGCACAGAGGAAAGCGATGCCGTTCGCTCGTGCGTCATGCTCCATCGCACCAGGCCCCATGCGACAAGAGACGCAACCGCGCCAGCAAAGTACACGCCTGCCGAAAACCCTGCCAACCGGTCGAGGCCAATCCCTAGCACCATCCAAAGGACGACCATCACCAGCGCCGGCACACGCCGTAGCGAAGGAATCTCGGCCTCTTCGGTTTCCATTGCCTCCTTAGGCGCGCCGCCAACGACACTCCTCGATTTTCTGGCGTAGGAGCGGAAGCGGGAACAGACGCACGTAGCGTCACCTCTTCTGCCGCAAACGACTGCTGCGGCAGAGGCGCGTAAGCTTGCTTTTGTGGGTTCCTATCGGGGCCCATCACCAAGGTTCCACGGGGATCACGAAGAGGTTGCTGGCGCCGCCTTTATGCCTGTAACCAAGGCAATTTCAAAGCGGTGGCTCGATTATCTTAGCAACCCACATCACCCATGAAAAAAGCCGATTTAGGTCATCTTGCCAAAAATCGGCCCGGCCCGTCGGCCGACTATGCCAGCGACCGCAGCAGAATCTCGCCCCGGCCCCCTTCGAGCATGTCGCCGCAGTACAGATCGTACGAAGCACTGAAAAGCTCGTCCGGAACTGGAAATTCCCAGGATCGCAGCTGGCGATACAACACCTGCAAAAAGTCGGGCTTAAACGTGGCCGCCTTGCGGAACGTGGGCAAGAGCGGTGGGTGCTGGGTTCCCATAAAGCCGATCGTTCCACGCTTCATTCCCGCCCCATGGCGAATGCCACTACCGCCGAACACCAAGATGTTGCCGGCCAGCATGTTCATGCCCATCAGGTCCCCAACGCTGCCGCCAATGGCGATCAGCCCACGCCGAATGGAGTGCCCTACTTCATTTCCAACATGGCCATGAACGAGGATCGTTCCCTTCGTCATTCCTTTTGGGCTTCCACGGTAGGCAGAACCCACCAAGTGACCGGCACTGCCACGCACGCGAATCAGCCCGCCATGCATTTCGCCGCCAACCCAATCGCCAGCATCGCCATGCACCAGGATCTCGCCGCCACGCATCTCGCTGCCAACGTGACGACCGATCGCGCCATGCACCTCGATCTTTCCCGAGGTCATTTTGGTCCCTAGCCAATGCACGCCGGCTAGTTCTCCGTGCCAGTGATGGACTTGGTCACTGGAATCCCCTTCCACCGAGAAGAACTCTCCCAAAGGAACTTTGACGTTCCCATGAAACATGTCCAGCTTCTCGATCTCCGCGACGCTCTTGCCAACCAGCGCATCGGGCGTGACCCCTTCCACCTCAAGCGGAACGGGCGAAGTCTGTTTCAGCGTGAAGGCCAGTGCCATGGTCTACTGCTTAGTGCCAAAAGGAAATGGGCGGGGCCATCGCGGCGACATTCCCACTATTTTCAGCAGAAGCCTGTCCACGATTTCGACTTCCCTAGTATAACGAGATCAGGCCCGACGATGGAGCCGGGCTTTCCTTCGATTCCCCCTACGAAATTCCCCGGATGAACGACCGCCCTGCCAACACCAACCCGCGATTCGGCAGCATCATCCTTTGCGGCGGAAAAAGCAGCCGGATGGGGCGTCCCAAGCTGGAACTCCCCTTTGGAAACGAGCTCCTGCTCCAGCGGGTTATTCGCCTCGTAAGGACCGTGATCAACCCGGTGGTGGTCGTTGCGGCCGAAGGCCAAACACTCCCCGAACTGCCTGCCAATGTCTGGGTTGTCAGGGATCAGCACGAAGGACGTGGACCGCTCGAAGGTCTCTCTGCCGGCTTGGCCTGCATCCAGCAGCACAACCTGTGCGACGCGATCTTCGCCACCAGCTGCGACGTCCCGCTGCTTCGCCCGGAATTCATTCAGCAGATGATGGATAGCCTCCATTCCGAAGACGATGCGGCCGTCCCCGTGGAGGAGAAATTCTTTCACCCGCTGGCGGCGGTTTACCGGGTCAGCATCTTGCCCACGATCCAGCGCCTTCTTTCACAAGACCAACTGCGCCCCGCCTTCCTCTTTTCGGAGGTTCCCACGCGCCGCATCCCCATCGAAGATCTCCGCACGGCCGATCCGCAGCTACATTCGCTGCTAAATTGCAATCGCTGGGAAGACTATCAGCTGGCGCTGCAATGGGCCGGGCTGCCGCCAGTCGCCTCGGAAGAATAATCCGGGCCTATCGAACGGTTGGCTTGCTCCACCAGTTCTTCATCTTGTCAAACATGTTGGCAGGCTTCGGTGGAGCAACAGGCAACACTTTTGGCGCCGACTTGGCTGGCGTGGCGCCCGAAACCGGCACGACCTCCTGCTTCGCGGCTTCATCTGGCAGTCGCGCCAGCGCTGGAGCCTGTAGCGTAACATGGTCACGCAAGAACCTTCCCCAGTAGCCTTCCACCAATCGCTGGGCTTCGTCCACGCGCCCGCTGGAAAGTTGAAAATCAGCGGTCGCAATCATCTTGAGCAGTTCATCCCGCTCGTAGTCTTCAAACCACAGGTCGTATACCTGTACATCATCAATGAAGACTTCTCCTTCATCCATCAAGTCAAAGCCGACCCGCATTTCACTCAGCCCCACAAGCGGCAAGTCGTTAACGGAGAACCGATAGAGCGCCCAACCCTCTTGCAGCGGCTTTACCGAACGGCCATCTTCACTCGCTCCCAAGTTGCGCCGTCGATAGTAAGTCTTGCCATCGTGCTTCGCTTCAATCGCCATCCGCAGTTTGGGTTGCCTGTTCGGGTCTGCAGGCTTGATCCTAGCAAACACCGCCAATCGTCCGGTCTTGGGCGTCGCAAACGGATCACTACGCAGCCACGCCACGCTCGGCGTATTCTCTGCCGACCGGCGACTGCTCAGCTGTACCGCATGGCGGCTTTCATGCCCTTGATCCGCGACAACCTTCACCTCGGCATTGCCAGGCTGCGAATGGACCCAGCCAGCAACGCCAGCCTTTTCCTGCTCGCCGGCAGGCGCTTCAAAGCCCGGATTGCCCAGCCACGCTTTGGGTTCTGGCGTTCGCAAGGTTCCCGCACGCTGCCGCAGTTCACGCACCTGTGTTACCAGCGATTGTTTTACGACAGGGGCATAGGTGGTTTGCCAATTGGCAACCCGAATATCGCTGCCGATACCATGGGCGGCTACCAGGTCATACGGTGCCAGCTCACAAATCCACTTGGCCGATTTGCCTTCTCGAGTTAGCTTCCCCGCAGCATGTGGCGAATACGTCACCACATCTTCCAGGCTCTTATGCGTTAGCTCAAGCTGCACTTCGAGAGGCCATGGATACGGGTTGACCACATAAAACGTCGTGCCAGCAGTACCACGCAGTTGCCGAACCGTAAGCCCCAATTGCGGACTAGCTCCTTGATCCACAATGCTCGGCACCATTTGAAATGGCTCTGCCGGCAATTGGCGATAAGTGTCAATCAGTGGATGAAGCTCTTTCAAATCCATCAGAGGCAACATCCAGCCGCCATCCATCATGACCTGCATATCACCGGCAGCTAAGCTATGGACAAATCGCTCGCGTGACGCTTCTCCGCTCGGAGGAAGTTGTGATACAAACCAACTGCGTGTCTTCTCGGCACCATAAGGACTTGCCTTGTCAAACGCAGGCAGCCTCAGCGGCGAAGGCTCCAAAAAGTGCAGGGCGGCCGGCTGAGATGCCCCTTCACTAATCTGTGTGATCTCTTCCGACACATTCCAGTAAGACTGCACCCCTTCTGCTTCGGTGCCGCCTGAAAGCACTCGCTGTGGACGTGGTACCACAATCCCTGTATCGGCGGCCAACTTCGCCGGATCAATGCCGCCACTAGTCAATAACGTCTTAAGGTTCTGCTGCGAAGGAAGGGCGGGGCGTAATGCCGATTGCCAGCTCCGCGCTGCTAACAATTGCCCTGTCCCTAGGTACAGACGTGCCCCTACGTTGCGTCGTGCCAGATCGGCTTGCACCCGCCGATAGAATGTTGCCATCTCATTTGCGCGAAACTCTTGCCAAGCTCGTGCATGGGTTCCTGTACCACGCAGTTGTGCCGCCCGCTCGACAAATCGATTGCCCCCTTGGATTGCCAAATCAATTCGCGTCACCTTGCAGAATCGCTCAATCGTCGCATCGTCAAGACTTGCCGCATCGTCCGGCAAAAGTGCATACCCCTCTAGCTCCCACGGCACGCAAACACCACCAAATGAACGATGGTGACCATATCGCTGGCTCAATTCTTCTAAGACGTCGCGCATGGCCCGTTGCACTCGCGGGTCTAGCGTGTTGTAGAAAACACCCTGCCCACGTTGCAGCCCGTTTCGCTGCACCCACGTTTTTCCATCGATGCCAATCGGCATCAATCCACCCAGCAAGTCGGGGTCCGCGCGGAACTGTTCTTCGAGGTCTGGCAAAGGGGTGGCAAACTTCACCGCAGGGACGAGCGTCAGCCCCGCACGGTCAAACAGACGATGCAACATCTCCACCACATCTTTGCGAAGCGGGTCCTGCCCGGACTCAAAGAAGATTCCCGAGTCCCACTGCGGTGTGGGCTCAAGCTTTTGGCTTGGATAGAGTGCTCCCCCTTCACAGGCCACCGTTACAATCGCGCCGGTATAGCCGTTGCTTTGCAGATGCTCTACAAGGCGTGTTCCCGCTTCGTAAGCGGTCAACCAGTCTTCCAAGCTTCGTCCCGTCTCACGATCAACTGATTGGCTGGCCGAAAAGTTCTCCGCCAGCAAGGGGCGATCCAAATACGCCAGCAATTGTCGGCCGGCACTCTTTGCATGGGCTGCTTCTCCCCCAGCAAGTCCGCCACCATTGCCAATTTCCATCGGCCGCAGATTGGCGGGCCCGGCGGAAAGCGTCAGCTTCCCCAGCAGCGCCGCCCGATCGTCGCGCCGATTGGCAATCAAGACCCAGGGCGTTTTGGTACGTGGCCAAAACTCGAGCGTCCCCTTGGCCAACGCGGGGGTCGCAGTGACCGCAGGCTCTCGCACTTCAATGCCGCTATCCACACCAATCGGTGTCACTTGTCCAGCGGCATTAGGCTCGACAATGCTGATCGATACGCTCTGCCGCCAATCGCTCGGATATTCGATCTCCAGTTTATGCGGTTCACCCGGCTGATCCAGTTCCAGTGGATAAGCGTGCCATCCTCCGGGCTTTAACTCAAGCAGGTTCTTGCCCAGGTACTGCCGCGTGTGAGGCTTTTCACTTCCTACGAAGCCCGCATTGATCCCCGACAATCCCTTGAGCGCTTTCATCCGCCCCATCTTTTCCCACCAATGTGCCTTGGTCGGATCAATCTCTTGGACGATGCGAAACTCTTCCGAAACATGCGGCGTAGCGAGTGCCACAGGTTCAATCACCACAAACTGCAACAGTCGCGAAGCGGCTGCTTTCCCCTTTACCAGCGGCGTGGTTAGTCGCTTGGCATAAAGCGACAGGTTCAGGTCGTACACACCCTCGCGCATCGGAGTCTTCAAAGCAAACTTCGGCTGTGTCACCGGCTTGGCGAGTGCATCCGTCTTAAACTCGATGCGATCTCCTCCTACCTCTTCATGCGTCCGCCCTTTGAAGATTCGCAATTCCAACAGGTAGGAGGTGCTCGGCTGCAAGTCGACCGGCGACAATGTCAGCGGCAAATTCCACTCTTCCCCGGGTCCAAAAACCAAATGCGGGCGATCCAATTGCACCGCCAAAACATCGCCAGGAGAACGCTTCGCCAAAAACTGGCTTCCCTCTTCATCCAAATTGCGCTGCACTAACTGCCGAGCCATCTCGCGCACGGGAATTTCAAGCACCATCGGTTCCGCCGAAGCACTAGGTCCCTTGGCACGCGGCGAAAGTGGCATCAGCTCGATCCGCAGCGTGGCATCCGCTGCCCCTTGCAACCACAAATCGCAGCCATCAAATTGACTTGGCGAATGAGGTTCCACCAGGAGCGACGTACGATCGGGCGAAACGTGCAGGCTTCCCGGCACATCGGCTTCTAATCCCAGCGGCTGGAAATTGCTGATCGTTCCCGCGCTTAGCGTCAACGCCCCCTGCCAAGATTGAACAGGTCCACCACCCCAAGCCAAACGCAGTCGTATTTGCACATCGCTTGCCACATCGGCAATCGGAATTTCGGGCGGAGGAGGAAGCGCCGTCACGCCTCCCGTTGCAGGAGAAAGCTCAAGGTCTTGTGCCACGACAACATGGGGCACAGACATCACCAGAAAAAGCAAGTACGCGACTGCCAGCCAGCCGAGCATTAGAAGCGCGCGGAACGGCAACATCGCTGCGTGATCGCAGTGAGTGCAGTTCGTTCGGCAGTGAGGACTTCCGTGTCCAGCCATCGCGCGGTACAGAACCTTCTATCGAGCGAAAGACGCATCCCCGAGAGGAGACCTTTCGCAGCAACGTCAGCGCACCTTGTCGACAATCATCCTTGATTGCCACGTTCCTTCGGCGCAGAATCGTCCAAAGACAATCCCGCTGAATTATAGGCAAATGAGGCATTTACAAGCCACAGTAGAATCCGTTGCTGAGCGATCGCTAACCCATTGATGGGCGACTTCGTGCTGAGCTGCGTTTTTACGGGCATTTCGCCTACTTCACGGATTCTGACCGCCTCACAGCTCAGCACCTTTAGTGCCAAGTGTCCGATAGTTGAGGGAACTTGCTCACGCTGGCGTCCGGCTGTCCCTGCTCTAGCGACGCCAAAAATGCGGCGGCTTGTTCCATCATTTGCGGCGGAACTTGGCTACAGCGTGAGGCGATCTCAACCACTTCATAGCGATCATCAGGCTTCACATACAACTCGCCCGCGCTCACTTTATCATCAGCACTTTGCTCAGCCGAATGGAGTGTTAACGACTTTTGCCGCAGCAGCCACGCATACGTTCGAACTGCCCACTCCTTCTCTGCAAGGCAAACCGCAATCGCTCGCAACGACTCTACCGGTTGCTGTGCGAGCGCAAGAATTCCTCCACTTGGGGCCGGCTGCGCCGCCAATGATGAGAGCTGCAACGCCTCGATCAACGTTGTGTGTAGGTCGGCCGGCTGCAGCAACTCTTGCACCCGCGCTAGTTGTGCAAACTTGTCGGGATGGCGCACGATCAGTGGCAACTGGATCAGTTCATTATAAAGATCGTCTCGCACGGGACCAATCTGATGATGCTCCCCCAGCGGATAGCCGCGCGGCGAAGTGATCGCCAGCAGCGCCCTACGTTCTGCCGGAAGCGCTTCCACCGTCGCTAAAACCTCTTCCAGGCAAAGGTCAAGCAAGCTAACCTGCCCAGCATAGGCATGTTGCACTGCCAACAGCTCATCAGGATCAACATCCTTAGGGACAAGTTGCTGTGGCGGCTCCACAAAATCACCCGGCAACGGGTCATCTTCATCGGCAAATTGATTGCGGAACTCTAACGGGGCATCCCAGGGACCCGACATACCGCGTGAGTGAACCCATAAAAAGAAAGGCCCCTCGCTACTGCTGATCAGCGTTACCGCTTCGGCCGTAATCCGCGCCAAGTCTGTCGCTTCCACTTCATTGGCTGGCTGAACGGTTACCGGCTGCTGTAGCAGGATGCACTCTTCAAATAAGCTCGCCCCGGGCAATTCCGCCACGGCCGGATCATCCGTAAGCAGAATCGTCTTTCGGCCGCTTTCCTTGATCGCCTGCAAGAACGCAAAGTCGATGTCACTCGCGGTGGCGGTTCCCTGCTTCAATTGCCGAAACAACCCCGCCACTCCCTTCCAGCCTTGCCAGTACGCAGCGTACGAGCCGGCCAAGTTAGGCGTGTGCGCGATCACCATCTCCGCAACAATTCCCTCACTAGCAACGCGACAGAATGCAGGCGACTCCAGCCACGTATTTCCGTACGGGCCTAAAAATGCCGGGCTAAGCCGATCAATGACAAACACGACCGCACTCGGACACACACTCCACGCTTCGCTCACTAGTGAATTACTCCCTTTGACTTTTCTGGTTCCGTTAGAAGCCCAACATGCATGCGTCGCCGCGCGATCACACGACAAACTTTCGCGCAACGACCACCACTCGCAAGTCGCAAGTATTGGTGTGCGTCGGCCCTGTCTTGATCAGCCCATCCACCTGTTCAAAAAAGTGGTAGGCGTCACTCCGTTTCAGATACTCCTCCGGCGAAAGCCCTAGCGACTCGATCTTCTCCAAGATCGCTTCGTCAATCATGGCGCCGGCTGCATCGGTCGGACCATCTTCGCCATCCGTTCCTCCAGAAAGCATTGCGATCTGATCTAGCGGACGACTTCCACCCAATTCCATCAACTGCGCCAGCGCCGCCAGCACAAGCTGCTGATTCCTGCCCCCAAGTCCGCGAACCTCTGCCGGGGCAAGCTGTACGACAGGCTCGCCCCCAGTGATCAGGCAATCCGGCCCAACTTGGTCTCGCATACTAACGGCCATGGTCGCCAAATGCTGTCCCACACTTTCGGCCGAACCTTCTAAGGTCCTTGCGGCATTCATCGCGTGCGAATAGCCCCGCTTCTCCGCCTCAATACCTGCAGCATCAACACAAACAGCATTGTTACCCAAGATATGATTCGACACCCGCTCAAAACATTCGTCGTCAGCGCTTCCTCGTGGAGACGCCTGCGCCAATTGCCTGGCTAACTCGTCATAAATCCGCTGCGGCAGCTTTCGCTCGGGATCAAACTTGGCAAGTACATCCATCGCATCACGAGCCGTCGTTGTGGACGGAATCGTCGGGCCCGAAGCGATGATGTCCAGCGGATCGCCAATCACATCGGAAATGATCAGCGTAATGAGGTGCCCTGCTTGCGACGCTCGCGCCAGCCCGCCCCCTTTGATCAAGCTCAGCCGGGTACGAACCGTGTTCAGCTGCGTGATGTTTGCCCCTGCCGCCGACAAATGTCGCGCCAGTTGCAGCTTGTCTTCCAGCAAGATACCTTCACACGGCGCTGGCAGCAGTGCCGAGCCTCCGCCAGAGATCAAACAAATCACCAAGTCTCGCGGCCCAGCGCTTTGCACCAGCTGCAAAATCGCTTGCGTCCCAGCCACCCCTTCTGCCGTTGGCTCATTTCGTCCCGCAGGACGAGCCCCATGCAGATGAACCGCCGTTAACTTCTTGACGCAATCGGCCGGCACATTGACCCAGCCGGTTACTTTCTTCTGCTGCAAAACGTCGGGTCCCAAAGCCTCTTCCAGGCCCGCCGCCATGCCGGCTCCCGCTTTCCCGGCACCAACTACAAGGATTCGGTCGATGGAATCGAGCGGAAACTCTTCTTCTGCAATCAACAGCGATCCCTGTTTGACCTGCACATGCTCGCGCACTAGGCGATCGCTGCGAACGGCATCCACGCCCGCTTTCCAAATGGCCAAGACATCGGCCCGCAGTTGCTCTGCCGATCGAAGGGGGCTTTTGCTCACGTTTTTACCGTCTATTCAGGCAGATTGATGATCCACGTGGAGTTTTATGGACTACCTATGGTGTTGTTTACCTAAAACTATGTGATGGTTTATTTCAATACCTGTTCAGCTAGACCAGTTCAGCAAAAGCCCTCTCCCAATACTCATTTTGCTTACTAACGCGATCTGACGATTGATAGCTAGAAATTCCGTACAGTTCAGCAAGGCGCCTCTGAAACTCAATAACAACACCTGGAGCATTTGAGTGCTCCATGTAATAGGCTGCAACTTGCTCACAGCGACCATGATGAGACAATTCGACAATTAGGCCTTTTACTTCCTGGTGGCCCAAATCCCAAATCTTACGAAGGTCTCTTTCAAAACTACGAGCATCAAATTGCTTTACTTTAGATAGCTTCTCGCGATATTGCTCAATCGTCGACTTAGCGTCGTCGAATTGCTTTTCAGTTAATTCAGCCATCGCGATTTCCTTGTATGACTCAGATGATTCAACCCTTACAGCACTCCGATTCATAGACGAACAATTGTAGATCGTTGAGGTACTTCCGAACATCAGGTTGGGTAGCAACGTTTTCCACTCAAAGCCAATTGGATCCGCAAGTGAATGCGAAACCGGCGAGACCTCAATTTCGTACACTCAGCACTGCCCTGATTCTTATCCAACGGGCTTTCCCTTCGCAAAGCTACCCAGCACTTCCAAGCGCAGGGTCTTCTTCGCGAGTGCTGCCAATGCCTTGCGAGCCGCAGGCTCTTCGGCATGTCCTTCAAACTCAATGAAGAACAGATACTGGTTGTGCTTGTTGGGCATCGGGAACGATTCGATCCAAGTCATGTTCAGCTTGAACTTCTTAAAGATCAACATCACATCGGCCAAGGCCCCCGACTGATGCGGAATCGCCATCATTAGCGCGGTCTTATCATCGCCCGTAGGGGCTGGCGTTTGCTCGCCCAAAACGGCAAACCGCGTCACATTGTCTTTGTTGTCTTCAATGTTCGCCGCCAACACCTTCAGACCGTAATGCTCGCCTGCTTCACGACTGGCAATCGCAGCTGCGCCCGGCTTCTTCGCGGCAAGCTGTGCCGCAGCGGTCGTGCTCGACATCTCAATCAGCTTGGCCTTGGGCAAGTTCGCCCCCAACCAATCGCGACACTGCGAGATCGCTTGTGGCTTGCTATAGATCTCTGTGATGCCGGTCTTCGGCCCCATCCCCAGCAGCGTATGATGAATCCGCAGCGGAACTTCGGCCGTCACCCGAACCGGCATCCGAGCAAACATCCCCAGCGTATCGACGATGCGGCCATCCGTGGAATTCTCCAGCGGAACCACGCCAAAGTTAATCGTCCCGGCCTTCTGCGCTTCAAACACGGCCTTGATCGTTGGCAGCGGAATCAACTCTGCCTTCCCCGAGAACTGGTGCAAAGCCGCAATATGGCTGTAGCTATACTCGGGCCCTAAAAAGCCGATCTTCGAAGGTCCGGCCGCAGCCACTGAAACCACCTTCGTGGACGACTTCACCGGACGTGTTTTTTTGACGGGCATAGAATACAGCTTCACAGACAAAGGACAAAAACACGGCACCTCGGCATCGGCACTTGGCTGGTCCCATCCAGCCGTACCCCCGCCGCAGGCTCTAATGTAACGCGAAACCCTTACCCTGCCCCGGACTGCTGCCATTTTGACGGCCTCAGTTTTGGCGCCCAAGTGGCTATGTCAATTTGGCAGACCTCGCACACCGCCCAGTTGGCTTGCCGCTGGGCCGCAGGACCAATTCATTCGCAAGTGGCTTGCTGCATTATAGTTACGACAACAGCCCAACGCCATCGCCACAGTTGGCACGGCCTTTGCTTTTTAGCGAGCATCGGGTTTATTCACGATCAACCCGGCAAATGACAGTAAATCACTTCCATTTGCTACTTAAGCAGACAAAGCCTCACCCGAGGCGTGGTTTTTCGGTTCTCCCGGAATCAACAGACTAACAACATCCCATTCAGCAGGAGTTTTCATTATGGCGGCTGGCGAAAAGATCATTGGTATCGACCTGGGTACGACGAACTCGGTGGTTGCGGTCATGGAAGGTAGCGAAGCAAAGGTAATCGCCAATGCAGAAGGCAACCGCCTGACGCAATCGGTCGTTGCTTTCAACGACAAGGGCGAGACCTTGGTCGGCGAGCCCGCTCGTCGCCAAGCGGTTACCAATCCCACGCGGACGATTTACTCCGTCAAGCGTTTCATGGGCCGTCGCCACAGCGAAGTCGAGAGCGAAGAGAAGATGGTCCCTTACAAGGTCATCGGCGCTCGCGACGAATACGTAAAGATCAAGGCGGGTGACACCGAATACACGCCCCAAGAAATCTCGGCCAAGGTCCTTCGTAAACTGAAGGAAGCTGCTGAGTCCTACTTGGGTCACAAGGTAAACAAGGCCGTCATCACGGTTCCTGCTTACTTCAACGATGCCCAACGTCAAGCAACCAAGGACGCCGGCCAAATCGCCGGTCTGGAAGTTGCCCGTATCATCAACGAACCAACGGCCGCTGCAATGGCCTACGGCCTGGACAAGAAGAAGGACGAAAAGATCGTCGTCTTCGATCTGGGTGGTGGTACGTTTGACGTGTCCGTGCTGGAAGTTTCCGGCGCCGGCAACGAAGAAGACAAGAAGGTCTTCGAAGTTATCAGCACCAATGGTGATACGCACCTCGGTGGTGACGACTTTGATGAAGTCCTGATCAACCACGTCGCGAACGAGTTCCAAAAGGAAAATGGCCAAGACCTCCGCAAGGAGCCCATGGCACTGCAACGTTTGCAAGAAGCCTGCGAAAAGGCCAAGAAGGAACTCTCGTCGCTACAACAAACTGAAATCAACCTGCCGTTCATCACGATCGCCGGTGGTACGCCTAAGCACTTACAAATGACGATCAGCCGATCGCGTTTTGAAGAGCTGACCGACCACCTGATCGAACGTTGCCGCAAGCCTGTGATTCAAGCCTTGAAGGATGCCAAGCTATCTGCCAGCGACATCGACGAAGTTGTACTCGTGGGTGGTAGCACCCGTATTCCTAAGGTGCAAAAGCTAGTCAAGGACCTCTTCAACAAGGAACCTCACAAGGGTGTAAATCCTGACGAAGTGGTCGCTGTCGGTGCTGCTATCCAAGCTTCGGTTTTGGCCGGTGAACGTAAGGACGTTCTGCTGCTGGACGTAACCCCGCTGACCCTCGGCATCGAAACCGAAGGTGGTGTGATGACGGCTCTAGTAGAACGCAATACGACGATTCCAACCGAGAAGAAGCAAACCTTCAGCACGGCTGCCGATAATCAAACGGCCGTAACCGTCAGCGTGTTCCAAGGGGAACGCAAGATGGCTCGCGACAACCGCTTGCTAGGTGAATTCAACTTGGACGGCATCCCACCCGCCCCACGCGGCATGCCTAAGATCGAAGTCAAGTTCGACATCGATGCCAACGGCATTTTGAATGTGTCGGCCAAGGATGTCGGAACCGGAAAAGAAGCCAACGTCAAAATCCAACAATCCAGTGGTTTGTCGAAGGAAGAAATTGAGAAGATGCGTCGTGACGCAGAAGCTCACGCTGACGACGACAAGCAAAAGCTCGAACTGGCCACCGCCCGCAACCAAGCGGACAACATGTGCTGGCAGCTCGAGAAGATGATTAAGGAAAATGCCGAGAAGCTGACCGAAAGCGATCGCCAACCGCTCGAAAAAGCGATGGAGAAGACTCGCGAAGTTGCCAAGGGAGACGACGTACAGGCTATCAAGTCTGCGGTCGAACAACTGGAAGCTGCCTCGCATGCCTTCAGCAAGGTCCTTTACGAGAAGGGGGGCGCCGCCGGTGCAGAAGCCGGTGCAGGTGCTCCTGAGGCAGCCGCTGGCAAATCCGGCGACGATGATGTCATCGAAGGGGAGTTTGAAGTGAAGAAATAACCTTCACTCGCAAGCAAATCCTTCGCTTGACGGCCTGAGACTGAAACTGTTCCGGGGGCCAAAAGGGACGCAAAGAAATCGGAGAACGGCACTTCCCTAAGGGGTGCCAATCCCGACTCGCTTGGCGGCTCTTTTGGCCCCCCTTTTATAAACCCACGATAGAAATCTCCTCGCAGTAGTTTTCTAATAACCCCTAGCAATCCCTCCTCCCTCCAGAAATCCATTCCCAAGGACTCCCTGCAATGGCTTTCCATTTCAACAAGCTCACCATCAAAGCCCAAGAAGCTGTCGCCGGCGCGCAATCGTCTGCTGCCGAACGTGGCAATCCGGAACTCGATTCCCTGCACCTGCTCGGCGCCCTCTTGGAAGAGCGAGATGGCCTTGTTCGTCCCCTCTTTGAAAAGATCGGCGCCAACATCGCGCAGATCACCAAATTGGTCCAGCAAGAACTCAACCGGCTTCCCAAATCATCGGGGGGCTCTCAGCCCAATCCGAATCGGGCCATGATGCAAGTGCTCGACACGGCGCTCACCGAAGCGACCGCCATGCAGGATGAGTTCGTTTCCGTGGAACACTTGCTGCTCGCCCTTACGAAGGTCGAAAGCAGTGCCAAGAAACTCTTGCAGGTCTCCGGCATCCAAGCAGACAACATCCTCAACGGCCTGAAAAGTGTGCGTGGCTCCGCCCGTGTTACCGATCAATCGCCGGAAGGAAAGTTCCAGGCTCTGGAAAAATACGGTACCGACCTAGTCGCCCGCGCCAGCACTGGCAAGCTTGACCCCGTCATTGGGCGCGATTCGGAAATCCGCCGTGTGATTCAGGTCCTTTCCCGTCGCAGCAAAAACAACCCGGTCCTCATTGGTGAGCCAGGTGTTGGCAAAACGGCCATCGCCGAAGGTCTCGCCTTGCGGATCGTCCAAGGGGATGTCCCCACGAGCCTCAAGCACAAGCGGGTGATCGCTCTCGATCTGGGGCAATTGATCGCCGGTGCCAAATTCCGTGGTGAATTTGAGGAACGCCTCAAAGCGGTTCTTAATGAAGTCCGCGAATCCAACGGCGAAGTTATCCTGTTTATTGATGAACTTCACACCGTTGTGGGTGCTGGTGCTGCCGAAGGGGCGGCCGATGCAGCCAACTTACTCAAACCCGCACTAGCCCGTGGCGAACTGCACTGCATTGGTGCTACCACGCTTGATGAATATCGCAAGCATATTGAAAAAGATGCGGCTTTGGAACGTCGTTTCCAGCCCGTGATGGTTGGCGAGCCATCGGTTGAAGATACGCTTTCCATCTTGCGTGGCCTCAAGCCTCGCTATGAAGCGCATCACGGCGTGAAGATCAAGGACTCGGCCCTGGTGGCCGCCGCCCATCTTTCCCAGCGTTATATCACCGATCGCTTCCTGCCAGACAAGGCAATCGACCTCATGGATGAAGCCGCCAGCAAACTGGCCATGGAGCTTGAAAGCGTTCCCGGCGAAATCGATGAAGTCCAGCGGCACCTGCGTCAGCTAGAGCTCGCTCAGCGGCAACTTGCTGAAGAGAACGAGGATACTGCGCAAAAGCAACGCAAAGAAATCGAAGAAGACATTGAAGCCAGCAAGCGGCAACTCGCTTCTCTGCGCGAACAATGGGAAGCCGAGAAGCTGGGCGTGGGAGACGTGCAAAAGGTTCGCAAGGATCTTGATCGCGTCGAATTGGAATTCAAGCAACTCGATTCCTCCATCAAAGAAAAGCAATCTTCCGGCATCCTCGTCAGCGAAAAGGACTACCAACGCCTTTATGAGCTCGATCTGGAACGCCGCAAGCTGCAACAACGTAGCGAAACCGAAAAGGCCGAACCTGCCCGCGAGACCGAGAAGGCTTCTGCACGTCCACTACTTCGCCAAGAAGTGACGGACCAAGAAATCGCCGAGGTGGTCAGCCAATGGACCGGTGTTCCGGTGACTCGCATGCTGGAAACCGAACGGGCCAAGCTGCTCGTCATGGAAGAGCGCCTGCACAATCGGGTTGTCGGCCAAGAAGAAGCAGTGGTCGCCGTCAGCAATGCAGTCCGTCGCAGTCGCAGCGGCTTGCAAGATCCCAATCGCCCAATCGGCTCGTTCCTATTCTTAGGACCTACCGGTGTCGGCAAGACCGAACTATGCAAAGCCTTGGCAGAGATTCTGTTCGACGATGAAAACGCGATGGTCCGCATCGACATGAGTGAATTCATGGAGAAGCACACCGTCAGTCGTCTGATCGGCGCACCTCCTGGCTACGTTGGATACGAGGAGGGGGGCAAGCTTACAGAAGCGGTCCGCCGTCGTCCCTACAGCGTGGTCCTGCTCGACGAAATCGAGAAGGCTCACCGCGATGTGTTTAACGTGCTATTGCAAGTGCTCGATGATGGCCGTCTGACCGACAACCATGGCAACACGGTGAACTTCACCAACACGATTATCGTAATGACCAGCAACATCGGCAGCCAAGCCATTCAAGAGATTGCTCAAGATGGTGGCACCATGGCTGAGATGCGTGCGGTGGTCAAAGAAGCACTTCAAACCCGCTTCTTGCCTGAGTTCCTTAACCGGATTGACGAGACGATTGTTTTCTCGCCTTTGGGCAGAGAGCAAATTGCAAAGATTGTCGAGTTCCAATTGGAACGCCTACGCAAACAACTAGCGCAACAAGAGATCACCATGACTTCGACGGAAGCCGCTCGCAAAGCGATTGCTGCCGAAGGATACGACCCTCAGTATGGTGCTCGTCCTTTGAAGCGCGTGATCCAGCAACGGGTGCAAAACCCACTGGCCACCGCGCTGCTCAAGGGAGAGGTGGGGCCCGAACATGGCGTGCAAATCGACTTCGATGGAGACGACTTTATCTTTCGTCCCCTCGAAGAGCCGGTAGCAGCCAAGTAGTACCTGCAAGGTTGCCAAGGTGAGGTTCCGTTCGCCTTGGCAAGAAAGTCCAAAGGGGGAGATGCCGCCTCTGCATCTCCCCCTTGGCTATTTCTTGTAGAAGCGAAGTGCTTACGCAGCCCGACGCGACTTTCCAGCCGGTTCAATCACTGCTGGAGCGCCGGCCGCAACCACTTCTTCGGCTGAGCAAGCGATAATCTTCCGCACCGTTAGACATCGGAGCATAGTCAAAGATCGACTGTCCAAAGCTGGGCGCTTCCGCCAAACGGATATTGCGGCGAATGCGTGTTTCAAACGTTTTTGCATTGGCCCAAATGCAGTCGGCCGTCTTGTCTCGATTGAAGTAGTCCACCACATCGGACGAAACTTCATTGGCCAGTCGGGTTCCCGATTCAAACAAGCACAGCAGCACGCCGGTCAATCGCAGGTTGCGATTGAGCCGCTTGCTGACAATTTCAATCGTTCGCAACAGCTTGCTCAGGCCGTGCAGCGCCAAAAAGTGCGGCTGAAGTGGCAAGAAGACTTCTTTCACCATGGTCAGCGCATTGATCGTCAATACTCCCAGCGATGGTGGACAATCCACAATCAGATAGTCGAACTGCTCATCATCCTGCGCTAGCTTGTCGCGCAAAATCACTTCGCGCCCCACCTCGCTTGCCAGCTCTACTTCGGCGGCAGCCAAATCGATATGAGCAGGGACCAGCCATAGGTTCTTTCCTACTTCACGACGAACGTCCGCTGAGCATCACGTCGCCAGTCAGCACGTCGTAAACGCTCTGCTCGCCTTCGCGAAGGGTCACCCCCAAATGCAAAGAAGCGTGCGCCTGCGGATCGAGGTCGATCAAACAAACCCGATGCCCAGCGTTGGCCAATGCCGCGCTGAGATTAACAGCGGAAGTTGTTTTTCCAACACCACCCTTTTGGTTGATGATCGCAATGGTACGCATGACAGAAGACTCCAAACAGGGACGGCAACTTTCGCAGGACAAGCTTCGCCTTTCAATCCACCACTGCTAGCAGCGGCAGGTGAAGGGGAAGAGTCGGCGGAGTATAGGAGCCAGACCCCGTTTCTGACCAGACGAAAATCGAGAGACCGCTTCACGCGTCATCTTGGGCGATTCGACCTTGCTCTAAACGCTGGATCGCGAATATGTTGCGCTAATCAGCAGGGATGAACCACGGCCTGTTTTGGCCGCCTCGCCTCTGCGATCCATTTCGCCATCGAGCTTGTTATGCTGCGCCGAAACTCAACCCTGCTGCCGGCCCATCCGACAATGGCCCCCAGCTATCCTCAGCTTTCCGCAACCGAGCGGCCAGCTTGGGGTGCGGGAATTCGGCGGCTTTCGATCGAGCCCGTTGATCCCCAAGCGACCGCAAAAACCTCCAAACAGGCCGAGGCAGACCGCGCCGAGACACTTTCGCTGGGCCTTTCGCGGCTGGAAGCGATCCTGTTTTTGACGCGTGAACCTCTCAATACCCGCAAGCTGGCCCAGCTCGCCGGGCTTGAGGACGGCACCGAAGCCCGTTCGCTGGTCAAAAAACTCAATAGCCATTACGACGAGGTAGGGCGAGCTTTTCGCATCGAAGAAGTCGCGGGGGGCTTTCAACTGTTTACCCGCAGGAAATTCGGCCCCTGGCTGCAACGACTGGCCCATATTCCTGGCGAGACCCGCCTTTCGGCTCCTGGGCTAGAAACTCTGGCGGTAATTGCCTATCGTCAACCGGTCCTGCGGGCCGATATCGAAGCAATTCGCGGGGTAAATTGTGGAGAAATCATCCGTCAGCTGATGGAGCGAGACCTGGTGCGAATCGGGGGGCGCAGCGAAGAGCTGGGGCGTCCCTACCTGTATTCCACCACCCGTCGGTTCCTCAACCTGTTTGGGCTGAGCAAGCTTAGACGAACTCCCCCGTGCGGACGAATTACGGGAGATTTCGCTGGAAGGATTCGCTCACGAGGGGGCAACGCCCAGCCTGGGCATGGTCCCAATGGACGAATCTACCCCAAGCGACGACAATTCAGAGGAGAATCCGGAAGAAGAAATCGGCCCAGGCGATGAGTCGGAAGGATTGTCGCTCGGGGCATTTTGGGGAGAGCCGGATGCGGTAGAATCTTCCTTATCTGACCCGTCTGGCGAGTAGCTCCCATTTCAGTAAACTAGCACAGGTGCGTTGGCGTTTTTTGACAGAACGTTGATGTAGCTACCTCTCAGTTTGGCAGTCAGAAAATCATTGAAGTTGGGTTGAAAGCGATCTGTGGAATTTGGATTCTGATGCCGATAGTGGCAGAAGCCAAGTTTACAATCGTCAAAGCGGCATGATCCCTGTGCTTTGAGGGAACGATAGAGCACTCGGTTTGAGTGCAATCCCTCGTATTGCTCAAAGCGGTCATCGAGTATCACCACAAGGAGTTCGTTGTGAGTTTGCTGATCATCAAGAATCGTCGTAACAAGGAAGATCTGATGGATCTGCTCGGTGCCATGGGGCCAGCAGGCTTCGATCTGGCTACCGACAGCTTCTCGCAAGAAGCTTCCTGGTTCTCTACCCTCGCGCCCAAGCTTCGTGGCGACGAAGATGAGGATGAAGAGGAAGACGAAGATGAAGACGAGGAAGATGACGACTTCGAGGACGATGAAGAAGAAGACGAAGAGCTCGAAGACGAGGAATTCGACGACGAAGAAGATGATGAAGAAGACGATGCCGACGACGAGGACGATGAAGAACTCGACGACGACTGGGAAGAAGTAGAAGACGACGAGGAAGAAGAGGACGAAGAAGAAGACGATTGGGACGACGAAGAGGAAGAAGAAGACGACGATTGGGATGATGAAGACGACGAGGAAGAGGAAGAAGAGGAAGAGGACGACGAATAGTCCTGCTTCTTACTTCGAAGAAGTCCACGTATCTCAAGAGTCGTGACTTGCGGATCCATGAATGGGGTGTGAACATCGCCCCAGCACATTGCAATCCATAAAACTGCACGTGCGATCCCAAAACCTGCCAGGGGAGCTATTCCCAGCTCCCCTTTTCCATGCGCGGTGGCAATTTCGTTGGGGCGAATGCCACTAACCCATCGCTGTGACACGTCTGGTCACATCTGCGAATAAATTACGCACAAACACTTCATGAATTAATAAACACAAAGCGGCTATTCATCGCTGAGCCAATCGGGGATACTCCGCCCCACCGCTCCCAAACCGTACGGCCTGCCCCTAAAATCGCTCGGCCTACGACTCGACCAAGATGCCCAATTCTGGTCCTCGATGCGGTTTTGAGCGTCCTAACGCTTTTTAAGGCCCCTATCACAGTCTCAGGCCGTGGCTCGCTTTCTTAGCCTTGGCGGCAGGGTTGCTCAGCTCTTCGCCCCCCTTGTCCAAGGTTCGCATTGTGCCGCCGCAAACGGTCTTGCCGGAACTACCGATTTGCTCAATTTTGCCGGGTGTATCGCCGATGAACCCTGTAGGGTGTTTCCCACGAACGGCTCCCGCAAGCTGGATCATGGGACTGTAAGGCTTTGCAATTCAAAGCTTTACAGCAAGACTCTCGCGACTCGCAGGTGCTTCCCAGGGAAGTCCGCAGCGCGATTCTTTCGACTCAACCGCCCGCAGAAGGATGCTTGGCAATGAAATCTTTACTTAGCTTGATCGTGATCTGTTCGTTGAGCGCCATGATGGTTGGCTGCGGCACGATGGGTCGTCGGAACGGGGATTGCGCGGCATGTCGCGGAGGCCATCTCGGTGGCGGTCGTCTTGCTGGCGGTGGTCACGGTGGTGGCCATCACAATAAAAACCCACGTCAATTCGAAGGGGACGGCGGCCCACAAACCGGTGCGGTTGCTTATCCTTACTACACCACGCGTGGCCCTCGCGACTTCCTGTCGTCGAATCCACCTAGCATTGGCTACTAGTCGATCTGTGTGAGGTGCTTGGCACTTCGCAAGTCGCTTTTCAAAAATACCCAAGGAACGGCAGTGCTTGTCACCGTCGTTCCTTTTTTTCGTTAAGCACTTTTCTTGGCCGTGCGACGCGTGCTCTTCTTGGCTGTTGCGGTGGAAGGTGCTGCCGTCACCACCTTCGCTTTTTTGGTGGCCTTTACTTTGACCGACTTGGCCTTCGGCTTGGCGTCGACCGGTTCGCCGACGGTGCTATACAGCAAGGCGTTCCCTTCTTTGCCACACAAAGTGGTCGCCCCGGTCTTTCGCAGGCAGTACGCAATTCGCTGAGCGATGTGCCGCTTGATTTTCAGCGATGATGCCAAATGGCCGGTATGGAACGGCTGTGGAAGTTCGCCCGGCAGCAGGTTCAACAGATCTTGGCACGTTCGAAACTGCAACGTGTCGGTAATCTGCACCAGTCGCTGATCATCAACGATGTAATCGTTCTTCCGCCAGCGGCGACGCTTTCCGTGTCCTGGCCGACGGATCTCTTCCACCTCAACCAGGATGAATTCCAGCGTCAGGTTGCGATGCGGAAAGACCGAAGTGAAATAGACCAACTCTTCAAAGAGTGAAAGCCAGTTGGCCGTCTTGGGGCTCTTGCGACGGGAAAGTTCCGGGCCCAGAGGAAAGGCCGTTTGCACAAGCGTCTTGCGAACAATCAGCGGCTTAACGACCAACACTTCATGCCTTGTCAGCAGCGTTTGAATTTTGGAGCGGATTGCCCCGAGCGACCCGTGCTGCACCTCAATCAGTTGGTTTCCACGCACCGCATCAATCCGAAAACTCCCCAAGCGCATTTCCACCGCTTCCGGCTGACCGGCATAAATCGACTTCAACTGACGATGTAGCGAGGTTTCCATCCGTGGGATTGTTTCGTGACCAAGTGCGTGGCGGTGCGAATGATATCTGCTGTTACAACCGTAGGTTGTAAACGATAGCCCGCCAATTCACCAATCCCGATTTCCCCCTCCCCAGTTCAAGGCCCAATCCCTAAAAGCCCTGGCCTTTCGCCCAAGCCCCGAAGGGGCGACACGCTTCTAGCCAGGCGGCGTAAGCCCCTTGGAGGAGTCGTAACGAAACGCCTGCTCAAATCCCGGTTGACATTCGCTGTGCTGAGATTGTCCAAGCCCCGGAGGGGCGGCACGTAGAGCGCGGTCTGGTGTCGCCCCTTCGGGGCTTGATTGACAACTTCCACGCGTTTAAAAAATCGCCGCCAAGCTCACCAGGGGCTTACGCCCCTGGCTACGTTCGGTCGCCCCTTCGGGGCTACAGGCTAACTCCAAAATCTCCCCCCCTGAAAAATGGTTGGACATTTGCGAATTGAAAAGGATGATGGGTCGAGCAATATCAACACGAGGCGAAATCTAGCCAATCGTGCATTTGTCCTAGCTCCGAAGGAGCGGCACTTTCTTAGCCTGGGGCGTAAGCCCCAGGGAGGAGTCGTGACGAAAGGCGACCATAACTCCCGGTTGATTCGTTGTGCTGAGGTTGCCCAAGCCCCGAAGGGGCGATACACGACCGCGCTCTACGTGTCGCCCCTTCGGGGCTTGATTGACAACTTCCACGCGTTTGAAAACTCCTCGCCAAGCTCACCAGGGGCTTACGCCCCTGGCTACATTCGGTCGCCCCTTCGGGGCTACAGGCTAACTCCAAAATCACCCCTTGAAAAACGGTTGGACATTTGCGAATGGAAAATGATGGTCTGAAATGAATCAAAACTAGACGTTTTCCAACCACTCGAGCTTTTGCTCTAGCTCCGAAGGGGGCTGGAACAACATCGGTCCACACTTACGCCGAACATTGTCATTGAAATAGCGGCCACCCAGCGAAAATGAAATCAGGTGTACCAGTTATTTTGGCACTCACAATAGATTGCCGTGCGTAGATGCAGTGAGTTACAATTCGAAAGACATACACTCACTGGGTTTAAACACTTATTCCGTAAGGAAATCGCCATGTCTGATGTTCAAGTCTGGGGCGGCGGACCATTTGACAATGGAAGAGCGAGTGTTGCGTTAGGGGCGCTCGTTATCAAAGTTGCCGATGACCTAGAAGCGGAGATGAAACATTTAGAGCGTCGCAAAGTTTCAGAGCAAGAGGTCCTGGCCCACGTTACGTCTCTTTATACGTTACTGAAATTCGATTCGCATCGCTCAATGGGACCACCACGCTGGAAGATGGAACGACTGCGTGATCGATTCCTCACTTGGTTTAAGTCGGCGAACAACAAGATTCCAAAGAAGTGGCTTAGTGCCACCTTAAAAACTGCCGAGAGCGAATTCAAAAAGCTGCTCGCCCGCTGTCCCAAAATGCAGGAGGGAGTCGAGTAACCCCTTAAACTCAAAACGAACCGACTGCGCTGCCGATGGCGATTACAGCTGCGGTGGCCAGCAGCGGACAGATCACAGAGACGATGGCAATGTCGAGATACGACTGCCGATGGGTGAGCCCACAAATCGTCAGAAGCGTGATGACCGCGCCGTTGTGCGGCAAGGTATCCAGTCCGCCGGAGGCCATCGAGGCGACGCGATGCATTAGCTCGGGATCGATGCCAGCGGCAACCGCGCGCTGATAGTACGTTTCACCGAGCGCTTTCAGGGCAATCGAAAGTCCTCCCGATGCGGAGCCACTAATTCCCGCCAGCACCGTCACCGAAGTGGCTTCAGAAATGAGGGGATTTCCCGGGGCGATCCCCAGCAAGAAGTTTTTCACGATCACA
Organism: uncultured Planctomycetaceae bacterium; assembly: GCA_963844055.1. Lineage (GTDB taxonomy): Bacteria > Planctomycetota > Planctomycetia > Pirellulales > Pirellulaceae > CAWJMN01. The sequence goes on along the minus strand of CAWJMN010000001.1, from coordinate 299,448 downwards.
AACGAAGGGAGGCCGGCAATCACCGCGCCGTACGCCGCTTCTGAACCCGTATTGAACACGGGAAGCAATGCGCCGGTCGCGCTTCGGCCGATCAGTTCGTTCAACTTGCCAAACGAACGGAAGTGAAGGGCGATCACCATGACAATGGCCGACGAAAGGGCAATGATTGAAGCCCAGGTTCCACGCACTTTGGAAAGTTCGGTGCTGCCGTACTTCGCTTCGGCCAAATACGACGTATCCCATGTGGGAATCCACTTTTCGCTTGCCAGCCAGTTCACCACGATCACCCACAACACAGGAAGCAGCGCCAGCCAAAGGGCAGGGAGCACTCGGCTGGATTCCTTCGTTTTTTGTGGCTGGGTTTCATCGCCGTACCCTTCTCCCTTTTGGGCTGCCGAGCGTGATCGCTGATTCAGCCAGAGCATTCCGAGCGTCAAAATCATTAGCCCTCCCAAAACGCCCAGTCCCGGTGCCGCAAAGGCAGTCGTCTTGAAGTAAGGCATCGGTATCAGATTTTGAATTTGAATCGTGCCCGGCAAGCAGCTCATCGTGAAGGTGAATGATCCCAGGGCAATCGCGCCAGGAATCAGACGGCGGGGAACATTCGCCTCGCGAAAGAGAGCGGCCGCAAGCGGTCGCATTGCAAAGGCGACCACAAATAGCGAGATTCCACCAAAGGTCAGCACCGCGCAGCAAAGCACAACCGAAAGGATCGCGTGCCGACTGCCCAGCATTTTGGAAAGGGAACTTGCGATCACTTGAGCCGATCCCGACTCTTCCATCAGCTGGCCAAAAATCGCACCGAGAATAAACAGCGGCGCGTACTGCGTTACAAAACCGCCCAGCGCCGTCATGAAGACCTGCGTGTACGTCGCCATCAGCGGGACGTTGGTATCTTGCCACGAACAGAGCACCGCAAGTAACGCGAGCAAAGGCGAAAGAACAATCACGCTCGCCCCACGATAGGCCAAAATCATCAGCAGCGCCAGCGATGCCACAAAACCAATAATGCCCAGCATCGCCTGTGATTCCTACGCATTCCAATCGTCGTACCTCAACTCATACACTCCGTGATGCTAACCGGTTTTGTGTTGCGTTACAAGAAATGGAGGTCTGTTTGGAAAGTAGCTGATTAGAAATGAAGCCCCGAAGGGGTGACCGAGCGTAGCCAGGGGCGTGAGCACCTGGTGATATCGGCAACGAGAGGCGCAGTGCGCCTCACGATGGGATGTGCCGATGTCCATCCAAGCCCCGGAGGGGCGACACAATTCTAGCCAGGGGCGTAAGCCCCTGGGGTGAATGACGACAACGACACTCTTTCGATAGCTCGCATCTTTTTCAAGCCCCGAAGGGGCAACACCCAGAGCGGGACCTGTGTCGCCCCTCCGGGGCTTGGGCTAAATGACTCCTACGTCTTTGCAAAAACGCGACTTGGAATGCGCGCGAAGGTAGTGCGATGGTGCGATGGTGCCGACTGTCGTCCAGGGGCTTACGCCACCTGGCTAGATATGTAACGCCCCTTCGGGGCTTGAGGCTTGCCTCGCGAGATCGGAAGGCAGACGAATGGAAGGCGAGCGGAAGGGCACTCGCTATTCGAGAAAATCCCACGCCAGTTTCGGCACCACAATTTCAGAACTCGCCAACAACTAAGCCCCGGAGAGGCGACCGACCGTAGCCAGGGGCGTGAGCCCCTGGTGGTATCTTCCAAGCCCCGAAGGGGCGACACTCAGAGCGGGACCTGTGTCGCCCCTCCGGGGCTTGGGCGAAATGACTCCCATGTTTTTGCAAAAACGCGACGCGGGATACGCGCGAAGGTCGTGCGATGTTGCCGACCGTCGTCCAGGGGCTTACGCCACCTGGCTAGATATGTAACGCCCCTTCGGGGCTTGAGGCTTGCCTCGCAAGAGCGGAAGGGCAGTTGCTACCCGACACAATCCCACGCCAGTTTCGGTACCACAATCTCAGAACTCCCCAACAACTAAGCCCCGGAGGGGCGACCGAACGTAGCCAGGGGCGTGAGCCTCTGGTGGTATCGGCGACGAAAGGCGCAGACGCCCCTCGATAGGATGTGCCGATGTCTTTCCAGCCCCGGAGGGGCGACGCAATTCTAGCCAGGGGCGTAAGCCCCTGGGGTGAATGACAACAATGACACTCGTTCGATAGTTCGCATCTCTTTCAAGCCCCAGAGGGGCGACACCAAGAGCGGGACCTGTGTCGCCCCTCCGGGGCTTGGGCTAAATGGCTCCCATGTTTTTGCAAAAACGCGACGCGGGATACGCGCGAAGGTCGTGCGATGGTGCCGACCGTCACCCAGGGGCTTACGCCACCTGGCTAAGAAGATGCTGCCCCTTCGGGGCTTGAGGCTTGCCTCGCGAGATTGGAAGGCAGGCGAATGGAAGGCGAGCGGAAGGGCCGTTGCTACCCGAGACAATCCCACGCCAGTTTCGGCACCACAATTTCAGAACTCGCCAACAACTAAGCCCCGGAGGGGCGAAACAATTCTAGCCAGGGGCGTAAGCCCCTGGGGTGAATGACCACAATGACTCTCGTTCGATCGTTCGTATTTTTTTAAGCCCCGGAGGGGCGACACCAAGAGCGGGACCTGTGTCGCCCCTTCGGGGGTTGGGCTAAATGGCTCCTACGTTTTTGCAAAAACGCGACGTGGAATGCGCTCAAAGGTAGTGCGATGTTGCCGACCGTCGTCCAGGGGCTTACGCCACCTGGCTAGATACGTGACGCCCCTTCGGGGCTATAAAATCGAGATCCAATTTTTATTTAGACCGATGCGCGACGTGACACCATGAACGCTACGTCGTCGGTTGCCGGAGTTCAACTACATCCAGGGGCTTACGCCACCTGGCTAGAAATGTAACGCCCCTTCGGGGCTATTAAAACCGCCAACCATCTATTCCGGCTGGTCGACTTTATCCATCGGGCCGATGACGATCGTGGTGGGATCCGAAATCGGATACTTTTCTAGAACCCGGTGGATATCCTTGATCGTGACATCGCGATAGGCTTGCACCCCTTCGCGGATCGTCTTGTACTGGCGACGTTGCAACCAGCCGTTGCCTACGGAAAACATCCGATTGGCTGGACGTTCCGAAGACAAGATCATCTGCGCAGATCTTGTTCTTCGCTTGTTCTAGCTCTTCACTGGTGACGCCGTTTTTCTCGGCCTCACGGAAGATGTCTTTGATTCGCTGCAGATTCTCGGCCACTTCTTCCGGCGTGCAGCTCATGCTGGTAAAGAAGACGCCGGTGCCTTGATATTCATGAGGGCCAAAGACCGAGTATTCTGCGAGGCCCGTATCGACCATCTCCCAGAACATGCGGCTGCCGGTGTCATCACCCAAAATCGTTCCGAGCACACGAGCGGCATAGCGATCATCATCTTCTGCTGCAGGTGCATTCGAAGTTTGCACCACATAGGCTTGCGAAGCGAGCGGCTTTTGTACCACGTGAAAGCTGCTTCGCTTGTCGGCGCGACGTAGCTCACGCGGGGCATCAAACATCGGCCACGGTCCGCAGTACTGGTCGGCCAGCGCTACCAACTGGTCGAAATTGATGTTGCCACCTGCCGAGAGCACAATGTTTTTCGGGCTATAGCGGTCGTGAAAGTAAGCCAACATCTGCTGGCTGGTGAGGGCGCCCACACTTTGCACCGTTCCCAAAATGCTGCGTGCCAAAGGATGGTCAACAAAGTGCGCTGCCATGCACTTTTCATGAGCACCATATGGAGGCTGATCGTCGTATTTGGCAATCTCTTCCAAGATGACTTTCTTCTCCGTATCAAAATCTTCCGTCCGCAGCGCGGGCGCATGATGTCAGCCAACAGCTCTAGCAGGTTTGGCACATCTTCCGGAAGGGTCGTGGCGTAATAGACCGTTTGCTCTTCACTGGTGTAGGCGTTGCTGCCCGAGCTGATTTCGTCCAAACGACGATTCACATCGGCGGCGCTGCGCTTAGGGGTTCCTTTGAAAACCATGTGTTCCAAAAAGTGACTCACGCCTGAGTTCTGGTCATTCTCATCGCGTGAACCGGTGCGCACGAAGAATGCCAGCGAAGCAGAGTAAGCGCCCGGATTGCACTCGGCCACAATTTCCAAACCGTTGGCGAGCTGATGATGGCGAAATTGAACGGCAGTGCTCATGAGACTTTTTTAACTAGCAGAAAGGGAACCAGCAGCAATCCAGAAAGTAAACGACAAGCCGCAACTCGCATCACGCTTTGACACTAAAGCGCTCGCCCACTGTTAGCGGTTGTGCACCCAGGGAGACAATCGTGAAATTGCCGGGAGGATGGTCCTTCAAATAGTCGTTGACCTTTTCACAAGTGAGCTGGTCGACCATTTGGCCAAGTTCATCACGGGTCCGAACACGCCCCAAGTAGTACCAGTCGGCAGCGATGTTGCTCGCACGAGCAGGGCTCGATTCTTGCTGCAAAATCAACGCTCGCTTGATGCGTCCCTTCAAACGGGATAGCTCATCGGCCTGAACGCCTTGCGAGAGCTTTGTCAGCTCTTCCAAAAGTACGTCGAGCGTTTCTTGGGCCCGTTCACCGGTCGTGCCCGCATAGGCCAAGACGGCGCCGCGATCCCGTAGCGAATGGCAACTGGCATAGACCGTGTAGGCCAGGCCTCGCTTTTCACGCACTTCTGTAAAGAGGCGACTGCTCATGCCATCGCCCAGCACTCCCACCGCTCCACGCAGCGAAAAGTAATCCTTGTCGGCGTAGCTTTGCCCACGAAAGGCAATGCCGATATGCGTCTGGCTCGAGTCGGCCGAAATATGCGAGTAGTGCTGTGGCGAACTTTTCTCTGCCGGCAGCGGCAACTTCACGCCACTCCAATCGCCGAACAATCCTTCTACGTGGTCCTTTAGCGCGGGCCAGTCGATCTTGCCAGCGACGCTTAGGATCGTCTCGCTAGGTCGATAGTGCGTTTCAAAGAACTTGCGAACGGTAGCATCGTTTTGAGCGGTAAGGCTCTCTACCGTTCCATGACAGCTGCGCCCCCAAGGATCGCCGTAGTATTCTTCACGCAGCCGAATCATCGCTCGCTGAGCAAGGTCGTCTTCTAGCGCTCGCACTTCTTGCAAACAGGCTTGGCGTGCATCTTCTAGTTGATCGGAAGGCAAGTGCGGACGGCGAACGACGTCGGCATAAATGCCGAGCACGGCTGGCAAGCTTTCGGCCGGCATCGCGCCGCCAAAACTGCTATGCGAATTGCCACAGGTGCCGGAGCAATCGGCCCCGAGGTTTTCAAGATCGGCGACAAGTTGACGACTGTCGCGAGAACCCGCGCCACGCTCGACCAACTCACAAGTGAGATTCGCCAGGCCGCCATCTTTGCGATCTTCGCGCATGCAACCGGCCGGAACGATGAGCGAGAAGGCGGCAGACTCTAGCCAATCCATCTCTTCGGCAACCAAGGTGAATCCATTGGCAAGCTGATGCGAGTAAATCTTTTGCGTCACGATAGGGGAGGTATTTCTAGGCTGAGGACGACAATCCAAACCGAGCAAAGAACTTGCGGGAAGACCCTTGGCCAAGTCCCGGGCCATTTCAGGGCTTTAGCTTAACAAAAATGAAGCCGGGGTTGGGGGCGAAGCAGGGCCTTAAGCCCCTCCAACGTTACCCAATTATTCCACGGAGGCAACCTCGGCCGCCTTATAAACGGTCTTCGTCGTCCGAAAACCGAGCCGTTCGTAAAGCCGTAGTGCACCGGTGTTTTGGGCGGTCACTTCCAGAAAAACCCGCCGCATTCCCGCCTGGCGGAAGCCTTGCAGCCCGTGGTAAAGCAGTACCGACCCCAATCCCAACCCACGATGCCCCGGCGTAATGCCGACATTTTGGATCGCTCCGATGCCAAAGTCGTCAATCAAACCTTGAATCGTGCCACAGGGATCGGGCCGACGGGCGTCATCCGGAAAATGTTCGATCAGCCACGTCGCCGAGGGGACAAAGTTCGCCCGCGTGGAAATCTCGTGCATTAATCGGCGGCAACCTTCGCGTTCCCCTAGGCAAGGAAAAACGCTGGCGTCAATCTCGGATCGAAAGCACTTGAATTTGACTTCGGAATGGGGCTCAAGCAGCGAGTCCTTCCAAGGGATCAGGCGATAGCCGGACGGAAGGGAGGGCTCGGGCAGCTTGACGCTGTCGAGGTCCACCTCCATGCGAAATCGCTTGAAGTACGTTATTCCCATAGGAAGTCGCTTTGAATCCACAAGCCACCAACAACTGGCACGATGCCTAAAATCTACCGGCGCATTTCTAAGGGGTCAACAAAAACAACCCCGGATCAGCCGGAGAGGGGGCCGCTATCGGCCCAAACTGCCGGTCGCTCCCATCTGGCAAACTGTCGGGGCGAACGGTCCAACGCATCCCTTTTGGAAAAGGTGGTAAAGCCGCTTTAATCGTCTGATAGCACCGCATCCTTCTTTTCGAGCCCCCCGAACTCTATTCCCCCTCTTGTTGTCTTACGGATATACTGGGCGACACGTTCGACAGCTGAAGTTTCGGCCGATTTTGTAGCTCGGCTAGGGGCTGGCGAATCCCATTCTGTAACGGCAAGTAATACCCCTCCATGTTGAAAGTCATCCTTCCTGACGGCAGTTTCAAAGAGTTTCCAGGTTCCACCACCCCAGCAGAGATCGCGGCAGGTATTGGCCCGCGACTGCTCAAAGCGGCCATCGCCGGTGAAGTCGACGGCACCATCGTCGGCATGGATTATCGCCTGCCAGAATCGGGCGAAGTAAAACTGCGAATCTTGACGAAAAAGGACCCTGAGGCACTGGGGGTTATGCGACATAGCGCGGCCCACATCATGGCCCGCGCGGTGATGCGGCTGTTCAAGGGTGTTCAACTGGCGTTTGGGCCAACGGTCGAAGGGGGCTTTTACTACGACTTCCAATTGCCCAAGCCACTTAGCGAAGAAGACTTCCCCGCGATCGAAGCGGAGATGAAAAAGATCATCGCTTTGGATGAGCCGTTTGAACGGCTCGAAGTGGGGCGCGATAAAGCGCTCGAAATGTGCCAAGACCTGGGCCAGCATTACAAGGTCGAACATATTGGCACCGGCCTAGCTGGGCATGAATCCCTTTCGTTCTATCGCCAGGGAGAGTTCTTGGATCTTTGCCGTGGCCCTCACGTTCCATCGGCCAGCGCGATTGGTGCTTACAAGGTGCTGAGCATTGCCGGCGCTTACTGGAAGGGAGATGCGAACAACGATCAACTGCAACGCTTGTATGCGACCGCCTTCTTTAGCCAAGAAGACTTGGACTCGCATCTGGCTCGCATCGAAGAAGCAAAGCGCCGCGACCATCGCACGCTAGGCAAGCAACTGGAACTGTTTACGATCAGTCCTTTGGTTGGTGCGGGTTTGATCTTGTGGCTGCCCAAGGGGGCGCTGATTCGCCAATTGCTGGAAAGCTTTGTGCGCGATGAACTGACCCGTCGCGGCTATCAAACGGTCTACACGCCGAACATTGGCAAGATCGATTTATACAAGACCAGCGGGCACTTTCCGTATTATGCGGATAGCCAATTTCCACCGATTTTGACGCAGGAAAACGAAGAATTCTTGCTCAAGCCGATGAATTGTCCGCACCATATCATGATCTTCAAGAGCCGTCCGCGCAGCTACAAAGAGCTACCGCTGCGACTGGCTGAATTTGGCACCGTCTATCGCTACGAGAAGTCGGGACAGCTCAGCGGCATGACTCGCGTTCGCGGGTTCACGCAAGATGATGCTCACTTGTTCTGCACCGAAGAGCAAGTGCCAGCCGAGTTCAAGAACTGCATCGAGATGACGCAGTTTGTCCTCAAGAGCTTGGGGCTAACGAACTATCGTGTTCGCCTCGGCTTCCGCGACCCCAAGAGTGACAAGTACGTCGGCAGCGAAGAGGTTTGGAACCGCGCTCAAGATGCACTGGTCGAGGTTTGCAAGAGCCTGGGTATTGAGTACACGGCCGAAGAAGGCGAAGCCGCATTCTACGGACCGAAGGCAGACTTTGTGGTGACCGATTGCCTCGGCCGAGAATGGCAACTGGGAACGGTTCAGCTCGACTACAATCTGCCCAGCAAGGAACGTTTCGATTTGGAATATGTCGGCGCCGACAACAAGCCGCATCGTGTGGTGATGATTCACCGCGCTCCGCTGGGCTCGCTCGAACGCTTCATTGGCGTGTTGATCGAACACTTTGCTGGCGCATTCCCGCTGTGGCTCGCGCCAGAGCAAGCACGGATCATCACCGTCAGCGAGAAGAGCGAAGAATATGCTCGCGAGATCGAGCAAAAGCTACGCAGCGCCGGACTGCGAGTTTCGGGCGACTACCGTTCGGAAAAGCTGGGAGCCAAAATCCGCGATGCTCAGCTCGAACTGATTCCTTACATGCTGGTCGTTGGACCACGCGATGTGGAGCAAGGAACGGCTTCGCTACGTGATCGCCTGGAAGGGGATTTGGGGGCTCAAACGGTCGACGCGTGCCTCGAAAAGCTGCTGAAAGAGGTTGCCGACCGCACGGTTCGCAAAACCTTTAGCGGCGGCGCGACGGTCGAAGCGAAGGCTTCCGCCAACGAGTACTAGTCCCACAAGCAGGCGTTTACAGCCGATTTAGCGGCGCAAGATCAATCGCAGCATTGACTTGCGCCATTAGAGCGCCGAAGGTGACAATCGGCCGGGGCGGGTGTGACTGGTCGCCAGCCAGCCAGAATTGGCAAAAACGTCTTCTTGACGCCGCCTAGGGTGAACGTCGATACTTACAGTTTACTTTCAAGCAATTCCCTTTGTGGGCCTCCCATTTTTGGCGAGGGTCGCAAGGATTTAGGTTGGAACAAAAGTCCAGGGTATGCGGGTCCCTGGTAGCGACAATAAACCCGCGGTAAGAATCTATTAGGAAAGGGCGAACAAATCGCGATCGATCGTTTTTCGAACCGTCCAGCGGACCAAAAAGTCACGACCCGGATTAACGAGCAAATCCGCATTTCTCCGATTCGTGTCATTGCGGACGATGGAGCTCAGCTAGGTATTATCCCTGTGGACGATGCGCTGCGACGCGCACGAGACGTAGGACTCGACTTGGTAGAAGTTGCTCCCAATGAACGGCCTCCCGTGTGCCGCATCATGGACTTCGGCAAGTACAAGTACGAGAAGAACAAGAAGTCTCACCAGGCGACTCACCATCCGAAGACGAAAGAAATTCGTCTACGGCCCAAGACTGGTGATCACGATATCGAGTTCAAGGTAAAGCAGGCTCGTGGATTCTTGCAGCACAAAGACAAGGTGCAAGTCTCCGTGATGTATCGCGGCCGTGAACAGGCCCACATCGACGAAGGCCGCAAGGTCATGGACAAGGTCATTTTGGACCTTGCCGATGTCTCGAAGCTTGAATCTCCGCCACAGTACCAGCAAAAGCGTATGATCGCGACACTGATGCCACGTTAATCGCTTGGCAATGTTTGCACGATAAAAGCAAAAGGCCCCCAGCAATCGTTTGGATTACTGGGGGCCTTTTTTATGCGCGACGGTTGTAAACGGCAGCTTACAGCGAGGAAGTCCAGCCGCTGTCATCAACGACGGCGGTCGGCGTTGCCACAGGAACCATGTCGTCCGCTGGAGCCGTCATCGTGCTATTTACGGGGCGATGTGACATCTCGCGATAGCTGGTTTGACGAGGTTGCATGATGGTCGAGCTAGGGCTGCTGGTGTCGCTGCTACGAGTTGGCCACTTGGCAGGAACAACCGGCCAAGCTGCGCCTTGCACGCGAGCCGTACGATCACGTGGATCGAGCAACTGTGGTGCTGCATTGTCTTGCTTTGGTTCTTGCGAACGATCGGGGTCGGCAAAAGGCTTCACGCTGCTGCGAGTGGCAGGCGTACCATCATTGGTTCCAGCAGCAGGAGCCACGGCACCAGGATAGCTGCCTTGGCCTTGCAACGTTCGTGAGGGAACGCTGCTTCCTTCGTAAGGAGCTGTGCCATAACCGTTACCGGTTGCAGGCTGGCCATACGCAGGGACCGAAGTCGCAGGAGCATAGTTGCTGCTGAAGTTAGGCGTAGTTGCAGGAACCCCCGCACCGGCACCCGAAGGTACAAAGTTTGGATTCGGCGTGGTATTCAGCGATGGAGCGGCATCCGCAGGAGCCCCCGGCGAAGGAGTGAAAGTTGCTGGCGGCTGCGCTACACCACCGGGAAAGCCGGTCGCTGGCGAAGTGATGGGAGCTGGGCCCAAGCTACCTGGAGCACGCGTTCCTGGAGGAGGAATACGAGCACCCGGCACCGAGTTGTAAGGAGCAATCGTGGTCCGCGGAGCCGTCGGGGCAACCGTGATCGGAGCAGCCGGTGCAGAGATCACAGGAATCCCCGTAGCTGCCGGAGCTGGATTGTAATAAGGCTGAGCTACCGCACCGCCGCAACCTGCTGGGATCCCCGTGTAAGGAACTCCACAGCCGGCAGGTGCACAAGCGACAGGTCCACAGCCCGCTGGGGCACAGGTACCGCTATAGCAAGTATTCGTGTTGCGATTGAACAGTCCACCGTTAAACAGCTTGCAATTGAAAAGCTTGCAACCACCAAACAGCCCCTTCGACTGTGAACCGCAGCCGGAAGGTGCGCCACAAGCAGGTGCAGCAGCCACACCGCAAGCGGCAGGAGTTGCATAGGCAGGCTGGCCACAACGGCTTACAGGAACTTGAGCAACGGCAGGAGCTTGATAGCAAGTGTTTCCCGTGCAAGGTGCATAGTAAACCACTTGGCGAGCGGTGATCGGATCGTACACGGTGACAGGACGCAAGTAAGTCACCTGCGATTGCACAGGGCGATAGGCAACTTGTGGAGCGTAGGCCGTATAGCCATCGCCACCTGGATAGGTCACGCGATAAGCGGTCGTTGGTCGTGGCTGGGGAACGTTGATCGTAAAGCCCTGCTGTTGTGGATAAGCAGCGGGAGCATAGCCTGCTGGTGGCGCGTAGTACGCCGCTTGAGCTGGTGCCTGGGCTTGGTACTGCGGCGGATATTGAACCTGCTGGAACTGCGCTGGCTGATACTGTGTTGGCCGATATTGAGGAGCTTGTTGGTAGGGCTGCGGTGCATAGTTCGCTTGAGCATTCGGATAGCCAGCGGGCATGGCGCTAGGATAACCGGCAGGGCGATACTGCGATTGGTAATGGCTTGCGGGTGCATAGCCTCCCGCAGCAGCCTGGGCATCATAGCTGCTGGAATACGCGGGCTGATAATAGTTGCTGTGATAGACAGGGCTTCCTACCATGCCACGCGGCTGCGTCGCAAAGGCAAGCGTGGGAAATAGGCACGCGTACCAAATCAGGTATCGGAAGACTTGTTTCGTTGCGGTCATCAGCTTCATCGAACGTCTCTCCACCGGTAGACGCCTTTCCCCAAGGGAAGACGCCACTTGTTGTTTGAGCCCATGAGCCAGCCAGCGTCAATCGTTACTTTATAACTCTTCAGTGATTGCTGAAAAATTAGTTCTGCAACGGCTGCAACGGCTATGCCGAGAGCGACAGTACATCGGTCTGGAGAAAGTAGCGCGGCGCATCGATTTACCCAGCCGCTACCTTCGGACCTACGGAAACCTAGGTTACGGTTTGATGCACGTGGGCAACATTTTCAAGAAAACCACTACTGGTTTTGGGGGGCCTAGCTAGGCCTCGACCCGAATATGCTGGATCTGGTTGGAAACCATCCACTCCAGCCAACGTTCTTGGTCCTCGGTTAACTCCACCTCCGCCTTGGAAGCGGCATCCAGAGGCGAAACCAGCCGTACGACCAGTTCATCGAGCCATTTGACCGCATTCTCGTGCTTGACCCAGTACTCGTTGGGGCCCATGGCGGGAACGCCGTCATTGCCGGGAGGGGTCATAAAGTAGACAACTTCCAGCCGAAAGCGGGCGGGCATGGTCATCGGGGGAATGTGCGGCTGGTCTAGGGAATGGATGAGCATAAGGGGGAACGACATCAGAAGGACCGCAGGACCAGCGCAAAACGAGCCTTCATTGTACGCGAAGTCTGTCGCTCCAAGTGAAACGGCCCAACCGGCCCCGCCCCTCCGCCCCGTAAGTGTTGCGCCCTTAACGACTTATCGGACGATTGTAGGGATTGCCACGGTAAAGGCTTGAAGGCCACGGAAACTCTCGGGGTCCGTTTGGCAGAGTGGCAGGGCGTGGTTTAAGATGGAAGCTCGGCGGCGTGGATACATCCGCCACAATGCACCTGGATTTGAACTCTGTGAGGAGCTGTCCCTTGATCGGAAATTTGGAAAGCGTTCGCAAGCTGATGGGCCGTGGGACTGCGCTGGCACTAGGGACATTGGTATGGATGGCGATGGAGCAACAGAGCCACGCGGCCGTTCTTCTGGCGCAGCAAGGGATGGCGAAGACGGCCATCGGCTGGACGCTGGTCCTGTTGTGCTTGGTGCTGGGACTGCTGGTGATGCTTCGCCCGAACGGTCGCCGTTTTGCAGATCCCAATGATCAGCCAGCCCCCAAGGTTACGAAGAAGGGGCCTCAACAACGGGCTGGGGGACACGGCGGACACTAGTCGCCGCGTTTACCACTTCTTTTGCAACCGATCCGCCTTGAGCAGATCGGTCATGTGATCGCTCATCTTGATGCCACTGTCGGGGCGATTGATCTCTAGCGCAACTTCCATCCGCTTGAGCGGCTCTTTGGTGAGCACGACAGGTGGATTGCTCACTCGCAAAACAGCAGTGATGCGGCTGCGGGTTTGACCAAGATACAAGCCTGCCTGCAGCGATGGGACAGGACGAAGGCCGTACTGCTCGGTAACAAGCTGCACTAAGCGAGCATCATCGCCAGTCACCCCTTCAAACGTGATGCGCTGGACTTGTTGATTCTTGTCGTAGTAATAAGTGAGCGAGCCAGCCAAGTCATCCATGCGTGTTCCGGTCATCAGCGGCACGCGTAGACCTCGCAGATTCCGCTCGCTCGTTACGGTCGAAACTCGCTTCCAGCGGGCCATCACCCAGGCCGGCGGTGCATCAAACCGAAAGACTTCCCACAGGTCAAAGATGGCCGGTCCTTCGAGCAAACTATCGGGAAGCGGCGGTGCTGCTCCGGGAACGCCCCCTGCCAATTTGGGGCTGCCGGAGGTATCTGCAGGTCGAGCCGCCGTTGAAGCACTTCCGCTATTGTAACTGTTTGTTGTGGAACTGCCGCTGCTGGAAGAATTGTTGTTCGTGCCGGACGAGCCGAAGCTTGAACCACTCGTTCCCGAGCCAGTGCTTCCAGAGTTGCTTGTATTTCCGGCGGAACCGTAGCTGCCATAGCTGTTGCCGGAAGTGCCGCTATTTCCCGTGGAGCCGTAGCTATTGCCGCCGCTTCCAGAACTGTCGGTCGTACTGCTGCCCGAATTGGTACTGCCGCTGTTGTAGCCCGACGAGCCAGTACCATTCCCTTCCGACGGACTAGAGACCGTCCGGGCGCGAACTCCACCGCGCGATCCGTAGGGATCTTGGCCGTTGGAATAGGGTTCTGGCACCCACGGGGTTAGAGGGGGATGTTCTGCGGTGAGCTGATCGATCAACTCTTCGAGCGAGGGCTCTTTGGGTTTACTTTTGAAGCCGCCCGTAAGTTTGCCCCACTGATCGCCGGCTGTCTTTACGAAGTCCTTATCTGTCGCCACATAGGGAACGATGAAAGCGGCAGCAATCAATCCAACAAACAGGAGTGGTCGACTGGGCATGGCGAGAGTCTCCAAAAGCTAATGAACCATCATCGATTTATCGGCGACCGCCGGGTGCCGACTCGAACCAATGCGGGGCGCTAGCCGTGCGCGGGGTAACCGCAAAAAGTCGCGTATCACGGGCATCAGGCGTTTTTGGCTTTGCCCGACTATTCCGAAAGTCCCCGCAGAATCCACGGTTTTTTGTGGAAACCGAATCTCAGCAACTTGCCTAGCGATGGTTTATGTGCACCCGCAAAGCGCCGCACAAACTACCCCTCATCCGTTAGGATGGAACAACACCTCGATTCACGCCGCTTCCTCCCCTAGCCTTTTGCTCCCCTTCGCCAAGCATGATTCCATCAAGCGAGATTGCCGATGCCAGTTGGCTGGCCACTTCTGCGGGGCTAAAGGGGCTTGAGCTGTTGCAAGCATTGCCGCTGGGCAATCACCAAGCAGTTGCCAAAGGGATGAAGCTGTTGCGGCGGGACTATTCGCAGGAGCAATGGACGTTCTTGCTGGATCAGGTCGACCTTCGAAAAAAAGCGGCCCCCAAATTTGCGCTCGCGTCGCAAATGTTGTTCACACGACGTGGGTTTGAACAATCGACCGATGATCGCATTGGGGCTTGGAAAGGGGAGCGATTCTTTCCGGCCGGTCCCGTTGTGGATCTTTGCTGCGGCGTGGGTGGTGACCTGGCGACGCTTGGTTTGCGGTCAGAGGTTGTCGGCGTTGATCTAGATCCGCTGCTTTGCAAGTTTGCTGAGCACAATGCTCGTGTCTATCAACAACAGGCAATCGAGCGAGGTGGCGTCCCTTGCAAAGTGACGGTTCGGTGTCAGGCGGTCGAAGCTTTTGACCTTGATCCACACCAGGTAACGGCCTGGCATATTGATCCCGACCGGCGAGTCACCGGCGCACGCACCACGCAGATGGAATACCAAGAGCCTACGCCCGCCACGCTAGAAAAACTATTGCAGCGTCACCCTCAAGGGCTCGTCAAACTTGCGCCGGCGACTGAGATCCCGGCAACTTGGCAGGCGATCAGCGAACGGATCTATGTGGCCAGTCGGGGCGAATGTCGGCAGTTGCTGGTTGCCTTTGGAGGACTTACCCAGTCGCTAGGCCTACGTCGCGCCGTGGTAATTCCACGGGATGCCAGCCCGTTTAACCGGCATATAGCCATCACCGAACTTGCAGAAGATGCTTCCGCAGAACAAGCAATGCTGCCGATTGCTACGCAAGTAGAAGAGTACGTCTACGAGCCTAGTGCGGCTATCTTGGCAGCGCAGCTAAGCCGTTCCCTCTGTGCAAGCCTGGGCTTAACCGCGCTGGCGGATCGTGTGGCCTACTTTACATCCGGTAAGCTGATAGAAAGCGAACTAGTCACGGGCTTTCGCGTGCGCGACGTGCTACCGCTCGATCGAAAGAAGCTCAAGTCCTATTTGCGTGAGCGAGGGATCGCCGATCTGGAGATCAAGAAGCGGGGCTGCGAAGTCGAGCCCGAGCGCCTGCGTAAAGAACTGAAGGTCGAGGGGGATCAACGAGCCGTTTTGTTGATCGCCCCTTTTGGAGGTCGGGTACAGGCGATTGTTGCCGATCGCCTGCACCAGGGAACCTCTGGCGGCTGTTAATTAGCCGCGAAAGAAGATGAACGTCACGGCGATAAAGATCGGAATCAGAATTCCGCCGCTATACAGCATGTAGCCAAAGAAGCCGGGCATCTGCACGCCGTTCTCTTCGGCAATTGCCTTGACCATGAAGTTCGGACCGTTGCCGATGTAGGTATTGGCTCCCATGAACACGGCGCCGCAGGAAATCGCGATCAGCAACTTCACCGCATCGGGTCCCTTCGCCAACAGCTCCATCAAGTAGGCATCCCCTTCTACTGGAACGCCATTGATGCCGCAGGCGGTCGAGGCCAGCGTCAAATAGGTGGGGGCATTATCGAGGAAGCTCGACAAAATGCCGGTGGCCCAAAAGAATTGGCCGGGCCCCTTGAGAGCAAATTCCCCCAGGTCTGGACGCAGGTTATTTCCCCACGCGTTCAGGATTTGTAGAGCAGGTGTCATCGTGATGAAGATCCCCACGAAGAGGACAGCCACTTCTAGGATCGGGCCGAAGGTGAACTTGTTGTTCTCACGATTGCCATTCGGCGTGGTGACATAGGCCACAATCGCCAAAACAATCATCGCCAACTCTTGGCCGCCGATAATCTGCAGGCCCTTCACATTCAGGAATGCGAGGAACTGCTTGTTGATGCCATCAAAAGCGTTTTGGCCGCTCAGTACGATCACGCCGACAACGCCCAGCAGGAACAAGATGTTGTGCATACCCAAGATCGAAAAGGGCTCATGCTTTTCGGCTTCTTCCAGCTGCGAACCTGGCAGCAGCTTCTCTTCGCGATTGAGAACGATCTGATCCCAGATGTTGAAGATCACCAGCAATACCACATTCACAAACAGCCATTGCATCCACAGGTTTTGTACAGTCCAGATGAAGGGAACCCCCTTCAAGAACCCCAAAAATAGTGGTGGATCGCCCAGCGGAGTTAGCAAACCGCCGCAGTTCGATACGATGAAGATGAAGAAGATCACAATATGTGCCCGAGCTTTTCGGCTACGATTGGCACGCAGCAAAGGACGAATAAAAACCACCGATGCACCGGTCGTTCCGATCACACTGGCAAGGATCGCACCCAAAGCCAGCAAGCTGGTATTCGCCAGCGGCGTTCCTGCCAGCGATCCCTTCACATAGATGCCGCCACTGATCACGTACAGTGCCGCCAACAGCGCGATGAACGAGATGTATTCTTTGACCTTGTCGAGCAGTTCATGAACGGCGCCATCGCCAAACGCAACTAGCAAATAGATCGCTAGTGGAATCGACAACAGGCCCACCACAATCCCCTTGTTGGTGTTGTGTTCCCACCAATGTCCATGGACCAGGGGAAAAATAGCAATCGCCGCTAGTAGCAAGGCAAAGGGAAGGATCGTCCACACACCTAGCTCTTTTCCCATCGATGCGTGTCCAGCATGAGCGCCGTGCGCATCGCCTTCCGCATGATCATGCCCCTCAGCAGCGTGCTTGGCATCCGTCGCTTCGGCCTTCGCTTCTGCAGCAGGTTCGGCGGCCGCTTCAGCGGCTGGAGTCTCTGCCGTTGCAGCGGGTGTTTCGTCCGCGCTAAAAACGGAACTGCTTAGCGCCCAAGTAAATGCCAAGGCAAACATGGCCTGACAGAGTGCGGTTCGTGCCATGGCCACCGCTGCGTGAACGTGCATGGAATTCTTTCCCTCGAATGGAGATCGCGAAGATGCCGGACAACTGCCTAGCCCCGAATGGGACTAAGGCCGGAAAATCTGCCACAAAACTCATCTGATAATAACTGGTTTTGTAGGCAACTGTGAGTCCTGCCAAGGGTTTTCCGGAGATTCCCGCTGGAGCCCGCCAATAGGGCTTACGGCAGGAAACGAGCTAATGCCATTGGCAAATCCGCTCTTGTAGAGGGTCTAGACGTGGTTTTTGCGGCCAGTTGGACTTACGCTCGACCCCCCGTACGCTCTACGATGCGTGCTGCCTGCGGTGCGCGCTTGCCAACCCCGCTGGGCACACGACAAGGATGTAAGCCAAGCGGCCTGTGGGAACTCTCGCCGCCGCAAAGTATTTGCCATAGGAAACGGTCAGGATGGCCAGCTCAACCACCATTCGAACAGACGCATCGCACCGTCCCGCCGAGCAGGAAGGGCAAAGCTTTGCCCATCGTTTGTCGGCCGGCGTGAGCCAGACCTGTCGCTGGTTGTTCTCACAGCAACAAGCAGGCAGCTTTTGGTGCGCAGAGCTGGAAGGGGACACCATCCTTGAGAGCGAGACGATTTTGCTACTGGCGTTTTTGGGACGGCATAGCGAACGACTTGCTCAACAATGCGCCGTAACGATTGCCCAAAAGCAATTGCCTACCGGGGGCTGGGCGATGTATCCCGGCGGTAAGCTAGAGATCTCGCAAAGCGTCAAAGCCTATTTCGCACTGAAGCTAACTGGCTATGATCCTAACTCTGAACCGATGCAGCGCGCCGCACAAGCCATTCGCGCCGCCGGCGGTGCCGATGCAGTTAATAGCTTTACCCGATTTTATCTGGCGCTACTCGGAGAGATTCCCTATACCGTTTGCCCGGCAGTCCCTCCTGAATTGATGATGCTGCCCAAATGGTTTCCGATCAACATCTACCGCATGAGTGCATGGTCGCGCACGATTGTGGTTCCCCTTTCTATCATGTGGGCCTATCGGCCTAAGATTCGTCTGCCTGAAGGACTAGGGATCCAAGAACTGCTCTTGAAGCCGGCAACCCAGTGGCCCGCGCTCCGTTCCCCAAGCTTGAAGGGTCCCGTGCGATTCTTCTCTTGGGAGAACTTCTTCCGCCAAGCTGATCGTGGCCTGAAGTTTTTGGAAGCGTGGGGCATCAAGCCCTTTCGCGCAATCGCGCTGGCCAAGGCGAAGAAGTGGATGATCCGTCGCTTTGCCGAAAGTGATGGCCTGGGAGCCATCTTTCCACCAATCGTGTGGAGCCTAATTGCGCTGCGATGCTTGGGCTATTCGGATGATAGTCCCGAAGTTCGACAACAGCAGGAAGAGCTAAACAAGCTGGTACTCGAAGACGAACAGGCAGCTTGGCTACAACCTTGCCTTTCACCGGTTTGGGATACCGCCATCACGCTGCGGGCACTGGCCGCCAGTGGCAAGACGATGGACGATGCCCCCGTAAAGTCGGCGGTGAATTGGTTGATGTCAAAAGAAGTCACCAAGACGGGCGACTGGGCAGTACGTGTCTCGGCCGAGCCTGCCGGCTGGTTCTTTGAGCACAACAACCAGTTCTATCCGGATGTGGATGATACGATCATGGTGATGATCGCCATGCATGAACTGGGACACAGGCCAATCACTGCGGAAGATGCCAAGTCGACGCGTGCGTCACAAAACATGGCGATTCCAGCTGCCTGCGAACGAGCCCGGCGCTGGGTGCTGGCAATGCAAAACCGCGATGGTGGCTGGGGCGCTTTCGACAAAGACAATGACAGCGAGTTTTTGTGCAGCGTTCCGTTTGCTGATCACAATGCGATGATCGACCCTAGCACGCCCGACCTGACAGGCCGTGTGCTAGAAGCGCTTGCGGTTTGGGGACATCGGCAGAGCGATCCCGAAGTGCAGCGAGCGATCCGCTACATCCGCCAGACACAAGAGCCCGATGGCAGTTGGTTCGGCCGTTGGGGCGTGAACTATATCTATGGCACCTGGCAAGTGCTGGTCGGCCTCGCAGCGATTGGTGTCTCCAAAGAGGATCCAGCCATGGTGCGTGGCGCCGAGTGGTTGCTCAACCATCAGCAACCTAGCGGCGGCTGGGGCGAATCGGCCGACACCTACGAGTCGCCTGAACTTCGCGGCCAAGGAAACGTGACCGCATCGCAGACTGCCTGGGCCTTACTAGGGCTGATGGCAGCGGGCTACATGGATCATCCGGCCGTCCGCCGTGGCATTGAATACCTTGTGGAAACCCAAACGGCGGAAGGTACCTGGGAAGAAGACGAGTTCACCGGTACTGGCTTTCCGCAGGTGTTCTATCTGAAGTACCACTACTACCCGATCTATTTCCCGCTGCTGGCCATGGCCCAGTGGCAAAAAGCCCATGGCAACGCGCCAGAGGCAAAATCGTTTGCAGCGAATTCAGGTCACGTGACCAGCCATTCCTCGGCAAGTGTGCATCCCCGTTAAGCCTGGTAGGTTATCGTTTGTTTCGCCTCTTCCCTCTCGACGTTTAATTGCAACCTATCATGAGCGTACCTTTTTCGCAGATGTGGACCGTTGCCAGCTACGTGCTGAAGAACCAATTGCGCGGCGTGAAGCGATATCCGTTGGTCCTCATGCTGGAGCCTCTCTTCCGTTGCAACTTGGCCTGCGCTGGCTGTGGCAAGATTCAGTTTCCTGCAGAGATCCTGCGCAAGAACCTTTCGCCCGAACAATGCTGGAAGGCTTCGGATGAATGCGGCGCACCGATTGTTGCCATTCCCGGGGGCGAGCCCCTGCTTCATCCACAGATCGAAGAGATTGTCGCCGGACTGGTCAAGCGGAAGCGATACGTCTATCTCTGCACTAATGCCTTGAAGCTGGAAGAGTCGCTCCCTCGCTTTAAGCCTTCGCGCTATTTCTCGTTTTCCGTTCACTTGGATGGCCCGCAGCCCGAGCATGATGCGGCCGTCTGCCGTGAAGGGACCTACGACATTGCCATCCAGGCAATCAAGGCGGCCAAAAAGGCTGGCTTCCGCGTCACCACCAACAGCACCTTCTTTGCAGGGACCGATGCGGAACGGATGCGCGGCTTCTTTGACGAAATGACCAAACTGGGACTGGAAGGGATGATGATCTCGCCGGGCTACAGCTATGAAAAGGCCCCCGACCAAGAGCACTTTCTAGGACGCAAAGAAACGATCTCCCTCTTTCAACGGCTACTTCGTGGAACAAGCCGTGGCCTTTTGGGCCAACGGTGGCAGTTCAATCAGTCGCCGCTGTTTTTGGAGTTCCTGCAAGGGAAGTTCGATTTGGAATGCACCCCTTGGGGTAGCCCCACGTACAACGTCTTCGGCTGGCAAAAGCCGTGCTACCTCCTTGGCGAAGGCTATACCCAGTCGTTCAAAGAACTCTTGGAAACAACCGCTTGGGAGAACTATGGCCGCAAGAGTGGCAATTCCAAGTGCCAGGATTGCCTGATGCACTGCGGATACGAGCCCAGTGCGGTTGCGGCGACCTTTGGAAGTTGGGCTGGTTTCTGGCGGAGTGCTCGCTTGGCGATTTTTGGCGACACGCCGGACGTTCCTGCCTCGCAAAATGTGCCACGCCCCCATTTGCTCCCCGAGAGTGCCACGGATGCGAACCGTCCAAGCGGTAGCAAGAGTTCCGCAAAAAGCCGGGCTCCACTGGTGCAAATCTCGTCCAGCAAATAACTTAGGTGCGGTCGCCTTGGCCCTTTGCAAGACCTTGGTGACATTGCCAACCTGCCTGCGGTTAGGCACAATGACAAGGGTCTGCAGTATTCGGCTCACTTCGCACCGGTTTGATGGGTGAGTCGTCCTTTTTTGTTAGGCAAGTGTGACCGACTGTGAATATCAAGCGTAATCCCACGCGTAGCGTTCGAATTGGCTCGATCTCGATTGGGCACGACCACCCGATTGCCGTTCAAAGCATGACGGCCACGCATACCCAGGATGTTGCCGCCACGGTAGAGCAAGTAAACGCCTTGCATACCGCCGGTGCCGATGTCGTCCGCATCGCTTGCGATAACAAGAAGGATGCTGAAGCACTTGCCGAAATTCGCAAGCAGACTTCCGCTAACCTGTCCGTCGACTTGCAAGAAAACTATCGCCTAGCAGAACTAGTAGGCCCCTCGGTCGACAAGATTCGCTACAACCCCGGGCATCTTTACCACCATGAGCCCACGCGTCCTTGGCAGGACAAGGTCCGTTACATTGCAGAGATAGCGGCCAAAAATGACTGCGCCCTTCGCGTGGGAGTGAATTGCGGCAGCGTCGATCCAGCCAAAAAAGAGAAGTACGACGCCCACGATTCAATCACTCCCATGATTGAATCGGCCATGGAGCACTGTGAACTGCTCGATTCGCTGGGCTTCACCCGCTACAACGTCTCGCTCAAAGATTCCGATCCAAAGAAGGTTGTTGAAGTCAACAAGCGGTTTGCAGAACTGCGACCCGATGTGCCACTGCACCTGGGAGTGACCGAAGCCGGCCTTCCACCGGATGGGATCATCAAGACCCGCATCGCCTTTGAACAACTGATTAGCCGAGGCATTGGCGATACGATTCGTGTTTCGCTAACGGTGCCAAATCCGCAAAAGATTGAAGAGATTGCTGCGGGCGCAACATCTTGGCCGACATTGCTGCAGGGCGCGTGCGCAGTGTGGTGGATTACGGGCTGGGTGTGCTCAATATTATTTCGTGTCCAAGTTGTTCGCGCGTGGAAAATCAAGCGTTCATCGAACTGGCCCAGCAGGTCAAATCGATGACGCAGTACGCCAAAGAGTACGCCATTACCATTGCGGTGATGGGCTGCCGCGTAAATGGCCCCGGCGAAACGGATGACGCCGACCTAGGCCTTTGGTGCGGCCCAAACTTCGTGAACCTGAAAAAGGGAAGCTTAGAACTGGGCGCTTACCCTTACGATCAAATCCTCGACAAATTGCGGGCCGAAGTGGATCAGTTGATTGCTGATCGTAAGCTTGTTGAATCGACGTAACCCAAGAATCGGTCGATGGGATTGGCGGCGTTTTAAGGTAGAGCGAGACACGTTCCTCCTGATTAAGCTCGCAACGTATATGGCTGTACGTCGGGCGAAATACCTCTACACTAACAAGGGCTATTCGATCTTCGCCCTTTGATTTGGTGTGAGCATGTTTGCAATCTCTGCGATCCCTGGAAAGAATGAAGCGGTCCTTGTTTCGCCCCCTGCGCCACGGCCACTGCTGCCGGGTGAAATCGCGTGTCAAACGCTAGAGCTGGGCGTCTGTGGTACCGATCGAGAGATCTTGTTATCCGAGACGCCGGCCGTTCCGCCGGGTGAAAAGCATCTGATCCTGGGGCATGAGTGCTTAGCACAGGTAACCGAACTTGGACCCGATGCCGGAAGTGGATTTGCAGTAGGAGATTTGGTGGTGCCCGTTGTGCGCCGCCCCGTTCCTGGTGCGACACGTCGGGTCGACATGCTCGACTTCTCGCAATGCACCGAGCGCGGCATCTATCGTGAGCATGGCTTTGGCTCGCCCCAGTTCATTGACCGTGCCGAATACGTCTATAAAGTCCCCACATCCATTGCCAACATCGCTATCTTTGCGGAACCCTTGGCCGTTTCGGAAAAGGGAGTCAATGAAGCGCTCCTGCTGCAAAAGGCAAGATTGGGTGACGAGGTTTGGAACGGCGCCAACGCTCCCCATGTTTTGGTGACGGGCCTGGGCCCGATTGGCTTTGCCAGTTTGCTGGCCGCACGTGTTCGCGGCTGGAATGTGACCATCGCTGGCCGTGACACTCCCGACACATTCCGGGCGCAGTTGGCAGTGAGCTTTGGGGCGGAGTACGTCCGTATGACTCCGAACTTCTGGGATGAGATTCGGCCGAGTGAAAACGGCTTTGACCTCTGCCTGGAATGCACCGGAAGCGAAGACGTGATGCTCGATGCGGCCCGGGCCTTGGCCCCTTGCGGCATCATGGTTTGGCTGGGATGCTCGCGCGTGCCAAAGCCGGGGCACCATAATGTTGCCGCAATGATGCGGGATGGGCTGATTCGCAACCACCTCCACATCGGCAGTGTGAACTCTGCCCCGCGTGATTTTATTGACGCGATTGCCCATCTGGAGATCCTGCAAAAGTCCCATGGGGCCGAACTCCAAAAGATGATCACCGCCCGCGTTACCCCGGCAGAATGCCATTCCCAATATGTGGGTCGCCAGCCGCAAGGCATTAAGTCGATCGTCCAGTTTGCCTAACGATGGTCTGGCCGGACCCAAATGACGAGGAATGGACCCAAATCGGTAAAACACGCAGGTTTTGCGGGGCAATAAGTCCAACAGGCGTCTACTGCCCTTGCCGGTCTAATCCAAGTAAAATCAGGGTTCGGTGATGGCCTACAGCTTCCGATCCTTATGGGTTGGTTTGTGACAGGGGCATGTGCTCTTGTACGCTTTGGCCTCCGACTCTGCTTGCTGATTCCATGTCGCCTCCTGCACCTTCCACTGCTACGACTGCCTCCGACCTCGCGGACATTCCGCTAGAGCGTCGGCCGCGCCATGTTGCCATCATCATGGATGGAAATGGGCGCTGGGCTCAGCGACGTTATCTGCCGCGCATCGAAGGACATCGCCGAGGTGTGGCCAGCGTTCGCCGTACGGTAGAAGAAGCGGCACGTTTGGGCCTGGCACAGCTAACCCTGTATTGTCTTTCTAGCGAGAACTGGAAGCGACCTCAGCGTGAGCTCGATTTTCTCATGCACCTGCTTGAGCAGTACATGATCGAAGAGCGACAAACGATCATGCGTCAGAACATCGTGGTCAGCACGATTGGTCGCCGCGAGGGAATTCCCGAAGCCACCCTGCGTGAGATGGACAAAACGGTCGAGCTTAGCTCTGGCAATACTGGCACGCGGCTATGCCTTGCCATCAACTATGGTGGACGGGGCGAACTGACCGACTGTGTACGGAAGATTGCCGAAGAGGTCGCTGCCGGAAAGCTGGACGCCGCCAGCATCACCGAACAGACCGTCTCTGACCGACTTTACACCGCTGGCATGCTGGACCCCGATCTTTTAGTACGCACGGCCGGCGAGATGCGGATTAGCAATTTCCTGCTCTGGCAAATCAGCTATGCCGAACTGTGGGTGACCGAGAAGTGCTGGCCTGAATTTGAGACCGCGGATCTTCATCAAGCCATTCGTGACTTTGCGGCCCGGGATCGACGATTCGGCGGAATTGTCGCCACTTAAATCACCCATGCATTGGTCGTTGGTAAAAACGCAGCTTGGCTTTATTGACGGTCCACTTTGAATCCCCTCTCCTTGGAGCTTTTTCACACGTGCTGCGTTGGCGTTTACTTTCGGCGTGCATCATTATTGCCACCATGCTAACGCTGGTCGCGATGGATCAGCGCAGCAGCAACCCCGGAATGTGGCTTGCTCCTGTCCTGTTAACCATTGCGATTATGGGAACAGAAGAAGTGCTGTGGCTACTAAAGTCACAGGGGAACAAGCCGGTCGCGTGGCCCATTTATTTGGGTAACTGTTTGCTGGCGCTGGATGGATGCCGTCCGGTCTGGATGCGATGGATTCCAACGTCCATATCCACTGGGAATGTGCCGCTGCGATCTTGGGTAGCCGAGGTGGATGCACCGTTTTTGCTGGCCTTCAGTTTGCTGCTGGTATTCTTGGCAGAAATGCGCCGCTATGAAGCCCCGGGTAAGTCGATTTTGCAGGTTGCCTTCGCTTGCTTTGCCTTACTCTACGTAGGCATTTCGCTCCGCTTGCTGGCGATGCTTCGGTTTGTCGGCGAAGATGCCGTGCATGGCCTTGTCGCGCTGATCTCGGTGCTGGTGGTCGTCAAAATGACCGATACGGGAGCTTATTTCTTTGGGCGGATGTTTGGTCGCCATAAGATGACGCCGATCCTCAGCCCGGGCAAGACTTGGGAAGGGATGGCCGGCGGGCTGCTGTCTGCCTGTGTTGCCGGGGTCGTTTATTTTTGGTGGATTGCCCCGGGCATGATTGGGCCAACTTACCGCGCTCCTGCACTCTCGATTCTGATCACCTACTGCATTGCCCTGGCACTGGCAGGAATGGTGGGTGACCTAGCAGAATCACTGCTCAAGCGCGACATGCGACAAAAGGACAGCAGTAGCTGGCTGCCAGGCCTAGGGGGCGTTTTAGATATTGTGGACTCGGTGCTGCTTTCCGCGCCGGTGGCGCTGCTGTTTTGGAAACTTGGCCTCATGCATAGCTAAGCCGACATGCTTCCTCCCATCACAAGCCTGCACAACCCACGCATCAAAGACGCGGTACGCCTGCGCGATCGCCGTGGCCGTACGCAGCAGGGACGCATCATCATTGATGGCGAGCGCGAGATTTGGCGCGGCTTGCAATCGGGCCTGACAGAAGTCGAACTGTTTGTCTGCCCTTCGCTGCTGGAATCTAGCGCAGGACCATCGCGTCAGCAGGGAACGGATCCGATTCTCGACTGGGCTGAAACCAATCGGGCTCGTATCACGACGGTCTCTTACGATGTGATGGAAAAGCTCGCCTTTGGTGATCGGGTAGAGCCCGTGATCGCGACAGCAGCAACACCTTCGATGAGCCTGCAATCGTTTCAGCCACGCGCCGTTCATCCGCCCGGTTCGAAACAGAGCGCAAAGCGACTGCCTACATTGATTGCAGTACTTGAGGGATTAGAAAAGCCTGGGAACGTTGGCGCCATCTTGCGTACGGCCGATGCAGCCGGCGTTAGCGGAGTAATGATTGTCACGGCCGGCACCGATCTTTTTAACCCTGCAACCATTCGCGCCAGCCTGGGGGCAGTGTTTACCCTGCCGATTTGTGTTTGCGAGGCCCAACCAGCGATAACCTGGCTGAGGGAGCGGAAGATTCAACTGCTCAGCGGCACGTGTTGACGGGGCCGTGGAGTACACGGACGTTGATCTTTCCCTTAGCAGTGCTCTGGTTTTAGGCAGTGAAGCAGAAGGACTTTCCCCCGTTTGGGCCGGTCCTTCGATTCAGGCCGTCCGACTTCCCATGCTTGGAATTGTCGACAGTCTCAATGTTTCGGTCTCGGCCGGCGTATTGTTCTACGAAGCGCTCCGTAAACGCCAGGCACGCAGCAAGGGTTAGCCCGCCTATTTCGTAACGGCGGCATCCTTTCCGTAAAGGAATGCGGACAAAATTGCCGCGAAGCATGCGACGGCCTTTGCGCATAGACAAACCGCAAACTTCTCGATTGCCACCGATTTGCCGGGCGTGTAGCTTAATAAATGTGCCGCTGATTTATCCCACCTTTCGGCACGTCCTAACTGATATGCGTTCGATCCTCAGGAGGTGATGAACCTTCAGCTCAAAGATGAAGCACGTTTAACGGCATCATTTATTTTTCCTCTCTCCGCGATCGTGCAAGCTGAATCGTTCCACCGAAGATTTTTCCGACTTTTGCAAAGGGGTTTACGACCTTACGAAGTTGCGAGTGAATGGACGAACCCACGAGGTTCTTTCCGCGTGCAACACCCTTCTAGATGTCTTGTCTTAAGACGCTACGAGGAATGTGTATGCGATAATTTCCCTCAGGGCATCGCCAACTACGGTTCGTTTTGTCTGTCACCTGTAACAACAGGCCTACCACGATCTAATCATCGCTGGGGGTCTCTGTTTGTCGATTTGCATGAGTCGCTGCGAAACCTTGTCCTTTTGAATGTGTTTAACTGACCAAGCGAAAGAGGGTTCGTCCGAGGCATATCTTTGCCAAGCGACAACCTTTTAGCGCTCGGCAAGGAACTGAGGAGGGTCTGTCAGATGCCAACCACTGCGTCCATCGAAATTCGGCACCGTGAAACCGGCGTCGTACTACATACGGTCGAAGGAACCAAACTCGCGGGGATTGTCCTGCAGGGAATCAAACTTCCGGGTGCCAACTTTGCTGGCATGGATCTAACCGGCATCGACTTTCAGCGTGCTGACCTGCGCGATTCCGACTTCACTGGCTGCAAACTGGATGGTGCAAACTTTGCCAGTGCCCTCCTGACGGGATCCATCTTTGACGGTTCCAGCATGGTGAAGGCGGACCTTACCGACTGCTTCGCTAAGGGGGTTGGCTTCCACGGCGTCAATTTGCGTAACGCCTGCCTGCGGTACGCCAAACTGGCGGAATGCGACTTCTCCGATGCCAAACTTTGCAATGCAGACCTAAGCGTGGCCGAACTAGCATGCGACTTCTCGCGGGCCGACCTCACTTCGGCAGACATGCGCGGCGCCAATCTGGCTGGGGCTGTCTTTGAAGGGGCCAAACTCGCGGGAACCAACATGATTGACGCCCAAACCGGCAAGGCCGACTTTGTCGGTGCATGCTTGGAAGGGTGCCAAATGTCCCACGGCAAAAAGATGGGGCCACAGATGTTCAAGGCGAAGGTCAAACCCGCTTGGTGGCAATTCTGGGCTTCTTAGGAGTCATCGGAAGGTCTTTAAGCTTATCTAGCTTACTCACTTGCCTGTCGCTGGGCCGTGCAAGCGCAAATGCCTGCGGCCCTCAACGACTTCTCGGCCCATAGTCCATTGCCAGAGGCAGACTAGCTCCCTTAGACTTGAGACGGTCCGGCGGCTATCCGTCGGCGAGACCGTTTCCTACCTCCCTTGAGACTCTGCCATGCCCATTGCCTTCGTTCCGATGACCTGGATTCGGATAGCAGCCTATACCGCAGTTGCCTTGGCCATTGGCAGCAGTGCGGGAACGCTTGTCGGGCGAAAGCTTTTGGCCCAGGAACCCGAGGCGGCCGCCGCCGAAGAAGAAGGAAGTGCCACCGATCCTGCCGACACGCAGGCAGTTGCCAAGAAGACCAAAAAGTTGCCTCCCCCTTTGACCGAGTACAAGGGGCGAACGATTGCGCAAACGATGCATTACCTCGGTGCCGAATGGTTGATCCGTGACAATCGCGAGCAGGAAGAACGCTGCTCACTTATGTTGGCAAACCTTGGGCTCAAGCGAGGCATGACCGTTTGCGACATGGGGTGCGGCAACGGATTTTACTCGCTGAAGATGGCCCAAGCCGTCGGTCCCACGGGACATATCTATGGCGTTGATATTCAGCCCGAGATGCTGAAGTTCCTCAATGATCGTGCCGACCAACTGGGCATTTCTAATATCTCGCCGATTTTAGGAACCTTCTCCGACCCACGCCTCCCTGCGGGCAAGGTTGATTTGATCTTGCTCGTGGATGTCTATCACGAGTTCTCCTATCCCGAGCAAATGTTGCAAGCGATGCGCAAAGCGCTATCGCCGCAAGGGATGATCGTCCTTGTGGAATATCGCGCCGAAGACCCAAAGGTTCCGATCAAGCCGGAACACAAGATGACGCGTGAGCAGGTGCTAAAGGAAGTCTTGCCCGAGGGCTATAAGCTGGCCAAAGAATACAAGCGACTCCCTTGGCAACACATGATGTTCTTCTCGCGCGATGATGCGGCCGATTTGCCTGCGGAAGACGGAGATGCCGCCCCTGCCAAACCGGAAGAGCCCAGCGTCGAAGAACCGGAAGTGAAGAAGTCCTCACGCAGGACGCCAACGAAGAAGGCCGCTGAATAAACGCACCTCTGTAATACCTGTGACCATGGCCAACTCCACGTCCAACATTCAAAACACGGCAGACCTGCGCGCCGTCTTGCTGCGCATGGGGCTGATCACCAGCGAATCCAACTGGTCGGCCCGCGAACTATCAGGGGGCGTTTCCAACACGGTGATGCTTGTACAACTGGAGGGCGTTTCTCAGCCGCTGGTTGTGAAACAGGCACTCCCCCAACTGAAGGTGAAGGAAGAATGGCTGTGTGATGTAGGGCGCGTCTGGCGCGAAGTCGAAGTCCTGCGCACCTGTTCAGAGCTGTTATCAAAGCCGTTTGTGACTAGCCCAAGGCAATCCAACGCAATCGTGGCCGAGACGCCGCGCCTGCTAGGAGAGGATCGGCCCACCCACTGCTACGCCATGACGGCGGCCCCTGTTCCCCACTCCACCTGGAAGCAAGAAATGCTGGCGGGCAAAGTCTCCATCGAGACGGCCCAGGCGTGTGGCGTACTTCTTGCGCGACTACATGGCGGATCATGGCATCAGCCCGCGTTAGCCACTTCCTTAGAAGATCGCCAGTACTTTGACTCGCTCCGGCTCGATCCCTACTATCGCTTCCTGGCCCGTAGCAAGCACGTTGACTTGGCCCCCGCGCTTACCTCGCTGGTAGACGAATGCTGGTCGCAGCGGCATTGCCTAGTGCATGGCGACTTCAGCCCCAAAAACCTCTTGGTGGCAGGCCAAGCGCTGTGGTTGATCGATTTTGAAGTAGGCCACTATGGTGACCCTGCATTTGACCTCGGCTTTTTCGGCACGCACTTGGTTTTGAAAACCCTGTGGTCAGGTGCCCGAAAGGCTGAATACGCACAGCTTGTTCATGCGTTTTGGAATGCGTACGTTACAACGCTTCAAAGCATGCGTGATACCGGCGTGGGGCCCACTGCCGAGGAATTGGCTGCGGTTGGCAAGCGAGCCAGTCGTCATTTGGTCAGTTGCTGTTTAGCGCGCGTCGACGGCAAAAGCCCCGTCGACTATTTGTCGCCTGCACAGCAACAAAAAGTACGCGAAGTGATGGTTCCCCTGGTCGCCGCACCGGCCGAGCCTTGGGAAGATCGCGTTGCTCGCGTACTTGCATTGCTGACGCGCTAGCCTGCGGTCAGCAAATTGAAAGCTCCAAGGACAACACTACGCCTTCGCGGCCTTGGCAGGTTTTTGCTTGGCAAGCGTGCTGCTTTTTGCGGGCGCCTTCTTGGCCGTTTTCTTCGCAACCATGGCGTTGATCTCAGGGCATGACATGCAGAAATTGCTTCCTCCCGTTCCTGTGAACGAGACAGAAGCACTGACAGTCGTCGTTGTCAGCCCATCTGGCAGCAAAACAAAGGCGTAAATCGTCATGCTGTTACAGTTCCCCAAGCGACCAACGATGTTGCTGACCATCCAAAGGTGATCGGACAGCACCGTGCCGTAGTAAGTCGATCCATTAATGACGACGTAAACATAGAGAATTCGCCTCGCGTTGGCGTCGACGGAACCTTCGGCAGTAAACGTGCATGTACTCGAAAGTGTTACGTTACCGCCGGGCGCCGGATACGTGATGGTAACCAAAGGAACAGGAACGGCTGTCAACGCAACACTTTTTGAGGTCTTCTTGGCCAAGTGGCACTACTCCATTTCTTCGATCAAAGGACTACCAAACCATGTGGTACCGTTACTATGAAACAATCCCCATACGCCGGAAAACTCGGTGGGAAGTTTCGTCTTAGGATTGGCCGGCATCGACAATGGGAGCGTTACATCTTCCTGGTCATATCGAACCAATTGCAGGCCAGACTTGCCAACCTGGACAACCAGTTGTGGCATCTGAGTCGGGTTGTACCGGTCCAAGACTTGATAATTCGACTCCACCATAGAAGAGGGCTCGGCGGCACTCTCCCCCGGCACAATCACCTTCCGCAGAATTCGAAACGGATCGGAGCTATTGATTTCGCGATTCTCTAGCACGATCCAATGGTAGGTCGGCACCTGGGTGCCATTCACTAGCTTCACCTTGTACTGAAAAAACAGTCCATAGCTTCCCGTGGCCGTCGGTTGACCGCACGTCAGGGCGATTTGATAGTCCTTGTCGGGCTTCAGGTTTCCCATTGCAATCAAGCGGGTGGCATTGCTGGTAACTTCACATCGCTTCTCATCGGTTCGATACGAGATCGAGCCTGTACCGGCATATCCCGGGAAGTGAATTTCGCTAGGACGACATTTCCAATCCTTAAACCACGTTGCCAAGTCACCCTTCGAGACTCGCCACGGAATGACTTCTGCCTCTGCAATCGGAAGCGGATAGCTGGGCAGTGCCGGCTCCTCCGGTTTCGTTGAAGGTGTCGCTGGCGGGACCGTCAGCCACCGCACGCCCAGTGCAAAGGCCAGAACCAGGCTACCGCTGATCAGGACAAGCGACGTCCAAAAATCCATTTTCGACAATGTTGGACGCTGGGCAATTTGCAACGCAAGCGAGTCTTCCGCAACGGCGTCTCGCTTCCAAACGTCTTGTACGGCAACTTGCGGCGCTGCCATTCCGTGCCAGGGGAGAAGCGCTTCGGCAAAGTCCAAGGCCGTCGCAAATCGGCCAATAGGATCTTTCGCGAGCGCCTTCAGGCAGACCGTTTCCAGCCCCACCGGAATTTCCGGACGATGCACCCGAGGGGATACCGGCGTTTCCTTCTGAATCTTTTGCAAAAACTCTTCCGCCGTAGAACCGCGAAAAGCAGTCCGCCCCGTCAAAACTTCGTACAGCACCATCCCCAGGCTGTAGATATCGGTCCGTGGATCTAGCTGCTGATTTTCTCCCCGTGCTTGCTCAGGAGACATGTGGCTAAACGAGCCTAAAATTTGCCGTGATTCTCGAGCCTGCTCGTGCTGCGTTACCGCAATGCCAAAGTCTGCAACGTGCGGCTCTCCCTCTTCATCTAGCAGAATATTGCCTGACTTGATGTCGCGATGCAAAATGTTTTGCTGATGCGCCTTATGCAGTGTCAGCGACACCTTACGAAGCAAGGCCACTCCTTCTTGCACCGAAAGCGTCCGCTGCCGCAGCACATCTCGCAAGGTTCCCCCCGCCATGTACTTCGAAACGATGAAGAGGTCACTCCCCTGCTCTACCAGGTCGTATACCGGTACAACTCCCGCGAGCCCCAATTTGGCAACGCGTCGTGCTTCGGCGGCCATGCTGCGGTAGGCATCCATCGACCAAAAGCGATCGGGCCGAGTAACCTTGATGGCGACGCGCCGTTCCAGCAGCGGATCGTACGCAAGCCAGACCTGCGCAAATCCGCCGGTCCCCAGCAAGCGTTCCAGTTGATAGCGCCCAACCGATTGCCCGGTAAACTCTGCCGCCGTCTTTGGCGACTCTATCGCAGAGCCTGTGAGCGAAACCTCTTTACTGGACTCCAACCCCAGCGTCGACGTCGGCAACATCGAGATGGAATAAGACTCCATCTCTGCAAAGGTGCTGCGCACGTCGGATTCATAGGCGGGAAAACGGGAAACGTATTCCGCAACGGTTGGCTGCTCGCCACTGGCCCGTCGCTTGTTGACCTCAGCTGGGATCAGTTGTGAAAGCAACCAGCCCCGTTCGCTGTAGGCGGCGATGTCCAGCAGATCTTCCACCCGAAGCTGCGGATCGCCGGCGAGCTTTTGCACCAGCGATTGCCCCAGCCGTGCCAAGTCAACGCGAGCCCCTGACGCATCAAGTGACCTTGATCGCTGCACTGACTGCTCGGCCAATGACTGCGGGTTGGGCTGGCTCATCCGGGCTATTGCGTAGGGCGGCCGGCATTTTGCCAGCCAACGTCCAAGTTGTCCCTAACGGGACTGTTAACCTGGGGAACTTTATCTGAGGCGTGTCGAAGCGATGGCTTACGACTCAAAAACCACCCTATTAGGCTAGTCTTTTACAACAGACATCGCAATACGAACGCTCAAAACGTTTACAATTCGGCCCATGGCCACGAAATGCCGAGGATTTACGACGCTTTGGCCTACAGACCGGCAAAATAGTTCTTGGCCGCCACATCCATGGCAACGTCTGTCAGGACCATCGGGAACTCGTGGAACTCGCAAAAGTTCTTCACCTGGGTCAACAGATCGCGCGGATAGCAGAACCGCAAAGGACGCCCCAGCTCGGCAAAGTGCTTGGTTAACAAGTGCTCAAACGCATCTTCACGGTATTCCAGCCCCAGCTTGGTACACCAATGCTTGAACAGGTCTCGAAACTCACGTGGCGAAGGATCGACCACTTCAATCTTGTACGGAATCCGGCGCAAGAAAGCTTCATCCACCAAGTTTTTTGGTTCTAGGTTGGTCGAAAATACTAAGATCGAATCAAACGGTACTTGGATTTGTCGACCCGAAGGAAGCGACAGGTAATCGTGCCCCTTCTCCAAAGGAATGATCCAGCGGTTGAGAAGTTCGCTGGTGCTCATCCGTTGTCGGCCAAAATCATCCACCACCAAGGCACCGCCGTTGCTCTTGAGTTGCAATGGCGACTCAATGATGCCGGTACTCTCATTATTGGTGATTTCGAGGTTCTCAAGGCGAAGCTCACCGCCGACAATGATCGATGGACGCTTGATCTGTACCCAGCGGCGATCGTAGTGAACCATATCCAGGATCGAGCCTGTTCCTTCGGGAATCACTTCTTCATGGCTGGCAGGATCAAACAGGCGGATGATCTCACCCGTGAGCGTAATTGTGCGAGGAATCCAGATCGTTTGATCGACCGCCCGAATCACCCGCTCGGCCATGCTAGTTTTGCCATTGCCTGGGCTGCCATACAAAAACAGCGCACGTCCGCCGTGAATAGCTTGTCCCACTTGGCTAATCATGGAAGGAGACAGCGACAGGTCGGCAAATGCTTTGGCGAGGTCGGCTACCTTAGGCTTGAACTTACGGATCGATTGTTTATGGACGCTGTCGATATAATCGCGCAGTGGAACCGGCGCGGCACCACAGTAGGTGCACTTTTGCGAATACCAACGAGCGCGGGCCTCTCCCTCGGGAGTCAACTCGTACTCAAAGTCTCCCATCTGGGCTTGGCTGCGATACCCAACGAGCAGTTGCGCCTTCAGGCTTCGCATCGTCTCTTGCAAAATGCCAAACGGCAAGCGTAGCTGCTCCGCGATACGGCGACCCACTGTATTCCCAGAGACCAGCAATTGCTTGAGGGCCAGTGCTTCAACATCCACCGCTTGCAATCCCAGGTCTTCAAACGTCTTGGGCTCCTTCGGGAAGAAGGCATCCGGCGCACCACCATTTACAAAGGGAAGTGGCGTGGGAAACGAGCCAAGAAACGAGGCAGGAGCTTCAGTGGGGTTCATCGTGGTGGGCCAACCTTCATCTAACGGCTAATCAAACGGGAGTCTGCTGCCATCGAAGCAGCATGCCGTGCAAACCTAGCTCACATTCCGATTGCTAAGCGTCGCTTGCCATGAATGTAACCAAGCGGCGCCCCACTAAGTCGAACAAGCCATCGCAGTCCGCACAAACGCTACATCCGACACAGTCCCCGTTGCATGCGTGAAGCGACCAACAGCCCTGTAGTTTGCTCGTTTCGAAATTACATTCGTCAGGAGTTGCACCAGCGTGAGGTATGCTCTCATATTCCATGCCTGCGCTTGCATCCTATGAGCCTCTTCCGCTAATGGGCTGCCGGCGTCACCCAATGAACAACCGCTATGATTGATGTCCGCGCCCTTCGAAAGACCTATCCTGACTTGCAGCGCGGCGAATTCGTCGCGCTCGCCGGGATTTCTTTCCAAGCGGTCGCCGGAGAGATCTACGGCCTGCTTGGCCCCAATGGAGCTGGCAAAACGACCGCCTTGCGCATCCTCAGCACGATTCTCCAGCCGACAAGCGGCAGCGCAACAGTGAACGGCTATGACTGCCTCACGCAGCCAACGATGGTCCGACGCCAGATTGGCTTTGTCTCGTGCAATACCGCCATCTACGACCGAATGTCGGCCTGGGAAATGGTGGAATATTTTGGCCGACTGTTTGGTCTGCAAAAAGATGAACTTCGTCCGCGGATGGAACTGCTGTTTGAACAACTAAAGATGCGTGACATTCGCGACGTGCTCGGCTCCAAAATGTCGACCGGCATGAAGCAAAAGGTCTCGATTGCACGCGCCTTGATCCATGACCCGCCTGTTCTTGTCTTTGATGAAGCGACGGCCGGGCTGGACGTTCTGGTTGCTCGCGCCCTTTTGAAGACCGTTTCTGAACTACGCGACCATGGCAAATGCATCATCTTCTCGACCCACATCATGCGTGAGGTCGAGCGCCTTTGTGATCGGATTGGAATCATGCATCGGGGAGAGATCCTGTCCGAAGGGACGCTGGATGAACTCCGTGACCGCCATCATGAGCAGGACTTTGAAGAACTGTTCTTCCAGCTGATTTCTAAGCGAGAAGAAGCCGGTGCGGAGAGCATTCCATGATTCCCATCCACTGGAAGCCCTCCTGGGACAATATCCTGCTGATCTATCAGCGTGAACTACGCGATCAACTGCGCGACCGTCGTACGCTGTTTACGATCGTCGTACTGCCGATGTTGCTATATCCGCTGCTATCGATCTGTGTCTTTCAGATCCAGCAGTTTCGGCAAGAGCGTCCCTCCAAGATTCGCCTTGTAGGAATTGACTCGCTCGAAGGAATGCCGCCGCTTCTCGCCCCAGCTAATCCTGACCAGCCTACCGATATTCCGACCACAAAATTTGCAGATACCGTCTGCCCTACAACGCAGGCCCATCTTTACAAGCTCGATCGCGCCACAAGCAGCACTAGCCAACTGGATGCGGCCGCGCTTCGTGCCGCCATGCAATTGGATATTGAGTCCGGCACCATCGACGCCGCCGTTTATTTCCCGCCCGAGTTTTCTACCCAGTGGAAGCGGTTTTTAGAACATCCCTCCCCGATGGAAACGGCCGAGCCCTCAGCAGAGAAATCCGACTCAGCCACCCCTAAAACCCAAGCACTGCCTCAGCCCCAAGTCTTCGTTAATCGAGCCATGGAACGCTCGCAAATTGCTGCGCAGCGTGTAGGCTGGGTCTTAGAAGAGTGGCGACAAAAGCTCGTCTTGGAAAGTTTGCGCAGCAACAACCTTTCCGAAAACACGATCCGCCCATTTGAAGTCAATACGTTAGAACTTGCCGATGCCGGCCGACCTCGGGCCGCTATTTGGTCGAAGGTGTTGCCGCTGGTCTTGCTGATCTGGGCTTTGACAGGGGCCTTCTATCCTGCCGTTGATCTTTGTGCGGGAGAAAAGGAGCGGGGTACGCTAGAAACCTTGCTAAGTAGCCCTGCCCTGCGTAGTGAAATCGTCTGGGGCAAGCTGTTAACCG
Source organism: uncultured Planctomycetaceae bacterium (assembly GCA_963844055.1). Taxonomy (GTDB): domain Bacteria; phylum Planctomycetota; class Planctomycetia; order Pirellulales; family Pirellulaceae; genus CAWJMN01. Next base: position 263,511 of record CAWJMN010000001.1, on the reverse strand, counting down.
TGATGACCTTCAGCATGGCAACCTCTTTGCTAAACCTGCTTGGCATGGGGCTAACTGGTACGTTCATCATGCACCAGATTCAAAACATGTCGGCGCAGCCATTGCCGATTGAAGTCGGCCCACCGCCGGTGTTTGCCATAGTTTGGTTGGTCGTCGCGCTAGTACCGATTTCTGCCATGTTTAGCGCGCTCGCCTTGGCGATCGCCACATTTGCACGCAGTTCCAAAGAGGGACAGTATTACCTGATGCCTCTGTTGATGATCTCGCTGCCATTGATGATGTTTCCGATCATGCCTTCCACTCAGCTTGACCTGGGTACTTCGCTCATCCCACTCTCCGGGCTGATGCTTTTGCTTCGGTCGCTGATCGAAGGACAGTATTTGGAAGCTCTCAAGTATGTGCTCTTTGTGGCAGCAGTAACTTGCACTTGCTGCTGGATCAGCATTCGCTGGGCGATCCATCAATTCCAAAGCGAGACCGTTCTGTTCCGCGAAAGTGAACGCTTTCAAGTGGGGCTGTGGCTGCGGCATCTATTGCGCGATCGTGAAGATATGCCCAGCGTTAGCGAAGGCCTCCTCTGCGGCATGTTGATTTTGATCCTGCGGTTCTTTATGAACTTCATGATTCATGTGCCCACCAACTGGAAAGAGATGGTGCTGGTCAACATGGCGGTCCAACTCACCGTTATTGCGCTGCCAGCCGTCTTGATGGCCATCCTACTAACGCGACGTCCGCTTGAGTCCCTGTCGCTCAGAGCCCCCTCGTTTTGGACTACGCTTCCCGCAGCAGTGCTGCTCGCGGCATTGTTCCACCCTGCCCTCACCTGGCTTGCCATGGGGATTAGTCAGCTCTATCCACCGGGGGAACAGATGGCCCAGCAAATCAAAATGCTCAGCCGTCAGTTCGAAGCGATGCCGCTCGGGGTCGCCATCCTGATGCTGGGGGTAACTCCTGCCATTTGCGAAGAACTTGCCTTCCGCGGTTTCCTCCTTTCGGGTCTACGCCGGATGGGACACAAATGGGGCGCAATCGTACTGGCCAGTGCCTTCTTTGGCATCGCCCACGGTATTTTGCAACAATCCCTCTCCGCCTTTATTGTGGGAATCATCATTGGCTACGTCGCCGTAAAGACAGGAAGCCTGTTCCCGGCCATGCTCTATCACTTCACGCATAATTCCTTAGCGGTGCTGATGGGGCTGGTCGACAAGAACTTGGTCGAATCCCATCCCTGGCTGAAATTCATCTATTTCGAGATCCAGCACGATGGTGAGACCGGCTTCGTCTTTCAGCCCGGCTTTGCTGCGGCAGCCGCATGCCTAGGAATCCTTTTGCTATTCTGGTTTAAGCGGCTTCCCTACCATCGCTCGGCCGAAGAACTGCTGCAATCGGTCATGGACCGTCCAACCACGTTGCGTTCGGCCCCACCTAACCCAGCCTAACGCTGGTGGGTTGTTCGCCCGGCAAAATCGGCCAACTTCCCTCTCACGGCGATTTCCCGCCAAGATTTCCTTGGCTATCGCGAACGATCCGTGGAGGTTCTCGGGTGGAATCTTGCAAGTCATCGCCAGACCACCGATAATGGGGAGACTTCTGAGATGGGTGCATTCCGCAGCCTATCTCCCACTTATCCACGATGCTAGTTTCGCATGCCTAAGGCACCTCAACAAATCGACTCGATCCTCCGGGTGGTGACCCCCGAGAATATTGAGTTCGAATATCGGCTCGCCGGCCCGTTCCGACGCTTGCCCGCCTATGTGCTCGACCTCGCCCTGATGACCTTCATCATGGTCGTCCTCGTGATTATCTTCAGTTTGACCGTCGGCCAGATCAGCATGGGATTAGCGTCAGCGCTGATTACCGTCTCGATCTTCCTGCTCAATTGGTTCTACGGCGGGCTGTTCGAGATCTTTATGAACGGTCAGACGCCCGGCAAACGCCTGCTAGGCCTGCGGGTCCTCACCGAAACGGGTGAACCAATCGACGCCATGCAGGCGATCCTTCGCAATATGATTCGCCTCGCCGATATCACGATCCCCTTTGTGGGACTCAGCCTGATGATGGCCTCGCGAAAGTACCAGCGTCTGGGGGACATGGTCTGCGGCACCATCGTCGTCGTCGAAGAGCGTCACTGGCTCATGGGACTTGCTCGGCTAGAAGATCCGCGCGCTATCCAATTGGCAGGCTACCTTCCCCCGAATTTCGTCGTCAATCGCAGCCTAGCGAAAGCGATCGCCACTTATGTCGAACGTCGCCGCTTCTTTACGGTGCCACGTCGAAAAGAAGTGGCTCGCCATTTGGCCAAACCACTGCTGGAACAGTTCGGCCTACCGGCTGACACTAGTTATGACTTGCTGTTGTGTGCGATTTACTACCGCACGTTCATTGCGGACAGCGCCGATGATGAAAAACAATTGGCCGCCGCTCGTAGCGCTATCCCACAGCAGCCGGTTGTCAGGGGCTCAATTCCGATCCTGACGCAAACAGGTTTTGGTGGGCCTGCTCCAATGGGAACCGTCAATTCACCACCGTTGTCTATGCCGGTGGGTGGACCACCTTCCTCTCCCTGGTCTGGGCCCAGCGGATAACCTCCGCCCAGCCGCGTCTTGCGACACTGCGACCTGATCAGAACAAAGCGGATGGTGAAATGAAAGTTCTCGAACTACTTGAACGACGACGCCAAAACTGGCTAGAGCTTGAACGGCTCTGTGATCAGTTACAAACTGGCCCCTTTGGTGAAAAAAGCCGCTTTCCGGAAATGGGCCGTTTTGCGGCGCTTTACCGTGCGGCCTGCGCCGATCTCGCACTTGCAGACGCTTACCAGCTTCCCCAAAACACGGTTCAGTACCTGCATCTGCTGGTCGGACGAGCACGCAATCGACTGTATCGCAGCAAGCGGCTCGACGCGAAGAAATGGATGAAGACCCTCTTTGAAGATGTGCCACAGCAGATCTTCAATGATCGCTGCATTCAGTTCATGTTTGTTTTGTTCTGGGTCGTTTTCATCGGCGCTGCCTATTTTGCGGCCAACAACAAACGTTGGCCCGACTTTGCCGAACAACTGATCGGCCAAACTCAGCTCGACCAGCTGAAACAGATGTATGCCAACGATATCGACAGCACTGCGACCGCCGGCATCCGCGATCCTGACATGAACATGCTGATGGCCGGACATTACATTGGCCATAACACCGGGATTGGCTTTCAATGCTTTGCCATGGGCGTGCTGGTCGTCCCTGGCATTTTCATGGCCATGTACAACGCCTTGGTGCTGGGGGCCAGCTTTGGCTACATGGCTCGTCCGGAGCTTATCAACAATGAAGGCCAAAACTTCTTCCACTTTGTGACGGCCCACGGCCCATTTGAGTTAACGGCGATCGTCCTCTCGGCGGGTGCTGGCTTGCGGCTAGGCGTTTCGTGGATCATTCCAGGGACGATGTCGCGGCTAGGATCTTTGCAATTTCACGCTCGCAAGATGATGCCTGTAATCCCCACGATCATGATGCTGTTCTTTTTGGCAGCACTCATCGAAGGCTTTGTCTCCCCTTCTCCCCTTCCCTACTGGGTAAAGGTAGCAATCGCGCTCATTTCCAGCGCCATGCTGATGTTCTATTTCGTCGTACTTGGCATGCCCCGCGGAGTACGTCATGCAGCTTGATACGATGCGCCTCGCCGTGCGCGAGCGGAACGTACTCGACACCCACGACATGGCCTTGCAGGTCATGCGCGACTTTTTCGCGCCTTGGTCGATGTCGATGCTGCTGGTCATCGTCCCCCTCATGGTGCTGAATTATCTGCTGCTTGGCTGGATGACCACATCGCAGGCGACAGAAGATGAATTCTTCTTTCCATTCCGTTATTACTGGGCCATGATCCTGATGATCTATATTCAGGCCCCGCTGCTTTCAATTCCTACCGTGGCGTTTTTAGGCCCGGCCGTGTTTTTACAGCCTGTTTCATTGCGACAGGTCATCAAAGACATGTGGCGAGCTTTGCCACAAATCACGATTTGCCACTTCGTGATTCGAGGGATGGCGCTGGCGGCTTTTTTGCCACTGCTGGTTGATCGCAACTTTGGCGAAGGGGCTCCTTGGGAAGCGATTTTTCTGCCAATGATTGCCCTTGGCTCCGCTGGCATGCGGGCGTTTCGTCCGTTCATCAGCGAGATCATCATGCTAGAACGCAGCCCCCTCTCGTTGCGCAATCCTGCCGTCCTATCGATTGCCAAGCGGAGCAGCTTTTTGCACGGCCCTAGCAGTGGAGACTTGATGGTGCGCTGGATGGGCTCATCCCTCATCAACACGTTGCTAGTGTTTCTGATGGTCAGCTCGGCCTATGGATTGATGTCGTTGCTGTTTAGCATTCATTCGCCCCTGAGTCCTCTCTTCGTCCATTTTTTGTTTCCGGCGGCGCTGTGGTCGGTGGCGGCTTACGCGTCGATCGTTCGCTACTTGGAATATCTTGACCTGCGGATTCGGCATGAAGGTTGGGAAGTAGAACTTCTGCTCCGTGCGGAAGAACTGCGTATGCGGGAGAAGGTGCTGTAATGGCCAATGCCTGCAAACGATTTTTACGCGATGGCATTCTCACCATTCCATTTTACGGCTGGCGAGTTGCCCTGGGATTGTTGGTGGTGGCATGCCTGGGCCTACTGACAACTCGTGCCGTTGCCCAAGAAGATCCTGCTCGCGATGCGCTGCGTGGGGGAGCCTATCCTTGGTACAACAAAGAGGCTGACGGCGTTCGCAAGATCGAACTCCTGCCTCAGGCAGTTGATGATTTTGAGCCACCCAATCGGAAGTTATCCTACTTTCCCAAAATCAGAACCATCCCACCGGGTGGCGGTGGTCCGACGGGTCCTCGCGGTTCCTTTTTGGGGCCCCTGCTGAATGTCATCGGTTACATGGCGCTGTTCGCCGTTTGTGCTGTCCTGATTTGGATGGTGGGCAATCGCTTCTTACGTCGCGAAATCACCGAGTCGAAGGCCACCAAGGTCGTGGAAACATCCCGAAAAGTGGACCAAGTTCAAAAGCTGCCGATGCAACTCGCAAGCCATGAAGGGGACTTCCTCTCTATGGCACGCAGCTTGATGGCACAAGGCAACTATGGCCAGGCGATCATTTACCTGTATGCCCACCAATTGGTCAGCCTGGATGAACGGCACCTCATTCGCCTGTCCAAAGGAAAGACCAATCGGCAGTACTTGCGCGAACTACGCAAGCAGGCCCCCGTCGCCAGCCTCGTAGAAGGAACCATCACCCTGTTTGAAGATGCCTTCTTCGGCAAGAAGTTGATCACGGAGGCCCAGTTTCTGGTCTGCTGGAATCAACTCGACCAGTTTGAGTCGTTGACCAAGGCCCTTGCCAAAGCGGAGGCTGCATGAGCACTCTCCCCGCTTCAAAAACGACCGCCGCTACCAAGCCAACCAGCAACTTGCCCATCGTGATTGTTGCCGTTGCCGCCGTGGTACTGATCTTTGCTGCAATCGGACTGGCCATGGCTTTCCAAAAGCCAGAAGAGACCTTGGCCGTAGGCTACGGCCGGCGTGATGGATTCCATTATTCCACCAGCGTGAACGGTACAGGCGTCTTTGCCGAAATGTATCGCAAACATGGTCATAAAGTCTCGGTCGTAACGCGGCTTTCCCCATCAGTACGTCGCAAGGCCCAGGTTATCGTTTGGTTTCCTAACGACTTTGAGCCCCCCACTGCCGAGCAACGCAAGTTCTTTGAAACGTGGCTGGAACAAACGCCCGACGCCCGACTTGTCTATGTGGGCCGAGATTACAATGCCGCGCCCGACTATTGGCGAGATGCCCAAGCTATTGCCGCACCTCAAGATTTGCCCCGTATCGCTCGCGAACGGGCCATGGCCGACGCCGAATGGATTTCCCACCGGGCGCAAATTTCTAAATCGACCTACGGCTATTGGTTTGCGTCTCGAAATGGACAAAAGCGTCTGTCTCAAGGAGAGTTCTCCGGCCCTTGGGCCTCCAGCTTTGATCCCCAGGCAGCCCACCTTCCCTTAGAGAACCAGTTGGCTATTCCCGTTCCCGCCGATCTGACGGGGGTCACCGATGTAGATTCCGCTCTGCATTATGAATCCCTCCTTTCTAACGGCGCGGATCAATGGGCGTTTGCTGTCGAGAAGGATCATTGGCCTGACAGCCAAATAATCGTCATTAGCAACGGCTCATTCCTGCTGAACTATCCCCTTGTGAATCCGGAACATCGCAAGCTGGCCGAAAACCTGATCGACACCACCACCAGCTATTCAGGTCAGCATGTGGTTTTCCTGCAAAGCGACAAAGGAGGCCCACCGGTCCTCGAAAAGGATGAAGATCCCGAGGGAAACCAGCTGATCGCCTTCTTTAAGATCTGGCCCCTTAACATCATTGCGTTCCACCTGATCCTTGTGGGAATGTTCTATTGTGTTTCACGATCGATCATGTTTGGTCGTCCTCGCGATCCCCCCATGGAAAACCCCGCGGATTTTGGTCGCCATGTGACGGCCCTGGGAGACCTGATGGCCACCACCGGGAACATCGCCATGGCCGAACAGAGAATTACCGACTACGTTCGACAGGCCAAACGGGCCTCTGGCAAATCCCATCGAGACCCCGTTACAGAACCGGCGCCGAAAACACCTGCGCCACCAACGTCACTTCCACCCCTTTCCGCCAGCCTGACCAACCCTAAGTTTTAACCACGTTTGCTCCTGATCGTCCTTCACTTACTTCCTTGTTGTAGATAACAGTCTCTTTCGAACGAATTGGCAACTTGCGATGTCCTCTATGCCTGAATCAAATCCGTTTGAAGCCATGTTGGAATTCACCTGCTCGGGTTGCAATCGCAAACTCAAGGTTCCCGCTCGTGAGGCGGGGCGACGCGCAGCCTGCCCTTCCTGCAAAACGGTCGTTACCATTCCCTCAGAGAATGAGCCGATTACGCTCACTGCCGCAGACTCACCTCCCCATCCACCGGTGGGCGCTCCCGTCGCCACGGACTCGACCCCTGCGCCAGTCCAGGCCCCGGTGCACCTCACTCCCGATAATTCCTCGCGGGATACGCCCACTCGCAAACTGTTCAATCGCATCACCGAAGAGATCGCCAAGATCTATGTCGGACAAGATGAACTCGTGCTAGGAACATTGGTCGCCCTCTTCTCCAGTGGCCACGTCCTGATCGAAAGCGTCCCCGGCCTGGGAAAAACCCTCTTCGTCCGCACGCTGGGCAAGGTTCTCGGCTGCCAGTTCGGTCGTATTCAGTTTACGGCCGACTTGATGCCATCCGACATCACCGGCGCCCCGATCCTCGACCTGAAGACACAAGATTTCCGATTCCGCCCGGGTCCTGTCTTTACCCAGCTATTGCTGGCGGACGAAATCAACCGCGCTCCCGCCAAAACCCATGCGGCCCTTCTGGAAATCATGCAAGAGTATCGTGTGACGGTCGATGGAAAGTCCCACATCATCGAACGCCCTTTCTTGGTCATGGCAACCCAGAACCCGATCGAGTCAGAAGGAACGTACAACCTTCCCGAAGCACAGCTTGACCGCTTCATGTTCAAGCTGGTCGCCAACTATCCGCGCGAACAAGAAGAGGCGCAAATCCTTAAGATGCATAGCCAACAAGTCAACTTGGATGAGCGTCTGCGCGATGAGGTCGCCACAGTTTGCTCTCCTCAAGAGATCTTGCAGGTCATGCGGTCCAATGGAGATGTCCGCGTCGATGACCGGCTGGTGGACTACATCAACAAGGTAGTACGCCGCACGCGTGAATGGCCGCAATTCCACATGGGCGCCTCACCCCGCGCGGGAATTGCTCTGATGCAGGCAGCTCGTACGCTGGCCGCATTCTCCGGCCGCGATTATGCCGTTCCGGATGATGTTTTCCAGGTCGCACTTCCTGCGCTGCGGCATCGTGTGGTGCTGACTGCTGAGGCCGAAGTCGAAGGGCACAAAGTAGATAACCTCCTGACGGACCTGATTCGCTCCGTGGAGGTTCCGCGCCTCTAATGAACTTTCTTGAACTGAGGATTAGCCTAGATTCCAAAGACTTAGCCGCCATGGCCATCCGCTATGCAGTTGTGCTGCTAGTGGTGGCAATTGCGCCGGCAATCCTCTTGTCGATCCGGCGCAAGACGTATCCCCACACGATGTTCATGATAGCCATCTGGCTACCATTCCTTTTATCGCTGGCCATTCCGGTCTTTACAGTCTACGGGACGAACGTCGATAAGTGGATTTTGCCAACCATCTTGGCGGTCGACCTTTTGCTGCCGGCCATTGCGCTGATTGACTACTTCCTGATCCCTGGTCCTCGCGTCCTTCGTGTCGAACGTGAGATGGGGCGCATCGCCTCACTCGATCAGTTGCATCCAGTCTCGCTACACATTTCCAACCTTTCCAATGGCCAAATCCTGGCCTGGATGAAAGACGATATTCCAGCCCCGTGCGAAGCGACGCCGCTCGAATTCATCCTACGGCTGGACCCACGCTCGCGCACTTCCGTTCACTATGAATTGCTCCCGCGCCGGCGTGGCGCTTTCGAGATGGAAAAGGTCTTTGTCCGCGTCCGCAGTCCCTGGGGATTTTGGCGGCGGGTTATCGAATTGCCGGTCCAAAATGCTTTGCATGTTTATCCGAACATGAAGCAACTTTCTGAATATGCCATTCTCGCCCGCACCAATCGGCTTAGCCTGATGGGCGTGCGGCGTACGCGCAAGGTTGGCGGAGAAAACGAGTTTGAACGTCTGCGTGATTACACCCAAGATGACAACTACAAGTTCATCGACTGGCGTACTACCGCTCGGCGTAACAAGCTAACGGTCAGAGACTTCCAAACTAGCCAAAGCCAGCGGATTATCTTCCTGCTCGATTGCGGCCGTCTGATCGCCAATCAGTCCAGCGGGCTAACGCTGTTGGATCATGCGCTAAACTCGGCATTGATGCTCAGCTATGTCGCTTTGCGACAGGGAGACTCGGTCGGCATGATCTGTTTCTCCAACAAGATTCAGTCCTTCGTTCCACCGCGTGGTGGAATGAACCAGATGAATCAGTTGCTGCATGCCTCGTTTGATCGTTTTCCCGAGATGGTAGAGTCGCGCTACGATGAAGCCTTCTACTACCTTTCCACCCATGTGAAAAAGCGTTCGCTAGTCGTGCTGATTACCAGCGTGATTGATGAAGTGAACGCCAACCAACTCCAAAGCCACCTCGGCGCATTGGTGGGACGGCATTTGCCGCTGGGGGTTCTGTTGCGTGACCACAATCTGTTCGATGCCGTCGACCAACGCACGCCCGATGCAGCCAGCACGTATCGAGCAGCGGCAGCAGCAGAAATCCTTTCCTGGCGGCACCAGGTCCTTCGCGATCTCGAGCACCAAGGGGTGCTCACGCTGGACCTCTTCCCCGAAAATATGACAGCCCCGCTGATCAACTCCTACCTCAGCATCAAGGCTCGCCACCTGCTGTAAGAAGCTTGCAACCGTTCGCGGCCTCCTCTTTCAGGTTTGCAGAAAGTTTGGCATGAAGTACGTTCCGCAGTTGCATATCGTTTTGCACCAGCCTGAAATCCCACCCAACACCGGCAACATCGGACGCAGCTGCGTCGCTATCGGCGCCAAGCTCTGGTTGATTGAGCCGCTCGGCTTTCGCCTGGATGAAAAAGAACTACGCCGGGCGGGGCTTGATTACTGGCCCCACTTAGAATGGCAGGTCGTCAAAAACTGGGAAGAACTTGCCCAGCATCTGGCAGAACCGCTTGCGGCCGGACGCGCTTGGTTCTTCACCAAGACCGCCAAACAGGAATACACCCAGGCGACGTTCCTTCCGGGCGATGTACTGATCTTCGGCTGTGAAACACGCGGCCTACCGCCGGAGCTTTTAGAAGCCTACGCCGAGCAAACGCTGCGCATTCCCATTCGCCCCCAGGTGCGCAGCCTCAATCTTTCGTCGGCGGCTGCCGTCGCCATGTTCGAGGCAATCCGGCAGATCGAAAAAAGCAGCGGCGAGTAACTCGTCCGCTAGTTATTTGCCGTAGCCGCTGCTACGAGTTCGTCTATCAAAGCTTGTTAGGTCGGTTTTGGGTGGCACTGGCAAGTTCCCCGAGAGAACACTTGCCATTCTCGAAAAACTGTTTTCGGGGCTGGCCAGTGTGTCCCAGAGGATTCAATGGGACATGACCTTTTCGTATAGGTGGACTACTACCTCACGCTACGGCTTCTTTTCGCAGGCCACTTCTTCGCTGGCATGCATATAGTCTGATGTCACCGGATAGTTGCGGAAGCGGATGCTGTAAACCTTCTCGAACCAATCGCTGATGTGATCCTCACTGGAAACATCGTATTCTGGCGAGACGTGCAAGGTCTTGCCAAAGTACTCTGATCGCAAATCCCCCTCTTCCATCAGGATCACGCCCGACTTGATCACATACCGAGGCAGAGAAAACATCACTTCCTTGTTTTCGTGCGGCGTGTAGATCGTAATGTCGGCATCGGCTCCCAGGCCCAAGTGCCCCTTGTGCTTTAGCCCCAAAATCCGGGCAGGGCCAGCACGCGTGATGATCGCAATATCGTTCAGCGTGTATTCCCGCGTCATATCCGCCAGGTTCGACCGCTCGCGAATCAGCGGATTGCAGGTCTTGATGATGTCTTGGCGATAGGTGCGGTCCATCAACATCCGAATGATCTGCGGATACGCCAGGAATGAGCCACCATTGGGATGGTCCGTGCTCATCACGACCTTCCAAGGATCGTTTACCAGCAAGTACCACTCCAGGCCAATTGCCCACTGCATCGCATGGACAAACGTCTTGTTTCGATAAGCAATCGGAGCAATGCCGCAGCCCGCTTCCATCTCCGTGTCCGAGCTAAACCACTTGCTCTTGTAAACGTTGGACAGGAAGTATCCCAGCGGACCGTCGCCGGTCATGCTGGTCGTTTCACCAAACAAGACCTGCCCCACATCCACCGTCAGGTTGTCGTGGCTGTTAATATAATCCGCCAGCGGTTGCACCTTGCTGTTGAACGTGTTCTCGTCAGCATCTCCACCGCCATAGCTATGGAACTGGATATGCGTGATGTGTCCCTTCGCCCCTTCCAGCGCCTGCATAGAATCGAGTGTCGTCGTCCAGTTGCCTGGCATCCCCAAGTTGTTGCAGTGGATGTGAACCGGATGAGGCAAGTTCAAATCGTTCGCAGCCCGTGTGAGCTCGCGCAAGATTTGGCGCGGCGTAACGTCAAAATGATCGACCACTTGATCGATCTCGCTCATGTTGCCAGTGGGCTTTTGCTTCCACGCTTCCACGCCACCCGGATTGACGATCTTCGGCGCATAGGCCTTGGCTGCTCCTAGCATCCAGGCCATGAACGTCTTCAAACGCTCGGGCTCTTTGTTGTGGATGGCTTCCATCACATAGTGATTGTTCCCCATCAAAACATAGAAGCCTTTGTCCAGGCACGGCGTATCGTCAAACTCTTCGTGCGTGTGCCGCGCCATCAAAGGGGGCACAGCCGCATCAAACGCGGTGGTATATCCCATCCCCGCGTACTTATAGCCGGTCGCAAAGGTGCTGGGGACACTTCCCATCGTGCCGCTATGCGTGTTGGCGGTCCGCATCACCTTTTCTGCGTTGCGCTTTTGCTCGGGGCGCATCTTCCGCGCCGCATTCACCTTAGGACCTGCAATGTGGCAGTGCATATCAATGCCGCCCGGCATGATCACCAGCCCCTGCGCCTGCAAGGTGCGAGTCGGCCGAACGCTAGGGTCCGTCGGCGCTTCGACCATTCGCCCATCGCGAATCCACAAGTCCTTGACCTGGCCATCAATGCCATTGGCGGGATCGTAAACGTATCCGCCCTTGATCAAGAAATATTCATCAGCCATTGCAACTACCGTGTGCCTTGGTTGTCTGCTGATCCCATCTAGCGGAAAGACAAATAAGTCCGCTCGTCCTAGAGGTGAGGAGCTCCTAGGATGATCATTGCCCTTCAAGGGGCCGGATAGCGATCAAACACACGCCCGCTTGGCCGTGCCGCATGACGGAAAAATCGCGGCAATGGACCATGCTGAGGCCCTCACGCATGTCTCAATACTTAAGCCCCGATTATCGTCAGTTTGCCATAAGTGGGCAAGTGCGTTACACGTCAGCCAATCGGCCACAATAGCCCCCTCCAACCGGCATAGACTGGCCCAATCCCGCGATTTCAGGTAGGGTAGCAAGCCGGTATGCTCCCCTGCAGAGCCTTGGTTTACTTCCTTTTTTTCCTATTCGACGGTGCGAATATGCTTGCCAACGTAAAGCTTGCCATGGAGCAGATCCAGTTTGCTCGCAGCATGATGCTTCCTTTGCTCGACGATGTGCAGGAAGCCGATTGGTTCGCCATGCCCGGCGGAATGCCAACCCACCTCGCTTGGCAAGTTGGCCACCTCGCCATGGCAGAGTACGGGCTCAGCCCTTTTTCGCGTGCGTGGCCGACAAGAGATCGATCTCGACCTCATGACCAGCAGCTTTCGCAAGCTCTTCAGCCGGGGAAGCGTTCCCACCGCCGATTCGTCCAAGTATCCCGCTCCAGCCGAAATTTTGGCCACGCTCCAGCGAGTCCATGATCAGGTCTTGCTCGAACTTCCCACCTTCACGCAGGAACAAATGGATGAGCCGGTAGAAATGCCGTATGCCGTTTACGCCAACAAGCTTGGCTGCCTGCTGTTTTGCTCCCATCATGAGATGCTCCATGCGGGACAGATCGGCGTGCTGCGCCGCTTGCTTGGAAAAGCCCCCATTCGCTAGGCGGAAAGCCGTGCAAGGTGCCTACAGGGGCGGTGGTGCGTGCGTTAAAATAGAATCCTTACGCAGAATATTGATCCCGTCCTTTTGGCAATAGAAACGTTGTGCTGCTATGTCGCATGGTCGCCCCGGAATGGAAGCTCCTCCCCCACCAAGCCTGGAACTGAACGAAGGTTGGCACTGCAGCCATCTCTACTACCGCTTTGACCGGGCCGCCCTGGCGAAGCTGGATGCCGCGACGCTGGCTGCTGGCCGTCAAGCCTTTATCGAAGCGCTCGATCCTGCCGGCCCGCTCGCCCCTAGCCGTCTCCAAACGAGCTTGGTCAGTGGCCACAAGGCCGACTTTGCCTTGATGGTGATGGATGTCAATCCGCTGAAGGTTGAAGACGTCAACCAGCGTCTGCTTTCGTCTCCATTTGGTGCGGCCTTGATTCCTACCTATTCGTTTGTCTCCGTCACAGAGATTTCCGAATACGTCCCCTCGGTCGAACAGTATTCCGCCAAGCTCGTTGCGGAAGGAGAAGTCGAAGGGAGCCCTAGCTACAACGCCAAAGTGAAGGGCTATTCCGATCGCCTCCCGATGATGAACCGCCAACGCCTGACGCCCGACTTCCCTGTCGGCTATCCCGCGACTTGCTTCTATCCCATGAACAAGAAACGCAAAGTGGGTGAGAACTGGTTCACCCTCTCCTTTGAAGAGCGCAACCGGATGATGTCAGAACATGCCCGCAGCGGCATGGCTTTCGCTGGCAAGGTCTCGCAGCTGATCACTGTCGGCCTTGGCCTGGAAGATTGGGAATGGGGCGTTACCCTTTGGGGTCGCAACCCGGAATTCCTCAAAGAGATCGTCTACAAGATGCGCTTCGACGAAGCCAGCGCTCGCTTCGCCGAATTCGGCTCCTTCTATACCAGCTACGTCATGACTCCCGCCGAAGTCCTCGACCGCTGCCATATTGGGAAATGATTTTCAGAGCCGGAAGCAAGCTCGATTGCGGCCAAAGGGTAGCCCAGGTTCTTGAACCTGGGCCGCGTTAGCGGCGGGAGGTCGTGGCTACTCGAAGGAGTTTTCCGTTTGGCTCCACTGACAACTATCATTCATGATTTGAAGTCAAATGAAGCTGCGGTTCGAGAAGCAGCAGCAAAATCGCTTTATCACCTTGGCGAAGAAGGTCGTCCTGCTTACCCAGTACTGCTGCAATCTCTCTTGAATGAAAGCTGTCCCTGCCCATGGGTTGGAGCAGCAATCGTACAGATTGGTCCACAGGTCGATGACTTGCCTTCACTTCGACGAGGCCTTCGGCATTCGAACTGCCATGTTCGCTTTTGGATCGCACGAGCTATTGTGAAGCTAGGTGAAGAAGGAGCTCCACTTACATCCGACCTCATCAAGTGCCTACTCGATACTCATTCACCAGTTATTGATTCTGCAATGTGGGCACTGGGAAGTATTGGCACGGTTGCTCTCGAGCACTTAGTTCAGACGGCTAAATTTGCTTCCCTCCCACTTCGAAAAATGGCAATCCTAGCTCTTGGACGCTACACCGATGATTTGCCAAAGAGAGTCCCCACGATCCTAACGTCGTTGGAAAACAGCGATCCTGAAATCCGAAATGTGGCAGCCAACGCAATTTGTTATCTTGCCCAAAGTCTGTGGCATGACCACAAGAGAGACAACAATCCATCCGTCGAGCTTACCCAGTTGGTTGCGTCGCTCCAGGCAATCGCCACCGACGATTCAATTTCAATCGACAGAGAATGGCTCCAGCGAATCCGCGATTGGTACGCCTTGTCTACCTAGTTTGTCTACGTCGCTAACGCTCCCGGCTCTGAAATACACTCACACACCGTTTCTGATAAACTAACGCGTCACGTTGCAACTTTTCCTCCTGTCGCGAGTCCGCCCATGGCTCCCTATCCTCGCATCGCGCAGTTCAAAACGCCTGCCGACTTTCGCGCACGTCTTGCGGAACTGAATCTCCACCTTCCGGTCGGCGACAAAATCCTTTCCGCAGCGGAACACAGCCCCCTCGCCGCACCCATAAAGCTTGGAAATTTCACCGTTGGCAATCGCTGGTGCATCCATCCGATGGAAGGCTGGGACGCCAACCCCGATGGCTCACCCAGTGAACTAACGCTTCGCCGCTGGCACAACTTTGGTCTGAGTGGTGCGAAACTCATCTGGGGTGGCGAGGCCGCTGCAGTTCAGCCCAGTGGCCGGGCCAACCCGCACCAAACCTTGGCGGGTAGCGCTTACAAATCAGGCCTGTCGCAGCTCTATCAAACGCTAATCACCGCTCATCAAGACCGCTTCGGCAAAACGGACGACCTACTCGTCGGCTTGCAGCTCACGCACTCGGGCCGATTCTCGCGTCCGCACAACAAAGTCCTCGAACCCAAGATCGCCTACCATCATCCGCTGCTCGATGCGAAGTTCGGCATCGATCCCGCCAATCAGTCCGTCGTTTGGACCGACGGCGAACTCGAACAGCTCATTGCCGACTATGTCTTGGGTGCCAAGGCTGCGCAAGCATCGGGCTTTGCCTTCGTCGATGTGAAGGCCTGCCACGGTTACCTACTGCACGAATTTTTAAGCGCCACCCGTCGCCCCGGCAAATACGGCGGAGACTTTGCTGGCCGGACGCGACTTCTCAAAACCATCATTCAGGCCATCCAGACCGAAGTCCCCGGCCTCGCCGTTGGCGTGCGTCTTAGCCTATTCGATCGGCCACCGTATGTTACCAGTCGCGAAGTAGGAAAGCCGATGGACTACTCCGGCCACATGCCCTACGTCGATGGCTTTGGCCTCGATCCCAATAATCCGCTGGAATGGAACCTCACCGAGCCGATCCAACTCGCCAAAGACCTTCAATCGCTCGGCGTGATCGCCCTCAACGTCTCTTGCGGCAGCCCCTACTACAATCCCCACATCCAGCGCCCCGCACTATTTCCCCCTAGCGACGGCTACCAGCCGCCGGAAGATCCGCTCGTTGGCGTTGCCCGGCAAATCCAAGCGGTCGCCACGCTAAAGAAAGCGGTCCCCAGCATGCCGCTGGTTGGCACCGGCTATTCCTATTTGCAAGAGTACCTGCCGCACGTGGCCCAAGGCGTGGTCGAAGCAGGCATGGTCGATCTGGTTGGACTTGGCCGGATGGTGCTGTCGTATCCCGAACTTCCGGCCGACACGCTTGAAGGAAAGTCTTGGCAGCGAAAGAAAGTCTGTCGCACGTTCAGCGATTGCACCTCCGCGCCGCGCCAAGGCTTTGTCTCCGGCTGTTATCCGCTCGACCCGTTCTACAAACAACGTCCCGAAAACGGCCAATTCGAACGCCCCTCGCAAACGTAACTGCCTCTCCTGCTTTCGTAGGTCAGGTTTTAACCTGACAACATCATCCGCTCACCATTTTTTACTTGCCCGAACTCACCATGCACTGCGAAGAAGGCTACCTCTGCGAAGTCTGCGGCAAAGATGTGGAAAACATCTGGGAGAGCGATCTATACCTGCGTTACGTCCTGGGGATGGTCGATCCTGAAACACTACACACCACGCACGAGCGGCACATCACCTGCAACCCCACGCTCGGCCAGTTCATCGTCGATTCCGACTTTCCCCCGATCCATCTCGACAACGATTTCGGCAAGCAACACCTCGATCCCCGCTTCGTCGAAGAACGTGAGCGTCTGGTTACTCGCGGCTGGAAACGCCTCAAGCAAATCGCCTCCACCGAAGGGCTTTCCGTTTTAGAATACCCACTTCCCGAAGTCCTCGACCGCATGCAATCCCGCTTCGGCAAATAGCTTTTGTCTTGTTCTTGTAGGTCAGGTTTTAACCTGACAACATCATCCGGCCTGCGCTACTCATGCTCACTTTTGGCGACTCGACTGGTGCAAGCACTTCAAACAACGGGTGAGCAATGTCAAAGTCCACACCACCCTATCGCTATTCACTCGCCCTCATCGCGGGAGTCGCGACGGCAGTGCTGCTAATGTTTTTGGTGGCACAGTTGACCGGCCTGTTCTATCCTGATTCACGGCTGAAAGGTTTTGATCAAACGGCCTTCGGTCCGCAACTTTTGGAATTGCTGGCGTGGATGGTTGCCACTTTTGGTGGTTGCTTAATCGCCGCCAAATTTGCGAAGGATTACCCGCTGCTTTTCTGCTCGATCATCGGGGCGATACTTAGCTATCCACTGATGCGAAATATCCTTGCGATTAGTGGCCGTCCCGACTGGTTTGTACCAGCCTGTGCGATAGGCATGCCGCTGATGGTGATTGCCGCCTGGCAGGTGGCGAAACGCCGTTCTAAAGAGGAGCTAAGCACGGCAACGCAAAGTCCGAATGGTTAAATCGAAATCTCGGTCCAGCCCTACCGCAACTCTTCCAAATCCCGCTCTAGCTTCGCCGCATCCGCTCCTAAATCGTCTCGCCATACGTCAATCGCATTGCGAATCTGCTCTACTTGAAGATTCGTCGCCGAACTCATGCTCACTCGCTGGGCCCACAAGATCGGCCAAAAGAAGGGGATGATCGCAAAGCACCCTTGCGCGACGCCAAACCCCGCAAGGCTTGCCTTCAGCGCCTTTAGCTCACTGATCGCATTCTTGATGAACAGCAGCTTCGCCTTTCGCACCTCTTCCCCAGCGAGTCCCGAAAGTCCCGCCACAAACAGCTGCAGCTTCTCCGGCGTCAGTCCCGGCT
This sequence comes from uncultured Planctomycetaceae bacterium, assembly GCA_963844055.1. Taxonomy (GTDB): domain Bacteria; phylum Planctomycetota; class Planctomycetia; order Pirellulales; family Pirellulaceae; genus CAWJMN01. The sequence continues at coordinate 246,031 of CAWJMN010000001.1, read as the reverse complement.
GTTGTTGATTCATCATCATGTGTTCCATCGCCTTTTAAACATCAATCTGCATTTCACGAATCGGCTCGCCCCGACTCTTGATCCAGGCCCGCGCAGCGGCAGGAGATCGCGGCTTCTATCCTCCCACGCCCTCTCCCTCCCCAACAACCTCCCACCCCATTCCATCCCGACTCTAAAATCGATACCACCCTACAGCTCCGCCTTAAGGAACCCCCTTTTTCTCTCGCATTTTCCCGTTCCGCCATGTATAAACAATGATGGATTGGTAACCCCTCCTCTAGCTTCCCCAGCACGCCCTGCTCCTTCCGAAAGCCCCGCCATGCCTCACCAAACCCGCCAGCAGCGTGCCGAGTGGACGCGTCGCCAATGGCTTCTTCGTGGTGCCGCGGGAATTCTTGGCTGTTCTTTCGGACAAATTCTCGCTACCCAAGCTTTGGGGGCCGCTGGCGCTCCTCGCGCGGGTCGCGCGAAGAATGTGCTGCTGCTGATTGAGCATGGCGGAATGTCCCACGTCGATACCTTCGATCCCAAGCCCGAAGCACCGGCCGAGGTTCGTACGCCGTTTGCGCTGGCCGCAACAAAAACTCCTGGCGTCTACTTCACCGAGTTAATGGCCAAGACGGCGCAGATCTCCGACAAGATCGCCGTCATTCGCAGCATGCGGCACGAGAAGCGCGTCGACGATCACCCACGCGGCATGCAGTACATGCTCTCCGGCGAAGCCCCCGGCGGTCCCGTCGAAATGCCCGACATGGGAACGGTCGCCTCTTACACGATGGGCTCGGCCTGCAACTACTTGCCCCCCTACATTCAAATGCCGGCCACGTCCGAAATGGCCCACATGACCAAGACTGGGTTTCTGCCCGCAGGTCATAGCGTCTTCAAAGCCACCGCTCACGATGCCGCAGATCCCAAGTGGAAGGTGCAAGGCCTTTCACGCAATGCCCAGCTCGACGATGCACGCCTGAACGACCGCCGCGAACTCCTTTCGCGCCTCGGCCAAAATCCGACACTCGCCAAGGATCGTTCGGCTGCCGCGCTCGACACCTTCGCCCAGCAAGCCAGCACCATCCTACAAAGCCCTGCTGCCAGCAAAGCGTTTGACCTGACCACCGAAAGCGAAAAAACGCGCGAGCAGTACGGCTCTGGTCACCGCGGCGCATGTTACCTGCTCGGCCGAAAGATGGTCGAAGCGGGCGTCCGCTTTGTCACGATTGATGTTCGCTGGCCTTTAACGCCAGAAACACCTCGCGGTGGCAATCTCAACTGGGACCATCACGACCATATCTACGCCAAGGGAACGTGCGAACTCGAAGGGGCCACCGGCGCCGGCGCGGGACGCTATGGGATTGGCCACTGGGTAATGACCGGCAGTCTCGATCATGCCTTTTCCGGCCTGATTACCGATATGGAACAGCGTGGCCTGCTGGATGAAACGCTTGTCTGTCTAGTGACGGAGTTCGGCCGAACGCCCAAGGTGAACAAGGCCCTTGGCCGCGATCACTGGCCCGATGCGTACTCCATCGTCTTCGCGGGAGCAGGCGTTCGCGGCGGCCAAATCATCGGCGCGACCGATCGCCAAGGGGCCTTCGTCCTCGATAATCCTCACACGCCCGAAGACTACGCCGCCACCATCTACGACAAGCTCGGAGTCAATCGCGACAAGCCCCTCTACACCCCCGAGCAGCGCCCCATCTTCATCGCCCACACCGGCAAAGCCATCAAAGAACTGTTCTAGCTCTTGTAGGTCAGGGGTCACCCTGACGATAACATGCGCCCGCGCTACTTCCAATCCTCTTTGGCAACCACTCCCTTCTCTCGTAGGTCATGGCCGTCAGGCCTGACGAAGTAGGACTATGCCACGCACTTGCCTTTCTCACTTCACCAGTGCAAAAGCAGGATCCTTCAGTAGCCACTCAACATAGTCGGCATCGCCATAGAAATGGCCCGCCGTGTACAACGCCCATTCACTATCGGGCGTCAAGCTGTACCTTTCATCAGAACTAGGTATGAAAAACAACCTGCCAGCGACTCCGTTTGGCATCTTGTATTCAAAAGGTTCGTTTTTACCTATAAGGTTACCATCCTGTGCTGAGATCCTAGGCATTCCCTGTAGGTCAACCAGCACATTAAACTTGCGGGCAAAGTGCACCGCGAGTTCTCCCAGCACTCGGTGATCGTCTCTGCTATTGCAACCCGCGCTTAGAATCATGGTGTCTTGAGGCATCCAGCCTAGAAGTTTGCTACCGCCGTAGGCAAACCTTTCTTCTAAGTCGCCTGGGTAGTCCTCTCCAAATCCAACATCAAAAGGATGACTGGTTCCTCCAAACCTACCTTGTTGCAGTGCAATAGAAACTTTTTCAACCTCAGCGCATATCTCTTTTTTTGTCTGTTTGTGAAACAGCTCACGAAGATACACAGCAATCGTCGGTCCCATTTCTATCTCACGCCTTTTCTGCTGGCCACGCCTTCCATGTGGTACCCAATCCTGAAGTGCCAGCCATAAATGCAACTGCAACTAGCTCCCGTAGGTCAGCGCCGTCAGGCCTGACGACGCACAACTCTCCACCGCTCAAACGGCAATACACGTCCCTTTCAAATGTACTTGCACGTAGAACGAAAGACTGCCAAGTGCAGGAAAGAACTTGATCGGACTTCCTTTGGAAGTCAGGGTTGCTGAAAAATTAGCCAAGCGACCAGTGCGAACGCGGCAAAATAAACCAATGTCGCGAGCTGACACCTTCTTCTCAGTTTCCTCATATCGGCATTGGAATCGATCCATGGCTTACGGCAAATAAGTAGCGAAAAAGACGCATAATTTCTGGCAAGACTTCCTCGGAACAATGCTGCATCGGGTGGAATCCAAAAAAATCCGATAGGCCTGCCGTCCTTGACCCAGTCTTCAAAATGATATTGATGCTGATACCGCAGCAAAGAATCGATACAGTAAAACCCATAAAGGCCTGACGCGAACGCGGGCAGAAATAGCATTAAAAAAGCAACATCCGGTAAATGGACTGCAAGCATTCATCCGCCCCCTCTCGCAATGACTCTGTTTCCCAAGCCTCTACTTACCCGGGACGCTCCCATCCCCAACTATCACAACTTATCACCGATCTCGCAGGTCAGCGCCGTCAGGCCTCACAAAACACGACTCTGCCCCTTCATGCCCCCAGCCCCGTCGGGGCGACACCTTCTTTGCCAGGCGGCGTAAGCCCCTGGCATCTCTTGTCGTCACGTCATTTTGCAGAATCCAATTGACGACACCTCCTGCCACGTGTCAAATCGTTTTGACGGCGCAGCCCACCCTTGGGCCGCCACTCTTTGCTTTTTGAAGCTTTTGACATGAACCTCCCTTCCACATCGGGCTGGCCTTCGCACCTTACCAGCTTGGTCGAACAACTGCTTGTCGCCAGCCAAGGGGCTGACCCGGCGACCTTCCTAAAGCAGGTCCTCCCAACGTTCCTATCTCCGTTGTCGGCCGACTACTTGGCCGTCGCGGAAGGCTCCAAAGGAACCTGGCGATTGGTCGCCAGCACCTCTAGCATTGCTCGCACGCTGCCGAGCGACCTCCTAGCGGAGGCGATGGATCAGGGAACGCCCGTCGCGCAAAAAAACTGGAAGGTCTTTCCCCTTCGTCCCGAGCAAACAACGACCGAAGCGCTCCTGCTGTTTTCAGCCAAAGGCTTTGCGGTCGAAAGTTCGCTCACTTCCGAAACCTTCGCCGCCTGGATCGATGAAGCCTTGATCAGCGTGCGACTTCATGCCACACAGCGGTTGCAAATCGCGCGTCTGGAAGAGATCCTCAAAATCTCCGCCAGCTGGCAAAAGACGCATGAGACACAAAGCCTGCTGGTTCAAATTGCAGAGGCCGCCACTCGCCTACTGGGTGCCCAACGAGCCACGATCTTTCTATGGGACAAGGTTTCCAAGACGCTTGTCGGAAAACCCGCGCTTGGCGTCAAGGGAAACGAACTTCGCATTCCCGATGACACCGGCGTTGTCGGACAAGTGGTTCACACCGGCATGCCACGGCGCATCGATATCGACATCGCAGCAGAACAGCGTGAAGTGGATCGACGCGTTGACAAGCAGCTTCAGTATGAAACGCAAACCGTCGTCTGCGTTCCGATGCGTTCCAAGTCGGGCGAAATCATCGGCGCATTTGAAGCGCTCAACTGCAACCATGGCAATTTTACCGATGCCGATTTAGAAACGCTGGCCGAGTTGGCCGTGCATTCTGCCCTTGCGCTGCAAAATGTAGAACAGCTCGAACAACTGGCCCATGCCCGTGCTCGCGTGGCAAACCAAGCCGCTGCCGGCGTGCAAATGATCGGCTCTTGCCCCGCGATTGTCGCGCTCCGTTCCACCATCCAGCGTGTGGCCGACACCGATCTATCGATCCTTATCTTAGGTGAAAACGGCACCGGCAAAGAAGTCGTCAGCCAGTCGATCCACTACCAAAGCCGGCGCCGCCAAGAGCCCTTCATCGCCGTCAACTGTGCCGCCCTCACCGAGACCCTTTTGGAAAGCGAACTGTTTGGCCATGAAAAAGGGGCGTTCACCGACGCCCGCGAAATGCGGCGGGGCAAGTTTGAAATCGCCTCTGGCGGCACGCTCCTGCTCGACGAGATCGGCGACATGAGCCTTGCAGGCCAAGCAAAGCTATTACGCGTGCTGGAAGAGAAAGTCGTCGTCCGCATTGGTGGCTCGCTCCCCATCAAGACCGATGTACGCGTCTTGGCGGCCACCAATCAAAACCTGCCCGAACTCGTACGGCAAAAGCGCTTTCGCGAAGACCTCTTCTTTCGCATTAGTGTGGTCACCATCGACCTTCCTCCTTTACGAAGTCGCGGCGAAGACATTCTCGAACTTGCAGAGCACTTTTTGGAAACGTACGCCACCAAGGCCCGCCGCAAGGTGCCCAAGTTTACTGCGGCCGCTCGCAAAGCGTTACTCACTCATGCTTGGCCCGGCAACGTGCGCGAACTTCGCAACCTGATGGAGCAGCTCGCCTACCTCACCCCCGAAGAGCAGGTCAAAATCGATGCAGAGGACCTGCGGTTTGTCGTCTCCCCGTTGGCTCGCACCGCACAGGAGCCTTCGATCCCAAACCATCTCACTCTGGCAGAAGCCACTCGCCGTTTTCAAACGCAGTTCATCCGTAAACAAGCGGACCTTGCCAAAGGAAACATGACCATCGCCGCCGAACGACTCGGCCTGCATCGCTCCAACCTCTATCGCAAGATGCAGCATCTCGACATGGAGATTGCCGAAGATTCCTAGTCCACTTTCAACTGGGTAGCACCGGTTCTTGAACCGGTGCGGCCGCCAGGCCATGGGAGGTCACTCCCCCACTTACGATTTTTTGTAGGCCAGGATTTATCCTGGCAACATCATCCGCTTTCTATCTTCCTCACCACTTCGTCCCTCACCCACCACCCCAACAAAAAAAGGGAGCGATCTCTCGCTCCCTTCGCATCACATCTTTAACGCTCTAGTCGCTTACTTAACGCTAACCGTTACGGCTGGTGGCGTGACAAAGTCGGCATGTAGCTTGTTGATTTCTTCAACGCCCAGCTCCCCTTCCACAATCACCACGCGATAATTCAGCACCAGCGGCTTGTCGGTGTCCAACTCGTATTCAAAGTAAGAACCAAACCGGCCATAGTCCCGTTCGCTAAAACGTGATTCCTTCGGATTCTCCGGACGATCCAGCATCGCCACCGTATAAACCTGGTCGCCCAGCACAAACGAAAGGGCGTTCCAAGGCAAATTGACATGCGTCTTTACGTCGGGCCAGTTGCGGAATTTTCCAGGCTCCCCCTTACCATCCGGACGAACATAGTAAGTCTTGTCGGCCGTCTTGTCGGGCACTTCTTGCGTCGCACGAAATTGAAAGCCCGCATGCTGTGGATCGCCGTCCAGCTTGACCTTCCCCACTTCGCTTCGCAGGTGCGAAGTAAAGTCGATCACGGTTCCGCGAGGATGCCGCGTCACTTGCAATTGACGCTTTTCCTTCGCAAACACATCCTTGCTTTGGCCGTGCCAATCAATCGCCAGCACTTGCCCACCTACCAAAGCACCAGCCGATGAGGCAAGCACCGCTTCATGCGATTGGAACTCTCCCTTGTTGCAGTGCCAAGTATCGGCTTGCTTCTTGCCGCCGTCGTAGCTGATCCGGTTGAAGCCAAAGAACAGGCCGCGATGGTGCGGGAACTTTCCCCCCGGTCCCTTCGTTAGCAGTTGCTTCCCTTGCAGGTCAAACACATGGTGATACGGCTTAAAAGTCGCTGACCGTGTATCGGCATTCGTTTCATCCAACGTGGCGCACATGTAGCGCAGCACGTTCTTGCCATCGAGCGTCAGATCCATCGAGGCAGGTTTGCCGCCAGCTCCTTCGGCCGTGCTCCAAGCAAACGCAGCCTTCTGTGCCTTCGGCTTGCCTAGCAAAAACAACTTGCTGGCGCCAGCGGCAAGTTCAGGGAGCACAAATCGCACCGTCAGCGGAGCAATTGAAGCCTCCTTGGTCGACAGATCGCCCTGCGTGATCTGGCAAGCGACGGCCATCCCATCGTCCCCCAGAAGCATCGCATCGCCCGGCCCATCAATCCCCGCCACAGCCGCTTGTTCCGCGCTCAGCGCTACGGCAACCGGCGTCCGAGCCCTGGCATGATCTCCGGCCGACACGTTCAAACGAACTTCGGCGGCATTCATCGCCGTAGCCAGCCAGCCCATGGCCAAAACGGCGCCCGTTGCCAAACAGCTTCGCTTTAATCGCGAGCTTGCCGAGTTCCAACCAACCCAAAAACTGAAAGAGGACATCGCAGGGGGCTCCTGGTCTATCAAAGGCCCTTGAATCTTTTCGCCAGAACGCTCGTAGAGGCAGACGCCGTACGGCCGAACGCCCTAAAAAGCACGTCGCTAGTCTAATGGCCCCCACTTCAGAATGAAAGTTGGCCGCCTTTTCCCAAGGCCCCCATTTTTTAATTGACGCCCCTGGGGAGCCTAGCCTTCCGCTACTTTCCTCCCCCAAAACTGACTTGCTTTGTACAACCCGTCTGCCACAATAGGGGGCATGTTAATACCTCGCTTTAGTCTGAAGACGCTCATCGGAATTGTGACCCTGGCCAGCCTCACATCGCTGGTCGCGGCGGCGGCCTACCGTGGCGAAGGTTGGGCTGGCGGCATCGTCGTCGGCGCCGCCTTCATCCCGATTTTCTTTTTGGTGCATGCTGCTGTATTTGGAGTGGCTTGGTGCTTTGCCGCCATCCTCCCCAAAGCAAAAACAAATTTGCAACCTGTGGCCACGGTCGATCCCACTCCGAATTCTCCGCAAGGCTAAATGGCGGCCCCTTCACCGGTCCCCCTTGGTCATGCGTCACGCTTTTTTTCTGTAGGGTATGGTGCGATGCGATTCTCTTCAGCAATTCCCAGCCACTCCTGCGTCTCGTTGCTTGCAAATACTTGCCGCTTGGCATTGGCTACGATGATCGCGATTGCCTCGATGGTTTTTCTGGGGTCCTCCATTGCCGTCGCAGACACTCCCCTCTCTTCCACATTTGGTGTAGCAGAAGAACCTGCGCATTTAAGGATCACCGCGACGCCTTTGTTTGAAGCGATTCCGGGTTATGTTCCTATCCGCATTGTGATGGAATCTCTCGTCAACAATCCGGTCCCTTTTACGAAGCCCTTGGTTCTTCCTGGCCCTGCGCCGCGCGAACGCGTGATCGATTTTACCATTACCGAAAGTGATGCCTTTTATGGCTTTAGCGGTTCGGGCTGCAGAGTGACTGGCACGATCACCATTCCCAAAGGGGCGATGTCGGCCGAAACCATTATTAACATCCCGGTCTATAAACTTTCCAACTACGGAAACACAACCTATTGGTACGTAAACACCATCGGCCTAAGCGAACGTGGCCGACCATTCAAGGGAAGCCCCTACTATTCGGACCCTGTTCGCATGTTCCCCGGCGCTGGGCCGGGCGCGGCGCGGCGCGTTGATTCTCAAACCGGGGTTCTATTTGTCCACTCTGCTGTTCCCAAAGCGGCCGATCGAGATGCAATTGAAATGGGGATACCCGGCTTCAACCCAACGGATGACCCGAAGACCTATAACATTCCCGATTTTGATCGCATGATGACGGAGTGGAACCCCATGACCAGCACTCCCCGCTACGGCGCTCCTCGCGTGACCGATTGGGAATTGACCCGCTCGGTCGGAAAGGTCTCCAACTGGGCCCTCATGCAACCGAGCGAACTTCCCGAGCAATGGTCACAACTCAGTTCACGCGGACTGCTCATCATTTCTGCTTCCGAACTGGAGGCTCTGGCAAAAACCAGCCCCGCCAAAGTCTCGGCAATTGTGCACTGGTTGCGAACTGGTACAGGCATGGTGGTTTACGGAGTAGGCAGCGAATTTGAAAAGGTCCCCTCGCTAGAAAAGTCGCTGGGACTTCCTGGTGCAGCGCTTCCCAAACCGGAAGATGGACCGTTTGATCGCTCTCGCTGGAACTTTTTCGATCCGAATGCCCCCCTCTCCGAATTGACTGCCGACAGCACACGCGGTCCTTCCTACGCCCAGACTTCCACGAGCAGCAGTGACTCTACCGCAGAGTCCGGCGGCCCAGGCGACCCTAAAAAATTCAAGCCCGTCTTCCAATCACGTTTACGGCTGATTGGACTGGGTGCTTTGGTCGTCATTGATAAAGAAGATCCGTTTGTCGAAGAAGACGCTCCCAGCAGTACCGATCCTGCTTCGGTGACTACCACGACCAACCCACCATCGGCAGCGCTAACCAAGTCTTGGCAACAGGTCTTCAACAACATTTCTCAGCGACGCCTCGTTTGGGAGAGTCGAACCGATTTAGACCTTCGCAGCCCCAGCAACTTTTATTGGAACATGCTGATTCCAGGCGTTGGAGCAGCACCCGTCCTTTCCTTCATGGTCCTGGTCACCCTCTTTGTGGTGCTGATTGGTCCCGTCAACTTTACGTGGCTTCGGGCGCGGAAGCAGCCGGTGCTGATTCTGATCACGGTTCCGTTGGCCGGCGCGCTAACGACGATTTTGCTTTTCGTTTATGCGATTGCCAAAGATGGCATCTCGACTCGTTCGCGAGTTCGCAGTTACACCCACCTCGATCAAAATCTCCATGCCGCCACCAGTTGGTCGCGCCAGACCTACTACGCCGCAATTGCTCCTGCCGCTGGTTATGAGTTCGGCGTCAATGATGTGGTGATTCCGGTGGTCCCTCAAGGCTCCAACAATCGTTTTCAAGACTCGCAAATCTTTTCCGAGTACTCGCTTCGCTGGCGTCCCGATAGACAACAACTCGGCAACGACTTCCTTAAATCACGCTCGTTTTCTCAGCTATTGGTGATCCACTCCGAGCCCACCGAGTCTCGCCTGCTTATTACTCCTCCCAAAGGGAGTGCGGCTCCCAAAGCCACCAATAAACTGGCGGGAATGATCGACCGACTTTATGTGCGCGACATGGAAGGCAACTATTTGAAAGCTCGTGACATCGATCTAGACGCTACTAGCGATTTACTTCCTATCGATGCTACGGATGTTGCTGCCGAACTTCGCGAACTGCTAGACAAGTCCGAACCCGAGATGCCAGTCGGGTTTGATGCCGACCGATTTGATCGTGGCCTGCTCGGGTTTAATGTCAACTACTATTCCAGCTACTCCCCGGTCTCGCGCGGCGGAGTGAACATCGGACTGCAAGCGATTCAGTCGCTGAAATCGCTGAAAACCCTTCCCGAAGGATCGACTGGCATCATTGGCATCAAGCCTCGAGAGTTTGTAGCGATCGTCCGCTATCCCAAGGATGTGCCCATGGGCCTGCAAAACACGAATGAGCTTTCCAGCTTGCATGTCATTGCCGGCAACTGGTAACGACAGCCACCGACTTGCTAACACATTTGCCTTCACACTCCCTCTTCGCATTGAACGCTTTCGGAAAACATTCGCATGGTCGCCAATCATCCGATGATCGAGTTTCGCCGACTGTTTCGGTTCTTCGGTCCGACGCGCGCCGTCAACGACATCTCGTTTGAAGTCTACGCGGGGACGGTGCTGGGCTACATCGGCCCCAACGGCGCTGGCAAGACCACCAGTATGCGCATCCTTGCCACGCTTGATCTGCCAAGTGCGGGCGAAGCTCTTGTCGACGGCTTCTCCAGCGTCGAAGACCCCGATCGTGTCCGCAAACGCCTTGGCTTTATGCCGGACTACTTCGGCACTTACCACGACATGAACGTGGAAGAGTATCTCGACTTCTTCGCCCGTTCCTACGGACTTGTCGGACGCGAACGCCACCAAGCCACGCAGCGCACGATGAATTTCACCGGGCTGGACATCCTCAAAGAAAAGCCGGTTCGCGGACTTTCCAAAGGGATGAAGCAGCGGCTTTGCTTGGGACGCGCGATGATCCACAGCCCCGCTGTCATGCTTTTGGACGAGCCCGCCAACGGCCTGGACCCTCGCGCACGTATTGAGCTGCGCGATATGATTCGCCAACTCGCTGCCGATGGTAAGACGGTCCTCGTCAGCTCGCACATTTTGACCGAACTCGCGGAAATGTGCGATCGCGTTGCCATCATCGAACGCGGCACATTGATGGCCGTCGGTTCCGTGAATGAAATCCAAAAGCGCCTTCAGCCGCATCGCGTTTTGCGGATCGGACTTCACAACGGCGATCAAACAAACCTTCGCAATTGGCTGACCGCTCGCCCCAACGTCGAATCGATGGAAGTTCGCGGCCCGGACCTCATGCTTTCGCACCATGGTAGCCAAGCCGAAGAAGTAGAGCTGCTTCGCGACATGATTCAGGCCGGCTTTCCCGTGGTCGAGTTCACCAACTACGCCCACTCGCTGGAAGATGTCTTCATGGCCGTCACGAAGGGACAGTTGCAATGATTCTGTTTGCTTGACTTCGCCCCGGTGCTGGTTGCGTCCAACCTGATTTGCCATTTCTTCTGCGGTCTCTAAACCTATGACCTCCAATCCCTACGACTCTGCGGCCGCTACTTCGTCGCCAACTCCTGGCGGCATAGCCAATTTGGCCAGCGCTGCAAGCTCCGCATCCGCCGAGGGAAACAATCCCTTCGCGACTCCAGCGACCACCTGGGATGAACGCCTATTTGCCAAGCTCGAATCCTACAGCGATCTTCTGAGCCCGATCTTGGTCAAAGAAGCTCGCCAAGCGATGAAGAGCCAGCAATTCACGCTGACGTTTTATCTGCTGATCATCCTCGGCTGGATTTGGACCGTTGCCGGCAGCATGCTGATGCTGCCCGGTTTGTATTACGCTCCGTGGGGATCGTCTCTGCTGGTGGGCTATTTGCTCATGTTGACGGTGCCACTAATGCTGGTGGTTCCCTTCTTTGCCTTTCGCTCACTCGCCAGTGAAACCGAAGACGGCACGTTTGAGCTGATGAGCATCACCACGCTATCGGCCTGGCAAATCGTCTGGGGAAAGATGGCGACGGCGCTGCTGCAATCGATCGTCTACTTTTCGGCGCTGCGCCCTGTATTGCGTTTACCTATCTGTTGCGCGGCGTAAATATCGTCACGATTGGCGTCGTGCTGGGCTATACCATTTTGGCCTCGATGGTGCTTTGTTCGTTTGCCCTGATGCTGGCGACGGTTTCCACCACGCGAATTTGGCAATCGCTACTTTCGGTTGCGCTCGTGATCGCGCTGCTTATCTTTGGACTCGCATGGTGTAGCTTGATGACGCAACTGATGTTGGAGTCTGGCTCGCTGCAACTAAACGACCCCGACTTTTGGACGTTCAACGGCTATGTTGCCGGCTACACAATTTCGGTATCCCTTTTGTTTCTCTTCATTGCGACGGGGCAAATCAGTTTTGCCAGCGATAACCGCTCAACCCGCGTTCGCTACATGCTGGCAATCATTCAGTTGTTGATTTGTGCATCGATGTCGCATCTGGCGTTGGCGACATTTGACGCCCCTGCTCGCGTGGTTGCGCAGGTGCATTTGCAACGGCCTCTGCCGACCAATTGCTGGAAATCGCGTCGGTGCTTTTCATTATTAGCGCTATTTACTGGGCCGTCGTGGGGCCCTTTCTCTCGCTAGAAAACGCAACGCTCTCGCCCCGTGCTCGGCGTGAACTTCCCCAAAGCCTGTTAGAAAGAATTTTGCTCACGTGGTTTAACCCGGGCGATGGCAGTGGCTATGTCTTTACCATTTGCAGCATGGCGTCTGTCATTGTGTTCACGATGGTTAGCCTTAGCATCTTCGCTGCCTTCAATGGAACTACTCGCCTTACCTTCTCCACACAATCCATTCAAACCTATCGGGAGTCCGGGGCGGCCTGCCTGGGCTACTTGATGGGGTACCTCGGTTTGATGCGCATCTTGGCTCATCTTTATTATCGCCGAACGGGCGTGAAGATTCCTACCGTCGCGGCGGTGCTGATGCAGGTGCTGCTTTACGGCCTGGGAGTCCTTATTCCGGTCATGATCGAATCTGCACTCAGCACTTGGAGCGATCACGACTTTAGCTATACGGCCATTCAACTTCCCAACTGGTTTTGGACGCTCATCCAAATCATGGAGGACAAAGGAGAGTGGAACGGCTATCTAGTGCTCGTCGCTGGGTTTGGAATTTTTGCAATCAACTTTGCCCGTGCCTCACGCCAGGCACAAGACATCCGCCTTCCACCTCCGGCAAGGGTCATCGAGGAAGAACTGGCCGCCCATGCTAAGGGGGCCCATCGAAACCCATGGTCGGTCTAAAGGCAAAACAGCACCTTGGTGGTGTGACACGTTAGGTCACAGCCAAAACCTTTTTTTAAGGTTTGGCGCTCCTAAATAACATCTCAGAACCTTGTAAACAGCTGCACTCCTCTGGGTGGCAGCGTGTTAAGCCCACCAGAAGGCTGCGGGTAAGCTTTAGAGCATTCCACTGCCAACCTGTCACCTCATTCCTCCGAATGCGGCCGGCGAAGTTTTAGGGCCCTTATCCGCGAGAATACCGCCTGTTCCAGATGCCTGATCTGAGCGTCCCCTTGGGTGACTGGCCGATGCGGCTAAACTAGTAGAAGCGGCAAGCGGGGCGGTCCAGGAAGTGACGCCTTTTTAAGTTGCCTATTTTAACGACTTCGCGATTTTGCAGACCGACCTGATTTCGGAAGGCTACCGACGGATGAAGATTTTATTGGCCGCACCGCGTGGTTTTTGTGCTGGGGTAAACATGGCGATTGAGAGCCTTGACCTCGCCCTGAAATCCTTTGGCACGCCGGTCTACGTCTATCACGAAATCGTCCACAACCAATACGTGGTGGAGACGTTCCGTTCCAAGGGGGCGGTTTTTGTCGATACGCTAGAAGAAGTTCCCGAGGGCTCCACCTTGCTCTTTTCGGCCCACGGTGTCTCGCCAGAAATTCGTAAGGTCGCTCGCGATCGAAAGCTGTACGCGATTGACGCCACATGTCCGCTGGTCACAAAGGTTCACCTGGAAGCGGTTCGCTACGCCAAAGAGGGCTACACGATTTTGCTCATCGGCCATGACGGCCATGATGAAGTGATCGGCACGATGGGGGAAGCTCCCGAAGCGATGGTCTTAGTCGAGTCGGTGGAAGACGCGGACACCATTGAGCTACCTGCGAATGCCAAACTGGCCTACCTCACGCAGACGACTCTTTCCGTGGATGATGCGACGCGAATTATCAATCGCCTGCGCGAACGTTTTCCGCAGATTGCTAATCCGCCCAAGGAAGACATTTGCTACGCCACACAAAATCGCCAAGAGGCGGTCAAGCTGCTCGCCACCGAGGCTGACTTGGTCCTGGTGCTTGGCAGTCAAAACAGCTCCAACAGCCAACGCTTGAAAGAGCTGGCCCAAGAGAATGGCATCCCTGCCTATTTGATTGACGGCGCCCAAGATATGAATGATGCTTGGTTTGCAAATGTCGAAACGGTTTTGATTACCGCCGGGGCCAGCGCTCCGGAATCGGTCGTGCAAGGCTGCATCAGTTATTTGAAGGAACACTTCTCCGCGACCGTCGAAGAACGGGCGATTCGCTTGGAAGATGTGCACTTCCCACTACCTCGCGAACTACGCACGATTGGGTCTGCCTAATATGGCACCGCCGCAGGAAAGTAGTTCGCAAAAACCGATGCTGCTCCGCTTGGCGGAGTTCTTAGTCGCCGCTCGACTACCGCTTTTCCTCCTGGGAGCCTTGCTTGCAGCGCTGGCCTACTTTCCTGCCAATAGCATGCGGTTTGATCGTTCGATTGAACGGATGTTTGCTTCGAATGATCCGCTGTTGCCGCCGTACGAACGGCTCAAGCATGACTTTGGCGGCAATGAGGTAGTGCTGGCCGTCTATCGCGATGACGACTTGCTTAAACCCGATGGCAGCGGCATCAAACGACTGGCCACAATTAGCCAAAAGATGAAAGCCGTCGCGGGCGTGCGTGATGTGCTTAGTTTGGCCGAGGTCAACAACATGCTCGAACGTTTGAAGGCGTCGCAGGCTCTGCAAAACTTCTTCTCGTCTACGGCCGACAAGTCGTACGATGGGCCGCCGATCTTGCATCCCACCAGCGAGCTTTCTCAGCGCTATCGCTCCTTATTTGAAGGCTACACGCATAGCTACGATGGAAAAACGGTCGCCTTGGCATGCATGTTAGAGCCCACGAACCATGAAGCCACCAGCGTAGACCCGCGTGAGCTGACGATTGAAACCTTGCGACAGCAAATCGAGAACCTTCCCGATGGTCTAGCGCCAGGCGTGCTTGCAGGCGAGCCCGTGATGGTGGTCGAAGGATTCAAGCTGCTCGAAGCCGATGGCCGAAAGCTGGGCCTATGGTCGACGGTTTTGCTAGGCATCACGATGCTGGTCTATTTTCGTGAGTGGCGCTGGCTGATCGTGCCCGTTGTGTTGGTGCAGTGGACGATCCTGACCACGCAAGGATTACTTGCAACATCGGGCCTAAAACTGACGATGGTTAGCTCGATGCTGACGGCGATCATCACCGTCGTGGGGGTTGCTACGGTGATCCACTTGATTGTTCGCTATCGTGAGCTGCGCCGACTTGGCCAATCGCCAACCCCAGCGTTAACCGATACACTGCTTGTGCTCGCCGGGCCAATTATTGGCGCTTGTTTAACCGATGCTGCGGGATTTGGTTCGTTGTGGTGTGCAAGCGTTGGCCCTGTCAAAGATTTTGGAACGATGATGGTGGCTGGCTCGCTGCTGGTCCTTGTTGGCGTGGCGATTTTGGTTCCGTGGCTTGTGCTGCTATGGGGCGAAGGACCTGTTTCTGCCGATCCTACTTGGGGTGAGGCTTGGATCCGCTCGAAGCTAAGTCAATTGCTTTCGTTGATCATTCATCGCCCTCGCACAACGGCCTTAATTGCACTGATCATTTCAGGCATTGCGATTGTGGGAAGTTTTCGGCTTGATATCGAGACCGATTTCACGCGCAATTTTCGCTCGGGCTCTCGCCTTGTTAGTTGGTACGACTTTGTCGAAAAGCAACTGGGTGGGGCCGGCGTTTGGGATGTCATTGTTCCTGCGCCGCGAGTTCTCGATGACAAGTACCTCGCCCGCGTCCGCAATCTAGAGACGAAGTTGCGAAAGATATCCATGCCGGCGACAGGCAATGAAAAGCCACGCCCAGGTTTAACCAAAGTAATTAGCCTGGTCGATGCGCTGGATGCGGCCGAGGGAGATGTCGCCCTGGGAGCCATGCCGGTCAATCTGCGAGCCCAAGGAATGGCGCAGGTCATGCCGGTCTTTATGGGCGCGCTGCGTAGCACTCCCAAAGATGCCAGCCAGCCCAGCAGTTTGCGAATCATGCTGCGGGCGAAAGAGCAGCAGACCGCCAAGGAAAAGCAGTACCTGATCGACGAAGTTAGACGGCTGGTCATTCAGGAGTTTCCTGCCGAAGAATACGGCTCGCGCGGAAGTGACCGGCTTTTTTGTCTTGCTGACCAACCTGATCGAAAGCATGCTCCGCGATCAATGGACCACGTTTGGCGTCGCGACAGCCGCGATCTTTTTGCTGCTGCTTGTCGCTTATCGACGGATCTCCTGGGCGCTGATTGCACTGGTTCCCAATGCGCTGCCAATCTTTTTGGTGATGGGACTACTCGGTTGGCTAGGACTCAAGATCAACATGGGCTCCGCCATGATTGCGGCCGTCTCGATGGGCCTTTCCGTGGATAGCTCCATTCACTATCTATCGCTTTTTCGGCGGCTACGCTCCCAAGGGCTGACGACAGATCAAGCGATGGCAGAGGCGCAGCAAAGTGTCGGGCTGGCGATGCTACTTTCTACGGCCGCCTTATGCGTCGGCTTTTTGGTGCTGCTCACCAGTGAGTTTGTACCAACCATTTATTTCGGCGCGTTGGTAAGCCTGGCCATGCTAGGTGGGCTGGCCGGCAACATCATCATTCTGCCGTTGCTTCTACGCTGGGTGGATCGGCGGTAGTGCCCGACACCTTGGAAGCTTCTTTTTCACGAAGCTGTTCGATCTGGCGAATGAGCTTTTCCACATCCAGATAGTTATTGTGCTGGGCGACTTGCAATTTATCGACTTGCCGAAGTGAGGCGATTGCATCGTCATAACGAGCAAGGCCGATTAGCGCCATGGCCCGATGATGCCAAGATCGCAAATAGGTCGGATGGATCGCAATGCTTTGGTCGTACAGGGCGATCGCCTTTTCATACTCACGCGATTTGGTGTAGATGTCGGCGCGACGGTGGAACGCTTGATAATAGGTTGGTGCCACGCGCATCGATTCATCAAGTTCCGCAAGTGCCTCTTCTTCGCGAAGGGCGGCCACTTCGGGCTGGCCGATCTTTTCTAGGTGGTCCGCTTCGCCAGAAAGGAGCAAGCTAAGCGTCGTATGCGCCCGGCCATTATGCGGCACGGCCGCAACCACCGTTCGCCACAAACGCAGCGGCGTGGAATAGTCATGATTGCGAAGGATCGTTCGCAGCGTGAGCATCACCAGAACGGTTGCCAGCGCGACAAACAACGTCTTGCTAGGCTTTGCACTTTCGCTTGGCGATTTCTGTTCGTTTTCTACCGGCAAAAGTTGGTTGGCAATCGTCACCACGACCAGCGAGATCACAAACACCATCGGCAAATACATGCGATGTTCGGCCGCCATGTCATTGATCGGCATGAAGCTGGTCGTTGGTGCCAGAATGAGAAAGAATGCCATTCCTGCCGCACCGATTGGTGGCCAGCGAAACAAGGCCACGATACTTGCCACCAGTAGCGCAAGTATCAGCAACCCTGGAAGATAAATCTTCAGCGGGTTCGTTTCGACTTGCCAGGCATAGTCAAACACCAGTTGATCGGGCCAAACAACTAATCGCAGATAATGCACAAGCACGCCAGCCTGCGTCTTGAGATAGTCCAGCGGCGTGCAGCCGGTATAGCCAAAACCCGCTTGGTAGTAATCGTTGGCGGCCGTCGTTCCGCGCAAAGTCCAGGCCATCCAGATCAGCGGAATGAACATGGCCACATAAAGCCAGCCACGTTTGGCCAACGTCGTCTTGATCGATCGCGTAAGAACCGTCCAGTCGAACAAGAACAGGACAAACGGACAGGTTGCGATGATTTCCTTCGTCCCCACACCGAGCGTAAAAGCAGCCAGCAAAAGTGCGTACCACGGGAGTGGCTTTTCTGATTCGCTTCCACGCACTAAGGCATAGAAGGTAAGCAGATAAAATAGCGTCATCAGCGATTCTAGCCGCTGCACCATGTAAGTAACGCCCGCTGTGGCCAAAGGATGAACGATCCAAATCGCGGCGATGGCCAAGGCAATGGCGGGTGCGTGATCCGCAACCTTTTTTGCCACGGTTTGCAGCCGCAGCAAGCGAGTGGCAATCGCCCCGATCAAAATGGCGTTACCCACGTGAATGGCCAAATTGACGGCATGGATCATCACAATCGATGTGCCATGGATCGCATATTGCAGCTGAAACGTCCAAAACCCAAACGGACGGCGCCAATCCAGTGGCGGCCAAAGCTTTTCGATCCGTGGGTTATCGCGAATCCACAGCACATCATCCAGCAGGAACGAAACTCGCAGCGAATTCCAATACGCAATAACGGCCAAAATCGTAAGCACGAGGACCGCGTTTCGAGTCCAAACATTTTGCGAAGTGGACGAAGGGGAGTCCGTATCGTGCATCTTTAGAGAGTGGGATTCAACAGCCATGATTCTTACTTATCATCAACCTGCCAGGGAACTGCTACTTGGAGTCAAACAACGGGGCGAGTCGTACCAGACCGAATCGCCACCGAAGGAGCTGGTGCCGAACGCTCACTGCCGGGAACTTGCGTCTCTCCTTCGACCAGTGAGGCGGGAATGGCGCTATGGCCGGCTTGCGGTGCGGGCGAAAGTGGCCCACATAGCGGAACCGTCGGCGTGCTGCGCAGGTCCTCGGCAATGGCAGCCAATAGAATCTGAATGCCCACCACAATCAGCATCGACGGAATCACCACGGTTCCCGTCGGCGCGCCTTGTCCGATGCTGGCGTAGTAAATCCAGTTGATACCGCCGTAGAGCACCCCCATCGTCGAAAGCAGCAGCCCCGAGACGAGGTACAAGCTGCACATCGAAAAGTCGTAAAGGAAGTTTTTGAGGATCAATCGCCGAGCGAGTGCCCAGCCGAGCTTGGGCGGAAACTCCAGCAGTACGCGCGTGATCGACAGATGCGAGACTTCATTCCCATAGCGGGCCGGCATCGGCACATCGCACAGCACGGCCCCCAAAAGATAAAGCTGCGCTAGCATGGAGGTTTCAAAGAAGTAGCTTTTGTGAATCTTCTCTAGCGGGATGGCCGCGAGGACTTCACTTCGAATGGCAATGAAACCGTTGCAAGGATCAAAGCAGCTCCAATAGCCGACGGCCGCCTTGGTCAAAAAGCTGAGCCCCATGTTTCCGGCGCGGCGCAAGACTGGCATTTGCGAAAGGGCTTGAAAGTCGCGAAAGCGATTGCCTTTGGCATAGTCGGCCGTACCTGCCACAAGAGGACGAAGCAATGCTGATAAGTCGCTTGCGGCCATCTGACCATCGCCATCGAGCTTCACCACAATTTGAGCATTCTGTTGCAGCGCGCAGCGAAAGCCACTAATCATCGCGCCGCCGACGCCTTGATTCTTTTCGTGGCGAACAAGCACAATGCGCGAGTCAGCCTTCGCCAGGTTTTCAACGATGGCAGCGGTATCGTCACGACTGCAATCGTCGACAACGATGATCGTCCGTAGAAACGACGGAAGATCGGCCAGAACTTGGCCGATGTGGTGGGCCTCATTGTAGGCCGGAATCACTACCGCAATATGGTAAGCGGACCATTGCTCTGGCGAAGGGGCCAGCGGACGCGCAGCAGCCTGCTCATACAGCGGAGCATTCGAGCGTGGCGCAGACGGGAGCATGGCGACAACAGGCCCAAGGATGGTTGGGGGCAAAACGAGCCCAACCTTCCAGGCTAATTACGGCCGAATGTGAAGCAATGCTTTTCCGATCGCAAATTGGTGATTGTAGGGATTATGCGGGACTGTGTAGGAGTTAGCGCCCCGATGGTGCAGCACTGGCCAGCCCCGAAAGGGGATATTTTTTGATCGAGAGTGCTTGATCGGGGAACATGCCAGTGCCACCAGAGCCAAGAAGGGCAAAGCACATACCTTTGCCAGTACCACGAGTCCCTTGACTCGTTAGATGGTTGTGTTGGCTTGTCCCGATAACTAGCCGATGCAAGTCAATAATTGTGCCGCAGAGATTGTCGGAGTTGATGGGCTATCTTGAAAAGTCACTTTTCCACGAATGCCTTGTTCTATAACCTGAGCCTCACCAATTGCATGCCAAAGAAATGTATTAATCATTCCATTGGATTCCTCGGGCGTTAGGTCTGAATTCAAAGGAATAATCATTTCCACGACTTGAGCGCTATTTTCCTTGAGAAGTCGGTAACGCATCTGCAATGGGTTGAGGGCATATAGATTGCAAACTATCGCGGCGGCCTCTTCCAATTCCTTTTTTTGCCTCCGTCCCCAAAACTTCCAGGCAGCCAAATCAGGGGCTTCTCTCAAGAGTTGATCGATTAATATTGCATCGGAAGACTGCCCCTCCGGCGAGAAAATAAGCTTGCACCCGCCTTCATCGGAAGTGATGTCGAAACAAAGGTCCAAGTTGTGGGCTTTTAGTAAGCCGTCAATCGCGTCCAATGCTTCGCGTCCGCTTCCTGACGCTACTTCCTTTGCTGAGCGAATCTGCGTCCTGGGCAAAGTCACGCCAAAAGCCAGTGTTTCGCATAGTGGAATCATTCCGCAATTGGAAAGTATCTTGGCAAGTCGACTAAAAGGCCTTTGACTTCAGTTGCTTGGTTCTAAGTCAAATCTCGTCAGGCCTGACGGCACTGACCTACTAGTTGAGCTATCAATCCATGTCAGTCTGGGTGGCACTTCCCTGACCAACGGCAAGGGCGTGGCAAACCGCCTAGTATTTCACCACGCCCTTCGGCTGCGCCTTCAGGGACGTGCCACCCATTTCGCCTCGCTTGCTTCCATATTCAAAATGACATTAACGGGTAGATGAGGCCATACGAGACGGGTAACAGTGCTACTCCAATGGCCGTCGCTGTTGCCTAGTTAGGCTTTGGGCCAGGCGTCGCCGTCGAAATCCTTGGGCTGAAGTTTAGCGGGATCGACAACTACATGGCGGACCTTCTTCCGCTTCCAGGTGTAGGTGATATGCACCAGACCATCATCCGTTTGAATGATCGCGGGATAGGAATATTCGCCAGGTTCGGTCTCCAGAAGCAGGGCGGCCTGCCAATGTTCACCATCTTTAGAGAAGCCCAAGCAAAGGGGAGAGCGGCCACGCGGCGTATGATTGTAAACGAGCAAGTGCGTACCGTTTTTTAACGTCACGCCATCGATGCCCGAGTTCGGGTTGGGAAGGTCGATCGTCTTTAGCTCCGACCAGGTTTGCCCGCCATCATTCGATGAGGAGGCAACCACTTTTTTCACATCGCCAGGACGCGAGAGCATCAGCAGCTTGTCTTTGCTGAGGGTCAGGATCGTCGGCTGGATCGCTTCGATGTTGTTCTTGGCCGGCAGGATCTTCTTCCAAGTCTTTAGTCCAGAATCGACATGTTCGAGATGCAAGTGCCAGCCGGCATGCTCGGTACTGCTGCCGCAAAGGAGACTGCCATCAGGAAGTAAGATCGGCTTGTTTTTCACCGGGCCCAGAAAGCCATCGGGAAGCCGTGTTTCTGCCGACCAGGTGAGGCCGTTATCGCGCGACGTCTTCACCATGCCCCACCAAGTATCGGGGCTGGGGCCTACTTTATAAAACAGGTGAAGTTCGCCCGAAGGCATTTGTTGCAGCACGGGATTCCAACAAGGAAGGCGTTTGCCGTCGGGCTGCTTGCCACTTGCCACGCTTTGCGGCGCGGTCCATTTGCCATCCACTTCGCGTGAGGTCCAGATTTCGACATCGGGGTTCTTCTCACGCGTTCCACCAAACCAAGCGACGATCAATCCTGCGGGCGTTTGGGCGATGGTCGAGGCGTGACATTCGGGGAACGGCGCGGTCTCGTAAATGAACTCGCTCTTGAGGATTCCCGCGCGAAACAGGCCAGCCGGAGCGTCTTCACCCCAGGCCAGCGAGGAAGCCGTGAGGCCCCCCAGCGCTAGGCTACCCAGCAAAACGACACGACGGTTGAGCGAGATTGCAGAGCGAATCATGGAGCTACTTGGGGAAAAAGGGATGACTGTTTCGTAAGGTTCATGGGCTTTTGCCAACGGATTACCGCCATCAAAGCGGCCTTGTGGCGGGTTCCATACCACTAATCGCCCGTTTGGGTCTTATTATCCGCTGCTGGTCCAGGAATACCATACCCGATTTCATGGGGACTACGATGTGTCAAAGATTGCGGGGTACACTTGAGCAGGAAAAGGCGGAAGTGCATCGGTTATATGCGGATTAGAAACTTCCTTTTGGGCGGCGGAAAAGCGTTATGACAGACCCTATGTACGACGTGGTGGTGATTGGTACAGGCCCCGGCGGCGAAGGGGCCGCGATGCAGGCGGTCAAGCACGGCCTTCGGCCCGCGGTCATCGAACGGCATGCCAAAATCGGTGGCGGCTGTACGCATTGGGGAACCATTCCGAGCAAGGCGCTGCGTTACTCGATCTTTCAAATGACCGAGGTCAACAGCAACAAGCTGTTTCGTGATGCGGGGCTGAAAATCGAATTGAGCTTTCCGCAGCTACGCAAAAGTGCCGCTGGCGTCATCCATCAACAGGAAGAGATGCGGGCGGGCTTCTATTCAAAGAACCAAGTCCCCGTTATCCGAGGCGTGGCCAAGTTTGTCGACGTGAACACCGTTTGCGTCACCGATGACAAAGGGGGCCAACGCCTGATTACTGCGAAGAACTTTGTGATCGCGGTTGGGTCTCGGCCATACCGTCCGGCCGACGTCGATTTTAGCCATCCACGCATTTTCGATAGCGACACGATCCTCGACCTGTCTTACACGCCGATGAGTATCACCGTTTACGGTGCAGGTGTGGTGGGCTGCGAGTATGCTTCGATGTTTCGCAACCTGGGCGTGAAGTTGAACCTCGTCAACACGCGGCAGAACTTGCTGGAATTCTTGGACGATGAAATCTGCGACGCGCTGAGCTATCACCTGCGCGAAAGCGGTGCGCTCATTCGCCACGGCGAGACCTATGAAAAGATTGAACCGCTCGATGACGGCGTTGTGCTGCATCTGAAGAGTGGCAAAAAGCTGAAGACCGATATTTTGCTGTGGGCGAACGGCCGAACGGGTAACTGCGACGGCTTGGGGCTGGAGAATGTTGGCATTCAAGCTGACAGCCGTGGCCAGCTAACTGTGGATGATACCTATCGCACCTCGACACCGAATATCTTTGCGGTGGGGGACGTGATTGGTTATCCCTCGCTGGCGAGTGCTGCTTACGTGCAAGGGCGAGCGGCCTCGATGCATATCGCAGGGGACGACTGCGCGAAACTTTTGGCGCAAGATGTTCCTACCGGCATTTACACCAGCCCAGAAATCAGCAGCGTCGGCAAGACCGAACGAGAGCTTACGGCGGCTGGCGTTCCTTACGAAGTGGGGCACACCCAGTTCAAGAGCTTGGCTCGGGCACAGATCACGGGCCGACGGGTGGGGATGCTGAAAATCCTCTTCCATCGAGAGACGCTGCAAATTCTGGGCGTGCATTGCTTTGGACCGAATGCGGCCGAGATCATCCACATCGGCCAAGCGATCATGTCACAGCCGGGCGCTGGCAACACGCTGATGTACTTCATCAGCACCACGTTCAACTACCCCACGATGGCCGAGGCCTACCGCGTGGCGGCGCTGAACGGATACAACCGCCTGTTTTAAGCGGGTATCCTCCAAAGGTGAAACGATTCGAAGCTCACCGCGCCGGCATTTGGACCGCGCTGTGATCCACGGGGTTTGATCGCGCCGGCCGGGCCTTCGCAAATCGAGGGGCGGAACTTTTCTACCAGAGCGGCTGCTCGCTTCGCGGGCCTGGTTCACGGACGATGATGCTACCACGGGGCAAGTTCTGATTCGGCCCCGTTTTCTGCGGGAAACGAGTAGCTTTCTTTTGCACGGCAGCCCCTTTAGAATCTAAAGAGTGCCACTTGCTGAAACGGCGCGGCTCTTTGCACTTCGAACAATGGCGAAGGTAGCCCAAGACCGCCACAGCAAAGCGATGGAGTTGGGGCCCATGAATCGAACTTGCTGGCGATTGCTACTGCAAACCTGCTCGGCATGGCCGAGTGGTGGTGCAGCGCGCAGCGCGGCATTTTGGATTGGGCTGTTGCTGCTGCCAGGTTTGGCCCGCGCGACTGAACGTTGGCAATTGGTCCATGGTGGCAAGATTGTCGGCAAGGCGGTGGAAAGTTCGTCCACATCGGCAGAGCCTTCCACGGAATCTGAGTCGGCCGCCAGTTCGCTTCAGCGAACGATCTCGCCACGCCCCGGAATCAAGGTGACGCTGGCTTCGAAAGCAATTGCCAAGCGACAAGTGGTACCAACAGAGCAAGCCGAATACGAAACGATCGCCCCCACATTTGCCAACACAGTGGAAGCACAGTGGAATTTGGTGAAATGGTGTGACAGTCACGGCCTAAAAGCCGAGCGTGATCATCACCTCCGCCGCGTTGTAGCGCTCGATCCCGAGCAGACCGATGCGCGACAAATGCTAGGTCACATCTGGGCCGATGGAAGGTGGATGACACCGGCCGAGAAGCAAGCGCGGGCGGGATACTTCCTTTACAAAGGTCGGTATCGGTCGGAAGCGGAAATTACCAAGCTCAAAGAGGAAGAGCAACTAGCCAAGCAGCCCAAGACGCGACAAGAAAATCGTCATGCCACCGAGCAGTGGATGCGAAAGTTGCTGGTGTGGCGTTCGCAGTTGGTGGGTTCGCAAGCGGAAGCCGTTCGCGAACAACTCCTCGCACTGAACGATCCTTTGGCGGTTCCTGCCCTCTTTAGCTTGGCGTGGAAGGACTCGCTACCTGCGATGCGGCGGCAATGGATTCAAACGCTGGAAGGGATGTCAAAACGAGAGGGGGCTGCGGGGGAAAGATCGCTGACGGCCCTGCTAGAACTAAGCTTGAAGCGGATGGACAACGGCACATTTTCCGAAGTGATGGAAATCTTGCGTGAACAGCAAAACGCCAAGATTGTCGGCTGGTATGTGAATCGGTTACTTCAAATTGATGCGGCAATGGTCTATGAAAAGCACGCCTTGGAGGTCGATCAGATTCGGGTCGTGCTGAGGCAGCTCAAAACCGAATTGACGGTGCCAGCGCTGATTGATGGTCTGGTCGAAACCCGCACCGCCTTGGCCTTTGCCAAATCAGGGCCGATCTTGGCACCCGATAAAACTTCGGCCGCCAGCGCATCGGGCGTGCGACGGGATGAACCGATGTTTGACGCGGTCGAAGTCGTCTACTTTAGACATTCGGCCGTGCTAGAAGTGCTCAGCGGGATTACTGAACAGTCGTTTGGTTTTGACCAACGCCGCTGGACCGACTGGTACCAGCAACAGCTTTCTACTGCCGACGGCGATTCGCCGCAAACCCTTCGTCCGTAAGGGACTAGCGTTCTTGCAGGCGGGCGGCGGTTAGCGTGTTGTGAAGCAGCATCGTGATCGTCAGCGGGCCAACGCCGCGTGGCACGGGGGTGATGGCGGAAGCGATTTCCTTCACGGCTTCAAAATCCACATCGCCGCACAGGCCATCTGCCAAGCGATTGATGCCGACGTCGATCACCACAGCCCCCGGACGCACCATGTTGGCGGTGACGAACTTGGGCTGGCCAATGGCAGCGATCAGAATATCGGCTTGGCGTGCGATCTCTGGCAGGTTGGGCGTGCGACTGTGGCAGACCGTCACCGTGGCGTTGCAGTAGTCACTTCCCAAATGCGAGTGCTTGGCCATTAGCAAACTGGCAACCGGCTTGCCCACGATCTCGCTGCGGCCGATGACCACTACATGCTTGCCCGCTGTTGGAAGCTGGCTGCGGGAAAGGATCTGCAAACAGCCGTGCGGCGTGCAAGGCAAAAAGCGTGGCCGCTCTTGCGCCATGAGGCCGACATTTTCTGGATGGAAGCAGTCGACATCCTTAAACGGATGGACCGCATCGAGCACCATGGCAGGACGAATTTGCTTGGGGAGGGGAAGCTGTACCAGGATGCCGTGTACCGCTTCATCCGCGTTGAGTCCGGCGACCTCTTGCAGCAAACGCTCTTCAGTGGTGTCGTCGGGCAGGCGGATAAGCCGGCTATCCATGCCGATCCGTTCGCAAGCCAGCCGCTTGTTCTTGACGTAGACCTGGCTGGCCGGATTGTCGCCCACCAGAACGGCCGCCAAGCAGGGGGTAATCCCGTTGTTCTCGATGAACTCCGCGACGAGCTTGGTCAGCTCTTGCTCAATCTGGGCGGATAGGGCTTTACCGTCGAGAATGCGGGCCGTCATAACGGGGGATCTTCCGAAAGGTGTCTGGGAACGTCGTCGGGGGCGAACTTCGGTAGGAAATGGCTCCTAGCCAAGAGCTTTGATTTTAGCCGCTCGCTGAGCACCTGGGGGAGGAGTCCAGTCCAGACCGAGGTCGGGTTGGCATTGGCCCGGAAAGCCTGGGGAGGTACTATCCAGCCGCGGCTCGCCAGGGAATGGGCCGTACGGAGCGGCATCTTGCCTCTTCTGGAGAATTACGCAACGAAGGCAGGATGGATCATGGATTTTCGAGTGGAAGTCGACGCCTTTCGCGGGCCACTCGATCTGCTGTTGTTCCTCGTGCGCAAATCCGAGGTGGATATCGTCGATATTCCGATCGCCAAGGTGACGGAGCAATACCTTGCCTATCTGGAAATCTTGCAGGAGCTCTCCATCAACGACGTGGGGGACTTTTTGGACCTGGCCAGCACGCTGATCGAGATCAAATCGCGGCTGGTTCTGCCGACGGGGGGCGAAGAAGTTGAGGAATGGGCCGACGAGCGCGACGAGCTTGTGCTACGGCTGCTGGAGTATAAGAAATTCAAAGACGCCGCCAGCATGCTGGAAGAGCGCAGCCGCGATTGGCAACAGCACAAAGTGCGGCAAGCGATCGACCTTCCGCCACGAGCGGCGAATCCGGCCGGTCAACCGATCCAAGAGCTGGAGCTGTGGGACTTGGTCAGCGCCATGGGACGTATCCTCAAGGAGCACCATCCGCCGCAGACTTCGACCATCGTTTACGACGATACGCCGATCCACGTCTATATGCAGCGGCTGCATGACCGACTTGCCAAGTCGCAGTCAGCCTGCTTCAGCGAGATGTTCGATCCGTTCATGCACAAGACCGCGCTGATTGGCGTGTTCTTGGCCATTTTGGAACTGACGCGTCACCATCAGGTACGCGCCGAACAAGATGATTATCACGGCGAGATTTGGCTACATCCGGGCGAGGGCTTTGATCCCGCAAAGCAGATTAGCACGGCCGATGACTATGTTGCCCGCAAGCCTGTCGCCGAAGACATGCATGTGGGAGGGCGCTAAAGAGAGGCCTCTCCCCATGGGCTTGGTGCGACGCTAACTAGGCGACGCACCGTTGGAAGCCGGGCGAACTATTTGGCGTCCGACTTCTTCTTGCTGTCTTCTTCCTTGGCAGCTTCCTTCTCTTTTTCCTTGGCCTTCTTATCCTTATCGCCGGTCAAGGCCTTACCCGATTCCTTGCCCGACTTGCCGGCCGATTCTGCACTGGCGGCAGTGGATCCCTTTTTCATCGGCTTGGGCTGGAAATAGAGCGTAACCACCGCACCCAGGCCAATCATGATAAGCCCGACAAAGAAGAACGGGCTAACCACAACTTCCTTGCTCTTGTCGCTGGAAATGACGTACAGCGTGAACAGCGTGCTAACGGCAGGAGCAAAGCCAAACACCAAGGGCATAACAACGCCAGGCGATGCACCGCTTCCTAGTGCCACGAGCAAACCGAATGCGCCCAGTGCGCCGGCCGTACCGGCGATAAAGCTCCAGGTGATTCCCTTTAATGTCCAGCCCGAGAAAAGGCCGGCCCCTTTGTCATAACCCAGGACCTGCATCAAAACGATTGGCAACACAATCGCGACAACAAGGTAGGCAACGCCGACGCAAATGAAGGGACGCATCCGACCGCCCCCCTTTTCCATCGCCTCGTGTCCCCAACGAAGTAGCGGACCGTACATCCCCCAGCAAACCGCCGTAGCAGCGACCGAGCTAAGCAACATCGTATAGTTAACGGAATCAGACGGAGCAGCCATGGCGGGTACCTTGGTGGGTCGGCAAAGGAAGGAAATATTCGCAGCCTCACAAACCGAGTTTGCGGGCCTCACAGTATATCATTCCGGCCAGCGATTGGGCATAGAGTTACCACTAACCGGGGAGGGAAAGCGTGCGAAGCTACGCGACCCGGACTTGCGGCAGTTCTGGGATGAACCCGGCCGAAGTAGATGCCAATTGGCCGCGAATCGCTTGCATGACGCGATCGACCGAGAGGTCTTCCATGCAACGATGATGCCCCAGTGGGCAAACCCGCTTGCCGCAGGGAGAGCAGTCCATATCTAAGCGGAGCCGCACCGCGTTGGGCTGGTAGTTTTCGCCCCAGGTTGGATCGGTCGATCCAAACAGGGTGACGGTGGGAGTGCCCAGGCCAGCTGCTAAATGCCGTGGACCGCTGTCGGTGGTGACCAGCAATCGCATGCGGCGCGTGGCCGCCTTGATCAGGCCAATACTGATCGGTTCGTCGGCAAGTGACTTCACTAAGGGGTGGTTGGCATTGGCTGCCATCTCACGCGCGGCATCGCGCTCCTTCGGGCCACACAAGATCAGCACGCCCAGGCCTTGTTCGTTGGCGAGTCGATGCGCCAGGTTGGTCGCATGCTCAGCAGGCCAGCGTTTGGCAGAGCCGTACGCGCCACCCACGTTGAGGCCGATGGTTTGCTTGCCTTCAGGCAGACCCAAATGCTGCCAAATGTGATCGACAAGCGATTCATCTTGTGGCAGGGTCTCTAGCTGCAGCTGGCGCGACTGCGGTGGGCAGCCGATTCGCTCAGCGATTTGCAAATAGTAGTCGACGGCCGAAATCGGAACGAGCTTTCCGTTTTTGCGCGGCGGCAGTAAGCCATCGGTCAGCAAGTAGCGACGAAACGGAAAGGAGTAGCCAACAACACGACGTCCACCGCTGAGCCGAGCCATGGCTGCTGAAGTGAGCGAATTACGCAGCACAGCCCAGCAATCGATTTTTTCTTGTTGCAGAGTGCGGAAGGTACGCCAACTGCTGGAAGCACCCGCAGGCCCATGATGATCCCACTGGATCGTTTGATCGAGAAAGTTGGTCCCTTCGAGGACCCCTTGAGCATACGGACGGATGACACCAATCAGCTTGGCCCCTGGGAATTGGTGACGAAGCGCGGCAACGTCGGTGTGGCCATTGCCACATCGCCAATCCAGTTGGGAAGCATGATGCCTATCTTCACGCGTATCCTCAAATCCGCTTCTATATCACTGCAAGGCAACCTTGGGGCAGTCGGTTTAGCCAGGGCCGAGCGATTCCATTCGCAAAAAGCACCAGCGGACTTGCAGAGATAGGCCTGGATAGTACGTCAAACTTCCAAACTGGCAAACATCAATTTACCTGCTCAGCTGCTACCAAGGCCTTCTCAGGCTAGGGGAGGCAGTCCAGCGGCAATTCACGCGCAAAGTTCGCACGTTACAATGAAGGATCGGTTGCTAGGGGATGTCGTATAAAGAGTGCTGCAGCAACCATTTGCAGTAAACCGCTAAAAACCATTTATATGCCCGCAAACCTAACGCCCCAGTATCACAAGGCCGAGAACGAGTACCGTCAGGCCAGTACGCCCGAGGATGAGCTTCGCTGTTTGGAGATCATGCTGCGCGAAATCCCCAAGCATAAGGGGACCGACAAGCTCCAAGCCGAGCTAAAGGCCAAGATCAGCCGGGCCAGGGCAGACGCCGAAACGGCCAAAAAATCGGGGGCCAAGCGGGGGAGCGTCATCAAGCTTCCACGGCAGGGGGCAGGCCGGGTTGTCATTTTAGGCGGGCCCAACGCGGGCAAAAGCCAAATACTAACCAAGCTAACGCGGGCCACACCAGAAGTTGCCCCCTATCCCTTCACCACCCGCGAGCCGCAAGTGGGAATGATGACCTGGGAAGATGTTTCTATTCAGTTGGTCGATACGCCGCCAATTACGGCCGACCTGTTTGATCCCACGGTCCAGTCGCTGATCCGTGGCAGTGACTTGGCGCTGCTCATGGTTGATCTGGGTTCCGATGAGGGGATCGACGGTTTGCAAGCGGTGCTTGAAAAGTTGCAGACCACCAAAACGCGGCTGGCCAAAGAGACCTATCTGGATGAAGAAGATATTGGGCTGTCGTTTACGCACGCGATTTTGGTGCTGAACAAGTGGGACGTCCCGGAAGCCGAAGAGCGACTGGCAATGCTACGGGAGTTTTGTCCAACCGATTTTGTGGAATTCAAGATCTCCGCAGAAACGGGCGAGGGGCTCGAAGAGTTGCGGAACGCGATCTATAAGGCGATCGATGTGGTTCGGGTTTATACCAAGTTGCCCCAGAAGAAAGAGGCAGACTTTGAAAAGCCGTTTACCGTCAAACGCGGCGGAACATTGCTAGACATCGCCGAGATGGTTCACAAGGACTTGGCCACCAACTTCAAGTATGCTCGCGTTTGGGGGACGGCCGTCCATGAAGGGAGCATGATGAAGGGGGACTATGTCGTGCATGACAAGGACATCGTCGAGATCCATACGAGCTAGCGCTTTAGAAGCGGCTGGCTTTTGAGTTCATTACGGCAATGGGACTGGGAAAACGGGACAGGCGGATATAGCGATGAACAATGAGGCGATTGCCGACGTTTTTGACCAAGTCGCAGACCTGCTAGAGTTTCAGGGGGCGAATAGCTTTCGCATTCGGGCGTATCGCAATGGCAGCCGTACGATCCGCGATTACGCGCAGTCGCTTTCTGTGCTGGCGGCGGAAGGAAAAGCAAAGCTCACCGAGATCGATGGAATCGGTGACGACCTTGCCCAGAAGATTTGCACGCTGGTGCAGACCGGCTCTTTGCCGATGCTGGTAGAGCTGAAGGAGCAAATCCCGGAAAGTGTGCTGGCGCTGCTGCGTATTCCTGGAATGGGACCGAAAAAGGCTGCGGCACTTTACAACCAACTGGGGATTAAGTCGCTGGCCGAACTGAAGGCCGCTTGCGATGCAGGTCAGGTGCAAAAGCTAAAAGGGTTTGGCGCCAAGACCGAGCAGATGATCCTGCAGGGGATGGAAATTGCCGAGCAGGCCAACTTGCGAATCTTGTGGGCTGATGCCGACGCGGTCGCGCAGGAACTTGCCGCCCACATGAAGGGCTGCCCCGCTGTCGAGAAGATGGAGTTCGCGGGAAGCTATCGCCGTGGCAAAGAGTCGATTGGCGATCTTGATTTGCTGGTGGTTTCCTCCGATGCGGCAGCCGTGATGGATCACTTTGATCGCTTCGAAGGAAAGGCGAGCATCACCGCTCGTGGCGAGACAAAAATGTCGATCCGTACGGCCAGCGGATTGCAGATCGATTTGCGCGTGGTTCCGCAAAAGTCGTTTGGTGCTGCGCTGCAATACTTCACGGGAAGCAAAGATCACAATGTGGTGCTGCGCGGCCTAGCGAAGGATCGCGGCCTAAAGATTAATGAGTACGGCCTGTTCCGCCTGACGGATGATGGCGAAGAGTACATCGCTGGCGAAACGGAAGAAGAGATCTATCGCTATTTGAAGCTGCCGCTGTTTCCGCCGGAGATTCGCGAAGCACGACAAGAGTATGAATGGGCCAAGGCGGGCGAACTGCCAACACTCATCGAAAAGAGTGACATGCAGGGTGACCTGCACATGCATACCCACGCCACCGATGGTAGCGGATCGATTGAAGAGATGGTCGAAGCCGCACAAGCGCGAGGCCTCTCTTACATAGCGATCACCGATCACTCGCAACGGGTCTCGATGGCACGCGGGCTCGATCCGGCACGACTGCTTGCACAGTGGGAAGAGATTGATCGCATTCGCCCGACGCTGCCTAAAGGGTTTACGCTGCTCAAGGGGATTGAGTGCGACATCTTGGAAGCGGGGGGAATGGATTTGCCAGATGATGTGCTGGCACAAGCGGACTGGGTATTGGCAAGCGTGCACTATGGTCAAAAGCAATCGCGTGAGCAGATTACCGACCGTATTTTGGGGGCGATTGAAAATCCAAACGTCTCGTGCGTCGCCCATCCGACCGGCCGACTAATCAATCGCCGTGAGCCGTACGAAGTTGACTTGGACGCCGTATTTGCTGCTGCAAAGAAGTTCGGCAAGCTGCTGGAGCTAAACGCCAACCCATGGCGACTCGACCTGAACGACATATACTGTGCCGCCGCCAAGCAGCACGGGATTCCGATTGTGATCAACACCGACGCCCACAGCACGGACGGGCTTTCGGTTTTGCGCTACGGCATTTTGCAAGCGCGTCGGGCGGGCCTGACGAAAGAAGATGTTGCAAATACGCGGTCTTGGGCTCAGATGAAGAAGCTGATTGGGAAGTAGAAATCGTTTCTGGTGAGATCGACTCGGTACGTAGCGCACGGGAAATGGCCGTCGCTAACGCTTCTGGCTCTGAAAATGCATCCCGTTGAAGCGCGTCTATTTTTATTTGGGCGCACTGGGGGTCGCGGGGGGCGAGGCAAGGCGTTGCAACCAGCCGCTACGAAGTCCTGCGCCAAGCCACGTAACGAGCAAGACGATTAGCGGCGGAACAATAGACTGTTCAGCCACCAAGTGCACCGTGATTAGGCCACCAAGCAGACTGCTTGTTAATACTGCGCCGATTGGAAGTGTGCCTGGGGCGAGCAAAAACATGGCGGCGGCAATAGCGACGGCGCCAATGGCCGTACGATGTTGCAGGAGGGCAGCCATCGCCAGCGTCTGCGTGACGCGATACGGCGCAAGCCCGGTGATGAGTAGCGCACCAAGCAGCAGTAGCATCACGGCCACTAGGATCGTGAGGACATAACCTACTTTTCGAGACACGCTAAGCATCGAAGTCGCTCCGGTTCACCAGGAAAGCTGCGGCCGCAGAGAAGGATCATGGGCCAGACTCGAAATGAGCTGCCACAAAGGGCGGATTCCGCGTCGAGCAACTTGCCAGTGCCGCACTAACCAAGCTCTGTCAGCCTAGTACCAGTGTAGTTACTGGGTTTGCTGGGGCGAAATGGCGAAAAGGGGCTTGGTTTCCGCTAGTTTTGTCCCTAGCCCAGCAAAAAGCCCGACCTTTTTGACGGGCCGGGCGTTTGGCTGATGGCAAGCTTAGGTGCCTTCGCGCTTCGCGGCCTTTAGCAAGTCGCGGATCTCAGAAAGGAGAGCAACATCTGGTGGTGGAGGTGCTGGGGCTGCTTCCTCCTTTTTCTTCAGTCTGTTCATCAGTTTAATCGCGGCAAAGATGCAGATCGCTACGATCAAGAAGTCGAAGCCGGCCTGCAAGAACTTGCCGTACGAAATGGTCACCGCCTCAAGCGTCTTATCCACCAACTCGCCAGGCTTATCAACACTGGGGACCTTGATTGTCATCTCTGGCAGTTTGTAGGACAACGAATCGAACTTGATGCCCGCCAGAATGTATCCCAGTGGTGGCATGATGACGTCAGTTACCAAGGAGGTAACAATCTTGCCAAAGGCTCCACCGGTAATCACGCCGACGGCCATATCCACCACATTGCCACGCATGGCAAACGCTTTGAATTCTTCGATTAAGCTCACAGTAAATTCTCCTTGTTCCGAATGGAATGATGACGAGCACTAAGAATAGGGCTTGGAAAGGGACCCAGATTACCAGACCCGTCCCGGAAGAGAAAAGGCGAAAATGGGCTGGTCACCGGGTTTACTGTAGGAAGCTGGCCCCCAGGGGACAATGCGAAAACCTCTTTTTTCCCGGTAAGACCTGCCCCGTTCTGCGTTTTGCCGGCTTCCGATACAGTAAAGCGATTGGCCACGCTCGGTTTTGGGCGGGCCGGCCCTGCTTTCCTGCGTGTCAATCATCATGCCACC
Source organism: uncultured Planctomycetaceae bacterium (assembly GCA_963844055.1). Taxonomy (GTDB): domain Bacteria; phylum Planctomycetota; class Planctomycetia; order Pirellulales; family Pirellulaceae; genus CAWJMN01. The sequence goes on along the minus strand of CAWJMN010000001.1, from coordinate 212,364 downwards.
GTCTGACCATTTTGTCCCCGCACCGAAGGCTCCTGAAATCAGCAATTGGCAGCTGATTTTGCGGATGCTGAAGCTGGGGTGGGAATATCGGTACGGCTGCCTCAAACTGATCTTCTTGCAGGGACTTCTGCTGGTGACGGCGCTGGCGTCGCTCCGCCTGGTTGGCTTGGGGATCGACGTGACCCGCTATTTTGCCGAAGGGGCCCAGGGGACGATGCCGCAGTTTCCTTTGGGAATCGCTCCGCCGGAATCATGGACGCCTAAGCAATTGGTCGCGGTGATCGCGGGATGTGTGCTGGGGCTGGAATTGATGCGGGGGCTTTTGAACTATACCTATGCGCTGTCAGCAGGTTATTTGATTCATGCGCAGATCGTGGTCGATCTGCGCGGCCGAGTTTACGACAAGCTACAGCGGCTGCACTTTGGTTTTTTTGATACGAATGCAACGGGCTCGATCATCAACCGGGTGACGGGAGATGTGCAGTCGGTTCGGTCCTTTGTGGATGGCGTGCTGATTCAACTGGTGATTCTGACGCTGTCGTTTGCCTGCTATGTGACGTACATGGCATCGCTGCATGTTGGCCTCACCATTGCCACCCTGGCAACAACGCCGCTGTTATGGCTGGCGACGCTGACGTTCTCTCGCCTGGTTCGCCCCGAGTACGATCGCAATCGAGAGCTATCCGACCGTGTGGTATTGCGATTGGCAGAAAGCATCCAAGGGGTGCAAGTGATCAAAGGGTTTGGCCGCGAGCAAGAAGAGATAAAGCTATTCGCGAGTGACAATGCCGAGGTTCGTCGACAACAGCAAAGCATCTTTTGGAAGGTGAGCATCTTTGGCCCGATCGTGGGCTATTTGACGCAGATCAATTTGGTGGTGCTGCTGGCGTACGGGGGTTATTTGGTTTCGCAAAACCAATTGGCACTGGGAAGTGGCTTGGTCGTCTTTGCCGTATTGCTGCAACAGTTTGCAAGCCAGGTGGCAAACCTAACGAACATTGCCAATAGCGTGCTGCAAAGTTTGAGCGCATCACGGCGAGTGTTTGAAATCCTTGATACGCCGATCATGATTCAAAACGTGGAAAACCCCGTGCGAATTGGGCGAGCCAAAGGAGAATTGCAACTGGAAGGGGTCTCGTTTGGCTATGTGCCCACGGCAAAAGCGGTGGAGCAAGTGAGCTTGACTGTACACGCCGGCCAGCGAGTCGGAATCATGGGCCCGACAGGCTCGGGCAAGACCACGCTGCTGAGTTTGCTGTGTCGATTTTATGATCCTTCGGAAGGGAAGATCCTTCTGGACGGCGTTGACCTACGGGCGCTGGCCATCGATGATCTGCGCCGCAACATTGGGATCGTGTTTCAAGAGACCTTCCTGTTCAGCAACACCATTGCCGCAAACATTGCATTTGGGCATCCTGACGCCACGCAGGAGCAGATCGAAATGGCGGCCAAGGTTGCTGCGTGCCACGACTTCATTTCCATTCTGCCCGATGGCTATCAAACGGTCTTGGGCGAAGGGGGAATCGACCTTTCCGGCGGGCAACGACAACGCTTGGCCATTGCTCGGGCAGTGCTGCTGGACCCTGCGATCTTGCTGCTGGATGATCCGGCCGCTGCAATTGATCCCCATACCGAGCACGAGATTTTAGAATCGCTACGCAGTGCCACCGAGCAGCGAACTACGCTGATTGTGGCGCATCGCCTGAGCACGCTGCGGTCATGTGACATGATTGTGGTGCTTGAACAAGGGCGCGTCACCCAGGTAGGTCGGCCAAGCGAACTGCTCAAGCAACCCGGCTATTATCGCGATGCGGCCCTTTCGCAAATGGGCGAGCCCGCCGCGACTTAGCGGACCTGCAAATGGGCACGAAGGAGTGCTTCCAGCGATTCTTTCCCTTTGACGATCTCTAGTTGCATGACCAGGGCAGAGAGCCGCACGCCGGCACGGATAAGATCGTCTTGCCAAGTAGGCAAGAACTTTACCAGGTCTTTGTGGGTGCAGACGATCTCGCGAACATCCTGCGATTGAGCTTTCTTCAGCAGATGCAGCAGGTCGCTTTGATTGAATGGGTGATGATCGGGATAGGGAATGATCTCTGTCGGTTCTAGCTGGGCCTGCTGCAGCGAGTGAGCAAACCCTTGTGGATTGCCGATTCCACAAAAGGCTAATACTGGGCGATGGCGCATCGCGCCTATTGGGCGTATGCTTCCATCGAGCGATTGGACTTGCTGCGGAACAGCCCGCATCTCGATCCACAAGGCTTTTGGTGCGAGACTCTTGGCCCGTTTGGCAATCGTGGCGCGTACCTCTTCGGAAACCGCATCGCAGCGCGAGAGTGCGATAATATGGGCTCGCTTTAATGATGCAACGGGCTCTCGCAACAAGCCGCGAGGTAGCAAGTGATCAAAGCCCCAAGGGTTGAGGGCATCTAGTACGACAATGTCCAAGTTGCGGTGGATGCGTCGATGCTGGAAGGCGTCGTCCAGAAGCAGAACCGGGTGTCGCAATTTGCCATGCGTTGTCAGCAACGCCTGCGCGGCAGCGATTCGATCGGGAGCTTGCTGATGCGGGACTTGCGGAAGTCGCTGGGCCAGTTCGCGAGCCTCATCATTGGGCTCGCCTGGTTTTGAGCCGTAGCCACGACTAATCAGCAAGGGAGCGTAACCAGTCTGTTGCAACCAATTGGCTAAATAGCAAACCAGTGGCGTCTTGCCGGTGCCGCCGGTGGTGATGTTACCTACGCTGATCGCAGGAACAAGCATGTTTTTGGGCTTTTGAACCCCATAGTCAAACGAGGCGTTCTTGAGGGCAACGACCCCGTAGTAGGGAACCGTCGCCAGCTGCAACAAGAAACGAACAAGCCCAGGGACTAGGCCCCGGGCTTCTCCCGATTGAACGGACCGCACTTGCTCAGCAGAAAATGGAATCAAGTGCGGCATGACTTGGCGTCACATCCAAGGACAGACTGGCAACAAGCAACTACAGCTTCTTGCAAATCGCCTCAGCCATTTGCATGGTGCCAACGGCCGTTGGGTCGTTGCGATCTGCCTTCAGATCGTAGGTGACCGACTTGCCTTCGGCGATGACGGCTGCGACGGCCTTTTCCAGACGGGCAGCAGCATCGATTTCGCCCAGATGGCGAAGCATCAACATGCCCGACAGGATCAAAGCGGTTGGGTTGACCTTGTTGAGCCCCTTGTACTTTGGAGCACTACCGTGAGTCGCTTCAAACACGGCGCCACCTGGGCCGAGGTTTTCGCCAGGAGCAACACCAAGGCCACCGACAATACCGGCACCAAGGTCGCTGATGATATCGCCGTACAAGTTCGGAAGTACGATCACATCGTACAGCTCTGGCTTTTGAACCAGCTGCATGCACATGTTGTCAACAATGCGATCCTCGAATTCGACCGTCTTGAATTCTTCGGCGACCTTGCGAGCTGTTGCCAGCCACAAGCCATCGGAGTACTTCATGATGTTGGCCTTGTGAACAACCGTGACCTTCTTACGGCCATGCTTGATCGCATATTCAAATGCACAACGAACGATTCGCTCGGTGCCGCTGATGCTGATCGGCTTGATGCTGATGCCGGTCTCAGCCGCCTTGGTCTTGATCTTCTTGTCGGTCGAGATCTTGTTGATGAAGTCGATCAGCTCGCCCGTGGCTGGCTTGCCTGCTTCGAATTCAACGCCAGCGTAAAGGTCTTCGGTGTTTTCGCGAACGATGACAATGTCTACGCCCAGTTCGCTAAAGTAGCTGCGAACGCCAGGGTAGTACTTGCAAGGACGAATGCAAGCAAACAGGCCGAGCTCTTGGCGAAGGTGAACGTTGATGCTGCGAAAGCCCGTGCCGACAGGAGTCGTGATGGGGGCCTTCAGCGCACAGCGAGTACGACGAACGCTTTCCAAAACGCTGTCAGGCAGGGGAGTTCCCAGCTTGGCCATCACATCGACGCCAGCCTCTTGAACATCCCAATTGAACTTTACCCCGGTGGCATCCAGGCAGAGCTTGGCTGCTTCCGAAAGTTCAGGACCAGTACCATCGCCAGTGATCAGCGTTACTTCATGCGCCATTGATGCCATGCTCCGCAGCAAAACCCAAAAAATTATGGTCGGACGAGCCGTCGTAAATTGCCCTTGCCAGCCCGTTGTGACAAGGTAATTCGCCAGTGTAAGGCGTTTGCCGCGGTTCGCCTACATCCCCCACTTGGGCAGTTTTCTTGGCGACTGAACATCCAGCCCGGATTTACCGACAGGACCGGGCCGAATGACGAGTGAGAATCTAGGAATTTGTCGCAAAACCGCCGGCAAGAGCGTCACCCGAGGCGTTTCGAACTAGATTTTTCTTGACTGAAATTCGCCAACGGGCCGTCTCGTAGAACGCATTACGTTTTGGAAACGTAACGGCCAAGGCCGGTGCATTTCGCCAGGGAAAGAGGCTGTAAACGCCATGAACCGCATCCAACAAAAACGCACCGCGATGACCGACGCCTTTTTGCAGGTCCTATCGCGGACGGGTCCGTTAATGGTTTCGGACGTGATGACGCCGGACCTCTACTGCGTGACCCCTTCGACCTCGGCCCGGCAGCTGCTCGACCTGTTTCAAACGCGGCGCGTGAAAAACTTCCTGGTGGTGGAAGACGAAAAATTGGTCGGAGTGCTTTGCGACCGGGATGTGGTGTACCTGTTTGGCGCGCACGACATTTTAGAATCGGACTACTTGGATCGTGTGCTGGCTGCGGAACTAATGAATACCGACCTGCGAACGATTAGCCCAGAGTCGTCCCTGCGCGAAGCCGTGACAAAGATGATCGACTTGTCGCTGGGCGTTTTGCCCGTGGTGCAACAAGGAAGGCCGGTAGGCATTTTGACCTGTACCGACCTGATGCTGGCGCTGGAACAATCGCTGGCGTGTGCTGAACAAGGGGCCAGCACACTTTCCTATCGATAGGCCATTTGCTTATCGAGTTTGCGATCGGCCTATTGCAAGCCACGCTTCTTGAGTTCACCAACTACGTTTTGCACGATGCGAGCGATGTTCTCTGGATCGATGGCGGCTGGCACCTTACAGCCGCTATTGGGCTCGCTGGTGAAACCTTCGCTGGCAAGCAGGCATTGGATCTGGTCGGAAAGCTTGACCAACTGTTGCTCTTGCACGGGGGAACGTGGTTGACGCGTTGGGCCTGGATCAATGCCACGCAGAGCCAGTGCAGCACGGAACCCTTCGGGGAATTCCGAGTGATACAGCATGGTGTCAAACAGCGGCAGCAAACGGTATTGCAGATCGAGCGCGGCATCCAAATTGAGGGCCCGCGTTTGATCGTACAACTTGCGTGTGATTTCTGGGACAACGCCGCTGGTTGCGTTCGTGCCGCCATCGCAGCCGATCAGCAACATGGGGACCAAGGCTGCATCCCAGCCAGTGAAGAAGCTGAAGTCGGGACGAACGGGACGAACCGTGGCAATCATCCGCATCATGTGCGGCAGGTCGCCCGACGAATCCTTGATGGCTACGACGCGTGGGCACTCTTCGGCCAGCTTCAAAACCGTTGGCACATCAATCGGCGATGCGAACATCGGGATGTTGTACAGCGTCACATCGATGGGGCTGTTGTCGGCGATCTCTTTGAAATAGGCATACACGCCTGATGGCGAAAGCTTGTAGTAAAACGGCGAAACAATCGCTACCGCGCGGCAACCCAGCTCGTGATAGTATTCGCAAGCCTTGATCGTCTCGCGAGCATTGGCTTCGGCAGCGCCGGCCAGAATGGGTACTCGGCCGCGAGCTTGGTCTGCCATGATCGCGATGATGCGGCGGCGTTCTTCGGCCGTAAACCGGGTGAACTCGCCGGTGGAGCCGTTGGGATAAAGCCCATGCACGCCGTGATCGATAAGCCAATCGACATAACGACGGAGCTCCGGCTCGTTAATGTCATGATTTGGCAGCAGGGGGACAATGTTCGGGGTGTAGATGCCGTGAAGGGCGCCTTGAGCTTTATAGGGTGCAGTCATGGGATGCGTGCTTTGGTGTTTCGTGTCCGGAAATTACGGGACCGTCGCCTGGGAAAGGTCGGCCATCTTCGGCAGGGAGCAGACGAGGTGCGCCAGCGGTGGAACGTATTTGCCGTCCAAACGTTCCGGCGAAATGGCCTCGCTTTAGGATTCATCGGATGAGCCCTGGGAGGTCCACTAGTTTAAACCATCTGCCGATTCCGCTGGAGGCCCATGCCTGAAAATGGGATGAATAGGCAAACTGCCCTGTCGCCACAAACGTGGGCATTTCCCCCTCAGGCTTTGAACCTTGTGGTTCGCCACCCCTACAGCCCCCGCAGGCGTTTAAGTCGCCAAATTGGGCCCTCCGGCGTCGGTGGAGGAAGTTTTTGGAATGGCAGCCAGGTTTTGTGGCGGAGCGGTTTGGGCTGGGTGTTTTGAGGCTGACTTAACAATGTTAGGTGAAAAGCCGGCGGGGAATGGGAAGAACAGCACACGGGAAGGCGGAGATGTTGCCAGGATAAATACTGGCCTACGAGAGGAAGAGTTACATGAAGAGAAACTGCATCAGGACGAGGATAGGAAGAAGTACGCAAAGGCTGTAACCGATGTAGCCGAAGAAGGTGGGCATTTGGATGCCGGATTCTTCGGCGATGGCTTTGACCATGAAGTTGGGGCCGTTGCCGATGTAGGTCATTGCGCCCATGAAGACGGCAGCGAGACTGATCGCTTTGAGCAGATCGATCGGAACGCCGGCTTGGAGCGTTCCTTCGCCGCCGAGCGTTTGGGCGGTCTTAAAAAAGACGAGATACGTCGGTGCATTATCGAGCACGGCCGAGATGCTGCCCGTGGCCCAAAAGAACTTCATGGGTGTATCGACGCCCATCGAAGCGCCGTAGACATCCAAGATTTGCAGCGCGGGTTGCATGCAGACGAAGATCCCCAAAAAGATCACTGCCACTTCCACAATGGCCGAGTAGTTGAAGCGATTTTCTCTTCGTGCGGCCGCAGAACCGATTGCCAGTGACAGGCCGACTAGCGCAAGCTGCGCGATCTCGCGAAGCCAAAGCCACGCATGCCAATGCGTGCCAGGGACGGGCTTACTTGGATCTAGCAGCGCTACCGCCAATACCACGAGCAACAGCAACGGGCCATTCGGCCAAAAACCCGCGATCGTCAGACGAGTAACCTGCCGTTCGTCCAAGAGGATAGAACGCTTGGCTTCTTGTGAGTAGGCAAAAAAGTGATCCCACACATAGTAGACCACCAGCAGTGAGGCATTCACGAAGAGGTACTCTCTCCAGAGTGAGAGGGTCCACAGAAAATCAACGCCCTCCAAATACCCTAAAAACAATGGTGGGTCACCTATGGGGAGCAAGCAACCGCCGCAGTTGCAAACCACGAAGATAAAAAACACGATCGTGTGGCGCACGTGCTTTCGCTCGGCATTGATTTCGAGCAGGGGACGAATGAGGAGCATGGCCGCACCGGTCGTTCCGATGAGGCTGGCCAGCAGTCCTCCCGTTGCAATGAAGATGGTATTGGTCAGGGGATGGGCCGGCAGATTTCCGCTGATGCGAATTCCTCCCGAGATCGTGTAGAGCGCAAAGAGCAACACGATGAACGGCAAGTATTCCACCAGCAATGCATTCTGCAAAATCGTTGCCGCAAAACTCCAACTGATAGGGCCCGCTTCACGCGTGATTTGGTGATGCTCTAAAAAGTGTTGCTCGATAGGGGCGGAGTGAATCAACGCATAGTAAGCCAGCGTTAATGCACCGAGCGAGCCGGCAACGATCGCGCGATTCCGATTGCTTTCCCACCAGTGATGGGAAATGTTCCAAAGGGGCAACACGGCAATCGCACCAAGGAGCAACCCAAACGGAATGACGGCCCAAAGCGGTGGCGGCGCAGGACTTTGAAGATCGTGTGCGTCCTGGGCGGCATGCTGGGCAACGATTTTGGCTGTCGCTTGCTGAGGAAAACCGGTCACACAGGCTAGACCGTACGCTATCACTACGCAGGCAATCAAAAAGGGGAGGCGACTGGACAAATCCGAAGGCTTATGGGGAATGCTGTGCATGGAACCATCCTACTCTATTGCCGATTGGGATGCAGAAACCATGCGGCCTAGTTAGCGAAGGGCCAGTCTACGGACGCCGGGGGAGCGTGATACCATCGCCGCACCAGCCTTGGAGGTTGCTTTTGCAACGTTCACTCCATTCGTTTCGCTGGTTCGCATCTAATTGTTGCAGATCGCCAATTAGCTTGTTGGCCGGCGCAATGAGCCGTTCAAATGTTTGAACTTTATTGCAGTCCGCAGGAACGAAGTCCAGCCACGACCGTTTTTGTTCGTCGAATTGTGCATCCCAGGGGCCAAATATCAGGCGATATTGCGGATCGCGAGCGTCCTCATCATATGCCTCCCACTCTTCCTCGGTTGCATCGCGGCCTCCAAACCCTGGGACCGGAGACCGTATGGCCGTCCATGACATTTCGCCATCTTGCGAAAACAAAACAACAATCAAACCTGGCTCCCAGTGGATGCACCATAAAAGACCACGATCGCTAAGCACATAGCTAAAGCTGGCCAACGTACTCAAAATGTAGGCGGGCCCATCGAGATATTCACCGTTCGTCAATGGACGAAGAGTTTCGATGACTTGCTCTAGATAATCCCTTTCTTCAGGACCGACAGGAGCTGTATGCATGACGTCGCCAGATTCGGCGTGGACAAAGTTGAGGTACTGCATGGGGGCTAGTTGCTGGTCGGGGAGAAGGTAAAGAATGAAGAAAGAATTGTAATGGATCGAGTGTCCTGCTTGTGCCACACAGAAGGCAGGATTGGTACACGGAAGGACACGGAATACACGGCCGGCAGGGGAGTACGAAGATGGAAGGAAGCTCGGGTGACTCGCGAGGCCAACTTGTACCGCAAGCTAGAGGCGAATACGGCGAGTGAGTCATTGCGAGCTATGACTAGCAACTCCAATCGATGGGAATATCATCAATACTGTCAGCATTGAAGGTCACTTTCAAGAACATGCGAATGGCTTCTTCGAGCGTTGCAACTTGCGTGATTGTAACATCCGAAAAATGCATGACTCCGATTTCGTGACGCACATGAATTGCAAACCCACGTTCGTTTGGCATAATGACGGCCCCATCATACGCTGGTTCATCACGCGGCCAGTCGGACGGGTACCATGGCGATGCGCTTAGAATACTTCGAACTGCATCTACCAATGCTGATGCGGGCAAACCAGAGGCGGGGAGAGAACGCCGTTCCGCGACATTTAAGTGCCACTTCTCGGCAAGCTGAGCGGGCAAGAATCGATAGGTCGTGGTCGGACAATGCAGAATGCTCCTGGCTTCGTGAAACAAGTTGCTCCACACGTGTTTATGCAGACGGATCGGCTATTTGGGCGGCGAACAGAATCAACCCTGTCTTATGTGACCGCATTACACACAGCTGGGGCCTTCCTGCCAGTAACGGACCATCAGTTCTTGAACGTTCTCTGGTTCATGACTTTGCTTTATCGTCTTGCGATGAGTTTCACTCATACTGTCAAAGTATCCTCCGTCAATACAAGCTGGCGACAGCTAAGATTGCAGCGATTCACCCGTTTGAATGTCCCAACAATACTGCTGATTATTGAAGTCGGTGGCTTCGACCGTCCGTTCGTTGAGTCTGAACCCTTCGGTGAAAATATCTCGGCCACCCCTGGCCCATTCCACTTTCCCGGCATACGAAAATCTTGCGATTTCCATTTCGCCATGTGAAATATAGCAAGCATGGTGTGGCAAATGGTACACGCCAAAACAGGTAGCTTGATCGACTTGGGTTTTCCAATGAAGTTGCAGTGTTGGTAAATGTAGTGACACCGCGTAAGGACCAACGGCGAGAATCAGTTCATCCCCATGAACCAATGCGGAGTTCTCATGAATGCCCGTGGCTCCACCGCTGGCACAGAGAATACAAGAGGCTATCTCCCGACCTTCATCGCCGTCAAATATTCGCACGGCATGAAGCGATGAGGGCCGAAACTCTTGCGTGTCGTCAAGCCTGTAAACCTTTTCATAGCTGTGGAGATTGTCTGCGCTACCATGTGAAAAGCTGCGGTCATTGCTGACCTGAATCGTTTTGTCCTCAAATGACAAGCTCAACATGGCACAGTTTCTTTCGCGCAGGTCATTCAAGGCGGGGGGCGATTGACTGGTTGCGGAATTATGTGATGCTAACCCAACCACCGTTCTGGCGAGCAACTCCGATTGTCCGCAGAAAATTTGCGAGGTAGTGGGGGAGTGTGCAATCCGGATCCCGATTGAGTTCAGATCGAATTAGGTCAACATTGGCGACAAGCCGTTGAACCTCAAATTCAAAATCATCAAGCTTTTCATTTGCAACGAACAGATCGCCCACGGAAAGCTGGGGCAAAAAGTTCGCTCCGATCTTCTTGATAACTTCCGACCCCCAAAGATCTTGCCGAGCGGACTCTACACCAGCCATGTGATGGCCGTCACTCCAGTCAGTAAAGTCGACTTCTTTACCACTTACCGCATCGATCCAGTGTGCTGAAACAATCAAAGTCATTGGTAATTGGTGAGCATCGAATGTGCCATTGAATTAGTGTGTTCGCTATGTATGTGCGACTAGAGGTTGTCGTCCTGCCATTTTCTAACGAAGTCCCCGAATTCAGGATACTTGGCTTGAGCAGTTTTGACGATCTCTTCACCGGTTGCTGGAAAATCAAGATTGCATCGACTTTTCAGCCAATCGCGAAGTGGTTGTGTATCCGCCCAATGTTGCGGCGATTGGGTGACATCATCCCCCTCAAGCTCATCGTATCCGCATCCCAATAGACGGCAAAATTCATCTGCATTCGATGCAAGGACAAGGAACTCGCCTTCTGATCCCAGAAGAACGACTGGTGCCCGCTCGGAATCCTGTGACTTGCAAAGCCACAATGCATAGGTTGAACCTGTTGAGCCGTTTCCAAAAATTGCAAACTGACTTTTCATTGCCTCATCATTTCGAAACCACGCAGCAGCATCTTCTTGACCTCGCATGTTGACTTCAAAACAACCGCTGATAGGGTAGCCGCGTGCTTCGAGGTAATCACAAATGGCGCGGATGCTCTTTGGCATAACGATGCCTGTTGGAAATCTGGCCTCGACATTGTCTGCGATCACACGGACGCTCCCAACTAAGCACTTGCAATTAACTCATTCCCAACCGCAAAATCGCAGCCGAGCAGGAATCGGTAAAATCTAATGGTCAAACTAAACAACGAATTCCGAAGAATCTCGCTCGGAGATTCCGCCTTGTTGCACTGAAGGCCGCCGCTATTTGGCAATCTTTAGATTCTGAATCGTATCATCCGTAAAAATCTAAAACAACGCTCAGTCGTTGAGAGCCGCGTGCGAACTGGCGAGACACACACCTACTAAATTCAAGGATTTCACGCCGGGCAAACGGTCCAAGCGGTAAAAAGTTTGAACCACGAAAGACACGAAAAGCACGAACGGGGAAGAACCGGAGCGGATGGAGAGGTGGCACGGGATTCACGACCAGCAGAGAAGAGATGGGCGTTCTTTGCGATGGAGGACGCATTGGACGCGGCAAGATGCGCGCGTCTACTTTTAAGCGGAGGACACGGCAGCGTGGGGATCTACTTGGGGGCTCGAAATGGGTGTGAACAGGATGGAGGGTGAGGCGCCCTGCGACCTGCCAGTGCCACGAAGATGTCGTGCGACACGGAGGGAGCAGGGGAAGAGCCAACTCTTGTCAGGCCTGACGGCGCTGACCTACCGAAAGAGATGCTCGCGGCGAGAGCGCCTAGCGAAAAAGAAGAAAAAGTAGCGGGAGCCGGACTTGAACCGGCGACACCAGGCTTATGAAGCCTGTGCTCTAACCAACTGAGCTATCCCGCCATCCCAAAAGTCAAAAACCGCACCAAAACCACCTGCATTAGCGGGTAACTTGGCAAGGGAAACCAGACGCGTGGAGGCGAACTGGCTTCAAAATGGGAACTTAACCATACCATGAATCGTAGGCCGGGCAAGACCCGTTTGGGGTGCCTGGGGGCCGAGATTTATTGGATTGGCGAGTAGGGGGTCGCCTTGAGCATCAGGCTTTTGACGCCATTAGGAGCGGTCAGCGAGCCGCCACCCTTCACTTCGGACTCGGTACGGGCCTTCACCCAGTCAGGGTCTTGGCGGAAGGAGTCGAAGCTGGCCTTGGCAGCGTCGGTCGACTTGTGGGTTAGGAAGTAGACGAGGCTGATCGGGGCGGCAGCGGCGCCGGCGTCGACATCGACCTTGTCACCACCAACCGGGCTGACGGCCTTGAAGAGATCTCCCACCGTCGTTTTCTCGGTAGCAGGTAGGTTCCAGTAGACGAGGTTCGTCATGCCGTGCTTTTCAAATAGCTTGACAGTGTGATCGCGGAAGCGAGCGTTGAGCAAAGGAAGGTTGTTCGGCGTGGTAGCGTAGGTGCGCAGTTCAAATACTCGGTTGCCCACCTTTTGTGGCGCGAGCTTGGCGCTGTAGTCGGTTGCATTAAGGAAGAACTGTTCAATCTTGGCGACGATCTTGCCGTTTTTCATCGCAGCTTCGCGAGCAGCCTTCCATTCGGCGTCGGCTTGGAATGCAGGCCAGGCCTTATCGGCGGCAGCGCGATCTTTGTGAGCCACCACGGTGAAGATGCGTTCATCGGCAGCATCGACAGGAACAAAAGCACAAAGGAACTCTATCCCTTGCTTGGCCATTCCCTTGACACCAGGGCCAGCGATCAGCGCATTGACGTCGGCTTGCTTCCCTTTTTCGACCGTATAAACACGAAGTTCAAACACGCGAGCATCCTCCGCAGCCTGGGTAAAAGAAAGGGAGAGGGGCAATGCGAGCAGCAGGCCAGCAAGCCAGATGGATAGATTACGAATCATGTTGTGGTTCCTTCAAAAGCAAAACGACGAAACGAGAGTCCCGTGATTATAGAGGGGAGGCGGTATGGCCGGAAACTAGGAGCGGAACGGGGGGGAGGGAGGTGATAATTGGCGATCAGCCGTTGGCCTGATGGGGACAGTGGATTGAGATTCGGGGCTAGGGTAGCCAATGTCGTGCATGTGAAAGCGCACGGGGGGATGACCGGTCTGAAAATGCGATGAGGGGGGAGTGCAGAATGGTGGCCGCATTTGGTCAGGCCTTACGGCGCTGACCTACAAAATGCAGAAGGTGGTCCCCAAATATCAGGAACCGGGGACGTACTGTTCGCCCAGCTGATGGAAGCGGTGGATGATTTCCCAGGCTTCGATGGGGGTTTCGGCGAACTGAATCAGCTTCAAATGCTCGTCGCCAATCACCCCTTCATCCGCAAGGAATTGGAAGTTGATGAGCTTCTCCCAGAACTCGCGTCCGAACAGGATGACAGGAACTTGCTGCGTACGGCCTGTTTGCTTGAGCGTGAGGACTTCAAACAGTTCATCCAGTGTGCCGAAGCCGCCGGGGAACACGACCAGCGCTTTGGCCCGCATTAGGAAGTGCATTTTGCGAAGCGCAAAATAGTGAAACCGAAAACAGAGCTCGGGCGTGATGTAGGGGTTGGGAGCTTGCTCGTGTGGCAACGTGATATTGAGGCCGACCGACTTGCAATCGACATCGTGAGCGCCACGATTGGCGGCTTCCATAATGCCGGGGCCGCCGCCGGTGATGACGACGTAGTCGCACTCATCATTGACCTGACAGGTCGAAGAGCAGATCCGTGCGAACTCGCGGGCCTCATCGTAGAAGTGCGCCTTGGCGAGCACACGTTCCGCGCGAGCAACGCCACGCTGGGCTGTATGGCTGAGTGGATCGGAAGCGAGAACCGACTTGGCTGCTACAAGCCGTCTTTCGGCCTCATGCCTTTCGACAATGGCGGTCCCACCGAAGACGACGATTGTCGACTTGATGTGGTTTTCGTTTAAGACCATCTCGGGCTTGAGCAGCTCTAGCTGCATACGAACGGGACGCAGCTCTGGACGGAGCATGAAGTCATCATCCGTTGCAGCCAATCGATAGCTAGGAGACTTGAGAATCGCTTCCAGGTTGGTCGTGGGATCCATGATCTTCTTGCAGGGTTGGCGTTTCGATTGGAGAGGGAGGTGCGGTGACTGGCTCACCCAGGTCACCATCATAGTCGGCAGGCATCCCAAAACGCAGAGCAATCCCGCTTACAAAAAAGCAACCGATGCCCAAGATAAAACCGATGATTCCCATCCGAGAAACGGCCGTGTGGACCGGGGATAGATGCTCGGCCGTCAGCAGGGTGGCCATGATGGCAGCAAACAGTGCAAAGAGCAGCCAGCTAGAGACGGTTCCCGCGCGGGCCAACGTCGGATGGATGCGGCGGGCGATGATTGCTCAGCAAAACGAACACAAACACGAACCCCGAAACCAGCGCCAGACGTTGCCAACCCAGAACGATGCCGGTTGCGACGAGGCTAATTGCGATGGCCGACTGATAGTTGTGCGCAGGGGCCTGAGACTTTGTATCGTAGGAGGCGGCCGAAACGGTTCGGTTCGATACGGCAAAGAGCAATATCACCGAACTGACCAGCGCGAACGCGAGGCCGAGCGACAAGGTAATGGCCACGGATGTGGGGCTGCCGGGATCGGGCTGAAGGATGCCGGGCCAGTGATGGACCTCGGGCCATAGGAACGGAAGTACAAGCGATAGCAACAAGAGCAACAAGAAGACGCGAAGGGGAACGGGGCGGCGATCGTAAGCGATCAGCGCGACGGCCAAAAGCGTCGTTAGTAACAGCATCTGTAGGCCATAGCGAACCCACAGCGAGACCCCTTCAATTCCGCCGTGCGGCGTGTTGACCCAGCGCTGTAGTGGAAACGGGCAAAGATCGAAAGGGGCACCAACGGCAAGGAAGTATCCCAAAACGGAATAGACGATTGCCAGCGTTAATTCGACGGCGGGATAGCGCGACGAGATGGGAAGGCCGCAGTCGTAACAACGGCCGCGAAGCATCAGCCAGCCGAGCACGGGAATGTTGTGCCTGGCACGAATGGCTGACAAACACCTAGGGCAACGCGACCCCGGCGAAGAGAGCTGCATCTGAAGGGGCATGCGATAGACAACCACATTCAGAAAACTGCCGATGGCGCCCCCGATGGAAGCGAGCCAAAGGCAGAGGAACGTGGTGTACAAACCCATCATCACTGGAAGCGGCAGGACGAGGTTGCTAAGCAGCAAGATCGTCTCTCCATCGGCTCCCATGAAGTCCACGATTAGGTCTGCTCTGTGGATGGAGGAGCTGAGGCAACTTCGGCAGCCGGTGCGGCAGGAACCGTTGCAAACTCTTTGATGTATTCCGAACGATAGATCGGATGATCGTGCTTACGCATCCGACGTTCAAAGTGCGTGCGATAGTCGAAATCGTGCTCGGGGCTGTTCTCAGGAACGGGCAGCGGGCCGGTGAGCTGTGTACTGGCGGCAATGATGGGCAGCGCCGAATCAAAGTACTCTTGCACGTCGGTCCAAAAGTGAAGTCGACCGCCTACCTTCAAGGTACGCTGGACGTTGCCCAGAAACTCTTCGTTCATGACGCGGCGCCGGCGATGCTTCTTCTTCCACCAAGGATCGGGGAAGTAGACATGGACCGCCGCCAGGGATTCATCAGGAAACCAAGTACGGAATAGCTCTAGTGCATCCCCGGCAATCATACGGCCATTGGGAGATTCTTGCTTGGCCAAGCGTGAAGCGGCGAAGCGTGCGTACTTGTAAGCGATTTCGATGCCGAGGAAGTTGTGGGCGGGGTTCCCTCGGGCAGATGCATTGATGAACAGCCCTTTGCCCGAACCGACTTCTACCTCCAGGGGCAGAGTGGGATCGGTGAAGAGCTGGGCCAAGTCGATGGGACGGGCTGAGCTGCTCTGGTTCAAAGAAGTGGCGGCTAACATCGAGCGTTGGATCTACCTTGGGGAGCGACCGCCGACCCATCACAAACCTCATTCATCCATTTTCCGGGAGCGTACGCCGAACGGCACACGCCTGTCCCTTCCAACGCCCCCACAAGCTGATTAAGCGGTCATGCTGCGCAGCTTTTGCAGCGCTTCGACCGGGATTGGAACTCCCTTAAGGATTCCTTCGACGACCAAGCGGTCCTTTACGGCCCCTTGGAACTTGCAAACGATCATGCGGCCGCGACGGACCTTTTCCAGCCGACACATGACGATCAAACGATCGCCAGGCAGGACGGGATCACGGAAGCGAACTTCTTCGAGGCCGCCAAAGCCGACCATGGCACTTCCGAGCAGATCGAGGCGCTGGGTGACGAAGCTACAGAGCTGCGCCACGGCTTCGAGCATGACAACGCCAGGCATCAGAGGCATGCCGGGCATGTGTCCGCGAACCCAGAACTCGTCGCTGGTGATGTCCTTGTAGCCGGCACAAGTGACCGTCTCTTTATCAAGGTATACAACGGCCGTCAGCTGCTCCATTTCGAAGCGCTGCGGATTGTATTTTCGAATCTCTTCGATATCCGCGATGGGGTTTTCAAAGTCGAGCTTCGAAGACTCCACCAACAAATCTTTCTCTGCCACGACTGCAATTCCTTCGAGGCAAACAACAAGTGATGCAGTGAAACAGTCCCAAGGTCCGCCAGTCGTACTTGTGTGGACCCCCGCTGCACTGGGCAGGGGCGTCCGAAGACTGAACTAGCTATACGCAACCTAAATCGACTTGGATTGCTTCGGCCTTTAAAAAGGAGAAGCTCCAAAAGAGACAAACTAGGTGCGGACCAAACGACGCTTGGCGCGACGTGCCTTGGCGTTTGCAGGACGCTTGCCGTGGTTCGACTTCTTGGCGGCGCGATGTGGCTTTGCCATCTCAAATTCCTCTTCAACAAAAAACTATGCAGCAAAGATCCAGCCAAGAAAAACAGTCGCTCGGTCGCGTACGGAGGTCGCCCAGGCGCAAAAACCTAGACGGGCACCTCGGCGACGCTGAACAAAACGCCTTGCCTGTACCGCTGTCTTATGAAACGTAATCCTTGAGCATACCAAAGGGGAGCGACTCTGGGTAGGCATTCCTGCGAGCCAAACCGCCCGCAGTAGCCATAGCGGTGACGATGCCCCAAAGAGACACCTAAAGTATTTAACAGCAAGCACTTAATGGAAACGCTTCGTCCGATTTGGAAACGCTCAGCAACCCCTCCAATGGATGAGGCACGAGCGATATTTTGCCAGCCTCCTTAGGAGAGGTCGCTTGGAATAAAGGGGCTCCCGATGATCCGACCGCAGGCCGGATGGGACGCTCAGCCGGAGAGGTTCACCGTGGAGGACTCGGGCTGGGGCACCACGAGGTCTTCATCGGGAAGGACTTCCCGGTCGCGGGTAAGCCAGGTCAGCAGCGCAGGGAAAAACACGATGCTTGAGACGAGGCAGGCGAGCACCCCCAGGCAAAGGACCTGGCCAAGGCTGCGCAAGCCTTGGTGGCGGGCCAGGATCATGCTGCCAAAGCTGGCCATCGTGGTGGTCGAAGTGAGGATCACCGCCACGGCCGTGGAGTCGCTCAGCCGGAAACGGCCACGCTGACGCCGGAACTCATGCACGAGGTGCACGCCATCATCCACGCCAATGCCGAGAATTAGCGGCAGGACGATCATGTTGGCCGGGTTGAAAGGGATGCCCAGCCAGCCGATCGCACCGCAAAGCTGGCCGAAGCCGGCTGCCAAGGGAACCATGGCTATCAGCGTGTAACCGATACTGCGGAAGTCGAGCATGATTAAGGCCGCAACCGCCACTAGCGCGTAGAGCCCCGCATGAATGTAGCTTTCCTGCATGTGCTGCGAAGCATAGTAGGTCTGTACCGGGTGGCCGGTCACTTGGGGATCGACCCCTTCGACATCGCGAACGAAGCGGCGAAGGTTGTCCATGTCCCAGATGTTTCCCTTGGCGTAGATCTTGAGGAGGTGCTGCGAGTTCTTACCGACAAAGCGGTCGGTTAGGGGCTGGGGCAAGTCGGCGATGCCAATGGGAGAGGCATCGGCATAAGGAGACAGCGCCGCGATGGGCCTGGCAACATCTTGCAACATCTGCTCACGGTAGGCGGTTACTCGGAGACTGGCCTCTTCCAACGGGAACTGCGCGAGCATGCGGAGTAGTTGGTCGATCGTGCCGATGAGCCGCAGATTAGGGGAATCGAGTGCGGCCAAGAGCTTTTGCGCGGCAACAAGCTCGCTTTCAAAGTCTTCCATGACCAGCGGCTGGGGGGATGTCGCATTGGCAAGCTGTGTGGCCAGTGGTTCGACCGCTGCTTGTAGGCTGGACAATGCACGCAGCTTTTCCGCATCGACCTGCGGCAACAGCGAGACCATCTCTTCGGTTTTTGCGATGGTATCGAGGCGATCCAGCTTGGCTTTGCGGGCCTTGAGTTCATCACGTGTCTTACAGATCGAAACCGCAAACCAGACACTGTCGTCGGACTTGGTAAAGAGGGAACGTTCGATATCGACGCTCTCGATATGCTTGGGCTGGAGGTTGAGCAAGTTGTGATCGTAGTAGAGCTTCGTCGCGCCAGTTGCCAGTGCGACTGTTAACACAAGGCCCAACACCACGGTAATTCGTGGGAAGGCAATCATCCACTTGAACCAGCCAGCGGCGGGCAAAATGTGCGGAAGGTCTTCTAGGGGGCGATCGCGATCTACTACCAGGACCAACGGAGGAAGCATGATGACCGTGGCCAAAACGCACAGCAAGATTCCACCGCCGGCCACAATGCCGAGTTCGCGTACGCCCGTGAATTCAGTGAGACCTGCCATAAAAAAGGCGGCGGCCGTCGTGATTCCGCCGGTCAAAACGCCGGGGCCGACATCGGTGGCCGTCGCAAGCAAGGCGTCTTCACAAGACATGCCCCGTTTGCGCAGTCGCAAATAGCTGGCGATGTAGTGAATTCCAAAATCGATCCCGAGACCAATGAGGATGACGCCGAAGGCAGCACTCAAGATATTCAGATGCCCGACGACTAGCGTTACAAAACCAAATGACCACATCATTCCAACAAGTAGTACTAAAACAGCCAATCCTGCATGTCGAAGCCCGCCGAAGCCTGCGGCGAAGAGGAGCGCCACTCCGATAAGACTGAGGACGTTGGTCCAAATCATGTCGACTTGGCTCGCCTGCATCTCATCCTGCTCGATGACGGGCATTCCTGTCAGGCCAATCCACATTTGCGCATGATCTTTGCGAGCATCTGCCAATAATTTACGAAGTTCAGCCAGACCGGTGCTGCCGCGAGAGGATTCGGCAGGTTGATCGATGAAGCGAACCAGCAAAAAGCCGATCCGCCCTTCATGCGAGGTGAAGTACTTAGTGCCGAGCTTGTCCATCTGCGGCTGGATCTTTTTGAGCTGCGCCAGGCCACCTTCGGGTGAAGTCAGTTGCTGCAATTGCGCCTGCATTTCCGGCGACTTTTGCGAATCGGGAATCACCGAAGGCATGAGGCCGGTCACCAAGCTGGCGTATTGCTCTTCGAGACGCGTCCGCACCACAGAATCGCTTGCTTCGCCGGTGGTCACCTTTTCATTGAGTGACTTCAGGACATCCGTAGGACTAGTGGCGGGCTGGAGCGGAAGGGCTTTGGCGGCCTTGGTGATTCCATCCGTTAGGCTGGCGAACTCTTGATCGGAAAGTTGTTCGGCAACCAACTGCAAGCCTTTGGACCGAATGGAGGTCAGGTCTTGCCGATAGAGCAGGGATTCAAATAGTTCGGGCTGTTTGCCGATGCGCTGCGCGAGATCATCAATGGTGGCGATGACGGCCTTGGGATCCGACGACTGGACCACCACCACCGCATCGTCGCGATCACCAAACTCGGCCAAGTAATTGAGCCAGCGTTTGTTGTAGGTGCTTTGCGGGTTAAGTAGATCGAGCCGACTGCTTTTAAAGCCAAGGCCATTGATCGTGAGCAGAACACAAAGCAGGCCAAGCCCACAAACGACCCACAAAACGCCGACAGGTGAGCGCAGCGTGAAGCGCGTGATGATCTCCAAAGGTCTGGCAAGGATGGAGGTCTCTGCCAGCGGATTCCCTTCCGCGCTCATGCCGTAAACTTTCCCGAGTGTTCCGCCGTTCGCCCTGCCGCCTGCCGGGCACCAACCCTACAGTCTAAGGGAGCCGGGCAGGTTCCACCAAGATGAACTTTGGGGCGGAAGCAGGCAAAGCGGTGCTCAGCACGAAGTGATAGCGGATCATGCTGCCAGGATAAATCCAGGTCTACTTTACGTTCCAGAGACACAGGGGGAGGACCGGTCGCTGAAACGGCAGGGAGCCGGTTTGCAAAAATGGCTCTTGTAAACCTCGGTTGGCGAGCAACCGGGGCCACCTACGAAGAGACGCGCAGGCCGCAATGTGGTCAGGCCTTACGGCCATGACCTACGAAATACGACTCTAAAAATTGGGCCAGAACTACCTCACCAGGAAGTTGACGAGCTTGCCGGGGACATAGATCGTTTTGGTGATCTCTTTGCCGGCCAGCCATTCGGCCACCTTCGCGTCAGCTTGCGCGGCGGCCACGATGGTGGCTTGATCGCTGCCAGCGGGAACGGTGACCTTGCCACGCAACTTGCCAAGGACTTGGACCGGGATTTCGATTTCGGCATCTTTGGTAAGTGCATCATCGAACGTTGGCCAAGGCTCGCAAGCGAGCGTGCTCTTGTTACCCAGCAATTGCCACAACTCTTCGGCAATGTGCGGAGCAAGCGGCGAGAGGAGCAGGATGAACTTTTCCAGCACGCTCTTGGGACGGACCGATTGCTTGGTGAAGAAGTTGGTGAACTCCATCATGCGAGCAATGGTAGTGTTGAACTCCATCTTGGTCAGGTCGCTGGTGACCTGCTTGATCGTCTTGTGTAGCGTACGATTTTGCTCTTCGGTCGGTGCAACGTCTTTGACCGAAGCGTTGAGAACCAGTTCCTCAGCACGTTCATCAACGACCAAACGCCAAACGCGGTCGAGGAAGTTGCGCACACCACTAACGCCCGCCATGCTCCAAGGCTTGGTCGCTTCGAGCGGGCCCATGAACATCTCGTACAGACGCAGGGAGTCAGCACCGAATTCCTTGACCACAGTGTCGGGGTTAACGACGTTGCCGCGGCTCTTGGACATCTTTTCGCATTTGCCGGAAAGTTCCAGGTCGGTGCCTGTGAGATAGGCCTTTCCCTTGCGCTTTTCGACCTTATCTTCCGGCAGGTTTTGCAGCTTTACGCCGCTAGATTCGGAAGCATCGGCGATGGGAGCCTTCACCAGATAGACGTTTTCGCCCTCATCCGTGGTGAGAACGACAACTTGCACGCCCATACCTTCCAAGCGATCTTTCCAAGTGGCGTAATCTTCGGGCGAGATTTGGTATTCCATCTCGCCAAGGATCATCCCTTGGTTGACCAGCTTTTGGAACGGCTCGGCCGTGCTGACATAGCCACGGTCGTACAAAACCTTGTGCCAGAAGCGCGAGTAGAGCAAGTGCAGCACGGCATGTTCGGCGCCGCCGACGTACAGGTCGACTGGCATCCAAGCCTTTTCCTTTTCGCGATCAACAAAGGCCGTACCGTTGCGTGGATCGATAAAGCGCAGGTAGTACCAGCAGCTGCCGGCCCATTGCGGCATGGTGTTGGTTTCGCGGCGATACTTCTTGCCATCAATGACGGGATAAAGCCAGCTATCGGGGGCCTTGGCCAGTGGTGGCTCAGGTCGGCCGTGCGGCTTGAAGTCGTCCAGGTGTGGCAGATCGACCGGGAGGGTCGTCGGATCAACGCCACGGACAAATCCGGTCGGCTTGCCTGCATCGTCCAGCTCATGGAGCAGCGGGAAGGGCTCGCCCCAGAAGCGTTGACGGCTAAAGAGCCAGTCACGCAGACTGATAGTTGACCGCCTCTTTGCCGGTGCCGGCTTTGGTAAGTTCGGCCGTAATGACGCGTTTGAAATCGAGCGTCGGGAGGCCATTATATGTGCCGGAATTGCAGGCTAGGCCGTACTCGGCAAAGCAGGCCTTGCCCGCCAATACCTCAGCGAGTTCCTCTTCCGACAGGCCGCTGTCTTCGGGGGGATGGACGACAGGAATGATTGGCAACTGGAACTGCTGCGCGAATTCAAAGTCGCGAATGTCGTGCGCAGGTACCGCCATGATTGCGCCGGTACCGTAGCTGATGAGGACGTAGTCGGCGATCCAGATCGGAACGGGTTGGCCGTTGACCGGATTGATGGCATATGACCCAGTGAAGACACCCGTTTTGGTTTTTGTGAGTTCTTGACGTTCACGGTCGCTGCGGCCAGCGGCCCAGTGCGCGGTACGTTTCAACCTCTGCTTTTTGAGCAGCGGTTGTCAGGCGTTCGACCGAAGGATGCTCGGGGGCAATCACCATGTAGGTTGCGCCGAACAGCGTGTCAGGACGAGTGGTGTAGATCCGCAGAACGTCCGACGGGATTTTGCGCGGGAAGGTGGTACCGGTGCGAGTAGCCTTCCAAGCCTGGAAGCCTTTTGCCGCAGCGGAGGCATCGCTGGATGGCAGGTTAGTTTCACCAATCCAGAAATCGACTTCGGCGCCAGTGCTGCGGCCGATCCAGTCGCGCTGCAGCTTTTTGATCCCTTCGGACCAATCGACGCTTTCCAGGTCGGACTCCAAACGGTCGGCATAGGCGGTGATGCGCAGCATCCATTGACGCAGGGGAATGCGCTGCACGGGATGGCTGCCACGTTCGCTCTTGCCGTCGATCACTTCTTCGTTGGCGAGCACCGTGCCCAGCGCAGGACACCAGTTGACGAGTGCGTCGGACTGGAAAGCGAGGCGATGGTCATCTTGATACTTGCGAACTTCGTCTGCACCTTGGGCCGTTACCTCGGCAGGGATGGGCAGTTCGGCAATCGGCCGGCCTTTGGCCAGATCGGCGTCGTACCAAGTATCAAACAGGAGCAGGAAGATCCACTGCGTCCAGCGGAAGTATTCCACATCGGTGGTGGCAAGGACGCGGTCCCAGTCGTAGCTGAAGCCGAGCATCTTCAGCTGGCGCGTGAACTCGGCGATGTTGTTTTCGGTGTTCCTGCGAGGATGTTCGCCCGTTTTGATCGCGTGCTCTTCGGCGGGAAGGCCGAACGCGTCAAAGCCCATCGGGTGCAGAACGCTTTTCCCTTGCATGCGGGCAAAACGGCAGACGATGTCCGTTGCGGTGTAGCCTTCCGGATGCCCTACGTGTAGGCCCGAGCCGCTAGGGTACGGGAACATATCGAGAACGTACAGCTTTTCTCCCTGAGGCATTTCGGGAGTTTTGAAGGTACGGTTGGTGTCCCAAAAGGCTTGCCACTTGGGTTCGATCTGAGCGGGATTGTAGCGGGGCATGAGAACTGGCTTGCGGAGAAGAATTTTTCGGGCCTGCTGGGTGGTCGATTTCTCGTCCTAACAGGTCCCTTTTGACAACATAAAACCAAGCCCCTCATTGTAGCCCGAAGCGTGCCTCCTCCGTAGACGGGTAATGGGGCGGGTTTTCTGGGGATTTTTGGAGGAGGAGAAGAGTTTCACCACGGAACACACGGAAGGGGAACGAGGTTGGCTTTACCGTGAGCGTGCGAAGGAAGGGAGGTAAGAGTTTGGACGTGAAACGCCGGCTACTAGAAAATCCCAGCGTCTTTGAGTAGCTCCAGGATCTTGCCTTTATTCATCTGAAGAGGCACAGCGTGTTTTCCTGGATTTGCCTCCATCAACTGCCCACAGCGGAAACATTGCTCGACTTGATGAACGAACTCGCGACTACTGCGGCACCGTGGGCAGGAACCCCAAGCAAAAGCATCTAGGCGAACAGGCAGGATGGTCTTCGCTTGATCCTTCGTTTGAAATGGCTGCGCTACAAAGCCACATGCGTTGCATTGTCCACGTTCTCCTTTGCTAGTGTATTGCGACTTGCAAAAAGGACATGGCCTAGTTTGATTAGGCAGGGCAACGTTCAAGAGCGATAGGAATAGGGGAACTTCTAGATCCCAAGTAGCGGGATTATTGGGGCAAAGGTAAAACGCACTCGTATTCCAAGGAATAGGATCTTCCTCTGGATGAAGTAGCCAGTCGAGGTCATGCTGTGGATAGACCGACGTTAGCCATTCACTCGACGGATATGTCTGGTCTAATTCCTCATCGTCTGCAACGCGGAGCAAAAAGTTATTCTCTCCAAACGTCGACATTCCTAATTCCTTCAATACTTCGAAGGAAAGGGGCGGGGCAATATCCACAATTCGAACCGCCGCTGCACAAGCGTCTTGCAACTCCGGAGTGTTTGCTCGCTTGCTTTCAAGATCACGGAAGTAAATGGTAACGATTCGCTCCACTTTGGACGAAAGGTTGTGCGCCAAAGTCTCTGCCGCTGACTTCGTCGCAGATGGGAGCAGCACGAATCTACAGATATTGTGTCCCATGTCGCATCCTTAAACATTGAAAGCTTGGAAGAATATCTTTGCCTGAAGCACCCTCTGGTAACAAGGCGAATGTTATCGCCGAGTATCGTGCTTCAACCGTAAGACGCGTCTATTTGAGAGTGTTCGCGCCGTCAGATTAAACGCAAGAACTTCCGTGGCGTTGGCTGGTCGATTTCTCGTCCGAACAGGGCCCTTTTAACAAAATGAACCAAGCCCCTCATTGTAGCTCGAAGCGTGCCTCCTCCGTAGGCGGGTAATGGGGCAGGTTTTCTGGGCCTCTTTTGAAGGAGCAGAGGACGGAAGGAGAGAGGCAAGGAGCCTTCTCGGCCGGTATATTGCAAATATCCTCTCCCCGCTACTTGTTCTCTTGCAAGGCATTTCCATGCAACGCGCGTTTTGGTCACTGCTGATGGTTTTCCTGTTTGCCCAAAATGTTTTTGCACAGTCGGTCCAGGTGATGAGCTGGAACCTTCGCTACAACACCGCCAGTGATGGGGTGAATGCGTGGCCGAATCGCAAGGACTGGGTGGCAGAGATCA
Organism: uncultured Planctomycetaceae bacterium; assembly: GCA_963844055.1. Classification (GTDB taxonomy): domain Bacteria; phylum Planctomycetota; class Planctomycetia; order Pirellulales; family Pirellulaceae; genus CAWJMN01. The sequence goes on along the minus strand of CAWJMN010000001.1, from coordinate 187,388 downwards.
TTATCCAGAACAAGGTGGAGTTGGCTGGCTTTCAAGAGGTGCTTGTCGGCCAACTGGAAGATTTGAAGGCTCGCCTTCCGGAGATGGAGGCATACAGCGTCGGCCGTGACGATGGCAAAAATGGTGGCGAGTCTTGCCCGATCTTCTATCGCAAGGATCGCTTTGAGCTGCTGGACAAATCGACCTTTTGGCTCTCGCACAGGCCGGACAAAATCGCCAGCAAAGGTTGGGATGCGGCTTTGCCTCGCATTGCCTCTTGGGTGAAGCTCAAAGACCGCAAGACGAATATCACCTTCTGCTTTGTCAACACGCACTTTGATCATCGGGGCCAAGAGGCTCGCGCGGAAAGCGCCAAACTGCTGCTTACCACCGCGAAAGAAAAGTTTGCAGGTCTTCCTGTCATCCTCGCGGGCGACTTCAACACCACGCCAGGCTCGGTCCCTTATAACACGCTAATCGCGAAAGAGTCGAAGGACGCTCCGTTCTTTTTTGACACCTACGAACGCTCTGCGAAAAAGCCCGAAGGCCCGAACTCTACGTGGAACGGCTTCAAAGAAGTCGCCCCCAACAACCGCATCGACTTCATCTTTACCACCCGCGGTGTCAAACCGCTGCGCCTGCAAATTCTGGTCGATCAAAAAGAGGGGCGGTTTCCATCGGATCACCTGCCGGTGGTGACGGAGTTAGAGGTGGAGAAGAAGTAGCTGTGTACGCAGACAGATATCCAAGGAAGAGGATTGGTACACGGAGCAACACGGAAAGACACGGCCAGCAGTGAGTTTGGCCGTGGGGGACTTTGGCAGGCCAGATGGCCGGTCGCTTACGCTCGCGGCTCTGAAAATATGATTGGAGAGAGGACTAGTCGAGGAAGTTGCCTTCTTCCAAGCGGGCGGGGACGTATTCCTCGGTGACGTAGCTGATGTCTTTGCTGATGAGGGATTCGACTTCCAGCTTGAAGCCGTTGGAGAGCATCATGTCGATCTCTTTTTGCCACGCCTTCTTGTGGGCAAACCAGGGGTAGCTGGCGATCTGCTTGGCGCGCTTGACGTCTTGATCGTTGAGCTTGATCTGCACGCTGGGGGTTAGCTGACAACGTTCGTAATCGTTGCTGCGCAGGCCCAAATAACGTGCAGAAGGAATGGCCATCCGCTGCGATTCGTAAGCGAGGTTGATCGAACCTTGCTTAATAACGCTGTAGATGTAGTATCCCCAGGGATCATTATCAAGAACGCAGTAGATCGGCAGGTTCAGTTCATGGTGCATGCGGTAAAGCATGCGGCGCACCCCACGTGGAGGCTGTCCCGCACCGTGGGTAAGAATGCAATTATGCTTCTGCCAGAACTTATCTTCATTGAAGCGCTGCCAGACCGTGTCTTTTTCGACATGCAGGATGAACTTTGCCTTGACGTTTTTGAACTGAATCCGGTCGGGCTCGACAATCGAAGGAATGCTGTATCCGCCGGAGCCCATGCGCGTGCAATCGATTTCGTCACCGCTGTCGACGATCGTGATCTGGCCGACCATCTCGCCACGCTTTTGGGCGTAGAGGTGCAATTCTTCGCGGAGCACCTCCAAGATGACTTCGGCGTCTTCGATCATCGTGTCGCATTCGCTCTGCTCATCAAAGGTCTCTTCTTTGGTGCCGGCGATGGTATGTTTGAGCATGTAGTACAGACCCCGGAGGCTGGTCGTCTTGCCTTGCTCAATCAGCCGTTTGGCACCACTGCCCACTAGTAGGGTTTGCATGTAGGCCTTGGCCTGCGACAAGTTGAACAGCTCACGCTGGTTCTTGCCGGTTCCCATCTCAATCACTTTGCTGCTCTTATTGAACCGCACATTGGAGAGCGAGCGGGAAAGGATATCCAAATGGGGCGGCTTCGAGCGTTCGGCAAAGTCCATCACACGTGTTGCAAGTCCACGCAGACTTTCCAGCGTTCGCTTATCTTTTGCCGTGAGCTTTACCGGCGGTGCATTGTTGGCAGCGGCAGCTTTCTTCGCCATCTCAAACCTCAATAACTTGGTGCTTTGGAGTCGGACAGGTGCCCGACCTTCGACACGATCGTTGTAGTGCTAGGTAACTTGGTGTGGAACAATTAAGCCCGCTGGGGCGTGGTGACAGGATCTTCTTGGTTCACGATGAGGACGTGGTCGCCCAGCTCATCTTCCAAAGCAGTGACCTTACGGCCACGATCATCTAGCTTGGTATCGGCCTCGACCGTTCGCTTTTTGGCAACGCCCAGCAACTGCTCGTACAGCGCGGTGCGGCTTTTGTCGCCAAGATCTTTGATTTCGCCAACGGCCGATGCAACTTCGCCCAGATAACGCAAGAAGATCGAACGGCGTTCGCTTTCTTGCTTCACCTTTTTGCGACGATTGAGGTACATCCCGAGTTTGCGTCCGACCGCCTGCAAACCGAGTCGCAATTCCTTTTGAATTTCGGGGTAAGAGGCGACCGCTTCCTTGGATTCGCTCGTGAACGGCACCCACACGCTGGCCATGTGCACCATGATCGTGATCGGGCCACTGGGGAGCGAGCCACGTGATTGCGACAGCCCATACGAGCGCCAGTTGTTGCCGATGATCGACTGCGTAATCGCGCAAGCAGCGGGCTGAAACTGTAGGGGAACGCGATTCGCGTAACGCAGGACCTGCATCGTTTGTCCATCGGACAAATTGACGTTACGCATCGCTGCATGCAACTGAGCGATCTCTTTGGGGTCCATTTTCGAAGGGCTAGAGCGGGTGCTCATGCCGGCTTCGGTCATGATCTTGTCGGCCGCGTCGCTGCCGATACCGTCGAACGTGTTCATCAAGAACTGACGTAGCGTACGAGCGTCGGTCTCGGCGAGGAATTCCGTCAGCTGTTCCAAGGAGACCTTTTGGGCCATGGAAGCGCCGCCAAAGGCGAGCCCCACTTCGATTTGAAACGGGTTACCACGATAGACGGAAGGGGGACGAGTCGCAGCGCAATAGAACTCGCCACGCACAACATGGTACAGCCCCTTAAGGATCAACTCTTCCCCGATGGGGCAGATACAGTCGGTCGATGGTGCGCCGATCTTCGTCGCTTGAATCGCCTGATACAAGGCATCGGCCTCTTGCCGACCAATCCGCTTGCAATGGGCGCGTGGACTGATCTTGGCAGCCTGGCAAATGGAACGAGCTACGCTGGGGGTTACGCGTGAGAAGCTGTCGGTCAAAAAGGCCGTGATGGTGCTGCAGTCGGTATCCTTGAGCATCGTCACCAAGCGGCCCATTTCGACGCCGTACGGATGCGGCAAGATCTCTTTGGGCTCTGGCGGAAGCTTGTTCGTGCTGCGGTTGTAGGAGTGGGTCTTCCCTTCGGGGTCTTGGTAGTGCAGCGTGACATGCGGGTTGGCAATGGCCGTCTGCTCTAGGTATTCATCCACGCTACCACGGCCGCGATTGTATTTCCCTTCGAGCTCAATCGTGACGCGCGTGCCGCTTTTCACTTCGCCCGTGAGTGGCTTGACCCCTTCGATCTCTACTTCGACCGGTGGATAGACGGCTGCCCAGTCGATCCCCTTGTCGGACATCATCTTCAATCCCTTGTCACCGGGATCGATGTCGTCGCCCTCTCCCTTGCCGTTGATGATCTCAGGATGGTTGCGCTTGGTGTCGATCTGGATTTCGAAGTAGTGGCTAGGCTTTTTGGGAGAGGTCTTCGAAATGATCTTTACGGGCTTGCCGGTGGTGAGCATGCCATACATGCCGGCGGCGCTAATGCCGATACCTTGCTGGCCACGGCTCATGCGGAGGCGGTGGAACTTGCTGCCGTAGAGCAGCTTGCCGAAGATGAGCGGGATTTGCTTCTTGACAATGCCTGGGCCATTGTCCTGAATGCTAACCTTGAAGCGATTGGTTCCGGTGCCGTCGATCTGGACCCAGATCTCGGGAATGATTCCGGCTTCTTCGCAGGCGTCGAGCGAATTGTCGACGGCCTCTTTAACGGTGGTCAGCAGCGCCTTGCGTGGGTTATCAAATCCGAGCAGGTGTCGGTTCTTGGCGAAGAACTCGCTAACCGAGATATCCCGCTGTTTGGTGGCCATGGTCTCGGCCGTTGCGCGCCGCTTGCCACGACTGCTGGATGACGCTTCCACAGGGGAGGAATCTTCGCCGTCCAACTCTTCGTCGACTACTTCTTTGTTTCCTTTTGCGGTGGCCAAACCCCTCACTCCTTACCCAAAGAAATATGGCGTGCGCGACACAGGCGACGCACGTTACGACCGAAATGAATCAGAGGCTATCGGCCCCCTGCCTGTCCAACCTTGGCCAGCGAGACCGCAGATGCTCAGATTTCTGAGAAGCTACGCTGCCACGCCGGCAATCCTTGCGGATTGTACAAACTTTGCGGGCCAACTCCCAGGCGGCGACGGCCGGTTCACTGTTCATCCGGTGCGGTCGTTCCAGCTAGTCCGTCTGTCAAACAAAGATTCACCGTCAGGACCACCACTTGCCGAGAGAACCATCAAGAGGCGTTCTGCCTTGAGCTTGATCGAAATTTCCCTTTGCACGCAGGTTTTCCGGCGACCACATCCCACCTAAGTCGCTGGCTGTGTCGCCCAACACCTACCCATTCGGGTCTACCTTTTAGGAGCTGACCATGTCGATTTCCTTCCGTGCGCTGTGCGGCGCGCTGAGCCTTGCCACTGTATTTATGCTGTCGGGCTTGGCGACAGCGAGCGAGCCATGCCAAAACTGCAACCAAGGGGGGCAATCCTCTGGTGAAATTACGGATTATGGCTACGGCGGACGTGCCCATCACGGCATTCCTGGCCCTGGATACCACGGGAACGTGGGCCCTCACGCGCAGGATGCACACAATGCAAACTGCAACTATCGCCAATATGGTTCGCCAGACCTGTTCTATAACTATTGGGCACCTGCCAATTGCGGTGGCGTAGCTGCTGCGATGTATGTTTCGCCCCGTCCCGTACCAGCTCATGTCGGGCATACGTACATCACGTACCAACCCCTGCTACCCCATGAGTTCATGTACCATCACTCGCGCTCTTACCATCGGTATTACGACAACGGTGCCGGCTTGACCCGTACCAGCGTTCGCTACCGCTAGGCCATTTTGGCACCGTCGCCCCTGTTTGCGGTTTTACCTGGGACAGTGGCGAAATTCCCCACTATCCCGCGTTTTTTGGAGAAAACCCGTGCGTCTATCCCGTCAAATTACGGCCGTCGTCCTCGGGGCGGTGGCTAGCCTTCTGCTGATGGGCAACCAAGCCCAAGCAGGCGGTCCCCGCGCCCTCGCCGACCGCTGGGCACGCAACTACGCGTCCACCCAACCATGGCATGGCCAGTACTATCACACGGAATACAGCAAGCCTGTCGCGCTGATTGTTCCACCCACTGCCAAGATGATGACCAGCTATAGCTGGGGCGTTTCCCAAGGGGAAGTATCGCCGATCTATCATCAGTTTGGTCGTTCGTATCCTGGCAACCAGGCTGGCATGGGTGCTCAATTCCACCCAACGCCCCTCTGGCCAAGCCATACCGATCAATTCGGTGTCTATCCGGTTCGTGGTCCCTGGTAGTCCACACGCAATCGGGACTATCCACTGCTGCACGGGCGATGGCGAGCCTTTCCTCCAAAGGCTTTTCATCGCCCGACGGCGTTTCTTGGCCGGGCGATGGGATGCAGAAAGTCCCAACTACAATCTTATTGATGTCACCTCGCGAGAATCAAGTGTCATCAATTCGACAACGGCTTATCGGGCTCAACGGAGCGCGGAAATGCCGCTGACGGGCGCATTTTTTCCGTAAGCAATTGATATCACAGCACTTAGAAAATGTACCTATCGCCGACAAATCAAGTTTTGGGGTTTGGTACTACAGGTGCAATTCACTCCTACGGCTGGCACTGGCCAGCATAAGCCCCCTGTCCCCAACATTCCTCCCGCAAGGAATTGATTGGGTAAGCCGTAGGAGTTACCGCCATGACCCTGACCTCCATGATGCTCGCTTTTGCTTTGATCACTTTGGCTACTTCCGTTCAGTGGGTAGCCCGTCCAATCCGTACAGTCAATCCATTTTGAACATTGACGAGCTCACTCGTTTTCTCTGCGGCGAAATGCCGATAGATGAAATTGCGAGAAGTAAGTTGAGTGCAGACGTGTCTTGAGGATGCCATGCCCGACGGACGACGAAAACGACGACACAGCAGCAACCCCGCCCAACGGGTTTGGTATGCCCAGCACCGCTCGCGACGGTTCAGTCGACGTTTCGGATGGCCGACAGGTTGCAACGCCAATCACGGTGTCACCGCTGAACCCTGCTCACCCCGCCACATGCGAACCATGGAATTGGTCGCCGTTTGAAATTGCCGAATGGATCATCCCGCCCACGATCTGACATTTCGGCTCGCCTAGGAAATCTACGATGAACCTTGTCACCCTTGCCGCTTTTTCTGCCACGATGGTTCTTGCTTTCCAAGCATTGAACTGGGATCGTAAGCGCGAAATCGATTCGTAGTTGTTAAGCGGCCCTATTTTCTCTGCGCGACACCTAACAGGGTTGTGAAGCGTTGCTTCCAACCGGCGTCGGAAATGCCGGGGGGCGTTTCGAGCAAGTAGGCTATTAGCTGAGCAGCCTCGGCCTTCTTTCCTTGCTGAACTTGTAGTCGAGCGACTTCGTACTTTGCTTCATACCAGAGGTTACTATGCGATTTGGCGCGAGACGCCACAATGCGCCACTGCCCTAAAGCGAGTGCTTGATCTTCCGGCGATCCACCCGAAAGACAGCGAGCCAAAAGGACCTGGACATTGGCATCGCGCGGCAACTCTTTGGCCAAGGTAGTAAGTAGCTGCTTTGCGGCAGGACGTTTGCCGGTGGCAATTAGCGCCTGGGCACGATACTGCTTCCACTTAGGAGGAACATCGCTGGGCTTACTGACCCCCGCCTGTTTTTCCAGCGTATCAAGCTGGGAGAGCAAAAGGCTTCCCAGTAACGCCTGACGTTGACCAGCCACCTCTCCCATGGTGGCGGCCAAAAGTTCGATGAGTGGGGGAAGTTGCTCGGGAGCAGACTTTAACAGTGCATCGAGTTCACGCTGCGCTGCGGCTTCTTTGCCGGGCTGCGCAAGAAAGCCGCGAATGAGCTGTGCTTGTGCTTGAGCCTGCCAGAGAGGATCGATTTCTCCCCCTGCGGATAATGCACTACGTAGCATTGGCTCGACTTCGCCGAGCTTTTCAGGAAAATAGAGGACCCACAGTTCTGCGAGCGCGACCGCAATCTGCCTTTGGGCTGTTGTCCAGGCAATCGCGGCGGGTTCTGTGGAGTTGTCAACTTCCGGGGGAACCAGCACTCCCTCCAGATAATCAGCCAAGCTGCGAGCGATGCGACGCTCTTGTTCTGGATCAGCCTGAGACGATTGAAGCCAGCTCTTGGCTGAACTGAGGAGCCGAGGAACGATTGCTTCAAACAGCGGACTGGCTCGATCAATCCCTTGGTAGGCAATTACGGCCGTACGCCAGTCTCGATTGGTTTCGGCCAACCTTCCTTGCCATGCATAGGCCTGCGAAAGGGTGCCGGCGGTAGGAAAACGCTGAGGGTGTTCCTTTAAAAGTTTTACGTAGTGCTGCGCCGCATCATCATCTTTGGCCGCCAGTTGCCCCCAGTGCCAAATCGCGGCCAAGTGAGCATCTGCGGCTTGCTTTTGCTTCGGGAAGCGATCTGCAATTTGCAGGAAGGCTTCTGCACCACGGGTAAAGTCCTTTTCCTTTTGAAAAAGCTGTGCACTGCGAAAGGCCAAGTCAACTGCTTGTTCCATGTCGCCGGACGCTTCGGCACGGCGCGAGGCATCTTGAAAGAACCGCCGGGCGCTTGGCCAATCCTGATTGCGAACGGCTCCCTCGGCCAATGCCAAGAGGGCGGTCGTGTCGTCCGCGGCAGCGCCGGCTGGTAGATCTTTGGCGAGAAGTTGCCGGGCACGCTTGCTCCAGTAGGTGCCTCGATCTTGTTCGATGGAGGCGAGCAGTTGATTGACCCTCTGGCGGGCGGCGGTGGACGCTGCGGCCCCAAGCGTATCGGCCTTTTTCCACTGCGCAATGGCGAGTTCCAGTCGCGCAAAGTCCCACTCGATGGCGATTGATGTCGCGGAAGTAGCTGCCTCTTGAAAGAGCGACTCTTCGTGGGCTACAAACGCTGCTCCTTGTGCGAGGTCTTGAGCGGCGACCAGACGGCGAACCAGCTCGCTGCTCCAAAGGCTGCGCAGTTCTGGCGGAAGGGAATCGGGATCGGTACCGAGAGACGAGATGACTTCTTCTAGGGGAAGGGGCGTTTCGCCCAGTTCACGCAGCAAGGATTCTCGCAGGACGACTAGGCGTACTCTGCGTGAGTCACGCGTGGGAAGCTGAGAGAGCGCGCCATCGACAAGTTCGGAGCCACGCATAAGGCCACTGCGCCAATCGGGCGAACCCTTGGGATAGAGCCCCGCTTGGCAGGCATACGCCTTGGTGAGTTGCTGACGCAGTTGCGTTTGCAGAGAAAGGAGCTCATCAGCTGATAGGTCATCACTGGGAGCGCGGCGCGAATTGCCTGCTTGCGATCCTTCCTTTTGGAACTGGCGAGGAACAGCTTGTGCGAGGTCGCGGTCCATCTTTTCCATGGCGCTGATCGACTCGCGCAGCCGACTACGATAGGCTTCATCGATCGGCTCTCCCAACTGGGCAGCCAATCGAGCAAACTCTCCCATCGCTAGGCCGATTTGATCCATTTGAAAGCGCACAAGACCTAGGCGTGGGTTTTGTGCGTGGATTTTGAGGCAAGCTTGGCCTGTTAGGTATGCCTCTTCAAAGGCAGCTTTTTGCGCCTCGGCAGAAAGGGACTGCGCCTTCTCGATCTTGACCTTGAGAAGCAAGACGTTGAGGTCGACTACTTCTCGGGGCGAAACCTTTTTGGACGACAGTCGCTGCTCAAGGTGGAGCTGCGCAAGATCATACATGCGACGCTGGACAAGGCCGGACACCAGGCGGCTATCGACCTCTTCGGCTGCCATCGCACTGGGCCAAGGGAAGCATGGAAGGGCAAATGCGAATAGCAAGAGCAGTAGGCAGATGCGAAACGAATGGCGCACGCCTTCTACTTTCTCTCGATTTGCAAGCTTGCCTGGGAACATGCAGAGGATCACTTTTTGGCGGCCAGCATCACTTTGTCAAACCCTACCAGCCTTACGAGGTCAAAGGCATCAATGGCGGTGCCAAGTCCGATCTCCGGATCGGGATGAATGACCACAGGGACAAACCGCTGAATCTTTACAACGCGTTGCAATCGGCCGCGAAGCGCCACCATGTCGCCGACCACAGCATCATTGACAAGAAAGGCTGGCTCTCCCTTGGGAGTTTGGATCACACGAATGACGAGCTTGTCAAAATCGGCTTCGGCCGGCGGGATGTCGCTTTGGCCACTTCCCCCCTGCCCCAGTTCCGCAGAGATTCCGGCCGGCAGCTTCTTTTCTGCAATTTGAAAACTGCTGGCCCAAATGAAGTAGACCATCAGCAGGAAGACGCAGTCAATCATGGGCGTCAGCTGTAAATCGACGGCCGTTCGACGAGAGAGGAAAGAGCTAACGGGCTTCATGGCTTTCCTCCTTGGTTAGCGGCGGCGGCTTCTCGACGATCATAGACGCTGTACTGAACGTTCCAAATCTCGGCTTCGGCACAGGCGATCAAAACGGGCTCTACCAAGCGATAGGGGACGCGGCGATCGCCACGGATGCGAACTTCTAGTAGGCGGTTGTCGCCCAGTGTTTGCTTACGCTCACGGAGCCGCTGCGTTAGCTCTTTTGCATCCATAGCGCGTGCGGCCAGAAAGAGTTTTCCATCGGCTGCAATATGGACGGTCAAACGAGGAACCTCGTCGCGGACATCTTCCTTCATGGCGGAGGTGGCCAAGGGAAGTGGCAACTTCATCTGCACTTCCTGCTTCGCAATGTGGCTGCTAACGAGGAAAAAGATGATGAGCTGGAACACGACGTCGATCATGGGCGTCATATTGAAGCCAACGTCGCCGCTTAGCGCGCGGCTAGGGATTCGCATTTATCGCCCTCCAGCCACGGGGGGCGGAGGAGGTGGATTGGCAGCCATTCGCAGGCTGGCACGCTTTAGGGGTGCTAGCGCATGCTGCACCGCATAGGCGGCCTCGGCAACGATTTGATCGACGCGGTTTCTTAGGACTGCAAACGCACCCAGCGAAGGGATCGCGATGATGAGCCCCACCACGGTGGTGACCAGTGCTTGATAGATTCCTTCGGCAAGTTGCGATGCGCCGGCGCTTCCCTCGGAATCTGCCACTTCTTTGAAGGCCATGAGCATTCCGGTTACCGTACCCAGTAGTCCAACCATCGGCGCGATATTGCCTAACACCGACAGGTATTCGATTTTGCGCAAGAGTCGTGCGGACTGTTCAGCGAGGGCATCTTCCATCGCTTTTTCGACATCGGTCCAGCCGCTTTCCGCTTCGGTCAGGCCACACTGAAGCACAAACGCAAGGAGCGAGGGGTGTTCTCGACACGTGGCGATCGCTTCGGGCAAGCGTTGTTTGATCACGAATTCGCGCACATCCTCGGCAAGGCCATCGGGAATGAGATCGCGATGACGGATGATGAGCGCATTCTCGATCATGAGGTAGACAGCCGTCAGCGATAGGGCAATCAGCACCAACATGATGATGATGCCGATGGGGCCACCGGAAAACAGGATCTGAAAGAACCCTTGCGGGCCCTTGGGGGCGGGCTTGCCTGGTTCTGCAGGGACAGCCATTTCTTCACCAGGAGCGACGACTGGTGCTGCCCCCTCTTGCGCAGCGACGGAGGGAAGATGCTCTAGCGACGCTCCCCACAGGAAGCATAGGACTAGAACCAACCAGCAACTTGTTCCACCACTTCGCACACAGCACTCCTTTACCCGATGACATCGCGCGGGCGACCTCGATCTAGCCGCCCGTCGACACCTACGTTTATGACGGGGTGCATCTTACGCCAAAGTGCCCCTGGGACGGCATAGCAACCTGGCACTAGCAAATGCGTGCTCAGCAGAGACATTTTTAGGGGCATAAAACACAACGCATTTAAAAGTAACTCTTCTATTGCTAAGGGTCCATTGGACGAGAGATAGTCAAGGTATCAGCGACCTAAACGACTCTTTGCTGGGGTTCAGATTTGACTAATCGTGTTACAGCAACTACGCATAACGCATAAAAGATGCCAGCAACCACCGCCAAAGCACCCTATCGCGTTGACATTGCCGACCAACTTTTTGTCAGCAACCCGGTGTGTTCGGCAGCAACGTGTCCTGACCCGACACCCCCGATATCGCCCTTGAAGGTATTCATCGGACCAAGAGTGTTGCTGGAAGAAGGATAACAACTGTTCGTCTCAGAGCCGGTGTCAAGCATTGCGTCTGCTCAAGCCACGCAACTACGCAATGTCCGACTGCCCACCAAAAAGACATCCGCGTCGCGACAGTACCACTTATAAAAATGCAACCTTTTACCTTAAAAGGCTCCTCAAAAACACTTTAATGGGCGGCATTGCGCCTTTTCTAGCTGGTTGCAGTTGGGCTCAGCACCTAAGGTATGTTGACCGTTGAGAACACTCACTCGCTGTGAACATTCTCAATCAATTCAAAGGTCTCGCGATTGCAAAAAGGTGCCCCAATGAAGTCTATCGCTTTTTTCAACAACAAAGGTGGTGTTGGAAAAACAACGCTTGCTTGCAACGTTGCATCATTCTTTGCAACACTTTTAGGAAAACGCGTTTTATTAGTCGATTGTGACCCGCAGTGCAACTCTACGCAACTCGTAATGTCTGAGGAAACATGTGACAGCATTTACGATCCAAGCGATAGTACTTCTACGCATTCGACTATACTTGATATTTTGGCACCAATTCGTGACGGCGACTCGAACATCAACCACACTACGGTGCCAGTACTCGGCTCAACAAACCGTTTTAATATTGATGTAGTTCCGGGACATCCGTCTATGTCAATAATTGAAGATAAGCTTGGCGAGGCATGGTCTAAACTAGCAGCAGGCGACACTGGCGGGTTTCGCATTACAAACTGGTGCGCTGCCTACCTTGATTCAATATCTCCGCGGTACGACCTCGTAATATTCGACCTAGGCCCTAGTCTTGGCCCAATTAATCGCAGCGTTTTACTCGGAGTCGATTTTTTCGTCACTCCAATGGGATGTGACATTTTTAGCATTGTAGGGGTCAGAAATATTGGCAACTGGTGCAGTCATTGGATAGAGCTCTACCGTCGGCACTACCAATACTTTTCAGAGACAAATCAAGCCGCATCAAATAGGTACAAGATCCGACCAGACATAAGAATCGCAACTGGCTTTGCTGGCTACACAGTGCTTCAATACATTACAAAGTCAATAAAGGGTGAAAGGCGGGCGACTGGAGCATTTGAAACTATTCTTGCGCGGGTTCCTGATGAAATCAGAACCAATTTAGGGCGTCTATATGCGAATGGTGTCGACGACACTTCCGCTCGACTTGGTGATGTCCCAAACATGTTTAGCCTTGTACCACTAGCGCAGTCGGTTCGTGCACCAATTATGGCACTTGAATCAAGAGACGGCTTGGCTGGAGGTCAGTTTAAGCAGCAGGAGGCGTACTCTACGTTTATCGAAACTGTCGGGAGAGCATTGGCAACAAACATTAAGATGGAGGCAACTGTATGATTCAGTGGCCTAAAACCTTGATCCCAGAACTTGCCGAACGCAGGTGCATTATTGTTTTGGGTGCAGGTGCATCTGCTGGCTGTCTTGACCCTAGCACTGGCGTCCGCCCTCCTGCCTGGGACAAGCTGCTCAAGGAAAGTACTGCATTAATCGCCGAACCTGATCTTTCGAAACTAGCGAATGAACTAATAGACAAAGAACGATACTTGGATGCAGCGGAAATTATTGTCGCCAAAACACGCACGTCGGACTTCTCACAGTTTATAAGAGAAAAACTTAAGTCGCCGGCATTTGAACCATCTGAAATACACAAAGTCGTTTATCAACTAGATGCTAAAATTGTACTCACGCTCAATTATGATGAAATCTACGAGTCATATTGCCGCCTCGGAAAAGGCAAAAGTGCATATAACATTTGCCGGTACTATGAGTCACATGCGTTAAATGACCTGCGATCTACGATGCGCGTCATATTAAAAGCACATGGCTGCGTGACGGACCCTGTTCGAATTGTGCTATCTCGCACTCAATATTTCCGTGCAAGGCAGGAGTTTCAAAACTTTTACAACATTCTCGATGCCATCTTTCTTACGAACACGCTGCTTTTTATTGGTTGCAGCATGAATGACCCAGACGCAAATTTACTGCTCGAAAGTGCAAACATTCGGGCCCCTAGCCATCATTTCCACTATGCGGTTATGGGTTCGGGAACTGCTGCTCCATTAAAGACAATGATGAAGGAAATTCATAACGTAGAAGTGCTTGAGTATCCAACTGGAGACTATAGTGAACTTCAGGCCGATCTAAACGAGCTTTTAAAGCAAGTTATGGAATGGCGACGAACACATCCTTAGACTAAGTACTTTTTCAAGGTACCTTGGCCTTTTTGGCGGCGGACTTTTCTAATAAGCGGACTGCCTCTTCGGCGGCAGGGCTAAGCGGATATTTCTTTTGCAGCTCTTGCAGTAAACGCTCCGACGCGGGCAGGAATGCATCGCCGCGAAGTTGCTGCTGCGTTGCGGCCGCTAACAGTGCAGCGGCGCACAAGGGGCGGCAATCCTCATAGACCAAGGGAATTTTTAGATAGGTGAGCGCTGCTAATTCAGGCTGCTTCGCGTAAGCAGTGGCATCGCCTAAGACAAAAAGTGGGCCGGCCCGAAGCTCGCTGGGAACTTGGTCGATGGCCTGTTGCCAATTCGCCAGGTCGGTGGGCTTGGCGGTTACGATCTTGGTTCGCCAGAGCTGCATCTCGGCAAGTGCGGAGATCCTTGGATCATCGGGTGTAGGGTTGCTGGCAAGGTTTGCCAGGGTAGACATGGCGGCCGAGCGCTTGGAGGTTGGCAGTAGCCAACTGCCGCCAAGTAGCTGGGCAGCGGGATTGGTCTTCTTGGCCAACCACTTTTCGGCTTGCTGCTCAAGTTGTGGTGAGACAACGCTTCCATGCCAGGCGAGTGGCGCGTAGCCCCAAGCCAAGGTTGACGGGTCACTTTCTACAATCGAAAGGAACTCTTCGCCGGCCTGAGAGATCTCACCCAGTTCATGATGGCAGATGACTAGCTGCAAGCGTAGTTGCCGTTGTCGCCAAGGGCGGGTTTCGGCCATGACGGCCCGTTTTAGAGAAGGGATGGCCGTGCGGAACTCGCCGCTGGAAACCAGCTTTTCGGCTGCTTGGCCGGCAACGTCATCACTGGCTTCGATCCGCTTGACGCGGAGTAGTGGCAGGGTGTCAACCTTTCCACTGAGCATTTGCAGGCGAATTTCGCTGCCAATGATGTCGACAATCTTTCCTTCGCGAATGAGCGGATTGCCGTTGGCCCCTTCCATCCAGATTTTATCAGCCCAGGCCGTTGCGGGAACGCTGCTAAGCACTAGCAGCGCTATCCCAAGGCATCGGCGGAAACGTGGGAGAATTGGCAAAAGAGTCTTTTCCCAAAAAACGATGGCAAACAAGTACGCACTTGGCAAGACTAGCTGCGTGGCAACTTGAGGATATCGACATAGCCATAGTTGCCATCATTCTCTTCCGCAAGTCGTTTGAGGAAGTTGAATCGATTGGGACTTGGCCCTGCACCAAACTCAATGGCGTGAATACTGCAACCATGATTGAGCGCACGAATCTCGCGCAGTTCGCTCATGGTCATTTGTGGTTCGTCTGCATCGGTCAAAAAGAAGATCGCATCAGGTCGAAGACGAAGGGCCATCTTTAATGCGCGGATATGAACGGTGGAACCATCGGCCGTGACACCACTGATAAAGTTTGAGGCCGCCCGCTTGCCAGCGTCGTTGGCAAATAGCATCTGTGGTGACTGGCCCCCAAAGGGAGTCATCACGTAAGGGTCTTGGTTGTAAAAGATGACTTGGAACTGATGAATAGGCTGAAGGCGATTGAGGCTGCCGACGAGTTCTCGTTTGGCCCACAGCAAGGGCCTCCCTTCATAGCCGGACATGCTGCTTGAACGGTCGAACACGTAGACAAAACGATTGCCTTGCCCCTTCACGCCAAAGACTTGGGTTTCGATCCCGCTGCCATCGCCAATTCCTGATTTGCCACCCGGTGGAGCAAGCCGACCATCGCCCGACCCGCCTGAACCACTTTCTGAGCCCTGGATTGCACCCGGGAGTGCGCCAGCGATTCCTTCCGCAGTGTTGGCTGCGGAAGACGCAGCTCCAGCTGGTGCTTCGCTGGCATCCGGAAACGCATTCTCTTGCTTGGTCGCGCTGGGGGAACCACTTGTGTTTTGGGCAGTGGCATCCGTGCTGGACTCTTCAAACTGGTACTGGGTGCTTCCGCTACTGGCAACGCTCGCGATGGCAATGCCTCCGCCGCGCGAGGATTCACCGCCGACAATCCCGCGTGGAGATCCTTTTAGCGTGAAACTGAGCACCGCCATGGTAACAAAGTGCAGTGCAAACGAAAAAAGCCAAGCAGGAAAACGACGTTCTTTTTGCCAGGGAAGGCCGGTAGAAACGCGCAGGTCGTCATCCAGGCCGATTGGCACAGGGAGCTGCGGCTGCGGTGTTGAGCCGGCAGGCGGCAAGGGAGGGGTGTTAGTCATGGTGGATTAACCTCGTCGATTCGGCTTGGCGCCGGGCCGAATCATTGCGCATGGGATTTTCCCCAAATCTAAGGCCCACCATTCCTTACGAAGAATTCCGTTGAATTCTAGGGGTGTCGCCGTTGCTGGGTCAACGCGAAAACTTTCTGGGGAGTGTGCCCCCCACCGTCTGTGACTTTCTCGCAGGACGAAGAGTCTAACTGCGGTTCTAGTAAAAACGGGGCCAGCGACCTACATTGGAACCTGCGTCTGATTCCCCTCTCCCCCATTTTTTCCGACGAGCTTCGCAAAATGCCACAAAAGACTTGGACAATCATTGACCAACGCTTAGGGATTGGCTCTGCCTACAACAATGTGCAAACGATTGGCAAGCGCGACCTCCCTGAAATGGGCGACGCTTCGGTGGTAATCACCCGCTATCAGGCGGGCTTGAGCGAAGGGGTGATTGGGATCTCGGTTCGGACTGGCAAGCTGAACTTTACAGTACTGCCAACGCGTGGCATGGGGATTTGGAAGGCCAAGCTGGTGGGGGATGAAGAGGTTTCGAGCATTGGCTGGGAATCACCTGTGCGTGGGCCGGTCCATCCAAAGTTTGTCAACGTCTATGAACCAAGCGGGCTGGGATGGCTGGATGGGTTTGACGAACTGTTTGTTCGGTGCGGCCTACAAAGCAATGGTGCCCCAGAATTTGACAAAGAGACGGGGCGGCTAACTTATCCGCTACATGGCCTAATCGGGAACCGCCCTGCCCATGAAGTAACGTTGACGGTAGATAGCGATGCCAAAACGATCAAGCTCGTGGGTGTGGTGGAAGAGACTCGCTTTCACTTCATCAAGCTGCGGATGACATCTACGATTACGGCTAAGTTTGATGGCACATCGATCCACGTGCAGGATGAGATCACCAATTTCTCCACCAAGCCGGCGGAGATTCAGATGCTGTACCACATTAACTTTGGTGCGCCACTGCTGGATGCGGGTTCATCCTGTGTGGCACCGGTGAAGAAGCTTGTTCCACGCAATGCCCATGCTGCCACCGGAATTGCGAATTGGAATTCTTATGGCCCGCCCCAAGAAGGGTTTGAAGAGCAGGTGTACTTTTTTGAAATGCTCTCGGACGAAAACAAACAGTCCCGGACGCTGCTGAAGAATGCTCATGGCCGACGTGGCGTCAGCATTAAGTACTCGCCTGAGCAACTTCCTTGCTTCTCCCTATGGAAGAATACTGCGCCGCTGAGTGATGGCTATGTTACGGGCCTTGAGCCAGGGACGAACTTCCCGAACCCGCGTAGCTTCGAAGGGGAGCATGGGCGAGTGGTTAAATTAGCGGGGGGTGAGTCGCACACGCTGGCTGTTGAGATGGAAATCCATGGCTCCGCGGAAGAAGTTGCCGCTGCGGAAGCGGCGATTGCAGCGATTCAGGGCAGCCACAAGCCTGAGGTGTTTGATGCACCGCAGCCCGACTGGTGTGCTTAGTGCAAGCGTTTACGGCTTGCTGTTTTTGACCTTCATGGCCTTTGTCCTGCTTGAACACTCCTATGCTTGCCAACCGTGTAATCCCTTGCCTTGACGTGGATCGTGGTCGTGTTGTGAAGGGAACCAATTTCCTGCACCTGCGTGACGCGGGAGACCCTGTGCAAGTCGCTGCCCGCTACGAGCAGGAAGGGGCCGACGAATTGGTCTTTTTGGATATCTGCGCCAGCCATGAAGGGCGCGACATTATGCTCGATGTCGTGCGAAGGACGGCGGAGCAAGTGTTCATGCCGTTGACGGTGGGTGGTGGCATTCGGACGATCGAAGATATTCGCGCTTTGCTCAATGCAGGTTGCGATAAGGTATCGATCAATTCGGCTGCGGTGAAAGATCCCGAGTTTGTACGAGAAGCAGCCCGCCGCTTTGGCAGCCAATGCATCGTTGTGAACATTGATCCCAAGCGAGTCCAGCGTGATGGCCGCGAAATTTGGGAGGTGTTCATCAATGGTGGTCGCAAGCCGACCGGACTGGAAGCCGTGCCATGGGCCAAAGAAGTAGAAGCCCTGGGTGCTGGTGAGATCGTTTTGACGTGCATGGACTGCGACGGCACCAAGGATGGCTACGACCTAGAAATTACGTCGGCCGTCAGCCAAGCGGTAGGGATTCCGGTCGTGGCCAGTGGTGGTGCCGGAAAGCCCGAACACTTGGCGGACGCGATTCAAAAGGGGCATGCCCAGGCAGCATTGGCCGCCAGCATCTTCCACTTTGGGGAGTACACGATTCGCGAGACCAAAGAAGTCATGGCGAAGCGTGGGATTCCTGTTCGGCTGTAAAGTAGTTTTGCAGTCTCCGGCCTAACTGCTAGAACAATAGCTTCTGCCCCGATTGTTGGGGCGGACGAAACTGCGACGTATCGAGCGGCGAAAGCTTGCTGGGCAGGTCGTGCTTTTTCGCAAAGACCTTGAAGAGCTGAGAAATTTGCTCGGCCGTCTCACCCACTCCGCGCATTCGCTCGCCCCACTTGGAGGAATTGAGATTCCCGTCACGGGTCGCGCGAATTCGCTGCTCGACACGGCTGTACGATTCTGGCTGCGTCGTTTGTAGCCAATCGAGAAACACCGGTTCAACCGACAACGGCAATCGCAAAAGCACCATGCCTGCCGCCATGGCACCGGCTTCCTTCGCGGCGGCAAGGACGGCTGGGATTTCACTATCGGTCAATGCAGGGATGATCGGCGCGACCATCACACCGACGGGAATTTTGGCTTCGGCAAGCTGCTTGACTGCACGCAAGCGCACCGTGGGAGTACTAGTGCGTGGCTCCATCGACCGAGCGAGGGTCGCATCGAGCGAGTTGATCGACAGGAAGACGTGCACCAATCGGATCTGAGCAAGCTGGGTGAGAATGTCGATATCTCGCAGGACAAGTGCATTTTTGGTGATGATGCTGACAGGTTGCCGACATTCCCAAGCGACCTCTAAACACTGGCGAGTCAATCGGAAGTGGCGTTCGGCCGGCTGGTAACAATCGGTCACCCCGGAGAACGCAATCGACTTGCATTGATAGGCCTTGCGCCCGAGGAACTGCTTGAGGAGTTGTGGTGCCTCTTGTTTGACGATGATTTTGCTATCAAAGTCGAGCCCCGCATTGAGGCCGAGGTACTCGTGCGTGTTCCGGGCATAGCAGTAGGAACAGCCGTGTTCACAACCGCGATAAGGATTGGCGCTGTAGGTGAACGGAATGTCGGGGCTGTCGTTTTCGGAGACGAGTGACTTCGACTGATCGTCAAAAAACTGAGTTGACGGCCTGATCGATTCGTCGGGACGCCCTTCAGCCGCCTCCCAATGCTCCAAATCGGGCGTGGAGTGGATCGTTTCAAATCGATTGGGAAGATCGATATTCCGCCACTTGGACTGCACGATGCTTTACCTTCCTGGGTAGACGCCTTGGGGCCTGCTAGCGATATCAGAGGAGCGATCAAGTGTTGAATTATATCCGGCCGCCAAGCAACGTCTTGCTCTCTTTGCTGAGAGTTTAGGAAAGAGAATGCAGCGATCGTGTTTTAGCGAGTCTAGGAAAGCCAGGGGCAAGATTCCTGCTTGAATGAAATCTGTGGAGATAGTCGGCAGCAAAGACGATCCCAACCGATGCCAGTGACTCTCTCGGAACCAGTAAGAAAGCTGCTAGCTGGCAGCGTTCTTACCACCATCATTTCCGAAGTCACTTGGGATGAAACGAATGGCATTGCGATCTGTTCTGATTGTGGATGCCGCTGCAGGGAGGCAGTTCGATGAAAAATCGTTCGATGTACTTGGCCGGTGCAACCTTGTTGGCTGGCGTCTGTCTGGTAGGCTGCAAGTCGCCATTCAGCTGGGGCAAAAAAACAACTGCCGAGTCTTCCGTTGCCCAGTACAGTGGACTTTCGGGGCAAGCGGGACAATCGGGTACTGCTTCGACGAACCCCTTTACTAAAGCTTGGAAGTCGACGACTTCTTCGATGTCTTCCGCGTTTAAGACCAAGGGTCTCGCGGATGATGATGCTACCAACCTTGACTTCAAGGGGGGCAAGGTGACCCATGAGGTCTATGTGGAAGCGGCTTCCGTCTTCGAAAGCCAGGGGAAGCTAAGCGATGCCAAAGCACAGTATGAGCAAGCACTCAAACTGTCCCCCAAGGATGAAAATGCCCTGATTGGTCTGGCCCGCCTTTACGATTCGATGGGCGAACCTGCCAAGGCCGAAGCGACCTACCTCAAGTGCAAAAAAGCCCACCCCAAGAGTGCGGTGGTCATGAACGATCTTGGTTTGCACTATGCGAAGCAGAAGAATGCTGTGGCTGCAACGTCGCATTTTAAGGATGCGGTGAAGTTGGCTCCGATGAAGCCGAACTATCGCAACAACCTAGCTGCTCAATTGGTTCAAAGTGGCAAGTCAGCCGAAGCATTGAATGAGCTGAAGGCGTTAAACCCACCAGCGACTGCACACTACAACTTGGCTTGCTTGCAGCACCAATATGGAGAGCCAAGCCTTGCTTCGCAGAACCTGCGGACGGCTCTCTCCCTAGACCAGAACATGAAGGCTGCATCCGACCTCCTTGGTCAGATTGAAGGGGTGGCTCCTGTTTCTGGAATGGCGGGCAACGCTGGCCAAGGACAGTTCACTTTGCCAACGCAACCTTCGACACAGGTGAAGCATTACTTTGTGGGGAGCCAATCTACCACCAATGTGAGCCGGCCTTCGCTTCCTTCGCCACCCGATGTCTACGAAGGTGATGCGGTGAGCCCTGCCAGTTCTGCACCCGCCTCCCAGCCACGTATCAGCGGATCATCGTCTGTTTATGGCGGCGTTGGGAACTAAAGCAGTAATCATCTGCTAAGAAACCAGTTCGCCGGCGCGAGGACGCAGACGGCGAAGATGGGGTTTGTCTAAGATTTGGAAGGGCGATGCTAAGGGACGCCAAGCTTCGCCACGTTGCTCGATGAGCCTTTCCGCCAAAGGGCCCAAGCGACTTTCAGCCAGCCGTAGATAGGCGACCTCACGCGGGTCGATCTGCATCAGGCGACAGATGGTCGCGTCAACGGCCGTTGCATTTGCACCGACGACGATCAGCCCCATGGTCTTCTTGGTTCCCATGATGGGGCCATCCCCTTCCATGCAGTCAATGCCATCGACGATTGCGATGGTGCGTGGCAGCGAGGCGTTGATGTCGTACACGGTTTGGGGAATGCCGTTGTGATGCAAGACATTCTTTGGCCAGCCGTATTTGATGCCGGGAATGACACCATAGAGGTTCTTCATAGCGGCCGTCACGCCGACCCAGTGGTGAGTCTTTAGCTTGGGCATGCTGACGATTACGTCGGCTTCCATCACCGCCTGGGGGAAATAGAAGCCTGTTAGCTTGGAAGCGCGGCCGCCGTTTTTAACGAGGCCGACCTCTTGGTAGTTGAGATCTGCAAAAGGAAGCTTGGCACTATCCAGAATCTCTCCCACGCCGGATTCGGCTAAGGCAAAATCGGTGTCGCGCACATGACCGGGGCCTTCACCCACGGTTACAAAAGCGCCGGCCCGCCGAAAGACTTCTGCTGCCGCCAGGATAACCTGGGGATGCGTCGTCATATGCGGACACTCTCGCGTTGGCTCGACCAGGTTGGGCTTAAGCAGAACGCGTTTTCCCGCAAGCTGGGCTAGTTCGACACCGCTGGCAACAAGGCCGTCGGTGATAGTCTTTTCGAGGCTGGAATCGTACTTCTGATTACGAGCAATAAAGACGGGGGCCCGCTTTTGGAAGAAGGAGCGAATCAGCCCTGCTCCGATGATACCCGTTGCGGCGAGACCGACGCCCGCCAACAACCCGCGACGGGAAATGGGGGGTAGAGTAATTGGGGCTTTTGGTTTTTGGGAAGGCATTCGACTACTCGAAACGGACTTATCCATGTAGGGACGCTATGAAACAACGCTAGGGAAGTGCTGGGGCCTGTTTGCGAAACGGTCCTATTCCCATGCCCTTGTCAGCAAGTGCAAGGAGGATCTGTTTGTAAGGGGACTTGTCATGCTTGCTTACTCGATCATGGGCAGCAACGAGCCAGTCTGAAGCATCCAGCGGCAACTGACGATGAACGGCAAGCCCCAGGATGGCGAAGGCAAGGCTGGTCGCCGGGGTTTGTTCGGAGATTGATCCTTTGAGGTAGGCAATGCTCTTTGCCAGTCGGCCAGAGGGATCTGTTTCGGCATCCAGTGCCAAGAGCGCGGTTCCGGTGGACTGAATATGAGGACGAAGCATCTGTCCCAGAACGGTGGTATTGCCGTAGTTCCACCCGCCGGTATCGAGCTGCCGATCAATTAGCATGGCAACGGCCTCGCGAACGCGCGCGTGGCCAAATTGTCCAAGTGCCTTGAGTGCGACCACATGCAGAGCTGTTGGCTCAACCCAGGAATGGGTATTGTCGGCCCAGGACCATGCTAAGAGCTGCGAGTTATGCCCGAGTTCAGCGGACCTTTCCATGGTGGTTCCATGAGCGTCCAGCAACCACTGGCGTGCTTTCGATACCTCGGCGGTGTAGTCAGATGGGTTCGCGGCCGAAAGCCATGCCAGAATGGCCAAGCTGGTCGGCCAGCCGGGCGAATCCTCTCCCATGCGTACCGTTACACACCCAGCTGCGGTCTGACATTTGACAAGGTACCGCAGGGCCGGCTCCGCCTCGGCATGCAAACCGTGGGAAGCAAGCAGAAGTGCGGCCAAGGCCGTTGGCTCGGCGGCAGGGGATTGTCCGACCTGATAGCCGCAGGTGGGCGACTTCGCAGCGTCTTCGAGAAGGGGTTCCCACCACATAGTGCCATGCCGAAAATCTGTACGTTTCTAAAAACGGCCAAGCGGGCCGTCGGATCGCAGCTGGATTGTCGGCAAAAGCGAGGCTATGCGTCCAGACCAACCGCCAAGCGAATGGCACGATCTTTGAAGGGTAGAGAACAGATGCTGTTGCTAGCAGAACCGCCGCTGCAGCAAGGAAAAGCAGCGGTATTTGCGGCTATTGAGGTGCTTAAAAAGAGGTTGACTACCTTGCCGCCTCGATTCCAGCAAATCTCAAGGCGCGACTTCTAGCATATTTGCTGGCGCGCCATGATAGATGCTGGCGGCCGGAGAAGTGACATAACCGCCAAACCATGTACTTTCCCTAGTCGGCAAAGTTTTGGCTTACTGAAGATGGTTTTGTGATCACTCGGTTAATTTTTTCATTGTGGCACGCCAATCGCATAGTGAATGGAATATCGAACGACGCTCTTCGCGAGTGTCGCCGATTGGGCAAGGATGTTTGCTTTATCCGATTCACGGAAAAGTTATTACTACGTATTTCACACTGCGTCGCTTACTGGGGATAACCGGAGGCCAGCGGGAAGACTTCCTTAAAGGAGTCATCACATGCTACTTCTCAATTACGACTGTCACATTTCTGCAATGTCAGTTCAGCTCGTCCCTCCGGACCCACATTCTCGTTGTTGTTGGATGACAACAAGCTGCTAACCCAATAGCAGTTGCGACAAACGGTGCATTTCTTTCCTAGCTCGTAGTGAGCTGCGCATTCTGTAGATTCGCGCCAACCTGGCCCGAATCGCAGCGCGACATCTGAAAAGAACTTCGCCGCCTGATCGCCTTAAACGGTTTTGAATCTTTCGCGTGAGCGTCATGCCTGAGAGCAAGACCTTTGCGCGCTTCGCTAACACCTGATTGGCTTTGGCCACTGAACCTTATACGCCTTTTTAAATCACTTTTAGGAGTTGTAATCATGTCTCGCTCTTTTCCGCTGTCTGCCAGCCAGCCCCATCTCTCCTCTCGCCGACTAGGGTTTACCCTGATCGAACTGTTGGTCGTTATTGCCATTATTGGCGTGCTCGTTGCATTGCTACTTCCCGCAGTCCAGGCGGCTCGTGAATCTGCACGCCGGATGCAGTGCTCGAACAACTTGCGACAGATCGGAATCGCAACACACACGTTCCACGACTCGCTCGGGTTCCTGCCCCCCGCGTTCATTGGCGACAATTCTGATACGCCCCATGGCTGGGCCACTTGGGCGGCGCTGATTTTGCCCTATATCGATGGTTCCAATCAGTATGCCCTGTGGGATGTTCGCTATCGAGTGGATCAGCAACCGGCCGCGGCCGTGCAAACGCAAATCAAAACGTACATCTGCCCTTCGAGGCCGCTACCTGTTTTAAGCATTAGCGACTTTTCGGCAGCGGGAGGATCGTTGTCGGACTATGCCGCGAGCTTTGGTACGGCCGCGAACTACACCAAGTCGAACGGAGCCATCATTCCCAACATGCCGTTCGTGGCACTGGACTCCAATGGAAACTGGATGGTTACGAAATGGGAAGGGCAAACCCGACTGGCTGACCTGACCGATGGTACGTCTAACACGTTCCTGTTTGGCGAAAAGCACATCCGTCCTAACTCTCTTCGTGGGTTGAATGAGGACCGTAGTGTCTTTAGTGGTGTTCGCAATACTCACCGCCGAATGGCAGGGATTGCCCCCAATGGCGACCTTCGCCCATTGCTCCCACCAAGGGCGCAAACTCCGGCCTTAGCTAATAGCAGCTTTGGCGGTCCACATTCGGGCGTTTGCCAATTTGTGTTTGGTGATGGCAGCGTCAAACCGGTGAAGACGACGGTCGACCTTTACACGCTTACCTACTTGGTCACCCGGAACGACGGTGAGGCCATTCAGGGCGATTACTAAACCCAAGGTATTGCGTGAAATTATCGCCCACCTTTTTAGTACCTTAAGGAACAAAAAATGAATAGCAAACCCAATTGGCATCGGATAGCCTTAGTTTCATTCCTGACCGGCATTGGCCTTCTCACCATTGTGGGGTGTGGGTCGAAGGGGCCCAAAACCTATGCCGTAAAGGGACAGATTGAATTGCCGCAAGGAGATGTTACGGCGCTGAAAGGGCACAACATCGAAGTGACCCTGGAGAACGATCCGCTCGTTCGTGCGGCGGGACAGATTCAAGAGAACGGCGCATTTACGCTTGAGACTTTGGCGGGTGGAGAGATTCACCAAGGAGCCTTGGAAGGAAACTATAAAGCGCGATTGGTCGTGGTGGATGATGACGCAGAATCCAAGCGACGTGCCATAGAAGCGATCAACCCACGCTACTTTCAGTTTGATGACTCAGGCCTGTCATTTCATGTGCCAGCCAAGGACGTTGTGAAACTGCAGGTCTCCCCCCGTTAACGATTCAACCACGATCAGGGAGGAACATGGATGCCTCCCTTCCCAAGCTCATACTCAACTTAAAATCTACTTGGAGTTTGTGATGCGTTTCTCGTCTAAATACCTGCTGCGGTCCATTGCCCTATCGGTGATGGCGGCCGTCCCCAGCCTAGCAGCAGAACCTGGCACTCCCAGTGCGGGCTCGCCAGAGGTAGCAGAGTTCTTCGAAAAGAAGATCCGTCCCTTATTGATCGACAACTGCTACAACTGCCACTCCGCCAATACCAATGCCAAGGGAGGGCTTCGCGTTGATGACATCAACGGCCTATTGCAAGGTGGAAATGGCGGCGCCGCTGTTGTTCCTGGCAATCCGGACGATAGTCTCTTGATCCAGGCCGTCCGCTATGAGGGGCTAGAGATGCCTCCCAAGAAGCGGCTTTCGGAGGAACAGATTGCGGACCTTTCGAAATGGGTAAAGGACGGCGCTTACTGGCCCAAGGTGGCAGTCGATGCGGCGATCACCAAACCTAATGAGAAGTACGATAAGCTCCGTAAGGAGCACTGGGCTTGGCAGCCACTTTCGGCGGCCCAGCCACCAAGCGTCAACAATACCGCATGGGTCGCTGATGATGTTGATCGCTTCATCCTGGCCAAGCTGGAAGAGAAGAACCTCAAGCCAGCCGCCGACGCGAGCAAGCATGACCTTATTCGCCGGGTGACGTTCGATCTGACGGGGCTGCCACCAACCCTCGAAGAAACCGCTGCTTTTGTGGCGGACGACTCTCCACAAGCGTTTGAGAAGGTTGTCGATCGCTTGCTAAAGTCGAGCGCCTTTGGAGAACGATGGGGACGACACTGGCTGGACGTGGCTCGCTACGGTGAGTCGACCGGTTCTTCTCGCAATGTGCCGTATCCTCAAGCGTGGCGATTTCGCGACTACGTGATTGATTCGTTCAACCGAGACAAGCCGTACAACATTTTCGTACGCGAACAAATTGCCGGAGACCTGCTACCCGCCAATTCACCGACCGAAAAGGCAGAGCAGTTGGTGGCAACCGGCTTTTTGGCACTGGGGGTGAAAGACGTCAACCAGCGATTCAAGGTTCGCTTTATCATGGACAATGTCGATGAACAGATCGACACAGTCAGCCGGTCAGTGCTGGGCATTACGGCCAGCTGCGCACGATGCCATGATCACAAATTTGATCCGATTCCCACAGTTGACTACTACGCCTTGGCAGGCATCTTTCAGAGTTCTGACCTGTGCGCAGGCGTTCGCAACAAGATGGGTGGGGGTGGGCTCGACTATTACGACACTTCGTTACTCCTGTCTGTTGGAACAAGTGCGAAAGTCGATCCCAACCTTTCTGAAAAGATCAAAGCTGCCCAGGCCGCTGTGGATGAAGCTCGGAAGGAGTTCCAAAAGCTACGTGACAATCCGGAGGGAGCCGAACTGGCACCGGATGGTCGTCCTAAGCGAGCTGTGGCCCGTCAAAAGATGAACCGCCTTCAGCAAGAGCTGGTCGCCCTAACGGACCCGGCCGTGGCAGGTGATGTGGCACTTGGTGTTCGTGATTCGAAGCGGATTGCCGACACCGAGATTCGCGTACGTGGCGAGGCTGAAAAGCTAGGCCCGGTTGTACCGCGCGGTTTCCTATCGGTTGTGGAACTTCCTGATGTCGACAAGCCCAGTGCCAAGCAAAGTGGTCGGCTGGAATTGGCTGAATGGCTCACCCATGAAAAGAACCCGCTTACCTCACGCGTGATTGCTAATCGCATTTGGCAGCACTTGTTTGGAAAGGGAATCGTTCGGAGTGTTGACAACTTTGGAGTCACCGGAGACACCCCTTCCCATCCAGAACTACTTGATCATCTAGCGGCCCGGTTCATCCGCAATGGGTGGTCCATCAAGGCACAGATTCGCTCGATTGTGCTTTCGCACACGTATCGAATCGATGGGGAATCCAATCCTGAGGCAGTTACGCTCGATCCGGAAAACCGTTTGGTCTGGCGGCATAGTCCTCGGCGTCTGGATGCCGAAGAGATTCGGGATGCCACGTTGGCGGCAGCACAGAACCTGAACCTTCAGCGTCCAGAGGCATCTCCCGCCAAGGACCTGAAAGTTGTAGAGATTCGCAATAATGGCCAAGAAGCCAAAAAGATCCTGGAACAAGGCTTGGCGAGCAACCATCGAAGTGTCTATCAGCCACTTTTGCGTGGTGTAACTCCACGAGCGCTAGAGGTCTTTGACTTTGCCGAACAAGGGATGGTCACGGGAAGCCGTGATGCAACCACGGTTGCCACACAGTCGCTGTACTTGCTGAACGATGCGTTCATTCACAAACAGGCGATTGCTGCGGCGACGTGGGCCTTGGGAAAAGCGGACTTGGATGACGCTGGAAAGATTGACTTGCTGTACCGCCTTACCCTGGGACGCAATGCCTCTTCCGCTGAAATCGAACGAGCCAAGGCTTACTTGGTGGACTATGAAGCGGCTGCCCAAGCAGCGGTTCCAGCGCCATCGGCCACGCCAGAAGCCCCGAAGCCAGAAGCTGTAGCAGCAACGGAGTCCACAACGGGCCCTGTTGCCACCGACCCCAGTGCAGCGACAAGTGGCGGCACCCCGGCGGATGCAAACGCGTCCAAGGCCAAGCCAAAACAGCCGGCAGCTCCACCTAACCCTGATGAGGTGGAACGGACGGATGACACAGCACGTGAAGAAGTCGTCAAAGCGGCGGATTCTCGCTCTGCAGCCTGGGCTGAGCCTGTTCCAAGCCTTGATTGGTTCTGCCGAGTTCCGCTACCTGAAGTAAATCCTCGCTCCGTTCGGCCTCCTTCCTTCCCTGTGAACGGGAGGAGGCCGAACGGTATCCAGCCCCATAATCCACAAGCATATTCAATACACAGAAAGATATTTTCATGTCGTTCGGCTCCTCTAATCCGCTGTTGTATCCCCAATTACCGACTATTTCTCGGCGGCAGGCCTTGCGGTCTGCGAGTGCCGGGTTTGGCTTTCTGACGCTGGCCAGTTTATTGGCCCAAAGCCATCCTGCTTCCGCCGTCGCCAATGACAAGCCGGGGCTATTGGCGCCTAAGGCGCCGCATTTTGCCACGAAGGCCAAACGGATCATCTTCCTCTTCATGGAGGGGGCCACCTCACAAATGGATACTTGGGAATATAAGCCCAAGCTACAAGAGGATGACCAAAAGGTAGGCCCTGGTGGCGGAACGCTCACCGCGTCCAAGTTCAAATGGGCTCAGCACGGCCAAACCGGGACTTGGGTCTCGGAACTTTATCCGCACATGTCCAAGCATGTAGATAAGCTCTGCTTCTTGCGCGGCCTCCATACGGACACCCCGGCGCATCCCCAAGCGGTCATCCAGCTCCACACGGGGGCTGCCTTAGCTTCGCTAACACGTCCTTCGATGGGAAGCTGGTTGATGTATGGTCTGGGTACGGAGAACCAAGACCTGCCCGGGTACATTACGATCAACCCGCCACCGAATTTCGGCGGCGCGGTCAATTATGGCAGCGCGTTTCTTCCAGCCCACTTTCAAGGGACGAAGATCAACGACTCCGGGTTTTTGCCCAACGTCAAGGCAAACACGGTCTCCACGCTGCAGCGCAAGCAAATTGATTTGCTGCAAAGCATGAATCGCGATTTGGCCGGCAAGCCAGGCGCACCCGATGAACTCGAAGGGATCATCCAGTCGTACGAACTGGCCTTCAAGATGCAGGACAAGGTTCCTGAGATCTTGGACATTTCCAAGGAACCGCAACATGTGCTGGATGCCTATGGTGTGAAGCCAGGCGCGGCCGGAAGTTTTGCGCGGCAGTGCATCATGGCAAGGCGCCTGAGTGAAGCGGGGGTTCGCTTCGTCGAGATCTGCCATCCTGGCTGGGATCAGCATAACAACCTACATCAAGGTTTAACCCGTAACTGCGCAGCAACCGATCAACCCACAGCGGCACTGCTGGCCGATCTGGAGCAGCGTGGAATGCTAGAAGACACGCTGGTACTATTTGGTAGTGAGTTTGGACGTCTGCCAACCGCGCAAGGTCCCGACGGCCGTGACCATAACATCACGGGCTACCCCATGTGGCTGGCCGGGGCAGGGGTCAAGAAGGGCTTTTCTTACGGGGCAACCGATGAGTACGGCCTACACGCCGTGGAAGGTCGGATGCACACAACCGACCTGCATGCAACGCTTCTGGCGCTGATGGGGCTGGACCATGAGAAGCTGACTTACCGCTATGCGGGCCGAGACTTCCGTTTGACGGATGTGGCCGGGAATGTGGTCAAGGAAATCTTTGCCTAAGACCTAACGTTCTGCTTGAACACTTGCCCTTTTGGTAGGTTCCTGTGAACTTGCCAGAAGGGCCTTTTGCTTTCTTGCCGCTTTAATTGCCAAGGGAGCCTTCCCGGGTAGGGTGCGACGGCAAATGCGGCACGGTATCTTAGAGGAGAACTGAATTTGACTAATGCAAGCAAGGGAGCCTGGGATGTCGATACGCATTGCGACGATGGACGATGTTTTTGATGCCGAGAAGAAGATACGCCCCCATGTTTCGCGTGTGCCTTTGATTCGATCGCATGCTCTGGAAAAATTGCTGGGCCTACCTGAACAGCGACGCGTATGGCTAAAAGACTACGGCTGGACCCCGTCGGGCTCGTTCAAACTGTTTGGTGGCTTGAACTGGATGGCCAACAACTTGGAACGAATCGGCGATCGCCCTGTTGCAGCCCATTCTTCGGGTAACTTTGCCTCGGGCATTGCCTATGCCGGGATGCGATTTGGAAAACGGGTGATTGTGGTCATGCCGGAGTCGGCCCCCAAAATCAAGTTTGAACGGACGAAGTCGTTTGGCGCCGAGGTCCGAACCTACGATATCTTTCGCGACCATGAAACGGGAGAGCGCGACCGCCTAACCAAGCAAATTGCGGAGGTGGAAGGGGCGATACAAGCTTCTCCCTATGATGATCCCTTTGTGATTGCCGGCAATGGCGTTGGTGGCCTTGAAACCACCGAGCAGCTTCAGCACGAGGGGCGAAAGCTGTCCCATTTTTTCTGTCCGGTCAGTGGGGGAGGTCTCATGGCGGGGCAAGCGCTCGCCATTCATCATAGATTTCCTGAAGCACAGATCATTGGGATTGAGCCTAGTGGTGCAGATGATTTTCGACAGTCATTGGCGGCAGGAAAAAGAGTGCGCGTCGAGCGTCCTACTAGCATCTGCGACGGGCTGCTTTCCTACGATGTTGGCGAGCATAACTGGCCGATCCTGCATCAGCTCGTCAAACAGTCATTGGTCTCCGACGACGCGACAACTCAGGCAGCCATGCGCTGGATCTATGATCAGCACGGCCTACGCACCGAGCCCTCGGGGGCGATCTCGCTAGTGCCGCTCCTACAGAAAAAGGTCGATTTAGCCGGCGAGGGAGACATCGTCGTTGTCATTAGCGGACGCAACGTGGATGAAGATGCATTTCGCAAATGGGCAGGGCTGGTGTAGACGGTTGCCTCGCCAACTTCACCTAGGCTGTCAGTTCGGCCATGGTAAGCCCTAGCTGCAAGCCGATCTCATGGAGGACGGCTCGGTCACTTTCGGGCCGTTTGGCACTTTGGGGATGGGTTAGGTCGGTTTCTAGCCAACCACGCATCTTGAGGAACATGGCGGCCGAGTGCTTGTAGGCTGGAACGGGACGACGGAACGTGAAGAAGCCTAAATACTGCAGCTTGTCATTCAGCTCATAAAAGGCGGGATCACCCGAGAACCAATACGCATCACGCTGCGCAAATAGATCGGGTGCGAAGGTGCTAAGCCCCAGCAGATAGTCGCTGCCATACATCACCATATCAATGGCGAGGTCATTGCCTGTGTAGACACGGAAACCGGGCCGCTTGGCGTCGCGCAATACGATGCGATCCCACTCTAAGTCTCGTCGAAGGGACGAATGCTTGGCACCACTGCACTGGCGAATGTTGAGCAGCTGCTCATACACCGTCATTGAATAGATTTTACCAAACGGGGCAAACATCGTCCCGAGTTCGAATCCAATGAACTCGTCTGTCTTTTCAGCAAGCCGCTGATAGGAAGCGACAATTGCCTCATCCGCCTGCTGGGTAAGCCCATAACTTTGGAAAATTACCGGTGTGCCGCCGTACTGCTGGATGAGATCGATTTGGCGAGCGTATTCATCCAGGTGGAACGGTGCTCCTGGCTGGTCAAGAACAATTGCGCCGGCTAAAAATCGTTTGCCCTGTAACTCCGCCTGGGTTGCTGCTAGGGCTTGGCGACGAATGGAATCGTCAATCAGGTTGTTGTACCCCGTATCCATGTTGATCGCAGGAATTAGCCCCGCCTCTGCGGTCCGACGCACATGCAATGCAAGGCTCTTCCAGTCGACTTCGCCACTGCGAAGGAAAGGGAGCAGGATCGCGGAGTTACCCTCAATCTTGCGGCAAGGACGAAGCAGAGAGAGCGGCGGTTTCGCCGAGGTGGATGGCGTGATCACAGCAGCAGACCTTACAACGAAAGATAGGAAACGATTTAGCCCGGCCAGAATCGCTAGGGAGAAAGTATTGCCTGAAACGCCTGAAACGTAGCAGGAATGTCGACTTCCTCAGCAGTTTGAGAGGCGTGCAAGAAAACGCCATAGCGAAGACGAAGCGTTTCCCCCTTCTTTACCTCAACTCGGCTCACATCACCTTGGTTCATCGCTTTGCGACCAAAAGCGTTGGCGACAAATACCCCGTAATCACGATTGTGCCACCAGCTTGGTCGGAAGTTCTTCGGATGCGTCATCAGCGTAATCCCCACATGCTGCTTTTGTACTTGGCCCGAGTAGTCGCACCAATTATAGGCCTTACCCCAGGTTGCCTTGGCCGTCTTATCGCCGTTGCTGCTAGTGATGAGGCCGCCCCCTTTTTCCGTTATGCCGGAAGCGACCCGCGCACCCAGGCCCATCTCTTCCTGATCGCCAAAATAGAAGTTATCGACGATTGGGGAAAACGTCGCGTCAAGCGTCAGCAGGTAGCCTGATTTGACCTGACGAAGAGTGAACTGCGAATCTTGTTTGGCAAGCTCCCGACCATCACTGCTCAGCATCGTGCACTGCGTGGCAAAGGTTAAGCGATCCTCTTTCCCTTGGGGCGCGATTAGAAAGCGATCATGGCGAATGCTCGCTTTGTTCCGCCAAAAGTCTTGGCCAGAAACATCGCCAAAAGCCAGCCAAACGCCGGGATGCATCTCGGCATGGTCATCAGCATCTTGACCTTTGATCGGCGGCTGATTGCGGGTCACCTGTAACCCGCCAGGTGCGCGAAGGTTACGAAAGTGGGGCCGAAGGATCTGTGAATCGTTAAACACGAACTCACCCATGGGCTGCCCAGCATCTAACAGTTCTAGTACGCCGGGCTTTTCGCGCACGCTTCCACTTGGGCTCACTTGCGACTAATGTTGGCACACTGCCAAACGCAACAGCAAGCCCCAAAAGCAAATGGTGCATAAGTGAAGGCAAGAGCACGGAACTTTTCATGAGGTTGGCTTTGTCAAGTGTAATTGATTGTGAGCGGTCGCCCGTGAAATCATTCCACAAGGTCACGCTTCGAAGTATCGGGCGCCCACCAAATGATGAGCATCCCCAGGGCATAGACCAGCCCCATCGTGGCACCTACCTTGGCGTAGCTTCCGCCAAACAGTCCAAGCAATTCGCCTGCCACGATCACACCGATCGCTGTTGCAAAACGTCCTACATTGTAGGCAATGCCCGTACCCGTGGCACGAATTCTGGTAGGAAATAGCTCCGGCAAATAGAGCGGCAGCCACCCGAAGAATAGGGTCGCAATGAAGCCTTGGCAGAGTACGAGCGGCAGAAACTCTGCACGAAGTGGTGCGGAAAATGCGAAGATGCCGCAGGTGATCAGCGTCGATCCTAGACTAATGGAAAAGTACGACATCCGCCGCCCAAGCAGACTAGCCAAATGAGCTCCAAAGAAACTCCCTAGCACAGCTCCCACGGCCCAAAAGCCCTGGGTCGTTGCTTTATAGCTGGCATGTTCCACTCCGCCTACTTTGTCGGCCCAGGGAATCATCCATTTGCTGGATGCCCAAGCACCAATCAGAGGAATCGAACCAAGCGCAATGCCAATCAGCATGGTTTGCAAATAAGGTGTCACAAAAAGTTCTGCAAGAGGCGTCTTGGCGGCACGTGGCGCATGCCGCGAAGCAAGCCATGTGGGTGACTCTTGTAGCCGGACCATTGCAAAGATTCCCAGTAACGCCGGGACTGCATTCCAAGCGAACAGCCAACGCCAAGATCCTGGCGTGATATGCCAGATACCGGCAACTTGAGAGAGGATGAGGATTCCCATGTTGATCCCAGCCCCAACGATGCCTGCCACCATAGGCCGCGATACAGAAGGCCAACATTCCGACACCAAGGCAACCCCATTTGGCCACGCACCACCAACCCCTAGGCCAACTAGAAATCGCAGTAGGAGCATTTGCCACAAATCGGTGACAAAATATCCCGCTCCCGCAAACAGCGAATAAAACAGGATGCTAATGCCCAAGGCGCGGGCCCGTCCGATGCGATCTCCCAATCCGCCGAAGATAATTCCTCCGACGGCTGCCCCCAGTAGCAGGCTGAGCCGAAAGCCAAGCGAACCAGTCTCCACCAAGGGCCGGCGTAAAAGCATCGCCTAAAAGGTCCTTTGTGATCGAGAGGGAAGCAATGGGCATCAGCCCCAGTTCCATCCCGTCAAATAAAAGTCCGCCAAAGGCAACTAGCAAGACGATGATCTTCGCCGTTTGCGATAGAGGAGTTACCGCATTCACGAGGGGCCTCCTGCTGGGTGCGGTAATCGACGAAGGGCCTCGTACACAGCACTGTTATCCATGGCACCCAAGCCCTGCTGCTCTGCAAATTCCAGAAGCTTGGCATGGGTAGCACTTAATGGGAGTTGCTGCCCTGCCCGGTCCGCCGCAGTGAGCATTAGGTGGACATCCTTCAAATGCTGTGAGAGGCGCGCTTGAACTGAGTAGTCCCCCAGCACCATTTTTTCGCCTTTGGTATCCATCGCGCGGGAGTATGCCATGCTGGCCTGGAGCACGCTTAACGCATGTGCCGGATCAAGCCCCAATGATTGAGCCAGCACTAGCCCTTCGGCCAATGCGGCTCGATTCAGGCCCAGCACCAAATTCGTCACTAGCTTCATTTGTGCGCCACTGCCGCACGGGCCCACATGAATCACCTGCCGAGCGAGCGTGGCCAAAAGAGGACTACAGGCAGCAAAGGCTGCTTGGTCGCCCCCCACCATAAAGAGTGCATCCCCTTGCCGCACCTGTACGCTGCTGCCGGAGATTGTGGCATCTAAATAGGTCACATCCCGAGTGGCTAAAGCCTTCCCAACTTCGGCCATCTTTTCGGCATCCCCGGTCGTCGCATCCAGGATCACAAATCCCGGCGCTAAATCGGGCGAAATCTCGGCGAGGACTTCTCGCGAGATTCCATCATGCGGCAAAGCCAACAAAAGATGAGCGCACTTTTGGGCAACCGCTCGCGGCGAGTCTTCTGCCATGCCCCCCATGGTCGCCAGGGCGAATCGGCACCGCTCCTCCGTATCGTAGCCGTACACCACCATTCCCGCTTGCAAGGCGCGATCGGCAAACGCAGACCCTAGGAGCCCGAGGCCGATGATTCCAAGCGTTGATGGAAGTGTATCGTTTGAACCAGCCACTTCGGCGTTCTCCCGGCAAGCACAATACAAGCTAGTTGATTAGCAACAGGTTGAACTAGGCCTACAAATGTTCCTTCACAAAGCTCCAGGCCGATTCATCGTGGAACTCGTGCCCGCCTTCAAAGATCAGGTGCTGAAAGCGAGAGCTCAAGTTGAGCTTTTTGTAGAACTCTGCGGAAACGGGTGCCTGGGGCTTGCCGCCGTCTCGATGGTCGACACCATCTTTGCTACCCGCTTGAACCTGCAAGGCCCGGGGGCAAACCAGTGCTGCTAATTCCGCATCACGGAACAAGGTAAACCGATCCATAAAACGAAAGTCGCTAGGGATCGAAAGTTCATCCCTTTGGTAGCGAGATTCCTGAACCCCGTAATAGCAGCTACAGACCGAGACCTTGATTCGCTTATCAACCGCAGGAGTCACTAGCGAATAATATCCACCATAAGAGAGCCCCACCATGCCAACCCGTGACGCATCGACTTCCGAACGCTTGAGCAACACATCCAGGCTTCGGGTGATCTTGGCAATTTCAACGGCGGTTAGGCTGGTGCCAATGAGCCGCATCCGTTCATCGGTCCGATTCCGAACATCTTTGGGATAGTCCTTCACTGAAAAAAGATGCTGGGGTGCGAAAACGACATAGCCTCGCTTGACGCCGCCGCGCACCATATCGTGGTAATTGGAGCCACCATTGAATAGTGCTACTTCGGGCGATCCACCACCGCCATGCATCGCAATGACGAGAGGAGCCTTCCCCTTGAGCCCCTTGGGGACAATGTAAATCCCCTCCGCATGAACCCCAGGAAGCACAGGAATTTTGACGCGATAATAGGTTCCAATGCCATCCTCGCCGATTTGATCGAAGGTAGGCGCAGCAGTGGGAACCTCTCCGGGTGGTGGATAGCCGATACTGTCCATGAATGCTTGGCGATAGCCTTCAATCGATTTATCGTAAGCCTCAGGCGAAGAATAGTCCGGCTTTAATAGAGCATGAAGGCGACTAGAATCCTTCTTCATTAGCTCGATGTAGGCTTCTAGCTCTTTGGCTTGTTCCACACGGAGTGGGTCCGAGTCAGCGACCTTTTCTTCATAGAAGGGGGCTGGCTTGGCCTCTTGGCTCCATGCCACATTGCCAGTCGCGATCAACGCCAACATTCCGACCAATGCACCGAAGGATCTCTTCATCGACAACACTCCCTGACAAATTTCTCAAACGACGGTAGATTCCGACCATCAGCATGGTGGATGTCGCGGACAAATTCTAGCAGTGCCTGAAAAAAGATCCGCTCAAGCGGGCATACTGGCGGGACTATTTATCTGTTAACGGTCGGCATTCGCCTTCAAAGCAGCGACCGGGACGGGGATATCTTCAGCTTCCAAGTGGTCGCCAGATTGGACGGCACTTTCTTGCCAGTGCAGTTCGAGAATTCTGAGGATCTCAAAAGTCGTCGGGGGTTGGCGATGCACTTGTCCATGTGCGGCCCTAACTACTAGCCGACTTTGGCACCCTGGATGCTCGGCACTGTTCATCGAGACAATCCCGTCAGAGGGGCCATCCCCGGAGATCGGCGTAAATTTGCCGATGACATTATGCAATTTCACGTCCGATGCAACTCGCATTTGACGCATCGCTTCCAGCAAGGGAGAGCTTGGCTTGAGAAGGTCGATGCTAGTTGGAAATCGTCGCTGGACGAGGGGACTAAAGGTGTCCGGATTGTCTTCTAATAGCTGACGCTGCATGTTCGTCAGCTCTTCGGACGGCCGTACCAAGCTGGACGCTCCGCGGCCAACCGCCTGGCTCAGCGGCCAATGACCCACAGTGAGGCGTTGCGATAAACACCACCCGCTTTACATGCGGCGAGGGATCAAAATAGCAGGTACGCGCTAGCTGCGCCCGAGTCTCTTCACTCGCAACGATTTCTTCCAAAGGTCGATTGGCAACTTTCTCCCATATCCGTTCATCAGAATAAGTCACTTGCACTTTTGCTATGAGGCCTCCCATGCTGTGACCGATTAGTACCATCTGCTGCAATGCCGGATCGGAATGGTCTGGATTGTTGCTATCGATGGCCCCTTGAAGTTCGGCGCGAAGGGTTGCGGCCGACTGCAAAAACCCCTGCCCGGTCGGATAGCGATAGTCCCACAATTGGAACCGATCAGCGAAGCCCGGCGCGGCTCGCAGGTCATTCACCAGATCCGCCCAACTTTGTGGGTCGGAGAAAAGACCGTGGATAATAACGACGGGTATTTTCCCCGGCTGGTACGGCTCTTGAAATTGAAGCCGAGCGGCATTCTCGGCTTGGCCGGGCAAAACAAATCCCGCGAAGTACGTGCGGGGCGTTTCTTCGAGGGCGTGAGCAAGCGGCGCCGTCAAATCTGAAGCGATTGGCAAGCGCACATTGGCAATTTGAACATGTCGATAGGTAAGTGGGTTATGAAACTCAAGTACAGAAGATCCACATGATACTGTCGCTTCGTCCATGCCGGACGACGGGATATCAAAACGAAGAATGGCGGTCGCCGCAAAAGGGGTCTTCTCGGGATAGAAACGGACTTCTACCGGAAAACTATCGTTCCGCTTCCTTTCGACGACAAGTGGAACACCAACGCCCTGATGTTCGTATCGCCGGGTCAGCAGTGACTGACGACCACGTGGAGGAGCCGACAGTGCCTGAAAGTCGTGGGCCTCCCAGGGAAAGCCGTGATGGACCACAGGAATGACGACCTGCCTGTTTCCTTCTTGCACTACAAGGCCGCGAGAAGCGTCTAGCCGTCGCATCTTGGCCGCAGAATGCAGGAGGGCTGCGACACAATCATTATACTCTTCCCAAACCGGTGAATAAGAAGCCGCATCATCACCAAAACCGACAGCACTTTGCCATTTCAGCCGGGCGGCAGCATAGTACCAATCGACACAATGCTCATTTCCTTCCCGTTCGAGCAAAGCCCCCTTCTTCATATAGCGATCGGCGTCGCTATGGACCGGCGCAAAGCGTGTGAGTCGGCAAGGTACGCTTCCGCGGCGTTGAAAAGAGCGGCAACCTAGTTGGCTGCCCAGGAAAACCAGGAGAATCGCCAAAGCTATTTTTGTTCGGCGATCCGAGAGATGATGCATGGGCCAACCAAGTGGTCAGAAACGTAAAGAACTACGCTTTCCATGCGCGACGGATATTCCTCCATCTAGATTCCTCTTGGGTTATCGGTGTTAACATTCGACGACTTGCTTGCCAGATTTCGTATGCCTCCGTTTTGAACGTCACAAATCCACGTGCGACCTGTTTAATACGCGAACTCGCCAGGATCGCAATGTTCAGCGGACACTGCCTAGTCGGCAAACTCTGGCTGATTTGCAGAATGCGACCACGATCACTACGACATAGCTCTAGTGTGACCGGTTATGACGTTCAGCGACTTAGCAGCCTCAAGAGATGTCCTAGGGAGTGATCTGGGTCGCTTTAAACACAACACGATATACCTGGTTGGGATCACAAACCTTTGGATTAGGTACCAGGACAAAATCGTCGGTAATGACGGGCGACAGCTCCTTTCCCGATAGAATCTCTGCGTCCTTCACCCGATGTGGAAGGTACTGCACCATCGGCCGCCAACCACGCTGCGCTCCATTTTGGTTCACCGGCTCAAACGATTCCTTACCAAGCAGCGGCTTGATCTCTAAGGTGTACACGCCTTCGCTTACCGTTAGTGTCTGTTCATAGGAGAGCTTGCCAGTCGCCATCTTGGCCTCCCAGGCGGGGTTTCCATAGAAAGCCACCACATCGCGATCATGCAACAGGCCGATGGCATCCTGGCGAGTCAGGCCCGCCTTCTTGGCTGTATCGGAAAGCTTGGGATTCACGCGCGGAAACGTACCCGGCGGCGTCTCCAATTTTGCTATCTCAGGAAAGTTGGTTTCCAGCCGTTCGATGAGAGCATGCTGATTGGCGAAAAAAGCTTCTGCGAATGTGTACCGACCCGGCTGTTCGACAAAGTAATCCAAACAGCCCCAGCCGCCATAGCCATACCATGTGGGGACCGTATAGCCAATCATCTGCCGCACGCCAGCACTGTTCATAAATGCCAGTGCCATGGCATCGGGACCGTCGATATGTCCCATTAGGCAATTTCCGATCGGCAGATAGACCTTGGGATTGTCAGAGCGAATCGGAATCTTTTGACCCTTGGTATCAACGCCAAACAGTTTACCGGCTTTGGATTGAAATGTTCCCCCGGGAAACCGAAAGCCAATTTGCCAGTCCCGTTCGGTCGCATGCCCCGATGTCACAAACAAATCCGTCTTGTACTCCGTCAGTGTGCTGGCCAGCGCTTTGGTAGAATCCTTGGGCCCCTGCTCTTGCTTTGCTTCCCCGTCGGCGGCCTTGCGAACCATTCGGCCTTGCTGAAGTTCACAGTACCAAATTCCCTCCACCACCCGATCCAGCGCTACCTCCGTTCCCCCCGCAACCTTTTTGATAACCAAGGGCTCTCGCTCTTGGGCGATCTGCAATGCATTGGCAGCGTCGTAACCGGTCAAAATACCCCACAGAACATCGGTATAAGGATCATCATCCAGTTTGCGAGTAAGCCGATGGACCTCCATCACCATCGAGCGTCCTGCTTCTGCGCTGGTAGCCACGAAGCAAACGTAGCGCGGAAATCGCTTTTGAAGTTCTGGAAGCGCCTCGTCCACCTTCTTGTCAAACATTACGACGTCGGCTTGATGATTGCGCACCAGCTCTGCCACCACCTTCGCCCAATCGGGATCACTGTGGGTTGCCTTCGAAACAACCACCAAATAGTCCATCGCCAGAAGCGGACGATTAAGCGCTGCAACCATGGTGATAGCGATCGCAAGCCATAGGGAGATTCGTAGGATGGGGCGCATCGTGATGCCTTAGATTTTCGGGAGGGACGAGAGGGATACCCAGTTTTTGCGAAAGCGGTTTCAACCTTTCACGATAAGTTTACATGAGTTCCGCCTAAGATGGATGCCAGGCCTTTTTTCCTGCCCGCCATTTTGTGGGTAGATGGAGCTGGTATTGGCAGCGGATGCGCCTAGAAACGTGAAATCAGCCTTGCGAGCTCGCCTCAGTTGGACAGGGAAGATTCCAAAGAGTAGTTTAAGGGCGGCAAACGACTGCCCAAAACCTAGTTGAGGAGGTGTATTGTGCTACCTTGTATCCGATTGCTGTTCTGCTTGGCGATGCTTTTTCTTTCCAGCCTGCCAGCCACTTGTTTCGGACAAACACCGGGGACAGCCGACGATTATCGAACCTTCAAGGACACCAAAGGCCGCACGATAAAGGCGGTCGTGATTAGCCTGCAAGGTGATTCTGTCACACTAAAACGGCAGGATGGAAAACAATACACTCTTCCCCTTTCGACCCTATCGCAAGCCGACCGCGAATTCCTAAAAGAGACTTCCCCCGACAAAACAAATCTGCCAGCCAAGGGGGTTGCTGTCACAGATGACAACTGGCCTCGGTTTCGCGGCCCAACGGGAATGGGGACTAGTAACGCGAAATCCTTACCCCTGGAGTGGAGTGCCGAGGACAATCTCGCCTGGAAGGCAGACCTTCCAGGGCCTGGCGCTTCGAGCCCCATAACCTACGGCAACCACATCTACATCACCTGCTATACCGGATATTTTGTTCCTGGCGAATCGGGAGGCAGCTTGGACGACCTAAAGCGACACCTCATCGCCCTCAATCGCAAGGATGGGACTATCGCCTGGAATCAAGGGATCCAAGCCAAACTTCCCGAAGAGGAAAAGATCCGTGATCACGGCTATGCTGCCAGTACGCCGGCCGCCGATGCAGAGCGGGTCTATACATTTTTTGGGAAGTCCGGCGTTTTCGCCTTCGATCATGCTGGAAAGCAGCTTTGGCAAGCGGACGTCGGAGAAAAGACGAACGGCTGGGGAAGCGCGGCATCGCCTGTCCTCTACAAGGAACTCGTACTCATTAATGCCAGTGTTGAGAGCGAATCGGTCATCGCACTTGACCGCAATACTGGCAAGCAGGTTTGGAAGGTCGAGGGAATCCAAGAAGCTTGGAACACCCCCATTGTCATTACCGCTCCCTCCGGCCGAGAAGAATTGATTGTTGCGAAGCAAGGGAAGGTCTTGGCCTTCAATCCAGATACGGGCGAGTCGCTGTGGTCTTGCGACACCGATATTGGTTGGTACATGGTCCCTAGCCCTGTGGCTGCGGATGGCGTTGTCTATTGTCTCGGAGGACGATCAGGCACGGCCGCTCTAGCTGTGCGAGCGGGGGGAAGTGACGATGTCACCGATTCTCACCGCCTCTGGACCAGCCAAAAGGGCTCGAACGTTTCATCACCGGTCTACCACGACGGACACCTCTACTGGATGCATGAACAATTGGGAATTGCCTATTGTGCCAAGGCGGACAGCGGCGAAATCGTCTATGAGGAAAGGCTCAAAGGTGCCGAACAGGTTTATGCATCTGCCGTGCTTGCCAACGGACGACTTTATTATCAATCGCGACTTGGAAAGACGTTTGTCTTGGCTGCAAAACCTCAATTTGAACAACTAGCGGTCAACAGCCTCGCGGATCGTGGCGTCTTTGATGGAACTCCTGCGGTATCGGGGAACCAGCTACTCATTCGATCAGACAAGGCGCTCTACTGTATTGGCAAAGAATGATTTCAGGATCGATCAAAGTTGGTAAACTAAAGGTTGCCAAGCAAGGCAGGGTTTTAATCCGCCTGAGTTCGATCTGTGGTCACCCTATGCAAGGAGTAGGTCGATGTCATCTGCCGAAAAGGAAGTGCACGATGACGAATCCGAAGAACTTTTACGCTGGCTAAAGTCGCCCTCCGCATATCCGCATAGGCCCCAGCAGGTCGAATGCGTACAGACGCATATTTCCTGGGTGTTCTTGGCAGGTGATCTGGTCTTCAAGCTGAAAAAGCAGGTTCACTTCGACTTTCTTGATTTCACAACACTAGCACAACGTGAGCAAGCTTGCCGTGACGAAGTACGGCTTAACTCTCGACTTGCTCCGGGAATCTACTTAGGAGTGAAAGCCATTGTCCGCAATGCGGACGGATCTTTTAAATGGTGTGAAGACGAACGTGCGATCGATCCAATCGTGGACTGGGCCGTTTGCATGCGCCGTTTACCACTTGATCGCACCCTTGATTCCCTGTTAGCAGCAGAAGCACTTCTACCAGAACACATAGACCAACTGGCGGAGCACTTGCTCGACTTCTATGCCAAACAAAAGCCATTACCCGTCACCGTGGCAGAGTATCACCAGCGCTTTTACGACCATATTGGCGCAAACACGGAGGCCCTTCTCGCGTCCCAGCACCACTTGCCACTTGCCATGGTCCGGCGTGTGCAAGGCTGGCAGATGCAAGTGCTTGAATTGATGCCCACCTTGCTAGAAGCCCGCGTCACGGCCGGCAAAATCTACGACGGCCACGGCGATCTTCGGCCAGAGCATATCTGTTTTGCCGACCCACTGGCAATCTTTGATTGCATTGAGTTCAATTCCGATTTCCGCCAAGTGGATGTTCTGGACGAACTTGCCTTTCTGGCGGCCGAGTGCGATTACTTGGGCGCAGGCTGGGTTGGCAGGCAACTGCTACAGCGATTTCAAGATCGAACGGGGGATCACCCACCCGCAATGCTTGTGGATTTCTACAAGGCGTATCGAGCCACCGTTCGAGCCAAAGTGGCCGCTTTGCGTGCGGACCAGCTACAGGGAGATGCAAAGCTCGCAGCAGCGCGGGAATCCCTGGCCCACCTCGAGTGCGCAGATCGGTCTACAGCAACCCGCCTGCAACCGATGGTGTTGATCGTCGGTGGATTATCAGGAAGTGGCAAAACCACGCTGGCAAGGGAACTGGCGCAGCGATTTGTCGCCGAACTCATCCGTTCCGATGTGGTTCGCCAGGAGCTATTTCAAGCGGAACATGCGATGGCTGATCCGACTAATCGCTACAGCGCTGCGGCTCGGGAGCGCGTTTATACGGCCATGCTGGGCCAAGCGAAGCAGCACCACGGCGAAGAAGTATCTGTCGTCCTTGATGCAACCTTTGCCAGCCATGCAATCCTTCGGCAAGCGGCAAGCATTGCCACGAATCCGCGCGTAAGGTTCTGGCGATTGAATGCTATTGCCGTCCCGAAGTAGCCCATGCACGCATTGCCGCCCGCCTGCAGCAGGGAATGGATGCCTCCGAAGCCACGGGAGCCGTGTTCGAGCAGCAGCGGCAAGTCTGGGAGGCGTGGCCAAGCGAGATTGCTCAATGTCGCATTGATACCGAACTTCCTCTGCACAAGCAGGTCGACCAAGTCATTGCAAAACTCGCTTCACTTTGAGCGTTTTTCCCTTTCGCACACAAGCATTCGGGGCCTGAACGAAAGATCTAACCCCTTGATTCAGCTGGCGCGTTTGACAAAGATGAGTTGGCTCAGCCCCGGTAGTATGATCGCACCTTAAATCGCAAGGAGGCATGCTAGAGTGCCTGATCTATGGCACAATCGCCTGCGTCTCTTTTCGCCTTCCATTCCAACATCTCGTTCCGGCCTATCCTGATGAACAACAATCACTTAACTCGACGTAGCTTACTGGCATGTGCAAGTATTGCCGCTACCATCCCCGCTTTGGCTGCGGAACCCGATGATGTTGAAACACCATTTCCCAAAGATGGTGAAGAAGCGCTGAAGCGTCTCCGGGAAGGGAATGAGCGATTCGTTACGGGAAAGACACGCCACGCCCACGAAGGGGCTAACTGGCGCAAACAACTTGTCGGAAGTCAAAAGCCCTTCGCAACCATATTGGGCTGCAGCGACTTGCGCGCTCCAATAGAACTAGTATTTGATCAAGGTTTTGGAGACCTATTTGTTGTGCGGGTGGCGGGGAATGTTATCGCTCCCGACGTGATCGGCAGTTTGGGCTATGCCGTTGCTCACCTAGCAACGCCGCTAATCGTCGTCATGGGACATGAGGGCTGCGGGGCAGTTACGGCCGCACTACAAGCGATGGAGGGTCCAACGGAGGAACCGCCGGGCATCAAGACGCTGGTCCAATTGATTGAGCCAGGACTTCCTCGGACACTGCCTGGCAAAACCAAGGATCAGAAGATTAGTGCGGCCGTTGAAGCGAATGTGCGGTGGTCGATGGAACAACTCGCGAAACTGCCGCAAGCACAAGAGCCGCTAAAGTCCAAGAGGGTTCGATTGCTGGGAGCGGTCTACGATTTGGAAACGGGCAAAGTCAATTTCCTACCCGAATCCAAGACCTAACATTTCCTAGAGCGTACTGCGGACGGCCTAATGGGCTGGCTGTCCGCTTGCCATTACCTAACCTGAGAATATTCTTTTGCCGACTCCACGCTATCCTTCGCTTTACCAGATCAATACGCGTGTTTGGCTGACGGAGCTTTCCCAGACACTCGGCCGGCCCACCACACTTGACGACATTCCTGACGTGGAGCTTGACCGACTGGCGGCGCTCGGCTTTGATTGGGTCTGGCTTCTAAGTGTCTGGCAGACTGGGCGTGCTTCGCAAATTGCCTCACGCACAAATTCCGAGTGGCGAAGGGAGTTTGAAGAGACTCTACCAGACCTTCGCGACGAGGATATCACCGGGTCTGGCTTTGCCATTACGGCCTACAACGTTCATCAAGACCTGGGAGGAGACGAAGCGCTCGCACGTTTGCGCCGCCGACTTTCTCGTCGTGGCATAAGGCTGATGCTTGACTTTGTTCCCAATCATGTGGCACTTGACCACTCATGGGTCAATGAGCATCCCGAGTACTTCATTGCAGGATCAGAACAGGATCTATTGCAATCGCCACAGAACTACACACGGATTATTCGCCCTTCAGGGAACTTAGTGCTGGCCCATGGGCGCGACCCCTATTTCTCTGGCTGGTCCGATACTTTGCAGCTCAACTACGCCAACCCGCAAGCGCAAGAGGCAATGCGTAGCGTGCTTGGCAAAATCGCCACTCAGTGCGATGGCGTACGTTGCGATATGGCGATGCTGGTCCTGCCAGAGATCTTTGCGCG
The DNA here is from genome assembly GCA_963844055.1 of uncultured Planctomycetaceae bacterium. Lineage (GTDB taxonomy): Bacteria > Planctomycetota > Planctomycetia > Pirellulales > Pirellulaceae > CAWJMN01. The sequence goes on along the minus strand of CAWJMN010000001.1, from coordinate 142,641 downwards.
AACCTGGAATCTTCCCTCGGCAGAATTCTGGCCAAGCGCCATCGCCCAAGTGAAAGCCCTCGTCCCTGGTTTTTGTTTCCTGGCCGAAGTGTACTGGAACCTGGAATGGACATTGCAGCAGCAGGGCTTTGACTACACCTATGACAAGCGTCTCTATGATCGTTTAGTTGATCAAAAGGCTATTCCGGTCCGCGAGCATCTCTTGGCCAAACTGGACTACCAAACCAAGCTTGCTCGTTTTCTGGAAAACCATGATGAACAGCGTGCGGCCGTCGCCTTTCCCCCCGGCGTTCATGAAGCGGCTGCACTTGTTACCTATTTGTCGCCGGGTATGCGATTCTTTCACCGGGGACAGTTTGAAGGGCACCAGCGACGCATCTCTCCTCACTTGTGCCGTGGCCCTAAAGAGGCCGTCGACGCGAAGATTGCTTCCTTCTACGACCAATTGCTGGCGATCCTGCGTCAACCGGTTGTGCGCGAGGGCGATTGGCAATTGCTGGAGTGTCTTCCGGCCTGGGAGGGAAACAGGACCCATGCTGAATTCATTGCATTTGCCTGGCAAGGTCCGCAGGATGAGCGGCTGATCGTCACGGTCAACTATTCGCCACACCAAAGCCAGTGTCATGTGCGGATGCCATTTGTCGACTGGAAAGACGCGAGCTGGACGTTTCATGATCCATTTCACCATGCCACCTATGAAAGGAGCGGTGACGAGTTGCAATCCCAGGGCCTTTTCCTGGATGATACTCCGTGGAAGGGAGCCGTTTACATCGTAACGAGACGGGTCTAGTTGGTAATCGTTGGCGAAGTTTTTTGCCATCTTGTCTGGCCACAACACCATCCTTTTTTTCACATCACTCCGTGCAGCGAAGGTACCTGACAATGCAAATCGACATGAGGACTTACTGAACCTGATCAAAACTTGGTCCCCCGAGTCACACTTGCACAAAGGGAGCGCACCGATTTACTTCGAGAACGATTGGAGCCTCGTCCCGCCTGACAAGGTCTCTGAGATGGACTACAAGGTGCATTCGCCAGCCTGGGGCCTTGGATTTCAAAAGCTCGCACACTAGGCGGGTGTTGAGTGCCACGTCAAATATCCCGATCATCCCACCGAGAACTACAAGGACATCTGGGACTTCCTCGTGCAGAAACTGCAAACGCCCAGGCCGTAGATGCGTCACGCGGTCTGCCGCATGGCGTGCTGATTTCAATACCCCACACGAATTCTAAACGGGGGGTACAAATCCATCGACCTTATTACAAGATCGTGAGCCCATTATTTGCTATCTCTGACTTACTGCATCGTCTACAATGAGGGCAAGCCAGGAGATCGCACAAAATGAACTTCTTCAGCCGACTAGTGGGTTTACTCACCCGCCGCGGACGCGACAACGATTTGCTATTGCAAGGTGTCGAACATGCCAAGGCAAAACGCCCGGCGCAAGCGATCGAAATCTATACACGCTTGCTCGATATACCTTCGACTAGTCCCACGGTAAGAGGCCAGGCGCTGTTCAATCGGGCTCTCGCCTATTCTTCGATCAAAGAAGATGAAAAAGCGATGAAAGACCTGCAGGCTGTCATCGCAATGCGTGACATTCCCGAGAATGTTCAAGTTGCCGCTCGCGAGCGTTTGGTGCGAGTGAACAAGCGAGCCGAGTAACCACGCTCCGCTTTGGCTGCGAATATCGATGGCGCAGTTAAGCGTTCTTCCGAATGGGTGCGGCGGCCGTAGCGGCCAAGTGCATTTGAACCAGCACCGTCAACTGCTTGGCCTCTTCTTCGGAAAAGACCAGAACGTTCGTTATCAAGGTTCCCAGCTCCGCCGCATAGGCCTGCATGGCAACGGTTCGAGCTTCGCAGTTTAGCTTTTCTGCGATATCCTTGGTCGTAATGCTCCTCTTCACAAATCAAGTTCCCAACGATTCCTAGGTAACTAAAGGGCTTAGGATCTCGGCGACCACCATTATCCAGGCAAGGCTGCATCTTAAGGATTGCAGTATGCTTGGCTGCAAGTTCAGAAGTATCACTAGCCAACGCGGCCGATTGCGCCGCACATTGGCATTGGGATTTTTTGCCGCGGCAAGGCATTAGGCCTTCGAGCTTCGACCGTGAAGGTCCTTGTTATCCATGAACACAAATAGAAGATGACGCACACGGAAGTGGTCAGTCTTGCTCAGCGTGCCCCCAGGAATCTCCCGAGGATGTTCCGAGTCGGTGGTCCAGATCTGAACGCATGGCAGTTCAGGAATCTTGATCGACTCTTCATTCATGGACCAACGCTTTACTTTGGCCAACGGAATGGAAAAGCTTGAAAGGCCAACACGGCCGTTGATCGCATTACGATCGATCGCGATGTGGCCAAACAGGTCGCCGAAGGCTTGAATCAGAAATCCAATTCCCGCTACGGCTAACAAGGCACCAACGATTCCTAGTTGAACAGCGAGCTTTGGAGTTACCGAAATCTGCGAAGCCAAAAAAGCTCCGGTAATGACCATCAGCGCACCTTGAACTGCAGTTCCTACTCCGGTTAGCCAACGTTCGCTGGCAAACCGGAAGCGATAAGTGGCATTGAGATCGACCTCTTTCGCACGAACATCAGCAATCGGACGACCGGATTCCATCGAGGCATCAAGGGATGAAGACATTTCGAGTGTCCTTAAATTTCATACAGGGGTTGGAAGATGATTTGACAAAGGGGGCAGGTAGCTGACTCGGTAGGGGAGTACCAGCCATTCATTGACAATCAAGCAGCCGCCATTAGCAGCACGGCTTTGCGACACGCACCTACGTAGCGGAATGTGCAGTAGGTGCCGTTGCCACGTGGGTACAAGCGTGATATTCCGACAAGCGACGCATGCCATCGAGTCCCGCAATGGTCAGGGGTACATCGTTATGCGAGTACTCTTTGGCCACGTGCATCAGGTTCTCGCAAGAGGTGTGATCGACCAGGCCCACTTGGTTATCCAAATGCACCTTTACCGACTTGGCTTCCGCAGGAATCTTGTCGAGCTCTTCGCTCAGCTTCATCGAGTTGAAGCAGACCAAAGGCTTATCGAGGTACATGTGAAACTCTTTGCCAATCAGCTCTCGCCGAGAGACGGGATTGCTGAAGAAGTCCAAAATCGTCCGCGAAAGTGAAGGCTTGTAGCCATCTTCCGACGAGATCGCAATCGCCCGACGATACAGCACCAGATTCAGTACGAACTTGGCAGCCACACCGGCCACAATCCCCCAAAGAAGATCGGTTGCAAGCGTAGCGGCGATCGTGAATGCAAAGATCGCCAGTTGTTCCTTGCCGATATGGGCCATGTGCTTCCAAACGAGTGGCTCACACATTTTCCAGCCGGTATAAATCAGAACTGCAGCCAACACCCCCTTCGGGATCATGTTGATGATTTGCGTTCCCACGGCTAGATAGAGGATCAAGCAGACGGCATTGGTAAAGTTGGCCCACAAGGTTCGGCCGCCGGACGCTACGTTTACTTTGCTCTTCACACCGCCAGGAATGATGGTGAGTCCACCCACAAGGCTCGAGAGGATATTCGATGCACCCATCGCGAGGAGCACACGGTTCGGGTCGGATTTACGATGGAATGGGTCAATCCGATCAACGGCCATCGCGGTCGCCAAGGATTCCACGCCATCGATCATCGTAAGGGTGACAACACCCATAATCACGGCATACCACAGGTCTTGGCGAGCAAAAAGTGCCATGAAATCGGGGCTGTGGATTCCGTGAAACGGATCCTTGGGAAGCGAAATCAGAAAGCTACTTTCAAGACTGAAGATGTAGCCGAGAAACACACCGACGATTACGGCGATAAGCTGTGGTGGAACCACCTTCAGCCACTTCGACTTGAGGCTTCCCAGTACAAACAGCAGCACCAAAGTGCTGGCAGAAACGGCAAACACAGGAACCGTCATCTCTTTGGCGAAATGTGGCACCTCAAGGGCAAATTCGTAGAACTCATGAGCATGGACCTTGCCGGTGTAGCCAAAGAACATGGCCATTTGCTTGACGATGATCAGTACACCAATCGATGCCAGCATTCCTTCCACCACGCTCACAGGAATGATCGCACAGTAGCGAGCCAACTTTAACAGGCTCAAGACGATTTGCATGACGCCGACCATCAAGATCACGCACAGCAAAAAGGGATAGCCTGCACCCACATGCTCGGCATCACCGGCACCACCTAGGGCGATCATGATTGCCATCAGAGCCGGTGCAAGCCCGGCCGCTGGGCCCGCGATGGTCATGTAGGCTCCACCAATGAACGGGAAGAGTAATCCGGCAACGATGGCCGAGATCAAACCCGTGATGGGAGGCGCACCCGAGGCAATCGCAATGCCTGAAGAGAGAGGAAGCGAAACCAACGAAACCACGATACCTGAAATGATGTCTTGCTTGAGGTGCTTAAGCCCGGCAACTCCATTTTGAGGTGTCTCGCCTGATGCAACTTTGGTCGCACTCATAATCAATTCCCTTTGTTCGTTCACTGGGGAGAACTTGTCACGTGGCGAATCGAAAAAGCAAAGTGTGTGCCGCAGGAACGTCCTCGAAATCGATTGGCGCGGCGATTGCATAACGATGCTGTAAGAATCAATCTCTTTCCCGACAATTTCGAGGCCCATTACCCCGTTCCATAACGAAAAAGTGAACAAACCGCCGTCACTACACAGGTTCACTCTCACGCTGCGAGCCATACACTGAAGGTAGGGCGGACAGAAACTGTCCAGTGGCTGAATAGTTTCTGTCCTGCCAAAGATGACAGACCCGTTAAGTCCTTTCACAATCCAGGGAATCGCATACGCTATATGTACCGCCTGTTTGCGCCCTTCGGATTTCCTACGATGGCTCGTCGCGTTGCTTGGAATATTGCTGCCCCTATGATGGGCCTGGGTGCATTCTTGCTCGGCTTGGGGATATTCGCTGCCTGGAATGTGCATGAGCAGCAGAAGACCAGCTCCGAATTAATCCTGCGTGAGGTCCATGGAATCCTTTCCATCGACGAACTCAACATCGCCATGCGGGAAACACGCTATCAGCTCAATCTGTTTCTGCGTACGCGTGACCTGCAGCACCTCGAGGCGGTCTCTGCACTGCACGACCAAACCAATGCTTTGCTACAACGGGCGAAGCAGCTCGCGCGGACCGAGCGCGAGCAGCAGGTGATTGGCGTGATGGAAGTCGGCTATCTGGAATTCTTTGAAAACCTTCAATCGATTACCACCCCGATCTTTGTCGCCGCCAAAGCCAATCCCCCTAGCGACTTCACAAGTTCAACAAAGATCACGCTGACGGATGAGCAATACGCCGTCCTGACAAAGCTGGCCGACGACCTAACCATGAAAGTGCTGCAACCCCTGAAGGAGTGCCTTGCCGTCAATCAACAAGTGGTAGAGCTGACCCATACTGCCAGCCAAGAGACGGCTCGCCATCTAAAAGTCGGGTTTCTTTTGCTCGGTATTTGCGGCGCTCTGCAGGTACCCTTTTGGGAACGGCCGTGGCCCGAGCGGTCAGCCGTTCGATTATCCAGCTAGATATTTCTGTTCGCGATGCGGCGGGCCGCCTATCCGATGTTGGCGAACCTGTCACCTTCGCGAGTGTTGGTGACTTGGCAGGCCTGGAGACAAGCCTGCGAAAAGTGCAACAGAATGTGGCCGAGGTTGTCGAAAGACTGCAGAAACGTGAGTCCGAGCTGTTACGCAGTGAGCAGCTCGCGCAGGTAGGGCAATTGGCGGCGGGGCTGGCCCATGAGATTCGTAATCCCTTAATGCCAATGAAAACGCTCGTTCAAGCAGCCATTGCCCGTGGAGACGAGGCGGGGCTTAAGGGGCGGTCGCTGCATATCATCAATGATGAAATCTCACGGATGGAAAAGTCGATCCAAGCGTTTTTGGACTTCGCTCGTCCTCCTGTTCCCGAAAAAACCCCCGTCGCTATTGATGATGTGGTTCAATCGACGCTCGAACTGGTCATGACCAAGGCCCGACAGCAGGGAGTCGTCATCCTGACTCGGCCCTCGGCCGAGAGGATCATTGCGAAAATCGACCAGGACCAAATCCGTCAGCTACTGCTGAACATTGTTTTGAACGCGATTGATGCCCTGCCAAATGGCGGGATGATTCAGGTCACCGTTGAGACCCACCGCACCTACGCCTCCACCGAGTTGTCGCAAGACGTCAGCCGCACCACAGAACACGATGCCTTACGTCTGGTATCCGCGCCGGTAGCGCTAAAAGAACCTCGTCCCGGTGAATGGTTGGTGGTGAAGATTGCCGACAATGGCGACGGGATTCCCGATGCGATGCTCGACTCCATTTTTGAGCCCTTTGTTAGCACCAAAGAGACGGGTTCTGGACTAGGCCTATCGATCTGTCAACACATTGCCGCTGCTCACTCAGGGCGATTGAGCGTCCGTAACCGCCCCGAAGGCGGTGCCGAGTTTCTGCTCTTTTTGCCATGTGCCACGTAACAGGCGATACTCACTTTCTAAATCCAACCATTGTCATTTCGATTTGTCTGCCACACCGCACTAGCACATTTTGCCACTAAAGGATGGGGAAGACAGAACGCCTCCTTCTGATCTCCCACGAGTTATCATGGCTGTATTACTTGTTGTTGATGACGAGCGCAATATTCCTTACACCATTGCCGAGACTTTGGGCTCCGAAGACCTCTCGATCATTACCGCCAGCACTGCCCGCGAAGGAATCGACGCCGTCCGCCGGCAACGCCCCGATGTCGTCTTGCTTGATGTTCGTCTTCCCGACATGTCTGGGCTTGATGCGTTTCAGCAAATGCGGGATTTCGACCCACGCATTCCCGTCATCATCATGACCGCCTTCGCAACGACCGAAACGGCCATCGAAGCGATGAGCCGCGGAGCGTTTGACTACTTGCTAAAGCCTGTCGACTTTCATTCCCTGCAACGTACGATCGGCCAAGCGATTGAAGTCAGCCGCTTAAGCCATGTTCCGGCCGTGGTGGAAAATGGCGATTTGCAACCCGCTGAGCCAAGAATCCGACCCAATCGTTGGAACGTCACCTGCCATGCAGGAAATTTACAAGCTGATCGGACGTGTCGCCCAGCAAGATGTCAACGTTTTGGTCTTGGGGGAGAGCGGAACTGGCAAAGAGCTAGTCGCGCGAGCAATCTACCATTACAGCCGCCGGCGAACACAACCGTTCCTGGCGGTTAATTGTGCCGCCATTCCCGAAGCCCTTTTGGAAAGCGAGCTGTTCGGCCATGAAAAGGGTGCCTTTACGGGCGCTGACCAGCGAAGAATTGGCAAGTTTGAACAAGTCAATGGCGGCACGATATTCCTCGACGAAATCGGCGACATGGCGCCTGCTACCCAGGCCAAAGCGCTGCGACTCATACAGGACCAATGCTTTGAGCGAATTGGCAGCAATGTCACCATCAAGACCGATGTTCGAATCATCGCGGCCACTAACCACAATCTAGAAAAGCTTGTCGCTGAAGGAAAGTTTCGGCAAGACCTCTTCTATCGCCTCAATGGCTATACGATCTCCCTGCCGCCACTTCGCCAGCGAAAGGATGACATTCCCATCTTGGTGGAACACTTCCGCAAACGATACAACCGCAAGCTCGACCGCAACATCGTTGCCGTTACCCCCAAAGCGCTGGCGATGCTTCAAGATCACCATTGGCCAGGAAACGTTCGTGAGCTGCAAAGCGTCATTAAGTATGCCATGGTTCATGCCACCAGTGACGTCATCACCGAGGACTATCTGCCAGCCTCTTGCCGGCCGCAAGCGGTCCAAACGTACTACAACAATGAGGCATGTTCGGTTGCCCAGGACCTTCGGCAACTGGTACACAAAGGCCTAGCCGATGAAACCCCGGACCTCTACCGTCACCTCAGTGCAGCCTTTGATCGCATCGTTCTTACCGAAGTCCTTCAACACTTTTCTGGCAACCAGTTCCAAACCGCAGAGCGCTTAGGGATCTCGCGTGTGACGCTGCGTGCAAAACTGCGTCACCTGGGCCTACTTCCAGGCAATGACTAGTGCGCCCCCATGCAGAAGCGGACTGTGCTATCGAAGGGGGAATGTCAGAGGGTCCCTGCCCGCAGTCTAATAGTGCTCAAGACGCACCAATCATCGACTGCACCTTACTTCCGCAAAACACCATGGCCCGCGAGACAACAAAACTTCTGACCATTGCCCCACCGTCTCCCACGCGGCGGGCTTTTTTTGCTCAAGCCGCCTCCTTAGGTAGTGTTCTGGCATTGTCTGAAGGTTTTTCCCTCCAGGCAGACGAGGCAAAGCCTCTGCAGAAGATCAACAATGCGTCGCTGATCCCCAAAATCCTTCCTGATCGTGAAGTAAAGCTTGAAGGGCACTCTCCCGACTGGGTGAAGTCGCTCATCATGGCCCAGCTTCGAATCGAAACTGCCACGCCAGAAGGTACGTTTGCTTCTGCGACGGCCGTCTTGGATCACTATGCAGAAATGGGGGTCAATGGACTTTGGATCAATCCGATTTACGAACGTGGATCGAAGAGCAATGGCTACGGCAACTTCGGCCCCCATACCATCGAGCCCCTGTTAACCGGCGGCACTAATCTGCAAGAATCGCTTGCCGCCGTACGGCAGTTTGTGAAGGAAGCTCACCAGCGAAACATCCGTGTTATCTTTGATATCGTCGTTTGGGGAACCGCCAAGCATGCCCCTCTCGTAAGCGAACACCCAGAGTTCTATCGCAAAGAAAGTGCAGGCCAACTCTTTGAATGTTGGGGCGGATATGGCTTCGACTGGGCCAGTCAACCGTTTCGAGCTTGGTTCAAAACAGCGGCCATTAATTTTATTGAAAGCACAGGGGCAGATGGCTTTCGCGTCGATTTAGCTCCGGACACCTCGGGCTATTTCTTCCAAGAGATTCGCGATGCACTGTACGCCAAGGGGCGCAAGATCATCTTGGTATCAGAACTCAATAGTCGCCGGCGAGATACGTTCGACTTTGAGCAGTTTGGCGTACATGGCTGGACGGAGGAGCCCGACTACGTAACGCCCGGCAAATTTAAACAGCAGCAACAGGCCTTTGGCAAGCACTATGACTTCCTGCTGAACCATAATATCGTCGATGCCATTCAATCCGGCACCGGCATAGGTTCGGCCACGCTTTACAAGGCAGGCAAAGGTGGAACGTTTCGCTACTACACATCGAACTTATTGACGCATGATGATGCCTTGCCCTTTGTGCAAGGGAATCGAGTGCGTATGGCGTATACGTCGATCCTTGCGCCGTTCCTGCCGATGTGGTGGATTGGCGAGGAGTGGAACAATCCCCAGTCGCCTCTGCCAGACCCCAACGGTACTGGCGTGATGTACTTCAACAAGATCGACTGGGCAGAAAAGGACCGTCCTGCCAATCAGGCATTCCTCGAAGATGTGAAACGATACATTCGCATTCGGCGGTCATTGCCTCGCCTGTTTGAAACCTTTTCAGCAAATCATCGGCATTCCAACATCACCAAGCTTGATACGACTCGTGATGGCAGCCCCAATCCCTTGCAGGCCTACGCCCGATATGCCTCAGGCAAATCGGTGCTGGTTGTTCCTCACTATCAAGGCAAAGGGCGGGCAACGTTCACAATCACCCCCGACTATGCTGCGCTTCAGCTAGACACAGCACGAGTTTTTCAAATCACGAACTTGATGACCGGCGAAGTGATCAATACCGGCAGTCTTGCAAAGCTAAAGAGATTGACGGTCGAGATCGACGCAGATCATCTCGGAATCTACTTATTGGAGCCGCTGCCCCAATAAGATTGACGGGGCGTTCGTCAGTCCAAATCTGGGGTAGCAACAGATTCACCACCATCATTCTTTTCTGACCGGCTTGCCACTTTGGATTTCACTTTCTTGGGCTTGCGATCCTTGCTGATACTTGGTGCGTTTTCGGGAAACAACAGCGCAACCGTCTTTTTGAGTTCTACAAGCTTCTTTTCCGTCGCTTCAATCTCCTGAGTCAGCTTGGCAGCGAGTTCTGCTCGCTTACCAAGGAACTGCTGCACTTCTTCAATCAGCGGCTCAGCCTGTGCGACTGCTACATCGATTTTTGTGGCGTCGACCACTTCGGAAATACTCTCGCCCGTTTTCACTTCTCGCTGCTTGTTCTTTGACACGCGTTCGCTTCCCTCTTGTAAATGAAAAAGCGAGCGTTGCTCACACTTTGCAGCTGAACAACACTCGCTCTATAAAACAGAATATTTTGCCAAGGCCTAAACACAACAAGTTGTGCTCAGCCACTGGCGTTTGGCTTAGCTTAGTACTTCAACTAGCGCGAGGAACGAGCTGGTGACCTTGGCCTTAGGAACTGCTTGGCCGCGAGCTGCCTTGTAAAGCAGCAATGCAGCATCGAGGCCAGCCGACTTGCTGGTTTGTAGACCGGCACTTACGACCTGATCAACAACCGCTTGCTTGGCTTCCCGCTTTGCTCGCTTGATACCCATCTTTGCTTTGATGATGGAAACCAAGTTCGGAGTCACTTCAATGCCATTGGCCTTGATGCGCCTCTACCACGGCTTTGGTCTTTGCCGAACTATTCGCAGCCAAGTAATCCCGAATCGCCGCCGATTTCACGCCACGTTCTGGATTAGCACCGGTGCTTGATGCGGATTTACGATTCGATTTCTTTGCCATGCATATTGTCCTTGTGTGAAATTGTGTAACTAACAGAGCCTAGAACACAACTGCATTTTGGTCAACGGCATGGCATCCTACCCCCAAGGAGAACGGCTATTCATTTCATCAGCAACATGAACACAAATGCAATGCGGTCTACTGCAAGACATTTCGTGTTTCTGTTCAACATCATTCGTTACAAGGCTGGGTAAACAACCACCCATTCGTGCTGAAAAACACCAACGCTTGGTGTTGCTTTGTATCAACGTTTTTAAACCTCCGGTCGAAGAGGTAACACTCACGCTTATTCACTCCTTTAAGCATCAAGGGGTCACGACAAAATCGCCTGGATCGATCATGCGATGGCAATTTCCTGATCGAGCCAATCACAAGAACATCAATTCCCCCCCCTACTCAGGCTCCAATCCCAACCCAAGGCCGTCGCTGCACCCCAATGATGACTTTCTCCGCACAGCAATGTTCAGTAGAAACGGCTTTGCCGACGGCGCTCACAATCGATGCTTGTGCAATAACTTTGCCAGCTCGGCGGATCTCGCCGTGTGAAGGCGTGGGGTACCAATTGGCGGGATCGACTTGCTTTTCGCCACTTTACAGGCACTTTCTGATGCAGACTATTTTCCAAAACACCCAAAGCAAGTGGGTCGCTCCGAGGCTATAAACAATTACAATGACAGGGCAATCATGTGCGCCAACTAAATGGCCACGACGCCAACTGTCAACGGGAACACCACGATGCAACAGAGAACCCCTCGGCGCAGTCCCCCCAATCATCAGGGCTGTGCAGGATTTCGTGCCATGCTATCTCGTCGCCAAGCGGTCCAAGCAGGGCTCTTAGGGGCGCTTGGCCTGTCACTGGGGGATATCCTGCGATTGGAAGCCCGAGGAGAGGAACCTACCAACCAGGCCTTCTCGGCCGCAGCTGGTTCCCAAGGAAAAACAAAGGCCAAGGCCCTCAGTGTTATCCAGCTCCACTTGGGGGGCGGAATGCCGCAGCAAGAGTCCTTCGATCCTAAGCCTGAAGCACCGGTAGAATACCGTGGTTCCTTCGGCGTCACAAAGACAAATCACGGTGATGTTTTTAGTGACAATTTTCCCAAAACAGCGGCGATAGCAAACAAGGTATCGGTCCTGCGTAGTGTTGTTGGTCGAATTCCTGACCATCAACAAGCCACCTATCACCTCTTCACGGGTTACACACCAACAGCAGTCATCGACTATCCCCAGATGGGCGCAGTTGTCTCCCACGAGCTGGGCGTTCGCGGCGAAGTCCCTCCTTACATCGCGGTTCCCAATAACAACAGTTTTGCGGGCGGAACGGGGTTTCTTAATAGCACGTTCGGCCCTTTTGAACTGAATGCTGATCCAGGGCAGGCCAATTTCAAGGTGCGTGATTTTTCGGTTCCTGACGGAATATCACCGGACCGCTTTCATCGTCGCCGTGCCGCGCGAGAAATCATCGAAAAGCAGATCCGCCAACTGGAGGCAGACCCCGCCACCCTCGACACGATGGATGACTTTTACAAACGTGCTTACACGCTGTTAACGTCTCCAAAAGCGCAGGCCGCCTTTACGCTTCAAGGCGAAACCGAAGAGACCATGAAGCTGTACGGACGGGATGTCGTCGGACTTCGCGGTCCCGACAACCAGTTCCACCCCAAGGGACTTGCCCAGCGTCTGATTCTAGCTCGCCGTTTGGTAGAAGCGGGCACACGCTTTGTCACGGTCACTTACGGCGAGTGGGATTCGCATGTGGACGTTCGCAAAAACTGTCTCGACCAAATGCCCGCCCTCGATCATGCCATTGCAGGACTGGTGCAGGACCTTGATCAACGTGGAATGCTCGACAGCACCCTTTTCTGGGTCACTACTGAATTCGGACGAACGCCTAAGGTGAACTCGACCAGTGGCCGTGATCACTGGGCTCGAACCTATTCCATGCTTCTGGCTGGCGGTGGATTTGCACCTGGCCTCATATATGGGGCCAGTGATGCAACCGCAGCTGAGCCCGCTCGTGATGCTGTCCCGCTCGAGGACCTGCTGTTCACTATCTATCATCAGCTCGGAATCGATGCGGATAAAGAGCTTGTCGCGTTCGGAACACGCCCCATCGAGATCGTCAAGGATGGCAAGTTGGTGAAAGGGTTGTTGGGCTAAAGCATGAAATACCGCTCGAACCAGATCCGTATCACATCAGCTCGTACCCGATACATTGGCATACTCTGCGCGTGCCTACTCACGCTACTGCTTCTGCAAACAGCGGCAAGCGCTGCGATGTTGCTGCATGTGGAAACGATCTCTCCCCGGATAGGCCAGCGTGGGACTACCGTGGAAGTCATCATCCAGGGAGTCTGCTTAAAGGATGCTCGCGAAATCGTTTTTTATCGCCCCGGCGTCCGTGCCGTAAGCATTGAACCTTTGCCCAAGCTCGCCAATCCAATTGGCCTTGCACATGGCGGCCGAATTGAAGAGCAAGTGCGTTGCCAGTTTGAAATCTCGCCGGACTGCATCCCCGGTGAATACCCCTTTCGCATTCGAACGGCTACCGAAATCACTTCGCTGGGAACGTTCCATGTCTCCCCATTTCCTGTTATGGATGAAAATGAACAGGGCTACAATACGAACGACACTCTGCAAACAGCCCTGCCGGTTACGCCCAACGTAACGGTACGTGGCAGAGTCGGCCCCAGCGGACGGGGTGATGTGGATCTCTACCGAGTCCCCGCGATTGCTGGAGAGAGTCTCTCGGTCGAGGTCGACTCTGTCCGCATTGCCGACATTCACTACGGTGGGTCCGAGTACGACCTTGCTGTGCGTATCCTCGATGAAAAGGGACAAGAACTCGCTGCGAACGACGACAACCCCCTGCATCTGCAGGATCCCATGGTCGCCGTCAAAATGCCTTATGACGGTGTCGCCTTTGTGGAAGTGCGTCGGTCTGTTTTCGTCCCCGATGACCGAGCCTATTGCGTACACATCGGCACCAATCGTCGCCCTTTGGTCGCTTATCCACTTGGTAGCCAAGTCGGAACTACACAGGCATTTAAGCTGATTGGCGATCCTTTGGGAGAGTTCACACAGTCTATCGACATCCCCAACAAAGCGGGAACATTTGATTACTTTGGTGATGCCCCGTCGCCGATTTCGCTCCGCGCAAGCCCGTTTCCTAATGTGCTTGAAGATGCTTCGGCGGCTGTCACCGTCGTCAAACAGCTTCCTGCAGCACTCAATGGTCAAATCGACCGCCGCGATGACACCGATGCCTTTCGAGTCTCGGTCTCGAAGGGGGATCGCCTGCGTGTTCGCGTTTTCGCTGCTACTCTCGGCTCACCAATCGATCCCAAGCTTCGCATCCGTTCTGTCGATGCCTCTGGCATGCCCAACGCGACAGAGATGGAAGCGGACGACTCGCAACTTCCTGATCGAGACATCTTTGGAACTTCATTCCGAAGCCAAGGAGGCCTGAAAGACATTCTCGACCCTTCCATCATCTGGGAACCCAAGTCCGATGGCGACTATTGGATTGAGCTAGAAGATACAAGCGGGTCCGCCGGCCCCACTGCGGTCTATCGCATTGAAGTCGAAGCGGCTCCCCAAGCTGTGCACACCTATCTGGCCAGCACTGCCTTTGACTGGATGGAGTGCATCCGCACAAGCGGCTTGGCCGTACCGCAAGGCAATCGCTGGACGGTAAACCTCAGCCTTCCACAAGGACAGGGAAGCAACTACCGCGGCGAGCTCGATCTTGTCGCACACGGCCTTCCACCTGGTGTCACGCTCGTTACTTCCCGCGTCCCCGCCGGACGTACTCTTTGGCCCATTCAGTTTGTGGCAGACGCAAGCGCAACACCAAGCACTTCACGCATTACGATCGAGGCTAGGCCTTCCGATCCATCGCAGAAACTCGAAAGCCATTCCCAGCAAAACATCCCGTTTATCAACCATTCCGGCGGCGACGCTTGGCGAACCGTCAAGCTGGACAGCTATATTCTGGCCGTCACCGATGCAGCACTTTTCTCGATTGAGATTAAACCTCCTCCTGTTGCACTCGTTCGAGGTGGTGAACTCGCCATTCCCGTCAAGATTCAAAGGCGCCCTGGCTTTAATGACCCGGTCGAGTTTCAGTGCGACTGGCTTCCTCCGGGCGTCGGTGTGCAGCCAACCACAACGATTCCTGCAGGCCAAACAGAGGCTGTCTTGCGGGTCTCAGGCGAAGCGAATGCTCCGCTAGGAAACTGTCCTTTGGTCGTTGTTGCCAGCACGATGCGCGAAGACCTCGATGCCTATTTGGGAACAGGGCGTATCCGTGTCTCGTCGGAAATCGTCAATCTGACGATTGCCGAACCCTTTGTCGAACTTGCCAGCCAACCCGAAAGCGTTCGGCGTGGTGCTCGCAAGCAATTTACATGGGCCGTTGAACATAAAAGCCCCTTTGAAGGGACCGCCAAAGTGAAGCTGCTCGGCCTGCCCAAGGGAGTCATGGTGATTGAACCACTTCCCATCCTGACCAAAGACTCAAAACAAATCGCCTTTGAGATCGAGGCCACTGATGAGGCACTGCTTGGCAGTGTTCGTGGCGTCTCCTGTGAAGTCATCGTCTCGGCTGGCGGCCAAGAGATTCGCCAGCGCACCGGCAATGGCACTCTCCGCATCGATCCCAAGTTGTAACCTCCTCTCTCAGTGAACAAAGCATGTCCAAGCTTGTTATCCAGCAAACGTTACGTATCGGACTTTTGGCCGTCGCCTGCTGCGTCGGCCAGGGGATAGCCCACACGATGACGTTTGGCGCCGACCTCACCGTGGAGGGCGTCGCGGAGGCTCCCAGCTTTCGCCGGGATGTGATGCCCATCCTCTTTCGGGCTGGATGCAACGCCGGCACATGCCATGGCTCTGCTCGTGGGAAAGATGGTTTTATGCTTTCCCTGTTTGGCTACGACGCCAAGGGAGACTACGAACGAATCGTCAATGAAATGGTAGGCCGTCGCGTCAATACGGCCGTCCCAGGACAAAGCCTTTTGGTACTTAAAGCCATTGGAGCAGTACCCCATACGGGAGGCAAGCTGTTTGCCCGCGATAGCGAATACGCCCAAACCTTGATTCGCTGGATTGCTGCAGGCGCTCCCGATGATACCGGCGTCATCCCGGAAACCGTGGAGGTCATCCCTTCCACGTCTCGACTCCTGTTCGAAAAGTCAGGCGAAGGTACAGCGCTCAAGGTGACGGCGAAGGCCAGTGATGGCTCATCACGCGATGTCACCAAACTGGCACGGTTCTTTTCCAATAATGAAAGCGTGGCAAAAATCGATGCCAATGGAAACGTAACCGCAACCGGAGCAGGCGACACCTACGTCTTTGCCCGATTCAGTCGTTTCACCGTCGGCACGGAAGTGATTGTCCTTCCGCCGGGAGAAGGTTTTACTTGGCCCAATCCACCCGCAACCAATTTCATTGACAACTTGGTCTTTGATCGGCTGGAAAAGCTTCGTATCGCACCGTCGGAACTTTGCGACGATAACACCTTCCTGCGACGCGTCACTTTGGACTTAGCTGCACGCCCCCCAACGGTCGAAGAGTTTCAGGCCTTCATGGCGGACACACGCCCCAACAAACGTGCACTCAAAATTGATGAACTGTTAGCCAATGATGCGTTTGCTGACCTCTGGACCGCCATCTGGGCAGAACAACTTCGAGTCATGGGGGGCAACTATGCACCCGTTGCAACGCACGTGAAGGCGGCAGACGCCTATTACCAGTGGATTCGCAAGCAAATGCGAACTGAACGTCCCCTGAATGAGTTTGTCTCCGAAATGGTAACGGCATCCGGCAGCAACCTGACCAACGGCCCGGCCAACCTCTACACCATGCTGGTGCACAAGCCACAGTTTGAACCGAAGGCATTCGCCGCAGACTTCTCACAGGTCTTTCTCGGTGTACAAATCCAATGTGCTGAGTGCCATAACCATCCCTTTGATCGCTGGACCATGGATGACTACTACGGCTTTGTTAGTTTCTTCACCGGCATGAAGCGAAAGCCAGGTGTCGAACCTCGTGAACGCCGCATCTATTGCGACACATCGGCCCCACCTGCTAGGCACCTAGTCGATGGAAGGCCGATGCCCGCCAAAGTACTGGGAAGTGTTGAGCCTGTTACCACGGGGGGCGATCCTCGCCAAGCACTCGCCGAATGGCTCACCTCTCCCAAAAACGATCTGTTCAGCCGGAACCTTGCCAACCGAATCTGGGCACAACTTTTGGGCCGAGGAATCATTGAACCAGTCGACGACGTTCGCGCCAGTAATCCACCGGTAAATGGTCCTTTGCTAGAGGCGCTGGCCAAGCGGCTAGTGGACTCCAATTTCAACCTCCGAAGCCTCGTGCGGGACATCTGCAACTCGCGAGTCTATCAGCTAAGTGCCACCCCCAACGCCTCCAACGTCCGAGACACACGGCAGTTTTCGCACGCCCACCTGCGTCGCCTGCGAGCCGATGTGCTGCTTGACTCTGTCGTGGCAGTGACCAATGTCAAACGCTCATTTGGTGGCTTCCCCGAAGGCACGCGAGCGATTGAGTATTACCCCCAGACGGCCGGCAGCACGGAGGGACCCAACCATGGCGATCCCTTCTTTGCGACATTTGGTCGGTCCAGCCGGGGAACCATCTGTGCCTGCGAGACCAAGCGTGAGCCAACACTCTCCCAAACGCTTCACTTGGCGGTGGGTGACACCATTCGAGATCGGCTCGCCGCCGGTGGTGAAGTAAAAAAATTGGTCGATTCCAAAGAGTCACCCGAACAAGTGATTGATGCGCTCTTTATCCGCACGCTCAGTCGTCACCCAACCAGCGAAGAAACAAAAGCCCTCAAAGAATTGGTTGGCGAAGATGGGAAGGACCAGGCTGCCTACGAAGACATCCTCTGGAGCCTCCTCAATTCGACAGAATTTGCGTTCAACCACTAAGGCCTCACGAAGATGCTATTCAAAAAAGACAACTTACAGCCACTCTTCGGATGGCTCCTCCTAATCGCAGCCGCAGTTTTAATCGCCTGCCCGGTTGCGAAGGGGGCTGACGAGTCTAAGCCGATCAACTACGACGACCATGTGGCCGCGATCTTTAAGCGTCATTGTCTACAGTGCCATGGTGAATCCAAGCAAGAGGCCGGTCTGGACCTATCGAGTTTCGCTTCGATCAAAAAGGGGGGAAGCGGCGGTCCCGTGGTTGTGGCAGGAAGGTCTAGTGTCAGTCGAGTCATCAAGGCGATCACTGCGGAAGATCCTGAAGAGCGAATGCCCCCTGACAATGATCCGCTCCCCAAGGAACAAATCGCGTTAATCCAATCCTGGATCGACACCGGTCTGCGTCAAAATGCGGGGAGCGCTGCCGTTCCGACGCGCACTTTGGGCTTCACCCCCAGCCCAATCGTCAAGGCCGATGGTCCGCCGCCCATGCCATCACAGCTTCCCAAGATCGATCGGCCCAAAACCATTCGACCATTTCCCATTCTGGCACTCGCATCCAGCCCACGTGCCCCACTCGCGGCCATCGCATCTTACGAGTGCATTGATCTTATCGACCCCAAAACTCGCAGCGTACTTGGCTCGCTCCCTTTCAGCGAGGGAGAGCCGCATGTGCTGCGCTTTAGCCGGTCCGGCTCTGTGTTACTCGCTGCTGGCGGAAGGCCAGTACAAAGTGGCGCAGCAGTGCTGTTTGACGTTAAAAGTGGAAAGCGATTGGCGGAGATCGGCAACGAGACCGATGTCGTCATCGCCGCCGATATCTCTGCGGATGAACGCTACGTTGCAATTGGCGGTTCGGCGCGCAACATCAAAATCTATTCCACGGAAGATGGCTCGCTGGCTCACACGCTTACCAAGCACACCGACTGGGTTACGGCCGTTGGATTTAGCCCAGATGGGAAACTGCTTGCAACCGGTGATCGAATCGGAAACATCCATCTGTGGGATGCTACCAGCGGTGGCGTTGTACTTCCCCTTTCTGAACATAAAGGGGCGATTCGGGCACTCGCCTGGCGTTCAGACAGCCAAGTCTTGGCCTCGTGTGGCGAAGATGGCTTGATTGTCTGGTGGGATGTTTCTAAAGGCTGGCCTGCCATCTCGAAAGCCGATGCTCATCCGCCTCAGCGACCTGCGGGAGTCTATGGCAAATTGGCAAGCGGCGTGCTCGACGCTTCCTTTGGTCCCAAAGGCGAACTCATTACCTGTGGCCGCGATGGAATCGTGCGGATTTGGTCAGACGATGGTCGCGAACTAAAGTCCTTCGCAATCCAAAACGATGGCCAATCCCAAGGAACACCCGCCCGAGGCGTCCGCACGCTGCCTACACGAGCCGCACTCACATTCGATGGTGCCACAACTCTCACTGGTGATTCCAGCGGACAACTTCACGTTTGGCCCACGGCCGACGCGGGAAAGTAGCACTTCGCAACTTCTGCTTACGCTTCGTGCTGACAGACGTAACCCTTGCGCTGACTCGGCGATCCAACTTATACAGGACTAAAGGCTTCCACCACCTTCTTTGCGGCACGTAAACCATCCACGGCGGCGCTAATGATCCCGCCTGCAAAGCCAGCACCTTCACCTACCGGATACAGCCCTGCGACGCCCGTGGATTGGAAAGAATGAACATCACGCACAATTCGAACTGGCGAACTACCCCGCATCTCGGGACCCACAAGAATCGCATCACGCAAAAAGTCCCCTCGCCATTTGCGATCCATGATCGGCAGCCCCGCATGCATCGCCTTGGTAACTTCTGGGGGCAAGATCTCCATCAGGCTAAGTGGCGTTGAACCACGCCGATAAGAACTCTCGATCCGCTCGCTCGAGTTGGGCGTCCTACCCGCCAAAAAGTCTTTGGCCCGCTGGATCGGAGTAAAATAGTTGCGTCCTGCAAGCTCAAACGCACGTGACTCATACTTGCGCTGGATCTCGACACCTGCCAAGGGATGGTCGCTACCAAACTCGTGTGGCTCTAGCGTTACCATCAGGCCACTATTGGCAAACAGCGTATCATGTCGCGAGTTGCTCATACCATTGGTACAGAACATGTTGGGCTCGCTGACACTCGGAATGATCCAGCCCCCAGCGCACATGCAAAAGGTAAACAGATTGCGTTGCCCATTTGCCACCAAGGTGTAGTCCGCCGCCCCCAGCAAGTCGAGATACCGATCATGCGCGTACTTGTGGTGGTTCACCATCGCTTGCGGCTGTTCAATTCGCAGCCCAAGCTGAAAAGCCTTGGCTTGCATCGGAACGCCCTGACTATGGAGCATTTCATACGTATCGCGCACACTGTGTCCAATCGCCAATATCGCGGTGGAGGTTGCCACATAGCCGCTGGAAGTATTCAGCCCTTGCAGCCGGCCATCCACAATGTCCAGTCCTTCAACGCAACAATCAAAGCGATACTCGCCACCCAGGGTTTCCGTCGCACGTCGAAAGTTGCGACAAATCAGCGGCAATCGATTGCTTCCCAGGTGAGGTCGATTCTCGTAAACAATCGATGGCCGACCGCCACATTCGACAAACCGGGCCAACACATAATCGACATCCGCGCCAGTCATCCGGCAAGTTAACTTGCCATCGCTGAAGGCTCCTGCACCCCCTTCACCAAACAGATAGTTATTCTCACGCTCAAACTTGCCGCCACTATCAAATTCGCGGATCGCAGAAACGCGATCCTTCACGGGCCGGCCACGTTCCAAAATGAGTGGTCGATAGCCGCGCGATGCCAAATAGTAGCCCGCTAGCAATCCGGCCGGCCCCGAACCTATGACAACAGGCCGCTCACCAAGCGGACGTCCACCACACACGGGCTCTTCAAATTCGGGAGCATCAAAACGCTCCAACCCGGGGATTTTCTTTGTCAGTAGTTTTTGTTCTGCTTCCGGCGCTTGAACAACGACCGAATAAACGAAAGTCAGTCGCTCGCGCGAACGGGCATCGAGGCTCTTTCGTAAAATGCGCCAGGGGCCAAGATCGCTGGGCAAAATTCCCAGCCGGCGAGCCATTACAGCAGCCAGCTTCTCTTCTGGCTGTTCAACTGGCAATTCTAAATTGGTAAGTCGTAGCGGCATGGCAACAGTTTAGCTTTCGCAAGGCAAATTGCGGTAGGGGCAAACGAGCCTGTTGCACCGACGAATACCCCGGGCATCTTCTCAAGGCCTTAAGCCCGATTTTTGACGGCGTCGCCACCCAAGGAAGGGCGCTCGCACAGGAAACAGGCCGTCATGCAAAGAAGTACAAACGGCCCCAGGATAGATTTTGAAGCGGAAGGGGTGGGATTCGAACCCACGGATGGTTTCCCATCTCTGGTTTTCAAGACCAGTGCATTAGGCCACTCTGCCACCCTTCCAGAAAAGCATTTTCAGCCAGCAAAACAGTTTACCTGCTTGTAACTGGGTTGGCAAAGGGCCCCAAAATCGAGGCCGCCTGCGAAATTCGGCCGTATTCAGCAGCGGTCAAAGCCCTTGCACACTACCACATAGTCTTCGAACAAAGCCTGTTTCGCGGCGTCGTTTCCAACCATTTCGGTCCAAATAGGGAAGCGCCCCCTAACCTGAATCCCTAGAAGGCTATTGCCAGCGATGCGGGAGTGCCGCTATTGTTCCCTTACACCCTGTCGCTTGCAGAAGCGCAAGCGAATCTCTGCCAATATTGGCTCGTGACGGTGTTCAGTTGGCTTTCGTCACCTTTCTCACAACGGCTTAGCATTCTTATGGCATCTGCACCGCAGGCCTCTACCATTGCACCTCGTCTATCTCTGCTAGACGCCAGTTGTGTCATGGTAGGAATTGTTGTCGGATCGTCCATCTTTCGCATGCCACCGTTCATCGCCAAAAATGCGGCCGGGGCATGTCTAGGCTGGGCCCACCCTGGCGCCAGCGAAGTTGTTCTTCAGGGAAATGATCTCTTCATCGCACATGCTGCCTTGTGGAGCGTGTGGGTATTCGGTGGATTACTTGCGCTCTGCGGTGCCTTGTGCTATGCCGAGCTTGTTACTTCTCGCCCCACAACAGGAGGCACCTTTGCCTTCCTACGTCAAGCGTTTGACCCACGTGTAGGAATCCTCTTTGCTTGGTGCGAATTCTGGATCATCAGGCCAGGCAGTATCGGTGGCATTGCCCTGGCATTTGCTGACTTTGCCGAAGAAGCGATCTCGGGACGGGCAGGGGACAGGACGGCTCCCTTCCTACCCAAGGCAGCCTGGGGCGCACTGGCCATTACCATCCTCACCCTGATCAACTTGGCCGGCCTGCGCCCTGGCACCAAAACACAAAACAGCCTCGCCATTCTGAAGGTAGTTGGGCTGCTGCTCGTGATCTTCATTGCCCTTTTGCCCGTCAGTACCGCATCGGTTCCCTCCACCATGATAGAAGGCACTGCCATCGCTGCAACGCCTGCCGGAATGCTTGACCTAAAAGGGAACAGTCTAACCACTGCCATTGTGATGGTGATGTTCACCTATGGTGGCTGGAGCGATCTCTCTTACGTGGCTGCTGAAGTAAAAGAGCCCCGCAAAAACCTGCTCCGATCATTGATCCTCGGCATGCTCGTAATCATGGGGCTATACCTGGGGGCCAACGGTGCCTTGATTTGGCGCCGCGGATTACTCCCCTTCATACAGTCCAGTTCGCTCAGCCAGTCAAATGGCCGAACTACCGCTAGGAGTCTTTGGCGAAAGGCTGATCTCGCTGCTAGTATGTGTCTCTTGCCTGGGAGCTATTGCCGGAATGATCTTCACCGGGGCCCGCGTTCCCTCAGCCGTCGGTACCGAGGTTCCGTGGCTCCGCTGGCTTTCCCGATGGAATGAGGCCCAAGGGACCCCTTGGGTAGCCCTTGTCTTACAAGGCATTCTCTCCGTAGGGCTCGTGCTGATTTTCAGTACCAATCCCCAAGGCTTTGAAAACCTCGTCCTTTTTACGACGCCGTTTTACTGGACGTTTTTGGGGCTCGTCGGCGTTGCGCTCATCGTGCTACGGTCGGTTCCCTGCCGCGCAGAATCTCCCTACCGCGTTCCCATGTATCCCTTGGTGCCAATCCTGTTTGCAGGCTCTAGCTTTTTGATAGCGCTCTCCGCCATTCAATATGCAATTGCCAACTTTCAGAAGGAAAGCGTTTGGGGAATCTTGGTCTTAGTATCAGGCCTAATTGTTGCCGCACTTTGGCAGGAACCTACGAGCAAGAATTCGAACTTGCGTTAATAGGTCAAAATGCACCACATGGCCCAAACACCATCGCGCCAGCCGATCTTCTTCCCCTCGGCATAGGACCGACCTGCGTAGCTAATCGGCCGTTCAAAGAATCGAACTCCATCGATCCGTGCCAACTTAAACGTGAGCTCAAGCTCAATACCAAACCCACGCTCTTTGAGTGTGGGGGCAATTTCCTGAATCAGATGACGGCGAATCATCTTGTAGCAGGTTTCGACATCCGTCAGCGTACGGCCCGACTTCCAATTCGACAACCTTGTAATCAGCTGATTCCCCCACTGGTGCCAGTAGGAAAGCACAACGCCGTCGTTGTGGCTAAATCGACTGCCATAAACCACATCGGCTCGGTCTTCTACTAGCGGCTGTAGAAGTAGCCGAAAGTCTTGCGGATCGTATTCCATATCCGCATCCTGCACCACAACGACATCTCCCGTGCAGTGCTGAAACCCCGTCCGAAGTGCGGCCCCTTTGCCTTGGTTCTTTTCGTGAAAAATAATGCGCAGGTCAGGATTGGCTTCCGCTTCATCATCTCGGAGGCGCGCAAGCACGTCACGCGTGCCATCCTTACTGCCGTCGTCGACAATCACCATCTCACAGGGAAGGCCGGTGTCTCGCACACGCTGAATCACCTTCTCAATGGTCTTGAATTCGTTGTAGACCGGGATCACGACCGACAACTTGAAGCCGTCTGGAATCTCATAGACTCCTAACCGCCGACTAAGTTCGGCACCCAGCAGCGACTGCAGCACTTTGACGCGGCTAACTGGCGCAGCCTCCGCCAGCGACTCGGCTGGGGCGGTCAATAGACAAGAACGGACATGTTCCCGTTCGGCGGCGGACATCTGTTCTGCGGGGGGAATAGTGGTCATTCCAGTATCGTGCGCTCCAAATGGCTATTTGTCAGCAAAGTCGTCCCAAGTTTTCTACATGAACCTTAATTTAGCGCCCCACAACCCCATCGCCCAAAACGGCTAAACTGGTATTAGCGGTTATGCCGACGGCAGGCAAAGAACATGCAGCCAACCCCAATCCACCCACAAGGGGAGCCTCTGCCAGCCAAACTCAATCGATGCCAGGATTCCAGAAAAAGGGTCTGCTATGCGGGTCGCTGCGATACAGCTTCAAGCGGGGCTGCACAAAGCCCAAAATATTGCCAAAGCGATCGGGATGGTCCGCCAGGCCGCCTCCCTCGGCGCAGAACTGGTCGTGCTGCCGGAGATGTTTAGCCTCTATGGCAATCTCGCCAAGGCTGCGCAAGAGGCGGAACCCATCCCCGGCCCGACCTCCCAAACGTTGATAGAGACCGCCATCCAGGAAAAAATATTTCTCTGCGGCGGCAGCTTTGCCCAGCAGGGGCATGAAGCAGGCCAATCAGGCCTCGCCTACAACACCAGCTTGCTCATTTCGCCACAAGGCGAGATCCTCTCGTGCTATCGAAAGATCCATCGCTTTGATGTAGAGATTCCAGGCCAAGTCAGCGCCCAAGAATCGGCACACTTTCTCGCAGGAAGCGAAATTCCACGGGCCTGCATCCATGAAAAATGGGTCGGAACTGCGATCTGCTACGACCTTCGCTTTCCAGAACTCTTTCGCAAACTTTCTAATCAGGGCCTTGACCTCTTGCTTCTTCCTTCTGCGTTCACTAGGACGACCGGCCTTGACCATTGGCACGTACTTGTCCGCGCTCGCGCTATTGAGAATCAAGTCTTTGTCATCGCTGCCAATCAGGTTGGAGAACATGTTCTAGGTGTGTGTAGCTTTGGGCATTCTTTGATCGCCGATCCCTGGGGAAAAGTCATCGCCGAGGCGAATGGCCAAGACGAGACAATTATCACGGCGGACCTAGATTTCTCGATACAAACCGCCATTCGCCAACGTGTGCCGGCACTGCGCCACCGCCGCATCTTGTAAGGTATTGCCAATGATATTTGCAATACTTACGCACAACATGACTGTAGCAAACACCCTCTTGGAGATGAACGCCGCAGTGCCCAATCAGCTTTCCGTTGGCAACCGAATCATTCGACTACAGGCTCCGCTGTCAACGGTCAATCACCGCTCAGCAGAAAAATTGTGCGGCAATTGCATCGCCCCAAGAAACATGGAAAAGTTTTGCTTACCTTGCTTGACAATTAGGTGCCGCTTCGCAAAATACGCTCTATCCCTGCAGCGTGTTTAATTTCCTAAACAAGATGCGGGCACGCTGACAAAGTTGGACATCTGCTTCAACCATCGCAGCGGGTGCGGTATGGCAATTGTGCCGAACGGCTGGTAGACCTTTTCCTTCTCTCCTTGGTTTGCTCCGTTCGATTCGAAGGATGTTCGCAATGGTTTGTCTTAAGCAATCCAATGTGGCACCTGAAATGGCGCGAGGCATACGCATGACAAACAGGGCGACAAGCAAAAAGACTTCTAGTGCTAGGCGGGCACCTTGCGATAAGCAGGCACGCTGGCAAAAAGGTTAGGGATTTTGGCGTTGTGATTTCTCTGCGGCTTGCCGTTGCGACGTTACAATGCGACCCTGGTTTAGATGGTGTTTTACTTGTGTCAGGAAGGTACAGTTTTCGGTTCCGAAGAAACGCCTTGCGACTCTGATCCTTCCGATCTTTCGCAGTTTTTTTCAACGGTGTCGATTGGCAGTGCGACAGCAGCTCATCATGAAGATGGCTCTTTCAAAACCGTTGGCAGGAAGCTAGTGGTGCATTGCAATTTATAATTGGCTTTGGGGGCGACGACTGACTGTGGAACGATAGTCGGCGACCATGTCGAGGAACGGAAGCCCCCCCACTGCTTTTTCTCTTGGGTTCAAGAAGCATACAGACCGCTGCACGAAGCTGGCTGTCTGTATGCTCCCCCCCCTGTGCAGTCTCTTGCCAGCATTAGTACCTAGCGCCAACTTCTAGAATCCCGCTACATGCCCGCAACCATCGTATGCCTGGGAACGAATGTAGGCGATCGTCATGCGACACTTCAGGCCGCTATACAGCACCTAAGGCAAATCCCTAATACTCAGCTCGTTGCGGAAAGCACCTACAGCACCACGCAGCCGATTGGCGGCCCCGCCAATCAAGATGCATTTCTCAACAGTGCGGCCTTACTTCAAACCGATTTGCCACCGCTACCACTTCTTCAGCACTTGCAGCAAATTGAACAGCAGCTCGGCCGCGAGCGCCTCATTCACTGGGGCCCACGCACCATCGACCTTGATATCGCGCTTTATGGCGATTTCGAATCGAGCACGCCCATCCTTACGCTGCCTCATCCACGCCTAGCCTTCCGCCCCTTCATGCTGTTTCCTGCGGCCCAGGTTGCTCCCCAGATGCAACATCTCACCCTGGGACAAACACTGGCCCAGCTACGTACCCATCTGCTCCAGGCTCCCCGTCAGATCAACCTGACCGGCAGCAACCTGGAACTATGCCAAGACTTGGCACGGCAAATCCATGAACCCAGCGTAACTTGCCAGGTCGTTCCGCCCGAGGCCATTTTGCCTGCATTGCCTCCTCTTCCCGCACTTACCATTTGGCTAGAGCACCAGACGCCCCGATCACCTTTTCATGCCACTAAAACGCTCTACCAGGCCCAGCAAATGGCTCGGCAGGGGCGCCTTGGCATATTTTACCTCCTCGTTCGTCCATCGATTGAGGAGCTTTTAGGAGAGGTCCAGGCTGCCTTCCAGGCAATCGCTTCGATCCGAGACGGTGCTCAGCGAGCCTGCCTAATCCGACAAGTGCCCTGGCAACCGCCACGCCCCTCCTTTACGTTACTGGAAGCGAGGAACCCGCCATCGTGCCCCTTGCTCCCTCTACCATCACAGATCCTGGGCATTTGGCTGGTCATGCTGCAAACCATTTCCTCACCCACAGAGATCTACCAGCGGCTGATTGCCCTGAGACAGTCAGGAAAGAAAGTGGGACTCATTCCCACGATGGGCGCCCTGCATGAAGGGCACCTTAGCCTCGTTCGCCGTGCAAAGCAGTCGTGCGATGTGACCGTTGCCACAATCTTTGTGAACCCAACTCAGTTTGGTCCCCAAGAAGATTTCTCCAAGTATCCACGTACGCTTGAGCGTGACCAAGAGCTTCTGCAAGAGGCCGGCTGCGACCTTTTATTTTGTCCCAGCGCCGATCTCATTTATCCGCCAGGCTACTCAACGGCAGTCGATCCCCCGGCCGTTGCCATTCCCCTTGAAGGAATTCGCCGCCCCGGGCACTTTCGTGGCGTTGCAACGATCGTGCTAAAGCTGTTCCAGCTACTCCCCTCGGATCAAGCTTTTTTTGGCGCCAAAGACTTCCAACAAGTGCTGGTAATTCGACGCATGGTCACCGACCTCAACGTTCCCATCGAGATTGTGACTTGCCCGATTATCCGCGAGCCCGACGGCCTAGCGATGAGTTCGCGCAACCGCTACTTGTCGCCGGAAGAACGTACGCAAGCCCTCGCCATCTCGCGCGGCCTGCAAAAGGCAGCTGACCTCGTCGCCAAGGGAACGACAGATGTTGCCTTACTCCAACAAGCAATCCGCGCAGAACTGGATCACGCCCAAATTGCCCGCATCGACTACGTCGCCATCGCGCATCCCGAGACGCTCGCCGAAGTCAGTTCACTAAACGATGGTGCTGTGGCCTTAGTGGCTGCCTTTGTGGGAACCACGCGCTTGATCGACAATCGGCTGCTACAACCTGCCACTATGTAACTCCAACTACGGCCACCGGCCCTTTCACCAATCCAAACTTATGCGTTCCACACTCTTCTACATTCCCACTGAGATTGCAGGCTTGCCCCTGCTAGGCTTTGGCCTCCTTTTGGGTTTGTGGATCCTTGTGGGAGTTGGCACCTTTTTTTGGAATCGTCAGCAAAAAGCCACGGCCGAGGAACAATGGGGACTGGTTCCCTTTTGGGCCATCGTTGCTGTCGCCATCGTGTTCGTCATGCCGGGCCTGGTGGAGTCCACCACCAACCATCTGGGAAAGGTCGTTCCTCTGGGAATCCCGATCCGTGGCTTTGGCGTCATGATGATGCTAGGTACGATCTTTGGTGTCGGCCTCGCGGTATATCGCGGCCAACAGATGGGAATCCACCCCGACGTGATTTACTCCCTCGCCATGTGGATGTTTGCCTGTGGCATCATTGGCGCACGGGCCTTTTACTTGCTGCAATATCACGACCAGTTCGAAGGCGACAATCTCGTCGAGTGGGTGATCTCGCTCGCTAACGTCACTCGTGGAGGACTCGTCGTCTATGGTGCATTACTCGGAGCGGTTCCCGCCGCTTTCTATTTTTTATGGTCCAAGCAGCTTCCCCTTCTGGCTGTGATCGACATGATCTCTCCCAGCATGGTGGTCGGCTTGGCGCTGGGTCGCCTTGGTTGCTTTCTCAATGGATGTTGCTTCGGTGGCTATTGCGAATCCCCTTGGCTCGCGATGACGTTCCCGTCCGAAAGCCCTCCCTATTCGCAGCATTTAGATCAAGGCTATGCCAGTGGCGTTTGGCTCTCCCCCGATAAAAGCACCGCGGATAATGGTTCGGCCCAGCCGATCGTAACTTATGTTGCCCCCAATAGCCCGGCCGCCAAAGCTGGCATCAAGCCGGGCCAATCGTGGAAAGGGGCATTGCTCAATGGACAATCCATTGAGGACCTAGCCCAAGCTCGCAAGGCACTGGCATCGAGCGGACCACAATTCGAGATTGTGATCGGCAAAGAGACCTTCACCTGGACAGCTCAGATCCCCAGTCGCAGTATTCCGATTCATCCCACACAACTCTATGCCGCGCTCGATGCTGCACTACTCGCGCTATTCCTGTGGGTTGCCTATCCCTTCTGCAGGCATGATGGACAGATCTTTGCTGCACTCCTCATTTGCCATGCAATCTCCCGGTTTTGCTTAGAACTCATCCGTAATGATGAAGCAGGCCAATTCGGTTCCGGCCTGACGATCTCGCAACTATTTAGCTTGGGGATCGGCATTGCCGGACTGGGGCTACTGGTCCTTGTGACGAAAAACGGCGCCGCAAAGGCACTTCCTCGGCCATCCACGTTGGCGTCGGCTTAATTCGGGCAAGCACTCCCGCACGTTCCGGTTGTAGCGGCTGCATGCATCATGCCGTAAAGGCATCGCACCACGCCAGACCTTCACCGAATTGCACGGCCCGTCTGCCAGCCCGACCGTAGGGCAGCGACTATTCTTAAGAAAGGCTTTTGCAAGTTTGCAATGGCGACGCTCCCCTCGCCTTTGGCGATCGTGGCCAGCGTCCAAGTTTTGATGCTATTCTCGCTGTGGATTTCGGTTCCATGCAAATTGTGATTACCGCCGTCGGGCCCGACAACGTACGACTTGCCGATCCCATCGTGCACCACGTGACCCAGGCCGGGGCCAGCATCGCCGAAATCCAGATGTACGATCATGATGAAGAAGCGCTGTTTGCCATGCTGCTTCGCATCAATCTCCCCTCCCAAGAATTGGCCCACCTCAGGGCCGCCATGGCGGATATCGCCAAAGACACCAAGCTTTCCATTCGTGTCTGGTCCCCTGAAGAACGGGCTGCCAAGCCACGCCTTGCCATTTGCGTGACCTATCGCCCCGAACCACCCCTGGCACTACTGCGAGCGATTCGAGACGGCCAAATCAAAGCCGAAGCAGCTGTCCTTATTGGCAATCGTCCCGCGTGCCGCGGAATTGCCGAACAGTTTGGCATTCCCTGGGAGTCGATTGGCGACGATGATGGTCGCGCCAATGATGACCAAATGGTAGACCTGCTCGATCGCTACAACATCGACTACGTAGTGCTCGCCCGCTATATGCGAGTCCTACCTGCTGCTACCTGCTGGAAGTATGCCGGCGGAAGGATCATCAACCTGCATCATGGATTGCTTCCCAGCTTTCCGGGGCTCCGTCCCTATCATGATGCCTATGCAGGTCGCATGCTCACCTACGGTGCAACATGCCACTTCATTGTGCCCGAACTGGATGCCGGCAACCAAATCATCCAGCAGGCAACATTTACCGTTCCCCCAGGAACGCGAATCGAAGACATCATCCGGATCGGCCAGCAGGATAATGAACCACGCTGCCTTGTCGAAGGAGTCAAGCGCGTCGTAGATCGTGAAGTCCAACTTCACTTCCACCGAGTCATTGCAACGCGGCAAGCCTAACGAAGCACTTCAGCCCGGCAAGCAACGTTTCAGTTGTTTCATTGCCAATTAATTCGCTTCGACCAGGGGCTCAAACTCTTCCTGCAAGCTTGGTTCCCGCACGACCAGTTGGCCCAGGTCGGAATCAAAGCCGTCAGGCCCCAGAGAAAGCTGCTCACGCTCCATCGGCTGCGTCAGCGCGGCCAATTGTTGGCAGAAGACAAGGCCAACGCTACGTCCACCACGCTGCACAACGGCAACCGTCTCTGCCTCATTAGTAAACAACTCAATGACCTGTGCCAGCGGTGCATGATCTTCACAGCGTACCAGCTTGGTATGCAGTAACTTCCGCACAAGCCGTGGGCTGCTACTTCGATGAACCGAAGCGGCCCCGTCGGAAACGCATGCGGCAATATCCTCCGCGCGGATCAGCCCCAGCAATCCCCCTTCATTGTCCACCACA
Organism: uncultured Planctomycetaceae bacterium; assembly: GCA_963844055.1. Classification (GTDB taxonomy): domain Bacteria; phylum Planctomycetota; class Planctomycetia; order Pirellulales; family Pirellulaceae; genus CAWJMN01. The sequence continues at coordinate 112,137 of CAWJMN010000001.1, read as the reverse complement.
GGAAGTGCAGGCAATTTGGTGAGACGCAGCAACGTATCTGCTTGCTCAAGGGTATCGCTGGCATAGACCGTAGCAGGACAAGGAAGCATCACATCGCCTGCGGTTGCGGTTGCCAACAATTCGCCCGAGTCGGCCATTCGTTGCCAATGGGTTTGTTCTTGCTTAGCCGCTTCGGCCGTCGCCACACCATCACCACCACGCCGCTGCGCCAGCTCTAAGGCCAACTCGGCGTCGGCCAATGCGGAATTCACCGAAGGTTGTTGATGAACTCCCACTAGCCCCATACTAACCGTAAACGGGTCGGCGGCATTTCGTGATTCACGCCCCGCGTCTCCTCCCTTGGGCAGCAAGCTTTGATGAAGCTTGTCGCACCAACGCCGCGCATCAACCGCAGAAAGTAGTGGCAGCAAAACAGCAAGGCGATTCTTTGATACCCACCCCAAACGTTCTTCCCCGGGAGCGTTCGCCTTCAGCACTTCTAACAGTCGATCGTGTATCTTTTGGCAATGCCGCAGCCCCAGCCAGCTTTGCATCGCATCAAACTGGTCCACCTCTAGCACCACCAGCCATCGCTGAGAGTCCGCGCCACCGGTCAGTCCAGTCGTCTGCACGCGCAAGTCGAATCTCGCGCCGCAAAAGATCGTCCGGCAACACTTGCGATTTTTCGAGAGCAATCTGCTGCATTTCTAGCCGGCGATCAAACTCCAAGCTTCGTGCACCAGCGCGCAAACGCGACAGTAGCTCACCAGGAACTAAGGGAGCGTTGACAAAATCGTCAAAGCCAGCTTCCAATGCTTCTTCCAAAATATCTGAGTCTGCAAGATCGAGCGATGCAATGGCAAACAGGTTGTTACGACTAGCGCTACGCAGGTCGCTCAGCGAGGCTGCTTCATCACTTAGCAGCAACTCCCAGTCTCCTACAAAGAAGTCGAACCCTTCCGCTGCTATGCTGTTGCGCACACCGGCAACTTGTGTGGTTGCCACCACATCAAAGCCAAACAACTCAAGAAAGCGCCCCAACCGGCATAGCAGATCGCCATCCTTCATGAGCAACAGAACGCGATAGGGATTCTCAGACATGCAATCGCCCTTTGCGGAGTTCAGCAGGAGTCCACGATAGCGCTGGAGGTCGGCCATACGTTCTCCCTGCTTAAAACCTATGTCACGTTCCCTTTGGAAGACGCCCAGCTTTCGCGGTTTTCCACAAAATCTTTTTTGCCCAGCCCAACATCGCCAAAACCACAAGCTAGAGTTTCGATGGGACTTTTCCTGCGGCGGTATCCTTGGTTCCAAGATGCCGAGATTGCCAAGGAACAAAGTTCTTCCTGTGGGTAGCTCGTGCTCAAACGGGTGATATTAGGGTTCCACGGGGTTCGGATATGGCTCGGTCGGCTCATCCTCATGGGCCAACCTCCTTGAAATGGTGCGGCATGCGAACGCAAATCCTTCCAGATCGTCAACTTACGACCGCTTGGCTACAGCGTTTCGAGCCCGGCAGCAGTCGGCCGCAAACCTATCCACTTACCAAAGCGCCGTTTGTGATCGGACGCACCGAAGAGTGCGATTGCCCGATCCCCAATACGAGGATTTCGCGCCGGCATGCAGAGATCCTATTAGAGTCCGGCGTTTACCGTGTGCACGACCTTGGAAGCACCAACGGCACGTTCCTTAATGGCCAGCGGATCGATAGCGCACTGTTGCAAGATGGTGACCTCCTCCTCATTGCCGATAGTGAACTCAGCTTCCATTTGCCCGCCCCTGAAACCGCCGGCAGTATGGCCACGCAAGTCATCAGTGGTTCATCGGCCGATACTCTGGACGAGTCGGACCAACCAGGACTCGAGGTGATTCGCACCTTGCGTTCCCTGCAAGAGATGCTGCTGCATCGAACCATTCGCCACAACTTTTCTCCCATTGTGGAACTAGCCAGCCAAACGGTCATCGGCCAAGAATCGATTGATCAAACATTTCAAGGCCTACAACTGCAAACCACCGATCATCCCTTGGCTGCCGTGCAAGAAAGTCGAATTTTACGCCGGCTTTATCAGCTTCATCGCCTACTGGCGGTGGAACAAGCGACTAGCTCCGAACAAAAAGATTGGCTCTTCCTTCGAGTTCACGCGTCAGAATTTGGCGATGCCCTCCCTCGACAACTGGCCCCACTGCAAAACACTTCCTATTCCCATAACATCGTCGCCCAATTACCAGTCGCCGATCTCTTCCAGCACCCAGAGCACGAAGAGTTCCTCACCCAGCTAGAAGCCCTGCAGCTCTCTACTGCCTACGAGGGTTTTCTCGGCGGCGTCCAGCAATTGCAGTCCATCCAAAGCCATCCCCCGGCGTTCCTGAAGTTGGCCCCTGCCATGGTGCGTGGAATCGATCGCAGTCGCCCCCGGCAGCAACAGCTTCGACACCTCATTGACGCGGTCGTTGCCCTGGGAAGCCAGGTCATCGCAACCGGCTTTCATAGTCAGAACGAAGTAAAGGTCTGCCTGGACTTAGGCTGCGAGCTGGGGCAGGGAGACCTCTTCGCTTAATTTTTATGCCAACCCGGAACGCATTTAGGCGTGATATCTGCAAATCACCGCCGCCACCAATACGGTTCCATTCAACGCGAATTTAACGATTAGTACGGCGACTTAACGGACTCTGCACGGATTGCATGGGACTCTTCCGGTAAATTCCCCCTCCAATGCGGAAATATTAAGCCACACTTTCCCGGTACTGCACATCATGCAGCCTCCATCGGGAAAGCCAAATTAGCTAATTGGCTTTTCTGCAAGGCGGCGAAAACAAAAGCACCAAAGTCTCTCAGCGTCACTGAATAACATGGCCTCCTCTCCATCATCTCGATCCGCTGAGCCCATTCCGGGCTACGTCCTGCGCGACCGCATCGGTGCCGGTGGTTACGGCGAGGTCTGGTCATGCGAAGCTCCCGGCGGACTGATCAAAGCGATCAAATTCATCTATGGTTTTCATGACGAAGACCGCGCCACGCGAGAATTGAAGGCGCTCAATCGTGTAAAAGGGGTCCGTCACCCGTTTCTGCTCTCACTCGAACGGATTGAAATTGCCAGCGGACAACTCGTCATCGTTACGGAACTTGCTGAAGCAAGCCTCAAAGATATCTTTGATCGCTATGTCAAGGACGGAAAACCTGGGATCCCCCGTGCTGAACTCCTGGGGTACCTGCACGATACGGCCGATGCGCTCGACTACATGAACGAGCAGCACATGCTGCAGCACTTGGATGTGAAGCCCGAAAACCTTCTCGTCCTCGGTGGGCGCATCAAGGTCGCTGACTTCGGCCTGGTAAAAGACTTACATGAATCGCAATGCTCTTTGATGGGAGGCCTGACCCCCATCTATGCACCGCCAGAAGTATTCGATGCACGCCCTAGTCGCCGCAGCGATCAGTACAGCTTGGCCATCGTCTATCAAGAGATGCTAACCGGCCTGCTCCCCTTCCCCGGCAAGACGGCCGCGCAGCTCGCTGCCCAGCACTTGAATGCACGGCCGCTTCTCTCGACCCTGCCGACAACCGATCAGCCGATCATCGCTAAAGCGCTTAGCAAGGACCCGCAAGCTCGGTACGCCAACTGCCATGAATTGATCACGGCATTAATGGCGGCGACCCCTGCAAACCGGGCTGTTCCTCCCGTCACGAATCCCCCTTCGCTTCTCTCGAAGCCCATTTTGCCTCCAGGGCAACATACCGAAGTCCGCAACCCGTCGGACATGCTTGAGATGGCAGATGCGGCAATCGACGCCGCAGCCAACAGCGAAGATTGTTATTCCGTACAGCCCCATTTTGGCCCCGAAGCGTTTATTGATGCCCCGCCATCACCACTTCTGGATGCGCCGCCACAATCTATCGACCCGCTATCGGTCCGCCCAAGCCCCACACTATTCATCGGACTGGGTGGCATTGGGGCCAAGACCTGTCAACAACTCAAGCGGCAATTGATCGATGCCTTTGGTGAATCCCACAACCAATTCACCGAGTTCCTCGTCATCGACACAGACCCCAATGAAATCCAACTTGCTCAGGTGGGACACTTTGGCGAGCCACTTGCCGATCATCAAGTCCTGAACATTCCCCTGCATAAGTCGCAAGACTATCGCGATGACTCACGCGAATTACTCGCTTGGCTAGGTCGCCGCTGGCTCTATAACATCCCTCGTTCGCAGCAGACGGAAGGTATGCGTCCACTCGGACGACTGGCCCTGGTCTACTATAGCCGTGAAGTACATGCCAAACTGCGAGAATCGCTCGAAGGCCTGTCTCAGCGCTACCGCGACTCGCTCGTAAACAATCCCAATGCCGCTCCACGCCCGGTCCATGTGGTCGTGCTTGGCTCCACCTCTGGCGGAACAGCCAGCAGTACAGCCCTCGACCTGGTATTTGCAACTCGCCAGCTACTAGACGAAGTAGCTCCACGCGGCAGCATCAACTTGGTCCTCGCACATGCCGCTAACCGTTCGCCTGCCGCAAAAGAGCTCGCCAGCGCCAACACTCTGGCTACCTTGACCGAGATGCGACAAATGCTCGCCCCCGGTAGCCACTTTCCGGGTGACGCGGCAGCGGGGCTATCGCCACGCAACAATCAAGTTTCGCCGGTCACCGACTTTAGCGTGATCCCCATCGGCAGCAACCTAGCTGACGATGACTTAGCCGGAGCAACCGCCAACCTCGCAGAAATCCTGCTAGAGCGACATTTCTCCGTAGTATCCCCACTGCTCAGCGAAGCATTTTCCAAGGCTGACGAATCGATTGTCCGCTCCTCAGGGGGCAGTACGACGGTCCGCACGCTCGGTATGGCTCGTCTTGGGTTTTCCCACGATGCCTTGCTCACGGAACTCAGCGCCACGTTGGCCCATAAGGTCGTGGAAGTCTGGTCAGGTGAACCTGCTGCAGAACCCACCACCAAGGTCGTGTCGCTGAGCTGGTACCCCGATTAGTAATTTGCCAAGCATTCATGATGAAAAGATTGATCAGCGCACTCAATCACACGTCCAGCAGATCAACCTTACAGTAGAGCTACTCACCCAGTTCGTATCCGACTACGCCAACGAGCAAATGGCCGGCAACCCAACCGAGCTATTCAAACATTTGCGAGATAACGCCGGCGTCTATGTTCCGGGGCAAGTTCCTCCGCTCGAAAAATGGGTCACTGCAACGCTCAGCCTATTCGGCCCGCGTCCCTACGACGAGGTTCCCCCTACACGCACCAGTTCGCCACTTCGCGCCACATTATTTGACCAAGTCAAAGCCATGGCAGAGCCGATTGGCAAGTCCCTCAGTGACTGGCTCCTCACCGAATCCGAACAATCACCCCATCGCATCTACAGCGCACTTCGATCCGCCAAGTGGATCCAAACCTACATCAAGGGCCTGCTTGAATCGATACACAACAAACGCAAGGAGTTTGTGAGTGCTCAGCGATCCTGCGAAGCTCAGCTTGTCGCCCTCTCGCAAACGGAGCCTTCCAAGTGGTCGCGCACGAAGCCTCCACTTCCCGAGCCCCCCGTGGCATTCAATGCTTACTGCCACGTTCGCCTCCAAGACCTGTGCGCAGAAGTAGCCAGCCAAGTCGCACGTACCATCCAAAGCCATGTGACGGCCGCGAATGATCTGCTGTTGGACCTCGCCCGAGACGTTAAGTTCCTTCACACGGAGCTTGGCGAGATCCCTAAACTGCAAGATGTCGCAAGTTCCACTGGCAGCCAATCCGCGGTAAATGAAATCCGACAAAAGGTCCGCGCACAACTGCTGCCCAGCCTTGTCGAAGCGGCCGTACAAGTCGACCATCGGGTAAAATCCACATTACTGACGGCCCAAGGTGGCCTACGCAAAATCCTGGCCCAAGGCGGACAACCAAAAATCGCTCTGCTCCAGGCACTCCACAGCTACGCCCGCCAAATGGTGGTCGAGAAACTTGCCGGTGTAGACCTGCTCGGACTTGCCATTACCACCAAGACGCCCGAGGGAGAAACCCTGTTCACACGCCTCTTGAAGGATGCGCAGCCCCTTCTGGCGAAACTGGGAGGCCTCCGGCGGACCTACGTCTTACTACCTGAGAAGGCCTCGCAGGCCCTGTCCGCGGCCGAGCTTTCCGCAGCACTCGGCAAGACGCCAATCTCGCTACTCCCTAGTCGCAATAATGAAGTCGTCTTCTTAGTCGATGTCTGCGTCGCCTCGCTTGCCAAGGCAGCGGCCTTCCTAATGGAAGGACGATCCGATCTTGCAGAGGTCGCCAAACGCTTGCACACTCGCGCGGATGTCGAATGGCAATCGCTCTAGTCTCATGACGACCGGTCCGGTTACTTCAGGTTCTTCAGGAAGTTGTTGAAGTCATCCTCTTCCGAATCCTTCTCGGCCGCATCCTCTTCATCTCCCCAGCCGCCAGGCAACCCTGCCTGGGGATTGGTTGGCGAGCTTCGCACCGTGTCGTCGCTCCCGAGCGTTGAAAAATCAGGCTTGGAGGGAGCAGCTGCCGGGGCCACTGCAGGAGCCGCTACCGCTGCAGGTTTTGCCGCGACCGGCGTTGCCATCGGTGCCGGTGCCTTCGCGGCGACTGCGGCCGGCTTTGCCAATGGAGCGGCAGGGGCCGATGGCGCAACCGGCGAAGAGGCCAATTGAAATAGCGGCGGCCGACTCTCTACCTCTTGGTTGTCATCGTCTAGCGGCGGAATCTCGCCCGAGTCGAGCAAGCCTGAATAGTCGCCGGATGCTTCCAGCGTCTTTTCCTCAGGGGCTGCCACCGGTTCTGGCGCTTCAACCGGGGCCTTCTTCACCGGAAGCGATTCCAACGTTCCCTTTTTATCTTGAGCGGTGCTTGGGGCCGCGGCCTCTACAGCACCGGCGCCAATCGGCTCATAGACCGCGCGAAAGGTGACGCTTCCAATCGTCAGCAGTTCTCCGGGCGGCAATTCCACGTCGCTGGTGATTCGCACATTATTGATAAAGGTGCCGTTGAGAGACCCCAGGTCGCGCACGCGCAGCTTGCCATCCGCCTCAAAAATCTCGCAGTGCTGACGGCTCACCAACGGGTGCGGCAACACGATCGTCGTCCCGCGCGCACGCCCCACGGTCGAAGGCAAACGCAACTTCAACTCCGTTGTCTTGACCTCGCCACCCACTACCACCAATTTGACGTTAAGCCCCATCGCCAATCCTCCACGCGTCGAAAGCGAACCTGCCCCAAAAGAAGATCCAGGGCTCATTGCTCTCTCTTTGCGAATGCCCTCATTATAGATCCCCAGGAGACACCCCTCAACGTCCAAAAAAGGGCTGTTTTCGCGACAAACTTTTAATTTGTTTTCCAGTTTCTTTTCTCTGGCGAAACATTGCTTTCCTGCCTCGCCCAAAACGTCCGAATTGCCGTATACTTTGGATAACAATTTGTTAAATGTTCGCGTGTAGGCCTTGCCTCCCTGTCCACCTCGAAAGCTTCCGTTCGCTTGGCGCGTGCGGACTCGGCCGGACTTGCCAGTTGCGGACGTTTCTCCCTTTTTTCCTTGTGGTTCGTTCTCCGTGCAAATCATTACCTATCCGCACCCGACTCTCCGTCAAAAGAGCCTCCCACTTCGTCGCGTCAACGAAGAGCTACGTGCCATTGTGCGGGAGATGTTTGATCTCATGTACGCCGCCAAGGGAATTGGACTCGCTGCCAATCAAGTAGACCTTCCCATTCGGCTCTTCATCATCAACCTCAAGGGAACGCCCAACGAAGGTGAAGAGCTCGTCTTCATCAATCCAGTCGTTCGCTCCCCCAAGGGTTCTGAAGAGGCCGAAGAGGGCTGCCTTAGCCTTCCGGGACTTTACGGACCCGTCGTGCGTCCTAAAACCGTACACATCAACGCCTATGGCATGGATGGTAACGAAGTCACGTCAGAAGTGGGCGGACTGCTCGCCCGCTGCATCCAGCATGAACTCGATCACCTCGATGGCGTACTCTTTCCCGATCGCATGAGCCCCTCGGCCAAAGCCAACATCATTGATGATCTCGACATTTTCGAGACAAGCTTTTCCAGCCGTCGCTCCACCGGCGAAGTCCCTTCCGATGAAGCCATTCAAGAGCAATGGGGAAATTGGCATCGCAAGTTCTGTTAGACCTTAAGTAGCTAAAGCTAAACTTGCATCGCCTGCAAACGGTGATACGCGGATTCATAAAGAGGATTAACATGCGGATTGTGATGCTGGGTACGGGCCCATTTGCAGTACCCACTTTGGCAGCTCTCTTGGATTCTCATCACGAAGTCCCCGCCCTCATTACTCGCCCTACGCCACCGGCCACAGGGCGCGAAAAGGTCTCGCTAAATCCAATGCGTGACTTAGCGACGTCACGCGGTCTTGCCGTCTACGCTCCCGATAGTATCAACTCACCCGAAGCCCATCAGCTACTAACCTCGTTACACCCCGATCTACTTGTCGTGTGCGACTACGGCCAAATTCTCTCGCGCGATACCATCGCTCTGATTCCTCGTGGTGGCATTAACCTCCACGCCTCGCTGCTGCCAAAATACCGTGGCGCCGCCCCGATTCACTGGGCGATCCTCAGCGGAGAAACCCAAACCGGCATCAGCGTGATTCACATCACTCCGAAGCTCGATGGCGGCCCGCTCCTCGCCCAGGTCACCACCGACATCCTCCCCACAGAGTCCATGGCCGAGCTAGAACAGCGTCTGGCCTTCATCGGCGTTCCCGCCGTTTTGCAATCGATTGAAAAGCTAGAATCCTGGGATTGCACCAGCCCGATTGGCACACTCCAAGACGCTGCCCTCGCCACCAAAGCGCCCCGTCTACAAAAGGCCCAAGGGGCCATCAACTGGAATTCCCCTGCCTCGACCATCATCAATCAGATTCGTGCTTTCAAGCCTTGGCCCACCACCTACACCCATTGGCTTCGGCCTGATGGTCCTGCCGTCCGCCTCATCGTTGATCGTGCAACCATCGCCAGCGATGGTGCGCCCAGCAGCCTTTCTCCTCCCGGCACGCTAAGTGTCACGCCCGATAAGCAAAACTTATTTGTGGCGACACAGGATGGTTGGCTTCAAATCCTCGCCGTGCAACCAGCGGGTAAACGCTTGATGGCAACCGGCGAGTTCCTCCGCGGCAACCCACTCACCAGCGGCCAACATTTTGGCAATCCGCCGGCCGCCTAAGCATCGCTCGCGTCAACGGTCGATCTCGGTTTGCATGACCGGCCGAGCAATTCATCTTGACAGCCTTGCCGCCCCTGCGTTCGACTATCCTTGCGGGCTAATTTACATTCCCGAATGGCCCCTCCTCTCGTTTGGCGATTCCACGCTTTGGCAATCGAAGGCAGACCCTCATGCAAATCCTGGTCTTTGAAGATTCATCCGTCCAAAAGCTCTATCCCATCACCGTGGGACGTGCGGCCTACAATGTGGGCTGCGGTAGCTACCGGCTGATTGACTGGGTGGAATTGCTCCGACGAGAGTTTAACGCCATCCTTCGCAGCGTCGTTCGCCCGCATCTTGTACAGATCCAAAGGGCCGACTTCCCACACTTCAGCGATCTCGCCAAAGAGCCCAATGCCTCGGAAAAGCTCGCCGGCCAGCCAGTCCTTTTGATCAACGCTCGCCTGGTTCCCTCGCACACGGCCTTTAAGCTTCTCAAATCGCTGATCGCTACCGGCAAAACCTGCCTAGTAAAGCACGGAAGCTCCATCGCCGCTGCCTTCGTCGGTCCCAGCGCGGTCGCTCCACCGTTTCCGGCCGATGTTTCCGCCATGGAAGAATATCTAGCTGGCCCGCTCGAATCCTCCGCCGAACAAGTCTCGCTAGACCTGCCGCTGTTCGACTATCCCCACGATGTCGTCCGCCACCACCTCCTCATCTTGCCGGAAAACATGGCCTATCGCCTTCAAGGGGGAAAGTACCGTGAAACGGCCGACGGCGTCTTCGTGGCAGTCGGCGCCAAACTAGGTGAACACTGCGTCACTGACACCAAAAACGGCCCCATCATCCTCGATGAGAATGCCACCGTCGGCCCACATTCCTTCTTGCGTGGCCCGGCTTACCTAGGTCCCTTTGCCAAAGTCATCGAGCAATCTGCCATCAAAGATAGTGTCGCCCTGGGCCACACCACAAAGATCGGTGGTGAAGTAGAAGCCAGCATCGTAGAGCCCTACACCAACAAGCAGCATTACGGCTTTTTGGGGCACAGCTACCTGGGCAGCTGGATCAATCTAGGGGCTGGTACCTGCAATAGTGACCTCAAAAACACCTACGGCATCGTCAAGATGGACTACCGAGGCGAACAAGTCAGCACCGGCATGCAGTTTGTCGGCTGCATGATGGGTGACTACGCCAAGAGCGCCATCCAAACCGGCATCTTCACCGGTAAGACGATTGGCGTGGGGAGCATGCTCTACGGGTTTGTCACAACCAATGTTCCCAGCTTTGTGAATTATGCTCGACTGTTTGGGCAGGTTACAGAACTCTCTCCCGAAGTGCTCGTCAACACGCAGCAGCGGATGTTCAGCCGCCGTAACGTCACCCAGCGTCCGTGTGATATTCAGCTCATCCATGCCATGTATGAACTCACTCGGCATGAACGACAAATGGCGGGCGAACCTCTTTCGCTCTAGCCCTACTTCAGCTCACCAAAGAATCGTTGCATCCGAGCATCCAACATACTGAAGTTGGTCCCAAACACACTCACAAAATCCTGCATCCGTGCGGCACTTTTGTATTCGGTAAAGCGTGGCACAGCGGCCACCTTGGTCAGATACTGCTGGTACTTCTTGGGCTCGGTTTCTGACAGAAAGAAAGTCAAAGCCCAAGCTTCGCTGTACGCGGCGTCAGGATTGGCTTGAAACAGCCGGTCGTCCGACACAAGATTGGAAATCGAATTCTTATCCCGCTTGGTCGCCACATACCGTTTGTAAGATTCAAACCGCCCGCGATTGATCCGTGCCGCCTGCGTATTATAGGCCCGAGAGTTCCACACCCCTTTGGCCTCAAACAGCGTCCCGAGCCCTTCCGCCACCCATTGCGGTGTAGTACCAAAGCGATTGTGAATGCCAACATTAAATGCGGTTTGATGCGTTGCCTCATGGATGATTGTGTCCGCATTCACGGTCCAATCACTTCCGCTCTTCCCGCCGGTCACATCGTACATCGTGATCCGATTCGTCTTGGGAGAGTAGTAACCCAGGATCTGACCTGGGGGTACAAACTGCTCCTTCTGTAGATGCCGTTCAAAATCGGCTTGCTGGCTATAGACCACGGCCACGAGCGGAAAACGTGGCTCTTGCAATCGAAAGCCACGGGCAGAACAGTAGACTACAAACGATCGATACAACTCTTCAAAGCGCGGTGCCCACACATTGCCGGTTCCTGCCGGATGTACCACCAAATAGTGCCCCGCGCCCGAAACCTCATAGCCTTTACCAAACTCGCTCAGCAGTTGCCCTCGCAGCTCAGCTGCCGAAATGCCTTGGAATGAATGGCGAAGCTCTGTATAGTTCTTTGCCTCCACAGGATTAACGTCTTGCACCCTGCCATCCTTGAGCAGCATCAGCACTTGTTCGCGGCTGGCATGTAGGGGCGTCCCCTCAAGCCAACTGCCATGCAGCTGCAACCGAAACATGGTCTCTTGGCCCATTGCCAAGCAGGGCAACAGCAAGACTAGCCCGATGGGCCCCAAGATGGTTCGAAAAGAGGGCACGTTGGCACCGGCGAAGGAGTTCTCGCCAGCGGAAACATCTGCCACAAGTGGGGCGTTGGTTCATCCCCAAAGACTTGTCCAATTCCCTGGCAATCAACTCTAGGTTTTGCCAGGGAACCTTACTTCGGAACCGGACCAGCACGTCCGGCCAATTTTCAATCACCAACTACCTGCCGCACTACAACCGTCAAATCCCATGCATCCGGCCAGCAGATACCCAGTCGCCTATTTCAGCTGCGTTGGGCGAGTTGCCGTCGATGGCAGCGGAAGGGGCTGACGTTGGCTGAACTTTGGCCCCAGCGCGATCCCAATCCAGCCGTCATAGATCACAAACTGCGTTACCATCTGGTCCTTCAGCTGCGGCGATTCCGCCAACCGCTTATTGACCAAATTCAGCTTGCGATTCCGCGACATGACGCGGGCAAAAATGCCATTGAGGACCGTGCGATCACCAATTCGCAGCTTTTGGCCCGACAGCTCAATGATGCCATCGCGTACCAAGTTCGCATCTAGCTGGTTCGCATCTGGGCGATAGTAGCCCTTTACTGTGAAGTTCTTCCAGCGATTCTTCGTTCCTTGGGATAGCTCCTTCAGACGGATCGTAATCCGCACGCGACCATCTTCACAGTCAATCCGAATCGGATCTTCGTCGGCAAACGTTACGAACACATCCTCTGGGATGTCATCCGGCATCTCGACTTCTTTTTTATCCTGTTGGAAGCGATCGGTCATTTCCTTATACAGCTCGGCCAGCTCTACCTTACGACCACCCAGTTTCAAGTGATCGATGGCGTTATTCAGCCCCGTCTCATGTAGCTGCAGGCTCAGCAAGCTGTCGCCAGGTGCTTGAGGACGTGGCGAGTGCGACGAAATCTGGTCATAGCCGGCCAATCGATATCGACCAATCACCCGTTCTGCAGTCGTCTCCAGCGCGATGGCCGTCGGATCCAAATCCAACTTTTGCAGCGGCGTCAACAACCGTGTTTGCAACTCTTGGCGAGCCTTTTCCAGTCGCTGTGTTACTTCACGATCCAGCTGCGTCTGTGCTCGTCCAACAATCTTCCCTTCGACTTCCGCCTTGGCCAGTGGAGACTTCTGATCATATTGATTGCGGGCAATGCTGCGAGCCAAAGACCCAAACAGGGGAATCCCGTCAAAGTCCGTTTCAAATGCCGTCAACTCTGAATTCGCATTTGCTTGCGCTTCGGCATTGAACAAATGAAAGCCTTGACGATCCACCACTACCAGCTTTCGGGCTCGGTAGTACGATACACCATCTTGCCAGAACGTCGCTGGTCCCGAAGAAGAGGCGGTCGAAGACGACACTTGACCGGTAGCCTCTAACCCCATCCGCCAAGCCTTGCCATCTGGAAGCAAAATCAGCTTCAGGCGAGTGCTTGTCTCGCTATCCCCCTGCACAAACGCTTCCTGAATCACATCGTTGATCGGTTCTGCAGTCGTTTGTTGCGGCGGAATCAATCGGTTTACAAGCTGAGACGAAAGTGCCAGACGCACATTCGCGTTGCGATAATAATTATCTACCATCTCGGCCAAGCGGCGATTCTCTTCGCGCGCTGACCATCGCAATTGCTCGTAAAGCGTGGCAACCATTTGCGACTGGTGAACCAGTCCTACGTCTTCAAAGCTCTCCAAAGCCTGCAACAGCAGCGGCAGCGAAATCGACTCCTCGGCAAACGGGCTGAGCGTCGCTTCAAGGGCCAGAAGTGGTCCACCCTTCATAAAGTCTTGCTGAGCACGGCTCAACTGGGTCGAATGCATCTTATGCAGTACCAGTCGTGCCAGTTCTCGCTCTTCGTGAGTCGTCTCGCCCGAGCCCTTCACGATTTTTTCGCTGAGCAAATCCGTTCGCAGGTATTTGCGCCAAGCGTCGGCCGAATTGGTCCCCTCCAGCAGCGCATCAATTTCCGTCAAACGCTGAGCCAGTTCTTCGCGGCTCGGTACAGCGTCGATTTCCACGTCTGGCATCTGGGCCATTTTGTGGACATGCTTCCAGATTGTCGAACGTCGCGTCACTGCATAGCCAGCTCGCAACAGGCGTGCCCTGGATTCATCTTCCTTCAAAGTCTTGGCCAGATTTTTCGCTTCGTCTGCTAAGCGGCCCAGTTCATTGAGCGAATCGGTAAACGCAGGGTCACCAAGGTTGTCAAAGCTACGGACATGTTCCAGCGTATCCCTCACCGAACCAACCCATCCCGCACACTCCGGAGCAGCTTCGGCCAATTCATCCAGCTGCTTGGTCAAGCTCTTAGGATTAGGCCAACCGGTCGCCCCTCCCAGCTTTTCGCGCGGCGGATCTTGGGGCAGCAGCGGTCCCTTCTCATGATTATTATCATCGTCGGCATCGGTCACCGTCGCCCGAGCAGGTTCTGGCTTAGGTTCTTCTGCCGGCTTTACTTCAGGGGTTACAGCACTTTCCGCAGCAGCCGGTGCAGCTTCCACCGCATCCTGAACAGGGGTTTCTACCTGGGCAACCACCGTCTCGGGAATCGCCAATTCCATGTCGGCAACAGGCTTCGACTTTTCGGATTCCGTCAGAGGCTGTGGCTCCAGCACCGACGCTTCACCAACAGCCGGCTGTGTTGCAGCCAGATTCAGCTCGCTTGGCACAGGTCGCGCAAAGTTTTGCGCCATCATTTCCGAAGGACGAATCGCCCGTGGCATGGGAGCCATCACGATCATGCGACCAGCATCCTCTTGATCCGATTCCACCAGCAGTCCCTGGCTCGCCAAATTCGTGCGATCAGCGCGAGGCAAGTCGGTCGCAATGGTTAGATCCGTCGTTTCCGCTTCCTCGCCACGCCAGCGCAGACCACCAGATTGCCATTGAAACACAAGTGGCGAAAGCGTGACCCCACCTACCAGCACGACTACCGCAAGGTGTTTCCACCCGATGCCGGAAGAGGGTTGTTGAGGGCTACGTTTCATGATGCAGTACCTTCTGGAGCACAAGCGACCGTCAAGGAGAAAGGAGAATACCCTCTCCCACGTTAAAATCGGCTCAATCGCAGTGGCAAATCGAGAACCTTCCCTGCAACCCAACCAATGCACACAGCACTCACAGTTTCTCACCCCGACTAGTGCGGATCATGCCCCCCGCTAGCAAGCAAAGAGGCCGATATCGACTAGCCTTTATGACTTTTTCACGCTTGGGCGAATGTCGGCGTGCTCAGCAATTCATTCAATCCATTCCAACCAAAACTTCATCCACTAGCACCGTATCTGCATGCTCATAACCCGGAGCACAACAGCAAAGTAATCGCAGGGCGACCGCTTCCAAGTTGGCAATCGCATGAAGCGTTCCTGGCGGAATCGCAATGGCGTCTCCCGGCATTACCTCACGTGACTCCCAAGTCCCTTGTGGCTCTCGCATCCACATCCGCCCCTTCCCTTCGAGAATGAAATAGATCTCCTCGGACTTCGGGTGAAAATGGGGAATCGTTGTACAACCACTTGGCACCTTGGCTTCGGCCAAGCTCTGCTGGCGAATCGAAGAATTTCGGTGCGCCAGTAACTCGCGAATCTCGGAACCATCCTTCGTGATGAAAGGAACCGCATCCTTCAAATTGACGATCTCTCGCATCCCCTCACATCCATTCCCTGCATTCTTGCAACCCTTACGAGCCGCATCCCTAGCGTTTAACGGTCTCGCCCCGAATCTTCGCCGAAAAATCGGGGCTGTCCTTATACTGCAAAGCCACCTCGTTGATCCGGGCTCGTCGTTTGACTTCCGCAAAAGGCAAGCTGTTATCAATCAGCCCCAGCTCATAAGCCAAGCGATCTGCGTAGCCAGGAAACAGCACACGATAGTCATAAGGAACCTTGTTCGGTGCCAAATGATTGATATGCCGTACGATGTTCGTCGTGCAATTATTGGTCAGCGTGTCATAAAATTCGGGCGTATCGTGCAACTGATTCACGCGCCGCAGCATATCTATAAACAGTTTGCGAGCTTGTTCGGGCGTAGCAGTCGAGCGATACATGTAGACATCCACATTCCGATGCTCGGTTCGTGACCGGATCAAATCTCGCTCATCCGCCACCACATACGTCAGTTCAAATT
This sequence comes from uncultured Planctomycetaceae bacterium, assembly GCA_963844055.1. Classification (GTDB taxonomy): domain Bacteria; phylum Planctomycetota; class Planctomycetia; order Pirellulales; family Pirellulaceae; genus CAWJMN01. The sequence goes on along the minus strand of CAWJMN010000001.1, from coordinate 96,355 downwards.
GACCAAACAATCCCATCGTGGCATCGTAGGCCTGCCCTTGAGACAATCGCACTTCTGCGCTTATTCCCACATGCTGCCCCCCTTCAAAGCCAAAGCTCACCATCGTATGCGCAATTGCATGATTGCCTTGGAACGGGACCACAATAAAATCAACCGACTTCAAATCCTTCAGGTAATACGTCTCGTCGTAATAGTTCACCAAACAGTCTCGATACGTCAGAAACTCGCAATTGCGAACGTTCCGCACCGTCACACTGTCGGCCCCAAACTCTGCACGAGGCAACACCTTCAGCTCGGGGACCCAGTCTTTATCATTCGAGGGAACCTTGCCCAGTAGGTTCGGCTTAGGTGCCGGTATTTCTCCCTTACTTCCTGTGTCCGATGCACGGCGCACAAGCCGGCTAGTCTCTCCCTTGCTAGAGACCTCCCGCACAAACAGTGGCGTCCCCTTGGCGGCTCGCTCCAGCAGTCCGGGTTCCTCCGAATCTCGCGAACGCAGAACTCCACCCCCATCCATGTCGTGATAATTTGGATCACGATTGCCAACCTGCTTCACCTTCTCCGCGAGCCTTTGTGCTAGGCGTGGCTCTCCCTCGGGGCGACTTCCCAGCAGCCCCTCTTCTCGCAGCGGCAGAACTCGCTCACGAACGGGCATCCCCTCATCCGCAAATTCACCCACTGGCCCACGGTACGAAAGCTTCGCGGGCAAGCGAATCGCTTGGCGATGGCATCCCGCAAAGACACCCCACAGCAACCCCAGTCCCAGGCAAGCCACGATCGGCCGAACCCAAGGGGATCGGTCAAATAGCAGTTTGAGAAGGAAGAAGTGCACGGCAGAGCTCACATCAAAACAGGTTTCATCGTCCGCGCATGCGCACCCAAGCGCGCAGCCAGACGGCATCGGGGTTAATACCTAAGATTCCCCCCAGGGGGCAAGATCAAGCGGCCGTAAAACCGCCACAGAATTTGGTGCTCAGCACGCATAACAGGCGTCGCTACACCGAAAAGAAATACCTGGTCAGGTGAAAAAATACCGGTGCGGCAAAGCAAATCGAATCGATCCGATCCAGCACCCCCGCATGCCCCGAGACCAGCGTCCCGTAATCCTTCACGCCACGGTCTCGCTTGATAGCAGACATCGTCATCCCCCCAGCAAAACCGGCGATCGCCACCACCAGCGACATGCAGGCTGCCTCCCAAATCTGAAAGGGAGTCGCCCAGGTCAACAGCGCCCCTACTAACATCGTGCTGAGGGAGCCGCCAATCACACCTTCCCAGGTTCGACTGCTGTTGATGGCCGGAGCGATCACATGCCGCCCCAGCAACTGCCCCCAACCATACTGAAAAATGTCATTCAGCTGCACAAGCAGCACAAAGTAAAACAGCAGTGCGGCCGGACTAACCGCGTTGGCTTCACGCGTTGATGTGGCTGCTTGAACGGCTGCGCCAGGAACTCCTTGAAGCTCTCCATTGGTCAAGTTTCCCATTGGATCGGCTTCGGTCGCCTTTTGTTCTTCTTTTGCCTTGGGGACGGCTTCTTTTCCTTCCCTGGCCGCACGTTTCATGGCGGCTGCTACTTCTGACGTCTTCAGATTCAAGTGCAGCAGCGCCGGGGCATGGCTTAGTGCGTACACGCAAATCAGCAGGCCGGCCTGAATCTTTGCCACACGCTCCAAGAACCGTTTCGGATCGCCCGAGATAGCAATCCGTGCCGGCACAAACAGCGACGCATAAACGGGGATCATCGTCGAGTACAAGCCAAACCAGTGTCCTCCCAATCCGATCAGGACAAACTGCAGCGGCGTGAACAAAAAGAATGTCCAAAACAGCGTACGATGGTCACCTCGGCGCGTCGGCGTCATCGTGATGAACTCGCGCAAGGCCCAAAACGAAATCAGGCCAAACAAGATGATCGTCGCGGTATAACCCAGCAAAAAGCCCGCAATCAGGATCGCGGACATCATCCACCAAGCCCGCACGCGCAGGTTGAAGGTACGCACAATCGCCGGATTGGCAGTACTTTCGGGAACACGTCGCAGGGCCCGTCCCACAAAGTAGGCAGCAATCAACAAGCCCAGAACGCTACCCAGCAAAATGTTCGTGCGCAGGTCGAGCCAGCGACCTTTCGGCTGCATTTGACCAACCAGCAGCATTCCGTGTAATAACTCGGCGAACATCAGGCTCTACACTTCCTTGAGACTTCGAACCGCCTCACGCGCGCGTTTCAAAAAGGCCACTTTTCCTTCGCTCGGCTCTAACCACATGGGCGGCCCAATGGTGATACAGCTCAGCAGCGGAACCGGCAAGAACTCTCCCCGTGGCAACACGCGATTGAGGTTATCAATATAGACAGGAACCAGCTCCAGGTCGGGACGCTTCTTGCTCAGATAGTAAAGTCCACTCTTAAATTCCTGAATCTCTTCCCCCGTGTGACGTCCCCCCTCGGGAAACACGATCAGCGAGTACTTGTTGCCAATCTCCCGGATCATCACATCAATTGGGCTTTGGCTTACCTTGATCTGCTCACGATCGATGAGTAGCGCATTGAAGTTCTGCGCGATGTATCGCCGGATCGGCCCCTTGCCCCAGTAATCCTTCGCTGCCACCGGACGAGTGAGCTCTCTCACCCTGCGCGGCAGCGAAGACCAAAGCACGAGCGCGTCCAAATGGCTGGTGTGATTCGCAAAGTAGACACGCTGGCACGTCTCGGGCTGGCTGTTATGCCAGCGGACGGTCGCCCCGCTCAGCAACTTGGCAACCACCGCAAGTACCGAGACCGCTATGCTCATGGGTGCCAATCGAATCCAAAACAGATTTACCCGGCAGCGCTATTCCGCCAAGGTTCAAAAATCGACCAATCCACATCCCACGCGACGACTTCGCCTTTCGGCCACGAGGATGCTTCCCTGGCGTAACGATTTCGCCAAGAATCTTCTACAAACTTAGTCTACCAAGGCCACGCAGTTTCCTTAAGTTCACGCCCCTAGGATTCAGGGGGATCCGGCCAAAAATTGTGGTAACCACCCACCGTTCGCTACCTGCCGAACATCTTGCCAAAACCGGCTTTCTTGGCCGTGACCAATGCTGGGCTCGCCAGCACAGTCAGTACGACCCTTTCAGCCGACTCACGACTTTTCCCTGCAAACCATTGCCCTGCAATCACTTACGTAGCAAACAGATCGCCTTAAAACCGTCGAAAACCGCCCTCTATTTCTACCATCTCCTGGGCCGCGACCGACGCCTCCCCCGCATTTGTGACGTAAATTTCCTTACCGCAATTCTTTGCCCCCTTAGTTGGCCACTTGGGGAAATCCAGGACTGGGTCCCCGCAGAGACTGTGGTTTATTGGGCCAAACATGTCCGCCTGGAGAGAGGAGTCACCTGATGCAATTGCCACGAGTCGAACTAATGGGAGTCCGGATGGATCCATTGAAGATGGAGCAAGCCGTCTCACAACTTTTGGCTTGGACACGTAAACCTGGCAGTCGCTGCCGGTTTGTGGTGACTCCCAACGTCGATCACGTCGTCCTACTGCAAGACCATGCCGACCTGCAAGCAGCGTATGCCGATGCCGCGCTGATCTTGGCCGATGGCGCTCCGGTCGTGTGGGCCTCGCGCATGCTGGGCAAACCACTTCCCGGCCGTGTACCAGGTTCCGACCTCGTTCCCGCCTTGTTTGACGAAGTCCCCAGCTACGAGCCGCTTAAGGTCTATTTGCTGGGCGCTTTGCCCGGTGTCGCTGATCGCGCCGCAGAACAAATTCACAAGCGTTGGCCATCGGTCCAAGTGGTTGGCACTTACAGCCCGCCGCTCGGTTTTGAAAAAGATCCGGTCGAAAACGACAAGATCCTCGCACAGATTGAGTCCGCAAATCCTGACATCCTGATCGTGGGACTGGGCGCACCGAAACAAGAACTTTGGGTGCATGCGAACCAAACCAAGATCAAGGCATCCGTGGCTCTCTGTGTTGGAGCGACCATCGACTTCCTCGCCGGGGAAAAGGCGCGAGCCCCCGTCTGGATGCGCACCGTCGGCCTTGAATGGCTGCACCGTGTGGCAACAGAACCTAAACGCTTGGCCGCTCGTTACGCACGCGACGCTTGGCAGTTCCCGCAGATTGTTTTGAAAGAATGGTGGGCCAACCGAGAGTCGCAAACGCCTTCCGGTACATTGCACGCCCGGACGGCACCCACTTCACGCAACTAGCGGTTCTGGGGTCCAACGCCGGCAACAACGCCCCGGCCCCCTTCAAACACGCTGAACTCCGCCCACACGGGGAAGTGGTCAGAAATCCACTTCCCATCTTCAGGCGTGAGGTTGTACTCACGGACGAAATCAAATACGCCTGCCCGTCCGGCAAACTCGGTGGTGGCGCTCACTTCAAACAAGATGTTGTCATACTGCTTCGTCCCCAAGGTATTCGTCGGGATCGGAACCGTACGGCCCGTGCTGTCTCGCATATCGCCAATCACGCAGGCAATGCCGGGAATCTGCCCCAGCTCACCCAGTTGCAAGTGGTTGGCATTAAAGTCTCCCAGCATGATTACATCGTCTTCTTGGCGGCCATCGTTCCGAACGGCCATGAAGACATCGTCCAGCACATTGAGCTCGCCCAGCAATACGCGTGGCGGATCGGGCGTCGTGTGTACGGTCACTAGTGAGAACGTAAAGGCCTCATTGGGATGAGGTCCACGAGCACGGAACCAACCCACTAGCGGCTCCCGGTGCAGCAGATCATCTGGATCATCGATCGTGTAAAGCTGATTGCGGTCGAACTCGATACTGGCCGTATCAAACACAAAGGCGTATTGCTCTTTGCTGTCAGTGCGTCCTAGCCGCGGCCCAATCGCATAGTCATAGTGCGAGCCATCCGCGTTGAGCATCTCCACAAACTGCGGCAAGATGTTCTGGTTGTCGGATCGAACCTCTTGGATGGCGATCACGTCAAAGTGCCGGCAAATCAGAACCAGCTTGTCCGCCACATTGCGGTTGGCTAGTTTCTTTTCACCGAACACCTGAATATTGAAACTGGCAACACGGATCGTATCGCCCGTCTGTGCAGGAGGTGCTTGGTGCGATACCTCTTGCGATATGGCGTTCAAAATCTGAGGCACATACTGCGGTAGGTTGCTGTTTTGTAACCATTGCTGCAGCGTCGTTCCATTCAGCCATGCAAAGCCCGCCAGCACCGCAACTGCGGAACCGATGAAAGAATACAGCCGTTTCATGATGGAGGTTTCTCGCGCCATGCCGCATAGATTACCGCCAATTCTGCAAAGCCCCTAGAGCATTTTTGCCAGGGGTACTTCGGCCACCTTTCCCTCGCAAATCATCGCTGGCGAACACGTGTGAGCAGCTGCGTAACTTCCCTTGCCTACCATTCGACTTCTCTTGTATAAGCCACCTACACAGGAAGTGCACAAAAGCAGGGAACGCTCAAAGGAACGAAGCCATGGATCGTCGCTGGTGGTTTAAAAACATTTTTCAATGGGCAGTCATCGCTGCCTGTTGGCCCGTGGGACGTCTGCTGGGACAACAACCGGTCACGCTAAAACAGCGGCTTCAATCCGGACTGCTTTGTCGTCGCCCCGAAGAGTTCGCCTTTGTTGGCATGGTTGCCGACAAGGTTAACGCCGGAGAGCTGCCGATGGACCTCACGCTCAGCACGATGCAGTGGGCCGTCAAACAAAACCCCAAGTTCCCCTACTATTACTTCCAGTACAGCATCCGTAAACAAGCGTCAACGATCCACGTTTCACTGTAAACTTGCCATCAGTCGGACCTCCTCTCCCCGCACCGTGGCACAACAGCGTCACGAGCGATTCCTTTCCCCCTTGTTTTGTATGTCACGTGTGATCTTCAATGCGGATGACTTTGGCTTATGCCAATCAGCCAACAAGGCGATTGTGCAAGCCTATCAGCATGGCGTGCTCAATAGCACGAGCCTGCTGACGAGCATGCCCGCATCACAAGACGCCGTCGCCTTGTGGAAGCAACATGGCCACTCACGCCATGCAAACCCACTTCAAATCGGCCTTCACTTCTGCCTTACCAGTGGCAAGTCGATCCTTCCCGCCAGCAAGCTTCCATTCCTCGTCAATGCCGACGGAAAGTTTAAGTTTTCCTTCTTCGGCCTCTGGGGCCAGGTTCGTGGCCAGCACCGACGTGCCACGCAGCACCAAATTAGTGAGGAACTTACCGCCCAGTGGGACCGTGCTTTGCAAATGGGCATTCAGCCCACCCACCTCGACTCCCATCAGCATACGCACATGATCCCTGGCGTTGCCGAAGTGGTCTGCCAATTTGCTCGCCGGCATAATGTCCCATTGCGAATCTCGCAGGAGATTCCCCCGATCAACAGCCTCGTGCAACATGCACTTCGCCCGGTTCGTAGCGCTCTGGGCCGACTGCGAATCAGCATCCTCAATCACCTGGCATCACTTCCTGCATTCCAAGACCCAATTCCGCGCCGCGCTCAGCAGTGCATTGGCATTTGGCACAGCGGACACATGACACTTCCGGTGCTGCTCAAGAGCTTGGCGCAACTTCCCGCAGATACCACGACGGAAGTTATCGTTCACCCCGGTTTAGCCCACACCCCGTCGGAACGTTTGCCCAACCATCAGCGGGGAGACATTTCGCCGGCCGATGTTCACTTTTGTGCCGCCCCGAACGCATGGCAGAACTTGCAAGCCTAACCAGTCCAGAACTGGCGGCGGCAATGGCGAAGTCTGCTCGTGCGACTAAGCCACAACCGGATTCTGCCGCCAATGATCGTAATGCCGCCTTTGCAAAACTCGCTTGGAAAACGCACTAGCCTTGCCTACGTAAACCCTCCCCGTCAACTGCCTCCTTCAGTGGTAATCCGATGCTCTCCAGCCTTTACCAACTCTGGAAGATTCCCAGTACCGACGAATTAACCGGCCCCCTCTCCGGCCGGCGCTGGCTGCAAGTCGCGATACTTTGTTGGTGGGTCCTGCTGATTGGAACCTGCGCTAAGTCTGCAATAAAAGGAGGCTCGGCCCGAGACAGCAAATCGGTCTACTCGAACTTCCCTGCTGCTGCGCGGCGTTGGTGGAACTCCGAAAACCTCTATGGGACTTATCCCGGCTACGACATCTATCGCTACAGCCCGACCTTTGCGGTCGCGGCACTTCCACTTGCACCACTTTCCAATCCCGTTGGCGGCATCGTTTGGAGCATCCTCAGCTTCACTGCTTTGCTCGCGGCTATCCGCTCGTTTGCGAACTGGGGATTTGATTCGCCTTTAACTCCCACGCGTGAAGGGCAAATCCTTTTATTGTCGCTGGTCCCTGCCATTGGCGGCTTATGGTCATTTCAAAGTAATGCCTTCATCCTGGCTTCCATTCTAGGTGGCATGATGATGGCGCAGCGCCGAAAGTTTTGGACATCGGCATTGCTGCTCGCGATTCCGATCTTCCTCAAGATCTGGCCTGCCGTATTTGTGCTGCTCATCGTGTTACGCTGGCCACGCCAATTGCTGGGACGTGGAATTGTCATGATGATTGCGCTCGCACTAGTCCCCTATCTGGCGCAGCGATTCAGCTACGTAAACCAGCAATACTACGACTGGTACGTTGTGCTGACAGGTCCACTTCAAGCCCGCTGGCACGGCTATCGCGATGCTTGGACCATCTGCGAAGAACTGTCGCTCCCGATCACCGCTCACGGTTTCAAGCTGCTACAAATCAGCACGCTGGCAGCACTCTTTGTTTATGGAATCATTGCCAACTTGCGGATGCATAGCGACCGCGCGTTTTTGCTCTCGACCTTTTCGCTGTGGTGTTGCTGGCAATTGCTGCTGGGCCCAGGAACCGAACGCCTAACGTACGGCCTGATCGGTCCCTCGGCCGCCTTTGCCGTATGGGAGAGCCGACGACTCGCACGTGGGCACATCTTAGTCTCCATCTTGTGGTGGATGATCTGCCTCTTCAGCCTCGGCAGTATTGAGATGGCACTGCATCCGATCTTCCCCTTAGAAAAGATCTTGCTGCCGGGTGCGCTTTTGGCACTCACCGTCTGGCTTAGCCTGTTTCCCTATGAGCCAGCTCACTGCGTGGCTCCCTGCAAGGTTCAGCCCCTGCCATCGCACTAGGTCTTCGCAGGCAAACCTTCCGTCGACGACCTGCTCTACTTCTTGGCGGGCTCCGCCGTTTCGGAAGGCGCGCTTTCGCCACCGCGAAACGACTGATACATCATCAGCCCAGCGCCAATCACCAGCAGGCAGTCGGCAATGTTGAAATTGGGCCAGGTGTGTTCCTTATAGCGGAACAAGATCCAATCACGCACGGCATACCGGGAAGACTCAAAATCAGGAGGAAGGGCACCGTTACTCCAAAGCCCCAGTCGATCATATAAGTTGCCTAAGATGCCTCCGGTGATCATCGCCAAGATCACGGTCAGCAGACGATCCGATGCGGCTCGATAAATGAACAGCCAAACCAAGATTCCCGTAATTGCCGCCAGCGACAAAACGGCGAATAGACTGCTAAAACCTGCCCACATGCCAAATAAAGCGCCCCGGTTTAGGGCGGTCTCAATGCCTACATAGCCCTTCCAGAGCCAGTACTCATTTTCACGGGCCGGCAACCCGCGCCAGGCAAAAACCATCTCTTTAGACACAAGATCCGCGGCACATCCTACGACCGCAATGACCAAGTACAGAATGCCGCGCTGAAACAGCGCCGCTCCGTGGAGCAATGGTGCGGACGGTGCGCTAGCCTTGGCAGAAGCATTCGCAGCAGCTTGGTTGCTGCTGCTCCCCTTTGCCCGTTTTCCACTTCCTTCAGATCCCGCCATAACCCCAACATCCTTGTTGATACGCGTCAGCCTCAATCCGCTGTCGCTTCCCATGACAATTGTCTATCTCGGCGCACTATCGCCCAGGAAATGCCTCGCTGGAGCCCTAGAGCATTTCCATGGACCGCCGTAAAACGCCTTCACCACCCTTGCGAAAGCGTCACTTGGCAAAAGTAAACTACGCGTGCAAGCGTTAGTCTACGGCCTTTTCTGCGCACTTCACGCAGTAAGGAGTATAAGGGAGAACCGCCAGTCGTGTCTTGGGAATCTTCCCCTGACAGCCTTGGCAAACTCCGTAAATTCCTTCTTCGATGCGTACCAGGGCCGCTTCGATCTTCTCGAGCGTGTCCCCTTCGTGCTCCATCAAGCTGAGCGCAAACTCTTGCTCAAAGTTGTCGGTCCCTACATCCGCCATATGGATTGGCATGCTGGAAAGGTCACCGCTGGATTCACTGCGTGTCTGTCGTAGTGCCGCATCTGCCAGTGCCGAAACATCGCCGCGCATCCGGGCCCGCAATACAATCAACTGATCGCGGTACACCTTGGCCTCGGTCTTCTTCATCGCACTTCTCCAAACCACATCTATGCTTTCCGAAGTCACCTCCGTGCAACGGGAAAGCCAATGGTCTCTTGTCGCAAGCTCACTTGCGATTGCTGTGCTTCAGAGGAAAGCGAACATACGCTCCCAACTGCATGAACCTTCGTCACGGTGCAAACTCGAGCAGGTAAAGCCCATCAACCGACAGGAACAACCCAGCGAACTGTGTCTTCCTTTTGGCTGCGTTGACTCCCCTTTGGTGCTAACGCCGATTTTTAAGCAACCTGAATACAGCCTCGTTATTCTACGGACGCAAAAAACCACTTGTCAAACACTTTCCAAATTCCAGCGGCGCGAAAATCGAACCGCCCTCCACCACCCAGTCGCAGCCAAACTCCTGCCATAAACCGCCTACCACAAAGCATTTACGACGTTTTCAGCCTGCCTCAGCCGGCTCAAAACCCAGATCGCCAGCCTAAAACGGCATCCCCGAGGGACTTCTCAGCACGGGCCACTCCCATTTCCCCTTTGGTACCTCTCCCCTCCCCGCTATGCTCTGCCCCGTAGGTTTCTCGTAACACTGGCCATTGTCCCCGCAACCAACGTGCCCCAAAAACCGTTCTCGATCTTTGAACCCACCTCGTCCCAGCGGGCTGCGGCGTTGCGACTCCTGGCAAATTCGTTGTCGGCGTCGGATCAAAAAACGCACGCCGGCCGTTATGCCCAGTGGCTGGAACTTCCGCCAGAGCATGGCTTTACGCTCACCGCGATTGGTGCCGATCCTGCCTCTCCCCAGGCTGCGGTCCTGGTCCAAGTACTTCCCGGTAAAGTGGCCCTCCTTTGGCCTCCCGGCGTTCTGGCTGCCAACAACTGGATCGACGCCGTCCCACAACTACTTGCTCATGTTCACCAGCACCTAGCCGCCGACGGCGTACAGCTAAGCCAGCTGCTACTCCCCGAGTCCGAATCGCAATCGCCGCTGGAAATCGGCCTCATTCCCGCGCTAGAGGCGGCTGGATATCGCCACTTGGCGCGGCTCCTTTACCTCTATGCCTCGGACCAAGAATCGCCGTTCCCGCAAACGCCCCCTATCGCTCGATTGTGCCAAATAGTCCCGGCCGGGAAGTTCTCGCCCGAGCAACTTCAGTCCCTAATCGAAGAGACCTACATCGACACGCAGGACTGCCCCCAGATGAGCGGCCTGCGCAGCCCGGACCAAGTCCTGCAAGGTTATCGCCGGGCCGGCACCTGCGAGGACCGTTTTTGGTTCGTCGCCATCAGCCAATCCGGCTCGCCGCTCGGCTGCCTGCTGCTCGCCCCTGATACTGCACAGCAGACCTGCGAATTGGTCTACGTGGGGGTCATCCCCAGCGCCCGCGGACAGGGCCTGGCCGGGGAACTTTTAAGCTGGGCGAAATGGCAAACCAAGGCGTCCGGCTGCTCGCAACTTCTCCTGGCCGTAGACGACCAAAACCTGCCAGGGCTCAAGCTCTACCAGCGTCAAGGCTTCCAATCCTTTGACGCCCGGGTGGTTTACGTCAAAAGCTTGACCGCCGCCCCCTCCCGCTCAGCCACACCTGTCGGCTTGTGACATTTCGCAAACTGCTTTCACACAACACTTTACGCCAATAAACCGACAGTTTTCCGACGTTCCGCCAACAACTTTTCCACACCTTGAATCAAACCGCAGCGTTCAGATTTTTTTGCATAACTTTGCCGGGCCTGAAGGGTTTTGCCGAGAAATCTGCGGTCACAAAAATCTGCTGCAAAGAAATCTTCTCGAGACCTTTATTTGGTGCTTTGACAGTCACGCTAGCACGGCTACAATCGCCCTCGCAGTTGTGGCCAAGGCTCAGCTCAGCAACCAAGGTTTAAGTGAGATGTTTTTATCGTCCAAGTCCGCCTGACCAAGTCAGGTTGATCTAGGAAGAAGGATGCCAAGCGGGCCTCCCAATATCTCTCTACTTTTCCTTAGGTTGGCTTCGCCTCCAGGCTCAATCGCACGGCCTTTTTAAGTTCAGTTCGGCTCTACCTCATGACCTTTGCGTTTGCTGGGAGCTTTCCACTCGGAAGGTTCTAAGAACTTTCGCTTACGTCATGGCTGCTCTGTTTAAAAAGTCGCCAGAAGGATCGCCGGTTTGCTACTAGTGATAGACTAACTTTGATTGTTCGTTCCTCTCTCATTCTCTAGTTCCTTTAGGATATAGCGCTGCCCTGTTGGCAGCCGACACCGCGCACATTCCGTGCTCGGGGAAAAGACTTCCCCCTTGGGTTTCGGCGCTACCGCTGCGCACATAGGATTCAGTTCCGGCGTGACCACGGACGATACGCACATGCACCACACCACAATCCTAACGGCGATGCGCTCTCTTCTCGCCGCCAGGATTGGGCAACAGCGGTACGAACTATGGTTCGAAGCCGGCGTGGACCTGCGTATTGACGATTCCGCTGCCAAGCCACGACTCGAAGTCCTTGCTCCCGATGCATTTCGGCTAGAGCGGATTCGCCGTACCTTGCTGGTCGATTTGCGTGAAGCCGCTCGCGAAGCCTTCGGCGAACTTCCCGACATGAGCTTCCGCATTGAATTGCCAAAAGCCCTCAGCGCCGACGACAAATCCACGTCGCCTCTTAAGCTTCGCATTGATGAAGCGGTGAGCACCACGCCGACCGTTGCATTACCCACTTCGGCCCCTACCTCCAACACGTTTCGACCTCGCCAACTTGCCCGGCTTGAGGACTTCGTCATTGGGGATGAAAATCGCTTGGCCCATGCGGCATCGCTGGAAATGTGCGCTCGCCCTGGCCAAGTTTCGCCGCTGTTGGTTTACGGCCCCACAGGAACCGGCAAGACGCACCTGCTCGAAGGCATCAGTTCACGCCTGCGTGCAACCGGTCGCCTGCGAAGTGTGCTGCTCCTTTCGGCAGAACAATTCACCAGCCAGTTCATTGACGCCCTACGTACCACCGGCCTACCAAGCTTCCGCCGCAAAGTCCGCGACGTCGATGCACTCATTGTGGATGACCTGCAATTCCTGCAAGGAAAACAGTCCACGCTGATCGAGCTGCAAAACACGGTCGATGGCATGCTTCGCGAAGGAAAGCAGTTGGTGTTTGCGGCCGACCGTCCCCCTGCAGAACTTCGCTCCCTTGGCATGGACCTAGTCGCTCGCATTTCGGGCGGATTGGTTTGCGGCGTACAACCTGCTGGTTATGTCACGCGACAAGAACTATTGCGACGCGCTGCTGCGGATCGTCGCATGAACCTCGATGACGAATGTATCGCTTGGATGGCGCAGCAACTTCCTGGTGATGCCCGTCAGCTTTCCGGTGCACTGCATCGCTTGGCTGCCACCAGCCAAATGCTTGGCCTTCCTGCCAATTTGGAATTGGCCCGCCGACATCTGATGGACCTTTTCCATGCCACGCGCCGCGCGATTCGCCTGCCCGACATCGTCAACGCCGTCTGCGAAGTCTTTGGCATGGAAGAATCGACCCTGCAAAGCAATGGCAAGGCCGCCTCGGTCAGCCATCCACGCATGCTGGCCATGTTCCTTGCTCGCAAGCACACCCGTTCTGCCTTGTCAGAAATTGGCCGACATTTCGGCCGCAAAAGCCACAGCACGGTCCTCTCGGCGGAAGACAAAGTGACCAGCTGGATCTCGCAAGGCAAGTCGATTGCTGGCTCACGCGGACAAGTGACCGTAGAAGAAGCCCTGCGTCAAATCGAAAACCAATTGCTTCAAGCGTAAAGCCGATCGCAGCCAATGGCTCGATCCTAGCGGGCCAACTTCTCCACCGGAATCACTTCGGGTTTAATCCCCTGCTCTTTGGCCCGTTTGATTCCTTGCTCGCGCAAGTACTTCAGTAAATACGAACCAACGGCCACTTCCAGTTCGTCGCGGCAATCTTCCCAAGTTTTTGTCCCCGGCTTTTGCTCGGTAACGACAATCAAATGCGTCCCCAGCTTGGAGGTGATGGGCTCACTGACCTCGCCCACCTTCAAAGCATACGCGGCCGCAGAAATCTCTTCGGGCATCGGCTCTTTCCGCTGGATCCAGCCGATATCGCCCCCTTCTTTTCCACTGGGGGATTGCGAGTACTTTTGTGCCGCCTCTTGAAACGTTTGGGTTCGAGCTTGAATTGCCGACCGCACCTTCTGTACTTCTTTTTGACGTTCCGCCAGCGCTTCGGGCGAAGGAACATCCAGCGGCTTCCAAAAGATCTGGCTAATCCGCAGGGAAGTGCCGTCGAACTGCGACCGATGCCGATCAAAATAGGCCATCAGCGCCTTGTCGGTCCGCTGCGCAGCAAGATACTTCTGCCAGGAAATCTCCCAATTCATCTCGCGACGAAAGGCTGCTGCATCCAGCTTCTTTTGCTTCAAGTAGCTAGTGAACGTTGTCCCTTGCTCTTTGAGTTTTCGCGTCTCGCGAGCAATGGCCTCATCCACATCATCCGCAGAAGCAACGCGTTTGAGCTCCGCGAGTTGCAACATCGCTGAGCTCGCGCCCGATCACATGCGCCAGCCCCTGCTTCCAACTGTCATCGGCGAGGTCCTTTGCCGGTGGCAAGCCAAGACGCTCAATGGCATTTTGGACCTCACCCGAAGTAATCGGCGCGATGCCCACCTGGGCCACAACGACACTAATCCCCGGCAAAGCATCCTTGGCCTTTTCGCCAGGATTAGCGCCGGGCACTACCTGAGCATGCGCCGTTGCCGAAAAGGTACCGGGAAGAATGCCCATTAGCGACGCCGCCAAAACACACTTCGCCGAAAATCGTCGCATCATGGCAGGTCGATTCCTTGCAACTCAAAATCTACCGGCACGTTCAAAATATCCGCTGGTGTCTTGTACACAAAGCGATAGCCCGCCAGCGACTTGACATCCCCCAGATCGAACTTGTACGACAGCCCCACTTCGCTATCGTCCAGCAAGTTCGCTTCCAGGCCGGCGTTCTCAATCATGTTTCCCTTCGGGTCGAGCAAGTAAGATTCATTGTTATAGATCCAGCCTCGGTGGCTTTCGAGCGCTTTGGAAGCAGCGCCAAATTTCACGCGTACTTCTGCATCAAACAGCTCATCATTCCGGCGACATTGATCGAGCGTCACGGTCACGCCCCCTCGTTCCTGATCTATCCCTTTGGCCTTCTCTATGTCGGCAAATTCAAACGTCTCCACCCGTCCTAGCACGACGGCGGTGATCTTTCCCTTTAGCTTTGCCACCTGCTTAATATCACGCGAAGGAAGTCCCAGCGGCAATTCGATTTCTACTCCCGCATTCTTCCCTTCGACAGGAATTTCCAAGTTCCCTTCACTGCCATCGATCACCATCAACTCTCCCTTTTCATCCTTGGCGGAAAGCTCTGACAGTGGCAGTTGCAAAACAACGGGGCGAATGCGTGGCTCCCAGGCTACATCCAAAGTGATCTTCAGCGATCGAGCACTTGAGTTCCGCAAGTCACGCGAAGATTGCACACGTACCGGCTCCAACCGAAAAACGCCGCTGTAATAGCCACGTCCGATGCGCGGTACGGCATCCTCGCCACGGGCGGCATACGCCAAAGCCGATTCGTCTTCAACAAATGAGTTGACGGTCATCTCGGCATGGTCAAGCACGGTGTCAAGCGCTTCCCAAAAGGGCACATTGTCGAGCGTGACTTTGATGGTCGGACTGGGCAGCTCTTGCGCCGCAAATTGCCGATTCTGATCAATCAGCTTGTTGCCGGTTTGTTTACTGATTGCTTCAAACGCTTCCGGAACTTTCATCACGCCGTTGAGCGTCACCATGCTAGGCTTGGCATTGAACTCCACTGCCGCGACCGAAAGGGCCGAACGTACGCGCGACAAACGGTTCTTTACTTCGGCTGGCGTTTTGGGCCCAACCGATGGCAGAAGCGGAATCACATCGGGCCCCAGTTCGATCAGCGCTTTTTCTGCCGCTTCACGCTGCGTTTGCTCGCTGCTGTCTAGCTGCTTGAGCAGCTCCTTTACCTTCGGGGCCAGCTCAGCCTTTTTTGCTTCGGCTGGCGCTGCTTCAGTGGCAGCGGCGGCAGGCTTGTCCGATTCCGCGGCAGCTTCTTTTCCCGCTTCGACCTGTGCCAGCAATAAGGGGCAACACACAATCCAGGAATACCACACGCAGCACACTCCTTCGACAAGTCATCGCTTCTGCTGGTCACCAATCGGCCCCTAGCTCCCCTACATTCTACGGCATTCCTCCTACGTCTTTCAACTTCGTTTTGACCGACATAATTGCCGCCTAATCGGATGGGACGGTTGGCTCGCGTTGCCAATCCACCTTTTCTGCATTTGATATTGCAAACCATCAACCGGTGGCAGCGCCCCTGGAGGAAAGCCATAATGCTTTTTCATTGGCCCCGCTCCAACCGAACACTTCAAGGAAGCATTCCATGTGGAAAACGATTTGGCGTACTTGCCTGAGCACCGCGCTGCTACTGACGTTTTCTTTTCCACTGTTTGCCGCAGAGCCAAAAGAGGCAAAACCCGTAGGGCGGTCAGCCAAAGATGCCGCCGACCTGAATTACTGGCTGGCCAACATGGCGGCTCATCAGTTCCAAGCCGAAGAATTGGCGGCCGCGCTTAACCTTTCCCAGGAGCAGGCCACAAATGCTCTGGAAAAAGCGAAAGCTGCTAAGGAAGCGTCAAACAAACTGGTGCCAGCGACAGGTTCAGGCCAGATCGTCGTCCTTCCTTACCCTGGCGGACGCCATCCCCGCATCGGCTTTCTGGATGGGGCCATCGATCCGCAACGAGAAACCAAGGCCAGCGTCTTTGCACCTTGGAAAGATGGTGGCTATCTCGTGATCGATCTTCCCGAAGCGGTTTGGCATCTACCGGCCGGAAACCGCGAACTGCTGTACCTTGCTCACACCCATATTCCCACGATCTGGGACAAGCAGGGGGTGAAGCTTCCGCCGCTTGAATGGAAGCGCGACTTGCCCGGCAATCTTTCGCTGGTGCGAGAGCTTCCTAGCAAGGTCGGTATGACCTCTCGCATCAAGACCACTCCCGCAGGGGTGCGCCTCGAGTTCAGTCTGACGAATGGCTCGGCCGAAAAGCTGACCGGACTACAAGTACAAATGTGTGCCATGCTAAAAGGGTTGACCGGCTTCGAAGAACAAATCAACGATAACAAGGTTTTTGCGGCGCCGTTTGCCGCATGCAAGAGCCGCACCGACAATCGCTGGGTCATCCTCGGTTTTGACCATTGCGTCCGCGCTTGGGGCAATCCTCCCTGCCCTTGCCTGCATGCCGATCCGCAAGTCCCTGACTGCGCTCCTGGCGAAACCCAAACCGTGCATGGCTGGATCTCGTTCTACGAAGGGACTGAAATTCAGCCAGAACTAAAACGCCTTGAAAAGATTGCGTTTGAGCCGATCGGCAAATAACAGCCGACCGTGTTCGCTACTGCTTGGTGGCTTTCTCTTGTTCTTTGCGCTCGCGATATTCGGCCAAGGTCTTCGCGGGGTTGTCGTTGAAGTAATCACGGCAGCCGGTGCAGCAAACGGCATACGTCTTGCCCATGAAGGTCACTTCCATCGATCCCGCGCCGCCCGTGACGACGCACTCGCGTCCTTGAACCCCTTGGCCAAAGCCGCTCCCTTTTCGTGTGTAACCCACCTCTGCCAATCGTGCGAAACCACCCGCGCTGGCCGACGATGCTTTTTCTAGCAAGATCAACATCCGATCGCCGCCAGCCACTTGCCGCAGCGTCACGCGAGAAAGAACACCTTCGGCAGGGGTCTGTGAAGTAAACGTGATGCCGCCATCTTCGGCCACGGTTCCCAGCCAAGGCTCCCCCACACTTTTGCCATCAGGGCCCACCAGTTCCAAGCGATACTTCTTTCCGTCGGCCGTCGCCATCAGCTTTAGCGACTGCAGGTATTTGCCGTCGCTTAGCTTTCCGATGATCGCAACCGTGCCTCCGGAAAAGTCCCAAGCCCAGTCGGCCTTTTCGACCCATGAGCCCTTTGTCGATCCACGCTGCAATTGGCCGACGCCGCGCCAACTTCCAACAACCCCTTGAATGGCCGCCAACTTTTGCTTGTCCGCCGAGACAGCAGCCGGCTTTTCTTCGTCAGCCCAAGCAACGCTTCGCTGCCGCGCCATTTCGCGACGTGAATCGCCCCCGGGACCGACAAAAACGCCAACGGCAAACGCGATGGCAAACACACTGCTGGCCAAAAGCAGAACCTTCAGTTTTTGCAGATGCATTGCCGGCGCTCCGAAAGTCGGGACAGATCCGATGAGCCGCAGAAAAGGGCCCCACGCTACTAAACCGAAGCCACCAGCATAAGTTCCGGCATGGGAGACGGCTACTCGGGCTCGTCTTCCATTTTGGACGCAGCTTCTCCCTTTTTGCCACGTCGTCGCCCCTTTACCCCCAGCCGTTTTTCCAGCAGGGCATTGGTGGTTCCCGCGGCCGTGGCTTGCTGATAAGCACGCCGAACCGCTTGCGATGCCGCCGCATCCGTCTTTACGGCCGGATCAAAGCTACCAAAAGCGGCCATCGCCAAAGAGGCCTCACTCCCCTTGGATTTGGATACCTCCGAATAGAAAGCCATTACCACAAGCGGTGGCAGCCGTTCGAGAGGCCCTTCCGCAGTAAGGCCCGAGTGCTCGACTTCTAGCACTTTGCCCGATCGTGAAACAAGGCGGAAAGATTCGTTGCCAAGCTTTACGCTGTCCCCCACTAAGACCTTGCGATAGGCAGCTTCGGCCGCATCGTTCCAAAACGATTTCAGCAGTTCGACGATGACCTTATAGTCGGCCAATTCTTCACGCAGTTCGTCGTTCATGTACGAGGGATACGCCTCGAAGAGTTCTGTCGTTCGAAAGACATGCCCTGCGGCCTTATCCATTTGCCGCTGCTCTAAACACTTTTCGATGTAGTAAATCCCTTGGCGACAATCTTCGTAATAGAGATTGGGAGAGTAGCTGCGTTTCTTGCCATTCTTCATCACCATGTCGACCGCATCGGGGATCTCCGCAACCGCAGGAGCGTCGGCTGACGGAAGGCCTGGTGGCGGAGCGCCAGGAACAAATCGCGATTCGCCGTCATCAGGCTCGCCAGACATAGCGGCCGGGTCCGCTTCCGTTGCTGCAGTGACCGGATCGCTCTCTTCGGTAAGTGGCTTTTCGGGTTCCGTGGACTGGGCCTGCGTTGCTACCGCGCTGGCGACGGTTGTCTCTACGGGCTTGGGACTCGGACGAAGCATGTAATACAGCGAGACCGAGACGCCTAGCATGCCAATCAAAAAGACAGGGATCGCCAGGAAGCCAAGGATCTTGATCCCGACGCGCCGACGAGGCACTACTGGCTCTTCATCCGTTTCTTCTGATACCGGCGGTGCGACGGGCATCATCGCGCCGTGCGCACCAAAACCTGGCGCACCCACGGGCTGCATAGGAATCGGCACAATCGCCGGTGCGGCGCCGGTCGGACTCAGTCGCATATCTTGGCTGGTCTTCCAGCGCCCCGCGTTGCTGTAGCGATCGCCTGGCACCTCTTCGACAAAGTCGTCGTCATCGTATTCTTGCGATGCGCGACTTGGCAGCATGATGGTTGCATCAAGCGGAACCGCCGAGGGCTTGGTGGTAGCGGGCCCTTCCAAAATCGGGATCGAGGGTTGTACCGGAGGAGGGGCCGGCGGCGGCGACGGAGGAGGTGGGGGCGGAACGATCGCTCGCGCCAAAGGAACATTGGCTGTTGGAGCTTGCCCCGCCGCAATCGGACGTGCCAGCGGAACGGCCGAAGCGACCGGAGCTGCATTCGCCGTTGGAGGGAGCGGTGGCGGAAGTGATGAAGCAGGACGCGGAGGCGCGGGACGTGGAATCCCTTGGATCTGTTCGCGCAGGTGCTGGTCGTAGCTAATTTTCTTCTCGGTGCTGAGCAGGCAAAGCCGAGCGGTGGCAAGTTGCGTGAGAACCTGCTGCGCCGCGAGCGCATGCGGGCCGGCCTGATGCTGCTTGGCGATGGCGATTTGTTTTTGCGTCGCGTTTTCAATGACTTCGGGATTGGATTCCCAAAGTTTCAGGCCAAGCAAGCGGTACCAGTTGGCTGGCTGCTCGCTGGGCAAGATGCCAAGCCACTGGTGATAGGGGTCAAAGGAGTCGTGCATGGTTGTACCGCGTGCCTTGGCTAGGCGATCAAAACGGGTAAAAATCCGCTCCGCCCCAACCGAACCATTATGATTTTTCTGAAAAGCGGCGACAAGTTCATTCTGGGGCGGCCTGGGAAGAGTCTTGGTCCTTGGCAACCGGCCTTGAGGCGGTCATCATGGTATGGCCCCGGGGATGATCCCCTGTTACTTCGTCCCCATGCCGGGGAGGATTTTAGGCGGAACACTGCCTTTTATTTCGGAGCTCGTGCTGCTGTGCAATTGGGTGACACGTTCATTGACGATACATTTGCCGAAGCGTTTGGCATGCGCTTTACCCGGCTCATTGTGACGGCGGCCGATTCCTACTGGCTGGATGCTGCCTTACGCGAATTTTGCGGGTATAGCTCCTCCGTGATCGCCTGCGATTGCGAGTCGGGGCTGGAGCGATTTCTAACAGCCGACGAAACACCTGATGGACGCATTGGGGCTTCGATTTTGGTGTTTGGATTTTCTGCCGACGCTTTGACCTCGGCCATCCCCAACCGCGCGGGACAATGCTTGATGACCTGCCCTTCGACGGCGGTCTACAATGGGCTTCCCGGCAGCGAAACCAAAATCCCTTTGGGTAAGCACATTCGCTTTTTTGGTGACGGCTTTCAAAAGAGCAAACAGATCGGTGGCAAACGCTACTGGCGCATCCCAGTCATGGATGGCGAGTTCCTGATTGAAGACACGCTCGGCGTTGAACGGGGCGTCGGCGGCGGAAACTTGATCATTCAATCGCGCACGCAGGCCGACGGCCTAGCAGCAGCGCGACGAGGCAGCGAAGCGGTGGCCGCCATGCCGGATGTGATCGCGCCGTTTCCCGGTGGCGTGGCCCGCAGCGGAAGCAAAGTGGGCTCTCGTTATAAGACGCTGAAGGCGTCCACTTCGGACGCGTACTGCCCGACCCTTCGTGGGCGGGTTGAGACCAAGCTTCATCCCGATTGCAATTGCGCTTATGAAATCGTTGTCGATGGCGCATCCGAAGCCGCTGTTGGCAAAGCCATGGCCGCTGCGATTCGTGCGGCCGCCGGCCCAGGCATCGTTTCAATCAGCGCGGGCAACTACGGCGGAAAGCTCGGAAAGTTCCACTTTCACCTGCGCAAGTTGCTAGAAGCCTAACTCCGTTTACAAACCACCACTGCCCCACTCGTGGGCGTATCTTAGAAAGATTAGCGAGCGACATGTACAGCAAAGCAAAGTTGATGGAACTGGTTCGGGAAAAGGCTCTTCAAGTCGGCGACTTCACGCTCGCCTCGGGCAAGAAGTCCAAGTACTACTTGGATTGCCGTAAGGTGACGCTCGATTCGGCCGGGGCCAATCAAATTGCCGACGGCATGCTTGAATTGATGGGAGCCAACCTTCCCAGTAGCGTGGGGGGCATGGCCATTGGCGCCGATCCGATTTCGGCCGCCATCATCACCGTCGCTGGACGTGAAGGGAAGTCGCTCAAAGGCTTCATCGTTCGCAAAGAAGCCAAGGCACACGGCACAGGACGCGATGTAGAAGGACCTGTTGTCGCTGGCGATACCGCCATCATCGTGGAAGACGTTGTCACCACTGGCGGTAGCAGCCTAGCCGCGATTGAAAAGGCAGAAGCCTTTGGTTTGAAG
Organism: uncultured Planctomycetaceae bacterium; assembly: GCA_963844055.1. Taxonomy (GTDB): domain Bacteria; phylum Planctomycetota; class Planctomycetia; order Pirellulales; family Pirellulaceae; genus CAWJMN01. The sequence continues at coordinate 75,217 of CAWJMN010000001.1, read as the reverse complement.
GTGCTGGGCGTGATGGCGATTATTGACCGCTTGGAAGGGGGCGCCGAAGCGCTGGCCGCCAAGGGGTATTCGCTGCAAACGCTGCTATCTATCCGCGACTTCGGCCTGTAAGAGGCCCAGTCATTATTGCGGGCCTGCGGATGTTGCGGCAGGCTCGACCGTCGCATCCAGCAAGGTAGCGATTGTTGCTAAGAGCTCGTCTTTTACAATTGGCTTGGTGATAAACGCCGTGCAACCTGCGGCCAAGCATTCTTCGGCCGCTCCACGCATGGCGTGAGCGGTCAGCGCGATGACGGGAACCTTGCTTCCACTGCGCGCAACTGCTTGGTCGCTGCGTAGCCATCCAGCACTGGCATTTGCATATCCATCAGGATCAAATCGCATGGCGATTGGGCCTGTTTATCGAGTGCAATCTGTCCGTTTTCGGCCGATTCCACTGCGTATCCGGCTCGCTGCAAGTAGAGTGCGATCAGTTTACGATTGGTGTCGCCGTCGTCAACAATCAAGACCTTACGTTTTGCCGCTGGAACTTTTGCTGCCTCTGGCAAAGGCACAAGCATCGTCTTACTAACCTGCAGAGGCTCACTTCGGCGAAACTGAAAGTCTTGGCTGATACGGGCGCTGGTCATGTGAATGTCGCTTGGGACATCAGCGAGCGTGTTCCAAGTCACTTCGGGAACGATCGTCACAGTGAACGTGCTTCCCTTGCCCACTTCGCTTTGCACGGTGATGTCACCACCCAGTGCGCGAGCGATTTGTCGGCTGATGGAAAGCCCTAGTCCGGTGCCTCCAAACTTGCGCGTTACCGAGCTATCGGCTTGCACAAAGGGATCAAACACATCTTCCAGCTTTTCTGGAGCAATGCCGATTCCCGTATCGGTAACCGTGAAAACAAGCAGCGACTGGGCCGAAGCAATTTGCGAAGGCCGGAAGTAGGCATCCAAGTGAACGCCGCCTTGCGATGTGAACTTGATCGCGTTGGAAACCAAGTTAATCAGCACCTGGCGCAGGCGAGCTGGATCGGTCGTCATTCGATAGGGGAGGGCTTCGTCACGCGAACGCAAATAGATGCCCCGTTTGCCGGCCTGAACCTGCATCATGGCGATCACATCTTGAATGATCTGGCGAACGTCACAGGGGATATTTTCGACGCTGATTTGTCCTGCTTCAATTTTGGCAAGGTCAAGGATGTCGTTTACCAAGTGCAATAGGTGGCGGCCATTGGTTGTGATCGTCGTTAGCCATTCTTTTCGCAGGTGCTGCTTGCCTTCATCGGCATTGGAAAGGAGCAGATCCGCAAAGCCCAGAATTCCATTGAGGGGCGTGCGAATCTCGTGGCTCATGTGGGCCAAGAAGGTGCTTTTGGCTCGGCCTGCTGCTTCGGCGGCATGACTTGCCTTTTCAAGCTCTTCATTGCTGCTGCGTAGTTCATCAGCCGTTTGTTGTAAACGGGTTTCGCGAGCACGAAGCACTTGCTCAACGATTGTCCGTTCGGCCAATTCGCGCTTCATCAGTATCATTACGGCATAGAACGAGAGCAGGATCGCGCCAACTGCCAAGCAAAGGCCCAGTGGGGTACCACGTGCCTTGAGCATGTTTTGGTTCCAATCCTCGCAGACAAAATCGGTCCGCAGAATACTGCTCACGTTCCCCTGCGAATTACGCAGGGGCGTCGTGACGGTGACGATCATCCCTTGAGGCGATGGATGGGGATAGCCGCTGATCGAGGTGGACCCTAAAAAGGCCTGTTCGATTTGGGTCATCTCTTGAGGTGTGTAATCCCTGGGGGTTTCGTCCGATGGCTCGTTGGAGCTGACGACTTGTACGAGCTTGCCATCTTCAGACTTTCGGAACGTTTGAATTTGAGCAACTGTGGGATTGGTCTCGGCCCAGCGATGTTGCATCGCCACCAAGGCCTTGAACCGCTCGCTCGATTGATCGCCGATGGCGAGTTCTTCATGGCCGGCAACTTCAAGTTCTTTGGCAAACGTCGGTACCCAGTTGGCCAACACTTTTTGCAGGCGTTCAAACTCGTGCTGATTGGCAGCTTCGGCCAGCAAACCGCCGCAGGTGATCACCGCCAACAGCAATGCCCAAGGCAACAGTTGACTTGGCCCCGCTTCTTGCGCTACGACGACCCAGAAAATGAATCACGGTCGCCATGGCTAGCGAAAGCGAAACCGCCAGCAGCCAAAAATCGAGTCGGTATTCAATAAAAAGTGAGAGCATCGGATCGATCACCAGCAAGGATTCGGAGGCATCCAGGGCCTCCTGAAGAGTCCACAAACCTTCGAAACCTACGTTGCAGACAAGCGACAGGTGGATTTCCCCCACAAAATAATGACGAAAAAAGCATCCGCCCGGCGTTTTCCCTTGACATTCCTCGTTTTCAAGCCTTGCCAGATTTGCCAGCGGAAATATGGCACTTCGATGAGGCCCAAAATACTTGCCCTGCCAAAGACTTCACCACAAGTCTTTTTACGACAAGTACTTACAGCACGATTTAAAGAGCCCTTTTCGGTGGCAGGTTGAGGTTCGGGGCGGGATTCGCAAAAAGTTTTTTCGAAAGCGCGAACCTTTGTGACCGATCGACAGTCATAGAGCGTGTACCCAACGAGGAGGAGTAGCTTCGTTTGCCTTTGGGAAATATCCTGAAGGGGGTCGGGATCACTCTTAGAGACGCGTTTGCGTCTGTAAGGATCTTGCTTTCCTGTTTCATCCACCTTTTTGATTTAACGTCGGTTTTTTCTTTCTTTCTCTCTTACTGCGCGGAATCGCAGCGGAGGACATCATGCGTACGAACACGACCACCCAATTCGCAGCTATGGCCAACACAATTACCGGCGTATTTGCCGGCAAGGTCAATGCAACGAAGGTCGCGGTACGCGCGGAAGTCCTCCATCAACCGCGCTATCTCCGTGAGAGCCATCAGGAACGTCCGCAGGATTTAAGCCGCTGTCAAATGCGCGGCAAATCCAAGAGTTGTTCCAAACGGAGTGACCTAACGTGTCACTCGGGTTTGGCAAACTGTGCGGCGCTGCAAGGTTCATCGCGACTACCTTCGAGTTGGCAACCCATACCACATTGGATGTCAGACCGAGGAGTTGGCCGTGGATCGAGTGGCGGTGGTTTTCAGTCATAGGGTTGAGTTTTCGGTCGCGGGCCAGGTTTGGCCGTTAGCGACTGACAAACTGACTTTCCTTGGCTGACGCTTCAAGCCGGTGAGCCTTCAAGGCGCCTCCCGAAGTTGTCTGGCAGTTCGCGTATCGCTTGGTATTTCACCAGCGAATGGCAACTGACCTGTCGCATTTCGGTTTGGTTTTGAAGACCTCCTCGCTTGCAAAGTTTAAGCATCCCAATCGGGCTTAAGGCATTTCCGCAATCGGATTTGCCGCACCCAGATTGCCGCTTAAACCACCAAGGGCTTGTTAGGGCGAAGACCTGTTTGGGTTGCATGAGGATGGACCAGCAAGGCACGACAATCGTCGCCTTCGCTGACCAGCAAACCCAACAAGGCCTTTTCCCTATCGCAGAACGACCTAGGGAAGGTTTGCAGCGAACAGGAGTTCGCAAGAGAGAAAGAATCATGAAGGCGACTTTAACTTATACGAATTGGAATGAGACGACCGACCTGCGGGAGCTGGTATTGGCTTCACAGATGGGCGATCGGGAAGCATTTGGAACGCTCTGCTTGCGGTTCGAACAGGCCGTGATCGGAATCGGTCTGCGTCGGCTGGGAAACTTGGCCGAGGCTCAGGACCTTTGCCAGGATGTGTTCTTGCAGGCGCTCGAGAAGATGCACCAGGTGCGTGAGCCAGATGCGTTTCCAGGCTGGTTACTGTGCGTAGCCAATCGGACTGCCATCAACCGGATCATCAAGGCCCGGTCTCGGAGCACGTACGAGTGCGCTTCGCTGGAAGGAACCATTGAAGACCAGGACACTCCGTTGGAGTCGGCCATTGCCGGCGAAGAGCGGCGTGAGCTGCGGGCTGGTCTGGCACGGCTGGGTGAAATGGACCGCGAGACGCTGACCGCGTTCTATGTGGATGGACGGAGCTTGAACGAGATGAGCGATGCGTTTGACGCACCGCTGGGAACGATCAAGCGTCGTTTGCACACCGCTCGGAAGCGGCTGGCTCGGGAAGTCTTGGACGCCGAGCTCGAGGAAGAGTTGGTCTCGGCCTAGTCGCCAAGGAAGTGCGATAGGCTGTTGAATTCCCGACGGCGGGCGGCACTACCCGAAAAACGTTTAGGTAGGTGAAGAGGTAGTGCCGCCCCGGGGGAAGGATGTAGGATGTAATACGAGGAACATAAGACGGGGAATGATGGAAACGATGAGTTGAATTGAGAATTGAGATGGTAACCAGGGGCTGACGCCGCCTGGCTAGAGGATGTGACGCCCCGTCGGGGCTGGAGAATGCGGCAAGGAAAATGCCAGTTGCAACCCAGTAAGAAATGGAGGCGAGGATGTCACTCTACTTGATTCGGCTGGGGGAAGCTTTAGCAGAGGTGCTAGAGCGGACACGCACAACTCAGCCCGAGCAGTTCGCGGGCTACTGGGCGAACTTGGAGTTTTGGCTTGGCGAGTTTTCGCACCTCGCCTCGATTCGCAACGGCTACGAGCAGCGATTTCAAACGATGAAAGAAGGAATGCAGGATTACGTGGTTAGGAACGGGCGGCGGCATAATATCGACGACGCAGGAGTTCCCTTTCAAGGCGTGGTGAAGACGACCTCGCAGACGGATCAGAATCAGATCGTCACACGCTGCAAAGACGCGATGGAACGAATGATCGAACGCGCTGTCAGCCTCGGGCTGATTGATTTTTTGCAGCATGACGCGCTGCTACTACGCATTCGAGAGGCTGAACGTGCTGGGAAACGATGAGATGGGACGATGACCAGGGGCTGACGCCGCCTGGCTAGAGGATGTGACGCCCCGTCGGGGCTGAAGAATGCGGCAATTGATGTAGGGAGGCTAACCTACTTCTTTTTGCAATGCGAAAGGGCCAGCAGGGCATAGCCGGTGACGATGGCCGCGTCCCCTTCAAGCCAGCGAGAGTCCTCATTAACCCACGAGCCGTCGGGACGTTGACGCTTGGCCAGCTCCGCAATCAGCTCGGCACGCCAATCGTGCTTTACGCCAGCCTCATCGGTGAAGGTGTCTTCGCCGTAGGCTTCCAGAGCCTTGGCAATCGTGTTGTAGTAATAGTACAAGCCCGAAGTTCCCATGCCGGGGTTCGACTTCAAGTCGTAGTGCTTGCTCAGCCAGGTGACGGCCGCCTTCACGCGTGGATCATCCTTCTTCACACCGGCATAGATCATGCTCTTCAGGCCGGCATAGGTCATCGAGGCATAGCTGCGCAGCCCGCCAGTTGACTCATCCTTGCCGGCTTGGCTGCTTCCGCCGTTGGCCGGCGAATAATAAAAGCCGCCGTCAGGATTCTTGGAAGCAAACTCCGTGGTGTTGTGCTCGCTTTCGAGGTTCTGACAACGGCTGACAAAGATCAGCGCCCGCTTCATCGCTTCGCTGTCTTCACCTTCGCCCGCGGCCTTCAAGGCATCCATGAAGAACGTCGTGTTGGAAAGGTCAGGCCGCTTTGAACGACCATAGCCAGTGCCGCCGTAGAACGTATCGGACTTGGTCTTCTCTTCCTTCTCGTCCCACTGGGTGTCCGTGGCAAACGCGGTCGCCTTCTTGATGAGCTTGGTATAGCGGCCATCCTTGTTGGCTTCGGAGAAGGCCAAGATGGCTAGGCACGTTTCATAGTTCTTGTAGAAGCTGTCGGGAGCATAAATCCCGCCATCCTCGCGAACGAAGCTTTGGATGTACTTCAGGCTCTTCGCAACGGCTGGATCGTCGGGCGAACGGCCATGCTTCAAAATGGCCGTCACGACAAGCGCTGTCACACCGGGACCGGCGGCCGCATTGTAAGAGCCATCATCGGCCATGGCTTTGCCGGTCAAAAAGGTGATCGCTTGGGTCACCATTTGCTCGGGCTTGCGAGGCGCTTGCTCATCCGCTCCCCATAGCAGGCTGGGGATCGAAGAGGCTCCCATGGCAACGGCAAAGGTAATTGGCAAACCGCCCGAGAGGAACAATCGACGATCCATGGTGAGATCCCTTGTGAATGAAAAGCTTGCAAACTGCAACAGACAGCCCCACGGCAATTCCGCTGTACTTGCATTTTCGCTGTACGTGGCATTTATTCCAGCGGCTGGCCGGATTTTGGCCAGTTGTGGCGAAACTTTCGCCAGCGCGGCGAGGCCCCGGATGTTAGGGGCCGGGGGAATGCTATTCCAGAACGGCCAAGATGTCTTCTTCCCGCATCAGCAGCAGCTCTTCGCCGGCGACTTTGATTTGGCTTCCTGAGTACGGCAGGAAGACTACCCGGTCTCCTTCGGCAACTTGCGGGGTAGCACGCTCTCCATTGGGAAGTAGCCTGCCATCGCCCACAGCAAGGACGCGCCCCTGTTGAGGACGCTCTTGGGCACTATCAGGAAGCACGATGCCGCCAGCTGTCTTTTCCTCAGGCGCGGCGGGCCTCACGACAAGGCGATCGCCAATCGGCGTAAGCTTCATATCCGAGATGCCCAAAAGATAAGGAGTTCGTTAGGTTAGCCTATTGGCTGCGTGGATTCTCCCATGAGCTAGCAACCCGTGCAAGCATTTCGCCAGGGTTCTGCGTAGATTACAAACCACCATTAAGGGTGGATGCAGGGCGGTTATCCTGTTTGCGACTAACGATTTGTGGTTGCAAAGCCGATCTCCAACGATACGACAATTTGTAGCGATTGCGGCGATTGTCCGGCCAAGGCGTGGCAAAGAGCCAAAAAGGCCAAGGGGCTGGAGCGTTGGCCACCGGGCCAAAACTACGGGGAGACCAGGGATGGCGGCAGACAAACCAGACGATTCGCGCGGGAAGCCAGGGGCGAGCGAGCGACGGATACGCATGGATGGCCCACACACCACCCGGACTGATCGCGGGGCCGCTAAACCGCCAGAGGTTCCTGCTGCTACTGCTGCTGAATCACTACCGGTAAGCGACAAAAAGGCGGAGGTGGAGGCCCCGGTCGAAATCCGGATGCGAAGCCTGTCCGAGATCAAGGCGGAAGGCTCTCTGCTGGAAAAGGTCGCTGTTACCCCACGCGAATCGGAAGGGTCGGGGCGTGGTCGCGGACGACGGGGTGTGCCGCAAGTCGCCCAAGAGATCGATGATCGCGAAGAACAGTTGCATCAACAGGCTTCGGAAGTGGCTGCGCACCTTCGTACCCGCTTGCGCGATCTGGATGGTCGTGAGACCCAGCTGCATGCCCTGGCAGCACAGCTAGAGTCCGACGCCCGGATGGCGCGACTGATGCATGCCGAGCGAGAGCATGAACTGGCCGAGCGTGAGGCCGCGCAGCAAAAACGAGAAGAGACTTTCCTGGCTGCTGAAAAGCGGTTGGCCGAAATTCGCGAAGCAGCAGGCGTCGCCACCGATGCCTCGAAGGCGTCGATCGAAACGATGTCGCTGCGAATCCTCGAACTGGAACGCCAACAGACCGACATTGCCGGACGCGAGCAGAACTTGCTCGCACGCCAACGTGAGTTTGATGATCGTCAAAAGCGGTTTGCTCAAGAAGTGAAAGAACATCGGCAGCGAACGGTTCAGTTTGAATCCGACCGGTCCAAGATGGAAGAGGTTCTAAAATCTCGCGAACTGACGCTGCGTGCCGAGCTAGAACAATCGATGGTACAGCGGCTAATTGATTTGGAAGCGGGCGAAAAGCTACTTGTAGAACAAGCCCGAATGCTCGATCAACAGCAGCAAGAAGTCTTGCAACTACGTGAAGACCTGGACGCACGGTTTCGCAAGCAAGTTCGCGAATCGGAAGAGCGGCAGCGTATTCAAATGGCCGAGATCGACCACCTACGCCGCCAACAAGCCACGCGTGAGCAAACCCTTGTAGAGCGTGAGGCCGAACTGCTGGCCATGCGCGACGAAATCACCGAGCTACATCGCCAATCGCTAGAAATGCGACTGGTCGCCGAGCAACTGTGGTGTCAGATCAGCCCACGCGTCGCCCAAGAGACGCTGGCCCAATCGATTGCCGCCCTCCGCTTGCAACTGGTGACCGACCAGAAAAAGCAACTGGACCAATTGGCCAGCCAAAAGGGAGAGCTACTTGCGCTGGGTGAGCGAGTACAAAAAGAGTTTGCCCAACTCGAAAAGCGCCGCCAAGAACTAGCCAACTGGCACAGCCACAAGCAAGACCAACTGGAAGCCCAGGCGCAAGAGCTAACAGAGCGAGAATCTCGTCTGGTACAACGGCAGGAACGCCTGCAAGTGAACATTAGCCGGATGGATGCGCAGAAGGTAAGCTACGAACGGCAAATCCTGCAGATGCGTCTAAGCCGTAGCAAAGAATCGGCAACCGCTGGTAAGTAAGGTCACCTAGGCCCGCGCGATAGGAAACGGGATCACGGCTGAGATCTCTGCCTCTCCGAGCAGCACCATCAGCAGGCGATCCACCCCGAGCGCTGTCCCGGCACAGGCGGGAAGCCCTTGCTGCATGGCCGTTAGCAAGCGACTATTGCTCGGCAATGTCGGCTTGCCATCTTTGACACGGGCCGCATTGTTCTTCTCATTGCGAGCGACCAGCACCTGGGGATCGAGCAGTTCGTGATAGCCGTTGGCTGAGCTCAACCCCTGCCGCAAACAACTCAAATCGCTGGGCCACAGCGGGATAGTCCCCTTGGGCCGGCTGAACTTGGGCCAGTGCGGCCTGGTCAGCTGGATAGTCGTACAAAATCAGGGGCTGCGGCTTTCCGGAAGCACTGACCCCGAGTTTTGGCTGCACTTGTAGCGAAAGGATTTCATCAAGCTTGGCATCGCCAAGTGCCTTTCCTGCGGCAGAGAAGGGATCGATATTGGCAAACTGCAAAAACGCTTGCTGATAGGTCATCCGCAGGCAAGGGACTTCAAACAACAGGGTTGCCAGATCATCCAGCAGTTGCATCCCCGCTTGATAGTCATCTCCCACGCGATACCACTCCAGCATCGTGAACTCGGGATTGTGGAGCGAGCCCACTTCGGCCGCACGGAAGGCATGCGTGATTTGATAGATCTGCGTCAGGCCACCACATAGAAGCCGCTTCATGCAGAACTCGGGCGAGGTTTGCAGAAACAGCTTGGGGCCTTCATTCGGTTGCTGCGGATCCGGATAGAGCGTGACGGACAGCGGATCGAGATGCTGGTCGATTACCGTATCGTGCGAGAGGACCGGCGTTTGAACTTCGATAAACGCACGCGTGTCAAAGAAGGAACGCAAACGAGCCAGCAGCCGCGCGCGTTCCTTCAGCGCAAAAGCCGAAGCAGTAGGCAGATGGTCGGCCGTCATGCGTTGCACTTCCGTCAGTCCATGAAAAAGCCCTCTTCGCCGCCAAGGGATTGGGCCAGCGAAAAGGGCTCTAAAAATCAATCCAGCCGCAAGGAACTACGTGGAGACGCGTTCGATGTATTCGCCCGAGCGAGTATCAATCTTCAGCACGTTGCCGATGTTGATAAACAGCGGAGCGGCGATCTCGGCACCGGTCTCTAGCTTGACAGGCTTGGTCACATTGGTGGCGGTATCACCACGAGCACCTGGCTCACAGTATTCCACCTTGAGTTCTACGTGCGATGGTGGAGTGACGCTGACGGGAAGGCCGTTGAATAGCATGCAGGTGCAAACCATTCCTTCCTTGAGGTACTTCCAAGCGTCGTCAACCTTCTCTAGTGGCAATTCGTATTGCTCAAACGAAACGTTGTCCATGAAGACGAACGTATCCATTTGGCGATAGAGGTACTGCACTTCGATTTCTTCGACGTCGGCTGATTCCAGGCTGTCGCCACCTTTGTACACGCGGCTGAGCGTTGTGCCACGAAGCAGGTTCTTGAGGCGGCATTCGTACAGGGCGTTCCCCTTGCCTGGCTTACGGAAATTAAACTCAACCATCTGCCAAGGCTCGCCATCGATTTGAACCTTGAGACCTTTGCGGAAATCACTTGTCTTGTACGTCGCCACAGTCGGTTCCCCACTCCACAAAAAACGATGACCAGAATCGGTTATGCTATACAGACCACAGGTTGACGGATGGCGGCGGACGAGTTTTTGTCCACCCAAGCCAAGCCCGCAGGATTGCCACCCTAGCGGCGAACTTCTCACTTGGTCGATGTATGGTGAATATTGTAACTTCCCAGGGCGATTCTGTCCGCGCCGGTCTGAGCGCTGCGGCAGCCCCCCCGTCCACCTGGCGGCAAATCCTCAAACGGGCCTTGCGCGACCCGGCGCAACTGCTTGCCGCACTTGATCTTCCGACAAATCTGCTCCCCCAACAAATAGCCGCCACCCAGGATTTCCCCCTGCTGGTTCCGGAGGGCTATCTAGCCCGGATGGAGCGCGGAAACCCAAGCGACCCGCTCCTGAGGCAGGTGCTGCCCCTGGCGGAAGAGACGGCCATCGTGCCCGGCTTTGTGGCGGATGCGGTCAACGATTCGGCCGCCAAGAAGCAGGCTGGCTTACTGCAAAAGTACGAAGGGCGAGCGCTGCTTGTCACCACCGGGGCGTGCGCCGTGCATTGCCGCTACTGTTTTCGGCGGCATTATCCCTACAGCGAAGGGCCACGTTCTGCGGCCGACTGGCAACCGGCGCTGGACGAACTGGCCACCGATCCCAACCTGGAAGAGATTTTGCTTAGCGGTGGTGATCCGCTGACAATCGTTGACGAGCAGCTCGCAGAGCTGATGCAGCGAATGGCAGGCATTCCCCAGCTCAAGCGAGTTCGAGTGCATACGCGATTGCCAATCTTGATTCCGGAGCGCGTGACGCCAGAGCTGATTCAATTGATGCGCAGCACGAGGCTCGTCCCGTGGATGGTGATTCATGCAAACCACGCCAATGAGCTAGACAGCACAGTCGCCGAGGCGATTGCCAAGCTGGTCGACGCGGGGATTCCCGTTTTGAACCAAGCGGTCTTGCTGGCAGGGGTGAATGACTCGCTGGAGGCGCTGGTCGATTTATCCAAGCGACTGCTAGAGCTGCGCGTGATGCCTTACTACTTGCATCAGCTGGACAAGGTGAGCGGCACAGCCCACTTCGAAGTACCGATTGAACGGGGCTTAGTCCTGATGGATGACCTGCGAAACAAGTTGCCTGGCTATGGCGTGCCACGCTATGTGCAAGAGATCGCCGGCGAGAAGAGCAAGCGGATTTTGATTTAGCCGTGTTGGCTTGCGCGATACCTGCGCAAGGCAATCGCTTGCAACAAAAAAAGCCCCTGGCAAAACGGATGTCTTGCAGGGGCTTTGCGTGAGCAAAAATTGGCTCAGCGGTTATTGTGCGGACTTGATCTTGTCCAGCATACGGCCAGGCGAACCCATGGCGTTGTAACCACCATCAACGTGCATGATTTCCGAAGTGATGCCGTCCGACATGTCGGATAGCAAGAAGGCGCCGGTGCGTCCGACTTCTTCGTGCGTCACATTGCGGCCGAGCGGTGACATCTGTTCGTAAAGGCCTTGCATGTCGCCCACACCTGCGGCCGAACCGGCCAGTGTCTTCAGCGGACCTGCGCTCAAGGCATTCACGCGAATACCACGAGGGCCCAGGTCGTAAGCGGCATAATGCATAGAAGCATCGAGAGCTGCCTTGCAAATCCCCATCACGTTGTAGCCAGGGACGCAGCGCTCGCCACCATAGTACGTCAGCGTGAGGATCGAGCTCTTAGGAGCCATGATGTCCTTCGCGGCGTTGCAAACGGCCAACAGGCTGTATGCGCTGATTTCCATGGCGAGCTTGAAGCCTTCGCGGCTGGTTTCGATGGTGTCACGCTTCAGGTCTTCAAGCGTGGCAAAGGCGATCGAGTGCAAAAGGAAGTCTAGCTGGCCTAGTTCGGCCTTGGCATGAGCCATGACGCCGGCAATCTCTTCATCCTTGGAGACATCCATCGGGATGAGGAACTTGGACTTGTCAGGAAACTGGTCGATGCACTTCGAAACGCGCATCCGGTTCTTTTTGCGGTCATCATCTGGCTTGTCGGGCAGGTGAGTAAAGCCGCAAACGCCCCCTTGTTCCATGATGAACTTTGCAATGTACCAAGCGATCGAGCGATCGTTGGCCACGCCCAAGATCAGCCCCTTCTTGCCTTCAAACAGGCCCATGCCTTGCTCCCTTGTTGGAGGTTTTGTTTCGAGTGTTCACAAACCTTGAACGGCCTGGCCAGAACGCCAAGCCAGCCGATGATTTTAGCAAGTTTGCCAGCCCCCTACCACGGCAGTCCTGGCCGGTGATTCTCGGGGTTTTTTGCCAGGCAGGAACCCAAAGAATTGGGGGCAAGAGCCATCGCAGCCCTCACCCCCACCAATTGCCCGTCATCCCAACCGTGTGACGCTACACGGCTACTCGGCCGTGGCGCTAAGTTCAAACGTGGATAAGGCAGCCGCAGCAGCCGCCTCTTCCTTCTGCAAGGCCAGGTCACGTTCACGCTGTTCATCCAGCGTATTTTCGAAGGCGGTCATCTTTCCCAAATAGCGTTTAAGCAGATCATCACGAGTCTTCTTCGTCGCTTCTTCCAAAACTTCGCCCGGTTTAATCTCAGGCAATGCGGCTAAGTTGTTTCGCACCTGTTGCTGGTCACCGATGATCGCAGCCTTCTCCTGGTTCAAAGCGGTGCGCTGGTGTTGCAAGTCGACAACCTTTGTCTTTTTGGCGAGTAGTTCTTTCAAGACCTTTTGCACCGCTGGCGAGGCTGCTTTGATCTGCAAGATCACCTCCAGCTTGGCAGGGTCAAGATCTGTCAGCACTAAGACCTCTACTTGTGGCTGTTCTTCTTCGATCACCAGCTTGCTCGACTTGCCAGCAGGCACCTCGATTGCGAAGCGATACGTGTCTCGCGTGGTTTCTTCAGGCTTGGGCTTGGCCACCTTCCAATAGTTATCGATTGGAAGTTCAATCAGTACTCGTTTTGCCTTGCCACTGGCATTCTTGACCGTGAAGGTATGATGCCGTGTCAGCCGTTTCTTCATATGCAGCCCACCCTTCTGTACCGAAAGGGCAGTTACTTGCTCGGTGAGTTCTGACGTTTCGCTGACAACTTCGGTCTCCAAATCTAGCGCATAACTGATAAGCCGCGAAGCTTTGGGAGGAACGTCTTCGATCTGGGCGTCGCCGGCATATTCACCACCATCAAACAGAGTAATTGGGCCTTGCAACCAATGCAGGTCGGTGGTGTTGGTTAACTTCAAACCCGACAAAGGATGCTTGGCATGCACATAAGCATTAAAGATCGCCACCTTTTCGGCCTTGATCTCATGATTGACGATGGGAAGCATTGCCGACTCATTACGGGGCAAAGTGACCGGGTCTTTGATGGCATAGCGAAAGAGCTCTCCCACTTCGGACGCATCGGACACCACATTGACGCCACTCGCTAAATTGATTCCTGCGGCCTTGCCGCCATATCCGGCTATCATCGCCTTTCTAACCGCGCCGGCGATTCCACCTTCCATGCCCCCGCCGCCTCCCATGCCCCCCATGCCTCCGACCATACCATTAGGCGATATTTCGTATGCCGAGGCGGCCGTTTCAACGTCGGCGACCTTTTCCATGTCTTGCGAATACGTACGGGCAGTAAGTTGAGCATGTTGCAGGAGCTTGGCAAACGGCCGCGTGATAAACATCGGCTGATAAAGGTCCATCTGGAAGGAAATCGGCCGGCCGCTCACCAAGCTTAGTTCGACGTTTTGCCAATCTTGGGCCGTCGTGTTTTCAACAATCGCCCAGCCCTGCAGCATCGGCGACTTGTCGTCTTTTAAGACGAGTCGATAACTTGTTTTCCAAACGGGGGCTTCCTGAATGTAGCCCACCGAGACCTTCCGCTTTCCCTTCCCTTGAAAGTCCAGCTTCACTTGTTTCTTGTCGGTTGAGCTTGCACCGGCTAGTAGCAGTAGCGCCTGCTGAAACTCTTTGTCGACTTTGGGGTCCATGATTTTTGTGCGGACCAAGCTATCGATCCGAACGCTGCGGACTCCATCCTCCGTACGCAGATTCACTACTTCTACCTGAGTAACCTCTTTGTCACCGGTGGGCATGTTGCGTCGCTCCACCCCGATCACCTTTCCTTTAACCACATCGGTCGCTTCGAGCTGAACCTCTTGGCCGCGAAGTTGCTGAAAGATCTCGGCCAACGTGGGGCCATGGGTTAGGTCAACAGTGAATGTACGCAGGGTTTTTTCGAGCGGTTCCGGTGAGCCATAATTGACCGAGGAGACCGTTCCACCATCGTTATCCTGTACGACCATGCTCTTCAGTAGGTCGTTGATGTCGCTCGTCTTAAACGAGAATTCAATCTGACGGTTTCCCTCCACTTCCCCTGTGTGCTCAAAGAAGCCGACACTGGAACTGAAGAGGACGACGCGCGAAAGGGGCAAAGCTTGCTGCTGAGGTGGCGGTGCCACTGGATCTGCGGCAAATGCCCAAGAGGCGGATGCGAGCAAGCCCGCTACAGCGCTCACATGGCGCAAAGATCGAAACAACCGGGGCATAGAAAACCTCCAACAAGCGAAAAGGAGAGGAGTTAACTTTTAAGAAAGGGTTGCTAACGTTGATCGCCAAGCAACTTTGATCGCACTTTATTTTTTTGTAGGTTCCACGCCCCCGTGGTTTTTGGATTGTAGTTGCACTTCCACTAAATTGCTAGTAAACATAAGGGGAGGGGCCTTGAGATGATGAAAGTATGCTATGCCGCACTCTTCGCTGCGCCGTTGCTTTCGGGCGTTTTTTGTGCTGCTGGGGGCAAGCTATCTTTTTAGCCCTGCCATATTGGCCCAAGCCCCCCAGGCCATTCCGCTTCAGCCATTTTCCGCTGCCCGAGCTAAAGCGGAATGGGCGATGCAGCAGCCCTTTTCGGCGAACTATGTCGACATGCCTCTTTTCGAAGTAGTGGAAGAGATTCGCCGCGAGTTCGGCGTGAATGTCTACATTGCGGAGAAGCAGTTAAAAGAAAGCGCAATTGTGCTGGATCGGATTGTCATCACCTGCAATCTTCAAGACGTTACGCTGGAATCGTTCCTGCGGACGATTCTGAACGAATTTGATCTGGTGGCCTTTTGCCATAATGAGGCGATCTGCATCAGTGTGCCGGTACATGTCGAGGGACAACTGGAAGTAGTGGTGTATCCAGTTGCCGATTTGATCGAGTGGCAGCGCTACAAATATGCGAGCGAGCGGGCGATTCCAAGTGCAAGAAATCTTATAGAAGGCATTGCCTCGACAATCACTCCCAACAGCTGGGATGAGGTGGGTGGCCCTGGCTCCCTGCACTTCGACCGTGACTCCCTTTCCTTGGTTGTTAGCCAAACTCAACCGGTACAGAAAACCGTAGAACACTACCTTGCGGCCCTTCGCGAGGCAAAACGCGTGCAGCAGATTCGAAGTTCAGGGCCGTCGCCACAGCTCAGTTCGTCATCGTCAACCATTTCGCGTTTGCGAAGCGCTTCTTCGGCCGGGATTTCAGCAGGGGCGGGCTCGACTAGGTACACCTCTGCGACAGCACGCGATCACCGAGGGCCTGCCACTCGTGCCAAGGTAGATAGTAAGCATTTCCCAGGCTTACATTCGCGCAATCCTTAGTGCAACGTATCCCGAATAGACTTCAACTGCCAGGCATAGGTGAAACAGTCGATGGCATTCCACCTTTCCTGTCTTTTTCGATCCCTTGGCGGCCTCTTGTCACTCGGCCTTTGGTGGCTGATCGCGATTGCCTTTGCTCATGCGCAGGAGCCCGATTCCTTCCCTGCCGCCTCTCTAACAGCCGCCGAGGCACAAATTTCGGCCGCCCTCGAAAAGCCGTTTGCAACCAATTATGAGAAAGCACCGCTGCGTACGGTGGTTGAAGACTTACGCCGCGAGCTAAAGATCAATGTCGAATTCGATCCCGTGCAATTGAAGCAGGAAGGTGTCGATGTCACTAAGGTGGTGATTGATTTTCAGAAGAAGGATGCATCGCTTCGAGACTTTTTGAGGGATTCCCTCTCCAAACATGGCCTGACGACAGTTATTTCGCAGGATGCTCTGAATATCGTGAAGGCCGACTCACCTTCTTTTCCACGCAAGACCGTTGTCTACCCAGTAACGGACTTGGCTTCTGACGAACAGGCGCTGAGGGATGTCATTGAATCGGCGATAGCGCCAAAGAGCTGGAGTCGGCAGGGTGGGTCTGCGGAAATGGAGTTTCACTTTCCATCGGAGAAGCTCGCTAGTTTGGTAATCGTCCAAACGGAAGAGCGACATCAAGACGTTCGTGACCTTCTTCGCGCCCTTCGCAAGGCAAAAGGCCTGCAGGCCCAATCCGCTGAAATCCCAACGGGCATTCATGTTCAACCTCTTGCGCCAGCAGAAGCAAAGCTGCTTGCGGCATTAGAAAAGCCTTTTAATGCCATCTTTGAAAAGGTACCACTCCCTCAGGTTTTGGATGAGCTGCGTCGCGAATTCGATATTCCGATTGAAGTAGACCATCAGCAACTCGCTGAAGCAGAAATTGATGAGAAGTCGCTCCAAGTAACAACTCATTTGAAAGAGATAAAGCTGAAGAGCTTTTTGAAGGTCGCCTGCCCGTCACTGGCGGCTATCCCCATGAGGGATAAGATCGTGATATCTACTCCCCAATTCGAATTCCCAAAGCATACTACCATCACGGTTTACCCTGTGGCGGACTTGGTGGACTGGCTGCATCAAGCTTCTAAGACGGACGAAAAAACTCCTGATGCAGACGAACTCATCACGTTAATTGTAAGTTCTCTATTCCCAAATCGATGGGATGAGGTGGGTGGTGACGGAGGAATTGCCTTCCATTCGCAATCTTTATGCCTTGTGGTCCTGCAAGATTCCGAAGTTCATACCGCAATTAGCAATCTACTAACCACGCTTCGCAAGGCGCGCAAGGTTCTTGCAGATCCTGCCACCGCTGACAAGCCAAACTCGCCGAATATACCGACGGCACTTCGCATTGATCAACCGACAGCGGCAGAGCAAAGGATCTTGGATGCGTTACAAAAGCCAATTACCGCTACCTATTCAAAGGCACCACTTCCCGAGGTGCTAAATCGCATCCGCAAAGAGTTTGATATTAACCTGCATGTGGATGAGGAAAATATTTGTGATGAAGTTCAGCCCAGCAAAACCATGCTGGTCACCTGCCAACTGCAGGAGATAACCCTTCGCTCGTTTCTGAGCACGATTTTGCAGGACCACCATTTGAGTTTAACAATCCAAAATGAGGCCCTAACGATCACCACACAACCAAGTTCCCTTGAAATCAAAACCACGGTTGTTTATCCCGTGGAAGATCTTGTTATGGAGTCGGACCCACCTTTATTACCCGGAACTGTACAAGTTCCGCAAGTAATTGGCCCGTACTTGGACTTTGACCGCCTGATTGAACTAATCACCGTAAGCCTTTCTCCAAACTGCTACGAACCATCCCCCGCCGTTGAGATTGTCAGGCACGGCAATTCCAGAACGCTCATCGCGACCCTTCCGGAGGCAGCGCATCGCGAGATCATAGAACTCTTTACCGCTTTGCGCCTTTCGCGAGAATTGCAGGGCATGCCTCAAGAGGCTAGGCAACTTGATCAGAAAAAGGGTCTGCAGCCTGCTGTGATTGCCAAGCCCATAAAAGACCTCCCCACGGTGATTCCTTGCGAGCCCGTTACCCCCGCATCTGCCAAGATTCAGGCGGCTTGGCAAAAAACGCTTTCCGCTCACTATCACGAGGCGTCCCTCTCTGAAGTACTTGATCGCCTTCGCAAAGAATATGGCATCAATATTCACGTTTGCGAGCAAAGGCTAGGCGACGCCGGCCTGGATATCACCAAGAGCAAGATCACGTGCAACTTCGAATTGATTACCTTGCGATCTTTTCTCGATCGCCTAGGAACATCGAAGGGCTTCAAAGCGGTCTATTTCCAAGAGGCAATTCGCATCACATCTGCTGAAGATTATGAAGGCAGCACCTGCGGGACCAGGGTTTATCCGGTTGCAGACCTTTCGGAAGAGGGCGTCAGCGAATTTAACGCGGAGCCACTCACCGAACTGATTCTTAGTACTGTCGCTCCAAACAGCTGGGAATTCTTCGGTCCGACCCCCGATTTCGCACACGTTCCCACGGCATCCCTCGTGATTTCCCAAACTCCTGATGTTCATCACGAGATTGCCAGCCTGCTTGCCGCTTTACGGAAGTCGCGGCAGGTACAAGACCCAAAGCCCGAGAAGTAGGTGTCGCGGGAAGGTCATCAATTGCAACACCAAACCATCGTCCCCACTTAGCTCGACAGCGTCTTGCCCCAACTCTTGCCTCCCCCTCTGTGGTCTCTGTGCCCTCTGTGGCAAAATTGCATTTCAGAACTGCTCGGACGATTTCGCCTGCTCCTTGCTGGCCGTGTCCTTCCGTGTCTTCCGTGTACAAATCTTTCTTGCATGGATCCGTGCGTCTTGGCCTTCCGCACTGGTGGGTTTTCGTCTGCGACTTAACCCACCCTACAAAACTTTGCTGCGGACGAGTAATAAAGGGCACGAGGAGGGGATGACCGGGCGCTGACGCTTCCGGCTCTGAAAAGGCCTGTCATTGAAGCCTAGTTGCGGTACTACTTCTCGCTATCCTCCAGCCCATCGGCCCGCGTATTTGCGTCACGCTCGACGGGCTTGCCTCCTCCTTGCGGATAAAGCAAAGTAGGTCCGACCTGTTGCAAGAGGAATTTCACGTTGGGATTGGCTTGGCTGCTGGCCGCCTTTAAAAACTGCTTCACATACCGCTGCGGCTTGGCCTCTTCGGGGACCTTAAAGTTGTCCCCCTTTTGCAAGATCGGGCGAATCTCGGGCATCCGGCCAAAGTCGTGGGCCGCCCCGGCCGCTTGGCACGGATACCAGTGCCCGTTCCCTGCGGCATCTTGCAGATAGAATTCCGGATAGCAATGGCCAGGCACCCAGACAGCCCGGGCGGGAATCTTGTGCAGCCGGCAAAAGGCGATGAACAGGCTGGTCAGCTCTTCGCAGTCTCCTACTTTATCGCGCAGAGCAACCGGCGCTGGTTTGATCTCCGTGGCAAACTGATAACGCACATTCTCTCGCACCCAGTCAAAGATTGACTCGACCTGCTGCCATGCTTCTTCCTGATCAGTAGAGATAGTCGCCGATGCTTGTTTGATTTTGGCGTCTGCGATTTCAATGTAGGGGCTCGGCCCTAGGTACTTGGTCAGCTCCTTACTGGCCTTCTTGGGAATGACAAGCCCTGCGGTCTCTTCGGGACCTTCGATCAAGCGTTTGGTGATTTCAAACGTGAGGAAAACGCTCGCCTCTTCCCCTTCTTCCAGCTTGGGAATGCTCACCAGCATCTGCCGCACGCCATTGTCCAGCACGCGATAGCTGATCTTCTTCACCTGAGGAGACGACTCCTCCTCAAGGATCTTCACGGTCTGTTCTGGCCAATCCATAAAGATCGGCGTCGTCGCCAGAATGCCCATCATGTCGCTTTGGGCCTTGACGACCACTCCCACCTTCCACTTCGAAACGGCCACATCTCCCCAGCGAATGGCTGATGGGGCGGGCGATTCTTCGTTGGACTTTTCCGATGGCTCCTGGGCCGAAATCAGTCGCGTGGCAACTCCCGCCAGCAGCGCCGATAGCACGGTCCGCCGCTGCAACCATGGCAATGATGATGGAAGAGAGGTAGGCAGCATGGCAACGCTTATCTTCAGAAGACTACGGCAGGTTGTTTTCCAAACGACGCACAAACTCGGCCGCTGGTGCACCACCACGCCCGGTTAGTGTTTCGGGAACAAAGCTCAGCACTTCCTTCTTTTCAGGAATCTTGAAGTTGTCCCCCTTTTGCAAGATCGGACGGGTATCCGTCACAAAGCCAAACTCTTCTTTGTCGCCCGAGACTTGAGCAGGGAACCAAGCTCCCTTTCCCTTCCCTTCTTCCAGATAGAATTCGGCATAGCAAGAATCGGTTACCCATACAAAGCGAGCGGGAACCTTCATCGCACGGCAGCTCGCCACAAACAGGGCGGTCATATCGTCTCGATTTCCTTTACCATCCTTCAATGCACCAATCGCGCCGCGACGTTCTTTGCCTGGCTCTTGCTTGACCTTCTCGCGCACTCCCTTATAGAGCGCCTGCAATTGATTCCAAGCACCTTCTTGATCGGCCATCAGCTCTTTGGCAAACGCCTTGATCTTGGGGTTCGTACTTTCCACATTCGGGCTGGTTCCTAAATGGACCCGCACATCACGAGGCGGATTTTTAGGAATCGAAAAAACGCTGGTGTCGCTCGGTGCCAAGATCGAAGACTTGGTGATCTCCAGCGTGAGGATCGCCTTGGAGATCTCGCCCGGATTGATGTGCGGGATCTCGATGATCATCTGCTTGAGCCCACTCATGCCAGGGCGGAAGGTCACTTTCGCGGTGGGGGCAATATCTTCGGCCGAGACTTTTACTTGCTGTTCGGTCCAGTTCACCGGAACGGGAATCGTGGCCACGATTCCATCGCAAGGGCCGCTCTTGGCGGTTACAGTCACGCCGACGCGAAACGTCCGCGTCTGGGAAGGGCCCAATGTTCCGCCGCTGATGCCACCGGTTTCGTTCTTGCCAACCTCTTCACCAAACTGGGCCTGTGCCACATGGCATAGACCAAGCACCATCAGCATCGCGCCAAACCGACACAAATTCCAAGCCTTGAACATGTAATCGCTCCTCGACACGGCCTACTTCAGGACCCTTGCCTTCCTTCAATTCGAAGGGCCCGGCAATGCCGGACGCTGATTTAGTCCCCACTCCAGCATAAACCGCCCACGGTCCCCAGGAAAAGCGCCAAGTTCCCTCCTAGGCCGCTCCGGCCAGAACAAACCGGAAATAAACGCTACAATCTGCATAACCATCGAACCTTTTAAGGCAGGGATTGCTTGACGATATGGCCGGATTTCAGCTGAATCAGTTCTATGTGGGGGATGCCGAAAAGGTCCTGCGCACCTGGCCCGACCAGGCGGTCGACTGCATTGTGACCAGCCCCCCCTATTTTCAACAGCGCGACTACGCTGGTGAAAAGCTGCAAGTAGGGCTCGAAACCAAGCCACAGGAATACATCGATCGGCTGATCAACATCTTTGCCCAATGCCAACGCGTCTTGCGCTCCAGCGGCAGCCTCTGGCTGGTCCTAGGTGACAAATATCAAAACGGCGCACAGCTTGGCATGCCTTGGCGAGTGGCGTTGGCGTTAATCGATGCTGGCTGGATCTTGCGGAGCGACTGCATCTGGCACAAGCCTAACGCCATGCCTAGCTCGATCAAGACACGCCCCACCACCGATCATGAATACATCTTTTTCTTCACGCGCTCGCCCGACTACTTCTACGATGCCGACGCCGTTCGTGAGCCACACGTCACCTTCAGCGAGAAGAGCCAAATGAAGGGGGGGCGTGGCCATTTTGGCAAGCGTGGGGGAACTCCTGAGGCGGGCAAGAACAGCGGCGATAACAACCTGCATGATGGCCGCTGGGATCAAGCCTTTCATCCGCTGGGGCGCAACAAGCGTACAGTCTGGTCGATTAGCCTTTCGAAATTTCGTAAGGCGCACTTTGCCGTCTTTCCCGAGTCGCTGGTAGAAACCTGCCTGAAGGCTGGCTGCCCTGCCAACGGCGTGGTGCTAGATCCATTCTCGGGAAGTGGAACAACCGCCCTGGTTGCCAAACGCCTGGGGCACAGCTACTTGGGAATCGACTGCTCTAGCGAGTATGTCGCCATCGCCAAAGAGCGGCTCAAAGAAGCTGCCACCACCACGAAGGCTGCTACGATGCGCAAACGCAAGTCGTCTTAACGCCGCTTACAGCAAGCCCGAAACCAGCTTGTACAGCCCGAAGAGCGCAAACCCACCGCCAAAAAACGCCATTACGCCCCCATGCAGATAGGCCATCGGCCCGGTGATCTGTCCGCCGTATTTGCCGTGTGAAGTTCCGGTTAGTAAGGCGACCACGCCAAACCCAGCCACGACCAAGCCAATCACCAAAAACATGCACCCCAGCACCACGGGGTTTTCGGCAAGCCACTTGTTGATCTCATCATTATTTGCAAGCAGGTACATAGCATCCTCAGGATTAAAGTTTCCTGTTTTGTTGAACTACTACACAAGCTTCGGCCAGCACTTCGCGTCGCGCCCGACCAAAGCCTTTGGTTTCGGTGAAGTCACCCACTTTGGCAGTTCCGTAGTAGGCAAACCAGTCGGCAGGCCAATCCGAATCCATGATGGATCCCTTAAAATTCGGATCAGGACGCAGATCGACTTTCTCCATCGGCTTGACCTCAAGGATCATCCCTTCAACCAAATGGATCGCCACGATCCTGGGCTCCGGCGAGGTATCATCCTTCACCGTGGTCAGGTTCACGATATTGCCTTGAGCAAAGATCCCGGCGCCTTGAAGCGGATCAAGCTCCTTCCCTTCCTTGTCGTAGTACTTCAGCCCAATTCCAAACGACAGGGCTCGCTTCTTTCCTTCGTGTTCAAAGGCCAGCTTCCCCTTATCCGCCTTGAAGACTTTTGCCTTCAGTACCTCCTCCGCAGATACAGCGCTTGCCAAGCAAGACGAAAGCAAAAGCATCCAGAACCAAAGCCAGCGCACCTGCATACGACAATCCCCGATAGGGTCGGATGGAAAAGGGAGAAGCTCAAAGAAACGGCATTCTGCCAAGTCGCAAAAGCGATTGCAAGCTTTTTGCCGCAGGGACGTATACAGAAGGTGCAAAAATGAACCACTTTTGCAAGAAGGCGTCCCCGCGAGGACCGGCCGATTTACGGCTTTCAAAGGGCCAGAAAGTGCCCAACAGAATTGCTCGGCGGCTCAGAGTCTGGCTGTAAAACTGGCCTACGGCAGATGCGTTTCAATCCGCGCAATAATATCTTCGGTGCGAATGGAACACTTGCCGTTCTCTAAAATCGCCACCTTCCACTTGCTCAGCTCGCCGTCACACACGCCTGCAGACTCCAGCAACTCAATCGCCTTCGCACAATTTCCCAGCGACGACACATGGCACTGATCACCACTCTCGGGCAAGGTAAGTGGCAAGCTGTTGTATTGCTTGAGAAGTGCTTTCGCTTCATCCAAATGTTGTTGCGTGGTCGGCATGCACTATTCCCTGTTGATCGTGATTATGAAGCTCGTCACACCCAGCGCGTCACGCTGGTCATCGCACAATGCCATAAAACAGAGTACGCACCGACACCCCGATTGTTCAAATGCGACTTGGCTTATCACTTCCAACACTAGGTGAATTGGCGGAGCAATTCTAGCAATCTTTTTATTCCATTCTCGCAAGGAAAAGAGTTGGCCCCGTTTGCAGAACTTGCTTGACATCGTGCAGGGGCAGAATCCATTCCCTAAGGGCAATGGTCCGATACATTGCATGCGTGTTTACCTTGATGCCACACGCTGTTTTTCCCGTTCCTTCGCGATAGCCCCGCCTTAACCTCTAAGCGTGACAATGTCGCTAGACTCGCTTCACTTTCCCACTCAGCCGCATGGTCACATCGCCGTGCTGAGCCCGCTAAAACTCCAGCTCAGAACGAATGTTTTCCACGATACCCAAGTGTCCTGTTTGTTCAAAGCGGCTGAGCCTCAGCGCAACAAAAAAAGCGAGCTAGAAATGTTCTAGCCCGCTTTCAAAAGTTTAATCAGCAGTTAATCGCCACGTAGGTGGCCATTACTTACACAAGCTTAGCAGCACGCATCTTGCTGGCGTTGCCGGCTTGGCCAAATGCAACCATGCGAGCGACGCAAACGTCCTTCATGGCCGTACGGGCTGGCTTCAGGTAATCGCGTGGGTCGAACTTGTCAGGGCTGGTGAACAGCACCTTGCGGATCGCACCGGTGATCGCCATACGGCAGTCGGTATCGACGTTGATCTTGCGAACGCCGTTCTTGATGCCGCGTTGGATCTCTTCAACAGGCACGCCCCAAGTTTGTGGCATCTTGCCACCGTACTTGTTGATGATGTCTTGCAGTTCTTGTGGAACGCTCGAGCTGCCATGCATTACCAAGTGGCAGTTCGGCAGCTTCTTGTGAATCTTTTCGATCGTGTCCATCGCCAGTACGCTGCCGTCAGGCTTCCGCGTGAACTTGTAAGCACCGTGGCTGGTACCAATTGCAACGGCCAAAGCATCGCAGCCGGTGTCGGCCACAAAGCGAGCGGCCTCATCAGGATCGGTCAGCAGTTGGTCGTGCGAAAGCTTCCCTTCGGCGCCGTGACCGTCTTCCTTGTCACCCATGCCGGTTTCCAAAGAACCCAAGCAGCCGAGCTCTCCTTCGACCGATACGCCACGAGCGTGAGCAAGCTTCACCACTTCTGCGGTGACCTTCACGTTGTAGTCATAATCGGCAGGGCTCTTGCCATCTTCAGCAAGCGAGCCATCCATCATCACGCTGGTAAAGCCGTTTTCGATGGCGCTAAGACACGTCGCAACACTGTTACCGTGATCTTGGTGCATCACGATTGGAATGTGCGGATAGAGTTCAGCAGCAGCGAGCATCAAGTGACGCAAGTACGCATCCTGCGAGTAAGCACGCGCACCACGCGAAGCCTGAATGATGACGGGAGAATCCGTCTCCTGGGCGGCTTCCATGATCGACTGGATCTGTTCCATGTTGTTAACGTTAAACGCAGCCACACCGTAATCGTTGGCGGCGGCATGATCCAGCACTACTCGCAAAGGAACCAAAGCCATACTGCAAACTCCTAGAAAAAATCGAACCCTTGTGGACGACCCCGCATCAACGCGAAAGTACGCCGCACCACGAATCCTGCCAACAAGCGGCCATAAGCCAGGAAGCACTTTTACGATAAAGGCGATTGCAGGATTGCAAGCAAGAAAGGATAACAAGCCGGTCCGCTGGCACACAATCCCACGGCCGACGGGCTCCTGGCGTAGCACCGCCAGTGACAGCCCAGGTCACTCGCCCCAGAAAATAGAGCAAGGGAAGAAACTAATCCCCAGGTGTGGTCAGTGGGGTGGCAATTTTATCCGGGGCAAATAGATCGTCGTGCTGTGTCTGCACCAAACGGATCAAAAGCCACGTTCGCTGCGGCGTTCCCGCGATGCTCTCATTGAAAAAATGATCCCCCAGACCCTTAATTTCATGGGTCGCCGACATCGCCAGCGTCTGTCCAGGAGCCAAAACCGCCTCCAGCCGTAGTGGTTCAATCACGATCCGATCACGGCTCACTTGCTGCATCAGGGAGCCTTCTTGGCCCACCCACTTCTGCTTCAGATCGCCATGTTCGATCTCCGGATGCAGGTCCAAACGAACCCGGCCGTCCCCCTTCGGAAACGCCTTCATCCCAAACATGCAGGTCGCCTGCGAAAGCTGCTGGCCCGTTACTTGGCCGCCGCTGCGCATCAAATAGGCCATCGATTCCTTTGGCTTTGAGACCACGATCTTTGATCGGCGTCCCGCGCGACATTGCAGCCGCCGCGCCGAGCGATCCACTTCGACCGCCTGCGAATCATCTTCCGACTGATTGTCAAATGCTAAGGTCTTTTGCGAAAGCGCCTCGCGAACCGCAGCCGGCAATTGATTGCCAAACACACCACAGCGCAGTCCGTTGGCACTCCATTCGCGGCGTACCTCCGGAGAGAAATGTTGCTCATCCGCGGCCGCCCAGATCGCATCGTAGGTGGCTTGGTCCGACTGCGGCAATCGTGCAAACGCAATCTCCACCACCACACTATCTGCCGACATCACCGGCGCACCAATTTGCTGCTGGGTGGTGGTCGTTGTCTCTTCGGCCGACTTCCAACGCGCACAGCCAGACAACATCGCCAAAGCGATGTAGCCCAGTTCGCGCCGCGTGTACTGTTGGCCCATCATAAAGGTATTCATCCGCCGCTTCGGATCAGTTGAGGCCCGCGCGCAGCGTGCCCCATGGAAGGCGAACGGAAGATAGCAAGCTCGCAAAACCGTGGCAATGCGAACTTGTCAGAATCGATGCCCAGCAATTGCCGCGCTGCTCAGCAAAAGTGCCAGCCGCGTTTAACTGCCGACGTCTTAGGCCCCTTCAGGGTCCATCAGTTCGACCGCATTTCCGGCCGGATCGGCGATGTAAATCGACTTCGTCCCATCGCGGTGCGTCTTAAGTGCACCATGCTTGCTGGCATCCGGCGTCACAAACGCAATGTGGGGTGGATGCTGCTCGGGAATGACCAGCGCCAGTTTCACGTTCCCAAATTTCAAAAGGGCCCAAGTCGGATCTTGATAAGCGATCTCGCAGCGAAACGTCTTGGTGTACCAAGCAACACTTGCCGCCACATCCGTTACAGGGATCGCCACATGATGTAAGGAATCCAACATTGTTCTATCTCCCCAACGAGGAAAGGCCTCTTACCCAAGCTCAATTTGCCAAGTCTTATTTTACCAAGCGGCGCAGCCCGCAATTCGCCAGGTACAACGCCAACACGCCGTGCAGCCCAATTGCCAATCCAAACAAGGTCATGGTTACGGGAGTAAACTCCCAGCGTGACCGGCCAGCAAACGTCTGCAGGCAACTCATCACCAGCAGAACCACTTGCCCCGTCAGTAGCGACTTCACCACCCAAAGCGACGCACTCGCAGAACCGCCAACCCGTCGCACCAGCCAGGCCGCCATCGGCAACAGTTGCAGCGCATGCAGCGCCACCCCATGAGGAAATTTTAGCACACCCGCCCTACCATAAGTTTCCGGCGGAAGACCTTGCGCCAAGTTTCGCTCTCCCAAGAGGGTGGCGACAATGCCCAAAACGCACGACACCACCAGCAGAAACAACCCTCCCTGAATCGACAGCAAATAGTCCGCAGGCACCACTCGCGATAGCCGTTGATCCAATACGCTGCGCACCAACATCAGCCCTACGATCGCCGTCGCCAAATAAATCAGAAATCCCATCGCGTTGTAGATACTTGAATCCAGCGAAGTCGCCCGATTGAAGTGCGAAGCAACGCCTCGCCATGTCTGCAACGAGATTAGTGCCACTTCTGCCGTAAGCGACCAAGCCAACAGACGATCGTTCCAGCGACGAAACGCCGACGGTTCCCACCATGACAAAACCCAGCCCAGCGAAAGGGCTGTGACGCCGCCCGAAAGTCCAAACAGCATCGGCTTTCGCCAGCTAAGTGCACCTTCCCAAACACCCCCTTTCACGCCAAGCATCACGCCATGTAAGGCTCCGCTGGCTAAAAGCAGTATTCCACTTGCCACCAGCCATGGAGTGGCTTGCCAGGTTCGCTTCAGCCAATTCTCCATGATTTATGTGCCTTGTCTTAGGGACCCATCCGGGGAACTTTCCCCATTGCCACGCAAAACGTCGCTTCAGTGGTACTATAGGAGCGTGTCCAGCGATGACACTGCTCGCCCCCCTGCCCTTTGCTAGATTGCTCTGCGCTATGAACAAAGCTTTCGTTCGTGAACCTGATTCGGTCGATGTACTCTGCCCTCGTTGCGGAGCTGCTGGTGTGGCCGTCACCGTTCACACCCTGCACCAGTTCATCCCGGCCGAAAAGCAAAGCCAAATCGGGGCAAGCCCCTTCTTCTGCGAAACGCCAACGTGCGCGGTTGGCTATTTCGACTCACTCGAATCGGTCATCTTGGCCAGCGA
The DNA here is from genome assembly GCA_963844055.1 of uncultured Planctomycetaceae bacterium. Taxonomy (GTDB): domain Bacteria; phylum Planctomycetota; class Planctomycetia; order Pirellulales; family Pirellulaceae; genus CAWJMN01. Next base: position 47,523 of record CAWJMN010000001.1, on the reverse strand, counting down.
GCTCGTTCGCCCGATCTATCCCAAAACGGCAACCGCTCCGCTGTGCGGCTGTTTTGGCCTGACCGAAGAAGACATCTGGCAGGACATTGACGATGGCAAGCCAACTCGCATTCGCGACTTGCTGCAAAAGTCGAAATCGGATGCAGCCCAGTGCACCGAAAAAGACCCCCAAGGAAACTGCTGCCTTCCGCGCGTTCAACGCCACTACTTCCGCTTGCAGAAGTCGCTCCACAAGCGCTAGTGCAACAACTGCATTTAAATGCAATGCATTATCAGAGCCGGAAGCGTACGCGACCGGTCATCCCCCCGTGCCTAACGGGCCGCGTTGTTCTAAGAAGACCATAACGAACTAACGTAGATGGCCTACTAGTCACCTTCGTTAGTCGCCTCGCAACGCAGGAAGCAGCGGCACACGAAGCGTTGCCCGCAGCGCCCAAATCCCTGTTGCAAAGCCGACGACTAAAATCAGTGCCATTAAGCCGAACAAGTCGGCAAAGGGAACCTTTGCGCCCCCTACTAGCATGTGCGGCACAACCGTAAGCATCGCCGACGTCACCCCGAGCAACATCCCCAGCCCAAGCAGCATGCTGTGCTCGAACAGGACTACCTTGCCAACTCGCAGGGATGAAAATCCAATCGCCCGCAAAAGCCCAAGCTCTTTGCGTCGTTCCAAAACATTGCGCAGCTGCACCGCGACAAGTCCAAACGTCCCCAGCAAAAGTCCTAGCGCACCCAACGTTTGAAAAGTGCTGATATAGGTGTTCTGTACGGCCAACAGTTCTTCCAGGCGTTTCTTTGCCGGAACACAGTCAAACCCTTCATCGCTGTAGCGCGTCTCTAAAACTTGGGAAACCTTTTCGATGGTCTCAGCATCCGCCGTTGGCGTTCGTATCAGGAACAACCGTTCGCCGCTGATGGTCGGAAAGAGTCGCTTGAAGTCCTGGCTTCCAATCAGCAGGTTCCCTTGCAGCACACTATTTTCTAATAGGGCCGCAATCCGAAAACGAACGACGAGCCCTTCGCCGTAGTCCACCGTGAACTCTTGCCCAGGCCCGCCATAAAGCTTCAGGCTATACATGGCCGTATTCTTGTCCACGATGACCCGCACCGCCTCTTGGTCCTTGGCGGGATCCGTCAGCAACTGCCACGGGTTGATGAACATCGCAGGTTCTTTGCTATCCACGCCGGCAAAAGAAAACGCGGGCTTGCTGGAATCGTCAAAGGAACTAATGAACCGCGCCCCTACGCCCAGTACTCGCGGCCGAGCCGGCTGATACAGGTTGGTGCAACTGGCGTCGTCACCACGTCGCATGGCAATCGCATAGGCATCACTACCTTGCAAGATTTTGTCTTCTTCGGCGCCAAAGGTCGGCGCAAACTCGGTCCCCTTCAGATCGAGGAACATATCTTGGGCGCTTTCCGCCAAAATCGAAAAGCCTGCCGTTCCACGTTCGGTTGGTGCCAGTCGAAAGGAGCTAACCGCAATCACCAAAAAGACCGCAACCGCCACCAGCGTTATTGTGGCCAAGCTTCTTGATCGATTGCGTCCCAAATTTCGAAACGCCAATACGAACAGTCCATTACTTCCCCCCTGCCGCGACGATCGACCCAGCAGCAAGCGAAGCAAAAGCAGCAGGCCCGACAACGCGGCCGCACCGCTTCCCAAAAACGCCCCTGCTTGCGCCTCGCCCCCTAGCTTCAGCGCCAAAAAGGCAAGCCCAACAGCCGTGGCCAACAAGCCAACCGCCGTCGAAGTCGAAAACTGCCACGGAATCGTCTCGCTCCCCTCCCAACCTTCCGCCAAGGGCAAACGAGCCACCAACTCTTGGGATGACTCAATCGGCTTGGCAACGCGCATCGGCGCCGGAACCGACCACTCGCCCCCTAACAAGCCGCGTACGGAAACCGACCGCAAGCTGCGCAGGCTTAAATAGATAGTGGTTAGCGTCATGGCTGCACCACTGGCAAAGCCGATGATCAAACTGCGTATTGTCGGATGGAATTCCAAAAACGGCGTGGAGATTGCCCCCACCCACCATGTCGAAAGTCCTAGCAGCATTAGCGCTGCATATCCCACGCCAACTACTACTCCAATCAGCGAACCGACCAGGACCACTCCCAGCCCTTCCAGCGAAAGGAGCAACTGCACGCGACGGCGAGGCCAACCCAGCGCCAGCAGCAAACCAATCTCACTCGCCCGTTGCAGAATGGCCAACCGAACCAGCAGCCATACCAGCAGTAGCGCCGCTGAAATGATGAACATGCTCAGCAGCAAAAACAGCACGTCAAAGGGCGTCGTGCCTGATGACACCTGCAGTGCCTGAGCTCGCAGTGGCAAAAACGACAGTCCCAGCGACGCATCACCCGCGCGCCACGCCGCTAAAAAATCTTGCTCCAATTGCTCGGGCGTAAGAATATGCTCCGCCGAGACCGGAACCCGCAAACTGGTGATCACGCCAAACCGTGAACCCCAAGCCTCTTTTGCATACTCCTTGGAAACATACATCTTGGGAGTCGTACGATGATTCTCCCAGTAGGTATCATCTTCCGCCCGAACGTATTTGTAGTTCACATCGAACGGCGCCTTCCAATTCGAGATCGAATTCTGATCGGTGATTCCTTTGACCAGCGGCGTTAAATCGGCATCGTTCGCCGTCGTAGGACGTTCTGTATATTCCGGCGTGCGTCGCCGATTGAAGGGCCGACTGGGTGTGGTGAGTGGAATGATGGCCGTAACCGCCAAATCACTAACCATGGGCGCCGTCTGCCCTCGTTCAATGGCCAAGAACTCGGCTGAAATCGCGTCTCCCACTTGAGCCTGTAACGATTCCGCCAGCCAGCTCGTCAGCACTACCGACTTTTTCCCCATCGGTGGAAGAGGCTTCCCGGTTTCATCCCGTAATGGCCCATCGGCAGATGGGTCCATCGCACAAACGACCGAATAATGGTTATCGAGCCACTGCTTGGCGTCACTTCCTTTGGGATGCCAAATCCTAATGGCCAACTGCGACATGATCTCTTGCGAGGCGTTTGGGGTTCCATCGTATTTTGCTAGAGCCTTTTTCCAAACCGCTTCACTGGCCGGATCAAACAGCATTCGCTCGCTGTTGATCGTCAAATAGTGATAGATCGTTTCGGTGGCTGGCTTTTCCGCTTCACCCTCTTTGGCAGGCGGGGTAAACGTCAAATGGATGTCGCGAATGTTAAACCCAAAGTCGGCTACGGTCGGCGTTAACAACCGATTCAGCTCGGTTGCTTGCTGCGGGTCGTTCTCCGCAACGCCTGCCTTGTTGGAAACAAAGATCGCGTTGACCTTTGCATCCAGTTCGAGCGTCGTTTGAATATCTTCGACATTCACCCACGCCACCAGCGGCGACGTTTGCGTGGGCTCAAGCGAAAATCGCCCAAGTCCTTGGTCAGGCAGAATCTGCACTACCTTCAAATCCGGTAGGCCCGAAGTCCGTTCTTTCTTTTCGCCAAAACCGCTCTCTGCAGGAATCTGCGCCGCCGTTGGCAATCGCAAGATCAGCTTGTCACCCACCTTCGCTTGCAAGGCACTGGCCAAACTGGCATTCAAACAAATCTCTCCGGTGGCGAGCGGCTTTTGAACCGTCACACCGCCAGTGGCCAAGTCCCAAAACGATTCTTTGACTCCCAGCACCGTCACGCGAGACGCGCGGTGCGTCTTTTTTGCCGCATCTTCATTGCCTGGCACATGCTCTGCCGTACAAGAAGGAAACAAGATTGCCGGTACCGCCTGCTCAAAGCTCTTGGAAAAATCCGAGTGCTTCTGCAAACGCTCCGCCAGCGAGGGATCGACAAATCGATCCAGCAGCAGCAAGTGATCAATCTTTCCCAGGCGATCCAGCGCCAACTTACGAAGGCTGCCTCGTACCGAATCCCCCACAAGCAGCGCGCCCGTTAGCACAGCAACGGCGCAAGCCACTCCGAGGGCTAATGCCACGTAGGCCCGTTGATAATGACGAAGCCCGCGAAAGATGACGGTTCCTAGATTCATTTCGCCACCAACAGCCCGTCGACAAGTTCCATCCGACGCTGCATACGATCCGCCAATTGCTGGCTATGCGTTACCACCACCAGCATGGTGTTTTCTACCTTTTGCATTTCCAGAAGTAGCGCCCTGACGGTGTCGCTATTGATCCGATCCAGATTTCCCGTCGGCTCATCCGCCAGCAACATCTTGGGCCGCAACAACAGCGCCCGCGCTACGCCAGCCCGCTGCCGTTCACCGCCAGAAAGCTCCGACGGCCGATGATCCATTCGTCCAGCCAACCCCACACGGTTGATCAGTTCAATTGCTCGCTTGTGATGTTCGGCCGTTGGAACGCCAAACGCCAACGCCGGAATCAGCACATTCTCGATGACCGAAAGCTGCGGCAGCAGATGATGGTCTTGAAAGATGAACCCCACGTTCTCATTGCGGAACTTGGCCAGCTCTTCATCCTTTAGCGAATAAAGATCTTGCCCGCCCAGTGTGACGGTTCCACTCGAGGGACGGTCCAGTCCACCCAGCAAGTGCAACAGCGTACTTTTGCCACAGCCGCTAGGGCCGAGGATCGCAAGATTCTCTCCTGCAGACAGCGTGAGATCGACCGACCGCAAGATCGGCAGCGGATTGGCACGCGACGGAAACTCTTTGGCCAAGCGTTCGACAACAAGGTCAGGCATAGAGAGACCAAGCAGGTTAGAGACTTCAATCCATTGGCGCGCACAGCGAAGCCATGCACCGCGTTACCTATCGCCAGGGGATGCCCGCATTTTCCAGCAAGGCAGCACACCCCAGTCCATAAAAGCTGTATTCCACATCGTGAGCATTATCCCACGTTGCCGCGTGAAAGCCACCCTCATCCCGCGCCAGGGAGGAAACAAACATCCGGACATTCTTCAGCGGAAGCGATTCTGTGCCGTTTAAGTCTTGCAGCGTAAGCATGCCGGTAAACGTGCTTAGCAAATCGGCAATCGGAATCCGGGTATTGGCTCGCAGGCCCCCTTCATCCGTCACCATATCCAGCAAAAAGTCGATCGTGTCTAGCCGCGTCTCTTCGTCCAGTGCATCGAGGATCTTCAGCGATCCGATGGCCGCTGCGGTTGGATTGGTTCCCGCACGCTTGCCGGCGCGAATCTCCAAAAAGCCCCCTTCGGGATGCTGCTGCGACCTAAGAAACCGAATCAGCTTTTCTGGCTCCGGAGAAGTCCGCTCAATCAATTGCAAGCAAAGCAGAACCAAAAAGGTGTGATAGGTGCTGCTGGCCGCACCGGTCGAACCCTTGGCGTATCCGCCATCCTCGCGTCGCAAACTTTCGAGCGCACCGGCAACCGCATCGCGCCAGGTGGGAATGCTATTGGCAAAGATGTTAATGCCGGCCGCATTCTCGATCAGCATGCCACCATAGACCAGCGACAGGAAATCGACGATCGCTTCCTGTCCCCCCATGCGTGAGGTCAAAAAACTGGCCGCCCGACTCGCCACATCGCCGTAGAGTTCGCCCAAGATCGATAACGACCTCAAAGCAAAGCCGGTGTAGTACAAATCACTGGGCCCCTCGCGCCCCCCAAAGCCGCCATCCCCTTTTTGCGCGGCGAGCAAATACTTCGTTTGCCGCGCGCGAAACTCCTCGGGCAATTGGCTCACCCCTTGGGCCAAGCGAAGCGTCAGGTCTGGAAGGTAGGTGTTCGTCACGTCGCCAGTCTACCAAATTTCAAGGGCTCAAAGCCCCCTTACATCGCCAGTGAGGCCGATCCCCCATCATGGCCGACCTCAACGTGGACCTTCAAGCCAATCTCACAGCACAAGGCCGGCATGTTCGCAGACTTCTAAATAGGCCCGCAGCTTTTCCGCCATTGCAGGAGGAATCGGAATCGACTTGGGAGGTGTTCCATGAACGATCCGGCAACAGACGGCCGTAGTCTCGCCCGCTGCTACGGCTCGCCCCTCTTCAAAAAAGCGAAAGCCGTAGGTGATGCTCTTTTCGCCAAGGCGAAGGATTCGAACCTCAATCGTCAGGACATCTTCAAACTTGGCCGACGATTGAAAGTCGCAGCGGATGCTAACCCGCGGCCAGCTAACGGTCCCTTCCGCATCCTTCGTCATCACGCTGAGGCCTAAGTGGCGCAGCAGCTCATGCTCGGATTGCTCCATATACAGCATGAAGGCCGAGAAATGCACGATGCCGGCCGCATCTGTATCTACGAACTCCACACGCTTATGAGTCGAAAAAATCGCAGTCATGAAAGACCCGCTTTGCTTTCTCAGCGTGGAACACTTGCTAGGCTAAGGCCAGCCCGCGAAAACGGGCCGGCCATCGCTAACTTTGCATACTAAAACACAAGGCCGCTGACCTTCAGCCGTTCTTCGGCCGTGGCCATGAGCGCATCTTCGGCAGCTTCATCCGCAGCTTCATAAGTCACGCTGAATCGCAAGAAGGCACCGGCATCATCCCATGGCACCGTCACAATGGACTGCTGCGTAATGAGGAACTGGCTGGCAGCTTCCGCATTTTCAAACGTCAGGCCCCCCGTCGTTCCCTTGGGCGATGGTGTGTACAAGAAGTACGTGCCGCCTGGCATCTTGCACTTAAAGCCACAACGAGAAAGCATCGCGACCAACTTCTCCAGGCGACGCTTGTACTTGGCTCGGATGCGAGTTGGAATCGAATCATCATCCAAGGCCGCTGCTGCTGCATTTTGAACCGCGCCAAATTGGCCCGAGTCCGAATTGTCCTTAACGTCGGCAAAGGCGCGAACGATCGTCGCATTACCGGCCACAAAGCCGATACGCCAGCCGATCATATCAAAGCCCTTGGAAAGCGAGTGTACTTCTACACCCACATCCATCGCGCCGGGAATTTGCAAAAAGCTCGAAGGGGCTTGATCGTAAGACAACATGCCGTGAGCAGCATCTTGCACCACGATAAACGACTTCTCCTTGGCCAGCTTGATCACCTTCTCATAAAACTCGCGCGAGGCGGTCTTGCCGGTGGGGCTGTTCGGATAGTTGATGACCAACATCTTCACCTTCGACCACACATCCTCAGGAATCGTGTCGAGGTCAGGATAAAAATCATTTTCCGCCAGCAGTGGCAGGCGGAACACGTTGCCGCCGTAATACTTCGTGTGCGTGCCAGCGACAGGATAGCCCGGCACCGTCATCAGCGTGACATCGCCTGGATTGATGAAGCAAGCAGGAAGCATCGCCAAAGCGGGCTTGCTACCGATGCAGTGATTGACTTGCGTTACTGGGTCGAGCGTCACGCCGAAGTTGCGGCTCATGAACCGAGCGGCCGCCTCTTTGAAATTGGCGTTGCCGTTGTCCATGTAGCCACGATTGCCAGGAACGTTGAGTTCCTCCGCCATCTTTTGGCGAACAGACTCTGGCGCCATCGAGTCATTCTCGCCAATGCCAAAATCGACCAAGCTTCGTGTCGGATAGTCGGCCAAGGCCTTCCGCTTTGCGCGCTTGATCTTTTCAAACTTATAGATCTCGGTCCCTTTGCCGTAATTGGCGCCACCGATACGTTCTGCGAAAAGCGTTTGGAAATAGGGGTCAGACATTGGGTATCTTTGCGGTCAAAAAGTCTGGCGAAACTAGTCAAAATCGGCTCGATTACCGTCGTTTTAGCTTACCGGGATCAGGCCCCTGCCACAACCGCCCAAAATGGCCCCAAAGAACGTGCCATTGCCCCTGGCGCAAAGCCAAAAAAACAAGCCACCGGGCCGAGGCCAAGTGGCTTGTGAATATCGTTTCCTTGGGGGCGTTTTCTACACTACCGTGCAGAGACAAAGCAGCAAAGGGATCGGTACGAAAGGGTCAAGCGACGCGAGCGTGGTGGCGGTGGGCCATCGCAAGCGGGATAGACATCGTAAGGCGTTGCTGCGGCCGTATCGAGGAACAAACGCCACTGCGTTCCCTTGGCCACTGGTGGCAAGATGAACTCTCGTGGTTGCCCCGTGGCATTGATCAGCAAAAGCACGTCACGTGCCTTTTTGGCCGGATCGTGTTCCAGGTCCACACGCTTGAGCAGAGCAATCAGCGTGGCATCGCCCCCCTCCCAATCGACGGCCGTTCCCAAGGCGCTATACCAACTGACGTCGGGAAGAATCCCATCGTACTTTGGCTTGCCCGTCAGGAAGTGTTCGCGGCGAACGGTTGGCTGGTTGCGACGAAAACGAATCAGCGCCTGCGTGAAGCGGACAAAGTCTTGATGTTGATCGACGAGCGACCAATCAAACCAACTGATGTCGTTGTCTTGGCAATAGGCATTGTTGTTGCCACGTTGGGTTCGACGACATTCATCGCCAGCCACAAACATCGGCACACCCTGACTTAAAAGCAGGGTCGAAAGCATGTTCTTGATTTGCCGCTGCCGCAAATCACTGATCTCGGGACGAGTGGTTGGGCCTTCAACGCCGTAGTTGTCGCTGTGATTGTTGTTTTCGCCATCTCGATTATCTTCGCCGTTGGCTTCATTATGCTTGTCGCGATAGCTGACCAAGTCGTTGAGCGTAAAACCATCGTGCGACGTGATGAAGTTAATACTGCTAAACGGCGTACGGCCCGACGTTTCATAAAGATCACTTGAACCGGCAATACGCGTGACGAACGAGCCCAACTTGCCGTGATCACCACGCCAAAAACTGCGTACATCGTCTCGGTAACGGCCGTTCCATTCGGCCCAGCGCAGATCACCGAAGGAACCTACCTGATAAGCGCCAGCGGCGTCCCAGGCTTCGGCGATGATCTTCGTATCTGCCAGAAGTGGATCTTCACCGATGGCTTCGACTAGCGGCGGATTAGGAACCAAGTTCCCTTGCCGATCGCGGCTAAGGATCGAAGCCAAATCGAAGCGGAAGCCATCGATATGGTAGTTGTGAACCCAGCTACGCAAGCAATGGAAGATCATCTCGCGAACAATCGGATGATTGCCGTTGATCGTATTGCCGCAACCACTGAAGTTGTTGTAGTGGGCGCCACCGTTGGCCATCATGTAATAGACGCGGTTTTCCAGTCCTTTGAAGCTAAGCACAGGTCCGTGCTCATTTCCTTCGCAGGTGTGATTGAAAACGACGTCCAAAATCACTTCGATGCCGGCAGCATGCAGCGCCTTCACCATCGTTTTGAATTCATGGCAAACCGCGCCGGGCTGGCTTGAAGCGGCATAGCCTTGATGCGGAGCAAAGAAGTTCAGCGGGTCGTAGCCCCAATAATTTCCACGCTCAATTGTATGCCCATGCACGCCCGAATCGGGGAACTCATGCACCGGCATCAGCTCAACAGCGGTTACGCCCAGCGATTGCAGGTAAGGGATCTTCTCGATAAGGCCAAGGTAAGTGCCTGGGTTCTTTACGCCGCTGGATGGATGCTTCGTAAACCCACGAACGTGTGTTTCATAAATGATCGTCTCAGAAATACCGCGACGAACATGGCGATCACCTTCCCAATCGAAGTAGTCATCCACAACCACGCACTTGGGCGGACGGATGATGCCATCTTCTGAAGGAAGGAACTTTCCTGCCAGCGCTTTGGCATAGGGATCGATCAAGCGGGCTTGGCCATCAAACCATTGGCCAATCGAAGGATCTCGCGGGCCGTCGGCTTGCAAGTGATAGAGCTGACCTGCGGTAGCACCAGGAACAAAGATGCTCCAGATGTCTCCCCAACGATCATTCTGTCGACAGAAGGGAATAACTTCGCTTGGCTCCATGTCATCGACATGGTTGTAAAGCAAAACGCTCATCGCGGTCGCACTGCGACTGAATACGACAAACTGAACTCCATTTTCATGCAGGATCGCGCCGTAAGGCAGCATGTGCGTGAACTGAAGTTTTGGATGAACATGTCGCATGAGCATGGGGCGGCCTCTTGCAGGACTCAGGTAGGATGCGACGCAGCGTCTACCGTGACCAACCACTTCGAACGGGAAAGAACTTTCCTTAACGAAGCCGTAATCACCATCCTCCCCATCCTGCCAACGCACAGGAGAAGCGGATGTGGGGCCAGCGATCTGGCTTCCCGCTTAGTAAACGAGCACGCGAAAACGTAGCATCCTCTTGGTGCCAATGAGGCTCGATTTGCCAATATAGCTTAGAAAAACCATGGTCCGTGAGGTGCCGCAGACCGATTGACGAAAGTTTGCCTGCCCGGGAAACAAAACACGAAATGACGATTCTGCCGCGTTGGCAAGGTAGCGAACCCCAAAAATGCCAAGGGAAGACATTTTCCCTTTAACAGAAATCAGGGTGAAGATCTGATGGATTCCGCCCGGCCGTAGTGATAGGCTTGTGGCGTTAACAACCTGATCCGGCCTGTCATGCCTAGAGTGTCCAGTAGAAAACCGGTCGCGAAAAAATCGCGAATTTTCTCCAAGGTGATGGCAAATCGTCACTTGTGGCAACAGGACCCACCAGCGGTGACCAGACGTGTCACAACGGTTGTAACGATGTAGTGTGCAAGCGAGAAACATTTAGCAGGCGGCATGGAGACGAAGGTCCCGCGTCGCTTTTAGTCCACCATCCGGGAGCCCCCACCATGACCAGCAACTATTCCACCTCCACGCCACAGTTCCCCAGTTGGGCGCTGGCGTTCCTCCTTGTCGGCATGACTGCAGTGAGCGCCATGGGGGGCGAAGTCGTTGTCCATAAGCGGTCTCGGGTAATGGCCGAGGAGGAGAAGGCCTATCACTCGGAATCCAAGGAAGAAAAGTGGGCCACGGAAAAAACGGCCCTCATCGTGTGTGACATGTGGGACAGCCACCATTGCCTCAACGCAGTGCGCCGCGAGACCGAGCTGGCTCCTCGAATGAACGAAGTGCTGAAGGCGGCTCGCAAGGCAGGGGTGTTTATCATCCACGCCCCCAGCAGCTGTATGGGGCCTTACGAAAACCATCCAGGACGCAAAATTGCGAAACAGGCCAAGCCTGCGGCCAAGTTGCCAAACGAGATTGAAAAGTGGTGCTACAAGATTCCTTCCGAAGAGCAAGGAACCTATCCCATTGATCAAACCGATGGTGGTGAAGACGACGACGCGACTGAACATGCCGAGTGGCACAAGCGTTTGGCTGCAATCGGTCGTAACCCCAAGGCACCTTGGCAAAAACAGATCGACCTTTTGGAAATCATGGAAGGTGACGCGATCAGCGACAGCGGTGTCGAGATCTGGAACCTGCTTGAAGAACGCGGCATCGACAATGTGATCCTGTGCGGCGTGCATACCAACATGTGCGTCCTTGGTCGCCCGTTTGGTCTGCGTCAAATGGCTCGCAATGGCAAGAACGTCGTGCTGATGCGCGACATGACCGATACGATGTACAATCCGGCCCGCGCTCCTTATGTGAATCACTTCATGGGGACCGAGCTGATTATCGAACATGTGGAAAAGTTCGTTTGTCCCACGATCTTGAGCACCGATTTTGTCGGTGGCAAGCCTTTCCGCTTCTCGGGCGACCGTCGCAAGGTCGTGATGATCATTGGTGACGATGAGTACAAGACCGAAATCAGTCTGCCCAAGTTTGCGATCGAACAACTGGCCCCTCTTGGCCTGGATATCACCGAAGTTGTCGCCGAAAAGCACAATCGCAACTCGTTCCCTGGCCTGGCAGAGGCTGTCAAGAATGCCGATTTGGTTTTGCTAAGTGCCCGTCGCCGCTGTGCTTCACCTGCAGGCATTGCGGCCCTGAAGGCACATGTGGCCGCTGGCAAGCCACTGGTGGGCATTCGCACTGCCAGCCATGCCTTCTCGATTCGTTTGGAAGATGAGCGGAAAAAGTTCCTTTCGGAAGGCTATGCCGATTGGCCCGAGTTAGACCAAGAAGTGCTCGGCGGTAACTATCACAACCACCATGGTGGTGACGTGAAGACGGCGATCAGCGTCCTAAGTGGTGAGGATCAAGGGATTCTGCGCGGCGTGAAGACAGAGGCCTTGGTCGGAAATGGCTCGCTCTATTTGACGAGCCCACTGGCGTCAACGGCTCGCCCGTTTCTGATTGGCGAAGTCCCTGGCAAGATGAAAGAGCCTGTTGCCTGGACGAACTTGGCCGGCCCGAAGAAGGCCCGCGTGTTTTACACCTCGCTGGGACACATCGACGACTTTGCCAATCCGGAATTCGTCAAGGTTCTGCGCGGCGGCGTCGTTTGGTGCTTGACACCCGACTATTCTGGCGTGCATGTGGATACGCCGAAGTAATATTTGAGAGTTGCTGAAAAGGCCCCACGATGAAAACGTTGTTTTTGACGCCGCGCCACTCGGAGGATTCACAATCACTTTGGCGAACCGCGAACCAACGGGGCTGGGCCGTAGAGCGTTTGGCCAGGTGGGAGATCCCACAGCATTTGCGGACCGTTGAATCGCCGGTCCTTTACGTCGAAGCATTATTTGGGCCTACCCTTGCCGCCCAGTGCGGCATTTCGCTGCTCAATCCTGCGGAGGATTGGTTAATTCGGTTGCCTCACGACTACAAGCATCGCGAAATACGAATGACAACGCTTGGGGAAGCACGCAAGCTAACAGAAGCGGCGTTCATCAAACCACCCAATGACAAAAGCTTTCCTGCATCCGTTTATCGAGGAGACGAACTACCGAGGGAATATGCCGATGACATGGCGGTATTAATTTCAGACATTGTTACTTGGGTCACTGAATTTCGCTGTTTCGTCGCGAATCGCCAGTTGAAGACTTTCTCCATTTATTCACGTGGCGGTGAATTGCAGCGTGATGCAGGATACATCTCAGAACCCGAGGAAGATCGTGAACTAGAAGCATTTGTCAATCAATTGCTAAATGACCAACGAGTTGACCTTCCGCAGGCAACGGTGATTGATGTGGGATTGATCGAGGGGCGCGGCTGGGGGTGTATCGAGCAGAATGCCGCGTGGGGTGCTGGTATTTATGGCTGTGATCCGAGCGCAGCGCTCGACGTGATTGCTTTGGCCAGCGTGAAGCGAAACACCGAATGTTGAATGACGCAGAAATGAATTGACGGGTGCTTGGCTAGTCCATCTTAGCTTACTTGCAACATTAAACGATGAGGAATCATTCGTACTTTACATCTTCGGTAACTGGTGCGTGTTTCCCATTTCAGCTGCATTACTGTACTACTGGCTTCAGCCTGAACCGAAGAAGTATTACAACAAAGACGTGGGATAGTATCTGCAATTCAATCACTATTGGTTCTGCAAGCAAAAGTCGTTTTCATCACCCCTTCGAATGAATCGCATGGATCGTAAAACACGGCGAACGTTTTTGAAGCAGAGCGCTGCCGTCGCGGGAGGCTGCCTAACGGGCCTCGCCGGCTGTTGGCGGTCGGCGGGCACCAATCGCGAAGTGGTCGTCTACTGCGCTCTGGATCGTGAATTTTCAGAGCCGGTATTAAAAGCGTTCACCTCAGCGACGAACATTGCCGTGCTTCCCAAGTACGACATTGAATCGAACAAGAGCGTTGGCCTAGCAACGGCGCTGGATGTCGAATCCAAACGACCACGCTGTGACGTCTTTTGGAACAATGAGATCCTGCAAACCCTGCGGCTGATGCGAAAGGGCTTGCTGGAGCCGTTCACTCCTAAGGCGGCGGCCGACTTTCCGCAGGAGACTTTCGATCGTGAGCATCGCTGGCATGGGCTGGCGGCTCGCGGGCGGGTCTTGCTGGTCAATACGGAGCGACTGAAGGATCGCCCGGTCCCTAAGCAGTGTACGGACCTCACGCACGAGCGTTGGCGCGGCGACGTCGCCGTGGCAAAACCCCTGTTTGGCACCACGGCCACACACGCGGCCATTCTGTTTGCAATATGGGGCGAAGAACGGGCCAAGGCTTTCTTTCGTGACCTGCGTAAAAATGAGGTGCAGGTCCTCTCCGGGAACAAGCATGTTGCCACTGCTGTTGGACGGGGCGAAGTGACGCTGGGCCTGACGGATACTGATGATGCGTTGGCCGAGATCGTTGCCAAACGGCCGGTGCAAATGATCGCCATCGGCCAAAGCGACGATCATCCCGGCGCATTGCGAATCCCCAACACACTCTCGCTGATAAAGGGCTGTCCCAATCCTCTGGCCGGCCAGCAGCTGATCGAATACCTGCTGTCTGCACCGGTCGAACAACAGCTGGCAGATTCCGCTCAGCGGACAAATTCCATTGCGAACCGGCAGCACGATGCCGGCACGATTGTTTGGCGAAGGGGCCTCCATCGACTGGATTCCTGCCGATTTTGAACAAGGGGCCGATTCCTGGGACCTCTCTACCAAGTTCTTACGCGAGGAGTTTTTGGCAGACTGAAGCCATGGTGCCGAGAAATCCGATAGGGACTACAGCGCAAGTTTTTTCGCGCGACGATTGCTCAGCGACTGCGTGCTGGCAATCCTGTAGATTTGTCTCGATTGGAAGGTGGTTCGCCATGCCTCCGGAAAACAACCCCGAACTGCTCCTACAAGCCAAAGAGTGCGCTCACATCCTTTTGGAATGGGTTGGCTTTGGAACACTTACGGGCCTTTTGGCAAAGGCCGTCATGCCGGGTAAAGATCCTGGCGGCGCCGTGGCAACCCTTGCGATGGGGATTGGTGGCACGGTGATTGGGTGCGGCATTTTGGCGTTCCTCTCGCCCGACCTGCGGGTGACTCCTGTCAGCGCCCTTGGCTTTTTTGTGGCGACGGCCGGCGCCTTTGTGCTGCTATTCTTTTACAAGCTGCTAGGGGGCTACTACTTTGTCGAAGGGGAAGGTCCCGTTCGCCGCCGTGGCCTGCAATATCGTTCGCGCACTCCTAGAACCATCGTTGTGGAAGATAGTCAGCGCGATTAATATTCGCTGAGTTACTGCGGCGGCCCTTCTAAGCCTGATTAGAGCCCTGGCACGAATTGCTAGGGCTCGCTCTTGACCCGGCTGAATTACGCAAGCGACAATGAACAGGCGTTCGCGATGCCTCTTCTCCTTCCGCAAAGCTTGGTCGCATGCCCGTGGTTACAAAGCTCGCCCTGCCCACCGCCGCTTGGTGGCCAGCGTTATTGGGTTCGCTCCTGCTGCTTGTAGGAAGCTCGACCCTGCTTGCACAAAAGAAGCCGCCAGCGCTCTTTCCCAAAGATGGCCCCAAACTCTCGGAGCTTGCGCAGCAGGCCGAAAAAGAACGGTTCAAGCTTCCTACCTGGGATGAAAGAAAGGTCGCTGCCGCCGGGATTCGCAAGATCGAAAGCGAACACCTGACGATTCTGACCGACCTGCCGGAGTCGGCCGAGATCGATGCGTTACCCAAAGTGTTTGAGGCCGCACTCCCCTTGTGGGAAGCTTATTTTGGTTGGCCCAAGGGGAAGCTAAAGGATTGGAAGGTCGTCGGCTGCTTGATGAAAGAGAAAGAACGCTTTGTCGGCAGCGAACTACTCCCTGACAACCTTCCCGACTTTCCTAATGGCTATGCGCGTGGCAGCCAGTTCTGGTGGTACGACCAGCCTAGCGACTACTATCGGCGGCACCTGATGCTGCACGAAGGGACGCATATGGTGATGGATCGCTTTCTCGGAGGCATGGGCCCCATCTGGTACATGGAAGGAATTGCCGAACTGGTCGGTACGCATCGCTGGGAAAACAACAAGCTACAACTGGCCATCATGCCGATGACGCGCGAGGAAGTCCCGTATTGGGGCCGCGTCAAAATGATTCGCGATGGCTTTGCCGAACAAAAAGCCTATACGCTGGGAAACATATTTCGGATCAATCCCAATGAGCACTTCAAGCCCGAAATGTACGGCTGGGCCTGGGGAGCGGCGACGTTCCTTAGCCAACATCCCCAAACGAAAGAGCCCTTTTCCAAGTTGTATTTGAACTCGGCCGATCGCTCGATTGATTTCTCGCTCAACTTTGAAAAGCAAATCGCCGCGCAGCTTCCCCAAATCGAAGAGGACTGGCAAGTCTTTGTGGCAGACTGCGACTACGGCTACGATGTGCCACGTGCTGCGATCCTTCGCAAGCCCGCCAAGGCGATACCCACGGCGGGCGAGACCGTCGAAATTCAGGCCGACCACGGCTGGCAATCGTCCGGCCTTCAGGTGCAGGCCGAACAGAAAGTGTCGGTCCAGGCCAAGGGACGCTACACCTTGCGAAACGCCAAGGACAACAATGTTAAAAACGGCGACTGGCCCTGCGAGCCAGGTGGCATTACCATCCGCTACCAGCAAGGTTGGCCGATCGGAGCACTCCTTGTTGCCGTTGGCGATGCTCCCCCTGGAACCGCAAATGTGACGCCGCTGGCCAAGCCGCAAATGATCGGCTTAGGGGGCAAGCTCCGTTCACCCCATGCAGGGACCCTTTATTTTCGGATCAATGAGGCAGCCTCCGGCCTGTCGGACAACGCGGGCCAGTTGCAAGTGACGATCAAGCCGACGAAGCCGTAACGGCGGGTTGCTGTTTCCAATCGTTCCTAGCGCACTGATTCAAGTGCTATCAGAAAGATGGTTCCGTTACTTCAAATGAACGAAGAAACTTTGGATAGGGTCAGTAAAGTTGCCCGCGAATATGCGAGCCGCGAAACGAAGTTCGCTTATTGTACGGTTGTATCCGTAGACAAAGCCAGCGTTCACAAACGCGAGCATGACCAATGGTATGCTGTTAAGCTCGCGATGTCTCATTCACCGGATCAAAAAGAAAGCTTGATTGCCGACAGCCACCCAGATGAAATTGACTTGGTCCGAAATTTTTTGAAAGGCGATTTCGTACTTAACTTGATCATAGCTGGAGACGTTGTTGTTTCGAAAGAATGGGAGAACTTGGACCTATGTTAGCCGGCGGTTGCCTGATTATGGATTCTGAATCACAGACTTTGCATTTTACTCTGGTAGGTCATCGCCTGCGGCTTGACCTACCCTACGTTTAGTCAGCGGCTTGCTGTTCTTTATTGTGAGGTGGTTATGGCGCGCATGATGGTTAGAAAATGCACCGCGCTGCCCGCGATGACCCATAAATGCCATACGGCGTGAAAGTGCGGAACCCGTTTATCGTTCGCCAAAAAGAGTGTGCCGAGGGTGTAGCAAATTCCGCCGGCCAAGATTCCCCATAATGCAAAAGATGGCATCAAAGAGATCGCCCACGGGGTGGTGAAGATCGGCAGCCATCCCAGCAGCACATACATGAGGACCGAAACA
This sequence comes from uncultured Planctomycetaceae bacterium, assembly GCA_963844055.1. Taxonomy (GTDB): domain Bacteria; phylum Planctomycetota; class Planctomycetia; order Pirellulales; family Pirellulaceae; genus CAWJMN01. Next base: position 30,391 of record CAWJMN010000001.1, on the reverse strand, counting down.
GAATTCACACGATGGCTAAAGAACACCTTCGAAATAAAACCAGCAATCGCCAATATCCACATCGACCCTAGCAAGATCCAAAAGCCCATGTAGGGCAGATAAATCACCGATAGCGGCGTGTACGTACCTACAATCAAAAAGTAGATGCAGCCCTGATCAAGCGAGCGGAAGAAGTCTCGCCGCTGCGAAGAGAAATCGCCGTGCGATAAAGTCGACGTCGCATACACCAGCAGCAAACTCGCTGCATACAGAGCACATGCCAACGGCCGCAGCAGTTCCTGCGTTCCCCACAACTCCTTCGCCAGCAGCAGCACGCCACCAAGGCTCAGCAGAAAGCCAATCGCATGTGTCCAGCGGTTGGCCCGCTCCTCCGCTTCGGAAAGCATCCCCCAAGGCAGTTCCCGCTTCGGCTCGGCGTTCATTGCGGTAGGGACTTCTTTCGATCAAAACGTTGTGGCTCTTTTCGCTTGCTTCAGTCTGGCAAACTTGCCACACCTTGACCAGCCTAGAGAACCTTCGCTTCCTCTCCCCTACTGCCCCATGAAGTTGCTGGCCCATGGGCCAGCTGGCAGCGGATTATTGCCGGGAATTTCGCCTCGGATCGCCCCCTCGCCAAAACGGGCGTAACTAACGAAAATGGGAGCAGGTCGCAAAATTGCGCTGCGGCACTGTTTCTTCACTTGGGATTTTTGGCCGGAACCATGTCTGACAACTCTCGCGATCTGCTCGAAACGTTTGAAAACCAGTACCCTGGCCGCGACTATGTGATTGAGCATATCTGCCCGGAATTCACATCGATGTGTCCCAAGACAGGCCAGCCCGATTTTGGCACGATGACGATCATCTACACGCCCGACAAGACCTGCGTCGAGCTGAAGAGCCTCAAGTTCTATCTGCAAAGCTTCCGTAACCAAGGGATCTTTTACGAGAACGTCACCAATCGCATTTTGGACGATCTGGTCGCCGTGATGAATCCACGCTCGATCAAGCTTGTGGCAGCCTTTACGCCGCGCGGCGGCATCCGATCTAACATCACTGCCACGTATGAGCAAACGGGCAAGTCGAGGTAACCGATGGCTTCCCTCCTGATCCTTTACATCTTCGCCGGCTTGCTGATGGTGGGCATTGCGTGGCCCCTTGCGATGGAAAAGATCGGGCCTAATCACCTTTATGGTTTTCGCGTTGCGAAGACCTTGGGCGATAAGCGGATCTGGTACCTGGCCAATAGCTATGCGGGCTTTCGCCTGATGGGGGCCGGGCTGGCAACCTCGATTGGCGCAGCCATCCTCTATTGCATTCCTGGGCTTACCATCGAAACCTATGCCTGGTCTTTATTGGCACTCGTGCTGGTCAGCGTCGGCATTGGCATGGTGCAAAGCTTTCGCTATCTCGCCAAGCTTTAGCCTCGGATCTTGTCGAGGCACTCTTCCAGATAGTCGATGCTCTCTTCGGCCAAAGCTTCCGGCCCTGGTGCGTAATCAAACACCTCCACCGAGACCCAGCCCCGATAGTCTACCTCGGCGAGCGCTTCCAAAATGGGGATGAAGTCCATCTCTCCCATGCCAGGTCCGCGCATGTTGGGATCATTGGCGTGGAAGTGCTCTAGAAGTTGTCGTTGCTGACGAATGATCGTTGGAATCAGCGTCGACTCGGTCGACATTGCCTTCACGTCTAAGTGCAATCGCACAAACGGGCTTTCCACACGCTGACACAGCTCGCTGCCCAGTGCGGCCGTATTCAGGAAGTCTCCTTCCTTGGGTCCCAGCGGCTCTACGGCAATCGTTACATTCAAGGATTCAAGCTTGGGGGCGACTTGCCGTAAAACATCGGCCGCGTAGTCCATCGCTTGATCATGCGAGACCCCGGGAAGCAAGTTCCGCTGGACAGGGCTCCCCAGCACCATGATCCGGCCACCCAAATCATGGCAAAGCTGGGCCAGTTCGCCCAAATACTCGGCTGTCTTCTGGCGCACTGCTGCTTCGGGCGTTGTAAGGTAAAACCCATTGGTCTTGGCCAAAAGCCAGTGCAGGCCGATGATTTCCAGCTCATTCTTTTCGGCCAAACTGCGCAGCGCCGCTCGCTCAGCGGCGGTCACTTCCCCGGCCGATGGCGCCAAGGTGAACGGCGCAATCTCGATCCCTTGATAGCCCACTTCATGCGCAAAAGCAAAGGCCTTTTCATGGGGCCAATCTTGAAACGTCTCGTTGCAGATCGCAAATTTCATCGTCACGTCGCCTTACTTGCTACTTCTCGATTGGACTCGCCCTGGGGCGAATGACCCCGCGTGAATTATCTAACACCAACGGGATTACCCTGGCGGCCAGCCCAGCGCCCGCCCCCCCAGCAAATGGAAGTGCAGATGGTCCACCGATTGACCGCCATCTGCGCCAATGTTAGCCACCACACGATAACCCTTTTCCAGTTGAAGATCGCGGGCGATCTTGGCCACCACTAGCAGCATGTGCCCCGCCAAGGCTTGATCTTCGGCGGACAGCTCTGCGATGGAGCGAATCTCTTTTTTGGGAATCACCAGCACATGGACCGGTGCTTGCGGATTGACATCATGAAACGCCAAACACAGCTCATCATCATAGATCCGCTTTGCAGGAATCTCGCCATCGATGATCCGCTTGAAAATCGTCTTCGTCATGTTTCGCTCTCGACTACTTTCCCAGTGACTTTGAAACATCCGTGTTATAGGCCGACAGTGCAGGAAAGAAGCCCACCACAATCGACAACACAACCAGCCCCGGCACAATCAGCATCTCCAGCGGCAAGTACGTCCCTTCATAGTATGGCGCACCCCACAGATTAAACCCAACCGTAACGCCGGTTTGCTGTTCCACCAGCGAACTTGATAGCCAGCAAACGGTGTGTCCCACCAGCCAGCCCAAAAACCAGCCCCCCATCGAGAGCAGCAACGACTCCAGCAAGATGATGTTCATCACCGTGCTACGCTGCGCACCCAGTGCACGCATCACCGCAATCTCGTGGCGGCGTTCGCTCATCGAGTTATAGATGCTCACCAAAATGCTGATGCCGCTGACGATGCAAATCATCACCGTAAGCACAATGAGCACGGTCCGAATCGGATCGATGAAGCCTGCAAACAGGGCCGTAATCACGGCCGCAGGAAGGGCTGCCTGGCCATCTTTTCCCTTGTTAATGGCATATTCCAGCCCGACGGCCGCCGTCGGATCGGTACTGATAATTAGCGAGGTCACTTCCCGCTGTTCGACAGGCAGCGGATCAGGATTAGCCTCACGTTCCATGGCAGCTTTTCGCTTCGCTTCTGCCAACATCTTGGCTCGCAGTTCATCATCGGACATCTCGCGAGCAGGCTTTTCCACATCTTCCGATCCAGCCGCCGCAGCAATCTCTTCCACCGGGCGCGCATGATCGTTCATCAAATAGAAGCCTTCCATGTTGATGAACATGGCTCGGTCATTGGGCGTTCCGCTGGGCCTCAAAATTCCCACGATGACGAACTTTCGCTCGTGCGTGTGCCCACCCGGCTCACCATGCTGGGGCGCGATCTCATCCCCCAGTTTGACGTTCATCTCCTTGGCAACGGTTGCCCCCACCACCCCTTCAAAGTAGCCATGCTCCGGATCGCGCGTGACAAAGTTCCGCCCTTGCGAGAACTCATACTTCTTTTGCGAATCCTGATCGTAGATAAGTTCATCAAAGAAGGCAGGCGTCGTTGCCACTACGCGAAACCGACCATAAAAGTCTCCCAGGCAAACCGGGATCACCTTTTGTGTCAGGCTGGAATACTTGCCGGGCCGGCCGAGTTCAGCCTGTTTGAATGCCAATTTACCGGCGGCTTCCTGAACGGCACCTTGAACCTCTACCACGCCGGCGGAACCCAGCAGTGACCCCGTCAAAGCCTCCGCCTGTTGCACGAGCTTGGCCGACTGGACGCGAGCGGCCAACTGCAACTGCACATCACGCTGTTCCTGCGGCAAAAACTCCAGATAGAAGTCGTACGAGATATTCTCGACCGGCTGGCTCAAATAGTAGACCGTATTAAGGATCAGCTGTTCTTTGCCCCCCTTATTCGCACCGACCACCATGTTGTAGCCCAGCTGCGAGTTATGGCGGAACGAAGTTTCCACCACCCCGTGGATGGTCAGCACCATCACGATCAACATGACCCCCAGCGACATCGAGAGCATCGTCAAAAACGATGCCAGCCCACGCTGCTGGATACTACGAAGTGCAATCCGAAACAGACTCATATCAACCGGCTCTTCTCTAATTCAGGCAGTAAACGTTTGGCACCAACAATCGCCCGCATTCCCTAAACAGGAACTTCCGCCAGCGCCTTGTTGATCTCTTCCAGACGAACCACACGCGAAAACTGATTCGCCACTTCCATCGCGTGCGTCACCAAGATCAAAGCGATCTTCTCTTCCTGACACGTCGTCCGAATCAAGTCGATGATCGTTTGTTGGTTGCGAGGATCGATGTTGGCCGTTGGCTCATCCGCCAGCAGCAGACGAGGCTTGTTTGCCAGTGCCCGGGCCACGGCCACCCGCTGCTGTTCCCCCACCGACATCGCACCAGGCTTGTGCGTCAGGCGATGAGAAAGCCCCACGCGATCCAGCAAATGTTTTGCCCGAGCCACATCCGTTGCCTTCTGCGCGAAGGTCATTCCCAGCTGGACATTTTCCAGCGCTGTAAATCCCGAGAGCAAATTGAACGTCTGAAAGACGTAACCAATCTTTTGCGCACGCAAGCGGTCAACGCCCGCCTCAGACAGCGCCGTAATGTCTTTGCCGTCGATGGTGATCGATCCACGATCAACACGCGTGATCCCGGCGATCGAATGCAGTAGCGTCGTCTTGCCGCCGCCACTGCGCCCGACAAGAGCCACTTGCTCCCCTTCGGCCACCGCAAAGTACGGAATGTCCAAGATCGGCAACGGCTTGCCATCGGGCTCTTTGAACGACTTGTAAACCTGCTTGAGTTCCAGCATCAGCCTATCCCTTGGCAACCTTCTACTGGCCCACGCGAAATCTCGCGGTGGGCTTCAGACTCACATCCAGCGTTCGCGTCACTAGCGACGCGAAGGGGTCTCTTGATCCAAAACTTGAGAGTTGGAAACATCGTTTCCTAACATGGAGAAGCCATCCAGCTTCCAAACCACCTTCTTGGTCTTGGGAGAAATCTCGATCAGCACGGGCTGACCTGGGCCTGCATGGCAATTGCCAATCACATAGTTCCCATTGGAGAGCACTTCCAGCGTGGTGACCCAAGCCAGCGTGATCCCTTCCAGTTCCTTCTGTTCGAGCTTCCAAACCACTTCCTTCTTCGGCGTCACTTCAATCACGCTATGACCATTGCCAGTCGCAACCAGCGTGTTGCCATTGGCCAGCCGTACGGCCGCAAAGCACTTGTTGCCAAACGCCTCAGGTCCGTGACCATCTTTCTTCTCTTTGCCGAATAGTGGCACTTCCAATTCCCACACCACTTCGCCACTCTTGGCGTCATACTCACGGACAAAGCCGTCCCCTTCATGGCAAACCAAGTAGTTCCCATTTTCCAGCTTACGGGCCAAGCGTGTGTCCGTATGCGGATGAGGATGGTTGACCTTCAGCTTTACTTCTTTCACGATCTTGCCATCGGCATCCACTTCAATGATGCGGCCAATGCCTGACTCTGCAATCATCGTGTTCCCATTGGCCAGGCGCTGAAACGCATGAACCTCTACCGGCTTCCCTTTGTTTCCCCCCGCTTCGGCTGAGTTGTAGCTCCAAACTACCTTCTTGGCCTTAGGATCAATCTCTGCAACAGCAGCCCCCCCTTGTTGAACCAGGACGTTGCCATTGGCCAGCACTTGGATGTCGTGGATTCCCCCCCAAGGCATTTCCCATTCGGGCTTGGCTTCTTTGCTCAGCAGGACCAGCTTGCCATGCCCCTGCGTGATGATCCGGTGCTCGGCCTGCACTGCCAATGGCATGCTCAAGGCCCCACAGACGGCCAACGTCGCCCAAACGCTCTTCAACCAAGTACGAGTCAATCGTTGCATGCCCAAGCTCCTTCACGCCGCCTGTTAAGACGATTCGCCAGTCCGATCGCTGCGCAAAGAGCGCAAACGCAAAGACCTGTATTCCAACAGGCCAAGCCGGTCCTGTCTACTATCCCCGCCAGAGAGCGGGTCCTGACAAACTGCTCTTACGCAGAAGAAGGGCAAAACGCCCAGAATTTTTGGCAGAAAGCCTGAAAAACTGCCTCGTACCAGCGCTCGCCCGGCCTTACGCCTGGGCCCTACGTAAATACCACTGATTCTGCTGCCAAAAAAGCTCGAATTCCCCCCGCAGCTTTTGGCCAAACAGCTTCAGCCGGATGACCTCGGGCGTCCCCGCTTCATGGTCGCCACTCAGATTGGCAAAGTCGCCGTCAACATCATATTCCCCCATGTCGATCCGCAGAACGCGTCCGCGACCATCCGTCACAGGACCTTCATAAAACATGTAGGCCGCACGATGGAGCGGCAAAGGGTTAGCCACCAGAGTGACTAAAGAGTCTGCCTCGGCAGATGAAGAACCCAGCCATGCTTCTAGTCCGCGAGCGATCTCCCACGTCCATAGGGTCTTCTCATCGCGCGCTATCGACTCGCCCGTTGCACTTAGCTGGGGAGCAGAGACCGACCCGATGCCTTTGCTTGCCAGCATCAAGTCATAGTGCGTAGCTCTCTGCGCACTGTCGGGCATCTCGTGAAGCAATAGAACAAAGCGTCGCATAAAAGAGATAGTAGCCTATGCAATCTTCTCATGCGAGAGACTCAGCCTCATCAAGAATATTAATTCCTTGCTTGCCACCCTCTCTAGCGATGCAGCGCGTACCGCATCTCGCGCGCCAACTCCGCATCCATCTTGCCCGTTTTTTTTCAAATAGAATTGTGCGATATCGAGTGTTCGCATCACAACAGTTATGCAGGCGACAGGTCGACTTTTGGCAATAGAGAAAGCCAACTTACCTTCAATGATGCCCATTGGCATCATCATCACGGAGCAACAATCGCAGTGGCTTCTTCTTGAGCTAGTCCCTGTGGATTCAAGCTGCTGATCACTTCCACACGCAACTTGGCATCCCCCGCTTGAAGCGCTGTCGCTTCCACTTGCAATTGTGGCAACTTCTCGCCCGCTGCCACCATGCTGATCGGCCCCAGCTCTAAGCCTCGCATCGTTTTAGCGACAGGAATCTGCCCCTTGGCGTCTACGATTTTCTCCATGCGCAGTCCCGCAGGCATAATGATCCGAACCAACAGATCTTCATCAGGAACCTGACCGGCGTTCTCCACATCAATCAGATAGGTGACACGCTCCCCCACGCGAACCGGGTTTTTGTCTTCGGCAATCGTTACCTTGATGTTGCCCGCATTGGCCCTGCCCATCGGCCGAGTCGGAGCAGGAACAGAAGCCCCCGCATTAGGATCTTGGATCGCGGCTCCCACAATCTGCAGCTCATAGTCAGCAGACTGTGTGACCGCACCCGGCGTCGTTAAGATCGCCTGGGCCATCACCCCTCGTTCGGCTGCCTGCTGCGCAACCGTTTGCAACTTGAACTCACGGGTGGCTCCCGCAGCGAGGTTATTCACCTGCCATACCAGCTGTAGGTTATTGTTCACCGTCCGCGACTGGGCCCCCCCGGTCGCCGTTGGAACCTTCAGCAGAGGGCTAACATTCACCGTCAATTGCAGGCCGCTCACCACGCCTTGCGAATTGTTCGTCAGCGAGACCGTCAGGTTATTGCTTTGGCCAACGGCAAGTCGATCAATTCCAGTCATCTTCAGCAAGATCGGGCTTTGGGCGTTCGATGGTGCCCCTCCAGCAGGTCGTGAATCCGCAACCGCATTGAAGCAGCGACTCGCCGTGGCCGAATGCCCCTCTTCCGAGAATGCTTCGATCCGATTGCATAGCTTGCCGACCGTCAGCGGGATGAAGGTAACCCCAACCATCTTCGTCTCACCCGGCTGAAGCGTACCAATCTCCTTGAGGATTGGACTAGCACGGTTATCAACATCGCGCAGACCCGAATCGAACGTGTCGCGAAGCGATACTCGGTTCAGCGGCGTGTTGCCGGTATTTTGAACTTCCATCGTAAACTGGTAGCGCTGGCCAACTGTCCCTTGGTCGGCACCTTTCATCCGCACCACTAGCTGCGAAGCAAAGACCCGCGTCGATACCGAGCCCTCGGCCGTTAGCCTGTCAGAACTTTGGGCCATAAACGTGCTGCGAATTCCATCTGCGGCCCGCTGCGCACGACAAGTCACTTCTACCACAGCAACTCCCCGTGGAGGAATATTTCCCAGGTTCCAAACGTAGCGTTGGCCAAATGGCTGTGCGGATGGAGTGCTATTGAGATACTGCACACCCGTCGGCGGCGTGTAAGCCAGTTGTACGCTCGGTGCGGCGGTGTCACCCGTGTTCACTACTTCAACCCGATAGCTCAGCAGCCCATCCACCCCAACATTCTCGGGTCCCAAGGCACGTACGCTAAGGCCTGGCGCGGTCCACGTGGTGGAAATGACTCCCTGCCCAATCACCATGTTAGGCAAATCGCCATTCACCATCTGCGGGCGAATGATCGAAGCCTTCACCAAGCTGATGCCCGATTCCATCGTCGAAGGAAGTAGTTCTGCCGAGGCCGTGCCATCAGGACGGGTCGTCACTTCAATCGACTTCTCCCCGCCTGCGCCAAAGCTGGCATCAGGCCCTTCCAAAAATTCGTAGCGCACCAACCAGCCCCCAACCGGTGCTCCATTGGCACGCACAATTCGCGTTGTCAAAATATGCCGTTGTCCTGCCTTTTCAACTGCACAAGGAGGCAGCACCCAGCGTGCATCGACCCAGTAAATCGTGGCCGTCTGCTTCCGCTGTTCCCAGTTCCCCTGCTTGGGAGCAACTACCGTCACATGCGTGGCCCCTTCGGTGGGCGAAGTGATGCTGATCCAGCTCTCCCCTTTTCCCAGCTTCAGATCATCCGCAGGTGTTGGCGTGCCGCGAGTGATGGTCTGCGCCATCGTCGAAGTTTTGGCCTTGGCAAAGTTCGTCGCGACCTTGCTTGGCGTACTGCTGAACAAACCGGTAATGGGATTGCGAGTCTCTTGCCCCACTTGCACGATCTGGCCTACGCCATCGGGGTTTAGCATCCATTCCAGCGGCTGGCGCGTGATGAAATTGCCGTCTGGGCCACACAGCCCCGCCGACAACACCACGTCACTTCCCACAGGTGCCACCAGCATTCCTGGCTTGATCTTGATCTGCGGACAATTACCGTTGGCGCAATCAGCCCCCGGTGCTGGAGAAGGATAAGAGACCGGAATTGCTCGCGGACCTTCATTTGGCAATGCGGGAGCCAGCGCCACAGGTGCAGCCGGCGCGACAAACGCGCCAGGCGTATTCACCGGGCAAGCCGGCGCAACAACCAAAGGCATGACGCCCGGTGATTGCATCCCAAACCCAGGCTGGCAAGGCGGCTGTACAGGGGGCGGCCCAAGCGGCGCCACACATGCAGGAGCAGGCCCAATCCCAACCGGAGTCGTAGGGGCAGGTGCGGGTGGATTGTTGTTGCCAGAAGAGAGCAGCGGACAATCGCGCAGTCTTGGCACGGCCAGTTGCGTCGAGTTCCCCGAGAAGATCCTCTCCCCGGTCGGGTCAAACGCTGGAACCTGAAACGTTCCACAGCCCAGCAGGCTACTTCCCACCAGCGCAGCTCCCAACGCGCTCAGTAGGAGCCGAGTCGTTGAGGTGAGGAATCGCTTCACGGGGTAGGCCTATCCATCGCACACGGTGCAAACCCTGATTTTTCCGCTCGCTACTCAGCGCGCAGAATTCAGAGCTTTGAAACCGTAGCTCGCAAAAAGGAAACATGTCCTCTTTTTGCGACTTGGATGATGCCAAACCACCACATTTCCGGCAGACCGTGCCGGTTGCACCGTCTATAGCGGCCTACTTCCCCTTCTCGAGCTTCTCCATCCGTGCCCGCAAGTCCCTAAGCTCCTCCTCTAGTAGCTCCACCTTCTTGCGTAGCTCAACCACCTCTGGCGAATCCAGCGGCGCCGGCATCACAACCGGACCAGGCCCGCCAGGTCCCCCTTGCACCCCCGGAGGTCCACCGCCACCGGCATTTCCACCATTGGCAATCGCATTCCCAATGATTCGCTCCAGCCCGCGCACCAACGGACGATCACCACCCCCTGCATTTCCAATTCCCGGAGGCAGCCCTCCCCCATCAGGCCCAACGGCGGGTGGTAAAGCGCCCGGCGGCACTGCTCCCATCCCTACCGCACTGGCTGGTGTTGCCCGCAACGTCTTCCGCGAAAGGCGAGCGCCCGAATAGTACGTCAGCTCCACCTCTTGGTTCACTCGCAGGCCACCTGCCATCCCTACCAGCTGTTCGGCCGTATCAATCCGAATTCCATCCAGCGCCACAATCACGCCGCCAATCGGAATACCTGCTCGATCTGCCGACGAGCCAGGCCGAATCGCAGAGACCAGCGCCCCACGATTCACCGTTAGCCCGTACTGCTCCTTCGCTTGTTCCGTCAGCGGAACCACCGTCAGCCCCAGCGAACCACGACCGGGTACTGCTTTTCCACCAATGACGAGGCCACTTTCATCCGCAGGCACCAGCTCTTCACGCGGTGCGACTTTTGGCGTAAGCACAGGGTCCAGCTCAAGCGACTTTCCGTCGCGCTCAATCCCCAGCCGTACCTTTTTGCCAGCCGAGATACCTCCCAGCAGCAATTCCAAGTCATCCAGATCTTGCAGCTCCACCATATCTACCGAAACGATCCGGTCACCAATCTTCACGCCTGCTTTTTCGGCAGGTCCCCCCGGACGAACTTCGGTCACCAGCACTCCCTTGGTCTTTCCTGGCAGGTTATCACCAATCAAGCCCAAGTACCCAGGCTGAAACTCCGTTCCCGGCGCAAGCTCTTCGGGCCCACTACCATCGGCTCGCGGAATTTCTAAGTCCTGCTGCTTGGCGGGCTTCGGCTTACCGGCCGCAGGTGCAGGTTTTCCGGCCGCAGGAGGTGCTACCTCGCGCGAGCTTTCCCTCCAGGCGCTCCAAAATGGTCTGCCCTTGCACCGGCCCGGCCAGCAATGCCAGCCCTACCAGCGCTGCGAATCGCATCCCCAGAATCTTAAAAGGCTTGCCACTCATTTTGAATGTCCTTCGTCCTCGCCCACCTGCCACCCACTCCGTTCCCCACCACCCAACGCTCCGATTATAAGGGGAGCCTTACCATATCTGGTCACAACCCCTCACACCGCTGCTCAGCCGTTCGCCTCAACTCGTTTGTACACTTACCTTTGTGCGAATTCCACAAAAATTCAGCACCACGACTGGAACGACTGTCCAGTTTGCACCTTGCCTCCCTCCCCTACTCCGCCCCGCCTTGCCAGTCTGGCTTTCCCTGCCGTCTCTGCCGTTTTTTCCAAAACCGCCTCGCCAGCGTTTCCCTCTCTCAGGCTTCGGTTTAGGATAATGCCGTAAGCGTTACCCAGCTTTACTTTTATTTCCTTCGGGTACGCGGCATTTTTCGCGATATACATACCTCCTCCATCCATTCTTACGAGGCTCGCATGAACCTTTTCTCACGCTCCTCTCGCAGCATGCTTCCTATCGCCGCAACCATGGCGTTAATCCTCGCCGGCTGCGATAAAGCCAAGGAACTTGTCGACCAAGGAAAAGAGAAGCTGGCCGACATGCAAAAGACGCCTGCGGTGCCAGCTCCCGCCGCCCCTGATTCCACGTCCCCTGCTCCTGTCGCCAATCCTGTGGCCCCTGTGCCAATGAATGAGGACCAAATCCTGGCCAGCATCTTGGCCAAGGAATCGCATCAGCTCAAAGACGAAGACCTTACCAAACTCGGAGCCCTCAGCGATCCTTACCGTCAACGGATCGATGTGCTAAAGCTGCAAGGCGCAGCCGTTACGGAAGTCGGTTTGCAAAACCTTGCCAAGTTCACCGAGCTAAAAGAGCTCTACCTCTCCCAGGCTCGTCTCTCCCCTGCCGCATATAGCGCCATTGGCCAAGCGAACTCGCTGGTAAAGCTGGCACTCGACAACTCCGACATCAATGACAACACGCTAGGTTCGCTCAAAGGTCTGATCCATTTGAAGTCCCTTAATCTGGAGTCCACTCAGATTAGCGACGCAGGCCTTGCACAACTTCGCCAATGCACCGAACTCGAAGAGCTACAAATCTCGAATACGGTGATTGATGGCAGCGTTTTCAAGCAGTTCAAAAATCTTGCGGTTCTTAAAAAGCTCGGCGCTTACGGCACGCGGATCGGCGCAGCCGGCGCACCAGGCTTGCGGGCTGCCAAGAATCTTGAGCACCTGTCGCTGGGCAAGGCTGGCATTACCGACCCCTTCTTGGCCGAGCTCAAAGGCAACGTCAATCTGATTGAACTCAACCTGCAAGAAAACGCGATCAGCGATGCTGGCGTGAAGTTCTTTTCCAACTGCACCAAGCTCGAAAAGGTCAACCTCAAGAATACGGGCGTAACCGACCAAGCGCTACAAGCTTTTAGCAAAGCCAAGAACCTTCAAGAGGTCTATGCACCCGCGACCGGAATCACCGAGCGGGGCGCTGCAGCTTTGAAGAAGAAGCTGCCCGACGTCAAAGTCGTCCTGCAATAGTCCGCTTGAATCTCTCTCCTGTTTCACCTCCTTGCTAAGCTACTTCGATGTCACTTGAACTCCGCCGACGGATTTTTACCGAACTTGATTCCTTGGTGCTGATTGATCCTCATTCGCACATTCAGCCCTTAGATCCAGGCTCGAAGACGCTGGCGGATATACTTGGCTATCACTACTACACCGAGCTGGCCCACTCGGCCGGCATGGCCAAGGTCCTCATCGAAGAGCCTGCGCTCGATCCCAAAGAAAAGGTCCGCCGCATTGTCGAAAACCTCGGCCCGATCGAAAACACCATCCAGTACAGCTGGCTGATGGAGATCGCCAAAACGCTGTTCGACTTTAAGCACGATCAGCTCACGCTCGACAACTGGGAAGAGCTCTACGATTCATCCGCGATTCAAATGGCCTCGCCCGATTGGCCAGCCGAGGTCCTCAAAAAGTCCAAGCTCGAAGCGGTCTTCCTCACCAATGACTTCGACGATCCACTCGAATGGTTCGACACCAAGGTCTATATCCCCTGCCTCCGCACGGACGATTTAGTCTTCCATCTGCATACGGCCGCCGTGCAAGAACGGCTCGCCAATTCCACGGGCATTTCTGCCACCACGCCAGAACTCTTGCGCGATGCCATTCGCAAACTTTTTACGCACTTTATCGCTCACCAAGCCCGGGCCTGCGCGATTTCGCTCCCTCCCGACTTTACCCCTGCCAAGGTCAGCGATGCCCGCGCCGCAACGGCCTTGGCCGCTGCTTATGAAAATCGGATCGTCGCCGGCGACGCGCATCATCATGCGCTAAGTCAGTTCGTCTTCTGGACGATCACCGAAATGTGTGACCACTTCGGCCTGCCGTTTGATCTGATGATCGGCGTGAATCGCGGGGTCTATGCCGGCGGCGTTCATCAGGGGCGTGACCTCTACGATAGTCGCGTTTCGCTGATCCAGTATCGCCAATTGTTTAATGCGTTCCCACGCGTCACGTTCCCGGTCTCGGTTTTGGCCAGCGTCACCAATCAAGAGCTGGTTAGCTATGCGTGGATTTTCCCCAACGTTATCGCGCACGGCCATTGGTGGTACAGCAACACACCCGCCTATATCGAAAACGATCTGGCCGCACGCTTGGAAGCAATTCCACAAACCAAGACGATTGGCTATTACTCTGACATGTACAAGTTGGAGTTTGCGATTCCTAAGTTCGGCATGTTCAAGCGAATCCTGGCCAAGGTCTTGGCAGAGCGTTTTGTCGTTGACCGTGGCTGGTCCGAATCCAAAGCCATCGCCCTGGGCCAACTTGTCCTGCGCGGAAACGTCGAAACCACCTTCGGCTTCCGCGAAATCAAATTCGTCTAGCTGTCGCTACAGGCGCGGCTTCACAGCCACTACTTTTCAACAAGCGCCGCTTTAAGCTCAGGCCGCCATTGCTTGGTGGCCGGGTCGAATGCGCCAAAGCCGGAACAAAATTCCCAATAGGCCCAGCTAAAACCGCGGGCCTCCGCCTCTCTCGCAACGGTCTTTGTCCAGAGTGCTCGCGACGCCATGTCTGCCTTGTTGTACGCGCCAAACTCTCCCAGGAAAATCGGCCGCTGGTTCTCCTTGCCCCATTTTGCCGCCAAATCCAGATCGGCACGCAGCGCCTTCATATCGGTTGCACTCCCCGTCCATTTTTGGCCCAGCCATTTCTTGCTGTCCATCGCCCATTCCGCTCCTTGATGCGTGAATTCAAACGGGCTGTAGTAATGGAACGTCACGATGATTTGCTTATCATCGGCGGGAAGCTTAAGCCCGGGCAAAAAGGCGACATTGTTCCAGTTGGTCGGCCCCACCATCACGACACGCTGCGGATTGCTCGTCCGAATGATGCCAAGTAGCTCGACAATTGCCCGGTTCCAGTTCTCCGCATCAAGCTTGGTGTGCGGCTCATTGAGAATCTCAAACACCACATTATCGGGCTGCGATTTATAGTGCTCGGCCAATTGCTTCCAGATTCCCGCCAACTGCGGCAACTTCTCTTCTGGCTTAAGGTAGACTTCGTCAAAGTGGTGCACGTTCAGCACAACAGCCAGCTTATGTTTGTGCGCTTGCTCAATCGCCCAATCGACCCGTGCAAGGAATTTAGGATCAATCGTGAACGGCTTGCGCGAAAGCGAATGCGCCGACCACTTCACCGGGATACGAACCGATTGAAAGCCCGCCTTTGCGATCTCTGCAAAGTAGCTTTCTTCCAGCGTGATTCCCCAGGCCCCTTCGCTAGGTGCTTCCAGCGCATTGCCCAGATTAATCCCGCGCCCCAATAACTTGTTCACTTCGGCCGCCGAGCGTGACACCCCTTGCGCCTGCGCAGTCTCTACTAGTGCGCCCCATGAACCAAGTACGATCAGCAGCCATGCCAGATATTGCATCGTTGTAGCCCTTGCGAGAGAGGATCAAAATTCCTGCTCGCAAATTATCGTGCGCCACAGCCATCAGGCATAGACTGCTCTTTCGCCTCGGGCCTGGTTTTTACCAAGCCGGCTTTAGCAAACTACCCACGACGATCATCGCGCCGTTCAGGGCGATGCTTCTTCGTGTCGGGCCGATAGCCGGGGCCTGGCGCATGTCGCGATTCCTTTTTGGAACCCTTGGACTTTCGCTCGGCTCCTTCGCCCCCCGTCGCTCCGCTGGACTGAGCATGCGGCAGCTTGCGGGCCATCTTGTCCAGCAATTTGCCCGGCTTACGTGGCGGTCCACCCGTGAAACCACCGCCTGCTCCACCTTCGCTGGTGGTCAGCTTGCGATTGGCCTTGCCCGGGCGTTCGCCTGGCTTGGCCGGCGTGGCTCCCTTGCCGCTTGGAATCGTATGCACATACTTGCCATCGAAACGTCCATTCGCATCTTGCCGGCGACGCTGAATCGCTTCCTTGGGAGGCTTCGAAGGAATCAGCGCATCACAGCCGTCGCCAATTAGGTCTTGGCGACCCGAACGATAAAGCGCTTCGCGGACTTCAAAATAGTTCTCCGGCTTGAAGAACTGCAACAGCGCCCGTTGCAACTTGCGATCCTTCAATTGCTTCGCAATATGGACCGGCTTCTTCGTAAACGGATCGATTCCCGTATAGTACATGGCCGTCGCCACATCAAACGGCGCAGGAATGAAGTCCTGTACTTGGTCAGGCTTATAGCCATTCTGCTTGAGGAATACTGCCAAGTGAATCATCGCATCCAAATCGCTGCCAGGATGGCTGGCGATAAAGTACGGAATGATGAACTGCTTCTTGCCTGCCTTTTTGGACTCTCGATCAAACACGCCCGCGAACTTTTCAAAATCATCGGTGGCTGGCTTGCGCATCCGCATCAGCACATCGGGGTCTGTATGTTCGGGAGCCACCTTCAGATGTCCGCCTACGTGATGCTGCACCAACTGCTGCATGTATTCTTTCGAACGCCGGGCCAAATCCATTCGAATACCGCTGGCCACTAGCACCTTTTTAATGCCGGGCATCTCGCGAGCTTCTTGCATCAACTTAATCAGCGGCCCATGATTCGTGCCAAGCAGTTTGCAGATCGTTGGATGCACGCAAGACTGCCGCCGACAAACCGCTTCGACCTCGGGCTTAGTACAACGCATCTCGTACATGTTGGCGGTTGGGCCGCCTATGTCGCTGATCGTCCCTTTGAACTTCGGGTCGGCCGTCATGCTCTCAATCTCTTTCAAGATCGAGTCTTTACTGCGTGACTGAATGATCCGCCCTTGGTGCGTCGTGATGCTGCAAAACGTACAGCCTCCAAAGCAGCCGCGCATGATCGTCACACTGTCTTTGATCATGTCAAATGCCGGGATCGGCTCGGTATAGCTCGGGTGCGGCCGACGCGTATAAGGTAGCCCGTAAATCACATCCATCGACGATTGCGAAATCGGAAACGGCGGCGGCGTGGCCACGATCGCTTGCCGTCCATGCCACTGAACCAGCGTCTTGGCATTGTACGGATTCGTTTCATTGTGAATCATCCGCGTGGCTTCGGCAAAAGCCGCTTTGTCGGTGCTCACCTCTTCAAAGCTTGGGATCACCAGCGCCGATTCAGGAGGCGCTTCGCTCGCACCAAGTGCATAGGCCATGCCACGCAAATCACGCAGGTCCTTTACCGACTTGCCCGCATCCAAGCGACGAGCGATTTCTAGGATCGTCTCTTCTCCCATGCCATAGCCGACAAGGTCTGCCTTGCAATCCAGCAAGATCGACTTACGAACGTTGTCACCCCAATAGTCATAATGTGCCAAGCGTCGCAGCGAAGCCTCAACACCGCCGGCAATCACAGGGACGCCCGGAAACGCTTCACGAGCGCGCTGGCAATACGACAAGGTCGCGCGATCTGGTCGCAAACCAATTCGTCCGCCAGGGCTGTACGCATCATCATTGCGCACCTTGCGATTGGCGGTGTAGTGATTGATCATCGAGTCCATGTTCCCAGCGCTAATCGCAAAGAACAAACGGGGCTTTCCAAATCGCCGCCAATCATCCACCTTGCGCCAGTCGGGCTGTGAAACGATCCCCACGCGATAGCCGGCCGCGACCAGCACGCGTCCCAAGATGGCCATCGCAAAACTCGGATGGTCGATGTAAGCATCCCCGGTAACAAACACCACATCCAGTTCATCCCAGCCGTACGCCTTGGCCTCAGCCATGGTCATCGGAAGGGGGCGGCGCTGCGCATGGCTGCTGGCCGCACCGGCAGGAAGCGATGTCAGCATCGTTCCTAACTTGCCGGGCTGGCTACCAAACACGGGCAGCGCAATCGGCGCGGGGGCAGGTTTAGATTCTGGTGATACGTTGGTCATGACAAGACTCAAGATCTATCGATGGCTTACAAACAAAAACAACTGCGAAGGTCACCATCACTGGAGGACGCTTCGACCGTTTGCACTGGCAACATCAAAAGCTTTGATCCAAGGTCCCAAACACTTCACAAGTAAGTGCAAGCTCGCTTCGATTGTTGCCGGGCTGCAAGAGCCATCAAAAAGAAAGGGGTATCCTCGCTCAAGTCCGCTGGCATCTTGCCGAGGGCTCGCTTGAAGAGGCTGTGAATGCAGGCCTCTAGTGTAGACGAAGGAGCGCTTTTCCTCAAACCAAACTGCCACGATCGTAGGCATCAGACCACGATTTAAGGCCATTTTTCAGGCAAAATTGCATTAGTCCGTGCGATGCGTCCCTTGTGAATATCGTAACGGTGTCCGATCAACCGCAAACAGCTACGCAGCCTGTGCAGTTTACCAAAGAAAAAAACTTGACTCATTTGCGACGCGGGTCTATGATGCCCCTTCGCGTGGTTGAATTCTCAAACCACACACAGACAGGACAGAGCAGGTGCGTTTCGGCAGGTTCAAAAGTTGGTCCTGCCCAGTTTCCGGTTCTAGGTGCACTAGGTTGCGGTGTTTTGCTCCGCTCATTAGTCAAGCCTTTCCGAGCAGCGCTAAACACCCCAATCGGCTGCATCGCAGCCTAGGTTCTTCGTTATTCATTGTCAGCGTGTCACTCGACCGTTCTGGCAGTTTTGAAGACGAAGAAGGAGGTGTCGCATGGGTCCTTATTCGTCCAGTGTTTCGACTGTCGTCCGAACAGTCACGGTCAATCCTGCATTCTTGCAGGAAATCAAAGAGGTGCATCAAGGTTTATGGGATGCGCTTTCGGAAATGCGACAACGTTGCCAACGCCCGATTGCGATTGGCATGTGCCGCCATCTTGTGAATTGGCTCGAAGAGATTCGCGATCAACTCGCGCTTCACTTCGCGCTCGAAGAAGCCTATGGCTACTTCGAAGATCCTGTCGATGCTGCGCCACACCTTTGCCAAATGGCAGATAGCCTGCGTGCTCAGCATCATGATCTGTATCAATCGTTCTGCGACATGCTTGATCATGCCGATCAATTGCTGTTCGAAGAAAAACTGGCTGAGCTCGCGCTCTGGCTGGGACCCACGTTCCTGACGTTTGATCGAATCCTTCGCCGCCACGAAACCCTAGAAAACGAACTGATCTTCGAGGCCTATGCCGACATCGGCGGCAGCGACTAGGCCTGCGGAAGTCCTCCGCGCGAATCGTTCACGCTTTTCCGACGTTTCGATGCCGCGTCATATCGTGTGACGTGGCGCAGCCAGCGCATTCCTCCTGGGGCCATCCATCAGCCACACCCCAGGAGGATGCCTGGCTTTTTTTAGGGGCGTTTGGATTCCAAAGTCAAACCCCAACTACTTTCTACCGGCGTGCATGCAGATTCAGGTCGCGTCATTACCACTTGGCAAATGACAACAGAAGAAAACCGCGCCTTCCCGCGGCCAAGCTCCCCGCACAATCGCTAAAGCCGGCCCATCCCTTCGCGTTTTGGGGCACTGCGCAGTTTTCACTCCCCTTTTTAGATAGGGAAGCTGTGCGGATTTTCGATGACTCTTTTGCACAGGGAGAATTGGGAAGTTCTTCCGATAGCGATCCGTATCAGGGAGGGTGAAACTCCGCCAGCGTTCATTTGTGAAGGACGCTCCAGCGGCAGCGAGAGACCCAACTGCTCAGCAAACGGCCTGAAATCCAAGTCGAGATGGCGTCCAGTCGCATCAGGGACATGTTACCCCTGAGTGATCGGCAGCCTTCAAACCCTTGGCTTTCGGGCCGATTTTTTTTGCGCCTAGACTCCCCCCTGTCTAGCCCCTTGCTTGCACCCGCCACGACCAACCTCCATAATCCGTGAGTTGCGGACTCCCGTAAAGCTCTCCTGCTGGGGCAATCGTTAACGGCTCACTTATTCTATTTTCTTCCCTTCGTTCGTAAGGAAAGCCCTCACCGCCATGCATCCCGTACTCAACCACAATCAGTATTTCGTACGCGAACAGGTTGGCTTCTTCAAAGCATCCAACAGCTACGATGTTTTTGATCCCAACACGCAGCAGCAAATCCTACAATGCCGTGAAGAGAAGTTGGGCTTCTTTACGAAGCTCCTTCGCTTTACCGATTACAAGCGTCTAACACCGTTTGAAGCGATTGTGCGCACCCCAGCGGGCGAGCCTGTCATCATCGTTCGCCGTGGTGTAAGCCTGTTTGTTTCATCTGTACAAGTGCTTGATAACAATGGCCAACTGGTTGGCACGTTTAAGCAGCCTTGGTTCTCCTTCTTTGCACGGTTCAAGATCCTGGGTGCCGATGGCCAAGAGATTTGCCAGCTCAAGGGAAATTGGCGTGCTTGGGACTTCACCTTCTTGGTAAACAACCAAGAGATCGCCAAGGTATCCAAGCAGTGGGGGGGCCTCGCCAAGGAATTGTTCACCAGCGCTGACAACTACATGCTAAACGTCAGCCCAACGGTTCCTCCTGATCACCCGCTGCGTCAGCTCATCCTCGCAGCCGTCCTTTGCATCGACCTTGTGCTGA
This sequence comes from uncultured Planctomycetaceae bacterium, assembly GCA_963844055.1. Classification (GTDB taxonomy): domain Bacteria; phylum Planctomycetota; class Planctomycetia; order Pirellulales; family Pirellulaceae; genus CAWJMN01. The sequence goes on along the minus strand of CAWJMN010000001.1, from coordinate 10,342 downwards.
AGGAGTAAGGCCACATGCCTCCTGCCAGTGATCCAAGCAATGCCCGTTCGTCGTTGACGGCGGGCAATTCAGCGGACAACGCTGCCGCGCATTCGGCACGCCCCGAAACCTGCCGCATGATGGTTTGCCCCGTCTGCGAAGGGCAGTTGATCGAAATCCGCTCGAAGTTCCAGTGCAGTCGCTGCCATCGCATCTGCGAAACGTGCTGCGAAGGGGGCCGCGGGTAGTTTTTTCCGAGCGGCTCTCGTCTCGATTTTCCCCCGGCCGTCTTGAAGCGATGCTGAAAACGGCCCGCCCCTCTCTACAAGCGGGCCGATTGGTTCTAAGCTGGCGGGAATGAAACTCAAGTGCATTCCTGCCGACTTTGAAGTGGAAGAGATCCTCACGCCGATCCGTGCGGGGGGAGGGTATGCCTATTACCGACTTTCCAAGTGCGGGCTGGGTACTCCCGAAGCGATCCAGGCCATCGTCCGCAAGTGGAATCTGCCGCGCGGCTGCGTCGCGTTTGCCGGGCTCAAAGATCGGCACGCCACGACCCTGCAATATCTCACGATTGACGGTGGACCTCCGCGCGGGTTTGCCCAGGAGAGCTTTTCGCTGGAATACTTGGGCCAAGTGCGCGAGCCAGTCCACGCCAGCCAGATTGAGGCCAACCGATTTGCGATTGTCGTGCGCGATTTGGTCAAGCAGGCCGATCCCACTCAGGATGAAGCGGCCCAGCTTTGCCAGCGCCTGACCCAAGCCACCACCGTCGGCGTTCCCAACTATTTTGATCAACAGCGTTTTGGATCACTCGGAAAATCGAAAGAGTGGATCGCCGTTCCATGGTGCCAGGGAAACTTTGAGCGAACCTTGTGGCTGATGCTGGCCGATGGAAACGATCGTGACTCGGCCGTCGTGCGCGAAGAGAAAAAACAGATCCGAGGCCAATGGGGCAAGTGGGACAGGCTCGTCCATGGCGTGCGCGAGCGAACGCTGGCTCCCGCGATTCGCTTCCTGGCCGACAGTGGTGGCGACTTTCGCCGAGCCCTGGGCTTCATTCGTCCTGACCTGCGCAGCATCTACTTGGCCGCCTTCCAAAGCACCGTCTGGAATGCCATGCTGGATCAAACGATTGCTACCGCCTTTCCGAAGGCAGAGCTGCCCAGCATCTTTTGCGGCGATAAAACGCTACGTCTGCTTCCAACGCATATTGAGGACAACAGTTCGCTCCGCGATTTGGCCACCGCAGCATTGCCGCTGCCATCGGCGCGACTGCACCTCGAAGAGAATGAGACCGGGGCAGGGCAGGGGGCGCTGATCGATGCGGCCCTGGCGCCTTATGGACTGGCCATGCGAGAACTGCGGGTAAAGTATCCACGCGACAGCTTCTTTTCGAAGGGGGAACGTGCCACCCTCTTCCGCCCAACAGAAGCTACTAGCGCTATTGCGAATGATGAACTTTATCCAGGCCGCAACAAGCTGACACTCCGTTTTGCACTTCCTCGCGGAAGCTATGCAACCATTCTGGTGCGGCAGATGCTGGCCGGCTTGTCCGATGCGGATTCGCTCGCCTTTTCTTCGACCGATTCGGGGGATAGTGACTCGCCAAGCCCCGATGACAACAACGAATGATCCACTTCTAGTTTTCAACGCGACGAGGTGCCTTATGCAGCAATTCCCCACTGCGCTCTTTCGGCCCATGGTCTTGGCCCTTGCGACACTCCTCGGTTTGGAAACGGGATTACTCGCGGGCGAGGCAGAATCTCGACGTGAAAAGTCGATGCAGTTCCACATTGCGGCGCAGCAACGCACCGGCATCTTGGTGCCGATGTATGTCTATCCGGAAAACGTTCATACCAATCCCGAGTTCAATCGGCTGATCGATTTAAAGCGTCGCTACGAGACGGTCCCCATGTGGGTGATCCTCAATCCGGCCACTGGCCCCGGCATTGCCGTCGATGCCAACTACACCAAAGCCATCGATCGCTTACAAGGAGCAGGCTGTGTGGTACTGGGTTATGTTTCTACCGAGTATGGCAAGCGCGATGGCGGCGCCGTTCAAAACGATGTCGACCATTGGCGCAGCATGTATCCCAAAACCCAAGGGATCTTCTTTGACGAGATGAACTACACCGATACGGACATCGGCGTGCAGTACCAAGTCGCTCTTAATGAACATGCCAAGGCCAAGGGTTTCTGGCCCACCGTTGCCAATCCTGGCGCGGATACTCCGGACCGATACTTTGCCGCCGAAGCGGCTGATGTGATCATCATTCACGAAGGGAGCCAGTGGCCGGAAGAGAAGCGAATCCACGGCGACTACTTTGGAGGCTACTCGGACTATCCTCCCTTCACACGTTCGATCTTGCTCCATTCGATGAAAACGCTTGACCCCGCGAAGGTGCAAATGGTTCGCAAACATGCTCGCTGGATCTACGTCACCGAGGATCTTTACCAGGCCGGAAATCCCCAGGCGGCCAACCCGTGGGACAAGCTTTCGGTCCACATGGAAGAACTCTGCCGGATACTCTCTAGGCCTTAACGGCCTTTGAGCCGCTTTTGAGGCAATGGACGACCGTTTTCTCGACAAAATTGCCCACCCACAAGGGCAAGTCCCGGCAGAAATCGGGCGGCAAATGGGCTATAACTAGGGCCTCGCGACAATGTCGGATTGTCGTGTGCGATCTGCCCCTACTTTTGCCCGCAAGACACCATGTCCTCCAAGTTTGACGCTACGGTATCGCTCACCCAACTCGACGCCGCCCTTCAAGGGAAGCAACTCACCGCGGCCGCCGCGGCCAACATCAAGACTTGGCTTACAGAGCCGCGCTATGCGGTCTATGCCGAGCAAGTGGCGGCCCATTTGGCAGCAGGAAAGTTCAAAGAACTGGATGATGCCTTTTGGACGGTCATTCCATTTGGAACCGGCGGGCGTCGTGGCCGGATGTACCCGATTGGTTGCAACGCCATCAATGATCGTACGATCGGCGAAAGTGCCCAAGGCTTGGCCACGCATGTGCTGGCCCAAAACCTGCCTGCAGGATCGCTGAAGTGCGCGATCGCTTACGACACGCGCCACAACTCGCGCCACTTTGCTGAGCTCTGTGCTTCGATCATGGTGGCCAATGGCTTCACCGTTTATTTCCTCGACGACTATCGCAGCACTCCCGCACTCTCCTTCTTGGTGCGTTACAAGCAATGCAGCTGCGGCATCATGGTCACCGCCAGCCACAACCCACCAAGCGACAACGCGGTGAAGGTCTATTGGTCGACCGGTGGACAAGTCCTACCGCCGCACGACAAGGCCATCATTCAAGAGGTCATGCAGTGCGACCAAATCAAGACAGTCCCTTTCGCGGATGCACTAAAAGAAGGCAAGGTCATCTTCTGCAAAGAAGAACTCGACCAAGCCTTTGTGCGTGAAGTTGTTGCGAAGGGAACTCCTGGCCCGCGCAACCTGAAGGTGGTTTACTCGCCGCTGCATGGCGTCGGTGAATCGGCCGTCGGTCCGGTCCTTGCTGCCGATGGCTTTACCGACGTGGAAGTGTTTGGCCCGCATCGCCAACCCAGCGGCGACTTTCCGAACGTCCCTGGACATGTCAGCAATCCTGAAAACGTCCAAGTGTTTGACGCCATCATTGCTCAGGCCAAGGCCGACGGCGGCGATCTGATTTTGGCAACCGACCCCGACTGTGATCGGATGGGCTGTGCAGCTCCGCTGACGAAAAAGTCTGACGGCCCCTGGGGAACCTTCAACGGCAATCAAATTGGTGCATTGCTGGCCGACTATGTTTGCGAACAACGTGGCAAACATGGTGGCCTGACCAAGGATCATTTCCTCGTGACGACGCTGGTCACCACGCGGATGATTCGCCGCATCGGTCAATCGTACGGCGTGCAAGTGAAAGACAACTTGCATGTCGGCTTCAAATGGATTGGCGAACAGATCGATGTCGGTGGCCCCGACTACTTCCTCTTTGGCTGTGAAGAGTCGCACGGCTATCTTGTCGGCAAATACGTTCGCGATAAGGATGGCGCTGCCGCTTGCATGCTAATGGCCGAACTTGCGGCCCAAGTAAAGGCTGAGCGGAAAGACGCTGCAAGAGAAGCTCGATTCGCTCTACTGGCAACATGGCTATCATGGCGAGAAGCTGCTGAACGTGACGATGACGGGCTCGGCCGGCATGGACCGGATGATGACCCTGATGAAGAACTTCCGCACCAGCCCGCCTGAAGTTTTGGCTGGCATGAAGGTGACCAACGTCATGGACTATGCCGCCAGCACCCAGGCCGCTCCTGGCAAGGCTGCCGTGCCGCTGAATGCCCCTAAGGGGGACATGGTAATCATCGAGCTGGCCGAAGAAGGGAACTACATCGCCGTTCGCCCCAGCGGGACCGAGCCCAAGGTGAAGTTCTACATGTTCACGTATGTGCCAGCCGAGCAATTGCACAGCCTGGACCTGGCCAAGGAAGAGATGGCCACACGTCTCTCCAAATTGGAAGCCGATCTGAAGGCCTATTCCGAAAAGGCATAGGTTTGACGGCCGTTTACTGTTTGCTTCGTCGTAATTCTTTGTTAGAGACTTTGCTATGCCTTGGTTTGCTGAAACCGCTCCTTCGTTTTCTCGTGCAGATGTCGTAGCACTCGTAAAGCGTGCGGCCGAAGAAGCCAAGTCGCGCATCTGCAAAGACCCTAAGCGTGTTTTGCTGCTGCCGCCTGACATTACGCGGATGCATTCGGGCGCGGGCTGGATAACCGAAGAGTTCTACAAGATCTTTTCGCCAACGGCCGATGTGCATGTGATCCCCACCCTGGGCCAACATGAACCGCACACGCGGGAGCAAAACCGCCAGATGTTTGGCACGATTCCGCACGAGCGGATTCATGCCCACGACTGGCGCAACGGCTGCGTCCATTTGGGCGAGGTCTCGGCCGAGTACGTGAAAGAAGCTACGGCCGGTGCGGCCGACTGGGCTTTTCCGATTTGGCTCAACAAGATGCTGATGGAAGAAAAGTGGGACCTGATCATCAACATTGGGCACGTGGTACCGCACGAAGTCCTTGGCTTCGCCAATCACAACAAGAATTACTTCATTGGCCTCGCTGGCAAGGATCTGATCTGCACCTCGCACTTGGCAGCCGCCAGCTGCGGCATTGAAAACAACCTGGGCAACTTGATCACGCCGGTTCGCCAATGCTTTAATAAGGCGGAAGAGGATTTTCTGGGTCACCTGCCTGACTTCTATGTGCAAGTGGTCCTCGCCCGTGATGACAAGGGAGACCTGGTCCATACCGGCGTGCATGTGGGTGACGATCTGGAGACCTATTTGGGCGCAGCTCGCCAAGCCCGCAAGCAAAACATCACCATCTTGGACGAGCCGTTAAAGAAGGTTGTCTGCGTGATGCAAGAAGACGAGTTCTTTAGCACCTGGGTCGCCAACAAGGCGGTCTATCGCACGCGGATGGCGCTGGCCGATGATGGCGAGCTTTTGATTATTGCCCCGGGCCTGAAGCGCTTTGGAGAGCAGGCCGATGTGGATGCCCTCATTCGCAAGTACGGCTATTGCGGCACGCCCAAGGTGATGCAGCTGTACCGTCAGCAGGCCGACATGCAAGACTTGGCCCACGCAACGGCCCACTTGATTCACGGCTCTTCCGAAGGTCGATTCAAAATCACTTACGCCCCTGGCCACTTAACCAAGGCCGATGTGGAGCAGGTGAATTTTCAGTATGCCGACCTGCAAGAGACGCTGAAAAAGTATCCCCCCAGCCAGCTCAAAGAAGGCTTCAACGACGTCAATGGAGAGCGGATCTTCTTCATCCCCACCCCTTCCGCCGGCCTCTGGGCCACGAAGGAAAAGCTGTATGGCCGTAAGGGCGGCTTTGCAGGGTAGCACCGGATCTTGATCCGGTGTGGCCGTAGGCCACGGGAGGTCCCATGCGAGGACCGAAGTTGTAAGCCAGCCGCAAACCCCGACCTCCTGCCGCTACGCGGCCCAGGTTCAAGAACCTGGGCTACCCAGTAATACAACAACTGGCGTTTCAATGGGTAGCACCGGATCTTGATCCGGTGTGGCCGAAGGCCATCGGAGGTCTCATGCGAGGACCGAAGTTGCAAACCAGCCGCAAGCTACCACGCCCGACATCCTGCCGCTGCGCGGCCCAGGTTCAAGAACCTGGGCTACCCACTAACACAACAACTGGAGTTTTAATGGGTAGCACCGGATCTTGATCCGGTGGGGCCGTAGGCCATCGGAGGTCTCATGCGAGGACTGAAGTTGCAAACCAGCCGCAAGCCGCCAACCCCGACCTCCTGCCGCTTACGCGGCCCAGGTTCAAGAACCTGGGCTACCCAGTAACACAACAACTGACGTTTTAATGGGTAGCACCGGATCTTGATCCGGTGGGGCCGAAGGCCATCGGAGGTCTCAGCGGGGACCGATATTGCAAACCAGCCGCAAGCTCCCAACCCCGACATCCAACCGCTTACGCGGCCCAGGTTCAAGAACCTGGGCTACCCAAAATATTGACCAGATGCAGCCCTTCTTATTCAACCCACTGTATCGGCACACCAACCGACGTCCGGTCAGCATACCATCGCGCGGAACTCCACGCCCAGTCAATCGCGGCAGAAACCAAGCCGGCTCGCACGGGATTTTCATGCATGTAAACAAGCTTCTCTTCTAACTTGTGACGGCTATGGATTTCAAATGAATGATATTTTGGCAACCAAAAGCGGTTTCGCTCTTCAACGTCCTCCAGGTAATTTGCCGAGCCATTTCGATACCAGTTGCGAAGGTTGAAACTTGAACGCCGCTTCCACGCGTGCATAAACTGGCTGAGCTTTCCACACTCGGGAAGCCAAATTAGTGAGTGAACGTGATTGGGCATGATAACAAACCCAATGCAACGAGCGTCGAACTGTTTCAACGTTTCGCAGAATTCTGCCAGCACTAGCCGCTTGGGCTGATCATGGTCCAAGAGCCTACGGCGACCATCCACTGAAAACGTCACAAAGTGTGCAAAGAGCTGGTCGTCCGCAATTCGTCGTCGATCGGTCATTGCCACCCTTCGATTTTCGAAATTGAACTTGTTTAATGCAATAAACCGGGTAGCACCGGATCTTGATCCGGTGTGGCCGAAGGCCATCGGAGGTCTCATTCGCGGACGGAAATTGCAAGCCAGCCGCAAGCTGCAATCCCCGACCTCCTGCCGCTACGCGGCCCAGGTTCAAGAACCTGGGCTACCCATTTCGACAACAACTCCAACTGCCATGGGTAGCACCGGATCTTGATCCGGTGTGGCCGATAGGCCATCGGAGGTCTCATTCGCGGACGGAAATTGCAAGCCAGCCGCAAGCTACCAACCCCCGACCTCCTGCCGCTACGCGGCCCAGGTTCAAGAACCTGGGCTACCCAGCATAAAGGCCAAGTTGAGCAACCCTGTGCAGTCCATCCGCGAGCTAATTGGTTAATTGTTCGTGTCCTTGTCTCTATCCGGCGATCCCATGAGATATCCATAAGTGTAGAACCCCAAAACCGTCATGCCAATCAGCACGAATGGCGCGCTCAAAAACACTAGCGTCATATAATCAAAGGTGTACATCACGGCTTGCAAGTAGAAGTACATGACAACCGGCACACCGAACGTGCAAAGCGCAATGATCGCTATCCCGTATAGCGATTCCCCTTCTGGCTCAAGTTCTGTTTCTATTTCTGGGAAGGCTTGCTCAGTGGTAGCGGATGCTTCGGTGTTCTCCTCGTCAGTAGACTTCTGACTATCGGCCGCATCTTTTACCTGAGAATAAAGGCCAAATCCCAACATGCCGCTGACGAAGAGAGCCGCCACGATCAGGCAAACACCCGACCGAAACATGGTGGGATCTTCGGCTAGGCACATCAGGGTAATCCCGCCCACGAAGGCGCCCACCGTACCCACAATCAGCTTCAATGTGTTGTAAGCACCCTTAAGTTCTTTAACCGATTTATTGAAGCTCATAGATCAGATGCTCCGCTTGGAGGGCTGCGACGTGCATTAGGTAACACAAAAGGGTGGATGTGTAATGTACTCAAAGCCACCCATCGAAAGAATCACCTTAGTACTATTAAGCGATTTGGACATCGTTTTTCTTGCAGTGTGTCGCGTCCGGCCGTAGACTTAGCAAGTCACGGAGCTCCTCTCCTCCGCGCGATGGAACACCCCATACGTTCGACTGGACTTGCCAGCGTTCGGAGAGAAGTTGATGGAAGAAAATCCCTACCAGCCGCCGCGTGAGCTTTCGCCTAGCCCGCTCGATCGTCGCCGAAGACGCCTGTTGCAGGCGATCTCTCAGGCCCTGTGGCTGACGACCTTCATGGCGATCGTTGTCATTCCCCTGACGATGTTCCTGATGAGCTTAGCGATCCCCTTTTCGCTGTTTCACTAGGCATTCTTCCCGGCCCACACGGCAATTGGAGGGAATGTCCCGGCCGATTTGACTTTCACGCGGGGCGTAAGCACTGTAGAGGGTGAGGAAATCTCTTTTCCACCCTGACCGACGGCTGGCATGTCTCCCACGAACGTTTGCACCGAACCGACGCCTAGCAAGGCCCGCTTTTACCATCCCGAACTGGATGGCTTGCGGTTCTTCGCGTTTATGGCGGTGTTTGTGCTGCACATTTTTCCGGTTGTCTATCCGAAGCAACCACCAAGCAGCCCTGTCGTGCGGGAGTCGCTGGCCTGGATCGTCAGCTTTGCCAATGCGGGCGAGGCAGGGGTCGATCTATTCTTTGTCCTCAGCTCGTTTCTGATCTCGGAACTTTTGCTGCGCGAGTTCGACTCGCTCGGCAAGATCGACGTCAAGGCATTCTACGCACGGCGAGCGCTGCGCATTTGGCCGTTGTACTTTTTCTTTCTGCTGCTTGCGCCGCTGATCGACCTGTGGATCGGTAAAAACTTTGGCGTCAGCCTTTTGACGTGGCTGAGCTTTGCCACCTTCACCAACAATTGGCTAGTTAGCTTTTACTCACTCCGACTCAACACCGTTGCGGTGCCGCTGTGGTCGGTTGCCATTGAAGAGCAGTTCTATCTCGGCTGGCCGCTACTAGTAACCTGGGTTCAGCCCAAACGCCTAGCCTATTTGGCAATCACAATCATTGCCATCGCTTGGGGAACACGCATCTATCTTGGAATGTGCGACGCGTCAGACCTCACCATCAGCCGGAACACCTTTGCACGACTGGATGCGATTGGCATCGGCGCGCTGCTTTGTGTGGGCTATCGACAACTGGGCTGGAACTTTTCCGCCCCGGCCAGACGCTGGCTCGGCATCGCCGGCTTCGTGCTGATCGTGGCCAGCTATCGCTATTTGAAGGCCACGGGCGACGTGCCGCTAGGAACGCCCATGATGTTTGGCCTGTGGGCAATCGGTGGTGGACTACTGCTGATGGGAACCTACGTTCCGCAAAGTAGTGGCCAGCCGGCCAATGGCTTGTGCTGCATGCCGTGGCTGGTGGACCTGGGAAAGATCTCGTACGGGCTGTACGTTTGGCACTTGGCCGCCATTACGGCTATCTCAAAGCTTGGGCTGGCCAAAGCGGGAACGCCGCTGGCGGGACTGTATTCTTTGGCACTTTCTATCCTGCTGGCGAAGCTTTCGTACCATTATTTAGAGCGCCCTTTTTTGCTGTGGAAAGCTCGATTGGCCCGCGTTCCCTCGCGTGATCTGCCCGAAGATGCAGCCTCCAGCACGACGAACGTCGCCGTTGCCGGCGCTGGCTTCCCCCTGCCGCCGGACGCGGCGAAAAGTTAGGATAGTCGGCTCCTCTCATTTGGCAGCCCACCCGGTCGATAGCAGCTTTACGCATGACGGAAAAACCCCATTCGAAATGGCACACCATCCTGGGAGGAGTGCTTGGCGTTGCGGGTGGAGTTCTAGCGCTCCTACTTTTGAAGCGACAGCTGGCTGGCCAAAGCCCTGCGGAAATCTTGAAAAGCTTCCGCCTGATTCCCGTGCATCAGTTGCTGGCAGCGATGGGCTTTGCCGCGCTGAACTATGTGCTGATGGGCGTCTATGAACAGATGGTCCTTCGTTACATGGGGAAGCCACTTCCGCCGCGACAACTAGCGCTGGGGACTTTTGTTGGCTACTCGATCACCAACAACCTGGGCTGGGCACTGGGGGGCGTGATGGGACGCTACCGCCTTTACACCCAGTGGGGAATGTCCGTGAACGACGTGGTGAAGGCCGTCGCCATGCTGGGGCTGACTTACTGGATTGGCCTGCATGCGTTTTCGGGTGTGCTGATGATGTTCCAGCGCTTACACATCCCCGAGCCTATTTTGGAGATGCTGCATCTGACGAGCAATACGTGGCGATGG